>OZ252114.1:0-5434894 GCA_965248635.1 Acidobacteriota bacterium | reverse complement strand
GCCGTACACAAGATTTGACATTAACTCCAGAAAACGTTGAGCAGATTGCTCAGACTCTGGCCCTTGGCCATCGAATAATCTGTATAGCGGATGGTCACCGGGACCTCTTCATACCTCATCCGGTGACGGCGAATCTGATGCAGAATCTGGGTGGCGTGGGCCATCCGGTTCTGGGTAATCTCGAGTTTTCGAGCCGCTTCAGCCGTGAACCCACGCAGGCCGTTGTGCATGTCGGTCACCTGCAGTCCCAGGGCCACGCGTGAGAACATCGCCCCGCTCCTGAGCAGAATTTTTCTCGTTCCCGGGATCCCCGGAGCCCCGCCCTGGTTCTTGAATCTCGAGCCCAGAGTCACATCCCTTTCACCGCCCAGCAGAGGCCCCAGCATGGCCGCCACATCCTCCGTCCGATGCTGGCCGTCCGCGTCAAAAGTAATGATGAAAGAGGCACCCATTTCCAGAGCGTAATCGATCCCGGTCTGCAACGCCGCACACTGCCCCAGATTGATGACATGCCGACAGGAATGAAGGGGAAGATCTCCCAGTGGCTCGAGCCCTCCATCAGACGAACCGTCGTCGACCAGCACCACCCGGTAACCTTCTCGCAGCAGGAGCTGTAAGACCTCCCGGAGTACCTCACTCTCGTTGAAGGCGGGAACCACGATCCAGGTTGTTTGACTGGCATCCATCGGAATGCTCCCGACCGGCGCAGTGTAGGAGCCGCTTCCGTGGGGTGCTCCTATACCGATCCGTGGCGAAGAGTGGGAGTAAGGGGCCTCAGGGCGGAGGACGTTTAAATTCCCGGACGCAGCCCTGAGGCCCCTTACTCCCACTCTGGATTCGGACCACAGAGGGTCCTCTCACACTTTGACCCCATATCTTCAATCCCGCAAGTCTTTCACCACTTCCCCGGCCACCCGCCGGGCATTGGCCATGATGGTCAAAGTCAGGCCCTTGGCCGGCAGGAGTCTCCAGGGAGCGGAGTCCGCCACATAGATGTTGTGGGTCCCGTTCAGCCGCCCATCCGGCCGACAGGTCAAGAGAGGCTCTCCATTCTCCTCAAAAGGAAGGGTCCCGCCGTAGTGCACTGCCGTTCCGCTTCCGCGATTGACCACCGAGAGCGGCAGGCAGCCGATTCTTCTCAGATGGCGCTTGAGCCGAGCCGTATCGTCCTGTATGCGTTCCTCCTCGCGGAAGGTCAGTCGATACTCGGCTTCCAGCGCGGGCAGACCGGTTCCGGAGGCCGGCTCGGGGACCCGGATCCATTTCAAGCGAGTGAAGCGGTCCGGAAAGTGGAGGGTCGCAATCGTCAGCGAACTGACAATGGCGCGGGCCAGTTGGTGTCCCAGCCACAGGGGGAGAGGCATGTCGCGAACCAGGCGGAACAGCAAAAGGGAATCGTAGGAAAAAAAATAGCTGATCAGAGAGTCGCCGTTGGATCGAGAGGTCACTCCAACCAGCTGGGCCAGGCTGTACTTTCGGCTCCCTTGCGGCCGCCCCAGCCTGAAGAGGTTCAAGGAAGGTAGAAAACGGACTTCATTGGAGAGCAGCGGCAGCCTGCGGCCGAACTTCCGACCGGAAGCCAGGACGAGCCGTGCTGAATTCAGTGCTCCAGCAGCCAGAACCACCTTGCGAGCCTGGAACGTCACCGTTTCGCCATCGCCCAGAGAACGGCACAGGACCGAAACCAGACCGTCCTTCTCGACAAGCTCAAGGGCCAGGTACCCCTGAAGGTGCTCAAACCCCGGGGCCTTTTGGAGTTCCGCCAGGGTGTGCGACGGCCGATAGACGGCGCCACCGTGGTCCGAGTAGTAGTCCATGTTGTGGTAAGGGCAGGCCCGGCGCAGGATGCCGGCCCGCTCCCGATCCTGGGTGAGAACCGCCAGCGGTGCCTTTCCCAGGAAGAAACCGTCTGCATTGAGAGGCCGGCTTTTTCGCCGGTAGGCAGCCAGCAGGGCTTGGGCATTCTCGTCGACCTGAAGAGGCGGCTGTGCACCGGCAAGGTCACAGACGAGCGGAGTCGTGTCGTCCACGGGATCCAGGCTGACGCCGATGGAACGGGCTACCTCGGAGTAGAGGGAACCCATGCCGACAGGGTTGACGCCAACTCCCCGTAACTCCTCGGAACTGAAGGTACAGGCGCCCGCTCCCCAGCCGGCCCCCAATCCTCCCCTGGCCAGAGTCTGAAAGTGGCTGAGAGTCCGGGAACGGAAGGGCAAATGACGCTTTGCTCCTTCCAGGAGATATTGCCGGGGCGGAGTCAGGTGATCCGCCAACCGGGTGGCCCCGGGTAACAGCGCCTCATCCTTGTCTCCCAGGAAGAACCTCTGCTGGTGCCGGCAGTTTCGGCGGATTTCAGTAAAGGGCTGGTCTGGGATCAATCCCTCATACTGCTCTTCCACCTTCCCCGGATCGACCAGGCCGAGAGATAGCCGTTCCCGGCTCAAACCTGCCAGGGCCTGGACTCCTGCCGGCCCGGAACCGATGACGAGAACGTCGAACAAAAGTAACTCCCCTACTTCTCTTTTTCCTGCACTCGCTGTAGCAGCCGCCAGGGCACCGCGAAGACCGCAGCGAGTCCCACACCGGCCAGCACAGCCAGTCCGACGACCGGCCCGCGGGTCAGTGGTTGAAACTGATCGACACTCTGCCAGTCCGTCTCCTGCCGCGCATAATCCAGGATCTCTGCTTCGGTGGGGCGCAGGAGCTGCCGCAAGAGGGAAGGGCTGTGGGGCTGCGGAGGGATCCACTCCTCGATGGCACCGCTTTCCAACAACTCGTCAAACGACCGGATCGCGAATCCCAACCGGCCCATGTCCTCCCCCAGATCCAGGGGTCGGGCCCCTTGAAGACCCAGCAGATTCTCAGAGGTGAAAGGCAGTTCGGCGCCAAGGTGCTCTGCCAGACTCACCAGGGGCTGAAAGAGCCCGGAAGGCAAAGGGAGGAACAGCACGCGGCGGCGCAGGACCCTGGCCAGAGCCCGATTGACTCCGGCCACTGTGAGTTCACGAGGATGCCCGATCTGAAGGGTTCCGGAATCCGGGCTTTGAATCAGAGACTCCACCACCTCACACAAGTCCTCGATGTGGATGACATACACAGGCTGCCGGCCGGTGCCGATGAGTGGAACGATCCGGGTCCTGGCCAGCACCCCCAGCAGTCTTCCCGCGAATCCTCCCAGTCCCAGGACCAGGCCGAGCCGCAGAGTCATGTCGCGCTCAGGATTCAACAGGCTTTCAACTTCAAGTTTGGACTTTGCATAGTGGGACCAAACCTCTGGCTGGGCTGAAAGCGACGAGAGATAAAGGATCTTCCCCACGCCTGCACTTTCGGCCGCTCGAAAAAGCTGCCGCGACCCTTCGATGTTGAGTTGGTCCGCGTCGGGCTGACGAGGAGAATACAGAACGTGGGCACAGTGGATAAGTGCGGCGCACCCCGTGAGAGCGTCATCCGGCACCGCCTTCGCAAGCTCATAGGGGACGAATTCGACTCCAGGGTTCTGCTCCCGGTCTGGCGGCCGACGGCACAGCCCTACCACCTCCCAGCCTTGCGAGAGGAAGTGTCGAGTCAGGTGACTGCCAATGAAGCCGGTGGCTCCGGTGATGGCGATTTTCACACCCGCACCTTCTCCAACGCCAGCCCTTGTTCCCGGGCCAGGTCCTGCCACTCGTCGGCATCTCTTGCCCTCGTGGAACCTGGAACGTGGAACGTGGAACCCATTCACTGCCAGCGCCGCTTCGTTTCCTCTCTGGCCCCGTTGAGAACCCCCTGCAGCTGCAGCGCCGGGTCTTTGTTCGCCTCCTGCCAGGCGGTCATCTTGGCCTGCAGCTCGGCGATGATCTCCAGGTGAGGGTGCTCCACGCTGAGACCCTTCTCTACAGCCGCCCGCCACAGAGTCCGATCCACGTAAAAGAGGTTGTGAATCTCCCCCGGATCGTTTTCCAGGTCGAAGAGCTGGTTGCCACCCGGGTTCAGATAACGCCGGACCAGCTTCCACTTCTTGGTCCGCACCATCCGGATGAACTCGACAACGCCAATCTGCTGCGGCGTGTACTCGGCAAAGATGGCATCGCGCCAGGACTCCTCTTCTCCCCTAAGCAGCGGTGAGAAGTCCTGTCCCGGAAGGGAGAGACCCGCAGGCACGGGTACACCCACCATCCCCAGGAAGGTCGGGAAGAAGTCCACGTTGGACACGAGCTCGTCGATGACTCTCCCCCCTTCGACCACACCCGGCCAGCGAATGATGAGTGGAACCTGGAAGGACTCATCGTACATGTTCACGAAAAACACATCCTCGTCCAGCGTGTGGTTGCGGATGGGCTGGGCGGCCCCCTTCCCCTTCATGCCCCTGTGTCCGAACATGTAGCCGTGGTCGCTGGTGAAGATCACAATGGTCTTGCGGGTCAGATCCAGGTCATCCAGCTGCTGGAGCAGCCTGCCCAGATTGCGGTCTACCGAATGGACACTGGCGTAGTAAGTCACCATCTTTTCCTTCAGCAGCCTGCGGTGCAGGGCAATCGCCTCCGGAGCGGCCGGTTCCTGGTCGTCGTCGAGCCGGGCCACGGCCGGATCCACCATGGGGACGGTCGGATCCAGGCCCACATAGGGTTTCAGATCGGCCTCGGGAACGGGCAGGTGAGGTGCATGGGAAGCTCGGAAGTGAAGCATCAGGGCGAAGGGTCGCGACTGGTTTCTCTCGATGAACCGCATGGCGTCATCTGTCAGGATGTCGGGAGTGTAACCCTTGACTTCGCTGGTCTCGCGGTCGCGAGTGAGAATCGGGTCCTGGGGACGATTGGATCCCCCCAGAAAGCCGAAATAATAATCCAGCCCGAAATTGGTCGGATAATGTTCAGGGGCCCGGCCCAGGTGCCATTTGCCCACCAGCCCGGTTCTGTAACCATTCTGCTGCAGAACACGAGGCCAGGTGGGAACTCCGGGAGGCAGCCCCGCCCTGGGATCTCTGTAGGGGACGTCGGTCAGACCGACGTGGATCGGAAACAGACCCGTCAGGTGAGCCACGCGGCTGGGTGTACAAACGCCCGAGGCCGTAAAGGCGTTGGTGAAGCGGGCTCCTTCACGGGCCAACCGGTCCATGTTGGGCGTCATGATTTCTTCATTGCCGTAGCACCGGACGGCCCACTCGGCCTGGTCATCGGTCACAATGGCGATCAGGTTCCAACGCTCTCTCTGAGCCGCTGACGGGCCGGCGCCAAACGAAGCGGTTGAGATCAGTGCCATGGCGAAGGCAAGAGCGAGTAATCGGGCAGCAAGTTCCCTGCTGTTCATATTCGAACCTCTCTGATTGAGTGAGACGAAGCCTACCCGAACCCCGCCCAAATTCCAAACAAAAGTGGGAGGACCCTTATAGTGGTCCGAACCTAGAACCCAGAACCGAGAACCCCTATAGTTGTCCGGCACCCATCTCACAAAAAGGACACGATGACCAGGAAAGAGAAGAACGACTCCAAATGGACGCGCAGAGAGTTCGTGAAAGGCTCTCTGGCTGCTGGCTCGCTGGCCGGCGCCTCGCTGAAAGCCCATCCATCCTCACTCCTCTCTCCCTCGGCAACACTCATCGACAATTTCGAGCGCCCCGACTCACTTCATGCGGGCGACCTGTGGGAGACGCTCAATCCAGGCTACTGGAAGGTAGAAAACGGGGCCCTGCGACGCCGGCTCAGGAACTTCGGCGATCAGGCGATCCCCATGCAGCCCCCCTGGGATTGGCAGCTTTACGTCAACAATCCGGAGATGGTCCTGGAAGCAGTGGACCTGTTCAGCGAGGATCTGGGAGAGCTTCGAGACTCCATCCGGGCCAAGGCATCCGACCCCGAGGCTCTCTCCCAGGAATTGCGCCTGAAGCTGTTCCCCGAGTTAGATCTGTTCAAAGACCCCACCCTGCCCGAGGGCATGATGTGGAGAGCGGACTGGAAGCTCAAAGGCAACTTTGGCGTCCGCATGGAGGCCACGATTAGGGACCTCAACCCGGGCCCCGCTGAGGCACAGGACGCGTCCTGGAAGATGTTCGACCCCGCTTACGGCTTCCTGGGCATCTGCTTCGGCAGTGACACTCTCAACGAGACGTACAACCTGCTGGGTACCGCGCTGGTGGCCGGATGGTTTGAGGACGGCCGGTTCGGACTGTTTCGAACTCACAAGAGAAAGCACAAGTACCTGCTCAGGCAGGGCCTACCCGACGAGCAGCCTTTCCACGGATCGGCCTTCGAGACTCTGGGAGCGCCCCGGCTGGGTGACCGGGTCAGGATTGAACTGACCGTCAGCGGGAGCCATTCTGACCGTGCCACCGTGACAGCGGAGCTGACCGTAGGGAGCCGTACGGCTCGCGTGGAGAGCCGCGATGTCGACCGCCAGCAACTGGAGGGCTATTTCGGCGTCTCTGGTCGAGGGCTGCTGGACTTCGAGATCCATCGCCTGGCCCTGGACCCGGGTGAGAACCGGCAGATGACCATCGGGCAGAACGATCTGCATGTCTGCTATCCGCTGGGCGAGACGCTGCGTCAGGTCGACGGTCGCTGGCGGGTACGATTCGTGGCCCTGTTTCGAAGCGACGGCAAGGAAGCGGCAATTCGAATCAGCAACCGGCCGGACCCACCGGCCGGCTGGCCGGGAGCTGCGATTGCCGGGCAGGCCGCGATCCTCAACAATCGTTTCCGCCGAAACACGGCCATCATCGAGGCCACTCTCCCCTTCTCCCCTGCCGACGGGGAACTCTATTTCACCGTCTGGAAGGATGGAAAAGACGTCACGGCCGACCGCCGCATTGGAACCGCCGCAACCGGATCGGGCACCGGATACCTGGGAAACACTCCCACCTCGGGCGAGTATTTGGGCCGGCTCCCCAGGCTGAAGGCTCCCTACCGCGTGTGCGGGTTGAGCTGTCACAAGGTGTGGGATGGAGGCTGTCATACGCCCTCCCCGGACACCGACTGCGAACTGATCATGGACCAGCCCTGGCCCGAGTCCTTTCAGCATCACGACCAGTACGACTTTCAGATTCTGCTCTGGGATGATGACGTCTGGTACCTGGAGTACCCGCTGTTTCCTCCCAGCACCGACGATGCCTACCGCTCGATCGACTCCCACCTGGCCGGCCCTACCAGCCGCTGGCAACTGATGCGTCACTGGGTGGTCATGAACCCGGGCGACCACGATTTCGGGGTGGATGACCTGGCCGGACCCATCCAGCATTCTCTCCGTCACAACCGGGACCTGAGCCTGGTCGGGGACTATCTGCAGCGCAATATGGAAATCGTGGCCCACCTGATGATGGGGGACGAAGCCCCCTCAGCTACGGGAACCCCCCACTTCTGGCGCCAGTGGAAGATGCCCGATCGCGACTTCACAATGGTGACACTCGACGGCCGGCTGTGGCGCAGTACTCCCGAGAAACGCCTCTGGAGTGAAAACCAGTGGGCCGAGAGTACCGATGTTTTTGATCGCCACTCTCCGCTGCGAAGCATCCTCGGAGAAGAGCAGTTCGCCTGGCTGCAACAGATCGTTCACACCGACTCATCCCGGGCCATCTGTGTGTCCGGAATCAATGTCTTGAACACGATCTACAACCAGCTTCTGGGACCGCCGCCACAAGGCGAGGAGGACTTCCGAATCTTTGAGAACAACTGTTTTGATTTCGCCGGCTGGCAATCCGCTCCGGCCAAGCGCCTGATGAAGCTGTTCGGCAGCCGGGAAGGCATTGTGACTCTCTATGGAGATCTGCATCATGCCGGGATCAGCCGCAACGTCCCCAACAATGTGATCGAAGCCCACTTCGGACACACCGGAAACTCGGGTTACCTGCGATCCCCCAAGCACGACTTCGGGCCGCGCATGACCGATTTCAACGGCCAAGAAGTAGAACTGATCGCCGACTATCATCAGTACTGGGACACGCTGGAGCTCACCCCTCGTCGCTCCCAGCGGGCCGACCGTCGCAGAAGCGCTCAGAACTTTATGGAAATGGTCTTCGACACCCGTCATTCAGATCCCCGGATCCAGATGAAAATCCGCCACACCATCGATTCTGCTGAGGAGGAACCTCGAGGCGGGGGCACACTGGATGTCTCGGCGTTCGAGACGGGCCGGCCCCCGGCCAGTGCTCTGCCCGAGGTGAAGACGCTTCCCTCGGCAGACGTAATCTTCTACAACTCCGACGGCGCTCCCATAAGAGGCACGCGGACGCGGGACGATGGCTCCCTGGCCCTCTCCGGACTCGTAGATGTCCCTCCCGGCAGCGAAATCACCCTGGTTGCCCGTAAAGGCACGGATGTTGACGCTCAGAGCCTCCGAACCCTGCCCCTAGATGGATGAGAAACTGGGAGGACCCTCCGTGATCCGAAGGATTCCGAACCCGGTTCTATCCCTTGTCCGGCCAGCATAGCGAGATCAGTTTTCGCAAAGTGGCAACGGGTTCGCGAACATAGGTCCACCAGCGATAGAGATAAAACAGGGGCCACAGCCAGGTGGGACGTGGCCGGTAGCGGCTGCGCAGATAGGCGGGACTCGGAAAGACCGAGACCAGTAGAAATCGCAGGCGAACCACCGGCGACGAGACCGAGGTGGCCCTCGTCCGTGGAACTTCGGCCCGGCGGACCTTTAATTGAGAGGTCGGATCGGGCCCAGGGCTCAACAACCCCTCTAGAAGCTCCATCGGGATCTGTGTTTGAAACCGCTCCTGCACGGCTCTCAAAGCGTTACCGACAACCACACCCCACCTGAATCGCCGTGCCTGCACGGCCACCTCGTTCCAATCAATACGTGATCCTTCCTTTTCAATGAGCAAATGGATGTCGTAAAACCAGCGCAGGAGGTAATCCGCCTCCCCGTGCTGGAGCATTAAATGCGCACACAGGTAGAGAAGATGCGCCGTGGGATTGAGTGCCAGAAACGACCGGGGAAAGGACACTGGGACGTCCGGGCAGGCGAACGGCTCGCTCCGCTTCCAGAACCAGTCCAGCCGAGGAGTACGCCGGTCGTGCCGCCCCCCGATCAAACTCCAGTGCAGTTCCACCATAGTGGTCGCACCACGATTTGTTCGACGCAGGTGGACGTGGTGGCCAACCAGGGCATTGAGACTCTTTGCAACATCTGTAGACGACTCGTCGTACCCCAGCGCTTTGAGAGAACGAATCGCTCTGGCAAATCTCTTTTCAGGTAAAAGGAGATCCAGGTCGACAAAAGGACGCAGCGCAATGCTGGGATAGATGGTGGTTGCCAGGGCGGCACCTTTGAGAATGACAATCGGAGGATCACCCGTTGGCTGCAGAGCTTTCACAATTCTCCGTAGCTCATGGTACAGGCGCACATTGGCTGCCCCCGTATTGAGGTATTCCTGATACAGGCGTTGCCGGACTTCATCGGGGACCCCTTGCAGCCCACTGCTGGTCTTGAAGCAGTAGTGAAGCAGCGGCGCCACCCCTTCGCGCCGGGCCGTATCGGAGAGAACGCTCCACTCTTGCGGGCTGAAGTTCCGGCGAGTGTCGGTTGGGCGGGCAAGGATGGCGCACAGCCCTGAGTAAGCCTGGTCGGGAGTCATCGCAAGCCTGCCTTCTGTAGAATAGGCGGGTAGATCGGGCGTTTCACTGTCGGCCACACAGCCATTATTACATTGGATCCCGTCCGACCTGGAGTCATGAAAGCCCAAGACGCGCCTGCAGCTATTGTTGATATCCATACTCATATCCTGCCGGGTGTCGACGATGGTGCCGGCAGCCTGGAAGAAACTGTGGAGATGCTGCGGATCGCCCATGATTCGGGCACACGAGTCATTGTGGCGACACCGCACATGTTTCATCCCAGCTTTTCAAATCGCAGTCCAGATGAGATTCGCGTCCGGTTTGAGACCCTGCTGGAGGACCTGACCGGAATCGCGAAAAGGGCCAGCGAGGAGTTCCTCCAGGATATGGAGATCCTGCTCGGGGCTGAGAACCACTGGAGCCCGGACTTTCTGGAAGCTCTTTCCCGACAGATGATTCTGCCTATCCATAAGAGTCGCTATGTCCTCCTCGAGTTTCATCCCCAGATACTCCGGTCGCAGCTCGTCAGGGGAACCGAGACCCTGCTCTCAGAAGGGCTGTTCCCCCTGCTCGCCCATGTAGAGCGTTACTCCGCCGTCCGAAAGGACCCCGACCTCCTTCAGAAGCTCCTCGATCAAGGCTGCCTGACCCAGCTCAATGCCAGGAGCCTGGAGGGCCGGACGTGGTCCAGAACCCGACGCTTTGCGCTTCGCTTGTTGGGCGCCGGGCTCATCTCCGTGATCGCTTCCGATGCTCACGGAGCAAAAGAGCGGAATGCTTCCTTGTCGGCTGTCGCAGACATCCTGACTCACAGGTTTCCCGCGCGTCAGATTCAGACCTGGACGATCGATTCTCCACGCTGGGTAGTCGAATCCGGTTGCTAGGCCGGGTAGCCTCCGCGATTTTGACTCGTGCGAGAAGCCGGTTCTCGGGGGAGCTCTCATTGCCCTGCCTGGTTCACATCATTGTGCTCACCATTACATTATTCCTTTGAGTAGCGACTTAGTATTGGGAAGCGTCTAGGCGCTTCATCATCCGACCGTCATCGGACTGAAGGCTTTGGTCTGCGCTCTAGACGCTTGATTGCAACGGGCTAGGTCGCATGAGCCTGAGCGGAAGTTCCAGTTTCCCTCTGTAAGTGACAGGGGCGAAGCATGACCGGGGTTCCTTCCCAGATCGGTTCCCGCATCTCACTTCTTCCTTTACAGGATTGAGTCAACCCACAAGGGTCAACAGTAAATGAGTGACCTAATCAGATACCGACCAGGAAGTCTCCAGAATCGCTCTGACCAGGGCCCGTCGACCCCTGCTCGCCGCGATGACGAGTACATCTATATCGAAGAAGGGGACACCCTAGACTTCCGCAAGCACTTTGAACTGCTCCTCCGGCACAAGTGGCTCATCCTGGCCTGCCTGGTCACCGGCCTGGTTCTGGCCCGGCTCGAAACCTCGATGAACACGCGCCTCTACCGCTCTTCCACCACGATCCAGATCGATCCGCCCAACAACATTCTGCCCTACGAAGAGGGCCAGACTGTCCATGAGATGCTGCAGTGGGACACTACCCAGTTGAAGACCCTGGAGAGCCGTTCCCTGGCGCGTCGCGTCGTGGAGCGTCTGAACCTGGTCGATGAGCCGCGCTTTTATGCCCCCGTCCAGACCGGTTTCGTGGACAAGATTCCGGGTACTTACGGTTACGTGAAGCGCGCTGTTCTGTCCATCCTCCCCTTTCGCGACGAACCTCTTCCGGCAGCAGTCCTGGAGGAGGAAGATGCCGCCAGTCGCGTTGTGAGTCGCTTCGGGGAAAATCTCAGCGTCGACGCCATCGAGGACAGCCGAATTGTTCGCGTCGGTTACAGCTCCCCCGATCCCGAGTTTGCCACCCGGATGGTAAACACGCTGGCCGATGAGTACATCGAGCTCAACTTCCAGAGCAAATTCGAGGCCACCACCAAAGCCACGGATTTCCTGGGGAAGCAGCTGCAGGAACTGAAGATTGAGATCGAGAAGGCCGAGGAAAACCTGATCCGGTATGCCCGCAAGAGCGAGTACATCGACTTCAGCAACGAGAACGAGATCACCAATCAGAAACTGAGCAGCCTCACCGAGGAGCTGACCAAAGTCGAGACGGAATTGATCTCCCGCAAGGCCTTCTACCAATCAGTCGGAGATGCCACTCCGGAGAATTTTCCCTACAGTCTTCGTAATGAAAGCATTGGCTCCCTGGAGAATATCCGCTTTGGTCTGGAACAGCGCCTGGCCAGCCTTTCCGCCCAGTTTGGTCCCAACTGGCCCGAAGTGGGTCAGGTCAAGCAGGAACTGGAGCGTGTGGAACAACAATTGAATGAGGAGAAGCGCCTGACCATTCAGCGGTCCAGGGTCGACTATGAGACAGCCCAGAAACGCTATGACCTGCTGCAGGGGACTCTCAACCAGGAGAGGGTTTTGGCCACCGACCTGCACGAGGCTTCCATTCAGTACAACATTCTCAAGCGCGAAGTGGACTCCAGCAAATTTCTCTACGAGGGACTTCTGCAGCGGCTCAAGGAAGCCGGGGTTTCGGCGGGTCTCAAGTCCAGCAACATTCGCATTGTCGATCGCGGGGAAGTGCCGCGGGGAGCCTACCATCCCCAGAAACAGCGCAATCTGGCCCTGGGTGTGATTCTGGGTCTGTTCTGTGGCGTGGGCCTGGCCTTCCTGCTCGATCAGCTCGACAACACCGTAAAGACCCCCGAGGACGTGGAGCGTGAGCTGAGTCTGCCGTCTCTGGGCATGGTTCCCGCTTTTGCCGGCAGCCGGTCCAGCCGCATGGCCTTGATGAAGAGAGAAGTCGACAGCCCGGGCCCTCGTCACGTCCTCTGGGACGAGGCAGACCCCCGCTCCAAGATGTGGGAGGCCTACCGGGCCCTGCGCATGTCGATCCTGTTGTCCCACTCGGACCGGGCTCCTCAGGTCGTTCTGGTGACGTCGGCACTGCCCAGGGAGGGCAAGTCCACCACGGCCATCAACACGGCGGTGGTCCTGGCCCAGACAGGCGCCCGAACTCTGCTGGTCGATCTGGATTTGAGGAAGCCTTCGCTGGGACGTACTTTTGGCCTGGAGAACGGCCGGGGCATGAGCACCTTTCTGAGCGGACACTCCGACTTTTCGGCGGAGCTGCGCGAGACTTCAATCCCCAACCTGGCTTTGCTTCCTTCCGGCCCGACGCCCCCCAGTCCCGCGGAACTGCTCGATTCGGAGCGCATGGACAGCGCCATGGAGCTGATGCGACGCTTTTTTAAGTACATCGTCATCGACTCACCACCCGTCCTGTCCGTGACGGATCCACTGACACTCACCCCCCAGGCGGACGGCGTTGTACTGGTGGTCAAGGGAGGAGCAACGCCCCGGGAAGCGGTCAAGAAGGCCAGCCAGCAGATCTCGCGCATCGGCGGCAAGATTCTGGGTGCCGTAATCAACAACATTGACCTAAAGAAGTCCGAGTATGGGTACTATTATTACAACTACTACTACCGCGGCTACTACGAAGAAAAGGGAAAGAAGGCTGCTGATGGCTAACGGTTCACCTCGGAGTGGGAGGACATCTCAGTGTAGGAGGATCCTCCGTGCTCCGAACATCGGTCAATGGGCAACATTCCTCCTGCTCATCCTTCTCCTGACAACCTCCTTGATCGGTCAAATCCCGGAGCCAATGCCCGAAGTTCAGACCGCTCCCGAAAACGAGCTCAACTCTAAACTCCAATCCCTGAGCCAGGTCTACACCAGCGGCGGCGAGTACCGGCTGGGCGGCGGCGACCTGGTCGAGATCAGTGTCTACGGCGTCGACAAGTTCAAGCACGAGCTCCGGGTGAACTCCTCGGGATACATCAATCTTCCCTTGGTAGGGGACATGGAGGCTGCCGGCCGGACAGCGGCGGAGCTGGAGCGGGAGTTGCGGGACCGTCTCGATCCCGAAATTATCCGGGCAATGCCCATCCGGGTGTCAGGAGCGTGGCGGCCTGAAAGTGAAGGTCGGCGGCGACCGGGTTGCCGTTTCGGGCTTGGATCTGGCCCAGGCGGCAGCGCAGCAGCGCGCTGCGCGTACCCGCCTCGAAGGCCTCGCCCAGCAACCGGTGTTCCTCTTCGAAGTTTCCTGAGCGCTCGGCCAGCTCCGCCAGGGCCAGCCAGGCTTTGGCCGAGCCGGGGTTCAATTCGAGTGTCCGCTGGTATTCTTCGCTCGCCTCTTCTGGTCGGCCGAGCTCTCGATAGGCCTCCGCCAGATTGAGATGCAGGAAGTCGAGACGAGGACTCAGAGCAATGGCCTTCCGGTATGTATCCACTGCAGCTCCCCCGTTGCCGCTTTCCAGTTCCGCCTGAGCGAGGCGCGTTAGAAAAGGGACGTTGCCGGGACTCCGTTCAACCAGCCCGCCTAGGATCACAAGTGCCTCTTCATACTTCTGGGACTGCACCATTTGCCGAGCTCGATCAGCTTCGGCAAGCATGGGGAGACCATCCTTGGGATCGATCGCTCCCTCATCCGGGTCGGGGGGAATGGATCCTGAGAGATAGCCCAGACTCCTGAGCGCTGCCAGCAGTTCCGCGTCCGTAGGGGACTCCTTGGTCGGGTAGGCCTCCCGATCCTCCTCAATGGCTGCCAGCAACTGCCCGAGTCGCTCCGACTCTCCGGGATGAGTAATCGATCAGGTTGTCGATCTCTTCCGGGTCGGTGAGGAAGTCATAGAGTTCAGGGCGCGGTTGCCAGGATGAGTCGCCAGCGCTGATCCGAAATCGCCCGCAGAGGACTCCAGCCGTAGGTATTGGCAGGCATCCAGGTGGCGCTGTAGACGGGCTCCGGAGGGGAAGGTTTACCCAGAGAGGGCAGACCCGGCAGGCTGGAACCCCGGCCCTCAGCCGTGTCCCCCGCACCCAGCAGTCGCACAAGAGTCATCATCAGCCGCCGGGTTCCGACCACTTCCTCCACCACCTCACCGGCCGGGACTCCAGGACCGGCCAGGATCAGGGGGACTTCCAGACCGGCCCGGTAGAGAAAGATTCCGTGAGTCCTCTCGCCATGCTCACCCAGAGATTCCCCGTGGTCTCCCACCACCGCGATCAGCGCTGGTTGATCTTCCCCGGGTAAGGCAGACAAAAGACGGCCGATCTCCTGATCCACGTAGGCGATCTCACCGGCATAGTTGGCCGTTGTGGTGCTGCCCTGCCACTGGGCAGGGGGTTCATAAGGCGCATGAGGATCATAGTAGTGAACCCACAGAAAGTAGGGCTGCGAAGGTGACAGGGCGCTCAACCAGGAGATGGCTGAGGCGGTGACGGCACCGGCGTCTCGCTCGGGATATCCATACTCGCCCACCTGCTCGGCAGCCATGAAGTCGTCATAGAGAGCAAAACCCGGGTCGAGCCCGAAGCGTCGGTCCAGCACCCGTGAGGAGACAAAAGCAGCGCAGGCATAGCCTCTGGAAGACAGGATAGTGCTCAGGGTGGGCACAGACGGATGAAGCATCGCGGTACCGTTGTCGAGCAACCCGTGTGCCGGCGGGTCGAGACCCGTGAGCAACGAAGCGTGAGCCGGAAGGGTCAGCGGTGAGGCTGTCAGCGGAGGGCATTGCCCACCAGAGGCTGCAGCTGGTTCCAGATGGCAATATTGTTCTTGATGGAGGTCTCCACATCGGTGATTGCCACCCCGCCAGGAAGCGGGGTGCCCGGCGTGATGCAGACCTCCACTTCCAGAGCGTTCTGGGTACCCGTGTAACCCACTGGGTGAAGAATCACGTTTACGCCGTATTGCTCGCCGGCGAAAATGAAGGCGCCGGCCCGGGCCACTCCTCCGGCCAGGGCCAGAGTGGCCATGACGACCAGGACCCACCTGTGTCGAAAGACCCACTTCCGAAAAGGGCTGGAGTTCCCAGAAAATCGCTTCAGGGCGTCCATCCTAGTTCACCTTCCGCAAATCGTCTCGGGCCAGGATTGAGCGCTGCTGCTGTTCGGCCGCTGCCAGGCTCTGCAGTTCCGGCAGCCCGGGGAAGGCTTCAGCCTCCTGTGCCACGTTGCTCCAGCGGATAGCTTTTCGGAAATTGTTGATTTGGGGGCCGGCCCCCGGCGGACGGTACCAGTCCAGTTGGATGTCCATCACCAGATCCGTGGCGTCAGATATGTGAAAGAATTCGCCGCGCTGAGCCCGCCGCTCGACTTCCTGCCGGCGGGCCTCTTTGATGGCCTGGGGCTTAAAGTCCAGAACACCCGTGTTTGCCCAGGAGCGCAGTAGCTGGCGCAGTTCCGGCGTCGTGATTTCAGTCTCGTAGTCTCCGGCCCGCTGCATAAAGGCGGGAAAGTGGACCCGGACGAGGCCATCCCCGTAGATTCGAATCAAAGGAGTCGGATCCGGTTCGGCCAGCATCTCGTGCTCATAGGTGAAGCTCAATACCAGCTGGTTTGGAGAGGTCGGGACTCCCACGTCTGCTGAGCCCGGCTGGGCGGCCAGCCCGATCCACAAGGCGAGCAGAACCCAGACCCCCGACAAACTGATACTCGAGCCGTTTCTCACTACCGAATCCTCAGTGGGTACTACCGGCCGGTAGTAGTCCCAACCCCGGCTATTAGTCTATCGAAGCGAGACGCCCAAAAATAGCGTCATGAATCACACAATTGCATGATCCTGATCACCAATTCTGACCGCATGCCAAGGGTAGAATCTGTCTCGGGCGCATTTGTCAGGAGAAACGCATTGAAATCCAAACTGCGAAGTGTGAGACCGAGAGCCCGCACCGAACAGCTCATTGTCCGCGAATTGGGCCCGGAGACCCTCGTCTACGACCTGGATCGGGAACGGGCCCACTGTCTGAATCCGGCGGGCGCAGAGATCTGGCGGGCGTGCAACGGGGAACGCACGCTTTCCGAGTTGGCCGAGATGGATTCAAGCCCTTTTCGGAGTGAGCCTGAGGAGCAGAGAGCTGAGCTGCTTCGACTGGCGCTGGCGGAACTCGACCTGGCCGACCTTCTGGAGGAGAAGTTGGAGGGCCTGGACCCGGAGAAAACCCTGTCGCGGCGGCAGGCGGTCCGGCAATTTGGTCGTATCGCTGCCCCTCCCAGTGGTAATCTCCTTGATGCAACCGTATCTGGCAGGGGGAATGGTGGGAACTCCTCCTGATCCTCCGTGTTTTCCCGAGCCGTGTTCGAGCCCTAGTGGCGCCCCCACAAACCCTTATGCCTCCCCTCAAAAGGGAAGACGGACCGGGCCCGCCAGTCAACCGAGATCCAAACCAGAACCAGCGTAAGCGCCGCTCCAGGTTATTGTCTCGTGAGGACCCATCCACACACTGCTGATCCCATTAAGTCGCCCAGACTCGAACCGGTGGAGAGCCCAAACTGGAAGGCTGAACTCCAATTGGAGACCTTCGGCGTCGCCCTTGGCATTCGAACCAACCGACTGGAAACCCTGAAAGCGATGACCGGGTTTCTACCTCCGGGCTGTTCGCCGGCTCCGTCCAGCCAAGTCTCAACCTGGTTCTCGCTCTATTTTCCCTGGACCGGCCCGCCGCTCGGACTCTTCACGTAGCTTTTCAGGATTCCACCGAAGTGGCGCGGTCGCCGGACATGGACTACATCCTACGGGTGCTGGAGTTCCACCTGGTTTCCCATGTGGCTGATGTGTCGCCCAGCCGGGTCTTCGTTCACTCCGGTGCCGTGGGCTGGCGAGGACAGGGCATTCTCCTGCCCGGTGAGAGCCTGAGCGGAAAGAGTACTTTGGTGAGCGAACTGGTGCGTGCCGGAGCCGAGTACTACTCGGACGAGTTTGCACTGCTGGACCCCGAGGGTCGGCTGCACCCCTATCCCAAGCCGATTTCGCTCCGAGAGGAGAACCCTCGTCGGAAGATCGACTACGCGATCGAGGAATTTGGCGGACTCCCGGGCAAGAAACCGTTGCCTGTGGGTCTGGTTCTGTTTGCGAAGTTCCAGAAGGGGGCAAGCTTTCGTCCCGAGCAGCTCTCGAGGGGACGCGGAACCCTGCAACTGCTCCCACACGCGGCCGGAAAGAAGAAGGACGCTGCCCGTGTTCTGGACACCCTTCAGAACCTGGGACCCGAGGTCCGGTTTCTGGAAGGCGGGCGCGGAGAGGCGGCTGAGGTGGCGCCCCTGGTTCTCAAGCGATTCAAGGACAGCTGAGGGGTTACCTCTCTTCGAAACGCGTGGAACGTGGAAACCTGGAACGTAGAACTCCCTTTTTTACCACACCAAACAGGAAAGCGTAAGTCGACCGTTAGCTTCCCCCTGGCTTCCGCCGGGGGCTCTGATCGCAGATTGCTGAAAACTTTCTCCTCGCCGCGCTTTCTGAGAAGATAGGATCGAAATGACAGATATAACGGGTTTGATCGACCCCCACATTCACGCCGCTCCGGAACACATACCCCGGCTCCTGGACGACATCTCTCTGGCCCGGCAGGCGCAGCAGGCCGGGATGGCAGGCATTATGATCAAGAGTCACACTGCTCTCACAGCAGATCGAGCCACGATTGCAGGATCCGTTGTTCCCGGGATTCAGGTCTGGGGCGGGCTGGTTCTCAATGACGCCACCGGCGGGGTGAATCCCGCTACTGTAGAGAATGCGATCATCTACGGAGCCAGAGAAATCTGGATGCCCACCCTGGATGCAGCCAACCACCGGCGGTGCCATGGTCAGACGCCCGGGGGGTTTTCACTCGAGAGTGATGAACTTCCGGAGCCGCTGTGCCGGATCCTCGATCAGATCGCCGAACAGGATCTAATCCTGGGAACCGGTCACCTCAGCACCCCCGAGATTCTGAAATTGATCCCCGCTGCCCGCCAGCAGGGCGTTCGCAAGATCCTGATCACCCACCCCGAAGCTCCCTTCGTGGACATGCCGATCTCCGTGCAGCAAGAGCTGGCCGGCCTTGGATGCCGCTTCGAGCGGAACTGGGTTTTCACAACACCGGCCCTGGGCGAGGTGCTGACGGCCGATCAACTGACTCAAGCGATTCATGAGGTTGGTGTCGAAAGCACGGTGCTGGCCAGTGACATGGGCCAGGTGGGAAACCCGACTCCGGTTGAGGGCTTCCGGGCCTACGCCGCAGCCTGTTCGGAGGCCGGCTTCAGCCGTGGTCAGATCCAGCGGATGGGTGCCGACAACATTCGGGAGTGGCTGTAGGCTACGGTTCGCGTTTCTCCCCGTAGTGGCGACTCAGGGCGCGAACCACGTCATCCGGGTCGTCCGGGATCTCGCGGTTGAATTCCTCTGCCAGCCCGGCCCGGAGGCTTTCCTCTAGAAGCCCCCGAGAGGCCCGAGACATGGGCGAGGGTAGGTGAAACTCGCCGAGTGTCTCCACTACCTCCTTCATTTCGTGTGCACGGCGATCCGCGTGAACGGCGTGGGTGGTCAGAAGCATGGTCGAGAGTTCCCGAATCGTGTAGGAACTGAAGGTCTCTTCGATGGTCTCCCGCAGAGGCTCAGAAAGATTGAACTTTCGACCTGCCAGCGAAGCCTCGACGAACAGGCACTCCAGTCCCTTCATGAAGATGCTGCGGCACATTTTCAGGGCCGAAGCAGTTCCCACTTCCTGACCGACTACCGAGGTCCGAAGAGCTGCGGCGGTGAGCAGCGAGTGTGCCTCCCGGGAGCGGGGACCCGACAGCGCTATGGGAACCTGCGTACCCCGACCCGCAAACGATCCCAGGATGGCGCCGTCGACAAAATCCCGGGCAAGGGAGGCAGCCGCTCGAGCCTTCTCCCTGGGCGAAATGGAATTCAGGTCAACGAACAGGGGTCCCCGCCGGGAAGCGGCGGCCTGCTGAGCCACTTCCAGGGCTGCCCCAGGGGCCACAACTGACAGGACTACATCGCTGTTCCGTACCAGAGTCCCAACCTCAGGAACAATCTTCAGGGTGGCCCTGCCCAGTTCCTTTCCCTCCAGGGCCAAGGCTGGATTCCGGTTCAGCCGCGGAGCCATCACCTGGACTTCCCTTTCCAAAACGGCAGCCAGGTGGCGAGCCAGAACCGAACCCACTTCTCCAAAGCCAATGACAGCCCAGCGTAAATCTTCCATCTCGATCTCTCCCCGGATTGAGGAAAGGGTTTATCCGAAGTCTCGATTTTGTGCAAGAGCTGGAAGTTTTTTCTTGACAACAGATGCGCTCTCGTCAAATGTCCTGAGAATGCCCTACCGCCTGATGCGCTTTGCACTCAGCAGGAAATACCCCGAGCCACGAATGTTTCGGGCTCCGGATCGGCTCAAGCCCCACTATGATGTCGTTATCATCGGAGGCGGGGGGCATGGCCTCGCCTGTGCCTACCACCTGGCCCGCGACCATGGGATCCGTGATGTTGCGGTTCTGGAGAAGAGCTACATTGGCTCCGGAGGTACGGGGCGAAACACGGCGATCGTGCGGTCCAACTATCTGACACCTGAGGGCGTCCGCTTCTATGCCCGGAGTGTCGAGCTTTTTCAGGAGCTCTCGGCCGACCTCAACCTGAACCTCTTCTATTCTGAACGCGGCCACTTCACCCTGGCCCACACGGACGCAGCCCTGCGGACCATGCGCTGGCGGGCCGAAGTCAATAGGCACCTGGGCGTAGACAGCGAGGTTGTCGACCGGGCATTTATCAGAAAGAAATGTCCCCAGATGGATCTGGACTGCGGACACAACATGCCGGTTCAGGGAGCCCTTTTTCATCCTCCGGGGGCCATCGCCCGTCACGATGCCGTGGCCTGGGGCTACGCGCGCGCCGCCGACCGGGGGGGTGTTGAGATCCATCAGAACACGGAGGTGATCGGAATCCGGGTCAGCGGCGGCAAAGTGACGGGAGTGGAAACCAACCGGGGCTTCGTTGAGACGAGGAAGGTTGTTTCGGCGGTCGCGGGTTTCACACCGCGAGTCACGGAATTGGTGAATCTTCGAACGCCGATCGAGGTCTTTCCGCTCCAGGCCTGTGTCACAGAGCCTCTCAAACCCTGGTTGAACACGATCATCGTCTCCGCCAGCTTTCATCTTTATGTCAGTCAGTCGTCGCGCGGAGAACTGGTTATGGGGGCATCCCTGGATCCCTATGAAGTTCACTCCATGCGTTCCACCCTGGACTTCGCCGAAGGGCTGGCCAGCCATATGCTGGAGCTCTTTCCCTTCCTCTCGGACGTACGTGTCCTGCGCCAGTGGTCAGGGCTCTCGGACATGACCCCGGACTTCTCACCCATCATGGGGAGAACGCCGGTGGAAGGCTTTTACCTGGACACGGGCTGGGGCACATGGGGGTTCAAAGCAACCCCGGTGTGTGGGGAAACCATGGCGCACACGGTCGCCAATGATGAGGAACACGATCTCATTAAAGCCTTTCGTCTTTCTCGATTTGAGGAGTTCAGTCTGGTGGGCGAAAAAGGAGCTGCCTCGGTTGGTCATTGAAACAAAATGAAGCTGCTTAAGTGTCCCGTAAACGGTGTGCGTCCCTTACAGGAATTCGTGTTTGGCGGAGAGTACCGGGCGATGCCCGACCCCGGGGCCGCTTCCGATCGGGAATGGGGTGACTATGTCTTCAATCGTTCCGGAGCTCCCGGAGTGAAAAGGGAATGGTGGTATCACATCGCCAGTGGCGTCTGGTTCATCGCCGAACGGGACACTCTCCGGGACCAGGTGATTCGGACCTATCTCTTCGAGGAAATGGAAGATCATGAGTAAGCGCCTTCCGCCGCGACCCGGAGAGTGGATTGATCGCAGCCGGCCGGTGCGATTTCGCTTTGAGGGACTGGAGTATTCCGGCTTCCAGGGTGACACCATCAGCACCGCTCTGTGGGCCAACGGAGTTCGGGTGCTGGGTCGAAGCTTCAAATACCACAGGCCTCGTGGTCTTTTTGGCCTGGCCGACATCGACTGCAACGCCATGATGGAGACCTCGGATCGCACCAACATCCGAGCCGATTTGACTCCCATTGAAGAGGGAATGGATCTCAAGGCTGTCAATACGCTGGGGGGAGTTCGCAATGACCGGCTGCGCCTGCTGGACCATTTTGGGGCCCTGACCCCTGTCGGTTTCTACTACAAGGCCTTCCATACTCCGAAGTCGCTCTTCCCTTTCTATGAGAACCGGATTCGCCAAATGGCCGGACTTGGCCGGATCAAGGAGCACATCGGGATCGAGCCTTCTCCCAAGGACTACGCCTTTGCGGACCTTCTGGTGGTTGGCGGAGGTCCCGCCGGCCTCTCTGCCGCCCTGGAGGCAGCCCGGGAGGGCGTTCGCGTGATGCTGGTGGATGAGCACCCTCACCTGGGAGGTTCGTTCGGCTACCAGCACCTGCGAGCCCTTGGTGGCGACCAACTGGACGGCCTTCTGGAGAATCTTGCCAATCGGGACAATCTCCAGGTGCGCAAGGCCAGCACTGCTGCGGGTTGGTACGGGGATCACTGGATCGGACTGGTTGACGATTCCCGGCTCACGAAACTCCGAGCCGGGGCGATCCTGGTGGCCAGTGGCTGCTACGAGCAGCCGGCTGTCTTCCGCAACAATGATCTCCCCGGTGTGATGCTGGGCAGTGCGGCTCAACGCCTTATATATCAGTATGCCGTACAGCCCTTTTCGAAAGGAGTCGTGCTGGCCGCGAATTCAGACGGATATCGGGTGGCCCTGGACCTTTTGGAAGCAGGGACAGGTGTTGAAGCCATTGCTGATCTCCGCCCTGGCGGAGAGGATTCCGGCCTGGCAACGGAGTGCAAGAATCAGGGAATTGTGATCCATCGGGGTCATGCCATCTACGAAGCGGTTGCCAGCAAGGGAAAGAGGGGAATCCGCCAGGTTGTTTTCTGTCCCTGCGACTCATCCGGCCAGGTTGACCCGACACAGCGCCGGATCTTGAGCTGCGATGGTGTTGCCGTGAGTGTGGGATGGGCTCCTGCCGACAGCCTTCTGCGGCAGGCCCGCACGCGAATGGAATATGTTGAGCAGTTCGAGCAGTTCGTCCCGGTGGAACTCCCGGCGGGGGTGTTCGCGGCAGGCAGAGTCAACGGTGTCTATGACCTGGACGCCCAACTCGAGGACGGATGCCGGGCCGGACGTGAAGCGGCAGCCTACCTGCGCTCCGACCCATTGCCCACGACAACACCCAGGCGGTCGGGACCGCCGCAGAGTCACCCCTACCCGGTTGTGCCCCATCCGAAAGCCAAGAACTTCGTGGACCTCGACGAAGATCTCCAGTTGAAGGACTTTGAGCACGCCTTTCAGGAGGGCTACGACAGCCCCGAACTGCTCAAACGGTACTCCACTTTCGGAATGGGACCCAGTCAGGGAAAGCATTCCAATCTGCTCTCGGTCCGGATCCTGAATCGACTGCGCGGTGAGGGGATGGCAGGCAAGGAGCTGACTACGGCGCGACCCTTCACTCGGTCCGTCCGTCTGGGCACGCTGGCAGGCAGGATCTTCACGGCTCGCCGCCGCACACCCACCCATGAGTGTCACGAAAGCCTGGGCGCCAAACTCATGTTTGCCGGGAACTGGCTGCGACCCGAGTACTACCCCGTGGAAGGGCGATCGCGCGAGGAGTGCATCGCCGAAGAAGCGCTTGCCGTCCGTAGCAAACTCGGCCTGATCGACCTGGGAACCCTGGGAAAGCTGGAGATCAGCGGTCCCGACAGCGTGACATTCCTGGAGCGCATCTACACCGGCCTTTTCTCCGGATTGAGAGTGGGTATGAGCCGCTACGGCGTCAGTTGCGATGAGTCGGGAGTGGTGATCGACGACGGAATTCTTGCCCGGCTCGCCGAACATCGTTTTTACGTCAGCACCACCAGCACCGGCTCGGACGCGATCTACCGAGAGTTCCAACGCTGGATCCTGGAGTGGGGCCTGAACGTGGTTCTGGTCAATGCCACCAGCCAGTACGGGGTTGTGAATCTGGCGGGGCCGCTTTCCAGAGAGGCGCTGCAGCCTTTGACTGACATCGACCTGAGTCCCGAGGAGTTTCCGTATCTGGGAATTCGTGAGGGCCTGGTGGCGGAAGTCCCAGCACGGCTGTCCCGGGTCGGCTTCGTGGGAGAGCTGGGATACGAAATCCACGTCCGGGCTGACGGCGCTGTCGGCGTCTGGAACGCCCTGCTGGAGGGAGGAAAGCAGTTCGACATTCGCCCCTTTGGGGTGGAAGCGCAGAGGCTCCTGCGCCTCGAAAAGGCCCATCTGATCCTGGGACAGGACACGGACGGACTGACCAGTCCTTTTGAGGCCGGGCTGGACTGGGCGGTCAAGATGGACAAGCCCTTCTTCGTGGGTCAACGGACCCTGGCCGTGCTGCGGGAACGGGAACTGACCAGAAAACTGGTCGGGTTTACTCTGGACCCGGAGGAAAGTCTTCGCCCCCGGGAGTGTCACCTGATCATCGATGCCGATCAGATTACCGGACGAGTCACCAGTGTCGCTTTCAGTCACCAGCTCCAAAAGGTGATTGGGCTGGCCTTCCTGCGGCCTGATCACGGCACCCCTGGAACCCGCTTCCAGATTCGCGTGGAGGGAGGGGCACTGGTCCAGGGAACGGTCGCCGAGACTCCATTTTACGACCCGGGAAACAACCGGCAGAAAGGCTCTTCACAGGACTGATATGTACCAGCGCCAGAGTCCCATGCAGCCCCTCTTGAGTGCCTTGAACCCGATCTGGGAGGAACGGTTTCGGTGCCGGGTTCCTGTCCATTTCGGCAACCCGAAGGAGGAAGGCAAGCGACTCGGTGATCTGGGACTGTTCGATCTCAGCTTCCTCCCCAAGCTGGGAATCAAGGGCCCACTGGCTAAGTACTGGCTGCAACAAGAGGGGATGGCGACACCGGACGAAGTGTACGAGGTCGCGCAGTCCGACCTCGACCCTCTGGTGGCACGGGTGGATCGGAATGAGTTCTTCCTGGAAGACGATCTAGGCGGCGACCGAATTCAAAGCCTGTCGGAGGCTCTTGGAAGTGGTCGACCCGAAACCTATCGCGTGAACCGGCAGGAGGCTTCCGTCCTGATCAGTGGACTGCGGGCTCCCCTGGTCCTGGCCCAGACCTGCTCTTACAACTTCGAGTCGGCAGAAGAGAAACTGGTCATGACCCGCGTGGCCGCGGTTTCCTGCTCGGTGCTCCCGGTGCGCATCGGAGAGACGGAGGGCTTTCGACTCTGGTTCAACCCCGCCTACGGGATTTATCTGTGGGAGAACCTGCTGGTCATCGTGCGCGACCTGGGCGGGTGTCCGGTGGGTATTGGTTGTCTTACCCCGCAGTGAGTGTTCACATTCCAGTTTTTCTGGGCTGGGTCTGGCTCCATTCCGCTTCGCTGACCGATCGGGACTGCTGCAAAAAAACGAAGGCGCCATTCTTGTTCCCGATCACAAAATCGAGAAGACCATCCTGGTTCAGGTCTCCAGTCACCAGCTGACGGCCAACGCCGGAATTGTCGTCGATCTGGTGGGGAACGTACTCGACTTTTCCGTTGCGGCGGGTCAACCGGAACCAGTAGATGACCGCTGGCTCTCGCGAACCCGGGTCATGGAAGTCATGAGCCCGGTAAGTCTTGCCTGTGAGGATGTCCTTGAGCCCGTCGTTGTCGACATCCACAACCGCCAGAGCATGCAGCTGTGAGAACTGGACTCCGTAAGGATTGTCCGTGTTCTCTGCCTCCTTGCTCATGAGCACATGCTCCGTGAAGTTGATGTGGCCGCCGTCTGCGCGCGTCTGTTCGAACCAGCTGAGACCCCAGCCGTGCCCGTTGATGCTGGAAACGATGTCGTTGAGACCATCCCCGTTCACGTCGTAGGCGAACATCTGAGAGCCGCCCCGCTCCGCGAACTTGAAGCAGTGGTAGTCCCATTCAGGATCTCCCTCCAGGCTGACCGGCTGCTGCCACCAGCCATCCTTGATGATCATGTCGGTTCTTCCGTCTCCATCGATGTCGCCAAAGCCCAGACCGTGCATATAGTGGTGAAGCTCCGTTTCTGCCGAGACAGGATGAAAACGCCAGGGTTTTGTGGCGTCGGCCTCGTCCGGTGTGGCATATCCCAGCCGGTTTCCGTAGCCGAAAATCAGCTCGGGCTCTCTGTCTCCCGTCAAATCGCCAAAGCGGGGAGCTTCCAGTTTGACCTGATCGATCACATCGTGTTTCTTCCAGTGAACCGGGGGTCCCTTCGGTCTCCCGGCAAAAGAAATCCCGGGATTCTCGTACCAGTAGGCGGGTTTGTTGGGCAGGCCGACGGTCAGGACGTCGCTCCACCCATCGCCATTGAAGTCGTGTGTCCAGGCAAAGAAATTGTCCAACGCATACACCTGACGATCGTGAGGCCCGCGCTTGGTCGGAGCGACTGCCGGGTAGAACTCGTGGCGATCCTTGTATTCCGGACCCAGATATATATGGGGTCCGCACACCACATCCAGGTGGCCGTCGTGGTTGAAATCACCGTAGTCGGCTCCCTCAGACCAGTAGACAGGAGTCAGATGGATCTTCTGAAACTCGTGCAACTGGTACCCGGCCCGTGCTTCACCCGTGCAGGTCAGTATCAGGCCACTTAGCAGGGCCACTCCCGTGTGTCCAAATTTCATCACACTTTGCCTCGCTGCGCTTTGCCGAAATGGTTGAGTTCTCCAGGGACATTCTATACCGGGACGGGTTCCAAGCTCCGGGTCTATGGCCGCGGCCGCGGGCCGAATCCCTGCCTCAGCTGGTCCGCCCTTCCTAAATGCTCGAGGAGAATTGATCAGACCAGCGGGGCTCGAAGGGGAATTGGTAGGGAAAAAAATCTGAAGATCGGGATGAAGGTCTTAACCCTCAACCCCAACAAGCCTACGGCAGGCTTTAGGACAGAGGCATCACCGGTTTCGACGATGCCCCTGGCATTGGAAGATTTAGGTGGGTCGCCCCGCTGTTGTCTGATCATCGTTTCGGTGGAACCGATTAAATCAGTCCCGCCCGCATATGTAAACTGGCCTTTAGTCAAACATGAGTAGTACTAAAGGGCAGTTTGCGGCCTCCCCACTCAAAAAATCGTGTAGATAAACGGCGCTGCTGCGCTTCCGCCGAGAGCGATCAGGACTCCCAGCAACAAGAGGACCAGGATGATCGGAGTCAGCCACCACTTCTTGTTGTGTGTGAGAAAGTCGACGAACTCCCGAACCAGCCCTGACTGGGGTTGGGCCGCGTCCCGGAGAAAGTCTTCTTCAGTCTGCTTCTCAGTCATAGCCTTCTCCCTCAGCAACTAATACTACTACGTGGCGAGCTGCACTAGAACTGTCGAAAATACCGCTTGCGGTCTCGCGGGGCACTGCATTTCTCCCAGTAACTGGTCCTCCCTTCGGACCCGTTCCTTCGAGACATTGGATCGTAACCAAACAGTCGCAGAAGAAGCCCGATGGGAGTTACAACAGCAAAGTACACGATGGCCAGGAAAACATGAGACACCGTCCAGTCAATGGGAAAGGCAGCATACATCCATCCCAGATAGATCACGCGGCGAAGAGGGGGAACCCCAAAGTGAAGCAGGCAAAGACTCCCTCCCCCGATCCAGATCCATCGGGCCGCAACGGGAGAGTCCCAAACAAAGTGAGTCATCAGGCCCAATCCAGCTGAGAAGACCGCCAGCAGAGCACCAAATACGAGCAGCTCCCGCCGACTCGGATTTCGGTTGATCTCAATCAGTCCCATTTTCTCAACGCCTTTGCTGTCGCGACGGGTCCTTCCAAGAGTTTCCCCGAACCACAACGCTCATATCCATCCAACTAGTGTACTGTCCGGGAAGTTCGCGGTGTTAATTCGGGATGGATTTTCGTCGTCAGTGAGGCGCGCGACGCAGGAATGCCGGGAGTCTTTCGAGGTAGCGCAACAAAGCTGTCGGCGAAAAGACGCCCGAAGTAGCGGCGTGAACTTTCCGGACAGTGCACTAGTGCAGCTCGCCGTAAGTCTTGAGCCACCTCTCAGTAGGGAGCGAGCAGGTGCTGCATGAGGCTTTGCATCACCTCGACCAGGTCCCGCTCGTTCCACTGCTCGATGAAGGCCTCCACCTTCTCGACCAGATCCCGAGCCGTTGCGAAGCTTCCGTAGCGAAGCACCCGACGGCTCAGGATCGAAAACCAAAGCTCGATCTGATTCAACCACGACCCGTGCGTCGGCGTATAGTGAAACACAAAGCGGTTGCGGTGCTTTCGATTCCATTCACTGATGAAGGCTCCCGCGCTGGTGTCTAGATGAGTGTTAAGGTTGTCCAGCACCACGTGCACGCGTTTTTGTCGATAATGGACCGCCACCAGATCCATGAAGGAGAGAAAGTCAGCCCGTTTTCGATAGTGGTGACAGCGGCCCAGGACTCGCCCCGTGCGCACGTTGAAACAGGCGAAAAGACAACGAGTTCCATGCCGTTTGTACTCGTACTCGAGTCGGCCCCAGCCACCCACTTGGGGACCGATCAACCCTCGAGCACGACTCAGCGCTTGCATCCCGCTTTTTTCATCTACGCACAACACCGGTTCCCGGACAGGAGCGTCCATGTACAGTCTGACAATGTCACGCAGCTTTTCCTGAAACCGAGGATCTTCGCTATGACACCACATCTTGACCCGATGCGGCTTGATCTGGGCCTGGCGGAGAATCCGCCCTACCGTACGGGCGCTGATCGATCTCACCAATCCAGACTCAACCAATGCCTCGCTCAGAGCCGAATGACTCCACAGTACACGCTGCAAGCCATACTGTTCGGGCGCTTGGCAGGCCGCAGCTACCACCTGGGTCCGCTCCAGACACTGGACCCTCTGCGGACGCCCCGATCGCGGCAGATCGTCCAGCCCAGGTAAGCCTTTGCCTCGGAAACGTCCAAGCCATTTCTTGACCAGGGAGCGATTCGTCCCCAAACGGCGCGCAATCGACTTCACCGACACTCCCTGGCCGGCCAGCAGCACCATCTCCGCCCGCCGGTACTTTCGCACCTCCGTCTTGCCCCCTCGTACCAGCCTCTCCAACCCACCCTGCTGCTTCGGGGTCAGCTGGATCCACATCCATGTAAAATGACTCTTCGCTCTGACGTCGTCCGGGGTGGCTCAGAACTTATGGCGAGATGCACTAGTGTACTGTCCCAGAAGTTCACGCCGCTACTTCGGGCGTCTTTTCGCCGACAGCTTTGTTGCGCTTCCTCGAAAGACTCCCGGTCTTCCTGCGTCGCGCGCCTAGCTGGCGACGCAAATGAATCCATCCCGAATTAACACCGCGAACTTCCCGGACAGTACGCTAGCCCTCCCGAATCTCCCGACCCCTCTGGTCATACACCTGGCTGCGGCCGGTTTCCCAGGCGAGCTGGGCCATGATCACGGCAACCCCATGCTGGTAGCCCGCATCGATGGCAGCATGTGGAGTGCTGCGAGTACGCAGGCACTGGAACCAGTCAAGAAAATGCTCTGTTCTCGGGACGGGCTGCACATTGGTGGTCGATCCAAGAGGGGTCTTCTTGCCCGGATAGACGCCGTTGCCGGAGATGGTTGGCGCATTCCAGTTGAGCAGATCCAGCTCTCCCCGGTCTCCAGAGATCGAGCACGAGTTGCCGCTTCCATTTCCAAAATTCGTCGAAAAACTGACCATGAACCCCTCCGGGTAAATCCACAGGGCCTGAGCGTGATCCGGACAGGTGAACTGGTGCCGGTCCTTCCAGGTAAAGACGCCACCCTCGCAGACTGCGGAGCTGGGAAATCGGGCACCGGTGATGTAGTGAACCAGGTCAATGAAGTGACTGCCAAAGCCGGGGATAGGGCCACCGGAAAAGTCCAGGTACCCGTACCAGGCAGTGAACTGGTCAGCGCTGAATGGTCGGTGGGGGCGGTCATCCAGAAACTCTTTCCAAGCCACGTCCTCGGCCCGGGCCTTCTGCAGGTTTTTGTACCAGTAAGGGCGGTTTCCGTTACGACGCTGCTCGATTCTGGAGACAGTTCCCAGTACTCCTTTTCGGTAAAGTTCCCGGCATCCGGCCAGGCTGGAGTAGCTGCGCAGCTGTGTCCCTGCCTAGAAGACGATGCCCTCTTCGCGAACTGCGTCGCAGGCTGACTTCAGCTTGTCCAGTTCCATGCCCAGAGGTTTCTCGCAATAGGCGTCTTTTCCGGCTCGGGCCGCTGCCTGGAGTTGGGTGGTGTGGAGGTGATCCGGGGAGGCGATCATCACCGCGTCGACATCCTGAAGAGCAATCACTTCGCGGTGAGAGGTAAACTGCCGCGGCTCCCGACCATTGTGCCTGGCCGCCCTGTCGGCGGCCTCCTCCCGGCGCACCTTCCACGGGTCACAGACAGCCGTGACCTCCAGGTTCTGTTCTTCGGCGTGCTTGTAAACCGCAGCCATGTGGGATCGCTGCCCACGGTTTCCGCAGCCGATGATTCCGATGGAAATCCGCTCATTGGCGCCCAGGATGCGACCGTAGCTGGGGGGCGAAAATGCCAGGTCGACGCACCCACCGATGCCGACTTCAGAAAATACGACGAGAAAAGGGGTCTTGCATTCTTAACAGCTCCTTTGACTACTTTCGTCTTCTCCCACAGCCTCTACTGAACCCGAACAGCACCATAAAGTAAAGGAGGGTTCCCCCATGAATCTTCGAGCCTGTTTTCCCAACTCCTCGGTGTTTCCTGACAAATTCGGTTGAGGAACACGATAACATTCAAATTATCAACAGCTTGATCCCGGTCGAGTTCACCATAAAGATCGCTGGACCACTACACCCTTCCTACGACAAACTTCAGCTGAAGGAGCAGATCGAAAAACTGCTCGAATAAGAAAGTTGTCCCGTCAAGACATCCAGACAGACACAGTCCGACACTGTCTGCGTCGTCTCGATCCCTTGACGAAATCCCACATCCCGCCGCTAGGCCCCCTATCCCCCTTCTTGAGTTGTGAGGTGTCGGGCGGAGGCCACCAATCTGATTCCATTCACATCAATTGGCACAAAAGACGACCGTATGAGCATTGCTTGCAATGAATTCAACTGCCTGTAATCAAATTATGATTCCTTTGTAAGTATCTGATTAAGAGTCACTTATGGTGGTGAATGGAATCACGTTGCTTGCTTGACTCTTGGTGGTAATGTGGGTAGTGTGACACTTCGGAGTCAGCGGTGCCAAAGCCAATTTCCGGACTAGGTCTTGTACCTTCAAATGGCTCAGTTTGGCGTGAGCCGGGAAGGCACCTAGTGCAAGTTCGTGAGCGGAGCTGAGGAAAAGGGCAATATTGGCGGTTAGTTGGTCCCGATCCTGCTGATTGCGACGTGGGTCTGCTGGTGAGGAACACCTTATGAAGACTTTTCAAACGTGTATATCGGAGTTTGACAGAGGATTTGATCTGAACCTGCAAATCGGGGCATTCCCCACACATGTTCAACATCACACCGGGAGAAGTGCTGGGTTCGGGTCAGCCCAGTAGGAGTCGGATATGGATAGACAACCTAGAAGCCCAGAGTTGGAAGACTATTACGAGACACTTGGGCTCAGCCCCACTACCGATCAAGAAACCCTCCGAGTGGTTTACCGTTTCCTTGCGAAACGCTACCACCCGGACAATACACAGACAGGGGATGGTCAGAGATTTCTTCGCGTTCGCGAAGCTTGGCTGGTACTCTCCGATCCTGATCGCAGATCAAGATTCGACAGCGACCACCGGAGCCCAGCCCTGCACGGGCAGCCCTGGGTCAAGGCGGATGCACCCATGGACCTCGAAGAGGGGGATGAGTACCTGAGAAGAGCCGTGCTCAGAGTGCTTTATCTCTGCCGACGTGAGGATGTGGATAAACCAGATCTGGGGGTCTTGCATTTGGAGCGCGAGCTGGCCTGTTCAGAAACTGCGTTGGAGTTTCACCTCTGGTATCTAAAGGCAAAGGGTTGGGTTGAGCGCAGTGACACTGGCTATGCAATTACTGCGGACGGAGTGGACAGGGTGGCGGAAGGTGTCGTGCTCCGTCCAGATCGTCTTCTTTCAAAGCTGACTGTTGAGCCGAAGAACGGGGACGACCCGGCCAACGGCCAATCCTCCAGCAGTATTGGGAAGGCTAACAGGCCTAGAAATACCGAAAACGAGACAATGAGGCCGGCGGCGGCTGAGACGGCGTTGGACGATCAGCAGCTAAAACAAAGTTTGGGCCTGTAAGGCGGAAACAGCAACACCAAGACTCGACCCCTAGATGATTAATTCCAAATTGCCAGGGGCAGGTTGCCAGAAAGGATCGAGTTTCCTTCGAGAGATGGGCGGAGTGATTGTCGAGAATGAGTCGAATTTTCGTTTTCGCCGAGTAGTGGGCGTCGACCTGACGAAGGAAATGGATGAATTCGCGGCTCCGATGTCGCTGGGTCACAAGGCCGTGCCCATAACTCACAGGAAAGGACTCTCAAATGACGAACGAAGAAGTATCTGCTGGAGTTGATGTTCAGATTCGGGTGGTGGGCATTTGCGGCAGTCTCCGGGAAGAGAGCTATACGCGGACCGCCGTCCGAATTGCTCTGGCCGGGGCCCGCCGGCTGGGAGCCGATACCTCCTTGATGGATCTACGGGAATACGGGTTGCCCTGGTGTGACGGCCGCGAGGATGAGAGCACCTATCCGGACACCGTGCATCGCCTGCGCCGGGAAGTCGGAGCCGAGGTTCACTGCTTCACCGCGACGCCCATCACCTCGAAGCGGCCTCCCCGCAGCAGCGGGCCCGAGCCGATGAAGCCGCGAGCCGGGTAGTGGTCCTTGAAATAGGTCCGGTAGACCTCATTGAAAGCATCGTAGAGGGACAGGTCCGGACAGAACACCTGAACCGAAACCAGATCATCCATGGTCATCCCCACCCCCTCCAGGCGGCTCTTCATTCCATCCAGCACGATCTTCACCTCTTTCCGGACATCCTCGGGGGGTGCACCGGTGGACGGGTCAACGCCGATGGCTCCCGCCAGGTACATTGTCTTCCCGGCCAGAACGGCATTGCTGTAGGGCAGATCGTCACTCCGGCCGGGCACGTTGATGTATTTCACAGACGTGGATGTCTGGGAAAGGCCGGCCGAGATCAGCAGGCCAACAATCAGTGCAGCTGCGACGATCAGTGAAATGACTCTCATGGTTCCTCCCTGCCCGGATCGGGCATTTCGTGGTGGTTACGGAGTTGGACAAATGGCTTCACCTTAATCTCCGAAGAGGTGGAAGATGCCAGGGCTCATTCTAGCACTGTAAACGGTTTGCCCTTCCGAGTGAAAAATCCGGTACAATTCTCTGATTCTGGAGGGGCGCAGGTGCTGCCCCGGGTAGCTTTATGATGGTTCAGGTTGGGCCCACAACTTCTCCTCAGCCTCGGTTCTACAGGTGCGAATGAAGACCATGACTGTTGATACTACAAAACATGTTTATCTTTTTGGAAACGGGGCTGCCGACGGCAACCGGGACATGAGGGACCTGCTGGGGGGCAAAGGGGCCAACCTGGCCGAGATGAGTTCCATTGGACTGCCTGTGCCGCCCGGTTTCACGATCACGACCGAGACCTGCCAGTACTACACGGAGCACGGCAGCCAGTGGCCCCAACATCTCGATGAGGAGGTAAAGGAAGGGGTGCGGCACATCGAGGCGGCGATGGGGTCGGGCTTTGGGGATCCAGAGAATCCGCTGCTCGTTTCCGTACGCAGCGGTGCGGCGATCTCCATGCCCGGCATGATGGACACCGTCCTCAACCTGGGTTTGAACGCTGCCGTCGCCGCGGGGCTGGCCAGAAAAACAGGGCATGAGAGGTTTGTCTACGACGCCTACCGGCGCCTCATCGACATGTTTGGGGACGTGGTCATGGGGGTCCGCCACAGTAACTTCGAGGAGGCTATTGACGGTCTCAAGAAAGAGCGAGGAGTCGAACTGGACGTCGACCTGACGACACAGGATCTGAAGACCCTTGTGGCCCGCTACCGGAGCATCTACCAAGAGCATACCGGATCACCTTTCCCGGAGGATCCTTTTGAGCAGCTGCGCCTTGGGGCCGACGCTGTCTTCAAGTCCTGGAATGTAGAGCGTGCAGTGAAGTATCGGCAGATCAACAAGATCGCGCACCTGCTGGGGACTGCCGTGAATGTTCAGGCCATGGTCTTCGGGAACATGGGCGACGACTGTGGCACCGGAGTCTGTTTCACACGCGATCCGGCGACGGGCGAGAAGATGCTCTACGGTGAGTTTCTGGTGAATGCCCAGGGAGAGGACGTGGTGGCCGGTATTCGCACCCCTGTGAACATCGCCCGCATGGCGGAGGTCTTTCCCCCGGCCTACCAGGAGCTTCTGGACACGACTCACGGCCTGGAGCAGCACTATCAGAACATGCAGGATATCGAGTTTACGATCCAGCAGGGGCGGCTCTTCATCCTGCAGACCCGCAACGGAGAGCGGACCGGTGCCGCCGCCGTCAAGATTGCGGTAGAGATGGTCAACGAAGGCCTGGTCGCGAAGTCGAACGCCGTGAACGGTCTCGTTGAGCCCCGTCATCTCGACCAGTTGCTCCATCCTCAGTTCAAGGATGTCACGGGTTATAGAGAGCGAGTCATTGCCCATGGCCTGCCTGCCTCTCCGGGGGCGGCGGTCGGTCAGGTTGTCTTCTCGGCCAACCAGGCGGAAGAAGCCGATGAAGCCGGGAAGCAGGTCATTCTAGTGAGAGTGGAAACAACTGCCGAGGACGTTGGTGGGATGAACGCTTCCCGGGGTATCCTGACCTCGAGAGGGGGGATGACTTCCCATGCAGCGGTGGTGGCACGAGGCTGGGGAAAGCCCTGCGTGGCCGGCTGCAGCGACATCACCATCAGTGACGAAGCCAGGACGTTCAGCAATGGCAAGGTGACTGTTTCCGAGGGTGACTGGATTTCCATCAACGGCTCGACGGGAGAGGTCATCCTGGCCCGGGAGGAACTGGTCGAACCTGAGCTGGGGGACGACTTCTCCTCCTTTATGGAGTGGGTGGACGAGTTCAGAACCATGAAAGTCAGAACCAACACCGACGCTCCCGAGGACGCCGCCAAGGGCAGGGGCTTCGGCGCCCAGGGAATTGGCCTGTGCAGGACCGAGCACATGTTCTTCATGGACGACCGTATCCAGCGCATGCGGGAGATGATTCTGGCCGGTTCACAGGAAGCCCGACGGGAAGCGCTGGCCAAACTGCTTCCTTTCCAGAAAGAGGATTTTCGCGAGATTTTTCGGGTCATGAAGGGATTGCCGGTCACCATCCGGCTGCTCGATCCACCCCTTCACGAGTTCCTGCCTCACGATGAGCCTGAGCAGAGAAAGATGGCGGAAAGGATGGGGTTGACCCTGGCAGAGGTCAAAACGAAAGTTGCTCTGCTCAGCGAATTCAACCCCATGCTGGGCCATCGCGGGTGCCGGCTGGGAGTCACCTACCCTGAGATTACCGAAATGCAGTCACGGGCCATCCTGGAGGCTGCCGTAGAACTGAGCCAGGAGGGTGTGACCGTCCTGCCGGAGATTATGGTGCCGCTCATCGGTACGCTGCAGGAATTTGCCAATCAGAAAGCGGTGATCGGCCAGACCGCAGAGAACGTGTTTGCGGAAAAGGGAGCTCGGGTCGAGTACCTGATCGGCACCATGATCGAGGTGCCTAGGGCGGCTTTGACCGCTGACGAGATCTCGCCGGAGGCCGATTTCTTCTCATTCGGGACCAACGACCTCACCCAGATGACTTTCGGGTACAGTCGAGACGACGCCGTGAAATTTCTTCCCGACTACATTGCCCAGAAGATCCTCCCCGAGAACCCGTTCGAGTCGCTGGACCGGAACGGGGTTGGACAACTGGTACGCTATGGAACCGAGCGGGGCCGTGAGGCCCACCCGGGACTCAAAGTGGGAATCTGCGGCGAGCACGGGGGCGACCCGGCCTCGGTGCACTTCTGCTTTGAGGTGGGCATGGACTATGTTTCCTGCTCGCCCTTCCGGGTCCCCATCGCCAGGCTGGCTGCCGCCCAGGCAGCGTTGAGGGCTGGGGAGTAGGTTTTGGGTTCTGGGGTCAGTCTTTCTTTGCGAGCGGTGCGAAAAGAGGGACGGCCCGCCCGCCTGTCCACGCTTCTTCCCCCATTTTCAAAACTTGTAGCCGATCGTGGTGCTGAGGCCGAAGTCGTTCTTTGCATCCTCTGTGGGAGGACGGCTGTCGTAATTGTTCCAGAAGTTGAAACCCCAGGAGAGGTCCTTGAAGATCTCGTAACGGATGCCGGAAGTGATGTCAATTCGGATTCGCCCGAAATCAGAGAAGCTGGGCCAGAACATCACCTGTGTCGAGATGTCGCGCTCATTGCCCTCAATGCGAAAGAAATCGAGGTTCACAGCGGCCAATCCTTCCACGTTGGTCTGGCCCTCGGTACCCTGAAAGCGCTCCCGCCCGAGAGCCAATCCTGCAGTCGTCTTTAGAATCCAGTGGTTCGTCTGCTTCAGGTAACGGCCCACTCCGCCTCCGCCCAGGGTCCGTTTCTCCAGTCCCAGCTCCTCATTCTGCTGAAACTGGCCCAACGCCACACCAAACCAGCGATCCCTGAAGCGGCGTTCGTGGGAGAAAGTCAGATCATTTCGAGTGAGAGTCTCGAGATTCTGCTGCCTGGTGAGAAAGGAGCTGTAATTCACTTCGGTGGTGGCTTTCTCGGCCAGGTATCTGACCTCGGACGTGAGGTTGAGGGTACTGCTGCGGTTGGCCCGGGTAACATCGAATCCAAAGTCGACCCGAGACTCAAAACGGTCCCAGAAGTTCTTGTCCAGGGGCCGCATGCGGACGATATCGATGCGTTCCAAGGTCTCGATTTCCTGAGCGCTTTGGCTCACGTTGATCACACCATCCTGGCCGGACTCAGGCAAAGATCCACCTAAGCTGGCACCTCTGCCGACATCCACATCAAAGCTCTGGGGACTGGTCAGGCGCAACACTCCCCGCCACTCATTGTCGATCGTACCCATGAAATCGCTGCCTACGGTTAGAATGCCTCTGTCCAGACGGTGGATTTCTCCCGTGATCGTGTCCCCGTTTCTGAGGTGGATGACGTCCAGCTTCCCGCGTCCCTGCAGAAAAGGGGCTGCAAGACAGCAGACCAGGAGTGTTTCGACTAGAAGTGCAGAGGCTTTTCTTGGTCTGAACATGCTACGTCTCCGATTCGAGTACCGACAATGGCATAACAGCGTTGCCTATTGTACTGAGACGTGGAGTGGAATGCAGGCGTAGCCTCGTGGACGTATTGACTCTGCCCCTTTGGTGCAATTCACATCTGACTAAAGTCCAATTGACAAGTGGTCTGCAACCTGATGGAATCTTGCGGAGAGAAGAACACCAACTTAGTAGGGCACGGTTATCAACCGTGCCGAACTGATCCAGTCGCCGGTGCATTACGTTCGGTAGGCCAGGTTGGCGTGCCCCACGAGGTGTCCCACGAGGCTGCCATTTTCCCCGGTCGCCGCGTTTATGTCCCCTGGCTTCCGCCAGGGGCTCTGATCCCTCCGCCTGGCAGCAATCAGAGGCCGGTGCGGAAGTGGCGGTTCTTTCAACGCCGACGTCTGGCTCCGCCGCTGGGGTGAAATGGACCGCGGGGCCGGGAACGTATAACCTGAAGGCCTGAGAGTTCAGGAATTGTAAGGAGGTGCGAGGTGGCAAAGTGGTATTTCGAACCCGGACACACAGCTGCGGAGTTCGCGGTCAGACACATGATGGTTTGTTTCGTGAGAGGGGCGTTCAAGAACGTCGAAGGAACCCTGCAGTTCGATCCAGAGGATCCAGGCGCTGGATCCGTGGAGGTTCGAATCGACGCGGCGGGGATCTGGTCCGGTGACGAAGACCGGGATGGACACCTCCGTACTCCCGATTTCCTGGACGTCGAAAACCATCCACAGATCACCTTTCAGGGGGATCAAATTGAAGTTCTCGGGGGGCACAACTTCCGGGTCACCGGTGATCTGAGTCTTCGTGGTGTCAGCAAGGAGGTCACGCTGGAGGTGACCTATTTAGGGCAGTGGGGTACCCCCTGGTGGGTGGACGGAGAAGATAAGGGTCCCAAGATCCGGGCCGGATTCGTGGCGACGACCACCATCAATCGTCACGATTTTGGGGTGAGCTGGAACGGGTCCCTGGACAAAGGGGGCATCGTGGTCGGCGACGATGTCCACATCACCATCGATGCCGAAGCGATTCTGGATGACTGAGGTTGGTGCTGGTTCACCATCTCGGCTTGGAATGTGGGAGAGGCCTCAGGGCGGAGGACGTTTAAATTCCCGGACGCAGCCCTGAGGCCTCTCCCACATTCCAAGACCCCAGGCCACCAGCACCCGGGATCTCGCTTATCGAATCATCAGGTCGGGATCCACGTCTACGTGCCCATTCAACAGAATGTCGTACTTGTAGGTTCCCAGCTCGGCCTCCTGGCGAACCCTGGCCCGCAGCACCCGCTGCTGGTTGGCGGGCACTTCAGGTGCGGCCAGGATGTCCAGAGGAGTTTTGATCTCATCGTCGGCGTCACGGTGCTTGAAGTTGTCGACGGTCACCGTGACCGCATCCTCACAGTTATTGACGACCCGCCAATGGATCACTTGTCCCCGGCCGGCTCCCTCGATTCGGGTGGGAACCGTGGTGACGGCGCTCCTTCTATAGATTGAGCGGTCTGTTAGGGAGGTGGAAAATGACGGATTTTCGCTGGCAGAAAGTCCCCTATGCTGCTCTGGTCCCCGTGACCTTGCTGCTGGTCGCCTGTTCGGGGCCGACCGGTAGTCAGGGACCTGTGCGCCTGGTCGACCGCTTCCAGGAAGACATGGTCATGGGAGCCCCAACCGAGGTCAGAGAGGCCGAGCCTCTGGGCCTGTGGGACTTCACAATAGAAGTGGATGCCGAGAGTGCGCCCAACCTGGGTTGGAAGGCGGGTGACGGGGTGTCGGGCCTGTCCGTAGTCGAGGGACGACTTACGGGGAAAGCCCGGACCGATTTCCCCATCATCTATGTGAAACGCACACAGCAACTGGACGAGAACGATCTGGTCCATTCTGTGGAGATTCGGATGCGGGCCAGTGAGGGGACCAATCTTCGGATCAGTGGAGCCGGTCCGGAGGACCCCGACTTCGAGGAAATCATGGGAGTCGCCCGGGGCTTCCCCTGGCGGGATACGACTCCCATCCTGGCCGGAGAGGGTTTCCAAACCTACACCATCTCTGTTTCTCAGGCGGCGCCGGCTTCGGAGATACACCATGTTCTCATCAGCCCCACTGACGCGCCGGGAGCGGATTTCGAGATTGAGTCCGTTCGGCTGGTCACGCGCAAGTAGCACCTCTCCAGAATTCCCTCCGGCGTCAGCTGGCAGGGTCTCTCCGAGATCTACCACGAGACCCTGGTCTCTCGTTCTCCCGAGGCGATCGAAGTGCCTCTCCAGCTTCCCGCGCGACCCTGGCTGGATCTGGGGATCGGTACGCCCGAAGACGGACCTGTCACCTTTTTGGTTCAGGTGAAGGACGGTTCCAGCACCCGTCTGCTTCTGCAGCGCACTCTCACAACCCCTCACCGCTGGGAGTCGGTGCCCCTCGACCTGTCCGAGTTCGCGGGCCGCGAGATCACCGTGAGCCTCTCTCTTTCAGCCGCAGAAAACGGACGGCTTGGTTTCTGGGGAAGCCCCGCGGTCCGAAGCCGCGACCGACAGTCAGCGCAGGCGACTTCCGGATCCGAGGCCCCGCAGGGCGTGATCCTGATCATGGCCGACACCCTGCGCAGTGATCATCTCAATTTCCACGGCTACGGGCGAGAGACAGCCCCTTTCTTGACTGAGATGGCGTCCAAGGGTGCTCTTTTCAAGAACAATATTACCCAGGCAACCTGGACCAAGGTCTCGGTTCCATCCATCATGACTTCTCTGTACCCCACCTCGCATCGGGTCATGGACTTCCCCGACCGTCTTCCGGCAGCCGCCACCACGCTGGCGGAAGTGTTTCGAGAGGCCGGCTATGCCACGGTCGGCTACTCCTCAGTCCTCTTTACGGGAAAGTTTACGAATCTGCACCAGGGGTACGAAGAGCTCCACGAATCGGGATCCACTTCAGAGGAGAAGCCCAGTAAGACAGCCCGCCAGTACGTAGATCGCCTGGCCCAGTGGCTGGAGATTCACCGGGAAGTACCCTTCTTTGTTTTTCTGCACGTCTTCGATCCCCATGACCCCTACGAACCACATCGGCCCTACAACTCGATCTGGGCCGACCTGGCCGGAAAAGAAGAGCACGAGGAACAGTTGGAAAAGGCTCGTAAAGTGATCCAGGACCCGTTGATGAAGCGGTTTGGGATGCCCAGTCGCGAGGACCTGATTCAGGCCGGCTTCGACCCCCAGGAATACATTGACTACGACATCGACTGGTATGACGGTTCGATCCGGGCGATGGACACGGAAGTGGCCCGGCTGGCGGAGCGCCTGGAAGAGCTGGGCCTGGCTGACAAGACCCTGCTCGTGTTCACCTCTGACCATGGTGAGGAGTTTCACGACCATGGGAAGATGTTCCACGGTCAGTCGGTTTACGGGGAGCTGAACCGTGTGCCCCTCGTCTTTCGCCTGCCGGGCAGGATCAGGGAAGGAGTGAGGGTCGAGGAAACGGTCCAGAGCATCGACATCATGCCGACCCTGTTGGAACTGAGCGGGCTCTCAGGGCCGAGCGGAATACAGGGACAGAGTCTGGTTCCGCTCATGAGTTCTCAGGAGTCGAGATCTTCCTCCCTGCAGGCGGCAGACTGGTCCGGCCGACCGGCCATTACTGAGAAGAACCTGACCGGCGATTCAATGGGGGCGCCGCAGCCCCGCGACGTCGAGCAAACTGCCATCATCTACCAGGGATGGAAGCTGATCGTCTCTACCGGGAAAGACTCGGATGACGCGGCCCAATTCGAGCTCTTTCGGCAACCCGATGATCCACTGGACCAGGAGAACCTGGCCGATCAGTATCCTCAAGTGGTAGAAGAGCTGAAGGGAATGCTGGCGCAGTGGCGAGAAGTGGCCCTGGCCGGCCAGCTGCCCGAAGAGGATTCCACAGCCGGCGTGAGCCAGGAAGAGTTGCAGCGGCTCAAGAGTCTGGGTTACATCCAATAAGACCGGGAAGCGGGAAAACCGGGAGTCAGGCGTCATAGATTTGAAGACACGCAGATGGACTGCATTGCTAGGCGTCTCGACTGGGGCACGGTTCTTCCTGTTTCTGGCTGTTTTCCTGGTCATGACCGTCCCGGCCGAGGCCTATATCGGCCCCGGGGCCGGGGTCGCTTTTGTCTCTTCCTTTCTGGTCGTCCTGATTACCCTTTTCCTGGCTCTTTTCACCTTGCTCACCTGGCCGATCCGGTGGGCCATCCAGACACTGCGGAGACAGACGGCTCTGCGCAAGAGCCGAGTCCGGCGAGTCATTGTTCTGGGGCTGGACGGACAGGATCCGAATCTGACCGAAAAACTCATGGAACAGGGCGAGCTTCCCAACTTCAAGAAGCTCCGTGAGGCCGGGTCCTACAGCCGGCTGGGAACCTCGCTCCCCGCCGAGTCACCGGTCGCCTGGTCCTGCTTCCAAACCGGCTCCAATCCCGGCAAGCATCGCGTCTTTGACTTTCTGGTGCCCAACCGAAAGTCGTATCTGCCAGAGCTCTGCTCAGCGCGCATCGAGCCCCCGCGGCGAAACTTGAGAATCGGGCCCTATCAGATTCCCCTGGGGAAGCCCCTGATTCAGTTTGAGCGCAAGAGCCAGTCCTTCTGGAAGATCCTGGGAGACCACGGGATCTTCAGCACCATTCTGCGGGTGCCCACCAGCTTTCCTCCTGAGAAGTTTCGAGGTGTTCTACTCTCGGCCATGTCGGTGCCCGACCTGCGGGGAACTCAGGGCACGTTCTCCTACTACTCCAGTGATCCTTTGGAAATCAGGAAAATGACCGGGGGTGAGCCGGTCCTCGTGGAGCTCGAGAAGGGCTCGGCCAAGACCTCCATCCTGGGTCCCGAGAATCCGATTCGCCAGCCTGCTGTGGAAATGACAATCCCTCTGGAAGTTCGGACGGGTACGAATGGCTGCGACGCCCGCTTGAGAATCGGCAAGAAAGAATATGAACTCTCGCTGCGGGAGTTCAGCCCCTGGATTCCACTGGAGTTTCGCCCGGGTCTGGGAATGAAAATCCATGGAATGTGTCGTTTTTACCTGCTGGAGACTTCACCTCACCTCAGGCTCTACATTACCCCGATCAACATCGCTCCCGATCGGCCGGCTCTTCCCGTGTCCAACCCCGTGACCTATTCGATGTATCTCTCCAAGACGCAGGGGCGCTTCTCCACTCTGGGGCTGGCGGAAGACACCTGGGCCCTGAATGAGAGGGTGCTGGACGAAAAGGCCTTTGTGGAGCAGGTCTACCTGACTCATGAGGAAAGAGAACGGATGTTTTTCGACGCCCTCAGCCGGACTCGGCGGGGATCCATCGTCTGTGTCTTCGACATCACCGACCGGATGCAGCACATGTTTTGGCGGTATCTGGAAAAAGATCATCCGGCCAATGCCGGCAAGGACACCGAAAAGCACCGTGACGAAATTCGGCAGCTCTACCGGAACATGGATGATCTGGTGGGTCGGACCATGGAGCAGGTGGAGGACGACAGCGTTCTGGTTGTAATGTCCGACCACGGCTTCAACAGCTTCCGTCGCGGCATCAATCTCAACACCTGGCTATACCAGAATGGCTACCTGGCCATGAAGAATTCGCCCCAGGGTGAAGAATGGTTTCATGATGTGGACTGGCAGCAGACTCGGGCTTACGCTGTGGGACTGGGAGGACTTTACCTGAACGTGAAAGGGCGTGAGTCCCGGGGCGTTGTGGCCTCGGACGAGATGCAGGTATTGAAAGACGAGTTGAGGGAGAGGCTGAAGTCGCTGCGGGATGAGGCCACGGGAGAACGAGCCATCAGCGAGGTCTACGACACTCGTGAGACCTATTCGGGTCCTTACCGGGGCGATGGCCCCGACCTGGTGGTCGGCTGCCGGGTGGGCTACCGCACTTCCTGGCTTTCGGTGACGGGTGGGATTACGAATTCGGTTTTTGAGGACAACGTGAAGAGCTGGAGCGGAGACCACTGCATGAATCCTCCCGAGGTTCCCGGTATCCTCTTTTGTAACCGCAAGATGGACCGAAGCTCGATTGAAATCACTGATATCGCTCCCACGGTGCTGGACCTTTTCGGCGTTCCGGTCCCGGACTGGATGGATGGTGAATCATTCTTGAGCAGTGGTCAGCCTGAGGAGAGAGAATGACCCGTCGAAGCCTCCTCGCCTGCCTGGTCCTCCTCGTCTTCACGGCCTGTTCCACCCACGGCCCGGCGGCCAGGAAAGTGTTCATTCTGGGGATTGACGGCCTGGATCCGAAGCTTCTGCAGCAGTTCATGGACGAGGGAGTTTTGCCCAACTTCAAAGCTCTTGCGGAAGAAGGGGATTTCAAGCCTCTGACCACCACCATGCCTCCGCTCAGCCCGGTGGCCTGGTCCACCTTCATTACGGGCATGGATCCGGCCGGCCACGGGATCTTTGATTTCATCCATCGCGACCCGAGCACCTACGCACCCGAGTTCTCCATCGCCAGGACAACTCCGGCCGGCTGGGCTCTTTCCCTGGGCTCCTGGGTCGTCCCGCTGCAAGGAGGAACGACCGAGCAGCTGAGGCAGGGGACGTCTTTCTGGGAGATGCTGGAAGAGCAGGGTGTCCCCACCACAATCTTTCGTATGCCAGTGAACTTCCCGCCCAACTCTCCGGGGCGCTCTCTGTCCGGAATGGGAACTCCCGACTTCCTGGGAACGCAGGGGGGGACCTTCACGGTCTTTACAACCAGTCCTCCGGCCAACGCTGCTGACATCACGGGAGGGCGCTTTTCCAGAGTTGCTGTCGTCAATCATCGGATGGAAGCTCGGCTGGAGGGGCCGGACAACCCTTTTCGCCAGCTGGAAGTCCCCTCGCCCGGCGGTGGAAAGCCGGTTTACCAGAGTCCCAAGCTGGCAGTGGATTTCGAGGCTTTTGTCGATCCCGAAGAGGCGCTGGCAAAGCTGGTGGTGCAGGATCAGGAATTCATTCTCCAGCAGGGGGAGTGGAGCGACTGGATTCGACTTGATTTTGAAGCCATCCCCTACCTCGTTTCGGTGAGCGCCACAGCCCGCTTCTATCTGAAGCGGGTGCGGCCCGACTTCGAGCTCTACGTGTCGCCGCTGCAGATCAACCCGGAAGATCCGCTGATGCCCATCTCGACTCCGGAGGACTGGTCGCAGGAGCTGTTCCAGGAACTGGGTTATTTCCACACCCAGGAACTCCCGGAAGATACGAAAGCACTCTCGGGGGGAGTTTTTTCGGGAAGGGAATTCTGGGAACAGTCTCAGTTCGTCTACCGGGAACAGATGAAGGCGTTCAGACATCTCCTGGGCGAATTCGAGGAGGGTCTGTTCTTCTTTTACTTCTCTTCCGTGGACCAGGGCTGCCACATGTTGTGGAGATACACCGATCCCGACCACCCGGCATTCGAGGACGAGCCCCGGCTGCGCGATTCAGTGCGGACGCTGTACCGGGAGATGGACGATGCGCTGGGCCTGATGCGCCAGGAGGTGGGAGGGGAAGACACGCTGATTGTGATGTCCGATCATGGCTTTTCCCCCTTTTATTGGCAGGTCAATCTGAACTCCTGGCTGGCCGAGAGGGGATACGCCCGACTTAAGGACCCGACTCGCAGAGACGCCCAACTGTTTTCCAACGTCGACTGGTCCCGAACCTATGCCTACGCCCTGGGACTCAACGGCCTCTATATCAATCTCAGAGGCCGGGAAGGACGCGGGATCGTGTCCCAGGGGGCGGAGTATGAGCGGCTGCTGGGCCAGCTGGAACGCGATCTGCTGGCCATGGTGGATCCCCGCAACGGGAACTCACCGGTGAGCTTTGTCCGTCGCACTCGAAGAGACCTGCAGGGCGACCACGGAGAACACGGTCCCGACCTGATTGTGGGGTACAGCAATGGCTACCGGACTTCCTGGAAGAGCCCTCTGGGTGAGTTTCCCAGGCAGGTTTTCGTAGACAACCTCGATGCCTGGAGTGGAGATCACAGCATCGATTATCGCGAGGTGCCGGGGGTGCTGCTGAGCAACCGCAAGATCAAGTTACCGGAACCGGCTCTGTCTGATCTGACGGTGGCTGTTCTGGATGAATATGGAGTGGAAAAACTTCCGGAGATGATCGGTCAGGATTGCCTGGAACCGTAACCAGATAGAAAGGAAAGGGAGGAACGATATGTTTGGTCCCAAGGTCAAGATTAACAAGAATCTGTTGGAAAGAATCAAGAAGTACTCCGACATCGCGGGGTATTCCTCGGTGGAGGAATTCGTGGAACACGCTCTTGAAAACGAGCTGGCGAAACTGGAAGATGCCGACTCAGAAGAGGAAATCAAGAAGCGTCTCCAGGGGCTGGGGTATATTTCCTAGGTTCCGGGAGTGTGGGAGGGGCCTCGGGCGACTCCCGGAGGGATTTAAACGGTCGCTGCCCGAGGCCCCTCCCACACTCCCTATCTGGAATCTGAAGTTTGGAATCTGGATTTGACGACTACTAAATGACAACAGTCATCTATTTCATAAACCAGGGGATGGAAATGGTCTTTTCCGTCTTGCTCTGGCCGTTTCGTATGCTGGCCCCGATCTGGGGACTGGCCTTTGTCTCCTTGCTGACGGGTATCTTCATGGTCTGGGTGTTTGGCCGTGTCTCCAATCAGCAGGGGATCTCCCGGGTGCGAGACAGGATCCGGGGGAATCTGCTCGGAGTCCGACTCTATCAGCATGACGTTCCAGTGGTGCTTCGCCTGCAGGGGAGGATACTCCGGGATACGTTCACCTACATGAACCACTCCCTCGTTCCCATGCTGGTGCTGCTGATTCCCATGCTTTTCATTCTCGTCCAGCTGAATTACAGTTTCGGTTTCCGTCCCCTCTTTCCGGGTGAAGTGAGCCTCCTGAAAGCCACCTTTTCAGACCCCGCTGTTCTGGGGAAAGAGCTTCGCCTCGAAGCGCCTGACGGAATCGAAGTCGAAACTCCCGCCCTGCGGATTCCTGTTTCGAGAGAGGCGGCCTGGAGAATCCGGGTGAAGGCACCAGGCTCACATTCGGTGAAGCTCTGGGTGGGCGACGAATCCTTTGAAAAAAGGATCCAGGTGGGAGAGAACTGGGGTCCCATCTCTCCTCTGAGATCCACTCATCTGACCGATGTGCTGCTCTATCACGGGGAGGATCCGTTGCCGGCCTCAGCTCAGGTCTCGAGCCTGGAACTTGCGTATCCCCCGCTCTCGATTCAGCTTCTTGGGTGGGAAGTCCACTGGCTGGTGTTTTTCTTTGTGGCTTCGATCGTGGCGGCTTTCGCCTTCAAGGGGCCAATGGGCGTCAAGTTATAATGATCTCATTGCTTTCGGCCATCCGCCAGTACCTGCAGAAGCGGCGTTACGGGGCGCCCATCATTGTGGTGTCCGGATTGCCCCGCTCGGGAACCTCGATGGCCATGAAGATGCTGGATGCCGGCGGAATTCCTCTGATAACCGACGAAGTAAGACTCCCCGACGAGGACAATCCCGAAGGCTACTTTGAGCTGGAGAGCGTCAAGAGCCTGGGAGAGCAGGATGACAAGTCCTGGCTGGGGGAGGCTCGCGGCAAGGCCGTCAAGGTCATCTCTCACCTCCTTCGTGAGCTGCCGGACCACCACGCCTACAGGGTCATTTTCATGAACCGGCACGTCCAGGAAGTGATCCGCTCCCAGAACAAGATGCTGACACGCCGGGGAGAGGAATTGAGTGGCGACGACCAGAACGTCACCTCCCTCTTCGAACAACATCTGCGTCTGATTCGGCTCTGGTTGAGAAAGCAGCAAAACATCTCGGTCCTCGACCTTCACTATTCGAAGGTCGTCAAGGACCCGCTTCAGGGGGCTGCCCAGATCGCCGGGTTCTTGAAAACCGATCTGGATCAGGAGAGAATGGCTTCGGTGGTCGATCCGGGTTTATATCGCAATCGTGCGGACTAAAGGAGAAGTTTCATGCGTTTTCTATTGACTGTATCCATGCCAAAAGAGCCTTTCAATTCTCTGGTCAGGGATGGAAGTATGGGGGAGAAGATTTCCTCGATTCTCAGCGATCTGAATCCCGAGGCCGTCTACTTCACGGAGCAGACCGGGACTCGCGGCGCCATCCTGGTCATCGACGTGAATGACATGTCCGAGATTCCGAAGTATGCCGAACCGTTCTTTCTCACTTTCGATGCTGACTGTGAGTTTCGGGTCTGCATGACGCCGGAAGATCTGGGCAATTCCGGCCTGCCGGAACTCGGCCGCAAGTGGGCATAGCCTGGATTCCCGATGAGATGCCCGAGGGTGAACTTGAAATCTGCTAATCCTGGAGAATCTGGCCGCGGACGAGCGGTACGCCCCCGTGAGGGCAGAGGCGTGAGCCCACCCTGGTTAGATCGTGACTGACGAAAAGCCGCCGTCGATCACAATGTTTTGACCTGTCACGAACGATGAAGCGTTGGATGAAGCGAGCCAAACAGTTGCGCCGGCGAGTTCTCGAAGCTTCTCCGAATCGCGCCATTGGTGTATGCCCAATGATCTGTCCGCCCCGTTCTGTATAGCTGCCGTCTTCATTCAACAGCAACGCGCGGTTCTGTTCAGCCGGAAAGAATCCGGGGCTAATCGCGTTGACGCGAACGCCGACTGTTGCCCATTCGCGGGCCAGGAACTTGGTCAGATTGATGACCGCCGACTTGGCGGCTGAATACGCAGCGACGCGCGAAAGTGGTACCATGCCTGCCATTGAGGCGATGTTGATGATGCTGCCATTTTTTGTCTCGAGCATCGACGCGGCGAACACCTGACTTGGCAGCAGGACGCCCCCGACCAGGTTCAAATCAAAGACTGCCCGCCAGGCTTCCAAGGGCAAACCGCAGAAATCGCCGCCCGGCGGTAACGTTGCATCCGGGCGATTTCCGCCAGCGGCGTTCACAAGCACGCTTACCGGCCCAAGCTTCTCTCCAACGACGGCCCTGGCCTTCAGAAGCGAGTCGCGATCCATCGCATCGGCCGCCTGGAAAATCGCAGTTCCACCTGCTGATTCGATTTCTCCAACTCGCTTCAGGCCGCGTTCCTCGTTTCGCCCGATGACCGCCACCCCTGCACCACACCGGGCCAGGGCATCCGCCATCGCGCCGCCGAGTACTCCCGTACCGCCCATGATGACTGCGACCTCATTGTCCAGGTTGAACAGATCACTTTGCATGTTTTGCCACGGACTGCTAGGCGGGCGGGAGGAATTCCTCCTGGAAATGCATATCAGAGTATTCGCGGTCGACTTGCGCGCGCCCAGTCCCGCCATCATCCACACGTAATTGATGCCGTGACCGGGAATCCCAACGTTGGGATGGTAGCCTTCGGTAATGACGAAGGCATCGTCTTCGAACACGGGCACTACCTCCACATTCTGCAAGTCGTGGTAGATCATCTGTAGACCGAAAGCCGGCCTGGGCAGTTCGATGTAGAGATACACTTCCTCCCGGGTGGAGGCGTGCTCGTGGGGAGACCAGCCGGTCCAGTGGCCGGGCTGCCCGAAGGTCACGCCACAGACGAGCCGCGAAGCGTCGACATTTGTGTCCAGCAGCTTGAAGACCTCGCGGCTGCTCGACTCCCCGCCCACGGTGACGTGGAATTGTGGATCGTCCTTGAGATTCCCGAACGGTACAAACTGGATCTCTGTCTCGCCGGGACAGGGGGCCGACGCTTCGACCAGGTCGGCGGATGAATCGGTCTTGACCCGGTAGGAATGGCCGGGCGGAATGTAAAGCGTATCGTAGGGCTGCATCGAGTAGGCCGACGAGCCGATCTCGATCTGCGCCTTCCCCTTCAGGCAAATCAGGCAGACCTCCTGCTCTTGGGAGTCGGCCTGAGCTTCCGGCACTTCGGAATCGAGAAGTACTCGCGCGCAGGAGAGAACCTGCAGGGCCGTGTTCTGCGGTGTAATGATCGGGTTCCGCCCCTTACTGCTGGCGGTTTGACGTATCAGCATTGGCTCACTGACCTCCTTGTGTAAGTAGAGTACCAGTCTATGACTTTCCCATTGAGAATGAACCCGGCCGCGCACATCGGCGCCATTGTCGAACCCGCCAATCAGCCCCCGAAAAGCGCGCCCAGAGTATCGGCCACCTTGACGCTGGCACCCACAACCGAAATCAGCGCCACGATGGTCATGCCGACGTTCCAGGCCAACCGCACGTTGCCTCTGGGCAGGTCATCGCCGAGGAAGGAGCGGCTGTTGCAGAGGATGAGAAACCCGATGTAAGCGATGGGCAGAAGAATGAGCGCAAAGGACGAGATCAGGGGGCCGAGCCAAAAGGGCGCCCGGTAGGTGACCCCGAGAATACCTACGGCCGGAAGCACGGTTCCGAGTTTGAACCAGAAGCCTCGATGCTCAACTCCCAACACTTCGCACAGCGCCAACCCGCAGATCAGCATGAGAAGTTGAGCGCCTGCTCCGGTTCTTCAACGGTGAGGAGACCGTAAAAAAAGCCGGACGCGAACCCATCTCCCCCGCCGACCCGGTCATACACGTCGATCTCACAGGTCGGAGCGGTGTATCTCTGGCCGTCGATCCATGCTACGGAACACCAACTGTGGCGGCTTGACGAGTGTACCTCGCGGAGAGTCGTGGCAACGATCTTGACCTGCGGATACTCCTCGACGACTCGGCCGATCATCCCGTAGAAGACGCTCGGTTCGAGCTTGTACTTCTTGCTGACCTCGGGACCGGGAATACCGAGACCCTTCTGCAGGTCTTCCTCGTTCCCCACCAGGACGTCCACGTTTTTCATGATGCGCCTGACGACGGAGACGGCGCGATCCTGGCCGCCGGAGATCTTCCAGAGCTTCTCACGAAAGTTCAAATCGAAGGAGACCACCGCGCCGGCGGCCCTGGCCGCCTCCATCCCTTCGATAATCACGTCCGCTGTCGATTGGGAGAGCGCCGCGAAGATACCGCCGCTGTGAAACCAGCGCACGCCGCCGGAGAAGATCACCTCCCAGTCGAAGTCGCCGGGTCTCAGCCGGGCTGCCGCCTCATTCGAGCGGTTGTAGAAGACCACTGGAGCCCGGACGCCCTGCCCGCGATCGCTGTAGACGGTCGCCATGTTGGGGCCGGTGACGCCGTCGCGCTCGAACCACCTGTAGAAGGGCCTCACCCCCATGGCTTTCACGCGCTCGGCGATCAACTCACCGATCGGATAATCGACCATTGCCGTAACGATTCCAGTGCGAAGGCCGAAGCAGTCCGACAGGTTGGCGGCGCAATTGAATTCACCCCCGCTGACATGGATCTTGCACTCGGTGGCCTTGCGGAAGGGTACTTTTCCCGGGTCCAGGCGATGGACCAGAGCGCCGAGAGAAATAAGGTCCAGTGCGCCGTCCTCAGGGATCTTCAATCCGTAATTCACTTTGGGTTCACCTTGCTCCTTGCGGGAGATCGACTCGACTACCCTGCTGTGCAGAGCAGTATGCACTATAGACCACTCTCACCACTTCGAGCCCTAACTCCCCGGTCGATCTGGTCGGCCGGCCCTCGACCACCGCCAGGATGAAATCCCGGCACATGGAAAAATGGCCGGAGCTCCAATCTTCATCCGGGATGGGCGTGCTCCAACCCGCCTTCGTTTCCACTTTCTCCATCAAATATTCATCGGCAAACACCTGCGGGTCGGGCGCGAAGGCCTGAACCAGGTTGTTGGGGCTCAGGTTGCACTTGATGTGACAATTGGACAGATAGATTTCCAGGCGGCTCTCCATTCCTCCCAGTACGCCGTCCGAGGCCCAGGCAACCCCCCGGCAGCCATCTTCGAACCCGAGGATCACAGATGCCCAGTTTTCAACATCCTGCCATCCCGTGGCAATCCAGGGTTGTTCTTCCCCTGCAACAGCCGGAATGCGACTGAGATCTGCGACCTCGGCGCTGACGGACACGGGACGAATGGGACTGCCCTGGCGGGCCCGGCCCTCCTGGTCTTTCAAATAGAGCATGGCGCCGATGGCATGGGATCCCAGGCGCAATAGGGAACCTCCACCAGTGTAGCGCCAGACCTCGGAGTAAGGTGAATGGGAGCCGCTGTGAGATTCGCCGCCGCGCATGTCCAGAATCGCCCCGCCTGATCCCCGGGTCAGGGCAGCTGCCTTGACCAGGGAAGGCGCGTAGATCCGTTTCTCGCCGTACATGAGTTCCACGCCGGCTCGCCGGGTGGCGTCCACCATCGCCTGCGCATCTTCGGTCGCCACTTCCAGCATCCGCCTGGGATCGCATTTCGACACCTCTTCATCCCTGCTGTTTTCGGGAAGATCCTGCCCGGTGTAGGCGGTCAGCGGTTTCGTGCAGATGACATGCTTCCCGGCGGCAGCGGCCGCTTCCGTTGCAGCACGGTGCAGGTGGTTGGGGATGCACAGGTCCACCACGTCGATTTTCGAGAGACTCAAGAGTTCTTCGTAGCCCGCGAACGCCTCCGGGACACCGTGACGCTCGGCGTAATCTCGGGCCTTCTCTTCCGTACGAGAGGCAGCGGCCCGGATTTCAGCCAGGCCCCGACACTGCTGGTAGCAGCGGGCTCGCGTTTCGGCCAGAAAGCCCGCTCCGATGATCCCGATCCCAATCGAGTTTTTACTCACTTAAATACCTCGTTTCTACTAGTGAATCACAGGAAGTGGCTTTCCGAACTAGCACGTGGAAAGATATGTCGCCGCCGGAGTGCGCTTCTTATTCACCTCCTAGAACGCCTGGGTAGCACAGGGTGCCAGGGCGTTTCTCGAGAAGGTCCGCTCTGCCGCAAGGTAATCCCCAGCTTCCCTCCACCATCTCAGGAGATCTGGGACTCGGTGGTGGGCTGGAACATGCATCCCTCCACGAAAATGTCAAAGAAATCCTCGGTGGTCTCCAGTTCGATGTGCTCGATCTGTTGCGCCGTCCTTTCCATCCACTGACGCAGGTCCTTGGACAGGAGCATGATCGTGGCCCCTTGCAGGGCAGCATTTCCGACCTTCACGATTCGCTCCTCGGGTACATCGGGGATAAAGCCGATTGCCCTGGCGCTTCGGATATCGATGTAATTGGCGAAGCCGCCGGCCAGATAGACTTTGTCGATCTGTTCTGCAGGGAGGCCGTAGCGACGAAGCACGATCTGCTGACCGCAGAAGTTGGCGGCCTTGGCCTGAGCGAGAGCACTGATGTCGGCTCTTGAGAGGGACATCCCTTTCCCGGGGACGAATTCGAAGTCCTGACGATTGTCGGTAAAGACACCTAACTCTGTCATGTAGCCACTGCGACGCAGCTCCGCCAGAAGATCGATCAGACCGGAGCCGCAGATTCCCAGCGGTGGGGCATCACCAATGGTTCGCCATTTCACCTTTCCGTCCTGAAGCTTGACCGATTCGACCGCGCCCGCATAACCGGGCATGCCGTAAGTGATCTCGCCACCCTCGAAAGCGGGTCCCGCCGGGCAGGAAGCTGCCATCATGCGGCTGCGGTTGCCGACCATTACTTCGGTGTTGGTACCCACATCGATGAGCATAACAGCATCGTCTTGCTGATCCATGCCGATAGCCAGAAGACCCGCCGCGATGTCGGCCCCCACATGTGAAGCGACCAGGGGGCCGCCGTAGACGTTCGCTTTGGGAAAGACTCGCAACCCCACATCACGGGCTGAAACATTCAAGGCGGTCGTTTCCCGATCCCCGCGCAGCAACTCATGCTCGGTGACCGATTTATAGGGTTTTTCACCAATAGACTGAACATCGAACCCGAAGAAAATGTCGCGCATGGTGGAGTTGCCGACCACCACCACTTCGTAGATTTGGCTTCTGGGGATGCCGCTTTGCCGGCACAGGTCCCGAATCTCGAAGTTGAGGCCTGCCAGGATCGCCTGCCGCAATTCGCCGTGGAACTCGCCACCGTCGTAGGAAATGCGGTGCATGATGTCGCTCCCCCCAAAACGCTGGGGACTTTCAAAGGAGCAGGTGTGGAGCACTTCACCGGTTTCCAGATCGAGCAGGTTGAAGACAACGGTGGTGGTTCCCAGATCCACGGCCAGCCCGTAGATGTGGCCCCGATATCGATCGATCCGGGTCTCGCGCAGGTAGATACCGTCGTTGCGGCGTGTAATGAAAGGGTCGACTTTGACCTGACGATGAGTAGAGTCACTGAGGATTTTGGGTTCTCGCCGCAACAAGGCGAACTCAATGTCCGAGGTCGTATCCGTCACTGTAGCCTGACAGGCCAGCCGGTAGTTCTCTCGCAGGAAGCTCTCTGCTTCAGTCGGGGCACAAAGGGCTTCCATGCCCTGCTGAATCTCGACCACGCATTCATGGCACTCACCGCTGCGTCCACAGGAGGTAGGGACACGAACCTGCAGTTCGTCCGCGTAATCAAAGATGGTTCGATCGGCGACCAGTTCCAGCTCCTGGCGGTCGTGGCGGATTCGAGACATTGCCGGGTGTTTAGTACTCCTGAGTACTTACTCTACTTCCCAGGCACTCTGGTAGTCTAACTTGTCGCTGCCGGTGCAGAGGGCCAACTGGTCGGGGCCGGTGTGCAACTGGTTGCGGCAGCCAAACCGCGCTGTGCAGCGGTCATCCTTGTTCTTGTAAGGACAACGCCACATGGAAACTTCGTTCGCGGTCTGGCCGATGTCCTGATAGATCTCCCACAGACGGCGCAGACTTTGCTGAAATCTCTGCTTGTCGACCTTCGCATTCAGAGGCACCGGGAACTCCACTGTTCGTCAGATCTTCAATATTTTAAAAACGCTTTAAATATTCAGGCTATTCTCTCGGGACGATCTCGTCAACTGACGTTTTCCTGGGTCTTTTGGCCCGGGTTCGAGTGTTTTCGCTGGTATGCGGCCTCCCGGGCACTCGCACTGACTGAGGCTACTCTTCGGGTGCAGAAGCAGTAGTCGCCTGTTCTCGAGACCCGTCGGCCTCATCTGCTTCATCTTGAATACCTAACAACTCTTTCGCTTTCTCAACACATTCAATGGCATCTTTCCCGTAAGCGTCAGCGCCCATATCGTCGGCGAACTCCAGGGTGACGGGCGCGCCTCCCACCATCGTCTTGATCGTCCCCTGAAGCCCGGCTTCCTCGAAGGCCTGAATCGCTTTTCCCATATTGGGCATGGTCGTGGTCAGCAAGGCCGACATTCCAACCAACTGGGCACCATGTTCCAGCACCGCGTCGATGAACTCATCGGGCTTCGTATCGACTCCCAGATCTTCTACAACGAACCCCGAACCGCGCAGCATCATAATGCACAGGTTTTTGCCAATATCGTGAAGATCGCCTTTGACCGTCCCCATAATGACGGTTCCGAGAGGCGGCACATCAGAGGCTGAGAGGATCGGCTCCAGGTGCGCCATTCCGGCTTTCATGGCCCGCGCCGAGATGAGAACTTCGGGGACAAAAATAATGTTGTCGCGGAACTTGACCCCCACCACGGCCATTCCCGCAATGAGCCCGTCATCCAGTACCGTATTGGCTGAATAACCTTCCTCCAGAGCCTGTTGGGTCAACCGGTCCACTTCGTGCTGGTCACCCACAATCAGAGCATAGCTGATGTGCTGCATCAGCGGGTCGGCCCGCTCAAAGGTCTTGCTGATCCGCTGCAACTCGTTGGGGCGAGTCACATGAACCAGCTCTTTCTTCAAACCCTCATTCACGATCGGCATTCTCTGCTCCTTCGCCTGGCAACCGGCCTGCGAAAATCCTCGGCGGGTTGCCTCTCCCGCTGGTTGCTGTCCCGATCCTTCACATTTCTAACCGTCCAGCTCTCCAGGCCTGTAGGTAGTTGACACAGAATTCATCTTCACCCAGCAGAACTTCGCGCGCCAGACGGATGGGTTCCGACTCGATGTCCAAGTCCAGGATCGCCTGGATATTGCACTGAACCGGATCGACGATGCCGCTGTCGATTCCCGCCTCCAACCCTAAATGAATGAAGGCGAGATTAACCAGCTTTCGCTGGGGCAGTCCGAAGGAGACATTGCTCAGACCGCCGGTTATGTGAACTTCGGGTCCGTAAAGCTCTCGCAGCTCGGTCACCGCATCCAGGTAGTGCCGGCCGAAATCGGCAGCTACCGAGATCGGAAATACCAGGCCGTCTATGTAAACATCGTCCAGGGGAATCCCCCGAGCCTCGACCAGGTCCATTAACTGTTTTACGTTGGCAACTCTTTCGGCCGCGTCCGCGGGCATTCCCTCGGCTCCCGCTGCGGTTACGATGATCCTTGCGTTGTGCTGCTCTACCAGATCCAAGGTTTCGGGACGCTCCAGGGCGAGAGAATTCAGCATGGGCCGGCCCGCCCGCCCGTCGTACTGGGCCAGTCCGGCAGCGATAATCTCGGCGTTCGAAGAGTCCACGCTGGGAGGAAGGGAAGAGACTTCCTGCACGGTTCTGACCAGCCACTCCATGGCCTGTTTCTGGACCTCGATCTTGTAGGAGACTTCGTCCACATTCAAGTCGAGGAAACGGGCTCCCGAATTCACCTGTCGTCTGACACCGTAGTGTACGTAGGCCCTCCCCTGTGCCTGTTCCTCAGGATCTTCACTGAGCCCCTTGTTCACCGCGATCATGTAGTGCTTGACATGACCTTGTTGATAGGGCTGGGTCTGCTTGTAGCTCTCGGGGATGGGCATGGACAGTTGCTCACCCGACTCCCCCTGGAAGATGACGGCTTCCGTCCCATCCTCCAGGGTGGTCACACGTATCCCTTTCAGCAGCACGACGCGAGTCGCGTGGATGTTTTCTCCAATGATGAGAAAGTCCTGGGCGGAATCGACAATTCTGGGCATAACGGAGGAAAGTTCAGGAAGTCAGTTGGAGTGTTCTTTGCACCAATCTTTGACAGCTTGGGGAATCTCGAGCAGATTTTCGAGTTTGGTCGCCAGTGGGATGGCACATTCGGGAGCAATCAAATTAACGCCGGCATCCATGCATTCGTAGACGGCCTCACGCACCTCTTCAGGCCCGCGGGCGTAGAGCAGTTCCGGATTATTGAGGTTTCCCACCAGGCGAATTCGGCCTCCCGCGATCTCCATGGCCTTTTTCGGGTCATTCTTGGAATCGAAATGGAAACAGGCCATGCCGGTCTGCGCTATGAAATCCAAGCGGTCAAGAGTTTGTCCGCAAATGTGCAGGATCAGGGGACAGGGGATGCGCTCTACCATTTCCTGATGGAGTTCCAAAAGGAACTTTCGGTAGTACTCGCCACTGACCAGATCTCCAGTTGCGTGATCCGGAAAGGTGAGAGCGTCAGCGCCTGCCTCAATCTGTGCGATCGAAAACAAAACCGAGATCTCCTTCAAGCGATCCAGGCACTGCATAGTCCTGCCGGGATCATCGATAGTCATGAGCAGGAACTGCTCCACCCCGAAAACGTGGTACGCAAGCGTCCAGGGCCCCATTGCTTTGCCGATGATGGCCGCTTCGTCTCCGTATTCCTTTTTTAGAATAGACAGAGACTTGAGCACGCACTGGTTATCTGGATGGGTGAGGAAGTCCTTGGGGATGTGAACGTCTTCCGGCCCTTCCCAGATGGGCTTGTACATACGCACGGTGGGCCAGTTGTCCTTGACCTCCCATTGCATCTCACAACCCAGGGCCGAGGATTCCTGGATGATCGTGAAGACGGGCATGATGCTGTCGAAGCCCAGCTCCGTATACCCCGTCGCGGCCAATCTGGCGTTTAGTTCGGGATTTCGGCAGGCCTCCGGAAACGGGGCGCCGACCAGATCCATCAGTTCCACGGTGGCCACATTGGTGGGATTGGATATGGGGGGCCGGTCAACCGGTTTGCCGGCCAGAGCGTTTAAGACCCGGTCTCGAGGTTTCATGGTTTCAACAAAAGCCATTGCAGTAACTCCTTGCAGTTCTGTTTTCAGCTGGATGCTCAACGGGATCGGTGATCACAGTGGCGAGAAACCCGCCGTTCCCGTGGTCAACTGTCCTCGCAGGGCCGACTCCTCCAACATCGTCTCCACCGCACTGATATTACGGGAGTAAGGGAGGAGCAGCCTCAGCAGTTCATCGTGGCGGCTTCCGCAGGAAAAGGCCACGGTGTTCTTTTCGACCTTTTCCATTTCGCCATAGCGGAGGAAGCCCGCCTGGACGGCAGGCAGCCGCAGTGGAATCTTCTCGGGATCACCCTCTGCCGAGATCTGATAAACCCATCGACCTTCCTGTTCCCTTACTTCTACGATCAGGGTCAGATCGGTTTTGGTGTCCTGGATTGACAAAGGGCCGCTGGGATGTGTGTAGTCAGGGTCTTTTTCTACAGCCTGGGCCAGGAGAAACCTGAGAGGTCTTGCGTGTAAGGTGGCACACGGGAATCGGGCTTGGTCGTGGGTATTCTCGATAGCAACCAGCCCACCCAGATTCACCAGCTGGTCGCGGATCTGTCGGATGCGCCCGCTGACTCCTGGCTCTTGACTGAAGGTCCAAACCGTCAAGGCTTGACCCTTGCGGTAGATTCCCACGGTGATGTCTTTGAAATGCGGGTCCATCGAAATCAATTCGAGGCACTTTCCGTACCTCTCAATGACCTCGGTCACTCGAAGCTTACTTTCGGCTTTTGTTTCTAGCATAGGGTCTTCCTTCTTGGTCTCATTTCATTCAGAAATCCACTGGTCCACGGCTCCGGGATGAGGCTTGCGCTGTCCCGACTGATGAAGCTCCCGAATTCGCATCACGAAGTCGTCGGGGAAGCCTTGATTGTAACGATCCGCCAGTCGGGCGGCCGTCTCGGCTGCCGTACCCTCTGCTTCCATATATTCCCCCCAGGCCCAGCCACTTAGATACTCTTCAGTTCCCAGGCTCCCGTCAAACATGGCGATCCGGTCTACGCCCTCCTGAAATCTCTGATCTAGAGGCTTTGAGACCTGACCGTTGTCGTCCTCAGCCTGAACCTGTACCGGGACCTCCTTCCAATAGATTACTCTCGCCCTGGTCACGAAGTGAATAGTACATGAATTTCAGTTGTGGCCTCCACAAGGGCAAGCCCCTCTTTCCCCGGGAGTTTCGTCAGGGGCCACCCGTGGATGACAGAGAACGACGCGGTAGAAGTCCGGCCTCCTCAATGATCTCCGCTACCAGTTCCTCCTGCCGGTACGCCATCACGTGGACACCGGAGATGCCCGGGATTTCTCGCACCTGTTGAATGATCTCGACACACAGTTTCTTACCCTCCTTGCCCTGCCGGTCTGGGGGGACCGATTTCAGACGATGAATGATATCGTCAGGAATCACGACCCCCGGTACATTGCTTCTGACCCACTCGGCGGCCCGGGCCGATCGCAGGGGGCCTACGCCAACCAGAATAAAGACACGCTCAGGAAGTCCCAGATCTCTCGCCGCAGCCATAAAGGTCTCAAATCGGGGGACATCAAAGCAAAACTGAGTCTGAATAAAATCGGCGCCGGCCTCCACTTTTTTTTTCAATCTGAGGGGGCGAAAGTCGAAAGGTTGAACGAAGGGGTTGGCGGCTGCTCCCAGGAACAAAGACGGTGGTGTTTCCAGTTTCCGACCGCTCAGAAAGCGAGATTCGTCTCGCAAGATCCGAGCCGTCCGAAGCAGGGTCATCGAGTCCAGGTCAAAGACTGGTTTGGCATCGGGTTGGTCACCCACTTGGACGCCGTCGCCGGTCAGGCAGAGAACGTTCTTTACACCCAGCGCGGCAGCTCCCAGCAGATCACCCTGGAGGGCGATCCGATTTCGGTCACGGCAGGACATCTGCAGAACAGGTTCGTATCCGGCTTGCGTTAAAAGGGAACAAACCCCAACGCTGGACATGTGCACATGTGCCCCGGAGGCATCGGTCGCGTTGATGGCATCACACACAGACGCCAGGAAAAGGGCCCGATCGTAGACTTCATGAGGATCCGCCGTGTCGGGGGGGTTCAGCTCCGCAGTGACGGCAAAGCGGCCCGACCTCAACACGTGCTCGAGTCGTGAGCCGGCTCGCATCTCGCCCTGACTCATGATTCCCATCCCGGTGGAGTATCAACCCTGCCCGCGAAATCATTCACCCAGGCAGAAGTCCCCTCGAGTTGGCGGTCGAGGGGCGGCAGGAGCTTGAGAATCTCCGAGCCGTACCCGGGCATCTGTTTGGAACGCTCCCAGGCCTGCACCCACACGCAGGGCATATCGGGAATGATTTCGCAGTTGCCGTCCGTCCGCACGCCTCCGCAGGGGCCGTTGCGCAGGTTCTTGGGACAGGTCATTGGGCAGGTCATTCCCGTGACGTGAAGCACGCACTGACCACACATCCGGCAATCGAACACAACCCCTTTACTGACTCTCTCGACACGGATCAAGAAGGACTCCCCCCAGCCCCCGGGTTTCAGCCAGGGGCGAAAGGGCAGCAGAAAACGCCTTGTCATGGAGTAAATGAGTTCCAGTAGATGTGGATGCCTTTGAAGAATGCCCACCGTTTTCTCCAACCCTTCGTCGCCCAGGATAACTCCCTAGCTGTCGACTACTTGTATCAGCTCCTTGACTACCCTTTAAACAACTACGTTTCGAGGTCTGCCCTCAACAAAGGCCCGAATGTTCTCAGCGGTCTCGTTCACCAGCTTTTGCCGCGCCTCTCGGGTCGACCAGGCGCAGTGGGGTGTCATGATTACGTTTTTGGCGGTTAGCAGAACATTGCCTTCTACAGGAGGTTCCGAGGTGAGGACGTCGAAACCTGCTCCCGCGATCCGGCCACTGTTCAAGGCTGCTGCCAGAGCTTCTTCGTCGACGATCCCTCCCCGCGCTGTATTGATCACCATCGCCGTGGGTTTCATCTTGCTCAACGCATCGGCATCAATCAGGTTGCGGGTCTGAGCGGTCAGAGGACTGTGCACTGTGACGAAGTCCGACTCGCAGAAGATGGTTTCCAGGTCCGTGTTGGGGTAGTCTGCCCCTCGAATCCCAACGATGTCGTGAGCCAGCACCCTCATTCCGAAACCCTCGGCAATCCGTGCCACTCCCCTCCCGATCGTACCCAGGCCGATGATGCCGATCGTCAGGCCGTTGAGCTCGAAGGCCTGGTAATTCAACAGGTTGAAAGAGCTTGCTTGAGCCCACTCTCCCGCCATGACATCGGCATGATAGAGGTGGGCTTTGGTGGCCAGATTGAGGATCAGCGCAAAAGTGTGCTGAGGGACTGTGTTCGCGGCATAGCCGGCGACATTGCACACGGTCACGCCCTTGTTCTTAGCTGCCGGCAGGTCGACATTGTCGTATCCCGTCGCGATTTCGGCGATCAATTGCAGGGAATCCACGGCCTCGATCACCCGGGGGGTGATTCGCACCTTGTTGGGGACCACGACTTCAGCACCAGCAGCCCGCTCGATGGTCTCTTCCTCTGTGGAGTGGGGATACCCTGCGTAAGCTCCCAGCTCCTGGAAAACCGAGAAGTCGATGTCGTCATTGAGAGTGATGGTGGATTCGTCTAGAAACACGATTCTCATAGTCATTCCCTCGTTCCAATCGTCCCAGAGCTTACAGCATTTTCCGAACTCTGCAAGAATATCGTACGAAAGTGGCAGGACAAGAGGCACTTTGACAGATATGAAACCCATCATCGGTCGGGATAGACTGTTCACCTCCACGTTTCTATCCTGGCTGGAAGACCAGCCTGATTCCGTTCTTCTCGAAACCGCCCGGCCGGATCGATCTGAGTTTCGCAGTCATGTCTTTTGCCAGCCTCTTTCCACGATCGAGTGCAATTCCCTGCATGACGCTGAAAAATGCCTGCAGGAAGTCGAGCATGCGGTTGGCCAGGGGTTGCACGCCGCCGGTTTCATGGCCTATGAGCTGGGGTATGCGTTCGAGCAGAGTCTCTCCGCTATTCCTGCCTCCTCAAAGCCACTGATGTGGTTCGGCATTTACGAGGAACCATGGATATACAACCACAGAAGCAGAACTTTTGAGAGCGGAGAGCAGCACGCTCTTCAAATCGCCAACCGTCTGAGCGAGTCGTGCCAGGCGTCGACGATCCACGAGCTCGAACCCTCACCCTCGATCTGTGAAGAAGAATTCCGGAGTGCGCTGGCGAGAATCAAGCAGTACATCCGGGATGGAAGCACCTATCAGGTCAACTTCTCATTCAAGATGCGTTTTCCGTGGACGCATCCCGCCGCCGATCTCTACTGTCAGCTTCGGGGCAGCCAGCGAGTGCCTTACTCCGCATTCCTGAAGTTGTCCGATACCTCCATTCTCTCATTTTCTCCAGAGCTCTTCTTTCGCATGCAGGGGCAAGAGATCACCTTCCGGCCGATGAAGGGAACCGCCCCCCGCGGACGAACCCCGGACGAAGATGATCGCCGCCGCCGCACGCTGCTGGACTCAGCCAAAGATCGCGCCGAGAACGTGATGATCGTCGATCTTCTCCGCAACGACATCGGCAGGATTGCCGAGGTGGGAACAGTGAGAGTGCCGGAATACTATGCCGTCGAAGAATTCGAGACTGTGTACCAGGCAACCTCGGTTATCGAAGCCAGGATGAGTTCTAGCTGCCCTTTCTCGGAGCTGATCCGACATGTTTTCCCCAGCGGTTCGGTCACGGGTGCGCCCAAGATTCGAACCATGCAGATTATCCACGAACTGGAAAAAGAATCGCGAGGCGTTTACACCGGCTGCGTCGGGTTCTTGGCTCCGGAGGGACGAGCCGTCTTTAGTGTCGCCATTCGAACCCTGGTGTTGGACAAGCGTGAGGGCCAGGCGGAAATGGGAGTCGGCAGCGGTGTTACTTATGACTCGGATATTGCCGGAGAATACCAGGAGTGTCTTGACAAGGCTCGTTTTCTGGGGGGCTCTCTGCACGGCCTCGAGCTGCTGGAAACCATCCGCTGGGAGCCGACCACAGGTTGGCTTCTGCTCGAGGAACACTTGCTGCGGGCCGGGGACTCAGCGATTTACTTCGGCTTTTCCTTTGACCTCGAGGCGGTTCGCGATTCCCTGCGATTGCATGAGAGGGAACTGCAGGTTCAGAGTGAAGGCCGGCGTGCGTTTCGAGTTCGATTGGCCCTGGACGAACGAGGGGGGGTTCGAATCACTCAGGACGAAATCGCAGCGGCGCAAGACATCGAGCGGGTCGCTATCGCATTCGAGCGCATTGATTCACGGAATCGTTTTCTTTATCACAAGACCTCGAATCGGCATTTCTATGACCGGGAGCTGCGGAGTGCGGTGGAGAGGGGCCTGTTCGATCTGTTTTTCTTGAACCAGCGGGGAGAGGTTACGGAGGGAGCACGCAGTAATGTGATCATCCGCAAAGGGAAGGAATATCACACGCCACCAGTGCCGTGTGGGCTCCTGCCCGGTGTCTTTCGGCAACACCTGTTCAATTCCCGGGACTTTTACCTTCAGGAGACGGTCCTGCATCCGGAAGATCTCGTTTCTGCGGATGAGGTGTTTCTGTGCAACTCAGTGCGCGGCCTGCAACGAGTTGAGATGGTCGAAAGTCCCTCCTCATTCTAGCCGCTCGCGTCAGGGAGTCTGGATCTGCAATGGTCGACACGGATCGACGTCCACCCTTTCGCAGCCAGTCTGTGTGTGCATCAAGTCACAGAAGTGCGCCAACGGGAGCGGCAGAATAGGATGCTGTCGCTGCTAACTCGAGAAGGGCAGGGATATAGTCTATAAGTGGGGACGAATCCGACTTCTCTCCCAGCCCGGGGATTCTGGCGCCGTCACTCTTGAAGAGATGAGAGGATGAAAAGACTACTTTCGTTTGCGACAAAGGGGCTCCTGGCTCTTCTGATCCTGGAAGTTCTTTACGCGACGGCACTCTACCTGGTTCGAAAACCCTGCGACAATCTCTTTCCGCCGCTGGATCGACCTTACGATTATACGCTCGAGATTGGAGGCCGGAGTCTGCGAGGAAACACCGGAAGCACCCTTGATTATCTGCTCCTCTACCTGACGAGGCTGGCGCCGCGTGGTCTCAACTTCTCCATCGATTTCTACGGGATGGTCTATGAAGGGAATTCCCTGGGCTGGGTCGACGATTTCATTCTGATGGAGGGAGCCTATGAAAAGCCGATGCTGTACTTCCTGCGGGACATGATGCAGATTCTGGCTCCCGAGGACGGCATTTTCATGGACATTGGCGCCAACACCGGTCAACACTCAATGTACAGGGCTCAGTACTCTAAAAAGGTCCATGCCTTCGAACCCTACGAACCCATGCTCAGGCGCTTTCGACGCATGATCGAAACAACGGGCTCGAAAACATCGTGGTTCACGCTGTAGGGCTGGGGGAAGTCAACGAAAAACTACCTTTCTTCGAGCCCCCCGATGAGAATCCGGGCACCGGATCGTTTGTAGACGGGTTTAAGAGTCACAACAATTTCACTTCCATGGAGCTTCAGATCGTTCGGGGGGACGAGTGGCTCGCCGGCATCGGAGAAGCCGTTGTTCACCTGATCAAGTTGGATGTCGAAGGCTACGAAAAACCTGTTCTGAAGGGACTCCGTGAAACCCTGGTCCGGAACCGGCCGGTGATTGTGGTAGAGATCAGCTATGGCAACCCCCTCAGTTTCCTGAACGAAGAAGAACTGCTGTCGGTCCTGCCCCAGGACTATGCCTATCTCGAAAGGCCGACCCGCGGTTCTGGTTGGTGTCGGGGTCAATATGAACTGGTCGAGTACACAGAAGGAGTTGGACGATCGGGAGGGCAGGTCGAGCTAGTCCTTTTTCCGGCGGAACTCGGGGACAAGATTCCCCGGTCAAACTGCCCTGGCTGAGCGTTGGATCCTTCCGTAACGGCTTGAGTCAAGGAGATCGAAGCGCTACCATGCGCAGCCATGAGGTTACGGGCAGCTCTCCCCGGCGGCGTTTTTCTTCTATTGCTCAACCTGATTGCTTCGCCCCTCCCGGGAGCACAGACGAGCTCCCCAGAGGACGGGCGACCCTCGGTTGAACAGCTGCGTCAGGATCCGAGGGTGGTGGAGGCGATTGCTCTTTTTGAAACCTGGGCCGAGGCCATGGTGGCCTATCAGCAGCTGCCCGGACTGTCGGTAGGAGTGGTTTACGACCAGGATCTGGTCTGGAGCCGAGGCGTTGGATACGCAGATGTGGAGAGCAGGAAGCCGGCCACTCCCTCCACGATCTACAGTATCTGTTCCATTTCGAAGCTCTTTACCAGCATCGGGGTTATGCAACTCCGCGATCAGGGAAGTCTGGAGCTTGACGATCCTGTGGCCGATCACATTCCCTGGCTGGATATCCAGAACACGTTTCCGGACGGTCCCCCGATTACGGTCCGGGGTATCCTGAGTCACTCCTCGGGCCTGCCCCGGGAGACCGGTCATTCCTACTGGAGCGGTCCCGGATTTCCGTTCCCAACGCGCCAGGAGATTATCGACCGCATCACTCACCAGCAGACGCTCTATCCGGCCAGAACTTACTATCAATACTCGAACCTGGGCCTGACCCTGGCGGGGGAACTCATCACTCAGCTTTCCGGCCAACCCTATGAAGATTACATGCGTGTGAGCGTGCTCAAGCCAATCGGGCTCACGGATACAACCACTCAGTTGCCCGAGGCCGAAAGGGGAAGACGACTGGCGACCGGGTATGCAGCCCTGGAACGGGACGGAACCCGACAGCGACTCCCGTTCTTTCAGGCGAAGGGGGTCAGCGCAGCTGCCGGATACGCTTCAACGGTCGAGGACTTGGCCACATTTGCTTCCTGGCAATTCCGCGCCTTTTCGGGCAAAGAGAATCGAGTACTGAGTGGTCAAACACTGAGAGAAATGCAGCGAGTCCACTGGGTGGACGAAAACTGGAATGCCAAGAGTCACCGCGGACTGGGTTTTGATGTCTGGAGAGAGCGCAACCGAACTTTCGTCGGGCACGGCGGCGGCTGCCCCGGGTACAGGACTCACCTCAGCCTCGATCCCAAACAAAAAGTGGCGGCGATTGTCATGATCAATGCAACCGGGGTCAGCCCCAACCTGTTCACCTCCAGAGCACAGCAGATCGTGGGGAGTGCTCTCAAGGCCGCGATGAAGTCACCCGGGAAAGGGAAATCCTCTGATCCTTCACTGCACAAGTATGTGGGTATCTACCGCAGCATCTGGGGTGAAGAGGCGGTGGTCATCCGGGATGGAGAGCTGGCTGTTCTGGGGTTGCCCGACGGAGACCCTCTAAGTTCACTGAGCAAACTCAAGAAGCACGGGAATCACACTTTCCGAAGAGTCCTGGCAGACAAGGAACTGGGCGAGGTGATCCGATTTGAGCTGGACGAGCAGGGACGTGTCACGAAGAAGTGGCGGCACGGGAATTACTCCGACCGAGTGAAGTAGATTCGAGATGGTTCACTTTGCTCAACCCAAAACGCGCTTACTATCGTGCGCGCCACTGACTCTCTGGCCGAGACGTCACAACCTCCTCAATCTTCCTCCCAGACCTCCGTTTCGAAGGCATGGAGTTCGACGTTCCCTGATCGCCAATCGTCCATTCCCAGGCCTGCTTTGAGGCACAGGTTCGCCAGGAACTCCTCCCGTTCCCACCCATAGGCCAGAGGGACATGCGGCAGCAGGAGTCCCTTTTTTTCCCCTTGGACAATCATGAGACCGTGCACCCCGACCTGAACCTGTTCAGGAGGGATCGGATAGAGCGGGGACAGGGCACTGATCTCGATCTGCAGGTCGGGCAGTTCCTCGACAGTGACAGCAGGGAAGCGCGGATCTCGAGTGGCGGCAGCAATGGTCATCTCCGTGACCGATTCAACCAGAGGGCGCCGGGACAGAAACTCTCCCAGACAACCGCGCAAGGCCCGGGAATCGCGCCGGTGCAGGCTCACAAAGGCGCCCCTGTGTTCGAGCAACGCGCTCGAATCCGTGTTGTGGGATGGGATCCGGCCGGTTGTCAGATACTCAGTCAGGACCAGCTGGGCAACGCCCAGCAGCGCGCTTCGATCTTGCTCCGAGAGCCGGCCTTCGGGCAGTCGGGCATCGTCTCTCTCTTCAGCCATACCCTCCCCGCTTCGCAACCAGGTACTTAAGCACAGTGAGTACTAAAGTAGTCGTTCGTTTCACGGGAGTCTCCCACCTGGAGGATTGCCCCGGCAAGGAAATTATGACAGAACTTGTGAGACTCGGAGCGTATTTGGTGCTTCAGACAAGATTGATGCAAGAGGCCGATCTGGCTGCCGGAGATCGGCTGACTCGATTTGCCGGCTGGAACCAGACCGAAGAAGACTGGCGGACCTGGTTGAAACTCCCGGAGGCGCGTGCCTGGGTTACGGAGATCGACGGCCTTGTGGTCGGGAGCACGACGGCCATTCCCTATGAAAAACGGTTTGGGTGGGTGGGAATGGTCGTGGTGGACCCCGAGTTCCGTCGCCAGGGAGTAGCCACGAGTCTGGTTCGCAGAGCTATCCACTACCTCGAGCGGGAGGGATGCCCGTGTCAAAAACTTGATGCGACACCTGAAGGGAAAGGGATCTAGCTAGGTGGCTCCCAATGCTCAATTGGCCGGGGAATTGATGGAGAGGCTCCTGCCGCATTGTGGCGAGAGGGAAGTGATTGCCGATGTGGTTGCCGGGAACAAGAGAGCCAGGACTCTGTTGCAAAGGCATGACTTTTTCCCGGTCCGCCGTCTGGTGCGGATGTTTCGAGGGCCGAACGCTTTTCCGGGCCGGCCTGAAGAGGTGTACTGCCTGGCGGGTTTCGAGTGGGGCTAGCTCTCTTTGTCCGAGGGCGATTCACTGTTTGTTGAAAGTTAAAAGTTAAAAGTTGAAAGTGGAAGGTTGGTTTCACTTCAACCTTCAACCATTAACACGGCACGTATTTTCCTGAACGAGGAACAAGGAACGTCGTATGGGTGACAGTTGTCCCCTGTAGACTGTGTGCCCAATGCCCAGGGGCAAGTGTATGCGGAAAACGCTTCTTCATCGGCAGAGTTCCCGGAGGGCAATCCTTTCCTTTGTAGCCTGGACCGGACTGATAGCGCTCAGCTCGGGAGCCGAGGACCGGCCCGGTCTTGACATCCGGGACCGCCTGAGTCCCTTCAATACCAAGCGTCCCACGCGACCTCAGACCCGCTACATTGTCCTGCACACGACTGAAGGAGAGGAAGAAGGTTCCCTCAAGAAAATCCGTCGGCGGGGCGAGGCCCACTATTTTGTGGGCAAGAACGGCAGCGTTTATCGCATCATTGACCGCTCAAAAATCGCTACCCATGCAGGGCGCAGTTACTGGGACGGCCATAAGGTGATCGACAATTATTCCATCGGAATTGAAATTGTTGGCTATCATGACCGCGAAATCACGGAGGCTCAGTACCTCGCAGTGGCCGAGCTTGTGCGACAACTGAAGTCTCTCTATGACATTTCTGACCGGGAAATTCTGACCCATTCCATGGTCGCTTATGGGCGGCCCAACCGCTTTCACCGCTATTACCACCGGGGTCGCAAGCGTTGCGCCATGATTTTCGCCAAGCGGGACGTACGGCAGCGACTGGGGGTTTTGGACAAGCCGCTCGAGGACCCTGAGGTCGAGGCGGGACGCCTTCGGGTGGCAGACACGGAACTCCAGGAGTTTCTGTACTCAGCCATGCCCGCCCGGCAGCCGGCCCAGTCGAATGTGATTGCCCGTGGCTGGTCGGCCTGGACCATCGCGCGTGAGAAATACGACAGTCCCTCCACTCTCTACCACTTCCCCAACGGCCAAGAGCTGCGAGGTGACCAGATCACGAACTGGGATCAGATTCCGGTCGGTACCACGGTGAACACCGGGCAGCCGGCCGTCAACGCGGAATTCGAAGGGTTTGTGGACGTCAAGCAAGCGCACAGTGATGCCCGCGGGATCGTGGGTGATGTGTTTGCAGAAGTGACCACCATCTACTTTCTGCCCAACGGGCTGGTGCGCACTGGAGAAGACATCCAGGCGGATGCCGAAAGTCGAGCGGTTCTGGAGAGCCTGCCGCTGGGCACCCGAATCCTGGTCGGGTATGTCTACGGGGGCCGCATCACACGAGGCCGATTTGCGAGGCAGATCGCGGGAGGTAAATGGAATTATCCTTCCACTTTTTACCGTCTGCCGGATGGCCGGATATTGAGTGGAGACGAAATTGACCAGCACCGAATCCCGCGAAATACGCTGGTGTTTTACCAGAGCTGACCGCCCTCCGTTCCGCCTTGTCAATAGGTGGGAAGCTGGCATCCGAACCGCGGGGGTCAGGCCGCGGCTGCTACTCGGCCCTCGCTGACGCTTCGGGTTCTGATGGCTCTTCGGCGCCATGCGGAACTCGGAGTCCGGATCAATTGCCTTCTTTCAGGGGTGTCACCGCCAGGGTGGTGAATTCTCCGGGCTGAGATCCCAGTTCGACAGCTACCGCGGCAATCCGGCCGTTGAGTACCCGGGCCAGAAGGGATCCCACAAAGGGAACCTCCACACCTTCAAAAAGCTCGGTGATGAACCGGGCCAGGTGTCCCCGGGGAGGTATTGAAACCATGCTCTCGTCACCTCCCATCGGGTCCCCAAATGAATCCAGTAAACTCAACTCGAGATCCACCTCTTGCTCAGAGGGATTCATGAAGGCGACACCAGTGTCGATGCCATTCTCGCTCCGGACCGGAACGATAAAACCACCCATCAGGGGGCTGGACTGAACTCCCGCGATACCGATTCCTGGAATCTGAAAGCGGACGAGTCCGCCCAGAGTTCCGTTGGAGTTGATGATGGCCGATCCGACCAGAGGTTCTCCCCCGTTTGTCATGATGCTCACCCGACCCAGGGGGGCAATCGCGAAATCGACCCGCTCCACCGGGATGCCCTCTCCGGCGATACCGGTTTCCAGGGCCCCGCTGATGGAGACGGGCGTAGGCATCGGGTCGCCAGCATCATCGTAAAAGCGAGCGATAGCGAACTGCTCGAGTGTATCGGCCGGGTTGTTGATCAGAATCTCAGAGATCACATTACCACTTCCGAACTGGGCTAAAAGGATCGGTGGTGCAGCCGAAGAAATCAGTTGTCCGCTCACGACGACGAGATTCCCAACATCCTCCGTCCGCTCCCCAATGCCGTTTCCCGTCATCTCGTTGGTGATGAAATCGGTCAGCCCATCACCGTCAAGATCGCCGGCTGAGGCGCTGTAGCAGAGCGTATCCCCCCGGTCTCCCGGACCGCTGCCCCGGGCCCCGTGTAGTTCCGTGATCCGGATAACGTCAGGGCCGGGGAGCTGGCCGGGGGCGGTGTCGATGAACTCGGGCCATCCCCCCTCCTGCCCGAAGAGGACGTGTACAGCTCCTGCCGAATTGCGACCCTGGGGGTCTGCATGTGGGGATCCCACTGCCAGATCGCCCAGGCCATCGCCATCGAAATCGCCCACAGCGGCTGTGTCGGAACTGATGGCTCCTGGACCGGTCCCTCGGATACTGGTTAGCCGCATACCCTTCGGAAGGGCATCCAGCGTGACTTCCTGAGATTTCAAGGCGGGGGCGTTGTAGAGGACGTAGCCCACCCCAATGAATCCAGCGGCTCCGAAGTCACCCACGAAAAGATCATTCACCTGGTCGCCGTCGAAATCGAGGCCACCGACCAGCTCTTCGCCGAAAATAACATTCGGGACAGCTCCGTCGATGATCGAGTGGGTGCCGGGAAGGTCGGAAAAGTCGAGATCCGCGCCGTCCCAGGCTTGGGGCGCAAAATTATCATCCCAGGCGATGTAGACGGTCCCGTTCACAGAGCCACCACTGGCCCGCGAAGTCGACCCCCCCGCCGGCTGGATGGACGCTCGCCCCCGATTCAGTGCAGCGGCGGCCAGGACTTCCCCTCGACCGTTCCCGTCCAGATCGGCGATGAGGCAGGTAGCGCCCATGTGGTATCCATCCGATCCCAGAGGGGGGGTGATTCGTCGGATGTGACCCTGCAGGACGGCATCGTCCAGTTCGACCTGCATGGAGGCCCGCAGGTGATCTCCCCCGCGGATGACATAGACGGCCCCGCTGTTGAAGGAGACAGGCTCGCCATCCTCGTCTTCCTGGTCAGCGGCGACCAGGATGTCGGCGATTCCGTCACCATCCACATCTCCGGTGCGCATCCACATCCCGAATCGGTCACCGAGACCCCGACCGATGATCGTGAACAGAGTCAACTCCTGGGGAGGATTGCGCAGGTCGAGGAACTCGAGGCTGGTTGCGAACAATCTGACCTCGGGCCCTCCCACGATCACGGTCAAGGCTCCGGCCCCGATCCGGCCGGCCGGCCCCGGAGAGTAGTTCTGTCGTCCCATCAGCAGGTCGGCAATCCCGTCGCCGGTGACGTCGTCGATCCAGATCTCGTTGCCTGCGGCCTCTCTTTCCACATCGCCGGCGATCCTCAGGAAGGAGGACTGATTTCGGGAGGTGTCGACGGACCAGCCGATGTGATCCCTACCGAAGACGAGGTTGACTTCCCCAGCGGCGCTGCGGCCCAACGGACTGGCGCGCATGAAGGCCACTCCGAGATCTGCGTAACCGTCCCCATCCACATCTCCTGGTCCGGCCACCGGAAGGCCCAGGTTCCCCTGGCCCACGCTCCCGTAAACCCGGATCAGTTCATCCCGGCCCGGATCCAGGGAGTGGATGTCCACAATCCTCTCAGCCTGGGCACAAAGAAAGGCGGGCTGCGAGAAGAGGGAGAGAACAACAAAGGAAACCTGTACTGCGGTTCTGCGCGTGAGTGCCATGTGGCCTGTCAACTCCTGGTTCGCCCCGGGCCTGCCTGGAGAAATCAAGCCGGGAGCATACTCTACCAGTTTTCTGGCGCCCCGGTACTTGGCGCAGGGACTACAATAGGTGGGAATCGGCCCCCGGGAAGAGGCGCCCAGACTAGAGAAAGGAGCACACTTCTGAGGAACACAATTCTGGTTGTTGACGATGAGGAACTTGGGCGGTTATCGATTCAAAAGGCGCTCTTAGCAGACGGACACAAGGTGATCACAAGCGCTTCCGGAAGCCATGCCCGAGAATTGCTATGCGTCGCAAGAGGAGAATATCAAGCTGGTGATCCTCGATCGGATCATGCCTGACGTGGAAGGCATCGAGGTCCTGAAATGGATCCGAAGGCAGCGTGAACTGGAGAATGTCGAAGTCATCATGCTGTCGGCCCGAATTGACCCGGCGGAAGTGAAGAAGGGGGTTGGGGTCGGGGCCTACCATTATTTGACCAAGCCCTTCGAGTTGAGTGAATTACAGGCCCTGGTGGAAGCGGCTCTTCGCAACTCGCGGATGAAAGAATCGCTGGCCAAGGAGATCGCCCGCAGCGAGAAAGTTTTCCGCTTGTTGGAAAAAGCTACTTTTGTTCTTCGCACCGTGGACGAGGCCGAGTCTCTGGCAGCGGGTCTGGCCTCCGCCTGTGCGGCCGACAAGTGTGGGGGGCTCATGGAGCTGTTTGTGAATGCAATTGAGCACGGCAACCTCGGGATCGGCTATGAGGAGAAAACCCGACTCCTCGGGGAGGGAATCCTCAGTCAGGAGATCGAGCGGCGATTGGAACTCGCTGAGAATCGGGATAAGAAGGTTACGGTCGAGATCGAGAAACTCGGCGATAGCGCTGCCGTCACCGTGGAAGACCAGGGGCCGGGCTTCGAATATGAAAAGTATCTTGGTTACGAAGAAGACCACTCCCTGCACGCCCATGGCCGGGGTATTTTGCTGGCGGGAACCATGTTTGATCTCACCTACTTCCCGCCCGGGAATCGTGTCCGGGCTTTGATAAGGTTGTAGGGAAAAAGGAGAGCGGGGGCTCAGGGCTGCGGCCGGGAATTTAAACGTTCTCCGCCCTGAGCCCCCGCTCTCCTTTTTCCCTCGGAACCGAGACGCTGCAGGGATCACCAATATGGCCAAGACCGTCTTCATTTTCCGTCACGCCAAATCGGATTGGAATGCGGCCTACCCCACGGATCACGAGAGACCGATCGCACCGCGGGGGCGCAACGCCGCCCGGATGATGGGCCGCTTCATTCGCGACAGCGGTCAGATTCCGGATCTGGTCATCACCTCCTCCGCCCTCCGGGCCCGGTCCACGGCCGAACTGGCGGCGCAGGTCGGAGAGTGGCCGGCCGGCCCGCAGATCGAGCCCCGTCTTTACGGTGCCCGCGCCTCCACGGTTCTGGAACTGGTCCAGGCACAGGCGCAGAAGCTGGAGAGTGTCGTGCTGGTTGGTCACGAGCCGACCTGCTCAGCCTGCATAGGTCTGCTCTCGGGCCGTTCGAACGTCCGCTTTCCGACGGCAGCTATGGCTCGAATCGATTTCGATGTCGATTGCTGGGAACGGATCCGGGCCCAACGGGGGCGCCTGATCTGGCTGCTTGCACCCAAGGATCTAAAGCGTGTGGTGACTGATTAGGATCCAAAACCTAGAACCCAGAACCTATTCCAAATACGGTGACAGCGACTTCTGGATCTCGAGGAAGCGAGGGTCCTCTGCCTGCTCCTCACCCATCTCGATGAAGTCGGGTGCAAACTCCTGAACCTTGCCGCTTTCGTCAACCGCCAGCTTCAGCTGGCCCAGGTAGCGCCCCCGTTCCACGCTGGAGAGAATCACCGCGTTGTTCACCACCCTGGGTTCCTGCAGCCGGTAAACATCCTCTGTAGTCAACACGGCAACAATCTCCGGGTGATCCCGTGCCAACTGGTCCAGAGTTGACTCTTCGGACCGCTGAGGAATGTCGGCAAGGACGACCAGAAAGTCAGCTTCCTTCAGCACCTCGGCCTTGACCTCCTGGACAGCCTGCGCCGGGTTCTCGCCCCGGAAGCCCGAGTTGGGTTGGACCTTCCGGGGGTCACTGATTCCCAGGAAGCCAATTCGAACCACTTCCTCGCCCTCAAAGGCTTCAATGATCCGGTAGCGGGCGGGGCTGCGACGCTGCGGGTCCAAAGGGGAGAGGTTGGTGGAAATGAAGCGCTCACCAAGATCGGAGGCCGCCACGTCGTCCCAGAGAAAAAGGTCGGGAGGGGACAGGTTCACCACGCTGACTGGAAGATCTCGAACTGCATTCAGCATTTCGGGGTTGACATGGGCAGCTCTGGGGCCTCTCGGCATCAGGATTCCGCCCGCATCCACATGAATGATTGCCGAGTTGTCCCCGGACGCGTACTGCGTAGCATAGGCTGATCGCCGGGCGAAGCCTCCGGAGGGCTCGGTGTTGCAGCCACAGGGGCCGTAGTTGCCCCGGACCAGGCCGGTGAAAAAGATCGTGACTTCCGCCCTCTTCCGGTCAGAAGCGTAACCGCTACAGAAAAGCGATAGCAGAATGATTGACCCCGGCAAGAAGTGGGACCGCCTGCAGATACGGGCAATGGGGCGAATCATCTCAAGAGGAGATGCAAGTGTGTCTCCCAGGTTGCAAAACACTCACTCTACCTGCTGGAGTTCCACCAGTTTCGCTTTCTCGAGGTCCCGGATGAATCTCTCTACCGAGCGCAAAGATACAGGTTGAGTTGCCGCCGAAAGGTGGTTTCGTATCTGCAGAATCGAACGCTTTCCGTCGATCAGATTGACGAGCAGATAGAGATCCAGGCGGGAGGCCTCCGCAGTCGAGTACCAGCCGCGAGCCTCTTCGCTCAGCAGTAATTCCGGAACTCCCTCGGCAAACGGCCCCCGGGTCAATCTGCGGGGGATCACCTTAGAAGCCTGACGCTCGGGTTCACTCAGAATCGTGGGGATCGGGAGTCGGCCGGCCCGCTGATAGAAAATCGCGTGCAGAGTGCGTCTCTGGAGCTCAGCCTGTCCCTCCAGGCTTTGTGTCCACGTGTCCACAAGGCGCCGGGTCAGCTCAAACGGTGCGAAATCAAGGACACTTCGCAAAGCCAGTGTCTCTCGGTCGAGGCCGAAGTCGATGATTCTCTTGGCGTCGTGGTAGGTGATCTCCAGAACCTCAATCGGCGAAGCCAGGATCCAGGAAACAGCTTTCCGCGTGTCCTGAATCAGTCGCGCCTGGGCGTTGGCCGCAACCAGGTTGGCCAGATCGAGGCTCGGATCCTGGGTCACGGTCGCCAGCGTCCAGAAGACAGAAGTTGCGATCAGTTCAGCTCTCTCGAGTTCCAGCGGATCCACCTTGTCGGGAGTGTCCTCGGTGGTGTGATGGGTATAATCAGGCCAGTGGCCCAGCATCATGGCAGGCACGCCCACAGCCCCGTCGTTGAAAATGACGTGATCACTGCCCGGGCTGAAGGGTGTGATTCTGTAATTGAAGTTGCTGCTCGATTCACCGGGGCTGGTGATTTCCTGCCGGTCAACTCGCTCCGCAATGACAGCCGTCAGATCGGTGAGTGCGCTGCTGATCGTCGGTGGAGTCCAGGTGATATTCATTCGGCTGTGGAGAAGATCCAGGTTCTCTCCCACCATGTCCAGGTTGAGGTTGGCCAGGACATTTCCGCCCAGCCGTGGGCCCCTGAGTTCTGAATGGGAATCCAGATAGGCCATGGTCCCGTACAACTGCGGAACCCACAGGAATCGAATCGTTCGCTTGGGACGAGGAAGCTTTCCGAGCCTGATGAGGTTGTCCAGAGCTCGGGCCATGTCGAGCAGGGCTGCGCTGCCGCTGGCGTTGTCGTTGGCCGACTCCTTGGGATGATCCAGATGAGCCGTGAACACCAGTTCCTGGTCGGCGTTCTCGCCGCCCGGGATCAGGGCCACAATGACCTCCATTCGCCAGGGCTCCAGGCCTCTCCCCACGACCTTCCCATCCAGGACGACTTTCTTGTCCTCCTCCAGAAGACTCTTCAGGTGACGTCCCTGCCGATTGCTGATGTTGAAGCCGAATGTGACTTTCGGGATTTCTTCGGTTCGCGGCCACATGCCGGTGTACCCAATCATGTCGGGGTGCTCGGGCGCCCGGGAATCATCCAGGTAACAGACCACCGCTGCCGCCCCATACTTGAGGACGGCCAGGCGGTGGACATCGCCTCCGTCCCCTGTAGCGAGAACGAACTTCCCTGTGACGTCGATGCCGTCGTAGTCGGAATCCGCGGTGCCGGCCTCCACGTCAACCAGTTCAGCACGCGCCTGGCCGGCGTTGGAATAAGTGATGACACTCATTCCGATTTCGGGATACCGAACCAGCAGCTCATCCGATGGCTGGATCATTCGCAACTCGGCAGACTCGATGTCCCACCCGGAGGGTGACTGCCATGTCTGGTAGACTATTTTCCCGTCTGCAGGAAAACTTTCGATCCAGGCTCGATCCTCCTGGAAACCGAAGTCCCTGAGTGTGGTCAAAACGTACTGGGCGGCTTCGGAGTACCCGCGAGAACCCTGGATACGATGAAACCGGGTGATTTCAACAACGTGATTCTTGGCAAGCTGGCCTGACAACTCATCTCGCAGCAGTTCGAAGACCTCAGTCGGAGGGAGATCCAGCTGCACCTGCGCTTCCATGGGAGCGGAGAAGAGAAGGGCTGCTAGGGTCCACCGCAAGACGTGCCCAACCGTTTTTATCACCAAGCTGCCAGCTTTTTTGGGTACCATTACTCACTACTCTGCTGGAACTATTCTAACCTGTGCACGTGAGAGAGGTGTGTCTGAAGGGCCAAGAAGCAACTCCCGAGGGCTTTCGACGATGAAACGACTCGTTCTCCTCAGCTGTGTTGTCTGGCTGATGCTGGGTTGCGGCAAGGTGAATCCTCGACCGGCGCTGGCCGATGTGAATGACATTGTGCGAGGGAGAAGCGGCCACTCAGTTGACTGGGCTGAGGGCCCGGCCGAGTTCGAGAGGAGACGGGAAGCTGTTGCGGCTCTTATCCAGGAGCCGCTGACGACCGAGACGGCAATTCAGATCGGTGTTCTCAACAATCGCGGACTACAGGCTGAACTCGAGGAGATTTCCATCGCCCAGGCGGATCTGGTGCAGGCCGGTCTGGTTTCCAATCCCAGCTTCGGGCTCGGGATTCTGTTTGCCCACTCTTCCGAGCACGTAGACAAACAGGAGTTTTCCCTGACCCAGGATCTGCTCGATTTTGTCCTGCTGTCTCCGCGCAAGAAGATTGCGGTGAACGAACTGGAACGTACCAAGTTCAGCGTGGCCACTGAGCTGCTGGACTTCATTGCTCAAGTCAAACGGGCCTTCTACTCCCTGCAGTCTTCGGTACAGCTGGCGAACCGATTGAAGCTGATTCTGGAGATCAATGAAGCGGGCGCCGATCTGGCACAGAAACAGTTTGAAGCGGGAACCCTGAACGAACTCGACCTGGCCAATCAGCAGGCACTTTATCAGGAGACCAGGGCCAGTCTGGCCCAGGCGGAGATTCAGATTCGACTCAACCGGGAACAGGTGAATCGCCTGCTTGGGCTGTGGGGTGACCTCCTCAAGTGGGAGATCGTGGAACAACTCCCCCCCATCCCGGAGGAAGATTTGTCCCTGCCCGAATGGGAGACCCTCGCTCTCGAGCGCAGGCTTGACCTGGCCGCCTCGAGACTCGGAGTCAACGTCCTGCGCAAGGCCCTTTCACTCAAGAAGAAGACGCGCTTCTTTCCACTGGGAATTGAGTTTGGTGGCGCCCATGGGCGTGAGCCGGAGAACATTCACGTGACGGGTCCGACGCTACAAATCGCGTTGCCGATCTTCGATGTGGGACGCGCCTCGATAGCCAGACTCGAGTCCCAGGTACGACAGTCTGAGAGACGACTGGAAGCCCTGACCAACAACGCGCGCGCCGATGTCCGAGAAGCTCGAGACTGGCTGCTTTCCTCGCGGGAGCTGGCTCGATACTATCGAGAAACACTGCTTCCCCAGCGAGTGCGAATCCTGGATCTGACTCAACGCCACTACAATATGAAGCTCAAAGGAACCTATGACCTCCTGATCGCCAAGCAGAGCGAGGTCTCCACGGAGCGCGCCTATGTGGAGACATGGAGAGACTACTGGCTGGCGCGAACCCAGCTCGAACGTGCAGTTGGAGGGACGTTAAGCCTCTCTATCCCACCTCTGCCGGAGGCGAGCAGAGGGTCCGGCGCGGGTGCCAAACCCGAGGATCCTTCTGAAGAGGAGAATTGAAAATGAAGATCGACCGCCGTGGTTATCTCAAGGGGGCGGCCGCCCTGGGCGGCGCTGCCACCCTTCTGAGCAGGCTGGGTAGCGCCCTGGGTCGCTCTGAGAAAGATGTCGACCCTGCAGCGACCGCTGCTTACACACCCGTTGTCACACCCAACGGGGCCACGCTGCCCTGGGTCATGAAAGATGGAGTCAAGGAGTTTGAACTCGTGGCGCAGCCCGTCAAGCGGGAGTTCGCGCTCGGAATGGAGGTGGACTGCTGGGGCTACAACGGGCTCACACCAGGCCCGACCCTTGAAGCTGTCGAAGGGGACCGCATTCGGATTCTGGTGAGCAATGAACTGCCCGAGCACACCTCGATCCACTGGCACGGAATCTTCCTTCCCAACGGGATGGATGGTGTCGGTGGTTTGACCCAGAAACAGATCATGCCCGGCGAGACGTACGCCTATGAGTTCACACTCGAGCAGCATGGAACCTACATGTACCACCCACACACTGACGAGATGGTGCAGATGGCTATGGGGATGATGGGGTTTCTCATCATCCATCCCAGGACCCCCCCTGACCCTCCGATCGACCGTGACTTCTGTATCTTCCTGGCGGAATGGCACATCGATCCCGGGACGTCCAAGCCGAATCCCAGCATCATGACGGATTTCAATACGTTCACCTTCAACAGTCGGGCTTTTCCGGGGACCGAGCACCTGATTGTCAAAAAGGATGATCGGGTGCGACTTCGCATAGCCAACCTGAGTATGGACAGCCACCCCATACACATTCACGGTCACCGTTTCTGGATCGTGGAAACGGACGGAGGCCAACTCGACCCAACGGCTTACTGGCCGGAGACCACTGTCAATGTTCACCCGGGCAGCACCAGAGCGGTGGAGTTTGTTGCCGATGCTCCCGGGGACTGGGCGTTTCACTGTCACAAGACTCATCACGCCATGAACGCGATGAGTCATGACATTCCCAACATGTTGGGGGTCGATCAGGAGAGCGTCTCAGAGAAGATCCAGAGCCTGGTTCCCGGGTACATGGCTATGGGCTCTACGGGTATGGCTGAACACGCTCTCCACGCCGGGCACATGAAGGGAGTGCCCAACACCCTTCCGATGATGACGGGAGAAGGTCCTTTCGGGCCCATTGAAATGGGCGGAATGTTCACCGTGGTCAAAGTCAGGGAGGGTCTGACCAGTTACCAGGATCCGGGCTGGTACGAGCACCCGGAGGGGACCGTTGCCCGGAAAGTGAAAGGGGCAGCCGAGGCCGAACACCACCATCACTGATTAGCCCGGATTGCTCATCAGTTTTCAAATTTAGTAGAGTCGAGATGTGGCGCGGTGGTTTAGGAAGAGCCTATCCGTTGCCGACCCTTTCGTCTGTCGGTGCCTCACTAGCTCGTCCATGCTCCGTTTCCACATCCCGCTCGTCGAACCGGACGTGCGGTTTTCCCGCATCCGGCTCTCGGACAAGGTCTTACGCTTTCGCCCACGGAAGGTCGCGAGTCCGCTCGGTCAGTCGTACCAGCCCCAACCTTTCGTACAGGAACTGGTCCGGGAACTGCCGCGTTCCCTTGCTGCCTTGCTTCTTGTGTTTTCGTCGCAACCACTGACGAAGCCTCCATCGGGTGTGGGCATCCACCGCCCGATAGGCTTTGCTGACCCCACCCAAGCAGAAGTAATTGGCCCATCCCACCAACATTCGGTTCAGACGGGCCACCTCTTGCTCGGCTGACCTGAGCCCACTCCAGGGCCGCGTCTCCCTGTGGATTTCGCGACAGATCTTGCCGATCGACTTCTTCGAAGGTCGAGTCCCCATGTAGGGAACCCCGCTCCTCGCTCGATGACAGATCCCCAGTGTGTAGCCCAGAAAGTCCAAGCTCTCTTCCGGCAGCCGTCTCACACAGGTCTTGGTCTCGTTCAGTTTCAGGCCCAGACGCCCCAGTATCTCCCGCGTTGCTCGCAGAGCCTTCCCTGCTTCGCCTTGACAGCAGATCACAAAGTCGTCCGCATAGGACACAATCCTGCCCTGACACTGCTTCGGTCCCAGTTTCCTCCACCCCATTATGAAGCGACGAAAGTACAGGTTGGCTAAAAGGGGTGAGATCGGAGACCCTTGTGTGGTTCCCCTTTTCCCTCCTCCTTTCGGTTCGTCCTTGTCCTTCTTGGAGACCTCCACAACCGGGGTATTCAGCCACATCTTGATCAGCTTTAACATCTGCCGATCGCAGATACGACGCGCCACCGATTGCATCAGCTCCTTCCGCGGGATACTGTCAAAGTAGCCACTCAAATCTGCATCCACCACCTCTCGGTGGCCTGTGTTGATCAGAGCGTGCACCGCTTGAACCGCATCCTGCGCGCTTCGTCGGGGGCGGTAGCCATGTTGTTCCGGCTGCAGATCTGCCTCGAAGATCGGCTCGATGACTAGCATCGCCGCCGTTTGCACCACCCGATCCTTGATCGTCGGCACTCCCAGCGGGCGCTTTCCTCCGTTGGTTTTGTCAATCCACACCCGGCGCACTGCCGCCGGCCGGTAGCTTTTGCTTTTCAGCTCCCTCGCCAGTTCGCCCAGCCACTTCTCTCGTCCGCGCGCCTCAATGTCTTCGAAGCTCTCTCGGTCCACCCCCGCTGCTCCGCCATTGGCTTTGCATTTCCGGTAAGCGAACTCCAGAAAGTCTTCTCTCCACACCTTGTCGTACAGCTGATGAAAGCGGCGCTCGGGCTGCTCCTTCGCTTTGGCGTACAACGTCCTTTGCAGCTTCCCAATCTTTTCCGGAGTTTTCAGCCCCATTCGGGTCAATCTCCGCGCTGTCGCTTCAGCAGACGTCTGCCTCGAACTCAGGCCCCTTCCCTCCAGCGGGGTTAGCCGCTTTCCTCAGTAATACGAGCCTGTCCGCCACCCCTGCCCGCCCGACCTGTCCCTCGCGGGTTGCCGGTTGAGGACCGTGCGGCCGTCTTCGCCGACAGGGGCTTCCCGTGTATGCTTGCGATTTCCTCTTAAGTGCGTGCCGTCGCCATTACCCCGGCGGAACCAACGGGTGCTGTTGCTCGACTTCCCCGCTGACGGCGGCCTTCCCTGTAATTCAGCCAGGTCGGCTTCCGCATTGCCCTTTTCGAGGCCTGCTTAGCGTTCACTACTCGTTACGGCCTGCACCTTCGCCAAGTCGCCTAACGCGACCCTCTGCACCGAAGGCTTCAGCAGATTCGTTACCTCCTCTACTGCTCCGATTGCTACCGGCTGGAGCGACATGGTCCGGCCCCAGGAACATTTCCACCGCACTCATGCGAGCCTGGGAGAACCGTCCTGACACGGCCGTTTGTGACGAGCCGTTTTACGCTTAGGGCTGGCGCAAAAACAAAATCACAGTACTCAGGGCATCAATACCACCCGTAGCTTCCCGATGTTTCCCGCTCATTTCTCATTAAACTTCGTTAAGTTAAGCAGTTACGACGGTTGTAAGGAGTGGGAATAGTTGGTATAATTACCCCTTGTGTGATACGTAGAGGGGAAACTATACCAAATGAAAAGGTCACGAGAACGCGATACGAAACTGCACAACCTGTTAACTGACAATAGGATAGCCACGATTGAGGAGCTCAAGGCAGCTCTTGAGACCACAGCCACCATGACGGTGTTCCGTGGTCTGTCACGACTGGGCTATCTGAGCAGCTATTCACACCGGGGCCGGTTCTACACCTTGGCGGAGATTGCTGACTTCGATGGTCGGGGTTTGTGGAGCTGGCGCTCGGCCCGCTTCAGCCGATTCGGGAATCTGCAGGAGACGGCAGCCGTGTTGGTGCAGCGATCCGAAGCGGGCTACACCGCCTCGGAGTTGGAGTCGGTGCTGCAGGTGGAGGTCAAGCATGCCTTGCTGCGACAGGTGCGCCGAGGCAGGATTGGGCGCACTTGGGGGGAAACTTCGTCTACCTCAGCGAGGAGGCTGGTGAGCGGAGGCGTCAGGAGTTGATGCGCCAAGAGGGCGAGGATCGCCGGCAGGTGGGTGCCACCCTGGAGAGCGAGTTTCTGCCGGACGAACTCAGGGCGGCCATCATCCTGTTTTTCAGTCTGCTGGATGAGAAGCAAAGACGGCTCTACGCCGGCCTGGAGGCGGCCAAACTGGGCCACGGAGGTGACCGGAAGATGGCCGAGCTTCTGGATCTGGTCCCCCAGACCGTGGCCAAGGGGCGTCGGCAACTGTTGACCGGTTCGGTGAGGCGGGGCCGGGTGCGCAAGGCGGGCGGGGGTCGAAAACGCATCGAAAAAAAACGCCGCAGGTAATCGAGCAGATCCGTTGCCTGCTGGAGCCGGATACCGCTGGTGACCCGATGTCGGCCAGGAGATGGACTCATCAAACGGCCGAAAAGATCGCCCGCTGCCTGGCCGAAAGTCTGCAGCTGAAGATCTCGGCCACGGCTGTGCGTCGCTTGCTCAAAAAGCTGGGCTATTCGTTAAAGAGTAACCGAAAATGCCTGTCGGCGGGAAACTCCCCTTATCGGGACGCCCAGTTCGCGATCATCAAACGATTGCGCCAGCAGTTCGCCCAGAGCGGCGACCCGGTCATCTGCGTCGATAGTAAGAAAAAAGAGCTCATCGGTCTGTTCAAGAACCCCGGTAAGATCTGGTGTCGCGACGCCCCGCAGGTCCAAGACCATGACTTTCGTTCCCAGGCTGTGGGCTTGGCCTGCCCCTATGGGATCTACGATGTGGGCCGCAACTTTGGCGTGCTGGTGGTGGGGCAGTCCGCCGATACGCCAGCCTTTGCCGTCAACAGCATCCTCACCTGGTGGCGTCAGCACGGTCAAGACCACTACCGCCGGTCCCAACGCCTGCTGGTTCTCGCCGACTGTGGCGGAAGCAACGGAGCCGCCCCTCGCGCCTGGAAGAAGCTTCTCCAGGAGAGGCTCGCCGACCCCTATGGACTCACCATTACCGTGGCCCACTATCCCCCGGGCGCCAGCAAGTGGAACCCCATCGAACACCGACTCTTCAGCGAAATCACCAAGAACTGGGCCGGAGAGCCGCTCAAAAGTTTTCAGACCCTCGTCGACTTCGCCCGCAAAACACGCACCCTGACCGGGCTACGCGTGGAGGCCTACCGCGACCGGCGAGTTTACCAGAAAGGAATCAAGGTTTCAGACCAGCAACTGGAGCAGCTTTCCTTCGCTAGAAGCAACTTCCTCGGAAAATGGAACTACACTTTCTCACCCAGACCCCAAAGCCGTGCACAACCGCACTCGGAGGCGATTCTAACCACCGTTCAAGCCGACCCGCCGACCCCTGAAACCCAGCAAGCTGCTTAGTCCAAAATGTAAAGTTAATTCCGCGCCGACCCTAAGCATGTTCTTCATGGCCAGAGAGAGCGTCCTCAACACCTCCCGCTTCTCTACGGCCGTCACCCGCTCAAAGGTGTCGATGTACTCGGGATGCACCGGGAAGAGACGGACGAACTCGTCCATGCGCTCGTTCATTTGGCCATAGAACTTGCTGAAGGGTGTCAGGTACTCGCGTATCTTGGCTTGTTGTTCGCCAGTCTTCTTGAGCAACCGCTCAGCCACCACGAATTTGACGTCTTGGCGGGCGATAAGCACTTGCTCAAACCGATCCTTCACCCGTCGGATGCTTTCGGCCACAAATTGAAATCGGCGATGATCGAATATGGCTTCCTGAACACCGGCTACGAAGCGGAATCGAAGGTCCTTGCAGACCTCCCCGATCTCGCGGAGGAAGTTCAAGTCCAGGATGAGTTGTTGGTCCATACGGCTGCGCAGATAATCGAGCAGCTCGTCCACAACGAGCAGCAGGCCGTGATCCGGGAATTCCCGGTGGAAGGCGGCCATCATTTCTTCAAAGGGTCGTTTGTTGTTGGATACCTGGTCGGCCGCGGGGAAGCTGTAGCTCACACCCATCACCTCAAGATGCTCCTCCAGCTCAGCCACGAGGATGTCCCAAAGGGACATGGTGGTGGCTCCGATCTCGGTACGGACCACTTTGAACCGGCCGCCGATTTTTCCTGCAGCATCTGCCACGTCGTCATTGTTCAGACTGGCTGCAAGGTCAGCACTCTCCGCAAGTCCGGAGATTACGGACATGAGATGGGACTTACCCGTGCCGTAGTTGCCGACAACCAGAAGGCCTTTGTTGTCGGTTGGTTGCTCAAACTGCAACTGGGGGATGACCACGGCCACCAGTCTTGCCGCCATCTCCCCCGAAGCTCGGCCCGGCGACGTTTCTGACCCAGGATGATACCGGCTTGTCCACACATCAGAGTTTCCCTTCCTCGGGGTCGACCGCGAATCCCTTGAACAGCCCTTCGGAATACGGACCGTGGTGGCCCTCGATCCATCGCGCCGTCTCCGGGAAGTCGAGCCTCTCGGCGATCTGGATGACCGCGGGCCGGTCGAACATGTTGGTGAGTCCGGACCGTCTCACTGCCTCGAGGCCTTGCCAGACGGCGGCGGGGATCGATATGGGCGCCGCCGGCTTTTCCTCGATGACTTCCGCCAAACCGTGGTCAATCAGGGTGGCGAGGAGGGCATCGGACTTCTCCTCGGGCGGTTCGCCTTTGACGACGAGGTCGATGCCGGAGAGCATCTTGGCGTTGCGCAGGAGCATGTCGACGTAGTCCTCGAGTGTCACTTCGTCCGAGAAGAGCGTCGCGCCCCGCATGGCCAGGACGACCTCAAGGGCCGTCTTACCGGTGAAGATGTCCCCTTCGCTCTGGAGCGGCTTGCCGTCCAGGTCGGTGTTCTTGATCCGCACTCTCATCGCGTAGTTTCTCCTTCCGTCCGTCCGGTTTCCTCGTGCCCAAAATCCGGAGGACGGATTTGCGGCCCGGCCTCCGTGCTGATGGGTTCCGCCTCGATGGCGGGTGGCGCCTCGTGCGCAGGCCTCCCGAGCCGGAACGCCGAGTCTCCCGGCAGTGCCGCCAGCAGGTGCTTGCGCGCCGTTTTGAACTCATCCCCGATCATGTCGAGATGGAGCAAGAAGACCCGGAAGTCGTAGCGGGCGCTTCGGGGATCCAAGTGGCGCTTGCAGCTGGAGGCGGCGCGTCCGTTGAGCGCCTTGGTCGCCACGGCCAGCACCAGCTGGATGTAGGCCTTGACCTTGCCGGCGTGGAGCGTGGCCTCGAACCAGCGGAACTCGACCGTGCCCCGGTACCAGACGTTGTGCAGGTTCACCCCGTGGTAGCGGGTGCCGTCGAAGTGCTGCGGGTGGCGGTTGTGATAGCCGTACCAGATGGGGTTGATCTCGTCCGTCGTGCGCGGACGGTGGCGCTCGATGTCCCGGATCAGGTCATCGCGCACCGGCCGCGTGTAGCTCCGCTGCCGGTTCTCGGTGACGCCGAGCGCGGCCAAGATGAGCGGCTCCTGCTTGTAGACGATCTTGGCGAGGTTCCCGAGGGTGCGCCCGTCGAAGCGGCTCGCGTCCACGTGGACGTGGATGCCGCAATGCCGGTCGACCTTGGCGCCGCATTTGCGGACCGCCCGGATGACCTCCTGGAGGGTCGGGATGTCGGGGTAGGCCAGGACCGGGGTGACGACCTCGGCCCGGAGATGGCTCGGGACGTGGCTGAGCGAGGCATCGGATACGACCTTCCAGGTGCGCCCCTGCTCGTCGGCGACCTCCCAGGGATCGAAGAATCCCCGGCCGCCCCGGATGAGTGACGTTGCCGCCCACCACCGACTGGACGGCCTCGGCCACGCGTTTGCGTGTTCGCCGGACCGTCTCGATCTCGACCCCGGAGTGCAGTTCGCGCAGGTCCATCGATTCTCCTTGCTTCCGGCCCGCAACCCCTTGTCCGGCAAGGGGATCGGGGCGTTGTGTTCAGACACATGAACGCTTCGTTTCCGAAGGAAATCAAGTCCGAAAGAACACCTAACCGGTTGTTTCTGAATGATTTATGTGGTTCCAGCGGCAAGTCGCGGAAAAACGGGGACTTGCCGCCGGGCACGAACCCGCAGGGAGCGGTTCAGGGATCGCCGATGCCCACCGCGAGCCGCTCGGCGTGGATGCGCCGGGCCTCCACCTCCTCGCGGCGGATGCGCGCCATGACCGCCCGGAACGCCTCCGCCTCCTCGACTGACAGGCCGAGGCGGGCCTCGACCCGCGCAAGACGCGCGCTCAGGTTGGCGAGCAGGTCGAGGGCGTGATCGCGCAGCACGGCTTCGCGCTTCTCCTGAGGCGAGGGGATGAGCTCGGTCAGGCCGCCCTGGCGCCGGGTGATCATCGGAACTCCATCGTCAGCTGAGCGTTGCGCCCAGCGTGTGGATGCGCGGGTAGACGAGGCGGTTGCCGGTCAGCTGCGCCTTGTAGCGGACCTTGTCCCCTGCCGGATCGGCGAAGGTGAGGGCGAGAGTGTATTCGGTCCACTCCTCGTCGACCTTTCTCGTCGCCTCGAGCGCCATCGACTCCCAGGTCTCGCCGCCGTCGTTGGAGGCGTACCAGTCGAGCGAAGCGCCGCTCGCGACGTCCATTTGGGCGTAGACTCGGGTCGAGGCCACGCCCTCGGTGAGTTCGTTCTCGCGGGTGACGTAGGCGCCGGCGGTTTGGTTGAGATAGCCGACCAGGTTCACGTCCCTGAAGTTCAGCGCTGGCGTGTCGTTGGCTTCGCCGCCGGCGAGCCGGGCCCGGACCAGGATGCTGGTGGCGAGGTTCGGCAGGTTCTCCTCCTCCGCCGGCACGATGGCGTCCCAGGTTGCCCCGTCGTCGGTCGAGTACTCCCAGGCGATGCGCGTGCCCTCGGGCACGGTCGAGTACTCGTCGAGGTTGAGCTCGCTGAACTCGACATTCTCGACCGGCTTGAAGCGGACCTCGCCCGCGGTCTCGAAGTCGTAGCCGTAGATTCTGAGTGTGAGGTCGGCAGCGTTGAGCGGCGTCCAGGTCTCGGCGTTGGAGCTTTCCAGCAACACGCCCGGGGCGTAGGTCTGGCGCGTGATGGTGCCCCGGCGTCCGAGGCGCCCCAGAGTGGCGATGCGCACGCGGTACTGGTTGCTGTTGGTCAGGAGCACGACCGCGTAGCTCGTGTTCGCCTCGGCGTAGACGGGATCGTCGAAGGCGATGCGGGTTTCCTCGCGGAGTTCGATCTCGTCGGGCGAGAGGACCTTCTCGGCCAGCACGACCTCGTTGGGCAGGCCGGTGGTGACGCCGCGGATCTGAACGGTGACCGGGATGGCGGCGTCCTTGCGGGTGAACTCGACGCCCACGGCCGAGACGACGCGGTTGCGGTCGAAGCTGAAGGTCTGGGCCAGGGGGTCGCGCTGTCGGCGGCGCCAGCGCCAGAGCCAGACGGTGCGCACGACGGGAACGCGGACGATCCGCGGCGGCGCCGGGCGCACGACCACGACGCGCTGGATGCGGGTGATCACCAGTGGGTCGTGCACCTGCAGGGTCGCCTGCGCGGAGCGCTCGCCGTCGCTCATCTCAACGATGCGGCTGCCGCTTCGGGCCCCGGCGGGCACGAGGAAGGACGCGCTCGCCCGTCCGACCGCGTCGGCGGCAATGCCCTCGGCGACCGTCCGACCGTCGCAGCGCACGGTGATCCCCTCGGCGTCGGGCGTGAAGTTGGCGCCGGTCACGGCGATGCCGGTCTGTCCCCGGCGGCCGATATTGGGCGTCGTCTCCACCGTCGCCTCGGGCGCCTCGAAGACCGCGTAGGGGTTGACGTTCTTGTCCTCGGACCACTCCGTCTGCTCGACCAGCACCGTTTCGGCGCCGGGCAGCAGGACCAGGCTCGCCCCGAACAGCGCCCGGCTGGCCGCGCGGTCCACCTCGAGCACGGTGGCCGAGGCGTCGCGGCCGGGACCCACGAATCGGCGCGCCGCGTCGATGCGATTCGCCGCGAAGGCGAGTTGGTTCTCGGTGATGGAGGCGACCGTGATGCGGTCGCCCGGCAGAGTGCCCGCCATGTCCCCGAGATGCATGCGGGACTTCTCCTGCACGGCGGCGGTCACCTCGCCGGTGGCCCGGTCGAACTGGTAGACGGGCACCACCCGGCGCGCGGTCACGTTGTTGGGCGGCGCATCCCCCGAGGTGTCGCGCTCGGTCAGGGCCAACACCCACTTCTCGCGCTCGGCCGTGGGCTCGCCGGTGGCCGGGTTGATGAGCGCGGCGTCGTGGTTGGCGCCGTAGTTGTACTTGAGCAGCTGGACGTAGACGGTGTCGGCGCCCGCGTCAGCGGCCGGATCGTAGGTGAGAAGCGCCCCGGGCACCCGCTCGATGGAGCCCTCGATGTAGACGGCGCCGTCGGACACGGCCAGGACGTTGCCGGTGACCGAGACAGCGAGGCCCTCGATCACCGACCCCTCCCGGAAGAGCCGGTCGGCGATCCTGGCGCGCTCGCGGTGCAGGATGTCCTGCTGCTCGTTGAGCTCGGAGTCGAGCAGGTCGCGGTCCTGGTGGTAGCGCACCCGCTTGTAGTTCTTGGTCTCGTCAAAGGTGTCACGCGAGATAGACATCGAGTTTCCTCCTAGATCTTGATAATCGCGACCAACTCCACCCGCGTGTCGGAGATCTTGCTGAAGGCGGGGATGTTCTTCACTTCGTAGAGGTAGCCGGGGTGGAGCACTTCTCCAGTCGGATTGGTGTCGGGGTGATGGATGCCCTCGCCGGCGTAGTCCGAATCGTGCCCGTCGAGGTAGTCGACGTTGCCGCCGAAAAAGCCATACTCGCGGATGGTGATGCCGTTGGCCTCGCTCTCCTCAAAGCGGAAGTAGACGCCCAGGATGCGCGTCTCCTGGACGGTCTCCAGGTAATGCACGCCGTTGACGATCAGTGCCCCTTCAGGGTCTTCGGCAAGAAAGGTGCGCTTGTAAAACCGCTTACGGGCCCGCTCGTTCTTGAGCGCCGTCTGGTCGATGTTCGGCGCCGGTGGATTGAGGGGATCGGTAAACGTGTCGTCCCCCTCGCCGATGGCGCAGTGGGTGATCCCTTCGACCGGCTCCCCCAAGAGGAGCTTGGCCGTGAGGATGCGGCCCGATTTGACGATCAGTCCCAAAGACATGGGCGTACCTCCTTCAAGTCTCGATCGGGTGGCTTTCCCGAATGAGCACGGCGAAGATGATCTGCCGGGTCACGGCTTTCCGCGCCTCGTTGCCGACCGACCGGTGGATGTGCGCGGCCAGGTCGCCTTCGACTTGCACCGGCCGCGTGATCCATTGCCCGCAGTCGGAGCGACGATCCAGTGCGCCTACGACCCGCGTGCCGACATCCACTTCGTTGGACATCGACGCGACGATCCGGGCACGGACATCCATCTGATTCAACATCGGTGCGACGACCCGCACCCTCGCGTCCGCATCCTGCTGGATGCTCGTGCTCACTCGTCAAATCTCCTTGCATGGTCCTCATCCATCGATTTCCTATTCAATCGGGTTCTCGGTGCCCGTGATCTTGAGCTTGAGGTCCGTCTTGTTCTGCACTGCCGTCGAAGCCGGCACGGCACAGCGCCGCCAGATGGAAGTGGTGTCGTCGTGGTCCTTGTCGCCGACGGTGAGCGATGCGCCCGCCGTGGCCGCCTCCAGTCCCGCCTCGGTCAGCGACAGGGTGTACCAGTCGCTCTCGTCGCCGCCCGTCGAATCGATCGGCTCGATGGCCAGATCGGTGTAGTCGTATCCGGAGTAGACCCTCGCCCCGGAGTCATGCGCGACAGCGGTCGTGTCGGCGTACCCGCGCGTCACGGTGAGCGACACCGACGTCGTGCCCGAGGCCAAGGCCGAGGCCAGGGTGGTCTGCTCGTTGGCGAGGAACAGCTCCTTGTCCTTCGATTCCCCGTCGGTGCCGTTGTAGGTGTCGTTATCCGGGTTGGTTTGATCGCCTTCGGAAATCTGCTGGGTCAGTGCGCTGTCTTCATAAAGATGAATGGCCATCGAATCCTCCTTTAAGCGGGGGCCGGCCACTGGGTGACAGTGAAGAGATTGGCCGCGGCCGCGAAGCCTGCCCGCGCCTCGGCGTAGTCGTCCTTCTGGCGGAACCCGAACCTGCAGGCCGGAGCGGAACGATTCAGGCGGGCGCGGTTCAAGTCCTGGCCCGCCAAGCGGATGAAGGGGGCGGGCGGCGCTGGTCGAGCCCGGGTTTCGATCACGCAGCAAATAGCGAGCTTCCGCTCGCTGATCCATACGTTGGGCAGCTGCTCGCCGTTGAGGGGGCTCGCGTTCAAACGGAATCGCGGCTTTCGTCCATGCCAGCGGCGGATCGAGACCCCGGCGCGCTCCACCTCGTGCAGGAGGGTAGTGCCGGCGGTGACCCACCACAGGCCCCAAGCCTTTTCGGTGCGCGTCAGGCGACGGCTGCCGTTCAGGGCGTTGTGGCCGACGACGAAGGTCTCGTCGAGCTGCCCGAGGCCGATGCGTCGCACTCGCTCCTTGGTGACGGCCTCGACCTCGGAGGCCATCGACCCGACGAGCGAGAGCCACTGCCGGAAGAAGACCCGCGTGCCGGCGGGATGATGGAACCGCAGGCGGTCCCGAAGGCCCGGGTTGAGGTGGCCACACGCGAGCAGGAGATGATCCAGTCGGAGGTTCAGATCATCACCGCCCAGAACGGACTCAAGCGTCATCTGGCGCCGGCTCCGACGGCGGCCATCTGGGATTTGACCCTGATCCCGACTCAGCTTCCTCAAGTCCAGGATCTGGCCATCACCCTGGACGAGGCCATCGCCAGGGCCATGGAGAGGCGTCCCGAACTGGAACAGAACCGGCTGCTCCGGGAACAGGTTGAAGTGGACCGAGAGTATTACCGGCGAGACGGAAGGCCCACCGTGGACCTGGTGGCGAGCCTCACCAACACGGGGCGGGCCGGTGAGGTCTTCGGGAGCGAGTTCGTGGATACCGACGGAGACGGCGTTCCCGACACCCGTTTGCAGAACGTGCCTCAGCCTTCGAATCCATTCTTCGGCGGCTTCGGAAACTCGTGGGGTCAGGTTTTCGGGTTCGACTACATCAACTACACTCTGGGCGTGAGCGTGGAGATTCCACTGAGGAACCGGGCCAACGAGGCCGAGCGGGCGAGAATCCTGATCCGGGAGCGCCGGCTGGCCAGTCAGCTCAAGAACCAGCAGCAGATGATCATCGTGGAAGTCCGCAACGCCTACGAGAGCATCGCCACCCAGAGGAAGCGGCCCGCGTTGCGCGGCATCTCTCGGAGGCGCAACTGGAGGGCGAGAACAAGCGTTTCCAGGCCGGCCTGTCCACCAATTTCGAAGTCCTCCGGTATCAGAGGGACCTGAGCCAGTCGCAGGTACAGGAACTGAGGGCGTGGGTGGACTATCAGCAGTCCGTGACCGATCTGGAGAAGGCCATGTACACCATCGTCGACAGCAACGACATCGTGGTGGCCCGCCGTGATTAGATGGGAGGCTCCCCGGTGGTCGAACAGCACGATCTCCCGCCGGTCTTGAGACATCCGGACCGTACTGATCTGCATTTTGTATACGTACTCGATGTCCCTTTTTCCCTTCATGATCCAGGTGTCCGATTCCGGACACCTGATCCCGGAACCGGCCACTCGAGGTTCCGGACTCGAATGTCCGGTTTCGTATAAGTCATTGAATCCCATGGATTTGACTTTTGCCCTCACCTTGGCACGCTGATTGCTTGAATGCTTGGCATGGACATCCCAAGACCCTTCGCAGCCCGCCGACGCAAAATCAGACACACTCTCTACCTGCTGTCGGTGATCATCTCCATCGCCGCCATCAGCGCGGGGCTTTCCCGCCTGGAACCGGCCGCTCCCCGGGTCGACCGGTCCACTCTCTGGATGGGAGAAGTCAAGCGCGGCGACCTCACCCGGCGTGTTCGCGGCCTGGGCAAGTTGATCCCCAAGGTCATCCGCTGGATTCCCGCCGCCACCCAGGGCCGGGTCGAGCGAGTCCTGATCCAACCGGGCGAACGGGTCATTCCCGAGACGGTTCTCCTAGAACTGAGCAGTCCCGAGTTGGAGCAGCAGGCTCTGGACGCGGAGAGCCAGTTGAAACGCGCCGAAGCGGAGCTGGGCCATCTCCGGACCCAGCTCGAAAGCGAGAAGATGAAACGCCAAGCCGACGCGGCCCGGGTCGAGTCAGAATACTTGGAGGCGACTCTGAAGGCGGAGGCGGACGCCGCTCTGCTTCGTGAGGGGCTGGTTTCGGAGATGGATACGAAGATCAGCCGAAGCAAAGCCGAGACCCTTGAGACTCAACGTCTGCTGGAAAAGAAAAGAACGGACATCTTCTCCAAATCTCTGGAGGCCCAACTGGAGGCCAAAGAGGCAGAAGTCGAGCAGCGGCGTCTGCTCCACTCCCTGCGGAGGAGCCAACTGGAGTCTTTGCGGGTGCGGCCCGGGATCTCCGGCGTGCTGCAACAGGTGGAGGTGGAAGTGGGTCAGCAGGTCACTCCGGGCACGAACCTGGTCCGCATCGCCGAACCCAGCCGGCTCAAGGCGGAGATCGAGGTGGTGGCGACCCAGGCACGGGATCTGGAGGTGGGCCAGAAGGCGGAGATCGACACCCGCAACGGCGTCGTTCCGGGACGGCTTTCTCGGATCGACCCGGCGGTGAAGGCCGGGGCTGGTGACCGTGGACGTGGCGCTGGAGGGAAAACTGCCCCGGGGGGCCCGCCCGGACCTGAGCGTGGACGGAACCGTGGAGTTGGAACATCTGGAGGACGTGCTCTACATGCCGCGGCCCGGGTTCAGCCAGGAGGACGGCTCGGTCAGGCTCTTCCGGATCGAGCCGGACGGAACTCATGCCCAGCGGGTCCGCGTCGACCTGGGAGCCAGCTCGGTCGGCGAGATTCAAGTTCTGGAGGGGCTGAATTTGGGAGATCAAGTCGTACTCTCCGACATGGCGCAATGGAAGGATCATGACCGGATCCGACTGGAGTAGACAATAGGCACTAGACCAAGGAGACGAATCGATGGATGGAAACGGCGAATGGCTGATTCAGATGAACGGGATCACCAAGATCTTCCTGACGGAGGAGGTGAAGACCCATGCCTTGTCCGGGGTTCACCTGGGCGTGAGGCAGGGTGATTACGTCTCCATTGCTGGCCCTTCGGGCTGCGGCAAATCCACACTGCTCTCCATCATGGGATTGCTGGACGCTCCCACGGCCGGGAAATACTACCTCCACGGACACTCGGTTGCGGGCCTCTCTTTCGCTCAGAGGACCCACCTGCGAAACCGGGAGATAGGATTCATCTTCCAGAACTTCAACCTCATCGGCGATCTCCAGGTCTTCGAAAACGTGGAGCTGCCTCTGACCTACCGCAACCTGAAACGGGCCGAGAGGCGCCAGCGCGTGGAGGAGTCCCTGGAGCGGGTCGGCATGTCCCACCGGATGAACCACTACCCCGCTCAGCTCTCGGGCGGTCAACAACGTGGCGCGGGCGTTGGTGGGCAGACCGGCGATCCTATTGGCGGACGAGCCTACCGGGAATCTGGACTCCAGGAACGGTGGAGCCGTCATGGAGCTCCTGGGAGAGCTGCACCAGGAAGGGTCGACCATCTGCATCGTCACTCACGATCCCCGCTATGCCGAACATGCCGAGCGGACGGTGCACCTTTTCGACGGGCAGATCGTCGACGAGAATGAGGCGGCGTAGAACCGTGGATGCTACTGATCAGAAGGGAGGTTGCTGATGTATGGATGGGATTTCCGGCCCAGTCTCTTCTAAAGATGACGATACGATGCTGAACAAACAGTCGCGCAGCCTGCTTCTACGTCTGGAGGACACCGTTCGGGACCTCCGGCTCTCGTGTCGGAACTTGGCCAGGAACCCTGGGTTCACAGTCGTCGTCATCGTGACGCTTGCTCTGGGAATCGGAGTGAATACGGCGGTATTCACGCTGGTCGACACGGCCTTTTTTCGTCCGCTGCCGGTTCCGAATCCCCATCAGATCGTGAGCCTCGGTTCATTCACCCGAGGACAGCCAAATAGCAACAACTTAAGTTTTTCGTACCCTGAATATCTCACGATCCAGGAATCCAACCAGGGCTTCTCTGGGCTGATCGCCTACAGCGGGTTCACGGTGCACCTGACTGCCGATGGATTCACGGAGAGGCTGTGGGGGGGAATGGTTTCGGCCAACTACACGGAGGTCTTGGGGATAGAACCCGGCATCGGTCGGGGCTTTCTACCGGAGGAGGGACAAGCTCCCGGGCGGCATCCGGTGGCCATGATCAGCGATCGGCTCTGGCGAGATCGGTTTCACGGGAGTCGAGATACTGTTGGAAAAACTGTAAGAGTAAACGGTCATCCCCTCACTCTGGTGGGAGTCATGCCCGCGGATTTCAAAGGAATCTCAGGGGAACCAGACGTGTGGGTGCCTATGATGATGCAGCCCCAAGTGCTGCCGCCGAATCGTCTCGACGATGCCAACTACAGTTGGTTGAGAATGATCGGACGTCTCAGACCCGATCTCAATTTGGAAAGTGCTCAATCCAGTCTGGCTGCCATTGTCTCCCAACTGGAACTTGAAGATCCCGGGTGGAAGGATCGAGTCTTGCGCTTGGCCCAAGGACACTGGGGAACGAGGGGCGAAGACACGCGGTCCCAAATCCGGATCTCGGGGATCATCCTGGTTGCGATCATGGGTTCCGTGCTCTTCATCGCTTGCACTAACGTCGCCAATCTCCTCCTTTCCCGTGTCATGGGAAGAAGGAATGAAATGGTCATTCGATTGGCCGCGGGCGCCAACCGGGGAAGCTTGGTGCGCTACCTCCTCACCGAGACCACCGTGCTCGTTCTGGCCGGAGGCACCGCCGCTGTTCTGGTGGCACCCTGTTTTATGGCAATGACGAGTGTACTCTCGCTGCCCAGCCATCTCATTCGGCTGGATCTTCTGAACTTCGGTCTGGCACTGGACAATCGCACGCTGTTGTTCACTCTGCTCCTCTCATTGTTCGACAGCCATGATCTTTGGCCTCGCTCCCGCGGCACAATCCAGCCGAATCGACCTGTTCTCGGAACTCAAGGCCACAGGGGCGGCCGGTCGCGGCCGGTCGGTTCGCTGGCGGAACCTTCTGGTCATCCTTCAGGTGGCCTTGTCCTTTACGTTGTTGTTTGCGGCCGGACTCTCCATCCATACGCTCGGCCATCGACTCGCTCTGGACCTAGGGTTCGAGCCAGAGAATGTGGACACACTTTCCGTTGACGTTGCCACCCAAGGGTACGACGAGACACGAGGAGCCCTGTTCCTGCGACAACTCCTGCGACGGATCGAGACGGCGCCGGGGTTGGAATCCGCGACTTTGGGGCGATTCACTCCTGCCGGCATCAGCTATTCCGGGACTTCCATCCGCAAGAACAATGAAGAACGGATTCAGGTCGAAATCAATTCCGTCGGCCCCGGATACTTCGAAACGGTCCGCATTACCATGGTGCGTGGCCGCGACTTTCGCTGGACAGACGATCAAGACTCCCGGCAAATCGCCATCATCAGTCGGCCGGTGGCCGAACGATTCTGGCCCGATGCCGATCCAATTGGAAAACGGATCTATTCCGGATCAGAAAGCTGGGAGGTGGTTGGAGTCGTTCGAGAGATCCGGCATCGCCAGCTCGGCGGCACCCAAAATCCACATGTGTACTCTTCGTTGCTACAGCGGTATCAGGGGACTTTCACTCTCATGGCCCGATCTCCGCAACAACCGACTTCCGCCACGGTTGCGACGATGCGCCGGGCAGTGCAGGAGTTGGACGACGATCTGCCGACCTTCGGCCCGACTTCCTTGTCGGCGACGATTGCCGAAAGCGTCGCCTCGTGGCTGTTCTTGAACTTCTTGTTGGGCGCCTTCGGCGCTTTGGCCCTCACCCTGGCCTCGGTTGGCCTGTACGGAGTCCTTTCCCGCTCGGTCATTCGACGGATCCACGAGATCGCGGTTCGGCTGGCCCTGGGGGCAAGGCGAGATCACACGGTTTGGCTGATCCTCAGACAAACTCTGGTAATAGTGGCCATCGGCCTCTCCATCGGCATTGGTTTGACATTGGGCTTGGGTCAACTGATGGGTAATTTTCTTCCCGGGTTTGACTTGGGCGACCCGGTGACGTATCTGGTCGCTACGCTGGTTGTTCTGGTCGCATCCGTGCTCGCTTGCTGGGTTCCCGCCTATAGAATTACCAGGCTGGAACCGATGCAGGCGCTACGCCATGAATGACTGCCTGCCGCCTTGACCAACGAAACAGATGACAAAGACCCGTTCCAAGAGACCCCGTGTCCTGATTGCCGACGATCAGGCCGACGTGCTCCATTCCCTCTGCCTCCTGCTGAAGAGCGAGGGCTACGAGATCACCACCGCCGACACTCCCGAGCGGATCCTGGAGTGCGCGCGGCGTCTCGACCTCGATGTCGTTCTGATGGACATGAACTATGTCCGGGACACGACTTCGGGCCGGGAGGGGCTGGATCTGCTGATCCAACTGCAAGCCTTGGATGGCTCGCTGCGGGTGGTGGTCATGACCGCGTGGGGCACAATCGACCTGGCCGTGGAGGCCATGCGGCGCGGCGCCCGGGACATCATTCAGAAACCCTGGGAGAACGAACGCCTCCTCACCGTCCTCAAGAACCAAATCGAGCTCCGGCGGGCATTGCGGCAGGGCCGGCGCCTCGAGGAGGAGAATCGGGTCCTCCGCTCCCGGCAGCATACCCGCCTGATCACCCAGTCGCCGGTCATGCAACCGGTCCTGGACCTCATCGCCCGGGTGGGTCCTTCCGACGCCCACGTCCTGATCACCGGCGAGCACGGCACCGGCAAGGAAGTGGTGGCCCGGACCCTGCACTCGGTCTCCGCACGCTCCTCCAAGTCGCTTGTCGCCGTCAATCTGGGAGGCCTTTCCGAAGGCGTCTTCGTCAGCGAGATGTTCGGCCACGTCAAGGGCGCATTCACCGATGCCCGAACGGACCGCATCGGCAGCTTCGAACTGGCCGACGGGGGCACTCTGCTGTTGGACGAGGTCTCCAGCATCCCCGTGAGCCAGCAGGCCAACCTCCTCCGGGTCCTGGAGAGTGGAGAGATGCAGCGGGTCGGCTCCTCGCGCACCAAGAACGTCGACGTGCGGGTGCTGTCGGCCACAAACGCCGACCTGAAGCGGGAGGTGGCCCGCGGCCGATTCCGGGAGGACCTCCTGTTCCGTCTCAACACGGTGGAGATCCGCCTCCCTCCGCTGAGAGACCGGGGCGAGGACATCCTCCTGTTGGCCCACCACTTCCTGGGCCGCTACAACCAGAAATACCGGAAACGGCTGGACGGTTTCAGTGAACCGGACCTGGCGGCCCTGGCCCACTATTCCTGGCCGGGAAAGGTCCGGGAGCTCAGCCATGTGGTGGAGCGTGCCGTCCTGCTCGCACGGGAGTCCTCCATTTCGGTCCAGGACCTGAGTCTGCCCACCGACTCGCCATACTCCAATCCGCTGGAAATGATGACCCTGGAGGAAGCCGAAGGCGTTCTGATCGGTAAGGCCCTGGCCCGCACCGGCGGCAACGTGAGCCGAGCCGCTCGAAGCCTGGGGATGAGCCAGACCGCCCTCTACCGGCGGATGGAAAAACTCGGGCTATGAACCGGCTCGGCTTCCAGGCGCGGATCGTCCTGATCTCCCTTGCCGCCGGCCTCCCCGCCTGCGCCGCACTGCTGGTCCTGCTCTGGACCGGCGATCATGAGCCCCGGGTGCGCTACGGCCTCTCGCTGCTGGCCATGGGAGCCCTGTCGGGCGGCCTGATCCTGCTTTACCGGAAGGTGACGTTTCAGTTTCAGACCCTCGCCAACGTGGTCTCGGCGCTTCGTGAAGGGGACTTCTCCATCCGGGCCCAGGGCGGAGCGGACAAGGGATTGGGCGAGTTCGCCGCGGAACTGAACGTTCTGGGCGAGGTCCTGCGCCGGCAACGCCTGGGAGCCGTCGAGGCGGCCGCTCTGCTGCAGAAGGTGATGAAGGAGATCGACGTGGCGGTCTTCGCGTTCGACGACCGACGGTGCCTGCGCCTCATCAACCGAACCGGCCAGAGGCTCCTGGGAATTTCGGGAGAGGATGCGCTGGAAAAGACGGCCGCGGAGCTGGATTTGAAGGACTGCCTGACGGGAGAGCCGGTCCGGACGCTCCGAATCCATCTGCCCGGGGGGAGCGGCCGCTGGGGAATGCGCCGGACCGTGTTCCGCGAGGAGGGGCGGCCCCATCACCTGGTGGTCCTGGCGGACCTGAACCAGACCCTGCGAGAGGAGGAGCGGCAGGCGTGGCGGCGTCTGATCCGGGTGTTGGGCCATGAGTTGAACAACTCCCTGACCCCCATCAAGTCCATCGCCGGGAGTCTCGAATCCCTCCTGGAGCAGGACCTGCGGGAAGGCCTGCACGTCATCTCCTCCCGAGCCCGGGCGCTAAGCCGTTTTCATGGGCGCCTATTCCCGCCTCGCCCGGCTACCGGCCCCGAACAAGCGTCCGGTCTCCATCGAGAACTTGGTCCGCAAGGTGGTGAGTCTGGAGACCCGGATGCCGGTGGCGATCCGAGACGGCCGGCCGGTCCGATTTCGGGCCGACCCGGATCAGTTGGAGCAATTGCTGATCAACCTGGTCCGGAACGCCGTCGACGCAGCATCGGAGACCGGAGGGGGCGCTAGCATCGGCTGGAGGCCGGTCGGGGACCAACTGGAAGTCTCCGTGGAGGACGAGGGAAAAGGACTGGCCAACACCGCCAACCTGTTCGTCCCCTGCTTCACGACCAAACCCCAGGGGAGTGGCATCGGTCTGGTCCTGGCCCGGAAGATCGCCGAAGCCCACGGCGGCTTCCTTAGCCTGACCAACCGGAAGCAGGCGCCGGGCTGCAGAGCCTTGCTGGTGCTGCCCATGGCGTAGGCGGCGAGGTTCCAGCCCGAAGTCTTCACCGGTCCCCGGGACGCAAACTGCTTTGGACGCACCCTCGCTGGCCAGGCTCGCCTTCAGCACGCATATTCTCCCTCATCGGCAAAGATCAGATCGAATCGCCACCCCCGTAGCGATTCCATCACGTCGGCTCCATCTCCCTGGCAGCCCGTCTCTGAAGATAATACTGCGCTTTGCGTAAATCTTCCGCTGTGTCGATCTCCACCCCTTTCTCCGGGCCAACCACGTAACCGATCATTCGATCAGCTACATACGTATTACTGTTCCGACAGAGATGATCCGCACGGAAAAACTGGATTCCCCCGACTATTCGGTACGCGGGTTCCAGATCTTGCGACTCCCTTTCGAAACTTTCCTCTCCAAACAAAGGTGTCGGAATTTCAACACTGGCGTCGCAGTCAGATTCCACGGACTCCATTGTCCCTACTTTACTCTCTACGATAGGAACGGCTTGGAGATAGAAACTAGGCGTGTTCGGAAAAGCACCGATTCCTACTTGGCGATGTATGTCACCGAGATGTTTCCGGAGGTGCTAACGGGACCATTCCAGGGCTCACTGGTCATCGAACACGATTATCGGCAGCCACGGGGTTTCGCAGTTGGGGCGCTTTTTGACAGAGGCGGCCTCTTCTCCGCCGTGCAAGTCACTCCAATTGACGATGAAAGACAGTGGGAGGTTTTATTGGAACCTCTATGGTCAGAGGAGGAGGCCGAGACGATACCCGTTGACGAGCGCGAAGCAATGTGGATCACAACGATGGAGACGTTGGCCACCACCTACGGATTTGAAATCTATGGCCGGCTCAAAGGCGAGTGGAAAAATGCGTTGTTCTTGCTTATCGAACCAAGGGCAGTCGCCGTTATGACCGAGGAGGTTTCAAAAGCGGTCAGGAGAGATTCCCTGGGTCCGACGTGTCCAAGTCAAGAGTTTCAACTTGGGCCGCGTAATATTTCCGGAGCGTCCGCACCTTCATTGCGGAACAAGTGTTGATCGGTAAGGTCTTTATCCCCTCGCGCTTGAGGTGATCCTGGTTCTTTGGACCCGAGCATCGCGTCCCCAAGCGAGCCACTGATCCATAACCATACGATAAAGTATATTTGCCGTTATACCTACTGAAGAGGGCCTCCCTCTCTCGCCAGCCATTCACGTGCTGTTGGTGAATATCAGTATCGGCTTCGGCCAAATTGGTCTGAAACTCCTCTTCTCCAGATTCTCTCCTCAAACATCTTCTCGATCTCGTGTCTGCAGGTCTGATCTTCTGAACTTCAAACGATCCGCACCACGTTCACGACCTCCGGAACAAGGGACAAACCCGAAGTCCCTCAATTGCAGGATCGCTGGTCGCGGAAGGTTTGTGAGCGATAGCTCCGATGTTTACCCCATCCTTCACGATGACGGACGGTCTCCGGCAAGTCGGTGTGGTCCTCTCCCCAATCGCTTTATATGAACACCGGGTCCGTCATCACCGGCACCCGGGAGACCGTCTCCTCGCCGACCTGATCGAGGTTGGCCTGCTCCCGGACCAGCATCGCGCAGCGCACCGCGTCGATGATGTGATCGTTACCCTTGGCGTAGACCACCCGGCCGTCGCGCAGCGTGTAGGTGTGGGTGTGGGTGGTGAACTGGTCCTCGATCTCCAGGTCCTCGGCGGGGAACACCACCTGCCGGCGCTGCAGCGCGCCGTTGATCAGGCTGGTCATGAACTCCTTGGTGCGCTTTCTGACCCTCTTGCCGTCCCGGACGGCGAGCGTCGTCATGCCCCCGAAGTCATAGCCGCGCAGCCGTCCGTCCAGCTGCAGATCGCGGTACTTGTCCAAGGTCAAGAGCTCCTGCACCACAGCCAAACCGTTGCCGCCGTTGTCCACGCCAATGCCGGTGGCTGTGAAGTATCGATCCAGTAGCCCCAGGGCGATATGGGGATAGGCGACGTGCTCCATGTGCAGGCGCAGGATCAACCTCAGAGTCCGTCGCTCGGGGAGCTCAACCTCCTGGAACACGACGATCTCGGTGGGATCGTTCGTGTAGCCGAGATCCCCGCCGATCCAGAACACCCCGGTCTGGGGCATGAGGTTGAGCAGCATCTCCAGCCGGTCGTGGGCCGCCGCCTCGGTCTCACAGCCGCGCAACTCCTCGCCGGTGATCACGCACTCCCGGTACTCGATGACGTCCTGGCGGCAGAGGTTGAGGTACTCGACGTTAAACGCCCCGTAGGAGGGTTTTCCGTGCTCACCCGCGACCTCGTGCTGCCAGCCGGCGCTGTCCTTGCCGCCGTAGAACTCCTCAAGCTCCGCCGCGCGTTCCTCATTCCAGATCGGATTTACCCAGGAGGGCCAGCGGAAGACCTCAAACTGGGAGGAGCTTGTCAGCCGGTAGTAGGTGGTGTCGCGCAGCCCGTTGGGGGTCGAGTAAATGCGAAGCGAGCCCTCCGGCCTTCAGGCATTGGCGCAGGGCCTTCCACGCCCGCTCCGTGAGCCAGGCGCCCTCGTCCACCCAGATGCGGTCCACGTGCAGCGACCGAAAGGAGTCCCCGTAGGCGCCCGCCGGGCGGAAGTAGAGGATCGACCCGTTGGTGAATTCCAGCCGGAAGTAGGGCTTTCTGTGAATCTTCGGCTTGCCGTATTTGGTCCGCGCGATGCTCGACATCAGGTCCGGGTTGGCGTCGAGCTGGAACTCGAACTCCTCGATCAGAGTGTCCAGGTGCCTCTGGTGGGGGCGCCGACGAGACCCTGGCTGCCCCGGTGCGTGAAGGCGAAGTGCAGGGCGTCGGTGCTGATGCACACGCTCTTGTCAACGTCGCGTCCGTCCAGATGAATGATGTTGCGCCCCGAGCACCGCAGGTCGTCGATTTGATGCGGCCAGTAGACCCTCTCTTGGCCATCTCGGTTGCGCAGGTAGGCCTGGCCCCACAGCACCGGGTCGGCCAGGGTCCGGGCCAGCTTGCTTTCTCTGGTAGAGATCCGAGCCATTCAGGGCAGCCCCGGTAACAGAGCCGCCCGGATGATAGTCCCCACCAGCTCGGCCAACTCCTGACGCGCGGCGAGCATCCGCTCCCGGCCCCGGATCACGCCTTCGATGTCGGCGCGGGCTTGATCCAGCTCCTCCCACTCGCGGTAGGTTCGCCGGGCGGTTGCGGCCTGGGTCCAGGCCTCATCGATCTTCCCGGCCGCCAACACGGCCCCGATCTCCATGAGCTTGCGCCCGACCTTGCGGACCGCTTCTTTGTTCTCTTCCAGAATCGTTTTCATACTTATCCTCCTCACCCCCGGAGGCCCAGCGATCCAGGGCGGCCAGCGCCTCGGCCAGGCGCTCGCCGATCCCGGTTAGGCGCTCCCGGTCCGGGTGCTTCGCCTCCTCCAGGGTCTGATTGGCCTCGGCCACGTACTCCGGCATGTGGCGGTTCATGGTTTGGATGGCGTGCTGGATTCGCTGAGGCGGCCGCTTTGCCGCACAACCCGTCAGAGAGACGGCCAGCACGACGACCAGGACCATCCGGGTCATCGTTTCCACCGGTTTTCTCATGAGATTCTTCCTTGCCCGCGTGTATGGCCTTGACTTCTGGCCGACACGAAGCGTGCATGTGTAGAGCGCACAAACGCTTTGTAGATCAACCATTTGAACCAACCGAAAGGGGAGTCACACCATGACCGACACACTGCACAAGGTGGGCCAGGCCTACCTCGAACACCTGAAAAGCCAGGGCAAGAAAGAGCGCACGGTCTACACCTACGGGAAAGACCTGGAACAGATCGAAGCCTTCTTCGGGGCCGACCGGAAGCTCAAGGGCATCCTGGCCCCCCACGTGGGGAAATTCTTCCGCTCCGACGCGCTGCTGAAACTCGGAAGCGGAAAGGAACGCGCCGAGCCCACCGTCAAGAAAACGATGCGGGTGCTGCGCATGTTTCTGGTCTGGGCCCACGAGACCGGCCGGATCGAAAAGTTGCCCTTGCCCAAAGACACCCCGCCGGAGCGTGAAACAGGAAGGAGACCCTCAGCATGACGACGAGCGCGCTTCGGCTCCTGCCCAGTCCTGAGCCGCTGGAGCTGGCGGTCGAGGCCTTCGGTAGAAGGCTGGCCGCCGAGGGTCGCTCTCCGAACACCATCAGCACGTACTTGCGGGACCTCCGGCAGCTCACATCCGTCCTGTTGAAGCGCCACCCCAGGCTCACCCTGGGCCGCGTCACCAGCGCCTTGATCGACGAGGCGCTGACCTCGCCGGCGGTCGTCAACTCGGCTGCCGGCACCCCCCGGTCCCCGGCCTCGCTGCACCGCTTCAAGGCGGCCGTCCGGTCGTTTTTCGCCTGGGCGGAGGAGACCGGGCAGGTGGCGGAGAACCCGGCGCGCTCGGTGACCTTGCGACGGCTGCCGCGCACCACACCCACCTTCCTGACCGAGGACGAGAAGCGGCGGCTGTCGAAAAAGCTCCGGGGCCGGTCCTCTAAGATCGCCCGCCGGGATCGGCTCATCATCGAGCTGTTCCTGGGCACCGGTATCCGGCTCCAGGAGCTGGTCGACCTGGACGTGGATGACGTCGACCTCGACGCCAAGCATCTCCGGGTCCGCGCCAACGGCGGCATCCCGCAGGTGAAGTTCCTAAAGTCCACGCTGCGCTCCCTCCTCCGCATCTACCTGAACGAGCGCCGCCGTCAGGGCAACGGTGAGTGCTCGGCGCTGTTCCTCTCTAATCGCGGCTCGCGCCTGTCGGCAGGGCAGGTCGCCAACCGAGTCAAGTACTGGCTGCGACGGGCGCGTATCGACAAGCGCATCAGTCCCCACGGGCTGCGGCACACCTTCGCCACCCACCTCTACAGCCGTACCGGCGACATCCTCGTGGTCAAGCGCGCCCTCGGGCACCGGGACCTCTCGACCACCGAGATCTACACCCACCTGGTCGACGACGCCCTCGAGGAAGCTATCGAACGACTGTAGACGGCACACCGGTCCAGAATCCAAGCGGTCCTTCGGGGCCGCTTTTCCATTCCTGGTGCGGGAGGAGCACTCACAAAAGCTCGGGACAGGGAGCTGACAGTGGCCTCCCCGGCCTTCCTGAACACAATTGCTGAATGTGAGCTGGGCAGCAGTGAAGCCTCCGAGTGAGGACCGGAAGGAATTGTTGACGAAAGTTTCCGCTGCGTGGGATTCCGTGGCCAGCGCCAGATCCGTGCCCCTCGTCCGACCACGGCAGAAGTCTGGAGAATACGTGTTATGCTGGATTCCGCCAGAACGGATCGCCGTAAGTCTTTGTCTTTTCGGGGCCGTGTCCTCCCTCGGTCTGGTGTTATCCTCAATCATTTTCGCGTTTTCCGTCTCTTGCCCCGCTTTCGGGCCGGTTTCTTTTCCGACTCGGCCAGCTTTTCCAGCAGGGCCGTGGCCCACTCGGCCGGTGTGGTTCCGGGACCGCTGGGGACCTCGCCCTCGCGGGCGACCTTGGTGGCCTTCAGGTTCTTGAGGTGGCAGCGGATCATTCGGTCGAGACGTTCAGCCGCATCCCAATCGCCCGCCTCCTGAGCCCGGCCCAGCTTGAGGAAATAGACCGCCACCAGCTCGACCTGCATGAAATCCGAGCTCTTGTTGAACACGAAGTCCTGGTAGAGCTGCCCGATGATGGCCTCGAAAAGAGGACGCTCCTCGGGAGAGAGGAACCGGTCAGCGTAGATGCCGTGCGCCAGGCTGTTCTGATTGCCTTCGCGGGCAATCGTTCGCGTCTGCGTCTCGGCGGCGGCCAGGATTTCCGGCTGGGACGCGGCGTTGCGGTGCCAGCGGTCGAGCTGTCCGGCGTCGTGCTTGCCAATCCTGGGTTTTACCTTGTCTCCAGTCATGATCTTTGCCGCTTTGGTTTCGGCAACTCAGGGTTCGGGGGGGAAGATAGATTTCGCCCCCAAAACGAGAAAGCCGTCTTTGGTTACTTACCGGAAAGTTTCGGAATGTGTCGGCTACGATGCGCGGTCCTCGGCCAGGATTTGACGCACCCTTTCCGGAGTGACGCTTATTGACTCGCACACACCGGCGGCGCGGTATAGTCCAGACTCAGCAATCGGAAGTAATTCTGCCCCAAGGCGATGTTCCGAAAAGCGGCATCATTCAAGTCACGAAGGATCCGACTCGTAACGTGCAGTTCCGTGCGATAGACATCGATGCCCTTGTCCCTCGAGGCCAAGAAGTCGGTTCCAGGCAGGATCCGTTCCGAGTAGTCGTTCAAGAACGCAACATAGAGTGCTCGCTTATCCGGCTGTGAGAAGTAGACATCGTCGATCACCCGCCAGGAAATATCCAACATCAGCTTCGGGTAGCGATCCAACAGCAACATCATCGTTTGGATGTGCTGGGCAGCGTCCATATCGACCAGTTCCCGGGACAGTCCCATATGAACCCAGATGATCGTATTGTTAGGATACAAACGCAGCACTTCCTGCATGAGGGGTAGGTATCGGATCGGGTTCTCGTCGTTGCCCAGATCCGCGTGAATCGCGAGCGGAATGTCCCGTTCCCGCAGCGTCTCCATGAAGTTTGCCCACTCCGTGAGTACGGCCATGGGGACAGGACCACGCCCGTTGCTAAACAACGCCTGTTTCACCAGATTTACCTCGCCCATCCACTGAAATGCGCCGGGGTACTCCTCCTCCAAGAGTTGCATTCCCGGGAGGATCGACTCCGGTCGTGACAAGTCCGGAAAGGTCATCGAGAGAGTCAGGTGGACACCTGGAGGGGCGTTCGCGACGTAGTTGGCGGCATTGACAAAATCGTTCTTCAGCGTCGGCGTCACCGGCCTCCCGGGACAGTCCAAGTAGTAGGTGCAGGACGAATCCGGTGGCAGCATCTGACCAATGCCAGAGACGTTGGCGAACAGGACGCCGGTCTCCTTGAGGTAGGAGACCATCTCCTCGAACGGGATCGCAGGACCTCCAAAAGGTCGGAAGTGCAGGTGGGTATCCACAACCGCAGTTTGCGGCTGGGCGGAGCGGTCGTAACAGGGTGGGTCGTCGGTCTGGAACATCTCCAACGTGGGTTGCGAGACGCAACCAGCGAGTCCCAAGACGCTGAACATAAACAGCAGGAAAAACGAGGATCTCCGCAGGTTGTCGCCCGTGAGCATCGATCGACATTGCATCATCGTCACACCTGTAGCGAATAGCCTTGGTTGCGTCTGCCTCTTCGTTGAGATTCCCTGTCGTGGCCGAGCTAGATTATCTGGGAACAAACAAGGGATAAGCAAGGAAGATGCCTGGCTACCATGGACAATGTCGATGAGTATTTTACAGAGTCCCTTGCATGCAGCGGTGTGGCGAACGAAAGAACATACAGCCCGGCGCCAGGGCGAGCTTATCTCAACTCGGATCACATCAATACGCGAGAGCTTCCGTTGGTTACCTACCGGGAAGCGCCGGGATGTGTCAGCTGAGATGCACTACCGGCCTTCGCCAGGATCTGACGTACCCGGCGCGGGGTGACGCCAGCCAGCTTGCCGATCTCGCGGGTGGAGACGCCTTGATCCGTCAGGGCCAGCACAAGCTTGCGACGCGTCTCATAGAAGTGCGTATTGGCCGGGACCCACAGCAGGCCCGTGAAGTGTTGCTGGACCTGGTGGAACAGATCCTGCGGCAGCACCTTCTTGGCGTTCGCATATCGGTATTTCACGCTTCGTTGGTCTTTTTCTTCATCCATGGTTGATCCACCTCCGGGTTGTAGAAGTGCAGACAGTTTTCCTGGAGAGGCGGTCCGACGATTTGGATAAACTGACGGGTTACCTTGCCGATGCGCTTGTCTTCATCCAGGAAGCAGACGAGGCCGTACTCCTCGCCACAGGGAAAACGGAATCGTCCCCGGTTCTGGTAGAGCCGGGCCTCACGCCATCCCAGCGACAGCGCCTGGTCGCGGACGGCATCCACCTTGGGTACGGCTGACGAACGGACCTTTTGCGTGAAACGCCAGTCGCCGTCTTCCGGGCACAGATACGGCGGGACGTCCGGTGACGAAGCCTTCGGTACAGGTGGTGCAGCTTTCGGTCGACGATCGAGCCTATCGATACGTGGCGGCGCGTAGGCCTTCGGGTCGAGCGAGCGGACGGCCGAGCGGAGCGCCTCTTCTCCCAAGTGGTCCATGGCCCAGGCGTGGATGGCGTTGAAGCGGGTGCGCAGCGTGTCAAAGGCCTGAGCCGAATGTCGTCCTGTGCTCGAGGCTTTCTTGGCCAGATCCATCTTGTGCCTGAGCCAGGCGTAGTAGTCGGGATCGAGCCGGCGGAAACAGGTTCCGGTGATGCCGACGTCCCGAGCGAAGCGATGCGGATCGTCGGTCTCCCAGGACTTCAGGCTCGTAGCTGCGTAAAGCGCGGTTTCCCGTTTGCCTGAATCCTTGGCGCGGACGTCGTCCTCGGTGATCGGGATCGAGTCGTCCCCTGACGTCTGCTTCTCGAGTAGGTTTAGAAGGCTCACGTTCGGCTCTCCCATCAGCAGGTGTTCCTCTGTAGATACCTACCGGAACGAGCCGCATAGTGTCGGATGGGGGGTGAAAGGGCGTGTGGGTCCTGCTCGGATGAATAGTTGCTCCTGGGTGACTTACCGGAGAGCCCGCCTCAATGCCGGACCGCCGAAAGCGCCGAAAGGTCTTTCGGCGCTCAGGGGACTTTCGGAGCTCTGGCCTTATCTTATAACTTATTTACTTTCTATAAGTTATAGATAGATAGATAGATAGAAGATAGAAACGCCGAAAACGCCGAAAGGTTTTGGAAAATATTACCCCCCGTGTGAGCCGAAAAAAAAGTGTGTCCGACCCTACCTACCTTTTTTTATTTTCTCTAAGGGGGGGGTGGACTCTCAGATCTTTCGGCGCTTTCGGCGCTTGGAGGCATTGGTGCATGAATCGGCGTAAGCGGGCACGCTAGCATCGGCGGAGGGTTCCGGTCCATCATGGAGATCAAGGGGGCAACGTCATGGCCGCAGGGAAGTCGAGCCGAATCAACCGCCAGTACAAGACGAAGTACAGAATCCGGAACTGGAGGGAGTACGAGCGTGGCCTCAGGAGCCGCGGAGACGTCACGATCTGGCTGAGCGAGGATGCGATTGCCGCGTGGATACCACCGAAGAACGGTCTCCGCGGAGGGCAGCGTCGATACTCGAACCTCGCGATCCGAACCGCGTTGACGCTGCGGGTCGTCTTCGGCCTACCGCTTCGCCAGACGGAAGGGTTCCTGGACTCGCTGCTCAGCTTGATGGAGCCGCGACCTCAAGGCCCCGGACCACACCACCCTCTCGCGCCGGAACCAAATTGTTGTGGTGCCGCCCCTGACCCGAGCCCACGACGGCCCGATCGACCTGATCGTTGATTCCACAGGGCTCAAGATTCTGGGTCGCGGCGAATGGAACGCGCACAAGCACAAAACATCAAAGAAACGCCGGGATTGGCGGAAGCTGCACATCGGAGTGGATGCGGAGGGGTTCATTGTGGCGGCCGAACTCACCGCGAGCAGCCGGGACGACGCCTCCACACTCCCTGATCTTCTCGCCCCGCTCGAAGTTCCCATCCGGCGTTTCACGCCGGACGGGGCCTACGACCACAGATCGGTCTACGATCGGGCCAGCGCGGCCGGTACAGAGAACGTCGTGATTGTGATCCCCCCTCGTCGCTCTGCGCTGTCGGCGGGGCCCACCGACGGCCCCTGGGCGCAGCGTGAAGCGTCTCTTCAGAGGATTCGCAAGGTCGGGCGACAGGAGTGGCAGAAGGAGTCGGGCTACCGACAGCAGGCGCGCGTTGAGAACAGCTTCTTCCGATACAAGTCCGTGTTCGGAGGCGACCAGAAGGCGAGGCACAGCAAGGCGCAACGCAGAGAAGCCGCGATCGGGTGTCACATCCTCAACCGAATGGCCGAGCTCGGTAGGCCATCGTCGTACGCTCTTGGTAGGTGATGGACCTGTGAGTCGGGTTCGTTGCGGGCCAGTTCCGATTCATGCACCAACGCCCAGGTCTACACCCACCTAGTTGACGACGCCCTCGAGGAGGCCCTTGAACGGCTGTAGGCGGCACACAGGTCCAGGAATCATGCGGTCCTTCGGGGCCGCTTTTTCGTTCCTGGCCCGGCAGTTGTTCTCAGGAGATACTTACCGGAGCGGGTGGCAAGGTGCCTGCTTTAAAACGTGAGACGGTCGACCAAGCCGGTCGCCCGCACCTTTTTTACGGACCTAACTCATTGAAATTTTAGATAGATATGAAAACGCAATGGAGAGGACCGGGAAGATCGATTGACGAAAGTTTTCCTGGCGGGGTCCGTAGGGAGCTGCTGAGATCTTCAAGGACGCGGGACTGCCCTCTATGGCCAACCGGGGGAAGATTGCCCGTGCTCGCCAGATCACCTACGGTGCCGTCTTCCAGCTGTAGCCCAGACGGATATAGTAGTAGGCGCCGTTGAAGCCCCACGGCGTGTACTCGCTGTACCGCTCTCCTACACTCGTCGCATTGGGAGACATGTCAGGAAACGTGTTGAATACATTCTGGGCGCCGAACGCCAGCGTTGTCCCCTCCGAGAGCGGAACACTGGCCTCGACGTCGAAGACCGGCTTGCCGCTGAAAAGGGTCTGAGCGCTGTCCCAGTCGAACCAAGCGCCGTAGTAGTTGACACGCCCGAGGATATCCCAGCGGCCCACCTGCTGATTGACGCTGAAGTTCCAGCGGTTCTGGGGAAGTGCCTCCTGCAGCTCCCGGATTCGCCGGGACGCGTTGAGCAACTCCGGATTGAATAGGGTCACCTGGGTGGTGGTATGGTTGAAGACGGCGCCGAACACGGTGTTGCCGTTTAGGCCGAGTGGCGCGTAGCTAAAGACCAGATCGATTCCCTCCGTACTGGTGGAGATCTCGTTGGTGAAGAACCGAAAGCTCGATAGGCCGCGCGCGTTCTCGACCCCCTCTTCCAGAAGCTGCTCGACTTCTTCCGGCGTGAGGGTGAAGTTTTCCGTTACGGCGAGACGGTCTGACAGATCGATGTGAAAGTAATCGACAGTGAGGGTCAACGGCCCGTTTTCAATGACCGCGCCGACAGCGTAGTTGACTGACTTTTCGGGCTTGAGCGGCCGCCCGCCCCGCAGTCGCGCCATTGGGAAAATCGAGGGAATCGTGCCCCGTTCCACCAGGTCATTGACCGTCGGGTCGAAAATCGTGGACAAGTTGAACCCGTTCTGCTGGCCAGGCGTCGGTGCCCGGAACCCGCTGCTCACGCCGGCGCGAAGCGAGAAGGCATCCACCAACCGGTAGCGGCCCGACAGTTTGCCATTAAGGGTCGTGCCGAAGTCCTCAAACTTTTCTGCTCGGGCCGCTGTACCGATCGTCCACCGGTCCTCGCGCCCAGACAGTTCGACATCGCCATAGGCCGCGATACTGCTACGGTTCCACCTCCCCGCAGCTTGAGGGCTGTAGCCGCTGAAGCCGTTGGAGCCGACGCTGAAGCCTTGTGCGGCGTAGGGGCCGATGTCCCACGACTCGCGCTGGCCGCGCCTGGTTTCGTACTGCTCGTCCCTCCACTCGGTCCCGCCCGCAAGGTTGACCCTGTCGTTGACGGCATAGGAAACATCAAAGTTGAAACTCATCTCCTGCTGCCGGTTACTCCCCAAATCGAAGTCTGTCGGGGTATCCGGGCCGAGCGAAGCGTTGACCGTGTCGATGATGAACAGGTCGGTCTCGTGGGCTCCGACGCTGATGCTCGCGTCCCAAACGATGCCGCTGGTCGTGAACCCGCGCAGGCCGCCGACCACCGACGCATCGGTTGCGTCCCCGCCGAAGTTCGGGGTAAACCCGCCGGGGAACCGTTCCTGGAAGGAAAAGCAGTTCGGATCGGCACGGACCTGGTCCAGCGCCGACCGATCGGGCACGTGGTTGGTGATGGCCACCGTGGGACAGTTGGCGGAGCCTTCTCCGCGCACGGCAAGCACGTCTCCGATGAGCAGGGTTCGACCACCGTCCGCACTGAAAACACCCCCTCGGATGTTGGGGTTCCGGAAGAAAAAGCCGCCGGTCACCTTCTTGCTGGCGTAGTTCGTGTGTCCGTACAACTGCAAGCCGTTGCCGAACAGGTAGCCGAAATTGCCGAATAGCTTCAGGTCGTCGTCGATCTCCGGAGAGCCCCAGATCTGCGCCGGGATGCGGACGTCGTCGTTGCCGGCCGCGATCAGAGCCGCAACGTCGCTACGCTGGATGCTCCGGTCGGTCGGATTGGAGCTCCCGTACTCGAGGCTGAGGTTGGCGAAACCGGTCTCGCCGATCGGTAATCCGACGTTGCCGGCGAAGGTGTACGCTTTGCCGTCCCACCCTTTGCCGTACGCCCCCGTGGTGAACTCGAGGCTACCGCCGGAACGATTGTCCTTGGGCAGCAGATTGATCACGCCAGCGATGGCGTCCGTACCGTATTGCGCCGATGCGCCGTCCCGCAACACTTCCACCTGCCGCAGGGCAATCGAGGGGATGGACGAGATATCCGGACCCTGTGACCCGAACGCCACACCGTTACCACCGTGCCAATCGATGATCGACGAGCGGTGGCGTCGCTTCCCGTTGACCAGCAGCAGAGTGTGATCGGGCGCCAAGTTGCGCAGCATCATCGGCCGTACGATCGTCGACGCGTCACTGATGGGTTGGATGTTGACATTGAAGGAGGGAACGATCGTCCGCAACTGCTCTCTCAGATCGGTAACGCCCTGGCTTCCTAGCTCCTGGATATTGATGGCATCGATCGGCACCGTCGACTCGGTCACCGACCTTGGCTGTGCGCGCGTTCCGACCGTGACGGTCGTGGCCACCACACCCAACTCGAGGGTAAAGCTCAGCAGGACCGGTTCCTCCTCCCTCAGTTCAACATTGCGGTAGATTCCCGTTTCAAAACCGGGCACTTGGGCGGTGAGCGTGTAGAGCCCAGGGGGCAAAAAAGTGAACTCATAATTTCCGCTTTCGTTCGTCACCCGCGTCGTGGCTATCCCAGTCGTCTCGTTGGTCGCCGTGACGACCGCACCGGGAATGACGGCTCCGGTACTGTCGGTCACGATTCCATTCAATGTGGCGTTCCCCTGGGCGAACGTGCTGGTGGATAAACCCCACAGCAACACGACACCCGCCAAAACAACCTGATCCATTTCTCGCATAACTTTTTTCATCGCAACTCCTTAGCTCGCCGGATCAGGCTGCGGCTCTGTACTAGATGTGAGAGATTTTAACTCGAAAACTAGGGATTGTAAAACGTCACCCTGGTGTATTGCTGCCGCCACTGCTCGATCACGATTGGGACCGCTTTCTTGTTCCGCCCCGGGACGAGCACTCACAGAACTCAGAGACAGTCCCCTGACAGTTCCCTCCCTGAACACAATGGCCGGATGTGAGCTGGAGGGAGTGGGAGCCTTTCCATGCGGACCGGAAGGATTGATTAACGAATCCTTCCGCCTCTCGCGGGTTCCGGAACGTCAGAGAACACGTCTTATGCTGGATTCCGCCAGAACGGATCGCCGTAAGTCTTTGGTTCTTCGGGGCCGGGCCCTCCCGCTGCCTGGTGTTATCCTCAATCATTTTCGCGTTTTCCGCCTCTTGCCCCGCTTTCGGGCCGGTTTCTTCTCCGACTCGGCCAGCTTTTCCAGCAGGGTCGTGGCCCACTCGGCCGGTGTGGTTCCAGGACCGCTGGGGACCTCGCCCTCGCGGGCGATCTTGGTGGCCTTCAGATCCTTGAGATGGCAGCGGATCATCCGGTCGAGTTTTTCCGAGGCGTCGATGTCCCCGTTGATCTGAGCCCGCACCAGCTTCACCGAGTACACCGCCACCAGCTCGACCTGGAGGAAGTCCGAGCTCTTGTTGAACACGAAGTCGTTCCAGAGGCGGTCGATGATCTCCTGAAAGAGTTTCCGTTCCTCATCGTCCAGGCACTGATTGGCCCAGATGCCGTGGGTCATGGGGTACAGGTTGTTCGGCTGGGCGCCGGCGCGCTTGGGTGGCTGGACGACCCCCTCTGCACCGTGCCAGCGGTCCAGGTTCTGCTGGTCTTTCTTGTTTAATGGCACGACCTGCTCCGACGATGTGTTCAACGGCAAGCCTCAAGCGTCCCCACCTCGGGGTTCGGGGGGAAAGATAGATTTCGCCCCCAAAACGAGAAAGCCGTCTTTAGTTACTTACCGGAAAGGTTCGGAATGTGTCGGCGGTGATGCGCGGTCCTCGGCCAGGATCTGACGTACCCGACGCGGCGTGACCCCGGCCAGTTTGGCAATCTCGCGGGTGGAGACGCCTTGATCCGTCAGGGCCAGCACGAGCTTGCGACGCGTCTCATAGAACTGGGTATGGGACGGGACCCACAGCAGGCCCGTGACGTGCTGCTGGACCTCGCTGAACAGCTCCGGCGGCAGCACGTCCTGGGCGTTGGCATATCGGCATTTCAAGCTTTGCTGGTCTTTTTCTTCATCCATGGTTGATCCACCTCCGGGTTGTAGAAGCTCAAACGGTACTCCTGGGGTGTTGGGCCGACGATCTCGATGGACTGACGGGTCACCTCGCCGATGCGCTTGTTCTCGTCTAGGAAACACACAAGGCCGTAATCCTCCCCGCAGGGAAAACGGAATCGTCCCCGGTTCTGGTAGAGCCTGGCCTCACGCCAGCCCAGCGACAGCGCCTGGTCGCGGATGGCATCGACCTTGGGTACGGCCGAGGTCCGTACCCGTTGGGTGAAACGCCAGTCGCCGTCTCGCGGGTAGAGATACGGCCGAGTGGCTGGTGACGAAGCCTTCAAGCGACTAGCAGGGGCGATAGCGTCGGCGACGATGACATCGACATCATCATTCAGGCTGATGGCACGTTGAATGTGAAGTACCGAGACGCTGCGACTGTCGATTGTCGATAGTAGGATTGCCGAGGTGGCCGTTCCGAATCCTAGCGGCGGAGAATGCTTGCCCTGTTGCCGCAGCGACATGGCTGTTGTTCGTGAGGAAACTACATGAGCACTTGGCCAGCAACGGCGGGGTAATTCCCCAAATTCCTCACTTTCGACTTGGACCTAATTTCGGGGGAAGGTCAGAAGACGAACAGCGCGCCGCATTTCTTGAGGCGCTTTGTGAGGGGCTGAATATTGCCGGGGCCGCGACGCGCGCTGGTGTTGCTAGAACCTCAGCATACCGTTGGCGCGCAGACGAGGATTTCGCCGCTGCGTGGGATGAGGCTATTGAATCCGGGACCGATTCCTTGGAGCACCGCTTGGAAACGCCGATTATCTCGTGCCCCAACCCGGATAGCCTGAAGGCGCTTACAGCCATGGCCTAAGAATGAAACGCTCCTCAAAGACAAGCTCGATTTCCGACACGGCGGTCCGGAAGCTGTATTCTGAAGCCCAACACCAGTCGATCGATTCTTTGACAGCGGTCTGGGACGAAGTCGTCCATCGGATCATCACAGAGATGATGACGCTTTCCGAAGCCGATGATGTCGAACTGCACATCAACATCCGCGAGGAGATGGTGATGGAACTTGCCCGGCTTCAGTCCTGGCTGGCCGAGCGTGTCGTCGAGAAGCGGGTCGCCGGCCGGGATTTGTCATCCATTGAGCCCAAACAGGAGCGGGAGGAATGTCTCGGCCCGGAAGGGGCAGATACCATTCGCCGCGCGGCCCGGATGGTCCATGAGCAGATCTGGTCGAAACGCTTGAATGAGCGATGGGAACCGAAGTCGGCCAAGGCGATCGAACGTGAGGCGAACCCCAAGCAGGCAAAGCTCGCGGTTAAGCCGGTGGGCAAGAACCATTTCATTCCGCGCTGGTTCATCCGTGACCACTGGGCGACCGACGGTAAGGTCCTGCGGTGGCGACGAACATCCGAAGGGTGGACATCGACCAAGTGCGGATTCGGCGAGTGGGGCTACCGCCACGAACTGTACAGCGATCGGACCGAGGCCTATTTCAGCCTGCTCGAAGGTGACGCCAAGCGCCCGATCGAAATGCTGCTCGAGATGTACCCCCTCAACTCCCCTCAACGGGAAGCTCTTGTCGGGTTCCTTGTCATCCAGTTCTTGCGCAACCCCTACACCATCGCCGCGATTCATCGGACCGTCGCACCCGTGATTACCGAACTTGGCCACGGCGACGATCTAGAGATGCCTCGCAAGGCCTATGAATCCCTGTATGGCAACAACGAGTTCTATCATCGAATTGCGGCTCCGGTGATGTGGAGCCCTTGGGCGATCGTGCGTTCCGAGCATCCGGTGTTCGTCCTGCCCGACACCTTTGGCACGAAGGCTGGCGCGATGGACGGCATGCGATTGATCGCGCCGCTTTCGCCCGCCGCTTGCTTTGTCACTCTTCCAGGTCTTGAGCAGCAAAAGCGGATCGTTCCTCACGCTGTGCGTGCGGACGAAGACCTGAGCCGACGGATTTCCCTGGTTTTGACCCAGGCCGCGGCCAAGGAATTTCTGTCGCATCCGGATTTCAGTCCGCTCGAGGGTGAAGCCGAGTCGCCGAACGATCTCCTAAAGGACAGCGCCGGATTCGTTGACGCACCGCGTGAGGACGAGGACAGCTCCGAGCGTCGCAACGCCGCTGAGTGAGAAAGGCATGGGACAGTCCGGGTGGGCGAGCCGTTGGTAAGATCGCGACGCTGAATCAGCGTCGATCATTGTGCTTTCCGCTCAGGCGGAGCCCCGCGCGCGCGTCTCAGCCTAATTGAAGTACCACTTCGACCGTCGTTGTGCTCCGTAGGTACAGGGTTGAGAAACTCTTTATCCCACGTTCTACCCAGACATGGGCGGGCATGTTGGCGCCAGCGGGATCGCATTCCCTGTGGCAGACTGCCACAGACTTGGTTGCACGGGCGCGCACGCAGGACGCGCTTCCAGCAGAATGGCTCAATTGTAACCGATCGCCAATAGTTAAATCACAACAATGGGGTATCCTTTTCACTCAGGTGGCCCCAACATGTAGTATGCGCGCTCGTGGAGGATTATCCGCGCGACCTGCTCGAGTTCGAGGCGCGCTTCGCCAGCGAAGAGGCCTGCCGCGACTATCTGTTCGCGTTGCGCTGGCCGGAGGGTTTCCGCTGTCCCGGATGCGGGCATGAGCGGGCCTGGGCGGTGCGCAACGTGTGGTTGGAATGCACTCGCTGCGGGCGACAAACCTCGGTGACCGCCAGCACGGTCTTCCAAGACACACGCAAGCCGCTACGGCTATGGTTGCGGGCGATGTGGCACGTCACCTCACACAAGAACGGGGCCAGCGCGTTGGGTCTGCAGCGCGTTCTGGGGTTGGGCAGTTACCAAACCGCCTGGACTTGGATGCACAAACTGCGGCGGGCGATGGTGCGTCCGGGCCGGGAGAGGTTGAGGGGTGTCGTCGAGGTCGATGAGACCTACTGGGGAGCTGAGGAAGAGGGCCTGAGCGGTCGGCAGACCGAGCGTAAGGCCTTGATTGCAGTAGCCGCAGAAGAGAAGGGTGCCGGGCTAGGACGGATCTGATCCGCATGCAGTGCGTGCGGAACGCCTCGGCGGCCAGTCTGGTTCCCTTCGTGGAGGAGTCGGTTCAGCCCGACAGCACGGTCCACACCGACGGCTGGCTGGGTTATGAGCCGCTGGAGAAGGAGGGCTATCGGCATCGCATCGTCTTGCTGTCGGGCCGCCGCAAGCAGGCGTCGGAATTGTTGCCACGGGTGCACACAGCGATCTCGCTGCTCAAGCGCTGGCTGCTCGGCACGCACCAAGGCGCGGTCAGCGACGAGCATCTAGACTACTATCTCGACGAGTTCGTGTTCCGTTTCAACCGCCGCCGCTCACGCAGCCGGGGAAAGCTCTTCTACCGGCTTGTGCAGCAGGCCGTGGCGGTGGACCCGACACCGTACCGCTCGATCGTCGCCGATTGGGACGCCGAGCCGCTGTGAAACCGACCACAAGATCTTGGGGCCACCTGAATAAAGTGGATACCCCATTTCACAACAAAGGAGGTTTCAATATGCCATGGCTACTGTATCGGGTTAAGGAAACGCACAACGGTAAATCGCAGGTTTCGCCGATGTCGATAGCTTGTGCGACACGCGACGAGTTGCTTCAGAAACTAGAGTCCAAAAGAGAAGACTATTGCCCCACGGAGGAGGGCGTTTGGTACGGCATTTTGGAGACAGCTACCCTGCTATCAAAGGATGAGCTGGATGACCCCGGTCTTCCGAACAGACTAGAAAGATACGATCCGTAGGTCCGCGCTACCCGAGCGAATACCACCAGGAAATGGCCGAGGCGGGCGATGCGCCGTCAGCACGAGAGTATACAGCGCCCGGAACAACGATCCGGGCATTCTGTCCCCAAGTTGGGGCTGGAGCTCTTTTGACCGGGGAGGCGGAAATCGGAGTTAACTGCTAAAATCGACGATTGCTCGACCGACGGGGAAATTGAGGTCAAAATGACTTCCACCATAAGGACCTTGGCGAACCATGCACTGACGCCGGTAAGATACTGAAATTTACTGAATTGCGCATGTCTGTACTATAGGAGCATCGGTTTCGGGTGGGCTGCAAGCCCTCCTGGATGCGCTTCAGGTGGCTGCTCTGCTCCAGGGGTGACAGAGTCGTCACCTCGCGCAGGATCGGCTCAAGCTGCTGGTTGCGTTCCGATTCGGCGACATCGGTCGGCAACCGGTCGATACCAAATTCGAGCGGCGTCGTGGCCTCGGCAAGCAACGCCTCGAACTCCTTCGCCGTGTGCCCCGAGGCAAAGTAGTCGTTGATGTCGATTTTGGCTGCGGCGAGCAGACGTCCGGCTTCCTCGATGTCTTCGGAAGCCCCACCGTTGAGGTGTTTGGGCAGATCTCCCGCTCCAACGGCCGCATCCAGATCAAAGCGTTCCCGTAGCTCGCGCCGAGCTTGTTGTTGTTTCTCATCCAGGGGCAGGACGACGAGTTTCGTTTGGATCTTGTGCCCGGTGAGGACGCTCGCGGTCTTAAGCGCGCCGTTTAAGCCCACCTGAGAGACCTCGTTGTCCTGGCAGATGTAGACGGTCTCGACGCCCTGGAGCTTGGGCAGGAGGCGATCCCAGTCCGATGCTCGGATGCTGACCGTGACCGGGGAGACGACAGGAAAGCCGCGCTTCATCAGCGCGATGCAGTCGGTCACGCCCTCGGTGATGATGACGCGCTCGGGCCGGGCCAGCAGGCAGTCTTCATTATAGAGGTGGCTGTTGTTAATACAGGGCGCGATGTAGTGGTTCTTGCGGTCGTTGTGGACCCGAAGCTTCTTGTATTTGCCCCGCTCATACTCGTTGTCGGGCGTCCAGGGCATCTGGCGTCCGATCATGAAGACCACCCGGTCACGGCTCCAGTAGGGGAAGATGATGCGCCGATCGAAGAAGGGGTACAAGCTGTCCTGGCTGGTTGGATTAAACGCGCCGGTGGCGTCGCGCTGGTCGGGCGCCGCAAACTTCGCCTCCGCCGGTCTCTCGACGGCACTCTGTGCTGGTTCCGGGCCGCCCACTTGCTCGCTCCCAGCGACGACGGGGATGAAGGGTCTTGCCTATTGATAAGCGGGGTTATAATAGAAAAGTAAGGGAATTATATACAATAGTAGCCAAGACAAACTTAATGGATTGATTTCTTGGCCTTTCGGACTCCCATCCCTTGAACCACTGCACTAGCTAAAGCATCTGGGGAAAGGTCCCCTTTAAGTTCTGTTGATGGTTTGAAGAAGTCCGGCATTATTTTTAACCTGTCATCAAGTGGGCCGAACCGTTTCTCGTATAGATGTTTGAATTCCTCAATGCTGTCGGCCAATTTCAGCATGGTCAGAACTTCTTGCCGTTGTTGTCTGAGTTTGTCAAGACCATATCCCTTGGTCAAAAACTGATGGAACTTTTGTTTTCGGCTTCCCTTTGCATTAATCTGTGGGTTTAAACGCTGAAGTTCCTTCAGAACCTCTCCGTTCTCTAGCGGCCTATAGACGTACTTGTTGGTAAAGTTTCCGAAGTGTTGCGGCTTGTTAATTACCATACCGCCGCGAACACGTTCCACGTATGGATCAGAGCCGTAGATGTGATTGAGTGTAACGTAGTAATCGTCGGGAAACTCCTTCTCCCATTCGCGCTTTTCGGTCTCAATATAGGCTTGGACAAGTAACCGCAGGGCTTCTGGATCCCGCTCTGTCTGGTATCCAGTAGCCTCATCGATCAGTGCGATGATGCCGACGTCTGCCAAAGCGTTGACAATGGCCTGCGCCTGCCGTGCCATGGGCTCTTGCTGTTTGGAGAGCTTTCCGGTCTCATTTGCACGCACAACTGCTTTGCAGATGCCGACTAGAACCTCTGCTTCGTATCCGTGGGCTGGATCCGACCCAAAGGCATTGAAAACAATAGGGTTTTCGACCGTCATGCGTAACTTATCATCTATTTCGGATCCAAGGGATTTTCGACGTAAGGTCTTCATGAAGGCGTTACCGCCTTCCGATTTTAGGCCCATGGCCTTTGCCATACCCCGCTTGTGGAAGACCCTCCGGCCATCCTCTAAAACGTAGGCCTCAAGCTGAAGACCACCGATAGGTAGGATACCCTTGTGTGTTGCCTTGATCATTCCTGACGGTTCCAAGCGACTAGGTTTGCCAGATGCAATTTTCTCGCGAGTTTCTTTCGCCATTGTTATTTCACCAAATCCTTATATCTCAACTGTTTTTTATCCATCCCTTCGGCAATCATCACCATTTGCTCAATAGTATTCAATCGGCGGGTATTGTGACGACCTTCAAACTCGGCAACATAACGGTGAAGATGGGCGGGGCTCATCTTGTGATAAGTCCCGTAATAGCCCCTCTTCAACAAGGCCCAAAAGGACTCGACTCCATTGGTGTGCGCCATCCCTTTAACATATTCTCCCACGGAATGCTTGACGCTTTGACGGTTCAATAAACCCTCATAAGAGCGATGATCATCTGTGTAAATCTTGGCCCCTGATTCAATCTGATCATGGATGATGCTATGCAAGGTTCCCTTGTCTGTGGCCTTGGCTACTGAGGCTGCAACCTGATTGGTCTGGCGGTCCTTGATGCCAACAACAGCGATCTTTCCCGAAGGACCACGTCCTGCATTCCGTTTTTTGTTGGAATGCTTGTTTTTCTCTCTACCACCAATGTAGGTTTCATCGACCTCTATCGGGCCAGCAAAGGAAGCCGTTTTGTCACTCCAAGCGTAACGTAGCCGATGTCCCATGAACCATGCCGTTTTTTGAGTGATGCCAAGATCCCGATGGAGCCTCATACTGGAGGTTCCTTTGATTCCTACGGTAAACAGGTAAATGGCCATGGCCCATTTTTTATAGCCCAAGTTTGACCCTTCCATGATGGTTCCAGACTTTGGGCTGAAATGCTTCCGACAATCCTTGCAGCGGTAATCCATGGTAGGATGCTTGACTTCACTTACTCTCAGAGATCCGCACTTGATGCAAGCGATTCCATTGGGCCATCTCTTTTGAATGAACCATTGCTTGGAAACGTCATCATTGGGGAACATCTCTTGCAACTGAATCAGAGTGATTCCTTTTCGGTATGCTTTCCCTGGCCCTTTTTTCGTTTGCTTTGTCATTGTCTCCCTCCTTGATATGGCTACTATTGTACCACCTCAAAATAGGGCGTCAAGGGCTTTTTGGCTACTATTGTATATAATTCCCAAAAGTAAAGAGGGGTGGCAGCATGAAAAAATTCTTGCTCGTGCTCATGGTGATCGCTCTGGTGATCTCCTCCGGCCCGGTGTTGGCCCAGGACGGCTGGTACATGGGGATGGAACTAGGGGTTGCGGTGGCCCCGGGAATGGACGTAAAGACCGGGGGATTGGATGATTGGGTATCGAGCGCGGATGCGGCGCATTCAGCGATCCGATGCGACAAGACCATAAACCCGAGCGGTTTTCAGGTAGAAGAAGGAGCGTGTGGCAATGCCCCTTCGGCTTGGGGGCCCATGGACGAGTCGTTCGATGGCGGCAGGGGGATCCTGGCTGGGTTGGCCTTGGGATATCGCAGGGGAAACTTCAGGGTCGAGGGCGAATATTTCTATCGCAGCGCAACCCATGACAGCACGGATGTCCCCTATGATTCCGCAACAAATTATGACCCCGGCTCGGATCCGGGATTCCAGACCGTCATGGATGGAGTCGATGACGTGCTGTCGCACAACGTTTTTGCCAACTTGCACTACGATTTTCGCTCCGATTCGAAGTTTACGCCGTCTCTGGGGATTGGAGTCGGCTTTGCGAAAGTCTCGCTTGCGTACCGGACCTTCTGGCGCCGGACGAATGACCCCGAGAACATCACGGTATTCGATACTGAGGGGGTGACTGGTGACGAGCTGGCGAAAGCCCAGGCGTTAAACCGGGAAATTGCCGGCACGATCACCACTGACAGAGCGAGATTGTCGGATCTGCTGCTCGGCTACCAGGCGGTGGCGGGCCTGGATTATCAGGTCAGCGATCCGGTCACCATCGGGCTCAAGCTCCGATGGGCGAGTTTCGGCGAATTCGATGACGAGTCGGCATATGATTCTCTCCGCGATCATGCGTCGGTAGCCGGTAACCCGCCGGTCCCCGTTACCTACTATGTCAAGACGGATGACATTCAGTTCTGGGGAATCAGCCTCAACATGAAGTATCACTTCTGACTGGCAGCTAATGGAGTTATCAGGGTCCGAGAGTCTGGCAGATCGGTGTCTCGCGGGGGAAGAGTGATTGGTCACGCCCCGACGAAAACTCCCTATCGCCGGACCGAGCAGGTTCGGCACGTGGACTGACGAAAGGATGCCAACTGTAGTAAGATATTAGGAAGGCCTGAGTCGAAAGCTGCTGGCATAGCCCGACTGGCGAACAGTAGAGTCTAAATATCGGCAAGAGGCGAATATAGCTAACGGCACATTCCACTCCATCGCGGCCCGCGCCAATAACAGCCAAAGCTCCAAATACTCGGCGCCATGTTGAGCCGGCGCAGGCGGAAAGGCGATTGCGATGAGAACTATTTCAGGGGCGAAAATCATCGGCGCAATCTCGGCGCCTCCATACGCTCAATCGAGCCCGCCTAAGCCTGATGTCGAAGCGAGCCAGTCCCGCTCGGCGGCGCAGACAGACGATTCTCTCGCTACCAATCCATCGGCGGGGCTGGTTACCGAGAGCGATCCCCCCACCCGCCGCCGTGGCGGCTGGTGGCGTGCAGGCATATTCGCCGGCGCCGCCTGTCTGGCCTGGCTCGCCTGGCCGAACTTGGCCTTCGCGCAGGTGACGGTTTCGGAGACGGACCTGATGGTGTCCGAAGGCGACTCGGCGAGCTACACGGTGGTGCTCGACACCCAGCCGACGAATGATGTCACGATCACGGTGGCGCCGTCGTCCGGGGACGACGAGGATCTGACAGCGAGCCCGGATACGCTGACCTTCACGAACTCGGACTGGAGTATTCAGCAGACGGTAACGGTCCTGGCGGCCGAAGATGCCGACAGTGAGAACGGCACCGCCCAGTTTACGCATACTGTGGCCGGCCCCGGCACCCCCTATGACGGGCTTACGGCCCCCGGCGTCACAGCAACCGAGATCGACAACGATCCGCCCGGCCTGACGGTTTCGGAGACGGACCTGTCGGTGCCCGAAGGCGGCTCGGCGAGCTACACGGTGAGGCTCGACACCCAGCCGACGAAGGATGTCACGATCATGGTGGATCGGGTGACCGGCGATGAGGATCTGACGGCGAGCCCGGATACGCTGACCTTCAAGAACTCGAACTGGAGTATGCAGCAGACGGTGACGATCCTGGCGGCGGAAGATGACGACGGCGCGGCCAGCCCCGGCCAGTTTCGCCATAACATGAGCAGCCCCGGCACCGTCTATGACGGCATTCCGACCCCTGGCGTCAATGTAACCGAGGATGACAACGACACGATCGGCGTGATCATCTCGCCGACGACACTGTCGGTGCCCGAAGGCGGCTCGGCGACCTACACGGTGAGGCTTGGCACCAAGCCATCGGACAATGTCAAGGTCGAGGCGACCGAGGACCAAGGGAATGACGCCGACCTGACGGTGAGTTCGGATACGGATACGGATACATATATAGATTCGGTTACGTTGGCCTTCACGAACTCGAACTGGAATACGGAGCAGACGGTGACGGTCACGACGGCCGAAGACGCCGACGAGGTGGATGGCGTCGCGATCTTCTCTCACACCACGGCAAGCTTCGACGAGTTCTATGACTCAATTGATGTCTATTCGGTCACGGCGACCGAGGCCGACAACGAAAAGGTAGTGACGGTCACGATTCAAACAGAGGTGTCAGCTCCGGTGCGCGGCGTGTTCGAGGTGATGATCATCTTTAGCGAGGCGGTGACGGGTTTCGAGCGGAGCGAGATCGCGGTGACGAATGGTTCGGTGACCGACTTCAGTGGGTCGGCGCCGACCTATAAGGCAGAGATCACTCCCTCGAAGAGCGGTGAAGTGATCGTGGAGGTTGGGGCGAGTGTGGCCGAGTACGGGGTCGGGAACGACAATATGCCGGGCGTGCCGTTGGTGATCGAGGCGGATCTGGACCGGCCGGAGATGGCGATCACCAGCGAGACCACGGGACCGGTGGGCGGCGCGTTCGAGGTGACGATCCGCTTCTCCGAGTCGGTGACAGGCTTTGAACTGGAAGATATCGAGGTCAGCAACGGGACGGCGTCGAATTTCAACAGGGTGTCCTCACGGACCTACACGGTGACGATCACGCCGGAAGAAACAGGTGAGGTCAGGGTGGAGGTGGGATCGAACGTGGCCCGGGACGGCGCCGGTAACCGCAACCGGGCGGCGGAGCCTCTGGTGATCGAGGCAGACCTGGAGCGGCCGGAGGTAACGATCGAAGGGTCGACGGAACCGGTGGGAATGGCGGGGTTCGAGGTGATGATCACCTTCTCGGAGCCGGTGACAGGCTTTGAGCTTGAGGATATCCAAGTCACCAATGGAACGGCTTCGAACTTTACCAAAGTCTCGCCGCAGGAGTACACGGTAACGATCACGCCGGAAGAACCGGGTGAAGTGAAGGTGGAGGTCGGGGAGGACTTCGCTGAGGACGCCACCGGCAACGGCAACCAGGCGGCGGAGGCCTTCGAAGTGGAGACGAAGCTGGCAGTGAGCTACCAGGAGGAGAGCTACACGGCGAGGGAAGGTGGGGAGACGGTGACGGTGACGGTGAAGCTGAGCCAGGGCTGGGACGAGGAGCTGGTGATCCCGATCCGGGTGACGCGGCCGGAGACGACGGAAGTCGCCGACTATACCCTAGATGGTTTGCAGGAGTGGGATGCCCAGGAGGGCACCGGGACGCTCACCTTCCAGGCCGAGGAAACGGAACAGATATTGAGGATCGCAGCCAACCATGATGGGGACGGGGACGACGAGACGGTGGAGTTGGGATTTGGGGAGTTGCCGGAGATAGTAATGGCCGGGGAACCGGCGGTGGCGACGGTGACGCTGGAGGACAAGGGACTGGTGGAGCTGAAGGTGAGCTTTGGGCAGACGGAGTACCAGATTAGGGAAGGCCAGCAGGCCGACATCGAGGTGACCGTCTCACCGGCAGCGGACCGGCGGGTGGAAGTGCCCCTGGTGGTGGCGCCTAAAGGAGGGGCCACCGACGAGGACTACAGTGGAGTGCCGTCGAAGGTGGTGTTTGAGGAAGGCGAGAGCCAGGGGACGATTTCCGTCGCGGTGCTGGCGGATGAAGTGAATGATCCTGGGGAGGGGATCGTGCTGAGCTTGGGCGAGTTACCAGAGGCGGTCCGTGCAGGAGAGATCCCGGAGACCACCGTGAACTTTACACAGCAGCGCACGGCGGAGCAGTTCTCGCAAACGCTGGAGGTGATGTTGGCGGTGATGGCGCGCACGATGGGGGAGAGTGCGCAGACGGCCATTGAGGGTCGCTTTGAGCGGCATCGGCAGTGGAGTCGGCTGGGGGCAGTCGGAGGAGCGGTGCCGACAGCGCAACCGGGAAGCGACAATAGCGCCACGGGTCTGGGTGAGGGAGAATCGCAGCGGATAGACAGCGAGAGCCTCGAGGGCGCCGGCAGGAGAAGAGCCGAAGGCCCGGTAGTGCCGAGCGCTGGGGGCGCGGCCGGGGCCCGAGCAGCGATGGGATCGAGTGGGGAGTCGGGAGACCGGGAAAGTGGCGTGCAGGGAGCGTGGCTGCAGAACGTCTCGCTGGGTGGATTGGCGGGCCTGTTCGGCTACGGCCAGGGCTATGCGGGCGTCTCGACCGGCTCCGGCAGGGGGCCGAGTGGGACTGGCCCGACTGTCGGGTTGGGAGGGCAGCCAGGTTACGGTCAGAATCGATTCCAGGGTTCGGGGACCAGAAACTCGTCGCTGAGATCGGGATCGGGCGAGTACTCGGGGAGGAGGAATCAAGAGCTCAACCTTGCGGGAGTGTCCTTGGAGCTGCCCTTGGCAGGACAGCAGAAGGGGACGAGCAGGAGCTGGGTGCCAGCGTTGTGGGGGCAGGGGGACCTGACGCGCTTCAACGGGGACTTGACGCGGCTCGGGATGAGCTATCGAGGAGGTCTCGAGGCCGCCCATGTAGGTCTAGACCTCTATGCCAACGACAAGGTGCTGGCCGGACTGTCGTTCATGCGCAGCTGGGGGAACATGGATTACAGCGACGATGGGATCGATGGGGTGTTGGGGAGTCGCATGAACACCTTTCATCCCTATCTGTACTGGCAGCCGACGGAACGGGTGAGCGTGTGGGGCATGGGCGGCTTGGGACGGGGTCAAGTGGATGTCAACGAGCCGGGGAGGAGTCACGACTTCGAGGCCGACTTCCGGATGTTCTCGGGAGGAGTGAGGACGGTGCTATCCAGGCGAGGCAGCAATGAGGTAGGGCTGCGGGCGGACGCCTTCTCGGCGCAACTGGAGACCGAAGCCTCCGAAGACATCGCGAAGGTGCGAGGCGAGGCCCACCGGGCGCGGTTGATGCTGGAGTGGGTGCACACCAAGCAGCTGTCAGCGGGGCGATCCCTGAGCCTGAAGGCGGAGGCCGGCGGGCGTTTCGACGGGGGCGATGCGGAACGGGGCAGCGGCGTGGAAACAGGATTCCGTCTGGGGTATCTGGATGCGAACAGTGGACTGGACGTGGCCATGCTCGGCCGAGTGCTGGTGGTGCATGAAAGCGACTACCGGGACTGGGGATTGGGGGTACAGGCAAGCTGGGACCCAGGCGAGAAGCAGCGCGGGTTCCGGGTGTCGGTGACCTCCACGCGGGGCCAGGATGGAGGCGGCCGAACGACGCTGTGGAACAACGCTAATACGGTCACTCGCCCGCCGGGGATGGGTGCAATGGGAATGAGCTCCCAGAGCCGGATGGAAAGCGAGGTGGCCTACGGCGGCCTGAAGACGCTGGGCTTACCGGATCTGCTGACGCCCTATAGCCGGCTGCGATGGGCCGGACAGGGCCGGGAGCTGGCCTGGGGGACCGCTTGGAGCCTGCCTCCACGCTCGCAGCTGGCGCTGCCATTGATGTTGGAATTGGAAGCCATGAGGCGGGAGAACAGCATGGGTTCGGCTGATCTAGCGGTGCTGGTGAGAATGTCGATCCCCTTCTGAGGAGCTGACCCCGAGCAGTGGGTGAACCCCCTGCCGGTCCCTACTACGAGCGGCCCGCCGTCAGCACCAGGGTTAACCGCGTCCGGAACGACGACCCAGATATCCTGGCTCCGACGTTGGAGAGGGGGCATTCTTGACCGGAAGGACAGAAATGTGCTTGACAATCGCTTCCGCCTCGAATTTGCTGGATCGGAAAAAGGGAATTCGGTGACAATTGGGCTTCCGCTTTTTCGGCACGACCTGAATTCTGTAACTACTCCAAATATAGTGGTTTATTCTCCCGAGCCAAACGGTGAGTGGTTATGAAGAGGGTTGCGCAAGGGGAGCCAAAATCATAACCGCGAACTTTTGCGGTCTGTTAGTTAACGCGAGACCCCGACGGACGGCCCCGCCGGGGTCTTGTCGTATCTGGCGCTTTTCCAATCACTTGCGCCGACCTACACATTCTTTCCGATTCTCCGGTTCGTAAACTGACGCACGGGGTAGCGCGTGCAACCATGGGGGTTGCGCACGCCCCCCCAAGATATCGTTTACGGATTCTCCCATTCTCCATTTAACATCCCGCGTTATTTAACGGCCCGGTTGCACGCGGACCACCGAAAGTGACACTTTTTCACTCGCTCCGGTAAGTATCTATATAGAAGCCGGGCCAAGAGGGTCCGGCGGATCACCAGACAGCGGCAGCGGCCGTGAGAACGGAGCCCGTTGTGGGTGCCGGCGACATCGCCTGGTGCGGTGTCGAGCGGACTCCAACGGCTCCTGACGACCGTTTCCGTCCCACGCGGCATCCACAGCACCTCCTCTTCCGCGGCCTCCCGCCAAGGAGGACCGGATGCCGACCAACGCAAACATCCCACCCACCTGCGATGAGGTGATCGCGGAGATCGCCTCGATCCTGGCCCAAGGCTGCCTGCGCCTCCGGAAGAGCCGACGAATCTCGCCCGAGATTGGGAACGAGGCCGGGAAAGGCAAGTATTCTCAGGCGCTTACGGAGAATCGACTTGATCGTTCGGGCCACCGAAGCGTTCATGAATGAACGAGTTAACGCCCCGAGACGGCGAGGCGGAGGGACCGCCCGCCAGAGGGTGAGTCCATGAACAGGAGGAAATTGGATGAAAGCAAGCACCTATCAACAGATCCAGGAGCTGTCCCGACTGACCGTGGGCCAGCTCCGGGGCAAGTACCTGGAGGTCTTCGGCGAGGAGAGCCGCTGCCACCACAAGGCGGCCCTGCAAAAGCGCATCGCCTGGCGCCTGCAGGCCCTGGCCGAGGGAGGCCTCTCCGAGCGGGCCCGCCGGCGTGCCGAGGAACTGGCCAACGACGCCGATCTCAGAATGCGCGCCCCGCGTGATCCGATCCGGGCTGGATCGGCGGCAGTAAGGGCGCGAACGACGAAGAGTCGCCTCTCGCCCTCGCGAGATCCGCGACTGCCCGTGCCCGGCACACTGCTGGTGCGGGAGTTTCGGGGGCGCGACGTGGTGGTCAAGGTGCTCGATGAGGGCTTCGAGTTCGAGGACCGGCGCTATCCGTCTCTGTCGGCCATCGCCAAGGAAATCACGGGCAGCAAATGGAACGGGTTCTTGTTCTTCGGCCTCACCGGTGGTGACGCAGCCGCGAGCGGGCGTCACCATCAGGGGGTGAGCGAATGAACAGAAGTCTCCACTCCGCTCCGTCGATGACCCCGGCTTCTGCCCCGACTCAAAACGACGCCGTCCGCTGCGCCATCTACACGCGCAAGTCAACGGAGGAAGGACTCGACCAGGATTTCAACAGCCTCGACGCGCAGCGGGAATCGGCCGAAGCCTACATCGCCAGTCAGCGGCACGAGGGCTGGAGCTGCCTGCCCGACTACGACGACGATGGCGGCTTCACCGGCGGCAACATGCAGCGGCCTGCTCTTGAGCGCCTGTGCGCCGACATCGAGGCCAGCCGGATCGACTGCGTGGTGGTCTACAAGGTGGATCGTCTCAGCCGGTCGCTGCTGGACTTCGCCCGCATCATGGAGCTCTTCGACCGCCACAAGGTGAGCTTCGTCTCGGTCACCCAGCAGTTCAACACGACCAGCTCCATGGGGCGGCTCACCATGAACATCCTGCTCTCCTTTGCCCAGTTTGAGCGGGAGATCATCTCCGAACGCGTCAAGGACAAGATGTCGGCGGCCCGTCGCAAGGGCAAGTGGGTGGGGGGCCAGCCGACCCTGGGCTACGACGTGGCCCCGGAAGGGGGCCGGTTGATCGTCAACCCGGAGGAGGCGGCTCAGGTGCGGGCGATCTACAATCTGTATCTCGAACACCAGGCCGCGATCCCGGTCGTCCAGGAACTCAACCGCCGCGGCTGGGTCACCAAACAGTGGATCACCAAGAAGGGCCATGAGCGCGGCGGCAAGCCCTTTACCAAGAACGCGTTGTATCGGCTTCTCACCCACGTGCTCTACACCGGCAAGGTGCGGTACGAAGGAACCCTCTACGAGGGCGAACACGACGCTATCGTCGATGCCGACGTGTGGCAACAGGTCCAGGAGGTGCTGCGCAGAAACGGCCTCTCGGGAGGACGGAAGGTGCGCAACAAGCACGGGGCGCTGCTCAAGGGCCTGTTGTATTGCACGCCCTGCGAATCCGGCATGGCGCACGCCTACACCCGCAAGCAAAAAAAGCGCTACCGCTACTACGTCTGCCGCAACGCCCAGCAGCGGGGCTGGTCGTCGTGCCCGAGCAAGGCGCTCAACGCTCACGAGATTGAAACCGCCGTGGTGGAACACATTCGCGGGGTCGGGCGCAACGAGGAGATCGTCCAGGCGACGATCAAGGGGGTGCGTGAGCAGAGCGACCGGCGAATGACGGAACTGGAGGTCGAACGGCGCCGACAGGAAAGCGAGCTTCAGCAGCTGTACTCCAGCGTCGAGAAGCTGGTTCACGGGGCCGGTTCGGAAAGCTCCAACGGCCGATCCACGACCGATCAGCTGGCCGACCTGCAGGATCGAATCCGAGCCTCCGAGCAGCGGATCACTGCCATCCGCGAAGAGGTCATTGCGCTGGAGCGGGAAACCGTGGGCGAAAGCGAGTTGACCCAGGCCCTGGCCCACTTCGATCCGGTGTGGGAGTCGCTGTCGCCTCGCGAGCAGGCGCGCATCATCCGACTGCTCATTGAGCGGGTCGGGTACGACGGGCGGGACGGCAGGGTCACAGTGGCCTTTCGCTCGGTGGGCATCAAGGCGCTCTGCAGCGAGAGCACCATCGCCGGAAAGGAGGCGACAATATGAGAACAACCCCATCCAGCTCAACGAACCCGGGGCCGAGTTCGGTTGAGGTCTCCTTTACCTTCCGCACCGCCAACGGCCGGAATCGCAATCATGGAGGCAAGGACCGAGCGGTCGAACCGGGGAACGTGCCCCGTGTCTCGAGGATTATGGCCTTGGCCATCCGCTTCGACGATTTGGTCCGGCGTGGCGAGGTTAGTGACTATGCGGACCTGGCACGACTCGGCTATGTGACGCAGGCTCGAATTTCGCAGATCATGTGCCTGCTCCACTTGGCGCCCGACATTCAGGAGGCGCTGCTGTTCCTGCCGCGCACCCTCCAGGGCCGCGATCCCATCCGCGAGAAGGACCTTCGCCCCATCGCCAGCGTGCCGCACTGGAACCGGCAGCGCAAGATGTGGGCGCGGCTGGTCGCACAGCGGCTGAAGTAGCAAGCAACCCTCGGGTCGGGCCAGATTATCGGCCCTTGCCCTTGCGCTCCTGTTCGGTCTCACCTCCGCAGGCTTTTGCGCTGTCCACACACTCCTGCCATCAGGCTACCTCCGTCCGGTGAGCTGCCACCGGCATCCTACTATTTGTGTCAATTGACTTCCTATATAGGAGTTTTATATACTGTTCTCTTCGACCCGTTGACCCAGGTGAGCCGCGTTGTCCGATAGGCCGGACTGCTTGACAGTCCTGGTCTCCGGTCCCTGGGCATAGCCACTGTAATCTCCCCTGAGAGAGGATTTGCCATGAGCAGTCAGTCGAGAGGCAGACCACGCGTTGAGGAAATCACCGGCCCACAGCGGCGCACATTGGGCGAGCTGCGCCGTTTCACCGGCCAGCAGGGGTTTCCCCCGACCATCCAGGAACTCGCGGACATCCTCGGGATATCGACCCCGAGCGTGCGCGACCAAGTCAGCCAGCTGGTGCGCAAAGGCTACGTCAAGCGAGAGGCGAAAAAGGCCCGCGGCTTGACCATCTTGCGGGAGCCGACCGAGGAGGTGCTCAAGCTGCGGACCGTTCCCATCGTCGGCAAAGTCGCTGCCAGCCAGCCGATCCTGGCCGAGAAATACATTATCGGCGAAGTGCTGGTCGACAGCCGGGTCGCCCGCCATGGACGCTGCTTCGCACTGGAAGTCCAAGGCGACAGCATGATTGATGCCGACATCGACGACGGTGACCTGGTCGTGGTTCGGCAACAACCGCTGGCGGAGAGTGGGGACATCGTCGTGGCGCTGCTGGGCGAGGAGGCGACCGTGAAGCGCCTTTACATCCGAGACGAGACCATCGAGTTGAGACCGGAGAACCCCGGCCACCGGCCGATCACGGTCGGGCCGGAAGACGAGCTCAGGATTCTGGGCAAGGTGGTCGCGACGAACCACAAATAGCCCCGGCCGAAGGAGATCGAGAGCCAATGACCCTGTTCACCATGGACTCCCTCCAAGAAGCAGGTTCCGCTGCCCGGGAGTTCTGGGAGGATGATCTGGAGACGGCGCTTGAACCCCTCTTCGCGCGGGCCCGCCGGAACGGCGCCATGGACGAGTGGATCGGCAAGCGAACAGGCAGGCAAGTCAACGTCCTGTGCGCCAACCTCGGTACGGACGGAACCGTCTCGGTCCGAGAGAAAAAGAACGTCCTGCGGGCAACCAGTGACGACGATCTTGTGCCCTATCTGCTCGTCGATCAGTTCGCCAAGTTCAAGTCCAAGGTCGCCACCATCGATTTTGCGAAAGGCGTACTGACCGAAGACGCGCTGGAGACCTGCCGTATCCAGGACGATGAGTTCGACAAGACAGCGCTGCTCTTTGCCATCTATCACCGGCGTCCGGAGGATCTGCGGGTCGTGTTTCACCTGGACAAGATTCATAAGTCCGGCTTCGCCCGGATGAAACTCTGGGAGACGACTCGGCGCCCTAACGAGTCCTTTGACGAATTCCTTCGCCCCGACACCGTCAAGGGGACGCTCGCCGACTTCGACGCGACTGCGAGGGATGGGCGCAGGAGCGAGTTCAAGGAGGTGGTGACCCACGGAGATTCCCAGCAGGTTTTCATATGCCGTGCGGAACGCCCCGATCTCATTTTGCGGTCGGGCGGCGTGGTTCACGGCCATCGGCCCGAGTGGATCATCCTCGACTTTCAGGACGGTGCAAAACGCGTCAACATCTCCTCGGTGAGCGTCAGCGTTCCGCTCGAGATCGCCAACCGCCTCGCCTCCCGATACTTCGACAAGCCCTGCGAGTACGAGAACGAGAGCAGAATCACGTACGGCAGGCAGCTGGGGCGGTTTCTGAGCATCCTGAAGGACGACCAGGCAGAACAACTTCGCTTTGTGGAGTTGGTGGTCTCGAACTCGCCGTTGGAAGGCGCTCCCAAGATCAAGATCACCGATCCCGACTCGAACGCGATTGGCGTTGCCATCGGGCACTTCGAGAAAGCCGTGGGCGGTGTCCTGAGCGGCATCGAGAGCATCGACAGTATCAAGGTCTACTACCACAAGAAGCGCGTCAGCCTGATCTTCAACGAGGTTGAGGAAGCCGACGATGCCTACATCGTCCGGTACTCGGACCACCGGCTGAATGCGTCGGAGCGGCAATCGTTTGAAGATCACATGAGAGACATCCATGGCATCCCTGTCCTCTCGACGGAAAAGCGGTTCAAGCGTTAGCCGGGAACACGTAGATCGGCTCTTGCGGGACGGCTCTGTGTTCCCGGACCCATCCCGTGAGCTGCTCACGACGGCCACCCTCCTGGAGAAGGCCGGAATCCTCGAGACGCGCATCCGGGAATACGTGCTCTGCGCCGATCCCCAAGATCGGGACTTTCCTCCGAAGAACCGGCACTGTCCGGGCCGGGTTTACATTGATGACGCACTGGACGAGGCTGGGCACGACTTTCGGTGCCCGGAGTGCGAACGGCCGGTTTTCCCCTTCCGCTATAGGAAACGGAGGCGCAGGGAACTCCGCGTCAAAGTCGATCGGGAGGGCGTTCTGGCATTTGTCCGAAGCCGGCTTGCCGAGCTCAAGTCGAACGTCAAGGAGATCTCCCGAGGGGTATTCCGGGTCGATATCGGCGATCTGGGTGTGACCCTGTGCATTGCCGACTACTGCACGGAACGGCCATTCCTCACCCGCGACTGGGCGGCCGCGCAAGTCACCTGCTATCTCGTCGTGAACCCCACGGACATCGATGAGCGCTTCCTCGACGAGGATTGGATTCATCGGGCCTCCCTGGCCGATCTCGTATGTGGCGAGGTCGATGTCACGGAGTGGATCGGAAGTGCGGCCACCTCCGGTCCACCGCCGTCCCTGCGCCACGCCTCGATCCCGGTCTATACGAAGGGGGCGCTGCCGATCCTTTTTGAGCCGGTGGCCCCCCATCAGACGGGCCGCCTGTTCGTCGTCGAATGCGGTCCCCATACCGCCCGCATTGAGGGAGAGATCGTAGTGTCCCCTCAGGCGGGAATACGGTTCAAGGTATTCCGCATTCTGTGGGACCGGTTTCTGGACGACTTGCGAAGCTCTACGCCCCTCAAAGATCACAGCCCCATCGATCTCGCCGGCCTGATGGAGGAGCTTCATACGCGCACGGGGGAGTATATCTACGACGAGACCAGCGTCCGTCGCGCGCTCAACCGGCTGCAGTCCGACATCGAAACCACCGTGAAAAAGAAGCTCGGCCTGCCTATCGACCGGGAGGACATCGTCCAAACCTGCCGCTGGAAGGGTCAGGGCGAGGACGATCACGGATACCGCATCAACCCCTTCACCGTCGCCGCTCGTCCATTCCTGCCTGACAGGTCTTGAGGACCCTGAGTAGCAGTCAGTGAATCAATTCCTGCGTCACGTCCTCTAACGAATCGCTCTCAAACGCGTTGTCGATCTCAAGCCCCTGAGCCGGCTACCGCTTGCCGTCGTTCTTGAAAATCCCTGCAGATCGCCATTTTACGGAAGACCTGTCTCATTTATTTTCAACCTGTCCGATCCATTGACGCAGGGTTCGGAACCCCCTGCTCCTGCGCGGGTTTCCCGACAGCGCCCCCGCCCAACCTGTCTGATTTGTTTTCAACCTGTCCTCAACATAAATCTTCCCAAACCTGACACTTATCTCAGTTCAGAGGCTTGAAGCGTATCAAGCCTTCGGCAACGGAGATAAGTGCATGAAACAAAAAGATCGTGCTGGGGAGCCTGGGAGCGCTATTGATCCCCAAAGCATTCCCCGGCAAGCGACGACCAAGGCGGCTCTGACTCCTGCCCGAAGACGCCTCGTCGAGCTGATGCAGGAAGTCAATTTCGGGCGGATCGAACGGCTCGAAGTACGGGACTGGGAGCCCGTGCTCGATCCACCGCCCGGGGTGGTGCGCCAAGTCGTGTTCGGGAAGGCCAACGGAGCAAATTCGCGCCGGGCTACGAACAGTTTTGCGCTCAAGAAGAAGGTAGTGGAACTGTTCGAGGTCTTCGACCGGGAGCGGTCGTTCCTCATCCTGGAACTCGTGATTGACAACGGGCTTCCCGTCCGCATGGCCGTGGCGGACGGGATTCGGGTCTGAGCCCGAGCCTGACAAGTAACAAACACGGTCCCTACACCAGACAGCTGGCTGGCCGCAGAGCGGAGGTCGTTGTGGGTGTCGCCGAAACCGGCGTCCTCCATAGCGTTTTTCGCTCTTTTCGTTTGAGAGCGGCCGACCCGGTACCGGTCGACACCCACGCGAGTTCCTCCTCGGCCCCGAGGAGGCGCGATGGGGCGCAACAAGTACGACGACATCGATCCGTATGCCGTCGAGATCATTCGATTCAAAGCACGGCAACTGGTGGGACAGGCGGGTTTTACGGTCGCGGACCGCGACGATCTGGAGCAGGAACTGATCCTCGATCTGCTGCGCCGGCTGCCGAAGTACGACCCCAGCCGCGCGAAGCTGAACACCTTTATCGCCCGCGTCGTCGAGCACAAGATCGCCACTCTCATCGAGAAGCAGACGGCCCACAAACGGGATTACCGGCGCTGCCCGTGTTCGCTGAACGAGCGCTTCGAGGAAGAGGAGGAGGGCCGCTCGGTCGAGCGGGCAGAGACCCTCGACCAGGAGGACTACCTGCTGCGAATCGGTGTCGAGCCGAGAGCAGCGGAGGAACTGCGCGCGCTGGCGCTCGACGTGGCCGCCGTCGTCGAAAACCTCCCACTCGAATTGCACGAATTGTGCCGGCGCCTCGGGCAGGAAACGGTGTCCGAGATCTCCCGCGACACGGGCGTTCCGCGCGCAACGCTCTACCAGTCGGTCAAGAAGCTGCGCGAGATCTTCGAGGACGCCGGCTTGAAGGACTATTTGTGACGGCTGCCGACACTTTTCGTTCGCCGCCGGTAGGTATCACTTGAGGGCGCCCTCCTAACGGATCAAGACCTGAAGGAGGCAAAGCAATGAAACGAGAACTGTATCGCTACCACTTCGCCGCGACGGTGCCGCTCGGGGAAGTCAAGCAGTCGCTGCTCCTGGCCGTGCTCGCCACCGAATGCTTGCACGGCCGGTCCCTGGTGCGCCTGGACGCATCCTTTTGTCTCGACAACGACAAGCGCTCCTGCGTGGTGGATGCGGCGACCGAGGTCGGCCGGGCCATCGCCCGTATTTTCACCGGCTTTATCACCCGCGAGTTCGGCGAGAGGGCCTTCAAGGTCGAACGGATCGCGGGGGTTCCCCCGATCACTGCCGGCATGAACGCCAAGGGAGCCGCGTGATGGGCAAGCCGGCGATCTCGACCTATTCGATGTGGAGCCTGTTCCGCAACTGCCGCAAGGCTTTCGAGTGGCGCTATCTCCACGAGCTGGTTCCGCTCGAGCGGGATCGCAACCTGGCTCTGGGAACGGTGATCCACCAGTGCCTGGAGGTCTGGCACTCCACCGGGAATCTGGACGCGGTCCTCGACGCCGTGGACCGGGCCTACCCGAACCGCGCGGTAGACACCGACCAAAAACGCGACTGGCATCTGGCCACCGCGATGTTGACCGGCTACGCCTCTCGTTACACCGACGAGGAGTTCGAGGTCGTTGCGCTCGAGAAGACGTTCGAGGGAAAGATCATCAATCCGGCAACCGGCGCCTCTTCGCGCAGCTTTACCTTGGCCGGGAAGGTCGATGGCGTCGTCCGGATCGGCGACGAGCACTACCTGCTGGAACACAAGACCGCCTCTCAGGTGAACGGCGGCTATCTGGAGCGTCTATGGACTGACTTTCAGATCGTCCTCTACTCCCGCTATATCGAGCAGACCCTGGGCAGCCGGCTCGCCGGGGTCCTCTACAACGTGCTCGTCAAGGCACGGCTGGTGCAGAGCCTTGGTGAGACCGAAGCCGAGTATGAGTCCCGCCGGGCGGCACTCGTCGCCAAGTCGAAGACCGGAAAAACCACGGCCAAGCGCAAGTTGCCGGAGAGTGACGACGCCTTCCAGAAGCGGCTGGCAGCCAAGTACGCCGAGCCTGCGATGTTCCACCGGGAGCGGCTCTACGTCTCCCGCGACCGCTTCAAGGAGTTGCAGGCCGAGCTTTGGGAGCTGACCCAGGCGTATCTCGAAGCCCGCCGGCGCGGCGTCTTCTACCAGAACACCGCCTTTTGTTTTCACTACCGCCGCCCCTGCGCCTACCTGCCGCTGTGCCAGTCCGGTGGCAGTCCGGTCGTCGCGGAAAACCTCTACCAGCGGGTTCCTCCGCACGAGGAGCTGCGGGAGGCCGTCGACGAGGACGAATCCTCGAGCAACGACGACCACCCATTTTGAGAACCCAGATGAAAGGAGAACACATCGTGTTACCCAACAAGACCACACCCCAAAAACAGAACCTGGCCGACCTGACGGTGCTCGTATACGGCCGATCGAAGATAGGCAAGACGACCTGGTGCTCGCATTCGGAGGGCGCGCTGTTTCTGGCCACCGAGCCGGGGCTCAACGCCTTGGACGTCTACCAGGCGCCGATTCAGTCCTGGGACCAGCTGCTGGCCGCCTGCAGCGAGATCGCCGAGGGCAAGCACTCGTTCAAGACCATCATCATCGACACCATCGACAACGCCTACCGCATGTGCGCCGAGCACGTCTGGGCCAAGTTCAAGATCGAGCACGAGTCCGATCTCGGCTACGGCAAAGGTTGGGCGTTGATCAACAACGAGTTCCACCGCGTTCTCACCAAGCTGGCCTTTTTGCCCTACGGACTGTTTCTGGTCTCCCATTCGGTGGAGCGGGAGATCGAGACCCGCACCGGCAAGTACACCCGGATCGTTCCGACCCTACCCGACAAGGCGCGCAAGATCGTGCTCGGCATGGTCGACCTCATCCTCTACTGCGACTTGGACGCGGTGACCGACGACGAGGGCACGACGACCTACCGGCGCGTCATGCGCACCAAGCCCAGCCCGCACTACGAGGCCGGAGATCGGACGGGCCGTCTGCCCGAGACCATCGATCTCGACTTCGCCAAGTTCGCCGAATCGTTCAACCGGCCCGCCGCTCAGGCCACCATGCCGGCGGCCGCGGCCAAGGCTGGCGATCCGAAGCCCTAGCCCAACACACCCCGAAATGGAGGATAAGGACCATGCCAAACAAAGAGTACGAACAGCACACCCCGCCTGGCGCGGACATCGATCTGACCGACTTCGCGGACGACTATACCGAAGCCGAAGTTGAAGAGAGGGAGTTCGAGCCGGTTCCGGACGGCAAGTACCAGGTCAACGTCGACCAGGTGGAGCTGGTCCGGGCGAAGAGCTCGGGTAATCCGATGCTCAAGTGGACCCTGCGCATCCTCGCGCCCCGGTTCCGGGGACGCCTGCTGTGGCGCAACAACATCATTGCCAGCCGCGAAAACATCAAGTGGCTCAAGACGGATCTGCACACCTGCGGATTGGATCTCGAAAAGCTCTCCGATCTGTACAAGCACCTCGGCCAGCTCACAGGCGTGAAGCTCGAAGTGACCAAGCGGACGAATGGGGATTTTGAAAACGTCTACCTCAACCGGCGCCTGGTGATTGAGGACGACGAGAACTCCGAGGCTGGGGCCCAGGATGCGCTCGCCCCGTTCTAACCGGCCTGCGCCGGGTCCTGAGCGGCAGGCAGGGACAGATCGAATCACGGTTGTCGTCGACACCCGGGAACAGGAGCCCTACACCTTCGATTCGGAAGGCGTGACGGCCACGCGCCGGGCCCTGCCCGCCGGGGACTACTCCCTCGATGGATGGGAGCACCAGGTGGCGGTGGAGCGAAAGACTCTCGAGGACCTGGTCTCGACTGTCATTCGTTCCCGGAAACGGTTCCGAAGGGAGCTCAAGCGGCTCGCAGATTTCAAGGCCGCCTGCATCGTGGTCGAGGCCAACCTCGCCGACATCCTGGCTGAGCGGTATCGCTCCGGAGCCCATCCCAACGCCGTGCTTGGAGCCGTTTTGTCCATCGTCGTCGACTTCCGTACCCCGGTCTTTTTTTGCTCCGACCGCCAGGGGGCCCGGGCGTTTGTCGAAGGCTATTTGCGAAGAACACATCGAATCGCATCGACCCAATGGCAACCACAACCTTAACGTCAACAGTCACCAAGATTCGCGGACGGATCGACGCGGTCTACTACGCCGGCGCTCGTTTCTCCGCAGGGCGGCTGATCACCTCCGACGGCGATGAAGTTTCCTTCGCCGGCAAGCTCTACGCCCGCGAGCAGGATCAGGTGATCCTGGAAGGCCATTGGGTCACGCATCCCCAGTACGGACAGCAGCTCGAGGTCGAGACCGCCGTCTATGACCTCGAACTGTACGGGGAGGGACTGGCGCACTACCTGGCTCACCCCCCGGACATCAAGGGGATCGGACCGGTCAAGGCGAAACGGATCGCCGAACGCTTCAGCAAGGATTTCGATCGGGTCATTGTCGAAGAGCCGGAGGCCGTCGCCGAGGCTGCGAAGTTGCCCCTGGCGACGGTCGAGCGGCTGCGGGAGGTGTGGCAGAAGACCCGAGAGGTCAACCGGGTGCTGACTCAGCTGGCGGCCTACGGCCTCACGCACCACCAAGTCACGAGTCTCGTCGACAGGCTCGGCAACGATGCCCTCGGCCTGCTCCAAGACGATCCCTATCTGATTGTTCGGGAGATCCGCGGCTTCGGCTTCAAGCGGGTCGACAGGATCGCCCGCCGCATGGGGACGGCCAAGGACAACCCGTCTCGCATCCGTGCCGGCATCCTCGACTGCGTCACTTCGGCATTGGACCAAGGCGATTGCTGCATCGAGTTTGAGGAATTGATCGAGCGGGCCAACGCGCTGCTCGTCATGGACGCACTCGACAGCCGGGCCCTTATCTAGCAGTCGCTCAAATCCCTCATCGACGGCGGCGCGCTCACCTGTGTGGCCCACAGCAGCCGTTTCCTGGTGGCCCGGCCGGACATCCGCCGGATGGAAGAGGACCTGGCCGCGACACTCGCCCAGGGCGAGGCGCCCAACACGCATTTCCCCGAGGCGGAGGAACTGCCCGATCTCATCGACGAGCTGGCGCCCACGCTCCTTCCGGGCCAACACGAGGCCGTCCTGACGGCGCTCTCCCACACTGTCACGCTGATCAGCGGCGGCGCGGGGAGCGGCAAGTCCTACACGGTGGCGGAGCTCACCAAGATCTACGAGGAGGAGGACCTACGAGTCGTCCTGGCCGCACCCACCGGCAAGGCGGCCCAGCGGCTCGAGGAGCTCTCCGGCCGTGAGGCCAGCACCATCCACCGGCTGCTCGGATTCGATGGCAAGTCGTTCGCCCGCGGCCCCGAGGACCCCATCATTGCCGACGTCGTCATCGTCGACGAAGTGTCGATGGTCGACGTGCCGCTGGCCTGGCACCTGTTCCGATCCATCCATCTCAAACGCACGGCCGTGGTGCTGCTGGGGGATCACAATCAGCTGCCGCCGGTGGGTCCGGGCAGCCTGCTGCTCGATCTGGTCGAGACCCGGGCCGTACCCACCGTTGTGCTCGACCAGGTGGTCCGCCAAGCCGGGGTGCTCAAGGAGAACAGCATTGCCGTGCTGGCCGGCCAGGTTCGCAAGACCAGTGAGCTGGAGGCCTCGGGCCGGCGCGCCTGGTACCTGGTCGATCAGTTCACCGATCCAGACGACGCGCAGCACTTCCTGCTCAAGCTGTTCGAGACCGTGCTCTCGGAGCGCCTCGGGTTCGACCTGCGGAACGACATCCAGGTGCTGACCCCGACTCACAAGGGTCCGCTTGGCACCCGGGCGCTCAACCTGGCACTGCAACGGCTGATCCAGGACAAGCTCTGGGGCGTCGAGGCGCCAGAGCCCAAGCCGGGACGCCGACCCCAGTTGTTGGTTCACGACAAGGTCATCCAGACCCGCAACAACTACGCCCTTGGGGTGATGAACGGCGCCGTAGGCACCGTTACCGAGGTGGGCACCGACGGCTCGCTGCGGGTCGCCTTCGACGGCATGCCGGTCAGAATCAAACCCGGCTCGCCGAATAAGGCCGACATTGAACTTGCCTACGCGCTCACCATCCACAAGGCGCAGGGCTCAGAGTTTTCCTGCGCCGTCGTCGTCGTCCACAAGTCGCACTCCTTCATGCACCACCGCAATCTCTTCTACACCGGTGTCACCCGGGCCAAGCAGGCGGCGGTGATCGTCGGGGACCGCTGGGGCATCGCCAACTGCGCCCGCAAACGCCATCTCAACAGCAGGAAGACTTTCTTGTCCTTCCTTCTTGCCGGTCAGGAGGACCCGATATGAGCAATACGGCAAAGGGTAACGTCCAGGAATACTACCGGCAGATCACCGAGGTCGACATCGGTCAGGTGGCTCGCGGCTCCTCGGTCCCCGTATCACGGCCGAAACCAACGGCCTCCTGCAATGCGACTGTCCCCACCACCAGAGCACCAGTAAACGGTCACTTCAAGTCTGGCTCGACAAGCAAGGCTTCTTCTGCCATGGCTGCACGTTGGGGGGCGACGTGCTGCAGCTGGTCGAGTTCATTCAATCCAGAACCGTCACCGCCGGGCGATCCGGTCCCATGCCCGAGACCCACCAGCGGGCCCGAGACTATCTGGCCGCCAAGGTCTCCTTGCCGCCGCTCGGCCAGTACGGGCTTTCTCCCGAGCAGCTGCAGGAGATCGAGGCGGAGCGGAAGCTGGAGGTGCGCGTCCAGGAAGCCCTGACCGCCCTAGCGGAGTTCTACCACCGGCGGCTCAAGGAACGACCGGAGGTCTTAGAGTGGCTGCATTCCCACTACGGGATCTCCGACGACACCATCGATTCCCTCCAAATCGGCTTTGCCGCCAACGGCGCCTGCCAAGACAACGGAACAAAATACCGTGGCGTCCTCTCCGCCCTGACCAAGAGAGAGGACCCCTTTGAGCTGCGCGAGCTCGGCGCCACCGGCGCGTTTAATCCAACCAGCCAGGACAGCTTGTACCCCTTCTTCGATCGGCGCATCATCTTCCCCTACTGGAGCCGTGACCGGGTGGTCTTCATGATCGGACGCCAGATGCCCTGGACGCCCGACAACGAGTATGAGCGGGGCAAATACAAGAAGCTTCGGGTCCACAACGACCGCAAGAACCACTACATCGCGCCCTGTATTAACAACAGCCACCTCTATAATGAAGACTGCCTGCTGGCCCGGCCCGAGCGCGTCATCATCACCGAGGGCGTGACCGACTGCATCGCGCTGATGAAGCGCGGCTTTCCTGTCGTCTCCCCGGTCACGGTCAGCATCCGAGCATCGGACTGGGATCGCCTCCTGCCCAAGCTCCAGGGCGTCGAGACCGTCTACATCTGCCAGGACAACGAGGTCTCTCAGGTGGGCTTAAACGGCGCGCTTAAGACCGCGAGCGTCCTCACCGGGCACAAGATCCAAACGAAACTCGTCGTCCTGCCCCTGGATGAGAAACAACAACAAGCTCGGCGCGAGCTACGGGAACGCTTTGATCTGGATGCGGCCGTTGGAGCGGGAGATCTGCCCAAACACCTCAACGGTGGGGCTTCCGAAGACATCGAGGAAGCCGGACGTCTGCTCGCCGCAGCCAAAATCGACATCAACGACTACTTTGCCTCGGGGCACACGGCGAAGGAGTTCGAGGCGTTGCTTGCCGAGGCCACGACGCCGCTCGAATTTGGTATCGACCGGTTGCCGACCGATGTCGCCGAATCGGAACGCAACCAGCAGCTTGAGCCGATCCTGCGCGAGGTGACGACTCTGTCACCCCTGGAGCAGAGCAGCCACCTGAAGCGCATCCAGGAGCGATTTGGCAAGTCGAACCTGTCACTCACCACGCTGCGGGACCAGGTGAAAGCCCTGCAGAAGGAGCGAAAAGCGCAGGCCCAACAACAGCAACACCGCGAGAAGTACCTCACCAATGCGCCGGCCGGTTCCTGCCGGGCCCGGATCGACGAGGTGTTGATGAAGACCCCGGATGGGCAGGCCCCCGACTACACCAAGGTCGCCGAGGCTGCCTACCAGTGGTTTACCGATCACGGCGCCGCGCAGTTCTTCTTCACCCGCAACGGCGAACCGTTCGTTTACTTCGACAACACCATCTACTGGATGGATTCGGCCGACCGAGGCCGCAAGCGTCAGTACGCGGCCATGCTCTACGAGCAAACCGGCTTGGTGCCGACCTCCTACGGCGGGCGCACCTTCTTCGAAGTCCTGCCCAGCCTGGCTCTGATCCACGGGAAGATGCGCGACCACTTCTCCTGGCTCCACACCGACGTCCCTAACCACACGGTCTACTTCAACCTCAACAACGAAGACCATGAGATCGTCAAGATCACGCCCGACGGCATCGAGATCCTCAAAAACGGCGGCAACGACGACGGCGTCATCCTTGACGGCTCGCGCAAGATGAAGCCCATCCGGTTCCTGGCCGATGCCGATCTGGAAGAAGCCGACCGTAAGCTGGAGGAAATACTGGTCGACAACATCGCTTGCTCCCAGCAGGACCGTGCTCTCATTATTTCCTGGCTGTCCTGTTTCCTGTTGATCGACTTCACCGGCACCCGGCCCATGACCCGTTTCGAAGGGCCGGCGGGCTCGGGAAAGACCACCGCCAGCAAGCTCATCTCGACGATGATCTACGGCGAGCCCCAGCACAAGAAGGCCACCGCCGCCGCCAACTACACCGACGGCTCGCAGAACCCGCTCATCGTGCTCGACAACATCGAGGCCCGCCAGATGACGGAAGACCTCACCACCTTCATGTTGACCAGCATCACCGGGATCGCCAAGGAGAAGCGCAAGAGCGGCACCGACACCGAGACCGTCATCGAGCGCACCAAGTGTCTGCTCAACACCACGGGCATCGAGCCGCTGATGGGAGAGCTTTCCGAGATCCAGTCGCGGACCTTCGTGATCAACTTCGATATCGCCAACCAGGGGAGCGACTGCTTCGGCGAGTCAGAAACCATCGCCGACATTCAGAAGCACCGGGACTTGATCCTGTGGGCCATCATGAAAAGAACCCGGCAGGTCCTCGCCATGATGCGCGCCGGGCGACGCAAGCAGGTGCAAAAACTCCTGCACAAACTCGGCAATCACGACAAGCGACGCTCAAACGAGTATCTCTGCCTGATGTACCTGATGCTGCTGGCGGGGTCACCCTCGGAGAAAATCGAGGCTGGCATGAAGCGATTGAGGCCGTCCTTCGTCGAAGAGATTCAATCCATCAACCGGACCAGCCGGGAAACGGCTCGGGAGTCCAACCACACGGCCACCGCGCTGTCCACCCTGTTCAACGAATGGCGCACCGCCGTCAAGGACGATCAGAATTTCGATCTCGGCAGCCGCACGGACACCCACGTCCAGAAATTCGTCCAGAAATTCGTCCAGAAATTCCAGATCACCTTAAACGACGACGGGGAGCTGGAGAAGGTCCTTTCCCGCGATCTGTTCGTAGCGCTCAAGCGCATCTCCCGCGAGTACACCCTGCGCTTCGACCTGGATTCCTCCCGGCAGTTCGCCCAGCGCTTCGCCAATGATCTGGAGACCCTGCGCGAGGCCGGGTTTCGAATCCGCATCACCGAGAACAGACATGGCATGAAACTCTATACGATCCAAAGAGACTAATCTCCCATCGGCTCCTGTCCGGCCCGTTGGGTCCCGCCGTCGGGCCTTTTTTGCGCCTCCCAGGGGTTACTCGTTCACGACCGGGCGAACCTCCCAGACGAGGTTGGCCTTCGTCCGGTAAACCGCTTCGTTCCCGCACTTGATGGACTCTCTCAGGTGAGCGGCGAGGGGGGTGTCGTACGGGTCAATGGATCGGATGGCTCGATGGACGGCGTTGCGGAAGGCGTCCCGGAGATTCTTGCGCTTGTCTCTGGCTTTGCGAAGTTTGCCGCCCAGTCCGGTCGCTTCCTCAATGGCGCGGGCGATCCAGGCTATTTCTTCCTCGAGACGTCGCATTTCGCCCATCTCGCCGGCAACTCTGGCATCCTCAATCTCTCGGAGTATCTCTTGGGCTCTTTCCCGGTATTGCTCGACGGCTTTCCGGTCGGCAACAAACCCGGCATCCCCGAGAGGAATCCCCTGCGTAACTTGCAGCCCGTTCTCTCTGTCACTGTGCGGAGCGCTGAGAACGGAATTGCAGGCGTCGATCGCGTCGCTGCATACGATCTCGTAGACCGCCACCTCCTGATTGGGCCGGGCAAGAAGAGCGCTGATGTAGCCGGCGCCCTTGTCGACACCGGTCAGCAGGATGGGTTTGTTGCCCTTGAACCTCGCCTCCCAGACACCGCCACGTTTTCGGAAGTAGTGGTCCGGCTGTTCGGCCCTCACCGTCACGGCAGGCGCCGAGATGACCGAACCGGACTCGTAAACGGTCCGCAGCAAGCAATCTCCTGGAAGGGTGCGTTCACGAATCGCTGCAATGTTGCGTTCCACCAGCGTATCCAGAGCGCCACAGACCTCCTCGGCGTGGCGTTTGTAGAGGTCAAACACCCGTTGAGCGATACTCGAGGGAGTCCCGTCCAGGTATCGGAACACCCGGCTCACCTCACTGTAAGGGGCGATGAACGGGGCGATATCATCGTGACCACGGACTTGGTTGGCCCGCTCCAGATACGCTGCAGCCATGATTTTGTCTTCGTCCTTCTTCCGCCCCTGGGTGAAGATGTCGATCTTAAAGGCCTCAACCGGATCGAACTCATCCGCTGCTGCCGCGATCACGGCGAAGCGCCGATCGATGCACTGTGAGCAGGCGCCGCAATGGAAGTGGCGATGGGTCATTCCCCAAGTATGGGTACAGCTAGTCGCGGGAGCGATCGTTTCCTGACAGCCGGCCTTGACGATGGCCTCCACGATATCCGGCTTGGTTTTCCAGATGAACGGATTCTCAACGGCAAACGGCTCGCCCACAACCCGAGAGAGAATCTGCTGAAATCCCTTCAGAACCCTGGGGTGAGTGGTTCGGGTGGCGCGCCCACCGACGACTTGGGCGCACACCGGCAGGTTTAGGCTGACGACGCCATTCTCATAGAAGCGAACGCACCGAAGATTGAGCATCCGTTCAATCGTCGCTCCGATGGCGACATACAAAAAGGACCGGGTCCGTTGCGTATACTCGCGGTTCAGACTCTTGTTCTTGTGGATACGAACGCCGACATGCAGCGGTGCGTTTTCCCCGGCCTTCTTGGCGATCGTCTCTTCCAGCACGCGGTGGCGCTTGTTCAGCTTCGGGGTCGGCTTGTGAGTGACCAGCACCACCTTGCGTTTCTGGACGAGAACCTCCTCGATGGCCCCGGCCAAAGAATCCAGGCCTCCGGAAAACATCACGACCTGCTCCGGGTGGCCGAGCAGGCGCCCGCCGTCGCTGAAATTCAAATAGCCCTGAAAGGGCTGTTCCGCTGTCAACGGAATGAAGTGGAAGCGGTAGTGGTCGTCCGAGAGGAAGCCAAGCGTGTTTTGCAAGGAGGTCAAGACGGACCGGCTATTCCAGAGCTCCGGATTCCTGACAGGAATGATGAAATGGAGATGTCGTCGCCAACCATCCCCGAACGTGTCGGCATCGTCTCCTCCCCGACGAATCGCCTGGTCGGCCGTGTAAACATAGGTTGCGATTTCAAGGAGGTCCTGAAAGGCCGCCGGGACGTTCTTGCACATCTTGCGATCAATATCTTCGATGCGGAGCGTGATTTTGTCGGGGCCGTCTTTCCCCCAGAGGCGAAGATGCAAATCACCTCCCGGATCGCCGCTTGTGCCGTCTGCCGGAGCACTCCCACAGAGGATGGTGCGTTTATCTTGCATCGTTGTTTCCCGCTCCTGCCTTGAGCTCGTCCTTCATTTTCTTCAGCGCATAGGAAGCGAAGCCGTCTGATTTCTCCCTGGGAATATCCCCCCCTTGTTCGTATCGCTGTTTTGAAAACCAGTCTGCTGAAAACTCTTCCACGATCAGCGAAGCCCCCCGGCAGTGCGTTTTCAGAGCTTGCTCGAACTGACTCATTTCATTCATGGTGGCAAACCGTTGGCCCTCGCCCAGATGAGTTCCCAAGGTCTTGGAAAGGAAATAGTTCATGCTTTCATTGGCCAGCTTCGAGAAGAAGGTCCGGGAGAGCTCGCCAAACTCTCGTTTCTTTCCCAGCCTCCCCAATGCCGCCCGAACGTCTTGTGGGTTCGGCGTGAAAAGAGAGGGCAGCTTGGGGGAGATGTGTTCCACGATGGCGCCCACCAATGCCCGCTGAGACATTTCACCGAGATCGGACTGTGCTCCATCCGATTCGAGCTTCCGGTCCAAAGCCTCGGAAATCGCGGCTGCCAGATCGGGCAGCGATGTATCCCGAGACAGGTTGACCCCCTGGGATTGGAGGTGACCCTGAAAATTATCTTGGTCGGCAGCGATGGCGAGCTGGGTCATCAGCCAAACCGCTTCGGTAAACCCACGGTCATTCAGTACGAAGGAGAACGCTTTATCGGCCGCCCGGATGGTTGCGTTGGCGATTTGGGAGGCGTCGGCTCCGGCTGTGATCAGTCCGACCACATCCTTCCACGCCTTCGATCTGGGAAGACGTCCAAGTCTGACGTGTCCCATGCCGCTCTCTCCCTATTGTTCAAAGCCCAGCATCGCCTCTTCGGGTCTGGTCACAAGCGGGTCTCCTTGAAAGCGGCGGATGGTGTGACCACCGCTGTCCTCCGGCGCAGGCGCAAGGTTCCGGCCGGGCCCCCCGTTGTGGACACTATATGGACCTGAAAGATCTTGCGCTTGCTTCCGCGTTGGAGGGATGGCTCCCGGACCGGCTGACGGCGATGACCTTGCCCAGGATGCGCAGTCCGTCGTCGGGGCCGATCGGCATCGGGCGAAGTTTCGGGTTCTCAGGCCGGAGCTCGATGCGCTCGTCACGGACGAAGAGCCGTTTGACGGTAGCTTCCTGATCGAGCAGCGCCACCACGATGTCCCCACTCTCCGCCAAGGGTTGTTGCCGAACCACCACCAGGTCACCGTCGTCGATGCCAGCATCGATCATGCTGTCGCCTTGGACTTCCAGTGCGAAGCAGCGTCCATGGCGGGCGACCCGGCTGTCGACCAGCAGTTCGCCGATGATGTTTTCATCGGCCAGGATCGGCTGGCCGGCAGCGACTCTGCCGACGATGGGGACGGTCCGCAGCTTGAGCACCTCCTCCGTCGGCTCCCGCAAGATGGTCAAGCCGCGCGCCTTCCTCGACTCCCGCTTGACGTAGCCTTTGCGCACCAGCTGGCTGACTTGGTCGCGCACGCTCGGGGTCGATATCCCGAGGATGTCCGCGAGTTCCTGGATGGTCGGGGGAAACCCCTGCCGGCGGGTGAAACGGCGCAGCTCGCCCAATGTGCGCCGCTGCGGGCCGGTGATTTCCTCAACGCGTGGTCTGCCTCTCGACTGACTGCTCATGGCAAATCCTCTCTCAGGGGAGATTACAGTGGCCTATGCCCAGGGACCGGAGACCAGGACTGTCGAGCAGTCCGGCCTATCGGACAACGCGGCTCACCTGGGTCAACGGGTCGAAGAGAACAGTATATAAACCTCCTATATAGGTCAATGGACAGAAATAATAGGATGCCGGTGGCAGCTCACCGGACGGAGGCAGCCTGATGGCAGGAGTGTGTGGACAGCGCAAAAGCCTGCGGAGGTGAGACCGAACAGGAGCGCAAGGGCAAGGGCCGATAATCTGGCCCGACCCGAGGGTTGCTTGCTACTTCAGCCGCTGTGCGACCAGCCGCGCCCACATCTTGCACTGACGGTTCCAATGCGGCACGCTGGCGATGGGGCGAAGGTCCTTCTCGCGGATGGGATCGCGTCCCTGGAGGGTGCGAGGCAGGAACAGCAGCGCCTCCTGAATATCGGGCGCCAAGTGCAGCAGGCACATGATCTGCGTCATTCGAGCCGGCGTGACATAGCCGAGTCGCGCCAGGTCTGTATAGTCACGGACCTCGCCGCGCCGGACCAACCCGTGGAAGCGGATGGCTAAGGCCATGATTTTCGATACACGGGGCACATTTCCCGGTTCGACGATTTGGTCCTTGTCCGGACCCTCGCGACCGTTTCTCTGGCCGTTCCTGGGCTGGAAGGTGAAGGACACTTCCAACGTGCTCGGCCCAGCGCGGGGGGCATCGGATGAATCATTTCTCAAGTCGTCACCTCCTGACCGGCGATGGTGCTCTCGCTGCAGAGCGCCTTGATGCCCACCGAGCGAAAGGCCACTGTGACCCTGCCGTCCCGCCCGTCGTACCCGACCCGCTCAATGAGCAGTCGGATGATGCGCGCCTGCTCGCGAGGCGACAGCGACTCCCACACCGGATCGAAGTGGGCCAGGGCCTGGGTCAACTCGCTTTCGCCCACGGTTTCCCGCTCCAGCGCAATGACCTCTTCGCGGATGGCAGTGATCCGCTGCTCGGAGGCTCGGATTCGATCCTGCAGGTCGGCCAGCTGATCGGTCGTGGATCGGCCGTTGGAGCTTTCCGAACCGGCCCCGTGAACCAGCTTCTCGACGCTGGAGTACAGCTGCTGAAGCTCGCTTTCCTGTCGGCGCCGTTCGACCTCCAGTTCCGTCATTCGCCGGTCGCTCTGCTCACGCACCCCCTTGATCGTCGCCTGGACGATCTCCTCGTTGCGCCCGACCCCGCGAATGTGTTCCACCACGGCGGTTTCAATCTCGTGAGCGTTGAGCGCCTTGCTCGGGCACGACGACCAGCCCCGCTGCTGGGCGTTGCGGCAGACGTAGTAGCGGTAGCGCTTTTTTTGCTTGCGGGTGTAGGCGTGCGCCATGCCGGATTCGCAGGGCGTGCAATACAACAGGCCCTTGAGCAGCGCCCCGTGCTTGTTGCGCACCTTCCGTCCTCCCGAGAGGCCGTTTCTGCGCAGCACCTCCTGGACCTGTTGCCACACGTCGGCATCGACGATAGCGTCGTGTTCGCCCTCGTAGAGGGTTCCTTCGTACCGCACCTTGCCGGTGTAGAGCACGTGGGTGAGAAGCCGATACAACGCGTTCTTGGTAAAGGGCTTGCCGCCGCGCTCATGGCCCTTCTTGGTGATCCACTGTTTGGTGACCCAGCCGCGGCGGTTGAGTTCCTGGACGACCGGGATCGCGGCCTGGTGTTCGAGATACAGATTGTAGATCGCCCGCACCTGAGCCGCCTCCTCCGGGTTGACGATCAACCGGCCCCCTTCCGGGGCCACGTCGTAGCCCAGGGTCGGCTGGCCCCCCACCCACTTGCCCTTGCGACGGGCCGCCGACATCTTGTCCTTGACGCGTTCGGAGATGATCTCCCGCTCAAACTGGGCAAAGGAGAGCAGGATGTTCATGGTGAGCCGCCCCATGGAGCTGGTCGTGTTGAACTGCTGGGTGACCGAGACGAAGCTCACCTTGTGGCGGTCGAAGAGCTCCATGATGCGGGCGAAGTCCAGCAGCGACCGGCTGAGACGATCCACCTTGTAGACCACCACGCAGTCGATCCGGCTGGCCTCGATGTCGGCGCACAGGCGCTCAAGAGCAGGCCGCTGCATGTTGCCGCCGGTGAAGCCGCCATCGTCGTCGTAGTCGGGCAGGCAGCTCCAGCCCTCGTGCCGCTGACTGGCGATGTAGGCTTCGGCCGATTCCCGCTGCGCGTCGAGGCTGTTGAAATCCTGGTCGAGTCCTTCCTCCGTTGACTTGCGCGTGTAGATGGCGCAGCGGACGGCGTCGTTTTGAGTCGGGGCAGAAGCCGGGGTCATCGACGGAGCGGAGTGGAGACTTCTGTTCATTCGCTCACCCCCTGATGGTGACGCCCGCTCGCGGCTGCGTCACCACCGGTGAGGCCGAAGAACAAGAACCCGTTCCATTTGCTGCCCGTGATTTCCTTGGCGATGGCCGACAGAGACGGATAGCGCCGGTCCTCGAACTCGAAGCCCTCATCGAGCACCTTGACCACCACGTCGCGCCCCCGAAACTCCCGCACCAGCAGTGTGCCGGGCACGGGCAGTCGCGGATCTCGCGAGGGCGAGAGGCGACTCTTCGTCGTTCGCGCCCTTACTGCCGCCGATCCAGCCCGGATCGGATCACGCGGGGCGCGCATTCTGAGATCGGCGTCGTTGGCCAGTTCCTCGGCACGCCGGCGGGCCCGCTCGGAGAGGCCTCCCTCGGCCAGGGCCTGCAGGCGCCAGGCGATGCGCTTTTGCAGGGCCGCCTTGTGGTGGCAGCGGCTCTCCTCGCCGAAGACCTCCAGGTACTTGCCCCGGAGCTGGCCCACGGTCAGTCGGGACAGCTCCTGGATCTGTTGATAGGTGCTTGCTTTCATCCAATTTCCTCCTGTTCATGGACTCACCCTCTGGCGGGCGGTCCCTCCGCCTCGCCGTCTCGGGGCGTTAACTCGTTCATTCATGAACGCTTCGGTGGCCCGAACGATCAAGTCGATTCTCCGTAAGCGCCTGAGAATACTTGCCTTTCCCGGCCTCGTTCCCAATCTCGGGCGAGATTCGTCGGCTCTTCCGGAGGCGCAGGCAGCCTTGGGCCAGGATCGAGGCGATCTCCGCGATCACCTCATCGCAGGTGGGTGGGATGTTTGCGTTGGTCGGCATCCGGTCCTCCTTGGCGGGAGGCCGCGGAAGAGGAGGTGCTGTGGATGCCGCGTGGGACGGAAACGGTCGTCAGGAGCCGTTGGAGTCCGCTCGACACCGCACCAGGCGATGTCGCCGGCACCCACAACGGGCTCCGTTCTCACGGCCGCTGCCGCTGTCTGGTGATCCGCCGGACCCTCTTGGCCCGGCTTCTATATAGATACTTACCGGAGCGAGTGAAAAAGTGTCACTTTCGGTGGTCCGCGTGCAACCGGGCCGTTAAATAACGCGGGATGTTAAATGGAGAATGGGAGAATCCGTAAACGATATCTTGGGGGGGCGTGCGCAACCCCCATGGTTGCACGCGCTACCCCGTGCGTCAGTTTACGAACCGGAGAATCGGAAAGAATGTGTAGGTCGGCGCAAGTGATTGGAAAAGCGCCAGATACGACAAGACCCCGACGGGGCCGTCCGTCGGGGTCTTGCGTTAACTAACAGACCGCAAAAGTTCGCGGTTATGATTTTGGCTCCTCAGGTTGGACTCGAACCAACAACCCTCCGGTTAACAGCCTAATGCAGGTATAGCATCTTGTTGGCTCTACGTACTTCTTACCTGGGTACGACCATGGTGCTACCTGGTATTCGGCATGAAATTGTTCACAAATTGTTCACGGAGGTCTCCCTTCCGAGCTATCCCTGCCTCGGGATCAGGGTGCGGTCGAGTCGCTGGAGAACTGTTTTTCTCGAAAGCCGCAGCCCAACGAGGACAAGAAAAGGGGACGAGAAAACGGGGACAGAGTAGACTGTCCCCCTTTTTATTGTTCTTGGCGCCCTTCAACGCTCTGCGGAACTTGCTTCCTCCGCCATTGCGATCTCTGAAACGCTTCAGGTTCCGCCTTCAAAGAGTCAATCCTCACGACCTGGATAGAGTCGGTTCAGTGTATAGGCGGCAAAGCGCGTGGCCAGTCTTTCACCGGTTGTACTTTGAAGCCGCCGAAGGTGGAGCTCGTAGATATAGCCCTCTTCCAGCGAATCAATCCTGAGAGAAATCGTGCTGCCGTCTTCAGAAATCACCACCGACTGAACCGGCACCCCCCGCACATCGATCTTCGGCGATCCGTAGGCAGCGTGATAGAGGTAATAGTAACGCTGAAGTCTATAGCGCTGGGGATCGGCTGCCGTGGATGGGTCAACTGGCAGCGTGAAGCTCAAATCGAACCCTCCAGGAGTGAGCTTCATCTCCAGAATCTCGAATGGCGTCTGGCCTGTCCAGCGCACTCGTTGTAGTCCTTCGATCGTTCCCCAGATTCGCGAGCTCTGACCCACGTAGAGGTGGCCCTGGGGAGAAAAGGCCAGGCGGTGGCTCCCCAGTCGCAGACCCTGACCATCCAGAAAGGGGAAGGCGGCTCCCTGATAGACACCGTCAATCTTTTCCAGGTAGACGCGATGGATGCGAGCAAACGCCCACTCGGGAGCCAACAACTGCCCGGCAAAGGGGCCGAATTTCCCTTCGGTTGTGTCGAAGACCGGTTGTCCGACGGAACCGACCATGTCGAGCTGAGGGAAGACTACCGCCGCCTTCTTGCGGAGTCTTTCCAATTCAGCGATGGGAATCTTGACAGGATCGCGGTCGAGAAAATCGGGACGCCAGTTGAGCGAGGCTGGATGGCCCAGAAAAGCACCCTTGGTGACATGGTAGAGGGGGGAGGATCCCACCCAGCCACCCTGGTTGTCTGTGGCGAAGAGCTCACCCTCGGCGTTGAGGACGAGCCCGTTGGGCTGGCGAAAGCCGGAAGCGAAGGGTGTAAAAGTGCCGTCGGGAGTAATCTGTATGACCCATCCCCGGTAAGGAACCGGCGAGTAGTGGCCCAGACGCTGCACCGTCCCCGGGATCATCTCGTCCGAAGTGCGGCCCCGAGTGGTCATTGGTCCACGCACGGGTGGCCGAGGCTTGGCATTGCCGGAGGCACATCCGAGGGACAAAAAGAGATTCCCGTCAGGGTCGCGAAAAGGGCCGTGAATGAATTCGTGGTAGTTGCCGGAGAGGCCCCAGTCATCTGCCAGCGTCTGATAAAGATCCGCTTTCCCATCCCCGTCGGTGTCCACAATGCGCGTTAGTTCCGGCACCTGGGCAACAATGAACTCTCCCGGCTTCTCCGAGAGGATTCCCATTGGGTCCTTGAGACCCTCGGCGAAAAGATGCCACCGTTGCGAATCCGACTCCCGGACGTAGATTTGACCTCGCCGAAAAGAAACCACCAGATCTCCCTCGGGAGTGAAGGTCAGTCCTCCCACCTCAGGAGAGAGACCGGCAGGTGTCTTGACATCCTCCACCACCCAGGTGCCTTCGACCGAAGGCTGAAATCCATTCGATGTCGCAGTTGTCAGCGGGTACAGGGCCAGACAGGCCAGCAGAGCGACCATTCCCGGTCCCAGCTCTCTCATTCGATCTCCCCCTGCACCTGTCGCAACTCCACCTTGAATGTGGACTCTCCGGGCGGAATCACTGTGACGCCGGCACGTGTCCAGTCTAGAGAGGTTTCGATCGAAATATCCGGACGGGTTCCAAGGTCGAGCTCCATCGCGTGGCGTGATCGGATCTGGAATTCGAGCCGCACTCCGGTGCCATCTGTCAGAGGAACGATTCTTTCATGCACTTCGCTGCTCCCGACCAGATAGTGAAACCGAGGGATTTCATCCACTAAACGGTATCCTTTGAAGGCTACGACCGGGTTCGGGCCCTGGCTGGCGAATGTGATTCGCTGTTTCGGAGCTCGATAGAGCACCTCCCCGACCAGCTTGGCGGTTGGCGTAATGCGATTCTCGTCGACTTTTCGGGTCAGGGATCGCCCCAGCTCGAGAAATCCACCCCGCCACACGTAAAGGAGCTGACAGGTCCCGGCATCGAATGCATAGGAAATGCCTTGCGGAAAACTCACGGCAAAAGCGGAGGGTGTGGCACCCGGCAGATCCCAGCGGACGATCTTCGGCTGGGTTCCAGGTTCCAGCAGCATCAGGGGAGGAGCGGAGCGTGTCTTGAGGTGGGATTCTGCCAGCTCGGAGTGGGGGTCGACGCCGAGAGCAGCCCAGATGGCGAAAATGCCCTGCTCCTTGAAGGAGCCCGCCGGATCCCGAAAGCTTGGCATAGACGTGCCTGGAATGACCCGGCTGGGATCCCACATGTAACGTCGGTACCATTCGTGATGGAGCCTGTCTGAGGCCAGTGCCAGCTGTGGGGCCCCCTCACCGTGGGCCCGGTACGTGTCCCAGTCATGACAGCGCAGACAGTTCTGTCCTCGGTTCTCCTCGTCGCTGCTAATTAGTTTCAGACCCTGGGTGACGAGTTCGCTCTGCTCTGATGATGACAAAGGAGATTGCGAGTCGAGACCTGATGCTCGTGACATCTGTTGCGGCAGCGCCTCAATCCGGGCGGAAGGGAAATGGGGCATCCTGATGGTGAGCCAGGCCCGTACCCGCTCCTTCTCCAATAGTACTTTGTGCAGCCACCCGGGAGTGAGCTTGGCCCCGACATCGGTCAGTTCCGGGACGCGCTCCGACAGTGGACTGATTGCCGCCAGGTGGTCCACGGTGTGGCAGCGGTTGCATGCCAGCTGGCGCACGGTCTCGTAGTAATCGTGAATGGGCGCCTGGCTGATGTGTGGATTAGAGGCGTGGAACTCCAGGAACTGACCTATCTGGAGACGTTGTCGGGAGCTCAGGTGGTAATCGGGAAGCCCGTCGGTAATCGTCTCGGCCAGGCATCCGTATGACGGCCTGAGACGATTCAATTCGGGTCCTTGCAGAAGGTTGGCTGTTTGCTGGTCGTTCTCGAAGGGGTGGCACCCCAGGCAACCTTTCTGTGAAAGCAGTCGCAGCCCCTGGTCGGGACTTCCCTTCCGGCTCGCCCCACGGGGTGCCCTGGAGGGTGGGCCACGCATCAGATAGGCAGCGAGGTGGCGAGCCTCGACCGCATTAAGGAGCAGGTCTGGCATGGCACCGTGGGGATGAAATGAAGACGGGTTTTGCAGGTACTCGATCAGATGAGAGAAGGAAGTCTTGTCACTCAGGTAGTCGAGAGGATGAATCGTACTGGTATGGCAGGCCTGGCAACCGACGCTTGTGAAAAGTTCACCGCCGAGGCGGATTTCGGCCTGACGGATCTGGTCCCGAGACTCACCCTGGCTTTGTGTGGAGGAGAGAAGGGTGACTAGATGGTGGGCCTCAAGGGGGGTCACCGCGAGGTCCGGCATCCGGGAATGGGCACGGACCCCCGAGGGGTTCTGCACCCAATCCAGCAGCCAGGCTGGCTTCAGGATCTCGGATCCCCTCCTCAGCGGAGGCGCAGGCCAGGCCTGCAGAGTGGGAGCCGGGCTCTGATGGCAACGCGTGCACTTCAGGTCGACCACAAGCCGACGACCGGACTCAATCTGAGGGGCCTGCTGGTTGGCAGCTAGCTGATGGAACAAGAAGCGAAAGGGAAGGGGTTCTTTCGGGAAAAGGTCCGACTCCCAGGCGAGCCTATATCGGGCCGTGCCCGAAGTTCGTCGATAGTGGACCAGGATGGAGTAGAATCCGTCCCTGAGAGGCACTCTGCCACGGCAAGCCGGGACACCTCCGACCTGGACCTCTGAGGGACCGCAATGAAACCGATAGTGCCCCGATTCCTGTATCTCGAGCAAGCCACTCCAGGTGGCCGAAAACTGCGCTGGCAGTGCCGGGTGCAGCGACTCATCCGGGAGCAGATAAAAGGAAGGTATGGAGAGCTGGCCGGACGTAGACACACCCTGGGCTTCAAGTTCGAGCTCTAAACCCGGACGAAGAGACTCCGGGTCAGGAACGACCTCCACCTGTGGTGCGAGACCGGGAGTCGTGCTGGACGGACCACAAGCCGCCAGGAGGAGCAGCCAGATACCGACCTCCCTGCGGTCGATCCGGACCCTAGCGAGACGCGGTCCGGCCATGCGTCCCTTCACTCTCCCTGTCCCGCATCTCTGGAACCTCACGCCCAAGCGCCCAGAAGATCCCGTTCAAGAGGAGTCGCCGAAAGGTTGGATTTTTGAAGTCTTCGCGATGTCCCAAGGACGTGAAGAAGATTCGAGAGTTCTTATACCGGTTGGTCCAGGCCACGGGCTCTCGGTCATCGCGGCCGGTGATTCCTCCGTAGACCAGCGCGGTTGTGCCCTCCATCAGGGGCTCGGATCGATAGAGCGAGGATCGGGTCACTTCTCTGGAAGGGGACAGGCCCTGGAGTATGGGGTGTTGGACCACCTGAGGGGCGATCTCGAAATAACACTTGCCGGCTTGAGCCGACTCATTGTCGTGGTGTCCGGCATAGGTGCATCCCAGGACGTCTCGGCCAAAGGTGTCCCAGGCGGCATGCCCCTCGGCAGGGGGTTGACCGCGGCGCAGTCCAAAGGCATGACTTGCGGTCCGGATCCCGGCCAGAGGGCGCCCCTTGTCGAGGTGCTGCCTGACACGATCGAGTTGCTCGACAGGCGGATTGCGCCGGCGCGTACTGACAAAGAGCAGGTCGGCGTCGTCGATCAGTTCGATGCCGGGAAACTCATGCATGTGTTCCTTGTCGGCGAATACGTAGCTGACGCGAACCCCTCGCGTTTCCAGCTCGGCCGTCGCGAAACGAGGGAGAGTTTCGTCCGTCCCGTATTCCCCCTCACCAATCAGGAAAACGACGTGGGGTTGGGTGTCCTCCGCAAACCGGAACTCCGGTGTGCCGACCAGAGACGCAGAACTGGCGGTGGGAGCCCAGAACGTTTCGATGTGCCGAACGGTCTTGGAGATCCCTTCGAAATGGAAACCCGGATCCCGGTGATAGGTGTCGGTCAAGTTTCGCACCAGGACCACGTTCTGGCCCAGGTAGTGCATCTGTCGGATGCCGAAGGGGCGTCCCAGAACACACACATTGGTGTGCACTCCCATGACCAGAACATTGTCGATCCCGTTTTCCTGCAAGACGTTGTAAATCTCCTGGCCGTCGTCGCTGAGGACATCTCTTTCGTCGATGTCGAGAGCAGGGTGCTGGCGCGTCCAGGCTCGATAGCTGGGGCTGCACGCGTCCCTGGTGTCACAGGAGCATCCTGCCTGGACGTCGGGAAGCAGGGACTCACCTTTCAGATTAGGGTCGTTCCACTGAAAGGTGACAGGCGCGGGATGAAACGGGCTTCTCTTGGCACGCAGCCGCGCCGGCGAGTCCTCATAAAAATCAGTCGTGTCGCTGGGAGCATGAATCACCACAACGCCGAGTCTGCGCAGACGATTCAAAACGCGGTTCATGGCAGGCGCCATTTCACCCACTCGCCGGGCAGCGCTGACGCAATGATGGTTGTCCCACATGTCCACCACAACGGCGGCCGATCTGCTCGGATCCCAGGTGAGCATACGGGTCTCGACACGATCCTCTCTGGAGTTGCCGTGAAGGCGGGTCCGAACCTGAAAAGAGAGGGACGGATTGGAGCCTGCTAGGCCCGGATCTTGTGCCGTTGTCCAAGCTTTGCCTCTATCTGTGAGCGTTCCTGGTCGCTGAGTTCGCGCTGGTAGAACAGGATCTCTGCGATGTCTCCTCGATGGCCGTTGAAAACATAGGCAGAGGACGCGGCTGTCCTGCCGCCTATTTGTAGGGGAGCCGGCAGGTTTGGGTAGTCATCGGCTTGCCACCATCCGTCGCCTTCTTGACCGATATAGCGACGGAGCCCATTGCGCCACATGCAGATGTTGTGGGGGGGGTCTCCCTCGACCCCGACGGATATCGTGAAGATCGTCATTTCCGGCAGAAGCTGAGTGCCCGAAGCAACCGTGGCATGATGGGAGCCACGAACGACACCCAGACCTCCACCCGTCACGGTCCCACCCAGGTCGTATCCCAGCCCGAATCGGAGGCCGTCCGTCTGCTGGCTGAGGAGGAACTTCTGTCCGCTGGATCGACTGCTGGAGCGTACCACCATGAAGAGGGTTAACGGCGATGAGGCGTCGCGAAACAGTGCCACAGGTCGCCGTGACTGGAGCAGCGCCTTGCCGTCGAAGCGGATCACAGGTCCAGCCATGCCTGACAGTCTAGGAAACTGCACCGCACGGGTCAGCGGCTCAAAGACGAAACCGCTGGGAGACTGGTCGATCCAGGCGGCAACATTCCCCTTTGTGTCAAGTTCAACACCGCTGTCTGCACGAAGGTGTAACAGCAGGTCTCGTCCAGGCAAATCGGCGGGTCGGACCAAGACTGTGTGCAACACGGCGAAGCACATGAGCCAAAAAAGCTGCCCTGCAGGATGTGTCGATTGACGATCCACGATAGCAATCCTTTCGATGGAGCTCGATCTGGACTCCATAATGCCTGAACAGGGTGTGTCACTCAATTCTGTCTGAGCGGCAAACTGCTGAGGCTTGCCGTCACAGTGCTGTTCCTCGCTCAGGCGGGTTTGCATCTAAGCCCGACGAGAGCAGGACGGATGTTGAAGGAACCCCCTCATCCTGTCGCAAAACCACAAGAGGTGTCGATCGGTCGTGGTCACCGCGAGGGGACCCAACCATGTATGGCACCTCGTCCGACCTCTTTCTTGTACCGCCGCAGATGTCGAGACGCCGAACGGAGTGATTTCAAACCACCGATCCAATGTGTCAAGCCGAAAAGGCCGCATGGCATGCTGCGCTGCCGGGCAGTCCATCACCCCGAATCGGCCCGGGGAAGCTGTCCATACACAGCTCGTGACGCTCTCGCTTCGGGGGAGCAGCAAACACCGTGGGCGAAGAATTGTTCACAATTGTTCTCAGCTGAAAACGGGGCAAGGAGCCGTAAGTTGTTGAAAAGATTGGCTCCTCAGGTTGGACTCGAACCAACAACCCTCCGGTTAACAGCCGGATGCTCTGCCAAATTGAGCTACTGAGGAGCATACCCGGCAAGGCCTGGAAACATAACGGAAATAGGCGGGCCGGGTCAAGGCTAGTGCGGGTCTCCAGGGCTTGCAGCGCGGGACGTGGAACGTGGAATCCCATCCTGGGAAATCATAGATTCTCCAGGATGAAATCGGTCATCATGCGGCGCATATGGTAGACCTGCTCGGCATCCCGGACTCCGTGGCGGGACTTGGGGTAGATCATCAGCTCAAATTGCTTACCCGCTTCCTGGAGCTCGTAGACGAGCTGAATCGTGTTCTGTAGGTGAACGTTGTCGTCCATGGAACCGTGGATGATCATCAGCTTGCCGTGGAGATTGGCGGCGGCACCCCGCACGGAAGTCGTTTTGTACCCCTCGGGATTCTTCTGCGGAGTACTCATGTAGCGCTCGGTGTAGATGGTGTCGTAGAGGTGCCAGTCCGTTACCGGAGCCCCTGCGATTCCCAGCTTGAAACTCTTGCTGTGGGTCAAGGCATAGGAGGTCATGTAGCCTCCGAAGCTCCATCCCCAGAGACCGATCCTATCGCCGTCAATCCAGGGATGGGACTTGAGCCAGTTGAGGCCGTCCTCGAGGTCCCGTAGTTCCAGCTCGCCAAAGTTGAGATGCAGCGGCCAGGTTGACTCGGCGCCCTTGCCACTGGCCGTCCGGTTGTCACAGATCCAGATGATGTATCCCTGCTGGGCCAGGAACTGGTGCCAGAGGTACAGTGTTTCGCCCCAGGAGTTCTCAACTCGGGGAGAATGGGGGCCGCTGTAGGTGTGTGACATGACTGGATACTTGCGGGAAGGATCAAAGTCGGGCGGCTTGATCAGGATGGCTTCCATAACAAAACCATCCCTTGTCTTCACCTGGTGAACCTCGGGGACACTCAACTTGTATCTGGCCAGCTTCTTCGCCGGCTTGTCGAAGATCGTCCGAACCTCCCTACCGCCTGCGTCATGTAAGCGCACTTGAGTTGGTGTGGTGAGATCGCTCCAGCGGTCGAAGTAGAGGGTGAACTGGCGGTTGAACGTGGCCTCGTGTGTACCCTCGCGCTGCGACAGTCCCTGAGGACGTCCGCCTCTCAATCGGACCCGATAAACATCCTCCCCGATGGGAGAGCGTGCAGTTGCGGAGAAATAGACCCACTCTCCCGCATCGTCAACACCGTAGAGAGAGCGGACTTCCCACTCTCCCGAAGTCACGGTGCGGATTAACTCGCCGGTGACCTTGTAGTGATAGAGATGACGCCAGCCGCTGCGCTCGCTTTGCCAGAGAAAAGATCCGTCCTGAATCCAGGTGGGCTGGTCCAGTACATTCACCCAGGCTTCCGTGGTCTCGCGCAAGAGCCGGTTCACGCGGCCTGTTCGGGGATCGGCCAGGTTGAGATCAAGCCAGGTCTGATCCTTGTTCTGGGCCTGGAACACGACCCGGCTGCCATTCCCGTTCCACCCTGCTCGGACCACCAACAGGTCCTCGGGTGTGTACTGGTGGAGATCGATCCAGCGGGTCCGATCTCCAGAACTCGACACCACACCCAGCCTGGGAAGGGGGTTGGGATCTCCCGCCTTGGGATAGCGCGTCACTTCCCGTTCCAGGTGCAGGGGAATGTGATCGACCACCGTGAAACTCGGAACCGGAGATTCATCCAGCTGAAGGTAGACGATGCGGCTCGAGTCGGGGCTCCACCAGTAGCCCTTGAAATCGCCGCGGCCGTAGATCTCTTCCTGGTAAACCCAGTCGAGGACCCCGTTGAGAAGGTTCTCGTGCCCCCCCCGGGTGAGACGGTGTTCGCGGCTGCGCCGCAAGTCGAAAACATAGAGATCGTAATCTCTTATGTAGGCCACCTTCCGTCCGTCCGGGCTGAAGGAGGGCTCACGTTCCTCCTGGCGCGTACTCGTCAAACGGCGGGTCCGGTCGCTGCCAAGGTCGTAGTAGAAGAGATCGCCTTCATAGCGCCACAGGACTCCGGACTCGTCGGGACTGAAGATCGCGCGGCCCTTCCTTCTCAAGTGACCGGCCTTTTCCTCATCGAAGCCCTCGAGTCGGGCCAGGGCCGAGGTCACTCTCGCAGAGTCGTAAAGAGGTGACTCCTCGCCCGTGCGGGCATGGACCCGGACCACTCGGGGAGCCTCCGAGTCGCCGCCCTTTTTGGTTTGAACGTAATGCTCTCCATCCTTCAACCAGCGGACCATGGTAGGCGGGGAAGGGGTGAAGTCGATCTTGTTCTCAGGGTGGTAGAGGTCGTCCAGCGTGAGGTCTTTATACTGGCCCGAGGCTGGAGCAACGAATACGATTAGCATCGCTAAGGAGATCAGGTCAGCGAGTTTCTTCATGGGGTAAAGCTTACAATTTTTTTGGGTTGCGCTTGAAGTGGCGAAGATCCATTGCAGAACGCATTCGTACTTGTGACACAAAGCACCGAGTCAGTTCTCACCGATAGGCTACCTTCTCTTACTGGAATCCAGCCCTAACGAAACTCGATGGAAGGACAGCGGAGCGACAATTTTGTCTGAGGGTGTACAAACCGAAGTGGATACTCATCGGCCGGCAGCTGGGGGGGGGTCCCGGCCGATTCTGTCAATCTTCCTGGTCAGCTTCCTGGGCCTGTTTCTGGAGATGCTGCTGATTCGGTGGATTGGCACCGAGATCCGAATCTTTGCCTACCTGCAAAACACAATTTTGGTGGTCTGCCTGCTGGGGCTGGGGCTGGGCTGTCTCACGGCGCGCAAACCGGCATCGATCGGACTTGCTACGGCCCCACTGCTGATGCTGGTCTTCCTGTTGTCATTCCCGGTGACGGCGAAGGTCTTCGCCGGAATCAGCGAGAATCTGAGTGTACTCGACTCCTTCTTGATCTGGTTTCGCACGAAAGAATCGAGCCCCCTCCTCAGCACAATCTATGTTAGCTTCGGGTTAAGTCTTACTCTCTGCGTTCTGGTGCTGGTGCTCGATACTTTCGTGCCTCTGGGACGCTTGCTCGGACGGTTGATGGACGATCATCCAAAGACAATCGTGGCCTACTCATGGAATGTCGCGGGAAGTCTTCTCGGTATCTGGGCATTCGTACTGCTGAACGCCTTATATCAACCGCCCTTGACCTGGTTCGTAGTTCTGGTGGGCCTTTACCTGATTCTGCGCACCACCCTGGGCCAGTGGCGGCGGCTCGAAATCGCCCTTCTTCCCTTGGTCATTCTGCTCTTTTCCTGGAACAGCTGGTCTTCCCAGTCGATTGCGACACTTTGGTCGCCCTATCAAAAGCTGAGTCTGAGAAAGGCGCCGGAGCTCGAAATCGGTGATTACATCATTTATGTGAACAATGTCCCGTACCAGACAATGATCGGACTCGGGTCCTCGGCTCTTGCACCCGGAGAGACCGACCAGGGAGTTGGACAGGAGGCAGAGTTCGGACAGTACGATCTTCCGCTGCTGCTACACCCCCGACCCGAGAGAGTCTTGATTGTCGGAGCCGGCGCAGGCAACGATGCTGCGGGAGCTCTTCGACAGGGTGCGAAACAGATTACTGCCGTAGAGATTGATCCGGGAGTATACGAGCTGGGAAAGACTTATCACCCGGACTTGCCGTACTCCAGTCCCGAAGTGGAAATGGTGATTGATGACGCCCGTTCCTACTTTACGAACTCCAAGGATAGCTTCGATGTGATCGCGTTTGGCCTGCTCGACTCGCACACTACTACCAGTCTCATGAACGCCAGACTGGATCACTATGTCTATACTGAGGAAAGTTTCCGCCAGGCCAGGTCACTACTCAAGAGTGACGGGATCATGACGGTCAGCTTTGTACCCCAGAAGCCCTACATTGCGGATCGACTGGCGCGCGTTCTTTTTGAGGTCTTTCAGACCAAACCCCTCATACTCTGGCTCGAGCGTAGCCGCCGCGGTTGGGGCGGGCTGATGTTGGTCGCCGGGAATATGGAGACCGTCGCGCATCAATTGGAAGCCCATCCTAGAGTGGCCGAAGCGATTCGACAGGACCGAGCCGAGGACACCCTCGGCATCACCTATACCACTGCGACAGCGACAGATGACTGGCCCTATATCTATCTGAAGTCCCGTGGCATTCCTGTACTGTTTTTTCTGATCGGAGGACTGTTGCTGCTGCTTTTTGCTCGTTCGGTCAGGCACTGGGAAGCCGCTGGCATGTTCCGGAGATGGGACCGGGAGCACTGGCACTTCTTCTTTCTCGGGGCTGCTTTTCTACTTCTCGAGGTCACCAACATCAGTCGGTCGGCGGTGGTGCTGGGTAACACCTGGCTGGTGAACGCGGTGATCGTCTCTGGCGTACTCACCATGATCCTGCTGGCGAACGCCCTCGCCTCGACCTCCCTGCGACTGCCGATTCGAGCTTTCTATGCGTGTCTCCTGCTCAGTTGTGGGATTCTCTTTTGGGTCAACCTCAACACCTTTCGATCGCTACCCTACGGTCTGCGCTCTTTGGTGGTTGGAGCCTTCGCGAGTCTTCCGATGTTCTTCAGCGGGGTCGTGTTCATCCACGCGTTTGCTCAAACGGCAAGAAAGGACACGGCTCTCGGAGCTAACCTGTTGGGGGCGCTGGAAGGAGCTCTCCTTCAATCGATCAGCTTCATGACCGGGATCAAGAGTCTCCTGATCCTGGTCTTTGTACTTTACGGGTTGGCCTCTCTGACACGCTCCCGCAAAGTTCTATCTCTCAGGTGAGTCCATAGGCGGCGGTCTCAGGGAAGGGCCACCTGACACGGTGAACTCGTGTGGCAAAGGGACGCACCTGAAAGGATCAATAAGCCCTCGCCCAGACCACTCGCCGCGAGCTCGGCTCTCCACTGAAAATACAGGCGCCGGGCCCTTCGCCGCCCCCGTCAGCGTCATCGACGGGGATACAACGGACGGTTACGCCCAGCTCTTTCTGCATCTGATCGGCGATCGCTTCGTCTCCGTTCCAGTGCGCCAGGGCAAAACCGCCGGACGTTCTGGATTCGGATCCCTTGGCGCCAAAGAACTCGAAGAACTCCTCGCGGGAATTCACGATCCGAGTGTGACGGTCTCGGAATTCCCGGGCACGTTCAAAAAGATGATCCTGGATTTCCTGTAGCAGATCTGGGATCTCCGCCAGGAATCGGGCGCGCGGAACCGACTCTTTCTCCCGGGCCGACCGATCACGTCTCCCCATAAAGACACCGTCCGATGCAATGTCACGCGGGCCGATCTCCAGGCGAACCGGCACTCCTTTCTTGATCCAGTTCCAGACCTTTTCCCCTCCCCGAACATCCCGTACATCCAACTCCACTTCAATCCTGCGACCATCATAGGTCAGGGACTGGAGTTCATCCCGCAGGTTCCTGCAGTACTCGAGCACCTGCTCCGGGTCCTCCGCCTTGAACAGAATCGGCATGATCACAACATGAGCCGGGGCCAGCCGGGGTGGGAGCACCAGGCCGTCATCGTCACCGTGAGCCATGACCAGACCGCCCACCAATCTTGTCGAGACACCCCAGGATGTGGTCCAGACATGCTGCTCCCGGCCGTTCTCGTCCAGATAAGTAATGTCCTGGACCCTGGCGAAGTTCTGCCCCAGGAAGTGCGAAGTCCCGGCCTGCAGGGCTTTGCGATCCTGCATCATGGCTTCGATCGTGAATGACTTTTCAGCGCCGGGAAAGGTCTCCCCGGGAGTCTTCTCTCCTCTCATGACGGGCATGGCCATGAACTCTTCGGCGAAACGGGCGTAGACGTCGTGCATCGTTCGGGTCTCGACCAGGGCGTCGTCCCTGCTGGCGTGGGCAGTGTGGCCTTCCTGCCACAGGAACTCGGTAGTTCTGAGGAAGAGACGTGTCCGCAACTCCCAGCGGACCACGTTGCACCACTGGTTGATGAGCAGAGGAAGATCCCGATAGCTATTGATCCATTTGGCAAAGCTGGCCCCGATGATCGTCTCGCTGGTGGGACGAACAATCAATGGCTCATCCAACTTCCCGGCCGGGACCAGTTCACCATCCCTTTCCTCGAGGCGATGATGGGTGACGACTGCACATTCCTTGGCAAATCCCTCGACGTGTTGAGCTTCCTTCTCGAGAAAGCTCTTGGGGATGAAAAGCGGGAAATAAGCGTTCCTGTGCCCGGTCTCCTTGAACATTCCGTCCAGGACGCGCTGCATGTTTTCCCAGATTGCGTAACCCCAGGGCTTGATCACCATACAGCCACGGACCGGTGAGGCTTCGGCCAGATCAGCAGCGCGGACGACCTGCTGGTACCACCCGGGGTAGTCTTCTGTGCGGGTCGGGCTGATCGCTGTCCTGGTCGCTTGCTTTGCCATAAAGAACGGATTATGGCAAATTCCAGGGACGCAGTTCCAGAACCCCAGAACCTGTAATCTTTAACCTTTAACCTTTAACCTGGACCCAAAAAGGGAAGCAGCCACAATGGATGAATCGAACCCAGCCAGCACCCCCGCCGCACGCGGCCCCACTCTTTTCGACAGTCTGGCGGGGATTTTCCTGGAGCCCGGAACGACCTTCCAAGAGATCCGTCAACGACCAGTCTGGTTCATTCCTTGTCTGGTTCTTGTCTTGATCTCCCTGGGTGCGAGCTATCTGATAGTCGACGGCATCGGGTACGACAACCTGGTCAGACAGCAGATCGAGCAGAGCCCGTTTACCTCCAACATGACCAGTGAAGAGAAAGACGAGGCCATCGAGCGAGCACTCGAGTCAACCGCAAGAAGGTATGTGGCCTTCATCGGTCCAGTATTGTTCCCGGTTGTCCTGCTTCTGTTGGCCGGACTGATGATGATGATTCTGATGGTTCTGGGCCATTCTCCCGGTTTTTCACAATTGTTTTCAGTAGCGGTCCATTCATTCCTGGCTTATTCGGTTGTGGCTTATGCCGTTTCACTGGCGGTCATCTACCTGGCCCAGGACCCGGCCTCACTCGACCCACAGAACCTGATTCAATCCCATCTTGGAGTCCTGGTTGACCAGGCAGAGTTCTTTCTTGCCTGCAAAACGTCACCCCCCGGGGCCACAATCGCCCGATATGACTGATACTAAACCTCTTCCGATGTGGCTGTGGATCTTCATTGCCGCGCTTTTCGGTATCTGGCTGCTCTACTGGCTGGTACTCTAGTCCACCACGGGAAAGCATCCCGTTCGTTCTGAAGCGTGGTGGCTGAGCTTAGCGGAAAGTGGAAGCGAGCAGCGAAAGCTACTTCTTCTGCTCGGTCTCCGTAGAGTTGTCTCTGTCGACCAACTCGATCAGGGCAAGTGGTGCTGCGTCACCCTTACGGTTGCCGAGGCGGATGATTCGCGTATACCCCCCTGGGCGTTTTGAGTAACGCGCTGCCAGCGTGTCAAACAGCTTGGCGACGACTCCTTTGCGCCGGATTACGGCGAGAGCCTGTCTCCGGGCATGGAGTGTCTCTCTCTTCCCCAGCGTGATCATCTTTTCGGCGTAGGGGCGCAGTTCCTTTGCTTTGGCAACGGTCGTGATCATTTGCTCATGGTCGAGCAGTTGTGTGACCATGTTGCGCAGCATGGCTCTGCGGTGACTGGAGGTTCGATTCAGCTTCCGACCGGCTTTTCGATGTCGCATGGCAGCTCTGTTTCAGGCTCCTTCGGCTTCCGCGACCGGATGGCCGGCGTCATTCAGTTTCATACCGAAGCTGAGACCCATGTCGGCCAGGATTTCCTTGATTTCGTTCAAAGATTTTCGGCCGAAGTTTTTGGTCTTTAGCATCTCCGACTCGCTCTTCATAACCAACTGCCCGATGCTCTGGATGTTGGCGTTCTTGAGGCAGTTGTACGACCGGACCGAGAGCTCCAGTTCTTCTATTGATTTGCTGAGATTGTCATTGATTGCCTCGAGGTGCTGGTCACGACGCTCTTCGTGGACCTCCGCCTCTTCCTCAAAATTGATAAAAATGAACAGGTGGTCCTTGAGAATCTTGGCTGCCTGCGCAATCGCATCCTCGGGGCTGGCGGAACCGTCGGTCCAGACGTCAAGATTAAGACAATCGTAATCGGTGGCACGCCCGAGCCGAGCAGCTTCAACATAGAAGTTGACCTTCTTGACCGGCGAATGAACGGAATCCATGGGGATATACCCCACTCCTAATTCTTCTTCGAAATTCTCGTCGGCAGGCTGGTACCCGCGAGCTCTCCGAACCCGCATCTCCATCTTGATCTCTCCTGCCTCGTTCACATGGGCGATCTCAACGCTGGAGTCCAGAATCTCAACATCAGGATCGGGCTTGATGTTACCTGAAGTCAGTGGACCGGGACCGCTCGACTCAAGGTAGATCGTCTTGGGATGGTCCGTGTGCAGTTTCACGGGAATTCGCTTGAGATTCATGATGATGTCGGTGACATCTTCATGGACTCCGGTGATCGACGAGAACTCGTGCAGAACCCCATCGATCTTGACGGCCGTGATCGCCGCACCCTCAATAGAGGAAAGAAGGGTCCTTCTTAAGGCGTTACCGATGGTGCTTCCGAACCCCCGCTCGAAAGGCTGGGCAAAGAAGTGCCCAAAACCAGGAGAGCGTGTTTCAAGATCACATGAAAGTCTCTTCGGACGTTGAAAACTGCTCATGTCATGACTCCCAATCTATCGTTGTGGTCGAGAGGATCAACGATCATTCTTCGATCCTCCGGGTTTGAATTAAGTTCGATGCTCGATCTTACTCTCTCAGACTCTTCTCTTCTTCGGCGGCCTGCACCCGTTGTGCGGAATGGGTGTGACGTCCTTGAGGTTCCGGATCTCAATGCCGGACGCCTTAATCGAACGGATGGCGGCCTCACGGCCGGAACCCGGACCCTTGACACGCACGTCGCAATACCTCATCCCGAACTGATCCCGGGCAGCGGCTGCGGCACGATGAGCCGCCTGCGATGCAGCAAAGGGTGTGCTCTTACGACTTCCGCGGAACCCCTGTCCACCGGCGCTGGCATGGGTGAGAACGTTGCCATCCAGATCGCTGATACAGATGAGGGTATTGTTAAAAGTCGCTTTGATGTGAGCGATACCGTGGACCACGGTTCGACGCTCCTTCTTCTTCTTTTTGCTTCCGCCCTTTCGATCTTTAGCCATGGCTCAAGTTTCCTGTCACCTCCTGCGTCTGCGGATTCCGGTTTTCTTGGGTCCCTTTCTGGTTCGAGCATTCGTATGGGTGCGCTGGCCCCGGACCGGCAATCCGCGGCGATGTCGAAGACCCCGATAGCACCCGATGTCCATCAGGCGCTTGATATTCAGCTGTATTTCCTTGCGAAGATCTCCTTCGATCCTCCCCTCATCCTGGATGATCTGGCGGATCGCGGTGCCCTGTTCCTCAGAGAGTTCACCCACCTTCACAGCACCTTCGACGTCTGCCTTCTCCAGAATTCTGGCCGCCCGAGTATGGCCGATTCCGTAAATATAGGTCAGGCCGATATCAATTCTCTTGCGGTCCGGAATGTTGACTCCAGCAATGCGTGCCATACCTTGCTTTCCCCGGCCCTATCCTTGCCGCTGTTTATGCTTGGGGTTGGGACAGATCACGCGCACCACGCCGCGGCGGCGAACGATCCTACAATTCACACAAATTTTCTTTACTGAGGCTCGAACTTTCACTCTCGACCTCCATTCACTGCAGCTGAAACATTAAGTCCTCGCCCAACGATTCTCCCGCGCGACCGGTCGGTCGGGGAGATTTCCAGGCAAACCCGGTCGCCGTCCAGCAAGCGAGAGATCTGTACTTTTTTCTCTATCCGGACATGAGCGACAACCTGGTGACCATCTTCGGTTCTCACTCGGAACAACTCTTTCGGCAATCTCCTCATCACCCGTCCTGGAACACTCTTCATGGCAAGTACTACTCCGTTTCCGGGTCGTCAAGCTGGCTCAAGATCCAGGGACCATCTTCGGTCAAGGCCACTGAATGCTCAAAATGAGCGCTGTACCCTCCATCAGTTGTAACCGCAGTCCACCGATCCTCGAGGATTCTGGCCCCGGGCCCCTTGCTGTTCACCATGGGTTCGATGGCAAGAACCATCCCCTCTCGCAGCCTGGGACCGCGACCCGGTGTTCCATAGTTGGGCACCTGAGGGTCCTCGTGAAGGCGGTCTCCGATTCCATGTCCCACAAATTCCTTAACCACCGAAAAACCGCTGGCCTCGACGTGTTTCTGCACGCTGGCCGAGATATCAGAAACCCGATTGCCAACCACCATCTGCTCGATCCCTTTGAAGAGAGATTCTTCGGTCACTCTCAACAGTTCCCTCAGCGGACTGGATATTTCCGCCACCGGGAAAGTCCAGGCAGAATCGCCGTAAAAGCCCTCCCAGCGAACTCCCACATCCAAACTAACAATATCTCCGGCCTCGAGCCGCCGGTCACCGGGAATTCCATGCACAATCTGTTCATTGATGGAAGCGCACAAACTCGCCGGGAAACCCTGATACCCTTTGAAGGCAGGTCGCCCGCCGGCACCAAGGATCATTTCCTCGGCCACCCGATCCAGATACGCGGTCGTCACACCCGGCTGAATCAGCCGGCCCAGATGCCGTAGAATCCGAGCCACGATCAGGTTAGCCTGCCTCATCTTGTCAAGTTGATCCCTGCCCTTACAAACGATCATTCCACACGCTGCAACTGTAATCGGGCAGAAGCTTGTAATCTTAACAAATCAGACCTCTCAGACTCCAGTCGGTGGGGGTTATCGCTTCCGCCTTCGTCTCACGGCCTTCATGCGGCCTTTCTTCAGGAACCCTTCGTAGTGACGCATTACCAACTGGGACTCGATCTGCTGAACCGTGTCCATGGCCACTCCAACCACGATGAGCAGAGAGGTGCCTCCAAAGTAAAAGGCTATATCGAACCCTGTGGTGATTCGGGAGAGTCCATTCTCAGTCAGAAAATTGTCCAGCCCGGGGCCGATCAAGGGTATGGGCTGCACCTTGAAGCCGGTGATCAGAAACTCGGGCAGAAGACAGACCAGGACGAGATAGACCGCGCCAGCGAAGGTCAGGCGAGTCAAAACCTTGTCGATGAATTCCGACGTTCTGCGTCCGGGCCGAATTCCCGGAATGAATCCCCCGTACTTTCGGATGTTGTCCGCCACTTCATCAGGATTGAAAATAATGCTGACGTAGAAAAAACAGAAAAACATGATGGCGGCGATGTAGACAACATTGTAGAGCGGGTACCCCTGTTGCAACTGGCCCGCCATACTCTGCAGCCAGGCCCAGGGCAAGACGAGCTGGAGTGTTGAGGGAAAGGCCACCATGGAGGCCGCAAAGATCACCGGGATCACCCCACCAGAGTTGACTTTGAGTGGCAGATGAGTCGCCTGGCCACCGTACATGCGGCGCCCGACGACCCGCTTTGCATACTGTATTGGGATACGCCGTTGACCTCTCTCAACGAAGACGATAGCTGCTATGACGGCCACCATCATGATCAGAAGCGCCGCAATGAGAAAAATGGACTTCTGCTCGCTCTGCAAATCCTGGAACAGAGACACGGCAGCGCCCGGCAACCCCACCACGATCCCGGCGAAAATGATCAGGGAGATTCCGTTGCCGATTCCCCGCTCTGAGATCTGCTCTCCAATCCACATGACGAAGATGGTGCCGGTGCAGAGCGTGAGCATGGTCATGAGCCGAAAACCCCATCCGGGGCTGGGGACAATCGGGGTTGGGCCGGCGGTTCGCTCCAGGGCAACGGCAGTCGCCATGCCCTGGAAGAGACTCAGCCCGACCGTCGCGTATCGGGTGTACTGGTTGATCTTGCGGCGACCGAGATCCCCTTCTTTGGAAAGCCGCTCCAGATAGGGCCAGACAACGGTCAGAAGCTGAAAGATAATGGAAGCGGTGATATAGGGGGTGATTCCCAGAGCAAAAATAGAAAGACGGGACAGGTTCCCGCCGGAGAAAATGTCCAGGAAACCAAAGATCGTACCGGACTGTGCCTGGAAGAACCCGGCAAGAGCTTCGGCATTGACACCGGGAGTCGGAATCCAACTGCCGACACGATAAAGCGCCAGCAGACCGAGCATAAGGAGAATTCGCTTGCGCAGCTCCGGGATGTTGACGATGTTCCGCAGCGTGTCGGCAAGACTGTTGAGGTTGAAATCGGCCATACTAGCTGACCACCTCTGTAGTCCCTCCCGCAGCTTCAATCTTCCTGCGGGCCGCCTCACTGAAATGACGAGCCTTGACCGTCAGCTTCTTCTTCAAGTCTCCCTCTCCGAGAATGCGAAGACCGTCGTGAGTTTTCTTGACATAGCCGGTCTCTTTGAGCATTTCGGCAGAGATATCCACCCCTTCCTCGAACTGATTCAGGTCACGAACATTGAGGACGACATAACGCTTGGCAAAGATGTTCGTAAAGCCTCGCTTGGGCAGTCGTCGATAAAGGGGCATCTGTCCCCCCTCGAAACCCGCGCGGCGGGAGTATCCGGAACGGGACTTCTGACCCTTGTTACCGCGTCCGGCCGTGACACCCCGCCCCGAGCCGGGCCCCCGCCCCACTCGCTTGCGCTTCTGATTGGCCCCTCCAGCTGGTTTGAGAGAATGCAGTTTTAGAGACATGTTCATTCCCCCTCGACGATTCGAACCAGGTGGGGCACTTTGGCCACCATGCCCCGAACTGCGGGAGTATCCTGACGTTCCACTACTTGATTCAGCCTGCGAAAACCCAGGCCTCGCAAGACCTTCCGATGCCTCTCAGGTCGCCCAATCATGCTTCGGAAGTACTCGATCTTGATCGTTTTTGGTGCCTTCTTGGCCATCACAGGTCCTTAGCGGAAATGCCCCGAATCCGGGCAATCTCATCCGGGCTGCGAAGGCGGCCGAGCCCCTGAAAAGTCGCTTTGATCACGTTGTGCGGATTCTGGCTTCCCAGGACTTTGGTCACCACGTCGCGAATTCCTGCGGCTTCCATGACAGCGCGAACGACGCTCCCGGCAATCACTCCAGTTCCTTCGGGAGCCGGCCGCAGAAGAACCCGGCCTGCCCCGAACACACCCTCGACCTTGTGAGGGATCGTCGAACCGCTCACGGGGACGCCGACCATGTCCTTGCGTGCCCTGTCCAGACCCTTCCGAATCGCTGCAGGAACCTCTTTGGCTTTCCCCATTCCAAAGCCGACTCGCCCGCTCTGGTCACCGACCACCACCAGGGCATTGAAGCTCAGGTTCTTTCCGCCTTTGACAACCTTGGTGACACGGTTGATCGAGATGACCTGATCCTTGAGGTCCGTGTCCCCTCTATCTCTAAACGCCATTATGACTCCTAGAACTTCAGTCCTTGTTCCCGCGCCGACTCAGCAAAGGCCTTGACCCGTCCGTGGTAGATGTAACCCCCTCTATCAAAGACAACGGTCTCGATGTTTTTCTTTTTCGCCTCTGCCCCAATTCTCTTCCCGACCTCTTTAGCCCCTTCGATGTTGGATCCGGTCTTCTTTTCTTTGCTCCCGAGCGTTGAAGCGGAGGCCAGGGTGACTCCGCCTTCATCATCCACCAGCTGGGCATAGAAATGTCTGAGGCTTCGGAACACCGCCAGGCGGGGTCGCTCGAGCCGGCCAGAGATTCTGCGCCGGATTCGCGCATGCACCTTCATGCGTCGTTGATTCTTGCTGCGCTTCTTAGCCATATTGCGTAGATCGCTAGTCCGTTCTGGCCTAACTGGTACTCAGGCGCCTTTCTTTCCAACCTTAGTACGTACGACTTCGTCGGCGTAACGGATCCCCTTGCCTTTGTAAGCATCCGGAGGACGGATCTTTCGAATATCTGCGGCCACCTGGCCCACTTGCCCCTTGTCGATTCCGCTCACCACCATCGTGGCCACATGATTCGGAATGTTCTTTCTTGTATTGTCTACCGTGATTTCGATGCCTTCGGGGAACGCGAACTCGACCTGGTGCGAGAAGCCCACGCTAAGATTGAGGGCCTTGTCTTGAATCACGGCCCTATATCCAATCCCTACCAGATCAAGTTCCTTGCTGAACCCCTTGGCAACTCCCCACACAGCGTTGGCTACCAGAGAGCGAAACAAGCCGTGAAGAGCCCGGGTTTTCTTGCTTTCGACAGTCCTCTTTGCCTCCGCGACGCCGTCATTGAATTCGAGTTTAATACCTGCCGGAATGGAAGTTTCCAGGGTCCCTTTTGGCCCCTGCACAACAACCCGGGAAGCTTCAATGTCGACTTGAACACCGGCGGGGATTACGATTGGCCGCCTACCCACACGTGACATTGGTCAAACCCTCAGCCGGTCCCACCGGATCGGAGAAATCATCAGTACACCTCGCACAGGATCTCGCCTCCAACGCCTTTGCGCTGGGCGGCTTTTCCTGTCATCAAGCCCCTGGAAGTCGAGAGGATTGTGATCCCCATTCCTCCCAATACTGCAGGAATCTCATCTTTCCCCGCGTAGACTCGTCTTCCCGGCTTGCTGACACGACTGATCTTCGTAATGGCCGGTGAGCGGTCGCGCTGGTATTTGAGGAGGACTTTGATGCGACCTACGGGCTTCTCCTCGACCAGCGTGTAACCAACCAGATACCCCTCTTCTTTCATGATCCGAATGATTTCTTCTCGGATTTTCGAATAGGGGATCTCAGCGATCTCGTGACCGGCCATGAGTGCATTACGAAGCCGCGTGAGCAGGTCCGCAATAGGATCCGTCATCATTGTTGTCCTTCTCCTTCTTTCCCGATTGCGTCCATGCTCAGAAAATCAGTATGCGGCGTTCCACTTCGCCAAGAGGGACACCGATGTTCTCCAGCAGCACGCTGCCCTGCTGATCGTCGCGGGCGGTAGTCACGATCGTTACGTTCATCCCGTTCAGACGCTCGGTCTTGGCCAGATCGACCTCCGGAAAAATGAGCTGATCCTTCAATCCGATCGTGTAGTTCCCTGTTCCGTCGAAGGCCTTGTTGGACACGCCTCGAAAGTCTTTCACCCGGGGAAGAGCCACATTGAGGAGACGATCCAGAAACTCGAACATCCGATCGCTTCGCAGGGTCACCTTCACGCCGATGGGCATGTTTTCCCGCAATTTGAACCCCGCAATTGACTTGCGGGCGCGGCAAATCACCCCCTTCTGTCCCGTAATTCGGGATAGTTCCTCGGCTGCTTCGTCGAGCAGCTTGGCATTCTGTATCGCCTCTCCGAGGCCGATATTGACCACGACCTTGACGAGCTTCGGTATGGCCATGGGATTCTTGATCTCGAACTCTTTGGTCAGGGCCGGAACCGCGTCTTCCAGATATCTTTGCTTGGTGCTCTTCATTTTGAAAACCTGCTACCGTTTTCCGATAGTAGCGCTGCATTTCTTGCAAACTCGCACTTTGTCGCCCTCGGAAAGCAGGACAAAGCCGACTCGGCTCGGCTCCGCGCATTCCGGACAAACCAGCATCAGGCTGGACAGGTGGATAGGAGCTTCCCTTTCAACCACTCCACCCTGAATGTTCTTTTGAGGATTCGGGCGAGTATGTCGTTTGATAAGGTTCACGTTCTCGACAATCGCCCGATTTCTCTGGGGAAAGATCCTCAACACCTTGCCCCGGGCTCCCCTCTCTTTTCCAGCGATGACGAGAACTTCGTCATCCCGTCTAATGTGCAGCATCCTTACACCTCGCGCCGCTTACAGCACCTCTGGCGCCAGCGAAACGATTTTCATAAAGCGCTTCTCCCGCAGCTCACGGGCCACCGGGCCGAAAACACGCGTTCCAATTGGCTCTTTCTGGGGGTTGATCAATACAGCCGCATTCTCATCGAACTTAATGTAGGAACCATCGCGGCGCCGATTACCCTTGCGGGTGCGCACCACGACCGCCTGGACAACTTCTCCCTTCTTGACAGTTCCATCCGGAGTTGCCTCCTTCACTGAAGCGGTGATGATGTCACCCAGACCGGCCCCCCGACCCGTGTCGCCGCCCAGCGGAACAATGCAACAGATACGCCGCGCCCCCGAGTTGTCCGCGACGTTCAGCATGGTCTGCATCTGGATCATGACTATTCCCTCTTACGCCTTCGTCTTTCCCAAGACTTCTTTCAGGCGCCAGCGCTTTCTCTTACTGAGGGGACGCGTTTCTTCAATAAGGACTTTATCTCCTACCTGGCACTGATTCTTGTCGTCGTGCGCCATGAACTTGGAGGTCCGCCTCAGCGTCTTCCGATAGAGAGGGTGCCTTACCAGGCGGTCGACGGCCACCACGATTGACTTCTCCATGGAATTGGAAACAACTCGCCCGGTGCGGGTTGCCCGTTTTCGGTTTTTCGTCGTCTGCTGCTCCATAACCAACTAGGACCTCATTAGAACTTCAACCATCAGGACTCAGCTGAGGCCCGACGCTTTTCATTGAGCACCGTCTTGACCCTGGCAAGAGCCTTGCGGACTCCACGAACCTTCATCACGTTTTCCAACTGACCGGTGGCCGACTGAAAACGTAACTTGAACACCTGTTCTGAGAGATTCTCGGCCTCCGCCGCAAGATCCTCAACTGACATCTCCCGAAACTGTCTGGCTTTCATTTATCCACCCAGTCGAGTCACAAATTTGGTTCGAATCGGGAGCTTATGGGAGGCCAGTCGCATGGCTTCACGAGCGATCTCCTCGGCTACGCCCTCCATTTCATAAAGAACCCGACCCGGTTTCACCCGGGCAACCCAACCTTCAGGAGCTCCCTTGCCTTTGCCCATGCGGGTCTCCGCCGGTTTCTTCGTAAAGGGGGTGTCGGGGAAGATGCGGATCCAGACCTTGCCACCTCTCTTGATATAGCGAGTGATGGCAATTCGGGCTGCCTCGATCTGCCGGTTGCTGATGCGACCCGGCTCCATTGCCTTGAGGCCGAACTCTCCGAACTCAACCCCGCTGCCTCGATAGGCCTTTCCCCTGAGACGTCCCTTCATCTGTTTCCGATACCTGGTTTTCTTGGGCTGCAACATGGTTGTACTTCCTGCTGACTACTCCGTACTCCGTTTTTCTAGTGAACTAGTTGTTTCGAATCACTTCCGGATCGAAAATGTCGCCCTTGTAAATCCACACCTTGACCCCGATCACGCCATAAGTTGTAAAGGCTTCGGCCAGCCCGTACTCAATGTCGGCCCGCAAAGTGTGAAGGGGCAGCTGTCCGTGGAGATACCATTCGGCCCGGGAGATCTCGGCTCCATTCAGGCGCCCGCCACATCGCACTTTGATGCCCTTGGCGCCAAAACGCAGAGCCGTATCTACCGCGCGTCGCATGGCACGCCGAAAAGCCACCCGCTTAATCAACTGCTGGGCGATGGATTCCGCCACCAACTGAGCATCGAGTTCAGGCTTGTGGATTTCTTGAATATTGATGAAGACCTCCCGGCCCGTCGCGGCCTGCAGGTCCAGTTTCAACCGATCGATCTCGCTGCCCTTTCGACCAATCACGATGCCCGGTCTGGAAGTCCGAATCACAAGAGTCAGCTTGTTGGCCGCCCGCTCGATCTCAATCGAGGAGATGCCGGCGTGGAAAAAACTTTCCTTGAGGTTCCGCTTGATGCGGAGATCCTCCTGCAGAAGCTCACCGTAATTCTTGGTCGCAAACCAGCGCGAACGCCAGGTCTTGGTGTAGCCCAACCGAAAACCATAGGGGTGTACTTTTTGACCCAAACTGCTCCTCCTATGAACCCTGACCGTCCGAAACTCGAACGGTAATGTGACTCAGCCTTCTCATTTGACGATGGGCGCGACCCATGGGAGCCGGGCGGAGTCGTTTTCGGCCCTTGGTCGGTCCAATGTCGACAAACGCCTCCTTGACGTAGAGATCCTCGACCTCCATGGTGGAGTTCTTTTGCTCTGCGTTTGCAATAGCGGATCGCAGCACCTTCTCGATGGGTTGGGCAAATCTCTTTTGTGAGAATCTCAGAATCGCCAGGGCTTCCTCGACCTTCTTGCCCCGGATCAGGTCGATGACAAGTCGAGCCTTATGGGGTGACCCCTTGATGTACTTGCTTTTCGCTTTTGCTTCCATCTCTGCTCCCAGCCCTGACTGATACTTCCTAGCGCATTCGAGCTGTCTTTTCGGACCTTCCCCTGATATGCCCCTTAAAGGTTCTGGTCGGGGAGAACTCACCCAGCTTGTGCCCTACCATGTTTTCGGTGATAAAAATCGGAATAAAACGTCTTCCGTTGTGCACCGCAATCGTCAAGCTGACCATCTCGGGAACGATCGTAGAGCGTCGCGACCAGGTCTTGATCACGCTGCTGTCCTTGGTGGCCACTGCGTGACGAATCTTCTTCTTCAAGTGATCGTCAACAAAAGGCCCTTTCTTGACCGATCTGGGCATTGAATACTCCTTCTTCTAATTCTTTCTTCTTACGATGAAACGGTCGGTTCTCTTGTTGTTTCGAGTCTTATAACCCTTGGTGGGCCATCCCCAGGGAGAGCAGGGGTGCCTGCCGCCCGAGGTTCGGCCTTCCCCACCGCCCATCGGGTGGTCGACCGGATTCATGGCGACTCCCCGCACCTTGGGCCGGCGACCACGCCATCGGGATGCACCTGCTTTTCCGAAAGAGACATTCTCATGGTTGGTGTTCCCAACCTGGCCCACGGTGGCACGGCACAAGATAAAGATCTTCCGAACCTCGCCCGAAGGCATCCGGACCTGAGCATAGCGGCCTTCCTTGGCCACAAGCTGGGCTGCACCTCCAGCGCTTCGAACCAGCTGGCCTCCTCGACCAGGTGTCAGTTCCAGGTTGTGGATCGTGGTTCCCAGCGGAATGTTAACCAGCGGAAGATTGTTCCCGGGAACGATGTCTGCTTCGGGCCCGGAAACGACCGTGTCTCCTGGCTTCATGCGCGCAGTGGCGAGAATGTACCGCTTCTCTCCGTCGGCATAATGGAGACGAGCTATCCAGGCACTGCGATTTGGATCGTACTCGATGAAGGCAACCTTCGCCGGGATGCCATCCTTGTTGCGACGGAAGTCAATGATTCGATATCGTCTCTTGTGGCCTCCACCCCTGCGTCGAACCGCGATTCGCCCCGTATCGCTGCGGCCACTGATGCGCTTCTTCCCACTCGTGAGCTGCCTCAGCGGCTTCACATCGGCCAGATCGTCCCTGGTGTCCACAGTACGAAAGCGTCGCCCCGGGGATGTCGGCTTGTAACCTTTAATAGCCATGGAATCTAAACACCTTCAAAGAACTCGATCTCCTTTTCACCTGACTTGAGGGTCACGTATGCTTTCTTCCAAGAGGGGCGCCGTCCCACGTTCCGACCCTGGCGCTTCAGCTTCCCCTGGAAGTTGGCAGTCCGGACCTTCTCAACTCTCACCTCAAAGATTCCCTCAATCGCCTCGCGAATCTGATGCTTGGTCGCTTCCCTTCTTACCCTGAAAACCACAACGCGACCCTCATTGTTGTCCTTGAGAATAGTGGTTTTCTCAGTGATATGGGGGTACTTGAGGATGTCGAACTTTGCGATCTTCATGGCTTCAGTGTCTCCTCAAGCTTTTCCACGGCTTCTTTGGATAGGATCAGATGTTCACAGTTGAGCAAGTCATACACGTTGACCGCAGTGGCTGGAACCATCTTCACATTGGGAAGATTGCGGGCACTCAGGAAAAGGTTGCGGTTCTCGCGTTCGTCAACGATCAGAACCTTTCCGGTCAGATCGAAAAGCTCGAGGACACCTACGAAATCCCGAGTCTTATGACTTTCCACTTTCAGGTTTTCCACCACGATCAGCCGCTGGTTGCGCAGTTTGTCCGAGAGCACCATGCGAACCGCTCCCCGCTTCTTCTTGCGGGGAAAGCGCTGCGAATAGTCACGAGGCTGGGGACCAAACACAGTCCCGCCTTTCCGCCACAGCGGACTTCGCAGGCTGCCAACGCGAGCGCGACCGGTTCCCTTCTGGCGCCACAGTTTGCCCCCACCTCCTCGAACCTCAACCCGGTTCTTGGCCTTGTGGGTTCCTTTTCTCCGACCTGCCAGGAAAGCCCGAACTGCTTCCCAGACCAGGGTTTCACTGGCGCGGTAATCGAAGATCGCGTCGTTGAGCTCTAGCTCACCAACCCGCTTGTTCTTCAAATCCTTGACTTCGACCTTGGCCACTGTCTTATCTGCTCGACCTGCAAATCTGGACGTAGTTCCCGCGGCTTCCCGGTACAGAGCCCTTCACCAGCAGCAGGTTTCGATCTGTATCAACCTTAACGACTCTGAGGTTCTTCACCGTCCTTCTTCGGTTCCCCATGTGCCCGGGGCCCTTCATACCTTTCAACACCCGACTGGGAGAAGCGCTCTGGCCGATTGAACCCGGGGCGCGGTGAAACATCGATCCGTGGGTCGCTTTGCCGCCGGAGAATCCATGCCGCTTGATGACACCCTGAAAACCCCGGCCGATGGTCCTGCCCAGGATGTCGACCTCGTCGTCGACGCTAAATACGTCCTGCACCAGCACCTGGTCACCCACCGAGATCTCTTCGTCCTTTTCCTCTGTGAACCCGAACTCACGAAGCCTGCGGGTGGCCGCCACGCCGGCCTTCTCAAAATGTCCCAGCATGGGCTTGTTGACTTTCGCCTGCCGTTCTTCAACCAGGCCCAACTGGACTGCCCGGTAACCATCGCTGGCAGCAGTTTTCTTTTGCACCACAACACAGGGTCCGACCTGAAGAACAGTCACCGGAACCACCTGGCCTTGATCGTCAAAGACCTGAGTCATACCTATTTTCTTGCCGATCAAACCCTCCACCATGTCCTATTCCTTCTCCGCGCCGAAGGCCTTGATTTCGACGTCAATGGCTGCCGGCAGATCCAGTTTCATGAGCGCATCTACTGTCTGGGGAGTTGGTTCCAGAATGTCCACCAGCCTTTTGTGAGTTCTCACTTCGAACTGCTCCCTCGATTTCTTGTCGACGTGAGGCGACCTCAGCACGGTGTAGCGGCTGATCTTAGTTGGCAGCGGAACCGGGCCCGAAACGCGCGCGCCCGTTCGCTTTGCAATGTCCACGATCTCACGCGTCGACTTATCCAGAGCGCGATGGTCGAAAGCCTTCAGCCGAATCCTGATTTTTTCATCAAGCATCGAGATTCAATGTCCCTTCTTCAATTCTTGTCTGCTACTCCACGATGTTGGTGATGGTACCGGCCCCGACCGTTCGTCCACCTTCTCGGATGGCAAATCGCAGACCCTTCTCCATCGCGATCGGCGTGATCAAGTCCACCCCTGCCGACATATTGTCTCCCGGCATCACCATCTCCGCCCCTTCCGGCAGTTCCACCACTCCCGTGACATCCGTCGTCCGAAAGTAAAACTGCGGCCGGTATCCCTTGAAAAACGGCGTGTGCCGCCCTCCTTCTTCCTTCGTCAAGATGTAGGCTTCCGCCCGGAACTTCGTGTGCGGCGTGATCGTCCCCGTCTCGGCCACCACCTGGCCTCGCTCCACATCGTCCTTGTCCGTCCCTCTCAATAGCAACCCGACGTTGTCCCCAGCCAGCCCCTCGTCCAGCAGCTTCTTGAACATCTCCACCCCCGTTACCACTCGCTTCATCGTCTCCCGGATCCCCACGATCTCCATCTCCTGCCCCACCTTCACCACCCCTCGCTCGATCCGTCCCGTCACCACCGTCCCTCGACCACTGATCGAAAAGATGTCCTCGATCGGCATCAAAAACGGCTTGTCCACCGCTCGCTCCGGTACCGGTATATACTCGTCGACCGCCGCCATCAACTCCCGGATCTGAGCCTTCCCTTCCTCCTCGCCTTCCAGCGCCTTCAACGCACTCCCCTTCACCACCGGAATCTCCTCTCCAGGAAACTCATACGTCGACAGCAGCTCTCTCACCTCCAGCTCTACCAGCTCCACCAGCTCCTCGTCGTCCACCTGGTCCACTTTGTTCAAAAATACTACAACGTACGGCACTCCCACCTGCCGCGCCAGCAATATATGCTCTCGCGTCTGCGGCCTCGGCCCATCCGCCGCACTCACCACCAGGATCGCCCCGTCCATCTGCGCCGCCCCAGTGATCATGTTCTTCACATAATCCGCATGCCCAGGACAGTCCACGTGCGCATAGTGCCGATTCTCCGTCTCATACTCCACGTGCGCCGTCGCGATCGTGATCCCTCGTTCCTTCTCCTCCGGCGCATTGTCGATCGAGTCAAACGATCGCACCACTGTCGACGGATCATTCTCCGCCAGCACCTGCGTGATCGCTGCCGTCAACGTCGTCTTCCCATGATCCACGTGGCCTATCGTCCCCACATTCACGTGCGGCTTTGTTCTCTCAAACTTCTGCTTCGCCATGACTACAATTCACTCCCTTGTCCTGATCCCACCAGACGCCCCCGGGTTCGCGCCACGATTTCATCAGCAACCTGCCGCGGAACTTCGTGGTAATGGTCAAAATGCATGGTGTGGTTGGCCCGCCCCTGAGTCAGGGAACGGAGGGTTGTGGCATATCCAAACATCTCCGACAACGGAACCGTGGCCGTCACGACCCGACTGTTTCCCCGTGATTCCATCTGTCCGATCCTGCCCCGGCGAGAATTCAGGTCTCCGATGACGTCACCCGTATAGTCCTCGCCCGCAGGGATCACGACTTCGACACTCATCACTGGCTCCAGGAGAACCGGCGCAGCTGCCTGCGCCGCGTTCTTAAAAGCCATGGAGCCGGCGATCTTAAAAGCCACCTCCGAAGAGTCGACCGCGTGGAAAGAGCCATCCAGGAGAATCACCTTCACATCCTGCATTTCGTAACCGGCCAGGATACCGCCCTCCATCGCCTCCCGAATCCCCTGCTCCACCGGGCCTATGAATTCCCTGGGAATGGCGCCCCTCATGATCTTATTCTCAAATACGAAACCCTCTTCAGGCGCCGGCTCAATCCGGATCTTGGCGTGTCCGTACTGGCCCCGGCCGCCGGTCTGGCGCACGAAGCGACCCTCCGCCTCTACAGCCGATCGGATCGTCTCCCGGTACGCCACCTGCGGTTTCCCCACATTGGCGTTGGCGTCAAACTCCCGAAGCAGGCGATCCACAATAATCTCCAGATGGAGTTCACCCATGCCGGAGATGATGGTCTGCCCGGTTTCCTCATCCGTGTGGACCTTGAACGTCGGATCCTCCTGCATCAGCTTCTGCAGCGAAAACCCGAGTTTGTCCTGGTCTGCCCGGGTCTTCGGCTCGATCGCTACCGAGATGACTGGTTCCGGAAAATAAATCGCTTCGAGAATGATCGGCGACTGAGGGTCACAAATGGTGTCCCCGGTGGCAACGCGCTTCAATCCGACAACAGCCATAATATCGCCGGAGTGAACCTCTTTCATCTCCTCCCGCTTATTGGCGTGCATGCGCAGAATGCGGCCAACCCGCTCCTTCTTTCCCTGCCTGCTGTTCAGAACTCGGGTTCCAGTCGGGAGGGTGCCGGAGTAGACCCGCATAAAGGCCAGTTGGCCCACAAATGGATCCGTCATGATTTTGAAGATCAGTGCCGAGAATGGAGCTTGATCGTCCGCCCGGCGCTCCAACTCCTCTCCTGTGTCGGGATGAACTCCCTGCATGGCAGGAATGTCGAGCGGGCTGGGAAGGTAGCTGACAATGGCATCCAAAAGGGGCTGGACCCCCTTGTTCTTGAAGGCACTTCCACAAAGGCAGGGTGTGAAGTCGAGCCGACAAGTACCGTGCCGGATGGCTGCGACCAGCTCTTCAGAAGTGATGTCCTCACCGGCAACATATTTCTCCAGCAGGGCATCGTCACTTTCAACTACAAGTTCCACCATCTTCTCTCGCCACTCGGCTGCCTGCTCGAGATACTCCTCGGGGATCTGGTGAGTTTCGAAGTCAGCTCCCAGAGCGTCCGTCTTGTAGCCAATGGCCTGCATGTTGACGAGATCGATGACTCCCTCAAACCCATCCTCCCGGCCCAGAGGAATCTGAACTGGAACCGGCTTGGCGCCCAGTTTCCGGCGGATGGAATCCAGAGAAGCGAAGAAATCGGCTCCTGCTCGATCCATCTTGTTCATGAAGGCGATGCGGGGAACTCCGTACTTGTCGGCCTGCCTCCAAACGGTCTCGGATTGAGGCTCGACACCGGCCACAGCATCAAACAGCGCCACCGCACCGTCCAGGATCCGCAGAGATCTCTCCACTTCGGCAGTGAAATCAACGTGGCCCGGGGTGTCGATGATGTTGATTCGGGTCTCACCCCACATGCAGGTAGTGGCAGCCGAAGTAATCGTGATTCCCCGCTCCTGCTCCTGCACCATCCAGTCCATCGTGGCCGTCCCGTGATGCACCTCTCCCAACTTGTAGGTCATGCCGGTGTAAAAGAGAATCCGCTCTGTACAGGTTGTCTTCCCGGCATCGATGTGGGCCATGATGCCGATGTTTCGGGTTTGCTTCAGCGGAACTTTTCTGGGCACTTTTATTGCTCAATTCTCCGTGCTTCAGCAACGGAGTCTGTTTTCTCTTCGATGTGATTCTGAACGAGCCAGGCGTGTCGAACTACCAGCGGTAGTGCGCAAAGGCTTTGTTGGCCTCGGCCATGCGGTGCACGTCCTCCTTCTTCTTCACCGCCCCACCTCGGTCATTAGCGGCATCCATGATTTCGTTTGCCAGACGTTGCGCCATCGTACGTTCCTGCCGACCCCGGGCATACCCAATCAACCAGCGAATCCCCAGAGAACTGCGGCGGCGGGTATTCACCTCAATCGGAATCTGATAAGTGGAACCGCCAACTCTGCGAGATTTGGTCTCAACCATCGGCTTCACGTTGTCGAGTGCCCGTCGAAAGATTTTGACCGGGTCGTCATCGGTGCGCTCCCGAATCAGGTCCATCGCAGCATAGAACGCCTGCTCCGAAATCGCCTTTTTACCGTCTCGCATCAGCTGGTTAATAAAACGTGACACCAGTTCACTTCCAAAAATAGTATCTGGAGGAATCGGACGCTTGGGAACTTCTCTCCGCCTGGACATGCTGGCTGCTCCAAAAACAAAGCAAGCTGCAGAGGGTTCAATGCAGCCTGGATGAAAACAGAATTTTGCGATTATCCTTTGGGCCTCTTAGTGCCGTACTTGGAGCGGCGCTGCTTTCGGCCCTCCACTCCAACGGCGTCCAGAGTTCCCCGAATGACGTGATACCTGACGCCGGGCAGGTCTTTCACACGACCTCCCCTAATCAGCACAATCGAGTGCTCCTGCAGGTTGTGACCCACACCCGGAATATAGGTCGTGACCTCAATCCCGTTCGTCAGCCGCACCCGGGCCACCTTGCGCAGGGCCGAGTTCGGTTTCTTGGGCGTCTGCGTGTAAACGCGCACGCACACTCCCCTTTTCTGGGGGCAGGCCTGGAGAGCAGGACTTTTTGTCTTGCTCTTCGCACGCTTGCGACCCTTTCTGACTAATTGATTAAACGTGGGCACTGTCGCGTTCTCCTAGAAACAAAAAAAGATGCCGCAGCATCATCGAAACGGACACACTTCCTTGTCAAATAACGAGCTCTAGATCTTAAGCCCGCAGCCGATTCCCTGTCAAGGGCGTTCTAGGTCCTAGGTTCTAGGTCCGTCAAAGTATTACGATGAGCGAGAATTGGCTATCGTTTCAAAGAAACCATGCACTTTGTCCTGAATTACCTCTATCCGCTGCTTTACACGGTTGCCCTGGTCCTCTATTTCCCGGTTTTCCTGCTCCGGCTGTTGAGGGGTGACCAGAGCTGGAGGCCGCTGTGGCAGCGAGCGGGTCTGCTGCCTCACTCGCTGCTCGAACTCCCCCCCAAAGACGCTCCCCGGGTGTGGATTCATTCCGTGTCGGTCGGCGAGGCAAGTTCGCTCCGACCACTGGTCGAGCAACTGGGTATTTCCAGAGATCGGCTGTTCATTTCCACGACCACTGAAACGGGCCAGGCTGTGGCCCGGCGTCTCTATGCCGAAGAGGCCACTGTCTTCTTCTTTCCTTTGGACTGGAAAACCAGCTGCCGCAGGTATCTTCGGGCCGTGGCTCCGGATCTGGTGATCCTGACCGAGACAGAACTCTGGCCATCCTTCATCCATTGCGTCCGGACAGCCCACATTCCACTGCTGCTCGTCAACGGCCGCATCTCGGACCGGTCCTTCGAGCGCTATCAAAGAATCGGTTTCCTGACCAGCTGGATGTTGAAATCCTTCTGCAAGATGGGGATGCAGAGTCGCGAGGACAAAGACAGAGTGGTCCGGCTGGGAGGTCCTCCCGATCGAATCCACTGGATCGGAAATCTGAAGTTTGACTATTCGCTCCCCGAGAATTCCGGAGCCAGCGCCGCCGTCCGTCGTGTGGGCCTGGCTCTGGATCAGAAGAAGGGCCACTTGATCTGGGTCTGTGGCAGCACTCATGAGGGAGAGGAGGCGCTTCTGCTGGAAGTTTTTCTCTCACTCCAGGAGGAGTTCGAACATCTTCGATGGGTGGTGGCTCCCCGGCATCCCCACCGGTTCGACTCCGTCACGAGATTGCTGAGGGCAAGTTCGCTGCGAGTCGTTCGACGATCTCAACTGGACAGCTCCGAGAGCATCGATCCCACAGTCGTCGTTGTGGATACGATTGGGGAATTGGCCCATCTCTATGCAATAGCCGATCTAGTCTTTGTGGGAGGCAGTCTCACTCCGGTGGGCGGGCACAACCTGATCGAGGCAGCCCACTTCAAAAAGCCGATCCTGTTCGGCCCTCACATGGAAAACTTCAGAGAAATATCTGAGGTTTTCCTCGCTTCCTACGCGGCCCTGCAGGTCCAGACGGTTCAAGAGCTGCAGAACAAAATGAGAGAACTTCTGCGAGACGCCACCACACGACGGTGGCTGGGAGGCAACGCCCGCAAGGTCATCCGGGACAACCACGGAGCAGTTCGTCGCACTATCGAACTGATCCACCACTGTGCTCCGAATGTTTCTCAACCAGGGGGCGGCGGACAGGCATGACCTATCTCCTTTCGCTGCTTTACGGCGCCGGGGTTGAGATCCGCCGACGCCTCTTCGAATGGGGAATTCTGAGTTCAAAGACGCTCCGTTCACCGGTTATCAGTGTGGGCAACCTGACTGTGGGCGGCACCGGCAAGACTCCTTTTGTGGCTTACCTGGCAGGAGTTCTCCAGAAACTTGGCTACCAGCCGATCATCCTGAGTCGCGGATACCGCGGAAGCCGGGAGAAAACAGGGGCGATCGTCTCGGAGGGTGCCCAACCTCTGCTCGGTCCGGATGACTGTGGTGACGAACCCTACATGCTGGCCAAAGCTCTAGCCGGGGTCCCGGTCGTGGTCGGCAAAAATCGCTATCGAGCCGGCCGATCGATCGAAGATCGCTACGAACGCGCCATCCATCTCCTGGATGATGGGTTCCAGCATCTGGCGCTGAAAAGGAACCTGAACCTTCTTCTCATTGACGGGACGGATCCCTTTGGCGAGGGACATCTTCTACCCAGAGGGCGGCTGCGGGAGCCATTGCGGGCGATCACACGGGCGGACATGATCATTGTCACTCGCTCCCACCTGGCCACCGATACCGAGGGCATCGAATTGACAATCCGCCAGCGCCACCCCACCGTTCCGATCGCCTACTTCTACCACGACGCCGTGGGACTGAAAGACCTTCGAACTGGAAAGTCTTTCCTGCTTCGTGATCTGATGAACGGGCAGGTGATCGTGGTGGCGGCAATCGGCAATCCGGTGGTGTTTCTCAGGGACCTGGCTCACTACCAGATTCGGGTAGTCGACCAGATTCTCTTCCGTGACCATCATGTTTTCAGGCAGAGCGAGCTGGATAGGGCCCTGGATCGGGCCACAGAACTGGGAGCCCGTTGCGTGATCACCACGGAGAAAGATGCGGTTCGGCTGGACCACCTTCAGTTTGGGGAGGGAGAACTGATGGTCTTTCAGATCGAGGCTCGACCCGAAGACCGCGACGAGTTCCTGAGGATCTGGAAGGAAGAACTCGAGAGTCTGCTGCCGCCACAATGATTCAGTACTCACCTTCCGGGGACCGAGATACTTTATGAGTCGCCAACTGCTGATCCGAGCCAGTAATTGGATCGGAGACTGCGTCATGTCGGTGGCGGCCGTCAAAGAATTGCGGCGCTTGTACCCGGAAGACCTGTTGACGATTGCTGGTTACCGCCGGGTCACAGGTCTTTTCGAGGGACAGGCCTTCGTCGACCGGATCATTGCCCTGGAAGATGCCGGAGCGTGGGCCCGGATTCGTCTGGAGAGCCGGGCGCTGCGCGGCTCGGATCGAGTCCTCCTCTTCCCCAACTCCTTTGCATCAGCCCTTCCTGCTTTTCTGGCTCGAGTTCCGGACCGATTCGGATACAGAACTGACGGCCGCTCCCTGCTTCTCACTCGCGGGGTCCGGCCCAGAAGCAAGCGCGTCGGATATCACCAGGTGTTCCACTACCTCGATCTGATCCATCAACTTGGACTCTCTGAAGTCGACTATCTTGAGGACAGGGACTACACTCCGGACATCACTCTCGAGGCCGACAAGTCGGCCATCGAGAAAGCCAAGAGTCTGCTGGAGGAGGCGCGAGTCGACCGCGGCCGGCCACTCGTGGCCCTGGATCCCGGAGCCGCTTTTGGGCCTGCCAAGCGCTGGTTTCTGGATCGCTATGCAGCTGTGGCGGATCTCCTTGTGGAGGAAGAAGGAGCGGAGATCCTGCTCATTGGCTCCAGACCGGAAGTCCCGTTTGCCAGGCAGATCGAGAAGCAGATGCGGGCCAGCCCACACTGCCTGAGCGGAAGAACCAGTCTGGCGACTCTGATGGGTCTACTCAGCCAGTGTGATCTATTATTGGCAAACGACTCCGGTCCGATGCACCTGGCTGCAGCCCTGCACACCCCCCAGGTAGCTCTTTTCGGCTCCACCGACGAAATCGCCACGGGCCCCCTCTGCGCTAGCGCCGTCGTCATTCACAAGCACGTCGAGTGCAGCCCCTGCCTGCTTAGAGAATGTCCGATTGACCTGCGCTGCTTCGACCGGATCTCCGTAGACGAGGTGTTCGAGACGGCTCAGGGTTTACTTCATTCCGATTCCAGATCAAACGTTGAAACACGAATGCGGGAGGTGGGCTCAGGGCTACGGCCGGGAATTTAAACGTTCTCCGCCCTGAGCCCCCCTCCCGCATTTGATTGCAGGTTTCAGAGCGGAGACCGGGAGAGGGCTCAGGGCTGCAACCGGGTTCTGAGTGTCAGCAGAAAGTGGGAAGGGCCCCGGGCAGCGACCGTTTAAATCCCTCCGGGAGTCGCCCGGGGCCCTTCCCGCTTTCTGAACCTGGAACCTGGCAGCCAAACCTGCGAGAATTCAGGGAAATGGCAGGAACGGGTGCGATCGCCGATCTTTCCTCTGCTCAGCATCCCAACGCGGCTGCTCTGCTTCGCAAGAAGGCAGTCTTTCTCGACCGTGATGGAACGCTGATTCGGCATCGTGAGTATCTCACCGATATCTCAGACCTGGAACTCTTCGAGGAAACCTGGGAGGCCGTTCGGCTGCTCAACCGAAAGCGAATCCAGGCCGTGGTGATCACGAACCAGTCGGCGGTTGCGCGCGGGCTCCTGAGCGAACAGGAGTTGATGGCGATCCACTCAGAGATGCAGGCCCGACTGTGGCATCGCGGTGCTTTTCTGGATGCTTTCTATTTCTGCCCTCACCACCCTACTGAAGGAGAACTTCCCTACCGGGGAAACTGTACGTGCCGCAAGCCCCAACCTGGACTGATTGTTCGTGCTGCGGACGAACTGGGGCTTTCCCCTCAGCTGAGCTTCATGGTGGGCGATTCGCAGAGTGACGTGGAAGCCGGTCGGCGAGCCGGCTGCAGAACCGTCCTTATCTCCGAGACCGAAGGAGACGGAAATGATTCTCATTCGGAGTACGGTTCCAGCGCGGATTTCGCGGCCATAAATGTGCTCGAGGCCGTACACTGGATCCTGGGAGAGATCATTTGAGAAATCTTGAGACACTGATTCCCGCCATCCAGAACACTCATCTTCTGGTAGTGGGTGACTTTCTGCTGGACGAATTCATCTTCGGGGAGATCACTCGAACCTCCCGCGAGGCTCCTGTCCTGATCCTGAGATATCGGGAAAGAGAATGGTGCCCTGGAGGCGGGGCGAACACTGTTGCCGGAGTTGCTGCCCTGGGTGCCCGGGTCACACCAGTTGGCGTTCTGGGCGAGGACCCATGGGGGCAGGGACTTCTTGCGGCCTGGCCCGATTCGGTGTCCACGGAAGGAGTCGTGCTGTCGCCGGAATTCCAGACCACCTGCAAGAGCCGCTTGCTGGCAGGATCATTTCATTCGTTTCGACAACAGGTGGTGCGTCTCGATTACGAGCACAGCCACGAACTGAGCGAAGAATTGGAATCACGTCTGCTCGAGAATCTGGAGAGATTCCGGTCTCAGGCAGACGCAATCATTATCTCGGACTACAGCCTCGGAACGATCAGCACCCGAGTGGCCTCCAGGGCGATTGAGATTGCCCGCTCAGCAGCTATCCCGATCGTGATCGACTCTCGGTTCCACCCAGAACGGTTCAGCGGGGCCACCTCGATAACACCCAATATCAGCGAGGTGGAGAAGGCAGTGTCCGTGAGCATTGGCCAGGATCATGAACGGCTGGTCGGTATCGGGCAGCGTCTCTTGAAGGAGTGGGCTTTGGATGCTCTACTGATCACTCGCGGCCGACTGGGGATGAGCCTTTTCGAGTCCAACCGTGTCATCCATATCCCGGCCTTTGGGAGTGATGAAGTCGCAGACGTCACGGGCGCGGGAGACACCGTCACTGCCGCTTACACAGCCAGCCTGGCCGCCGGATCCGATTTCGAAGCGGCGGCAAGAATAGCCAACATCGCTGCCGGTCTGGTCGTCAACAAGAAAGGAACTGCGACGGTCACGGCCGGTGAACTCCTGGAGGCGATCCGGAGTGGCTGAAAGCCTCCTGGCCAGGCAGAAACTGGTGACTGTGGAGAGAGCACTGGAACTGCGAGAAGAGGCACGAAGACAGGGCCAGTCCGTGGTTTTCACAAACGGGTGCTTCGACCTGCTCCATGTGGGTCACATACGCTACCTCGTGGGAGCCGCTGGCGAAGGAGACCTTCTGTTCGTGGCGTTGAACAGCGACCGCTCTGTGCGGACTCTGAAGGGAGATGGCCGCCCGCTGTTTCCGGCCAGGGAGCGGGCAGAAATGATTGCAGCTCTGGAATGTGTTGACGCCGTTCTCATTTTCGATGACCCAACCGTCGATCGACTGCTCCAGAAACTGCGTCCAGATGTACACGCCAAGGGAACCGACTACACGCCTGAGACGGTTCCCGAGGGCGAAACGGTGAGATCTTTTGGGGGTCGAATCGCTATTGTAGGGGACCCGAAGGATCATTCCAGTGCCAGCCTTCTCGAGCGATTGCGCAAGGGATGACCTGCCATGATACCAATGGACAAAGTTCTGATTGTTCGACTCGGAGCCCTGGGGGATGTCCTTCATGCGCTGCCTGCGCAGCAACTGCTCCACACCCGTCTCCCCGGCGCCAGGATTGACTGGTTGGCGGAGCCCCCCTACATTCCCTTGCTCCGCTGCGCCCCCGGGATTCGAAGAGCCTGGCCGGTCAATCTCAGACGCTGGAAATCGGATTCCTCCGAAGCCCCCGACCTTGTCCGCCTCATCAAGTTGCTGCGGCGGGAACGATTTGACATGGTTGTCGACTTTCAGGGTCTGCTTAAATCGGCAGTCCTGGCCCGTATCGCTGGCCCGGGACGAGTCGTTGGATTCAGGGCGGAGAGGTTCAAAGAAACGGGGACGGGATGGCTTTACACGCACCGTGAGAAAGGAGAATCGGACCTCAGTCAACACGTGATCGATGGCAACCTGAGGCTGATCAAACGATTTGTCGGTGGCAACAACGCTACGCCACTCGTGCCATTCAAGATTCCCCGGGAAGATCAAGCATATGTGAGGCGTCGATTGTCGGACTTCGAAATCCACAACCCGGTTCTGCTCAATCCGGGAGCGGGATGGGTAACCAAGCGCTGGCCGGCCAGCGAATACGGCTGGCTGGCAAGAATGATCGTGGAACGCCTGGGGCTCCCGGTGACGGTTACCTACGGTCCGGGAGAGGAAGGACTGGTAGAGGAACTGAGGCAGGCGGCCGGGATCAACCTGGTGGCTTTTCCGACTACGATTACGCAACTCGCGGCCCTGTGCCGCGCTTCGAGACTGATGGTGGCCGGAGACTCGGGGCCTTTGCACCTGGCTGTTTCCACAGGGACTCCCGTCGTGGCCATTCTGGGACCAACGGCAACCGCTCGCAATGGACCCTATTCGGAGACGGATATCGTGGTGAAGCGGGACCTTCCCTGTTCCAACTCTTACAAGCGAGTCTGCAGCCAGTTCATCTGCATGGACATCCCGGGAGAGACGGTCTTCCAGGCCGTCCAGCGTCGCCTCGAACTTGCAGCCCCTGGGTGAGCGCGGGAGAGAATCTTGAACGTGCAGCGGATCCGTGTTCCTGTCGGTTTTCTATACTGCCTGGTTTTCCTGTATTTTTGCAGACCCGCACCGTATTCGCTGGGAGCCGGTTTGCTGGTGGCGGCCGCCGGGCTGGGGGTTAGAATCTGGTCCACCGGACATCTCGAGAAATGGCGCCGGCTGGCAGTGCACGGGCCCTATCGCTTCACTCGTAACCCGCTTTATTTCGGGTCTTTCCTGATGGGGCTGGGGTTCACGCTTGCCTCGGCCAGGTTCTTCCTCCTGATACTTTTCCTGCTCGTCTTCGTCCTTCTCTACAGATCGGTGATGAAACGAGAGGAAAAAGAACTTTGTGACGAGTACGGAGAGGACTACCTGGTTTACAGGGAACGTGTCTCACTGTTTCTACCGAGCAAACCTCTGCCCGTCTCCGGTCATGAGGTAGCCCGCTTCAGTTGGAACCGAGTTTGGGAGAATCGTGAGTACAATGCAATGGTGGGGTACTTCATCGTCAGTCTTTTCCTGTGCTTGAAATTGCTATGGCCTCTCTGAGTTCCGCGCGGAACTTCTGGAGCCCGGCTCTCCTGGGGTGGTGGATCCTCCATTTGAGCCTGGGAGCCCCGCCGGAGGTGCCTCCAACTCCGCTGCTCGAGGCTTCTCTTCGACCGGCTCTGGTCCCATTCGAGGACGGGGAGAAACTTCGCTACGAGGTGAACTGGAGACCCCTTTCTTTCATGCCCGCCGTGAAAGCCGGCGAGGTCGATTTCCAGATTCGGCGAGAGAAATTCGAAGGAACTCCAGTTTACCGCATCACAGCCCAGGCCAGATCGAGGGGACTCTTGGCCTCGCTGGGGATGGAGATCGAAGATGATTTTGAGTCGATCGTCGATGCACGCGATTTTCGCTCTCTCCGATTCATTCATCACAAACGTCACAGCAATAGGAAACGGAATCTGGAGATGAGGATGAACTATGAGGCCGGCTATGCAGTTGTCCGGGAGACCGATCTTGCCGACAGCCCCGCTCGGACGATTCGCGATCAGAGAATCGAGGCGATCCCCGGCGCGGTCTCGGACGTTGTATCTGTGTTCTATGCCGGCCGCCTGCGGGAACTCCTTCCGGAGCACGCGTACCTGATTCATCTTCACGACAATGGCCGGATCAAGCAGGTGCAAGTGCGGGTGGAGGCCATAGAACGGGTTCGATCGGGACTGGACTCGCACGACGGCGTGCGGCTGCGAACTGAAGATGGGATCTTCCGAGGAGGGGGCCATTTCCTGATTTGGTACAGTCGCGATGACTTTCGGCTCCCGGTTCGCTTCGAAGCCTCCGCAAAGTTGGGCCGGGTATTCGGACAGCTAATCCTGATTGAGACACCTCGTTTTTCGAAGGCCCGGGTTCGGGTCTCTTGAGCGTTTTCTCCCTTGAGGGAAACGGGCAAGTGGAGATGTAAGCCGAATCTTGTCACGCCTAGAGGCGCGGTGATCATTCATCTAGGAGCCGGGTCGCCCCGGCCCTCGAGCGGCCTACCCGCTCCGCCTTCGCCTAAAGCGAATGAGCCGAGCAAGCTCAAACGGAGCCTATTTGGCCTTGCACTGCGTGGGGTTTACCCTGCCTCCGAGTGTCACCACCGGAGCGGTGAGCTCTTACCTCACCGTTTCACCCTTACCATCCGAGGATGGCGGTTTGTTTTCTGTGGCACTTTCCGTAGGGTTGCCCCCCCTTCCCGTTAGGAAGCACGCTGCCCTGTAGTGTTCGGACTTTCCTCCCCCCGGAACCAAGCCGGGCGGCGATCACCCTCTCTACTTGCCCAGGGGCATTTTAGCACGCGTTGAACGTTGAACGTTGAACGCAAAGTGGGAGAGGCGCCACGACGTTAGGGAGGCGGGAGGCCTGGGAGTTTGAGCTTCAGAGGAAAAGCGGGAGGCCCCACAACGTCAAGAGAGTGGGAGGGGGCCTGGGGCGGCGCGACGTTTAAATTCCCGAGCGCCGCCCCAGGCCCCCTCCCACTCTCGGTCTCCACCACCAGGCTTCCTCCGACCTGGAAGCTGGCAGACGGCCATGTCGATGCTACCAGTCGCGGCCCGAGACCCCTCAGAGCGGGAAAGCGGGAGAGGGCTCAGGGCTCCGGCCGGGAATTTAAACGTTCTCCGCCCTGAGCCCTCTCCCGCTTTCCCACTTTCGATACTTGCACCCGGAATCCACAACCAGTGTTCCTCCCACATTCCAAAATCCCAGAACCCTGAACCTTCCTAGAACCGAAACCCCAGTCCCGCCATCACCAGTCTCCCGGGCGAGTCAAAGCCGGCGATCTCTTCATACTTCTCGTCAAAAAGGTTTTCACCACGGAGTGTGAAGGCCACATCTCCGTCCGTACCCCAGTGAAACAGTGGAAAGCGCAAGCCAAAATCCACCTTCAGATAACCCGGCAACTCCACCCGATTACTCGAAAAGTCGGGAAAGAACTGCCGGTCGTCGCGTTGCCCCTTGTACTTGAAATCGACCCGTCCGGTCAGACGCCCGGCCGAATAGGAAACATAGACCAGCCCCGAATGTCGGGGCCGCCTGAGCAGACTGTCCCCCTCCACAAAATTCCCTCCGGACGTGGAACCCGAGTCAGTCACCTCGGTTCCCGTAAGAGTGTAGCTCGCTCCCAGCTTAAGGCCGGGCCGTATTTCACGGAAGCCCTCGATTTCAAGGCCCCGGCTCCTGGCTTCCTGGACATTCCGAGTATTGGGGCTACCTGGAGGAACGGCGAAAGTGAACTCGATGAGATCTGTGAACCGATTCCAAAAAAAGGTAGCGGACAAACCGCCCTTACGGCCCGGCAAACGAAGGTCAATCCCCGCATCCATTCCCAGGTTCTGTTCGGGCCTCAGGTCGGGGTTGCCGACAATACCAAAATTCGGGAAGCCCAATATTTCATCGAAGGTCGGGGACCGGAATCCGTTTCCGAGGCTGGCACGCAGGCGAGCCTGCGGACTCAGCTTGTAAGAGGCAGAGAGGTTGGCCGAAACGAAATCCTGGAAGCGGTCGTTGTCGTCAAAACGAAACCCGCTCGTCAGTGAAAAGCGCCTGCTCAAGGAAATCTGATCCTGAATGTAAACGCCCAGGCTGCGCCGGTTCGCCGATTCGGTGATCGATTCCTCCCTGGCATAGGAAAGACCGGTGGTCAGCAGGTGGCTCCCGCCAACCCCGAAGTCGTTCTGCCAGTCGAGATAAGTGCGGCTGTCCTCTCGGATCAGGTCAAAATCGAAGAAATCAGTGACTCCGTCCGCAATTGTGAAGTTCTCAGAATCTCTGCGGTGAAACCCGAATTGGACACTGGAAGTGTAATTCGAAGCCACGATCTGGCTGACTCGCACCGAGTAAAGCGTGTCCTCGGCCGTTCGGAAGTCGTTGGGATCGACCACGGCGCCGCTCGTGTCGGTGGCGAATTTCTGGTCCGAACTTCGATGGCGGACAGTGGCCGTGATGGCGCTGCTGTCCCAGGGCTGGAAATCAAACCTGGCGGACATCTCGCCCCGCTGATAGTCGCTGTTGAAAGGCAGGAAGCCGCTCGTGTCTGAAAAAAGTCCATTCAAGGCGTAGCCGACCCTCTCCGTTCCTCCCGAAACCGACCCGCTGGAAAGGTAGCTGTTGAAAGTCCCACCCTCGACCTGGACGTTCGCTGTAGGCCTTCCCTGCCCCTGAGTGGTAATGATGTGGATGATCGATGTGACAGCCTCGGACCCGTAGAGTACGGACCCCGGACCTCGAACGATTTCAATGCGCTCCACATTAGCCGTGGTCAGATCGGCAAAGTCCATCGCCCCTCCGGGCTCATTGATCTGCACTCCGTCCACCAGAACCAGGTTGAAATTGCTCTCCCCTCCACGCACGAAGACAGCGGTCTGTCCTCCAAAAGAGCCCGTGCGAACTACGCTGAAGCCGGGGACAGTCTCCAGGACCTGGGCTATGGTTCGGGCTCCTTGAGCCTCGATCTCTTCGCGCCCGACTACGTGAGTTGTAAAACCCACCTTGTCGACCGGAATGGAAGTTCGAGTGGCTGTTATGGTGACCTCGTATTCGAGTGGATCGGGGGTTGCAGGATTCGCTTCTTCCCCTTCATTCGAGGTCTCCTGGTGAACGGGATCGGGATCCGGTTGGGTCCGGCTCTGGGCCCGGCCGGCAGGTATTAGCAGTAGCGTCATCAAAAAGACGACAAAGACAAAGGGATGAAACCTCATGTTGTTCCTCCAAGGCAATGAGTCAGGAATCGGGGATTAGCTGAGGGGCGTTAGAAGACTGCCCGGTAGAGATTCCTGCGTGGTTCCGTAAGGCTTTAAAAGCCTGGATCGGATCCGCCTGGAGGGTTGGGTTTCAACTGGTGGCGGGACAACATTGGTCCTCCTTTCGCTTCCCCTTCGGAAGCAGAGAGGCACGACCGGATCGGTCTCCTGGCTTTCAGCGGCAACCAGCTCAGGCCTTCCCATTCAGTGGCTGAACAGTGGCGAATGATGAACTGGTGTGTACTGATTACAGTTGCGAGGGCAGCGCCGGACTTTCACCGATCTTCCCACACATCCAGGTCGTGACGGTTCACGTTTTAAAACAGCCCCGAGTTTAGGCAGCCTTGGAGAGGGGTGTCAAGCTTTAGCCTCCCTTGTAACCTAATCGGGGATCAAGCGGACGGTCTTTCCATCGACAGAGAGGCGAATGCCGTCGGGAGCCATTTCGAAGTTCCCTTCGGCCACCGGTTGGGAAGCTTCCGCAAGCCTCCGCTCACCGACCGAGTCCGCCTGAAGGTTCTCGCGGCCAACTGCCTTGAAACTCTGCTGCCGAGGATCAAGGACGACCAGGTAAGGGAGGCTGGGGGAGACAAGCACGAAACTGGCGCTGCCTTCAGAAAGAAAGACCTCTGCTTCGAAATCTTCTTCGTCGTCCACGAAGACACTTGCAGAAATGGGCACGAGCACCGTCTCCCGGGCTCCCTCAGCTGCAAAGTGGAGAGCGTCACCGGCGGCCACCAGAGAGGGAGATCTCGCCATGAACAGGGCCACCAGACCCGACACGACCACGGCGATCATCGATCGATACAAGGGGAAATGAAGCCTCCGCGGCAACAGGCGGACCGCTACCATGAGGGGAAGCCCCAGCATGAGAAGATCCTGCCAGAAGGCTTCTCCGGCGGTGCGCTGAATCAGGTCGCCAAAACAACCACAGGCTGTTTCCGGGTCGCGGAACCCCTGGGAAACAAGCCAGTAATTCTGGCCCGTCAAGTACAGGAAAAACAGGGTCAGCAAAGCCGTCCCGGCCAGCACCACTCGATTAGTGACTCCCAGCAGCAGCAGGATTCCCAGGCACGTTTCCAGAAAGATCGCCACCACAGCGACGGAGCTGGCGGACCACCAGAAGTCGAGTCCTTCCAAGTGGATCTGCTCTACAAATCCCCCAGGCTCGAGCAGCTTAGCATAGGACGCAAAAAGCAGGATTCCGCCCAGGAAGATGCAGGCTGTCTTTCCGAGAGCCCGGTCACGGCGAGCAGTTTCATCTGGCATGGGTTGGTCTCACTCTCCCTGTGGAGACAGAATACCACGGCCTCCGGCTTGCCACGGGATTGAGATATCATGGAGACACTGGATGGCTCGATCATGGATAAAAGCACCCCGATTGTCCTTTTTGACGGCGTCTGTGGACTCTGCAACCGGTCGGTTCAGTGGCTCTTGAAACACGACCGAAAGGGAGTCTTTCGGCTGGCTACTCTGCAGTCCGCCACAGGTCAAAAGCTCTTTGAGCGGCATGGACTGGGAGAGATGGACTTGTCCACGATGGCCCTACTGGAAGGAGAGGAAGCCCACGTTCGAAGTCGAGCTGCCCTGAGAATCCTCAAGCTTCTGGGAGCTCCCTGGTCTTTCTTGTACCCGTTGATTCTGATCCCGGCTCCACTCCGGGATCGGGTGTATGACTGTGTCGCAGGGCACCGTTATCAGTGGTTTGGCAGGCTCGATTCCTGTGTGGTCCCGGACCCGAGAGTAGCGGATCGTTTTCTGGATGACCTGGAATCGAAGCGGCCCGGACACTGAGACGACATCAGGAAGACCTTCAGATGTCTGGACTGAGTACTCCCTTCCATAAATACGCCGCTGCCATTGTCCTCATGCTCCTTGTCCTGGCTCTGATCCAGGTCTTCTCGTCCCGGCAAGTCGAACTTGATCCCGACAGCACCGACTTGAGAATCGTCTCGCTGGCTCCAAACATCACTACCATCGTTTTTTCGCTTGGCCTGGGGGAGCAACTGGTTGGAGTCACCTCTTACTGTGACGATCCTCCCGAGGCCCAGCTCAAGACCCGGGTTGGCGATTTCATTCGTCCCAACCTGGAAATGATCATGTCCTTGAAACCGGACCTGATACTGGCCGAAGACTGGCCATCCTCTCGCGCCGCTGAGAGACTTCGTGACTTGGGCCAGACAGTGATCGAATTCCAGAATCCTTTTTCGATTCAAGAAATCTACCAACTCATCGAGTCGGTGGGTCGGACCCTCGGAGAGTCGGAGAAGGCCGCCGGCCTGATCGAGTCGATGACGGAGAAGGTGGCGACTGTGAGGGAAAGAGCCCGGGCACTGCCCGGGCGGCCAACCATCTACATCGAGAACGATGTGCCCACCTGGACCATAGGGGGGCCCACCTTCACCAGCGAAGCCATCGCCCTGTGCGGCGCCGACAACATCTTTGCAGACCTGGCCCATCGTGCCCCCCGTGTTTCCGAGGAGACCATCATCCAGCGCAACCCGGACTTCATTCTGTCTTTTGTGGCCAGCGCTGAGCAGGTTCTGTCCCGACCGGGGTGGGAGGATATCGAGGCTGTCAAACAGGCGCGGATTATTGACCAGTTCGAACACCGTCTGCTGGTCCGGGGAAATCACAGGCTGGCGGACGGGATGCTTTCCTTCCAGCAGATCCTCTTCCGGCAGATCGGGATTTCCGAAAGCAAGTGAGCTGCTGCTATCATGATCGATCCGGATGAGAACTCTCCAAAGCCCTGTGACGACCCTCATGATCCTGGTGCTGTTGCTGGTCGTATGCGCCTGTGCCAGCATCTTCGTTGGCCCTGTTGGTGATGCGGATTGGAACATCATCAGACAGTTGCGACTGCCGCGTGTGCTGCTGGCCATCATTGTCGGGTTTGGGCTGGCCACGGCGGGAGCCGTCCTCCAGGGTGTCCTGAGAAATCCCCTGGCAGATCCCTTTATTCTGGGCACATCAAGCGCCGCGACGGCCGGTGTGATGGTGGCGGGACTGGTTGGGCTGCGCTCAGGACCGTACTCCGTCTATCTGTTTGCCCTGGCCTTTGCCCTGCTTTCGATCCTGCTGGTGTATAAGATCGCTCAAACTCAAGGCAAGACACCGGTGCAGACTCTGATTCTTGCCGGAGTCATCGTGAGTCTCTTCTTCAATGCCTGGGTGTTCGTTTTCTTCTCCGTATTTCACCGCCAAGAGCACAATGTCCTCTTTTTTCTCCTCGGGACATTGACCGAGGAGAAACCCTCAAGATCACTCTCTCTTCGCTGCTGATTCTGGTTGGAGTGGCAGTCTCCTGGATCTTGTCGCGGGATCTGAACCTTCTAACCCAGGGCGAGGAGGCGGCCTTTCACCTGGGACTGCGAGTCGAGGTGTCCAAGAAGATCCTCTTCGCAACCGCTTCCATGATGGTGGCCGCAGCCGTAGCGGTGGCTGGAATGATCGGTTTTGTCGGCTTGATCATTCCACACATGATGAGAATGATGACCGGACCGAACCACAAGACGCTGATTCCGGCCTCTGCGCTGGGGGGCGCCACATTCCTGGTTCTAGCCGACGCCCTGGCCCGAACCGTCTACGCCCCTCTCGAGATTCCGGTGGGGGCCATCACCGCTTTAATCGGATCACCCTACTTCGTTTACCTCCTCCGCAGTCGCCAGCGGGCGGGAGAGTTCTAGCCGGAAGAGCGCGCCTTATGATCCAGATTGAATTGGATCAAGTTGCCTTCTCCTACCCATCCGGGTTTGGGCTGAAGGACCTCAACTTGAAAGTGAAGGCGGGCTCGATCGTGGGGATCCTGGGTCCCAACGGAAGTGGGAAGAGCACGCTGCTTCAACTGATGAGCCGCTTGCTCCGTCCGAGGCGGGGAACCCTGCGGCTGGAGGGGAGAGACTTGTCTTCCTTTTCTGCCAGGGAGTTCGCCCAACGCGTCTCGGTGATTCCCTCGGACAACTTCTTCGAGTTTCCCTTTACGGTTGCCGAAGTGGTGGAAATGGGACGGTACCCCTACCTGGGTCGACTGCAGAGTCCCAACAGCGAAGATCAGCAATGGATCGAAAGAGCCCGCTGGCTCACAGAGATCGGACCCTTCTGGCAGAGATCCATCTCGGAACTGTCCAGCGGCGAGCGGCAGCGTGTCCTGCTCGCCCGGGCCCTAGCTCAGAACCCTGCGCTGCTCCTACTCGATGAACCCAGCACCCATCTGGATATTAACCACCAGGTGGCCATGTTCCGAATGTTGAAGCGCCTGCATCGAGAACAGGGGGCGACCATTCTGGTGGTTCTGCACGATCTGGCACTGGCTGATGCCTTCTGCGAAGAAGTGGCGCTCTTGAAGGAAGGTCGACTGGTCCAGTGGGGGGCACCCCGAGAAGTCATCACCAGCGAGACCTTGAGAGATGTCTTTGAAGCAGATGTTCAGTTCCACCGAAGACCGGACGGAAGTGCCAGTCTGAGCTTCGACCTGGACAGCCCCGCGAAGCCTGAACCCCGGCAAGAAATCGGCCGCGGAAACGTGCAATGAGAGCTCGCCCCCGCCTGCAGTTGTTGCAGCAGTGGGAGGCCTATTAGTTACTGGTTACTGGTAACCGGTGCAAGCGCCAGCGAGCGCCCCCTCAGTTGGTGGCGGTTCGGGGGGAGGGCTTGACGAATTGAATGTCGTCTTCCAGCTGAATCGTGATGGAGGTTCCCTTAGGGAGTTGCACTTGCTTCCCCTTCTTCAGGAGCCCGACCAGAGCGCCGGTGGCCGCACCGGCCGCGGCACCCATCCCGGCTCCTTTCCAGCCACCCGCGATAGCTCCAATGCCGGCTCCCGGAATCGCTCCTTTGGTGGCCGTGCCGGCGGCCTCACCTGCCTGGCCTCCCTGGCCGCGTATCGTGCCGTCCTCACGGGTGGGATCCAGCTTCTGACCTTCTGCCGATGAAAGTACCGCCCGAATGTCTCTGGTGGTACCGCTAGGGAGGATCACTGTGTCGAACAGAAGCCTCATCTCAGGTTTCCCCTTGACTCGCCCGCCGCTTTTGGAAATCTCCACGTGTCCGATAATGAAACTCCCCTGCGGGATAATGATCTTGTCCTCCACCGTCACCGGGACTTCGACCTGGCCATGAAAACGATCGCCGGTCCTGGCTGTCTTGGTATTCAGGGAGCGCTGAATCTTGACGAAAATCTCCGTCTTTCGCGGAACCACCGCATCATCAAGGGTCTGACCAAAGGAACTGGCGCAAGAAACGATCAGGAGTGTCCAGGCAACGCACAGTGTTCTGTAACCCATCTAGCCCGGATTATGCAGGAGATCTAAATTCAAGTGAGATTTGGGCCCAGAAAAAAGGCCGTAGCTCTCTGATATAAAAGGGTTTAGAGAAACAAAGACCCTAAACAGGAGCTACGGCAATGTCAAAAACAGTCTGCCAGAATACCCTGCCATTTCATAGCCACAGAAACATCACGGCTCGTTTTGATGGGGGGAGCCTCACTTCCGACGCAGGATGGTTGTTGTTTGGATCGCTGGATCGTCAACATCGATTGTGCGAGGGCTTCAGTTCCTGTATTTCGGAAAGTCGAGACCAACGCTACATTCGTCATGACCTGTTGAAGTTGATCCGACAACGAGTCTTGCAGATCGTGGCCGGCTACGAAGACTGTAACGACGCCGATACGCTGCGCTCGGATCCGATGCTCAAGACAGTCTGTGATCAGTTGCCCGAGAGCGATCCCGACTTGGCCACCCAGCCGACTTTCTCCCGTTTGGAGAACTCCGTCACCAAGAAGGATCTGATGCGTCTGAGCCGGTGGCTGCTAGGCCGTTATGTGCGCTCCCTGAAGAAGAGACGCCCCAGCAAGATCATCCTGGATCTGGACAGTACCGATGACCACACTCACGGCCAACAGGAGTTCTCCTTCTACCACGGGTATTACCGAAACCACATTCTGCATCCTTTGCTGATCTTCGATGCCGCCACGGGAGACCTGGTGTGTGCCATGTTGAGACCTGGCAACAAGGGGGCTGCCTCTCACATCGTGCCCGTTTTGAAGCGCGTCGTGGAGGCCATCCGACAAGGAGTGGGGACGGATGTCGAGATTGAGATTCGGGCCGACAGCGGCTTTGCCACGCCTCGGCTCTACGAGTTCTGTGAAGGTGAAGAGAATAAACTCCAATATGTCATTGGGTTAAGTCGAAACCCTCGCCTGCAGCGAGTGGTCGAGCCGCTGCTGGATTCGACTCGGCTGAGGTTCGTTGAGCTGGAGGAAAAACAGCGTCAGTTTGACGAGTTTCTTTATCGAGCCCACAGCTGGGATCGATCCCGTCGCGTCATTGTCAAAGTGGAGGTCGATCAGCGTGGGATCAACCGTCGCTTTGTAGTCACCAACCGGGACGATCTCTGCTCCCAATCACTTTATGACCACTACACAAACCGAGGGCAGACCGAGAACTTCATCAAGGCCTTCAAGAATCATCTGAGCATGGACCGACTCAGCTGTCATCGATTCCTGGCCAATCAGTTTCGACTCCTCCTGCATGCACTGGCTTACCAGATGTTCGTGCGCCTGCGCGACTATCTGCACGGAACCCCCTGGCACAAGCTCGAAATCGAAACCTTACGTCGTCGGGTCCTCAAGATTGGGGCCCGGATCCGACAAACCACTCGACGCATCTGGGTCCATCTTTCCTCAGCCTTCCCCGAACAACCCCTCTTCCACCTCGTCTTGAGTCGCCTGAACTCCAGTTAGCTTTTCCCAGCTCCCCCGGAAAACCGCTTCCGACACTCATCCAGGCCCAGATCTGTCTGAAATTCACTCCCCAAACCACTCAAACGCCTCGCCAACCCATATTCTTCGCAAATCCGCCTGTCACACCTGCCCGCTTCCGAGTTGGGCCACTTCTCGAGTCGTTTTTCAACACCGGACTACGGTTCTTGCATAATCCGGGCTAGCGCCAGATCCAACAAAACCTGATCAGTTTGAGTCATACGACTGCTTGCATTACTGAAGATGCATGAGCTTTGCGAAAAGTCTAACGCCTTTTCGAGTTCCAAGTTCCAGGTTCCACGTTCCAAGAGCCCGGTCAGGTCACTTTTCCCGGCGGCTTCCGCGCCGCCAAGCAGTCACTTTCGTTCCTGAAAGATGTCGGCCTGCGGGCCAGGATCACTGAGGTAACCTACCGGTTCGCCGAGCGTACTGTTGCGCGAATGCCAATGAGCGTGCAACGTGGAACGTGGAACCTGGAACGTGGAACCTGCTCTTAGTCGTGGTCCCGGAAAAAGCGGAGGGGATTCAAGGAGCGGCCATTGAGGCGGACTTCATAATGAACATGAGGGCCGGTTGCCCGTCCGGTGGCTCCCACGTAGCCAATAACATCGCCTTTACGGATCATCTGGCCCCGCTTCACCGCCAGTTCCTTGAGGTGTCCGTAGCGGGTTGCCAGGCCGAAGCGATGCTCCAGTTTCACCAGTTTTCCGTAATTGTGCTGTCGGCCCGCGGAACGGACGACGCCGTCGGCCGTTGCAATCACTTTCGATCCGACCGGGGCCGAAAGGTCCATGCCCTGGTGATACGACCAGTTGCCAGTAAACGGATCGCGCCGCATCCCGAACCGTTCGGAAGGGTATCCGGAAACCGGCATGATTGAGGGTGTGGCACTGAGGAGGATGCTCCGGTCCTTGTAGTACTCCTGGAACTTCCGCAACTCCTCGCGCAGAGAAATACTCTTCTTCTCCAGGGAATTCAACTGATCGAGCAAGGACTCCTCGTCGAAAGAGACTTCCAGATCATTGGCCGCAGGACCACCCACGCCTCCCAGACCGTCCATGTCGAGACCCGTCATCACGTGTAGCTTCTGAGCCGCAACCTCCATTGAGGAAAGCCGCTCGGAGAGCTGCCTTGCTTTCACTCGCACCTTCTCATTATCGGTGTGAAGGAACTCCAGCCGGTCCTGCAAAGCTTCAAAGTCATTGCTTCGTTCCCACATCTGGTAATAGTGCACGGACAGAAAGCTCAGGACGAGCAGGGCGCCCGCCAGGCACACGACAGAGGCCGCTATCGAATTCCGACCACTGGCCGCTTCTTGCACTCCCGAGACAACTCTTCTTCGATCTTGCTTGCTCATCCATTCACACAGGGAAATTGTTCAGAATTCGCGGTAGTATAGTGATCTGCCTGGATGGATGTCAAGGACAGAGCGACCCGTGGAAGTTCCACTACGGACTGTGGAGTGGTGGTGGAGGCGGTGGGAATCGAACCCACGTCCGGAAATATTCCACAGTAGACTCTACATGCTTATCTGGTTTCGGGTTATCCATCGCAAGGGCATGCGAAACCAGCAAATAGGCCCAGACGACGGTTCTCCGGTAAGGTTCTCACGATTCCCCCGGAAAAACCGGGAATCACGAAGAGCCCGTTGAATCGACGCCCCGCTTTCTGCTACGGGCAGCAAAAAACAGAACGGCTGCGTTTATTACGCAGCGAGTGCTAACTGATCGTTGGCAGTTATGCGTTTGACCGTAGATTAACGAGGGTACGGACACCTCGGCATGCATCGACTGCTTCAACTACTCCCGTCGAAGCCGGTCGCCCCCAATCTCGCCACCTATTGTAATACAAATCCCGGTCAAGGGGGATTTCTAATTGCTGAGTGGCCAAGATACTGACAAACTGACAGCTGTCAAGAGTGGGGGTCGGACCACCGAAGGTCCCCTACGCCAGGAAACAGCAGAGCGTGGCGAAGAGTGGGAGGAGCCTTGGGGCGGCGCGACGTTTAAATTCCCGAGCGCCGCCCCAAGGCTCCTCCCACTCTGGGGATCCACCGAGTGTCTTCCCAGCCAATCAAGACATAATAAGCAGAACCAAGAGCCTACACATGTTCCTATTCTGGTTGTCTTTTCTGGCACTCGCACTGGCCGAGGGAATGAACTCTCTCCGAGCCGGCTTTCGGCAGTCCCGGAGTTGGACAACTGCAGCGGGGCGACCGGAGAGGTCAGCCGAGGGAAGCTTGCCCCCGGTTGCCGTGATCGTTCCCTGCCGGGGCCTGGATCAGGGCTTCGGGAGGAACATGGAGGCTTTGTTTCGCCTTAAGTATCCCGACTTTCGACTCATTTTCGTCGTCGACAGCGAATCCGACCCGGCCACGGCGAAACTGGAGTCTCTCCGGCAGCAGCATCCCGGCACAGCTGCAGAGATTCTGATTGCGGGCCCCGCCAGGGACTGTGGACAGAAAGTGCACAATCTCCGCTTTGCCGTGGATCGCCTGCCGCTGGAGACCCGGTCTTTGGTGTTGGCAGATTCGGACATCAGACCCCTTCCCGACTGGCTGGGCGTACTGACCAGAACACTGCAGCGGGAAGGGACCGGACTGACCACCGGCTTTCGTTGGTATCTACCTTCAGAAAAGGCCTCTTTTGGCTCTCTCCTCCGCTCTGCCTGGAATGGAGGAATCCTCTCGATGATGAGTCCAGAGGGCAGTTTTTTCGGGTGGGGAGGAGCTCTCGCCTGCTCCCGCCAGGTCTTCGACGAGTGCAAAGGCAGGGAATCCTGGAAGGGCTCCCTCAGTGACGACTACTCGCTATCCGCTGCAGTTCGGGCCCACGGCTACAAGATTCGTTTTGTTCCAAGGGCCTTGAGTCTCAGTCACGGCACTTGTTCGCTCGCAGAACTGCTCCGCTGGAGCGCCCGACAAATGGCGATTACGCGCGTTTATCACCCGAACCTCTGGAGGCTGACCTGGGTGTCGCAGCTCTTCTATGGAGGTGCCGTCTGGGCTACTCCCGTGCTGATCTGTCTCCCTGGTTCCTTTTCCCAGCTCAGCCCGCTTGAACGGTTCGTTCTGGGAACCATGGGAATGCTGGTTGCAGGACTCAGCGGCGTGAAAGCCCGACTGCGCCTCAAAGTCGTGGCAGCCGCGCTGTGCGAGAAGTCAGATCAGATTCTGCGCCACGACTGGTTTTACAGACTGGCCCCTCCGCTCTGCAATCTGTTGACTCTCCTGGCCCTGGCCCGTTCACTCCTCAGCAGGGAGATTGAGTGGCGGGGGATTCGATACAAGATGGTTTCGCCCACTGAGACCAGGATCCTTTCCAGGTCACTGCCAGAATGGCCGCTGGCCTCCCGGTAACGTGACCCGGCAGCCTGCGCGAGTTTCACCACGAGCTGCTATGATTCCGGCATCGAAGCAAAGACGAACTGCTGCCCGCTGTCATCTCAATCCCAATCGGTCCTGGCAGGACGATGAGATCTACTAGAATCTTCTTCCCCCTGGCTTCTGCCAGGGGCTGTGGCCGTTATTTCGCGGCAGCGGGCGTGTTCCTGGTTCTGTGGACGCTCTCTGGCTGCTCCCCCGCACCGGCCAACCGCCCCCATCGCCCCCCGCTCCCGATTCCGAGGGATGCACAGGTACTTGAAACCGATGGCCGGGTCGGCGGACGACTCAACTACAGCCTATCTGGAGAGCCCAGCAGTTTCAATTTCGCCACGGCGCAGGACACCAGAACCCGCCTGGTCACCTATCTGATCACGGGAACACTGCTGGAGTTCGGTTTCGAACAACAGACTGTCAGGCCCGGGGTGGCCCGGAAATGGTCACTCTCGCCGGATTCCAGAACGATACGGGTCGAGCTGAGAGAGGGACTGCTCTTCTCGGATGGTCGGCCTGTGACGGCGGAAGATGTGATCTTCACTCTGGACCGCCTCTTTCAGGAGGGTTCTCAGAACACCCTGGGTGCCCTGCTGCGGATTGACGGAGAGGCCCTGCAATACCGCCGGGTCGACGACTCGGTTGTGGAAATCACCTTCCCCCAGAAGTTCGCCGCCGCCGAGTACGCATTGACTAACATTCCGGTCTTTCCCGCTCACCTGATGGGAGACCAGGACCGAAAACTGGAGAACTACTGGACCCTGGACGTGGATCCTTCCAGCATGGCTGGGCTGGGCCCTTTCATGATTGCGGAGCACCATCCCGCCCAGAAAACCATCCTGCACAACAACCCCCACTATTGGAAGGTGGACAAACTGGGTCAGCGACTCCCCTACCTGGATGAGATTGTCATTCACTATATCCCACTGCGCGACACCCAGATCCTGAGACTCGAAGCCGGAGAACTGGACTTGTTAGACACGCAGGTCCGGCCCAGTGACTTGACTCGACTCGAAGGCAAAGGATTTCAACTGCTGGATGCGGGACCTTCCCTGCAGCTGAAGTTCTTGTGGTTCAATCAGAACCCCCGGGCCCCAAATCTGTCACCATTCAAGCGGCAGTGGTTTACCAGTGTTGACTTCCGTCGGGCGGTCAGCCTGGCAATCAACCGGCGGGCCATTGTCGAGACTGTGTTCCAGGGGCGGGCCGAGAAAGCCTGGAGCCTGATGCCGTCTTCCATTGATACCTGGCATGCTCCTTCCGTTCGGAAATATCCCCACGATCCCGTCCAGGCACGACGACTGTTGATGGAAGCCGGGTTCTCCTGGATCGAGGAAGGAGGCAGAACTCGGCTGGTTGACGTCGGAAGACGCCCGGTCCAGTTTAAGATATTCTGCCGATCGGACCAGCAGTGGGGTCGTATCGCCGCGGTGATTCAACAGGACCTGGAGCTGCTGGGGATGGAGGTAACCCTCAGGCAGGAAGAGTTTCGGGCTCTCAGATCCAGAGTCATGAGAAGTCACGACTACGAAGCCGCCATTATGGGCATTGACTTCCCTTATGAGCCTGTCGAGCACCAGAACGTCCTCCTCTCTTCCTCTCCAATGCACTTCTGGAATCCCGCCCAGGGATCCGCCGCGACCGCCTGGGAGGCTGAGGTCGACCGTCTTCTTCTGAAACAGATCACTACCCTCGAACTGGAAGAGAGGCAGCTTCTTTTCACGCAGATTCAGGAGATACTGGCCCAAGAGCTCCCATTCTTGCCGCTTGTCAATCAGAACATTCTGGTCGCCGCGAGTCCGGCGATTAAGGGCCTAAGGCCGGTCGTGCTCTTCCCACATACTCTATGGAACGGCTGGGAGCTTTCGTTTTGACGACTCGAACGGAATCCCGACTCGAGCGGAATCCGACTCGAACGGAATCCTAACGGAGAAACCAATCCAATGATCCGGCTGATTCAACATCGTCTGCTCGAGACGGCAGTTCTGGTCTTTCTCCTCTCGCTTCTGATCTTTGGACTGTTTGCCGCTGTACCGGGTGACTACCTGAGTGAGATGGAGCTCAACCCTGCGATTCCTGTCTCCCAGGTGGAACGCATGCGCGCCGAGTTCGGCCTGGATCAACCTCTCCATCTTCAGTACTTCAAATGGCTCGGCCAGATCGGACGGGGAAATTTCGGCTACTCTTTTGCCCAGCGGCGACCGGCCACCAGCCTGATCGCCGAAAGAGCGCTGAACACCTTGATGCTGGCCTGCTTCGCGCTGCTCTTTTTGCTGGGCCTGGCCCTGCCACTGGCAGTCGTCTCCTCTCTCTATTTCAATCAGTGGCCAGATCACCTCTCCAGGATGATCTCCCTCGGCGGGATGTCACTTCCGACTCTCCTCACTTCCCTGCTTTTCCTCTATCTGGCCTTTCTCACCGGCTGGTTCCCGATCGGGGGTGCAGGGACTTTCCGACACGTTGTCCTGCCCGCCCTGACTCTGGCTCTTCCCCTGTTCTCCTTCTTGACACGAACTCTTCGACTAGAGCTCGTGGATGCCCTTTCTCAGCCTTTCATCACGGCCCTCAGGAGCAAGGGCCTGCCCGGGCGGTGTGTCTTCTGGTATGCCTTTCGATACGCCCTGAATCCGGTTATCTCCCTGTCCGGCCTCATCGTGGGGGGGCTTTTGAGTGGTTCAGTCGTGGTCGAGAGAGTCTTCAGCTGGCCGGGCCTGGGAGAACTGACTGTAGCTTCGATTCTGGCCAGGGACCTTTATGTCGCCTTGAATTGCGTACTGGTGGCCAGCGGGCTGGTGATCATCGCCAACCTTGCCGCCGACATTGTTCTGGCCTGCAACGACCCGCGGGTGAGAGCATGACTCGAACCTCTCTCCGAGGGGCGGCTCTGCTGATTCTGCTCTTCTTTTACGCCGCAGCCTGGCTGGCTCCTGTCATTGCCCCTTACTCGCACAGGCATCAGTTCCGAGATTTTGCCTTTTCACCTCCTTCCCGAATCGTGCTTCAGAGCAAGAGCGGAGCCCGGGGTCCGGCTTTTCACGCCGTCCGGCGCCTGGACTTGAATCCCACTTTTGAGCCAACCGGTGCACTGGTTCCGATCCGCTTCTTCGTCAGGTCGGAACCTTTCACCTGGATGGGTTTCGAATTCCAAACCCGTCTGTTCGGCTCCAACGATGAGGCTCAGCCTTTCTTCTTGCTGGGAACCGACGAACTGGGCCGAGACCTCTTTTCCCGGATCCTCTTTGGTTCCAGATACTCGTTGAGCATCGGTCTGGCAGCCATCTTCTTTACTCTGGTCCTGGGGGTTCTGATGGGATCCTTGTCGGGTTATTTCGAAGGGTGGACCGATCGAATCGTGATGCGCCTCTCTGACCTTTTCCTGTCCCTGCCGGGATTCTTCCTGATCCTGGGTATGCGGGCGGTCTTCCCGGACCTCAGCGGCCGAATCGGGCTTTATCTCCTGATCGTAACCACCTTCACATTGCTGGGCTGGGCCTCCGTTGCCCGGGTGGTTCGTGGACAGGTTCTGGCCCTCAAGGAACGGGAACACGTTCTTTACCCCGTCTCCTGCGGGGCTTCCCATGCGCGGATTCTACTTCGGCACATCCTTCCCTTTACCCGGAACTTTCTGCTGGTTCAGGGATCCGTCCTTCTGCCGGCGTACATCATTGGGGAAGTGACGCTCACTTTCCTGGGACTGGGAGTGCAGGAACCGGACGTCAGCTGGGGGAACCTGTTGCACGATGCCACTTCCCTGAGGGCCCTGAGCGATTTCCCCTGGCTCCTGACGCCGGCTCTGGCCGCCCTCCTCTCGGTGCTGGCTTTCAACTATCTGACCGACGAGTTGAAGCTGATCATGGATGAACAGCGGAGCCGAGCGCTGGGGCTGTAGGATTTGCCGCTCGCTTGCGCTCGCGGCGTTAAAGGTTAAAGGTCGAACGTCAGAATACGATCCTGGAGCGGTGTGGTCACCTCGACTCCTGTTTCGCCGGCCAGGACATTGATCTCGGTTCGAAGCCCGAAATCTTCCAGGTAGATCCCTGGTTCCAGGGAACAGAGCCCCCCGGGGATCACTTTGCGGGTATCGTGTGACTCGAGGTTGTCGAAGTTCACTCCGTTCCCATGGACCTCTCGGCCGATGTTGTGTCCGGTTCTGTGAACAAAGAAGTCGCCGAAGCCGGCTTCTTCAATCACGGCTCTGACCTGGTCGTCAACCTGCCAGCCCTGTATCTCGCGACCCAAAGCCAGGGTCTCATCCAGGAACTCGACACCCCGATCGCGAGCCCTCCGCACAATGTCAAATGCCTGCTCAATCGGACCCGGAACCGTGGGCCCGAAGAACCCCGTCCAGGTGATGTCGGCGTAAACGCCGGCTGCCGGCCTGGCCCACAAATCGATGAGCAGGAAATCCCCGCTGGAGATCCTTCCACTACCTTCGACCGGGGGGCAGTAGTGAGGATTTCCGCTGTGCCCGTTCACAGCCACGATGGGTGCATGGTCGCAGACCAGGCCGTGATTCTCAAAAGCGGATAGAATCGATTGCTGCACTTCATACTCCAGAAGCGACCGTCCCGACTGGATCTTCTCAGCCGTGTCCTGAAAGGTGTCATTGACGATCTCGGTAAGCTCCCCGGCCGTCTCTCTGTGTTGTTCAGCCTGCTGCGCTGTCAGGACAGCTTCAAAGAGCTGGATCAGGTCGCCCGAAGAAATCACTTCGACGCCCGTAGATCTGACCAGTTCAACGGTTCCGGCATCAATCCTCGAAACGTAGGGGATACCGCACTCAGGCGAGTACTGCATCGCCACCCGGTCATGACCCCTCAAAAGCCGGGCCAGTTCTGACTTGAGTTCGCCCCACCTCAGATAGACTCGCTGCGATCCGGGAAGATGGTCAAGTTGAAACGCTTCAATCCGATGAACCAGTTTCCTGGGCTCTCCGCGATCTGGAACCAGATAGAACCAGCGGCGGCTAATATGGGCATCCTCGGGAAAACCCAGAATTCTGAGGGCGAGCGGGTCGATGCGCTGAAAGCCGTAAAAAAGCCACCCCGGAACAGACAGCCTGTGAAGCGCCTCCTGCACCGATTGAATTAGGGAACTGGGAATCTTCATTCCTCCACCTGCCTGTAACTCTTTTCAATCATATGCTGAACCGTGTCACTAATTTGATGCAAATCGAGGTGTTCATAGTCCGCAAATTCCAGGACCGGGTGAAAGACTAATTCCATCCACCCTGGACGGATAACTACACAGCCCCTGGGCAGGCGCCGGTGGGCCCCGATGATAGTGACCGGGACGATCGGAGCCTTAGCGTGCCGGGCCAGGAGAAACGCCCCCCGCTTGAAGCGGGCAAAGCGGTCACCAAAGGTTCGCTCGCCCTCCGGGTAAATCACCAGCGACCAACCCTGTGAGATTCTCTCGCCAGCCTTCCTGAAATGTTGCAGCGTTCGTCTGGGTTTCCGCCGGTCCACGGGTACGTTTCCTGATCGAATCAAGTGCCAGCCCAGAAACGGAATCCCGAACAGAGGGGCTTTGGCAGCGAACCCGAACTGTACCGGCAGTTGGGCCAGAAGGGCCCAGTGGTCGAACATACTCAGATGATTTGGCATGAAGATGTAGCCGCGTTGCCTGTCCAGCCGATTCATCCCAGTGCTCAAGACCCGTACACGCGAGATCCAGAGAATCCAGCGTCCCCAGATCCGTGCACACCGGTGCTGGAGTTTGCCACTCGAGTCAAAGAGTGAAAGGGCCAGGCTGATGGTAGCCAGTCCTATCGTCATCAGGATGATGATCGGAACTCTCCAAAGGGAGTTCACAACCGGCAATAGACGCATAAGAACTCTAGGGGTCCCAGGATTCCCCTTTGCTATGATACCGAGCGTGTCCTCCCGACTCTATCTCGTGGACGGAATGTCCCACATCTATCGAGCCTTTTACGCGATCCAGGGCCTGACAGATCGGACCGGCCGCCCCACCAACGCGGTTTACGGCTTTACCAACATGCTGCGCAAGCTCATCGCGGAGGAAACGCCCGAGTTTCTGGGTGTGGCGATCGACTTGCCCGGCCCAACCGTTCGTCACCAACAGTTCGAGGCCTACAAGGCTACCCGGCGACCCACCCCTCCCGATCTGCTGGACCAGGTTCCTCTTGTACTCGATGTCTGCCGGGTTCTCGAAGTACCCGTCCGCTCCCTGGAACGCTACGAGGCTGACGATGTCATCGGAACGCTGACAGCAAAGGCTGTCGAGGCAGGTCTCGTCGTCGTGATCGTGTCGATCGACAAGGACATGTTCCAGCTCGTCTCAGAGCATGTCTCCATTCTTGACCCCAGAGACATGAAGCTGCTGGGACCGTCCGAGATCGGGGAGAAGTTCGGAGTGGAGCCTCATCAGATCGTGGATGTTCTCAGCCTGGTAGGCGACAGCTCCGACAACGTCCCTGGAGCACCCGGGATCGGGACCAAAGGCGCCCAGAAACTGATCCAACAGTATGGAAGTCTGGACGAACTCCTTCGACACCGCTCTGAGATCACCCACAAGACCTACCGGACGAGCCTCGAGAACAATGAGGATCAGATCCTGCAGAGCCGCGACCTGGTCACCATCCACACAGATTTGCCGATCCCCTTGGATCTGGAAGACCTCCGACTGAGTGAGCCGGATCGTGAGGCCGCCAGAGAGCTTTTCACCAAACTGAATTTTGTCAGTCTGCTGGATGAATTCATCCCGACCGGAACCGGGAGAGAAGCTGCCTACAGGAGGGTGGAAAGCCTCGACGCTTTGCGTTCTCTGCGCCAGCAGATCAAAGGCGACAAGCTCTCCCTTTTCCCCTTCCTAGAGGAGTCACCCGCAGACGGCCCGCAGCTCTCTGGACTGGGGTTTTCGACGTCTGAGTGGACGGGGTGGTCCGTTTCTTCCCGGCTCTTGGTGAGCCACACAGACTCGGTCTTCGAGATCCTCGCTGAAGCCGGGGAGTGGATCGCCCACGACCTCAAGCCGCTGCTGGCCTGGCTGCGGGACCGGGAGATTGAACCACCCTCTTTCCTCTCGGACACCATGCTGATGGGCTACCTGTTGTCGCCTCATAAGAAGGACTTTTCGCTGGAAAAAAGCTGTCTGGAACATCTGCACTACCGTTTTTCCGACAGCGACGACCAGAAGAGCCTCTTCTCCGCTCCCAACGGTGAGGAACTGGCCGAACGTGCCGATCTGACCAGGCAACTGGCTCTCCAGCTCCACCCCGACCTTCTGGCCCATGGCCTGGGAACAGTCCTGGAGAAGATTGAGATCCCGCTTATAGACGTGTTGGTGGCCATGGAAAAGCGAGGCGTTTTGATCGACGCCGAACTGCTCTCGGGAATGTCCATCAACACCGGTGCGCAGATCGACAGGTTGAGTGCCCGGATATACGAACTGGCCGGCGACGAGTTCAACATCAACTCCCCCCGCCAGCTGGCCTCCGTATTGTTCGAAAAACTCGAGTTGCCGGTCGTCAAGCGGACCCGCAAAGCGGGCCACTACGCAACAGGCGTCGAGGTCCTGGAAAAACTTGCACAGGACCATGCGATCGCGGCCCTCATTCTCGAGTATCGGGAACTTGCCAAGCTTAAGAACACCTACCTCGACGCCCTGCCCCGACTGATCGACCGGCACACCGGAAGAGTCCATACGTCCTTCAACCAGATGGTCGCCGCCACGGGCCGCCTCTCATCCAGCAACCCCAACCTCCAGAACATTCCCGTTCGAACGGAGCTGGGCCGAGTGATTCGAAAAGCCTTCATCGCACCCCCCGGGTTCAGCTTGCTGACTGCCGATTATTCTCAACTGGAACTGCGCGTAATGGCTCATCTTTCCGGCGATCCGATGCTGCAGGAGGCCTTCCAGCGTGGGGAGGACATCCACTATCAAACGGCGCTTGATGTCTTTGGCCCGGCGGTAGAGACCGATCTCAAGGGCTATCGACGAAAAGCCAAGGTCATCAACTTTGGAATCATGTATGGTCTGAGTGCCTTTGGACTGGCGAATACCCTGAAAATCGAGAGGCGAGAGGCGCAGCAGTTCATCGATCAGTACTTTACCCGATATGAGGGAGTGAAGAACTGGATCGAGAACACGCTCAGCGAGGCCCGGGACTCGGGCGTTGTGACGACTCTGTTCGGACGAATCCGGCCCATTCCCGAGATCCACAGCAGAAACTGGAATCTGCGCCATTTCGGGGAGCGAGCCGCCATCAATGCGCCTATTCAGGGGACCGAAGCCGACTTGATCAAAATGGCCATGATCGATATCCACGAGAAGCTGCAGGGGCAATCGTTCAGTAGCTCGCTGCTTCTCCAGGTTCACGATGAACTGGTGCTCGAGGTCGCCAAAAATGAGCTCGAAGAGGTCGGTGAACTAGTCAAGCAGGCCATGGAATCGGCAGCAGTTCTAGATGTGCCTCTGGAGGTGGAAATAGGGGTTGGTGAGTCCTGGTATGAGGCCAAGTAATGTTCCAAGGTTCCAACGTTCCAAGGTTCCAAGTTTTGGATTGGTCAGAAAATCGTTGGAACGTTGGAACGCTGGAACGTTGGAACGCTGGAACGTTGGAACTTTAATTGGGGCGGGGCGGAACCTCTACCGCCTTAGCTTCGTCTATATTGCCATGGGAAGCGCTGCGACTGTTGCTCAATCGTTTGTCGGGTTCGGAGACAACGCACTCGTCTCCGCTTATCTGGAAGGTAACGAGGACGCTTTCGAGGCTCTGGTTCACCGTTACCAGGACCGGCTCGTCAATTACCTCAACAACCTTCTTCACGACTACGAACTGGCTGTCGATCTGGCACAGGAAGCCTTTATCCGGGTCTTCAAGAACGCTGATCGATACAAGGGCAAGTACCAGTTCTCAACTTGGATTTATCGAATTGCGACCAACCTCGCCATCGACGAGATCCGTCGACGGGAGCGGAAGGGTCGTTTCTTCTTCTACAACGTGATGTCTCTTTTCCAGAAAGATGAGCAGACTTTTCCCCTGCCCGATCATCGCGAGTCTCCAGAGAGCGAACTGGGAAGCAAAGAGCGTTTGCAGAGCCTGCAGCGGGCCATAGACTCTTTGCCGGAGAAGTACCGGCTGGCGTTCATGTTGAAGGAGGCGCAGGAACTTTCCTACGAGGAAACCGCCACGATCCTCAAAATCTCCTTGGGTACGGCAAAGTCCCGGATCCATCGGGCCAAGATGCTCTTAAGGGAGAAACTCTCGGGTTGCCTATGAGTTGCGAGAAGATCGAGGAAAGACTCGTGGACGACGACCAGGCATTTCTCGATCGGGAAGTCAGGGAGCACCTCAAAGGCTGCCCTGCTTGTAGCCAGCTCTACGACGAACTGGAAGAAATCGAGGAACTGCACCGAGCACTGGCCAGGCGTGAGAAGGCACCCCTGGACTTCACCGGCCAGGTCATTGCGCAGATTCCGAGAGGCTTCCGGCGCAAGGTCCCTCTCATTGCCGCCGGTCTCATCCTGGCGGTTGTTGCCGGAATGGCCGGGATCGGAAGCTCCCCCGATCTTCCGTCCCCTGACTTCGTCGCGAGTCAGATCGCACCGGTCTCGACTCGAACAACCTACCACCCTACCCTCGATCAGGCGCAGCCGGTGGAGTTCGACCTGAGCTACCCTAGGGTACAGCTATACGTGATCGCCCCCCCGGCAACCATGAAACCTGAGAATAACTCCCGTATGGAGATCATGCCTGCGGACCCGGCACAGACGGATTACTTGAAGTACGTCAGTCACTGAGTGGTGTCTGCTGCATAGAATGCGCTGGAGAGCTATGACCCGCCTCTCAGGATTTCTTCCTGTTCTGGCCCTTGCGGCATCGGCTTCCCCTCATCTACCGGCCGCACCGGCCCACGACAAGAACCAGATCGTTGTGCCTGCCGAGTCGCTGGTCCGGGTGGTGGTCGAGCAGGAGGCTTCGGCTTTTGTGCTGGGAGACGACTACCAGACCCGGCAGAAAATTCAGGAAAGAGTCTCTTTTGACGGCTTCGTCCTCGATTCAAAGGGGCATGTGGTTCTTTTTGTCGGCGAGTATCGCCTTTACCTAAAGGCCCGCAACGTTCGCTTTACGGTGCGGACTCAAGTGGGCAAGGATTATCATGCTCAGCCGGTGGGCCTTGATGATCGAATCTCTGTCGCCATCGTGCGCGCGCCCATCCCTGAGCCCCACCCCCTGGAGCTGGCCAGCAATCCAAGCTTCAAGCACTTCAACGTAGCCAGCCCGGGGGAAAGCGGATGCCCCCCGGCTATCGCTTGCCTGTTGGCCGCAAGTTCAGAGGGCTGGTTGCCTTTTTCGGTGCTGAAGGTGTCGGGACTGGGAACCTGGGCAAAGCGGTGTCGGGCTCAGGGGACTCTGGCCCTGGATCCAAAGGGGAAACTGGTGGGATTCGTGACCTATGCTTCGCCCCATCGCTACAACGACAAGCTCGCCTATACGTCTATCTTGCCGTCCGTTTTGATCGCCTCCTCAGCCCATGCCATCGTCAGCCGGGGCGAGAGCATTCCGGGAGGGTGGCTGGGCATTTACCTGGCCGATGACACACAGCCGACTGTGGAATGGGTCACTCCCAAGAGCCCGGCTGAGCGGGCCGGCTTGCGTGCTCGTGATGTAATCCTGGGCCTTGACGGACACAAGGTCCGGAGCAAGCTGGATCTGATCCATGGTGTTCGCTTCAAGGGTGCCGACCAGAACATCATCCTGGATATCCGCCGTGGCAAAGCCGATGAAAGAGTAGAGCTCGCGACCGGGAACCGAGACCCCAGGTACGCGGCAGCCTGGGCGATTGATCTCGAACCGGATGCTCCCAATTACACTGCCCGGGGAGATCAACTGAGAGCTGAGAAGCTTGGCTGGAACCCACTGATGGACCTGGGGCTGATCGTCCACCTGGTCACTCAAGCCTCTGTAGTTCCCTTCCCTTTTCAAGCCACGGGCGGCCTTCTGGTCAAGTCGATCCAGCGAGAGAGCCGGGCCGCCAGGGCAGGTTTCAGGACTGGAGACATTCTGCTGCGGATCAATGAAGTCAGCGTCAACACCTTCGAGAACCTCGGCGAAAGCATCAAACAGTCCCAGGATGGAAGACTCAGGATCGTTTTCCTGCGTGGCGGAAAGTTGAAAACCTCCGAGCTCAGGATTCAGCCCTGACGCCTCGGTTGCAGTGCTTTGACACTCCGTTCAAAATAGATCTCTTGTGTCATGCAGAAAATCATCGTCCGGGGGGCCCGGCAGCACAACCTGCGCGACTTAAACCTGGAGATCCCCAGACAGCGGCTGTGCGTTGTGACCGGTCTCAGCGGGTCGGGGAAAAGCAGCCTCGCCTTTGACACTTTGTACGCCGAAGGCCAGCGGCGCTACATCGAGTCACTTTCCAGCTACGCCCGGCAGTTCCTGGCCCAGATGGAGAAACCCGACGTCGACTCGATCGAGGGGCTCTCTCCAGCTGTCGCCATCGAACAAAAGACAACCAGCCGCAGTTCCCGGTCTACAGTCGGCACGATCACCGAGGTATACGACTATCTCAGATTGCTTTTCTCGAGTGTTGGCATTCCCCACTGCCCGCAGTGCGGGCGCGAGATCAGCAAGCAGTCGGTTGAACAGATCCTCGACCAGGTCTGCGAACTTCCCGACGGGAGTCGAGTGATTGTCTATTCGCCCGTTGTGCGGGAACGCAAAGGCGAATTCAAGAAACTCTTCGAGCGCTTCTACAGGGAAGGGTATCTGCGCTGCCGGGTGGACGGTAAAGAAGCTTTCCTGGAAGACCCACCGGATCTTGACAAGCGCAGAAATCATTCGATCGACGTGGTGGTGGACCGGCTCATCGTTCGCCCAGACCAGCAGGAACGATTGGAGTCGTCACTCCGACAGGCGCTCCGTCTGGCCGACGGAATTGTCACGGTCTCGATACTGGGGGGAGCTGAGATGCTCTTTTCCGAACGCATGGCCTGCATTCGATGCAATCTCAGCTTTCCTTCTCTGGAGCCCCGGAGCTTCTCCTTCAACAGCCGCTTCGGAGCCTGCTCAACCTGCAGCGGTCTTGGCACCCAATCAGAAGTTGATCTCGAGCGGTTGGTCCTGGACTCTGCCAGGCCTGCCTCGAAAGTTGGCCTCCAACTGGAACTGCCGGAGCTCGAATCTCTGTTCAAGGAGTCCCTGAGTGCCCTGCTCAGACACTTCGACCAGTCGCCTTCGACCTCTTTCAGCCGCCTCCAGGACGACCTCAGACAGGCGCTGCTGTTTGGCTCCAGTGCGCCTCTTACCTTCCACTACGATGATGTTTCTTATCAGGCGGTCTTCAAGGGCCTCAACCAGTGGTTCGAGGACAAGATCCGCGCTTCCAACAGCCAGCCGAGACGCCAGCAATTGATGGCCTTCTTGAAGACCACGGACTGCGGGGCCTGCCAGGGCACCCGGCTGCAGCCAGCCAGCCGCTGGGTCAAAGTCAACGGGCTGTCCATTTCAGACTACTGTCGTATGGATCTGCAAGCCTGCGACCAGGCGCTGCAGAGGGTCCAGCTCAACGACAGAGAGCAGGCGATCGCCGGATCGATTCTGCTGGAGATACGAGCCCGGCTCCGAGTCATGCTCGACGTCGGCCTGGGCTATCTGACGATGGACCGCCAGGGGGGATCTCTCTCGGGAGGTGAGGCGCAGCGCATCCGCCTGGCAACGCAGGTGGGGTCTCAGTTGCGTGGAGTTCTCTATGTTCTGGATGAGCCGTCGATCGGACTTCATCCACGCGACACAAGAAAACTCCTCCAGACCCTGAAGAAGCTTCGTGATCTGGGAAACACGATTGTGCTGGTGGAGCACGACGAGGACACCATCCGGGCGGCCGATTACATCCTCGATCTGGGTCCCGAGGGCGGGCACGCCGGTGGACATCTGGTGGCCAGGGGAAGCCTCCAGGAAGTCATGGCAGAACCAGCTTCCCTGACCGGGCAATACCTGACTGGAGAGAAGCACATCAAGCTCCCCCCAAAGCGCCGTCAGGGGAATGGTCTGGAGCTCAAGCTGAAAGGAGTGCGCCATAACAACCTGAAGAATCTTACCGTCTCCTTTCCCCTTGGGAAATTCATCGGTGTATGCGGCGTTTCCGGGTCCGGAAAATCATCTCTCATCGATGAAGTCCTCTACCGGTCCCTCTCCAAGCAGCTCTACCGGTCACTACTGCAGCCGGGAGAGTTTGACGCCCTGGAAGGCGCAGAGCGCGTGGACAAGGTCATCGAAATCGATCAGTCCCCCATCGGGAGGACTCCACGCTCGAATCCTGCGACCTACACCGGCGTTTTCACCTACATCCGCGAGTTGTTTGCTTTGCTCCCGGAATCCCGAGTGCGTGGATACAAGCCCGGCCGCTTCAGTTTTAATGTCAAAGGGGGGCGCTGCGAAGTCTGTCGAGGCGGCGGTCTGCGAAAGATCGAGATGAGCTTTCTGCCGGACGTGTACGTAGAATGTGAGGCCTGCCGGGGAAAACGCTACAACCGTGAGACGCTCTCCGTGCGTTTGAAGACTCACACCATCGCCGACATCCTGGACATGAGCATCGACATGGCCTATCCCCTGCTGGAGAACATCCCCCAGATCGAACGGAGACTCCGCACCCTGATGGATGTTGGGCTCGGGTACGTACGCCTGGGACAGCCCGCCACCACGCTTTCAGGAGGAGAGGCTCAGAGAGTCAAGCTGGCGCGAGAGCTGAGCAAGCGATCCACTGGGGAGACCCTCTACATCCTGGATGAACCGACCACCGGGCTCCACTTCGAGGACGTGCGCCGTTTGCTTGATATACTCCAGGAGCTCGTCGAGCTTGGAAATACGGTCATTGTCATAGAGCATAACCTGGAAGTGATCAAATGCGCCGACTGGCTGATCGACCTGGGTCCCGAGGGTGGCTGGGAGGGAGGCGAAATCGTGGTTCAGGGAACTCCCGAACAGGTTGCCGATTGCGGCTCTTCCTATACCGGCCAAGCGCTCCGGAGAGTATTATTCACTAACCGGCAGAGGACGGCCTCCACGGCCCACTGATTTTACAGTCTTATCGTGTCCAGACATAAGCAGTTTCGACCGGACAGAATCAACGACTATTCGCTCAGAGACCGTCCCAGCAAGGTACATCAGGCCGACTTTGCCAAACCCTTCACGGGAGACAGCTTCCAGGACTTCCTGGCCTCTCTGCCGAAAATCCTGGCCGGGGCCGACATCAAGGACCTGGCACAGCGCATTGCTGCCGCCCGGAGTCGCGATCGCGCCATCATCTGGGCCCTAGGAGGCCATGTCATCAAGACGGGACTCGCTCCACTCTTCACCCAGCTGCTAAGAGAGGGGTTCGTTAGTGCGATCGCAGTGAATGGCAGCGTCATCATTCACGACTTCGAAATTGCCTATTGTGGATCCACTTCCGAAAGTGTCGAGGAACAGCTCGGATCTGGAGCCTTTGGAATGGCCCGCGAGACTGGCCAATTCCTCAACGAAGCGATCAATCGGGGGGCGGATCAGGACACCGGGATCGGAGAAGCGGTCGGGCGCTACCTTCAGTCCTGCCCGCTCGAGTTCCCTGACTCTTCCCTGGTCCTGCAGGCCTATCAACAGGCTGTCCCCCTGACCGTCCATGCGGCCTACGGAACCGACATCATCCATAACCATCCCCGTGCCAGTGGCGTCAGCCTGGGCAAGGGTACCGAGATCGATTATCGGATCTTCACCCAGGAGGTCTCACGGCTGCACGACGGGGGCGTGTTCATCAACGTGGGATCGGCTGTGCTCCTGCCCGAAGTCTTTTTGAAAGCAGTGTCCGCCATCCGTAACAGCGGGCAGGAACTGTCAGGATTCAGCACTGCCAACTTTGACTTCGTTCAACATTATCGTCCAACTCAGAATGTAGTGAATCGTCCCGTGGAGGGCGACGGAAAAGGATTTGCCATCACGGGTCACCACGAACTCACGATTCCGCTTCTGGCGGGAATCCTCTTGAGCTTGAACGATCCTGCGGAGTCAACGAGATCAGGGTCATGAGGGCCTTTCAGAACGTCCTCCAAGCGATCAGAAATACTCCCCTGATCAAGTTGGGGAAGATCAGTTCCCAGATCTCTTCCACGATCTTCGGCAAGGCGGCATACATGAATCCGGGGGGCAGCGTCAAGGATCGAACTGGGCAATGTGACCTTGTCGACTGAACACTCTTTCGTCAGGCTGGTGAATCTCGGCGTCGTCGTCCCGGCGCTGAACGAAGCCACGACGATCGGCGTCGTCGTTCGTAAGGTTCTTGAGCATACTCCTGACTGGTCCACCCGGGTGGTGGTGACCGATAACGGATCCGAGGACGACACGGGCCAGGTCGCACGCCAGGCAGGGGCCGAGGTTGTCCTTGCCATACCGAGGGGCTACGGTCGCGCCTGCCTCAGGGCAATTGAGCATTTGTCTGACTGGCCGGATGTTCTCCTCTTCCTGGACGCCGACGGCTCGAGCCGTGCAGCGGAGATTCCATCGCTCCTGACCCCCATCCAAAGCCGGGCGGCGGACCTGGTGATTGGCTGCCGGCCTGACCGTGCAGCAATGACTCTGCCCCAGCACTGGGGCACCCAACTGGCGATCTCTCTTATCCGCTTTCGCTGGGGACATTGCTTTCGGGATATGGGTCCGTTTCGGGCCATTCGCCATGAATCCTACTGTCAACTGGGGATGCAAGACCAGACGTGGGGGTGGACGGTCGAGATGCAGATCCTCGCTGTTTTGCAAGGGCTGAGCATTCTGCAGGTTCCGGTCAGCTGGCTGCCCCGCCAGGGCGGCGTGTCGAAGATCAGCGGAACCTTGAGCGGAGTCGCTCGGGCTGGAGCCCGCATCCTCTGGACGATTGGCAAGTATGCCCTTCGGGCGAAGCCTCGAGTTGAAGGTTGAAGGTTTTTAGCGGAACTTTCAACTTGTAACTTTAAACTTGGAACGGCGCGAGCAGCAGCGAGCGCCACTAGTAGGATCGTGAGGTCAGCTCCAGGAACGTGTGGTGGATCTGCCGCCGGGTGTCGGAGAGCCGGCTCGAATTGTCGATCACAAAATCAGCGTAACGGATCTTCTCGAGCAGGGGCATCTGGCTGCCAATCCGCAGCCAGGCCTCGGACTCGCTCAGGCCGTCCCGGGTCATGAGACGGCGCAACTGAATTTCCTGATGGCAGTACACGACCAGGATCACGTCGTACCTCTTGTAAGAGCCTGTCTCGACCATGAGTGCAGCGTCCACCATGGCCACATTGGGCCGCAGCGTACTCAGTTCATCCTCGAGGCTGCTCAGAATCCTCTCCTCTTCAGCCAGAATGCGAGGATGGACAATTTGATTCAAGTCCAGACGCCTGGACTCATTGGTGAAGACAATTCTCCCCAGCCGGCTCCGGTCAATCGTCCCATCCTCGTTGAGGATTTCATTACCGAACCTCTCAACCACCTCACCGTAGGCGGATCCATCCGGTTGGATGACGTCATGGCCGATCTGGTCGGCATCGATTCCATAGACACCCAGCCTCTCGAACTCGGCCAGAGCGTTCGTTTTTCCACAAGCAATTCCACCGGTGAGACCTACCCGCAGCATTCCTTCCATGATACGAAAAACGATCAGGTGGCCGTAGTGCAATTCGGTTCCGGGTTCCGAGTTCCGGGTTCCGAGTTGCGTCTGCCAGTCTTACTCGTGAGACATTGATACTGGAACCGCTGTGGATTTACGGAATCCGGCGCTTTGATCACGCCCCCCTTTTTTTCTGGCCAGGCACCGGTAGCAGAGCGTGAACTCCTTGCCTCGATCCAATCGATCCAGGTAGTAACACAGCAGCGGCCCCACAAAGCAGAACAGGACCAGAGACAGCAGCTCGATCGGGAAAAGCAGGATCCGCAAAGCCTTCCCTCGAGGCCAGAAGAGAAGTTTGGGGATGTAAGTCAGTCGGTGCCCCAGGTAGTGGAAATAGCCGCCGATCGGATCGATCGTCCAGCTCTCAAAACCGGCTCCGGCGAGCATGCGCTCCAGGGCGAAGCTCGTGAAACGGTAATAGTCGTGCGGCTGCTGGTGCTCGTGCCACCCTTGCGGAGCGGTCAGGAAGAGCCTCCCTCCCGGCTCGAGGATGCGATGCATCTCTCGCAGCGCCCGACCGGGTTCCGGAAGATGCTCCAGAACCTGGATATTGATCACCGCCGCGGCACAATCATCTTTGAGTGGAAGATGCTGCAAGTCGCCCACCACATCCAGGCGCGAATAGTCCCAGCCGCCGTCTCCCTGACCGAAATCGAGGGCCACATAGCGGTGGCTCCTGAAGAGCTCGGCGAACCGGGACTGGCCAGCTCCGGCGTCCACAATGACCGCCTTCGGGCCCACCTTCGCCGCTCCCCCTACGAACCTGCAGACGGCGTCCTCCAAGGGATTGATACGGCTTCTGAGAAAGGCCGGCAAGAGGTCGTAAATCCTGAGGTAAGAGCCCGACATGGGGCCGCCATGCTATCATCAAATCCCTCAATCTGACCAAGATCGAATCCAGGATTCTGGATGCTGAAACAAACCTCACCGTACCCATGCAAGTGAGTACTACCCTGCGCCGAAAGACTCACGTACTGTGGGTTGTTCTGATCCTGGCGAACAGCCCGTCTGTGTTTTCCCGCAATCTGATCGTTTTCAGCATCGACTCCTGTCGGGCCGACCGATTCGGCATCTACGGATACCCGCGGGATACCAGTCCAAACATCGATTCCTGGGCCAGGACCGGAACCGTCTTTCGGAATGCCTACAGCACTTCAGCCTGGACCGCACCAGGACTGGTCTCTCTTCTGAGCGGTCTTTATCCGCCGACTCACGAGGTGAACAATCGGGACAGGATGGGCTCCCCGGATCTCGTCACTCTGCCGAAACTCCTGAGACAACGCGGGTACGAGGTGCCCAATCTGAATTTCTTCACCTTCGCTCCCTACTACGTGAACCTGGGTCTGGAGCCGGTAGAGAGACGGTATTTCGGTAAGAATCCAGGCGACGAGCTCTTGAACTGGCTCAAACAGAACCTGGACAGCGAACGAACCGAACCTTTTTTTGTTTTCTATCACTCCACGATCGTCCACCAGCCCTACAATCCAAGCGACGATTTTCTTCCTGCTCCGCGAGAGGAACTGGAAAAACGACCCGCGATCCGGGCTGTCCTGAACGGTGCCATCGTCCCTCTCGGATCGACACAGTTCGCTGACGGCGACAAGGAGATTCTGGACCAGCTCTATGATGCCGAGATTCGGAAGGTCGACGCCTTGTTCGGAGCGATGCTCGATATCCTCAAAGACAGGGGCCTGCTTCAGAAGACTCTGATCGTGCTCACGGCTGATCACGGTGAAGAACTCCTCGATCACGGCTTTGTGGGGCACGCTTCGACCTCCTTGCAGGCTAAGCTGTATGAGGAACTCACCCGAATTCCTCTTATCTTCTCCTGGCCGGAGCACGTTCCGGCTGACCGGATCGAAGATGGTCTGGCGAGCCAGATCGACGTTCTCCCAACTGTTTTGAGTCTTCTTGGGTGGAAGCCTTCCGAGACGGTCGAAGGGATCAATCTACTGGCGCCGGAAGTGGCGCAGCGCAGTCTCTATTTCGAGTCGGTCATTGCCGGCAACCAGACCACCAAAGAGAACGAAAAACTGTGGGTCAGAGCGGTTCGCAGCGGACACTTCAAGTTCATCACCACCGAAGAGCTGTACGATCTGCAGACCGATCCTCTGGAAAGCACCAATCTGGCAGAAGTGCATTCAGAGCTGGCCCGGGCGATGCGAAAGGACATCGACGCCTGGGTCGGCGCGTCCCACCAAAAAGCCCGAGAGATTTTCCAGGCCCAGCCCCGGCTCTACGTGCCCCGAGGGAAGGCCACCAGGTGCCCCACGATCCATATGCCCTCTGACGAATCTGTTCTCAGCTATGACAAACACACGGGGGCGGTCCTGCTCCAGTGGCGCGGAGATCTGAGGACAGAGTATCTGGTTCAATACGATCTCGGGAGCGGCGACCACCACATCACCGGAATCTTCCCAGTGCAGGGGAATCATCAGTTGCTGGGGCCTCTCAATCCAGAACTGTGGACCAACCTCAAGGCCTGGAACCCGTTCAAGATTCGGGTATCCCCAAGAGCCTCGCGCTGCTGGAGTGAGTGGGTCTCTTTTGAATTCTGAGAACGAGGAACCCAGACCTCAAGTAATCGGGGCCGGGGCCAGCCAGTCATATCCGATGGAGGGATCATCGTGTGGGAGGCGGCCTTCATCCTCGGGGTCGAAGACTGTAGAGGTCAGATAGAAGAGCCCAGCCGGGCCACTCAGGATCTTGCAGCCATGCGCCACTCCCGGCGGAATCGCAACGACGATCGGCTCCTGCTGGTCCCCCATCAGGAAGTCCTGGGTGACTCGAAAGGTCGATGAATCCTCCCGCAGGTCGTGAAGGGCCGCTTTCAAGACTCCATGAGAGACATACCACCAGTCAGTTTGCCTTCGGTGAAAATGCCAGGCCTTGATGACGCCCGGGTACATGATGGAGTGGCTCCACTGCCCGAATTCGCCAAAGAAGGCATCCGTGACTCGAACCAGTTCCCGAAAAAAACCCCTTTCATCACGATGGGTCACCAAGGACTTGAAAAACACGTCTTGAATGGTCGGATCTGTCATCAGAATCGCTTTCCTATTCTCCGGATCTGGCCGTCGCGAGTCAGAGCATAATCCTCGGATAGAGTCTCTTCGATTTTGGGCCGGTACCCTCTCACACTCCACTTCTGTTGCTCCAGTCTCTCCAGAATGTGAGCCCGAATCCGGGGGCGGTCGTCCGAGTCCAGATAGCATTCGATAATCGCTTCCCTGACATCCTGTTCGGGCAGCTCGAACAGATAATCGATCGATGCCAGACGGATATCGTCGTCACGCTCCTGCAGGTGCAGCCGCACGATCTCCTCCAGACCGAGACTGTGGAGATCCCGGAGGCTGCGAATCATCTGGGCCTGGGGCTCCGGACTTGCCGGAGGGTTCTCCCAGTGGTACCTCAACAGTTCCTCCAGACGAGAGACCAACTCCTCTCGACTCAGAATTTCGCGCAGGGCACGCAGGGGCCAGTACACCTGCCTCTCGGTCTTCAGGAACTGCACCAGCGGCGCAATCGTCTTCTCTCCGTGATGCACGATCCAACTCAGCACCTGTTCTTTTTCCTCCTCGTCCTGAACCGAGGGGGAAACCGTGATCTCGAATCGGTCCAGGAGGGCCCGAAGAGCCTCCGGAGTACCCATCTCCGCAAGCTTCTGGGCCGCCTGGACGCGAACGGACGCATCCCCATGCGGTTCCTTGACGCGCTTGCGCGCCTTCGCGATCTGGCGTTCCGGAGAGGGCCGGAAAATTGAGAGCAAGTCCATTTTGCCTCTGAGGCAGTTGGCATTTTAGCTCGACGGCGGCGACACCACAAAATGAGATGAATGAAATAGTGAACTTAGTACTCACTTCCATAACGTCATCGTATTTATGGAAGGGAGTACTTAGGCTATGATGCACGCTCCATGGAAGCTGAGGCACTCCCCCGAAAGGGGCAGGAACTAGAGCTGAAGATCACCACCTCCGGGTTTCAAGGCAAGAGCATCGCCCGGAAAGACGGGCTGGTGTTTTTCGTCGCCGGAGCGGTACCTGGAGATCGCGTTCGAGCGGTAGTTCTGAAGAGAAAGAGGAACTTTGTCGAGGCCGCGCTGACGCAGCTTCTGGAACCCTCCGAAGATCGAATCGAGCCCCGCTGCCAGCACTTTGGAATCTGTGGTGGGTGTCGCTGGCAGAATCTGAGCTACCAGCGTCAGCTGGCCGAAAAGCGGCGGCATGTTCAGGATTTGATGGCCCGAATCGGCGGTCTGGAGTTGGAGGTCGGAGTGCCCATTCCGTCCCCCAGACCCTATTTTTACCGGAACAAGATGGAGTTCTCATTCGGGACGAATCGATGGCTCTCAACAGAGGAGATCGAGTCGGGTCTCCCCTTGGACAAGGGGTTCGCCCTCGGCCTGCACGTTCCTGGACGCTTTGACAAGCTGGTGGACGTGAGGGAGTGCTTCCTACAGAGCAGTCTGAGCGCCCGGATTGTTAATCGAGTTCGGGAGATTGCCCGGAGCCAGGGCTGGAGTGCCTACGACAGTCGGGCTCACAAAGGCTTTCTCAAGAACCTGGTGCTCCGAACCTCGGAGGCGACCGGTGAGATCCTGGCCGCGCTGGTGACGACCAGCGCTCACGAGGGACGCATGGAAGTCCTCGGCTCTGCACTGGCAGACGAATTCAAAGAGATCGTGTCTCTTGTCAACGCGGTCAACGAGACAAGGTCGCCGGTGGCTCAGGGGGAAGAAAAGATTATCTATGGAAGTGGTGAGATTACCGAAACAATTCGAGATCTCTCCTTTCGCATCTCTCTTACCAGCTTTTTCCAACCCAACACACTGCAGGCAGAGAGGCTCTACTTCCTCATCCAGGAACTGCTTCAACCGCGGGGTTCGGAGCTGTTGTTCGATATTTACTCGGGAGTGGGCTGCATCGGACTGTTCATGGCTTCCAGTGTGAAGAGGGTCGTGGGCTTTGAAAGCAACCCCGGAGCAGTGGAAAACGCCCAAAGAAATGCCCGCGAGAATGGCGTCGAGAATGTTGAATTTCAGGTTGCCGACGCCACGGAGGCTTTGTCCCAGGAAAGCCTCCGAGCTTTCGGTGACCCCGACAAAGTTGTGCTGGATCCACCGCGGGCTGGATTGAACAAGCGCCTGTTAGGAAGGCTACTGGAAGCGCAACCCCGCCAAATCATCTATGTGAGCTGCAACCCGGCCACCCAAGCCCGAGACATTGCCGGCCTCACATCCCGCTACCAGGTGACCGCTGTTCAGCCCCTGGACATGTTTCCGCAAACACCGCATATTGAATGCGCGATGCGCCTGGACCGCATCGAGAAGAAAGTCGCGGTCCCAGCAACCGACTGCTAGTCAACTTCCAGCACGATCTTCCCTGTATTCTGATTGGATTCCATGTAAGTGTGAGCCTGACACGCAAGGGAAAGAGGAAAAACCTTGTCCACTACCGGGCGGATAGCACCGGAATCCAGGAGGGGACCGGTGTGGGCCTCGAAATTGGCAACCAGACGGGCTTTCTCCTGCAGCGTTCGTGAACGCAGAACCGTGCCGATAATAGTGAGCCGCTTTCGCAGCAGTAGCGACAGGTCCATGTCCGCTTTTCTGCCCCCGACCAGCCCCACCACGACCATCCTTCCAAGTTCTGCCAGGCAATCCAGATTGTGCGCAAAATGGCTGGCGCCCACCAGATCGAGAATGGCATCGACACCCTTCCCCGTTGTTGCCTTCAAGTACCTCCTCACAGAAATTCTGCTTCCGGTAGTTGATGGGCAGGTCGAGACCCAGTTCCGCCAGAGCGTCCAGCTTGGACTTCAATGAGGCGGTTCCAAACACTCGGACTCCCGCGCTCCTGGCGAGTTGAATCGCCGCCGTCCCCACGCCGCTGGCAGCCGCGTGAATCAGCAGGCTCTCCCCGTCACGGATCTGGAGACGGTTGAAGAGAGCGTCGTAGGCGGTAATAAAGACCTCGGGGAGGGCCGCGGCCTGAATGAAAGTCATTTCGGAGGGAACGCGAATCAAGAGCCGGTCGGGGCAAGTCACGTACTCGGCATAGGCGGCTCCGGAAACCAGTCCCATGACCCGGTCACCCGTTTTCCAGCCTTCGGTCTCAGCCCCGGATTCTTCGACTTCCCCGGCAAACTCGAGTCCCGGAATGTCCTCCCGGATCCCGGCGGGTGGAGGGTAAAGACCCTGACGCTGTAAGACACCCGCCCGGTTGACCCCGGCCGCACGGACCCGTACAAGGACTTCTCCGGCAATCGGTGCGGGTTGGTTTGTCTCACCGATTGTGAGGACCTCCGGGGGTCCCGGTCGCGAGATCATGACTGCCTGCATGGCTCTCATTGTTCCACGTTGGACGGTCCATGTTCCATGTCCCTAGAAGCCGAGAGTGGGAGGAGCCGTGGGGCTGCGCTCGGGAATTTAAACGTCGCGCCGGCCTCCGGAGGATCCTTCGTCAGAGAAGCCGAGAGTGACGTATTCCCTACCACATTCTCCTGATGTTCAAACTCCCCGGTTGGCCGAGCGTTCATCAGAACCCGAAGCGGCAGTGAGTGAAGCGAACAACCCGGAACGCGCGGAACTAAGCTAAGATACCCCCCATGACCTCCAAGACTGTGAGGGTCGGCAATGCAGGCGGCTACTGGGGGGATGATCCGGGGGCCATGCGGCGCCAGCTCGAGCTGGGCCCGCTTGATTATGTGACCCAGGACTTTCTGGCCGAGATCACAATGTCCATCCTGCAGAAACAGCGGTCCCGCAACCCCGAGCTGGGCTACGCGGCCGATTTTGTTGATCAGGTTCGCGAGTGTATTCCTCTTCTGGCCGAAACCGGAACCCGGGTGATCAGCAATGCCGGCGGAATCAATCCTACAGGCTGCGCAGAACGAGTTGCGGTGGCAGCCAGAGAGCAGAGACAAGAACTCAAGATTGCTGTCGTCGAAGGCGATGATCTGATGGACAGGCTCGACAGTCTGCTGGAAGAGGGCCTGTCCCTTGCCAATATGGAAACCGGTCAGCATCTAAGCCAGGTTCGAGACAAGGTCGTGAGTGCTAATGCCTACCTGGGTGTCGGACCTGTCATTGAGGCACTGGGCACAGGCTCTCAGATCATCGTTACGGGTCGGGTCACCGATACCGGAATCGCCTGTGCCCCCCCCGCTTTTGAGTTCGGTTGGCCTCTGAACGACTGGGATCGCCTCGCTGCCGGGGTCGTCGCCGGCCACATCCTGGAGTGCGGTGCCCAGGCTACCGGTGGGAATTTGACGGATTGGCGTGAAGTGCCCTCCTTTCATCACATGGCCTTTCCCATAGCCGAATTCGAGGCCGACGGATCCTTTGTCGTGGGAAAGCACCCTGAAGCCGGCGGAATGGTCAACCTGAAGACCGTGACTGCCCAGCTCGTGTACGAAATGGGAGATCCTCGTCGCTACGTGACTCCCGACGTCATCGCCGACTTCTCCAGCTTTCGCCTCGAACGGGAAGGAGCGGACCGAGTCCGTGTCCAGGGTTTCAGGGGGGAACCCCGCCCTCCTCAGCTCAAGGTTTCGATCGCCTATCTGAACGGCTTCAAAGCCCACGGAACCATCATTGTCTGCCAGCCCGATACGGTCGAGAAATCTCGCCGCATGGCCCAAACCCTGTGGGAGAACCTGGGTCTCGAGTTCGAGGAAACGTCCACCGAACTGGTTGGCTATGATGCCTGCCACCGGCACATCAGTCGAGACGCGCAGCCGGGGGAGATCCTGCTTCGACTGGGAGTTCGCGATCCGGACCGAGGAAAAGTGGGCCAGTTCTCGAAACTCTTTCCATCTCTTATCCTCAGTTCCGTTCCAGGGGTGGCCATTGTCGGCGCTCGTCCCCGGATTCAGACGGTAGTTGCCTACTGGCCCTGTCTGATTCCAAGGGAATACTTCACTCCCACGGTCAGCGTTGTGGGCACGCAGCAGATCTTCCAGGTATCGGATCAGGTCCCGGAAACACCGCTTCGGAAGAGCCAGAAGCCGTTGCTAAGGGCGAAAGAAGAACCCCAGAGCAGTGCGACAGCCGACCAGGAACCGACGACCCGCTGCCGACTGCTCGAGCTTTGCTGGGGGCGATCGGGAGACAAGGGCGATACGGCCAACATCGGGATGGTGGCCCGGTCTCCAGAGATTTACCGCTGGCTGTGTACTTACCTCACCCCCAACAAAGTGAAAGAGTATTTCTCCGGCATCTGCCAGGGTCCGGTCGAGCGCTTCGAAGTCCCCAACCTGAAGTCCCTCAACTTTCTTCTTCACGAGTCGCTGGGAGGAGGAGGAACCGTCGCCCTGAGGATCGATCCTCAGGGCAAGACACTGGCGGACGCACTGCTTGCTATGGAAGTCGTCGTGTCTCAAGACTTGCTCAGCTCTCGCTCTACTGAATGAGAAGGCAGAAATAGTTTCGGGTTCTCTACTCGAGCAGCTTTTCCAGCTCGGTCTTAAGTCCAGCCTGGGTGTAGTCATCCCCAACATCCAGACCGCGATGTTGCATCCAGTAATCGGGACTCGGATCGGGGCCCGGCAAAATCCACTCCGTACCCGGTTGGTAGAGGACGAAGATATCCCAGGCCAGCTCGCCCTCGGGATAGCCCAGTTTCTTCGTGTAATGGTTCATGCCAAAAGTCCAGAGATCCCAGAAATGCTCGGCTCTCGGGTCGTTCAGGTAGGTGGTCGCTTTCTGGGCCGCGAAGCGGTTGTCGTGTTCCCGTATGGGAGTCCAGAGGACAAGGACCTTGACCCTGGCATCCGGCGACTGCTGAAGAAGCTCACTGACTTCGGAGGCCCCCCGAAGACAATGTCCTCAGGTAGGAGAAAAGACAAGTACCAGCCGAGTCTCGTCACGAGCCGAGTTGAACGTGCTGAGAAACTCCTGACCATTGTAGGAGATCGTGCTCACTGACCGAGTTGCCTGAGCAGTCGGAGCCGTTGCGGAAGCAGCGACCGGAGCGTTCTCTCCCGCCCAAAGGTGCAAAACAAGCGCGCTTGCCGTCAGCAGGACAGTTCCACGGAGCAGAGTCTTCATGATGAGATAAGATACCGAAACCGGGCTCAGAGTTTCAAATGGCGAGGCACTCAGGGTTGGTAGCGCCGCACCAGCCAGCCCATACTGAGACCCTGGACCAGAATGGAGAAGACCACGACACAGTACGTGAGGGGAAGAATGAGTTCCCTTTCGGGTCCCGCCGGCAAAGAGAGTGCCAGGGCGACCGATATCCCTCCCCTGAGCCCGCCCCACGTGATAATCCTTACGGCACCTGGACTGAAGTCTCGGAAGAGACGCATGAACGTCACCGGCAGTCCCACCGTGACAAATCTGGCTCCAATGACAACTGGGATGATGAGCAGGGCGAGAAAGAGGTGTCGCGTCGTGAAGGAGAGAATCAACACTTCGAGCCCGATCAGAACGAAGAGGACTCCATTCAGAATCTCGTCCACCAGTTCCCAGAAGTCGTCGAGATGCTCTCGCGAGGTTTGTGACATGGCCAGCAGCCGGCCCCGATTGCCGATTATGAGCCCTGCCACGACGACACAGATGGGACCCGACGTGTGCAGTTTCATGGCCAGAGAGTAACCACCGGTGACCAGCGCCAGGGTGACCAGAACTTCCACCTGGTAACTGTCTACACTCTTCAGCATGCGATAAGCCAGGTAGCCCGTGGCCAGCCCCAGCAGCACGCCCCCGAACGCTTCCCTGACCATCAAACCGAGAACATCTTCGATCCCTACTGGACTGTCCTGGACTGCGATCTCCAGCAACACTGAAAAGACTACGACTCCCACGCCGTCGTTGAAGAGGGACTCACCCGAGATCTTTGCCTGCAGGCTTCGGGAAATACCCGAAGACTTCAAGATCGAAAAAACCGCAACCGGATCGGTTGGGGAAATAAGAGCTCCGAAGAGCAGACAGTACAGGAAAGGCAACGGGAAGCCGACGGCATGAAGAATCCACCAGGACAGGGTCCCGACCAGCAGGGCGGAAGCCAGCAGCCCGACACTGGCCAGCAGCCCTATCGTCCACTTGTTGGCTGCCAGTTCGCCCAGATTCACGTGAAGCGCTCCGGCAAAGAGGAGGAAGCTCAACATTCCCCCCATCAGAGCACGATTGAAGTCGATGCTCGCTACCAGGGAACGTGTCCCGTCATCGATTCCGAGTCCCAGCCAGCCCACCATCATCACCAGCAACGACAGGACAATGGCGATCAACATCAGACCAACGGATCGGGGGAATCGGAGAAAGCGGTGATTCAGATAACTGAAGAGAGCCGAGAATGTGACCAGAATGGCGAGAATGTCGAACAGCTTCACTTTCAGCTCCGCTTCCCGTTGAGGCTACCGTCAGGTGACGATCCAGCAGAAAACGCTAAGTACTCCCTTTCATAAATACGATGATGTTTGTTCAACTCGCTCACTGCGGTGCCTGGAACAGATCAACAATACCCTTACCTGACATGGCCGAGGGATGCACACTATGGAAGGAGTACTAAGGTTAACGGCAGAAAGATAAGAGGTCCAGGCCGTTCTTGGGGCATAATAAAGTTTTGAGCGGAGGAATGAATGTTGTTGCCGCGTAGAATGGGCTGGCTGTGGGTGGTCGCCCTGGTCGTTTTGCTCTCCGGGCCCGCCTGTATCCAGCAGGCCCGCTCTCAAGTAGAAATGGATAGCCGCGACTTCAAGGAGAAAATTGAGGATTACCTGAGGCGTCTCAAAAGCACCATCGATGACGTCAAGGTCGACAAGATCGAGCCTTTAGAAGACTCCCCCTTCGTGGCTGTTACGGTTTCCGTCAAGGCCGGCAACCGCAACCAGGAAACAACCATGTTTGTCACTGAAGATGGCAATCACTTGATTATTGGTCAGGTGTGGGACCTCAACCTATCCCCCCAGACAGCCCGCTGGCAGCGCATGCGAAAGGAGGGCCAGGAGAATCTCGAAAAGATCGACTTCTCGGACCGTCCGGTCAAGGGGAATCCAGAGGCCGAGGTGGTCGTGGTTGAGTTTTCGGATTATCAGTGTCCTTACTGCGCAAGAGCCAACAGCGGTCTCGAAAAGCAACTGCTGGATCAATATGGGGACAGGGTCCGGTTGGTCTTTAAGCACCTTCCATTGATCAGCATTCACCCCTGGGCCTTGAAAGCTTCAATTGCGGCGGCCTGTGGCAACCTGCAGGACCCACCGGCCTTTTGGGAAATTCACGACCAGCTTTTCGAGAACCAGAAGAAGATCACTGTCGAAAACCTCCGTAGCCAGGTTGAGGGATTCGCTCGGGAGACAGGCCTCAACCTTGAAGAGTTTCTCGATTGCTTTGACAACGAGCGGACCAAGTCGGTGGTGGAAGAAGACCTCAAGGAAGCCAAACGGCTGAAGATTACTTCGACTCCCACCTTCTTACTCAACGGGGCTCCTTTCAGAGGGGCTCCTGATTTTGACGAGTTTTCGGGCTTCATTGACATGGCCCTCGAGGAGGCTTCCGAAGAGTAGGCTGGGAGCCGCTTCAGGCCTGGGATGGCAGCAGCGATGGGGGTTGTCAGCAAGGAGATCGGCGGCTGGGGACGTTATCCGGTCCGCTCCTGCCGTCTGTCGCGTCCAGAGCAGGTCAGTCACGCCGCCCGGCTCATCAGCGAGCCTTCTTCACAGAGCTATCTGGGGCGAGGACTGGGTCGTGCCTACGGCGACGCCGCGCTCAACAGCCGGGGAACCGTGGTCTTGAGCGAAAGGCTGGATCGGTTTCTGGACTTCGATTCCAGCACAGGTCTGCTGCGCTGTGAGGCGGGAGTCAGCCTGTCCGAGATTCTGCGCGTGTTTCTTCCCCGGGGCTGGTTTCTGCCCGTCACACCGGGGACCCGGTTGGCCACCATCGGAGGTTGCGTGGCCTGCGACGTGCACGGGAAGAACCACCATCTGGAAGGCTCCCTCTCAGACCATGTTCGATCCATCGTCCTGCTGGCCGCTGACGGACGAGCGACTTCCTGCTCTCGGGAGACGCTCTCTGAGCTGTTTCGGGCGACCGTCGGCGGAATGGGATTGACCGGGTTCATCCTGGAGTGTGAAGTCCAGCTGAAGCCGGTGAAAACCGCCTACATCGACGTCGAATACTATCGGACCCGAGACCTGGACGAAACTATGGAGCTGATCGACCGGGAAGACGAACGCTTCGTCTACTCAGTGGCCTGGATGGACTGTCTGGCCCGGGGAAAGTCGCTGGGACGCTCAGTGCTGATGCGCGGGAATCACTGTCGCCTGGACCAACTCGAGGGTTCCCACCGGGAAGCCCCCTTGAGAGTCAGTGACCGCAGACTGGCCGGGATTCCCTTTGATTTCCCTCCCCTCCTGCTCAACCGCGGCACGATCGGTGTCATGAACTCGCTCTACTACCGCCGTTTTGCAGCGGGACGATCCCGGAGAACCGTTCACTACGAACCCTACTTCTACCCGCTGGACAGTATCGGGAACTGGAACCGGGCCTACGGGAAGAAGGGATTCGTTCAGTACCAGTGCGCCTTCCCGCTGGACAAGAGTGCGGCTGGAATTGAGCTGCTGCTTGGGAGCCTGAAGGCCAGCCGGATGGGGTCTTTTCTGGTCGTATTGAAACGCTTCGGACGACAAGGGGAAGGACTCCTGTCTTTTCCTTTCGAAGGCTACACGATTTCGCTCGACTTCCCGGTCAGTGACCGGCTGGAGGGCTTTCTGGAGCAGCTGGACTCCATCGTTCTGGCCCACCAGGGCCGGGTCTATCTGGCCAAGGATGCCCGGCTCAGCCCGGCGTCTTTTCGAGCCATGTACCCGGGGTGGCGGGAATGGCTGCGGATCAAGCGAGACCTCGACCCGCGCGATCGGTTTGACTCCGATCTGGCTCGCCGCATCGGCTTGAGCGGAGGTGGAAATTGAGACGAGTCCTGGTGCTGGGGGCGACCTCTTCGATCGCCCGGGCCATCGCCGACCGCCTCTGCAGCTGCGGCGATTCCGTGTTTCTGGCGGCACGCAGCTCGGCGGAATTGGAACGCATCGCCCAGGATCTCTCTATCCGCTACGGAAAGAGCGTGGGCACCGACACTTTCGAACCAACCGATTTTGAGGGACACCTGGATCTGGTGGGCCGGGCTCGAAAGGAAATGGGTGGGCTCGACGGCGTGGTCTGCGCCCTGGGAATGCTGGGGGAGCAGCCTGAGGACAGCTGGAATGCCGCCCGCGCCCGAACTCTTGTGGATGTGAATCTGACGGCCGCGCTAAGTCTGATTTCGCTGGCCGTAGACGTCATGACCCCGGGGCCGGCTGCCTTCATCGTGGGACTCTCTTCGGTAGCCGGGGAACGAGGGCGGCAGAGCAACTACGTCTATGGCGCCGCCAAAGGTGGTTTCTCGATCTTCCTGGATGGACTTCGCAATCGCCTCGAGAAAAAAGGAATCCGGGTTTACACGGCGAAGCTCGGTTTCGTGGATACAGCGATGACCTACGGGAAAGAGGGAATGTTTCTGGTGGCCCGGCCCGAACAGATTGCCCGCCACCTCGTTCGAATGCTGGGGCGATCCTCCGGCGCCTACTACCTCCCGCCCTTCTGGAGATGGATCATGCTCGTGATCCGACTGATTCCCGAACCGATCTTCAAACGCCTCTCACTGTGAAGACGTTCCAACGTTCCAGTGTTCCAACGTTCCAAGCAAACGCTTCAACCTTGCTGCACTTCCAGGTTCTCAGTCCGCGCACCGCACCCCTACTAACTTTCCGCGTCCCGCCCTGGAACGTTGGAACGTTGGAACGTTCCTAGTTCCCCCGGGCGAACCCAATGTCGTTTTCGTCGATGATCGTGTACATGGCCTTCTGCAGAGAGGTCAGAGCCAACTCATAGTCCACCTGGGCCCGCAGTTCGCTGACCTGAATGTTCGCCAGGTCACGTTGAAAGCGCAAGACCTCAAAGTTGGTGGAAAGCCCGGCTTCAAAGCGCTTGTTCTCTCCATCCAGCTGTTCCTCTGCCAGCCGGAGTGCCGCACCGGCAGCCTCCAGGCTCTTTTTTCTGGTGGCGATGGTCTCGTAGGCATTGCGGACTTCGACGATGACCAATTGCTGCTGGTTCTTCATCTGGGTGTTCAGCTGCCGCTCGGAAATCGCCACCATGGCCAGGTCCGCGTTGTTGGAGCGATTGCGCAGTGGAATCGTGACGTCGAAGAAGATGCCCCAGCTGGTAAAGTCAAAGCCGAAGGTCTGCCCCCAGGAAGTTCCAAAGGCCCCGAAGCGGGGATCGTCCGGGTCGGGAATCTGGGTTGGCCGCTCGAAAACCTCACCGGCTATTGTCTTGAATACCGTGCCTGCGGTACCGAGGCTTCCGAAGCTGGCTCTCAGATCCACCTTCGGTTTTCCCTCTCGCTTGTAGAAACGACGGTCCACTTCATTTTGCTCCATCTGCAGCCTCATCCGTGCCAGCTCGGGACGGTTCCGGGTCGAGGTCTCAAGCGCTTCCTCCAGAGTCAGCGTCACATCACGCATGCGGGGGCGATCGACCGGGATCAGGGTCAGGTTCCAGATCGAGGCGGAGGGATCGGGAGCCAGCATCCGCTTCAGGTCGTTCTGGGCATTGATAATCTGCACCTCGGATTGAATGAGTGACTGTTCCCGGGTCGCTACTTCCGCCGCCGAGCTGGTAATCTCGATGGGCGCCATAACGCCGATTTCAACTCGCTTGCGGTTATTGCGGTGCTGGACGATGGCCAGTTCAACCGACTTCCGCTGTGTTTCATAGTTCTCGACAGCGTAAACCAGCTCCCAGTACTGGTTCTGGACCTGCTGGATGATCTCCACCACCCGCTGCTTGAACTGGGCGTCACTGATCTCGGTGTCCAGGTTGGCAATCTTGATCTGTCGCTCTGTGGCCGTTTTTTTGCCGAATCCCCGCCACAATGGCTGCGTGAAGGAGATGTCGAAGTTCGTGTTGTAACTGGGATTCACGTTGAAGAACGTGCTGTTGGTCAAGTTTCTGCCGTTGTTCCACAGGACTCCCATGGCACCGCCGCCCTTCACGTTCTGATTCAGAGAGGTATCAAAGGTGAAACCATCGCTGATAGTGACCGGGATCCCCCCTCCAGACTGAAGAACATTGCTGGTGGGATTCTCCCTCGAGTTCCAGCCCACGGTGAAGCTCAGGGTTGGATCGTAGAAGCCTCGCGTCTTGATAATCTGCTCTCGGTTCATGTCCTCGTTGTAGTTTTCGATGGCAATCTCCAGGTTGTTGGACAGGGCCATTCGAATCGATTCCTGGAGACTCAGATCCATCACGGCACTCGTCCTTTTCATCCTCTCAATATAGGATTCCGGGACCTGGATGTCCTGGTCCACGGTCGAGACCGAATCCTGATTCGAATCGGTTTCCTGTGCCATCACGACGGCAGGAAAAGTGGTCAACAGAACAAACAGCAGAAATCCAATCGTGTTCTTTTTCATAACATCTCCAATACGGTCTGAGCCCCAGCGACTTTAACAACCAGAGGACCGCTAATCAGGACCCAGTCACCACCCCCGGGCGACAATCTCATTGACAGACCCGTGCATAATGCGCCGGCTGCCAATTTTGTATTACGACTCTAATGGACATTCGGTTTCTTTTCCACGCTCGGAATTGCCGCTTGCCCCGCGACAGGTCCTCTTGTGATACGCCCGGGAGTCGCCTGAGGTTCACCGGAAAAAGGTTCTGGGTACTGGGTTGTGGGTTGTGGGTGCTGGGTGCTCGTCCGATTCTGCAGGCAGGTTGAGGCCAAGAAAGCAAAACTTGTCTGAAACCAAACCGCACGCCGCGCGTCTAGATGACTGAAGACGCCCGATCTAGGGCTTTACATAGATCGGGAGGGGATCATACAAGTTGCAACTGCCCTCCCCTTTTTTCCTCTTCCACGTTCCGCACTCCGAGTTAGATGCCGGCCGAGGGCTGAGTGGAGTCTCGATTCAGAAAAGCTCCAGGTTTCGAGGGCGTGGAGGCGGCGGATCGAGACACTCAGGTGAATCGAAATCGGTCCGATTGACCCCCGGATTCACGGCCACCTTCTCCATTTGCCGGGCCGGAAAAGGGCCCAGCACGTCCATTAGCCGGGCCGGAGTGGCTTCCGGATCGAGCCAGAGATCCAGTCGAGACCGGTCCAGGATGGCGGGCATTCGGTCATGGATATCGGCTACCAGGTCGTTGGGCGGAGTGGTTAGAATGGTGCAGGTCTCGATGCCTTTCCCCTGCTCCTTCGCCCAACGATCCCAGAGCCCGGCGAAAGCGAACAACTCTCGATTCTTCAGACAGAAGTGAAAGGGTTGCTTGAAGCCACGCTCCCGCCGCCACTCATAGAACCCATCGGAGGGAATCAAGCACCGTCGGAGGCGGAACGACTCTCGGAAGGAGATCTTTCGATCGACGGTCTCGGAGCGGGCGTTAATGAAAGGCGGGGGATCGGACGACCGGCTGATACGGGGAATCAGCCCCCACTTCATGAACGAGGCCCTCCGATCTCCCTCAGCAGACGGACGAACGACCAGGACCTCCTTGAGAGGGAGCGATGTTGTAGCGCACTTCCAGCTCGGGGCGCTCGTTCAGTTCGAAAAAACTGACAACCTCATCAACTCTGGTCAAAGTAAAGCGCCCGCACATGGTCTCGTGTCCTCCCCTGTTGGTCGGTCCGACTTGCCACTGATAAAGAGATCGTTACAGCCCTTCCCCGATCTCCTAGCAGGTCAACACTTTCCCGATTTTTCAATACCTTGCGATTGTTATTCTCTGGGGTGGTTAGCTCGAAAATCCCCAGAAAACGTCAGTAAAACGTCAGTAAATTCCCGTCCCATCAACTCAAGGGCGGAGCGTCCGATTCCGTGGGTAAACCTTGTGGACGGGGTGCCGGTTTGGAGTAACCAGGAGAGTGGAGATGTATCGGACGATTGACGCTTCATTCTGGACGGATCCGGATATTCGTGCTCTGTCAGGCACGGAGCGGTATTTGTTTTTGTATCTCGTCACCAACCCCCACGCGCATGTCTCGGGGATGTATTACCTGCCCAAGGTGATGATCGAGCATGAAACCGGACTGAAAGGGAAGGCCCTTGAAAGGGGTATCGATACCCTATCGAAGGGGTATCTGGCCTGGCATGACCCGAAAAACGAGGTGATTTTCGTTCGCAGCATGTTCCGATATCAGGGTCGAGGCGAAAAAAACAACCAAGCGGCGGCCAAACAGCTGAAGAATCTGCATAAGTCCCCATTAATCAACAAGTTCCTGAAATATTACCCGGAAATACAGGAACGATTAGGGATAGGGTATCGATACCCTATCGAAGGGGTATCCGAGTTTGGCACTCCGGAACAGGAACAGGAACAAGAAAAAGAAAAAGAAAAAGGAACCCCTTACGGGATCCCAAAAAGAAAAAGAAAAAGAAAAATCGCCGCTCGGCAGCGCCTCTTCGTCACCTCGCGGTGACGGATGCTCTGAGCCAAACGGCTTTGACGAATTCTGGAGGGAGTACCCGCGAAAAGTCGGCAAGCAGGCCGCACGAAAGGCGTGGAAGAAGCGCCGACCGGGGACGCAACTCACAGGAACCATCGTCGAGGCCATCCAGGTGCAGGTGGGCAAGGGGCATTTTCAGGGCAACGATGGCCAACAGTACATCCCCAACCCTGCAACGTGGTTGAACCAGGAGCGATGGTCGGATGAAATCGCCCCATCGGTGGAGGAAAAGCGAAAGCGAAAGTGGGAGGAAATTTCCAAGAAAGTGTCCCAGGAGTCCGAGCCATGATCCCGATGCAATTTTGCCGGAAACTAGAGGCCTACTACGGCAAGGACATGAACCTGGAGCTAACGGAGGAGATGCTCCGATACCTGAGAAGGTTCCCCCAGGAATCCCTCGAGAAGATCTACCGGAGGACGCTCGAGATGTGCATCTTCTTGCCCAATGTCGCCCACGTTCGGAAAGCATCCGAGGACTTCCTGATCCGGCCCCCCGGGAAGACGAAAACTCGGCAGGGTTGTCCCCAGTGCCAATACACGACCTGGGTTGTCGTGACCCTGCACCACCCGCTGAAGAAGGGCGAGACCTACGAAGCGGTCAAGACCTGCAAGTGCACGCCTCGGAAGATCAAGCCTGCAGCTTCCGCAGCCCCGGAGGACGAGGAGGAGGTGCCGTTTTGAGCCGGATCAGTCGAACCCGAGAAAAGAACACGGAGCTGGCCATCGCCAAGGAACTGGGGGCCAAGCGCAACCACTTCGAGGTGGAGGACCTGTCCCATCCCATCCTGAGCATCGAGGTCAAGCACCGGAGGGCAGAGGCGGCTGCTGCTCCTTAGAGAAGATCCCTTGCGTGGTGCTGCATGAGCACGGGGAGAGCCACCTGGACGATCTGGTGGTGATGCGCCTCGGGGATCTCAAGGACATTGTGGGATAGCATGGGCACTGGATCTCGTTTCGGCCTTTTAAAATCGAGTAGGGAAAAGCAAAGGAATGATATTGGACCCGGACATCCTGGCAGTGCTGATGCATAGCCCGCAGGAAACTAGGCATGTGGCGTCGAACCTGGCGAGGTGGGTGCCTGAAAGCCTTTCCAGCACAAAGGGCGGAGGGTCAAAGTGTTCTGACCGAGGAAGTTCCACAACCGCTTTGACCGGCCGACTTGGAAGTAAAAGGGGGCCTGTAGTCGCATGACACCGAAGGAAATCCGTAAGGCCCGGAGGAGTTGGCGCTACCGAAAGTGGCGGCGACGAATTCTGGCGGAAGAGCCACTGTGCCGGCCATGTCAGAAGGCGGGGTTTACAGTAGCAGCAACAGAGCTGGACCACATTGTGCCGGTGTCGGAGGCCGCGGAACGGTTCTGGGATGAGACTAACGTTCAGCCGATTTGCCAGCGTTGTCATGGTCGGAAGAGCCTGAAGGAGAGCGGGCATGAGGAGACGCCCGAGCAAGTGGAGTGGCGAAAGCGGATAGAGGCGCTCAGCGCATGACCACGGCTGCTGCTGTCATTCGCTGGTTAGAGAATCTGACCATCACGGAAGGCCCCTTGGCGGGTCAGCCGTTCCGAGTGGTGCCGTTTCAGCAGCGCTTCGTGCGGGGGCTAATGTGCAACACGGAAGCAGCGTTGTCCATCGCCCGGGGTAACGGAAAAAGCACGCTAGCAGGCGCCATTGGCGCCTGTGCCCTGGCCGGTAAGCTGGCGGTTTCACGCGGCCAGATTGCGCTGGTGGCCTCTAGCTTCACCCAAGCCACGATCACGGTCAAACACGCCTACTGGTTTCTCAAACGGCGGATCCTAACCGAGACATATGTGGACGAGGACAATGGCCGGGAGAAGCCGCGCTGGCGATGGATCGATAACAGCCACGAGTGCAAACTCGAGGACCGCATGACCGGCTCCTACCTGCGGGCTTTCGGATCGGACCCGAAACGCGCACACGGACTAGCGCCAGTGCTGGCGATCGGCGACGAGCCGGCAAAATGGGGCCGAAACCACGGACCTCAGATGTATGCGGCTCTCGTGACAGCCCTCGGTAAACAGCCTAATTCGCGGCTTATCGTCATCGGCACCCGCTCGGACGATTCAGAGCATTGGTTCAACCGCTTGCTCAAAGGCGGTCCGGGAATCCACGCCCAGCTGCATGCGGCACCGCCTGAGGCTGATGACTTTGCGTGGAGCAGCGTCCAGAGCGCCAACCCCGCGCTTGGCTTCATGCCCGAGCTCCGGGCGGCGCTGCATCGTGAGCGGGAGAAGGCGCGAGAAGGCGGCTCAAATCTGGCCATGTGGCGCTCGCTTCGGCTCAACAAGGGCACCCCGGAAGTGGGCGAAAGAGAGGTCATCGTTTCGGTGGACAATTGGCAGGCCTGCGTGTTTCAACCACCGCCGCCGCGCGAGGGCCCGGTGGCTATTGGCTTCGATTTGGGCGGGGCTGCAAGCATGACGGCCTTTGTTGCTTACTGGCCGGCTTCGGGCCGGTTGGAAGTTCGCGGGGCGTTTCCCGCTGATCCAGGCTTGAAAGCCCGCGGCAGGGCCGACGCCGTGGGGGACCGCTACGTGCTCATGGCCGAGCGTGGCGAGATTCGGACCTACCCGGGAAAGGTGACGCCTGTGGGCCGTTTTTTGACCGACATGACCCGCAACCTGGCGGGCGAAGAGGTGATCGGGGCAGTGGCGGACCGGTATCGTCAGGCGGAGGCGGAGCAGGCCCTAGCCGAGGCGGGCGTCGACTGGAGGATGGAGTGGCGAGCCACTGGTGGGGGCAAGGACGGAAGCGCCGACATCCGGTCTTTTCAGGCAGAAGTACTAGAGGCACATTTGCGGATCGCGCCGTCGCTGATGATGGAATCGGCGATTGCGGAGTGCGTTTTGGGCCGTGACACCAACGGTAATCCACGGCTCGACCGGCACCGCCGCAGGGGACGCATCGATGCACTGCAGGCGGCGGTGCTGGCGGTAGGCCTGGGGCGGCGCTGGCGGCTACCGTCGCCGGATGAGCCCTTAGTTGAGCGCATGCCCCAAGATTACATCTTGCGGGAGCTGTACACATGACAGAGGTAACGACAGCTGAAGAGCAGGGGTTGTTCAGCCGCGCCCTGGCAGCAGTGGGTCTCCAGCGAATTGAGGCATCTGTGACCGAGCAGTCCGAAGAGCAGACTGGTGGCTACCTGGTGCCGGCAAACACCACCTGGTCGCAAATCCTGGATTATGCGTCCGGTAGCGGTGAGTTTTGGCCCTTTGATTTCTATCGAGCCGGGCTACCGATCAGCCGCAATGTGGCAATTAGTTACGCCACGCTGAACCGTTGCGTAACCTTGATCTCCGGCAGCGTGGCGCAACTGGTGACCGGTGGAAACCTGCGAGTGGTTGACTCTGAGGGCAGAAGCCGAAATACGCGCCGCGCACGGCGTGTGATTGATCTGTTGTCGACTTCTCCAGATGGGGGCGTGACCCCAGCCCACTCGTTCGTCGAAGATGCCGTCGCCGATTACTGTCTCGACGGAAATGCTCTCATCCTGCCGAGCATCAGCGGTGATGGAATGCTCAATCGGCTGCAGCGCATGTCTCCTTGGGAAGCTGATCTGACGTACGCTCAGCAGGGCGAAGGGGTCTACCGGCTAACGCCTGTGGATGGGCCTGTGGTGAGCCAGTATGCGGCCGCTAGGGATGTAATCCACGTCCGCTGGCCCCGGTTGCTCCGCTATAATGCCCAAAATCGCGCTGGACGTGATGGCTTTGCCCTCGGTCCGGTGATCGCCCTGCGGCCGGCGCTGGAGATCGGCCTGCAAGGCGACCGCTATATTCGTGAGTGGTTTCTACGAGGCTCTCGCTCAAAGATCCATGTGGACTTTCCGACCCCAGTCGGCGCTAAATTGCTAGTCCGCCAGCAGCGGCTGGAGCTGGCCCAGTGGGTGCGCAAGTACTCAAAATCGAGTGAGCCGCTGGTCACTTTTGGTGGCAAAAGTTCTAAATTGGAAGATACCCCGCAAGATGAAGCAGCCAAGGAGCTGCGCGAGTTCCAAGTCCATGAAGTAGCTAAAGTCTTCGGCGTTCCCGCCCCACTGCTGGGTGTAGATATTGTAAAATGGGGCACCGGCATCGAGCAGTTGGCGAAGCTCTTCTATCGCTTCGGTCTGCGCCAACACCTGGAGCGGTTCTTGTCCCCGTTTCAAATCCGATTGCTGCGACCAGGGGACCGCTTTTACGTAGACACCACGGATCTTTTGCGCGGGGATGCCGATGCGATTCAGAAGATGATTATGGCGCTACAGGGAGACGCGCAGCGACCGCCCATCGCCACCCGAGATGAGCTACGCCACATTGCCGGTCTTAGGATAGATCCGGAGGGTGAATTTGTGGCGCCTGCCGGCGGTGTTGAGACAACTGAGCAAGCTGGGGTGTTGGCACAACAGGAAAAACGAAACCTGATTGAGTGCCGGTGCAAATTGTGTCAGAGGGTGATTGCAGAATTGAAACCTGGGTCATTTGTTCGGACTCGCTGCAAGAAATGCGGCACGTGGAGTGTGTTCGATTTGACCTAACCGATACAGCGGCCCCAGCGGCCCCGAGGTCGGACCGATACAGCGGCCCTTAGCGGCCCTTTCGGTGAACAATTAGTGAGCGGCCCTTAGCGGCCCCGAGACGCATCTCTTCGGAGGTGTCTGTCGCGGGGCCGTTTTTTAATTTGGGGGGAGTTGATGAAAAGTAGCCCAGCTTTGGAAATGCGGTGCCAGGCAATGGCGATGCTGGGCATCCCGGCAGCAGTCGCCGAGCGGTGGGGAGACTCTTATAGCAACAAGATTCTCTATGCCGCCTCAGCGGCCGCTGAAAATGAAGTTCTCGTCTACGGTCCGATCGTATCCGCAATCGATGCGGCATGGATCAACGAATGGTTGGGCGATGAAGTTGTCGTCTCCAACAAGATTTTCCGAGAGCAGCTGAACTCCATCACTGGTGATGTCGTAGTGCGCTTCAATTCCCCGGGCGGCGACGTCTGGGAGGCCTCTGGGATGATGGCCGCGCTCACTGAGCGTCGGAACGCCGGCGATGCGGTCAACGCAATAGTGGATGGGCTGGCCGCCAGTGCTGCTTCTCTGGTGATGCTTGCAGCTGGGGATATACGGGTCGCGCCAATGGCCTCGTTGCTGATCCACCAGGCACAAGGGCTCATGTACGGTCCCAGCCAAGAGTTCTTGAAGATGGCCGATTTCTTGGAACGCATCGATCAGCAGGCGGCCTCGCTCTATGCCGCCCGCATGGAAATGACCAAAGCTGAGGTTCTCGAGGTCCTCAAAGATGAGCGCTGGTTTACCGGCCCCGAAGCCATCGAGGCAGGACTCGCCGATGGGATGATAGATCTCGAACCTGAGGGTGAAACGGATTCAAAAGACGCCGAGATATTCGCGCGTCGTAACTTGAGATTGGCTGCGCTAGTAGCCGCGGCTGCATAAGGAGAAGTGGACTATGCGTGTATTCGATCCACAACAAATGGCCGACCTGGTGGCCGAGGAATCGAGAATCAAGAATGGGCTGCAGGAAGTGAGCCTCAAGCTCAACGATCAGTATGAAACGGACAAAAACTGGTCGGAGGAGCGGCTGCTGCGCTACACGGCCGATCAGCAACGCCACGGCCAGTTGACAAGACAACTGGAAACAGTCCGCAGTGAGCGAAAGAGCTACCAGCTGCTGGAGCCCGAGGCGGCCAAGCGTGGCCGCCAATCGCCGCTGGCCCGCTGGCTTCGGGGCGGCGAAGGCGCTCTGGAAGCGCATGAGCGTAAAACCCATCTGGGCGAGTTGATCGACGGCGCGGTCCCGGGAGGCGGAGGTCAGATCTTTCGCATCCAGGCGGCCACAGCCTCGGACGCCACCAGCGGCCAGGAAGCGGTGCAGGAACAAATCCCACCTCGCGTCATCGACCGATTGTCCCATTACGGCGGCGTCTCACGAGCGGCGCAGCAGTTTATGACGGGCACCGGGGGCGACTACAACGTCATGAACATGGATGCGGCATCCCAGGAAGGGGAAATCCTGGGTAGTCAGGATTCGGCCGTCTCCGCATTGGATCTTCCCGACATCACCGTCCAGCCCTTCGGCGCCAAGACGGCTTCGTCCAAGCCCATCATCCTGACGCGAGAGATGATTCAGGACAGCGTTTTCGATATCCAGCGCTATGCGGAGCGCCAAGCGGTCCGGCGCATGGGCAAAATCTGGAACAAGGCGTTCACCGTCACGCAATCGGGCACGGGTCTTCCCGTCGGCGTGGTCTCGTCGGCAGCCGCCGGCCTCACGGCGGCGTCTCAGACTGCCCTAACCTGGGAGGAGCTGACCAATCTGATTTACGAGGTCAACCGAGCCTACCGCGAGGATGGCGAAGGGGGCGATGGAGGATTCAATCCGGAAGGCGGAGGGATGATCGGGTACATGATCTCCGATAGCGCCGAGAAGGCGATACGGGTGCTGGTGGACAGCGACGGCCGGCCGCTTTGGGTGCCGTCCACCCGCGAGGGCGCTCCGTCGATGCTCAACGGCTACCCGTACGTGGTCAACGCTCACATGGACGCGACGGCCGCTGGCAAGGTCCCCATTCTTTACGGAAACTTCGCCTATTACGGGATTCGGACCGTGGCGGTCGTGGAAATGTTCCGCTTTTTCGATTCCCGGACAGCCCAAAAAAACACGGTGGAGCTTTTGGCGTTCAGTCGGCGGGATGCGCGGCCGATGGGCGCGATCTCGTCAAGCCTTTGCGAAGCGTATGTCAGTTTGACCATGGCGGCCTAATACGATGCAAGTTGAAATTCTCACACCGATGGCCGATGCGTTGGGGCGGTCCTACCGGCCCGGTCGCCGTTACGAGATGGACGCTGATGAGGCGAAGAGACTCATCGCTGCTGGTTACGCCAAGGTCATTGATGACGCCGGCTTGGTCGTCAATCTGCTTACCGCCCAGGGTGGTGGCCTATTGATAACCAAGCAGACCACCAAGGCACTGGTAGCGGCAGCCAAGAAAGCAGGAATTCGAACGCGCCGGGTTTAGTGGAGGCCGGGAGATGGAGATCGTCTCACTGGAGGCAATCAAGGCCGAGCTGCGAATCAACCCCAGCGTCACTGATCACGACGACTTGTTGAAAGCCCAGATTGAGGCGGCAGTGGTATTCGTTGAGCGAGAGATTTCGGGGTCGATTGACCCGGAGAACAAGGCGCTTGGACAGGCGGTCATTTTGCTTGTGCGTCAGTTCTATGACGGATACCGAGAAATCCGTCCCACCGAGGCTTTCTACGCGCTGATCCAGCCCTGGAGGCGCTACGACTAAAGCGAGAGGAATTTTCATGAGCCCGAACGACACCATCGTCATCGAAGCCTGGCAAATCCTGGTGGTGGTGGTGCTGCCGCTGGTGGGGTTCGGGGCGCTGCTCTACCGCACCTGGATCAAGCCGGCTGCTAAGGAGCGCATCGCGCTGGCCAAGTGGCGCGATAAGACCGACCGCGACATCGAAGAGCTGTGGAAGCGGTTTGACCGCCACGACCGAGGCGACGCGGGCATCGCCCGCAAGCTGGAGGAAGTCACCAAATGTCTGGTGCAAATCCGGGAACGGCTCGCCCGCATTGAGGAACGAATCCGAGGAGAACCTTGATGGAAGGGGATAGAAAAATCACCTTGCTGGAGTCGGGTCCCGAGACGCAGGACCAATACGGACAGGTTACCCATGGTGAGCCGGTCCGACACACCGGATGGGCGATACGGTGGGATCGGGGCGGATCGGAAGGGCTTCAGGCTGATACCGAGGTGGGCAACTGGAACTCCCGGTTTCAGGTTCGAATGTTGGGACTGGAGACGCTGGATCACACTTGGACGCTCATCGACGAGCGAGGGCGCGAATTCGATATTGAGGCTATCTCGCAAGCTCCGCTAGGGCGCAATCGCTGGTGGTGGATCTATGCCACCGCAAGGAACTAGCAACATGGCTGCACATGTCTTAGAGCGCGCAGTGATTCATTTTTTCAGCTCGGCCGGGGTCTATGTGCTGGCGCTGGCAGCGTTTTGGTGGCTGGAGCGGAAAGTCAAGTGGTGGCCCGAGCTCAAAGGCTGGTGGGAGCTGGTTCTGCCGGCGGTCGCTTCGTTCTTGTTCATCTCGCTTCTTGAAGTATGGGACGTATCGGCGGGCGGATCGCCGATCAAATCCGTTTGCGACTGGCTGAGCTGGCTGGCTGGCCTTGGCGCCAGTGTCTGGGCTTCGTACCGACTGTCTCCGCGCCTAACAAGCATTCTGAGAGAGATTCGGGAGAGATCCGATGTCTGACCTTGCCATTGACGGCAAGCTCCATGAGTGTGTGCAGAAGCTCCGTTTGTCAGTAGCCAAACAGACTGAAGGTGGTGGTCGTGATGCGTCTTGAGGTCCACCGGTTCAGTAAGACCAGCCGGGATACCCTGGGTCTGCTCTTCTTCGACGGAGAGTTCAAGTGCTTCACGCTTGAAGACGAGCAGCGCGACGAGAAGGTACACGGGGAGACTCGGATTCCAGCCGACACCTATCGAATCACACTCCGCAAAGCCGGTGGACTGAACCGCAGATATCAAGTGCGATTCGGCCAAATGCACCATGGCATGCTTCATCTCCGAAATGTCCCAGGCTTCAAGTGGATCTACATACACACCGGAAACCGCGACGCTCACACTGATGGTTGCCTTTTGGTAGGCGATCAACTGATCAACAACCGGCTCAATCCGGGCGGCAACAACCTGTTGCAATCCCGGTCAGCGTATACCCGCCTCTATCCACGCATTGCGGCAGCGATTCTTCGGGGTGAGGACTGCACGATCGAAATCGAAGACGAGGACGCTCAAGACGATACTTAAAAAACTATTTGGCGTACCCATATTATCGGCTGCCGAAGGCGTGGCTAACATCATCGACCGCTTCGTCGAGACGGCTGAGGAAAAAAAGGCTGCCGAGCTGATCAAGGCCCGCATGATGATGCAGCCTTCGCTGGCGCAAATCGAGCTCAACAAAATCGAAGCTGGGCACCGGTCGATTTTCGTGGCCGGCTGGCGGCCTTGGATCGGTTGGACGTGCGGATTCGCACTCGGCTGGCACTACGTCCTGCACGACCTGATGGCTTGGGCGTGTGCGCTCTGGGCGCCCCAGATCACACCGCCGCAATTGGCCGGTACGCAAGAACTCGTGACGGTGCTGCTGGCCATGCTCGGACTGGGAGCGTTTCGCACGGCCGAGAAATTCGGAGGCAAGACGAAATGACGGCGCGACTCGACGCTATGGCGCACTTTCGCCAGACGGCCCGCGGTGTGCTCGGCACAACTCAGTGTTTTCCGTCAGTGCAGCCCAATCACGTCTTTCCGGCGGTCGTTTTCTACGCCGTCGGTCAAAACCAGGTGAGCACGCTCGCTGCGGGTCCGCATCAGAGGGCCACGGCGATTCGATTCGAAGTGCGTTCTCGAAGCTACGCCGAGTCGGTGCGACTGAGCGCGGCCATCGTCGAGGCGCTGCGGTCCGGCCGGCGCCTGCTGTCGCTGCTGTCCCTGGTGGAGAACTTCAATGATGAGCTTGGAATCTACCGGCGCATCCGATCGGTGATGGTGAGGTAAATGGAGATCGAAATAGGAGGATTTGACACGGTAGAGACCGTGATTGCGCAACTGGTAGCGCTGCCCGGAGTGCTCGAAGAAGTGGCCACCGAGGACGGCCTGCTGGCTGCGGCGAAAGTCGTGGCAGCCGAAGCCAAGGCCAATGCTCCGGTCGGTGACGGCAACCTGCGTGATTCGATCCGAGCCCGACGGGGGAAAAGAAGATACCGACCTTCGGCCTTAATCCAGGCCTTTGCCCCTCATGCCCATCTAGTTGAGTTCGGCACCGGACCTCGACGCAAAAAGGGCACCGGTCAGGCGACGGGGGAGGCCCCTGCGCAACCGTTTTTGGAACCCGCCGCCATCAACACCAAATCCAGCCAACAACGGGCTTTCGCCGAGGGCGTCAAGAAGAATTTCAACAAAGTCGAAAGAGAGCTGAAAGGCGAAATCAGGGTCAGGCGCCAGACTGCCCGAGCCCTGGCTGAATAACGAAACACCGAGGAGGTAAGAATGCAACCATTAACAGCACACGGCAGTGAATTCGCCAAGTTGGAGTACTCTGCCGATAGCGGTGCCATCTGGAACGATATTCCGGGGATCAACGGCTACACCGAGTCGGGCGGGGAGGCGCCCGAACGAGACATTGTCGCCTTTTCGGGTGTAGCCAAGCGAAGCGGACATACTCGGGTGCCGTCGGTCGAGGTCTCGGCCATCTATCAGCCGGCCCACGCCGCCTGGAGAGCGCTTCGCCAGGCCTCCATCGACGGGACACTGCTGGTGTTTCGCCTGACCACCCTGGAAGAGGACCAATTCGTCGCCTCCGGCAACGCCAACACCGTCGCCATCGATACCAGCGGTGTAGTCACCTTCACCGGCGTACAACCTCCCTGGAATGAAGGGCTCATTGGTCCCGGACAAGTCATCAAGGTGGGGACGGACGCCTATGTCATCGACTCGCTCAGCAACGACTCTCCGCCCGAGGTGAAGGTCAAGCCGGCGCCGGACTCTGCCGTTGACGACACTTCTGACTACTCGATTGTCTTACCGTCGCTCAGACGCCGCTTTTCGGCCACCGTGCGGTTGGCCGACCGCGTCTCCCTGGAATCAGAAGGCGACATGAACACCACCTTGACTCTGGCGCCGCGCGCCACCTTACCCGAATGGAGCATCGTATGAGCAAAAATGGAATGAACCCGTCTACGCTGGCGCAAGTGCGCCACCTGCTCGGAGAAGTGGTCACCGTCGAGGCCTCAGGCTTGCGCATCGCGCTGCATCCGCCGACGGCCGCGGTGGGCTTCGACCTGCGCCAAAAGGTCTTTGAGCTGGCCGAAAAGGATGCCCAAGGCTCCCTGCTTCTGGAGGTGGCTCGGCTGGCCGTCAAAGCCTGCCTGGCCCCGCCCTTGGATAAGCTCACCCGCGAAGAAGTGGCACAGCTGGTGATGCGCTCGGGCGGCGAAGCGAGCCCCTTGGGCCGCACGGCGCTGGATATGTGCGGTGTCGGTTACCTACTGAACCAACCCGCCACAACAGACGAAGACCCCACGGGTTTTTTATCGCCCGCGCCACCGCGCGTAGTCTAGCGGAAGTGTACCGAATGCCGGCGGCGCAATACGCTGCCTGGGAGCAGCACCTGCAGCGCTGGCCGCCAGGAGATCCTTTGACCCAAAAATTACTGGCCAACTTATGCTCTCTGGTGGCCAACGCCGCTTTCACCTCCAAGACTCCCTTTGAACCCTACGACTTCGCCCCCTGGTTGCGCACTCCCGAAGACGTCGAAAGGGAGCGCAGGGCGGCCCGGCGGCAGCGGGCTCAGTTGGTGGCGACCGTCTATTTGAGGACCCGAAATGCCGATTAACCTGGGTTCGATCATCCTGGCGATGCGGGCTCGGGACTCCCAGTTCCGCAGCTCGATGCGTCGCAGCGCCGAAGCGGTGCGGGCCCAGGAGCGGACGCTCAAGAGCCTGCGGCGCACTGTCTACCGGACCAATCAGCGCTTTCGCCAGTTTCGCAGTTCCGTGCTGTCGCTGCGGGGGGCCGTGGGGGTGTTGGCCGGATCGGCCGGCCTGGGCCTGATTATCAAGCGCTCGCTCGACACGGCCGACTCGATTGCCAAGACCGCCGATGCAGTCGGCATCTCTACTGCAGCCCTGCAAGAGCTTCGCTTTGCCGCCGATCTGTCAGGCGTTTCGATCGATGGCCTGGACAAGGCCCTTAAATTTGCCACCAAGTCGATTGGAGAACTGCGGACCAGGACTTCATCGGAACTGACCACGGCGCTGAAGGATTTTGACGCGCAGCTCCTGAGCAACATCAAAAATGCCGGCTCAGTTGAAGAGGCCCTCAATCTGACCTTCAAGCGCATGGGGGAACTTGAGGATGCGACGAAGAAGGCCGCCGTGGCCAAGGCCGTCTTTGGCCGCGCCGGCATTGATCTGGTCAACATCGTCCGGGGAGGAGCCGGCGCGCTGGAAGAAATGCGCCGCGAGGCCCAACGGTTGGGCATTGTCATCGACGACGATCTGCTCCGAAAATCCGAGAGGGCCAAAGACAGTCTGACGATTCTCTCTACGGTTCTAAGAACCCGCGTCACCCGAGCCGTGGTTGAAAACGCCGAGAAGATAGACCGTCTGGCCCAGGCGCTGACCGAGCGTCTTCCCGGGGCGTTGGATGCGGTCAGCCGGCAAGCTCAATTTTTCGCCGACAACACCCAAGCGCTCAAGGAGACAGTCTTAGTTGCCGGCGGCGTCCTCGCCGGCAGGTTTGTCGCCCAGACCATCAAGGCCGTGGGCGCCCTGCGAGGCCTATCGGCGGCTGCGGTTGCGGCGCGGATCAGTCTGGGAACCCTGGGCGGCCCACTTGGCTGGGTGTTGCTGGGGGCCAGTGCCCTCGGTTATTTTGCGCTGCGGTCCAAAGATGCCGCCGACGGTGTAAGTGCGTTCAATAAGCGTCTACAAGAAAGTATCGATAAGGCCGAAGACGCCAAAGCCAAAGTAGACATCTACACCTTCGCGGTGGCCGACCTTCGCCAACGCATCGAGCGCCTGTCCGATACCATCAAAACTGAAAAACTGACCCTGAATGTGAGGCTCCAACTTACAGGCACACGCGCGCAATTTCGGCAGGACCTCAAGAAGGCGCTGCAAGACCTGGGGGACGCCCAAAGAGAGGTCGAAAAAGAGACCGGAAAAAGGGCCTCCGAAGAAAAGACGCGGGAAGATGAAAGCGCGGCGCGGATCGCGGCAGCCCGAGCAAAAGCCCGCTCACAAGAGGTTGATTTCTCTGACCAGATCCTGGCCGGTATTAAGCGGGAAAATCTCCTGGCGCGGCAAAGACTCGACCTGCTCAAGGTCGAAGGCGCCGCTCGTTTCCGACTGCAAGCCGAGCAACAAATCTCCAATCAATTGGAACAGGAGCATCGTCGCCTCACCGACGAGGTGACTCGCGCACAAAAGCGCTTGTCAGCCGCCGGCGAAAATGAAAAAGAGGCGGCGCGCGCCTCCGTACTGATCGCCCAGGATCGTCTAGCCGCCTTTAAAAAGATACGAGACCAGCAGGGTCTGCTCACCGAAGAGCTGTTCGACCAGCTCAAGCTCGGCCAACAGGCCGCCGACATCGAAGCCAAACGGCGGCAGCAGGAGGCTGTTCGCACCGCCGTGCTGGAAGCCAACCTCTCCCACCAGCAACAAACCAACCAGCTGCTGGACGAAGCCTTTCAGTTGGAAAAGGAATCCCTGGCGCTGAAGCAGCGCTTGGCGGGGCAGGATCCCGTTGAGGCAGATCCCACGAGAGAAGGCGTTCAAAAACGCGCCGTCGAGCTTGTTCGCCAAATGCTGGACGCCCGGGCGCGCGGCGACGAGGCCGCCGAAGCAGCGGCCCGGGCCGCCATTCTAAGTCTCAAGGAATACGAGGAAGGGCTGCGCCGCCGCAACGATGCTGAAAAGGATCTCAATGACTCCAAACGGAAAAATCTGGCGCTGGACCAGGCCCAGGCGCTGATCGCCGCCAACACCGTGGCCGACTTCCGCAAGCAAGTCGACCTGGAGATCGCCAAGCTCGAAAACGCCAACACATTGGCCAACCTGAAAGGCGAAGAACTTTTCAAGGAGCAGCAAAAGATCAAGCTGCAAGAGCATATCGACGAGCTGAAGGCTGCGGCCTTTAAAGCCGAAAAAGAAAAAAACATCGAAGCAGCCAAGGCGCTGGAGGCCCGGGCCAGAGATTTCGGAAGCTTGATCCAAGAAGACAAACTCCTCACTGATGAAGCTAAGAAGCGACTAAATATTGCGTTAGACGGGATCAGTGCCAGCAAAAAAGCCAACGCTGAAGCGGAGCGCCGGCTCGAATTCGCCCAGCGGACCGCTCAGGCGCTGACCAAAGGTCTTGAAGCCGCCATCCTCTCCGGAAAGAAGTTTAGTGACGTCTTGCGCGACATCGGAAAGGAGATGCTCAGAATTGTGCTGCGCGTGCTGGTATTGCGCCGGTTGGAAGACTTTCTGACAGTCACCCTTAGCGGCAAGGCCAAAGGCAAAGCCGCAGGCGGCCCGGTCGCTGCCGGCCAGCTCACGCTGGTGGGCGAGGGCGGTCCGGAGTTGATTCGCCCCGCCGTGCCTTCGGTGGTCACACCCAACTACAAACTGAGGGCAGCCATGGCGGCCGGAGCCGCCGGAGGACGGTCTCTGACGATCAATTTCAATATCGAGTCCACCGACGGGCCGGGCGTCCGGGCGGCTTTGGACCGAGCTATCCCCGGGATTCTGCAGCAGGCCGCCGAGGTGGCGGAAAGGTTAGTGGGAACTAGTTTGTCGCGGAAGTCGCCTTTGCAGCGGAAGCTTCGTCAAGGCTGAGTTGGCATTGGCTCATGATGGTTTCGATAACTTTGCGGCCGCGGGAGGTAACCAATAGGGTGTTGGTCTCGCCGACGCTACGATCGGTGAAATGGACATACCGTGACCGGTAAATCTTGCGGATGATATCGGCGGCTTCGTCATCGTAGAAACGAGCGATGTACATGTGCTCATACGAGTCTTTGGGGGTGTGCTTGGCCTGCCAGCTGCGAGAGGGCCATGGGTACTTGATGATTTCTTCCTTGAAACGTACGCCAAACTGCTCATCGGATACCGTCCGGCTAAAGCCTAGCTCCAAGTGGACTCGGTCCTTCCTTTTTTTAGCGATTGGAACCCCTAACCCGCTGAATTTCCTGAAGACGAAAAAAACCCTGATTAGAAGTGTGTAGTCCTTTTTTTGCTCGCAACCAATATTCACCTCGCCATACGGAACCGTGTCTATGAGGTTGAACCAATTCCACATATGGAAATCAGACTCCCCCTGTTTCCGGAGGCCCCACCACCCATACAGGCAGCTAGAGAACTGGTATGACATTTCGTTGTCTGAAATCGGAATGGTCAAACAGAGGCGCTTGAGGTCTTCTCGATCTTGGGGTGGCACTTGGTTGAATTCGAGCTCGCGCTCTATCCAGGCCTCTCTGTCCGATCTCCATAGATCCAGACCCGGCGTCTTACTTTGTGCATGCAGCAGCGCGCCGGCCAGCGCCGTCGCCAGGATTGCCCAGGTGGTTGCCTTCGCTGTCATGTTTCCCTTCCGTGATTTTAGATGGTGCTGGGAGGGCGATAGATCATGGCTCTGATCACCTTTCCTTCTTCGGTGTTGATCACTCGATCTGATTTAAGCCTAGCACATCCGGGACAGGTCGTCCTGCGCTCGATCTACGGCGCCGGCACGCAGGTGCTGGGCCGCGGCCCGGGTCACTGGACCGGACGGCTGGAGATTGCCGAAACCGACCGCGCCACCGACGAGCAGCGCCGCCAGGTGGAAACCTTTCTCACCGCCCTTCGAGGCCTCGAGAACACCTTCGAGGTCCCCATCCAGCGGCCCAGCTCGGGATCTCTGGCGACTGAAACAACGCTGACAGTGACCGCCGCCGCCGAGGTGGCAAGCGGGGTTAAGGTGACCGTCGGCGTGGCCTCGGGGCTGCTGGCCGGCGACTATGTACGCATCGGCGCTCGGCTCTATCAACTCACGTCTGATCAAGCCGCCTCCAAATTTATCGCCCAGCCGCCAGTGCTGCCGGCTGTTAGCGATGATGTCATCTGGGAAAACGTCACCTGTCTGGCCCGGCTGGCCTCCGAGCGTGGGGTGGTGGCGTCTCTGACGCCGGAATTTGGCGGTCCCTGGACGATCGAGTGGGAGGAGGCAGTATGACGCTCTTTTATGGTCGAGGCGTTGGCTTCGGCGGTTTTGGCGGCTTCGGTGGTCGCGGCGGCGGTGGAACCGGCGGCCAGTCCTTTCTGTCCTCGGGCTTCATGCCGTGTCGGTCGCTGCCTCAGAATGAGAGTAACGAGAATAGACGTGTTTTCCCCAATGTTCGACTCGATCCGGCTTGTAAGGGGCTTTTAGGCCAGCTTCCGAGAGTTCTCTACCTCGACGTTGCAGCTCCCCCAGGACCCGCTCTGAGTCGGGGTCGGACCAGCGATGCCAGAGGCGCTCGTAATCGTCCGACAATTGATTCCACGAGGAGTGGAGTTTGGCCATTTCGTGAACCTTGTCGACGAGCGAGAAGCCGATCGAATAGGCGATCAAGGCTGCCGCAGCCAAGCCCAAAAGGCCGGGAACCCACACTCCAGTCGCTTGCCCCAAGGCCGTTATGCCTGCCCCGGAAGAAAGTAGAAACGAACAGGTGGCGACCCACCGCTGGCGGCGCGAATACTGACTGGCGAGCTCACCAAAATAGAGACTCCGAACCTCCGCCTCCGCCATTCTCTGCCAGACGCTGTTGGCTTGGTCTTCCGTCATCCTCAAGGCTGATTATAAAACAAAAACTTAGGGTGATGACCAAATGATTGAAATCTGCAAGGAGGCGATATGAGCGCCGTTTGGCGACACAATCTGATCACGATCGAGTTTCCTGAATCAGGCGATGAGGAGATTACGATCTCCAATGCGGCCACGCTGGTTTACAGCATCACGTCTCGGACCGATTTCCAGCTTCTGTCGGCAACGTTGGAGCGTACCCGCGGTGGAGTCGCCGAGATTATAGACGCCGCCAACTACACGCTTGATCTTTCTGCCGGCACGCTGACGCTAAATGCATCCATCGTAGCGGTAGACGATTCCTTTGCCCTTTCCTACGACTACACGAGCTACCTGAGACTGTGGACCGGTCGCGGGGAACTGACAATCGCCGGCAAGACCTACCAGGGGGGAGGCGATGCCCTGGGTGTCAGTGAGCTGGAAACCGCCTCCGGAGAGCCGGACAAGCGGCTGCAAATCGTGCTGTCGGGCATTCCTGCGGAGCAGCGAGCCCGGTTTCTGCAGGATGTTGGGCCATTGCCGGTGACAGTCGGTTGGATCTATAGCCAGGATCAGGGAGCAAGCTGGAGCGAGGCAGGGGTCTTTTTTCGCGGACGGCTGTCGGCGCCCTCGATGAGCCAAGGGGCGCTGACGGTCGAACTGGAGACCCAACGCGGCGACGTGGACCGGGGCCGGCCGCTGCGCTGGTCGCACGAAGACCAGCAGCGGCGCTTTCCAGGAGACCTGGGGCTGGAGCACATGCGAGCGCTCTCGCAACAGGGGGTATCGACTAGCTGGCCTCCATAGTTTGGAAGGATGTTGATCATGGCCACCTTGAACCAACCTTTACGAGACGTGATGGAGAGAGAAGGCCTCGGTCCGTCGATCTGGCGAAGGCGCGATTGCATCACGCTGGTACGCTCGGTGATCCGCGAGCTCTCCGGCCAGGAGCCGACCTTCGACTTGCCGGCGTGGGCCCAAGGCCTCGAGGAGCAAGAGGTCATTCGCCGTGCGCCGCGTCACCACGGGACACTGCGGCGAGGGTGGCTGCAGCAGCTCGGCAAAGAGCCGTTGTTGAGGCCTCTGCCCCGGAGAACCTTGCCGGCGCCGGGCATGATCGCGCTGACGACAGTCAAAGGGTTCGAGGTGGCCCCTGGGGCTACGCCCGCCCGCGGTCCGTTGCTGGGCGTCATTGGGCCTGACTGTGCGCTCTGGGTGCGTACCCACGAGGGTCTGCGCCGCGCGCACCCCGTCGCCGGTTTGTGGGAGATCGCTGCATGCCGTTTCTAGCGCCGATCGGCGTTTTTTTTGCCAAAAGTTTCACTGTTGCAGCGATCAAAGCAGCGTTGGTGCAAGTTGCTGTCGGCACGGCCATCTCGGTCGGCGTCGACCTGCTCTCCCGCCTGCTGCAGCCACGCCGCAAGCCCCTTGAGGCCATCGATGGAGCCAAGCACACGATCCGAGCTGAAATTACGCCGGCGCGCTGGGTCCTGGGGCGAGCGCGGGTCCCAGGCGTGCTGCACTTCTGGGGCGCTTCGGGCCGCATCGCCAAAATGGGTTTGCTGCTGTCTGAAGGCGCTTGCGAAGAAATCGATGACGAGATGTGGATTGACGGCCACGCCGTCAAGCTCACTCGCACCGCCTCTGCGGCCGGCGATCTGCTGACCCCTGTCTCCACCAGCAAATATCACGGCAAAATCGAGATCCGCGAATATTTCAAAGCCGACGGAACCCAAGGAACGCACCTGCGCACGCCAGCGCCTTCGTCGTCCGACCCCGAGACAGAGTATCGTCTCGAAGATGGCTTGTGGGCGCTCAATCCGGATTGGTACACCGAGCTCTGTCGCAACCAAGGCGAGACTGAAACTCTTCCTTTTGTCACTTCCCACCCACAGTGGGGCACAACGCATTATGTCAAGGGGATCTCCTGGGTCTACGTCAAGCTCACCCAGCCGCCTTACGGCCAGGATCTGGACAAGCGCTTTTGGACCCAGATCCCCAACCTGGAGTTCTTGGTCAAGGGTATCAAGATCACCTGGCCGGGGCAGACGACCGCCACTTGGACCGGCAACGCAGCCGCATTGCGCTACTGGTGGGAGACAGAGCGCCGGGGTCGAGCCTCCGGAGACATTCATACTGGGGATTTCACGGCGGCTTACAATCTGTGTGAACAAACCGTAGATGTCACCAATGGCGGCGCCGATCCGCTGCCTGATGACTATGAGGATTTCAATCCTGTCTCAAAACGCTATTCGATCAACGGAGTCGTCTCGGCGGGCGACGACGTCAGCCAAATTGAGGACCAGTTCGACGCGGCCTGGGCGGGTGAGGTGATTGAGTCCGCCGGCCAACTGCGCTTCAAGCCGGGTGCAGACGCCGCTCTGGCCACGTTGGCCCTTACCGATGATGACATCATCGAGCCGCCGGTGGTGCAACCTTGGGCGGCCCTACAGGACAGAGTCAATGCCGTCGAGGCGCAGATCGCCCAATCCCGGGCTCACCAATACACCCAATTGGGCTTGCCGCAGTACGTCGATCAGTCGGCCTTGGATCGAGACGGAGTGAAGCGGCCCGGGCAGATTGAACTGGCTTTCGTTAGCGATCCCATCGCCGCCGGCCGGCTGCAAGCCGTCATTCTGCGCCGAGCCCGCGAGAGTCTTCGCCTCGAGCTGGTCGTTGTGCCGGGTGAGAACCTTGAGCGCCTGGCGCTGGTTCCCACCGATCGCGTCCTGGTGACCAACTCGGAGTTTGGTCTCACCAGCAAGCGCATGGAGGTCGAGCGGGTAACGATACGAGAGGACTGGTCCGTAGCGCTCACCCTGCGGGAAGACCTCGACGATACCTATGACGACACCTTGGTTCTCCCTCCGCTTTTGCCTCGCGTGATTCGCCTTGACCCTGTTGTGCCCGCCGTGCAAGACCTCGGGGCGGACGAGATCGCCGAGATTGCCAACGATGGGACCACCCTCGTTCACCTGGTCGTACGCTGGACGGCGGCGGCTGTGAGCCAGACCGAAATCCGGGTGAGGGAGAAGGCGGCCGCAGGCGAGGATGAGAACGATTGGGAATCGGGTGTCAGCCTTGCCGCGACTTGGCGGCTTTCCGGGGTGGCGGCGGGCAAAACCTATGAGATTGAGGCCCGCCATCGCAGCCGGTCCGAGGTGGCAGGAGAGTGGTCCGCGATCGAGCACGAGGTCGGGGGCGACTTGACCGCTCCGGCCGCGCCGACCAACCTTAATGTGGAATTTCGCCCCGAGGGCTTCCTGGCCAGATGGATCAATCCCGATGATGAGGATTTCGCCGTCGCTTGCGTCTACGCCGGAACGACCAACCAGTTGTCCTCAGCAACACTGCTGGGGACCGTCGCGGCGGACTACTTCGCAGCGTCGCAGTTGACTATCGGCACCACTTATTACGTGTGGGTGCGGGCGAAGGACCACAGCGGTAATTTAAGCGCTGCAATAGGGCCGGTGAGCGTGACGCCGTCGCAGATTCCGACGGTCGGAGCACACTTCTATCTGCGAGCTCAGTTCAGGCCGGATCGGTTCAATGGGTTTGCGAACATCGGCGGGATCGACTTTGACCCCATACCTGCCGGCAACGACTATCTGATCGGCCACCCGGATGGCACCGAGATCGTTATCCCCATTGCAAACCGTAGCCGAATGAGCCAGGCGACGATAGAGAGATACACCGGACGGGTGTTTGTGATCTTCTCCAAACAGTTGGTGAACTCTCAGCGGAGTCTCTCGGCCTACCAGGATTCTCACATTCTGGTGGTGCGGTTCGAGAATGGTGTCTACGAATACGACAACAATTCAAGCTGGCAGTCCTTCACACCCAATTCAACCGATATGGTGATTTATGAGGTCCGGCGCAGCGGTGCCGGCTGGACTGGAAAACCAACTCGTTACGTAGGCCAGGAACTGGCAACCTATATTCAGTTCTCGGGCCGCGACCAACTTCTTAGAAGGATCGGCACTCATGGACAAAACCTTCTCTTTAACTTCAGCTTTGAGGACTATTCGGCCTTCTGGAATCCGCCGGTGAGTGGAATCTCCTATCCCAGCGACTCCACTAGGGCCTACACCGGCAACAGATATCTCAAAATCAACACGACGGTAGGCGTTAGAAGCTGGCACAGGGATTCCGAGGGGAATGTAAAACTGTTTGAGATGTGCAAGGGTGACAAAATCGAGTTCGGGGGATGGATCTATCGGGAATCCGGGAGCGGGAACGCCCGGATTTACCTCAACCTCTACGACAAGAATAAATCCTACCTCAGTCGTGTCGCTGTGACTCAAAATACGGCCGCCTGGAAAATCGTGACTGGATCGAAAACGATTGGAACCAGCGAAAAATACGTTTCCCTCGTGGCATATAACTCCGGCGGCGGTGGAACGGGGACGGTGGCCCGCTTCGACGACTGCTTCCTGCGATTCGTGCGTCCGGCCGGTCAGGTGCAGTACAACGACGGCAAGACGGTCGAATCCCTAAAACCCGGGGAAAAAGATTCCGACAAAACCAGCGCGCACTTGGGGTTTTCAACCGCTAGCGGGACCACTATAAGTCCGTCGGTGTCCAATACGGTGAACGTGTGGAAAAACATCCCGGAAATGTCGGTGACGGTGACGACCAAGGGCGGAAAGGCATTGGTCATCTTTCATGGGAATGCTACCACCACGGCGGGGAGCAGTATTTCCACTCGACTACTTGTCGATGGCGTGGCCCAGGCCGGTTCGAACCGGTACACCATTGGCAGTGAGATGCATGTCAACAGTTGGATTGTCACGGGCTTGACTGATGCGAGCCATACCTTTCTGATACAAGGAAAATCGAACGCAAGTACCTCCGATTATTGGTTTGGCACCGCCCGAGTGATGCACGTATTGGCGACGATTTGAGAAAAAAGATGTCCAAGAAGTCGGTCAATCCGTGGTTCGCCCGTCTAGTAGTCTGCCAGTTTTGCTCTTGTGGACTCCACCCCACTGCTCCCTGTCAGATCCAGGCTTAGTGGTCCTAACAAAGGTTCACAGTTCGGCCCAGAGTTCCATGGGGCAGTCGTTGTCGAAGCCCTGGAGGGAGAGATCGCCATCATTGCGCTGGAGCTAGGGCCGAGGGAGGGTGAATTTGCTACCTTGCCGGCGCTGGAAGTGGACCAGCAATAGCCTCACCTTCGAGGTGAGGGCGAAGAATGGGTCGGGCACGGGGCCTGCAAGCTCGACGTCCGTCACGGTGACTTGAAGTTTTTAGGCACGTCCGGGATCGCTAGGCTTATTTCCCAGCTTAGACAATCGCCTCCAAGCCCTTCTTTTTTGAAAGCCGACTGTTGATGTGTCGTCGTGTCATGATGTCATGTAAAATCTGAAAAAGAGGGAGCTAAGCTTGGCGGGCGGTTGGTTCCAAGAAGCGGATTTGCTGGCCGGTGTAAAATGCTGAATGTAAATCACGAGATAATTGTTTGGGCTCGTGAAACCGCTAAATTGACGCGCAAGGAAGCGGTCAAAAAGCTCGGCATCAGGGACGCAAGGCGCGTTACAGCGTTGCAGCAGCTTGCTGCACTTGAAAACGGCGAGATTGAGCCTACGCGGCCCCTGCTCGTCAAAATGGCGAAGTATTACCGGCGCCCTCTTCTGACGTTCTACCTCTTCGCGCCGCCACAAGAAGCGAACCGTGGCGCAGACTTCCGTATTTTACCCGGCGGATGTTCTGCCGCCGAGGCTGCAAACCTCGACGCGCTACTCCGAAACGTGCGAGCACGCCAGAGCATGGTCCGGGCCATTCTTGAGGACGAGGAAGAGGCCGAAGCTCTTCCTTTCATCGGGGCCGGGTCGATGACAGACGGGAAAGAATCCCTGCTTGAGTTGTTGCAAGCATTGCTCCGTGTCGACCGGTCACAATACCGTGCTCAAAACAACCCAGACACCGCCTTTAAACTACTGCGTTTCAGTGCCGAAGCGGCCGGAATCTTCGTGCTTCTCAAGAGCAATTTGGGCAGCTACCACACTAACATTGAGGTGGAACTTTTCCGCGGCTTTGCTATTGCAGATGACGTGGCCCCGTTTGTTGTCATCAATAACCTCGACTCCAAACCTGCATGGTCGTTCACGCTTTTGCACGAGTTGGTGCACCTGCTTCTGGGTCAGACGGGCATCAGCGGTGCCCGAGCGGAATCCGAAACCGAGAGGTTTTGTAATGAAGTCGCTGGTGAATTTCTACTTTCGGTATCCGAGTTGGAGGCCCTCGATCTTCATGGCGAGACCGATGTCAACATAGCGGAAAAGAAGATTAGCAAGTTTGCGGGCGCGCACCACGTGAGCCACACCCTGGTTGCCTACACAGCCTTCCGCGCCGGCGTAATCGAGCCGGACATCTTCCGTAGCCTGTTCTCTAGATTTAGTGGTTATTGGGATCAGGCGCGCCAGAAGCAAAGCGAAAAAAGGGTAAAAATAAATCCTTATGTCGTAAACAGGCACCGCATCGGGAAGGCCTTGATTGACCTTGCGCAGCGCATGATGGGTCTCGGAGCTCTGACGACTTGCAAAGCAGCAAAGATCCTGGGCGTTAAACCCAAACAAGTCCAAGCGCTGCTTGACGTCGGCGGGTCGTCGTAAGGATCAGCCTTTGCTCTATCTGCTCGATGCGAATGTGCTTATTGAAGCCAATCGACAATACTATCCCCTCCCACGGGTTCCCGAATTTTGGGTAGTGGTCTACTTCTAGCAGACCACTACCGAATATTGCCATCCCTTACAACTCCCTCGCCATCCACTTCACTTCGGTGGGGTATAATCGATCCATGGTCGAGAAAGAGGCATTAGGTGTCGCCGCAGCGATTGAGAAGGCTCTTCCTCATTTCCTCAGCCACATCAAGCACGGCGCGCGTAAAGTTGCCGGCGGCAGAAATCTGAGAGACCTGTCAATCGAATTCGATGACAAATTTCCCGGCGGGTTGGTCGATCTTTGCAGGGCGGTAGCTGACGCTCATGCCAACCATCCCGCCTTCATCGAGCGTGGACATACCGTTGAGAGCCTTTTGCAGTTCTTTTGCTGCGAATGCCTCCGCCTGCTCAGTGAGGGATCGTTCAAATACATCAAAGTCCTCGGAAACCCCGCAGCGAGGACAAATGACCCTTTTCGGCTGGTCGTCTTCTACGAGAACCTGCGCATCGACCTGACAGTGGCGGCATTTAATCGGCTTATCGGCCACTGAACGTCCTCACCACTCCCTCGCCGACCACTTCACTTCGCCGAGGACTTAACCTCTAGCCGCCTTTCTCTAAGCGGTGCTCGCCGTAGTTGAAAAGATTGGCGGTGAGGCGTTGCCACCAGGGCACTCGAACCCATTCCTCTTCGTTGTCGTACCCCATTGCCCGTATCAACTCATTGTGGCAGAGAACGTCGAGCACCCGCATGACTGGAGGCTCGGACGCTTCCAGGTTAAGGCGTTCTTGTGTGACGGCGGTAATTATCTCTTCAGAGGTTTCGGTGCGGAGCTGCTTTTCGAGCCGCGTAAAGTCTTTCACGAACTGGCCATGTTTGCCAGCCTTGGAACCAAAGGCGTAAACAAGCTTAAGGCCAGAAATGACCGAGACGCTAAAACCTACCGAGAGAATCCAAGCCGGGCGGTTTTCGAGGGCCAGCGCGATCGCCCCCGATCCCAGCAGCAGCAACAGCAAGTTGGTCCACCGGTCAATGCTCTCGTAGAATGCTTGCCGCCTGGAGTGATAGCGGATCGAACGGCACACGCCAAACAACAAATCGTGGTGCTTTTTGTTTGTCATACCGCTTGATTGTAGCGGAAGGATCAGGATTTCCCGGACTTTTTATCCGTTGCAGGCTTTTGAGGTGGCGGTTGTGGCGGAGGGCTTACCGTGTCACGGGTATTGGTCACACCTGTCTTACTACTATCAGGTGGTTTTGACGGGGTTGTTTTCTTTGGGAATTATATACAATAGTAGCCAAGACAAACTTAATGGATTGATTTCTTGGCCTTTCGGACTCCCATCCCTTGAACCACTGCACTAGCTAAAGCATCTGGGGAAAGGTCCCCTTTAAGTTCTGTTGATGGTTTGAAGAAGTCCGGCATTATTTTTAACCTGTCATCAAGTGGGCCGAACCGTTTCTCGTATAGATGTTTGAATTCCTCAATGCTGTCGGCCAATTTCAGCATGGTCAGAACTTCTTGCCGTTGTTGTCTGAGTTTGTCAAGACCATATCCCTTGGTCAAAAACTGATGGAACTTTTGTTTTCGGCTTCCCTTTGCATTAATCTGTGGGTTTAAACGCTGAAGTTCCTTCAGAACCTCTCCGTTCTCTAGCGGCCTATAGACGTACTTGTTGGTAAAGTTTCCGAAGTGTTGCGGCTTGTTAATTACCATACCGCCGCGAACACGTTCCACGTATGGATCAGAGCCGTAGATGTGATTGAGTGTAACGTAGTAATCGTCGGGAAACTCCTTCTCCCATTCGCGCTTTTCGGTCTCAATATAGGCTTGGACAAGTAACCGCAGGGCTTCTGGATCCCGCTCTGTCTGGTATCCAGTAGCCTCATCGATCAGTGCGATGATGCCGACGTCTGCCAAAGCGTTGACAATGGCCTGCGCCTGCCGTGCCATGGGCTCTTGCTGTTTGGAGAGCTTTCCGGTCTCATTTGCACGCACAACTGCTTTGCAGATGCCGACTAGAACCTCTGCTTCGTATCCGTGGTCTGGATCCGACCCAAAGGCATTGAAAACAATAGGGTTTTCGACCGTCAGCTTTGCGCACCTGCCTTCAAGGAGATGCGCTCAATGGCCACGGCACGGTGGTTATCGACTCGGCCACTAAAGCCGAGGAACTGGCCGACGCTCACACGCTCGAAACCGTGAAGCACGACAAGGGAACGGCGGTCAGCAGTATCGAAGGCTACGGATTCGGCAAAGGCTACCAACACGTATACGAAACGTTTCTGCTGCTGTTGTCGGACTTGGACCGGCAAGCGCGCGCGGGCCGCAACGTGATCTTGATCGCGCACGACTGCATCGACGGCGTGCCGAACCCTACCGGAGACGACTGGATTCGCTACGAGCCGCACCTGCAGCGGCCCAAGTCCGGTAAAGCGTCGATCCGCAACCGGGTCGTGCAATGGGCGGACCACGTGCTGTTCCTCGGTTATGACGTCGTGTCGGAAGACGGCAAGGGCAGAGGCGGCGGGACGCGCACGATCTGGCCGTCCGAGCAGCCGAGCCATATCGCCAAATCGCGTCGGATTGCAGCGCCGCTGCCTTTCAACGATGCCACCGACGATACGGTGTGGCGGAAGATCTTCGGAGGGGCGTCATGAGGCCACTGGACCGCGAGGGCATCTTCAAGGCGCGTCTTGTGAGCTGGAAAATACGGGACACCGAGAGCGGCGCGGTAGCCGTCTCGTGCGAATTCCACGTGCTCTCAGAATGGGACGGTGTCGACTGGGCCGATTGGTCAGAATATGACGAGCACCGATGTTTCGGCGACTGGTGGGTCGTCAAAAAGAGCGGTCAGATCAACACCGGTGCCGTCGAGCAACTGACCCGGTCGCTGGGTTGGAGCGGCGATCTTCAAAGCGTTCTGGGCTCGCCGCCGGAGCGCACCGTGCAGATCTCGGTCAAGGCTGATGAGTACAACGGGCAGACTCGTTTTAAGGCGGGCTGGATGAACCCGGAAAACCACGAGCCGCAGCAAGGAGCCAGCCAGGAAAAGGTCGGCCAACTGCAGGCCCGATTCGGGTCCTTGTTGCGCGCTGCGGCCTCGGCATCCGGGGTTCCACAGCCCGAGGCGGATCCGGCGGCTCCGGTCGCGATCACCAGCGACGACATTCCGTTCTGAAAGAGGTGGAAATTGCGATGAAAATCACCGTCACGAAACAACATCCGGCGAGCGGTGCCGCGAGACATGGACAACTGCCCGGTGGCACTTGCATGCCAAGAAGCCGGAATGGAGGGGGCTGAGGTCGAAGCCGGGAGAGGGAAGGCGAGCCTCTCTCTTCCAATTGGTCCCAAGCTGGGAAATGGACTCTTGCGCACTCGGAGGCTTTTCGTTCTGCCGGTGGAAGTGGGATTGTTTAGTTTCTTATTTGACTTGGAATGCGTCCTGGACCCCTTCTCATTCCCACTCCCTGAGGAAGTCGTCCGGTTCTTGACTTCTAAGGATAGCTGCCAGCCATGAGCACCCAATCTTACCTAGGTAAGATGCCCGGCATCGAATCCGGGCGTCGCAGGGCAACCCAAGATACCCGTTCGACGGCCAAAGCCGTCAGGGGGCTGTATCGGCGCTGGGGTTCCTGGAAGGCGCTGGCGGACATCCTGGGCAAATCGGAGGCGTTTTGGTGGAAAGTGGCACAGGGAGATCACGGGCCAGACCGTGAGCAAACAACAGCGGCAACGGATCGCCAGCGTTGACCCCGGATTTCTGGCCTTTATCCAGGGTCGGGTGATGCCGTGGCTGAAGAGCAGGCAAGAGCCATGAAATCGGATGCGAAGATCATCCGCCAGATGGCCAGTGAGTTGAAACTAGATGCGTGCTTGACGGTTTCCGAGCGGGCACTCTTGAACCGGGTACGGGATGAGATGGGCCGATGGAGTTGTATCAGCGACCGGACAGAGAAGCGCCTGAAGGCGATCTATGAACGGAGAATGACTGCATAAAGGAGGACCAAAATGCAAGTGAGAAGACTACCGGTCAAACTCACCGACGAGGAGATGATTATCAAGGGTCAGGAACTGGCCGAATTGGAGAGTGAACTTACCGATCTGGAGTCCCTGAAACGGGCAGCGTCCAAGGAATTCGCAAAGGAAATCGAGGTCAAGAAGGGAAAGATTCAACGGGTTTCCCATGCCATCAACACCAAGCAGGAAAATCGGGAGGTGGAGTGTGAGGAGATCCGGTACGAGGAGCATCTGAAAGTGAGCACCGTTCGCAAGGACACCGGGGAGATCGTCTCCGAACACCTCATGACGGACGAAGAACGCCAGCAGGTTCTGAACTTTCCCCAGCCGGTTCAGGCCAGCGATGGACAAGAAGGGTGAACGTCTGGTGGGGACATGAATGAAATTCATAGATCTATTCGCTGGCATCGGAGGGTTCAGCCTGGGGCTGGAGCGGGCTGGCATGACCTGTGTAGGTCACGTCGAGATCGACCCGTTTTGCCAGAAGGTTCTCAGGAAACACTGGCCCCAGGTGCCCTTGATAGTGGACGTGAAGGAGGTCCAAGGAGATGAATTCGGAGCAGTCGAGCTTATTTGCGGAGGACCGCCCTGCCAGCCCGTCAGTCTGGCCGGGAAGCGACAGGGCCAGGACGATGACCGCTGGCTCTGGGACGAGGCTTTGCGCCTTGTTGAAGTCGTCCGGCCCACTTGGTGCCTTTTCGAGAATCCTCCTGGAATCGTCTCGATGGGTCTCGACCGAATATTGGCTGACCTGGAAGGCTTCGTCTACTCCACAGGGACGTTTGAGATTCCGGCTTGTGCGGTCGATGCCCCCCACATCCGGCAACGGGTCTGGATCGTGGCCCACGCCAATGGCGGGCACACCAGCGCAGAAAGGCTACAACGCAGCGGGGAACACGGACAGCAGCCGCAAGACAAAGGCACTGGCCAGCTGGCCCACGCCGAAGGTCAGCGACGACAACCAGGACCGGCGGACAATGTCCTCGACGGAAATGGAGTGGAATCGAGAGGGGGGGAGCCGGTCCAGCCTCCCCTTAGTGGTGAAGATGTTAGCGACCTGGGCGACACCAAGAGTCGGGGTAGATTATGGAACAGCCGAGCACTGCGATCTTTCTGGTCAGGTCATGAATGGGTCGAGTGCGCAGACGGAAAATACAGGCGCGTTAAACCCGGAGTTCGTCTGCTGGCTCATGGGGTTTCCGGAAGGGTGGCTCGACTTCGAGCCTTAGGCAATGCCGTGGTGCCGCAAGTGGTGGAAAGGATTGGAAGGGCCATGATGGAGGAACTATTGAAATGAAAGCATTCCACGGAGATCCAAAGGTGAAGGAAAAGTACCTGGCCCGGGTCAAGGCTCACCGGAAAGCGGACCAGATTGTACAGGGGCACTATTGGGACAGAGGAAGCTGTGCGGTGGGCTGCACCATCCACGGTTCAAACCATGAAGCATATGAGACGAAGTTGGGGATCCCCATCCAGCTCGCCTACTTGCAGGATATGATTTTTGAAGAGCTCCCCAACAAAGAGGCGAAGGACTTCCCGGTTGATTTCCTGGAATCGATTCCGGTAGGTGCGGACCTGAAACCAGTCTTGCCTCGGTTTCTCCATTGGCTGCTGGTGGACCCGGAAGATGGGGTAATCCAGTACGCCCAAGACGAGAAAGAGGAACAGGTGAAGGAGGCTATCTTATCCGTCGCCGATTTGTACAGCCGGGTAATGAAAGGTCAGGAAGTGACGAATGAGCAGTGGTCTGCTGCCAGGGGTGCTGCCTGGGCTGCCAGGGATGCTGCCAGGGGTGCTGCCAGGGATGCTGCCAGGGCTGCTGCGATTAAGAGACAAAAGGAGAAGCTGTTGGAGCTGCTGAACAAAAATGTCTAGAGCTGTTAACGAGAAGGAGGTATTTGAAATGAGAGCATTCCATGGCGATCCAGCGGTGAAGGAGAAGTACCTGGCTCGGGTGAAGGCTCACCGGGAAGCGGACGAGATTGTCAAGGGGCAGTATTGGGACAATGGCAAGGGCTGCGCGGTGGGTTGCACGATCCACGGTGAAAATCATCGAGCATATGAGAAGGAGTTGGGAATCCCGATACAGATCGCCCATTTGCAGGATTGGCTTTTTGAAAAGCTACCGAATGAAGAAGTAAAGGACTTCCCCGTAGATTTCCTGGAATCGATCCCGGTGGGTGCGGACCTGAAGCCAGTCTTGAATCGGTTTCTCCATTGGCTGCTGGTAGATCCGGAGGATGGGATTGTCCAGCATGCCCAAGAAGTAGGAGCGGAAAGGGTGAAGGAGGCTATTTTATCCGTCGCCGATTTGCACACCAGGGTCATACAAGGTGAAGAAGTGCCGAATGAGCAGTGGGTGGCTGCCAGGGATGCTGCCAGGGATGCTGCTACAGATGCTGCTGCCTGGGCTGCTGCTACAGGTGCTGCTGCCAATGCTGCTGTCAGTGCTGCTGCCTGGGATGCTACAGGTGATGCTGCCAGGGATGCTGCCAGGGCTGCTGCCAGGGATGCTGCCAGGGATGCTGCCAGGGCTGCTGCAGGTGCTGCTGCGAATGATGCTCCCAGGGCTGCCGCAATTAAGAGACAAAAGGAGAAGCTGTTGGAGCTGCTGGCAGGGGAGTCGGTACTCCATGAGCGAGGCTATGGGCAAGTACGCAAGTAGAACCAGTGTTCCCCCGAAGGAAACTCCGTTGGATGACTGGAGGGCATGGGAAGTGGTGGAGAAGATCGGACGGGCGATGATGGAGGTTGAGAAAAGGTGACGCATCGATATCTTCCGCTCAAGAGCCGCCGTGGTCCCGATTTGAGCGAGTACAGTGGCCTATCGAAAGGCTCCCTTCGGGAGCTGATCCAACTGGGAAAGTTGCGTCACTTCCGGGCCAAGGCAAGAGGGAAGATCCTGGTTCACACCAGCTGGTTTGATGAGTTTGCCGAGGCGAGAGAGAGGCAGAACCGGCTCATCCCAGATGAGGTCGTGGCTTTCGGCAAGGAGATTTTGGAAGGGTGGGCGTGAAGGTCCGGCGATGGAAAGACGGCTGGTACGTCGTCGTTCATATGAAGGGCAGGAGGAAGGTCAAGAAATTCCAGAACGAAGCTGCGGCCCGAGCCTTTGCCGACCACCTGACCGCTTATCTGAAGATCCACGGAGAAGAGGGACTGCGATTGTTGGGCCGGGAACCGAAGTCAGACGCCTGGACCTTCCAGAAGTACGCCGACAAATGGCTGAAGGAGATTCAGGCCAGCAACCTAAAGCCCTCGACTATCGAGAACTACGCATGGTCTCTGAGAACACACCTGATTCCGTTCTTCGGTCGGCTCCACCTGGAGGATATTGACTACGCACTTCTCAAGAATTTCTGTTTGGAGAAGGCCAAGCAGAGAAGCCGTCACAGTGTTCGTCTGATGATAGCCGCCTTGCGAGTCGTCCTGAAGGAGGCCGTCCGCGAAGGCTTGATCCCGGCCAATCCAGTCACCTCGCTCGGCAAATTCTTCGGGACTCGTTCGGAAGGCCGGGAACAGCCCGATCCGTTTACCCGATCTGAAATCTCTGACATCCTTGAAAAGATCGGCGGACGCTGGCCTGAGTATTCCGAGTGGGTGTTGTGCGCCGTCCGAACGGGACTCCGATTCGGGGAACAACGAGCACTCAAGTGGGAGGACATCGACTTTCGAAGACGGGTGATCCATGTGAGACGCAACTGGCCAGCCAACCGCTCCCTGACGACTCCCAAGACGCGTTCCAGCATTCGTCAGGTCGATATGAGCCCTGAGTTGTCTCAGGCGTTACAAAGGCTGCGGTCAAGACGGAAGGCCCAATACCTGTCGCTGGGAAAGCCAGAGATTCCCGAGTGGGTATTCCTCTCTGAGAAAGGCCGACCCATTGACCATAGCAACCTGATGAGAGGGGTTTGGAGGCGCGTCCTGGCAGCGGCTCAGCTGCGCTACCGGCACTGGCACACGCTGCGGCACACCTTCGCTTCTCAGCTGCTCATGGCCAGAGTTTCGCCACTTTACGTCGCTAAGCAGCTGGGACACGCTCAGTTAAGCACGACGATGAATGTCTACGCCCACTGGATCGAAGAAGCGGGGAGTGGAAGCCGGGGGGTGGATGTCCTGGATCATGTGGCTGAAAAGCCTCAAAACGTCAGTAAAACGTCAGCAGATGTCAGTGAGGTCGAGAAATGAGGATTCATATTTCCTCTAAGTCATTTAAAATAAATGGTGAGCCGCCAGGGACTCGAACCCTGAACCTACTGATTAAGAGTCAGTTGCTCTGCCAGTTGAGCTAGCGGCCCACCAGTCGGAAGGGTACTGATTCTAGCCGAGAGATGTGGAAAGTTCCAAACGCTGGACGGGGAGGCGTTAGAATTGGCCGATGGCACCGGACCGCCAGGACAGTCCGCTTTTTCAGCGAGGCATTTTCGGAAGCGAGAGAACCGCCTGGATCGCGCTGGTCGTCTACACCACCCTTCTCTATGCCACCCTGACGCTGACGAATGACCTTTACCGCGCCACTTTCGATTGGCTGGGCAAGTCGACGGTCAGCCAGGGGATTTATGCCATCGTGGGTCTGATCGCTGTGGTTCTGCTCGTTTTTGTGTGGCTGCGCCTGCCCAGGACTCCGTCGACCTACGCCGCCTTAGGTATCATCGGTCTTCTGACCTACTACACCATGTCCCTGGAGAATATTCCCGCTAACCGGATCCACTTTTTCCGATACTGTCCACTGGCGATCCTTGGATTGGAAGCCCTTCGCTTCCGGGTCCGCGACCGGAACCTCTACCTCTGGACCTTCCTGTTGGTGAGCCTCATCGGCGTCGGAGACGAGTTTCTGCAAGGATTGCTCCCCGATCGTCACTTTGATACGAAGGATGTGGTAGTCAACGCACTGGCAGGACTGCTGGCGCTTGCCTTCGTGGGCTTCGCTGTCCGGGAGGAGAATTACCCGTGGGGCAAGCGGGGAGGCTGAATTCGCCTCCCCGAGTTGTGCTGATCAACTCTAATCTTCTGGTTGCTTGACGATCCGGAGATAAGGTCGCGGGGACTCCCAGCCCTCAGGGTACCGTTCCCGCGCCTGTTCCTCGGAAACGGAAGGCACGATGATCACATCGCCACCCTGTTGCCAGTTCGCAGGTGTCGCCACCTGGTGCTTGGCCGTTAGCTGCATGGAATCCAGGGCGCGCAGCACCTCATCAAAATTGCGACCGGTGGTCATCGGATAGGTCAACATCATCTTGATCTTCTTGTCCGGACCAATCAGAAACACCGACCGGACGGTGGCATTGTCCATCGCCGTACGGCCTGCACAGGTCTCACCTGCGCCCTCCGGCAGCATATCGTAGAGCTTCGCCACCTTCAGCTCGGGGTCGCCGATCATGGGATACTCGACGGCGTGACCCTGGGTCTCCTGAATATCATTCTTCCAGCCCTGATGGTCAGCGACAGTATCGACACTCAGCCCCAGAATCTTGCAATTGCGTTTCTCGAACTCAGGCTGCAAGCCGGCCATGTAGCCCAGTTCTGTCGTGCAAACAGGAGTGAAGTCCTTCGGGTGTGAAAACAGGATTGCCCAGCCGTCCCCGATCCACTCATGAAAGTGTAGTGTCCCCTGTGTTGTTTCCGCCGTGAAATCCGGCGCTTCAGAGTTGATTCTCAATGACATGGTCTTACTCTCCTCTTCTCTGTGGCCGCGGAACACTGGCTACAGTGCGTCCGCTGGTTGAAACGAAACCCAGTTTGGGGCCTGACATCTCCTCAAATGTTAATCCAAATCTCGCCCCCGATCCAGCCGCCGGCTCCAGCCGCAGTCGGAGACAGAACAACTGATCTGTGTCGCAACAGCACCGGACCCCGAAACTCGAAACTCCGCCTCTATATCAGACCCAGGCCCTGGGCCGATTCCTGAAACTGTTCAACGGCAAAGTCAAGCTGCTCTCTGGAGTGAGCGGCGGACACCTGAGCCCGGATTCGCGCCTGCCCTCTTGGAACCACCGGAAAGCTGAACCCGACTACGAAGATTCCGCGCCGGTTCAGGTCGCTGGCCATTTCCACCGTCATTTTTTCGTCACCAATCAGGATGGGCACGATCGGGTGGATTCCGGCCGTGATCTGGAAGCCTTCCGCCGTCATTCGGGAGCGGAAATAGCGGGTGTTGTTTTGCAGCCTACGGAGCAGTGAGGAGTCCTTTTCCAGTAACTCGAGGGCCTTGATCGATCCGGCAGCCAGGGAAGGCGCGATGGTATTGGAAAAGAGATAGGGACGGCTGCGCTGGCGCAGCAGGTCGATGATCTCCTGTCGGCCCGAGGTGAAGCCACCCGCTGCCCCTCCCAGCGCCTTCCCCAGAGTCCCGGTGATCATGTCGATGCGGCCATGAAGATCGAAGTGTTCGGGCGTCCCGCGGCCAGAAGGCCCCATGAACCCCGTGGCATGGCATTCGTCGATCATGACCAGGGCATCGTGCTCTTCGGCCAGGTGGACCATCTCGGGAAGAGGAGCCAGGTCCCCTTGCATGCTGAAAACACCGTCCGAGGCGATGAGACGAAACCGGCAGTCCCGGCTCGCCCGGAGTTGTTCTTCCAGGTGAACCATGTCCGCGTGGCGGTAGATCTTCCTCTGGGCCTTGCTGAGCCGGATCCCGTCGATGATACTAGCGTGATTGAGTTCGTCACTGATGACGCAGTCGTCGCCTCCCAGGATGGTCTCGAACAGACCTCCGTTGGCATCGAAGCAGGAAGAATAGAGAATGGTTTCGTCGGTCCCCAGAAATTCGGAGATCTTCTTCTCCAGTTGCTTGTGAAGATCCTGTGTGCCGCAGATGAAGCGAACCGAAGCCATCCCGTAGCCGCGTGTGTCGAGACCTTCCCGTGCTGCTGCCAGGATCTCCGGGTGGTTCCCCAATCCCAGGTAGTTGTTAGCACAGAAGTTGAGAGCAGCCCCTTCGCTGGTCTGGACGTCGGATCCCTGGGGCGAGAGGATCACTCTTTCGTTCTTGAAGAGACCCGCCTGGTGGATTTTCTGGATTTCTTCTTCCGCCCATTTCCTGAAGCTAACTCCTCGGGTCATGCCAAGTTCTCCTGTTCCTGTGACTCGAATGGCGCGAACGCGGCCTGCCGAATCAGAGGTGCGTCACCCAGCTCATCGGGACGGTACCCCCAGGCTTTCATCCGCTGCATCGAGATGATCTTACACGAGGGGAGCAAAACCGCTGTCTTCCCAGCTGTGCCGGTTCACGAAAATGGGTTGCCTTTGAGGGGAAAAGCTGGGGAAGAACCGGTCGAATTGGTGTTCCGGGCCCTGTGCTACACTACCCGGTTGTGGGTGAGCGTACGCCCTCCGAGCTCCGCCAGTTGGAGGAGCAGCGAGTATACATTCTGGCATCGGCAACGGATTCCAATAAGGGAATCCTGATCGCCGATCTGATTGCCGGGATGTGGAGGCGCCGCTGGCTGATTGCAGCCATTACTCTGTTAGGAGGCATCCTGGGATATGTGAGCGCCGCGCTCGGCCCGACCCTCTACGAAGCGAAAGCCATCCTGCTTGTTCAGCCTCCACAATTCTCCAGTGAGCTGAAACCTGCCCCTCTGTCGGTGTCCGCGTACGAGGCACTGTTGAATTCGGACTACACAGCCGCCAAGACTAGAGAGAGGTTGGTAAACGCAGGCGACATCCCGGAGGGAACCAGTGTTGCAGAAGTCCGGGGCATGCTGACGACCACGATCCCCACCCTTGAAGGATTCCGGGTAGTCAACCCGCAACTTCCGATGATTGAGATTCTAACCAATGCACGGCAGCCGGAGATCGCGGCAAAAGTGGCCAACACTTTTGCGCAAGTCTTCGCTCAGGAAAGCCTGGAGGTTGCCACTCAGGGACGAGCCGGGTCAATGGAGCTCATCGAATCTCAATACCCGATCAGCAAGAAAATGCTCGAGGATACAGCAATTGCGCTCAAGGGCAGGCAAGATTAATATGCCGACACCTTGCTCGAACTGCAGAACAGCTGGAACAGAAGGATCCACGACTTCAAGAAAGAGACCCAGGATCTTGTCGACAAGCACGAGCGAGAGACCAGGGAACTGGTGCTGACCTTTGCAGATACCCACAAGCCGGAACTGACGGAGGCGAAACTGGCGCGCCAAGAAAGTCGTCTCAACAGCCTCGAGTCGGAACTGGAGAGTAGCCGGCTGAGTCTGAAGGGTGCCCACGATGTCCTGGCCGAACTGGGAAGACAGATCAAGAGCGAACCGCGCTACCTGGTCGTCTCCAAGGCGATAACAGACAGCGCTCTCTGGAACCGAATTGGAGAGAATTCGGCAGGCAGGCTGCCCGAAGAGTTGAAAGATCTTGCCCTGCGTGAAGAGGTCCCCAACTCGATCCACGAAGGGATCATGCGGAGTTTGATAGATGCCCAGGTCAAGGTGGAAACACTCAAGCCGAAGCAGAAAGATTTGACTGCCGAGATCGAGCGGGCGAGGTTGGAGATTGAGGAGCTCAGCAGTGAGGTTACCAGGATCGAACTCCTTCAGTTCAACCTCGAGCGCCAGCGGGCACTGGAGCTCTCCAGACTGAAGGCGACTCGAGACCTCGGTCAGTTCAACCTCGGGCGCCAGCGGGCACTGGAGCTCTCCAGACTGAAGGCGACCCGAGACCGGGAGCTTGCGGACCTGCAGGCTCTAAGAGAAAACCGATTGGGTGCTTTCTCGAGAGAAAAGACTCTGCAGCTGGAGTCTCTGGCTCTGGAGAAGAATACGGCGTCTTCAACTTTTGAATTGATATCCAAGCAATTCGAAAGCGTCCGGCTGGCCAGATCGGAGCGTGAACCGGATGTAAAGATTGGTGCTCTGGCGATGCGGCCTGAGGTGCCGATTCCCAGGGGCACTATGACCAGGACGGCGCTCGGTTTGACAGCGGCTTTTTTGCTGGCCGTATTCGGTGCCGCGATCGTGGAAGCGGCCTCCGGCGCAGCCCCGGGAGGGAGCTATCACAGCGGCCCTGAACCGCATCTCGAGGAGCGTCTCTCCAAGGAGCTGATCGAGCGTTAGTCCTCTCGTTCGTAATCACGGATGAAGAGTGGGAAGCTTAGTCCTCGTAAAGAAAGCGGGCAAACCGCCGCTTCCCAACCTTGATGACGAAGCTCCCGCCGTCGGACGGTGCCAGGGTCGAACCGACTTCTCCAATCCGGTTTCCGTTGATGGCCACTCCGCCCTGCTCGATTAATCTGCGCGCCTGCGACTTCGAGGGGGCCAGCGAGGCCAAGAGGAGCAGGTCCACCAATTTGTGAGGAGCCTCTGCGGAAGCAAGCTGGAACTCCGGCATGTCTTCGGGGTCTCTTCGCTCCTGGAATACCCGGGAGAAGTGGCTGCGTGCCTCACTGGCAGCCTCTGCGGAATGCAAGTCAGCGACGATGCGGGAAGCCAGCTGATGCTTGGCTTCCATAGGATGCATCTCGCCCTTCTCGAGCCTGGACCTCAGACTCTGGATCTCGGCCACAGATTGATCGGTCAGCAATTCATAGTAGCGCCACATCAGGTCGTCGCTGATCGACATGATCTTTCCGTACATCTCCCCCGGGGCTTCGGTGATCCCCACGTAATTGTCCAGAGACTTGCTCATCTTCTCGATGCCGTCCAGCCCCTCCAGGATGGGGGTCATGAGTAAAACCTGTGCTTCGAGCCCGAACTCCCTCTGAATGTCCCGGCCCACCAGGAGGTTGAATTTCTGATCGGTGCCTCCCAGTTCGAAGTCGGCTTTCAAGAACACGCTGTCGTAGGCCTGGGCCAGCGAGTAGAGAAGTTCATGGATGAAAATGGGTCGCTGGCTGGCCATTCTCTGACTGAAGTCGTCTCGCTCAAGCATCCGGGCAACCGTGTACTTTGCAGAAAGATGAATCCACTCCTGTGAACTGAGCTTTCCCAACCAGCGGCTGTTGAAATCAACTACCGTCTGGTCGGGATCCAGGAGCTTGAACACCTGATTCTTATAGGTCTCGGCATTCTCCTCAATCTGCTCGGGGGTCAGGGCGGGCCGAGTTCTGCTTCGACCGGTCGGATCGCCGATCAGGCCCGTGAAATCACCAATCAAAAAGACGACCCGATGTCCCAGGTCCTGGAAGTGCTTCATTTTCCGGAGCAGGACCGTGTGCCCGAGATGCAGATCAGGAGCTGTCGGATCGAATCCGACCTTGATAGTCAAGGGCCTGCCGGTCTGCTCCGATTTCTTCAGTTTTTCCCTCAACTCGGGCTCGGTGATGATCTCAGCGGCACCTTTGCCCAGGTAGGCAATCTGTTCATCGATGGTCATGTCAGTCGGTCTCTGCGTCACGGTCCAGGAACTCCGGTTGGAACGACCCAATATTGTGGAGACCTATCTTAGACCATCAATTCCAGATTCCAAATTCCAAGGAGTGGATCTCCCTCTTCCGGTCGTCAGCGCCCCGGCCTGCATTCGCCGGCTGAAGCCTGGAGGGTGGAACTGGAGAGTTGTCAGCGCTTTGCTGCGTCGGCTAGAATCAATACTCCCGTTTCGGATCCGTGCCGTGTTGCTACTCAGGTCCGGGACGGGCCATCTCTGGTTGGGCCTATAGCTCAGCTCGGTTAGAGCGCACGCCTGATAAGCGTGAGGTCGATGGTTCAAATCCATCTAGGCCCACCATCCTTTATCTCATTATCCTCAGCACTTTAGGAATCGCGATGGGATCAGCTCCTGAATGGCGTCTTGGGGCCAGGATGCGGATAGGGTGCGTTTTTGCCCCTGTAGCGGTCCAGCGATCTTTATGGTGAACTCGACCGGGATCAAGTTGTTGATAATTTGAATGTTATCGTGTTCCTCTACTGAATTTGTCAGGAGACACCAAAGGAGCACGATGCGTACTCAGAAGCCTCCAAGAATCCCGCTTCCCAAGGGCTGGCCATCACACGTCAAGTCCGGCATCCTCCACATCATCTCGTATGGCTCTCACTCGCCTGTTCGACAGAGGGCATCCCATACGAAAACAACCCGCCTTGTGACTCTCGAGGCGATCCGTCGCGGGCCAACTACGCCTGAGACAGCCGCGGCCGGCCCCAAACCGTGAGTTCGGGTCGTCCGAGGGGTCCGCCACGCGTAGTACCTAGGAACAGACTGGCGACGTAGCCGACCCCCGCACAGAGTCCAAAACAGACTGGGAAGTAATAGACGAAGTGCAGGTCAGTGCCTCGCTGAAGCCAAAACGTCGTGGGGACGGCGACCACCAAGCCGATGAGCCAACCGCGAAAGTTGACACGCCTGGTAAGCATACCCAATAAAAACAAGGCCAGGATGGGCCCGCCAAACAAACCCAGAAACGCAGACGAAGCCTTGAGAATCTGTCCCACCCCTGAGACGTAGATAACGCGACGACGGTCGCAAAGCTTCCGAGGAGCAGGGTCAGAAACCGGGCGAGTTTGACATCATGCTGCTCGCTGCGCGGCCTGCTGCGTAGCGGTCGAACGAAGTCGTTGATGGAAACGGTCGCCACGGAATTGATCCCTGAATCCACGCTGGACATCGCGGCCGCAAAGATTCCCGTGATCAACAGACCGGAAACGCCCTGCGGAAGCGCGTGCATGATGTAGTAAGGAAGGACCCGATCGCCGGTGATTCCTGCCGCCAGCTCGGAAGGGAAAGTTTGGAAGTAGGCGAACAGCCCAAGGCCCACGTAGAGCAGCAAGCTGACGATGAACAGCTCGGCCATGGCGTTAAAAATGGTGGCCTTGGCCATGCCGCGAAACGTCTTGACCGAAAGGAGTCGTTGCACGGTGACCTGGTCGGTGCCGTAATCGTGCATAAGTTGGAAGAAATAGGATATGACCACAGCGATGCCGGTCATCTCCGTGAGGCTCAATTGCCAGTCAATGACGCGCACGTGATCAGCCGTTTGAGCGATCTGCCATATAGAGGCCAGGCCCCCAGGGACGGAAGCGGTCAGGCTGAGGGCCACCCCCAGAGCTCCCCCAACCAGGATCAGAAACTGCGCAAGATCAGTCCACAACACAGCCGAAAGCCCTCCCAATGCAGTGTAGGTAGTGGCGAGAATTCCCATCAGGAGGATCGCCAACCAGAGCGGCATCCCGGTGACGATGGAAAGCGCCAGCGACGGCGCATAGATAACTGCGCCAAGCCATCCTAGCCGGGCCAGTACGAAAAGCCCAGAGACCGTCAGGCGGGCCGGTTGTCCGTAGCGCTGCAGTACATACTCATATGAGGTCGTTACGTTCAAGACACGATAGAAGGGATAGAAGACGAAGATCAGAATCGGAGCGACAATCGGAGCGAGAAACGCCATCATGAGGAGCGAGATATTTTCTCTGTACGCCGTCCCTGGAATTCCCATGTAGGAAATGGCGCTCGTGATGGAGGCAAACATACTCATGCCAACGACCAGCCATGGCATCCTGCGGCCTGCCAGGAAGTACTCTTCTGTCGTCTTCTGCTTGCCGGAGAACAAGGCTCCGACGCCAACCATCACGGACAGATAGGTAAACAGAACCACGTAATTCAAAGTACCGAACCCAGTTAGAGAATCCACAGTTATCGGCCTTTCGTCGATGCTCTGCCGTTACAACAAGTCGTGACTAAACCCTGAGCAAGCTGAAGTGTCTGTGAGTTGTGCGAACTGCTTTCTCTCAGTCTGGCTGGAGGGATGAGCAAGCAGGACACGATTCTTCGAGAATCGCTTTCGGTCGCTGAAGCGAATCAGACTTCCCTGACACGACGGCTCGGGCAGGCTTGGATCAAACTGCACCTTCGGGGCATTACCGATGGTCAAAAGGAGAGGCAAGGCGCCACTGGACAACCTGGTCGCCATGATCGATGAAGCGATCAACGGTGCGTGAACCGCTTAGCGGATCCGTCCTCGCGCCGCCACCTCCCACTCCTCGACGACCTCGTCCCGCCGGATCCCCCAGACGCGGTCGTGCAGGTTGGTAGCGGCACAAATGTGATTGGGAATGACTCGCAACTGTTGTTCCACTTCCAACTCGAGCCCCTCGGGCAACTGGAGGTACCCGTGCTCCTCGTTCATTCGAGAGAATTCGATTCCAGGGAACTGGGTGACAATGCCGTATCCTGTAGCAGTTCCAGGGGCAAGGCCATCTCCTGAAAAAGTCTTGGAGCCTCCGTCAATGATGGCCTGGCCCGGTACGGCCGTACTGACCACCGTGGTCCATAGGAAAGCGGCACACTGATCCTGTGCGCAGGCACCCCACTCAACGGTGTTTCGGTCATTGAAAATGTAGGTGCCCGGCCGGATCTCAGTCAGGCTCTCCACCAGGTGGGAGTAGTAGGCGGAAGGCGTGCTTCCCCCCGACACCACCTCCACCTGCAATCCCTCTCTTCGAAAGAGTTCCAACTGGCGGGCCAACTCGTCGGCCAGCCGTTCCAGTCGTCGAGTGGTTCCCTCCCTATGAGGATGAACGTGTCCAGAGTAGAGCATGATTCCTTTAAAACGGAGCCCGGGCTTCGCTTCGATGGCCCGGGCGAGCCGAATCGGTTCGTGACCGGGGGACAGTCCGCATCTTCGCATTCCGAAGTCGATCTCTACCAGGACATCGATCGAGCGGCTCTCCGCTGCCCTGGCCACCCAGTTAGCGGCCTCGTTACTGTCCAGTGCAACTGCCACTTTCGCCTTTTCCAGTACCTCACCGAGGCGGCAGGCCTTGTGCGGCCCGATAACGGGATAGGCAAGAAGGAGATCGTTCAGGCCGGCCTCGCTCATGACTTCCGCCTCTCCGACCTTGGCAACGGTAATCCCCCCACAGCCCAGGTCGATCTGGCGGCGCGCCAGCAAGGGGCTCTTGTGAGTCTTGATGTGGGGGCGCAGTGTAAGCTGATGCTGATGGCAGTAATCGGCCATACGGCGCAGATTGTCTTCCATTACATCGAGGTCGACGACCAGAGCAGGGGTATCGAGTTCAGTCAGTTTCAAGGCCTCTCCTTGCAGGGAGGCTTATTCTAGATCTTCCAGTTGACCTATGTCTAAAGGAATTCCTGAATTTCGGGATAGTCTGTCCCCGGAGTCGTAGGGAGTACTAAACCAGGCCGCCGCGACAGGTCTCTACACCTGCTACATACTCGGCGCCGCACCCGGGACAGTGAAGCATGTCCTAGTACTCCCTTGGAAATGGGTACTAGGATTCCAGGATCGTCGAGGCTGGTCAAGAAAAGAGAGTCCCCCCGCTGGAAAAGGTCACGGGTGGCTTGACTTGAGGAGACTCCAGGCAGAAACTTTAGCCAAGACTAAATATTTCCTTTTGGAGACGGGAAAATGAAGAAGCTGAACAGGCGACGAGCCATCCTGGGCGGAGGAGCGGTCCTGGCCGGAAGCGCCGGGAGTCAGACGCTGGTGAGGGGTTTGAGCAGTGGAGGCGATACTGCCGATGTGTCGCACAACCACCCTCATCTGCTTTCCGCCACGGGCGAGGTGGATCTCTCCGCCTTCAACCCCTCCGAATTTCTCTATCATTTCGATTACGGCCGTAGCAGCGAGCTGTCCGATGGAAGGACACTGCGGGAGTGGGAGATCGTGGCCGTCGACAAGGAGATCGAGGTGGCGCCCGGAGTCTATTTCCCGGCCTGGACCTACAACGGACAAGTGCCGGGCCCGACTCTTCGCTGCACAGAGGGAGACCGGCTTCGGGTTCATTTCAAGAACGGGGGCAGTCACCCGCACACCATCCATTTTCACGGCTTTCATGAAGCCAGGATGGACGGCGTTTTCGAGGTGGTTTATCCGGGAGAAGAATTCCTTTATGAGTTTGAGGCCTCACCCATGGGTCTGCATGTGTACCACTGCCATACCGTCCCCCTGAAGCGTCACATTCACAAAGGACTGTATGGAACCTTCATCATTGATCCAAAAGAACCGCGGCCCCAGGCCCGGGAAATGGTCATGGTGATGAACGGCTTCGACACCAACTTCGACAGCGAGAATGAAATCTATGCCGTCAACACCGTAGCCTTTCACCACCAGCAGTATCCAATCGAGGCGAAGGTCGGTGAGCTGGTGAGGATCTACCTGGTCAACTTTCTGGAATTTGATCTGGTGAACTCGCTGCACGTTCACGGTCATTTCTTCCATGTTTACCGAACCGGAACGAAGCTTCTTCCGGACGACTTCACGGATACGATCATGATGTGCCAGGGTGAGCGCCATATTCTCGAACTTCGCTTCCGCCACTCCGGCAAGTTCATGTTCCACGCTCATCAGAGCGAGTTTGCCGAGCTGGGCTGGATGGGCTTCTTTGACGTCAAGGCCTGAAATGAGACGCTGGTTCTGGGGACTTCTTCCGCTCGTTCTACTGGGACTCCTGTTAGTAGGCTTTGTCCGGTATGGACCCCTGGGAGTCTTTCGCGCCTCCTTTCCTCCGGTAGAGCAGTTGACCATTGACCGGGCGGTTCTGCCACAACCTCACCGCATCGTCCTCGAAGTGACGAACGGGGGACCGAGTTCAGTGACCGTTGCCCAGGTTCTGGTGGATGAGGCCATCTGGCAGTTCTCCATGGAGCCGGCCGAGAAGACGATCCCGCGGCTGGGCCGGCGCAAAATCACAATTCCCTATCCCTGGGTGGAAGGCGAAGCGCACGAAGTCACGCTGCTCACCTCGACCGGACTGACCTTCAGTCACGAAATCGCTGTGGCCACGACCTCTCCGCAGATCGATTTCACCTACCTGTCAACCTTTACTCTGCTGGGTGTTTACGCGGGACTGATTCCGGTTTTGCTCGGCCTGCTCTTCTATCCGTTCTTGAGGGAATTACACCGGGGCTGGCTGAATTTCTTTCTGAGTATGACGCTCGGACTGCTGGCTTTTCTGGCGGTTGACACGCTGGAGGAAGCCCTGGAGAACGCCGCCAAGGTTGCCAGCGCCTACCAAGGAGTGGCCTTGATTGTGTGCGGTGTCGCTCTGCCGATTCTGTGTATCAGCTACCTCTCTCAGCGCCGTCCGGCTCGTGCCGACAAGACTACGCCCGTGGGCAGATACTGGACGGCTCTGCTGATCGCCGTTGGGATCGGTTTGCACAACCTGGGTGAGGGACTTGCAATCGGCTCGGCCTACGCCATCGGAGAGATTGCCCTGGGAGCCTTTCTGGTCGTCGGCTTCACTTTGCACAACGTGACCGAGGGTCTTGGAATCGTCGCTCCCATTGCACGCGACCGGCCGCGCGTCCGCCGCCTTGTGCTGCTGGGGAGTATTGCGGGTCTTCCCACAGTGATCGGTGCCTGGATTGGTGGTTTCACCTACAATCCCGTCTGGACGACCTTCTTTTTTGCTGTTGGAGCGGGTGCGATTTTCCAGGTGATCTATGAGGTCGGAAGGCTGATTCTGGATCGAGAAAGCGGCGGAAGCTGGGCCAGCAGTTACAACGTGGTCGGATTTCTGATGGGGCTGGCCATTATGTACGCCACCGGGCTACTGGTCGTGGCCTGAGGGTATTGAGAGTTCCGAGTTACGGCAGTACCCGCGTTAGCCAGCGGACAGCATTGAGACAGAATTGTGCATTTTCGCCGGCCTGAGGGTGATTCATTCCCATTTTGTTGCGCTTCTCTCCCCTCAGTTGAGCTGAGCACATGGCGGCCTCACCCAGGACGACGATTCGACCCGAGTCCCACTCCCGGGCAGCCCCCTGGGCCCACCCTGACACGGAAAACCGGGGCCACTCCTGACGCGGAACATCGGGGACATTGTGGCTGATGTCGAAGTGTGCAAGGGATCCTTCCCCAAAAATCAGGAGGGGCTGGAAATGCTGAGAAAGTTGAAAGGCCTGGCCGGCGAAGGTGGCCACTCTCTCGACTTGCTCTTCTGAAGTCCGTCCCCTGCTGATTGGATGATCCACCAGGGTTCCGGTCTCTCGTTCAAAGAGATCCGGGAATTCGCCCGGCCCCCTGGCGTAACCGTCGAACATGGACACTCCCAGAAGAGCACCAAGATCGCCGGCCGCCCCGGGGGCCGGCGCGTGATCGGCCAAAAGGAGTAAGGAACCTCCTTTCCGGATCCACGTGACAAGCGAGTCAAGTTCGGGGTGGGTGAAGGGGGAGGGATGCGGAAAAGCCCGGGTCTCGGGGCTGTCGTCCGCGCTTAGAGCATTGGCAATCACAAGTAAAGAACAACGGGTCAAGGTGTCCTTCGAGAATCTACTGGGGAAACCGTTAACCCGGTAGCCGTCTTTTCGGAGAAGATCGGCAAACGGCCGGTATCGGCCCTCCGCTGTATGGACATTGTTGTGGTCTTCGTCGACACAGACCAGGGGTCCCTGGGCCGGTCCGAAAGCCGGTTGGCTCACGTCGATGCTGAAATCAGGGTCTCTTTGCTGAGGGGAACTCACACTCGCATCTGCACAGGATGGGAGTCCCAGGAGGAATCCAGGTAAAAAGAAGAAGCGGATCAGACGCAATCGCTTCATGACCTTCTGAAGCTGTTGACTGGAACGTGGCATGGGTCACCTCTCTCTCCTTTAAACCATTCCGAGTTTCGAGGTGTCCACTTCTTAGCAGCAATGATCAAAGCGAATAATTTGCTATCATGAACTCCCTTTGGTCGGGACGTAGCGCAGTCTGGTAGCGCACCTGAATGGGGTTCAGGGGGTCGCGAGTTCGAATCTCGCCGTCCCGACCAGCTTTCAGCTCTTCGGCCATTGTAACAGGTAACAAATAGGTAACAACGCGACACCCTAGAAGGTCATAAAATCGCTGCAGGGGTTAACGCTCTACTCCTGCATGTTCTCCCGGGCCATAACCTTCAGCCAGAAACTCCTCGCGCCCTGGCTTCCCCATCTGCAACGAACATGTTAACCGGGATTATTCACAAATTTTCTACTGCAGCGTGAGAATCTCCCGCCCTGACTGCGTTACGCTCGGTCGGCCTCCTCGGCGTACTGCACGAGTACGCCTGCGGGGGCCTCGGTCGCAAGCCTTGTCAGAACGGGTCTTCCCCCGCTTCGCTACGAAAATTTAGTAGAGTCGACGACTGGCGCGGTGGCGGCAGGTTTGGGGAGTAGCTGTGTTTCCGGCAGCTTTCGCGGTTTCGCCGGTGCCTCAATCCAAACCATTGCTCCGTTTCCAGTCGCCGCTCGTCGAACCGGACGTGCGGTTTTCCCGCATCCGGCTCTCGGACAAGGCCTTACGCTTTCGCCCACGGAAGGTCGCGAGTCCGCTCGGTCAGTCGTACCAGTCCCAGCTTTTCGTACAGGAACTGGTCCGGGAACTGCCGCGTTCCCTTGCTGCCTCGCTTCTTGTGTTTTCGTCGCAACCACTGACGTGGCCTCCATCGGGTGTGGGCATCCACCGCCCGATAGGCTTTGCTGACCCCACCCAAGCAGAAGTAATTGGCCCATCCCACCAATTGTTCAACGACAACTATTTTTGACCGGGGCGACGACGATATTTGCCCACTGAAGTTGATCGTTTGTCGAGTCGGTTTTGGCTCTCCTTTTTTGGGGTTTGAGAAGGGTTTCTGTTTCTCTCCTGCTTTCCGAGCGTGGGGGTGGAGTGAGGGCGTAGCCCGAACGGAGTTCCCACGCTTCGCGACGTTCTGATAAGCCCATCGAAAGGGCTCCTGGTTGAGTTGTACGGCCCCACCCCTTGACCCGTTTGTCTGTATGGCCAGGAGAAGGGGCTTCGCGTGACATTTTGTTCTGTCAACAGCCGAGCGGGAGTCAACTGGCCTCCTTTTGGGTTCGCTTCTTGGCCGCTTCCATTCGGTAGCTGGAAACGTTCAATTCCAGGATCACACTGTGATGAACCACCCGATCGATAGCCGCGGCCGTCGTCAGTGGATCCTTGAAGATCTTCTCCCAGTTCGAGAAGACCAGATTGCTGGTCAGTAGGATGCTGCGTCGTTCGTAGCGATGAGACAAAAGCGTGAACAGAATCTCCATTTCTTGCCGGTTCTGTTGCACGTAGCCAATGTCGTCAATGATCAGCGCCTCGAATCGATCGAGCTTCTTGAGTTCCTTTTCCAGGGTCAGCTCGAGCTTGGCTCGAAGCAGCCGTTGCACCAGCAGCGCACAGGTGGAGAACAACACTCGGCGATCCTGCAAGATGAGCTCCTGCCCTAAGGCGCAAACCAAGTGAGTCTTCCCGCTTCCCGGATTGCCGAAGACCAATAGGTTTTCAGATCGATCCAGAAAGTCTCCCTCCAGAAGCGCGGACAATTGGCGATCCACATTTTGTGGAAGCCGAGAACGATCTAGTGCCGTCAGGCTCTTGTCCCAGGGAAGCTTGGACTGCCGTCGCAGCCGTTGGATTCGGCGTTCCCGGCGGTCAGCCACCTCCAACTCGGACAACGCCAGCAGATACTGAGGATAAGACCAACTTTCCTTCGAAGCCAAAGTGGCTTGCGAGCTGTGATGCTCTCGAAACGTCGGTAGGCGCAGTTCCACCAGAGACTGGCTTAGTCGTTGCAGATTTCCTCCACTCATGGCCTCACCTCCGACTCCCGTGTACTGAGCAATCGGTCGTAGACATGGATATCGACTTCAGGGACCTGGACTTCCCAGGCTGGGCTCGCCGGCTCAAGCAAGGCCTCTTTCAGAACTTGAAGTCGCACTCGGCACCCCCTTTCAATCAGCTTCTTCAGTGCCTGTCCGACTCGCTGCTCCCCCTCCTTCGCTGCCAACTCCAGGATTCCCAGATACTGACGGTCGGCTGTCCCAGGGCAATCCTCTCGCAGTTCATCGTAGGCGACTCGAAACAGCACACCGGGGAACAGGTCTTCCCGCCAGCGGTAACGTGCAAAGGCTCCCGGCTTGCGCACCAAAGAGTGGATTACGTGCCGGTAATCGATCCGATGCTTGCCCTCGCCTCGCAGTCGAGGCATCTGGGCTACCACCTGGCTGGCATACCGCACCTCCAAGTGATCCGCCCACATCCGAACCTCCACCCGCTCTCGGATCAAGCGGCTGTCGACCGAGTAGGTGTTGTTACGGACTCGGATGGTTGAACTTGGCGAGACCTTCACTCGATAGCTAACGAAGTCCTCCAGTCGACGATTCGGTAACGGCGCCATCACCTCCAGTTCTTCCTGAAGTCGCCTCTGCCGTCCTGCATTCCGGCGCTCGATGATTCTCTGGATGAATCGCTCGTAGTCGTTCCGCTCCAGAAAATCTCGGCTTCCTCTCAACAGCAGCTCTTGTTCGATGGCTCGCTTGAGCCGGTGATGGGATTGCTCGACATCTCCGTTTTCGTGAGCCTTCCCCGCCTGGGTCCGGCTCCACTTCATGCCGTAATGATCCAGTAATATCTGATAGCGACGCGTGAATACTCCTTTCTTGAGATTGTCGACGGCAGCCGACAAACGATCCGTTCGATGTTCTTGAGGAACTGCTCCCAGCTCCCATATCGCGTTCTGGACTCCCAGCGTCAGGCTCTCAAATGACTCACTGAAGCACAGCGTTGTCGTTTCCCAGTTCGAATAAGTTAGAACGAAGTGATAGAGCAGATGAGGAAACGGTTGCCCTGCGATCGTCACTCCCAGGCTGTTCATAAAGGTGAAGTCGGACTGGGCTTGATGCCCCGGCTCGTGACGCTGCGGAAACATCACTTCCTTCAGCTCACCGTTGCGGGCTCTCCACTGTTTGATGTGCCGCTGCAGCGTTCGTAACTGGCCTTCTTCGAACTTCCCTTCATGAACCCGATTCAGATGATCGAAGACGGTCGTCGCCTCCACCGTCGGAGATCGTTTCAGAATCCCTTCCACTTCCGGCCACACCCATTCGTAGGGGTCCGGTCGGGTTCTCCAGGTCCTCTCCGGCCGACACTCGCTCGGTAGCTTCCCAGACTTCAGATACCTTCGTGCCGTATTCCGCGCCATGCCTGCTTTCGCAGCGGCCATCGTCAACGTCTTTTCCTTTTTCCGCAATTTCATCAGTCTCCTGATCTGCTGGTCTGTAACCATGCTTTCCATGGTCCAAATCAGCTCTGAAAAAGCGGGCAATTCTAATTGTCGCCGTGGAAAATTCTACTCGTCGTTGATCAGACGGCTTGGTGGCCAGTGTCGAAATCGCTCGACTGCTATTTGTCGCTGGGAAGATCCCGGAGCACGAACGCGAGAAAACTCGCCAGGACCTGCTGGATTACTGCAAGCGTGACACCTGGGCTACGGTGCGCGTGCCTAGAGCGCCTGCGCGAACTCGCTGCTGAGTCGTGATTGGATGGCCAACACGCACGTGGTGGGGCCAATGGGCGACCTAACCTTCGCTCCAGCCAGTCAGTCGCAGAAAAGTCGCGGGGTCATTCAGTCGCTGATCCCGAACCGTCTCCTGAGCCGGTCCACCGTATGGTCCCACTTCTTATCTCTGGGACGGCATACCGTGTTCTGGTTACCGAAGAAGCCTTTCTCCTTTATAGCCTGGTCCAGAGACATGGTCTTGAGCCACTCGACTCGAACCAGGTATTCGGCCTTTTCTGGATCGTCCTTTCGCGCAAACATCTCTGGCGCGTGAGTTTCGACATCTGAGATCGGGACCTTGGCACCATTCTGTTCTACTCTGAAATCTCCTACCGGTAGAGCCCGGCCTACGACCCTGCCAACACCTACGTACCCGGGTCCAGGCACGTTCACCCAAATTCGGTTGTCGGGCTCTAGGAGCTCCAATGTGCGCGTGTACCAGCGACCTCCACCAGCTGACACGAATCCGTACTTCCGTGCGTCCTGCCAGCTTCGAGTCTCCCCCTCTCCAAACGAAACATAGTATTCGCCGTTCCAGGTTAGACTTGCCCGACGCTCGGTCACCTTCTGTTCGGCCTCCGTGGGATCAATGAACCAAACGCGACTCATGTATTCGCGATCTCCGTCGCGGAACACTCGGAAGAAGAGGACATTGATGGCGACGCCCTGCTGCTCGTTCAGGTAGCGAACGATGCGCTCAGTGGTGTCGTCTAAAGAGGCAGCAACAACAACTAGTTCATGGGACTCGTTTAGCGTTTCGGGCAGCTCTACAACCCGAAACCGTTTGCGAAAGGCGTCATCGAGGGATACTACTTCCAATCCGGGCATATACCTGCCCTGGTAGTCTTCAAAGATGTCAGCGATTCGGACGGAGTCGAGTTCGCAGACCCAGGAGCCATAGTCGAGTGCCTGCGCGATCACGTCACGAGGTGTTTTGCTTCTCTTCAGTTCCAGGACGATCAGGTTCCCGTCAGCATCTATGGCCAGAAGATCGATGAAGGATCCAAAGTCGGTCTGAATCTGTCGTCCGATCACCATCCATCCCGGATCTGCAATCGAGATGTCGTCATCGAGGATTCCCTCAAGTCGGTCCTCGTGATCCATCCCGGCCGTTTCAAGAGGCGTCAAGCTCCCATCGATACGCCAGATTCCTTGTTCAACAGGCATACCATAATCATACAGCGAGACGCGTCGAGGCGGCGTATCCTGAATCCGTGACGATCAATCATGGATTCCCTCGGAGATCGGGACGGAGCGCAGACGCCTTTGGCTGAGGCAGTTCAGGCGTACTTGTCGATCAGTTGTGCAAGCCGTTTACGGATGTCCCGAACGATACTGATCGCCTCGTCCTTGTTCGGTGTGTTCTTGGCCCATCGCAGGACATGCCGACGCAAGTCCAGGCTGATTTTCTTCAGCCCCACATCAAACTGTGGGTGCTGGGGAACGAGGGACTTGAAAGCCATCGTACGCAACGCGTGTGCGAGTTTCTCTAAGTCAGACCTAAGGAACTGGTCGTCCCGGAGGTCTTCTAGGTGCCCATCCAACTCCACTGGCGCCGCTGCCACCCTCCTGACCAACTCATCGTGATAATCTTGGTCGATCTTGACGTTATGAAAGTTAGTGATCAGGGAGATAGTACTCATAGCGGACGAGATATGCCCTTTGATGTCTGGCCAGTTCTCATCGTTGAGGGTGAGCGTAGCCGCATTCTCCAGGGAATGGATAATATAATTCGCTCTACCCAAAGCATCGTGCGAGTACGAGTTCCTGCGCATTAAGTCGGGAAGTTCCCGGGCTTCGGTCAAGCGATCTTGGATTAGCTCCGGCAGGTTCTTGATACCGTACCACTCGTCAATCTCTGTCCCAAATAGCCAAAGCTCGCACATTATTCTATGGATCTGATAGTTCCGCCGGATCTGGTCGTCTGCCGTGTCCCCCATACATCGATTGATTGCACCAGCCAAGGCAGTGACCAACTTTGCGCGCACCTCGGCCTTGTCGTCACCGGCCGCCAGCCGGTAGGTCATCAGTCGCCTAGGGCGAAGGTCAAAGGGAAGTTCTTCGACCTCCCCGGAGGTAGTGTTGAACACCCCGACGATCGCCTTGGGGCCGAGCTTTCCAAAAGCGTAGCCAAGTTCGAAAAGGACATTCGGATTGGACACTGTCCGCTCGTCGGGGCGCCTCACCGTGGCGGGATTGATCAGGGTCAAGTCGGCGACGACGACCGGAGATCTCGCGATGTTCTCCAAGATCGTATGGCCGATGTCCGGCATCCCAGCGACATTCTTTGTGTCCCGGTCGATCACCAATTCGGACAGATCCTCCCGGTTCAGTTTCCTGATCGCCCGCTTGAGGCAATCCTCGATGAAGTACCGGTTCAAGCTCTTCTCACTGTCCGCCTGCCAAGAGTAGAAAACAGTCCGTGGGGCCATCCGAGTTGTACACTCCTACTGCATCTGGAAGTGAGTCACGCCCGACACCGCTCGGTCTCGCGCGGCCTAACGTTAAGGATTGTATCCGCAGTGTAGGGCGAGTCCGAGCAGAGAGCTGGTGTGCGGGTTGATCAGCGAGCGGAAGAATCCAGCGGTTCTCCGCACTGTAGCACAACCTTCAGGCTGCGGGTCTATTTCAGGACCAACCGTTTTGCCCCGAGAAGGACTCGGGTCTCAGAAGAATCAGAGAAGATTGGGTCGCCCGCCGCAATCAGAATCAAGCTTTTTTCCGGCAATTGAGCCCGAGTAGCTGTCGATGAGAGTGAAGCCGATCACTTGCATACCAGATGAGTCTCTCCTTTTGAGAGCATCATCTTGCTTGTCTCCAGTTGGAGGATCCTGTACCGCGGACAGAGATAAGCTTTTTCTAGATTAGTCATCGCGTCGATCGCATCGCGATGTTCAGGCTTGATCGGAGCGGCACGTTTTTCCAGTCCGACTGAGACTTCCGGTATGTAATATGCGGTCGGCTTCTTCCTCTGATATGGATGCCCAACTCGGACTTGCCTCAACGCACCAAGAGAGACCCAAATCGATGAAATAACTGTCACTCCGAACCTCACTGACGCGGTCACGGAGTTCCGGTACTCTCCTAACTTCACGGTCAAAAGCGGAGCAGTCTGCCAACTCAGTGTCAGTACTCTGTTTCACAGAGCCAACCTCTTTCTCCGGACTGTCTAGAATAGCCAAGACTACTAACCCCACGCCCAGCAGGACGAACCCGACGATTTTTCGCCTGAGAAGGAAAGCAGCACCGCAGGCCACGAGAAGAGCGCCGCCGAAGCCTGACGCCGCTTCGGACGAGTCCGCTGCCGAAAAGCCAATGACTATCAGTATGACCGCCCACAGGCTCAGACAGCCAATTCCTATTTTCCTGCCGGTACCAATCCCGTCCTCGGTAGGTTTGCCGTTTTCCATTCGTCCACGTTGAGCTTCAGATTCGACCGCTCTTCCAGACCAAACTACAGTGGGTTGTGAATACTATAGTCTGTAGATTAATAGTCTACAACAAGCGACGATCCCGTTGTGACGGGAGCGAGAGTAGACAGCGGCAAGCTCAAGCAGAGTTTTGGGGAGGTCCTGAGAGAGGGGCTTTCACCCGTAAGCAGATCGCCAGCTTTTCCTGGCGCACCCCCATTGACAGTTGAAAGTGGACTTAGCTAAATTGAAATCCTCTCCACGATATTCCTGGTCACCCGCCGCTGGCGCCGATCGTAGAGCCGCGTAGTGCGCGGATCGGCGTGGCCCACCAACTGCTGCACGTCCTCCAGCGGCACTCCTTGCTCCAGAAGATCGGTGATGGTGGCTACGCGAACCGTAGTACTATCCACTGACAGAGATCAGCCAAGAGAAGGCAGCGGATGGGAGTTGGCAGACCGTCTTGGTCGAGCGCGTCCCGATGCGACTGGGTCAAACGCATCAACGGCAATGATGCTCCACCGTGCCTCGATTCTTCTGAGGGTTTCGCGTGTGGAATCATGCTGACAATTCGGACAGGGTTCAATGTGCTCAACAACAACCTTGGCCATCTCTTCCAACACCCGACCATATACGATCTTCGAAATGGCACCGAGTTGTCGAATCCGGTGGGATTGACCGACAGTCTTGACGATCAGATCGATTAGACTCTTGATCGAGTCCAACTCTGGTCCCTCCCCGGCTCGGTCTAGGTAGTCAAGAAGGAGGACTCGTGCGAGGACTAACTCTTCGCTGAGATCCAGAGATTCTGCTCCCTTTAGCTTCTGGATTTTGTCCCCCAGTGAGTTCCATTTGACCTTCGAATACAAACCGTGTTTCAAAGTCCCAGAAACACCCCCATGTAGCTTGCAGCGACCCTGCCCAACATGGTCTGTTCTCCAACCGGCTGGGCGGCGACAGGGACACTTTGAGCTCTTGGCTTTGGCTCCGCAGATGTGGGCTGGCTCGTAAGATCTAACATTTGCCATGGGGGATCCCGAATTTGCTTTTGTCATGAGGGTCCTGGATTTGGTTGTCCAAGAAAATTCTACTACACGGGCTCGGCCCAAGCGGCTTCTCACACCGCTCCGTGGTCTATTCTTGCTCCGCCGATCGAAGCCACCAGGCTGGCTTCAATGTGATTCAGGATCTTGCCCCAGTGGGTACGTTCATCATGTTCGTAGAGGCGCATTTACGCGCCATGTTTCACAGCGTTTGCCCACCTTCAGAATGTAACCACAGGCATCTTTTTGGAGGGTCTTACCATGACACTCGATCCTAGTCACATTGACTCAAAACGGCCACCTGACACATCATGAAATCCCCAGCGTCGCTTCGCTCCGACCGGGTGGCCACTTTCCCCGGATTGGGTGGCCGGTTTCACCGGAATACGCATATTGGGCTTTATTCCAGTAGCACGGATGGGAGGCGACTCAGACCACACCCGATCAGCCTATGGACGTTACGTAGCTGAAGCAGTGTTTTGGTCACCCGCAGCAATATTGCCGAGGGCGGGCGTGACCTGGGAAGAAGTTGATGAGAGTACAGCTCGTGTCACCGTCACACATGGGGAGCCTTCTCAGGCAGTCGATGTCACAGTGAATGCTGAGGGGAAACCTATTGAGGTTTTCTTTATGCGTTGGAGCAATGCAAACACAGAAAAAAAACACCGTCTACAACCGTTCGGAGGCACTCTATCGGACTTTCGTTTCGTACAGGGCTTTAAATTACCGTTTAAGGTCGAAGCAGGGAACATGTTTGGCACAAGCGAACATTTCACTTTCTTCAAGGCTGAAGTTGAGGCTATTCGTTTTCCTGGCGCAGAAAAATGAAAAAAAGGGCAACAATGACGATTATAGCCCCATCAGGCACTGACCGACATCAGATTCCCTTCATCTCCCTCGTGCCATTTCTGCTTATTGTTTTCGGATTGGCGTGGGGAATACTGGCTCTGTTCATTCTGCTCCCAAAGCAGATGGCCGAGGTTTTTGGCGAATTGACCGGCCAGCATGCGCTCTTCTACTTGGCGGTGTACGCACCTGCGATCGCTGCTTTCATTGTCGTCTTACATAACAGTGGTACGCGAGGTTTGCGGCGTTATCTTAGCCGGCTGTTGCTCTGGCGCTGCTCACTGGTTTGGTATGCCTTTTTGATTATTGGCATTCCTCTGCTTTTTTTCGGGGGCTCTGCGTTGAAAGGCAACCTTTTCGCGGAACCGTTTCCGTTTTCCTCTTTTCAGACACTTCTCATAGCATTGTCACTTGTCGCGATCAAAGGACCGATCGAGGAGTTCGGCTGGCGGGGGTTGGCTCTGCCTCTGCTGCAACGGAAGTTTGCGCCCATGTGGGCCGCGCTGATTCTTGGTATCGTTTGGGGCTTTTGGCACCTGCCGGCATTCCTGTTGAGCGGGACTCAACAGAGTGCGTGGTCATTCACTCCGTTCTTCGCAGGCACGGTTGCAATCAGCTTGATCGTGACCGCGCTATTTAATGCATCTCGCGGCAGCATCCTGCTCCCTGCATTGATGCATTTTCAGCTCATCAATCCTATCTGGCCTGACGCCCAACCCTACGACACGTTCTTCTTCGTGGCGGCGGCGGTTCTGGTTGTGTGGTTCAACCGAAAAGCTATGTTCAGCAGAGAACGTGCCGTGATGGAGGTCATTCCCAAAACTGAAAGCCGGATGATGCCGCTTGGTCTCAAGAACGGTACAGGCACAGGTTCTTGAGCCTTCGGACATGGAAGAGAAAACCTGGGTGCGTGCGCGAGGCAAAACCGTTTAGAGTAATCGTGCGAGGTCCTGTATTTTGGGCCGCGATCCTACTGCTGCTGATGTTGCCATGCCTTTTTTCTCTTCTGACAATCTCGCGGCCAAATCCGAGTTTATACAAGGAGGGTTCGGAGATTTCCATCATGTCGCAAAGCTCTTTCACCGGAGGTTTTTTCTATGTATCCATCTGTTCTGTGATCGAGACAATGCAGACACTGTCGGGTTGGGTCTGTCTGGATGGGAAAAACCGGCTAATTTTCGGGGGTGCTAGGGTAAAAGTCTGGTCGAGATCTCGCAGTGAGCACGATCCTAGAGGGAAGAAGTTTGGTCATTACCCCGGCTGTTCAACCTTCCCTCTTCAAGAACTGCCAATCTTGCGATTCAACCCACTGCGAATAGCTCTGCCAGTTCACGTCCGAAAAGGTCCTGTGCAGTTCGGGAATATCCACGTTGTATCCGACACGATCAAACCATTCAAACATGGCAGCCATGTCGGCGCTTTGCTGTTTAACGACGGACAACGGTAGGGCTTCGTAGACGACTTGATGGTTTGTGATTCGGGTCAAGATCGCGGCACACTCGTCACCTGCAAGTTCGTCACCGGCAAAGTCGTATCTCTTCCCAAACACCTCTTCTCGTCTGTCTATAAGACTTGCGACGAATGCGCCAATGTTCTTGACGCTGACTTGCTGCAATGCTCGATCGCCAGGCATTGCTTGGATGATCTTTCCTCCCTTCAACTCGTCTAGAGCCCAAGGGGCGATAGCGTTATCCATAAAGAACACCGGCGCACTAATCGTGTAAGGAACTCCCAATGCCTTGATGTGCTCCTCAACTTGGTACTTGCTATCGAAATGGGGAATGCCGGTGTCCAAATCGGCGTTCGCAACGGAACCGTAGACGAGATGACCAACATCGGCAGCCTTCGCGGCGTCAGCCAGTGCGATTCCTTGCCTTGTCTCGCCGTGCACGCCGACTTCCTGCGGACTGCCCATGAGGTAGAACGAATCGGTTCCCTGTAGCGCCCGCCCGAGGCTCTTTGCGTCGTCGAGGTTGCCCTGCACCAGTTCCACGTCCTGGTCTGCCAGTCGTCTGGCGCGCGACGATTCGACGTTTCGAGTTAGCGCGCGAACTTTGTGGCCGGATGCCAACAGCGCCTGGGTTACCGCTCCACCCTGGTTGCCTGTCGCCCCCGATACGAGCACCGTAAGTTTCACCGTCATCTTTGGTCTCCTTCGATTGCGAAACGAAGGGGAGGTTCCAATTTAACGTAGTTGCTCATTGGGTTGCGAGGGTTAATTGATACTGGTGGCGTAACAAATCCTCGGGATCCGTCAATTCTTGGGGGTACTAGGGTAAGGGCCGGGGCGAGATCATGGCGTGACGGCGATCCCTGGAGGGAAGAATTTCGGCCGGCCGGCCGAAAGGGGCTTTAATTGGCGCAGAGTAGGGGATTTCGTCAAGGGATGGAGACAATGGAGACAGTGTCTAAATGTGTCTGTCTGGATGTCTCGAAGCGCCTTGTGGTTGCGATATTCAAGGGGATCGACCAGGACGCAAAGAGATATGATCCAAAGTTGTGTACGGAGGGGCGTCTGTCAGATGGCGTACCCTGAACCGTGAAGATCGATAATGAGTTCGCCCACAAGGATACGCCTTGAAGAAAGATACTGTAGTTTCCATCGACGAACCAACCACGACGAAGGATGCCTTGACGGAAATGCTTCGAGAAGGGGCACAGAAGCTCCTGGCTGAGGCAGTTCAAGCCGAGCTTGAAGGACTTCTGGAAGAGTACGAGGGTCAGAGTGATGTCCAGGGCCGAAAACGTCTGGTTCGCAACGGCTACCTGCCGAAGCGTGAGATTCAGACGGGGATTGGAGGGATCCCGGTTCGGATTCCGCGGGTTCGAGACCGAGGAACTGGTGAGGAGTCGGAGGAGATCATCCGCTTTCGTTCCAGCCTGGTGCCTCCCTATTTGCGTCGAAGCAAGAGCGTAGAGGAGCTGCTGCCTCTGCTGTACCTGAAGGGGATCTCCACAGGAGACTTCTCCGACGCGTTGAGTGCCCTGTTGGGGACGAATGCACCGGGACTGTCGGCCAAGACAATCAGACGGCTCAAAGGCAAGTGGGTCAAGGATTATGAGAAGTGGAGGCTGCGTGATCTCTCCAATAAGCGCTACGTTTACGTCTGGGCTGACGGCGTCTATGCCAACGTTCGCTTTGACGATGCCCGGCTTTGTCTTCTGGTGCTGATCGGAGCCCGTGCGGACGGCAAAAAGGAGCTGATTGCCGTGGAAGATGGCTACCGGGAAAGTGAGCAATCCTGGTGGGAGTTGCTGCGCAATCTGCGCTCCAGAGGCCTGCGCATGGGACCGAAACTGGCGATTGGCGACGGAGCCCTCGGATTCTGGAAAGCCCTGGCCAAGATCTACGGCAATACCCGACAGCAACGCTGCTGGGTGCACAAGACCGGCAATGTACTCAACTATCTGCCCAAGGCAGTACAGCCAAAAGCCAAGACGGCGCTGCATCAGATCTGGATGGCTGAAACCCGAGAGAATGCTTTTAGGGCTTTTGACGAGTTCATTGCCACCTATCAGCTGAAGTTCCCGAAGGCCACATCCTGCCTGGCCAAGGATCGGACAGAGCTGCTGGCCTTCTATGACTTTCCGGCCGAACACTGGCCGCATCTGAGAACTACCAATCCGATTGAGTCGACCTTCGCGACTGTGAAACTGCGAACGGCCAAGACTCGAGGATGCTTGTCCAGGCAAACCATGCTGACAATGGTATTCAAACTGTGCAGAAGCGCTGAAAAAAGATGGCGCCGACTACAAGGCTACCGGCGTCTGGGAGAGGTGGTCGACAACGTTAGATTTGTGAATGGAGTCCGAGAGGATGAGGTCGCCGCCTGATGCGTCCGCCCAAGACCTTGACAACAACTTCTTTCTTTTTGAATCTGGGGCTTTGTGGAGAAGGTCGATTTATGGAGGCGTAATCAACGGCGGCTTTCGGCTAGAAGGAAACATTGGAACCCGGCGTCTAAGTCAATGCACCAATCGGCCCGCTTCTGCGTATTCGGACTCGTCGATCAGATCGGGATCCGGAGCCCGATCTGATCTAAAACGACCAGCCGATGGACGTGCTGATCCCAAAGTTGTTTTTGGCCGTCTCTTCCGGTGGCCGGTTGTCGAAATTGTCCCAGAAGGTCAATCTCCAGAAGAGGTCGCCGATGATGTCCCAGTACAAGCTCGCGTTGAACGCCAGGCGGACACGTCCTGGATCCGAGAAGCTCGGGAAAACGTACAAACTCGTAATCAGTTCGGAGGAGTCAAAGCGGAACGTGGAGTAGTTCGTTGCCAGCAGACCCTCCGCACTGTTCGCCTCTTCCCGGCCCGTTTCTGGAGCAAAAGTCTCACTGTTCCAGACGGCTCCACCCTGTACCAAAAGCGTGTTCCGGTTGGAATGGATGACCTTCCGCCCCAGCCCGCCTCCCACAGTGGTCCGCAGGTCGAGACGCTGCTCGTCGTTGTTGAGGAAATCCGCGAGCCCCACGGCGAACCACTTTCGTGTACCCAGGAAACGGATGTAGGAGGCGGTCGAGTTGTGACGGTTCGTATCGGAGCCGTCCGTCTGTCCGGCAAACAACGAGCTCACGGAAAGCTCAGCCCAGTGTTTTTCCGTTCTGTACTGCAGATTGGACTGCAGATTGGACTGGGTCCGCTTGTTGGCCTTGGCAAACGTAAAACCGTAGTCGATCTTGAGATCCATTTTTCTCAGGAAGCCCGCCTCCATTTGAGCGATCTCGACCACTTCCTCGCCGGTCAGGCGGGTTGCCCTGCTTCCCTCAATAACGGTCACCTCTCCTTCTCCAACCGTGGCGGATACCGCCTCCTTCTGCAGTAAACCCGAAAAGTACTCTCCCCCGGTGGTTTCCACCGTGAAGCGCTGGGGGCTTTCCACTCGCTCGACTTTCTCCCAGTTGATGACGACCGTTCCCAGCGTGTATCCCGTCTTGACGTGGAGTTGACCGAACTCCAGCTTCTTGATTTCGCAGGTCAGCCGGTCACCATTCTTCATGACGATGACATCGACCTTGGGACGGGCCAGGCCGGCCACGGTAAACAGGAGCAACAGGAGAAGAAGTGGCGCAGCCGCCGGGAATAAAGGCCATTTCCGGGGAGCTGTCGCAAACGAACGCAGGTTCCTGTAATCTCGAGATCTCTTGGGCATTGTTCACCTCCGCCAGATTCAACGGTGGGGTTTTCACAGGTTTGCCAGAAAGCGGATGCCGAAGTTGGCGAAGCTACCTTCGGCCCGAGCGGGATCGAAGATCTGAATCGTAAAGGAAGCTTCGAGCCTGTCTGTCAACCCGAACCGGTAGAAGGTCTCAGCCCCAACTTCGGACGCCCCCCCAGTCTGTTCTGTCGTGGTTCGGAAGAGTCCCACACCCCAATGATCCCGGCTGCGCCGGAAAGGGCCGCGGTAGACGGCGCCGCCCGAAACACTGGAGGTGAGGGGCGAGCTGAGGGTCTGGAGGTCTGTCCCGTCGTAACGGAAGAAGGCGCCCCAATTATCCCCCAGATCCTGATCCAAGCTCAGGATCAGACCCTGAGAGAGAGGAGATTCTTCCTGTTCGTTCGTCACTACGAAGTTCACCCGGTAGATCCCTTTGCCGAGATTCTTGATCTCAGGATCCAGAGTGATGTCTTGATCTCAGGATCCAGAGTGATGTTGAAAATTGAATAGACGTCAGAAACGTCAAAGGGTTTGTCGGGTATTCCGCGACTGAAATTGAGTGAGTTAACGGATGATCCCAGGCTCAGCCAATCGATCGGCCGCACCCTCGCGAAGAATCCGGGAGACTGGAAGGTTCGGTCCTTTGCGGCAGCATTACTCAGGGGCAGGGCCTGGAAATCCCTGCGGTCGTTCCCTGCATACCGATTCCCGCCGAAAACTGCCAGCACCTCGGTCTTGCCTCCAGCGAGGATGAGCTTCTCTTTAAAAAAGTGATGCTCGTAGTAAAGCTGTCGAAGCATACTGACGGGATCACTATCGTTGATCGGCGTGATCAAACCGTTCTTCTTCACGAACTCCGAAGTCTCAATCTCTCCGAGCTGGTGCAGGTCCATGTAATACAGGTTGAATCTCCCCCTGCCTCCGAAAAGATCCCAGGTCAGCAGAAAGTCGAATTGACCGCTGAGGTTGTAGTTGTTTTCGTTCAACGAAGTTCCGGCACGCTGAGCATGCATCAGTGAATACTGGAAGCCAAAACCGAGCCCGGTTCGCTGTTTGACGTCCTGCTTGAACCTCAAATAGTCCTCGAATACGGTTTCCTTCTGCGTAGACTCCGAAGTCGGACTGCCGTCCGCTGGGTCCTGTGCCCAGGTAGGGGTGAAGAGGCCGAGCGATAGGGCAAGCGCCGCGGCGCTTTGAGGCCACCTCCCGGCGGCCCGGATCTGCCGGCGATACTCCGAAAGCCTCAAAGTGCGCCATTGAGCCATCGCTGGTAGCCTTCCTGGCCGATCTGAGCGAAGGGCCGACTCAGTGTCAATCGTTTTCAAACCTAATGCACCAATCGGCCCGCTTCTGCGTATTCGGACTCGTCGATCAGATCGGGCTCCGGATCCCGATCGCGGTCATAAACGACCCGCCCCTTCAGTACCGTCCGTTCCACCAGCGTATGGCGAATGTCGGTCGCTTCGATCTCCAGCAAGTTGCGATCCAGCACAATGAAGTCAGCCAGCTTGCCCACCTCGATAGAACCGATGCGATCTTCTGCGCCGACCGCTCGTGCGCCGTTCAGCGTAAATACCCGAATTGCCTGCTCCACCGTGATGCGCTCATCTGGGTGCATTGCCCCGAGCTGAGGATGGTCGGGGTTCTCTCGAGTCACGAAGCCCTGCATCGGCATCCACGGGCTAGGCGGTATCAAGGTCAGCCAGTCTGAGCCATAACCCACAATGGCGTTCGCTTTCAGCAGGGAGCCCGCCGGCAGCCAGCGCGCGTAGCGGTCCTCGCCCAGCATCGCTTTGAACCGGATGGTGCCGGGCATGGGGTAGGAGGCCGCAGGCGAAAGCTCACCGTACACGCCCGGAATGCTACTGAACCTGGGTATGTCATCCGGGTGCACGAAACCAAGGTGAACGACGGAATGCCGGACGCCCGTGTCGCCATTGGCCGCGCGGGCCGCCTCAATTGCGTCGAGTCCCATGCGGGCTGTGCCATCGCCGATGGAATGCATCATCACGCCGATGCCCTGGGCGTCGAAGTTAGTGACGATCTGGCTCAGTTCTTCGGTTGAGAATTTGCCGACGCCGTGTTGGCTCGCGTCATCGGCGTACGGCTCGATGAACGGTGAGTTGTAGCCAATCGGCGTGCCGTCGAGGAAGATCTTCACGAAGTTGGGGTTGACCATTTCCGTGGCATATTGGCCACGGCCTGCAATCGCCTGGTCCATTTCCTCGTTGGTGAACGGTGTGGTGATGTGCATGTGCCAGTCCCAGGCAACGAATAAGCGCATGGTCAGGTTGCCAGAATCTTCCATAGACTTCACCACGTCTAGCGAAGGGGCCTGGCCCTCGGCTGTGCGCATGGTGGTCACTCCGTGGGAATTGAACTCGTCGAACACCTTTTTAAACGCTACGGCATTCTCCTCCGGGCTGGGCCAGTCGGCCACCTGTTCCACCAGACGCATGGCGCTTTCGCGCAAGGTACCGGTGGGCTCGCCAGTCGCCGGGTCCTTGACGATGATGTACTTGTCGCTAGTTGGTGTGTCTGCATCGATGCCGGCCCGGTCCAGCGCACGGGAATTAACCCAATAGTTGTGCCCAGTCTGGTCGATCACTATCACTGGCCGATCGGGGATAACTTCGTCCAGCAGTTCCTTGCTTGGGTTTTCATCTGGGAACACGCCCAAGCCATAGGAGCCGGCCCTAATCCATTCCTTTTCCGGGTGCTCCTCGGCAAAGCCTTTCAACTCGGCAAGCATGGTGTCCACGTTAGTTGGGTCAGAGAAATCCAGGTTTATCACATTGAACAGCGGTGTCATGAAGGGATGCACGTGCAGGTCGATGATGCCCGGCATAACGAAGCTCCCGCCCAGGTCCACAGTTTCGGTATTCTCGCCCTGCAAGTCGCCGATGTCGGCAATACTTCCCACGGCCAGAAACCTGCCGTCCTTAATGGCCACGGCCTCGGCCCAGGGTTGTGCCTCGTCGACGGTGTAGATCCGACCGCTGGTGTAGACAACATCAGCGACTTCCACCGGTCCACCGCAGCCGCAAAGGAACAGAACGATCGACGGTGCGACAAGGGATCTAGAAGAATGCATTTCAGTCCTCCTCGGCCAGGCTGGGCCGGGAGGCCCTCCACCCGATTGGTCTGGTCGTGCCCTGATGGGCTTTTCCATACGCGCTAGATTACCCGAACAACCCCTTAGGCGCTAGATCGGGGGAAGTACCGCAGGAAAGGGCAGTGGGAGAAACGAATCGGGTCATGACCGGACTTTCAGGTGAGGAGTCGCTGTTAGGCAGCTGGTTCTAGTCGCTTAACCTGAGACCCCTTTCCGGGCATCAACTGCATCCCTCATGAAGTGCCTTTAATATCTATGAACGTCCGACGAACTGACAGAATCTACGAGGGAAATGAGTCGGAAACTGAAGACGGCTGACTTCTCAACAAGTGGTTTCTACCCGAGATCTCTCCGACTACGCCGTACACAAGATTTGACATTAACTCCGCCTCAGACGAAGGACTCCACAGATACTGGAATGTATTTGAGTCGGCTCTGGTGTTGTACCGGGCCATCCAGAGAGCGAAGAAGATATGAAAATCCAGGTCAAGAAATCTCATATCGACAGGGGAGTTCCGAAAAAGACGAAAGGGAAGGAGATATTTGAAATGAAAGCATTCCACGGAGATCCAAAGGTGAAGGAAAAGTACCTGGCCCGGGTCAAGGCTCACCGGAAAGCGGACCAGATTGTCCAGCATAAGTATTGGGAAGATGGTAAGGGCCGCGTCGTAGGCTGCACCATCCACGGTTCAAACTATCAAGCCTATGAGACGGAGTTGGGGATCCCCATACAGCTCGCCTACTTGCAGGATTGGATTTTCGAAAATCTCCCGAACGGGGAAGCGAAGAACTTCCCGGTCGATTTCCTGGAATCGATCCCGGTGGGCGTGGACCTGAAGCCAGTCTTTCATCAGTTTCTCCATTGGCTGCTGGTGGCCCCGGAAGATGGGGTGATCCAGTACGCCCAAGACGAGGAAGAGGAACAGGTGAAGGAGGCTATCTTATCCGTCGCCGATTTGCACAACCGGGTAATAAAAGGTCAGGAAGTGACGAATGAGCGGTGGGTTGCTGCCTCCGGGGCTGCCCGTGATGCCTACTGGTCTGCTAGGGCTGCCTACTGGTCTGCTATGGCTGCCTCCCGGTCTTCTAGGACTGCCTCCCGGTCTGTTAGGGCTGCTGCCTCCCGGTCTGCTAGGGCTGCCAGTGATGCTGTGATTAAAAGACAAAAGGAAAAGCTTCTGGAGCTGCTGGCCGGGGAGTCGGCACTCCATGAGCGAGGCTATGGGCAAGTACGCCAGATATTGGAGTTCCCGGAAGGGTGGCTCGATTGAGAGCTTTAGGAAACGCCGTGGTGCCTCAAGTGGTGGAGAGGATCGGACAGGTGATGATGGAGGTTGAGGAAAGTTGATCAAGTATCAGAACGCTTATCTGGTCCGCGATAAGCGGTCCTTCACTGTGGCGGAAACAGCCCGCTATTTGGGGAAGCACCCGAACACGATTCGCAAGATGGCGGATCGGGGCATTCTCAAAGTTAGGTCCGAGGCCGATCTGTCGGGACGGAAGCACCGGCGTTTCTTCGTGGAGGACGTGGAGGACCTAGACATCTATCTTGACTCGTTGCCGCTCTGGGGTGAGGATAGCTCCGGCGAAGAACCCGGCTCATCCGGAAAGGAGAGCAACAATGGGCATTTATAAAGCCAAGGATCGCCGGGGCAAAACACGCTACGTGGTGAGCCGGAATTGGCCAGAAGGGGCCGGGCGGATCCGAAAATACGCCCCCAACCTTACCTCGGCCAAGGCGCTGCTCACGAGAATTGAGAACAGCATCCTGGAGGGCACCTGGCGGGAGTTGAAGAAAGAACTGGCCGGGGGCCCAAAACGGATCTGGACCGTGGCGACATTCTACGAGCGTTTTCTGGAGGAGTATTGCAAGACGAGAATGCGATCTTGGGACCGCTACAGACTCTCGTTTCAGAGTCTCAACCGGACTCTCGGCAATATCCCACTCAGAGAGTTCCGTCGCTCCGACCTGCATCGCTACGTGGCCGAGCGCAACAAAGTATTGAAACCCGCAACGGTCAACCGAGACATCGCAGCCTGTAAGAAAATGTTCACCTATGCGCTGGAGTGCGGAGAAATCGAGGTGCATCCACTCACCAGGTTTCCGAAGCTCAAGGAACCTAAGAAGGTCTTCCGGCCGATCACAGTTGAAGAATTTAGCGCCTTGGTCCAGGCCGTCGAGAATCCTTACTTGCAGGCCATGGTGGCGGTGATCGGGGAAACCGGAATCCGCATTGGAGAAGCTATGTCACTGACCTGGAGCCGGGTTGATCTGGAGAGGCGCTTCCTGTGGATTGAGTTGACCAAGGATGAAGAACCGCGGGAGATTCCCTTATCGGAGTACGCCATCGGATACCTCGAGGGCCTGGTTCGATATCTGCACACTCCCTATGTGTTCCTTAGCCCGAAGACGGGGACCCGGTGGTCCAATCCCTACAAGCCTTTCAAGCAGGCGGCTGAGAAGGCGGGACTCAAAGTCGGTTTTCACGATCTGCGGCGTTTTCGCTGCACTCAATGGCTCATAGCAGGCGTGGACGTGCGAACGGTGCAACAACTCATGGGACACTCGGATATTTCCACCACAATGCGCTATGCGGGCTATGTCAGCCACCATGCGGTCGAGAGCATCCGGGAGGCGCAGCGGGCAGAAAACGAGTCTGACCAGGCAACAAATAGGCAACAGAAGCGGTGACAAAAAATGGTAGTCTGTCTAAAGTATTGAAGAAAAAGGATGCGCCCGTAGCTCAGCCTGGATAGAGCAACGGACTTCGAATCCGTAGGTCGCAGGTTCGAATCCTGCCGGGCGTGCCAGTATTTTCAATGACTTACGGGGTTTCGCTTCAGACGCTGCAATGGCTTGTCACCCGTTTGTCACCCGCCGAACTTCATCCAGTTCCGCGATTTCGGCCTGTTCAGCCTGACGAACAACGCGGATTGCATGATCCGGAACGGACAATGCATAGCGCATCGTGGTCTGGATGTCAGCATGACCTAGAAGGTCCTTAACGGTCCTCACGTCAACTCCCAACCGAAGCCATTGAGTGGCCCGGTACCGCCTCAGATCGTGAAACCCGACCCAGTCAAAACCGGCTGCACGACAGCCACTCTTGAAGGGCTTCTCAGGATTCACCCAGCATCTGCTTGTCGAAGAGTTCACAAACACATACGGGCAGTCGATGTACCGGACCAGCTTGGCAAGCCAATCGAGAGCGTAGTCCGAAATGGGTACGTCTCTCACCTTCCTGTTCTTGGTCCGCCCCACGGTCAATACCTTTTGAGAAATCTTGAGGTTGCTCCACTTCAGCGCCAGCGCCTCGCCCTTACGGATTCCGGTATCGCCCATGACAGCCGTCATGGCAGCTATCTCCAGGCGGGGCATGGCTGCAACCAGGTCCCGGAATTCGTGTGGCTCCAGAACGGGTCGCGCCAGCTCCTGGATCTTCAGCTTGGGGAAACGGATCAACGGATGCTGCTCGATCACCCCAGTGTCCAGAGCGAAGCTGAACATCTTCTTGAGGGCCGCAATGTCCTTGTTGACAGTCCCGCGGGAAACCTCCTTCACCCTCTTCTCAATATAGTCGTGAAGGTGATACCGGCGGAAATCCCTTAGGAGAATGCTACCAAGGTGCTCGTTCAGGCACTTGAAGGACAGCTCGTAACGTTTCCAGGACCGCAGTCGGGGCTTGGCATACTTTTCCAGGAATTCGTCTGAGAATTCCGAAATCGTGTACGGAGCTTCGGGTTCCACCCCATTCAACTCGTCTCTGACCTCTCGCCAGGAGCCCTGAAAGACTGAGTTTTCGACCTGGGCCAGTTTCTGCCTGGCTTTGTTGACATTCGCGTAGTAGCGGCGAAATTCCTTGCCGTCAGGCCAACGTTTTCTCACCTCCCATCTCGTGTTTCCTTTTCTATCTATGACCCGGTTAACGCCCATGTTTGCTCCTCTCCTGGGAACCGGGTCCTCCGTCCGGGTCAGGATACCACTCGGGGAGCCGGTCGATGAATGCTTCCAGGTCTTCAAGTAGGAACATTCTGCACTTGCCTAGGCGAAGGGCACGTAGGTGACCGAGATCTGAGTACTTGCGAAGGGTCTGCTCGTGGACACCAAGATACCGGGCAGCCGCTCCGGTGGAGAAGAGGCGCTGGTTCGGGACCTGGATCAACGCGACGGTTTTACCGATCATTTCTCAAGCACCCGTGGCCATCCTCCGCTACCGCTCTTCTGCCCACAGCCGAACCTCCTCTTTTCCTCAACCTTCCTGAGGACCTCCATCTTCTCCTGGTCAACGTGTGCGGTAATGCACTGACAGACCATTTCTTTTTCCAACTCAGTTCGAAGCGGAAGCGAGAGCGTTCGGGCTACGAACCTAGTCCGTTGGAAACCGCCTCCCGAATAGCTCAGGGAATTCGCTCTCAAGTTCTCCGCAGGTTTCGTCAACCCCGGCGTCCTGAGCGGTGAGCAACTCGATTAGATCCTCAATGCGATTCCTACCATCAATTGGGATTTCATCCGTTAGAATCCGCTTACACGCGCTTTTTAAATCACTGTAGTACCAGAGCGTTTTCCACTTGGAATTCATGGAATTGCGTTGCTGCAACATGTAGTGGTAGGTGTCTATTGCAAGCCTGTGATTCTCGTTAAGTCGGACGGTAGTGGTCTTCATTCCAAATCTCCGTTTGCTTAGGACGCTGTAAACCCCTGGGCGTAGGACCGTAATCCATCACAGATAGCTGCGATTTCGGCGTCCTGAGCGGTGAGCAACGAATAAAACTCGGCGACGGTAAGGTCCCTTTCAATCCGTAGGTTCTCGGCACGAATCCGCTTAGCGAAACTTGCCAAGTTGTCGTAATAGCCCACGACCTTCCAGCTCTCGTTCTGGGGCTTCTTGGGTTGCTTCTTCTTCTGAAGGATGAAGTTGTACTTTTCAATGACGAGCAGATACTTCTCGTTTATGCGAATTCTGGTTGTTCTCGGTCTTGACATACTTTTCCTCTCGTTGTCGGGCTTGGACTGAGCTGACTACTGGCCGTTCCAGATTCTGGCCGAGATTCATTGGATGAATCCCTGATTGGTAGCCTGAGTTTCATGAACACACCTCGCCCAGCTCGTAGCTGGAAGTTCTGGGGCCAAGGATTTGTCTTAAGGGGGCGAAATCAGGTAGTGTTTCTGGTGCCTATAACAAAAAGAGGTGGACCCGGAAAACTGGACCATTTGCTAAGGTGGCTCCGACCTGAATCAGAAAGGATGAGGAGTCATGGAAAAACGAAGGAATTTTTCAGCTCAGTTTAAAGCGAAGGTGGCACTGGAAGCGCTGCGAGGCGAGCACACCCTGAGCGAGCTGGCGGCTCGCTACGAGATCCACCCGAATATGATCACGAATTGGAAAAAGCGGGCCCGAGAGGGCCTGGTCGATGTGTTCGCGGGCAAAGTTGAGAAGCGTCAGAGAGGAAGCGAGGCGAAGACCAAAGAGCAGTACGCCAAGATCGGCGAACTGACGGTGGAAAAGGATTTTTTGTCCAAAGTGCTCGATCGCTGAGTGTCAAGGCCAGAAAGGCCGCGATCGAGCCGGAGCACCCGAGACTGAGCATGCGCAGACAATGCAGGCTGATGAGTCTGAACCGCTCGACTTTGTACTATGAGCCCAAAGGTGAGAGCGAAGAAAACCTGCAACTGATGAGACGACTGGACGAGCAGTTCTTAGAGACTCCCTACTACGGATCCCGGCAGATGGTCTATCACTTGAAACGGCAAGGCTACCAGGTGGGCCGCAAACGGGTTCGTCGCCTGATGGACAAAATGGGCCTGGCGGTCATCTATCCAAAGCCGCGGACCTCACAGCCGCACCCGGAGAATCGAGTGTATCCGTATCTTCTTCGAGGCTTGGCGGTCAGCCGGCCCGATCAGGTGTGGTGTGCGGATGTCACCTACATCCCGATGCGTCGAGGTTTTTTGTACCTGGTGGCGATCATGGACTGGTACAGCCGCCGGGTTCTGTCCTGGAGGCTGTCGAACACGCTGGAGCCGTTCTCTTGTTGCGAGGCACTCGAGGAGGCGCTCAACAGGTACGATCCCCCGGAGATCTTCAATACCGACCAGGGGAGTCAGTTCACCAGTGCGGAGTTCACGGGACTACTCAAAGAGGCCGGGGTGCGTATCTCGATGGACGGCCGGGGCCGCTGGATGGACAACATCTTCATCGAGCGGCTGTGGCGTTCACTCAAGTACGAATGCGTTTATCTGAACGCTTTCGAAACCGGGTCGGAGGCCCGCCGAGGGATCGGCCACTGGATCAATCTATACAACAGCCAGAGACCTCACTCGGCACACAACGGAGCGACGCCCGAAGAGGTGTACACTGGCTTGGACAAAAATTCTGAGAGGGGCCTCGCCCTCGGGCTCATCCCCTCTCAGAATTTCCCTGACTGGCGGCAACAAGAACTACGGAGTCCACCTTAGAAATGCCGCCGAGTGGTCCAGCCAATGGGGTCCACCTCTAAACCCTTGGCCGGGTTTTTCTTTTTAGAAACTCTTTTCGTCAATTATCATCATTTAACCCTCTCCAAATTCGCACTTGAGGATTCCATTTGTTTCTCTCCCGCAGAGCTTTTCGGGATCTCAGATCCTGTAACTGATTCAGGTCTTCCGCTTCCGTTCACTCTTCCCTATATAGATTATTTCCGATTGCCAAGGGAATCGTTCATGTACGTTGAAAATTATTTCTCACCTTGAACGATGTCAACGGACAAGCCCCCAGCTCCAGGGCTACCTTTTCCCAAACAGTTTCGTCCTAAGTTCCGAATACAAGTCGCCCGCACCGAATTTACCGGGAGGATCCTGCGAACTCCCAAGAATAGCCTTGGCGCGGCTGGTCTCAAGCTTCTTCATGTACCGGTAACGGGTATCGTCTTTCACTCCTGACTCACGAAGTAGGTTGTTGAACAGACCAAGATCCTCTTCGCTCGCTGCCCAATCGCAGAACGCATTCACGAATGCCGAGGCCACCCTCTCTCTCCCCTTCGCCCCTTGGAGGGCAAACCTGAGATAATCCGTGGGATTCCGGAGGAGGGCTGGCCGGTTCGGATCCCCTTCATGCTTGAAAAGAGCACCCTCAATTGCCTGGTCGAAGATACCCTCCAAACTGGGGTAGTTCATTTGGAGATGTACAAGCTTGTCACAGGGCTCGATAAAGGACCCCCGTAGATCTCGGAATGCCAGGGCTTTTTTTAGCTTTTTCCTAACCAGATATGAGATCTCAAAGCGCACCGTCGGTTTTGACAGGTACCGATCGATTAAAGGGACGTTGGAAGGGGGAACAGAGGACAGGTAGAAGTGACGTACCTTTTTTGCCAAGTGAGTTGTCTTGTTGTAGATCCTAATCAGGGGTTCTACCCCGATAAATCGGACATTTCTAAAAAGCCCGATAATGGGCGAAAGGAATGTCATGACAAAACGCAGAAAGTATTCAGTTGAGTTCAAGAGAGAGGCTGTCCAGCTGGCCAATCATCCCGGTGTCACTAAGAGCCAGAGAGCTCGAGAGCTGGGGATCAATTCCAACATGCTGGGCCGCGGAATCGCTTCTCCGCCACCAGCAGCATCTTCCAGATCACAGCCTGGGCGTTTTCCACTTTCTTGAACCGCTTGGCCGCGTCCGTTCGCAGCCGAAGACCGGCAAACGGTGACTCCACTGGATTGGTGGTTCGCAGATGCTGCCACTGCTTCTTCGGATAGTTGTAAAAGGTCACCATCCGGTCCCAGTCCTGCTCGATCAGGTGAGCCGCCTGGGTCAGCCCTCGCTGCCGGCACCAGTGCTGAAAGACCTTCTTGAGTCGCTGTGCCTCTTGTCGAGTCTCGGCGTAAGGGATCTGCCGCAGGATCAGCAAGGCCGGCTTGTGCACTCGCTTGGGGAGCTTGGCCAGCAGGTTGACGATCCGATGATTCCAGCAGCGCTGCTCCTCGGCCTGGGGATAGACGTTGCGCAAAGCTCCCCAGATGCCCAGGTGGCCGTCTCCGATCACCAGGCGTGGACAACCCATCCCCCGCTGCTTCAAGTCGCGCAGCACTCCCGACCAGCTCTGGGTCGATTCCCGATAGCCACTCGTGACCGACACCACGGCTTTGCTGCCGTCACTTAAGGCGGCCAGCACCACCAGCAGGACTGCCTTTTCCTTCTCCAGCCCCGCCTTTACGTAGACTCCATCGACCCATAAATACACCACTTCCAGATCATCCAATGGTCGACTCTGCCAGATCTCCCATTCCCCCTGCCACTTCTCTTTCAATCTGGCCACCGTGGAGGCCGACAGCGCTGCCTTGTCCCCTAAAAGCCCTCTCAGAGCCAGATCAAAATCCCCCAGCGCCAGACCATGCAAGTACAGCTCAGGGATCAGTTCTCGAACCTGCCGCGTCCGCTTGGCAAACAGGGGAAAAACCCGACTTTCAAAGCGTTCCTCTAGATCCCGCACTCGAGGCCTTCGAACCTGGATCGTCCCCGACCTCAGCGTCAGATGCTTCGCCTTCCCATATCCATTGCGATAGCCCGACGGAGCGGCCACGGCCCTTCGCCGCTCACTTTTACGTCGCTCTAATAACTCCGTGACTTCCTCCTCCAGCAGCTCTTGAACCCAGCCTTGGATCTTCTCCCGTACCCAATCTTCCAGCTGCTCAAAACAAACTCTTGACTCAACACTTTCCTCAATGTTCTGCTTCCTCATGCGGTGTGTACTCCTTCCGTTGTGGGCCTCTCGGCCCTGGGTTTTATCAACCCGGAAGGATACTCACCGCCTATGCTATTTACACACCTTCTGATGGTAGCTCCCACCTTTTAGGATATTGGCTAATCCTAATTGGACAATGAGCATTTCCCGTCTACAGATTGAGAAGCTTCTCCGCAGGTGCGAGAACTGGAACGACTTCAAGAGTGAGCTAAAGACCCTTGACAGGAAGGGAAAAGGGGACTGTTTTGAAGCCCTCACCCGCTATTACTTGCAGCTTCTCCCTACGTACGCCACAAAGCTTAAGGATGTCTGGTTACTTGCCGAAGTGCCACCGCGTTTGAGAAGAAATCTAAATCTTCCTGGTTCTGATGAAGGTATAGACCTGATTGCTGAAACCCACGATGGCGAGTGCTGGGCGATCCAATGCAAGTACCGAGAGGATGAGACCAAGTCACTTTCTCGCAGGCAACTTAGCACCTTCACCGATTTAGCGCTCAATATTTGCAACAACATTGATCTGGCTTTAGTTTGCACGACTGCCAATCGCTACAGTCGTAAATTTCAGCTCTACGGCGAGCGTCTGGCTTTTTGTACAGGAGATAAATGGCGAGATCTGGACGAGACCTTTTTCCTCCTACTGCACAAGATGCTCGCAGGCAAAAAGGTCCCTATCAAGCCTCGTAAGCCCCGCCCCCATCAAGAGCGTGCTCTCGGGAAGGCACAGGGATACTTTGTCAAGAACGGAAATTCTCGCGGCAAGCTCATCATGCCTTGTGGAACAGGCAAGAGCCTAACAGGGTACTGGTGTGCTGAGCAGCTTACAGCTCAGTCCATCCTGATAGCGGTGCCGAGTCTTGTCCTGATCCGCCAGACTTTAGAAACCTGGACCAGAGAGTCGGTTGCAAATAAACGCCGTCCCAACTGGATAGTGGTTTGTAGTGACGAGTCGGTTTCCAACAGGGATGATCCGGCTGTGCTCACCCACGATCTTGGTGTGCGTGTCAGTACCGATCCCAAGCGAATAGCCTCATGGCTCAGGAAACACAAGGGTGACTTGACTGTGGTTTTCACCACCTACCTCAGCGGTCGAGTGACCGCTGAGGCAGCTAAAAAGGCAAGGATGACATTCGATCTAGGGATCATGGACGAGGCACACAAAACGACAGGGAAAAAGGCCAGTCTTTTCAGCCACCTGCTCCATGACAAGAGCATCAAAATCAGGCGCAGGATCTTCATGACCGCCACAGAACGACGATACAGGGGGAGAAGCGAGCAGATTGCCAGCATGGACGATCCGCAGCTTTACGGAGAGACTTTTGAAATGCTGAGTTTCAAGAAGGCACTTGAGTCAAAGCCTCCTATCCTCAGTGACTACAGGATCCTCACCATTTTCGTGTCACACGATGAAGTCGCGGATTTAATACAGGGAAACCTCTTTGTGAGGCCGGACAAAGGCAAGTGGGATTCTGATATTGAAGCCGACATGCTTGCTTCTTTAGTAGCTTTGCGCAAGGCGATCAAAAAGTACCGCATAAAACACGCTGTGTCTTTCCACAGCAGTATCGCTCGGGCAAAAGCATTCAAGGTTAATCAGAATGTTTTCAGCGAAGTCGTTAAGGAGTACGGCAAACTGGAGACCTTTCACGTTTCTGGAAAGACACCAACAGCTGTTCGCAGTGATCAAATTGACATGTTCTCAGCTTCCAAGCGGAGTCTGATCACCAATGCGAGATGTCTAACAGAAGGTGTGGATGTTCCGAACATTGACTGCGTATTGTTTGCCGACCCGAGGAAAAGTACCGTTGACATCGTCCAGGCCATAGGACGTGCACTGAGAGTAGCCGAGGGGAAGGAGTTCGGCTATGTCCTTGTTCCAGTGCTAGTAGATCGTGAGCAAACCGTTAAGAAGGCATTACACAAGAAAGCATTCGATTGATCCTCGTTGTACTCCGCGCATTAGCTGCTGATTTCGCTATCGTAAATGTGACCCGGATTGGGGCGAGTGATCGAGTAAAAGTGACCCACCCCAATCAGACCTCTGTTCTAGTTTTGTTCAAAAGCAAAACGAACAACTGGAACGGAGGCCGGAGTGATTGGGATGGACCAGTACGAGCTTATCAGAACAGCCCACCGCGTATACGGAAAGAGCATCCGAGAGATCCGTCGGGAGACAGGTCATCATCGGGAAACGATTCGCAAAGCCTTGAAAGGATTGGAGCCCAAGTACCGACGCCGAAAGCCAACCAGATGCCCGGTCATGAATCCGGTGGAAAAGATCATCGAGGGCTGGCTGCTGGGAGACCGGGATCGGCCGCGGCGTCAGCGTCACACGTCTCGCCGGATCTGGGATCGGCTGGTCGAGGAGTACGGATTTGGGGGAGCCGAGTCGACGGTGCGGCGCTGGGTGCGGGAGTGGAAGGCGGCTCACGGCTACGGAGGCAAGCAGGCGGTGGTTCCACTGGACCCGGAAGTGGCCCGGGAGGCAGAAGTAGACTGGGGGACAGCCTGGGTCGAGATGGCAGGGGAGCGGCGGATGGTGAAGCTGTTCATGATGCGCTCACGCTACTCGGGCAAGGCCTTCGTGAGAGCCTATCCCTGGGAGCGTCAGGAGATGTTCTTTGACGCCCACATGCGAGCCTTTGCCTACTTCCAGGGGATCTTTCGGACCCTGGTGTATGACAACCTGAGCCCCGCGGTGAAAAAGATTCTGCGGGGCAAGAAACGAGTGGAGCAGGAACGCTTTGTCTCCTTTCGCAGCTACTACACGTACCAGGCCCGCTTTTGCACTCCGGGATTAGGCCGAGAGAAGGGTGGAGTGGAGGGCCTGGTCGGCTTTGCGCGGAGAAACTTCCTGGTGCCGTTGCCCCGAGTCAAAGACTTCGAACAGCTCAACCAGATGCTCTTGGAACGCTGCCAGAAGTATGGCAGTCACCGGATTGCGGTCCGGGAAGATGATCGAACTGTCCAGGAGCGATTCGAGTCGGAGAGATCGCGACTGCTGCCCCTGCCCCAGCGCCCCTATGACAACTACAAGCCGCTGCGAGTGAAAGTGGATCTCTACCAGACGGTGCGAGTGGACCGCAATCGCTACTCCGTGCCCAGAGCGTATGTGGGTCGCTGGGTGTGGTCGCATGTGAGCTGCTGGAAGGTGGAGGTGTTTGCAGAGGATCGGAAGATCGCCGAGCACGAGCGAGTTTTTTCCAACAGCAAGTGGAAGATCGATTCGCTGCACTATCTGGATCTGCTCCAGCAGCGGCCTGGATCGTTTGAAAGTGCCCGGCCCATTCTGCAGTGGCGAGCCCGCTGGCCTGCGGACTACGAGGTGCTGCTCGCCAGGTTGCGCAGCCGCCTGGGCGAGAACTCCGGCACTCGAGAGTTTATCGGCATCCTGGGCTTGCATCAGCGCTATCCGGAAACACTTGTCGAAAAAGCAATTACCCGGGTGCTGGAGCTGCAATGCCCGAGCCTGGCTTCGATCCGGCACTGGATCCGCTACCAGGAAAGTTCCAGCCGCTCGATCAAGCCCCTGCCAGCCCAGCTGATTCCGGGGATCACGGACCGTCGGGTCGAGAGGATGGCTGTGGCGAGCTTCAATGCCTTGCTGGGGAGTAGGCGATGAGCCGCGCCAGTGAAGCGGTATTGCTGAAGGATCACCTCAAGGAGCTGCGGCTGCCTACGATGCGGCGAGATTACGCCGAGTGTGCGCGCCAGGCCCGGGAAACGAGGGCCAGCTACGAGGCGTTCTTGCTGGATCTGGTGAGCCGGCAACTCGAGCAGCGTCGTGCCAATCAGCTGGAGCGCCGGCTCAAGGAAGCGCGCTTTCCGGTGATGAAAACGCTGGAGAAGACGGATCTCGCACTGTGGCCCACACTGGACGGGGTCGAGGTACGGGAGCTGACCGAATGCACTTGGATCAATGAGCGAGAGAACGTGGCTTTGATCGGCAAACACGGTACGGGCAAGACGCATGCGGCCACGATGCTGGGAGTGGAGGCCTGCCGGCGCGGTCACCGGGTTGGGTTTTACAGTGCTTCGGGCCTGGTCAATACGCTGGTGGAGGCCCGGGAGGAAAGACAGCTGGAGCGAGTGTTTCGAAAGCTCGATCGCTTTCACCTGATCGTCCTCGATGAGCTCGGCTACATCCCGTTTTCGGAAGAAGGAGCCCAACTGCTATATCAAGTCTTTTCCAATCGTTACGAGAAGGCTTCACTGCTGGTGACCTCCAACCTGGCCTTTGCCGAATGGACCCGGGTCTTTGGCGATGCTTCCCTGACGGCGGCCCTGCTGGACCGGCTCACCCATCGCTGCCAGATCTACGAGTTCGACTGGGAGAGCATCCGTCTGGCCGAGAGTCTCAAACGGCAAAAGAAGAGGCGCCGGCAAAGAGCCAAGTCGAGGTCAAAATAGCCTTCTGGGTCCCCGGAAGTGTCTCCTGCCGGCCACACAGCTATGTCGCCTCGACCGCTGGGTTGGATATCTCCAACAGCAGAGACTTCAAGGGGGTTAACGGGGCGAGTAGACCACTCAGGGGACCGGGTTGAGTCGGCCGCCGAGAGGGGCACTCCGTTCGGGCTCGCCCTCACTGCGGCCCCTCTCTCAGTCTTCAGGAACTCGAGGAGATCGTTTCCCAGGATCAGTTACAACAATCTACAACCAGGTGGGGCACTATTACGTGATCAAGCCGGGTCACTTTTCCCTTGTCATTCCGAAGCTGCCAACGATGAGCGGATTGTCGAGGATTTCCGAACCATTTCGCAGGGTCAAAGACGGATACCAGGTACAACGCGATTGGTCTTCGATGTTCCTGAGGGTGTAGAGGTTGATGTGGAAGGGTTTATCAACTCCGTAGAGCTTCAGCTGTGGTCACGACTGGCAAAGCTTTCGTGGCGGCCTTTTTACGAAGCCAGAGAATTTGTGCACAGCCTTGGCCTAAATGGGATGTCTTGATGGCAGAAGTACTCCAAAGGCGAGCTGCTTGAGATAGGAAAACGACCAGACGATATACCTTCCGATCCGGGTCAGGTTTACAAGGAGCAAGGATGGGTCAGTGTGGGTGATTGGTTAGGGACTGGTACTATCGCAACGCGGCTGCGACAGTTCCGTTCTTTCAGAGATGCCCGCAGGTTTGTCCATAGGCTTAGGCTGAAAAGCGCGTCCGAATGGAGAAAATACTGCAACGGCGAGCTGCCCGAGAAAGGGACTCTGCCTGAGGACATTTCTTCGCATCCTTATCGAACTTATAAGGAACAAGGTTGGACCAGTTGGGACGATTGGTTAGGTACCGGTGCTGTTGCACCACAGGATCGCGAATATCGCCCGTTCAAAGAGGCCAAAGAGTTTGCCTGTAGTCTCAAGCTAGAACGTAATAGAGAATGGAGAAAGTTCTGCAAGGGTGAGCTGCCAGAGAAAGGCGTATTGCCCGAAGATATACCCTCTACTCCTGATCTGGCTTACAAGGACAAGGGCTGGGTCAGTTGGCCGGATTGGCTCGGTACATTTACGTCTGCTCGTGGCAAGTTCCGCCCCTTCAAAGAGGCACGCAAGTTTGTTCGCGGGCTTGGCTTAGAGAATACGTTTGAATGGTACAAATACTGTGCTGGCGAACTTCCAGAGAAAGGCAGATTGCCTCGGGATATACCTTCCAATCCGCATCCTGCGTATAAGGATCACGGCTGGATCAGCATGGGTGATTGGCTCGGTACATTTTTTGTCCCACCCCGCCTGCGTGAGTGGCGCCAGTTCGGGGAAGCTCGTGAGTTCGTCCATGGCCTTGCTCTGAAGAGCTACGCTGACTGGCAGAGATACTGTAAGGCAGGAAAGCTGCCTCAGGATATACCCTTAGCTCCAGATCACAAGTACAGAAACGAGGGCTGGGTCAGTTGGGGAGATTGGTTGGGAACGGGAGTGTTAGCAACGCATCTTCGACCATACCGCAAATTCAAACAAGCCCGGAGCTTCGTTCGTAGTCTTGGCCTAAAGAGTGGTTCCGAATGGCGTAAGTATTGCAAAGGTGAGCTTTCAGAGAAAGGCATAAAGCCCGAAGATATACCCTCCGACCCTCATCATGTCTACAGGGGAAAAGGATGGAAGGGTATGGGTGATTGGTTAGGCACTGGTACCGTTGCAACACGGGATCGCCAATACCGTGATTTCAAACAGGCACGTAGCTTTGTTCGTCAGCTCAAGTTAAGAAGTCAGTCTGAATGGCACAGATACTGCAAAGGTGAGGTCCCAGGCAAAGAAAAAAAGCCCAGGGATATCCCTGCCAATCCACAACGGACCTACAAAGACGACTGGGTTAGTTGGCCTGATTGGCTTGGAACGTCAACACGAAGAAAGTCCTAATTCACCTTCACTGATTTGCATGCTGGCGCATACACTGTCTGGGCCAACTGGGGGGATGAATTAACGGGGCAAGGATACCTCCTGCTAAATTGCCCTCATATTTCTACTCTCCGGGTTACCACCCCAAGAATAATCACAATGGCAAATAATCGATGACAAGCCCTCAGGCTTTACCAGGGTGGGTCAGTATTGCGAGATCACACCGGGTCACACATTCTCAGTCCTCTGGTTCCAGACCTGACCTACCACGATCTCGTGATCATAGACGGCTGTTCAAGGACAACTATTTTTGACCGGGGCGACGACGATATTTGCCCACTGAAGTTGATCGTTTGTCGAGTCGGTTTTGGCTCTCCTTTCTTGGGGTTTGAGAAGGGTTTCTGTTTCTCTCCTGCTTTCCGAGCGTGGGGGTGGAGTGAGGGCGTAGCCCGAACGGAGTTCCCACGCTTCGCGACGTTCTGATAAGCCCATCGAAAGGGCTCCTGGTTGAGTTGTACGGCCCCACCCCTTGACCCGTTTGTCTGTATGGCCAGGAGAAGGGGCTTCGCGTGACATTTTGTTCTGTCAACAGCCGAGCGGGAGTCAACTGGCCTCCTTTTGGGTTCGCTTCTTGGCCGCTTCCATTCGGTAGCTGGAAACGTTCAATTCCAGGATCACACTGTGATGAACCACCCGATCGATAGCCGCGGCCGTCGTCAGTGGATCCTTGAAGATCTTCTCCCAGTTCGAGAAGACCAGATTGCTGGTCAGTAGGATGCTGCGTCGTTCGTAGCGATGAGACAAAAGCGTGAACAGAATCTCCATTTCTTGCCGGTTCTGTTGCACGTAGCCAATGTCGTCAATGATCAGCGCCTCGAATCGATCGAGCTTCTTGAGTTCCCTTTTCCAGGGTCAGCTCGAGCTTGGCTCGAAGCAGCCGTTGCACCAGCAGCGCACAGGTGGAGAACAACACTCGGCGATCCTGCAAGATGAGCTCCTGCCCTAAGGCGCAAACCAAGTGAGTCTTCCCGCTTCCCGGATTGCCGAAGACCAATAGGTTTTCAGATCGATCCAGAAAGTCTCCCTCCAGAAGCGCGGACAATTGGCGATCCACATTTTGTGGAAGCCGAGAACGATCTAGTGCCGTCAGGCTCTTGTCCCAGGGAAGCTTGGACTGCCGTCGCAGCCGTTGGATTCGGCGTTCCCGGCGGTCAGCCACCTCCAACTCGGACAACGCCAGCAGATACTGAGGATAAGACCAACTTTCCTTCGAAGCCAAAGTGGCTTGCGAGCTGTGATGCTCTCGAAACGTCGGTAGGCGCAGTTCCACCAGAGACTGGCTTAGTCGTTGCAGATTTCCTCCACTCATGGCCTCACCTCCGACTCCCGTGTACTGAGCAATCGGTCGTAGACATGGATATCGACTTCAGGGACCTGGACTTCCCAGGCTGGGCTCGCCGGCTCAAGCAAGGCCTCTTTCAGAACTTGAAGTCGCACTCGGCACCCCCTTTCAATCAGCTTCTTCAGTGCCTGTCCGACTCGCTGCTCCCCCTCCTTCGCTGCCAACTCCAGGATTCCCAGATACTGACGGTCGGCTGTCCCAGGGCAATCCTCTCGCAGTTCATCGTAGGCGACTCGAAACAGCACACCGGGGAACAGGTCTTCCCGCCAGCGGTAACGTGCAAAGGCTCCCGGCTTGCGCACCAAAGAGTGGATTACGTGCCGGTAATCGATCCGATGCTTGCCCTCGCCTCGCAGTCGAGGCATCTGGGCTACCACCTGGCTGGCATACCGCACCTCCAAGTGATCCGCCCACATCCGAACCTCCACCCGCTCTCGGATCAAGCGGCTGTCGACCGAGTAGGTGTTGTTACGGACTCGGATGGTTGAACTTGGCGAGACCTTCACTCGATAGCTAACGAAGTCCTCCAGTCGACGATTCGGTAACGGCGCCATCACCTCCAGTTCTTCCTGAAGTCGCCTCTGCCGTCCTGCATTCCGGCGCTCGATGATTCTCTGGATGAATCGCTCGTAGTCGTTCCGCTCCAGAAAATCTCGGCTTCCTCTCAACAGCAGCTCTTGTTCGATGGCTCGCTTGAGCCGGTGATGGGATTGCTCGACATCTCCGTTTTCGTGAGCCTTCCCCGCCTGGGTCCGGCTCCACTTCATGCCGTAATGATCCAGTAATATCTGATAGCGACGCGTGAATACTCCTTTCTTGAGATTGTCGACGGCAGCCGACAAACGATCCGTTCGATGTTCTTGAGGAACTGCTCCCAGCTCCCATATCGCGTTCTGGACTCCCAGCGTCAGGCTCTCAAATGACTCACTGAAGCACAGCGTTGTCGTTTCCCAGTTCGAATAAGTTAGAACGAAGTGATAGAGCAGATGAGGAAACGGTTGCCCTGCGATCGTCACTCCCAGGCTGTTCATAAAGGTGAAGTCGGACTGGGCTTGATGCCCCGGCTCGTGACGCTGCGGAAACATCACTTCCTTCAGCTCACCGTTGCGGGCTCTCCACTGTTTGATGTGCCGCTGCAGCGTTCGTAACTGGCCTTCTTCGAACTTCCCTTCATGAACCCGATTCAGATGATCGAAGACGGTCGTCGCCTCCACCGTCGGAGATCGTTTCAGAATCCCTTCCACTTCCGGCCACACCCATTCGTAGGGGTCCGGTCGGGTTCTCCAGGTCCTCTCCGGCCGACACTCGCTCGGTAGCTTCCCAGACTTCAGATACCTTCGTGCCGTATTCCGCGCCATGCCTGCTTTCGCAGCGGCCATCGTCAACGTCTTTTCCTTTTTCCGCAATTTCATCAGTCTCCTGATCTGCTGGTCTGTAACCATGCTTTCCATGGTCCAAATCAGCTCTGAAAAAGCGGGCAATTCTAATTGTCGCCGTGGAAAATTCTACTCGTCGTTGATCAACCAATATTTGGTTCAGACGGGCCACCTCTTGCTCGGGTGACCTGAGCCCACTCCAGGGCCGCGTTTCCCTGTGGATTTCGCAGCAGATCTTGCCAATCGACTTCTTCGAAGGTCGAGTCCCCAGGTAGGGAACCCCGCTCCTCGCTCGATGACAGATCCCCACTGTGTAGCCCAGAAAGTCCAAGCTCTCTTCCGGCAGCCGTCTCACACAGGTCTTGGTCTCGTTCAGTTTCAGGCCCAGACGCCCCAGTATCTCCCGCGCTGCTCGCAGAGCCTTCCCTGCTTCGCCTTGACAGCAGATCACAAAGTCGTCCGCATAGGACACAATCCTGCCCTGACACTGCTTCGGTCCCAGTTTCCTCCACCCCATTATGAAGCGACGAAAGTACAGGTTGGCTAAAAGGGGTGAGATCGGAGACCCTTGTGTGGTTCCCCTTTTCCCTCCTCCTTTCGGTTCGTCCTTGTCCTTCTTGGAGACCTCCACAACCGGGGTATTCAGCCACATCTTGATCAGCTTTAACATCTGCCGATCGCAGATACGACGCGCCACCGATTGCATCAGCTCCTTCCGCGGGATACTGTCAAAGTAGCCACTCAAATCTGCATCCACCACCTCTCGGTGGCCTGTGTTGATCAGAGCGTGCACCGCTTGAACCGCATCCTGCGCGCTTCGTCGGGGGCGGTAGCCATGTTGTTCCGGCTGCAGATCTGCCTCGAAGATCGGCTCGATGACTAGCATCGCCGCCGTTTGCACCACCCGATCCTTGATCGTCGGCACTCCCAGCGGGCGCTTTCCTCCGTTGGTTTTGTCAATCCACACCCGGCGCACTGCCGCCGGCCGGTAGCTTTTGCTTTTCAGCTCCCTCGCCAGTTCGCCCAGCCACTTCTCTCGTCCGCGCGCCTCAATGTCTTCGAAGCTCTCTCGGTCCACCCCCGCTGCTCCGCCATTGGCTTTGCATTTCCGGTAAGCGAACTCCAGAAAGTCTTCTCTCCACACCTTGTCGTACAGCTGATGAAAGCGGCGCTCGGGCTGCTCCTTCGCTTTGGCGTACAACGTCCTTTGCAGCTTCCCAATCTTTTCCGGAGTTTTCAGCCCCATTCGGGTCAATCTCCGCGCTGTCGCTTCAGCAGACGTCTGCCTCGAACTCAGGCCCCTTCCCTCCAGCGGGGTTAGCCGCTTTCCTCAGTAATACGAGCCTGTCCGCCACCCCTGCCCGCCCGACCTGTCCCTCGCGGGTTGCCGGTTGAGGACCGTGCGGCCGTCTTCGCCGACAGGGGCTTCCCGTGTATGCTTGCGATTTCCTCTTAAGTGCGTGCCGTCGCCATTACCCCGGCGGAACCAACGGGTGCTGTTGCTCGACTTCCCCGCTGACGGCGGCCTTCCCTGTAATTCAGCCAGGTCGGCTTCCGCATTGCCCTTTTCGAGGCCTGCTTAGCGTTCACTACTCGTTACGGCCTGCACCTTCGCCAAGTCGCCTAACGCGACCCTCTGCACCGAAGGCTTCAGCAGATTCGTTACCTCCTCTACTGCTCCGATTGCTACCGGCTGGAGCGACAGTTGCCGGGTGGGTTTTGCACCCACTGAAAATCGCCGCCTTTTCACGGCGCACTGAATAATCCGGGCTAAGGATTGCTGGGCAGACGAACCGATTTCCTCTAATTTACTACTATGTGATTGAATTTGATTGTATATGATGTAACAATTGGCGCCGCTGGGGCGCGGACATCCTTTAATCAGGCCTGTCGGCTAGCGCCAACACCAGGAGAAACAGCTCAGGAGGCGTCATGAAGGCAATAGTCTGTGTATTTCTGCTCGCACTAACCCTAGCCGCTGCCCAGGCCCAGGACTCTGCCTGTGGTCAGTGGAACCCCGAGCTCACCGAATGGTATGCCTGTCCCGATAAAGTCTGGGACAAGCAGTTCACGGCATACACGGCAGCCCTGTGGGCAGCCACCGTGCTGGACGTGGAGAGCACCAGGTCGGCCCTGGACAACTGCGGCAACTGCAGGGAAGGCAACCCCATCTTAGGGGACAACCCGAGCCGGGCCACGATGTATGCAGTGATGGCTCCGGTGAATGCCGGCATGATGTGGTTTTCGTACCGGATGAAGAAGCGCGGCACCAAGTGGTGGATGATGCCCATGCTGGTGCCCACGGCAGGGCATGGCATTGCTGCCGGGCTTAACTTGAGGTTCTAGTACTTACTTGCAGAAATTCGGTAACGTTTGCGGATGGGGCTTGCGAGGTGCTAAGAGAGAACCAACGATGAATTGCTGCGAAGGATGCAAAACAAAGGCTTTTCCTGCGGTTGGAAGGGGGCGGATGGGTATCGGCGTTTCCGGGTAGCCTTTGTTGAGGAAGGGAAGGGTAGTGGCAAGTCTCCCTTAGCCGCCGGCATTGGGATGTCTCAAACTCGCCGCCATTTAGCCGAAGAACATCCGGGAAGAAGTCAATCACCCGCTTCGCTGCCGACCAGTTCCCACGTCAGACCCCGCTCGTGTCCGTCCTTGAGATCCTTCAGGTGTCGCTCGCAGGCAAGCCGCACTGGTTTGCCCGCCACGATTCGCCCCGCTGTTACATCGCGGGCGTATCGCTCGACGGCATCAACTGAAGAATTCTTCCGCGCCATCTTTTTTCTTCGGCTGCGGCACGCTGAATCGACTCCTCGAGCTCGGCTCCAAACCGAAACTCGCGGCCAGGGCCCGCATCTGCGCCAATTTGGCAGCATTGAAACTGCGAGGTGACTCGTCGAATTCAGCTACCAAACAGCACCACACCCCAAACATGACCACGTCAGTCGACTTCAGTACACCCAGGCGTTCCAACTCCGGCGCAAACTGCTTCCAGAACCGAGTTGCTCTGTACTTGACAAAGGCCGGTTTTTTTACTTCGCCCCGAGGGTCCGGTTCGTTTTCCGGAAGGGGGCGCTTGCCCGGGTTGCCTTTTACGACCTTCAGGGCCGTCGGTGTCCGCTGTCGTCCAACCATTTTTCAAATTTCATTTCGCGGCCGCGCGCGCGAATGTCCCCCCCCTGTCCCGGAGGGACCCCCCTTGAAAGAAACGAAGGTCAGCTCATCCTGTGGTGCTTCTTCAGGCAACTGTTGTTGAGGGCAAAGTACTCCTCACCAGGACTGCGTGAGATCCTTTGTACAGTTACCTCGGATAGCCTCAGTCAGGCATGTTGCGTGCTTCGCACATGTTTGACGACTCAGCAAAGTCCAGAAATTCAGGTGGGATCGTGTTTTCCGAGGCTGTTGGAGACGATTAACAACACTTCCCTGAAGAAGCACCGAAATTCGGGCTGTGACACCCGGAAACCAGCTCGTTGTCATTTGGTGTTCATCCTAAACATGCATATACATATGTAGTGGCTTAAAAAGCCCTTATTGACACAAAGTGTTTTGAGTGTTTCCTCCATTAAGACGTCGTTGGTTTCAAGAGACCGAGAGATTCTTGACCCTCTCCGCTCGGTCACCGGCGAGATAGCGAAGGACGTCGACCGCGTCGATCAAAAGCGAGATCATGTTGACCGCGATCAGCACTCGGATCCACACCCCAAAGGCATCGTCTGACGGAATCTGATCGAGCCGGGTCCAGAACCAGATGATCATCGGAATCCAGAAGATGTGGCTCATGCCGAGCAGGCGTGTGAATCCGGTGAGACCGGTGAGAAGGGTCATCGCCCCAAACGAAGCGACAAAAGGCGAGAAGGACGACCTGCGCTTCCGAACGGTCCAAAAAGAACAGGGGCGCGGCCAAGTTTGCCGCCAGCAGCAGCATGAGCCAGAGCCGTACCCGAAGGGGCGATCTTATCAGCCCCAGGTTCAACCTGATGAAGCTTTTCATAGTATGCCTCCGACATTCCTTATGTACCTTCGGACATGAGGTCCGCCGACCTCCCTGTGACGAATTATCAAAACCTATCGACCTTCCGACCTTGAGGCAAGCGGCCTGACTCACGACGAGTCCCCTTAGTGGGCTGGCCGTTGAGCTTGTCCGAGCTGTCCATCGAGATCTATCACCGAGCGCAACACGCGCCGAAAAACTTTCCCGAAGGCCCAGGTATTCACCGTTCTCGGCTGCAAGAACTTCCCTGTTACATATAGGAATTTGTTGATCAACCCGGGTATGCGCAGGCGTGTGCGACCGAGACCGCTGATCCCTGCACGAGCCACGGATGCCGCCGACATCGGCCTCAGCGGAAGACCTTCGAAGTTGGCGTCGGGTGAAAGCTGAGATTCCGTAAAACCAGGTGTTAGTACAAGGACGTCGATGCCCGCAGGCTCAAGCTCGGCAGCCAGACTCTCGGCAAAGATCAGATCGTAAGCCTTGGAGGCCGCATAGTTCGCAATCAGAGGCACGCCCTGAAAGGCGACGATTGAAGACATGAACAGAATGCCCCCTCTGCCACGCTGCCGCATCAGTGCCCCAAAGTGATGGGTTAGGCGCATGGGAGCCTCTCTGTTCAAGCGCAGCGTCTTCAGTGCTTGTTCAACCGGAATGTCGAGGAACGGTCCGTCGTCCTCGCGACCCGCGTTGTTGACAAGCAAACCGATCTCCAGGTCCGCCGTCTTCTGGATGACCGCATCGATTCCGGCAGCACCGGTAAGATCGGCAGCCACCACCCGAGTTTCAATCCGATGCGACTCCTGCAACTCGCTTGCAAGTTGCGTGAGTTTCCGCTCGCGCCTGGCCACCAGCACGAGGCTGAAACCTCGTGTCGCCAGTACTCTCGCATATTCTGCTCCGATACCCGAAGAGGCTCCTGTCACCAGTGCCCAAGATCCATACTTCTCTTGTAAGTTTGCCATGTTCTCCTCCTTGTAACTGTGTATATACACTTAACGGCCCAAGAAAACTCTTTTTCCACTCTCTTCAGGCCATCGCTCTGACCTTCTCCGCCGCACTCACAATGGCTTCAACCCCAGGCCGGCCCACCAAATCCTTTATCTTCCGTTGAGCCTCTTCCCAGGCCGGTCGCGCTTCCTCGAGAAGTCGCTTGCCTTCCATACTCAATCGAAGCTGATGAGCGCGCGCATCCTTTTCGTCGTCAATGACCTCAATCCACCCCCGGGCTCGCATTCGGTCAACATTTCGGCTCACGGTAGAAAGCTCCATCTTCAGTCGGCTGGAGATCTGTGCGGGCCGCACCAGGCCCAGACGGGCCGTGACCACCAGGATGTTCAACTGACTTGTCTTCATACCCAGGGGCCGTAGAGCATCGTCATAGATCTTGGTAACGACCCGGTTCAGGAGCCGCATCCGTACACCAATACAGTCCTGAGCGATGAGATCCGGGGTGGTCTTTTGTGTCTTCATAGTTGACCTATATATGTGTATATACACGTAATATGCTTTGTCAATCGGAAAGTTTCAGTTTGTTTCGTTTTTTCGGGGGCATCGCTGGGATACAGTGGCGCTGCCTCGAGGTGTTCCACAGTTGTTCTTGAGCGTCTCCGAACTGAGCAGGCGTTTCGGTCCGCATTTGAACATTGAACTTGTGCCCCCCGCAGGTCACCATGATCCTGCATGATCGCGATGAGGCGGTCCCTTAGTAGCGGAAGCCTTTGAAGCTGACTCGAAAAAACAGGCTGTAGAGGACCGGTACAACACCCAGTGTGAGCAGAGTAGAAAACATTAACCCGAAGATGATGGCAATCGCCATCGGTTCCCACATCGGACCGCCTCCCAACCACAGCGGAAGAAGTCCCCCCATGGTTGTGAATGGTGGTCAGGAGGATGGGACGCAGCCGGCGCTGCGACGCCTCAATCACCGCGCGAGCCGGATCCAGCTCGTTTTCCGTGATTTCGATCTGAATTCGATCCAACAAGACGATGGCGTTGTTGATGACGATCCCGGAGAGCGAGATGATTCCCAACAAGGTCATGAAGCCGAAATAGGATTGACCGATGAGTAGACCGGCAATCACTCCGATCAGCCCCAGTGGAATCGCCGCCAGAATGATCAGCGGCTTGCGGATCGAGTTGAACTGGGCGACCAGCAGGAGGACGATGAGGATAAGTGCGATTGGAACCTTTTCCCCGATGGACCGATTTGCCTCTCCCGATTTCTCGTACGCGCCACCCAGGCTGTAAAAGTAGCCCACCGGCCAGCCAGACTGCTGCTCCGCAAGCCACGCCTCCAAAACGTTCGTAATCTCGACGGGGGTCACCCCCAGCGCCAGGTCGGAGTGAATCTTGACGCTCTTGAGACGGTCGCGCCGGAAGATCTTGGCTGGTTGCCACTCCACCTCCAGATCAGCGACCTGTTTCAGTGGCACTGAATGTCCCGTCGACTGGGAGTAGACGTTCAAGCTCTCCAGCTTGCCAAAGTCCTTTCGGTCGGCTGCCACAGAACGCATCGTCACGGGGATGACCTCGTCACCTTCCCGGTAGTCGGTTGCCTGATAACCGCTCAGGACGGACTGCAACGAGATAGCGATGTCCCGATTGGTGATAGCGCTGCGACGAGCCCTAGGGTTGTTGATCTTAACGACAATCTTCTTGGTACGCTGACCCCAGTCATCACCCAGGTTGCGAGTTCCCGGAATCTCGCGAATCTTGGCCTTCACTTCCTCCACGATCCGGAAAAGTACGCCGAGATCCTCACCTGAAACTCGCACCTCAATCGGCTTGTCGATAATGGGTCCGATGGGAATGGGTTTGATGGTCGTTACCACGTTAGGGAATTGTTCTCGGCAGAAGGCGTCAATCTTGTCGGATAATGCTTGTATGACACCCCGAGAAGTAGCGTTGAAGAGGAGAAACGAATATTCTGGACTTGACTGTTCCGGGGCATAGGTCAAGGTAAAGCGGGGTCCGCCGTTCCCGATGTAGGCCATCCAAGAAGTGATCCCTTCGGGACGTTGGGCGCCCGCAACCAGCTCCTGCTCTACGAAGTTCTCGATCTCGGTGACGATCTCTTCATTTCGCTCGATTGCCGTTCCCACGGGCGATTCGATTTCGGCCCAGAACATCGCGGTGTCGGAAGGCGGAAAGAAGATATTCGGGATGTACTTGAATCCCTGCAGGGAGAAAACGAAAACACCTGCCACTACTACAAGGCTCAATAGTGGGAAGCGAAGAGCCGACAGAAGGGCGCCCCGATAAAGGAGTAGAAGCGTGATCGGTAGGTCTCCTCACGATCCACGCTCTTCACCTTGAGAAAAAGCACACAGAGGAGCGGGATAACGGTCAGGGTCAGACCCCACGACGAAAGCAGAGTGATGGTCACGACGGTAAAGAGCAGATTCGTGTATTCCCCCACTGTCGATTCGGCCAAAAAGATGGGCAGAAAGGCTGCCGAGGTAGTAAGCGACGAAGTGAGCAAGGGAATTCGCAACTCTCTTGCCGAGCCCACGGCGGCCGCCACGGGGTGAGTACCGGCTGCCATTTGAACCATGATCGCCTCCGACATGACAATCGCATTGTCTACCAGCATTCCCAGGGCGATGATCAGAGAAGCCAGCGACATCTGGTTCAAGCCGACGCCAATCAGCGACATGATCAGAAGGCTCATGAGGATGGCCGAGGGGATGAGGCTGGTCACCACCAGACCGGTGCGGAGTCCCAGCATGACCAGCATCGCCACCAGGACGATTCCAACCGCCTGGATCACATTGCTGACAAACTCGTCAATCTTTCTCGTGACGATGTCCGGCTGAAAAGCAACCAGCTTGAAGTCGATTCCCGTGGGATACTCGCCGTTGAGACGCTGCACCAGGAGCCGCACGTCTTCGCCAAGACGGATCAGGTTTCCACCTTCCTTGGTGGAGATGGCCAAACCAACGCTGGGCAGACCGGAGGCATGCATTCTGGAGTCGGGTGGGTCAATATAACCTCTGGTGATGTGGGCGATGTCTTCCAGGTAGAGGAGGTCGCTACGCCCGGGTACGCTAATCACCGTTCGGCGCAAGTCTTCGATGGAGTCAAAGTTGCCCGAAGGCTCGAGCTCGATCCGCTCGACTCCAGTGGTCACACTTCCACCAGGGACGATGATATTTCGGGGTTCCAGAATCCGTGCCAGCTGAAGCACGGAGAGACCCAGCTCCGCTAGCCGTGCGTTGTTGTATTCGACAAATACCCGTTCGTCCTGACTTCCATAGACTTCGACTTTCTCGGCGTCCTCGAGTCGGAGCAGGAAATCACGTACCGAGTAGGCAATATCCTTCATTTCGCTGTATTCGATCTGCGGCGAGCTGTCCCTGGTGAGACCCGCTGTGATCGCCAGGATGATGCCAAAGACGTCCCCGAACTCGTCATTAACGAAAGGACCTACCACCTCCCTGGGGAGATCGGGAGTGGCTTTCTCCACCTTGCGTCGCAAACTGTCCCAGATGGGGCGCATCTCCCGGTACTGTTCCTGAATGTCTACCCAGATGATGGACAGGCCCGTCTTGGACTGGCTGCGAACAACGTCGAGTTCGGGCATCTCCTGAATGATCTTCTCGATCTTGTCGGTAACCAGGTTCTCGACACGCTCGGGGTTGGCGCCTGGAAAGACCGTTCGGACCACAGCGGTGCGGATGGTAAAGCCGGGATCCTCTGCCCGCGGCAATCTGCTGTAGGCAGCAGCTCCCGCCAGCAGGATGGCCAGTAGAGAGACCAGAGTAAGGCGATTGTTCCGGATGGCGAAGCGCGTCACATCCATCGCTCAGTGCTCCCCCTAACGCGACTCTCCGGGAGCCAATCGCACCTGTTGACCGTCCTGAATCCGGCTGGCACCGACCGTCACGGGGCGATCGCCATCGGAGATCCCCCGCAGGACTTCGATTCCACCGGTGACCAGCTCTCCCACCACAACACCCTGTCGCCGGGCGACACCCAGTTCCGATCCCGTCGGCTGAACCACAAAGACAAAGCTGCCCTCCCGATCCTCCAGAACGGCATGGGGAGGAAGGACATAGCGTTGAAGAGCGCCTTTGACTGCAAACCGGAAAGTGACCTCGGCTGCCATCCCGGGTAGCATTCGATCGTCCGACCGATCGAGCAGGATCGTGACCGGATAGGTGGTGAGGCCCTCGATTGCTGCCACCCCGACCTCCGAGACTCGGCCCGAAAAAGATCGGTTGGGGAGCGAATCGAAGGTGACGGATACGGCAGCTCCCTGGTGAATCTCCCGGATCAGCACTTCGGGTATAGACACCTCGACCTCAGGTCGGGCGCCGGCATGTACAACAACGATGGTCTGGCCGACCTGCACATTCTCATTCACCTCCACGGGAACCTCGGCAACCTTGCCGTCTATCGGAGACACAAGCCGCGTGTAGGAAACTTGCAACCTTGCCGATTCGATCTGCTTCTCAATGGCTCTGACCAGGGCCAGTGCAGAATCCTGAGCAGCGCGTGCCGAGTCAAAATCAGCCTGCGAAGCATTATCCCTTTCAACGAGCCTTCGCCTCCGTTTGAAATCAGCCTCGGCTTTGGCGGCCTGGGCCTTGGCCTGGGCCAGCGAGGCCTCCGTCTCCTGGACTGCAAGCTCGTAGTCGCGAGGATCGATTTCAGCAATCAACTGGTCCTTCCGGACGCGGTCGCCGACCTTCAGACCCAGCCTCTGAATGGTTCCCCGAACCTTGAAGCTCAGGTTAGTCTCGATGCCGGCCTGGGCTGCCCCTGTGAACAGGCGTTCGCGCACTCCGGCACTGGCCTGGGCGACGAGGTAGCGAACGGGCCGAATCGGTGCCGGGGGTTGCACGAGTTCCTGATCGCAGCCCAGCAACACAATAACGGCGGGAATCAAGGCAAACCACTTGAGAGATCGCATTCTGACCGCAGCTTCTTTCATCGTTCCCTCAGGGACGCCGGATCACAAACCCCTGATCCTCAAAATAGCGAGCAAGTCGAGCCAGAAAGGCCTGCCGATCTTGCTGGGAACGATAGTAATCGAACTTGCCAACTGCGCGCTGCGCCGCCATCAGATCGAGCAGATAGTCGAAGATGGCATTGGCTGCCAGCAGCTCCCCCACCAGAGCCTGATTCTGTGCATCCAGCAAACGGAGGATGTCCACCGCTCCCTCGGAGTAGGAGTCACTGACCAGCTCTAGATTGCGCCGCGCCGCCTCGGCTGCTTCGCGCGCCAAATCGATTCCGGCAAAGGATGCTCCGGCAGCGTGAAGGATTGATCGGACTCCTTGCTCGATTCTCTTTTGGGCAGCGTCGCGCTGGATCGTTAGCTGCTCCAGCTCGATTCCAGCGCGGTCGCGGCGCGCTCTCAAAGCTCCACCCTGAAAGAGCGGCAAGGTGGCGCTGATTCCGGCGCCCCAATTCAAGTTGTTGGAAGGCGAAAAGGGGAGGGGGAAAGGTGAGGAGAATTCCGAGCCACTCCCTCCGTTCTTGAAGGTGGTCACCTCACCGATGGCCTCCACGGTTGGTAGATAAAGCGTTCGTCGACTGGCCAGAAGAACCCGCTGCTGGGCGCGAATGGCGTTATCGAGCTGGTGTAGCTCGGGAGCATTCTCGAACGCTTCCAGTACCATGAAGCCCCTGAAGACCCGGAAGCTTTGCGGGTTCTCGACATAGGGACGCAGCTGCCCGAAGCTGGTGACGAGTTCCGGGTCATCGAGAGCTGCCTCCTGAGTCATGAAGGTCTCTTCGCTGGGCCGGTCCAAGATCCGGTTGACCGCTATCTCCGCCTGGTTTCTCAGGGCGTTGGCATCGATGACATCCTTCCGATTGGTGGCAATCTGACTTTCCCAGCGGAACACTTCATCTCTGGCCGCAGCCCCCAGCTCGACACGGGCCCGGGCCAGCCCCAGATTCGCCTGGGTCAAACGCAGATTGTCCCGCTGTATTCGCTCCACCGTCTTGGCCCGCAAGACATTCAAGTAGCTCTCCGACGCTTCCAGGACCACGTCCAGGAGTACTTCCGCCCGTTTCTTCCTCTCGAACTCTCTGAAGATTGTTTTCGATGTCTCGACCGGCTCGAATCTCTTCGGAATAGATCAACTGGGAGGCACTGGCCGACCCGGAGATCCGCCTCTTTCCAATGCTTCCGAAGCTGGCGGCGGCCCGGTCTCCGTCAATAAAGAATCCCAATCCGGAAACAGCTAACTGAGGTAGAAGGGCGCTCCTGGCTTCCCGAACGAGTTGAAAGCCTGCCAATACGGTCCGGTCTGCAATAGGCGATATCGAGATTCGCACTTCCGGCCTCCTGGATGACCGCTGCGAGAGAAAGGTTGCGAGCCGCCTGTGTACGCGTTTCGTTGAGAAGCTCCGCTTCGATGAGCAAAGCAAAGCTGGGGTAAAAGCCGATGGCACGAGCCGTTGCCATATTGATCGTGAGTTGTTCATCCCGATCAAAATCAACCGAGAGGTCCTCGGCTGCGGCACCCAACAGTAGGTCCTGCAGGTGAATGGCCACTCGTCTTGCCAGGCGATCGACGTCCAGATCGCGGGCCAGGCTGGCCAGTAGACCCCGCTCAACCTCGCTCCGTCCCCACAGTGAAAAGCTGGGCAGGCGGCGATCGATCAACTCCTGGGCCAGTCGATCCAGACCCCCAGGTTCCAGCCGCAGTAGAGGAGCGATATAAACCGCTTGAGCATCGGCCGGGAGCTGCACCAAAGCTTCCTCTAGCGACGCGCCCACGTGGACGAGGGTCAACTCCAGACCGAGCGGCTCGAGCTCTCGCATCACGTTTGCGGGCAACTGGGGGATCGCCTCCGTGAACACATCCATAGTGAAGAAGGTGAGCTTAGAAAAAGGAACGATCTCCCTGAAGACTGAGACCTCACGGAGAAGGCTCCTCCCGACCGTTCCCACGGTTAGATAATTGAGGTTCGTGACCCCACTGACGGGGTATCGGTCAGTGCCATCCTGGCGGGGCTGCGAGGGAATTCCCTGCAGCCTGGCGTTGAGGACAAAGGCGGCAATAACAGGCTTCGGCAGGGGACCGAGGCGGGCGACGTCATTGGAGCTGACCGGGCCAAGAGTGATGACGTAATCCACCTCCGGATCAGCCAGCAAGAGGTCGATCGAGGCTTTGATGGATTCGATCGTCCAGTTCCCCTCCAGTCTCTTTTCAGAGGGAAAGAGGATCGTGTATTCACTTTCGAGCAGTTGGGTAGCCTCTTGTCGAAAGGTCGCTTCAATGCTGGCATTCCTCTCCCAGGGCCCGTCGATGACGACCCCGATACGAACAATCGGCTTTTGAGCCTGCAGCGATAGAGACGAGAGAATGAAGAGGGACGCCCACAGAGAATATCGACTCAACCCGAAAATCTTGAGCATAAGGTCCCCCAGTAGATGCAATTTGATCTTACTTCGGCCGCGGCCCGGAAAAGGTGCACTGCAAAAAGACCTGCTTCAGAGAATGGCGCACTCTCTATCCTGTCTATAACTTCACCTGCGATGTCTCGTCGGGTTGCGCCAATTTCTCAGATCGTGCCAGATCTTCCAGACCTAAAACTCGTTGCCTGTCATCTTGGCTCACTTCGTATGTGAACTTGGCTGGTACCATGCTTGCAAGCACGGTACCAGTATGTCTTGCCCGGGGGACTCCCGCTCGGGTATGTCGCCATCTGTGCTACAGGCGTCTTCCCGAACCTCCACGTCAGGGCATTCCGATGGGTTCGGCGGGGGAGTCTCTCTCGACGCCAACGATCTGATACCCGCTGCCCTCGGGTCGCAGGTAGAGGCTCACCTTCTGTTTCCACTGGGGGAAATCATCGTTCAGCGATCTGATCGCGGCCATGAGGAACAAGTTCTGCCCCCTCAGCCCTGGTCCCATCGGCACCGGGATACTGGTCTCGCCCTGGATGAGCTGTGCACTCGGCTGTCCGGTTTTCTTGCCGCTCCCGTTATCGAATTTCCACCAGACGATCTGATAGCGTGTGCTACCGCGAGAGGCAAAGCCGTACTCTTCTGAGAGATTGGTGAACTGGAGCGTGTCTCCGACCAGGCGGAACTCATCCACCGGATTGAGGATGTTGATCCCGAAGCGCCCACACTTCTGCTGGCGCTGCAGCAGCACGTCATATAAATACTTCCCCTGCGCCGGATCCGAGAATTCGCCCTCCTCCACGATGGCCGCCAGCTCCTCGGGTGTGAACTTCATCAGGATCTTGGCGGCCCAGAAAGCATCTCGGGCCGTCATCCTTACAAAAGCTGGATTGGGGTAGTCGTTGCGCCATTCCAGCGGATCGAAAGCCTCTCCTTCCCATCTTCCCACCGACTCATACTCCGGGAAATTGGGCCACCTCACCTTGCGGTACCCGGGCACGTGAAAACCGAAGCCTTTGGCATTCTTCTTGACTAGATCCAGCGGCAGCCAGTAGTGGAAACTCAGATTGGCCAGCTGCAGGTCAACCGTGCCGCTGCCAAAGGTGGAACCAAAGTCTAGGAGCCAGTGACGGACGTAATGCTGGTCTCCTTCTTCTACCCAGCTGGACTGAGTGTTTTGAGCCCGGGTGTCGTCGTGATTGATCCAGGCGGCGAAGAGTCGAAGTCCCCTCAACTCTCGCCGGTGTTCATGAAGAATGACGTCATTGGGGTCATCCGAGCGAGTGCCGTAGTAACGGAAGGGGCCCAGAGGGACCCCCGCGATGTACTTGCTGGCGATACATCGGACCCTTCCATCCGAACCGCGAGGAATCTTCCGAAGCATCGCGCGCAACCGAAACTTTGTCAGAGGAACCTTGTCCCCAAAGCGATTCTCGACCATGGTTCCTGCTTTGATGTCGAGTTTATCCGGGTCGTAAGAGACGATGTAGTTCTGGGGCACGTGGTAGCCCAGGGCATAAAAGATCTTTGAAGCAATGATCTCGGCCGACGTGCTCAGTTTGGGGATACCCGCCGGATCGAATTTGACGACATAGCGATCTCCCTTGCCGTCCTCAATCTCAAAACCGGGCGAAATCCCCTGGGTCTTTCCCCGGAAAATCATCCAGGTTTCATCGACTTTGGGAGGACCGTCCAGATTGGCTCCGCGAGACAGTTCTTCGAGGGTCATCCGGCTACGGCTGTGCCGGTTGGTGAACCAGCTGCTGTCGGGTACTTCGTCCAGCGTGTTGACGTTCTTCGCTTCGCTGAACTCCGGGTCGCCAAAATCCACAAAAATGTGACCGAAGCGATCGTACAAATCGCTGAGCTCAACCTCTTCGGGTTGAGTGGTTACATTTACCAACCGATCATTGTCCACCAGCATCGGGTCGGAGGGATGAAACTGCTGCGCCCAAGCCGATGGGAGAGGAATAAGAAAGAACAATGGCACGAGGCCAAAAGTGCATTTCAAGTGATTTCTTCTCATCCTTGCTCACTGCCCCCGAGTACTAAAACCCCAGGCCGCTCCCAATGTGAATCTTGAACCCTTCCTTGCTGCCGGCCAGGTCAATATTGAAAAAGAGATCTCCCGGAGCGTGAACGCGAATCCCCCAGCCGAAGCCGGTGTTCAAACCGCTGAAATCAAAATCATCCCAGTCGGAGAAGGCCTTGCCGGCATCAGCAAAAAAGGCAAAGTCCGTGTAAGTCCACACCTCCCACCGATACTCCAGGTTCAGCAGCAGGTTGCGCTTGTCCCGGAAGCGATACTCATCGTACCCGCGCACGGTCTTGGCGCCCCCGATCGTTTCCATCAAGTAGAAAGGTACTTGCTGCCCGCTGTCCGCCTGAAGATGAGCTGTGCGGAACCGAAAAGCCAGGCGCCTGTTTCGGTAACCTAGAGGGATCTGCGTCATCAACTCGCCAACCACCTTCGTGGTGTTGTAGAGACTGTCGGTCCGGTCGTCATAGCGAGTACCTTCAAAGCTCAGCGTGACTCCCGCCTTGGGATAGTCCCACTCGTCAAGGAACTTGAACCTGGCCCGGCCCCCTTTACGGTAAATTGACTTTCGCCGCCGCCGAACCCCGGAACCCCCTCAAACACGCTTTCCAGGGAAGGCTCTCCCTCGTTACCGGGCTTGGTCTCGACTTCCATCCACCCGCCTTCTCCACTTAATTCCACCCAGCGTCCGATCTCAGCCTTGAGACCACCGCGAAAAGACAGTCTCTCCTGCTCGTAGAAGGTCTCATTGTCCTCACTGCTGTCATTTCCGAGACCGAAAAAACGCAGCGAGGGAAAATCCTCCAATACGGCGTCGAAGTACGCCCGGCCCCAGCTTGGCAGGTGGTTCGGCGGGGCCTCTAGTTGCCCGTCGAACTGGTAAAAGCCCCGGGTCGAGTAACGAGCATTGGCCTGGGCCTTCAGGTATTCGCTCTCCAGACCTCGAATGTAGCCGACGCCTCCCACAAACCCCGAGCCGCTGGGCATCCCTCCGATGACAGGACGAATCCCCCGAAAGCCATTAACAAATATACTGGCCGGGAAGCAGGCTTTTTCCCAGTTTCTCAACCTTTCTTCCGCCTTAGAAACGGCGATTGTGCACTTGACGAAGTGCGGCGGGAGTAACTAACATGCGCGGATGGAAGAAGGCGAAAATAGGTGGAAGAACCGCTGGATTTATACCGGCCTGGCGTTGGGGGTGGCCATGGACGGCCTAGGTGTGATTGCCTCAGTGACAGACGGCATTCGGGTTTTGGGCAATATAACCGTCCATTGGCCGGTGTGGTTTCTTCTTGGCTTGCCTCTAATAACTCTTGGGTTGACGCCAGCGATTAATGAAATGATCGGCAGAAGACGGGCGGCTAGGTTTTATTGGGGTCACTCGGCTTTTAGAACCGCAATCCCTCTTTTGCAGGGAAAGAATTTCGCGCCTTTGTTTGCGGTCAATTATCTGTTGGGAAGGGCGGGTTTAGAGCCGTTGCGGAAGGATGACGAGGAATTGATTAGCAAAGTAACCACACTTGCGGTCATGTCTCAGTGCAGAGACTTTAAGGGTGCCACCGCCCTTCTTGGAAAACTTAAGCCACCAGATCCCGATAAGTGAGGTTGCCGAAATGACGCGCCATAACATTACGACTTTCGAGCTTTCGGACATCACGAATCTGCGTGCCGCCTGTCCCAAGTGCGGCGGCGAGATCGTCTGCAAGATTGAGAAAATCAACGCCCCGATGAAATCCCCGAAAAACTGTCCTCATTGCAATGAGTGCTGGTATAAGCACATCGGCGGTGAGGACAATGCCTTCGAGCTGTTCGGTAGCCTCATGCGCGCGCTGCATTCCAATGATCGCGACGAGCGAGACCGCGATCGGTTCACATTTGAAATCTTGGAGGATTAGGGACGATCTACGCCACCAATTCCTTATAGGTAAGATTGCCAGTGTTAACGATTCTCGCCAGTGTGTCCCGGAAGATTTTCGGGTTGTTACGGTTGTTGAAGCGCCATTCGAGTTCTTCGAGGTAGCGATCCATATGCTTCGCGCTCATCTTGTGAAACGTGCCGACGATAGAACGCTTAAACAGGCTCCAAACGCCTTCGATGCCGTTGGTATGAACGCCACCGACAACCCATTCCTCGGCGCTATGCTTTACCGTTGCATGGCGCGTGTTGTGATCTTCGATTCCGAGATAGGATGCCAACTCGTCGGTGTAAATGGCCTCTGCCTCATCCTTCACGGTGCGCTGGATGAAGTTGTGCAAGGTGGACTTCCTGACGTTGGGAATGCGCTCGACGCGCACTTGCCCGCCGCGCTGGATCGCGCCCGCCACGATGGTTTTGTTGCCCTTGTAGGCACGGCCTTTGCCCTTGGTCTTACCGCCTACGTAGGTCTCGTCCACTTCCACCACGCCAACCAGCGTCGGGCCGATCAGCGGCTCGTTGCCCATCGCCTCGCGGATGCGGTGGCACAGATACCATGCCGTCCGGTAGGCTACTCCGAGCGTGCGGTGCAGTTGATGGGCCGACATGCCTTTCTTGGACTCGCACATCAAGTAGATGGCGAGAAACCACTTTCGGAGCGGCAAATGGGTGTCGTGCATAATAGTTCCGGCCGTCACCGTGAACTGGTAGCCGCATGATGCGCACTGCCATTTGCCGCCGCTCGGAAGCTCTGAAGGGCCAACAACGCCGCATCGGATGCAAGCTGGGCCGTCCGGCCATCGTATTTTCTCTAAAGCGTCGCGGCACTTCTCATCGCAACTGAAACGGTCGATCAACGAAACGAGGTTTACATCCGCCATGGCTCAAGCTCCCAAGAAAAAGAGATTGCTTCCCAAGAACATCGAAAAGATTTCCGACCACGATCTCATGGAGAGAATTTTCGGCAAGCGGGCCATGAAAGCCGTCGATAAGATAGTTGACGAACGCTCGCAAGATATTGAAAAGTCAGATCGTTTCGAGTTCATGAAGGGAGAATAGCACTCTTCGCCTTATTCGTCAAGTGCATAATTACCTTAGAAACCAGGTGCGGCGCCAGTTGTTGAGCCTTCTCTTTTCGCTCTCTTTCCAGCTCCTCTTGCTGCGACTCACTTTGCTGCGTATCGGCGGACTGCGCTGCCACCGGTGCAGAGCCTGGCACCAAGAGTAGGAAGAGCAACCCCAAAATCAAGGTTGTGGTATCTCTTTGCCCTTGCACAAGCAACCCTCGGGTTCGAATGCAGCTAAGATTCTGGGTTGAGCCTCAAGCCGACAAGGATCCCGGCCTGTCCACAGGTACCCGATCCGTCACAGGTTCACAAGCTCTTACCGGACAGAAGCGTAACCACCCAGCTTGACAAGTCCTTCTAGGTTATCAGAAGTTCCCAAGCGATCCTTTTCGACGAGATCGAAAAAGCTCATCCGTTGTTATGGAACGCGCTTTTGGGAATACTCGAAGACGGAGTCCTCACTCTGGGCAACAACCAAATGACCGACTTTACTCGTTCGATCATACTAAATGACATCTAATGTGGGGAGCCGGGAAATGCAGGAAGTGGCTGAGCCCCGGCAAATAGGTTTTCGTCCCGACAGTGCCAAAGATCGGGGCCAGAGCCTTCAAGAAGCCGCACAGTTGGCCTCGCGCCATCTCTTTCCTGCTGAGTTCCTCAACCGTTTCGATCAGATCTTGGTCTATTCGCCTTTACGGCGCAGGCACTTAAGTGCGATCTTCGATCGAATGTTGGGCGAGCTGCATCAGCGTATTCTGAGCTCAGCATTTCCTCTCCTGATCAAGGTGAGTCCACAGGCGAAGAAGCTCATAATGGAGGAGGCAACGGATTTGCAATTTGGGGCTCAACGTGCCGCTTCCGCTCTCCCTGTCAACTAGGAATTGGTTAGGTCGCCTTCTTCAGCGGGCTCAGTCTTGCTCACGCTCGCTAAGATCCTCGTCTCCAGTTCCTCCAGTATCTGGCCATCTACAGAATCGCCGCCCCACAAATCCCTAGCCGCCGCCCCTAATTTTTTAAGTTGCCGCGTGTAGCGTCTGCAGTGGCGGCAAATCAAGAGATGAAACTGGACTCTCAGCCTCCTTGGCCAGGCGGAGGCTTCCAGCTCTCCCGAAGCAATGGTCCTCGCAACTTCTCTGCAACTGATCATGGTTGCCTCCTTACCCCCTTGGCTTCCAGACCCTCCCGGAGCCGGTTGCGAACCCGAAACAGCAACACTCCAAAATTAGTGCGTGTTACCTCCAAAATATTACAGATTTCCTGAGTTGGGAGATCCTCCACCTCCCGCAAGAAGAAAGCCATTCGCTGTTTTGTCGGAACGGCTTCGAGGCAATCTTCGATGAGCTTTCGGATTTCTTTGCCATACAGCTGCATATCAAGGGCTTGGGGCGGACGCATCCAACCGCCTTTATCGTTAAATCTCTCCTCAATATCGCCAATCTGATTCATCTGTCGGCTTCGACTCAGCTGACGCCGGGCCTCGGCGATTTTCTTGTAGAGAATTCCAAACAGCCAGGTGCGCACACGTGATCTTCCCTCGAAGCGATCTGCCTTTTCGACAAAAGTTGTGAAGGTGGCTTGAGTGACCTCTTCGGCTTCCTGGGGGCTGAGGCCTGCTCCGCGTGCAGCCCGAAGAATCTGACCCAGGTAAGTTCTGATAACGGTTTCCAAGGCCTGCGGCTCACCGGCCTGGATCTGCTTCACAAACCCGGAATCGTCAACTGGCATCGCAGCACTCACAGCGGGACTCCAGCTAATTGCTTGGAAGAATGTAAGAATCTACGTCCCCGCAGCACTCATTCATGAATCTGAAGTTCGGAATTCTTCTGGCCAGCGATCTTAAGCGCTGGGCCAGAGGTCCGCAAGCGGAAGGAAGGCACCAGCGGGAGCCTTCCAAAGGGATTGGATTTCCCGAGATTTGAAAGAAAAATGGAGTTAAGAAATTTAAAACTTGGTGTCTACGGGGCCTGACCGGTGGGCTGGTTTTTGGAGCCATGATGGGGATGATGGGAATGCTTCCCATGATCGGAATGATGGTGGGATTCCCCTCGGCCGTGGCTGGCTTTGCGGTTCACCTGATGATCAGTGCTCTGATCGGAATCTCGTTCGTTGGGATATTCGGCCGCCTTGTCCGAGGCTCAGCCAGGGGACTGGGCTACGGGATCCTTTACGGTGGGGCGCGGTGGTTTCTGGGACCGCTCACCCTGATGCCGTTATTCATGGGCATGGGTGTGGGAGTGAACTGGAACACGGTTGCGGCCTACCGCGCCACCCATTCTCCGACCTGAACTTTACCCACTGACCGGGCGAGACTTGTCCTTCCAAGCTGTGCCGAGAATTAGGAATTGGAATTAGTGTCGGTGGATGAAACTGCCGGGCGGTCCTCAAAAATCCTAACAGACTGACGCGCTTCATTCGAGGCTGGAGGGTCAGCTTTTGGTCGGCAAAAAACATGCGAGTGTAATAAGTCGTCTCCCTGCTGCACTCACTTAACGAAACCGGGACGTGGGAGCTCAAATTTACGAGTGGACGAAACTCAAGTCCCGAACGATTTAGCAAAGCAAAGGAGACAATCATGAAAAACTACTTTCGTCAATTGGTGCTAAGTTTCATTCTTGGTCTGGCCGCATTACCCGGCGTCGCATCCGCGAGCACGTTCAGTGACGTCAGAACCGCGACCTCGCCCGATAAGGTCGTAAACCTCGATTCTTCACTGCAGCGAAAAATCAGCCGTGAATTGGTGACTCTGCCGTACTACAGCATGTTCGACAACCTGTCTTTCCAGCTGGATGGTTCTAAGGTCACCCTTTCCGGGGAGGTCCGGTGGCCGGCTCTAAAGAAGTCCGCCGAGCGGGCCGTCAGCAGGGTTGAGGGCATCACGAGCGTCGAAAACCAGATCGAAGTCTTACCGACCTCTTTTCACGACGACCGCATTCGCCTAGCTACGGCTCGGGCCCTCTTCTCCAATTCGTTATTGAGGAAGTACGTGCGGCCGGGGGTTTCCTTCGGCCTGCTTCCTCACCGATCCGACATCCACATCATCGTAGAGAACGGAAACGTAACCCTTGAGGGCGTTGTTTTGCGGAAGACAGATAGTGACGTTGCCTATCTTGTCGCAAGGGGCGTCTCAGGGGTCTTCTCAGTGACCAACAGCCTGCGGATCAAGAAGAGTTAATCCAACCAAGCGAAGTGACTCGTCACCGAACTCGTCCCCAGGCAATCCATATTTGAAAACGACCTCCCCGGATTGCCTGGGTCATTCTTTTGGGGGGGTTGTTCCGCTTCCGTAGCTGAGGGCTTTTCTCGAAAACCCAAGACTTCTCTAACCTCCTCTTGCGAACCTGGAAGCCAGCCTTGTGGGACCCGCCGCGGTCGGATCCATCCCGAATCAAGGTCGGGGTCATCAGGCCTGCCTTCAAGCAGAATCAACCGCTGCTGGAGGAATTCAGGTGCTTCTTCAGGCAAGTGTTGTTCAGCCATTCCCCCTCCGGTGCCCAACTGGATAGACCTGAGATCCAATCTCGCGGTGGCGCTCGATGAAACTGGTGTTCAGGGTGCTGGAATCCTCCGAGTAAAAGAGTGCACTCCCCTTTGCATCTTACGAGGGGGACCCAAGAGTGAGATTGCACCGGCGGCAGTCTCACGGACTCCCGCGCCTATTGTCTGGCCGGTAGGATGACAAGGCCTCGGGTGCCCCGGAGGTCCAGGCGGAACAGGATCCCCGGGGTCCCGTCGCCCCCGAGTGAACCAGTAACGAAAAGCTGGTCCATTTTCGACCCACCGAAGGCTACGTTGCTTGTGCGCAGGTTCCCGCCTGGCAGCCGGCGGATGAGCTTTCCGTTGGAATCCAGCACTTGTACCTGCCGCATCCCATAGTGGGCCACATAAAGATTGCCGGCCTCGTCGAGGGCGATGCCGTCGGGCTGGTTGTCGATCTGTTCGCCCTGTTTGGCGGGCAGATCCGAAAAGACCTTCATGGGCCCCAACTTGCCCGGTGAAAGCACGGGATACTCCAGAACACGGTTGCGCACGCTCTCGGCGACGAGCAATGTTTTGCCGTCCGCGCGCAGCACGATCCCGTTGGGATACAACAGGCCTTTCGCGGCGAGGTGTGTTTTCCCCTCGGGATCGACGTAGTGGACCGTGCCAATCGGGTCTTTGCCCGAGCCCCCGGGATCCGTGAAATAGAACCCGCCCTTGGGATCGAGGGTGAGATCGTTCGGGCCTCGCAGGGCCTTGCCTTCGCACTCGGAAAACGCCTTTCCGATGACCTTCCCGTTCTTGTCAAGGTGCAGGACGGCCTGCTGGCTGCGATCACAAACCAGATGCGTGCCGTCCGCCAAGACCTTGTGACCGTTGGGCGCGCCGGTTTCAGCCCAAATGCTGGTCACAATACTGGAGTCGCCGGCGAACGAGATCTGGGTGATGTAGCGCCCATGGGAAATATAGGCTTTGCCATCGTGGTCGAAAACGACGCCTTCGCAGTAGCTTGGCACCCGTGCGATTTCCACGGGCTCGAGGTCCTGCCCCGTCGCGCACACTGCTGCGCCCAAGACCAAGGCCATGATCCATCGACTCCGCATGTGGTAACTTCCTCTCCCCTCGTTTGCTGCTCCTCGCCGCTGGGGCCTAAGAGCCTCTCGAACCTTCATAGGATTTCCCCTTTCAAGACGAAGGTACAGGTCGCTCATTTCAACAAATCGAGAGTTACTTTTCCAGTTTCTCCGGCAAAACTGGATTGACTTCGAGGGACGAATCGGTATTCTTGCTCAATTGACCGTCTCGAATTGGCTTCCTGCTTCCAGAGGAGAAATGGCTTTTGTGCTCGAACGACTCAGGTCGGTCTAAGCAGAATTCCCTCTTGGAGGGTTTCGCCGACGAACTCTTTCAGGCATTTCAATCCAAACAGTTTGAACGAAAAGGCTCTACGGTATGATTACGAGCATGCGTTCCAGATCATATTCTCATGTATTTTCGCTGTATTTCAGCTTATCCCATCCGTTCCCGCTTGGTTAATTCCCTCACATGGCAAGCAGTGATATTTTGAAGTGACCCCCTTGAGCGACTGACAAAGGAGAAGCATACGATCATCAACCGCCGATTGAGCTACATTCATCGCGTAGTTGCGGGGTTACCGCTTTTCTTCTTGATGTGCATCGCTTGGCCGGTCTCCGGTTTGTTCGCAGCGGAGGATGGTTACCGAGGGGACGTCACCGAGGTAGTTACTATCGATACGCTCGACCCGAGCGGGCCGTACGGCAGAATTTGGCAACCATACCTTGCCAAGTGGACAGACAGGCATATCGTCACGGCGTACGGTCTGGAAGTCCGTGGGAAATCAGATATGGGCGATATCGTCTGCTCAATCAGCCGCGACGCGGGGAAGACCTGGAGTCCCCGGATTATGGTGTTCGATCATCGCAGGCGTAACGGAACGGTGCAGTACGCGTACAACAACTCGGTTCTGTTCCGACCTCCAGGGCAGGGCCTGATTTGGCTGTTCGTGATGCGAGTGCCACTGCACTATCGTAATAGCGAGAACGCCGATCTGGTGGCCGCCTACACGGCCGACGGCGGCTACTCGTGGCATCACGTCGAACTGGCCATGGACTATCAGGGTCCGCTCATTATCGTGGCTGGTATTGAACAGGTAGTGCGCGACGGAGTTGCGCATTACCTCTTGCCAGCTCATCGCAATTCGAGGCGCGGCGACCCGCACGGTGACCGACGTCAGTTCATATTGGAGAGCAAGAGCCTGCTTCATTGGAAGCTGGGCGGTTACGTTCCCTATCCGGCGGACGGTCCGGTTTTCTTGCACGAAGGGAATATCGCGCCCGGTGGTCGTGCAGACGAATTGAAGATTGTCATGCGCACTGCAGACATGCAGCGAGAGCGTCCGCTCGATCCTCCACTCGCCTACTCTGCAATGAGCAAGGACGGTGGCAGAACGTGGTCGACGGCTCGGCCCGAACCGGCACTTCCCAACCACCGATCGAAGAGCTTTTACGGAAAGGGCGCGAAGGCCAAGTACATCTACGTCTATAGTGATCAGTATGAGCGGCGAGGGCTGTTCTATAAAACGCGTTCGGCTGGCGGCTCATGGTCGGAAGCTCGAACCTTTTATCACCAGAACAACCGCAATAGCTATCCTACGTTGATCGAAGACAAGCCGGGAGAGTGGCTGTCCGTTTGGGACAGTTCAAATCACCCGGATCGACGCCGCACAGCGATTCGTTTTGGACGACTGGACGTTAGCGATTGACCAGTTGTACTGTTCTGACGATCCAGAGGAAGCGAGTGCGAAGGTGCTTGGTGATTGCCCTGCCCGTTAGCCTGGCGCTTGTCTTCGGTGATATTGGATATGCCGAGCGCCCGCAGATGGATCGGATGAACATAGTCTTCTTTCTCATCGACGATCTGGTCTGAAACGGAAACGAAAAAGGCGGCGGAATTGTACAAAAGGCTCAAGGCATGGCGGAGCGCAGTCGGTGCCGATGCGATGAGCGCTAACCCTGTTTACGAAGCGGTACGGCCTTGAACGCCGATCGTCCTTGCCGAACGGCTCAAATGTTATTACAATAGTAATAACCGATAGGAGTGCTCCATGGTTGAACTCAAGGTCCGCAAATTCGGCAACTCGCTCGGCGTCGTCTTGCCGAAAGATGTCATCAACCGGCTGCGTACCAAAGAAGGGGAACCCTTGTTCCTGATCGAAGCGGCGGACGGCAGCTACCAGCTGACGCCCTACGATTCCGACTTTGAAAAGAAGATGGCGAAGGCCGAAGACATTCTCGGCCGCTACCGCAACACGCTACATGTTCTGGCCAAGTGACGGAGCCGGTCTGGATCGCGGCGGGAGACGCGTTGACGCTGCACACCCTCCTGCTCGCGCGTCACGGCGGTGCGGCGGGAGTGCGTGACGACTCTTTGCTGCAATCTGCTCTGGCGCGGCCGCAACAGCACTACGCCTATGCGGATACGCCCGACATCATCGACCTGGCGACGGCTTACACGGCGGGCATCGTCGGCAACCATCCTTTTGTCGATGGCAACAAGCGCACCGGCTTCGTGGTCGGCATCGTGTTTCTGGAGTTAAACGGGTATCGCTTCACGGCTACGGAAGAGGACGCTGCGCAAGCCGTTCTGGCGCTCGCGGCCGGCACACTCGATGAAGCGGGCTACACGTCTTTCCTTCGCGAAAACAGCGAAGCGGAATGAGCAAGCACTTCTATCGCGTGAGCGAGAGAGGACGAGATTACGGCCTGCCCTCGGGTGATGAATAGGGGGCTTCAGGACAGGTATGGACACAGACAAACGAACTGGATGGGGCGGTCCTCCGGTAGGCGCTCCTAATCTGTCCGACTTCGAATCAGCGGCGAAGGGCATGAGCCAGGTAGTCGTACGCACTCCCCTGGTTCCCCTGCACAGCTATGCTGCCGACACGCAGATCTGGCTCAAGCCTGAGATCCTACAGCCCATCGGTTCGTTCAAGTTGAGGGGGGTATACAACTGGGCGGCCAATCTATCGCCGGAACAGCGGGAACGTGGATTGTCGACCACCAGTTCAGGAAACACCGCGCAGGCGTTGGGTTATGTGGCCCGCCTGTTTGGGGTCCGGGCCCGGACTCTCATCCCCGAGTGGCTTCCCGAGAACAAGACACAAGCCATCGTCAACTATGGTGTCACTCCGGTCAGAGTGACTCTGGACGATCTTCTGGACTACATGTTGGAGGAGCGTTGGAAGCAAGAGCCCTACACCTATCTGAACCCATGGGGTGACCCCAGGATGATTGCCGGCCATGGAACGATTGGTCTCGAGATTCTGGAAGATCACCCCCACGTTGAAACGGTGTATGTCCCAGTGGGCGGAGGAGCGCTGGTGTGTGGTGTCAGCGCCGCCTTGAAAGCTCTCAAGCCTGGCATTCGTGTCATCGGAGTTCAAGGGGAAGCCAACCCCTCGCTGGCTGCAGCTTTCAGGACCGGTGGGCCCTTGTGGATCGATCACCAGCCTACCGTGTGTGAAGGCGCGTCCATACCGCTGGTGGTGGCCGAAATGTACCCCTTACTGCGCGAACTGGTAGACGACGTGGCTCTCGTCTCTGAAGAGGGCGTCAAGTCTGCCGTGCGGCGCCTGGCCCTGCGAAACAAGCTGGTCGCTGAAGGGGCTGGGGCAGAGTCCCTGGCCGCGGCACTGGCCTCCCCGCTGGAAGAGCGTGGCAAGACGGTGTGCGTGATCAGTGGCGGCAGCATCTCTGCTGAACTGCTCATGACGATTCTGGCCCAAGACACAAATCGCACACTGGGATGACACAAGGAGCTTGCTAACGACCTTGACGCGACATTCCTCGACGCTGTTCGCCCACCGTCCCAACGCCCGGGCTGCACTCACCTGGAGTTCTTGCGATCCTTGGCTGCCTTGTACCCCTTGCGCGCTCGGGTGCGGGCGCCGGAGACATCGACCTTGACTGCAATTTTGCGGAATTTTCCGTTCTGTTTGGAATTGCTGGAAACGTAACTGATGCTGTAGAGGCTGCGCATTTCCTCCGCGATCTGGGCGAAGATGGTGCTCAAGTTGAGGAGATCCTGGCTGGCCTGGTAGAGGTCACCACCCGTGACCGAAGCTAACTGCTTAAGATAGGCGCGGCCCCTTCCATACTCGGCTTCGACCTGGCTGCGACTTGGGCCCCCACCTCGGGGCATGGGGCCGGGAAGGGGAGTCGGCATTCCCAGGGGAACGGGGCTCCTACCCGGGATTGTTCCCGGTGTTGCAATTGGGGCCTGGCGGGGCATCAACATCTGATTTCGGGTGTCGAACTGGATGGAGTAGATGGTGGTTTCAGACTCCTTCGCCACTTGAATTGTCTCACCTTGTGAGGAATCCGAGCTGGTAGTGTCAATGCCGTCGGAAAACACGACCATGACTTTGCGGTAGGTTCGTGACCGCACCTGATCCATTCCCAGAAAAACCGCATCGAACAGCTTGGTACTCTGTCCGGTTCGGGTCATCTTGATGGCCCGGGCGGCCGCGTCTTTGTTGCTTGTGAAGTCGCCCTCCAGATACACCTCGTCGTCGAATGAGATGACCATGACTTCGTCCTGTGGGTGAATCTGCTCTACGAATTCGATAGCGGAGTCCTGGATGGGAGCCAGCTTGCCGTAGGTGCTATAGCTGGTGTCGAGCAGGAGCACGACGCTGAAAGGTGCGTTTACCGGGAAGAACGTCCCGATCTGCTGCTCCACTTTGTCCTCGAAGATTCGAAAGTTTTCGCGTTTGAGGCCCGCGATCGGACGCCCATTCCGGTCGGTCACCAGGACATTGACCAGGACAGCTTCAACCTCAGCCCTGATCACCTGCTCCTGCTGGGCGCCGCGGGCCTGGCCGCTCACCAGAACCAGGCCCAGGGCCACCAGCAGTAGCTTCATCCTCTTGAAAATGAGCATCTCGTTTCGGTCTCAGGTTTCTGTTTAGAAGTAGAACCCGGCCCTGTTCAGTTTGATGAAGTAGGAGGTTATTCAGTTCATCGGGTCAATTCAAGAAAAAAGGGGACATCCATGATAAGTAATTGTCAAGTGAGACAAGGATCCCCCCTCGGTGCTGTGGAGAGCACCGCTGAATTATGAACAGAGTGCCTCGAGACTTTTCAATCGTAGTGGTCAATGGCAAGCATGACCAGACATCCATGAGCTGTATCGGGCCCCGAAGGGCCGTCACAGAAGATTGAGTTTGGGTCAACCCGCCGGCCTCCAAACAGTCTACGGGTGTATCGGAGCCGTTGTCTGCGGCCGTCACACAGTCCCTTTAAGGGAGGACCGGCGGGAGTCTCGATTAGCCAAAAATCTTCAAAACCTTCCACGAACTTGCGTCCCCAGCTCTTCAGACCCGTAGCTGGAAGGGCCTGCCCGAGCGATCCACGGCCAGCAGATAGGCCACCAGTTTGCGTGCCACCTGGATAGTGGCTCGATTGGCATGACCCTGCTCGAGGGCCTTGTGGTAGACGGCAGCCAGTCCGGGGTGAAATCGAGGAGCCAGTTTAGCTGCTTCAATCAAGGTGCGCTGCAGGTGCTTGTTGCGCTGCTTTGAAATCGGCCCTCGCTGGGCTTTGCCGGCCGATTCATTCAGGCCTTGGCACAGCCCACAGTAGCTGATCCCCTGCCCGATGGAGGGAATTCGACTCACCTCTCCGATCTCCAGGGCCCAGGTCAGTCCCGTGATGATCCCCACACCCGGGATCGTTCTCAACAACTCGACCCGCTGGACCAGCAGCGGTTGCCCCAACAGGCCTCGGATCAGTTGACGCTCGAGCTGCAGCAGGCTCTCCAGACCGTTGCGGCTCAGCCTCAACAGCTGCACTACCGAGTCGGGGACCCCCTCCAGTTCGCTCATCAGCTCTCGAAAGTACCTCTGGCCGTGCAACTTCTTGCTGTTGTAGGCCGTTCCCGTTTCCATCAGCAGTCCGGCGATTCGGTTTTTGATCTGTACCGCCTGGCCCACCACCAGGTTGCGGTAGCGCAGCACTGTTCTGAGTTGCCGCATCTCGGGCGGGGGCATATAGGACTCCACCAGAAGATTGCAGCGGGTCAAATCGGCGATCTTGCGCGCGTCCAGTCGATCGCTCTTGTTCTTCCCCACCGCGATGGCTTTGAGCATGGCCGGATGGGCCACCTTCAGCTCTTCAGCAAAAGGCTTCAGAGTGTCGTAGATCCATCCCGTGAACAGGGTCGCCTCCATCGCTCCAATCCACCTTCCCTCCAGCTGTTCCGCCCATCTGACAAGATCCTTACGACGGGCTGCGATCACTCCCTCATCAACCACCTCGCCACAGGCCCGCTTGACACAGTAGCTCACCACCTTCTTGTGGATGTCCAGACCCACGTAGTATGTTTCTGCCATTGGAGAATCCTCCTTGCTTGCCGAGCTCGTGCTCGCTTGTTTTTGGTTGTGGGAGGATTCTCCATCTCTACTCTGTCAACTCTCGTCACTTATGCATTCAAACAGTCTACTCTGCCCCCTTTTTTCCCGGTCGTGCAATCTTGTTTTAAATTGGGGACAGAGTAGACTGTCCCCTTAAGGGTGGAAGGAGACAATCGAATGGACTTGACCCCAAAGCGGATGTTTTTCACGAAGGGGGTAGGCTGCCATCGCAATCGGCTGCAGAGCTTTGAAATTGCGCTCAGAAAAGCCGGGATCGAGAAATACAATCTCGTTCAAGTATCGAGTATTTTTCCGCCCGATTGCAGGATTGTCCCGAAAGAAAGGGGGTTGCAAGCTCTCCGCCCGGGACAGATCTGTTTCGTCGTTCTGGCACGTGAGAGTACCAATGAACTGAACCGGCTCGTGTCTGCCGCCATCGGGTTGGCGAAACCCAAAGACAGGAAGCAGTACGGTTACATCAGCGAGCACCATTCCTTCGGACAGACGATGAGGGCAGCGGCCGATGCAGCGGAGGATCTGGCCGCAACGATGCTGGCCTCGACTCAGCAAATTGAGCTGGATCCGGAAACGGCTTGGGATGAGCGAAAGCAGGCCTATGAGGTGGGAAAGAGAATGTTCGTGATTCGCAGTATTGCCCAGTCGGCCAGCGGCCACAAGGATGGTTTGTGGACAACGGTGATCGCCGCCGCAGTGATGCTGGTCAACTGAGAGCCGGGAGTGAGGCGCATAGCTCCGCCTTGGCGTTCTTACTCACAGCCGTTCTTTTCTCCAGCTTTAGCGGCCCGGTCGAGGACGAGCCGCTGGTTAATCTTTCCGAGTGGGAAAGGGGCATCGCGGTCACTTCTCCCCACCAAAAGGACATGACCGTCTTCCTCTGGTTTTACGAGTGGAACATGTTCGAGGCACTGAAGAAAGGCCAGCACACAGGGGGCACCTCTGAAAACGAGATCAAGGTAAGCGAGGACCAGAGAAGCGGTTCCGTTGTTTCCTCTCCGCTGGGATTGAGTCTTCAGATGGGAGCGGGGGTGGACAGTGCGGACATCACACTGACCGTGACCAACAAGTCGGATCACGACTGGCCGGAACTGGCATCCATCATCCCCTGTTTCAATCCGGGGCCAGTGGGCCGGCAAAACGAACAGTTTCTGAACACCAAGACCTTTTTCCTGGGCCCGGAAAGTCTCTCTCCCCAGGTGGCCCGTGAGATTCACTACAACCACGCTCTGCGGGTGGCAGTGGATCAGGACGAGGGAACCTGGGAGGCAGATGGCCCCGTTTACAGATGGGCCAAAGAAGGGGACAAGTACCTCTGGTCTCACAAGTGGCCCCGTTCGGAGATCGATGCCCATGCCGGGCTCATCCTGCGCGAGTCGAATGATGGAGCATGGGTCATGGGGATTGCCTGGGAGCGATTCCTTTCCGCCCAGGGACACAACCCCTGGAAGTGCATGCACCTGAGCGTCAACGTCGGCCCACTGGCGCAGGGCGAGTCGCGCGAGATCCGCGGCAAAATCTACCTGTTCAAGGGCACCAAAGAGGAACTTCTAGAGCGCTACCAGAGCGACTTCGGCGGAGATTAGTGTAGCTCAGGCACTAGTTTGCCTGACCACTTCTCTCCAGGCTTCGGGCAGCCGTACTGAGGGCCCGGGTCGTCCCGTTGGCCGGATTGATGGCCCAGGTACAGTGGACCGAATCCCCATCCGATTTCTGCGCAACCAGCTCAATCCAGATCTCCGAATCCGTCTCAGAAACTACTCTCCACTGAGCGAAACGAAGGTCTGCAAACTCCTCGTCGACCAGCTTGCGAGCGGCTGTGGAGTTGGCCAGGAGATCGCGAAACACTCTTTCAAACTGCTCCGCGCGCCGCCTCTCTTCTTCCTCGCTCTCGGCCTCCTCAACGTCTGACTGAGCCGCTGTTGGCTGGGCGGTTGCACTCTCTCTCCTCAGGGCTGGCCGCTGGCCGTTTGCTCCAGCCTGCCCAGCCTGGGGCCGGGGAGCCCGACGCGGCGCCACCGGAGGCGAAGAGACCGGGGTGGGAGGAGGTGGCTCCCGGCGTGGCGCAACAGCCACAGCCTTGACTGCCGGAGGCTGTTCCTCCTCAACTTCTGCGGGGGCGGCCACGGCCTCCGCGGTGGCGGGTTCTTCCTCGGCGGGTTCGCCGGCTGGAAGGGTGACAGGCGGTTCGGACGGAAGCTCCTGGGAGGAGGAGGCCTGGGGATCAACGGCCACCTCTTCCGAACTCCACGCTTGATAGAGGACAATGGCCAGAACCAGAAGGAGTGCTCCGCCCGCAATGGGCCAGACAGGAATCCGACGCTGCTCCTCCTGTTTCCTCTTCGAGAAGACTTCCTCGTACAGGGAGGCACGGTTTCCCGCACTTGGCGGGGCTGCTCTGGAGTCTTCAATGCTCCTGACAGATGGCGTCGGCTCTGGAGCCCCGTCTGGAGCCGTGGTCCCGCGGACGCTGCGTTGACCCAGGTGCTCCATCAACACATCATAGGCCTGGCTGATCTCCTCGATCTTTCTAGTGGCCTTGGCGCGCAGTCGAGGATGATCAGACATCTTATTGGGATTCCAGAGCGCCAGCAGATCCTCTCGGGCCTCGCTGACCTGTCGGAAAGTAGCTCCCGGCTTCAGTTCCAGAATGCGAGTCGCCTGCTCTAGGTCCATCATTTTCGGCTCCGCGAGCCTACAAGGTAAGCCGTTAGATTTCAACAGGGTAGGGTCTTTACTTCGCGGCACAGGAAGCCAGGAGACTCTTGACTCGGGATCGCACATCGGTTTCACTCAGGAGAACCCAGGAGCGAGAAAATTATGATTCGATTTGTCAGAAGTGTCGCCTTCGCTGCGTTCGTTCTCAGCCTCTTGTCCGTGAACTGCTCACCGTCTCCAGAGAAGAGCCCGGAACCGAAAAAGATCGTCCTCATCGCAGGCCCCATGGACGGGCACCCTCAAGGGTCCCATGAGTACGAGCCTACGATACTCTTGCTCAAGCACCTCCTGGATACGTCTCCAAGTCTGACGAATGTCCAGACCCAGGCCTACTTTGACAGCTGGCCGGAGGACCCCTCGGTCCTGGACGAGGCGGACGTGATCGTCGTCAATTCGGCTGGAACGGACCAGGGCCTGGATGCCCATGGGCTCTATGCCCGTGGCCGCTTCGAGCAGGTCAAGAAGCAGATGGAGCGGGGCTGCGGACTGGTCATGCTGCACAATTCCAGTGTCCATCCCATGGAGTATCACGAACCTGCCACCGAGTGGCTGGGAGGTCACTTCGACTACGAGACCGCCGAGGGCGAGTCGCCTTACTACTCGCGGGTTCGAAACCAGGTGTGGGACCTGGTGTTTCCGGCTCCCGAGCACCCCATCAGCCGGGGTCTCTCCAATTTCACGATCAAGGAAGAGGTGTACTTCCGGATGCGGTTTCGGGATGGTGACTCTCGTTTGCAGCCGATTCTCCTCAAACAGGCCGACGGGTCTCCTCTCGAGAATGCAATCTCCTGGGCCGTCGAGCGGGAAGACGGCGGGCGGGGATTCAGCTTTACCGGAGGACACTACTTCAGCCACTGGTGGAATCCCAACTTCCGCGGCCTGGTGCTGAACGGAATTGTCTGGGCGGCAGGGATCGAGATTCCAGAGGGAGGGATCGCTTCTCAGCTGGAAGATCCCATCAAGATGCTCATGGTCACCGGTCACGACCATCCGGCCCACGACTGGGAAGCCGTGACGGTGGCGTTGATCCATGCACTGGAACTGGACCCCCGCGTAAGCGTGGATGTGACCGAGACCATCGAGGATCTGGCCGGCGAGGGAATCAAGGAGTATGAGGCGCTGGTGATGAACTACAACAACTGGGGTGGCCTTCCCGGACTTTCAGCTGAAGCCAAAGAGAATCTTGTGAACTACCTTGGCGGCGGCGGCGGCCTCACCGCCATGCACTTTACCAGCGGGGCTTTCAACGGGACGATTCCGAAGAATCAGGAGTCCGACTGGGAGCTGTTTCGTACCGAGATCCTGGCCCGGGCCTTTACGTGGGGAGAGAGCGGCCATGACCCTTACGGCCCCTTCCAGGTCGAAGTCACCTCCCTGAAGCATCCGATCACAAATGGGGTCACGGGGTTTGAGACCGTGGACGAACTTTACTTCGGACTGTCCGCGAGTCTACCCATCGAACCGCTGATCAGCGCCCACTCGCAGAAGACGGGAAATGACGAGCCTCTGGCCTGGGCCCACGAGTATGGAGCCGGTCGCGTCTTCCAAACGGTGTTGGGACATTCCGACGAGTCGATTCGAAAAGCGGCCACCCTGATCCGGCGGGGAGGCGTCTGGTCGGCCGGGCGCGAGCAGCTTCCCTTCGATCCTCCTGCTGTGCTGGCCAACAAGGCCGGGTTGCGCAAGGGGAGTGCCTGGGTGCCGTCGTCCGAGGAGACCGAATCGCAGTAACTCTGGTTTCGTAGGGCACGGTGTTAGGGGCAGCGACCGTTTAAATCCTCCCGGGAGCTGCCCTTAACACCGTGCCCTACGAAACCAATTTTTCATTCGAGGGTTTGCAGGTAGCTAAAGAGGTCAGACACTTCTCTAGGCGTCATATCGTCGAGCAGCCCTTCCGGCATGACCGACAGGCTCAAGTAGTATGCCCTCTTGATGCTCTCCTGAGGGACTCGCGTATCCTCGACACGTTGCTGACGGAGTGTGATCGCCTGGTCGCTTTCCTCTGCCAGAAACCCCTCTATGATCTGGTTATCTGTGGTGATCACTCGCATGGTGCGATAGCCGGGCTCCACTCCCGCGTTGGGTGTCAGGACCGATCGGACCAGGGCTTCCAGGCCCTTCACGGCGGCTCCGTCAAGCACAGGTCCTATGTTTTCTCCATCCTCTCCCACCTGGTGGCAGACCATACACTTCTCTTTGAAGATCGCGTTGCCGCTGGTCAGATCGCCCGGCTGACCCGCCAGATCGCGCACCTTCTCAAACCTGGCTATCCGGGCCAGCGCCTCCTCTTCGGTGAGCAGCAACGGGGAATCCTGGATCGCCACCACCTGCGCCCCCCGGGCCAGCGGTCCCCAGGAGTCTCCGTGGAAATAGTGAACCAGGCCGTGAGGGCGGGGAGAATCTTTGAAACTCCGCTGGTAATTTTCCCAGATCTCGTCAGCGCTGCGAGCCATGTTCCAGATGCGGAACTCGGAGAACATGCCCGAGGTTCCCGGGTAACCGGAGTAGATCAAAGACTGGGTGCGGCCAATGTCCAGGTCCTTGAGCCGACCCCTCCAGGCCTGCCCTTCTTCAGTATTCAGGGCACCGTCGAAGTAGATTCTGAAGCGGCCCTCCTGGTCACGAGTAACCGCCACATGAAACCACTGGTTGGCAGGGGTGGGGGTGGTGGCCACAATCAGGTCCCCACCGTCTGACCCCAGCGTCACGCGAAAAACTCCCTCGTGAAAGTTGAAAGAGCCTGATACGTGATCTCCCAGTAGACCGTGTCCGGCATGAATCGGTTCGTCCAACCTCATCCAGCTCTCGACGGTGAAGGGCCCCTCGAGAACGATGTTCGTGTCCGAAAAAGCCACCGGCCTCCCGCTCGGCAACTGCAAAACCTTCTCCATGAACTGGGCCAGCCGGGCCTGCAAGCGCTGGAGTCCGGGGTAGTCAGGGCCCAGCACGGTAGTGATTCGCTCCAGCAGGAAAGTGTCGATGACGACGGGGTGGATATCGTTGTCTTCGATGGCGGCCAGTAGCGCCTGAGACCCGGCCGGGCTGCTTGTCAGGCTGGTAAGGGCTACCCTCTGCTCAGGGTCTTCCAGACGGTCCCAAATCTCGAGTAGAAGAGGCATGGCCAGATCACTCCGGGCCGAGGCCAGAGCGGCGATGGCAGTTCGTCGAAGCTCTCTTCCACCGCGGCGGTCACTGGCCAGTTCCTGGAAGACTTCGACCTGCTCGAATTCGATCTCCAGCAACGTGCTCAAAGCGGCGAGCTGACGGTCAGACGTCTGTCCTTCTCGCCTCAATATCGCCAGAATCTCGGGTTCCAGAACTTCGAGTCGAAAGGAAGACACCAAGCGGAGCAAAAGCTCCTCGTTCTCCGATGTCCGCGACCTTGCCAGGAGATCTCGAAGGGCAGGGACGAGTAGAGAGGACCAGACGGTGCCCTCCCTCACCGAGGTCGGAACTCGCCGGGAAAAGAGCGAGACGAACCGGAGGATGGACTCGGCCTGCTTTGGGTCCTTGAACAGGTTTGCGAAGCCTTTCCTGACCGATGAGTTTTCAACCTGACTCACAATCAGCATCAGTTCTTCCAGGGAAAGATTGCGCTTCAGGCTGGGAACAGTCCCAAGCAGCCGAAGCGCACTTTTCGCATCGCCCAGCGCCAGGCGGCCCAGCAGGCGGTTTTCCAGCGGCAGGGCCCGGCCGCCCGGTGAATTCAGGAATACTCTCAAAGAGTCCGGATCCTCCTCCAGGGCCGCCCGCAGCAGGCTTCTCTCAAAGGCTCGGTGATAGGACGCGCCACGGAGAGCCTGTACTCCCAGAGTTCGCACCCATCCGCTCTCCTCCAGGGGAGGCTTCACCATGCGCAGGAGGAACTCGATCACCTGCGGGCCGGAAGGAGAAATCGCATCCAGCGCCTGAATGATCTGGGCCCGAACTCCGGGGTCGGGATCTTCCAGAAGCGGCTCGAAAAGCCTCAAAAGCCGTGTCCCCAGATCAAGCGAGCCCAGAACCCGAGCTGCTGCGCGGCGCAGGGCCCGGTGTGATTCGGAGAGCAGTGGCTGGAGTTGGGCCGGTGCAAGCGTACCCAGTTCCTCCAGAGACCAGAGCGCCAGCAGGCGCTGGTGGACGGGGACTTCGGCACCGGCCAGCATTTCCTCGAGGCCGGGGACAAGCGACATGACCTTGCGATCGGCAATCTGATGCCAGGCGGCCCGCGCCTCCCAGGTGATGTCGGCTTTGAGATGACTCAGCAATGCCCCCTCTGCAATCGTGGTCAGATCGGGAATTTCAGGTCGGGGCATGGTGCGGTGCCGCACTCGCCAGATTCGACTTCTGGTCTTGTCGCGATCCGGATGAGTGCGGCGAACTTCGTTGTGACTGATGATCTTGTTGTACCAGTCGACAATATAGAGGGCCCCGTCCGGGCCGAAATAGAGCGCCACCGGGCGAAACCAGGGGTCGGAGGATTCCACCAGATTGGGCAGTTGTTGGAGCCGGATATCGGCCCCTTTGCGGTGGACACGCACCGCGTTGATGGTCCGTGTAATCGGGTTGGCCAGGAGCATCGCCCCGTCGAAGGGAGCCGGGAAGGCATTGGGATCTCCTGAGACGGCCAGTCCTGACAGGCCGGTGCCGCCTACTCTGAAGTCGGCCGTCGGCGGGTGCCAGGGTGTGTAGGGCCGGGTACGATGGCGCCCGACTCCCGGATAGCTCTTGTGCCTGGAAACCGGCACCACGGGATAGCCGACGTCGTTTGATTCCGAAATCCACATATCGCCCAACCGGTCGATTACAAAGCCCCAGATGTTGAAAAGGCCGGTGGAGAAGATCTTGAACTCAGTTCCGTCCGGGCGGACCCTGGCCACCTTGGTTGCATCGAAGCGTACCGTGGACCCTTCCGGAGTCTGCACGTCGGAAAACGTAAATCCTCCCTGAGCGAAGTAGATCCATCCACCCGGACCTCGGGTCAGACGGTGCTGATTGTTGTGAGAGTCCTGCACCCCGAAGCCGGTCAGAACCACCTTGCGCTGATCCGCCTTGCCGTCGCCGCTGCTGTCCGGAAGCAGGAGGATGTCCGGACCCTGGCAGACCAGCACGCCATCGCGCACCTGGAGCACGGACAAAGGAAGGAACATGCCGTCGGCGAAGATCCGGGGAGTCTGCCGCCCCGGCTGCGTGGGGGCGTCGAATACCAGGACGTGATCGCGTCCTCCCCGCCGGTACCTTTGTGCAAACTCCCTCGAAAATAATCGCTGCTCCCGGGCCAGCGCAACCGCCCGCTGCAGCCCGCCAGGCAAGTTATTGGTTTCGATCGCCTCAATCTCATCGTTCTGGTCCATCGGGTACTCGGACGCGGTAACGGCCCACATTCTCCCGGCGTTGTCGAAACTGATGTCGACTACCTTTTTCATGTCCGGATCGGCCGCCACCAGCTCGATTTCGAATCCCTCTGGCAAGGTGAATGTGTGAAGCTGCTCCTCTGCCGTCAGCGGGGATTCTCGCGATTCCGGATCGTCCCCCCCCGAATCTCCACAACCCGGGAAGAAGAGGGCTGCGGCCAGTGCAAGAATCACACCTGACCGGAGGAGAAGCCTCTGCCCCGGTCGCCGGGCAACCTCACTCCAGAACCCAGAACCCAGAACCCATTCATACCGTCTCCACCATGCCGCAGTTGCACTCCCGGGCTTCGAATAGACAGGTCAGTCGACTTGAGCTGCGTAGATCTTCCTGGCGCTCTCAAAGAGGTCGATCATCTCCCGGCGCTGTTCGGGGTCAGGGATCCTGGCCGTGTCCTTGACCCAGCCCAGGCTCTCATCGATCCACCCGATGAAGAAAGCAGCATCTTCGGATGACCGGGTCGGCTGGCCGTCCACCTCCACATAAACGGGGCTGGTGTGGGCCATGAGCGGGATCCCATCCCGCACCACGTACCAGGAGGTCTGGTAAGGCAGGATTTCAGCAGAGTGGGCCCGGGCAGCGACCCACGAGCTCTTTTCCGCACTCAGCGACATCTCCAGGGTCAGGTTGCGGCTGCGATCCGGGTTCGCCGTGACCGCGACGATCTCACCCCCTTGGACGATCTCGAGCTTCTCCACCGGAATCCGTGAACGGACCTCCGCTTTCACGGACAGATTCTGACCCCTTGAGGCTGCGATGGTTTCTCCAAGCCCTTTTCCATCAACCGTCAAGAAGATCACGGGCCCGGTAGTGACAAACGTCCTTCTCGCCCGGATACTGTCCAGCCAGCCCGTATAAGAAAGACCTCCTTCAATGTTCACGTAGGTTCGAGGAATGCCAACAACCTGGTTGTTCCACATCTTGTCGGTTCCGCCGGTGGCCGGGATCTTGAAGCCATAGTTCAGGAAGCGGTACCAGGTCTTCGAGGCGGGCGGGCGCACATCGTCCCGATGAAAGGCATTGCCCCAGGTCATGAGATCGATCGAATCGACTTTGCCAAGAGCAATGTCGATTGCTACTTCTCCCTTTGGATTGGGGAAATGGGCCCAGCTCACAAACCCTCCCTGAGCGTGAGCGGCGTCGGCCTGTCTGGCCATCGGCGGGTAATCGATCCCTCCGGGCACACCTTCCTCTTCAATCGATCCCCAGGCGAGTGGGTAGACCAGTTCTTTGAGGTTCAACAGCACTGTATGTCCCAGAAACCCGTGGCGGCTCTCTTCGTTCACGTAGACGATGGTCTCCGCATCGGAAACGGGGTCGGGTCCACCTGTGAACTGCTTCACGTCGGTGATCAACTCTCCCCATTTGGTGGCCAGAATGTTGACGATGTGGAGATCCTCGGCTTGGGCTTCCAACACGGCCGTGCTGACGTCCAGGAAGTGAACATGGGTGTCGCCCGAATACCAGCCGTCTTTTTCGATGTGGGACCAGCGCCGGAACTGAAGCTCGACCCGTGGGGTCCGGGAAGAGGCCACCTCAAATCCGGAAACGACGGGTTCATATTCGATTCCGCGCAGTCCCTCGATCGTGTAATGACCGGACGGAACTCGGACGGTGAAGTCAGGTGCCACGTAGGCGTAGGTTTTTCCGTCGATCAGAACATCTCCACCGACATCCTCCCGCCATCCGATCGGAATGTTCTTCTGGTGGCCATCGGGAGGCCAGTATCTTCCCCCGGCGTCCTGGACATGAACTCGTGCCGACGTGGCATCGCCGTTTTCATCCAGCAGGTGAACTCGAACCGGGTGGAGTTGGTAATGCTCGGGAAGATCAACATTGGACAACTCAGCGGGTGGCTCCACCTCGGTCGAGATCTGAATGATCTTCCACTTGTCCCCCTCTGGCGGAAGGTCAGGACCAGGCTGGTCTTGATGAGGTCACGTTCCTGGAGAATCACCACCGGTCCAACCCGGATGTCATTTTCAACAGACTGGTAGTAGGCGTACTGGAGCAACACCTGGGTCACGTCGATCTCCCGGATCCTTCCCGAGGCAGTTTTTAGATACTCGTCCCGGTTTTCCCCTTCACTGGTCGTCAGATCGTCATGCAAGACGGAGGCGATGGCGTCATCGTCTCCGTTGAGCAGACCTTGGGCCCAGATGTGCAGGGCGAGGCGAACACCGTCCATGTCGGGCGTAGGGTGGGCCGGGATCACCAGAGTCACGCACGCCATCGCCAGCAGGGCTGCCATTGTTGATTTCCATCTCGACAAGACGATTCTTCGGTTACCCGCCATCCCCACTTCTCGTTTCCGCTGGCCACTTGTTTGGGTTCGAGCGATAGCGAGTGCCTCGGTTCAGGGCAGCTCGCGGACACGAAGGCTCTTGAACTGTACCGGCGACCCTTCCGATTCCAGGCACAAGTAGCCGCTGGCAGGATCCGAGCCGGTTCCCCCTGAGACTTCTTCGCCGTTGACCCAGAGCCGGATCTCTCCGTTGATGGCGCGAACGTAATAATGATTCCAGTGGCCGGTGCTCCGAACCAGGTCTTTGGTGGGGAAGCTACGCGTGCCGTTGGGAGAAAGGGGGGGAAAGGGGGTCATCTTGGAGCCTCCGACCGCAAAGACGTCCCCGTGAGCAGTGAAAAAGTCGGCTTTCTTACCGCTCTTGATCCACTGTTCTGTGAAGCCCGGGTCCAGGATCTGTACTTCCACGCCGGAGGGAAGTCGCCCGGGCTGCAGCCCCACATGGGACTCTGGCGTAGACCACACAAACACGCCTGAGTTGCCGCCCGAGCGCAGGTGCTGCCACTGCACGACCAGCTCGAAATTGGTGTATTCCCGCGGCGTGCACAGCACACAAGTCGGAGTCCCCGTGGCATGGGGCATTCCATCCTTCCAACTCCAGGTGTCGTCAGCGCAGTTCACGTTGACGAAATCGTCTTCGCCCAGGGCCCTCCAGCCGGGGCCGTTTCCATCAACGAATGCTCTCGGAAGGTTGGCTTGACCCAGCACCGTTCCGGCCGCGACCAGCCACACCAGGAAAAGGCGAACAAGGGCTTTACAAATCATAGATCCAAGAATAGCACGGGCTGCCTGCGGAGCCTGACATCCCAGTCTGCGAGGATCTTCCGTGGTCCGATCACGGACATCCCCAGTGAGGAGCGGGAGATCCTATTCCCCCACCAAATGGCCGGCGATCCTACGGGCGTGCGGGGCATCGCGGTGCTCGTAGAGGTAGATACCCTGCCAGGTTCCGAGCACAGGCCGACCGCCGGATATGGGAATCGAAAGGCTGGTCTGGGTGAGGGCCGAGCGAATGTGAGCCGGCATGTCGTCCTGTCCCTCCATGCGGTGAAGATAGAGTTCGGGCTCCCTGGAAACCAGTCGCCGGAAGAAATTCTCCAGATCGTGGCGCACGTCCGGGTCGGCATTCTCCTGGATGGTCAGGGAAGCAGAAGTGTGGCGGATGTACAGGGTCAAAAGACCTGTTCCGATCTCCTGAAGCCGGCACCAGTTCAGTACTTCGCCCGTGAAATCATAGAGCCCGGGACCGCTGGTATGAACTTCGAACGTCGACTGTGCCTGCTTCAAAACTTCACCTCGATGACGTTATGGTATTCATGTGATGGCTGAGTATAGTACTCCCTTTCATAAATAGGGTAACGTTTGCGGATGGGTCGTACGAGGTGAGGTCGCGAAGAGAGGAGGAGGCGATGAGTACTACCCAAAACGGACTCAGGATTGAGAGCAAACAGAAGTGGAACTGACGCTGTTGCAGGAGCAGATCATCGAATGCCGTCTTTGTCCCCGGCTGGTGGACTTTCGCGAAAAGGTGGCGAGAGACAAGCGTCGCGCCTACCGGGACTGGGAGTACTGGGGCCGTCCGGTACCTTCGTTTGGCGACCCTGAGGCGCGTCTGCTGATCGTGGGCCTGGCACCGGGTGCGCACGGTGCCAATCGAACCGGACGCATGTTCACTGGTGACCGAAGCGGTGAGTTTCTCTACTCCGGTCTTCACCGTGCCGGTTTCGCCAATCGGTCCAGCAGCCTTCACCGCCAGGACGGTCTACGCCTGGTCGACGCCTTCATCACGGCAGCCGTGCGCTGTGTTCCACCCCAGAACCGGCCATCACCGGAGGAAAAGAGAACCTGTTTGACCTACCTCAGCCGGGAGATGGGCCTGCTCAATCACGTGCAGGTGGTTCTGGCTCTCGGCGGAATCGCCTGGCAGAGTTATCTTGCGGCCCGCCGGCAGCTCGAGTTGGCGATTCCCCGTCCTCTTCCCCGGTTTGGTCACGGAGCCCTGTGCGAGCTGGATTCAAGGATCACCCTGGTGGGCTCGTATCACCCCAGCCAGCAAAACACGCAGACGGGCCGGCTGACGAGGGACATGTTCGACGAGGTTCTGACCCTCGCGCGTTCCCGCCTTCGCTAACAGCCAGGGACGACCACAAGGGTCGCCCCTACGGATCTGTTACGTGAACGTGGAACTTGCAACGTGGAACTTGGAACGCCGCGAGTGAAAACGAGCGGCAAATCCTAGGTATCCAGCCCGACCAGCCCCCCCTCGGGGGACTCCTTGGGCTGGGTTCGCGGCTCCGCTACATGCTGGGCATTGTTCTGCGGATCGCGCCAGAAATCGGCGGTGGAGGCCTGGTGAACACAGGAAATCGTGCAGTAGGGAGCACAGCTCTTCTCGGTCAAGTACTCCCGACGAATGTCTTCGATTGTGTAATCCTCAACGGGAATTCCGGGATAGCCTCGCTGCTGTGAGCAGTAGTGCACGAGCCCGTCTTCACAGAGGTACAAATAGCGTGCCCCGGCGCGGCAGCGCCAGTTGTTGGATTTGCCCTTGGCCAGATTCTCCTGAAAATAGCGATTGATCTTGGGATATCCCTTCTTCCCAATTTCCTTCAGTTGAGAAAAGATATCGATTTCCTTACTGCCCAACGGTTTGAGGTGTCCCGTGTTGTCGTGGATGATGCCAACTGTACACGTAAAGCCGAGTTCTACTGCACGCTTGCCGATGGTGAGGGCATCTTCGGGATTGGCGACGCCCGAGCCCAGCACCGAGTTAATGTTCACTTTGAAATCGGCACACTCTGCAAGATAGCGCAGCTTCTTGTCGAGTACCTTCAGACTCTTCTTGGAAACGTCATCGGGCTGAACGTTGTCGATGCTGATCTGCAGGTGTTCCAGGCCCGCCTCGTTCAGCGAACGGATGCGCTTCTTCGACAGCAGGTAGCCGTTACTGATCAGCCCGACAAGCATGCCTTTCTTGCGGATGTGCGCAATGATTGCCTCAAGCTCGGGATGCATCAGGGGCTCTCCTCCACTGATGGTGATGATCGAGGTTCCGAGCTGTGCAAGGCTGTCATTCCAGCGGTTCACCGTCTCGACGGGAACGGGCTTGGAAAAGTCGTCAAACTCATTGCAGTAGGTGCAGGCAAGATTGCACCGGCGCATGGGGATGATGTGGGCGAGAATCGGGTGCGAGGTGTGGGCAACAGCGAAACCGGCCATTTTCCACTCTCTAAGAGTGGTTTTGAACTGCTTCAGCTTGCGCATCTGGTTTTTCTATTGGGGGCGATTTCAGGTCTTGCTTCCGAGGAACTGCCCACCAGCGTGCACTCCTCCTGTTAGTTCACCGGATGATACCAAGGGGCGTATAGTTCGTCAACGAATGAAGATCCTGCCATGATAGTATAGCGCCGCTGACTATACCGGGGAAATCACTCAGCCGGGGGGAGCGCCACCGTCTCGGCGCCGCCATAGAGGATCCCGTTGAAGACCAGCTTGTAGGTCCCGTGGGGCTGCGATCGGAACGCAACTTCGGGTCCGTACATGAGCAGCTTGCCTCGACCGACGGACCACTCCATGACCGCAATCGTGTCTCGCAGGTAATGCTGTCCCCGGGCCCAGCCGCTCCGCAGTGGACGATCCGAGCTGAACCATCCCACCACTTCCACTCCTTGCCCCAGAGCCTGTGGTGCCAGACGAAAGACGGGGCTGTTGTCAAAGAACACATCGACCGCCGGCTTCATTCCGTGGGCGAGCGGGTGTTGAGTGGCCAGTTCCATGCGCAGGATGGAACCCGGGACGTAGAACTTCTCGCGAGGTAGCGGTTTCTCTTCTCCGCTGTCGCCCGTCTCAACCAGCGCGTCCAGCACGGGAAGGCCCAGATGTCGCGCCAGGGCGGTGGAGCTTCCGATTGTGAGAACCGTCCCTCCCTCTTCCAGGAAGCGGCGCCACTGGGGGATCGTTTTCTCGAGAGTGACTTCACCAAGCCTGTCATGGAACTCTTGCGGGACCTGCTCCGGCTTTGGAGAACGTTCCTCTCGTCTCCCTCGCCTGCCTGCCTCGGGCATGCCACCGTCTACAAAAACCAGGACATCCAACTTCCGGCAGAGGTTTCCGGCGTCCAACTCCCGCGGGAACACGAGGCGGAAGGGGAACTCCCACTGCTCAAAGATCCAGCGCATCCAGCCGGAGTCCATCGATCCACCGAACCGATCCCACAAACCGATTCGGGGCTGTTTGAGCCGAAGGGCCGAGGCGCTGGTCGGGAGGTCATGAGCTTCTAAACTGACACCGATCTGCCGGGCGAGTTTCTCCATTTCGCTCGCCAGACCAGGTGCGTTCAGGACGTAGAAATCATGATTTCCCGTTTGCAGACCCGCCTGGAGCCAGTACACTTCGCGCCCGGAGCCGAGGAGCCGATTGACTGCCCGAAATGAATCGTTCAGTTCGTGGTTCAACAGAAAGCCCGCAGCATCCTGCGACCCTACAACCCGGCCAACTGGAGCCGGGAGCAGATCGTCAACCTCTTCAAACGGGCCATCGAAGGGATCCAGAATTCGATCGAATTCGATTCCCATCTGCAGGGCCAGAGTCCAGCCGGCACTGTCATAAGGAGCGATTGGAGGTCCGCCCGGGTAGAGAACATCGTTCGGATGGTCCTGAGGTTCGAACATGTCGATGATGTGGGGCCGAAAGGCCTGAGCCGTTTTCACGATCAACGAACCGGCCGGGTAGCGGCGGTCCCCCACTCGAAAGTCCGAAGCGGCGCGGTGCCACTGGATTCCGTTCTTGATGAGAACGTTGGCAAACTTCACTGCGGTCAGGAAATCGGACTGGTTTGAAGAAAGGATGTATCCCCTGGGGTCACGTGTTTCGGGATCCCTGAGGAACTTTCCAAAGACCTCCTTCGCCGCTCCAGACGCGGATGACTGCCGGTTGGATTCTGCCTGATCCCCCAGAGCCGCACGGGCGGCCTCGATCGCTGCTGGCCGGTTCGTCCAGGTATCGCGGCTGCCTTCTTCCATCGAGTTCCTCCCCATTCGATAGATGTTGTACAGGAACTGTTCGCGGTGGCGGGAGGCCACGTCGAGAACTGCCCGAGTGGCAGTGATCGAGTATTCGACCGATTGGTGGAAATGCCATGGCTGGGGTTCAATTGGAAAAGGCAGATCTCCACTGGCAAGCTGCCGTTGTGGGCGAAAAGGGATCTCCATCGGGGTTGGATTGCCAATGGTTTCCGTCAACAGACCGATCATGTTGTGGAAGTAGGGAGTGGTACGCAGGCCTCCATTCCACCAGGTTGAATACCTGGCCCCTCTCCGCATGGTGGTCCCACTCTTACCCTCGGCGGCAAAGCGGCTGTGCATGGCAGCCCCGACCAGGTCGAGCGTGGTGATTACGAGTGGATCGATATTGTGGTTGAAAGGTTCGCGAAAGGGAGGAGCAAAGAGCACCGTTCCGCTGGGGCCACTCTGATGATGGTTGTAGACGATCTGAGGGAACCATTCGCGGTAAAGGACCCGGTTGATCGCCTGGGTCTCGGACTGAGGCGACATGTAGAAGTCACGATTATTGTCGTGTCCGACATATTTGTGGTACAGCCGCGGAAGCCCTCCGGTGGTTCTCTTTTCTGGTTCGGGTTCTCGCATGTACCAGTCTGCAACCAGGTCCAGCCCGTCCGGGTTGGTGCACACCGCCAGCAAAATGACATCGTTCAAGAAGCGCACGGTTTCCCGGTCGGTCCGGTTCACCATCTGATAAACCAGTTCCATCAACTGCTGGCCGCCGAGTGTTTCGGTAGCGTGCAGCCCGCCATCAATCCAGACAACGGCTCGCCCCTCCTGAGCCAGCTCTCGAGCCTGACCCTCGTCCATCTCAGCCAGAGCCAGGAGCTTGGAGATCTGCTGGTAGCGGCCGAGCTTTTTGTGGTTCGTGGGAGAGGTAATGATTGCCATCCACATGGGGCGGCCCTCTGCTGTCTCGCCGATTTGAACGAGACGCATCCGATCCGAGGCCGACTCCAGCTTTTTCCAGTAACCGACCAGCTGCCGGTAGTTTGCCAGGTGGTAGTCATCTCCCAGGCTGAACCCGAACTCCTCCAGTGGAGAAGTGACTCCGTTTTGTCCTGCGGCGGGGCTGAGCATCCACAGAAAGGCTGCGAGCAGGGCCTGAAAACTTCGAAATCGGGACTTTGTGGGCATGGTCGCTCCCTGGAGTGGCCGGGCCAGTTTACACCTCCTCAGGCAGCCGATCTTGAACTTTCAACTTTCAACTTTCAACTTGAACCTCGTAGAATCATAGAAGGATGAAACCGTGGCGAAACATCAGGGCGAGGTATGGTTCCGCACTGTCATACCCTTCTGCCAGCTGCCTGGGGTCGGGTCTGTTCCGAGTCGCGTTGCTGGTTTCAATCGGCGGATTGTCCGGCTTGACCTGCAACTCGAGTGTCGCCAGCATGGCTGAGATGGAGGCCCAGGACTTCAAATCCCAGCGCGAGCAGATGGTGAAACGCCAGCTGCAGGCTCGCGACATCGATGACCCGCGCGTGCTGAAGGTGATGCGGGATGTTCCTCGCCACCGTTTTGTGCCGGCCAGCCAGATCTCCCAGGCCTACGATGATCATCCCCTGCCTATAGGCGAAGGGCAGACCATTTCACAGCCTTATATTGTGGCGCTGATGACTCAGCTGGTCCGCCCCGAGAAATCATCGAAAGTCCTGGAAGTTGGAACCGGCTCGGGTTACCAGGCGGCTGTTCTGGCCGGGCTTGTCGACGAGGTCTATACAATTGAAATCGTGCCCGGACTGGCCAGCAGAGCAGCGAGCCTGCTTTCCGAGCTAGGTCATGAGAATGTACAGGTACGACACGGCGACGGATATCAGGGTTGGCCAGAGCAGGCTCCCTTTGACTGCATTTTGGTAGCCGCCGCGCCCCGGGAAGTACCCCCGCCTCTGCTGCAGCAACTGGCGGTCGGTGGGCGCCTGGTGATTCCTGTAGGCCGTACCAGCATGGCCCAGACGCTGCTGCTGATTGAGCGGACGAAGAAGGGCTTTGAGCGGAGTTCAGTGATTCCGGTCCGCTTTGTCCCCATGACCGGAGAAGCGCAGCAACAGAGGATCCCCTGATGGGGTCTGGCACTTGCTGGCGCTACCGCTCGCGACCCCGTGAGCGGTAAAGGAAATACACCGGAGTTCCCAGCAGGACGACGATGAGGCCGGCAAGACATTCTCTGGTGTGGGTTATCGAGGCACTGACCAGGATTGCGATATTGATCCCTATGAAAAGCAGAGGCAGGATCCGGTGAAAAACCAGAAAAACGAGAGGCCGCCCCTCTTTGCGCCTTCCCGTGAGCAATGTGGCGACCGTGATGGTGGTGAAAAAGACCATCACGACGCCGGCAGAGAGAAGGATCTGCTGAAAACTGGCGATCAGAATCAGAATCACAGCCACGGCCGTCTGAAACCAGATGGCGTACGTCGGCACCTTTCGCCTGGGGTCAACCCGGCTGAGTATCTCCGGCAAGAGCCCATCACGCGCCATTGCAAAGTACACTCGTGGTCCAGCGATGGACATGGCTGTGATCGAGCTGATGATCGAAGTGCCGATCAGCAAGCTCAGCAAGCGGCTCCCCCAGGGTCCGAAGGAGGCCCTGGCCACGACTTCAGCGACAGCTATCTTCCCGCTCAACTCCGCAACTGGAACCGCACTGTAATAGGCGAGATTGACGAGCAGATAGGCGCCAATCACAACTACCGTGCCGGAGACAAGCGCCACAGGAATGTTCAGCCGCGGGTCACGAATCTCTTCGGCTACATAGGCCGCCGCATTCCAGCCGCTGTAGGCAAACATGACGAAGATGACGGTAGAGCCAAGGGTAGCCAAGGAAAAGCCTCCTGCATCTGTCTGCGATTCCACTACTGCAGCCAGGTGGGATGAAGAACCGGACTGCCACAGGGTCGCTGATGCAAACAGGATCAGCAGTCCCAGGTTCAGCACCGTCAGAACGGAATGAAGTCGGGTTCCAAACTTGAGTCCGGAAGAGATGCCGACCGTAACCAGGAGCAGAACAATAACCGATGTTGTCTTCGAAGCAAACTCACCTGAAGTGGAAAAAGGAAGGAGTGGGCCGGCGTAGGCGGCCAGCCCGATTGAACCCGCAGCAATGGGCGCCGAGAAACCGATAAAGAGCGAAGCCCAGCCCGCGTAAAAGGCAATCAGGGGCCCAAATGCCGGGTAAAGAAAGGCATACTCTCCCCCCGCTCGAGGTGTCTTACGGGCCAGGGTCGAATAGCAGAGCGCACCAAGCAGGGCCAGCGCCCCCCCCAGCAGCCACACCCCGGTGAGCCAGCGTGACGCACCCAGTTCACCGGCGATGAGCCCCGAAGTCGTGAAGATTCCGACTCCTATGATGTTGCCGACAACGATGAGTGTAGAGGAGCCCAGGGAGATCTCACGAAAGAGCTGCACAGAATGATCCTCAGTACTCCCGCTCAGGATCAATCACTTCTCTGATCGCTGCCTCCAGAGTCTCGAGGTCCTGATAGTTGATCAGGTGGCCCCTGATTCTCAAGTCAGGGCCGCTGATAAAAAGTGTGGGGTAGACATTCACGTTCCCAAAGGCCTCCAGGCTCTCCTGGGTCAAGTGGAGGGTCGGGTAGGTGGTTCCTGTCTTGGCAAGATAGGCCGTCCGCTTCTTGTCAGTGGTAGGAATACTCAGAACTTTGTCGGCGTTAAAGCCCACGATGTGGAAGCCGGAGGATCGAAAGTTTTTGTCAAGCTGGGCAAGGTGTGGAGCGATTCGAACACAGGGAGGACACCCTGAAAACCAGAAATAGATCAGAGAGCCCTGTCCCTCCAGATCAGCCCTGGACAGGGAACCTGTCTGGTCGATTCGTTCCAATCTGAAGTCGGGCAGCGCCTCCCCTTCCCAGTTCGTCACCTTCACCGAACCGCCCCGGCGACTGACGAAGGCCGCGATCGCTTCCGGCTCGATCGAGAGAATCTCATGGGTCGCGGAGTCCCTCGAAAAGAGCTGAGGCATTCTGGCGTCCATCTCCATGACGCGCAGCAAGAGCTCCACAGAGTCCTTGGTGAGTCGGAAATTGTCACCTATCTGTTGCCGGGTAGGAATCTCTCCTCCCGCAGCGTGTTGAGCCTTCAGAAAAACCGGAATCTGAAAAAAAGTCTCATACAGACGTCCCAGGAAGGCTATTTCTTCAGGCCCGAACCTCGGGTCATTGTGAAGCTCGGAGAAAGTGACTCTCCCGGCACTTTCGCGCATCATTTCCCGGACCGTTCGCAACACGCGCTCTTCTACAGGGTCGACAACGGACCCTGCCTCCGGGGAGGCGGCAGAAGAGGGGACCCCGGTTTCTCCGTCACACGCGAAGCTCCCCAGGAGCAAACACCAGACCAGAACTCTCATCACTTGTGACTGTACTATGATGCCGCGCTGGGTGTCGAGCCACGTTCACAACGGGCGCCCAGGAAGGAAGGGCCCCCGCAGAAATCCGCTACCCGATAGAATAGTTCCATGATGAAAACCTCACGACAGGAGTTCGAGGCTCTGGTCGCCGAAGTGCTGGAAGCCCTTCCACCTGACTTCTCTCACCGAATCTTAAAGGTCGAGATCGTTGTGGAATCCGAACCTCCCCGTGAGATCAGAGAGCAGTTTCCCCGGGGGTTCTTGCTGGGACTTTACCAGGGAACTCCACTGACGCGTGAGAGCACTTTTCGCACTTATTCCATGCCCAATCGAATCTCGCTGTATCAACGGAATATTGAGCGTATCTGCAGCAACCGCAGCCAGATACGAGAACAGGTGAGAAAGACACTCCTGCACGAAATCGGACATCATTTCGGATTGAAGGAGGGAGATCTTCGGAAGGCGGGCTATTGACGGGCCGGTTGAGCCCATGGCCCACAGGCCGTAAGAACCATGATAGTGTCAAGGAACTTGCAGAGGCAGGAGCTTTAGCGACTGCGTGGCGGCCGTAAGGCCGCCGGAATGAGGGAAGAATGTCTGACGAACTGAAATCAGCCTGGGAAATCGCCCTGGAGAAGATGGGATCGCAGGCTGAGGCCGGAATTGAAGAGCTCAGCGAAGAGCAAAAAGAGGCCATTGCGGAAACACGCCGTAAGTACAAGGCGCGAATCGCCGAGGCCGAAATCAATTCGATGTCCAGAATCAAAGGTACTCTGGAGTCAGGTCAGGTGGATCAGGTCCGAGTCCTGCAGGAAGAGCTCTCGCTGGAGCGGAAGAAGCTGGAAGATCGGATGGAATCGAAAGTCCAGAGAATCCGAGAGGGCAAGGGCGACTAGTGAGGCTGCTTACGGCACCAACAACTTTCCTTCTGCGAGAAATCGCCGAAACATTTGGATCGTCTGTTCAATCCCCGACCGCAAGGGGGTCTCCGGTACTCGAGAAAAGTGCTCCCTCAGGGCCGTGTTGTCCATCAGTTCCGGAACGGGAAACTTGCGATCACGAAAGTCGATCCGGGCGCCCGGGACAATCTCCCGGATCATCTCGACGAGGCCTGGCATGGACGGAGCCTCCCCTCCCAGGTTGAAGATGTGTTGTCCCCGACGCGGGTGCCGGCCAGCTTCGATGAACTGTCGAGCCACATCGGAGGCGAACTGCAGCAGGAACCCATTCGAGTACTGGATGGTGAACGGTTCGCCTGCGGCAGCTGCGAGCATGGCTTTGGTGGGATCGCTGGTGATCCCCTGATCCCGGCCGGGACCGTAGACTGTATGCGGACGCAGTCCGATACTGCTCAGCCCATAGTCGTTCCAGTACATGCGAGCCGTCCCTTCGTTTGCCTGCTTAAAGACCCCGTACATGGTCTGGGGAGATCGCGCGGCCTCTTCCGGAAGAGGTCCCAGCATGTCATCCCCAACCGGGCCGTAGACAGCCACCGAGGACGCATAGCCCAGGTGGGGAAGACCGGCCTGCCTGGCCGCCTCGAACAGGTTGACGGTTCCCACCACGTTCACCCGGGCACCCTGCACCGGATCAGCCTGGCAGAAGGGGACCTGCAGGGCCGCCAGGTGAATGACATGATCGACTGAATGCTGTTCGAAGAGACCTGACACACAGTTGAAGTCGGTGAGGTCTCCCTCCTCGAAGACGATCTTTTCCAGATCGGCCGTCTCCAGCAGCAATTCGATTCGACGGGTGTCCCGGTTCAGGTCAAAGGCAAGGACCCGCTGCCCCTCCTCGACGAGGTGAGCCGCCGTCCAGGCGCCGATGCAGCCCATGGCTCCAGTCACAAGGAACGTGTCTGAGCTCAAATCGCTAATCCGATTCCCACAAAATCCAGTGAATAAGGCAGGGAGTATGCCACAAATCGATCTGTCAGGCCAGACTACTTGCCCACGAAAACGCTGCCTCTGCCGTTGTAAGATAAAGGCGACCCTACTGGAGGAGCGAATCGTGAGAAAAGGATCTCTTATTGTTGTCGCCGTCGTTCTGATCGCCTTGCTGGTTGCCTGTGGCACCAGCTCACGGCCTGGCCAGCCCGACAAAGGTCTCACCATCGCGGTGATTCCCAAGGGCACCACCCACGTGTTCTGGAAGTCAGTCGAGTCTGGAGCTCGACAGGCCGGCGAAGAACTGGACATCAACATAGTGTGGAAGGGGCCGCTCAAGGAAAACGACCGGGCCCAGCAGATTGCCCTGGTCGAGCAGTTTGTGGGTGAGGGGGTTGACGGGATCGTGCTGGCTCCCCTGGACGATCGAGCCCTGCTTCGGCCGGTTAGAGCAGCCGCCAGGAGTCAGATCACCGTCGTCATCATCGACTCGGGGCTGCGAGCAGGAGTCGGTCAGTATTTCGCCAGTTTTGTTGCCACTGACAATCGAGAGGGCGGGAGGCTGGCTGGCCGCCGACTGGCCGAACTCCTGGGTGGGAAGGGGGCGGTGGTTCTTCTTCGGTATCAGGTGGGATCAGCCAGTACCACCAACCGGGAAGAGGGATTTCTGGAGACACTGTCCGAGTATCCCGATATCGAGCTTCTCGTCGACAACCAGTACGCCGGAGCCACGGCGGGTGAGGCAATCCAGAAGAGTCAGGAACTGCTTGACCATCTCCGGCGCAGCGACGAAGTCTTCTGTCCGAATGAATCGTCCACCTACGGCATGCTCGTGACATTGCGAAAAAATAACTTGCTGGTCGCCTCAAGTTCGTCGGCTTCGATGCCTCTCCAGAGCTGATTGACGCCCTGAAGAAAGGTGAGATCCAGGGCCTGGTGGTGCAGAATCCATTTCGAATGGGCTATGACGGAGTGCGGATGGTCGTGGGCAGTATTCGGGGCAGGGATGTTGCCCAGCGAATCGACACGGGAGTCGAACTGGTAACCCGCGAGAACCTCAGCCATCCAGCGATCCAACAACTGGTGGGGGAGTAGAATATGGAATTTTGAATATGGAATTTGGAATGCTGAACCCGGTCCTTCGGATGTCGGGGATCTGCAAGAACTTCGGGCCTACGCGGGCACTCGATCAAGTCGACCTGACTCTGATCCAGGGAGAAGTTCACGCCATTATTGGAGAAAATGGTGCCGGGAAGAGCACTTTGATGAATGTCCTGTCCGGAGCTGTGGTGGCGGACTCGGGACAAATCGAGCTTTTCGGAAAGCCTCTCGTTCCCGCTAATCCCATGGACAGTCGCAGGGCCGGTGTTTCCATGATCTACCAGGAACTGGCGCTGGCTCCCCACCTGACTGTGGAAGAGAATGTGCTGCTGGGGATCGAGCCGGGTCCCGGGCCGCTGCTGGACCGGAGTACGAGCCGGAAGAGGGCAGGGGAGTCTTTGAAAGTAGTCGGACTCTCGGTTGATCTTCTACGAAAACCAGTGCGGGAACTGGCGATTGGGGCGCAGCAGCTGGTGGAGGTGGCCCGAGCAGCGGCAAGTGGGTTTCAAGTTCTGATTCTGGACGAGCCCACCAGCAGTCTGACCACTGCCGAAAAAGAACGTCTGTTCGATCTCATCCGAACTTTCAAGAGCGAAGGGCGGTCGGTCATTTACATCTCTCATTTTCTGGATGAGGTGGTTGAGATCGCCGACCGCTGCACCATACTTCGTGACGGATGCCGGGTCGAAACCAGGGACGTGGCGGGGACTTCGCTCGATGAATTGGCGGCGGCCATGGTGGGGAGGTCTCTGCACAAGCTCTACCATCGTTCGGCCCACTCTGCGGGGGAAGTGGTCTTGGCGGTTACCCAGCTGCAGGGAAGGGAGATCCTGAAGAGGGCTTCCTTTTCGCTCCATCGAGGAGAAGTTCTGGGCATTGCGGGTCTGGTTGGGTCAGGGCGTACGGAACTGCTGGAAACGATTTTTGGCCTTTTTGAAGTTCGTGGGGGAAAGATCCAAGTTGCAGCCTACTCGGGTCCTGCTTCTCCATTCCAAAGATGGCGTCAGAGAGTTGGCTATGTCAGCGAGGACCGAAAAGAAGAGGGGTTGGCCCTGAGCCTGTCAATTCAGGACAATGTGACGCTTCCCCGGCTATCCGGCCTGGGACCGTGCGGCCCAGTTCTGCCCGTCCGACAGTCCAGAGCCTGTGGCAAATGGATGGATCGTCTCAGGGTCAGGTATCAGCACACGGGCCAGCCCGTCAGAGAGCTCTCAGGGGGCAACCAGCAGAAGATCGCCCTGACTCGACTGCTCTATCATGGCTGCGATGTCCTGCTGCTCGACGAACCGACACGTGGAATCGACATCGGTTCCAAAGCCGAGGTCTATCGATTGATCGATCAGCTGGCCATGGGAGACCGGGACCTGGGTGTACCCCCGAGAGCCGTTCTTTTTGTCAGCAGTTATCTGCCCGAGCTGCTCGGTGTGTGTGATCGAATTGCAGTCATGTCGAGGGGAGTCCTGACGCCTCCGGCTCCGGTGGAGAACCTCAGCCAAGAGAAGATCATGCAGTTGGCGACTATGCCGGTCCGGGGAAGCGGTCAATGAGCAGTTCGAGAAGGAGGTCCCCGGTTGCCGCCGCCCTCGTGAGACTGGGGCCTGTGATCGGCCTGGGTTTTGTGTTTCTGGTTTTTTCCATCCTTCGTCCCTCCACTTTCCTGACTCTGAGCAATCTCGAAATCATGCTCCTTCAAAGCGCTGTCGTTGGGATGGCGGCGCTGGGGATGACGATGGTCATCATCTCGGGAGGCATCGACCTGTCTGTCGGCTCCACGATCGCACTTTGTACGGTCGTGATTGCCCAAATGCGGGCAGCTGGATTCTCTCCCCTCACCGCGGCCCTGTGCGGTGTGGTCACGGGTTCGCTGTGTGGGTTGCTCACAGGTTTCCTGGTCACCCGCCTCAAAGTGACGCCCTTCATCGTTACGCTGGGCATGCTGGGTATTTACCGCGGCCTGGCCAAGGGAATTTCCTCTCAGCAGATGGTGAGCGCTCCAGAGACCTGGCTGAACGACCTGCTCACCAGTCTCGCTCCTGGAGAAGTATGGCTTCTGCTGCCTCCAGGGGTGTGGGCGACTCTGGTTGCAGCTCTTCTGACAGCCGGATTTCTGACTTACACGAAACCCGGCCGCTACATCTTTGCCATCGGGTCCAATGAGTTGACGGCCCGGCTCTGCGGTGTCCCGGTAAAGAGCGTCAAACTGCTGGTGTTTACGCTGGGAGCAACCTTTGCCGGACTCGCAGGTGTCCTGCAGTTTTCCTATCTGACCATGGGTGATCCAACCACCGCTCTGGGGGCGGAACTGGACGTGATCGCCGCCGTCGTGATTGGAGGCGGCAGCCTCTCCGGAGGAGAAGGGTCTGTGCTGGGATCACTGGTGGGGGCGTTCATCATGACTGTGGTTGGCAACGGCTGCACCAAGCTGGGGCTCGACAACTGGGTGCAGGAGATTGTTACCGGGGGAATCATTGTTCTCGCCGTTGCCCTCGATCGCTGGCGCCACAGGTCCGAGTAAACTACGGGGCCCACCCTTCGATCACATAGAGCATGGCAAGGAACAGGAAGCCCAGCATCTCCAAAGTCCAAATGAGCAGCCTCTGCCAACTTTTTCTGACCACCGCTCCCAGGCCAATAAAGACCGGGAAAGCAAGCAATAGATGTCTGGGCAACCCCATGTATGGATAAAAGGGGCCCGTATGATAGGAAAAACTCGCCAACACGATCACCAGACAGTAGAGACGATAGGTGGGTCGCAGAACCCGCCAGCCAGCGACAAAAAACCCAACAAAGAGGCCAGCCAGAACCAAATCGATCATCGGCCCATGCTGAAAGCTCTGCCAGATCTGTACCAGGGCAATTCTCAAACTTTCCCAGGGCCAGAGGAAGGCCTGGCGGGGCACCACTTTGCTGGCGTCCGCGGAGATGACGACCGAGTAAATCAGCCCTTGAAAGCTACTCAAATCGGGCCGCACATCGCTGAGTGCCAAAGCGCGGAAAAGAATCCAGCCGGATAGTCCGGCCGGGATCAAGCTGAGGGGCAATCCGGCCCGCCAGCCTTTCAAGAGACGCTGAGGGTTACGCTCGGCTGCCTCCCAGAGTTCCCAAAGCAGCGGCACGAGTAAGAAGAGACCTTGCTGACGAGTCAAGGTGGCCAGGGCACCGGCGCCGCCTGCCAACCACCAGGATCGCCGCCTGGACCAGTAGATACAAAGAATAGACCAGAGCAGGAAAAGAGATTCCGTATAGGGGGCAAATAGAATAAAAGCCGGCGGAAAAAACAGAAAGATCAACAAACTCGTCCGGACGCCGGCCGGCGGCAGGTCCAGGGCAGCCAAACGGCTATACGCAATAATCACTCCCAGGGCGGCGAGAGAACTGACCAGCAACAGCCCCAGAAGAGGATTGCCGGTCAGGGCAAGAAATGGCCTGGCCAACCAGGGAAAGAGTGGATGAAACTGGGCTGTCCCATCGGCGATTGTGCACTTGACGAAGTGCGGCGGGAGTAACTAACATGCGCGGATGGAAGAAGGCGAAAATAGGTGGAAGAACCGCTGGATTTATACCGGCCTGGCGTTGGGGGTGGCCATGGACGGCCTAGGTGTGATTGCCTCAGTGACAGACGGCATTCGGGTTTTGGGCAATATAACCGTCCATTGGCCGGTGTGGTTTCTTCTTGGCTTGCCTCTAATAACTCTTGGGTTGACGCCAGCGATTAATGAAATGATCGGCAGAAGACGGGCGGCTAGGTTTTATTGGGGTCACTCGGCTTTTAGAACCGCAATCCCTCTTTTGCAGGGAAAGAATTTCGCGCCTTTGTTTGCGGTCAATTATCTGTTGGGAAGGGCGGGTTTAGAGCCGTTGCGGAAGGATGACGAGGAATTGATTATGCAAAGTAACCACACTTGCGGTCATGTCTCAGTGCAGAGACTTTAAGGGTGCCACCGCCCTTCTTGGAAAACTTAAGCCACCAGATCCCGATAAGTGAGGTTGCCGAAATGACGCGCCATAACATTACGACTTTCGAGCTTTCGGACATCACGAATCTGCGTGCCGCCTGTCCCAAGTGCGGCGGCGAGATCGTCTGCAAGATTGAGAAAATCAACGCCCCGATGAAATCCCCGAAAAACTGTCCTCATTGCAATGAGTGCTGGTATAAGCACATCGGCGGTGAGGACAATGCCTTCGAGCTGTTCGGTAGCCTCATGCGCGCGCTGCATTCCAATGATCGCGACGAGCGAGACCGCGATCGGTTCACATTTGAAATCTTGGAGGATTAGGGACGATCTACGCCACCAATTCCTTATAGGTAAGATTGCCAGTGTTAACGATTCTCGCCAGTGTGTCCCGGAAGATTTTCGGGTTGTTACGGTTGTTGAAGCGCCATTCGAGTTCTTCGAGGTAGCGATCCATATGCTTCGCGCTCATCTTGTGAAACGTGCCGACGATAGAACGCTTAAACAGGCTCCAAACGCCTTCGATGCCGTTGGTATGAACGCCACCGACAACCCATTCCTCGGCGCTATGCTTTACCGTTGCATGGCGCGTGTTGTGATCTTCGATTCCGAGATAGGATGCCAACTCGTCGGTGTAAATGGCCTCTGCCTCATCCTTCACGGTGCGCTGGATGAAGTTGTGCAAGGTGGACTTCCTGACGTTGGGAATGCGCTCGACGCGCACTTGCCCGCCGCGCTGGATCGCGCCCGCCACGATGGTTTTGTTGCCCTTGTAGGCACGGCCTTTGCCCTTGGTCTTACCGCCTACGTAGGTCTCGTCCACTTCCACCACGCCAACCAGCGTCGGGCCGATCAGCGGCTCGTTGCCCATCGCCTCGCGGATGCGGTGGCACAGATACCATGCCGTCCGGTAGGCTACTCCGAGCGTGCGGTGCAGTTGATGGGCCGACATGCCTTTCTTGGACTCGCACATCAAGTAGATGGCGAGAAACCACTTTCGGAGCGGCAAATGGGTGTCGTGCATAATAGTTCCGGCCGTCACCGTGAACTGGTAGCCGCATGATGCGCACTGCCATTTGCCGCCGCTCGGAAGCTCTGAAGGGCCAACAACGCCGCATCGGATGCAAGCTGGGCCGTCCGGCCATCGTATTTTCTCTAAAGCGTCGCGGCACTTCTCATCGCAACTGAAACGGTCGATCAACGAAACGAGGTTTACATCCGCCATGGCTCAAGCTCCCAAGAAAAAGAGATTGCTTCCCAAGAACATCGAAAAGATTTCCGACCACGATCTCATGGAGAGAATTTTCGGCAAGCGGGCCATGAAAGCCGTCGATAAGATAGTTGACGAACGCTCGCAAGATATTGAAAAGTCAGATCGTTTCGAGTTCATGAAGGGAGAATAGCACTGTTCGCCTTATTCGTCAAGTGCATAATTACCGTCCCATCACCCGCACGGTATGCGTGGAGGACGATGCTGACGTAGTAGGACGTATCCCAACGGTCCCACGGAGCCAGCAAGACCCGCTCCAGCCAGAGTGCAACCGACTCACCTGGTGGCCACAAAGCAACCGATTCTTCAAGCGCCGTGAGCGGCCGAAGCGGTGAAAGAACCGCCAGCCAGAAACTGGTCAGAAATCGCAAGAACGCCCAGATGGCCACAAGCTGCCACAGGCTCGACCAACCCACACGGCGACTCACTTGTGAAGTATTCATTGGGGCACTCAAACAGCGGCCGGAGACCTATCCAAGGGTCGTTCGCGCAAAGCATAACACCGAACTCCGATGAGCTAGACCCGGCGCTTCCGCACCGGGCTCTGACTGCCGCCGGAGAAAGCCATCAGCGCCTCTGGCGGAAACCAGGGGAAGAAGCCGGGTGGCGAAGGCTTCAGCACAGCTGCAGGGCGGTCTCCGATAAGGCGATGTTAGAATTGGTATCTCGATGAATGCTTCGGAGAAAGACGAAAAGCGGCCAACCGAAGTGGCTGTTGAGACTAAGCTTCTTGACCAGGACCCGGTGAGGGAGGGATCGGCGGACCCTTCCCATGCGGCTGTCCCGGCTGGAGAGCAGAGTCTCGTTCCGGCCGATCCCCTGCGCAAGTACCTGTGGGAGATCCGGATGTTCCCGAAACTGACGGCCGAGGAAGAGAAAGAGCTCGCCCAGCTTGCTCGCCAGGGCGATGAAAAAGCCGCAGCCCGGCTCGTCACTTCGAACCTGAGGCTGGTTGTCCGTGTTGCCTTCATGTACAACCGCGTCTATTCGAACACCATGGACCTGATCCAGGAGGGAAATATCGGGCTGCTCGAGGCCGTCCGTCGGTTCGACCCGTTCAAGGGAGCTCGTCTACCCACCTACGCTACCTGGTGGATCAAGGCCTACGTACTCAAGTTCCTCCTCGACAACTTCCGAATTGTAAGAGTGGGAACGACCAATGAGCGTCGCAGACTGCTGTTCAACCTGCGGAAAGAAAAAGAGAAGCTCAGGCTGCAGGGAATTGAGCCCACCAACCAGCTGATGGCCGAGAAACTGAACGTTTCCATCGAAGATGTCCGCGAGATTGATCAGGCCATCGAGGGGGGAGACGTCAGCCTCGACAGTACTCCCCCTGGAGAAGACTTCATCCCGCTCTCCGAGCGCCTCAGTGCCGCGGAGGAGAGGGTTGACGACCAGCTGGCCCGCGGCGAATTAAAGGAAGCCTTCAATCGTCATCTGGCTGAATTTTCCGAAACGCTGTCCGATCGGGAAACAACCATTCTGCAGGAGCGCCTGATTGCCGAAGAACCTCTCACTTTGCAGACCATTGCGGATCGCTACGGCGTCACCCGGGAAGCGATTCGTCTCAATGAGAAATCTCTGATTCGTCGGATCAAAGAGTATATGGAAGAGGCGCTCCGGGGGGTCACCGACGTGGAGTTCAGCATGCTCGGCTAGTGCACCCGCTTGCCTTTTCCCCCCACAAAGTCGAGGAGGATGTAATTGGCCAGGTTGAGCGTGGTAGCGAAGTAGGCTTTACCCAGACTCATCCGGGCCACTCTTCTCACGAACTCGACGAGGTAGTAGTCCTGGGCCACCATGAATGTGTTGATGGTGATTCCCCAGCGGCGGCAGTTCCGAACTTCTCGGAAGGTTTCCCGGAGGATCATCGGATCAAGTCCAAACGAATTCTTGTAGATCCTCCCTCCAGGCAAAGTCATAGCCGAAGGCTTGCCATCCGTGATCATGATGATCTGACGCATTTCCTTGCGTCGGTTTCGAAGCACTCGCCGGGCTAGTTTGAGGCCCTCACAGGTGTTCGTGTGATACGGACCCACCTTGACCGAAGCCAGTTTGGCAAGGGGAATGCTTTCTGCAGAATCGTGAAAGAGGACGACGTCAATGGAGTCTCCTGGAAATCGTGTTCGAATCAAATGGGCTAGTGCCAGGGCGACCTTCTTGGCCGGTGTAAATCGGTCTTCTCCATAGAGAATCATGCTGTGACTGCAGTCGAGCATGAGAACGGTTGCGCAAGAGTTTGTGTCCTCGGTCTGGTGTACCCGCAGGTCTTGATAGTCCAGGTCAAGCGGTATCTGCAGGCCTGCCCGCCGAACTGAATTCAGCAGAGTTTCCGGAATATCCAGATTCAATATGTCTCCAAATTCGTAGGGCCGGCTGGCGGCATCGGAGCCGACTCCGGTGGCAAGACGGTCACTGTCATGCTGTCCAAAGCGGCTCCTCCCCAGAGACCCAAGAAGATTCTTGAGGGTCTTGTGTCCCAGCAAGTCGACCCCTTTGCCCGCGAGTTCATATTCGACATGCGAAGCAGGCACGCCGACCTCTCCTTCCTCGCCCGATTGGCTGAGGGACTCGTCTTTCTCGGACTCTCGGACGAAGCCCTGCTGCAACAGTTGTTCGAGCACCTGATTTAGAAATTCCTGTACTTCTCCAGACAGCTTCCGATTGGGATACTCGTCGACGAACTCCTGAAGTTCCCGGCGCCATTTGTCGGGCAGAGCCTCATTGTCTTTCAACACGTCGGCCAGGGCATACAAGAGCCCCTCGCGGCTCCGTGTGGGCTGCTGCCAGGGTGAGAATTGCGTCCCGAAACCGCTCTCCAGGAAGAAGTCCTTCAGCTTGTCGACTAGGTCGGCGAAATCCAGTTCTTCAAGAGGAGAGGGGATGTATCTCTTAAATTTGAATCGGGACATTTTTTTCGACCAGAACCCATCCTCAGTTCTGCCTGGCTGTTATCTCCGTCAGAATATCTTCTCGGACTGTTTCTCCCTCGTGAAAGTAACCTTTTTCGGGGGTCCGGCTCAGGCGTTTCTGAGCGCACAGCCCTTCCAGGATGAATTCGATTAGAGAGGCAGCCCGTTCGGGATTTGTTTCTTCGTCGATACCACTGTCTCGGACGATTTCGAGGAGACCCTGAATCGAGGCGATTTTCTCCAGATACTCTCGAGCAGGAGTCTCATCCGTGGCCCGAACCTGACCGCCGAGTTCGAACCAGGTGACGATCCGATCAAACTCCGCCCCGAAAAAATGGCGCTCGAACGTTCCCCGAACGGCCTGCAGGATGAGGCGATCGGCTACCTTCTCTGCTCCCTGTAGCTCTCCTTCGTACTCGAGTTCCAGCTTCCCGGTGATGGCGGGCAGGGCGGCGTAAATGTCGGCCACTCGAACCACCGTTTCTTCTTCGTCAGCTTGAAAAGCTCTTCGCTCAGCATTGCTGAGACAGTTTTCCAGGCAGGAGATGGGCAGGCGTTGACTCACGCCCGAAGAGGAATCCACATGACGGTCCTGGCGGGCTTCAAAGGCAATTCCCTCCACAATATTGCGCACGTAATCTGGAACCGCTGAGGCCGATTCCGGCGACCGTTTGGTCCAGGCTTCGTGTCGGGTAATTTTCACGCCTGTGCCAAGAGTTTCAGGGTAGTGCGTCTTGATCTCGGATCCGATCCGATCCTTCAGAGGTGTGATGATCTTCCCACGGGCTGTGTAGTCCTCGGGATTGGCCGAAAAGACCAGCAAGACATCGAGGGGGAAGCGAATCGGAAAGCCTTTGACCTGCACGTCCCCTTCTTCCATGATGTTGAATAGACCGACCTGAATCTTGGGGGCGAGATCGGGTAATTCATTAATGGCGAAGATGCCCCGGTGAGCCCGGGGGAGAAGTCCGAACTGAATATTCTCCTGGGAAGAGAGATCTCTGCCCGTGCGTGCTGCCCGAATCGGATCCAGATCACCGATCATGTCGGCGATTGTGACATCGGGAGTGGCCAGTTTCTCCACATAGCGTTGTTCCCGGCCCAGCCACTCAACCTCCAGCCCCTCGCCTTCTTCGGCTTGCTTTCGGCAGCATGTTGCGCAAATGGGAGCGTAGGGGCTGCAGTGGATCTCGCAGCCGGCCACCACCGGAACCTGTTCGTCCAGCAACCGGGTCAAACTGCGCAGGATGCGGCTTTTCGCCTGCCCTCTCAGGCCGAGAAGAATCAGATGGTGCTTTGAAAGGAGTGCATTGGTCAGTGCCGGAATCACCGACTCGTCGTATCCATGGATCCCCGGGAAGATCTCACTCCGTCGCCGAATCGCGTCAATCAGGTTGGAGCGGATCTCGTCTTTGACGCTGGCCCGTGGCGGCTCCAGAAGTTGGTTTTTCAGTTCTCCGAAGGTCAATGTTGCCATACCAGAAAGTCTGGTCAGCATAGCATAGGAACTGTTGGGAGTTCCGAGTTCCGAGTTCCGGGTTTGTCTTAGTCAACTGGGCACGCTGCCGCGCCATTAATCAGAGCCCGAGCGCCAGCGAGGGCTGAGTCGTAGCCGCGGCCTGGCGTCCGCGGTTCTGTTGATTACAATGGAGCCATGGCCTTGGATCTGCTGAAGAATCTCGACCCGGAGCTTCTGCGAGGCGCCGCCAGGATCATTTCGAAGCTGCGCGAGGCCGATCATGAAGCCTACATCGCCGGGGGAGCGGTCCGCGACTTGATTCTGGGCCGGTCGGTGGGCGATCTCGACGTGGCGACCTCGGCGGATCCAGACACTGTTGAGAGTCTCTTTCCTGTCACCATTGCTGTGGGTAAGCGGTTCGGGGTCATGATCGTGGTCGAGAACGGGATCAACTATGAGGTCGCCACCTTCCGTGCAGAGGGAGACTACAGCGACGGGAGAAGACCCGACCGGGTGGAGTTTGTGGATGCCCGCACGGATGTACAGCGCAGGGATTTCAGCGTGAACGGCGTACTCCTGGACCCCTCTTCCGGGGAGATCCTCGACTATTGCGAAGGCAGGAAGGATCTGGAGGCGAAGATCATTCGAACGATTGGAAAGCCGGCCGCTCGTTTCGGTGAAGACAAGTTGCGACTGATCCGGGCGGTCCGCTTCGCAGGTCAGCTCGGGTTCGAGATCGATGCAGAAACCTGGGGCGAGTTGAGGAGTCAGTCAGGGGACATCGAGCAGGTGAGCCATGAGAGGATTCGTGACGAGCTTCTGAAGATGTTGACGGCGAAGAATGCCGACCGGGGACTTCGCCTGCTCCTGGAATCGGGACTGCTCGTTGTGATCCTTCCGGAAGTGGCCGCTATGGTCGGGGTCGAGCAGCCACCGGAATTCCACCCTGAAGGAGACGTCTGGATCCACACATGCTTGATGTTCAGTCTGGTGAGCGACCCATCTGAGACGCTGGCTCTGGGAATGCTCCTCCACGACGTTGGAAAGCCTCTCACCTATTCGGTTCGTGATCGGATCCGTTTTGACCGCCATGCCGAGGTCGGGGCCGATCTGGCGGCGAGGATATGCCGACGTCTCCGCGTCTCCAATCAGCAGCTTCAGACGGTTGTAGAACTGGTTCGCCAGCATCTTCGTTTCATGCATGTCCAACAGATGCGAGAGTCCAAGCTGAAGCGGTTTCTGAGGCAGGAGAGCTTTGACGAACACCTTGAACTGCATCGGGTCGATTGCCTGGCGAGTCACGGCGACCTGACAGCCTACGACTTCTGCAGGCAGAAGCTGGACGAGCTGAGCGAAGAAGAAATCAAGCCGCCACCCCTGCTGACGGGCCATGACCTGATCGGTCTGGGCCTGGAGCCGGGTCCCAGATTTGGAGAGATTCTTTCGGCTGTTGAGGACAGGCAGCTGGAAAGTGAGTTCAAATCACGTGAAGAAGCCCTGAAATGGGTGCGAAGAGAGCTCAACCTTGGGGGCTGATGTTTTCTTCGTTTCTCGTTCGCCGAGCAGTCATCAGAGCAGCGAGGGCTGAGCTGTACCTCGACTCCAAATCCCCCGCCGCGGCCTGGCGCCCCGCGGTCCTGTTGTCAGTGGTGTCAAGAAGTTGGCAGTCGTCGCGTATTGCCTGCCCCCACTACATCTGATATAACGGTGCTATGAGGAGAATCCTGATACTGTCTTTATCTGTACTGTCTCTGGCCCTTCTCGCTGTCGCTTGTGCCCCGGCTGAGGAAGTGGAGCCGGAGGCCCCTCTGGAGCCGGTTGAAGAAGCCCCTGCGCAGCCGCAGCACGGCGACTTCGTGACCATTCCGGCCGGTGAGTTCACCATGGGCAGTGACGTCAGGTCGGATCAGGCGAGAGCCCGACCTGCCCTGCATGAACCTGAGCACACCGTCGACCTGCCTACCTATCAGATCCACGTTTTTGAAGTCACCAACGCCGAGTTCACGCGGTTTCAGATCGAGGGCGACTATATAGCTGCGGGTGACTGGCGCAGCTTTTCCAGCATTGAGAAAGGCTACTTTCCGGTGGCCAATGTGACCTGGGAGGATGCCAGGGCCTACTGTGAGTGGGCTGGTGGACGGCTTCCCACCGAGGCGGAGTGGGAAAAAGCCGCGAGGGGTTCGGACGGGCGGCCCTATCCCTGGGGGGACAAGTGGGATCCGACCAAGTCGAACTGCAACGAGAAGGGGCATCGGAACCTGATCGAAGTAGGTGAGATTAAGACTGACAGCAGTCCCTACGGTGTCCGTGACATGATGGGAAACGCACAGGAATGGGTCAGTGAAAAACTGAAGCCCTACCCGCGGAGCCCGGCTCGAAGGGATCCCAATTTCCAGCGTGGCTGGTTTTCAGCCCGGGGAGGCTCCTACGCGATCAAAGGGGGAAGCAGCCCCCTCTGGACGCGAGCAGCCTATCTGCCCAAGGGCCAGTATGGAACCGGATTCCGGTGCGCTAAGGACGTCGAAGAGGAGGCTTCCGAGGGCGAAGGGGACACGGGATAACAAAAAGAGCTACACTCATCAGAACCTGAGCGCCAGCGAGGGCAGAGCCGTAGCTCTGCCGTCGCTATTTACACCAAGGCTCGAACTTGACAACCGTTGCACCCGATACTACGATGATGTGCCCCTACCGCGGGGTGGAGCAGTCTGGTAGCTCGTTGGGCTCATAACCCAAAGGTCGGGGGTTCAAATCCCCCCCCCGCAACCAAGGTTTTCTTGAACAAACACTAAGGCCCCGAAAGGGGCCTTTCTCTTTTGGGGTGGGGGATCTTGTACAACTATGTACAATAACTTAATGAAGATATCCATCAGCGGGGTCGGGTCATCAGAATACCTCAACGAGAAGGCTTGCGGCCCGGACAAGACCACGGGAAGGGTTTATCTCTTGACGAGACCGGCCTTCCGCATCTCTTTACCCGCCTCGTCCACAAGGTCCTTGATAAATTTCCTGATGTTCTTGGGATTGGCCGTTGTGCTTTCTCCAGCCCAGAGTAGCCTGTCGAGTTCGATCGAGTAGACCAGCGTTTCGATCCAGAATACTCTGTCCGATTTCGCCATGCCGATGGTGTAGGTGGCCGACCAACCGTACTCCCAATAGCCCCAGAAGCTGGGATAGAAACCCTCCGAATAGTACACAGTGGTCTTGGGACGACGCGTCTTCGCTTCATCTACCACCCTCATGATGACCGCGCCGGTGATCCCTTCGTTCTTCAGGAACTCCTTTGCTCTTTCCTGGTCATTGCCCAGGTCCACCGGCAGTACGGTATATCCGGCGACAGTATCCAGGCCACGGCTGCGCAACTCGGAGGCCAGAGTTTCTTCCGGACCCATCCGCATCGTCGGCTCACGAGTGATCACGAAGGCCGCCACTTTCATGCCGGCAAAGTCGAGGCCGCCCTTGGGGTTCCTCCAGGTGGAGACGAATTTAGTGGAACCTGCCGTCGCGAGGGTGGCGGCCAGCAGGACGACGACTATCTTCAAACAGGCTTTCATCTTTCGGGTTCCTCCTCGGCAGTGGGCCGTCCGCACGCGGTTGCAGTCAGGAAGGATAATAGTTGAAGTTCCTGTGGACCTCAAAGTCCGGGTTAAGTTCAGTAGAACTTGGAGAAAGTCTCCCATGGGGTAGAGAGTGATGTACGATATTCTGTGTCTCCTGGCCGAGATCGTCGCCAAGCGTGAGTGATAGAGGTAAGAGATGACAGCCATTCTGGGGATCTCGGCGTTTTATCACGACTCTGCCGCCGCCCTGGTGATCGATGGAGAGATCGTGGCGGCCGCTCAGGAGGAGCGGTTTTCACGAAAGAAACACGACCACGCGTTTCCCTCCCATGCGATCAGCTACTGCCTAAAAGAAGGACAGATCAGTCCGGAAGAACTGGATCTGGTCGGTTTCTATGACAAGCCTTTCCTGAAATTCGAGAGGCTTCTAGAGACCTATCTGGCTTACGCACCCGTGGGCTTTCGCTCCTTTGCCAGCGCCATGCCGCTGTGGCTTCGTCACAAGCTGCACCTGCCACGGGTGATGAATAAGGGTCTTCAATACCAGTATAAGAAGCGCTACGTTTTTACCTTGCATCACGAGTCGCACGCGGCCAGTGCCTTTTTCCCCTCCCCTTTCCGGGAAGCGGCCATCTTGACCATGGACGGCGTCGGGGAGTGGGCCACGGCTGCCTTTGGAACCGGTCGCGGAAATCGCATCGACCTGACCCATCAGCTCCGATTTCCACACTCGCTGGGATTGCTCTACTCGGCCTTCACCTACTTCACCGGTTTTAGAGTCAACAGCGGGGAGTACAAGCTGATGGGGCTGGCTCCATATGGTGAGCCCAGCTATGTGGATCGAATCCTGGGTGAGCTGATCGACCTCAAAGAGGACGGCTCATTCAAGATGGATCTTTCTTATTTTAACTACTGTCAGGGCCTGACGATGACCTCGAAGAAAATGAACCAGCTCTTCGGAAGGCCTCCGCGAAAACCTGAATTCTCCGTTGACTCAGGACGACATGGACATCGCTGCCTCGATTCAGAAGGTCACGGAGGAAATCATGCTCCGGACGAGTCGCCATGTACCCCAGGTGACGGGGATGAAGAACCTCTGCCTGGCCCGGGGGTGTGGCGCTGAATTGTGTCGCCAACGGACGCATCCTTCGCGAGGGGCCCTTTGAGAGGATCTGGATCCAGCCCGCTGCCGGAGATGCCGGGGGAGCGCTGGGGACAGCTCTGTTCACCTGGCACCAGTTGCTGGACCATCCTCGCAGGGTGAAGCCCGGTGACAGCCAGCAGGGTTCCTTTCTGGGCCCCCGCTTCTCGAACGACGAGATCAGGAAGACTCTGGAAGGCGCCGGTGCGGTTGCGGTGTTTTGCCCGGAGGAAGAGGACCAGTGCCGGAAGGTGGCCGGGCTGATGGCAGAGGGCAAGGTAGTGGGATGGGTGCAGGGACGCCTGGAGTTCGGGCCTCGAGCTCTGGGTTCCCGGAGCATTGTCGGAGATCCCAGGAACTCGACCATGCAGTCCGTGATGAACCTGAAGATCAAGTTTCGGGAATCTTTCCGGCCTTTCGCTCCTTCGGTGCTGGAAGAAGACGCGGCTGATTACTTCGAGATCGGTCCGGATGAGAACAGCCCGTACATGCTGCTGGTAGCTCCGGTTAGCAAAAACAGGCGCACCCCGTTCAGTCCGGACGACGAGGGGCTGGAAGGAATTGAAAAGCTCAAGCTGGTCCGATCGCAGGTCCCGGCGGTGATCCACGTGGATTACTCGGCGAGAGTGCACACCGTCGATGCCGACAGGAACCCCCGGTACTACAAACTGATTGAGACATTCAAGCGCATGACGGGCTGCCCGGTCGTCGTCAACACCAGCTTTAACATTCGTGGAGAACCCATCGTCTGTACGCCCGAAGAGGCTTATCACTGCTTTATGGGAACCGACATGGACGTGCTGGTGATCGAGAACTTCCTGCTCCTGAAAGAAGACCAGCCCAGGTCTCGGCTGGTGGACCCGGATCGATACTTATCCCAGTTCGAGCCGGACTAGTGCATCTCGCCATAAGTTCTGAGCCACCCCGGGCGACGTCAGAGCGAAGAGTCATTTTACATGGATGTGGATCCAGCTGACCCCGAAGCAGCAGGGTGGGTTGGAGAGGCTGGTACGAGGGGGCAAGACGGAGGTGCGAAAGTACCGGCGGGCGGAGATGGTGCTGCTGGCCGGCCAGGGAGTGTCGGTGAAGTCGATTGCGCGCCGTTTGGGGACGAATCGCTCCCTGGTCAAGAAATGGCTTGGACGTTTCCGAGGCAAAGGCTTACCTGGGCTGGACGATCTGCCGCGATCGGGGCGTCCGCAGAGGGTCCAGTGTCTGGAGCGGACCCAGGTGGTAGCTGCGGCCTGCCAAGCGCCCGAACAGTATGGCTTGCAGCGTGTACTGTGGAGTCATTCGGCTCTGAGCGAGGCATTGGTTGAGTCTGGATTGGTGAGATCGATCAGCGCCCGTACGGTAGGGCGGATTCTCCGCCAGGCCCAGATCAAGCCGCATCGGGTCAAGATGTGGTGTCATAGCGAAGATCCTCGGTTTCAGGAAAAGCTGCGTGACATTGTCAGACTGTACATGGACGCTCCTGTCCGGGAACCGGTGTTGTGCGTAGATGAAAAAAGCGGGATGCAAGCGCTGAGTCGTGCTCGAGGGTTGATCGGTCCCCAAGTGGGTGGCTGGGGCCGACTCGAGTACGAGTACAAACGGCATGGAACTCGTTGTCTTTTCGCCTGTTTCAACGTGCGCACGGGGCGAGTCCTGGGCCGCTGTCACCACTATCGAAAACGGGCTGACTTTCTCTCCTTCATGGATCTGGTGGCGGTCCATTATCGACAAAAACGCGTGCACGTGGTGCTGGACAACCTTAACACTCATCTAGACACCAGCGCGGGAGCCTTCATCAGTGAATGGAATCGAAAGCACCGCAACCGCTTTGTGTTTCACTATACGCCGACGCACGGGTCGTGGTTGAATCAGATCGAGCTTTGGTTTTCGATCCTGAGCCGTCGGGTGCTTCGCTACGGAAGCTTCGCAACGGCTCGGGATCTGGTCGAGAAGGTGGAGGCCTTCATCGAGCAGTGGAACGAGCGGGAAGCCCATCCCTTCCGCTGGACTTGTGAAGGACTTCCTCTGGTAGCTTGAAGGCCCGAGCATGAGCTTTGAAATGGAGGCCGATCAGGATGCTTTGTCCTGTTTGCTGGAAGGCCACGAAACCACTCGCGGCCTCTACGTTCGCATCTGGGGCAAACACTTGATCGTGGGTCGGGAGGAGGCTTTCGGGCCCGACAGGGCGCCGCAAAAATCAGATCGAGTTCGTCTGACCTGCCTCAATGCATCGACCTATGGCTTGAGCGTCAAACGGCATACTGGACGTTGGGAAAAAACGCCCTTCTCAGGCAGTATGAAAGACCTGGTCGAGGTGATGCAAAGCCTCATGCAGCACCTGCTCGCTCCCTACTGAGAGGTGGCTCAAGACTTACGGCGAGCTGCACTAGGGGAAAGTTCCACGTTGAAACACGCCTGAAGCAAAGGTCCAGCTCGGAATGACAAGAAGCCGAAGTCCGAAATCGTCAAGCAGGCGGCACGTCAGGGCGAGTCCGGGGCTCCTGGCGGGGGTGCTCATCGCCGGAACGCTGGGGTTCTACCTGCTGGGAGATTCACGTGGAGTGCTGGAATCGGTCTATCTGACGGTTATGATCGTGACAACGGTTGGACTGAAAGACCAGTATCCGCGCTTCAATGATGCTGAGAGCGCCTGGTCGTTGGTCATCATGCTGGGGGGGGTTGCGACAGTACTTTATGCAACCGGGAATCTGGTTGCATTTCTGATCGGGGGTGAGCTAAAAAGCATGCTTGGAAGGCGTCAGTTGGAAGGCAAGACCCAGCGACTTGGAGATCACTTTATCGTCTGCGGCTTTGGCCGCATGGGTCGAGCTCTGTGCGAAGCACTGAGCAAGAGAAAGATTTCCTTCGTCGTCATTGACAACAATCCGGAACGAACGGCCACGGCAGAAGAGCGCGGCTACCTCTACATTCTCGGGGATGCCACGTTGGACCAGACGCTCGAAACGGCCCACATCCTCGACTCCCGGGGCCTGGCAACGTGCCTGAAAAGCGATGCCGACAACGTCCTGGTCACACTCAGCGCTCGGGGGCTGCACGAGAGCATCGTCATCACGGCGCGGGCCGAGATGGAGGAAACGGAACACAAGCTGCTGCGGGCCGGCGCGAATCGCGTCATCTGCCCTCCCGTGCAGGGCGCCACCCGGATCATGCAGATGTTGCTGCATCCGGCCGTCGATGAACTCCTGGATATCGTCGTCAGCGGCGAGGACCTGGAGATTTCCAAAGTGAAGGCGTCGGAACTGCCTAAGGGCTGTCGCAAAAACAAAATCACAGTACTCAGGGCATCAATACCACCCGTAGCTTCCCGATGTTTCCCGCTCATTTCTCATTAAACTTCGTTAAGTTAAGCAGTTACGACGGTTGTAAGGAGTGGGAATAGTTGGTATAATTACCCCTTGTGTGATACGTAGAGGGGAAACTATACCAAATGAAAAGGTCACGAGAACGCGATACGAAACTGCACAACCTGTTAACTGACAATAGGATAGCCACGATTGAGGAGCTCAAGGCAGCTCTTGAGACCACAGCCACCATGACGGTGTTCCGTGGTCTGTCACGACTGGGCTATCTGAGCAGCTATTCACACCGGGGCCGGTTCTACACCTTGGCGGAGATTGCTGACTTCGATGGTCGGGGTTTGTGGAGCTGGCGCTCGGCCCGCTTCAGCCGATTCGGGAATCTGCAGGAGACGGCAGCCGTGTTGGTGCAGCGATCCGAAGCGGGCTACACCGCCTCGGAGTTGGAGTCGGTGCTGCAGGTGGAGGTCAAGCATGCCTTGCTGCGACAGGTGCGCCGAGGCAGGATTGGGCGCACTCGCTTGGGGGGAAACTTCGTCTACCTCAGCGAGGAGGCTGGTGAGCGGAGGCGTCAGGAGTTGATGCGCCAAGAGGGCGAGGATCGCCGGCAGGTGGGTGCCACCCTGGAGAGCGAGTTTCTGCCGGACGAACTCAGGGCGGCCATCATCCTGTTTTTCAGTCTGCTGGATGAGAAGCAAAGACGGCTCTACGCCGGCCTGGAGGCGGCCAAACTGGGCCACGGAGGTGACCGGAAGATGGCCGAGCTTCTGGATCTGGTCCCCCAGACCGTGGCCAAGGGGCGTCGGCAACTGTTGACCGGTTCGGTGAGGCGGGGCCGGGTGCGCAAGGCGGGCGGGGGTCGAAAACGCATCGAAAAAAAACGCCGCAGGTAATCGAGCAGATCCGTTGCCTGCTGGAGCCGGATACCGCTGGTGACCCGATGTCGGCCAGGAGATGGACTCATCAAACGGCCGAAAAGATCGCCCGCTGCCTGGCCGAAAGTCTGCAGCTGAAGATCTCGGCCACGGCTGTGCGTCGCTTGCTCAAAAAGCTGGGCTATTCGTTAAAGAGTAACCGAAAATGCCTGTCGGCGGGAAACTCCCCTTATCGGGACGCCCAGTTCGCGATCATCAAACGATTGCGCCAGCAGTTCGCCCAGAGCGGCGACCCGGTCATCTGCGTCGATAGTAAGAAAAAAGAGCTCATCGGTCTGTTCAAGAACCCCGGTAAGATCTGGTGTCGCGACGCCCCGCAGGTCCAAGACCATGACTTTCGTTCCCAGGCTGTGGGCTTGGCCTGCCCCTATGGGATCTACGATGTGGGCCGCAACTTTGGCGTGCTGGTGGTGGGGCAGTCCGCCGATACGCCAGCCTTTGCCGTCAACAGCATCCTCACCTGGTGGCGTCAGCACGGTCAAGACCACTACCGCCGGTCCCAACGCCTGCTGGTTCTCGCCGACTGTGGCGGAAGCAACGGAGCCGCCCCTCGCGCCTGGAAGAAGCTTCTCCAGGAGAGGCTCGCCGACCCCTATGGACTCACCATTACCGTGGCCCACTATCCCCCGGGCGCCAGCAAGTGGAACCCCATCGAACACCGACTCTTCAGCGAAATCACCAAGAACTGGGCCGGAGAGCCGCTCAAAAGTTTTCAGACCCTCGTCGACTTCGCCCGCAAAACACGCACCCTGACCGGGCTACGCGTGGAGGCCTACCGCGACCGGCGAGTTTACCGCTATCCCTTCAGAACCACCTGCTCGAGACCTGTCAGAAACCTTCAGAACCACCTGCTCGAGACCTGCGCCTATGGAAAGGGGGTGGAATTGGCCGGAGCGCTTCTGGACCTGGAGCCCGCCATCAAGAAAAAACCGCCCGAGAACTCACGGGCCCTGGTCTATGCCATCGACTACGGCGATCGCGACATTATCGAACTGCTGCTGCCTGACTGGAAGCCCAGGGAGGAACTGCCGACCTGGGCCGGTCTGGGGCGCCTGGACAAGGTCCGCTCTTTCTTCGATGAGGAAGGAAAGATGAGAGCTCATCCCGTGGAGGTTTATCCGGAGGGCGCCGAGGCGGAGAACCCGGAAGATATTCTGGTCCACGCGCTGGGCCTGGCCTGCATGAACGAACAACTGGAAGTCGCAGACTTTCTGGTACGGGGCGGGGCGGACGTCAACGGGCCCTGGGGCCTCCATGAACCCGCTACCATCCTTCACGAGGTGGCTTCCAACGGCCGTCTGGAGGCGATCCAGTTCCGGTTGCAAAGAGGAGTCGATGTGACGATTCGGGATGAGCGTTTCGGTGCAACGGCGCTGGAATGGGCAAAGTTTGTGGATCAAAAGGAGGCGCAGGACCTCCTCTCCGAACTCTAAGCAGTGAGAAGCGGGCTAGAGATCAGCAGCGACGAGCCGGAAATGGTGACCGTAGATGGCAAGCGTCACGGCCTGGCCGAATTCCCGGGGATAGCGCACCAGGGTAAAGAGCAGGAATCTCCAATAAGCCAGACGGCCGGGATGGCGGACCCCCAGACACCAGAGCGACCTGATAAAGGCCTTGATATCGGCCACCCCGAAGTACTCCGGGCGACTTGCGCGCCGATACCTGGACAAATAGGATCTGATGCGCCGGTAGTAGTTATCCGGTTCATAGAGGGAGTGCATCAGGCTCCGGTAGCCCTGGATCAGAAAATCACTGTCCAGCTTGGTGACAAAGTTGAGATCGGCTTCCGTATTGCTCCCCTGGCTGTGACCCAGGAGCCGCCCTTCCTCCATCAGCCGGAAGTAAAGACGAGTCTTGGGCAGGGCTGTGAGCAGGCCTACCATGGCCGTCACGACGCCCGCCTTTTGAATGAACTCGAACTGCCGTTCAAAGATGTCCGAACCGTCGTTGTCAAACCCGACTATGAAGCCTCCCATGACTTGCATGCCTGCGTGCTGGATCGTCCACACTGCATCCACCAGATCGCGCCGCGTGTTCTGTAGCTTCTTGCACTCCTTCAGGCTTGCCATCTCGGGCGTCTCGATACCCAGAAAGACTTTCCCGAACCCGGTCTCCGGCATCAACCGCAACAATTCTTTGTCGTCGGCCAGGTTGACCGATGCCTGCGTGAAGAAATCCATCCGTGCGGGAGTTCGCTTCCGCCACTCGATGACGGCCCGCAGCATCTCCTTGACCTTCTTCTTATTGCCGATGAAGTTGTCATCGACCAGGAAGACCGGACCTCTCCATCCCCGTGCGTGGAGCGTATCCAGTTCTTCCACCAGTTGAGCAGGCGCCTTGGTGCGCGGTCTGCGGCCGTTCATGACAATGATGTCGCAGAACTCACAGTCGTAAGGACAGCCCCGTGAAAACTGGACCGACATGGTCACATAGTCCTTGAAGTTGATGAGATCCCAGCGAGGAATCGGCGTTGTCGTCACGTCGGGACGATCTTCGCGCTGGTACAGCTTTTCCAGGCAACCCGCCTCCATGTCTGCCACCACCCGGGGCATGATCTCTTCCACTTCACCCAGGACAAGGTGGCCGATGGACGGGAACTTCTCCTCCGAGGTCGTAAACAGAGGTCCACCTCCAATCACCGGTTTGCCCATCACCCTGCAGCGTTCTGCGATGTCTCGGGCCGATTCCTTGTGAACAATCATGCCTCCCAACATCACGTAGTCGGCCCACTGAAGGTCGGCATCTGGCAGCGGAGTCACATCCAAATCGATCAGCTTGAGGGCCCAGGACCGGGGAAGCATCGCAGCCATCGTCAGGAGTCCCAGGGGCGGATATGCCGCCTTCCTGGAGAGGAAACCAACGGCGTGCTTGAAGCTCCAAAAGGTGGTCGGTGTTCGCGGTGACACCAGCAGGATATTCATCGAGAAGGGCCTCCAGGTTCTTCGTTTGCCAAGTGCATGACTGGAAGTGGTAGCACGATGGGGGTTGAAAGGCAAGCCTCTGACTTACGCTTTTCCCGGAGAGCCGCCGACCGGGTTCGCTCTCCGGACACCAGCAGAGTGGACCTCTCCCTCTCCGGTCAACCGGCGAGCAATCAGGAGCGCGGCCGCATCCGCCCGGGCCCCAATTCCCTCCCCTGTTTGATCCTGAATGGGATGAGCTACGTAGACAGCGTCAAAATCGGGACGCCCCAGCGCTCCGGCCTGAGCCCGGGCTGCGGTCTGAAAAACATCCGTGATCACAGCTACCGCCGGGACACCCAGTCGTTCCAGTCACATCGTGTCGTGCACACTGCACGTCGTACATGACCCTCAATCCGCCAGGGCCTGGATGACCGCCTGCACCCGAGCCCGCCGCAGACGCCCGATCACCTCCGGAGGGGCCGGTTTGGCGAAGGTCGGCTTCACCTCGCGAACGATCTCCTTCACTCCGAAATCCTGTTTCAGCAGCGACTCGAGCCGATCCAAAAACACGCTGCTGCCTCGTTTGCTGATATCCTGCAGAGCGATTGACGTCCCTGCCAGCGAATCGAGGCGAGGGGCAGCACGAGCGGCAGGCCGCTGTGATTCATCCAGGGGATTCACCAGAATCATAGTACTCTCTCCAGGTCAGTCGATCGGGTACGTTACCATCTGGCTCCCCAGGGCTCCAGTTACCCAGGATCCAATGACAGCCGAGAACTTTCCGGCCGGACCCCCTGCCACCAGAAGGTGAATCGCTTCCGGCCGCGAGAACTTACGGTAGCAGGGCTCTCCGTCGATCAGCACTGCCTGGTAGTTCTCCGGAGCCTGTGTACCCTCCCCGTCGTCATTGCCGAACTCGCGCTGGGGGACACCGGTGTTATCGAAAAGGAAATCGCGCACCTGGGACTTGCTGAAGCCGTCGCGCCTGAGCGTGTCGGCATGTTCAGGACAAAGCACCACGATCGCTTCAAACATCCCACACATACGATAGGACCAGATGGTCACCAGCGTTCGCGAAATGGTCTGCAGAATGCGCTTCCCTTCCCGGGCCGTGTGTTAGCTGACTCCGCGAGGCGGCTCCGCGGCAAACAGGGTCAGAGTGCTTTGCTCAGCTTGAAAACCCCGCTCCACATGCAGCGGATCCCAGGGGCTGGCTTCCTCGTTCTCAGCAATACAGTAGCTGAACTTTCCCGGGTGACCCAGCGTCGACATATCGATTTCTCCCGGCCGAGCCCCACCCAGGTTCGTCACGATCAACTGAAAGGCGCGTCCCAGTGTACTGTTGGCTCTGGCGACATTACTGAAAACATTGCTGCCGCTGGCGAACTCCAGTTCCTTTTGAATGGGTCCATTGACGATGATCATGGGTGCAGCAAAGTGGGTCGTGGCCTGGATACCGTGCAGGTTGAAGCGCTCGTCACAGGCAGCCCGCACGAGAGGTATCAGCACTCTCATCATGGCCGGCTCACAGCCCGCCATGACGGCATTGGCTGCGATCTTCTCAACCGTGGCGGATCCGTAATTGGGGGGAACTCTCCCGACGATCTCGTGGGGCGGGAGAGCCGACAACGCCAGAAGGGCCTCCACTCGCTCCAGAGTCGGGGGGACCACGGGCAAGGGGTCCGCAAAGCCCACTTCGCGGCAGTAGGCTTCCAGTTCGGCGTCGTCATCGAGTTCGACTCGGCTGGCTGCCGGCCCCCGGGTGGCGGTGAAGTTCATCGGAGCGTCAGCTTCCAGGTTGGTTTCCGGTTCGCGGTGGCGCGACATGCAGCCGGGCTTACTTTCCGGGGCTCCGTCATAGGGATCCGCGATCACGAGCGGTTGTACCCCGGCCCGCCTCGCCAGCTCACTCCCCAGTTCATTGAGTTCGGTCTTGGAGAAGCCGCTGATGGTGCCACGAATCGTGCCACTCGAGCCCAGCAGATAGAGCGTCGGAACCGTCACCGGATCGAACTTCCTGGAAACGGTGAGAGCGCTGTCGATCAGAACAGTGAAACCGACCTCCAGTTGCCCGATGATCTCGTTCGTCCGCTGCGCATTGTCCTGGGAAATCCCCAGCACTGTGGCGTCGTCGCCCACCGTTTCATGAAGCCGATTCAGGTAAGGCAGGGTGAGCAGACAGGTGGGGCAGTCGGTCTCGAAGAAGGCCAGCATCACCGGTCTCCCTGCGGCCTCGAGCGGGTATTCCCAGGGCGAGCCCTCGAGCGTGGATAGGGTAAAGTTGGGGGCGATCTGGGTCGAGTTCCTCACCATCCGCCGTTGCAGAAGCTGTCCAGAAACTCCCCGCAGCGCTCCCGGAACACGGAGGTCCATTCGTGCCCGGCCGAGAAGGCAAAGGTCTCACAGGTCAGGCCCAGCGCCTCCAGCTTCTGCTGATCGCTTACCAGCTTGTCGTCCGTGTACCACTGGTCGCGCGAGCCCTGGCCAATCAAAACCCGGGGCTGTTTGGGACCGGCGATGGAGTCAATTTCAGGCGGGATGTCGCCACCCAGAGCAATGATCCCGTCCACTCCTTCAGGTCCCAGAAAAGCCGTTCGATAAGCCATCGAGGCCCCCTGGGAAAAACCGGTCACCAGAGTATTGGAGTCGCAGCCAAGGCGGTGGCGAACTTTCTCCACTACGGATCCTACATAGCGGAGATTATTCTCGATCGCCTCTTGGCGCAGCGTGCGTGTCTTCCAACTGGCGACCACGTCATTGGTGCGGCCTCGATAGAAGAGGTTGAGTGCCTGCATGGAACAGAGCACCCAGTCTTCGGATCCGGGGATCTGAACCAGCTCCAGCATGATGTGTTCAGCCGTCTCAGCGTACCCGTGAAACCCGACCAGCAGGCCCCGCGGATCTCCTCGAGCAGATCTCACCAGGTAACGGCCGTGGGTCGGAGTGCAGACGACCTCCTCTATGAACTTTTCTGTCATTGCATCTAAACTTACCATTCTCAAGGACCCACAGTCAGGCCAGCACAAGGGCGAGTGTCTGGAATCTCGAGATTGAACATGCAGCAAAGAACCGAGACCTTGCTGGCCGCTTATCTGTTTCTGACAGCAGGTCTCGTTCTGTATTTCTCGAGTCACCTGGAAAATTGGGGACTGTACTTCCTGGTCCACTGCGCCGGAGCTGCCCTGATTCTTTCCCTGCGCCGACTGCCTGGAACCGTGCCACTGCCACTGCAGTTTTCGAGAGACTGGTTCCCGGTTCTGACGATGCCTCTGTTGTTCAAGGAGGTGGAGATCTTTGCAAGAGCCTTCGGCAACTGGGGATTGACGGAGTCCATTCGGGAATGGGAGGTGTTTCTGTTCAAGGGGCATCCCAGCCTCTACCTGAGTTCCCAACTGCCCTGGGTTCCCCTCTCGGAGTACCTGCACTTCTGTTATCTGTCGTTCGTGTTTCTTCTCCCCGCGGTCGGGGGGTACTGGTACGCCTCGGGGCGGCGAGGAGCTTTTCATGAGCTTCTGTTTCTCTACTGGCTCTCCTACTCGGTGAGCCTGGGGTTCTTCATGCTCTTTCCTGTTGACAGCCCCTTTTACCTCAGTAAACCGCTGGGTCAACCTTTTGCAGGTCATCTCTTTTACGAGCTGGTACAGTTCGTTTCCGGGCGCGGTGGCGCCAGGGGAGGAGCGTTTCCGAGCGCCCATGTATCAGGCGCAGTCATTGTCTGGTCGGTGGCCTGGCAGCGTCAGAGGCGGTTGGCGCTGATCCTGACTCCAGTCGTCGCGGGGCTGGTTGTGGGAACGGTTTACGGGCGTTTCCACTATGCACTGGATACCATCGCAGGGTTCGCCCTGGGGGCTTCGATCGTGGCCGGCTACCGAATGACCAGATCGTCCTCGGATGAGAGGGCTGCTAGAACCGCGAAGCCGACAAGCGGAGATCGGCCGTAGCCCACGCCTTCTCAAAGCGGGCTTCAATTTGAACGGCCGCTTCCAGGTTGCCTTGAGCCCGCAGGCTCTGCGCCAGCCCGAACAGCGACCAGCCATTTTCCGGACGGCGCCGGAGATCTTCCCAGTACACGACTGCGGCTTCTGCGGGGCGGCCGGCCTCGAGGAGCACGGCGCCGAGAGACTGCCGAACCGGGTAGTGCCAGTCGGGGGGTTCGTTATAAGCCAGGGCATCCTGCAGCCGAACAGCCGTTTCCAGCAGCAGCAGCGCCCGATCGTGCTCGCCTCTTCTTGCCGCAATCTCGCCGCCCAGAGTCTTCGCTGCGATCTGGAGCACCTCCGCGGGCGGGCTCAGCCACAGCATGGTGCGAAGGCGCTTATCCTCGGCCAGCACCTGCAGTTTCTTCAGTTCTCTTTCGGCCTTTTTCAATCTTCCCAAGGCCCGGAAAGCACTGCCCCGGGCGTAGTGGTAAATTCCGCTGGAAAAGAGCAGCCCCCGATCGGGCTCCGGTTCCTTGAGAATCTCGTCCCACAACCCAAAGCGGACCATCGCGTAGAGGGGAGTGACCAGGAAAGTCTGAAACTGGGGAGACTCGCCAACCGCTTTCCCGGGCATCTGTGCAGCCGTCTTCCGGGCCGAAGCGAGCGCCTCGGCACTGCGTCCCAGGTTTGTAGCAGCCCACCACAGGAAGTGGATGTTGTGAGGATAATAAGCCAGCGGGTAGATGCCCTGGGCCCGGCACTGCGTGATATAGCCTTCATCAGCCGCCACGGCCTTGACATTGGTTTCGTAGGCGTCCTGATAGCGGCCCATCCTCATGTAGATGTGGGAGGGCATGTGAACCATGTGTCCAGCGCCCGGCATCAGGGTCTCCAGCCTCTCGGCGCTCTCGACCGCCCACTCCGGATGGTGGGCCTCAACGGCGTGAATGTAGTAGTGGAGTGCACCTGGATGCCGGGGATCGCGGCGAATCGCGGACTGGAAGACCTCCAGAACCTTCTTGGTGCGCTCATAGGGTCGCCCGTCGCCCCACCAGTAGTCCCATGGACCCAGATTCATGACAGCGGCACCGTAAAGAGTGGCAGCGTCCGGGTCGGAAGGGTAGCTCTGGGAGAGTTCCCTCATGGCCCCTGCGTAGGCGTGATCCAGAGCCGCACGATCGGAGCCGGGATCAGCAACGTAGCGGGTTGCCAGGGCGTCAATGTAGGCCTGCTCCGGCCTGGACACTCCGGGTTTCAGCGCCACGGCTTTCTGAATCGCTGCGTAGGCTGTCCTGGCGGACTCCTCATCCATCGGCAGGTTCAAGTTGGGGCCGTGGACCAGTGCCAGTCCCCAGTGAGCCATGGCGCAGGCCGGATCCAATCTGGCTGCTTCCTGGAAGGCACGCGCAGCTTTGCGGTGATTGAACCCGTACGTCAGCCGCAATCCCTGGTCAAAAAAAAGCTGGGCCCGTTCAACGCTGGTGGTGATCGGGTGATGATGCTCCCCGAGACCTTCCAGCAAAGGTGCAATCTGCGTCGGCTCTGTCAGCCTGGGGTCCCGGTAGCCGGGATTCTCCCGATCGCTAGGATCCTGGGCTGAAACGGCTGAGCTGGCCAGCAGGACAAGCAACGGGAGAACAGTCTGTTTCATTCTTTGAACCCTCCATTCAAAAGGAAGTGTACTGGTTCGGTCACTCTTATCAGAAATGCGGGACAGGCGCCGAACGGCAAGTGACAGCCCGCTGGCGGAACACATCGTAGGGCACGCCAATCTGGGGTGCCGAACCTATGGATATGGCAACTCTGGCCAGGAAATAGATGCACTGTGCAGCCGGGTTCAGTTCGGCACGGTTGATAACCGTGCCCTAGGGGACTCTTCACGCTCCGAACTCAGACTTCTCGATCACGAACCCTTCGAGAACGGAAAGATCTGAAACGGAGTCACGTTGGGCGGCCCGGGTGCCAGGTGGAGTTCCGGACTGTCGGAGAGGACCTGGATCACGGTCCCGAAAGTAAAACTACTCTTGCCCGGGTCATGAGGCCGGCACACCGGATGCGTCGAGTCGTCCTGGCTGCTCAGTGTAGACTTGATGTCTTCGATGCCCAGTGATCCCTTCTCCGAACCCAGCCGTGCCTCCAGAGCCTCCAGTCGCGCATGGGTGTTCTCTCCCAGCCCCATGGGCGTCGCCCCGCCCGCCAGGCTGTCTTCGTACTGTGCGTGATAATCGGTCAGAACCCGCGGATGGTTGGTGTGCAGGATGACGCCCGGATGGTTTTCCGGGGTGAACCTTGCCAGCTGGTTGGTGGAGACTTCCAGATCGACCACATCTTCCGAGTCTCCCAGGATGTAGTTCTGGCCCGAAGCATGTTGCACCGTCTTCAAGAAACCAACAGCTTCCTCCAGGCTTTGCTGCTCCAGGAGTCCACGGACCACGAAGGCCACAGGCAGCCCTTCAGGCCCGTAATCCATTTGGCCCATGGCGTTGACAGCGATTCCCAGGGGAGCGTTGTTCAGTCCGGTGGTCACAATCAGTCCGGCACAGGTCAGGAACAACGACTCCAGATCGGAGTCTGGATGCTTGACGTGCATGAGAACCTGGTACCCCTCTCGAAAGGGCTCCAGGTCCATGTTCTGGGCCACCAGAGACGAACGATCGCCCTGCCGCTCAAGGGCAATGGCGCTACACGCCTCACCTTCCAGGCCGGACTGGTAAAGCCAGATTTCATCCATCAGCTGGAAGGCATAGATGGTGTCAAAGTCGATCTCTGCACCGTCGGCAATTCCCCGCACCTCCTCGAGCAGGCCCGGTGTCCATTTCTCGATGGCCGGCGCAAAGTCGGTCTCTTCCAGGAACTTCTGGATGAAGGCATCTGCGTCTGTCCCACCCGGGCTCCCAAGTTGTGCTTTCCACAGAGCCACAACTTCGTGGATCTCCTTCTTGAGACTCTTGCCGTGGGTCAGGCCTCGCTCATAGGGAGTGCCCTCCAGAACCAGCACTCGAACCTCCTTTCCCGGGGTTACATCGGCAGAACCTGCCTCGTGGGCAGAACTCGGCGTGTCGATGCACCCGGCGGACAAACCCAGAACAGCGCCTAAGAACATGACTCCCGATCGATAGGACATGTCGCACTTCCTCTGAATAGATAAAAGGATTTCCGCAATAAGATCCTACAACAAAAACAGAAGGGAGTCCCAAAAACGGAAACTCGCTGTATCCTAGCAGAGAGGTGACAATCGGGACGGACCAGGAGTCGAAGAGTTTGGAAACTACTGCAATGATCTCAACACGCTGGGGCAGACTGGCGCTACTTGGCCTCATCGCTGTTGGCACTCTTGACGGCAGGCCCAGGGTCGAGGAACCGAACCCTGTATCGCAAGAGCTGAGGGTTCACCACTATCGGATGAGGGGCAAGGTGCGCTTGCTCTTCTTCTGCGTGGGAAAGGACGATGTGGGAGGTGGCCAGATCTCTGTGGGCAGCATCCAGAAAGAAAACGGGAACATGTCCCGTTCTGTAGAGGTTTTCTTCGGATCCAATCCCGAGCGCGTCCCGGGAGGCATCAACCGCTGGGGCTACGGCCAGGAAACCGCCGAGTGGGTCACCGAAGCCGATCTGGCCAACCCCATCCTGCAGGAAACTCTTTTCGAAGGCTTCATGAAGCATTCCATGGAAAAGGGACTTTCCGAAGCGCTGGCAAACGACGCCGAGGCCAAGAGCGGGGCGCAGTTCTGGTACGAAGGCACCCGCAGCCTGGTCCGCTCCGACCGGGCAGTCTCCGAACTGAGAAAATTCTCGACAAATCAGGACTTTGACTACCGCCACTCCCAGTCCATTCGTTGCGAATACGAGAAGAGACAGCGCTCGGGTCCTGACAAGAACAAAGAGCTGATCAATACCTCGAATAGCTATCGCGAGCCTTACGGGTTCCTGACTGCCGTGCAAACGGTCACTCGCGCCGCCGTAACCGATTATGCCCGGAGCCGGTGGCTCAACCGCGAGCGCAAGAAACTCTCATATGTCTACAATTCCCAACTATATGAGCTGTCGATCCGAGGGCAGAAACTGGTCAAGAAACTGGCAGTTCCAGGAGGAAAAGGAAAAACGCCTAACATCTATCCTCTGGTGGCCCGGATTGATTTCCGCGTTCGCAAGATATCCGTGAGTGGCCACCATGACTTCACCCTGTGGTTTCCGCTCGAGGGGGACCTGAAAGGCGTTCCTGTCCGTATTCTCGACCGGCCCCGCTGGTGGCTTGGCATTGAGTTGAACCTGGAACCGACAAAGCAATCCGAGCCGATCCAGAAGGTCCCCTGCGAATAACCTCCTCGGGCAGCCAGTCATCGTTTGGATCAAGAGTTGCGATGTGGCTGACTAGCGTTCATGGAGGGGCGCTGCTGGACTCCACCGGTGCTCCGGAGAGGGTTGCTCAAAGATGTCGAGGATGCGTCCCGGGAAAGGCAGGAAAACACGTTCAGGAATGGCACCCGGCTGGGGGACAAGCCGGTTCCCCTCCTCCAGCATCCCCAGGGCCTGGAACAGAGTGGGGACCAGATCGAGCGTCGTCCCCACCTGCGACACGGTGACCCCACTTGCCACATCAGTATTCTCTCCGCCCCAGACCAGGAATGTGGTTCGGGCCACGATCGGCCTCAGGCCGGAGTGACTTCCGCCTGCAGTTCGTGTGCTGGAATTGTAATTCCAGAGCTCGTCCGACCAGACCAGGAAATCAGCCTGGTGCAGAGCATACTTGCGCCTCAGGCCCCGCAGGTAGCGTGCCTTGAGATCCGGCGAACTGAAGTGCGTCAGGTAGCTCTGGAAGTCCGGTGAGTCGATAAAGCGCCCGGTTGGGTTGTCCGTAATGTCCAGCAGCATGCACACGGCAATTCCGTACTCGGTCTGGTAGGTGGCAGCAAGCCAGTCTTCCCGGGAATGGAAGCGTCGGACCCAATCCAGCCGAGAGCTGCCGTCGGCAACCTTCACCCCCTTCCCAGCCAGCAGCGCCAGTGGATCAGGACCTGAGCCGAGTGCGAAGCTGAAGCTCAGGTCCCCAGCCTGCTTCAGGCCTGCCACCGGAACATATCGAATTCTCCGGTTCGCATCCTCCACGATGAGGGCTTCTCCACCCTTGTCGGGGTCATCCCGTGCCGTCGACTTGATCCAGACGACATTGTGAAGGTCGCCCTGCTTCACGTCGATCCGGGCAACCGTTTGCAGGGCCTCGGCTACATGGCGGGTCGGGAGGCGAGTGACAATCAGGTCATTGGGGTTGTGATCCCCGTTCACCGGTGCATTCGGAGCTTGAAAGTCGGAGAGGATCTCGAAGTAGTCCATGGGGACAGGTCGTCCTTTCTCGTCGACCGTCGTGGTGACCCACTTCAGATCCTCGTCCAGTCCCAGAGTGTAGCGAGATAGTTGATGAACCTGGTTTGGAGGACCCAGAAAGCACTTGGGAATCAAGGAGGAGACCTGGAAGTCGGATCGCGTCATCCGATCGAACTCCAATCCGCCTTGGGGGTCATCATTTGCAAAACGTAAACCGAGAAGCAGCTCCAGAGCTCCGATTTGCGGTGCGTCGCGTTCGATTTCTTCCAGAAGGCGCCGAGCCACGTCTTGTGCATGGACGTCCGGCTTGGAAATCAGATTGAAGGCCAGGTTCTTAGCACCCTCGTGATAGTCCTTGTAGAGAGCCAGGTCGGGCTCCAGCCACCGTCGTGTCCTTTCCAGATTCCGGCGAAACATGGATTTCAACTGGTGCCAGTGCTCCGAATCGGGCTGGGATCGCTTGATTTCGAGCAATAGCAAATGCAGTCGGTTCAGATCGTCGTTGCGCAGATTGACGGCGGCCCTTCCATTCCCGAAGTTGTCAATGAAACAGGTAGCGTATCCCTCTTCCCCGCCCGCATTCTCTCCATACGGGGATCCCTGGGCTTCATACATCCGTGGGGAGTCCAGGCCCGCAATGGGCACGGTGACGGCACTCCAGACGCTCTCGGTGAGCAGAGTCTTCACCGTGTGGTTGCCGAAGAGGGGCTGGCGGAAGGCCTTCGTAATCGGAAAGGAGAAGGCTGTCTTTCCCGGCTGAATCTCGGAACCGTGATCCGAGACCATGGCCACGATCGTTCGGCTCTTGCGTGAGCTCTTCTCGATCGCCGCGAAGATCCGACCCACTTCACGGTCCAGCTTGACGCTCCAGTGGATCAGGTTTTCGGGATGTGGATCGACATGCTGCTGATGATCCAGGAGGGTGAAAACAGCGCTCACGTAGTCGTGCTTTTCCTCTCCCAGGAGGTCCTTCTCGAGAATCTTCCGGGCAGTGAAGATCCCCGACATTTCCTGCATGTACTCCGTGTAGTCCATGCCGGTCACGAGACGAGACAGATGGGACTGGATCACGCCGGGAACACTACTCTCGTTATTGTCCAGCCATCGTCTCCCGGATTCTACGATTAACGCCCGGTTGGCCGTGCGCCGGTAAACCTGCGGCCCGGACCAGGCCCGCTCCGGATCGAACGCGTCAGACATCAGGCTCACTCCAACCTGATCCAGGTTCCAGAGGGCAGCGCTCTTGCTCTCGCCATAGCGGGCGGCATCGATGGTCTCCCGAAACGCATCCAGATAGTAACGCAGGTAGCAGGTGTCGCGGCTGAAGGTAGAATGACCCTTGATCACACTGGGCTGACCGGTATCGATCAATGCCCATGAGACCGGGGAAAGGGTCAGAGTCTCTGAAAACAAGTTCTCGACGTATACCCCCTCTTCAAAAAAGTAATGTCGAATGTTGGGGAGAATGATGGAACGACCGGTCTGCTCCCGGTAGAAGCGCACGGCTCTCTTGAGATCCGGCGCATAAGACAACCTTCGCCAGTAATCCTCACGCTCCGGAACACTCAACGCCGCCAGCAGGTCGGGCGGAACACCGTCCACCTTGATGAGAACCAACCGGGGCCCCGCCTCTTCAGCGAAGAGAGTCCCAACCAGAAGCCAGGCAACCAGCAGACGGCCCCCGACTCTGAGCCAGGTGGTCATTCTCGACCTCCTCCTGACATGTCAGCGCCCTCATCAGCGACTTCCACCGGACCCGCCTCCGGTCGTCCGTCTCTCCAGAACCGCATAAGTTGACGGTTGGCTTGATTGGCCGCCTGCAGACACAAGCTTTTTTGCTCTTCCATCCAGGGAACTTCGTCTGAGATCGACTTCGTTGCCAGGTGCCTCCGGGCCTGATACAGGGAGGCAGCAATCTCCGTTTCCAGTTTGCGGAACTCGATTTCAGCTTCGGGATAGAGCTCAATCACCAGCGGAGCCCGCGCCAGGAACTGGAAGGCGTCTGTGAGATACCAGGGAGACACGCTCATCAGATCGCCATCGTGCTCGTCGAACTGCTGCAGGACCAGGAGATGGCGCTGCGTGAAGCGGTGGAATCTCCTGAGCCGCCCTTTGCGATACTCTTGTGCGAGTTCCAGCGCCACCTTCTCCTGTTTCTCAGCCATTGCTCTCAGATCGGAGGCGAGCAGTTCAGGGCTTCGCCCCTGGGCCTCATACAGTCTCGCCAGTACCCTATCGACGTCGGGCAGCCAGCTCGACGGCTCCGGATCGCGGGCCAGCAACGGCCGGTTCTCCAGGTCGAGGCGGAAACGAAGTAGGAAATCTACCAGCTCAGGATCCGGGTCGAGAGATTCTCGATAGAGGTTGCTCAGAGAAGCCGTGATCTGGCTCGGCGGAATACTCGGGAGGTGCTCGTCTTCCAGGAAGACCTCCAGGGGCCGCATCTCTCGCTGTCGTTTCAAATAGCGCCGATAGCTGGCCAGCTCTTGTTCGCCGACGCCACCTCTTGCACCCGTAGCCTTGCGAATCTGTTTGGTTCTGAGTCGACGACCCAAACGCACAAGTTGAGCCGGCCGGGCCACGCGCAGGTACTGAATCTGCGCCCGAAGAGCCTTGGTGCGACTGGACTGCGTCAGTGGATTGATGAGCAGACGATCCATGGCATCGGCGAGACCGTCCGCCGCTTCTTCCTCAAAATAGAGGTGGCTCGCCAGGGAAAGACGCAGCTCTTCGAGTCCCAGAGAATGCTTGGAGTCGCTGAAAAGGGTCAGGCCCTTGCGGTTGGCCACGAAGCTACCGCTCTTGTTGGCTGCCCAGACGTAAAGTCCCACGCCACTGTAGACCGCCAGGGCCTGGTCTCCCAGCTTATGCCAGTAGGTGGCGGCTTCCCGGGTGCGGGGGTTATTCGGGTCGAAGAAGTCCACGGCGATAATCGGCTTGAAGGCCATATTGCTCTGGTAAGCGTAGATCGCGAGAGGGACCCGTTCTCCGGAAGAGGCAGCCTGCAGGACATCCGGGTGCTCGAATGGATTGTAAGTGAGATCAAAGGGGTTGAAGCCGGGCCAGCGTACACTGGACGGCTCCGGCGCCAGTTTAGGGTCATAGTAGAGGATACCTCCCAGCGCCACAGGGACTCCTCCGGCCGTGTAACGGTGGAACTCCTCATAGGCCAGCTGGTATTCGTTGGCAACGCTGGCCAGCAGGCAAGACGTTCCCCACAGGTGTTCGCGCATCTCGCTTTCAAAACCGTGCACGAAGTCTCCCGCCGCTTCCCCCTTCACGAAGCGCCCGAAAAAACGCCGCGAGGCGAGCAGCTTGAATTTCAACCCGGCGATCTCTTGGGCAGAGAGCGTGTCGGCCTCCGGCGTGTGGGTGGCCAGATCCGTGTACCAGGTCAGACCGAGATACGCCTGCTCGAATTGCCGCTCCCTCATATCCGTGTGGCGAAGGAGATAATTGCGGTACAAGACATGAGCCGAGTAGGCAATGGGACCCACCTTGCTCCAGAACCCTACAATGGTCCCCAGGCCACGCTTGATCCCCTCTAACACGAGGTGTTCATTGGCTCGGTATTTCTCCTCCGTTGCCTTGAGAAAAGGCTTGGGTAATCCGGAGCCGGCCCGGCCCGGGTTCTCTTCCAGTCGCCGGCGTTTCTTTTCCAGCTTCCGAACGTCGCCCAGCCAGCTCTTCTTGCTGGAGATAAAGGCCGGAAACACGGCTCCAAAGCGATCCCCAAAGCCGGGGGTCTTGTGACCCAGATTCCAGAGCGCCAGCCAGCGACCCTGTGGAGCCTCTGGGAAGGAATAATCGACCAGAATACTCACCAGCGGGTGGAATTCCCTGCCCTCGGAACTCTCGTGCTCAGAACCGATCGTGGTGAGCACGAAGCGTTCCCCCGGAAACATCGGCTCCGGGGTTGTCATCGGGACATCCTTGATCACGAGTCTGGCCCCCGGCGTTTGGGAAAGTCCCACCGGGTGGCCCTGTGCCTCACTTGATCCGGGGGCGGCATCCATCCGGCTCCCGGCGCTGAGAAGGAGGATCGTCAACGCCGCGCACACACCACGGGTGCCCACGGGCCAAAGCAACTTGAGGTATTCCCGGATATTCAACGATTGACCCACTTTCGGAGTACCCGGCCCCTGCCGCGACTCTCTGCGCCGCCGGCTGAAACCAGGTCCAAAGCAATGGTAACTCAAGTCAAGTATAGCCAAGCCAGTGAGAGTCCAAAAATGGTTCTGGCCGGGTCCGGATTCGGCCGGCTCTTTTCCTCCAGCCGTATTGACCCTCGCGCTGAGTCCGGGGGATACTTCCTCTCAACTTGTTAGGCGCTCACGTGAAACTACCTGTGGGATGTGACGTTGAGTCGACCCGAGTAGAGTCGATGTTGGGATCCATCTTGAGGATACTGGGTGGCCACAAGTACTTTAATTCCCTGCAATGGCCATTTGTAATGGAGCATCTCCAGAATTGAAGCTTCTGCAGATCCTGCTTTGTGCCGCGTCTTTTTTGACCGTGGCGAGCGCCGCCTCCAGGAATGTGGTTCTTTTTGTGGCGGATGACCATGGCCAGGACGCCGGCGTTTACGGCAATCCGGGCATCAAGACCCCGCATATCGACCGGCTGGCAGCCGAAGGCACGCGTTTTCGTTATGCCTTCGCCACCACAGCCAGCTGCAGTGCCAGCCGATCGGTGATCCTGACCGGTCTTCACAACCACCGGACCGGCCAGTACGGACACCAGCACGACTACCATGGTTTTGAGAGCTTCGAGAATCTGAAAAGCCTGCCGGTTCTTCTCAGTGAGGCCGGCTACCGGACAGCCTCCGTTGGCAAGTACCATGTAGCACCCCGGAAGGTTTACCGGTTTGATCATTGGATTCCCGGTTCGACCCGCAATCCCGTCGAAATGGCCGAGAACTGCCGGGAGTTCCTGAACGCCGATCGAGATCGCCCCTTCTTTCTCTACTTCTGCACCTCCGACTCCCATCGCGGAGGCGGTGTGGTGGAAGAGTCTCCTCACAAGCCGGACCGTTTCGGCAACGCAACCGGCGGCTATCCGGGCATCGAACCACAACGATACCGCCCCGATGAAGTGATCGTCCCCCCCTTTCTGTCCGACAACCCGGCGGTTCTGGCGGAGCTGGCCCAGTACTACCAGTCGGTCTCCAGGCTGGACCAGGGACTGGGCCGCCTGCTGACCGTTCTCAAGGAGACAGGCGTTTACGACGACACCTTGATCCTCTACATTTCCGACCACGGCATCGCCTTTCCGGGTGCCAAGACGACCGTCTACGAGCCGGGCCTGCTCTCCCCTGCCATCGTCCGAGACCCCCGGGCCGAGAAACGAGGGGTAGTCAGCGACGCCATGATCAGCTGGGTGGACATCACACCCACCATTCTTGATTACGCCGGGGTCGAGACACCCGAGTACGAGCCTCACGTCGCCTACCGCCTGCTTCGCGACCAGATGGGAGAGAGGCACGGTTTGCACGGAAGATCCTTCCTCGGGATTCTGGAGGAGGCCCGTCCCCAGGGCTGGGATGAAATCTACGCCTCCCACACCTTCCATGAGATCCAGATGTACTATCCGATGCGGGTGGTACGGACCCGACACCACAAGCTGATCTGGAACCTGGCCCATCCTCTGCCCTTCCCCTTCGCCTCGGACCTCTGGGTGGCAGCGGCCTGGCAGTATTCTTTTGGGCAGGGAATGAACGCTGCCTACGGAGTCCGAACGGTCGGAGAGTACATCCATCGGCCCGAGTTCGAGCTCTTCGATGTCGTTGCGGACCCCTGGGAGTCAAAGAACCTGGCGGCGAATCCGGCTCACGCCGAGGCTCTCGAGGAGTTGAAGGAAAAGCTCCGCGAGTTCCAGAAGCGGCCGGCCGACCCGTGGCTCCTGAAATGGCACTACGAATAGTGGCGGCAAATGGGAGAAGACTCATGAACAGACTCGTTCTGGTGTTCTGCTGCCTGATGCCGTTGATTGCCTCCGGGGTCCTGGCCCAGGACACGAAGGACACTCTGACGTATGAGCGGATCAAGGCGTATCTCGATTCTGTTCCCGCCATCGACACACACGATCACCTGTGGCCCTTTGAGAGCCTGCCGGGCTGGGTGGAAACCGATCACGGCCGCGGTATGAACCTGGCCAGCCTTGTGGAAAAGTAATTACTTCACCTGGCTGCAGCGGCTGACCCCATGGACACCCGGTGGCAAGTTCGAAGACTGGTGGAGCGTTGCCAAACATGACTTCGAGAACACCCGGGCGGCCAGCTTTTACCGCTGAACCTGATCGCCGGCATTCACGAACCAAGTTCATCCTCTTCCACGGCGGGTATCCCTGAGTTGGAGAGACCGGCGTCATCGTCATGCGCTTCCCCAGGCGCGTCTGGATTGATTCCGTGTGGCTGCCGGTGATCAGTTTCACGACGGCCAAACGCGCTTACCACGAATGGCTCGAGATTATGTCCTCAGACCGCATCCTGTGGGGTGCCGACTGCAATCACGCCGAAGGGATTTGTGGCTCAACCGAATTCACCCGGCAGGCACTGGCCGAAGTGCTGGCCGAAAAGGTCATGCGTGGGGACCTGGTGGAAGAACACGCCCGCAGAATCGGGCGGCAGTTCCTGCGCGAGAACGCACTGAAGCTCTTCCCACAGCTCGAAGACCGGCTCTGGAAGCACGAAGGCCCTCTCGAGCCCCCGAGGTAAAAGGGGATTCACTGAACCTGGAGCCCAGGGGTATACTTTGGAACATTACCCTTTTTGAACCAGGGTGTCCTTTGGGGAAGCAAAAAGCTGTATCGATCGCCGGAATCCTTGCCTTCCTGGTGCTGCAAAACCTGGTGGCTCAGGACTCCGCTGATTTCTTTGAGAACCGTATCCGTCCGCTCCTGGCCAAGAACTGCTACCTCTGTCACACCGACCTGGAGACCAGCGGTCTGCGTGTCGATTCCCGTTCCGCCTTGCTCAAAGGAGGAAAACGCGGGACCGCTGTCATCGTCGGCCAACCTGAGGAGAGCCTGCTGATTCGGGCAGTCCGTCACGAGGGTGATTTGAAAATGCCGCCCGGGGGACCGCTTCCGACACAGGCGACCGAGGATCTCGCAGGGTGGATTCGAGCCGGTGCTGACTGGCCCGAGGCTCCTGCCACCATGGCGGCGGCCCACGACGAGAAGGAGAGCGGTGCTCTGTGGTCGTTGCTGCCCTTGCGAGATCCAGTTCCCCCTCCGGTGGGAAAGGAGGACTGGCCGCTCAACCCGATGGATCACTTCATCCTGGCAAGACTCGATTCGTCTGAACTCACTCCTTCCCTCGAGGCAGATCGGCGGACTTTCATCCGGCGAGCGACTTTCGACTTGCTGGGTCTTCCGCCGACCCCCGGGGAGGCCGAGGACTTCGTTGCTGATGAGTTGCCGGGCGCCCACGCCCGGCTGGTCGATCGACTGCTCGCCTCTCCTCACTACGGCGAGCGTTGGGGACGTCACTGGCTGGACCTGGTTCGTTACTCGGACACCGCGGGTGACAGTGCCGACTATCCAATACCCCAGATGTACAAGTACCGGGACTATGTCATCGACTCCTTGAATCAGGACAAACCCTACGACCGGTTCCTTCGCGAACAGCTGGCCGGGGATCTGATGCCTGCCGAGAGTGAAGAAGAAAAATGGGAGCGGATCGTGGCCACGGGATATCTGGCCATCTCGAGGCGCTTCGATGTGAAGCCCCAAGCCTACCAGCACCTGACCATTGCCGACACGATCGACAACGTCGGCAGAGGGCTTCTGGGGCTCAGCATCAGTTGCGCTCAATGCCACGATCACAAGTTCGATCCCATCAGCTCGCGTGACTACTATGCGCTCTATGGGATCTTCGCGAGCACTCGCTATCCGTTTGCGGGCTCGGAGAGAGACCACGTCCCCCACGACCTGATCCCGAGGGTAGGACAGGAACGTTACCAGAGGATCACGAAATCCTTTCGAAAGCGTCTGGCATCGCTGGACGCCAGGTTGAAGCGCCTGAACGAGGAGATGAAAGCAGTCAGCGGTCGTAGTGACGAGATCAAGACTTCGCGCTCTCGTAAGCAGATCGCGAAGGACCTGAAGAAGGTTGGCACCGAACGAAAGAAACTGCTGTTCCGCCGGCCCCGGCTGGAGATGGCCTTCGCGGTCGCGGAAGGAGAACCCGGAGATGCCAGAGTTCACCAGCGCTCGGGCCTATTCGTCGCAGAAGGTTCCTTACCGAAACAACCGCGGGATTCCCCTCATGGCCCACACCAGTCCCATTTACTTCCAGGTTGGCGACCAACCCCGCCGATCGGAAGTGGACGCCGCCTTCTTTATCCAGTGGGTGGATGAGGCTCTGGAATGGCTCGAGGAGCGGGCCAACCTACCCGTCCCGGAGCAGCGTCGTGAAATGCGCGAGATTTTTCAGCGACCCGCCGGGTATTTGAGAGCCAGCTAACGACTGCGAATCACCAGGCGGCTGACAACTGACAGGCTGGCATGACCGAGCAGGCGCCTGAATCTAGCCGCGGGACTGACTCGAAGGAATGCTCCCGGGAAAAAGCTGCTCCGGGAAAGCCGCTGGATCTTTCTGGAAGTAGATTTGATACCTGCGCACAAACCACCATCAGGACACCCTGAAAGGAGTCGGTCAGGATATCCGCCTGCGAGCCCCCCAGAGTGATGTAGAGGGTCACGACTGCGACCGTCAGGACAATCCCGCCCTGATAGCCCAGCCCCAGCATTACCTGGAACATGGTTGCGGCCGCCACAATCTGAGCGGTCACGTAGTAGATGAGCAGGAGCGACAGGAGAGCAAAGGCAACACGCAAGACATCGCTCCCGTAGCGCTGGCCCAGAAATTCCGGAATCGAGTTGGAACCGAAGCGGTCACCAGCCCTCTTGAGCAGGCGGAAGCAAAGGATCAGCCCGCCGTAAATTCCGATCGGATAGGTAGCAGGATACCAGATGGCCGGAAAGCCCTTGGAATAGGCCAGTCCCGGGATTCCCATATAGGTGGACCCGCTGGCGACGGTCGAGGCCAGGCAAAAGGCTAGAACGACCGGGCCGTAAGAGCGTCGGGCCACGGCAAAATCTTCCTCAGTCTTGGTCCTCGTCATCCCGTAGAAGCCCAGTCCGATCACGACCGAGACAAAGCACACCAGCCAGATCCAACCCCATAACTCGGCTTGAACAGCCTGTCTTTCCATCATCGTATTTATGAAAGTGAGTACCCAGTGCACCGTCCCGGAAGTTCACGCCGCTACTTCGGGGCGTCTTTTCGCCGACAGCTTTGTTGCGCTCCTCGAAAGACTCCCGGCATTCCTGCGTCGCGCCCCTCACTGGCGACGCCAATGAATCCATCCCGAATGAACACCGCGAACTTCCGGGACAGCACACTACTTCCAGTCATCCTTGGACGCCACGTAACAGATGGCCACGATCCAGTAGACGAGAACGATTAGACCTCCCAGAATGAGTAGATTCATGAACCGCTTCCTCCTGGCACTGGCAGACGGCCCCCCTCCGCAACGCTCCAAAGACCCTGATTTGGATTTGCCTGTGGACGGGATGGTTTACGAAAACAGCCGCACCTGCAATGATGGCCCTATTCTATACATGCAAGAGGTGTTGGTATGAAGACTTCTTCTTCCGATTTAGGTGAGATGCTCGAACGGCTGGATACTTCCGAAGACGAGAGAGTGGTTCGCTTCAGTAAGACGGTGGGCGAGTCAGACGTGTATCTGTACGCGGGGATTACGGGTGACCTCCATCCCAATCACGTGGACCGGGTCTACATGCAGAAGACCCCCTACCAGGAGCGGATTGCCCATGGCTCTCTCATCATCGGTTATACCTCAACGACTTCGACGATGTTTTGCCGGATCCTACAGGCAGAGTATCCGGATGTAGTCCTTGTCTCCTACGGGTACGATCGCATTCGCTTCATCAAAGCAGTGAAGTTCGGCGACACGGTTTCCGTAACCTATCGGCTGAGACAGGTACTGAAGGAGGAAGCCAAGCTGGTGTCCGAGGTCCACGTCCACAATCAACACGCTGAGCTTGTGGTTGTTCTTACCCATATTCTGAAAGCGATCCCATCAGGTTCCAGCCATGGCTGATTCCCACAACTTGCCTCTCGAGGGAGTTCGTATCGTCAGCTTCGCACAGTTGCTGCAAGGCCCCTCCGGCGTGCAGATCCTGGCCGATCTGGGAGCTGAAGTGATCAAGGTTGAACGGCCGGAAATCGGTGCCTGGGAACGGAACTGGTCGGGTGGTGAGGCGTATCTGGGAGGAGAAAGCGTTTTTTTTCTGTTAGCCAACCGAAACCAGCGCGGCCTCACCGCCAACCTGAAAAGCGAGCAGGGCCGGGCGGTGGTCATGAAGCTTCTGGATGAGGCCGATCTGGTGGTCGAGAACTACCGTCCCGGAGTTATGGATCGGCTGGGCCTCGGTTATGACACGCTGAAGAGGAGAAACCGGGGCCTGATCTATGTATCCTGCTCAGGATATGGTTCCAGCGGCCCTTACCGGGATGAGCCAGGTCAGGATCTTCTGGCCCAGGCCCTGAGCGGCCTGGCTTTCGCTACGGGAAAAGCGACTGATCCTCCCGTCCCGGCAGGAGGCTCCGTTGTGGATCAACATGCGGCCGTTCTGCTGGCGCTGGGGGCCCTCGTGGCTTTGACCGCCCGGACTCGAACTGGAGAGGGACAGAAACTCGAGGTGGATCTTCTCAGTGCTGCCCTGGATCTGCAGATCGAGTCGCTGGCCTATCACCTCAACGGATTTAATGTCAGCCGACGGAGCCAATCAGGACTGGGCTCGACATTCCATCCGCCACCCTATGGGATTTATGAGACGGCCGATGAGTACATAGCCCTCTCGCTGACGCCCGGAAAGAGACTGGCAGAGGCGCTGGAGAGACCTGAGCTGTGCCGCTGGGACGACAGCGAGAGGCTTGCCCACCGGGACGAGATCAACCAGATCATCCAAGCCCGAATCCGGGAGCGTTCCACTGAGGAATGGCTCGAGCATTTTCGGAAATCCAGTGTCTGGTGCTCTCGTGTACATACCTACGAGACCCTTCTGGAGGATCCGCAGTTCCAGCACAACGACCCCGTGCAAGAGTTCGAGTACCCGGGAACGGGCGGGGTTCGCGTTCTGCGCCATCCGGTCCAATACAGCAATCTGGAACCGTCTGTCCGGAGGAGGCCTCCGCTGCTGGGGGAGCACACGGACGAGATCCTGGCAGAACTGGGCTACAGCGAGCAGCAAATCGCCCACCTGCGTGAGATTGGAGCCGTTTGAGTTTAGCCGTTGAAAGTTGAAGGTTCAAGGTTCGTGGAACGAGGAAGCTGTCCGGGCACAGATTGTCGCCCTGATCCGGAGAACCGCAGACAGCCTGGATGAGGAGTTTCCCTACGTCACCGATCCCCAGGGGAGATGGAAATGCCTGCCGGCGGATCAGTATGCCGGCTGGAGCGGGGGGGAGTGGAGCCACGGCAACTGGTTTTGTGGTTTCTGGATCGGTTTGCTGTGGCTCGCTTTCGAACTCACCGACGATGTTGACTTCCGGGAGGAAGCGCGGCGCTGGGCCGAGCGGATGCGCCTCCGGCAAGATGATCCCAACAGCCACGACATCGGCTTCCTGTTCGTTCCCAGTTTCGTCAAAGGATTTCTTCTCACCGGAGAATCGAGCTGGCGGGACTCTGCCCTGGCTGCAGCTCGAGTTCTGGCGGGGTTAGTGGGGGCGCTGCGCAGGGTTCAGGGGAGTCGTTCTCCCGGTAAGAGCCGGTCAATTCATGTCCTGGGGCACGCCCCAGACGAGGACTACCGACTCCTCACAGGTTCGCTCTCCGCCTTCAGATAAGAACTCAACTGTTACTCTCGCTTCCAATTGGCTAGAATCGCCGGCACCTCCCAGGTCACCCACCAGTTCCTCGATCGTGTCTTTGTTCAGCCTGATGTTGAACCGAAGCCCATCGTCGGTCGTGCTGCTTTCGACCAGAGACTCTCCACCTTCGTCAACCTTCCACAGGCAGGCGCCCCCGGGCTCGCCGGGTTTGGCGACAAGAAAGAAATGCTGAAACGGATCGGCAGAGCGCAGACGCCCCTGGCTGCGGCGCTCCAAAACGAACCCGCGCTGGTTTCTGATTTCAACCGCGCAGGCCCCTTCAGGAAGTGGCAATTCTTGAGTTCCTGCGAAAGACACTTCACGGGTAATTGGATCAGAGGCCTCAAAGAGGAACGAAATCAGTGAGTTGATCAGGTCGATGCTTTCGGCAATGCCTCCTGATCCTCCTCGCTTGCTCCAACAGCCAGGGAGGTGAGCAGGGCACGGAGAACTGCGTACTCGCTTTCGGACACGGGAAAAGGCTGATCATCCCCGGAAGTGACAGCGTCAGCGATGTCGAGAAAAAGGAGAGCGGATTCCTTTTCAGGCTCGATGGTAAGATCGTACAGCCGGGTCTTCACCTCTTGGCGCAGAAACTTGTCTTCCCGGACCTCCTGGGCAAAGACCAGGCCTGCCAGCGAGAAAGCCATTACGATTCCTGCAACCCCTATCTTCATTGCCTTTCCTCGATCACGACTTTAGAACAAGACGCCCTCGGCCGCCAGAAGGTCATAGGCTTCTCGCGTCGTGGTCAACAAATATTTCAACAAGAAAACAGTGCCGCGTGGCGGCTCCCCTTGCGCAGAAGGCAAGAACATTCTTCGCACCAATTCGTTCAGCCGCAATACGCTCTCGAGTTTGCGCCGGGCTTGTTCGGCCACCTCGGGGTCCAGACCCTGCATTCCGTATCCAGGAACTCCAGGGGCCACAGCCAGCCCCGGGCCTCCGAGGAAGGCTCCGACGGTCGCAATCGCGCTTTCCAGAGGAACACAGCTGGCTAGCAACGATTTAAGGCCTGCGGTCGAATCCTCCATCCGGGTGTGGGAGAGTGCGGACTCGTGATGGTGAATCGCTTGAGAGAGGTCCAGTAACAGCGCTGTCGCCTCGGAGGCTTTCCTGGCACATCCCCACCCACACTCAAAGGGATTGGGGTCCCCCAGTTCATAGACAAACCCGTGGAAGTGAACCAGGAGCACGCGTCAGGACCGGCTATGTTGCCCGACGCTCCGGTCACCTCATTGTTTGCATCTCTGATCTGCTCGGGGACAGTGCCATCTCCCGTGGAGAAGAGTTGGGCCCCGGAAAAAACGCCGCTCGTCAGGATCCAGGGTGTGCTCACCTGCAGGGGTTGCAGGCTCACACTCAGAGGACTGGATTCGCGGTTGTTTCCGAACTCGTCCGCGGCTCTCACGTGGCAATTCAGGTTGCTCTCGGAAGGGGAAGCTCTCTGATAGCTTGCCGAGAAGCCAATGGCTTCGCCGCTTTGGACGGGTGGCACCTCACTCATTGGAATCTCTGACAGAGGGCCTCCGTCCACCGAACAACACAGAGTCGCACCGACTGCATCAGTGAGGTCATCGCGGATCACCGTGTCAAATTGGACCGAGTCGGAGGAAATCATGGAATAAGTGGGTCCCTCCAGAAATTGAGGGGCCGTGTTGTCCACAACCATCACCGTATCCACGTAGTGCTGCAGCTCTCCAGAGCTGTGAAACGGTGCTCCGGGACGGGCCAGAACATCGGCGGACAGCCGCACCATGGTTCCTTCCGGTGGATCCTCACAGGGCGAATTGAGCCGGATCGAAAAGCTGTCTTCGGCTTCATTATTCGGCGGGATCATGTAATCTTCACGAATGTTGACCGGCATCCCCCCGCAGGGGGCATTGCTGGGATCCGGGGGAACTGTGTAGGTCCCACCCGGCTGGCCTCCGAATGCAAACCTGATTTCCGAGTCGGCCGGGGCGCCCTCGATGGTTCCATCCAGAGTCGCCGGCACCGGACGTCGCTGGGGATCCGCCATGGCGAGCCAGTTGGTCGCAGCCCAGCTGGTCGTGGAAGTAGTCTGACCCGAGGCTCTTAGAGTTCTCATATAATCCCCGCCACCCCAGGTGTTGACCAGAGACGTGGACTGGGTACTCCCTTCCTCCACATCGGGAACCAGATAGGGCATACTCGTCGAACCAGGTGCACCGGGAGTCTTGAGGAAATCGCAGGCCGCGTCGATAGGGCAGTCCACCAGAAAATCGATGTAGACCTTTCCCAGATCGTCATCGCTGATCTCCATCCCCCAATCGATCTCCTGCCGAAAGGTCCACTCATCAGTTCTGACTGTGCGGCCGTTAAACTGCTCCATGCTCCCTTTCGCCGCCAGCGCCACTCGCTGACACCCGAAATGCATACTGGGAGGCGCGTTGTCAGGCTGGCTCAAATAGAGACCGTCAAAGGCGTCATTGCAGACCCACCTGTCTTCCGTGATATCGTGAATGCCCCCCAGCAGGACCTCCCTTTCGATGAGGATCGTCTCCTTCGTAATGTAGACCAGATTGTGGTCCTGTTCAGCCCTCCTCAGGTTGAACATGAAGCACACTATGAAGCTGATGTCGTGGTCCAGCGTGTTTTTGAAGACGAGCTGGAACTTGGAGGTGGTCGAACCTGTCTTGAATGCCGACGCGTGGTAGTGGACTCGATCCCTTCCCCCGGGGAGCGGGGTGCCTCCGCGGCGAGAGGTGTTCACTCTCACTTCCGGATCGTCACCGGCCAACACCAGCACGGAAAACAACCCAAAAAAGAGGATCCACAAACGAACCCATGATCGCATGATTCTTACCCTTGTTCCCGGCCAGCCAGTCTTACCGGAGACGAGAATCAGGTTCTCATCATTTACTTGTCCTTCGCCGCTCAAAAAGTTGTCAGCAGCGGGCTCAGTGTCCCGATGACGAGGCCCGAGGTGCGCAGGGTCACCACACTGACGGGAACTGACGTCTCCCCGCACAGTGTCCCGCCGGCCACGGCAGCGCCCGGGAAGAACTCCTCCACGAATCCCGCCAGGTGGCCCAGTGCGGGCAAGGTGATTTCATCGACTCCCACGACCTGTCCGTTCCGATCGAGGAGAGTCAGCTCCAGCAGGACAGAGGAAGAAGTGTTTCCAACCGCGATCGCCGTCCCAAAGCTACCTTCCTGATCCACGAACACCTTGAAGGAACGCAGCTGGCTGAAAGAGTCAACTGCGGCCTGAGTGACCAGGTGGTCTCCCTGCCGGATTTCGAAAAACACTTGAGCACCGACGGGCAGCGATGCCTCGAGGCGGGCCCATCCCTCCCTAAATTCAGCCGGCAAGCCGGAGCTCGTGAGCTTGAGTGAGCCCCCGGCAGGGACATCGAACTGGAAACGCGAATCGGTGATCCCTTCGATCTCCAGCGCAAGTTCACTGCCGTCGTCCTGCAGGAACACCACGTTGACGGTTACAACCGTGGAGTTGTCGTTACTGATGAGCAGAATGGTCTTGATCCCGGCACCGTCCGCGATCTGGGCAAAGTCGTGAAAGCGGGAGACTTGGCCCGAAAAAAGTGAAACGGGAACTGCCATCGCCGTGAAAAGAAACAACGAGAGTCGGAAAGCGTTCATTTAGACCCTTCCTGGTGACCCTGGATTGCAGGGCCGAGAGACCCGGTGGAGACGGGTGCGGCTTCTTCTCAACAGACTACTCCGTAAAGCAACCGGGGGACAAGGCTGAGACACGGAAAACCTGCTGAGACATCTCTCCAGTGTAGAGAACTCCTGCTTTCTGTTGAGATGCAGCCGCGTCTTGACGCTCTCATGCGGACAATACACCAACCGACTACCGCCGCGGATACGATCTGGTGAGCTCGAACCTTGACCCATCACGGCGAACCCTATAACGTAAAAAGGGCTTCGGCTCGGACTGATAGGAACTGTCCGTGTCTGAAACTGATGATCGTCAGAATGGCACCGCGTCATCGGGCCGGTTGAGCCTCACGCATCACTGTTCTGTCCTCCGTTCCAACCTTGACTGAGGTTGCGGATCCTAGGGTATCGCCCGCAGGGGCACGTCCCTTACCAACAAAGGGGCAGCGAGGCTGGGAGAAATACTATGGCCAGGAGATCGAAGCAGACGATACAGAAGCGGCAGAAGGAACGGGCCCGCATGGAGAAGAAAAAGAGGAAAGAGGCCCGCCGAATTGAGTTAAGAGAACTCCGGGCCGAGGCACCGCCCCGACCCGAAGGCACAGAAGATCCGGACATCGCTCACATCAAACCCGGACCTCAGCCGCTCCCCCCTGAGTTCACCAGTTCCCTGGAACCGGAACCAGAGCCGGACCCGGAGTCGGGTGAAGAAGAGGAGTCCTAGCAGGACACCTCCGCTCAGCTTTTCCGAAGAGAGCCGTTCACCTGCGCGTTGCTCGCCCGAGCCAATGTGAGAGGAGGTGTGAATTGTTGGAGCATCTTTCCTAGAAACCGATCAAAGTCGGCCTCCTGGATTTCGGCGACGGGCGAAGCTTTCTGCAGAAACCTCTGGCCCCTGTCAATGAAGAGTCCGAGGCAGGACTGGTGGAGGATTCGATAGTCTGTCCTGTCCAACGCTGTTATTGGCATATTATTTCACCATCTATCAATACAGTACATTAATCTTTCAATATTATGGCTATAACGGCCAATATTAGCAATCGTGTAAGGACAGAATCTCTCTATAATAGCTGGATACCTTGTACTCGCTTCCCATAAGTACGATGACGTTTTTTGGGAGGGAGTACTCACCAGGAGCGAGGGCACCAACGTGAGCAGTCCGGCAACGAAGATCGACGAATTATCCGTAGACAAGCAGGAATGGCTTGAGTCGATCGACTACATCTATGATGAGTTTGGCGAGCAGGGGGTCCGGGAGATACTGAGCGCCCTGGAGAATCACGTGTCGGGGCGCGGGGTGACTCTCAATGAAGCCACGCTGAACACGCCCTACGTCAACACCATACCTCTCTCCGAACAGCCTCGATACCCCGGGAATGTCGCCCTGGAAAAGCGGATTGAGAACATGGTGCGCTGGAATGCCATGGCCATGGTGCTGCGGGCCCAGGATCGAGGTAGCGGCGTCGGAGGGCACATCGCCACCTACGCGTCTGCTGCCACCATGATGGAGGTGGGCTTTCATCATTTCTTTCGCAAGGGCAGCTCTCAATACGGCGGGGACCTGGTGTTTTTCCAGCCCCACGCAGCCCCCGGCGTGTATGCCCGGGCCTTCGTGGAGGGCCGGCTGAGTGAGACCCGGCTGGACAATTTCCGGCGTGAACTGGAGCCCGGAGGTGGCCTGCCTTCCTATCCTCACCCGCGCTCGATGCCGGACTTCTGGCAGGCGCCGACGGCATCCATGGGATTGTCCACACCGGCCGCTATCTACCAGGCTCGCTTTGCCAGGTATCTGGAAAACCGCGGCCTGAAGGCAAAGAACGGCGGGAAAGTGTGGTGCTTCATCGGGGATGGAGAATCCGACGAACCGGAAGTACAGGGCACGATCAGTATCGCCGGGCGGGAGAACCTCGACAATCTGGTGCTGGTCGTCAACTGCAACTTGCAGCGACTCGATGGTCCGGTGCGAGGAAACGGCAAGATCATCCAGGAGTTGGAGCGCACCTTTCGGGGCGCCGACTGGAATGTCATCAAGGTGATCTGGGGCAGCGGCTGGGATGTTCTGCTGGCACAGGATCAAAAAGGCCTCTTGCGCAAGCGAATGGAAGATGCCGTGGACGGGGACTACCAGTACTACTCGGTGTCCCCGGGGAACATCCAGCGTGAACACTGGGTGGAGGGCAATCCGGAACTGGAGCGGATGATGAACTCGCTGACCAACGAGGAGATCAGGGAAATCAAACGTGGTGGGCAGGATCCGAAGAAGATATTTGCCGCTTTCGACCGCGCCGCCCGATCCAGCCGGAAACCCACCGTGATCCTGGTAAAGACGGTGAAGGGCGATGGCATGGGTCCCTCGGCCCAGGGTCGCAATACCGCCCATCAAAAAAAGAATCTCAATGCCGAAGAGCGCCTGCACTGTGCCCGTGATTACGGGATTCCTCTGGACGACGAAGCGATTAAGCGGGCTGAGTTCTATCGCCCCGATGAATCCAGTGAAGAGTGGCACTACCTGAACGAACACCGCCAGGATCTGGGGGGCTTCCTGCCGGAGCGTCAGGTGAACTGCCCCAGTATTGAGGCTCCGCCGCTGGAGAGATTCAGTGAGTTTCTCCGGGGCAGTGGTGAGCGAGCCGTGTCGACCACTTCCGCCATGGTCCGCATGCTGGCGCGCATGCTGAAGGACGACCACATGGGCAAGTATGTGGTGCCCATCGTTCCGGACGAGGCCCGCACCTTTGGCATGGACGGACTGTTCAAAGTGGCAGGCATCTATTCTCCCGAAGGTCAGAACTATACACCGGTGGATGCGGACAAGCTGCTCTCCTATCGTGAGGCTGAGGACGGTCAGATTCTCCAGGAAGGCATCTGTGAAACCGGTGCCATGGCCTCGTTCATGGCAGCAGGGACCGCCTATGCGGTACACGGCCTGCCCATGATCCCTTTTTACATCTTCTACTCCATGTTCGGCTTTCAGCGCGTAGGCGACATGATTTGGTCCTGTGCCGACATGATGTGTCGCGGGTTCCTGCTGGGTGGAACCGCGGGGCGCACGACCCTGAGCGGCGAGGGTCTACAGCACCAGGACGGCCACTCCCATGTGCTGGCCAACACCTATCCCAACCTGAAGAGCTATGACCCGGCTTTCGCCTTTGAACTGGCCCTGATCGTGCGCGAGGGGATCCGGCGCATGTACCAGGAGCAGGAAAATATCTTTTATTACATCACGGTCTATAACGAGAACTACCCGATGCCGGAAATGCCCGCCGACAAATCCGTGACGGAAGGTGTGCTGCGGGGCGGCTACTGCTTTCAACGCTCACAGCAAACGGGTGAGCGAATCCATCTCCTCTCCAGCGGTGCCATCATGCAGCAGGCGCTGGGCGCGGCCGAACGACTGGAGACCATGGGCTACGCGGTTGATGTCTGGAGCATCACCAGCTTTAACGAGTTGTGTCGCGAGTCGGACGCCTGTGAGCGCTGGAACCGCCTCCACCCCCTGGAGTCCCCGCGAACCCCGTATGTTCAAGAGTTGTTTGAGTCGGAACAGGGCATCGTGGTTGCCGCCACCGACTATATGAAAGCCCTTCCCAACTGTATCGCCAAATGGATGCCCGGGGCCTACACCACTTTGGGCACTGACGGTTTCGGCATCAGTGAGGCGCGCCAGCCCATTCGGGATTTCTTTGAAGTGAGTGCAGACTATATTGCCCAGGCCGCTCTGGCCGGCTTGTACCGTGACAATCGGATCGACAAAGCCACCCTGCGCACGCAACTGACGGAACTCGACATCGATACGGAAAAAATAGACCCCGCAAGTCGCTAGACCCGCGACTGCTTTCCAAGCCCTTTTGGAGGAGATCTGCTGAAAGTCTCTATCCTGATCCGCCGCACGCACATGTACCTGGCACTCTTCTTCGCGCCCTGGATCGTGATGTATTCCCTGAGCACTCTTTTCTTCAATCAAGGCATCCGCCAGTTCTCCGCCTCCTCCGAGGGTCGTCCGATTTCCTTCGAGAAAGAGGCCGAGCACACCTACAGCGAGACCTTTTCCGAGGACACTCCGCCCCGGGAAATCGCCAAACAGATCCTCCAGCACCTGGACCTTTCGGGTACCCATAACGCCAACCGGCGACCCAACGGGACCATCATGATCAATCGCCGGGCGGCGATGACACCGCGGCGAATCACCTTCAACCCTGAAACGGGATCGCTCCTCGTAGAACGTCAGGTGATGAGTTTTCCGACCTGGCTGCGCACCATCCATCACCGAACCGGCTTCCAAAGCGAAGAGGTGTTGGAGGACACCTGGGCTCTTTCAGTGGACCTGGTGATCCTGGCGATGATTTTCTGGGTCCTCTCGGGCCTCTGGATGTACTGGGAAATCAAGGCTGCTCGTAAATGGGGGCTTGTCTGCATGCTGGCGGGAATCGGCCTTTTCGTGTTCATGCTTCTTGTCCTCTAGCCATAAGAGAGAACGACCATGACCTTTCAATTGATCAATCGGCGCGTGCACCTGTACCTGGGTATGTTTCTGCTGCCCTGGGTCCTGATGTATGCGGTCAGTTCTCTTGTCTTCAGCCACTTGCGAGCCATCTCTGAGTGGGACGGGCGGGGCCGAACCACCTTCGAGGTTGAGTGGGAGAAGGATGTGGACCTGGCCGTGCCGGAAAACGCTGATCTCCGAGAGTTTGGTCCGAAGATTCTGGAGGAGGTCGGCATAGACACACCCTTCTTTGCGAGCCAGCGGGGAAACCAGATTCAGTTCCTGCTGGTGGATTTCTGGAAGCGAGGCAGGCTCGTCTACAACACCGAAACCAGGAAGGCCGTGCTGCGGAGTTTCGAGCCGCGCTGGTATCAGATGCTGAGCGGCCTTCACCTGAGAGCCGGTTACCGCCACGATCACTTCTGGAGTGATGTGTGGGCCTTCGTGCTGGATCTGGTTTGCGTGGGCTTTCTGGTCTGGATTGCTTCGGGTCTCTACATGTGGTGGAACATCCGCCGCCTGCGCTTCTGGGGTTTCGTCACCATAGCGGGGGGCATGCTCGCCTTCTTCCTCTTCATGGTCGGCCTGTAGGTCTGTAGGAGTTCCACGTTTCATGTTCCACGTTGTTCTTGATCGGCACAGCGTGGGAGTCGCATCCGCGGCGATCTGATCGGACTACCAAGAAGACCTCCGCCCTCAAGCGTGGGAGGGCCTCGGGGAGGCGCACGCTTAAATTCCCGGACGCAGCCCCGAGGCCCTCCCACGTTTCAGGTCACACCACGGAGGGTCCTGCTACTCGAACTGACTCCTGAACCCTTCCAGGCTCTCTTTCAGCTCCGTCATCTGCTCCTGGAGAGACTGAACCTGTGCCTCCAGCGCCTCGATTCGTTCGTTTTCGGCTCGCACCTGGAGGGTGGCCGGTTCGGGTGCCAGAGTTGCCGCAATGGCTTCCAGGTCGGGCTCCCCGGACAGAAGATGCATGAATCGGCTCTCTTTTTGACCGGGCTGGCGGGGCAACTTCAAAACAAACGGGCCTTCTTCCCGGTCCTTCAGACCCGATAGCGTTCTCTCGACCTCTTCCACGTCACTGAAGGGGAACATTCGACCGCTGCGGCCACGGATCTCTCCCAGGGTCTGCGGCCCTCGCAGGAGTAGGACACACAGGGCGGCCACTTCCCCGGCTTCCAGCGGCCACTTGTCTCGGACCTTGTGCTCGTACTTGGCGACACGCATTCCCGCCCCGTACCGCTCGCCGCTGAGGTGTATCGCACGTAAGCGGTCCAGGGCCCGCACCACATCTGTCTCCTGCAGCGACAGGACCGGGTACCGGTTGGATTTCTGATTGCAGGCCGCTGTAAGGGAATTCAGAGTGAGGGGGTAGTAGTCCGGCGTCGTCAGTTCTTTCTCGATCAGGCAGCCCACTACTCGAGCCTCGATATCGCCCAGGTGAATGTCCATTTTCCGTGAGCCCCTCAGGTTGATCGCCCTATTCGAGTGTGTAGTATAAGCCTTCCTTTGCGGTTGGGGTTATCATACCCACTCGATGAAGGAGGCATCGTGGACCAGGAGTTTTCAGCAGCAGCCGGTTGTCCTGGTTGCGCTGATCATGGTCGCGGCTGCAGCTGCGCGCTTCTATCACCTGGGAGTGCAGCCGCTGTGGCTGGATGAGGCTCTGACCTGGCTCTATGCGGGCGCCCAGTATCAGGAAACCGCCGGCTCGGATGTTCATCCCCCTCTCTATTTCTCTCTGGTCCGGGTTTGGATGCACGGAGTTCCCGGTCTGGAGATTCCCGCCTTAGCAGTGCAGGACAATGAGTTCTTCCTGCGCCTGCCCTCAGCGGTGCTGGGGGTCCTGACGGTACCACTCGTCTTCGCCGTAGGCCGTGTCATCGGGGGGATTCGCCTTGGACTGGTGGCGGCCCTCCTCTTTGCCGTAGCCCCGTTTCAGGTTCGTTACGGGCAGGAAGCCAGGATGTATGCCCTGCTGACATTCCTGGCAGTGCTGGTCATGTGGGGAGTGGCCTGGCTGCTGACCCTCTCCCGGGTGGACGCTTCCGGGGCAAACGGTTCAGAGGCGGACTCACGTGCCCTCCTGGGGCAAGGAAGAGCGCTGCCGGCCTGGCTGGCCATTGTGGCGGGCAGAGTGGGTGCTCTCTACACCCACAACACGGCCGTCGTTCTCCTGATCAGCTGGAACCTGGTGGTCCTCATGTGCCTGCTGGCGGGCGGCTTGCGCCAACCGAGATTCGTATGGCACTGGTCGGCGGCAATCGCGACGATTCTCGTCTGCTGGACTCCCTGGCTGCCCAGAATGCTCGGCAGTTCCCCCTGCCCAACGATGCGGCTGAGAGAGAAGCACGAATTCGAGCCCTTCCCCCTCACCAACGCATCTGGCTGGTGGCCTCTCACGGTCCCCTGGAAGAACTCTACGAGGTCCTGGAGGTGGTTGTGAAAGTCGGGAAGTTCCGGGAAGAGAAGCCCTTGGTGGGGATCAACGTCTTCCTCTTTGATGCGACTTCGGGAGCACAGAAAACCTCCACCCAGAAACCCTGACGAGCGTCGGCTGCTGGCAACTTGGAGGGCGGGAGTCAGATCCTCTTCAACTCAGATCGACTAGAGCGGGAGCGTGGCCCACGTCTTCCAGGAAGCGGATCACATCCGGCGTGGCGAGACGGGTCGTCATGGAGTTGTCCAGAGGGTGAAAGTTCAGCTCCGGGATCTCCAGCAGTGACCGCTCGAAGACGAGCCGCACCTGACCTTCTTTGTCGTTGATCACCGCAAAGGGCGACACCGCCCCGGGGATGACTCCCAGGTACTGCATTAACCGTTCTGGTCTGCCGAAGGAGAGGCGTCCCGCCTCCAGGCGCCTGCCCACCTCTTTCAGATCGAGGCGGCGCTCCTCTTCGCAGACCAGCAGCCACATGCGGGCCTTCTTGTTGCGCAGGAACAGGTTCTTGGTGTGCCCCCCAATCATCTCGGCCCGGACGGCCTGCGCTTCCTCGACCGTAAAGACGGACGGATGGTGAGCTGTTTCATATTCGATTTCCAGCCCCCGGAGTCGCTGGAAAAGGTCCTCCGGCGTGGCCGGTCTCGTCCCGTCCGCCAGTGTGCCCGCCAACTCATCGCTCATTTGATTAGTGTAGCGGAATCCGGGGAGGAACCGACACCGATCCCCATCAGAACCGCGGGCGCAGGCCGCGGCCACCACTCAGTAGGCAGCATCGTAGCCGCTCAGAGAAAAACGTGCGGCGAGAAGAGGAACAGCCGCTTCAGCCAAGGCGGTGGATGGCTCCAGCATAGTGCTGAACGGCAGCGGAACTTTTTGGGTGGTCCGAGGAAGACCCTTCAACCGGGGCGGAGGAGGAGAATGGGAGACCTTCGATAGGGATTGGCCGGTCCCGGCGACAAGCAGTGATCAGAGCCCCTGGCGGAAGCCGGAACACGGACCCAACTCCTCCAGGGCCCCAACGTCCACCAGTTGCTCGAGCTCGAACTGTGTGAGGCTGTCTCGAAATGCCTCAGCCCCCGGCCCCAGTGAGCCGCCGGCCTTCAGGTTGATCGCTGTGTCCTGAGTGTTTCGGACGCGGGGGTGTCCCTCGATCAGTCTTAGAAGCTGACCGAGAATCCTCTCCGTTCTTTGTTTGAGATTGCTTCCCTCGACGTCCCCTACCAGGCTTGCCGTCCCGCTGGAGAACCAGGCAGCGATCGCGGAGTCTGTTTCATCCAGCCAGCCGTCTGTCTCCGCCTTCAGCAGGAACGCCTTGTCGGCATCGGAGCAGTTGCCCAGAGCGGTAAGCAGGGCCATTCCTTTGTTGTAGACTCTGAGCGTCTCCTCGCCTAGCTCCTGCAACTCGCTCTCCCTGGCAGGCCTCGCCACAACGGACAGACAAAGCTCGTGTTCGATCCTGACCGGAACGTTGGTCAGGAAATCGATTTCCTCGGCAAACTCCACGTTCACGTAACCCTGCCGGGAGGTCAGCCTTCCGCTTTGCCTGCGCACCCAGGTATGCCGGTCATCTTCCCGCAATTGTTCGGGAATCTCAGAGTCAGGAAACCGCTCCCAGCGCAGGCGCGGTCTGTAAGGAACATCGCGGGGTTGGAGGGTGCCGCGATTCTCCGAAGCCGGATCGGTTACCCGCAACTGTTCGGGAATCTCGGGGTCAGGAAACCGCTCCCGGGGCAAGGGCGGTTTAGAAGGGACATCGCCGGGCTGGAAAGTGCCGCGATTCTCCGAAGCGGCATCGGTTACCCCGGGCGCTGCAAGGTCGGCATCGGCAACAGGACCCGCTACGAGCGATGGAGGCTTTGTCCGGAGTTCACTCTTGCGTTTGCGCCCGCTTGTTATCCTGAAATACCCGGCGGTTCCAAGGACCGCGCAAACCATCACAAACAGACCAACATAGACCGCGAAGGGGCCAGGCTGTCCCGCTGTTACCCTGTCTACAGGCCGGGGCTGGCTCTCAACCGGTTCCTCAGATGGAGTATCGGGCATTCTTGAAGTTTCCATGGCGACAGGCAGAGGCTGGCTCTCAACAAGTACCTCAGGAAGAGCCTCGGGCACTTGCCCTCTTCTCAGGGCGAAGCTGTAAGAGTTGTAGGATCCGTCCGGGGCAAAGGAGACCCTGTAATCGCGCGAGTCAGCGTTCACCGTAACCAGAATGGTCCCGTCGCTGTCGCTGGACTCCACATCGGCAATGAACACATCCTGCACATTGGCTCCATCTCCTCCACTCAGGTACTTGTTGGTCTGGAACACACTGGGAGGGACAGACAGAGCCTCATAACGCCGCAGCGTCTCGCCCCGCGGATGCTGACGCCGGGCGCTGTTTCCGTTGGAGATGATGACAACAGACGGGTTCAGCTGTTCCAGGAAGGCGGGCGAAGAGCTCCTATCGGAGCCGTGCGAATTGGCTCGATAGACATCCACATCAAGCACCAGGTCACGAGAAGCGATCTTGGACTCGGTAGGTCGCTCAATGTCACCTCCAATGAAGTAGTGGAAATCCCCAAAAGTGACGAGGAGCGAAAGGCTCATGTCCTGCTCGCTCACGCCGGGAACGGGGTTCTCTTCGCCGATGACGACCCCGCCCGATGAAGTGCAGATCACGGTCATTTCCGGGTCGAGAGCAATGGTCATTCCCCGCCTCAACCGGCGGGCGCGTGAACCGACCGAACTCTGATAACCCCGGAACGCAGAGGTCTGCGTCTTCCTCTCCGGCAGATGTCTCTTGTCTCCCCGGTCGAACGTTTTCCCTACCGGGACACCCAGTGCCACCAGGTCGTCGATTCCACCGTAGTGGTCCTCGTGATAGTGGGTATTCACGAAGAAATCGATCCGAGTGACTCCAGCCTCATCCAGGACCGCCTTGAGCCGATCCCCATGGCCGTTCTTGCCACTATCCACCAGGAGAGTCTTGCCGCTGGGTGCCACCAGAAGCGTGGCATCCCCCTGCTCCACGTCAATGTGGTAGATGCGAAGGGTCTGGGCGCACAGCGACCCAGAAATGAATCCTGCCAGGACGAAGTGGCAGAACAGCAGCAAAGAATAGCCTCTCCTGAGACGGACTCCCGAGCGCATCGGATTGTCTTACCTCCAAGGTAGTCTAAATAATCGGTCTGGCAGTCTTTGGGACGGGTAGGTAATGAAGTCGAATCCACGCGTTCTGTTTGTCGGTCATGATCCGGCGGACGCATCGCTGCTCGAGCTGGTGCTGGCTCGTGACCTGCCCTCTACCGAAGTTGTTCATGTCGGTGATGCTGTGTCCTTCGGTCGCGAGATCGAGCGCGCTGGTTTCGACCTGGTCGTCTGTGATGAACGGCTCGATTGGACAGACGGCACCGGCATACTGCTGGAGCTCGGGAGTCGCCATCCTTCAATTCCAGTGGTCATTCTCTCTGCCGAGGTCAAGAGCCGGCGGGCGGGCGCGGACTGGAACCCTCTGGCCACTCGCCTGGACAAGTCCTCGGCGAGCTTTCTGAAACTGTCGGAGATTCTGAACGCGGCCCTCAAGCATGCAGCGGATGAGCGGCGCCAGGCTCGGATCGAGCCCAGAATCCGAAGCCTGCTGGAAAGCTCCCGCGTGGGGGTGTTTCGGTGCACCCTGGCGGGACAGCTACTCGATGCCGACCAGACCTTGCTGGAGATTCTGGGAGCTCGCTCTCTGGAGGAAGCCCAGCTACTGGATCTGGCCGAACTCACCCCTCGGCTGCCCCGGGGTTTTACAGAGACCGGCAAGCTCTACAAGAGCCAGCAATCCCTGTCCGGCGTCGACGGGCGTTTGATCCGGGTTGCTGTGACGGAACTGGTCAACCTCGACGACCACGGTGTGCCGGTTCTGGATGGATTGCTGGAAGACGTCGGAGAGTCAGAAACGGACCGGTCCGACCTCCGCGAAAAGGCCGCGGAATCCGCCCAGGACATGCGCAGGTTTTCCTCTCTGGTCGCTCACGAGCTCAAGGAACCTCTCCGCACCATAGAGCAGTCAACTCGCATGATGCTCCAGGACAGTAAGGGCAAGCTGGGACAGGCGGCTGAGGAATCGGCTGATCTGGTGGTGGCCGGGGTAGCCCGCCTCCAGTCTCTCCTCAAAGGCTTGCTGACCCTGGCCCTGGGCGGTGGCGAAGAAGAGTCCGTCGAGTCGTGTGACTGCAATGATTTTGTCAGCGAGGTGCTCGAGATACTCCGCCCCCGAGTCGAGGAGACTCAGGCAACTGTGACCGTCAACGCTCTTCCCACGGTTCGGGCGGATCCCAATCAGCTGCGATTGCTTTTCAGCAATCTTCTCAGCAACGCTGTCAAGTTTCACGGCGAGAAGCCTCCCTCGATCGAAGTGGCCGCCAGGCAGGATGGCGAAGACTGGATCTTCTCGATTCGAGATGACGGAGTTGGGATCGAGCCCGGGGTGGCCGACAGAATCTTCGAACGCTTCGTTCGAAGCGGCGAGGCGGCAGGGACGGGACTCGGACTGGCCATCTGCAAAGAAGTGGTCGAAGGCCATGGGGGTCGCATCTGGGTGGAGTCCAGGCCCGGTCATGGGTCGACCTTCTACTTCACTCTTCCACTCTTTTCCACCCTACAAAGAGGTGGCGGTGGTGAAGATATAGAGACGGATTTCAGGAAAGATGAGTCATCGTCCACGGAAGAGAGACCGGATGAGCGCACAGAGAGTCAAAGTTCTGATGGTCGAGGATAATCCGTCCGACGTGCGTGTCATTGTGCGCCTCTTGAGCAAGGAAACGGAACCGAGCTTCGAGATCGAGGTCTCCGACCGGGTCGGCGCCGGCCTCGACTATCTCAGCCTGGGTGGTGAACCGGACGTCATTCTCCTGGATCTCTCTCTGCCCGACAGCAATCCCGAGAAGCTGGACTCCCTACACCGCATTCACCACGCTGCCCCCGCAGTCCCGATTATCATCATGACCGGTATGGGTGATCAGGCGATCGCCTCCCGAGCCGTGCGCCACGGGGCGCAGGACTTCCTGGTCAAGGGCGAAGTCGGGTCCGATGTTCTGCGGCGCTCGATTCGCTACGCCATCGAGCGGCAGCAGGCGGAAGAGCAGCTTCGTGAGAGCGAAGAACGTTACGCACTGGCGGTGCGTGGTGCCAATGACGGTTTGTGGGACTGGGACCGGGAGGCCGATGAGATTTATTTCTCGCCACGCTGGAAGGCCATTCTGGGCTACGGCGAATCGGAACTCTCGAGTGACCCGGCGGAGTGGCTGGGACGTGTTCACCCGGATGATCTGAACCGCCTTCAAGTCGACCTGGAAGCCCACGTCGGAGCGAACAGCTCCGGCTCGGCGCCGTTCGCCAGGCACTGGCAAAACGAGCATCGGATCCGCCACCGGGACGGCGCCTACCGCTGGGTCCTGAGCCGGGGAATCGCAGTCCGGAAGAGTGACGGCAAGGCCGCCCGGATGGCAGGCTCGCTGACGGACATCAGCCTCCGCAAGAACGCGGAGGAGCGTCTGCTCCACGATGCCCTGCACGATGCCTTGACTCATCTCCCCAACCGAACTCTCTTCCTGGATCGGCTGGGGGTCGCCATGGCCCGAGCCCACCGGCAGTCGGAGGACAGAGTGGGTTGCTCGGCGGTGCTGTTTCTTGACGTTGATCGCTTCAAGCATGTGAACGACAGTCTCGGTCATCTGGCCGGTGACTCGTTGCTGGTTGCCATGGCGAGACGACTGGGAGCGATCCTTCGGCCGGGCGACACCGTCGCCCGGCTCGGTGGTGACGAGTTCGCCATTCTGGTGGACATTTCCCGATCCGAAAACGCTGAGATCCCGGCCCAGCGGATCCACAAGGAGCTGGCGGTTCCCTTCGACCTGGACGGCCACGAGGTCCTGGTGACCGTAAGTATCGGCATCTCCACCGTGTCGGGAAACCACCGGCGGCCGGAGGACTTTCTGCGCGAGGCGGACATCGCCATGTACCAGGCGAAAGTTGGCGGCCGAGCCGGCTCCAGGATGTTCGACGAGAACATGTACACGCGGGCGGCAGCCATGCTCAAGTTCGAGTCGGACCTCAGCCAGGCAGTCGAGCGACGGGAACTGCCTTTGCACTACCAGCCGATGATCTCTCTTGCCGACGACCGCATCGTTGGCTTTGAAGCCCTGCTCCGCTGGCAGCATCCCGAACGAGGCTTGATCTTACCTGCAGAGATCATCTCGGTGGCGGAGGACACCGGATTGATCGTGCAGATTGGCGCCTGGGTCATGGAGGAGGCTTGTGGCCGAATGCTCGAATGGCAGGCGCAACACCAGATGACACGGGACCTGTCCATGTCCATCAATCTCTCCAGCCAGCAGGTCATGCTGCCCGATTTGGTGGAGACCATTGTTCGAGTACTGGATCAGTCCGGCTTGAATCCATCCTGCCTGCGCCTGGAATTGACGGAGAGCGTGATCATGGACAACGCGGAGTCGGTGGTGGCCAAGCTCTCCCAGTTGCGAACCCTCGGGGTGCAGGTGCACGTCGATGACTTCGGTACCGGATACTCCTCGCTCAGTTATCTGCAGCGACTGCCGGGGGACACCCTGAAGATCGACCGCTCGTTCGTGTCGCAACTGGGCCTTCAGCAAGGGAGTTCAAAAATCGTAGGCGCCATCATTACACTGGCGCGCAACCTGGGCTTAAGTGTAGCTGCCGAGGGTGTGGAGACAGCAGAACAAGCCGCCGGACTGAAAGCTCTCGACTGCGAATACGGGCAGGGCTTTTTCTATTACCACCCTCTGGAAGGTTCTGCCGTCGAGGCTTTACTCGCCAGTTGATTCGGGCTCCGCAGCGTCTGGTCGCTTCCCCGCGGGCTTCCGCGCCAGGGGCTCTGATCGATTCGGCTGGCGGCAGTCAGAGCCCGGTGCGGAAGCGCCGGGTCCGACCGCGGATCCCTTGTTGCTCAGCAGTTGCCTGTGCTACTTTCAGGAATCACACGGACAATCACTGAATGGAATCGATGGAGAGCTGAACTCGTGTTGCCACGACGTTTTGTATCTCGCATGTGGCTGAGATTTTTGACCGCTTTCCTGACCACAGCGCTGCCTCTCGCCGCGCAGAATCCCGATACTGTGGAGCAGTCCGCCACACGCATTGTGAGCCAGCAGTGCCTGACCTGCCACAACACCAAGAAACCGAGCGCGGGACTGGATCTCACAACGCGCGAGAGCGCCATTGCCGGAGGACAGACAGGTCCAGCTCTGGTTCCCGGAGATCCCGAAGCCAGTCTGATATACAGCAAGGTGGCGAGCGGGCAGATGCCTTTTGGCAACCCGCTTCCTCCCGAAGATCGAGAAATCTTCCGACGCTGGGTTGAGGCGGGAGCCCCCTGGGGAATGGTGTCGGCTCCCACTCAGGCAAAGGCTGACCGCAGCTGGTGGTCCCTGCAGCGCTTGAAGGTCGGAGTGGCGCCCGCAGCGGAGGACATGCCGGACAACTGGCGTCGATCACCCATCGACCGCTGGGTGTATGCAGGTCTTGTCGGGAAAGGGCTCCGCCCCGCCCCCGAGGCCGATCGGCGGACCTTGATCCGCCGAGCCTACTTCGACCTGATTGGACTGCCTCCTTCTCCTGAAGAGATCGAAGCTTTTGTGGAGGACCCCAACCCGAGCGCCTACGAGTCACTGATCGACAGCCTGCTGGCTTCGCCGCGATACGGAGAACGCTGGGCCCGTCACTGGCTGGATGTCGTCCGCTTCGGGGAAAGTGACGGGTACGAGCAGAATCGAGTTCGCAACAACGCCTGGCCCTTCCGCGACTATGTGATCCGATCGCTGAACCAGGACAAACCGTTTGATCAGATGGTCCTGGAGCATCTGGCTGGGGATCTGGTGGCCGCCGGTGACCCCCAGACGGAGGTGGCGACCGCGTTCCTGGTCTCGGGCCCCCATGACACGGTGCTCATCGCCAACATCGAGGGCAAGCGCCAGCAGAGAGCCAACGGTCTGGACGACATGGTCAGTGCTACCGCCAGTGCCTTTCTGGGCCTGACCGTCCACTGCGCACGCTGCCATGATCACAAGTTCGACCCGATCCGACAGGAAGACTATTACCGCATGCAGGCGGTCTTTGATGGGATCGAGTTCGGCGAGCGGCCCTGGGCAGAACCTGAAATGGTCGCTTCCCACGCCTCCCGAACGGAAGAGTTGCGCCGGAAACTGGAAGGACGTGGAGCAGGGGCTCACGACCCTGCGGGAAGCGGCGGCGCTTCGGGTCGAGTCACGGAAAGCCGACATCCTGCAGCGCTTCCACGACCCGGTCGACTCTGTGGGCACGGAGGAGACGTTTCCTGCGCTTGACGCCCGCTACGTGAGGATGACGATCACGGCGGTCGCCAAGGCCAAAGATGTTTCCGTCCTGGACGAGCTGGAGGTGTGGACAGCGGGCCGCAAGCCGGGCAACGTGGCTCTCTCCTCACTGGGTGCGAAGGTGACCGCCCGTTCCACTAGAAAGGAAGACGCGAGCGCCAACACCTATGGCGTCGAGCCCGTCATTGATGGTCGCTTCGATCGCTACTGGTGGTCCGATGAAAAAGGAGCCGGGCAGGTGACGATCGAGTTGCCCGGGCTGTACCGCATCGATCGGGTCTTCTGGTCGCGCGATCGGCAGGGAGCCTACGGGCATATCCATCTGCGCAATGTCCCCGTGGGCTACGTCATCGAAGTTTCGACGGACGGGGAAGAGTGGGAGGCGGTGGCCGATACCAATAACCGTCTTCCCTACGACACCAAGGAACGGGAGGAGTTTCTGCTGGTGGAGGCCCTGACCGAACAGCAGAGGGTGCGCTGGGACAAACTCGCCGGCCGCCAGCAGGAACTGGACGAGGAACAGAAATCTCTGGAGCCTCTCCCCATGTCTTACAGCGGTATCATGAGCCAGGCCAAGGAGCCGAGCCACCTGCTGGAGCGGGGGAATCCGATGAAGCCCGGGAAGGTCGTTTCCCCGGGCAACCTGAGCGCCCTGGCCGATCTCGTTCCACCCTTCGAACTCCCGCCCGATGCGCCCGAGTCGGAGAGACGGCTGGCGCTGGCCCGCTGGATTACGCATGACCAGAATGCGTTGACCGCCCGGGTCCTGGCAAACCGGATCTGGCACTACCATTTCGGGACCGGGCTGGTCGCGACTCCCAACGATTTCGGCTTCAACGGAGCCCGCCCCACACATCCGGAGTTGCTCGACTGGCTGGCCGGGCGCATCCAGATACTGGGCTGGCGCTGGAAGCCCTTCCACAAAGAGATCATGATGTCGATGACCTACCGGCAGTCGAGCCGTCACGTGGCCGACTTCGCCGAGATCGATCAGGACGCGCGCTACCTCTGGCGGTTTCCGCCGCGGCGCCTCGAGGCGGAGACGATTCGGGACTCCATCCTGGCCGTTTCGGGAAAGCTGGACCTGCGGATGGGGGGCCCCGGATTCCGGCTCTATCGTTACACCGTCGACAACGTGGCGACTTACTACCCGCAGGAGGAGTTCGACGAATCGACCTTCCGCCGTGCCGTCTATCATCAGAACGCACGCGCCGTGAAACCCGGGCTGCTCGGTCCCTTCGACTGTCCGGATTCCGCGCTCTCCACTCCCCGACGCGAGGTCACCACCTCGCCGCTGCAGGCCCTGACCCTGCTCAACGGCCGCTTCAGTCTTCAACAGGCCCGCTTCCTGGCTGAGCGCATCGCGGCGGAAGCCGGCGAGGATGCGGGGGCACAGGTGGATCGTGCCTTTGGGCTGGCCTTCGGCCGGGTGCCGGAGACCGGAGAACGGGAGGCAGCGGTTGGACTCATCGAGCGCCACGGCCTGGCGGTGTTTTGCCGGGCCCTGATCAACAGCAATGAATTCATCTATGTGATGTGAAACCTATGGACTGTAAGGACGGTTCGGACCGACGCGGATTTCTCGGACAAATGGGGGAGGGACTGGCCTTCATCGCCTTCTCGATCCTGCTCGGAAGGGGCGGGAAAGTGCTCGCTGCCCCACCGCGCTTTACCCCGAAGGCCAAACGGGTGCTGCAGATCTTCTGCCCGGGTGCCGTGTCCCACCTGGACACTTTCGACTACAAGCCCGAGTTGCAGAGGCGCAGCGGGGAGCCCCTGCCCGGGGGCGAGAAGATCTTCACCTTCCAGGGCAAGAACGGCAACCTGATGGGGAGCCCCTGGGGCTTCACTCGCCGGGGCCAGAGGGGCAAGTGGATTTCTGATCTTCTGCCCCACCTGGGTGGGCTGGTCGACGACATGGCCTTTATCCACTCCATGACTTCGAAAACCAACACCCATGGTCCGGGCTGTGTCCTGATGAACACCGGCTTCGTCACCGAGGGCTTTCCCAGCGCGGGCGCCTGGGTGAGCTACGGGCTCGGGTCGGAGAACGACAACCTCCCCACTTTCGTCGCTATCCCGGACATCCGGGGACTGCCAACCGCCGGGCCGGCCAACTGGAGTTCGGGGTTTCTTGCGGCCGAGCACGCGGCCACAGCCTTCAATTCCGCGGAGCCGATCCGGGATCTGCATCGCCCTCCAGAGATCTCCCAGGCAGCCGAGCTGGACTCCCGGGAGCTCCTGGCTCTGATGAATCGCCAACATGCGGAACGCTATCCCGGAAACCCGGTGCTCTCGGCACGCCAGTCGGCCTATGAGCTGGCCGCACGAATGCAGTTGTCGGCGCCGGAAGTCTCCGATCTCTCCTCGGAGTCGCCGGCAACCCGCGAACTCTATGGCGTTGACGATTCGAATCCGCTGATCACCGCCTATGCCCGCAATTGCCTTCTGTCGCGGCGCCTCCTGGAGCGCGGCGTCCGATTTGTCACCCTCTTTTGCGGCTCACGGGCTTCGGCGGTGGGGGGGCTTCTGAACTGGGACTGCCACAATACTCTGCAGGCCGACTACGAGAGACATCTGCCGATTTTGGACCGGCCCACTGCCGGGCTGATCCGCGATCTCCGGGGGCGCGGGCTCCTGGACGACACTCTGGTCCTGTGGACCACCGAGTTCGGCCGCATGCCCACCCATCAGGAAGGGACGCTGGGGCGGGACCACAACCCGGACGGCTTCACGGTGTGGATGCTGGGGGCCGGTGTGCGCAGCGGTGTCAGTTACGGGGCCACCGACGAGTTCGGGAGCAAGGTCGTGGAGAACCCCGCAACGATCCACGATTTCCACGCCACGGTGCTGCACCTCCTGGGGCTCGATCACAAGAAGCTGACCTATTACCACAACGGGATCGAGCGCCGACTCACGGATGTTCATGGACACGTGATCCGGGACATGCTCGATGTCTAACCTCGCAGGTTCTCGCCAGGGGTGGTGATAATCACCTCTCTCGATCCCTTACCATCCCCATCAGAACCCGAGCGCAAGCGAGGGCTGAGTTACCGCCGAAATCCAGGTTACCGGCCGTTTACTGATCTTCGGAATCGAAGCTGACGCTGCTGCCCACCGAGAATTTCTGGTAGTTGGAAAACTCGCTCCTGGCCTGGAATCGGAAGCCCTTGAAGACGAGGATCCGACCCGTACCCTCAAAGAAGGCTTCAGCCGGCAACCAGATCTCATCATTCACCTTGCGTCTCTGGAAGGTCAGGTGGGCTCCCTTGTTGAGCCGGGCGATGACTCCCAGGCCAAACTTGAGACTCTTCAGCGTCTCCGCTTCGATGCGGACCAGTTGATAGTCGTCTTCGCTGATCCAGACCCGGCCACTGATCTTTTTCAACGGTTTCACTTCCTTCATCGTCACCTTGAATTTGGGGCGACGAGTGAAGTCGACAACGAGAGCCGGATGTCCGTCGACGGATTCGCGGCCTCGAAGGATGAACTCGTAGAGCTGAAACATTTCGTCGAGGGCTCTCTTCTCCTTTCGAAGAGCTTCCTCTTCGCTCGCTTCAAGTTCCGATTCGACCGACACCCCCCGTTTCTGGGCTTTCCTGGCGTACTTGCGGACGCGCTCGGCATGTTCCTGGTCTTGCTTGCGAAGCCTTTTCTCTTCCACCGGCTTTCCGTCTTTCGAGACCAGCCTGCGGTAGGTGATCTCTTCGGCAGTTGATGGAAAGATCTCAAAGACCTTGGTCTCCGTCTTCCGGGGTCGGGCCTTCTTGTCCAGTTCTACGATCTGCTGGGTTTCGTTGTAGGTATAGTTACGCAGGAGATAACGGTCGCTGTGCAGGTTGCCACGGACCTTGTCCAAGAGCTCATCAATCCCCGGCAGGGGCTTTTCGTCTTCGTTACAGGCCTCGACGGAACCGGAGAAGAAAAGACAAAGCAAGAAACCCGCGCTCAAGATCTTCATACCACTGAACCCACATTATCGTATCTGTGAAAGGAAGTACTATACTTTCGGCTTCTCGTTCTATGAAGGAAGGAAACGATCTGAAGTTCGGGCTTATTGGCTGTGGTTCCCTGGGAGAGTCGGTCCACCTTCCCAATCTGCGACGCCTGCCGGGCCTGAAAGTAACCGCCATCGCAGATCCGGAGGCCGCTCTGCGGGAGCGTGCTTTGCGCACCGCCCGACAGGCACAAGCCTATCCTTCAGGGGAAGCTCTGCTGGAGCAGGGAGACGTGGACGCGGTCGTCATCGCCTCGCCACCATCAACTCATTCCATTCTGACTGGAAAAGCCCAGGAACAAGGTGTTTCAGTCTATCTCGAGAAACCGCTCGCTCTTGACGAAGCGGAAGGGCAGCGCCTGACTGATGCAGCTGGGGCTGGAGGAGCCCGGGTGATGATGGGATTCAATTTCCGATTCAGTCCTGTTTTTGAGGAACTCCGGAAGAAGCTGAGGCAGGGCGGGGCCGGAGAAGTGCTCCTGGTGCGATCGATCTTCACCATCGGTCCCAGGGAGCAAGAAGCAAGGAACTGGCGCTCCAAATGGGAAGGCGATGTGCTCTGGGAGCTGGGATCGCATCACTTTGACCTCATTTCCTATTTGTTCGATTCCCTGATTGTCGACTTTACAGGCACAACCGGCGCGCGGTCCGTCAGCAGTGCCAGAGAATCGGAGCCGGGCGGCCTGAGTGAAGCGATGCTTACCTTGAGGCTGAAATCTGGTGTCATGGTGCAGAGCTTCCTGGCCTGCGATGCCGGGCCGGAAAACCGGGTTGAGGTTCTTGGCTCACAGGGTTGCCTCCTCGCCGATCGGTTTCGCAGCCTCCGAGTCGGGATGATCCCACCACGGCGGAGAATCTGGAATTACTTCGATTCTATCCCTGCAGCTGCGGGTTCTTTGCTGCAACTTCCCGGATTTGTTCAACGACTGCGATCACCCTGGGGCGATCCCTCTTATGTCCGGGCGCTGCAACACTTCACAGATGCGCTGCGCTCGGGCCGGCAACCCAGTCCGCATGCCGGGGACGGGCTCCGCTGCCTGCGCATGGTAGAAGCCGCACGGGAAGCCATTCGAAGGAAGGATACCGTCTCTGTGTCCTAGTTCAGATGGCTCAATCGAACCGATATACCCTCGCCTGTGCCTTTGACGAAGACTTCGCTCTTCCCGCCGCGGTAGCCCTCCGTTCCGTGTCCATGCATTGGACGCAGTCAACAGCTTTGGATGTCTACATCATAGAGGGCGGGGTCAGTCCGCGTTCGCGCTCGCAAATTGAGGAGTCCATCGTCAAGTCCCGGATGCGGCTTCACTGGTGTTCCATCGATCTTGAGCGCTTCCTCGACTTACCGCTCTTCGCCGGCGTGAAGCGACAGACTTATGATCGCCTGGCCCTCGGAGAAGTGATCCCGGAGGAAATCGAGCGCGTAGTGTACCTGGATACGGACGTGCTGGCCCTCCGCTGTATTTCAGAGTTATGGACGATCGAGTTGAATGGAAACCCCATCGCCGCCGTGCAGGACATGGCCATTCCCCGCGTGTCCTCTCCTCTGGGGCTGGGTGAATTCGAGGCCCTCGGGCTGTCTCCGGACACACCCTATTTCAACAACGGTCTCCTAGTGCTCGAAATGAAGCCGTGGCGCGAGGAAGAGATGGCCGCCCGCCTCATGCATTACCTCCGAGTTAATGCCAACCGCATCTTTCACTTCGAGCAACATGCCTTTAACGCCCTCTGCGCGGGACGGTGGTGTGCCCTGGACCCCCGCTGGAATGTGATCGCAAGTCTGGCCGGCCGGAGATACTTTCGCAGCAAGCACCTGTCAAGGGAACTCCACCAGATCGTCTCCAGATCACCCTGGATTCTGCACTTTGCCGGGACCTTCAAACCCTGGAGAATTCCACTGCAGACTCCGCCATTCAGTTCCTACCGCGAAACCCAAAACCAGGTCTCGATTCCGGCACCGTCTCCGGGTTGGTATGAGCGAACACTTTCCATTTACTACCTCTACTTCCGGGGGATACTCTATCCTCTGGAGAGGCTGTGCTGGATCCTGCGTTATCGGTTTCTTCGCGGTTGAACTTGATCGGGCTCGGGAGAACCGTGTTCTTGTCACGGGTCAAGGTCCTTCGGGCTGGAGACGCACAATGAGTCCGGGAAAAAAACTGACGGCAGTGGTTGCGGCCCTGGACACGTTTGCCGAGGTACGGGATGCTCTGACGTGGCTGCACCGTCAAACGGCGCGAGACTGCCTGGAAATCATGCTGGTATGCGAGGATTCCTCGGAGTTCGGGCTGCCCCACGACACAGAACGGTATGTGGGTCCGTTGCGAATCGTTGAGTGTGGAAAAGGCAAGACACTGGCGGAAGCCAGGGCAATCGGGTGCCGGGCGGCGGAAACGCCATTTGTCGGGTTTTTCGAAGACCACGCCTTTCTGGAACCGGCGTGGTGTGAACGGGTACTGGCACGGCTCGAAGAGGGCTGGTCGGGTGTCGGTGGAGCATTCCTCTCGGCCAATCCCCAAACCACTCTGGCCCAGGCTCAGCTCCTGGTGGCATACGGGCAGTGGATGCATCCGATCGACGGCGGAGAAATGCCCTTTATCTCAGGACACGGTAGTGTCTACAAGCGCGAGATGTTGATGGCTCATGACGAAGAACTCGAAGGCTTCTTTGTAGCTGAGGCGATGATGATGGCTGAGTTTCGCCGCGAGGGTCACCGTTTCTTCTGCGAATCGGAGGTCGTGAGCTGGCATTTCGACGCTTCTCGCCTGGAAGGCCGGCGGCTGGTCGCAACGCTGGATTATCCCCCGCTCGCACGGTCTCTGGCGGCTCAGCGATCGAGGGGTTGGCCCGCCTGGCGACGGTTTCTGTACGGCCTCGCATTTCCTCTCATCGGTCTGCTGCGCTGTAGGCGTGCAGGAACCGCTTTTTTCCGCACCCGGGAGTACACGCGTTTTTCGTTCTCGTCCCTGCTGGTGGCCGGTGAGCTGGCGTTTCTCTGGTCCTTCAACGAATGGCAGGGGTTCTGGTTCGGTTATGGAGACTCCCTGCAGCGTCTCTCTGACTTTGAGCACAATCGGAAGCAAAACCTCCGGGAGGGCGAATGGCCACACCCCCTACGACCCGCGGGCATGTCTGAAGAAGAATTCCAACGCCGGACGGGAGGTGGAAAGCGCGGGAAGACGGGACATGCTGAATTCTCACTTGCTCTGTCTTCTTTTCATTACGCTCCTCGCCCTGGGAGCGAACGCGACTTTCGCAGCCCAACGGCCCAACGTCATCATCGTCATGACAGACGACCAGGGCTACCCGGAGCTCTCAGCACACGGCAATCCGATCCTCAAGACGCCACACCTGGACCTCCTGCACCAGGAGAGCGTGCGCTTCAAGGACTTTCATGTGGCGCCGATGTGCACACCCACCCGGGGCCAGCTAATGACCGGGCTCGATGCGGCCCGCAACGGTGCCATCAATGTCAGCAGCGGTCGCACGCTGCTCCGTGCCAATCTGCCCACCATGGCCAATTTCTTCCGTAGCAATGGTTACCGCACGGGCATCTTCGGCAAGTGGCACCTGGGGGACAACACGCCCTACCGCCCGCAGGAGCGCGGGTTTGAGGAGGCTCTCTGGTTTCGCTCCTCGCACATCCACTCCCTGCCCGACTTCTGGAACAACGACTACTTCGATGACACCTATGTTCGTAACGGAAAGAGCGTGGCCTACCAGGGCTTCTGCACCGATGTCTTCTTTGAGGAAGCCATGGCCTGGATGAAAGACCGCGCCTCGGCGGATGAACCCTTCTTTGCCTACATCCCGACCAATGCGCCTCACGGCCCGCACTGGTCGCCGAAGAAAGAGCTGAAACAGGCAAGAGAGGCGATTGCCGGAGCCGACCTGCCCCTGATGAATCCAGCCATGAAAGAACAGTTCGCCGGTTATCTGGGAATGATTCTCAACATCGACGACAACATGGGCAGGCTGGCCGCTTTTCTGGAAGAGTCGGGACTCGCTGAGAACACCATCCTGGTATTCCTGACCGACAACGGCAGCACCTTTGGCACCCTTTATTTCAACGCCGGTATGCGCGGCAGGAAAACCGAGCTGTGGGAAGGGGGGCATCGGGTTCCTCTGTTCATTCGCTGGCCGCAAGGCGAATTGGGTAAGCCCCGTGATGTCCAAGGCCTGACGCAGGTCCAGGATCTTCTGCCCACTCTCATTGATCTGGCCGGTCTGGTCACGCCTGCTGCTCCGAGATTTGACGGAATCAGTCTGGCGCCTGTTCTGCGTGGCCAGGCCCTGGTTCCCGAGGAGCGGAAGCTGGTCATCAACTACAGTCGCATGCCCTTTGCGCTTGACTACCCATCACCTGCCGCCGCCTCGATCATGCGGCGCGAGGGTGGGGCCGTACTCTGGAAACGGTGGCGATTGCTGGAAGGGCGGGAGCTTTACAATCTCGCCTCCGATCCGCTGCAGGAGCGGAACGTGATTGAAGAGCACCCGGAGGTGGCGGCGCAGCTGCTCTCACACCTTGATTCGTGGTGGTCCGAAGTCGAGGAGATGGCCAATGAGCCACAGCCGGTCACGATTGGAAGCGACGCCGAGAATCCGATGATGCTGAGCGCCTGTGAGTGGCTGGACGTGTTTGTGGATCAGCAGGGCCAGGTGCGCCGAGGCGTTCGCAAGAATGGCTACTGGCACCTCGATGTGGCCCGGACAGGCGACTACGAGTTCGAACTCCGCCGCTGGCCCCGCGAAGCAGACACACCTCTCGCTGCGGGCGCTGCGGCTGTCAAGCTCACCGCCGCCAGCCACGGGCCCGGCACAGCGCTTCCAATTGCAAGAGCGAGGATCCTGGTGGGGGGCGTCCGTGAGTCAGAATCCATCGAAGCGGAGGCGCGATCGGCTGTCTTTCAAGTCAGGCTCGAAGCCGGACGCACTCTGCTCCACACCTGGTTCGACGACGAAAAAGGCGAGCCGATCACCGGGGCGTACTACGTCTATGTGCGACGGAAGTGAACGTGGCTGGCGAGGCGACCGAGCAAATCAGGCTCATCGAACCTGAATGGAAGCTGGTAGTAATCGGTCCGAGGATTACAGGGCTTGCCAACCCGATCTCGGACTAGTGTACCATGGTATCATTTTTCAGAAATCTGCTGTGAACGAGAGTCCACTATGATCCGCCAGATGAAGATCCTGCGCCTCATGGAAATCGATCACAGGCAGTGCACCTATGGTCATCAAGGGCGAGACTTTCGCCTCACCGATGTACATGGGAAACTGGTCGACAAGATCCTGGCCTGAGCGCTGATTCATGAGAAGGAGTACGAAGTGGCTCGGGGCCTCTGCAGCGCTGCTTGTCACCCTTGCCCTCGTGGCCGGGATCGATTCTCAGGCACTGCCCGTCCCGATGCGTCTGGCAGGTCGCCTGCACCCTTTGATCGTACATTTCCCGATCGGCCTGCTGCTGCTGGCCCTCCTTTTTCGTTTCCTGGCCCGTAAACCCGCCAGGGCGATCAGCCTGGGAAACTCGGCCGACCTGATCTGGGATCTGGGTGCCCTGAGCGCCATCGCCGTGGCTCTTAGCGGCGGCGCTCTCTCTCTGGAGGGTGGTTTCGCCCCCCAGCTCATCTACTGGCACAAACGCCTGGGGATTGGCGTGGCCGTGGCCTCCACCGGAGCCGCCGTGCTCCGCCGCCTCCTAACAAGACAGGGAGGTTCCTGGGCGTGGACGACTCTTCACCACCTGCTCCTCGCAGTCACTACGATCTCGCTCGTGGCCGCGGGCCATCTGGGCGGAACCATGGTCCACGGCGCCGGCTACTGGTCCGCCTATCTGCCGGCGACCCTGGGGAGACTGGTAGACCCATTTGCACCGGAGTTCGACCTTGAGAAGGAGTCGCAAGACTTACACCAGATGCGTATCTTCCCGGATCTCGTACAGCCCCTGCTGGACTCCAGGTGCGTGTCCTGTCATGGGCCCACTCGCCAGCAGGCCGGCCTGGAAGTGGATTCCCATGAGGCTCTCCTCCGGGGGGGGAACCGAGGGACCATTCTGGAAGCGGGAGAGCCGGATACAGGTGAACTCCTGCGCCGTGTGACCGCACCCCTGGCGCACCAGGACCGCATGCCGCCTGCCGGCCATGCACCCCTCAGCGTCGGGGAGACTGAACTCCTGCGCTGGTGGATCCAGGAAGGAGCCTCCCAGGACCTTCGCGTGATCGAAGCTGAAACGCTGCCGTCTTCGGTCGACACCCTCCTGAATCAGCGGTTCGGCTACCGAGACGAGCCCTTGACCGGGATCTATGCCATCGATGTCCCTCCCGCCGATCCCGATTCGATTCGGGAAGCGCAGAAGGCCGGGTTCAAGGTGGGCCGGCTCTCGGAAGACCAGCCGTTCGTACAGATCGACGCGATCAACCTGGAGAGAGCCTGCGATGATGGGCGACTCCAGATCCTGCGTCCGCTGGCACGGCAGGTTGCCTGGCTGAACCTGAGCCGTACGGGAATCGGAGATGCAAGCCTGGAATTGATCGCCTCCATGCAACACTTGACTCGTCTGAACCTGTCCCAAACCGAAGTTGGCGATCGGGGAATCGCTCGACTCAAATCCCTCGAGTACCTGGAATCGTTGAATCTCTACGGGACACAGGTGAGTGACGAGGGGCTTGATCACCTGCTGGCGATGCCCCCGCTCACCTCTCTGTATGTCTGGCAGACCCGGACCACGCCGGAAGGTCTGGAGAGCTTTCGTAAACAGGCGCCGAGGGTTGAAGTGAACGACGGTGTACAGTTCCAGCCGGTCCGGGAGAAGGAGGGGAAAAGATGAAAGCCCCGGCAGCCTGTCTGGTGCTGTTGGTCGGGTTCCTTCATTGCAGCGACCCGGCCGTTTCCACGTCGCCTCCAGCCACAACTCCGCTCCAATCCGAAGCGAAAGGCTCCCAGATTCTACCCCCTCGGGTGGACCCTTTCAGCCACGCTGTTGCGGCTGCCCCAGACCGGGCTTTTCTGGGCAGGGGTGGCGAGTTGATCGTGTTCGGTCTAGGCGAACCGATCCGTCCCAGAGAACTGGGCAGAGTGCAGCTTCAAGGTGAAGTCCGGGATATCGCCCTGGCTGGTCCCTACGCCTACGTGGCGGTTCGCGGTGCCGGCTTGAGCATCGTGGACTGCTCCGCACCCGAGAAGCCGACCCGGGTGGGTCTGTTCGAGTTACCACTGGCCGAAGGCGTCGCGGTGTCGGGGGAGCGAGTCTACATCGCCGCCCGCACGGGCGGGCTTCGAGTCCTGGATATTTCCGATCCCGAGAAGCCGCGAGAACTGGGAAGTTATCCGACACTGGAAGCCGCACTCAAGGTCAATATTCAGGGCTCTCTCGCCTACGTGGCGGCCTCCTACGCCGGAATGAGGATTCTGGATGTCGAGGACCCGGCCCGTATCCGGGAAGTCGGATTCGCGACCCGGAACAGCTATGGCCAGGGCTCAGCCTGGAATGTCGCCGTAAGCGGGGATCGGGCCTTTTCCGCAATCCCCGACAACGGTTTGCGACAGGTCGACGTCAGCGATCCCGCCAAAGCGGAGACGGTGGGCATTTATCGCAAGCTCCACGCACCTGTGGCAGTGGTGGTCAAGGGTGGGCACGCCTTTGTCGCTGATCAGTCAGCCGGGCTGCGCGTCATCGACGTGTCGCAAAAAAAGATGAATGAAGTCGGACGCCTTCCCATCGATGACCCGGTGATGGATGTGGCCCTGGAGGGGTCCAGACTGCTGCTCGCCTTGAAGACCAGGGGGCTGGGTGTGGTGGACGTGAGCCGTCCTGCAACTCCCCGGCTGGTTTCTCTACCTGAATCCCCTGCCGAAAACTAGTGCAGTCATTGACTTTTCCCGCCCTCGGGGAGAGATTAGGCAGACGTGAACCCGGTCTGGATTCTGCTGATTGGAATGCTGGTGGTCATGGGCGGCGTGTTGCTGTTGCGGATGCACGCCTTCCTGGCCTTGCTTCTGGGAGCGCTGGTCGTCAGCGCCCTTACCCCTACGGCAGCAATCGAACAGCTGGCTCTCGAAAAAGGCATGGATGAAGCCGAGGCCCGGCAGTGGTCGGAGCGCTCCGTGGGAGAGCGGGTGGCAAACGGCTTTGGCAGGACCTGCGGGCAGATCGGCATCATCATTGCCATGGCCTCCATCATTGGGACCTGCCTGCTCGAGAGCGGGGCAGCCGACCGCATCGTTCGTTCCGCGCTCCGGATGTTTGGGGAAAAGCAGGCACCCTTGGGTTTTCTGGGAAGTGGCTTTCTGCTGGGAATACCGGTGTTCTTCGACACCGTTTTCTACTTGATGATACCGCTGGGCAAAGCCATGCACTTGCGTACCGGCAAGAACTATCTTTTCTACGTTCTGGCTATCGTGGCCGGCGCTACCATGGCACATTCTCTGGTACCTCCGACTCCCGGTCCGCTCTTCGTTGCCCACGAACTTGGCCTGAACATCGGAATCATGATCCTGGGGGGCTGCGTGGTGGGCCTGGTGACCTCGGCTGTGGGCTTCTGGTATGCCTGGTGGGCCAGCCGGCGGTGGAGAATTCCTCTGCGGGAATCCCAGGAGTCCCTTCGGCAGCTCCAAGACCTTTCCCGGCGGGAGGATAGCCGCTTGCCGTCTGTCTGGCTCTCGTTGTGTCCGATTTTCCTGCCCGTCCTCCTGATCACGGCCGGCACGGCCCTGGAAGCGTCTTCGCCGGAGACCCTGGGGGGGGCCGCTTCGCTGCAGGGGCTGGCTGTGGCTTTGATCCGGCCGCTGAGCGACAAGAACATTGCTTTGATGCTGGGTGCCGCCGTTGCCCTGGCCACACTCCTGAGATCGACCCCGAGTGAAAAAGCGATGCAGGCGGTTAGCGCCGCTCTGACCAGCGCCGGCGTGATTATCCTGATTACGTCTGCAGGAGGAGCTTTCGGTAGTGCACTTCAGGCGACTGGGATCGGTGCCTCCATTGAGCGTCTGTCCACCGCCTACCAGGTCTCTGTGCTGCCGCTGGCCTTTCTCCTCACGACTCTCATCAGAACGGCCCAGGGTTCCGCCACCGTCGCCATGATTACGGCCGCGGGAGTCTTCGCAGGCATCGTCGAATCCACCCAGCTGGGATTTCATCCCCTCTATCTGGCCCTGGCCATCGGCTGTGGATCAAAGCCCGTCTGGTGGATGAATGACAGTGGTTTCTGGGTCGTCTCCCAAATGAGCCGGATGACCGAGAAGGAAAGCCTGAAGACTCTGACGCCCATGACCCTGTTGATGGGCGTGGTCGGCCTGATCGTGACCATCATCGGCGCCGCTGTCTTTCCGCTAGTGTGAACCCGGACCAGAAAACCCTGGATTGTGTGACATCCCAAGGAGGACCCTCCTATCTGCAAGTCGACGAAAATGAACGTATCCTTAGAGAGTCGCAAAGTCGCTATGCTTTGAGCGATCGCACTAGTGGAGAGGAAACCATGGAGTTCACGAATCAACCGAGCACCGTTTGGTACGCGAAACTGTACGATCCATAGGCTCGAGCTATGGCCACGAGTATTACGTCGAGCAGGCCAAGAGCGGGGGCAAGATGGAGGAGCTATGGCAAGATCTGGCCAAAAACGGATTCCTGGGTGTCAACACTCCTGAGGAGTACGGAGGCGAAGGGGCGGGTATTTCGGAACTCGCCATCGTCTGCGAGGAACTGGCCAGACAGGGTTGCCCGAATCTTTTTCTGATTGTCACTCCGGCCATCTGTGCTTCCGTTATCGGCGAGCACGGCAGTGAGGAGCAGAAGAGAAAATGGTTGCCTGCCATGGCCTCCGGCGAAATCAAGATGGCCTTTGCCATGACGGAGCCGGATGCTGGCTCCAACACCCACAAGCTCGCTACCAGGGCCGAGAAGGTAGAGGGCGGCTATCGAATCCGGGGGACGAAGTACTACATTTCGGGTGTCGATGAGTCTGCTGCCCTGTTGCTGGTGGCTCGGACCGGAGAGGCTCTCTCTCTTTTTGTCGTTCCGACCGACGTGAAAGGGCTGGAAGCGACGCCGATTCCCGTCGAGATGGTCTCCAGTGAAAAGCAGTTCACGCTTTTCTTCGATGACTTGCTCGTCGGCGAAGAGAGTCTGGTGGGGGAACTCGGGCGCGGTTTCCAGCAGGTTTTCAGCGGGCTGAACCCGGAGAGGATAACGGGTGCGGCAGTAGTCAACGGAATTGGGTTATACGCACTGGACAAGGCTGCGCAGTATGCCTGTGACCGCGTCGTCTGGGACAGGCCGATTGGAGCCCACCAGGGGCTGGCTCATCCACTCGCCGTTGCCAAGATCGAGGTTGAGCTGGCCCGGCTCATGACCTCCAAAGCGGCCTGGCTTTACGATCAGGGCCTGGAAGCCGGTGAGGCGGCCAACATGGCTAAGTATGCCGGGGCCGAGTCGGCTGCCCGGGCTCTGGATCAGGCCATTCAGACTCACGGAGGCAATGGGCTGGCTTCGGAATACGGGCTGGCAGACCTATGGGGTGTGACCAAGCTGTTTCGCCTGGCTCCGGTAAGCCGGGAGATGATCCTGAATTTTGTGGCCCAGCATTCTCTGGGCTTGCCGAAGTCCTATTAATCGTGCCGCGGGGACTGTTCCTCCGACTAGCAGACCGTGGGTTGTCAGTGGGCGCGGATCTGAAGTATTGATAGGTCTTGATCATTCATCACGAGTAGAATTGAGCAACTCAAATTTCGAAGTCAATACGAGGATGGCAAGTCAACATGCAGTTTCTGCGACAACAGACTGAATGGGCCTGCCTGGCAGCGACCGTGACCGTCTCCGTTGCAGTGATCCAGGCACAGGTGCCGGCTGGAATGATGTCGGCACAGGAGAAAGTCATTGATTATCAGTACCGCTTCGCAAGCATTGACATACCCGTCGCCAGCGCCCATGAGCCCACCCAATCCAGCTTTTCGCTGAAACGTGCCCTGGACTACGTCGAGGGCGGCGCCCTGGCCTGGTCGAAGCACAGAAAATGCGTGAGCTGCCACACCACCGGGACCTACATGATGATCCGCCCGGCTCTCACGCCGTATGTGGGAAAGCCTCCTGTGGAAATGCGAGACTTCTTTGTCGAGCAGTTCAACGAAGTGAGGCGTCTGAACGAATCTCAACCGCACGCACTGCGCTCCGGAATTGGTCCCACCCAGATGGCTTACATTGCCGGCGAGCTGGCGAAATGGGATGAGCATGTGGCGAACCGACTTTCTGGGGAAACTGATGCGGCTTTGCGCTTGATGTTCGAGTTGCAGTCAAGAGATGGAAGCTGGTCCAACGACCATTGCTGGCCTCCCTTTGAATCCAGTGCCTATCACGGCGCCACCGTGGCGGCCAGAGCCGCTGCAGTGGCTCCCGGCTGGCTGGACAATCTGCAGGACAAGACCCTGCTGGCAGCCGTCGAAAAGATGAAGGCCTATCTAAAAGAGACCCGACCGCCGCACGACTATGCCCGGCTGCTGCTGCTGTGGACGGCGACCCGCATGCCCGGATTGGTTGATGAGAAACGGAAACAGGAGCTGATAGAAACGATCTGGAAGCATCAGCGCCCGGACGGCGGCTGGTCGATGCGTACCTTTGCCACGCCCGAAGCATGGGGCGACGGTAGCCGGGCGGAAAAGCTGCGGGACGAGTCGGAATTCCAGAACCCCGCCAGCGACGGGCATCAGACGGGACTGGCGGTAATCGTCTTGCGCGACGCCGGAGTCCCCGCCCGCGATCCCCGGATTCAACGGGCCGTCCAGTGGTTGCTCACTCATCAGCGCCAATCCGGCCGCTCGTGGACCCGCTCCCTCAACACAGACAAGTGGCACTTCATCACCTACAGCGGGACCTGCTATCCGCTGCTGGCACTGGCAAGGTGCGGTGCTTTACCGCCCCTGCAAACTGCAACAGAGACGTCACCGTAACCTCGCAAGGGCGCTTCAGCTACCTCGCCCTCCCTGTACCAGCGCTTCGGCAGGCCGGGTTCCCGAAGGCCCTGTGTATGGGCTCAGAGAATGCCGTGCTTCGTGAGAAAAGCACGGATCGTCCGGTTGATTTCCAGAGTCTGCTCGTTGCTAAAGCCGCCGTGCCTGCCGCCGGGGATCGTCAGCAGCTGGTTCGCCACATGATTCTTGTCGAGTTCTTTGTGCATTCGAGTCGCGTGCACATAGGGCACGATGGTATCGGCATCGCCGTGGATCGTGAGAATCGGCGGCAGTCCCTCGCGCGCGTAGGTCAGCGGAGAGACCCGGCGGGCCACCGCTTCGCGGTTCTCCATCCCTCCCAGCCAGGCAACGGCGTAGCGCTGGCGATGGGGCCCCTCGAGCAGATCGGCCACGTCGGTGATGCCGAAAAAGTTCACGATAGCCGCAACTTCCAGCTTCTCGTCGCCGGGGCACTCATCATCGAGCCCGGCTGAGGGATCCAGGATCCCGGTCATCAGTGACAAATGTCCGCCGGCCGAGGTACCTGTGACCACCAGCCGAGAGGTGTCGAAATTGTATGTCTCGGCGTTGCGAATCACCCACTGCAGGGCGCAGCGGCAGTCCTGTACTGCTGCAGGGGCAAGCGAGACACGGGCCAGACGGTATTCCACGTTCACCACCGCCAGACCCATCTGTAGAAAGGGCATCAGCCGCAGGGCAACGGCTTCCTTCGTCCCGCCCGTCCAACCGCCGCCGTGAATGTAGATCACCGCAGGCCGCGTTGCTTCGGCATTGCGGGGGGCGTAGACGTCCAACTTGGCCTCGTAGGCGTTGGCGACCTTGTAGGTGATGTTGGAGTGAATGCGGTACTGGCTGCCGACCAGAGCCGCCCAGTCTTCGGTTGTCTCCGAGCTCTCTCCATGCGCCCAAAGCGTGCTACTGACCAGGATGAGCAGGCCAACCAGATTCATAAGACGCCCCATCGATTTGTCGTCCACTGCAGTCCTCCGATCAGCATGGCGAATGAACTCGCCGTTTCAGGTTGAAGCGAAATTAGCAAACCATCTCGAAGGGCTCAAGGGTTCCTGAGGAGGCTGGCGACATACTAAACTTTCGCATGTTTAGTTCCGGTGAGAATTGGCCCTGGTGCTCTGGATATTCCTATAATTGAAGCACGTGCAGATCTTCACCATTGGTCATTCCTCCCGCAGCTTCGAGGAGTTCGCTCGTTTGCTTCACGAACATCGGATTGAGCGACTCGTAGACGTTCGATCCTTCCCCACTTCAAAGAAATTCCCACACTTCAGCCAGCCTAATCTCATCAGCGCATTGCAAGGGATGGATATTCCCTACTACCACCTGAAGGCCCTGGGAGGCTATCGAAAATCAGACCTGAAGGATTCACCCAATCAGGGATGGAAGAGCCCCGGCTTTCGGGCTTATGCCGACCACATGCTTACGGACGAGTTTCAGCAGGCTCTGGATGCCATGATCGAGATTGCTTCTGAAGCTAAGACCAGCATGATGTGTGCGGAAGCTGTGCCCCAGAGGTGTCACCGTCAATTGATCGCCGACGCTCTTGTGGGCCTGAGAGAGATTTCAGTCCATCATATCCTCACAGAGGGTCTGAAAGAGCACCGCCTGGCCCGATTGGCAAGGATCAAAGGTGGAAGGCTTGTCTATCCGAAGTTGCAAGGGTCGTTTCTCGGTTGATCCATACCCCTCTGTTGGTGTCCCTCCTGCTCGCGAAGCCGCATCCTTATGCCGCCCAGGGGAGTAGGACCAGGTTTCCTGCAACCTCATTGTAGGATATGAGCCGGTGTGCTTCCGCTGCCTCCCTCAGAGGCAAGGCTCGGTCGAGAGACGGCTTGATGCGTCCGGTCCGGACTTGCTCCAGCCCCCATTTCAAATCCTCAATATCCGCGGCCATCGAACCACGAAGCTGCTTCTAGCTAAAGAAGAAGTTCCGAATGTCAAAGGTCACCTGCGTGCCAGCCGTAAATCCGAAGGCGACGACGACACCGAGCGGTCTCACGGCTTCGATACTCTGGGACAGAATTGAGCCTCCCAGGTTGTCGATCACCACGTCGGCACCCTGACCCCCGGTCCATTCCCTGACACGGTCGACGAAATCCTCGTTGCGAGTGTTGATGACCAGATCTGCTCCATTGGTTCGGGCAAATTCTCCCTTGGCATCGCTGCGGACCGTCGTGGCGACTTCGGCTCCCAGAGCCTTGGCTATCTGGACCTGCATGCTGCCCGAGCCCGATGCGCCGGCCTGGACCAACACCTTGTCTCCCGAATGAACGCCTCCCACCGTTTTGACGGCGCGAACCCCTGTGGCCAGCGGCATCGGGAGTGTGGCTGCTTCCTCGGGTGTCAATCCAGTTTCAGCCTTGACCACCCACTCCGCAGGGATCTCAATGTACTGGGCGTAGGCGCCTGGGATTCCCAGACCGGGGAGGGTGAAGCTCGGTGCCGTGGCTGCCGGACGAATGTGATACTCCTTTCTTTTCTGCGGAAAGCCAGGGGTTGGGATCACGCGCTCGCCAATCCCGAAGCCGTTGACCCCTGCGCCGAGTTGAGCCACCTCACCGGCTGCATCAGCACCCAGGATGTGGGGAAAGGGAAGCTCGGGAACCACGGATCCTTCTCGGATGTAGTGATCGAATCGGTTGATGCCGGCGGCCAGCACCTTAATCAGGATGTGCCCCGGCCTGGGGCTGGGCGTTTTCAGGTTTCCATACTTCAGGACATCCACATCACCAAATCTTCGAATCATTGCTGCTTTCATTTTCTTCTCCCTTACGGTAGTGAGTTGTATATACAACTAAAATCAATAAAAAGAGGCTCTCTCAACCCGCTGTTGATCGAACCGTTCCTGCAATGCGCATCAGCTCCCGAATTCCTGAGTTCCCCAGGATGGCCGCAGCTTCCTTCTGGGCCGATTGCCAGAGAGGCAGTCCCTGGCCCAGGGCACGATTCCCACTGGACGTGAGTTTCAAGGTGTGAGTGCGCCCCTTATCGGACTGCAGCACGGTCAGCCATCCATTTCGCTGTAAGCGGCGGAGGTTGCGGCTCAAGGTTGATTTCTCCAGATGGAGCCAACTCCCCACCTGCAAGGGTGTGGCCTCTCCATACTTGGCAACGACCACCAGAATGTTCATCTGGCTGGTGGTCAGCCCGGCCGGTCTGAGAGCCTCGTCATAAATCTTGGTAATGATGCGATTCAACAACCTCAACTTATCAGCAACACAGGCCTGATTCAGGTGAGACGCTTCAGTTGGAGAAATCATCGTATCCATATATGGTGTATATACAACTCCTAAGATAGAGTGTCAAGCTTTTTTTTGATTTTCCGCCTCCGGCGGCCCATGTTGACTACCGAGCAATGGTTGGTCGCCCCAGGAAATTGAGAGGTAGTTCTGCTTGCAAGCCTGACCGTGAGGGAGGGAAGATCCGTCAGCTGTTACACAAGCCACGGACCGACAGTGGAGCCTGGCCGGCGATTAGATCGAAATGTCTATCGCGGTGGTAGAGGGTTGCATCGGAGTTCATGGCGGACGCTGCAATAATCAAGTCGGTTGCTGGAATCGTCACGCCATTTTGGCGGAGCTGAAAGCCCAGGTCTTGAGCCAGAGCAAAGTCGGCTCGACTCAAATCCAGCCAGTGGAACGCCTTGAAATCCGAGACGAGCCGATCTCGGGTGGCCTCAGAGGCCGCATAACCGCAGATTTCGACCTGGATCACCCCGTTGACTGCGACCCGGTCTTCTGAAATCGCTTCCGCAACGGCGGAAGAAGCTTCCGGGTTCCTCTGGGGCGATAGTACTCGATGAAAGCAGAACTGTCGACAACGATCATCCCTCTTGTCGAAGTCGCTCCAATTGGTTCGCGTCCATAGACAACTCGATTCGATTGCGATTCTCCAGAGCCTGCTTCAGTCGCCGCTGGCGGACGGCCTCCTTCAGTGCCATTCGGATCGTCTCGATTTTTGTCCTGGCGCCCAGAGCTTCCTGGGCGTTGGCCAGTAAGCCATCGTCGATCGAAACGGTCATTCGGGTCATTGGTTCACTCCTTACGCGTCCACCCAAGTCAATATCATCGATTGATATCTTAGCATAGTATCACTAACAAACACGTCAAGGTCGAGCGATGACGAGATGCCCGGTAGTCAATCGCCCGCGGGTCAAATCTGCATCTGAGATTGACGAAGTGTCTGATCCACGGGCAAGATGCAAGGAAAGTGTAATCCGCAACATATGGGCCGGAAAAGGACATCGAACTTTGGCGAAGAGGAGGCCGCTCGGTGGAGTTGTATCGCGATCAAATAATCCTGCTGGGAATGTCTTTGTGCTTGTTCGGACGTATTGCCGGTGAAGAATGGCCTCGTTTCCGGGGGCCTGATGGCGCCGGCCAGAGCGACGCGACAACCATTCCCGCGGTCTGGACCAAACAGGACTACAAGTGGCGCGTCGGAGTGCCGGGTAAAGGCCAGTCCTCGCCCGTGGTTTCAGGCAAACAGGTATTTGTAATGTCGGCGATTCAGGAGGACGCCACGAAGATTGCCAGGGCGCTAAGATCGGTTGACGGCAGCTTGCTCTGGGAAGTTCGGTTTCCGTCTGCCCTTTCCGACCTGGGGAGGTCCAGCTCTTACGATACCGGCCACCCCGACGGTTGACGCGGAGCGCATCTACGCAGCCTGGGCGTCGCCGGAGGGATACATCGTCGTGGCCCTGGACCGGGAAAGGGGTAAAGAGGTGTGGCGGCGAGAGCTGGGGGCCTTCCAGGGAGACCATGGTTTTGGCGCCTCCCCAATCCGTTTTGAAGACATGGTGATCCTGGCCAACGACCAGAGCGGACCCAGCTCGACTGTCGCCCTGGATAGCCGGACCGGCCAGACAAGATGGGTAGTTGCGCGCCGAACTACCAAGTCGGCTTATTCGACACCCATCATCTATCGACACGAGAATGGACCCGCCCAGTTAATCCTTACCAGCACCAGCCACGGGGTGAGCAGCTTCGATCCGCACACGGGCAGGCTCAACTGGGAGGTGGCCAATGTGTTCGGGAACCTTCGTGTCGTCGGTTCGCCAGTCGCGGCAGGTGGGCTGGTCTTTGCACAGTGTGGGCGCAGCCGCGGCGGCCAGCGCATGGTTGCCATAAGACCTCCAGACCCGGGCAGCAACAGAGATGCGCGGGTGGTGTACGAGATTGAAGGTTCGCTACCCTACGCTCCGACTCCGGTGACTCACGGGAAGTGGCTGTTTCTGATCAGCGACGGAGGTGTGGCAAGCTGCATTAATATTGAGACCGGCCAGCGGGTCTGGCCCGAGCGGATCGGAGGCAACTTCTTCGGCTCGGCGGTGCGCGCCGGCAACCGGATCTTTTTCACATCGCGCGCGGGCGAAATGGTCGTACTGGCCGCTGCTCCGCAGTATCAACTCCTGGGACGAGTCGATTTGGAAGAACCGAGCCACAGCACACCGGCCATCGCCGACGGCGTGATGTACCTGCGAACCTTTTCCCACCTCATGGCGATCGGGGGGAATGTCGACTAGTGCGTCGATACGGTTCTCATGACAGACACACTGTGCACCATTCGCGATACCGAGCCAGCTTTAGGGCAGATGGCCCGGGTGCTCAAGCCGAGAGGTGAACTCATCTTCTGCGAGCACCCTCTACCTTCCGGGATGGCGCCCGGCTAGCCTCAACTACTGGGGCAGCGCAACTCACGAGTGAGGCCGGTTCAGTCATTCAGATTCATCTTGGCGAGCAAATCTTGAAATCGCGGATCTGATCGAATGGGGTCAAACGCCGGCTCCATGCGAATGAACACCACGACTCGATTTCGGTATCCCTTCTCGAGCCATTCCATCGCCAGATCCGCCTCCCTGAGGCCAGCATAGATGAGTGCCAGATAAAATGGCAGCGCATAATTCTCACTGAGTCCCTCGCCCCCTTTCAACTCCTCGATGACCTCGGCCGCCTCTACCCTTCTCCCTGCTACGGCATAGGCGTATCCAAGAAAAGCCAGCAAGTCCGGGCTGTCTCTCAAGCGAGTTCTTCCCGTCTGAATCTCTGAAATGGCTTCGTCAACCAGCCCTTTCTGCAGATAGGCCATGGCGAGAAGGCCGATGACTGGAGACGGAATCACGTCCTCAGCGACCCGGCTCAATACGATCTGCAATTGTTCTATGGCTCGATCGTAGCGGCGGTCCCAGTAGAGGGTCTGCCCGAGCTGCCCTTGCTGGGCATAGGAGTACGGGTTCAGGTCGAGCGCTCGCTCGGCCTCTGCAACCGCCTCATCCGTTCGTCCCAAGACGGTCAAGAGCCAGGCGTACCCCTCATGCGCCCCTGGATAACTTGGATTCAGCTCGATGGCTCTGGAAAACACCCTTTCTGCCTCGGGCCAATTCCAGTCGTAATTGGTGAGCATGAACCCCAGCGGGGTGTAGGCCTCACTGAGCTGGTCGTCGATCTCCAGCGCCCTCATGGCTGCAGCTTTGGCCCTTGGGAAGGCCTCTGACGGCGGAACCAAATGGTTCACTCCAAGCTTGTGATAGCAGTCAGCCAGGCCACTGTGAGCCAGGGGGTCTTCAGGGTCGATGTTGACTGCCTGATTGAAGTACTCAAAGGCCTCTTCCAGCGTCCTCCTGTTCCAATGGTACCGGCCCTTGAGGTAGGCCAGGTGGGCCTCCGGGTTGACCGGTTGTGCGCTGGCCAGACGCCGCTGCTCACGTGGGCTTAGTCTGACTTCTATCCCGCGGGCGATTGCACTGGCCACCTCACGTTGCAGGGTAAGAACGTCACGCAGGTCCCCGTCGTAACTTTCGGACCACAGGTGATGGTCGGTCGCCGCCTCGATCAACTGGACCGTGACCCTGACCTGGTCTCCCACCAGGAGTGATGATCCTTCCACGATCGCATCCACGTTTAACTCGCGAGCAATCTCCGGAAGCGGTCTCTGTGTGTCCTTGTATTGCATGACCGAAGTTCTAGAGATCACCCTCAGACTGGCAATCATACCCAGGTTGCTGATCAGGGCCTCCGTCATCCCTTCGCTAAAGTACTCCTGCCCCGGATCGCCCGAGAAGTTGTCCAGCGGGAGCACTGCCAGAGATTTGACGTTAGCGGAAGTCGGGACATCCCGAATTCCCAACCAGTAGACCAGAGCTGCCACGGTCAGTGCCGACGCCAGGACCGCCAGAGCCCACAGCTTCGGAGATCGAGAAGGTCTGCCTTCCTCCCCGGATCCGCCACCGACAGTCGTTACCGCCGCCTTGAAACGGAAGCCTCGCCTGGGAACAGTCTCGATAAATCTGGGCTTGACCGAACTTTCTCTCAGGGCCTTGCGCAGGCTGGAGATGTGTCGATTCAGGTTCCCTTCTTCAACAAAGCTGTCCTTCCATACCCTTTCCAAAAGCTCCTCTTTCAAAACCAGATTGCCGCTACTTTCGACGAGAACCAGCAGAACGTCAAACAGCTTGGGTGTGAGTGGAACCGGTTGGCCCCTTCTCAGCAGTACGAACCTGTTGGTGTCCAGGTGGAATTCACCAAATTGGTAGACAGGCTTCGTTTGACGGTTCATGCAATCGACCAGTACAGCTCGTCTTGGTTCTGCTCCGGGGGTCAAGGTTTATGAAGCGCCCCACCAGTTTACCGAAAACATTCCGAAAAAATTCCGACTTTTTCAAAGACCGCCGCGCGCTCCCCAAAGTAGGATGCCATCAAGAACAACCTGGTGACACAGACGCAACACGAAACAGGAGGAACAACCAATGCGTAAGATTATTTCAATTGCGACAGCCGCCACCGTGGCTGCCATTCTATTGGCAGCTGTTCCGAGTCTCGCTAAGACGGGCCGGGCCAGAGCCGCTCTCTTCTCGAGCACCTGGTATCTGGAGCTCGACACAACTCCCTTTGGCCTTCCCGGCGGAACCCTTCCCACACTGGCCTCCTTCCATCGGTACGGGACTCTCAACATGTCGGATGGAGGCGATTTTGGCGGGCCTCCCATTTCCACTCTTCACTCTCCGATGTACGGTTCGTGGGAAAGAGTGGCGCCGCGCACGTTCGAAACCACCAACCTGTTTATGGAGGCAGATCTGGCGGGGGTACTGTTGAACATTACAAAGGTCCATTTAACTCTCCAGTTTCAGGGCAATGACTTTGATCATCTCACCGGTTTTGCGGATATAGAAGTGGTGCCATGCGACCCGGATGGACCCACACCCTTTCAGACGTTGAACTGCCCCAACCCGATTACGACTCCCGGCATTCCCGCAGGCGCCGGCATCCCAGTCCAGCTGACTCGGCTGCCCTATGAAAGGCCCAGCCCTTATCTTCCGTCATCGAATGACGATTTCCCATTCTGGCATCGTCCATTCGACCCGGATCGAGTTCACTCGGTTGGTAGTTCCCAGCCTCCCGGCTTGGAACAGAGGAGAAAAGAGGGGGCAGAGTAGACTGTCCCCTCTTTTCCCCTGCAGATGTACTCATGCCAAGAACTCAACGGCGCGGCCCAGGGAACTCCACGTGTGGCAATAAGAAAAACGATTACAAGGTGGGAGAAATGCCAAGAAAAACCCAATTGGGTGGAGCCGTTGATCAACGACGAATAGAATTCCCGCAGCGACAATTGGAAATCCCCACACAAGGGATTGATAAAAAAGAGCTGTAGCCGTCCTCTAAGACGACTCTTTCCGGGTCCTCCGTTCTGTAAAAAAGAGAGATGTTCTTAGAATGCGAGGGGGACGGAGTGAGGGCGTAGCCCGAACGGAGCTCCCGCTCGCTCGCGCCGGCGTCGAGGGGAGTGGACCAGATCCACAAGGGTCCTGAGTGGCCTCTGTAGGGCGCTGTACGACCTGTCCTCTTCGCGGACACTCGTCTATCGCTTCCACCAAGCACTTCCCGGGGCCCAATCAGCCGATTTGCCCGGATTTGACCTCCTCGCGGTTTCCTCATTTTGTGGTTCCCTGCTGTTTCTTCTTGGCGCTCTCCATCCGGTAGCTCGAGACGTTGAGTTCTAGAATCACACTGTGGTGCACCACTCGGTCGATGGCCGCAGCCGTCGTCATGGGGTCCTTGAAGATCCTCTCCCAGTCCGAGAAGATCAGGTTGCTAGTCAGCAAGATGCTGCGGCGTTCGTAGCGATGGGCCAGCAGTGTGAAAAGAACCTCCATTTCCTCCCGGCTTTGCTGAACGTATCCTATGTCGTCGATTATGAGAGCCTCGAAGCGATCCAGTTTCTTGAACTCCTTCTCCAGGGTCAGATCGATTTTGGCCCGCAGTAATCGCTGTACCAGCAGGGCGCAGGTAGAGAACAAAACCCGGCGCCCCAGCAGAACCAACTCCTGGCCGAGAGCACAGACCAGATGGGTCTTGCCACTTCCAGGGTTGCCGAAAGCCAAAACGTTCTCGGCACGATCCAAAAAAGTACCTTCCAGCAGCGCCGTCAGTTGGCGATCCACGCTTTGGGGCAAGCGCGAGCGGTCCAACGCCGTCAGCGTTTTCTCCCAGGGAAGCTTCGAGATTCGGCGCAAGCGCTGGATTTTGCGCTCGTGCCGCTCCGCCACTTCGATCTCAGATAACGACAAGAGAAACCGGGGATAGGAAAGACTTTCCTTCGTGGCCAGTGCCGCCTGGGCGGCATAGTGCTCCCGAAAGGCCGGTAGATGGAGCTGGATAAGGCACTCGCGAAGCCGGGTCAAGCTGCCTGTGCTCATGACCTCACCTCCAAGCTTTCCAGAAGCGTGTCATAGACGCCCACGTCCATCTTCTCCACCGCCACTTCCCAGGGTTCCACGACTGGATCGACGAGGCATTCTCGTACTGCTTCGAAACGGATTCTTTGTCCCCTCTCAATCAGCCCCTGAAGCGCTTCTCGCACCCGCTGCTCTCCTTCCTGGGCAGCCAACTCGAGGATCTTCAGATATTGGCGATCCGCCGTGGCCGGACAATCCTGGCGCAGCTCGTCGTAGGCGACTCGAAACAAGATCCCCGGAAACAGATCCTCGCGCCAGCGATAGCGAATGAACGCCCCTGGTTTGCGCACCAGGGAATGGATCACGTGCCGGTAGTCAATGCGATGCTTGCCTTCTCCACGCAAGCGCGGCATCCGTGCTTGCCGCTGACCCCCGTAGTAGACCTCCAGCTGATCCGCCCACACCCGCACTTGCACTCGCTCGCCGATCAACCGGCTGTCCACCGAATAGGTGTTGTGGAGAACCCGGATCGTACTGCTGGGGGAGACTCTCACCCACTGCCGGGTGAAGTCGTCCAGACGGCGTGCCGGCAACGGGCGCATCACTGCCAGCTCTTCTCCCAGGCGCTTTTGTCGGGCCGCATTGCGCCGGGCCACAATCACCGCTACAAAGCCCTCGTACTCTTCCCGGCTGGAAAAATCACGGCTGCACCGCAGCAGCAGTTCCTGCTCGATGGCCCGTTTCAAGCGGTGATGGGCCTGTTCCACATCCCCGTTCTCGTGTGCCTTGCCTGCCTGGGTGCGACTCGAGCGCATCCCGAAGTGGTTCAGCAACCCTTGATAGCGCTCGGTGAACTCTTCCCGCTTCAGGTTGTTGACTGCCGCCGAGAGCCGGTCTGTTCGGTGTTCCTCGGGCAGCGCCCCCAACTCCCACAACGCGTTCTGAAGCCCCAGGCTGAGGCTCTCAAACGACTCACTGAAACACAGCGTGGTCGCTTCCCAGTTCGAGTAGGCCAACACAAAGTGGTACAGCAGATGGGGAAACGGCTGACCCTGGATCGTCACTCCCAGACGCCCCATAAAGGTAAAGTCCGATTGTGCTTGATGTCCCGGCCTATACTTCTGCGGGAACATCACCTCCTTCGCTTCTCCGTGTTCTACCTTCCACTGCTTGATCCTCCGCTGCAGTGTTCTCAACTGGCCTTGCTGGAAGGCCCCTTCCTGCTGACGGCACAAATACTCGAACACCGCTGTCGCCTCCACCGTCGGCGATCGCTTCAGGATCTCTTCCACTTCCGGCCATACCGACTCGAACGGATCCGATCGAGTTCTCCAATACCGCTCCGGCTGACACTGGCTCGGCAGCTTTCCCGACTTCAGGTACTTCCGAGCCGTCTTTCGCGACAGCCCCGCTCTCGCCGCCACCATCGTTAGCGTCTTCTCGTTCTTTCGCAACTTCACTAACCTCCGCACTTGCTGATCCTTAACCATGCCTTCATGGTCAGGATCAGCCCTGAAAAAGCGGGGAATTCTATTTGTCGTCGCGGGGAATTCTACCTGTCGCCAATCAGTTCCCACGCTGGCCAAACGGCCTACATATTTTCTGGTGTCGATTCCCTGGAGACCCAGCTTGTTTGCCCAGGGGACAAGGGCAGGCTTGTTGATAGCTCCCAGGATTGTCGTAACCCCAGGCACCCGATGGCCTCTCTTGGTTAAATATCGCGTGTGGGCTTTAACCCGGCTAATCTTCTCCGTAGCGACCGTCATGCACCCTACCGCCTGTGTCTCCTCTAATTCTTCCTTGGTGGGGGCTCGATCGTCCTCAATGCAGCGGCAGATGAGGTCGTAGTGATGGCGCTGGATGTCTTTCGTGCTCTGATAGTCCCAATGCGACTCGATGAACTTCTGAACCGAGTCATCTGGCCATCCAGCTTTCTTCCAGATGGCATACAGCCGCCTCCGTTGCTTCTCGGTGATCACTCCGTCCTGATGTTCTTGCTGCTGCTTTCTGGATTCTTGCTGGAGAGCCGGGTCCGACCGAACGCTATGTTCTGAGCGATCCATCTCCTCCTCCGGAGTGGCTTCATAACCCGCTAGAGCCATGATCCAGGAGAAGGCCAAACGACAGGCTTTCCCCGTCGCCCGGGTCGCCGCCATGGATCGCCGGGCGTACTTGGGACGATTCTTCCAGGTGGCTTCATCCATCCCGCAAAGGGCCGAAGCCTGACCGATGGACGCTCCGTCTTTCAAACGGATTAACTCCACCACCGCCTCGAAGCTGCCATCCTCGTGCTCGACGTTGGAGACTTCCCGAGGGATCACTCCCAACATGACCGCCAGCGTCGTCCAGCCTTCGCACCGGACGTACTTGCCGCCCTTAATGTTGTTGAATAACTTCCGGTCGTCGATCACCTGGGCCAGTTCGTTTGCAATCCGTGTTGCGGTGTGCACCAGGGCCTTTGCATCATTGGCCTGCAGCGTTCCCAGCTCCACCTGGGAGGGGGGAGCCAGTGTCACCGGCTTCGACTCATGCTTTACAACTTCGGTACTCATGGGCTATACTCTTTTTTGCTTATTTTTCGGGCCTGATGGCCACCATAGCCATCAGGCCCTTCCTTTTTTCTCTTCCATCGAAACCACGTTTCCGGGTCTACCGATCCGGGCCCGCCTCCTGCCTCCGGCGAAGGCGTTCCTGAATCCTTTTCAGATCCTCCTCAAGGTTCTGGTACTTGTACGGGGTCGGCTCGGCCTGGGTGTTCTGGATGTGAGCCCACATTCCCAGGCGGTCGAGCAGCCTCCTGATCATGCCTCCCCTGCCCCCAACGCTCCTCTGTGCTTTTCGATCACTTTTGATTCTCATTCGCCCCCTTCACAAAATCTGACGGAACTGCTGCCAGATCCTTGATCTCACGGACAAAGACGCTTATCCGGGAGGAGACCACTTCCAGCACCTGGTAGCTGGCGTCTGGATTGCCGTGCTCTGCTAGCCAACGCCGGAAGGCAAAATCCACGGACTGATTCCGTTTCCGGGGTAACAGCGCCACTGGGCAAAATCTGAAACCCTGATCATCCACCTGGAAGACAAATTGCTCAGGGGACAGCTGCCAGGCCCAAGCGAAACCGAAACCAGGTCTGCTACGCCGGCCTCCTCTCCCCAATTCGCGGTGCGGTTGAGATGGTCAAAGCCATATCGGGCACTTCCGCCAGGCTGGCCCTGGCCGGCCGTTTTCAATCTGAGGCCGGCCGTCGGGAATGCATGGCCACGGCCGGCTGGAATCAGGTCGACGAACTGGGAGTTCTGGATCGTCCCGGTGTGCTCGACCTCCTGCACTCTTCGGCAATCGGGCTTTGCCTTTTCCAGCCCGCACCCAATCATTTAGAAGCGATGCCCACGAAAGTCTTTGAGTACATGGCGGCGGGTCTGCCTGTGATCGCCTCGGACCTTCCTGCTCTACGTGAGATTGTTGAAGGCTCGGGAGCCGGCATCTGTGTGGATCCCCGGGACAGCCTGGAAGTCGCTCGAGCGATCAACTTCCTGCTGGAAAACCCCGAGCAGATGCAAGCCCTGGGTCGCTGCGGGCAGCAGGCCGTCGCTGAACGCTATAACTGGGCTTCCGAGGCCCAGGCTCTAACGGGGCTCTACCGGGAGTTGCTGAGCACAAGGAAATAGGGAAAGAAAGGGGACATCCATGATAAGTAATTGTCAAGTGAGACAAGGATCCCCCCTCGGTGCTGTGGAGAGCACCGCTGAATTATGAACAGAGTGCCTCGAGACTTTTCAATCGTAGTGGTCAATGGCAAGCATGACCAGACATCCATGAGCTGTATCGGGCCCCGAAGGGCCGTCACAGAAGATTGAGTTTGGGTCAAATCGGCGATCTTGCGCGCGTCCAGTCGATCGCTCTTGTTCTTCCCCACCGCGATGGCTTTGAGCATGGCCGGATGGGCCACCTTCAGCTCTTCAGCAAAAGGCTTCAGAGTGTCGTAGATCCATCCCGTGAACAGGGTCGCCTCCATCGCTCCAATCCACCTTCCCTCCAGCTGTTCCGCCCATCTGACAAGATCCTTACGACGGGCTGCGATCACTCCCTCATCAACCACCTCGCCACAGGCCCGCTTGACACAGTAGCTCACCACCTTCTTGTGGATGTCCAGACCCACGTAGTATGTTTCTGCCATTGGAGAATCCTCCTTGCTTGCCGAGCTCGTGCTCGCTTGTTTTTGGTTATGGGAGGATTCTCCATCTCTACTCTGTCAACTCTCGTCACTTATGCATTCAAACAGTCTACTTTCTTTCCGGTGTGCAAGGCTCAGAGGCCCGAAATAGAGAAGACGAAAAAAAGTAGACTGTCCCCTTTTTTCCCGTCGTGACAGACCGGCTAGATGTAAACGCCAGACCGGCTCCACGACCATACGAACCATGCGAATCTGGATTGTCAATTACTACATGGCCCCCCCCACGCGGGCTGGAAACACCCGCCATCATCACCTGGCCCGCGAGTTGATCGAGCGCGGCAACCAGGTCCTGCTGGTCGGTGCCTCCAGCCACCACCTGACTTTCGAAAAGCCCGTCATCGCGGTGGGTAAGCGGGGCTCACAGGAAGAAGTGGAAGGTGTCCCCTATTTCTGGATTCCCACTCCCCTGCGGGGTGAAAAACGGGCGGCGAGATTCATCAACTGGCTCATTTTCGCCTGGAAAGGCAGGAGGCTGCTCCCCGCCTCGGGTTGGTTCCGACCCGACCTGATCATTGGCTCTACGCCTTCCCCGTTCGGGGCATTGCTGGCCCAGCGCTGTGCGCACAAACTGTCGGTCCCGTTTGTCTATGAGGTCCGCGATCTCTGGCCCCTGACGCTCCAGGAATTGGGAGGCTACCGTTCCTGGAATCCCATAATCTGGTTGCTGGGATGTCTGAATGCCTACCTGGTGCGCCGGGCTTCGCTGATCGTTTCCCTTCTACGCGGTGCCGAGGATTACTTTTCTCAAAACGGACTGCCGTCCCGAAAAGTGGTCTGGATTCCCAATGGAGTAACCCCCGAGCTGGCAGGATCGCCCCGGCGACTCCGGGACAGCCCCCAGCGGCTGGTGGTCGTCTATGCTGGCAACCTGGGCTTTTCCAACGCCCTCGATTCCCTGTTTGAGTGTGCTCGGATGCTCGCACAGAGGGGGTACGCAGACCGGTTTGTCTTCCGCTTTCTGGGGGCCGGGACTGAGAAGAAGCGCCTCGTCGAAACAGCTTCAAGACTGGAACTGGGCAACGTCGTATTCGATGATCCTGTACCCAAGACCAGGGTTTTCCGGGAGCTGGCCAAAGCTGATGTCCTGATTGCCACGCTGAGAAAGACACAGCTTTACCGACATGGAATGAGCCTCAGCAAGGTTTTCGATTATCTGGCAGCCGGAAAACCCATCGTTTTCGCAGGGGATGCAGTTGAGAATCCAGTCCGCCTGGCCGGCGCCGGAATCGTGGTCCCCCCTGAAGATCCCACCGCCCTGGCAGAAGCACTTCTGACAATTCGAGGGTTACCCGTATCTGAGCGCGAAGAGATGGGACGGCGCGGGCGAGAATACGCCCAACGGCACTGTTCCTATGCCCAGCGGGCGGATGAACTGGAAAAGGGTCTGCAGGCCGTTCTGGCATCACTTCACCCATGAACATTGCCTCGATCGTAGGAGCACGGCCACAGTTCATTAAAGCGGCGGCGCTGTCCAGGGAGCTAACAAAGCCGGGGATTGAGAACACCCTCATCCATACCGGCCAGCACTACGACGAGAGGCTGTCCGAAATTTTTTTCGATCAGCTAGCCATACCTGGGCCGGCACACCATTTGGGAGTGGGCTCGGGAAGCCAGGGCTGGCAGACTGCTCTCATGCTGGAGAGAGTCGAGGGCGTTCTGCAGGCCTCTCAACCGGACTGGACACTGGTTTTTGGAGATACCAACTCTACGCTGGCAGGGGCTCTGGCAGCGGCCAAGCTCCATTTGCGAGTGGCCCACGTCGAGGCGGGTCTACGATCCTTCAATAGACGCATGCCGGAGGAGATCAATCGCGTGCTCACGGATCATTGTTCGGATCTGCTCTTTGCACCCACACCGACCGCCGTGAAGAACCTTCGCGCCGAGGGCATCAGTCACCACAGGATCCAACTCGTGGGCGACGTGATGTACGACGCAGCACTCTATTATTCTGCCCTGGCTGAGGAGAAAAATGACCTCCTGGCAGGGCTCGATCTGGCCACGGGCGAATATGTTCTGGCCACCATTCACCGGGCCGAGAACACCGATGATCGAGTCCGACTGGCGGCTATTGTAGGCGGATTGTCCCAGATCTCCGAAGGCACCCGCGTGGTGCTGCCGCTGCATCCTCGTACCAGAAAGGCGCTGGATAAATGGGGAATCTCCTCTACGGGATCACCGGGCCTTCAGGTGATCGAACCGGTCGGTTACCTGGAGATGATGGTCCTGGAAAAACACGCCCGTCTGATTGCGACCGATTCCGGCGGTGTTCAAAAGGAGGCCTTTTTTCACCGCATCCCCTGTGTCACACTGCGGGATGAAAGTGAGTGGGTGGAACTGATCGAGCAGGGGTACAATCGGCTGGTGCCCCCCGTTGACCGTGAATCGGTCTCCCATGCCCTGGAAGAGGCGCTGAAGTGCGGGCGGCGACCCTGACTGGAGCACGCGGCTCTACGGCGAGGGGCAAGCCGGCGCCCAAATTGTGCGCCATTTGCAGACCTGGTTGGAGTCGGACAAAGTGGCAGCCCCAGCTGCCGCAGCCGACAGCTTCCGAAGCCGGTGACATGATGCCTTTGACCGAGCCCGTTCGACTCCTGTGGACGCACAGGAGCATGCTCCGGCAGACCACCTGGAACGAGATCAAGACTCGCTACGCAGGCTCGGTCCTGGGCCTGGCGTGGCTGCTTCTCTACCCCCTCCTCTTTCTGGGCGTTTACTCCCTATTCATTTATATCCTGGTTGGCGTTCGCCAGGGGGCCCAGGGCTTCTCGGCAGCATCCGAACAGGTGCTGTTGATTTTCTGTGGGCTCATCCCTTTTTTCGGTTTTTCCGAAGCCCTCTCAGGTGGGGTGGCCTCGGTGACATCCAACGCCAACCTCCTCAAGAACACCCTCTTCCCCATCGAACTGGCCCCCGTCAAGTCGGTCCTGGTCGGCCAGAGCAGCCAGGTCGTGGGTACGATCCTTCTCATGCTGGCCCTGGCGGGATTTGGCAAGTTGACACCCTGGGCACTCGTTTTTCCCTTGATCTGGGTACTACAGATTCTCCTGTCCATCGGCCTGGTGTGGATACTTTCCAGCCTCAATGTCTATTTCCGCGATCTGCAGAATGTCATCTCTGTGCTGATCCTGATGCTAATGCACATCAGCCCCATCGCCTACAAGGGTATGGACATCCCCGCCCGCCTCCTTCCTCTGATGTACCTGAACCCGCTCTTTTACATGATTGTCTGCTACCAGAACTGTCTGCTTTACGGTCAAGCCCCGCCGGCTCTGTTGCTCGGTGTGCTCGGAGTTCTGGCCTTCCTTTTCTTTTTTCTGGGGTTCGCGTTTTTCAGGCGGCTGAAACTGGTGTTCGCAGACAATGTATGAGATGCCGAGCTTAGACGCGCTTACTATCGCGCGCGCTACCGAAGATCCCAGAGCGGGGATAGATCGGTGGAGGGGAGCTCAGTGGCGCGCGCGACAACAAGCGTGTTGGGACTGACAATGCGGTAGGGCGTGAGCCCAACAATGACACAGGTAACTGCCATTCAGCTTCACGACCTGGGAAAGATGTACACTCTCTTCCGCCGCCCGGCGGATAAGGTGTTCCACGCCCTGGGCCTGGACCGCTGGATGTTCTGGCAGCGGAGCGTGTACCAGGAGTTCTGGGCTCTGCGCGGCATCAATCTAGAGGTAAGAGCCGGAGAGCGGGTTGGAATCATCGGGCAGAATGGGGCCGGCAAGAGCACCTTACTCAAGCTGATTACCGGGGGAGTCACCGCCACCGAGGGAACCATCCGGGTTCGGGGACGGATCCAGGCTCTGCTGGAACTGGGGACCGGCTTTCACCCTGAGTTTTCAGGGCGACAGAACCTCAGGGCTTCTCTGGCTCTCAATGGGCTGACGCCACGACAGATCAGCCAAAAGGAAAACGGGATCATTGACTTCGCGGAACTCGAGGATTTCATCGATCAGCCGATCCGGACTTATTCCGCCGGCATGTATGCCCGGCTGGCATTTTCGACAGCCACCGCTGTAGAACCGGAAATTCTGATTATCGACGAGGTGCTGGGCGCGGGCGATGCTTACTTTTCCGGCAAGTGCGTTGAGAGAATGAAAAGGCTCACTCGGGAATCCGGGGCCACCGTTTTGTTTGTGAGCCATGATCTGACAAGTGTCCAGGCTCTGTGCCAGAGAGTCCTCTGGATCCACCGCGGCAGAATCCGCCAGGACGGTGATCCGCTGTCGATCATCAAGCAATACATGGCCATGGTGCGCAAGCAGGAAGAGATCCGGCTGCGAGCCAGGGATCTGAAAGTCCTGAAGAAGCAGGCCGTTCTTCTCCAGAAAGATGAGGATATCTACGACAAGCTGCTTTTGCATTTTCTGACCGCCGCCGGAATTCCGCCCCAAACCGGGCAGCAGATCAACTCGATCACCCTGTTGGTCGATGATCAGGAAGTAGGCCGCATCGACGTGGGCAGCCCCATGGACAATTCTGCCGATCACCTGAACTATGTAATGGACAGCCCCGGCTATATGGATTGGGGCCCGGCCCGGCGGAACCAGGAGGGCCTCTATCGCGAATACATCGACTGCGCCGGAAGCTACGGTCACGCTCCTTTTGAATTTGCGGTTGCAAAGACCTTTCTGCAAGGACCTGGACCCAGGACCTTCCGACTCGAGATCAGTGCGCGGGTTTCCCAGCAGATCCTGGTGGAAATCTACAACCAGAAGGAATATGTCCAGTTGGGTGTGCTGCAGCCGGGCCGCACAGAGCACCACTTCGAGTTCAGCGGTGCGCTTCTGAAGGCTGGAGAAGCGGCGGATCTCGAGTCGCATCTGCCGGCCGAGAGACCCGGTCCGGCAGCAGCCTCTAGTCTTGACGATTACGGGAAGGGAGGGGCCCGTATCTCCTCGGTAAAGATGGCAGGCCCTGACCATGCAGATTCAAGGGTTTTCTTTATCCAGGACCCACTGAGCGTGACTCTGGAATTTGAAGCCTTCCAGGAACTTCGCAATCCGGTTTTCGTGTTCTGTATCTACCTGCCCGACGGCAAGTGTGCCAGCCAGTGGATGGTCAGCTCGGAGGAACTGGGGTCGCCGACGGTGCGGGGCCGCGGCAAAGTGACTTTTCATGTCGATCGCCTGGTTCTGGGGAAATCTGCTTACGTCGCCTCCGCTGCTATCTTCAAGTATTTGAGGAGTGACGGACAGGAGCCGGAAGCATACCATGTGATGGACCGCTGCATTCATTTTCAGGTGCTGCAACAGCAGGATCAGGCATACGAACACGGTTTGAGCGTGCAGCCCTTCCGGTCGGAGCTGAGCCAGATTTGACGAATAGAATTCGATGAGTTCGAAGCAGCCCTATTTTGAGCAGTCGGAGGTCTGGGATCAGCGGCCGCGGCCTTACCAGGATCAAGTTCGTGCCGATGTCCTGAGCATGATCCCAGGCGATGTGGTGTCGGTTCTGGATGCGGGTTGTGGAGACGGCTTCATCACCAACGCGCTGCCTCCGGAGCTTGAAGTAGTGGGGCTCGATCTCAGTGGGGAGGCGCTGCGGCGCTTTCAGCGTCACAAGGTTCAGGGTTCGATCATGGATCTTCCTTTTGAAGATCGAGCCTTCGATCTGGTCATGGCCAACGATGTGGTCGAGCACCTCCCCAGCAAGGTGTTCCAGCAGGCCCTCGAGGAATTGCAACGCGTCGCCGACAAATACATGCTCATCACAGTTCCTTTAAACGAACAGCTGCAGGCTATGCAGGCTCGCTGCCAGCAATGCGGCACGACTTACCATGTGAACCGCCATCAGAGAAGCTTTGCCGAGTGGTCGGTGAGCAAAGTGGCCGGCGGTCAGCTGCAGCCGGTTGAGATTCGACTTTCCGGGGATTTCACGGCGGCTCCTCACGACCCGACCGTCAGGCTTAGACAGCGGCTCGGTCATTACAACCTCTGGCCCCCGGCTGTTTGCCCGGATTGCGGTTCCAAGAGTCAGGTGAGTGGCGAGAACGACGATCTGCTGCTGCGCATCCTGGATGTTCTGAGGGCCCGGCAGAGGGCCCACCAATTGATCGAGTCGGCGCCCTGGAACAATCGCTCAGAACTGATCACGCTCTTTGCCACCAAACGATCCGCGCCAATCCCGCCCGATGTACCGGGAGTAAGCCACTCTGCGAATCCCAACAGCGTCGACTTCTCCAATCCGCTGCAGGCGGTGAGCGAAGATTTTGTACCGGGAACGATCTGGGCGCGGTTTCGCCCCGGGCCCGACTGCCAAATCACTGCCAAGGGGGTGTGCCGTACCGACCAGGCGCCGAAGACAGTGCGGATTCCGATTCACCTTCCCCTTCCGGTCGACGCCGGCAGTTTGGAACTCGTGGTCTCCGGACACAGCCCGCTCGACACGGTGACACTCTATCTGGTGGACGGATTGACGGGGAGAGAGATCCCTCTCATCGAGTCAATGGTTGATAAGCAGGACCAAAAGTTGACCGCTGTCATCTCTGAAGAATGCTGGCCGGATCGTTTTGGCTGGAAACTGGAGCTTTACCTGGCGGGCCAGGTCTGCGTGCGCTCGCTCGGTCGTCTCCCCGCCCCACCGGGCACCGCGGCTCTTCCATTTTTCGCAGTCAAGCAAGGTCATACGGTGATTCACCAGAAGATTGATGGCCTCGACTATTCCTGGGGTCTGTGGGCAGAGGAACCAGGACACTACCCGCTGCCCGACCTGGAGCAGCTGTTCTCACGGCGCCAGCTCCAGAAACCCGATTGTGACTTCGTCGATCTGGTCGCGCCTTTGCGGGAAGCCTCCTACAGGTTCGGGCATGAGATTGAGCTTCTCAAGAAAGATCTTCAGAAGAAGGAAGCTCAGCGGCAGCAGGTCGAAGCGATGAATTCGCGCCTCCGGCAAGAATACGACGCTCTGGGAAGTCAAATGGAAGTGGCGAGGAGCGAGGCCGAGAAAGCCTATGCCGAGGTGGAGTCCCGGCGAAGCCAGGCCGAAAAAGCGTACGCGGACGTGGAGACACGGATGGCAGAGGTCAGCAGCCGGCTTGACAGCCTGTCCACAGAACTGACCGCCAGCAAGGCCCATCTTCGATCGCTGAGAGGCATACGGGGCAGTTCGCGCGAACTGCTACGAAGCCTCAGGAGACGAGTTCTGGGTGTGACACCCCCCGTGCCCCAAGAGACCTACCTTGCCCCCTGGAAAACCCTCGACGGAGCACCCAAACCGCGAAACGAACAACTGAGAGTGCTGGTACTTTCCCATATGTTTCCCCACCCCGATCAGTCCTTGCTGGGGTGCTTCGTTGCCGAGCAGGTGGCCGCCCTGCGCGACCTGGGCGGTATTGATGCTCGTGTCCTCTCCGGCCGCCCCTACTGGATGAATCAAAACCGTGCTCCTCTGCTCCTGTGGTCCCTGAACCGAAACTACTACAAGTTCCATGATTCCTGCCGATGGGTGGAATACGGGGGCGTCCCGGTGAAGTTCGTGCCCTACCGAATCCTCACCAGCAGGTGGTCACACGGCTGGACGTACAGGCAATCTCTCCTGCGGGGGATTGAGGAGATTCAAAAGGACTTTTCATTCCAAATCGTCCATGCTCATACGGCCTACCTGGATGGAACTGCGGGGCTGGCAATCGCCAGGAAGTTTGGTGTGCCGCTAATTATCACGGAGCATACGGGCCCCTTTTCGAATCTTCTCAGCAGCCGAATTACCAGGTCCCTGGTCACCCGCTCTCTGAGGGGCGCCAGCCGTGTGATTGCCGTCTCCTCTGCCCTGCAGAGAGATATCTCCCCTGTGATGGAACCCGGCGATATGGGAAAGATGCTGGTTGTCCCCAACGGCACTGACCTGCGGGCTTTTCATTTGTCCGGGAAGTGGGATCCCGATCCCGATCACCCGCGGCTGGTCTTTGTGGGTGCATTCGTGGAGAGCAAGAATCTAGCGTTGCTGCTGGAAGCTTTCTCCAGGGTGGCCCGGCAGATTCCCGGAGCGACACTCCGACTCATCGGCGGAGCGCAATCCTTGGAAGAAGAAGGACAACTCACGGACCACATCGTCCGGCTGGAGCTTCAAGATAAAGTCTCTCTCCAGGGACATACAGTTCGGGAAGAGGTGGCGAGGATCCTCCGGGAGGAGTGCGATTTGTTGGTCTTGCCCAGCAAGATCGAGACCTTCGGATGCGTCCTCACGGAAGCCATGGCCTGCGGCAAGCCGGTGGTTGCCACGCGCAGCGGTGGCCCCGAAGACATCATTACCGAAGACTTTCTAGCCCGGATTATGCAGGAGATCTAAATTCAAGTGAGATTTGGGCCCAGAAAAAAGGCCGTAGCTCTCTGATATAAAAGGGTTTAGAGAAACAAAGACCCTAAACAGGAGCTACGGCAATGTCAAAAACAGTCTGCCAGAATACCCTGCCATTTCATAGCCACAGAAACATCACGGCTCGTTTTGATGGGGGGAGCCTCACTTCCGACGCAGGATGGTTGTTGTTTGGATCGCTGGATCGTCAACATCGATTGTGCGAGGGCTTCAGTTCCTGTATTTCGGAAAGTCGAGACCAACGCTACATTCGTCATGACCTGTTGAAGTTGATCCGACAACGAGTCTTGCAGATCGTGGCCGGCTACGAAGACTGTAACGACGCCGATACGCTGCGCTCGGATCCGATGCTCAAGACAGTCTGTGATCAGTTGCCCGAGAGCGATCCCGACTTGGCCACCCAGCCGACTTTCTCCCGTTTGGAGAACTCCGTCACCAAGAAGGATCTGATACGTCTGAGCCGGTGGCTGCTAGGCCGTTATGTGCGCTCCCTGAAGAAGAGACGCCCCAGCAAGATCATCCTGGATCTGGACAGTACCGATGACCACACTCACGGCCAACAGGAGTTCTCCTTCTACCACGGGTATTACCGAAACCACATTCTGCATCCTTTGCTGATCTTCGATGCCGCCACGGGAGACCTGGTGTGTGCCATGTTGAGACCTGGCAACAAGGGGGCTGCCTCTCACATCGTGCCCGTTTTGAAGCGCGTCGTGGAGGCCATCCGACAAGGAGTGGGGACGGATGTCGAGATTGAGATTCGGGCCGACAGCGGCTTTGCCACGCCTCGGCTCTACGAGTTCTGTGAAGGTGAAGAGAATAAACTCCGATATGTCATTGGGTTAAGTCGAAACCCTCGCCTGCAGCGAGTGGTCGAGCCGCTGCTGGATTCGACTCGGCTGAGGTTCGTTGAGCTGGAGGAAAAACAGCGTCAGTTTGACGAGTTTCTTTATCGAGCCCACAGCTGGGATCGATCCCGTCGCGTCATTGTCAAAGTGGAGGTCGATCAGCGTGGGATCAACCGTCGCTTTGTAGTCACCAACCGGGACGATCTCTGCTCCCAATCACTTTATGACCACTACACAAACCGAGGGCAGACCGAGAACTTCATCAAGGCCTTCAAGAATCATCTGAGCATGGACCGACTCAGCTGTCATCGATTCCTGGCCAATCAGTTTCGACTCCTCCTGCATGCACTGGCTTACCAGATGTTCGTGCGCCTGCGCGACTATCTGCACGGAACCCCCTGGCACAAGCTCGAAATCGAAACCTTACGTCGTCGGGTCCTCAAGATTGGGGCCCGGATCCGACAAACCACTCGACGCATCTGGGTCCATCTTTCCTCAGCCTTCCCCGAACAACCCCTCTTCCACCTCGTCTTGAGTCGCCTGAACTCCAGTTAGCTTTTCCCAGCTCCCCCGGAAAACCGCTTCCGACACTCATCCAGGCCCAGATCTGTCTGAAATTCACTCCCCAAACCACTCAAACGCCTCGCCAACCAATATTCTTCGCAAATCCGCCTGTCACACCTGCCCGCTTCCGAGTTGGGCCACTTCTCGAGTCGTTTTTCAACACCGGACTACGGTTCTTGCATAATCCGGGCTAGGCAGGTTGTGCGAGAACGAGAACGCTACTGGACTGACTCAGGCACTGCTGGAAGTGATTCGAAACCTGAGGCAGTACGACGCACCCAGGACCCGCCGTCACGTGATGGAACATTTCAGCTATCGGTCGCTGGCCACCAAGCTGGAAGACCTGTACCGCGAAGTCTTGAGGTGAAGCTGGCTATTCCTTCTATCGAAATTGGAAAGGGAGTCGGGACGATCCCAGGTGTGAGGACAAGAGACGTCCTGTCACCTCGCGCTACAGCCTCTCGACAATTTCTTAGGATCTCTTATCGGCATGTAGTTTTAGAAAGGTCTCTTTTAGCAGCCCAAACTGAATGGCGTCACGGAATTTACCCTTGTGATAGTAGTGCTTTTCCAGTAGACCTTCCTGTTTGAATCCCAACTTCTCGGTCAGTCTTCCGATCGCTTGATTATCAGCAAATGAGTCTGAAATGATTTTGTTGAGATTCAGCGTGTCAAAACCATATTCCAGAACCATGTTCACGGCTTCAAATGCAATTCCCTGGCCTTGAACGTCCGGACCAATTCTCACCCTCCAAACAGCTCGTTGATGTCTGGCGCTGATGTCATATAAACCAACCGTTCCAACGATTTTTAGGGAACCAGCGGGTGCTTTCAGGAAGATACTCAACGGCAAGTCGGTTTTTCTTTAGGTTCCTGAACCAATTCTCTTGATTCTCCATAGAAATAGGATCATGAATCAGATAACCCATAATATCTGCATCCCATCTAAGGTCGAGCAGGTATGCCAAATCGTCTTCCTCAACAGGTTTAATAAGCAATCTATCGGATTCCAATACTCTCATAATTACCCGGATATTTATCGAATCGTTTCTTTGTATATTTCGTCTAAAGACATGATCGTGTAGTTGTTCTTGTCAACCAGCTCGAAGATCATCTTCACGCTATCACCGACACCCCTTGTCTGTGTGTTCCTCAGTTTTTCAATCTGGTTTGAATCAATATTGTTGTACTCCTCTCTGGTGAGAGATTCGTTTATGCGCCTCATATATTTAGTTGTCGGGTAATTAAGTACGAAATTCATGGGGTGAAAGCTGATTATTTTTATCCCTGGTGCACTAAAATATTTCTCGTACTTGGAAATGTCCAAATCTAATTCACTTTGGGAATGTGCTCCATCTTCAAAGAAGATCGGGTAATGCAACAGCCCTGATTCATGCAATATGGGAGTTATGGTTGTCTTAAGAAGGGTTCCCAAGTTCGACACGTATTTAAAGCCATATTTATTCCTTAATAAATGCTTTATGTCCGTAACATCGAACAGTCGATGACAACGAAACCCACGGGCTTCGGGAGCAAAAGCCAAACAAGTCTTTACAACTTCTTCAAAAGAATCGCCGTGTGAACTACCTGCTAGAAAATTGGGATGGATTCCTCGATTAACCACCCCGTTCTGGAATTGCTCTTCGATGATCTGGGACTTATGGGTTACAAACAAGGTGGTCTTTAACCCGCGATGGTCTGCTTGGGTGAAATAATCAGATAAGACAGCTTCAGATGCCCAATCTATATCCGAGGTAAAACAGAAGATGGGTTCCTCGATCCACATCCGTGGAACTTCCAGCTTTTCTAACAGTTGCTCAATACCAAGATCCAGATTTTGAACTGACATTTCTCATCGTGACTTCGGATATGAGTTCCCAAGGTCTACTCGTGATGAATGATCAAAACTAACGAGGCTTCGCCTCCACCGTTCTGTTCGTCCGATCCAAACTTAACTAAACTTTGAAGATGTACTCCGTTACAAGTCACCTATCGCAGCTCGCCCTAAATTCCAAGCCAGGGCACAGCCGGGAGCCGGTGGTTGGCGAGTTCCTGGAGTGCGGAAGTCAAACTTCCGCCCTGCAAGGCGGCACTTGAAGGGCCGCTCTCCAAGTTTCTACCCGCAGCGCCTGGTCGCCCCTTATCTGGACCTGGGTCAAAACTCTTGACGCGCTGGATTAGACTCTAATTATAGTGGCTTCGATCGATTCAGAGAAGTAGGTCGGTAGTCCCATTGGGTGAGTGGGACGATGTCTCCTCGATGGCGATGAAGGGAAAGTGGATTCTAATCCTCGGTTTCGTCCTGTGTGTCGTCTTTGTCGTGGCGGCGTCGATGGCCCGCGTGCTGCCGGCTGGGCTGACCGCCTCTGTGTGGGAGGACCCTTATAGTTACTAACGATCTATTTTCCAATGATCGATTAGAAGTAGCAGGGATTTTCTTTTTTGGTTCTTTTTTCTTTTGTGGGTTGTGGAAAAGAGTTGGTGCCAGAAGCGATCGCGGATTAGATTGCTCTGTGCAGCACGCGCACCGTGGCGTTACGAATTTAGGACCCCAGCGCAACGAGACGCTTGGTCGGATATGAAGAGCATGGGCCGAAACATGAGGACTGATCCACAGCTGGCCGTGGCGACGAGCTACGACGCGCGGTTCGGCGAGCGCTTTCTGCGGGGTCTCGCCGCGCGCGGTGTGCGCCCAGCGCTGGTGTGTGTCTCACACACGTCGCTGGCGGCGCGGTGTCGGATGCTCAAGCACCTCGCGAGACACATCGGCTGGACCGACGCCCTGCGCTACAACCTCCGCTTCTGGAAGCCGCTCCTAAAGCGCGGGCTCAGCGGAGGGCACTGGAGCCCGACGCCCAGGTTCGACGCCCTCGCCGAAGAGACGGTTCACGCACGCCATATCAACGCTCCCGAAGTGGACCGGGCCCTCCGGCGGCACGGCGTCACGAAGGTAATCCTTGCCCAGTCGGGCATCGTCCGAAAGCCGATTCTCGACCTGGGGCTCTGGGTGGTGAACTGCCATCCCGGGCTCTTACCTGACTACCGAGGAGTGGATGTCGTACGCTGGGCTTTGGTGGAAAGGGGACCTCTCGGTGTGACGTTGCACCTCGTCGACGCTGGGATCGATACCGGGAAGATCCTCGACCAGCGCCCCATCCCGGTCAAGTATGACGATACGCCCGAATCGATCGCTGATCGGTCAATCGACATTTCTCTCGACATGTTGGTGGAAGCGGCGCTGCGCGGTCCCTCCGGCTACGGCCTGCCGAAGGCCCAGGACATGAAGAAGGGCAAGCAACACTACCTGATGCCCTTTGCCATCGCGCGAAGGCTCCGGCGCGAATGGGGGGGAATCGTGGAACACTACGCGAGGCAAGCCGGATGATGGAGATACAAGGCGAGCCCTTGGAGGATTACTGGAGGAGGGCCCCCCTCAGTCCGTTCTACAACCTGCACGGTTTGAGCGACGTCATCTTGACCTGCGACGTCGACTGGGCGCCCGACTACGCGATTCGAGACGTCATCGGTGCCGCTGCGAGGTTCGGGCATAAGCTAACCATCTTCGCGACGCACCGGTCCGAAGTCCTGCTCGAGGCCCCTGGCCACGTAGAGGTGGGTCTGCATCCTGATTTCACGCGCCCCCACGCCAAAACGTGGTTCGATGAGAAGCTCGCCAGGCTCAAAGAGATCTACCCGCAGGCCGTCGGATGCAGAAGTCACCGGAACTTCTTCGGTCAGAACATCGGCGACCTGGCCAAGGCCTGCGGCCTGATCTACGACGCTAGCACATTTCTCTGGAACGAACCATTCTGTCAGGCTCACACTGACTATAACGGGATCGTCCGGTTCTCCTACATGTGGGAAGACGGCATTCATCTTGACATGGGGCTGCCGCTGTCCTGGGAGAGCATCTCCCTCCACACTCCTGGGCTGAAGATCATCAACGTTCACCCGATCATCATCTACCTCAATTGCAGGAGTGAGGACGAGAGGCGTGCTGTCACCTCGCGCTACAGCGATCTTACCCAGGCCCCCCGGGAAGAAATTGATTCCCATCGCCAGTCCCATGCTCTGGGGGTCAGAGACTTGTGGATCCGCTTGCTAACCTATCTACAGGAAAATAAAGTCCGAACCCACCACCTTGGCCCCCTGGCGAAAAGGGCCCTCGGCAGCGCCGGAGGGCCTGACATTCTAACCGAGTTTCCACGATCCCGATGAAGGGAAAGTGGGTACTGATTCTCGGTTCCGACCTGTGTGTCGTCTGTGTCGTGGCGGCATTGATGGCTCCGAGGTCCTGGGGGGCCCCGAAGACATCGTCAACAAAGAAAATATACGATGACTCCAGTGCGTCCTAAACATGTCCTGATGCTCTCCCCCGACTGCTATATGATCGATCGACGCATCCTGCAAGAAGCCCGGTCTCTGCTCGGGCAGGGCTATCGGGTCACGCTGCTGAGCGGTTTTGAGTCGCCCCGGGAAGAGCATTACGTCCAGGACGGCATCGAGATACACCGGTATCAATACGATTGGGATGACGAGAGGATCAAGCAGGTCAGAACAAGAATCGGCAGCAGGCGCCTGCAGTTGCTTTTTCACAAAGCCTTTATGGCAGCTGCCAGGCGCTGGTTCCGCTTCAACTCATTTGACGTATTCGTACTCTCGAAAGCGCGACAATTTCAAGCCGACATTGTCCACGTTCATGACCTCCCTTTGCTCAAGCATGGGGCAAGACTGGCGGAGAAGTGGAAAGTACCGCTGGTCTTCGACGCTCATGAGATCTACTACGAACAGAATGTGCTGAGCCTGAAGGTCCGTAAACGGCTGTGCTTGGAGGAGAAGCGCTACGCCTCGAAAGCCCGCCTGTTCATTACGGTCAGCGAGGGTTTCGCGGAATGCTTTCGTCAAACCCACGGGGATTTGCCCTTACTGGTTCTGAGGAATTGCGCCGAAGAATACACGCAATACGACCGCCAAGCTTCGAGAAGGCTACTGCTGGAAAAATCAGGTCTGTCCGGTGACCCGTTTATCCTCCTTTATCAGGGATGGATCTCAGCGGAACGCAACCTGACAACGCTTGTTCGTGCCGCCCAGTATTTCCCAGAGGACACAGTACTGGTTATCATGGGCTACGGTGAACATCAAAAGGAGCTCGAGCAGATCGCTTTTTCTACCGGCAGTCGACGGAAAGTGCGATTTCTGGGCCAGATTGAGCCTGACAGCCTCTTGAGATTGTCAAGCGGGGCCGACCTTGGCGTGATTCCCTATCTGGCAATTGATCTAAACCACCGTTTTTGCTCGCCCAACAAGTTCTTCGAATATGTGCAGGCAAGGGTTCCGATTCTGGCCCATGAGCTCATCTTCTTCCAGAGCATGGGGAAGCAGCATGGCGTGGTCGCGACTGCCGACCTGTCAAGCGTCGAAAGCATGGCGGAGTCGGTATGCAGGCTCAGGCAAGATCCTGCAAGACTCGAGAAGATGCGCCGGGCCTGCCAGGCCGCTACTCGAACTCTAAGTTGGCAGACAGAATCTGAGAAGCTGCTGAATGCCTATTCCAAGTTGCTCTAATCGGCAGCAGAAGCGGGGGTTAGCAGCCCGTGTTCTGGTGCTTTCCGCCCACGTCATCCAGATGGACCGGCGCATTGTGGCACAAGCCAATACGCTGGCAGAAAGTGGGAGAGAGGTTAAGGTCCTCAGCGTGCCGACTGTCGTCCCGGACAGCTGCTTCGACAGCCGGGTCAGACTGATCGTGAGCCGACCGGTGTCAAACTCGGGGCCGCGGCGGCGCCTGCAGAAGCTCATTCGCAGCGAGTTACCCGATCTGCTTTACGGGCGTCTCCGGCCCTTACCCTATTATCTTGGCGTGGGGCCAGTCCCAGGTTTGATAGACTACTTCGTGAAGCTCGCTCCTGAAGGTGTTTTTGACGTCATTCACTGCCACGATCTGAGTACGCTGCCGGCGGCACTGGCGATCCGAGACCGCCAATGCCCACGCGCTCGGATCATCTACGACGCCCACGAGCTTTTCCCCCACCAGTTCTCCAGCCCCGGACAACGTCGATACTGGGAGCGGGTGGAGTGCCGCTGGATCCAACAGGCCGATGCGGTCGTGACTGTCAACGAATCGCTTGCTGAATTCCTGGCCGAGCACTATGGTCTGAGTACCTCACCAGGCGTGATCCGGAACAGTTTCGGGACGGAGCCTGATCCCACCGGTCGGCCAGTTCATACCGTCGTCCGCCCGGTGGGCAGGGATGTTGCGCTGGGGGTTTTCCAGGGAAACTTCAGCCCGGACCGGAACCTGCGAAACCTGGTTGAGTCTTTTTCCCTGCTCGAGAATGAAGCTAGTTTATGGATGATCGGATCGGGAACAATGGAGGAGGAGCTCAAGAGCCTGTGCCGGGAAAAGCAGATTCGGAATGTCCATTTCAGCGGTTGGGTTGAGCAGCAGCAACTGCTGGCCCATGTAGCAGCCGCTGATTTCGGCATCATACCCTATTCAGGAGAACGACTTCTCAACATGAGATACAGCTCCCCCAACAAACTGTTCGAGATGATCGCGGCCGAGATTCCGGTCTGCGCCAGCGACCTGCCCGAACTTCGGAGGATCGTCCGGGGAGATGGGATCGGTGAAGTGTACCCGATGAGCACCCCGGCCAAGATCGCCGCGGCCCTGCAGGATTTCATAAAACGCTTCAGGCAGAATGCATTCTCGCCTGCAACCTTGAAGCGCGCCCGCGCGAAGTACGGTTGGTCTCGGGAAAGCCGTAAACTGACAGCCCTCTACGAGAGCCTGGCTGTCTAGACTTACGTTCGATTCCAGATTCCAGATTCGTGGAACGTGGAACTTGGAACGTGGAACGGGCGCGAGCGACGCGAGCGCCATCCTAGAACCTAAAACCATGTGTGGAATTGCCGGGATTGTAGGGAACAACGACCCAGGCCAACTTCGGGAACGGATCGACTCGATGATGGTGGTCATGTCGCATCGAGGACCGGATGACGAGGGTTCCTGGTTTGAAGAGAAAGGTGTTTGTGGACTGGGGCACAAACACCTTTCCATCATCGACCCGGAACACGGGCACCAGCCTCTCAGCAATCAGAGCGGTTCGCTTTGGATCGTCTTCAATGGCTGCATTTACAATTACGCTGACGTGGCCCGTAATCTGCGCCAGCGAGGCTACCGTTTTTCTACCAATTCAGACACTGAGGTGATTGTCCATGCCTATGAGGAATGGGGGCCCGACTGTGTCCATCACTTCAATGGCATGTGGGCCTTTGCAGTTTGGGACGATCGGAACAAGACTCTCTTCTGCTCACGGGATCGACTCGGAATCAAGCCTTTTTACTATGTCTGCGAAGCCGAGAGTTTTGCCTTTGCCTCCGAGATTAAAGCCCTCCTTCCACAAGTGTCCGGGCCGGTTGAGCCCGACCTGGAAAGTCTACGTCAATACCTGACCTTTCAGTTCTGCCTGGGAGAATCCACACTCTATAAAGGAATCAGGAAACTGGAGCCCGGACATAACCTGCTGCTGAAACCCGGGCAGAATCCTCAAATCACGCGTTACTGGGATGTGTCGTTCCAGATCGATTTTGATCACGATGAGGAGTATTTTGTGGAACGACTGGAGGGGCTGCTGCAGGATTCGGTTCGGCTTCGTTTGCGCTCCGACGTGCCGCTGGGAGCTCATCTTTCGGGTGGCCTGGATTCGTCGACTGTCGTTTGTCATGCTCGGCTTCTGCTGGGAGATTCTTCCATCAAGGTCTTTTGCGGAGGTTTTGACGAAGGCAGCGATTTCAATGAAACTCCATATGCGAAAGTGGTTGCCGAAGCTGCTGGCGTCGACTATCACGAGATCCTGATTGGCCCCCGGGAATTCAGCGACTCGATTGAGAAGATCATCTGGCACATGGACGAGCCGGCGGCTGGACCGGGCGTTTTTCCTCAGTACTGGGTTTCAAAGCTGGCCGCAGAGAATGTGAAAGTGGTGCTGGGCGGCCAGGGTGGAGACGAAATCTTCATTGGCTACGCCCGCTACCTGATCGCCTACCTGGAGGAGTGCCTCAAGGGTGCTGTCACCGATACCGCTGACCGGGCGGACTATGTCGCTACGCTGGGATCCATCGTACCGAACCTCCGCTACCTGCAGAACTACATCCCCATGTTGAAGTCGTTTTGGCAGGTGGGTCTCTTTGAAAATCCGGTACAGCGCTACTTCCACCTTATGGACCGTTTTTCCGGAGTGAAGAGACTACTGGTTGACTTTCTAACCATGGATACCGCCAAGACGTTTGAGGAGTTCCGTGAAACATTCAATGTGCGGGGCGCAGCGGCCATGACCAACCGAATGCTCTATCTCGATCTCAAGACCCATCTCCAGTCGCTGCTCCACGTGGAGGATCGGACCTCGATGGCCTGGGGCCTGGAGTCACGAGTCCCTCTCCTGGACCATCGGCTCATTGAGCTGATGGCCTCCATTCCACCTGTCGTCAAATTCCGAAACGGAGAACCCAAGTACCTGTTCAGAAAAGCCATCGGCAATCTGGTGCCCCGGCAGGTACTCGACCGCACCGACAAGATGGGTTTCCCGGTCCCACTCCACAAGTGGTTCAAGAACGAATTGAAGGACTTTGTCTCAGATATCCTGCTCAGCCGCAGCAGCCGTCAACGGGGTCTGTTTAACCCGGCCGCCCTGGAGACGGCCCTGGCCTCCGAATTGCCACGCGCCATCTGGGGTGCTCTCTGCCTGGAGATCTGGTATCGGCAGTTCATCGACTAAGCCGGACACTTCCAGCGGGGCATTTCTTGACTGAACCCGGCAGGTCCGTCTGTAGCGGAAATGCGAGACTCGGACACGCGGCCGCCTGAGCGTGTCAGTCACGCTTCTTGGCTACTGAGAGCCGAAGCTTATTCAAGCGATCCTGAGTAATCTGGAAGATAAACGGCCTTCGGAATTCGACAAATGCCGTTTCCCTCGCATCAACCGGACTGAATGCCCGTATGATGTTCTTGCCGACTCGCAGGTGAGACGGAGGGATGGTGGCAGACCAGGCGGCCTGGGTCAATTTGGGGTGTTTGGGTAGTTTGACATACTGGCTGGGGCGGATTGCCTTGGCAATTGTCCCGTTCACAGCAATATAGGTTTGATGTGGAATCCTCTTCTCTTGGTCCAATACCGAGAAACCGGATAGCACCAGAACCTTCTCCGCCCCTCTCTCCCACGGAAACGCTGTTTCAAAGGCGATGTACGACAAGGCTCCAGAGCGTTCCTGCCGCAATTTGAGCAGCTCTGTGGCCTTCCCTATCCATGGCGATTCGATGGGCTCGAAGGGCTGGAACGCCAAGTGATGGTTCTCGGGCTCTGGGAGTTCCGTCATGGGCATATCGGGCGCGCGATAGTTCCGGGGTCGAAACAGGATCTTCCGTTCGGGCCAGCCCTCTACGAGCAACGACACCCCATCCATCTTCCAGGGCTCATCGACGCCAAGGACATCGAGGATAGTCGGGGCCACGTCGTAGGGCTTGGCATGGCGTCGATCAATGTTACCGCTTTGCTGGTGCGGATATTTGATGATGAGCACATCTGCGGCGTTCATCATGTTCGAATCGAGCTGGTGCCGGGGAGACCGACTCGAGAGGTTATCTCTGCCCTGGGCAGAATCCGTAAACCCGATGCCATGATCGGACATGACGATGATCAAGGCCTCATCGTAAAGACCCTTCCTTTCGATGGCCTTGAGCAACTCACCAAGTACGTGGTCCGTGTACCTGACCTGGTTGATCAGCGATCGGCGCAGATTGACGATGGTCTCACCACTTCCGGAACGACTTGCCGCATGATAGCGGAGCCGTGATCTGGCCGGAATGGCCTCTTGCCCCTCCCCGGCTGGGCGCAGCGTTGGATGGATCATAATCAACCCCCCGTCGGGACCTACCATATAGGGGTGGTGCGGGAAGACCGAATAGAAAAAGGCCAGCTGGTTCTTTTCAGTGCTGAGGCTCTGCACAAAACCCCGCCAGTAGGCCTCAAATGCACGTACTTCATGCCACTGTGTTGCCCCGAAGTCGATCCTCTCATTTTGAACCAGGGTGTCAAGATTCGGGATGTCGATCCAGTCGCGCGGGAACACAGCGACGCAATATAACATCGCTACCCGCTTGACAAATTGAACTGCCCGCACAGGCACCGGCAGGTGGGTCTGATGGAGGCTCTCTTCGGTTGCCACCAGGCGGATACTCTCCCGGACAAGCACTCTGTGCGAGGCGGATAAGAAGGCGAAGATATTGGGCACATTGGCTGGAAGCTGACGGCCGGCATAGTCCTTGAACAAATCCCATCCGCTCACCATCGAGTGGATAGTGATCCTGGTGCCGCTCCAACCCGTGGTTGAGTTGATGTACCAGGTGGCGCCAGAAGCAAAGGCTATAGTTCGGATACAGCTCTTCGTTGATACCGTGACTCCGGGTACGCAAGATGTAGGACGGCAGTTCGTCGAACATGATCACGAACACCGGAATGGCTTTCGGCGTTGGAGAGGTATGCTGTACCGCTTGCCATGTCGGGCTGACCCGGGCCGTTAAATGTGCGTGGTGCTGATAAGCAAAGACTAGAGTGCTCAGGGCAGGAAAGCAGGCGGCATAGGTGAAAAGCAAAATAAAGAAGCGCCGAAAAAACACCAGGATAATCAGGATCACCACTCCGGTCACAACCACAGCCAGCAAGGAATGGACGGGCGACTGGGTTCCCAAAAAAAACAGCCGCATCCCCCAGAGGAGACAGCCAACTGTCATCACCGCAAGCAGAAACACCTTTCCTGAGGCTCGGTGTATCTGTCGCGTGCCTCTATACAACAACCACAATACAAGGGTAGGTACCAGCAGGAACACCACTGGAATCAGCAGGGCATTGAGGACATGACTACGAAAAGGTGGCCACAGGAAAGTGAAGTCGGAACTAAAGACGGAGTAGATGGGTTGGGTGAGTCCGATGCTCACACTAGTCAGTATCACCAGAAACTTTTTCATCACGGCCAATCGAAGTGTCCAGGGCACTCGGTGAGCGAACCAGAGGAGCCGGCAATCTTGGGGAGTCGCGCACAACCCTCAATAGTTTGCTCGGCTCTTCGTGCCAATGCAACCGACCTTCACCATCGCTGTCAAGTAGAACTGTTTCAATCACTTGTGGTGATTGTAGGTTCACTATAAGCTGAACCGTGTCGCGAAGCGATCCTGAGCAAGATAGGCCGAGGGGTTGTGAGCCGAACGCTGCTGCGGTGTGTTTGCTGAATGCGGGAGCAGGGTTTATGAAAACGAAGTCGCGCAGGGCAATGGTCAGCGCCGCCCTTTTTCTCTTCCTGGGCACTGCCAGTGCTCTGGCTGGTGAAGCCTTACGCTGGGTTGGCCCCAACGGGCAACTGCTTCCCTTTCAGACGGCCGAAGATGTTGAGGAATTTCTGAAGGCGGCCACGATCGTTTCCAAAAAACGGGTCGGATCCGGGATCAACAACCCTTTCAAGTTTCTGCTCGAAAAGGATGGTGTCCGGGCACATGCCGTCTTTCGGGACGTTCGAGACCCGAATGGGAAGTATGTCAATCCCGCAACTGGGGTACAGGTTGGAACTTATCGCGACGACGCTTTGTTCGAGATTCCCGCCTACCGATTGGGGAGGCACCTCGGCTTGAACAACATCCCGCCTGCGGTCCTGCGGACAGTTGAGGGGATCGAGGGTTCACTTCAGCTCTGGATTGAAGAGGCCATGACCGAGAAGCAAAGAAGGGACCAAGGTCTAGAACCGGAAAACAGGCCACTCTGGCGGTTCCAGATTCAAACCATGCGCATCTTCGATAATCTGATCTACAATCACGATCGGAACTTCGGAAACTTTCTCTATGACCCGGCCTGGCGCCTCTGGATGATCGATCACACCCGGGCATTTGAGAGCCGGGAAACGCTGCGGCATCCCTGGCAAATCTGGAGATGTGAGTCCAGTCTCTGGGAAAAGCTGCGGCAGCTCGACCGGGACAACGTCACCAAAGCGGTTGCACCCTTTGTCAGCCCGGCGGAGATCGAGGCGATCCTGAAGCGTCGCGACCTGATTGTAGAGATGATCAATAAGGGAATTTCTCAAAGGGGCGAAGACCGGGTCCTTTTCCGGATGCCGGAGATCCCCTGAGGCCTGGTCCACTTGCCGGCGAAATCCCAAGCACCAGGCTCCAAATCCCAAGAAGCCCAAGAGGGGCGATAAGTCCCAAGGTTGTGTGCCTCTCCATGGCAACGCGGGTGCAAGAGCTCGAGGTAGTCGAGCATCGCTCCCGCACCCAAAACCCAACGGTTCTTGGACACTTTCTCTCATTTCATCTTAGTATCTATTGGGCCTAGCAAATTCGGATTGGAGAGATCTGCATGAACAACAAGCTCGAAAGAATCTCGGATCACCTCTATCGTTTTGCCGACACCTGCAACGTCTACCTGCTCGTTGCCGAGGGCCGAGGGCTGCTGGTCGACACAGGTTCCGGACAGGTCTTGGAGGCCTTGTCCCAGACGGGAGGAGTCCAAGTCGAGGTCGTGCTGCATACCCACCATCACCGCGATCAGTGCATGGGAACTCCTCGATTACGGGAACAGGGAGCGAGAGTGATCGTACCGGAATACGAACGGCACCTGTTCGATCAGGCCGAACTGTTCTGGCAGTCGAGGCGGACATTCGATAACTACAATGATCGAAATACTTTTTTCTCGATGGGAGAAGATATTCCAGTTGACTCGGTGCTCGAAGACTATGAAGTCTTCAAATGGCGCGGCTACGAATTCTTTGTCCTTCCTGCCAAAGGACATACCTTTGGCTCGGTGGCTCTCATCTCGCAAATCGACGGGCGAAAGGTTGCCTTCACTGGGGATCTGTTCACGGCCGGCGGCAGATTGTACCAGCTGCACGCCATGGAGTACACCTACGCCGCGATGGAGGGGATTGTCTTCACTTTGCAATCGATTCAGGCGCTAAAGAAGCGAAAAGTCGAACTCTGTTTTCCTTCCCACGGGGAAGCGATAACCGATGTCTCAGGCGACCTCGACAGGCTCGAAGGTGGTCTGATGAAATGCGTTAATCTGGGCAGGGGAATGCGTGTTTGCGGTCGTGAAAGCATCCCTGAAAACATTTTCCTTCCAAGGCCGGGTTTGCTGCCACTTTCCAGACACTTGTTGTGGGGCGGGGTCTGGACCTGCTCAAATTTCTATGTCCTCCTGAGCGAGAGTAACAAGGCGATGCTCTTCGACTACGGGCACGCCTACTGGCCGCATCTGCACATCGGCTCGGACCATGATGGATTCGAGACGATGCGTTTCATCGAACACCATCTTGATGAGCTAAGCGAGAAGCACTCCGTTGAGAAGATCGACGTCGTTTTGCCCACCCACATTCATGACGACCACACTTGCGGCATCCCCTATCTGCAACGTCATCATGGAACGCGCTGCTGGGCGTTGGAGGAAGTCGCGCAGGTCCTTGAGAGCCCGGCGGCCTGGTCAAGTACACCCTGTGTTTTCCCCAAGCCTATCCGAATCGATCGTCGACTGAAGGACGAGGAACGGTTTCAGTGGGAGGAGTATGAGCTGGAGATTTTCTTCGCTCCGGGGCAAACCGAGTTTCACTCGGTCGTATCAGTCATTGCTGATGGCCAGAAAGTGGCCTTTACGGGGGACAACTACTTTATTGAAGAAGTCTTTGAGGCGGGAAACACCGAATTGCGTCCCTTTCAGACTACCGTCCTTCGTAACAGCTTTCAGCTTCATATGCACCGCCGTTGTGCACAGGTCATGAGAAAGATAAGTCCCGAGCTGATCTGTCCCGGCCATCGTGACGTTCTGCCCTGCACGAAAGATGACATCGATACATATTGCGATTTCATAGACCGAAAGGAGGAAGTCTTTCGTCAACTTGTCGGTGAACCGGCCGATCACTATATCGATCTTTTCTGGGCGAGACTGCTGCCCTATCAGACCGTAGTCGAGCCCGGAGAGGAACTGGAGTATCGTCTTCTCATTCGGAATAATTTTGGAAGAACGGTTCGCTACGATGCCCGGCTCCTGCCGCCGCCAGGATGGAGTGCCCCGCCTGAATTCTCGACGTTCACTCTCGAGGCTGAGTCTCGCGGTGAGATAGAACTCAGGGCGGTAGCCCCCACTGCCGTAGACGATGTCCGTCGCTTGATGACAGCAGAAATAAGGATTGACGGGGAATCTCAGGGCCCGGTCGCTGAAGCCCTGGTCAGGGTTGTACAGGTACAGCCCGAGAAGGCTTCCCAGTAGCCCAATTTGAAGGAGGCGTGATCGACCAGGGGGAGGGCGGGATCACGGTCCCCTGTTGAACTCTGTGAAGATGACAGATTTCATGGCCTGGCAGTGCCAACTTCGCAAGCTGGCTGTGCGCGAAGAGGGAGGGCGTCCTTCTCCCGGGATGCAGCCTCGGGTGACCCGGCTGGACGGTTCTGAAGTCCTGGCCGCGATGACAGTCCTGATTCTGGAAAAGGACCCGACGGCTTCCACCCACATGTTTCGTCATATTGGGAGGCAAAGCCATGATCCCAGACAGCGCTACGAAAAGGGCCTGAAGGCGCGCGGCCGAGTATTTTGAGCGCCCCGAGCTTTTCGCAGACCTCTTGACCGCGCAGTTTGCTCAAGAGTCAGAGACCGCGGCGGAACTCGTTCAAGCCGACCTCTGTGTTCTCTCTTTTCGTGACGGCGAACGAGTTCATAGCCTGGAATGTACGGTTGCTGCGCTCCAGGAAACCGATCCGTTCTCTCAAGCTACCCGCTGGCACAACTATCTTTTCAATCAAGGGCTGCCACCCGGGGGCCGGGTTCTCTGTTTTGTCCCGGAGCAGGAGGACCCTCCGTGGCCCGGCGAGGACAACGTGGAACGTGAAACGTGAAACGCGAGCGATTAGCTCCAGGGAAACGGACTGTTGGAGACAGGGTGGAGTTTGCCCGCAGCATAACGCGAAAAACGGAAGGGCTCCAGAAGCTCGCTTCGGGTTCCCAGAACCTCTGAGGCAACCAGCTTGCCCACACCCAGCATCTTATAGCCGTGATTGGAATCGGCGATCAGGTAGCAGTTCTCGCGAAACACGTCGAAGACGGGGAAGCTGTCGGGAGTAAAGGCGCCCAGCCCTCCACTGGGCTCATCTTTGTAGAAGACATGGGTTCCCTCGAAGCGCTTCTGACAGAAAGCCAGGGCTGAACACCACATTCGAGCGAAATCTTGCCCCACGACAAAGTCAGGGGACTCGGGTCCATAGGGATCGACTCTGACCTGGTCCGGATCGGTCTCCACCCGGTAGGGCATGGCCCCACCCTGAATGCCGCCAAAATGAAAGTCAGGTTTGTAGTAGATTCCCCAGCTCTCGCCTCGAATCAGCTTCCCCTCGAAGTCGTAGAGCGGTTGATCACAATCAAAGTGGATGACGGGCGGCATCCGGCCGTCATTCGTTTTCTGAAGCCCGGGATCGACGCCCAGGGTCCCTTCCTGCAGACACCAGTAAGTCCACATCTTCACCCCGGAATGTATCTTTCCGTTCGCGCTTATGCTGATGGCCCCGGGCAGCTCCAGCATTTCCCAGACGGATTTTACCCAGGGCCCCACTCCCACGATCACATAGTCAGTCTGGATGGTTCCCCGGCTCGTCTCGACCGCCGAAATCGACTCGCCCGAGAACTGAAAACCCATGACCTCTACACCTGAGAGAATCTTGACGCCTTCGTTCTCCGCCTTGCGCGCCAGACCCTGCATGGAGGCCATGTTATTCGCGTATCCACCTTTCTTCTCGTGCAGGATCGAAGTCGTCCCTTTGGCCTGCCAGTCGTAGAGGATGGTCTGCATGTAGTCCCGGCAGTCAGCTTCCCCCTCTACGAACTCCGAGGGGTAGCCGATCATCTGCTGCTGCTCATAAACGGTGGCCAGGTCGGCGTGCATCGCTTCGGGACTGATCTGCAAATACCCAATGGGATGGTAGCTGTAGACCTCTCGGTCGCTTTCCCAGACCTCCACACTGTGAGCCATCAGTTCCCGCATGGCCGGCTGAAAGTAGTTGTTGCGTATCACGCCGCAGGCGATGCCCGAGGCGCCGGCACCAATTCCGCTCTTGTCAATGACCAGGATTTCGGAGCCCGTGCCCCTTCGTCGGGCCTTCAAGTCCAGAGCCAGGTGGTAGGCCGTGCTCAAGCCATGCACGCCGGCGCCAATCACCAAGTAGCGGGCAGAAGAGGGAATGCTCATAAGATAGGTGATATCAGAACTTCTTGTAAAGCTTCTTGAGTTGCACGAGGGGGTGTCGGCTCGACATCTGAAACTTGATCAACAGTTCGCGGGCGATCATGTCCCGCTCCTGTTGTGTCTCGGGCAATTCAATGTCCTCCGGAACAATGACCCAGCCGTTGATATTCCGGTCAAAGACTGCCGGAACGCCCTCTTCATAACCCATGTGTACGTCTTCCAGCCAGTTGAGATCCTCCCACCCCATCCTCTCGATGTAGTCCTTCAGGAAGGGTGTGAGCAGCGAGTAGTCGGGCAGAAGATTCACGTCATAGCGATAACCAATATGTTGTCCGATTTCCTTCTCGCGCTGGCTATCGATTCCATCCGATTCCAGGTAGTAATCGACACCTTTCTCCTGGTCGGAGCCGGTTCTAGCCATTCTTTCCCCCTTGTCCCACGATGTAGTCCGTCCCGGCCAGAGGCACCCGAGCCATCGCCGAGGCTTCGGTGGTCAGGGCCGCCAGATCCTCCGGTTCCAGTGAATGGACGTTGGTCTTGCCACAGGCCCGGGCAATCATCTGGCATTCGATGGTCAGCGTATGCAGAAAATTGTAGACACGGAGGGCGGCCTCATCAGGATTCAGACGCTTGCGCAGCTCCGGGTCCTGGGTGGTCACTCCCACCGGGCAGAGCCCGGTGTGGCAGTGATAGCAGTAGCCGGCTGGAACTCCGACAGTGCCTTCGTAGTCTGCCTCTGGAATGTCCTTGTTGCAATTGAGGGCCACCAGGGCGGCGGTCCCAATAGCTATCGCATCGGCCCCCAGAGCCAGAGCCTTTGCCACATCGCCTCCATTACGAATGCCTCCTGCATAGACAAGTGAGATCTGGCCGGTCTTTCCCACGTCATCGAGTGCTCGGCGAGCCTCCCGAACCGCCGCAATTCCGGGGATTCCCGTTTCCTCGGTAGCCAGATGAGGACCGGCTCCAGTTGAGCCCTCCATCCCATCCAGAAAGATACTGTCCGGCCCCGTTTTGGCAGCCATGCGAATGTCGTCGTACACCCGCGCGGCCCCTAATTTCAACTGGATCGGGACTTCCCAGTTGGTTGCCTCGCGTATCTCCTCTATCTTCAGGGCCAGGTCATCCGGTCCCAGCCAGTCGGGGTGCCGGGCGGCCGAGCGTTGATCGATGCCGGCAGGAAGGGACCGCATCTCCGCCACCTGGTCGGTGACTTTCTGGCCCATCAGATGCCCACCCAGCCCTACCTTGCAACCCTGGCCGATGAAAAACTCGACCGCGTCGGCGATTTGAAGATGGTGCGGGTTGAATCCGTAGCGGGACTGAATCAACTGGTAAAGCCATTTATCAGAGTAGCGGCGCTCGTCAGGAAGCATCCCTCCCTCTCCTGAACAGGTTGCCGTTCCAGCCATGGTGGCTCCGCGCGCCAGCGCTATCTTGGCCTCATAGGAAAGCGCCCCGAAGCTCATTCCCGTAATGTAAACCGGAGTATCCAGAACCAGGGGTCGTTTGGCCCCGGGGCCGAGAACTGTCTTCGTTTCGCACTTCTCCCGATATCCCTCGATGACAAAACGCGTCAGCGTGCCGGGCAGAAAGGTGAGGTCATCCCAGGTGGGGATCTTCTTGAAGATGGCCATGCCCCGCATGCGATAGCGGCCCAGCTGTGCCTTGATGTGGATGTCATCCATGACCCGGGGGGTAAAGAGAAAGTTCTGACCGAGCACATGGTGATTGCGCCCCTCTCCGGTTGATTCCGGGCACTCGCGGGTCAACTTCTTTTCTTCCTGGACTGCCATGAAGCTTCCTTTCCTCGACTTCCTATCCTGACATGGTCATAGCACGATCTTCTTCTCGGCCGGCTCCAGGTTGTCGTAGTTCCAAAGCTGCTTACCGGCAACGATCTTGTGGAGATTGGATACTCCATTGGGGGCTTCCAGACCATAAAGAGCGAGCTTTCGTTCCAGCCAGGTCACTTCGAGTTCCGTCATCTCACCGGGCACCGCATCGGTTCCCAGCGACTCAATTTTCCCGCCCACGTAAATGGTTCCGTCGTACATGGAGTCCCCCAGATCAGCCCCCGCGTCACCCAGAATAATGATGCGCCCACGCTGCATCATGAAGGCGGAAAGGATCCCGCTGCGCCCGCCCACAATGATGGTCCCGCCTTTCATGCTGATGCCTGTCCGGGCGCCGGCGTCTCTCCGGCAAACCAGGTCGCCGCCCCGTATGGCCGCCCCGAATGAAGATCCGGCGTTTTTCGCAACGACTACCGTGCCGGAAAGCATGTTTTCGCCGCAGGACCACCCTACACGGCCCTTGATCATTATATTCGGTCCGTCGATCAAGCCCGCCGCAAAGTAGCCCAGGGAACCCTCGAAGTCCAGTTTGAGGCGATTCAGGATGCCGATGCCCAGAGAGTGTTTGGCATTGGGATTCTGAACTACGATGTGGCCGTAGCCCTGCTGTATCAGCTGGCGGATTCTGAGTCCGATCTCCTGGTGGGTCATTTGAGCAGCATCGAAGCTGGCTTGCTTGCAGAAGTCCACTTCGCAGGCGCTCGGGTCAACCAGATTCTCTTCTTCCTGCGCCGAAAAGAAAGCACGGCGAGTTCTCCCGGTGAGCTTCTCTTCGTGAAGTCCCATTTCGTGAGACCTATGCGGCTTGTTCAACTGTGCCAAACTCTCACCTCTCCGGCGTATGGATCCATAGTGTCAATTTCCTGAGGGAAAATGCTGCGAATAGCCACTTCTTCGGAGGCCATGGCGATGCAATCTTCTCCCTCGTAAAGTACCATCGGCTTGGCCGCCATGACATCCTTGGCCATGCCCAGGCTGTCGGCTGTGGCGACCAGGTAGGTAAAGACGCCGTCCAGTTCCTGAATAGAATCGTGCAGAACCTCTTCCAACTCGTCTCCTGCTGCCAGGCGGTGGGCTACATAAACGGCGATGAGTTCCGAGTCGCAGTCGGAGACGAAACGACGGCCCAGCCGCTCCAGGTCCCGGCGCTTACTCCAATAGTTGGTCAGTTGTCCATTGTGAACCACTGAAATATCGCTGAAGGGATACGCCCAAAAGGGGTGTGCTGAGCAGATGTCCACGTCCGATTCCGTCGCCATACGAACGTGCCCAATGGCATGCGTTCCGGTGAAACTGTCAAGGGAGTACCGGGTGGCCACACGGCCGGCATCCCCGAGGTCCTTGATCAATTCCAGGGACCGTCCCAGGGACAGAATTTCAGCTCCCTCCACTTCCTCTATGAAGCCACAGAACCGGCCCAGGTCACCCTCATATCTGACGCGATAGGCAAAGGCGTATTCGGTCGGCTGAAGGGCCTGAACGATCTCCCCACCCATAGAAGCGATGCGCTCGTCAACTTCAGTCTTACGCTGGGCGATTCTCTGGCGGATCTCAAAACCCTCATTCAAATCCTCCTGCTCGGCCAGTTTGAAGCGGATCACCAGCTCCTCCGGCCTGGGAGTACCGTAGACGGCAAATCCTGTCGAATCGGGCCCCCTGTGGTTCATGGACTGGAGCATGAGGGTCAGTTCGTTCCCGATCTCTGCAGTCGTGTTCTTATGAATAATTCCGGCGATGCCACACATGATTTGAGCCTCGTGAGTTAAGAGTTGCGGATGCTCTTCCCCTCAATCCCAAGAATGCATTTTACGGTAAACAATCCCAGTAGCGTTCGAAATCCCACTCCGTCACCGTTGAGAGAAATCGTTCCCACTCGTCACGCTTGTAGTGCATATAGACAGAATACATATCGCCGGGAAGGGCGGACTTGATCACCTTGTCCTCCGCCAGCTCTCCCAGCGCTTCGCCCAGTGACATGGGGAGTTTGCTGACCTGCTTTCCCTCTTCAATCGCTTGGTAAATGTTACGCTGCTCCGGTTCACCCGGATCGAGCTTGCGCCGCAGGCCGTCGTCGAAGGCTTTCAGAAGTCCCGCCGCCAGCAGGTAAGGGTTCACCATGGAGTCCACAGCCCGGTACTCGAGCCGCCCGGGTCCCGAAACCCGCAGGCCGCAGGTGCGGTTCTGAAAACCCCAGTCCGCAAACACAGGGGCCCAGAAGCCCTTGTCCCAGAGCCTTCGATAGGAGTTCACCGTCGAGCAACCGATAGCGGTCAAGGCAGGCAGGTGTTCCATGATGCCTCCAATACAGTGCAAACCAACCTGTGCGGGCATTCTTTCCCCGGGGGCAGGCAGGAATGCGTTTTCGCCTCCCCTCCGATACAGGAACGACTCTCCCATGCCGGGGAGCTCGTCGTTCCCCAGGGAACAAACGACATCCTCGCCTCCGCGCCATAAGGAGATGTTGTGGTGACATCCGCTGGCCGAGACGCCCATGAAAGGCTTGCACATGAAGCAGGCAATGAGATCCTGCTCACGGCCTACTTGTGCACAAATCTGTCGGTAGGTCGTCAGCCGATCGCAGGTTCGCAGGGCGTCATCAAAAGTGTAGTTCAGCTCCAGTTGGCCCGGGGCATCTTCGTGATCACCCTGGATCATGTCCAGACCCATGCTCCGGGCATACTCGATCACCTTCATTACTACTGGTCTGAGGGACTCAAACTGGTCGATGTGGTAGCAATACGGCTTACTGAAACCCTCGGCAGGCTTGCCGTCAGGCCCCTTCTTCAACCACATCATTTCGGGCTCGGCACCATGGCGCAAGTGGAGACCGCCATGATCGTTCTGAAAGTCGGCGTGGATTCGTCTCAGGTTGCCTCGACAATCTGAAGTCAGAAAGGCGCTGGGGTCGACCTCCTCCTCCCGGTTCCGAAACAGCGTGCAAAAGACGCGGCCAATCCGATGGTCCCAGGGAAGCTGGACAAAGGTCTCGGGATCTGGAATTCCGACCAGCTCCCAGGCCTCCGGGCCGTAGCCGATATAGTTGTCCAGCCGATCCGTGAATAGATTGGCCGTTGCTCCATAGACGAGTTGAAACCCTCCCCGGGCCATGGTTTCCCAGTGGTCCGCTGGAACACCCTTCCCCACAATTCGACCCGTAACCGACACGAACTGGTAGTAGATATAGTCGATACCCAGTTTGTCGATCTGCCGGCGAACTTCTTTCACCAGTTCGGCGCGGCCATCCGCTTCTACATGGGCTTCCAGATCTGACACGATTCCCTTTCCTCTTGGTGCAGCGTGAGGGCTGCCCAATCCCGGGTCACCGGATGGGCGGTGAGAGGAGATTCTATCCTCCCAAAAAAAGGCTGGTCAAGGTTGGCAGGGAGATACGTCTCCCCTGATTCCTGCAAGAGCCTTTAACTGAGACGCTTGTGCATTGGTTGCTGACACCCGTCCAGAAGAAGCGCCAGCGGGCCGCCGGGAAACCGGCGTCACCGTTTCTTGAACCCTTCTGGTCTGGATTTGGATTTCAGGGACTGCTTGAGCTTCCGAGTGCCCACGCTGTCCACAGACAGGTCCGGTTTCAGGAGCACGCCATAGTCCCGCCGGGCTCCGGCACGACTCACGTAACCGTCGATCACATCCCTCCGCACCCGCTCCGGTTCCCGTTCCCAGGGTTCCCCGTAGCCTCCCCCGCCCCCGGTCTGGGTGCGGACAACACTCCCTTCTTGCAACTTCAGGGCGTTGACTTTCAGCAGGTGCTGCTCTGAGGCAGTGCCCGGATTGATCACCACGTCAGGCCCCGCTCCTTTCCGTCCTCCGAACAGCCCCCATGCCGGCGTCACGGAACGCTCGAACCACAGGTAAAGGGAAGCCGGTGCTTGTAGTCGATACTCCCTGTAATCCCCGCCCCTCCCCTGAATCGCCCCGCACCCCTCGTATCGAATCGAAGTCCGACAGCCTGAAGGAAGACGGGATACTTGTTTTCAAACACTTCCACGGGTATGTCCTTGAAGGCGCCATTGACGTTGTTGATCAGGGCATCCTGGCCGTCTCCGCCGGCAAAGGCACCCCATCCTCCGGGGGTGGGCTCCACCGAAAGAAAGCGTGCGTGGTCTCGCCGAGGATCCTCACCGGCCAGGTAGATCACCATGGAGTCTCCGTAGTGGGCGGCCGCCACTTTCTCCGGAATTGCCGGTGCGAGTGCCTGGACCACCAGGTCGATGAGCAGACCCAGGGGAGTGAAATACCACTGGCCAGGCGGCGGGCTCCTGAGCGTGGAAGACGGACCCCTCCGGGGCTCTTACCCGAAGGGTCTTGAAGGTACCCCCGTCGACCGGATGCTGGGGATCAATCAGGAGCTTGAAGGCCACCCGGACAGCGGAGACAGTCTGGGCAAATCCGCAGTTCACCGGCCCTTCGGCCTGGGCCGAGGAGCCTTCCAGGTCCACTTCCACTTCATTCCCTTTCACGCTGACCTGGACTTGAACCGGGATGGGCCCGTTGCCCAGGCCGTCGTTGTCGAGGAATCCCCGGGAGCCGTACCTGCCGTCCGGGATGGCCTGACCGCTTTCCGCTCCAGCTCTTCAGACAGGCGGAAGATTTCGTTCCGGGCGGCCCGCACCGTCTTCAACCCGAAGCGGTCCAACAACGCCTGTAGTCGGCGTTCACCGGTGCGACAGGCAGCCACCTGGGCATTGAGGTCTCCGGCCACTCCCTGGCCGAATCGGCTGTTGCGCTGCAGCAGATCGATGAGCTCTGGCCGGGGTTTGCCTCCCTCGTAGATCCGGGTGGGTGCCCAGCGCACCCCTTCCTGGTAGATCTCTCGCGAATCCATAGAACCGCCCGGGTCCTTTGCTCCCACGTCGAGCCAGTGCGCCCGGGTGGCGGCAAAACCCGCCAGCCCGTCCTTCCAGTGAATGGGCGCAAAGACCGTGGCGTCGTTCAGGTGAGTCCCCGTCATGTAAGAGTCATTCATGTAAAAGACATCACCGGGGCGGAACACTTCCCAGCCGTACATCTCGCTCGTCAGCTGGACACACACTTCCAGGTTGCCCAGAAACAGGGGCACTCCCAGGGACTGACCCAGCACTTCCCCCCGCTCGTCCAGCAGCGCCACCGAGCAGTCTTTCCCCTCGTAGATGATGGGTGTGTAGGCACTTCGAATCAGGCTGGCGTTCATGTCCTGAGCGATGGACAGGAAGGCGTTGCGGATGATTTCCGTGGTGATAGGGTCAGCTTTGCTGGAAAGTGTTTGACTCATCCTGGTTCAAATCCGGATTCGAATGTTTCCCCATTCATCCAGCCGGACCATACAGCCCGGCGGGATGACGGTAGTGGCCGTTTCCTCCTCGAGGATCAAGGGGCCGGGCCGCTCCTCTGGACCCACTTCGCTGCGGCTGAGAACAGCCGTCTTCTCCTTCCGGCCTGAAAAAATGCAGTGGCGCGTCCGGTCCCGCTCCTGGTTTTTCTCTTCGGGTGCCTCGAAGTGGAGGGATCCAGGGTCCAGACGCTCCAGGCGGCCCAGGGCAGCCACCCGAAGATTCACAATTTCCGCCGGCGCTCCGGGCGTCGAGTGACCGTAACGAAGCTCATGAATCCGGTGGAACTGCTTGCCGATTCCGGCCAGGCTGCCCCGTCGCTCCACCGGCACGCTCACCGAGTATTCCTGCCCGATTTAGCGCATATCGGCCGAGCGCTGGAAACTCATGCGGACAGAGGGAAGCCCCTCGCGCTGCAGAAGTTCCTCTCCTTCCGCCTCCAGTTCTGCGTAGATCTCCAGCAACCGGCGGACACTCACTCTCTCGAGAGGCTGATAGAAGGTCCGAGTCAAGTCGTGGCGCACATCGGTCTGGAGCATTCCCCAGGCGGAAAAGGCACCCGGACTTCGAGGCACGATCACCTGGGAAATCTCCAGTTCCCGGGCCAACCACACCGCATGCATGGGTCCCGCTCCTCCGAAGGCCACCAGAAGAAAATCGCGGGGATCGATTCCCTGGCGGACGGTGATAGTCCGAATGGCATCTGCCATCTTGGCGTTAATGATGGAAAGCACGCCTTCGGCCAGCGCTGTGGCTTCCATTCCCAGCTGCCGCGACAGACGCTTCAGGGCCGTGCCGGCAGCCTGCAGATCCAGTTCCATTCGGCCCCCGAGAAGCGACCGGGTTCCGAGCCGATTCAGAAAGAGGTTGGCATCGGTGACCGTGGCCTCAGTTCCGCCTTTTCCGTAGCAGGCGGGACCCGGAGTGGATCCGGCACTCTGGGGTCCGACGCGAAGCCTCCCTCCTTCCAGCCAGGCCAGCGACCCGCCCCCGGCCCCGATGGTGTGAATGTCGACAGCCGACATGAGCAGCGGGAGGCCCTCGAATTCCACCTCGGAGGTGACCCTGGGGGTGCCGTCAACGATCAAGCTCACGTCAAAGGAGGTGCCTCCCATGTCGACGCAGAGAAGATGGGGGAACTGCATGGCTTCCGAGAGGGCCACACCGCCGATGGTCCCTCCCACCGGCCCGGAAAGCAGCGTGTAAACGGGTCGTTGACGAGCTGAAGCGGCCGTTATCACTCCGCCACTGGACTGCATCACGTGGAGCGGCACCTTGACGTTGAGTTCTTCCAGGCCGTCGAGCAGGGAGTCCAGGTAGCGCTCCACGGCCGGCGCTAGGTAGGCGTTCGCCACCGCCGTGGAGGCCCGCTCGTACTCCCGCCATTCCCGGGCGATCTCATGGGACAGGGTAACGGACAGGTGAGGAAGAGCTCGGGAAAGGATCTCTCGGGCTTGCAGCTCGTGTTCGGGATACGCATAGGAAATGGACGAAGCACACCGCCACGGACTCGATCCCTTCCTTCTCAATCTGCTTCACAATCGGCTCGAAGTCCTGCTCCCGGAGAGGTTCCAGGACCCGGCCCGCATAGTCGATCCGTTCCCGAACTGCGAGCACATCCCGCCGGGGAACGAGATGTTCCGGTTTGCGGTACTGGAGGGCGTACAGCTCCTTACGGTCCCCCCGCGCAATGGTATAGGCGTCTCTCAGACCGGCGGTCATGATCAGAAGGGTTCGCGAGCCTTTTCGTTCCAGAAACGCGTTCAGGCCCACTGTGGTTCCGTGGACGAGGAAGTGGATCTCCGACAGATGGGCAACCAGAGCTTTCAGACCCTGCAGGACCCCTTGAGCGGGATTTCCGCTGGTGGTGGGAACTTTCCCCGCGGCAACTCTGCGGCCCGCGGTATCTGCGACAATGAAGTCCGTAAAGGTACCTCCGATATCCACCGAGGCCCGATAAGCCCTCTGTCGGAGGAAAAAGTCAAGTCAACACCCTCGTCAGGCCGCGGCCAGCTTTGACAGGAATCGGAGGCAGTGGCTATGGTTGAGGTTGTGCTGAGCGGTTATGCACGGAGTGTGGTGGGCAGCCCGGAAAGAATCGGGGACTATGTACTGGGCATTCTCTTCGACGGCCTGCTGCCGGGCGAGGCCGGGGGCTCTGCTCCATGCAGTCTCAGGGGAGAAGCTTCTTGATGTCCCGGACACCCGACGAAATGCCTGTTGTCGACTTCCGATCGGACCCCGACCAGTATCGTCACTGGCGTCTGCGGATTGAGCCTCCCGTTGCCTACCTGACCCTCGACGTCCAGGAATCGGAAGGTCTGTTCGGGGATTACATCCTGTAAGCAGAATTCCTACGATCTGGGCGTCGATATCGAGCTCTATGACGCTACCCAGCGACTCCGCTTCCAGCATCCTGAGGTCCGAGCGGTGGTGATCGAATCGGGCAAGGAACGAATCTTCTGTGGAGGCGCCAACATCGGCATGCTGGGGGCTGCCTCTCACCAGCACAAGGTCAATTTTTGTAAGTTCACGAACGAGACCAGGCTGGCCATCGAGGATGCCTGCCGCCACTCGGGTCAGCGCTACCTGTGTGCCGTCAATGGTACGGCTGCCGGAGGTGGGTACGAGATCGCCCTGGCCACAGACCACATTCTACTGGCTGACGACGGTAGCTCGGCTGTGTCGCTTCCCGAGGTTCCCCTTCTGGGTGTGCTGCCCGGAACCGGGGGATTGACGCGACTGGTGGACAAGCGCCGAGTTCGTCGAGATCGTGCCGACGTGTTCTGTACCCTGGAAGAGGGAGTCAAGGGCCAACGAGCTCTCCGCTGGGGACTGGTGGACGAGCTTGCCCCCAGATCCCGCTTCTCCGAAGTGGTTCAAGAACGTGCCCTGGAGCTGGCAGAGACGAGTGATCGGCCGACCGACGTCGAAGGCATTGATCTCGGTCCTCTGCAACGGGAGGTCGCGGAGCGCGCGCGCTCTTACCAGCACCTTCGAATCGACTTGGATCGGAAACTCGGAATCGCCCGCTTTCTGTTGCGCGGCCCGCTGGAACCGCCCCCGGCAACCAGCGGCGAACTCACCGCACTGGGCACCCGGTTCTGGCCCCTGGCACTGGCCCGAGAACTCGACGATGCCCTGCTTCACATGCGTTTGAATGAGACCGCCCTGGGATTACTGCTGCTGGTTTCGGAGGGTGATTCACAGCTTGTTGCCCAGCACGACGCCTTTCTGAGGAAGCACGCTGAGCGCTGGCTGGTGCGAGAGATCATCCTTTACCTGGGACGGACTCTGAAGCGACTGGACGTGAGTTCCCGGACACTTTTCGGGCTGATTGAGCCCGGGAGCTGTTTTACAGGCTTTCTGGCGGAACTCGTTTTCGCTGCGGATCGCAGCTATATGCTGGAGGGAGCGTGGGAGGAGGATGATCGTCCTGCGCCGCCGCTACATCTGACGGAGTCCAACTTCGGCCTGCTTCCCATGGGCAATGGTCTTTCGCGGCTCGAGACGCGCTTTCTGGGAAATCCGGATCTTCTCGAGGAGGCCCGCAGCCTCAAGGGCCGGGACCTGGAGGCCGACGCGGCGGAAAAGGCAGGCCTCGTGACCGTCATCATGGATGAGTTCGACTGGGAGGATGAGATCCGGATTGCCATCGAGGAACGCACCAGCTTTTCGGCCGACTCGCTGACCGCGCTGGAAGCTAATTTTCGCTTTGCGGGTCCCGAGACCCTCGAAACCAAGATCTTCGGTCGCCTCAGCGCCTGGCAGAACTGGGTTTTTCAACGCCCCAACGCGGTTGGAAAAGAGGGCGCCCTGCGCCGCTATGGAAGTGGCATCCGGCCTCGTTTCAATCAGGAGAGAGTCTAAGGGCTCGCGCAGAAATAACTTGGTAGAATTGGCGCTTAGATTTGCATCAGATTTGGCCGCGAACGATTGAGCGAAACCGCAGGCGTAGCCGGGTCTACGTTGAGGATTTCGCGATTGAGGAGCGGCCGAAGATGGTGTGAAGATGAGATGCCAAAATGCCAAGTTATTTCTGCGCGAGCCCTAAGGAGGGTGCCATCAGTCGGAGCGGCCAGAGCCCCTGGCGGAAGCCAGGGGGAAAAGCCCGACGGAACCTGAATTCAGGAGAAGTGCCATGATTCGAGACGTCGACTATAACGAACGCATCCCCAACAACGTGGGACTGGCCACTGACCCGCGGGTCAAGAGACCCTGGAGAAATGGCATCCGGGATACCTGGACTGGTGGATGGACATGGGCCCCGAGGGCTTCCAGACGGTTAACGTGTACCTGCGCACGGCAGTCAGTGTGAAAGAAAAGGCCGGAGAAGAGTGGGCTGTTTTCGACTATGTCAAGATGCCCGACTACCGGTGGGGAGTCCTGCTCGCGCCGGCCCTGGAGGACCGGCGGGTGAACTTTGGACTCCACAAGGGACTTTCGGCCTGGCAGCAGGTCCCGGGCGAGTATCGGGCCATGCTGCGCCGCCTGATCGTGATTCAGGGAGACACAGAGCCGGCATCGGTCGAGCAGCAACGCTACCTGGGCCAGACCGCTCCCTCACTTTACGACATGCGCAACCTCTTCCAGATCAACGTTGAAGAGGGCCGCCATCTGTGGGCCATGGTCTATCTTCTCCACAAGTATTTCGGCCGCGATGGACGAGAGGAAGCAGAGGAACTCTTGAGACGGCGTTCAGGAAGTGATGACGCCCCGCGCATGCTGGGTGCCTTTAACGAGGAAACGCCCGACTGGCTCTCCTTCTTTCTCTTCACCTTCTTTACCGATCGCGATGGAAAAATGCAGCTCGAGGCGCTGGCCCAGTCCGGATTTGACCCGCTCTCGCGCACCTGTCGCTTCATGCTCACCGAAGAGGCCTTCCACATGTTCGTGGGTGAGTCCGGGGTCAGGCGCATCATCGAACGCACCTGCCAGGCGATGAACCAGGCCGGAATCGAGGATCCCTACGATGTGGAGGGGGTTCGTGCCCTCGGCGTCATTGACTTGCCGACCATTCAGAAGAAGGCCAACATTCACAGTTCCCTGACTCTGGATCTCTTCGGATCTGAGCTCTCCACAAATGCGGCCAACTTCTTCACCGCCGGGCTGAAGGGCCGCTTCCGAGAGATCAGGCTGGAAGACGATCACGCACTCGCCAACAGTACCTACGGGGTTCTGGAGCAGCGGAATGGCGGTTTTCAGCTGGTCGAGCATCCGGCACTGAACGCACTGAACGCCCGGCTGCGAAATGACTTCGTCGATGACTGCAATCTGGGAGTCACCCGCTGGAACAAAGTGATCGAAGATGCCGGCATCGACTTCCGGCTGGCCCTGCCCCACGTTGCCTTCTATCGCCACATTGGACTCTACGCCGACCAGCACGTGAGCCCGGCGGGTGAGATTCTCAGTGAAGAAGAGTGGGACCGGAGGCGTGACGAATGGCTTCCCGGAAACGCTGAGCGGGACCACATCGAGTCGCTCATGGTGCCACAGTGGGAGCGCAATCAGTACGCTGGCTGGATCGCCCCGCCCAGAGCAAAAATCAACCGCCGGCCTGGCGATTTCGAGTGGGTCAAGCTGGCGGAATAGGAAGGTTCCACGTTCCATGCCCGGGGTTGGGCTGCCAAGAGTGTCAGTGCCAGCATGAAGAGGTTTCTTGCTCGCTTCAGAGATCAGTCAAGATCGAAGCGATCAAGCTTCATCACTTTGTCCCACGCAGCCAAAAAGTCACGCACAAAAGCCTGCTGCGCGTCGTCACACGCGTAGACTTCCGCGATGGCTCGGAGCTGGGAGTTCGAACCGAAGACGAGGTCGACGCGGGTGCCGGTCCACTTGAGCTCGCCCGTCCCGCGATCGCGCCCCTCGAACACGTCTTCGGATACAGAGGACGCCTGCCACTCCGTGTTCATTTCGAGCAGGTGCACGAAGAAATCCTGGGTCAACATCTCGGGGCGCTTGGTGAAGACGCCGAGTTCGGACTGCCCCACGTTCGCATTCAGGACGCGCATGCCGCCAACGAGAACCGTCATCTCAGGAGCAGTCAGCGTCAGCATCTGCGCCCGATCCACCAGGAGCTCCTCCGCCGTCCTCGGGTGTCCGTCTGCGAGATAGTTGCGGAACCCGTCTGCGGTTGGTTCGAGGACGGCAAACGAGTCCACGTCGGTTTGCTCCTGCGACGCGTCCGTACGCCCCGGCGTGAAGGGAACCTGCACGTCGTGCCCGGCGTTCTTCGCAGCTTCCTCGACCGCTGCGCACCCACCCAGAACGATCACGTCAGCGAGCGAGACCATCTTCCCGTCGGACTGCGAGCGGTTGAATTCCTTTTGAATCTCCTCCAGGGTCTGCAGCACCTTCTGCAGTTCGGCCGGCTGGTTGATTTCCCAATCCTTCTGCGGGGCGAGGCAAATACGCGCCCCGTTCGCCCCACCGCGCTTGTCGGTGCCGCGGAAAGTTGCTGCCGACGCCCAGGCGGTCGCGACCAATTGCGAAATGGTCAGTCCCGATTCGAGTATCCTGCCCTGAAGGGCAGCAATGTCTTGCTCCCCAATCAATTCATGAGTGACGTCGGGGACGGGGTCTTGCCACAACTGCGGCTCCGCGGGAACCAACGGGCCAAGACAGCGTGTGCGGGGTCCCATGTCGCGGTGCGTCAGCTTATACCAGGCCCTGGCGAAGGCGTCTGCAAGCTCCTCCGGGTTCTCGTGGAAGCGCTTCGAAATCGGCGCATAAATCGGGTCCACTCTCAGTGCGAGGTCCGTTGTAAACATCATGGGGGCGTGCTTCTTCGAGCGATCATGAGCATCCGGTACGGTGCCCTCTGCAGAAGCATTCGTGGGAGCCCACTGTGCCGCACCGGCAGGACTCCTTACCTGCTCCCACTCGTAGCCGAGCAAGATGTCGAAGTAATCGTTGTCCCACCGAACCGGGTTGGTTGTCCATGCACCCTCCAACCCGCTGGTGATCGAATCGCCGGCCCTGCCGCTGCCAAAGCTGTTCTTCCAACCGAGGCCTTGCTCCTCCAGGGCGGCACCCTCGGGTTCGGGACCGACATGCTTGTCCGCATCGGCAGCACCATGGGCTTTACCGAACGTGTGTCCGCCGGCGATGAGCGCAACCGTCTCCTCGTCGTTCATAGCCATGCGGGCGAACGTCTCTCGAATGTCCCTGGCTGCTGCGAGCGGATCCGGGTTACCGTTCGGTCCCTCCGGATTCACGTAGATCAGGCCCATCTGCACGGCGCCGAGAGGATTCTCGAGTTCCCTGTCGCCGGTGTAGCGCTCGTCTCCAAGCCACGTATCCTCAGGCCCCCAGTAAATGTCTTCTTCGGGCTCCCAGACGTCCTTGCGCCCGCCGGCGAAACCGAGCGTCTTGAATCCCATCGACTCCAGGGCACAGTTCCCGGCAAAGATCATCAGGTCAGCCCACGAGATCTTCCGGCCGTACTTCTGCTTGATGGGCCAGAGCAACCGGCGTGCCTTGTCGAGGCTCACGTTGTCGGGCCAGCTGTTGAGGGGCGCGAATCGGAGTGTGCCGGAGGCTGCGCCGCCGCGCCCGTCGCCGATGCGGTACGTACCCGCGCTGTGCCAGGCCATCCGGATAAAGAGCGGCCCATAATGGCCGTAGTCGGCCGGCCACCAGTCCTGCGTCGTCGTCATCACCGCCTCGATGTCCTTCTTCAGCGCATCCAGGTCAAGCGTCTTGAACTCCTCAGCGTAGTTGGAATCCTTGCCCATAGGATCTGACAGGGAAGAGTTCTGGTGGAGGATTTTCAGGTTCAACTGATTCGGCCACCAGTGTTGGTTCGACATGCTTCCAACCGCCGTGTGTCTGTGAGTCCCGCCCAACGCCGGGCACTTGCTTTCGCGTTCCATATTCTCTCCAATCGTGTTCTTCAATTTTCTGACCTGTGTCGGCTACGGCATCATGAAGCCTTGTAAGTGATGATACACAAGCCGGGCATTATGCTGCCATTGACGCCGGTATCCTGGAGGCAGCAGCGAATGAGCTCACAGAGGGAAACTAGACCCAGACCAAATGTGCGATAGACTTGAAAAGCTTATATCCGCAGTGAATTAGGAGGAATGTCCGCTCCAAGGGCCCTTTCGTAAGCGCTGGAGCAGCTTCTCATCCAGCTGGAGGTCTCCATGCGAATTCTTGTTCTTGCTACTGTCTTTCTGCTGATGAATGCCGGTCCGCTCACAGCTGCGGAGTCGACGCAGACTCTGCGGTCCGGCCGACTCCTTTTTGGCTGGGCGACCTTGAGTATCACACCGGAGAAACCGGTGGCCATCGCTGGCCAGTACTACACTCGGATCAGCGACCAGGTGAACGATCCGCTGTTTGCAACGGCACTGGCCATCGAGACACGTGATGATGCCGGTGTGGTCGATCAGGCGGTTTTCGTCTCCTGTGACCTGGCGGTTATTCGCGGAAACGTTCAGCAAAAAGTGCGCCGCCGGCTCAGGCCGCGACTTCCGGATCTCGACGTACAAAAGATCGCTATCTCAGCGACACACACCCATACGGCACCGGCGCTGACCGATGCCAAGGAGTCCGATTGGCACCCTTACGACTTCATGGGCAGCTGGGCTTATCGCATTCCCCAGGAGCGAACGGATGTCATGCAGCCCTCCGACTACCTGGAGTTTATTGTCGAGCGTATCGGTGACGTCGTCGTCGAGGCCTGGAGGGCGCGAAAGCCGGGCGGACTGAGCTGGGCGTTGAGCCATGTCGTCGTGGCGCACAACCGCCGCGCGGTCTATGCGGACGGCACCGCGCGCATGTACGGAAACACCAATGATCCAGAGTTTTCGCATATTGAGGGAGTCTCGGACCACTCCCTGGACGTGCTCTTCTTTTGGCGAGACGAAAGAAAGCTTCAGGGCATCGCCATCACGGTTTACTGCCCGGCGCAGGAGGTGGCAGGCGAAAGCTACCTCTCTGCCGATTTCTGGTACGACACACGCAAGCTGTTACGCGAAAAATACGATCCCGACCTCCAGGTCCTGGCGCTCACCGGAGCCAGCGGCGATCAGTCGCCGCGTCTTCTCTGGAACAAGGCGGCCGAACAGGCGATGCGAGAGCGTCGAGGTCTAAGCAACCGCCAGGAGATTGCCCGACGCATTGTCGGTGCCGTCGACGCGGTCTACGAGACGGCTCGCGACAACATCCGCAGCGAGCTGGACTTTCAACACCGGGTGAAGATCGTGCCGCTGCCGGTCTGGAAAGTCTCCGATCAGCGCTATGCGCAGGCGCAAGCGGTTTTCGAGGCCGGCAAGGATAAGACCGAGGAGCTTGCCAGCCGGGACTACATCAACTGGCGCGTGAGCCGTACGCTCATGGCCCGTTATGCCTATCAGAAAAAAGACCCTTTCTACCAGGCTGAATTACACTTCGTACGTCTGGGGGACCTGGCCATGATGACCAACCCCTTCGAGCTCTATACCGATTACGGTCTGAGGATCAAAGCGCGGAGCCCCGCAACTCAGACGGTGGTGGTGCAGCTGACTTCAGACTGTGTCGCCTACCTCCCGACCGACCGCGCAGTGCCGAGCGGTGGCTACAGCGCACGGATTGTGGACGGCGTAGTCGGTCCCCAAGGGGGGAAAGTGTTGGTCGATGAGACGGTGGCAGTTCTGAACCAGATGTGGCCTTCACCGCGTTGAAGCACCTTTTTCCCTGCCTAGCCCGGATTATGCAGGAGATCTAAATTCAAGTGAGATTTGGGCCCAGAAAAAAGGCCGTAGCTCTCTGATATAAAAGGGTTTAGAGAAACAAAGACCCTAAACAGGAGCTACGGCAATGTCAAAAACAGTCTGCCAGAATACCCTGCCATTTCATAGCCACAGAAACATCACGGCTCGTTTTGATGGGGGGAGCCTCACTTCCGACGCAGGATGGTTGTTGTTTGGATCGCTGGATCGTCAACATCGATTGTGCGAGGGCTTCAGTTCCTGTATTTCGGAAAGTCGAGACCAACGCTACATTCGTCATGACCTGTTGAAGTTGATCCGACAACGAGTCTTGCAGATCGTGGCCGGCTACGAAGACTGTAACGACGCCGATACGCTGCGCTCGGATCCGATGCTCAAGACAGTCTGTGATCAGTTGCCCGAGAGCGATCCCGACTTGGCCACCCAGCCGACTTTCTCCCGTTTGGAGAACTCCGTCACCAAGAAGGATCTGATGCGTCTGAGCCGGTGGCTGCTAGGCCGTTATGTGCGCTCCCTGAAGAAGAGACGCCCCAGCAAGATCATCCTGGATCTGGACAGTACCGATGACCACACTCACGGCCAACAGGAGTTCTCCTTCTACCACGGGTATTACCGAAACCACATTCTGCATCCTTTGCTGATCTTCGATGCCGCCACGGGAGACCTGGTGTGTGCCATGTTGAGACCTGGCAACAAGGGGGCTGCCTCTCACATCGTGCCCGTTTTGAAGCGCGTCGTGGAGGCCATCCGACAAGGAGTGGGGACGGATGTCGAGATTGAGATTCGGGCCGACAGCGGCTTTGCCACGCCTCGGCTCTACGAGTTCTGTGAAGGTGAAGAGAATAAACTCCAATATGTCATTGGGTTAAGTCGAAACCCTCGCCTGCAGCGAGTGGTCGAGCCGCTGCTGGATTCGACTCGGCTGAGGTTCGTTGAGCTGGAGGAAAAACAGCGTCAGTTTGACGAGTTTCTTTATCGAGCCCACAGCTGGGATCGATCCCGTCGCGTCATTGTCAAAGTGGAGGTCGATCAGCGTGGGATCAACCGTCGCTTTGTAGTCACCAACCGGGACGATCTCTGCTCCCAATCACTTTATGACCACTACACAAACCGAGGGCAGACCGAGAACTTCATCAAGGCCTTCAAGAATCATCTGAGCATGGACCGACTCAGCTGTCATCGATTCCTGGCCAATCAGTTTCGACTCCTCCTGCATGCACTGGCTTACCAGATGTTCGTGCGCCTGCGCGACTATCTGCACGGAACCCCCTGGCACAAGCTCGAAATCGAAACCTTACGTCGTCGGGTCCTCAAGATTGGGGCCCGGATCCGACAAACCACTCGACGCATCTGGGTCCATCTTTCCTCAGCCTTCCCCGAACAACCCCTCTTCCACCTCGTCTTGAGTCGCCTGAACTCCAGTTAGCTTTTCCCAGCTCCCCCGGAAAACCGCTTCCGACACTCATCCAGGCCCAGATCTGTCTGAAATTCACTCCCCAAACCACTCAAACGCCTCGCCAACCCATATTCTTCGCAAATCCGCCTGTCACACCTGCCCGCTTCCGAGTTGGGCCACTTCTCGAGTCGTTTTTCAACACCGGACTACGGTTCTTGCATAATCCGGGCTAGTGTACTGTCCGGGAAGTTCACGGTGTTAATTCGGGATGGATTCATTGGCGTCGCCAGTGAGGCGCGCGACGCAGGAATGCCGGGAATCTTTCGAGGTAGCGCAACAAAGCTGGCGGCGAAAAGACGCCCGAAGTAGCGGCGTGAACTTTCCGGACAGTGCACTAGAACAACAGTTTCAGGGCAAACTGGATCTGGCGAGAGGTAATCACGGTACCGGTCAGCCGGCCTGCAGACCCACTGGGAATCCCCGTCCCATCCGGGTTGGCTCCCACAAAGGCGAAACGGTTCTGGCTGGTGGGCGTCGCGAAATTGGCCCGGTTGAAGATGTTGAAGAACTCGGCGCGGAACTGCAGGCCCACCCCTTCCGAGAGCTGCGTGGTCTTGAAGAGCGAGAAATCGACATTGGCGACTCCGGGACCCGTCACCGTGTTGCGGCCCAGGTCTCCGAAGAAACCCGCTGGCTGAAGTTCAAAAGCACCCACGTCGAAGTAACGATCGGGCGAACCACCCCCGGGATTGTTGTCGCCACCTGACTTCAGATTGGGACGATCATGCCGAAAAGGGCCGATGGCGTTGGTACCAGTCCGGTCGAAGGAATTTTGAACGGTGAAGGGGTTCCCGTCGGCCAGTGAGACAATCCCGTTGATCTGCCAGCCTTCCACCAGTCGTGCTGCCGCGCCGGTATTGCTCTTTCCAAAGGGAAGCTCGTAGCCAAAGTTCAACACGAAGTTGTTGCGCACATCGAACCCGGAAAGCGACCTGTCCAGGTTCCGCTGGAACCAGTCAAAGAGGATGGTGGGACTGTTCTCGAAGTCGCGCAGAATGGGGGGAGAGTTGTCGATGGTTTTGGAATAGGTGTAAGAAGCCTGTACCTGAAAGCCCTGACTGTAGCGTTTCCGGAAGCGAATCTGCAGACCGTGGTAGTAGGAATCACTGCCGAAATCTCTCAGATTGATGGCCGTGAAGTTCGGATTCACCCGGATCGGGGGACCGGGCGGAAAGAAGGGAGTCCCGTCCTGGGTAAACGATCGCCTCTTGAAATTGATCTCGGTGGGCGCCGCCAGATGGAGCCCCCGATTGCCCACGTAGGCCACACTGGCCACGGCCCCGGTGAACACCTCCCGCTCCACCGTGAAATGCCACTGCATCGTGTACGGGTTCTGGGCGTCTGCTTCCAGCGGAAAGACGATGACGGGCCGGAACGGATCGGGAAAGGGAATCACCGGAAAAGCTCCAGCCGCGGGAGGACCACCGATGAGGATGGTCTTGGTGGGCGGCTGGCTGAGCCGGAAGACGAAGTTCAAGTTGGCTTCGTTGAGCTGCTGAAAGAACAAACCGAAACCGGCGCGAACTGCGGTTTTCTGGTCCCCGAAAGGATCCCAGGCCAGGCCCAGGCGGGGCATGATGTTGTTCTTGGCCACTTCAACGGGTGTGTCCGAGACAATGGTGGCCTCGGAATCCACCAGAGGATCGCGGAAGTTATTGACCGGACCCAGTTGGTTGTAGGGATCCGTCATCATCTCGTAGCGTAGCCCCAGGTTCAGTGTCAGCCTGGGGTGGGCCCGCCAGTCATCCTGAACGTAGACTCCGAATACGTTGAAGCGCTGGGCGGTATCGTAGACCGTGTCCGGCGTATCTTTGACGACGGACACCGGAAAACCGGCCAGCATCTCCGTGCGGCCGGGAGGCCCTGCAGGAGCGCAGCCGCTGATACAGTCGAAGTTGAAGGAGCCGCCCTGGAAAAAGCGGTTGTCGTCGTAGTGGAAGCGCTTATAGACCCCGCCCGTTTTCAGAGAATGACTGCCGGCCGTCCATTCGAAATCATCGCTGATCTGAAACATGTTCTGCAACGTTGCCCCGGGCGGCTTGGTCCAGCCCCCGATGGTGGAGAGGCCCTGCACATTGAACAGCCCCATACCGTCCTGGACTCCCTCCAGGTAAGAAAGCTCAGGGAGCACGTTCAAAGGAAACTGGGCCTCGACCTGCTCGGCCCGGTTGTAACCGAAACGAACCACGTTGAGGGCTCCCGAGGACAGGGCAGCGGAGTGCTCCACCGAGACGAGTTGCTGCTCACTGTCCCGCGTCAGAAACGGTTCAAAAAGCTGGGGACCGAAGAGTGCCCCCAGCGCCGGAAATTTCTTGTCCGCATTGTCGAAAGAATAGCGGGCAAACAGGCTCTGGGAGTCGTTGAAATAGTGATCGACCTTGATGACAAAGAAATCTTCGTTGGTGTCGGAGTTGGTGCCGAACAGATACTCCGCCCGGCCGTCCCCAAAATCTCGACCGTTGGGCAGGGGGTAGAGGGCGAGAAAAGGCTCTACTTCGGGATTGACCGGAACCGGACCGGTAGGCAAATTCCCTATTCGGGTCGCCTCCGTTGGAACCGTAGCGATCGAAGTGAGTACCAGTCGCTCGCGAAAGCCTTCGTAGCTGCCGAAGAAGAAGGTCTTGTCTTTTACGATGGGTCCGCCGGCCGTAAAACCGAACTGATTGCGTTTGAACTCCGGCTTCTCTTTCTTGATGAAGTTGCCGTCGACGTCGTTGACGGGTGCGTCAAAGAAGTTCGCCGCATCCAGGTTGTCGTTGCGGTGAAACCAGAAAAGCGATCCGTGAAAATCATTGCTCCCGGATCGCGTGGCCACATTGATCACGCCACCGGCCGCACGCCCGTACTCGGCACTGTAGTTGCTGGTGATGGTCGAGAATTCGCGCACCGTGTCAACGCCCAGCAGCACCCCCGCCGCGCTGCCAGGCGCGTTCCCAAAAGCATCGACCGCATCCGTTCCGTCCACCACGATGTTGTTCAACTCGGGACGCATGCCGTTGAAGACCAGGCGCACGCCGGTACCACCGAAAGCGGTCGAGGTGGGGTCACTGGCCACCGCATTCTTGAAACTGGTGACGCCCGCCTCCAGAACCGAGAGGTCTGCGAAAGAGCGACCGTTCAAAGGGAGGTCCTGAATCTGCTCCGGATCCACCAGCCCGGAGACCGCGGCGCTGGTGGTCTGAACCAGGGCCGCTCCCCCTTCCACAATCACTTCCTGGTTGATCTCCCCGACTCTCAACACCAGGTTCACGACCACCTCCCGTCCGATGTCTACCGGGACACCGGTCGTGACAGCCGTTTGAAAGCCTGCCAGAGAAGCTCGAAGTTCATAACTTCCCAACACAAGACCAACCAGACGGTAATGCCCGTCCGCCCCGGTCAGGGCCGAACGAGTGATGCCGGTGGGGGCATGGGTGGCTTCGACAGCTACTCCTGGTAAGACACCACGCGTCTCGTCGCTGAGGGTTCCGGATATGATCCCCGTGCTCTGAGCCGGCAGAGCCGACAACATGAACATCGCTGCCTGAGTCGTGGCACACAGCCATCGAGCAGAGCGAGACATGGTCTTCATCCGGTAATCCTTCAGGCGGAAACATCATATTATAACTGTCTGCTCCGGCACATACTGCAATGAACACCATGCTAAACTGCCCCGAGGAGAGAATCGGAGTGAACAACCGGGCCACGGAAGCTACGAGGGCGGCTTGGCTGGCCGTCTTTTTCCCTTTCACCCTGTTGCTGATCTCCCAGCCTCTTGCGGCTCCCCGCCAGGATCCGGAAACTAACCACTTCCGCAAGTGGCTTCGAGAAGACGTGCTTTACCTCATCACACCCCAGGAGGCGGATGTTTTTCTGGAGCTGAGTACCGACCAGGAGAAGGAGCTTTTCATTGAACAGTTCTGGATACGCCGGGACAGCGACCCCCGCACCTCGGCCAACGAGTACAAAGAAGAGCATTACCGCCGCATCTCCTACAGCAACGAGAACTTCACTTCCGGTTTCCCGGGATGGAAAACCGACCGGGGTATGGTCTACATCAAGTATGGTGAACCGCACCGGCGCGAGAGCCACCCGACGGGGGGGCACTATGTCCGACCTTCCTGGGAGGGAGGCGGGTCGACCTCGACTTATCCCTTCGAGCGGTGGGAGTATCGATACCTGGAGGGTGTCGGGCAGGATGTCGAGATCGAATTCGTCGACCCTACCCTGACCGGCGAGTACCGCCTGGCAACCAACGCCGACGAGAAGGATGCCTTGCTCCTGACTCCCAATGCGGGCTTGACCGATGCCGAGATGCTGGGTCTGGTGCAGCAGAAGATTGACCGGATCGTCAGAAAGACCAGTCCCATGCCCGGTCACAACCCTCTGGTCTTTGGCTACGGAAGAGTCAAGGACCAGCCCTTCGAGAAACTGCGTCTGGTGAGCAGTCTGGAAAAGGCTCCAGCGGTCGATTTCTCGGATCTCCGTACTCAGGTGCTGGCCGAAGCGCACTTCGATCAACTGCCGTTTCAGACACAGCACGACGTCTTTCGGATGGGTGATGAGGGACGAGTGATCCTGACCCTCTACATCGCAAGTAGGGATCTCCAGTTCAAGAAGGTCAACCAGGTCTACCGGGGAGAAATCGATGTTCAAACGGTCGTGAAAAACGTGTCCGGACGGACCGTGAAGGTGTCCGAGGACAGTCTGCTCACGAACCTGACTGAGACCGATTTCAAACCGGAGAACCAACAACCCCTGGTGTATCAGCGAGATCTCCTGCTGCCACCCGGGCGCTACAAACTGGAGGTCTTTATAAGCGACAGGATCGCCGACCATCTGGGCTTCGCCCGGAGTTTGGTTGTCGTACCCCGGCCCGAGAGCAGTCGACTCGGCCTCAGCTCCGTCATGCTGGCCCGGAGAATCGAGTCGGTTACCGCTGAGAATGATGCAGGCGCGGGAAGTGGGTTCCAGATCTGGCCGGTAGTCGCAGGCACAGTTCCGTTGAGCGAGAAGAAACTGGGGTTCTACTTCGAGGTCTACGATTTTCAGGTGGATCAATCAACCGGCCGGCCCGTGTTGGATCTCAGCTACGAGATTCTGGACGAACACGGCAACAGTTGGCCGGGTGAGCCCGTGTATCACTCCACCGATCTCTCAGAGGGGAAGGTCATGATCTTGAGCGTCCTCCAGGCCGGCCATCTTCAGGTTGGCGGCCACCGCCTTCAGATCCGCCTGTATGACCGTATTTCCGATCAGAAGCTGAATCATTCCGTCGAGTTTGTCCTCGAGTAGGCCGTCGTTCCACCAGCCCGTAGCGCCCGTCCACCTCCCGGGCCTTTCCCTCTCGCTCCAATTTGATGAGCCCGGACAGAAGAGAGCGCATGGCCAGAGGATGCAGTTCCTTCGGCACATCTTGGTAGATTTGCCGAAGCAAAGCGGCCGAAGTCTGTGCTCCCTTCCTCAGAATTTCGAGCAACCTGGCCTCCCGTTCCTGGCGATGCCGGATGGTCTTCCGAATCGCCTGTCGACCTTCCAGCGCGGGAGCACCGTGGGCCGGGTAGACAAAGGCTTCCGTGATGGAGTGAAGGAACTCAAGAGAGTTCATATATGCAGCCAGATCCCCATCGGAAGGATCGATGAGAATGGGAGACAGGGTGGAGATCAGGTCGCCCGCCAGAACCGAGCGGTAGCGGGTTTCCTTGAAAGCCAAATGACCCGACGCGTGTCCGGGAAGATGATAGACATCGAGCTTCCACCCCGGCTTCCCATCGGGAGCGAGCCCCAGGTCGAGAGACTGGCCGTGCTCCAGAAAACCGGAGAATTCGATTTTCGGAAGATGTTCCGCCGTGAGTCGATGAGCATAAACGGGAAGGCCGTAGCGCCGCTGACATTCCGAAACAGCTCCAATGTGGTCGGGGTGATGATGAGTCAGCAAGAGTCCCAGAAACTCTCGGCCCTCATCCAATAACTCGTCCAACAATTCCCACAGTTTTCTCTGCTCATCGCGATCCTCAGGTCCCGGATCGACGAGATAGACGCGCTCCTCTCCCACCACACATGCGTTCGTGTGGGTTGCCGGAGGGAGAGGTCTCGTCTTCAAAGGGGCCAGCAGGACACCGGGTGTGAAATGGACCTGGTGAAGCTTGCCCCGGGCGTAGGACTCGGTCAGGGTCCTGACCTCCGTCAGAAAGCTCCGGCAGTTGCGCCCCATCAACTCGCGCAGGAGAATGATGACGGGGGGAACAATCAAAACTTCATTTCTCCGCCACCTGGCCAGCGCTTCATCAGCTGCCAGGAATTCGCCGGACTCCAACTCTCCGGGCCAGACCTCGGGGCGGGCGTCAGGAGGCACCTGGTAGCGGAGGAACCAGGTGTCGTAGCGCACAGATCGGAAAGGCGGAGTCGTGATCCGGCAGATCGGTACGAAATCCGACGCGTCCAGAATTTGCTCCGCTCTCGTCAGAATTTCAGAGAACTGAATCTGCTCATCCAGAAGCTTGCGGCGGTAGTCATCCAGTTGCTCACGTGGGGGGCGGGTTTTGCCGTGGCCGGCCCAGATCCCGGTCTCCTCGAAGAGCTCGCGGGCCGCAGTCACAACGAAAGCATGAAACTCACGATCCAGCCCAGACTCCCGGCCGGGGAGATTGCGTACCGGCAGATTGGCGTCTTCCGCATCTACCGTCCCGCCCGGGAAAGCCAGGAACCCACCAAAAAAACGCGGCGCGGGGTTCCTCTGGACCAGAAATATTTCTGTTGAGTCCAGATCCCGAGTTAGCAGAATGCTGACGGCCAGTCGCTTCATTGTGTGGAAAACTACCTTGCCAGCCCGGATGGTGCAAGTTAGGACGGTTCCACGTTGTTCCGTGGTCCGAACAGGTTCGCGGCACTGAGGCCGCTCCCACGCTTTGCCAGCTTCGGGATCGTTTGCAAGGCCGACCGGTTTGGGTTTGCGCCGCATACCTGATACAACTCAAACTCTGGGAGAGAAGCAGCAGAACAGTAAGGAGTTTCAAGCTGATGAAGTTAGAGAGCTTTGCTTTTCCTGGATGGAAATCGACGGAGGCATCGGAACCGAGGCAAGGAGGGGCTGATGAGTGACTCCGGTTCTGTGCGAGTGGAAATCAAGGCGGGAGTCGGGGGTATTTCCTTTCACCATCCCAAAGGGAATTCTCTTCCGGCCCATCTCTTGCGCCGGCTGACCCGATCCGTGGATGACCTGGGGGCAAACGCCGACATCAGGGTACTGACATTGAGCAGCCGGGGAGAAGGGGCCTTCTCCGCCGGCGCCTCCTTCGATGAAATTCTGGCCGTGAAAGAAGAGCTCGATGCCCGGGAGTACTTCCTGGGCTTTGGCCGGCTCATCCTGGCCATGAAGAAGTGTCCCAAGTTCATTCTGACCCGCGTCCAGGGAAAAGCCGTGGGAGGAGGCGTCGGCGTCATCGCCGCTTCCGACTACGTTCTCGCCCACCAGGAGGCCTCTTTGAAGCTGTCGGAATTCGCCCTGGGTTTCGGCCCTTTTGTGATCGGCCCGGCGGTCGAACGGAAAATTGGTCTGGCCGCTTTCGCCGAGGCCAGCATCGACACCGAGTGGCGCTCCGCTTCCTGGGCAGCCGAACGAGGACTTTACAAGCAAGTTTTCTCGACGCTGGAGGAACTGGATCCGGCCTTTGACTCTCTGGCGTCCAGGCTGGCGCGGGCGAGTCCAGAGGCTACTGCCGCCCTGAAATCGGTCTTCTGGCAAGACACCGAGGACTGGGATGAGCTCCTGGCCCGGCGGGCTGAGATCAGCGGGCGCCTGGTTCTTTCAGACTTTACCTCTGAGGCCATTGCAAAGTTCCGCAAACGGTAGTGGCGGACGATTCCAACGATAGAGGAACTCTGGGGGTGGATTCCGAGAGTGGGAGGGGACTTAGTGCTGCGTCCGGGAATTTAAACGTCCGCCTCACTAAGCCCCCTCCCACTCTCTTGACATTTCGGGCTCCTCCCTGATCCGATCAGATCGCCACATGGAAGCGGCTCCTACTCTTTTCTAACGGGGTCGCCGTGGAGGACGCGGATGGGATCGCTGATTTCGATCTCCAGCATTTCGATGTGTCGAAGGATGGCATACAGGTTGCGCTGGGCGGCAGGGTTTCCGGTGGACAATTGGCCGGCACGATGGGCCAGCTCTTTCAACTCTCCGATCAGACGTGCCAGCTCTTTCAGGTCACGCTCGGCCACTTGATCCCCCTTTCTGTCTCAGATCCATCACTCTTGGCGTTTTGACATCTTGGTTCGGCAACGTGCCTTCCGGAAGGAAATCGGCCGCAAATCGGAGGTGGGTCTTGAGCTTGAGAGAGGAAACCAGATCTTCCATGAGTCTCTTCCGCCGTTTTCCTTTCAGCCCGGTTTCCACCTGGATGGTCAACTCGTCCATCTCTCTCCCCTGCGAAATAACGACGCGGTAGTCACGGATCTGCTCAAAGGTCCGAACCACATCTTCCACCGCTTGCGGCGAAAAGAGCACGCCTCGAGCCTTGATGAGATCATCGGCTCTCCCCAGGATCCCTCCTTCCACCCGGCGGAAGGTGCGGCCACACGGACAGGAAGACTCGGAGAGCCTTACCAGATCCTTCAGATCCCAGCGAATCACCGGCTGCGCATATTTTTCGAGTGAGGTAATGACGACGCGTGCGAGTTCTCCGGGAGCGGCCGGCTCCAGCGCTATCGGGTCCAGGAACTCCAGAAGGAAGAAGGCTTCGCATATGTGGACTCCGCCCGGGTGGTCGGAACACTCGTATCCCCAGGGTCCCACTTCACTGGCTCCCAGGTGGTCAAACACCTCCGCTTTCCAGGCCTCCTCCAGCCGTTGGCGCATAGCTGGAATGGACCCTCCTGCTTCGGCGCCGCAAATCAACCTTCTGACGCCCATCTCGCCGGGCTTTAGTCCCAACTCGTTCTTTGCGGTCAGGGCCAGACGGAGCAGATAGCTGGGAGCTCCCATGAGGGCGGTGATGTGATGATCCCGGACCACCTCCAGTCGTTCCAGCGAACTCATCCCCCCTCCGGAATACACCCGGCAGCCCAGGAGGCGGGCAGCATCCTGGCCCCCCCACCAGCCGACAAACAGATTGAAAGGAAAGCAAACCAGGATCCGGTCCCGGGCGGTCAGTTGTGCGGCTGACAAACCATATCCCCAGCACTCGAGCCAGACGTTCCAGTCCCGAAGAGAGAAGGCCAGGCGGATCGGGTTGCCGCTCGTACCGGAGGTCTGGTGGTATCGAATCACGTCCGCTTCGGGTACGGCCGTCGTCTTTCCAAAAGTCGGAGGCTCAGAACCCTGGGCGGCAAGCCACTCTGACTTTTCAGTCAGAGGGAATCTTCCCAGATCGTCCAGACTTTGGATGTCCCGGGGTTTGACTCCGGCACGATCGAACTTCGCACGATAGAAGGGAGAGTTCTGCCAGGCCCACTGCACCATTCTTCTCAGCTTGAGCAGTTGGACTTCCCTCAACCGCGCAGGGGGAAGGGTTTCCATCAGAGGATTCCACACGTCAAAACAGAGTCTCCGAAGCAGGAGGCTTTGTCAACATCCGGGTCGGGGGCGATACGCGAGCCGCCCGGCGGTCGCGGCCTGAGGCCCACTCTCACTCTAAGGCGTCGAGGTCCGGCCCAGCCCTCCAGTGTAGAGTCCGGTGCGGAAGGGCCGGGTCTCCTACTTGGAAACCGGGAACACGGTCAGCAAGCGCCGAAAAGCGCTATACTTTCACCGCTTGGACACGAAAAGACTGATCATCGGCATCACGGGAGCGACAGGAACCATTTTCGGGGTCCGGATGCTGGAGATCCTGCAGGGATCGGATGTCGAGACCCATCTGATCGTCAGCAAGTGGGGAGCGCGCACGCTGGCCTACGAGACCGACTATGATCTTGACCGGGTCAAAGAGATGGCGACGGCTGCCCACGCGCCCGGCGACCAGGGAGCGGCCGTCTCGAGCGGCTCTTTCACAACCGAAGGGATGGTGATCGCCCCCTGCAGCATGAAAACCCTCTCGGCCATTGCCCACGGCCAGGGCGACAACCTGATCAACCGGGCAGCTGACGTCGTGATCAAGGAGCGTCGCAAGCTGGTTTTGATGGTCCGCGAGGCCCCCCTGAGTGAGATCCACCTGGAGAATATGCTGAAGCTCTCCCGCATGGGAGTGCTGATCTATCCCCCCATGGCAGGGTTCTACAACCACCCCCGGACTCTGGGGGATATGGTGGACCACATCGTGATGCGTGTGCTGGATCAGTTCGGACTCCATCTGGACCTGGCGGAGCGCTGGACGGGAGACATGTCCACGCCCGTCGAGTCCGCCTGAATCAGGGACTCAAAGGATTAGCCCAGGGCTTTCCCGACCACTTCGCGGGCGTCGGGAGGAAGGGTCTCTACCAATTCCAGGGCGACTCGATGCCCTTGCGAAGACATCTTCTTCCAGGTCTTCTGAAGGACCTCGATGATCTTCTCTTCCTCGTGCTTTGTCAGAAAATCGACGAACTCGTTCTCCAGGAAGACCAGGCAGATGGCATCTTCAAAAAGCTGAACCTCGGGATCCAGCTTCAAGCGCAGCTTCTGTACCAGTTTCTGCACGCGCCGAATCGTCTCCTCCTGGTATCCGGCCCGCTCGAGGATCTGATGGGCCTGTTCGGCATGAAACCTGAGAAGGGTCTTTCTCCACCGGTGATACCCTCTTCGATCCATCGGATAGTCGCTGCGCGGAATCTGCCAGCGGCGGATGTGCTGGCAGCGGGCCGCCAGGAGGAGGCTCTCTGAAGCCGGATCGGCTAATCGTTCCACCCAGTGATGCAGCCGCCGGTGATAGAGAAGCGACCAGGGAACTTCCTCGCCCCGCACCGTGACCCGGCGCGGATCCTCTCGATGGGCCTCATCGAACATCCGCAAAGCCTCCCGGTACTCTCTAGCTTCCGACCCGTCGGCAGTCATATTCACCTCGCTTCATCAACCACTTCCCAAACGCTGCTATGTTAGAATTCTGGCGTCTCTCCGTCCAGACAGGGTGACGTGTTTAGCAGATCTGCCGTCCCGATCCGATTACAACACCCTCCTCGATCACGAAAGAAAAGGCATCCTTGACCCCTTTCTGGAAAAAGGGTTCACCAAGCAGGGGAGTGATACATCAGCGATTGGTTTGCCAGCTTTTATGCCCAGACCGTCGGTCTAGCCTTGTAATTGGAAACGGAGGGGGGTACAAGAGCCTTTCGAAATGTCCCCACAGCAGTCTTCCGTGATTCGCGTCGTTCAGATCGGATTGGGCCCGATTGGAACCAGCACGACCCGGTATCTGAGTGAGCATCCGCGCCTGAGCATCGTCGGAGCTATAGATATCGATCCTGACAAGCAAGGGAAGGACTTAGGCGAGCTGGCCGGCATGAGCGCACTGGATCTCCCCGTCAGCGGATCACTGGATCAGTACTCGCCCGAAGTGGCCGATGCTGCAGTGGTCACGACCACCTCTTCGCTGGAGCGTCTGGCCCCTCTGCTCTTTGAGCTGGCCGGACGGCAGTGGGACATTGTCTCGACCTGTGAGGAGCTCAGCTTTCCCTGGCTGACCCATCCTGAATTATCAGAAGAACTGGACAGCGAAGCCAAAAGGCGGGAGGTGTCGATCCTGGGGACGGGGATCAACCCGGGCTTCCTCATGGATCTGCTCCCCGTCGCGCTGACCGGAATTTGCCAGAAAGTGGAGCAGATTGTGGTCGAGCGTGTCCAGGACGCCGGCGCCAGGAGGATTCCGTTCCAACACAAGATTGGCGCTGGCCTTGACCCGGGCGAGTTCCGGGAGCTTGTCTCAAAGGGTCTATTGGGACATGTCGGCCTGACCGAATCCATGCAGATGCTTGCTCACCAGCTGGGCTGGACTCTGGAGAAGACGACCGCTGACATCGAGCCGATCATCGCAGCCACTACAATTCGAACAGGGGATCAACGGATCCCGCAAGGCAGGGCGACCGGGCTACTCCAAACCGGTCGGGGTTTTCGTGAGGGGAGAGAGGTAATCCAACTGACTTTTCGGGCCAGCATCGGCGAGCCGAGGTCTTACGATCGGATTCAAGTCGAAGGGATTCCGCGCTTCAACTTCGTAGCAGAGGGTGGGATCAACGGCGACATCGGCACCATCGCGATCCTCGTCAACTCGATCCCGCGATTGCACAAGGCCTCCCCGGGACTACTCACGATGGTGGACCTGCCGCCCGTTACCTGGTTCGGTAGCTGAGTTCTATACTCCAAACGGCCGTCGTTCTCTCCAACCGGCCACCGGCGCGGGGGAGAGCCGTCCTCCTTGGAATCTGGAGAGGTCGGACGGTTGCTGCAGTTTCCTCCTGTCAGGCGAAACAGTAGTGGAGCCGATCGAATCGTTCTTTGAAGGCCTTGACCACCGGTCGGACCTGCTCCAGAGATTTCCCATCCAACAGGATCTGCCGAAAGAATTCGGCGATCGCCGGCATCTCCTCCTAACCCATCCCCCAGCGGGTGATCTCGTGAACCGCCATCCGCAAGCCGCTCGGATTCCGGGCCACCTTGAGAGGATCCCAGGGCATCAAATTGAAATTGCAGATGATATGGGCTGACTCCAGGGCCAGTGCGGCAGCCTTCGCCATCCCCTGTTGGCGAACATCCAGCGCCAGCATGTGACCCTGGGTGCTTCCCCGTTCGTATCCGGCCACGGAAAGGCCCTCCCGGTGGAATGCCTCTGCCAGGGCTTTGGCATTGGTGTGACAGGCTCTGGCGTAGTCCGAGCCAAACTTCAGCACGTCAGAAGCCGCCGCCATGAGCGCCGCCATCCGGTTGGTGTGAAAGTTGGCGGTCATCCCGGGAAAAATGGCACGATCGACTGCCCGCGCAATCTCCGGATCATCGGTAACCACAATCCCCCCGGGCGGTCCTCCGAAGCTCTTATATGTGCTTGCCGTCATCACATGAGCGCCTTCCTTCAGGGGATGTTGCCAGACCCCGCCCGCAATCATGCCGGCCACGTGGGCGGCGTCGTACATCACGTAAGCCCCGACTTCGTCACGTAAGCCCCGACTTCGTCGGCAAGATCCCGCACTTCCCTGACCGGGTATCCAAAGAGGATGAGACTTCCCCCCAGGATGATCAGCCGGGGAGGATGCTCTCTGACTTCCCTTCGGAGGGCATCCATGTCGATGGTCCAGTTCTCGACATCGTAAGGGATATTGTGGATGTCGAGCCGGCGATACCCTGCCACTCCGATTGGGCCGTGACTGATATGGCCTCCCACCGGGGCTGTAAAGCTGAAGATCGTGTCTCCCGGTTCGGTCAGGCTGTTCAGGACCGCGCTGTTGGCCATGCTGCCGCTCAGCCCGCGCACCTCTGCATAGCGGGCATCGAAGACTCGACGGATGAGTTCAGTGGCGATCACTTCGGCCTCTTCGACCCAGCCAAGTCCGGTCTGGTACTTGGCCCCGGGATGCCCCTCTGCCGCACGCGAGGCCAATGTGGAGCCCAGAAGTCCGGCCACCGTGGGCGTCAGTATGTTGGTTCCCGGATAGAGGTTGACGCACTCCTCTTCCAGAAACGTCCTCTGTTCCCTGTCCAGCCGCCCCGCTTCCTTCGAAAACTCTTCCGGGGAAAATTCCTTGACCCGATCTAACGTCCGGTCCTGAAAAGCCAGAGCAGCTTTTCCGAGCCAGGGCTGTTCAGCAACCATGACAGAGTATTCCTTTCTCAGTGAAACCAGACTCGTTCGGACAACAGCCGATTCAGGGTAGTCATTTCAGTTGAGGTCTTCAACTGTTGTGAAGTGGTAAGAGAGGCAACTAACAACACTTCCCTGAAGAAGCACCCGAGATTCCGGGACGAGAGACATTTTCGATGGTGGAAACTCGGGGCAGGTAGTACCATTCAAGATTGTCTCAGTCGACTATGGTCAAAAGCCGCAGTAGGTGCAGTAGGTAAGGATATGAATGGTGGATTGTCGTTGAAACTGATTGCGTTGGCCGGAATTCCAATCCTGACAGGACAAGCCCTGGCTGGCGAGAAGATTCATTTCAAGGCTCAGCACATCAACGTGGCTACCGGGAGGGAAGCGGTTGAGATCGGAGACGAGCCCGGCCACACCCTGGCTATGTTTCAGGCGAAAGGCGTCGGAGTAAGGCGCGAAGGTCCGGCCGAACCACCTTACAAGATTGAAATCTGGGGTACCGGCGATTACCGGAAAGACGGCACGGGAAAAGAGCACGGCTACGGCAAGTTCACGTTCTCGGATGGGTCTTCCTACTATGAGGAGTGGACGGGCAATGTTGCCGATGGCCGTGATGTGGGGACAGCAATCTACTTTAACGGGACCGGACGTTTCAAAGGCATGAGGGGCGGGAGCAAATTCGACTGCGCACTGCTGGGCGACCGGTTCATTTGTGAGGTTGAGGGAACCATTGAGTTGCCCTGACCCGGGGGCCGCCACTCGCAAGCAGTGACGGCCCTATGGCGGCAATGCTGTCGGTAAGGCGCCGCCCCGCTAGCGGACGTTGCCATGGAAAAACCACTCAAGGCTCAAACCGACGCCAGTGGACGGCCTCTCACCGGGCGCCCGGTCATCTACGCCACTCAGGGGCTGATCTCGAGCGGACACTACCTGACTTCGATGGCCGGAATGCAGATGCTGCTCGCCGGCGGAAACGCTTTCGATGCAGTGGTGGCCGCGGGCTTCGCCGCCGCGGTGATTGAACCGATTGCTTCCTACTCACTGGGGGCCGAGTCCGTCTTCATGTTTTACCATGCTGCCAGTGGGGATCTCCTCTCGCTGAGCGGACAGGGTACGGCTCCGGCTCGCGCTACAGTTGATTTCTACCGGGACCAGGGACTCGACTGCATACCCACCGGGCCCGGTTCCCTGGCCCACCTCTCGTTCACCGTCCCGGGGGTAGTCGATGCCTATTTATCTCTGCTGGAGCGCTACGGGACCCTGAGCCTGGTTCGCGTTCTGGAGCCGGCCATCCAGCTGGCGGAGAGTGGTTTTCCACACTATGAATACATGGTCGATGCCCTCGACTCCGACGCGACCCGAGAACAATTCGCGCTGTATCCCCCCGGGGGATCTAAGATCTTCTACGATCGAGGAGCTCTTCCCCGGCCTGGCACACTGCTGCTGCAGCCGGGGCTGGCGACGATCCTCAAGCGGCTGGCGGAGCACAAGGCTTCCGGTCCGAGGCTCGACGGCATTCGGTCAGCCCGGGACGACTTCTACCGGGGAGACCTGGCTCGGACTCTGGTGAACTCCGCCAAGAGTGTTGGCGGCATTCTGGAGCTAGGAGACCTGGACGCTTACCAGGCCCGGTTCGAGGATCCCGCCCGCACCCGGTTCCTGGGACATGAAATCTGCGGTCAAACAACCTGGTCCCAGGCCCCGGTCCTGCAGCTGACGCTCAACATTCTCGAACGCTTCGACCTGAAGACCATGGGACACAACTCCCCGACCTATATCCACACAGTGGTGGAAGCCCTCAAACTGGCGCTGGCCGACCGCGAAGCCCACTTCGGCGACCCTGAGTTTGCGGCGGTTCCCCTGGACGGTCTCCTCTCCAAGGACTATGCCATCCGTCGCTCCCGGCTTATCGATCCTGAGCGTGCGCATCCGGAGCTGCCGCCGGCCGGAGATCCCTGGGTGGACTCTCGAGGGGATCGGCCCCCGGCTCCCATTTCAAGCAGCTCCAAGCCGGGGGGCGGAGCGGGGACTCCTTCTTCGCAGGAGCAGGGTACCACCCACATCGCTGCGATCGATCAGGAAGGAAATCTGGTCTGTGCCACTCCCAGTGGGGGCTCTTTCGGGAAATCGGTCTTCTTCCCGGAGCTGGGTTTCGCACTCAGCACCCGGATCGAGATGTTCCAGTTGGGGGAGGGTCATCCCAACGTCCTGGTTCCGGGCAAGCGCCCCCGCACTACCCTGGTGAACTACCTCGTGATCAAGAACGGATCTCCAGTGATGACCTTCGGTTGTCCAGGAGGAGACCATCAAGCCCAGGCCAACCTCCAGCTGATGCTCAACACGCTGGTCTTTGGCATGGATCCGCAGCAGGCGATCGAGGTTCCCCGTTTTGCCAGCGACGCGGCTCCCAACTCTTTCCATCCACACGAATATCTGCCAGGTCAACTCTCCCTGGAAAAGGGATTCCCCGACTCCACCTGGGAAGCGCTCAAGGCACTCGGACATCGGCTGGTGCCCGCCACCGTCTGCGGCATGGGGGCCACCATCACTCGCCGGGATCCCCAGACCGGTGTCATGGCCACCGGCTCGGATCCGCGCAGGTCCTGCTACGCATTGGGCTGGTGAGGCGAAGAATCGCGAAACGATGGCCCGAGTAGGGTCTCTAACCTACTTGGGACCCCCATCAAGCCAGAATCGGCTTCACCACATGTGCCGGTTCCACCCCCGTGAGCTTGGCCTCCAGGCCCTGATGCTTGTAGGTGAAGCGTTCGTGATCAATGCCGAACAGCTGCAGAATGGTGGCCTGGAAGTCACGGATGTGGACCGGGTCTTTGACGATGTTGTACGAGAAATCGTCCGTTTTCCCGTGAACCAAGCCGCCCTTGATGCCGCCACCCGCCATCCACAGGCTGTAGCAGCGGGGATGGTGATCACGGCCGTAATCGGTCGGCGTGAGTTTACCCTGGGAGTAAATGGTGCGCCCGAACTCGCCTCCCCAGATCACCAGGGTATCCTCAAATAGGCCCCGCTCCTTCAGATCCTGAATCAGGGCCCAGGCAGCCCGGTCGACGTCTCGGGCCTGGTAGGGGAGCACCAGGGGAGCGAAAGCGTGCACGTCCCAGCCCCGGTGGTAGATCTGAACAAAGCGCACACCGCGTTCGATCAACCGCCGTGCCATGAGTGCGGCGTTCTGGAACTTTCCAGGCTCTTTTGCCTCCTCGCCCCAGCGCTCAAAGGTGCTTTCCGGTTCGCTCGAGAGGTCAGTCAACTCAGGCACGGACATTTGCAGGCGATAGGCCATCTCAAACTGTTCGATTCTGGCCAGCGTCTCAGGGTCGCCAACCTTCCCATGCTGGATCCGGTTCAGCTGGCTAAGACCGTCCAACATCTTTCTCCGAACGCTTTGGGGCACTCCGTCGGGATTGTTGACGTAGAGCACCGGGTCGGCGCCTGCACGCAAAGCGACACCCGCGTGCTTCGCCGAGAGAAACCCGGCGCTCCAGAGACGCGCGGAGATCGCCTGCACGCCCGCCTTGGGGTGGCTGTGCTGTGCATTCATGACGACGAAGGTTGGAAGGTCCTGGTTCATGCTCCCCAGCCCGTAGGACAGCCACGAACCCAAACAGGGCCGACCCGCAGTCTGCTGACCGGTCTGGATGAACGTGATGGCCGGTTCATGGTTAATGGCCTCGGTGTGCATCGACCTGATGATGCAAATGTCATCCGCCATCCTGGCAGTGTAAGGAAGCAGCTCGGAGATCCACGCACCGCTCTGGCCATGTTGGCTGAACTTGAAAACGGAGGGAGCAATCGGGAAACGTGACTGCCCCGAGGTCATCGTCGTCAGACGCTGGCCCCGACGGATGGAGTCGGGGAGATCTTTGTCGTACCAGTCCTTCATTTCGGGCTTGTAGTCAAGCAGATCCATTTGCGGCGGCGCACCCATGGCGTGGAGGTAGATGCACCGCTTGGCCTTGGGAGCAAAGTGGGGCAGGCCCGACAACCCCCCGTAGGACTGTTCGCCTTTGGGAAAGGCCAGACCGTTTTCGGCCAGGAGAGTAGCCAGTGCGATACCGCCGATTCCGCGGGCGCCCCGGGCAAAAAACTGGCGCCGAGTTTCGGTCAGGACGGCTTCTTCGGATGGGTGCATTTTCCAAATCCTCCCTGTGGGATTGCCCGATCAAGCAGCAGCAGAGCCGTTCTACCGGTGCAGGCGATCTTCCACTCTCTTGACTATTTGTTCAATACTTCGTCCAGATTCAGGAGCTGATTCGCCAGCATGGTGAGAGCTGCGGACTCCACCACAGGCAAGGCCTCCTCCGGCTGCGACTCCCCGACGGCGAGCAACTGCCGAGCGTCTTCGGTGTTCGACTCATAGTAGCCTCGGAAATCATTGTAGCTTTGCCTGGCGACCTGGCGCTCGTTTTTCCTGAACTTTCGCGCCAGCACGTGCTCTGTCATGTAGTCGAGCAGGCGATCGAAGTCGTCTCCCCTCTCCAGGATCGCTTTCTGAGCCAAAAAACGCGCGGACTCCACGAACTGGGGATCGTTCATGGTCACCAAGGCCTGGAGCGGCGTATTCGTTCGCTCCCGGCGAACCGTACAGTTCTCGCGTGTCGGCGCATTAAAAAGTTCCATGGCCGCCGGGGGAGCAGACCGTTTCCAGAACGTATACAGGCTGCGGCGATAGAGGTTGTCGCCATGGTCTTGCTCGTAGTCGTGGGTGTTGCTGATGAGCATGGCGACCGCCTCCCACACTCCGGCGGGCTGGTAGGGTTTCACGCTGGGGCCGCCGATGGTGGGCATCAGTATACCGCTGGCGGCCAGCGCATAGTCGCGCACCATCTCGCCGTCCATGCGGAAACGCGGCCCGCGCGAGAGCAGACGGTTCTCGCGGTCTTTCTCAGTCTTGTCGGCCGTGGCCCCCGCCCACTGCCGGTAAGTGGATGAGGTGACCAGCAGCCGGAAGAAACCCTTGACATCCCATCCGGAGTCCCGGAACTCCATCGCCAGCCAATCCAGCAATTCGGGGTGCGAGGGCGGCTCTCCCTGCGAGCCGAAGTCATCACTGGTCCTGACGATGCCGGTTCCGAAGACTTGCTGCCAGAAACGGTTCACGGTGACGCGCGCGGTCAACGGATTCGAGTCGTCCACCAACCACCTGGCCAGACCCAGCCGGTTGCGCGGAAACGAAGCCGGCATCGCGGGCAACGCCACCGGAGTGTTGGCCCGGACGAGGTCCCGAGGATCATCGTACTGGCCGCGATAGAGAATGTGGGCCGAGGGCATGCGGTCTCCTGTCTCCTGCATCACGTGCGTCACGCCCCCGCGGCGGCGAATCTCTCGTTGCTCGAGCTCGACCTCGCGCTGCTCGACTAGGAGCCGGCGGTAGTCGCTGTCTTTGAGGTTCAGGTAGTAGAGCCGCAAAGCCTGACGTTCCGGTTGCGTGAGCTCGAGCGGGGTCCGCCCCTGCGCGCTCTCTAAAACCGGCCACAGCACAACCAGGCGCGCCTCCTCAACAGTGATCGCCCGATTGAAGATCCGCAAGTCCGCAATGGCGCCGCCCGCGAAATGACGTTCCTCGTAACGATCTTCGTCCTTGACTTTGGTGATCTGCTTGCCCAACAGCAGCGGCCGGTCGTTGCGAATGCTGCCTTGGAGCCTGGTAAAGTACTCGCTCCCCTGGGTCGGGATGACCTCGTCATTCATGTAAAAGCTCAGCCCGGCTCGCTCCCCGCTGCCGTCATAGCTGATGGCAAGGTGATTCCAGGTCCCGACTTCCAGCTGCTGCAAGGGTCCGGCGCCAATCACGACTCCGTCTGTATATCTCCTGCCCTCAACCTTGTCACCGAACATATTGAAGGTGGGTACCCGGGCACCGATGGCAAGCCACCAACCCCGCTTGTCATCGTCCGGATCGGACTGGCTCGCTACAACGAAGTTACCTTCGCTGGCGGGATGGAAGAGCGAAACTGTGATCGAGAAGGGCTCCCGTTCGTCGAGTTCCAGGGTGGGCAACTCGGCCCAGGATTGGTCGGCAAAATGGAGCGCCGGCCTGCCTTCCTCCGGCCCCGACCCCAGTCTCACACCTTCGGATAACTCGATCGCGTTGCGCCCATCGTGTCGATCAACGCGTGCTTCCCGATCGAGCAAAAGGGTCAATATTTCGGCAGACTCGCCCAGGGGAGCTTTCAAGGAACGATATTCCCCGCTCGCCAACTAGGTCTCGAACCTGTCGTCGGCCGAGGAGGAAACTCTTCCCCTCCGGCCTTCGATGTCAGCAGCCTTGTGCTTCAACTCCTCCCACCGGGCTCGATCCGCGGCCTGCGGCACGACCACAATCGGGGCTGGATCAGCCACATTCCCGTCCATCACGTACTGCGTGGTGTTCCGGAAAAACGCCGTCATCGAGTAAAAATCCTGCTGCGAGATCGGGTCGAACTTGTGATCGTGACAGGTCGCGCAACCCACAGTCAGCCCGAGCCACACGGCACCCGTGGTGTCGGCACGATCTTTGGCGTAAACCGCCTCGTATTCCTCGATGATGAGGCCCGCTTCGTTGGTCGTGACGTTGCAGCGGTGGAAGCCCGTGGCGACCCGCTGCTCGAGACTGGGGTTGGGCAGGAGGTCCCCAGCAATCTGCTCCACAGTGAACTGGTCAAAGGGCTTGTCTTCGTTGAAGGCTTGAATTACCCAGTCCCGGTAGGGCCACATCTCGCGATAGTTATCGACGTGCAGTCCATGTGTATCGCCGTAGCGGGCTGCGTCCAACCAGTAGCGGGCTCGGTGCTCACCCCAGTGAGGTGACGCCAGCAGCTGGCCAACCAGCTTGTCGTAGGCGTTTTCGGAAGTATCGTTCACATAGGTTTCCACCACCCCCGGCTCGGGAGGTAAACCTGTCAGATCCAGGGCAACGCGGCGCGCAAGTGCCCGCCGGTCAGCCTCCGGGGCCGGTTCCAGACCCTCGGCTTCTAAGCGGGCCAGGACGAACCGGTCAACAGGATTGCGGACCCACTCTTCGTTCTTCACTTTGGGCAGATCCGGCCGCTCGAGCGCTTGGAACGACCAATGCAGGTCCCAGGAGGCACCCTCCTCAATCCAGCGCTTCAGAATCTCCACCTGTTCCTGGGTGAGCTCCTTTCCGGAGTAGACCGGGGGCATCCGCAGCATTTCGTTTTCCTGCCTGATGCGCTGGTAGAGCAAACTCCCTTCCAGATCGCCGGGAACGACCGGCATGCCTTTGTCCCGTTGGGAGAAAGCACCCGCCTTGATGTCGAGGCGGAGTCCGGCCTGGCGAGTGCCTTCGTCCGGACCGTGGCACTGGAAACAATTGCCCGAGAGGATGGGACGCACATCGCGTTGAAAGTCGACACTTCCGCTAGCAGCCCCAGGCGGAGGCTGAGCCGCAAAGGCCAGAAACGACAACAAGAGGGCGAGGGCGAGTGAGGGCAGCAAAGAGCACATAGGCATCAACCCATCGACGCGCTATTGAAGGTGTTGTAGATGATGTTTGGTACCAAGGGGAGAAGGTAGGCAAGCAACGGCGTTTCTCCGACGTTTTATTGATCTTTTTGCTCAAACAGCCGAACTTGAGATGGAAATGTTTTGAATCACGTTAGACCAATAACCGCCAAATCCATGGATTCTGATCAATATCGAAGGAAATAATAATGAATCACAACGAAAAAGCCACGAGATGGTGGCGACTGTCACAAGTTTCAGGCGACATTGTGACATAAGATTTGTTGGCCCATGACTACTCATGTATCCCGCAAGAGGATTTCCTTCAAATCTCACCTTGGAGAAGACTATTACGAGACACTTGGGGTCAGCCCCAATGCTGATCAAGAAACCATCCAAGCAATTTACCGTTTCCTCGCGAAACGCTACCACCCGGAGAAGGCACAAACCAGGGATGGTAAGACATTTCTTCGCGTTCGCAAAGCCTACCGAATACTCTCCGATCCTGATCGCAGATCGAGATTCGACAGCAAGCACCGGAGCCTAGGACTGCACGGGCAGCGCCGGGTCAAGGCGAAATCACCCATGGACCTCGAGGAGGACGAGTATCTGAGAAGAGCCCTCCTCTGGTTGCTTTATCGCTGCCGACGCGAGGATGTTCATCTACCAAGTCTGGGGGTCTTGCATTTGGAGCGCGACCTTGGCTATTCAGAAGGTGAGTTGGAGTTCCACCTCTGGTATCTAAAACAAAAGGGTTGGGTTGAGCGCACCGACGCTGGCGGCTATGCAATTACCGCGGACGGAGTGGACAGAGTGGCCGAAGGTTTCGTGCTTCAGCAGAAGGGGGGGACGACCCGGCCCACGGCCAACCTTTCCGGAGCGTAATACCCAACGGGACGTACTATCGAGGACCACATCTAGGTGATTTCGGTACGGAAACCTACGCTCCTGGAGCGGTCACCGGAGTCGAGACCGCAGGTTGTCGTTTAAATGCCCCCGCTGGTCCGGGTAGGGTTGTCGGGGTGCTTGAGGATTCGGTGAGACCCTGTCGTGTGATGCGTCGTAGCGCTCGGAGAAACTTTCCGTGGCTTGAGAGAGGGCAGGCGCGGAGTCATGCGGCACCAAAGGCAATCCTTATTTGCTCCTTGAGCGGATCAAGAGGAGTTTTTCGTCCTGTCCCCCCGAAAAACCCCGTCCACCTTGTACAGCAATGACTTGCGCAATCTTGAGGTGGAGCTTAAGGCCGCGGCCGGACTTGACTGGGTCGGCTTTCACGACTTGAGGCGCTTTCGAGCCAGTCAGTGGGTCAGGCAAGTTGTCGATGTCAGAACCGTCAAGGAGCTGCTCGGTCATCGCGATATCCAGACCACGATGCGCTATGCCATGTTCGTGACCCATCACGGAATGCAGAGCATTCGCTCGGCCGAGCAGGCCGAGCTGGAAGAACCAAAGCGGGTGAAAAACGGGTGACGAGGTTCAGGAACCGGAATGCTGATTCCCGTAAATCATTGAAAATACTGGAGCCGGCGAGAGGACTTGAACCCCCAACCTACGCATTACGAATGGATTCAGAACCTTTGCCGAATCATTAGGAAACATTAGGACAATCAACAACTTAACCGGGTTTTCCGCCGAATGAACACCCGAAAGATTAGGAAAGATTAGGAAGTAGAGTGGGAGACAAAATGGGAGACAGTGTGTCCAGCGAAGGCTGGTATGTTCAGTGGGAGTCAGTCCCACTGGGGCAAGAGTCAGAAGCCCCGTAGCTTGGATCGCATTAGTGGAGGAAACGAAACTGATGAAGCCGATCGACGAAGCCATCTTAAGGATGGTGAGCGAGTCACCGGGCCGCAACGCAAGTGAACCCAGAGGTGGCCCCGGAAATTTGCAACTCTGGAGGCCGAGCCCGCTGTCTCCGGGCGAAGGCAATATGAGCTGTCGCAACCTGACTGTCACGGCAGGTCACTCCAGCGGAGTGCTAGGGGCGGCACGGTGACAAGGGCATACCGAGCAACTGGAGAAACCGTCCTCGTCCCGGCGAGAAATTGCTGGAGCCAGGTAGGCCGTATAAGCGGAGACACCGTGAAATCGGCCGAAGACGAGACGGTGGCGGCTGGGTCCGTATTAGTGGTGAAGCGGGGTAACGCCCGTGGAGCGAAGGGACCCTACTGCACAGGAATCCTTCAACAAGATGGGAGGCAGGGGTGAGATGACAAAGGCACCCGTTAATCTGCAGGAACTGAGTCGAAGGATATATGTCAAGGCGAAGACTGAAAAGTCTTGGCGCTTCTGGGGATTGTATGTGCACGTGTGCAAGAAGGAGACACTGGAGGCCGCCTACCGGCTTGCCAAAGCGAACAATGGAGCCCCGGGAATAGACGGGGTGACGTTCGAGGCAGTCGAGGCTGGAGGCCGAGAGGCGTTTCTGGAAGAGCTCCGTGAGGAGCTTTTAACACACCGATACCGTCCTCAGCGGGGCCGGAAGGTGGGAATCCCCAAGGGAGGTGGAAAGATCCGCCAACTTTCGATCCCCGCCATCCGGGACCGGGTGGTCCAGGGAGCACTTAAGCTCATTCTGGAACCGATCTTCGAGGCAGACTTCCAAGAAGGCTCGTACGGCTACCGGCCGAAACGAAAGCCGCATGACGCGATTCATCGCGTGGCAGAGGAAATCGTGCAGGGCAAGACCTACGTCATCGATCTGGATCTGCGCAGCTACTTCGACACGGTACGGCATCATATCGTACTGGAGAAAGTGGCTCGCCGGGTCAACGACGATGAAATCATGGCCTTGCTCAAAGCGATTCTCAAAGCTACTGGAAAGAGGGGCGTACCTCAGGGCGGAGTGATTTCGCCTTTGCTCAGCAATCTCTACCTCAACGAGGTAGACCGGATGCTGGAGAAGGCGAGGCAAGTCACACGCAGGGGTCGTTGGACAGCGGTCGAATATGTCCGCTTTGCCGATGATCTGGTGGTCCTGGTGGATGCTCATCCCCGTCACCGCTGGCTTCGTCAGGCAGTAGAGAAGCGACTTCGAGAGGAGTTTGCCAAACTGCAAGTGGAGGTGAACGAATAGAAAAGCCGACGGGTGGATCTGGCAAAGGGGGAAAGCTTCGGATTTCTGGGGTTTGACTTTCGTCGCATTCGGAGTCGTTCGAATCGATGGATGCCGCTGTACGTGCCGCCAGGCAAGAAACGGACGGCGCTCTTGCACAAACTCAAGGAGATTTTCCGACGCTTTCGGTCTCAGCCGGTCAGCAGAGTGATTGAGGAAATCAATCCGATCCTGCGTGGCTGGGTCAACTACTTCGCAACCGGCCACTCGACTCGGTGTTTCTCGTACATCCGAGACTGGGTAGAAAAGAAGATTCGGCGACACCTGGCCCGCGCCCGGCAGCGCTCAGGCTTCGGCTGGAAGCGGTGGAGTAGACGATGGATGTGTGAACAGCTCGGACTCTTTAGCAATTATCGAGTCCGACGCTATCGTCCCTCGTTCAAAGCGGCCCCAGCCCGATAGGTCCCATAACCCTTGACCAGAAGTGTGCAGGAAAGCGTAGTGCGGGAAAACCGCATGCTGCGTTTGATGAGGCGGGAGTTGGAAACGGAGCCGAATACAGCCACCGCGCCAACTCTCGACCCTACCCGGCTTCTTGTAGAGCGACCAACAGCCGTAAATCATTGAAAAGACTGGAGCCGGCGAGAGGACTTGAACCCCCAACCTACGCATTACGAATGCGTCGCTCTACCAGTTGAGCTACGCCGGCTCAGAAGAGAAAAAGATTCTAGCACGCAAGGCAGTTACAGGGTTTTGATCCCCGGTGGCCGTCCCTATCTCTGAAATCGATTACGAGACTGTCGCCCGGTCTTCGCCCACTGCGGATTGCTCTCCTTCCAGGGACTGGAGCTCACGAACTTCTTCCAGATAGGGTTCGAACCCTTTGACGTAGAGTTCGGTGGTCCTTGTATCGACGTGTCCGAGCAGCCTGCGGACAGTATCCACAGGCACTCCGTTCCGTCTCCACTGGCAGGCCCTGAAACGACGCAAGTCGTGAAAGCCCACCCGCCCGCAGTCACCATATAGGACTCCAAGAGTGCTTGGCTGAATCTATGTAAACTACTATAAGTAAGGTAGATATAGCACATAAATGGGGCTAAAATGGCTGCCCCCAAGGGTGAAGGTGTGAACGATGCCCATCGCTTATCGGTTGATCCGACTATGCGAAGGATCACCGGAAAGAAGATCGACCACAAGAATGCCGCCAGCGCCAACACGATGGGTCGATTCGAGACCAAAATGCTGTCCGTCGAGGACAACCTCAAAGCCCTTTCGGAAGTCAATGGTCGATGGGTGGAAAGAGCGCTGCAGAAAACAACTCAACGACGCATCATTTTGGATATGGACAGTTCAGCCAGTCCGGTCCACGGCGAGCAAGAAGCCTCTGCCTACAACGGGCATTTCGGATGCACTTGCTACCATCCCCTGTTTTGCTTCAACCAGTTCGGAGATTGCGAAGGTTCCATGCTTCGGCCCGGCAACGTGCACAGTGCGGATCGCTGGAAGGAGCTGCTGGAACCAATCGTGGCTCGCTACGAGAGGAAAACAGTCCGCAAATACTTTCGGGGTGATGCCGTCTTCGCCAAGCCAGAGATTTATGAATACCTGGTGGACCTGGAGGCGGTGGGGCTGCGCAGTTATGTGAGCGAACCGAGGCGAGGGAAGAGACGCTGGCGAGGAGACCGGCAGGCACAGCAAGCGGTGTATGCGAATCGGCGACGCATTCGGGGAGAGCGAGGACAGCGGCTGCTGCGGCAACGAGGAGAGCGGCTGGAGCGACCCTGTGCGCATCTGTACGGGAGCGGAGGGATGAGACGGCTGCATGTACGGGGACATGAGAATGTGTTGAAGCGACTGCTGATTCAGGTAAGCGCCTTCAATCTGGGGATGCTGATGCGTCAGAGTCTGGGTGTGGGAACACCGCGGGGCCTCCAGAACTTGTCTCCCAGCGAACGGCGAGGGCACGCGGAGACCCGGGGCGTCAGTGAGGGGGTTCTCCCAGGGTGTCGTGGTCGGCGATCCTTCCGCCCAGGCCTTGACAACCGGCGAGCACCCCTCGGCCTGGACGGCGACGAGCCTGGGAGGCCGGTCCTTCACCCAGCCAAGCGTCGCGAGTTCCTGGAACGCCTTCCTGATTCCAAGGAGTCCCGTTCCGCCTCCGGTGGGATAGAGCAGCAGATCGGGAGCCACCCAGTCGAGCTGCTCGGCCAGCTCGAGTCCCATCGTCTTCTTTCCCTCGAGACGATAGGGCTCCTTGAGCGTCGAGAGGTCGAACCAGCCGAGCGCATGAGCGACGGTAGCAACGACATTGCCGGCGGTCGCGATCGGCCCTTCGACGGTGAAGACGTGGGCGCCGGCGAGTATCGCCTCCGCCAGCGCCACCGGAGGCGTGTCGCGCGGCACCACAACCGCCACGGGAAGTCCGGCGCGAGCTCCATAGACCGCCGCGGCTCCACCGGCGTTTCCGGCCGAGGGGAGAATGAGCCCCTTGAGCCCGAGCGTCCGCGCCCTCGTCACCGCCAGGAGCGGAGTGCTTCCCTCGCCCAACGAGACCGGCTCCTCGCCATCGTCCAGCGGGGTGAGTTCCCTGAACCGGTACATCCCCGCCGGACGACGCTGAAGTTCCTCCTTGCTCACGGCCGCGGCTACGCGCTCCCGGTGATAGCGCACCCAGAGCATATGGCCGCACTGGGCGCAGACGGTGAGCAGCTCCTTCGGGTCGTGGGCGTCATGGCAGACCGAGCACTCGACGTGACTCAGAAAGTCCATGGGCCTCCCATCCTAGCCCGCCGAGGGACTCGGAGCAAGCGGGCTGCACTAGCGGCTCTGGGAGGCTAATAGGAGGAATGTCGAGGCTGAGAATTCCTTCCTCCATGCCCATTCATCGGCCCCTCCTATTAAAATTCAAGTACTGTATACTTAACGCGCTGGACACCATCAAGATTTACTACGTGAGCATAAAAAACCCTGACGCTAACATCTCTCCCGAGCTGCCGTGAAATGGTTCGGCCGGATTTTTGAAGATGATCAAGTTGAAGTTCACGTACTGATTTGTGAGAGAATCTGCGACTAACTGCCTGGACAATACTTGTCCTTCCTGCTCTGTAACCTCCACAATCCTCGTGTCCTATGCAGATAACCGTTGTAACTTCAGTGAGTTCAATTGCTTTTTTAAGCAACAGTTGCATACCCTTATGCAAAAAACCAGAGACGGCAACGAGTGCTGTAAATACCGCTAGGCCACTTGGAATCTGAATGAAGTGTGGCTGACTAAAGCCAAGGGCCTGAACAAGAGTTTCATTCTGCTTCTCAAACTGCGGATCTGAGCAGCAGATAACAACACAGTCGGCCGAAGTATTCTCCCAGTCAACAGGGCTTACGAAACCGTTTCTTCCAAGTTCTTCTTCTGAAATTCTCTCGGTAAGTCGGACAGATTGCTCCTCCGACTCCTTTACTTCAGAAGAGTCATCTTCATCAGTCATTGGGGCTTCAATTTCTTCGAGTACTTCTTCTTCGAGACCTTGAACATCGACGAGAGCACCCTTTAGAGATTGGTCCTCGGGTTCTTCTGGGTGTGTATTATCATCTGCTTCCATCGTTATTTCTCCTTTTGAGGTTGAACCGTCGGCCCACACTTGTGCGGGGTCGACGGTTGTAGGAGTTAATGTCAAATCTTGTGTACGGCGTAGTCGGAGAGATCTCGGGTAGAAACCACTTGTTGAGAAGTCAGCCGTCTTCAGTTTCCGACTCATTTCCCTCGTAGATTCTGTCAGTTCGTCGGACGTTCATAGATATTAAAGGCACTTCATGAGGGATGCAGTTGATGCCCGGAAAGGGGTCTCAGGTTAAGCGACTAGAACCAGCTGCCTAACAGCGACTCCTCACCTGAAAGTCCGGTCATGACCCGATTCGTTTCTCCCACTGCCCTTTCCTGCGGTACTTCCCCCGATCTAGCGCCTAAGGGGTTGTTCGGGTAATCTAGCGCGTATGGAAAAGCCCATCAGGGCACGACCAGACCAATCGGGTGGAGGGCCTCCCGGCCCAGCCTGGCCGAGGAGGACTGAAATGCATTCTTCTAGATCCCTTGTCGCACCGTCGATCGTTCTGTTCCTTTGCGGCTGCGGTGGACCGGTGGAAGTCGCTGATGTTGTCTACACCAGCGGTCGGATCTACACCGTCGACGAGGCACAACCCTGGGCCGAGGCCGTGGCCATTAAGGACGGCAGGTTTCTGGCCGTGGGAAGTATTGCCGACATCGGCGACTTGCAGGGCGAGAATACCGAAACTGTGGACCTGGGCGGGAGCTTCGTTATGCCGGGCATCATCGACCTGCACGTGCATCCCTTCATGACACCGCTGTTCAATGTGATAAACCTGGATTTCTCTGACCCAACTAACGTGGACACCATGCTTGCCGAGTTGAAAGGCTTTGCCGAGGAGCACCCGGAAAAGGAATGGATTAGGGCCGGCTCCTATGGCTTGGGCGTGTTCCCAGATGAAAACCCAAGCAAGGAACTGCTGGACGAAGTTATCCCCGATCGGCCAGTGATAGTGATCGACCAGACTGGGCACAACTATTGGGTTAATTCCCGTGCGCTGGACCGGGCCGGCATCGATGCAGACACACCAACTAGCGACAAGTACATCATCGTCAAGGACCCGGCGACTGGCGAGCCCACCGGTACCTTGCGCGAAAGCGCCATGCGTCTGGTGGAACAGGTGGCCGACTGGCCCAGCCCGGAGGAGAATGCCGTAGCGTTTAAAAAGGTGTTCGACGAGTTCAATTCCCACGGAGTGACCACCATGCGCACAGCCGAGGGCCAGGCCCCTTCGCTAGACGTGGTGAAGTCTATGGAAGATTCTGGCAACCTGACCATGCGCTTATTCGTTGCCTGGGACTGGCACATGCACATCACCACACCGTTCACCAACGAGGAAATGGACCAGGCGATTGCAGGCCGTGGCCAATATGCCACGGAAATGGTCAACCCCAACTTCGTGAAGATCTTCCTCGACGGCACGCCGATTGGCTACAACTCACCGTTCATCGAGCCGTACGCCGATGACGCGAGCCAACACGGCGTCGGCAAATTCTCAACCGAAGAACTGAGCCAGATCGTCACTAACTTCGACGCCCAGGGCATCGGCGTGATGATGCATTCCATCGGCGATGGCACAGCCCGCATGGGACTCGACGCAATTGAGGCGGCCCGCGCGGCCAATGGCGACACGGGCGTCCGGCATTCCGTCGTTCACCTTGGTTTCGTGCACCCGGATGACATACCCAGGTTCAGTAGCATTCCGGGCGTGTACGGTGAGCTTTCGCCTGCGGCCTCCTACCCCATGCCCGGCACCATCCGGTTCAAAGCGATGCTGGGCGAGGACCGCTACGCGCGCTGGCTGCCGGCGGGCTCCCTGCTGAAAGCGAACGCCATTGTGGGTTATGGCTCAGACTGGCTGACCTTGATACCGCCTAGCCCGTGGATGCCGATGCAGGGCTTCGTGACTCGAGAGAACCCCGACCATCCTCAGCTCGGGGCAATGCACCCAGATGAGCGCATCACGGTGGAGCAGGCAATTCGGGTATTTACGCTGAACGGCGCACGAGCGGTCGGCGCAGAAGATCGCATCGGTTCTATCGAGGTGGGCAAGCTGGCTGACTTCATTGTGCTGGATCGCAACTTGCTGGAGATCGAAGCGACCGACATTCGCCATACGCTGGTGGAACGGACGGTACTGAAGGGGCGGGTCGTTTATGACCGCGATCGGGATCCGGAGCCCGATCTGATCGACGAGTCCGAATACGCAGAAGCGGGCCGATTGGTGCATTAGGTTTGAAAACGATTGACACTGAGTCGGCCCTTCGCTCAGATCGGCCAGGAAGGCTACCAGCGATGGCTCAATGGCGCACTTTGAGGCTTTCGGAGTATCGCCGGCAGATCCGGGCCGCCGGGAGGTGGCCTCAAAGCGCCGCGGCGCTTGCCCTATCGCTCGGCCTCTTCACCCCTACCTGGGCACAGGACCCAGCGGACGGCAGTCCGACTTCGGAGTCTACGCAGAAGGAAACCGTATTCGAGGACTATTTGAGGTTCAAGCAGGACGTCAAACAGCGAACCGGGCTCGGTTTTGGCTTCCAGTATTCACTGATGCATGCTCAGCGTGCCGGAACTTCGTTGAACGAAAACAACTACAACCTCAGCGGTCAATTCGACTTTCTGCTGACCTGGGATCTTTTCGGAGGCAGGGGGAGATTCAACCTGTATTACATGGACCTGCACCAGCTCGGAGAGATTGAGACTTCGGAGTTCGTGAAGAAGAACGGTTTGATCACGCCGATCAACGATAGTGATCCCGTCAGTATGCTTCGACAGCTTTACTACGAGCATCACTTTTTTAAAGAGAAGCTCATCCTCGCTGGAGGCAAGACCGAGGTGCTGGCAGTTTTCGGCGGGAATCGGTATGCAGGGAACGACCGCAGGGATTTCCAGGCCCTGCCCCTGAGTAATGCTGCCGCAAAGGACCGAACCTTCCAGTCTCCCGGATTCTTCGCGAGGGTGCGGCCGATCGATTGGCTGAGCCTGGGATCATCCGTTAACTCACTCAATTTCAGTCGCGGAATACCCGACAAACCCTTTGACGTTTCTGACGTCTATTCAATTTTCAACATCACTCTGGATCCTGAGATCAAGACATCACTCTGGATCCTGAGATCAAGAATCTCGGCAAAGGGATCTACCGGGTGAACTTCGTAGTGACGAACGAACAGGAAGAATCTCCTCTCTCTCAGGGTCTGATCCTGAGCTTGGATCAGGATCTGGGGGATAATTGGGGCGCCTTCTTCCGTTACGACGGGACAGACCTCCAGACCCTCAGCTCGCCCCTCACCTCCAGTGTTTCGGGCGGCGCCGTCTACCGCGGCCCTTTCCGGCGCAGCCGGGATCATTGGGGTGTGGGACTCTTCCGAACCACGACAGAACAGACTGGGGGGGCGTCCGAAGTTGGGGCTGAGACCTTCTACCGGTTCGGGTTGACAGACAGGCTCGAAGCTTCCTTTACGATTCAGATCTTCGATCCCGCTCGGGCCGAAGGTAGCTTCGCCAACTTCGGCATCCGCTTTCTGGCAAACCTGTGAAAACCCCACCGTTGAATCTGGCGGAGGTGAACAATGCCCAAGAGATCTCGAGATTACAGGAACCTGCGTTCGTTTGCGACAGCTCCCCGGAAATGGCCTTTATTCCCGGCGGCTGCGCCACTTCTTCTCCTGTTGCTCCTGTTTACCGTGGCCGGCCTGGCCCGTCCCAAGGTCGATGTCATCGTCATGAAGAATGGTGACCGGCTGACCTGCGAAATCAAGAAGCTGGAGTTCGGTCAACTCCACGTCAAGACGGGATACACGCTGGGAACGGTCGTCATCAACTGGGAGAAAGTCGAGCGAGTGGAAAGCCCCCAGCGCTTCACGGTGGAAACCACCGGGGGAGAGTACTTTTCGGGTTTACTGCAGAAGGAGGCGGTATCCGCCACGGTTGGAGAAGGAGAGGTGACCGTTATTGAGGGAAGCAGGGCAACCCGCCTGACCGGCGAGGAAGTGGTCGAGATCGCTCAAATGGAGGCGGGCTTCCTGAGAAAAATGGATCTCAAGATCGACTACGGTTTTACGTTTGCCAAGGCCAACAAGCGGACCCAGTCCAATCTGCAGTCCAATCTGCAGTACAGAACGGAAAAACACTGGGCTGAGCTTTCCGTGAGCTCGTTGTTTGCCGGACAGACGGACGGCTCCGATACGAACCGTCACAACTCGACCGCCTCCTACATCCGTTTCCTGGGTACACGAAAGTGGTTCGCCGTGGGGCTCGCGGATTTCCTCAACAACGACGAGCAGCGTCTCGACCTGCGGACCACTGTGGGAGGCGGGCTGGGGCGGAAGGTCATCCATTCCAACCGGAACACGCTTTTGGTACAGGGTGGAGCCGTCTGGAACAGTGAGACTTTTGCTCCAGAAACGGGCCGGGAAGAGGCGAACAGTGCGGAGGGTCTGCTGGCAACGAACTACTCCACGTTCCGCTTTGACTCCTCCGAACTGATTACGAGTTTGTACGTTTTCCCGAGCTTCTCGGATCCAGGACGTGTCCGCCTGGCGTTCAACGCGAGCTTGTACTGGGACATCATCGGCGACCTCTTCTGGAGATTGACCTTCTGGGACAATTTCGACAACCGGCCACCGGAAGAGACGGCCAAAAACAACTTTGGGATCAGCACGTCCATCGGCTGGTCGTTTTAGATCAGATCGGGCTCCGGATCCCGATCTGATCGACGAGTCCGAATACGCAGAAGCGGGCCGATTGGTGCATTGACTTAGACGCCGGGTTCCAATGTTTCCTTCTAGCCGAAAGCCGCCGTTGATTACGCCTCCATAAATCGACCTTCTCCACAAAGCCCCAGATTCAAAAAGAAAGAAGTTGTTGTCAAGGTCTTGGGCGGACGCATCAGGCGGCGACCTCATCCTCTCGGACTCCATTCACAAATCTAACGTTGTCGACCACCTCTCCCAGACGCCGGTAGCCTTGTAGTCGGCGCCATCTTTTTTCAGCGCTTCTGCACAGTTTGAATACCATTGTCAGCATGGTTTGCCTGGACAAGCATCCTCGAGTCTTGGCCGTTCGCAGTTTCACAGTCGCGAAGGTCGACTCAATCGGATTGGTAGTTCTCAGATGCGGCCAGTGTTCGGCCGGAAAGTCATAGAAGGCCAGCAGCTCTGTCCGATCCTTGGCCAGGCAGGATGTGGCCTTCGGGAACTTCAGCTGATAGGTGGCAATGAACTCGTCAAAAGCCCTAAAAGCATTCTCTCGGGTTTCAGCCATCCAGATCTGATGCAGCGCCGTCTTGGCTTTTGGCTGTACTGCCTTGGGCAGATAGTTGAGTACATTGCCGGTCTTGTGCACCCAGCAGCGTTGCTGTCGGGTATTGCCGTAGATCTTGGCCAGGGCTTTCCAGAATCCGAGGGCTCCGTCGCCAATCGCCAGTTTCGGTCCCATGCGCAGGCCTCTGGAGCGCAGATTGCGCAGCAACTCCCACCAGGATTGCTCACTTTCCCGGTAGCCATCTTCCACGGCAATCAGCTCCTTTTTGCCGTCCGCACGGGCTCCGATCAGCACCAGAAGACAAAGCCGGGCATCGTCAAAGCGAACGTTGGCATAGACGCCGTCAGCCCAGACGTAAACGTAGCGCTTATTGGAGAGATCACGCAGCCTCCACTTCTCATAATCCTTGACCCACTTGCCTTTGAGCCGTCTGATTGTCTTGGCCGACAGTCCCGGTGCATTCGTCCCCAACAGGGCACTCAACGCGTCGGAGAAGTCTCCTGTGGAGATCCCCTTCAGGTACAGCAGAGGCAGCAGCTCCTCTACGCTCTTGCTTCGACGCAAATAGGGAGGCACCAGGCTGGAACGAAAGCGGATGATCTCCTCCGACTCCTCACCAGTTCCTCGGTCTCGAACCCGCGGAATCCGAACCGGGATCCCTCCAATCCCCGTCTGAATCTCACGCTTCGGCAGGTAGCCGTTGCGAACCAGACGTTTTCGGCCCTGGACATCACTCTGACCCTCGTACTCTTCCAGAAGTCCTTCAAGCTCGGCTTGAACTGCCTCAGCCAGGAGCTTCTGTGCCCCTTCTCGAAGCATTTCCGTCAAGGCATCCTTCGTCGTGGTTGGTTCGTCGATGGAAACTACAGTATCTTTCTTCAAGGCGTATCCTTGTGGGCGAACTCATTATCGATCTTCACGGTTCAGGGTACGCCATCTGACAGACGCCCCTCCGTACACAACTTTGGATCATATCTCCGTTCTCTGGGAATCGGCCCTGGAGTTGATTCGAAGATGAGCTTGATACAGATTGCTCTGGTTCTGGGTTCCATTCTCCTTCTGGGGCTGTACTCGGCCTTTCTGCGCTCGACCCTGAGAGATCGGGTGCTGGCGATCCTGCTTTTTGTCACGGCTGTAGTGGCCATTCTGGTTCCTGACCTGACCACGAGAGTGGCCAATGTGCTGGGAGTAGGGAGGGGTACCGACCTGCTCTTTTACCTGTTCGTTCTGGGGGCAGTCTTTCCCTTCATTGTCGTGAATGCCCGGATCCTGCGTCTGGAAGATCACATCACCCAGCTGGTCCGGGAGCTGGCTTTGTCCCGGGCCAGGAAGCCGGATGATGAGAGGGATGGTGGGGGTGAGGATGAAAGTTCACGCGGGCCGATCCACGACCACCCGGCATGAAATTATTTGCCCTCGCTGGCGCTCGGGTTCTGATTCATCCTGCGGCGGCCGGTCAAGGCAAACAACACAACCGCGGGCGCGCGGCCGCGGATGTGTTCCGAGTGTCGGGAGAAAGTGGGAGGGGGCCACGGGGCAGCGACCGTTTAAATCCTCCCGGGAGTCGCCCCGTGGCCCCCTCCCACTTTCCCTAGGAAACTTTCCCTACGCCAGGAGCTTGTTGACGACCTCTCCGTGGACGTCGGTGAGGCGGAAGTCCCGCCCTTGAAAGCGATAGGTCAGGCGCGTGTGATCAAAGCCCAGCAGGTGAAGAATCGTCGCGTGCAGATCGTGCACATGCACCGGATCCTGCACCACGTTGAAGCCGAATTCGTCTGTCGCACCGAGCGTGATACCGGGCTTGATTCCACCCCCGGCCAGCCACATGGTGAAGGCATTGGGATGGTGGTCGCGGCCATCCTGGCCACCGCCCTGAACCATGGGAGTGCGTCCGAACTCTCCTCCCCAGATGACCAGCGTCTCGTCCAGTAGCCCTCTCTGTTTCAGATCCTTGATGAGGGCGGCAGAAGCCTGATCGGTGGCCAGACAGTTCTTCTTCAGGTCTCGGACCAGGTTGCCGTGCTGGTCCCAGGCTTCGTGGTAGAGCTGCACGAAGCGGACTCCCCGCTCCACCAGCCGCCGGGCCAGCAGGCAGTTGTTGGCGTAGGATGCCTTTCCCGGCTCGGCGCCGTAGAGCTCCAGAATGTCCTGCGGCTCCTGGGACAGGTCCATCAACTCGGGGACACTGCTTTGCATTTTGAAGGCCATCTCATAGGAGTTGATGCGAGTCGCAATCTCGGGATCTCCCATCACACCCAGATGGATTTCATTGAGTCGTCGAATCGAGTCCAGCGAATCGCGCTGCAGCTCCTGGTCCATGCCCTCGGGATTGGAAAGATAGAGCACCGGATCGCCGCTGGAGCGAAACTGAACGCCCTGGTAAACCGTGGGGAGGAATCCACTGCCCCAGCAGGAATCCCCGCAGCTGGGACCCTTCGATCCGGAGCTGAAAACCACAAAGGCAGGCAGGTCCCGGGCTTCACTGCCCAGTCCGTAGGTCACCCAGGCCCCCATGCTGGGTCGCCCGAACTGCTGCATGCCCGTGTTTATCAAGAGCTGTCCGGGGGCGTGATTGAAGGCATCGGTCACCATCGATTTCACGATGGCGATGTCGTCGACCACGGTTGCCGTGTGGGGCAGAAGCTCGGACAACTCGGCACCCGACTGGCCATGGCGAGAAAACGAGAACTTGGGGCCAAGCAGCTGGGAGCTGGGGTTGATGAAAGCGGCCCGGTAGCCCTGGAGCAGTTCCGCGGGTGGCAGGGTTCCGTCGAACCTGGCCAGCTGGGGCTTGTGATCGAACAGGTCCAGATGACTGGGAGCCCCCGCCATGAACAGGAAGATGATGTTCTTGGTACTCGGCGAGAAGTGAGGAGCCCTGGGAGCCAGGGGAGCATCGGTCGAAGACGGCAGCGGCGCCCCGTACCCGGACTCTCCCAGGAGCCGGCCCAGGGCCACGGCTCCCAGTCCAACGCCGCACTGCTCCAGGAACCAGCGCCGCCCGACCAAACGGGGATCCAGTTTTCGCCAGAGGTGATCCTGGCAGGTCATTCTTTCATCCTCATTCCTTGGTTATGGTCTCGTCCAGATTCAGTAGCAGGCGCGAAACCGTCGTCCATGCCGCCAGCTGCACCGGGGTTGTTCCCCCGGGAAGTTCCGGTTTTCGCTTCTCGTCAATCCCGGCAATTCCCCAGGGACTGATCCAGCCTTCCGCCAGGCGAACGGTCTGTTTGGCCAGCAGCGACAGCAGTTCTCTGGTCTCCTCCGCCTCGGGCCGCCTGGCCAGGCAGCGCCGGAAGGCAAAGGTCACCCGCTCCAGGTCGCTGTGGCCGCCCTCCTGCAGAGTCTTCAGCGCCAGAGCCTGGGCCGCCTCCATGAAAAGAGGTTCGTTCAGGGCGGTGAGGGCCTGTAGAGGAGTGTTGGAGCGAGAGCGGCGCACGCAGGAGGTGTCGCCGTTGGGAGCGTCGAAAGTCTGCAGCATGGGATAGGGAACAGAGCGATAACGAAAGGTGTAGAGGGCCCTTCGATAGCGATCCTCCCCTTTGGCCACATCCCAGATCTTGGGACCATAACTGGCCGGAGGCTCGAAGAGGAATTCCGGGGCCGGAGGAAAGACGCTGGGCCCTCCGATCCTGGGGTTCAGGAGGCCACTGGCCGCCAGCGTGATGTCGCGTACGATCTCAGCTTCCACACGCAGACGGGGCCCCCGAGCCAGCAGCCGGTTGTAGGGATCTCTTTCCAGCAGCGTCGGTGTGACTCTTGAACTCTGGCGGTAGGTGGCCGAATTCAGAATCAGCCGATGCAGGTTCTTGAGGCTCCAGCCCTGTTCCATGAACTCCACGGCCAGCCAGTCGAGCAAGCGGGGATGAGATGGAGCTTCGCTCTGAGTTCCCAGGTCTTCGCTGGTGGCCACCAGGCCGGTTCCGAAATAAGTCTGCCAGACCCGATTCACCAGCGAGCGTGCCGTGGTGGGCGATCTGCGATCTACCAGCCAGCGGGCAAAGCCCAGCCGGTTCTCGGGCAAGCCTTCAGGAAAGGGGTGCAAGAAGGAGGGGACATCGGGTGCCACGCTCCGTTCCGGTTGCAGGAAATCGCCCCGCACTAAGACATGCGTGTCGCGTTCCATTTCCCGCTCCTGAAAGACCAGCTGGGCAGATCCCTCGGGATGCTCCTGCCACAACGCCTCGATTCGGTCATTGGCCGCCTGCCACTCAGGCACGGTAGTACGCCAGTATCGGAAGACCATCTGCTGCTGAAGGGCCGTTCGGCGCCGGGAGGGGAGTTCCAGAATGTCTCGGACGCTGGCCGGCACAGAATCGACACGGGCATCCGGGGCGGTTGTCAAAGACAGGCGGAAGCGCCCCAGATTGTGACTCTGATTGTCATCACTGTTCCAGCCGCCGTGAGTCTGGTGGAGACGGAACGTGAGCAGGGTTCCGCCCGGATGGGAGATGGGAGTCTCCACCACGAAGACCGCCTGGCGGGGCTGATTCCGCCGGCCTGGACCGTTGTCGATTCCCCAGGCCGTTCCCTTTTTTCCATCGATTGCAAACGCAACCGGCCCCGTGACCTTTCTCAGCCCGCTCTTGTCGTCGAAGATCGGCTCCAGCAGCTTCTCCGGCACCCAGAGGCTTGCCTCGGCGCTGACAATCTTGATCTTGCTGGACTTCTCGGGGTCATCTGCCGGAGCTGCCTCGACTTCGAAGTCCGTCAGGGCGCCCATTCCCTTCAGCGATCGTCCCGGTCCGCCCAGCGGCAGGTTGGGGTCGGTCATCAACTCCAGGCGGAAGGCAGTAATGTCTTGAACCTCCGTGCCAACCGTCAGCTTCAGTGCCAGATGGGTCGGGGCATATCCCCCGGCCAGCAGCGAACCGTCCTCCAACACCGAGTACTTCTGGCCGCCGGTGGAGATGTCGTCAATGTCGGGTCGCAGGACGGTCCAGGCAGGCTGATTCCCGTAGACGTCCGCTTCCCATTTGGCCAGGCGCTGTTCCCAGTCGGGGTGACGGTGCTTGAGATCCGCTTCGATCTCCTGCATCTGTCGGAAGATCTCAGCCCTCTTCATCTGCTCCTCGGGCGTGTATACCGCGACGTTCGCTTCGTGGGAATTGTTGAGGAAGGCAAACATCCGGTAATACTCGTCCTGGCGGAGAGGATCGAATTTGTGGTCGTGGCACTGGGCACACTGGATCGTGACGCCCAGGATTCCCTTGCCGATGGCGTCCATGCGATCGAACATGGCCTCCATCCGGAACTGCTCGGGATCAATGCCGCCCTCCTCATTGATCATCGAGTTGCGCAGGAAGCCCGTGGCTACGATCTGATCCTGAGTTGCATCGGGGAGCAGATCTCCCGCCAGTTGCTCAATGATGAACTGGTCGTAGGGTAAATCGTTGTTCAGGGCCTGGATCACCCGGTCGCGATAGAACCAGACTCGCCGCGATTTGTCTTTTTCGAAGCCGTCCGAATCCGCGTAACGGGCAGCATCCAGCCAGTGCCGTCCCCAGCGCTCCCCATAGTGGGGTGAGCCGAGCAGCCTCTCCACCTGTTTTCTGTATGCACCCGGAGACTCGTCGGCCAGAAAGTCGTCCACTTCTTCGATGGAGGGCGGCAGCCCGATCAGATCCAGACTCAGGCGGCGCAGCAGCGTTACTCGATCCGCCGCGGGAGAAGGGGGCAGGCCCCCTGTCTCGAGCCTCTCCAGGATAAAGTGGTCGATGGGATTGGCCGGCCAGTCGTTTCGGCTTACTTCGGGCAGGGGAGGGCGCACGGGAGCCACAAAGGCCCAGTGCCGGCTGATCTCACCATCGCTGCCTCCGACACCGTCGGGCCAGACCGCCCCCTGCTCAATCCAGGTTCGAATCAGTTCCACTTCTGCCGGCTCGAGCTGTCCCCCGAAAGGCATACGCTCCAGACCGTTCAGCCCTGCAACGCGCTGATAAAGGATGCTCTCCAGAGGATTCCCCGGTAGAATCACTGGTCCGGACGGGCGGTCGGCGAAAGCCAACTCTCTCGCATCGAGCCGTAGTTGAGCCTTTTGCACTTTCGGACCGTGGCAATCTTTACAAGCCTTCTCGAAGATGGGGTAGATGTCGGCCTCGAAGCCCGCCGATCGGACCGGGTCCTGGCCCACCACGCCGCCTGGGAGCATCATCAGCAACCCGCCCAGCACAATAATGAAAAGACACGATCGACTTCTCAAAGCAGTTCAAACTATATCAAAAAGGGGACAATCTACTCTGGCACCAATTCTCTCAAGCCTCTGAAAAAAGGTGCCAGAGTTGACTGTCCCTTTTTTTCGTCACCTTTTTCGTCCAGTCCTGGTTGCTAGAATCTGAGTCGTGCCTGTTCATTGGCGACTTTCGATAATCCTGGCGCTGTTGTTTGCAGGGCTATGGCCCACTCTGTGGGCACAGTCTGGAGAACAGATTCTCAACTACCACAGCCGCATCGTGGTCCGCGAGGATGGCTCTCTGGTTGTCACGGAGACGATCACGGTCCAGGCTCAGGGGAAGAAAATCCGAAGAGGTATCTATCGCGATTTCCCAACCCTCTACAGCGGCCCTTTCTTTACACGGGTGTCCGTTCCTTTTCGCGTGACTCGGGTGGCGCGCAACGGCCAGCGGGAGCCTTTTCACCTGGAGAACCTTTCCCGGGGAATCCGTCTTTACATTGGAAAAGAGGATCGGATCCTGGATCGGGGTCAGCACACCTATCAGATCGAGTACGAGACGGACCGCCAGCTGGGCTACTTCGAGCATCACGACGAGCTCTACTGGAATGTCACGGGCTCGGAATGGGACTTTGCCATTCGGGAGGCTTCCGCAGCCGTGGTTCTGCCCCGGGGTGTTCCCGGGAGCGAAATCAAACTGGAAGGCTATACGGGGCCGGAACATTCCACGGAGCAGAACTACCGGTCCTCCGTGGATGTGACAACCGGGGAAGTCCGTTTTTCGACGACCGACTCTCTGGACCCGGGTGAAGGTCTGACCATTGTGGTGAGTTTTCCCAAAGGCCACGTCCGCCAACCCGCCGGGGAACAGAACTGGGCGCGCTTTCGGGAAGCCAACCCGGAGCTCGTGGTAGCCGCGATCAGTATGGCCGCATTGCTCCTCTATTACTTTCTGGCCTGGGTACTGGTGGGCAGGGATCCCCAGACGGGATCCATCTTCCCGCAGGCTTCATCTCCAATGGGGCTGCCTCCTGCCTGCGTTCGCTACCTGAACCGGATGGGGTTCGACAGAAAGTGCTTCACCGTTGCCCTGATTGACATGGCGGTGAAGGGGCATTTGAGGATTGACGAGACGGGGGGAACCTATGAACTGGTCCCTTTGGAAGAACCGAAAAAGGATCTCTCCAGGGGCGAAAAAGCAGTGGCCCGGCACCTGCTTTCATCGGGCCGGATCCGGCTCAGCCAATCGAATCGAAAGAAGCTGAAGAAAGCCATCAGGTCTCTCAAGACGGTGCTGCGGACGCAGTACCAGGGGACTCACTTCCGAGTCAACCGAAGATGGTTGATTCCAGGGATCATCCTCTCCGTGTTGTCTCTGGGGACGATTCCCCTGCTGGGCAGCGGGGAGCTTCCCGTCGTGGGATTCATGACCATCTGGTTGACCATCTGGACTTTCGGCGTCTGTTGGCTGGTGCTGGGTGTGATTGAGGCCTGGAGAGCGGTTTTCAAGCAGAGCAGCGGGTTTATGGCCGTCGGCCGCCTTCTCGGGTCCATTCTCCTGACTCTCTTCGCGCTCCCTTTCGTGGGGGGGGAAATCCTCGGTTTCTGGATGCTGGCCCGGGCTTCGTCACTGTGGATCATTCCCCAGTTGCTGCTGGTGGTGGCCGTCAATCTCTTCTTCTTCGAGTGGCTCAAGAGCCCTACCGGGAAGGGCCGCAAGCTGATGGACCAGATCGACGGCTTTCGGAAATATCTCTCCAGCTCGAGAGTGGAGCTGAAGCCCACCGGGGATCCTTCCCGGCGCACGGTCGAATTGTTCGAAGAGAACCTGCCCTACGCCCTGGCCCTGGATGTGGAGAATGAGTGGGCGGGTCAGTTCGAGGAGGTGCTGGAGGAAGCCTTCCGGGAACGTGGAGACGGCTATTCCCACCCCTGGTACCACGGGGATAGCGTCCGCAGCTGGGAAGCGGCCAACTGGTCCGCCCTGGGCTCCTCTCTGGGCAGTGCCATCTCCTCCTCGACCTCAGCCCCCGGATCCAGTTCCGGGAGCGGAGGAGGAGGCTCTTCGGGTGGCGGTGGCGGAGGTGGTGGCGGCGGCGGATGGTGAGAAAGTGCGACTGCTATCGCCCGGCATCCTCCAGCCATGGATTCGTCGCCACTGCCACGCCCCAGGGGTTGGTCCCCACCTGGACCCTGGCGATGACGGAGAAGGTCGCCACGTCTACCACTGAAACGTCGTCGGAGGGACCGTTGGCGGTGTAGAGACGCCGCCCATCCTGGGACAACCCGATCCCCCAGGGCCGCTCCCCGACCTCCAGGCAGCGCCCCACCCGCAAAGCTGTTAGATCCACCTCGCAGACAGTTCGGGCGCGCCCGTTGGTCACGTAAAGGGTTTGATCATCGGGCGAGAGGGCCAGGCCCATGGATCTGGAGCCTTGCGGCATCTCAACGGTTGCCGTGACGGTGCTGCTGGAGACGTCGATCACGGAGACTTTGCCATCGATTTCGGAAGACACGAAGGCCCGAGACCCATCCGCAGTGAAGACGACATCTCGAGGCCGGAGCCCGACCTTGATCTTTCCCAGAACCTCTCCGGTGAGGGCATCGATGACAGTGACATCGTGATCCGTCTCGCCGGTCACGTAGGCCAACCTGTCATCGGGGCTCAGGGCCACGCCCTCGGGTTCGGTTCCAACCTCGAGGGTGTGCACGATCTCACCGGACGCCACCTCGACGATGGTGGCCTGACCGACATCCTCATTGGAGACGTAGATGCGCCCTCCGTCGCGAGTGATGTCGAACTGCTCGGGATCCGAACCTCCCGGTAGAACGCGCACCACTTTTCCTCTGATGACATCCACCTCGGCGATTCCATCCTGGGTCTTATCGGTAACCTGCTGATCGCACTCCTCATCGGATATCCAGGGTGGGCACCTGGGTGATCCACTCAATGCGACATAAATCGTACGTCCGCCCGGGCCGGCCTTGATCCCTCTGGGCCTGCGACCCACCGGAATGGTCGTCACGACTTCATTCGTGGCAGGGTCGATGATGGTGATGTCCCCTGAATCTTCGTTGCTGACCAGGACCAGTTCGGGTCCGGCAACCCTACGAATATCCTCGGATCCCCCCCCGCACCCGCTGAAGGCAGACAAGAGCCACACGGCCGCCAGGAGAGGCAGCCTCAGATCTCGGTTTAGCATGCAAACCCCTTTCTTCTTATCATTCCGTCTGGATGGAGAAAATATAGGACTGCAGCAAGTCAATCCATTCCTCGTGGTCCGACAGTGTCTCTCTCCACTCGGGCATCTCGGTCCCGGGCCGGCCATGCATGACCGTCTCGCGAAAGACTCTCTGGGCCAGGTTCCGGTGGCGCCGGTGCAGCAGCCTGAGATCCACCTTGTCTTCGACGGCCTGGGCACTGGGACCATGGCAGTGCGCACAGCCGAGAGTGGCGTTGAAGAGGCTGCGGCCCTTCTTCACATCCGCGGGATCAGCTGCATAAGCAGGCAGGGGAGCCCCGGACCCCTCGGCGATTTCGTCCTGGGGCTGATCCACGGGAATGAACTCTCCATAAGGGAGACCGTACCTGGCTCGCAGCTGCCGGATGTCGTCCTCCAGTTCGTCGATCAGGGAGTCCAGTCTCTCTTTCAGCAGGGTGTTATCGGGTCGCACGCCAATGGCGACAGGCCAGCTGAACCCGCTCGGCACCACTCGATAGCTGTTCTCGTAAACGAACTTGTTCAAGTACCCGGCCACAGGACCCCACACGAAGGCCGCATCGATCCTGGCCTCGCGGAGACCCTCCAAGGCCTGCTGGGCCGACAGAAACGTCCGCACCTCGATGCCCTCGACTTCGCTCAGGGCAAACTGGGGAGGGGAACCGGCCTGGACGCCCACCGTCTTTCCCTTCAAATCCTCCAGGCTCTTGATGGGCTCGGATCGGGCCCCCACCACGGAGTAGCCAATCGACGTGAAGGGCTTGGACAGGAGCACACTGCCCCTTATGTACCAGTCATCTCGATCGCGCGGCAGTCCGAACTGAGCTTCGCAGTGGCCCGCCAGGAGACCGGCTCGAACCGGCCTCTTGTAGAAGGCATCCATAGGGAAATAGGGTTCCATTTTCTTACCCATCTTCTCCGCCAGAAGTGCGCCGAGATCGAGATAGAGGCCCTGGAACCCGCTGATTTCGTCCGGTTGCTGGGTGCTCAACGGCACGAAGTCAGGAAAGACACAGACCCGAAACAGGTGCCTCTCATCCACCCTGTTCTGGCTGCAGTCTATCGACAGCAAAAACGGAAGCAAAGCCAGCGCGGGGCAAATGAAGCGAACACAGCGACGGATCACCATTGAGCTGCCGGTGTACTTGGAATGCCTCTACTCAGGCAGACTGAAAGCCACGACCATTCCCCCGGCTGGGGTTGCGTCCACCACAGCTTTGCCCAGATCGCCCCCGATGAAGGCGGGAATGACAGTAGGGCGTCCCACCGTGAGGGCTATGTATTGTTTGTCATCCAATAAGTAGGTCATCGGTGCGGCATTGATCCCGGAGACCGCTGTATAGCTCCAGAGTCGCTCACCAGTCGTGGCATCGTAGGCGGAGAACAGGCCGTCCAGGCCGCCCATAAAGACCAGGTTTCCCGCAGTCGTGGCAGTCCCCCCATGCAGCGGAAACCGCTGAGAAGCACTCCAAACTTTTTCCTGGCTGACCGGGTTCCAGGCGACGAGCTCTGCCATGTTGTCTCCGGGGCCCGCCCGCATTTCCCATTCGGAACCCAGATAGAAGAGTCCACGCTGGTAAACGACTTCACCTGTTTCCATATCCATCGCCAGGTTGTTGGCCGGAATGTAAACCAGGCCCGTGTCCGGATTGTAGGCCATCGGCTGCCAGTTCTTGCCTCCCAGGAAGCCGGGATGGACGTTCTGCACCCTGTGACCGGTGGTGGCCCGGAATTCAGGGTTCTCAACCGGGAGACCCGTTTCCAGATCGATCCGCTCGGCCCAGTTGACGGGCACGAACTTCTCTGCGGAAAGGAGTTCTCCGGTCTGGCGATTCAGAACGTAGAAAAAACCGTTCCGGGCGGCCTTCATGAGAGCCGGAACCTGCTTTCCATCGATGTTCAGGTCGGCCAGGACCAGCTCATTCACTCCGTCATAATCCCAGGCGTCAAAGGGCGTCGTCTGGTAATGCCAGCGGATTTCTCCAGTGGTGGCGTCGAGAGCCAGTGTACTGGCGGAATAGAGATTCGTAATCTTTCCGTAGTCAGAGGAGTCCGGACCCCGCACGGCCGCCTTCCAGGGCGAGGGATTGCCGGTGCCCCAGTAGATCAGGTTGAGGTTGGGATCGTAGGAACCGATGAACCAGGCTGCGCCCCCGCCGGTCTTCCAAGTGTCTCCTTTCCAGCTGTCATTCCCCGGCTCGCCTTCCCCGGGAATCGTCCACGTCTTCCAGAGCTCCTTCCCGCTGTTCAAATCGTATGCGGTAATGGACCCGCGCCCTCCGTATTCACCGCCGCCGTAGCCCGTAATCACTTTATTCCCGACAACCAGGGGCGGGGAGGTAATGACCGAACCCTGCTGGTAGTCAACCACCTGAACGCTCCAGACCTCCTCTCCGCTGTGTGCGTCCAGGGCGGTCAGGTACCCGTCGAGTCGACCGACCAGCAACTTTCCATCAGCGTAGGAGGGTCCGCGATTCACAATGCCGCAGCAGGCATATCTTTGAAAGTCCTCCGGCATCTCAAAGTCGCGCTTCCATTTCAAGGAGCCTGTCTTCGCATCCAGAGCATAGACATGCTTGGGGCCACCGGCCGTTGTGACGAAGAGTGTGCCGTCAACTACGAGGGGAGTACACTCCTGAGCCTCCAGGTTGTCCAGGTCGAAGGTCCAGGCAACTTTCAGGTTCGCGACGTTCTCTGGATTCAGCTGATCGAGATGGCTGTAGCGCGTGTTGGCATAGTCGTTTCCGTACAGGCTCCAGTCCAGGCTCTGAGGTTCTGGCGGGGTAGCGCACCCGAGCGTCAGGCTGATCAGCAGCGCAAGCGGCACCATGGACCAACTGGAGAGGCCAACTTTCTCGACTGGGTTGAAATCAGTTTTACAGGGACTGGAATCCATCAAGGTTTCTCGCTGTGGAATCGAGGATTATCCTAACAGTTTCACTTGTCAAACCAAAAGTGACGGGCAGAGGGGATCCGATTGTTACTTGCACTAGAGTCCCACTTTCAGCGATAATAGGTTTCGTTATGTCTTCAGGAACAGGCTATCCGTACAGCCGGGAATCAAATCAGGCGCCTACCAGTGTCGGCGCTGTGGTTTCGATGTGTACCATGTCTCATTGCTGTTGTACGCCCTACAGATACGGGGAAGAGCGTTCCTGAGGAGTCCCATGACCCAATGACATAACGTCACAATTAGTGGATTTCCTAGACCCGCAGGAATTGCTCCTGCGGGTTTTTTTTTGCCCTTGTGATTGTGCAGTGGAGAACTGAGATGCACCTGGCGAGTCGAAAGGGATCGATCGAAGAGATTCAGGATCTGAGCGCGGCCGAGTTGATTGCCTGGTCGCTGGACAACTTTGACAGGGAGAAGATCGTCCTCTCCAGCGGATTCGGAATGGAAGGTTGTGCGCTCATCGATATGGCGTCCAAACAGGGGGCGACTCTGGATGTCCACTATCTGGATACCGGCTTCTTTTTCCCGGAGACCCACGAACTGATCGACGAGTTGAAAGAGCGTTATGCGAATGTGACGTTCATCGATTCCGGAACCCGGCTGACTCCGGGCCAGCAGGAGACCCGCTACGGCCCCCGGCTGTGGGAGAGGGATCCGGACGTCTGCTGTCTCTTGCGTAAGGTGCTGCCCATGCGGGAGCTTCTCAAGGATGCCGAAGTGTGGATCACAGGCGTGCGCACCGATCAGTCTGCCCAGCGTCGGTCCACTCGAAGAGTCGAATGGAACTCCAGTCACGAGGTGTGGAAGATCGCACCGCTGTCGGCGTGGACCCGCGGCCAGGTCTGGGAATATATCCAGGCCCATCAGGTTCCCCACAATCTGCTGCATCACGAGGGGTATCCATCCATCGGATGTATGCAGTGCACGAAGAAGGTGCCCGGGGTGTCGGTTCAGGAATACTCGCGCCAGGGGCGCTGGTCCGGGTCGGAAAAAACAGAGTGCGGACTCCATTCATGACTCGCTGATTCGATGATAACTAACAAGAGATCCCTTCCGAAGAGTCTCGTTCTGGCGGCTCACGGCAGCCGCTGTGGCGGAGCTGCGACCGCCTTGAGGACGATCGCCGCTCGATTTGAACAGGGAGATCTGTTTCAACAGGTGCTGACCAGCTTTCACCAGGGACAGCCTGGGTTCGGGCAGGTCCCGGGACTGGTCTCCGGCGACGGCGTTGTGGTGGTCCCGGTTTTTCTGGCTGAAGGCTACTATTCGAGAAAGGTGCTGCCTCGCGAGCTCCTTCGAGCCCCCCGCTCCCGGCCAATCGGCATCTGGCTCACACCTGCTGTCGGGTGCGATTCCCGCCTTCCTCTGGCCTTGTTGAAGAGGGTCAGGAGGCTATTGCGCCGACTCGGGTGGAATCCGGAGCGGACGGACGTGGTCGTGCTCGGACACGGGACGCCGCGCTCCAGCACCAGCTCCAGGACAACCCACGAGGCGGCCGCGTTCCTGCGCAGCGAGGGACCCTGCAAGACCGTGCATGCGGCTTTTCTGGATGATCGTCCGACACCTCGCGAGGCGCTGCAGAGAGCGGATGCGGATCACTTCGTGGTCCTGCCCTTGCTCTTTGGAGGTGGTGACCACGCGGGTGAACTGGCTCAACGCTTCGGCCTGAGCGGGCCCTCGGGTTACGACTTTGCCGAGAGTACGGGGCGCGACTCCAAAGGCCGTGATTATGTCATTGACCGACCGGTCGGGGAAGACCCTGTCCTGGTCGAGATCATCGAAGATCTGGTTCAGTCCCCCCGCTTCTGGAAGCGGCTCGATTCCTCGGGAGAAGTTGCTCATGTCAACTGAAGGGATTGTCTATCTGGTTGGAGCCGGACCCGGTGACCCGGACTTGATCACGGTGAAAGGCCTCGAGGTGTTGAGGCAGGCGGATGTCGTCGTCTATGACCGCCTCATCAACAAGCGCCTTCTGCTGCAGGCACCCCTGCGCAGCGAACTGATTGAGGCCGGGAAGTCTCCGGGAGGGCCCAGAACCCCCCAGCGCCGCATCAACCGGATCCTCGTGGAGAAAGCCCGTCACGGCGAGAAGGTCGTCCGCCTCAAGGGCGGGGACCCCTTCGTCTTCAGCCGCGGAGGCGAAGAACTGGTGTACTGCCGCGAAGCTGGAGTCAGATGCGAGGTGATCCCCGGTGTCACCAGTGCACTGGCCGGACCCGCCAGTCTCCAGATTCCAGCAACACACCGTGAGATGGCCCATAACCTGACCATCGTGTCGGGCCATTCCGGGGAACTGGATTACGCCACGCTGGCTCGACTCGACACCGTGATCATCCTGATGGGTCATGGGCAGCTTGCCCCCATCTGCCGGGGTCTGATTCAGGCCGGCAGGGCACCTGACACCCCGGCTGCCGTCGTGCAGTGGGCAACCACCCGGAGACAGCGGTCGGTCGTAGCCGATCTCGGCTCCCTGGCCGAACAGGTCGAGAAGAGTCATTTGAACGCACCAATCGTTGTCACCATCGGTCAGGTCGTAGTCCTGGCTGACTCACACACTGCGGGCCAGCCCGGCTTGCAGCAAGAGCTGAGAGCTGTGGAATCAATATGAGTACTTTAGCAGCACCTAAAGAGCAGACCAGGCTTTTGAGCCGAATTGGAAATACCCCTCTGGTTGAGATCCGAAAGGTCTTTCATTCGCCCACTGTCAGGATCTTCGCCAAGTGCGAGTGGTTTAATCCCGGTGGTTCGGTCAAGGACCGGGCAGCGGCTCGCATGGTGCGGCAGGCTGAGGAGTCGGGACACCTGACTCCGGAGAAAACGATCCTGGACGCTACCTCCGGGAACACCGGGATCGCGCTGGCCATGATCGGGGCTCTGCGTGGTTATCAGGTGGAGCTGGCAATGCCTGAGAACGTCACTAAGGAAAGAAAGCAGGTGCTGGCCAGTTATGGAGCCAAGATTCATCTGACCAGTGCCCTGGAAGGCTCAGAGGGCGCCATTCTCAAGGCCCGTGAGTTGGCCGCCGCCGATCCGGACAAGTTCTTCTACACGGATCAGTACAGTAATCCGGCCAACTGGCAGGCCCATTTCTACACTACTTCCCGGGAGATTTATCGGCAGACAGACGGGGAAATCACGCATTTCGTGGCCGGAATCGGCACTTCGGGAACTTTTGTGGGGACGTCCCGGGGACTGAAAGACCTCGACCCGGAGATCCAGGTGGCTTCCTTCATTCCGGAGAATCCCCTGCATGGACTGGAAGGGCTCAAACATCTTCCCACCGCAATGGTTCCGGCGATTTACGACCCCGACCTGGCGGATATCGAGATGGAAGTGGACACTGAGGAGGCTTACACGATGGCCCGGCGCCTGGCCCTCGAGGAAGCCCTCTTCGTGGGACCATCCTCGGCAGCCGCTGTGGTGGCCGCCATGGAAGTCGCCGCGAATATTCAAAGTGGCACCATCGTGACAGTCTTTCCGGACAGTGGACTGAAGTATGTTTCCGAAGACTTCTGGAGCAACTAGTGCATCTCGCCATAAGTTCTGAGCCAGTGTCAGCGCGTCAATCGTTGTCGCTGGTTAGGCGTCGGGAGCAAGTCATATCAAGCGATATGGCGAACGAGCGCAACAACGCCAGCGGCGACGAGGGGCGCCTGAACCTGGCTCAGAACTTATGGCGGGCTGCACTAGGCTCCCTGGGGAGCCAGCCGGGAGCAGACCGGAGACTATGCTGAATATCTCGGAAGACCAGTTCGACCAGGTGACGCGGATTCTGGAACGAGCCTATCCCCGGGAGGGCTGCGGAGTCCTGACGGGGCGTGTTCTGGACGGGAGAAAAGTCGTTCTCCAGATACGGGCTGCCGACAATCAGAGAGACGACACTCAGAACCGTTACCTGATCGATCCCGAGGTGATCTACGACCTGGAAAAGGAATTGCGGCTCGAGTCTCAGGATATTCTGGGATTCTTCCATTCCCATCCGGACGTCGCAGCGGTTCCTTCGGAATACGATCGCAACCATGCCTGGCCCTGGTTTTCCTACCTGATTGTCTCGGTGCAGGAAGGACAGAGCGAGGAAGCCCGCTCCTGGGTGCTGCACGAAGACCGTTCGGCGTTTGACGAAGAGAGACTGATCATCACCGACTCGGACAGCCTCGCTCCCGGGTCCAACGGTGACAATTCAGAGAGAGGCGATGAATGACCGACTTCGACTCCGGGTTGGCACCAGAGAGTCCAGGCTGGCGCTCTGGCAGGCCACCCGGGTAGTCCGACTCCTGGAACGGACCGGATCCGAGATTTCTTGCGAAATCAAGACCCTGATCACTGAAGGTGACCGCAAGCCGCAGGTTCCGTTGAGCGAGATGGCGGGCCGTGGAGTTTTCACGAGCCAGGTTGAGGATGCGCTCAGGACCGGGGAGATCGACGTCGCCGTACATTCTCTCAAGGACCTGCCGACCGAGCAGGATCCCGCGCTCTGCCTGGCCGCGGTGCCCGTCAGGGGAGATCCACGCGAGTGCCTGGTGACGCGTTCAGGGAGTCTGGATGCACTCCCCACAGGAGCCGTGATCGGTACCAGCAGCAGCCGAAGGGAAGCTCAGCTTCGAGCTTTGCGGCCCGATCTGGTGTTTCGTCCCATCCGGGGGAATGTGGATACGCGGATCAGTAAGGTTCTGGAAATGACCCTCTACGACGCCACCGTTCTGGCTGCGGCGGGGATCCGCCGCCTGGGGCTGGAGAAGAACGTGAAGGAGTGGTTTCCTCTGGAAAGACTTCTCCCGGGTCCGGGCCAGGCGGCACTCGCCGTCCAGTGCCGGAGTGACGACACCCGGACCCGTGCCCTGCTCTCCAGGATTGATGATCCAAGAGTGCGGGACGCGGTCACCGCAGAGCGGACTTTTCTGGAAGAACTGGGAGGCGGATGGGCCCTCCCGGTCGCGGCCTTTGCTCAATGGAGGGACCGCTCAGGGGGCGTAGAACTCTATCTCAGAGGCATCATCTTCTCGGCTGACGGGCAGAAGCGCATCTCCGTGAGCGGGACCGGGAAGGACCCTGAGGAGCTGGGCCGCTGGCTGGCTGAGCGGGCTTTACGACGGGGCGCCCTGCGATTCATCCCGGCTCCGGAGCGACGGGCTCAACCTCTGGCGGGCAGGAGGATCGTGGTGACACGTGCGGCCGACCAGGCGAAGTACCTGACCGATCGCCTCCGGGACTTAGGTGCACAGCCTGTCCTGGTGCCGGTCATCCGCATCGTTCCACTGACGGGGAGCGACCGAGTCCAGGAAGTGATTTCCCGGCTCCCGGAATATGACTGGATTGTCTTCACCAGCGCCAATGCCGTGACCAACTGGTGGCGGCTCAACGCCTCATCCCCCCCGGTTGCAGGGAACACCAGGGTCGCCGCGGTCGGACCCAAGACGGCGAATGTGCTGGAGTCAAAGGGGGTGAAAGCTGAGGTGACTCCCCGGGAATACACGAAAGAAAGCCTGGTTGAGGCTCTCGGAGATGTGGATGGCCTTCACATTCTGGTGCCGCGCGGCGAGCTGGCCGGACCGGCTCTGGCCGGGTTGTTCCAGGAGAAAGGTGCGATGGTCGATGATGTCGTTATCTACGGAACGTTGCCGGTTTTGCCTGATCGGGAGCAGATCGATCAGCTGGCAACGGGAATGGACGCCGTCCTGTTCACCAGCAGCTCGACGGCCAGAAACTTTGTGGCTGCAGTGGAGGGCTCTGCACTGCAGGCCGGGGTCCTGGAAGGGGTGACGATTGCCTGCATCGGCCCGGCCACGGCCCGCACGGCAAGAGAACTGGGATTGATCGTGGGCCTGGTGCCCCGGCACTATACGACCGAGGGTCTGGTCGAAGCCCTGGTGGATCACTATGGAAAGGACGGGAATGTCTCAGCGAAATCAGATTCTTGAGAGGATCGGCGTGAAACGCGCTCAGCGGGAGCTCCGGAAACGCCCTCGTCGTCTCCGCCGCACCCCCGCGCTGCGGGAGATGGTTCGCGAGGCTTCCCTCGAGATCCGCCACCTGATCCAGCCCCTCTTCGTGACTCACGGAAGCGGCCTGCGCAAGCCCATCTCCTCGATGCCCAATGTGTTTCAACTCTCCGTCGATCAGCTGGCAGAAGAGGCGAAAGAGATTCACAGGCTGGGGATTCCGGCTGTCCTGCTCTTTGGAATCCCGGAGCTGAAGGACGCGATCGGTTCCGAAAACTTCGATCCGGATGGAGTGATCTCCCGGGCCATCCGCGAGCTGAAAGACGCCGTTCCCGAGCTGGTCGTCATCACCGACGTGTGCATGTGCGAGTACACGTCTCAGGGCCACTGCGGAGTGCTGAGCCCCGAATCGGAACTCCAACTGGGCGACGCTGATCCGCTCAACGACGAGACCCTGGAGATCCTCGACAAAGTAGCCCTGGCACACGCGCAAGCCGGAGCCGACATCGTTGCTCCCAGCGGCATGATGGATGGGATGGTGGGGTCGATCCGATCGGCGCTGGATGGCCACGGCTTCACGCAGGTAGCCATTCTCTCTTACGCCGTCAAATATGCCTCGGCTCTGTACGGGCCGTTCCGGGAAGCGGCGGAAGGGCCTCCCTCGTTTGGAGATCGGAAGAGCCACCAGATGGACCCCGCCAATGCCAGAGAGGCTCTTCGGGAGGCGGCCCTGGACGTGGAAGAGGGAGCCGATTTTCTGATGGTGAAGCCGGCGCTGCCCTATCTCGACATCGTCTACCGATTGCGCGAGCGATTCCCGGAGGTGCCCCTGGCGGCCTATCACGTCAGTGGTGAGTATTCGATGGTCAAGGCGGCTGCCGCCAACGACTGGATCGACGAGCGCCGCACCGTCCTGGAGATCCTCACCGGGATCCGCCGCGCTGGCGCGGATCTCATCATCACCTATCACGCCAGAGACGTGGCTCGCTGGATTCTGGGTGTCACCCCTTCCTAACTCTCCTTGAGAAGGAACTCTGTTCGGTTTCCAAAGCTGAGACGTTACTAAGGGGTAGACACCCGACTTCCTCCAAGGATGGGATGCGTCGGGCTGTGTCTCAAGTGTCATCAGAGCGAGCACCGGAGGGCCCGGTTTAAGCACCGGAGAAGGACTGAGATTATTCACCAACCGGCTGGTGGTGGGATTACTGGCAGGATTCTGGTGCTGTTTGGGTGGACCCGGCGAACTGTACGCTTCGCCCGGCCGGGTCCAACCCTCTCCCTTGCCCGACATCCCAGCCTACTTTGAAGAGACATCCAAAGCGGAGGCTTCAGTTTTGGAAACCGAGGTCCTCGCAGAAGAACCCCTCGCACGCACGCTACCCGCCTTGGGGGAGTACTAAGTCTGCGCAGGAGTTTCGAGGAGACGAATCAAGAACTCTCTCCGGAAGGCCTCAGCATCCCCGGGACGCAGCAGGAAAGGCTCGACGTCTCTCACAACCTGCTTCCAGTCGAGTGACTCAATACGCCGGGTGACCACGCGGCGCCAATTCACTTCCGTCAAGATCTCTCCTGCGTAAGCCGTCTGGAGAAGGGAATTCTTCAGGTACGTCAGATTTGGGCTCGTATCCGGCCAGCGGTTCAGGAAGAACATCAGGTCATAGAAGTCCCTTCCTTTAGTGAATCCCCGCTGTAGGATCGCGTGTAGCTTGCCGGCCACAAAGGAAGGGCGATCATGATGGGACACAACGAAGGGGAAAAACAGGTCGACGCCGCGTTGCCCGACAGCGAAACCGACCGGCGGATTCGTGTCGATCTGCACTGTGATATTCAGTTTCTGGCCCCGGTGGCTACTGAGGCCACACTCGTACAGAAGCTTCACAAACTGGACCGTACACGACTGAACCAGAGGCTTGGTGCGGAGCTTCAGCTCAACGGCGTAACCCTGCCTTTCGAGTAGGACGGCCAGTTTGTGGGTCCGAGCACCCAGGTCATAGTCCTCGTTCGGTTCAGAAAGGTGAAAGTCCAGATCTTCGGAGAATCGCGCCAGCTCGTGCAGAATCCGCAGAGCAGTTCCACCGTGAAAGATCCAGTTGCCGAGCAGTTCCATCTCAAATAGCTGGCGCAGCAAAACGTGCTGCAAGTACTCCCGCAGCCGGTTCCGCCTGGACAGGTCAGTTGCTTCCCCCCGGATGATTTCAAATGCCTGGTCCTTCATGGGCTGAGCCCTTCGAGAATGCGAACGAGCCTCTCGACCGACCGATCTACCCGCGTATTCCGAATCGACCGGGCCGCCTGGATGAGGCGTTCACGATCTAGTACTTCAAGGTTTTGAAACCTCATTTGTTCAATCCGCGCGTCCGGCCACTCGCCTTTTTCCAAGTAGAAGAGATCTACCAGAGCTTTCTCCGGCGTTGCCATTAGGAATCGACTTTGAAAGAGACTTCGATCCCTCGAGCTGGAGTATTCGCGATAGCCGCTGAACCTCGGCTGGCGAAGGCAATGGTAGCGAAATCGGCCGAGTGGATTCTCCCACTCACCACCGTGGCGCGCGGCAATCGCTTGAATGACAGCCACTGCCTCCGGAATCAGGCCATGGAACTCGAGGGCGCTGTGCAGGCTGACATAGGAGGGCCGGTACAAGTAGTTTGAAATGAAATACGCCGAGGGCCCTTGCCGCCAGTCGTCGAGTGCCAGCACGTATTTTCCTCTGCGCAACTGGATGAGTTTTCCCTGTTTAACCCAGCGGGAAAGCCGAGCCCGGATCTGAGGCTTCGGTTCATCAAACAGGACATCCAGCTCAAGGGCCTCAAAAAAAGGTCGATCACGAAACACCCGAACAAGTGCTGAGAGTGTCATGCTTAGAAATTACCATAATTGGTAAATAATACACACAACCTTCAGATTGTGCGGTGCCTCGACACGAGTACCGTGGATCCGGTTTAGCCTGCGTGATCTCCATCCTCAGGTAGATTCTTCCGCTGCCGGCCAAAGCCGTCGGCGGTTTTCAAAGAGGCCAAGACCATTTCCGGGAGAATCGTCCCGGCTTCGTTGTGGATGGTCTCTCCTTCCTGACAGGCTCCTTGAGCCACTGCCTGCAGATCGGCTTCTGAGGCTTCCCCGATGCCGATTTCCGAAAGCGTCGTGGGCAACTCGACGGATTCACAGAAGTCATAGACCTCTTCGATGGTCGAGCGGGGCCGGTCGGTGAGGAAGAGACCGGCCAGGACCCCGAAGGCGACCTTCTCGCCGTGATAGAAGTGATGGGTGCCGGGCAGCCGGGTCAGCCCGTTGTGAATAGAGTGGGCCGCCCCCAGGCCTCCGCTTTCAAACCCCAGACCGCTGAGCAGCGTGTTGGCTTCCACAACATGGGACAGCGCCGCCGTGACTACGTCTTGCTGGCAAGCAACCCTGGCTGAAATGCCGTGCTCCAGGATCGTGTCATAGCAAAGACGGGCTAAGGCGTAGGCGGCACGAGTTCCCAGCCCGCCGCACGCATTGGGCGAAGAGCTGCGGCGGCAGGAATCGGCTTCGAACCAGGTGGCCAGGGCGTCTCCCATCCCGGCTACCAGAAAGCGGACCGGGGCCCGGGCAATGATGTCCGTGTCCACCAGAACCAGATCCGGATTGCGGGGCTGAAACAGGTAGCGCTGAAACGCGCCGTCTGAAGTGTAGATCACCGAGAGAGCACTGGTCGGCGCATCCGTGGAGGCGATGGTGGGCAGGATGGCTGTGGCGGCTCCAACCGAATGGGCCACCGCCTTGGCCGTGTCAATCGCCTTGCCTCCGCCCATCCCGACGATCACGTCGGAACTTTGATCCGTTGCTGCACGGGAGAGGCGCTCGATCTCCTGGTCAGAGCACTCCCCTGAAAATGGCTCCACCTGAACGTCGAACTGCTCGCGCCAGTCCGGGAGATACGCCGGAACGATCGTCTTGTACGCGGTCCCTCCGGCCACGATCAGGGCCGTACGTCCCAGCCGGGAGACTTCGTCGCTCAGTTCGGCCAGGGCCCCCTGACCCTGCACGTACCGCCCCGGGAAAATCGCTGTCTGTTTCATGGTGTCTGGAATCTAACGAGTACTGTACCTCAGAGCAGGGAGCAATCTACTCACAGGGGGGCTGCAATCTGACACAGGCGCCCCTCTCAGGGGTTCTGACAAAGCAGGAAAGCCGCTCCTATTGCTGCGTCTCTTTGTCGTGGGCGTCTTCCGTAATGTGAATGTCATCCAGATGATGAACTGCCTGACGCCGCGATCGCATGTAGAAGTAGAGCGCGCCAGCCACAACCACGATGGCAATAACCAGAGACCAGGTCATTGTTTTCCTCTCCTCCCTCGCTTCCCAAATGGGAGTCGACAAAGCAAACCCTTAGAGCCTTGAAAGAGACCAGCGAGTACTACTTCTAACCTTATTCCGACCGGAGCCAAAAGTCAATTCGGCCGCTCAAGGGATCGCTTCGAGAACCCGGTTCAGGGCAAAGACCGGGTCCAGGACAGGATGGTCGTAAAGGTTCCACCCCGTGAAGACGGCCACGAGATCGTGCTCGGGTACGACGAAGAGGCGTTGCCCTCCGTAACCGAGCCCGGTGTAGGCGAACTTGCTCGGATCAGAAGCGTCATAGGGGCGTAGCCACCACTGGTAACCATAGGCGAAGCTGCTGCGAGCCACTGCAACATGAGGGGTTGTCGAGTCACTCACCCAGCCCTCGGCCAGGAGCCGCTTTCCGTTCCACCTGCCGTCCTTCAGATAGAGATAACCGACCCGGGCCAGATCGTGAGCCGACAGAAAAAGTCCACCTTCGGTGTCGGTATGGCCCTGAGGGGTGTGCTTCCAGTGGTAACTCTCAATCCCCAGTGGCGTGAAGAGGTGCTCCTGGGCGTACTGGTCGATGGGATGACCGATCGCTCCGAGGAATATGACCGAAAGGAGCTCGCTGACACCGCTGCTGTAAGAGAAAACCTCTCCCGGCTCATGGGCCATGGGCCGGTCAATTACGAACTGCACCCAGTTGTCAGTGGCTTCCATGGCCACGGCAGGATTGGTCGGGTCCTCGTAAGGGATGGTTTCATCCCAGTCAATCCCGGCTGTCATGGTGAGCAGGTGCTTCAATTGAATCCTGCGCTTGCGGTCGTCCAGGTGGGCAATCGTGTAGTCGTCAAAGTAACCAATGATCTCGCTGTCGAGGGCCGGTCCCTCGCCCCGGTCAGCCGCGACGCCAAAGACCGCCGAAGTGACACTCTTGGTCACCGACTGCAGTGTGTGCAGCCGGCTGCGCCGGTAGTAGGGATGCCATTCCGGGTTGAAGTAGTTGTACGGTCCTTCGAAGTGGTCCTTGCCCTGGTAAGGAGTGTCGTAATCGCGTTCGTAGGACTTGTCGAAAACCACGGACCCGTTGCGAATCACCAGCATCCCGTCGATGTACCCGTGCACGCCCGCCTGGAACTCGCGATGCAGCTGTTTCAGGGGACCCGGGTCCATCTCTTGCTTCTGGGGAGTCGATTGTTGCCAGTTCGCGCCAGGCCAGGTCTCGACCGCCGGAGGCGGCGTGGCGGGCTGACAGGCAGAAAGGCCGGCAATGAACAGGGCGACGAAAAGTACTCGGTCTCTCATACTGACGAATGTACTCCCCTGGAAATGGAACGTCAAAGACGAGACAACCGAACCGCGGGCGCGAGGCCGTGGCTACCACTGAGCCCTCGCTAACGCTCAGGTTCTGATGACTGCTCGGTGAACGGGCCACCCCGGAATACGGACCTCTAGAAATACCACTTGGCGCCTACGTACAGGGTGGCGGGAACGGGACCGTACTCGCTTTCAATGCTCATTTCATCGGTGAAGCCGGGCCCGATGCCCCATTGAGCGCCTACCAGAAGCGAAGAGTTGTCAGACGTCGACCAGTTGAGAGAGGGAAGCCACAGCAGCGATTGGTCGTTCCAGTTGAAGAGAAGGGCCTGGGCCAGAGTCACCAGGGGGTGCATCTGCCAGTTGTATGCGCCGCCTGTGTAGTAGCGGCCCAGCGAGGAAATCTCGCCCCGGCTGACCCGGTCGCTCAGGGCCAGGCCGATGTATTGGGAGGGATCACCCACCCCGAACCCGTTGAAATGGAATTCCCCGGAAATCCCTGTGTTGGGAGTCAATTGGCGATCCAGACCCAGTGAGACACGCCAGAAGCGTTCGCGATCCAGAAGTTGGTCCTCCACAGCGCCTGAGTGCGTCCAGGTGACCTCTCCGCGATAGGCGGTTCCCTGCACGTCGGTCGTGATGAAGACACCCGCCACCGTATCGCCGTGGAACTTGCCGCCGACCACGCCCAGATCCCAGGTACCCATGTGAAAGCGAAGCTGGGCGGCGGCAGATCCATCTTCCTTGAAGGAAGGCCCCAGAACGGCCCCGATGATTTGCACTTCGGAGTAGTCTCCCAGAGGAACGATGGCCCGGGCGGCATCGACTCCGTCCTTGTAGTCGCGGTCGATCCTCTCCGGGGCGAAGGACAAAAAGAGGTCGACTGTGGGCCAGAAATGAGCCACCCCCCAGCTGATGGCCTGGCGGCCTACAATCACTCGGACATCGTTGACCTTGAATTCCAGATTGAGGCGGTCGAAGCGGCCCGTGAGGAGGTGGGCATCGCCCTCGCTCAGAATCGTATCGAGCGGAAGATACGTGCTGGGGTGACTCTGGGCGATCCGGGCGGCCCCGGACCCGGGTGGTGACAGGAAGTCCAGGACGCCATGGGCTTCGAGCCGAATCGAGGGGTTGAACTCGGAGTCGAGAGTAAAGCGAAAAGAGGTGAACTCGGTGTCTCGACGCAGGTCAATAAAGTCGGGGAGATCTTCCAGCCGGAAGAAAAAGTAGCCGCGAGCAGATCCACCCAGATCCAGACTCTGGCTCTTCAGCTCCAGGGTGCTGATCCAGCAGATGCCCAGCAGGAGCAGGGCATATACCAGGGTGAGCTTCTTCGGACTCATGGCCGGTCGAAACGCTCGTCGCTCTCGACTTCACCGTCCAGAAGCTTGATCAGCCGCCGGGCCCGTTTCATGACACGCTGGTCGTGGGTGGAGAAAAGAAAGGTGGTTCCGTGCTCGCGATTCAACTGCTCCATGAGGTCGAGAAGGGCAAAGGCGGTGGTGCTGTCGAGATTGGCCGTGGGTTCGTCCGCCAGGACCAGAGAGGGCTCGGCAACAATCGCCCTGGCGACGGCAACTCTCTGCTGCTCCCCGCCCGACAACTCGGCCGGCCTGCGCTTCTCCAGACCTCGCAGGCCGACCTGTTCCAAGATCTTTGCGACTCGACGTTCGCGCTCCTCTCTGGGTGTTCCCCGCAGCAAGAGCACAAATTCGGCGTTCTCCCGGGCGCTGAGCACCGGCACCAGATTGTAGGCCTGGAAGATGAAGCCGACTTCTTCCAGGCGCAGCCTGGCCTTCTGTCGCCGTGTCATGAGGGCAAGATCATTTCCTTTCAGTACGACTCTTCCCGAACTCGGCGAATCCAGTCCTGCGGCCAGGTTCAGCAAAGTGGTCTTGCCGGAGCCGGAGGGGCCGGCGACAGCAACGAATTCACCCCGACCGAGGCTCAGAGTCACCTGATTCAAGGCTCGGACAGTCTGCTCACCCTGCTCATAGATTCGGCTTGCGTTTTCCAGTTGAAGAACCGTCTCTGGTGTCATCGTCCGCTCGCTAGAAGTTGTACGTTGCCGGGTGCAGCGGCGCGCCGGGCGGGCCAGAGAGCCAGCAGAAAGGTCATGGCGAAGACCGCTCCCAGTGATTGGGCAATGCGTCCCCAGGAAAGTTTGGAGTACATCACCGGGTCAAAGGCGACACCGGCAACGTTGCTCCCCGCCTCCATATTGAAGACGCGGAGAGGTAAACCGTAGATCTCGAGGTAGAGGTTACCGGAATAGCCGATCACGAAACCTAGCAGGCAGGACAGCGAGGCGATAAAAAACGCTTCCAGCATGACCAGCCCGAATCGCTGCTGTGGATTCAGGCCGATGGCGTCCAGAAAAGTGAATTCCTTGCGTCTTTCCAGGACTGACATGAGGAGTGTGTTCAGGACCAGGAAAGCAATGAGCAGGAACAGAAACACGTGAAAGACGTAGTTGCCCCCGTCGTCAACCTGGATGAAATCGTGCAGTTCCGGCAGGGCGCCCTGCCAGCTCAGAACCTCCAGGTCGGGAAAGGCCGCCCGGGCTTCAGCGGCCAGGCGGAGGCTGTCGCTCTCGTCCGGCAGGAGGACGGCCAGCTGGTGCAGCTGGTCGTTGAGTTTGAAGAAATCCTGAGAGGCGTCCAGCGGCGCCAGGACCGCTGTCTGGTCCAGGTTTTCCTGGCTGGTCGTCAGGATGCCTCCCACTCTCATCAGGCTGGATTCTATGTCCGGGGAGCGGGCGGCCTGGGCCATGAGAACCACCTTGTCGCCGATCCGCACCTTCAGCTTGCGCGCCACTCCCTCTCCGATCACGATCTGCTGGCTCTGTCCGTCTCCAAGGAATTCACCATCGCTCACTTTGCTGGAGAACTTGGACACCCGTCCTTCCGGTCCGGGTTGCATTCCCATCAGGAATACACCGCTGGACCCACTGGCCGAAGAGGCCAATGCCGAGGCGAAGACGCGCGCTACGACTCCCTCGATTCGATAGTCTCCTTCTTGCTCCGCGAGCCAGTGCACAACCCGCTCGGTCTGGGACCGCACCATCGTCCGCTCCAGTCCCCCCAGTTCCTGATACCCGAGAGCCTGGAAGACGACATGTCCGGAGCCAAGTCTCACGGCGTTATCAATCATCTGGGCGTGGCTTCCGTCTCCCAGGCCCAGGAAGACGAGCAGCATGGCCAGGCCGAGGGCAACGGTCACCGCGGTCAAGGCGGTCCGCCGCCCGTGCCTCCACAGATTTAGCCAGGCCATGATGAGCAGGAGTTTCATGTTTCCACCGAAGCCGCCAGGGCCTCGACCGGATCCATCCTGGTAGCGCGAAGGGCCGGGATCAGGGAGGCCAGAAGGTTCGCCAGCAACAACGAGACAGCCGACCACAGGACATTTCCCCAGACCCATTTGAAGTGTAAAACCGGGTCCATCCGTGTGTTCAGCATGGACAGTTCGCCGGTCCAGCGTGACAGATCCAGCCCGTGGGTCCCAAGAGGTTGCATCACGGCTGCCGAGAGGACAAATCCGACGACCAGGCCGATCAGGGTCAGGAACACAGCCTCGATCAAGAGGATGGTGACCATCCTAGACGGCAGCATCCCCAGGGCGGTGACCGCTCCCACTTCCCGGGTTCGCTCGAAGACTGCCATCATCATGGTGTTGAGGACTCCCAGCGCCGCAAAGAGGGCGACGAATCCAATAATGAAACCGTAGAAGCTGTCAAAAAGAGCCAGGTAGTCTCGCAGTTGCGGCGCCAGTTGACCCCAGTCCCGGGCCTCGGAATTTTCTGGAAGCGACTCGTCGCGGTTCAGGCTGGACGCCAGGGCGGGAGCCGTCGCCGGGTCATCTGACCTGAGAGCCAGTTCATGAAACTCGGTGCGGGTCAGGGCGAGCAAGTCCTGGAGATCAGAAACATGCAGGACGGCCAGGGACCGGTCGAGCAGCGCCAGTCCGGTTCGGATGATTCCCACGACCTGGTAGAGTTCATTGCCCATGCTGCCATCCGCTGCTTGAGTGACGGCGGCGATTTCACTTCCCACCGAAGCTTGGAGTTCTGTCGCCAGCCCGGAACTGAGGAGAAGTTCCTGGGCTGGAATAGGGCCCAGAAGCCGTCCCTCTACCAGTCCCTTCAGAAGGGTGCTGAGGCGGAGTTCTTCGACCGGATCAATTCCCAGAAGTTCGCCCCCAACGGATCGGTCTCCGGTCGAGAGGAGGGCAAATCCATAAACTCTGGGCGTCACGACCTCGAAGCCATGCTCTCTCGTGATTGCTCGAAATGGCTCCAGGTCGAGAGCTTCGTCTCCTCCAATCGTGTCGTAGACGCTCCGGTCGGGAAGGTAGTCCACGTGGTGAATCTGAACGTGGCCCATGAGAAGACCTGTTCCGTTCTCGAGAAGTTGCTCCCTCAACCCCTCCGTCATCGACAGGAGCAGCACCAGGAAGAGCAAGGCCGTCGCCACGCCGGAGATGTTGATCAGGCTGCGCCGGGGCCGCCGCCACAGATTGCGCCATCCCAGTTTCCAGCTCAGCATGGCCTATTCTCTCAACGCCCCCAGGGAAAAAGTGCGCCGGGGGATGGCGATGTCGAACAGCAGTTCCCGATAGACCAGTTGCGTGAGTTCCTCCGGGTGGTCGGCCGGAACCAGAGTCATCCGAGCGGGTACCTTCCGGTTGCCCATGATCTGATAGTCGCTGAACCGCATGGTTCGCTTCAGCTCACCGTGCTCGTCAAAGAATCGAGCCCACACGGGCATCAGATCGTCCTGACGGATCTGGTAACGAATCCGTCCCCACACCACTGGAGCGTCCTCATGCGGCAGCAGATCGATTTCATATATCTGTACCCCGTCCCGATCGCCCGAGAATTCCATTTTGATTTCATAGTCACGAATCAGACGGCTCTCTTTGACGAGATCGTCGTTCGTAAAATGGGATCCCAGCCAGGAGCCCATCATCATGGAGGTTGGAATCCGGATCGTGCGGTCAATCTTGGGCAGGTAGTTCCAGATCTGCGAGCCCACCTTCAGGGTTGCGGTGCCCTCTTCCTTACGAGGTTTCAGAATCCGAATCAGCACCTTGTCCAGACCTTCCGACCAGATATCCAGGACCAGAGTGCGTTTCCAGCGTCTGGTGGTTACCGTCATCTCCACCGTTCCATGAGAGGAGTCGCCGCGGAGCAGACGGTCGACACGGTCCATGATGGCTTTTGCGTCGATGTCGGCTGCCTGTCCCGGCAAGCTGCCCGGCAGGGTCAGAAGGACGCAGGCAACGATCAGGAAACAACACCGGCCGGCTCTCAGAATATGGTCGTGCATGGGCAAGTCCAAACCTTTCCACCTTAAACTTTGCACCTTCCGCCTTGAACCTTCAACTCTCCTGGAGCAATTCACGTGCCAGATTTTCGCAAAGAGGACCAGGCAAGAATTCTGGTTGAAAATGATTTTCAACTTCGTATTGACAGGCAAGGAGCCTCAGACGTAAAAGCAAGACCGTGAAACGGTTCGCGGCCTACAGCCTGGTGCTGCTCCCGATTCTGGTGGGGATTGGCCAGCTCTTCCTGTCGAGCCGGGCAGCCTCAGCCAAGGCCCCGGACCCGGCGGGTGAGCCCGGGGCAAGTGGCCCTGAGCAGCTCGTGTTCATGCTCCAGTACCTGGGAACCGACTATGGTATGGCGGTGGAAGATGGCGCCGTTGTCAGCGAGCTCGAGTACCAGGAGATGCTCGACTTCAGTCAGGCGTTGATCGATCGGTACGAGCTGCTAAAACCGGACGATCCCGCGGAGATTCTGCCTTCGCTGCAGAAACTCCGGCATTCGGTCGAAGCCCTTGCCGAGTCGGAGGTAGTCCGGAGACGGGCTGGAAAACTGGTGCGAGGGGTCTCCGACGAGTTCAATGTGACGGCCTTCCCGGCGACCCCTCCCCGTTACTCCTCCGGCAAGAGCCTGTACCAGACGAGCTGCATTCGTTGTCACGGTCAGACCGGAGCCGGGGATGGCCCCTCCGTGGCCGAAGAGAAGATGGATCCAGAGCCCCGCTCGTTTCGAGACCAGCGAGTCAATACAATTCCTCCTCATCAGGTGTTCAACGCGGTGACCTTCGGGGTGGAAGGAACGGCAATGCCGTCTCACGAGACCCTGTCCGTGCAGGAGAGGTGGGATGTCTCCTTCTACGTGTTCACGCTGCGTGAGGACTTTGCGCCGCGTGAGCCGGCAGAAGAGCCCGGGGTCAGCCTCAAAGAGCTGGCGACACAGACCAATCTGGAACTGGCAAGCAGGCTGGCAGGGGGCGGAGAAAGTGAGGGGATGGGGTGGGTTGATTACCTGCGCCGGTACCCTCCCGGTCCCTCCACAGAGGAACTCCTGCTCTTCGCTCGGGATCTCTTGAAACGAAGCGCCGCCGCCTTCCGGCAAGGCGACCCGCGAGAGGCAGCAGCACTTTCTCTGGACGCCTATCTGTACGGTGTCGAGCCGGCGGAAGCGGCGCTGACCCTGGTGGACTCAGGACTTGTGAATCGGTTGGAAAGAGAACTGGCAAGGTACCGGGTGGCACTGACTGGAGAGGCTCCCCAGGAGTTGGCCGAACAACATCTAGGACTCCTGATGGACAGTCTCGAAGAGGCGCGGACCCGACAGGCCAGTGCCTGGGGCGGGGGTTCTTTTACGTTCGTACAGTCTCTGACCATCATCCTCAGGGAGGGGATCGAGGCGGCCCTTCTGGTTGGATTGCTTCTGGCGTATCTGACCAGGGTCGGGCGAAAAGAGCTCCGTGTCTATGTGTACTGGGGGTGTCTGGGGGGTGGCGCCGCCGGCCTGTTGACGTGGATGGCCGGTCACCAGCTACTGGTTTCGGCGGGTCACCGGGAGGCACTGGAAGGGATCACTTCGCTGCTGGCGGCCGCCGTTCTCTTCTGGGTGAGCCTTTGGATCTTTCACAATCTTGACGTTCAGAGGTGGAAAAGCTACATGCACGAGCAGGCTTCGCGGGCAGTGTCGGCGGGCAGTGGATGGTTTCTGGCCTCCGCTGCCTTTCTGGCGGTCTACCGCGAAGCGGTGGAGACGGCGCTTTTCTACCAGGCGCTGTGGTTGCGCAGCGGTTACCTTGCAGCCATGGTCATCTCCGGCTTTGCGGCGGGGATGTTGCTCCTGTTCGGCTTCGTCGTGATCTGGCTGAAACTTGGAATCCGTCTGAATTTGAAGCCGTTTTTCGTGATCAGCGGGATCCTGCTGGGCACTCTGTCGGTGATCTTTGCCGGCTACGGAGTTCGAGAGCTCCAGAACGTCGGCTATCTCCAGCAGACTTCTCTGGACTGGATGATCGCACTTCCGTTCTTTGAGATCTGGCCGGTTCGGGAAGGTCTTATCCTGCAGCTCGGGATAGTGCTTTCGTTTCTGCTGGGATGGCAGCTAGCCCGCCGACAGGCGCTCCGCCTTCCGGGTTCCTAGTTGGCGCGCTCATACTTGTTGATGAGCTTCTGGAATTTCCGTTCCGATTCGGCGTTCCAGCCAGCCATGATATCGACGAGCCGGCCCTGGTTATCAACCACCAGGGAGAGAGGAATGAACATCTCTCCCGACTTGAAGATCCTCTGAACGCTCTCGGGATTGGTGCGATAGAGCGGATAAGTCACCCCCAGCCGATCCCCGAACTGGCTGACCCGATCAAAGTCCTGCTCGTCAAGGCTGACCCCGATGAGCCTGTACCCGGCCTCTTTCAGCCCCGCCTGCAGGAGTTCGAGCTCGGGCATCTCCCGGATGCAGGGTCCGCAAAAGGTAGCCCAGAAGTTGATCACGTACGGTTGTCCGGTACCCAGAGCATCCAGCCGAGCGTCGTCACCGCTCTGCAGGGAGCCCAGTTCCAGCAGCGGCAGAGGGTCTCCGGGCTGCAGGCCAAGCTTCTGCCAGTAGACTTCGTCGCTCTCCAGCGGGTCAGGAAGTCGTCCTCGGGCTTCCTGGAGCGATTCCAGCTGAGAATCCCCTTCCACCGCCTTGACTGAACTGCCCACCGTGGGCCCGGGAAAGCGTTGCACCAGGCCGGACGGCCAGACCACTTCCATCCATTCGATCTTGGTCTGGCTGCCCAGACCGAACAGAGGTCTCGGGTCGGGCTGGGCCAGAAACCCGCTTCCGCCCGATTTGATCCTGGTCTGAATTCCCAGGGCGGTCTTCAGGCGAACGAGTGTGCCAAATGCGTCGCGGCCGCTCTGCTTGCCTTCCAGCGTCACGCGCAAGAAATTCTGCCGGTGGCCCAGATTGTTCCTGAACAGCTGGTGACCTTCCCCTTGAATGTTGGTTACGAAAAGATCTGAATCTCCGTCGTTGTCGAAATCTGCCACGACCACCGCACGCCCGTCTGCGATGGAATCAGCTCCGGAGATACCGGAGATGTCCACAAACCGGCGACCCCGGTCGTTCAGGAACAGGGTGTTTCGTTCAAAGCCGCTGAAAGAGAAGCCCTGCTCGAAAATCAGGCGCATGTGATCGCTTTGATAGGTCTGGTTCCCGGCCTCTTCAGAACTTAGACTCGACGCCACCACGTGGCGCCAGAAGAAGCTTCAGGTGTCTTTCATGGTTTCGCCGCTCACGAATCCGTTGGGGGCGTAGAGGTCTTCCCAACCATCGTTGTCAATGTCAACGAACACGCCGCCAAACGCCCAGCCGCCGGGGAAGGGCCCCACCTGGCCGGTCACGTCTTTGAAGACGCTCCCTCCGTCCTTTCTAAAGAGAGTGTTTCCGGAGGCGAGTTTCTTGAGCACGTTATCTTCTCGGTCGCCGGATGGGAACAAGCGGTTCAGGATGCGATTCCCGGCCATCGAAGACATGTTGGTGACAAACAGGTCGAGATCCCCGTCGTTGTCATAATCTCCAAAGGACACCCCCATGCCGTTTCCGGCATCCACTGTTCCCGAAGCCTCGGCGCTGTCCGTGAAGCGGTTGCCCTGGTTGATATACAGCGCATTTCTACCAAAGTCATTGGCGACATAGAGATCGAGTTTCCCGTCGCTGTCTGCGTCGGCGAACTGGGCAGAGTAACTCCAGCGCCGGTCGTCGGCACCCCAGGACCGGGCAGACTCTCGAAAGGTCCCGTCCTTTTGATTGATGAAAAGCAGGTTGGCAGTCCCGTTTCCAGCCTCGTGCCAGGAGTCGGGCATGACCCGACCGTATAGGTTGTAGGAGGCCACGTAGACATCGATCCAGCCATCCCGGTTCACATCTCCGGCAGTGGCGGTGAAGCCCACTGCGGAAAGAGCCACAGCGGACTCCTCGGAAACATCCTGGAAAGTGAGTTCTCCGTCGGGTATCAGGCGATTCTCAAAGAGCATCTGATCGCCCACAGCGGCCATGAACAGATCCAGGTCGCCATCATTGTCATAGTCCAGGAAGAGCGGAGAGGTGCCGGGACGTGTGATTTCGATCCCGGTCTTGCGGGCGGATTCCTGAAAGCGTCCGTCGCGCTTGTTCAGGTACAGGTAGTTTCGCCGAATACCGGTCACGAACAGATCCAGGTGACCATCTCCGTTCAGATCGGCCGAGGCCGCGCCGTGGTACACAAAGTCGTCGTTTCCCGGTGAACCGTAACGGGGCAGGGTCAAGGCGACCCCGGCCGGAGAGGAAACTTCGGAAAAGGGTATGGGGCTGGATTCGGACACCGACACCGCGCTCAACTTCAGCGTCGAGATTACCCAGTCCTGACTGTCGGGGGGTTGCACCGCCCGCACCCGGCCCTTCCCTCGGACCCAGAGAAGGTGGTCGGCCGATTTCTCGCCCACCAGAAAGAACTTGAGCTGGCCATCCGCCATGACTCCGGAGCCCTGTTCTTCAAATCGGGCACCACTGACTTTAAACCGAACATCCTGCAGGTGGCTAAACGAGTCGACGAAGCGCTGCCAGCGCCTCAGCCACTCCTCTCGGGAGACGGTGCTCAGAGTCTTCCCCTCGAGTTCCAGATGGCCGACCTGGAGGCCTCCCCGGGTCCAGTCTGGTTCGAACGCTTCCAGTTCGGGCAGGGGCGTGGCTTGAAGCATTTCTCCCACGGAACGGCCCATCTCGGTCAGGTTGCCGTTCCTGGCTGCCACCGAGAAGTCCAGAAGCTGATTGGCCAGTGACTCGGACAGCTCTTCGGTTCTCTCCATCTCCAGCCTTTTCACTTCCACGTTGGTGGCGGGGAGCTCCTGTGCCGGCATGGCCTGGCCCGAAGCGAGCACGCCCAGGAGGGCGAGAGACGGGAGAAAGCGACTCATGAAGCGGCGGTTGATGTAGTCCTTGAGCCGCATGACCCAGTTTCCTACCACCTTGCCTGCTTGCTTACCCGGACTCATGCACAACACTATGACGGAGTCTGGTTGCGATGTCACCTGATGCCGGCTGCGTCACTCCCAGTCCTCGACTGTTTGAAGAAAGGGGAAGTAGTGCCAATCACTTCTCTCGGTCATTTAGCATCCAACAGAACCCGAGCGTCAGCGAGGGCTGGGCGGCAGCCGCGGCCCGCGGTTCTGGTAGTCACGTCGCCCGGTCACTCCCACTGAATTAAACTGCGTGGCGGCCGCAGGCCGACATCTTCAGGAACGACAGTGACTGCGCAGCGGCGCGGAAGCCGCCGGAGAGACCGGCAACCTGGAAGAGATCTTTTGGACAAGAAACCATGAAGGCGCTATAAGGGTGCACATCGTGGGATTCACGAGCCCCCTGGCTCTGGCAAGGAGATTGATGTGAAGAAACAAGCGATCCTCGTTCTGTTTTGTGCTGGGAGTCTGAACCTTCAACTCTTGGCCCAGTTGCCGAGTGGCTGGAAGAGCCACGACATGGCGCGGCCCAGACCTCCGGTCGTCCGGCCCGCGGAGCTGAGCCTTCCGGTTCCGCCGCCTTCCGATGCCATGGTGCTTTTCGACGGACATGACCTTTCGCGGTGGCGCTCTCTTGATGGCGGGCCCGCCGGCTGGAAGGTAGAGAATGGTTATATGGAGGTTAGCAAGGCTGCTGGCAGCATTCGGACGAAGGAGATCTTCGGCGATGTCCAGCTACATCTGGAGTGGTCGGTTCCCCAATCAGACGAGGGCGGCCAGGTCGCGGGGAACAGTGGTCTGTACCTGATGGGGCAATACGAGGTTCAGATCTTGAATTCTTATCAGACAGAAACGTATGCGGACGGCCAGGCAGGGGCTCTCTACGGCCAATTTCCCCCGCTGGTCAACGCATCGCGTTCTCCGGGCGCCTGGCAGTCCTATGACATCGTTTTCCGGCGCCCCCGCTTCGACCCCAACGGCGGGTTGCTGCAGCGGGCCCGCGTGACCCTCTTCCACAACGGCGTCCTGGCTCAGGACAGTACCGAGCTGGTTGGCCCGACCGACTGGCTGCAGCCGAAACCGTACACCTCTCATCCAGACCAGCTTCCGATGATGCTGCAGAATCACGGTTCCCCCAACCGGTTCAGGAATATCTGGGTACGTCGACTGCGGGAATACGCAGAACCAGGTCCCGCTGGTCCTGTGAAGCCGATCATCCCCATGTCGGCGGAGCAGTTGGCCGCCTATACCGGGACCTACGAATACGAGCGGGGAGGAGAGCTGGTCATTTGGTTTGAGGACGGGGTTCTGCTGACCAGTCCGTACGCCTCGAAACGCCTGGAACTGGTCCCGCGATCACAGCGAGAGTTCGAATTGCGCTGGACTGCGGCTCACTTCGTTTTTGATCTGGACAGCAAGGGTCATCCAACGGCTTTGACGTTTCACATCGGAGGTGAGACGAGGCGGGCTCAAAGGCTTCCGTGAGTTTGGGCTGAGTTGTCACTCTTTCCACATCACCCGCCGCGGCCTAGAGTACGCCCCGGGAGACCGGACTCAAGATGGAGCAGCCGGCGGACCACATCGATCATGTCTGCCAGCTGGCCGGAAGCGCCCGCCATTGCATGATCGGCTCGGACCTCGACGGGGGGGTTGGCCGAAACCAGACTCCTGTGGACCTGGACACGATTGCCGATCTGCCGAAACTGGGGCCCATCCTGGCGGGGAGAAGTTATTCCGAGGAGGATATCGAGGGGATCTTCCAAGGAAACCTGCTCAGGTTTCTGCACCGAGCCTGGGCCCCCTGCTGAGGCGGGGTGTTGCCCGTTCCTGTGAAACTGATCGGAGGAGTCTAATATTCTCATATTCATCCGGATTCGCGCTCCTGAAGTTGATACACGGTGTACTGGATGCCGATAGCTTGTCAGGGTTGCTGCAACTTCTGGGCCAGGCACCTTGCTCTGGTCATACTCCTGGGAGCTGTCTTAGTCGGGGGCCTGGTAAAGACAACGGCGATTCCCAGGAGTTTCGGCGACGAGGCATGGTACGCCGCGCCTACTGTACAACTAGTCGAGCACGGCCGGTTCAACATCCCCATTCTGCCCGGACGCGGTGGTGTTGCTCACCACTATCTTCAGCCCAAAATCACGCCCAACCTGCTGGCAGCAATCCCGGCAAGACTATTGGGTCCCACGCTGTTTTCTTTCAGACTGACGGCCATCGTGGCCGGCATGCTGGCTATTGCTGCTTTGTACGCCTTCGCCTGGCAATACTTTGATCCCCCAACACCGCTCGTTGCCGCCATCGCCCTAGCCTTCAATGTCTGGACTTTCATGGTCATGCGGACCTTCCGACCCGAGATCTTCGTCATCGCCTTGACGACTTGTAGCCTAGCCCTGCTCGTCGCGACATTGAACAGACCGAGCGGCAGGAAAGCATTCCTGGCCGGGCTGGTTGCGGCACTGGCGTTACTGACCCACCAGATCGTCTTCGCCTTTCTGCCCGTAGCGGGCCTGATTGTCTGGATCACCTTGACCGGCTCTAACCGCTGCTCGTCCTTATGTCGAGAGTGGACCTGGCTCAAGTGGCTTGTCCTGGGAGTCTTCACGGGGTTGCTCCCCTTTTGTGTCTATATCATCTATGCCGATCTGAGCTCGCCGGCTTCGTTCTTCGAGCAACTAACCGGCGAAGGGTCTCCCGTGTTGTGGAGCCTATCCGGAATCCTGACCAAAGAAGCCACACGCTGGTACAGCTTTCTGCAGCTTCCTCTGGGTCTTCCGGTCGCTCTGCTGTACGTTCTTGCACCGTTAATCGGTTTCAAATATGGAAACCGTGCCGACAAGAGCATCACTTTTCTGTGTTTGTGGTCAGTTGGTTGCCTGGCCTGCTTGGTTCCCTTGTCCACCAGTCGCTACGCAGTGCTCTGCCTGCCCTGGCTCGCAATCGCGCTGGCCAGAGCGTGGCATCATCTCCGCTCAACCCGTTCAGGACGGCTGTCTTGGGTTCCCCTGACAGCTTTCTCCTGGCTGGCCGCTGGCGGTTATCTGTTGGTCATGGTGGTGTCTATAAGCATGGTCCTGCGCTCACACTGGCATGCCGATTACAATGACTTGATCGACCGATTGGCGCGACACTTCCCTCAGTCAGAAACCACGCAACTGGCCGGGCCGGTCGTTTTTTGGCTGGGCTTTCATCACACCTGCTACCAGGTGACCAACGTGCCACCCCGCTTTGATTCACGAGATCATTCGCCCGAAGATTGGCTCCCTCAACGGCTGCAGCAGGCCCACTTCATCCTTGAGACTACAACGCCACTCCAATCAACCGGGGGAATAGGTCCCAGACCAACCGACTTCGGTCGTCTGGAGCACCTTCGAGCCTTACAGCGCTTTGCTCAAGAGAAGGGTCGTCTGATTGCGACCGAACCTTCAAGTGACTTCGGCCCCATTCGCATCTGGCGGGTCGTGTCCACCGGGCAGCGGAACGACTCCCCGGGCTGCTAGATGTTTTCGAGCCGGTAGTTGGGAGCTTCCTTGGTCACCACCACATCGTGCACGTGGGACTCCCGCAGACCCAGGCTGGTGATGCGGATGAAGGTAGCCTTCTCCTGTAACTCGGGAATATTGGACACACCGCAGTAGCCCATTCCGGCCCGAAGGCCCCCCAGCAGTGTGGGGATCAGGTTCTCGACCTTGCCCTTGTAAGGAACGCGGCCCTCGATGCCTTCGGGAACCAGTTTCCCTTCCGAGGCTCCTTCCTGGCCGTAGCGATCCGCCGACCTGCCACCCATCGCCCCCAGCGATCCCATCCCCCGGTAGGTCTTGTAACTGCGGTTCTGGTAGAGAATCAGTTCGCCGGGAGACTCGTCGGTTCCAGCAAAAAGATTACCGATCATGACTGTGTCCGCGCCTGCAGCCAGAGCTTTTACGATGTCGCCCGAGTACTTGATTCCTCCGTCAGCGATGACGGGAAGCTCCAGCTTGGCGGCGACCTCGACCGTTTCCAGGATGGCTGTAATCTGGGGAACTCCGGCTCCGCTGATCACCCTGGTTGTGCAGATGCTCCCCGGCCCCATCCCCACCTTGACGGCGTCGGCGCCGTTCTCGTGCAGTTCCCGTGCCGCTTCTCCAGAGGCAATGTTGCCGGCAATCAGGTCGGATCTTGAAAGTCGCTTCTCTAACTCTCCCAGAGCCTGGATCATCCGGGAGGTGTGTCCGTGTGCCGTGTCCACGGTGATCACGTCGGCCCCGGCTTTTTCGAGCTCCTGAGCACGCTCCAGAAAGTCTCCTGTCGTTCCAACCGCGGCTCCCACTCGCAAACGCCCCAGGTCGTCTTTACAGGCGTTGGGATAGGCGATCGCTTTCATGATGTCCTTGACGGTGATCAGGCCCTTGAGTCTGAAATCGTCATCCACCACCAGCAGCTTTTCGATTCGATGTTCATGGAGCTTTCGTTTAGCTTCTTCGAGAGTGATCCCCTCCTTGACTGTTACCAGCCCCTCGCTGGTCATGATCTCGGAGACTTCGAGTTCCATGTTCGATTCGAAGCGCAGGTCCCGATTGGTGAGGATTCCGACCAGTTTGCCGGTCTCGTCGGTGATTGGAACTCCCGAAATATCGTATTTCTCCATGGCAGCGAAGACGGCCCGAATGCGATCCCGCGGTCTCATCGTGATGGGGTCAACGATCATTCCCGATTCAGAGCGTTTTACCTTGTCCACCTCGGCACTCTGCCGAGAGATGGAAAGGTTCCGGTGAATGATCCCGATTCCTCCCTGGCGAGCCAGGGCAGCTGCCATGGGAGCCTCGGTTACGGTGTCCATAGCGGAGGCTACCAGCGGAATCCCCAGTCGGATATTTCGGGAGAGGATGGTAGAGAGATCGGTTTCCCCCGGCAGGACCTCACTGCGACCGGGCTTGAGAAGGACATCTTCGAAGCTGAGGGCTACGGGAATCTCCATGGACGGATTATAGGGATGGACTCGGATTGTGGCAAGTAGCCGGGTCCTGATGGCTTCCCGAGCCAAAGACTCTGAGGTACTAGGATCAGAGGAGCAAGCACGAAAGACGAACTGCAGAGTTCAGAGTCGGATGCCAAGGCCGGCTCCAAGATGACCTCACTATGGACACCCAGGGAAAGGTGGCTTAGGATTGTGGTCAAAGCGAGCCACTTTCAACGGTGAAGGGGCAGTCGCCTTGAAGGCTCCCACCATGGCTGGACACCCAGCATTCAAGGAGGGGAGGCCTTAGATATCCAACTCGACCCTGGTACAGAACGCTCCAAGTCGGATGCTGCCCGGGCAATGATACTCGTTCCGGTTGGAAGCAACGACATTCTCGAACGAGGAAGATATGAGGTTCTACTACTACCTCTACCTGCCTGTCTTTTTGCTAGTTGGTATTGGTGCGACTTTCTTTTTCAACTTCACAGCAGATGATGCTTACATAACCTATCGATATGCAGAGAATCTAGTCAATATTAGTGCCCTTGTCTACAACGAAGGCGAAGCAATCAATGCCTTGACTTCACCTCTACACGCTCTTCTATCATCTGCATTATTCTATGTGACAGGTCACACCATCCTCAGTAATAAGATACTTGCTTCATTCCTGGTGCTAATCTCGGCTCTATTGACTTGGCGTCGATTCAGAAACCACCCGCAATGGCAATTGTTGGTTCTTTCGTTAGTCTTACTGCCTTCCTGCACTTTATTGTGGACCTTCGGTGGGTTAGAGACCCCACTTCTTCTTTTTCTGACCACAACAACAGTCGTATTAGTCGACCGTAAGTCTACTTCTGCATTCAATCTCAAATTAGTGTGTATTGTCTCTCTATTCGCAGGATTGGGCTTTCTTACTCGCTATGATTCTGTCCTTTTCTTTGCCCCGGTGGCGCTTTTTCTGGCTTTGAATTCGCGTACTCTCAATCATGTTGTTATTGGTCTAATTGTAGGCGCATCATTGCCGATATTGTGGATCACGATAAGCATTGTTTACTAAACCAGGATCTGTCAACCGTTATTTATAATTCCCAATAGATTCGCTCGAAGAAGTCAAAAGGGTTCATGCATCCCGGTCTCCGAAGACCTATCGGCGAACGGGCCGCTCGCCAGCCTCAGTATAGTGTGCCAGGGTGAATCGCAAGCTCTCGGTCCTTGAGCGACTCTTGCAGACGAACCACGGGGTTGGCGGACCACCCCGGAGACCGGCCTGCGTGTCTCGTCAGTGCTAGAATAACCCGGTATGCTGAACACGTTTCTCACCAAGATCATCGGCAGTCAGAACGAGCGTGAGCTCAAGCGAATGCAGCCGATTGTCGAGCAGGTCAGCGAACTTGAGAAAAAAATCAGCCCGCTTTCCGATGAAAGTTTGAGGGCCAAGACCCAGGAATTCAAGGATGCGCTCGAGGCGGGACAGGCTCTGGAAGATCTTCTTCCCGAGGCTTTCGCCGTGGTCCGCGAAGTCAGCCGGCGGACCATCGGTCTGCGCCACTACGACGTGCAGATTCTGGGTGGCATTGTCCTCCATCGAGGCAAGATCTCCGAAATGAAGACGGGGGAGGGGAAAACACTGGTCTCAACGCTCCCCGTCTACCTGAATGCGCTGGAAGAAAAAGGTGTGCACCTGGTCACGGTCAACGATTATCTGGCCCGACGCGATGCAGAATGGATGGGCCCGATCTACCGATTTCTGGGCCTGGGGGTGGGGGCGATTCAGCATGACATGCCGGATGCAGAACGCCACGCTGCCTATCAGGCTGACGTGACCTACGGGACGAACAATGAGTTCGGGTTCGATTTCCTGCGCGACAACATGAAGTACTCGACGCAGGATTGTGTTCAGCGGAAACACCATTACGCCATCGTTGACGAGGTTGACTCGATCCTGATCGACGAAGCGCGGACTCCGTTGATCATCAGCGGGCCCTCTGAAGAGTCCACGGACAAGTATTACAAGATCGACAAGATCATTCCCAGACTGATCCGGGATGAAGATTACCAGGTCGATGAAAAGGCGCGCTCAGTGGTGCTGCTGGAACCAGGTATCGAGAAAGCTGAGAAAGCCCTGGGGGTCGCGAACCTCTACGATCCGCAACACATGGAGCTGGTCCATCACATTCAACAGGGACTGAAAGCACATACGCTTTTTCGCCGGGATGTCGACTACATGGTCAAGGACGGACAAGTGGTTATTGTCGACGAGTTTACCGGTCGGCTCATGTCCGGACGTCGCTACTCGGATGGTCTGCACCAGGCGTTGGAAGCCAAGGAAGGAGTTAAGATCGAGCGCGAGAACCAGACACTGGCCACGATCACTTTCCAGAACTACTTCCGCATGTACGACAAGCTGGCGGGAATGACGGGAACGGCGGAAACCGAGGAAGCCGAGTTCGGAAAGATTTACGAACTGGACGTGCTGGTGGTCCCCACCAATCAACCCCTCATTCGGACTGAGTATCCTGACGTCATCTACCGGACGGAAAGAGAGAAGTTCAAGGCCATCGCTGACGAAATACAGGAAATGAACGAGTTGGGGAGACCTGTGCTAGTCGGCACTACCTCCATCGACAAGTCGGAACGCCTGTCCAGCGCCCTGAAGCGGCGGGGCATCAAGCACGTTGTCCTGAACGCCAAGTACCACCAGCGGGAGGCAGAGATTGTTGCCTTCGCGGGACGCAAAGGCGCGGTGACGATTGCCACCAACATGGCAGGCCGAGGCACCGACATCATTCTGGGCGGGAACCCCGAGTTTGAGGCCCGCATCAACCTGAAGTCCCGGGGGCTGCAGTGGGAAGAGGACGCAGAAGCCTACCTGGCTGAAGTCGAGCGGCTGAAAACCACCTGGGCGAAGCAGCACCAGGATGTTGTAGATCTGGCGGGACTGCACATTCTTGGAACCGAGCGTCATGAGTCACGACGGATAGACAATCAGTTGCGGGGTCGTGCGGGTCGTCAGGGAGACCCGGGGTCAAGCCGCTTTTTCCTTTCACTGGAAGATGACCTGATGCGAATCTTCGTGTCAGATCGAATCTCGGGTGTCATGCAGTCGCTGGGGATGGAGGAGGGAGTTCCCATCGAATCCAAACTGATTACCCGGCAAATCGAGAGAGCGCAGGGGGAAGTCGAAGGGCGGAACTTCAGCATTCGCAAACACCTCCTCGAATACGACGATGTCATGAACAGCCAGCGACAGGAGATCTACCGGTTTCGTCGAGAGCTGCTGGAGGGGCAGGATCAGCAGGACTACATTGGCGCGTTGGCGGCAGACATCGCGGTTGAATTCCTGGACGCCTACATTCCTGGGACGGTCGATCCGGAGGAGTGGCAGCCCGACGAATTGAGGATCAATCTGCAGCGAGTCTTTGGCCTCGAGCCACCCTCCAACCTCGATGAACTGTCGCGACCAGAGCTGGAAGAGGCCATCCTGGAGGATATCCGACAGACCTACGAGAAAAAAGAGAAGGAGCTTGCCGAGACCACGGGAAGCGAAGACTCCATGCGCTGGTTTGAGCGCAGCATCGTGCTCCAGATCGTCGATCAGCAGTGGAAGGACCATCTTCTGGCCCTGGATCACCTGCGAGAAGGGATTGGCTTGCGAGGCTACGGCCAGAAGGATCCACTGGTCGAGTACAAACGCGAATCATTTGAACTCTTTCAGGACCTCTGGGACCGGGCCACCGAGGAGATTGTGAGGATGATCTTTCTACTCCAACCGGTGTCCCAAGAGGCGACCCCTGTCCAGCGCCGGCCTCAGAGGCCCCTCAGTTACTCGGGTCCCGACCCCGATCGGAGTACGGCGCCGCGCGAGTCCGCGATGGACTCCAGAACCCGCGGCGTGGTGGGGAACATAGGACCCAAGCCGGCCAAGGTGGGGCGCAATGCGCCCTGTCCCTGTGGGTCTGGCAAGAAATACAAGAAGTGCTGCGGCCGAGTGGGTTAGTACACCGGGGAGTACTAGATCTTCTCGACGTCTGCAGCCTCGATCTCACAGGCGACGGACTGCTGAATCAGATCAATTGAGAGAATGAAGGTGTAGCGATTCTTCTTTTCCAGCAGGAGACCTTCCATTTCCCGCAGAGGACCCCGAATGATTCGCACCCGGTCGCCTTCATGGATGAAGGGATGGGGATTCATTGGAATCTCGTTGAAAACCAGGCTCTTGACCGCCTTGATTTGAGCATCAGGGATGGGTTCTGGAACACCGTTGAATCCGATGATCCGAACGATGGAGGGAACTCGTAAAATGTCCAGACGCCGGGATTGCATTTCTGTACGGACAAAGAGGTAACCTGGAAAGAGAGGAAACTGAACGAGTTTGCGGCGGTCTTTCCAGGTTGCCAGTTTTTCCTGGAAAGGAAGAAAGCTTTCGATCTGGCGAAGCCATAGTTCTTCCGCCACGACTTTCTCATGCCGGGCACGAGTGTAGACTGCGTACCAGGCATGCCGTGACTCACCCATTTCTTCGATCTTAACACAGCAAAGAAGGGTCACCCCCGCCGTTGGATCTGGAACCCCGAACTTGCTAGAATTCAGGCTTTTCGCGACAGCGCTCCAGATTGGTGAGTCTCACGACGGAGTGGTTGTCCCCTTCTGAAAGTAATGGTGAATAAAGTTGAATCTTCAATGCTGATTACTCCCTACTGTGGCAGACTGATGGATCTCGGACCTTCTGAAGAGGTCGCGCGACAGCGCCGGGAACGTGTGAAGGAATTGCCATCGCTCCAGATCAGCGAGCGGGCTGTCTGTGATCTCGAACTGATCGCCGACGGATCGTTTTCTCCACTGGATCGATTTATGGGGGAGAAGGATTACCAAAGTGTTCTGGAATCCATGAGGATGGAGGATGGAACGCTATTTCCTCTGCCCGTCACATTACCCGTCGACCTTCCCTCCGAAATTGGGCTGGACTCTGAAGTCGCGCTACGCGACTCCAAGAATGAGGCGCTTGCCATCCTGAGAGTCGAGGAAATTTTCTCCTGGGATCTAAATGAGTATGCTTGGGGCGCCCTGGGGACTGAAGATGTTCGGCACCCGCTGGTGGCGGAGATGCATCGCTGGGGCAAGGTCAACATTTCCGGCCCTCTCGAAGTGATCCAACCTCCGGTGCGATACGACTTCAAGCCCCTCCGCCTCTCCCCGGGACAGGTCAGAGACGGGCTCCAGGCTCTGGGCAAGAAGAATGTAGTCGCGTTTCAAACCCGAAATCCGCTTCACCGCGTTCACGAGGAGTTGACGAAGAGAGCTATACGGGAGCGTGACGGAGTCCTGTTACTTCACCCGGTGGTCGGATTGACCAAGCCGGGAGACGTCGATCACTACACCCGGGTGAGGACCTATCGGGCGCTTGCCAGAAGCTACTACCCTGAAGGTGAGATCCTGTTGGCCCTGCTCCCCCTCGCCATGCGCATGGCCGGGCCCAGAGAGGCGCTTTGGCACGCCCTGATTCGCCGCAACTACGGGGCCAACTACTTGATCATCGGTCGGGACCATGCCAGCCCCGGGAAAGACTCGGAAGGGAAGGCCTACTATGGTCCCTACGCAGCCCAGGAGATGGTCCAGGAATTCAGTGAGGAAACTGGTGTCTCATCCATCCCTTTTGCCGAGTTCGTGTACTTGCCGGACGAGAACCGCTATGAGGAGCGGTCGAAAATCACTTGTTCTTCCCGGGCAGAATCGATTTCGGGAACCGAAGTCAGGGAGAAGTTTCTGGGTCGGGGAGAGCGGCTGCCCGAGTGGTTCACGCGTCCCGAAGTTGCCGAGATTCTCCACCACAGCTACCCGGCTCGATTCCTGAGGGGAGTCTGTATTTGGTTTACGGGGTTGAGCGGGTCGGGTAAATCGACCACCGCTGAGGTTCTCACGACACTCCTGCTCGAGCACGGGCGGCAGGTTACGGTTCTGGACGGTGACGTGGTCCGAACCCACCTCTCCAAGGGCCTGGGCTTCTCGAAGGAGGACCGGGACATCAATATTCGGCGCATCGGTTTCGTCGCTGCGGAACTAGTCAGGCATGGGGGGACCGTCATCTGCGCAGCGGTCAGCCCGTATCGAGCCACGCGGAATGACGTTCGCAGCATGGTGGGAGAGGGGTTTTTCGAAGTTTTTGTGGATACTCCCCTGGAGGTTTGCGAAGAACGCGACGTCAAGGGGATGTACGCCAAGGCTCGGAGAGGAGAGATCAAGGGTTTCACGGGGATTGATGATCCCTACGAAGAACCCGAAGATCCAGAGATTGGGTTGGACACGGTCGAGACCACTCCCGAGCATAACGCCCGCAAGATCGTCGCCTATTTGATCGAGCAGGGATACCTCCAGACCCCGGTGGATTCCTCGGCAGAAGAAGGATAGCGGCATGAAGACGGCCCTTGTCACAGGGATCACCGGCCAGGACGGTTACTACCTGGCGGAGTTTCTGCTGGAAAAGGGATATCGTGTCGTGGGGATGGTGCGCCGCACCAGCACCGAGGGTGTGGAGCGCATTCGGCACATCCTCGACCAGGTCGAACTGCAGCAGGGAGACCTCCTGGACCAGCTCTCCCTGATCAGCTTGATCGAGGACGCGGAGCCCGACGAAGTCTATAATCTCGCGGCCCAGTCCTTCGTCCCTACTTCGTGGCGGCAGCCGGTCCTCACTGCAGAGTTCACAGCTCTGGGCGTCATTCGGCTGCTGGAGGCCATACGCCTGGTCAATCCGAAGATCCGTTTCTACCAGGCCTCGAGCAGCGAGATGTTTGGCAAGGTCAGGAAGAGCCCTCAGAATGAAGAGACCCCTTTTTATCCCAGAAGCCCGTACGGTGTCGCCAAGGTCTATGGTCATTTCATCACCGTGAACTATCGAGAGAGCTACGACATGTTTGCGTGCTCAGGGATCCTCTTCAATCACGAGTCTCCGAGAAGAGGGTTGGAGTTTGTCACCCGGAAGGTGACGTACAATGCGGCCAAGGATCAAAAAGGGACTGGCCCAAGGGTTGGAGTTGGGGAACCTTGATGCTTCCCGCGACTGGGGCTTTGCGGGGGATTATGTGAAGGCCATGTGGTTGATATTGCAGGCTGAAGCCCCCGGGGACTTCGTGATCGGGTCGGGCCGTGCCCATAGCGTACGCCAGTTGGTGAAAGCTGCCTTTGAGTATGTGGGACTCGATTGGGAGAATCATGTCACGACCAGTGAGGGGTTGTTTCGGCCGGCCGAAGTGGATCACCTGGTCGCCGATGCCTCCATGGCGAGGGCAGAGTTGGCCTGGAGTCCGGAAGTGGATTTCGAAGCCCTGATCCGCATGATGGTCGACGCCGATCTGGAGCAGGTCGGCAGCGGGCAAGGTTAGACTCTCGAGACAATGCCAGATAACCGTCTCACCAATCGGATGAAACGCCAGATCATCGAGAGAATCGAAGCTCGATCGGACCGGGTTTGTGTTGTCGGTCTGGGATATGTGGGCCTGCCTCTCGCCGTGAGTTTCGCCGAAGCCGGTTTCTCGGTGCTTGGAATCGACAGCGACCAGGAAAAGTCGGAGGGCCTGCGGCAGGGTGTCTCGCACGTCCCTGATGTCTCTTCCGAGCGGCTGCGCCGGCTCCGCAGGGAGAAAGTTGAGTTTTGTTCTACCTATGAAAAGATCGGCGAGTGTGATGCGGTCATCATTTGTGTGCCGACTCCCCTGGGAAAGACCCGAGATCCCGATCTCAGCTACGTGATCCGTGCCAGCGAATCCGTCAGTGAGCATCTGCGAACCGGTACGCTGGTGGTTCTGGAGTCCACCACCTATCCGGGCACGACGGAGGAACTGGTTCAACCGATTCTGGAGTCTTCCGATTTGCGGGTGGGGAGGGACTTCTTCCTGGCGTTTTCTCCCGAGCGGATCGACCCGGGGCGCTCAGACTTCATTCTGACCAATACCCCAAAGGTAGTGGGCGGAGTCACTTCCGTTTGCCTGGAGGTGGCAGTGAGTCTGTACCGCCAGATCGTAGACAGAGTCGTGCAAGTGTCCTCCACCCAGTCTGCTGAAATGGTCAAACTGCTCGAGAACACTTTCCGGGCCGTGAATATTGCGTTGGTCAATGAACTGGCGATCATGTGCGACAAACTCGCTCTCGACGTGTGGGAGGTGGTCGAGGCGGCAGCCACAAAGCCCTACGGCTTCATGCCTTTTTCTCCCGGACCCGGTGTGGGAGGCCACTGCATCCCACTGGATCCGCACTACTTGTCCTGGAAGCTGAAAACTCTGAATTACAATGCGCGATTCATTCAACTGGCAGGGGAGATCAACTCGCAGATGCCCGACTACTGGGCAAGTAAGATTCAGGACGCCCTGAACGATCGAGGTCAATCTTTGAAGGGCAGCCGAATTCTCATCCTCGGAGTGGCGTACAAGAAGGACGTGGATGACGTCCGGGAGTCACCTGCCCTGGACATGATTGAGCTTCTCCGTCAGAAGGGTGCCGACCTGGCCTACTTCGACCCCCACGTGCCCAGCCTCCACTTCGATGGCTTCGAGTTGCTGTGCGAGCCTGACCTCACGACGGCGTTGAAAAGGGCAGACTGTACGGTGGTCGTGACGGATCACACGTCCTTTGACTGGGAGGAGGTCAGACGGTGCAGCCGACTGATCGTGGACACCCGTCACGTAAGCGAATTGAGCGGAGACCCGGATGTCTAGCTACCTGGTCACCGGAGCAGCGGGGTTTATCGCTTCCAGGGTGGCCCAGCTCCTTCTCGAAGGTGGTCACCAGGTGATCGGTCTGGACAACCTCAACGACGCCTATGACGTGCGGCTCAAGAACTGGAGACTGGACCAGTTGAAAGGCCGTCCGGGGTGGTCGCTCTACGAGGCGGATATTTGCGAGCGGCAGGCACTGGAGGCCGTTCTGGACCGGGAGCCTGAGGTGGAAGCTGTCATCAATCTGGCGGCCCGGGCCGGTGTCCGCCAGTCCGTGGATGACCCTTGGATTTACTTCGAAACCAACTGCACGGGAACCCTTAACCTGCTCGACGAGTGTGTTCGACGGGGAGACGAGTGTGTTCGACGGCGAATTGAAAAGTTGGTTCAGGCCTCCACTTCAAGTGTGTACGGTGACAGTTCGGTTCAGCCTTTCCACGAGGAGCTTTGCAGCGACAACGTGCTGTCTCCCTATGCCGCCTCCAAGAAAGCTGCGGAGGTTCTGTGCCACAGCTACCACCATCTACAGGGTATCGACATCAGCGTTCTCCGCTACTTCACCGTCTATGGTCCGGCGGGCCGACCGGACATGAGTCTGCTTCGTTTTGTCAAGTGGATCAGTGAGGGCGAGCCGGTCAGAGTATTCGGGGATGGTCGACAGTCGCGCGACTTCACTTACATCGACGACATCGGCCGGGGAACTGTGGCCGCGCTAAAGAAGGTTGGTTGGGAGGTCATCAACCTGGGCTCAGACAGCCCGGTTGATCTTCTCAGTGTGATCAGGTTGGTGGAAACCGCTGTCGGCAACCAGGCAACTCTCCAGCACGAGCCCAGGCATTTTTCCGATGTCCTGAAAACCTGGGCCGATATCTCCAGGGCTCGAGACGTTCTGGATTGGCGCCCCCAGACATCCATTGATCAGGGCATCCGCAATCTGGTCGAGTGGTATCGAGTCAATCGTGACTGGGCTCGGTTGATCAAGTTGTAGTGGAAGTTTCTTTCCCATGGTTTTCACGCCGGAATGACGAACCAGAAGAGGGCCCTTATTACCGGCATTCATGGCCAGGATGGTTACTACCTCTCTCGTCTGCTTCTGGAAAAGGGCTATCGTGTTACCGGAGTGGGGCGGGGCACCCGGGGCCCCAACTGGCCTCACGCATCGGGTATTGACTACCGCTCGGCCGATTTGAATGATCTGTCTCACCTGATCCGGCTCTTCAGGGAGCAAGGACCCTCGGAAGTTTACAATCTGGCGGCCCAGTCCTTTGTGCCTCTGTCCTGGGAGCAGCCAATCGGGACCTTCGAGGCGAATGGCCTGCCGGTCATCAGCCTGCTGGAAGCGATTCGAGCGACCGACCCCGAGATCCGATTCTTTCAGGCCTCCAGTGCTCAGATGTTTGGCCGGCACCGCGAGCAGTCCTGCACCGAGCAGAGTCCTTTTTGCCCGCAGAATCCCTATGCTGTCAGCAAGCTCTTCGCACATATGATGACGGTAGACTATCGTGAAGGCCGAGGGCTTTTTGCCAGCTGCGGAATTCTGTTCAATCACGAATCTCCGTTGCGTCCACCCTCCTTTGTGTCCAGGAAGATTACCTCGGCAGTGGCAAGAATCAAGCAGGGAGAGCAGGACAAGTTGAAACTGGGGAACCTGGAGGCGGCGCGAGACTGGGGATATGCAGGAGACTATGTGAAGGGGATGTGGCTCAGCTTGCAGGCCGACGAACCGTCTGACTATGTTTTCTCTTCCGGAGAAGCCCACACCGTGGAGGATTTCGTGCGGGTGGCTTTCGAAGTGGTGGGACTGAACTGGCAGGACTACGTCGTTCGAGACGAGCGCTGCGGAGAAGAATCAGAACCGGATGTTCTTGTGGGAAATCCGACCAAAGCCCAACAGGCGCTGGGCTGGGAGGCCGAGGCTAGATTCCAGCAACTCGTCGAGATGATGGTTCGATCAAACCTTACGCGGAGAACCATCGAGCCGAAACCTGGATAAGATCAGCAGACGTTTGATGACTCATCCGGGTTAGGGTCGGTTAAGAAGGAGTCGCTCCCACAACCGAAGATCCTCCCCAGTCAATACCCAGGTTTGATACCACCTGATCTTGGCGATCCGTGAGTAGGTCACGACCCTGATCACGGCGAGGAAGCTGTAAGAAAGGGTTGCAGCAGCGGCGGCACCCTGCACTCCATACCTTGGTATCAGTACGAGATTGGCCAGCACATTCAGCGCCAGGGCAGCGGCGGAGTGGAGAGTGTTTAAGCCCGGTTTGCCCCGACCCGCAATATCGTAGGCAAGAGCTTGAGACATACTGAACAGGACAAATCCGGGAAGCAGCAGCTTGAGGACTGTTCCTGCCGGCTCATATTGAACTCCAAAGAATAAAGAAATCAACCAGTCAGCCAAAGCAAAGGTTGGAATCGCTGCGATCAGCATGAGCCAGAAAATGCGCCTTGCCACAATCGGTGTTAGCCGCCGGCGCTGTTGTTCGTCCTGTCCCATCGAAGCCACGCGAGGAAACAGGACCGATGCTGTGTTCGAGATCAACGATAGCCTTTCGGCCAGCGCCGCTGCCACCTGATAAATGCCAAGAGAGAGAGGCCCTGCTAAAGCATTAAGAAGCAGCCGATCGACCCTGTTTGTCAGCGAATAGAAAACACCACCCAAATGAGACTTCAGTCCGAATTTGAAAAGGCTGATGGCCCACCGCCCCCAGCCGACATCTTCAGGGGGCGGTTCAGTCGAACCGAGACGCTTGCGAATGCCACAGAGACAAACCGTGAGGCCGGCCAGGTCACTCAATAAAGCAGCCATCAGCGCCCACCAGATGCCCAGGCCAAGTATCCCGACCAGAACTGAGACGAGTACAGCCTGGAAAAGGGCGACGCAGCCGATGATCTTGTTGTAGAAAAGAAAGTCTTGTAGTCCCTTGACGATCCCCTGCGCTGAAAGCAAGACCATCTTCAGAAGGACGAGGAATATCGCAAGCAGGAAGAGTTGCGTCGATAACGCCGCCAGCAGACTCGGAAACAGGCGGATCAGGATGCATCCTGCCAGCGCTGCAACGAGTCCCACGATCATGCTCAACACCAGGCTGGTTTTCGCGATCTGCTGCGCAGACTGTGTTTGGCTGGCCACGTAGTACGTTGTGGATTGGCTCAGCCCTAGATTGGTCAGGGTCACGGACACGTTGACCAGAACAATGTACAGGGCGTAGAGCCCGAAGTTCTCGGCGCCCAAAGACCGAGCCAATATGATCGCAGTGACAACCCCAAAGACAACCTGGGCAAGACTCCCGGCCAGGGTGAGCTTAGCATCTGTAGTGAAGCGATTAGTGGTTATCAATCGCCGCGTACCTAATCCTTCGCTCGAAATGAGCCCTTCGGTCTTGCCGGATGGAGATGCATGAGCAGGGACGCCGTCCCGACCCCCCACCCCGCGAGGAACGCAATGCTGCCGATGAGAGCAAAGAGAGGATACAAGACAGCCAGCAGTGGCGAGTTGGCCCCGGCTCGGAACGCTACCGGAAGCGTGAGAACCAGCGAAACCCACGATCATTGAAGCACCAGACATCCAGGAGAAAGGCAGACTAAGGATTCCCAGTAAGACCAACGCCAGTTGAAATCTTCGAGTTGGCGGGGTGCTCGCGTCTCCCAGACTCTTGCGGGGGAATCTCTTATAGAGAAGCGGGGCTGCGCGTGCGTATCTGAACTTCCGCCGCAGATAGGCCCAAAGACTCCCCGGGTGGTGATGATCCACAATCGCCGTCGGAACGTAGCGGATATCGATGCCGGCCGCGGCCAGACGAAAGGACAGATCAACGTCTTCGAGCTTGTCAAAATCGGGATCAAAGCGATATTGGTCGATGACCCGGAGCGCGAATCCACAAGTGGCCGAATTCAGAAAATCTACATCTCGGTGGCTCTTCATGCGTCTGAAACGCTCTTCCAGTTCCTGCTGAACGAGACGTGGAACCAGTCCGGTCTGACTGGAGATGAAGCGACCCACGGTAACCAGGGACTCCTGCGCTACTAGTCGGCTCGATATCTCTCGGATCCAGCTCGACTGAGGAGCACAGTCTGAATCAAGAAAGAGGATCACTCTCCCACGGGCGACCTTCAGGCCCCGGTTCCTGGCTGCGGAAGCTCCCAGGTGCTCCCGCCGTAACGAGAGTGACACCCGGAAAGTGACTCGTGCTCTGGGCACTCTCGTCTGTGGAACCGTCATCAACCACGATCACCTCGAAACGCTCGTCTGTGATCTGTTGCTGGAGGGATTGAAGACAGCGCCTCAGGAGTGATCCTGAGTTATGATTTGGAACAATAACGGGAACTGATGGATCATTCACAGCTTTGATCGACAGTGAGGGGTTCGTGGAAATGATGGGCTTGTCTGCTCGTGGCACTAAGATAGACTGTGATTGACCGCTCTTTTCGAGGCCAGGCGTTGTCGAAGAGCCTATGAGACTCAAACTCTATCAGTTATTCGGCAAGCGAACTCTGGACCTCATCCTGACGGTTCCGTTCTTGCTGGTGCTGCTCCGCTGCGGGCTGCTTGTGGGGGCTTGTGTTTGGATCTTCCTGGGAGTGCCGGTTTTCTTCATTCAGCGGAGGCCGGGCCTGCATGAGAAGCCGTTTGGGCTGATCAAGTTCCGTACCATGAAGAATGGAAGGAAGGACCGCGCCGAAATCCAGTCTGACCTCGAGCGATTAACTTGTTTCGGAAGATTCTTGAGATCGACGAGTCTGGACGAAATACCCGAGTTGATCAATGTCCTGAGAGGAGAGATGAGCCTGGTCGGACCACGCCCCCTCCTCATACGATACCTGGACAGGTACACGCCGCGGCAGCGAAGAAGACACGAGGTCTTGCCCGGGATTACGGGATGGGCCCAGGTGAACGGTCGCAACAGCCTCCCCTGGGAAGAACGTTTTGAACTGGATGTATGGTACGTAGATCACTGTTCGTTTTCGATGGACGTGAAGATTCTTCTAACGACGCTCTGGAAGACACTGAGGAGGGAGGGAATCACAGAGCTCGGGCATCCAACTATGCCCGAGTTTCTGGGGAGCGCCGGACGATCCGCGGGGAAAGGGCAAGCTGATGAAAAGGGTGTGTAGGACCCGTCCTCTTCATTGCAAGACTCAATCGGGTTGTGCCCCCTGATCCGGGACCATTTTTCTGGAGTACCAGGTTCTTATCTGAGCACACCAATTGCGCCCCTTCTCTCGATAGAACTCTGTTGCTTCTGCATTTCCCAATTTGGAGTGATGTAAGGTCAGACGGTAGGTGACATAGCAGTTCTGCGCACGCACTGAGAGGGGTTGATCCTCCGGCTCTTTTGCGAGTACTGGATCCCAGAAACTGTGAGCGAGGGGCAGGTCACCGCCTTCAAAGCCAAGCCAGACAAGTTCTATGGAGCACGCATCATCAGACACCTGGGAGCGATCCAGCCGGGGGAGGTGTTCTATGAAAAGGGGACGCATTGAGTCCATTAGCTTGGCTGAAACGTAAAGCTTCTTAGCCATGCAGAGGCTGTCCGAATCGGGCTGCTCGCTAGCCAGGATGACGTTAGCGCTGACAATCGCGTTGACTTGATCCTGGCCTCTATGAGCATTGAAGGCGAAGGAAGCCAGTCGGCTCATCGGAAAGCCGTAGCGTTCCAAAATTCGACCGGCCTTTTTCACCTCTCCCGTGCGAGCAGTGGCCAAGATTGCCTTGAATAGTGTCACGGATCTCTGGTTTCCGGCATCGATACTCTTGCCGAAGAGCCTGGCGGCTTCGCTGTCATTTCCGAGCTGCCAATGGGCGTTGCCCAGGGCCCGGAGAAGCCCGCCTCCCGCCTCTTTCTCCAACCTCAACTCGGCAATCAGCCTCTCGGGGTCTCTCAGACTGCGCAAAGCGACGGAATTGGCCCACACGGCACTGCTGAACCCCGACAGGGACAGGAACGATAGAGCGACGCAAACGGTGATGCCGATCCACTGAGGGGAAAGCGGTAGGATCCCAGCCGGAGCACGCCAGGATCCACTCGTGTTCTCGCCCTCTGGATCTCTTACCGTAGCGAAGCCAACCGCAATGCTGGCGGTAAGAGCCATCATCAGTGCCGGAATGGGGAACTGCGATACCAGGGCTGCAGAGACAATGGAACCCGTGGTCCACAAGAGCAACGGGCTACAGGTGCGGGGCTTTCTCTCTGTCCCCTTGAATTCAAGGCAATACATGGCAGTGATAAGAGCAATCGCGAACCACCAGAAGATCCCCAGTTTCGCCCCCAATGGCACGGCATCGGCCAGCTGGAAGGTAAAATGACCAATCAGTCCAGCTCCGAGTCCGACAGCGAAATCACGAAAAAGTGGAGTCTTGGAGCTTCGAACCAGCAGAAAGAGCATCCGAAAAGAGACAAACCAGATGGCTCCGTAGATGATCATGGCCGGTATTCCGAGATCGACCGCTGCCTGTAAGAACTGGTTATGTGCACTGGCCACATCGGTGCCGGGCGCGAGTCTGTAGAACGGAAAAATCGTCAAGACCGCCTCTCGAAAGACGTTCAAGCCCAAACCGGTCACTGGAAAGTCCTGAATACTCCAAACGGCGCGGGTCCACACTTCTTGACGCGAGAATTCACTCGCAACCGCGCCGTCGCCTGGGAGAACCACAGAGGCGACGAAGACCAGCATCGTTCCCCCAACCGCGACAAGAAGGAATAGAACTCCCAGAGTTGCCCGCCAGACACGCTGAGCGCGCGGCAATAACTTGAGACTCAAGAACAGGAAGGTTAGCCCGGATTATGCAAGAACCGTAGTCCGGTGTTGAAAAACGACTCGAGAAGTGGCCCAACTCGGAAGCGGGCAGGTGTGACAGGCGGATTTGCGAAGAATATGGGTTGGCGAGGCGTTTGAGTGGTTTGGGGAGTGAATTTCAGACAGATCTGGGCCTGGATGAGTGTCGGAAGCGGTTTTCCGGGGGAGCTGGGAAAAGCTAACTGGAGTTCAGGCGACTCAAGACGAGGTGGAAGAGGGGTTGTTCGGGGAAGGCTGAGGAAAGATGGACCCAGATGCGTCGAGTGGTTTGTCGGATCCGGGCCCCAATCTTGAGGACCCGACGACGTAAGGTTTCGATTTCGAGCTTGTGCCAGGGGGTTCCGTGCAGATAGTCGCGCAGGCGCACGAACATCTGGTAAGCCAGTGCATGCAGGAGGAGTCGAAACTGATTGGCCAGGAATCGATGACAGCTGAGTCGGTCCATGCTCAGATGATTCTTAAAGGCCTTGATGAAGTTCTCGGTCTGCCCTCGGTTTGTGTAGTGGTCATAAAGTGATTGGGAGCAGAGATCGTCCCGGTTGGTGACTACAAAGCGACGGTTGATCCCACGCTGATCGACCTCCACTTTGACAATGACGCGACGGGATCGATCCCAGCTGTGGGCTCGATAAAGAAACTCGTCAAACTGACGCTGTTTTTCCTCCAGCTCAACGAACCTCAGCCGAGTCGAATCCAGCAGCGGCTCGACCACTCGCTGCAGGCGAGGGTTTCGACTTAACCCAATGACATATTGGAGTTTATTCTCTTCACCTTCACAGAACTCGTAGAGCCGAGGCGTGGCAAAGCCGCTGTCGGCCCGAATCTCAATCTCGACATCCGTCCCCACTCCTTGTCGGATGGCCTCCACGACGCGCTTCAAAACGGGCACGATGTGAGAGGCAGCCCCCTTGTTGCCAGGTCTCAACATGGCACACACCAGGTCTCCCGTGGCGGCATCGAAGATCAGCAAAGGATGCAGAATGTGGTTTCGGTAATACCCGTGGTAGAAGGAGAACTCCTGTTGGCCGTGAGTGTGGTCATCGGTACTGTCCAGATCCAGGATGATCTTGCTGGGGCGTCTCTTCTTCAGGGAGCGCACATAACGGCCTAGCAGCCACCGGCTCAGACGTATCAGATCCTTCTTGGTGACGGAGTTCTCCAAACGGGAGAAAGTCGGCTGGGTGGCCAAGTCGGGATCGCTCTCGGGCAACTGATCACAGACTGTCTTGAGCATCGGATCCGAGCGCAGCGTATCGGCGTCGTTACAGTCTTCGTAGCCGGCCACGATCTGCAAGACTCGTTGTCGGATCAACTTCAACAGGTCATGACGAATGTAGCGTTGGTCTCGACTTTCCGAAATACAGGAACTGAAGCCCTCGCACAATCGATGTTGACGATCCAGCGATCCAAACAACAACCATCCTGCGTCGGAAGTGAGGCTCCCCCCATCAAAACGAGCCGTGATGTTTCTGTGGCTATGAAATGGCAGGGTATTCTGGCAGACTGTTTTTGACATTGCCGTAGCTCCTGTTTAGGGTCTTTGTTTCTCTAAACCCTTTTATATCAGAGAGCTACGGCCTTTTTTCTGGGCCCAAATCTCACTTGAATTTAGATCTCCTGCATAATCCGGGTTAGCGAGACCAGAACTGCGATCCAGGAGCTCTTGGACTGGCTCAGGAGGAGGACAAGGGTAACAACGACAAGGGAGACACGGAAGAACAGATAGTAAAGCGTCTGGGGTCCGGGGACCCCCAGATCCGTCTTTCGAAAGCCCAGGATCCAGAGCATCAGCAAGACCGAAAGAGAGCCTCAATTCGGGTTTGGATTGAAGCCTTCGTCAAAGCCCGGAATCGAGAATCTGGGCGGAAACAGGGTCAGCCCGATGGCTCCGAGCGGGCCGTACAGGGGCTTCCACCGGGTAATGACCAGACTGAGAAGAGCCAGCAGAGCGCCGCAGGCGGCGAACAGCAGCACTGCAACCCGAAGGCGCTTCTCGCCTGACAAGAAATCGACAAGCACAAAGAAGAGCAAGAAACCCAGCACTGTGCCTGCCACCTTTTGCAGGCTCAACTGTAGATCGGGGGTCGAGAAAACACTGACCAGCACCGACAGTCCCAGGATTGCCAGGGGAAGATTCAGGGGGGTTGCAGGTAATAACCGGCCAGAAATCGGCCACCTGATCAGCCACAGAAGGGGGACCGTCACTGCCACGAGCAGGAACTGGAATTCGAGGGGGAACAACAGCACGGGAGCCACTGCCAGTGTAAGAACGAGCAAAAGGCGATCCATGATGGATTCTTAGGGGTGGGATGACCCTCGAGAAAGGTCAGATGGAGACCCGGGGATCAGAGCTGGACAGTGCCCGTCCGGGGTTGTGTCTCTCGAGCAGGGCGGTAGCCGATTTCCATGAGTTCAAGGATCTGCATGATCTGGTCGTCCTTCTCGGCAAGGGCGGCCTCTTCTAATGAGTCGAGTAATTCTCCGAACTGCCGATTGGGAGCCTCAAGAGCTTCCGCAACCAGGATTTTTGGGAAACGTGTGTCGCGGATGCCGTCCTGAGCACTCGTGAGAAGTTCTTCGGACAGTTTTTCTCCCGGACGTAGACCGATGTACTCGATCTGGATGTCCTTGCCGACCTCGAGTCCGGACAGTTCGATGAGGTCCCGGGCCAGGTCCACGATCTTGACTGGATCGCCCATATCCAGAACAAACACATCACCGTCTCGTCCCAGGGACCCCGCCTGGATCAAGAGCTGGACGGCTTCGGGGATGGTCATGAAATAGCGCTGGACGTCCGGGTGGGTGATGGTCAGATTCTTGCCTTGGGCAATCTGTTTTCGGAAGAGGGGGACTACACTGGCTCGACTTCCCAGAACGTTGCCAAACCTGACGCAGCAGAGCCGTGTATCTGTTCCCTGTCCGACCATTCGCTGAACGATGATCTCGGCAATCCGCTTCGACGCTCCCATTATACTGCTTGGATTCACCGCCTTGTCCGTTGAGATCAGCGCGAAGGATCTGGTCTGATGTTCGCAGGCGAGCTCCGCCAGATTTCGGGTACCGATGACATTATTCAGAATGGCTTCAGAAGGATGACGTTCCATCAAGGGGACATGCTTGTATGCGGCCGCATGGAAGATGACCTCGGGGTGAAACTCTGAAAAAACGGACTCCATCCTGTTCCTGTTTCTAACATCCGCAACAATCGTCTCAAGCGAACCTCGGTACACATCGCGGATTTCGAGTTCGATCTCGAAAAGCCCGTTCTCATCTCGATCCAGAATGAGCAGGGTGGAGGGTTGGAACTCTTTCAGCTGCCGTACCAGCTCTGATCCAATCGATCCCGCAGCGCCCGTCACAAGAACGGAGCGTTGATGGTATGTTTCCTCTAGAGACGGATCATATGGGCCCTCGATATGGGCTCGTCCCAACAGATCTTCCATGCGAACCGGTCGCAAACGACTGATTGAGACCCTCCTTTGGACAATCTCTCGAAGAGCCGGGACACTGAGGGCGGGGATGTCGAGCTTTTCGCAACTGGCTACGACGCGTTTGATTGTAGAAGCGGGGGCACTTGGCATGGACAGAATGACTTCGTCAATAGCACCCTGCAGGACAGTTGCTGAGAGGTCGTTGGTGTCGCCGAGAACGCGAATTCCGCTGATCCGGCGACCCCGTTTGATGGGGTCATCGTCAAGAAAGCCAATAACCTTGAACTCTGCGTGATCCTGCAGCTCTCGCACCAACTGCTGGCCCGCTTCTCCGGCTCCAATCAGCAGCACCTTCCTCGACTTCAATTCACCGTGATCTGTTCCCCAAGAACCCTCTCGAGAGCTGTACCGATGCTGGCTCCTGCGGGCAACGCGAACGCCCAGCATCGCAGCATACGTCAGCAGAGGGTGGAAAAGGAGTACGCCCAAAGGCACTATTAGAGCGGGCAGAGATCCGAGAATCAGGATTCGAAATACGAAGGTAATTGAGGTTGCGGTAGCCACGGCCTGGCCAATGATTAAGGCCTCCCGGAGGCTGGTGAAACGCCAGACCAGAGAGTAGACATCCCACAGATAATTCGATCCCACGTATATCACCATTACGAAGACAACCAGAAAGGCTGCCTGCTGCTGGTAAGCTTCGGAGGGCAAAGCATCGAACCGAACCACGTATGCCAGCAGGAAGGTCAAGCCGGAGATAGCTCCGTCGATCAGCATGTGTCCGGGGCGGAGCCGCAGATGTTGCTCAGCACTCGATTCGAGATGGTGAGTCACCTTTACGACGAAGAAAACGGAAACTCCGATGGCCCAAGCAGCGACCCAGCTCCAGCGAGGAAAGACGAAGCCTCGTCCCAGGGCAAGGGAAACGAACAGCAGGCTGGTATAAAGACTGGTCAGGGCGATAAATCCAAGTAGAAGCTCGGCCTTTAACGTGTGGCTGCGGCGTGCTCTCTGTCTCTCATGCAGGTAGAATACGACCCCCCCCATCGCCACGGTGAAGATGAGAGAGTTTCGAAGGGCGATTCCCCCGTAGTAGATAGAACTCAGATAACTGCTCAAGACTAATGGAGCCTCTCCCCGACCCACCCACAGAAAACGAAGAGTCAGTGCTCCCAGCAGTGAACCCTGGACCAGGAACAGGCAGCGCACCAACTTGGAGATGGTTGGCCTCAGTGTTTCCGACATTTTGATTTTCCTGGAGTCACAAGTTCTGGTCGGACTTTCCGACAGCGGCGCAGGTCTTGCGAATCGTCCCCACGATTCGCTCCAAGTCAGGCCGCCCCAGAGAAGAGCTGCTCGGCAGGCACAGGCCTTTGCGGAAGATTTCTTCGGAGACGTGACCGCCCACGACCTCGGCCCCTTCGAATAGAGGCTGCATGTGCAAAGGCATCCATATAGGGCGTGACTCGATATTTTCCTCCTCGAGAGCCAGACGGATTGCCTCGCTGTCGGCACCGAATAAATCGGGATCAATCTGGATGCAGGTAAACCAGCGGGTGGGCTGCCCGTAATCCGTTTCGGGCATGAAGTCGAGCCCGGGCAGATCCCCGAGATGGGATTGATAAAACTCGAAGATCGCCAGGCGCTGGGCGATCCTTTGCCCGAGTACGTCCAACTGGGCGCGGCCAACCGCAGCCAGCAGATTGCTCATCCGGTAGTTATAACCCAGAGTCGAGTGCGAGTAGTGCGGCGTAGGATCACGAGCCTGGGCTGCCAGAAAACGGGCCTGATCAACCAGCGCCGCATCTTGAGAGACCAGCATCCCTCCGCCCGATGTCGTGATGATCTTGTTGCCGTTGAAGGAGAAGGCAGCGCATTTGCCGAAGCGACCGACGGCGCGACCCCGGTAGGTGGCCCCCAGCGATTCAGCCGCATCCTCGACGATCTCCACTCCGTAGCGACAGCAGATAGTTTCTATGGCGTCCCAGTCCGCACTCTGCCCCAGGACGTCAGCCACCACCACTGCCCGCGGCATGCGCCCCCGCCTGGCGCTGCGAGCCAATTCATCCTCGAGCAGGTTGGGATCCAGATTCCAGCTACTCCGGTCCGCATCGACGAACAAGGGGGTTGCCTGAAGGTACAGAATGGGATTGGCCGAGGCAACAAACGTCAACGTCGAGCAAAGCACCCTGTCCCCGTTCCCTACTCCGGCCAAGCGCAGTCCCAGATGTAGTGCCGCCGTTCCCGAGACCAAGGCCGCCGCCGCTTTCACGTCAAGGTACGAAGAGAACTCTTCTTCAAATGCATCCACTTTCGGACCGACAGGAGCAATCCAGTTGGAATCGACAGCCTCTTTCAGGAAACGGTTTTCTAATCCCCCCAGGTGTGGACTCGAGAGGTAGATTCGATTGGTTTCCCGGGCTTTCATCTGGGAGTCGATTCTATCCCGGCAAAAGGCTTGTGAGTCACATGGCTTCGGTCCGGAGCCCCGGTTTCGGGCCGTGGTCGATCATCCAGATAATGCTGCGCCCACAGTTCAAAGCTCAGGAGCAGCCCCAATTGGGCATCCCAGTTCTTTTTACCGCTCGCATGCTCTCCGATCAGGGTGTCCACGGCCCGCGGGTCGAAATAGCCTCGATTTCTGGCTCGACTGGAGGTCAGGTTGTCTCGCAGATAGCCCGCCAGGTGGCCTCGAAACCACTGGTCGGTGGGGACTGAGAAGCCGTGTTTCCGTTTCTTGAGCACATGCCTCGGAAGAACGTCTTTCAAAGCCTCTTTCAGGACTATCTTCGTGTTCCAGGTCCTGATTTTCTGGCCCGGGGGAATCCGAAACGCGAACTCCACCAGACGATGGTCCAGGAAAGGCAGACGCACTTCCAGACTGGCGGCCATCGACGCCTTGTCCGTTTTTTCCAGGTATGTGTTGGGTAGCCAGGACTTCAAATCGACATAGAGAAGTCTGTTCAAGTGGGCGGTTTCTGATCCCAGGTTTCCGCAGAGATCTTGGTAATGGCCAAAGGGATCGTGTTGGCTCAGTTCTTGCATCAGCTCTTCCGAAACTAGTTCCCCGAGCGCGTCCGGCCAGAATGCCAGGAGCCAGTTGGCGTAACGGCGCCCGGGAGAAGGGATTCCCAGAGTTCGGGCCGCTGTCTTCATTCGGCCCATCCTAGGAAGCCTGGCCATAAGATTCTCGAGAGCACTACTACCGGGCAACAGCCTCCTGTACGCATGGGAGAGCTGGTCGGCGGCGTAGCGGCGGTATCCGCCAAACAGCTCGTCGGCGCCCTCACCCCCCAGGGCCACTTTGACATGTTGGCGAGCGAATCGACTCAGAAGATAGACAGGGATCTTGGCCGGATCGAAGAAAGGCTCGTCGTACTGATAGGCGAGCTTCTCGAAAATCTCAGGAGCATCAACGTGATCAAGCTCCAACTCGTAGTGATCCGTGCCAAAATGTTTGGCAACCAACCGGGCGTCATCCAACTCACTGAAGTTTCGGTGGGAAGGGAAGCCGAGAGAAAAGGTCTTGACCGGTCGCTCTGAAAAGCGGGTCATGTAGGCCACGATCGCACTGGAGTCGACCCCTCCACTCAAGAAAGCTCCCAGAGGAACATCTGAAACCATCCTCATGCGGACAGAATCAGCCAGTAATTCTCTAATGGTCTCGGCGCTGTAGGATGAACCCTTTCCGTGTGGTTCGGTTTGGCGGGGGACATCCCAGTACTCATGAAGCGAGGGTCCTTTAGTCGAAACTTCCAGATAGTGCCCTGGTTGCAGCTTGAAAATGTTTCGAAAGATGGTCGTTGGCGGAAGCGAGCTTCCGAATGACAGATAATTGAACAATCCCTGGAAGTCGATCTCCCGCTCGATCGTGGGATCTGCAACGATGGCTTTTATCTCTGAGGCAAAGACGAGGCGCTTTCCATCCCAGAAGTAGTAGAGAGGTTTTTCTCCTAGCCGGTCCCGGGCGATGAACAACGAACGTTCACGCCGGTTCCAGACGGCAAAGGCACACATTCCATTGAATTGCTGCAGACACTGCGGTCCCAACTTCACGAAGGCATTCAAAACCACCTCCGTGTCCGAATGGGTCCGGAAAGAAAAGCCCTCTGAGCGAAGCGTGGAGCGAATCTCCCGGTAGTTGTAAAGCTCTCCGTTGTAGACGATGCAGAAGTTCTTGGAAGCGTCCCAAATCGGTTGATTTCCCGTTTCAAGATCGAGGATGGTAAGGCGCCTCATCCCCAGGAATAAGGAAGTCTCACTGTGGGTTCCCCTGTCATCCGGGCCCCTGTGGGTAAGAGTGTCGGTGCAAAGATCTCCGATTCTCGCATCAACGAGCTCTTCCTCGTCCGCAAAGCTTCCAAAGATTCCACACATGCTTAGATCAACTCGAGCCGGATGGCCCTGGTGCGGCAACCCGGTTCAGGATCCCTGGCAGCCGGTGACGACAGGCCAGAATGACGCCCAAGACGATCCAGAACTCCCTGCGACGAAAAAAATAGTTGTAGACTCCGGACAAAAGGCAGGCTGCAAATGCTATCGTGAGGCCCAGCGTCATCCAGGAGCCAACCTGCTTCTCTTTCATGAACAAACCTACCTGGAAAACCGCTGCTCCGAGAAAAACTAGAAATGTCACCAGCCCCAACAGTCCCGTCTCCCCCACTATGCCAAAGTACTGGCTGTGTACTTCGTTGAATCTTCCCGGATGCAGCTGGTAGGTCGAGACCCCGTTCCCAACACCAACGCCCAGCCACGGTTCTGTCAGAAGCGTTTTGGCGGGGAGGACCCAATTAAGGATGAGAAACTCGCCACCGGTCCGTTCTATCAAAGCTTCGGTGGGGTCCACTGCCTGCGGTGATGTTGCCGCTTGACCGAACCACCCCAAAACGCGGTGTTGGAACCTTGCAAAATGAATCTGGCCGATACCCAGGTACAGAAGGGATGGAGTCAAGAGAGAGGAAAGCAGGGCGATTTGCAGAAACTTTCGCCAGATGCTTCCCTCCATCCACATCAGGGCGATCAAGAGAAGAAGCCCGATCTCCACGATCACAATCAGAAACGTTAGCTTGGCAGCAGTAGCCATCACCACCAGCGCCGAGGCCAACATCGCAACAAGAGCCAGCTTTTTCAGGACCTTATGGTCTGTCGATTTTGAGGCAAGAAAGACCAGAACTAGAGGAATGACGATGGTCAGGAAGAAACCCAACTGGTTGGGGTTTCTAAAAGTGCTGCTGACCCTTGCCGGATGACTCTTTGAAATAAGCCAAAGGAATCCAGAAATCTCGACGATTGCAAAGAAGATCACAACGACGAAAACAAGACAAAACGAGACAACAATGGGTTTGATGCTCCCAACTTCCTGAACAGCGATAATAGTAGCCAGGCAAATCAAGGCGCCGAAGCTGTACACCGTCAAGCCGATGGCCCCCCCCACCAGGTCTTTGGCGTCAAGAAGTGACCAAGCATTGACGCCGAGGAAGAGCCCGTAGAGGAGGAGGACGAGAAGGGCCTCTCTGGACAGTGAAGGCAAATTGCGGCGGGCAAGATATTCGAGGGCTAAAAGGTGCCTTTCTGGGGCCCGCGTGACCTCGCCCTCGACGTCCCAAGTCTAGCACGGGGAGGTGGCGAGTCATTCAGCCTGCGATCGGGGCCACAGATTGACTGATTGTAGTCTCCCACTTTGCGCCTGAGTCGGCAGCCGGTATTCTTTCAGGCGACAAAGTGTGAAGATCACCCTACCAAATGAACACCGCGACATCAGATCATTTTCCAGGGGACTGGGAGTACTCGGGATGAAAGAGTTTTCCGTCTTGATCTCATCGGCGGGACGTCGAGTCGCACTGCTTCGCCTGTGTCGAAAGAATCTGGAAAAGCTGGGGCTTGCCGGTCAGGTCATCGCCATTGACATGTCGGACCTCTCCTCCGCTTTTCACTCCGCTGATCGAGCATTCTCCGTTCCCCCCTGCTCCTCACCCGACTTTGTCGCGTCTGTCTTAAAACTTGCCCGCGAACACTCAATCGGGCTCATCATTCCTACCATCGATCCGGAGCTCCCCGTATACAGTCGCCACAGGGACGAATTCTCAAAACAAGGGATCACCGTGCTCATATCAGAACCGGAGACTGTAGCCATTACGAGTGACAAGGTCAGCACGCACCGGTGGTTGCAGGAGCACAGCTTTCCAACTGTGCGACAGAGCTTCTTCGAAGAGGTTTTGGGCGACCCGCAAAACTGGGAATTCCCATTGATTGTTAAGCCGCGAGCGGGAAGCGCCTCCAAGGGTGTCTTTCGAATCGACACTCGAGAGCAGCTGGTCTTTCTGGCAAGGCAGAGCGACGCGGAAGACTTGATTGTTCAGGCTACGGCTCCCGGTTGGGAATATACAGTGGATGTGCTCGTGAACCGATCAGGGCATTGCGTGTGCGCCGTTCCCAGGAAAAGGCTCAAGGTCCGAGCCGGCGAGCTGAGCAAGGGGATGACGGTGCGGCATCCGATGGTTGAGAGAGCTGCGAAAAACATTGCGGAGGCGCTACCCGGTTCCTACGGACCCATGAACATTCAGATCTTTCATGATGCAGACTCAGGGGCCTTGAATGTTGTGGAAATCAACCCCCGTTTCGGGGGGGGTTACCCCTTGACGGAGGCAGCCGGGGATCTCTACATCAGATGGATCCTGGAAGAATTGCTGGAATTGGACTCCAATTTGGATTCCAGTCTCTGGACGGATGGTCTGGTCATGCTCCGTTTTGACGACGGGGTCTTCATCCCGTCCTCCGCCCTGGAATCCGAGACATGATGAGCTGGTCAGTGGAACTGCGTCTCCGCAAAGTAGTAGCTGATCAGGTGTTGGATCTGCATGTGTCCCTCCTGAATCTGCGGCGTGAAGGAACTGGGAACGGCCACCACTAGGTCAGCGCCCTCGGCCAGCCGACCGCCCGGTTGGCCAGTGATCCCAACGGTGGTCAGCCCGGCCTGCTTTGCCCAGCGCACTGCCTCGATCACGTTCTCTGAGTTCCCACTGCAGCTGAAAGCGATCAGAAGGTCTCCTTCCCGGGACAGATTCTTGAGCTGCTCGACGAATACCTTTGAATAGTCGGTGTCGTTCGCAATCGCCGTGAGCCAGGCAACATTGTCCGTTAGGGAGTACACGCGGAATCGACCAGATCCCTCTTCCAGAGGCTCTGTTCCCAGTTCGCTGGCCAGGTGGCTCGACATGACCGCGCTTCCGCCATTGCCGCACACGAAGATCTGGTGATTCTGCCGCCGGCTTTTCTCCAGTAGTTCAATCAGCTGGATCACCGCTGCAAGGGGCAGCTCCGCAAGTGTTTTCTCCGCAACCAGGCGATACTTCTCAATAAAGGAGGACGACGGAGTCTGTCTGATCACAGGCCTGTCAAGGTAACACTTGTTCCCAATGGATCAAAGTCGGTCACGGCTCAGAGACACGCCCAACAGGATACCCATTTCAACCCCCAGGCTGGGGAATGTCACATCCAGCAGGTTGTGAAAAAAGAAGGCTGCGAGTAATCCGACACCGGCAAGCGCGGCAGGGGAACCTCTGGCATCTCGTAACAGGGCCAACAACAAACGCTGGAAGAAGTAAAGAAGGGTTGCCAATCCGAGGATGCCAAAGTTGACACCGGTCTGCAGGTACAGGTTATGGACATGGGAGCTGAGGGATTGGACAAAAATCCGGTACGAAACCCGTTTGTCTCGATAGCTTCTCACCAGAGCTCTTTTCTGCCGGACTGCCCGTTTGTAGTTTCCGGGGCCGACACCCAGCCACGGGTGATCCTTCCAAATGGCCCATCCAACCGCGAAATAGGGTTGGCGGGTCTTCTGGAAGGAAGACACAAATCCGCCGCTGAAGCGTCCGGTGAGGTTTCGAAAGGAGTCATCCAGGGCCCTCCGGGTGGAAGGAGTCAGCAGCAGAGACACCACAAGAATGATTCCAAGCAGAACATGCACGACAAGCAAGCGGGTGTTCGAAGTCAGGGTAGCGGAGATCTGTCTCAGGTCCGGCCGTGGGTGATAGCGGAAATACAGAATCAGGACGGTCAGGATACCAAGAAGCCCTGCCAGAAAACCGGCTCGCGAGAGCGTGGCCACTCCGGCGACCAGCAGGATGACACACAGATATCCCCACCTGATTCGCTCTCCTCGGCGGGCCGACAGGAAGAGGATCACGGGAAAGGGGAGGACCAGGTTGAGGTAGCCCGAGAACTGGTTCGGGTTGGTGAAGGTTGCGTAGATTCGCCCCCATTCAACGAAGGGGAACTGGAAAGCTCCCAGGAGTGCATAGAAGAGGCCGCCGACAAAAAGAAAACCGCGAAACCTGGGGCCGGACGAGTCCCTGAGCAGGTTGTCCACTGCAAATGCCAGAACGAACATTTCGCTAAAGCGAACTGTATTCAGTACAGCTCGAGAGACCGAGGACGAAAACAGGCCCGACAGAAGGACTATGAACAGGAAGGGAGTTCCCCAACTCAGCAGTCTCCAGTCGTGGATCAGCTTCCTCTTTCGCCACAGGTTGCCACCGAACCAGCACGAGAGGAAGACGGGAATCTGCAGCTCCGAGTAAGAGACGATGATTTGCCCCACGACCGGCCGCGCCGAATCCATCGAGACTGAGAGAAAGAGAAGCCCCAGTCCCCAACCCGGCGAAGAATGGGCGAGTATGGCAAGGGTTACGAGCCATACACCCATCCACCAGTCAAAGCCCAGGAAGGCCAGGGCACAAAGGCCTGCGCCCAGGAGTTCTATGCCTGCTAGCCCCGTGATCCTGAGAGTTCGAGTCTCGAGGATGGCCCGAATAGCTGCGGCGTTTGACATGAGTGGAGAGTATCCTAACAGGACCGTATGAGTCGCAGTATCGCTCTGGTCGCTTTGACCTTTCTGGTTGCCACAACTGTTCATGCACCCTCGGATGAGAGAGAAATGCGGGGACTGCCTTCCCTCCGGTGGAACCAGTTTGCGGTGGGTCTGCCTAGAGCCCTTTCCGGAGACTCTCCCCACTACCTGGTTGCAGTCAACAGCCTGGTTGAAGACGGCGACTTTGATTTGAGGAATAACTACGATCAGGCCCTCGCAGGCGACTGGGATGCCGGCTCGCGATTTCGCGGTGTTGAAATCGACCGCCACGTCGATGTGGACAGCCGGGGGCGCGAAGTGGGGACGCACTCGCCTTTTTTTGTGCTGCTTCTGGCTTTCTTTGCCTGGCCCCTGGCGGGAACACTCTGGGTAGAGCCTCTTTGTGTCTGGCTCACCTGCACAGCCGGACTGGTAGCCGTAGTTTTTATGGCACAGCGACTGGAGGGACTGCAAACCCGGAATTCAATTGTCCTGCCTGTCGCAGCCCTGGCCAGTCCGCTGCTGTGCTACTCCCGGGACATCTGGACGGAACCCTGGATTGCCGCCATCTGGATGGCTCTATTGTCGGCACGGAATCAAAAGAACAGATTCCTGTTCGGATTTCTGGGGACTCTGATCAAGTTCCCCTTCGTCGTGGTCCCGGTGACGATGGGGATCGCACGGTGCCTGAAGGGAAGATATCGCTCGGGGTTGGCCCTGCTCTGTTCCGGTTTTCTGGCGGTGCTGACTATCGTGTTCACGGTTCAGTGGTTATTCCAGGACGTCACCGACCATCAGGCTGTGTTCCACTCCGGGATCCATGCCAGCTTCAAACTAAGTCTGACGGGGGTGACGGGTCTGCTGCTGGATCCAGCCAACGGTCTGTTCATTTTCTTCCCCGTGCTACTCTGGAGTTGCCGGAGGGTGTGGGAGAATTCTGAGCAATGGCTGTCTCTGGTCACTTTTTTCTGCGTTCATGCCTTCTATTCTGACTGGATGGGAGGAACCGGATTCGGCTCGCGGTACCTGGTTCCGATGATTCCGATTCTGATGGTATCGGTGCCGTGGTCCTCCTTTGGTTCAAGACTGTTCACGGGTGTTGTCCTTTACAGCCTTGCCTGGGGTCTGGGGGGAGGATTCTTCCCCGCAATTGTCTACGACCGGACGCCCTGGGGCATCTTTTCGCACGTGTGGACTTCTCTGCGGGGCGGCCCGGGATAAAGACGGATGAACTGGAAAACTTCTCTGAAACTTGGTCTTACGATCCTGCTGCTGGTGGTGCTTGGCTACCAGTTGGATCTGAAAACTCTTGCTTCCGTCATCATGTCGGCCCAGCTGGGCCCGCTTCTGCTGGCAGTCCTGCTGCAGTTGGGCCTCACCTTGATTGCGGTGTTTCGATGGAAAATCATCCTGGGCTACTTCACGATTCAGATTCCCTACCTGCAAGCACTTCGCATTGTCTTCATGGGGAACTTCTTCAGCCTCTTTCTTCCCTCCTCAATCGGGGGCGACGTATTTCGAGCCTATTATGTATGCCGGCGCACAAAGAAGGGGCTCTCTCACATGTTGACGACCACCTTCCTGGATCGGAGCGCCGGGCTCGGCGCTCTCCTTCTGATTGGCCTCTGCGCATCCCTGTCCTCCGATATTGCAGTCGGAGGCGTCAGTCTTTCCAGGGTTTTCATCGCGTTCACTGCGATCTATTTCCTGGTCAGCGTAGCCGTGTTCCACGACTGGTCGCACCGGGCCACCAGTCGGCTCCTGGCACGGTTCGGCTTCGACGCCCTGGATGAAAAACTCCAGCTCATCTACCAGGGTCTCAGGGCGTTGATCCGAGCTCCAGCGGCGGTGCTCGTCGTTTTCGGACTCTCGCTGATCATTCAGTTTGTAGCGGTTTGTGTGATGTGGTTTGCCGCCCAGTCGCTGAACTTCGGCAGCAGCTTCGGAGTCTTCTTGATCTTCATACCCCTGATCAATTTGAGCATCATGGTTCCAATAACCATCAACGGATTCGGCTTGCGTGAGAGTCTTTATCTGCTGCTCTTTGCGGAGTTGGGAACTCAGGATGAGATAGCCGTTGCGCTGGGCCTTCTCCAGTTTTTCATTGTGATGATGGTAGCCTTGCCCGGCGGCCCCATTTACGGCCTCTACAGGGCGGAGGGTCAGGTGCCCGACCCGGCCACCACGGATTGATTGCGGGTGAGTGGACAGATCAATCGCCTTGGTCGGGAGTACTTATTGACGCTCGAGACTGGCAGACAGTTCCCAGTTCTTATCGCTATTGATTCAATCAGTCTTCTGTCCCGGCTTCCGGAGGATCGCCAGGTACTCCCGGAAACTTGATCGAATGGCAATAAACTTCGAGTGCGTGATCCCGAGTTCTTTGGAGACCTGTCTGATCTCGTTGTCTTCCACCAGGGAGATCGAATCGTCCGAGGACGAGACGGCAAAGAGACTCCGCAGCAGATTCTTCCTCTGCTCGGGAGTCGACATCTTCTTGAATTCTCGTGTGACCAGGTAGTTCTCCGTTCCCCCGAAAAGAAGGTTCTGGGACTTGGCCATTTGCACGACAATGATCGCAAGGTCGGGGGAGAGCTGGCCCTGCTTGACCAGGATCTGTTCCATGGCCCGTGTCTCGTCTTCGCTGATGTCCAGGTCCGCATGACCCACACGTCCCAGGATGTAAGCGAAAGCGGCCAGGTAGCGAGCCTGCTCGACGGGCAGCTGGTCGAGTTTTCGAGTAATCTCTCGAATCGTCTCATTCTCACTCTCGGAAGCTGCCTGAGTTGGCGGAGGCTGTCCCAACCAGTCACGAATCAATTTCATGGGCACCTATTCTAGCAGTCCGTGGGACTTCCACCACGGACTGCTAGTCTGGGCGAAGCCGGCTTCAGCTTTCTTCGGCCGCGAGAATGAAGTAAGTTTCATCTATTCCATGAGATTCCAAGTCGACTCCTCTTACATTCGATCAACGCTTTCTGAGCTGATCTCCATCAACTCTGTCAATCCGAGGCTGATCCCAGGGGCTCCGGGCGAGCGCCGGATCGCGACCTATGTGGCAGATCAAATGGAACGGTTTGGATTGGAGGTTCGGAGCTTTGAGCCTGACGAGGGCCGCGTGAGCATCCTCGGCACCAGACGGGGTTCCGGCGGCGGGCCTTCACTGATGCTGAATGCTCACTACGACACTGTCGGCGTTGAGAACATGCTCCGGCCCTTCGAACCCCTCGTTCACAACGGGAGGATGTGCGGGCGCGGGTCCTACGACATGAAAGCCAGCCTGGCAGCCATTCTGGGGGCAGTGAAGGCGCTCGCCGCCGCCCGAATCGAATTGAAAGGGGACCTCCTGCTGGCGGCGGTGGCTGACGAAGAATACGCCAGTCTCGGATCCTCCGACCTGCTCAACTATGTCTCACCCGAGGCAGCGATCGTGACCGAACCGACCCAGCTGCAGATCTGCGTTGCCCATAAGGGGTTCATCTGGTTGGAAGTTGAGACTCTTGGGAAGGCAGCTCATGGAAGCCGTGTCGATCTGGGTATCGATGCCAACATGAAGATGGGCGAGTTCCTGGCCAAACTGTCGATTCTGGAAGGAGCCCTGCGAGAGCGAACCTCACACCCTCTCCTCGGGTCGGCTTCGTTGCACGCGGCAACGCTGGCAGGAGGGAGCGAGCTCAGCGCCTACGCCGCCCGGTGCAGGCTGGGGATCGAACGCAGAACCCTCCCGGGCGAAGACCCTGAGCAAGCCATTGCTGAAATCCGGGCCATCCTCCAACACTTGGAGAACGATGACCCCCGGTTCAGATCGAGCGTGACCACACTTCTGGTGCGCGATCCTTTCGAAGTGCAACCGGACTCACGCATTGTCGAAGTCGTGCAGTTGGCGGCGGCGGAGGTTTGCGGCGGCACGCCTGAGCTGATTGGAGACCATCCCTGGATGGATTCCGCTCTGTTGTCCGCAGCGGGAATCGAGACCGTCGTGATTGGACCCTCGGGGGAAGGGGCCCATTCTGCGGAGGAGTGGGTTGACCTGGAGTCGGTCGATAAACTCACGGCCATTCTGACGCGGTCAGCGATCGAGTACTGCGGAACTGCCTGAAACAAGCGAACGGAGAGGATCAGGGATCTCCCCTTCCTCACGGTCGGGGCTCCGTTGTCATCGGAAAACGCATGCAGTGGGCTCAACTCGGAACCCGGAACGTTTATAATGGCAGGTCCTATGGCTAAGGTTGGATTTGTCAGTCTCGGGTGCCCCAAGAACCTGGTCGACAGCGAAGTCATGATGGGACTGCTGGAGACAGGGGGACATGAAGTCACCGCATCCCAGCGGGAGGCTGAGATCATCGTCATCAACACCTGCGGTTTTATCGAGTCGGCCAAGCAGGAATCCATCGATACCATCCTGGAAATGGCCCGGGAGAAGAAACAGGGGCGTTGCCGGCGACTGATCGTGGCCGGCTGTCTGGTGGAGCGATACCGGCAGGAGATCCTCGACGCTCTGCCGGAAGTGGACGCGGTTGTCGGTACCAACGAGCTCCCAGGGATTCTGCAGGCCTGCCACGACCCGGCAGAGACTACTGTGCCGGTTCCGCCGGCTTACGAGGCTCGCGAAGAGTACCTCTACAGCGACACCGACCCACGGGTTCTGACGACGCCACACTACTCGGCCTATGTAAAGATCGCCGAAGGCTGCGACCATCCCTGCAGCTTTTGCGTCATCCCTCAGATGCGGGGGCGGTTTCGGAGCCGGCCTCTAAGATCGGTGCTGACTGAGATCCGGAGACTGGCCGCAACGGGCGTCAGAGAGATCAACCTGGTTGGCCAGGACACCACCATGTATGGCTTCGACTCCGGGAATCGACACGGCCTGGCGAACCTGCTGCGGGAAGTAGAACAAGTTGACGGTCTTCGCTGGGTGCGCTTTCTCTACGCCTATCCAAACAACATCTATGGGGAACTCCTGGACGCCGTGCGGGAGTGCTCGAAGGCCTGCAATTATCTTGACATGCCGCTTCAGCACGCTTCTCGAAACATTCTGAAGGGGATGAAGAGAGGCGGAAATCGCGGTTCACTAACGCGTTTGGTGGAACGGATCCGAGAGCAGGTGCCGGGGGTAGCGATACGGACGACCATGATCGTGGGCTTTCCCGGCGAGACGGACGAAGACTTCCAGGAACTTCTGGAGTTCGTAGAGGAAGTGGAGTTTGATCGCCTCGGGGCATTCTGTTTTTCAGACGAGGAGCACGCAGGGTCGTATCACCTGGAAGACAAGGTTCCAGAGGAGATGAAGCAAGAGCGTCAGAAAAGACTGATGGAGCTGCAATCGGCCATTTCTCGCCAGATCAACCAGCGACTGGTTGGACGGACGCTGCCGGTTCTACTGGAGGGCGTCTCCAAAGAGAGTGAAATGTTGTGGCAAGGTCGCACTGAAGGACAGGCGCCAGACATTGACGGAGTGGTCTATCTGACGGATGGTGTCACTTCATCGACACGTCCCGGAGAGATCGGTGAGGTCCGGGTCGAGGAGGCCCACGAGTACGATCTCGTGGGGAAGCTGGTGCAGTGAAGAGTTCGAAGTCAGGGCTCTGTCCTCACTGCGGGAAACGGGTCGGGTCAAAGAGTCAGTGGTTTCCTTTCTGCAGCGAACGCTGCCGAATGGTGGACCTGGGCAAGTGGCTGGAGGGCCGTTTCCGGATTCCGGGACGGAGAGTGAGTCAGGATGAGTTGCCCGACTCCGAGGGAGTCAATTGACCGCACGTGCTGCGCATTTGCTGGCAACCTGCGGGGGGGTCGGTTATCTTCCCATCGCTCCCGGGACCTGGGGCTCGCTGCTCGCCGTTGCCCTCGCAGGGTGCCTTTATCTGGTCCCCGGAGAAGACTTTCCCCTCCTGCTGGCGGGGCTGATCGGATCCACCGTCCTGGGGACCTGGGCCGCGCACCGGGTCGCGTCTGATCTGGGTGACTCCGACCCTTCGAGAGTCGTCATCGATGAAGTTGCGGGCCAGTTCCTCACGCTGATCTGGGTTCCCCTGTCGCTGTCTTCCCTGCTGCTCGGATTTTTCTTTTTTCGAGTTTTTGACATTCTGAAGCCGCCGCCGGCCCGCCAGGCGGAAGGACTCCCGGGGGGCTACGGGATTATGACCGACGATCTCGTGGCAGGGCTTTATGCAGGACTGCTGCTGCTGCTGGTGAGATGGCTGGGTCTTATTCCCTGAAGTAAGGTTCCAAGTTTCCAAGTTCAAAGTTCCACGAACCTTCAACCTTCAACCTTCAACCTTCAACCTTCAACCTTCAACCTTCAACTTTCAACTTTTAACCTGGTCCTGGTTCCGTTCAGTTAAGATGATGATCGATGACGGCAGGCAGTAGCTCAGGGTTGAGATCGAAACCCCCAATCGCCCAGATTATTGCGGTCGGCTCCGAGCTCCTGACCCCCACCCGGCTGGACACGAATTCCCTGTTTCTCACTGAGCAGTTGAACCGAATCGGAGTCCAGGTCGAACGCAAAATGGTTGTTGGGGATCGGGGAGATCTGATTGCGGATGCCCTCCAGACTGCCGTCGAGAGCAAGGGAGTGGTCTTTGTTACGGGGGGGCTGGGACCCACAGCGGACGATATCACGAGGGAAGTCACAGCAGAATTGTTTGGCCGCGCTCTGCTCTTTGACAGCACTATCATGGAATCGATCGAGGAAAGAGCTCGGAGATTCCGCTTTCCACTGGGAGAGAACAACCGCCGCCAGGCGATGGTACCTGAAGGCGCCATTGTGCTTCCGAATCCCAGGGGGACCGCCCCGGGACTTTTTCTCCGAGAGGGTGGAGCGCTGGTGTTTCTGCTTCCCGGCCCTCCTCGCGAACTAAAGCCGATGGTGCTGGAGCAGGTGATGGACGTACTGGAGCAGTCCTTCCCCGTCTCCCGCCATTTGACCCGGCATTTGAGCGTTGCATCGATGGCGGAGTCAAGGGTCGATGCCCTGGTTGAGCCGGTTTACAGTGAGTATCCGGAGATCCAAACGACCATCCTCTCGTCGCCCGGGATCATTCATTTGCACCTCTCCTCTCCGGGAGCGGTTTCACAGGCAGAAAGGAAGCTAGAGGAACTGACAGCGAGGATTCGAGAAAAACTTGGTGAATCACTATTTACCGAGACTGGGGAGTCACTCGAAGCTGTGGTGGGGGCAGGGCTTGAGAGAGAGGGAATGGATTTGGCGACGGCTGAATCCTGTACAGGTGGCTTGATTGCCAAAATGATCACGGATGTGGCCGGCAGCTCCGAGTACTTCAGGGGAAGCATCGTGGCATACAGCAATGAGCTCAAGAGGAAGCTACTGGGGGTTCCCGCCGTACTGCTCGAAGAGCAGGGAGCGGTCAGTGCAGCAGTTGCAGAGAAGATGGCGACAGCGGTCTGTGAGGTGACGGGGGCCTCGACAAGTCTGTCCGTAACCGGGATTGCCGGTCCCGGAGGCGGCACTGCCGAGAAGCCGGTCGGGCTCGTCTTTTTCGGGCTCTCGTGTGGCGGCCGCGTCTTTTCCAAGAAGCGCCTCCTGCCGGGAGGCCGGGAAACTATACGACTCCGCGCAGCTCAGTTCGCCCTCGACTGGTTGCGTAGAGAACTCCTGTGAGGCGAACCTTTGTCGCCATTTCGCTGCCACCCGAGATTCTGGATGGCCTCGAGGCGGCAGTCAGAAGCCTGAGCGAACTGGGTCTGTCAGGCCGTGGCGTCAGACGCAGCGCCATGCATCTGACCCTCAAGTTCCTGGGTAACGCAGGTGATTACAAGCTGTCTGCTGTAGTAGCGACTCTGAGTCGTCTTGGCAGCGCGATGCCCCCCTTTGAAGTCGTTTTCAAAAAGCCCGATGCCTTTCCTCACAAGAAGGGGGCTCGAGTCGTTTTCGTGAGCGTTCAGACGTCTCCGGCCCTGCTTGGCCTGCACAGTGCGATCGAAGAGAAACTGGGGGCTCTGGGCCTGGATCGAGAGAGTCGAGAGTATCGAGCCCATTTGACCTTGATGCGTCTCAAGTCGTCGAGGCACCTCTCCCGTCTTCAGGACTGGTTCAACCGTGAATTCAAGGTCACCGGAATGTGCTTCGCGGTCGACCGTTTCCATCTCTACGAAAGCATCCTCAAGCCCGAGGGCGCCGAGCATTCCATTCTTGAGAGTTTTCCTCTCCTGGGCTCGCAACCTTGAAGCGATCATTCTCGACGTATTGCGAGAGCTTGACGAATCAGTACCCATCCCATAGATTGCTTGTTCAAATGGAAAATGATCTCCCCATCAGTCCTGAACTACTGGAAATCCTGGCCTGTCCTTCGTGTAAGTCCGAGGTTGTGCTGACGCAGGACAGAAGTGGTCTGGAGTGTACGTCCTGCCACCTGGTCTATCCGATTCGAGATGGGATCCCGGTCATGCTCATCGACGAGGCAACGAAAGCCTCTTCTGGAAGTGAAGAGAAAGCCCCGGAATAAGTACTCTGGTAAGTACTGACGCCGGGAGGATTCTCAGTCCCCCCTCAACCGGCATCCAGGCTTCGACAACAGGCCTCAAAGACCCATTCGACACGAATCGACTCCATGCAGATGTTTCTGCGACAACTCTTCATGGCCGGCGTGTCGTAACAGGGACTGCACGGTACATCCTGGCGCAGGAGCTGGAGAGAGGCTGTGGTGGGGAGTTGCCTGGTTTGAATCCACTTGGCCGGCCCCCACAACACTACTAGAGGAGTCCCCAGGGCAGCCCCCAGGTGGGCGGGTCCGGAATCGACCGATACGAGAAGATCGAGCGTTGTGAACAGGCCCGCCAGCTGGGGGAGAGTGGTTCTCCCGGCCAGGACTCTTGTCCTTCTCGGGTCAAGGTGATCCGCAATCAGCTGTGAATCTCGAGAATCTTGTCGGGAACCCGTGATGATCACACTGACCTCGCGCTCCTGGAGCGCCTGTGCAAGCCGGACGAAAGAGCCGCGTGGCCAGCCTTTCAGGCGTGTAGTCTGGCCGCGCTTACGCCCCGGAGGGCCGTAACCGGGGTGGATCCCAACCAAAGGTCGTGGCAGGCCCTCGAGATCGGTTTCAAAGCCGCGACAGGAGGGCGAGGCAAGATCCAGGTCAATCTTCAGCGGAACCTCAGAGTACGCTTCCAGACCTGCCAGACGGAGGTTGTTCTCCACGCTGTGGAGAATGGGATCAAGGGGATGTTCCACATAACTGGAGGTCTTTTGAATCCCCGTTTCACGGAGGATCGTGGAGAAGCGCTGCGCGTTCTCCATCAACACTGCCCGTGAGTAGCGCTGCTGCTTCAGCTGTCTGACCAGTTTTTGTTTCTCCCTCGATAGCTGGTAGGGAACGTTGCGGTGCTTGAGCGGATAGACACGATCGACGTGCGAGCTCAAGTCAAGCAGAGGAGCCACACTCGCCGAGCACAGGAAATCGACCCGACAAGACGGATTCTGACTCTTCAGTGCCTGGGCCACGGGCAGAGCCATGATGGTATCTCCCAGGGCCCCGATGCGAGCCAGCAGGATCCTGCCCGACTCCACGCCTCGACTTGTGTCCATAGCCTTGCTCCGCCAGTTCATTCTAAACGCTGCCGGGGAGCTGTGTTCATGGTGCTCAGGAGCGGGGCCCCTGTGGTATCGTTTGGACCGTTCTCTGGAGTCGGGTATGGGCCAATTGGAAAGCATTGTTGATCGATTCGAGGGCCGCCGTCTGGTGGTTGTCGGTGATGTGATCCTGGATCGTTTTATCTGGGGGCAGGTGAAGCGGATCTCCCCAGAAGCGCCGGTGCCCGTCGTTGAAGTTGAGCGGATCTCTGATCACCTGGGAGGTGCTGCCAACGTAGCCGTGAATCTAAGACGCCTCGGGGCCCGAGTGTCTCTTGTGGGTGTTGTAGGCTCCGACATGGCGGGCCGGCAGGTAGTCCGGAAGCTGAATGAGGTTGGGATCGAAGCCTCGGGAGTGGTTTCAGACAAGACTCGACCCACCACTCTGAAGTCCCGGGTGGTGGCTCAACACCAGCAGGTTTGTCGGACCGATCGTGAGAACCGGGAGCCGCTGAATGAGGGTTCGGTGGGTCGTCTTCTCGAGAGTTTTGCTGACTCGGTCAAAGTGGCGGAGGGGGTAATCCTCTCTGACTATGGGAAGGGCGTCGTGGGACCCGAGTTGACCCGTGAAGTCGTCGAAGGGGCCAGAGCTTTCGGAAAGTTTGTAGCGGCGGATCCCAAGGGAACAGACTTTCTCAAGTACCGGAAGGCAACCGTCATCACTCCGAATCAGTCCGAGTTTGAGGCGGCCGCTGGAGGCGATTTCCCAGACGACCGTTCCGACTGGGCTGCGGCCGCCAGATCACTCATTGAGCGCACCGCGATAGAGGCCCTTCTGGTCACCAGAGGAGAGAGGGGAATGTCCCTCTACCAGGGAGCAGAGGCGCATTCCATTCGAGCCTTTGCCAGAGAAGTATTCGATGTGACCGGAGCCGGCGACACCGTCATCTCAGTGTTCAGTCTTAGTGCCGTGAGTGGTGCGAGCTTCCATGAAGCGGCGGTGCTCGCCAACCTGGCCGCCGGGATAGTCGTGGCCAAGCTCGGCACCGCATCCGCGTCTAAGACCGAGGTTCTGGAAGCCCTGGCTCGTTCCAGAGAGTAGCTAAAGACTCTCTTCAATGAAGCGGACTGCGTCGGTGTAGGCCGGGAAATCCTGCTCGGCGGCCCGGAAGTGAGGATGGTGCTTGAATCGTTTTCCGTTGCGAACCGTCTCACCGAGGAAGGCGTGCAGCATTTCGTGATAGAGGACAAAGGAGACTACGCACTCCGGCACGTCCTCACGATCCAGTACTCGGCTGATAACGATGGCATTGAAGGCTGGATCGAAATGCCCCAGCCTTCGACGGGAGGCACCGCGACTCCAGGAGACCTGCTCCATCTCAATTTCATTGTTGAAGAAGCTCTCATTCAAGTCATCAAAAAGGACTTGGAGATCGAAATGCCGCCCCCGAGGCCCCCGAAAGCTTATCTTGCTGCGGCTTCGCCGCACTCGATTGGCTCGCTCTACGATCTCGTCCCGGCTGATGTATTCGCGATAAAGCAGCCTGGAGGAGTTGGGCGGCTTGACCCGAAAGAGTTTGAAAAGGAGGAGCGTGGCGACCGCCGACAGCAGAGGGCGGGGTGCCTCTTCGAGCACATCACTGATGCGGATTTCTAGACGCTGTTCGCGTTTCCGTATGGTGTGCCGGAGGCCGGAGTACGGATAAAATCGTATCGAGATCGATGGTGGAGACTGACTCGAGAGCTGGCGATACAGCCTGGCGGCCTCCTGCTCGACCAGAGTGAGAGATGATGTCTCAAGCCGCGTCATCTCATTCATGCACGTGAGTTTGAAGGAAGTTGACGATTTCTTTGGTGTGGGTTCCGGGCTGAAAGAGTGCACCGACTCCGAGCTCTTTGAGCGTCGGAATGTCCTCGTCAGGGATGATGCCGCCCCCAAAAACGAGAATACTCTGTGCACCCCGGGTCTTGAGCTCTTCCAGAAGCTGACTGAACAGGTGCATGTGAGCCCCGGAGAGAATAGAAAGACCGATTGCATCGACATCTTCCTGAATCGCTGCTGACGCGATCTGGTCGACAGTCTGTCGCAAGCCGGTGTAGATCACTTCCATGCCGGCGTCGCGCAAGGCGCGAGCCACCACCTTGGCTCCGCGATCGTGCCCGTCCAACCCCGGCTTGGCTATGAGCACCCGAATCCTCCGCTCCGTCATGACCCTCCGGGACCTTGCCCTTGAACCTTCAACCTTCAACCTTCAACTGGACTAAAAAGACGGCTCTGTATAAGTTCCGAAGACTTCCTTGAGCGTGGCACACATTTCTCCCACAGTGGCATATTCCCGAACCGCGTCGAGGATCAGCGGCATCAGGTTCCGGGATGTTCGGGAGCCTTCCTGCAAGGCCTCCAGGGCCCCTTGAACCCTGGAATTGTTGCGACGAGACCGCAGTTCCTGGAGACGGCCAACCTGATATTTGCCGGCTTCGTCGCCGATTCTCAAAGTCGCCAGAGGAGCCTCCTCGTCCAGGACGAACTCGTTGACTCCCACCACCGTCTTCTCGTTCCGCTCCAGCGCTTGCTGATATTGATAAGACGCGTCCAGGATCTCCTTCTGGGGGAATCCTGCCTCGATCGCACTGATCATCCCACCCATCTGGTCGATTCTGTCGAAATACTCCAGCGCGCTTTCTTCCATTCGGTTGGTGAGGGATTCGACGAAGTAAGAGCCACCCAACGGATCCGCGGTGTTGATGACGCCGCTTTCTCGGGCGATGATCTGCTGCGTCCGGAGGGCAACTGTTGCTGCCGCTTCAGTTGGCAGGGCCAGGGCTTCGTCATAGGAGTTGGTATGAAGAGAGTTTGTCCCCCCCAGAACGGCCGCCAGGGCCTGAATCGCCGTGCGCACGATGTTGTTATAAGGCTGCTGGGCAGTGAGACTGCAGCCAGCCGTCTGGGCATGAAAACGGCACTTGAGCGACCTTTCCTCTGTGGCCCCGAATCGCCCTTTCAGGGTTCTGGCCCAGATCCTACGGGCGGCCCTGAACTTGGCAATTTCCTCAAAGAAGTCGCTGTGGGAATTAAAGAAGAGCGAAAGCCTGGGGGCAAAATAGTCAATCTTCATTCCGGCCCGAAGACACCACTCAATGTACTCCACGCCATTGCGGAGGGTGAACGCCAGTTCCTGAACCGCCGTCGACCCTGCCTCCCGAATATGGTAGCCACTGATGGAGATGCTGTTGTAGGCGGGCAGTTCCTCGCTGCAGAACTGAATGGAATCGACCACCAGCCGCATGGAGGGTCTGGGCGGGTAGATCCACTCCTTTTGGGCGATGTACTCTTTCAGTATGTCATTCTGAAGGGTTCCGCGGATCTGCTTCCTCGCCACCCCCTGTTTCTCTGCAACCACGATGTACATGGCGAGTAGAATGGCGGCTGGGGCATTGATCGTCATGGATGTGCTCACGCTCGCCAGATCGATTTCATCGAACAGAGCCTCCATGTCGCTTAGGGAGTCCACGGCAACCCCGCATTTGCCGACTTCCCCCGCGGAGAGCGGATCGTCCGAGTCCAGACCCATCAGGGTGGGAAGATCAAAGGCGACCGACAATCCAGTCTGTCCGTGTTCGAGCAAGTACCGGAAGCGGAGATTGGTCTCCTGCGGGGTTCCGTAGCCGGAAAACTGGCGCATCGTCCATAGTTTTCGGCGGTACATCTCCCTGTGGATTCCGCGTGTGTAGGGAAACTCGCCCGCTTCCGAGAGATCCTGTTCCCCGGCCAGATCTGCGGGCGAGTAAAGGGCCCGAAGGGGTTCTCCCGAAAGAGTGGTGAAAGTCTGTCCGGTTTCGGAGTGACGCTGGGGATTCTGAGCCTTTGGACCCGCTTTCATGGGGACGATTAGACAGGAGCGAGCGGGGAGACGTCAAGGTGGCTGCTAGCCGTCAACGGTCCGGTTTTTCGAGCTCAATCGCCTTCTTGAAGAGCTCCATCGCCTCGTCTTCCTGTCCCATCACTTTGTGGATGAGAGCCTTCTCTTTGTAGAGGCCTGCCAGCACTTCTCTGCTGTCCACAGCCTTGATGGCTACATTGACAACCTTGACCGCCAGGCCAGGTCGCCCTTGCCTACGCAGTTCCATCGAAATGATTCTGGCCGAGGTGAGAAACCGATCCTGTTCTTGTATGGGTAGGTCGATCGCGAAGAGCTTGGCGCATTCAGCCAGGGCTTCCTCGTAGGATTTGTTCTGGATGAGAAGCATCACGATCTCGTGCTCAGATTCGGCAATACTCATCATCCTCTCCGAGACTTGGGATGACCCCTGCAAGGAAAGGAGCAGGCACAAACCGGGCAGCAACACAGAAGCTTTCATGCAGCTCTTAATCCACTAGGAAAGGGTTGATTCGTTGCGGCTCGTCCAGGCTGAAAGGATTTGGCAAATCTCGCTCATCGACAAGGCCCCAAGCAGTCTCCAGAAGCGTCTCCTCAACCCTGCGCTGGTGCACGTACTCTTCCAGAGCCCGAGACAGTTTCAACCTCTCCATACTGGTGGGGATCAACAGACCAAGTGAGAAAACGAGGGCAAGCACAGCCGCTCCAACCGGGGCCCAGTTACCCGGCGAGAAAAAATCCCATCGAAGGATCTCGATCTCCGGAGCAGCCGGGAGCACTCTCGCCTGAATTGACGACCAGGGGGGGAGTGACAGATTTGCGGCAGGAAGCTGATCGATCAGGTTGGCGGCGAGGCGTAGTGACTCGTACTCGGCCTGGCAATCGGAACAAGAGGCGAGATGGCTTTCGATCTCGCGAGCTTGATCTGGAGGGAGCTCAAAATCCATCAGCGCTGTGAACTGACTACAGCGATCCTGACATCCCATAGTCTTCTCCCAAATAGACCTTGACCTTATCCCGAACTCTGAGGCGGGCGCGGTGAATGTCCGATTTCACTGATGCTAGCGAGCGCCCTACGATCTCGCTGACCTCCTGATAGCTGAGCTTGTGTACAGCCGACAGGACAAAGACTTGCCGGTATTTCTCGGGAAGAGAGTCGATGACTCCCTGAATGACATCCTGGAGTTCCTTCGACATGACGCTGCTCTCAGGGTTCTTCACGGACACTGTCAGTCGTTGCATATCAGAGGCATCCAACCCCTCATCGGCATCGATCGATTCATGGTGCGGAGGCCGAGTCCGAAACCTTTGATACACCTTGTTCTGGGCAATGCGGTAAAGCCAGCTTTGAAATTTTCGGTTCTCCTTGAGGGTTCCTATCATGTGGAACGCCGAAACAAACGTTTCCTGGGCCAGGTCCTCTGCATCGGCACGTGACCCGGTCATTCGGTAGATGTAACCGAGGATCTTCTTTCCGTAGATGGAGTAAACCTCTTCAAAGGCAGCGACCTCGCCTGACTGAACCCTTCCAATGAGCCGATCGAGAGCGTCTCCAGACAGTTTCGCGCCTGCCTTGCTGAGCCCTCCAGTCTTCGGTCTCATTAAGCAGTGAAGGTTGGGGCGAACAAAAGTTGCATGTTTTTGCAGGTTAACTACGAGGAGGCCAAGAATAACAAAAGTCCATTCCCCAGTCAGCCATCATACTGAAATAGCAAAAATGCGGAACCTGCCCGCGGGATCGACGTGAGAAGGGGTCCTGATCGCCGAGGTCATCGCAGGAACTCCGGCGGAAAAAGCAGGTCTCAAGGCCGGCGACGTGATCATCTCCGTCAATGGAACTGGAGTGGCTTCGGTGAGTGACCTCTCGCAGCAACTGGAAGACGGCTTGGTGAAACTGGGAATCGTTCGGCACCAGCGGGTGCAGACTGTCACGGTCGACCTGACGAAGAAAAAGCGGGAGAGGAAAGGGGCCTCGGTCCGGCTCTGATTCTCGGGACGTCCCGTTCCCAGGGAAGTAATTAAAGCCCCCGTCGCGCTGCACATTTTCTATGCAACTCGATGAGGAAGGTGCAACTGCCGTTTGCCCCACCTGATTTTCGAGAGGATTTCCACCCGTTTTTCACAGAGATAGTGGAAACTGATCCCGTGAAAACGTTGGAGCTCAACGTGGCACGTTGGGAACCTTGAACGTTGGAACCTTGGACCTCACCCTCGTCGCTGAGCGGTTTCCACCGCAGTGCGCAGGTTGCCGCCGGTCTGTTTCATCGCCTCTCGCCGCGCTGCAACCGCCAGTCGGATCAAGGTCCTAGTGTCGCTTCCCTCAAAGATCTTGCCGGCGACTTTGACTTTATAGCGCATGTTTTTCTCCTCCCCTTTCAGTAGCGCCTCATAACGCCTCGGACGACTCCTTGGATCTTGATCCTCTCTTCTGAAACGTAAATGGGGTCCAGGCTCTCGTTGGCGGGTTGCAAACGGATCCGGGAGCCTTCCCGATAGTACTTCTTCAGGGTCACATCTTCTCCGTCGATCAGTGCCACGACGGTTTCTCCGTTCTGAGCCTCCGACCGCTCCCGGACAATGACCATGTCGCCATCCCGGATCTGTTCGTCAATCATGGAGTCTCCGCTTACCCGCAGCCCAAAATGGCGTCCTTTCCCTAGAAAGTCCTCCGGAACCGAAATCTCCTCCTGGTCGGCGATCGCCTCGATTGGCTGCCCGGCCGCAATGGTTCCCAGCACCGGCAGAGTGAGCCCGGCATCGTGCTCCGGGTTGCGGAGCTGGATTGAGCGAGCCTGGTTGGAGAGTCTCCGGATAAAGCCTCGCTCCTCCAGAGCGCGAAGATGTTTGTACACTCCATTCAGAGAGGCGACATTCAGGTGCCTGGCGATCTCTTCAAACGAAGGTGAGTAGTCTTTCTCCTCGATATAGGCCCGGATATAATCCAGGATCTGGCGCTGCCTGCGAGTGAGTGGCATTCTCGTCCTCCCGGGGCCCCAACGGTGGAACCCACCGCACCACTATGGTGAAACAAAGGTGAAAAGTCAAGAAAAAAAGTGAAGAAAGAGTGAACATAAGACGTAGTGCCGTAACCCCCCTGGCGGGAGCCCGGGGGAAGAGAGCAAGGCCCTTTACTCGAATGAGCTACACTGAGTACTTGACTCGCAAGATTCTGAACCTGAGGATCTTCGAGGACGACAAGGGGAGATGAATCGTTCCGTATGTGACACCGGAGGTGCCCTGCTGGTGATATCTCAATTCACGCTGCACGGAGACTGTCGCCGGGGCCACCGCCCGAGTTTCATTGATGCGGAGAAGCCTCCCCGGGGGGCCGAGCTCTTTGCCCAGACCCTGGAGATGCTGCGAGCTTCCGGTCTGGAGGTTCGGACCGGCGTGTTCGGTGCCAACATGACGGTTGAGTCGGTAAACCGGGGACCCTTGACTATACTGATCGACAGCAGGAAGCTGTTCTAGTATGATTCATGGACTTTCGGAGGCTTGAAAGATCGGCATCGGATTGCGATCAGGCAAAATAGAACTGTCCTTTGGAAGTGAACTTTGCTTCTTGGAGCTGGTTCAGGACATTTCCGAGAGCATCAGCCGCATGGTCGGCTTCGACGAGGATGGGCGCTATTGGGTGAGCCTGTCCGTCCGAGAGTCCGTGACGAATGCCATCATGCACGGCAATAGCCGGGATGCAGCCAAGAGGGTTGGGGTTCGGTTCAAGATCTCGAATGATCGCCTGATTATATGCGTTCAGGACGAGGGAGGGGGCTTTGACGAAGGTCAGCTTCCGGATCCACTGGAGCCTGGCAACATTCTCAAGCCGAGCGGGCGAGGCATCTTCTATGTGCGGTCTTTCATGGACGATGTGAGATACCGACGCTTGCCTGAAGGCGGTTGGGAAATGCGTATGGAAAAGCGGCTAAACCACACAAAAGGAGATTCAAATGACCATTGAGACGCGCACGTCGGGTCCTGTCACGATTCTTGACATTCACGGCAAGATAACGATCGGCGAGGGAAGCGCTGAAGTCCGAAACATGGTGCGTGAGCTTCTCCAGGCAGGGAAAAAGGACATACTGCTGAATCTGGGCGATGTGAGCTACGTTGACAGTTCGGGGATCGGAGAACTCGTGAGTTCCTTTACAACAGTTTCCAATCAGGGAGGGCAGCTGAAGCTTCTGAGTCTTACAAAGAAGCTGAATGAACTCCTCGCCATCACGAAACTGCTGACCGTTTTCGATTCCTACGAGAACGAACAGGACGCTCTCGCGTCCTGTTCAGGGTGAAGAAGTTCAACTCGCGGAGGTCAGGATCGATGAATCGATCCTGACCTCTCTGTTCTCGCTTCCACTCCATCCGTGACCTCTTTCCCGCAGAGCAGGAACTTAGCATGGCCAAGTACTCCCTACAGGTGGTCGAAGGCGAAGCGCGAGCACCTTTTCTCCGGGGCGTGTTGACCCATTCGCTTCTCAAGCGCGGACTGAGCTTCAAGGACGCGTACGGAATCGCAAACACAGTTCGGGACCGCTTCCAAAAGGAAGGTGAGGTGTCTCGTAAGCAACTTCGCGAGACAGTCGACTCGATTCTCGAAGAGAAATACGGTGCGGCCTCGTCTGCCCGGCCGTCGGTACTCCCGGATGTGATTTTCGTCGAGGGCGAGGAGAACGTCCCCTTCAGTAAGGGCATCCTGTCTCGCTCTCTTAGTGCGGCCGGCCTCGATCCTTCAGTCGGTTACTCGACTGCACTCGAGATTCAAGAAAGGCTACTGAGCGAAAAGAAGAAGACGATCAGTTGCAAGAAGCTGAGAAGAATCGTCTACTCGCAGTTGCTCGAGGCCCACGGCCAGGAGCCTTCGGAGCGGTATCTGGTGTGGCGCTACGCCCGTTTCTCCAACAAACCCGTGGTGCTGCTGTTTGGTGGGTCGAGTGGAGCCGGAAAGACATCTCTGGGCTCGGAAGTTGCCCACCTTCTTGGAATTGAGCGAGTGGTAACGACGGACAGTGTTCGTGAGATCATGAGAATGATGTTTTCGCGCGACCTGCTTCCCACTCTCCACTACTCGTCGTACGAGGCATGGAAGGGCTGGACGGGCGAGACTTCTTCCGAAGCCGTGATTGGTGCTTTCGTAGAACAGAGTCATCGGGTCAATGTGGGAGTCACCGCTCTGGTAGATCGGGCGGCGAAAGAGAATCATAACCTGGTCATTGAGGGAGTCCACCTGGTTCCTGGTCTTCTCAACTATGAGCGCCTTCGGACCAGGGCCTACTGTGTTCATGTAGTTCTGGCCAATCTGGACCCCGATGCATATGCGCAAAGATTCCCCCTGCGCTCCTCTCGGCAAAAGAACCGCTCACCCGACAAGTATCTCGAGAACATCGACGCCATTCTTCAGATTCAAGACTACTTCCTGGAGATGGCCCACGGTCACGACATTTCGATCATCGAGAACGAGGATCCGGAGCGATCTGTTCCGGAACTCATCAAGACCATCACGGACGACTTGCGGGTGCAGCTCGATTTGGAAGGAGAGAAACTTGTCGAGCGAGCCCTCTAGTACTAGCAGCCCGTGGCGGAAGTCCCACGGATCCTTCCATCGCTACGCTGATGTTTGTTGCCCCCCCCCTCTGTGATGCTATCTCCTGAGACCCGTCTGTGGAGGGTATCTGACTCATGACAGGGAGTGCGCGGGCTCTGATCCTGATCCAGGATGGACTGGGAGACCGGCCGCTGGCTGAGCTGCAGGGAAGGACTCCGCTGGAGGCGGCCACGACTCCGGTCATGGACCTCCTCGCTTGGCGGGGGCGTACCGGAATGATGGGCATCTTCGGTCCGGACGGTCGCATTGGAACGGACGTGGGACATCTGGGCTGGTTTGGCCAGGACTTCAGGGACAATCAGTACGCGCGCGGGCCCGCAGAGGCCGCCGGCGTCGGGGTCGAACTGGAGGCCAACGAGATTGCCCTCAGGTTCAATTTCTCCACTCTGGGTAGGGAAGGTCAGATTGTGGACCGACGTGCCGGCCGGATTCGAGAGGGAACCGATCAACTGGTGGCTTCCCTGAATGGCATCGGGGCCATCGGTTCGGTCAAGCTCCGGTTTTTTGCGGCCACGGAACACCGAGGCGTCCTGGTGATGCGCGGTGCAGGGCTGTCTTCTGGAGTCAGCGATTCCGATCCGGGTGGTGGTGGAGGAGCGGAGATCCAGGTGGTGAGACCGACCGAGGATACACCGGGAGCCGTGAGAACGGCCCTTGTTTTGAATCGGCTCAGCGAAGAAGCCCGCCCTGTTCTCTCGGATCATCCCGTCAATGTCACGAGAATCCGGCAGGGATTGCCTCAAGCGAACGGGATCCTGACTCGCGCAGCCGGTAACCGACTACCGTTCAAGAATATGCGGTCGGAGACAGGCCTGAGAATCGCCGCTGTGAGCGGGGAATCTACGGTTATCGGAATGGCTCGACTCTCAGGACTGGAGGCCATCACGGGCCCACAGCTCACCGCCAATCTGGATACGGATCTGGAAGTAAAAGCGGGGCTGACTCTCGACTCGATCCGGCGGAACGATCTCACTTTCCTGCACCTCAAGGGTTGTGACATCGCCGGGCACGCCGGGGACGCTCAGGCCAAGAGCGCGTTCATCGAAAGGACAGACCGGATGCTGGGTCCAATCCTGGAAGAGGCAAGGAAAACGGCTCCTGCTCTGATCATCGGACTGGCGGCCGATCATTCGACTCCCTGCGCGGTTCGCGAGCACTCTCACGATCTTTTCCCAGTTGTTCTCGCCCATGACTCGATCGAGCAGGACGATGTGGACGCCTACGGTGAGCGGGCGTGCGGGCGAGGTTCGCTGTTACAGATCGAATGCGAGGAGTATCTGAAGCTGGTGTTCGAACAGCTATGCCCGCAAGGAAGTGCTCCTGCCGTCCCGGACGTCTCAAAGTAGGAGACTGTTGTGGTGGATTCCGAGAGTGGGAGGAGCCCTGGGGCGGCGCTCGGGAATTTAAACGTCGCGCCGCCCCAGGACTCCTCCCACTCTCTTGACGTTTCCTGAGCCTCCGAGTTGAGACCCACTTTCGTGTTTCGTGGTTCCGGTAGCAAGTATGAAGAGCGGGAGAGGGCTCAGGGCGGAGAACGTTTAAATTCCCGGCCGTAGCCCTGAGCCCTCTCCCGCTCTGGGGATCTAGAACCCGGACAGGTTCTTGGCCAGATCGTTGAACAGCACAACTCCCATCAGCAGGACGATGAAAACGAACCCTACTTTGAAGATTCGCTCCTTCATTTCCAGGCTGAGGTCTCGTCCCATCAAACCCTCCACGGCCAGTAGCGCGATCAGGCCACCATCCAGGATCGGGATCGGAAGCAGGTTCAAAAGTCCCAGTTGCAGAGAGATCACGGCCATCAGACCGAGCAGTGGAACCAGGCCCAGGATCGCCGCCCTGCCTGAAAACTTGGCGATCTCGATGGGTCCGGAAAGCTGCTTCATGGAAGAGTTCCCGGTAACGAGCCGGCCCACAGTGACGAAGGTCAGGACCGCCATTTCGAAGTTGTCCCCGAGGGACCGCTGGAAAGCCTCAACCGGACCCAGTTGTTGCTCGCGGGTCTCGTATTGGACGTATGCTCCGAGCCGGGGTCCCTCGCTGGTGATTTCGGGTGCAATCGTCTGGGAGGTCACTGCTCCATCCCTGCGGATGTCAAAGACCAGGGGAGCTCCCTGAGAAGCCCTGACTACCTTGGCGATAGCTGAAAATCCTTCGTGACGCTCCCCGTTATCATAGACGGCAACAATCTCATCGCCCTGGCGGACGCCGGCTTTTTCAGCAGCAGAGTCAGTGATGACATCGCTCACGAGATAGGGAAGGAAGGGGCTGACGCCGATCCATCCGCGCCCGTCGGAGGTCCCTTCGGTTGTCACACTGGTGCGCATCTCAGCGCCATCGCGCACGAACTCTATGTCAAGCGTCCGCTTGGGATTGATAGCGATGCGGAACTCTGCTTCCTTCCAGGTCGGTGTCTTCTTTCCGTCCACCGAAGCGATCGTGTCGCCGGCCTGAAGGCCGGCCAGCAGGGCCGGGGAATCGGGAGCAACGGCTGCAATGGTCGGAGCGTGGCCCAGGTACTCGAGGACCTCCTGGCCAATCATGAACGTGACCGCCAACAGAACGACAGCCATCACCAGATTCATGACAGGACCAGCCACGGCGACCCAGAACCGTTCCATCTTGGGTCGGGAAAGGAACTCCTCGGGCGAACCGGTGAGCTCTTCATCAGGGTTTTCCCCGGCCATCTTGACGTACCCGCCCAGTGGAATCATGCTGAGCCGGTAGTCAGTGTCTCCACGGCGAAATCCGACCAGCCGCTTACCGAATCCCAGTGAGAAAACATGGACCCCAATTCCGAAGAAACGGGCCACCAGGAAATGTCCCAGTTCGTGGATGAAGATCAGGACTCCCAGCACAAACATGAACGCCAGAACATAGATGGCAAGTGACGAAATGGTCACCAGTTCAACTCCTCAATAGTCACCGATTCAATCTTTTCTGCCAGGGTGGACGTCAAGAGAACCCCTGATGTTTCAATTCATTCTAGCAGAGTATCCACCACGCGCCGGGCTTCTTCCCGCGAATCTCCGTCAACTTCCAGGACGATCCCGATGCCATCGATGGGGCGGGGCCGGTGAGATTGAAGGACCCGCCTGGAGACTTCCGGAATTTGAGAGAAACCAAGGCGGTCGCCCAGAAAACCTTCCACTGCGATTTCATTGGCGGCGTTCAATGCTGCCGGATAGCTTGCTCCTTGCCTGAGGGCCTCATAGGCGAGCCTGATGCACGGGAACCTTTCCAGGTCGGGCTCCAGGAACTCCAGCTTCGGGAGGGAAAACAGATCCATGCGAGGGAGTCGCGATTCCCAGCGTTCCGGATAGGAGAGAGCGTACAGAAGAGCCGATCTCATGTCGGTTATGCTCAGTTGAGCGACCAGGGTCCCATCGATGAACTCGACCATCGAATGAACAACGGATTGGGGATGGACAGCGACAGCGATCTGATCAGCGTCAATTCCAAAGAGATGATGGGCTTCAATCACTTCCAGCCCCTTGTTCATCATAGTGGCGGAGTCAACGGTGATCTTGGGCCCCATTTGCCAGGTAGGATGATCCAGAGCCTCATTCCTCGTGATCTCCTGGAAGGACTCTCTGGGCCGGTGCAGGAATGGGCCTCCGGATGCGGTGAGAACCAGTCTCGCAATCTCAGTCTTAGAACGAGCGCCGCGGAGGCATTGATGCAGTGCATTGTGTTCGCTGTCCACAGGGATGATGTTGCCTCCGCTGCTGGACATCACTTCCTGCATGAAGTCTCCGGCCGCCACCAGTGTCTCTTTGTTTGCCAGAGCCACCTGTTTTCCAGACTCCAGGGCCCTGCAGGTGGGCACCAGACCGGAGAAACCCGAAATGGCGGCCACGACCGTATCCGTTTCATCCAGAGTGGCCGCTCGGGAGACACCTTCCACTCCTTCCAGGACTTCAACACCGGTCAGTTCCCGCCGCACCTCCTCCGCGGCTGCAGCGTCATCCACTGCGACCAGGCCCGGACGATACCTCTCGATTTGTTGGAGAAGCAACCGGCTGTTACGCCCGGCTGTCAGAGCCGCGACCCGAAATCGCTCCGGGTAGAGATCGACAAGACTGAGGGTGCTTTGGCCGATGGACCCGGTCGAACCCAGAATGGAGAGACTTTTCATGATTGCCCCAACTAGGCCAGCACTCTTTGGAGAAAGTAATAGCAGGGTAGGGCAAAGAGCAAGCTGTCCATCCTGTCCAGGACGCCCCCATGCCCAGGTATGAGGGCGGAAGAATCCTTGATTCCAGCTCTTCTCTTGAGAAAAGACTCGAAGAGGTCTCCCGCGATCGCGGCGGCGCCAATCAGGCTGCCAAGAATGGCGGCTGGCACGGTGGGCTGGCCGGAAAGGAGCAGCGGATACAGGAGGACCGCGCCCAGGCAAGGTGCGATCAGAGCCGCGGCGAAACCCTCCATCGACTTGTTCGCAGAGATTCCAGGGATCACCTTGTGACGGCCGATCTTACGGCCTACAAAGAATCCGGCACTGTCGGACAGCCACACACAGAACAGGACAAAAACCAGTTCCTGGCACTGGCCGGTCGCGCGCTCCGATTCGCGCAGCAAGATCGGCAGCGAGAAGGGAATCCCCAGGTAGAAAAAGCAGAGAATGTTGGCCCCGGCCCGAGGCAGCAGACGCCCCTCGGCTGTGCCTTCCCAAGAGGACCTTGCCAGGAGGAGAACTGGGACAGCCAGCAGGAAAACCAGAAGGTAGGGACTGAAAACGGCCCACACAATCGGCGATACTGCAGTTGCCACGGCAGTGATTTCAAAGCCACCAAGAGAATAGCTGTCCAGAAGCCGGAAGAACTCCCACAGAGATGCAACCAGAAAGACCTCCAGCAGAAGGATCCACAACCAGAGCGGGCCCAGGCACAGCGTTAGCAGAACCGTCGGGATCAGCACGACCGCTACTGCCAGTCGAACACCCATCAGCCGTTTTGAAGCGCAGGCGAGGTAACCTCCCCGTAACGGCGCTCCCGCTGCTGAAATTCCTGGACGGCCTGGAGGAAATGAATCCCTCGGAAATCAGGCCACAACACATCCGTCACATAGATCTCGGAGTAGGCAATCTGCCAGAGAAGAAAGTTGCTGATCCGCATTTCGCCACTGGTTCTTATCAACAGGTCGGGATCTGGAAGTCCCCTCGTATAGAGGTGGGCCTCAATATCTCCAGACTCTACTGGAGCTGTGAGTCCGCTCTGAAGAAGTTGATTGAAGGCATCAACAAGCTCGGTGCGGCCACCGTAGCTGAGAGCCAGAAACAACCTGGTTCCAGTGTTGGAAGAGGTCTTTCTGGCCACGTACTTGAGCTGTTCCCCTACCGTTCTCGGAAGTTCTCCAGTACGTCCGATCGTGTCAAAACGGATGTTGTTCTTCTGCAGGGTCGCGAGGTCGGACCGAAGATACTGTCGCAGCAGCCCCCACAGGGTATTCACCTCCTTCTCCGGCCGTTTCCAGTTCTCCGACGAGAAGGCATAAAGAGTGAGTACCGGAATGGTAAGTCTGGCCGCGTACTCGACAGTGGCCTTGACGGCCTTGACTCCGGCTCGGTGCCCTTCGATGCGAGGTAACTGGCGCTGCTCTGCCCAGCGACCATTGCCGTCCATGATGATGGCAACATGCTCGGGCAGCCGGCCGGGGCTCAGGCTCTCGATGAGTCGCGCTTCAGGACTTTCGGGGTCGAGGAGACCTTCAAATCCTTCCATTAAGGGATTCATGATGAGACGCCTAATCTATCATGGTGCCGGGCGACTTTCGCAGGCGCTCCCTTTCATCCAAGGGTCAATACCATACCTTCACGAGGGACAGCCCGTGGGCCGGGGCAGTCGGTCCAGCCGTTTTCCGGTCGCGGCTGTGGAGAATCTGCCCCATGCCTGCGGCCGGCCGTTTTCCGGTGCCTACCTCCAGCAGGGTTCCGACTATGTTGCGGATCTGGTGATGAAGGAATCCGTCGCCCTCAACTCGATAGGACAGGAAGAACCCTCTCCTCGAAAGCTCCGAACGGCTCAAAGTCCTGACCTTTGAAGAAACCGTGCTGCGGGAAGAAGTCAGTCCTGAAAAATCGTGCCGCCCGATCAGCAAGCGGCTGGCCTCCTGCATGCTCCCTACGTCAAGATTCCGTCGCAAGTGAAGCACGCATTCGGAGAGGAACGGCGACAGAACCGGACCATTGTAGATCCTGTATTCATAGCCTTTTCGCCGGGCATCTTTCTGGGCGTGAAATCCTTCGTGTGCCGGTCTAAGACCCATGATCCGAATATCTCCCGGCAGGATCGCATTGAGAGAAGCTCTCAGTTTACCAGGTGCCCGCATCTCAGAGAGTCTGAAATGAGCGACCTGTCCCCTCGCGTGGACTCCAGCATCGGTGCGCCCGGACCCGACGACTGAACGCTGCTGGCCGCAGACTTTGAGGATTGCCTTCTGGAGTTCACCTTGAATCGTTCTGCGGTCGGGTTGGACCTGCCAGCCCGCGTATTGGGTTCCGCGGTAATGGATCAACAGTCGATATTTTTGCATTGGGACTCGCTGGCACTCGCTGTCGCTCGTGCGGTTACTGGTTACCGGTTCCTGGTTCCTGGTTCCATGAACTTTAAACTTTCAACCTTCTACTTTTAACTTTCAACTTCTAACCAGTAACCAGTAATCAGTAACCAGCAACCAGAAACCAATAACTGATAATGTTAGAATACCCCCGGTCCGATTTGGGAAGGATTCCTACATGTCCGGACATTCAAAATGGCACTCCATCCGGCACAAGAAGGCAATTGTCGACGCCAAGCGTGGAAAGATATTCACCAAGCTGATCAAAGAGGTCACTGTGGCTGCCCGCCTCGGCGGGGGGGACATCGAATCCAACTCACGGCTGCGAACGGCAGTTCAGGCGGCAAAGAGTGCAAACATGCCGCAGAACAACATTAAACGAGCCATCATGAAGGGAACCGGAGAGCTTCCCGGAGTCAACTACGAGTCGGCCATCTATGAAGGTTATGGGCCCGGCGGCGTCGCTGTCTTCGTGGAATGCCTGACCGACAACAAGAACCGAACCGTGGCTGATATCCGTCACCTCTTCGCCAAGCACGGGGGAAACCTCGGAGAGGCTGGCAGCGTGAACTGGATGTTCGATCGAAAGGGTTACATCTCCGTTCCCAAAGACGCTGCTTCGGAGGATGATCTGTTGGAGATTGTTCTGGAGGCTGGAGCCGAGGATCTGCAGTCCGAGGGTGACAGTTATGAGGTCTACACTTCACTGGAGCAGTTTGAAACGGTCCGGCAGGCGCTGGAGACAGCTGAGGTGGAGCCGGCGATCAGCGAACTGACAATGGTCCCCAACACCGAGGTGAAGTCGGAAGGAAAAGTGGCTGCCCGGATGCTCAATCTGATGGAGATGCTCGAGGACCACGATGACGTTCAGCACGCCTACGCCAACTTCGACATTGAAGGGTCGGAACTGGAAGCCCTTGCCGGTACCTGACCGCTCTCTTTCATCTTCAGCCTCGTCCTGATGGTAGTGTTTGGCATCGACCCCGGGAGCCGCACGACGGGTTTTGGAGTCATAGATGTGGAAGGGAACAGGTTTCAATGCCTCGACTATGGAGCCGCCAGGGGGGTTCGCCGGGGCGGAGAGAACGATTTCCCCAGTCGCCTTCGACGGATCTACCGGCAGCTGTCTTTGTCTCTGCAAAAACACCGTCCTGAAGTAGTTGCGCTGGAGGAGGTGTTCCACGCCGTCAACGCCCGAACCGCACTCAAATTGGGCCAGGCTCGCGGCGTGGCCCTGCTGGCTGCCGCGGAATCGGGAGCCGCGGTCTTCGAATACTCACCGCTGCAGGTGAAGAAGTCGGTGGTCGGCTATGGACGGGCGGACAAGCAGCAGGTCCAATTGATGGTGTCCGTGCTGCTCCATCTCGGCGAGAAGCCTGAACCACACGATGCCGCTGACGCTCTGGCCGTTGCCATCTGCCACGCCCTGAGGTGTTCGAAAGTGGGAGGGGGCTCGGGGCCGCGGCCGGGAGATTGAAACGGCCGCGGCCCCGAGCCGTCTCCCAGCTTGCAGGTCGGGGGACCCTTGGTGGTAGACGCGAGAGTGGGAGGGTCCGCAGGGCTGCGTCCGGGAATTTAAACGTCCGCCTCCCTGCGGCCCCTCCCACTCTCTTTACGTTCCGGTGCCCCTGAGCCGCCTCCCACATTCGCGTCAGGCAGGTGCCTGACCCATTTGGAATCTGGAACGGACTTAGCCATAATCTCACCCATGAGAAGGATCGCCTTGATCAATCTTGCCCCGTCTTTGCTGGCCCTGCTGCTGGTCGGGTGCGGGGGAACGGCTGAGACTCCTCGAGAGACGGACGAACCTGCCCTGGAATCTGAGATGGCTACGGCCGAACCCGAGCCGGCTCCCACCGGAACTCCTTTTGTCACGATGACGACAAAGCGGGGGGACATCGTAATCGAGCTGCGACGGGATTTGGCCCCCCAGACTGTGGAGCGTTTTCTGGAGCTGGCGGAAAGCGGTTTTTACTACAACAGCCTCTTTCATCGCATCATGCCTGGACGGATGATTCAGGGAGGCGATCCAAATTCCAAGGACAACAACCCGTACAACGATGGCCAGGGCAACAGTGAGAGCTTTCTGACAGCTGAGTTCAGCCGGGAAAAATTTGCCCGCGGGACCGTGGCAATGGCCCGACAGGCGCATAATCCCAATTCTGCCAGCTGTCAATTCTTTATCTGCCTGGAGCGAGTGTCTCAGTGGGATGGGGAGTACACGGTTTTCGGTCGAGTCGTCGAAGGCATCGAAGTAGCTGAGCGCATCTCCAACACTCCGAGATCCAAGGATCCAAGGCTCAAGCAGCGGCCCGCCACCGCCATGTGGATCAAGAAGGTGAAAGTGGAATACCGGTCGGGCACTCGCTAGGGCTCAAACCGTCCCACGTGGACCTGGGCCGGTCTGAGCAGGTGCTCTCCTTTGCGGTAGCCTCTTTGGACGACGGCGACCACCTTCTGACTCTGGTCCGGGTCCTGAACCGGGACCATGGCTACGGCCTCGGCCACTTCAGGGTCAAATTCCTCTCCCAATGGCTCAATCGGCTCTAGCCCCAGAAGCTCCAGTTTCTGGCGGAAGAGTCGAAGGTTCATGTCGACACCCTCACGGAGCGCCGGGAAATTGTCTGAGTCGACGCTGGCTGCGAGAGCTCTCTCAAAATTATCGGCCACTTCGAGGAAAGTTCTCACCAGGCCAAGTTTCTCGCGTTCGAGACGCTGCTCCATGTCCCTCCGCAGCCTGGCGCGCAGGGCTTCGTTGTCCCGCTCCAGTGATTCCAGCTTCTCCTTCAGGCGGGATTCCGCAAGCTCGGTTCGGGCTTTCAGCTCCTCAATGAAGGAAGGGAACTTTTTTTCCGCGGGCTCAGCCCGGTCGATGCTGCTTTCATCGCCCACCCAGAATCTCCTATCTGTCACCTGAAACGTGGTTCTCTTTTCTTCGGCTTCGCTTTTCTTGCTCTGCTTGGTCATCGTTTTGTTTGTTCTCAAATCTTCCTTTGATCCTTACCGAGCCTCTCAGAACCTGAGCGTCAGCGAGGGCCGAGTTGTAGCCGCGGCCTCGCGCCAACGGTTCTGATTCGGATGTTGTCTGTCCATTTGCAGCCATTCACATAAGACGCCGCGTCTGCCAATGCAAACTGAGTACTCCCTGCCATCTTGCGACTCCCGGGTTCCGATCTTATGAACTTGTGGAGCGCACCAGAGCAATCAGGAGACTCATTATATGGATTTGAATCGGTTCACTGAAAAAGCAAGAGAAGGACTGGCCGCGGCTCAGACCCAGACTTTCGAGCGAGGTCATCAACAGGTGGACGTAGAGCACCTGCTGATGGCTCTACTTCTTCAAGAGAGAGGCCTGGCCCCATCAATTCTCAACAAAGCCGAGATTCAGGTGGAGGGCCTGCGTCAATCCGTAGAGCAGCACCTTGGAGGTCTGCCTGAGGTCGAGAGCCCGTCCGGGGCCGTTGATTCGCTCTACGTGACGCAGAGGCTGAATGCACTATTGTCCAGGGCGGAGAAAGAAGCTGGCAACCTCCAGGACCAGTTTGTATCGGTAGAGCATCTGCTCTTGGCCATGACCCTCGACAAAGGCAAAACGGGCGAGACGTTTGGAATCTTCGGGGTGACGCGCGAAAGGCTGGAAAGGGCTCTTCGGGAGGTGAGAGGAGGCCAGAAGGTGACTTCGCGAGATCCCGAATCCACCTATCAGGCTCTCCAGCAGTACGGTCGCGACTTAACCGAACTCGCCAGCCAGGGGAAACTGGACCCAGTCATCGGCAGGGACGACGAGATCCGACGAATCATGCAGGTACTGTCTCGTCGACGCAAGAACAACCCGGTCTTAATCGGTGAGCCGGGAGTAGGCAAGACGGCCATCGTCGAGGGCCTGGCCCAGAGGATCGTCCGGGGTGATGTACCCGAGGGACTGAAGCACAAGCGGGTCGTCACCCTGGACATGGGTGCCCTGATCGCCGGAGCCAAGTATCGTGGCGAATTCGAGGAGCGCCTCAAGGCTGTGTTGAAGGAAGTGGCATCGGCGCAGGGCCAAATCATCCTGTTTATCGATGAACTGCACACCGTGGTCGGTGCCGGGAAGGTCGAGGGTGCAATGGATGCCGGGAACCTTCTGAAGCCGATGCTGGCGCGGGGCGAGCTGCACTGCGTTGGAGCCACGACACTGGATGAGTACCGCAAGCATGTGGAACGAGATGGGGCTCTCGAACGTCGATTTCAGCCGCTGCTGGTGGATCAACCTGGGGTTGAAGACACGATTTCAATCCTGCGGGGTCTGAAGGAGCGGTACGAAGTCCACCACGGTGTCAGAATCCAGGACGCGGCCCTTATCGCAGCAGCAGCTTTGTCAAACCGCTACATCTCAGATCGATTTCTCCCTGACAAAGCGATCGACCTCATGGATGAGGCGGCAGCCAAATTGAGAACGGAAATCGATTCGATGCCTTCCGAGCTGGATGAGATCCTACGACGGGTCATGCAGCTGGAAATCGAGCGGCAAGCCCTGAAGAACGAAAAGGATCAAGCCGCCAGGGAGAGACTGGGAAAGTTGGAGAGGACCCTCGCCGATTTGAAATCCCAGAGTGACGCGCTGCAGGCTCAATGGCAGGCCGAGAAGGAAACCGTGTCCAAACTGAGAGCGCTGCGGGAAGAGATCGAACAAACGAAGATTGAGATCGAGCAGGCAGAGCGGAACTACGATCTGAATCGAGCAGCGGAACTCAAGTATGGGGTATTGGCCAGACTCGAGAACGAACTGACCCAGGAAGAGCAGGCTCTGAATCGAAAACAGGGCGAAGCGAGATTGCTCAAAGAAGAAGTTTCAGAAGGAGACATCGCGGCTGTTGTGAGCCGCTGGACCGGAGTTCCCGTTTCCAGATTGCTGGAAGGGGAGATGCAGAAACTGGTCAGTCTCGGCGAGGATCTGCACAGGCGCGTTGTGGGTCAGGACGAGGCCGTGACGTCCGTGAGTGAAGCAGTCATCCGGGCCCGCTCGGGATTAAAGGATCCGGCCCGCCCCATCGGAAGCTTCATCTTCCTGGGTCCTACAGGGGTCGGGAAGACAGAACTAGCCAGGGCTCTGGCCGAATCGCTCTTTGACGACGAGCGCGCCATGATCCGAATCGATATGTCCGAGTACCAGGAGAAGCACACGGTGGCACGACTGTTGGGAGCGCCTCCGGGATATATCGGCTACGACGAAGGGGGCCAGTTGACGGAAGCCGTTCGCCGGCGTCCCTATTCCGTGATTCTCTTTGATGAGATTGAGAAAGCTCACCCGGATGTTTTCAACATGCTCCTGCAGCTTCTCGATGAGGGACGGTTGACGGATGGCAAAGGGCGGACCGTGGACTTCAAGAACACCATCGTCATCATGACGTCCAATCTTGGGAGCTACAGAATTTTGGAATACCGCGGCGCTTTTGGGGGGAGCGACTACGAGCGAATGAAGGAAACGGTCCTGGGGGAACTGCGTGAGCGGTTTCGACCCGAGTTTCTGAACCGTGTCGACGAGACGATTGTTTTCCACGCCCTGAGTGAAGAACACCTGGAGAGAATTGTGGAGATCCAGCTCAGGGGACTGCAGAGGAGGCTGGCCGAGAAGCAGATCGAGCTCTCCCTAGGTGAGTCGGCGCGGCGGTTTCTGGTCCGGGCCGGCTATGACCCGAGCTACGGCGCCAGGCCACTCAAACGAGCCATTCGCAAAGAACTGGAGAACCCCCTGGGTCTTCTCATCGTGCGCGGCGAGTTGAAGGAAGGTCACTCCGTGCAGGCGGACTATCACGAGGAAGCACAGGCGTTGTCTCTGGTCGTGACCCAGTCCAGCCAACCGGAACTGGAAGAGTCCGTGGCGGTCTAGGGTCAGGGAATCCGGAGTCGCTGCCCGGGAACGATCAGGTTGGCATCACTCAATCCATTGGAGCGCTGGATGGCGCCGATGGATGAACCGAAGCGGGCCGCAATCTTCCCGACGGTGTCACCGCCGCGGACCCGGTAAATCATCACCCCGTCGGAGGCCAGTTCAAAGCTCGACGTGACGGGCCGGGCCTTGCTCAGGACATCCCGGACCGCTTCCAGGGTGGTCGGGGGGAGGCGCAAATCGACCCCGGCGGGGAGCACTCCTTCTCTCCAGACAAGTGAGGTGAGAAAGGGGTTGTATTCCTTCAGTAGAGTCCGGTCCAGCCCCTCCACTTGTTCAAACACAGTCACTCGATAGCTCTTTGGGAGAACCAGGAGTTCGTACTCCAGGACCGTGCTTGGTTGAATGTCGCTGAAGTAGAGGAGCTGGTTCCTCACGACCTCTACAGCGGCAAGGAATTCAGGATAGAAATTGCGACTGGCGAACTCGAAACGGCGAGCCTTGTAGTGACGCGCGATGACAAGCATGTCGGGGCCGTGGCGCCTCTTTGCCCTCATGATCCCGGAGCGCCCGTAGTTGTAGGCTGTGATTGCCAGTGGCCATGTTCCCAGGGATTCGTAATTGTCGTGCAGAAGTCTGGCGGCAGCCCGTGTTGATTTAAGCGGATCCAACCTCTCATCCACGTATCGGTTGACCGTCATGTAGCTTCGCGCCGTGCCCCTCACGAATTGCCAGAGGCCTACAGCGCCGGCCTTGGAGACAGCGGACCACTGGAAGGCTGACTCAACATGGGGAAGCAGGGCCAATTCCCCGGGAACTCCCTCCTCTCGCAAAATCTCCTGGATGGCCTCCAGATACCGGGCTGACCGTGAAATCCCCTCTGCAAACTGCTCGCGGAGTCCCCGCTGATATCGGAGATCTCTAGCCAGTCGTCGGTAAAGAGAGGCAGTCGGTTTGTGCCCCAGCTCTTCAAGATGCGTGACGATCCGATTCTCTTCCTGGGAACGGGGCTCGCGTCTGCCCATATCGAGCAGCAGTTCTCTGAAGTGATCCCTTTTCTTTTGCAGGATCTTGCTCTGCCGCTTTGCCTCTTCTTTGTCATCGCGAACGCCGCGGGTGAATTCGACCACCTCGTATACCACTCGAAGGTCACCGCGATCGTGAAAGATAACCTGGGTTTCCCGGTATTCGGTGAACATCTTTTTCCAGAAAGCGATCTCCACCTCAAATCCTTTGGAAGGAAACTGATCGGCGATGTCTGCGAGTTTGAAGGAAGTGCCCGTTTCTGCGGCGAAGCAAATCGCGCAGAGAGAAAGCAGGGGAATGAGGTTGGGCCCCAATCGCTGAAGAACTTTCACACACCAACCCACTGGCAAAAATGATCAATAAAGCTGTCAGCATGATAGCAGACCTTAGCGATACTACTGATCGTGTATTGATTCTGGTTACTTGGTTGAAGGTTGAAGGTCCCCCCCTTCCCGCTCGGGATCCACTCCCAGGGCATCCGCTACGCGATTGATGTAGTTGAAATAGCCGGTGATGTGAACGATCTCAAGAAGCGCTACGTCCGAGAAGCCTTCCTTCCTCAGCACGTCCAGGTCAGATGTCTCCATTCTCGAAGGGTGGAGAGTCAACTTGACCGCGAAATCCAGAACCGCAGTGTCCGTCGCGGAGAGTCCGGCGACTCGGTAATCAGCTTTGATCTTCTCGACCTGATCCAGCTCCACACCTGTGTTATGGAGATCCTCCCCATGAGCTTCGATTCAGTAAAAGCAGTCATTCGCCCTGGAAACCACGACTGCGATCATTTCCCGTTGAGTGCGGCTGAGTTCTCCGCCTTCATGCATCAAGGCCCAGTAGAATCTCATCGAGGTGCGGAGAAGGCTGGGGGTGAGGCTGGAGATTTTCACGATGTTATAGATCTTTCCCGCCCGCCGCAGTCCTGCATCGTATTCACACAGCAGGTCACCCGTAGCTTTTTCGTATTCGATCGTGACAATCCAGGGCATTTTCCTTTTCCTCCAGGCGCATCATGATTTCCCGACAGATGGTGGGAGCTGATTTCCGGTCAGTTTCGACCTTGACGTCACACTCCTGGTAGATCGGCTGCCTTTGCTCGTAAAGCTTCGAGAACTCCAATTGGTCGAGAGCCAGAGGCCGACCCTGCTCTCTGCGACAACGCTCCAGCGCCTCATCAAGAGAGACCGCCAGCCAGATGGAGGTGCCTCTTTCCCGGATCCTGCGTCGGTTCTCGAGTGGCAGGAAGGCTCCTCCTCCCAGAGACAATACCGCGGGGGGTGAATCCAGTACTTCCCCGAGCACTCGCGCCTCTACTTTGCGGAAACTGGCCTCTCCCTCGGCAGCAAAGATAGACGTGATACTCCTGCCTTCGGCACTGACGATCAGTTCATCCAGATCAATGAAAGGGAGAGAAAGGGCAGGTCCCAGCAGGGCCCCGACGGTGGTTTTGCCCGACCCCATGAAGCCGATCAGAAAAACATGCTCTCGCCTCATGGGTTCACTGCTGTCAGCTGTTCAAAGAACCCTGGGAAAGAGACTCCGCAGCAGCGGGCGTCATCCAAAACCACCGGTTGCTCGGAAATCAGTGCGGCAATGGCGAAGGCCATGGCAATCCGATGATCGCCCCAGGTTCTCACTTCTCCACCCCGGAAAGTCTGTCCCGGCGGGATCTGAAAACCATCCTTTCTCTCCTCCGCTGCTACACCCAGGGAACGGAGGTTATGGACGATCGCCCGGATGCGGTCAGATTCCTTGGCTCTCAATTCGGTCGCATCGGTTACTTCGAAGCCCGACTTTAGTCGGGATCCCAGAATGGCGAGAACCGGTATCTCGTCAATGAGGAGCGGGATTTGAGGTCCGCCGATACGAGTCGGGAAGCTCTCCACAAGCCGGGGAGAGTAAGAAACGCACAGATCGCCTACGGGCTCACCTCCCGAGACGTCCGGGCTGGAGATTTCGATCTTGCCGCCGTGTTTGATCAGAAGGCGAAGAAGAGCATTTCTTGTCGGATTCAAGCCGACTCTCCGGAGTTCGATTTGCGAGTCGGGTAGGAGGCTGGCGGCAACCAGAAAAAACGACGCTGCAGAAATGTCGCCCGGAACTTCCATCTCTGCCGCCTCCAGGTCCTGGCCTCCCTCCACCGAGATTCTAAAGCCCGTCTTTCTGATTCTACCCCCGAAGGCAGGGAGCAGAAGTTCGGTGTGGTTTCGGGTTGAGGCGGGTTCCACGACGGTCGTCCGGCCTCGGGCCAGCAGGCCTGCCAGCAGGACGCAGGACTTGACTTGAGCACTGCCCACCGGCAGCTCGTATTCAATTCCCTCCAGACAGCGGCCACTCAGATCGAGCGGGGGAAAGCGGTCCTGGCGAGCTTGAACCCGGCCGCCCATCTGCCTCAGAGGAGTGATGATTCGGGCCATCGGCCGGCTGTTCAACGAGTCATCCCCCTCCAGGCGGCTTCTGAAGGGAAGGCCGGCAAGAACTCCGGCCAGCAGCCGCATCGAAGTCCCGGAATTACCGGCATAGAGCGCCTCTCGAGGCTCCCGAAGGCCACTCCCACCGCGCCCCAGGATCTCTACACTCGCCGCCTTTCGAAGGATCTCGACATCCATTTGCTGGAGACACTCCAGGGTCCTGGTGCAGTCTTCACTCGAGGAATAGTTCCGAATCACAGACCGTCCCCTGGCCAGAGCGGCCAGTATGGCCGTGCGATGGGAAATGGATTTGTCCCCGGGAAGCACAACCTCACCTCTTAGAGAATGGGCTGGTTCGATGGTCTGTCGGACTGGATTGTCGAGAGCCCGGCTCATTTTGACTCGTCCCCGGTGCCGGCGTTTGGCTGGTGTTCGCCGATCTCCATCAGGAGTTCGCGAAGGTGTCTGACACGATCCCTGTAGCGGGCCGCCTCCTCAAAGCGAAACTCGCTGGCAGCGTGAGTCATCTGGTGGCGGAGTTCTTCGATTTTTTCCTCAATTTCCGCAGCTGACTGAAAAGCCGCCACCTCTTCCGAAACCATCAGGACATCGTGATAGTCCATCTTCGCCATCTCCAGGAGCGAGGCATTGACAGGCTTGAGGATCGACTCCGGGGCAATGTCGTGTTCCCTGTTATAGGCCTGCTGGATCTCTCGGCGCCGGGTCGTCTCTCGGATGGCTCGGTGCATAGACCCGGTCGTCCGGTCGGCGTACATGATTGCCATTCCGTTGATGTTTCGAGCAGCCCTGCCCACCGTCTGGATCAGCGAGGTGTCACTGCGCAGAAACCCCTCCTTGTCGGCGTCCAGAATTGCGACCAGCGAAACCTCGGGAAGATCAAGGCCCTCCCGCAGCAGGTTGACTCCGATCAGGACGTCGAATTTCCCCAGTCTCAGATCGCGAAGGATTTTGACCCGGTCGAGAGTGTCGATTTCCGAGTGGAGGTAGCGAACGGCCACGCCCACTTCCGTATAGTACTCCGTCAGTTCTTCTGCCATCCGTTTGGTGAGAGTCGTTACCAGGACTCGCTCCTTGCTCGCAGCCCGCTGCCGAATCTCCCCCAGCAGATCGTCCACCTGCCCCTTGACGGGCCGAACCTCGATGATCGGGTCCATCAGTCCAGTGGGTCTGATGACTTGCTCGACAAATGCGCCCCCCGTTTTCGAGAGCTCGTAGGGTCCGGGTGTCGCTGAGACATAGACAGTCTGAGGGATCCTAGCCTCGAACTCCTCGAAGTTGAGAGGCCGGTTGTCGAGTGCCGACGGGAGCCGGAAGCCGAATTCGATCAGGTTCAGTTTTCGGGAGCGATCTCCCTTGTACATCCCGCGAACCTGAGGTGTTGTGACGTGGCTCTCGTCGATGAACATCAGCGAAGCGTCGGGAAAGTAGTCGAGCAGAGTCGGGGGAGGCTCGCCGGGTCGCCGGCCCGTCAAGTGCCGGGAGTAGTTCTCAATTCCACGGCAGTAGCCGACGGTCTTGATCATCTCCAGGTCAAACATGGTGCGCTGATGCACGCGCTGGGCCTCCACCAGCTTGCCTTCCTCTTCCCAGCGGGGGCGGGTCTCCTCCAGCTCCGCCTTGATGCTGTCAACCGCCAGGTTCCAGCGCTCCTTGGGAATGACGTAATGAGACTTCGGGTAGATGGGAATCCGGTCGTGCTCTCGAAGAAGCTTTCCGGTGAGAGGATCGAATTGAGAGATTCCCTCGACTTCGTTTCCGAACAGCTCGATTCGGATGGCATAGTCGTCGTAAGAGGGTACGACCTCAATGACATCACCCCGCACCCGAAAGGTGCCGCGCTCCAGTGTGTGGTTCCGCCTTTCGTACTGGATCTCGACGAGTTTGTTGAGGATTTCTCTGCGGCTGATTCGAGCGCCCCGATTGATCATCAACAGCATACCGTAATAGGCCTCGGGCGATCCGAGACCGTAGATGCAGCTCACGCTGCTGACGATGATGCAGTCACGCCGCTCGAAGAGAGAACGGGTCGCTGAGTGGCGCAGGCGATCGATCTCTTCGTTGATGAGTGCTTCTTTTTCGATGTAGGTGTCAGTCGAGGCAATGTAGGCCTCGGGCTGGTAGTAGTCGTAATAACTGACGAAATACTCGACGGCGTTCTCCGGGAAGAAAGTCTTGAACTCCTGATAGAGTTGAGCCGCCAGGGTCTTGTTGTGGCAGAGAATCAGGGTCGGACGCTGGAGGGCTTCGATCACCTTGGCCATGGTGAAAGTCTTTCCAGAACCGGTCACTCCCAGAAGGACCTGGTCGGGTTGTCCATCCCGGATCCCTTTCGTGAGTTCCGGAATGGCTCTTTTCTGGTCGGGTGAGGTCTCGAAGGGGCTGTGAAGGTGAAACTCCCCGGACTCCGAGAGAGCCTCACCATAAGCGACTCCTTTGTAAGACAGTTCTTCGGGTTGCGACACGACAGGGGGATTATATCGTTACTGGTTACTGGTCACTGGTTACTGGTTGAAAGTTGAAGGTTGAAGGTTGATGGAAACGTGGAACCTGGAACGTGGAACGTGGAACGTGAAACGTGGAACGTGTAAAGTGAGACCGTGAAGAAGAGACTCGCCTTTACCGCATTTCTTGCCTTGCTTGCGCAATTATTGCCTCTCTGGGGACAACCCTCTGTCGGCAAGAAGCCAAATCTCCTTGTCGTGACTTTCGACACCACGCGGGCGGACCGACTGGGTTGCTACGGTTTCAAAGGAATTCGAACGCCTTCCATCGACCGTCTTGCCCGGGAAGGGGTTCTTTTCGAGAATGTCTACGCTCAGGCACCGCAGACGCTGCCCAACCACTCCTCGATCTTCACGGGGCTGTACACGATTACGCACAACGTCTTGAGTAACGGGCAGAAACTGGAGGATCCGGCTGTAACGCTGGCTGAGATCCTGTCCGGCTCGGGCTATAAGACGGGAGCCGTAGTGGCGGCGGCTCCGTTGATCAAGGTGTTCAATTTGAACCAGGGCTTCGGCCACTATGACGACGAATTCGAGAGCCAGGATGGCGTGGGCTATTTCAAGGCTTTCATGCGTCTGTTCTCGGGCAACAGGATCAATTTGCCAAGTGAGAGGCGAGGTGATGCGGTCGCCAGGCTGGCGATCCATTGGCTGGACAGGGTGAGCAGATCAAAGCGCCCCTTTTTCCTGTGGGTTCATTTCTTTGACCCTCACGAGCCCTACCGTTTTCGCGAAAACTTTGATCGGCCCCAGGTAGTTGTCGAGAGTCCCGGCCCGAACCGGTTTGGAGAGGACGAGGCGGCCTATCTGAGTGAAATCGAGTTTGCCGACTACCAACTGGGTAAGGTTCTCGATCATCTCGACCGGCTGGGGCTGGCCGACCAAACGCTGACCTTGTTTACGGCTGACCACGGCGAAAGCCTGGGCGAGCACCAATACCGCGGCCACCGGCAGAATGTCTACGAAAACGTGGTTCGGGTTCCTCTGATTTTCCGGATGCCGCGGATCCTGCCCGAGGGCAAGAGGCTGGCGACCAGGGCGATGTCGATCGATGTTCTTCCCACCCTTCTCACCCTTCTCGAGATTCCCTACCTCCCCACCTCCTTTCAGGGCGGCGATCTCTTCAAGTTCCCGGAGAACGAACCGCGAAAACGCTATTCCGTGGCGGTCAAGCTGTTCTCGAAGACTCCCATCCGCCGAACCATGGTCTTTGGGGATCACAAGTTCATCGAATTCGAGGACCCGGAACGGAATGCTCTTTTTAACATCGCTGATGATCCCGGGGAACTGGTGAACCTCATCAACGACAGGCCGCCTGAGGCTGATAGGATATCCTGGCGCGAGGAGATTGATCGGTGGTGGGAAACCCACGCGGACCTGCAGTTCACTGATTTCAAAATGACGCCCGAACAATCGCAGCGGCTGAAGAGCCTTGGCTACATCAATTAAGTCGGTGGTGAAAGTCGCGGGACTTCCACCACGGGCTGCTAACGTGGCGATTTCACGAGAACCTGGATTTTGAGAGCACTTGTAACGGGAGGCGCCGGCTTCATCGGCAGTCATCTCTGTGATTCTCTGCTGGAGCGCGGGACCAGGGTACTGTGCCTGGATAATCTGTTCTCGAGCTCCAAGCGGAATATCGAGCCTTTCCTGCAGCGGCCTGCTTTCGAGTTCATCCGACATGACATCGTCCAGCCGATACTCCTGGAGGTTGACCAGATCTACAATCTGGCCTGCCCGGCCTCCCCCGTTCACTACCAGCGAAATCCGGTCAAGACCGTCAAGGCCAATGTGATTGGAACTCTCAACTGCCTGGGGATTGCCAAGAGAGTTGGAGCGCGGATTCTGCAGGCGAGCACGTCAGAGGTCTACGGGGACCCCCATGTCCACCCTCAGTCGGAAGACTACTGGGGTCACGTGAACCCGGTTGGGCCACGCAGTTGTTACGATGAAGGAAAACGGGTTGCTGAAACGCTGATGGTGGACTACCACCGGCAGAATGGGGTCGACATTCGGATCGCCAGGATTTTCAATACCTACGGTCCTCGAATGTCTGTGGAGGACGGGCGAGTCGTCAGTAACTTTATCGTCCAGGCACTCCGCGGAAAACCGATCACGGTCTACGGAGATGGTTCCCAGACCCGCTCCTTCTGCTATGTCTCCGATCTGGTCGCAGGTCTCCTGGCTCTGATGGAAACCCCCGATCTTTTCCACCCGGTGAACCTCGGAAACCCCACTGAGATTTCCGTAATCGAGCTGGCAGAAACGGTTCGGGACATGGTTGGAACTGGATCAGAGATTGTTTTTGCAGGCCTTCCGGTAGATGACCCGACAAGGCGCAAGCCCGATGTGAGTCTGGCCGCAGAGCAACTTGGTTGGGAGCCGCAAGTCAGTCTTTCTGAAGGACTCGAACAGACAATTGCGCACTTCGATGAGCGTCTTTCTTGAGCTGAGTGGGAAGTGGCCGGGAGGTCTGTTAGAATACGCCCCCGATTACGGGAGCAGTAGAGATAAAAAAGAAGTGTGTTAGTAGCCTACCTGCCGGTTCTGATTTTTCTGGTGATCGCGATTTCATTGCCCATCGTGGGTCTGGGCGTGGGGAGGTTGATTCGTCCCTTCCGGCCATCCTCGAGCAAACTGAGTCCTTATGAATGTGGCATCGACCCTGAGACCGATGCCAGAAGCCGAATTTCGGTCCGCTATTACATTATTGCCATCCTTTTCGTGATCTTTGACGTGGAAACGATCTTTCTCTTTCCCTGGGCGATCATCTACGGTGAACTTGCTCTTTTCGGCCTGATCGAGATGTTCATCTTCCTGGGAATCCTCATCGTTGGCTATTTTTACGTGTGGAAGAAGGGAGCCCTGGAGTGGACGTAGCAGAAAGCAGTTTCGAGAGGAACATTGCTATCACGACCGTGGATTCGGTTGTGAACTGGGCCAGAAAATCTTCGCTCTGGCCGATGACCTTCGGGCTGGCCTGTTGCGCCATCGAGATGATGGCAACGGGTGCATCCCGCTTCGATATGGACCGCTTCGGGGCAGGCATTTTTCGTCCTTCTCCGCGCCAGTCCGATCTGATCATCATTGCGGGTACCGTCACTCTGAAAATGGCCGAGGTGATCCAGCGTCTGTACGATCAGATGCCGGACCCGAAATGGGTCATTTCCATGGGAGCCTGCTCCAGTGTAGGTGGTCCCTTTGATACCTATTCCACGCTCCAGGGAGTCGACAAAGTCATTCCGGTGGACGTCTACATTCCCGGTTGCCCCCCCAGGCCTGAGGCGCTCCTCTATGGCCTGATGAAGCTGCAGGATAAGATCGACCAGATGAGCATTCTCGACGACAGACGCACTTTGGTTCAGCCCTGAAAGCGAGTCACACTTCCGCACTCGGCAGTCATGGACGAAGAAAAAAAGCCCACGCCACCCGATTCGGGGGATGAGAACCAGGGAAAAGAAACGCCGGCTTCCGAGCCGGCGGCCGGGGAGTCATCCACAGAGGAGTCCCCTCCGGCCGAGGCCGCCACCGACAAACCTCAGCCCCCTGCCAAAGGCCAGGCCCCGCTCAAGCGCCCCGCTCGACCACCCAGGAAAAAAGGACCTGTCTATGAAGACCTGGAAGAAGATGATTTGGCCGAGGCTCTCAAAGAATACGTGGGAGAAGACTTGCTCTCCGCCCAGTCTTTCCTGAAACAGAACATCTACACGGTCAATCGGAAGCGACTTCTGGAGACCATGGTGTTCTTGAAAGAGGATCGCGAGTTTGATTATCTGGTGGACTTGACCGCCCTCGACTACCTGGGAGACGAAGACCGTTGGTGTCTCGTCTATCACCTGTTCAGCCATTCCAGCCAGCTCCTGGTCCGAGTCAAGTCACGTTTGGGAGAAGGTGAGGTAGCCCCCTCCGTGAGTCCGATCTGGAAATCGGCGGACTGGATGGAACGCGAGGTGTTCGACATGTTCGGCATTGAGTTCGCCGGCCATCCCGACCTGAGGCGCATCCTGCTGCCGGAAGACTGGCACGGGTACCCCTTGAGAAAAGACTACGACATCAAGCTTCAGGATCAGTCCTGGATCAAAAAACATCTCAGAATCCGCAAGGTCCCAGACTAGTGCAAGTAAGTTAGTATGCTGCGCGAAACCATCCTGGATACCAAAGAACTCGAAATCAACATGGGGCCGCAGCATCCCTCCACCCACGGAGTCTTGAGGGTGAAGCTGTACCTGGACGGGGAGAGAGTTCAGGACTGCGAGTGCATTATCGGCTACCTGCACCGGGGTGTCGAAAAGATCAGCGAGAACCGTTCTTACATCAAGTGTGTCCCCTACTACGACAGGACCGATTACATCGCGGCCGTTTCCAATGTTTACGGCTACGTTCTGGGCGTCGAGGCCCTCATGGGAATCGAGGTTCCGGAGCGGGCCCGTCAGATCCGGATCATCATGACCGAATTCAATCGCATTGCCAGTCACCTTCTGTGGCTGGCGACTCACGCTATTGATATCGGCGCCATGACTGTTTTTCTCTACTGCTTTCGAGAGCGCGAGGAGATTCTTAAGCTCTTCGAGGCCCTTTTCGGGGCCCGGCTCACCACCCACGCTTTCCGCATCGGCGGGCTATGGAAGGATCTGCCCGGCGGTTTCGAGGCGGCGGCCAGAAAGTTCATCGCCGACTTCCCGACCAAAGTGAACGAGTACGAGCAGTTGCTGACCAATAACCGGATCTGGATCGACCGGACCACGGGTATCGGTGTCATCTCGGCGGAAGAGGCCATTAACTATGGTCTCAGCGGGCCACCACTTCGCGGCTCCGGCGTGGATCATGACTTGAGAAAAGCTCATCCCTACGGGGGGTACGAGCAGTTTGACTTCGATGTCCCCCTGGGTGAGAACGGTGATACCTATGATCGGTATGTGATCCGCCTGGCAGAAATGCGTCAGAGCTGTCGAATCATCCGCCAAGGGCTCGACAATCTGCCCGAAGGCGCGGTTCGCGGCAAGGTGCCCAAGATAGTCAAGCCTCCTGTCGGCGAGTTCTACTCGGCCATAGAGGGCCCCCGCGGTGAATTGGGCTACTACATCGTCAGTGACGGTTCGGCCCTGCCTTTCCGTGTCCGGATTCGCCCCCCGACCTTTATCAGTCTGCAGGCTCTGCGTCGACTGGTTCGGGGGCATCTGGTCGCCGATGTAGTTGCCATCATCGGAACTCTCGACATTGTGCTGGGAGAGATTGATCGATGATGGAGTCCCTGCTCACCTATTTGCTCATCCCCGGGATCAAAATCGGTGTGGTCGTTTTGATTCTTTCGGGAGCGATTGCCTACCTGACTCTGCTCGAGCGCAAGCTGATTGCGCACATCCAGGTACGACTCGGCCCCATGCGGGTGGGCTGGCACGGGCTGCTCCAGCCAATCGCCGACGGCCTCAAGTTCGTTGCCAAGGAAGACATCATTCCCAGCCGATCGGACGCCCTCATTTTTACCCTTGGGCCCATCATCTCTCTGATACCGGCATTCCTGGTGTTCGCCGTGGTTCCCTTCGGGCCGCCCGATATGCTGGAGGGTCCCTTGACCATGATCCTGGGATGGATCCTGGAGCCGCAGGCGGTTCAGAGAGTTGTCCAGAAAAGCATCGTCAGCGGAGGCTTCGTTACCGATCTGAATATTGGACTGCTGTTCATTCTGTCGGTCTCTTCCGTCGGAATCCTGGGGGTCATCCTGGGTGGCTGGGCCTCCAACAGCAAGTACCCGATCCTGGGAGCTCTGCGCTCGGCGGCGCAAATGGTCAGCTACGAAGTGGCCCTGGGTTTCTCCATCATCGGAGTGCTGCTGGTGGCTCGCTCCTTGAGTCTAGTCGAAATCGTCGAGCACCAGCAGGAAGCCGGAGTCTGGTATTTTGCCCTTCAGCCTGTCGCCGCGGTGCTCTTCTTTATCTGCGGCCTGGCCGAGACGAACCGTCTACCGTTCGATCTTCCCGAGGCCGAAACCGAACTGGTCGGGGGATTCCACACCGAGTACAGCGGATTTCGGTTCTCGCTTTATTTTCTGGCAGAGTATGCCAGCATGATCACGGTTGCGGCGCTGGCGGTAACCCTCTTTTTCGGTGGATGGTTGAGGCCTTTCCCCAACGTTGCCTGGCTGGGCTTTCTGGACCTGGTTCCGGCCGTTTTGTGGTTCTGCGTCAAGGTTTTCATCATTCTCTATGTATTTATCTGGATTCGGGGAACTCTCCCTCGCTTCCGCTTTGACCAGTTGATGCAATACGGGTGGAAAATTTTCCTCCCCCTCGCCCTGGCCAATGTCATGGTGTCGGCTTGTCTGATCTGGTTGTGGATGTGAACAGGGTGCGTGAGTTCAGACATTCCGTGGGACTTCCACCACGGGCTTATATGGGAAGGAACCCATGGAGTTTCTGAAAAGAATCCTGTTAATCGATCTTCTGAAGGGCCTGTGGTTGACTCTTCAGTACACCTACAAACCCGTTTACACCGAACAGTATCCGACCGAACGGCCCAAGCTGGCAGCTCGTTACAAAGGCGCTCCGCGCTTGAACAATGATCCCGAGACAGGCGAGACACTCTGTATCGCTTGCGACCTGTGTGCTCTGATCTGTCCCGAAGATCTGATCGTCGTCGGGGCCCAGCGCGATCCGGAAAGCAGGAAGAAAGTTCTCACCACTTACACTTTTGACACCTCTCGCTGTCTGTTCTGCGGGCTCTGCCAGGAAGTCTGTCCAACCAATGCGATTGAGCTGACCCAGGACTTTGAGCTGGCTACCTACGATCGGAGAACCATGTTGTGGGATCGCAGCCGGCTGGAAAAGGGCTGGAAGCGAACCGACTCGGGAGAGGGGAAGAACTATTGGTAGACCAGGCGCTTATAGAAGCCTTGCTGTTTTACTCCCTGGCTACTGTCCTGATTGTCTTCGCAATCCTTACGGTGATGGCCCGCAATCCCGTGAGAAGTGCCGTGTACCTGATCTCGGCACTACTCTCCATGGCCGGTCTCTTTTTTCTGTTGGGGGCCGAATTTGTGGGAGCCGTCCAGATCCTGGTTTACGTCGGCGGAATCATGGTCCTTTTTCTGTTTGTCATTCTCCTGGTCAATGTGGAGGTGGCAGAACGGGAACGTAAGACGAGTCGTCAATGGAAAACCGGGGTCGTTCTGGGTGTCGTTCTAACGCTTGAACTGACTTTCCTGATTGTACGGGGGGGCCAGGTTTTCGAAGCGACGCCCGCCCGAGAAGTGATTCTGATTCAAGGCCGTACCCAGAACACAGAGCTAGTGGGCAAAGCGCTCTTTACCGAGTATCTGCTTCCCTTTGAAATCGCTTCGGTGCTGCTTCTGGTGGCCATGGTGGGCGCGGTCGTTCTGGCCAAGAAAGATTTGCAGCAATGATCGAAACCACTCATTACCTGGTGCTGAGCTCGATCGTCTTCTCGATCGGAGTGATCGGAGTCCTGACTCGTCGCAACATCATCGTCATTTTCATGTCGATCGAGCTGATGCTGAATGCAGTCAACCTCAATCTGGTGGCCTTTGGAGAACGGTGGCAGGCTCTGGACGGGCAGGTCTTTGCCATATTCGTGATCACTGTGGCCGTCGCCGAGGCTGCGGTCGGTCTGGGAATCGTTATCGCGTTGTTCAGAAATAAGGAGACGATCAACATCGACGAGGTTGATCAGATGAAGTGGTGATCTGAACATGCTTTCTCATATCTGGATCATTCCAGCCCTCCCGCTGGCCGGCTTCCTGACCATCGGCCTGCTTGGCCTGTGGCGGCTCTATCGAACCGGCCGGCGCTTGCCCCGTCCCCTGGTCTACTGGATCGGGTGCGGCGTAGTCGGTCTGGCTTTTCTGGTCTCGGTCGTCTGCTTCGTCGAGCTGGTAGGGATGGACCCGGAGCATCGAGTCTACGAATCCGATCTCTTTACCTGGATTCCGGGGAATGTCATCCAGACCGCTGCCGGCGAGTCAGTCGGACTTCAGGTGAGCTGGGGATACCAGCTTGATCCTCTCTCCGCCATTTTTCTCCTCTTCGTCACGGGGATCGGCTTCCTGATCCACGTCTATTCCATCGGGTACATGTGGGAAGAGGACGGTTTCTGGCGTTTCTTTGCCCACTTGAACCTGTTCATGTTCATGATGCTGACTCTCGTCCTCTCCAACAACTATCTGGGCCTGTTTGTGGGCTGGGAGGGTGTGGGGCTCTGTTCCTATTTACTGATTGGCTACTACGGTCACAAGAAGAGTGCGGGTGATGCCGCCAAGAAAGCCTTCGTTGTCAACCGGATTGGTGACTTCGGCTTTCTCCTGGGAATCTTCTTTCTCTTTTCCCTCTTCGGCACCGTCGATTTCACGGATCTGTTCGAAAAAGTTGCCGTCATGTTTCCGGAACCGGAGATGGCCTGGGGCGTCCTCAGCTGGATCGCTCTGCTGCTCTTCATCGGTGCCTGTGGAAAGAGTGCGCAGGTCCCCCTTTATGTGTGGCTGCCAGACGCGATGGAGGGCCCCACTCCAGTCAGCGCCCTGATCCACGCGGCCACGATGGTGACAGCAGGGGTTTACATGGTGGCCCGCTCCACGGCCATTTACAGTCGCGCGCCGGACGTCATGGCGATTGTTGCTGCTGTTGGGATTTTCACGGCTCTCCTGGCGGCTTCGATGGGGCTTTTCCAGCGTGACATCAAGCGGGTTCTGGCCTATTCGACGGTGAGTCAGCTGGGCTACATGTTCGCGGCGCTGGGAGTGGGAGCTGTCGTGGCAGCCATCTTTCATGTGTTTACCCACGCCTTCTTCAAGGCTCTGCTCTTCCTGGGATCCGGATCAGTAATCCGTGCCATGCACCACGAGCAGGACATGACCCGGATGGGAGGGCTCAGGAAACGCATCCCCATTACTTTCTGGACCATGGCGGTTGGAACCCTTGCCATTGCCGGAGTGCCTCCGCTGGCCGGTTTTTTCTCCAAGGATGAGATCCTCTGGAAGGTCTTCGAAAGCCAGAACTATCTGATGTGGCTGATCGGGGTCCTGGTGGCTGGAATGACGGCCTTCTATATGACGCGCCTTATGCTGTTGACCTTCTTTGGCGAAGAGCGCTTTGACGAGGAGACGGCGCGCCATGTCCACGAATCTCCCAGGTCAATGACCATTCCACTGGTGATCCTGGCCGGCGGTTCGGCCCTGGTCGGGTTGCTCGGCCTCCCGGCCTGGATCACGGCGGCATTTGGCAGCAACGTGTTCGCGCATTTTCTGGAACCGGCGTTCAAGCATGCTTACCACGGAGACGGGCACGAGGCGCATTTGTCACTCGAGTTCGGGCTGGCCATTCTGTCCGTGGCGGTGGCGGTGGCGGGAATCTACCTGGCCGTCCAGTTCCTGCTCCGACGCAAGCTCCCCGAGCCTCGAGGGGGCCTCGCCACAGTCCACCGCTGGATCTACAACAAGTACTACGTCGACGAAGCTTACGATGCGCTGGTCGTGAACCGGACCAAAGACCTGGGGAATGTGTTGACCTGGTTCGACAACCATATTGTGGACGGTCTGGTCAACGGATCCGCAACCCTTACACGGATGACTGCCTGGGTCTCCGGGCTCTTCGACCTCGAGGTGGTGGATCGAATGGTGAACCTGATTGCCGAAATAGTGGAGTTTTTCAGTGCTGCTTTCCGAAAGCTCCAGACCGGCTTGATGCAGCGCTATGCGCTGTTTTTTGTGCTCGGGGTGATTGCCGTGATCACACTGTATCTAGCGGGAGTGTAAGTGATGGATTTCTTGATGCGGAACATACTGGTGCTGGTCTGCCTTTTTCCCCTGCTCGGGATCCCCATTATCTTGCTCATCCCGAGGGGGAAGGGGAGCGACGAGAAGGTCAGATGGGTCGCCAATGGGGTCGCTTTCTTCGGTTTCCTGATCTCCCTTCCCCTGATCACCCTGTTCAATCGGCCCGAATTCATTGATGCAGAAACCAGAATGCGCTTTGTCGTTCGCAAAGAATGGATCAACGCGATCGGGGCTGAGTTCTACCTGGGGATTGACGGGATCAGCCTGCTGCTCATTCTGTTGACGACGCTGCTCGGTTTCATTTCGATTCTCTCCTCCTGGACCGCCATCAACGAACGGGTGCGCGAATACTACTGCTACTTCCTGCTTCTGCAGACCGGGATGCTGGGCGTGTTCATGGCTCTCGATTTCGTGCTTTTCTACGTGTTCTGGGAAGTCATGCTGGTTCCGATGTACTTCATCATCGGAGTCTGGGGCGGCCCCCGGAAACTTTACGCGGCGATCAAGTTCTTTCTCTACACTCTGACAGGATCGGTCCTGCTCCTGCTCGGAATCCTGGCTCTCTATTTCTACCAGTATCAGCAGACGGGGATCTGGTCCTTTGATGTGCTGGCCATGCGCAGTCTCGACCTGCCGATCGACCTCCAGTGGTGGATTTTCATCACCTTCTTCGTGGGATTCGCCATCAAGGTTCCCATGTTCCCCTTTCACACCTGGCTCCCCGATGCACACGTGGAAGCGCCCACGGCGGGATCGGTCATCCTGGCGGCAGTTCTGCTGAAAATGGGCACCTATGGTTTTGTCCGCTTCAGTCTTCCGATTCTTCCCGAGGCGACCCTGCAGCTCTTGCCCTGGCTGCTGGGCCTGTCTGCGGTCGGCATCATCTATGGAGCTCTGGTGGCGATGATGCAGAAAGACATGAAGAAGCTGGTTGCCTATTCCTCGGTCAGCCATCTGGGTTTCTGCATGCTGGGCGTGTTCGTCGTGACGCCCGTGGCGCTGGAAGGTGGGATTCTGCAGATGATCAACCACGGCATCTCTACCGGAGCCCTCTTCCTGATCGTGGGCGTCGTCTACGAAAGGCGCCACACGCGGCTGATTTCGGAATATGGCGGACTGTCACACGTCATGCCTGTGTATGCCACGGTATTTCTGATCATGACCATGTCTTCGATCGGTCTGCCCACACTCAACGGATTCATCGGAGAGTTCATGATTCTGCAGGGAGTCTTTGCCGATCCGATCAATTGGCGCTGGGCCGTGGCCGGAGCCACCGGAATTGTGCTGGGGGCTGCCTACATGCTGTGGCTGTACCAGAGGGTCATGTTAGGCAGCAACGACAATCCTAAGAATCAGTCCTTGACGGACTTAAGTCTCAGAGAGCTGGCGACCTTCATCCCCTTGATCATCCTGGCCTTCTGGATTGGGCTGTATCCGCGGACGTTTCTGCAGTATCTCCACGAGCCGGTCAACGAAATCGTCGAGATTGTCCGCCCCGGGGAGTTTGAGCCGGTGACCGAGCAGCGGGCGGCGAGGGAGTAACATGGATTTCTTGGCCGGGCAGGAGGTTCTCTCCTATCTGAGAGAAAACTCGGTGATCATCCGGCCGCAGCTGGTTTTGATCCTGTGGGGACTTGCCATCCTTTGCGTAGTCCCCCTCCTGCGCTCCAACCCCACCAGCTGGCCGATTCGCTATTCGCTGCTGGGCCTGCTCATTGCAGGCTTCGACGTCTGGTGGGGGAGCGAGGCAGGACCGGCCTTCAACGGGATGATCTCCTTTGACTACTTCACCCGCTACTTTCACTTTCTTTTCATCGCGACTGCCGCCCTTTCGGTGCTCCTTTCCTATCGTTACCTGGAGATCGAGGACGAGCATCACGGGGAGTACTATGCCCTGATTCTTTTTGCCACTGCCGGAATGATGTTCGTGGCCGGCGCTCTCGAGTTGATCACGATCCTGGTCGGGCTCGAGTTGATGTCGGTCTCGACTTACATTCTGGTGGGCTTTCTGAGGGGAAGCAGGCGCTCCAACGAAGCTTCCATGAAGTACTTTCTGCTGGGGGCGTTTTCCACGGGCATCATTTTGTATGGGATGTCCCTCCTCTACGGCATGACCGGGAGCACCAACCTGGTGGACATCGGCAACTCCCTGGCCCGCCAGGAGTTGAGCCCCCTGGTGGCCCTGGCTGTCTTCTTGATCATTATCGGCCTCTGTTTCAAAGTTGCCGCCGCTCCCTTTCACATGTGGGCCCCCGACGCCTATGAAGGAGCACCAACTGCCATCACCGCGTTCATATCCGTTGGTGTCAAGGCAGCCGCCTTTGCCGTATTTTTCCGGATTTGTTTTGTCGCACTGGGCGATGTTCGAGAGGCCTATGTCGTCATCCTGGCTCTGATCTCGATGCTCACGATGACATGGGGCAACGTCGCCGCAGTGACCCAGAAAAACGTGAAGCGACTGCTTGCATACTCCAGCATTTCCCATGCCGGCTATGTCCTTATGGCGTTGGTAGCGGGAGCCGCGTATGTAGCGGGAACCGAGTATGGTGTCACCGCAGCCGCTGTGTATCTCTTTGTGTACACATTTATGAATCTTGGGGTCTGGGCCGTTCTCATCCTCCTGCGGCGGGAGGACATCCAGGGGGAGGACATCGAGTCCTTCCGCGGCCTGCTGGCGAAGCGGCCTGCTATTGCAGTCCTGATGGTGCTCTTTTTACTTTCCCTGGCAGGGATTCCACCGATGGGTGGATTCATCGCCAAATACTTTGTGTTTGGAGCGGTGATCCAGGCTGCGTTCGCCAGTACCGGTCCTCAGGCCACCTTGCTTGTGGTACTCGCCGTGGTGGGTGCCCTGAATGCCGTTGTCTCCCTTTTCTACTACCTCCGAATTGTCGTTCTGATGTTCTTCGAGCAGGACCCTGTCCCGGCCCGGTTGGCCTTTTCAGCGGGTGTCGTCATCACTCTGGTGGTGACCGGGCTTCTGACTGTCTTGACGGGAATCTATCCCCAGCCGTTGATTGACCTGGCCCAAGCCGCCGCCGCGTTCCTGTAGGAAGGTGTGGCAAGAATGGGATCACAGAGGCCAGAATGCTTGCCGCTGGCTTCCGCCAGCGGCTCTGATCAGTTCTACTGGCGGCAGTCAGAGCCCGGTGCGGAAGCGCCGGGGAGGCCAACTAACCCTGGGACACATTCTCGTGCAGGACCAGTGCGGCCGAATCCTGGGACAGCAAGAAAATGAAAAAGCCCGGCGTATCCCGAATGGTAGCGCGCTACAGTGGAATCATCTTCCTCCTGCCCTCTTGCATGCTGGTTGGCTACTTCATCGGTAACTGGTTCGACGAAAGATGGAGAACTGAACCCAAACTGGCGCTGGTCGGCATATTGCTGGGTTCGGGCGCGGGACTTTTCCAGGTGTTCAGACTCCTTCAGAAGCCTTGATCCGGATCATTCATAAATGGTTTTCGAAGACTCATGAATGATCCGGGCCTGAAACGAGTGCAAGCCAACACAGTATGGATTCTCATTGTTCTGGTGCTGATCGGGTTTTTCTACCAGGGCCCGGGCACTGCCCTCTCGATCCTGATCGGAGGGTTGCTGGCCCTGCTCAATCACCGCTGGATGGTGGCTGGAATTGATACCATGCTGGGGACTCCGACCCCCGCGGGACGCAAGCAGGCAATGCTCAAATACCTGCTCCGGCTGTTATTGATTTTGGGCACTTTGTTTGCTATGATCCATTTTTCTTTTTTGAGCCTCCTGGGGGGAATCGTCGGGCTCTCGATCTTCGTACTTGCAGGCATGCTGGAAGCCCTTATTCAGCTCATCGAACAGTTGAAGCGAAGTCACTGAGTCATGCACGAAGAGTTTTTTGTTTCCACCATCTTCAACGAATACATTGCGAACCCGATCGCGGAACGGGTGATGCCTTCTGTCCCGCAGCTGGGAGAGTGGATCGACTACCAGCCGGGTCACGCTGTCCTGCCTCCCCACCTGGTCATGATCATTCTTGTCAGCCTGGGCCTCACGGTGTTTGCAATCTGGATGAGGAGTCGGCTGAGCGTCGACGACCCGGGAGTCGTACAGCAGGGCCTGGAATTGACCTTTGAAGCCATTCTGGACTTCATGAAGAATCTCATTGGCGCCCGCCACAAGGCCTTTTTCCCTATTATCGGCTCGCTCTTTCTGTTCATTCTGACCTGTAATCTTCTGGGGTTGTTTCCGGGTTTCATGTCACCGACGAGTAACATCAACGTGACTGCCGGCTGTGCCATCATCGTGTTCGTGTACTACAACTTTCACGGTTTGAAAACGCACGGGTTCGCGAAGTACATGGCGCACTTTGCCGGCCCTTCACTGGTGCTCGCCCCGCTCCTGTTCGTGATCGAGATCATCAGCCATATGGCGAGACCGTTTTCGCTGTCGGTTCGCCTGTTTGGGAATATCTTTGCTGAGGAGCTGATCATCGGGAGTCTGAACGGGATATTTCCCTTTCTCATAGCTCTTCCGGTCATGATGCTGGCTCTCTTTGCCAGTACGGTTCAGGCCTTTATCTTTATTGTGCTCACGATGGTCTATGTCGGCAGTGCCGTGGAGCAGTCACACCATTGAGGACATCCGGACAGTGCACTAGGGCAACATGCCAATGTCAAACACCTGTTTTCTAGAGAGGATATAGGAGAGTTTCCAAAATGAAGATGCTTGTGTTCTTGGTGTTCATGCTGGTGTTCTTAACCGTCTTTGTCGGGCCCGTCTTTGCTCAAGAAGGAGGAACCTCGGCTGGAGGTGTGCTCGATTTGACGGCCATTGGTATGGGGCTCGCCGCGGCCGGCTGTGGAATTGCTCAATCGATCGCCTTGCGAGGGGGATGTGAGGGGGTCTCGCGGAATCCCGGCTCCACCGATACGATTCGGTTTTTTATCATCCTGGGTCTGGCCTTTATTGAGTTTCTGGCCTTGCTGACCTTCGTTTACGTCGCCGGCTTCTAAGAACTCGCGGCAGGACGAACGTGCCATGTGAAGGGGCTGGTGCCCTTTCTCAATAACGCTCTTGGAAGGAAATTTGCGGACTTTTCTATGAACAGAAAACGAACAACTCGGGACCATGCGGTCCGAATCCGGTGTGCTGGCCTTTCTTGGCTCCTGAATTGCTTGATAGAATAGCGAGAGCGACCCCCAGGGATCCGAGCTCTCTGATCAGGATTTGAGAAATGGAGAGAGATAAATGACACAGCCCAAGTTCTTGATTGCGGGAGCCTTGATTCTGGGCTCCATCGGCTTTCTGATGTACACCGGAATGAGCGATTCGATGGTGACCTACTATGACATTCCTCAACTTCTGGAGAAATCCACCCGACTGGAGAAACGGGGCGTGCGATTGACCGGTCAGGTGAAGCCGGGCAGCATCAACCTTCATCGCAACCAGTCCAGAGTGGAATTTCTGGTCTACGATCAGGCCAGCACCCTGAGCATTCCCGTGACCTACCAGGGAGATATTCCGGACACCTTTCAGGAGCGAGCGGAAGTGGTTGTGGAGGGGCGATATGATCCGGACGAGCAGGTCTTTCACGCCAACGTGCTGCTCGCGAAATGTCCCTCCAAGTACGAGCAACAGGACCAAATTGACCGACCTGTAGACGCCAGCAGCACTGACTGAGTAGTACCAAGCGCAATGATTGAACTGGGTCGTTACTGTCTCGTCGCCGCACTTATTCTTTGTGCCTATGGCTTTGTGGCTGCCTTCTGGGGTGGTTACCGGAAACAGCTTCCGTTCATTCGCAGCTCGGAGCACGCAGTCATAGCCAACTTTGTTCTCTGTCTGGTGGCCGCCACCTGTCTGTGGGTCTTGATTTTCCAGGATCAGTTCCAGGTTCGGTACGTCGCCATGGTCAGCTCGCGCAACCAGCCGGCTCTTTACAAGTTTACTTCCCTGTGGGGTCAGCAGAGCGGGAGTCTGCTCTTCTGGTCCCTGATTCTGGCCTTGTTCAGTTCCATTTTTGTCCTCCAGAATCGGAAGCGAAACCGGGCACTCGTTCCCTATGCAAATGGAGTGTTGCTGGGTAGCTCACTTTTTTTCCTGATTCTGCTCAACTTTGCCGCCACTCCCTTCCAGCTGGCGCCCCGGATTGTTGCAGACGGTGTCGGGCTCAACCCCCTGCTCCAGAACTCCTACATGGTCATCCATCCCCCGGCGCTTTATCTCGGGTTCATCTGCCTGAACATCCCCTTCGCGATTGCCATGGGAGCGCTGCTGAGCGGGGAACTGAACACAACCTGGGTCGCCTCCACTCGCAAGTGGGGCCTCATTGGGTGGTGTTTTTTGACTTTTGGGATTGCCCTGGGAGGGATGTGGGCTTACGAGGAGCTTGGCTGGGGCGGCTACTGGGCCTGGGATCCGGTGGAAAACGCTTCCTTCATGCCCTGGCTGGTGGCAACCGCCTTCCTGCACTCGATCATGATCACCGAGAAGAAGGGAATGCTGAAGGCCTGGAACTTCGTGCTCATCCTGCTGGCTTTCGAACTGACCATCTTCGGTACGTTTTTGACCAGGAGCGGGGTCATCGAGTCGGTTCACTCCTTTGCTCTCTCGAACATCGGCCCCTTCTTTGTGGTCTTCCTGGCCATCTCGAGCCTTTTCGGCATGTTCATGATTTTCTATCGATCCGGGGAGATGCAAAGTGGCAAGAAAATGCAGTCGTTTCTCTCTCGGGAATTCACTTTTCTCCTGAACAACTGGCTGTTTGTCTCCATCTGCTTCGCCGTTTTCTGGGGCAGCGTGTTTCCGGTCCTATCCGAGTGGGTTACGGGTGAAAAAATCACGGTCGGGGCTCCCTTCTTCAATAAGGTCACGGCCCCGTTGTGGCTGGCTCTCCTCATCCTGACGGGGATCTGTCCCCTGATCGCCTGGCGGAAGGCTTCTTCGAAGAATTTCCAGCGCAACTTCGTGTATCCCATTGTCGGAGGCGTGGTCGCCGGCCTGGTCTGCCTGGGCCTCGGAATTCGAGCTGCGCTTCCGCTGATTCTGTTTTCCTCAGCCGGCTTTGTCGCGATGACCATCTTCTTTGAGTTTTATAAAGGAGCCAGAGCGCGGCAGGCCATTCGCCCCAGCTCCTTTATCCCGGCTCTGGTGGATTTGACCGTTATGAACAAGCGGCGCTATGGAGGCTTTGTCATTCATGGCGGAATCGTGCTCGTGTTCGTGGGGATTACAGCCAGTTCCTTCTTCGACCTGGATCAGTTCTTTACAGTTCGAGAGGGAGAGAGCTTTTCCCTGGGCCGATACACCATGGTCTACAAGGGGATGTCGGACCGGAGGGATCCGGAAAAGGACGTTTTTTCGGCTCGCCTGGATGTCTCGGCTGAGGGAAACATTCTGGGCGGGCTCAGGCCCGAAAAGCACATCCACCATACGAACCAGGATCAGCCGCAAACGGAAGTCGCCATCCGCTCCACGCCCAGGGACGACCTTTACGTCGCACTTTCTACCTGGGATGAGGAGACCGCTACCTTTCATGTGTTCGTGAAACCCCTGGTGATGCTGATCTGGATCGGGGTGGCGGTGATGGTTCTGGGCGGGCTTTTCGTGCTGATTCCGAACCAGAGAAAGGCAGTTGCCCGTGTCCTGAAGCGGCCGGCTGCCGGGGAAATTCGGGATGAAGCAGCCTAGCCCGGTTTTTGCCCCGATCCTCTGCACAGCGGTAGCCTTGCTGGCTTCCCCGGTGCTGCTCGGCGAGGTCGAATGGGAAGATGTTCTGCGGGTCACCGACAACATTGTCTGCACCTGTGGATGTCCCCCCACGGTGGTCAGTGCCTGTTCCTGCGGAAGAGCTGGAGAAATGAACCGTGAAGTCCGAGGAAAGTTGGAAGGGGGCGAATCGGATGAGGAAATCTACGACTTCTACGTAGCTCAGTTTGGTGCTCAGGTGCTGGCGGCCCCCAGAGCGGAGGGTTTCAATCTCCTCGGCTGGATCCTTCCCTTCGTTGTGCTGGGTCTGGGTGCGGGAGTAGTCGTTGCCACCTACCGGCGTTTGCGAGGGGGGGGTGTTCAGGTTTCGTCCGGATCGCAGGTGGAGAGGACGGTCGACCCGCGAGTGCAGGAGAGAATCAAAAGAGAACTCGCTGATCTGGACTGAAGGCGGTTTTAATATGTGGCCTTATGTCGCTCCTGTCCTGTTCATCCTGGTGATTCTCTATGTCGCCCATCCGTTTCTCATGGATGTCCAACAAGAACAGAAAAAGGAAAGAAAGCTGACCCGCCGGGAGAAGGCAGTCCGCGCCAAGAACGAGGTCTTCACCACCTTGAAAGACATTGAGATGGACTACCATATGGGCAAGCTCTCGGAAGACGACTATCAGCTTTTGAGAGTCGAATTCGAGGAGCGGGCGATTGAGGCTTTCGACGAGGTCGATCGTCTGAACAAGAAACGAGCTTCCAAGAAAACCTCCTGAATGTTGACACCACCGCCCCTGCTCCAACTGCAAGGTGTCACCCATCGATACGGACCGATCACAGCATTGAGAGAAGTCAACCTGACTCTCTGTGAGGGAGACTTCTGTTGTGTTTTTGGGCCCAACGGTGCCGGCAAGAGCACTCTCCTGAAGATCATCTCAACTCTCATGAAGCCGACACGCGGGGAGGTCCGCTGGGGCAGCGGTGCCTGGGATCGGAGGATGATCGGCCTCGTCTCACACCAGACGATGCTTTACGACCAGCTGACCGGCCGGGAGAACCTGCTCTTTTATGCCCGGCTCTATGGTCTCGGGGAGAGTATGCGGGTCACGGAGAAACTCAGCGAGCGCATGGGCCTTCGATCTTTTATTGACCTGCCTTCCGGGGCCTACTCTCGGGGGATGCGACAGAGGCTCACGCTGGCCAGAGCCCTGCTCCATGAACCCGCCCTGCTGCTGTTGGACGAACCCTTTACCGGTCTGGACCAGCACGGCAGCCAGACCTTCGCTGAGGTGCTGGGGGAGATCAGCTCGAAACATCGAACCGTGCTGATGGCGACTCACAACCTCCGCGAGGGCTATCAGCTGGCCTCCCGGTTCCTGATTCTCAATCGGGGCCGGATCGCTTCCGAGCAGGGGAAGGAATCCCTGGCTTTCGAGGATCTGGAGCACCGTTATTTCGAATCCGTGGGCGGCAAGTCGGTAGAGGTGAAATGAATTCACTGGACCTGGTCTGGGGCCTGGCTCTCAAAGATCTGAAGCTAACGTCGAGGTCGCTGCACTCTTTCCTGACCACCATGTTCTTTGCCGTCCTCATCCTGGTCGTGTTCAATTTCGCCTTCGAGCCGGGCAGCCAGGCGACTCGAGAATCTCTCCCCGGAATCCTGTGGGTGGCTCTCCTGTTCCCGGGCGTCATCCAGCTCAACCGTTCCTTTCAGATCGAACAGGAGCAAGGAACCCTGCAGGCTCTGCTCCTGGCTCCGGTCGATCGAGGCGTGCTGTTCCTGGGGAAGACTCTCGCCAATTTGATCTTCCTGATGGCGATTGATGTGTTCATCGTGTTGATCTTTGTGGTGCTCTTTAATCCACCTCTCACGGGAAGCTCCTGGTTGCTGCTTCCCATGCTTTTCCTGGCAACGGTCGGTTTTGCGGCAGTGGGAACCCTCTTCGCTGCCATGGTGACCACACTGAGAACCCAGGACGTCCTGCTTCCCGTTTTGCTTTTTCCGATCATCATCCCTATAATTCTCGCCGCTGTCAGCGCTACCCAGGAACTTTTGGCTGCCACCGGGCTGGAGGCCTTTGGTCACTGGATGCGAATACTGGCAGGATTTGATGTTCTCTTCTTGTCGGCTGGCTTTCTCCTGTTTGAATATGTCGTCGCAGAATAGTCTTCAAGTGGGATTCGAGCTGCAACAGGCGACCACCTGCATTCGCTTCAGCCGCGCACTGCTCATCCCGCTCTATATCTTCATGGTGGCGGCGATTTACGGGGCTTTCCTTTACGCGCCGACTGAACAGATCATGAAAGAAGTCCAGCGCATCTTCTACTTCCACGTCAGCGCGGCCATGATCTCGTTTGTGGCCTTCGCTGTCGTCTTCGTGGGAGGAATTGCCTACCTGGCCACCCGCAACCGGTTCTGGGACACGATGGCGGCGTCTGCGGTGGAAGTGGGAGTCTTTCTGACGGTAATCGTGCTGACTACGGGACCCATATGGTCGAGACCGGCGTGGAACGTGGGGGACTATTTTCTGTGGCTCAAATGGGATGATCCTCGGGTTCTGACCGAAATGATTCTTCTCATGATGTTCGTGGCCTACCTGATCCTTCGTTCCGCCCTGCCTGAAGGACACCGCAAGTCTGCAATCTGTTCGGTCTTTGGCATCATCGGTTTCCTGGACGTACCGATCGTCTACCTGTCGATACACCTGTGGGATACTTTCCACCCCATTGTGATTACTCCCAGTGAGATCAAGCTCGATCCACGTATGCAGCACGCCTGGTTGGTCGCAATACTCGCTTTCCTTCTTCTGACCGCTGTATTGATCTTGCTCCGCATGGGAACCCGCCTTCAGAAGCACGTGACTGAGGAACTAGTCTACGCTCATCTCGAGTTGGAGGGAAAATGAGCTACCTTTTTGCGGCCTACACTGTGATCTGGACGCTCCTGTTTGTCTTTCTCGTTTTCATACACAGGCGCCAGCAGGAAGTCCAGGCTCGACTGGAAAGCCTCGCCCATTCCCGGGAAGAAAACTCGTCTGAGAAGTGAGAGGCGGCCTCCGGCCCGTCTCTTTGTCGGAGAAGCCGAGAGTGGGAGCCCCCTCCAACATCCCTAGCCCGGATTATGCAGGAGATCTAAATTCAAGTGAGATTTGGGCCCAGAAAAAAGGCCGTAGCTCTCTGATATAAAAGGGTTTAGAGAAACAAAGACCCTAAACAGGAGCTACGGCAATGTCAAAAACAGTCTGCCAGAATACCCTGCCATTTCATAGCCACAGAAACATCACGGCTCGTTTTGATGGGGGGAGCCTCACTTCCGACGCAGGATGGTTGTTGTTTGGATCGCTGGATCGTCAACATCGATTGTGCGAGGGCTTCAGTTCCTGTATTTCGGAAAGTCGAGACCAACGCTACATTCGTCATGACCTGTTGAAGTTGATCCGACAACGAGTCTTGCAGATCGTGGCCGGCTACGAAGACTGTAACGACGCCGATACGCTGCGCTCGGATCCGATGCTCAAGACAGTCTGTGATCAGTTGCCCGAGAGCGATCCCGACTTGGCCACCCAGCCGACTTTCTCCCGTTTGGAGAACTCCGTCACCAAGAAGGATCTGATGCGTCTGAGCCGGTGGCTGCTAGGCCGTTATGTGCGCTCCCTGAAGAAGAGACGCCCCAGCAAGATCATCCTGGATCTGGACAGTACCGATGACCACACTCACGGCCAACAGGAGTTCTCCTTCTACCACGGGTATTACCGAAACCACATTCTGCATCCTTTGCTGATCTTCGATGCCGCCACGGGAGACCTGGTGTGTGCCATGTTGAGACCTGGCAACAAGGGGGCTGCCTCTCACATCGTGCCCGTTTTGAAGCGCGTCGTGGAGGCCATCCGACAAGGAGTGGGGACGGATGTCGAGATTGAGATTCGGGCCGACAGCGGCTTTGCCACGCCTCGGCTCTACGAGTTCTGTGAAGGTGAAGAGAATAAACTCCAATATGTCATTGGGTTAAGTCGAAACCCTCGCCTGCAGCGAGTGGTCGAGCCGCTGCTGGATTCGACTCGGCTGAGGTTCGTTGAGCTGGAGGAAAAACAGCGTCAGTTTGACGAGTTTCTTTATCGAGCCCACAGCTGGGATCGATCCCGTCGCGTCATTGTCAAAGTGGAGGTCGATCAGCGTGGGATCAACCGTCGCTTTGTAGTCACCAACCGGGACGATCTCTGCTCCCAATCACTTTATGACCACTACACAAACCGAGGGCAGACCGAGAACTTCATCAAGGCCTTTAAGAATCATCTGAGCATGGACCGACTCAGCTGTCATCGATTTCTGGCCAACCAGTTTCGACTCCTCCTGCATGCACTGGCTTACCAGATGTTCGTGCGCCTGCGCGACTATCTGCACGGAACCCCCTGGCACAAGCTCGAAATCGAAACCTTACGTCGTCGGGTCCTCAAGATTGGGGCCCGGATCCGACAAACCACTCGACGCATCTGGGTCCATCTTTCCTCAGCCTTTCCCGAACAACCCCTCTTCCACCTCGTCTTGAGTCGCCTCAACTCCAGCTAGCCTCTCCCAGCTCCCCAAAAAACCGCTTCCTACACACATCGAGGCCCAGATCTGTCTGAAATTCACTCCCCCAAGCATTTCAACCCCCTCGCCAACCGATATTCTTCGCAAATCCACCGGTCACACGTGCCCGCTTCCGATTTGGGCCACTTCTCAAGTCTTTTTCAATACCCGATTACGGTTCTTGCATAATCCGGGCTAGAGCCCTGGCCGGGCCCGGTATAATGGGACCGTGAAACGGCTTTCGCTGATCCTACTTGTGTCGTATCTGGCGGGCATCTCCTTGCAGCTGCTGGCTAGTGACCGGCAGGCCCGCTTCCTCAACTTTTCGGTGAAACAGAAAAACGGGATCTATGTACGCGATCTGAAGCGGGAAGAAGTCAAGCTTTACCTCGACGAGGAGCCGGTGGAGATTCGCTACTTCGGGTACCAGAACGTCGACACCGCCTTTGCCATTTTGATCGAGAACATCCCTCGTACAGCTCGCTACAACGTGAGCCGGCCGCAGTACGGAGAAGTCAACATCGTCGACATTGTGCGCTACTTCCTGGTCGACGAAACCATTCCTGCTATTGCCGAACTGGGCGAGGTGTGGATCGGCCAGTTTTACCAGGAACTCGAGACGGTCCACAGCTTCACGAATCAGGATTGGGAGCTGATCCAGGCGATCCACGACATGAAGCCCCGGCCTCAGGGCCTGGATCTGGAGCGCATTCCGGTGGGGCGATTTCTGGGTCGCGGAGTGGACATCTTGAAGGCACGCCCGGAAAAGCGGAAAGTTCTCCTGCTCGTCACGGCAACGGCCGACCGCGAGTCGCTGAAAAACCTGGACGAATATCGCGACATGTTGAGGATCAGCGACATTGACCTTTATGTCGTTTCATTCGGACCGAGGGGCACATCCCCCGCCTCCAGCAGCGCCGCGCGCTTTAATCCCTATTACTTCAGAAAGCTGGTTTCCGAGACGGGAGGGAAGGTTTACCTCTCGGCCGAGTATGTGTTCCCCGAAGAGTTCATGAACGACCTGATGTCGACCCTCACCAACAGCTACACGGTCGGTTTCTACGTACAGCCGGGTTCCCGCCGGTGCACCCGCCCGGTTCAGCTCGAAGTGGCCCGAGAGAAGATCAAAGTGCAGCACCGCAAGACGCTGGTGTACTGAGACGTTCCAATGTTCCAACGTTCCAACGTTCCAAGGTTCGCAATCCGGGACGTGGGGTGTTTGGTAGGGCACGCCATCTGGTGTGCCGAGCGATCTGATCGGATCACGGAGGGTCCTCCTACACCACTCCCGCCGCGGCCGTCCGCGGTTCTGTGGTCTCTTGGAGACCTGCAAACAACATTGCGACTTTCAACTTTCAACTTTCGCTTCCACACACTACTCTGGAGTAGGCTTGAGCCATCGGTCTTAGAAGGAGGCTAGGTGTTCCGAATGAAGGATTTAGTGCGCGGCTTTCTCTGTTTCCTAACTCTTTTCCCGCTGGCAGGCGGGGTCCTTCAGAGGTGGACGCCATTGGCTGGACCACTCGGCGGCATTTCTAAGGTGGACTCCGTAGTTCTTGTTGCCGCCAGTCAGGGAAATTCTGAGAGGGGATGAGCCCGAGGGCGAGGCCCCTCTCAGAATTTTTGTCCAAGCCAGTGTACACCTCTTCGGGCGTCGCTCCGTTGTGTGCCGAGTGAGGTCTCTGGCTGTTGTATAGATTGATCCAGTGGCCGATCCCTCGGCGGGCCTCCGACCCGGTTTCGAAAGCGTTCAGATAAACGCATTCGTACTTGAGTGAACGCCACAGCCGCTCGATGAAGATGTTGTCCATCCAGCGGCCCCGGCCGTCCATCGAGATACGCACCCCGGCCTCTTTGAGTAGTCCCGTGAACTCCGCACTGGTGAACTGACTCCCCTGGTCGGTATTGAAGATCTCCGGGGGATCGTACCTGTTGAGCGCCTCCTCGAGTGCCTCGCAACAAGAGAACGGCTCCAGCGTGTTCGACAGCCTCCAGGACAGAACCCGGCGGCTGTACCAGTCCATGATCGCCACCAGGTACAAAAAACCTCGACGCATCGGGATGTAGGTGACATCCGCACACCACACCTGATCGGGCCGGCTGACCGCCAAGCCTCGAAGAAGATACGGATACACTCGATTCTCCGGGTGCGGCTGTGAGGTCCGCGGCTTTGGATAGATGACCGCCAGGCCCATTTTGTCCATCAGGCGACGAACCCGTTTGCGGCCCACCTGGTAGCCTTGCCGTTTCAAGTGATAGACCATCTGCCGGGATCCGTAGTAGGGAGTCTCTAAGAACTGCTCGTCCAGTCGTCTCATCAGTTGCAGGTTTTCTTCGCTCTCACCTTTGGGCTCATAGTACAAAGTCGAGCGGTTCAGACTCATCAGCCTGCATTGTCTGCGCATGCTCAGTCTCGGGTGCTCCGGCTCGATCGCGGCCTTTCTGGCCTTGACACTCAGCGATCGAGCACTTTGGACAAAAAATCCTTTTCCACCGTCAGTTCGCCGATCTTGGCGTACTGCTCTTTGGTCTTCGCCTCGCTTCCTCTCTGACGCTTCTCAACTTTGCCCGCGAACACATCGACCAGGCCCTCTCGGGCCCGCTTTTTCCAATTCGTGATCATATTCGGGTGGATCTCGTAGCGAGCCGCCAGCTCGCTCAGGGTGTGCTCGCCTCGCAGCGCTTCCAGTGCCACCTTCGCTTTAAACTGAGCTGAAAAATTCCTTCGTTTTTCCATGACTCCTCATCCTTTCTGATTCAGGTCGGAGCCACCTTAGCAAATGGTCCAGTTTTCCGGGTCCACCTCTTTCAGGCCCGCAGCATACTGAACTTTCCCTTTTTGACGTTTCAGAAGGACACGATCACGGGAGTGGCGATCGTGAACCTGGGTGAAGAAGATGCCCAGGTCGAGGTGACAGCCTACCTCTCCGGCGGTGGGTTGCTGCAGGGACAGGGGATTGAAACCCGGTGCAGCTCGAGGTCAAAGCCGGCACTCAGAGTGGAACCATCACCGTCTCTCTGTTTGGATCGGGACCAGAACTGGGGGAAGCCGCCTGGTTTCAGGCGGTCAGTGAGACGGACGACCTGACGGGATTCTTCTTGTTCCTGGATACGACCTCCAGCTTTCTGGATGGAGCCGATCTTCCGCCGCTTTCTTCCCGGCTGGTCTTCAGTGACGTTCGGGTGGGCGAAGGGGAGAGAACTGAACTGAACCTGATCAACCCGACCGGTCAGGCAGTCACGGCCGAGGTGAAACTGGTGTCGAATGAGGATTCGGCGTCGAGAATCGTAAACCTGGCGCCGCGGGGAGCAGCGCGCCTGGATGTGGAGGAGTTCTTTTCCGAGCAGGCGGCCCCGGCCGGAGTGCTGATGGATGATCCGGTCTATGTGGTGGTGGAATCGGACCAGGAACTGGCCGGGTTTGGGTTCGTGCAGCCGGGGAGCGATCTACTGGGACTCAACGCACGTCCCGCAACAGAGTTACTCAACGGACTGTTTTTTCCGCAACTGGCCGTACTGGGACTATTCGAGACGGAGTTGACGGTGGTGAGTCTGGCCGAAGAAGGGCCGGTGATCTTGACGGTCACGGCTTATCAGCCGGATGGAGTTCCGTTTGGAGCGGGGGATGTGCAGACGAATCCGGTGACGCGGGTCCTGCGTGAGGATCTGGAGGAGATGTTCGGCTTTGCGGGGAAGTCGACCCTGGATGGATGGCTGCGAGTGGAATCGACCTCGGAAGCGATTCATGGAGCGATCAGCTACTCGATACCGGCCCTGGGATCGATTGCCTCGGTAGCCAGCGTGGCCTCGGGAACCGGCTCGGCGGTGTTTTCCCACATTGCGACGACCTTTAACTTCTTCACGGGAGTGGCGATCTTGAACGGTGGGAAGCTGGTGGCGAATGTCCAGGTGGTGGCAGTCAAGCAGGATGGGACGGTACTGGGGAGCTTTCGGACCACCCTGGCCCCGGGTCAGAGACTGAGTCGCACACTGACGGAGATGATCCCGACGGCAGCCGATCAGGCGGGGGGATTCATTCTGATCAAGAGCGATGTGCCCGTGTTTCTGACAAATGTGTTCGGGACCCTGGACGGCCGAGTGCTCTCAAACGTACCACCGCAACCGGCACCCGAGGAGTTTGAAGTGGAGACGGGGACGGAACCGATCGAAGTGAGTCCACCGCTGGCGATTGTGCCGGTGGCGGGGATGCAGCAGTTCGAGGTGATGGGACCGGATGGGGAAACGACCTGGAGTGTGAACGGGGAAAAGGGAGGCGGAGCGCTACAAGGCACGGTAGACGGGACAGGGCGCTACACGGGTCCGGCGCAGGTTCCCGGGGCGTTGCCGGTGGTGGTGACGGCACGCATTGGAGAAGACACGGCCGGGGCCTCGACAGATGTGCTCAGCAGAGAAGTGCTGGCAGGAGATCTGGGAGTCGTGCAGTCGGTGGCGTATCTGTCGGGGCTGGCCAGAGTCTACACAGCCGAGTTGAGTCTGGGAGCAGGGCCCGGCAAGAGTGTGGCCGGGGTGAGTCAGAGTTCGACGATCTTCGATGTGACGGCAGGATCGCCGGCCCAGGTGGCCCAGTTTGCCGGAGAGGATATCCCCAAGATGATTGCCTTTGCGGGAAGTGACGGGAAGGAGCATCTGCTGCTGGCTGCAAAGACAACAGGAAGAGTGATCCGGTTCAGTCCCCAGACCGAGCAGACGACGACGGTGGTGACGGGGTTGGATGAGCTGGTGTCACTGGTGCTCGATCCCGTCAATGGAGATCTGCTGGTGGCGGAGAGAGACAGGGTCACGAGAGTGGCGGGGGCCGAGTTGAATCAGGGACTGGCAGGAGCCCCGGCGGGAGTGGGCCGCAGACCGTTGGGAGACGTGATCGAGGGGTTGACTCCGGCAGGATTGGCAGTGGACCGGTGCAGTGGAGACATTTACGTCAGTGACAGTGCCAGGCGAGAGATCCGGAAGCTCGAGCGACTCTCGGGAGTAGCGGTGGTGGTGGCCGATGATCTGGCGGATCCCGGACAGTTACTGGGTCTGTACCGGAGCGGAATCAGTTGTCGGGAGAGTTTTCACTTGCTGCTCACGGAAAGGGGAGCCGATCGGGTATCGATATTGACCGCCAGTATCGGACTCCAGACCTGGATATCCTCTCCAGGGATTCGGGACCTGGCTCTCAGGGACACCTCCCGTGCAGCGGTCCCGGCCGGTACACTGATTCCCGAGCCTGGAATCCTGCTCGGCGAAGTCATCGGAGAAGTCGGCCAGGTGGCCGTGGTTCCGGTGGATCTGTACGAGGGTGACGCCATCAACCCGGTGGCCGCCAAGCAACTTCTGACCGGCATCGTGAGTTATTCGTCGAATGTTCGGCTGCTCTCCTCTCCTCCTCCGGCGGTGGGTGACGAGGATCTGACGGATCCGGATCACGTACACGTGTTTCTGGAGAAGGTCGTCACGCTGGCTCGGGATCTGGCACCGGACACGGGAGAGGTGATCCAGGCGGGATCGAGAATTCGCAGCTACTTTTTCCACTACGATCCACCGGGGACAGAGGGAGGAATTCTGGATCCGGGCTTTGTTCGTTTCGATGATCCGATTCTGGGAGTCATTAACCAGACGGAGACACTGGACGGGACGGATGCCCTGCTGGGTTCCCCTGCCACGGACTACAGCGGAACTGAGGCTCGTCACTGGGGTCCGTTTGAAGAGCCGCCGGACACCGCTGAGATCTCGGACGATCAGGCCCGGCTCGATTTCAGTGCCGAAGCCGCAGGTGGACAGGATCAGATGCGGGTTCTAATAGCCCTCGACCTCCCTGACGTCGGCGGGCCACCTTCGCCCGGAACCTACCAGGTGACATACATCGGTGGGGTTTTGAATCCCGCTGGGGCATTCTTCGATTTCACTGATATGAACAATCATGGCGAAGTTGTCTTCGCAGGTGCACTCGGACAGGGGTATATCTGGTTGGCAATCCCGAAATATGGGCTACCGGCCGGCTTGAATCCCTTTGGAGGTTTGGCTGGAGCCGTAAGTTTTATCCCGCTGGCCATCAACGATTCAGGTCAGGTGCTCGGCATTCTAGAGCCCGGCTTCCAGCTCTGGCAGAATGGAGTCTTTCAGCTCCTGTCCGCGTTCTCCGAAATTGAGGAGCCCTTTCCAACCGGCATCAACAACCAGGGTCAGGTCACCGGCTTTGCCGACATAGGGCCTTCTGGCTTGAGCCGGGCCTTTCTGCTGACTGGCGGATCACTCGTCGATCTCGGATCCCCGCTCGGAGAATTCGAAGCCGGCGGATTCGGCTTGAACAACCTGGGACAGGTTGCTGGAGGAATAGCGCCGAGCGGTGGAGGGCAACCGGCCGGTATCGGTGAGTCGGCCCTCGCCGCTGTCTGGCTGTCCGGCCCAGGATCGGGTCAGGTGATTGGCGAGGGTGGTTTTGCTATGGACATCAACGACTCTGTGCAGGTCGCCTACACCGGGTTCACGAAGATGGGCCCTAGAGCGTTCCTGTGGGAAAACGGGACTGCCACCGATCTGGGAACTCTGGGTGGATTCGCCAGTCAGGCTCTCGGGCTGAATAACCCGGGGCAGGTCGTGGGAAGTTCTTTCACCTCCGAGGCAGCCCAGCACGCTTTTCTCTGGTCCGAGGGTGAGATGATCGACTTGAACAGTCGAGTTGACAACTCTCCAGTGGTCCTGGAGTCTGCGATCGGTATCACAGACGGCGGCATCATTCTCTGCCAGAGCGGGCTTGATCTGTATCTTCTGGCCCAGGTCGGGGATGAATAGTTCCACGTTCCACGGTCCACGTTTCGCGTAAACTCTCAACGGTCAGCGGTAAAAATCCTTAATAATCAACATGTTAGGGTCTTTTCCGAAAAACGCTGACTCACCTTGACACCTCCCGACTCATATCTTATATTTCGATCGAACTCAAGGTGTGATCAACAGGCATCGGAGCTGTAGATTTACAGCTCGAAGGAATAACTAGAGAGCTTACTAAGGAGGTTCCTACGAATGGGAAAGATTATTGGGATTGACCTGGGGACTACCAATTCGGTGGTCGCTGTTATGGAGGGTGGGGAGCCGACGGTCATTACGAATCCGGAGGGCGGTCGAGTGACGCCCTCTGTTGTGGCTATGACCAAGAACGGAGAGCGACTGGTTGGCCAGGTGGCAAAACGGCAGGCTGTGACAAACCCCCAGAACACGATCTATTCGATCAAGCGCTTTATGGGCCGCAAGTTCGAAGAAGTCCCTGAAGAGATGTCGATGGTGCCTTACAAAGTATTCAAAGCGGCGAACGGGGATGCGTGGGTGGAACTGAATGGCAAACAACAGGCTCCCCCCGAAATCTCAGCCAACATTCTGCAGAAACTGAAGTCGGCAGCCGAGGAGTACCTGGGCGAAAGCATTACAGAGGCGGTCATCACGGTTCCGGCCTATTTCAATGATTCGCAGAGACAGGCAACCAAGGATGCCGGCAAGATCGCCGGGCTGGAGGTCAAACGCCTGGTCAACGAGCCGACCGCGGCAGCACTCGCCTATGGCCTGGACGCGAAGAAAGACGAAACGATCGCTGTCTTCGACTTCGGCGGCGGTACCTTTGATATCTCCATTCTGGAAGTTGGCGAAGGTGTCGTGGAGGTCAAGTCCACGAATGGTGACGGCCACCTGGGCGGGGACAACATCGACCAGCGACTGATTGACTGGATTGTGAAAGAGTTCAAAAAGGACCAGGGGATTGATCTGTCGCAGGACAACATGGCGCTGCAGCGGCTCCGCGAGGCAGCTGAGAAGGCCAAAATGGAGCTGTCTTCGGCGCAGGAGACCGACATCAACTTGCCCTTTATTACCGCCGACGCCAGCGGGCCCAAGCACCTGACCCTGAGCCTGACTCGCTCCAAGTTTGAACAGCTTGTGGATGAGATTCTTCGTCGCACCCTCGAGCCCTGCCGGCTGGCCCTCAAAGACGCTGATCTGCAGGCGAGCCAGATCGACGAGGCAGTGCTGGTGGGAGGCTCCACTCGGATCCCGAAGGTTCAGGAACTGGTTCGGGAATTCTTTGGAAAGGATCCTCACAAGGGAGTCAACCCGGATGAGGTTGTGGCAATTGGAGCGGCGGTCCAGGCGGGTGTTCTGGGAGGAGATGTGAAGGACGTTCTCCTTCTGGACGTGACTCCTCTCTCTCTGGGAATTGAGACCCTGGGTTCTGTGTCTACCGCTCTGATTTCCCGGAACACGACGATTCCGACCCGTAAGAGCGAGACCTTTTCCACGGCGGCGGATAACCAGACTTCGGTGGAGATTCACGTGCTGCAGGGCGAAAGACCCATGGCCGGCGACAACAAGTCGCTGGGGAAATTCCACTTGATGGGCATCCCAACGGCTCCCAGAGGTATCCCGCAGATCGAGGTGACCTTTGACATCGACGCCAATGGCATCCTGAATGTGAGTGCCCAAGACAAGGGAACCGGCAAGGAACAGAAAATCACAATTACAGGCTCCAGCGGCCTTGACCATTCCGAGATCAATAAGATGGTGGACGATGCTGAGTCTCATGCCGGCGAGGATCGTCGCAAGAAAGACCTGATCGAGGCCCGGAACCGAGCAGACAATCTGGTCTACAGCACGGAGAAAATGCTCGGTGAGAATCGGGACAAGATCGCCGCCGCAGACGCCGCGAACATCGAAGAGGCCATCGCTGAAACCAGGAAGGCCATTGAGGCTGAGGATCTGGATCAAATTCAGGCGGCCGCTGAGAAGCTGACTCAGGCGTCACACAAACTGGCTGAGGCAATGTACCAGGCCCAGGCGTCGGACTCCGGCCCGGATGCTGAACCCTCGGACAGCGGCCCATCCGAGACCGGCGAAGCCCAGTCGGATGAGGACGTGATCGATGCCGAGTATGTGGACGTTGAAGAGAACAAGTGAGCGACTACTACAAGACCCTGGGCCTCGAGAAAGGGATTTCCGACAAAGAGGTCAAGAAAGCCTACCGGCGATTGGCCCGCAAGTATCATCCGGACATCAACCCGGGTGACAAGGGCGCCGAAGATCGCTTCAAGGACATTCAGGAGGCCTATTCAGTATTGGGGGACTCGGAAAAGCGAAAAGCGTACGATCGCTACGGGCAGGCGGATGCCAGCGGCTGGTTTCCGGGAGGTGGCGCCCGGGGTTTTGACTTTCAGGGCTTCGAAAGCGGCCAGCCGGCCTCATCCCCTTTCAGCAGCTTCGGCGAGATATTCTCGGATCTTTTCGGCCGCCGGCCCCGCCAGTCGGGCAGCGGTCCGAAGAGAGGCCCGGACCTCGAATACCAGATCAAGATCCCCTTCCTGGAGGCGGTGAACGGCGTGGAAAAGCGCCTCAACTTTCACCGCCAGGTGGCCTGTGACAAGTGCCACGGATCGGGATCTCGATCGGGTTCACACGCGAAATCCTGCTCCGAGTGTCGGGGCTCGGGCCAGACGCAGCAGCGGCATGGGACCATGACCTTTGGCACGACCTGTGGAAGTTGTGGGGGTTCCGGTCAGATCCAGGCTGGAGATTGCTCTGCCTGTAAGGGATCCGGTTTCCGGGCTGTCTCGGAGGCGCTTACCGTGAGGATCCCCGCTGGAGTCAATACCGGCTCCCGCGTCCGCATTCCAGGAAAGGGTAACAGTGGCGTGCAGGGTGGCTCCGCAGGCGATCTCTACCTGGTCGTGGAGGTGGAGTCTCACGACCTATTCTGGCGTCAAGGCAACCAGATCTACTGCGAGATCCCGGTGACGGTTACGGAAGCTGTCCTGGGCGCCGATATTGAAGTGCCGACGGTGAGTGGAAAGGCGCGGCTTCACATTCCTGGGGGCACGCAAGGGGGCCAGAAATTCCGTCTTAAGAAAAAGGGAGCATCCGGACCAAAGGGCGGGGCCCGGGGCGATCAGATCGTCCGTGTCAAAATTGTCCTACCGGCATCCGCGAGCGGGCGCTCGAAAGAGCTTCTGGAAGAGCTGGCGAAGCTTCATCCCGAGAATCCCCGCGAGCAGCTTGGTTTGAGATGAGCGGGGACAGCGGCTCGAAGCGATTGGATGGAGAGATGGCTGGAAAAGGAGTCGGGTACACGATCGGAGCGGTAGCCAGAATGCACGAGCTCCATCCTCAAACCTTGCGGGCGTGGGAGCGGCAGGGTCTCCTCAGTCCCTCGCGGAGCGCAGGGAACACCCGCTTCTACACCGACCAGGATCTCGAAATCCTGGCCGTCATCCTGAATCTCACCCGGGAACTGGGTGTCAATCTGGCCGGAGTTGAAGTCATCCTCAACATGCGGAACAAGATGGAAACAATGCAAAAAGAGGTTGAGGAATTGATCGGATTCCTGCGCAGCCAGCTGGGCGCCGATGGGTTGGAAGGCCGGATGGAGGGACTGGTGAAAAAGCCGCCTTCAAAACCGGTGCGCGTGAGGTCCTAGCCCGGATTATTCAGTGCGCCGTGAAAAGGCGGCGATTTTCAGTGGGTGCAAAACCCACCCGGCAACTGTCGCTCCAGCCGGTAGCAATCGGAGCAGTAGAGGAGGTAACGAATCTGCTGAAGCCTTCGGTGCAGAGGGTCGCGTTAGGCGACTTGGCGAAGGTGCAGGCCGTAACGAGTAGTGAACGCTAAGCAGGCCTCGAAAAGGGCAATGCGGAAGCCGACCTGGCTGAATTACAGGGAAGGCCGCCGTCAGCGGGGAAGTCGAGCAACAGCACCCGTTGGTTCCGCCGGGGTAATGGCGACGGCACGCACTTAAGAGGAAATCGCAAGCAACACGGGAAGCCCCTGTCGGCGAGGACGGCCGCACGGTCCTCAACCGGCAACCCGCGAGGGACAGGTCGGGCGGGCAGGGGTGGCGGACAGGCTCGTATTACTGAGGAAAGCGGCTAACCCCGCTGGAGGGAAGGGGCCTGAGTTCGAGGCAGACGTCTGCTGAAGCGACAGCGCGGAGATTGACCCGAATGGGGCTGAAAACTCCGGAAAAGATTGGGAAGCTGCAAAGGACGTTGTACGCCAAAGCGAAGGAGCAGCCCGAGCGCCGCTTTCATCAGCTGTACGACAAGGTGTGGAGAGAAGACTTTCTGGAGTTCGCTTACCGGAAATGCAAAGCCAATGGCGGAGCAGCGGGGGTGGACCGAGAGAGCTTCGAAGACATTGAGGCGCGCGGACGAGAGAAGTGGCTGGGCGAACTGGCGAGGGAGCTGAAAAGCAAAAGCTACCGGCCGGCGGCAGTGCGCCGGGTGTGGATTGACAAAACCAACGGAGGAAAGCGCCCGCTGGGAGTGCCGACGATCAAGGATCGGGTGGTGCAAACGGCGGCGATGCTAGTCATCGAGCCGATCTTCGAGGCAGATCTGCAGCCGGAACAACATGGCTACCGCCCCCGACGAAGCGCGCAGGATGCGGTTCAAGCGGTGCACGCTCTGATCAACACAGGCCACCGAGAGGTGGTGGATGCAGATTTGAGTGGCTACTTTGACAGTATCCCGCGGAAGGAGCTGATGCAATCGGTGGCGCGTCGTATCTGCGATCGGCAGATGTTAAAGCTGATCAAGATGTGGCTGAATACCCCGGTTGTGGAGGTCTCCAAGAAGGACAAGGACGAACCGAAAGGAGGAGGGAAAAGGGGAACCACACAAGGGTCTCCGATCTCACCCCTTTTAGCCAACCTGTACTTTCGTCGCTTCATAATGGGGTGGAGGAAACTGGGACCGAAGCAGTGTCAGGGCAGGATTGTGTCCTATGCGGACGACTTTGTGATCTGCTGTCAAGGCGAAGCAGGGAAGGCTCTGCGAGCAACGCGGGAGATACTGGGGCGTCTGGGCCTGAAACTGAACGAGACCAAGACCTGTGTGAGACGGCTGCCGGAAGAGAGCTTGGACTTTCTGGGCTACACACTGGGGATCTGTCATCGAGCGAGGAGCGGGGTTCCCTACATGGGGACTCGACCTTCGAAGAAGTCGATCGGCAAGATCTGTCGCGAAATCCACAGGGAGACGCGGCCCTGGAGTGGGCTCAGGTCAGCCGAGCAAGAGGTGGCCCGTCTGAACCGAATGTTGGTGGGATGGGCCAATTACTTCTGCTTGGGTGGGGTCAGCAAAGCCTATCGGGCGGTGGATGCCCACACCCGATGGAGGCTTCGTCAGTGGTTGCGACGAAAACACAAGAAGCAAGGCAGCAAGGGAACGCGGCAGTTCCCGGACCAGTTCCTGTACGAAAGGTTGGGGCTGGTACGACTGACCGAGCGGACTCGCGACCTTCCGTGGGCGAAAGCGTAAGACCTTGTCCGAGAGCCGGATGCGGGAAAACCGCACGTCCGGTTCGACGAGCGGGATGTGGAAACGGAGCATGGACGAGCTAGTGAGGCACCGACAGACGAAAGGGTCGGCAACGGATAGGCTCTTCCTAAACCACCGCGCCACATCTCGACTCTACTAAATTTTCGTAGCGAAGCGGGGGAAGACCCGTTCTGACAAGGCTTGCGACCGAGGCCCCCGCAGGCGTACTCGTGCAGTACGCCGAGGAGGCCGACCGAGCGTAACGCAGTCAGGGCGGGAGATTCTCACGCTGCAGTAGAAAATTTGTGAATTATCCGGGCTAGGACGTTTGTGGTGGATTACGAGAGTGGGAGGAGCCCTGGGGCGGCGCTCGGGAATTTAAACGTCGCGCCGCCCCAGGGCTCCTCCCACTCTCTCGACGTTTCTGCCTGAAGTCAAATGTGGTTGGGGGCCTCCCACTTTCTTCTGATGTCCAAGCCCCTCGGTCGCCGCCCCAAGGTGCCTTTCCACATTCTCAAAACCGCAATCCGGGTTTCCCAACCCCAACCAGCTATGCGTCAGCCAGCCTCTTTCGGATCCGGGCGTAGACCCGGCGCAGGGCCGCGGCGTGACCGCGCGCATCCAGATCCCGTTCCAGCAGGTGCTCCTTGATCCGGTCCAACGAGTGCTCCAGACCCGTGGCCAGGAGCTGAACGCGGCTGGGATCGTACGGAAGCTTGACCCGTTTCACTCCGATTTCGGCAAAGACTCTCAAATAGCGCGCAGTACCCATGTCGGGACAGCTCAACCTAGTCCGGCCCATCTTGAGCTCGAATCCCAGGAAGGTATAGAGGATCTGAGGCTTGCATTTGCGTCCCAGCAGTGCCAGATCGCGGCAGGCATGGACGACGACATCTCCGTGGTAGATCTGACCGATTCGCTCGATTTCCAGGTCAACTCCGGGATCGCGCATGACGCTCCAAGGTATCACGTTCCCCGCTTTGAATTGGATGTCCGGCGGGGAAAGCGGGAGGGGCCTGAGGGCTGCGTCCGGGAATTTAAACGTCCTCCGCCCTCAGGCCCCTCCCACTTTCCGGAACCCAGAACCCAGCTCCATTGACTGCACCCATGGCCCGTGATAGCGTTACGCCGCATCCATTTGGGGAGATTTTTGAGAATGTCGCTAGAAGCCCTGGGCATGATAGAAACCCGAGGTCTTGTCGGAGCAGTGGAGGCTGCGGATGCGATGGTCAAGGCGGCCAACGTTGTCCTTATCGGCAAGGAATACATCGGCGCTGGTTTTGTCACAGTGTTGGTCCGTGGTGATGTCGGCGCTGTCAAAGCTGCCACTGACGCTGGTGCAGCCGCGGCTCGACGTGTCGGCGAACTGGTCAGCGTCCACGTCATACCGCGTCCTCATCAGGAGGTTGAGAAAATCCTTCCCCAGTCCGCCCCGACCAGCCGCAAGAAATAACCTTGGCTCTGCAGCCCTGAGAAACAACCTTGGCTCAAGTAAAGGACAAGGACCTTCTCTCAGTTCAGGAAGCCCGTGATCTGCTCACGCGAGCCGAACGGGCGGGCGCCCTGCTCAGCCAGTTCACCCAGGAGCAGGTCGACCGATTGGTCGACGCGATGGCCGAGGCTGCACGCGCCGAGGCCGGCAGACTTGCGGAACTCGCCGTGGAGGAAACGGGTCGCGGCAAGGTATCCGATAAGACGATCAAGAATCTCTTCTCAGCAGTCGACATCTACGGATACATGCGGGATTTGAAAACCTGTGGTGTCATCTCGGAGAACAAAGAGAAGGGAGTTGTGGAGATTGCGGTTCCGGTCGGCGTCGTGGCGGCCATTGTGCCCACGACCAATCCCACTTCCACTGCTATTTTCAAGATTCTGGCAGCCATTAAGAGTCGGAACCCGGTCGTTTTGAGTCCCCATCCACAGGCCGTGCGGTGTACGGCTGAAACCGCCCGTATCATGTACGAGGCGGCCAGAAAGGCGGGAGCCCCTGAGGACTGCATTGGATGTGTGAGAAACGTGACTCTGCAGGGAACCACCGAGTTGATGCAGAATCGCAAGTCGCGGATGATTCTTGCAACCGGCGGGCCCGGACTGGTCAAGGCTGCCTATTCTTCGGGCAAGCCGGCTTTTGGAGTCGGTCCGGGCAATGTGCCCGCCTTCATTGAACGCACGGCGAATGTGGGCAAGGCCGTCCGTGATGTCGTGGCCGGAAAGACCTTTGACCACGGCCTGCTTTGCTCTTCCGAGCAGGCAATCGTGTGCGACCTGCCTCTGGAAGAAGAGGTTTTGCAGGAGTTGAAGAAGAACCGCGCCCATCTTCTCGACGACCGGGAGCAGGCACGCCTCGAGAGAGTGGTTCAACTGCCTCGCGGCGGACTGAATACAGCCATTGTTGGGAAGTCCCCGCAGATCATTGCTGAACTGGCTGGCTTCACGGTTCCCGACGACGTGGTGTGCCTGGTGGGGAGACCTCATGGTGTCGGTCGAGAACATCCATTGTCGATGGAAAAGCTGTCTCCTATCCTGGCCTTTTACGTTGAAGATGGGTGGGAAGCCGGCTGTCGGAGATGCATTGAGATCCTCAACTATGGTGGGCTCGGACATACCATGTCCATCCACTCCACCGATGAAGACATCATCATGGAGTTTGGGCTTCACAAGCCGGCCTTCCGAATCTGTGTCAACACGTCCGCCACCTTCGGCTCCGTCGGCCTGACCACGGGGGTGCCCCCTTCCATGACGCTCGGCTGCGGAACCCCCGGTGGCAACATCACTTCCGACAACATCACTCCTCTCCATCTCATCAATATCAAGAGGCTCGCTTACGAGACTCGGAGTGTCGAGGACATCAATTTCGATCGCGTCGAGTCGACAAGGCGGGTTGACGAAGAACCGGATGAAGTGATCGAGAAGGCAGATCAGACTGACCCTGATGCCGGTCTGAGGGAGATCGTTCGCGCCGTCGTTGGAAACTATGTACGGGAACAGCAAGCCGCCCCCCAGTCGGTGCCTCTAGAACCCGTGCCGGTGGTCAGTCCTGGTCCGGTTCCCCGTGAGAAAGCCCCACCCGGGCCGCCCCGCGATTTTGTCTGTGAAGACGACGTCAGACAGGCCCTTCGTAACGGAGGAAGAATCGCCGTGAGCTCCCGCACCATCATTACTCCCTCTGCGCGGGACGCTGCTGAGGGCCGGAAGGTCTTCGTCTGGGAGTGACGTAATCGCACGACACCAGGTGCAGTACTTTTTGTCCCCCGAGAGGGGTCTGGACTTTAGAATTTCCTCTATGAACCATTTAGGTCGTTCTGGCACTCTTCTTGCTTAGTCCTCTCTCGCGACAGGGAGTACTGAGAGAATAGCCGTGTTATCATTACGCTTTTTGGACCGAAATGGACTGGTTGATTCTTGCCGCTTCGAGCGGTTTCCCGGAACGCTTGAAGTTGGCTTTTCTGGCCTTGTACCAGCTGGTTCTCGGGTTGGGCGGACCCGGACTGCTGGTGCTTGCGCTCCTCGACTCCTCCTTTCTCTCAGTACCGGAAGGGAACGATTTCTTGATTATTGTGCTGTCCATGGGAGGGAGTTGGAGCAACATGGCCTACTACGCCACCATGACCACTCTGGGCTCCATCATCGGCTGCTCTCTACTTTACTGGGTCGGAACCCGCGGCGGCGGCTATGTCGAGAAGCGACTTCATCGACCGGGCATGCGCCGAATTCAGAGTCTGTACCAACGCGGCGGCGTGCTGGCCGTCATCATACCCTCGCTCCTGCCGCCGCCCACGCCTTTCAAAGTGTTCGTTCTTTCGGCGGGTGCCTTTGGGCTCGCCTTTCCACAGTTTCTGCTGGCCGTGGCTTTTGGGAGGGGTCTCCGCTATTTCTCCTGGGGAGCCCTGGCCGTTTTGTACGGAGAGTGGGCCAAAGTATTTCTTCAGGAACACTTTCATTCGGTAGGCCTGCTGGTACTGATTCTCATAGTGCTTTTCCTACTCTGGTTTCTGGTGTTGAAGCCTCGTTGGAACACAGGAGCGGTGCATGAGTAGGCTCTGGGCAGGCATCCTGGTATTTGCGATGGTTCTCGCGGGCTGTGGACCCAAGAACACGGACGTGCGCACACCGGTAGGCTACACTGCTGCCAAAAGCGCAACCCTGGAGGAACTCGTCAATCTCGTCAACAGCCAGTATGCTAAGATTGAAACCGTCTCGGTCAGCCGGTTTCGGGTCAAGTTCACGGGCGGGTCCATCGAGCAGGGCTACCTGAAAGAGTACCCGTCAGCCAAGGGCCATCTGGTCACGAAAAGGCCCCATTGGATCTACGTCAACATCTTAAACCCCGTGACCAGTTCGTCCGTTGTCACCATGGCATCGGACAGCCGTGAGTTTCAGATCTGGGTTCCCAGGGAAAACAAATATCTGACCGGTAAGACCGATGTGAAGACAGATTCAGGCGAGCCCCTCCACAGCGTGCGACCCGAGCATTTGATGCAGGCCATACTGGTGGAGCCTGTGCGGTCCTCGGAGGCAGGAACCGTCCATTTTCTCGAAGAAGAGCGAAACGGACAGAACAAGTACTATGTGATCCATGAGGTTCTGGTGGATCAGCTGGCCGGACAGGGCTGTTTGCAGCGGAAAGTGTGGCTGGAGCGACAGGATTTTCGGCTTTCCCGGCAGCAGTACTACGATTGTGGGAAGCTGACCAGTGACATTCGCTACCGAGATGTGGTCGTTTCAGAAGAAGGAGCTCTTGCGAGTTCCATTGCGCTGGAACGAGTGGCCGAGCATTATCAGATTTCTTTTCAGTTCCAACGAGAATCCGTACGTTTGAACCGGAGCGTTGACGATAGCTCCTTTTACATACCGAAACCTCCCAGGGCTGAACTCGTAATTGTAAAGGGGTCCGGGCTGGGGGATAATAACCAGGGGCTGTAGACCCCTGGCTGGACCGAAATGTTTAAATTGATTCTTTCCAACCTGAAACTGCGACCCACACGCACCGTGGCGAGTGTCTTGGCTGTGGCTCTGGGTGTCGCGCTCATACTGGTCAGTGTGGGGCTCTCCTACGGGCAGTTGAATGATTTCTCGGCGCGTATGCGGCGGCTGGGAGATGTGATGGTTCAACCCTCTGACGGGTCGATCATGGCGGCCATCAACAGCGGGACGATTTCGGTCCGGATCGGTGAGAAGATCGCGGAGGTCGAAGGCGTTGCCGCTGTCACCCCGGTCCTGACCAAGTTTCTCGGAGAGCAGTTCCACCTGGTTTTTGGGATCGAGAAAACGACGTTTCAAGACGTCAGTCGTAGTTTTCGAATTGTGAAGGGTCAGGTCTTCGGCAGTCTGGATGAAATCATCATCGATACCGTCTACTCGGATTCGAAGAAGCTGGACCTCGGGGACCGGTTGGAGCTACTGGGAACTTCCTTCAGAGTGAGCGGAATCTTTGAGGAGGGGGTCGGGGCCCGGGTCCTGATGCCTTTGCAGACTCTGCAGAATATGAACGGCACACCCGGCAAGGCGACCATGTTTATTGTCAGGGCTTCCGACGGAACGACGGACCAGATCGTGGCCGACCGCTTGCAGGAGCGATTGAAGGGATATAAGATCACCAGAACTTCTGAAGTCCAGAGACTGATGGCGACGAATACCCCGGTCCTGAAGCCGTTCATTACAGCCATGGTGTCGCTGTCAGCGCTCATCAGTTTCATGATGATCCTGCTGGCCATGTACAGCACGATCACGGAGAGGACCCGCGAAATCGGCATTTTGAAATCTCTGGGTGCTTCCAAGGGTTTCATTATGACTCTGATCCTGAAGGAATCTCTGATGATCTGTGGGATTGGGGTTGGAACCGGTTTTCTGTTGACTTGGTTGGTAATTCACATAATATTTAGTGTTGCTCCCAATCTTCCAGTGGATATTTCCGGTTCCTGGAGGTTGGCTGCAGCTTTTATGGCAATTTTGGGAGGGACGCTGGGTGCATTGTATCCTGCCCTCAAAGCTGCCCACCTAGATCCGATTAAGGCACTTGGTTATGAGTGAACCCGTAGAGCTTCGGCAACGCAACGATGTCATTGTGGTGGACGATGTCCACATGATCTACCGGGTGGGACGCGTGGGCGTTCCCGCCTTGAGTGGTGTGGACATGACCGTCCGTGAAGGCGAGTTTGTGGCGGTAATGGGCCCCAGTGGATGCGGCAAGTCAACCCTGCTGCATTTGATGGGCGGGCTCCTGTCGCCAAGCCGTGGACGCATCAAAGTCGACGGAACTGAACTGACCAGCATTTCTGACGGCCAGAGAACGGAAGTGCGTCGCCGCAAGGTGGGGTTTGTGTTCCAGCGCTTCAACCTTCTCCCCTCCTTGACTGCCAGAGACAACATCACTCTGGCCTGCCAGATCCGTGGAAACGGAAACCGGTCCAGTGATCTGAACGCAACCCGTACCCTGGCTCTGCTGGGTCTGGAAAACAAGATCCACCACAAGCCAACCGAGCTCTCGGGTGGAGAACAGCAGAGAGTTGCCATCGCGCGGGCCATTATCAATCGGCCCAAGATCCTCCTGGCAGACGAGCCGACGGGAAGTCTCGACTCCGAGAATTCCGGCAGGGTGCTGGAAATGCTTCAGGAGTTGAACATTCGCTATGGCCAGACCATTCTTCTCATCACGCACGATCCCGATGTGGCCGCCATGGCCGGCAGAATTGTGGAGATGCGTGATGGAAAGATTCTCAATCGCGTCGAGAATCTATACTACACAATGGAGCAGAAGCGCCTCTATTGAAGATGCGAAAAGCGCTCGCTAGGGTGCTGTTCTGGACCTATCCCAGGGGCTCATGGCAGTACGATGTGTTTTGCATCGTGATCATTCTCTTCATTTTTCTGACTCCCGCCCGGGTGTTTGAAAGATCCCGGAGCGAGGAGGCCGTCAACTCCGTCGAGGAGTTGGTTCTACCGGGAGCTCCACGGGATGCGACTTCGACGACCGGTCCGGGTGGAGACTCTCTAGAAGAAGAACAAGAACTCCCACATCTGGCGCGATCCGAGACCTCTCACAGCGGGCCGTCAGAGGAGTCGCAAGTCCAGAATTCTGAAACTCCCGACCTCGAAGAGAATCACTGGAAGAGGCGGTCCCCAGGAGGGGAACTGCATTGCAATTGATCTGGAGAACCATTTTTGTTTTCTGTCTTGCCTGCACCCCCCTGAGAGCCGTGCCGGTCCAGAACATGACGCTTGAGAAGCTACTGGACCAGCTGGAGGAACAGGGAGCCACGATCAGGTCCATGTCTGCTTCACTCGAGCAGAAGAAGTGGACGGATATCCTTGAGGAGTTTGATGAGGGAGAGTTTGGCAGATTCCTCTTTCTGAAAGAGAAGGATCAGGTCCTTCTTCGCAAGGAAATCGAGGAGCCTCAGATGAGTTCCCTGGTGATCGCAAACGGCGACGTCGTTTTCTTTCAACCGCTGATCAAGCAGGCTCAGAAATACCGCCTCGGCAAGAACAAAGACAAGGCGGAGTTGCTTGTTCTGGGTTTCGGAACGACTCGAGAAGCCCTCGAAGAAGCCTATGAGCTGAAGCTTATGGGGGAAGAGAAGGTAGGTGAGGCTCAGACCTGGATTCTCGAAATGGTTCCCCGATCGGACAAGGCACAGGCCTTTTTCGGCAAGATCGTGCTCTGGATTGATGCTCGCCGCTGGATTCCCGTTCAGCAGAAACTGGTCGAGCCCACCGATGATTTTCTTCTGGTCCGTTTCTCGGAAGTGCAGCTAAATCCCAGACTGAGCCCGTCGGATTTCAAGCTCAAGCTTCCCAAGGGGACCCGAATCGTCGGGCTGAACTAGGGGAATTCCACGTTTCACCTGGAACGTGGAACCCCCCTACTGCGCCCGCAGCTGTCGCCGGGTGTGAAGAATCCGGTGCACAACCGTCCAGTTGGACAGTACGGCCAGGACCCACAGGACCGGATCCATCCGGAAAAAGGCTCCGATGATGAGGAGGACGATCCTCTCGGGGCGTTCCAGGAAGCCGACCTTGCAGGATGGGATCAGAGATTCCGCTCTGGCCCGAGCGTAGCTGGTCAAAACCGAACCCATCATGACGCCGCCCACCAGCACGACATAGCCCATTCGGTTATGAGCGCCGTAGTGGATCATGATGCCCAGATAGAGAATCAGATCGGAGTAGCGGTCCATGATCGAGTCGAAAAAAGCCCCGAAACGCGTAACCGAATTCGACGAGCGGGCCACCTCTCCATCGACTATGTCGAAGAAGCCGGCCACAATCAACAGCCAGCCGGCCAGGTGAAAATGATCGCGGGCAAACGCCCAGGCCGTGATCACGCTCATCACCACTCCGAGCGTAGTGAGGTGGTTGGGCTTGATCCCCAGGTAGGTCAGAGTGTTCACGATCGTGCGTAGCAGGAAGTGAGCTCCCTGTCCGATTTTTTTAGAAATCATTCAACCTTCAACCTGCGACTGCTTTCCCCCACGATCAGAACAATTCAAACTTAATGGTCAGAAACTTCTTCGGATTCTGGCGGAAATCATAGATCAACTTGACGACTTCCGCCGAGAGCTCATTGATGTTTTCGTACAATTGCTCGTCTTTGGCCAGTCGGCCCAGTGTTCCTTTCCCTTCTTCGATATCGTTCACAAAGCCGCTGAGCTGTTGCAAGGCATTCTTCATTTCACGATAGAGCTCGTCGTCTGTGGAAAGTTTTCCCAGGGTTCCTTCTCCCGAATCCAGCCTCGCAGCCACCGATCGTATGCTGGCCATCGCTTCTTGTGCTTGATCGTAAAGTTCGGGATCCTTGAGCAGCTTCCCAATGGTTCCTTCACCGGCCTCGAGTTCGGCCAGAACTCTGTCCAGACGGGTCGCAGAATCCACGATCCGGTCGTACAGGTCCTGCTGCTGGATCAGTCTTGGGAGTGTTCCCTTCCCCTTTGTGATGTCCTCCATCAGGGAGCTCGCGTTTTCGACCGTTCCTTTAGCAGCAACCACCATGTCATTCAGATTGTTGTAAAAGGAAGGATCGGTCAGGAACTTTCCTATGCTTCCCTCTCCCGATTCGAAGCGGCTCATAATGTCCTGCACCTTCTCCGAAAGGGTCCGGAAGTTGACGAGAATGTCGTTGGCACCGGTGATCAGCTCTTCAAATCCGGTTTGAGGCCGACCGGTTACTTCGACAAATTCTACATCCACATCGCCCCACCAGCCACCATCAATCGTATCGACAACCGTCTTGGGTGGATCGGGTTCTCGCCCCAGAGAAATCTGAATGTACTTATCTCCGAGGAGGCCCACCGACCCCAGGGAAATGTAACTGTCGCTCCGGATCCAGCCTCGGTATTCCGTCTGGATCTCCATCCCGACCACAATGTTCTGCAAATCATCCCTGGCCCGCTGCAGCCTCTCTCGAACTCGATCCAGATTTCGAATCGTCTCTTTCCTGAGAGCGTCGAGATCATCGAGCTGCACTCGCAGTGCCCGGGCAGGCTGGGAGGTGGAGCCTTGTCCCTGAGCCGTGGACGCATAGCGGGAACGGAGTTCGTCGACGCGTTCGTCGATGCTGACGAGGTCGGTAGAGAGGATTGTTTCCTGGCCCCTAAAATCCGCGATCCTGGCCAGCGCCCGGGCATTGGCGTCTGTCTCCGGCATTCTTTCAGGCTCAGAAATCCGGACGTTGGTCACGTTTCCGATCTCAACACCCCCGAGGAGAACAATGTCCCCCGCTTTCAGCCCGGACACGTTGTTCAGATAGGTACGGGCATGGAAAGTCTCCTGGAATAGCCCGACTGTGGATCCGATCCGGAAAATCGCAAAACCGAGGACTGCGGCAGCGACTATCACAAAGATGCCGACACGTAGCTCGGACAGGCTGACTCGTTTTTTCTCTTCCATGGCTGGTCTCTGGCTAGTACTTCCGAGTGCTAAGTACTCCCTTCCATAAATACGATGATGTTTGGGCGGGACGGGCCCATCTCTTTGTTGTTCCTCCTCGCCGATGTTCCCACATCGACTCGTCGTCTCGCCTCAATCTGGTCTCCGTCGCGCTCCCAACAAACATCATCGTATTTATGGAAGTGAGTACTAAGTTAAAAACTCCTCCAGATATGGATCTTCGGAGGCAAACATCTCCTCGTCACTTCCTTCGAAGATTATAGAGCCGTCCTTGAGCATCACAAAACGAGTGTTGACGAGACAAAAGCGCCCCTCCTCTTCAGCAAAGGTGACCTCTCCAGTGGGGTCCACCTGCGCCATCTCACTGGCTAAAATGATGGCTGATGTCAGATCGTGAGTGACGAGAATCGAAGCGACTCCTTCCAGATCTCTCAGCTTGATGATCAGATCACAAATGGTCCGGCTGGTGATCGGATCAAGGCCCGCGGTGGGTTCATCGTAGAGCAGAATCCGGGGACTCCCCACCAGAGCCCTGGCAATGGCCACCCTGCGTTTCATACCTCCGGAAAGTTCGGAGGGCATCTTATCGATGGACTCTTCCAGTCCCACAAACCCGAGGATCTTGCGCACCGTCTGTTCAATCTCAGGAAACGGGAGTACTGCGTCTTCCAGCATTCGGTAAGCTACATTCTCGCCCACGGTCAATGCATCGAAGAGGGCGCTCTCCTGGAATACGACACCGATGCGGGTTCGAATCTTCATCAGTTCATCTTCACTCATCGGCGTGATGTCGCGATCGTCCACGAAAACCCGGCCTGAATCCGGTTTGACGAGCCCGGGTACCATCTTGAGCAAGGTTGTTTTGCCCGAACCACTGCCTCCCATGACAATCTTCGTTTCCGCTTCTCGGACGTCCATGGAAATCTGCCGCAGGACGACCTCACCGGAGTACGATTTGGAAACATTTTCGAAGCGAATCACGGTGACTGCACGTCTCTCTTAGATGTCAATGATCAGTTTGCTCAGGAAGAAGTCCGCGATGATCACGAGAACCGACGCCGTGACCACGGCCTGAGTTGTGCTCTGTCCTACGCCCTGTGTCCCTCCCCGGGTTCGCAGCCCGAAATAGCAGCCGACCATTCCAACGATAAAGCCGAAAACGACCGGCTTGAGGAGTCCCTCCAGGGCATTGTTGTAGTTGAGAGAGCGAAAGGCGGTGCTCCAATAGAGGGCAGTGTTCAGCTTGAGAATGTTGAAGGAGACGAGCCAGCCGCCGATCAGCCCAAAGAAATCGGCCAGTACCGTTAGCAGGGGCAGCATGGTCGTACAGGCTACTACCCGAGGTGTTACCAGTTTCTTGGTCGGGTCTGTTCCCAGGGCTCGCATCGCATCAATCTGCTCTGTTACCAGCATGGAGCCGAGCTGAGAAGCGATTCCGGACCCGACTCTCCCGGCCACCATCAGAGCTGTTAGAACCGGGCCCAGCTCTTTGACCAGAGAGACCGCCACCAGCTGACCCGTTAGATTCACAGCCCCAAACGACTTCAAGGAGCTCGCCGACTGAAGGGCCAGGACTCCACCCGTGAAGAAGCCGGTGAGCATGATGATGGCCACGGACTTGACGCCGATTTCGTCCATTTGCTGGAACGTGTCCTTAATATACCGAGGTCGACGGAAGAGGTTCGAGATCGTTCTGCCGGAGAGCAGTGTGAAGGCCTGGACTTCCTCAACCAGTGTAATGATCAGGTTCATCGGCGACGCCGCAGTCTTCTCCGGTTTGACCGGGAGGTCGGGAATGCGCCCCTTAGTGTTACACTAATCGCTCAAACTTTGCCAACCCGCTTCCGCGTTCCATATCTCGGGAATCGGGCTCGGAGTCGGACTCGGTCGGTCAACGGGCTGAGGCCGGGAATCGTGGAACGTGGAACGTGGAACGCGGAACGCAACGATGATCCGACCTGTTCTCAAATACGGAGCACCTGAACTCAAGAAGGTCAGTTCCCCGGTTCAGGAGTTCGGCATCGATCTCGAGAAACTGGTCGACGACCTGAAACAGACCATGTACGCGGAAAAGGGCGTTGGTCTGGCGGCCCCCCAGATTGGAGTGAACCTGCGCGTGATTGTGGTTGGCGTCATGGGCCCTGAAGAAGAAGAAGAGGAGCGGCTTTCTCTGGTCAATCCTGAGGTCGTCGACAGCCAGGGCAAGGAAAAGGGAGAGGAGGGCTGTCTCAGCATCCCCGGTTTCACCGCGATGGTCGAGCGCCCCAGTCACATAAGGATCCGTGCGCAGGGCCTGGAGGGCCAGCCGGTGGAGCGAAACACCGAGGGTCTCCTGGCGCGAGTCATCTGCCATGAGATCGACCATCTGGACGGCATTCTGTACCTGGACCGGATTTCCCGACTCAAGAGAGACCTCATCAGGCGAAAGATTAAGAAGCTGATCAGAGCGGGTGAGTGGTGATGATCCGGGTGGTCTTTCTGGGAACTCCCCGCTTCGCCGTGCCCACACTGGAATCCCTCCTGGCAGACGAGACCACCGAGGTGGTTGGACTCCTGACTCAGCCTGACCGGCCCGCCGGTCGCGGGCATAAATCCCAGTCCCCCCCGGTGAAGGCAATTGCCGGTGATCATGGGATTCCCACTCTCCAGTCCCACCGCGTCAAGGATGATTCCAGGGTCATGGAGTTCTTTCGGTCAACCCTTCCCGATGTGGCTGTTGCCGTGGCGTTTGGACAGCTGCTTCCCGGCCGTGTCTTCGACTTTCCTCCACACGGAACTCTCAACATCCATGCTTCGCTGTTGCCGAAGTATCGCGGTGCGGCACCCGTTTCTCGCGCTTTGCTCAACGGAGAGGGAGTCACCGGAGTGACGCTCATGAGGATCGAGGAACGACTCGACTCGGGACCGATCCTGGGTCTGGAAGAGATCCCCGTTGGACCTGACGCCACGACCGGGGAGATGGAAGACCTCCTCGCTCTGAGGGGAGCGTCTCTGTTGATGCGACTTCTCTTGCCCTACGTGGATAATCAGCTCCATCCCCGGCGCCAGGACGAGAGCGGCGTCTCCTATGCCCCCATGATTCAGAAAGCTGAGGCGTGCCTGGACTGGAGCTGGCCGGCTCACCGGATTCACAATCTGGTTCGAGCCTTGAACCCCAGACCCGGGGCGTACAGTGCGTTGCGCGGGCAAACTGTCAAGGTGTGGAGAACGCGGCTGACATCATCGACACCTCCGCAACTGGACGGGGGTGTGGGAAGTGTGTTCCGATTGCCCCGGAAGCGGATCGGAGTGCTGTGCGGCGATCTGAGTGTGATTGAGCTTGTCCAGGTTCAGCTGGCGAATCGCAGGAGGATTGGTGCCCTCGAGTTTGCAAACGGGATGCGCCTTCGTGAGCGCGAGGTTTTTGGTGAAGCCTCCCTTTCGTAGCAGCAGCGATGAACACCAGAGAAACTGCCGTTCGGATTCTCCTTCCCGTCCTGGCCACACCATTTCACCTGCGTACAGTCTGGAATGATCTGCTGCCCTCCTTCGCAGACCCTCGGGACCGAGCCTTCGTCCAGCGCCTGGTCCTGGGCGTCTTGAGAAGACTTTCAGAAGTCGACTGCCTGATTGCAAAGCTCTCCCGGAAACCCCTGGAACGTCTGGACCCGGAGATCCTCTGGGTTCTGCGCTGCGCTGTCTATGAGCTGCTTGATTCCAACACACCCCGGCATGCGGTTCTTTACGAATGGGTCAAACTCTGTCGTACCTTTCGTAAATCGTCTGCGACAGCCTTTGTCAACGGGGTTCTGCGGGAGCACTTGAGAAATCCTGCCTCACCTCCCTCCGGAAACGACCCGGCCAGTCTGGCGATTCGATTCAGCCACCCGGAATGGCTGGTGCGGAGGTATCTGGACCGCCATGGTCTGGAAACTACCCGGAAGCTGATGAGTTGCCACAACTCGGAGCCCGATCATTTTCTGTGGGTGAACCCCTTCCGTACAAGCGTGGGAGAGCTGTCTCGTCTTCTCAGTGAAAACGATTTCCCCTGTGACCCCATCGATGAAATGCCCGGCTGTGTGAGAACTTCCGCCGCGGTGGCAGCCCATCCCCTCTATAAGAAAGGCCTGGGTATGTTTATCGACGTCTCCAGCCAGTGGATCGCTCGCCTGCCTGATTTGGAAGAATGCGCGTGCGTCGCCGACCTGTGTGCGGCACCGGGCGGGAAAGCATTCTTGCTGGCTTCACGCCTGCCGATAAAGGCACACTTGATCGCCGCTGATGTCAGCGCGAAGCGGCTGCGGTCCATGAACGAACGTATCAATCGGCTCCGAATTCCCAACATCTTCTTGGCGATCTCCGACCAGACCGGCTCCTGCTTTCGTCCAGGAGTCTTTGATTTCATTCTGCTCGATGTTCCCTGCAGCGGTTTGGGAACACTGGCCGCGAATCCGGACATCCGCTGGCGGTTTCAGCCCCAGCAGTTAGCGCGTCTCCAGGCGCACCAGCTGGATCTCCTGCGCTCTGCCTTCTCCCTGCTCGAGCCGGGCCGGGAGTTGCTCTATTCAACTTGTTCGACCGAACCGGAGGAGAATGAAGAAGTGATCGCAGAGTTTCAGCGGACGGAAGCCGGCGTCGCCGTGCTGGAACCCTTCTGTCGCACGTCGCCTCTAAGCCATGGAGGCCAGGCTTTTTTCGCCGCACGGCTGCGACGTGAGTAGAATGGTGAAGATATGGAGAACACAAGAAGCGGACCCGTTCGATCCGCGACCCTCAGCCCGGACTCTCAGCCCGGGATCCAGCGCAGGGTCCTGGATGTAGGAGTGGTGGTTCTGCTGGGGGCCATCCTGGTGGCGGTGGGGCTGTTCGGGATCATCGCTGGCATAAAACTGACGGTGAGCCGTTCTGATGTAGCAGTTCCCAGCTTGGTGGGGCTGACCCTGGAAGTGGCGGAGAGCGAATTGCAACCGTTCGAACTGACCCTGCGCGTCGCAGGTGAGCGATACGACGCCGGGGTGCCAGCCGGCGCTGTTCTTTCCCAGTTTCCGCCTGCCGGTACCCGCAGCAAACCTGGAAGAACGGTTCAAGCCATCCTCAGCAAGGGCACCAGAACCCATCCGGTTCCCGACTTGATCGGCTCGACGGCAGGCGTGGCCAAGATGACTTCAGAGCAAAATAACTATGTGGTTGGTAGAATCAGTACGATTACGGTTCCGCGGGTGGCCAAGGACACCGTGCTGGCTCAGTCTCCTCCCCCGGGATCCACCCTGGCGGTGACGCCTCGAATTGATGTGCTGATGGTTTCCGGCGAGGCGCCGGGATATGTCATGCCCGACTTTGTCAGAATGAATCTGAATCGTGTAAAGCCTTTTCTCGAGAAACATGAACTGGAGCTCGAGGAGGTGCATTATCGCTTTCATCAGAGTGTCACCAAGGGAACCGTGATCGGTCAGTTCCCCCGTCCGGGACACATGTTGAAGGCTGATGAAGGAATCAGTCTGGAGGTTGCCCGTTGAAACCATTGATTGCTCCCTCCCTGTTGTCTGCAGATTTTGTGAACCTCCAGCGAGATATCCGCATCCTGGAAGAAGCGGGAGCAGAGATTCTTCATCTGGATGTGATGGACGGTCACTATGTGCCGAATCTCACCTTCGGACCGCCGGTGATCCAGGCGATTAGAGACACCACGAAGCTCGAACTGGATGTTCATCTGATGATTGAAAACGCGGATCAGACCTTCCTCGACTACATTGGAAACGAAGGAAGAAGAATCAACTATCTGACGGTACACTATGAAGCGGTCACTCACCTGGACCGGCTCCTGACGGAGATCGAGGGAAAGGGAGTCAAACCTGGCGTCGCACTGAATCCGCATACCCCGGTTGGAGTAGTCGAGAGCATCCTATCCAAATGTCATCATGTTCTCATTATGACGGTGAATCCGGGCTTCGGCGGTCAGGAGTTTATCGAACAGAGTTGCCGCAAGATCCGGCAGTTGAAGGCTCTGATAGGAACTCAGGAGAGAGAGGTTATAATTGAGGTCGACGGCGGGATTGGTTTTGACAATGTGGGCCGCGTTGTCGAGGCGGGCGCGCGCCTGCTCGTTTCCGGTTCTTCTGTTTTTGAAGATGGGCAAGCCCAAGCTCGTTTTCGAGCTTTGCAGGAAATGGCTCAAGAGACTGGAGCAATGCCATGAAGCGACCTAGAGCTGCAACAGTTTTCTTTCTTTTGCTGGTTTTGGTTGTGGCCGCCGGGTGTGGCCAAAAGAGTGCCGATCTCCAGGAGGCGGCAGTACCGCCTGATACGAAACTCTTCGAGAACGGGATGAAGTATCTCAAGAAGAACCAGTACATCAAGTCCCGCCTTTCCTTTCAGACTCTCATTAACACCTATCCGGACAGTGAGTTTACTCCGATTTCCTTTCTTTCCATCGCCGACTCCTACTATCGGGAAGGAGGAACCTCCAACCTCCTTCAGGCAGAAGCCCAGTACAAGGACTTCATGATCTTTTATCCGACTCACGAGATGGCGGATGACTCTCAGATGAAGGTGGCGGCGATTAACTTCCGGCTGATGCGGGCTCCCGACCGTGATCCGACGAATTCCAGAAAGGCGATGGTCGAACTGAGAAAGTTTCTGCGCGACTTTCCGGACAGTCCTCTCGCTCCTACAGCCAGGGAGGTTTTGTGGGAAGTGGAAGAGAACCTGGCCGTTGGTGTGCAAATGAAAGGGGATTTCTACTACCAGAAAGAGCGCTTCGAGGCTTCTTCGAAAAGATATGAAGAAGTTGTTCGAGATTACAAAAACTTCAGCGGGACAGATGTTACTTTGTACTTTTGGGCCGATTCATTGGAGAAGAAGGGAAGCGTTGATCAGGCTTCGACTATCTATGAAAGAATCGCTCGAGAGTTTCCCTTCAGCCAGTATCACGAAAAGGCGATAGAGAAATTGACTGTCCTGGAAAGAGAAGTCCCGCAAGTCGATCAAGCCGCCGCTGAGCGTCATCTGGCCAATCAGCGCCCTGCAGAATCGTTTTCTTTCTTCGATCCGATTCGTAATGTCTGGAAGACCTTCACTGGAGGGAAGGACATCTACGAGGTTGCGCGGCAAAAAGCCGAGGAGCGAGAGAACCAGCAGCTTTCCAGCGATACCAACGGAGGAAACAATTAATAGCTATGCCCCGCTTAGTGCTTGCCGATGACAATCTGACGACTCAAAGAATGGTGGAACTCTCGCTCGAAACGGAGGGCTATGAGGTCCTGCCATTCACGGATGGAAAAGAGGCACTGGAGTACATTCTCCACCACGAAGTGGATGTAGTGCTGGCCAATGTGTCTTTTCCCGGCCTGGATGGATACTCGTTGTGCGCGCAGCTTGCCGAGGAGCCCGACAAAGCAGGGGTCCCAGTGGTTTTGCTGGTTGGTGCCCTGGACGAGATCGAGGAGAAGAAGGCCGGGGAGGCCGGTTGCGCTGCCCTTCTCAGCAAGCCGTTCTCAACCGGCGGACTGCTGGAGGTGGTTACGAAGGCCAGGGAAGCCGTTTCAGAGGAACCCGCTGCAGTCTCGAATCTGTTCGAAATCCCGATCGAGGGCTCTGACGAAGAAGCGCTTTTCCGGCTCTCTCTGCGCCAGGCCCGAAGTTCGGACAGAACCCTGCCGCATGAGGAACTGCGTCCTTCGGTCAGCGATCTGGCAGCTCTCCAGGCGGAGCAAAAGATAGACCATATTGCCAAAGAGCTCAGCCGGAGACTGCCCAAAGAATTGTCTCAGATCATCCCGAAACTCACAGAGAAAATCTACACCGACCTGAGTCAAGAATAGCCCCCGGACCTCACCGCAAGGGTGTCGCCCGACCCAAGAGTGCCAGGCTTCTTCCCCCTGGCTTCCGCCAAGGGTATCTGCGACAGCCTCTCCCGGTCGGGGCCGCCCGCCCGTCTGCTATAATCCCTCCTTCGCTGCCCAGGCTAATTGCGGGTGTTGCATGAGTCCAGAGAGCCAGATCTCGAAAAGCTATAACGGTCCCGAGGTGGAGCGAAAGTGGTCCGGGTACTGGCTGGAGAACCGGTTCTTTGAGGCGGATCCCTCGTCCCAGGATCAGCCTTATTCCATCGTCATCCCTCCCCCTAACGTCACCGGCGTGCTGCACATGGGGCATGCTCTGAACATCACGATTCAGGACATCCTGGCTCGCTGGCAGCGGATGAAGGGGCGAAATGTGCTTTGGCTTCCGGGAACCGACCATGCCGGAATCGCAACTCAGAATGTTGTCGAGCGGCATCTTGCCGCCGAGGGGCGCCACCGTGAGGAGCTGGGACGGGAGAAGTTTGAGAAAGTCGTCTGGAAGTGGAAAGAGAAGTACGAGCCCCGCATCCTGGGACAGATTCAACGGTTGGGCGGTTCCTGTGACTGGTCCAGAACCCGCTTCACGATGGATGAGGGTCTCTCTCAGGCCGTCCGCGAGGTGTTTGTCCAGCTTTACGAGGAGGGGCTGATCTACCGGGGCGAGTATCTGGTGAACTGGTGTCCCCGTTGTTCCACCGCCATCTCTGATCTCGAAGTCATCCATCAACCCGCTGCTGGAAAGCTCTGGCATATCCGCTACCCGCTGTCCTCGGGAGACGGGTTCCTGGAGGTGGCGACGACGCGCCCCGAAACCATGCTGGGGGACACCGCGGTGGCTGTCCACCCGGAAGACGAGCGCTACCAGCAGCTCATCGGAAAGACTGTGATCCTTCCCCTGATGGAGCGAGAGATCCCACTGATCGCGGACTTGTTTGTGGACCGCGAGTTTGGAACGGGAGCCGTGAAGGTGACGCCCGGACACGATCCTAACGACTTTGAAGCCGGGCGCCGGCACCAGCTTCTTATCCTCGGCGTCATCGGGGAAGACGGGACCATGACGAAAGAGGCCGGACCATACGCGGGCCTGGACCGGTTCGAGGCTCGGCTGCGAGTGGTAGAGGATCTCCAGGAGAAAGGGCTCTTGACCCGGGTCGAGGATCATGACCACCAGGTGGGCCATTGCCAGCGTTGTGACACGATCGTTGAACCACTCGTGTCCACTCAATGGTTCGTCAGAGTGCAGTCGCTGGCCAGGCCGGCAGTCGAGGCTGTCCAGAAGGGCGACACTCAGTTTGTCCCCCGGCGCTTCGAGAAGATCTTCCTCAACTGGATGAACAACATCCATGACTGGTGTGTCAGCCGCCAGCTCTGGTGGGGACACCGGATCCCGGCCTGGTACTGTCTCGAGTGCGAGGCAATCATGGTTGCCCGAGAGGCACCCGGTTCCTGCCATCAATGCGGGTCATCCTCGCTACGCCAGGAGGAGGATGTCCTCGACACCTGGTTCAGCTCGGGGCTCTGGCCGTTCTCAACCATGGGTTGGCCAGAGGAGACCCTCGAGCAGGAGGTGTACTACCCCACCACAACGCTGGTAACGGGTCCGGACATTATCTTTTTCTGGGTAGCGCGAATGATGATGCTGGGCCTCCGCTTCAAGGACGCCGTGCCCTTCCGGCAGGTCCACATCACCGGCCTGGTCCGGGATGAAAGGGGGCGCAAGATGTCCAAGTCAGCCGGCAACGTCATCGACCCTCTGGAGATCATTGAAGATTATGGTGCCGATGCGGTGCGTTTTACACTCAGCATTACCGCAGCGCCAGGAACGGACATCCCTTTTTCGATCTCCCGGATGGCCGGCTACCGCGCCTTCTGCAACAAGATCTGGAACGCCGGACGCTTTCTCCTCCTGAACCTGGAAAGGCACCGGCCGGTCTCGACGGCAGAGATCCACAAACTGCTCAAACAGGACGGCCTGCAACTTGAAGATCGCTGGATCGTGAGCCGTCTTCAGCAGGTGATCGGGGGTATCGAAAACAATCTCGGCAAGTTCCGCTTTCATGCAGCCAGCGAGGATCTTTACCACTTCTTCTGGGATGAATTCTGCGATTGGTACATCGAGTTCATCAAGGTGAGGCTGGACAGTGATGATGCGAAGGATCGAGAAGTTGTCAACACGACTGCGCTTTATGTTCTGGAGACCTCCCTTCGACTTCTGCACCCTTTCATGCCTTTTGTGACCGAAGAACTGTGGCAAAGGCTTCCCCACGAAGGCCCCACCATTGCTCTGGCTCCCTACCCGATGGCGGAGAAAACCTGGATCGATCCGCAGGCGATGGAACGAGTTGAGAGACTGCAGGAGCTGATCTCGTCGATACGAACGGTCCGGACAGAGAACAAAGTTGATCCCCGCCACCGACTCCCCTGCCGACTCAAGGCGGGCACCGACTCCCGTCAATTGGTGGAAGATCACGGTCACAAGGTGGTGACGCTTGCCAGGTTGCAGCAGATCAGTTTGATCGATGAACTGCCAGGCGGCGGCGTTCAAATCCGAGGGCTTTCTTCCCTGGGTGAATTCGCTTTGCAACTCGATGAAGTGATTGATGTGGCAGCTGAGCGCGATCGACTCCGGCGGCACATCGAGAAGGTGAACGGGGAAATCAAGAGCCTGGAGGACAGACTGCAGAATCCATCTTTCATCGAGAAAGCCCCGCCACAAGTCGTAGAGGGCGCCAAAGAGAAATTCGCTGATGCCCGGAACCGGCTTGCCAGGCTTCAGGAGCAGCTGAATGGACTACCTCCGTCTTGATCCTCTTCTCCAGAGTGCTCTCCGGGAGGATGTGGGCCGGGGAGATATTACCAGCGAAGCCCTGCGCCTGTCGTTCCCGGGAGCGGGTGAGGACGAAGCGTTCGCGGCAGTCGTGGCCAGAGAACCACTGGTGGTTGCGGGCTGGCCGGTATTTGTTCGTGTCTTCCAGCTTCTGGGCGCCGTCGAGACCGTTTCCGGGCCCCGCGAGGGAAGTCATGTGGTGCCCGGAGAGATGGGAAGGCTGAAAGCAGACCCCTTCTTGCTATTGAAGGGAGAACGCGTGGCTCTGAATCTCTTTCAGAGGACATGCGGCATTGCCACCCAGACAGCCAGGGTGGTCAGCCTCGTGTCACACACGGGAGTAGGAATTTTGGATACACGCAAGACGACACCCCTGTGGAGAGACCTGGAGAAATATGCAGTTCGTGTTGGCGGCGGAATGAACCATCGCTGGCGTCTGGACGACGCCATTCTGATCAAGGACAACCACATTGAAATCGCGGGTGGAGTGGCAGCCGCGGTCAGGGCTTGCCGCCAGGGAACACCTCATCTGGCCAGGGTCGAGGTCGAGGTCACCACTTCTGACCAGCTCGAAGAAGCCATTGCAGCAGGAGCCGAGGTCGTGATGCTTGACAATATGAGTCCGGCCGAAGTTCGGCAGGCGGTTGAGACGGCTGCCGGGCGATGCCGGCTGGAGGTTTCCGGCGGAGTCACTGCTGAGAACGTTGTCGATTATGCGGAGGCCGGGGTCGACTTCATCTCCATGGGGGCCCTGACCCATTCCGTCAGGGCATCAGACATCAGCGTGGAGCTAAGTGCTGCCTTGCAGACTCGGGAGGGGGCCTCAGGGCTACGGCCGGGAATTTAAACGTTCTCCGCCCTGAGGCCCCCTCCCGAGTCTGGAAGGGAGTGGTCGAGTCACCACGGACTGCCAGATTACATGTTGATACGAGAACTGACGCAGGGCACGTTCGAAGAATTCGACCTGCTGGATGTTGCTGATTCCACTAACGACTACCTCAAGCAGTATGCAGATCAAGGCCGAGCCCGGATTGTTCAGGCCCGGAAGCAGACGGCGGGCCGGGGGAGAGGCAGCCGTCGCTGGCTTTCGAGTCGCGACGAAGGATTGTATATCTCGTTCCTGATCTATCCGAACTGGTCTGCCCGGCTCAGCCGACTCTTGAATGTCGTCGGCGTTCTCGCCGTCATTGAGAGCCTCCGCTCCCTGCTGCCCCCGGAGGTACTCGTAGAGGCGAAATTGCCCAATGACGTTCTGCTCGAAAAGAAGAAGGTGGCCGGGATTCTGGTGGAGTTGAGTACTCTGGGTCCGGAGATCAAGTGGGCTATCGTGGGAATCGGCATGAACGTTTTCCAAACCGAGTTTCCTGGCCTCGAAGAATTCCGCGTTCCTCCCACATCTCTCCGCCTCGCGGGGGTCCGAGTGGACAGCATGGAGGCCGTTACAGTACAGGTTATCGGCTCGTTTGCTGATTGCTTTCGGCGGGCTCAAGAGGGGGAACTGTCCGAGTTGGAGCAGTGTTTTGCCGGAGAGCTCACCGCTTCCGAAGCCGAAGTGAAATGAGTATCTTCCGATACCAGGAAAGAAAAGGCTATTTCACCAGACTTAAAGAGGCCCTTCAGGTCACAAAGGAGGATCTGAGCCACAAAATAAACCAGGTGATGGGAACCGGATCGAGTGCCATCACCGATACCCAACTCGAGGATCTCGAGGAGATCCTGATTGGCTGTGACATCGGTGTGAAGACGACTCTGGAAATCCTGGAGAGGACCCGCCGAGAAACCGGGGACGACCGTTTTCTGACTTCCTTTCAGCTCCGTCGGGTCCTTCGCGACTGTTTACTGGAGATACTCTCCCACCTGGATCAGTCTGAAGTGAAGAGCGGTCAGCCACACGTCGTTCTGGTGGTGGGAGTCAACGGAGTTGGGAAAACGACGACGATCGGCAAACTGGCCCACTACCTGAGTGCTCAAGACAAGGAAGTCTTGATCTGCGCTGCCGACACCTTTCGTGCCGCCGCGGTGGACCAGTTGGACATCTGGGCCCAGCGATCCGGGGCGGATATCGTCAAGCAGCCCCAGGGAGCCGATCCGGCAGCTGTGCTCTACGATGCGATTGCTGCTGCCCGGGCGAGATCTAAGGATGTCGTCATCACGGACACCGCGGGCCGACTGCACAGCAAGATCAACCTGATGAAGGAACTTGAGAAGATGATCCGTGTGGCATCCAGAGAGGTTGACGGAGCTCCCCACGAGACGCTGTTGATCCTGGACGCCACAACCGGTCAGAACGGCCTCGTTCAAGCCCGGCAGTTCCTGGAAGTGGCCGGTGTCAACGGGATCATCATCACCAAGCTGGACGGCACGGCCAGGGGAGGGATCGTAGTGGCCATAGCCCGGGAGCTGGGCATTCCGATACGTTTTGTTGGTGTGGGGGAAGGCCTGGAGGATATGCTTCCCTTTTCCGCTGAAGAGTTCGTCGACTCGCTGATCGGGGCGAAGTGAAAGTGGGAGGGGGCTTCGGTGCTACGGCCGGGAATTTAAACGTTCTCCGCACCGAAGCCCCCTCCCACTTTCGTGTTAAGGGTTCCGATATAACGGGTTCCAATAGCGACTATGAAGAGCGGGAGAGGGCTCAGGGCGGAGAACGTTTAAATTCCCGGCCGGAGCCCTGAGCCCTCTCCCGCTCTGGAATCTGCAATCAAATGCGTGAGGGGCCTCGGGCCGCGACCGGTAGGATTGACATAACCGTCTGCCAGCTTTCAAGTTGGAGGAACCCTGGTGGCGGATTGCGAGAGTGGGAGGAGCCCTGGGGCTGCGCTCGGGAATTTAAACGTCGCGCCGCCCCAGGACTCCTCCCACTCTCTTGAGGTTGCCTCATTCGTGTTCAGTGTTGAACTTTACGGGCTCCCACTATCATCATTAGTACTAGCCCGGATTATGCAAGAACCGTAGTCCGGTGTTGAAAAACGACTCGAGAAGTGGCCCAACTCGGAAGCGGGCAGGTGTGACAGGCGGATTTGCGAAGAATATGGGTTGGCGAGGCGTTTGAGTGGTTTGGGGAGTGAATTTCAGACAGATCTGGGCCTGGATGAGTGTCGGAAGCGGTTTTCCGGGGGAGCTGGGAAAAGCTAACTGGAGTTCAGGCGACTCAAGACGAGGTGGAAGAGGGGTTGTTCGGGGAAGGCTGAGGAAAGATGGACCCAGATGCGTCGAGTGGTTTGTCGGATCCGGGCCCCAATCTTGAGGACCCGACGACGTAAGGTTTCGATTTCGAGCTTGTGCCAGGGGGTTCCGTGCAGATAGTCGCGCAGGCGCACGAACATCTGGTAAGCCAGTGCATGCAGGAGGAGTCGAAACTGATTGGCCAGGAATCGATGACAGCTGAGTCGGTCCATGCTCAGATGATTCTTGAAGGCCTTGATGAAGTTCTCGGTCTGCCCTCGGTTTGTGTAGTGGTCATAAAGTGATTGGGAGCAGAGATCGTCCCGGTTGGTGACTACAAAGCGACGGTTGATCCCACGCTGATCGACCTCCACTTTGACAATGACGCGACGGGATCGATCCCAGCTGTGGGCTCGATAAAGAAACTCGTCAAACTGACGCTGTTTTTCCTCCAGCTCAACGAACCTCAGCCGAGTCGAATCCAGCAGCGGCTCGACCACTCGCTGCAGGCGAGGGTTTCGACTTAACCCAATGACATATTGGAGTTTATTCTCTTCACCTTCACAGAACTCGTAGAGCCGAGGCGTGGCAAAGCCGCTGTCGGCCCGAATCTCAATCTCGACATCCGTCCCCACTCCTTGTCGGATGGCCTCCACGACGCGCTTCAAAACGGGCACGATGTGAGAGGCAGCCCCCTTGTTGCCAGGTCTCAACATGGCACACACCAGGTCTCCCGTGGCGGCATCGAAGATCAGCAAAGGATGCAGAATGTGGTTTCGGTAATACCCGTGGTAGAAGGAGAACTCCTGTTGGCCGTGAGTGTGGTCATCGGTACTGTCCAGATCCAGGATGATCTTGCTGGGGCGTCTCTTCTTCAGGGAGCGCACATAACGGCCTAGCAGCCACCGGCTCAGACGCATCAGATCCTTCTTGGTGACGGAGTTCTCCAAACGGGAGAAAGTCGGCTGGGTGGCCAAGTCGGGATCGCTCTCGGGCAACTGATCACAGACTGTCTTGAGCATCGGATCCGAGCGCAGCGTATCGGCGTCGTTACAGTCTTCGTAGCCGGCCACGATCTGCAAGACTCGTTGTCGGATCAACTTCAACAGGTCATGACGAATGTAGCGTTGGTCTCGACTTTCCGAAATACAGGAACTGAAGCCCTCGCACAATCGATGTTGACGATCCAGCGATCCAAACAACAACCATCCTGCGTCGGAAGTGAGGCTCCCCCCATCAAAACGAGCCGTGATGTTTCTGTGGCTATGAAATGGCAGGGTATTCTGGCAGACTGTTTTTGACATTGCCGTAGCTCCTGTTTAGGGTCTTTGTTTCTCTAAACCCTTTTATATCAGAGAGCTACGGCCTTTTTTCTGGGCCCAAATCTCACTTGAATTTAGATCTCCTGCATAATCCGGGCTAGGCGGGGACGCCGACAGCTTCGGCAGGCTCGTGGAGCGCTGGCAGGGCCGTGTGTTCGGCTTCATTGTTCGCTATACGGGAGATCGGGAAGACGCCCGGGACCTGACGCAGGACACGTTTACCAAGGCTTATCAGAACCTGGGTCGATTGAGTGATCCGACCAGCTTTCCGGCTTGGGTCTACAAGATCGCGCTGAATGAATGTCGGATGCGCTTCCGCCGAAGCAAGAGGTCCAAGCGGGCCGATCTGGACGAAGATCGGGAGACGGCCGGGGTTGAGGTCGATGAAAGAACCCCGGAGACTGCTTATCGTCAGACCGAGTTAAGGCAGGTTTTTGAGTCAGTGTTTGAAGAACTCCCTGAGGAGCAGCGGGCAGTGATCGTGATGAAGGAGTATCAAGGTCTCAAATTCAGAGAGATTTCGGAGATTCTGGATGTCCCGCTTTCCACGGTTAAATCGCGCCTCTATCTGGGATTGAAAACGCTCAAGGTGCTGGTGGAGAAGAGTTATGACTTGTGAGTTGAGTAAGGAGCGAATGATTGATGTTCTCTACGATGAAGGAGCATCGCCGCTCCACTCGGCCGAGTTCTTTCGGCATCTCGACGGCTGCCCGAGCTGCCGAAATGACTTCTTAGGGCTGATTCAGGCACGGCAGTGGCTGGGAACCTGGGACATCGAAGAGGAGGAGACAGCGGTCCCGATAAGCGTTCGACCGGCATCTGGATTCAACTGGTGGTCTGCCCTTCAGAAGCTGGCTGCCTCGGTGCTGATCGTCGTCGGCGCGGTCTCCATACTGCGTGGGACGGGTTTGTGGGGTGACAGACTCTCGGTCTCGGAACGCCAGTTGATGGAACTGGTCACTGACATCGTTGTCTCCAAACAGACGGAGCACGAACTTTTGATTGGCCACGCTCTTCGAAGCGTGGCGGACTCGGCGAGCCTGCAGCAGGCTGTCTATCAGCAGGACCTGGGACTGCGTCTGCGAGTGCTCGAGGAAGGCATCTTGCAGGCATCCGAAGAGCGGGACCGTCTTCTCCAGATGCTGGCGGTTCAATAGGAACTCACTTTCATGAGTGGGTCACGGAAGGAAAGATCAATGCGCAAAACACTTCTTGTTTTCCTCATCGCGATGATGTTCGAAGGTCTGGGATTTGGCCAGGCCAGGCTCAACTTGATCGACTTGAAACAGGATACACACGTGTTTGAGAGAATTGTCGACGAGCGGGTCAAACTGAACTTTACGAACCCGTTCGCGATGACGGGAAGTCCTCAGGCCAGTTACATGCAGGGCTACGGGGTAGCGGTGACCTTCCGCCTGCGTATCGACCGAGGCAAGATCCGGCTTCCCTTTGGAGAGATCGACGCGCCGAACAAGTTGAATAAAGAGGCGGTGAAGAAGCAGATCGAGAAAGTCCGTGAAATCCTGTCAGAGTGTCTTGCGACTCATGCTGGCTCAATCAAACAACTGGGGGCCCACGACCGGATTTCGATCAGCGCCCATATTGAAGACAGAAACGAACTGGATCCTCTCCAGCGGCGTCGGGTGCTGGTGATCACGACGACTAAGGACAACGCTGACTTGCTGGCGATGAGGCGAATCACGCAGGACGAGTTCATGAGTCGTCTGCACGTGCTGGACTACTAAGTCCTCGCTTCGAAGGGAGTACTATTGAGTGACGAGGTTGGAACAGTGAAGGTCCGCAAGAGGGGGCAGGGGAAATGATCGAGTTGGCCAGGCTGAAGATAAGAGATTTCTTTGGTGAAGCTCTGGTCAGGGAAGGAGTCATCTCCAGAGAGGAACTGGGGGCCGCTCTCAACCTGCAGAAGCAGTCCCCCGACAAGCTGGGCAAGTTACTCATTGCCATTGGTGCACTCTCCGAAGCGGAAATGGTGAAACATCTGAGCAGTCACCTGGGTCTGGCCTTGATCACAGGAGACGGCTTTCCCCAGGTGCCGCTGGTGGAGGACACATTCTCACCGCGCTTCATGAAAGAAGCGAAGTGTCTTCCCATCGAGGTCAAGGAAGACGGTACGCTCGTGGTGGCCATGGTTGACCCTCTGGACACTGCGGTTCTGGATGCGGTACGGCTCTTCACGGGCTTTCAAACCATCGACGTGGTGGTTGCCTCAGAAAGCGAGCTGTTGGATCGAATCGACAAGTTCTATGGCGATGAGACGACCTCCCTGGGCAGGATCGTGGACGGGATGGACGACCCGGAAGCTCTGGCCGAAGACAGCGAAGATATCGAACACTTGCGAGACCTGGCCTCGGAAGCCCCGGTGATTCGTCTGGTCAACCTCGTCATCTCCAGAGCGATTGAGGCCCGGGCCTCCGATATCCATATCGAACCCTTCGAAAAGGATCTGAAGGTTCGATATCGAATCGACGGCATCCTCTATGATGTGGAGTCTCCGCCCAAACGGTTGAAGGCAGCGGTGATCTCACGTGTCAAGATCATGGCAAAGTTGAACATCGCTGAGCGGCGCGTTCCCCAGGATGGCCGTATCAAGATGCGGGTTCTGGGGAAGGACATTGATCTTCGCGTCTCGACGCTTCCCACCATGTACGGCGAGAGCGTGGTCATGCGGATTCTCGACAAGAGTAATACGCAGATCTATGATCTGGAGAAATTGGGCTTCTCACGCCGGATGCTGGACCAGTTCAAGGCCCTGATCGAGCGGCCGAACGGCATCATTCTGGTGACTGGACCGACGGGGAGCGGAAAGACCACGACCCTCTACGGCGCTCTGACCCAGATCAACCTCCCGGCCAGAAAGATCATCACCATTGAGGACCCGGTCGAGTATCAGATCGATGGAATCAACCAGATTCACGTCAACCCCAAGATCGGTCTCACCTTTGCCGCCGGGCTGCGCTCCATCGTCCGTCAGGATCCTGACGTGATCATGGTGGGTGAGATGCGCGACCTGGAAACCGCGGAGATCGGGATCCGCGCCGCTCTTACCGGCCACCTTGTGTTCAGCACGCTCCACACCAACGATGCTCCCAGTGCCATTGCCAGACTGGTTGACATGGGCGCCGAGGACTACCTGCTGGCTTCCTCGATTCTGGGAGTACTTGCGCAGCGCCTGGTTCGAGTTATTTGCCCTTCCTGCCGCGAGCCCGAAGCCGTTCAGCAGGAGGTTCTGATGGAAGCGGGTTTTTCTGAGGGCGCACCATCCACAGTCTACCGCGGGGCCGGCTGTCAGGAATGTGGTCAAACTGGCTTCCTGGGTCGTCTGGGTATTTTTGAGTTCATGGAAATGGATAGCGACGTGCGCCGGCTCACGATGAGTAGTGCGGACGCCGGAAAGCTGCGACAGGCAGCTGTCGAAAATGGAATGAGGACTCTTCGACAGGACGGGTTTGACAAGGTACGGAGCGGGATGACGTCAATGGGCGAAGTCTTGAGAGTCACTCAGGAAGGATAAGCAGGGTGCCGTTTTTTCAATTCAAGGCAGTCGCGCCGGACGGCAAGGTAGTCGAAGGCACCATGGAAGCCCCCGACGAGAGGAGCGCTCTTTCCCGGCTGGAAGAGCAGGGTCAGATGCCCATCAAGCTCAGCGGCGCCGAGGCTTCGGGGTGGTTGGGCAAAGAATTCCAACTTCCCTGGAAACGAAAACGAGTTTCTCAGCACGACCTGCTGGTCTTTACGTATGAGCTGAGCAGCCTTTCCAAGGCGGGTCTACCTCTGGATCGCAGCCTTGCGATCCTGGCTCAGTTGAGTGAAAACGACTATCTCAAGGAGATTGTGGGAGATCTGCTCAAGGAGATCAAAGCCGGTAAATCTCTGTCCGAAGGAATGGCCCTGTACCCTCGTGTGTTTCCCAGAATCTACGTTAACATGGTGAAGGCGGGAGAGGTCGGGGGGGCACTGGATGTAATCCTGGAGCGTCTGCGAGAGTACCTGGAGAATTCTCAGGAGCTGAAGAATTACATCATATCGGCGCTCATTTACCCCTGCATCCTGATTTTCGTTGCGATTGGTTCCTTCGTCATTCTGATCGGCTTTGTGATTCCCAAATTTGCCGTCATTTTTGACAACGCCGGTGCTCCGATACCCCTGCCCATGCAGATCATGCTTCTGATCAGTGGGCTGTTGTCCGGCTACTGGTGGCTGATCCTGGCTGTGGCTGGAAGTGTCTGGTATTTCTTTCGCCGCTGGTTCAACACAGAGGAGGGGCGGCTGAACTGGGATCGCAGATTACTGGGAATCGCACTCCTGGGTCCCGTTCTTCAGAAGCTGGAGGTGAGCCGTTTCAGCCGTACCCTGGGGACTCTGCTGAGTAGTGCTGTCCCCCTGCTCCCTTCCATTGCCCTGGTCAAGGAGGTTGTCAACAACCAGGCGATTGCCAGGGCCATGGAGCCGATCAAGGCGGGTGTCAAGAAGGGTGAGGGGCTGGTGGGACCGATCCGGCGTGAGAACGTGTTTCCGGCCTTTGCACTCCACCTCCTGGAAGTGGGTGAGGAAACGGGGCAACTCGATACCATGCTGCTGCAGGTCGCGGATACCTATGATCGCGATCTGAAGACAGCCTTACAACGTCTGATCGCCTTTCTCGAGCCGGGCATCATCTTAATTATGGGTATTGTGTTTGGGTGTGTCATTGTTTCGATTCTTTATTCAATCTTGAGCATTAACGACATGCCGCTTTAACAGAGAGGGTGTTCCAGAGAAAGCCGTCAAAGCCGCTGGCGGAAGCCAGAGGCTTAGCAACCAAGGAGGTTCAGCCTAATGGAAAACGAACGTAAACGAAGTCGGGAAAGAGGATTTACCTTAATCGAGCTGATTGTTGTTCTCGTGATCCTGGGGCTGCTGGCCACGGTCGTAGGCCCTCAGGTCATGAAGCGTCTGGCCCAAGGGAAGGCCGAGATTGCTAAAATCCAGATCGCCCAACTGGAAGGAGCGATCGGGTTGTTTCGATTTGATGTCGGTCGCTATCCGAGCTCTACGGAGGGTCTGGAGGCACTGGCCCGAGATTCGGGCATCGAGAACTGGAGCGGCCCCTATCTGCAGAAAACGACCATTCCCAAGGATCCCTGGGGACGCGAATACGAGTATCGTGCTCCTGGCCAGCACGGTGACTACGACCTTTGGAGTCACGGTGCCGATGGAACCACCGGCGGCGAGGATGATGCTGCCGACGTGACTTCATGGTGATCGAAGCACTTCGTGCGCCCTGTGATTCGGTGAGAAATGAGAAAGGCTTCAGTCTTTTCGAGTTGATCGTGGTACTGGTCCTGCTTTCGCTTGTGGCGGCGGTGGTCTTACCTTCCTTCACAACTGGAATGCAGGGTATTCGGCTGAACACGGCCGCTCGCGACATGGTCACGAAGCTCAAGCAGGCTCGCTCTCGGGCGATCGCGGAGCAGAAGGTTTTTCGAGTGGCTTTTGGTTCCCCGGAGCAGGAAGAGTCCACCTATTCGATCACCGATGACTACGGAGTGGAGTTGGAAAAGATCGAACTGCCCCGAGGTTTCAAGCTGATCCTGGATTCCGAGGTGGAGCCGGTCGTCAGCTTCTATCCCAATGGTCGGAGCTCGGGGTTTCAGCTTTTGATCGAAAACCAGCAGGAGTACAGACTGGCAGTTGAGGTGGACAGAATCAGCGGTCTGGCGAAAGCCCGGCGGCCGGACGAGGAAGGTGGATGAAGCGAGGAAAGGGAAGCTCCGGTTTTACGCTCCTCGAGGTGGTGATAGCACTGGCCATCGTGGGCGTCAGCGTGGCCATCGTGATGCAGATTTTCTCCGGTGGTCTGAAGAATCTGCGGCGAATTGATCTGGCCCACCGCGCCATGAGCCATGCCGAGAATGTCATGAACGAGATTCTGGCGGATGGGGAAATCATTGGAGCGGGTGGGATGTCGGGCGAACTGGACAACGAGTTCCGGTACACGGCAGAAGTCACCGAGTGGGAGATCCCACAGGAGCAACTCTCCCTGGAACTGGTCGCTCCGACCAGCCGGCTGCTCCAGGTGACGGTGCTGATTCATTTTGTCAATGATCGCTTCGGCAAGTCCTATCGGCTCAGCACCTTGAAGGCGGTGTCGAATCAGAATCTTCCCCAGTCGCTGGCCGATCCGGGGAATCCGATGCAGCAACGTCGAGGCCGGGGGATCCAGTGAGCAGAGAGCAGAGGCAACCGGGCCAGGGCCAGGCAGGGTTTACCCTGATCGAATTTCTGATTGCAGCCACTTTGCTGGCGTTGATGGGAGCTGCCGTGTTTGGAAGCCTCAGAGTGGCGCTCAACAGCTACACGCGGAGCCAGGAACTCATGCAAGAGGATGGCCGTCAGCGTGTCCTGGAAGATATGGTTCGACGCCAGCTGGGAAGCTTGTATCCCCTGGCTCCCTCGCTCCGGCTCTCGACCGGGAAGGCGAACCCGATGCAGGTTCAAATGCCCGGGCTGACTCAGGGAGGTCTTCCTGCGGCTCAGAATCCTCTGCAGGCCAGTGCTCCTCTTTTTTATGGGAGTTCTTCGGCTTTGACCTTCGTTACGGTGGCGCCGTTTGAGACCATTCGAAACCCGGGTCTGACGGTGGTGCGCTACGGTCATGCGGAAGACGAATGGGGTGACCGCTACTTTGGCGCCATGGAGGCGCGCTACCGGGGTTCGGAGACCTTCTATGAGATGGTGGAAGTTCCGACGGGTGCGCCGATTCCCATCATCAAGAACGTCACGGATCTTTCTTTCGAATACTATGGATTCAATCCTCAAACCGGGATTGGAGAATGGTACGCGGAATGGTCGAGTCTGGACACTCTGGCGGTTCCGGGTGCCGTTCGAATCAGTGTCGACGATCTCAAGATTGTGGTTGTGATCAATGCGCAAGGCGGACCCGGAGCGGAAACAGGACAGCAACTCCGGAAGCTTTTTAGTGGAGAGCGCCGATCGTGAGATCCTGCAGGAGAGAGGTTACCGCAATTCGACCTTCCCCGAGGGAGCAGGAGGAAAAAGGGGCCATTCTGCTCGTCGTGCTCTGGATTGCTCTCGCCATGGGTCTTTTGGGAATGTCCTTTTCGGCTGCTATTCGCACTGAAGTGAACGCGGCTCGAAACGTGGTCGATCAAAAGCAGTCCTTTTACATGGCGCGGGCTGGAATCGAATACGCGGTCTACAAGATTGTGGAAGCGCGATCGGCGTTCAGTGCCACTCAGCAGCAGTCGCAGGGCAACCTGGATCAGATTCCGGAGGTACTGACCGGGAGCCTGACTCTGCCTCTCCACAACGGCGTCGCCAGGATCGAGGTGGCGGACGAAAGTGGCAAGATCAATCTGAGTACCCCCATGTCCGAGACCCAGCTGGATCTGGTTTACAACCTCCTGATCATGGTGGGTGTGGACCCGCTGCACGCCGACGTGATCACAGACTCGATTGTCGACTGGGTCGATCCGGACGACTTCCCCAGTCCAAACGGGGCTGAAAGTGACTACTACCTGTCTCTGGAGACTCCTTACGTGGCTGCCAATGGGGCCTTTCAGGTGCCCGAGCAACTGTTGCTGGTAAGGGGTGTCACGCCCGAAATCTACTATGGAAAGAAGGGGCTGTCCGAATCTGGAGAAAAGGTCGATTACTATGGTTTGCAGAACTACTTCACGACCTTCGCCCGGGGCAACAGAATCAATGCCAATGCCGCGCCCCTCCCGGTGCTGTCAGCCCTGCCCTATCTGGACGAAGAGATGGCCATTCGGATTTACGACCTGAGGGAACAGGGCTACATTCACGACCCGAGTCAGCTGATGCAGGAGATTCCGGGACTCACATCGAACATTGCCACCTTATTGACGGCTAGCCCCAACACGACCATCTACGGTTTGACCAGTGTCGGACAGCTGGACGACTCCAAGGTCATCAGCCGCATCCGCTGTGTGATCCAGCTGGAGCCTCGTTCGCCCAGGGGATACAGCGTTCTTTACTGGAACGAGTCGAATACGGAGATTTAGGCCGACGGGAGAAGTGATCTTGAAGTTCAATTTGGACTCGGCAGTTGGAATTGACATCAGCGAGAAGCGGTTTGTCCTCAGTTCGGTGGTCAGGGGCCTCCGTGGCCTCAGAGTCGGACGCAACCTGGTTCTCGAGGACTTCCAGGGGATGGAGCCGGCAGAGCTGCACGGCAAGATTCACGACTTCATCAGCTCCAGTGGTCTCAGTACTGAGAATGTCGTCGTCGGTCTGAGCAGAGACCGGGTGGCAGTCAAGCAGGTGGAGCTCCCTCTCGAAGTCGAGGAGAATCTGGATCAGGTGGTCCAGTTCCAGGTCAACAAGCTGGAACCCTCGGAAGACCTGAAGGTCTGCTTTGATTATCTCGTCCTGGACCGGGACGAGAAGTCGAAGAGGATCTCTCTTCAGATCGTCATGGCGCCTCGGACCGCAGTCGACGAGATCATCGCGCTGCTGGGAGACCTGGGCCTGCAACCGGTCTCAATGCGTCTTTCGTCGATCGGGTTGCACCAGTTGCTGAGGTTTCACGAGGATGGGATCTCTGAGCATCCGTCCATTATCCTGCGCTGTGAAGAGGAGACGATCGAAGCCATTCTGGTGGGAGGGCCCGGCAAGGTCTTTTCCTGTCATCAGCCTGTCGATGGCGAGGAGACCCGGCTGGAGCTTCTCGGCCGGGTCATGGACAACCTGCTTTCCCAGGTCAACCTCGAGGGATCAGAACAGGTGCAGGAGATCTATCTGGCCGGAAGTGGGGCGGACGAGGTGTTGGAGCCTGTTCGCGAGCGTTTCGGTTCGGCGGAACTTCTGAGCGACGGTGTGAACCTTGAATTCGAAGGAGCCGCCAGGAGCAGCCTTTCCGTCACCGGATGCTCGGTCGGTCTGGCGGCCTCCTCCTTGACGCGAAGCCCGTTCTCGAAAATGAATCTGATTCCCCCTGCAATGCGGCGATCGAGGACCCAGCTCAGTTACGTACCCACGGTGGTTCTGGCGGTTCTGCTGCTTGTTCTGGTGGGGCTTTCTGCATCGCGCGAGTATCTGCAGCAGTCCCAACTCCTGGTCAGCATTTCAGCGCGAGCTGCTGAGCTCAGGCCCAAGGCTGCTTCGGTGATCGAGATCCGCGGGGAAGCCGACCAGCTGGCGGAACTGGCAGTTGAGATGAGCACCATGCTGAGTGGGCGCCAGCGAGCCTTATCCGTACTGAAGGACCTCACCGAGCTGATTCCGGATGACACCTATTTGCAGAGCGTTCGAATCCAGCTGAACAAGGTCACTATGACTGGCTTTTCGGATACTGCTTCCAGTTTGATTACGATTCTGCAGGAGTCGAACTGCCTTACGGACGTGGAATCGAAATACATCACCCGGGATCGCCGTTCGGGCAAGGATAAGTTCAGTTTTGAGGCCAGCGTCGCGGAATGTGGGCCGCTCGGCAGTTAAGGAATCGATATGCAGCTCAGCAGCTTTTCAAAACAAAACAGGAGGGCTCTTCTGATCCTGGGCGGGTTTGTTGCAGGCTACGTTGCTTTATTTCACTTGTTCCTTCCGTTTCTGGACCGCCAGCTCGAGATCGGAGGGCAGATCGCCTCCACACGGCAGGAGGTTCAGAGATACCTGAAAGCTCTGGAGCAGGGCCCCGCTTACCTGAATCATCTGGAGGGAATTCGGGGCGCGGTTCAGTCCTATGATGATCATTTCCTGGAAGCCCCCGATGTGAACACGGCGGCACTGCAGATTGAAGAGACGGTGCGCGCGCTGGCTGGCCAGAACGACATTCGAGTGACTCGCAGCAATCCGCTACCCGAAAAAAGGATCGGGGAGCGGTATGCCAAAGTCGGAGTGCAGCTGAACCTGGAGGGCGAATACGATTCACTAATCGGTTTCATTCACGCAGTGTCTTCTCACGAGAAGTTTCTCCTCGTCGAAGAGTTCCAGCTCACGAGTTTCCGTGTGCGCGACCAGACCAGGCTTCAGCCGCGCTTGAAAATTGCCGCTTTTATCAGACTTTCTTAGTGATGGTTGCATCCTTTAGAGGGACGCAGCAGGGAAAAATTGGACTCAACCTGTGACAGCGTGAGATTGAAGGAGCCTTCGTTTTGGGCAGAAAACTAGTCTTCCTGAATATTCTGATGCTGGCCGCCCTGCTGGTAGTCGCCCAGAATCTGGTCGGCAACTGGCGGGAATTCGAGATAGGCCAGAAACCGATTCAGCCGGTCGGATCTGATGTCCAGTTGCATGAGGCCAGTATGCCCGAGCGACCGGCGTCCCTCTCTCTCTTTCTCGACATCGGGGCGAGGAACCTTTTCAGTGAGCAACGCGGGCAGGATCCGGGTGAAGAGCTTGAGGATGCAGGTGAAGCGCCTCCCGAGCTTGAGCCTGAACCGACGTTGACCAGCGTGATTACATTCGGCGGAACCAAGAAGGCAGTGCTGGCGATCGCTTCTAACCGGCGTAAGCGCAAGCCGGCTGACGTGAGACGAGTCGAGCTCGGCGATGACGTGCTGGGCTACACGGTTGCGGAGATCGAGGATGACCACATCGTGCTGAGCTGGCGGGAACACCGGCGTGAGATCTTCCTCGACCCGAAGCAGGCTAAGCCCAAGAAGACCGCCCGAGCGGCGGGCGGACCCAGGATCATTGTGATAGGTGCCCCGGCGGCGGCGGTTGGGCAGACCACTCTTGCGGCAGCCGTTGAGGAAGGCCGGGGAGTGCAGGTCGGCACGGTTGGCCAGGTCGCGCAGGGAGGTGGACGAGGTGGAGGTCGAGGGGGAGCCGGGGGAGGACTTGCAGGCGGAAGAGGAGGCAGTGGAGTCGGGGGTGGCCGCGGAGGAGGTCTCGGCGGAGCGCGAAACAGCGGTGGGGGCGGTCTTTCGGGAGCTAGCGGAATCGTGGGTGGGGGGCGCAGTACCGGAGGCCGGTCGACTCAGCAGCGGCGTCCTCCTGGAGATTGATAGGGATTAGAAGGGACCTTTCGGAGATCGAATCTAAGCAATGAAAACACTTAGGGTACTCATCACAATCTTCCTGTTTCAGGGAGCCTTTGCCGGGGCGGAGCCGTTTCGTTCCTTCCTTCGGCAGGCATCCACGACCAGGCGATCAGGACCGGCTCCTCAGGCTGAAGAGCCTGCGCCCAGCGGTGTTGTGGGTGCCCCCGGAGCCATACCTGCCGGTCAGACCCGACCCCCGTCTGGTCGGCCTTCGGCACAACCTGCAAGCAGATCCCGGCAGCTGGAGGACCTGCTTCGGCAAAAGCCTGGACTGGATCCCAAGTTCCGAGAAAAAATGATGCAGATGAAGGAGAAGGCAGCCGAGAAGGCCGGGGAGCAGGCTCCTGAGACTGCCGTTCAGCCTCCTTCCGAGACGGCGATCAAGCGAGGTGGGACAGGGGTCACGCTGACCTTCAAGAACGCCTCGATTGAGGAAGTAGTGGACGTGATCATGAAGGAGCTGGGGCATTCCTACATACTGGATCCGGAGGTCGCTGGAACGGTCAACCTCTTCACACACCAGGAGTTCTCGAAAGAAAAGCTGTTTGGAGTCCTCGAGCAGCTTCTCAAGATGAATGGTCAGGCCATTATCCGACAGGACGATCTCTACGTGATTCTTCCCATTGGCCAAAGTGCCACGATACCGGGACCCATCCTGAAACGTCCCGTTTCGGCGCGGCCCGAAGCGGAGAGCGAGCCTGCCCAGGGCCCCCCGGCCGGCCAGCAGCCTCCCTCACCTCCTCCCGGCGCCGGCCCCGGGAATCCCGCCGCCGCTGCGATCTCTCAACAGCCCGAGACGCCCCAGCCAACCACGATTACTATTCCAGAACAACCATCCGAGTCAGAGCAGCTAGCGGGTGAAGAGGGGGTGATCACCTACATCGTACCGCTTCATTACATCCCCTCGGCGGACATGGTCACGATGATCAAGGCCTTCGTCTCGGACGGGGCCCAGGTGGTGGACTTTCAGTCGGCCAACATTCTGATTATTACCGATTATCGTGCCAGTATTGAGCAGGCACTGGAGATCATTCGGCTGCTGGATACGGAGTACTTTGAGGTGAATACCGTAGATCTGGTGCCGGTCCGCTATCACCAGGCAATCGATGTCGCCGAGGATCTGGCCCAGGTCTTCGCCCCCGGAGAGAAGGCTGGTGGCGTGCGCATTGTGGCTATCGAGCGCCTCAACAGCATTCTGGTGGTGACGCACGCACCGGAGGTTTTCAGGCAAGTCATGACCTGGATCGACAAGTTGGACGCGCCTTCCGGAGGCTCCAATATCCGAACCTATGTCTATTCAGTAGAAAACAACACGGCCAACAACATTGCCGAGATCCTCTCCCAGCTCTATTCGGACGGGGCTGGACTGCCCTCGGGAGGCGGGACTCCGGAGGAACAGGAGAGTCAGCAGGCGGCAAGTCAAGAGCGGCAACGGCAACGCCAGCGCGAAGAGTCTGCCTTTCTGCCGGAACAACAGGGGCGCCTGGGCATGGGCATGGGCGGCGGCTCCGGCGGTCTCCCGCTGGGACCTGCTCTGGGCGGGAGAGCCGCCTCGTCCGGCGTCCGGGCTGTTGTGGTTGCCGGAGACATCAAGATCATCGTCAATGAGTTCAATAACTCCCTCGTCATCCAGGGAACGGAAGCCGACTATCAGTTTCTTCGCCAGACCATCGAACTGCTCGATGTCCTTCCCCGCCAGGTTCTGATCGAAGCCAAGATCTATGCCGTGGAACTGCGCGACGACCTGAGCTACGGGGTGTCCTGGTTCTTGCAGGATCGGCTGGAGAATCCGGATCCGGCGCATCCCACCACAGGCTCCATCACGCGAGTGGGAGAAGAAGGAGGAGGGGGTATTTCGGCCGCCACACGGATCTTTGTCGGTGCCGGTCGACAACTGGACATTGCGGTCGATGCTTTGCGCGCCAAGACGAATGTGGAGATTCTGGAGTCGCCCACCCTGCTGGTGGTAGACGGGACGGAAGCCCAGATCAACGTGGGTGCGGAGGTGCCCGTGACAACGGCCTCCTTTGGCAACCCGCTGGGTGGTGGCGGCTCTTCCTTTGTGAACTCGATTTCGTTTCGTCCCACCGGCACTACACTGCTCATGCTGCCCCGCATCAGTGCCAGTGGAATCGTGTATATGGACCTGGCTATCGAAGTCAGCAATGCCACCGGACCTGCCCTCACACCCACCATCAACCGGAACTTTGTGAGGACCTCGCTGATCGCCCGAGACGGACAGCAGATCGGCATCGCCGGTGTCATCAGTGACAGCTACGATGTCTCCTCGGACCGGATGCCTATCCTTGGGGACATTCCCTACTTTGGGGCTCTCTTCGGCCAGACCCAGAAGAACAGGAGGCGTTTCGAGCTCCTGTTTCTGATCACTCCTCATGTGATTCGCAACTTGCCCACGGCAATCGAGCTGACCCTGGAATTCAGGCGGGGTCTGAGGAATGCCTACGGGTTCATTGAGAAGAAAGAGACCGAGGAGAGGGAACTGAGGGAAAAACGGCGGCAGGAAGAGAAGACCGAGACCGAGACGAACCGTTAAGGATGACGTTCTTTAGCGCGGGGAGCTAGAGACCGGGCCGACCAGGGCCTTGGCCTGTTCCAGCGTCTCGAGAGCCTTGGGGATGTTTCGTTGTTCCTGGTAAATCTTGGCCCGCAGCATCAGGAGCGTGTGCCGGTTTTCCAGCTGTTCGACTTCCACCAGAGTACTCTCGACGATCCGGTGGGCGACGGTGTACTGATGTGCAGTCCTCAGATCCTCAACGATTTTCCAGGCCGACTGAACCAGTAATACTTCCTGTGGCCCCGACAGTCCGAGACCAAGAATCTCCTGGAAAGCCGATTCTGCCTCCCGAAAGAGACCTCCCTCGATCAGGACGGTCACAATCTCGTGCTGGCTTCCACCCACTCGGAGCTTTTCCTCCAGTGAAATCTCAGGCTGGGCTTTAGCCAGTTGCCTGGGCTGAGTTTGTTTGAGCTGGGCCAGGCTGCCTGTTCCCAACAGCAGTGCAGACAGCGTGAAAGCAGGAACCCATCGAAACGACCTCTTCATCGCAGTTGCCCTCCCCCACCCTGGAAGCGATTGGAATCGCCTCTCAGTTCGGCCAGGAACGGATTCGACCGGACAGGCTCCGGAAGGAAGGGATTCTCGGGAACCTCCAGTTCATAGTTCTGGAGTTCTGCCAGTAAGGCGCCATCGTCCAGTCGGGAGCGAAGGCCTGTCAGTGAAGCCGACAACACGAGGGCTAGAACCAGCGCCACCCAGGCGGGACGGAGGTCCGGAACTTCAAAGAGTCTCTCGACTCCCCGGACGAATTCATCCCAGGCGGATTCAGGCCGAGTGCTCTGGATTCGGGCACCGATCCGGTGCCCGAGCCACTCCGGCGGCTCCACCTGAGTCGTAGCTGCCAGGTCGAGAAGCCTCTGGCAAATCCTCTTCCCCTCTGCGGACCTCGGCACAAGCCGGACAGGACTCCAGATGGGACAGGGCATCCGCCGACAGCTCTATAGCGCCGGAAGCCAGAATCGATTCTACGTAGCGGCAATTCATTTTCGTTGCTTCAAGTATTTGTTCAGCCGTTCTTTCACTGCCAGTCGTGCTCGGTAAATATCGGTTTTCACCGACAGCAGCGAGCGACCCACTATCTTCGAAATATCTTCGTAACTCTCTTTCTGGAAGACCGCCAGGACGAAAACGTCCCGATATTTGGGTGCCATTCCATCCAGGGCCCGGTGAATCACCTGGTTCAACTCAAGGGCCATAACCTGACCCTCGGGGTCAAGGCCACTCGAGCCATCCTCCAGGAAGTCGTAGTATGAAACCTCCTCATCGTCAATTGACACTACCGTTTGAGGAGCTCGCTGAGTATGATGAGAGCTACGACTGCTACTAGTTGCGATTCGTTGACAAAGAGGAGGTTAGATCAAATGAGTTTGCGAGCAAAAATTTCACTTCTCCTTGTCATTGCGCTGTGCACGTTGTTTGGCGGACGGCTCTACTCTCAACAAGGGCAGACTATAACTGTAACCGGGGGCCTCTATAACCAGAGTGGCCTCTCAGTGGAAGGGGATGTCACTGTTGTCCAGGGAGTGTCGGATCGAACCGTCACGAACTATCGCACTGATCCTAGTGGCTACTATGAGATCACGGCCTTGCCGATCGGACAGCCAGCGCTGGTCGTCGCCAAAGCGCCAGGGCTGTTGTCTGAAAGTCGCAGTATATCTGGCACAGAAGACGAGGAGATTGACTTTACCCTGGAGGAGCCGATACAGGTCAGCGGGCAGGTGTTATCGGACCAAGGGACGCCTCTGGCAGGAGCACTTGTGAGAGTCCAGTATCCTGACAGGACACCTCAGCCCTTTCAGTTCACCCAAGAGCTGGGAAATGGGATAACGAACAATCTAGGAGAGTTTGTGCTGGAATTCGTTCGTCCTCAAGATCGGTTCTTCGTGGAAGCCAAAGCGACCGGCTATAAAGCCGCACAGGGATCCGCACTGTATGCGACCGGCGTCCCAATTGCTGACCTGAGACTCCAGTTAGCAGCCGGTGCCACTATTAGCGGGCAAGTTGTCAGTCGGGACGGTCGCGGGCTCGGCAGCGTGACGGTTACACTAAAGGCCGCCGGTTCGACAAGCTTAACAACTCCGGTTCGGCCGTTTCGAACCAGAACTTCTGAAACAGGCTTCTTCTCATTTACAGGATTGGAGAACGCGCAGTATACGATTACTGCACAAAGGGCGGGCTCAGCTCCGCAACAACAAATAGTCAACGTATCGTCCTCGACCGACCAGCACACTCTGGCTATCGTACTGCCTTGAGCCGCGCGCCCCGAGAGAATCCAGACTGAAGCGCATACGGGCAACCATCATCGGTCGTCCCTATGGTTTTACAGCAACTGGTGGTACGCTGATGAGGAGGTTGTCTTGCGAATAGTTTCCACCGTGGTTCTAATGGCGCTGGTCAACAGCATATTCTTGACCGGATGCGCCAGCGTGCGTGGTCCCGCACGCCTGCGTCTTCAGGCAACACCGGTTGTTGAACCCGCTAACCAGTCGTGGGAGTCCCTGGCATTCATCCCCGTACTGTCATCGGTTCAGGTAGACCTCACGACGGGCGAAACCATCAATGGCAGATTTCGTTCAGCAGATGATCGAGAACTTGTTCTCGAACAGGATGGACTCCCGAGGCGAGTGTCCCGAGCGGAGATTCAGCGCGTCGTTCTCTATCAAGGTCGTCATACGGGTCGCGGCACTCTGTGGGGACTCGGTATCGGTACTGGCATTGGCATTGCGGTGGATGCTGATACAGGACACGGCTATGATTTCGGGGAGAGATTCCTGTTTACGCTAGTATTCGTAGGCGTGGGCGCTGGGATTGGAGCCTTGATCGGTGCTCTTGTTCCGAAACGGACGGTGGTTTACGAGACGCCGGTTTCTGGAGCAACAAACTGATTTCAGAATGGTCAAATTGTCCTGATGAGCCGACGATGCGAATAGTTCTCCACAGTGGTTCTGGTGGCATGATTAACAGCATGTTCCTGACCGGATGCGCCAGCGTGCGTGGTCCCGCGCGCCTCGCGCGGCGTCTCACGCCGCCATGGCAATTCGACATTTACTGGCTGGCCCCGGCAGGTATCGTCTCGAAGCCGGATTGCGGGGCTCCGCTTGATCACCAGGCAGCGACGGCGGCCTCAAGAACGGAGACCATCCAACGATGTGTGGCCGTTTCACCCAGCAACTGACCTGGCGTCAGATCCACGAACTTTACCAAATACCCAACTTGGCGCCGTCGCTGAACCTGCAAACTCGCTACAACGGAGCTCCCGCGCAGGACTTCTCGGCCTGCCAGCTCGCTAAGGATGGGAACCGAGCCATCGCCACGCTCCGCTGGGGATTGGTGCCGTCCTGGGCACGAGACGTCAGGATGGGTACCCGTCTCATCAACGCCCGGGCGGAGACCGTACATACTAAGCCATCGTTCGGCGACGCATTCCGCTCACGACGGTGCTTGGTGCCGGCGAACGGGTGGTTCGAGTGGCAACGGACCGGGCTCGGCAAGCAGCCCTACTTTCTGACGCTCGAGGATGGATCGCCGCTGTCGTTCGCTGCGCTCTGGGAGCGCTGGGATAAGGGCGGAACCTCCCTGGAGACCTTCTCTGTCATCACGACATCCGCCGCACCGGCGCTTACCGACATCCACCACCGACAGCCCGCCATCATCATCCCGGATCGGTTCGACGAATGGCTCGACCCGACATCGCCGCTGCAGCGGCTCCTGGATCTGGTGCGCGAACCCTATCATGGCCCCTACGAGCGGCGTGCCGTCAGCACCAGGGTGAACCGCGTCCACAACGACGACCCGGACATTCTGACTCCCACGTCGCAGAGGCCGCTATCTTGACCTTAAGGGCGCAAATCATCTTAGCGCCGTTTCTCGCCTCTGGTGGGTTGAAGTGCTCCCCAAAATTCGGACAGGTCGCTAAGGTGTAAAATCGCTGCCTCGGGAGAGGCAGATGAAGAAGCGACAGAGGAAGCAGTACAGCGCCGATCTGAAGGCGAAAATCGCCGTGGAGGCGGTCAAGGGGCAGCGAACGATCCAGGAGATCGCCTCTCACTACGGAGTCCACCCGAACATGTCGTTGTTCCTGGTAAATCTTGGCCCGCAGCATCAGGAGCGTGTGCCGGTTTTCCAGCTGTTCGACTTCCACCAGAGTACTCTCGACGATCCGGTGGGCGACGGTGTACTGATGTGCAGTCCTCAGATCCTCAACGATTTTCCAGGCCGACTGAACCAGTAATACTTCCTGTGGCCCCGACAGTCCGAGACCAAGAATCTCCTGGAAAGCCGATTCTGCCTCCCGAAAGAGACCTCCCTCGATCAGGACGGTCACAATCTCGTGCTGGCTTCCACCCACTCGGAGCTTTTCCTCCAGTGAAATCTCAGGCTGGGCTTTAGCCAGTTGCCTGGGCTGAGTTTGTTTGAGCTGGGCCAGGCTGCCTGTTCCCAACAGCAGTGCAGACAGCGTGAAAGCAGGAACCCATCGAAACGACCTCTTCATCGCAGTTGCCCTCCCCCACCCTGGAAGCGATTGGAATCGCCTCTCAGTTCGGCCAGGAACGGATTCGACCGGACAGGCTCCGGAAGGAAGGGATTCTCGGGAACCTCCAGTTCATAGTTCTGGAGTTCTGCCAGTAAGGCGCCATCGTCCAGTCGGGAGCGAAGGCCTGTCAGTGAAGCCGACAACACGAGGGCTAGAACCAGCGCCACCCAGGCGGGACGGAGGTCCGGAACTTCAAAGAGTCTCTCGACTCCCCGGACGAATTCATCCCAGGCGGATTCAGGCCGAGTGCTCTGGATTCGGGCACCGATCCGGTGCCCGAGCCACTCCGGCGGCTCCACCTGAGTCGTAGCTGCCAGGTCGAGAAGCCTCTGGCAAATCCTCTTCCCCTCTGCGGACCTCGGCACAAGCCGGACAGGACTCCAGATGGGACAGGGCATCCGCCGACAGCTCTATAGCGCCGGAAGCCAGAATCGATTCTACGTAGCGGCAATTCATTTTCGTTGCTTCAAGTATTTGTTCAGCCGTTCTTTCACTGCCAGTCGTGCTCGGTAAATATCGGTTTTCACCGACAGCAGCGAGCGACCCACTATCTTCGAAATATCTTCGTAACTCTCTTTCTGGAAGACCGCCAGGACGAAAACGTCCCGATATTTGGGTGCCATTCCATCCAGGGCCCGGTGAATCACCTGGTTCAACTCAAGGGCCATAACCTGACCCTCGGGGTCAAGGCCACTCGAGCCATCCTCCAGGAAGTCGTAGTATGAAACTTCCTCATCGTCAATTGACACTACCGTTGCCCGCTGAGATTTCCGAAGCTTCTGGTAAACCTCATTGCGGGCGATTCGGTAAAGCCAGTACTTGAACTGAGCAGGATCTCTTAACTTCTTCAGCTCACTGTGAGCTTTTAAGAAGGTCTCCTGCGTCAGATCCTCGGCATCGGCACCTTCACCGACCAACCGCCAAATAAAGTTGTAGATTGCTTTTGAATAGGACCGGTAGAGACGGTGGAAACTTTCCAGTGACCCTTGCTGAGCCTCTCGAACGATTTCCGCAAGCTCTTCCTGGCTGAGATCTGTAGGCATCGAAAACGTTCTGAGATGGATGGTGTCCAACTCATGTCGAAGCCGTACACGGTATCAGCCCCCCCTGCTTAAAGGCAATCGCTATCAACGCCGATTGAAGATGAAATCGACACCCAAAAGTTGCAAAGCGCGTCGAATGTGATCCGGCTCCTGGAGCGTCTGTCAGTATCAGTCAGTATCAGATAGTATGGTCAATAGGGGTTATTTTCAGGTTCAGTCGAACAAGGCTGAGAAACTCTTAGTAGTGGCCCTCAACGCTACTAACGCAGGCCGCGGCCAACCTGAAACTTGGAACGCGGAACGTGGAACGTGGAACGTTTAGAATAGGACGCACGCGGGGATGGAAGCGCCCGATGGTGGGCCGAAGATGAAGAAAAAGCGGTCGTTCTGGCTGGGGAGTGCCCTGGCCGTGGGCTTCCTGGGTCTTGTGACCCTGAGTGATTGGAGGGAGGAGATGGCTCCCCGGGATCCCGGGGTTGGGGTGGAGCCGTCCCTGAACTACTCTTCGAGCCAAGCGAGCCTGGCGGCGGGCAGAATCGATCCGTCTCGTCTCTTTCGCTCGGTGAGTCGGCGAGGAGGAGGCCGACCAGTTTCTTCCGGTTCAGCTATTAAGGTGAACCGGAAGAAGCCGCGACGATCCGGCGGAACCCGTCTCGCCAAAGCTCTGAATCCAGGAGATCAGGAACGTCCTCGGTCCGTGACACCCGCCGCCGCCGCCCGGCCGGAGGGAGTGGCGAAGCTGGGGGAACCCGTTACCCGGGCCAATATGTCCGCCCCCAGGCCGGAGCGCCGATCATCGCAGCGGGCTGGAGGGCCGGTGGTCGATCCGGACCTGGCGGAGCTGGAGCAGGGCTACCAGGCTGCTCAGAATAGACTCTTCGGCGGTGGCAGAGGTGGCGGCGGCAGGTCGTTTGGGGCCGGCAACCAAGGAACCGATGACCCCGACGGTTCGGACAACCCTTTTGATGACGCTCTGGATGACCCCGGCTCTGACGACGCTGCGGACACGGGAGATTCCGACACCGGGGATCCTGGTAATGACGGCGACGCCGGAGATGGGGGAGATCCCGACACGTCCGGGGACACGGGAGATGATGGAGGCGCGGGAGATTCGGGCGACGGTGACACGGGAAGTGGGGGAGACACCGGCAACACCGGGGGCAACTCAGGAGGCCCCATAGAGCCGTCTTTCTACGAGCCGTCTTTCTACGATTTTCTCCTGACTGGCCCGATTGGGAGCCCAGACGGGGAGCCCCTGCATCGGGCCTGGAGGGCCAGTTCCACAGTTTTTGTCCTGGAGGACTCGAGCGAAGTCATTTTCCAGCCCGGTTTCACTCCCTTTAGCATTTTCGAAGACCAGCAACTCTACTTTGGAGACAGCGACGAGGATGGAGATCTGGATGTCACGACTGTCGCTCTGATTCCTACGGTCGGCTCTACGGTTGAAACGTTCCATCAGACGGAGAATGGATTCGTACTTTTTTCTTCGATCCTGATTTTCCAGAAAAGAGTCCGCTGTCTGGAGTATTTCGATTTCTTCGGAAGCGATGCCAACGAACTGGCTTTGACCTTCGAGGGTGAGCCCAATCTTCATATATATGAGGCGATCGATGGCACCTGGGTCTACCAGGACGAAGTCGTACTTTCGTTCACGCCGGGAGTGCTCATCAGGTCCGTCGAGGGAGCCGGAGTCGGGGGCAGCCTTCTCTATATTATTGATGAAGACTTTGAATCGGTCGCCAATCTTCTTTCGATCCGCCCCGACGTGGTGCGACCCAATCCAAATATTCCTCTCGCCCGGAGGAAGTTCTTCAACGTCAGTTGGAGAGAGGAAATGTCCACGGTAGAGGAGAACGTGATGGTGATTGAGATGGCCGACAAGATCGTTCTAATCGACTGGAGTCCCACCCGCTGGCAATGGAACATGACTCTCAGCGGTCCCGAGTTCGAGCGGACAATCGTCGGCCACTACAATAACGACCGTGTCCTCCAGACACTGTGGATTCCGTGATTTACTTCCAACATTTAGGAGAAATTCTGGACAAAAAGGTTGCGACTTTCAGCGCCTAACTGCATCCATCTGATTTTTGTAGCGGTTGACACGCTCAAGACCGCGGGTGAGGGGGGTGCAACACTCCCGGTGCGAGGGAATCTGCGTGCCAGGCTGATTTTGTCTTGCTATTGCCAACTCGGTTACATAAAGTTATAGCGCACTTAAAACTCGATTTCGTAGGTTGATTTTTTCTTCGGAGGAGTGAAATAAGAATGTCCACTATTGAGAGCACTCTTTATATTCATTGCGGTGATTTTCCTCGCTGGCGGTTTTACGGCATTTGCCGAGCAAATTGACACCAGCTCCCGATCCTTTACCGGATTCGACGAGACCACCGATCAGACGGCTGTGTTCGTAACGTTCGCCGCCTCGATCGCGGGAGTGGAACCAGCAGGAGATGCTGCGACGGCGGGAGTAACCACCTCCATTACCGTGTCCAATCCCCTGGCCTGGGACCCCATGAGCCCGTTTCTGACCCTGACAGGCGATGTCACGGAAGGAACGATTGAAGTCTATCTGTGGGATCAGACGGAAGGTGAGTTGATCACGTACGAGACTTCCGCCTCCTCGCCTGGGATTGGACTCAACGACGATGGAACCCTTTCTCCGGGTGGAACCTGGTCGGTTTTGTTGGGTGATTTGTTGAGTGACGCCGGCTGGGATGGGAACTTTGTCGGATACGGCTGGGTTGTCGCCAACTTTGATGGTGTCGCAGGATCTCACACCCTGAACATCTTCGGCCTTGGGTTCAGCCAGGCTTTCCATGCCGTCCCGGGCATGGGCCAGGGATTTCACGGAATGGCTGGTCTGCCCGTGGTGGTTCCGTAAGGAAGACTTTCGCCCTTAGGCAGCAACTTTTGGTTTGGGGGGGCTTTTCCGGCCCCCCCCTTTTTTTGCCACGAATGTGATGCCGGAATCTCCCTGGCGATACCTTGCCCGATCGTGGGTGCTGATTGCCCTCGGCTTGCTCTCCTGCAGCGGGCCCGTCGCACCCCTGGAAGATCGAGTGGCGGGATTCTGGGATGCCCTGGTGAAGCGCGACCGGGTGCGGGCCCAGGAATTCGTGATCCCGGACTCCCGAAACGACTTTCTTCGGAGGCCCGAGCGTCTTTATCGCTCCTGGGAAATCCTGGAGGTGGATCGTAGCTCCAAAAAAGAGGCGAGAGTCCGAATCGCCTATGAGGGTTTCTTCGAAGACGTGCGTCAGTTCCACCCCTTGCAAGAGTCGCAACTGTGGAGGAAGATGGACAGCGAGTGGTTCCTGCACATGGATCCCAAGGAGCAAGGAGAAGGTAATTGAACGTGTCCAAGAGAAACTCTTTCGGGGCGACGCCCCGGGCCACTGAGGTAGATGGCCGTGTCCGGGTAGGGAAACAGATCAAGATCCCTTTCTTCAATCGAGCTCAACGGGGTGCCTTGACGATTCGCAACGGCACCGAGGAGCCGATTCGAATCGTCGGCGTAGGCCTGGACGAAACTCTCTTCAGGGTTGCGGAAAACCCTGGCGAGATTCCAGCCAGGCAAGGGCGCCAGCTCAAGATTGTTCATCTGGGGCCGGACCATCTGAAGAACCGGAAGAGCACCGTGGCTCTCGAGATCGAGCAGCAGGGGGAATCTCGGGAATACCAGGCGGAGATTCTTTACAATTACATATCTCCCGGCCTGCGCGGTATCCTGGGCCTGACTGAAGAGCAGGCAGCCACCCTGAAGAGGACCGACAAGGTCAGTCCCAATCTGAAGGTCGAAGTACCCACCGAGCAGGCCGCCGAGATCCACCAAATGCGCAAGCGTGTGAACCAGAGTCGTCAGCCGTAGGTACCGGCCTGGTGCCGGCCAGTTCAAGCGGGCGACCACCAGAGTCGCCCCTACGAAACCCCTTTCCGGAGGCCTTCTTCGAAGCTGACCGACCAGGCCACCAGACCGCGTAAAAGAGCCGGAAGCAGGCGCAGACATTTGCCCGTTTCGGCGGGACGTGCAAACTCTCCACACCAACCGGGGCAGTCTCCACAGGGGCAGCAAGCGGCTCAGGGCAGGCCAGCGGCCCAGAAACGAGCCCGGCCCCGGATAGAGTCGGCGGTAGATCCCACTCCAGTGGCCGTGTCGCTTCAGGTGTCTCACAACCTGGTCCCAGTCGGCGCGGTGACGATGGCGGATTCCGGTTTCCGGATAAAACACCACGGAGCCGGAGTAGAGGCGGCAAAAGGCTGCGTCCTCGGACATTCTCAGCCGTTCATCGAAGCCTCCGGCCTCCAGGAAGTGCTCCCGCCTGATCAAGAGATTGGAACTCGACACGAAGGGCCGCAGCCCGCCTGTTTGACCGGGAAGAAATTCCGAGAACTCGAGCCAGTGCAGAACCGATCCTGCATCTGCCTCGGGATTGGAATTCGCAACGCCCCCGGTTCTGCTCCAGACGGATCAGGGTCACGTCTCCGGATACCAGGCTCTCGGAGCCGTCCTCGGAGGCACAATCCACGACCACGACTCTGAGATTCGGATAAGACGAAGCGGTCAGTCCCTGCAGCGCCGCCGGAAGGACCTGCCGGCCGTTCCAGTTGACGCAGACGGCTAGCACAGTAGGAAGAGCTGGCGTCTTTGTCGTGTTGTCAGCTTGCATCGTTGCCTCCACTCCCGGCGTTTGTGCCAGGATTGAGGTGTGCTTATCAGGCCCGCCCACAGACCCCTCAGGAAAGCCCCGAAAAACCCCGCTCTGAACAGGTGAAAACAGGCACTCTTCAGCCACCCGAAGACCAAGTGTAAAGTATTGGCGCCGGTTTGGTAGATGATCATCAGGTTCCAGCGGTTGCGGGTGATCCAGAAGACCCGGGTAGCCGAGTAGTAGATCCGGGGAGGCTCGGCTGTATCTTTCCCGCTCTCCGGCTTCCGCCCTTGGGCGGGAGGCCTGCCTGCCCTCTCCGGATCGGAGGCCGCTTCCATGTGATAGACGATGGCCTGGGGAAGGTAGCGACAGCGGTAGCCCAGCATCCTGGCTCTCAAGCTGAACTCGACGTCTTCCAGGTACATGAAGAAGTCCTCGTCCAGCAGGCCCACCTCCTGGAACAGCGTGCGCCGGTAGAAAGCAGCTCCAGCACTGGCACCCAGGACCTCGCAGGAGACATCGAAGCGATGTTGCGGCTGGCCCGAGCCTCTCTTGCAGGGGAGCCCGCTGGGGAGATAGCAGTCGCCGGCACTGTCCAGGTAGCGGCGGTCGAAGTAGTGGACGATTCGCGAGGCGAAAAAACTGAAATCGGGATGGCGCGAGAATCCGAGCAATCCCTGCTCTGCCCATTCGGGATGGACCTCGGTATCATTGTTGAGCAGGGCAACGTAAGGCGTCGACACCCTTCGCAGGCCTGCGTTGACAGCTCTCGCAAATCCCTGGTTCTCGGGTAATCGCTGGCATTGAACCAGAGGGAAGCGAGAAAGAACCGTCGGTGTTGCATCGGTCGAGCCGTTGTCCACCACCAGGATGCCGGGAACACGGGTCTGCTTCTGCAGCGAAGTCAGACACCCATCCAGTAGCCTTGCCTGGTTCCAGGTGGGGATAACGACCGTCAAGTCAGAGGCTTCAGGACGGCTCATTGCGTCCTTCGGAAATCCCACGATTGTAGTGGTAAGACATGAGGTCGGGGTAAAAAGGGCTCATGTCGGGCCAGGCCAGGTTCTCTGTCAGGCTGCACAGCCGAGTCAGGGCCCACATCTTCAGACGCCGGGTCAGCGAATACTGAGGGACTCTTTCAACATTCAGAAAACCGGCCATCTCGGGATGCCTTTCGTAAAAGGTCCAGGCCGTGCGTCCCACCTGGCGTTGGCGCCTGGCAAAGGAAGCCAGGTTGATCCGATGGTGGTGGTAGGCGATGGCCCGGGCATTGTAGACAAGGCGCATGCCTTTTTTTTGCAATCTCAGACCCAGCTCCATGTCTTCCTACCCGTATTCCTGGAACGACTCGTCGAACCCCCCGGCACCCAGAAACAGATCTCTCGAGACCGACAGATTACTGGTGTAGAAAAAGTTGAACGGAAGATGGTCGGGGTCCTCGATCAGGGAGAACCCGAATTGCCACCCCTGCTCACCGATGTATTGGAGAAAGGGAGTGCGGCGAAAGTGTTCGGGCCAGCCCGTGTAGCCGATGGCTGCCAGCAACGGATCTCGGTCTGCATGGCTTTTCCGATGCTCGCTCAGAAAGAGAGGCTCGGGAACGATGTCGTCTCCCAAAAAGAGCAGGTACTCGCCGCGAGCGTGACAGACTCCCAGGTTTCTGGCGGCGCCCTGCTTGCGGTTGTGCTGAAACAAGTACGTGAGGGGAACGGGATAGCTTGCCGCCGCGGCCTCCACGAGTTGTCGAGTCGAGTCGGTCGAGCCGTCATCAATCACCACAACTTCATAGTGGATCTGTGAGGCTCCAGGACCAGCGGGGAAGTCCTGTGCGGCCAGGGCTGCCAGAGTGAGCCCGAGGACTTCACCCCTGTTGTAGGTGGGAATGATGACGCTAAAGTCCATCTTCCACCCGTTCCTTGAGGCGGCGCCAGGTCGCTCGAACCCCCTCCCGGCGTAGGGTCGCAACCAACTTTCCAAGCGAGTGTTTCGGCGCTGAGGGCTCCTGGCTCAGATAGCGCTGGGCGATCCAGTGGCAACGCGAGAGTTCCTCACTCAACTTTTCAATCCTACCCGACAGTTGCTCGGGAAGCCGTGCCGCTGCCTTCTTGTGCTGGTCCAGCCCGAGCTCCGGGAAGTTCAGGCCGTCGAGCAGGCGCATCTCCTCCAGGGCGTAGTCCGGGTCCTCTACAATGAGCCGAAAGGGGTCTTTGAAGAGCTCGAAAACCCACTCGTCCGAGCGTCGTCGCTTCTCCTGAATGCGTTTCCTTTTCTGCATCAGGCCGGGAAGCTGCTTCAGAACGTCATCCACAGCCACCAGGTGGTTGAGCGAGTCGAGGAGCCGTTTCTGCGCCTCCGAATCGCCATCCTTCAGTTTCGCTTCGACATCGGACCACATGTAGAAAGCCTCCGGATCAACGCCGGAGAAGTGAACCGCCCGCTTGATGGCCAGGCGAATGGCCAGAGGCAGGATTTTCTGAAAGTGTGCGTCGGCGTAGTTCTTGAGAATGGTGAGCAGTGCATTGCGGTGCATCAGGTAACGGACCTTGGCCAGAGTCTTCGTCTGGAGAGTGGAGTGGCCTCGGTGGTAGGTGAGGGATTCGGCAGCGAACGCCACCCGGTATCCCATTACCCAGAGACGCCAGCCCAGGTCGACATCTTCGAAAAGCGCAAAAAAGTCCGGGTCGAAACCCCCGACTTCCAGGAAGACCTCCCGGTCGATGAGCATGGCCCCGCCGCAGGGAAACAGGATCTCCCCATCCTGCGACACCTCCTCGACCAGACGTCCAATGTCGCGTTGCAGGGCATAGCCAAGGTATTGGAGCGACGACCCGTTGAAGTCGATTTTCTCCCCGCTCCAGTTCAGGATTCGAGAACCGGCGCAGACGGTTGGCCCGCCCAGCAGCGGGAGCGCCTTGCGCAGCCAGTGGGGATGGGCCTTCATGTCATTGTTAATAAAGGCCAGGTAGCGGCCCGCAGCTGTCTCGGCCGCCTGGTTGCAGGGATGGGCAAAGCCCTGGTTTGTCTCGTTTTCGATCAGGTGAATGGCGGGGAAGCTTTCCCTCACCAGCGCCTGCGAGCCGTCACTGCTGCCGTTGTCGACCACCAGGATCTCTCCACAGCCGGTGGCCTGAAGTGTCGGGAGCAGAGTCTGCAGGTGAGACTTCCCATTCCAGTTGACGGTCACGACGCTGACGTCAGAGGGTGATGGGGACATCTTTCGATTTTACAATAAGGTGGGCGAGATCCCGGTCGTTTCGCACCCGTCGCCGCGAGATCCGATGGCGTTCTCGGAGTGTGTCGGGCAACACCCACAGATTCCAGAGCAGGTTGCGCAGTTGCCCCAGCTTGCGAGACCAGGGCTGAGGCAGGAGAATCAGCCCGGCGAGGGCCCGCACCAGATTGGGGAACTGGTAGTTCTTGATGAGAGCTCGAATATTGTGGCGCTCCCCTATCAATTCGCGCCACAGCAATCCCCGGCTGTCCCGTGTGGAGGCGCCGAAGTGATGAAAGGCGACGGCCCCGGGTGCGGTCACGGCCCGAAAACCGAGCAGCCAGAGCCTCCAGCAGAGATCCACATCCTCGTGATACATGAAGAAGCGCTCATCGAAGCCGCCCGCTTCCAGGAACGTTGAGCGGCGAAAGAGGGCGGCTCCGGCCGAGGCAAAGAGAACCTCGGCAGGCTCATCGTACTGTCCCCGATCGGCTTCGAACATGCCCCGGTCCCAGGTGTACCCGAGGTAGTTCATCATGCCGCCCACCCCGTTGAGTTTCCCGAGGTCGTTGTAAAGGAACATCTTTGACGCGACGGCGGCGACACGAGGATCATCCTCGGTCGCCCGGATCAGCTCCTCCAGCCAGGCGGGATCGAGTTTCAGATCGGGGTTCAGGAAGGCGAGCAGATCCCCTGCCGCCAGCCGGGCGCCTTGATTGGCCGCCCGCATGAACCCGAGATTCCTTTCCTGTTCGACGGTCTGACATTCGGGACACAGCGATCGGATCGTTTCCAGGCTTCCGTCCTGGGAGGCGTTATCAATAAGAATGACTTCGAAATCTGCAAAGGTCTGCCGGGACAGTGATGTGAACAACTCCTCGAGATAGGCCCGCCCATTGTAGTTGATCACTACCACGGAAGCCCGGGGCCGGCGGGGGCTCGAAGTCGTGTCACCCACGGTTTTCCTGAATCCACAGGTACCTGGAGAGACGGAATGGCTGTTCCCCAGGACCGTCATTGTGCTCTTCGGCGGCTTCAACTTTGTGGGCCTGCTGGCCTGGCGGGCCTATCTGCGAAGTCGGGTCCGCCAGCGGACTCGTCCCATTCTGGTGGTGGGCAGACGTTTCGGCCATGCCAGCGAACTTCTGGAGAGTGTGTCCCGGAGCCCGGCGGCCGAAGTCGTCGGACTGGTCCTCGAGCATCCAGAGACGGCCGCAGACAACGCTTCGGAGTATCCGGTGCTGGGAGAGGTTGCGAACGTCGCTGAGATTGTAGAGCATTTCGGAGTCGACGAGATCGTTTTTTGCTCTGCTCCGTCCTGGCGGGATCGGGTACTCAACGACCTCTGCCGGTTGCAGGAGGAAACGCGTGTCAGCATTGGGATTCTTCCCTCGCCGTTTGACATCACGATCGGAAAACTGAGGCATATCAGCATCCACGACACGCCCCTGATTGAAGTGAAGGAGAACCCGAACGAGCCCTTCGAACGGTTCCTGAAGCGCTTCTTCGATATCACAGCTGCCACTGCTGGAATGATTCTCAGCGCGCCCTGCATGTTTCTGGTCGGCGCCGTTATCAGGCTCGCTTCGCCGGGGCCCGCTCTCTATCGCCAGGAGCGCGTGGGACAAAACGGCGTGACCTTCCGGTTATTCAAGTTTCGGACCATGGTCGACGATGCCGAAAAGGCGTCCGGTGCCACGCTGGCCGTTCCCAATGATCCCCGTGTCACTCCGGTGGGACGCGTTCTGCGGCGCTTCCGGCTGGACGAACTCCCTCAGCTCTGGAACGTGATCAAGGGTGATATGAGCTTCGTTGGGCCCCGACCCGAGCGTCCCTATTTTGTCAGTGATTATGAAAAGAGAGTTCCGGGCTTTGGAGAGCGGCACAAGGTCAAACCCGGGATGACCGGTCTGGCTCAAGTTCGCAGCTTCTATGAGACACGGCCGGAAAGCAAGCTCAAATACGATCTTGCGTACATCTACAATTACAGCCTGTCACTCGATCTTCTGATTCTGCTCGAAACTTTGAAAGTGATCGTCACCCGTCGAGGGAGTTAGGGCCTGGTGGTAGGCCACGACACTCCGAACAATCCCGTCCAGGTCGTAGGCTGGTGAAAACCCGATCGCCTTTCGCAGTTTTCGCAAGTCGGGAACCCGCCTCCGCATGTCCTCGAAGCCGGGCGCGTAGGCTTCCTCGTAGGGAATGAGAGAGATTCGGGAAGAGCTGTGTGTCGTCTCGATCACCCGGCTGGCCAGTTCCTTGATGGTGACCTCTTCATCCGAGCCGACATTGTAGACCTCTCCCTCGGTTTGCTCCTTCGTGAGAAGTTCGGTGAGAGCTCGCACCGCATCCAGGACGTGACAGAAGCATCGCGATTGGCCTCCGTCGCCGAACACAGTGAGGGGCTCGTTCGCCAGCGCCTGGCGCACCAGGTTGGGCAGCACCATTCCGTAGCGCCCCACCTGGCGGGGTCCGACCGTATTGAAAAGGCGCACGATCGTCACGGGTACCTTCTTCTCCGTCCAGTAGGCCAGACCCAGAAATTCGTCGATCGCCTTGCTGCACGCGTAGCTCCATCGGGCCCGGTTGGTGGGTCCAAGGACCAGATCATCGTCCTCGGAAAACGGTATCTTGGAACTCTTTCCATACACTTCGGAGGTGGAGGCAAGCAGGACTCTTTTCCTGTCCTTTTCCGCCAGCTCCAGTACGGCTTCGGTACCCTTGACATTGGTCTCAATGGTCCCGACAGGATCGCTGACGATCAGCTGAACACCGACCGCTGCCGCCAGGTGGACTACTGCGTCAGAGCTCTTCATCATCCGGGACAGGAGAGTTGAGTTCATCACAGTATCGACCTCCAGGTGAAAGGAGGGGTGTTCCAGGAGCGGCTGCACGTTTTCAAGGCGGCCCGTGGAAAGATCGTCCACGACGTCGACTAGATGACCCTTCTCCAGCAGATGCTCAGCCAGGTGCGAGCCGATAAAACCGGCGCCGCCGGTGACGAGAACTCTCATGGGATTCCTGCTATTTCCCCTTCATCCGGTTTTTCCTGCTGAAGGAAGGACCCCGCCGGGTGTTATAATTCCCACCCCTACGGGTTGATGAAGAGAATATCTGTAGTTGTACCCTTATTCAACGAAAAGGACGCCCTCGATCAGCTCTACGCAGAATTGGTCGAAGAGGCGGAGAGGCTCCCCTACGAATTCGAATTCATTTTCATTGACGACGGGAGCTCCGATGGATCCCAGGAAGTCCTGCGGCGGCTTCTCCGATCTGATTCCCGTCTGCAGGTGATCTGTTTCCGGCGCAACTTTGGCAAATCAGCGGCCCTGGCCGCGGGCTTTTCGAGGGCAGGCGGCGACGTCATTGTGACTCTGGACGCGGATCTCCAGGACAAACCCGCCGAGATGGAAAAGCTTCTGACGCGACTCGAAGAAGGCTATGATCTGGTTTCGGGCTGGAAGCGTGTGCGCCGGGATCCGATCAGCAAGCGATGGCCGTCCAAGCTTTTCAATTTCGCGACCTCGGTGCTCACAGGAGTGCCTCTTCACGACATCAACTGTGGCTTCAAGGCCTATCGAAGGGAAGTCATCAAAGAGGTCCGGGTCTACGGGGAGATGCATCGCTACCTTCCGGTGTTGGCCAGCTATCGGGGGTTTCGGGTTGGCGAGGTCCCCGTGGAGCATCGTTCGCGAGCCTATGGAGTCAGCAAGTTCGGTGCCGGACGTTTCGTTGGCGGCTTCTTCGATCTGCTCACAGTGATCATGCTGACCCGCTACAACAGCAAGCCGCTGCACGTCTTTGGTGTGCTGGGTGTGCTGTCGTTTGTGGCGGGCTTCGCCATTGAGATGTACCTGTCCGTGGGCTGGTCTCTGGGGCGCCCGATTGGCGACAGACCTCTGTTCTTTCTGGGCATCGTACTTCTCCTGGTCGGGGTCCAGTTCATCTTCTTCGGTCTGCTGGCTGAGATGATTGCTTACTCCTCGCGCAGAGAAAACGAATACTCCATCCAGGAAAAGGAATGAGGATCGCGCTGATCGGTCCGACCTATCCATTCAGGGGCGGGATCGCTCACTACACAACTTGCCTCAACGAGGAGCTTCGAAAGCGCCACGAAACCCTTCTGGTTTCGTTTTCCCGCCAGTATCCTGGGTTGCTGTTTCCGGGTCGTACGCAGGAGGATTCGAGTTCGCGCTATCTGTCGACTCCGTCGGAGCCGATCCTGAAACCGTTTTCACCTCGGAGTTGGCGTACAGTCGCTGGGCGCGTCAGACAATTCGAACCCAGAGTCGTGGTCTTTCAGTGGTGGCATCCATATTTTGGCCCCGCCTACCTGTCCATCATGAAACGACTTGTCCGGGGGCGCCACATCGATCAACTATTCCTCTGCCACAATGTTTTTCCACACGAGATACCACGATTTCCGGGATCCTCAAGGTTTGTCAATCAGCAGATCTCTCGAGCGTTTCGGAGAGCCGACGGGTTTCTTGTGCACTCCGCCGGACTGTCGGCTCAGGTGAAAGAGTTCAATCCCGGGGCCGTAGTTCACCAGATCTCTCATCCTGCCTACCGCTTCTTCAACGGGCTCGAGAACGGCGGTCAAACTTCCGCCAGGGCGGGGCACGGGGGGGAGTTGCGATTGCTCTTCTTTGGCAAGATTCGAGTGTACAAAGGGTTGGAAGTGTTTCTTCGGGCTCTTGCCCGGCTCGTGGACAGGGTGGACTTTCGAGCAACCGTGGCAGGCGAGTTCTATATCGACGATGGGCCCTTGAAGCGCCTGGTTGAGCAGGAGGGCCTCTCGAACCGGGTGGTCTGGAAAGATCACTATATTCCCAACGAAGACGTCGGGACGCTCTTTCGTGAGACGGATCTGGTCGTTCTGCCTTACCTGAATGCCACCCAGAGCGGTGTGGTACCTCTAGCCTTTGGTTTCCTGAAGCCGGTCCTGGTGAGCGATGTGGGGGGGCTTGCCGAAGTTGTCTCGGAGGGGGAGACCGGATACCTCGTTCCCCCGGGGGATTCGGATGCCCTGGCCGATGCCATTGAGTTTTTCGAAAAGGATCCGAGAGCCGTGTCATTCGAGTCCAACATCCGTCGAGCCAGAGAGAAGCTCTCCTGGGGACAAGTGGAAGAGGGGCTCCATGCCCTCGTCAGCGCCTTGCAGTCGAGAGCGGAGGGGTTAGAGGCTTCGCAGGATCGAAAGGCCTAGTACTCAGTTCCATCAGAATGATGATGTTGATTGGGAGCGCGACGCAGACACGGGTCATTCTTTTCTGCCTCCTTCTGGCTGCTACCGTAGTCTCTCTCTACTCCAATACTCTCTTCCACGACTTTGTCTTTGACGATGTCACTCTGATTCAGCAGAACACGGATGTAGCCGAGCTGAACTGGGGAAGGATCCTGGGCAGAACCGGATATCGACCGGTTCGCACCTTCACCTATGCCCTGAATTTCGCTCTGGGTGGCGCGAATCCTTTCGGGTACCACCTCTTCAATCTGATCCTGCACTCTCTCAACAGCATCCTGATCTTCTTGTTACTCCGTTACATTCTGGGCAGGCTGGATGCGTCGTTCCTGGGTGCCATGCTTTTTGCAGTTCATCCCGTTCAAACGGCCTCGGTCGCCTATGTTTCGGGACGCAAGGATCTGCTGGCGGCTTTCTTTCTTCTTCTGGCTTCACTCCTCTATGTCCAGTGGCGGCGGCGACGGGGCTTGCAGAGGGTAGTCTTCATAGGACTGGCTCTTTTTCTGGCTGTTCTTTCCAAGGAAGTTGCGGTCGTATTCCCGGCTCTTTTTGTGCTGATCGATCTGTGCGGAACGAGAAAGCGATTTCAAACTGAAGACCGGATGGGGGTGACGGCGTCGCTCAAGAAATCGGGACGTCTCTATGCCTTGCTGGCTGCAGTGGCGATTGCAGCTGCCTACTATGCGGTCGTCTGGACCGAGGCCAGCCGTATGGCCGGCTACTGGGGAGGAAGTCTTGCCGCTCAGTGGGCCACCTCCTTCAAACTCTTCGTCCATTATCTCAGTCTGGCTCTGCTGCCCTCTCCGCTGCTGGCCGATTACACCGGTGTGTTCCCGATTTCCACCGGCTTCACGGAGGCGGCAACTCTGGTCTGTGTACTCATTTCTGCTGCCTACCTTGTCCTGGGGCTGTGGCTATTCCGTCGTCGACCGCTGGTAACTCTGGGAATGGGTTGGTTCCTGGTTCCTCTGCTCCCGGTGCTTCAAATTGTGGGCTTCCATGAGATTGCGGCCGATCATTTTCTCTATCTACCGATGGTTGGAGTCGCTCTGGTCTTTGGTCATCTGGGCGCTCAAGCCGCCGCCTTTCCAAAGGCCAATGTTCTGGCCAAGGCGTTTTTGTTGGCGGTCTTTGTGCTGTGTTCTATCCTTACAGTTTCGCGCAACCGGGTCTGGGCCAACCAGTTGACGCTGTGGGAAGACACCTATGAAAAGGCCTCTGACTCCTACCGTGCCAACGCCAACCTGGGACAACTCTACTGGACGCGCTTCGAGCAGGATCCGAACCGGAACCCCCGGCTTCGACAACGAGCGATTCAGCTCCTGGAGCGGGCGGGGGAACTCGACCCTACCGACTCACTGCCTCTCTCTAACCTGGGTGCCATCTACCGGGAATGGGGATGGGACGAGTACAACAAAGGCAACCAGGACGCTTCAGAGGAGTTGGAGCAGCGCGCGCTCAGCTATCTGTCCGGAGCCGTCTCGCTCGATGCCGAGGACGTCTGGGCCCACAGCAATCTCGGAGATGTTCGTAAGGATCTGGGTATGATCTGGGCTCGTCGGGGGAACAATGTCCAGGCTGAGACGGAGAGACAGTTGGCGGTTGAGGCCTATCAGAAAGCGATCTCTCTCGGTTCTCCGAATCCCCGATTTCCCCTGGTCTACTTCAAGCTCGCCATGCTGAAGGTTGATCAGCAGCGATTTGAAGAGGCGGTGCCCTGGCTGGAAAAATCTGTCACGCCGCCGGGTCTGACCGAAATGTGGGAGCTTCCCTACTGGATGGGATATTGCTATCTGGCCACGGGAAGGGTCTCTTCCGCGATCCCCCATCTCCGACGCTCTGTTGGTATCCGGCCTTATTCGGCCGGGCTTCGTCTCCTGGCCTATGCCCTGGGAGGGATCGGGGAAGCAGACGAAGCTGTGGCCCTCTATCAGCAGGCATTGGAACGAAATCCGGACTCCTTCGCGACCCATTATCTCCTGGGCGTGGCTTTTCGAGGGCTGGGGAGGACCGACCTGGCCGGACAACACCTGCTGCGTGCCCGCGAACTGGTGGATCGTCAGCCTCGATCACCCTCAACCGAACCGTATCGTCAAGGCATCAAGCGAGAGCTGGAAAAGCTGCGTAACAGTCCGTAGTGAGAGTCGGTCGCGCTCGATGAACAGAAGATCAAAGATAGTGGCTCCTGGAGGATTCGAGAATTGTACGCCAACTATAAGGTGACCATCGTAATTCCCTGCCTCAATGAAGAGGCGGGGATTCAGCAGGTTCTGGCTAGAATGCCTGCCTTTGTCGACGAGACCATTGTCGTTGATAACGGTTCTACGGACTCAACCGGCGAGATCGCCCGTGAGATGGGCGCGCGGGTGATTCACGAGGAGGTTCGCGGATACGGCCGAGCCTACAAGGCAGGTCTGCTTCACGCGGCCGGGGATATCATTGTTACCTTGGACGGGGATCATTCGTACCCGGTAGACGCGGTTTCCTACTTGATCGAGGCCCTGCTGGACTCGGGCGTGGGTTTTGTTTCGGCTTCCAGGTTCCCGGTTCAGGATCGTAAGTCGATGTCGCCGACGAGCTTTGTGGGCAATGTCTTCTTGAGCGGCGTGATGTCGGTCCTTTTCCTGCGAAGAATTCGAGACTCTCAGTCGGGAATGTGGATCTTCTACCGGAAGAGTCTGGAGCGGATGAACCTGGAAAGCGACGGAATGGCCTTCTCGGAGGAAATCAAGATCGAGGCTCTGAGGAACCCCAAAATCGGTCTGAAGGAAATCCCCATCCGCTTCTCGAACCGCCAGGGTGAGAAAAAGTTGCAGCCCTGGCGTGACGGTTGGAATAATCTATTCTTTCTATTCAGGAAGCGGTTTCTTTAGTACTCATGGAAGGGAGTACTTCTACTGACCGGGTGTGCTATGGACTGTCCAATTTGCGAGAACCCCGACACGCTGCCCTGCTATCAGATGGAGGATCGGTTTTTCGGGACCACCGGGGGAGAGTTCACTCTGAACCGCTGCCCGAGTTGCGGGCTGTTGTTTCTCGAGGAGGGTTCCGTCAAGCAGCAGCTCAAGAGTTTCTATCCACGCGGCTACTGGTGGTCCGAGCAAGGTCCTTGCGGAAAACTGGAACGTCGCTACCGGGAATGGATGGTAAGTTCTGACCAGCTTCGGTTTGTCAGCCGTGTTCTCCAGCCGGTTGCCGGATTGAAACTGCTGGACATCGGTTGTGGCAGCGGGACCTTTGTCGGGATGGCCCGCCGGGCCGGGGTCGATGCGGCGGGGCTGGAACTCTCCCGGGAGGCGGTTGCAATCGCTGAGAAAGAGGTGCCCGGCGCCGTCATGGAAGGGAGCGAGGAAAAGATTCTGGAACAAGGTCAGGTCTACGATGTAGTTACCCTTTTTCACTCTCTGGAGCACATGACTGGGCCCTTTCATTTTCTCAAGAAACTTCACCGGATCCTCAAACCGGAGGGTAGTCTCATCGTGCAGGTCCCGAATGCCGGGAGTATGCAGGCGCGGGTTTTTGGCTCGCGCTGGTATGGTCTGGACTGCCCACGTCATCTGTACAACTACACCTCGCTGGCGCTGCTCCACCTGCTGGGCCGTGCCGGCTATCGGATCCGGGCTGTGCGACACTTCTCGTTGCGCGATAATGCCGCGGCTATGGTTTCCAGCCTCCTACCCGTTCTGGATCCGATGTCGAGTCGGGTAAGACGGGCCAGGAAACAAACCCCGCTGCCCGCTTCACTTAGAGCTGCGGCTGACGGAATGTACTTCCTGCTGCTGTGGGTGGCGCAGCCGCTGGCCCTGGCTGAAGCGGCTCTGGGCAGAGGCGGTACGCTGACGGTGTGGGCCACCGTGGAGAAACAAAAATGACAGTTGCAGTTGTTGGAACAGGGTATGTCGGACTTGTCACCGGTACGTGCTTCGCCGAGACCGGCAATCAAGTCCTTTGTATGGATATAGACGAGGAGAAGATCGCGGGTCTGAAGGAGGGCACCGTCCCCATTTTCGAGCCCGGATTGACGGAGCTGGTGATCCGCAACCAAGCTGAGGGACGCCTGTCGTTTACGACGGATCTCAAACAGGTCGTCTCAGAGTCACGGATCATTTTCGTGGCGGTTGGAACTCCTTCGTCTGCTGAGGATGGGCTTCCGGACGTCAGCGCAGTGGAGCAAGTGTGCGAAGAAGTGGCGAAATACATGGAGGAGTACAGGATTCTGGTTCTAAAGAGCACCGTCCCGGTCGGAACCGCAGAAGCCATTCGAGAGAGGTTGAAGTTGGCGACCGACGTACTTTTTGACATCGTCTCCAACCCGGAGTTCCTCAAGGAGGGAGCCGCGGTTGAAGATTTCATGAAGCCCGACCGAGTTGTGGTTGGATCAATGGACAGAAAGGCCGCTGACGAAGTTTCAGAGCTCTATGCCCCTTTTGTGCTGCGAGGTGCGCCGGTGCTGTTGATGGACCCGAAAAGCGCAGAGATGACAAAGTATGCGTCCAATGCGATGCTGGCCTGCCGAATCTCCTTCATGAACGAAATCGCCAACCTCTGTGACTACCTTGGGGCCGATATTCAGTGGGTCAGGAAGGGAATGGGCCTCGACACCAGGATCGGTCCGGCCTTCCTGTTTCCGGGCGTGGGCTACGGTGGCTCCTGTTTTCCCAAAGATGTACGAGGGCTCGTTAGTCTGGGCAAGAGAATCGGCTACAGGCCTCGCCTGATCGCTGAGATCGACAGGGTGAACCGTCTTCAATCGGACCTTTTTGTTGACAAAATGATTCGTTTCTTTGGCGGCGGCATGGTCAAGGATCTGGAAACCGCGCTGGAACAGGGCGAAGCCTTTCCGGCCTATCTCAACGAGCCCGGTGGTCCCGGGCTGGGAGAGCTGTCCGACCTGGAGCCACAGGCTTTGAGAGATCGCCGAATCGCTGTCTGGGGGCTTTCTTTCAAGCCCAGGACAGACGATATGCGAGAAGCCCCATCGACTCGAATTGTGCCCAGGTTGATCGAACTTGGGGCCAAGGTGTGGCTCTATGATCCGGAATCGCTGGGCGAGGCCTGGGAGTTTTTCGCCGACACGGTCGAATACGCCACATCCAGCCTGGGGGCCCTGAAGCAAGCCGATGCGCTGGTTCTCCTCACTGAGTGGAACCTGTTTCGACATCCCGACTTCGACAAGATAAAGAAGGCGATGAAACTCCCCGTGATTTTCGACGGCAGAAATCAGTACTCTCGGTCCGAGATGGTTGAAAAGGGTTTTGTGTATTTCGGCGTGGGCCAATAGGTCTCGGGCAGAGAGAATAGCCTTGCCCGTGCCTTTGCCCTTGCCCTGACTCATCTTTTGGTTGCATCAAGGCCCTTGACCAACCCCGTCAGCATTGACACGATTTCGAACAGTATCTTACTCCCCCGCCGTACATCGCGTTCCGGGGCAGGGTTCATGCGAGTTGTCGATCTTGCCATCAATGACTAATACTAATAACGCTGCAGGCCAGAAAAGCGCGAGACGATGGACGGGCGCGGGCAAAGGCAAGGGGGACGGAGAGTGGAAGCAGTGACCCACAATCCCAGGGTCTCGGTCATTGTAGTCAACCAGAATCGGGCAGCACTCCTTTCCAGGTGCCTGGATTCATTGCGGAGCCAGACATTCTTGCCGTCCGAGATCCTGGTCGTGGACAATGCCTCGACTGATGACAGCCGCGGGGTGGTCAGGTCGAAGCGGGACCCTCGCATTCAGCTTCTACCCCAGACTGTGAACCAGGGGTTTGCGGCTGCAAACAACATTGCAATCCGAGCCTCCACGTGTCCGTTCATTGCGCTCCTCAACAACGATGCCGGGGCCAGCGAGAGCTGGCTTCAACATCTTGTGCGGGCAGCCGGCACAGACCCGGGCTACGGGATGTGGGCATCCAGAATCCTCCTGCCTGGCGGAAAGAGGATCGACAAAGTGGGCCACCTCATGTTCCCGGACGGTCAAAACCGGGGCAGGGCTACGGGCCAGCTCAATGATGGACGCTTCCAGAAAGAGGAGGAGTGTTTCTTCCCTGATGGCTGCGCGGCGCTCTATCGAACCGAGTTGCTGGTGGAGGTTGGAGGCTTTGACGAGGACTTCTTCGCCTATGCGGACGATGCCGACCTCGGTGTTCGGGCCAACTGGCTGGGATGGAGGTGCCTCTACGTTCCCGCAGCGATCGTCTACCATCGACACTCCTCGACCCTGGGCCCCTACTCGGCCCGCAAGCTGTACTGGGTCGAGCGCAACCGTTTGTGGCTTGTAGTCAAGAGCTTTCCTCTGCCCCTGCTGCTCGCAACCCCCTGTTTCACGGCGTATCGGTGGCTCTGGAATCTGGCTGCGGCAGTGACCGGAAAGGGAGCGGCAGGTCATCTGGCCAGAGAGACGACCTGTCTTGTCGTCGTGAGGACGCTGACCCGGTCCCTGGCCGACGGCGTCCGGGGTATCCCCGCCATGTGGAGAAAGCGGCGCCAGGTGTTTCGTTCCCGCAGAATCACGAGCCTGCAGTTCATCCGCAAGCTCTGGTTGTACCGGATCAGCGCGCGGGATTTGGCTTTTGAGGATCATGACTAGGGATTCCAGATTCCGGGCCCTCCCACTCTCTGATCTCGAAACCGAGAAGTCAACAGGAAGGGGGAGGCGGGCTCGGGGCGGCTCTCGGGCCGATCCTAAACGTTCGCCGCCCCGAGCCCGCCTCCCCCTTCCTGTTCTGGAATCTGGAATTTGGAATCCAGAATGTGCTATCTTACCGGTCTTCAGGCTGGCGTAGCTCAACGGTAGAGCAACTGATTTGTAATCAGTAGGTTGGGGGTTCAATTCCCTTCGCCAGCTCCATGGCAGATTGCCCTCCGGAGACCGATGGAGTCGTCCAAGTCGGCGGGTCAGAATAGATGGGTAATCGGGGTGTGACTCCTCCAGAACACCCTGGAGCTAACCAGGAGGGGTGGCTGAGTGGACAAAAGCAACGGGCTGTAAACCCGTCGACCGTACGGTCTACGCAGGTTCGAATCCTGCCCCCTCCAATCCTCCTCGTTAGATGTTGCACCACCCGGGCAAAATGGGGATAATAACAGTTTATTTCGAGAGCGGGAGTAACTCAGTGGTAGAGTAGTAGCCTTCCAAGCTATTGGTCGCGGGTTCGAATCCCGTCTCCCGCTCCAGGCGTGGAATGGGACTCTACCACCGAGGAACTTTCGAGTACGAATACCAGTGCCCACGTAGCTCAGGGGTAGAGCGCTTCCTTGGTAAGGAAGAGGTCACCAGTTCAATCCTGGTCGTGGGCTGTGTTTTTTGTCTCATAAGGCGCATGAAGGAGTAGTCATGGCGAAGCAGAAGTTTGAGAGAACAAAGCCGCACGTGAATGTGGGGACGATAGGCCACGTGGATCATGGGAAGACGACGTTGACGGCAGCGATCACGCAGGTGCTGGCGGAGAATGACCCGTCGACAGTGGTGCGATCGTTTGACTCGATCGACAATGCGCCGGAGGAGAAGGAACGAGGGATCACGATCGCGACGGCGCACGTGGAGTATGAGACGGAGAATCGGCACTATGCGCACGTGGACTGTCCTGGGCATGCGGATTATGTGAAGAACATGATCACTGGGGCGGCGCAGATGGACGGGGCGATCCTGGTGGTGAGTGCGGCGGATGGGCCGAGGCCGCAGACGCGAGAGCATATATTGCTGGCGCGGCAGGTGGGAGTGCCGTACGTTGTAGTATTTTTGAACAAAGTGGACCAGGTGGACGACGAGGAGCTGGTGGAGCTGGTAGAGCTGGAGGTGAGAGAGCTGCTGTCGACGTATGAGTTTCCTGGAGAGGAGATTCCGGTGGTGAAGGGGAGTGCGTTGAAGGCGCTGGAAGGCGAGGAGGAAGGGAAGGCTCAGATCCGGGAGTTGATGGCGGCGGTCGACGAGTATATACCGGTACCGGAGCGAGCGGTGGACAAGCCGTTTTTGATGCCGATCGAGGACATCTTTTCGATCAGTGGTCGAGGGACGGTGGTGACGGGACGGATCGAGCGAGGGGTGGTGAAGGTGGGGCAGGAGATGGAGATCGTGGGGATCCGGGAGACGATGAAGCGAGTGGTAACGGGGGTGGAGATGTTCAAGAAGCTGCTGGACGAGGGGCTGGCTGGGGACAACGTCGGGTTGCTATTGAGAGGGACGGACAAGGACGATGTGGAGCGAGGCCAGGTGGTGGCCGAGACGGGGACGATCACGCCGCACACGAAGTTCCGGGCGGAAGCCTACATCTTGACGAAGGAAGAAGGAGGGCGGCACACGCCGTTTTTCAAGGGATACCGGCCGCAGTTTTACTTTCGGACGACGGATGTCACGGGAGTGGTGGAACTGCCGGAAGGGGCGGAGATGGTGATGCCGGGAGACAATATGTCGGCAGGGGTGGACTTGATCACGCCGATCGCGATGGAGAAGGGTCTGCGATTTGCCATCCGAGAAGGTGGACGAACGGTCGGGGCCGGTACCATCACCAACATCGTGGAGTAAGTACTCTTATAAGAACCTCTGGCAGCTCTAAGGTAGCTGCTCTCCGGGGTTGCCAAATCAATCAAAGAGGAACGGAGTCGATAGGCCAGTAGCTCTAACTGGCAGAGCGCCGGTCTCCAAAACCGGATGTTGGGGGTTCGAATCCCCCCTGGCCTGCCATTATCAGCGCCTTCGACAACCCTGGTGAAAGGTTTTCTTGTCGCTAATGCTAAAACGAATTCTGGAAGGACCCCGGCGCTTCTATCGATTCTACGGGGATGTCAGGGCCGAGTTGAAGAAGGTGACCTGGCCTGCCAAGAAGGAAGTCTATGGGACTACGGTGATCGTGGTTTTGACGGTTTTTTTCTTCGGAGCCTACTTGTTCCTCGTCGACCTGGTCCTGAAGAACGCAGTCGAGTGGATCATGCGGGTCATCGGTAGTCTGCTCAGTTGAGGAATATGGAACAGGAAGCCAATCAGTCGCAACAGACTCCCATCAAGCAGTGGTACATCATCCACACTTATTCGGGCTTTGAACGCAAGGTTGCCGAGGGGCTGATGAATCGAGTGCAGGCCTACGGTCTGCAGGACAAGATCGGGCAGATTCTGATCCCCACAGAAGATGTGGTTGAAATGAAAGGAGGGAAAAAAGTTGTTTCCTCGAAACTGTTTTTCCCGGGATACATCCTGGTCGAGATGGTGATGACCGACGAGACCTGGCACCTGGTTCGCAATACACCCAAGGTGACGGGGTTCGTTGGCCAGGGAAGCAAGCCGACTCCACTGACTCCGGAAGAAGTCGATCAGGTGGTTCATCGGGTTTCGACGAGTGACGAAAAGCCCAAGCCAAAATTTATATACGAGAAAGGGGAACCCGTCAAGATCATCGACGGGCCGTTCTCGAACTTTACCGGGGTTGTTGAAGATGTCAACCTGGAACGCAACACACTCAAAGTGATGGTGACCATCTTCGGGCGCTCAACGCCTGTCGAACTCGAATTCATTCAGGTGGAAAAGGTGTAAGCATGGCCAAGAAAGTCACTGGATTGATCAAACTGCAGATTCCCGCCGGCAAAGCCACACCGGCACCTCCGGTGGGGCCGGCCCTGGGCCAGCACGGTCTTAACATCATGGACTTTTGCAAGGCTTTCAACGCGAAGACGCAGGGAGATGAAGGGCTGATCATTCCTGCGGTCATTACGGTGTATCAGGATCGCAGTTACTCTTTTGTGACCAAGACCCCTCCGGCAGCTGTACTGCTGAAGCGGGCGGCCGGGATAGCCAAAGGCTCCCCGGTTCCGAATCGGGAAAAGGTTGCACAGATCGCGATGAAACAGGTCGAGGAGATTGCCAGAACCAAGATGCCTGATCTCAACGCCAACGATATCGAGGCGGCCAAGCAGATCATCCTGGGGACCGCTAGAAGCATGGGCCTGGAGGTCACGGGAGACTAAGTACTCACTTCCATAAGTACCGACCTCACCTCGCAAGACCCATCCGCAAACATTATCGTATTTATGGAAGGGAGTACTAAAACGATGAGTGGTAAGAAGTACACAGATGCCAGAACCAGAGTAGAAGGTCGTCCTTATGGACTGGGCGAGGCCGTCCGGGTCGCCCAGGAGGTCAAGTTCGCAAGCTTCGACGAAACCATGGAAATCGCACTCAGGCTTGGAGTCGATCCAAAACATGCCGATCAGATGGTGCGGGGTACGGTGATCCTGCCCCATGGTCTGGGCAGGGAAGTCAAGGTCTGTGTGATTACCTCAGGTGAGAAGGTCAAGGAAGCCGAGGAGGCCGGAGCTGAGTTCGTAGGCGGAGAAGAGCTGGTCGAGAAAATTCAGGGTGGTTGGTTTGACTTCGACGCTGTCGTGGCCAGCCCCGACATGATGAAATCGGTTGGACGCCTGGGGAAAACCCTGGGACCGCGCGGCTTGATGCCGAATCCAAAGGCAGGGACCGTGACCTTCGATGTGGGAAATTCGGTGCGAGAAATTAAGGCAGGGAGAGTGGAATTCCGAGTTGACAAGAATGGGATCGTTCATGCTCCTTTCGGGAAAGCCTCCTTTGAAGAGGAACATCTTACGGAGAACGCTCTCAGCCTCATAGAGGCCGTTGTTCGGGCCAAACCGGCGGTTTCAAAGGGGCGCTACCTGCAGGCTGTCACGATCTCTTCCACTATGGGGCCGGGTATCAAGCTCGATGTCGCCCCGCTCGGGTGAGGGTGAATAACGAATCATGAACAGGGCGCAAAAACAGGCAACAGTGAAACGTCTGCATCAGATTTTCTCTGACAGCAAAGCCGTACTCTTGATTGACTTCAGTGGAATCAACGTTGCTCAGGAGACAGTACTAAGGCGCAAGGTTTCGGAGTCGGGCCGTTACGAGGTTGTGAAAAACACGCTGGCTCTGCGGGCTGCCGAAGACACACCGCTGGCCGTGCTGCACGATCACTTCCAGGGGCCCACCGCGATCGCTTTTACGAATGAGGATGCGGTTGGTCTTGCCAAGGCTCTCAAGACCTGTCTCAAGGACTATCCGGACATGTCCTTCAAGGCGGCCGTGCTTGAGGAGGAGAAACTGACGGCTGAGCAGGTGAGGGCTCTGGCGGACCTGCCCAGTCACGAAGAGCTGCTGACAAAACTGGCCAGCGTGTTGCAGGCCCCTCTGGTCAGCTTTGCGCGCACTCTTCAATCACCTTTAATGCGCTTGGGTTCTTTTCTCAAGCAACTGGCAGGAAGAAAACAGGACTAGATATTCTTCGATAATTTGGGGAAGGAGCACCAGAAATGGCAATCTCGCGAGAAGACGTGCTGGGCTGGATCGAACAGGCATCGATCCTGGAAGTCAACGAACTGGTAAAGGATATTGAGGAGAAGTTTGGGATCTCTGCTGCCGCCATTGCTCCGGTAGCTGTGGCTGGTGCCCCTGGTGCCGGCGCGGGAGCTGAGGCAGCTGAAGAGCAAACGGAATTCGATGTCATCCTCACTGCCATCGGGGAAAAGAAGATCAACGTGATCAAGGCGGTCCGCGAGGTAACCAGCCTCGGACTCAAAGAAGCGAAGGATCTGGTCGAAAGCGCGCCCAAGGCAGTGAAGGAAGCTGTCACCAAAGCGGAGGCGGAAGAGGTGAAAGCCAAGTTCGAGGCAGCGGGCGCCACGATGGAGATCAAGTAGCCACGCCGCCGTTTTCGATTTGCATTGTCATCGAGAAGTTGAGGTGGTAGGCTAAAGTGTTTTAAGCAGGTACTTGCTTTATTGACCAGGATACCGGGGTCCGGCGGCACCCCTTTTTTTCTTTGTTTCTTGACGAAAACAGGCAGGCAGAACTATTTGCACCCCTCTCGCCGGGGGGTGTGCAGCACAGTAGCGGAAACTTGCTGAGGTTGCTACGTCCCTTTCGCTCACCATTTGGTCCCCCAAGAGATCCCGGGGGTTCTTGTGTCGAGTGCTGCACGTCGCAGGCTCCGAGGTCCGGGAAAACCCGGCTCGCGATTCTCTGCGCGGAGCGCTGACTTAGGCTCTCGATGGTGAGCTCCGATTCTTATGGAGAACTGAGGCGCATGTCCGAATTGATCAAGAACGTTTATCGGGAAAGAGTCGACTTTTCGAAGATCCCCTCGGTGTTTCCGATTCCCAACCTGCTCGAGATTCAGAAACAATCCTACGCCCGCTTCCTGCAGTCGGACAAAGAAGCGGCCGATCGGGATGACATGGGTCTGCAGTCGGTTTTCAATTCCGTTTTTCCGATTACGGATTTCCGGGGCACCTCTTCGCTCGAGTTTGTCGACTATTCGATTGGCGAGTGGGAGGGCAAATACAGCATTGAGGAATGTAAAGAGCGAGGCATGACTTATGCCGTTCCTCTGCGGGTCAAGATCCGGCTGGTGGTCTGGGACACCGATCCAAAGACGGAAGTGAAGACGATTCGAGACATCAAAGAGCAGGAAGTCTATTTCGGCGATATCCCGGCCATGACGGATAACGGAATCTTCATAATCAACGGAACTGAGCGGGTAATCGTGAGCCAGCTGCACCGTTCGCCAGGTGTCTTCTTTGAGTCTGACCCGGCCAAGATTTACTACCTGGCCAAGATCATTCCCTATCGAGGGTCCTGGGTGGAATTCGAGCATGATAAGAAGGGCTTGCTCAGCGTCCGGATCGATCGCAAGAGGAAGTTTCTGGCCACGACGTTCCTGCGGGCTCTCGGGCTGAATTCGGATTCGGACATTCTTTCTACTTTCTACCGACCCAGCCGGATCCGTACCGAAGACAATAAGCTGTTGTGGCAAATTGATGACAACCTCGTTGGAATCCGGCTCAGTGTCGATATTCCCGGACCCGGGAAGCAGAAGACTCCTCTGCTGCCGGCCGGCCGCAAAGTGACACGCAGCACGCTGACCAAGCTGAAGAAGGCTGAACTGCAGGAGGTGGAGATCGGAATTGACGACCTGATGGGCGCCTTCTCACTCAACGAGCACGTGGACGCTGAGTCGGGAGAAATTCTGGCTGAGTCCAACGGCGAGATCAACGGAGGTATTGTCAACTCCCTGCTCGAAGCCGGGCTGACAGAATTCGATGTCTTCTTCCCGGACAGAGATGACGTCGGGATGGTTCTTGCCGCCACCCTGCGCAAGGATGCGATCAAGAACACAAATGACGCTCTGATTGAGATCTATCGTAAGCAGCGTCCCGGTGATCCGCCGACCCTTGAAACAGCGACGGCGCTGTTTCACGGTATGTTCTTTGACCCCCGAAAATACGATTTTTCCAGGGTCGGACGGCTCAAGTTCAACATCAAGCTGGGTACCGACAGTCCTCTCGATGACAAGACATTGAACCCTGAGGACTTCTACGCGGTCATCCGCTACCTCCTTCGCCTCAAGCAGAATCTCGGGGCCCCTGATGACATTGATCATCTTGGGAACCGGAGGGTTCGGGCCGTCGGAGAACTGCTCGAGAACCAGTTTCGCATCGGGCTGGTCAGGATGGAGCGCGCCATCAAGGAGAAGATGTCGGTCCATCAGGAGATGGCGACCGCAATGCCTCACGATTTGATTAACGCCAAGCCCGTGATGGCAGCCATTCGAGAGTTCTTCGGGAGCAGTCAGCTGTCCCAGTTCATGGATCAGACCAACCCGCTTTCCGAGATTACTCACAAGCGCCGCCTCTCAGCGCTGGGTCCCGGAGGCCTCAGCCGGGAACGGGCCGGATTCGAAGTACGCGATGTTCACCCAACTCATTACGGGAGGATCTGTCCGATCGAAACGCCGGAAGGTCCCAATATCGGTCTCATCTCTTCCTTGAGTACATATGCACGGGTTGATGAATTCGGATTCATCGAATCGCCTTATCGGAAAGTCGAAGATGGCCGGATTGTGGATTTCGTCGTGATCAGCGACGCCGGCAAGACCGACTTCGCTCTCGGGGAAGTGTACAAGAGAGACGAGGTGGATCGGGTCAATGCGAAGATCAGGACGGTCAAGAGCCGGGCCACCTACGAACCGCATGCGTTTTATTTGACCGCCTGGCAGGGGGACAAGCATTTCATTGCCCAGGCCAACATCGAAGTCGACGAGAAGCAGCGGATCACGGCAGACCGTGTGAGTGCCCGTTACCGAGGGAACTTTGTATTCACTCCCGTGGAAGATATTGAGTACATTGACGTCAGTCCCAAGCAGCTTGTCAGTGTAGCGGCAAATCTGATCCCCTTCCTGGAACACGACGATGCCAACCGTGCGCTCATGGGATCGAACATGCAGAGACAAGCCGTACCTCTCGTCCACGCCGAGGCACCTTTCGTAGGGACAGGCATGGAATATGTGGCAGCGAGGGATTCCGGAGCTGTCGTTATCTGTCGACGATCGGGCGTGGTAGAGAGCGTCGATGCGGAGCGGATCATTGTCCGTGCCGTTAGCTCCGGCAGCAACCAGCGTGGTGTTGGGGTCGATATCTACAAGTTGACCAAGTTCCAGCGTTCCAACCAGAACACCTGTATCAACCAGAAGCCACTGGTGGGAGAGGGCGACCAGGTGGAGGGCGGTCAGATTCTGGCCGATGGCCCCTGTGTCGAGAGCGGTGAACTGGCGCTGGGAAGAAACATCCTGGTGGCCTTCATGCCGTGGCGTGGATACAACTTTGAAGACGCCATCCTGGTGAGCGAGCGGCTGGTCAAGGACGATCTGTATACCTCGGTTCACATCGAGGAGCTGGAGGTGGAAGCGCGAGACACCAAGCTCGGTGCCGAAGAGATTACCCGCGATATTCCCAATGTCAGTGAATCGATCTTGGCAGATCTCGACGACAGCGGTGTCATACGAATTGGGGCAACCGTCAAGCCCGGAGAGATCCTGGTGGGCAAGGTCACTCCCAAGGGTGAGACTCAGCTAACTCCCGAAGAAAAGCTTTTGCGGGCCATCTTCGGTGAGAAGGCAGGAGAGGTGAAGGATGCGTCACTCTATGCGCCACCAGGGATTGAAGGCACTGTCGTTGATGTGAAGATGTTCTCCCGCAAGGGTGTCGAAAAGGACCCCAGGTCAGAGGAAATCGAAGCGGCCCAGGTTCAGCGACTGCGAAAGGATCTGGGGGACGAGATCGGGATCCTGAAGGATGAGGGTGCCCAGCACTTGATCGCCGTGCTGGATGGCATCAAGACGATCGCCAGTGTCAAGAACAGGAGCGGCACCGCGGTCGCAAAGAAGGGTGAAAAACTGACTCGAGTGATGCTCTCGGGTATGAGCTACGCCGAGTTGCTCGATGTAAAGGTGGGGGCTGCGACGACCCGGCGTGTGACGGAAGTCAAAACAGAGACGGAACGGCAGATGGATCAGCGAACACAGAGCCTGACGGACCGGGTCGAGCGGATGCAGAAGGGCGATGAGCTTCTGCCGGGTGTGATTCGGATGGTCAAGGTCTACGTGGCCATGAAACGGAAGCTTTCAGTGGGTGACAAGATGGCGGGGCGACACGGCAATAAGGGTGTGATTTCCCGGATTCTCGCGGAAGAAGACATGCCCTATCTACCCGACGGCACTCCGGTTGAGATTGTCTTGAACCCTCTTGGCGTACCTTCGCGAATGAACGTTGGGCAGATTTTGGAAACCCATCTCGGATGGGCCGCCAAAGTGCTGGGGGTCCACTATGCCACACCGGTTTTCGATGGCGCCCGTGAGCACGAGATCAAGTCCGAGTTGGAGAAGGCGGGTTTGCCCCAGAACGGCAAGACCGTTCTTTACGATGGCTTGAGCGGAGAAGCATTCGATCAAGAGGTGACCGTAGGCTACATTTACATGCTCAAGCTCAGCCACCTGGTTGACGACAAGATCCACGCCCGCTCCATCGGTCCCTACAGCCTCATTACTCAGCAACCTCTGGGCGGGAAAGCACAGTTTGGTGGGCAGCGTTTCGGCGAAATGGAAGTTTGGGCTCTGGAAGCTTACGGAGCTGCTAGCATCCTGCAGGAACTTCTCACTGCCAAGTCTGACGATGTCCAGGGACGAGCCAAGATCTACGAGGCTATCGTCAAAGGCGAGTCGACCTACAGCCCGGGCATACCCGAGTCCTTCAATGTCTTGATTCGGGAACTCCAGTCACTGGCCCTTGACGTGGAGTTGATCGAAAAGCCGTCCAGAGCATCGACTCGGTCTGAAGTCGGCGCTGAGGAGAATAACCTGCTCGAGCAGGTTCTGGACGGGGAGACGGAGATTCAGGAGGCCGAGGCGACTTGATCGCAAGGTGTCGTTCCCTTCTATTGGATACAGTGAATACGGACGGAGGTCCAGCCTTTGAGATTATTTCGAGAGCAGGTTGACAAGAGCCGGTTGCTGAACAACTTCGAGGCGATCCGCATCGGGCTGGCCTCACCCGAGAAGATTCGCTCTTGGTCAAGCGGTGAGGTGACCAAGCCGGAAACGATCAACTACAGGACCTTCAAGCCGGAGCGGGACGGTCTTTTCTGTGCCCGAATCTTTGGTCCCGTTACGGACTGGGAATGCCTGTGTGGGAAATACAAACGGATGAAGCACAGAGGAGTCATCTGCGATAAGTGTGGCGTCGAGGTCACCCTCTCCAAGGTGCGGCGCGAGCGCCTCGGTCACATCGAGTTGGCCAGCCCCTGTTCCCATGTCTGGTTCTTCAAAGGCTTGCCCAGCCGAATCGGTCATCTGCTGGATATCCCTCTGCGCGACCTGGAACGGATCCTCTATTTCGAAGCCTATGTTGTTCAGGATCCGGGTGAGGTTCCTTTGAAAGAAAAGGAACTACTTACCGAAGAGCGCTTCCGCGCTCTCCAGGCGGAGTATCCAGGGCAGTTCGAAGCAGGGATGGGAGCCGAAGCTATCAAAGAACTGCTCCGACGTGTCGATATCGAAGCCCTGGCCATCGATCTCCGGTTCCGGATGAAGAATGAGACCTCGCAGCTGAAAAGGTTGAAATTTGCCAAGCGGCTCAAGGTAGTGGAAGCCTTTCGCAAGTCCGGTAACAAGCCGGAATGGATGATACTGGACGTGATTCCGGTCATCCCCCCAGAGTTGAGGCCGCTGGTGCCTCTCGACGGAGGCCGGTTCGCCACCTCGGATCTGAACGATCTCTATCGGAGAGTCATCAACCGCAACAACCGTTTGAAGAAACTGATCGATTTGCGCGCCCCCGAAGTCATCATCCGCAACGAGAAGCGGATGCTTCAGGAGGCTGTCGACGCCCTCTTCGACAATGGCAGGCGGGGCCGCGTCCTGCGCGGCGTGAAGAACCGTCCGCTCAAGTCTCTCTCTGACACGCTGAAAGGGAAGCAAGGGCGTTTTCGGCAGAACCTGCTGGGAAAACGCGTCGACTATTCAGGTCGTTCCGTCATTGTTGTCGGTCCCGAGCTTCGACTCCATCAGTGCGGACTCCCCAAGATCATGGCTTTGGAATTGTTCAAGCCGTTCATATACAGCCGGCTTGAAAAGGAAGGGCACGCCGCCACCATCAAGGGCGCCAAGGAGATGGTGGAGGGTCAGGAGGCAGTGGTCTGGGACATTCTCGAAGACGTGATCAAACAGCATGCCGTCATGCTGAACAGGGCTCCTACCCTGCATCGTCTCGGAATCCAGGCATTCGAACCGGTGCTGGTCGAAGGTAAGGCGATCAAGATCCATCCTCTGGTTTGTACCGCCTTCAACGCTGACTTCGATGGAGACCAGATGGCAGTTCATGTGCCTCTTTCTCAGGAGTCGCAGATCGAGGCCTCCGTCTTAATGCTGGCCAGCCACAATATCCTGTCGCCCGCCAATGGTCAGCCCCTGGCAGTACCCAGCCAGGACATCGTCCTGGGCTGTTACTACCTCACCATCGAGAAGCCCGGAGCCAAAGGCGAAGGACGGTGTTTTGCGGATATGGCAGAGATCTATCACGCCCTTCATGCCGGGGAAGTTGAGATCCGCTCGATTATCCTGTTGCGCTACCGAGGGGGACTGCTCGACCTGGGCAAACTCTACGACCAGCAGGCAGTGATGAGGTGTGAGGAGGAGCAGGTTGAGAGCGGGATGATCCAGACAACCGTCGGACGAGCTCTCTTCAATGACCAGCTCCCGCAAGAGATGCCGTACATTAACGGACTGCTCAAGAAGAAAGGTCTCGGGCAGCTTGTCAATTACTGCTACCTGCATTTTGGCCACAAGAACACAGTCGAGATGCTGGATCGGCTCAAGGACCTTGGGTTCCTCTATGCCACCAAAGCCGGATTCACGGTCAGCATTGATGATCTGGTGATTCCCGAAGACAAACCCAAACTCGTGGCAGCGGCTGAGAAAGAGGTCATTGAGATCGAGCAGCAGTACCTGGACGGTGCCATCACCAATGGTGAGCGCTACAACAAGGTGGTGGCGATCTGGTCCGATGTCACGGAAAGAATTTCGGAGGAAATGTTCGAGACGATGTCAGGAATGGTGGAAAGCAAAGAATTGAATCCGGTTTTCGTGATGGCGGACTCCGGGGCCCGCGGCAGCAAGCAACAGATTCGCCAGCTGGCGGGTATGCGGGGCCTGATGGCCAAGCCTTCGGGTGAAATCATCGAAACTCCAATTACAGCCAACTTTCGTGAAGGCCTGACGGTGCTTCAGTACTTTATTTCGACTCATGGAGCCCGAAAAGGACTGGCGGACACGGCGCTGAAGACGGCGGATTCCGGCTATCTGACCCGCCGTCTCGTTGATGTAGCCCAGGATGTGATCGTCATGGGAGACGATTGCGGCTGCCTGGACGGTATCGATATCACTGCCCTGATTGAGGGAGGTGAAACCATCGAGGCCCTTCGAGACCGAATCGTGGGTCGAGTCGCGTTGGACCAGGTCGTAGATCCCTTTACGGGGGACGCCATCGTTGATGCCAATGAGCTGATCGATGAGATCAAAGCCGACCAGATTCAAGCGGCGGGTATCGAGAGTGTATCTATCCGCTCGGTCCTGACCTGCAAGACCAAGCGCGGTCTGTGCAAGGCGTGCTACGGAAGGAATCTGGCGACAGGTGAACTTGTCGAGCTGGGAGAAGCGGTTGGTGTCCTGGCCGCTCAATCGATCGGTGAGCCCGGTACCCAGTTGACGATGCGGACCTTCCATATTGGCGGGACAGCCAGCCGGATTGAAGAGCAATCTACGGTTGAGTCCAGGCACGGCGGGAAGATCAAGTTTCTGCGAGTCCAGACCGTCAAAGACAAGGACGGGAACCTGATCGTAATGAACCGGACGGGCAGCCTGGTGATTCATGATGCCAAGCAAAGAGAGAAAGAGCGCTTTACAGTGGTCTACGGGGCCAAATTGCTGGTCAAGGAAGGCCAGGAGATTGAGCCTGGACAGAGCCTGGTCGAATGGGATCCCTTCACGTTCTCGATCCTGACGGAGTCTGGTGGAACAGTGACTTTCAAAGACATCGTCGAAGGGGTCACCATGAAGGAGGAAGTCGATGAAGTGACCGGCCTTTCCCGAAAGGTCATCACTGACAGCCCCGACGAAAAGAAGCAGCCGCAGATTCAGATTAAGGGCAAGAAGGGGAAGGTTCTCAGGTCCTACCTGATTCCCTCGCGCGCCCACCTGATGGTCGAAGTTGGGGATGACGTTTATCCCGGAGAAACGCTGGCCAAGATCCCTCGTGAAACCACCAAGACGAAAGACATTACGGGTGGTCTTCCCAGAGTCGTCGAGCTATTCGAGGCCAGAAAGCCGAAGGAAACGGCTGTGATCACTGAGATTGACGGTGTCGTGACTTACGGTGGCATTACTCGTGGTCAACGCAAGATTGTGGTTGAGAACAAGGAGGCCGAGACCACGGCCGAGTACCTGGTTCCCCGCGGTGTGCACATCAATGTTCAGGAAGGCGAAACGGTCACGGCCGGCGAAGCTTTGATGGACGGGCCGCGAAACCCACATGACATCCTCAGGGTGTTGGGGGAGAAGGAGCTTCAGAGCTATCTCGTCAACGAGATTCAGGAGGTGTATCGACTCCAGGGCGTGAACATCAACGACAAGCACATTGAGGTGATCGCCCGCCAGATGATGCGCTGGATCAAGGTCGAGGAGGTCGGTGACACCGAGTTCCTGCTGGACGAACAGGTTGACAAGTTCAGTTTCGACGAAGAGAACGCACGAGTCCAGGCCAAGGGCGGCCAGCCGGCTAACGGTCGACCGCTCCTCCTGGGGATCACAAAGGCATCCTTGAGCACCGATTCCTTCATCTCCGCTGCTTCCTTCCAGGAGACAACCCGTGTCTTGACAGAGGCGGCGATCAGCGGCAAGGTCGACTATCTTCGCGGCCTGAAGGAGAATGTCATCATGGGCCGTTTGATCCCGGCTGGCACCGGGCTGCCGGCCTACCGGAACATCGAGATCGAGAACCCGTACAAGAAAACGGCGGAAGCTCTCGAGTTAACCGGCGAGGGTCTCACGGGAGAACTGGAATTTACATCCCAGCTGACAACACCGCTGAGCACGGAGTGAACTCGGTTCCGAGTTCCGGGTTCCGAGCTTCAGGGCGAGTTGCCACCGCCCAGTGGAGGACTGGTGGAGTCGGGAACGGTGCCGTCTACCGTGTAGCGGATGACTCCCGTCTCGTTGCCGTAGAAGGCTCTCTGACCCGTGGTCCCGGGGACCGTTGGGCTCGCCAACACACTGAACCCGGTCGACCCGTTGGCGGCAACAGAAAAGTCGTAGCCGTCTTTCTGGCCGCTCCCCAGGACCTCGTCTGCGAAGTTTTCGCTACTGAGCTCCGCCAGGGATCCAAAGTTCCCCCCGCCGAGTGTGGAGGCGTAGGTTGATCAACGACGAATAGAATTCCCGCAGCGACAATTGGAAATCCCCACACAAGGGATTGATAAAAAAGAGCTGTAGCCGTCCTCTAAGACGACTCTTTCCGGGTCCTCCGTTCTGTAAAAAAGAGAGATGTTCTTAGAATGCGAGGGGGACGGAGTGAGGGCGTAGCCCGAACGGAGCTCCCGCTCGCTCGCGCCGGCGTCGAGGGGAGTGGACCAGATCCACAAGGGTCCTGAGTGGCCTCTGTAGGGCGCTGTACGACCTGTCCTCTTCGCGGACACTCGTCTATCGCTTCCACCAAGCACTTCCCGGGGCCCAATCAGCCGATTTGCCCGGATTTGACCTCCTCGCGGTTTCCTCATTTTGTGGTTCCCTGCTGTTTCTTCTTGGCGCTCTCCATCCGGTAGCTCGAGACGTTGAGTTCTAGAATCACACTGTGGTGCACCACTCGGTCGATGGCCGCAGCCGTCGTCATGGGGTCCTTGAAGATCCTCTCCCAGTCCGAGAAGATCAGGTTGCTAGTCAGCAAGATGCTGCGGCGTTCGTAGCGATGGGCCAGCAGTGTGAAAAGAACCTCCATTTCCTCCCGGCTTTGCTGAACGTATCCTATGTCGTCGATTATGAGAGCCTCGAAGCGATCCAGTTTCTTGAACTCCTTCTCCAGGGTCAGATCGATTTTGGCCCGCAGTAATCGCTGTACCAGCAGGGCGCAGGTAGAGAACAAAACCCGGCGCCCCAGCAGAACCAACTCCTGGCCGAGAGCACAGACCAGATGGGTCTTGCCACTTCCAGGGTTGCCGAAAGCCAAAACGTTCTCGGCACGATCCAAAAAAGTACCTTCCAGCAGCGCCGTCAGTTGGCGATCCACGCTTTGGGGCAAGCGCGAGCGGTCCAACGCCGTCAGCGTTTTCTCCCAGGGAAGCTTCGAGATTCGGCGCAAGCGCTGGATTTTGCGCTCGTGCCGCTCCGCCACTTCGATCTCAGATAACGACAAGAGAAACCGGGGATAGGAAAGACTTTCCTTCGTGGCCAGTGCCGCCTGGGCGGCATAGTGCTCCCGAAAGGCCGGTAGATGGAGCTGGATAAGGCACTCGCGAAGCCGGGTCAAGCTGCCTGTGCTCATGACCTCACCTCCAAGCTTTCCAGAAGCGTGTCATAGACGCCCACGTCCATCTTCTCCACCGCCACTTCCCAGGGTTCCACGACTGGATCGACGAGGCATTCTCGTACTGCTTCGAAACGGATTCTTTGTCCCCTCTCAATCAGCCCCTGAAGCGCTTCTCGCACCCGCTGCTCTCCTTCCTGGGCAGCCAACTCGAGGATCTTCAGATATTGGCGATCCGCCGTGGCCGGACAATCCTGGCGCAGCTCGTCGTAGGCGACTCGAAACAAGATCCCCGGAAACAGATCCTCGCGCCAGCGATAGCGAATGAACGCCCCTGGTTTGCGCACCAGGGAATGGATCACGTGCCGGTAGTCAATGCGATGCTTGCCTTCTCCACGCAAGCGCGGCATCCGTGCTTGCCGCTGACCCCCGTAGTAGACCTCCAGCTGATCCGCCCACACCCGCACTTGCACTCGCTCGCCGATCAACCGGCTGTCCACCGAATAGGTGTTGTGGAGAACCCGGATCGTACTGCTGGGGGAGACTCTCACCCACTGCCGGGTGAAGTCGTCCAGACGGCGTGCCGGCAACGGGCGCATCACTGCCAGCTCTTCTCCCAGGCGCTTTTGTCGGGCCGCATTGCGCCGGGCCACAATCACCGCTACAAAGCCCTCGTACTCTTCCCGGCTGGAAAAATCACGGCTGCACCGCAGCAGCAGTTCCTGCTCGATGGCCCGTTTCAAGCGGTGATGGGCCTGTTCCACATCCCCGTTCTCGTGTGCCTTGCCTGCCTGGGTGCGACTCGAGCGCATCCCGAAGTGGTTCAGCAACCCTTGATAGCGCTCGGTGAACTCTTCCCGCTTCAGGTTGTTGACTGCCGCCGAGAGCCGGTCTGTTCGGTGTTCCTCGGGCAGCGCCCCCAACTCCCACAACGCGTTCTGAAGCCCCAGGCTGAGGCTCTCAAACGACTCACTGAAACACAGCGTGGTCGCTTCCCAGTTCGAGTAGGCCAACACAAAGTGGTACAGCAGATGGGGAAACGGCTGACCCTGGATCGTCACTCCCAGACGCCCCATAAAGGTAAAGTCCGATTGTGCTTGATGTCCCGGCCTATACTTCTGCGGGAACATCACCTCCTTCGCTTCTCCGTGTTCTACCTTCCACTGCTTGATCCTCCGCTGCAGTGTTCTCAACTGGCCTTGCTGGAAGGCCCCTTCCTGCTGACGGCACAAATACTCGAACACCGCTGTCGCCTCCACCGTCGGCGATCGCTTCAGGATCTCTTCCACTTCCGGCCATACCGACTCGAACGGATCCGATCGAGTTCTCCAATACCGCTCCGGCTGACACTGGCTCGGCAAAGCTTTCCCGACTTCAGGTACTTCCGAGCCGTCTTTCGCGACAGCCCCGCTCTCGCCGCCGCCATCGTTAGCGTCTTCTCGTTCTTTCGCAACTTCACTAACCTCCGCACTTGCTGATCCTTAACCATGCCTTCATGGTCAGGATCAGCCCTGAAAAAGCGGGGAATTCTATTTGTCGTCGCGGGGAATTCTACCTGTCGCCAATCAAGCCATGTTCATGGCCTTGTTGGCCCAATGCAGCCCGCCTTCCGGGCCTCCGGAAGTGCCGGAAGAAAACAAGGAGATCGTACGCCTCGGTTCATTCAGGTAGTGAACGACTAGGATTTTGATCTTCTCGACGAGCTAGCCCGGATTATGCAAGAACCGTAGTCCGGTGTTGAAAAACGACTCGAGAAGTGGCCCAACTCGGAAGCGGGCAGGTGTGACAGGCGGATTTGCGAAGAATATGGGTTGGCGAGGCGTTTGAGTGGTTTGGGGAGTGAATTTCAGACAGATCTGGGCCTGGATGAGTGTCGGAAGCGGTTTTCCGGGGGAGCTGGGAAAAGCTAACTGGAGTTCAGGCGACTCAAGACGAGGTGGAAGAGGGGTTGTTCGGGGAAGGCTGAGGAAAGATGGACCCAGATGCGTCGAGTGGTTTGTCGGATCCGGGCCCCAATCTTGAGGACCCGACGACGTAAGGTTTCGATTTCGAGCTTGTGCCAGGGGGTTCCGTGCAGATAGTCGCGCAGGCGCACGAACATCTGGTAAGCCAGTGCATGCAGGAGGAGTCGAAACTGATTGGCCAGGAATCGATGACAGCTGAGTCGGTCCATGCTCAGATGATTCTTGAAGGCCTTGATGAAGTTCTCGGTCTGCCCTCGGTTTGTGTAGTGGTCATAAAGTGATTGGGAGCAGAGATCGTCCCGGTTGGTGACTACAAAGCGACGGTTGATCCCACGCTGATCGACCTCCACTTTGACAATGACGCGACGGGATCGATCCCAGCTGTGGGCTCGATAAAGAAACTCGTCAAACTGACGCTGTTTTTCCTCCAGCTCAACGAACCTCAGCCGAGTCGAATCCAGCAGCGGCTCGACCACTCGCTGCAGGCGAGGGTTTCGACTTAACCCAATGACATATTGGAGTTTATTCTCTTCACCTTCACAGAACTCGTAGAGCCGAGGCGTGGCAAAGCCGCTGTCGGCCCGAATCTCAATCTCGACATCCGTCCCCACTCCTTGTCGGATGGCCTCCACGACGCGCTTCAAAACGGGCACGATGTGAGAGGCAGCCCCCTTGTTGCCAGGTCTCAACATGGCACACACCAGGTCTCCCGTGGCGGCATCGAAGATCAGCAAAGGATGCAGAATGTGGTTTCGGTAATACCCGTGGTAGAAGGAGAACTCCTGTTGGCCGTGAGTGTGGTCATCGGTACTGTCCAGATCCAGGATGATCTTGCTGGGGCGTCTCTTCTTCAGGGAGCGCACATAACGGCCTAGCAGCCACCGGCTCAGACGCATCAGATCCTTCTTGGTGACGGAGTTCTCCAAACGGGAGAAAGTCGGCTGGGTGGCCAAGTCGGGATCGCTCTCGGGCAACTGATCACAGACTGTCTTGAGCATCGGATCCGAGCGCAGCGTATCGGCGTCGTTACAGTCTTCGTAGCCGGCCACGATCTGCAAGACTCGTTGTCGGATCAACTTCAACAGGTCATGACGAATGTAGCGTTGGTCTCGACTTTCCGAAATACAGGAACTGAAGCCCTCGCACAATCGATGTTGACGATCCAGCGATCCAAACAACAACCATCCTGCGTCGGAAGTGAGGCTCCCCCCATCAAAACGAGCCGTGATGTTTCTGTGGCTATGAAATGGCAGGGTATTCTGGCAGACTGTTTTTGACATTGCCGTAGCTCCTGTTTAGGGTCTTTGTTTCTCTAAACCCTTTTATATCAGAGAGCTACGGCCTTTTTTCTGGGCCCAAATCTCACTTGAATTTAGATCTCCTGCATAATCCGGGCTAGTGGTCTCGGATTTCGTGCGTCACAGCCAACCGACCCCTGATGTTCAGGTTCGAAACCTCGAAGATTTCAAGGGCTATCTTCGACAGGACGCAGCCACTACTCCGGATGCCCGAGTCACAACCAGATTCCTGGTAGGCGAGGATGCTTTGGTCGCCTTTTATGGGACGTTCGCTGGTACGCAGACGGCCCAGTGGGGACCATTTCCTCCTTCCGGCAAGCGAATGGAGGTTGAGATGGGTGGAATCTTTCGCCTGGAAGATGGCAAGATCGCTGAGATGTGGGTGACGTGGGATAACCTCTCCGCCCTGATGCAGCTCGGTCACTTCCCACCGCCAAACCAGGACCTTCAATAGCTGTTCTTCAGTTTTCCAGATTCATTTTGACGAGCAAATCTTGAAATCGCGGGTCTGACCGCAGGGGATCAAAAGCCGGTTCCATACCAATGAACACCATCATCCAGACGCGATTCTGGTATCCCTTCTCGAGCCATTCCAGGGCGAGATCCACCTCTCCGAGGCCGGTATAGATGAGTGCTAAGTAGAATGGTAGTGCATACTTCTCACTGAGTCCCTCGCCTGCTTTCAGCTTTCCGATGACCTCCGCCGCCTCTTCTCTCTTCCCTGCCACGGCATAGGAATACCCAACAAAAGCCAACAAGTCCGGACTGTCTCTCAAGAGAGTTCTTCCCTTCTGAAGCTCTGAGATGGCTTCGTCAACCATCCCCTTCTGCAGGTAGGCCATGGCGAGAAAGCTGATGATCGGAAACGGAACCACCTGCTCAGGGACTCTGCTCAATACGTTCCGAAACTGTTCGATGGGTCGATCGTATCGGCGGCCCCAGTAGGCAGCCAGCCCGACCTGTGCGGTCTGGGCATAGGAGTAAGGGTTCAGGTCGAGTGCTCGCTCCGCTTCTGCAGCCGCCTCATCCGCTCGTCCTAGAATCGTCAAAAGCCAGGCGTACCCCTCATGCGCCCCGGGATAACTTGGATTCAGCTCGATGGCTCTGGAAAACACCCTCTCTGCCTCCGGCCAGTTCCAGTCGTAATTGGTGAGCATAGACCCCAGCGGGGGTGTACGCCTCGCTGAGCCTGTCGTCGATCTCCAGCGCCCTCAGGGCCGCTGCCTTCGCTCTGGGGAAGGCCTCCGACGGTGGAGCGATATGGTTGACTCCAAGCTTGTGATAGCAGTCAGCCAGGCCGCTGTAGGCCAGAGGATCCTCAGGGTCGATGCTGACGGCCTGGTTAAAGTACTCAAAGGCCTCTTCCAGTGTCCGCCTGTGCCAGTGGTAACGGCCCTTGAGGTAGGCCAGGTGTGCATCAGGGTTGACCGGCCGTGTGCTCTCAAGACGCAACTGTTCGCCCGCAGTCAGGGTAACTTCTATTTCCTGAGCGATCGCGTTCGCCATCTCACGTTGCAGGGTAAGAACGTCACGCAGGTCCCCGTCGTAACTTCTTGACCACAGGTGACGGTCGGTAGCCGCTTCGATCAACTGGACCGTGACTCTGACATGCTGCCCCACCAGTAGCGACGATCCCTCTACGACCATACCAACGTTTAACTCGCGAACAATCTCCGGAAGCGGTCTCTGTGTGTCCTTGTTATTGCATCACCGAGGTTCTGGAGATCACCCTGAGATCGGCAATCATACCCAGGTTGCTGATCAGGGCCTCCGTCATCCCTTCGCTAAAGTACTCCTGACCTGGATCGCCCGAGAAGTTGTCCAAGGGGAGCACGGCCAGGGATTTGACGGCGGCGGAAATCGGGACATCCCGAATTCCCGACCAGTAGACCAGCGCTGCCACGGTCAGTGCCGACACCAGGATCAGCAGGGAAGGTCGCAGCTTTGGGGATCGAGAAGGCCCGGATTCGCCACTGACCGTCGTCACCGCCGCTTTGAACCGGAAGCCTCGCCTGGGGACGGTCTAACGATGAATCGTGGGTTGGAGGAACTCTCACCCAGGGCCTTGCGCAGGCTCGAAATGTGTTGATTCAGGTTGCCTTCTTCAACAAAGCTGTCTTTCCACACCCTTTCCAGAAGCTCCTCTTTCACGACCAGGTTGCCGCCGCTTTCGACTAACACCAGCAGAACGTCAAACAGCTTGGGAGTGAGTGGAACCGGCTGACCCTTTCTGAGCAGTACAAACCTGTTCGTGTCCAGGTGGAATTCGCCGAATTGGTAGACAGCTTTTATTTTCCGGTTCATGAGGTGGACGGGGCTATCTCTAGTTTACCGAAAAACTTCCCAAAACTTCCGACTTTTTCCAAGACCGTCGCGCCCTCCCCCGGTTAGGTTGCGGAGAAGAAGAACATGTCGAAGGGGACGAAAAAAGGGGACATTAATGGTCAAGATCATGCGCCGGCTCGAATTCGAGCACTACTGGTTCGTCGGGATGCTCGCCGGGCTGATTATCATTCCCTGGTCAATCGTGTTGTTGGGCTGCCCCAACGCGTTCGCGGCTTACGCGGAAGTCGGCTGGAGACCTTTAGTGATCTCCAATTTGTTTGCGATCGGCTGGGGGGTCGCTAACGTTCTGTACGGGATCTGCGTCGTCCGGATTGGGGCGGCTCTGACCGGTGCCATCCTGACCGGTCTGGGGATCACCGTCGGCATCACGCTCCCCATGGTCTTCAAGGGGACGGGCATGTTCAGCCAGGCGCCGGATCTCACGTCCGGGGTGGGCTTGGTAGTCCTGGCGGGAGTCGCGGTGCTTCTGGCCGGTGTTGTCGCTTCGAGTGTGGTGGGCTTCGGCCGAGAGCGCCAGCTGAAGGAAACCGCGGAGCCTGAAGGCGGGGCTGCAGGCGGATTTCTCGGCGCCCTGATCATGGTCTTCATCGCCGGAGTAGCCTCTTGCGGCATCGCGATGGCATTCGTTTACAGCCGGGGTCCGGTTGGTTCAGGCTCAGAACTTAAGGCGAGATGCACTAGTGTACTGTCCCGGAAGTTTGCGGGGTTAATTCGGGATGGATTTTCGTCGCCAGCTAGCCCGGATTATGTAAGAACCGTAATCGGGTATTGAAAAAGACTTGAGAAGTGGCCCAAATCGGAAGCGGGCACGTGTGACCGGTGGATTTGCGAAGAATATCGGTTGGCGAGGGGGTTGAAATGCTTGGGGGAGTGAATTTCAGACAGATCTGGGCCTCGATGTGTGTAGGAAGCGGTTTTTTGGGGAGCTGGGAGAGGCTAGCTGGAGTTGAGGCGACTCAAGACGAGGAGGAAGAGGGGTTGTTCGGGAGAGGCTGAGGAAAGATGGACCCAGATGCGTCGAGTGGTTTGTCGGATCCGGGCCCCAATCTTGAGGACCCGACGACGTAAGGTTTCGATTTCGAGCTTGTGCCAGGGGGTTCCGTGAAGATAGTCGCGCAGGCGCACGAACATCTGGTAAGCCAGTGCATGCAGGAGGAGTCGAAACTGGTTGGCCAGAAATCGATGACAGCTGAGTCGGTCCATGCTCAGATGATTCTTAAAGGCCTTGATGAAGTTCTCGGTCTGCCCTCGGTCTGTGTAGTGGTCATAAAGTGATTGGGAGCAGAGATCGTCCCGGTTGGTGACCACAAAGCGACGATTGATCCCGCGCTGATCGACCTCCACCTTGACGATGACGCGACGGGATCGATCCCAGCTGTTAGCTCGATAAAGAAACTCGTCAAACTGACGCTGTTTTTCCTCCAGCTCAACGAACCTCAGCCGAGTCGAATCCAGCAGCGGCTCGACCACCCGCTGCAGGCGAGGGTTTCGACTTAACCCAATGACATATTGGAGTTTATTCTCTTCACCTTCACAGAACTCGTAGAGCCGAGGCGTGGCAAAGCCGCTGTCGGCCCGAATCTCAATCTCGACATCCGTCCCCACTCCTTGTCGGATGGCCTCCACGACGCGCTTCAAAACGGGCACGATGTGAGAGGCAGCCCCCTTGTTGCCAGGTCTCAACATGGCACACACCAGGTCTCCCGTGGCGGCATCGAAGATCAGCAAAGGATGCAGAATGTGGTTTCGGTAATACCCGTGGTAGAAGGAGAACTCCTGTTGGCCGTGAGTGTGGTCATCGGTACTGTCCAGATCCAGGATGATCTTGCTGGGGCGTCTCTTCTTCAGGGAGCGCACATAACGGCCTAGCAGCCACCGGCTCAGACGCATCAGATCCTTCTTGGTGACGGAGTTCTCCAAACGGGAGAAAGTCGGCTGGGTGGCCAAGTCGGGATCGCTCTCGGGCAACTGATCACAGACTGTCTTGAGCATCGGATCCGAGCGCAGCGTATCGGCGTCGTTACAGTCTTCGTAGCCGGCCACGATCTGCAAGACTCGTTGTCGGATCAACTTCAACAGGTCATGACGAATGTAGCGTTGGTCTCGACTTTCCGAAATACAGGAACTGAAGCCCTCGCACAATCGATGTTGACGATCCAGCGATCCAAACAACAACCATCCTGCGTCGGAAGTGAGGCTCCCCCCATCAAAACGAGCCGTGATGTTTCTGTGGCTATGAAATGGCAGGGTATTCTGGCAGACTGTTTTTGACATTGCCGTAGCTCCTGTTTAGGGTCTTTGTTTCTCTAAACCCTTTTATATCAGAGAGCTACGGCCTTTTTTCTGGGCCCAAATCTCACTTGAATTTAGATCTCCTGCATAATCCGGGCTAGGCGCGCGACGCAGGAAGACCGGGAGTCTTTCGAGGAAGCGCAACAAAGCTGTCGGCGAAAAGACGCACGAAGTAGCGGCGTGAACTTCCGGGACAGTGCACTAGTACCCATGCATCAGTGGCGGATCTTGGCGACCGACGGCCAGTCCGGAATGCCCTCGGCCTCACCGGGATCCACCGATTCCTGAATCAATTCCGTGGCCGCGACGTGGACCGAAGACCTGTAGTTGAAACGCACGTCGAGTACGCCGTCCACGACCCGGATACCGTTCTTTTCCCGGACGACTGCGGTTCGGTAGGGAGCAAAGGCCGACCGCAGGTCGCGCTCCGGACCGTCCGGCTCGATCTCCACCTGAACCGATTGTTCCATTGAATCTGCGTCCGCCCAGTGAAACGGCCGCGCGAGGTGCATGCGCAGCGTGTAGGAACCCCTGGGAACGGTGAACCGAAGGCGGCCGGCGCTGTGTCGTCCCGTCCGGTAGATCTCGTCTTCGGATCCCTCTACTTGAACGTCCGCCGGGTAAGCGAAGTCGTCGCCGTCCAGGGCCCCGAAGGTCCCGCGCAACCAGCGTTGACCGGCCAGCCAGTGCCGACCCTGGGAATCGGTGTGGGCTTCTGGGCTCCCCCAGTTCACACGCAATACCCGGGGATGGGTTTTCCCCGTGCGGGCCAGGCCACTGATTTCACGCTCGCGCTCCAGCGGGGTGACATGGGGTCGATCCAGGGCATGCTCGTCCACCCACCGGACGACCTCGTCCAGCTCTTCCGGCGGCAGGTTCTTCGAGATCATGGCGAGATCGTCGACCGAGCAGGCCCACCCTGCTTCGAACTGGATTCCCGTCACCGCCTTGAGCCGAGGCGCTTCGCCAAGCAACTTTCGACCCAGGAAGATCCGGGTCCCCGCTTTCTGATCCACGTGAAAGGAAAGGCGGTTCCAGACAGCATTCGGATTCCACTTGGCGTTGGTCTGGATGTCACCCGTGATGACATTGTCGGCACCTTCAGCCGGAAAGCGGCCCAGCCGCCCGAAGACGAGACGCAGCTTCTCACCGCCGCTGCCCTCGAGCAGGCAGGAGAGCGCTCTTCCCCGGTCAGCGGCGGCATTGAGCTTGGCGGCCCGCAGAAAGGTGGCGAAGAAAAACATCAGTGTTCCCGTCCGTGGCCCCTGGAACGCGTGGTGCACCCAGAGTCCGTAGCCCGGATCGCGGAAGCCGTAGTAGTAGGGATATCCGAAGGCAAAAGCGGACTGCTGGGAGAAGTGGTGCGGGGCCAGCGCCCTATACCCAGTTCGGGTGGGAAACAGGGAAAGCTCCCCCTTGAATGTGGCCGGAATCCTGACACTGTCCGGCCTTTGGCTGGTCCAGGTCGAAGAGACGTGCAGGTCACCCATATCCCGGTAGCGTTCAAAATCCTCGATCTCCAACAGCCCCCAGGGGGAATCCTGACGCACCCAGTCCTGGGGGACCTCGGAGACCCACTTCCGGTAGCCCTCGGGGTCCACCAGCTTGACCACAGCTGGACGCAGTTCTGTTTCGTAAATCATGTGTTCGCCGTTTCCGGTCTGTGGATTCTTGCTGGTCCAGGCGATGTTCCCTTTTTTGTCGATCAGCACCATGGGCCACCAACCGTACAGCTTCTCAGGGTTCAGAGCCTGGTACAGCTAGTGGTCGGCGAGTCCGGCCTGCGTGCCACCTGTTCCCCGGTTCTCGATCAGGATGGGCAGATCGCCGGGGCTCAGCAGCGCCCGGACGTCGACGGCATCGGCCTCCCACAGAGCCCGGGTCTGGGTGCGATGGTGAGCATGCTCGGGCATCACGGCAATGGCCAGGCGGTCCCGGTACATGGCCTGCAGTTCCTTGAGGCGCTTGAACGGGTCCGCGTGCCAGCTCACCGAGCCGTCGTCCACGATGTGATTCGTGATCAACACCGCCTTCTTGCCCCTGAAGTCGGCCAGACGGAACTGTCCACCGCCGGAGATGTCGTAGACGAAGTCCTCCGGATAGGGATCGCCTGGACCCGGATTCTTCCGTTCCTCAGCTCCTCCGGCCTGCAGTTGGATGATCAGAACGAGAACGAGTCCCGCCATGACGGCCGTCCTACGCAGGCGCATCAGCATTGGCTTCTCCCCGTCCGGATGCCCGATTCCACCTGAGTCCAGATTGGACCCGGTAACCTCACACATCGGATCCGTCTGTTCATCACCATTGCTAGTAAAGGGGCTCCGACACTACCTGTCAACGCCGGTCTGCTGCCGGAAGTTAGGAGGAGTTTCAGTTTCCTTCGCTCGTCATCAGGTACGCCATCAGATCGGTCACTTCGGCGTCGGTCAAGTGGGTGAGCAGCCCGTCAGGCATCATCGAGGACTCTGACGTCTCGCGAGATTGGATAGCTGCCTTGGTGATAACGACTTCCTCCTCGCCCGGCACACGGAGTGTCAGCCTTCGCTCACCCTCGACGGAAAGGTTGCCGGCGTAGGTTCGGCCGTCACGAGTCGTGACCATGACCATCTTGTAGTCGTCCTGGATCTCGCCGCTTGGATCCAGGACGTTGCTGAGGAGGTAGTCGAGATTGGTTCGGTTCGAGCCGGTTAGTTCCGGGCCCAGCATGCCTCCCTGCCCGTACATTTTGTGGCATACATAGCAGAGGCGCTCAAAGACCTGACGGCCGCTGGTGGAATCCGCAGCGGCCATGGCCGGATCGGTCAAGAGATCCTTGTACTTGGCCAGGGCTGCGGCTTTGTCGGCGGCCAGATGATCAATTGGTCCCCAGACTTCGACAAATCCGTTCCCCACCACCCGGCGCAACAAACGAGCGGCATAGGCCGGAACGTCGCGTCTGAGGATCGTTCCGTTCTTGAGCGCTTCGGTAAGCATCCAGCCATACAGCGGCCGGGATGCCAGGGCCTGAACAGCTTCCAGCTTTTCCGCCGCATCAAGAGAGGGATAGGCGTCGAGCAGCCGGCGTGCCAGGTCCCGGCTCTCGAAGGAGGCGATGGCCCGGATCGCATTCACTCGGAGTGCCGGTTCGTTCAGCAGACGGGGGAGTTCCTCGACCAGCTCTTGCCTCTGCTGCCCGGCCAGCGTGCTCAGGGCCTGGCGCCGCCGATCCAGGGAAGCAGAGCGGTCCTGCAGAGTGCCCAGAGATTGCCGGGCCGCTTCGTTATCTCCCATCCGCTGGGCAACTGCAGTGGCAAGTTCGGCGACTTCGTCGTCCAGGCGCAGCTTGGCATAGACCGGCGCCCAGTTCGGAGGAGCCGCCACATCGAACTGCCCCTCCAGTCCCGCCAGCATCCCCTGCAGCAGCGGCAGCCGTGAGTTGGGCTGTTGTTCGATCCGGGAGATCAGCGTCTCTATTGCACCGGCATCGACCACCCGGCGGGAAATGAACTGGCTAATCATAGAAATCTTGCTGCTGCCGGCCAGGTTAAGAGCCCGTTCCGAGTCCTCGGCCACCAGGGGCTCGACTCCGAACCAGAGCATTCTCGGAATGTTGGGATCCTCGCTGTCTTCCTGGTGCCCCACCAGCTCCCAAGCGATGGAAAGCGAGCGTCAGGATCAATCCGCTGCAGGGCCGCCGCTAGGTAGAGCCGAACTACGGGCGAAGGATCTCGAGCCGCCATCCGGCTGAAAACGCTGAGAGCTTCGACGGGCGGAGAACGATCCTCGCACAGGAATTGGATCGCCCAGGCGCGAATGTGCTCGTCCCTGTCCTCCAATACCTGAATGAAATCTTCGCGACGGAAGCCTCCCGTGATGTGAAGCGCCCACATGGCCCTCAGCCGCACGTCCGGATTCGAGTGGGTGCTGAACATCTCCCGTAGTCGGCCCTGGGGGAAGGAGCTCACTTCGCCGCTGGCTGCCCGGCTCTGGAGGAGGAGGCGTGAGCGGCGTGCGTGCCAGCTGCTTGGGCTTTCCTGGAGCTCCGCCAACTGGGGGCCCGACAGTTTGGCCAGGTTCGAGTAGCGGCCCTCCCACTCCCTGGACTGCGAGGTCTCAGGTGTAATTCGAAAAATCCGGCCGGTGTCCTTGGGGAGTACATCCTGACCGCAGATGTCCGCATCGTGCCAGATTCAGCACATAGATGGCTCCTTCCGGCCCAATCTCCAGGCTGAAGCCGATCCACTGGGCATTGTTGGCCTGTAGAAAGTCCTCGCCATGCCGGGCCACGAAGCCGGAACCTGTAGGCTCCAGGACATCCGACAATACCGCGTGCTCATGGATATTGGCCATGAAGATGCGGCCCCGTTGTTCTTCCGGAAATGCGTCCGACAAGTAGACCCGGGCTCCGCCATGCGCCGATCGATGCCGGTGGTCGACGATGGTCTGGATGTCCGAGTAGGCGTAGGGATTGAAGTGCCGACCACCCTGGCGGTGATAGAGCCCACCCGGGATGATATGGAAGAGATGGGGGATGACACACGTGCTGATCAACAGTTGCCCTTTGGCATCGTAATCGATGCCCCAGGGATTGCTAAAGCCGTGCGCGACCACTTCAAAGCGATCTTTGGTGGGGTGATATCTCCAGACTCCACCATTGATATCCACGCCATCGGCCTCCAGGAGTTTCTCCGGGAAGGGCTCCCCTTTCCTGTAGAGACGCGATTCCTCATCGGGCTTTCTGATCCTGGAAGGAGTGGCGAATCCTTCCAGTCCGTACAACCAGCCATCGGGACCCCAGTGCAGGCTGTTGATCGTCTCGTGCCGGTCCCGGATGCCCCAGCCGGTCAGACGGATTTCGACGTCGTCCAGATCCGCTTTGTCATCGCCGTCACGATCGGGAACGAACAGCAAATGGGGAGGGGCTCCCAGGAAGATCCCGCCGAAGCCGACCGCGATGGCACTGGGAAACGGGATGCCTTCCAGGAAAACTTTGCGGCGATCGGCAACGCCATCACGATCCGTGTCCTCCAGAATCAGTACGCGGCTGTCGCCGGAATTGGAAAACCCCCTGCGACGATTCTCATAATCCCTATTCTCAACAACCCACATCCTTCCCCGGTCGTCCCAGCAAAACGCCATGGGTTGCGTGATCATGGGCTCGGCTGCCCAGACATTGACCCGGAAGCCCTCCATCAACGTCATGCTCTCGGCCGCCTGGGTCGGCGTCAGGAACCGTTCCTGCCGTGCTTCCTCTTTGTGCGATTCTCCAGAGAGCATCGGTGTCACGGCTACCACTGTATTCCTTCCACAGGTCCCGCAGTTCCACGTTGTTCAGATCGCCGGAATAGGCCACCAGCCGGTGGCGGATGATCTCCATTTCACCCATTGAGGATTTCCCACTCACCCTTCCGAGCCCGCACCGGTCCCACGCCCATTTGGCCATCCACCCTCCACGTCTGCGGGAAGTCGGCGTTTTGGGGGTGATCGAACAGGGCAATGTGGGCCGGGTCCTCCCGACCTTCGATTTCCATGCCGACATCAACCCACAGGGCCCGCTTGCCCTCGGCTTGCTGATTGCGCTGGCGGGCGGCATTGACGACCTCTCCTCGAATCCCCTGGCGCCACGGCATACGCAGAAAGAGACCGCCGTAGCTGTATTCGCCAATCGTGAGGTCCGTTCTCGCCTCCCCTGTCCACTCCAGATCGAGAACGATCTCGCCCTCCGGTGCCCGCATGGACCAGTCCTGGGTCTCCCTCAACATGGGAGTGCCGGTCCCGTCGAGCAGATCGTAAACCGTCTGCCACCTGACCACGTCCCCGGCTGCTTCCATCACGGTCGCTGAAACCTGCCGCCAATGGCTGGCTTCCGGATGATGGAAGAAGTCGCGGCCGTTGAGCCGGGTAAAACCCCAGTAGAGCCTGGTCTGGTGAGGATGATGCTCCGGGCTGTGCTGGGTCAGAACTCCCTCACCGTCGGGGGCCATGATGGGATGCAAGTAGGGTCGGAAGTCGGACCTGGCATTCTGGACAACGAGTGGCTCGGAAGCCTGTTCACGGAAAACGGAAATCGTTCCGGTCTGCTCGTCCTGGCGAATGCTCAATCTCGTTTCCGGAGACGTTTCATCGCGCGCTTCGTCGCTCGTGCAGCCAAAAGCCAGCAGCAATGTCAGGAAAGACAGTCTTCGGTTGATCATCAGGAGTACTCAGCAGCAAATGTAATACACTCTAGCCTTAACATCGACTATGGACCAGGGGAGATGTGAGTGAAGCGACCACCGGGAGATGTGGCTGAGGAATTTCACTTCCTGGCCCCTTCCTGATAGGCTTGCCGACATTCACACAACCTGTGCCCGAACAGCGACGTTGATCCCCTAACCGCCTGCCAAAATGACCAGAAATCGCGTCCCCCTTAACTCGCTATCTTGGCTGGAGTGGCGTTGGGTCCATAGACATCCTGGCGATGTGCAACCCGGACCACAGAGATCAGAAAGTCGCGTCCGTCGAAAGCTTAGACAACCCGGTGAGCTCCTATCCGCAGTCGCCTGAAACCCTTCCACCTGCCACTCAGGATCTCGCCGCGAAGCGGGTCACCTTTGAGGGTACCGACCGAATCGAATACCTTCTGCCGATCCTTTTTTGGGATTGCGGCAAGTCCGGCGTGAGCTCAGTCTCGATTAGGTGGGAAAGGAGGGCGGTCACCATTTGTATCGCCCCTCGGTACAAATATACTACATGTAATACCAATGACGAAGAGAGCTGACGGCAGGGAGCTCACCCGTGATCTGAGAGGGATCTAGAGGGTTTACAATTATTCATTCTGTAAGAAGCGGAGTTTTAGGAATGACGCATATGAATAATTCAGCTAACGGAACTTTGAGGCGTTCAATTTTAGGTCTGGTATTTCTTCTCGCTTCCTGTGGTCTTGCAGATAAGTCGAAAGAAAATGCGGCAAAAGCGCCGTCTTACAAAGAATTCTATGTAGAGGTTAATGGTCAGACTATCTACATGAAACAATGGTCATTTCAGGGTCCTCCGATCTTGTTTCTGGGTGGGGCTGGAGAAGAAATGGGGGCCTGGAAAGAGGTTATTCCGGAATTTACCCATAACTATAAGGTCTTTGCCGCTGATTCACGTGGGCAAGGAAAATCAAGCAAACCGGAAAGCGGCTACAGGTGGAAAGAGGATATTGCCGAAGATATTGCCCAGCTGGTCAAACAGCACTTCGAGGAACCGCTAATCATAATCGGCCATTCCGCCGGGGCAATGACAGCGGCAGCGGTTGCGGCTTACCATCCGAAGTCAGTACGGGCTTTGGTATTAGAAGACCCTCCTGCCTGCGACATATCCATAGTTTTTCCTTATTTGCGCAGCCAATTGAAAATCCGAGCTATGCCCTATGAGGAACGATTCAGTTTTATCTGGACAAAGGGAGAACCGAGGAACAGGCAAAGAAGGCATCAGCGACCGTAGATAAGATAAATGTTTCTGCCATGAATGAGCTGATGGAGGGGAAAGCTGCGTTTGATATTAGGGAAATCCTGCCGTTGATCAAATGTGAAGTGTTATTCATGCTCGGTAACCCTGAAAAAGGCAGTATGGCAAGAGAGGAATACCGGGTTGAATTCAAGAAACAGATTCCCCACGCTAGGATCTCCGAATGGTCTGAAACTGGCCATCACCTGCATTCACCGGACCCGAAACGGTTTGTAAAGGAAATTAGAGCATTCTTAAAAGAGATCCCGTAGTTTCCTTGCCTTTCCAGGAGGAGTCGACGACCCACCTGATTTTAAGTCCCCCGATCCTGTACCGCCACGTCTCGGGCGAGTAGTCCCTGAGCTTCCGGACATGAGTTCCAAAGTGTGGATTGCTGCGCAGCTGTGAATAGACGATCTGCCTGAGCTTCTGGAGCACTGATGGATGGCCAGCGCGGGCTAATTTCTTCAGGTCCTTTTCAAACTGTTGGGTCTCGAAAATCGCATACCTCCTCAACCAGGCGGCCTCTCCGCCGACGGGCGTCACGGGATCCGGTCCTCAGGCTCTCAACCAGCCGCTCATTGGCCAGAATCTCAGCCATCTCCGCGTCGTCGACGAACTGCAACTCGCGGATTCTCAGCAGCGCCGCTGTTTCGATGAGGTTGGACAGGGGGCGGCGCTGGGCCCTGGCAGCCTCGCGGAATTCTTCATAAATTTCTTCGTCAAGTCGCAGCGTTACTGTCTTAGACATATGACTCCTAATGTATTCACTTGTGTTCATTTGCATTCTAGCATGGCCCTCGACGGGCGGCAGCACTGGATGAGAGCTTTGATGATCTGGAGGTTACGGTTGTGGAGAGGGGAGAGGGATGGGCCAACTAGTGCATCTCGCCATAAGTTCTGAGCCACCCCGGGCGACGTCAGAGCGAAGAGTCATTTTACATGGATGTGGATCCAGCTGACCCCGAAGCAGCAGGGTGGGTTGGAGAGGCTGGTACGAGGGGGCAAGACGGAGGTGCGAAAGTACCGGCGGGCGGAGATGGTGCTGCTGGCCGGCCAGGGAGTGTCGGTGAAGTCGATTGCGCGCCGTTTGGGGACGAATCGCTCCCTGGTCAAGAAATGGCTTGGACGTTTCCGAGGCAAAGGCTTACCTGGGCTGGACGATCTGCCGCGATCGGGGCGTCCGCAGAGGGTCCAGTGTCTGGAGCGGACCCAGGTGGTAGCTGCGGCCTGCCAAGCGCCCGAACAGTATGGCTTGCAGCGTGTACTGTGGAGTCATTCGGCTCTGAGCGAGGCATTGGTTGAGTCTGGATTGGTGAGATCGATCAGCGCCCGTACGGTAGGGCGGATTCTCCGCCAGGCCCAGATCAAGCCGCATCGGGTCAAGATGTGGTGTCATAGCGAAGATCCTCGGTTTCAGGAAAAGCTGCGTGACATTGTCAGACTGTACATGGACGCTCCTGTCCGGGAACCGGTGTTGTGCGTAGATGAAAAAAGCGGGATGCAAGCGCTGAGTCGTGCTCGAGGGTTGATCGGTCCCCAAGTGGGTGGCTGGGGCCGACTCGAGTACGAGTACAAACGGCATGGAACTCGTTGTCTTTTCGCCTGTTTCAACGTGCGCACGGGGCGAGTCCTGGGCCGCTGTCACCACTATCGAAAACGGGCTGACTTTCTCTCCTTCATGGATCTGGTGGCGGTCCATTATCGACAAAAACGCGTGCACGTGGTGCTGGACAACCTTAACACTCATCTAGACACCAGCGCGGGAGCCTTCATCAGTGAATGGAATCGAAAGCACCGCAACCGCTTTGTGTTTCACTATACGCCGACGCACGGGTCGTGGTTGAATCAGATCGAGCTTTGGTTTTCGATCCTGAGCCGTCGGGTGCTTCGCTACGGAAGCTTCGCAACGGCTCGGGATCTGGTCGAGAAGGTGGAGGCCTTCATCGAGCAGTGGAACGAGCGGGAAGCCCATCCCTTCCGCTGGACTTGTGAAGGACTTCCTCTGGTAGCTTGAAGGCCCGAGCATGAGCTTTGAAATGGAGGCCGATCAGGATGCTTTGTCCTGTTTGCTGGAAGGCCACGAAACCACTCGCGGCCTCTACGTTCGCATCTGGGGCAAACACTTGATCGTGGGTCGGGAGGAGGCTTTCGGGCCCGACAGGGCGCCGCAAAAATCAGATCGAGTTCGTCTGACCTGCCTCAATGCATCGACCTATGGCTTGAGCGTCAAACGGCATACTGGACGTTGGGAAAAAACGCCCTTCTCAGGCAGTATGAAAGACCTGGTCGAGGTGATGCAAAGCCTCATGCAGCACCTGCTCGCTCCCTACTGAGAGGTGGCTCAAGACTTACGGCGAGCTGCACTAGCGCCTAACTCCGATGGGGTAGACGGCGGCGGACATTAAAGATTTGGGTGACACGAAGCCGGGAAAGTCTCGTGTCTGACAAGCTGAGAGTTGCAGCAGAATCGGTCAATAATCCAGCAAGTAGTTGAACTTGACAAATAACCCCTGAGTCTCCAGGCGCCGCTCGACGCCGTGCGGATCCAGGTAATCTCTTGTCGATGTACCGATGTTGTAGACAACAAACAAGCCGGTGCTCGAAGTCGACAACAGCCCCAATCGAATGTTGTGCGCGAATTGATTCGTACGGTTGCCGTATTGGCTCAGGGTTTGGAGAAAACTCTTCGGCGTGAACGACCAGTTGAACCGCAGGCTGGCGAGGTCAGTCGTAAAGTCCCCCACCGGTAGGTCAACATAGTTGCGCGACCAGGTGACTGTCCAAGTCAGGTTCTGCCCCTTCCGCACACCGCCGCTGAGGCTCACAGCCTTAATATCGCCGTTATAGAAATCGCCGACCGCCAGGGTCCCACCGCCAAAGAACGTCGCGCTGGGATCGCTGTCGAAGTTCGCAATCGTCTCCCCAAAGGGATAGCCTCCGACGGGGACGTGGACCCCGGGGAACACTTCGAAGGGCTCGTCCAGCCGTTCGAAGTTGCGGTTGTACGCGAGGCCCAGCCGCCCACCGTTCTGAAGGCGTGAATCCAGATGAAAGTGCTCGAACCCGGACTCCTTTTCATTCGTACCCTGTGTGTACCAATTCTGAAAGAAAGCGTGCGGCTCAACCGTGCGCCAGGCGCTGTTCTTCAGATAGTGCGTATAGCGATAAGAAGCGCTCGGCTTGCGAAACCTGACGCGTCGTACAAAACCCACTTCGGGGTTGAAAGTTTCTCCCACCTCGAGGAATTCGACGCTCATGCGATGGGTCGCGTCGTCGTACTCGAAACGGCTCGAATAGGCGTGCGCATCGCCCTGCAGTCCGGGCGTACTGGTTCCGGCCACATAGCTGAACCAGTTCGCGTACTTCCCGATCCCAATGTTGGCATCGGCCCCGAACGTACGGTTGAATTCACGAGAGCCTTCAGAGCTTCCCATGGTCTGGCGGTTGACCCCGATCACGCCGATTGAACTACGATTCGGCAACTCACGGCTGACCCTCGCGACCGTGTAGTTGTTCGCGGGCGTTCGGCCCTCAACATCTCGGGTCTGCATGTTGAGCAGACCAATCTGGTATTTGTCGATTTTGCCGCTGACGCGTACGCCGGCGGCGATCGGAACCTCCTGGCGGTTCTCATCGAGGCCGATGCGCCGGGAGAAAAAGATTTCCACTTCCCGGGGCGTGCCAAATTCGAAGAAGCCTGAGTTTTCGAGGAAGAATGGACGCTTCTCGGGAAAAAACAAGTCGAAGCGCGTGAGGTTAATCTGGACGTCGTCGACTTCGACCTGCGCGAAGTCGGTATTAATGGTCGCGTCCAGAGTCAGTCCGGGCGTGAGACTATATTTAAGGTCGAGACCTCCCTTCAGTTCGGGATCCGTGCGGTCTTCAGCTTGCCGAAAATCCTGCGAAAAGCCGCCGATCAGGTACGGCAGCAGCTTAAGATTACGTTGCGTCCTGGTCTCGAGCCCTGTGAGCGATCCGGCGAGATCGATCTGCGTCAGCCGAAACGCCCTCGATACGGGTGACCAGAATGACAATTCATTGCGCCGACGGATATTGCGAGAGATGTTCATTCCCCAGGTCTGGTCCGTGCCAGGCTTGTAACGCAAAGTTCGGAACGGGACAATGATTTCGCTCTCCCAGCCTCGAGATGTAACTCGTGAGCGAACCCTCCAGACTCCATCCCAGTTCAGGTTGAAAGCTGCCGAGCCTCCACGCTGGGCGCCACCGCCCCCCGTTCCTCCTGCCCTCGCCGGCCCACCGCCGCCTCCGCGAGCTTGTCCGGCTTTGGTAACCTGAGCGTCGAATTCAATTCCGGTGGGGCTGGTTCCGAAGATGAAGGCGTTTTGGCCATCGTTGTAGGCGTCGATAAGCAACTGGATCGAATCGGTGTCGTCAAGGCTTCCGTCGCGACGGTTCTGGGTGATCACGATGTTTTCAGGTTGGCGGTCGAAGCAGATGATTCCGAAGTACAGGTTCGAGTCGTCGAACCCAACTCGCACCTCCGTGCGTTCGGTCGAGGGTTTGCCCTCGTGCGGGTCTTGCTGAATAAAGCCGGTGGCCGGTTCAATTTCGTCCCACAAAGCCTCAATGACCAGCCCGTCGAATTCCAGGTCAGCCTCAATCCAAACCGCTCGGATAGCGGGGACATCCTCGAGCGGTTGCTGGGAGGAAGCGGTGGCGGTAAGAAATAAGAACGCCAGAAGTCCTAGGAGGATGGGACCGTGGTGCAGTTGAAGGGATTCCGGCATTGTTGGATCGCGTAACTTATTGATTCTAACGCGCCCAGGCTAAGATCCGTTTTGCCTTCTCTGCATCTTCTTCCCGCACCTGCACCCAGACTCCGCTTGCCAGGCGCGTCCCCAGAACCGTGCCCAACCCGTCGTCCTGGACTGCAAAGCATTCGATCCCAGCTTCCTCCAGCATGGACCGGACCCTCCCGAACTCCACTGGGCCGACCTCCAGGATCGGGATGATCCTCTCCCCTGAGTCCGGCTCCGATTCCGAAGGAAGCTCATGCACAAGGGCCACCTGGCAATCCGAACACTCATAGAAACCTTGCCTGTACTCAGCCCCACATTCCGGACAGAACATAACAGCCGAAGTATAGCTCAGAGGTGTCCTGAGTACCGCACTGGCCTGCGGCGGCCCTGCGAGATGGCCTCACCGGACTCGGCCTACTGGGCTGGGAGTTCAAGGACCAGTTTCGCCGTCGGTCCGCCAAACCAGACGAGCTGATTTAATCTAATTCCTAATTATGTGATTGCATCCGATGTAAGTAATTTGATGCGACAATTGGTGCCGTTGAAATTTCTCAGGTGCTGTTGCCATCCTGGAATCAGGGGCGACCGCTAACGCAGGAGAGGAACGGCTTGCAACCTCCGAAATTCAGTCGTTTGGATCTCACCTTAATCCTAGGCTGCATCTATGTAGTGCTGCTCCTCTTCCACATCATTCTGCCCTGACGACTGTTTCCAGAGGCTTTTCGTGCAAGTGTTTCAGGTACTGGCCCACGAAGTCGTACTGGACCAGCCGAATGTAAGCTTCAATCAACCGCTTCGTCACCGGACCGGGTACCCGTCCGTCACCGATGGGACTTCCATTGACCGAACGGACCCCGCAAATGCAAATGCTGGTCGAAGTGAGAAAAGCCTCTTCGGCAATGGAGACGTCAAAAAGATCCAGATCCTCTTCCAGGACGGGGAGGCCCAACTCACGCGCCAGCACGATGACTGTCTCCCGACTTATGCCGGCCAGGACGTACTGCTCTTTGGGTGTGTAAAGCCTCCCCTCGTGAACAGTGAAGAAGTTGCAGCCGTATCCCTCCGCCAGATTGCCCCTGGTGTCGGCCAGAACCGCCCAAGCGTCTGGATTCACGGCTTTGGCCGCCAGGTCTCCCATGACCAGGTTCAGATAATTATGGCTCTTGACCCGGGGGCTGAGGCATTCCTGCGGAACCCTCCTGATGGCCGGGACGATCACATCGATTCCATCGCGGACGCATTTCGCTCTCGCCTCCAGCGGCAGAGGAGTGCATTCGACAATGACAGTCGAACCTGAACGCTCCGGCTCTTCCCCTCCCACGCTTGACAATCCGCGAGAGACACGCTGGAAAACCCAGTAATCTTCATATTCCTCCAGTAGCGGAACGTTTCGCTCCAAGACCTCTTCGGTGATCGTCTTCATCTGGCCGGGGGTGAGACCGGGGTTGATCTGAGTATAGCGGAGCGATCGATAGAGTCGATCAATATGCTCCTGGAGCTTGAAGACCCTGCCTCCGAAAGTTCGCGATGTGTCGAACACTGCGTCGCCATACAGGAATCCGCGATCGCGGAAGGGCAGGAGCACCTGACTCTCCGGCACGATGCTTCCATTGAAATAGGCAACGCGCTCGCTGGTTGATCTGGTCATGTCAAGACGCCCAGGGTCCTAACATCGTACCGCTCATCTCAAGTACGGGGCAAACACAGCGCCAGCGGCTTCTCGACGAAGACGCCATCCTTGTCGGCGAACTGGTCCACGAGGGCCACCGGCTGGGGCTCGAAGACCTCGCCCTCTGCGAGCTTGACCTTGTAGCACTCGAAATGGTTGAAAGCCAGATCAGCAAAATTCGAATCGGGCACCGAACCTTCCGTTTACCCCTTGCTATAATGCGGGCCCAGGTTCAAGCTAGTTGAAATTGGGGTTGGGGAAACGGTGCTCGGTGCCCCGATCCGGAAAGTACTAGGGCAGCTAAGTCATACAAACAACTTCAATTCCCCCCGGGCTTGCGAAGGTAACATTCTCATAGCGTGATGTAGCCACGCATGGGAGGGCGAAATGATGAACTTTCTGCGAGGCCGTTCCATCAGAGTCCCAAGACTTTTGATAGTGTTAGCTCTTTTCTTATCACACAGCGTGTTTCCTCAAGCCTTGAGAGTCAGAGCCACGAGGCTTGGGAAAACGGCTGACCCGCCTTACGCAGAGCTCACGAACTGTGTCGCAGACCATCTTGCACCTCAGACTTACAGGATCCTTGTTGACAGTTTTCCAGCCAGTCCAGCAAGAGGTGGCACGGGCAGTGGCTCCTCCGACTCGACCACCTCTTTCGAAGCCTGGGGTGTGCTCAAACTTGATGAAGAGGGTAATCGAGTTGAAAGTGAAGGTTCGGACTATTTTCGCATGAATGAGTTAGTGGCCGTGAAAGGTTCGACCGGAGCATTTAGCCTAGCCGATGTTACAGAAGTGGTCGGTCGTGAATACCAGCATCTCAATGTGAACCTGAAGTCGGTCTTGAAACACAATGTCAGCCATGGAAACGGCGCATATCCACGCGAGAGCACAGAAACCTTGAACTCAACTCTCAGAGTTCCGCTCTCGATGAGATGCGAAAAGTTTAAAGCAATTTGGAACACCTTGTTTACGAGCGCAGAGCCCTGAAGAAGTCAGCCAAGTCGCTAAGTAGTACCCCCGCCTGGTGGCCCCAATACGCCCTCACTCCGCGAGTTTCAACAACTCATTCAATGACAGCTTTTCAAAGACAAGGTGAGCCTGGCTGCCTTCGTAGACGATGCCGACATGGGAATCGTCTGTGCGGGTCATGCTCGGATAGCCGTTGCCACGGCCCTCGTCCAGCAGAAGTCGGTACTCTTCGGGCCAGCTGCGGCCCTCGTCGAAGCTGACGTGGATGGAGCGGTGATCGCGGCCCGTTTGAGAGTGCGGGTTGGCGAAGAGCAGGACCTGCTTCGGCTTCCCGTCCTTCTCGTAGTCGAAGCGCAACAGGCTGCCGTTGCGGTTGGGTTCGATCAAGGTGTTGCGATGCGTTTCGTGCGGCCGCCAGATCCGGCCCAGGTCGCCGGTGGCCCAGAGCGAGCGGAACTTGATGGGCACTGAAGTAAACTTGGAGTGCGGCGGCGGTTTTCCGACCGGATCCGGGCCCTGGAGCTGGCGGCCCGCCACAGATACACCGTCGCAACAAACCTCAATCCCGGAAACATACTCCGCAAATCGATCCACCCCCGCCTTTGTTCTTCCATGAGTCGTCGACATGGCGAGCCGGATTCGTGCTGCGGGGCCAAGGGTATCCTCAAAGCAAATACAGCCCTCACTTGACCAGCTCATCCAGATCACCCGCACCCTGGCCCACGACTACGACTTCGTACCTGCCCAGTTCTCGAATCGCTGCGGCGTCTGGAAACCATGTAAGCTAAATAGTCATGGGACAAGAAATGTATCGCCTCGCACGAAACAGTAGATGAACCAGAAGGTTCGCGACTTCTCAACCAGATTTACGGCGTGGTCATTTGTCGCCGCCGCAATCATGTTCTGGGGAGGTTGGATGTTGATGCCAACACATATCGGGACCTTTTTTGAGCCTGATGATTTTGCGCGTGTACAGGAGACCTTCGATTTATGGATCTGGACGTTCCGTTTCCATTTGTTTGGAATGATCGTCACGGCAATCGCTTTGGTGGCTCTCGCGTCGCTCCTGACAAATTCGGAAGCGCGAGTCGTGGTATGGCCGGGGGCCGCAGTCGCCACGGCTGGAATGGTAGTGGGTGCCCTTGGCGCTGCTTTCTACTATCACCACGGTGCGTGGGGAGCCCTGGACATGAACGGAAACTCCACTGTCGAGATTCGCGAGTTCGTGGACGCACTGCGAATTGACACGGAATACGTCACGTGCCTCGTCAGGTTCAGTCGAGTGTTTTCTGGTTTGGGACTGCTTGTGCTGGGTTTCGGACTGATCAAATGGAAGATCGTGCCGATCTGGATTGGATGGGGGGCAGTCGCGATCGGCCTGGCGGCGATGGCCCTCACAATGCTCCTCCCAGATCAGATGTCGCTTTACATGCCGGTTTTTCACGTAAAGTCGCTGTGGCTGCTGGTCACGGGAGTTGTCATTCTTCGCAGCGGGTTGAATGTAAGTGCATCAAGCGGGGTTTGATGAGCTTGTGCTTCAGCGAAGCACCGTCGGTGGCACGGACGAGAAATACTGAATCCCGGTCCCACCCAGCTGGCCAAAGAGCATCTGTCCGATCATCGGCTCGCTCGAGATCACCCGCACCCTGGCCCAAGACTACGACTTCGCCGCCGGAAATGGGCGTTGCAAGCGGCGTCTTCTACCCAAACAATCGAGCACGAAGGTATGGACATGACCCTGATCGTTTCGTTTCCCGGCACCGAGCAAACGACCCTCGCCGAGGTCGGCGGTAAGGGCTATTCGCTGATCCGGATGGTCGAGGGGGGCTTGCCCGTTCCGCCCGGCGGCGTTCTCACTACGGATTTCTTCGCGCCCTGGTTCGATGAGATTCAAACGTCCGCGACGTGGATGGCGCTGGTCGATGCAACACCGGATAAGTGGGCGACTCTCTGCAACGAGCTGAAGGAGCTCTGCCCTGCCCTCCCGCTCACTGCGACCCAGCGGCAAGCCCTTCTAGATCTGCGCCAGAACCTCGCAGCGCTAGGCGACGACGTGCTGTTCGCGGTGCGCTCTTCCTCGCCCGAGGAAGATCTGGCACAGGCCTCGTTCGCCGGTGGCTACGAGACCCGACTGGGCGTGCGCCCGACCGATCTGGATGACGCGGTGCGACACTGCTTTGCCTCGAGTCTGGATGAGCGCGTGCTCGTCTACAAGAAGGAGCACGGATTCGACGTCCGGTCGCCTAGCATCACAGTGGTCGTGCAGAAGCAGATCGACAGTGAGGTGGCAGGCGTGGGGTTCTCGCTCAACCCGCTAACGAATGACTACGACGAGGCCGTCATCAACGCGAACTGGGGCCTGGGGGAGTCGGTCGTCGCCGGGCTCGGGTCACCTGATCACTTCATCGTCGACAAGGTCGGTCGACAGGTCGTGGACAAGAAGCTGGGCGCCAAGCAGGTCTCGATCTGGCTGGGTCCCGACGGCGGCACCATCGAGCGGAAGGGCCACCGTTCGGCGGAGCTCACCCTCAGCGCAGCCCAGCTCGGCGAGCTGACCGACGTGATGTGTCGAATCGAGGAGCTTTACCAGAAGCCGACGGACATCGAGTGGGCCTACGCCGCCGGTCAGCTCCACGTGCTGCAGGCGCGCCCCATTACCACCTACGTGCCGCTCGCGCCCGAAATGCTGACCCAGCCCGGCGAACGCAGGAGGCTCTACGCGGACGCTGCGCTGTCGAAGGGGATGACGACTAATGTACCCTTCTCGCCGATGGTACTCGATTGCTGGGAAGATTTACTTTCCTCCTTTCTGGAGGAGTTCTTCGGAATCGAGCTCACCCCTGAGAAGGGTCTGGTGTTCTTCGCGGGCGGCCGCATGTACATGAATCTCTCCAACATGATGTGGTTGGCGAGTCCAAAGACAATGTCGAAGGGGAGCGCCCCCAACGACCGCCTGATGGCCGAGATCCAGGCCAACAGCGACGATAAGCGGTACCGCGCGGCCACGAGACCGCCGTGGATGCGATTCGGGATCCTATGGTCCGTTCCCAGAGTTTTGTGGCTGTTGCGCGGCTCCTTCTGGAACACGCTGTGGGCCATCCTGTCTCCCGAACGCGTACACCGATCGTACCAGCGGAAGGTCGACGCCTACGAGGTAGATGCTTACCCAGACCCTCGACTACGGCCTTCCTCTCGCCGAATTCCGGCGGACCTACGCCGCACTCATGTGGCGACAGCCTACGATGCCCGCGCTCATGGCCTCGTTAGTCGCACTGGGATCGGTCAATCGTGAGGTCGGCAAGAAGTCTGCCGAGGTGGACGCACTCGCCGAAAAGCTCCAACTCGGCTTCACGGGCAACGTTGTCGTCGAGATGGGCATCGCGCTGTTTCGCCTGGCCAAGCTGTTGCACCCATCCGACTTCGAGGACCTGACCCGCTTGGCCGAACGTGTCGAGAATCGCCAGATGTCAGCGGAGTTCCTGAGCGCATGGGACGCCTTCCTCGCGACGTACGGCTGGCGCGGTCCTCAGGAGATGGACCTGGCGAGCCGGCGCTATACCGACGACCCCGGTCTCGCCCTGAGGCAGATGTCCTTCATGACCGGCGACGATGAGGGCTTTGATCCGGAAGCCGCGCACCAGCGCCACGTGGAGGATCGGCGACGAGCCTACGAAGAGTTGATGAGCCGTTCGGGTTAGCTGCGGCGGGTGCTGTTGCGCCGCGTCCACCGGATCATCGACCTGTTTGCCGGAACCCGCGACATGCCCAAACACCAAATAGTCTTGTTCAACTACGCACTCCGCAAGCGCGCTCTGATTGAGGGCAAACGCCTGGTCCGGGAGGGGCGTCTAGATTCAGCCGAGGACGTCTTCGATCTGACGGTCCGCGACCTCGAATCGGCCAACTTGGATGCTTCGTTGGACCTGCGAGAGGTGCGCGAGGAGCGGACGCGCTTCCTCAAGATACTCAAGGCCCAGGTGACGGAGTTCCCTCAAGTGATCGACTCGCGAGGCCGGATCCTTCGCCCGCCTCCTCGTGAGGAGAAGCCCGACGAGCTGAGCGGGATGGCCGTGTCGCCCGGTGTGGTGACGGGTCCGGTCAAGGTGCTCCGCGACCCCCACGAGAAGCCCGTCCACAGGGGGGACGTGCTGGTCGCGTACACGACGGACCCGGGCTGGACGCCGCTGTTCGTGAACGCCGCCGCAGTCGTGCTCGAGGTCGGCGGGGTTCTGCAGCACGGTGCGGTGGTCGCGCGCGAGTACGGAAAGCCGTGTGTTGTGGGCATCGACCGGTTGATGACGAAGCTTCACGACGGCCAGAGGGTCCAAGTCGACGGGACGGCGGGGGTGATCCGCCTTCTGTCGTAGCCAGGCATAACCATGGCATCCCGGGAGGATTGTAGATTCGGCGATACCTTGGCAGGGCGTCTGGTAAGATCAACATTTTAGTTAAGTAATTCAGCCTAAGGAGAAATGACTGATGCCCCTAAATAGAAGAAGACTACTGGAACTTGCAGCAGAAAGACTCGAAGCAGAGAGACGGCGCATCGATGAGGAGATTGCGGAGATCAGAGCCGAATTGGAGAGCGAGAAGACCACACCCAGGCCCAAGACCAAGGCCGAAACAAAGACACCCACACGCAAGCGCACAAGTCGCAAACTATCTGCCAAAGAGCGCAAAGCTGTATCAGACAGCATGAAGAAATACTGGGCTGAGAGAAAAAAGAAAGGGAAAGAGAAGCAGAAGGCGAAGGCGAAGTAGCCTTTTGGAATCGCCTTGAGGGCGAACCGAGGATGCGGGAGCAGGTGGCCGTTTTCGATCGGAATCAGTGGCCGCTTTGGCCCGGAATATGAAGTCTATGACCAGAGCCGACCTGGTGGCCGACGTTGCCAAGACAAGCGGTCTGACCAGACCAGACGCCGAAGTGGTGGTACAGACGTTCCTGGACAGCATCGTGGAGGCGCTCAATTCCGGCGAGAAGGTCGAGCTGCGCGGCTTTGGCAGTTTCCGTCACCGCCAGCGAAGCCCGCGCCGGGGACGGAATCCAAAGACCGGCGAGGTAGTCCAGGTTCCTGCGAAGAGAGTCGCTTACTTCAAACTGAGCAAGGGCCTCAAAGACCTGCTGAACTCCTAGCCTTATCCCCCCTGGTCGGATTTCGAGGGATGGGTGGTCCACGCAGGCCAGCTAGCCAGTTTCGCTTATACTGAATACATCCAGAGATGAGTCTTCTTCGCCGATTCGTGATTCGCGCCGCCCAGGAACTCCGCCATAACCCGCAAGCCCGCGCCAAGGCCTCGCAGGTGCTGGAAGAACAAGTCAAGCCCCGCGCCGAGCAGGCTTGGCGGGAGGCTCAACCCAAAATCGAGCACGCCAAACTCGGACTCAAGCGTTTCGCGCAGAGGGTGCGCGAGGAATACCGCAAGGGACGCGACGGCGAATAGGTGCAGTGGGCCAGCGATCTTTGGTCGCCTATTTGGGGCTGGTAGCGTGGCCAATGAGATGATGTGGAGGACGCCGGACTTGACGTGTGATGGCCAGCCCTTGGGAAGCGGGATTCTTGGAGGCTTCTGAGTACGCATCGTGCTCCTCTGGTGTTTCCTGACAAATTCGGTAGAGGAACACGATAACATTCAAATTATCAACAGCTTGGATCCCGGTCGAGTTCACCATAAAGATCGCTGACCACTACACTGGGGACTATTTTCTATGTTACCTAACTGGAGTATCCAGATTCACCGGTGTACTAGAGGTTACCTCTGAGGCGTTCAGAGACGCCAGCCCGATCTCGGAGGAGAAGTCATTTCCTGTCGGATACACGTGAAAGTCATTGATGCTTTCCAGAGCTCAATTGGGTCCACCATGTAAGACCGGTGAAATCAATCTGCCTCTTTTCTGGAACCCACAGACTGACGCCATAACCGACCAATCCAGATGCGACAAGTGATGCCATCCCGATCACCAGAAAGTTGACGTCCAACCACATCTTCAGAATCAGGTTGAAAACAATCACAATGGGCCATGATACGAGAGCCCCGAACTGATTAAACCGGTTAGTAAGAATCCCCAACAATATCCATGCTGCGGAACCGCTCGTGATGGCCAGGATATCGAAGGTCAACTCAAAGATCGATTGATTGGAATACTTGGAAAAATATAATGCACTTGTGGTTACAAACGCTCCAAAGATCCCCACCACCCACCGTGCGGCCTTGAACGCCTTGTCGTCCGTAGCGCCCTTAACAAATGGCTAGTAAAGATTGCGCACTACCAAAGTCGCCTGAGAGTGAATACGTGTATCCAGGGTGGACATGGTGGCCGCAATAACGGAGGCCAGCATGATACCCAAAATACCCACCGGCAGCTCGTGGACTATAAAGAATGGAACCAGTTCTTCCCGCCGTTCTGCGGCGATGATGAGATTTTCCGGGTTCTGCAAATAAAACAAATATAAAGCTGAACCAAACAGGTAGAATACGGCAACCACTCCAATCGATATAACAAACTGTGCCCAGGCACTCCGCTTGGCTTCCCGTACATTGGGATTACTGATAAAACGTTGAAGCACTTCCTGTCTTCCGAGATTGACGATCACATTCTGTGGAACAGTCAGTAGTAATGCCCAAAAAGTGATTTCCGTGTAATTGAACTCGAAATCAAAAACGTTGAGCTTCCCATTCACCCACAAAGTAGACGCATTGGAGCCAAGGCCAGGATCAAGGTCAAAGAAAATCAGGACGACGGCTAAGAACGTTCCACCTACAAATACGATAATCTGGGCGACGTCAGTCCATATGACTGCCTCCAAACCTCCGAGAATTGTATAAACGGTAGACAATACTCCCATGACGATTATCGCCAGCGCTAAATCCACACCGGTGACCGCAGATATCATTAATGACGGCAGTAAAATGATGACTCCCGCTGTTAACAGGGTTGTTACCACTTGTTGAATGGCCGCGACGACGCGAGCTACATTACCCAGTCGCCGACCTATATATTCCGGCATGGACATAATATTTAAGCTATGGAACAAGGGCACGACTACGATTCCAGCAATCCAGATGGATAGACTCTGCTCCATTTGCATCAGGTAATACTGCCAGTTGGTCGCGAATACCATGGCAGGAATTGCCATAATCGTAAGTGCACTCAGGTCGGATGCAATAAGGCTCAAACTGGACGCCCAGAAGGGTACGCGTTGCCCTGCGCGAAAGAAATCAGAAATGGTCCGGTTACGCCGAGAGAAATACCATCCAATAAAGACAGTTAGCCCCAGGTATACGATTATGACGATTCCATCAATAACCCTGAGCCTTGTATCAACCCTTCCTATACGCAGAGAGAAGGCTTTAGTCTCGCCGTCATTTGAGAACAGGGCAATGCCCTGTTCATTGGGCTCCGAGTTTAAGATGGTTTTCAACGAACCCCAGCCAAGCCTGGCGATATCGAAGGGCACCCAGGTTCTCGTAACAGTATGATAAGCGTACAGAACTTGCCCCTCGTAATATCCCTGCGGCACAGCCCAAATATGTGAGTAACCGGCAGGAATAACCGCAACACCATCGGCCATGCCCTGCGGTAAATCGAGAGAGTCAGTTATTTCCCAGATAGTCTCCTCGTTATCCAGCCGCCAAACCGCAATATGACCAGTATCGACAGCCATGCCAAAAAGAAACAGTTGTGGAGCATCTGTATAACGTTGAATGGCCAGCGCTGGTTGGCGGAACTGCTCCTTGGGAATTGGCAGTTGCTTCCAATCGGTTCCATCGCCGGAAAAGTTGAGCTTCCACAAGCCCAGACTCGTACCGGCCAGGTACAGGTTTTGCCCGGAAGCTGCCATCGCTTCCAGGCCATTACCTGGCAAATCAACGACGCTGTCTATACTGAGGTCTCCGGAGTCCGGATCGCATTTTAGAGAAAGCAGGTTCTCACCGTCTGACAGGAAAAATGCGACCCCGTTCGATGCGGTTACTATGACTTCATTAGAAAGTGGGAGTGCTCTGTCGAGAGCTTCCCATCGCCCTCGCGCCTCGACATCCAATCTGAATACGTTCCCTTTGTGAACAGCGAGAAGATACCCGTTAGAGAAACCAACAAAAGCCCAGTCTAGTTCCAATGAAACATCGGCGGGACCTAGCGGAGTCAGGGTTATTTCATTGTGACCGGAAACGATAGTAGACGTATCGGTGGTCTCCTGCCCTAGGGCTGGAAGCCAGATAAGGTGCGATCCCAATCCAGGACCGTCCAGTGGAGGAAAAGCCTTTTGATGAAAAATGCCACAGGTGACCCGATAATCATTTCTGTATGTCGTCAGCGCGAATGGGACATAGTGGCCAGAGGTTTAAGAGACACTCGGAGCCGCTGCTGGTCTGGCTAGATTAGCATTGATCACTCGCCGGCGGGCGAGCGTTAGGTACCTTGTCATCGCCTCCGGTGATCCGTGACGCGAATCTACTCCTCCATGGTTCGATGGGAAGTGGCTTCGTCGTCGATCCAGTCTTCCTCTTCCCAGGTCATACCGCGACGGCCGGGCACCTTGCGGGTCGAGCCAGCCCGGTAGAACGAGCACGACTTCGGACCATAGCAAAACGTTTCGAATCGGTACTGTTTCTTGCGCGGGTTCCAGTGGTCGACGGTGATTTCCACGGGCATCCGGCATCCCCAGATGCAACTCGTACACTTGGAATTGTATGTCCTCGGGTCTAGCCGGCGATGACCTCGCGCCCGGTAAACCGGATGCTCCGGCGCGACTCCCAGCCAGGGAGGAGACCCTTCCATCTACGACAGCTTCGGCTTGCGTCTCCGTGAGGTCCCCTCTTCCTTTCATTGCAGCAGCCATCTATGCTCGTTGCGTGCCCGATCGCCTGTCCAATCCGAGAATGTTGTTTGGTCTTCCGATCTTGCTGTTCATTTTCGTGTTGGCCAACTTTCTCGCTCTGAACAAGAAATCGATCACCGTCGATGAACCAGTTCACTTGAGCTACGGACTATCTCTTCTCAGGGGTGAGGCCGGTCGAGTCTCGGATTCAACCATGCCCTTCTCCGTACTCAATGCAATTCCCTACGCCGCTGTCGAGAATCTGACATCAGGCGAGACGAAGTGGGGCTGGCGCCTTTCCAGGTCGGTTACGCTCGGCTTCTCTGCTTTTGTGGCTCTGATCGTGTGCCTCTGGAGTGGTCGCCTCTACGGATCCCGAGCGGCCATTTTGGCGGCACTCCTCTACGTACTGTGCCCAAACATTCAGGCCCATTCCCGTTGGGTCACCACCGACCTCTTCCGCACAGGCATGATACTGATCGCCCTAGCCCGGATTATGCAGGAGATCTAAATTCAAGTGAGATTTGGGCCCAGAAAAAAGGCCGTAGCTCTCTGATATAAAAGGGTTTAGAGAAACAAAGACCCTAAACAGGAGCTACGGCAATGTCAAAAACAGTCTGCCAGAATACCCTGCCATTTCATAGCCACAGAAACATCACGGCTCGTTTTGATGGGGGGAGCCTCACTTCCGACGCAGGATGGTTGTTGTTTGGATCGCTGGATCGTCAACATCGATTGTGCGAGGGCTTCAGTTCCTGTATTTCGGAAAGTCGAGACCAACGCTACATTCGTCATGACCTGTTGAAGTTGATCCGACAACGAGTCTTGCAGATCGTGGCCGGCTACGAAGACTGTAACGACGCCGATACGCTGCGCTCGGATCCGATGCTCAAGACAGTCTGTGATCAGTTGCCCGAGAGCGATCCCGACTTGGCCACCCAGCCGACTTTCTCCCGTTTGGAGAACTCCGTCACCAAGAAGGATCTGATGCGTCTGAGCCGGTGGCTGCTAGGCCGTTATGTGCGCTCCCTGAAGAAGAGACGCCCCAGCAAGATCATCCTGGATCTGGACAGTACCGATGACCACACTCACGGCCAACAGGAGTTCTCCTTCTACCACGGGTATTACCGAAACCACATTCTGCATCCTTTGCTGATCTTCGATGCCGCCACGGGAGACCTGGTGTGTGCCATGTTGAGACCTGGCAACAAGGGGGCTGCCTCTCACATCGTGCCCGTTTTGAAGCGCGTCGTGGAGGCCATCCGACAAGGAGTGGGGACGGATGTCGAGATTGAGATTCGGGCCGACAGCGGCTTTGCCACGCCTCGGCTCTACGAGTTCTGTGAAGGTGAAGAGAATAAACTCCAATATGTCATTGGGTTAAGTCGAAACCCTCGCCTGCAGCGAGTGGTCGAGCCGCTGCTGGATTCGACTCGGCTGAGGTTCGTTGAGCTGGAGGAAAAACAGCGTCAGTTTGACGAGTTTCTTTATCGAGCCCACAGCTGGGATCGATCCCGTCGCGTCATTGTCAAAGTGGAGGTCGATCAGCGTGGGATCAACCGTCGCTTTGTAGTCACCAACCGGGACGATCTCTGCTCCCAATCACTTTATGACCACTACACAAACCGAGGGCAGACCGAGAACTTCATCAAGGCCTTCAAGAATCATCTGAGCATGGACCGACTCAGCTGTCATCGATTCCTGGCCAATCAGTTTCGACTCCTCCTGCATGCACTGGCTTACCAGATGTTCGTGCGCCTGCGCGACTATCTGCACGGAACCCCTTGGCACAAGCTCGAAATCGAAACCTTACGTCGTCGGGTCCTCAAGATTGGGGCCCGGATCCGACAAACCACTCGACGCATCTGGGTCCATCTTTCCTCAGCCTTCCCCGAACAACCCCTCTTCCACCTCGTCTTGAGTCGCCTGAACTCCAGTTAGCTTTTCCCAGCTCCCCCGGAAAACCGCTTCCGACACTCATCCAGGCCCAGATCTGTCTGAAATTCACTCCCCAAACCACTCAAACGCCTCGCCAACCCATATTCTTCGCAAATCCGCCTGTCACACCTGCCCGCTTCCGAGTTGGGCCACTTCTCGAGTCGTTTTTCAACACCGGACTACGGTTCTTGCATAATCCGGGCTAGTATGTTTCCAGAACTTCTGCTGGAGCAAAACTACCTCTTCTGCCCTTATCAGCGCGCTTACCTTGGCACTCGCGCAACACGCCAAGTTCAGTGCCGTCTTGCTCTATCCCATTGTCCTGGGTCTCGTCATATTGCAACTCACGCTTTCCGAGTCAAGAAGTTGGCTGCGATCTAACCGCTTGTTGGCTGTTAAGTGGTTCATGCTATTCGTGCTCGTTCATCTCGTAGTGCTTAATGCCGGATATTTCTTCGAAGGTTTCGGTCGACCCCTATCGGCTTATAGTTTCGAGAGTGCTTTCTTTCAGACCCTCCAAAGAATACCTCTCCTTCATGCACTCCCGCTGCCACTGCCCGAACCATTCCTCAAGGGAATCGACTTGCTGCGAGCACATGAGAAGACTGGAGTAGGGAGGGGACCGGCTTATTTGTTGGGCGAGATCCGACTTGGGTCGTTTGGTCTTTTCTATCCTCTGACCTTTCTCCTCAAGGTGCCTATCGCCGCCCAGCTTCTGTTTCTCGCGGGGCTCGTGAGGCTTGGACGAAACTTCAATTGGCGTCGGTTCTGTCGCCGCGATTCGTTTCTACTTATCCCGATTCTTTTTTTCGGGGTTTACTTCACAGTGGCTTGCGAGATCCAACACGGAATCCGAATCATCCTTATGATCTTGCCCCTCCTTTATATCTTCGCCTCGAGCGTGGCGGAAGAAAGTAGAGCCTGGACTTGGAAAGGGAATCTGCTCCTCGTGGGTTCGCTCATATTCCTTTTCATCTCAATGGCCTCTTATTGGCCTCACCAGCTTTCCTATTTCAATGAGATAGTGGTAGATCGCAGGAACGCCTTTCGCTATCTCTGTGACTCCAATTTAGACTGGGGACAGAACGAGCTGTATCTACAGGACTATTTGCAGCAACACCCAGAGGTGATTGTCAACCCTATGCGACCGGTGCGAGGTAGAATCATCATTACCGCAGCCTTTCTCACGAGAGTCCTCTCCCCGGGAATGGACGTGTCGCGGCCTTTCAGCGAGAGAGTGAAGGAATTGGGATCATCGAATCTCGCTGGATGCAATGGATCCAGGACAATTTGTCCGCAGTGGATCATGTTGCGTACACATACTTAGTTTTTGATGTGCCTGACGATCTTCCGCCGTTATCTTGATTTGTCGAGGTCTGCAGCTTTGGAACCCACCTAGTGCACTGTCCGGAAAGTTCACGCCGCTACTTCGGGCGTCTTTTCGCCGCCAGCTTTGTTGCGCTCCTCGAAAGACTCCCGGCATTCCTGCGTCGCGCGCCTCACTGGCAACGAAAATCCATCCCGAATTAACACCGCGAACTTCCCGGACAGTACACTAGATCGAGTTATTGCGGACCACGGGTCAGTTTTCAATTTCCGTTGACACCTGTTTGGACATCTGGTCGATAATCCCTTGGACCTACGTGTGCAGTGATCAATCCGTGGAACCATATCTCCTAGCCGCATCAACCCGCTGGTAGAGATAAAAGCCGCCGATTCGACGCCAGGGCCTGTAGGTACGGATCAAGTAGTCAACCAGGATGGAGAAGCGTTCCTCTTTTTCGATACCATCAATCGCGTCGGTCCAGGAGTCTGAGCTGTAGAGGATCAGACCAGGCTGATTCTTCTCCAGGTCCCGGACTATCTCCTCCTGAAAGGACCTCGGCGATGCGAACCAGGTCACATGAAAGCGGGTGCAGGCCGGTTTTCTGAGAAGGTAGTACCAGGCGGGTTCACTTGGGAAAACGAAGGTACAATCCTCATTCCGGAAGGCCGATCGCATCTGTGGAAGAGCCGATCGCACTGAGGCTCCTCCAGGAAGTCTTCTTCCGGCAAGTTGCTGATCACGCGAATTCTATTGGGAGTGGAAAGGATCCTCTCGAAGCCAAACGCCACCCTTCCCGTCTGAAGCAGGCACAGGGCGCCCAGCAGCCAGACGGCAGGCAGCACCAATCGATCAACCCACTGTGTCCTGCTCGAAACCTGGAGCCAGAGAAGGTAGAGCAACGCCAGCAGGGCAAAATGCCATGAGTACAGAAGATGCGGCAAATCGGATCTGCCCAACCCGTTTCGAAAAAACACGAAGGCTGCCGTCGCCAAGAGTAGTTGGATCGAGGCCAACCTCTGATGGGCTGATCTGGTGTAGTGAGGAACGTGAGCAGCCAGCCCAAGAAGGACGAGCATGATGACCCAGAGAGGCAGGGCGTGCAGCCAGGACTGGGCCTCCAGGGGTGATGGATACACCCAGGCATCCAGGTAGTCCTTGTGGCGAATCCAAAAGAAGGTGTTGGAAAGAAAAGCCTGAAACTCGGCGAGTCCCCAGATGGCTGCCTGCACCCCCCACCCTAACAGGATCCCGGTCAGGCAGGGCAGAAGCCTCGCCTTCAAGACCTCCCTGGCAACCCTGGATACCGCTAGGGCAGGCCAGATCAGAACCACCAGAGAGACTGCTGCCAGGTACGCTCCCCGATCGATCGAGTTGAGCAGGGCCAGCGGGATCAGCAGCCCCACCACCCCCCAAAGCAGCTTCGTCTGATGCAGGGTTGCCAGAATCAGGAATCCAAAGCCGACCAGCGTCAGAGAATCCCGACTCGTGAACTGAAAGATTCGCTCGTTGCCCAGGTCTACAACTATCAAGAAGACCACGCCCAACAACGAGGCGCTTTGAGGCCGAAAGCTTCGACTGACGCAGATCACCAGGGATGTGAGGAAAAAGGCCATGCCGAAGAGCCAGGAGCTTCCGGCAGCCACCAGCAGGGGGATACTGGCACCCAGGCTCTGGCGGCCGCTGACCCACCAGCCCCAGTGAACCAAGAAAACCTCCTGAAATGCTCCGTGAGCAAAGAAACTCCTCGTCCAGATGCCGTCGTTAAGCCCGTATAGATAGGCCGGTGTGACAATCTCTCCCAAATGAAAGAGATCCGTAGGAGTAGCCATCCAGGGTAGGCTCCATTTCTGGAGCCATTCGGTGACCGCCCACAGCCAGATCAGTACACATGTCAATCGGGGGAGGGTTGCCCTGCCTGGCTCAGTTTTCGGAGCCGCCGCCGCCAGATAACCGTCGCAGACTGCGTTTCTGCTCATCATCAACCACAAGATGGCGGGCACCAGGACGAAGAGCAGGTACCTCAATTGATTGTTCAGAGGGTGGAAGTGGAGCTTGCTCAGGGGCCCTACGATTCCCTCGGGGTTTGAGTAGGGTACTGTAATGAAGGACCAGAGCGCCCCGATGGCAAGGGCCGCAGCAACACAAACTAGGAATCGTATCCAGGCCGGCACTCCTACCTCGCTCCCTTTCTGAATACGGTAGCGGTTTCAGCCGGGTTTTGCGAGGCGAGATTGCTGAGCTGCTGGACCCCCACACGCAGAAAATGCTAATAGTTACGCATCCCTTCTACCTCGGAGTCGAAAACAGCCTTGGAGAGAACCACTGGAAACGCGACCTTCATGAGAGTCTTTCCCGCCTCTCCACGGAAACGGGCTGTGCTCCCGCTACTGCTTTTCTCTCTCTTGGCATTGTCCTCGAGGACGCCTCTGGCCCGGGCCGTGGTTTATGTAGAGGAGTTCCTGAGCGGGTTCGACAGGCCCATCGCGGTCAAGAGCGCCGGGGACGGATCTGATCGGCTGTTTGTGCTCGAGCGGGCCGGAACCATCAGGATCATCGAGAACGGGCAACTGCAGGGAACGCACTTTCTTGATATCACGGGTCAGGTGGACACGATCGGTGAAGGGGGTCTCGTGGGCCTGGCGTTTCACCCTAATTTTGCCGCCAACGGAATCTTCTTTGTCTGCTACACCGCCTCGGAGGCCAGTGAGTACCGGGTCGTGGTGTCTCGCTTCCATGTGAGTGGCTCTTCTCGCAACCAGGCAGACCCGCGGGAAGAAGTGATCCTGGACATTGACCACCAGACCCTTGTCCACAACGGTGGTGAGCTGGCTTTTGGGCGTGACGGGTATCTCTACATCAGTGTCGGTGATGGGGCTTTCATGGAGGAACTCGGGGATCTGGCCCAGGATCTCACCTCTCTGTCCGGGAAGATCCTGCGCATCGATGTCGATCAGGATCCTTACGGTATCCCTCCAGACAATCCCTTTGTCGGGCACCCGGATGCGCGGGAGGAGATCTGGGCCTACGGGTTCCGCAACCCGTTTCGGATGTCCTTTGACCGGTTCTCGGGGAGGCTCTTTGTGGGCGATGTGGGAGAGAACAGAGTCGAAGAGATCGATCTGGTCCTTCGCGGGGGGAACTACGGCTGGCGACATCTGGAGGGAGGCGAGTGCTTCCCGCCTTCTATCGAAGACTGCGACCGGGAAGGACTTGAACCCCCGATTGCCGCCTATGCCCATGACGACAACAGTCCGAACGCTGTGATTGGCGGTCTGGTCTACCGGGGAGGAGCCCCCACCGGGCTCTGGGGATCGTACCTCTTTTCGGATTTCATATCCGGCAAAGTGTGGGAGTTGCAGGAGGTTTTCCAGGGAAGGTTCAAGCGCCGTCAGGTGGGGTTGCTCGGAATGCCGGCTGCCTCCTGGGGTGAAGATGAACAGGGCGAGATCTTCATCCCGGGTCTGGAGAACGGGAAGATCTTCAAGTTACTCTTTGCCTGGATCGAGAACTACGCTCAGGTCGTCTCCGGCGTCTTCGGTCAGTTGCGAATGACCACGCGCTTTGATTTTCACAACCTCTCGGAGCACCCCGTGAGGGGGGTGCTGCGATTTCTGTCCCGGGACGGGCAACCCGAAGCAGTCCGGATTGGCGACGGCTCGACCAGTGATATGATGATGGAGCTGGACCGCGGCGAGTCGAAAAGTCTCACCCTGGATCCGGACCCAAACCGCTTTCAAGGCTGGGCCTTAACTCTGTTGGATGGACCGGTGTCGAGCAGTGTTCACTTCCTGCAGGCAGAGGGCGAGGGCCGCGACTTGGTCCCCGTGGCGACTGTCTCTGCGTCGACCTGGGCCGAGACAACCCGTGTGTATATCGTCCAGGGGGATCCACCGGGTGCCGCCCTTGCCATTGTCAACTTCTGGAATGAACCTGCCAGTGTCGGCATCCTGCTCTCCGAAAACCAGGAGATTGGCCGATTTGACCTGGAACCTCGCCATCAGGTGACTCTTCATCTGGCCGGGGTGCCGGGTTTCCCCGCAGGCTATCGGGGTCCGATTCTGATCCATGCGGACGGGGAAGTTGCGGTGACGGCGGTGGCCACGGCCGGGGGATTGCCTGTCTCTGGATTGTCTATCGTGGCCGTGGACTAGGTCCCGGTTGAATGTAGGAAGCATCAAGCCCCATCTTGCTCAGAAACCGATCGGGTTCGACTTCATTTCTTCACAGGGGACTACTATGCTCGTGCCCGATGAGGGATGAACGATCTCTCCACTCAAAGTCCCCCTCCCGGCATTTACTTCCACTGGGGGGCCTGCTGGGCCTCTTCCTGATCAGCACGGCGGCCTTCCTGGCCAGCCACACATTCCACTGGGACGGAGGCCAGTTCATGCTCGCGGTCCAGAATTACTCCGTCATTCTTCACCAGCCTCATCCTCCAGGTTATCCCCCTCTTCATCGGGGTCGCCAAACTGATTTCCTTTTTGCTCTCCCCCCACCGGGCCCTGCAATTGGAGAGCGTATTGTTTGCTCTGGGCGGCGTGCTCGCCGTTTATTTCCTGGGGCTCGAAGTCTGGGGCAACCGGCTGGCTGCCTGGGCCGGCGCGGTTTGTCTGATGCTCAATCCGCTCTTCTCGCTCTATCGGGAGACAGGCCTGACCTACTACTGTAGATGCCTTTGCCGGGCCGATGCTCGGCCTTCTTCTCCTGAGAGGCTGGCGTGGGCGGCCGGGTCTTTTTCTCTGGAGCGCACTTTTCCTGGGACTGGTCTCAGGGTTTCGACCTTCTCTGTCTTTTCTGCTGCTCCCCCTCCTGCTGAGCGTGATCCTGGCGGCTGGTTCAGGCCACCTGCTTCTGAAGGGGACATCTCTGTGGCTGATCGGTATCCTCAGCTGGAGTCTGCCGATGCTCAGCCTGGATGGTTTCGGGCCAACCCTTCAGGCCATCTTCGAGCAACTCAACCCGGTAAGAACATCGCCCGACGGTTCCTCCTACTTCCACCAAAGGTGGTCGGAAACTCAGAGACTCATCAGTCACCTGACGGGCTCAATGAACCTGCTCTGGCTTTCCTGCGCCCGGGGTTTCGCTATGGCGATCCGCGGCCTGCCCCGGATTGAAGTGCGACGGTTTCTCATAATTGCCGGTCTGTGGTTCTTTCCGCCCCTGCTGTTTTTTGCGGCCGTTCACTTCGGACAGATCGGATACCTGCTGCTTGTGCTGCCGGTGCCCTGTGTCCTGAGTGGCGGTCTGTTCCACGCCGGACAACTTCGCATCGGATCCGGAGTGGCGCTCGGCACCCTGCTGATATCCAACCTGATCTTGTTCTCGACGGATCTCACCGGCTACCTCGACCCCCGTTTTCGCTCCCCGCGGACAAGGGAGCAGGGTATCTTGATGCTGAGGGACCGGACACCAGCGCTTTTCGGCTTGAATCGGGGAATCCTTGCCGAGAACGACCATCGCTTGGGCGCTTTTCGGGAATGCATCACTCAGTTTTCACCGCTCGAGGTCATGGTACTGAGTGGACCCAACTCCCCTTCACAGCACAGGGTTCACTGGCCGATTCCCATCGACGAAGTGTATCGAAACCTGGCAGCCGAGCTTCCTGCCTACCGAATTCTGGTGCCCTCGAGAGAGGCGCAGGCAGTCTTGGAAACTCACCAGTATCGCACTATGTTACACGAAACTATTGAATTTGAGCTTCCGGCCTCGGTGCGCCACTTGGTGGCAACCGTCGACTCCATTCCAGCAGCCTGTTCACCGTCCGGGATCGAGTTTGAACGTCTCGATTTTGGGGGGCAAAGTTGTTTCGTGGCGGAGGTGGATGGGCCTTTCTCGTACTGCGGCATCCGGTTCGTGGTGGTTGACTAGGTGGCATGACATAGAACTTATGGCAAGCTGCACTAGTTTGATGATTCAGTGCTTCTTCAGGGAAGTGTTGTTGACTTTCTCCAACTGTCTCCAACAACCTCGCAACACATGATCCTACCTGGATTTCCTGGTTGTTTTCTGTCATCAAGACATGTATGAAGCGGAGTAGAAGACGATCTCGCTGCTGTCCAAACCCCGACTGCTCCTTGAGAGGCTCTGAACACCTTGCAGCGAGGCCGTTTTGAACACCGTTTCTTGTTCACAACCGACGGTTTCGAGATGTATGAGTGGGCTGCGAAAAAGCTGCTCCTAGGAGTCTGCATATACGGTCAAGTGATCAAGAAGCACCCCGGATCTCTGCTTGACCTGTTGCTGTGATTCGACAATGATCCAGATCGGGACAGGGTCCCGGCTTGTGATGTCTGTAGAGGAATCTGGAACTGCTGTCGTCATCGCTACTTACAACGAGGCTGATAACATCGGGCCGTTGCTCGATCAGCTGATGGAGCTGTCTCCCGGACTCACAGCCATCATCGTCGATGACAATTCTCCCGACGGCACGAGCCGAATCGTGCAACGATACTCAGATCGATTCACCAATCGAGTGAGGCTGATCCGACGGGAGGCCAAACTGGGTTACGGATCTGCTCTGGTCACTGGACTTGGTGAAGCTCTCCGAAGCGGGTCGCCGTTCATCGTCTCCATGGATGCTGACTTCTCGCACGAGCCCGGGGCGATCCCAAGTCTCCTGGAGGCACTGAGCAATTGTGATGTGGCGATCGGGTCTCGTTACGCGGGCGGCATTCGTGTGCTCAATTGGAGTCCGTGGAGGCTCTTCCTCAGTCTCACCGCCAATCGTTACGTCAAAACCCTGCTGGGGCTGCATATCGAGGACTGTACCAGCGGATTCCGCGCCTATCGCCGAGAGGCGCTGCAAGAGATCGACCTGGGCAGCGTCCGGGCATCGGGCTACGCCGTCTTGGTGGAGCTTCTGGCGGCGACTCTACGCAAAGGATCCCGTGTCCAGGAAGTGCCGATCGTCTTTGAGGACCGGCAGTTCGGGAAGTCCAAGATGAGTCGCTGGGTGATCTTGGAAGCGGCAGTGCGCCCCTGGTCGCTTCGCCTGGGCCGTCTGTTTCACTCTGGCCGGGGAACCACTTCGGGCGGAGACCCCGCAGAATGAGCGATGGTGCGGAACAGTTTTCCCCGGCGCGTCGCTGGTCTGCCACAGCCAGGTGGCTCTGGCCGCTTGTTGCCGTTGCGGCGCTGTTCACTCTTCTCAACGCCTTCAAACCTCTTGTGATCGATGACACCGCCTACTATTTCTTTGCGCGTCAGGTGTCCGAGGCACCTGGCGATCCTTATGGTTTCGAAATCTTCTGGGCCGATCGACCGGCCCCGGCAATGAGCCTCCTGGCACCATCCCTGCTGCCCTACTGGCTGGGTCTGGGCATCGCTGTTGTAGGAGACAATCCTTTTCTCTGGAAGCTCTGGCTGTTTCCGTTCGCACTCATCCTGACCTTGTCTGTGAGCTACCTGGGGCGCATGGCGGCGCCCGGTCAGGAGCGCTGGATTCTCTGCCTTGTCCTTTTCTCGCCCGCTCTGCTGCCGGCTTTCAACCTCATGCTCGATGTTCCCGCACTGGCTCTCGCTGTGGGCGCGGTTTCCCTGTTCTGGAAGTCGATCGAAGGGAACCGGTCCGGGCTCATGCTGGCGGCTGGGTTTGCCGCCGGTCTTGCCATGCAGACCAAGTACACCGGCGTCGTGGCGCCAATCCTGATTCTGGTTCTGGCCATCCTGCATCGGAGATGGCTGTGGGGCATCCTGGCGGGTCTGCTGGCCTCGATGCTCTTTCTGTCATGGGAATTCTTTCTGCTCTATTGATACGGGGCATCCCACTTCCTGACCGCACTATCGGGACACCCGGCCTTGAACGTCCGCGAACCGCCCATCCTATGGGGGCTGTGGTTGTTGACGCTGGTGGGAGGGGTGGGCTTCCCGATCGCGACCTATCTCCTGTCCGGCTCCAGGAGATCCTCGTGGCTGGTCAGTGCCTCGGTCGCTCTAACCGTATGCGCGTTCTGGACGGCTTCCCGGGTGAGTTTCCCCGGCCCGGTGCCCGATGTCGGGGAAGCCCCCGTAGCGTTTCTGATCTACGCGTTGCTGGGCGGGGTACTGGTGGCCACCTTCGGAATCGCGTTGAGAACCCGATTCACCGGCCACACCCTGGGGGAGTGGTCCGGGGAGGATCGTCGCTACGATCTGTTCCTGGCTTCCTGGCTGGTGGTTGAGATCGTTTTGTTCTTCGTCCTGTCGCCGTTTCCGGCCGCGCGCAGGGTCGTGGGCCTTTGCCTGGTCTTGACGCTTATCGCGGCCCGAGTGCTGGGGGGGGCTCAAGGAGCTGTGTCAAAGCCGCAACGCGTCGCCAGGATGGGGGTCTGCTGGGGCGTTTTCTGCGGATTGATGTTTTACGCAGTCGATCTGTCGGACGCCCGGGCGCAGAGACGGTCCGTCGAAAACGTGCAGAAGTGGATTCAGGCCCAACCGGAGTCCGGAACGGTCTGGTTCGTGGGCCACTGGGGCTTTCAATTTTACGCACAACGGTGGGGGATGAAGCCGGTCATCCCGGGATCAAGCTCCCTGGCAGAGGGGGACTGGCTGGTAGTTCCAGAAGGTGTTGCAAGGCAGGCTGTCCAGGTCGATGCGCAAAGACTGTCGCAGGCGGCCCTGATTGAGGAGAGAAGTCGTCTACCCTGGTCCAGCCTTCCGGCCTTCTACGCCGGTCCCTTCCCTCTCGCCAGGCAGAACTCACCTCACATCCGTGTTCGTGTCTTCCAGGTGCGAACCGGTCATATCCCGGCAAGGCTTCCCCAGATCGGAAGTTGAACTCTATCGCCCAGGCTCATTCTACCTGGGCCGTTCCGCCTTCCCCGCTCGCTGCGAATACGATAAAGCAATCGATCGGCCAATCGCAGTCGCCAGAAGACCATTCCCTGCTCGATTCAAATGGCAGCAGGTATCGATGTAGAGAGGTTCGGCGTTGCCCGAAAACAGCATCGTCAAATCCTGAAAGTTAACCCCTGCATCCACCAGCTCCTGCCCACCTTTAACCAGATACGGATAGCCTCTTTCGATTCCTCTCCTGAATGGATGGTTGGCCAGAACTGCTTGCGCTAGCTCGGCTTCTCTCAGGATTTTTGACCCGGCGACGTATTGGTTGGGTTGGAGAAAATGAAAGTATTCAATTCCATTGGCCACACAAAGCTTGTGCATTTGAAGAGAACTTCTCTTCCAGATAGACGCAAGATCTTCGAATAGGCCAACTTCACTCTCGTTCTGGTAGGAGGGACCGACTGCAACGTAGCTGCTCTTCTCCACCTGATAACCTTGCAACGCCAACTCCGTTTCGGATATCTCCATTGCCATATTGCGGTCGAAGTATTTCCACAGAAAATACAGGGTATAGCTATGACGAAGTGGTGTTCGGGAAAATAATTTTGCCCATCTGTTTTGCTCCGATGTGAGGTGAGTAATCTTACCCACCATCCTCTGAATCGCAGGATGAGGGACGGCCTGAGCCCGCAGATACCAGTTTCTCGGAAAAACCGGAAACACGTTTTTGGGAATGTTTTCGGCTGGGGGGAGCGCGACTTCATTGACGCCGTCAATTTCTATAACGAGATCAAAGTGAGCCCCCAGGGTCAGCAGATAGCTCAATGCCATTAACGGCTGTGGTTGTTTGAATCCACCCAGAGCGGTCCTGATGATCACCAACTCTTTGTCAGTAAATCCAGGGATCCTTCTGATTTCGTTTTTTAACGAATCGATTCCCTGGGCGGAAAGCCACCAGGCAACGGAGCCGCCAAAAATCCCTATGACGACTTTGTCGTTCGATTGAGCCTGAATCGGTTCCGCTTCATCCAAAAAACTAATTCTGAAATCGAAAGGTTTTCATGAGCCTTGTAGAGTGCTTCGTTGTTCGCTTCGGGATTGTAGACATATCCGAGATAGGGATGTATCACTTCAAGATCAGGCGCCGTCGCCGCAGAATCTCCGCTTTCCATTCCGACAGATTGACTGAGGCGCTCAGAATAAAGATTGCCCTCCCCGTCCTCTTTCTCGACGAGAAGAAAGGCAAGAAACGAAAGGCCCTCAACCAGAAAAACTGTTGCAAGGAACAAGACGAAATAGAAGGACATAACCCTTCTTAGGCTGATGTTTGCCATGAGCGATCCTTGCAGCTTGCCGATGGAGTGGACGGGCTTCAGCAGCGGAGCATAAGCAGGCGACGTGGGCTGGGCTGACTCTCCCCCACCGGGGAGCATCGGCTCCAGGGTATTCTAGCTGTGCCTACCAGAAACTTCATAGTCTGGTAGGGTGGTCAAATCTCAGCCTCCTTGCGTCTGAGCTCTCGGCGTGAGCATCTAGTCAACCATGAACTTCGTGCTCAAGCCCTGGCAGCTCCTGCTTCTCATCCTGGCCGGTTGGATCAACAGACACCAGCAAGACGCGATCGAGTATCTGTTGACTGAGAATCAAGTGTTGAGAGAAAAGCTCGGCAAGGGTCGCATTCTCCTGAACAATCACCAATCGAGAACTCATCGCCCGCAAGTGGGATCATTCAGGTAAGCGGCAAACCTTCGGCCGACCACGCATTCGACAGCAGATCGTCGAGTTGGCTCTTCGATTCGCTCAAGAAAACCTAACCTGGGGCTACGATCGCATCCAGGGTGCCCTGGCCAATGTGGGCTTTCACATCTCTGACACTACAGTCGGCAATATCCTCAAAGCCCACGGCATCGAGCCCGCTCCCGACCGGCAGCGTCGCACCGCCTGGAGTACCTTTCTCGAAGCTCATTGGGACACGATCTCAGCTGCATGGTTTCTCAACGGAAGTCGCCTGAGATTTCGATGCTCGTACGCCCGTAAGCCCTTCTATCCAAAGGATCCGCTGCACCACCGAATATTTTCACCCTACGGGATTGACGAAAAAAACCCCATCGATGGTAATGCCGCTCTCATACTGATTGCAGAGCTCCTGGAGTTTTTCCTTTACAGTGGCTTCGATCTTCATCACAGTGGGTTTGATCTTCGTCGTCATCATCCCAGGCGTAGACCGGGACCAGCGGCGCCGCTGGAGGACCTCCGTCATTGTGCGGTGTCCCACCACTTCCCGCATCACCGCCTCGTTCATGTCCCGAAAGGTCTTTCGCAGATTTCGTGCCTTGAACAGGTAGCGATAGAGATCAGTGACCCGGTACTGAACATTCCACTCGACCACGACTGTCTTAAGATCTCTAGTTAGCATCAACGATTCGTCCAGATACTGAGATTCGTCCAGATACTGAGTTCTCCCCGGGGGAATCGTGCGAAAACCGAACTCTTCTTTGAGCTGGCGACCGACTGGAAAGTTGATCACCGCTTCGAGAAAAGGCACTTTGAACCGCAGGCCCGGCCCGCTCTTACGCTCAAAGCGGCCAAACCGTAACACGAGACCCACGTGTTCCGGCCCTACCGAATAAAAGGGGAATCCCGAGAAGCCAGGATTCATCCTCTGCGGGAACCGCGCTGCTTTGCCTTCTCCTCCCCGGGGAGCAAACACGTCCTTCTGACCTTCTTCCACGTAGTTGATCCTCTTAAACCGCAACTCGGTCAGCTCGATCCCGAAATCGACAAGCAGCGGGGAAGCTGTCTCCAAGATCTGGCGACTAATCGCGCGGCGACCCTTGTCGACCTTCCCCAGAATGGCGGGCTTCCGTTCCCCTTCGCTTGGGACTTCTGGTTCCCGGTTGCTACTCCGTACCACCTCCGTGAGATCGTGGCGTGCTACAGCATTTCGCGTTTCACGGTCCAGGATGTCGTCAAGGTGGGATTGCGCTATCTGCTCATCGCTCATCCGCTGTAAGTATTTCAGAGGATCGCTGATCCGCCAGCGCGCATACGTATCCACCCAGATGAGCTGCTTATCCTTGGTGGAGAACTGATTTGCAGGCCCGTCCCACTCCAGAAAGCGCTTGTCAAAGTAGTTGGCCTTTTGGATGAAGGGGACTTTGAAATGAAGCCCCGGGCTGGTAATCGATGGCCCCACCTGCTCCCGAAACCGAGTGATGATCACCTGCTGCGTCTCGTCCACTATGTAGGTGGCGGCGACCATCAGCAGAAGAGCGAGCAATAAGACCAAGAGAATTAAAACGACATTCCTCATATCAACTTCGGATCCGATTTCCTCTGACCTCCCTGTGATGAATGATCAAGACTTATCAGCCCGGCCCAGGCACACTGTATTAGCTCGTAAAGAGTTTAACCAGCGCAAAGACGTGTGCTAGAGCGAACAATGGGACGGTGAAGTTAGCGTAATTATCCCCTTGACACAATTAGAACGAGGGTATAGCTTGGTCGGATGCGGATTTGGGGGAAATCTTTCAAAGAAACCTTGTCATTTTTCGGTGTCAAGCGAAGGACCGCCTGTTTGGGAGTCATCCTGCCCGTTATTGGGGCTGGGCTTGGTTTATTCTTCCTCGGTCGAGAGCGAGCAATGGAAGAATTAAAATTAATGCTTCTATTTTCATTTGCTCCAATTCTAACTGTATTCGTCCTGGTATTTCTTTGGAATTTATGGCTGGCGCCATACCGAATCCTGGAAGAACGATTGGAAGAACTCGATCCTAGTGGATCATCCGAACAAAAAACCACTCCCGTAGAACCCATAGACCCCGATGATTGGAAAGGAATTTCTGCTTTCAAGTTAGGTGATGCTGCCTGTCTATGGGTAGGAGTACGACCGCACAATCCGATTGTCGATGTAAGGGCTGAAGCACTTTTTAAACGCCTCAGTGCTGCGTCCATAAAGGGAGATCTCCATATCGTTCGTGGGCCTTTGTCTAACCTGACTGCAATTTTAAGCAGCCCAGAGATTTGGTGGCCCTCGTATAATCAAATTGTATCTGCGATGTCTCTCAGGAGATATGCTGACAATCAACAGGAAACAGTCCCACCCTTTCTCAAGTCTGTAAAAGTTCCAACAATGGAACCGAAGCTGGTTGATACGGCAGGATCTGGCGAGCAATGACCACACCCAACTGGGCCAACCAGACCATATGGACGGGCGACAACCTGCCGATCATGCGGGGCATGAACTCCGAAAGCGTTGACCTGATCTATCTCGATCCGCCGTTCAATTCCAAGACGAACTATGCCGCTCCTATCGGGAGCAAGGCAGCGGGGGCCGAGTTCAAAGACACTTGGTCTCTGTCCGACCTGGACGTTGAGTGGATCAACCTCATCGAGGCCAAGCACCCAGTCCTGTATCGGGTACTGTTGGCCGCCATGATGGACAGCGACAAATCCTATCTCGCGTACATGGCAGCCCGGCTACTGGAAATGCGGCGGGTGTTGAAGCCCACAGGGTCGATCTACCTGCACTGCGACCCAACCATGAGCCATTACCTCAAGCTGGTTATGGATGCGATCTTCGGGAGGAAGGCGTTTCGGAATGAGATTGTATGGTGTTATCGGGGTGGTGGAGTCCCGCAAAAAGACTTCGCACGAAAGCACGACATAATTTTCCGCTACTCGTCTTCTGAGTCTCGAACCTTCAACGTCGATGCTGTTCGAATCCCTTTTTCGGGAGATTCTCAAGATAGGCTGCGCTACACAGCCCGGTCATTTAGATCATCGGCAACGTATGACACCTATCGTCCGAATCCAGGAGGGAAGCACCCGGAAGATTGGTGGCCAATGCAACCGATCATGCCGTCGTCCAAGGAGCGTGTTGGCTACCCGACCCAGAAACCACTCAAGCTACTAGACCGGATCATCAAGGCATCGTCTAACGAGGGCGACATGGTTCTTGATCCGTTCTGCGGCTGCGCTACGACCTGCGTCCAAGCCGAGGAATTAAGGCGTCACTGGGCCGGTATTGACATTTCTCCGAAGGCCGGTGAACTGGTCGTCCGGCGAATCAAGGAAAAGCAGGGGCTGTGGCGTCAGATCGTCCACAGAGACGATATCCCGCTCCGAACGGACCTAGGCAAGCTTCCCCCTTACCGGACCCACAAGCGTCCCCTCTACGGTCAACAGAAGGGACATTGCGGCGGTTGCCGGACTCACTTCGAGGCACGGCACCTGGAAGTGGATCACATCATCTCCCGCCGTAAAGGGGGAACGGACCATATCGGCAACCTGCAACTGCTCTGCGGCAACTGCAACCGGATCAAGGGAGACAGAGGGATGGAGTATCTCAAAGCGAGATTACAGATATGAATCTACGCCACGAGCCGCTTGTATCTCAGCTTTCCGGTCGTAACAATCCGCTTCATAGTGTCATGAAAGATCTGAGGGTTGTTCCGGTTGTTGTATCTCCACTCCAGTTCCTCAAGGTAGCGGTCCATATGCTTGACGCTCATCCGGTGAAAGGCTCCGATAATCGACCGCTTGAACAGCGACCAGACTCCCTCGATGCTGTTGGTGTGAACTTCGCCGACTACCCATTCCTCAGTCCTGTGGTTGACCGTCTCGTGGCGCGTGTTGTGGTCGGCGATCCCCAGGTAGGATTGAAGCTCATCGGTGTAGATGGCCTCCGCCTCGTCTCGCACGGTTTCAGCGATGAAGGCATGGAGGGTCTTTTTCCTGATGTTGGGGATGCGCTGGATGCGAACCTTGCCCCCGCGCTGGATCGCTCCGGCAACCCAGGTCTTTCCTTCCCTGCTGCCAGATCCAACGCCTTTGCGCTTCCCGCCAACCAGCGTCTCATCGACTTCTACGACACCGACCAGGGTAGGCCCTTCAAAGGGATCATTGCCCATTGCCTCACGGATGCGGTGGCAGAGATACCAGGCGGTCTTGTAGGAACCAATTCCGAGCGTGCGCTTGATCTGAAGAGCAGAGATTCCCTTTTTGGATTCGCACATCAGATAGATGGTGGCAAACCACTTGCGAAGCGGAAGATGGGAATCGTGCATGATGGTCCCTGCGGTGACGCTGAAGTGGTAACCGCATCCCTGGCAATCCCACTGGTCGCGGTCCTTAATCTCGGTGACCTCAGTGCATCCGCACCTAGTGCAAGCGACCTCATCCGGCCAGCGGAGAGTATCCAGGTAGGACCGGCACCTTGCATCACAATTGAAACGGTCGATAAGGGAGATTAAATCCATGGTTCACAACTCCAAGAGAAAGAAGCTCAGGCTTCCAAAAGACATCGAGTCCCGGCCAGATTCGGAAGTGGCCGAGATGATATTCGGGAAGCGCATCAAGGAAGAGCTTGACCAAGTGGCCCAAACCGCTGATTCCAAAAGGCTTCCCAATCTCATGAAACCATAATATACCATGACGTCAGTTGTGTCAAGGGGATAATTACGAAAGTAGGCCACTTTGCCGGGTGTTTCCGGAATCGGTGGCCAGTTTCCGGAATGGGTGGCCGGTTTGCTCCGGAATGGGTGGCCAGGTTAGCGGAAAGTTTGTGCCCTCAGGAGTTTGCGACGCTGGGCAACGAGGGCTATCGTTGCTCCTTTTCACTTAAAGAGGAAGAGGAGAACAGATGGCCAATCGGAGGTTGCCTATGCGCAAGATCAAGGAGATTCTCAGACTACATTTTCAGGCCCGCTTATCCGCTCGCCAGATCGCTCGAAGCTGCTCGGTGTCCCGGGCTACCGTGGGCGATTACCTGAGCCGGACCCGGGCCGCCCAGCTCGACTGGCAACAGGTGGCCCAGATGAGCGAGGCCGAGCTGGAAGGACAGCTTTTTCCTCCTCCGGCTCCTCGGGGCCGCCACCGCCCTCCACCCGACTTCGCCTACGTGCACCAAGAGCTGCGGGGAAAGTCGGTCACACTGCAGTTGCTCTGGCAGGAGTACAAGCAGGTTCATCCGGACGGCTACCAGTACTCGCAGTTCTGTGATCTGTACAACCGCTGGAGAGGAAAGCTCGACGTGGTGCTGCGGCAAAACCACCGGGCCGGCGAGAAGATGTTCGTCGACTACGCCGGCCAGACGGTCGAGCTTGCCGATCCCAAGACCGGTGAGATGCGTCAAGCCAACATCTTCGTGGCCGTGCTGGGAGCCAGCAACTACACTTACGCCGAGGCCACGGAAAGTCAGAATCTTGAGTCCTGGATCGGCGCTCATGTGCGGGCCGTGGAGTTTTTCGGTGGCACAACCCGGGTGGTGATTCCCGACAACACCCGCACGGCTGTCTCTCAGGCTTGCTTTTACGAGCCACAGATCAACCCCAGCTACGCCGAGTGGGCGGCCCATTACTCAGTGGCCGTCATCCCGGACCGGGTGCGGGCTCCTCGGGACAAGGGGAAGGTCGAATCGGCCGTTTTGATCGTGGAGCGCTGGATCCTGGCAGCTTTGCGCAAGCGGCGCTTCTTCAGCCTGGGTGAACTCAATGAAGCCATTCACGAACTGCTTGGGGAACTCAACCGCCGGCCTTTCCGAAAACTCGAAGGCAATCGCCTCGAGCTCTATCGGCGGTTGGATCAGCCCGCCCTCAGACCCTTACCCAGGATCCGTTATCAGCTGGCTCGCTGGAAAAAAGCCCGCGTGAACATCGACTACCACGTCGAGTTCGAGGGCCATTACTACAGCGTCCCCTATGCTCTGGTCCGCCAGCAGGTCGAGATCCGTTACACGGAACACATCGTGGAGATCCTGCACCGGGGCCAGCGCGTGGCCTCGCATCGTCGCAACCGCGTGTCAGGAGCCGCCTCTACCTGCTCCGAGCACCGTCCACAGTGTCACCGCCGTTATCTGGAGTGGTCTCCTTCGCGGCTGATCTCCTGGGCTGCCAAGATCGGACCCCACTGTGGTGATCTGGTCGAGAAGATGCTCGCCTCTCGCCGCTATCCGGAACAGGCCTACCGCAGCTGCCTGGGACTGTTGCGGCTGGGAAAGACCTTCGGCGAGGATCGCCTGGAGGCCGCCTGCCGGCGGGCCCTGGCCTTCTCCACCTTCTCCTACCAGAGCGTCAAGTCCATTCTCAAGGCGGGCCTGGACTCCCAGCCATTACCCGAAACCCAACCACCACAACCGGCTCTGGAGCACTCGAACCTGCGCGGAGCCGACTACTTCACTCCGGAGGACAATCATGCTCATTAACCAGACCCTGGAGAAGCTGCATTCCATGCGCCTGACCGGCCTGGCCGAGGCTCTCACCCAGCAACTTGAAGACCCTGACTCCTCCGTTCTCAGCTTCGAGGAACGCATCGGCTGGCTGATCGATCGACACTGGATCTGGAGAGAGAACCAGGCCCTGGCCCGGCGCCTGAAAAACGCCCATCTCAAGGACAGCCAGGCTTGCCTCGAGGATATCGACTACCGTCCTGCCAGAGGACTGGATCGATCTCTCGTCCGTTCCCTGGCCACCTGCGACTGGATCACCAGACATCAGAATCTCATCCTGCTTGGCCCCTGCGGTGTGGGCAAGACCTTTCTGGCCTGTGCCTTCGCCCAGCAGGCTATCCGCCAGGGCCACACGGCCTTCTATACCCGCCAGCCTGTACTCTTTCGCGAACTCTCCATAGCTCGCGCCGACGGGACTCTGCACAAACGCCTGGCAAAACTGGCCCGTGTCGATATCCTCATCGTCGATGACTTCGCCATGACGGCCTTGGCTGAGAGCGAACGTCGTGACTTCCTCGAGATCTGCGAGGATCGTTACAACACTCGCTCCACCATCTTGACCAGCCAGATCCCCATTGCCGATTGGCACCAACAGATCGGTGATCCGACTCTAGCCGACAGCAGCTTAGACCGGCTCGTGCACAACGCCCATCGCCTGGAACTCGCAGGAGGTTCCATGCGAAAGCGTCTGGCGGCTTCTCAGGACTAAAGGCAAAAAGGCTATGGAAACTGCCGCCCTGTGCAAACCCATTCAGCGCTTTGCAGATCTGCTCAGGATTCCCGGCACGTGGGTTCTCACAGGGCTTGGAAAACTCCTCGCTGCGCTCGGCAGTTTCCCACACTTCCCACAGCCTCTACAACTGCTTCACACACATCTTTATTGGAGGTTTCTAGAGTGCCAATCGATCGAAGTTACATTGACTCAAAACGGCCACCTGACTCATCATGAAATCCCCAGCGTCGCTTCGCTCCGACCGGGTGGCCACTTTCCCCGGATTGGGTGGCCGGTTTCCCCGGAATACGCAGACCTTCTCCGCCGCGCTCACCACTGCCTCGACCCTACCAGGCCCGCCCTCAGCTTTCCCTTGCCTGTCCGGAGACCATCCCAGCAATCATTTCGAAATCACCCGTGCGGCCCCGCAGATAGTCCTCCAACCCTTGGGCGGGCTGCCCGGTTATCCGCCCAACGTGATCGGTGACCTGGTCCAAGACACCACCCGCCCTCAGATCGTTCGAGACCTCGATAACATGATCCAGTATGGTCTCAGGCAGGTTGAGGGCGGACATCATCGGAGCCATGCCTTCTCGCCAGTCCTCCGGAGCCGCTTCGACGTATTCGATCCCGCGGCCAAGCACGCGGCTAAGAATCTCAGCGATCTCGGCACCACTGTGAAGCGCTGATCCGGTAAGAATGGGCGCAGATCCGATGTAGTCGCCGGGATCGACGAGAAGCCGTGCTACCACCCGACCAGCGTCCTCCACGGGAATCATCGATAGCTTCTTCTCGCCCCAGGGCAGGAAGAGCTTATTTTGAGCGGCGATGGGGATGCCGCTGAGAAAGGCAATCATCGAGGAAAACACTGAGGTACGGAGGTGAACGGTCTGAAACCCTGCCCAGTCAAACAGGTTCTCGTTTTGCCAGCACTGATACGCCGCCGGAGAAGGGTGCGCCTCGCGCACAATGATGAGGGACATGTGTACGATCCGCTTGACGCCCGCTTTCTTTGCGGCCAGAGCGAAGTTGCACCCGGCGTCCAGCATCGCGTCGTCGATCGGACAGGCAAAGTAGGCGGCTTCGATCCCGTCAACGGCCTTCGCTAGCGATGGATAATCGTGAAAACTCGCGACCACGACCTCGGCACCCAGCTCCGTCAGGGCGGCCGCACGTTCGTCCTTCTTATGCGCCATGGCCCGTACGGCAATCCCCTGCCGGAGAAGCTACTTGATGGATGGTGTTCCCGTCTTGCCGGTAGCCGCTGTGATGAGAATTCGTGGTGTGTTCATGACTTGCTTTCCTCCAAGTTGACGTTTTCTTGCGGATTGGAATACCAAGCCTCGTAACCGGGTGTTCCCTCCCGTGCGGGTGTCCGTGAGAAATTCGGCGGCCACCCCGGTCCTCGCTTCATTCAAGCATCGGCGGCGATGAGCATTTGCCGCCGATCCGGGGTGTACGTGGGTCGACGAGCAGGGGAAGTCGGCAGCAGGAGAAGGTCCTTCTGCTCTGCCGCTTCGCGCCAGTCACGACTGTCGTGGGCAAGCAGCGGTTCCCGCAATATCGGATGACCGCGCTCCCGCGCCCAGCGATCCGGATCCGGCGCGCGGGTCAGCATCATCTTGACCATGAAGGCAAGAGCCTCGAGCTTCGTGCCTACGCGCAGGCCAGGTGCGATCAGATCAGGGTGGGCGATGTATCGTCGAGCAGCCGTCTCGAAAGACTCCGGTGACCTGCCCAAGATCTCTTGAACGTGATCGGTCGGCGCTCCGACCGCATACGTACCACCACGAACCTCCTCGAAGTAGGCACCAATATGGGCGATCTCGAAGGCCGAGACTCCCTGTGCCTTCGCTGCCTTGAGAAACATCTTGGTGGACACGTCCTGGTACTTGACCTTGCGACCGACCACGTCGGTGAGAACGTCGGCCACGTCGTGCGGCGATATGAGCTTGGGTCCGGTCGGACGGTAACGCTTGCCAATGTGAGGAGAGGGATCAGCGAGCACTCCTGCCGCCAAACTGCCAATGTCTTCGCTGGAGGGCGGCGCGTTGAGCCCATCACCCCATGGCCCAACGAGCATGCCAAAGTGCACGATCGCGGGCAGACCGAACAAATACATAAACGCAAAGATACCGGGGTTGACGTAGATGACATCGACTGTTGGCATCCATCGGTAGATGTTGTTTGCGATCCAGTGCTCGCGGGTATGGATGGTTGGGTGGGCTGGATGGGGATTCCACCCACTCATCAGGGCCACGACTTCCAGTTTTGCCTCTTCCGCGGCGAGTGCGAAAAGCATCATTCCATGGAGGAGGTTGGGAGCAACTCGCGGACTATGGTAGGCACGCTGGACATCGACAAGCGCACTTCGCAGATCACTCAGGTCGAACAGGTCACCTACAAAGATCTCAGCGCCTGCTCGTTTCAATTTATCCGAACGCGCATCTTGTCGCCGCACGAGTGCGCGGACAGGGAATCCCTTTCGCAAAAGATCCAATACGGCGGCAGAAGCGTTTCGGCCAGCCGCTGCTGTAACGAGAATTCTGGGTTTGTTTGTCATGATCGTTTCTCCGCTTAGGATGGGTCTTGTGTATGTCAACTACACCGGGATAGAGCAATCCCGATGCCAACAATGAAGCACAAGGGGCGATGTTGTTCTAAGTATTGGAAATTCAAGGGAATAATTGGAGATGGCGCTATTGGAGCAGGATGGCAAGAACTGATCGTGTTCACGCTTGAGTGGGAATGGCTCCCAAAATAATGGGAACTTAGGAAGGGATCCGGGGAGGCTTCCGGACGATATTCAACTTCTTCATCCGAGCCTCGAGTGTTGTCGGCTTCACATCAAGAAGCTCGGCGGCTCCTCCCGGGCCACTCACTTTCCATTGAGTTGCATCCAGGGCGGAAAGGATATGCTCACGCTCAGCCTCTTTGAGGGGTCGGATGGGATGGTTCTTCTCGTGACTCCTCACTTCACCAACGTGGATATGGGCTGACTCGACAGTCTGCCCACGGCTTAGGATGATAGCGCGTTCCACAATGTTTTCAAGTTCGCGAACATTGCCTGGCCATGGGTAGGTGACAAGGCGCTGCATAGCTGTCTCGGTGACTTCACACGGAGGCCAACCATAGCGGCTACACACCCGGTCGATGAAAAATTGAGTCAGGAGCGAAATATCCTCTCTTCGCGCTCGTAGCGGGGGGAGCGTGATGGGGAACACATTGAGCCGGTAGAATAGGTCTTCGCGAAAGGTTCCCTCCGAAACGGCCTTCTCAAGATTGCGGTGGGTGGCGGTAATCAGGCGGGTATCAACCTTGATTGAGCGGGCGCCGCCGACCCGCTCAAATTCGCGTTCCTGCAAGATCCTGAGAAGCTTCGGCTGAAGCTCAAGCGGGATATCCCCAATCTCGTCGAGAAAGATTGTCCCGCCGTGAGCGAGTTCAAAACGCCCAAGTTTTCGGCTGATTGCGCCGGTGAATGCGCCTTTTTCGTGACCGAAGAGCTCACTTTCCACAAGTCCCGAGGGAATGGCCGCACAGTTCAGCTTTACGAGGGGAGAAGAGCCCCTGCGGCTCAGATGATGAATCGCTCGGCAGATCAGTTCCTTCCCGGTTCCCGTCTCCCCTAGGATAAGAACAGCAGCATCAGTCTGGGAAACAAGCTCTACTTGCTGCAGCATCTCTCGGATGGCAACACTCTCCCCAATGATGTCTTCATAGTCGTACTGAGTCTTGACCTCGTCATGGAGAGCCACCTCCATTGAGCGTCTGTCGAGTGTCTCGACGACGATGGCGCGAACAAGCATGTGCCCTTCCCGACCTGGAGTGACTGTAGCGTAAACCTTGACCGGAATGTTTCGCCCATTGGAAGTCAGGCAGGTGAGCTTTTCTGTTGCGGCGAACCCGTTGCGGCGGACTTTCTCGCCGAATTCCTGAAGTTGAGCTAACTCGTCGGGATGAATGTCGGTCGGCCGAATCGTGGAGCAGAGCTCGTCTTCCCTGTACCCGAGGAGTTCGCAATAGCCTTTGCTGACTTCAACGTAACGATCACTTTCAGGGTCAATGACGAATGTGGGGTTTGGTAAAAGGCGAACGAGGTGATCGCACTGGCTTTCATAGTACTTCGCTCGAGCCTCAGCTTGTGCCAACTCCCTTTGGAGATCCTCGCTCACAGGCAGCTCTTGTCGCTAGGGCTCATAGGTCCCTCGATTCCCCGCGCAATGGGAGAAAATGAAGCTTTGAGCCAATTATAGCGGCCAGTTAGACAATCGGCTAGAGAGAACGAAGCGAGATCAGGGTGTCAGATGAAGGCTTCTTCCCCCCGTGCGAATTCTGGTCAGGGTTGGTCCTGTTGTGCTCATGGCCTACTACAACTTTCTGCGACCGCACACGGCTTTGAAGTTCGGCTGGAGTTGACCCGTTTTCGTGGACACCTAATCATTTGGGAAGGAGTCTACGATGCCAAAAACACACCGACCATATCCACCAGAGTTTCGTCGCCAGATGGTCGAACTCGTGCGAACCGGGCGCAGTCCGGGATCACTATCGCGTGAGTTTGAGCCGTCGGCGCAATCCATTCGCAACTGGGTGTACCGAGCCGATCTGGATGAGGGCCGCCGTGAGGACGGCCTGACGACCCCGGAACGAGACGAGCTGCGCCGGCTGCGTGGTGAGAATCGTCGCCTGCGTGAAGAGCGGGAGATCTTAAAAAAAGCCGCGGCCTGGTTTGCTCGGGAGACCAACTCGATCCCGTCCGGATCTTCGGGTTCGTCGAGATGAATCAGGCCGAGCACAAGATTGCCACCCTGTGCCGTGTACTGGGTGTCTCCACCAGCGGCTACTATGCGTGGCGCCGACGTCGCATGAGTACTCGGGTGCGAGAAGATGTTCGTTTGCTGGCCTGGATTCGAGCCATTCATGAACGCTCTCGAGGCACCTACGGTGCCCCCCGGATCCATGCCCAGCTGGCCGCAGAGGGACCCCGTGTGGGTCGCAAGCGCGTCGCTCGTCTGATGCGTGAAGCGGGTTTGCAGGGCGTTAGTCGCCGCAAGAAACGCACCACGACGGTGCGCAATGAGAAGGCCCGGCCGGCCTCGGATCTGGTCGAGCGTGACTTCTCGGCCGCAGGTCCGAATCGGCTCTGGGTAGCCGACCTGACCTACGTTTCTACCCGGGCAGGTTTTCTTTACCTGGCCGTGGTTGTCGATGCCTTCAGCCGCCGGGCCCTGTGTCAGCGCCGTCCCGTGGCGGTGATCCATCACTCGGACCAGGGCTGCCAATACACCTCGATTGCCTTCGGGCTGCGCTGTCGAAAGGCCGGCGTGAGGCCCTCGATGGGATCCGTGGGCGACTGTTACGATAACGCTCTGTGTGAGAGTTTTTTTGCCACGCTCGAGTGCGAGCTGCTGGACCGAAACAACTTTGCAACGCCCGACGAGGCCCGCAGGGCCGTCTTCGAGTTCATGGAGGGCTGGTACAACCCGCATCGCCTGCACTCGTCTCTCGATTATCAGTCACCCATCCACTTCGAAAGGAGGAGCCGGGCCGGAAGGCTATAGTCTATCCGGACTCGAATTCTCCGTCGCTAAGAAGAGGCAAGATCGCTTCGGCATCCCCCACAAGATAAACTACCAATACGCATCTAAAGACAACGCCTTATAATTGACGAGCACATATCACAACGAATTGTGACGAAGAAAGCACAATTTGGTGTCGACCGTCACAAGATTGCAGTAGAAAGTGAACCGCTGTCGCGCGCGACGCGACCCGTCACGCCATCGTCCATGGGGACCGTTCACCGGCTCCCGCCACCGCTAGTGATATCCAGGACTACGTTACCGACAGGCTCCCCGGATTGCCCGGTGTCACGGTGAGCACGGTATGGTACCCCGACAATTCTCAGGGCAGCATGGTGACGGTGACTGTGCTGTACCCGTACCAGCCGATCATTGCCCTGTTCCAGCCAGTCACTCTTTCCGCCACCAGCGAGATGGCGATTTCCTACTGAATTCCAGATTGGTATGGCTGGTCAACCCAGAAGCCTAGAGTTTGAAGACTATTACGAGACGCTTGGGGTCAGCCCCAATGCTAATCAAGAAACCATCCAAGCAATTTACCGTTTCCTCGCGAAACGCTACCACCCGGACAATGCACAAACAACGTAAGCTATTTCTTCGCGTTCGCAAAGCCTACCGAATACTCTCCGATCCTGATCGCAGATCGAGATTCGACAGCAAGCACCGGAGCCGAGGACTGCACGGGCAGCGCTGGAGCAAGGCGAAATCACCCATGGACCGCGAGGAGGATGTGTATCTGAGAAGAGCCCTCCTCTGGTTGCTTTATCTCTGCCGACACGAGGATGTTAATCGACCAGGTCTGGGGATCGTGCATTTGGAGCGCGACCTTGGCTATTCAGAAAGTGAGTTGGAGTTCCACCTCTGGTATCTGAAGGAAAAGGGTGAGGTTGAGCGCACCGACACTGGCTATGCAATTACTGCGGAAGGAGTGGACAGGGTGGACAGGGTGGCCGAAGATGACGTGCTTCAGCAGAAGGGGGGGGACGACCCGCCGAGTGCTGGTTGGTTATTCCACGTGATGCCGTTTTCCGTCCAAGAATCATCTGCAACGGCCCGTCGTATGGTGCCAAAACTCGACTGACTCGTCACGCCGCCTCCCGATAGTAATAGCTGAGCATTCCACCGAGGCGCTCTCGGCGTAGCACCGGGCCTTGAGTCAGCGGGGCTTTCGGCAGAGATTCGATTAACTGGTTGTCGATGTCGTCGACGGGTTCCTCAAGAAAACCGAGTATCTCCGAATGATGAGTGCCCGGATCTCTTGCGAACTCCGGGGGCGACCTGGTCGGCGCTGTTGGCTGCCGTCGTACTTTTTGGCGATCAGCTCTCTGTGCCAAAGCAGAAGCGTATCGGGTGTGACGATGCAGGCAAGCTCCCTCAGGGTCGCGCGCCCCACGACCTTGGCCTTTTGAGCGAGCCGTCGATGGCAAGGCCGAATGCGATGACAACCCGAGTGTAGGGGGTGGAAAGGCAATCAAAATTGCCGCTTATCTTGGGTGGAATTGGCTGGAGTTGGGTGGAGTTGGTTTGGCGCGGTTACAATTTTGGCTCCAAAACGCCGATTTCGAGCTCTAGGGGAAGAAGGCTATCGCCGTAAGTTATTGATTCTAAAGTGCCCAGGGTGGGACTCGAACCCACACGGGCCAAAGGCCCCCAGGATTTTAAGTCCTGTGCGTCTACCAATTTCGCCACCCGGGCACATGTCGCTCGGAGCCGAGCACTGCACGAAAGATAAAACACCTGAATGGACAGGGCAAGGCTGGCCAAAGAGCTGACGGTTCAGAGCGACCTTAGACCAGCGATTTGCGGATCTTTCTCTTGAGCCCTCGAATCTCACGGCGGATCTTCTTGAGCTCCTGGCGATTTTTGGCCTCCAGAGCCGCCTGCCGATCCACTTTGAGCTTGCGGATGTCCGCTTTGATCTTGCCCTTGTTAATCCCCACCGCCTCGTGATGCTCGTGAGGATCAATGCTCAAAGCCTGGCAAACCGCCAGCAGCAGGTGCTCCTTGTTCAGCTGCGTGTAGCCCTGCACTGCCTCGTGCTCCAGCCCGGAAGCCACCTCTCGCAATTGAGCAAACCGTCATTTCCTTCAAGTCTTGATAAGTGTGTGCCATAGATTCCGCTACCTTCTCGTTGCCTCTCCAATCATCGGTTCGGCTTGCAAGGAATTATAACTAAGACTTTTCCCCTTGCACGTCGAAGTTTAGACTTGACCGGGTTTGGGTCGCCGCCTCGAGGCGCCTCCCACTCTTTGAAACCGGAGTTTTCTGCGCAAAGGAAGCGAAAATGACAATTGATCAATCACTGCGTGAACACCTCGAAAGACTGCTCATCGGGCGGCAGGCTCACGTCCAGTTTGAGGAGGTCCTAAGGGGTGTTCCTTTCGACCTCCAGGGCGCCCGGCCGGAAGGCGCGGAGCACACCCCTTGGGAAGTCCTTGAGCACCTGGGCATCGCCCAGTGGGACATCCTGGAATTCAGCCGCGACCCCCGGCACGTGTCCCCCGGCTTTCCGGAAGGATACTGGCCCGAGACGGCCACGCCGCCGGATGAGCGGGCCTGGGCAAGAAGCTGCGAGCGTTTTAGGACGGACCTGCTCGAGATGGTGGATCTCGTCACCGACCCGGACCAGGATCTCGTCACTCCCTTCCACCACGGTTCCGGCCAGACCCTCCTGCGCGAAGCTCTCCTCATCGCCGACCACAATTCCTACCACCTGGGAGAAATGGTGCTACTCAGAAGAATGCTGGGGTGCTGGGAGGAAGCGAAACCGGTCGAAGTCTAGAGGTGGAGGGAAGTTGGGCACGCGGACCATCTCCGTCGCCGTGCTCCGACGTAGAACGTCCCCTAGACTCTGGGCAGGTTCCAGGGAGCCCGGTACTCGCGTCCCACCAGAGATTCGGCCCTTTCGTCGCCCCCGATCTTCTCCGTAGCCGGGTCCCAGGAGACGTAGCTCTCGAGTCGGGCGGCGATGTTGGCCAGATGGCAGGCGTTGACTGCCCGGTGGTGGATCCCCACGTCTGCACTCGGCTTCTCCCGAGATTCTACGCAATCTAGGAAGTTGCGGACGTGGTCAAAATGGAAGTCCTGGGACCCGCTCCGCCGAGGCATCGCGATCATCCGGAACTCGCGCGGTTTTCTGTCCAGCGAATCGGTCTCGGAGTGAATCTCCCAGCCCTGGCGATCCACGATCAGAATTCCGTTGTTGCCGTGGAATTCAACTCCGTGCTCCCGCTGCCAGGGCCCAACTCCGCAACCCAGCTGGTGTTCCCAGGTCAGCGAAAAAGACGGAAACTTAACGACCGAGACCTGCGTGTCCGGAGTCTCCATGATGTCGTCCGGATAGCCGTACTTCCCAGCGACGGCCATGGCGCCGATCGGCTCTTCCTTCATGGCCCAAACTCCGATGTCGACCATGTGGGCGCCCCAGTCGGTCATGAGACCGCCCGAGTAGTCCCAGAACCAGCGGAAGTTCCAGTGGAATCTGGCCGTATTGAAGGGTCGTTTGAGGGCGGGCCCAAGCCAGAAATCGTAGTCAACGGAATCGGGAGGATTGATGTCAGCCGGATTCCCGAGGGCTCCTTTCCAGTCCAGGTAGGCCCAGGCTCGAACGGTGCGGATCGTGCCGAGTTGACCCGAACGCACGAACTCCACGGCTTCCCGAAAGTGCTGTGAACTACGCTGCTGGGTCCCGATCTGGACCACGCGGTCATATTTCCGGGCTGCATTGACCATTGCCCGACCTTCCTCTATGGAGGTGGCAAGCGGCTTTTCACAGTAGACATCCTTGCCTGACTGACAGGCCATGATGGTGGGCAGGGCGTGCCAGTGATCAGGCGTTGCCACGATCACGACATCGAGGTCATCTCTGTCCAGAAGGTGACGGAAGTCCCGGTACGTGTCGGGGCGGTGCTGGCGACGTTCCTGGACGATCTCAGCAATTTCCTGGCTGTGCTCGGTATCCACATCGGCCAGGGCCAGGCACTCCACCTCGTCGACTTTCAGGAAGTCCCTCAAATTGTAGCGCCCCATGCCCCCACAGCCGATCAGGCCCACATGAATCTTACTGTTGGCTGAAACTCCCCGGGTTGAACTCCGAATCGATGCGACTTTGGCGCCGCCTGCTGTGCCGGTCACCACGCCGGAGGCGACGGTTGCAGAGCTAATGAAACTGCGACGGTTGACCTTGGTCATTGCTTTCTCCCATTCATTTTTCTTTGCCGTTCACTTCCGATTGCAGACTATACCAAAAGCCGAAAGTGGATCAATTTTGCTCCCAATCAACCTGAAAGCCCAGCGCCCGACAGGGACCCTCCAGGGGACTTTCCGCGGGGAGCTCTACCGAAAACGTCGACAACTCGTGCCTTCGGTAGGTGCGCCTGAGCCGACGGAACCGTTCAACTCGCTCCTGGGGAGGGACCTGCAGAAGTTCGCGGAGCATTCGATCGTCCGCTTCGATGTCGTAGGCTTCTCGAACCAGACTGTGGAGTTCTTCTTCAAGACCTCTCTGCTTCTCCCCCAGCGCGAGCCTCCGGGACAGAGACGCCACGGGAAAGGCCCAACCCGGATCGACTCCCAGGTGTCGGCAGCAAGCCTGGAAAATGACTTCCTCTCCCCGCTCCCTCGCCTCCAGCGCCAGGCCGCCGACATGCGGAGTCCCGATCTGAACCAGCTCCAGCAACCCGAAATCGATGCTCGGCTCGTTTTCCCACACGTCCAGGACCGCCTTCAAGCGGCCTTTCTGTAATTCCACCTTGAGGGCTGTACCGTCGACCACGGCCCCCCGGGATGCGTTGATCAGGACCGTGCCATTCTTGATCTTGCTGAGCCGCTCTCGATCAAAAAGGTGATGAGTCGGGTCCTCACCCTGGAGGATCAGTGGAACGTGCAGGCTGAGGAAATCTGCCTCCATCAGCTCGTCCAACGGCAGCGAATGAAAGTCGGGCTGCTGGCGGGCCCTCGGAGGATCGTTGAGAAGGACCTTCAGACCCAGGGCGGACGCGGCGGCAGCCACTTTCCCGCCTATTCTGCCCACCCCGACGACTCCCAGAGTCAGCCCGCTCAGGCTCCGCCCTTCCCGGGTGGCCAGGCGCAGCAGGGCAGCCATCACCAAGTCCCGGACCGAGTCAGAATTGCAGCCGGGAGCATGAGCGAACGCGATGCCTCGCTCTCGCAGGTACTCGAAGTCTACATGGTCCGTGCCCACGGCCGGGCAACCGATAAATATGGGGCTGCAAAGACGCAGTAGATCTGCGTCAATTCTCAGATCGGTACGAAGCACCAGAATGTCTACGTCCCGAGTCAGCTCGGGATCCAGAGGCAGTTCGAACATTCTGACCTCCCCAAACTGCGAGAAGGCTGCGGGTGCATGCGTGATTCTCGTGTCCGCCAGGATCTTCACTGAGTTCCCATTGTAGCTCCACACCGGGGCCTGTGCCGATCCGTTTCAGGCGGGCGACCACGGGGGTCTGCCCTGCGCTCCCCTACTCCCCAGGCCCGGTGGCCACAATTCACTTGACCGGGTGGTGACAAAAACTTTAACCTTTTGATTACATGTTGACTCGAGAAAGCAGCGCATATTCCTGTTTTTTTAGCCTCGACAGGAGGGCTGTGCGCGCTGCATCCGGGTCGCTGTAGAGCGAACAGCAGCGAATGTCACGAGCCCACCGGGATGTGATCCGGTGGGCTTTTTTTTTGGGAGCGATTGTCATGGCAGAACAACTGGATTCTCTTCGCAAACGGATCGACGACGCCGACCGCGAGTTGCTGGAAGCCCTGGCCCAGCGGATGAAGGTGGTAGACGAGATTCTCCAAGAGAAGAAGTCTCGGGGCCTGCCCCTCTTTGACTCCGTTCGGGAGACCGAACTCCTGACCAGGGTGGCCCTGCTGGCAGGTCAGAAAGACCTGGATCCGGTCCTGGCGGAACGCGTTCTCAAAGAAGTCATCAACCACTCCCGCGAGGTCCAGAGTCGAAGGGTTCACCGCGAGTTGAATCCTGATTTGAAGCGGGTTCGGACTGTGGCCTTTCAAGGAACCAAGGGAGCCTACTCCTGGCTGGCCTGTCGAAAACACTTCGGGCAGGAGATCGAGGCGGTCGGATACGGGAGTTTCCCGGAGGCAGTTGACGCACTGGAGAAAGGGCATGTCGATCTAGCCCTGCTCCCCATAGAGAATGTCCTGGCTGGAAGCATCCATGAGGTTTACGATCTCTTGACCGAGAGTCGACTCCACGTGGTGGGCGAAGAGTACCTCAGGATCGAGCACTGCCTGATCGGGCTCGCCGAAACTCCCCTGGAGCAGATCGAGGCTATCTTTTCCCATCCCGTAGCCCTGCAACAGTGCCGCGGATTCATCAAGGGGCTTCCCAACGCGCGCTACGAGAGCTACATCGACTCGGCCGAAGCGGTTCGAAAAGTGAAACAGGACGGAGACTCGAAACATGGGGCCATCGCCAGCGCTGAGGCCGCCGAGCTGTACGAATTGTCGGTGCTGCGCGAGGGGATTTCGGACCATCCCGAGAACTATACTCGCTTCTGGGTCATCTCCCGTGAGCCCGTGGCAGTGGATCTTCGAATTCCGGCCAAGACCTCTGTGCAGCTGGTGACGGACCACACCGAGGGGGCTCTGGTGGCCGCCCTGGCTGCGCTGGCCGCTCACAGAGTGAACCTGACCAAGCTGGAGTCAAGGCCGCAAAAGGGTACACCCTGGCAGTATCAATTCCATCTGGAGATGGAGGGCAACGTCGAAGAAGAGCGGGTGATCCGGGCTCTCGACGATGTCCGCTCCCGGGCCAGACTGCTGCGAGTGCTGGGGTGCTTCCCCAGCGGAGAACTGGCCACAACCTCTCGTGCCGAAATCTCCGGTCACCAGGTGACCCCGGCCGAATCAGCCGGCCTCTCGTTCGTTCATCGGGTCGAGACTCCCGCTCCGGATGTCCAGCCTTCCCGGCCCCGGGAAACCAAACAGATCTCGCTGGGTAAGGTTCTCCTGGGCAGTGAGGAGTTCGTCTTGATCGTCGGTTTGGGCTTAACGACAGCAGCGGAGACGATAGAGCAGGTGGCCCGGCTGGCTCGAGCCCGGGGAAACGCGCTCCTCCTGGCCATTCAGGAACCCGGTTCGGGGCGATTCGACCTGGAACAGTTCCGCCAGTTCAAGAATGTGGCGAGTGAGCATCAACTGCCCACAGCCTCCCTGGCCCAGGCTCCGGAACAGGTGGGGCCTCTCTCTTTATTCGTGGATCTGTTCGTAATCTCTTCTCAGAATATGCAGAACACCAGCCTGCTGGAAGAGGTCGGGCGCGTCTCCGTACCCGTTATTTTGAAGCGGGGCATCAGCTCGACCTTGAGAGAACTGATGGTTTCGGCGGAGACAATCCTGAAACGGGGCAATCAAGACGTCGTTCTTTGCGAGTGTGGGATTCGAACCTTTGAAAGCGTCTCTCGAACCACCCTCGACCTGGGAGCCATCATGGCCCTCAAGGACAGGACCCATCTGCCAATCATGGTCGACCCCACCCAGTGCGTGACCCGCGCCCACCGGATTCATCCCCTGCTGGAGGCCTGTCGTGAGGTGGGCGCCGATGGTGCCATCCTGCAAGTGGACCTCGACGCATCGAAGCGTTCTGCCCTGGGGATGGAGCATCTTGTAGAAATCATGAACGGGTCCTCGTCGGAGGAGTGACCGCAGGGTGATCGGCAGGAGAGTTCGGACCACGGAGAGTCCTCCCACATTCCAGCATTGACACCGGCGGCACCAGATCGGGACAATATCACGTTGCACGTCCCGGAGACGAAACCATGGTTCTCAAGATACTGGCCCACCCGATCTTCATGAATTTGAACTTCCATATGCCCATGGTGATCGACCTGTCTCACCCCCTGATCATGCTTTCGGGCGAAAACGGCTCCGGGAAATCGACCCTTCTCCACTCCCTCTACTATTCCTTTCGCCAAGAGGAAGTGGACCATTTTTCCTACCGAGTTCTGCAAAGACCAAACGACCTGGGCCAGGTTTTTCTTTTTGATGCTGAACAGCACAACCCGCGCAAACAGCTCGAATTTTTCGAGGACAACCTTGAGATGCGCGAGTTTCTGGAAACGGCCAGCCACGGTCAGATCATGCTGAGTCTCTTCCAGCAGTCCTTCCCCAGCCTGCCCGATGGAACCATCCTGCTCCTGGACGAGCCCGAAATGGCTCTTTCCGCCTCGAATCAACGGCGCATCCTGAAGATGCTGATGGAGCTGGTGGACCAAAAGGGGTTCCGGATCATCGCAGCCACCCATTCCCCCGTGTTACTCGAGTCTCCGGACACCTACGTGATCAATCTCGACAACTACATCAACCGCAACATCATCACGGCCGACATGCCGGCTCCCGGGCAAAGCACGATTCACTGAATCTTGGGTTCTGGGTTCTAAGTGCTAAGTGCTGGGTTGTGGGTGCTGCCTGGAGCGGGTGGAGCGGCTGCTGACCCTGACCGAGCCTCCCGACAGTGTGTCAGTCGACGAGCTGGCCTCGAGCCCGACGCTACTGGCGGGTCGGCGAGTCCTGCTGCGGGAGTGCGTCCAGTGCCATGACCTGCGGACTATCCTGCTCAAGCCAAAGACGCCCAAGGGCTGGCGGGAAACGGTGCGACGGATGGCCGACCGCTCGGTCGTGCTCGACCCCATCGCCGAAAACCAACAGTGGGCGGTGACCAGCTATCTGATCGCAATCTCGCCCGAACTGCAGCGGTCCAGTGCCGACAAACGTCGCGATGAGCTCAGTTTCATCTCTTCTCAACAGGCAGCAGCCTCCGCCTCGGCCGGGGCAGCCCTGCAGAAACAACGCTTCGATTCAGAGCAGATGCGGCGCACATTTGAAATCAACTGCGCGCTCTGTCACGACCGTGACCGAGTCGACGAGAGCCCTCCCCGAACGGTAGAGGAGGTGGGGTCGATGGGCAGCCGAATGGTAGAAAATGGGATGTTCGCCTCGGAGGATGAACTCGAGCAGATCATCGCCTATCTGAACCTGCATTATGTAAAGTAGTGGCCGGACGGCTCGAACTCAACCCCCGGAGAGTCGGCACACATCCAGAACCTTGGTGCTGGCCTCGGCCTGACAGACGGCACACAAGGTTGAAGAAGCGCTGTCGAGCCAAGTCGCTCTCATGGTCCAAAGGCGCCGTCCGGCAAGGCGCGCGCGACATGCGCTACGTACTCGGCACGATCAGCAAAGCACTCCTCGGTTAAAGAAAGATAATTGGTCAACCCGTTACGCTCGCACGCTCCCAAAATGCGATTTGACAGGACGGAGGGAAACGACATAATGACCCCTGAAGAGGTCGCTCATTTCCTGCGAAAAAGCCTCAGTTGGGGTCTCAGGAATGCACGGGCATTGGGCGGCGTGAAGCTCGGGAGTTCTCTCTTCTTTCCAGAAAAAGAGGAACTCTATGAGCGTTTATTTCATCACAGGAAAGGGGTAGAGATACGACTTCATCCAAAACAAGCAACGGTACACCGAGGCCTGGTTCAGAACGAAAAAGCTGGCGAGAGCCCAAAGGCTCGATCGAGCGGATCGTCGAACACAGGCAGCGAACAACAACAGACATCTACCTCCATGCTGTCGGCGATGCTCAACGAGAAGCCATGAACACCTTCTCGCAAGCTAGACAAAGCCACACACAGAATCACACACAAAAACAAGGTAAACTGCACAAACCCTTTGCGCGCCCGTAGCTCAGCTGGATAGAGCGCCGGACTTCGAATCCTTCCTAATGCAAGCCACTCGGCTACCAAAGAATAACATTACAAAGGTTTTACCGGGTTCTTCGCCGAACCTGAAAGGTCATTGATTCCCATTGATTGACGTTCTGACCAGGCAACAAATAGGCAACAGGTTTTCGACCCCAGGAAGGAATATAGGCATGAAACGTTTCGAGCGGCGACTCGACAGGTGAAGAGCTCACGTAACGCCACCGGGAGGAAAAACTTGCCCAGCCGACTTGACCAGCAGCCCGCATGGAGAGCCGGTGTTTTTCTCCTAGTGGCGACCCCATCACCCAAAACCAAGATGTAAGAACCAAAAGGAGTAAAAAAAATGAGCGAGCAAGTATTTGACAGCCGTACAGACAAGGCTTTTGAGCAACTGGTGGGAACCTGCCCTTGGTACGGACAGCCGTGGGCATGGAATGGGGAGATCGATCTCTACGTACAGCAGATCTCCGGGTTCATAGATATGAGGCGAAAGATCGATGGGGAGTGGAAGCTGATCCCTGTAATGCAGATCGATTCTGCAGGTACGCTGCCGGTGACGCCTGCTGAGATCAGAGATCTCGGGAAGCAGGGATTGCTGAGGCTCCAAGTGAAGTCCGAGCAAGACGGCCCGGAGAAAGCGATCTGGGTTTGCTTGGGTAACGGCGCGGCGATGTTCGGGAATCGGATGGTGAAGCACGATCCGTCGTCCGGACCAGAAGGCACTGTTTCTGAGACTCCAGCCAATGAGTTCTTCCACGATCCAGTTGATGGAGTCGTTCCAATCCCTGCCGATGTGGAGACGATGTACACGGACATGGACGCTGTGAAATGGTGGACCGGGACGCAGACCGAGGAAGCCATGGGAACCACTGACAGATTCCAGGGTCCGACCAGTGGACACAAAGCTTGGAACGAAAACCCCGGCCTGGTAGAGGAGCGAGAATACTCCTGGGGGAATCCTTGGTGGTCATCCGACCTTGCCGCCCGGACGTTCGTCATCGACTTGGAGAGAGTGAACGGCGAGAAGTGGATGGGGAACGCCTTCGACTGGGCGTTGGACCAAGTCAACGGCGAGCATCAGTTTCCTACCCAACTGGATATGGTTGTCACTCTTGCCTACGCACCTGGACAGGGGCGCCCCGCCGAGTTTGATCCGATGCGAGAATGGACTGACGATCAGCTTCAAACTGCTCTCGACCTGGAGGCTCAGTACAAGACTCAGAAGGCCGGGGAGTCCATCACTGGGGCCATCGGTAACCTCGCAACCAAGGAAGACCTGGCCGCACAGACCAAAGAGATTGTATCGGCTTTGAAGTGATGCCCAAACACAAAAAGCGGGATTCAAAGACCAAGTCCCGCAAGCAAACGGGATTCCTGCTTCGCAAAGGCAGCCCCCTGTCATCCCTAATGTTTCGCCGGGTAAACGTTGTGGACGGGGTGCCGGGTTGGAGTAACCAGGAGAGTGGAGATGTATCGGACGATTGACGCTTCATTCTGGACGGACCCGGATATTCGCACCCTTTCAGGCACGGAGCGGTACCTGTTTCTATATTTCGTCAGTAACCCGCATGCGCATGTCTCGGGAATTTACTACTTGCCTCGGGTGATGATCGAGCACGAAACCGGACTTAAAGGAAAGGCCCTTGAAAAGGGTATCGAAACCCTATCGAAGAGGTTTTTCGTCTGGTATGACCCCCCAAATGAGGTTGTTTTTGTCCGAAGCATGTTCCGATACCAAGGTCGGGGCAAGAATCACGACCAATCTGCTGCCAAACAACTCAACAATCTGCATAAATCTTCTTTGGTCAGCAAATTTTTGAGCATCTACCCTGAAATAAGCGAACTTTTGGACAAAAACAAGGGGGTTCGAAGGGGTATCGAAGGGGGTTCGAAGGGGGTTCTGAGTTTCCCACTCCGGAACAGGAACAGGAACAGGAGAGGGAACAAGAGAAAGAAAAAGGGTCCCTTACGGGACCCCAAAAAGAAAGGGGGATATCGGCGCTCGACAGCGCCTCTTCGTCACCTCACGGTGACGGATGCTCTGAGCCAAACGGCTTTGACGAATTCTGGAGGGAGTACCCGCGAAAAGTCGGCAAGCAGGCCGCACGAAAGGCGTGGAAGAAGCGCCGACCGGGGACGCAACTCGCAGAAACCATCGTCGAGGCCATCCAGGCGCAGGTGGGCAAGGGGCATTTTCAGGGCAACGATGGCCAACAGTACATCCCCAACCCCGCAACGTGGTTGAACCAGGAGCGATGGGAGGATGAAATCGTCCCATCGGTGGAGGAAAAGCGAAAGCGGAAGTGGGAGGAAATTTCCAAGAAAGTGTCCCAGGAGTCAGAGCCATGATCCCGATGCAATTTTGCCGGAAACTAGAGGCCTACTACGGCAGGGACATGAACCCGGAGCTAACGGAGGAGATGCTCCGATACCTGAGAAGGTTCCCCCAGGAATCCCTCGAGAAGATCTACCGGAGAACGCTCGAGATGTGCCTCTTCTTGCCCAATGTCGCCCACATTCGGAAAGCATCCGAGGACTTCCTGGTCCGGACCCCCGGGAAGACGAAAACTCGGCAGGGTTGTCCCCAGTGCCAATACACGACCTGGGTTCTCGTGACCCTGCACCACCCGCTAAAGAAGGGCGAGACCTACGAAGCGGTCAAGGCCTGCAAGTGCACGCTTCGGAAGATCAAGCCTGCAGCTTCCGCAGTCCCGGAGGACGAGGAGGAGGTGCCGTTTTGAGCAAGCACACGCCAGGGCCGTGGGGTCCGATGGCCAGCCTATCCGACGATGAAACAATCGCTTGGACGCCAATCCAAGGGAAATTAGAGGCTGCGCCTGGCCTCACTATCGGGTCGCCGCATCACACGGAACCCATTTGCCGTGTCTCGGGCTATTTGCAACCTGTAGTTGCCAACGCCCGCCTGATCGCCGCTGCTCCGGAGATGCTAGAGGCGTTGGAGCAAACCAGGAAGGCATTGAAATATTGCCAGAAGCACGTCAGTCACAAACACGCCTTAGTTGTCGATACGGAAATCCTGAAGGTCGATGACGCCATCGCCAGGGCGACGGGTGAGGAGTGCGACTGATGATGCGGTGGATTGCCGACTTTCTGGGCACTGGGTTGTTTCGAGGCCGTGGAAAGGAGGGAATGGTGTTTCGATGTTCAAGGTGCGGTACTCGTTGGTGCAATGACAATATCTTCCGGTTTCGCCGGACGTTTCGGGTGCATAAGGTCCGATGCCCTGGGTGTGGTGGAGATAGGGTCTTGGCTTACTCGTTGGATTCTCCAGATTTGCGTTTATTCCGAAGAAGAAAGGGAGCGGCCACATGAGCTAGGGGTTAACCCTGACCAAGCGCGGTTTACAACCGAGAACGCGCCCCTTCACTGGTATATTGGAGGAAAAGATGATCAGAGACGTGGACCCGGACATCCTGGCGGCAGCCAAGGAGATTCAGACGATGAGGAAAGAAGGTAAGCTAGAAGGAGTCCGTCAGATCATCCTGCACTGTGTCGATGGACAGGTCAAAGTGGTGCAGGTTGAGGCGAATTTACGCCGACCGTTGAAATCTGTCACCAAACCATGCTAAGTTCTTTAGCGACCCACCGGCAACCACCTACCTACCCGCCGCGGTCATCCTGGCCGTGGTTGTGTCTTCAAAACCAAACGCGGCCAACTGAAAACTAAGGGCCCCCGCCATATCTGGCGCATTGCGGGACCAACGATCCAGCCGAACTGTGCCTCGACAACACCGTAAGCACCGAAGCTGCCTTAAGCGGCAGGAGGAGGTGTGTCGGGAGTCCGGGAGGAACAGCGCTATCTCTCAGGCCGAAGAATCCCCGGCATCGAGCGTCCCAGGTGGGGAGGCCAGACGAGCTTTTCCTCCGGTCTTCGCTGCCGCCCTCCCCGCACGGAACTGGATATGGCCGAGCGGGAGTTTCAGGCCTACAAGAACCGGTACCTGGAGGAGAACCCCATCCGTGGGGAGAAGTCAGCCCAGGCCGTCATGGAGTCCCGATGACGAACGGAAACGGACTCGCGCAGCTGCGAAAGAACTGGTCGGTGGTGGCTTTCATCCTGACGGTGGTCTTTTTCGCGGGGATCGTCTGGTCCTTCACGCAGGGAGACTACATCGAGCGACGGGAGTTCGAGGCCGTGATCCGGCGGATTGACGAGAACCTGGAAACCATCAAGGAATTGATGCTTCACGAGCAAGGGAGGGAGAGATGAGACCTGTAACTCGATTTTATGAAAAGTCGCTGCTTCTGGAGCCAGGAGATTTCCGGGCCCGCAAATGGGCGTGTGCGACCTGGACCCTGGCCATCGGCTTCCTGTTGGGCTGGCTGTTGACGTGAACCCAGTCCCCGTGATCGCCGCCTCGCACTGGCGGGAGATCGACCTGTGCGATTGGCCCTGGGAACACTTCAAGTCCCAGGAACTCGCCAGCCGTGGGGATGGGTCGGTGTGTACGGTCTTGGATGCTGGTGACCTACTGGAGCGGCTTCGAGCACTCATCGGTAAGCCCCTGATCATCACGTCCGGTTACCGGGACCCGATCCACAATGCACGTGTCGGCGGAGCTCCGCTGTCGCGTCACAAGGTCGGGGATGCCTTCGACATCCAGCTGGGGAACCTGAACCGCTACGAACTAGCCGATGCCGCCGCCGAGGTGGGGTTCACCGGCATGGGCAAGTACCAGACGTTTTTGCACGTGGACACCCGTCCTGGCTATGCCTTGTGGTTCGGGGGTGAAAGGAGCAAAGAGCAATGGATTTCCTAGGCGCTTTAGGGTCGGCGGTTACGGGATTGGCTGGCGGTGGATTTCTGGGGGCGTTGTTGGGCATCGGCTCGAAGTTTCTGCAGGAGCGCCAACGACAGGGGTGGCAAGAGAAAGTCTGGAAGCATGAGAAAGAGCTGCTGGAGTTGCAATCCCAAGCCCGCGCCAGCGAGACCGAATCCGAGCTTCAGATCGTCCGGGAGGCGGGATCTTGGTCGGCGCTTCGTCAGTCGATGCGGATGGACCAGTCCGTAGTGGGGTCCGAGCGATTGTCTGTATGGGTGCTCAATGTGCGCAGTCTGTGGAGACCGATGCTCACCCTGGTCCTGGCTGGCTTGGTCCTTTGGATTTGGATCAGTTTGACCGGCATGTTGCGGGGAGAGGAAAACCGTTCTGAATTTTCTCTCTTCCGAGGCGGTGGTGGGCTTGCTGTCCTACATCGTCTACTCGGTCGTGTTTGCCGCCTCCACTGCCGCTCTGTGGTGGTTCGGCGACCGGGCGCTCTCGCCTCCGGGGACCAAGCATCGGTGAAAACTGCAATGCGTAATCGCATCGTCGAACTCCGCAACGTTCAGGCAATGGTGAGATGACTTACGAGCCTGTAGTCGATCCAAACACAGCTTTGCGCAAGGTTTTGTTAAGCCGTGTCTGCCATCCTTCGCCGTCGCTTCGAAAATGTGCAACCACGTCGGCGTCAAGCCGAATGGTCACCTGCTTCTTCGTTGGCGCTTTCTGTTTGCCGCGCGTGCGGCGATACCTCTCAACGATGTGTGGTACGGCCTCGCTTGCAGGACGCATCTGTGCGAAGTCCTCTTTGGTAACTTCCCGTGTGTCCTTGTCGGCGGCAATACCGGCTTTGATCGCTGCTTCTTCGCCATACTTCTCAGCGATCTGGTCGAATGTCAACTTGGTCAAGTCATCATTCCTGTTCTTGGGCATAGTTCTTTTCCTCTCGTCGATTGGCCTTGCGCAGGCTAATGATTCGAATCCTGCCGCTGCGCGCAGTGAAGACAACAACGTGCAGGCACTTGTGAATGGGACCAATTGCAATCAAGCGTGGCTCGCCGTGGCGGCTGTCTACGATGATCGACGCATTTTCCCAATCAAAATCACTGATCGACACGAAATCGACGCCGTGCTTAGCAATGTTAGATTCCCGCTTTGCTTCGTCCCATTCGTATTCCAGACTGGCCATGTTTTATTATAACTACAATGTGATGGATTGTCAAGTTTTTTATAACAACAAATTGAACTTAAAAGCATGAGCCAGAATACGAAGAAGCGCGGGAGGCCTCGCAAGTTCGCCACCGCCACCGAACTTCGAAAGAAGATCACCGCCTACCTCAAGGAGCGGGACCGGAAGGGGAAACCCTACACGGTCTGTGTGGGTTGGCTCTAGCACTTGGCCTAGACCGTAAGGCGCTAATTGAGTATGCCCAGCAGCCCGAATTTTCCAACACTATAAAAAAAGCCAAGTTGAGGATCGAGGCACAACTGGAGGAACGCCTGATGGACAAGGCTTTCAGTACGCCTGGCGTGATCTTCAATCTGAAGAACAACTTCGGCTGGAGGGACGAGCAGAAGATCGACCTGGGCCAGCAACCGATTCATTTCACAATCAAGATTCATGGCAACGGCAACGGCTCCTCGGACGTTTGAGTACACCCGTCCTTGGATGTACGAAAAACAGCAGCAGGCTCTATTCGACCCGGCACGATACGGCCTCATCGAGGCCTCCACGAAATCGGGCAAGACGGTGGGAGCAATGGTGTGGCTGGCGGAGCAAGCGATGGGAGGCACACCTGGGAGTCACTACTGGTGGGTGTCCCCCAGTTACTCTCAAAGCAAGGTCGCCTATCGCCGCTTAAAGTGGGGCCTGCCCCCAGAGATCTACCAGGCCAACGACACGGAGCTGAGTATCGGTCTGCCCAACGGGGCGACGATCTGGTTCAAGTCGGGCGAGAAGCCGGACAACCTGTACGGAGAGGACGTGTACGCCTCCGTGTTGGACGAGGCTAGCCGCATGAGGGAAGAAGCCTGGCATGCGGTCCGGTCCACGCTGACGGCGACACGCGGGCCGGTGCGTTGCATCGGCAATGTGAGGGGCCGCAAGAACTGGTTTTACCGGCTGGCAAGGTGAGCGGAAGCCGGAGAGGCGGATATGGCCTTACCATCGGATCACGGCCCACGACGCGATTGCAGCGGGAGTGCTGGTCCAGGATGAGATCGAAGATGCCCAGCGGCAACTGCCCGATTCTGTTTTCAGGGAACTCTACCTGGCAGAGGCTACCGACGATGAAGGCAACCCCTTCGGGATCGAAGCCATTCGCGCCTGCACCGAGTCCGAGATAGCGAGTGGAGACCCCGTGGCCTGGGGCTGGGATTTGGCCAAGAGCCAGGACTGGACGGTGGGAATCGGGTTGAGCAAAGACGGCTCCGTGTGCCGGTACCATCGTTTTCAGAAGCCCTGGCAGGAGACCTTTGAGGCGATCCTTCGGGAGACCGGGGACACGCTAAGTCTGGAGCTCGTGGTTGCTCTGACAGCCGGCAAGGCCAAAATATCCAGGATTTCATCGGACGAATGATTGGTGAGCGAATCGCAATTCATTCGCTGTCCCCTGATTAGAGCAATCTCCGCGAACACCTGCACATCTCCAAGATCATCGAATTTCGCTCTGCCCCAGCCGTTTATGTTGTGGGGAGAAGGATCAGTTTCGAGTGTGCCCACTGTCATAGAAGTTCTGGTTCCGTTCCGAGGAGGCATTGAGACAGGGTGCGGTCCGGTGACGACGGGCGGTTCTATGCTCACAATTCCACATGGAGACAGCAAATTAACTATCTCACTACCATCTGAACCGCGTACCTCAATGGTTCCTTGGACGATCGCATCTGTCGAATTCAGAAAGGAGAAGGCGGTTGAGAAGTAGAGATCTTCCGAAACGGATAGATGGGCTACGATCGGAAGGTACGTATAATCTTCGACCGATTGTGCGGGAACAGAAGAGCCTCCTGCTAGAAAGAATCCAATGAGAAGAATGCAGTGTAAATTGTATTTTTTCACGGCGGCAGTTACCTCCTCTCGGAAACCACTCCCTCCCCATAAATGATACATCCCTCGGGAAGAAAACTCCAGATTCTTCTCACTTTTCTTATCTCCGAGGAGGATCATACATCCTAACGGTTACGCGGATATTCGATTCACACACAGGGTGAGACGACATTGTAAATGCTGGCGCCGGCCCCTCCTCCACGTGCCCCGCTTGCCAACTTCTCATCTCGACTCTGTAACAAGAAAGAGTGATCAGCGGACGGACAGAAATGCTCTAGCATCGAGTGTGTACTCCGAAGAATCTCCAGTATCGACTCCGTAATAGGAAAATACAGGCTTGAAATCATACCGTCCAGGCCACCACGTCGTCGGATAGGAGATGCCGGTTTTCTCGAAAAGAGTACTACCTGTAGTCGAGTCCGCCACACGGAGCGTCATTGACGAGGACCCATACAGAATGACAATCGAAAGCTTGGTGTAGCTGGAAACACTGAAGGGTTCGCCACTTCCGTCGTAATAGTTTTCGTCGTAGGTGTAACCGCCACCTTCAGGATAATGAAAGAACAGGAAAGCGGTGGCAGTGCCGGAGCCATCCAACTCGATGCCTGCTAGCGAGGATCCACCGAAATCCATTTCCGTATAGCTATCGGAAGTTTGGCTGCAGGTCTCGGTGGATGTAGTGTCTTCTTCCACGAAGCCTACCGCGACTCTCCCCTTGTCATCGGCGAAGCCACTACCGTCACTAGTCGTAACGCGAAGAACCATGACCTGGGCAAAGTATTCTGGAGGGTATGAATCCTCGTAGGCTGCAAGTGTCCAGTACGATCCACCCTGGCCGACCGCCTTGGCATACTTCATCTCAACAGTTTGGTCATTGGTACCGGAGACGACCTCCACACTGGGGTCACACCTTGCGTCACCATTCTGAGCAACTGCCCACCGCCCTCCAGTCGGCTCATTGTTCGAGAAGAAATCTTCGCCAGCCTCACCATCATCAAAGCTGTCTCCCAAGGCCTTTACAGCGGTGTCTGCGTTCGCCATTGCTCCGGTATGCGTGATGCCTTCCAGATCGCCTGTTGACGTGGGCTGTGCGGCTAGCAACAAGAACTCTTTGATCTGCATCATCGTGTAGCTTGAGTTTTCTGCCTTCATGAGTGCTGCAATTCCCGAGACTATGGGGGCGGCATAGGACGTGCCGGTGCCATCTGGTGTATTCCCCGCCTGCGGGTCCCGGCTCGTCGTATCCGTCGTTCTTAACTGTCGAGAATATGGATGTTCCGGGAGCTCCCAAGTGTACCGTTTTCACGCCGTAATTCGAGAACCCAGCTTTGTCCCCGTCTTCATCTACTGCGGCAACACATATTATATTCGGCTCATCCCAGTGGCAAGGAGCTATAGTTCCACTGGATGCGGTATCAGTATTGATACCTGACGAGGAATAACTGCCAGCATTCCCGGCAGAACAAACAAAGAGAATGTCCTCGCTCTGGGCATCTTCGATCTCGCTCTTTGTCAATGGCATGGACTGGCCGTTGAGACTCATGTTGACGATGTCCGCTCCGTTATCCACCGCGTACGCGACAGCATCGGCAACATGCCCATCAAAGCCCCCCCCTGTGCTAGTACAGCCTGGATTACAGGTGTAGTGTAGCCACTTGATGGGGAGGATCTTCGTATTCCAAGTCACGCCAGCGACGCCTTTGCCATTGTTTCCAATGGCCGCAATAATCCCCGTAACAGCTGTGCCGTGGCTGTGGGGCGAGGTGTCTTCTACGTCACTGCTCAAATCGATTACGTTGTATCCCGTCAGCAGATTATCAGCGAGATCTTCGTGATCGTCTTCTACGCCAGTATCTATTACGGCAACCGTAACCGAGGAGCTACCGGTCGAACGATCCCATGCTGCGGGCGCGTCAATGTCAACGTCATCTCCGTCATCCAAGTGCCATTGGCTCGAAAAATAGGTATCATTCGGGGTTGTGGAAAGGTAAACCCTAGCGTTGCGCGCGGCTATCAGAAGATCTGGGACATCTGAAAGGTTGCTAAGGATGCCATCCAGATCACGATCCGATGAGAAGGTAAGGACCGCCGCTCTTGTCGCATATTTGAGGTGTCGGATATCAGTCGGGTTGAAGCGACTAAGTATTGTATTCTTCCTGTCCGCTGAGAGATCCGATCTGAACTTGACCACCAGTTGGTTAGGCGCGTATTCATCCCTAATGTCCTGCGCCGAGGGGTTCGTCAAGAAGGTGGCGAGAAGAAATGAAGTGATGAGTGCAACGGCAAAAAGCAAAAAAGCCTTCATTGGTCACATGGTAACCTCTCATTTGGCTGTTGGATGGCGAATCACTTGGTCAGCAACGGCGCCGATCTGCTGGCTTGACAATTCGGGATAAATGGGGATGGCGAGCGAGCGGGCAGCCGCCCGCTCGCTGGCGGGAAAGTCGCCTGCCGCATGCCCCAGAGCGGCGAAGCACTCCTGCAGATGAAGAGCAAGGGGGTAGTAGACCTCGCAGCCGATCCCGGCTTTCTGCAGCTGCCTGAGCAGCCCATCGCGCCGCTCGACCTGAATGACGAACTGATTGTAGACATGGTGGCACTCCGGCAGTTCGACGGGGACTCCGATACCCCTTTCACCGGGTGACTCCCCTGCCCCCTCAAACAGTTCCCGGTAGATGCGGGCGTTTTCCCGGCGCCGCTCGGTCCAGGCCGGAAGATGCTTCAGCTTGACCCGCAGAACGGCGGCCTGAATGGCGTCGAGCCGAAAGTTCCCTCCCACAACCTTACTGTAATATTTGGGGCTGTAGCCGTGGTTGCGCAGCAGGCGGAGCCGGTCGGCCAATTGGGGATCGCTGGTAGTCACCAGGCCTCCGTCTCCCATCCCACCCAGATTCTTGGAAGGGAAGAAGCTGAAACATCCCAGCTGCCCGAGCGAGCCCGCCCGCCGTCCCCGGTATTCGGCACCGATCGCCTGAGCTGCGTCCTCGATGACCACCAATTCGTGAGCGGCGGCGATCTTCAGGATGGGGTCCATGTCCGCCATCTGGCCAAACAGGTGGACAGGAATGATGGCCCGGGTGCTTTCGCTGAGGGCCGCCTCAATCTGAGCCGGGTCGATATTGTAGGTGGCCGGATCGATGTCAACGAAGACGGGCCTGGCCCCCAACCGAGAGATGGCTCCGGCTGTGGCGAAAAAAGTGTAAGGTGAGGTGACGATTTCATCGCCCGGCCCGATCCCGAGTGCCATCAGGGACACCAGCAGTGCATCCGTCCCCGAGGAGACGCCCACACCGTAGGCGCACTGGCAGTAGGCAGCGACTTCTTCCTCCAGCGCTTCGACTTCAGGCCCCAGCACGAAGCGCTGGGATTCCAGGACCTTGTGGAGGGCTTCTTGGACCTCGTCCTGGATACTCCGGTACTGGGCCTTCAGGTCGAGCAGGGGCACTTTCATGGGAGCGGTTGATCCTCCGCCCAATCCAGACACCGCAATACACCCTCCTCAACCTCCTGGTATCGCCACTCCGACTCGGGGCAGATCAACACTCCCTCCTCGTTTTTGATCGACAGCCTGTGACCGTGGCGGCTCATCCAGCCCCTCTGGCGGGCAGGCACTCCCAGCATCAGGGCGTAGTCCGGGACATCGCCGCGGATCACCGCACCCGCCCCCACAAACGCGTAGCGGCCGATGGTGGCACCACAAAGAAGAGTGGCGTTGGCGCCGATGGTAGCACCGCTTCGAACCAGGGTCTGCTGATACCGATCTCGCCGCACGATCTGGGAGCGGGGATTGACGACATTGGTAAACACACAGGAGGGCCCGCAGAACACATCGTCCTCCAACTCGACTCCCGTATAGAGGGAGACATTGTTCTGGATCTTGACATTGTTGCCGATCACGACATGGCTGGCGACAAACACATTCTGACCGAGTATGCAGTCACGTCCGATGGTCGCATCCTTCATAATGTGGCAGAAATGCCAGATTCTGGTGTCCTTGCCAATCCGGCAGGGTTCGTCCACAAAGGCGCTGGAGTGGACAAAGTAGGGTCGGTTGGACGAGTCCGAGGGAGAATTCCGGCCGGCGTTCAAGCCACCACCTGATTTTCAAGGGGCAACGCCACCGGCTGGCCGTGCCTGCTCAGTGACTGCTGCGCGGCCTGCAGCACTGCCAGGACCCGCTCTCCGCTGGCTCCGTCGGTCCTGGGGGGACGGCGGCTCTGGACGGCTTCCAGAAAGGCCGCGCACTCCAGGCGCAGCGGCTCCTCTTGAGAAAAGGGAACCTCCTGACCGTCACCTTTGATGGGCACCGGACCGCCGGCGCCGATTTCCACTCGCTGGTCATACAGGATCAAGCGCTTGCCCACATCATCGAAGGAGGCCATTTTTCGGGAGCCGATCACGACCAGCCGCTGCTCTTTGAAGGGATGCAGCCAGGAAACGTGGATGTGGGCGCGAACGCTGTTGTCGAAAAGCAGGTGAGTGACGGTCACGTCGGCAATATCGGGCTGGATGTAACTGCCGCCGCAGGCGCAGACTTCCAGGGGAAGCTTCCCGATCATGCGTAAAATGACGGCGATGTCATGGGGAGCAAAGCTCCACAGGATGTTCTCTTCGCAGCGGATTTTTCCCAGGCTCAAGCGGTGAGAATAGATGTAGCGCAGAATTCCCAGTTCTCCTTCCGCCACCAGCTGGAGCAGTCGAGTCACGGCCGGATGGTACTCGAGAACATGGCCGACCATCAGAATGCGGCCCCGGTCCCTGGCCATCTCCACCAGTTCGCCCCCTTCCTGGCAGGTCAAAGCCAGCGGCTTTTCAACGAATACGTCCTTATTCGCCAGTAAAGCAGCTCGAGCGTGGCGGTAGTGATCGGCGGCGGGAGTGGCAATCACAACCGCTTGAACCGCCTCCCCTTCCAGGATCGACTGGTAGGAATTGGTGAATGAGACCTGATGTCTGGCCAGCGGCTCAGCCAGGCGCTCGGAGTCAATGTCACAGATCTGATGGAGAGCACCCAGGTCGGCAAAGTTCCGGATCAGGTTCTTTCCCCAGTACCAGCATCCGACAACGGCAACTCGGGGTAGTGGGTGAGAGGTTCGGTTTCCCATTGGACTTATGTTACTAGAATCTATTCGGAGATTGCCCCAGACTAAATATTATCACTAGGAGTAGGGGTTTCTGCGCCTTACGACTGCTCCCGCCTCAGCGGCTGCCAGCCGGTGAACTCAAAGAGTTCCACCTCCGCCCCCACTTTTCCATTCGGCAACCTGGTTTGTGAAGGCGACTGGTAGATCAGTTTGTGATTGCGGAGTTTTCTCAAAGGCACACAGCTCTTGAAAGGATCCTGCCCGACGATGCGATGATTCCCTCCAGGCTGGCTGCGCAGAAAGGATTCAGCTTCAGAATAGGAAGTAAAGCGCTTCAACTCCCGGATTCTCTTCAGCACGGTCCCGCTTTCCAGGCGGCGAACATGGTCATAGCGGACGACCCAGGTGGAATTCCAGGGTTGAACTGCCTTTCCCTTGAACACATAAAGACGAGTCGCCATCGAGCGGTAGTACTCCGGGTAGAAAAGCGTGAGCGGGCGTAAGCCGCCCGCCTCGGTTGTCTGGAAGTAGGTGTCGAAATACCTGCCTGACCCTGCCTCCCAGACCGGATGCTGCTGGTTCAAGGCCAGGTCCCGGTCGATCAAAATAAACCGGCCTCCCGTCCGCCGGAGGACTTGAACGGCCGAACCTTCATCCTGAGCCCTGAAGTAGGTGGCGGCCCTGCGACCCCGGCGCTGAGTAGGGTTGGTGATCGGTATACGCCGAGCAATCTTCAATATCCAGTAACCATTATTCCACCAGTTCATGACCCCGTAAGCGGTACCGGGATACTCGTACTCCCGGCTCTGAGGGCGCGGATAATAGGAATCGAAGTGACCCGGGATCGTGAAGGGCGCCGGAGTGGAGTCTCTCATCCACTGCAGGGTGCTGTACCAATCGGAACTGGGGCCAGTGTACTGGCCGGCTACCCGCAGTGCCGGGCTGACATTTGGAAGCAAAGCGACTCCCACAAGCACCGTGGCCAGGAGAAAACGGATCCACCCGGGCCTCGGCCCCCGCCTGCTGGAAGCAAAGTGTCTCAGGACCTGAAAGACGAAATAGGCGCAAAAGACAGCAAAATTGACCGCCAGACAATAGGCAAAACGGTTCTTTCCCAGAGTCAAGAGCAAAATCAGGAAACTCCAGACGAAGAAGAGCAACTTTTCCGGTTCATCCCTGCGCAACCCCTCCCAACCCAGCCAAATCAGGCCTGCGGGAGCCAGCACCCACGACGAAGTGAACAGGTCCCAGATCAATCGCCCCTGGAGGTGCCAGAGGGGACTGTTTTCGGTGGTGGCTAAGACACCGTTATGAGCTCCCAAGGGGTTGCCGAAAAGCCGGAGGCCCCGCGCCAGAGCAGGGAACCATTGGATGGTAGCTAACAAGAATAGGAGGATCAGCATCAGTACCAGCGGAAGCCACAGGCGGTGGAGGCGACTCCTGGAAGAACAAACGGACAAGCCGAGGCCGGCGGCCAGCAGTACAGCGGTCAGCAGCAGGGTTGTCAGGTGAAACTCCAGCAGCCTCATCGGTCCCAACATCAGAAATGGAATCATCATCAAGAGTCCAACCAGGCAAATCTCGATCCCCGGCAGGACGTGTCTTGGGAACTGGCCTCTGAGGTGATCGTTCACCAGCAGGATCATCTTCGAGGCGCCAATGACGAGGACGAGGACCGCGCCGGCGGACCAGGAGAAAAGGTAGCAACCCAGCCACAATCCGGCTGCCAGCCCCCACAACAGTGGTCCTCTCAACTTTCTCAAATTCACAGCTGTCCCGTTTGCCGTCCCGGGCGGGAACGATTTCAGCGCCAGTATCAGGAACAGCAGGACCAGCGAGCTGAATAGAGTCTCCAGCACATGGTGGTCCGCAAAACCTAACATCGAGCGCCCCAGAAAGTGCCCGGGAGAGACAGCCAGGATGGCCGCAGCCAGGAAGCCGACCGGCCGGCCGGAAACTGCTTTCCCGAGGAAAAAGACAGGAACACAAACGGCTGCTCCGGCGACCGCTGGCAGGTAAGCTCCCACCTTGTCCACCAGTTGGGCAGAAGGAGACCCCAGCCCCAGGATCAGGGCAGCAAGCGAGACCAGCAGATCGAAGAAGGGCGCGAGATCGACGTCTTCTCCCTTGGGGAAAGCTAAATAGGGGTCAAAGGTGAGATAAAAAGGAAAATTGTGCGTCAGGCTCTCAGCCAGGCGCATGTGGTACCAGGCGTCATTTCCAAGGAAAAACACTTTTCCTCCCGCCAGAACCTGGTCTTTGATGAAGTGCGTTCTCAGGAAAAAAGAGCACCCGCAGATGAAGAGCAGGACGAAGGAGTCGGTCACAAGAGAGTTCGCTGCCCGCGCCAGCAGCCTCACTTTTTGCGGCGCTCCGTTCGGGTTTTTCACCTTTCTGGACAATGCGGATCCTCGCGGGTCTCGTACATTCTAAGTCCCGGCTTGCCTAATTCTACTTCACAAAATAAGCTCCTAACGAGGCTCTGCCTGCGACCGACGAGCAATGTGCTCAGGTGTAAAATGTTTGACCCCCGCGGGTGTATGATTGTCAATCTCCTGTGACGTCCCGGTTGCAGGGTGGATCGACACCGATGGGGGACCGTTTTTGCAAACTCGCAAGCTTTGCCTGATTGGCGGGGCCCTTCTCATCGCCTCCAGCATCCTTCTACCCCAAGGCTGGTATGTGCCCTTGCCGGCAGGTGAAGACTCGCCCGCACCGCCGATCAGCGGAGCCGTGTTGTTTCAGATCTCCCTCCTGATCGAGGGCCTGGTGCTGGTGAGCCTGGGCCTGGTCGACTGGAAGTTTCGACGCCTCAGACCCGCTGAACGACTTTCAGGGGGCCAGTTGCCCCAGGCGGAGGTGCTTTCCGAGCGGACGGCACTCTGGCTGTTATGCACGATTACACTGGTGGGACTTGCCCTCAGGCTGTGGCGGCTTGACAGCGAACTCTGGCTTGATGAAGTGATCTCGCGGCTCGCATATGGCCAGGCCTCGGCCCTTGAAATCTGGGTCAGTTACGAGAGCTCCAACAACCACTTGCTCAACAGCTTGCTGGTGAAGCTTAGCGTGGCCCTGTGGGGAGAGAAGGAGTGGGCCATCCGTCTTCCTGCCTGCCTTTTTGGCCTGGCCACCGTGCCGGCTCTTTTCTGGACCGCACGACTGGCGATTTCCCGCTGGGCCGGTCTGGGAGCCGCGCTGCTGCTGGCAGTTTCCTATCACCACATCTTCTTTTCCCAAAATGCCCGAGGATACACTTCTTATCTCTTTTTTTCTCTGCTTTCATCGGGGTTGCTTCACAAGGGTTTGCAGCAGGACCGATTCCGCGACTGGGCCCTCTAGGTCGTCTGTATGGTGCTCAATTTCATGTCTCTCTTGATCTCGGCGTTTGTATTTGCCGCCCACCTGGGGGTGGGTGCCGGTGTCTTGCTTGCAGTGAGGGCCCGCGGTGCCCCGTTCTCCCCACTCTTCTGGCGCTTGACAGCCGTGTTCTCAGCCACGGCTTTTCTAGGGTTCCAGCTCTACTCGCCCACGCTGCCCCAGATCTGGGTGAACCTGAACCGGGCTTATGTACAAGCAGCAGCGGGCTATGCTGGCCTGTCATGGGAGTTTGTGGGTGAGGTGATGCGGGGGCTCTCTGCCGGAGTCGGAGGTGCATCAATGCTACTGGTCCTGCTCCCGGCCCTGCTGGTGGGAACCGCCGGGTTCTGCAGCTTGCTGAGGCACAGTTGGGCTCTCTGCGTCGCTCTCTCTTTGCCCATGCTGCTGCTGGTTGCTTTCCTTCTGGCGAGAGGACTGGTCTTTGCTCCCCGCTTCTTCCTGCTCGTACTGCTGATTGGCTGGATGTCGGCCGCTCGAGGGCTGGAGATGGCCGGCGACCTGGCTGGTCGACTGAAACCCTTGGGGTCAATCCACAGAGTCGCGCTTCCGACGATCCTGATCGGCCTGGCCTCTGCGCTATCTGTGGCTTCACTGCCTCGCTACTACGAGCTGCCCAAACAGGCATTTCGTTCCTCACTGGAGTATGTCGAGGAGATCCGGCGTCCGGACGAGATTGTGATCGTGATTCATCATGCCGAAAAGGGTTATCACTACTACGGGCGAGAGCGCGGTATCCGCGAGGGAGAGGATTATTTCTTCGTCCGCTCGGTGGCGGCACTTGACGCCCTTCTCTCATCTCATCCAGAAGCCGACACGATCCTGGTAACCACCTTCCCGCGAGCGCTGCGGATCAGGCATCCCGATCTCGCCGAGAGAATCGACCGCCGTTGGAACGCGGTCCGTATCTTTCCGGCAACTATCGGTGACGGACGCATCACCGTCTGGCGATCCCGGATCGAAGGCTCTCGCAACCCGGACAGAAATGGAGCCGATGCCAGAAGTTGATCTGAGTCCCGGGGTGGAAGCCGTCGGGTCCATCCCCTCCTTAGATCCTTGGTTTGGCTCGACCAAGGCAGACCGAGCAGCGAAGACGACCGGCCGTCCCCGGTGTCCCGTTTCCGCCCGCTGAGTCCACGGATACAAAGACCATCAGGAGCCAGTTGCTCATCGTTTCTTCAACCTCCCAGGATGACAATGGCGCCGATTGCCAGGCCCAGACCTAACCACTGGTAGCGATTCATCTTTTCTCCCAGGAATATCATGGCCAGCAGGACTGTGATCGCTGGGTACAGAGCAGTCATCGGAACCACGATCGAAGCCTGTTGGCCATTTGTGAGAGCTTGAAAAAAAGCTATGTTCCCGACGCCCCCACACACTCCCGTAAGAAAGGCAAAGAAGATGCCCAGCTTCAGGCTTCCCGCTGCGGTGGACCGACTCTTCTTGAGGCGCAGCCACAAGAGTCCGACCATCAGAAGCAGGCCGGGGGTAAAGAGGACCTGGTTGCTGAGTGGTGAGATCTCTTCCAGGATGACCTTGGACTGGATTCCCCAGAGACCCCAGAAAACGATGGTGAGCAGGCAGTAAGCCAGCCACGGTGGCAGTAGACGCTTTTCGAGTGTCGGCCTGGTGTTCAGAATCTTCCTGTCCGTTTCCTCAAAGACTCTGAGAACGAGCTTTCCGGTTGATCGCACCGATGTCTTCCGTGCTACTCAACCTGGCACCGATGTTTCGCCATCAATAAAAACGCTACGTTAGGCCTTAAAAGAAGGTCAGATACGTCTCAAGTTCCCAGGATGTCACCTGGCGGTCGTAGGTCTCCCATTCCCTGGTCTTCAACTCGATGAATTCATCGGCGATCGGTCCCAGTGCCTCTTTGACGACTTCGTCCCCTCGAAGTTCCTGGACTGCTTCCCACAGGGATTGGGGCAATATTTGGATACCTGCCTCCGCTATCTCTGCCCGAGAGCGTTCGTACAGGTTCCCCAGATTGGGATCGCCCGGATCCATTTTGTTTTCGATTCCGTGGAGTCCGGCTTTCAGGTAGGCCGCCAGCGCCAGGTACGGATTGCAGCCGGACGAGAAGGTGCGGTCCTCAAAATGACCTGGCCCCGCGGTGCGGATCATCTGGGTGCGATTGTTGTCTCCGTAACTGACAAAGGCAGGCGTCCAGGTGAACCCTGACCGGCTGGAATGCAGGCCCTCCCCCAGAAGTAGACGCTTGTAGCAATTCACTGTGGGGCTGGAGACGGCGCACAGCGCCCGCGCATGATGCAGAAGTCCCCCAACAAAATAGTAGCCCAGTTGGGAACAGCCCAGTCCGCGCGGATCCGACCTGCTCTCGAACAGTCCCTGGCCGCTTTCGGCATCGGCCAGATGAAAGTGAATATGCAGTCCGCTCCCGCTGCGATCACTGAAGGGCTTGGGCATGTGAGTGGCGATGGCCCCGTACTTCTTGGCGATCTGAGAGGTTGCCATTTTGAAGAAGGTGACCCGGTCAGCCGTGACCAGGGCATCCGCGTAATCGAAGTTCACTTCAAACTGGCCGTTGGCATCCTCATGATCGGTCTGATACACACCCCATCCCAGGCGGTTGAGCGAGCTGGTCAGTTCCTGCAAATAGTCCATCGCCGGCGCCATAGACCGGAAGTCGTAGCAGGGCTTGGCCAGCCTATCGACTCCGTCCGGATCCCAGGGTTGGATCGATCCGTCTTCGCTGCGCGTGACCAGGAAGTGTTCGGGCTCCATCCCCACGTTGAAGTCGTAGCCGGCCTCTCGAGCCTGGGCCAGTACCCGTCTTAGATTGGTTCGGGGACAGTAAGGATACGACTCGCCATCAACAAACAGGTCGGCGGCGAAGCGGGCGGTATTGGGCATCCAGGGAAGGGGCGTGTAGCTGTCCAGGTCAATCCGCGCCATCATGTCGTGAGCGTGGGGTCCCTGCCCCATGCCCCATACGGCTGCACCGGCAAATCCAGCACCCTCGTCGATCGCCGCGTCGAAAGAGGAGACGGGCACCATCTTCACTTTGGCACTTCCGTGCACATCCACAAACTGAGCCAGCAAAAACTCAATCCCATCCTGGCTCATGCGACTCCGTGTTCCCTCCCGATTAGACATTCTGTTTGTCTCCTTTCCGTCTGTTACTGGACAATCCTGCCAACTGGGCGGCCCTACCGCAAGTGGACGGGCCTTCTAGCAACAACGCCTCATGCTCAGAAAATACGCTTGCTTCTCCGACAGCGTCGCGATAAAAACAGGTACGAGTAGCTTTTCTTGAGGGTAGCCATGAAATTCGGGATCAATACGTTTCTCTTCACATCGCCTTTCACCAATGACAGCACCTCTCTCTTTCCTCAGTTTAAGGCCTGGGGATTCGACTCGGTTGAGATCGCTGTGGAGCATGAGTCAGACATCGATCCGGTTTACATCAAGTCCGAGCTGGACAAACACGGTCTGGTCTGTGGCACGCTGTGCGGCGCTTTCGGCCCCGGGCGGGATCTACGTGGGTCGCAAGAAGAACAAGAGGCAAGCCTCGCCTATATTCAGCAGTTAGTCGACATCATGGTAACGCTGGGGGCCTCTACCCTGGTTGGTCCGGTATATTCTGCAGTAGGGCGGGCCGAGTTTGTGCCGAAGCAGGAGCGTGCAGTTCAATGGCGACTGGTTGTGGAGCACCTTAAGCAGGCCTGCAGATATGCAGAAAGGCAAGGGAAAGAGATTGCCATTGAGCCCCTGAATCGGTTTGAAACCGACTTCATCAATACCTGTGGGCAGGCGCTACGAATGGTTGAGGACGTTGGGAGTCCAGCCCTCAGCGTCCTCCTGGATACCTTCCACATGAATATTGAGGAAAAGAATCCAGCCAGGGCCATTCTGCAAGCCGACCAGAAGCTCGGGCACTTCCACGCCTGCGGATGTGACCGGGGCACACCTGGCAACGATCACATCGAGTGGGCGAGCATCGCCGCCGCCCTCAAGAAAATCGGTTACCAGAAGCATGTGGTCATTGAGTCATTTACCCCGGATGTGCTGGTTATTGCCAGGGCAGCCTCAATATGGCGTGAGATGGAGCCTCATAAGAACGACATCGCAACTGAAGGCCTGAAGTTTCTCAAGAAGGCCTTGTCTTGAGATCAAGAGGCAAGTGTCCACAGTATGGGCAAATGGCTCGTCAATGAGGGGCAGAACTATGAGACAGAATTCGTCCAGACTGGTTGATCTGATCCTCTGTGCCGTCCTTCTTGGTTTTTCCCATCCAGCACTTGCCGGTTCGGAAGCAGGCTTCAGGAGCCTGCTCGAGGGGAACGACCTTGGCGGTTGGGATGGCGACAAAAGGCTGTGGTCGATCAAAAACGGGGTTATCAGCGGCCGCTCCACAGCAGATTCCCCATTGAAGGCCAATACTTTCCTGATCTGGCGGGAGGGTATGTTAGATGATTTCGAGCTGCGCTTTTCCTACCGCATCCGGGGAGGTAATTCCGGAGTTCAGTATCGGAGCAAAGACTTGGGCAACTGGTCGGTAGGGGGCTATCAAGCGGATCTGGAGGCCGGCCAGACATACTCTGGAATCCTGTACGAAGAAAAGGGGCGCGGCATTCTGGCTGGGCGCGGGCAGAAAACCGTTGTCGATGCGGCGGGCCAGGTGAAGGTCCAGGGTTCTGTAGGTAACTCGGCTGAGTTGCAGGCCGCTATTCGACACCAGGACTGGAATGACTACGTGATCGTGGCCAGGGGCAATCACTTGATCCACAAGATCAACGGTAATGTGACGGTAGATGTGAGGGACAACCAGATCGAAGAGCGATCGAGGTCGGGAATCCTGGCGCTCCAACTCCATGTCGGTCCACCCATGCAAGTTCAGTTCAAGAATCTTCACCTCAAGAGGCTGAAGCTGGAAACTGAAAAGAAAATCGTTCTGGTTGCCGGGCATCCCAGCCACGGCCCGGGGGACCATGAGTTCAACGCGGGCGTACAACTATTGCACCGGTCCTTACAGGCCCAGCCGGGAGTTCTTTCTGCCTTTTATCTCAATGGATGGCCTTCCGATCCTTCGGCCTTCGACAACGCCGACACGATCGTTTTATACATGGATGGCGGCTCTGAGCATCCAATGATTCAAGGTGACCACCTGGACATCCTGGCAGGCCTGATCAAGAAAGGAGTTGGGCTGGCCTGTCTGCACTACGCCCTTGAAGTGCCGAGGGAAAAAGGAGGGCAGGAGTTGCTGCGCTGGCTCGGCGGCTACTACGAGACCGGCGTTTCCACGAATCCACACTGGTCGGCCGAAATCAAAGAACTGCCGGCTCACCCGATCACCCGTGGAGTCCCGCCTTTCAAGATCAAGGACGAGTGGTATTACAACATCCAGTTCCGCCCGACGATGGAGGGGATCACCCCCATTCTGGTGGTGGCACCGTCAGACGAGGTCAGGCAGGGAGGAACTTCTTCGCCTCGAGGACCCTATCCGCACATTGTGGCTGCCAGCGGGCGCGAGGAAGTGCTGGCCTGGGCTGTGAAAAGACCCGATGGAGGACGGTCCTTCGGCTTCACCGGTGGACACGATCACGTCAACTGGGGAAACGATGACTTTCGGAAACTTGTCCTCAATGCTCTGGTGTGGACGGCCTCCGGAACGGTGCCGGCTGGAGGCGTTCAGTCGGTGGTGACGAAGCAGGATCTGACGTTGAATCTGGATCCCAAGCCAAAAAGAAAGTGAGTAGGGGCTAGCAGTCCGGGGTGCCCCACGAGGGTGTGGACTCCCGCAGCTGAAAAGATTATGGCTAGCGAACTGAGTGCCCTGACTACCCTCTTCACCGAATTCTACTACTGGGTGTGTATCGTCCTGATGTTTCTCATCCATGTTGGATTCAGTCTCTACGAGGTTGGGGCATCGCGCCGAAAAAACATGCTCCACACCCTGATGAAGAACGCGATGCTGATCCCGCTCATTACCGTGACTTTCTATTTCTTTGGATGGTGGATCTATTTTGCCTTTCAAAATGGGCCCGGCATTACCGGTTCTCTGGTGTCCGCACCGTGGGCGCTGCCCTGGAACGAACTCATGGGTCCCCACATGGGCGGTCGACCCTTCTCGGAGACTCTTTCCCTGGAGAACGCTGCCAACTGGGCGCGCGTCAATGGAGTTTTCTGGGCGGCTTTTCTAATTTTTTCCTGGACCGCCGGGTCCATCATCTCTGGAGCCGTGATTGAGCGGATCCGATCCAGCGCCTTTTGGATCTTTGCCGTTCTCGTGGGGTCCATTACCTGGATCATCGACGCCGCCTGGGGCTGGTCTCCGGACGGCTGGATGGTCCAGATTCTCGGCTATCACGACGCCTATGCCTCGGGAGTCATTCATGCCGTCAGCGGTGGTTCGGCCCTGGCCATACTCATCCACCTCGGGCCCCGCATCGGCCGCTTCACGAAGAGCGGAACAGCCAGAGGTTTCCCTCCTCACAACACCTGGCTGGTGATCATCGGGCTTTTCCTGATCTACACCGGATTCTGGGGATTCTATGCCGCTTGCAATATCCCCATCCTGGACATCGATGCGGATGCCGGGAGGGTCTTCTTCTCAGCCACCACGATCTATCTCACACCCACTACGCTGAGTGCGATAACCCTCAATTTCCTGATGTCTCTGGCCGGAGGTCTGATGGCAGGATACTTCTGCTCCAAAGGCGATCCCTACTGGACCTTCTCCGGCGGACTGGCGGGTATCATTACGGCGTCGGCCGGCAACGATCTCTATCATCCACTTCAGGCTTATCTGATCGGCGGACTGGGCGTTCTGTGCATTTACAAACTGCACTTCTGGGTGGAGCGAAGGTTTAAAATTGACGATGCGGTCGGAGCGGTTGCGGTGCACGGATACGCCGGCGTGATCGGGGTCGTCGTGGCCGGGTTCGTGCTGTGGGGGTATCCCAGTTCGCCGAATCCCGCATACGCCTCCATCTCCCCCTGGGGACAGCTGGCAGGCGCGGTGATCATGTTTTTCGTTCTGGGCTTCGCCCCCTGTTACGTGGTGGGCTACGTTCTGAAGAAACTGAATCGGCTTCGCATCCCGCTGGCAGTCGAGTTGGCCGGGATGGATCATCGCATCGAGGAAGCCGCATTGAAACAATCACGGGAGATCTTTGAATTGGAACTGGAGATGGGTAAGGAGGAGCAAGAGCGATGACGACCGGCCTGATTGAGAGCTGGGCGGCGAATCCGGCGGAGATGGGACCTCTTTATCCCTTCGTTTCCTTCGAAGCCTTTTTCTTCGCGATCTGTTTTGTCTTGTGGATCCTCTACACTCTCTGGCAGATGCGGTTCGAATCCAGGAACTACCTGAGATAAAACGAGGATCTGTCTAAAACCAACAACTTGCTCGAAGCGATTGAATCCAACCGCCCACACTGAGCCCGAGCTCGAATTCAGGACCGGACACGCTGTTTCTCGGGATCATAGAAAGGGAACGGTACGACTCGGGCTGGGATCCGCTTCTGGTGACCGTCGAGCTTTCCAACTTCTACTTGGCTTCCCACTTCGGAATACTGTACGGAAATCCGGCCCAGGGCGATATTCTTTTTCAAGACCGGAGAGCGGGTGGCGCTGGTGATGACACCCACCTGCTTGCGGCCCACGTGGATGCAATCACCGTGGGCTCCGGGCTCGTTTCCTTCCAACTCCAGCCCCACCAGTTTCCGCTGAGGATGGGCCTTGCGCTCATTCAAGGCTGCTTTGCCGATGAAATCGTCGTCGCTCGCCAGCCCCACTGTGAAGCCGATGCCGGCCTCGAACGGATCCGTCTGATCGTCAAACTCCTGGCCCTGGAGAATCAGCCCCGACTCGATGCGCAGAATATCCAGGGCCTCCAGTCCCAACGGCGTCAAGCCGTATGGCTGGCCTGCCTCCCAGATCGCATCCCAGACTAGGAGCGCATCCCTGGGATGACACCACACTTCGTAGCCAAGTTCTCCCGTATAACCAGTTCGGGAGATGATGATCGGCGGTCCCTTCATATCGCCGATGCGCCCCACCGTGAACCGGAACCAGGTCAACTCTTCCAGAGTGGGGCGGTCGGGAGCGGTCCAGACCACTTCTGTCAGTATGCTTCGGCTCCTGGGTCCCTGTACTGCAACGTTGTGCAGCTGATCCGTCGAGGATTTGACCCAGGCACGCAGGTTCAGGGCCCGAGCCTGCTCTCGCAACCATATGCCGTCGTAGTCACAGTTGCAGATCCAGCGGAAGTTATTGGCACCAAGTCGAAAAAGGGTGCCGTCGTCGAGCATGCCTCCTGTGTCGTAACACATGGCCGTGTAAGCGATCCCCCCGTCGCCCAGTCGGTGCACATCGCGGGTTACTGCGTACTGCATCAAGGCCTCGGCATCCGGGCCAAGAACCTCGAACTTGCGCAGTGCCGACAGATCCATGATGGCAGCCCCTTCCCGGCAGCCATAGTATTCCTGGATCGTACCCTGACCGGGAAATGAGGACGGTATCCAGTACCCTTGATAGGCCGTCAGATTTCGGGTGAGGGCCGAGGTTCGGGGGTGAAAGGCCGTTTCACGGGTGAGTTGCGGGTCATCACTCGGGGTCATACGATATGCGATCCCTTTCGAAAAAGTCTGCTTGGCCGGATAGACGCGAAGGTGGATGTCGGTCGGGTGCCAGCCATTGGCCGGGTCGATGTCGTCCGGGCAGGCTGAGGAAAGGCAGACCAGATCGGTCAGCGCTCGCAACAGCACGTAATCACCGGGACGGGACCAGGGTTCGTCCATATACAGCACGTTGTCTGCGTCAATCCGGGTATTGTAGAACAGGTTCATGGCGGGCCAGCCTCTGCGCGGCGTGATCGTGTACGGATTCAGCGCGGCGTTGAAATTGTCCGAGCAGTTGGCGTGGCCGGGATAACCCATGTCTTCGTAGTACTTAGCCGTACAGGCCAGGGCAAAGGTGTCGTGGCGGCCAACCGTGTCCCGAACCACCTCCACCAGGGGCTGCATGTCGGAATCGAAGAACTTCGAGTAGAGCCCGGGACCGGGATAAGCGGCTCCCATCAGGGTTCGTGTGACGGTGGCATCCAGTCCCCGTTCCACCCCCTGCTCCAGCTGGCGGCTGTCGAAGGCGAGAAAATCGGAGCACTGTCGACCGGCAACGTCGATCACCTGGATATACTCACCTTGCTTCACTTCATAGGCGACGGCGGTCGCCTTGTCCACGTGCAGGTCGAGGCGCAGCCCGGCCAGAGGGGGCGGCAGGGGATGCTCAGCTGTTTCTTCCGGGTGGGCCCGTTTGACCAGGACTCGCAAATCGGTGGGCGGGTTCTGCTCATCCACACGCATCGGTGCAGCGGGCGCCGCAACCAGACAAAGGACTTGGCGCCGAGCGCTGAAGGTTTCACTGTCGCCCGCACAGGTTTGTCCTCCAAACAACTGCAGTGCAGGGGCATCCTCAGGGTTGATGCCGTAACGGCTGAGTGAGACAGCCATCCCCTGAGCACCCTCGTGGCCGGTAGCCGCGGCTGTTGCCAGTCCACTCAGTTTCCTGTCGGCCTGCAGGTCCAGGGCTGCCAGATCCTCTCCACCATCGAGGCCGAAAGCCGCCAGCTCGCAGCGCTGTAGCCCTTCCAGGTCCGTGATTGTGATCTCGTCATCTTCGGCCAGCGCCAGGACGATGCAGCCACCACCCGGCACCGAGTAGCGCTCCCCACCCGGTTCCATGCGGGGCAAGCCTGTGGTCGGGTCGACGGGCAACGAATACGGCTCGAAGTGTCGAGGTCGAGCGGAGCCGGTCATGAGCTTTCTTCTTCAGTCTCGGCCTGGGCCAGCAACTGCTCACCGAGGGACCGCTTGGCGTCGGCGTCGAGTTTCTTGATCTCGTTCTGGAGCAGGCGCTCGTTGACCGCCTGGTTCCAGTAGTCCAGCGAGTCGAAGCCGAGGAGTACTGCTTTCCCCACGAACTGACGTAAGACCTCGTTGGTGGGCCCCATCACCCAGCCGGCCTTGGCATCCCGGAGGTAGCGCTCGATGCCAAGTTGCGGCTTATAACCGGTTCCGCCACAGACATGCAACATTTTGTCCGAGACGTGGGCGACGTTCTTGGCTGCCGCGAACTTTACCTGCCACATCCAGTGCAGAAAAGATGATCTGGGAAGATAGGTGAGATCCCGGTGGGCCGACCAGTCGCAGTTCTCCGTCACAGTATCCAGGGCCTGGGCCATGAGAAACAGCTGAGAGCGGGAGGCGTTGGTGTCTATGAGAGACTCGCCAACACCGTCCTGTATGGTCGGATAGTCACACACGCGCAGGCCCACATCAACGTGCTTTTTTCGGGTGGTGTGGCTCTTGGCGATATCGATCATGCCCATGGCAATGCCGTTCCAGCAGGCAGAAGAACAAAGCAGAAAAAAAGGATCGACGGTTTCATCATTGGACGCAGCTCCGTCACCGGTGGGGCCAATCATCCGATCGCCGGGCACCTCGACATTGTCTACCTCAATTGCACCCGACTGGTTTCCCCGCAGTCCCAGCACATCCCAGTCTGATGGCCGGGCCTTGACCTCATCCCCCATCATCAGGAAGCAGGAGAGGTTCGAGTAGTCGCCGTCAAAATCGGGGCTGGTGGTCTGGACGACATACCAGTCAGCAAAGCCACCCGATGTGGTCCAGGATGCTTTCTTTCTCACTTTCCAGCCGTTGCTCGTACGCTCGGCGCCTGAGGAGAAGGGGTACCAGAAGTGTGACCCGGTCTCGGGATCGGAATAGGAGAGAGTGCCGATCAGCACCTCCTTGTCCAGCCTCTTTATCAGGTGCTGGAGGGCGGGGTTGTCATGGGAGCGCAGCATCACCGCGGCAACGGCTCCCAGGTGCATGGTGTAGCACATGGCAGTACTTGCGCAGCCGTAGCGGGCGATGGTTTCAGTCACCATGGCGGCGCAGGTGTGATTCTCGCCGAGACCGCCCAACTGTCTGGGCACCAGCAGACCCAGTAGCCCCAGAGACGCCAGTGCCTCGAAATTCGGGCGCGGGAACTTCAGTTCCCGGTCACTCTCGACGGCGTTCTCGCGAAGGGTAGTACAGCACAACTCAATCAGCTTTCCCTGGAGGTCCTTCTGGGCAGGTGTGAGCAACCACTGCGGGTCCCACTCATAGCCCAGACCCAGAACGGAACAGAGCCCCATGTCTTGGTCTCACTCATGAATCAACCTCCATTCCAGCGTGGACTTCTGCTCGTCGCACCTGCCTCAACCCGTGTCCCGGTCGCACAGCGAGAATGTTACCCAAGAAGCGTCGGAGTTGAAAGCTCCACCACGGGCTGCTAGACCCGTAAGGAGTCCCCCCGGCTCTGCCGGGGAGGCAGCCAGAGTTTGACAGTTCCGGGAATAGGTGAAAAAACTCCCTTCCGTGAGCCGAGCAAAGCATCACGAAAAGGAGTTTTCTGAGTAACTATAAGAGCTTACAGCATACGAAATGGGAGTGTAAGTACCATGTGGTGTTCATCCCCAAGTACCGCAAAAAGTTGATTTATGGGGAGCTGCGCAGACATCTCGGTCAGGTGCTGCGACGGTTGGCTGGGCAGAAGGAAAGCTTGATTGAGGAGGGCCACCTGCTGCCGGATCACGTGCACGTGATGATCTCGATTCCGCCAAAGTTCTCTGTGGCGCAGGTGATAGGCTACATCAAAGGGAAAAGCGCCATCCACATTGCGCGGAACTTTTCAGAGAGTCGGCGTAACTTTGTTGGACAGCACTTCTGGGCACGCGGATACTTCGTATCGACCGTGGGCCGAGATGAGAAAGTGATCCGTGAGTATATCCGGCGGCAAGAAGCAGAAGATCGTCGCCAGGATCAGCTCAGGCTCCTGTAGTCAGGGCACCTTTAGGTGGCACAAGTGGCCGCGGTAGCGGCAACGTCAAGTCCGCTTTGAGCGGCTCACAAGATTAAAGCCCCCGGCTTTGCCGGGGGATACTTACTGCACTGTCCCGGAAGTTCACTAGGTGTTCGCGTCGGATTGGGCGAGGCGAGTGCGGCTCTGGGCTAACCAGGATCGCCAGTATTCGATCTGCTGCTCGACGGCGGAAACCCCCGTAGCCCCCGCGTGGTTGCGAGTCCGCAGACTCGACGACGGATCGAGCCGCCCCAGAACCTCTTCGCTGCACTCGGGGCTCCACTCCTGAAGGTCCTCCAGGCTCAGCTCCTGAAGTGAGCTACCCACAGACTCGCAGTACGAAACCAGCTCGCCTACTCGCCGGTGGGCCTCTCGAAAAGGAACTCCTTTCTCCACCAGATACTCCGCCAGATCGGTCGCAGCCAGAAACCCATCCTCGAGAAGATCCTTGTAGCGGGCAGGAAGCAGGCTGAATCCCTGGATGACGCGGGGCAGGATCTCCAGGGTCGATTCCACGATGTCGACCACACTAAACAGGTGCGGCTTGTCCTCTTGAAGATCTCGGTGGTAGGAAGTGGGTAACCCTTTCAGGAGAGTCGAGACCGCCTGGGTGTGCCCCAGCACCGATGCCGTCCTGCCCCGGGCCAGCTCCAGGATGTCCGGGTTCTGTTTCTGCGGCATCATGCTGCTCCCGGTACACAGTGACTGAGGGAGCTTCACCCAGCCCACGGCAGAGCTGGACAGGTAGATCAGATCCTCGGCCAGTCGGCTCACATGGAGCATGAGCTGGCTGGCAATCTGCAGCAACTCCAGCACAAAGTCTCGATCCCCGGCGATGTCATAACTGTTCAGGAAACTCCGTTCAAACTCGAGTGCCCCGGCTGTGGCCGCCGGGTCGATCGGCAGGGTGGTACCGGCCAGCGCCCCCGCTCCCAGGGGAGAGGTCGAGTGCAGCTTCCGGTAGCCTTCCAGTCGCTGAAAGTCCCGCCCGAACATGGCGCAGAACGACAGCAGGTAGTGAGCCCAGGAGATCGGCTGAGCCACCTGCATGTGAGTCCAGGCCGGAAAGAGTTCCTCGGTCAATTGGTCCCCCCGGGCCAGAAAGGACTCCTGGAGCTTCACCAGCAGTTGCTGCCAGCGAGTCGTTGTTTCCCTGCAGTAGAGTTTGAGGTCAACGGCCACCTGGTCGTTGCGGCTTCGTCCCGAGTGGACGCGCTCTCCCGGCGGGCCGGCCAGCTCGGTCAAGCGGGCTTCAATGTTCATGTGGATGTCTTCCAACTCCGGCTGGAGGGGGAAGGTGCCACTCTCCAGTTCCTGCTGGATCTGGGCGAGTCCCTGCAGGATGGCATCCAGGTCCGTCAAAGGGAGAATGCCCCGGTCCGCCAGCATCTGTACATGGGCGCGGGTTCCGCGAATGTCCTGGAAGGCGAGCCGCCGATCGACTTGCAGAGAAGTTGTGTAGTCAAGCACGGCGGTCTCGACGCTTTCTTCGAAGCGCCCGCCCCAGAGAGGTGTACTTTGCCCCTTATCGTTTGTCATGGATCTCGGGCCTCCTGTTCAAGCCTCAACCGCTTCGGGTTTCCCAGCGCTCTCGGCTGCCATTCGCAGCCGCAGTCCCTGGAGCCGAATGAAGCCCCCGGCATCGGACTGCTGGTACACCGAGTCTTCTTCAAAGGTGGCATACTCTGCACTGTAGAGGCTGTGCTCGGATCGCCGGCGCCGAACCGAACAGCTGCCCTTGTAGAGCCGGACTTCCACTTCTCCCGAAACCTTCTGCTGGGTCTCCTCAACGGTCTTCAGCAGCAACTGGGTTTCGGGTGCGAACCAGAGACCGTAGTAGATCTTCTCAGCCAGTTGCGGAGCAAGCCCGTCCTTGAAATGCTGGACCTCCCGATCGAGGACGATCGACTCCAGTGCCCGATGAGCCTTGTGCAGCACGGTCGCTCCGGGAGTCTCGTAGACTCCCCGTGACTTCATGCCGACGAATCGATTCTCTACCAGGTCGACGCGACCCACCCCGTGTCGAGCGGCGCGGGTATTCAACTCTTCCAGCAGGCCCGCCGGTGAAAAAGGTTGCCCGTCCAGTTGAACCGGAATCCCACGGGAGAATTCGATCACTAGATCCTCGGGAGTAGCAGGAGCCTTCTCAGGTGAAGTGGTATTCAGGAACAGATCATCCGGAGGGGGCTGCCAGGGATCTTCCAGAATACCGCCCTCGTAGGAGCAGTGCATCAGGTTCTCGTCCATGCTGTAGGGCTTCTCGAGCGTGGAGTCGACCGGAATGCCCTGCTCGCGACAGTAGTTGATCAGATCGGTTCGGCTCTTGAACGACCAGCTCCGCCAGGGGGCAATCGTGACCAGTTGGGGCGCCAGTGCCTGATAAGTCAGCTCGAAGCGGACCTGATCGTTGCCCTTGCCGGTGGCGCCGTGGGCGACGGCATCCGCCTCATGTTCGGCGGCCACCCGGGCCTGCTCCCGGGCAATCGAAGGTCGGGCCAGAGAGGTTCCCAGCAGGTATTCACCTTCGTAGATGGCATGGGCTTGCACGGCCGGAAAGACGAACTCTCGAACAAATTCTTCTCTCAGGTCGGAGATCACGACATCGTCTGCCCCGGTGGCAATGGCCTTGGTCCGAACCGCATCGAAATCATCCGGCTGGCCGACGTCTGCCACGAAGGCAACCACTGGACAGCCGTACTCCTGCTTCAACCAGTGCAACATCGCCGAGGTGTCGAGTCCACCCGAATAAGCCAGAATAATCTTGTTTACTTTAGAATGCTCCATATCTCCTTCTCCACATCAGCGGCCTGGTGACCTTCCGCCACCACTACCAGGATGGTATCTTCGCCTGCCACGGTCCCCAGCAGAGAGTGCAGCCCGATGGCATCGATCTCATAGGCCAGGGCTGCCGCGAGTCCCTGTTCCGTGTGAAAAACGATCAAGTTTCCACTCACGGTGGAACGCGGTGTTCTTTCCCGAACCTGTTCGAGCGGCCGGTAGCGGTAGCCCGAACCACCTGGATCCGTCGCCTTGACGATCCTCAAATCCTTCAAGTCTCGAGACAGAGTTGCCTGCGTTGCGTCGTACCCGCGCTCGGCCAGGCGTCGCCGCAGTTGCTCCTGACTGCGGATCGTCTCCGCCGTCACCACCTGCACGACCTGTCTCTGTCGCTGTTTCTTCATTAGAATGCCCGCCGGCTGCCGAAAAAGGCCGGGCCATCAGAGCCCCTGGCGGAAGCCAGGGGGGAAAGTCCCCCTTAGCCTGTCAGATTCCCTCAGGTTGGGTATCACGCGATACATGATGAATAATTATGCGTATAAGCAACGCCAGTGTCAAACTCAAAACGTCTCTGGATATCTGCTTAAGCAGCCCTACTTTATAGGCACTAGTGACTTGTTGTAGGGAAAGAGTGGGAAAGAGTGGGAAAAACAGGTTGCATATCATGCCGCATATTTATTATAATTGCCCGTTCGCAAGGAGATTTGACGATGAGACGAGTACGACTGGACAAGATTGGTTCTGCCACCTTCCGCTCTGGAATCGGAAGAGACGTCTATCTGGCGGACGAGATCGTCGCGGAAGAAGGCTACGTACTGGCCGGACGCATTCTCAACGACAAGAGCGTTTACAACGAGTTGGAGAACTCTGAGGGACGGATGGTGCCTCTCAAGAGCGGCGACTGCATGGCCGGTGTCCTGGGGCATCGCAACGCGCTGCACGGCTACGAAGGTCGCCTGCCAGTGGGAGTGAAACCCGGAGACCGGATTCATCTCCTCAATCTGGGCGGAGTTCTGGGGGTGTGCACTTCTTTTAATCCAGATGTGGGGCGTCCCTTTGAAGTCGAGGTCATGGGGGCAGTACTGCACTTTCCCTATTTGGAGAAGCGAGTCGGCGTACCGGCCCACATTGGTTTGCAGGCGATTCCCGACAATCTGAAGATCCGCACTATCCCTCCCATCGTGGCTGTGGTGGGGACCTGCATGGATTCGGGCAAGACAGTGGCCGCCTGTGAAGTGATCCACGGTCTGGTCAAGAAAGGGATGCGGGTTTCGGCAGCCAAGGTGACCGGGGTGGCGTTGCGCCGGGATGTTCTGCGGATGATCGACTATGGAGCCGGTGAAGCCCTGTCTTTTGCTGACGCCGGAGTCGTTGCGACCGGCCCGGAGACGGCCACAGCGGTCACACGCCGCCTGATCAGTAACTTGAGCCGGGGCAAGCCGGACGTGGTGGTTCTGGAGTTCGGAGATGGAATCTTCGGAGACTACGGTGTCCAGACGGTCCTCAACGACGATGAGATCAGACAGTGGCTGCGCTGCGTTGTTCTCTGCGCCAACGATCCGGCCGGAGCCTGGGGAGCCTGCCGCTTCCTGAAGCAGAATGGCATCGAGACACAGGTTGTGAGCGGACCTGTTACCGACAATCATGTGGGGCGCTCCTTTATCGAGAGCCGGCTGGGGCTGAAAGCGGCAAACGCGCGGACCAATCCCGAACCTCTAATTGAGTCGGTTCACAAGGAGGTCGCCTTCCATGCCGCCACTTGAGCAGACCGTGATTCTGGGATCCGGGGGGTTCGTGGGAAGAGAACTGCTGCGACTGCTGGCGGCTCATCCCCACTTCGAGCTGGCGGCGGCTCTTTCCGAAAGGCAGGCCGGGAAGAAGATCGCCGATGTCTATTCGGAAGTCGGGGGATGGACCGAGGCCTCTTTTCTCTCCCCGGCCTCGTTCGACTGGAGCCGGCTCGAGGAGGGGCAGTGGACCCTCTTTTCGGCACTCGGTCATGGTCACACCATGGAATTCCTCCCTTCTGTTCTGAGTTATTTGGAAGGAAGCGGGATCAGGGTCGTGGATCTTTCCGGTGACTTCCGCCTGCAGTGTCCGGAGACCTATGAGCAATACTACGGCAAGGAGCACTCACGGACAGACTGGCTCGAGCGGTTTACCTACGGACTGCCTGAATTTCACCGGGAGGAGATCCAGTCGACCCGTTTTGTAGCCAATCCCGGGTGCTTTGCCACGGCTGCCCAACTGGCTCTACTGCCTCTGGCGAGCTTTGAGAAACAGCCGCGATTCGTGGCCATTGACGGAAAAACCGGTTCATCGGGTGCAGGTATTCGGCCTCGTCCCACCACCCATCATCCCCTGCGAGCCAACAACTTCCAGGCGTACAAGCCGCTCGATCACCAGCATTTTCCGGAGATTCAGCAGGGTTGGAGCCAGATCGGAGGGAGTGCCCAGACGGAGGTCTCGTTTGTGCCTCAAATGACTCCCCTGGTACGCGGAATTTTCGTCACGGTTCACGCCTTCTACACCGAGCCGCTAGAGCTGCAGGAGCTGGTTGACTGGTTTCAAGAAGTCTATGCGGGGGCGCCTTTTGTAAGACTGCTGTCGGAGTCTCCCGCTGTCGGCGATGTCTGGGGTACGAATCGCTGCGATTTGTCAATCCACTCTCGGGGCCCTTGTGTGGTCATCTGTGGGGCCATCGACAACCTCGTCAAGGGAGCCGCCGGGCAGGCGATCCAGAATGCCAATCTCATGTCCGGCTGGCCCGAGGAGGCCGGTCTTCAGATGCCGCCTCCGCGTCCAATCTAGAGTGTTACAAGGAAGTACCAGAGTAGAAAATGATGTGTGCTACGACTTTCTATCCTGAACTGGAAAACCGGTATCAGATCCCAACCTATTCGAAATGGCCCATTACGCTGATCGAAGGAGAGGGCTTTAGGGTTCGTGATTCAGCGGGCGTGGAGTACCTGGACTTTTATGGCGGGCACTGTGTGGCTCTGCTCGGCCACTGTCATCCGGGGTGGGTGCAGGCGGTCAACCGGCAGGCAGGGAAGCTGGGTTTCTACTCCAATGTGGTGTCCAATGACATCCGGGCTATCTACCAGCAGCGTCTGGTCGAGTTTTCGCCCTCTCATCTGACCCGGGTGTTTCTTTGTAATTCCGGAGCGGAGGCCAATGAAACCGCCATCAAAGTGGCGCTCAAGGCGACGGGCCGCAACGGGCTGGTGACGATGAAGGGTGGTTTCCACGGCCGCACTGCCGGGGCGCTATCGGTCACCACAATTGGCCACTATCGGGATCAGTTTCCCTCACTCGTGCGAGAGGTGGAGGTGGCCGAATTCGGTGATCTGGACTCCCTGCGGAGTCATCTGCGGCCTGACACCGCGGCCGTCATCCTGGAACCGATTCAAAGTATGAACGGAGTCTGTACGGCCTACGCCGGATACCTGGCCGATGTGGTGGAACTCTGCGACCAGAATGGAACCCTGGCTATTTTTGACGAGGTTCAGACTGGTGTGGGGCGGGTGGGAGCCAGCTTTGCAGCACAGCGCTTTTCTGCCGGACCTCACCTTGTCACTACCGCCAAAGGGCTGGCCAACGGCATCCCGATTGGCGCAGTACTCGCGAGCGAGGAGGTTGCCCTGGAGATGAAACTGGGGGAACTCGGCACGACCTTTGGAGGTGGCCCGATTGCGTGTGCCGCCGGACTGGCGGTTCTGGACGCGATTGAAAAGGAAAAACTGATCGACAACGCCCTGCATCTCGAATCGGTGGCCAACCAGATGCTGATCACGGGACCGGTTCGTTCCGTCCGTGGCTATGGACTCCTGCTGGGTCTTGAAACCAGCGTTCCCGCCCGCGCAGTTACAAAATACCTCTTTGAGAATCAGATCCTGGCCGGTATCTCCGCCGATCCTCATGTGGTCCGGCTGATGCCGCCACTCACAATTGACGAGGAGAGCTTTGAGCGACTGGCCACCGTCCTGGAGAGCTTTCCCGGGTAAGAGCCGAATGCACTTTACAGCGACCAGTTGTTTCACACCTCCTGAACTTGCCCGCTTCCTGGAGTTCGCAGCCGCCGTCAAGCAGGGTACGATCACCGGTCGCTTGCAGGGGAAGTCGCTGGGCATGCTCTTCTTCGACCCCAGCCTCCGAACCCAGACCTCCTTCGCGGTCGCCATGCAGCACCTGGGGGGGCACTCCCTGACACTGAATGTCGGACACGGGGTGTGGGGCATTGAGACCGAGGACGGGGTCGTCATGGACGGTGACAAGGCGGAGCATGTGCGCGAGGCGGCACCCGTCCTTTCGCGCTATTTTGACGCTCTTGGAATTCGGGCCTTTCCTGCAGGTCGCTCCTGGCAAGTCGATTCCGCGGATCCTGTCCTGTCCGGGTTCAGCCGCCACGCCACCGTTCCGGTGATCAATCTGGAATCGTCTCTGTGGCATCCATGCCAGGCACTGGGCGACGCTCTGACTTGGAACGAACTGGGTATGAAGCAGGGCTCCAGACTGGTGTTGACCTGGGCCCATCATCCTCGTCCTCTTCCGCTGGCGGTGCCGCGTTCAGTCGCGCTCATGGCGGTTCAGCGAGGTCTGAACCTGACCGTCCTGCGCCCTGCCGAGTTCGCTCTGGATACGGAGCTGGGGACCATGATGAAGGGGATTGCGGACCAGACAGGTGCCTCGATTCAAGAGAGCGACGATTGGGGAACGCTGGAGGGGGCTCGAGTTGTCTATGCCAAGTCGTGGCGAAGCCTGCTGGCCTACCAGGACTTGGAGAAAGAGCAGAAGATTCGAGATCAATATCGGCACTGGCAGGTGACTGAGGAGTTCATGGCTCGGACAGCCGCTGCATCTTTCATGCACTGTCTCCCGGTGAGGCGAAACATTGTCGTGTCCGACCAGGTCCTGGATTCGCCCCGCAGCGTGGTGGTCGATCAGGCCGAGAATCGGCTCCACGTGCAGAAGGCTCTACTGCTGCACCTTCTCGGCGAGCAACACAAGTACTCACTTGCATAAGTACGATGGGGAGTAAAACAAAATGAATACCGTGACCGGACTGAAACAGGCGCTGCCCTACCTGCGCCTCTACAGTGACAAGGTCTTTGTCATCAAGATGGGCGGAGAGATCGTGGCGGAAGAGGAAATACTCGAGCAGTTCGGGGCTCAGGTTTCGCTCCTGCAGCGACTCAGCATCCACGTTGTCGTGGTCCACGGCGGGGGTCCGCAGGCCACGGAAGTGGCCCGTAGCCTGGGCCTGAGAGTCGAGGTGGTCAATGGCCGCCGCGTTACCGATGCCCAGACCCTGGAAGTTGCCAAAATGGTGTTCAACGGCAAGCTGAACACCGAGATTCTGGGGGGTCTGAATCGTCATCAGGTGCCGGCCGTGGGGTTGTCAGGAGTCGACGCCGGTCTTATCGCCGCCGTTCGCAGGCCGGTCCAGAAAGTCGTCGACCGGGAGACGGGAAAAACCAGGAAAGTGAACTTCGGCTTTGTGGGGGATGTAGAATCGGTCAATCCCACCGTGCTGCACCATCTCATCGCCGGATCCTACGTTCCGGTGGTCAGTGCCATGGCCGGAGGTCAGGACGGCAGTATCTACAACATGAACGCCGACACAGTAGCAGCCGAGATCGCGATTGCTCTGAAGGCCACCAAGCTGATGTTCTTGACGCCGATCGCGGGGGTTCTGGAAGATCCCACCGATCCTGGAAGCCTGATTTCGCATCTCCACCTGAAGGACATGGATAAGTCCTTGAGCAGTAGCGTGAAAGGTGGAATGAGGGTGAAACTGGAGGCCTGTCGGCACGCGATTCAGGGTGGAGTGCCGCGAGCCCACATCATCAGCGGGCTAACTCCCGACAGCCTGCTCACCGAGATCTTCACCAATGAAGGTTGCGGGACGCTGGTGGAGGGATAGTGCGTTCCACGTTCCGCGTTCCACGTTCGGATCGTTGAATTTCACTGCCGCACATTCTCCTCTCCTGCAACCTTCATCCTGAAACAGAATCCACCCTTGCCCGTAACCAACACCAGGAGGGTTTTCGTATATACCCTCAGCGGATGGTTCACTTCTTTGTTGGATTGACATAAGAGGGAGGTCACATGTTTCAGAAAACAAGAATTGTCCTGATTCTTGCAGTCTCGGGAGTGCTGGTGGCGGCCACGGCGGGTGCGGTCGACGAACCTGATTTCTCGGGGACCTGGGTTCTGAATGAAGAGGAGAGTGAAATGCCCGAACCGCCGGGCGGCGGCGGACGAGATGGTGGCGATCGACCTCCGGGGGGTGATGGCCAGCGGGCACAGGGAGGCCAAGGAGGTCAAGGAGGTCAAGGAGGTCAAGGAGGTCAAGGAGGTCAAGGAGGTCAAGGAGGTCAAGGAGGTCAAGGAGGTCAAGGAGGTCGGGGAGGCCGTGGAGGTATGGGTCGTAGAATGGGCGGCCAGATCTCCAGAATGACAATCACTCAACAGGATGATCAACTGACAATCGTGGCGGAAGGCCCCCAGGGCGGTAGCCAGGAACGGGTCTACAAGCCCGGAGCCGGCCCCCAGCAAGTGTCCACTCCCAGAGGCGACTCTACGGTGGAGGCAAACTGGGAGGACCACAGGCTGGTCGTGAGTCGGGTCTCGGTTCGGGAGACCCCGAGGGGTGAAATGAAGATCGAGCAGAATCAGAACTGGGAGCTCTCCGAGGACGGCCAGACGCTCACGCAGCAGCAGGAGATCAAGACTCCCCGCGGCACCTTCGAGATGAAGCTGGTTTTTAACAAGGAATGACCGTTCTACGTTTGGGAATCGAGACAACAGAACCGCGGGCGGCGAGGCCGCGGCTACAACTCAGCCCTCGCTAACGCTCAGGTTCAGATAGGCTGCCCGGCAGGGGCTCCAACTCACAAGACGGCTGGAGCTGAAGCCGGGACTCTATCAAATTCGGGCTGGGGTCCGGGACCGGGCCACGGAGCTCACCGGCACGACAGCATCCTGGATCGAAGTCCCCAAACTGTCGCGAAAGAAGCGGGCTCTGAGCAGCATCATTCTTCTCGACTGGAAAGAGACGCGGGCCGCTCTGGATGAAACGCAGGTTCAGGGTGAATGGACCTCGTCCGAGCTCAAGGAAGGGTGTCGGTTCTATCGGCCCGGCGACGCCTTTTGCTATTTCCTGGTGGTCTACCACGGCGAGAAAATGGATCCTGGAGCGACCTGCTGGTGAAAGCCGAATTCCGGTTGGAGGGAGAGCCCGTCGTTTCCGGTTCCTGGCAGCCGCTGTCTGCACGGCGGCTGGGCGAGGAAGAGGGAGGCACGATGATCGGCGGTCAGATCGAACTGACCCAGACCAGGCCGGGAATTTATGAGTTCATCGTGTCCGTCAAGAAGCTGAAGTCAAAGAAAACCACCCAGCGCACCATCACCTTCGGGATTTCCGGCTAGCCCGGATTATGCAAGAACCGTAGTCCGGTGTTGAAAAACGACTCGAGAAGTGGCCCAACTCGGAAGCGGGCAGGTGTGACAGGCGGATTTGCGAAGAATATGGGTTGGCGAGGCGTTTGAGTGGTTTGGGGAGTGAATTTCAGACAGATCTGGGCCTGGATGAGTGTCGGAAGCGGTTTTCCGGGGGAGCTGGGAAAAGCTAACTGGAGTTCAGGCGACTCAAGACGAGGTGGAAGAGGGGTTGTTCGGGGAAGGCTGAGGAAAGATGGACCCAGATGCGTCGAGTGGTTTGTCGGATCCGGGCCCCAATCTTGAGGACCCGACGACGTAAGGTTTCGATTTCGAGCTTGTGCCAGGGGGTTCCGTGCAGATAGTCGCGCAGGCGCACGAACATCTGGTAAGCCAGTGCATGCAGGAGGAGTCGAAACTGATTGGCCAGGAATCGATGACAGCTGAGTCGGTCCATGCTCAGATGATTCTTGAAGGCCTTGATGAAGTTCTCGGTCTGCCCTCGGTTTGTGTAGTGGTCATAAAGTGATTGGGAGCAGAGATCGTCCCAGGTGGGGCACTATTACGTGATCAAGCCGGGTCACTTTTCCCTTGTCATTCCGACCCTCCCTTGACCAACTCATCCAGATCACCCGCACCCTGGGCCACGACTACGACTTCGTCCGGGACGCAATCCAAAGACCGGCGAGGTAGTTCAGGTTCCTGAGAAGAGAGTCGCTTATTTCAAACTGGGCAAGGGGCTCAAAGACCTGCTGAACTCCTAACCTTATCCCCCTGGTCGGATGGAGGGATGGGTGGTCCACGCAGGCCAGCTAGCCAGTTTCGCTTATACTGGATGCATCCTGAGATGAGTCTTCTTCGCCGATTCGTGATTCGCGCCGCCCAGGAACTGGGCCATAACCCGGAAGCCCGCGCCAAGGCCTCGCAGGTGCTGGAAGAACAAGTCAAGCCCCGCACCGAGCAAGCTTGGCGGGAGGCTCAACCCAAAATCGAACACATCATCCTTGTGGCCGCAATTGCATGAACGGCAGGAAAGAGTCTGTTCTTTGCCGGGTATGATAATTGGTCTACACCAGCGTCTGCCCCGGCAACAACGGCGGCATCGGGCAACCGAAGGTTTCGGCAATGGCACGCATCAGCTCTGCCTCATCGGGCGTAACTTCCTGATCGGCCACAATCGTGTTAGCACAGGCTTTGAGCAGGATCTTTTTCTTGCTCATTTCCACTGTGTTAAGCACATCCAGTGCTGTACCCAGATCTTTGAAATTGATCTCTTTTCTTGATAATAGCTTCTGGCCTTGTATGTTGATCACTGCGGCCCCGCCGTCAAAAGCTTTACTCACTTGGCCTGGATCGGAATGTCCTACCCAGGCCAGAGCGGAAAGTAATGTACTGCACTGAGACTGCAGACGTTCAAGCCCATAATATTGAGGACGTGCACGTTGTGGCTGGCCGAGATGATGATCCACAATGCGCAGCAACACCCATTCGAAAAGCTCGATTTTTCTGTCAGCTTTGACCAGGACATCGAGATTGACTTTGAAATTGTGGTGTTGTGTTGGCGACAAGGCCTTCAAAGAACCCAGTGTCATGTCGACCAGCGGCAGGCGATGGTGTGTTTCCAATGCAGCGATCTGCCGGGACATGACTTCAGTCAATTCGGCCAGACCCCTTTCGGCGTGTTCTTTGAGCTGGTAAACCTGGCGTTGCCGGACATCCGCTTCTTCATTCAAAAGCAGGCCATAGAGCACTGCCCGTGCGCCGTAGGGATCGCGCGCGGCATTTTTTTCGGTATCAGGAATTTCAGAGATTAACTTTGCTGCATGGGCAACATGCTGGGGAGTCGGCTGACCGATCACCTCAATGCCCGCCATGACCGTCACGGCCTGTGCCATTTTCTCGCGTCGTGCAACCGGTTTTTCCTTGAGACTTTGTTTCGGCCTGTCCTCACTAACACGCGGCTGACCTGCCTTTGGGAATTTCCCGTCCCACCGCGGCTCAATGCGACGGATACGTTGCTCCAACGGTGGATGTGTTGTAAACATGGAAGAGAGCATCCCGGTCACACCCGTGGCAAAAAACATATGACTAAATTCCGGCGCCGAACCATGTTGAAGAATGCCATGACCGGTACCGCCGCCAATTTGTTTCAAGGCCCCACTAATGCCATCGGGATTGCGCGTGAATTGTACTGCTGATGCATCGGCAAGGTATTCGCGCTGACGACTGATCGACGATTTGATCCAGTTGCCGAAAAACGTCCCGATCGCCCCGATGACGATCAACCCTCCACCAACTGCAATGAACGGGAGCGGATTGGAATCCTTGCTACGGCGACGCCCACCGGTATAAAGCGCAATGCGAAATATCTGCCAACCGAGCAAGCCGATCACCATGATGCCATAAACGAGGCCAATCAGACGGATGTTCATGCGCATGTCGCCATTGAGAATGTGACTGTATTCATGCGCGATGACACCTTGTAGTTCATCACGTGTCAGGGTTTGCACACAGCCGCGTGTCACACCGATTACAGCATCCTGTGGCGAGTATCCCGCTGCAAAAGCATTGATGCCTTTTTCTTCAAGCAGGTAGACTGGCGGCACGGGAATGCCCGAGGCAATGGCCATTTCTTCGACCACATTCAAAATACGTCGTTCATCGCGATTCCGTGTGTCATGATTTAGCGGCCGGCCACCCAGGCTGGAAGCAACCATTTGGCCACCACCACTTAACGCAGAGATTCGATAAGCACAGGCGCCACCCACGACCAGCAAAGTCCCGCCACCGACCATGGCCAGGATCTGCCAGTTGGTCAGTAATGCCACCAAGTCAATGCCCTGATCTGGTCCAGCCATTCTGTCGTTGTAGCCGGTCACCGCGACAGCCATCAGCAGGTAAACCGAAACCACAACCCCGAGTAGGGCCAATATGAAGAGGAACACCAGTTTTCTGGAGTTCCGACGTGCCAGATCCTGGTGTTCAAAAAAATCCATCGATCAGATGATTCCTGCCTGTGGGAGCCATGCCCTGTTGTCGAATGAGTCCGTTATTTCATTCAATCAGAAGGAAACCTGCGGCGCCTCCTGAATTGCAGCGCTGTCTTTAAATTCCAGTAGTTCAGCATTGGTCGCATGGCCAAAACTCGTGGCTAAGATGACAGCAGGAAATCTCTGACGGGCCACGTTGTAACTGGTCACGGCGTCGTTGTAACCTTGTCGGGCAAAGGCGACTTTATTTTCCGTGCTGGTCAACTCTTCGGAAACCTGCATCATGTTCTCATTGGCCTTGAGATCAGGATAAGCTTCCATCACCACGTTGAACTTGCTCATGGCACCAGCCAGTGCCGATTCGGCACCGTTCAGTCCCTTCATCGCCTCTGCACTACCCGGAGCGGCGCTGGCGGCTTGCATGGCACCGAAAGCCGCATTACGCGCCTTGATGACATTTTCCAGCGTTTCGGATTCATGCTTCATGTACCCTTTGGCCGTTTCCACAAGGTTGGGAATCAGGTCATAACGACGCTTGAGTTGCACCTCGATCTGCGAAAAGGCATTTTTGTATCGCGCACGAAGTGCAACCAGAGAGTTGTAGATTCCCATCCCAACCATCAGCAGCAGCAGACCGCCACCGACGATGATGGCTAATGCGATCCAAACTCCAGTCATAATTCAATCCTTCCATCACAAATGGTGATTCAATTGATTTGCTTAGCAGTTAAGCAACAATGCGACAACATCTTAACCGAGATTTGCGATTGGGTTCCGCTTCCCGTCACCAATCCCGTGTCGTCGCCGCCCTCAGAATTCTACCACCTCAACGTCCGCTATTGGCCGAGAGCGGACGGTGATGCCGCCTGTTTAAATCGACCTTTTCAACAAAGCAGACCTAAGAAAGTCGGGGTGTACGTCGTCAGCACAATTGGGACAAAAAGACCCTGGGTCTAAGAGAAACTCGGAGCCCGTATGGTCAAAAAAGTCGGCCGAACCGCAAGTCACTGTTGTGGTGGGAGTTAGGCCACAGCCCTGTCGCAGATTTCGTCCTGGACTAGAGGTGGCCAATTCTCAGCCGCCTGCCTCTGAGCTCTCGGCGTGAGCATCTAGTCAACCATGAACTTCGTGCTGATGCCCTGGCAACTCCTGCTTCTCATCCTGCCCGGTTGGATCAACAGACACCAGCAAGAAGCGATCGAGTATCTGTTGACTGAGAATCAAGTGTTGAAAGAAAAGCTCGGCGAGGGTCGCATTCTCTTGAACAATGACCAACGCCGCCGCTTGGCCGTCAAGGGCAAGGCGCTCAGCCGCAAATCCCTCGACAAGCTGGCCACGATCGTCAGACCCCGACACGCTTCTGCGCTGGCATCGAGAACTCATCGCCCGCAAGTGGGATCATTCAGGCAAGCGCCGAACCTTCGGCCGACCACGCATTCGGCAGGAGATCGTCGACTTGGCTCTTCGCTTCGCTCAAGAAAACCCAACCTGGGGCTACGACCGCATCCAGGGCGCCCTGGCCAATGTGGGCTTTCACATCTCTGACACTACAGTCGGCAACATTCTCAAAGCCCATGGCATCGAGCCGGCTCCCGACCGGCAGCGTCGTACCTCCTGGAGTACCTTCCTCGAGGCTCATTGGGACACGATCTCAGCTGCAGACTTCACCACGGTTGAAGTCTGGACTCGGTCAGGACTGGTCACGTTCTATATCCTGGTCGTAATGCACTTGAAGACTCGTCAAGTTGAGATCGCGGGCGCCACCCCTCATCCAAACTCCGTCTGGGTGCAACAAGTCGGCAGGAATCTGACCGACTTTCTGGACGGTTTTTTCCGCGTTTCAACTCACGTGCTCCTTGACCTTGACACGAAGCATTTTCCGTTGCGTCAGATCTTGAAGTCCAGCGACATCGAGGTGGTAGTCCTACCGCCCAAGAGTCCTAATCTCAATGCTCATTTAGAACGCTTCATGCGGTCACTGAAATCCGAGTGTCTCAACCGTATGATCTTCTTTGGTGAGGCGTCATTGCACAGAGCCCTGAAAGAGTTTGGCCAACACTTTCACCACGAGCGCAATCATCAGGGACTTGAGAACCCTCCTGGACCTACCCCACTTTCGTGGACAGTTTTCAGCTTGCGATTTTCTGCTCCTGACGGCTCCTCCTTTCGAAGTGGATGGGTGACTGATAATCGAGAGACGAGTGCAGGCGATGCCAAGCGTGTTTTGAAGCTGGAGCGGAGTAGAGTGAGGAGTGCGAACAACAAGTTGAGCATCGGCTCGGAGGTTACCAGCGGCTGCGCTAAGCATCAATGATTTCAAGGGCTATGAGGTTTTTGGTAGGCACAGGGGGCCCATGTCACTCTCCTCACGCCCATACCGGTACCTAAAAATGCACAAATCACCTTGTCGCCAGGCTCCCTATCCCCCCTTGTGTGATGTCAAGCGCCGGGGGTCCATTGGGTCATGTGGCCATCTATTTGGACCAGTTCGATTGGGACGAGTCGATTGACCTGAACCTATTTGAAGGCCTGCTCAGAGTGCGTAGCGATGGACGCATCTCAGCTACTGTGATCCAGACTCGCCCTAGACAATTTGCCACCATGCCGGTGGCGGTCAAACCTCTCGATTAAATATCGTGCGAATGTTAAAGTCGGGCTCTGAAAAATGAGTTTGGAGAAAAGAAACATGGCAAAGACGTTTTTCAACACGCTGGCTTTAGGTTTCTTCTTTGGGTCCACGCTGTACGGTGAAAAGCTGCCTCTTGTGGAGGGAGTCGAGGTGCAACCTTTGGTCGCGCATGCGATGCGCCTGGCCGAAACGCTCTCCTTTATGGGGAACATACTGGGTCCGCAAGATATAGCGCAACTCCAGGCCTTGAAAGATGAATCCCTCTCTGCTGAGACTGCACTCGCGATCCAGGAACTTTTAGATCCGTATTGCCTGGCACTGGTAGAAATTAATCCGGAAACGCGTGTCAAAGTGCTGCGTGGGCCGGCCGGCGCAGAGTTGGTCCAGGGTGGATGGAAAAGTTTCCTGGTGAAGGTCAATAATCAGGCCGAAATTACGTCTCGCCTGGAAGTGGAAAGCCCTAATGCTGCGTCCCTGTTTCGGGTCGCTTCGGAGGATGAAATTTGTCCGGTGACTCAGGACTTTATTCCTGACGGGGAACTCACGCGTCGTTTTCTAGACCTTACTTTGTACCGACGCCGCCCGCTTTTGGACCATCTCTCCGGCCTGCGACTCGAATATGCGATCCTGCAGATGTATACGCGAGCAGTGGGGAAGCGGGAGGCCCGAATTGATTTCCACGTGGGTGAGGGCACCCAGGATCTAGGTTTTCGTAATAGCCTCGACATCCTGTTTCGGTGTGAGCCCTCGGTCAAAGTGGTCTTCAGGGTCCAGGATCACGACGGTTTGCCGACGATGGCTTCTTTTGTCATTCGCGACAGGATCGAAAGGTTCTGGGACGATCCAAACGAGCAAGCACCACCGGACGGTGTATTGTCTCTGCTTAGTCGAAGTCTGGGCGCCATCTACCCTTTGCCGTCTCGTCGGCTGGCGCGGGATGACGAGTTCCCCGACTTTTTTTCCAGCCGCAGATTTATCGGCAAGATGGAGAGCATGTCCACATCCCACCGGGAGACTATGAAGTAACCTTCACGCGAGGCCCCGAGTATCTTAAAGAGACCCGTTCGATTACGGTTCCCCGAAATGTGAAATCCCACGAAGTGAGTTTTCAGCTCAGGCGGTGGACCCACCTGGCTGAACTTGGATGGTACAGCGCCGATCATCATGTGCACGCTGGAGGCTGTAGTCACTATGAAAACCCTGAGCATGGAGTCAACCCGGCAAATATCTGGCGACAAGTCCTGGGAGAGGACCTGAACATCGCTTGTATACTCACCTGGGGATTTTGCTGGGATCATCAGAAACAGTTTTTTGAAGGGAGAGCCCACTCTCTTTCCACTGCCAGGAACCTGATGCGATACGACGTCGAGGTTTCAGGTTTTCCCTCCTCGCACCTGGGTCACCTCAGCCTCTTAGGATTGAAAGAAGATGACTATCCAGGAGCAAGCAGCATTGAGGAGTGGCCCAGCTGGACTTTGCCCATTCTGCGTTGGGCCAGGTCACAGGGAGCTGTGGCGGGATACGCCCACCCCGGCTGGGGACTCGAACCCCTACAACCAACCCAAGAACTTCCAAACTATGAAAAAGTAAAGTTCGATAGTGTTGGAGCGAACGAGTACATCGTCACAGTTACACATGATGCAGTCGATTTTCTTTCTATTGGAGATACCCCGCCGTCATGGGAACTGAATATCTGGTACCACACGCTGAACTGTGGGTTTCGCACTCGCATTATTGGAGAGAGCGATTTCCCGTGTATCTACGATGAACGAGTGGGAATGGGCCGCAGCTATACCAAACTCGAGGGAGGGTTAAACTACGACCAATACCTCGAACAGATCCGAAAGGGACGCAGTTATGTCTCTGATGGAAGGTCACACATCATCGATTTCTTTGTAAACGAGCATGAACTGGGTACCGACAATAGTGAAGTGCTTCTGGATCGTCCTCAGCAGTGCTGGGAAATGAAGCGAGGAAAAATCAGAGAGGACGATTTCGACGCAGCGGCAGCCTCTTACGATAAGGCAGGAGAAACTTACGATTTGATCGTTTCCGAAGCGACAAAAACATCATTCGGACCCGCCGATTTGAAGAACTCCAGCGCGCGGTCGCTCAAGGACTCGAAAAATTCAGTCCAGTGACGAAAAAAGATTCCCTAGATACATACAGCCCTTGAGAGTCCTCATAAGAAAATCCATCGCGGCCGAGAATCTCAGGGACGAGTCGATTGACCTGAACCTATTTGAAGGCCTGCTCAGAGTGCGTAGCGATGGACGCATCTCAGCTACTGTGATCCAGACTCGCCCTGGACAATTTGCCACCATGCCGGTGGCGGCCAAACCTCTCGATTAAACGTCGTCTGAATTCGCTGGAGCAGATGCTTCCCGCCCCCTTCAGATGTTCGCTGAGGCGCTGCCATTGTTTGCGCGGTTTCCCCGGCAAACTGTGTGCAAAGAAGCAGATGACGCGCGGCTTACTAAAAGTAGACAGCCGTATGGCCTGGAGACGGTAGAACTCAGGGTTTTGAAACGAAGCCAGTCGGATCAGGTGGTTGATCGCTCTCGCAGGAAGCTTGTCTTTGTCCAAGAACAAACGGTTCGCTTGTGTGATCTGAATCTGCGTGCCCGCCATTTCAAGGCGAAGTTCGGGATCATTTTCAGAAACACTGATGAGCCGTGGGGAAGGCCCTTTCTCGTTGTCGTGTCCAGACGCCCGACGAATACCAATCAAGAGACCTGCTCTTCCCAAGCCAGCGATTACTTTCTGAGTTAGTGACCGGTTGATTCGCTTGACGCCGCTCAAGTACTGCCACTGGTCGTCGGAAGACTCGAGACGATTGTCTAAGAAAACTGTGTTCCCAAACGTCGTGATTGACCCTGCAGAGGAAGAGCGATCAAATTCCCAAAACCTCCCTTGGGAAGTGTGTCCTGCGAGGGGAAAACGCGATCGTAAGAGTCAAGACCCAGCTGGTAGTTGGTCTTCATGGTTCGGGTCAGGAGGGCCGTGGCCAGGTGCCGGGCTAGACGTGCTTCAAGAGGCTTTTCGAAAAACACCCAAGCGTGGGCGCCATTGCCGGAACGAGAACGTTCTAGCGCCACGTCGATACCTAGCTCTTGTCCAACTTTCCGAAAAGCAGCACAATCTTCGCACCAGGTAGTCTTGTCAAAGTCCACGGCCACGAACCAGCAGGTTTCATCGGTTAGCAACGGGTAGACACCTAGAGTTTGCTGGCCCTGCAGATGGGCACGAATTACCTGATCGGTGAGCGGAAGGAACTCGTCTTCCGTGGCCGAACTGGTTCGATGCCGGCGGGAAGGCGAGTAACCTGCTTTGCCGGTTTTCTCCGAATCCCATCTCACGGCATAGACGTCTTCCCTTCCACGAAAGAGGCTTCGAAAGAGGCTAACTTTTCTTTCCTGGGACAACTCGCGGGTGGAAGATTGGGCTTCTGGATGGTTGCGTTGAGGCGTCTCCAGTTGAAGGCGTAGCCTCCGATTCTCTCGCTGCAGACGATCGATCTCTTCAAGAAGGCTCTGGACGTTTCTATCGGTGTCGTTCCTGCTGGGCATTACTCTCTCCGGCTGCCCCCAAACTTTGCAGTTCATTCTACCCCTTCCCGATGGATGCACAAGATTACACACTTGAGGTATCCGCCCGGGAAAGTGAATACGCTCCGGCGCGCCAGTGTGCGACAATGTTGGAGCCGGGGTTTGTGAGATTCTGTTAGCAGATTGACCCACCCTGGTATAGGAATGCAAGGTACCCGATGAATTACCACGAATACATCACGCGAGAACTCGGCATCTGTGCCGGGCAGCCCGTCATGGTAGGGACCCGTGTTCCACTACGGACCGTTCTGGAAAGTCTGGCAGAAGGGGCCAGCGTCCGGGAAATCTTGGAAGATTTCCCAAGTCTGCAGGAGGAACACGTCAGGGCTGCCATTTCTTTCGCCGCAGTGGCCGCTGCCGAAGACCTACCTGTGCCCGAATTGCCCGTAGTTTCATGAAGGTCCGCCTGGACGAGAACATTCCATCTCGTCTTATACCTGTACTCGAGCGGATGGGCCACAGCGTCGAATCTGTTGCAACTGGTACGTTGCAAGGAAGATCTGACAAGGAGATTTGGCGAGTGGTTCGGAAGGAAGGCGCCCTCTTCATCACGCAAGACCTCGATTTTTCAGATCTACGTCAATTCACCCCGGGAACACATCCGGGGATCTTACTTGTTCGTCTGAGGGAGCCGGGGCGACAGGCACTGTTCGAGCGGCTTCGGGCTCTCTTTGAGAACGAGGATGTCGAATCCTGGCAAGGCTGCTTTGTAGTTGCTACTGATCGCAAGATTCGGATTCGCAGGCCGGAGCTTTGACCGAAGCGCCCTACGGATTCTCAATCTGGTGCCCCATGATGTTCTGATTCATCGGGTTCTGTAAAGTCCCACCAACGGTGTATTCCTATTTCTAGATTAGGATTGAAAGTGGCGATTCTGGGGCGAAAATCAAAAGTTTTTCTCACACCACGCCGAGCTGTCTCCATCGACATTCTGTACTTCGACGTACGAGTTCTCGACAACCTCACAATAGCGTCACGTGTGATGCTGCCTCTACCATCAGTTTGAACTTCCCAACGCCTTTGTCATGATCGGGAGCATGTTCGCCACAGCCCGACAACAGCGTTGCTATGACCACCGTCTCAAAGAACTCGTCCACACTTCTGGAGATCTCTCCGTGGCCCTAGAACTGGGGATACCCAGATCCACCGCGATCGGCTGGCTTCACGATTCACCCAGAAACGTCGTGAGTCTCGACATCCTCGGGGTGTCGCTCGCTCGGATGAGCCGCCGACGGTGGTGGCCGATGTCGGCGTGGAGAATGTCAACGCACAGGTGGACGAACTCATCCACTCCGGGGTGCTGCGCCGGGTTCTAGCGCTGACCGAGCTCAAGTTTCCCAACTCGATGATCGAGGCTTGGTGGCGTGTGCTCAAGCACCAGTGGCTCTATCTGAACCCGCTCGACAGCATCTCGACGCTGCGGCGTCTTGTCACCTTCTATGTCCAAGAGCACAATCCGAGGCTGCCCCACTCGGCATTCCGTGGCCAAACTCGGGATGAAATGTACTACGGCAAGGGCGATCACGTGCCGCGAGAACTCGAGCATGCACGCCTTGCCGCCCGGAGGGCACGGCTCGAAGTAAACCGGGCGATGTACTGTTCAGTCTGCCCAACGGAACGGGAATCAGAGGCTGCCTGATCAGGACCAGAATCCTTAACGGGTTACAGGATCACGCGAGTACGAACTACCCGCCCCACCCTCGGGTCAGCCTATCCGCACGGAATCAACTACTCTTCGGCAAACTTGAGGTCTCCAGACCTCCGAGACCTCCCATGGATAGAGCTTTCGTTAGTGACGGCAACTCGACACCCAAAATCCAGAATGTCGCTGAGGACAGCTCGGCAAGAGGCAGGAGCCTCCAACGCGGAGATAAACCGCGAACTGGCTGCGCTGAAACGAGCCTTCTCCTTGGCCTTGAAAGATGGGAAGCTCATGGTGAAGCCGCACATTCCCATGCTGAAAGAGAACAACGTTCGCACTGGATTCTTTGAGCGCGATGAGTTCGAGAGGGTCCAGAGATACCTGCCGGAATATCTGAAGTCGGTATCCACCTTTGCCTACATCACTGGATGGAGGATCCGGAGCGAGATCTTTCCTCTGGAGTGGCGCCAGGTTGACTTCGGGGCTGGGCGGGTGATGCTCGACCCAGGAACGACCAAAAATGATGAGGGACGGATCTTCCCCTTCACCAGTGAGCTTCGGGAGACTCTGGGGCAGCGACGCCAGGCTACACTGAGACTGCAGAAGGAGAAGGTCATCGTTTGCCCCTGGGTGTTTCACCGCGATGGCCAGCTTATCAAGAGTTGCGATAAGGCCTGGAGGACAGCCTGTCGAAAGGCCGGTGTGCCAGGTCGCCTAATGCACGACTTTCGCCGCACGGCGGTGCGGAACCTGGTCAGAGCGGGTGTGCCAGAGCGGGTTGCCATGCAGATGACAGGTCACAAGACGCGGAGCGTGTTTGAGCGCTACAACATTGTAAGCGAAGGAGATTTGACTCAAGCGGCCCTGTTGCTTGACCGAGCAGCTAAGTGAAATCGTGGTGATCGAGACTTACTGAATTCAAAAGCGAAAGCTCTCGGATGGCGTCTTGATCTCGCGGCGGCACTCCCTGGTATCTCTTCATCCTCGTGCCTTCAAGATGGTCACGATCTCGGTCGGGGCCTATAGACTGTGATCCTTTCCCAGACATCGAAATTGAGGAGACATCCGGCGTGCTGTGATTGGCGACAGTTAGAATTCCCCGCGTATTGCATCATTAAAGAATTGAACCGAGGCTAGAAACTTGCCTCATTAGGAATCGAACCCAGTTCCGAACAGCAGATTGGTTCCTTGCCTCAGAAACAACGGGTCGGGGGGAGGGAGCCCGGAGGGCGAGGCGTCAATGCCCTCCAAGCGGATCTTCATCTGCTCGGTGCCGACGAGGACGCTAATGGTGTCTCCGTCAGTGACGCCCACACATTTGGCAGTGAAGTCCTGGGCGTGACACGGGGTGAGGGTAACCAGGAAAGAGACAAGTGGAAAGAATGGCTCTGCATACCCGCACTTGGCTTGGGAGCAATGGCATTACTTCATAGCACCCTCTGTTCGGCATCCCCACATAATAAACTACCGATACGCGTCTAAAGACAGCGCCTTGTGATTGAGGAGCACACATCACAACGAATTGTAACGAAGAAAGCAGAATTTGGTGTCGACCGTCACAAGTTTGCAGTAGAAAGTGAGCTAGGTTACAGAAAGAGCGTGTTCAGGAGACACTTTCGGTCAGGGGGTTGGGAATGAATCCATCGAGAATACGGCTTAAAGAACAATCTAGCACGGTCCGCATTTGTCATTGTGTGCTCGGCAACCAGCACACGCAGGTGGATTGTGAGAGCGGCCCCTGCCCTGCGCCTGGGTACGACCCCTGGGTGTATTCGAAAGTTTAAGCTTCCAAAACCTATTCGACCATGCTTCCTTTCCCGGGCGTCCCTGATAGCGTGAGCATCACACGAGATGCCTATATCCAGGTCGATTAGCCAACTCAGAGGAGAATTCTCATGGCCACAAGAGATTTGATGAAACAGGAGAAGGGAACCGCCGTTGTGGTGTCCATGATTGAAGGTTCCGCAAAGAAACTGGGTCTGGAAAACGATCTTCACAAGGCGATCGAAGGTCCGGACTTCCTGCTTTACTATCAGCCTAAAGTCGGTTGTCTGAGCAAAGAACTGGTCGGCATCGAGGCGCTGCTGCGTTGGCAGCACCCGATAAAGGGCGTTCTCGAGCCTTCAAGATTCATCCAGATGGCAGAAGAGACGGGACTGATCCTGCCGATCGGTGGATGGGTGTTGGAGACCGCTTGTCGACAGAACATCGCCTGGCAAAAGGCTGGTTTCCCTCATGTAAGAATTGCAATTAATGTTTCCAGCCTGCAGCTCAGGCAAGAGGACTTCCTGCACACCATTTTCGACGTTCTGGATAAAACCGGACTGGATCCCCGTTTGCTCGAACTGGAGATCGCCGAGAGCACCATCATGCAGAACGAGGTCGAAGCGAGAGAAAAACTTTCGGAACTGAAATCGGTCGGAATCAAGCTTTCGATTGATGATTTTAGCATCGGCTACTCGTCTTTTAGTTATCTAAAGCGCCTTTCAGTGGACTGTCTGAAGATCGACCGGTCTTTTGTGCGAGGCGTTACGGAGGATCCGGACGATCGCGCCATCACGCGAGCGATTATTGCGATGGCGCACAGCCTGGGACTGAGTGTGGTGGCAGAAGGAGTGGAAACTCGGCAGCAACTTGAATTCCTCCAGCAGCAGGGCTGCGACGAAATCCAAGGTTGGTATTTCAGTCGCGCCATCTCGGCAGAACAGCTCCGCAGATTCTTCTCCGGACTTCCCCACTCGCCACAGACATCCTCCAGGCTCTTAGGGCTCCTTGGCGAAAGTAGAAGGGGGGTGGCATGAGATCGATAACCGGCCGGGAGTTCGAGGACTATTACGAGACCCTTGGGATCAGCCCCAATGCTGATCGAGATACCATCCAGGTGATGTCCCGTTTCTTAGCGAAGCGTTGCCACCCGGATAGTGCACAAACAGGGGATGATAAGAGATTTAAGAGTGTTCGCAGGGCCTACCAGATACTCTCTGATCCTGATCGCAGATCGGAAGCCGACAGCAAGGTCCAGAGCATAGATGCGCACGGGTAGCGCTGGGTCGAGGCCGAAGGACCCGTGGACATCGAGGAGGATGAGTATCTAAGAAGAGCTCTCCTCTGGTTGCTTTATCTCTGCTGGCGCGAGGATGTTGATGAACCGGATCTGGGGTCCTTGCATTTGGAGAGCGACCTTGACTGTTCAGAAGGTGAGTTGGAGTCCCACCTCTGGTATCTAAAGGAAAAAGGTTGGGTTGAGCGTACCGACAATGGCGGCTATGCCATCACTGCGGACGGTGTAGACAGGGTGACCGAAGGTGTCGTTGTCCCCCCGAAAAATCCCGTCCACCTTGTGCAGCAATGACTTACGCAGATCTTGAGGTGGAGCTCAAGGCCTCGTATCCTGCGGGCCATGAGACAGATTCGTTTCCTGTTCCAGCTCATCCTCACGACGATTTCTGATCTCAGGCAAGCTGCCGGATTCGTCTGTACATTTCTAGCGGCACTTCTCTATTCTCGGGTGACTTTGGCGCCAAGGTTTCTGGCAGCAGAAAGCCAGTTGGCGGTGTGCAAGTGTCGGATCGAGAAGAAGGCGGGATCTGATACGTCGGCTCAGCCGAGAGAATCCCTTATGGAGTGCTGAACGAATTGGGGACACCTTGCGACTTCTCGGGTGCGATCCTCCGTGTGACGACACCATCCGCAAGTACATGCACCGGCCGAAGAATCAGCCTGACAAACCAACGAACTGGCTGCCCTTCCTGCGTAACCACCTGGAAGTCTCATGGGCGATGGACTTCCTTTACCGTCATCACGGTCGGCTTCTCATTTTTATACGTGTTTGTTGTCTTCGAACATGATCGTCGGAGGGTGATTCATTTCTCGACGACGTACCACCCCTCGATGGCATGGGTCATTCAACAGCTTCGAGAAACCACACCCTTCGGTTGTCAGCCCAGATTCTTGTTCCGTGACAATGACGGCATCTACGGCCACGGAGTCCGGAAGTTCCTGGACAGCTGCAACATTGAAGAAGTGCGAACGGCCTACCGGAGTCCTTGGCAGAACCCTTATATCGAAAGGTTTTTCGGCACGCTACGCCGAGAATTACTCGATCACGTCATCGTGCTCAGTGAAAGGCACCTGAACAGGTTGCTCAGGGAATACATCGAGCAGTACTACCATTGCTCCCGGCCACATCAGGGACTCGACGGTGACACACCCGTTGCCACTAAGAAGCCGAGTGTAGCTGCTGGGCCAATGAAGCTGCTCTCGTTTCCCGTCTGCGGCGGACTGCATCATCGTTACGAACGCGTAGCGGCGTAGGGCTCAGGCACCGCCGACTTATTCCCTGAACATCAGTCGGACCCGGGCAAGGTCTGTCCAGCGGCCTAATTCAGCCGTCAAGAAACATCCGGTTCGCCGCTTTTCGTCGTAGTTCGTAGAGCTCGCCGAGGAAGATCATTCAAATCTGCATCCTGAGCCTGCTCCCACGGGCTTCCTCATCGGTTGGATGGAGTTTTTCGGGTGGACAGGGGTTAAGCAGTTGAGACTTCTCATCAGCGCTATCTCCTGTGTCTATCTCTTTAATGAAGAGAAGTTTCGTGAAAGTTACAACCTGAGGAGCTGCAGGAACGGCATGAGCCGCCTTCCTGGTACCTCTTGACCAAATACGACCGGGAGAAGCTCTACGAAGCGGTCTGGTCTACTCCCATGCAGAAGCTGGCCAAGCAGTTACGGGATCTCCGACGTGGGTTTGGCCAAGGTGTGCTGGAAACTCACGGTCCCACGGCCAGGGGGGGGTTCTGGGCAAAGAAGGCAGCGGGGAAGCCTGGGGATGACGGCCCGGTTGCCTCGATTTACCGGGATAGCCTTGGTCGTTCTGTGAAGGGTATCCTCGACACAATGCAGCCCTCACTTGACCAACTCATCCAGATCACCCGCACCCTGGCCCACGACTACGACTTCGTGCGGGTCTAGAGGGCCGCTGCACAGTCGCTGTGCTAGACTGATTGCGTGTTCTTCCAATGGGTAAAAGCGGCTTGTTCCGGATCGCTGGTGCTGCTGTTGTTCGTCTTCAGCCTGGGCCAGGCGGTGGAAGTCCTGCATCCCATCGAGGAACAGTGCAAGCAGGATCATCATTCGCACCAGAATCAGACCCTTCACAAGAGTCATGCACAGGGAGACCATTTCTGTCTGCACCTGGTCAAGCTTGCACCTGAACTGACCTCTCCCACCCTGGTATATCTCTCCTTCCAGGCCGACCGGCCAACCGAATCAGCGCTGATTGCGCCCTTTTTGAGACTCGTCTTGCCCTCCTTGAGGGCTCCTCCGGCTCACCTGAGCTAATCCCTGTTTTCTTTTTTCTGAACCTCTCAGGAAATCACGCCTCAAGTGTCGCAAACTGGAGGAGTCTTCAAGAATGTTTTTCAAAAGGAGACCGGGAACCGGACCCCTTTTGGTTCCTGGTCTGATTCTGATTTCAACGGTCGCACTGCTGCCCGCCCAGGGGGCGGGTACGATTACCGGTAAGGTCCTGCTGGAGCAGACCGGGGCTTCCATACACAACGCCGAGGTTCTGCTCGTGCAGTTGAATCAAGTGGCCGAGACCACAGCGGACGGTACCTACACCTTCCTTGATGTTCCGCCCGGCGTCTACGATCTGGTGGCCTACGTCGGCTCCCTGAACTCCCGCACCGAACTGATCCGGGTTCGACCCGGTGAGACCACCCGGCTCGATCTCAAACTTAAGATCTCGGTCATCAAAGAAGAGGTGACGGTGACGGCAAAGGGTACCCAGGAAACTGCCTTCGAGGCGATCCAATCGGTCAGCTCACTCGACTCCTTCGATCTGGCCCAGAAGATGTCCTCGTCAATCGGTGAGGTCCTGGACGGCCAGCCGGGGGTGGCCAAGCGCAGCTTCGGTCCCGGAAGTGCCCGTCCCGTCCTGCGTGGCTTTGAAGGAGACCGGGTTCTGGTCATGGAGGATGGGATTCGAGTCGGTTCCCTGGCCGCCCAGTCGGGCGATCACGGCGAGCCCATCGATGCGGCCAATCTGGAGCGGATCGAGGTGCTCAAAGGTCCGGCCACCCTGCTCTACGGAAGTAACGCCGTGGGAGGCGTGGTCAACGCGATCACCGGGCATCTGGGAGACCATCAGCAGTCTCACCAGGGCCTGCGCGGACAGTTCACCGGAGTGGCCGGTTCAGCCAACGCCCAGGGCGGAGCCAGTGTCCGAACGGAATACGGAACGGGCCGCTGGCTTTTCTGGGGCGGTGGCGGTGGCCAAAAGACAGGCGATTACCACACCCCGATCGGCGTGGTGGAGAACTCCGGCACCCGAATCAGCAATGGCACGACGGGCCTGGGCTGGTATGGAGAAAAGGCCTTCATCAACTTCGGCTACCGCTTCAATGAGGGCCGCTACGGCATCCCCTTTGCCGCCGAACTCACCGCCGAGGAGACCCCGCCCCAGACAGGGACAGAGCAGAATTCCGAAGAGGACCTCGAGGCCGTCGATATCGATTTCCGGCGCCACCACAGCCGCCTGATGGGGGGCTTTCGCAAGCTCGACGGCTTCGTCGACAGCATTCGTCTGTCGCTCAGCTATACGGACTGGCACCACAGTGAACTGGAGACACTGGTCGGAGGCGAGACCGAAATAGGAACGAGCTTTGACAACCTGCAGTGGGTCTACCGAGGAGATTTCATGCAGGCGCGCCACGGTCCGTCTTCCGGCAGCTTCGGTTTCTGGGGCCTGTTTCGAGACTACGATGTGATGGGCGAAGAGGCCCTTTCACCTCCGGTCGACAAGAAGGCCTTTGCCCTCTTCACCCTGCAGGAACTGGAGTTCGAGCGAGTCAAGTTGCAGTTGGGAGGTAGAGTGGAGCACACCGGCTACCAACCCCGGGGGTTGGGCACACGCAGCAGTGAGGAAGAGCCGGTGCCCCTCCCCGACCGTGACTCCACGGGATTCTCGGCGGGTGTCGGGGCCCGAGTTTCTCTCTGGAAAAAGGGAGCTTTCGTGGCCAACTTCACCACTTCCTACCGCGCTCCGGCTTTGGAGGAACTCTACAACTTCGGGCCCCACCTGGGGAATCTCGCCTTCGAGATCGGGAACGAACAACTCGAACGAGAGCGCAGTCAGGGGATCGATCTCGCGCTCCGTCACCACGGGGAAAAGATTCACGCCACTGCCAACTTCTTTTTTTATGACATCCAGGACTTTGTTTTTCTGGCCCCCACGGGAGAGATCAGGGACGGTCTCACCGAAGCAGAGTACCTGCAGGCCGACAGCCGCTTCGCCGGCAGCGAATTGCGGCTGGACGTCAGGCTTCATGACTCTTTCTGGCTCAATCTGGGGCTCGATGCCGTGGATGCAGAACTCCAGAAGAGGTCCGAATCCCTTCCCCGCATTCCTCCGCTGCGAGGTCACATTGGCTTCGACTTCCGTCACAGGGGCCTGAGCTTCAAGTCCCAGGTGGTGATGGCGGGCCAGCGGGATGACATCTTCTCGACGGAGACCAGCACGGCAGGCTACACGGTCATCAACCTGGCTGCTTCCTATACGATTCCCCGCCAGCACTTCGTTCATCAACTGGGAGTGAACGTCTTCAATGTCGGGGATCGGCTTTACCGGAACCATGCATCCTTCATCAAGGACCTGGCGCCGGAGATTGGGCGGGGGGTACGGTTTACCTATACGGTGAAGTTTTTCTAGTTCCACGTTAACTTGACTCTCAGACGTCTAGGGGCTATCACAACTACGAGGCACTTCAGACCAGCTCGCTTGATCGATTTCCCCTTTCTGCTACGCTGGCTCAGGTAAAATCGGAATCTTTTTACCAAAAGAACATTCTTAGTCGCAGGCTCCACAGGCGGGGGTGCCCGAAATGCGTTCCGCTGAAAGGGTTGCCAAAGTTATAGGCAAATCTCCGGTCGGTCAGGTTTCGAACATTGACTTGAAGCCTAACGGTGAGGTCATCGCGTCGGAGTAAGTCCCTTCCGATAGAGGCGTCGAAGAGGGTTCTTGGCCTCACCCGCCCGCGTTCGAAGTTGACCAGATCCGCACCGGGTCTTTCCTTCAGTTCGTCAAGATCGTCGTCTTCAACCTGCAGCGGAGTCCCACTCTCATGGCGCCCGAACAAAGAAACCCGGAGACCGGTCTTGTGGTGAGAATAGGTGACTCCAAAAGCTCCCACATTGCGCTGGTCATGATCTGGGACAAAGCGGGTTCCGGGTCCAATCTCAATGACTTCATCCTCCAGGAAGAGGCCGCCGTTGATTGGTCCGATCTGGAAAACGTTGGAATTGCCATAACTCAAGAACCCGGACCAGCCTTTCCTCTCCGGAACATCCAGTCGTACATCAAGCCCTTTCGCGTTACCGCGAGCAACGGCATTCGGAAAAACGATCGTTGTCCCGAAGAATACATTGGGATCGGCATAGTTCCTGACCGAACGCCACCAGTAGGAGACATCCAGCTTGAAGATGCGGGCAACGTCCTGTGCAAATCCGACCTCGAAGGCATGCTGCTTCTCGGGTCTTACTTCCGCACCTCCTTCCCCTTCTGCAGTGTCGAAGGGTGAGAGCTCACGCGCTTGCTCGGAGGAAGAGAGCAGGAGGTTCTCCACCTGGGGGGGCGCAAACAGTCGGTTGTAGGATCCTCTGACTGAGGTTCTGGTCTTTGGCACGTAGTAGACAATCCCAACACGTGGACTGAATTGAGAGTCGGAAACCAGGAGCGATGTGTGATCAAAACGCAGCCCGGCGTTAACGCGGAGGTTTTGGAGCGGGGAGAAAGTGTCCTGGACATACCAGGAGGCGTTAGCTCGGACGACGCGATCGCTGAAGACCAAAGGATTCTCAGCGTCAAATTCCAGGGCGGCAGGGCTCAGACCGGCCTCCAGTCCGGTTTCTTCCTCGGTCACGTGAAAGGAGAGGAATTCCCTAGGGGCAACCCGCTGAGCTTCGACCCCAGCCTGGAATAGGTGACTCTCGAAGGAGTGGGTCACGTTGACCAGTAACCCGTGACGGACGTGTTGTCTGTCTTGAGTCGTCGACAAGGGAATGTCTCCGGGACTGGGAAAGAGTCGGGATCGGAAGGAGCGCCGATACCACGCCACGTCAGTCACGGTGTTGGGTGACCAGATCCTATGCCAGGTGAGCGACTGGCTGTTGTCCCGGAGTTCTTGCCGTTGTCTCTGGCCGTTGAGCTCCTGCTCGAGGGTATTCGTGACTCTGAACTCGGTGCCATTTACCCAGAGATTGGCGATCAGGACATCCCTCGAGGTGGCGTGCCAGTCAGCTCTCACGCTGATCCTGGCTGACCCGCCACGATTATTGAAGTTTTGCGGATCTATGGGATCGAGATACCGACCCAGAGAGCCTCCCAGGGAGCCCGCCACCGAGAGGCCCAGCTTCTGCTGGATATTCCCACGGACGGCAGCAGAGACCTCGCCAGTGCGAAAGTTTCCGCCAGCCAGCGAGAGGTCGGCCCTGAGAGGGCGGTCCATGGCCGACTTTGAGACCAGGTTGATAACACCTCCGGAAGCCCCACCGTATTCCGCCGGAAAGTGGCCACTGATCACCCGTAGAGACTGGATCGACTGAGCATCCAGAGAACCCGCGAAAAGGGGATCGATCCGATCGGTCAGGGGGATCCCATCGGTGATGAAGAGAAAACCGTCGTCAACCCCTCTGAAGTGCAGCAGTCCGTTGTCTTCCGTCGCCCAGCCGGGTACCGTGGCGACGAGCTCCTGCAAAGCTGCGCTCGGGCGCGCCCCGGCCCGGCGTCCGATGAGAGTTTCATCCACAATGGTTGAAGTTGAGGCACGGTCATGTTCAAGCAGGGTCTCTTCAACCGTCACCGTTTCAGGCGATCCGTAGATGCGCAACTTGAGCTGAAGCGCGACCGGGAGATTTGAGCGGATGGACACGACCTTCTCCAGGAGCTGAAATCCAGGAGCCCGGACAATCATCCGGTAGCGCCCGAAAGGGACCTGATGGAAAACAAACTGACCGGCTCTGTCCGCCAAAGTGGTGCGGCGAGAACCAGAGATTGGCTGAAGCAGTGCTATTGATGCACCCGGAAGGGCGGCACCACTCGGATCCAGCACGGTGCCCTGCACGGTGCCCAGCTGGATCTGAGCCATCGCGTTCCAGGTCAACAGCCAGACTTCGAGTGTCCACAAGGACAGGCTCGAGTACAGGATTGCACGGAACACTCGATACACGCCGAGCACAATATCACGAGGGTAACGCGACCCATCTGCCAATCCTTAATATAAATGGTCCTGACCTCACGGGCCGAGCGTTTAGGCAGTTAGTGCCGTCCAACTTCATTTCTTTCGTCGCAGTTCATCAGCGTGGGAAAAGGACCGTCCTCTCCGAGAATTCAGCCGACTGCAACTACCTGGGAAAAGGGGCTTTGGGCGTCTCTTATTCGGTTGCCATGGGCCGGCGCCGGAATAATTCCGTGATAACCGGTGCCAAACTCTCGGACGCAGGATCGAGTATTTGCGGGCCACGGGCGGCGATTAGCCGTCCGCTCTACTGCCTCGTTCTGCTTCCGTGTCTATTCCAGTGCCTTGAGGGCCTTCTCGTTCACGATGCCTTTCTCGGAAGCCAGAAAGCGAAAGAACTTCTTCAGCGCTATTCGCAGGTCGTCTCGTGTGCTGGAATCCCATACCTTCCGCTTCCACCACCTCCGGAAATGTGTGTTAACCATTCCCGGGTAATCTCGGAAATGTCCTGTACGTCCGTGTACCGACCAATGAACTCGATGAACATCTCCACTACACCGGCATGCTTCCGAGCCGTGCGTTCCGTATACCGCTGAGCCAGATGATCGTAGAAATCCGCATGAAGTGCCATGAGATGTTGCAGAAAGGGAGCCCGCTCTTGCTCGGCTGCCTTCAGGAGCTCGAAATACTCCTCGATTTTGTCCCCTGGGATCACGACCCTTCCGGAGTAGATCTTTACCATCGGTTTGTCTCCCCTGTATTCCTGCCTAGGGACGCCATTCGAGGTCGAGTCGAAGCAGGCTTTACGATCACAGCAGACCGATTGAGAAGAGCCATGTTCATGCCGCCCGATAATAGTGCTTGAGTATCCCGCCAAGTCGTTCCCGACACCGAATCTCGCCCTCGGCGGCGACTTTACGCTCGTCAATGCGTTCGTTCCCCAGACCCTGGTGGGCTCGCTCGGCATGATAGTGATCCAGGTATTCGGATATTGCCCGACGAAGCGAAGCTTCTCCGAAGAAGAGTATCCGCTGCAGGCACTCAGCTTTAATCGACAAGACGAACCGCTCCGCATAAGCGTTGCAGTTTGGGGCCTGGGGGGGGTCCGGATCACATCGACACCCGCCTCCCCTAAGATCCGTCTGAATTGTGAGGAGAACTTCGAGTCTCGGTCGCAGATCAGAAACCTATGCCCGGTTAGAAAGCCGTCAAAAGCGTCGGTCAAGTTGCGAGCGACCTGGGCCATGAAGGATTCGTTGGGAGTCGGCGTCGCTCCCGCAAAGTGTACCTTCCGATTGCTCAGATTGATCACAAAGAGGACGTAGTAGGTGGTCAAGCCATGCGGCGTCCACACCTCGGTCGTGAAGAAGTCCATTCCGGCGATCTCGCCCCAATGGGCCTGCAGAAAGGTTTTCCAGGACGACGGTCGGTCCGGTGCCGGCTTGATCCCGTTGTCCTTCAACACCTTGGCTATCGTGCCGGGCTCTACCCGATGTCCAAGCTGCTTGAGCTCCCCCTGGATCCGGCAGTATCCCCAGCCCGAATTCTCTAGGGCCATCCGGACGATCAGGGCGGCGATCGCCTTCATCAGCCCTGGACGGCCGACCCTCTTGGCTTCGCAGGTCCACTTCAGAGCGATCAGGCGACGATGCCATCGCATGATCGTATCCGGGGTCACGATCGTTGCCACCCGATTGAGTGCTTTCCGCCCGAGGCGCTTTCCTTTCGCAGCGAGTCGCCGACGCTGCTCGTCGGTCAGTCGGAGCCTGCGGCCCTTCATCTGCTCCTTCAGGACCCGGTTCTCCTCGACCAAGTATCCGATGACGTCCTGCTGCTGGTGGTTCACCCAGCCTGAGAAGGTCCAGAGTAGCACTTGAAGCGGGTAGTTTTCGGCCTTCATGGAGCCATTGTACGCGCTTGTAAGTCGAAATCTCGCCGCGGGTTACGACGCGGCTGAATTTTCGGATAGGACGGCATACCCCGTTACTCATCTTGTCGTGGGCACAGTTTGGGCACAGTTTGGCCGATTTCGCCCTTAAGTGTAGAACAGGTGAAAACACTAAACTGGTGTCTTACAATGGTTTAACTGGCACGCCCGGCAGGATTTGAACCTGCGACCTACGGATTAGAAGTCCGTTGCTCTATCCAGGCTGAGCTACGGGCGCATCCTTTTTCTTCAATACTTTAGACAGACTACCATTTTTTGTCACCGCTTCTGTTGCCTATTTGTTGCCTGGTCAGACTCGTTTTCTGCCCGCTGCGCCTCCCGGATGCTCTCGACCGCATGGTGGCTGACATAGCCCGCATAGCGCATTGTGGTGGAAATATCCGAGTGTCCCATGAGTTGTTGCACCGTTCGCACGTCCACGCCTGCTATGAGCCATTGAGTGCAGCGAAAACGCCGCAGATCGTGAAAACCGACTTTGAGTCCCGCCTTCTCAGCCGCCTGCTTGAAAGGCTTGTAGGGATTGGACCACCGGGTCCCCGTCTTCGGGCTAAGGAACACATAGGGAGTGTGCAGATATCGAACCAGGCCCTCGAGGTATCCGATGGCGTACTCCGATAAGGGAATCTCCCGCGGTTCTTCATCCTTGGTCAACTCAATCCACAGGAAGCGCCTCTCCAGATCAACCCGGCTCCAGGTCAGTGACATAGCTTCTCCAATGCGGATTCCGGTTTCCCCGATCACCGCCACCATGGCCTGCAAGTAAGGATTCTCGACGGCCTGGACCAAGGCGCTAAATTCTTCAACTGTGATCGGCCGGAAGACCTTCTTAGGTTCCTTGAGCTTCGGAAACCTGGTGAGTGGATGCACCTCGATTTCTCCGCACTCCAGCGCATAGGTGAACATTTTCTTACAGGCTGCGATGTCTCGGTTGACCGTTGCGGGTTTCAATACTTTGTTGCGCTCGGCCACGTAGCGATGCAGGTCGGAGCGACGGAACTCTCTGAGTGGGATATTGCCGAGAGTCCGGTTGAGACTCTGAAACGAGAGTCTGTAGCGGTCCCAAGATCGCATTCTCGTCTTGCAATACTCCTCCAGAAAACGCTCGTAGAATGTCGCCACGGTCCAGATCCGTTTTGGGCCCCCGGCCAGTTCTTTCTTCAACTCCCGCCAGGTGCCCTCCAGGATGCTGTTCTCAATTCTCGTGAGCAGCGCCTTGGCCGAGGTAAGGTTGGGGGCGTATTTTCGGATCCGCCCGGCCCCTTCTGGCCAATTCCGGCTCACCACGTAGCGTGTTTTGCCCCGGCGATCCTTGGCTTTATAAATGCCCATTGTTGCTCTCCTTTCCGGATGAGCCGGGTTCTTCGCCGGAGCTATCCTCACCCCAGAGCGGCAACGAGTCAAGATAGATGTCTAGGTCCTCCACGTCCTCCACGAAGAAACGCCGGTGCTTCCGTCCCGACAGATCGGCCTCGGACCTAACTTTGAGAATGCCCCGATCCGCCATCTTGCGAATCGTGTTCGGGTGCTTCCCCAAATAGCGGGCTGTTTCCGCCACAGTGAAGGACCGCTTATCGCGGACCAGATAAGCGTTCTGATACTTGATCAACTTTCCTCAACCTCCATCATCACCTGTCCGATCCTCTCCACCACTTGAGGCACCACGGCGTTTCCTAAAGCTCTCAATCGAGCCACCCTTCCGGGAACTCCAATATCTGGCGTACTTGCCCATAGCCTCGCTCATGGAGTGCCGACTCCCCGGCCAGCAGCTCCAGAAGCTTTTCCTTTTGTCTTTTAATCACAGCATCACTGGCAGCCCTAGCAGACCGGGAGGCAGCAGCCCTAACAGACCGGGAGGCAGTCCTAGAAGACCGGGAGGCAGCCATAGCAGACCAGTAGGCAGCCCTAGCAGACCAGTAGGCATCACGGGCAGCCCCGGAGGCAGCAACCCACCGCTCATTCGTCACTTCCTGACCTTTTATTACCCGGTTGTGCAAATCGGCGACGGATAAGATAGCCTCCTTCACCTGTTCCTCTTCCTCGTCTTGGGCGTACTGGATCACCCCATCTTCCGGGGCCACCAGCAGCCAATGGAGAAACTGATGAAAGACTGGCTTCAGGTCCACGCCCACCGGGATCGATTCCAGGAAATCGACCGGGAAGTTCTTCGCTTCCCCGTTCGGGAGATTTTCGAAAATCCAATCCTGCAAGTAGGCGAGCTGTATGGGGATCCCCAACTCCGTCTCATAGGCTTGATAGTTTGAACCGTGGATGGTGCAGCCTACGACGCGGCCCTTACCATCTTCCCAATACTTATGCTGGACAATCTGGTCCGCTTTCCGGTGAGCCTTGACCCGGGCCAGGTACTTTTCCTTCACCTTTGGATCTCCGTGGAATGCTTTCATTTCAAATATCTCCTTCCCTTTCGTCTTTTTCGGAACTCCCCTGTCGATATGAGATTTCTTGACCTGGATTTTCATATCTTCTTCGCTCTCTGGATGGCCCGGTACAACACCAGAGCCGACTCAAATACATTCCAGTATCTGTGGAGTTCTTCGTCTGAGGCGTGACGGATGGTGAACCCCTCCTCGTCCGTCCTTCCCACCTGCAGCACACGCACCCATTTGGGCTCGTAGCCGTGCTCCTGTGCCAGTCGGTGATAGGCCGCCACCTGGTACATGTGATCGTCGTAGATGGCCTTGGAAGTCTTGATGTCGATCAACCCACGAGACCCGTCCACCTCCGCCAGGATGTCCAACGTTCCCCCTTAGCGGTAGGACTCCGATACCAGAGGCTTCTCGGTCTCGATCACATGAATGTCATGGTGGCCATGCCACGCCAGGAATTTCAGGACGCTGTTCGACGCCAGGTCCTGCTGCTCTTGGCTCCAGTCTGATAAATCCGGCTCCTGACCTAGGAGAAGGCACTGAATCCAGTAATGAGCCAGGGTTCCTGATCAACGACGAATAGAATTCCCGCAGCGACAATTGGAAATCCCCACACAAGGGATTGATAAAAAAGAGCTGTAGCCGTCCTCTAAGACGACTCTTTCCGGGTCCTCCGTTCTGTAAAAAAGAGAGATGTTCTTAGAATGCGAGGGGGACGGAGTGAGGGCGTAGCCCGAACGGAGCTCCCGCTCGCTCGCGCCGGCGTCGAGGGGAGTGGACCAGATCCACAAGGGTCCTGAGTGGCCTCTGTAGGGCGCTGTACGACCTGTCCTCTTCGCGGACACTCGTCTATCGCTTCCACCAAGCACTTCCCGGGGCCCAATCAGCCGATTTGCCCGGATTTGACCTCCTCGCGGTTTCCTCATTTTGTGGTTCCCTGCTGTTTCTTCTTGGCGCTCTCCATCCGGTAGCTCGAGACGTTGAGTTCTAGAATCACACTGTGGTGCACCACTCGGTCGATGGCCGCAGCCGTCGTCATGGGGTCCTTGAAGATCCTCTCCCAGTCCGAGAAGATCAGGTTGCTAGTCAGCAAGATGCTGCGGCGTTCGTAGCGATGGGCCAGCAGTGTGAAAAGAACCTCCATTTCCTCCCGGCTTTGCTGAACGTATCCTATGTCGTCGATTATGAGAGCCTCGAAGCGATCCAGTTTCTTGAACTCCTTCTCCAGGGTCAGATCGATTTTGGCCCGCAGTAATCGCTGTACCAGCAGGGCGCAGGTAGAGAACAAAACCCGGCGCCCCAGCAGAACCAACTCCTGGCCGAGAGCACAGACCAGATGGGTCTTGCCACTTCCAGGGTTGCCGAAAGCCAAAACGTTCTCGGCACGATCCAAAAAAGTACCTTCCAGCAGCGCCGTCAGTTGGCGATCCACGCTTTGGGGCAAGCGCGAGCGGTCCAACGCCGTCAGCGTTTTCTCCCAGGGAAGCTTCGAGATTCGGCGCAAGCGCTGGATTTTGCGCTCGTGCCGCTCCGCCACTTCGATCTCAGATAACGACAAGAGAAACCGGGGATAGGAAAGACTTTCCTTCGTGGCCAGTGCCGCCTGGGCGGCATAGTGCTCCCGAAAGGCCGGTAGATGGAGCTGGATAAGGCACTCGCGAAGCCGGGTCAAGCTGCCTGTGCTCATGACCTCACCTCCAAGCTTTCCAGAAGCGTGTCATAGACGCCCACGTCCATCTTCTCCACCGCCACTTCCCAGGGTTCCACGACTGGATCGACGAGGCATTCTCGTACTGCTTCGAAACGGATTCTTTGTCCCCTCTCAATCAGCCCCTGAAGCGCTTCTCGCACCCGCTGCTCTCCTTCCTGGGCAGCCAACTCGAGGATCTTCAGATATTGGCGATCCGCCGTGGCCGGACAATCCTGGCGCAGCTCGTCGTAGGCGACTCGAAACAAGATCCCCGGAAACAGATCCTCGCGCCAGCGATAGCGAATGAACGCCCCTGGTTTGCGCACCAGGGAATGGATCACGTGCCGGTAGTCAATGCGATGCTTGCCTTCTCCACGCAAGCGCGGCATCCGTGCTTGCCGCTGACCCCCGTAGTAGACCTCCAGCTGATCCGCCCACACCCGCACTTGCACTCGCTCGCCGATCAACCGGCTGTCCACCGAATAGGTGTTGTGGAGAACCCGGATCGTACTGCTGGGGGAGACTCTCACCCACTGCCGGGTGAAGTCGTCCAGACGGCGTGCCGGCAACGGGCGCATCACTGCCAGCTCTTCTCCCAGGCGCTTTTGTCGGGCCGCATTGCGCCGGGCCACAATCACCGCTACAAAGCCCTCGTACTCTTCCCGGCTGGAAAAATCACGGCTGCACCGCAGCAGCAGTTCCTGCTCGATGGCCCGTTTCAAGCGGTGATGGGCCTGTTCCACATCCCCGTTCTCGTGTGCCTTGCCTGCCTGGGTGCGACTCGAGCGCATCCCGAAGTGGTTCAGCAACCCTTGATAGCGCTCGGTGAACTCTTCCCGCTTCAGGTTGTTGACTGCCGCCGAGAGCCGGTCTGTTCGGTGTTCCTCGGGCAGCGCCCCCAACTCCCACAACGCGTTCTGAAGCCCCAGGCTGAGGCTCTCAAACGACTCACTGAAACACAGCGTGGTCGCTTCCCAGTTCGAGTAGGCCAACACAAAGTGGTACAGCAGATGGGGAAACGGCTGACCCTGGATCGTCACTCCCAGACGCCCCATAAAGGTAAAGTCCGATTGTGCTTGATGTCCCGGCCTATACTTCTGCGGGAACATCACCTCCTTCGCTTCTCCGTGTTCTACCTTCCACTGCTTGATCCTCCGCTGCAGTGTTCTCAACTGGCCTTGCTGGAAGGCCCCTTCCTGCTGACGGCACAAATACTCGAACACCGCTGTCGCCTCCACCGTCGGCGATCGCTTCAGGATCTCTTCCACTTCCGGCCATACCGACTCGAACGGATCCGATCGAGTTCTCCAATACCGCTCCGGCTGACACTGGCTCGGCAGCTTTCCCGACTTCAGGTACTTCCGAGCCGTCTTTCGCGACAGCCCCGCTCTCGCCGCCGCCATCGTTAGCGTCTTCTCGTTCTTTCGCAACTTCACTAACCTCCGCACTTGCTGATCCTTAACCATGCCTTCATGGTCAGGATCAGCCCTGAAAAAGCGGGGAATTCTATTTGTCGTCGCGGGGAATTCTACCTGTCGCCAATCACCGGGCATGTACCTGGCGAAAAATTCCAGGAAATAGCTCGCGAAGCCCAGCGCATACAGGCTGCAGGCAACGGTGTAGGCAAACCAGAGCATCCAGCCCGCTACGAAGCCCGCTCCTCCCGGAAAGGCCATACGCACGAATGAATACCCCCCTCCTGCTCGGGGGATGGCGGAGGAGAGTTCCGCATAGGCGAAGGCCGTTAGTATTCCCGGTCTTCGGCGCGCACTGTTTTCCGCTCGAGCAGCAGTTGCTGGAATCGCTGCAGGTCCTCCTTCCGGAGGAACCAGTCGTGAAAGACGTAAATGAAGTAAAGCGCGAAAAACGCCGGGTAAGGCCACGCCCCGTACAGCATCCAGGCCGTAGCCGCCGGCAATCCGAGGACGAAAGAGCCCCCGCCTTCCGTCATGTATGAATAGTAGGACCAGAACAGACCGCTCCAGACCACAGCCCAGGCCAGGCCTCCCAGCAGAAGAGGACGGGCGGTCGGGCCCGGACCGCTAAGTTTCTTCATTCCCAGGAGAAAACAGAAGGTATAGAAGACAAGCTGCAGCAAGCCGAAAGCGCAGCCCAGCCAGAACACAGGGCCGTTTCGTTCCAACCCCGGGCCACCTCTTTCCATCGTCGGATAGCTCGGATGAGGAATCGCCCAACTCGTTGGAGCTGCAGATTTGGCGAGCTGGGCTGAGTCACTTTCTCCCACCACCCAGGCTCCCACAACAACCAGCGCCATAGCCAGTGTCGCGCCAAATAGAGTCGCCGGGATCTTGCTGTCCTGGGCCATGGCCCCCAATCCTAGACGCATCGAATCTCTCTATTTAGAATCTTGACCCCGGCAGCCAGACATCAGCTCGAGCCCAGGCACGTTCAAACTCCCGGCCAGCTGCATCGGCCTCAAACTCCTTGCCCTGGGCTCGTAGGCTCTGATCCAGCCCCAACAAGGCCCAGCCGTTTTGAGGATGGGTTTCGAGATCTTCCCGGTAGAGCTTTTCGGCTTCCCAGTTCCTCCCGGCTTCGAACAGGGCTGCGCCCATGAAGTGCCGGATCGGGAGCAGCCACGGTTCCGGCTCGCTGTAGCTCAAACCGTCTTCGCTCGCTAGCCCTTTCCGAAACGCTCGCATAGCGTCATTGTGATGGCCTTCGACTCGCAGTATTTCTCCATTCAGTATGCTTTCAGCGATGGTCAACAAGTCCTGCGCCTTGTTGCGTCGGTACTCGGACTCCGGGTCAACGTCTTCACGAGATGAAGCCACAACCTTCAGGCTCTCGCGAGCGGCTTCCAGATCGTCGCTGCGGAGGTGGGCCAGCGCGCGCCCGAAGTGCCAGATGGCCAGTGGAAACGTGCCTTCGGGCGGCTCCAGAGCCAGCAGCTCCTCCCAGCGACCGAAACGAGTCAGAACCTGAGTCAGGTACACCGGGTCGGAGCCCTGTCGAACGTGATCACTGGCCGCCTGCATGGCGATCGAGCTCTGACCGTCCCAGGTGGCGGCAAACGCCAGCATTTGAAGGTTGTGGTCGGAGTAGATGGCAACCGCCCTGCCGCGGGCAGCCATCTGGTCAGCGATCACGGCCCTCTGGTTTGCTCGAACCGCATCTCCGTATCAGCCTACCCGCATGTAGATGTGAGATGGCATATGCTGGATATGACTTGCACCGGGCATGACATCAGCCAACAGATCCGCGCAGGCTTCCGCCCGAGCCGGTGTCGAGGAACTCTCCACCGCGTGAATGTACAGATGGCAAGCCCCGGGATGTTTCAGATTTCGCCCCAAGACGCTCTCCAGGGCGTCAATCGCCAGAACGGTTTCCGGCCGGTCTTCGCCCTCTGCAGTCCGCAGATCCCAGGGGTGCAGAACAATGAGAGATTCCGCGTAAAGCGTGCCTGCGTCCAGGTCCCAGGGAAAGCGGCGAACCACGTCTTCCATGGCCCTGACGTACGCCTCGTCAAGCTCCCGGCGGTTTTCCGGATCCGGCTCCTTTCGGTAGCGAACCAGCATCGCCTCGATCAGGGCTTTTTCGACATCGTTCAAAGGCTCAGACAAGCTCAACGCCTTCTGGATAGCCGGGTAGGCTTCCTGGGCGTTCTCCTCAGACATCTTCTCGTTTTGATAGGGGCCCATAGCCCAGGCTTCTCCCCAGTAGCACATGGCGCAGTCCTGGTCCCAGCCGTATGCTTCTCGAAAGGAGCGCGCTGCGGCTTCCCGGCCAAAGGCATAAGCCAGTCTCAAACCCTGGTCAAAATACCGCTGGGCCATCGGGTCCGAAGTCGTGATCTTTCTACCGAAATTCCCGAGAGTCTGGTAGAGAGGAATCGTCTTGTCTTCTGCCAATGCCGGCTGCAACAGAATCAGGGCAAAAAGAGCAACTCTCATAAGATGGGGAGGATACCACGCGGCCAGCGTTGCTCTGACAAAAAGGACAGAGCATAATGTTATCAGCATGGGGCCTCCCGCCAAGGGAACAGAGCGTTATTCGAGGATGGTTGCTTGCGCCGGGCTGTGGCTGGCGCCGTTGCTTCACGTGGCATCGTTCTGGCTCATGCTGGAGGAGGTAGAGCCATTCCACACGGGTTTCTATTCGCTGGCCTGGTGGAGCTACATCGTTTTTGTCTCAGCCATCAATCAACGCTGGCACGGGAACTCACTGCTGTTCGACCGGTGGCGGGAGTTCCTCTGGGTGTTCCTCGTGTCCACGCCGGCCTGGCTGTTGTTCGAGCTCTGCAACTTCCGCCTTCAAAACTGGCACTACCTTGGAGTTCCCAGCGAGTGGTGGGTGCGGTTTCCCGGGTATTTCCTCGCTTTCGGTACGGTTCTCCCCGGTATTTTCGAAACCCGAACGCTGCTTCAGAATCTGGGGCTCAGATTCAGGTCCAGGAAGACTGGGGCAGCTACTTCTTCAAGCCGCAAGGGAAAGCTAGCCCTGCTCGGAGGCCTGATGCTGGGGGTCGCACTCCTGTGGCCGGACCTTTTCTTTCCCCTGGTGTGGTTGGGTCCGATTTTTCTGCTGGAGTGGCTCGTCTCGCTTTCAGGGGAAAAGGGTCTCAGCGACTCTCTGGCTCACGGGGACTTTTCTGCGGCCATCCAGTTGCTGGCTTCAGGACTCGTTTGTGGCATTCTCTGGGAGTTCTGGAACTTCTGGGCCGGGGCAAAATGGATCTACTCGATACCTTATCTGAACGCGGTTCCAGTCTTCGAAATGCCTCTCGCCGGTTTTCTGGGCTTTCCGCCCTTTGCTCTGATCTGCTATCTGATGTACAGACTGTCCATTGCAGCGCGAGCCTGGATCACTGCCGGGTGGTCACGCCTGGCACTGGTCGGGGTGCTTTATGTCTTCGGCTGCTGGCTGGTTTTTCGGGGCATTGAAAGAGCCACCGTGCTCGAGTACAAGCCGTTCTGGCCCTGGTGATCGGATCCTCTCGCGGTCGCGCCCTCAAAAGAGTGGGAGGGGGCTCAGGGCTGCGGCCGGGAATTTAAACGTTCTCCGCCCTGAGCCCCCTCCCACTCTTTTGAGCTTCCAGCACCCAGCACCTGCCCCAGAGTCAGGAGGTCTCCACATTTCCGATGAGAATGTAGCCCGAAGACGAGACGCGCACGAGGCGATAGTTTGTCAGTCCGACCTCGAGGCACAGAGTTCGAATGGACCGGCGGCTGTAGAAGTAAACCGGACACCCCTTCAGGGCATAGCGGAGCTTCCGCAAGGGTGCCCGGATCAATGCCAGGCCGGGAAAGCTCGCGATGATCCTCCTGGTGGACAGAGAGATCATCTTCGCCAGAAATGGGACGGGTTCTGCGATGTAGTCAAAGACGCCCAGCGCGACGCTTGCGTCGTATGGCTCCGCCAGTCGGCAGGTCAGGAAATCCCCTTTCTTGAACTCGCAGCGATCTTCCAGGCCGTGCTGGCGAGCCCTTTCCCGAGCCAGTTTCAGCATCTGATCTGCGAAATCGATTCCGACCACACGCCGGGCACCGCTTTCGACAAAGACAACGCTGTTCCTTCCAGAACCGCATCCGACATCCAGGACAGAGGGCGCTTCGAGTCCCTCCAGTTCCCGCACGGTCTGTTGGACTCGTTCATAGAGGCCTCTTCGGAAGAGGTGATTGAACCAGCCAATCGCACCCGTGTCATCATCGTAGAGAGCGTCGAAGGCAGAGGCGGTGCGGTCAAAATAGCGAGCTACATTCATGAATTACCCTGTCTCTCAAGTATTCCTCAAAGCTGGTGAACGGAAACGACCCGAGCAAGGTGCGAACTTTCTGCGTGACCGTGCCACGCCGCAAGTTCTGGTGCAAGTTCAGCCTCCATCCACGCAGGCGCTGTGTCACGTCCGCAGGCACCATTGTCTCAAACACATCCAGACGGTTCGGATCGAACTCGTAGGGATGGAAGTAAGTCACCATGGGAAGGCGCCGTGAGTTCATCTTCGCAACAACACGCCGGACCAGCGGGATCGGCATCAGCCGAACATAGCCGCCTCCCGCTACCGGAAGCCGCATTCTGCCGATTGAGAAAGTCGAAAGCGGGAGCTCGATGATCTCCCTCCCGCTGGGAAGAGTGTAGCGGCTGATCTCAGGAGAAAACCCCGGGATCCCGTAGCGGCGATGATGGATGGGGATGATGCTCGAGTCGTACCTGAATCCCAATTCCGCCAGGATCTCCAGAGCCCAGAGTGACTGTTTCCGGATCGAAAACTCTGGAGCCCGATAGCCACCCACTGGCTTTCCGGTGAGGTCCTCCAGCAGGTCCTTGGAGTGTTCGGTGTCTCTGCGGAACTCTTCCGGCGAAAGCCGAGAGACGAGGAGATGGTCGTGACCGTGAGAGGCGACTTCGTGGCCCAGGCAGGTGACCCTGCGGACAACCTCGGGGAGCTTCGCGGCCAGAGCGCCCATCACAAAAAAGGTGGCCTTGGTGTTGTGCTCATCCAAAAGACCAAGCAGGATGTCGAGTTGACGGAAAATGTTGCCGGAAGGCGATGGCAAGCCCCCCCCTCTCAACCTGCGGGAACTGAGCTGGTGCCAGTCTTCCAGATCAATGGCCAGAATATTCGTGATGGTCCTATCCAGTTGTTCTTACCTAGCTGCTACGTTTCCAGGCTGGCATAGAAATCACACAAGCGCTGCAGGATGATCCGATTGTTGAAGTTCTCGACAATGTGCTGTCTTGCCCGGGCACCCATGGAAGCCCAATCCTGTGGCCTCTGGAGCATTTCCTCAATCGCCTCGGCGAGCGCGGCAGCATTCCGGACAGGCACGAGAGTCCCTGTTTGACCATCCAGTACCACCTCCCTGCATCCACGGATGTCAGTGGCTATGACCGGAAGCTCCATGGCGGCTGCTTCCATACAGGCCCGCGGAATCCCTTCGCGGTGAGACGGGAGTACAAACAGGTCCATAGTCCGGTACATCGTCGGCATGTCTTCCTGCCAGCCCAAAAACCGCAGTAGGCCTCGTTTCTCCAGATCCTTGATCTGGCCAGGTTTGATCGCATCGTTCTGGTCAACTTCCTGTGGCCCGACGATGACAAATTCCAGTTCCTCATACTTGCCCGCCAGAGCTTCCGCAGCCTGAAACAACTCGGCAAACCCTTTCTCGTAGACGAGCCGGCCCACACTGCCAACCACAACACGCTTCCCGGCGACATCCAGCTCCTCCGGTTTCTGATCGGGTCGAGAACTCTGTGGCGAGAAGTGGGACACATCGATCCCGTTGCCCAGGTAGGATATTTTGCGTTTCCGGCAAAGCCACGTCCGGATCGCAGCGCTGACGTCCTCCCGGCTCTGGGACAGAAGATGGTCACTGAACAGGGCGGTGGTCTTCTCGAGAATCCAGAAGAAGAGCCATTTCCAGAGGGGAAGGGCATCGTGGTACAAGAGGCCATGGATGGTGTGAACGACGATGGGGACACCAGCCATCTTCGCCGCGATCGGACCCAGAAGTCCAGCCTTTGGGGTGTGGGTATGGACAACATCGAAGCGCTCCGAACGGAAACAACGGAAGAGTTGCAGGAGTGATCGCAAGTCCCTGAACAGACTGATCTCTCGTTCCATTGGGACTGTCCGGACCGGGATACCCTGTTTTCTGATTTCCGCGACCTGATGCCCTGGAGCACACACGGCAATCACCTCGTGTCCCGCTCTCCGCAGTGCCTGGATATGATCTATCAACAGGAGAGAGATGGAGATGTCGGCAGTTGCGACCTGTGCAATCTTCAGTCTGGTCATGACCTGTGAGTACTCAACTCCGGTGACTTCTTGTCCCTGGCACTTTTTTTCATTAGAGTCCAGAGTCGATCAGAATTCTGGTCCAGATGGTATGTGGTCTTTCCCTTCTCGGAAAGGGTTCGTGAGACAATTGAGAGCTTCTTTTTTGTCCATGTCCCATATCATTCCAAAGGGGGCCGTCACCCGGGCTGCTGAGAAATGGAACGACAATTGCCGGAGCTCGAGTAGAAGACTGATTTAAAACGGAGGTCAGGAGTATGTCAGGTATCGGAACAACACGACTTCGCCAATTCCGCGAGGAAAGCCGGCTGGTGGCCCGGGTCCTCGAAACCACCCCCACGGTCGAAAAGCATTTCGGAGTTTCCCGGGGCGAGTTTGAGGCCCGGCAGCTTCGTGTTGGGGAGGCCCTCAAGGAGAGAGGTCTTGCGGTCGGAATCGTCTTCAGCGACGAACACTATTGCGGGGACGTCCCCTATCTGGGCGGCAACACGAATGTATCCATTGAGCAGGTTGCAGGGGCAATTGGCTCGAATGGTTTTCACATTGTGGCGGGGCTGGAGGGAGGATACATCGCGGAGCAGCTGGCCGACCGGGCCGGAGCCAAAGTACACAAAGTCGAGCTCCTGCAGCTTGCCGACGAGAAGTACCCCATTCGCGCCGAGCGGCTGGAGGATGTGCTGGAGCAAGCTGCCGGTGGTCAGCCGGTTGACCGAATCGGGCTGCTCACACCCAGGCAAGTGATCCCGGACGGCCTGGTCAAGTATCTGGAGGACCTTGTCGGGCGGGACAATGTAGTCGATGCCCAGGATCTGTACTACCAGATCAAATATGAGAAATCGGATGCGGAAATGCGCCTGATCGCCGATGCCAATGTGATCGCGGATGCGATGATGCGGGCTATGCTGGCGGTGTTGAAACCAGGAATGCTGGAGACACAGGTGGCGGGATGGGCCTACCTAGTCGGGAAAGAGTTGGGAAGTGAGGAAAATGGGTGGGACGTCATGGTGGGTGCGAACGAAGCCAACCGAACACTCATCGGCAAAGCTCTCAACCGTCCCATCCGTGAGGGAGACTACGTCCATCTGGGGGTTGCACCCAAGCGAGACGGTCTCAACGCCTGCCTCAGGCGAAGTGTCATTGCCGTGAATGACCCGGCCGAAGTAGCTCGTTTCCAACCCGACGCCCCTTACTGGTTCAGGATGGTGGAGGACGCCTATCAGGTTGGCTATGACAAGTATGTGGAAGTGGCCGAGCAGAGTCTGCCGGCTAAGCTGCAGGAACAAGCCCTGGTCGACTTTTTCGCCTCCCGCTCGGATGAGGTTACCGAACGGATCGGACGGCCCATCGACTTATCCATCCTGAAGCCATACACGGGTACACACAATGCCGGGTACACGGAATGCCAGGAGTTCTACGGCGCCATTACGCTGGAGTCGGACGACCCGCTGGGCGATCAAATCGTGACCATGCTTGATGTGGCCCTGAGGGGAGTCGGCGATCGCTGGGAGGATGTCATCATTCCCGGGTTCGACTTTGCGGTGGTTGAGAATACCCTGGGCAAGTTCGGGACCCGAGTGGAGTGTTTCAACCGGGTCCCCATCAACGTACAGAGCCTGATTGGTTCGGCAGAAAAGGACTGCTAGTTGCCTCGATTACTTCGGCTGCTTCCTATCTGTACCGTTGTCTGCCTGGCCCTTTCCTGTGGGGACCGGACTGGGGAGGAGATCGGGTCACCGGAGGCTTCCAGGCATGCCGGTTTCTCAGGCAACGAGGACTGTGTGGAGTGCCACCGGAAGGAAGCAGATCAGTGGAAGGGATCCCACCACGACCTGGCCATGCAGGCTGTCAGCGAGGAGACGGTTCTGGGTGACTTCAACGGAGCTTCGTTGACTCACTTTGGAGTGAAGACCCAATTTTCTCAGAGGGACGGCCGTTTTCTTGTCAACACGGAGGGCCCCGATGGCAAGATGGAGGATTTTGAGATCAAGTATGTCTTCGGTGTCGATCCCCTGCAACAGTATCTGGTCGAATTTCCAAGAGGGAAGTTGCAGTGTCTGACGGTGGCCTGGGCCACCCAAGAACAGCGCTGGTTTCATCTCTATCCCGACGAAAAAATCGAATCGGGTGACCCCCTTCACTGGACCGGTCGTTACCAGAACTGGAACCTGATGTGCGCCGAGTGCCACACCACGGATTATCAGAAAGGCTATGATCTGGTGACCGACTCCTACGAATCGAGCTGGACGGAGTTGAATGTTTCCTGTCAGGCCTGTCACGGACCCGGTGAAGCACATGTGAAATGGGCACGACAGGGCCCAGAGGGTACGCCTCCCGACGAGAGCTATGGTCTGAAAGTCAATTTCAAACTGAATAAGTTCGACGCCCGCTACGAGGTTGATTCCTGTGCTCCCTGTCATTCGCGGCGCAGCCGGTTCAGTGAGAGGTATCCTCACTACAGCGCCTTCGGCGATCACTTCCGTCTGCAGGCCCTGGGAGAAGGGCTCTACTTCCCGGACGGCCAGATTCAAGAAGAAGTGTACGTCTATGGATCGTTTCTGCAGAGCAGGATGTCTCTCCAGGGGGTCCTTTGTACCGATTGCCACGACGCCCACAGTCTGGGCCTGAAGCGAGAGGGAAACGACCTCTGCACTCACTGCCACCAGCAACAGAAGCCGGCCAGAGAGTTCGAGGGTCTGAAACTGGCCAACTACGACTCTCCATCGCACCACTTCCACCCAACTCAGGGAGGGGATGAGGAGGGAGAGCGGACGGGGGCAGAGTGTGTGAGTTGCCATATGCCCGCGCGCACCTACATGGTGGTCGATCCGCGCCACGATCACAGCTTTCGGGTGCCGCGTCCCGACCTGTCGATCAAACTGGGTGTTCCCAATGCCTGTACTCAGTGCCATTCGGACCAGACCGACGAGTGGGCTGCCGGCTGGGTCGACACCTGGTACGGCCCGCAGCGGAGACGGGATCCCCACTACGGGGAAGCCATCCAGGCCGGTATGAACGGCGCGCCCGGGTCGGCTGAACAACTAGCCCGGCTGATTGAAGACCCCGAGCTGCCGGCCATTGTAAGGGCCACAGCACTCGATCTGCTGCGAGGCTATGGCCAAACCGGCCTGGAGGTCAGGCTGGAGGCGCTGAGGGACGAGAGTCCGATGGTGCGGGCTTTTGCGGCTCGTGGACTCGAGTTCCTGGACTCCCGTTTGAAACTGGACAACCTGAGCTCGACGCTGAGCGACCCGGTGCGGATGGTCCGAATGGAGGCGGCGCGAGTACTGGCTACGAGTCCTGCGGAGCTGTTTGACGATGGGCAGGGGCGCTCTCTGCAATCCGCCCTCAGGGAGTTCTCCGACGCTCAGGAGTGGCTGAGCGACATGCCTGCCTCGCACTTCAACATGGGGTTTATAGGGGCGGCCCGGGGCGATCTGAAGTCTGCGGAGGAGTCCTATCGCCTCACTTTGAAAATGGACCCCACCTTTCTACCGGCCTACATGAATCTGGCCAATCTTCTGAATCAGCAGGGCCGGAACGCGGAGGCCGAACGTGTCTTCCGGGATCTCGTAGACCGGTCCCCGGAGGAAGGGGAAGCTCACTATTCTCTGGGTCTATTGATGGCGGAAATGGAGCAACTGGAGAAAGCCCGTGATTCTCTGGCAAACGCCGCTCGGCTGCTGCCGAATCGGCCCCGAGTGCGCTACAACTACGCGCTGACTCTGCAGCATCTTGGCCTTCGAACGGAGGCGGCGGCAGCTTTACAAGAGGCCCATGAGCTGAGCCCCCAGGATACAGATATTGTCTATGCGCTCGCCGTTTTCAACGTGCAGGAGCAGGGTTGGGATCAGGCCCTCTTTTTCGCACGAAAGCTCCAGGATCTGGCTCCTCCCGGATCACCCGGACCCCGCCAGTTGATCGAGCAGATCGAGAGCCGGATGGGCAACTGAGGGCGCGTCCTCCAATGCCTGCCCAGCAATTGTCACAACCCAAGCGTCAGCGAGGGTCGAGTGGTGGCCGCGGAGCCGAAGCGCTGGCTAATGATGCAGGGCTCTGTGGACAGCGACAAAAGCCTGTCCGAGCGAGCCGAGTCGATCCGGGGACTCTAGGAGCCCCCAGCACGGACCGCTGGAGGTTGCAACGTTCCAAGGCCGCAGCGGGCCCAGGTCCGACAATGCACGATCTTGACAAATCGGGTACTATAGGAGGAACCGTTTGCTTTTGATTTAAGGCTTGAGAAACCCGTTGAGGCTGCGTCACCATTGCGACTGAAACACAATAAGCCAGTTCCAAGCCCTGGGATTCTGTCCGAATCCAGGGGGTGGACTGTCGCGAGCAGGGAAGCAGTCTCAGGCGGGATTCGAGTCAACGGTCCGGATTGGAAGCTACCTGTAGTTCGAACTTCGCGAAACGTGGCGGCCGAGTTTTCAGTCAACTCCGAATCGACCGCCCGCCGACATCTCTACTTCGGCTCCCAGCGGCACGCCAATAGGCAAACCACACTTGAGAGGAAACCGACAACCTGCTGAAGCAGCGGCTGGACGGAGGTCACGTACCCCCTGGAACGGTCCCCGCCCAGCAGCGCTTTTGTGGCATTTTGCGGCCTTAGGAGAGAAGAATGCGTTGGAGAGAAAAGTTTGGCTATCCGAAAAAGAAAGGTCTTTACGATCCTGCCTTCGAGAGGGATAGCTGCGGCGTCGGATTGGTGGCTCACATCAAGGGTGAGAGGAGTCATCAGATTCTGACCGATGCTTACCAGGCTCTCTTGAACATGGACCACCGGGGAGCCCGGGGCTGTGAACCGAACACAGGTGACGGGGCAGGGATCCTCACGGGATTGCCCCATGAGTTTCTTGCCAGAGTTGCCCGGGAAGATCTGGGCACGGGGCTTCCGTCTCCCGGGAGGCTGGGCGCCGGGCTGGTCTTTCTTCCCCCCAACAAAGACGAGCGCGAGGTGTGCAAACGGGCTGTCGGGCGGATCATCGAGGAACAGGGACAGCAACTGCTCGGATGGAGACTGGTGCCAACTGACCGGGATGGGGCCGACCTGGGGCCCGGTGCAAGGAGCTCGGAGCCCCGCATCGAGCAACTGTTTGTGGGAGCCGCTCCGCGCGTTGCAGGAGACGCCTTTGAGCGCCAGCTCTATCTCATCCGCAAGCGCGCCAGTCATCTCCTGCGCAGCGATCCGTCTCTGGAGCAGGCCAAGGCCTTTTACATCTGTAGCCTGTCGACCAAGGTGATCGTGTACAAGGGGATGCTCACTCCGGGGCAGGTGCTGCCCTACTATCCCGATCTTTCGGCGTCTGATTTCGTGACCCACCTGGCCATGGTGCACTCCCGCTTTTCCACGAACACTTTTCCCAGTTGGGATCGCGCCCAGCCCAATCGTTTCATGAGTCACAACGGCGAAATCAACACCTTGCGGGGAAACATCAACTGGATGCGCGCTCGCGAAGGCGTGATGCAGAGCTCTCTGTTCGGAAACGAGCAGGGAAAACTGTTCCCCATTATGGAGCCGGATTGCTCTGACTCAGGCAACTTTGACAATGCTCTCGAATTCCTGCTGATGACAGGCCGGACACTGCAAGCAGCCATCATGATGATGATTCCCGAGGCCTGGCAGAATCCCGGGGTTATTCCTGAATACAAACGTGCATTTTACGAGTACCACTCCTGCCTGATGGAGCCGTGGGACGGCCCGGCCTCGATCACCTTTACCGACGGCCACTACATTGGGGCGGTTCTGGATCGGAACGGGCTGCGCCCGAGTCGCTACTATCTGACTCATGACGACCGCGTCATTATGGCCAGCGAAGCCGGTGTCCTGCCTATCGAACCGAGTCTCATCAAGGAAAAGGCCCGGCTTCAACCCGGCCGCATGTTTCTGGTCGACTTTGAAGAAGGAAGACTCATTCCGGACGAGGAGCTGAAAAGAGATTTCTGTGGGCGCAGGCCCTATGAACGCTGGCTCGGGCGCCAGAGGATTTCCCTCTCTCATCTCCAGAAGACGCCCTCTAGAGAATTGGGAGCGCCGAGGATCCTGGGCCACATGCAGGCTTTCGGCTATACGCAGGAGACGATGCAGTTCATGCTGCTGCCTCTGGTGCAGCAGAAGCGGGATCCGGTGGGCTCGATGGGCAATGACTCCTCCCTGGCCTGTCTCTCTGACCGTTCTCGAATGATTTACGACTATTTCAAGCAGCTCTTTGCCCAGGTTACGAACCCCCCCATCGACTCGATCCGGGAAGAGCTCATCATGTCGTTGGCCTGTTACGTCGGCCCGGAGCAAAACCTCCTTGACATCACCGAAGAGCACTGTCATCGCCTCTACGTTCCCCATCCCATCCTCACCAACCAGGAGTTGGCCGCGCTCCAGTGTATGGACCATCGGGGATGGCGGGCGAAAACGATCGACATCACATTTGAACACTCACAGGGAGCCGCGGGCATGATTTCGGCGCTCGACCGCATCTGCGAAGCTGCTGAGCAAGCCATCGATGAGGGTTTCAGTGTTGTGATTCTTTCCGATAGGGAGATCGGACCCCACAGGGTTCCCCTCAGTTCCCTGATGGCCTGCGCAGCCGTTCACCACCGCCTGGTGCAAGAAGCAAAACGGACTCGACTGGCTCTGATCGTAGAGACGGGAGAGGCAAGAGAAGTCCACCATCACTGCCTCCTGATCGGATACGGGGCCGATGCCATCAACCCCTACCTGGCCTTCGAAGCCCTCTGGGAGGCCCGCCGGGAGGGGTGGCTGGACAGTCAGGAATTCAAGAGGGACGATCAGGTCGTCAGCGCCTATCGGAAGGGCGTTGCCAAAGGAATCCTCAAAGTGATGGCCAAGATGGGGATCTCCACACTCCAGTCCTACAAGGGCGCCCAGGTGTTCGAGGCAGTCGGCCTCAAGGATGAGGTGATCGACCGCTGTTTTCGCAACACTCCCAGCCGGGTCCAGGGTGTCGGTTTCGAGCATCTTGCGCAGGAGAGCCTGCGACGCCATCGGCTGGGCTTTCCTCCCCCCCACGCCCCCCGGCTGACCAGCCTGCCCAATCCAGGGGAGTTCCACTGGCGAGCCGACGGAGAGCGGCACATGTGGGATCCAAAGGCCATCGGCGATCTGCAGGTCGCGGGTCGTGAGGGCGATGAGGAGTCCTACCGACGCTTCTCCGATTATGTCAATAACGATGCAAGCGTCCGCTGCTCACTGCGAAGTCTGATGAAGTTCCGGAAGGGAATTGGAGGTCCGATTCCCGTGGACGATGTGGAACCGGCAAGTGAGATCGTGAAGCGCTTTTGCACCGGTGCGATGAGCTTTGGGTCGATCTCCACTGAGGCCCACGAAACGCTCGCCGTGGCCATGAACCGGTTGGGTGGCAGAAGCAACACGGGTGAAGGCGGTGAAGATCCACGGCGCTTCGAGCCGGACGCAAATGGGAACTCGAGAAGGTCGGCGATCAAGCAGGTCGCCTCCGGCCGGTTCGGCGTCACGGCCTGGTACCTTACCAACTCGGATGAGCTCCAGATCAAGATCGCCCAGGGGGCCAAGCCGGGTGAAGGCGGAGAACTCCCCGGGCGCAAGGTCGACGAGACGATTGCCAGAATTCGCTACTCGACTCCAGGAGTGGGTCTGATCAGCCCTCCTCCGCACCATGATATTTACTCGATTGAGGACCTGGCTCAGCTCATCTATGACCTGAAGAATTCGAACCCCTCGGCCCATGTCAGTGTCAAGCTCGTGTCAGAAGTCGGAGTCGGCACGATTGCCGCAGGAGTGGTCAAAGCCCATGCTGATCGCATTCTGATCTCAGGAGATTCCGGGGGCACGGGCGCCTCTCCCTGGACGAGCATCAAGCATGCCGGCCTGCCCTGGGAACTGGGCATTGCCGAAACCCATCAGACGCTGGTAATGAACGATCTCCGGAGCCGCGTGTGTCTGCAAACCGATGGCGGAATCAAGACCGGCCGTGATGTCATCATCGCCGCAATGCTGGGCGCGGAAGAGATCGGTTTTTCGACCGCTCCGCTCATTACTCTGGGTTGCGTCATGATGCGAAAGTGCCACCTGAACACCTGCCCCGTGGGCATCGCCACCCAGGACCCCGTTCTCCGCCAACAGTTCCAGGGCAAGCCAGAGCACGTGATCAATTACCTGTTCATGGTTGCGGAAGAGGCCAGAAAGATCATGGCTCAGCTCGGGCTCCGGCGCTTCCACGAGATCATTGGCAGAACGGATTTTTTGGAAGCCGACGAGTCGGCTCGGCACTGGAAGGCCAGGGGGATCGATCTGGAGCCTGTGCTGCTGCCCGCCCAGAAGCCGCATCCGGACACATCCGTGTATTGCACAACCCGACAGGATCATGGACTGCACCGGGCTCTCGACCTTCGGGAGTTGCTTCCCAGCCTCGGTCCCGCCCTCGAGAAGGGAGAGAAGGTCCACCTCGAGATGCCGATTTACAATGTCGACCGCTCGGTGGGAGCGATTCTCAGTCACGAACTGGTCAAGCGATGGGGTGAGAAAGGTCTGCCCGACGACACCATCCACGTCAAGCTCAACGGTTCGGGCGGTCAGAGCTTTGGAGCTTTTCTCGCCCACGGCGTCACCCTGGAGCTGGAGGGCGACGCCAACGACTATGTGGGCAAGGGGCTCTCCGGTGGTTGTCTGGTCATCTATCCTCCCGAAGCCACTGGTTTCACCGCGGAAGAGAACATCATCGTTGGCAACGTTGTTCTTTACGGAGCTACAGGTGGGAAGGCCTTCTTCCGGGGCCGGGCGGCTGAACGCTTCTGTGTGCGCAACAGCGGAGCGTGGACTGTCGTCGAGGGCGTTGGAGACCACGGTTGTGAGTACATGACCGGAGGCCGGGCTGTCATCCTTGGCCCCACGGGGCGCAATTTTGCAGCGGGAATGTCGGGAGGGGTCGCTTATGTCTGGGATCTGAACGGAGACTTCGAGAAGCACTGCAATCTGGAAATGGTTGAGCTCGAGCGCCCCGGCACCCGTGCCAGGGATGAACTGAGGAAACTGATCGAGCTGCATGAGAAATACACCGGTTCTTCCGTGGCCCGCCGGGTCCTGACGGATTGGCCGGAGGCGACCAAGCAGTTCGTGCAAGTGATTCCGACCGACTACAAGCTGGTGCTGGCGACAGCTCAGAAAGAAAAGGGAGAGGCCACCGTCAGCCTTCCCGTCCAGAGCTGACGGGCTGACCAGAATGGCGAAGGACCCAGGGTTCAAGAAGTATTCGAGAAAGGCGGTTCCCTACCGCCCCGCCCCGGTTCGGATCGGGGACTTTGAGGAGATCTTCACCACGCCGGACGAGGGCCACCTGCGGCAGCAAGGGGCTCGCTGTATGGACTGCGGCGTCCCCTTCTGCCAGTCGAACAGCGGTTGCCCGATTGATAATCTGATTCCGGAGTGGAACGACCTGGTCTACCGGGGCCGCTGGCGGGAGGCACTCGAACGCCTCCATCAGACCAATAACTTCCCGGAATTCACAGGACGCACCTGTCCGGCGCCCTGTGAAGGGGCTTGTGTCCTGGGCATCATCCAGCCTCCCGTCACCATCAAGAACATCGAGAACGCCATTATTGACAGAGGTTTCGCCGAGGGTTGGGTGAAACCCAGGAGGCCCCGAACCCGCACGGGAAAGAAGGTGGCCATTGTGGGATCAGGACCGGCAGGACTGGCGGCAGCCGCCCAGCTGAACCAGGCCGGTCATTCCGTCACCGTGTACGAACTCTCCGATCGAGTGGGAGGCCTCCTTATGTACGGCATTCCCAATATGAAGTTGGAAAAACAGGTAGTGGAGCGCAGAGTGAATCTCTTGAAGGAAGAAGGGATCCGCTTTGTCACCAATACCTGTGTCGGTCAGCGGGAGGACCTGCCGGAGGGGCACATGGTGAGAATCATGGAAAGCAGCCGTTCTGTCAGCTACCTGGATCCCAACCAGCTGCTGGAGCAGAATGACTCACTCCTGTTGGCAACAGGTGCGAGTGCTCCACGGGATTTAGCCATCCCGGGTCGAGATCTGAAGGGAATCCACTTTGCGATGGAATTCCTGACCCGGAACACCAAGAGCCTTCTCGACTCGGGGTTCGAGGATCAGGCTCACATCTCGGCCAAAGCCAAAAAGGTCATCGTGATCGGAGGGGGTGATACCGGCACCGACTGTATTGGCACGGCAGTCCGCCACGGTTGTCAGGGCGTAGTGAATTTTGAATTCCTGGATCGTCCTCCCGAAGCGCGCGGTCCGGACAACCCCTGGCCCGAATGGCCCAGGATTCTGCGGGTCGACTATGGCCATGAAGAAGTCGTGGCGAAGTTTGGGACCGATCCCAGAGGCTTCTCGATTCTCTCCAGGGAGTTTATTGACGACGGCCATGGGAATGTAGCCGGCATCAAGACGGTCCAGATCGACTGGGCGCGGCCGGGAGATAGGGCCCCGTTCAGTGAAATACCCGGGACCGAGAGGGTGTGGGAGGCTGATCTGGTATTGCTGGCGCTCGGCTTTCTGGGTCCGGAGAACTCCGTGACCGAAATGCTGGGCGTTGAATACGATGAACGCTCCAACTACCAGGCCGAATATGGAGCTTTTGCGACGAGTGTTCACGGCGTTTTCGCTGCCGGCGACTGCCGCCGGGGTCAGTCACTTGTGGTCTGGGCCATCAACGAAGGTCGTGCGGTCGCTCGTGCCATCGACAAACATCTGATGGGGAAGAGCCGCCTGCCCAGGCCCTCGCACTGCTGAATTCCACGTTCCAAGACAGCCGCGGCCTGGCGCCCGTGGTGGGGTTAATCACGCCTCTCGGCCGCTTACCATCCAAATCAGAACCTGAGCGCCAGCGAGGGCACTTTCCCGGATCGGTCTGGTGATTTCGGTGTCGGCGTGGCTGGCTGAATTGGGACTTTTTGTTGTAAGAGGATAAACTAATCGCAGGAGGGTTCATTGCGCCATGAAGTCCATGTCAGGGTTGATCAGTTTGCTGCTCCTGACCACGGCCTTCGGCCTCATCGTTGGTGTCCAGAGCCTGTATCTCGACTTTCCTCAGAATGACGGCGCCTATTACTTCGATCGCGCTCAGTCGTTTGCGACGTCCGGCATTCGGCCTGATCGAGCGTCCTCTCCACTGTTTGTGATCGGTTATGGGATTTACCACCGGATCTTCCCCTCTGGGTATCCGCTGCCGCTTTACCTGACTCACAGACTGCTAGTCCTTTATGCGGTCGTTCTCCTGTTCTGGGTGCTCTCCCGAAGACTCTTTCCGGAGCCATTGGCGTTGCTCCTGTCTCTCGGCTTTCTCGGTCACGGGGCCCTTCTTTACGATTACCCGGTCTTCCACGTTGCTGGAGCAGGGGTCACCCTGGTATTGCTGTTGGGTGCATTCTCTCCGAGGACCCCCGGAATGCTCCCCATACTGCTGGGGGTTTCCTTTCTGGGGATCTGGATCCGTCCCGACAACCTTGCCGCCCTGGCAGCGCTGGCGGTCCTGCTTCTGAAGAGGGTGTTGACCCACCGCCACCGTCGCGAGCTCGGCGGAATGGCGGCCTGGGGGACCCTGGCGATCTGTCTGCTGATCTCTCTTGCGGTGTCCGCCCTCTCCTCCAGGCCAGCGGGTTCGAATCGCTCCTTTGAGGTCTTTTCCCAGCACTTCGCATGGTCAGAAATCCAGGCTTCGGGAGGGTCGCCGCGAAGCGGGCACCTGGACCACGCTCAGCGAGTCGAGGAGGTGTTTGGAGAGGCAGACAGCATCACTGAGGCGGCGCTGGCGAATCCCGGGGCTTTTCTGGGGCACGTGGCCGGCAATGTTCCCAGACTGCTCAAGGAATCCTTCTGGGTGTTTCTCCCCGGTCCTGATCGAAGCCCGTGGGCCCCGCTTCTCTTCCTGTTTGCTGCTGTTTCTTCTCCTGAAGCCCGGAACGCCGGTCCCCACCACGCCGTTGTTCTGGGTGATTTCCGGAGCGGGAGGGGTGGCGAGTCTGGCAGTGGGGCTGGTGCTCCAACCATCTCCCGATTACCTTCTGCCGGCCACCCCGCTGGTCATGGTGGCGGGAATGCTCCTGCTGAAGAACGTCAGGGGAGCTCTTCCCGACTGGAAACAGTTTTTGTGGGCCGGGGGCCGCCTGCATTTCGCGGTCATCGTTGCAGCATTTGTGGCCCTGATCTTTTTTCTCATCCCGCGAGGCTCTGACCGGGAACAGCAGGTGGTGAAACTGTCCGAGGCCCTGCTGGCCGAGGCGCCGGATCTGGGGACGATTCGGGTGCAGGCGTTTTCCAGTCTGTCCTACTGTGCCTATGTTCGAGCCAAAGGGCATCGCTGCCAGGAGGTTCCGATGGAGCCGACTCGAAACAGCAGTGAGTTGTCAGCCTTCCTTCATGTGGAGGAGGTCAATGCTGTGGTGGTCGATGACTTCTTGCGACAGTTCTACGAGGACTCGAACTCAGCAGTCTTGAGAGGGTTCGAGGCTGCACCGCAACAGTTCGGATTCGAGGCCCGGCTGGAGAATGAGGGAAGCTTCCTGGGCAAGGCCACGCTGTACGTTCAGGGCGGATCGGCGGACTGATTTAGGGTTCTGGCCCTATTCCTTCAGGTTGGCCTCGGGCGGCGATTCCGGCGGCAAAAGGGATGCCATAGCGGACCTCATGTACACTTGTTATTGCTTTATGCAATTTGGTGTGCGATGATCCTCTATGTATCCCGTAAAGAGGACGTTACTTTTTTGTGGCTCAGGAGGTTGAAGCGCATTTGAGAGGCCGGTTGTTGCTGTGGTATTTCTCGCGATCTGCTGAGCCTTTCTAAAATTTAGAATTTGGAATCTGCAATCTAGAATTGCAAATAGTTCCCCACCCCCGCCCCGCAAGGGGCGAACACTAAAGCCGGGGCTTCCCCGCCCCGGCTTTTTCTTTGTCTGCCCGGCCCGCAGGCCATTAGGAACCTATCCGTCCATCAAGCCTACAGTAGCGCGCGTGACAACAATCGCGCAGATATCAACAGCTTTCACAAGGAATCCAGGGCCAATGCTTGAGTTTTGTAATCTGTTGTGAAATGATGTCATTGAGGGGTCATTCTAACCATTTGGTCATTAGGTTTTTTACTCGAGCGAGCAGCAACGTGCTGCGGATCAGAGAGGCTGAGGACTGAACTGCAGATCGGAGAGACTCCTTTCCCGGGCGATCCGCCCGTACTCAAAGGAAACTAATAACGAGGGGCGATCTGTAGTCAGTCCCGGACCTTCGGAACAGACTCAGGAGGTGTTTGACAGGGAACCCGAAACGCGGATCAGCGGGGGGCCCAAGAACAGTCCACAGGCAGGTGACGTGTGGGACCTTGAAGACTTCCTCACAGACAAGAGAAGAAACATGGATCGAAAATACGATTACCGTTACTCACAGCTCGTGTTTGTCTTCTCAGAGCTGATCAGGGAAGGATGGCTGGAAGAAAGCATGCTGAACGGTCTTGACGAAGAAAAGATCGACCTGGTCCGCAAGTTTACCCGGTTCAGTGACTGAATTCTTTTGAATGGCCCCCGATTGGGCTCAAGCCGGCGCCAGCGGCAACCCCAGGATGCGGGCTGCCGAGCGCAGGCGGCGATCCAGACTCAAAACGGTGAGCTCCGGGAGGAGGGAGCGAGCAAACAGGGCACAGGACAGATGAAGAGCATCCAGCGTCCGGACGGGCTCGGAAGGAAATGCCCGGCGGGCCCGGCTGACGACTTCCCCCTGCAAGCGCAAGACATTCCAATGAGAGGCGGCAAGGTTGAGAGTTGCTCTACGCCGAGCAGCCTCAGCCTCATCAATCTCCTCTAGAGTGACGGCTCGAATCAACACTCGGTCGCATTCCACGAGGGTAAGATCCGAGGCAATGATCAGCTCAGCGTTCGAGAGCAGGTCCAGGGTCTTCCTTCCCCGGGGCTCGCCCAGCAACCAGGCCAGCACTGCGCTCGACTCCGCGTACAGTCTCAAGGCTCCTGCCGCTCCTCATCGAGCAATTCTGACAGCCTGCCCTCGGCAAGAACCCTCCGAAGACTCGGGTAAAGCTCTGGCCGGTTCGGTGCCCCCAGGGAAAGCAGGCCTCGCCTGGCCAGCTCCACCAAGGCCGGATCAACGCCCTCTTCGAGATCGCCTTCATGGGCCGACCGAAGTTCCGCGACTAGCTTTCCGCGATCTGTAACTAAAACTCTCTCGCCGTCCCTGACCTGGCGAAGGTACTCGCTGAGCCGGTTCTTCAGTTGTCGAATGCCGATCGCCTTCATGAGTTCATTGTAGCTACATGAGCCTACATCAATCAAGAACTCTCCCGGATCTCAGCCCGCCAGGGCAATGAAACCGGTCAGGGAAATTGCAGAGGCAGGAGCGCCAGCGATTGCGCAGCGGCCCTCAGGCCGCCGGAGAACTTCTCAGTTCTCCGACCCGAACGTAGGGCGCGCGCAAGCGCCTAACGAGGAACCAGGAACCAGGAACCGCCGTTGGATTATCCCTTTGCTTGCTCTTCGAGCAGCTTTAGCAGACTCGCTGTCGTGTAGCATCGGATCCCCCTGATCTGCAGGTCGCGGTCGTTAGACCAGAGGGGCAGGTCAAGAAGGTGAGCCAGGGCCAGTGGATGGGCATCGTCGGCGTCGCGTGTTTTCAAGAGCTCTGTGGCCCAGTCAAAGTGCCCGACGTACGAGTCAGCCGGGTGGACGCCGACAGGCAGGAGGCGCAACTGAAGGCTCACCTCATGTTCGGACAGTTCATACGTGGCTGATAGACGCGGCAAATAGCGCTCCACTTCCAGGACATTGAACTCCGTTGCGTGAACTTGAAGGGCATAATCAGTGAACACTTGAAGTGCCGCCTTGCCGATGATGGCCGAAAGCAGGACGCTGGCATCAGCGACGACGGCGGCGATTGGCATTGAAATCCTCTTGAACGTCCTCCTCAGTAACGCTTCTAGACCTGAGTGCCTGATCCAGATAACGTCCCAGAACCCCCGCCAATTCCCGCCGCAGGTCGTCCGGGATCCGATCCGGCTGGTCGAGCGGCAAATACAGGCCCGAAATCTTGCCGTGGCGAGTAATCAGGACGGGTTCGTGGCCTCCGAATAGCGAAGCCATCTGAGATCGGACCTTGCGGATTCCTGCAATCTTCATGTCAACATGCCCTTGCTCTCAGAACACCTTTGGGTAGAGGAGTGAGTCAACAAATGCGTACACACTTGGGCTGTTTTGCCGCGGGGCAGGGGGTGCTGCTTTGGCCCCTCGACTGGAATTTCCACACCTTTCGCACAGAAAATCCACAGGCCCATTGCCTTTCGCAATTTGGTTGTGGGATGATTGAATACACGAGGGGTCGTAACAAACATTTCTAACTCAGGAGGTTACGTTATGAAGAGGTTACTGATTGCGAGTGTTGTGCTGGTGGCGATCGCCGCCCTTCCGCTGTCTCATTTGCTGATGGCAGGCAAGCAGGGCAAGGTGACGTTCTGTCATCGCACAGGCGTTGTGCCTGATGGAGAGGAAGGCGGAAACTGCGTAAACGAGTTCGGGACTGTTATTGATCCGGACACTTTTGCGTCGTGTGGGGTCATCATCAGGGTCAGTGGGAACGCGTGCCCGGCACATACAGGGCATGGTGATACTAGAAGAGGCCCTGGCCGAACAGTCGGAACTCAGTGTACCCCCGACTTCGGAGCTGCTTTTTGCTCCCCCGAATGAATTCCTGATTCCGGCGTTGGGGTTACACCTGCCGGAGATTTTGAGCTCTCGAAGGGTGGCAAAGAGAAATCCCTGTCGCCCTTCCAGGGCTTGTCCCTTTTTGAATTATGTGACCGCTTGCTGGCGCGCGCGGTGTTCGGAAGACGGCCGCTTGCTGGCGCGCGCGGTTCTGTAAGGTTTTCCTTGGACTGGGACCTTTCACCGGTGCCTCACACTTTCGACTTTCGACTTTCGACCTGAGACAGTAAACTCTTAACCTGTCACGGGGGGTTATCTGAATGAAGGTCGGAAGAGAATGAGCCAGAAAACTGCCTTACGACTCAACACCATCCTGATCCTGATCGGGGGGTTGCTCTCCGGGTATCTCCTTTACCGCCATCTGGGTCTGCTGGGAGCCTGGGAGGTGGGGCAGGATGCCTGCTCGACTTTCCTGGGCGCGGGCTGTGACCGGACACTGCACAGCCAGGGCTCCATCCGGATGGGGATTCCCATGGCCGGCTGGGGACTGGTCTATTTCGGGTTCCTGCTGAGCATGGTGTGGTTGACCTCTCTGCTGGGAGACGATTTCCGGAGAGAAGGGATGATCGCCGCCATCGCCGTCACTGGTTTCGGCGCCGTGGTGAGCGTCTACTTGCTGGCCGGATTGCTTTTGGGAACCTGGCCCTTCTGCCCGGCCTGTGCTCTCATCAACGTGCTCAATCTGGCTTTGCTGGCAGGACTGAAAACGGCTTCCGGTCTCTCCTGGTCGGGCGCTGTTCGAGGGATCGGCCAGGGAGTCCGGTTCCTGTGGAGCTCGGGGGAGACCGACTCGCGACTGGCCCAGTGGAGGCTCATCGCCCTGCTGGTGCCGCTGCTGGTCGGGATCGTCATCTACCAGTGGGTCCTGGTCGAGTTTGTACGCTTCGAGGGCAAAGCTCCGCAGATCAATGGTGCAGAACTCCTGACTGCCTATCAGTCCAGCCCCCTGCAGCCTGTCGCGATCAGGGCCGATCACCCGTCTCTGGGTTCTGAGGATGCCCCGCTGCAGATGGTCGTCTTCAGTGACTTTCAGTGCCCCTACTGCAAGGATTTCGCTTTCCAGGCACGGCACCTGGAGGAGCACTACTCGGAGCAGTTGCGTCTCGTCTTCGTTCACTTTCCACTGGGCAAGGGCTGCAATCCGATCATGGAGCAGGAACTGCATGACCGGGCCTGCGAAGCGGCTCGGGCGGGAGAGGCGGCCCGGCTGCAGGGGAAGTTCTGGGAGTTTCACGATGCCGTCTTCCTGCAGGACCTGGGCACCGATGCGGAGGTCTTTAGCAAGGTGGCGGCCAGCGCCGGGCTGGAGATGGACCAGTTCGCCGGGGATCTGTCCAGTGAGGTCGTGGCCGGGCGAGTAGCAGCGGATATCCAGATGGGGATCGAGCTGGAGATCAACTCGACTCCCAGCGTCTTTTTGAACAATCGGCGGGTGCCGGATGTGAGGGCGGCGGCGCTGGAGGCGCTGATTGAGGAACTGCTGGGGAATTAAGTTCCACGTTCCACGTTCCAAGTTCCACGTTCCACGTTCCACGTGAACGCTGTCCTGATACCTGAGTGAGGAACTGCTGAAGCAATAAGTTCCTTGTTCCCCCAGAACCCAGAACCCAGAACCCAGAACCCCGTTATACTCACCCGGTGCGATATCGCTGGAGCGAAGTTCCGTTTCTGTTCACGAGCACGATAGGCCGGAGGCGTCTCGCCGCGGCTGCCCGCCATTACGCCTGGCCGCTCGTGGCCCCGGTCGCTTCCCTTTACCGCCGGACCTTACTGCGCCACACGAAAGTAGTCACCATCACCGGATCCTTTGGGAAGACCACAACGGCCCGCTGTGTCGTGGCAGCGTTGGAGGGGAAGGAAAACCCGAAAATTGGTGGCAACAGCTCGACCAATCAGGCGCTGGCCCTTCTCCGCACACCTCCTTCAGCCCGTTTCTGCGTTATCGAGGTGGGGATTGCACACCTTGGAGAAATGGCGATCTTCGCCAAATTCCACCGCCCTGACGTGGTCATCGTCACCGGGATCGGCAGTGAGCACAATCGCTCCTTCGGCACGCTGGAGACGACGCGGGAAGAGAAAGTACAGCTGGTACGAGCCGTCCGCCCTGGAGGGACCGTCATCCTGAATGGGGACGACCCGAATGTCCGCTGGATGGCTACCCAAACGAAGTCTCGAATCATCACCTATGGCTTTGGAGAAGACAACGACGTTCGAGCGGATCAGTTCACTTTGGAGTGGCCCGAGGGCAGCCGCATCCGAGTGACGGTGGGTGACGAGTCGTGGGATCTCCAGTCCAGGCTGCTGGGCCCTCACCAGGTCTATCCGGTCCTGGCCGCAGTGGGAGCCGCCTGGTGCCAGGGGCTCTCGTTCTCGGAGATCCAGCCTGCGCTAGGCAGAATAGCGCCAGCTCGGGGACGCCTGGAAGTGAGGAGGCTGGACGACAACATCTACCTGCTGTGCGATGACTTCAAATCGGCCCCCGAAACCATCGAAGCGGCACTGGACACCCTGGCCGAGATTCCGGCTTCGCGGAAACTGGTGGTTCTGGGAGATGTTTCGGAGCCTCCCGGGAGCCAGGGTCCGATTTACCGTCATTTCGGGGCTAGACTCGCGCGGGTGGCCAACCGAGTTGTAGTCCTGGGGGGCGGCTTCCAGCGCTACAGAACGGGCGCCAGACGGGCCGGGATGCCGGTGACCGCAACAAAGGATGCAGGGGGGAGCGTGATCAAGGCGGCTGAAATGGTGAGGGAGATGATGCGCCCTGGCGATGTCATCCTCATCAAGGGACGAGACACCCAGCGCCTGGAGCGGATCGCTCTGGTCCTGGAAGGCCGAACGGCGAAATGTGATATTTTCTTCTGTCGGGCCAAGCGGACGCGATGCTGCAACTGCCCCATGCTGGAGCGGGGCTGGGAAGGAAAACGCGTACTGAGCTGACTCAGGTGGAGACGGTGGTTGAGTAAGCTCACTTCTCTGGAATGCAGCACCCGGTCCTGAGAATGCCGCTGGCCTGTGGGGCTGGTTTTCGATAGCATTTCCTCCGCTGCAAAGAAAGTCATCCACATGAACAACCTTCCGATGCCTATGCGAACTGGCCTTTTCACGGTGCTGGCCCTGACGGCATTCGCTGCCAATTCGATCCTGTGTCGTCTGGCCCTGGAAGGACCGGCGATTGACGCCGCCAGTTTCACCACAGTTCGTCTTCTTTCCGGGGCACTTGCGTTGCTCGTTTTCTCGTGGCTGGCTTCGCGTTCGTCCCTGTCGGGGCGTCAGGGAAGCTGGGCCTCCTCCTCCCTGCTGTTTCTCTACGCGGTTGCCTTTTCTTTTGCCTATCTGAGCCTGGGGGCGGGCACAGGTGCCCTGATTCTGTTCGCGGCTGTTCAGCTGACCATGATTCTGGCGGCTTTGCTGGCGGGAGAGCGGCCGGCGCAACTGGAGTGGCTGGGCCTGGTGGCTGGCCTGGCCGGACTGGTCTATCTCGTTTCGCCGGGGCTCTCGGCGCCATCACCGGCCGGATCCGTGCTCATGGGTCTGGCAGGAATCTCCTGGGGCCTGTACTCGCTCCTGGGGAGAGGGGTCCGGGATCCGATTCGTGTCACGACCGGCAACTTTGTACGCGCTGTTCCTTTCAGTTTCCTGGTCAGCGCTGTTGCCTTTCGCAGTCTGGAGCTTTCCGGCCGCGGTGTGCTGCTGGGGGTGGTGTCCGGGGCTCTGACCTCGGGACTCGGCTACGTGATCTGGTATGCAGCTCTGCCGGGCCTGGGTGCCACGAGAGCTGCCACGGTCCAGCTCTCGGTGCCGGTGCTGGCGGCTGTCGGAGGCGTCCTGTTTCTTTTCGAGACAGTCACGTTTCGATTACTATTTTCGGGGACGCTGATCCTGGGAGGGATTGGATTGTCCCTGTTGGGAAGGTCTAGGTAATCAGAAAAGGAGAACAAAATGCCCGCTGGAAACCAGCTCTTTGATTTGACGGACCGGGTCGCGATTGTCACCGGCGGGTCCAAGGGTCTTGGCCGTGAGATTGCCGGTGCTCTTGCCGCTGCAGGTGCTGAAGTCTTGATCACGTCGCGAAACCAGGTGGAAATCCAGGCTGCGGCGGAATCCATCACCCGGGAGACCGGAAGCCGCGCCACAGGACTGGTTGCCGATGTGAGTCGTCCGCAAGACATCGAGACCATGGTCGAGACGGCCCTGGGGCTGTGGGGCAATGTGGACATCCTGGTCAACAACGCCGGGATCAATATCCGGGGGCCGATCGAGGAACTCAGCTTTGAAGACTTCCGGGCGGTCCAGAAGGTGAACGTGGAGGGGGTGTGGCTGGGGTGTCGAGCGGTGGTTCCGCACATGAAGAGAGCCGGCTACGGGCGCATCATCAATGTGGCCAGCACCCTGGGCATGGTGGGCCTCTCCTGTCGAACTTCCTACAGTGCGAGTAAGGGAGCCGTGGTGCAGATTACCCGCACGCTGGCCGCCGAACTGGCCTCTCACGGCATCACCTGCAACGCCCTCTGTCCAGGACCCTTTCTCACGCCCATGAATCTGTCCGTAGTCAAGGAGTTTGAGATCTTCATCCGCAACGCGGTTCCGATGAACCGCTGGGGACGGTTGGAGGAGATCCGGGCACCGGCAGTCTTTCTGGCCGGCGAATCCTCGAGCTACGTAACGGGTTGCATGCTCACCGTGGATGGGGGCTGGACGGCCGCGACGGTTTTTCCGGACTCCGGAGAGTAGACCTCGCCACATTTGATTGAAGCTTCAGATCCCGAGAGTGGGAGGAGGCTCAGGGCTGCGTCCGGGAATTTAAACGTCCGCCTCCCTGAGCCTCCTCCCACTCTCGGGATCTGACCACGGAGGGTCCGCCTACCCAAACAGGTCTAGCTGGCGGTCATCCCCGATCACCTTGTCGAAATCCTGTCCCACCAGTTCCAGGATGGCCTCCGCGATGGGGCGAACCTGCTTCTGGACGTAATGCTCGTAGTCGATCGGGTGGCTGGACTCCTCGAACGGTTCGGGACCATCGCTCGTCATCAGGTAGGAAATAACTCGCCCGGGAGGGCTGGAGAGCTTGCGTGCCGCTGCTACGTGAGGAGGCGTGGTGGCGGTGTACTCGTCGACCTTCTTGCGGAGTCCCTTGCGGTACACCAGAAACTCATCGAGGTGGCCCGCCCTGAGGTCGGCCACGATTCCCTGCAGGTAGGTGGCGACCTCTTCTCCATCGAACAGTCTGCGGTAGAGTTCCCGCTGGACCTGTTTGGCCAATCCGGTCCAGTCTCGTCGCACGACTTCCATTCCGGTGAAGACGATCTCCTCGTCCTCGCCCTCGCCGATCAGTCCCACATAGCGCTTGCGGGCTGCTCCAGTTCCGTGACGCATGGATGGAAAGTGCAGCTTCCGGTAAAGCGTTTCCAGTTCCAGTTCGAGCCGGCTTTCAACTCCCCAACGCTCTTGAACGAAGCGGGTCAGGTCAGCGTTCAGACGATCTACCAGCTTCAGCCCTTCCTGCAGAGCCGCTTGAGCCTCGGACTGGCTCGACTGGACAAAGAGGCTGTCTGTGTCTCCGTAAAGCACCTCGAAGCCACAGCCTTCGGCACGCTCCTTGGACCACAGAAGGATCTCGCGACCGAGGGTTGTAATGGCACCGGCAAGCCGGGGCCGAAAAAAGCGGCAGGCCGGTGTCCCCAGCACCCCGTAGAAGGAATTCATCAGGATCTTGATCGCATGGCTGGCCACCTCGTCACCCTCGGCCCGGGCCGCCTCGCGCCGGGGAAAAAGCCCATCGAGGAGTTGCGGAAGGATCCCCGTCTGACGCCGAAAGGCGGTGCCGTTGGGGGCGACGATGAACTTCGGATCCTCAACCGGCTCCTCCACGAATCCCAGAGGGTCGATGTGAAATGTCCGGATCAGGCTGGGGTAGAGGCTCTTGAAGTCGAATACCAGGACTTGTTCATGCAGTCCGGGCTTGGGCTCGAGTACATGACCGCCTGGATTCGACGTCGAGGTGTCACTGGAACCCACGCTGGGGGCCACGATTCCGCGTTGGTGAAGGCGACTCAAGTAGAGGAAATCGAAGGCGGCAATGGAGCCCGACAACCGATCGATGGGTAGTCCTGTCAGCATGCTGCGCTGTACTGCGAGTTCGAAGAGCTTCAGCTTCTCCAGGATCTCAAGGGCCAGACGGGCGTCGTGTCGGTTGTACTCAATGAAGTGCTCCAGGTCGTTCTCGTAGCGGAAGAGAATCTCAGCGCCCCGATCATGACCTGTGATCGTTTTGTTTTCCCCCAGCACGCTGGCGGCCACTGACTCCAGGGAGTAGTTTTCCATCTTCACGAAAGAACCGCGCAGGAGTTGAATCCCGTCAACCACAACTCTCCCGGGAAGCAGAGCTTCGTAGCTCGCCCAGGGGGAGCGGGCATCTCTAACCAGAACCTCGGAGTGACCACACCCGTGAAGGGCCACGGAGAGCAGATTCTGAGCCTACGGACCAGAAAAGGCTCTCCAGTCTCGAGCCGTCCGAAGAGATGAACGACAGGCCGGCCCGATTCGATGCGGTAGGTGGGTTGCAGGATGAAGCCTCGAGTTGCCATCGCTGGATCCAGCATAGCGCCCGGGGGGTCATCATGGAAGGTTCCCGATTTGCGGTGGGTCAACCTTGAACCCTTAGGCTGCAACCTTTAACCTTCAACCTTTAACCTTCAACTCAATGTTGACACAGGAAGTCTGATGCATGATTGAGATACTCCTCGTTCTCATTGCGCTGTTACTCCTGGTCAGCCTCGTCAGGCTTTCCGTGATCCGGAACCGCGATGAATCTTCCCGCCGGATCCTGCGCACCCGCGGATCCGATCAAGGAGCTCAAGGATGAAGAAACCATTAACAGAGAGTAGCGAGACAAAGAAAAACACGGAACTGCGGCCTGCAAGCGTGCGGATGGGTCGTCGCTCCTTTGTGGCGGGTGTGGCGGGTGTGACGGGAGCGGCCGGACTTGCCGGAGCTGCACTCGCTCAGGATCGGTACAGCCCGAAAGCTGCACCGGTGCGCTATCCGGATCCTGACATCGTCGTCCTGGATCAGCGCTTCTCGAAATACAAGCTCGGAAACACTCCCATCCAACGCCTGTACCACAGCAAGAAAATGTTGTGGGCGGAGGGTCCGGCCTGGAACGGAGTTGGCCGTTATCTGGTCTGGAGTGACATTCCCAACAATGTTCAGATGCGCTGGGTGGAAGAGAACGGACGGGTGAGCACCTTCCGTCATCCCTCCGGGAACAGCAACGGGAACACTTTCGATTTCCGAGGCCGCCAGATCTCCTGTGAGCATGGAAATCGTCGGGTGGTTCGCTACGAGTACGATGGATCCGTTACGGTTCTGGCCGACAAATGGGAAAATAAGCCGCTGAATGCTCCCAATGATGCAGTCGTTTATCCCGACGGCGGGCTCTGGTTCACCGATCCCGGCTATGGAAGCATGCTCCACTACGAAGGCAGAAAAAGCGTGCTGGAGATCAAAGAGGCCATCTATCGGATCGATCGGGAGAGTGGGAAGCTTGACAAGGTGACCGACGACATCGAAAAGCCGAACGGGCTGTGCTTCTCTCCCGACTATCGGAAGCTCTATGTGAGTGACACGGGATCCGCTCGGAACATCAAGGTCTGGGATGTGATCGATTCGGTCAGGCTGTCCGGGGGACGGGAGTTCACGTCTATGGAACTGGAGGGTAAGACCGGACTGGCCGACGGCATCCGGGCAGACAAGGACGGCAACATCTGGGCCAGCGCCGGGTGGGTCGGAGACGGCTATGATGGAGTTCACGTCTTTGCTCCGGACGGAGAGCGCATCGGACAGATTCGTTTGCCAGAGATCTGCAGCAACGTGTGCTTCGGGGGCACCAAGCGCAACCGGCTGTTCATGACGGCCAGCCAGTCCCTCTATGCGGTCTATGTGGAGACCCAGGGAGCGCACATTACGTAGTTCCACGTTCCACGTTCCACGTTTCACGTTGTTCTCGATCGGCAGGGATCGGACCACGGAGGGTCCTCCTCTCCCGGGTCCTTTGCAAGCTTTGTCAGTTGTGTGATGGATGATTGCTTTCTGGGTTCGGGAGTCAGTTATAGTAGTTGGCGGGTGCTTGACCAAGGGAAATTCGAATGGAAGTGAATGTGAAGGAACGACACTGTCATCTGAACGAACAGAGTCGAGAACAGATTGAACGTCGTATTCGTTTCGCTTTTGACAGGTTCAGCGACAGGATCCGTCACGTTGATGTCGTGGTGGATGACGAGAATGGGCCGCGTGGAGGCCCGGACAAGCGCTGCAGCGTGCATGTGAAGATGGAACGCTGGGAGGACGTGTTCACGAGTGCCCTGGCGAAAGATCCAGTGCAGGCCGTCTCACTCTCGGCCGATCGAGCCGTTCGCCGGATCCTCAAGATCAAAGACCAGTTCGAGCACTAGTTGCCCTAGCAGCCCTGGGCTGAATGGTAGTCCGGCCGGGGCTACTGCACGCTCGACTGCATTGCCTGCCAGATTTTCTCAGGCGTGAGGGGAGTGTCGAGATGGTCGACTCCCAGGTAAGCCAGTGCGTCAACCACGGCATTCACGACGGCGGGAGTGGATCCGATGGTGGCGGCTTCGCCAATTCCTTTCGCGCCCAGGGGATTCAAGTGGGTGGGGGTCACTGTTCGGCTGGTCTGAAAGCTCGGTAGTTGATGGGCTTTCGGCACTGCATAGTCCATCAGTGTTCCCGTCAGGAGGTTTCCATTTTCATCGTAATGGGCTTCCTCGAAGAGTGCCTGACCGATGCCTTGAACAATACCCCCGTGAACCTGCCCCTCGACCAGCATGGGATTGATGACGCGACCGCAGTCGTCGACCGACACGTAACGAAGGATCTGGATCGATCCTGTTTCTGGATCGATTTCAACGACACAGAAATGAAAACCAAAAGGATAGGTTTGTCCTTCAGGTTCAAAACGCCCCTCGGAGTGGAGCTTGCCCTGCAGGTCCTCAGGTAAGCTTTCGCTGTAGGCGGCAGCGGCCACTTCCTCCCAGCCGACTCCGTGTCCCGGGCTTCCCACCACCTGGAACTCACCCTCCTCCAGCCTGATGTCCGCCACGGCTGCCTCCAGCAGATGGGCGGCAATCTGCCGGGCCCCCTCCTGGACGATCTCGGAACTCTGTAGGACTGCCGTACCCCCGACGGGAGCACTTCGGCTGCCGAAAGTCCCAATCCCCTCGCGAACGATGGCGGTGTCCCCATGCTTGACTTCGATTCGATCCATGGGGATCTGAAGAATCTCAGCCACAATCTGGGTCCAACTTGTCTCGTGTCCCTGACCATGCGGAGAGGTGCCCGTGAGAACGACTACGCTCCCGTCCGGCGCCACCTCGACCGATCCAGACTCCCAGGGCCCAAATCCGCAGATCTCGACATAGCCGGAAACACCGATTCCCAACGGATGAGCTCCTTCCTGGAGCCGCTTCGACTGTTCAACGCGCAATCCGTCGTAGTCGACCAGCCTCAAGGCTTCTTCGAGGGGTCGGGCATAATCGCCGCTGTCGTAGGTAAGGCCCAGGGCCGTCGTGTGCGGGAAGCGGTCAGGTGCAATGAAGTTCCTCTTCCTCAGCTCGATCGCGTCCAGGCCCAGCTTCCGGGCCAGATTGTCCATCCCCCTCTCGATCATGTAGCAGGCTTCGGGTCTCCCGGCGCCGCGGTAGGGCTCCATGGGGGGTTTGTTAGTGAAGACTCCGACTGCGCGAGAGCGGGCATTGGGAATGTCGTAAATCCCAGTCATCATCAGTCCAGTCAGAGGGCCGACCACGGGGGTGACGCGGCCCAGGTAGGCCCCACAGTCCGCCGTCACCAGGAGCTCGGCTCCCAGAACACGACCTTCACTGGTAGCCGCCAGCCGAATCTTGTTGGTCTGATCCCTTCCCTGGACGGTAGCCACGTAGTCCTCGCTACGCGAGGCCACCCAGCGGACCGGACGCCCCAGGCGGCGCGCCAGCAGGGGAACCAGCACTTCCTCCGGATAAACATTGCACTTCGCACCAAACCCCCCGCCGACTTCGGGGGCAATGGCACGAATCCTTTCCGCCGGAACACCGATCACCTGTGCGAGTTCGTCTCGCAGCCCGTGGGGTACCTGGGTTGTAGACCATACCGTGAGGGATTTCGTCTCCGGATCGTAGGAGGCCAGGACAGCCCGGGGCTCCATCGCATTTGGGATCACCCGCTGGATCTGGATCTCCAAAGCGGTAACCACGTCTGCCTCGGCAAAAGCGCGGTCCACATCTCCCCCTTCGCTTGTCCAGCAGTACGCTTCATTCCCCTCGGGATGCAACCTGGGAGCTTCCGGAGCCAGGGCCCGGTCAATCGAGGCTGCCACCGGCAGGGGATCGTAGTCGACCATAATCTGTTCCACAGCGTCCTCGGCGGCTGCCGCTGTCTCGGCCACGATCACGGCAACCGGGTCGCCCGTGAAACGAACGCGCTGACTCTGGAGCAGCTGACGATCCGGGTCCTGAAGCCTCTCGTATTCGCCGGAGGGTGCGGCTGTGGCGATCGACAGCGAACACAGCACCTCGGGATTGAGATCGGTGCCCGTCAAGACCGCAACGACGCCGTCGCACGTCTCGGCTTGAGCTGTGTCAACGCTGCGGACTCGAGCGTGGGCATAGGGACTCCGCAGGAAAGCTGCACTTAAGGCATCCGCGGCGTGAATGTCGGCTACATACTTGCCCTTGCCGGTGATGAGGCCAGGGTCCTCCCGGCGTCGTACACGGGCTCCGACGAACTTAGGGAGTGGAGGTAGTGCCATGGCTGTGATTCAGTTCCACGTTCCAGGTTGCACGTTCCACGCATCTCGTTCTTGGCTTGGAACTTGGAACCCAGAACTTGGAACCATGTTATTGATTCAGCGCCTGTCTTGCGCTATCGAGCAGTTCCTCGATGCCATCCAGGGAATCGCTGTTCCGAGACTTGTAGATCTGCTCCAGGTAACCGCGGGCCTTGGCCGAACCGGGCCTGTCGAGCACCGTGGCCATGGCAAACGCTCCCATGGCCTCGACCATCTCCTGCTCCTTCCAGTGGGCCAGCCCGATGAAGAGATACGCCTGTTCATTCTTGGGTGAATACTTCAACGACTCGTAGAACCGCTGGATGGCCGACTTGTAGTCCGATCTCAGATAGGCATCGTTGGCCTGCAGGTTGTAAGCCGTTGCCAGGATCTGGGACCAGCGCTCGGCATCCCACTTCGGCGGGACTTGGCCAGGGAAGGCACGCAGGAGCTGGTCGTAATGCTTCATCGCGTTATTTAGGTCCTGCCGGCTCGTGTAGTACTCCGCCAGCCACACAGCAAAGTAGACTCCTTCTTTGGTGCCCAGTGCCTTCAGTGCCTTCTGGTTGTAGTCAAGCGCTTTGGGACCGTTTTGAGTCGCAATGTAACTGTCAGCCAGCATGGCCGCGAGCGTAGAATCCGGCTTCGTGGCGTACAGCTTCTCACCCAGTTCGATGACCCGGGCGTAGTTCTTGGCCTGATAGGCCTGCCCGAGAAGTTGTTTGGGCGTCGGTCGCAGCTGGGGAAAAAGGTCCATCATCTTGGCCGTCAAAGCTTTGGCCTCCTGGCTCTTCCCGTCGGCCTCGTAGTCCTTCACGATTTGCCCGAAAAAGCCGACCATGACCTGACGCATCTTGGCCATTCTGTGAAGCTTCCGATAGAAGTTTTCCAGCTTCGGGTGCCGCTGATCCAGGGGCACCTGCATGATCTCCTGGACCTGGGCGTAGTGCTTACGATAAAGCCAGTCCGACTCGACCGGAATCCCTTCCGGAGGTTCGATCGGCTCCTGAGCAAAAACGACTCCTCCCGGAATCCACAGGCAGGCAATCATCAGGATGAGGGCGCGGTTCATGACAGTTTCCATGGTCTTTTCTCCGGAATGTGGAGGAGACTACTAAATGATTTCAGTAACACGTCCCGAAGACTGATAGCCAATCTCGTCCCGAGAGGCAACACCTAATCTTACCTCAGTCTCCGTTGAACTGAGAAACCAGGCTTCGGCCCTGAACATGGGGAGGGATCTCGAGGCCCAGGATCTCGGCCAGCGTCGGAGCCATGTCAATGGTTCGTACCCGGCCCTCCACACGCTTTGGTGCCACGCCTGGCTGAAGAAAAAGGATGGGTACGTGGGTGTCATAGCGGTACGGTGATCCGTGGCTGGTCCCGAGGGTGGTTGTCACCTGGTATTCCTCCAGCTGGAGCATTAGGTCTGCGCTTCGCTTCGGGTCAAAGCTGTTCTTGAACAACCGGTGAAAGGGATCGTCGGATTCGGTAAGCAGTTCAGCCCGGGTCCAGATGCGTCGGATCACGGGGCACTCCTCGAGCACCTCGGCCGCCACCTTTTCAACCCTGGCGGGGTCGAGTCCCATCTGCTCAATCAAATCGTAGTCCAGGTAGAAATCGTTCAGTAGCCAGGCCGCCTCGACTCCCAGGCGCCTGGAAATCTCGGAGAGCTGATTCTGCCAGCAGGCGGTATCCTCCGCGTCGGCGCGGCGCCCGGGAAGACCGCTTGCCTGCTGAAATTCGGGCATGGGGCAGACTCCATGATCCGCGCTCAAGGCGATGAGGGTTCGATCCAGGCCGATGTGCTGGTCGATGAAGTCGAGAAGATCGTCCAGGTACCCATCCAGCCGAATCAGAGTATCCAGGAGCTCCGGGCTGTTGGGCCCGTAACCGTGCCCCACCAGGTCTGGAGCGGAAAAAGACAATCCCAGATAATCGGGGCTCCCGTCCTGACCGATGGCCTCCTGGACGATCAACTCCTTTGCGAACTCCGCCAGGTACTCGTCCAGCATGGGGCTGCTGGCGAAGGATGAGTAAAACGACGGTCCCGGGCGGAAGCTGCGGCTCCCTAGAGCGTGGGGAAATTCGCGCTCAAACCATCCGAAGTCGGTGGCCTCGATGGAAAGCGACTTCTTGACACTTTCATCGACCGGCAGGGGCTCCCAGACCTGGCCAAAGTATCGCTCGGGCAGGTTGCGGGCATTGAAATTGGTGACCCACTGAGGGTAGCTGGTCTGGTAGTAGGTGCTCGTCACAAAGTCTCCACCGCTGTACCAGTAGGCGCCGTCTGCTCCGTGTCCCCCCAACAGAATGGCTGCCCGGTCTTTGTAACTGGCCGTGAAGGCCTTGGAACCCGGCCACTGCTCCTTCATCCACTCGGGCAGAGCAGAGACCTGAAGATTGTTAGGCGAGCGGCCACTCGGGGCGATGGACCCGATCAGGGGCCAGTTGGCATCCCCCACGCAGTACATCGGAACCCGCCGCTGCTTGTCAAACCACTGATTCGTGATGATTCCGGACCGGCTCGGGTAAGCTCCTGTCGAAATGGAGGCATGTCCCGGTCCAGTGTTGGTAACGGCGTGATCCTGGTGGCCATCGACAAACAAGACTCCCCGCTCGGCCAGTCTTCCCAGCCCGCCCTGGAGGACGGGTGCAAAACGATCCAGGTAGTCCGTACGGAACTGATCGATGGCCAGGATCAGGACGAGCCTGTACTCCGAGCCGGGGCCGGGTCCCAGCTGTTCCCCCGGAGCCGGCGATCGGGTACAGGAAACCAGAAAGATCGCCAACAGGAAGAGCTTTTTCATGATTGGGCCCCGCGTTCCAGGTGCTGGCGTATTGTACTCGGGGGCAAAGGATAGGTCCACGTGGGCGACTGAGCAAGTTACCGCCAGAACCGGCCCGCAGGCCGCCTGGAAACAATGACGGACTTCATGGCGCTGCTGTACAATTCGAGGGCAAACCGGTGGGGACGTAGCTCAGCTTGGAAGAGCGCCTGAATCGCACTCAGGAGGTCGAGGGTTCGAATCCCTTCGTCTCCACCAATCTAACTCCTTTTTTCTCAACTATTTATACTTCTCCTGGTTGCCTGTCCAGTTCGTCCAGTTCGTCCAGTTTGTCCAGTTTCGCTTTGGGTAACATATGGGTAACACGACTCCTGGGAGTCGAAGTTTCACGGACACAATCATAAGCCAAATGCGAATTGCAGGTGGTCCGGTCCGCAACCACACAATTCGTGCATGAGGCGGCCGTCGGGAGCTGAAAGTACAGAGAGTCTTCCCCGGCGGCCGGAACAGCAACCGGGTGCGCTACCAAATCCCGGACCACGCTGAATCACGACGTGATCCAGCTTCCAACTAGCAGCCCGGTCCCCTCACCCGCCCTTCGCGGTCTGTCCTCGGCACGCTTCAGCCCCTCCCGGACGCATGAAGACTCCGGCTTCAGCCGCCGCTCGTGTCTTTCCGACGGCCTCGGCCAGCCCGCGAAGGGCTCCCAGCAGGTTGACCTGCGGCAGCTGCAAAGCTCAGTTGCACACGATCACATCCGGCAGCGCCTGCGCCCGGGAGGCGCTGCCCCTGCCTGGGTCTCGACAGTCTTGCTCACCGGAAAGAGCCTCGCTGGATCCGAGGACGTATAATAGAGACAGCCTTTGAGGAATCGAAGTGAAAGCCAACGTCGTCCAGAGATCGCCGGAAATACTTCAAGGGACGCCTGTGTTGGCCGGGACGCGGGTCCCAGTCAAGACACTGATTGACTACCTGGAGGCCGGAGATTCCCTTGAGGATTTTTTGACTGGTTTCCCGTCTGTCTCCCGGGAACAGGCCGTCGCTGCCCTTGAGATAGCGAAGGAGGCTCTGCTCCAGAATGCGGGTGCTGCTTGACGAGTGTCTTCCTCGAAGGCTGAAATCTGCCATCCGTGGCCACTCCGTCCAGACCGTCCCGGAAGCTGGTTGGGCTGGGAAGAGCAACGGGGAGCTTCTTTCGCTAGCCACCGGGAAGTTCGTCGTGTTCGTGACCGTCGACCAAAACATCATCGCCCAACAGGGCCCGCACGAACCGTTTGCAGGATTTCGAGCCTTTGATCGAGGATCTGGTCCGCTCTCTAGAGACAATCCGCCCAGGGGAAGTCGTGTCTCTGCATGCGTGACAGTGTTCGCTTGGCCGGAACTGGTGGAGTCGCCCCGCCCTTCGCGGTCAGTCCGGAAGCGCTCAATTCCGGCGAGAAGGTCGAGCTGTGCGGCTTTGGCAGTTTCCTTTTTTCGACCAAAGCGTGGATCAATTTCGCTTCGCCTAAAGCTACCTCTCAGAGCGGGCCTAATCTTCCCCCCGGCTCTCTAATTTCGATCCTGGGCGCTTTTTCTGTCTCATCGTCCGGCACGAAAACGATCTTCATCCCCCAGCCGGCTGAAGTGGGCCAGCGATCTTTGGTCGCATATTTTGGGCTGGTAGCGTGGCCTGTAACAGAAACAAAGAGCGATTAGTCGCGTCTTGAAGAGGCCGCTGAAGGCCGGACGCCAGGGATTGTGAGGGAGCAGAGCGCTGGAGGGACACACTCCCACGAATGATCAGAACCCAGAGATGTGAAGACCGACCAGCCTCAGCTTGATGCCGGTCGAGTTCACCATAAAGATCGCTGGACCACTACAGAACTCAACAACAGCTGCCTGAAGAAGCACCCATCGCCGCGCAGATGCAAGACCTGAATAGGAGCCTGCAAGGGTTCTAATGCCCTGAGGGGTGCTCCGCCTCACATCACCATGGTTTGAGGAGTGCTACGGTGTCTTGTTGGGGATGGTCTCGCGCTGAGAGCACCTCATACGGAGTGAATCCCTCATGGTTTTCTTGAGTGCGATCAGCTCCGTGCTGAATGAGCAGCTCAGCAATGCGGACTCCAAGATTCATCTTGGCGACAATGTGCAGCGGTGTATTCCCCTCGGCATCCGCGATCGTGGGATCCGCGCCACGGTCCAGGAGACGCTGCGCTTTGTCCTGGTCCCAAGTCTGGGTGGCATAGTGCAGCGGCGTCGCGCCCTTCTTATTCTGAACCTGGACGACAGCTCCTTGCTCCAGGAGGAAGGTGAAAATCTCAATCGGGGTTGTCCGGGATGCCGACATCAGTGGGGTATTGCCGTGGCGATTGCGCGCTTCCACATCTGCCCCATGCGCGATGAGGAGCTTGGTGACCGCTAGGTTGTCCCGAAAAATCGCGTTGTGCAGTGCAATCCTCCCACCCCCACCCGTGTTCGCGTCGGCCCCCTGTTCTAAGAGCCACACGGCGAGATCCGTATAGCCATGGGTGATGGCAATATTTAACACCGTATCCCGGTAGGGGGCGTTCCTCGCTTCAAGCTCCGCACCGTCCGCCAGCGCATCCTGGAGGGCATTGAGATCACCGGTTTTTGCCGCCTCAAATGCCTGAGCCTGAATCGCATCCGGGCTCTCCTCGGCCACAAGCTCAACAGACAGCCCCATCGCCACGAGCAGTCCTGTCATGAGACTGAACCGATATGCTGGTTTCATCATTCCACCCAACGTTGAGCGATCCCGGCAGAGTCGGATCGCCGAAGAGCTCGTTACGGTCGACCGCACCGACTCCTTAGTATAAGCTCAATTTCTTTCAACCGGGGCAAAGAGACTCACGACACCCACCGATCTCACTTCCTGGAGTCGGCTGACCCGTGTGCTGTCCTTCACTGCCATGACCAAGCCGTTCCGTAAGCCACGCATCAGGAAGTTCGGTGATGTGGGCCGGGTGACGCGCCAGCAGCCCCAGGGTAAGGAACCATTCCCTCAGGGCTTCTACGAAACGATATAAGCCCTCGGGCAAGCAATGACCGTGACCGAGGTAGACTGATCTGGAACAGCTTGTCACAGTCAGTTGGAGCATGAGGGGAAGAGAGCTATAAGATATTTTGAAAGGACATTCACGAGACTCCGGCCCAAAACGGCATATGATAGGCATCATAGCCAATCCAGTATTGACTTTCGGGCGTGTCGCATGACCGGTAAAACGAGTTTATCTGTTTTCCTGGCTTTGATCCTTTCCGGGTATCTACCCGCCCAAACTCAACCAGTTTCTCAGGACCCGGTAGCCCAGTTCTGGGCCCGCGTCTCAGATCCGCTCATGGATCCGTCCAGAGTTGGCACTGTCGAGGACGTCACACTGCAGCGCGATGTGGCCACCTTGACACTGAACTGGGGACAAATCTGTCTATCGCGGCCGCTACAGACGGCGGGCTCCCATGAGCGCGTCGTGGGAGCCGTTTTTGAGGGCTCAGGGAATCTTCGTCTCTCGCCTACGTTGGGGATGGAACGGCAACAGCTGGCGTTTCACAGCAAGGAGCCGGTCCTGCAAGCCGAGTTCGAACGCGCCTTTTTCATCTTCACCGACGATACCGCACAGGAGTTGCAGGGCCAGCTCAGGTTTGGTGAGGGCAACTCTGCTCAACTGGAGAAGCACTACCGCGAGTGGATCAAGAAGTTGCAGCGTTACGGCCGGGACTGGACGCCTCGTTTACTAAAGGGACTACTGGCGGAGGATCCCACTCGACATGCGTTTTTCGTAGCCGAACTGAAGACGCGCAAGCATGACCGGTTGACGCTGATCTTTGACTCGGCCGATCCCGAAGGGGTTGAGCTGGTGCACCTTGGCTCGGACCGCCATGCGGGGGACGTCTGGGCCAAATTCCCAAGTGGGGGCAGAACACCCGACGAAGCGTTTGCCGATCCTCTGGGCCACCACGACTACCTGGTCAAGAGCTACGTGTTGGATATGACAGTCGAGAAGAGTACAGAATTGAGCGGTCAGGCAAAGGTCGAGCTGGAGATGAAATCCGAGGGGAGCGGGTAGTGCTACTTGTCGCTCGATCCCACCCTTCGTGTCTCGGAAGTGACCAACAGTGACGGACATCCCTTAAACTTCTTTCAGCCAAGGGACCCCAAGGACGATTTCTTTTTGGGTGACTATCTCGCAGTGGTTTCACCGTCACCGTTCCCCAGGGGGGCGGTTACCCTCGGATTCAAGTACAGCGGCAAACGCATCATCGAGAAAGTCGGACCCGGTAATTTCTTTTGTCAGAGCTTTGGGTGGTATCCCAGCTATGGCCTGGGTCGAGTCTCTTTGAACGACAATACTTTTGCGGCGCGCGTCGATTTTGACATCACCCTGCGGGTGCCCGAGAGATTTGATGCCGTGGTGGTGGGTACCAAGGTGGAGGACCGCAAAGACAAGCGCTATCGGATCACTCGCTGGAAAAGTGATATTCCGCTGGCGGTAGCGGGCTTTGCGTACGGGGATTACAAGATTCACAAGGAGAAAGTGGGGAACATCGAGGTGGAGGTCTACGCCAACAAGGAACCCGGCGGCCAATTGCGCGGCATCAGGTTAGCGGAATCTCTCCCCGGCCCGGGTGCGCCCGGCAGAGGGAGAACACTGGGATCGCTCTCACCCAGCCGTCTCGCCGAGACCATGGCAGTCGAAGTAGCCAATAATCTGCGTCTCATGGAGATGTATTTCGGACCTTACCCTTATAGAAAGCTGGCCGTCACAAATATTCCGTATTCCTATGGCCAGGGCTGGCCATCCCTGCTTTATATCTCGTCGCTCTCCTTTCTCGACTCGACCCAGCGGCATCAGCTGGGGATTCGGGATCACGTTCGCATCACCGATTTTTTTCGGGCGCACGAAACCTCCCATCAGTGGTGGGGACACGTGGTGGGTTGGAAAAGCTACCATGACCAATGGCTCTCGGAGGGTTTTGCCGAGTTCTCGGGAATCCTCTACACCCAGTTTCGCAAGAATCCCTATGAGTCCTTTCGCCTACTGCGCAGGAACCGGGAGAGTCTTCTGACGAAGGATCGATATGGGGCCGTCCACGATCAGATTGGTCCTATTTACGCGGGCCTGCGACTCAGTTCGCGGCGCCATCCCAGCGGCTACTCCGTGGTGGTCTACAAAAAAGGCGGCTGGGTGCTTCACATGCTCCGGATGATGCTATATGAGCCCCGCGATAAAGAGTCGGATCAACGTTTCATCGCTATGATGCACGACTTTACCAAGAGGTACCAAAACCAGCCGGCATCCACCGAAGACTTCAAGCAAGTGGTGGAGAAACATATGCTGCCCAGCATGAACATGGACAGCAATGGAACGATGGATTGGTTCTTTGATTCCTGGGTCTAAGGGACCGGAATCCCTCACTATGAATTCCGCTACGAAATCAAGCCTGCTGCCGAAGGGAAGTGGGAAGTCTCAGGGGCACTGCAGCAGACTCGGGTCCCCGAGAACTTTCGCACGATTGTTCCTGTCTTCATCCATCGGGGAGACGGGCTGCAGCGCCTCGGTTGGATTAACGCTACCTCCCGCGAAACTCCCTTTCAGGTCATCCTCCCCTTCAAACCCGACAAGGTGACCATCAGCGAATGGGAGGATATACTCGCCACCATCGACTACAAGTGATTTTCGATGTTCGAATGCTCTTGGTGTTTCCAACACACGGCGCGCGGCTAGGATTCAGGGGGACACGAAACGGATCCTTGAACCGGCACCCGAATGAATCCCCTGAACTTCCTTCACAATCAACTCTTCCACCTTGTCCCACACATCCGAGTCGAGTCCCATCTTGGTGTGGGCCACCCGGAACAGTTTCTTGAACCAGTGCACCCCGGAGGTGTCGATCCTTTTTTTCTTGTAATCGAACTGGAAGTTGCCGATGATCTCGGTTTTCTGAGGATCCTCTGCCCGCACTCCGGACTGACCCCGTATCACCCAGCCGTTTGATTGGTAGAGATTGGCTGCCCTGCGAACATTGGGCGGAATTTTCTTGTCGTTCCGGCCTACACTGTCGATCTGGACCGTGAGGAGCACGGGAATGTCCTCCCTGCTCAATTGACGGGCCAGCTTGACGACGGCAGCGCCTCCAAAACTCTGCCCGTACACGACCAGCCGGACATTCTCTTTCTCCTGCTGGCCGAGGACAGCATCCTGGTTCACATCAAAAGCCGCCACGACCAGCTGGAGAGCCAGCCCGCGCTTCTGGTTTTCAACCGTTTCTACCTGGATTGGCAGGTTGCGGCTGCGCAGTTTCAGGGCCAGCCTGCGAACTCCCTGGCGATCGTCATCCCAGGAATCCCGCCCTCCCATGAAGCCCAGCACCAGAGTTTGAGAGGCATCAAGGGGAGTCGAGATGGTGAAATCCTGATAGCGCTGCCCGTGCAAGACAAGGCAGCCTGAGACCGGCAGGACGATCAGCAGGGCGAGAACATCAGGTCGTTTTGCCTTTATTTCCACACCCATCCTCTCCACCATTGTTTTCCCCTGTTTGAGCATCTAAAGCAGGAGAGTGAAAACCGCCGTGCCGACCAGAGCCACGGCCCAGATCAGATCCAGATTCACCCAGGCCGTTCGAAGCAGGGCCAGTCCCAGTTTCTGATAAACGATCCACGCCACCAGACCGGTCGCAGTCAGATAGCCGGCGGTGTGAATCAGGACTGCCGCGCCGCTGGTCCAGGCGTCACCCCCGAGGCCCATTGCGGCGTGGTGCTGACCGGCCATCGCTGGTTGGGACAGGTTGAACAGGATCGGCAACACCATGAAACCGGCTCCGTGCGCCGAGGCCATCAGGAACGACCAGAAGGTCAGATCCCGGAATCCGACCTGCATGCCGCCCCATCCCACATGGCGCCGTCGGATCAGATAGTAAAGCCCGAAGGAGGCCAGGATCACCGCAGCAGCGATCTTCAGTGTGTTCAGGGAAACGACGACTTCCAGCAGGGTGGCCAGTCCCACCACCACCCCAATAGCCAGACCGTGCCCGAGCGTGATCGGGAGCAGTGCCCGCAACACGGCGCGGTCGCTGTGCTCCTGCATCCCCAGCGCCACGGCAAAGAGCCAGCCCATCGCCGGGTTGATACCATGGAACGCTCCCAGCCCAAAGAGTGCCGGCCAGGCTCATGACGGGCCTGTCATGAATAGCAGTACGAGTCGGAACTGGCATCCCCTCCCTCGAGCCGAACCTGATGGCTTCGCATGCCCTCAAACTTGACAAAGAAGCTCGGGTCCAGTTCCATTCCCCCTGCCGGATGCGCATTCAGGTTCACCATCCAGCTCTGGATGCCGTCAGGATAGAACTGAGCGTCCCAGGGTGTGTAGAGCGAATTCGTGAAGTAGATTCGACGGCCGTCGCGGCTGCTCTCCACCATTTGGGGGCCACCGTTGAGCGCCTGGCCTGGTTTAGCCACATGGGGCGCACGGCGTACGATGCCTCCCAGATGAACCGACCCGGTCTTTTTCGGGTTGAACGGATCGGACACGTCATACTGGATGAACTCCCCGGTGCCCCAGCAGGAGACGTACAGGAAGCGATCGTCGAGGGACAGATTGATGTCCGTCACCAGAGGCGGAACCGCAGAGAAATCCTTCAGCAGCGGCGGCAGTTGCTCTGCGTCGGCGGGCTCGGCGGGAATCTCGATGATCTTCTTGATGGCCCACTCGATATCTTCCTTGTGCCAGACCCAGATCGAGGCTGAAAGATCCTTGAGTGATACCACCACCCCGACAAAGCCCCAGGCCCTGGTAGGATCGTGGGCCGGGCGCAACTCGAGCACCATCTGGTTCTCGGAGCCAAGGTCGAGCTCTTGCAGATGGCGGCGGCGGCGCAGATCAAACAGGTGAATCTTGTGGCCATATTTGCCGTTCAGAAGCAGGTCCGGGTTAATACCCTCACGGACCATGTTGGGGGTGCCCCACTCACTGCTCACGAGCGTGTCATAGCCCAGGTGCCACCAGAAGTCATACGCCAGCTCCTGGGGCCCGCGGTCCAGTTCCCACTGGCCCCGGATCTCAAAGGTCTCCGGGTCCATGACAAAAACACCGCCGGGCGCTCCGCCATCAGGCGCTCCCAGGGCGCTGATGAGAACTCCCTCCGGCCCGCAGTGGACGGGGTGTGGCGCTGAGTATCCGGCACGGTCGGCAATCTCTTCAGGTTCGATCACTTTGACGATCTTCAGCTGGCGCGGGTCGGGCTTGGTATCGATAATGTGAACGCGCGAGGAGTTGATGCCGGGAACAATCAGGTAGAGGCGCTCCGTATGGGGGTGAGGGGCATAGGGACAGAGGCAGGAACTGCAGGCATTCCAGCCAAAGTGATGCAGCTCATCACCGGGAGCCGTCATTTCCACTTTGCCCACCATCTGGGAGTAGGTAGGGGAATCCGGGTCAACGTCCATGACTACCATTTCATCCGGTCGGCCATTCTGCTCAGGGTTGATCAGGACCACGTAGGCCAGCTTCTCGGGAGGTGCCTGCATGGCCATTTTGGGCGATGGATAGAAGGTTGGGTCGGGTCTCAACAATGACATGGCAAAAACTCCTTTTCCGGGGATTGTATCAACGCGAACAGGGAGGGGCCAGCCTGCGGGCCGGTTCGTCTCTGCTTTACTTTGGCATTTGCCGGCCGGAGCCGTCGTCAGCCCTGCCGAACGATGTAGGCGAGGGCCAACAACGCAAACAGACAGGAGAGTATCAATGCCAGGTCAGTGAAGCGCAATCTCAGGGATACCAAAGCCGTTCCTCCTTCGCAGTGCCGAGAAGCCCGATCTCACGGATAGTAACAGCACCGGAACTCTTTTCTTCGTGTCGACTGTCACATCGGATACGATTAAATTGAATCAAGTTACAGGATGTCCGATGAAATACCATTGGGAAAACGGCATAGGTTCTCCCCGTCACGTTGCGGGACCTCGCTTTGGAATCCCCCATTGGTTCGTTCTGGCCTGCCTCCTCCTGGGCGCCTGTCAGGGGGTAGAGCCGGCGGAGGCCCCTCTCGAGACTGTTCCGGAGTCGGCGATTCCGGCAGTCCCACAGGCGGGTAGCCAGGCTCCCCCGGGCGCTTCGAGGGGCCAGTCGGAGTCCGCCGGAGAGGACTGGCCCAATTACCTGGGGCCCCGGTTCGACGGAACCTCCAAGGAGGCCGGTCTGCTCGAATCGTGGCCCCGGGAGGGACCGCCGGTTCTGTGGTCGCGCCCTCTGGGGGCGTCATACAGCGCTCCCGTGACCAGACAGGGACGCCTGATCCTGCTCCACCGCCTGGGGAATGAGGAGATTGTGGAGGCGGTGGACACAATGACCGGTACAGCGATCTGGAAAACCGGTTATGCCACCAGCTATGTCGACCAGTTCGGGTACAACGGCGGTCCTCGCTCCTCTCCGACGATCGAGGGCAATCGTGTCTATACCTTCGGGGCGGAAGGCAAGCTGACCTGCCTGGATTTCGAAACCGGAGAGATCCAGTGGCAGCGCTGGATCAATCGCGACTTCAAGGTGCCGCAGAACTTTTTTGGAGTCGGAACCGCGCCGCTGATCGCCGGCGGTCTGGTTCTGCTCAATGCGGGTGGATCAGGCGGAGCCGGCGTCGTCGCCGTGGACAAGAAGACGGGGCAGACCGTGTGGAAAACAGGGAGTGACGGGGCCAGTTACTCGACGCCCTTGATTCGGCAGTTGCACGGAGAGGCGCTCGCCATTTTTTTTACCCGAGATGGCCTGCTGGTTTTGGAGGTACGGTCAGGAGAGGAGCGCTATCGCTATCCGTTTCGCTCGCGAAGTCACGCTTCCGTCAATGCCGCCTCCCCGGTCGTCGTCGATGAGTACGTCTTCCTGTCGGCGTCCTACCGAACCGGTGCTGTATTGCTCAAAATGAGCCCCGGGGGCCTGGAGCCAGTCTGGAAAGATCCCCTGGCCATGGGCAACCACTGGGCTACCAGCATCTACCATGAGGGCTTCGTCTACGGAATGGACGGCCGCCACGAGGCGGGATCCAGATTCCGCTGCGTGGAGTTCATGACGGGCAAGGTGCGCTGGACGGCCGAGCAGGGCCTGGGGCGGGCGGCCTTTATTCTGGCCGACGGCAATCTGATCGCCCTCGGTGAACGGGGCATGCTGGCTCTCATCGAGGCCAACCCCGACCGCTACCACGAGATCGCCCGGGCCCAGGTTCTGCAGTATCCCTGCTGGACGCCGCCGGTTCTGTCGCACGGCCTGCTCTACGTTCGCAATGAGACCCGGCTGGTTTGTTTGGATCTGAGGAAATAGCCCTTCGCTCTCGCGGCGTTTTTCGTTCAAGTCCTTGTCAGGGATGCCCCGCTTATCCGGTGACAGAGGCCACCCAGGTACGGCAGGAAAGCGTGCTAGACTTGCCGCCGTGCTGAACTCGGACAATATTGGAAAAGTCGTTATTCTCCTGCTGGTAGTTCTGATTGTCGCGCAGGCGTTTGTCTTCGATGAGGCTTATCAGCTGGTTCTATGGTGGAGAATCTCGACGGTGGTTTCCAAGCTTACGGGGAATCTTCCCGAGTTGACCTGGTCGGAAACCTTCACCGCCGTCGTTCCCGCCACGCTATACGGAAAGGAGGGGGTTTTCGAAACCGGCTTTGTCACCTTTGTCAGAGAGGAAAAAGGAATTCCCTGTCCCACGCTCTTTGCAACGCCGCTCGGTGAGTTCTGGGCCAAAAGAACAGATGAGCCGCTGCTTGAATTCCTCCTGGTCGAGCAACTCGTCTATCGCTTGTATGATCGTGGCGCTGCGAGTGTCGGACCGCGAGACGTTGTCCTGGATGTGGGGAGTCACCTGGGCACATTCACTCGCTTCGCATTGACGAAAGGGGCCCGGAAGGTGGTTGGCTTTGAACCCGAGTCCCGGAAGCATCAGCTGTTTCAAGCGTACGTTTGCAGAGGAGCTTCAGAGTGGCGAGGTTGTGTTGATTGAAGCGGCTGCATGGGAATCGCCCGGGACATTACAATTCGAAGCCCATGATCAGTATGGAACGCACTCGAGTGTAAGCAAGGAAGGCACCCTGGAGGTGAGGGCCGTCACCATCGACGCAGAGGTGGCGAACCTGGGCCTACCAAGTGTCGATTTTATCAAGATGGATATCGAAGGCGCCGAGAGAAACGCCTTGAGAGGTGCGCGCCTGGCACTGAAGGAGTTTGGTCCGAAGATGACGGTATCGATCTACCACCGAGAGGACGATCCTGAAGTGATTCCAGAGATTGTTCTGGGTGCCCGCCCGGCCTACCAGATCGAGACTTCCGCAGGAAATTGGGGCGGCATTTTGTACGCATCTGTGCCGGAGTGATCACTCCCCTGCCCGGGGAAATGATCAGCCAATCTTCCATCTTCACCGATCGGTGAAGGTCACCAGGTCAACGTTGGTACTTGCTACGACGGCTATACGAGGTTTCATTCGGCAGTTTCTTCACGACTCCCCAAACAGACAAAACCTCGCCCAGAAGTTTTGATTTCTCGAGCACCTCTGGTAGTAAAGGAAGAAAGATATGCCGTTTTGAGCTCAACAAAGAGCAGGAAGTCGTCAGACTTGCTTTCCGATACTATTACTGGATTCGGAAGTAAGACGCCGGGGGGGCGCTAATGCGGGTGCTCGGTCAGGTCAAGAGGAGCTTTTGGAATGAGACAGAAAAACGGATCTTCTCCCGGTGAGGAATTCTCTGGCCAGCAGGCATACGAGGAGTTCGTTTCAAGCTTCCGAATGGAGGATGTTGCAGCCATGCTATCCGGCGATCTGGACACCGGAGTCAATGCCTGTGTGGAGTGTTGTGACCGGCACGCCCAATCGAACCGGGTCGCTCTCTACTGGGAGGGGGAGGCCGGTGATAGCTCTGCCCACACGTTTCGGGAACTGCAAGCCGAATCGGCACGGTTTGCCAACCTGCTGCGATCTCAGGGCGTCGGACCGGGAGACCGGGTCGCCTGCCTTCTACCCCGAATTCCGGAGTTGCTCGCAGCTGCCCTGGGAATCTGGCGTGCCGGTGCGGTTTACGTCCCGCTCTTCACGGCCTTCGGTCCCAAGGCCATTGAATTTCGCCTTGGCCAATGTGAGGCGCGCCTGGTCGTGACCGACACCGGGCAGCGATCCAAGCTGGACGGTGTAGCCGACTGTCCCCCGGTGGTGGTGGTTTCTCGCAGCCGTGAGCCGGTGCCTGACGACAGCATCGACTTCCAGGGCGAGCTGAAACGGCACTCGAGTGAATTCTCTCCGGTAATGCTGACGGGAAAAGACCCCTTCATGCTGCTCTTCACTTCCGGAACCACGGGCGCGCCCAAAGGTGTCGCGATTCCCATCGGGGGCTTGCTCTCGTTCCTCGTTTATATGAAGTACGCGGTGGGACTGAGGGAGAATGACGCTTACTGGAATGTGGCCGACCCGGGCTGGGCCTACGGCCTGTGGTTCGCCGTCGCGGGTCCCCTGGCGATGGGGTGCGCGACCCATTTCTACGAAGGCCCGTTTACAGCTGAGAGCACCTATTCGATGTTGAGCAAGTACGGGATCACGCGCCTGGCGGCGGCACCGACCGCCTACCGGATGCTCATGGCAGCAGGGACCCCGGAAGACCTTGACCTTCGCCTGAGGAATGCCTGCAGCGCCGGAGAGCCGCTCAATCCGGAAGTGATCCACTGGCTCAAAGAGAATCTTGGCTGCCGCGTTCTGGACCACTACGGACAGACCGAAATCGGCATGGTTGCCTGTAACCATCATGCTCTCGAGCATCCTGTCATCGCAGGCTCCATGGGTCTTTCCATGCCGGGCTTTCGGATGGTGGCCCTGGACGATGAAGGCAGGGAAGTGGGAGCCGGGCAGACCGGACAGCTGGCACTCGACAGGTCTGTGTCAGCTCTTCACTGGTTCCAGGGGTACTTGAACCAGGACACCGGCAGCCGTTACTCCGGCCCCTACTATCTCACCGGTGACTGGGTCGAGGTTGGAGCCGCAGGCCATTTCACTTTTGTGGGCCGGAGAGATGACATCATTACCACTGCCGGCTACCGCGTGGGACCGTTCGATGTCGAGAGTACGCTGATTGAGCATCCTGCGGTCGCCGAGTCGGCAGTCGTGGGACTTCCTGACCCCGAGCGCGGGGAGAAGGTAGCAGCGTTTGTGGTTCTACAAACCGGCCGGGAGGCATCGCCCGGGCTGGAGGACGAGCTGCGCCGGTTCGTGCGAACGCGGCTTTCAGCTCATGCCTACCCGCGCCACATTCAGTTTGTGGAGAGCCTGCCCAAGACACCCAGTGGCAAGATTCAGCGTTTTCTACTCCGGCGGGAAGCCGCAGGAGAGTGACGGTCTCGCAAGCGCTTCACTGGTCCTGCAGACAGTAAACTGGTCCCCTATGCCGAGTCGGTGAACATCCCCGTCATCCTGCGCTGGAAGGGTCACATCCCGGAGGGAGGCCGGATCGAAACCGTACACAGCCCCATCGACCACCTCCGCACTCTCACCGCCCTGGCCGGTCTTCCCCCTGCCTCCGAAGTGGACGGTCGAGATCTGAGCCCGGCGATTCTGGGAGATCAGGTCATCGATCGAGGAGGTGTGCTGATGGGAAACTACACTTCCCATTACAGCGATCAGATCGGACCACGGAGCACCCAGGACTGGGCGCACGCCAACAGTCGCCTGTAATCGAGGACAAGTCAGAAGAGGACCCGGTGGGCTGGGCCGTCTACCGGAGTGGACGGTTTTCGAGCCTGTACCCCTGGGGAAAATAGTTGGTCTCCGGAGATCACACATCCCGCTGAAACGGCTGGATTATTGTGCTGATTTCGGGTATCATCTTGAGGCTTCCGGGGTTGGGAGTCCTATGAAATTTCCTCGTCTGCGCAAGCTCTGTCTGGGCATTAGTGTCCTTTTTCTGGCGACGTCGGGCCTTCGGGCTCAAGACATCATCCGGGGAACCTATCTGCAGACCGGGACACCCACGGAAATCACGATCAAGTGGAGAACCAGTGTCGCGACGGACTCCGTAGTGGACTACGGGCCCACACCGAACAATCTGAATCAGGTTGTCCAGTCGGCTGCCCTGACCACCGAACATGAGGTGATTTTCGCGGCCTTACAGTCCGAGTCGAAATACTATTACTCGGTGGGGACCACGACGGCTGTCCTGGCCGGCGGCGATGATTCGCACTACTTTGTCACTTCTCCTGTGGCCGGGACTGCCCGGCCGACTCGTCTTTGGGTTCTGGGCGACTCGGGGACGGCCAATTCCGATGCGGCAGCCGTGCGGGACGCCTTTGGCGTTTATTCAGCCAGCCGCCCGGCCCAGTTGCTGTTGATGCTGGGAGACAATGCGTATCAGGATGGGACCGACGCGGAATACCAGGACGCTGTTTTTGACATGTATCCTTCCTGGCTGAGAAACACCGTCACCTGGTCAACCCTGGGGAATCACGACGGCCACACGGCCGACTCGGCCACCCAGACGGGTCCCTACTACGATATCTTCGCGTTGCCGACCATGGGCGAGGCAGGTGGTCTGGGATCGGGGACCGAGGCCTACTACTCCTTTGACCATGGCAACATTCATTTCATCGTTCTCGAATCCTACGAAACGGATCGCTCTCCCGCTGGCGCCATGCTGACCTGGGCTGAGAACGACATTATGGTAACCACCCAGGAATGGATTATCGCCTTCTGGCATCATCCCCCCTACACCAAGGGTTCCCACAACTCCGACACAGAGGGACAATTGATTGACATGCGTCAAAACGCACTGCCCATCCTCGAGGACTACGGCGTCGATCTGGTCTTGACCGGCCACAGCCACTCCTACGAACGGTCCTTCCTGCTGGATGGTCACTACGGGCTTTCCACGACCCTGCTCGCGTGTATGAAGGTCGACGGCGGAGACGGTCGGGAGGACGGTGACGGCGCCTATGAAAAACTGCTGGGCCAGGGAACCGGCAAGGAAGGGGCCGTCTACGCCGTGGCCGGCAGCTCGGGAAAGACCAGCACTGCGGCACTGAACCATCCGGCCATGTTCGTTTCGCTGGGAGTCCTGGGTTCCATGGTACTGGACGTGTACGGGAATCGTCTGGACGCGGTTTTCCTGGACAGCACCGGAGCCGTGCAGGATTACTTCACTTTGACAAAGGGCCAGGACAATCTGCCTCCGGTCATCGTTTCGACTCGCGCCGTCGACGCTGCTACTGTGCTGGTTGAATTCGCCGAACCCGTCGATCAGACCAGCGCGGAGAATCCGGCTAACTACGCCCTTGATCAGGGAGTCACGGTCAACGGTGCTGCCCTGCAGGCGGACGGAACCAGCGTACTGCTGACCACCTCTCCGCTGCTCTCGGGTCTGACCTATCTCCTCCTCGTGAACAATGTCTTCGATCTGGCGGGTCACGCCATCGCTCCCAATTCCCAGTCCATCTTTACCTATGCGGACGTTGTCACCGCCCGGTTCCAGGACGGAGTCTATCCTTCGGCCGGTCAGTTCCTCACCCGGGACACCTATCTCTCGGAGAACAATCCCGGCTCTAACTACGGGAATTCGACGACCCTGCTGGCTGACGGAGATGATCCTTCCAGCAGTGGGTTGGACAAGAGAACGCTGCTTTCCTGGGATGTGTCTTCCATTCCCCCGACGGCACAGGTCCAGTCGGTTTCCATCACGATTGACGTGACGAACCGGGGCGGGAACTATCCTCTCTACGAAGTCTTCCAACCCTGGTTGGAGGACGAGGCCACCTGGAATGATTACGACAATGGACAGGCCTGGGAGGTAGCCGGGGCCGACGGAGGCGGCGATCGCGGATCGGCTCTCCTGGGCGCAGTCGACACAGGAAGTACCGGGCCTCTGACCGTGCAGTTGAACACGGGTGGAGTGGCCGCAGTGCAAGGCTGGGTGGAGGGGACCTGGCCCAACTATGGATTTCTGCTGGCTGACGATTCCTCGACCAACGGTCTGGATTTCATTTCCCGGGAGCACGGGACGGCTTCCCAGCGGCCTCTCCTGAGCATTGACTACACCAACATCTGCGAACAGACCTTCGATTTGACGGCCGGAGAATGGAAGCAAATCTCCCTGGCCTGCGATCCGGGGACAGCGACCCAGGTGTCTCAGGTGTTTGGAGCTTATCTAGCCGGTACCCATGAGCAGGACTGGATCGTGTTCGAGCGCGAGTATAACGACACGACCGGGGACCAGTACCAGTCGGTGGGCTGGGGAGAGCCAATGGAAGTGGGGCGAGGGTATTGGATCAAGACGCTGCAGGCGGATCAGTCGGTGACTGTCCGGGGGCTTTACAACGTACCGGTAGAGGTGGATCTGGAGGGAGACGCTGGAGGGCGCTACAACCTGGTAGGAAACCCCTTCGAGTTCGATGTGTGCTGGGCGGATGTGGAGGAGATCAACCCGGCCGCAACCATCAACGACTGTGCCGCAGCGCCGACCTGCACGCTGGATGAGGCGGATGCGGCGGAATACGTGTCACGGCTCGCACACAAGTGGGTGGGCGGCGCGTACGCTGCGTTTGACGGACAGACTCTGGGACTGAAAGGCACGCTGGTTCCCTGGGACGGGCTCTGGTTTGAAGCCTTTGCGGATGGTCTGAAGTTGCGGATTCCAGCATCTCCCGCAGCAGGGGACTGTGAGGCTCAGGCGGAGACACTCGCCGAGGCAGTGGCGTTCCGGAAGGGCGCAAAGACGAACGGGCCCTGGTACGTACGCCTGATTGCCGAGTCGGGAGGTCTCGATGACTCGTTCAATGTTCTGGGCCAACTTTCGGACAGTGTCGCAGAGTATGACTCGCACGACCTGGAGGAGCTACCTCCATTTGAGAGTCCCTACTTGAGCATCGTGTTTCCGCAGCTGGAGTGGGGCGATCGGAGCGGGGACTACACGTCGGACTTTCATTCTCTGCAGCGCAGGATCGGCGACCGGTGGTACTTTGAAGTCCTGAGCTCGGAAGTCGGCTCGCGGGTGACCTTGAGTTGGGAGGAAGGGGAGTCGGTGCTGAAGCAGACCTTTCTGATCCATGACCGGACGGGGAAACGGGTTCGGGTCAAACCCGGGCGCAGCTATACCTTTACGATGGAGAGCGAGAGGGAAGGATTCTGGTGGCTGATGGGTGAGCAGCCCGAGTCAGATGGTGGGGATGACGATGATGACGACGACGGTTAACCTCTCTGTGATCAGATCAGCGAGCGGGACACAGGCCTGCGAGGAGTTGATGGAGCGATGTTGATGCATTCTTTGTCTGGCACTGGGCCCTTATTCCGATGTGTTCTAGGACTTGCTCTGGTCAGCCCTTTGCTGGGCCACGGGGATCTTCATCAACGGATCCACGACATCACCGTCAAGATTGAATCGGGTGGAGACACCGCCGATCTCTATTTGAAACGCGGTGAGTTGTTCCGGCTTCACCGGGGCTGGGAGAAGGCACTCTCGGACTATACTGAGGCTGAGAAGCTGTCGAATGACTTGCCCCATCTTCCCTACTTGAGGGGAAGACTCTGGCTGGAAAGAGGCTATCCGGAGAAGGCTGTCCCTTACCTGGATTCGTTCCTGGAGAAGAATTCCCGGCACGTTGATGCGCTGTTGGTGCGGTCACGGGCGCTGGGGAAGGTGGGGCGGCTTTGCGAAGCTGTTTCCGACCTCGACACAGCAATCCCGCTCCATTCCCGTCCCACGCCCGAGTATTTCCTGGAGCGAGCTCAACTGCAGAGGCGGATGGGGGATGTTCCCGGGGCTCTGAGAGGGCTCGACGCAGGCTTGGCCCGCCTGGGTTCCATCGTTTCACTGATGGATTTTGCGATAGGATTGGAACTGGATGTCGGGCACTACGAACTGGCCCTGGCACGACTGGATTCGTTGCCCTTGATTCTCAGGAAACAGCCTGCATGGATAGCGAGACGAGCCGCCATCCTGGTGCAGGCTGGTTTCTTGAAAGAAGCGGTTCACGAATATGGGTTGGCCCTGCAGGCCATTGACGATCTCCCGCCCCATCGCTCTCAAGCGCGGGCTTTTCTGGAGCTCAGGGAACAGATCCTTGACCACCTGGTGAGTCTGGCCGAGGGGTAGCGTCGATCAGCCCTGGATGTCGGCTCAGGGCCTCGGAGAGCCGGGGATAACCGAAGCCCAGGAAATGGGCTGCATAGGTGGGGAAGAAGGCCACCGCGGGCGTACACAGTAAGGCAATAGCATAAATGATGGCCATCAGAGCCGCCCCTCCCAGCACGACAGCCAGGAGGATCGTGTAGAAGTTCCAGGTCCACTCGGCCCACAGCCCGGCCAGAACCAGGGTCAGTCCCATTCCTCCGAACACCAGTACCAGCACGATCACCAGCAGTAGAGCCAGGATTCCGAAGAAGATGAGGCTGGCCACCGCCAACACCGTGCGGATGATAAAATAGACCAGGTAGTTCAGTTTCTGGGCAGAAAGCATGGGCAGGAAGCGGCTCCAACCCTCCCACACTCCCACCTCCTCCAGGGCCATGATCGGCACCACAAAGTCCCTGGCCAGGACCCAGACGATCACGGCCACGAGGACAACGGCCATTAGGCTGAAGACCAGCCACATGCCCAGAACAATCATCACCGCCAGGCCCGGCCGTTGACTTTCAGAAACGCCGGCCACAGCAGCCACCAGCGCCGGAACTCCCACCACAATCACCAGGGTCACGATCATGGTCGCTGCAAAGCCCAGTTGCCATAAGAAGAAGCTGAATCCACGTTCCTGCCAGCGCCACCAGCTTTCCATGAGTTTCTGTCGATCGGTCAGGACAATGTCGAACAGGACAAATCGGAAAATGGCGGAAACATAGACCAGGGCCGGGATCAGAACGACGCCGACCAGGACCCTCAGGAAGATCAGGAGAAACAGGGAGACCGTCCCCGTGGGCAGCGACAGAAACTGATCCCCGTGTCCGGCACGGGACTGGGCCCCACCTCCACCGCCGCCGCATCCGTGGATTTCTCCGGTGGCGATTCCAACCAGCGCGAGCCGGGCCCAGAGTCCCAGGCGAAAGGGTTTGAAGAGCTGGGTCCAGGTGTGGCGAAAAGCCGGTTGGAGTGCTTCGAGGGCCGTGAATGGTTGGGGCATGGGATCAATCTCCGTAGATCAGGCTCCATCAACAAATACGCTGAAGCATCCGCTTCTATTCCGATGGAAGCGTCAAGAGACGGAAACGATACTGGCTCCCAACTCGGTCAGTCGTTGGGGGACTCTTTCGTAGCCGCGGCGGATCACTTCGGAATGCTCGATCTCAGTGGTCCCTTCCGCACATAGCCCAGCGACCACGAGGGCCATGCCCGCTCGGATATCGGGAGACTCCAGGTGAATTCCCCGCAGCCGCCGGGGACCGGTGACCAGGACCCGGTGGGGATCGCACACGGTGACGGAGGCACCCATCCTGGCCAGCTTGTCTACAAAAAACATCCGGGCCTCGTACATCCAGTCGTGGATCAGGCAGTGTCCCTCCGATTGGGTAGCGAGGACGATGGCCAGGCTGACCAGATCGGTCGGAAAAGCCGGCCAGAGTCCGGCGGTGATCTGTGGAGGGGCAGTGCGCGGCGCAACACTCACTGTCCAGACCGAGTCCCGAGCCTGCGTGAGGCCAATTCCAAACCGATCCAGCACCGGGCAGATGCCCAGCAGGTCGTCGGCAGTAACGCCGCTGATCACCACATCTCCGCCAGTGACTGCAGCGGCGATGGCCAGAGTCCCTGCATCAACATAGTCGCCCGGCACAGCAAACTTCTGGGGACGGGGGCGGCCCACCCGGGAGCGGATGTGAATGGCAAGGGTATCCACTTCAATCGAGCAGCCCAGCACTCGAAGAAACTCGATCAGGCTCTGTACATGGGGCTCCCGGGCCGGGTTTTCGACTGTCCCGCCTCCCAGGCCGGCAAACAGAATCAGGGCATTCTCGGTGGCGGTCACTGAGGCTTCCTCGAGAAAGACGCGGGGATCGTCCACGGCGGTTTCGCGTCGAATCTCCACTTTCTCGGGGTCCTGTCTCACCTGGAATCCAGCTGCTCGAAACACCGACCAGTGCACCTGAAAGGAGCGGCGACCAATGGGACAGCCGCCGGGCAAGGCACAGGTGAGGAGGTCGGCACGGGGAGCCAGGACTCCCAGCAGCAGGATCGCTCCTCTGAGGCGGTGGACGATGTCGGCTGGCAGTTCGTTTGCCTCAAGACGCGTGGGGTCGATGCTCAGGCTGCCGTGCTCCCACTCGGTCTTGACGTTCAACGGATCCAGCAGTCGAACCAGGTTCTCCACATCGACGATCCGCGGAACATTGCGCAGGGTCACGGGTTCGCTCGAGAGGAGAGAAGCGGCAATCAGGGGAAGGGCCGCATTCTTGTTGCCCTGGACTCGGTAGAGACCCTGGAGCGGATGGCCACCGTCGATAATCAGGCGCTCATTCATCATCTGTCCCCTTTTCCGGGACAATGCGGATCTCAGGCTGGAGCTGGATTCCGAAGCTCTCCTGCACCCGCCGCCAATATTTCTCGGCCAGCCAGACGACGTCCCTGGCGGTGGCCCGGCCGTTGTTCATAATCAGGTTACCGTGATGGGAAGCGATGGCAGCGTCTCCCTTACGCGCTCCATTGGCACCGACCGCTTCCAGCAGTTTGCCGGCCGGAACCTTGCCGTGCATCACGAATGAGGTCGGGATCCGCTTCAGTTGATCCTCGTTCAGTTCCTCGACCTTCACGTTCTTGAAGTAGCTCCCGGGGCACTTCATTCCGGGAGGGTACTTCCCGGACCTTTCCTTCAAAATGGAATCGGATACCTCCTGCAAACTACCTTTCCCCGGGCCCAGACGCAATCGGCAATTCAAAAGAATCAGGGTCCGGTCCTGCTTGAAGAGGCTGTGCCGGTATTGAAAGTCAAGCTCGGCCGCCGGCATCGAAGTGATCTTGCCGTCCGCAGCCAGCACCGTTGCCTCGGTGAGTACCTGGCCAATCTCCTGGCCATAGGCTCCCGCGTTTCCGATCACGGCTCCGGCCAGGGATCCGGGAATCCCGTACATCCGTTCCATACCCTGCAACCCGTGTTGGTTGAGCCACTCAATCACACGACCGAGATTCTCCCCGGCCCCTACGGTGACCTCGTTTCCCTCCCGTTCGATTCCCGGGATGAGAATCTGGACAACGAGACCGGGGAAACCGGAATCCGGAAAGAGGACATTACTGCCTTCACCGATGATGATGCGGGGAATCTCTTGCCCCTCGCTCCAATTCAAAAGGGCGGGCAGATCCGTCGGATCCCGGATGGACACCAGAAAGCGGGCTTTTCCCCCGATTTCCAGGGTGGAGTAGCGGGACAGAGACACACTCCGCCGCAACTCTGCTCTGCTCAGGGTCGGGAGTACTTCATGCATCGAAATCTCTTTGACGGCCATCCTACAGAAATGGCTCTGACGGCTGCTAATCCTTTTGTCGGGGGTCAGCTGGATTGGTTCCCCGTTCTTTTCACCGCAGGCAGGGACACCAACCACAGAGGAACAGGGAACGCACTCCCTCTTTCGTGATTCCAAGGCCCAGATGCAACTTGAAACATTGAAACATTGGAACATTGGAACATTGGAACGTTGGAACCTCTTCTTCAGCCTTGAACCACCGGGTTCGAGAGGGTACCGATTCCATCAATTGTGACGTCGACCCGGTCGCCCGGTTGGAGCGTGAAGTCACTGCCGGGAACGATGCCGGTTCCCGTCATCAAGAGCACTCCGTTCGGGAACGAATTGTCCCGCCACAGCCACTCCATCAAGTCCTCAGCGGTACGGGCCATCTGATCGACGCCGGTCCTTCCTTCAAAGACCACCTGAGCCTGGCGGTGAATCGTGAGTCCGATGCCGATCTCGGAGAGGGGAGGCATGGAGCCGGCCAGGGTGATCCAGGGGCCGAGGCCGCAGCACTGGTTGTAGACCTTGGCCTGGGGCAGGTAGAGGGGGTTGTCCCCCTCGATGTCCCGTGAGCTCATGTCGTTCCCGGCGGTGAAGCCAGCCAGTTGCTTCCCGGAGTTCATGACCAGAGTCAGCTCCGGCTCGGGGACGTTCCAGGCGGAGTCCGCCCGAATGCGCAGTGGCTGGCCGTGACCCGAGACGCGGTGCGGAGTGGCTTTCAGAAACAGTTCCGGTCGAGCCGACACGTACACGCGGTCATAGCAGGACGCAGCGGCTTCCGACTCTTCCATGCGGGCCGTGCGGCTGCGCTTGTAGGTCACTCCGGCGGCCCAGACTTCCTGGCCATCGACGGGGGGCAAGAGAGCGACATCAGCAAGCGGAACGGATAGAGATGGATCCAGGAGCGCTTTCGCTTCGCCCTCGGGATCTGCTGTCTCCAGGACAGCTGCCAGAGAGGCGGGTGAGTCGGCTGGCGGGTTCAGAGGTGTCACCAGACCGTCCTGGACGGCACCAACCGCTTCCCGGCCCGAAGGCAATCGGAACCTGGCAAGTTTCATGGGAGTTTATAATAGCGCCTTCTGGGCTCCGCCTTCCACGTCCTGGGAGATAGAGCCCGAGCCACCAAGGATCTGGCCCACCAGGTGAGGGAGTGATTCTTCTAAAGTCTTTATACTAAATGAATTGTAACGAATTATATTGGAAGCTGCGGAATTTTTCGCATAGCCACTAAATGCAGTAAAACGGTGACGAATTTAACCGCTGAGGGGCTCGTTTCTAGGGTACAATAACTCTTTGTGGAACTCTTCTGGTTGGCTGTCGTAGCGGTCCTGGTCAGTTTTCTCGGCTATCGCCTGGCTCAATCCTACGGGTTGAGTGGCATCACCGGTCTGGGAATCGCTTCCGCCATCTATTTCGTATTTGTCTCCGACACATGGCTGCAGATTTATGCGTGGCTAAGGATAGGTGACAATTTTCTGAAGGCCTTGTCCGGAACCGTCCTGGTCTCCTGTGCGATTGTGCTGGCAGAAAAAGCCAAATTCTTTGCACTGTTCAAGCTGATCAGTCTGCTGGCTCCAGTCACCGCTACCTCGGTCGCTCTCCCCGAGTACTCCGCTGCAGTGATTCGGGGCGAGTCTGGAACTTCGAGCCTGACATCGCTCTGGGAGAGCCATTGGAAGGGCTCGTCGGCGTCGGCTCCAAGTCCTTCGATCGTTCCCCGGGAAGCCATCAAGGACAACATGGTGACCCTGGTCAAGACCGCACCCGATTCACCCTTATATCTCTTGCAGGAAGAACGATTTCTGCAGTCCACGATTCGGGTTGAAGAGGAGAGTTGGGTGCTGGTCCTCTCGCAGATCGTGGGTGCCACAGGGGAGCGGTGGGTGAACGTAATGCTCCCCACCGAGGCAGGTGATTTCATTCTGAATGACAGCCCGACCGGCTTCCTTCCACTCGAACGGATTACCGAGAAGGTGGCCGTGCCGGCTCCCAAATAGTTTCATCCTCCCAAGAGAATGCCCCCGTCCCCATTCCACTGGTGGCACCGGTAACCATCGCGACCCTTCCTGAATAGCTTTCCCATCTTTGTGTTCCTCATTTCTGGTTCCGCGTGCATTCTCCCACATTCAGTAGCGAGGGCTGAGTTGTACGTCGACTCGCATTTCCCGCTGTGGCGCGTCCGTGGTTTGTTGTCAATGGCACTGTCTTCTCGGATATAGTTAGCCCTGCGGAGAATCGGTGCTTCTTTGAGGCATTCAGTCTATCGGAGAGTCAGGGCATGTATTTCAGGCAGATTGAAGATCCGTGGCTGGCGCAGTATGCCTACCTGATCGGCTGTCAGCAGACGGGCGATGCAATCATCATCGATCCCGAAAGGGACATTGATCGTTACATCAGGATGGCCGCCGACGCAGATCTACGGATCACGGCAGCCGCGGAAACCCATATTCACGCCGATTTTCTTTCCGGATCGCTCCAACTGGCCGAAGAGCTGGGGATTCGAATCTATCTCTCTGACGAAGGAGATGAGGACTGGAAATACGAGTGGGGGCGGAAGGGAGACCATGACATCCAGTTGCTCAAGAATGGGGACCGTTTCTCTATTGGTCAGATTGAACTCGAAGCCAGACACACTCCCGGCCACACGCCGGAGCATCTGAGCTTTCTGGTAACAGACCGAGGCTCAGGCGCCCGGGAACCGATGGGGCTGGCTTCCGGAGACTTTGTGTTTGTCGGCGATCTGGGACGCCCCGATCTGCTGCAGTCGGCAGCGGGGCAGAAGGGAACCATGGAGCCGTCCGCCCGCAGGCTTTACCATTCTGTCCGGGAGTTCTTGCTGTTGCAGGATTATCTTCAGGTGTGGCCGGCACACGGAGCCGGGAGCGCCTGCGGGAAAGCTCTGGGGGCTGTTCCCGATTCCACGGTAGGATATGAGCGCCGCCACAATCCTGCGATTCAGGCGGTCCTCAGAGGAGAACAAGCCTTCGTGGAGTCGATTCTGGCGGGTCAGTCGGAGCCGCCTCTCTACTTCGCCCGCATGAAAGTCCAAAACAAACAGGGGCCAGCTCTGCTCAGAGCATTGCCCCGGCCGCCAGAACTCTCGGCCAGAGAACTGGGGGCTCTGAAGGCACGAGACGACGTAGCCGTTGTGGACGCTCGAGAGCAGCGAAGTGACTTCATGGACGGGCACCTGGCTGGATCGATTTATGCCCCTTTCGATACGACCTTTCCCACTGTAGTGGGATCCTATGTTGAGGAAGGGATTCCCATTTATCTGATCATTGAAGAGCCGTCCGTGGAGGCGTCCGTCCGTTCGGTGATCCGGATTGGACTGGATCAGATTCCTGGGTATGCAACTCCCACCACTCTGGCGGCCGCCCTGGAGAAATCAGGCTCCCAACGGATTGAGCAGATCGACATGGCGAGAATACGCGAGCTGGATCGGCCGGGGGCCTATCGGATACTGGATGTCCGGGGGAGTGCGGAATTCGAAGCCGGTCATCTTCCAGGGGCCGTGAACATTGCGCATACCCGGCTGCTGGCCCGTGCCGAAGAGATGACGAAAGACGGGAGGTGGCTGGTGCATTGTCGGAGCGGGGCGGGATCAGCCGTGGCCTGCGCCGTTCTACAGCGGCTGGGATATGAGGTCACCCATGTCGAAGGCGAGTTGCACGAGGTCCGCCCTAGAACCTAGAACCTACGGCCGCTGTGCGTCCGTGAAGTTCGAAAACGTGACCTGCAGGACCAGGCGGGCCGTTACCTCATTTTCGGCCCGAACCGTCAGAAGTATCTTTTCGAGATTGTCTTCCAGGCGTGAGTCGTTGGCTCGGGACCATTCAGCAAGCAGTAGAGTTTCACCTGTGTGCAGGCCGCTCATCCAGTGGCCCGGCTCGACCTCAGAGCCGGTCCTGGTGGTGTCCACAAGGTCATACGGACCGAAGAGCTTGTGGAGCATGGCTACATTGTTGTGAAACGCGTGCCGGATTGCCGTGCCACCGGGATCTGAGTTAGTCTCCTGCCCCACTGCTCTCACTTCGCAAAGGCCCGTATCGGGTCGAATCAGCCCCAGATAGAATTCGAAGTCGGGGTTCGGTGTCGGAACCCGGGGTAGAACGTAGAGCTGCGGCTGTTCCGGCAACGGTATTGGCCGTCCCTCAATGCGTCGGGCAACCTCTTCCAGTCCCAGACCCATGGAGAGACCGAAAATCGAGACTGCACCGGCGGAAGGGGGGTCCACCGATGTCGACGTCGGCTGGCTCGAGACTTCCAGGGGCGGATCCTGCCGATCCGGGGCGCCCGCGTCCGTTTCTTCGCCGACGCTGGGCCTCGGCTGGCTTCCTTGAGCGACGAGGCGGGGTTCAATGCTGCCCATCGGGCGACCAGACCGGCAGGCCTGACGGAGACTCGAATAGAGATCCTTCATTTCGCCCAGATCGAAGAGCGCCGTCACCGTTGTCCCCCCTTCCTCTTCGAATTCCATTCTGGTTCTTGGATGCCCCAGCAGTCTTTCGACGCCCTGCCTGGCGCCATCCCGGGGTACCAGAGACTTGTACAGGTAAAAGCCATGGTTATCTTCGAGCGGGGTAAACAGGTAACTCTTAGTGACGGACTCATCGTAGTGGCGCAGGCGCACCTCGACCAGGTTCTGCTGGTATCGTTCACTGCGCTCAGAAAGAACCGTAGCCGAGGTCCTCGCGAAGACATCGAAGCGGTTTCCAGTACAGGTGATGTGAAGGCTCGTTTGAGGAACAGAGGGCTCGATTTTGGCCTTCATGAACATCGAGTAAACAGGGCTCTCGGCAGACTCTTTCCGACTCTCCCAAACGCGCCAGCCCGAACCCGGAAACTCGTATTCGATGTGACCGGTCTGGAGTAAGCTCGTCTGGACCATCAAGAGGGCCAAAGCAGCAAGAGGGAGGACCGGGATTTGAAGCAACTAAGCGGTCCTCACATGGCAGTCAGTCTGACCGGCATGCGCCTGGATCCCCAGTTCCCCGGAAGCCCTTCGAAGACACCGGCACAGGGAGCTCCGCACTTCGGGCAGGAGCCGTCGAGGGTCAGGTGCCAATTTCCCAGCACATACCAGTTGCGGTCGATCAGGCGCTGGCCGCACTGATGACAGTAGGTGCTCTGGCCGCTCTGGTCGTGGACGTTTCCCGTGTAGCAGTATCGAACTCCATTCTGGAGGGCGATCCGGCGAGCCCGTTCGAGAGTCTGAAAGGGCGTGGGTGACTTGTCCAGCATTTTCCAGTCCGGATGAAAGGCGGTGAAGTGGAGGGGTACATCCGGTCCGACGTGCTCCACAATCCACTGGCTGAGTGCCTCGATTTCCGCCTCCGAGTCATTCTCCCCGGGAATGAGCAGGGTTGTAATCTCGAACCATACTTCTGTTTCTGATTTCAGGTACGCCAGCGTTTCCAGGACGGGGTCCAGATGACCACTCGTGATCGAACTGTAGAACTCTTCTGAGAAGGCCTTCAGATCAACGTTGGCAGCGTCCATGTGTTGGAAGAGCTGCTCTCGGGGTTCGGCACAGATATATCCGGCTGTCACGGCCACGGTCTTGATTCCCCTCTCGTGACAGGCCTGAGCCACATCGCAGGCGTATTCCATAAAGATGACCGGATCGTTGTATGTGAATGCCACGCTGCTGCAGCCGGTTTCCTGGGCAACCAGGGCGATTTTCTCGGGGGATGCCTGATCTGCCAGTGTGTCAATTTCACGGGACTTGCTGATATCCCAGTTCTGGCAGAACTTGCAGGACAGATTGCAGCCCGCTGTCCCAAAGGAGAGAACCGGGGTGCCCGGCAGAAAATGATTGAGGGGCTTTTTCTCGACAGGGTCGATACAGAATCCGCTGGAGCGTCCGTAGGTGGTCAGAACCATCTCATCGTTCAGTCGTCCTCTGACAAAACACATGCCGCGCTGGCCCTCGCGCAGCCTGCAAAAGCGGGGGCAGAGATCGCACTGAATCCGGCCATCCGAGAGGCGATGGCAGAACCCGACAGGGACGGTAGAGGGACTCTCTTCGATGAGGTTCGTGGCCATCTCAGTTCCCATCTTTTCCCGATTGCCAGGAAAGATAAATCATCGTATGGTTAGACTTTAACAGATTTCAACTGTCTCTGAGGGAGGGAGGTGTCTCATCGGAAACGTGAGAAGACCCGCCGTTGCGGGAAGCTTTTATCCAGCCGACGCGAGCGAGCTGGCAGATATGGTGGAGCACTTTCTTGACGACGTTGAGGACCTTCCTGCAGCGCCCAAGGCTCTCATCGCTCCCCACGCCGGTTACATCTACTCGGGCTCGGTGGCAGCCACCGCATATGCCTCACTAGTGGAGGTGCGCTCGACCGTCTCCAGAGTCATTTTGCTGGGGCCTTCCCACTGGTGCTCTTTCTCCGGCCTGGCACTTCCCGCCGCAGACGCACTGTCGACACCTGCCGGAACGGTGGCGGTGGATCCGCAAAGTGTTGACCGCGCGCTCCGATTCAGTCAGGTGAGAGTACGAGATCACGTCTATGATCGAGAGCACAGCCTGGAGGTCCATCTTCCTTTTCTGCAGACGATCCTGACTGACTTTACGGTGGCTCCCTTGCTGATCGGTCGGGCCAGCCCTACAGAGGTCTCTGAGGTGCTGGACGCCCTGTGGGGGGATCACTCTACCATCCTGGCCGTCAGCAGCGATCTGAGCCACTACCACGACTACGAGACGGCTAACCGTCTGGATGGGGCGACCTCAAGGGCAATCCAGGCACTTGAGTCCGAGCGGATCACGCCGGAAGACGCCTGTGGAGCGGTTCCGATCCGTGGCCTGCTGGAGACGGCCAAAAGGCGCGGCATGGAGGTCAAGGAAGTCGACCTCCGCCACTCAGGAGACACCGCTGGTTCCAAAGACCGCGTGGTGGGCTACGGTTCCTTCCTCTTTTATGACGCGAACAAAACGCCGCAGGGAGTGAGTCTCAAGCCATTTGGAAAATCCCGCAGGCCACGGCTACCACTCAGCCCTCGCTGACGCTTCGGGTTCTGATGGTTGCTCCGCCAACCCATCACCCATCCCCATCTGAGATCCAACGGTAGTAATCTGCGTTCTTCAGGCCCGAGGCGGCTTCCTCATCCAGGAAGATCTTGACCCGCGGATGGAGTTGGAGGGCTGAGGCGGGAAGGGAAGCCGAAACCGGCCCTTCCACTGCACGGGTCACAGCCTCTTTCTTGCCTTCTCCGAAGGCCATTAGGAGACAGTGGCGGGCTTCCAAAATGGTGCCGATTCCCATCGTAACGGAGTGGGTGGGAACTGAATCTTCTGAGTCAAAAAATCGAGAGTTGTCCTGAACCGTGCGACGTGCCAGTCGAGTCACCCTGGTTCTCGAAGCCAGAGAGGAAGAGGGCTCATTGAAAGCGATGTGACCGTTTCGTCCGATGCCGAGAATCTGCAGATCGATGCCGCCCACCGACTTGATACTTCGTTCGTAGCGCTCGCATTCGAGCTGGATATCCTGGGTCAATCCATCCGGGACATGAATGTGCTTGGCGGGAATGTTGATCTGGTTGAAGAGGTGCTGGTGCGCGAAGTTGCAGAAGGAAGCGGGGTGATCCCGGGCAACGCCAACATACTCGTCCAGGTTGAAAGTAGTGATGCGACTGAAATCAAGGCCTTCTTCGCGATGCATCCGTCCCAGTTCCTCATAGAGCTGCAACTGTGTGCCTCCGGTGGCAAAGCCCAGAACTGCATAAGGCTGTCGTTGTATCATTTCGGCCACGACTCGAGCCGCCAGCAGGCTGGCGGCCTCAGGGGTCTCTTCGATGATGATTTGCATTCTCTAATTCCAGGTTCCACGTTCCATGTTCCACATCTCCTTTAACTTTCAACCTTCAACCGTTAACTCTGGAGTCGGCGGATCTGTTCCAGCACCTCTGCCTGGAAGCGGTCCAGAAAGCCTTTGACATAGTCAGCGGGATCCAGTTGTTCGTTCTCGATCAGGGGTGTCATATCCAGGGCCAGTGAAAGCTGACTGGCTTGATCTGATTCATGGGCCTGAAAATACGTGGCGTTGGCCCGGCGGCGCCCCTTCGTGGCCAGGTCGTAACGCTTTCCCCCGGATATCTGCGAATCAAAAACGCCGACCAGCGTTTCTGCCAGGCTGGGGTAAGCGCTCACATCGAGTGCCACCTTCTCTGCATCGAGCATCCAGTCGAGTCCTCTCCAGACTTCACAACCATAGAGAGCCGAGGGCCTCCCCTCTTCCGGCAGCCGGCGCAGCGCGTCGATAACCGCTAGAGTGACTGCGATGTGGGTCGGGTGCTTGTCGGCAAGGTTGTGGGTGTAGATGAAGTCCGGACGAATGCGTCCGACCAGCCACACCAGGTCATCTCGCAGCGAGCTCCTCGTGCTCTTCGCCTCTGAGGTTGGGTAGTCGAGCTGGATCATCAGGCCGTACTGTCCCATCCGGGCCGCGTTCTCCTGTTCTTTTCGACGAATTTCCCGCAGATCGGAGTCCAAGAGATGAGAATAGGGACCCGAGCGGGGCGCTCCCGCCCCATCTGTGCAGGTGATTCCACCAAACCATTGATCGGAACGGTGCAAACACTCTGCAATGCCGTGGTAGGCCATGATTTCGAGGTCATCGGAATGAGCCCCGATCCCCAGATGTGTGGTGCGCTCCAGGGCCGAATCCAGGGAAGTCCTATCGGGGATGAACACGGATGCAGTTTCGTTGTTGAGTTTCATGGTCGTCGCATCAGTTCGTCAAACTCGCGGTGGAACTTCTGAAGCGTCTTCCCAGTGCGGGCTTCGATCACCAGCCCAAGGCTGTCATCCCTTCACCCACGATTCCACGAACCCCGGCAGCTGAAATCTTGAGCAGCTTCATGGCGAAGGGAGTGTCAGTGAAGAGTGGGAAGGATGCGGTCCATTCGTTGAGAGATCTCTTCCAAGCGCTCACGATCTCCGCCCCTGACCTCCGCAGATCCCCATCCTCCACTATAGCCAGTCTCCTCCAGGGCGCTTACGACTGCCGGCCAATCGCAATCCCCTTCTCCCAGAGGGACCCGGAAACCGGCGTAAGGACCCGCCTGATCTCTCTTTTCCCGGCTGTATTCCTTGATGTCGAGTTTCATGATTCGCCGCCCCAGGATCCGGATCCATTGCTCGGGCCAGCCAAAGTTCACAACGTTGCCGACATCAAAGTAGGCTCCCACCAGGGAATCGTTGACTTCGTCGATGTAGCGAGCCATCTCGAGTGGACTGAACAGGAAACTGTTCCAGACGTTCTCGATAGCAATCTTGACGCCGACCTCCCGAGCCACGGTCAGGGCTTTGCGAATCTGAGCCTGGGAACGGGTCCAGGCATCGTCGTACTGGACCTCCTTCTTCACCACGGCCGGAACCAGCAGCACGGTGGTGGCACCGTAAAGCGCGGCGTCGCGGAGGGCGGTCTCCAGGCCGTTGCGACCCTCGTTCCTGACGGCTGTGTCGGGATCGGAAAGAGGCTTTTTCCAGTGAAGTGCAGAGATCACTCCGGGAATCTCCAGGCCGGTGCTGTCCCGCGCTGCCATGATTTCATCCTGGTCCAGGTCAGCAGGGCTGTCCAGTTCTACGCCGTCGAAGCCGATCTCCTTGAGGATCTCGAACTTCTCCTGGATTGAAAGTCCTTCTTCCCGAAACATGCCGAACTTGAGTGACTTCTTGACGGTCAAGGGCCCTCCACCTGGCGTCTCGGCAGAAGCTGGTGCCGGAGCAGCGGCTTCAGCGCCCTCCTCGGGTCGTGCACAGTAGGATCCGGTGAGTGCAATTGCGGAAGATGCGAGAATCTGGCGGCGATTGAGTTTGGTGGACACGGCTAGCCTCCTCCTTAAACATTACCGTATGCGGAAGTGAGTACTTCTAGCCCGAGACGGATGTTATGCGAACGGATCGGTCGAGGCAACCCTGGACGGTGTCGGTGGTTGATTGTCGACATGCCAGGCAGAATTCCACTACCTTATGGGGATGTATTCGACATCAAGGCCACAGAATCTAGCCATGATCTTCTGTCTGGTGATCTTCCTGTCGGTCTTATCCGCTTGTACAGCCGAACCATCGCACCGGGAGACGAGCCAACCCGCAGAACCCGTGGAGCCGGGTTTTGTGTCGATTGTCGATGGCAAGACCCTGCAGGGTTGGAACCGCCACGATGGTCTGCCAGAGGATAATATCGGCGGTCGCTGGCAGGTGATTGACGGCGCCATCGCCGGAGACCAGGACCCACCTGGAAGGGGAGGTCTTTTCATCACGACTCGCAAGTACCGGGACTACATTTTGCGGCTGGAGGTCAATATCGACTACCCGGTAGACAGCGGGGTCTTCCTGCGTGTAGGAGAGACTGGAAAAAGCCATCAGGTTACCCTGGACAACCGGGAGGGGGGCCAGATCGGAGCGATTTTTCTCCCCTGGACGCAGGGTGGGGTGATGGACAGTCACGAAGGGATGAAGCGATTCACGTCGAGTGAATGGCAGGACGTCGAGATCAGTATCGAAGGGGAACCGGCCCGCATCCAGTTCCGCTTGAACGGGAACCTGGTGACTGATTTCCAGCACACGGAAGAGACCACCAAAGGGAATCCCACCGAAGGCACCATTGCCCTGCAGGTTCACCCCGGCGGAGAGTGGGTAGAGGGGAACAAGGCCCGCTTTCGCAATATCCGGATCAAGGAACTCTAGGCGCTCGCTGTGCTCGCAGGGTTGTTGGTCAACGGTTGTCCCCCATCAGTTCCCTATATGCGGCCACGGCAAGTTCGTCACAGCGTTCGTTCTCGGGGAGTCCGGCGTGACCCTTCACGCGTTCCAGAACGATCGTGTGGAGACGGTCGAGCCGATCCAACTCCTGCCAGAACTCGACGTTCTTGACCGCTTTGTACCCGCTCGATGTCTTGCGCCGCCAGTGGTTGTTCTTCCACCGATGCATCCATTCGGAGAGACCCTTCTCGACGTACGAGCTGTCGGTCACGACCTTGACAACGGTTGGCCGCTGCAGCGCCTGCAGGCCCTGGATCACCGCCATCAACTCCATCTGGTTATTGGTTGTAGTCAGGTCTGCACCAGATTCTTCTTTGTTTTTGCCCGTATCCAGATGGCGGAGAATATAGGCCCAGCCCCCCGGGCCCGGGTTGCCGCTGCAGGCTCCGTCCGTGAACAGGATCACTTCCGGTTCGCGTTTGGGAGGGGCGGGGAAGAGTCCGCCTGGCTTACGATCTCTCAAATCCGGCTAGCCTTCCTGGTCCGGGTCGAGCATCATTCCCATGGCATGGTAGCCGGCGTCGACGTAGATGGTTTCGCCGGTGATGCCGCCGCCCAGCTCGTCGCTGATCAAAGCAAGGGCCAGCCCGCCCACTTCCTCTTGTTGGATATTCCGCCTCAACATGGCCACCGAACTGGCCCTCGATGCAGTGGTCCCGAAACCTGGAATACTGCGAGCCGCAATCGTGCGCAGGGGACCGGCGCTGATGGCGTTGACACGGATCCCCTTCGGGCCCAGCTCGAAGGCCAGTAATCGGGCCGAGGCCTCCAGTGCCGCCTTGGCGATTCCCATCATGTTGTAGCCGGGAACGACTCGCTGGGCGGCCAGGAAAGTCAGAGTAATGATGCTGCCGCCTTCCGTCATGAGTTCTCGAGCCCGGCGGCCGATGGCAACCAGGGAGTAGGCCGAGACATCCATGGTCTGGTTCCAGGCTTCCCGGGAAACATTGGAGAAGGGCTCGAGAAAGGTCTCCCTGGGGGCATACGCAATCGAATGAACGACGAAGTCCAGCGATCCCATCTCTTGCCTGGCGACGTCAAAGACGTGATCAATTTGCGAATCATCGGTCACGTCGCAGGCGGCCAGGATCGGGTCGACAAAACCCGGCGTGAGCTTTTCGAGAGTTCCCCGCAGCCGATCGCCCTGGTAGCTGAAGAGCATGCGGGCGCCCGCCTGATTCAGTTTGTCAGCGATGGCCCAGGCAATGGACCTTCGATTGGCGACTCCGAACACAATGCCGTTTTTCCCTGACAGGTCAACGGTGTACATTAGGGTTGATCTCCTTCGTTTCAACCACAGGCGCCAGCCCGGGTTGGACAATCTCTTTTCCTGCTTCCTGCTTCGCTTCCCGGACGATTCGGGCGACGTCTGAGAGCAGTTCCTTCGCGTCGTATACGATTCCGTCCTTGATGGTGTAGCGGACACCTCCGACGCGGACCGGCTGGTTTTCCTTGTCCAGCTTGATGGCACCGGTCCCGTAGAGCACCTTCAGATTCTGCAACGGGTTCTCAGTGACCACCACCAGGTCAGCCAGTTTCCCGGCCTCCACGGTTCCGATCTCATGGCTGCGACCCAGGGCCTCGGAGCCCAGCAGGGTGGCGGACCGGATCACCTCCAGAGGGTGGAAGCCCGCCTCCCGAAGGAGTTCGAGTTCGCGTATGTAACCGAACCCGTAGAGCTTGTAGATGAATCCAGAATCGGAACCGGCGGCCCCACGCCGACCACGGTTCTTGTAATCACTCAGAAAACTCATCCAAATCTGGTAGTTCTGCTTCCAGGCCACTTCGTCTTCGGTGGTCCAATAGAACCAGTAGGAGCCATGTGATCTCCGGTTGGGACGGTAGAACTCCCACAGGGAAGGGAGAGTGTAGGTCTCATGCCATTCCGCTCTGCGAGCCCGCATAAGGTCCCGGTTGGCCTCATAAATAGTCAGGGTCGGGACGAAAGTGAAATCCAATTCCAGTAACTCGTCGATGAGGGAGTTCCACTGGTCGCTCCCCCTGGGAGCCGCCTGTTTCCAAAGGCGACCCGCCTCTCCGAAGCGGTGCTGCTCGTTGTTGTAGTTATAGTCGAGCCGGAAATCCTGGATGGTCCGATCGGCAAAGAGTGATTCGGGCAGGCCGTACCAGTGCTCCTGAGTGGTAAGACCCAGGCGCGCGGCCTTAATTGTATTCATCCAGGCCACTCTTAGCTGGGCCAGATGGGCCGCAGTCCGGATACCGTCCGTCTTCGCCTGATCAATGATGGCCTCCATGATGTCAGGTCGATAGGAGCTCAACTTTACCCCGTCGGCGCCTCGTGCCGCCACGCCGGAGACCCATTGGCGGGCCTGCTCCGGCGTTGTGATCGGCTCCTCGGATCCCAGTCCGAACCACACATACGCTTCGATCCGCGGAGCAGTGATCTCGTTGTTGGAACTACGCTGCTTCTGTTCGAGAACCCAGTCCAGCCCGTTTCCACACCAGGGGTCCCGGATGGTGGTCACTCCATGGGCCATCCACTGCTTGTAGACGTACTCGGCCGGCGTTCCCTGAGCCAGGCCTCCAATGTGAGCGTGCATATCCACGAGGCCCGGAAGGACGTAATGTCCGTCCAGCTCCAACTCATGAAAGCCTTTTTCCGCCTTTGGCCTGCCTTCTTCAAGGATGGGTAGCCCCGGGTAGCCCACGCTCCTGACCTGTTCGATTCGATTGTTCTTGATGACGATGTCCACCGGCCCGACGGGAGGTGATCCGGTCCCATCGATCAGGGTGACTCCTCTCAGGATTAGTCCGGGGTAGGGTCCCATCCCCTCGCTACGATCGGGGGCTCTGGGAATCGATTCGGGTGTCTCCTGAGCCTGGATCAGCAAGATTGAGACCATCAAAATCAGACAAACCAGAATCAGTCGGGCCGTTCTCATGAGGGATAACTCTTTCAGAGAAGCGGAGAGATGTCAAAGAGGGTTATCCGGGCGGATTGTGTTTCTTGAGTAGTTCGGCAAAGCGGGGTTGATAGCGGACGGCATCCAGGTCCGAAATTACATTCCGCAGCTCCTGCTGGATGATGGACAGGTACTTGGCTGGTTCCAGCTCGAGAGAGCGGGAAAAATGATCGATCGACTGATCGATCATTTTTCTCTTGGAGTAGAGCAGACCGAGTCGGAAATGCAGGCGAGCGTTGTCCTCCCCGTTCTCGTGTGCTTTCTCATAGCTCGACAGGGCGCGTTCTTCCTCCTTCAATCTCTCGTAGACTATCCCCAGAAAGTAAGACACCTGTGCCGAGTCTGGCTCGATCTTCAGAGCCCTCTCCAGGGTGCTGCGTGCCGCATCCGATTGATCGGTGTTCGCCTGAGCGATGCCCAAACCCAGGAGCGTATCGAAATCGGACGCCCCCAGCTGGACCGCTTTCTCGTAGACGCGGGCGGCTTCCTGATTCCTGCCGGCCTCCCCAAAAAGATCGGCCAGCGTGATCCAGATCGTGATGTTGGTGGGATCCCGCAGTGCGGCGCGCCGCAGGTACAGTTCCGCGTCAATGAGCCTTCCCTCCTCGATGGCAATGGAGCCCAGGTTAAAGAGGCTGGCAACAGAATACTCACCCCTCATCAGGAGTGTCTCGGCTTCGTCCAGGCGCTCCAGACGCAGCAGGACGTAGGCCAGGTTCTGGTTCAGCTCCGGGTCGGAAACTCCCAGTTTCCGGGCAGTCTGGAAATAGGGTAGGGCACGCTCGAACTCCTCCCGTTGCATCAGGTTGCTAGCCAGCAGAGAGTTTGCCCGGGGGTCCTCCGGGAAGTGAACCAGAAAGTTCTCATAATGTTTCGTTGCCGCCTCTCTTTGATCCGCCTGGTCAAGAGCTATGGCCAGGTCCAGGTGCATGGCCGAATCATCCGGATCCAGCTCGAGCGCCTTTTCGAAATCGGCAGCAGCTTCGGACATCCGACCCTGGCGATAGTGGAGTCGTCCCGACTCCTGCCAGGTAGAGGAGTTCTGGGGAGCCAGTTGCTTGAGTCGATCGATGTCGGCCTGCGCCGAGGCCAGGTCCTCTTTGCGCAGGTGGGCTTCGACTCTGAGAGAGTAAGCCTTGTCATTCTCCGGCTCAATCCGAAGGAGCCGGCTGAGAGGTTCGAGCGCCAGGTCGAGTTTTCCCTGGTGCAGGTAAATAAGGCCGAGATTGAACAGCGCCGGGGAGAAATCCGGCTCGATTTCGAGTGCCTTTTCGAAGAAGTGAGCCTGCTGGTCGGAAAAAGCCTGATCCGTCCCGATCAACGCCTCTCCCTTATGAAACCAGGCCACGGCCTCGGGAGCCACAGGTGTTTCCTGAAGAGGAGAAAACAGGAGGAAAAAGAGCAGGAGTGACATGTTGACCCAGGCCCCGATTCTATCATTGAAGCGTGGGGCCTAAGGCCGCGACCGCCGGGTGTGATGTTCATAACCCTCTGCCACCTCAAGGGCACCTCCCACGTTCATTTTGGAATTTGGAATTTGGAATCAGGAAAGCCCGCCCAGCGATTCCGGCGAGAAGCCCTCAAACCGGGTCAACTGCTCGAACTCCTGGTAGCGCAGGATGACTTCGGTAAAGGTGAGAGTGCGCAGCCGCTCCAGCGAGAACATCTCTACATTGAAGCTGGCCATGACAGCACCGAAGACGACTGCCTGGCGCATGGCTTCACGGTCGCTTCTGCCGGTGCCTGCGAGGTAGCCCATGAAGCCTCCGGCGAAGGAGTCTCCGGCTCCGGTCGGGTCTTGCACCTCCTCCAGCGGATAGGCCGGAATCCCAAAGACGGACAACTCTTCCTGGTCGCGGTGGTACAGCGCGGCCCCGTATTCGCCCAGCTTGACCACCAGTGTGTGTGGTCCCCATTTGAGGATCTTGCGGGCAGCCCCGGGCAGGCTGCCTTCTGCCGACAACTGCCGCGCCTCGGCGTCATTGATGATGAGGACATCCACGCCTTTGAGCGTCTCGAGCAGGGATTCGAAGGATCCGTCGATCCAGAAGTTCATGGTGTCGCAGGCCACCAGTCTGGGACGGTTCACCTGGGTCAGAACGGAACGCTGCAGCGTCGGATCGATGTTGCCGAGAAAGATGAAGTCATGTTCCTGATAGGGCTCCGGGATGGTGGGCTGGAAATCCGCAAAGACGTTGAGGTGGGTCTCCAGGGTCTGGGCGGTGTTCATGTCCCGACCGTACTCACCGCTCCAGCGAAAGGTTTCTCCCGAATGATGTTCCAGGCCCGCCAGGTCGATTCCCCGCGACTCCAGAAAGAGAAGGTCTTCCTTTCTGAAATCGTGGCCGACGCAGGCCACCAGGGAGACTCGGGTAAAGAAACTTGCGGCCACGCTGAAATAGGTGGCGGATCCACCCAGGATTCCCTCCGCGGTCCCGCGGGGGGTCTTGACCGAGTCGTAGGCGACGGATCCGACAACCAATATCTCGGGCATGAAAATCTTTCTCCGCGGGAATCAATCGGTTCAATCGAGGTACTTGCCAATGATCGGATCAAGGTCTCTTCTGGTTTTCTCGGGTATGGATTCGGGGGAGGTGATGATGGAGCTCTGCAGAGCGCTGTGGCAGCTGCAGGTCAGGTCTGCCGGGAGGTCTTTGACAGCCTGGCGAATCAAGCGTTTGGCGTTCTCACTGTTGCGCTGCAGGTAGCCGATGAGCATTGCCACCGTCACATCTTCTTCTTCCTCATGCCAGCAGTCGTAATCGGTCACCATGGCGATGGTGACATAGCAGATCTCGGCTTCTCTGGACAGCTTGGCCTCCTGCAGATTGGTCATCCCGATCAGCTCCGCCCCCCAGCTCCGGTACAGGTGAGACTCGGCCCGGGTAGAGAAGGCCGGCCCCTCCATGCAGACATAGGTCCCGCCCCGCTTGATCGGGAACTCGAGCTTGTGCGCGGCACGCTGGATCACGTCCGCCAGCGAACTGCACAGTGGGTCGGCAAAACCGATGTGCGCCACGATCCCGTTTCCGAAGAAAGTGGAGACTCTTTGGCGGGTACGATCGATGAACTGGTCCGGCAGCACAAAATCCATGGGAGCGTGTTCCTCCCTCAGGGAGCCCACAGCGCTGGCCGAGAAGATGTAACGGACACCGAGCTTCTTGAATCCGTAGATGTTGGCTCGAAAGTTCAGTTCGGTGGGCGTGATGGAGTGGCCCCGGCCGTGCCGGGCCAGGAAGGCGACTCTGCGACCCTCCAGGGTCCCGGTCACATAGCCATCGCTGGGATCCCCAAAAGGGGTCTCGATCGCCTTCTCCTCTACCTCTTCGAGTCCCGGCATGTCGTAAAGACCACTGCCGCCGATGATTCCAATCTCCGCCACGCTCATGGTTCAGGCCCTCTCCGGTTCGTCCCCCCAGGGGAGAGGCCGTACCTTATACCGTCCTTCTTCCTCGATCAAGTTGCCCAGGGGGTGCGCGGAGTCATGCCCGAACAAGACGTCCCAGTTTTCGTCTACAGCCTGACGGTAGATTCGGCGCCGAGATGCCAGAGTCTTCATGGGGTACTCGTCGAAGGCCATGATCCAGGGCAGCGGTAGGTGGGCCTGGGTCGGACAGAGATCGGCGATGCAGAAGAGAATCCGTCCGTCCGACTCGACTCGGACGGATTGATGGCCCAGGGTGTGTCCCGCTGTTGCAACGACCGTGACTCCCGGTACGATCTCCGTGTCTTCTTCGACCAGTTCCAGCCGGCCCTCGGTCCGAATCGACTCCCAGTTGTGTTTCAGGTAGGTGACGGCCGTTCGCTCGTTGGGGTGGCTGGCGTCTTCGAATTCCTGGCGGCGCACCATGTAGGTCGCCTCCGGGAAAGTGGGAATGACTTCGTCAGCCCGGACCAGAGTATTCCCGCCGCAGTGATCGAAGTGCAGGTGGGTGTTGATGACAATGTCGATGTCCGCTGGTTCGAGGCCCCGGCCAGCCAGTTGAGAGAGGATGTCCGGTGGGTGTTCGATCCCGTAAATACGCATCTGTTTTGCCGTGTACTTGTGCCCGCAGCCCGTGTCGACGAGCAGATTGTACTCCCCGGTTCGAATCAGAAGACAGTTGAGGGCGAGGCGAACCCTGTTTTGCTCGTCACAATCGGTAGTTCGATTCCAGAGAGCCTTGGGGATGACGCCGAACATGGCTCCGCCGTCGAGACGAAAGTGCCCGTCGGAGATCAGGTGAAGGTCAAACTGTCCAAGTTTCACGAACTAGAGATTCCTTCTACGTTTTCGGTCAACTCGATCAGAACGCCACCCGTGGAATCGGGATGAATGAAGGCAATCAGGCGGCCTTCGGAACCGACCCGGGGTTGCTCGTCAATCAAGCGTACATTGCGGGCCTTTAAGTCCTCCAGGCGGGACGCCAGATCATCCACCTCGAGGGAAATGTGGTGGAGGCCATTGCCCCGCCTGGAAAGGAAACTGCTGATGGGAGAATCGGAGTCGGTGGGTTCAATAAACTCAATGGCCGAGTCCCCGATTTTCATCACCGCGACCTTTACTTTCTGATCCGAAACGACTTCCACGCGGTCCAGTTCCAGACCGAGGCTCTTGTAGAACTGGGAAATCACGGCAATCGAGTCAGTGGCGATGGCAATGTGGGCGATTCTTCTAATCATGGTGTTCTCCATCCTCCAGCCTGGAAAGGATATCCGCAACCGCCGTGTAGGGATCGGTTTCGCGATTGCGGAGCTTCTCCGCCAGAGATTCCAGTTCCTCATCGGCCAACCGGAACCGGATCATTTCCTCTAAACGGGCTTTTAGCAGTTCCCGGAGACGGTGCTTGTGGACCTCGAGTCGGGATTTCGGGGCGCTTTCCTGTTCGTACCAGTGGCGGTAATCCGCGATCTCCTGGAGGAGATCCTCCACTCCATTGCTCTCGGTGGCTACGGTCTTGACCATCCGCAGGGGGTATTCGGTATGCTCGCCCGCCAGCTCCAGCATGGCCAGGATTTCTTTCTCGCTTCGATCTGTGCCCTCCAGGTCGGCTTTGTTCAGGACGAAGACGTCGGCAATCTCCATGAGCCCGGCTTTGATGGTCTGGACGTCGTCCCCGAGACCCGGGGCCAGAACGACCAGGACCATGTGAGCTGCGAAAACAACATCCACCTCATCCTGCCCGACTCCAACCGTCTCCAGCACAATGCAGTCGTAGCCCGCTGCGTCCAGAACGACCAATGCTTCGTGGACCGCAGGAGCCAGACCACCCAGCTTCCCTCTGGTCGCCATGCTCCGAATAAAGACCCCCGGATCGGTCGAGTGTCTCTGCATCCGAATCCGGTCCCCCAGGATCGCTCCTCCGGTGAAAGGGGAGGTAGGATCTACCGCCAGGACGGCCACGCGGGATCCCGCGGCTCGGAACCGTTCGATCAGCCGGTCTACCAGCGTGCTCTTGCCGACACCGGGACTGCCGGTAATTCCCACCACAAAAGCCTTGCCCGTATGTGGATAGAGTTCTCTGAGAAGTTGTAGCGACGAGTCCGACCAGACGCCGGCTTCGAGTCGGGAAATGGTCCGAGCGATGGTACGCACGTCTGCCTCCAGGATTCCCTCGACCAGCGGCTCAACTTTTGGGGTGTGAGGTTTGATGACGAGCTCCTTAGTACTCCCTTGAGTACTTAGTTCAGCAGTTCGCGGGCGATGATCATTCTCTGAATCTCACTGGTCCCCTCGCCGATGGTCGTGAGCTTGGAATCACGCCACAGTTTTTCCACCCCGTACTCTTTGATGTACCCGTAGCCCCCGTGGATCTGGATCGCCTGCTCCGCAGCCCAGACGGAGACCTCGCTGGAATACAATTTGGCCATGGAACTCTCTCGATTGATCGATTTTCGGTTCTGCTTCAAAACTGCGGCCTGGTAGGTCAAAAGCCGGGCTGCCTCGATTCGAGTGGCCATGTCCGCCAGCTTAAAGCGAATCCCCTGAAAACTGGCGATGGGACGGTCGAACTGTTCTCTTTTTTTTGAATACGCCAGGCTTGTATCCAGTGCGGCCCCGGCAATCCCCAGTGCGATTGCGGAGATGGCAACTCTTCCGCCGTCGAGGATCTCGAGGGCCGCCGGGAAGGCCTCACCCTCTTCGCCCAGAAGGTTTTCTTTCGGGACAAAGAGATCCTCCAGGATGAGCGACGCGGTTTCACTGGCCCGGAATCCCAGCTTGTTTTCCTTCTTTCCCGGTTGCAGACCTTCACTTCCTTTCTCCACGATGAAAGCCGACATTCCATGAGATCCGGTTTCAGGGTCTGTCACGGCCAGAATGACATAAGTGTCTGCCCGGATACCGTGAGTGCAAAAGGTCTTCTCCCCATTCAAGAGCCAGCCGCCATCGGTCCGGGTGGCTCGCGTCCTGGCAGCCCCGGCGTCGCTGCCCGCACCCGGTTCCGTCAGTGCCCAGGCTCCCAGCGCCTCCCCCCGGGCCAGTGGTTTCAGGTACTTCGCTTTCTGCTCCGGTGTGCCGAACTTGTAAATGTGGTCTGAGCACAGGGAAGTGTGGGCATCCACCGCCAGACCAACGGCGGCGTCAGCGCGGCTCAGTTCCTCCAGAACGATGACGTACTCGATGTATCCGAGACCGGCTCCTCCGTTCCCTTCATCGACGAGGATTCCCATCATTCCCATGTCTCCGAGCTGCCGGATCGCTTCGGCCGGGAACTCCTGTCGTTCATCCCACTCCAGGCAATTGGGGGCGATTTCACGGCGGGCAAAATCCCGAATCTTGGCGCGCAGGGTTTCCTGCTCCTGTGTGAAGTCGAAGTTCATGGGAATATTATGTTCCAAAGTTCCAGGGTTCCAAAGTTTACAGGGTTCGAAGTTCCGGGTTGATCTCCGCTCCGCCCTGCGGTAGCGCGCACGATCAGTAAGCGCATCTGAGCTCGGGCCCTTGACCCAATCACCGAGTAGTCGTCTACACCCGAGCGCCTGCGAGGGCTGAGTTGTAGCCGCGGCCTGGCGCCCGCGGTGGTGTTGGTACTGTCACCGGAACGAACCCGTTGCCGTGGGAAAATGTCTAAATGGATACTAATAAAGTATCGTGTCGATCGTTAACACAGGTGAGGACTGGGATTTTCTGAGGACTCAATGAGGTCAACTGCAGAGCTGGAGACAGACTGGATCGGGGATGTTCTGGAGGAATACCAGGCAGGCCTGATCCGCTATGCCATGCGCATTACCGGTGATCTCGAGAAGGCCCGCGACGTCGTTCAGGACACCTTCCTGCAACTCTGCAAACAACAGCCGGCCAGGATCAAGGGACATCTGGCCCCGTGGCTCTACACGGTGTGCCGCAACCGGGCGCTGGATGTACAGAGAAAGGAGAGTCGCATGACGGTTTTACAGGAGGTGGACGGCTTTATGGCTGTTGACCGCGCGCAAAGCCCCGCCCGGCAGGTGGAGACCCGGGAGATGGTCACCGAAGTCCTGGGCGCCCTGAATCAACTCACGCCCAACCAGCAGGAAGTCATCCGACTCAAGTTCCAGGCTGGACTGAGCTACCGGGAGATAGGCCAGATCACCGGGGTGAGCACATCCAACGTTGGTTTTCAGATCCACACCGGTATCAAAAAACTCAGGCAGAAGATTGCTTCTTCGGAGGATCGATCTCCCGCCATCAGGAGGGTCAAGTAATGACGATCGAGAGAAATGACCCCAGATTGACAGCTTACGTATTGAACGAACTCGACCTGGCGGAAAGAGCCGAAATCGAGGCGGCACTTCAGGAATCAGAGGAGCTCCGCAATGAAGTCGAGGAGATTCGCCAGACCTGCGGGCTACTGGGAGAATCCCTGCTCCAGGAGCCTGCTGTGGAGCTGAGGCCGGAGCAGATCGAGCAGATCGAGAAGTCTGTGCGACCGCAAGGGACGGTCCGGCCCTGGTGGTTCCGCCCGGGGCTTCCCGTGGCGGCCTCGGTTCTGCTGGCTGCCATCCTCTTCGGCCCGAGCTGGGTGGAGCAGCTGAGTTCCTCGAAAGAGGCCGTGATGCCGGCGGCGTTGCGGGCGCCTGTCGGAGAGCTGGCAGAGACGCCGCGACAAGAACTGGACGTCGTTGGTGGAGCTCAATTCGGAGCCCGGAAGAAGGATCAGGATCTGGGAGACGAGTCCGAGTTGTACAAGGAGAACAAGCAGCACGCCCAGACCCGTCCGGAGACGGACGGCGGCGCCAAGGTACCGGCCCGGAGCACCGATGAACGAGCAGGCTGGTATCGGGCCAACCAGGCCCCGCTGGACGCGAGTACCGACCTCGGCAAGGTGGAACGCCAGTTTGCGGAGAAGGTCGTAGAAGGACGTTCCTCGCAGGTGGCGGATGCTCTGCCCAGTTCCTCGGAGAAAGGCGCCGATCTGAAGCAGTTGGCGGATGCCCAGCCAAAAGGCCGACCCACAGACGCCTCCCCTGCGGCCCCGACGCAGCCCCGTGTGGAAGCGCCTGCGGTCGACTTCGAAGCTCGCCTGGGAAACCGGGAGACCGAAATGGCCGAGAACCGTCCAGAAGAGGAGGGCCTGCGGGGAGCCGGTGGAGCGACCGCCAGCATGCAGTCGGTTTCTTCCATTGTGGCGGAGACGGAGAGTGAGCAGACTCGCGGCCAGTCGGTCCGAAACGCCTCGCGCGAATTCAAGGACGCTTTAGGCGACGATGCCTCAGCCACCGGCAAGGTAGGGGCTCCGACCCCTCAGACGGACCCCTACTCCTCCACGGCCACAGTGGGCGGTGAACTGGGACGGCGCGACGGGGAAGAGGCCCCGGCAGTCGATAATCTCACGATGGAACTCCCCGCGAATAAGCGGAAGGAGCTGCAGCGGGCCGAACTGAGGTCGGGGCGCGCGAGGGGAGCGGGTCAAGTCCAGGTCAGTTCGGAAGCCCCACCGCCTGCGATGCCCCAGCCCGTAGTCAGTAATGAGCCGCTGGAGGAGGCTGCAGTCCGGGGGTATCACTTCGAGGACCGGGATCGCTACCGGTACCAGCATCCTCCCAGACGGCACCGCCCTCGACCCCGACCTGATTCCAACACGGAATCCTATGACCGCATCGTCGAAAACCCCTTCGTCCGGGTGGAAGACGATCCCCGTTCGACCTTCTCGATTGATGTGGACACGGCTTCCTATGCCAACGTGCGGCGCTTTCTGGGGCAGGGAACCCGTCCCCCCAAGGACGCCGTCCGTATCGAAGAGTTGATCAATTACTTTTCCTATGACTACCCGCAGCCCCGGGGCGAACAGCCGTTTTCGGTTTCCCTGGAGGTGGCGGAAGCTCCCTGGCGAAGGGAACACCGTCTGGTTCGGGTCGGTTTGAAGGGACGGGAGATTCGGGAAGAAAAGCGTCCCTCCAGCAACCTGGTCTTCCTGATCGATGTCTCCGGATCGATGCGGCCTTCCAACAAACTTCCACTCTTGAAGAAGTCGATGCGTATGCTGGTTGACCGGCTCAGTGAGAACGACACGGTGGCCATGGTCGTCTATGCCGGCGCATCGGGTCTGGCTTTGCCGCCCACCACGGGGGATCAGAAGAGTGTCATTCTCCATGCTCTCGACAACCTCCACGCCGGAGGTTCCACGAATGGCGGTGCCGGGATCGAGTTGGCCTACAAATGTGCGGTCGACAGTTTCATCCGGGGTGGGATCAACCGCGTCATTCTGGCCACCGACGGAGATTTCAACGTCGGGATCAGCAACCAGGGCGACCTGGTCCGGCTGATTGAGAACCGTCGTCAGAGCGGCGTCTTCTTGAGCGTGCTCGGCTTCGGCACGGGCAACCTGAAGGATGCGAACCTGGAGAAACTGGCCGACAAGGGTAACGGGAACTACTCCTACATCGACTCCGAAAGGGAGGCTCACAAGGTACTGGTGGAGCAGATGAACTCTACCCTGGTGACCATCGCCAAGGATGTGAAGATTCAGATCGAGTTCAACCTGTCCCGGGTGCAGGCCTACCGGCTGATCGGCTATGAGAACAGAGTTCTGGCTCACCAGGACTTCAACGACGACCGCAAGGACGCCGGAGAGATTGGAGCCGGCCACACGGTTACTGCCCTCTACGAAGTCGTTCCCTCAGGGGTCGACATGAATGTTCCAGGCGTGGACCCGCTTCGCTATCAGACCTCCGCTGAGACGGCGGGGACCGAACTGGATCGGGTTGAGAAGGCTCCCCACCCAAACGAGTTGATGTTCGTTCGGCTGCGCTATAAGAAACCCGCTGGCGAGTCGAGCCGCCTGATCGAGACGCCCCTGGTGGATCGGCAGGGTCGTTTTGCCGAGGCCACGACCGATTTCAAGTTTGCTGCTGCGGTGGCGTCCTTCGGCATGCTGCTGCGGGACTCCAGCAACCGGGGAAGGGCATCCTTCGATGAGGTCTTGAACTGGGCGCTGGCCGGCAAGGGAGAGGATCTCCACGGCTACCGGCAGGGGTTTCTGAAGCTGGTCATCCAAGCCCAGTCGCTGGAGTTGCCCTTTCTTCGCCAGCACCCCCGGGAAAGGTAGGGGCGCTCAGGTTCTGAAGGACTGTTCGGCGTCTCAATGCGAACAGGGCTCCGGGATCTCGAAGGTCAGGCTGGCCCAGAAGCTTTCCCAGTCAACGTCCAGGCGCTCATCGGCTTCAACCATGTGCAGGGACCGGACCATCCAGACACCGGTTCGAGGCAGTTCGAAGCGGGCCCGGCCGTTCTCGTCACTGCGCACCTCGAGTGAGACGGTGGGATCCTCTTCCCACATTGCCCGTAGCGGGTGAAGTACAAGTGGCCGGCCCTGGTAGAGAATCCTGACCGGCAGGATGCGGCTGGGTCCAAGACGGGCCGGGTGCTTCTCGGCCAGGAGTTCCAGTTCGAATCCGAGAGGCCTGTCTTCGAGATCGGGTTGCGGCTCACCGGCGACGAGAAGGGCCTTGGCGCATCTGGAAAAGGCCTCGACGCCGTCTGTGTCTGCCTCGCCCCTCTGTGTCCTCAGCTCCAGGACGTGCCTCAATCCCTCCTCCTCCAGATAGTTTTCGAACTCTTCGCCGGACAAAACGGACCTTCTCCGGTGGCTCCGGTAGCCAACCACATAGGATCCATCCTCCTCAGGGCGAAGTAATCCCGCGGGGTCGGCGCCTTCTCGGCCAGGGACCTCTTTCAGGCCCCCGGGCCCGTGTACGACAAACTGTTGGATGTGGGAGGGATCGCGCCGGAAGGGGCTCCCTTTCAGGTGATCTCCCACCAGCAGGCGGAGAGTGACCGGAGTGTCGGGCTCGAAGAAGAATTGAGAGGGCCGGATCCAGAAGTCGTGTCCCGGCAGAGACGACGTTCCAAGAACAGCAAGAAGTGCAGCTATCGGCAGGTGTTTCACAGCAAGTCCTCCGGTCGATTGACGAACGTGGAACTCTCTTATGGCCCCGCCAGGACCATGGCTCCTGTCGGCTGAGGGCTTCCGCCCTGGGGCTCGATGGTGACGGCCAGGACCTGAACCTGGTCTGCCGCAATGGGGAGATCTACCTCGACTTCCGTGACCGGGCCGGTCCCGTCAAAGGTCGCGGAGGGATGCGGGGGCTGTCCCTCCTCAATGACCCAGAGTTGGAAATCCTGATTCGCCTCGAGGGCGGGAAGCTGGTGGAAGAAGAGTGAGATTCGTCCGTCTTCGGGTCGAATGAAGGCGCTGGCGGAGGATCCCTCGAAGCTGGTCAACCCGACCAGGTTGAGGAAGCGGACCGAGGGCCGGCTCAAGCTGTCAACTTTGAGAATGAGCGACTGATTGGCATTTCGAAGTTCGTCGATCTCCGCCAGCAAGGAAGCGATGTGAAGGTTTTGTTCGCGACTGATTCGGCGCCCCTGAAAGACCAGGTCGGCCAGAAGCACGACGATGATTCCGGCGGCAATGGCTGCCGCCCGCCAGCCAGGCAGCCCCGATCCTGCTGAAACGGCTGGCCGGGGCTGCCCCGTGGACGAAATCCGGGCTAGCAGCTGATTCTTGAGTTGCGGGGAAGGGGCTATCGGCTCCAGGGCGAGGGGAAGGGAATGGAGTGCATCGGACAGCTCCTTCAATTCGACCTGGCACTCCCGACAATCCGGCAGATGACGCCGTAGTCGCCCAGACCAGACTTCATCCAGAGCATTCAGCAGATGGTCTATATAGTAATCCTGAAACTCGACTTTGCTCATTGGGCCATCCGCGGTCTCAGTTTTCTTCTCAGCTTGCCGAGGCCCAGTTGGATCCTGGTTTGACCGTTCCCAGGGGCGTTGCCAGTTGCTCCGCGATCTGGTTGTGGGTGAGCCCCGAAAAATAGGCCAGGAGCAGGGCCTGTTGCTGCTCTCTCGGAAGTGACTCCAGGGCCTCGCGAACCAGGGCTGACCGTTCGCCTTCGATGGTGCTGGTGAGAGGATCGGGCTTTCCCGTGTCCACCAGGGTCAGCTGATCCAGTTCTTCGGTTTGGCGCTGGTTTTTCAGGCGCCTCCACTCATCGATGGCCTGGTTGCGGGCAATGCTGAGGATCCAGGTCCTGGCTGAAGCGCGGCTGGTATCGTACAGGTGCGCCTTTTCCCATATGGTCAGGAAGCCCTTCTGCACTGTGTTTTCAGCCCGGCCCGGATCGCCCACAATCCTCAGCGTGAGGGCATGGACTATCCCTGCCAGGCGGTCGTACAGGTCCGACAGAGCTTCCCTATCCCCGTTCGAAACCTCGACTAGAAGGTCTTCCAGGTTGGCCATAGGAACCAACCGGATTGTAAACGGGTTTGGGGCAGGAGGCAATTGGACTTCGCTCAGCGACCGTGGGTCCCGAGTTGCCGGTTTGCAGCTCCGGGGCGGCGGGCCCGGGAATCCTGACATTCCCCGGCAACTGAGTACTCTCCCTCTTATGAGTGATGACTTAGTTAGTCCGCTCGATCTCAACCTGGGTCACTGCACCCATCCAGCCATGGGTGCCCGAAACCAGATCAACTCCTCCCAGGATACCGGGATGAGCCATGATGACCCCTCCTTCGGCCAGCAACGGATCGCTCATGCCGGTGCCGGCGTCCTCGGACGACACTCCAATCAGGCCCTGGCAGGGCGGCACCATATCGGCGAAGTCCTCGGTGTTGTTTTCCGTTCCTGCATCGTAGCCATTGGTGAACACAGTGACGCTGTCACCCACTCTCTTCGGGAGGTGCTGGGAGTCAAGCCCGGTGAAACCGTCATTCGTGCAGATCAACATTGACGCGAAGGATAGATACTTGGCCCCTTGATTAGCGGTGATCGTAAAGGTAACGGAGTCCGGGAAGCCAGTACCGCCAGGGTCGGCGGAGGGGACCAGGGGCGGCGGCCCGGCTTGCTGGACTGTAGAGACCTTGCTGTCAGCGCCCAGCAGGTCGAGCAACGGCACGTTGTTCCCGTTTTCCGCGATCTCCTTCAATTCGAAGCTGGCCGGCTCGCCCACCTGGAAGACACTCAGCGGCTGGCCATGGGTCGCGACCACCGGGGGCGTCAGCGGCTGGCCCGAGGTCAGATTGGTGATCGTCACCTCATAGGAACACAGCGCCGGAACGCCGGCATGGGGTGAGGCCAGGTAGGGGAAGCGGTCGAGGTAGGGTACGTCGTTTCCGTCGACTCCGTCTCCCAGTCCTGCCCCCGTCCCGTCGACCAGCAGTCCTGCTGCAACCTGAACGACGATATCCAGGACATCATCCCCCACGCGCCTCCCGTTGGGGAAACCGGCGAGGTCGCCGCCCACGACTCCCATGGGATTCGTCTGGTCGGCTGGAGTGGGAGGAATGGCCACGTTGAGTCGCAGCATTTCAGCGGGGCGGACGTTGGGTGGTTGATTCAATCCTGCAATCCCTGTCAGAAAGACCTCCACCAGGTCATTGCGCGGTGTGGCCGGAACTTCGAGGCCATACAACAGATTCAGCAGCCGAGGCACCTCGGGATCGAGCACGAAGTCCAGGAACTGGATATCCTGAAGGGGGTGAGAGGCATTGAAGCGGTCTTTGTGGCTGAGGGGGATGACTACCTCGTTCACCAGAGGCATACCCAGACGGGAAACCTGCCGGTCCAACGGAAAGCCGAAGATGGGAACGCCGATCGGGGCGCCTCCTCTGTAGGGCAAGAAAGAGAACATAGGACGGGAGGCCGAGGACCAGACACCAACGACTGCGACATCGTCCGCGGGATCCGTGGGCGTGCTGCCGTCCTCGGTCAAGCGAGAGATCGGGACCTCGATGGCGATGGTGTGCACATTCTTGCCGGCCGTCCCGTCCACGCCCGGACTGCGCAGCTGCAGAAGATCGAAGATGGCTCCCAGATCGACGTAAAAGCCGTCATCGCGGGGGCCGGCAAATACCCGGCTACCGTCTCCCAGATCATGGATCTCCGCATCGGCCAGAAGCTCGTAGTCGGGCACCGTGGTCATCCCGATGTTGGGAGGGGGGACAGCCAGTCCTTCACCCAAAACCTCTCTGGAGGAGGGAGAGGAACCCCCGCTGTCGATACGGGTCACCGAATAGGACTGTCGGACGTTGAAGGTTGCATCGTCCAGGTCCGTGATCGGACCCGTCGCATTCAGAAAGGTTCCGCTCTCGAGCACCTGCGTTTTGAATCGGAACTGGTAGGTGATGTCTTCAAGGGCATCTCCATTATTGTCGATCTTGATTTCGTAGAGTACGTTGGGATCGAACTTGTGAAAGTTGGGTCCGGCTGCAGCATCCTCGAGTGGAATGAAGTTAGTGATCAGAGTGACGAATTCCCCGCGACCTTCCTCATAGCTGACAAAGGCGTAGACGTCGGTGTTGTCGGCCGTCGGGTCGAGTGTGATGGCCGGGGCCTCGCGGTGACTCGACGCGGCGACCGGTGACGTCGGAATTGTCAGGGTGACAGCCGCGAGCAGCAGAGCTGCTGCCAGGCACCTGCAGAGGGTGAATTGAGTAGTTGATTCCATTTCCTGTGATTCTCCTTTCGATAGTCCGAGAATGAAGTGTTGAACGGCTTTACCTGAGGGGATACGATTACGGTGTCCCACCTGGATTGGTTTTTCTTGAGTAGGTTCCAGGTTGGCGCGTTCATTGGTATTCGCGCATCTGTCTGCTAGGCGACAGAACACACTCGCCTCGAGACGGCCCACAGGCCCTAAGGAACAGTAACCCCCAAAGAAACGACAGAGGCAGGAACGGAGTGACTGCGGGGCGGCCGCAGGCCGACATCTTCGGTAGCGACTGCGTGGCAGAGCGGAAGCCCCCGGGAAAGCCTTGACGGATCTATTTCGGAATGGGAAGCTGACCGCATGAAAGGATTCGATTTGGAGGCTTGCGTTCAGTTTCTTCAGCGCCTCATTCAAACCCGAAGTCTTCCCGGTCGGGAGGAAGAGATCGCAGGAATGGTGCACCGCGAAATGGAGAATCTCGGCTTTGATCAGGTTCGTGAGGATGAAGCGGGCAATGTGATCGGGCTCATCCGGGGTCACGGAGATGCACCACCGGTCATGCTGAACACCCACCTCGACCACGTGGATGTCGGAGATGAGTCACGCTGGCCCTTTCCCCCCTTCGGAGGTGAGATTCATGAGGGCAGAGTCTGGGGGCGTGGAGCCATGGACATCAAGGGCCCGCTGGCGGCCCAGGTCTATGGAGTGGCCCCGCTGGCACAGAAACCCCCTCCGGGTGATGTCTATGTCAGTTCCGTAGTTCAGGAAGAAGTGGGTGGCCTGGGAGCTCGCCATCTCTCGACTCACCTTCAGATTCCGCTCGTGGTCGTGGGCGAGGCCTCCCAGAACCGGCTGAGACGCGGCCATCGCGGCCGTACCGAGCTGACTCTGCATGTGCAGGGATGCAGCGTCCATGCCAGCGTGCCGGAGACCGGCGTGAATCCCCTCTTCGTGGTCGCCGGATTCCTCAATGAGCTGGCCTCGCTGGAGATGGGGAAAGATCCAGAGTTGGGTTGCTCCAGTCTGGCAGCCACCCTGATCCGGACCGATCAGACGAGTTCCAATGTGCTTCCTGGTGAGGTGTGGTTGACCCTGGACTGGCGGAACATTCCCGGAGAAACTGGAGAGGACGTCCGACAGCGTCTCGAAGAAACGGCGCGGAAGTGCCTGATTGAAGGCTCAACAGCCGATGTGGAAGTTCCCACCTTCCAGCTGAAGAGCTTTGCCGGGCTGGAGATGGAATACTCCGGTTATCAACCCGCTTATGTGATTCCTGAGTCCCATCCGGTTCTGACCGGAGCCAAACAGGCCCTGGACCCAGTGACGGAGGTCCGGGAGGAGACCGAACTGTGGAGATTTGCCACCGACGGAGGCCACTTTGCCGATGCGGGTATGCTCGTGATCGGCTTTGCACCGGGTCATGAAAGCCTGGCCCACACGGTGGATGAATCGATCTCGGTTGCGGATCTGGATGTGGGGATGCAGGCAAACCTGGCCCTGGCCCGGGACTGGCCGACGCTGGCGGAACGGGCGGGGTTTTGAAGGCAACGTTCCAACGTTCCAACGCTGGAACGTTGGAACCTTCCCTCAAGCCTCCACAAACCGATCCACATGTTCCTTCAGCATGGGGTCAGTGGCACGGGATACCGACCACATCACCAGCACATTGCCCACCAGACCCCAGATTCCGGGGTGGATCTCCTCCCACTGCAGGCCCGGGAACAGATTCCAGATCAGGGTAATGAGACATCCTGTTACCAGGCCCGACAGAACTCCCGCGGGCGTGGAACGCCGCCAGTAGAGAGTGGCGATCACAGCCGGGAAGAATTGGGCTATCGCCCCGTAAGAAAGCAGCAGAAGGTAGACCAGGGAGACCTGTGAAAAGACGGCGAAGTAATAGGCGACTGCGCCAATCGCGATCACCGAGATCCGAATGTACCGGGTCTCCGTTTTCTCTGCCATGTTGGGATTGAGCAGGACCCGGTAGCCGTCCTTGATGAGGATGGAACCTGCTGCATGAACCAGGGCGTCCCCGGTGGACATGGAGGCTGCCAGGGCACCGGCGCAGAAGAGGCCCACCACCACGGCCGGAAGATCCATGGACGTCACGACAAACGGTAGGATGGCATCTGCCGGTTCCACTCCGGGGTAGGCCAGAATCGCCGAAAACCCGATGAACAGGATGGGTACCAGGAAGATCTGGAAGGTCGGGTAGAAGACGACCGTCTGTTTCAGGGTGCGAATGCTGCTGGCCGTATAGATCTTCATGAAGGTGTGGGGCCACACACTGAAACCGATACAGGAAATAGCGATGGCGCTCGAATAGCCGCCCCAGGACCAGCGCTTTCCGTGTGCATCCAGGCCCGGTGCCGTCAGCATCTCAGGTACTTCCGCGGCCAGCTGCTCAAACATGGGTGTCAGCCCTCCGTACAGTTTGAAGGGTAGGTACAGACCCAGAATCCAGGCCAGCGACATCATCAGGATGCCCTGGAAGGTGTTGGTCCACCCGACACCTGTGACGCCACTCTTGAAAACATAAATGAGGACGACCCCATAGGCGATCGCGGCACCGGCCCACTCGGGAACCCGGCCTTCCGTGACCGTCGAAAAGACGTACCCGGCTCCCTTCATCTGCAGCTGCAGATAAGGCAGGAAGGCCACCAGGCTGACCAGGGCCAGCAGGACGGATATGGCGCGGCTCTGATACCGATCGGCCAGCAACTCGGCCTGGGTCACATAGTGGTGGCGGCGGCCCAGTCTGGCGACCTTGGGTCCGAAAAAATACCAGGGGACCAGCCCGGCCAGCCCGTAAGCGATGATGTAGAAAGCGGCCGCTCCCCTCGAGTAGGCCCACCCGGGGCCCCCCAGGAAGGCAAAGGCACTGAAGATGGAGGCTCCCATGATGAAGTACATGACCAGGAATCCGAGAGCCCGGTCCCCGGCCACGTAACCTTCTGTCCCAGAGGTGGTCTTGCGGCCCGACAAGAGGCCGATGACCAGCGAAGCCAGCAGGTAGAGAAGTGTGATTGCAAAAACGATCACCCAGGACTCGATCATTCCTTGCTGTCCCGTTTTTGTTCCCAGGAGAAGAGACTGACCAGCACAAGGAATGAAAGAACGACGAGAAAGACCAGGTAGGCCAGCGAGAAGGGCATCCCCAGAATCAGTGGTCGGATCCGATTGAAGAAGGGATAGATCGGCCACATGGTGGTCAGGACCGCGACGATGAAGTAGCCGATCACCAGCCGGTAGACAAGCTTGCGGGACATGGGCAGTGGATTCTAGTCCATTTGCCGCTCGCTTGCACTCACGGCGTTCCGGGTTTCGAGTTCCGGGTTCCACGCCGGATTCCAAACTAGAGCGTGGTAGGGCCTCGGAGCCGCGACCAGGAAGATTGAGCCGGCTGCCGATCTTAGCCGTCTCCTTTGTTTCAGGCCAGAGAGCCCTTGGTGATGGAAGCCGAGAGTGGGAGGAGGCTCAGGGAAGCGCTCGGGAATTTAAACGTCGCGCTGCCCTGAGCCTCCTCCCACTCTCTCCTCGGAGGTCTGAAAGCCAAGGTGGGTGTTTCCTCCCATCAATACCACCTCTTGCCGGCCTGGCGGCAGACCAGCCGATGGTGCCGCCTGGCGAAGAGGGGAGTCGGGTAAAAGCGTTGGGCCTGCTCCACAATTTCGAGGGCTGCGCCAAAGTCCCTTCTGGAATGCTCGAGGATCTTTGCTGCTCCTTCGAATATCGAGGACGGCGGATCGGGCCAGGACTGGATCAGGTCGAGGTAAAGAGGCAGTGCCTCGGACTCACAACGGCTCTTTCGAAGTAGTTCTGCCAGCTGCGACTGAGCATGGCGCCGGTCTGATGAGTCCTCCGGCAGCTGGGAGACGGCCCGCCGCAGCCATTTAATTGCCAGGCTGCGTTGGCCTCTGATTCGGTAGAAGCGCGCCAGAGACATCGGTTCAATCTCGGGCTCCTCTCCTGCTGGACCGAGTATCCTGCAGGCGAGACAACAGAGGCTCAGCATGGAAAGGAGATCCATCCGGTTGTGCCTGAGCACGGGTCGCAGCCCGTGGGTCTGCCCAGAGCGGGCGAAGGTCAGAAAAACCCGCGGAATCAGATGGGAGGGAATATCTCCCTCCCGACAAAACCCCAGGACCGATTGCTCCAAGCTCTGCAGGGAGCAGCTCCCGACTCGGCGGCGCCAGAGCAGGCGGATGGGGTGAAGAAGATCCAGGTGTTTCAGCCCGGCAAAGGGGCTGGCCAGGCGGTTGAGAGTATATCTGTCATTGAGGATGGGCAGGTCAAAGCTCCTGCCGTTGAACGTGACGAGTTGCTCAAAGCCTTTTCCGGCTACCAGACGGGCAAGGGCCGAGAGGTGGGCCGGCTCGGATCCCAGCCCGGGCATGAGGAACTGGCGGATGACGAACCGGGCGTCGTCGAAGTACCCCAGCCCCACCAGAAAGACATAGGTTCCGGCACCCCCGGAGAGACCGGTCGTCTCGGTGTCGAGAAAAACCGTCTTGGCCGGGTTGAAATGGAACAGATCGGTGTCTCCGAAAAGCAAGCCGAAGGACTCCGGCCTGATTCTCAAGTAGTCCTCGAACTCGACGCCGGCATGCTGGTGAAAGAGAGGCAATGAACGGTCGATGACGAGGGTTCGACCTGAATCTTCTTCTGCCCAGTAGCCGTCCATTTCATCAGCCAGGCGCCTCGTCTGCTGCTCTCGTGTCTTCTCTAGTTCAAGTCGAAGAGATCCGATCTCGGTTGCAACGGGAGAGGTTCCCCGGCCATAGATCCTGTCCAGTTCCCGGCGCAGTTTCTGATTCATGAAAGCCAGTAGTTACTGCGTGGTAATGGCCGCTGAGTTGATCATCTTTGCGATTCTGAGGGCGGCCCCGCGGGTCTTTCGGGCCAGTTCATTGACGGGTCCAACACAGGAAGGGCACCCATCCGTACAGCCACACCGCTCGATCAGGTGGCGTGCCTGAAGAATGAGCTCCGAATGGTGCTCGAACAGTTTCTCGGAAAAGCCGATTCCGCCAGGCACATTGTCGAACAGGAAAACTGTGGGGTCAAAGCCGCCGATGCTCTCGAGGCTGGTCTCCAGCGGGGAGGATCCCGACGAGTAGAGACCCACAGAACCCTGTTCTGCAAGTGCGAACCAGGCCGTGCTGCGGTCGCCGACCGAGCGGCCCAGGTCTCGCGGATCACACATCACCAGCAGCGTGGCGACGGTGTGCAGCGCAAAGGAGAGGCCCAGGCATCCCAGAATCGTCTCATCCCGAGTCAGGCCGATGGCGGCGAGATCGGCTTCTCGAAGGCTGAACCAGTAGGCCATCGTGTGGAGTTCGTGAACCGGAAGTTAGACCTTGCCGTAGCCCAGGTTCTCTCCCGTATAGAAGCGGATCTTCTTGAAGCCTGGAACCTTCCTGACCAGGTGGACTTCGCCGTGCTCGACTGTCACAGACTGATCCTGCCGGCTCTCCTCGATGGAGAGAACCCGGAGTCTGGACTGGGTGACGGCGTCGGTGTAGTAATCCACGTTGACCGGTTCGACAAATGCCTTTCGTCCCGAGTAATCGAGCCTCTCCACGTGGTATTGCCGGCCTTCACAGAGATAGACAGCCCCTTCATGGATGAGCTCGGGGGCCGAATCGAAATCCACTTCGGCGATTGCCCGGTTTCCGTCTTCCAGATTGAAAACGACGAAGTTCTCCTCGGCCAGGCTGCGCAGACGGACCGAATCCGCAGGATAAGACTCATCAGACCAGTGCCAGGTATCCCCGGCCCGTGTAACCAGTCCGTGCTCGGCCAGGAATGCCAGGATTTCCTGGAGATCCTCGCCGAACTGTTCGCCCTTGCGGAAGGGGAGCTCGAAGGCGGCACACTTGATGTGGCTGACGAGAATATGGAGATGGTCGGGGTGGATCAAAGCCCGTTCCGGTGAACGATCGAAAAAGTAGTCGGGACAGCTGACGATAAACTGGTCCAGAGGAAGATTCCGAGCCACCAGCATGGCCACCGAGTGGCCCCGGCGACGCCCTGCTCGTCCAATCTGTTGCCAGGTGGAAGCGATCGTTCCGGGGTAACCTGCCAGGACGCAGGCTTCCAGGCTGCCGATGTCAATCCCCAGCTCGAGTGCATTGGTGCTGACCACGCCCAGAAGCTCTTTCTCTCGAAGCTGGCGTTCGATTTCTCTGCGCGTACGTGGCAGATATCCTCCCCGGTAGCCTCGGATTCTGGGAGCTTCACCAGCCGCTGACGGGATCCCTTTTTGCAGGTAGCGCAGCAGTACCTCGACGTTCACTCGACTGGTGGCGAACACAATCGCTTGCACACCTTCCTGCAGCAGGTCGAGGGCAAATCTCCGGGCGCACGTCAAAGCGCTCTGCCTCAGGCCCAGGCCCGGGTTGCGGAGAGGAGGATTCAAGAGAATCACGTCCTTGGACGTGCGGGGAGCTCCACTTCGGTCAATTGAAGTGACCGGTTCCTCGACCAGTGCCGAGGCGAGTTCATCGGGATTGGCAATGGTGGCGGAACAGGCGATGAACTGGATGCTGGAATTGTAAAAGCGAGGGATCCGTTTGAGGCGTCTGAAGACATTGGCGAGGTGGCTCCCGAAGACGCCCCGATAGGTGTGGATCTCGTCCACTACGACATACCGGAGGTTTTGGAAGAACTCGATCCATTTCGGGTGATGCGGCAGGATGCCCGGGTGCAGCATGTCCGGGTTGGTGAGAACGATGCGAGCCTGCTTGCGGATCCGGCGCCTTCGGTCGGAAGGTGTGTCTCCGTCGTAGACATCGATTCCGGGAATCGGCGACAGTGTCTGCGTCAGGGCGGCTAGCTCCGCGAGCTGGTCCTGAGCCAGGGCTTTCGTCGGAAACAGGTACAGGGCCCGAGCCTCCTTGTCTTCCAGCAATCGCTGCAGAACTGCCAGGTTGTAACAGAGAGTTTTGCCCGAGGCTGTCGGTGTGACGACCACCAGGTTTTCGCCCCTTCGGATCGAGTCAAAGGCCTGATGCTGGTGGGAATAGAGACGGTCGATGCCGCGGGTGGCCAGGGCCTGCACCAGCCCTGCATCAAGAGTGTCCGGCAGATCCCGATAGTCACCCGGCTGACCCTCGATTCGGATCCAGGCAGTGGCCTCCCCGGTTTCGCTCAAGTGGTGCCACTTCTGGAGGACCTGCTGGATTCCCATAGTCGTCTCCTGGGAAGAGAGAACCAAACACGCTACTACCCCCATCTGACGGTGTTTTGTTTCGAGTTCCGAGTTCCGGGTTCCGGGTTGCTGGTTCTGGCCGCGGCCTGCGCCCGCGGTTCCGTTGGTGGTGTTGAAGGCCACCCCCAGAGTGTCAGAACCCCAGCGCCAGCGAGGGCATTTTCTTCAAACTGAGCCCGCCGCAGCGCTTAGAGATGGAATTTTAAATCAAGGATTCCGTATGATGGAAGCAGTATGGTAATGAAAACAGTAGCAGCCTGTGCCCTCGCGTGGCTGATCCCCGGGGGCGGCCACATCTTTCTGAATCGATGGAAGCGGGGCCTGGTGTTTCTGGTCGTGGTCCTGTCTCTCTTTTCTCTGGGCCTGTTCATGGACGGTCGCCTTTTTGGGCTGACCCCCGGATTCTTTGGGCTGCTCAAGTTCATTGCCGGGCTGGCTATCGGCCTTCCCTATCTGGCCGGGCAATTCATGGGGCTGGGAAACGGGCAGATTACGGCGCTGGGTTACGAATACGGCAACACCTATCTCTACACTGCAGGACTGCTGAATATGCTGCTTGTGGTCGACGCTTTTGACATTGCCCTGGGGCGGAAGTCATGAATCACTTCAGCGGGCTGATCGTCCTGGCTTTGTGTATCGCCATTGTGTTTGCCCTGATTGCCAAAGAAGATCGCCAGGCCCGAATCCGTTATTTCTTCAAGTTGCTGGCTTACATGATCCTGGGCTCGCTGGCCGGTGCCTGGGTCATGTCGGGGATTCCCTGGTAAGCTTCCATATATTCATGGAAGTGAGTACTAATCGGACGGGCTATTTCCTCTGGATTCACTGGCTTCCGGCAGCGGTCTGTGCTGCGCTCATTTTCTGGTTTTCCCAGCAGAGCCGTGTTCCCGCCGTGGTCGGAGGGGTTCCGGACCAAGCGGGGCACTCCATCGGATACCTGATCTTCAGCCTGACTCTCGTCTGGGGCGCGACTTCTGGACTCAGCAAGGGACTTAAGGGCTCCAGTGCCGTGCTGCTGTGGGTCGTGGCCCTAGCCTACGGCATGTCCGACGAGTTTCATCAGAGCTTCGTGTCGGGCCGCACACCCTCTCTGGCGGATCTCCTGGCCGACGGAGTCGGGGCCCTGCTCGGGATATCAGTGAGCTGGTTGCTGCTGCGGTCGCGGAGGCTGTAGGGCACAGTTATCAACGGTGCCGAACTGAACCGGTTACCGTTTAGTTCCGTTCGGCAGGCCAGGTTGGCGCGCCCTACTGTCTTGCTTCGGGCCAAACCGCAATCGTGCGAAGTCGATGATGCGGTTCTCGGCCCAGTGTCGATCGATGTCTTTTCTTTCCTGCTCGATAAACCCCACATGCCCTCCCTCCCTGGACAGCCACAGCAGGACGCTTGGATTCTCCCGGAGGCCCGGTGTCATCAGGGGTCCCCAGGGAAGAATCGGATCCCTCTTGGAATGAAGGACCAGTGTCGGGACTCGAATCCTCTCGAGCCAGGGTGAGGCGCTGGCTCGGCGATAGTAGTCGAAGGCATCCTGGAATCCCCCCAGGACACTGGTGAAGATTTCGTCGAACTCACGGATTGACTTGATTTTCCGGATGCCCTCAACGTCGATGTGCTTGGCCAGGTGCCGCTCATTCTTTCGGACCACCTGCTTCAAGCCCTGGACATAGTGCCAGCGGTAAGGACGGTTCGTGAGACGGTCGAGTGTGTCCCAGCTCGCCATCAGGTCGACCAGGGGTGAGACCACGGCGGCGGCTCGAACCCGGTCTGGCGCTCCGTCTCCCCACTCTCCAAGGAGCTTGAGCAGGATGTTTCCTCCCATCGAGACGGCTACCAGGACGAGCGTCCCGCACTGGTCCAGATCGAGCACTCGGTGGACAATTCCTTCCAATTCTCGACTGGACCCGGAGTGAAAAATGACCGGTCTGCTTCCGGCCAGGTTTAAGTCGTAGAGGTTCAGGAGAACGGCGTTCCACCCTTCCCGGCAGGCCTTGTGCAGAAAGCCCTGCATGTAGGGTGACTGACTCGACCCTCCCATTCCGTGGACGACCAGAAGCGTGGGTGCCCCTGGATTGCCGAAATAGCACTCGCTGCGGACGCGAGTCTGTCCGGGCAGTTCGAGAGCCAGTGTCTCAGTGTTCAGTGCCCCCCAGCCGAAATCCCTCCTGGCCAGAGCCGACGCCATGGTCTGCAGATGGGGATGGGGAATGACTCGATGGGGCTGGAAGGGACGGTTCAGCAGCAACTCCCTGAACTTCCGAAGTGGCGCAATGGGATTTCGGGAGCCCTGGTTCATGGGGAGCCGTCTGAGAAAAGCTCTTCGAGTTGCTGCAAGGCACACTGGAGTGACTGTTTCTCGGTCAGGAGTGGCTGGAACGGATCCCCTTTGGCCGCCAGTCTGCGGAAAGTGCTCCGAATGTTGAAAGCCTGTGGTCGAATACTCGAGGAGACTTCGTTCCAGTTGAGCGGTGTGGACACAGGTGCGCCGGGCCGCGGTCTCAGGCAATAGGGGCTGACAATGGTTTTCCCAAAGCCATTCTGGAGATAATCGATGTAGATTTTTCCTTTCCTTTTTTCCATTCCTCTCTCAATCGTGGCCAGGTCTCCCATACTGTGGACGGCCAGGCGGGCAATGACTTCAGCAAACCTGCGGACTGACTTGTAGTCGTGCCTGGAGTCCAGGGGCACCACAACGTGGAGTCCCTTCGATCCGGATGTCTTGGGATAGCCGTTCAGACTCAACTGGGCGAGGATCTCCTTCACTGTAAGGGCCAGCCGGCAGACTGCCGGAAACGGAACTCCCTCACCTGGATCCAGATCAATGATCATGAAGTCCGGGAACTCGATGGAACCCGCCCGGCTGCTCCACGGATGTAACGGAATACAGGCCAGATTGGCCAGGTACACCAGGCTTCGCCGATCGTTGCAGAGGACGTGGCGGTTGGCCTTCCCCTTCGACCCGGAGGGGACGACCGCAGTGTCGATCCATTCGGGAAGAAAGTCCGGGGCATCTTTCTGGTAGAAACTCTTGCCCTCATAGCCATCCGGATAACGTTCCAGGTTCAGGGGACGATCCTTCAGGTAGGGGAGTAGAACCGGTGCTATGCGGTGGTAATAGTCCACTAGATCACGTTTTGTGTAGCCTTCCCTGGCCCAGAAGGGCTTGTCCAGATTGCTCAGGAAATCGTACTGTTCCAGTCCGTCGTCTTCACTGCTGCCCGCTGCCGGGCTGTCCGGACCGCCTTCGAATCGGCACTCGGTTGCCTCCAGCTCCGGACGGAGTTTCAAGAACACCGGGGCGCGAAGGATCCAGTCACGCGTCCACTCGTTGAACTTGACATCGCAGACCAGCGTCGGTTTCACCCACTCTGCGCCGGCGATTTGCCGGGGAATCTCCTGAAAGGGGGCTTCTTCGATGTGGAGAGATTTCACCTGGTCGTAGACCGTCCGCAGTGTTTCTGCATTGAACCCGCCTCCCACTTTTCCCACAAAACGGAGTCGATCCTCATCAAAGAGACCTATCGCCAGAGCGCCAAAGTGCTTTCTGCTTTTTGAGGGCGCCGTGAAACCACCGATGACGAAGCTCTGCTCGCGAGTGGCCTTGATCTTCAACCAGCGGGAACTTCTCCCGGACACATAGCGACTTCCCGCCTGCTTGGCCACGATGCCTTCCAACCCCTGCTGCGCCACGAGACGGAAGAAGCTTTCTCCCTGTTTTGTCAGGACATCTACTTTCTTGATCAATTCGGACTGCGGCACCAGGGCCTCGAGGATGCGCCTGCGCTCGGACAGAGTGACTTCTCGGAGGTCGAAGCCGTCGCAAGACAGCACGTCGAAGACCAGGTAGCGTGCCGGTCCCGTCTCCTCTTTGCTCTGAGACCGGGCACCGATACCCAACCTCGACTGGAGCGACTGGAAGCGGGAACGGCCCTCGCTGTCGAAGATGAGAATCTCGCCATCCAGCAGGAAGTTCTCTGCAGGCAATGCCAGCAGGCAGGGCAGAAGTTCCTGAAAGTGCTGGTCCAGGCGCTTCAGATTTCGAGAGAGGAGTCGGATTTTGCCGTTTTTTTTTCCGCCAGTGCTCGAAAACCGTCGTATTTGAGTTCGTACAGCCACCCGGTTCCGGCGGGTACTTTCTGCACCAGGCTGGGCAGCATAGGAGCAGGAACCTGATCGAGCAGGGCCGGTTCCAGTTGCAGTTCGGAGAGGAGCCTCTGATGGCGATGCCGGTGTGAGGCAGTGACCCCTTCGACCAGTTCTTCGACTTCCAGGCCGGACAAAACCGATTCGGACATCTCTTTCAGCAGGTCTTTCTGAGGATCGGCGAAAGGATCATCCTTCTTGATCAGCAGCCAGTCGTTTTCTGACCCTTTGATCTTGACCAGCACCCAGTGACCCTGCAGCTTCTCACCGTAGAGCCGAAGGTCAAGCGTTCCCTGCTGCCAGGCCCGAACCGGATGGGTCTCCTTGCCCACGCACTGGTAGCTTCCCTGATCCCAGACAATCATGTTTCCCGCTCCGTACTGTCCTGCAGGGATCACGCCTTCGAAGTGCAGGTACTCGAGGGGATGGTCCTCGGTGTGGACAGCCAGGCGTTTCTCGGATGGATCCAGGGAGGGGCCTCTGGGAATTGCCCAGGATCGCAGGACTCCCTCCATTTCGAGTCTGAGATCGTAGTGAAGTCGACGGGCTGCATGTTTCTGCACGACGAAGCGCAAAGCGTCTCCGGAATCAGACGTGGGCCGCCCCTCGGGTTCGCCTGTGCTTTCAAAGTCCCGCTTGTCCCGGTATTTCTTCAGGTCTGCCACTGCGACAGTATTCTAACCGTTTCTCGTTTCCTGGGTCCTTGTCCTGTTCGATCCTAGAGGAGCGAGAGAGGGCTCAGGGCTACGGCCGGGCTTTTAAACGTTCTCCGCCCTGAGCCCTCTCCCGCTCCTCTAGGATCGGGCTTGCAACCAGTTCCGCCCATTTTCATCCTGCGGCGTTAGTAACTATGTGGGCAACGAAACTGTGACCGAAATTCAGCAACGATGGTTCACTGCAGGAGCCGAGGAGTTCACGGATCTGGAACTGGCGGCCACGTTCCTTGCCAATGGATCCCCGGGGGACATAGCCCTGACGCAGGCGCACATTCTGCTGCGGGTCCTGGCGCAGAGCTCAGACTGCAGAACACTGACTCGAGAACTTCGGGATCAGGGATTCGCAGGTTGTCAGACCCGGGCCATCGTTGCAGGCCTTCATCTTTGCCGCCGCCTCGACTGGCCTGGCCTGAGGCCCGGCCAGAAGTTTTCGTGCAGTCTGGAGATCTTTCGTCATTTTCACCCCCGAATGATCCACCTCAGGAAAGAGTGTTTCTGGGCCGTGCTTCTGAACGGGAAAAACCGATTCCTGAGGCTGGTTCGCGTGTCAGAGGGGTCTTTGACGGCTTCGCTCGTGCATCCCAGGGAGGTCTTTCGTCCAGCCGTGCTGGAGGCCGCTGCCGGCCTGCTCTGTGTTCACAATCATCCAAGCGGCGACCCGGCTCCCAGCCCTGAAGATCTGCAGATTACACGCCGGCTCGTGGAAGTGGGGTGCCTGATCGGGATCCGGGTGCTGGATCACGTCATCGTTGGAGAGAACGAATACTTCAGCTTTGCCGATGAAGGAATGATTTGACAGAATTGAAGCGGCATGCATCCCTTGGAAGAAGCCTATTTTGATATCGAACTGCCCGGCCACCGGCCGTTCGAAGTGGTTGGTATGGGCTTGAATGCAGTGGACTGGATCGTGCACGTCCCCCACTTTCCGCGGCGCAACTCCAAGGTCCAAATTGAAGGATTCAGGAGACTGGCGGGGGGACAGGTGGCTACGGCCATGGCCCTTTGTGGGCGATACGGGCTCAGGGCCCGCTACATCGGCCGGGTGGGAGACGATGAGACCGGACAGTTTTCGCTCTCTTCCCTGAAGCGCGAGCCGATGGATATTCATCTGGTGGAGGTGGTTGCGGGGGCCTCCAGCCAGTACGCCATCATAGTGGTTGACCCGGAAGGACAGCGCACGATTCTGTGGGACCGAGACCCGTCTCTTTCCTACCGGGTGGACGAAATCCAGCCGAAGTGGATTTTGGCCGGCCAGATTCTGCATCTGGACGGCCACGACGAAGAGGTTTCCATTCAATGTGCAGAGTGGGCCAGCCAGGCGGGCACGAAAACCTGCCTGGATGTGGACAAGGTTCAGAGCCGAACCGGGGAGTTGCTGGCCCTGACCGATTTTGCTCTGCCCAGCGAGACCTTCGCCCGGCAGTTTACCGGAGCATCGGACTGGAGAGAGGCTCTGCTGGGTGTTGCCGAGGCCGCTCGTGGATTCACCGCGATCACACGCGACTACCACGGATGCGCTGCCCTCTGGAATGGTGAGATCTATGAAGTCCCGAGTTTCGAGGTTGAGGCGGTAGACAGCACCGGGGCTGGAGATGTGTTCCACGGCGCCTTTATCTATGCCCTGTTCAAGGAATGGAATGTGTGGGACTGTTTGCGCTTCGCCAATGCAGCGGGTGCCCTGTCCTGCACACGCCCCGGGGCCCGTGGCGGAATCCCGACGGTTGCGGAGGTGGAGGCTCTTCTGAGGCGGTAAGGAACTTTGATGACCAAGGAACCGACAGAGAATTTTGAGAACCTGAACCGATTCTCTGCATCTATGGGTATTGTGAAGAAATTGAGAAATCTGATCGTCCTTTTCGTCATCATCGTTGGAACTGCCCACGGGGAAGAAGTAACACCTCGACAGGTCATCGACCGTTTTCTGGAGGCGGAGTCGCGGCTGGAGGCCGAGTTCCAGAACTACACCTATTCTCAGACCATTATCTTTCAGGAGTTGAGCGACTGGGGCTCGGTCCGGGGGGAGCGGGTGGTGGAGTATGACATCTATTTCGACACGGCCGGAGAGCGACAGCTCCGCAAGACCCGCGACCGCGGACGCATGCCCAACATCCAGGTCACCAAGCACGACCTCGATGATGCGGTTTCAAGGCAGCCCTTTATGCTTACCACTGAGACGGCGGCTGAGTATGAGATTGACTACGTTGGCAAGGAGCTGATCGACGAGCTGAACACTTATGTGTTTGACGTGGAACCCAAGAGCCTGAAGAAAGGAAAACGCTACTTCCGGGGCCGCATCTACGTTGACGACGTCGATTTTCTGATCGTAATGACCAGTGGCAAGATGGTTCCTGACCACGGGAACAACAAGTACCCGGCCTTCGAGACGATCCGCCAGGAGATCGAGGAGGGAATCTGGTTCCCGACCTGGACCGGAGCCGACGACACCCTCCATTTCAGGAATGGATCGCAGCGGATCAAGATGGTGATCACCTTTGAGGACTTCAAGCGCTTCGAGGTGGACACCACCATCACCTTTGATTCGGAGGAACCCATTCCTCCGGATCGTTAGAGTTCCACGTTCCAGGTTTCACGTTCCACGTTTTGCAGAGCTTTTGGGCGAGCGCAGTAACCAGTAACCAGAATCGTTACTCCTCCCCAATCTCCTGATCGCTGATGATGATCTCGACCCGGCGATTCTTCTGACGTCCTTCGCGAGTGTCGTTCTCTGCAATGGGACGAGTCAACCCGTAGCCGACAGCTTTCAGGCGAGAGTCATCAATACCTTTCTTCGGCCAGAAAACCGAGTACACTCTGAGCCCTCTCCGTGGAGAGCTTGAGGTTGTATTCCTCGGAACCGGTTGAATCGGTGTGTCCCTCGATTCGCACGCGATGCTCGGGCATGATGAGCAGGATTCCCGCCAGCTTGGCAATCGCCGTTTTCAGTTCGGTCTTGAGAGTCGCCTTGTTCACGTCAAAGAGAATATCGGGCAGGTTGAGGATGAGTCCCCGGGCCGATTCACGAGTGTCGGCCACCTGGGAGAGGGCAGCCTGCAGTCTGTCCTCCGTTTTCTGCTTGTCCAGCTCCACCTGGGCTTTTTCCTGCGCCAGGCGCTCTTTCTCTGACCGGAGCCGGGCACTTTCCGATTCCAGATCGGAAATGGAGAGGGTCAGAGCTTCCCGCTGACTTTTCAGCTCCACCGTGGCCTGGTTGAGGCTGTCCCGCTCCGCTTCGATACGTGCCTTGTCGGACTGGATCTGTCTCAACTGATCGCGAGAGGAGGACACTTGCTGTTCCGCTGCGCTCTTCTGTTCTTCCAGGGCAGCCACCTGGCGGTCCGCTTCTTCCCGAACCCTCAGGGCTTGATCCTCAGCCTCCCGGGCTCTCCCTTCGAGCTGCTCAATCTCAGCTCGGCGCTGCTGGATCTCCGCATCCAGTTGCTCGGCCTCGAGTCGGCGCAGAGTGATCCGGATGGCTTCGTTGCTGGAGGCGACCGACCTGCGTGCGTAGTCCTGGGCACCCTTGCGCGATGAGCTGCTTCGTGCCATTTGTCGGGACTGCTGCAACGTGGTCATGGCGTCCGCCATCAGGGCCGACGCGTAATCCCCGGCCTTCATTCCTTCGGCTATTTCGTAAGTCTTTTCCGCCTGCAAGACATCCACTGGCGTCTTCCCGTCGTACTTGACGAAGTCGAGCCGCTCGATGGCAAACTGCGAAGGCTCCCCCAGATCGGTGAAGCTGATCGGCGAACTCGGTGCCTGTGGATCCTGGCTTCCTCCATTCCAGAAGATGAGGAAGTCGGAGGGTTTGTCGATCTGGTAGTACGGCTCAGCGGTGACCATCAACGCAAAAGTGCGCTGCCGGGTCGAAAAGCGCAGCGTGTCGTCGGCGTTTTCCGGTCGAACCCAGAGTTCGCCCAGATTCTCCGCCTTTCCGTCGCGGCTCACGGCCCACAGGACAAAGGAAGTAATGTCGCCCCCAAACAGCACCGCCGGCTTCATCTTCGTGTAGGAGACATCAATCCGCATCTGTCCTTCCTGGAAGCGGAATTTGGCTTTCATGGTGGCGGTCGGCACACGCCTCGAGTGAATCATCCGAAGCTCGACGTTGCGTCGCTCCGGAAAGCGAACGACTTCGAGTGTCCTTTCGGCGGCCGCAAGCCAGAGAGTGAACAGTCCGCTGATCAGGATGACTGACAAGAAAAACTTCTTCATTGGTTCCTCCACCTGGGTATTCAGCCCGGTCCCGGGCCTGAAAGTGAGCACGCTTAGATTTCCATTTGCTATTGTAACCCACGATTGCCTGTTCTTTGAAGCCATCGCCGGACCGGTTGCGTTCAGAAATGCTGAGTAAACTTTTCCGAAATCGAATCTTCCGGGCACCTCTGAGAGCTGTCGACAATCCGGTGTTTGTGGTGGGAGGAGTGCGGACTGGAAGCACCTACCTCACCCACCTCCTGAATTGTCATCCCAACCTGGTCATAGGCGTCGAAGATCGTCTTCCTCGACTCCTTCTCGACATCCTGGCCATTGTCGATACTCCCCCGGGCTCAGTCCGCTACCGGGAACTGTCGACCGATCCGGAGAAACTGCAGCAGATTGGTCATGAGGGAGTACTCGGCTTTCATGAGCAACCGGATCTTCTGCACGCCTTCCGCAGTCTGTTCGAGGCCAGCTTCAAAGAGCTGGTGAAGGACTTCTACGGGGGCCCGCGAGCCATGGCCCTGCAGCAGCAACTGGGGATCGACAAAACAGGGGCAGGACGGTGGGGTGACAAGCTGGGAACTTTCTGGCCGGGTGAACTTCTGGAAGTGTATTTCCCGGAGAGTCAGTATGTTCACATCATTCGGGACGGACGGGATGTGGTGGTATCCATGCGTTCGTTCGCGAAAAAACAGCCAGCCGCACCCTGGGGAGGATTCAGCTTCGAGCAACTGTGCAGTGCCTGGGTGGAAACAACATCCAGGCTGAGAAGTCAGGGTCGCCGTCTGGGGAGGGCTCGCTATCAAGAGGTTCGCTATGAGGGTTTGCTGGCGCGAGAGCAAGGGACCTTATTTGGAGTGTTCGAGTTTCTTGGAGAAGAGATCGGGGATCCAGTGAAGCGCCTTTACGAACGGCTGCCTGACCGCCTGGCGGGCGAACTGTTTACCCGGCACGGGACCTCGGTAAGCCCTCTGAAGTCGGTCGGAAAGTGGAAGACCGAACTGTCCGTTTCGGAGCAAAGGACGGCGACGGCGATTATGGCTGGACTTCTGAAAGACCTGGGATATGAGGAGAGCTAGTGTACTGTCCGGGAAGTTCGCGGGGTTAATTCGGGATGGATTTTCGTCGCCAGTGAGGCGCGCGCGACGCAGGAAGACCGCGAGTCTTTCGAGGTAGCGCAACAAAGCTGTCGGCGAAAAGACGCCCGAAGTAGCGGCGTGAACTTTCCGGACAGTGCACTAGGCCCGAGAAACTGTCGGGTGTTACTTGGAATCGTCCTCGGAATCTGTGGACGGTTTGAAAGGACTGATTCCCAGTTTCTCGGCAATGAGGTCGGTCTGATCGACGACTGAGGCGGCCGCGACACCCATGGTGATGGCAATGGATTCGCTAATCTCCTCTTTGGTGGCTCCGTACTCGAGGGCCTTTTTGATGTGCCCTTCCAGGCAGCCCCCGCACTGGTAACCCAGAGAAGCGGCAATAGCGATGAGTTCCTTGCTCTTACGATCGATGTTAGAAGACTTGTAGGTCTCTTTGTAGAACTTGAAGTAAATCCGCCGCATGCGCGGTTCGACCATGCTGTACGGGGGCCACTTCTGCTCCTTGTCTGACTCCTCAGGAGGAGATTTCACCTCAGTGCTCATAAATTCTATAGGCTATCAAGCCCTATGCTCTGCTCTTATATACGCTGTCCGGGTCAACGATGTTCCGAAAATCATGGTTCATGGAGTCCAAAAAGCAAGGATTGGGAGCGGAGGGGAATCGATGTCGGGTGGCCAAGATTCGCCTATAATAGCAGGAATCCTGGATTGCCCGGGACTCTTAATCAGTAGGTTCGGGGTTCAATTCCCCGGCGGCTCACCAAGCTAAGTCTAATCATTGTAGTCACTTAGGTTTTCCGGTGCTTCTTCAGGGAAGTGTTGTTGAGTTCTGACGACATTCCGCGGTGGCCTGTAATCGGATCGCGATCAAAACAAACAAAAGGAATACCGCACGACTTGTGAAGACGTCCCGGAATGAGAGCCTCTTTTTGGCCAGGCCAGCTTGCATGGCTGGAGTCCTCACAGTCGTGCCGAACTTCAAAGCCGTGTGCGGTCGCAGAAAGTTGTAATAGGCCAGTGCTCGTTCCACAATCGAAAGTCGCGCGGATAGGCAAACCCCACGACTGCCAGTTCGTCGAGCACGCGTTCGGTAATAATCTGGACGCGCTCGGACCTTAACTTCTTCGCTGTCTGGACAGCTACTCGAATGAGCGGATTGCGAAGATTCTTTGCGCCGTGACGTGCGCCGACCGGGGGCTGTAACCGGCGCGGATTGCCGCCTGGGTCCCGTTCAGATCGACCAGGTACTCCTCGACAAAGCGTTGCTGTTTTTGGGTCAAGTTTTGCAAACCTTAGCTTTTATTATGATGATTATATACTTGACAATCCCAGACCTTTCTGAGATAATACCCTTATCGAGGAAAGGTCATGAAAAATCTAGACTTAATCAGCATAGCAAAACACTTTTCGGATGAGAACAAGGCCCGTGAGCTATTGGAGCGTATGCGCTGGCCCGATGGTCCTGTCTGCCCGCACTGTGGAGTGATAGGGGGGCATTACAAGATTACCCCTAAAAAGGACTCTAAAAAGCCCACCAGACCAGGGTTGTACAAGTGTAAGGATTGCCGAAAGGGGTTCACGGTCACCGTTGGGACGATTTTCCACCGAAGTCATATACCTCTGACAAAATGGCTATTGGCAATCTATTTGATGTGTTCCTCTAAGAAGGGCATGAGTGCGCACCAACTCCATCGGATGCTGGGTATCACCTACAAGAGCGCTTGGTTCATGGCTCATAGAATCAGAGAAGCTATGAAGCAGGGTCCGCTTGCCGGAAAGCTGGGTGGAGTGGTTGAGGCTGATGAAACCTACGTTGGTGGTAAGGGTCGTGGGATTCGTGGGCGTGGTGCAGAAAAGAAGACGCCCGTGGTTGCATTGGTAGAGCGAAAAGGAAACGTTCGATCTAAAGTTATGACTCGTCTGACAGGAGAAAACCTCAAGGGGTTCATCAAAGACAACATCGAAGAAACTGCTACAGTGATGACCGATGAGTTTAGATCCTACATTGGATTGGATGAGCACTTTGTAAAACATGAAGTTGTTAAGCACAGCGTCGGAGAATATGTTCGCGGTGATGTCCACACTAATACCGCTGAAGGGTACTTCAGCCTCTTGAAAAGAGGCATCAATGGGGTTTATCATCACGTTAGTAAGCACCATCTCCAAAGGTATTTGGCTGAGTTTGATTTCAGATATAACGCTCGACAGCTGACGGATTCCGAAAGAACCATCCTTGCAATATTGGGTGTCGGCGGAAAGCGACTTACGTACCAGGACTCATATTGATGCCAAAGCATTTTGAAGAATACGAATTTACTATTGATGCTTTCACGCTGGACACCATACCAATGGCGAGATTAGCCGAGTATATGGCTGACCTGTCTAGGTTGCTTGGCAACCCTGAGAGCGTGCATTTCGTTCGCCTCAAAGAGGGCAGTACAGTCTTAGTACAAAAGATTGAAAAGGAAGCCGTACCCAAAGTAGAAAAGCGGCTGTGGGCTGCTAAAAACCGCGAAGGCCCACCAGATGTTTTGAAAGCATTTAACGCAATAGACAAGCGGCTTGCCGATGACAATGCAAGTGGGAAATTATCGCCACCCACTGGAAAAACCATCAAATTTCCTGGGGCTAGGCGAGTTAAGCAGGAAACGTATGGACCATTCAATCAGCCAGGGGAAGTAGACGGGGTATTGATTGTAGTAGGCGGTGAACTTGACCCAGTTCCAGTACATCTCCAAGAAGGACACGAAATCCATCTTTGCAAGGCAATCCGAGAAGTTGCCAAACAGATAGCTCCCTATTTGTTCGGAGCTATGTTGCGCGTTACGGGCATTGGGCGCTGGTTAAGAGATGATGACGACAAATGGACTAGGACTGGTTTTAAGATTTCTGATTTCAGGGTATTGGATGAAGCGACACTCACAGATAAGGTGTCCACCCTGAGAGCCATTAAAAGCCCACTGCAGGAAGTTGAAGATCCTGTTTCCGCTCTAAAAGAGATGCGTCATGGTGAGACTTAAATGGTCGTTTTTGATGCGGATATACTCTCATTACTTCTTAGTCCAAATGCCAATCCGCCAGACGACAGCTCGGGTAATCCAGTAGGGCACAGCCAACAACGCCTACAATATCTGGTTGAAACCCTGGAAAAGGCGAAAGAGAAAATCCTCATCCCTACGCCCGCATTGAGTGAGTTTCTGGTTTTGGTCGCAGAAGCTGCTTCGGAATATCTAACAGAACTCAATAATTCTGCTGCCTTTAAGGTGATCGACTTCGATCAACGTGCCGCAATAGAAGCGGCGAATATAACTAGAACAGCAATTCAAGGAGGAAGTAAAAAGGGCGGATCGTCTGCGCCCTGGGCAAAAATTAAGTTTGACCGTCAGATTATTGCTATCGCCATAGTGGAGGGTGCTCACACCATCTATTCTAATGACGAACATATAGAGAGTCTTGGAGGCCAAACGAATATCAAGGTGACTGGTGTTGATGCACTACCATTGCCACCACCTAAAACTGGATCTTTACCGCTTCGTGAATCAGAAAAAGACACAGAAGAAGGAAAAGCCAGCTGAGAAACCTGTATCTCTTCACCCTCTGGAGTTTGAAGAAGCGGTTGAGGCTTTGCTGAAAGTTGATCCTGAAAATGTAGAGAAGAAGAAACCCAAAAAGAACTGATCAACCCACTCACTATGAAGATCATAGAGTAGCCGTAGTGGGATTGTAAAGTATAAAACTACCTTTATTATACTTCGATTGGATTGACTCCCACGGAAGGGCTGCCAAGCATGTCTGGATTGCGGTCAGTCATCCTAGAATGAACTGTTGCATTCCCCGGCGGCCTTTGGGCCGCTGCGCAGTCACTATCGTTCCTGCCTCTGCAGTTTCCTTGATTGGAACGGGTCTCGGCGGCCTGAGGGCCGCTCACTGAGGATCGCATCGGGTATTATTCTCTTCGTGGAGGTTATGTCAACCCACAAAGGGGTAGGAAGCCGGATCGACAGGGCCCTGCTCGGGGCCTCCCTGTTTCTGGCGATGGTTGCCATTTACTACACATCCACAATCGTTGTGACCAATGATTCTCTCTACACCATGCTCGTCAGTGAGCATTTCCTGCTCACGGGGAATCTGGCTGTCGACGAGCACTTTTGGCCTTACGTCGATTCCTCCGACTATCCTCGTGTCAAGGAAGGCAAGACTCTACCTCGACACATACGCCGCTATAACGGACACCTTTACTATCTTTACCCGGCTGGGACTCCGGTCCTCTCGGCACCTTTCGTCTTTCTGATGCGGGCTTTCCTTGGTGAGTCGACGATCAGAGAAGATGGCAGCTACCGGTTTTTCATGGAGCGTATCTGGCAGAAACGGATCGCAGCGCTGGTTACCGCGGCAACCTGCCTGCTCCTCTACTTGACTGCGTCACTCCTTTTGACCCCCCGGGCAAGCCTTTTGATCGCCCTGGCGGCCGGATTGAGCACTCAGCTCTGGAGTACTGCGTCGCGCACCATGCAGGCCCATACCTGGCTAACCCTGGAGCTCTCACTGGCTCTCTATCTGCTTTTGAGGTGGCGAGTTCGGCGTGGGAACCTGGGGCCGGTTCTCCTGGGAACGCTCCTGGCGGCGGCCTTTTTCACTCGGCCCACGGCAGCCACCATCATTATCCCGCTCACTCTGTTCGTCCTCATCAAAGACCGCAAAGAGGGGATCTGGCTGGTTTCTACCGGCAGTGTCTGGTGTACACTTCTGGTTCTTCACTACTACTACTCCTACGGTACCCTGCTCCCTCCCTACTATCTGAAGGGAAAGAGTCTGCTGCTGTCGAACCTCCCCATCGGTCTGGCGGGACAGCTGCTGAGTCCCTCTAGAGGCCTGTTCGTATTTGTTCCCCTGACTTTATTGGTGTTCTACCTGCTGTTTCGCAACTGGCGGTTTCTTCCGCACCGCGACCTGGTCGTGGCCATTCTGGCGGCAGCTATTCTGCACGGGCTGAGTATGGCGATGTTCTCCAACTGGTGGGGCGGATACAGCTACGGCCCCCGCTTCTCGACCGACCTGGTTCCCCTGTTCGCAGTGCTGGGGATGGAAGGCTACGCAGCGACTGCTGCCCGGGTCCGTTCACCTGGGCAGGGCCGTTCGGTCACAGTGTGGTTTCTGGCTCTGCTGCTGGTTGGCGCCTTGATCAACGGAGCAGGAGCGCTCAGTTTCCGGTCCCGTAGCTGGAACTCGCATCCCCGTCCCATCGCCGAAGATCGCTCCAGGGCCTTTGACTGGGGGCAGTCTCAATTCCTGTGTGCGTTGTTCGAGAGTCGGTGTCCGTAGTGGTTGCGGGTAGCATTCCTCGGCGGCTGAGCGTCGCTGTCGCCGCCCTGAGGATCTGGCGCCGGAGCTCGGTCGAGGGGTCCGGTTTACCTATACGGTGAAGTTTTTTTGAAGAGACTGATGGCTGATTTGACAGGCCACGGCCGACGCCCGTTAAGCGGGCCGGCACAAGGGCGTCGAATCTGGCCAGGTGGGCACGTCGTCCCAATAGATGGAATCGGTGGAGAGCCGGATCTGGCGGGCCTGCTCAGGAGAGAGCGAGGCCAGCAGATCGCCTAGCTTGTGAGCAAAGAGTCGGGGCGGTGGGGCGCGCTGGGAGCTTTCCCAAAGGGGATTATATACCTAACTAGCCAAGCCCCGGCCTCATTCCGGTTTGTTGCGGACTCGGGTTGAAGGATCTGGGGGCTTGGCGTTGGAGAAGATCCGACGCGCGACCTCTTCCGGTGACGCGTCCAGCTTGATGATCCGGGGCTTGCGCTTCTCTTTTGATTTTGGCTTCGGTTTCATGGCGATTCCGGTCCTTCTTGGGTCTAATAGATGTCCTCTTCATTCTGGATGGAACTGCTTTTCTACGACTCTCCAATACGAACTCTGCCGAATGATTTTTTCCATGGCAGTTTCGTCTAACCGTTTATCTACCCCTACTGGAACGTCGGCGGAAGCTAGACTAATTGTGCGCGGGAAACACGATCTACCATAGGAATAGCGCCATTTTTGGTGTTGAAGCGCGAAGGCAACGAAGAACAAGGTTGTGATCTTTAGCTGATCCTTTGGCCTCAAAAGAACCACCTTGTCACTAGCGTAAAAGGGGTGCATTTGTACAAAGGCGTCCCCGGTTACGGTACTGACGGTAATGGTTCCGGGAGGGAACAATCGGGCGTGGTCTGGGGGGGTGAAGTAACCAGCAAGACCGTTGTTGTCGGCAGACCGGCTAATAATCATGCAGTTTCCGGCAGGGAACTCGCCATAAGAATTAAAGTCCCCAGTATCAATATCAAAAAGCGAAGTCAGTTGAACCCTACCCCAAGTAACATGGCCGACGGCAATCCTGCCGTTTGTGTGCTGCGGAACATACGATGCAAGTGGTCGTGGGAATTGTCGAGCGATCCATTTTTCATCAATCGTGCTATCGGAGATCATCGGCAAAGAAATGTGAATGCTAGAGAGCTTTCCTTTGAAGCATTTGCGCCCGAAGGAATACCGCCATTTTTCCCGGCTTAAAATAGCAGCTATGTAAAGCAACGTCGTTTCCTGCATGCTCGATCTTGGGAGCAGTATTCCTACATCATCCTTGGCTCCAAAACGGTACGGATGGTACTTCGTCAGCAGCGGCGATCCGTTATAGGCGACTGTAAGGCAACGCTCAAAGGTCTTTTCTCGGAGAATGTCATATTTTCCTACAAGGCCATTATGGGTATCTCCACACGAGATCAGAGGAGTCTCCCCGGGGATCCAGTTCAGCCTTAGCATGGAAGTTCCCAGATTGAATATTGAATAATCTCGACAGCGGGACGCGATTCATTTTCCTTCTCACTCAATCCCTTCACGTACCAGAAATGCCGCCGCATTGCGGATTACCTGTTCAACGCCGTCCTGCACTTCCTTGGTTGTCGGTGAGGACTGATCCAGATAATATTCTGGGACCAACTCAAAGTTTGGATCATTAAAATCTGCGGGGCAAGACTTATAGAACATCTCATGATTCTGAATGTTAAGGGATGGATCATGAAGAAACTGAGCAAGCATAGATTGTATTTTGGGATAATCGTTATTGGCCCTCTTGCTTGGGAGGCGTTTGCCCTTGCTTTTTAGTAGGCCGTCGTTAACAGCTCGAACCCACAGGATATTCTGTTCTGGAGGGTGAGGTATTCCTTTTCGAACAAAGATGCCCGCTGTATGAGTTCCGGTTGGATAAAAAAGATCGGGCGGGAAAGTAATTACGCACAAGAGCGTGTTGTTGCGCAGAAGTTTGTCCCTTCTCCAGACCCGATGTGAGCCCGCTTTAACCAAGGTCGGATAAGGCAAGACAGAGAACAACAAACCGCGATCCTGCATTTGCAAAAGCGCAGCATCAACAAATTCGTATTCTTTCTTTTGCCCTTTAGAGGTAGGGAATGGAGGATTCATCAAGACCTTGGTGACGAGTTTCTGTTCATCGGATGTGGCTGGGATGCTAGAATATTGGCCACGACCATTGGCTTTTATGATGTGCTTGTGAAAGCAGTTCCCTTCGGTAATGTTGTTCTTGCCGTCACCACGAAAAATCATGTTTACAATAGCAAGGGTCACAACTGGAGTATCTTGATCCACCCCCATAATGTTGTTCTGTTTGAAGCTGTCAAGATCAACCCTACGGCTGTTTTTCCTGACCTGATCGAATCCCGCTACAAGAAAGCCTCCAGTACCGCAACATGGGTCATAGAGCACATCCTTGGCTGTAATATTCATCGTGTCGGCAACAAAAGTAGTTATGTGGCGTGGGGTAAGCACTATACCAATTTCCTTAGCCCCATTACCGTACTTCAAAAAAACTTCGTAAAACTCACCGAGAACGTCAGCACCTGAGTTCATGGCGGATCGTATATTCAAATCGTTAAGTTCTTGAATCGTTTTGACGAGAGCGACCTTGTATTTCAGGTGGTTATCAGAGGTTGCTGGCAATTTCAGCTCTGCGTAAGGGAAATAAGTTGGCTTTTCCTGGTCTTTCAGAATCCGTTCGGTACGTGCGTTTATCTCTCGGATGAGCACCGCTGGAGATGCGTCAACGTTAGGGCTCGTATCATCCAAAAGAGCCAGCAGAAGGGCTGACATAACTTGAGCACGATCTTTAAGATTGATCCCGCCGTCATGGAGAATGCCGTTTATCGTTTCAGCAGTCGCAAGAAACAACGCCCTGTCGATGAGGATGTCCTGAATATTGGGAGACGAATTGTCTAGAGCGTCTCTTGCTATCTGGGGAGACATCAGGCCCGTGATCGGGCGACCGTTCAGGGTGACTGGTAGGAACCGGCGGCCATTCCAATATTTGGTATTGACCAAGAACGTACTTGATTCTGTTCCGGCCACCCCAGACACAAACCTTGCGCTGATTCGTTGGCTCTGGTTAATTTTCCTAGCGTATTCCCTAGCCTCAGCCAGTGCCTTTTCCAGCCCGGAATGAGATCGCTTCGCTTCAATAACCCACAACACATCCTCACGAACTTTGACGATGTTCTCGGGAACATCCCTATCAAGACGGGTGTGGATTTCCTCGTCAGAGTGGCATTCGTGTTGTGTATAGACCTGTCCTCCCTTACTAGGATTACGACAATCCCAGCCCATCGCTTTGAGGCGCTCTATGATCCAGACATATGCCCGGAACTCTGAGTCTTTTACGATCCGACGAGTCTTTCCCAACTCCTACCCCACCAGATCCCGATATCGGAGCCGCTTGCCAACCATGCCGGCGGCAACGAGGCTCATTTGTTGAAGGGTTCCAAACTCTCGGATATTCTGACGGCCTGCAAACTCCCTCACGTAGCGGTGAAGGTGCTTGAAGCTCATCTTGTGGTAGGTTCCGACGTAGCCGCGCTTGAGCATACTCCACAGCGACTCAACTCCGTTTGTGTGAGCTTGGCCGCGAACATACTCGCCTACTGAGTGACAAACCGATTCATGGTCGAAGTCAACTAGGCCAGTGTAGGCGGTGGCGTCATCGGTGTAGACTTTGGAACCCGGGTTGACGTGATCTGAAATGAAGCCGGAGAGCGTTTCGCTCTTGGTGTCGCCAACAACCCGGACGGCAACCCGCTTGGTCAATCGGTCCTTGATTCCAACCACGGCGGGTTTGCCAACTGGTCCCCGGCCTTCCAGCTTGGCCCGTTTGGACTTCGGCATATTGCGGCGTTTTCCTCCCATGTAAGTTTCGTCTACTTCGACCGGACCAGTCATGGAACCAGCTTCGCCAAAGAACCCCTCACGGACACGCTGCATGAGATACCAAGCGGTTTTGTAGGTGATCCCCAACTCCCGGTAAACCTTCATGGCCGAAGCGCCCTTGAGTCCGGTTGTCATCATGTAGATAGCAACCGCCCACTTTTGCAGACCTAGCTTGGATGATTGCATCACGGTTCCTTTTCGGACGCTGAAGTGGTGCCGGCAATCACGGCAACGATAAGGCATGGGCTTTCGAGACGCAACTATTGCGGTGTTGGTTGATCCGCAATCGGGGCAACAACGCTCTTCCGGCCACCGCTGTTTCTCGAACCACTTCTCAGCCGCCGCGTCGTCGGGGAAAAGCTGGAACAATTGGATGATAGTCAAGCCCTGTCTGTGGGATTTTCCGGGTGCTTTTGCCATAGCTCAAATCCTTTCTATGGCTACTATTCTACCATTCAGAATTGACGTTTTTGGCTAGTTAAGTATATAATCCCCTTCCCAAAGCTTCAGATGCTGGAGGAGCTGGCGCATGGTTTCCGGTTGTTCGATGACCGCCAGCTCGAAACTCTACCAGTGGCGGTCTGGAACCGAAATCCCTCGACAACCACAGGACAACAGAGCCCCAGAAAAACTAATCTCGGAAGGACGAGGACATCCTAAGCTTTTCAAATATATAGACTTACGCCAACCCCAAACGTGCTTCACCCCTTATAGTGAAAACGGAAGGATAGTCGGCAAAAGTCAACAACACTTCCCTGAAGAAGCACCAGACGCTCTCTGATGTAACTGTACACTGGATCTCAAGCGGCCTTGGTCGGGAGTCCTCCGCCCTCAACAACAGTTGCCTGATGAAGCACCGACAATCTCTCTAACACACTGACTTCAGGTTGTTTAAGTGGGCTGAAGCCGCGGGGTTGTTTTGCCTATTTTCGACTTTGGCAGTGATACAGGGCCCCCGGGGTTCCATGGTGATCGAGTCCGCTTCTTGTTTGACGGGTTGGAACATATAACCTATAAAATTCAACTCATGATCGTCGGACAGATGGGCCGTAATGTCCGTCTCGAGTCGTACTCGGTCAGCCACACCCCTAGCAGGATCCATGGGGCCGTTTCCGTTCATTGCAATGAGTCTCTCTTGGAGGTGATCCATGCCAGGATACGATCGCCGAGCCTTCGTCAGGCTCGGTTCACAGAGTTTGGTGGTCATAGGTGCGGGCGCTTCGGGGTTCGTGCCAGCGGCTCCAGCCGAAAAGTCACAGGACGTGGGTTTGAAAGGAGTTCGCCTGCTTCCCGGCCGGCCCCGGGTCGTGGCCGAGACAACATTTGGACGCTGCTGGTACCCGGACCTGCTGAAGTTCTCCACAGGAGCACTCATGCTCAACCATAGTCTCAACGCGGACAAGACCGACAACCTGCACAACTCGCAAGCCGTGTATATATCGACGGACGAGGGCAGAACCTTCCATTTCAGCTATGACGTCAACGGATTCCACAACGGCTGCGGTGAGCCAAGGGTCAGCTTTCCCGATGGAAAGCTCGTAGGCGTCTCCACGTTCCTCAAGCCGGATGCGCCGGGGCAGTGGCGCCGCTTCGCCGCCCACTTTTGGACCTACGACAAGGGCGGCAGCCGCTACGCGATTGAGCCCTGGGGGGCTACCGTCGAGGACCTTCCCCGCGACGTGGAGCCTTGGTCGAAAACACACCCCACTCGCACCTGGTGGGCCCGTATCAACTGGTTCAGCGACATCCTGATTTTGGAGGACGGCAGCTACATTGCCACGCTGTCCCTACGCTATGACGGGGATGCACAGCACGGCACCGTGGCGCTGGTCTCCGAAGACGGGGGGCATCACTGGCGCTACCTCTCCTTGATTGCCGGGTCCGGAGCCGTGCCCGACGCCAAAGAAGGGTTCGACGAACCCTGCCTGATTCGGCTGACGAGCGGCGAACTGATGTGTGTCAGTCGGGTGGGCTCGGGCAAAGACCAAAAACTGGCCCGTACTTACAGCAGCGACGGCGGGAAAACGTGGGCCAAGCTGGATCGGTTGCCAGCCTACAGCGTAGCGCCGCAGATCTGCGGTCTCGAGAGCGGTGTGTTGGCCCTTGTCACCGGCCGGCCCGGCTTGTTTCTCTGGCTCTCCACCGATCCCCGCGGCGAGGAATGGCAGTCCTTCGATTTGATGGCGCACCACAATTCTATGGTGGAAAGCCAGTTCCGCATGGATGCCAAGCAGACTTCAGCCTATATCGCAATACTGGAGGTATCACCGAACCGAGTATTCATCGTTTATGACCGCTCCCCCTTCGGCTGGGACGTCGTTCCGGGCGATTCCGGTGAGCGCAGCCGAATCTATCTTTTGGAAGTCGCGGTGGAGCGCGTGTAGCTTGCACTGGTGTCACGCGCGCCACCCGATCAGGGAGAGGAGAACGATGACGGATCGTTTGAATTGCCGTCAAGGAACTGAGCCATTGTGCATCCTCAGTGCGTTGATGCTGATGTTCGCCCTGGGCAGCGTCTCGCCAACGGTGAAGGCCCAGAGCGACCTTTTTGCTGATTCCAAAATGGCGGTGGTGAATCTGCAAGGCGTGCGGGCACGCTTGGGGCAGCCGATCCAGGTAACCGAGGGTGTCGGCCATTTGTGGTTTCCTACGATCGCCAAGTTTCCCGGCGGAGAACTCATTGTGATCTACGCCCTGGTGGCGGATACCAACGAAAACCCTCACTATCTGAGCGGCTTCCAAATATCCAGGGATGAGGGTAAAACCTGGGGGCACCGCTATGACATGATACCCGAATTCGGGTCCACAATCCTTCTCCCACGGGACGACGGTTCAATTGTGCTCATCCCTCATCTCTTGTACCGGGAAACCCCTGAGGACAAGCAGAACTTCCACGCAGCCTTTACCCGCTTTGAGCCGGGTGGGCGCCGGGTCATTATTGAGCCGATGGGCATTCGAGTCGTGGATTGGCCTTGGCTGGTAGATGCGCATGACCGTCGCCTCCCAAGCAAGAACTGGCACGTGCGTCTCAGGTTCGACGGCAGCATTCTCGAGATGCAGGGGCGACTCCTGGCCACGGGATTTGCTACCAAACAAGGAGACTCTTTTCAGCGCAACGTAGTATTCGCCTCCGAGGATGGAGGACACACCTGGCGGTATTGGTCGACGATCGCCGAGCCCTCCATCATGCCGGCATCACCCGAGAAAGGAGCGGGTGGGCCGAGCGAGACCGCCATGATCCAGCTTGCCGACGGCGACCTGATGTCGGTGTTTCGGGTGGGCAGTGGCAGAAACTGGAATCTCCGTCGCGCCTACAGCAGCGACGGGGCCCGATCGTGGGCCCGAGCTGAAGCCATCCCAGCCTACAGTGTGGAGCCCAGCATGGTGAGGATCAAAAACGGTACTATCCTGCTTTCGACTGGCCGCCCTGGTATCTACTTGTGGGTTTCGATCGACCCTCGCGCAGAGAGATGGCAGAGCATCAATATCCTTGAACACCACAACCGATGGGCTGCAGATGACACCTATCGTATTTCACCAGAGCAGACGACGGCCTACACCGAACTGGTGGAGGTGGCTCCCAACCGACTGCTCCTCGTGTATGACCGTGTTGCCTTCGGTTGGAAGCCCACGCCGACCGACTCTGGAGAGCGCAGCTGCATTTTCGTTTTGCCCATTATGGTGGAGCTGAAGTAGTCTCGGTGATTGCCCGTTTGGAAGTCAAATCGGGCCGTGGTCCGCAAAAATCCGATCCAGTGCGATTCTGCCTAGCATTTTCGGCTTGAGCGTTTCACGCTTCTGGGATGGACGTGCTGCTCATGGTCCTTCTCGTTCAGGCCCTCAGTCTGGTGGCCTTATCGAGGCTTGGTGGCGTGTGCTCAAGCACCAGTGGCTCTATCTTAACCCGCTCGACAGCATCTCCACGCTTCGGCGTCTTGTCACCTTCTATGTCCAAGAGCACAATACGAGGCTGCCCCACTCGGCATTCCGTGGCCAAACTCCGGATGAAATATACTACGGAATGGGCGATCATGTGCCGCGAGAACTCGAGCATGCACGCCTTCCCGCCCGGAGGGCACGGCTCGAAGTAAACCGGGCGATGTACTGTTCAGTCTGCCCAACGGAACGGGAATCAGAGGCTGCCTGACCAGGAACAGAATCCTTAACGGGTTACAGGATCACGCGAGTACGAACTACCCGCCCCACCCTCGGGTCAGCCTATCCGCACGGGATCAGCTACTCGCTTCGGCAAACTTGAGGTCTCCAGACCTCCGAGACCTCCCATGGATAGAGCTTGTCGAGTGACGGCAACTCGAACGCAGAAGTACAGAATGTCGCTGTAGACAGCTGCCCGATCGGCAGAAGATGGTCCCGGGTCGGTGTGCTAGACTGGCATCATGCCGACAGACGAGCTTCTTGTGAAAGCATTGCGGTTGCCGCGCCGCGAGCGTGCACGAGTAACTGAAGAACTCCTTTCCAGCCTAGAAGAATCCGACGACGAGGTCGCGGCTGCTTGGGCGGCTGAGCTGGAGCGGCGTTCGGAAGAGGTTGCTGAGGGTCGCGTTCAGACGCTTGTCTGGGAGACGACGCGGAAGGAGATCTTGAAGGAACTTGCCCAGCGGCGTGCGGGTCAAACTTCATCCTGAAGCCCGAGCCGAGCTTCGCTCCGCGGCACTGTGGTACGAGGAACGCCGCCCAGGACTGGGCGGCGAGTTCGTAGCGGCTATTGAGCTGGTCCTCACGCGCATCGGTGAGGCCCGAAGTCATTTTCGGGGTGGACAGGAACTCGGACGGGATCAGCCATGATCCAGAAGGCCACCGTCGAGCGTTTTCCATATGTCATCGCCTTTGAGCACCACAACCACTTTTCGCTTGTACTCGCTGTTGCGCACCAAAAACGGCAACCGCTGTACTGGCTGACTAGAGCGGGTCAGGAGCCCAGCTAACAAACCGCTGCAGCCGACGAGCGGCAACACGTTATGCATCTTCTCCGAGAGGACTAAGTTGACTCGTCCATCCGCCGAGCCGCTTGTGCTGGAGAATCGGCACACCGAAGAACGCCTCGAGCTTCGGCGAATTGCGAAAGGCGGTGAGGTCTGGCTGGAGCTTCGTGGCTCGTTGGATCTACGCTCCGGACAGGGGCCGCTACTTCATCGGGGAACCAATCAACGTAAAGTTCACGATGACGAACCACAGCGAGGACGAATTCCACTTTGAAGAAGGCGGAGACTATCGAGGTGCCAATCGACATCTACGTTACGCGTTCATCGCGGAGACCGAAGACGGAAAAAAGGCCCTCGATCCGAAGCCTTCTCAACCACATCTTGGTGGACTTGGCATGGCGAACCCACATCTCAAGCCAGGAGAGAGTTACGAGAAGGACTTGCGACTTCTTGCTTACTTGAAGTTCCCCGAACCTGGGAAGTACACGGTGAAATGCTATCAGTCGCTCGGGTTCGGGTTTCCTGTTAAGGCCATGAAAGAGGCAGGTCCTTACGAGTATGTTTTCGGGAGTAGTTTTGATATTGAGCTTAGACTGCCCTCTGAGAAAGAGACGAAAGATCTACTGGAATCCCTTTTGGAAGAAACTGATGGGTACGTACGGAAACGCAAGCTCTCTACCTTGTACCATGAACGTTATCTGGCGCCGCTTGTTCATCTTGCCCAGGAGCAAACCGATGGAGAGAAGATCGAAGCGTTGTTTGACGGAATTGCATCGATAGTCATTCCCAAATCGACTCGCTCCTTGATTGATCTGGCATGTCACGAGCAAGACTTATTAAGAATTGCGGCATTGAGGAGGCTATCCTGGCGTCTGCCGGGTCCCAGAGATACCGGACAGGCACCTCCTGACAGTGCCTTCCACTTCTATTCATCTGAGGCACGGCGTCGTGATTCCAAGGCATCGTGGGATCGTGAATTTCGTCCGGAGGTCCTCGAGATCTTGAAAAAGGGACTCGAGTCCGAGTTGCTGGAGGAAGTCTCGGCTTGTGCCTACTCCCTTGGGGCGCTGCCCGCAACAGATGCGATTGATTTGCTGGTCGGCGCGGCAGATCGAATCGCTCCAGGCCAGGCCGTTTCTCCCCAGGAAGGAAGTTGCGTGAACCAAATCGCCAGCGCTGCCTCTCTTCTTGCCCAGCTGGATGCGAAACCCTGCAAAGCGGATAAGAAATCCTCGCCAGGCCGTCTCACCGTCTGGGCGAACATGATTCGCACCAAAGAGGAATACCGGACAGGAGATTGGGAAGACCTCATTTTGTACATGCTGAACTTGGATTCCCCCATCACGCGCATGGCGGCAATACGTTGGTTGCCAAGAGATTTCTCGAAACGCGAGCAGATCCCCTGGAAGAAGCTTTTCCTGGAAGAGAATGGCCAGACATGGTGGCATGCCATACAGGTAGCTCGCGAGCAGTTTCCCGCAGATTTGAAAAGGATCACCCTGGAGTGCATGGAGGAGATGTCCGACGAGAGCAAACGGTACGAGTTCGAAAGACTTGTCAAGGAGATAGAGAAGTCCAACCCGACCCCGACGAGGGATCCTGGATAATCTGCCGGTGTGGTCGAGAGTAAACAGGTTCGATATTAATGACAGATCTTCGCTACCCCATTGGCAAGTTCGACCACGACGGCCCGGTCAGCGACGATGATCTCGCTCTTTGGATCGGCCAGATTGAGGTGCTGCCGGAGCAGATGCGCCCTGTTGTCACTGGGCTGACCGAGAAGCAACTCGACACGCCGTACCGCCTGGGAGGCTGGACGCTCCGGCAGGTCGTCCACCACGTACCCGACAGCCACCTCAACTGCTATATCCGCTTCAAATGGGCGCTCACCGAGGAGGAGCCGATCATTAAGACCTATGATGAGCAGCGCTGGGCGGAGCTTGTTGATTACCGCGTGGTGCCGGTCGAGATGAGCCTGGATTTCCTGACACTGCTCCACGCCAGGTTGGTAACTTTGCTCCGTTCACTGTCGCGCGACCGGTTGTCGCGCCGATTCGTGCATCCGGAGTCGGGGTCCACGGAGCTTGCCTGGAACGTGGGAAGCTATGCATGGCATGGGCGCCACCACCTTGCGCACATCACCACTGCGATTGAGCGGGAGGGTTGGTAGCCTGATGAGGGCAAATACCCCGGCATCGTGGCAGAACAAGTCGGCGGCTCACGCGAGAGTAGGGGCTCTTTCTTAGGATGAACCCGGTCCCCTCAGCCGCCCTTCGCGGTCTGTCCCCTTTTCTTCTCGAGCGTTTTGCCGATTGTCTCCCGGTCGATCATTCGTAGCCGAGGGTGGGCAATGCGCCTCAGGACGATAGCCAGGTTCCGCGACGTGCCAGCTGCACAGCTTGCACGGTCCCGTCTGGAGGCGGATGGTATCCAGGTTGCGTTGCTGGGCGTCAACCACGTTGACATCAACTGGCTCGCCTCCCGGGCGATTGGGGGGATACGGCTTCAAGTCCTGGCCGAGGAGGCGGAACATGCACGGGAACTGCTCCAGCAGGATCGCTCCGGGGATCTGGAGGGAGTTCCTGAGGCTGACTTGCCTGCAGCCGACGGTGAGCAGTGCCCCCGTTGCGGGTCCGACCGTGTGCACCGGTCACAACTCGCGCATTGGACGAAAGCGGCGTCCATGTTGGGTGGCATCTGGTTTCTCTTGCTGTCCCTTCCGTTCGTGTGGTGGCGGCATCGGTTCGATTGCTCAGCCTGCGGCTTCTCCTGGAGGCCACGGTAGATTCCAGGATTGCTTTGGCTCGACCAGGAATCTCCGGGAACGGTCAGAGTAACTCCAGCGCTCCCGAGACCGATCGTAACCTTTCCTTTCGCTCTGTTTAGTAATTACCGGAAACAGGCAGCAAGGTGAATGGGCCCAATTTCGATGAGGATTTTGATGATTCAGTCGTACAGGTTTCTGGGGTTTCTGGTTGTCGCGGTTAGCATACCTGCAGTGGCACAGATCAGTACCGCGGACAATGGGCAAGTTGTTGGCAGGGCGGGCCGTCAGCGTCTTGTGATCCCCTCCGGGACTCTGGTCAAGCTCAGGCCCGTTCGCCAGATCAGCTCTCGCACGACGAAGCGCGGCGACCGTGTTGATCTGCGACTTTATGAGGATCTGTATGCGGGGCATCTGCTGGCCGTTCCTGCTGGAACTCTGGTTCAGGGGATCGTCGTTCGCATCAAACGACCAGGCTTCGGCGCCCGACGTTCACGCCTCCGGATCCGCCTCGAAACGCTCATCACGAGGGGAACCGCACTCGATGTGACTTGCACGGATCTGACACGAAAGGGACAAACAACTCTGGGGAGAAAGGCTCTGTCGGGGGTTACCACGGTTGCTGCCGGATCTGTGTCACCGGTCGCCGGGGTTCTGGTTGGATCGCGGAGCCTGCTTCGGCGTGGTCCTGAGATCGAGATCGGGCCGCAGACGTTATTCTTGACACGTCTGGTGAAGCCGCTGCAACTCCCGCTCCAGTTGACCAGATCGGCGAAGGGCTCCAACCGGCAACTGAAGCCATGAGGAACCATCATCTTTCGGGAACTCGACAGTAGAGGCTTGCCGTCTGAACTGTCCCCAACAGGCCCCAGTCCCCCCGCCCGAGCGGTCTGTCCTCGGCACCGACGAAACTCTTTGCGGGAGTCCGATGATCAACGCTGGGCCTCGATCGTGAGCGCAATCGACTTTGTTGTGGGCACGGTTCGGACGTTCACGCTTCCACTAGTGCTCGGCACGTAGAATTGAACTGGAGGAAGCACTGTTTCATTCCGAGGACTCCAGCACTCTCAACACCAGCTTCATCGAGCGCCACAATACAGGCCCGATACGGACGCCCTGCCGCCACGACCGGTTGGGCGCGATCTAGATGGCCACCTCCGCGGCGCTTGGTTCCGTCGCCGTCTCGGGTACAAGGCTCTTGATGAAGCTATTCATCGGTATTATTGCTTTGCAGTTCGTCAGCGCCTCGTGTCCCTCACGAGTAACTTCAAATGCTTCTCCTTTGTGACCGAGATCCCTGATGAACCGGCGGCGAATGAGATCTTCAAACCCGCCAACCCACACACCAATGGTAAGGAACTGACTGTCAGGAATCATCTGGAGCTATTTTGCCCCGAGAGCCATGACGGAGTCAGCCCCGGAACGATCTCGGCCGAGTTTTCGGATAGGACGGGACTGGCTCAACAACACTTGCCTGAAGAAGCACCAGTCCGCCGGCCCGTCGCCGGACCCCGCCGTGGTACGATGATTCGCTACTGCGAACGACCAGAGGAAGGAGGCGATGGACGCGAAGCTGAGTGAGCTGATCCGGCGGATGGAGAGCGATGCGCCCCCCAGCCGCGCCCAGATCGAGCAGTGCTACTCGGACGGCGTCGACGATACGCTTCGCCGGATCGAACGTGCCTGTCAATCCATGGACGCGGCTGACTTCCGCGCGCTCGACGGCGTGATCGGTGGCATTCGCGAGGAGATCCGCGAGTCCGTCCAGGCTATCACGCACAAGGAGATGTGGGATATCATCGTCCGGCTGCGCGAGGACCACGACATGAGCGACGCCGACCTCAGGCTGATCCGCCTGTGGGTGGTGGGCGACGCCGACGCCTACGCGCGCGAAGAGAACAACTTCCCCGACTGGATCAGCGAGCTGGAACGCTTGGTCGGCATGATCCGCCAGCTTCGCGCGGGACCCGTGGACGTCGATACCCTGGAGGCGATGGGCGCGCTGCTCACCGACTCTCGGGGCGTCTCGCGAAGCCTCGCCCTCTACCTGAACGACCGCGAGCGGGTCGAGCGATTCGAGAGGACGCTGGAGGGCGGACTGGACGAAGACGATCGCAACTCGCTGGCCGACTATCTGGTGCAGTCCTGTACGTCCGACAAGATCTGAGGAAGTGCACGCATGGCGCTCGTAATCGGGTGCTTCTTCAGGCAACAGTCCTTATTGAAATCTGAACACCTATACGTATACAACAACCCCTGAAGTGGGCCAGCGATCTTTGGTTGCCTATTTTGGGCTGGTAGCGTGGCCTGTAACAGCGACGAAAAGCAATAAGTCGCGTCTTGAAGAGGTCGCTGAAGGTCGGACGCCAGGGATTGTGAGGGGGCAGAGCGCTGGAGGGAAACAGTCCCAGCCCCTATCACATCCGGGCTCACGCAGTGCGCGTGTCTCAGCCACATCGCGCAGGCTCTCGGAGGCCGGGTTCCAGGATGTGATCACCTCTGGAGCGCGGGAAGCCAAGACCGCAAGCTTTCAGCAGATCGCGTTGAACTGCCCCAGGAATGCCGATAGCATGACCTTGCTCCCGAGATACTCCTCGGCGGAATCTCATGCCCAACAAATTGTGCGGATCATCGAAAGTCTAGGTGTCGACCCCTGGGCCGCGTCAATCGCCGGTCCAGCAGCAGCCTTTTTCCTGATCATGATCCTGGCAGTGATCGCCTTCTTGATCGCGAAGAGGGTGCTTCTGCGGATCGTCTCTTCCATTGTCAAGAGGACCACCACGGTCTGGGATGATCGCCTGCTGGATCACCGCTTCTTCTTCTGGATTGCCCACCTTGCGCCGGGGATCGTGATCTACCTACTGGCTCCAGTGGCCCTCGAAACTGCTCAGCGACTCATCGCAGTGGTCCTGGGATCCTGTCAAATCTACATGATCGTTGTCGGGCTGCTGGCCTTGGATTCCCTCCTCAACGCGGGTCTGGATATCTACAACAGCTACGCTATCTCTCGTCAAGTCCACCTCAAGAGTTTCATTCAGGTGGCAAAGATCCTGCTCTATGTCGTGGCTCTGGTCGTGATTCTGGCGACCGTCCTGGGGAAGTCTCCTACGTATCTGCTCAGCGGAATGGGAGTTCTCGCCTCGGTGCTCATGTTGATCTTCAAGGATTCCATCCTGGGTCTTGTGGCGGGAATCCAGCTCTCCGCCAACCAGATGCTCTCCAGAGGCGACTGGATTGAAATGCCCAGCCACGGGGCGGACGGTGATGTCATCGATATTGCATTGACCACCGTCAAGGTCCAGAACTGGGACAAGACGATCACCTCGATTCCGACCTATGCGCTAATCTATGATTCCTTCAAGAACTGGCGCGGGATGTCCGAGTCGGGCGGCCGTCGGATCAAGCGAGCGGTTCACATCGATATGCAAACGATCAAGCTGTGCACTCCGGCGATGCTCAAGCGCTTCTCTGAGATCACATACATCGCCGGGTACATCCAGAAGAAACAGGACGAGGTCGTCTCCTGGAACCGAGAGCAACAAGTCGAGAAGAGTGACCGCATCAACGCCCGCCACTTGACGAACGTGGGTACCTTTCGTGCCTATATCCTGGCGTATTTGAAGCATCACCCCGGGATCACCCAGGACATGACCCTGCTGGTGCGCCAGCTGGCCCCCACGATGAATGGTCTTCTCATCGAGATCTACTGTTTTACCAGCGACACGCGTTGGGCCTACTACGAAGACATCCAGGCCGACATCTTCGACCACATCCTGGCGATTGCCCAGGAGTTCGACCTGCGCGTCTACCAGAACCCCAGCGGCAGTGATTTCCAGGAGCTGTCACGCGACCGAGCTGTTCATCCTTGATCCTGATTCTGCTCTTCCTGCCCTGCCTCGCCCCGGCCGAGGAATTCGATCTGACGTTTCGTCCTCTCCCAGACGGCTCCGTGGGCCGGGATTTGTTCGTCCCGACTCGGGACGGCCTTTTCGTCTACGGCTATGTCAGGAAATTGGAACTGAGGGAAAGGGGGACAGTCTACTCTGTCCCTTTTTCAGGTGCTCGGCGATGGAGACAGACCCTCTGGTCCGCTACCCATGGTTTGGATCCGTATGAATGTCAGAAATTCGGGCTTGCGCCGCCTCTGTAGGGTTCCAATGCGCCTTCCGATTTCCAAAGGAATCTTGGAACCGCAAAGGGGAAATGTCGCTCCCCTTATTACCATTCTGCGTGATCTACCCATGCATCACTAGGGTGAACCCCGCTTGGTCCCCTCACCCGCTCTAAAGCGGTCTGTCCTCGGCACGCTTCAGCCCCTCCCGGTCGCCTGAAGACTCCGGCTTCAGCCGCCGCTCGTGTCTTTCCCGCGGCCGCGGCCAGCCCGCAAACGGCTCCCAGCCAAACGAGCATAACCAAGCTGTAAAGCTCAATTGCTCTCGTCACGCCCGGCAGCGCCGTAAAAGGCGCAAAGTTAGCCGGCCGGGGGTTCTAGTGGTACCCTCCAGATCACCCCATCATATACCCTGCCAGGACGAAAGGAGTTTATGGATGACGCAACGAGATCCTTCTCACATCATGGAGATCGCCACGGGATTCTGGCGCGCGAAGACGTTGCTGTCCGCCGTGGAACTGGAACTGTTCACCCTGCTCGGTGAAGGCGCCACTAGACACGGAAGGCTGTGGTGTGCCATCGCTTGACCGTGGCGGGCTGCATCAGATGTGCCCCTTGATGTCATTGATCCCAAGCCTTGGAAAGCAGCACCCAAAGCAGCCTGAAGGCTTGGGTGAATCTCGGCCGGGGCCGATCCTCTCTTGGCACACTGTGTAAAGGATGTCATGGCACCGCACAGCTGGAGAAAGTCAACAACACTTCCCTGAAGAAGCACCACAAGAGGTGGTGACCGGTCGCCGTAACCAATGTCAGGGAGAGTAATGCCCAGGAGGACTTCGGACCTTCCCTGAAAAATGGACACCTCAAAACTCCAGGTGATTTAACTGGAAGGAGCTAGCCGGCTCGGTATGTCTTGACTTCCCGTTTGAGGCTGTCGGCGAGACGATCACTCTCCAGGTCCAATTCATAATCCATCTGAAGTCCCATCCAGAATTCGGCAGACATCTCAAAGAACCGAGCCAAACGCAAAGCAGTGTCGGCCGTTACCCTTCGCTTCCGCTGGACGATCTCATTGATTCTCCTGGGCGAAACACCAAGACCGCGCGCCAGCGCGTTCTGGCTGAGGCCCATCGGTCTCAGAAACTCTTCAGACAGGATTTCTCCAGGGTGTACTGGCTCCATTTTTTTCTTAGTCACGATTCACTTCCTAGTGATAGTCCACAATCTCGACCTCAAATGCATCTCCAGATCTCCAGGAAAAACAGATTCGAAACTGATCATTGATACGAATGCTGAATTGCCCTTCGCGATCACCCTTGAGCGCTTCCAAGCGATTCGAGGGCGGCACTCTTAAGTCTTGCAGTCGCTTGGCACGATGAAGCATCCTGAGTTTGCGCAGGGCAACCCGTTGGATCGATGGATGAAATCGTTTGACCCGCTCCCGCCCGAAAAGTCTCTTCGCCTCACGAGTCTTGAAACTACGGATCATGGCTCAGTCTATAACGTATAACGTTATGTGACAAGAGGGAGCCCGGACTTCACTTCGCTCATTTCATAGGGGTCAATCATTTCGCGGAGGATGCGTGCCGTCTGTGCCGGCCGGACTGCGGTTCGCGCGGTCCAAGAATTGCCCGGCTTGGGGTGGCCGTAAAGTCTGAAGCTGTTCTCCTCAATGCTAGCTGTGACCTCGGCAAACAACCCCGACCTTGGGAATGGCACCTTGTTATCCACGCCGCGGTTTTCGTCGATCGCGCGCACGGCCCGCTTGCCAAGCGCAGTCGGCAAATCTCTGCTTCTGAAGGTTGCCGTCACTCGAACCGAACCTCAACTAACTCCACTTGAGCGACCCAGCGCAACGTCGTTGCGGCCAATCCAGTCGCTCGAAGCTCGAGCGCTCCGCCTTGCGAGTCAGCGACGGCCCCAAATCGGAGGCCCGGTTGACTCGAATAGATCGTCGAGACCGTGTCCCCGAACAGCGCCACGCTGCCCGCAGCTTCACGCCGCGCGAGCCCCTTGGCTTCGAATCCCGCCTGCACGGACCCGCCCTGGCTGCGGGCCGTTGCCAGAACGCGGTAGCTTACCGTCGAACTCTCCGCAATGTGGATCAGCCCGCCGTCCGCCGCGTGGAGCGCCTGCGGCGTGTTGTCCGTCGTCTGCGCGCGGACGACCAGCCGGCTCGCCTGCGCGTCGCCGGGTTCCTCGAACGAGCCCGCAGCCAACGCGTCCTCCCCGGGCCGCAGGCTCCTCGCATCGACGCCGTGAACCCGCGAGTAGGGCGCGGAGGCTTCGTTGCCGCGCCCGCCCGTGGCCGTCGCGGCGAATCCGCTGGCGCGGTTGCCGTCCCCGCCGACGATCGCCGCGAACTCAGCCTCGGCCGTGTTGTGTCGCCCGCCGCCGACCGCCGAGTAGGCCCCCAGAGCACGGTTCTCCAGTCCTGCCGTCACGCTTGCCCAATAGCCCAGAGCGTCGCTCAAGTGGTTGCGGTTGTCACGAATGATGAGATTCTCGGGATCCTCCCAGGCCCCGGGAGAGTTCACCATCACGACTTCGAGGCCGGTCGTATCGTCGATGCGGACGTTGTTTTTGATGATCCCGTTGATCGACTTGCGCCAGCAATGGATCGCTCGGCCGCCGCTCTTGATTACGTTGCCGATCACTTCGTACTGGTTGAGATTGAAATTCGGCTCGAGCGACGTCGTCCCGGTCTCCATGTAGTTGTAGTTGCAACGCACGTTGCTGATACGGCCCCTGTGCGAAGGGTGGCCGAGTAAGTACCCTTTGTCGACCGGGTTAATCGTTCGCGTGCCGACGATCGAAATCTTTTCCGCATCGAACGACTCACCGCCTTCTGTGCCGCCACCGCGCAGAAACTTGCCGGTGTGCTCGCCGTAGGCCATGACTGACCGCATCGTGTCGACCATCGTGATGCCTTCGACCGAGATATTGCGGACGCGCCCGTTAAGGAGCACGCAAGCCGAGATGTTTTTCACCAAGCCAGATGGCTGCACGTTGTGCCGATGATTCAGATCGATGGTCCCCCGTCCGAAGATACGGACGTCTTCGATGTAGTACTCCTGGAGGCCATGGCCGACGCGAATACCGTAGGATTCTCGACCATCGTAGGAAAGGAACCACAGGCTGCCGAGATTGTGTCCGGTTGCGGAGTCGAACTTGATCTCGACGCCGTTGCTAAGTGATTGCCAGTCGCTTGTGATGGGCACCTTGCGATGGGACAGATTCCGCACTTGGCCCGCGCCCCACTCGAATGTGTCCGGCCTGTCGCCCCTCCCTGCGCCATCGATACGGATCGTGAAAATCGTTTGGCCCAGTCCGAGGTCGTACGCTCCGCCGACCGAAAAATCGTTAAGTCGCTTTGGTGCGCCGTGGTCGATCGTAATCTCCGGCTCACCTTCGAGAACCGTCTCGTTGCTCGCCAGCTTGAGGACAGTACCTTCCATCAACTCGATGTCGATCGACTTGTCGACGTAGAGGATGGACTGGTGCTTCCGAAGAGGATGTTCATGCAGCCCCGGCAAGAAAACGATCTTGTCGCCCGCTTGCGCGGCGTCGAGCGCCGCCTGCGGATTGTCGCCCGGCCGGACGTAGTGGATTGACTCCCCGACGGGTAGGGTCTGCCCCCAGAGCACACTCCCCAGCAGGATGAGTGATACGACGATTGACAACATTGGGCCACTCCTTCGGTTCCGAACGCGACGACAAATAGTCGCCCCAGCTGCGATAGCATACCAGCGCCCGCGTGACTTGCGCACAACTGCCTCAAAGACCTATCAAACCGGCACGGAGTCGCCGTGCCATGGGCACACTAGCCTGGGCCGACCCATATGTCGGCGCACACCTAGCTCCAGTCGCCCGCCACATCCCGGTTCCAAGATGACCCTGAGAAAACGGTGCTCCACCCGCACGGACTCCTTCTGTTCACCTGCGCTCGTGCGAAACGACTCAACCCGTCCTTTGTTTTCGACAAGGGGAGATGGTTCCGGCACGGTCGCGGGGAACTTCACGGCAGTAAACATGTGCTGCCGTCCTGGTGATTGGAGGCGGGGCCTCGGGTCTCGGCTGTGCTCTGGCCTCCGCGGCGCGAGGATACAGCACCCTGCTGCTCGAGCAGGCGGATCTCTTCACTGGAACGTCAAGCCGCAGCACCAAGCTGATTCACGGACTTAATAGTTGTAGGCTCCCAACTCGTCGCCTAACGCCGTGGCCGGAAACACTCGGCGGGCACCATGCAGATCGTCATCCGTCAGGCCAGGGGGGAGATGGACCAGCACCAGCCGTTTGGCCTCGGCACTAGCGGCTATCTCGGCAGCTTGTTCCAGAGTTGTATGGCCGGGAAGAGCTCCCGTGGCTTCGTGCAATAGGAGGTCCGCACGATATGCCAGCTTTGTGATGTCAGAAGAGGGTTGGGTATCGGAGGAGTAAGCTGCCACGTGACCGGAAGGCCTATGTTCAATGCGTAGGCCAACCACTGGAACACTGTGGATGCCGGGAGCTGCTTGCACATTCCAGGTAGCATCGCTCAACACCAAGGCACCCAGTGTCTCCGGGAATGAGTGCCAGAGGATCTCCGGTAGCCCCTCCCAGCCGCTGGTATCAAATGTCGCGAAGCACCGCCGTGCTTGGTCTAGGGCCGGCGCGATGCCGTAGACGGGTATTGGAGCACGCCGTCCCGCCATCCATGTCCTTTCCATGAACAACGGGAAGCCGCCCACATGATCGATGTGTTCGTGGGTGAGGAAGAGCGCCGAGAGGGTATTCAAGTCGAGGCTGGCGGCGAGGAATCGCTGTACTACATCTCCGCCGCAGTCAATCACAAGGGTTGAAGTGCCGTCAGTCACGGCGAGCATCGTTGTCGTGCGATGTGGGTCGCTAAAGGCTCCGCCGGTACCGAGCAGGTGGAGGGTGGGCATGGATTGAAGTTCTAAGTTCACGTATCTGCAATCGTGCCTGGAGCCGGTGACCCTGTGGTTCCCGTTTATTCGGTCCACCCTGATGGGATAAGAGCGGCAGCAGACTCCCAGATTAGGCTAAGCGTGGAAAATCACTCGAAAGTGAACGCGTCGCCCAACCTGGGAGCAAACTAATTATGAGTGATTATCTCATTGGAGTGGATTTTCATTGCAAGTATCAACGAGTGGCATGGTTGAACCGAGAGAGTGGGGAAACGGACGGAGTTGACCTGTAACACGATGAGGAAAGGAAGGTGAGAGAGTTTTACCAACAGTTTCCCCCGGGCAGCCTGATCGGGATAGAAGCGGGGGGATACAGCTGGTGGTTCGAGAAACTGATGGACGAGCTGGGTCACGAGTTGAGATTGGGACATCCTGGAACGATTGCCCGCAAGCGAATGCGCCGGCACCGGAATGATCGGCGGGATGCCGAGCACGTGCTGGATCTTTTGGTGCGGGACGATTTCCCTGAGGTACGGCGTTGTAGCGTGAGGCAGCGGGAGCAGAAGAAGGTGATCCGCTACCGGGTCAAGCTGGTACGAGAACGCAGCCGCTGGATCAACACGCTGCGAGCGCTGGTGTACAACTTCAACTTACAGATCAAGCGAGGGCAGGTGCTTGTTCAGGGAAGTGTTGTTGACTGTGTCTAGCTGTCAGGTGCCAAGACATGGTTTACAACTTGTGCCAACACATCCTTTACACTTTTGATGGTTGATAAGTAGTAGTCGAGGCTGTGGGAACAGTGGAAAACCCACAGGGTTTTCCAAGCCCTGTGGTAACACCTTGGCAGCCGGGTCGATTCCAGCTTCGTTTCTTGGTGTTTCCACAGGGCGGCAGTTTCCACAGCCTTCCTCACTACGCTTTCCATTGGCCCTCATTGTGACGACGAGAACGGATCCAACTGTGGACTCGTTGACTCGCTAAATCCACCTCACATAAATACGTGTGTCGGTAACGCAGCAGCAGCCGAGCGTCCACCTCCAACACCCCCACTGACCGACCTTGCAAGGCCGCGCTGACGAAATAAAGATGGCCATCCCAGCGCAACTGTCCTGAGGCATAGACCCGCTTGAGTTGCCAGCCTGGCGGATACTGCCATGCCGCTGGCTCGACTTGGAGAGCTCGTTGACTGGCTCGATAGCGATGGGCCGGCACCTGCATGTCCAACGCCTCATGGGGCCGTACATGGTTGTATTCGTGGAATCTCCGTCAGCACCCCAGCCCACGGTTCAAAGACTTGTGGAGGCCCCCCTCGATGCCACACCGCACTCCCCACGGTTCCAAAAAACCGCTCCACCTTCCCCTGCGTCTGAGGATGAGCAATCCCGCTCCAGTACAAGCGCACTCCTTGCTCGATCAAGTCCACTCCCAGCCGCGTCAATCCCAGTACATTGGCCGACCCCCACCAAGGACCCCCATGATCAAACAACATCCCTTCCGGTACCCCGTACTCTTCAAAGCTCTGCCATAAGCTTCTTCGCACCCCCTCATAGGTCTGACTTCGCAGAGGATACAAACCCACACAATACCGGCTATGGTCGTCTACCATTCCCAACGGATAGCAACAGCCCCCACTCCCCAGCTTGTATTGCCCTTTGAAATCCACCTGCCACAGCTCGTTCGGTTGACTGCGCTCAAAACGTCTCAAGGCCGGCCGCCGTTGCTTTTCTTTGCGGATCTCCCCACCACGACTCAGAATCCGGTTGATGGTCCTCTCCGATAGTTTGATCCCCTCTCTGTTGAGCAATACCTCCAGCTTCCTGGCTCCCCACCCGTACTGCCGCCGCAGCTCTATGACTCTCTCCTCCTGCTCTTCCGGTGTCCGACGCGGACTGCTACGAGGCCGCCGAGATCGATCGCATAGCGACAAGAACGTCCCTCTCTCCCGGTACCGATTCAGCCAGTGATACCCCGTCACTCGGCTAATCCCATATTCCTCGCACAGCTCTCCCATCGTTCTCTCTTTTTGCAGCGCTCGCACTACAAGTTCGATCCTTTGTTCCATCACATCCTTCACTTTCCAGGGCAATCCAAGACCTCCTTTTCAAAGGTCTCTTTTTACCCCAATCTGTAAAGGATGTCATGGCACCGCACACGTCCAGTAGCGCCGCAATCTGTTGTGCCAGCTGGATCTTCTCCGGCTTTTCTGCCATCAAACATTTATGAAGCGGAGCAGAAGACGATCTCGCTGCTGTCCAAACCCCGATTGCTCCTTGAGAGGCCAAGTCGGCAAAGGCAACATCATTCGACACTCCTTCTACATCACCTTGCAGGGCAGACGGCGGCGGTACCGTTGCAAAGAATGCGGTCGAACCTTCTCGTCCACCCACGGCACTCCGTATTATCGGCTGCGTAAACCCAGGTCTTTGTTCGATGAAGTCGTCCACATGTGTGTCCATGGAATCGGGATCTCCGCCATGGCTCGCATCAAGCTGTTGTCGATCACGACAAAGTGCGGGTTTCTGAACTGGCGCCGGGGCCGGGTCTGAGATCTTTGGATCTGGAGTCTTGGCGGCAATCCGTGGAGAAGGCAGCGATTTTTCTTTGCAGGTAACGGGAGTACCCCTTGGGAAGAGGAGTCTCGAGCAGCTCCTCAATGACGGGGACAAAGTAGTAAAGAGAACGAACCGGGGCGAGAGGATGGGCGTCTTGGGAACGCAGCACACGCCGTGCGAATGCCAGCAGAAGGGCATCTTTTACGGTGGGGAGCGGGATATTGCGGTCGTGGAACTGGCCGGTCAGTTGGCGGTCGGGTGGTCGAGATCGAGTCGGTGTGTCGGGCAACTTCAGAAAGGCGGCCAGCACGGCTTGGACGTAAGCTCGCCGCTGCAAGGAGCCGCTCAATCTTGTTGGCGGCGCTCAGCCGCCTCCTGCTCGCTTTCGCGGCGGCGATAGCTTTCACCTTCAATGACGGTGATGTCGGCGTGGTGGGTGAGACGATCGAGGAGACTGACGATGGAGGTGGCGTTGGGAAACACGACGTTCCAGTTCTTGAACGAGCGGTTGGTAGTGACGATGATAGAGCGGCTCTCGTAACGTCGGTTGATGACCTCGTAGAGCAGGTCAGCGGCGTGGCAGTCGTAAGAGAGATACCCGACCTCATCGATACAGAGCAAAGCTGGTCGGGCGTACTTTTTGAGGCGGCGGCGCAGTAGCGAGGCTTGCAGAAAGGCCTCGCTTTGGGGGACGGCCACCGAGAGCCGGTCGGAAGGGGCTGCGGAGGCTTTTCTTTTTTGCTTCAGCAGAGCTTGCTGATGAGCGGGGTCGGCGACCACCTGGTGTCGGTCGTAGCTGCGGCGGTGGCGAGCGACCTCCTCAGTTCCGTCGAGAATGCGCACCAGGGTATCGGAAGCGACCAGCGTCAACTGCCGGCCCACGGCCGAGGGCGGAATCGAGTAGTCGTTGAGATCGAAGCGCAGGTAGATGGTCTTGTGCGATTTAGCGGGCGTCACCAGGTCGGTTTCCAGAGGGTGGGCTGGAAGGGGCAGCAGTCGCGCTTTTTCTTCTTCGAAGACAGCGTCGACGGTGCGCGAGCGATCGCCGGGCCAGGGCCGACGGTGAGCGATCTCATCCCGCCAGCAGCGGGCCTGACGATTGAAGTCAGCCAGGGTGGTAAAGGGGCGGGCGGCAAAGAACGAGGAGCGAACGTACAGGACAGCTCTTTCCACGCGTCCTTTTTCATTTCCCCGTCCCACATGACAGGGCCTGGGGGCGAAATGGTAGTGAGCGGCCAGCTCCAGCAGCCGAGGATGGAAGCGAATGGCGTCGCCGCGGCGCTCCAAAACTACACTCTTCATATTGTCGTAGAGCAGATCTCTGGGGCAGCCACCCCACTGAGAGAAGGCCCGCACGTGGCCGCGCAGGAAGTTCTCCAGCGACTGGTCAAAGAAAAACTCCAGGGCCAGCGCGCGCGAATACGACAGCGTCAGCAGCAGACAGGAGAGCCGACGGGTAGCGCCTCCGATCTGTACTTTCCCAAAGGAAGCCCAGTCGACCTGCCCCTGCTCGCCAGCAAAGGTGCGCAGCCGCAGGAAAGCTTCCCGAGGCCGGGGACGCAGGGTGGCCACCAGGCGGCGCAGTGTCACTACGCTGCCTGTGTAACCGCGGGCGCAGATCATCTGGTAAATGCGGGTGGCGCGAAGTCGCGGGTATTGCTCGAGAGTCTGGCGGATGAACTCGACATAGGGATCGGTCAGCCGGGGCCGCACGAACTTGTGCCGGTAGCGCTCGGTCTGCAGAGCCCGTTGCACCGTCTGGTGGTGCAGGCCCAGTTGATCGGCTATGGTTCCGATCTTCCAGTGCTCGGCAAAGAAGAGTCGGCGGATGTGGGCCCTCAACTCGGCGTCGATCATGCGTTACCCCCAGTGGAAGGGGTCGATATAGCGACCGGGGCGACCGCAACGAATACAAGTCGGTCGGAAACCGGGCCGGGAACGGCAAAAAGTACCTGCATGTCTGTTCTCCTGACGCCTCCGGGCGAAACTTCTCGGCTTTGAGTAGGCTGCCAGAGGCTCCCACAGCCTGAAAGAAGAGCGATATCGCTGTCTACGGTGATCCGTCACGCGGGCTTGCTGCTGCCGCTGACGGTACTCTCTTTGGCGGTCCACGGTACGCTAAATCGGATCTCAGGTCTGTCCAGTTTGGGTACTGGAGGGGGCATGGCTCAACAACACTTGCCTGAAGAAGCACCGCTTTTACCAACTGGAGACAGGTCACTTGTGTCTGCTGAGAGGGAGTTCTGTTGGGGTTTTTCGGCCAAGCGCGTTAAGTTGACAAAGCCCTCCGAAGGTTCTGTAATGGCTCTTGCGCAGCCTGAAGGGCGGGGTGAAGAAGTCTTCGATGTGGAAGAGAGGAGGCTATTCTGTCCATCGTGTCAGGCCAAGCGGGTGGCCGCCTTTGTGGAGTGGGTCACCGGAGAGGTGCTGGAGCCGGTTCCTCACCGCCAGCTGGTCTGGACCATTCCCAAGGTGCTGCGAGCTGCCTTTCGACGCGATCGAAAGCTTTTGGGAGAGCTCAGCCGCTGTGCCTGGCGAAGCCTGTGCCTGTAGGGGAGGGGTTCCCGGAATCATGTTCGCCCCTCCATTTACCTGGAAATCGATGAAAAAGCATGTTGAATCTGTGCTGAAAAGCTGGAAAAACCGGCCTTTTGTGCTGGGCGTGGCGGACCAGGTGCCTCCGGATGGAGATATCGAATTTTGCAGACGGATTTCTGATTTGTGCAGTTCTTTCTTAAAAAAATTGTAATCAACTAAAAAAGGGCGAAAAATGAACAGACGACATTTTGTCAAACAGGCGGTTTATTCAGCCGCGGGCTTTTGTGCAATTAATACGATAACTCGTTGCGGTTCAAAAGGTAAGCCCCTTTTCACTTTTGTACAGCTCAACGATACACATATCCATGTCCCGGAAAATAAGGCATACGAAAAAGATAGCCAAAAGCTGGAGTATGTTTTGGATAGTATTAACAATGAAACGCTTTTTCCTCTGCCGGATTTTGTGATATTGGTTGGCGACATCATTCACGGCGGCAAACTTGAGTATCTTTTGCCTGAATGTCAACTTGCAAAGAAAATGCTATCAAAGCTCAAATGTCCATACTATCCGGTTATTGGCAACCACGAGGTGATTCAAAGGGAAGGTATGCCAGAGTTTCAAAATCCCTATGAATCTGTCTTTGGCAAGGATCGAGTGTACTATTCTTTTATTCACAAAGGCGTCCTTTTTATCTGCTTGAACAACTCAAACGGTCTGGGAAGCTATGATGTTGACTTTGACCTTCTGGATCACGAGCTCATTGACAAGGCCAGGGGATTGGTCAGATTTCTCAAATCGCGAAAAGGCGATGAAATAGCCAGGAGAAGGAACCAATGGCTAAAGGATGTGTTGGCAGAAAATCCAAAGCTGCCCAAGATAATCGCCTGTCATATACCGCTCATTCCGCTGCGCGATGAAGCTGTTTTAGCGGAAAGTTTCGGATTTGTGTCCTATAAGATGGTTGGCGGCAATACGTTGGATATTGTTGAAAATCATAAAGAAAGCGTTGTAGCTGTGCTGAATGGCCATCTTCATCTTACCGGCGCAGTTAAAAAGAATGGGATTTACCATATCTCAGCTTCGGGACTGGCTTCGTATCCATGTCATTTTACGCATTATAGTGTTTATAGAGATCGCATCGATGTGAAGATGATCCAGGTGGCCAAAGAGCTGGTGACTCCCAATACGAATATTCACGGTCAGCGACGCCACAAGCGCACCTTCACCGATGCGCTTCATCCCACTGCGGAGGAGTATGTAAGCGGAAATGAAATGGAGCTTCAATTTACAATCCCCATCCCACTTGGCTATTTGATCAGTGCTGCAAGTCAGGTCGAGCCGCGTTGTCAGCAAAGCTGCCCACTGCACTCATCGAGCAGACCAGGTTGTGAGCCTTCAGGAATCGTTGATACTCGCTGGAAGTAAACTGGCAGCCACGATCTGAGTGCACCACGACCGGCTGGCGGCCGTCTCGCTGCCACAGTGCCATCACCACAGCCTGAAGCACCAGGTGGCGGTCCTGAGTTGGACTCATCGACCAACCCACGACGATACCCGAGTGCAGATCCAGCACAACGCACAGATACAACCAGCCTTCGGCAGTATTGACATAGGTAATATCGGTGGCCCACTTCGTGTTAACAGCGGTGGCCGTGAAGTCTCGCTCCAAGACGTTTTCGACTCCTACAGGACGCTCCCCGGAGGGCTTGTGGCGCCACCGTCGTTTCTGCGGGATTCCCTTGAGCTGGTTGACGCGCATTAACCGGGCAACCCGATTCAGACTGCAGGTTTCGCCGGCATCGCGCAGATCCTTCCATATCCGGAAACTGCCCATCACTCTGTCGCTTTGCTCATGCAGCAACCGGATCTTTTCGCTGAGGCGCTGGTTGTCCTGAGAGCGTCGACTAGGTCCCCGGCCACGCCAATCGTAGTACCCACTGGCAGAGACCTGTAAACAGCGACACATCATACGAACGGGAAAAGATCCGCGACAACGATCGATCATGCGAAACCTTAGCTCGATTCTTTCGCGAAGAACGCCGCCGCTTCTTTTAAAAAATTGCGTTCCTTCTTGACCCGGGCCAGCTCTCGTTTCAGCCGCGCCATTTCATCGTCTCGGGCATAGCCCTTGCCGACAAACACCTTGCTGCCTTCGGTCTTGAGTTGTCTGCACCAGCGGCCCAGCATGTTGGAATTGATCCCCAGCTCTCGAGCTATCTGGCTCTTAGTGACACCGGGATGATTGGCCAGCTGGACAGCCTCTCTCTTGAACTCAACTGAATACTTTCTGCGTTTTGTCATGACATTCCTTTCGCCCATTATCGGGCTTTTTAGAAATGTCCGATTTATCGGGGTAGAACCCCGTCAAGTGCGCACCAAACGAAGTCCTTGTCGTCTTCGGTAAGAAGAAGACGGTGACCCTTCCCGACGGTACTACATCGGAGAAGGGTTATCGTCTTATTACTGGAGGAGCGACATTCGTGTGGCCTATCTTTGAGTCATACGAGCGTATCAACCTGGACACCTTTCAGGTTGAGTTTCAGATCACTGATTCGCCAAACATCGATGGTGTACCTGTGACTGTAGATGCGCTAGCTAATCTCAAAATCAGTTCCGATCCCAGCCTGCTTGCAAATGCCGTTGAGAGGCTGCTTGAAGTGGGTAATGATCTGGCCCGATTGATACAGATTAGCAGATCAACTCTTGAAGGTCAGCTGAGAATGATTGTCGGCACGCTCAGGATCGAGGAGATCATCAAGGAGCGGGAAAAATTCGCCGGTTCAGTACTCAATGTTGCCAAGGACGAGCTGAACAAGCTAGGACTTGAGGTCGATATCTTCGTTATCCAGAAGATCGCCGACAGTCAAGGCTACATTGACGCTCTTGGTAAAAAAGCCACGGCTGAGGTAAAGCGCGATGCGGCTATCGGTGAGGCTGAAGCGGACAGGGATGCAACTATCCGAACTGCTTTGGCTGATCGTGAGGCTCGTACCGCAGCGGCACTGGCCAAACAGGAAGCTGAGACAGCAGAAGCGGGAGCCGAAAGAGCAATTTCTGACGCCAATCGACAGAGAGATACGGTCGTCGCTCAGAACGCAGCTAAGGTTCAGTCCGAGCAAGCCAGAATCGAGGTTGCTGCTCAAACCGCTAAGGCCGAAGAGGAAAGAAAGCTCAATATTGCCCAAATCGAGGCTAAGGAGGCCGAGGTTGAGGCAAGAACGAAACTTCAAGTGAAAGAGCATGCACGCAAAGATGCCGAGCTAGAGCTAGCGTCATTGTCACTGCTGAACGCGAGAAGGATGCCACACTGATTAAGGCTTCTGCTGATCAGGAAGCAGCCGTCATGCGCGGTGAAGCATTTCGTGTGGAGCAGGAAAAGAAGGGGGAAGGTGAGCAAGCCTTCTTGACAGCAAAAGCGGTAGGTCGTAAGGCCGCCGCCGAGGCGGACCAGGCTGAGATGGAAGCCAGAGCCAACGGTGAGCGTGCTCAGCTTCTCGCAGCAGCAGATGGTACAAAAGCTCAGGGTGAGGCCGATGGTGCGGCTATTTCTGCAAAGGGACTTGCCGAAGGCCAAGCCGTTGAGGCGAAACTTCTGGCTGAGGCAGAAGGCTTTCTCAGGAAGAAAGAGGCCATGTCACAAATGTCGGCGGAGGCTCTTCGTGTTCTTACGCTCGAGTTGCTGCCGCAGATCATCGAAAAGGCTGGCCAAGCAGCTGAGAGTGCTCTTGGCTCTGCTATGGAGCCTGTTGGTCAGGGGTTGGCAGCCGTTGACAGAATTCAGATCCTCGATCTGGGTGGTGGCGGAAACGCCAACAACCCACTTTCAAAAATCACGGGAGTAGCGCCCCAGGCCCTGGTCCAACTGCTGGCTTCGTTGAAGCCGCTAGGACTTGACCCTAGCAAGGCCTTGAATTTTTTGGGTCTGGATGCAACGGGTTTTATGTCTATGGTGAGTGATACGGAAGAATCATCTCATCAGGACGATGAGAATGACGCTTCCTGATCCTTCAACTACAACCGGAGATATGATCCAAAGTTGTGTACGGAGGGGCGTCTGTCAGATGGCGTACCCTGAACCGTGAAGATCGATAATGAGTTCGCCCACAAGGATACGCCTTGAAGAAAGATACTGTAGTTTCCATCGACGAACCAACCACGACGAAGGATGCCTTGACGGAAATGCTTCGAGAAGGGGCACAGAAGCTCCTGGCTGAGGCAGTTCAAGCCGAGCTTGAAGGACTTCTGGAAGAGTACGAGGGTCAGAGTGATGTCCAGGGCCGAAAACGTCTGGTTCGCAACGGCTACCTGCCGAAGCGTGAGATTCAGACGGGGATTGGAGGGATCCCGGTTCGGATTCCGCGGGTTCGAGACCGAGGAACTGGTGAGGAGTCGGAGGAGATCATCCGCTTTCGTTCCAGCCTGGTGCCTCCCTATTTGCGTCGAAGCAAGAGCGTAGAGGAGCTGCTGCCTCTGCTGTACCTGAAGGGGATCTCCACAGGAGACTTCTCCGACGCGTTGAGTGCCCTGTTGGGGACGAATGCACCGGGACTGTCGGCCAAGACAATCAGACGGCTCAAAGGCAAGTGGGTCAAGGATTATGAGAAGTGGAGGCTGCGTGATCTCTCCAATAAGCGCTACGTTTACGTCTGGGCTGACGGCGTCTATGCCAACGTTCGCTTTGACGATGCCCGGCTTTGTCTTCTGGTGCTGATCGGAGCCCGTGCGGACGGCAAAAAGGAGCTGATTGCCGTGGAAGATGGCTACCGGGAAAGTGAGCAATCCTGGTGGGAGTTGCTGCGCAATCTGCGCTCCAGAGGCCTGCGCATGGGACCGAAACTGGCGATTGGCGACGGAGCCCTCGGATTCTGGAAAGCCCTGGCCAAGATCTACGGCAATACCCGACAGCAACGCTGCTGGGTGCACAAGACCGGCAATGTACTCAACTATCTGCCCAAGGCAGTACAGCCAAAAGCCAAGACGGCGCTGCATCAGATCTGGATGGCTGAAACCCGAGAGAATGCTTTTAGGGCTTTTGACGAGTTCATTGCCACCTATCAGCTGAAGTTCCCGAAGGCCACATCCTGCCTGGCCAAGGATCGGACAGAGCTGCTGGCCTTCTATGACTTTCCGGCCGAACACTGGCCGCATCTGAGAACTACCAATCCGATTGAGTCGACCTTCGCGACTGTGAAACTGCGAACGGCCAAGACTCGAGGATGCTTGTCCAGGCAAACCATGCTGACAATGGTATTCAAACTGTGCAGAAGCGCTGAAAAAAGATGGCGCCGACTACAAGGCTACCGGCGTCTGGGAGAGGTGGTCGACAACGTTAGATTTGTGAATGGAGTCCGAGAGGATGAGGTCGCCGCCTGATGCGTCCGCCCAAGACCTTGACAACAACTTCTTTCTTTTTGAATCTGGGGCTTTGTGGAGAAGGTCGATTTATGGAGGCGTAATCAACGGCGGCTTTCGGCTAGAAGGAAACATTGGAACCCGGCGTCTAAGTCAATGCACCAATCGGCCCGCTTCTGCGTATTCGGACTCGTCGATCAGATCGGGATCCGGAGCCCGATCTGATCTAAAACGACCAGCCGATGGACGTGCTGATCCCAAAGTTGTTTTTGGCCGTCTCTTCCGGTGGCCGGTTGTCGAAATTGTCCCAGAAGGTCAATCTCCAGAAGAGGTCGCCGATGATGTCCCAGTACAAGCTCGCGTTGAACGCCAGGCGGACACGTCCTGGATCCGAGAAGCTCGGGAAAACGTACAAACTCGTAATCAGTTCGGAGGAGTCAAAGCGGAACGTGGAGTAGTTCGTTGCCAGCAGACCCTCCGCACTGTTCGCCTCTTCCCGGCCCGTTTCTGGAGCAAAAGTCTCACTGTTCCAGACGGCTCCACCCTGTACCAAAAGCGTGTTTCCGGTTGGAATGGATGACCTTCCGCCCCAGCCCGCCTCCCACAGTGGTCCGCAGGTCGAGACGCTGCTCGTCGTTGTTGAGGAAATCCGCGAGCCCCACGGCGAACCACTTTCGTGTACCCAGGAAACGGATGTAGGAGGCGGTCGAGTTGTGACGGTTCGTATCGGAGCCGTCCGTCTGTCCGGCAAACAACGAGCTCACGGAAAGCTCAGCCCAGTGTTTTTCCGTTCTGTACTGCAGATTGGACTGCAGATTGGACTGGGTCCGCTTGTTGGCCTTGGCAAACGTAAAACCGTAGTCGATCTTGAGATCCATTTTTCTCAGGAAGCCCGCCTCCATTTGAGCGATCTCGACCACTTCCTCGCCGGTCAGGCGGGTTGCCCTGCTTCCCTCAATAACGGTCACCTCTCCTTCTCCAACCGTGGCGGATACCGCCTCCTTCTGCAGTAAACCCGAAAAGTACTCTCCCCCGGTGGTTTCCACCGTGAAGCGCTGGGGGCTTTCCACTCGCTCGACTTTCTCCCAGTTGATGACGACCGTTCCCAGCGTGTATCCCGTCTTGACGTGGAGTTGACCGAACTCCAGCTTCTTGATTTCGCAGGTCAGCCGGTCACCATTCTTCATGACGATGACATCGACCTTGGGACGGGCCAGGCCGGCCACGGTAAACAGGAGCAACAGGAGAAGAAGTGGCGCAGCCGCCGGGAATAAAGGCCATTTCCGGGGAGCTGTCGCAAACGAACGCAGGTTCCTGTAATCTCGAGATCTCTTGGGCATTGTTCACCTCCGCCAGATTCAACGGTGGGGTTTTCACAGGTTTGCCAGAAAGCGGATGCCGAAGTTGGCGAAGCTACCTTCGGCCCGAGCGGGATCGAAGATCTGAATCGTAAAGGAAGCTTCGAGCCTGTCTGTCAACCCGAACCGGTAGAAGGTCTCAGCCCCAACTTCGGACGCCCCCCCAGTCTGTTCTGTCGTGGTTCGGAAGAGTCCCACACCCCAATGATCCCGGCTGCGCCGGAAAGGGCCGCGGTAGACGGCGCCGCCCGAAACACTGGAGGTGAGGGGCGAGCTGAGGGTCTGGAGGTCTGTCCCGTCGTAACGGAAGAAGGCGCCCCAATTATCCCCCAGATCCTGATCCAAGCTCAGGATCAGACCCTGAGAGAGAGGAGATTCTTCCTGTTCGTTCGTCACTACGAAGTTCACCCGGTAGATCCCTTTGCCGAGATTCTTGATCTCAGGATCCAGAGTGATGTCTTGATCTCAGGATCCAGAGTGATGTTGAAAATTGAATAGACGTCAGAAACGTCAAAGGGTTTGTCGGGTATTCCGCGACTGAAATTGAGTGAGTTAACGGATGATCCCAGGCTCAGCCAATCGATCGGCCGCACCCTCGCGAAGAATCCGGGAGACTGGAAGGTTCGGTCCTTTGCGGCAGCATTACTCAGGGGCAGGGCCTGGAAATCCCTGCGGTCGTTCCCTGCATACCGATTCCCGCCGAAAACTGCCAGCACCTCGGTCTTGCCTCCAGCGAGGATGAGCTTCTCTTTAAAAAAGTGATGCTCGTAGTAAAGCTGTCGAAGCATACTGACGGGATCACTATCGTTGATCGGCGTGATCAAACCGTTCTTCTTCACGAACTCCGAAGTCTCAATCTCTCCGAGCTGGTGCAGGTCCATGTAATACAGGTTGAATCTCCCCCTGCCTCCGAAAAGATCCCAGGTCAGCAGAAAGTCGAATTGACCGCTGAGGTTGTAGTTGTTTTCGTTCAACGAAGTTCCGGCACGCTGAGCATGCATCAGTGAATACTGGAAGCCAAAACCGAGCCCGGTTCGCTGTTTGACGTCCTGCTTGAACCTCAAATAGTCCTCGAATACGGTTTCCTTCTGCGTAGACTCCGAAGTCGGACTGCCGTCCGCTGGGTCCTGTGCCCAGGTAGGGGTGAAGAGGCCGAGCGATAGGGCAAGCGCCGCGGCGCTTTGAGGCCACCTCCCGGCGGCCCGGATCTGCCGGCGATACTCCGAAAGCCTCAAAGTGCGCCATTGAGCCATCGCTGGTAGCCTTCCTGGCCGATCTGAGCGAAGGGCCGACTCAGTGTCAATCGTTTTCAAACCTAATGCACCAATCGGCCCGCTTCTGCGTATTCGGACTCGTCGATCAGATCGGGCTCCGGATCCCGATCGCGGTCATAAACGACCCGCCCCTTCAGTACCGTCCGTTCCACCAGCGTATGGCGAATGTCGGTCGCTTCGATCTCCAGCAAGTTGCGATCCAGCACAATGAAGTCAGCCAGCTTGCCCACCTCGATAGAACCGATGCGATCTTCTGCGCCGACCGCTCGTGCGCCGTTCAGCGTAAATACCCGAATTGCCTGCTCCACCGTGATGCGCTCATCTGGGTGCATTGCCCCGAGCTGAGGATGGTCGGGGTTCTCTCGAGTCACGAAGCCCTGCATCGGCATCCACGGGCTAGGCGGTATCAAGGTCAGCCAGTCTGAGCCATAACCCACAATGGCGTTCGCTTTCAGCAGGGAGCCCGCCGGCAGCCAGCGCGCGTAGCGGTCCTCGCCCAGCATCGCTTTGAACCGGATGGTGCCGGGCATGGGGTAGGAGGCCGCAGGCGAAAGCTCACCGTACACGCCCGGAATGCTACTGAACCTGGGTATGTCATCCGGGTGCACGAAACCAAGGTGAACGACGGAATGCCGGACGCCCGTGTCGCCATTGGCCGCGCGGGCCGCCTCAATTGCGTCGAGTCCCATGCGGGCTGTGCCATCGCCGATGGAATGCATCATCACGCCGATGCCCTGGGCGTCGAAGTTAGTGACGATCTGGCTCAGTTCTTCGGTTGAGAATTTGCCGACGCCGTGTTGGCTCGCGTCATCGGCGTACGGCTCGATGAACGGTGAGTTGTAGCCAATCGGCGTGCCGTCGAGGAAGATCTTCACGAAGTTGGGGTTGACCATTTCCGTGGCATATTGGCCACGGCCTGCAATCGCCTGGTCCATTTCCTCGTTGGTGAACGGTGTGGTGATGTGCATGTGCCAGTCCCAGGCAACGAATAAGCGCATGGTCAGGTTGCCAGAATCTTCCATAGACTTCACCACGTCTAGCGAAGGGGCCTGGCCCTCGGCTGTGCGCATGGTGGTCACTCCGTGGGAATTGAACTCGTCGAACACCTTTTTAAACGCTACGGCATTCTCCTCCGGGCTGGGCCAGTCGGCCACCTGTTCCACCAGACGCATGGCGCTTTCGCGCAAGGTACCGGTGGGCTCGCCAGTCGCCGGGTCCTTGACGATGATGTACTTGTCGCTAGTTGGTGTGTCTGCATCGATGCCGGCCCGGTCCAGCGCACGGGAATTAACCCAATAGTTGTGCCCAGTCTGGTCGATCACTATCACTGGCCGATCGGGGATAACTTCGTCCAGCAGTTCCTTGCTTGGGTTTTCATCTGGGAACACGCCCAAGCCATAGGAGCCGGCCCTAATCCATTCCTTTTCCGGGTGCTCCTCGGCAAAGCCTTTCAACTCGGCAAGCATGGTGTCCACGTTAGTTGGGTCAGAGAAATCCAGGTTTATCACATTGAACAGCGGTGTCATGAAGGGATGCACGTGCAGGTCGATGATGCCCGGCATAACGAAGCTCCCGCCCAGGTCCACAGTTTCGGTATTCTCGCCCTGCAAGTCGCCGATGTCGGCAATACTTCCCACGGCCAGAAACCTGCCGTCCTTAATGGCCACGGCCTCGGCCCAGGGTTGTGCCTCGTCGACGGTGTAGATCCGACCGCTGGTGTAGACAACATCAGCGACTTCCACCGGTCCACCGCAGCCGCAAAGGAACAGAACGATCGACGGTGCGACAAGGGATCTAGAAGAATGCATTTCAGTCCTCCTCGGCCAGGCTGGGCCGGGAGGCCCTCCACCCGATTGGTCTGGTCGTGCCCTGATGGGCTTTTCCATACGCGCTAGATTACCCGAACAACCCCTTAGGCGCTAGATCGGGGGAAGTACCGCAGGAAAGGGCAGTGGGAGAAACGAATCGGGTCATGACCGGACTTTCAGGTGAGGAGTCGCTGTTAGGCAGCTGGTTCTAGTCGCTTAACCTGAGACCCCTTTCCGGGCATCAACTGCATCCCTCATGAAGTGCCTTTAATATCTATGAACGTCCGACGAACTGACAGAATCTACGAGGGAAATGAGTCGGAAACTGAAGACGGCTGACTTCTCAACAAGTGGTTTCTACCCGAGATCTCTCCGACTACGCCGTACACAAGATTTGACATTAACTCGGACGCAAAGCATGCTTGCCTGGAACAACGGCGGAGCTTCCGGCTATTTGGGAGCCGGTACGGCCACCTTCTTCGTAATCCGTTCGAGGCGAAGGAAGCCGATCGGGCTGTCATTCAGAATGAAATCACCTGTCGCGGTGGGGAGCATCACGTTCACCCACCGCTCACCCGTGTCACCCACGATCTGCGAGAGGACCAGAACCCAGCTCTCCTCTTCAACCCGGACCGTGGACTGAACAAATCGTTCTTCCTGCAAGAGATACAAGGGTGAATTGGGTGCGGCCTTTGCCAGGGTCACTTTGTTGTTCTTGATGGCTCCCCGCGGAACGACCGAAGGACTTGGAGGCAGAACGGAAGCGCCCTTCGAATGGCTCTCCCAGAGCGATGTCAGGCTCGAAGTTCCAAACTCGCCCTGCATCACCGCAGAGGAGCACTGGGGGAGAGCAACGGAGGTAGCGGCGACCGGGACCAGCAGGCTGACCAGCTTGAACAATGCAAACAATTTGGCTTTCTCTACCAGCAGAATCGCACACGAGACCAGGACGGCTCCCGACAACGCCTTCAGCAGATTGTCACCCACGCTCAGCCAGGCAGAAATCTGAAGCCCTGCGTCGGAGACAAATACGAAATAGATTGCGGAAGAGATGGCCAGACCCGTGAGGCCACTCAACCCGTACCTTTGAGCCAGGCGATAGCCGAGAACACTGACCAGAACTGCTACGTTAGCCAACCAGATTAGCTCCACGAGGAGTTAATGTACCCGAAGAACGGGGCACTGAGCGGTTAGGATCGTCACTTTCTCGCAACAGTTTTTAAACCTGCAAGAACTTCAATACTTAATAGGGGACAGCCACCTGTCACACTGTCCGACATGGGAAAAGCGTGGCCCCCGAGTAATACTAAGAGTAATAGGTGCCAGGCCGCCGGGCGGGTGAGCCGGTGCAGCGACGAGGCCAGCTAGATGCAGTCGTAGGGGTCGCGCCGCTCTGAAGTGGCATCCACAGTCGGCTGGATTTCCTGGGTCGTGCCCCTATTGACCTACGAATTCATCCGCCAAGCGAGGAAGGATCGGATTTTCGGTAGGTAGGGTTCGCTATCTAACAAATCGCACGAGGCTCGCGGAAAAAGCGAGCAAACAGGAACAAGTGAAGACTCGGGACATCCGGTCAACGGATATCGAATCCGTAGGTCAGACCAGACACAGGCGGGTCTAATGCAATTGGATTGCAGCAACTTACGCCAACCCCGCAAGTCCGGGCGAGCAGGTGATCACCCGTTTGTCACCCGCAACGACCCAAACATGGCTCAGAAGCTGGGATCATCAGACGGGTAGCGACGGTGACGCTCCCTATCGGCTGTAGGACAGCGATCGACCAGTGCATTAACTCGATCATCATGGCCGCCCGCCTGATCAGGATTACCTGCGCCGTTGTTGGATCGTGTTCCAGATCCTCAATAATCGTGGCCTCGGCCTTCGGTAGTTCCCTTATCGAGCTGCCCGTAGACTCGATCACGCGGTAGGCTGGGGGTGAAGTCCAGGTCGCTGCCTTTGCGACCTCCCAAGGGATTGTATTCCTCCTCCCAACCCTCTTGCCATTGCGTTCCATCCGGCACCGATCTAGGATGGGGGCAATCCCTTAGTCATGTCGAGGAAACTCCGGATGTCCATCATCGGCCAGACCATCTCCCATTACCGAATCAAAGAGAAACTCGGGGGAGGTGGTATGGGTGTGGTCTACCAGGCCGAAGACACCCGCCTGGGCCGCCAGGTGGCCGTCAAGGTCCTGTCCGAGAAATACTTCGACGACAACCATGCCCGAGAACGTTTTCGCCGTGAAGCCAGGGCAGCCTCTGCCCTGAGCCATCCCCACATCTGCGTGATCCACGACATCGGAGAACACGAAGGCCAACCCTTCATTGCCATGGAGTACCTGAAGGGTCGGACTCTGAAGCAGGTTATAGGAGGGAAGGCTCTCTCCGCCGACAGGATCCTGGAGATCGGAATCCAGGTGTCCGATGCTCTGGATGCTGCCCATTCGCAAGGCATCATCCACAGGGATATCAAGCCAGCCAATATCTTCATCACCGACCGGGGCGATGCCAAGGTGCTGGACTTCGGTCTGGCCAAGCTCACGGGGGAAACACAGGGGGCAACTGACTCGGAGGCATCCACTAGGAAATCGGACACCCTGACCAGTCCTGGTACGGCCATGGGGACGGTCTCCTTCATGTCCCCGGAACAGGCTCTGGGAAGACCACTGGACGCCCGCACGGATCTGTTCTCTCTGGGCATCGTTCTGTACGAAATGGGAACCAGGAACCTGCCCTTTCGAGGGGACACTTCAGCCGAAACGGTGGATGCGATTCTGCACAAGACCCCGACCTCCCCGATTCGTGTCAATCCGGAACTGCCGGATGAACTGGCCCACATCATTCACAAATGCCTGGAGAAGGATCCGGAGTCTCGTTACCAGTCAGCAAAAGACGCACTGGTGGACCTGAAGCGGGTGCAAAGGGATACGATCTCGGGAGAGTCCTCAACCTACCCGGCGGTTCGATGGAGACCCACACGGCCCTGGCGCAAGACGGCGTGGATCGCTGCATCCCTGGCAGGGCTGGCGCTTGCAGTAGCTGTGTGGGTCTTCTACTGGCCCGCTTCTCCGAAAGGACCCATACGGATTCGGCCCTTGACCACCGACGGTCAGCTCAAGGGTTGGCCGCAGCTTTCCCCGGACGGCGAGCAAGTGGTCTACGCGGCCAGAGTGGCACCAGGCAACTGGGACATTTTCGTACAACCAATCGGCGAGGGCACCACCCCACATCGGCTACCCAACAGCCCGGGGTTGGACGGATTCCCGGTTTGGTCAGGGGACGGTACTCAGTTCGCCTTTCTTCGGTGGACCGAGGAGAAGGCGACGCTCTACACGATGCCCGCCCCCTTCGGCGGGTCGGAACGGAAGGTAATCGACCTTGAGATATCACCCACCTTTTTCTCTGGACTCTCTTGGTCGCGGGACGGTCAATGGTTAGCGGTGGCGGAGCAGATGGAGAACGGCCGCAGGTCCCGAATTGTGCTGATTTCCCCTGAGACCGCGGAGAAGAGAATCCTGACAAATCCCCCGGAGACCTTCCGAGGCGACAGCTACCCGTCGTTTTCACCGAATGGAAGCGAGGTGGTGTTTGCCCGGACGGGGGAAGCCGCTATCAATTGTGACCTCTGGATCCAGTCGCTGGACGGGTCTGAAGCTCGGCGGTTGACCTTTGAGGAGCGCGGACAGATCTCGTCCCCAACATGGACACCGAACGGCGAGGAGATCGTTTTTGGGCTGGCAGGGGAGTGGGGACTGGGGCCGTTGACTCGTCTTTATCGGATAGGCGTCGAAGGCGTTACGCCAGAGGCGCTGGCCGGTGTGGGGAGGGCAGCGGGGCTTCCCTGTATCCGGAAGGATCGCCTGGTGTTTGTCGAACGTCGTAGCGAAGGAGCAGAGATATGGCGCATCCCGGGTCCAAACGGGAAAGAAGAGCGTGATCCGGAGCGAATCATCTACACGAATCCGAGCATCTCAGATTCTCAAGCCAGAGTATCTCCAGATGGCCGAAAGATCGTATTTGCATCGACGAGGAAGGGTACTCTTTCAATCTGGAGGGCCAATGCGGACGGCTCGGGTCTCCGGCACTTGAGCCCATCCCTGGGAATCAGTGGCTGGCCTGTCTGGTCCTCCGACGGCCGGTGGATCGCTTTCGGCTCCAACGTCGAAGGAAACACGGATGTCTTCAAGGTGGATCTCGAAGGACGGGCGCCGACACGTCTGACCAATCATCCTGCCGCGGATAGCGGTCATTATACTTGGTCTCACGACGATAAATGGATCTATTTCACCTCCGGCCGCAGTGGAGAACCGCAGGTGTGGAGAGTGCTCGCAGAGGGAGGAGAGGAAGAGGAAGACGCAATCCAGATAACCCAGAATGGGGGCAGCAATCCCCATTCATCGGCGGATGGGAAATACCTTTACTGTTGGAGACCTCCAGGGGACCTTTGGCAACGAGCTGTTGCGGGTGGAGAAGAAGAGAGGATTCTGGGAGGAATTCCCGAAGGGGGGCTTACTCGCGATCTCGGAAAGGATCGATTTTATTATGGAAAGAATGAAGGGAGAAAAGGGTTCTCGATCCACTCTCTGGATCTGAAAGACGGCACGGAGACCGAGGTGTTTCGACAAGAGAGTCCCGTGCGACTCGGAAGTCTCGGTGTGGCTCCCGATGAGAACTGGATCTACTACTCCTCTTACCCAACGACGAGTACCTCAGACATCATGCTGGTGGAGAACTTCCACTAACCCGGATTATGCAGGAGATCTAAATTCAAGTGAGATTTGGGCCCAGAAAAAAGGCCGTAGCTCTCTGATATAAAAGGGTTTAGAGAAACAAAGACCCTAAACAGGAGCTACGGCAATGTCAAAAACAGTCTGCCAGAATACCCTGCCATTTCATAGCCACAGAAACATCACGGCTCGTTTTGATGGGGGGAGCCTCACTTCCGACGCAGGATGGTTGTTGTTTGGATCGCTGGATCGTCAACATCGATTGTGCGAGGGCTTCAGTTCCTGTATTTCGGAAAGTCGAGACCAACGCTACATTCGTCATGACCTGTTGAAGTTGATCCGACAACGAGTCTTGCAGATCGTGGCCGGCTACGAAGACTGTAACGACGCCGATACGCTGCGCTCGGATCCGATGCTCAAGACAGTCTGTGATCAGTTGCCCGAGAGCGATCCCGACTTGGCCACCCAGCCGACTTTCTCCCGTTTGGAGAACTCCGTCACCAAGAAGGATCTGATGCGTCTGAGCCGGTGGCTGCTAGGCCGTTATGTGCGCTCCCTGAAGAAGAGACGCCCCAGCAAGATCATCCTGGATCTGGACAGTACCGATGACCACACTCACGGCCAACAGGAGTTCTCCTTCTACCACGGGTATTACCGAAACCACATTCTGCATCCTTTGCTGATCTTCGATGCCGCCACGGGAGACCTGGTGTGTGCCATGTTGAGACCTGGCAACAAGGGGGCTGCCTCTCACATCGTGCCCGTTTTGAAGCGCGTCGTGGAGGCCATCCGACAAGGAGTGGGGACGGATGTCGAGATTGAGATTCGGGCCGACAGCGGCTTTGCCACGCCTCGGCTCTACGAGTTCTGTGAAGGTGAAGAGAATAAACTCCAATATGTCATTGGGTTAAGTCGAAACCCTCGCCTGCAGCGAGTGGTCGAGCCGCTGCTGGATTCGACTCGGCTGAGGTTCGTTGAGCTGGAGGAAAAACAGCGTCAGTTTGACGAGTTTCTTTATCGAGCCCACAGCTGGGATCGATCCCGTCGCGTCATTGTCAAAGTGGAGGTCGATCAGCGTGGGATCAACCGTCGCTTTGTAGTCACCAACCGGGACGATCTCTGCTCCCAATCACTTTATGACCACTACACAAACCGAGGGCAGACCGAGAACTTCATCAAGGCCTTCAAGAATCATCTGAGCATGGACCGACTCAGCTGTCATCGATTCCTGGCCAATCAGTTTCGACTCCTCCTGCATGCACTGGCTTACCAGATGTTCGTGCGCCTGCGCGACTATCTGCACGGAACCCCCTGGCACAAGCTCGAAATCGAAACCTTACGTCGTCGGGTCCTCAAGATTGGGGCCCGGATCCGACAAACCACTCGACGCATCTGGGTCCATCTTTCCTCAGCCTTCCCCGAACAACCCCTCTTCCACCTCGTCTTGAGTCGCCTGAACTCCAGTTAGCTTTTCCCAGCTCCCCCGGAAAACCGCTTCCGACACTCATCCAGGCCCAGATCTGTCTGAAATTCACTCCCCAAACCACTCAAACGCCTCGCCAACCCATATTCTTCGCAAATCCGCCTGTCACACCTGCCCGCTTCCGAGTTGGGCCACTTCTCGAGTCGTTTTTCAACACCGGACTACGGTTCTTGCATAATCCGGGCTAAGGCGGCACAATAATCGGCCAATACCTTGGTCTGCCCCCCGGTCTCCGCTTGGCAAGGGGTTCGATTGACCTAACCCTGCCGCGTCAATGGCTTACGGGTCCTCGTCGCGCCCTCTGTGCTGGCTGGTTGGTGAACCACTCGATCGAGTCCTCGCCGTCTTTCCAAGGCGATCAGCTGAGCGGTTTGTCGTTGGGCAGCGGAAGTGAAAAGATTCTTGTGTTAGGCAGACCGTCTTGGTCGAGTACGTCCCGATGCGACGGGGTCAAACGCATCAACGGCAATGATGCCCCACCCTGCCTCGATTCTTCTGAGGGTTTCAATTGTCGCGTCATGCCCACAATTTGGACAGATCCTAACGTGCTCAACTACAACCTTGGCCATCTCTTCCAACACCCGACCATATACCATCTTCGAAATGCCACCGAGTTGTCGAATTCGGTGGGATTGACCGACGGTTTTGACAATCAGATCGATTAGACTCTTGATCGAATCCAACTCTGGTCCATCCCCGGCTCGGTCTAGGTAGTCAAGAAGAAGGGCTCGTGCGAGGACTAACTCTTCGCCGAGATCCAGAGATTCTGCTCCCTTTAGCTTCTGGATTTTGTCCCCCAGCGTGTTCCATTTGACCTTCGAATACAAACCGTGTTTCAAAGTCCCAGAAACACCCCCATGTAGCTTGCAACGACCCTGCCCAACATGGTCTGTTCCCCAACCGGCTGGGCGGCGACAGGGGCGTTTCGAGCTTTTGGCTTCGGCTCCGCAGATGTGGGCTGGCTCGTAAGATCTAACATTTGCCACGGGGGATCCCAAATTTGCTTTTGTCATGAGCGTTCTGGATTTGTTTGTCCAACCCAAATTCTACTACGCGGGCTCGGCCCAAGCGGCTTCTCACGCCGCTCTGTGGTCTATTTTTGCTCCGCCGATGGCGCCGAGTAGGCCAGCTTCAAAGGGAATCACGATCTTGGCCTCACGGGTGCGTTGATCAGGTTCGTAGAGGCGCATGTAGCCGCCATGTATCACAGCGTTTTGTTTGCCGTATTGACCGCCCCTCTGGCCTGTTTTCTTTCGTGCAATCTCGACAGTTCCATTCTATCGAATCGGCCGGTAAGTTGCTGAAGGAGAGAGACTTAATGAAGAGACGAAGTGGGGAGAGTCCTAGGGATTCACTCTGTTCGTTTTCCTCGACTAAGAGATGGGTTTCCAGCTTTTCAACTGCCTGATTCCTACCCCTTTGAACTGGGTGGGGGGCTGGATACTACACCCGGTCTCCCCTTTCACCCACAATCGGGTGTTGGCGCTGCACACAAGATTTCATTCGGGACTATTACTGTCCTCGAATGTATGTAGTGTAGGGGCTGGGAAGGCGGTCGGTCTTTACATCGAAGCAGCTTTGGCATATAAAGCTTAGCCAAACCTTGGCCCCCGGAAGGAACTCCAATGAAGTGTCGTACTGCTCTCTCTGGTCGGCTTCTGGGTAGTGCTGGGTACCAGTCTCGAAGCCTCCAGTACCCTGATCTTCCCGCGTCTCTCCTTCGCCCCCGAAGACCTGATCGGAATCGCCATCGTCAACCCCGGTGACGAGATCGCGACGGTGATCTTCACCGCCTACGGGGTCAACGGACAGGTACTGGCCGGAGAAGGCGCCTCCTCGACCTCGGATAGCGAGGCAGGACCGCAGCCCCAGGGAGCCTTCACCAATCCGGCTTCCTTCGATATCCCACCGGGCCAGCAGTTTGCTGAAGTGACCATCGGCATCTTCGGGTCCGGCATGGATCCGGAAGCCATCGGCTGGGTTGAAGCGACCAGTGAGGCCGATGACCTGACCGGGTTCTTTCAGATTCTGGATTTCGACATCTCCTTTCTGGATGGAGCCGACCTGCCGGTTCCAGACTCACGCCTGATCTTTCAGGACGTGCGAGTCGATCAAGGGTTTTCGACTACAGCGTTCCTTCTCAATCCGAATGGACCGGGTACCGCCTCGGTTGAGCTGTCTCTGGTCACCCCGGAGTCGGTCAAGACCAGGAGCCTGGAGATTGCCGCCAAAGGGATCGTGGAGTTGAATTTGGAGGAGTTCTTTGAGGGTGTGGAAGCCGCCGGTGAGATTGCTTCGGAAGCCTACCTGATCGCCGACTCCAATGTGGAGATTGCTGGCTTTGAACTGGTGGGCAAGGAGGGAGAAGACCTCCTGGGACTCAATGCCCGTCCTGCCAGTGAACTCCTCACTACCCTGTTTTTCCCGCAACTGGCCGTGCTCGGCATCTTCACCACCGAAGCCATCATCGGAAACTTCTCAGAAGAGGCCGCCATCGTGACCATGACGGCCTTTCGGGAAAATGGAGACATCTATGCCGATGAAGTCCAGAACAACCCGGTGGTGGTGACCCTGGACCCGGGAGAGATCACCAGAGCCGATCTGGAGGAGATCTTCGGATTCAGTGGCAAGACAACACTGGAAGGCTGGCTGAAGGTGGAATCGACCTCACAGGCAATCAATGGATCGATCTCCTACTCGATTCCGTCCCTGGGAACGATTGCCTCGGTGTCGAGTGTGAGGGAAGGAAGCCGAAGAGCACTGATCTCGCACCTGGGGACGGCTGCACCGTTCTTTACGGGACTGGCGATCCTCAATGCGGGGGCGCTGGCAGCCAATGTGAGAGTGGTGGCCCTGACCAAGGAAGGCGAGATACTGGGGACGTTTACGACGACGCTGCAGCCGCGAGAGAGAATCAGTGCTCCGCTGACGGACCTGATTCCGGGCGCGGCCGGACAGAACGGAGGGATGCTGTGGATCGAGAGTGATGTCCCGGTGTACCTGACGGCCATCTTCGGGAGTGCTACGGTCTTTGCCAATGTCCCGCCGCAGCCGGTGCCGGAGAGTTTCGAGCCGGATATGGGGATTGAACAGATTGGAGTCACACCGCCGCTGGCGGTACTGGCTCCTGCACAGGTGCAGCAGTTCGAGCTGGAGGGATCGATGACGGTCCCGATGTGGGGGGTCAATGGACAACCGGGAGGAAGTGTCGAGGCAGGAATGATCAGCGGGACGGGACTGTACACGTCCCCGGCGGTCGTTCCGATGCCACTGCCGGTGACGATCATGGCCATGGCGGACAACCAGACGGCTGGAGCCAGTGTGGATGTACAGACCAAGACGCTGCTGGTTGGGGGACTGGGTGTGGTGCAGTCGGTGGCTTACCTGGCGGGATTGGATCGACTCTACACATCGGAGCTTTCGGCAGTTGCCGTTCCGGCCGGGGCAGCCACCAAGAGTGTGCAGGGAAGCGAGCAGTCAACGATTTTTGATGTGACGGATGACCCGCCGCAGTCGGTGGCTCTGTTCAATGACGACATACCGAAGATGATCTCTTACCTGGCAGTGGACGGGAAGGAGTACTTGCTGCTGGCGGGGCGCACCTCGGGGAGCATTCGAAGGCTGGATCCCGAGACCGGCGACCCCCTGGAGGTGGCAACGGGTCTGAACGGACCCAACTCCCTGGTTATCGATCCGGTGAGTGGAGATCTGCTGGTGGCGGAGGCGGATCAGGTATCGGTGGTAGCGGCTTCGCAACTCAACCAGGGACTGACGGGTGCAGGGCTTGTAGAGGTGGAGATTCCATCAGGAGGCAGGCAGCTTGCGGCCGGGTTGACCCCGACGGGGATTGCGGTGGATCGGTGTATTGGGAATGTGTACATCTCCCAGGCTTCGACGGGAGAGGTCCTGGAGATTGACCGGCTGACGGGAGAGGTCCGCACGATTGCCGAGGGACTCTCGGAGCCGGGCCAGCTGCTGGGATTCTATCGATCGGGCATAAGTTGTCCTGATGCCTTTCATCTGCTGGTGATCGAGACGTTCTTCTTCCCCGAGGAAGAGCGGGAAGCCAGTCAGATCAAGCTGCTGGTTCCCTCGACGGGCTTGATGACTCTGTGGCTTGCAGAGAGCAGTGTGGTAATTCCGGATATCACTCTTCTTCCGCCGGGCAGCTCCCTGGGGAATGAAGCGGTTCTGATCGCTGAGAATGCGTTAGGTGAGGGCCAGATCTCCATTGTGGAAGTGATCGGCCGCTACGATCCGGACGCGATCAACCCACCACCCGGTCAGCCCGCTTCGAGTGCTCGGGTGGAAGGGACGGTTATTTTTGATCAATTGCAATCGATGACCTGTAATGACCCGTTAAACAGCACCTGGGAGGAGCACTGGTTCATTAACTTTCAATTCGCTGGAATCTTGCCATTGGATGGCGCTGGCATCATCAGTGGGTCCTGGTGGAGTGCCGAGGGAGAGTCCCGTGTTGGGACCGGCTTGTTTGCGGGTGTGCGTGACGACGGGGACGTCGAGTTTGGAACTTTGGAAGTGGAGATCCTGCCAGACCAAACTCCCACCTCTCCTACCGACGTCAGCGGCACTTGGAAAGTCACTTTAAAAGACTTCGAGGATGATGAGGGGGTAGTGGAGGTATCGCTATCGGTCACTCAGAATGGGAACGCATTCTCAGCCGTTGCTCCCGACGAGTTCGAGTCCGATTTTTTAAATGAAACAGGATGTACCGTGAGCTGCTCGGCACCGGGAATCTGTACCGCCCAGTGCCCTAATGGCGTGACTTGCGACCTGACCTGTGATCCTGCCACCCCGGCAGGGTGCCAGGCCGACCTTCCGCTTATCGGCACCGTGACGGAAACAGACTCTCAACCCAGTGTCCCTGAGTTCGAAGATCCTAACTTGGAGGCGGCTGTAAGGGATCAACTCGGGATCGGGCCAGCCGATCCGTTGACCGTGGCCCTTGCTCAAACACTCACTCTTTTGGATGCCTCTTCCCGAAACATTCAGAGTTTAAACGGTCTTGAGTCACTCTCAAACCTGACGCTACTTACGCTAGATGGCAACCCCATCAGTGATATTGGTCCTCTGGAGGGGTTGAGGGAGCTGACGCTCCTAATTCTCATGGGCAACTCCATCAGCGACATTGGTCCCCTGGAGGGCTTGAAAAACCTCACGTTTCTTGTTGTGGAGGACAACCTCATAAGCGACATTAGTCCCCTGGCGGGATTGACTCGACTGAGGTTACTTGGGCTCGTTGGAGACTCCATTAGCGACATCACTCCTCTGGCGGGATTGACCCAGCTCATTCTACTGGATCTACACCACAACTCCATCAGCAACCTCACGGCTCTGGCGGGACTGACTCGACTGAGGGGACTTAGTCTGCACGAGAACGCCATCAGCGACATCACTCCTCTGGGAGGATTGACGCAGCTGACGGAGCTTGAGTTACACCTCAACTCCATCAGTGATATTGGTCCTCTGGAGGGGTTGACGCAGCTGACGCGCCTAATTCTCATGGGCAAAGCCATCAGCGACATTAGTCCCCTGGGGGGACTGACTCGACTGAGGGGACTTAGTCTGCACGAGAACGCCATCAGCGACCTCACGGCTCTGGCGGGACTGACTCGACTGAGGGAGCTTGAGTTACACCTCAACTCCATCAATGATATTGCTCCCCTTGTCGCCAATCCAGGTCTGGGCGCAGGGGATTTCATAGACTTGAGTTCCAACCCGTTGAACACCGGCGATTGTGCAAACCTGCAGACACTGATCGATCGCGGAGCCAACGTTTCACATGATGTGAACTGCCCGTAGTCGTACTCGGTCGCCTTGTCTCCGATGGGTCAGGGTACCAGCATGAGGGATTGACAGGTCTGCCAGAGGGTCGTCCAAAGTTGTCACCCGTTTGTCACCCGCTCCAAAGCTAAACGATTCGTCACGATTCACATTTTGGTTTGACGGAGAACCCGGTCTAACCCGTTTGTTTATAAACGTTTCGTAACGAATCACGCCCTTGAGCTTGGGACTTCGAATCCGTAGGTCGCAGGTTCGAATCCTGCCGGGCGTGCCAGTCATCAACGGTCCATTCCGGACACATAGGTAACACTTTTGCAGCAAAGGGGTTCTCGATCGGTTCCAGTCTGCACGTCTCCAGATCGAAGTAGCCCAGGTCAAATTGCATGAAGCTGACCAGCCAGACCTTGTCAGCGACCTGCTTAACTCCCACTGTCTGACCGGCAAATGCTCGACTGAGATTGATCTTCTGACGGTTGTAGCAGACCCGTCCACATTGAGTGACTGTAACAGCGCGGTCATGCATTGGGTAGCTGAGCTCTGCCAGTCCTGTGTAGGGTGTGGTCGATTTGGTCTAGAGATCGGCCGGCACCCTCATCTGCAAAGCCTGGTGCGGTCGTTGCCGGTTGAAAGTAGTTGATAAAGTCGTCAAAGCGGGCCTGCTGCTGCAGAAAGTTGTCCGCAGCGGGCCTGGTCGCCTCGTTTTTCAAAGTCAGATGCATGCGCTCATGCCGACCATTCTGCTCGGGATGGCCAGGCTTGATCCGCTCAATGTTGATGCCCAGCCGCAGCCACCACACCGAAAGCTTGCTCAGACCATACAGAGCATTGCCACAGGCAAAGGGGATCCCGTTGTCGGTGCGGATCGCGCTAGGTAATCCGAAGTCCTTGAAAGCTCGCTCAAAAACGCTGAAGGCATAGACTTCCTTGGTCGTTGAGAGGGCATCACAGGTAATCAGATAGCGGCTGGCATAATCCGTAACCGTCAGCGGATAACAATACCTGCGATCAGTCAGCATGAACTCGCCCTTGTAGTCGGCACACCACAGCTTGTTGGGCGCTGTCGCTCGCGACAGCGCTGTTCCCTGAGCTTTGTATCTTCGCCTCTTCCTGCGCTTCACCAAGCCGTTTCGATCCAGCACGGCATGCACTGTACTGATGGCGGGACGGTGGACGTCGGGAAACACCCGTCGAAGTCGTTCTCGGATCTTGGGAGCTCCCCAGTGCGGAAACTCCTTCTTGAGATTCACGATGAGCTTCTCGATCTGCATCGGAAGCTGATTAGCGTGACGATACGGACGCCGACTGCGGTCCGTTAGCCCATCGATCCCGCAATCCTTGTAGCGGTTGTAGATCTTGTAGCCCGTCTTGCGAGAGATCCCGAACTCACGGCATAGTCCAGCCATCTTCTCTCCGTCCAATAGCCGGGCAATGAATCGAAGTCGCTCTTCCACGATGTGACACTCCTTCCATGGCATAACCACTTTCCCCCGCAAATGGGAGAAAGTGTCACCCATGTCTCCGGAATGAAGTGTTACCCATCTCTCGGGAAGGGCAAACAACTTACGAAGATAGCCGTCTTCCTCGCAAGCCCAAAATCAGCGTTTTGTAACCAAAATTGTAACCGCGCCAACCCTACTCCACCCCATTCCAGCCAACTCAAGCCAACCCAAGACCAGGAGGCAGACCAATCTGCCGGATCTCTCATCACGAATGCACGAACACGGGGCTGGTCACTCGGATTCAACCTGAGAAGCAATGTACTCCCATCTTTCCCTTCGCCTTTCGCAAGTTCAGGCGAGGATGAAACTTTTTCGGCGCTTTGCTTTAGAATTCCATAGGCACAGAGCCAAGAACCCTAACTCAAGGAAACTGGTCACGGTTCCAGATTTGCCACAAATGATGATCCGAACTGTTGGTCCGTCGGTATGTTTGCTCTCCCTGATGCATGTCCCCGGAGTCGTGGCCTCCTCACCACAGAGCAAGCAGGAAGAGGAGGCAGAGAAGAGCTACCGCGTCAGTGACGAGTGGCTGGGGAACCGGCCTTCTCTGGAAGGCATGCGGTTCTCTGCCTATCGTCTCCACAGGCTGGAGACCTATCCCCCTGAACTGGCGGACGCCCCCGAGGTCTACTTGGAGGAGGAGACCGTTCAGGTCGACCCCCGGACAACCCGAACCGTAATCCGGGCGTATCGCGATGACGGATACGGCCGGCGGCACCTGGTGCGCCTGACTGACGAGACCCGGCATGTCCGAGAAGACGGCAGCGAAGAGTCGACCAGGAAGATCTCTCAGCCGGATGTGAATGGTCGCCTGCAGGTCCAGGTCGAGGAAACCCAGAGAGTCGTCTTGAAGGGGGAAAACGAATTCGAAGTGCAGAGGGCGTCTCCATGCGGGGTAGAAGCGCCGAATGGTGGCGGACACACCCCCTATGGCGGTACGGTCGTCTACCCTATGCCGCGTGGAAGCTCCTCCCGCCTGCTGCCCGTCGAGCAGTTCGTTCAGAGAGAGCGCCGCCAGTCAGACGGCACGGTCGACTTCGAGCTGGTCCACTACACCATCGACATCAATCGCGATTGGAAAGCCCTTGAGCAGCGGACTGCCGTCACCCGGACCGTCGGGGAAGAAGTCCGAACGGAGGAAGAAGTGTATCGAGCCGACGGCAACCGGCGCATGGTACTCAGCGCCGTGGTCTTCAGCCGGGAGTGGGCGAGCAAAGGCGGCGGCCTGCGGCGTACGATTGAGACCCGGAGCCTGAACCCGGAAGGAAAACTACAGCTTTCCGAACGGGTGAGCTTGACCCAGACGGGCGACCCGGATGGCGTTGTCCAGATGGTCCAGGATGTGGAAGTCCGGAACCAGGGCAACGGGCGAATGCAGTTGCTGGAGAGGATCGTCTCATCCTCAAGGCAGGGCGAAGGGGGTGAAGTGAGTACGGAATTCCAGGTGCAGGCTCCCAACAGTTCCGGCCGGCTCGAGACCATTCGTCGGTACCAGGAGACCCGGTCGGAGGTCGAAGGAGACGGCCAGCGGACCCGGGGCGTGAGAAGACAGTAAGGCATAATCTCCGGGGCCGAAGGACTCCCGGTAAACCACCTTCCCGGCCACACGGTGCAACTCGCACAGTCCCAGGGAAATCCTGGGGACCTTAGGCCCGCGTGGGTTCGAGTCCCACCCTGGGAACTTTAGAATCAACAACTTACGAAGATAGCCTTCTTCCCCACAAGCCCAAAATCGGCGTTTTGTAACCAAAATTGTAACCGCGCCAACCCCACTCCACCCCATTCCAGCCAACTCCAGCCAAGATAGAGGGCATTTCCGTTGCCTTCCCCACTGTCCTGCACTAGGTGTTCTGTGCAACCTTCGATGTCGCTATCTGCGTCTATTTTGTCCGTCGCAGGGGGGTGTGGGAAGCAGCCTGGGGCGGTTGACCGACCTGGGGCGGAGTTGGCGGGCCTCGTCGGTTTCTCTGGTGGGAGAGGGTGAGCCCTGGCTTCAACAATTCGCTCGAACTTTTCCGCCAGTGAGCGGGCTAACTCCGGGCCTTCAAGAATCTCGATGTCTACGTGAGGACCCTTCTTGTCCCACAGGCTAAGGTGACGACCGAGCAGTTCAAGAGCACGGATCTTGTCTCCTAGCTTCGCTCGTGCCCCGTGCTCATTCCATGTTCGATCGGAGATCCGGACCGCGACGGAGCGACGATTGCGACCTCAGGTTGCGGATGGACACGCCGGGAGCCGGGCCAGGAACTTCATCCGCGCCGGGCCGTCAGGCTTTTACCTGGTCAAGAGAGCTTTACGCGGAGAGAACGTGTCGCAAGAGTACTAAAGTTCGTCGGTGTCAACCAGTGGCTCCGAGTTCTGCCTCCAAGCCTGTGGCGAAATCTTCCGAGCCCAATAGCGGACAACCTAGACTGCCCCTTTCCTACTCATCCTTGCGCGCCGCGCGCCGCGGTGCGCGCGTAGAACCAGAGCAGCCAGACGATGCCCCCGATGGCCGCCGCGGCAAGCAGTGTGTCGCCGACCGTTCCCAACACCAGTGGAAAGCCGGTGATCGTCCGGCCTCCGTGGGCGACGACCCAGATCGCCAGCACGACGCCGGTCAGGCCTTCGCCGCCTACGAAGCCGGACCCGAGGAGCACGCCCTGCTCGCGCTGGCGATCGGCCGTTTCGTCGTCCTGGTTTCGCGTCAAAGTCCAGCGGGTCAGGCCGCCCACGAACACGGCCGCCATCGTTGACAGCGGCAGGTAGACGCCGACCGCGAATGGCAGCACGGGCAGGCGGGACACAGTGGCGACCAGTGCAATGCCGACGCCGATGAAGATCAGCGACCAGGGCAGCTTCTGGTCCAGAACGCCGTCGATGATCAGGCCCATCAGCACGCCCTGGGGTGCGGGGAGCTCCTGACCTCCGAGCCCGCCCTCAACGCTGCGGTGCAGCGTCTGGATCACGTAACAAACGACACCGGCCGAGGTGACGACGCCGATCAACTCGGCGATCTGCTGCAGCCGCGGCGTGGCCCCCAGCACGAAGCCGGTCTTGAGATCCTGCGAAGTGTCGCCGGCGATCGAGGCGGCGATGCAGACCGCGGTGCCGACCATCAGCGCGGTCGCCTTGCCCAGTGTGTCGGTCCAGCCGGCAGCCCAGAAGATCGCCGAGGTCGCCAGCAGCGTGGCGATCGTCATCCCGGACGTCGGGTTAGAGGTCACGCCAACCAGTCCCACGATGCGCGAGGAGACAGTGACGAAGAAGAAGGCGAAGATCGCGATCAACAGCGCGGCTAGACCGCGCACCACGATCGAGTCGATGTAGCCCAGAATTCCGGGAACGCCGGCCAGCACGACGAGGATCCCGAACAGGATCAGCAGCGCCGTCCGGAACGACAGGTCTCGGTCGGTCCTCTTCAGCGCCGCCGCCGCGCCGGTCTGGAGCTGGCCCAGCCCCAGCTTGAACGACTCGACCATCGTCGGGATCGAGCGGATTAGCGTGATGATCCCGCCGGTAGCCACCGCTCCGGCGCCGATGTAGCGCACGTAGCGGTCACGCAGGGCACCGGAAGACATGTTGCGGATCAAGTGCTCGGTCTCGGGGTAGAAGGGCGTGGAGAAGTCCATTCCCCAGAGGTAGATCGCAGGGACGATGACGAGCGCAGACAACGCGCTGCCGGCGACCATCACCGTGGCGATGCGAATGCCCAGGATGTAGCCTACGCCGATCAACGCCGGCGAGACGCCGACCGCTAGATGCCCCTTCCAGGGCAAGGCGACGTGGAACTTGCCGGGGATCAGCTTGAGCCCACTTGTCAGCTGCTTGGCCAGCATGCCGAAACCAAGCCCGCGCAACACGTTCGCCGCCTGCCTGCCACCCTGCTCTGCCGCCACCAGCACCTCTGCACAGGCCATTCCCTCGGGGTAGGGCAGCTTTCCATGCTCGCGCACGATCAGGTAGCGCCGCAGCGGGATCATGCACAGCACGCCGATCAGCCCGCCGGCCATCGCCAGCAGCGTCATTTGCCGCCAGTCCGGTGGCATGCCCCAGATGAAGAGCGCGGGAATCGTGAACAGCACGCCCGAGGCGACCGAGGAGCTGGCCGAGCCGACTGTCTGAGATATGTTCAGCTCCAGGATATTGTGCTTGAGACCGAGGGCACCGATTATGCGAAAGGCGACGACGGACAGCACGGCCACGGGGATCGAGGTGCTGATCGTCAGGCCGGTCTTCAACCCCAGGTAGGTGTTGGCAGCCCCGAACAACATCCCCAGCAGCACGCCGGAGAGCACCGCCTTGACCGTGAACTGGGACAAAGGCTCGCTGATGTAGGGGGTATAGTTCTCCCCTTCCGCGATCTCGTAGGCGTTGCGGGAAAGCCGCTTATGGTCCATCGAGCCCTCGAAAAACGCGGCCAACATACCACAACCTGAAATTCGGCCGTACCGCGAGTTCGCCTTCTACTCTAGCCGCATCGCCAAGGTTGACCCGGGTCTCCTCCTCCGACCGACGTCGTCCTCATCAAGATCATCCCCGAGCAGATCCCGCCTCCCGTTCTGAAGGCCGGGCAGAAGGCCGAAGTCGTTCTCCGCATCGAAGGCACGACGGAGTCTGTTCTCATCGACTTCACGATTGACTCCGAGAGCATCCGATTCGCCGACGGAAGCGTGAACCTGCTTGCGAAGAGCAGTGGAGGAGTATCCAACACGGTCCGCACTGCCATCCGGGCACAACAGGCGGGTCCCTACAAGATCAACTATCGCCTGGCCGCCCGGGAGCGCTAGGTTAAGCGGCTTTGACGTACACAGCTTCTAATGCAGCTAGAGCCTCGCCTGTCCAAAAATCAGTCCACGTAGGTCAACCAGTGGTCGTAGCCCCGGGGCATTCGACTATTTCGCGTGGGGCGGCGATCTGACTCGAAAGACGGTCTATCGATGTGATTCTGTTCCTGTGAAACTTGGTGTTGTTGACAGTGTTAAGGACAAACAGCTCCCTGAGGCTCTCATCATGCCACGGAAACAGCCCGCCCTTGGCCTGCACTGTGCCCTCCTTCAGCTCCGCTTCTCACGGCCGGTTTCCGGGCATCTCGGGTCAATCCACCGCGGTTCCGCGTATGACCCTAGCCCTCGCGGATATCCTCGCGCGTTTTCGAGCTTCTGACAGTTCAGGAAGATGGGTTCGAATCCGTGGTGGCGGCGCCCGAAAAGCGACTTTACCAGATGGTCCTACACGAAGTGAACCCGGGCTGGACGATTACCAAGGAAGGGGAAGGCTACACGCTGCAGGCCGACGTCGCCTTCGCCGATGTCAATCCGGAGGACTACGTGGGGATCTTCTTCCGCGGCGGGCGGGCGCCGGAATAAAAGCCATCAGTGAAACGGCAACCCAGTCTCGACAATTTTCAACCGCCGAACAAGGGAATTATGGGGGCCGCCGTGGGCTAGGTAGAATCTTGGTATTGTAAGCGAAGCCTGACAACTGAACAATTCATTTGGAGGAAACCGATGTCCAAGCCACTCGCCTTTGTCGCCTTTGTAGTCGTCTCGTTCCTTTTGGGCTCCAAGCCGGAACCGATGACTCCCGATCCCGATGGGCCGCGGCCCATCGATATTCTCGACACGGTCTTCATCGAGGAAATGACCTGGATGGAAGTTCGCGACGCCATGCGTGCCGGCAAGGACACCGTCATCATCGCCACCGGGGGGGTCGAGCAGAACGGACCCTACCTCGCGACGGGCAAGCACAACTACGTCCTGCGAGCCACGACGGCCGCCATCGCTCGCAAGCTCGGCGACGCGCTCGTCGCTCCCATCGTGGCGTTCGTCCCCGAGGGTGACTTTGACCCTCCGACGCTTCACATGAAGTACCCGGGCACGATCAGCGTGACCGAGGAGACGTATCAGGCGCTCGTTACCGACATCTGTCGATCCTTCCGGACCCACGGATTCCGTCACATCGCGCTCCTAGGCGATAGCGGCGGCAACCAGACCGGGCTCCAAGAGGTCGCGGCGAAGCTCAATCAGAAGTGGGGGGCCGGGAAGACTCGCGTCTACTACGTCGCCGAATACTACAACTTCGAAGATGTAGGCAAGTGGCTCGAGCAGCGCGGCATCCGCCAGGAGTCCGAGGGACTGCACGACGACTTCGGGATGACGGCGGTGATCCTGTCCGTCGACCCGACGGCTGTGCGCATGGAGCAGCGCATCGCGGCGAACAAGTTCCGCATCAACGGTATCGAGTTAGCGCCCGCCGGAAAGACGATGGAGTGGGGCAGGCGGATCGTTGACTTTCGTGCCGAGGCGGCGACCCGAGCGATTCGCAAGGCACGGGGAAAGTAGGGATGGGACGGCATGGGCAGAACCTGAATATCGAATATCGGAGAAACCGCATATCGAGCAAGGAGTATTGAAGTTCTTCTTACCTTCAACTTTCGACATTGGTGAGAGTTGACCGGAGGGCCTTGAGTAGGGTCAAAAACATGCTGGCCAAGTTGACCTGCGATCCGTGCAAGTTCAATGTTTCCAAGGTGGACCGAATAAACGGGAACCACAGGTAACAAATTGATTCGGGGCTCGCACACCGCTTCAGCGGGATATTGACAACCGATGATGACCGGAACCGATTTAGATAAAGGGAAGGCCAAGTGCAGCGCCTGACTATTTTGAGCCTGAAGTGGAAGTCGGCTCTCTGAGCTCCAGCACTGCCTTTCCCCGTCGCAGACTGCCGACTGGATCCTCGATCTCGGGGTTCAATTCCAGACACAGGCCGCTATTGTAGCGGCAGGCGCTCAGGGTCTGGATCGTCCCGCTGATCTGCTCCTCGGTCAGTTGGCCGGTGAGCAGTGCCCAGTGACGATCTTCCTGGCCGTCGTTGTCATCGAAATGGACATAACCCAGCCACCTGCCGGCATCAGTTACCGCCTGGGCCGGATCCTCTCGGCTGATCAGACAGTGTCCCACGTCCAGGAGCAGTGCCAGGTCACGGTGCCCGATCTCTTTCAGGAACTCCAGTGCGCTGTTCACACTGGGCAAGAGTCGCCCCGGGAAGTGCTCGATGCACAGACGCACGGAGTGCCGGCCAGCGTGCTCGGCGAGTTGGACAACCGAGTCGGTCCAGCGGCGACGGGTGGCACCGTCCGTCGCCAGGGGTGGCGTAAGGTAGCTGACCGGGGTGCCCAGCTGGTGCGCCGACTCGATGGCGTTGCGGAAATACTTGACCGTCCGTGAGCGCAGCTGGTCGTCGGAGCCGGCCAGATCCAGTCCGCCGGGCTGCCCGCTCTCCAGGGCCACACAACTCACCCGCAAACCTTTCCGATGCAACCTTTGTCGTGCCCTCCCGCGAGCGGCTGCCGGTGGGACATCGATCCACTCAAATCCCAACTCAGCCAGCTGGTCGATGGCTGCCGGTAGATCGAGCGGCAGCGAACTGGTCAAGGCACTGACTCTCATGATCTTCGTCTCCACTGGATGGGCCTCGGCCAATCCGCTTGCGGCCTCAGGTTCTGAGACTTCTACCTAAGTTTTTTGAGCCTCCCCTCTGCATTAAAACCGATAAAGCGACTATCCGGGGACCAGAAGGGATAGATGGCCCCCTCAGTTCGCACAAGCCTGGTAGGACAGCCTCAACAGGGCAAGCCCTGCACTGGCGCATCCAATTGAGATCAGCCACCGGACGCTCCTGGGGACGCTCATAGACGGGAGTGTACCAGTCCACCAGAGTCTTTAGAGGTAACCGCGCAACGATCCGTGCCCCCCGCTGTTGACCGGTTCGTGCAGAATGTCCTCCTCGGAGGAAGCTTGCTTTCTCGACCGCAATCCAGATACAACCCTTTTAGACTGTCGAAGGGAGCAGAATCATGTTCGTCGGGCACCTGGCTGTATCGCTTACCGCGAAGGTGGTAGAGCCCAGAGCATCTCTGGCCGCCCTGGTGGCCGCATCTTTCGGCCTCGATTTGTGTGGCCATTTCTGGTTCTGGCCGGTGTGGAAACGGTGGCCGTGGCCCCGGGCAACACGGCGTTCACGCCTCTGGCGTTCGAGCACTACCCATGGAGCCACAGCCTACTCATGGCGGGCGTCTGGGGGGTCGTTGCGGGGGCCGTCATGTACGGCGTGAGCAAGAGCCGCCGCCTGGCACTACTCGTCGCTACGGTCGTGCTGAGTCACTGGATACTTGATTTCGTTACCCATCGGCCAGACCTCCCGCTGTGGCCTGGGGGACCGAAGTTCGGGTTGGGTCTCTGGAACTCGATCCCAGCAACGATAGTTCTGGAAGGCGGTCTGTTCCTGGGGGCAATTGCGATGTATGTTCGGGCATACAGAGCCCGTGATGCGGTCGGTAGATGGGCGCTCTGGGCCTTAGTGGCTCTCACTGGCCTGATTTGGATCACTCAACCGTGGTCGCCGCCGCCACCAAGCTCGAACGCCGTGGCGGGCATGGCTTTGGCGATATTGATTTTCCCCTTGTGGGGGGCGTGGATCGATCAGCATCGTTCGACAGGTGATGAGGTCTAGCAGAGGGTCGACCTTATGGCCTACTATCTCGTCACTGCAAAGCCTAAACCTGGCCGGTTACCAGATCTCCTCAGTAACCTCCAGGAGACACACACCTGGCGGCGTTGTACAAGAAACCCCTCGGTTACTTTCTCGGTTAGCAGGAGCGGGATGTGTCCCCCTCATCCAGCCAGGCACCTTGGCTGAGAAAGAGTGAAGGGGGCCTATCGGTTTCTCGGAGCAGGAAGGACCACCTGGACGTTTTTCGATTCCAAAAGAGCCCCTGGCCTCGGCAGAGTCCCAAAAGCCTTCTGACGGATCGGTTATCGGTCCAAACGGAGGTTCTTAGGTCGTACCATTGCCTTCATCCAATCTTAGCTTTTCTTAGTCGTCATGGAGCAAAAAAGCCGTTGGCCTCCTCTTCGAGGAGACCCGGTCAATCGTAGAGGTAAAGCAGCATCTCGCCTCCGGCAAGGTCATCGGTGCCGACCAGGCGGGGGAAAAACACATCAAAGTGCAGCTCACGAACTCTGCCGATTCTCCCGTTGATCACCACAGGGTACTCCACAGCCTGTCCCTGGATCGGTTTGTCCGGCCCGGTCCGGCTCTCGTCCTCCAGGATTACAGGCTCGACGGGGCAACGCGCGTGGTACCGCGCAGTCACCTTTCACGGCGAAAACCCGAGTGGGTAGAGGGTACGGCGAAAGGAGAGGTTGCTCTGACCGCACCAGCGGGCTCCGTTGCAATCTGGCTCTCCAATACCTGGCATCGCTCTGGACCCAATCGAACGGATCATCCAAGAAGAGCGGTCCTTTGTTACTACAGCCGTTCCTGGATCAAGCCATTCAACGACTTCCGGAAGTGTATTCCGGAAGAGAAGGCCCGGGGCTTTTCGCCTACCTTGCGCTACCTGATGGGCTATTCAGCCAATTGTCCCGAGCGACGCTGACTATTCCTTCGCTCCCCGTGCAGCACCCCGGGGAAGGTTTCGCCAACCCGGCAGAGCCATGGAGGGAGAAAACCTTGTACTCTTTACGTTTCCTATGATGTAAAAATAGAAATCATGTCGAGGACGGTCTACTTCAACGGAGAATTTGTACCGGAAAGCGAAGCGCGTGTCTCCATTTTCGACTCCTCTCTCATGTTCGGCGACATGGCCTTCGAAATGACCCGCACCTTCAACCAGAAACCTTTTCGACTCCGTGCGCACCTGGAACGGCTCTACGCTTCTCTCCGACTCCTGGAGATCGATTGTGGCCTGACCATCGACGAAATGGAGGAGATCACCCTCGAGACCTTGAACCGCAACACTCCCACGGAAGCTGACGACGTCGACTGGCAGATCATGCACGACGTTTCCAGAGGTCCTTTAGACTTCTACAGAACCGTCTTTCCCGAGGGACTTCGGCCCACGGTATCCATCAACTGCTGGCCCCTGATCGCCCACTCAGGCAGTTTCGCACCGACTTACGAAACGGGAGTGAACGTGGCGATTCCCGCCCAACAAGCAATCCCGGCTCATTTGCTGGACGCCAAGACGAAGACCCGCAGCCGAATCCACTACCAAATGGCACAGCTTCAGGCCAAACGCATGGGCGACAAAGTGTGGCCCGTGCTATTGGATCCCGACGGCTTCCTGGCAGAAGGTCCTGGCTGGAACATTTTTCTTGTGAAGAAGGGCGTGGTCTGCACACCCGAGCCCCGCAACATCTTGTTGGGGATGAGCCGTGATACGACCATTGAGTTGGCGCAAGGCCTGAATCTTTCTGTCAGAGAAACCAACCTGGGCCGCTACGAAGCTCTGCAGGCAGATGAAATCTTTTGCACCTCTACTCCCTTCTGCCTGGTTCACGCCAGTACCTTTGAAAACCAGACGGTAGGGGACGGCCGTCCTGGCCCCGTTTTCAGCAAACTGACACAAGCCTGGATCAAGCATGTCGGTCTGGATTTTGTTGCGCAGGCCAAAGCGTACGCAAAACGTCTGCCAGACTGGGAAGCAGCAGCGGTCGCCGCAGGATCTTGATGTTGCCGCAGGGCCAGCTCAGAGCTCAGAAGCTCAGTTGAAACGGCAAAGACCGAAAGTTATCATTCTTGATACCTGAGAATGAGATTGCCGACTGTTCTTTCAATGGGGCTGCTAATAGGTTCACTATTGGCTCCCTTGACGGGAAGAGCCCAGACGGCTCCTCGCTTTGAATCCGACATTCTCCCCGTATTCGAAAACAATTGTTTTTTCTGTCACGGCGACGGCATCCGGCAGGCAGGCCTCGACCTCAGGACTCCTGAGAGTGTGCTGAAAGGTGGTGGTTCGGGGCCTGCGGTGGGTTCTGTTCAAGTTAAGGTCGGCCAAGCGATTCGGAGACAGACGCCGCTCCAGTGGTGTTCTGCTCAGCGGGCACAGGCCTCTCTCCAGTCGGCAAAAGCGCGGTCGCGAAGCAGTCGATGATGAACTGCCTTCAGGTGGTGTCGACCAACTCGGAACAGATTCTGAACTTGACCGTGGACGGCGAGGAACCGTTGGGCTTGGATTATCGATTTGAAGCGTCGCATCTGCCTCTCTTGCTCCCGGGTATGTTGATGGGAAACCTCAGCTCGGTTGTTCTCATATTGACGTGTTCGATGCTCGATTGAAGGAAAAACCTCACGATGGGCAGCACGATAGCTCCCGAGCTGGTCGGTGATCAGTCTCCACGGAGGTTTGCCTTGTCCCTTCAACACTTTGCGAAAGAACTGTTGAGCAGCTCGCTTGTCCCGACGTTTGGTCACCAGAATATCCAAAACATCACCGTCTTGATCAACCGCTCGCCACAGGTAGAGCTGCTCTCCCTGAATCTTTACGAACAGCTCATCGACGTGCCAGATGTCGCCCAGACGGCCTTGCTTCTTTCGGATCGAGCGGGCGTAGCCTGGCCCGAACTTCACACACCAGAAGCGGATGGCCTCGTAGGAGACGATGATCCCTCGCTCGGCCAGCAGATCCTCCACGTCTCGCAAGCTTAGGGTGAAGCGGTGATAGAGCCAGACCGCATGACTGATGATTTCCGCTGGGAAACGGTGACCTCGATAGTTTGGTTCCATTGCTGCATTGTCGCCGACTGCCGCTCAACTTGAACAGTACCTTCAGCTGTCAGGCTTCGCTTACAATACCAAGATTCTACCCAGCCCACGGCGGCCCCCACAATTCCTGAAGTGGGCCAGCGATCTTTGGACACCTATTTTGGGCTGGTCATGCGTTTGCTGCTTGCCGCTAGGTCTGCAGGGCCGCGGCTGTGAAACTCAACAAGTCACCTTTTTCGCGGGCTAGCTCGCCGAGCTGCTGGTAATCTCCGGCAAGCTGGCATAACTGCACAGTCGAGGGGCAACTCAGCTCGTTGGGATTGGCGTCACGCAAGTACTGGCGGGACACATCTACGGCTTCGCGGTAGCGCTCGAGGCGGACCAAGAGCTTAACGAGAACCTCTGCCGGAGCGTAGCCGACCTCCTGTGGATCGCTCGAGGCGACCTTGTCTCGGAAGCGTGCGATACCCGCTTCAACGTCTTCGCCCAAGAGAGCGCGCAAATAGATGCCGTGGTCGACATAGACGTCCTCAAACGGCGGGTGCCCTTGAACTGAAACATCGAAGAGAGGCGCTTGCCGTAGTCGGTCAGCTCAACGACTCGCTTCAAGGTCTGCGGGTTGGTCAGCTCCGGACTCATCTGAACCACCGATGAGAGGTGGGACGTATCGATGTAGTAGCTGTTCCCTTCAAAGAGCCAGTCGCGGCCGGATACAAGCTCCGACACGCGGTCGGTCTCGGGGGCTTGCCCTTCTTGCCCGGCGATCGCGGATCGGCGTAAGTTATTGAAAAATAACTGGTACGCCCGGCAGGATTCGAACCTGCGGCCTCTGGTTCCGGGGACCAAGCAAGCAAACAGACGATTCACTAGTCTTCCTCGATATACGAGTATGACATGTATGTCGACGGGGCTCAACTCCTTAGATCGCGTTTGGCCGGCTTGACTTCAGTGTTGAACGAAAAGATCCGGGCAGTTGGAGGCGGCGACCGGACTCGAACCGTTGAATGAAGGTTTTGCAGATTACGCAGCCGTGTCCACCTTGATGGCTTCTATGCTGTCACGCTCCCTCTTCCCAAAACGACAATAGTTCGGGACCGTCCAAATCAATCACACCAGGCCACACTCTTCTTCACATCATGAGAAATGCGGGCTAGGAGGGGATCATTTTTCTCCCGGTGACGCTTTGCGAGTCGACCGAAGAAAGCTGATGAGATCGGCCATCTCCTGAAGACCGATATCCTTCTCCAGCCCTTCGGGCATCAACGACAGGCCCATGGAGGTAAGCTCGTTGATGCTCGATCGAAGGACAACGTCTTCGACGCCTTCTGCCCGTTGAAGGGTTACGGTGATGGGCGTTTCCCGGGCGATGATACCAGTCAGGATTCGCCCCTCGATCGTATCCAACCTGTAGTTTGTGTAGTTGGACTGGACCTGAGCATTCGGGTCTAGAATATTGACTAGGAGTTCTTCTGACGATCGACTCTGTACGCCGTCGAGATCAGGTCCAACATCGTACCCTCGTCCTTGTCCACTGACTCGATGACAGGTAGCACACTTCGCTTCGAACACTTTGGCTCCTCGATCGGGATTGGTCTGCAGTTTCAGGGCAGTGCGATACCGTTCAAGCACCAGTTTACGGCTCTCGACTTGCTGATCGGATAGGAGTTTTTCCGCCCGTTGACGGATGGCCGGATCTGGGTGCTGGAGGAGAGTCTGCCGGCGCAGGGAATCTAGATGGGTGATCGGCACCAACTCCCCTTCCACACCATCTAGCAGAGCTGGCAAGCGATCAGCTCGGCTGAACAGGGCTTCCGCCACCTCACTTCGCACACGCGGACTCAAGCTGCGCCATCGCTCCACAAGCAACTGGCCTACTTCAGCTCCGGGCTGCTCCGACAACGCACGGACCACAGCCAGTTGGATTTGGCTAGACTCTTCGGGTGTTAACAGCTCCCGGAGCCCTCTCATAGTCGTCGCATAAGGGGCATGACCCAGCAGTCGAATCGCCTCCAAACGCTCACCGGCCTCTCCGTGGCGCTCTCTCGCGATTCGTTGAGCTTCCTCGAAAAACTGATTCAACATCCCCTTCAGTGATGGCTGACTTGCTCCAGACTGGCGAAGCAGGTTCTGGAGTGAACCGCCAGAACGCACAAGACCATCGGCCACCCCTGACAAAGTACCCAGCCGGATCTCTGATTGTTCGACCAGCAAAGGATTGTGGTTCACCTTCAGAACACTCAAGATTTCATCCGGTCTGTTCCTCGCTCCGACGAGGGTGGCCAGCTCCTTAAGAAAAGTAGGAGCTGCAGGGTGGCGCAGAAACGCTTGGTCACGCACTAACACATTGAACAGCATCGCGGAACGGGTGGCCACGCCCGTCAGAACTGCTGTGCGAATCCACTGATCAGCAGGGTCGCGGCGCGCTATCTGCGCAAGAGCTCTAATGGCTCCACTCTGCTTCACCAGCGACAGAGTTAGGGCCGTCTGAAAACGGACCCGCGGATTGTCATGTCCGGTCAGCGTAAGTACTTTGTCGCGAACAGCCGGCCACTCCTCAAGATAGGTCTCCGCCAAGCGCACAACATTGTGTCGCACCCCTGGATGCGCGTCATTGAGGGCCTCGAGCACGGTTGGTTCATCCAGGGCATCCAGACCTTTAAGGGACCAGAGGGCATGCAGGCGCGCCTTTCCTAAATGTGAGGTCTCTACCAGTTTCTTGAGTGCAGCTACGGCCGTTCGGTCCTGTCGTTCAAACAATAAGCGATGTGCTGTCTCTCGCCACCAGCCCTCCGGATGCTCCAGCGCACTCACTAGTTGTTCTGTACTCGCCGCTCCTAGCTGGGGCGGAGCTGGTCGCCGGAATCCGTCCGGTACGATTCGATAGATTCGGCCTCGATCTTGTCCTGCGTAGAGGTCAATGTTCTCCAGAATATCCTCGGGAATGGCGCTTCGATCTTCGATGACCTCGCGATACATGTCTAACACGTAGAGACAGCCGTCGGGTCCGTTCACGAAGTTGACCGGCCGAAACCAGTTGTCGTGCGAGGCAATAAACTCTTTTTTCGTGTTCGCCCGCCGGGCTATGAAGCTAGCTCCTGCGGTATCCAGGACCATGCGGATGACAAGGTTGCCTGCAGGCTCAGCGCTGAAGGCGTTGGCCTGAAAAGATTCGGGGTAAACCGACCCGCGATAGATTTCGAGGCCCGCCGCGGCGGTAATGTACCCTTGGGGGGCCAGCTCGTGAGGGGGAAATCGGCCGGCACGCATTTCATGGGTGGAGTCCACCCAGCGGCTCCAGTACTTTTGGCGAACTACTCGCCACGGCTCCGGTTCACTAATCGGGAAGAGGCGCCGATCGGACTGAAACACATTCGTGTTTGCAAGCTGTGACACCGCAAGGTGGGGGCTGCGTTCGACATAGCGAGCCGGCACAACGGCATGAATGATCGGGGTATATGCATTGGCAACGAATCGATTGCCCCAGTCGTCGAAACAGTTGCCGAACTCGCCCGCTGTCCCTTCAATCGCCTCGAATCTGCCGCTGACAGGATCGAAGTGGAAATCGCGGCCCCGCACGGAGATCGCCTCGCTGTCAGGCTCACCAGCAGGACGAACTTCTCCACCGTTATAGGAGCTTGCTCCATAGATCAGGTGATCCAAACTCCATTTCAGGTTGTTCACAGTGGCATACGACTCACCTATGCCAAACCCAGTGAGAATGACACGTCGAAGGTCGGCCACACCATCGCCGTCAGTATCTTTCATGTAAAAAATGTCTGGCGCGGCAGCCACGAACACCCCTCCCTTCCAACACGCAATCCCACTCGGCCAAGGAACTCCGTCGGCAAAGATTGTGCTTTTCTCGAATTGCCCGTCTCCGTCCCTGTTCTCGAGCAGACGCACTCGCCCGGCAGGGCCCCCACCTGGCGGCCCATCATCAGGGTAACCATGCATCTCGGCAACGTATATCCTCCCGTTCTCGTCGAAGGCCATAGCGATCGGGTCGGCAACCTGCGGTTCTGCTGCAACAAGTTCCAAATAGAATCCCTCGGCCACCTCAAAGGACCTCAAAGGACCTCAAAGCTGCCAGGGGCTCAAGGGGCTTCAACCGCGGAAGAAAGTGCTGAAGGGATTCCTCGCCGGTTTCCATCATCCCGCACGACGGCGCGGTTAATAGGAAGAAAAGAGGAACCAATCTTATCGAGATGCGCATACACAATTCCTCAAGTGATTCCCCACTCCGTACGTTTCCAGTCATATAGCTGCTCCCCAAGAAAGGACGAACTCAGCCGGTCGTTGAAATCATCTGCTTTCGCCTCAAACGACCGACACTTAGTCGAGATTATAGCCCCGGTGAAATCCGACGCCACCGCAGTGACGCAGCTAGAACCGGTGTAGATGACATGCTTGGTCCTGCCTTGCTTCTCTTTGCCGGCGAGGTCGCGGTTTTGTCCGAGAAAAAAGCCGATTCCACACAAAACCCACAGGAGAAAGACCCCGAACGCCACTCGAGTACATCTCGAGCTTTGAACCTCCCGTGGGCGGCCCGTGGTCCGCAAACATGGGATCCGTGGTGGATCTCAAGCCGTGCTGACCACGAAACTATGGCAATGCGCCCCCAGAACGGTGAGTCAAGAACGTCCTGCTGAGGGATCGAACGTTCTCTCGGTGCAGGCAGACACAGAAAAGGATGGACAGTGGCGTTGGCAATTCAGGAACTAACGACTAGGCTGCGAGCCGGTAGTCGTGGAATGAGTGGAGTGTCCGCGGAACTTCAATCGCGTTGCACCTCTATCGGTAAAACAAAAACGCGACTGCGCTCCCCGGAATCGACTGGCGTCGGATCCCAGCCGAAGGGAGCGCGATCGTACACCAGCAACAGCCGGTTGGCCGAGATCTCCACTATCTCGGTGTAAGAGGTGGTCTGACCCCGTCCGCCCCTTTCACCGCGCTGGGAAATGCGATAGGTAGCGTCCAGAGCCCAGCGGTTATGATGCTGGCGGATATCGATATCCTGCCACGTCTTTGCACGCGGGTCGGTGGAAAACCATACACGGAGTCCGGGACGGCCGGCGGAGAGCACGATGGTGTTGTTCTCGGTGCGAACCATACTCGGCTCCACGCTGAAGGGGGGGATGGGCTCCGCCTGGGTCCAGGAACGGCCTCCGTCGCTGCTGTAGGCCCGACCTAAGTCCAAGAAATGGCCAACTCGAAACACAGCCATGAGATCTCCATCAGCCAGCTGGATTATCGAGGTCTCACTGGCTTCCAGCAGTTCCTGAGGCCAGGGACGACCCTGGTAACGCTGGTCCTCAGGATCCCGCCTCCTGGAGTCAGAGGTCATAACAAAAGGATCAGCGATGGTTGAGAAGTAGCGCCACGTCCGTCCCTTATCTTCAGAAACAAACAGCAGGCTGATAAGCTTCTCTTCCTTTGAGTCGTATCGAACTTCCCCGTCCGCGCCGGTCCTCATATACCCGGTGGCAAGGAGGCGATCACCCATCTGGAGGGCGTCGCCACAAAACTTGAGTCGGGCAATCCAGTTGGTTCGGGGCATCCGGCTCGGAAACAAGCCTACCGGCCAAGGCCAGTCCACCACCCGCACGCCGGCCGGTTCCATAACTACACTGCGCCCACCCTGCTCAAAGCGGGTGTAAACGCCGTGAAGGTTGTGTCTCTCCTCCTGATCAGGTAGGTAAAGGTGGGCTAAAATGGCCAGGAGAGATCCCTCCTCCTGAGGCACAAAGATGGCTGGTTGAATTTCCGGGATGATGTCATAGCGGTGGCCCCAGCTTTGGCCGCCATCTTTGGAAATCTGAAAGGCGAGAACAGAAAAGGCATTTGCGTTGGAATCAGGTGACACGGCGTAGGTCACCATCAATTCGCCGGAAGGGAATTTGGCCAGGGTTGGAAACCAGGCATGGCCGAACGTGTCGGTCACCTGGATCGGCTCTCCCAGGCCAACTGTCAGCCCCTGCAAGTTCACCTTCGTCATTTTGCCGGTGGATAACAGGTTGTCCTGGTGAGCAAAGCCGGAAGTCCACAGCCACGGCAGGAGGAGACACACGAGACATTTCCACTGCAATCGCCTGTTCCAATGGTTCATCATAGTTTGCCTCCTGGCAAATCTTACCGGACAAATCGAGAGCGGTCCATCGATGTCCAAAAAAGCCGTGCTCACGCTCCACCGCCCGTTGCCGGACACCCCGGCAGTAAGGATGAAAATGACAATCTTCCCTCTTTAATTTATGATAAATTCTACCAAATGGCCGGCACCCAGCTGGAAATTGTCCTTCAGAATCGAGAACCGTGTGCCGACGGTGAGAGCTTCGGGGAGTCCGGACCTCGGATCTGCAAGATTCTGGGGGAAAACTTCCTACGCTATCTGGAGGAAGTATGGAGCCTTTGATGGCTGACGGGCTGGTTCATTTACCAACGCCCCACGAAAGGGCGTTTTTGGGTTATAATCTCCCTGTGTCTTCTCTCAGTTTTCCGCCCTTACTTCATCTAGTGCTGCTCTTTGGCCTCTTTGCTGGTCTCACTCGGGCCGGGACGGAAGCTACTTTTCAAGACAAGACGTCCAAGCGGCAGGGCCGCCAGGCGGCGTCCCAGGAGGACAGTGAAGACTACTTCAAGAAGTGGCTGAAGGAGGACGCCGTTTACATTATCAGTGAGGACGAGAGAAAGGTCTTCCAGAAGCTTTCCACATCGGAAGAGAAGGAGCAGTTCATCGAGCAGTTCTGGTTTCGGAGAGACCCGGATCCCCGCAGTGGCGCCAACGAGTTCAAAGAAGAACACTATCGCCGGATCGCCTATGCCAATGAGAGGTTCGCCAGTGGGGATCCTGGATGGTATACCGATCGGGGCCGCGTTTACATCATTCACGGTCCCCCCGCCGAGATCGAATCCCACCCCGCCGGAGGAACCTACAGGCGGCCTGCTTCCCAGGGGGGCGGTACGACTTCTACGCATCCCTTCGAGATCTGGAGATACCGATGGGTTGAGGGGATCGGAACCGATGTCCTCATTGAGTTTGTCGATCCCACCCTGAGCGGACAATACCGGCTGTCGTTTCACCCGGACGAAAAGGATGCTCTTCTCCATGTCCCCGGGCTCGGTCTCACAACCATCGAGGAGCAGGGCCACGTTTCCAAAGCCGATCGTTACTTTCGCTCTGACAACGAGTACGCTACCCCGAGAGTGAGGGATCGTCCCTTCGGTCGATACGAAACCTATGTTCAGATTCAGCGCGCGACACCCGTGAAGTACCGTGACCTGAAGGGTCTTGTTGAGATCGACGTGAGGTTCGACGACCTGCCGTTTACTTACCGCGTCGATTACTTCAACCTGAACAAAGACCGGGCGCTGGTGCCGCTCAATGTCGAGATCGATAACCGGGAACTCACTTTTGCGCAGGAAGCAAGTGGCAGTCGAGCTCGGGTAGCCGTTTATGGAATCGTAACCAGTTTGTCGAATCGGATCATCGACGAGTTCGAAGCGGACCTGGCGGCTAAGGAGGGAGTGGCGAGCGGCCGATCCGCCTTCCAAAGAATCCTGGTCCTGGAAAGGAAGGGCCGATACAAGCTGGACCTCGTGATCAAGGACCTGAACAGCGGAAAAACCGGGGTCCGCCGCCTGGCTCTGATTCCACCCCCTCCAAAGAGCGAGCTGGTAGCCAGTTCCGTTTTGCTTGCCAGGTACGTCAGGCAATTGGAAAACGCCGCGGACCAGGATGAGATGTTCGTGCTGGGAGACCTGCACATTCGACCCAGCCTGGGCAAAGTTTTCGATCCCTCGGATCAGCTCTATTTTTACCTGCAGGTCTACAACGCCGCTTTCGATCAGACCACGATGCGCCCGGCTCTCAAGCTGGAATACGAGGTTCGTCGTGACGGCCGACCGGTTTTCGCGGAGGTAGACGATCAGGGAGAATCCATCCAGTTCCTCTCTTCGCAGCGAGTGGTTCTGGTGCACCCGTTCTCTTTGAGCGAGCTTCAGGACGGTCCCTATGAAATCGCTTTGACGGTCACTGATTTGATCGGGGAAGGCAAGGTTCACGTCACCGACCGCTTTAAAGTGTCCACGAAGACCCCGCGTTAAGCACCCTCCCCAACCTCCTGCTATTCTTTATCAAATCTCTTTTTTGGTTCCCAAAAACGATTGGGAGTGAGAGTAATGTCAAAGAGACCCAATCTGGTTTTCATTTTCAGCGACCAGCAGCGCTACGACACTCTGCGGTGCTACGGCAACGACTGGATTCAGACCCCTAATCTGAACCGCCTGGCAGACCAGAGCTATGTCTTCGATCGCGCCTACGCGACCCAGCCCGTATGCACGCCTGCGCGGGCCTCCATCGTCACCGGTCTGTACCCCCACTCGGCGGGCCCAGTGGTGAACCGGATACCGCTTCCCGCCGACAAGAAGAGCGTGGCCGAGATGGTGTCAGAAGAGTACTATTGCGGCTGGTACGGCAAATGGCACCTAGGGGACGACGTCATTCGCCAGCACGGCTTCGACGACTGGATCAGCGTCGAGGACTACATTCGTCCCTACTCGAAGCCCGAGCACCGCCATGTCATGTCAGACCTGCACAAGCACCTGATAGCTCACGGGTTCGAGCCTGCTCAAACGGTCGAGAGCATACCTGTGTTCATGCCCGAGCAGCGGGCCGTCTTGCCTGAAAACTTTCAGATGGCGTCCTTTCTGGGGGACCGCGCCTCTGAGTTCATCGAGTCGAACAGGGAACGCTCCTTCGTTCTCTACGTAAGCACCTTCGAGCCCCATCCCCCCTTCGATGGTCCCTTCAACGATCAGTACGACCCGCAGGATGTACCCGCAGGCCCCACCTGGCTGCAAAAGCCCGAGGGAGTCTCACGGTTCATACGATCAAGGGCCGACTACTACATGCAGTTCCTTGAGGGGGGTCGGCAGCCGGGGCCTGAGGAGTATATCAACCACCCCGGCGCCGCCGCCGGCACCTTCAAGGGCACTCACCAGGTCTCCTCGGTCGCAGGCTGGCGCAGGATACGCGCCAATTACATCGGTGGCATCACCCTGGTCGATCGCATGGTGGGCAAGATTCTCGACGTCCTGGACAACAACGGGCTGACAGAGAACACCTTCGTGGTCTTCACCAGCGACCACGGCGAAATGCTGGGAGACCACGGCATGCTTGAGAAGCGCACCTTCTACGAAGAGGCCTCCAGGGTGCCCCTGCTCATGAGGGTGCCCTGGCTGAACCGTCGGCAGAAGCACGTAAAAGGCAACGTGAGCCACATTGACCTGGTACCCACGCTGCTCGAGTTGCTGGGTGAGCCGGTGCAAGAGCACCTGCAGGGCAAGAGCCTGGTGCCGGTGCTAAGGGGTGAGAAGACCCTCGATGGCAACGAAGTGGTCATCGAGTGGAACGGAACGGGCCAGGTCGGCGAGCGCAACCTGGGCAGCAAGGAGATAAACCAGAGAGTAGCCCAGCCCTGGCGCTGTATTGTGTACAGCAGGTGGAAGCTGAACCTGTGCGCCAGCGACCAGTGCGAGCTGTTCGACCTCGAGAGTGACCCCTACGAGCAGAACAACCTGTATAACCGCAGGGCCTACCGAGACGTCGTCCGCGACCTAACAGCCAGGCTGCTCCGGTGGCAGTCGTGTACGAACGACCACGTCCCCCTGCCCAGCGCTTAGCTCCTACACTTTGCCATCCGGTCACATCCCCAATGTAGGAGGACCCTCCGTGGTCCGATCAGATCGCCGCCAGAGGCGCCTTACACATTGACCATGGCCTAGCGTTAGATCAGACGCACACATTCCCGATTGAGTTGCTTCTAGAGTATTTTTCTACCGTTTTCTATGGTAAGTCAGGGAGGGGACTGGTTTCAATGAAGAAGCCACCGCCTGATACCAACCGGTCAGCAGAACCGGGGGCGCAGGCCGCGGCTGCAAAATGCGGAGCGTTGCACCAACTCAGCCCTCGCTGGCGCTCGGGTTCTGATGTTTGGCGCACCGCCCGTGCTAGGATGTTCCTATGCTTCGCCTCTACACCCTCACAACCTGTGCCGGCCTCCTGCTGCTGGTGCAGGTTGCCGGGGGACGGGCCTGGTCGCAAGAGGATCGAGTCGCTGCGGAGCAGATCTTCCAACGGGCGCTGCAGCTGCAGCAGGCCGGCGACTTGGAAGGCGCCATCGACCAGTATCACGCCTTACTCGCCCTGCATCCGGATGTCGCTGAGGTTCGCTTCAATCTGGGTAACGCCTACGCTTCGATGGGTAACTACGGGGATGCAATCATTCAATACGAACAGGCGATCGAAAGCGGTGGCTTGCCGGAACCCCCGACCGCCCGACATGCTCTGGGATGGACCTATTTCCAGGCTGGCGAATTCGAAAAGGCCAGGGATCTTTCTACCGACATCGTCAAAGAACGGCCCGAAAACAGGGAAGCCCTTCGGCTGCTGGCGTCCTGCTACTTCAGGCTGGGCCAATGGCAGAAGGTGATCGAGCTTGTCTCGCCTCTGGAGTCGGAACTGCGCGAGTCCTCTGACCTGGGCTACCTGCTGGGTGCTGCACTGGTCGAGGATGGCCAGGTGGAGAGGGGGGCACCGCTTTTAGAAAGTGCCCTGCAGCACACAGACTCGGCGGAGGGACGGTTCAATCTGGGCAGAGCCCTGATGGAGAAGCGTGACTACATTGGTGCGGCTAAACACCTGGAAAGAGCCATCGCGCTCGACCCTAGAATTCCCTCCTTGAACGCTACTTATGGGAAGCTGCTCCGAATCATGATCCGGCACGACGAGGCCAACGAGGCCTTCCTGCGAGAGCTCGAAAGGGATCCCGATAACTATGATGCCAACCTGTTCCACGGCGCGTATCTCTATGAAAACGAGCAGAAATACGACGAGGCGCTGGCCTGCTTTGAACGCGCCCTCCGCGCGCGACCGGGTGACAGGGCGGCCCGCTTTCAGATCGGCCTGGTCTACAACGACTCCAATCGGATCGAAAAGGCCCTTGAAACCGTCAAGGGGGTTGTCGACGAACACCCCGATTTTCTGGATGGTCAGATCACTCTCACCGGACTCTACTATCGCCTGGGGCGGGAAGAGGATGCCGCTCGACACCGTGCTATAGCAGAGCGGCTGCGGACCAGTCGGGATGGAGAGCATTTGATTCGACTGGGACAAACCTCCCAGGCCGTGGAGCTTTTCGAGCGCCAGAAGAAGGCCGATCCGTCAGATCCCCAACCCTACTACAACGTGGGTATGGCACTGGCACTTTCGCAGGAGCAGGATTGGCATGGTGCCGTGGCCGAGTTCAAAGAAGCTTCCCGGCTCGATCCCGACAACCTCAGGTATGCCGTTTCCCATGCAAATGCCCTGGCCCGAACGGGGGAGCATGAACTGGCGCGGGCAGCGCTGAAATCGATTGGGAAGGCCGTGTCGCAGCAGCTGGACCCCCAGCTGGCCTGGCTGCTCGGCGATACGTATTACCAGCTGGGAGAGTACGACCAGACCCTGCAGGTACTGGATTTCCTGGCTGATCAGGACCCGGAAAATCCCCAGGTCGATCTCCTGAGGGGCCAGATCAGTGTCGGCAAGGGAGAATATGAGAGTGCCCGAGTGTCCGCTGAGGCAAGTATTGAGAAACAGCCAAACAACAATGGTCTGGCCTACTTTCTGCTGGGAACGGCTCGTTATCAGCTGGGAGATAAACCAGGGGCGAAAAAAGCTTTCCTCAAGGCTGTAGACCAGGATCCCACCAACGCGGATCACCTGCGCAGACTGGGCGCACTCTTCCTGGAGCTGGGAGACTACGAGCAGGCGATCAAGTACCTGGAGCGAGCCAAAGTGGGAGCGGACGATTTTCCCGATGTCCCACGTCTTCTGGAACGTGCCTATCAGGCGCAGGAAAAGGCTGTGGCAACGCCACTCGGCTCCCCTCAGCAACCCCGGCCGGCGATTCCCGTCCCTGCAAGGGAGTCACGGGGGATGCAGGCGGACGAACTGGTGGAAGAAGGAAAAGCGGCGCTCGCCCGGGGTAAGGTTCCGGAAGCCCTCCGCTTGTTCGAGGAAGCCGTGAAGGTGGAGCCCCAGCACTGGGTGGCCCGCAGCTATCTGACCGACATTTATCTTGCGCAGGACCGGCTGGGTCTCGCCTACGTCCACCTTTCAGAAATGGAGAAGATCGATCCGCAGTCAGCCACGGGACTCCCCCTGATGGCCCAGTACTGGTACCAGCAACGGGATTACGGGCAGGCCCTCGAGTACGGGGTGCGGGCGAAAGAAGTCGACCCCTCGAGTGCGGATCTCCGGAATCTGCTGGGCAATCTTTACTTCAGCCGGGGACAGACGCAGCAGGCAGTGGAGGAGTACCGGGCCGCCGTGGAGCTCGATCCGGAGCGGACGGAGTTCAAGATGAACCTGGAAGTGGCCCGGAAGAAGTTGCGGTAGGGGCCAGTCCTGTGCCGCGAAATGTAGGAGGACCCCACGCCAAAAGAGTAGCCGAGACCGACACCGGTCAATCCGGCCTGCTCGGTGACGTCCCGGAACCGGATATCTCCGAGATATCGGTCGTCGCCGAGGTTGCGCAGGAGACAGCTGTGATAGGAACTGTCTACTTTCTTCAGTTCCGGCAGCTTGGCGCCGTTACTAAAGAAGATGTCCTGCCGCCCGTCGCTGTCGAAGTCAAAGATGGCCACACCCCCGCACATGGGCTGTGGAAAGTACTTGCGGCCCGTAAAGTTGTTGTTGGTTCGATAGTCGAAGTCGGACCGCGGCGCGATGTCTGTGAATCGAATAGAGGCTCGTGAGTCGGCGGTTGTGAGGGTCTCCGACTGGGCCTGCACGGTTCCACCGATCAGAAACAGGGAAAGTGGAATGAGTGAACTGCGCCACTGCCGGGTTGTGGGCATGGGAGTATTTTATGATAATCGTTGCCGGGTTGCTGCCGCCAGGGGACACCCCCTAAAATAGGCCGGTGCGAAAGGCAGGGATTTCATTTTTCTTCTCTCTTGCGGCCCTGTGCCTGATTGTGCTTCTGCTCCAGCCGCGCCACCCGGCTGCCAGCAGGCGTTTGCCCGGATTCGAGCCCTCGCACTCTCCCTCCGGCCTCCAGCCAGCGGAACAGGAAGCTAAAATCTGGGAGGCCTGTACCCAGTGCCACGAGTGGACCCCTCCAGAGACTCTTCCCGCCAGAGAATGGCCGGGCCTGATTCAAAGAATGTTCCGACTGGCCAACATCTCTCTTCTCCAGTCTCACCAGAAGCCGATGTGGGAGATCGACACGTTGCGGGTGGCCTCTTTCTTCCGGTCGAGGGCCCCAGCGAGCCGGGATACCGGGCCCTGGCTGCCCCGGGACGGCGGACCGGATCTGGACTTCAGTCGCCGGCTTCTCGGGGGAGGGACGGTTCGCGGCTCCCGGCCCGGCGCAGCCAATGTTCGCCTGCTGGAGCTGTTCTCAGACCTGGAGGGTCCCGAACTGGTTGTCTGCGACATGTTCTCCGGGTGGGTGAGCTGGACCGATCCGGATGACCCCGAGATGAACCTTCAGCCCATCGTTCAGCTCCGAAATCCGTGCCATTCCGAGGCTGTCGATCTGGACCGGGACGGTCAGATCGACCTGCTGATTGCTGAGCTCGGATCACCCCTGCCCACGGACGAGCGTACGGGCGCAGTGTCCTGGCTGCGGCGGACGGGGAAGCGGGAGTTCGAGGCTCATCGCCTGCTGGCGGGAATCGGAAGGGTCGCCGATGTTCAGGCGGCTGATTTTGACGGTGATCAGGACCTGGATATCATCGTAGCCGATTTCGGCTGGCTGACGGTGGGGGGTATCTATTATCTCGAAAACCGTTCCACGGGTTCGGAGCTCCGTGCAGAATCCTTCCGATCCGTGGAAGTGGACGAGCGGGCCGGGGCGATCCATGTCCCCATTGTGGACCTCGATGAGGACGGTCGACTCGACTTCATCGCCCTCCTTTCCCAGGAGCATGAAACGGTGGTTGCTTTCCTCAACCGGGGGCCGGGAGTCTTTGACAAGAAGGAACTGTTTGCAGCCCCTCACCCGCACTGGGGCTCGAGCGGGATCGAGGTCATCGATCTGGATCAAGACGGGGATCTGGACCTGGTCTTCACCCACGGTGACACCCTCGACGACCTGGGCAAGATCCGGCCCTATAACGGACTGTCGTGGCTGGAGAACACAGGCAGGGATCTTTCCTTTGCCCATCATCCGGTGGATGTCTACTATGGGGCCTACCGTGCCGAGGCGGCGGATCTGGACGGGGATGGAGACCTGGACATTGTTGCGTCGTCTTACCTTCCCGGTCTGAGTCAGGAGGCGCGCCGTGAGTTCAACCTTTCGGGGGTGGTCTGGTACCAGCAAACCGAACCCGGGTCATTCCAGCCCCGCTCCCTGAGTGAGCTTCCCTGCGATTACGCCACCCTTGAGCTGGGCGACATCGACAACGACGGTCGCATCGATATCATTCTTGGGAACCTTGGCCTGCCCCGAGAGGGGACGGAGTGGGAACTGGTCCAGATCTGGCGGCAGCTGCCTTAAGGGCGTTGGTTGGTCTGAGGCGAAGCCTCGTTGGCGGCTAGGCCCCTTTTTCCAACCATTCCTCGTCAAAGAGGCTGACGAAGATACCACATGGGTTCAGGCTGCCTTCCACCTTCTCGGTGTAGTAGCCATAATAGGCGCACACGATGGTGCCGTCCTCCAGCTGGGTGGCCCGAGGATATCCAATGTCGTAATTCCCCGGCTCCCACACGCGCAGTTCCTTCATCGTTTTCAGATCCCAGGTCTTGCCTTCATCTCGACTCAAGATCGCCCGGACTGAATGAGGGGGACGACGATGGCTATAAACCAGCAGTATCGCTCCGCTCCGCAAACGCTTCAGGTAGCCGGGATGACCCCAGACGGGTGTCGTGACAGGCTGGCTCCAGGTCAAGCCGTTGTCCTCTGACTCCGTCTGGTAGAGATAGTCCCACCGGGCATACGGATCGTAGCGCGTCTCCGGCGTCGTGGACGCGCGCGGTCGGTCGACGCGCAGCATCGCCAGCACCCGCCCGTTGGGGCCGGCCAAGATACCCGGCTCTCCCCACCAGAAAGGATGGGGATTGTCGACGTGGGAAAAATAGCGCCAGGATCGGCCCTCATCTTCACTGCGCAGGAAAAGGGAGGTCCCCTCTGCTCCGGGTATGGCGTAGGGCTGGCTGTAACTGTATCCGGCAGCGAGCAGGGCGCCGTCGCTGGTGCGATCCATGGTGTGGAATTTAAAGTCCAGAAAAGGACCCACATCCGTCAGCGCTACGGCTTCCACCGCAGGCAGGTGGTTCGAGTAGGGCATCCAGCCCACCTGCCCCTTCTGGATCAGGGCGTAACAGAGCACGTGGGGTCTCACGTACGTCATCGTCGCCATGCCGCCGTCCCGAAGAGGTGTGCCATAGGATGCATCTATGACCCTTCCTACCGAGGGAGGGCGGTCGGTGGTACGCCAGGTATAGCCTCCGTCGCCCGAGATCGACCAGTGCTGAACGGACACGGAATGATAGTGGTGATGAGTCTGCACCTTCTGCTGCTTGTCGATCTCTGCCATGCCAAAGGACAGCACGATCTCTTCTGAGGTAAGGATCACCTGCGGGTTGTTGGCGAAATATCCCAGGCTGCGGTGGGGCGTGCTGAGAGGCGGAGTGCAGACGGCCACATCCACCTTAGAGCCTGGCGGCCGCCGGGGGGGGGCCTGTTCACCCGCTGGGGGTTCCAGGCCAAGGGTGAACTCGCTGCTGCTGGCCAGCGTCCCGGCGGCGGCGGTTCCCATAAAGCTTCGACGCGTGATTCGACTCATAATTCTTCCTCCTTCGCTCCAGATGGGTGAGCTCATTTCCGCTCCACCTCGATGGGCAAAACGAAGATGCGGGTGAGGTCGCCCGGGTGAAGGGGTTTTGGTTTTGCCCCGCGGTCGTAAACCAGAAGCAGCCGATTCGGGGAGACTTCCACCATCTCGGTGTAGGCCGAGGTCTGAGTGCGTCCCTCACGGCCAGGAGTGGATCTATCGTACGCGTAAGAGCCAATGCGATAGGTGGCGTCACCCGCCCATCCGTTGTGATGCTCCCTGATATCGATGCTTTGCCAGCTCTCCCCTCGGGGGTCGGTGGAAACCCAAAGCCATAGACCGGGCCGGCCGGTGGAGATGACGATCGTCCCATTTGCGATGCGGAGCATGCTGGGTTCCACGCTGTAGGCCGGGAGCGGTTCGGCCTTTGTCCAGCTGCGCCCCCCATCACTGCTGTAGGCTCGGTGCAGGTACCAGGGGAGGCCGCTGCCCACCCGAAAAACGGCCATCAGATCTCCGTCCGCCAGCTGGATCAGCGCCGTCTCGCTGGGACCATTGGCCCCCTTCTTGGGTGAATCGGGCATAATGGAAGGGTCGGAGATTGTGGAAAAGTAGCGCCACGTGCGCCCCTTGTCATCGGAGACAAACAGCAGGTTGCTCATCAATTCCTGCGGGTACGATTTTGTACTGAGGTATCCGGTAACGAAAAGCCGTCCCTCCAGTTCAAAGGCGTTGCCGTCCAGTTTGGTCCGGGCGATCCAGTTGGTTCGAGGTATCTCGCTGGGAAACATATCCACGGCCCAGGGCAAGTCGACCATTCGAGTTCCGGCCGGTTCAATGACCAGCCGATCCCCTCCTTGTTCAAGGCGACAGTAGGGAGCATGCAGGTTATGTCTGTCCTCCGGGTCCGCCTGATAGAAGTGGGAAGGTATGGCCAGCAGGGAGCCGTCGGCTCGTGGAAGGTAGATCCAGGGTTGATGATCCGGAATCAGGTCATAGCGATGCCCCCAGGTCTTACCCCCATCCCGGGAGACCTGGAAGGCACTGAGGTAAGTGGCATTTTCGTTCGTGTCGGCCACCAGGGAGTACGTAACCAGCAGTTCGCCGGTCGGGAATCTTGCGATAGCGGGAACGGGGTGGATGAAGGCCCAGGGCCCATCCGATCCTTCCTGCCAGGCCTTCTGGGCAGTCACCTGGATGGGCCGGCCCAGGCGCACCTGCAGTCCGTCCAACTTCACCTCTGTCATTTTTTCTGCTGAGAATATGTCTGACGGGTGAGTCTGCTGGGCGTAGCCGAAACTGGAAATTGTAAGCAGTAACCCGAGCAGTAGTAATCGCTTCAGGAATCCGTAGTCATGCAAATGATACATAGTGTCTCCTCTTACCATTCAAGTTTGAGGCCTTCTCGGACGATATTGTATAATTTATAAGGCATGCTGGTCAGTAGTCAAGGACCCGTACAGCGAGACGCTCGAGGCGCCTCGCTTGGGAAGCGACTGCGCGGGTCGCACTCACGGAAAAGGAGGGGCACATGCCAGGAGAGGTCGTCTATTCCCACAGCTTTGACCAGGGACCGGACCAGTGGAAAATGGGGAAGAATAAGACGCACACGCAGGGAGACACCTGGCACCGCAACATTATGGGCTTCTACGGTGAGGGCGTTGAGCTGCGGTGGAGTAAGAGCGGCGGACACTCGGGCGGTTTCGCCTACTCGGAATCGCCGATCAGTTAAACTTACTTTGCCGCCTCTACTGCAGTTTTCAAGGGCGGCAAAGCACCGCACTTCGCCAGCGCCAGCAGCGGATAGCAGGTCCCGCTGTAGGTGATGAAGTGAAACTTGTCCGTGCTGAGGGACCGGGTCCACCAGCGGCCGGATTGGCGCTGATGGGTGAGCAACCATTGGACGGCCCGTTGAATACGGGGATCGCGGGCTGGGACTCCAGCGTCTCGCAAGACGATCACCGCTAATCCCGTCTGATGACCGTCGCTGGCGGGATTCTGGAATTCAGGCTCGTCCCGCAGCTTCTTCGCCCGGCTGCCGTCACCCCATGTTTCAGGTGTGGCAAAGGTGCGCAGCGACCAGCCGCCGTCTGGGCGCTGATGTTTCCAAATCGTTTCTACCAGTTCCTGTTTCCGCTGCTCATCGACTAATCCGGGCATGCGGGTCGCCGTCCACAGCAGTAGCAGCCGACCATAATCGTGCGGTGGTCGGGTCTCTTTGAGATATGTCTTCATCTTCTCGACGGCCACGAGCAGGGTTTTGTCCTGCAGACTCTCCAACCAGCCAGGAGCCACAGCAGCAGCCCTCGCCGCCACGGTGGCGCCGTGATATGCGCTGGATTCAAACGGAGGCCAGCAAGTGTCGTTGGCCCAGCTTCCATTTTTTGACTGCAACTCGAACATCAAGCGCAGAGCTGCATCAGTTTCCGAAGAGAGCTGGTTCGTAACATGCGCATCCCATCTCGCCAGCCCGCCGGCAATGTAAGCCATCTGCGTAGGACCAGTAGCGGAGCGTAGTTTCTGCGGTTGAGATTCGTTCAGATGCCTCATTTCGTTGAACTGTTCGCTAAAGAAGTCTCTCATTTCCACAGAGGGCTTCCCCACGTACGGCGTGAGAGCTGGGCGGATCACCATGTAGGTCCCGGTGGTGTGGCAGCTCACGCACTTGTGCTCCTTCGACCAGGCCAGGGCGCCGCCCTCGATGTAGTCCAGGGCACGTTTCAGTGAAAGGCTGGATCGGGTGGGCTCATGGGCGGTGGCTGGCGGTATGTCAATGCCTGCGAAGCGGTACTGATAATCAGTGGCCTTCTCCGCTGCCCCTATCATTCCGACCGAGAAGGTCGCGGTCACCACCAAACACGCCCATCTAGTTCGCTGCCGCGGAAACTGCATGTTGATTCACCATCCTCGGACTAACTTCGGATTTCAGTTCCTCAATTCTACTCCTGATGAATGATCAAAACAAACATTCCTCATATCAGCCTCGGCGAGCGAGCGCAACAACGCCAGCGGCGGGGAGGGGCGCCTGAACCTGGGTCAGAACTTATGGCGAGCTGCATTAGTCTGTCAGAGCCCGAAAAAGCTTGAGAAGCTCCTGGTTGAGTTCGATTCCGATGCCGGGAACGTCCGGTAGGCGCAGACGTCCATTTTCCACCGAGAATCCGTCGCCAAAGCCCCCGAAAGGTCGAAAGAGGGAGGGGTAGGACTCGGTTCCTCCCAGTCCCAGACCGGCGGCGATGTGAGCCGCAAACTGATGCCCGCCATGCAGGATACACCGGCGCCAGGACCACCCATTCTGCTTCAGCATGTTCAGGATTCGGTAGTATTCGACAAGGCCATAACTGAGAGCCGGGTCCATCTGTAAGGTATCCCGGGAGGGGATCAGTCCTCCGTACCGAATGAGATTCCGAGAATCCTCACACGAGAAAAGATTTTCGCCCGTCGCTAGCGGGGTTGATGAGACTCTGGAAACCTCGGCCAGCAATTCGAAATCCAGCGGATCCCCAGGTTCCTCATACCATTTCAAGCCCAGCGACCCCAGCGCTCTTGCGTAGTGGAGGGCGCTTTCCAGATCAAACCTACAATTGGCGTCTACGGCCAGCGCCTCTCCCCGGCCGAGCACTTCGAGCACCCCGTCAATTCGCTTCAGATCACCTGACAGCACGGTGCCGCCGATCTTTATCTTGACGTCCCGGTATCCCAGGTCCAGGTAGGAGCGAATTTCGTCCTGGAGTGAGTGAGTATCGCTGCTCGGGTAGTAGTATCCTCCGGCGGCATAAACATAGACGGTGGGATCGACTTCTTCGACTCCAAAGTACTCGCCCAGCACGCTGAAGAGGGGCTTCTCCTCGATCTTAGCCACCAGGTCCCAGAGTGCCATGTCAAGAGCGCCCATGGCTGCGGACCGTTCCCCGTGACCGCCGCCCTTTTCGTTGCTCATCATCACCTGCCAGGCTTTGAAGGGATCGAAGTTTTTTCCATCGGCCCGGAGCAGGTCCCCGGCAGTCGCATTCAGGAGCCGCCTTCCCATCCGTTCTCTCAGGATTGATCCTGGCGCATAGCGGCCCGGAGTATTGAAACCATATCCGGTCACGGTCCTTGAGTTGCGGACCACGTCGCTGACGACGGCCACAATGGAAACCGTCATGTCGGAAAAATCGATGGTTGAATTCCGAATCTCCGAGTAGACGGGAACGACTTGGTCCCGGATCGCTACGATCTTCATCCCGCCATCCTTCCTTTCCACCTCGACAACATTAGTGCAGCGTCAGTCTTGGGGCTGTGGGCAGCAGACGTTCGTCAGCGGCTTGCTTTCGACTAACCGTCTCAGGTTTTCTGCTATTGCGTCCCAGCGAAAATTCATGGTCTCGTCGGTAAACCCGCAAAGGCTCGGGGTCATGATGATATTGTCGAGCTGATGAAAAGGATAACGGGAGGGGAGGACCGGGGCCTTTGGATCGGGAGGGCGATACCAGACATCAATAGCGGCGCCTGCGATCGATTGGCTCCGCAGGGCCTGATAGAGGGCCGCCTCGTCCACGATGGGACCGCGAGCGACGTTGATGAGATAGGCGCTCTGTTTCATATGACGAAACTCCCGCTCTCCGATCATCCCTCTCGTCTCGGGCAGCAAAGGGACCGCCACTAAGACAAAGTCAGCTTTTTCAAGCCAGGATACCAGCTCTTCCGTTCCACCCAGAGCCTCCAGCCCCAGCTGGCGCGCCCGTTCCGGCGATGGCGAGCGGGTGACGCCTATCACAGACATGCCGATGAAGCGCGCCCAGCGAGCCACTTCGGCTCCGATGTGTCCTAGTCCGAGGATGAGCAGGGTGCGCTTGCGCAGCTCCGGCAACGGCCTGCTTCGATCCCCCCAGTCTCCCTCCCGAAGGGCCGCATCCTGCCCAAAGAGCTGCCGGTTCAGGGCTGCCATAGTCATCAACGTATGCTCGGCGATGGCTCGCTCATGCCCGTAAACATTGCACACCAGACACCCCCAGGGGTACGGCCGAAAAGTCGATGTTATCCGTTCCGGCGCCGATGCTGTGAATCAAACGCAACCGGGTCCTGCCGGCGCGGAGCCAGGAGGCCTTGAATTGGGTACCGATCAGCACCGCCGCCTCTTCCAGAAGGACCGCAAGATCATCTTGCGAATACGACTGAAAGGAAATGATCCGGTTCGGGATCTGTATGCGTTTGGAGAGGGGCTCGACAATCCCCCGTGGCATGACGATACGCAACGGCGCCAGGCGTTTCGTCTCTGGCCTGATCTTCCTCGCTGGTCTCTTCATGAGTTCTGCCCAGAGTGGCGAATCGAAGCCCGCGGGCCAATCACGACTTCTGCTAGTGCAGCTCGCCACTAGTCGTACTCAAAAACGGCCATCTCGTGGATCCTGAGTTCCGGCACTACAAAATGGTACACTCCCGCTTCTTGCCGGTAAGGAAGTTGGGCCAGTGAGGGGGCAAAGTAAGCTCGCGAAGGCGGACGGGGAAGGCGAACCCGGACGCCGATATCATAACGCGGCGGTATCTCCTCGATCACCTCGTGTGAAGGCAAGCGATCGTACGACTCCGGGGGCTGCGGATAGGGTGTCACGGCCCCCCGGTTCAGGATGTCGTCCTGATCCATGAGCAGAGGGAGCACGGCTCTTCGTTCGGCATGGTAGTTGATCAGGTGAAGGATGAAGCGGTCACTCTGGACCATAAGCGATACATCCACGGAAGGTCCGGCATCCACTTCCACCATTCGCCTGCCCTGCAGCAGATGGTTGAGGAGATTCTCCACAATGTGTCGATATTGGGGAGTGTTGTTCTCCCAAAAGGTCCGAAAGATTGGTACGTTGCAGTAGACGCAGGCCCCCTCCCCGCACCGATTGTAAACAATGGCCGCCGGCCAGACTGGAGCGTGTGGCGAAGGAGGGGCCTGTGAGTGGGAGTAAGCGAGCGAGCCGTCCGTATCGAATAGCGGCGTTTGATATTGGGCCATGACCCGGCTTGCGGGGAGGGGAGCCACCTGAAGCGCCCGGTCGTAGATGACCCACACTTGTTCGGGCAGCTGTCCTCTGACCAGGGGATCGTCCAGCTGCAAATAATGGCGCGTATAGGGTGATAGCCCTTTGTAGCTCGCACCGAAGACGTCCTCCAGGAGGAAGCAGGGGTCGCTTTCGCTGCCCGCCGGCAGCAGGCTGGCCCAGAAGGTGGCCAGCAGCAGCCCTCCCCCCTGCACGTACTCTCTGAGTCGCTCGCAAGTTTGCGTCCCCAGCCGACAGTGGTCGGCAAGCAGCAGCAGACGATAATCATCGAAATCAGCCCCTTCATCAATTACGTCGAAAAGAAAATGGCTTTCCTTAAGGGCCTTACAGGCCCCCTGTACGGCATTCCAGCTCCGCTCGTCCTGCGGCCCACCACTCGGAGAATCTGCAAGTATGGCGATTTCGCTTACGGCACGAGCCTCTGTACACCACTTTTCCCGGGTTTCAATGAAGGAATACGCCTTCTGCACCTGTTGCACCACCGCGGGCCAGATCTTCAGGTCGGGACCAAACTGATCGACGAACAGGCAGGTGCCGCCGCAGGAGAGCACTTGAGCCACTTCGTATTGAAGCTGAGCATCACTTTTCATGCTACCCATGTCTCCCCACCCTTTGTGGAAACGGCTCATGGTGGCGTTAAAAGGCCGGTCGAGGCTGCGCATGTGATGAGCGTAGGGAACCCAGTAAAGGAAACCCTGGCGAAAGGGCACATATTCGGTCAGCAACAAATCGGTATAAGTTTGGCAACGACGGGCCCGGCCCACCCGACCTGTGGAATTGACCGTGAAAAGAAGATCGGGCTTGATCGCCTCACAGATTTTCTTGGCCTGTTCCAAGAAACGGACGATGGAGCGTTCCTTAAAGCGGTGGTGGGCCTGTGAGTCGGCTGGGTCGACTCCTTCCATTCTCATCTGTTCACGACAGTAGAGGCAGTAGCAGCTATCAGCAGCAAACTCGACGATGTCCCACCACATGCCGTCCACGGTGGGGTACTTATGGAGAATCTCACGGATCTGTGGCCAGACCAACTCCTCCACGTAAGGACTGTTAAAGCAGACCACGCCCCAGTCTCCCCTCACGGTCCGAACCGGTTCCCCCTTCGAGTCGATCATCCGCCAACTTGGCCGGGCTTCCCAGGCCGCACTGTCACGGGCCAGGCTGTAGTAGGCCATGACCCGAATGCCTTGACTTTGGCAGGCCTCCAGCTGAGCGCCGAACAGGTCAAAGTCCAGTCCAGGGTGTGTGGGGCCAATCTCGGTGGGATAGTAATTGTATCCATAGTGGCACTTGCAGAAAGGAGCGATAGCCTGGCAGCCCATCTCCCGTAGCCGCTCGCCGAACTCCCGGCCCTGGAAGGTCGTCCCGATTCGGACCTGTGAAGGGACGTGAAAATCAATAATATTGGTACGCAGACTCTGGCTGAGCCAGTTGCTGGGGATGCGCTTCCTGTTGAATTCGTCAAGCATAGGTCCTCCTAGTCGACATTCCTCATATCAACTTCAGATCCGATTTCGTCTGGCCTCCCCGGGATGAATGATCAAACCCTATCCGCCCTCCGACCTTGCGTCAACCATTCTCTCGTCGTATTTCCGCTGAGAACGGCCTCTGATTCCTGGGTTGTCCAGGTACTTTTCTCAAAGTCTAATAAGCGGAGACACCTCTCCACCCACTTGATCAGAAACACTGAACGCTAAGCCGTACTCCTTCTCGCACATATGGGAACCAGTTGTTCTATCGTGCCAGAAGCCGTCCTTTTCGAAGATACACTTAAGGCGCGATCCCGCAGCCCCAGCCCTCCAAGAAGCTGACACCCTCGGAAATACTCCCGTACTTTCCTGATCCCAAATACAATGAAGGAAGGTGCAGGATCAGGGAAGCGGTGTCATCTCCCGGTCAGGCGCCTGATCAACTCCACCTCGCGCGAATCGAAAGGAGTTCCGTCTTTTCTCAGAATGTCGTGAAACCAGACCCGGGGCTCGGAGGTGTACTCTCTCCGCCAGGAATCCCAGGGATAGATGGTCTGGCTTTTTCCGGCGACGAGTCCCCAGTTGTAGGCCCCGATCTGCTCTTCCTTGAACAACGGCAGGATCGGGTCAAACGTGCTGCCATTAGTCCGGGCCATATACTCTGTGCACAGTATGAGCCGACCGTACCGTTTGAGTTCCTGGATCCGCTCTCTCAGCCCTTTCAGTTCACCGTAATTGTGAAAGGTGATGATGTCCGATTCCTCGAGCATGAACCGGTCGATGGATGGCATGTTCTTCAAGTCACGCCAGTTGCCCTTCCAGACGGCAGCAGTCAGCGGTTGCCGGGGGCCGGACTTGCCGGGCCCACTGGAAGCTGAGTCGCAAAAGGTGAAAGGCAGCTTCGGTTTTGTTCGGCAGTTCTGTCTTCGGATAGCTTCCGCGATTGGAATTCTCCGGTTCGTTGAACAGATCCCAGGCCAGGACGCGTTTGTCGTTTCGGAATTGGCCAATCACTCCCTTGACATAAGGTTCGAGCTCCGCAGCTTTTCGAGGATCCTTCAGAACGGCGGCACCCGGACTCTGCACCCACCCCGAATTGTGGACATGCGGCCGGGGGGTTCTCTGCGCTCCAGCCCTGGGCTCCGGGTCCCATACACCATCGAAGATCACGAACATTGGTCGGATGCCATGCCTCTCGGCGATCTTCAGGAAGCGCTCGATCCTCTGCAGGAACCCTTCGGCATCATCCCGCCAGGGAATGGCGTGGAGATAGACTCTGACTGTATTGAATCCAAGCTGCCCGGCCGACTCGAGTTCGCGATCAATGGTTGTGGGGTCGAAGGTCTCTTCCTGCCACATTTCGAGCTGGTTGATGGCGGTGCTGGGTATGAAATTGCATCCTGCCAGCCAGGGAATCTGCTTGTACCAGTTTTGAGCTCTCTCCGATGCACCATCGCCCTTCCACAGCCGTCCGCGGAAACCATAACGTTGCTGCGATAATCAGAGTGGGCGCCAGGCTGTAATACCCGACATTCCTCATATCAGCCTCTCATGGACCTTCTTCGGGTCTCCCGGTGATGAATGATCAAAACTTATCAGCCTCCAAACCAAGCAACAAGTGTTTTTCCTCATATTTCGGCTGAAAAGACCTTCTGATTCGTGGGCTATCCAGGTATTTTTTGTCAAAATCTGATCGGCAGAGACACCTCTCCAGCCGCTCGGTCAGAAACACTTGGCGCTAGGCGGTCATCCATCTCAAGCGGTCAATCCGAGACAATATCTCGGCCCATATCTCGAGGGCTGAGTAGTAGCCGCGGTCTCACGACCGCGGTTCTGATAATCAAGTTTCCCGGTCATTGCACATTGATTATTATTACCCGAGCGCCAGCGAGGGCTGAGTGGTCTCTCGACTCCACAACTCCCAGCCGCGGCCTACGCCCGCGGTGGTGCTAATCAACTCTCTCGGTCACATAACATCCGAATCAGAACCCGAGCGCCAGCGAGGGCTGAGCGTTAGCCGCGGCCTGACGCCCGCGGTTCTGTTGGCTCGGGGTCAAACATTTTATACCTGAGTACATTGCTCGTTGGTCTGAGGCGAAGCCTCGTTAGTACTTACTCTGGCGTAAGAGCAGGCCGCTCAGGTTCTTCTCGGCCGGTGCTCTGGTAACCACACTGGTCAGGTAACCGCACAGAAAGGTGGAACAACAGCCAATTGTGCCGTGCCAGAGCCAGGAAATGTTCGTGACCCCTGCCACACTGACCACGGCGGTTAGTCCGACACTGGCCCCCACCAGAACCGAAAGACTGGTCGCCTTTCGGCTCAACATGCCCAGAAGGAAGATTCCAAGGATGACTCCTCCCAGAAAACTGTTGGCCCGGCTGGAGGCAGTCGCCAGCTCCCCCAACCGGTTGGCGAACAGCGCGATGCCGGTGGCCACAGTCCCCCAACCCAGCGTCATCCAGCGAGCAGCCCGCAGGTAGTGGTCCTCACCAGCGTGCGGCCTCAAGAGTCGTTTGTAGAAATCGACCATCGTCACCGTGGCCAGAGAGTTCAATCCCCCGCTCATGGTCGACATGGCGGCGGCAAAGATGGCGGCAATGACCAGTCCGCTCAATCCGGCCGGCAACTCGTGAATGGTGAAGTAGGGGAGAACCGCATCCTTTGGGATTCCCTGTGCCTTGTCAGGATGCTGGAAATAGTAGACCGCCAGCAGCAGACCGGTGAGTTTCAGGGCGAGTAATACAGGCACGAACAAGCAGGCCTCCAGCTTCAAGGCCTTTTTGGCTTCCCGCGTCGATCCAGCCGTCAGATAACGTTGCAGAATCAGCTGGTCCGTCGCCCACGTCTTCATCAGGAAGAAGGTGCTGCCAAAGAGAACCGCCCACAGGGTAAACTCACGGCTGACGTCCCAGGAGAAATCGAGTACCTTGGTCTTTCCCAGTACCCCGGCTGTGTTCCAGATTTCCGTCCAACCTCCCTCGATCCGGGCCCAGGCCGTACTCATGATGAATACCAGTCCCAGTGAGAAAATCAGAAATTGGATGACGTCCGTCCAGATAACCGCTCTCATCCCACCCAGCATGGTGTAAATGGTTGTAAAGACGCCCATCAGGAGAACGCTCTCCATCAGAGGCAACCCGGTGACCACGGAGAGAACCAGAGAAGGCGCGTAAATGACGATTCCGACATAGACTCCTCTGAGCAGCAAGAACAGCAACCCTGTGACCGTTCTTACCCGGGCGTCGAAGCGGCGTTCCAGGTACTCGTAGACCGTGGTCAGTTGGAGACGGTGATAAAAGGGAACAAAGAACTTGATGACCACGGGAATGACCAGCAAAGGTAGCATCAGCGACAGGGGAAGCATTTCCAAATTGCGCTGATAGACAAAAGCCGGAAATCCGATGAAACTGATTGCGCTCATGTCAGTGGCGATAATGGAGATGGCAACCGCAATCCAGTTCACACTCCGACTGGCCAGAAAGAAATCATGGGTGTCGGACTGGCGGCGATAGAAGAGGGCGCCGATGAGTACCACGGTCGCTAAATAGGCGATCAGGACCGCTACATCAAGCGGTGAGAAGGCCGGGTTCAGGAAGGAATTCATGAACCTTTCGGGAACTCGATCAAGGTCTCCGCCAGTGCAAAGACGCAGGAGCTGCGATCTCCTGGCAGCTGAGGCTTCCAGATGTCTCTGAAGTACGGTTTTCCCGGGATCGGCTGACCGTCGACCTCGACCGAGGCCTGGGCGATAAAGAACAAGAGGGTGAAATGTTCGGTGCCAGGGCGAAAGGTGCCGTGGGCGATCACCGGTGGTTCTGTCACCCTCCATCGGGCCACGATCCGGTGCTTGTCGGTCTCGATGACCCAGGCCGGGTCTTTTTGAGTGTCTCCCTCACGAAAAAAACGGGCTTGCACGATGGGGGCCTCCGGATCCTGGAAGCTGCTTCGAACCAGGAAATTCCGCTGGATGAACTTGCCCACTTCCGGGTCATCGATACAAATCAGGCTCAGCTGGGTTTCCGCCCGGATGATGACCTGAGCGGTATTTCCTTCACCGGCCGGGCTGTAACGCGTGTGGAAGAGGCTCACCCAGGCGCTGGGAGTCTCGGCTCCCTGAGGCTGAAGGGCGTTGATCCAGTGTTCACCCGACCATAGCAGCCGGCCCGAGTTGATTTGTACAGGTTTGACCTGTTCCGATTGATGCATAAGACCTCCTTGATAAGAACTTTCGGGTTGATTATAAATTATATGAGAAAGGAGGTGAAGCTTGAGGTGGGAAACATCCCGCCGGCTGACTTTCGTCTCGACCGGGTCGCTGGTTGTGGCGGCCATGCTGGCCACCGGCATGGGCCAGTCCAGGGCCGAGTCGGCGGGCTTGTATGGACAGGCTCTGGATACTTTGAAGCAAAGTCTCCAGGAAGGGCAGCCGTGGGAACGGGTGCATGCGGCCGAAGCCCTCATTAAGCAGGGCTATTTCGCAGATCTCCGAGAAGGGTTTCAAACCGAGGAGCAGGTTGCAGAACCCCCCTACCGAATCGGAGTTTGGCGGGTCCTGGCACGCGCCTACGGGAACAATGAGTCGCTTCGCCGGGGGTACATTGAAAAGATTCGTAAGGTCTTTCTCGAGCCAAGCGCGCCGGACCGGGAACATGCGCTGGAGTCTCTGGCCAAATTGGGCGATCGGCAGCGGTTGGAGGAGGTGCAGCAGTTGGCCGGTCAGAGCGAGGGAACGCTCCCGGTCTATGCCCGCTGGGTTCTGGCCAACTCGGGACGGCCCGAGGATGAGACGAATCTGGCCGAGCTTCTCGATTCAGAGGATCCCAAAGTCCGCCAGGGTACAGCCTACGCACTGAGTCACCTGAAGAATCTTCAGGTCTCCACCGTGAAACGTCTGCAAAGCACGCTGGCCGGCGAGCCGGCCGGCTCGAAGAGCCGCATTTACCTGATGAGTGCTCTTTACGTTCATTCACCGCAAAGCCGCCCCTCTCTCAAAGAGAAGCTGGAGAACTGGGGCGGTGAAAGCCCGGAAGCCAGAATGGAGTTTGCCAGGACTCTGGGTCAGTCGGGTCAACCAGTGGACCTCCCCTTTCTGGCCAACTGGCTGGAAGATCCAATCCGGGATGTGCGAATCAATGCGGCTGAAGCGTTGCTTCGAATCGCACGCCGCCACCATCGGGGGCTGACTGCAATCGACTGGACAGTGATCGCCCTCTACGGAGTGGCGATGCTGGCGATCGGCTGGATGGTGTCTCGCCGCCAGGAAAACACCGATGAATACTTCGTCGGGGGGCGGAGGCTCAATTCTTTTCTGGTGGGGATCTCACTGTATGCCAGCCTGTTGAGTTCCATCTCCTTTCTGGCACATCCAGGCGAGATGATCAAATACGGGCCGGTCATCCTGTGTGGAATGGCCTCCCTCCCCTTCGCCTATCTGATCGTCGGGTACGTGTTTATTCCACTGCTGCTGCGACTTCCTGTAACCAGCGCCTACGAAATCCTGGAAGAATACTTGGGGCTTCGAGTCCGGCTTCTGGGCTCGGTCCTGTTTATCCTGATTCGGCTCAGCTGGATGGCTCTGCTGCTTTTTGTGACCGGCAAGTTATTGGTTGTCACACTGGGGTGGGAGGAAAGTGCGATTCCCTATGTGTTGATCATGGCTGGGGCTGTCACTACGATATACACCACCATGGGGGGGCTTCGGGGAGTCGTGATCATCGACGTGATTCAATTCTTTATTCTTCTGGCTGGCGGGCTGCTCACGATCGGAGTCATCAGCTATAGCCTGGGAGGGTTTGGCTGGTTTCCCACCTCCTGGGCCCCCCACTGGAGCAATCAACCCTTTTTTAGCCCCGATCCCAGGGTGCGGGCGACGGTCGTGGGCGCGATTTTAAGTGGCCTGATCTGGTGGGTTGCCACCGCGGGTTCCGATCAGGTCGCAGTACAACGCTACCTCTCCACTGGGAGTGTCAAGGCGGCACGGCGCTCATTTCTGACTAATGCCATCGCCGATATACCGGTAGCCATCACCCTGGCACTCATCGGATTTGCCTTGCTGGGCTTTTTTGAAGCCAACCCGCATCTACTCGGCGATGGTCAGAGTCTCATTGGAGACGCGGATTATATCTTCCCTTACTTTGTTGCCAACTATTTGCCGGTGGGAATCGCAGGGCTGATCATCGTGGCCATCCTGGCAGCGGCGATGTCCAGCCTGTCTTCCGGTATCAACTCGATATCGACGGTAGTGATGGTGGACTTCATGGAGCGGCTAAAGGGAAAAGGGGCGGAAGGAAACCGCGTCTCGAGGGCCAGGCGGCTCACTTTCGCTATCGGTGTGATGGCCGTTTTAGGCAGCTTTATAATCGGCAACGTTTCCGGCAATCTTCAAGAAGTGGCGATAAAGACCAGCAGTCTCTTCGTCGTGCCCCTCTTTATTCTCTTCTTTATGGCGTTCTTTGTGCGGTTTGCCACACCCTTTGGAGCCACTTACGGAGCACTGTACAGTTTTCTGGCTGCCGTTACTGTTTCATTCTGGGACACGATTACGGGCCAGCCTCGCCTCAGCTTTCAGTGGGTTTCCGTTGTCGCGCTCATGGCCGGCATGATCTCTGGCCCTCTGCTTAGCCTGGTGCCCGTCGGAAATTGGAAATGGCAGATGGCAACTGCTTGGGTTCCCCTCATGACTGCCGCAATAACGCTCCTTTTCGTAACCCTCTTTTAGCCGGGCCAGGAGAAACCATGTTTGAGAACAAAGTAAAGACTCTTTTAGCCGAGGGCAAGGCCGCCTGGGGAGCAGGACTCCCCGACGGGTCCGATTTCATCGCCAAACTGACCGTGGATACGGGCATCGACTTTCTCTGGATCGACACTGAGCATCGACCTTATGATGCCACCGATATCCCCTGGATTCCCGTGCTTTGCCGGATGAAGGATTGTGTTCCCATCGTGCGGGTAGCCGGACTGGATCCGCAGCTGATCAAAAAGGCTCTCGATGTCGGTGCTGCCGGGGTGATGTTGCCCCAAATCAACAATGCCGAGGAGGCCCGCCGGGCCGTTCAATATGCCAAGTATCCACCCGAGGGCTCGCGCGGCGTCTCCCCCTGGTGGACCTTCTTCATGGATGTTTCCTATGAAGACTATCTGCCCGCGGCCAATCATGAGACCTGTGTCGTTGTTCAAATTGAGAGCCCCGAAGGGATCGAAAACCTGGAGGAGATTGCAGCCGTGGAGGGCGTCGACGTGCTTTTTGCCGGCCCTTTAGATCTTTCCGCCGCCCTGGGTCATATTGGACAGGTGGACCATCCCGAAGTTCAGCGTTTCTTGGAAGAATTTCCCCGCCGCGTCTCCCGTTGCGGGAAAGCCAGTGGGATCACCTTGAGAGGATTTGAAGCTTGCAAGAAAGCCTATGAAGCTGGATACCGGTTCATTGTGTTCGGCGGCCTCATTGTTCAGGGTATGGCCGGTCTTAAAGAGGACCTGGAAAGACTGAGAGCATTCGCCCGCAAATCGACCACTTCGGAGGCACGAGGTGAAGGGAAACTGGGATGAAACGCAGTATCTGGCGCCCCCTTAAGGATGAGGTCGTGTCGGATTTGGGGGCCGTTGTGACCTCCCATCCTGTGGCTTCCGATGTCGGGATCGAGGTGCTGTCTGAAGGTGGAAATGCCGTTGACGCCGCAGTTGCCATGGGCTTTTGTCTGGCGGTAGTCGAGCCCTGGGCCTCCAGTATTGCCGGTCACGGGCAGATGCTCATTCACATGGCAGAGCAAGGAGCCACCCTGGCCCTCGACTTTGGCCACCTTGCCCCCAAGGCAGCCACTCCCGAGATGTACCGGGTGGTCGGCCAGAGCCGAGAGGGAAACGGGGTTTTCGAGGTTGAGGATCGAGCCAATGGTTCGGGCTACCAGGCCATCGGAGTCCCGGGGGTGACGGCCGGGCTGTGTAAAGCGCATCAGCTTCATGGAAGCCTGTCTCTGCAACGACTTCTCGAGCCCGCGATTCATTACGCCGAGCAGGGGTTTATATCCAACTGGCTGGCTACCCAACAGATTGCCGAGGTCATGGAAGATTTTGTCAAATACGGGGTCCCGGCTCGGATGTTTCTTCCCCAGGGATATCCTCCGGTTAGCGGTATGGATCGTGTGGTACAAGCCGATCTGGGCCAAGTTCTGCGACTGATTGCCCGTAAAGGTGCAAAGGCCCTGTATTCCGGCGAACTGCCGCACTCCATTGAAGAGGACATGAAGAAAAATGGCGGTCTGCTCAGGGCGGAAGATTTCAGTCACTACCGGGTTCAAGTAACAAAGCCCGTGACCATCCGGTACCGGGACTGTGAGATCCAGGGGATGCACGTCCCCAGCGGATGTACAACGACCCTGCAAGCCCTGAAGATTCTCGAAAATTTTGACTTGGCCAAATTGAAACACAATTCGCCCGAATACCTGCATTTCGTTATTGAATCCAGTCGCCACGCATTTGCCGACCGATACCGTTTTCTGGGAGATCCAGACTTTGTCCCCGTACCGGAAAGGGCCCTTTTGTCGTCGGATTACAACAGGGACGTTGCCCGCCAGATCAGTCCTCAGCGGACGGCCTTTGCGGGCTCTCCGGGTCAACCCTGGGTGACGTTTGCCAGCACAGACCTGCACAGACCCTGGGACTATGAAGAGGGCACGCAGGTTGAGGAGGATCCTCTCCCTTCGCCTCCCCAGCCAGAGCAGTGCACGACTCACTTTTCTGCGATTGACAGGCAGCGAAACATGGTTTCCTGCACCCAAACCGCCGTCAGCCGGTTTGGATCCCGTGTCATCACACCCGGGACCGGGATCCTCTTCACCAGTGGGATGGTTGTCTTCAATCCACTTCCAGGATCAGCCAACTCAATTGCTGGCTTCAAACGGGGACTCAACAATATGGCGCCGCTGCTGCTGCTCAAAGAGGGAAAACCCTTCGCCAGCCTGGGAGCTCCCGGCGGGCGAAGGATCGTGAGCTGTAACACCCAGATCGTGCTCAATCTCGTCGACCGGCAGATGAGCATTCAGGAAGCCATTTCCGCTCCCCGGGTGGATGCTTCGGAAACAACCACCCTGGTCGACTCCAGAATGGCCTCCAGGAGCCTGGAAGGCTTGGGCCGGTTGGGCCATGAAATCGAGGTGGTGGAAGAGTCTCCCTCCCTGGATGCCGGATTCGCCAGGCCCCTGGGCCTAATCGTCGATCCGGAAACCAACCATATCCGGACGGGAGGGGATGTCTTCCATATCGCCGAAGCTCGCGGGATATAAGTTCGGATAGCGGGGCCTATTCGGGTGAGAGGATTCTAAACTCATCAATATCAATCTTGCCCTCCGGCAGGTCTCGAGCATCGATACCACAGAGCAGGAAGCCGAAGTTCCAATGCTTTCCTGCCAGGATCCCTTCCAGAGTTCCCTCCGCCATGGTTCGACTCTGGTTCACGATGATCTTTTTCGCCAGTCCTCCGTTGATCAAACCCATCTGGCTCCATCGAGATTCGTCGGTGGTCAACTGAAAGGAAAGGTCGTGCCATTGACCATCTCGCAGGGCGTCTTCCAGAGGCTCGGAGGTCAGGGCCCAGTTCACCAGGACAGGTTTCGTGTAATAGCCACTGCGGCCTCCCTCTCCTTGAATCCACAGGAACAGCTTTAAGTCGTTGACGGCCAGGTCGCGCCCACGCAGTGAAAGTTCTACGCGGGCATTGCGGAGGTCTCTGCCTTGGATCCCGAGATCTTTGGTTTGTCGAACCCGGAGGACGATGTGAAACCAGTAGAATTCCCCGTGGTTGTCGTCGAAGTACCAGGGAGAAGAGGAGGTGGCATACCCTCCCGATCGACCCCCTTCTGGAGTCCATTCCAGGGGCGCTCCCCACCCCCTGTGCCTGAGAAAGTTTTTGTGCCAGGTCTGGGGTCCTTCGCTTTCCGTATTCTTCCCCACCGTCCAGCCCTGATGCGGCACCGTGGAGCCGTTCCCCTGGTCAAAGGTCTCGCGGTAGATCACCTCCTCGGCCAAGCAGGTGGCAGTCGTGATGGTGATGAAAAAGATTTGCAGACATCTGGGCATCGATATCGTCTCCTTTGATGTCATAATTTATAACAGAGCAAAAGAGAAACCGCCACGCTATATAATCCGATTAGGCGAACGTCGGCCGCGATCGTTTCACGAGGTCCGAACAGGTCGACCAGAGAATTTTAGAAAGGAGAATCCGATGTCCGGGAGAGTAATTTATCGAGAAAGCTTTGACGAGGGGCCGCCCCAAGAGTGGACCGTGGGGAAGAACAAATCGACACCTGAGGGGGAGTGCTGGCATCGCAATATCCTGGGTCACTATGGAGGTCCCGAGCCCCTGGGATGGAGCCAGTCCGGCGGTCGCTCCGGGGGGTATGCGTTTTCCGAGTCTCCATGGTACTTTGATGACAACCACGGGGAATTCTACTGGTTTCATATCGTTTTTCGCATTCCACGCTCGGAGGACGTGGGGATCGCGGGCGAAGACTTACGGGGCGCTCGAATCCAACTCTCGCTGCGGGGACGTGAGCTGGAGCGGAAAGAAACGAAACTCTTTTTCTGGATCCAGGGACCCGCTATCCAGGGCGATTATTACTCTCAGGAGGAGCATGAAAGAATCCGCAAAGAGGGCGGGTTGTCGAAAGGGCAGGATTATTATACCGCCGAAGTGTACCGCAACTGGGCTCTGACGTCCCAGCCTCTGGAAGAGGCCTTAAAAGACGAGTGGGCCGACGTCTCGATCACACTGACTAACGATGAGCATCACTGGAGCCAATTGGGGCTCATCAATGGTGGACTTCGCCGCAGAATCCGGGTGATTCAGAGTCTTACCTCTGCGGACGGCACGCTGGATGAGATCCTGGGAGGCAGGCACTCGAACTGGGGCTTTCTTCTCTGCGGGGTGGATCCTCTGGACCAACCTAGCGGCAAGATCGACATCGACGAGTTCAGTATAACGGTCCCGGACTGACCCCTCGCAGCCGGAGTGATCGTCTAGAAGTCAAAGGATGTTGGCAGAAGGAAGGCATCAGTGAAGAGATCCTCTCTCACGCTGCTCGTCAATGCGCCTCTGGAGGAAGACCAGAGGGAGCGCATTCGAGACTTGGGAGTGCACTTATTGGACGGTCCTTCAGAGGAAAGTCTGAGGGTGGCTGAGGTCATTTATGCGACTAACATCCCCTTCAAGCGCCGCCAGGCGCCTCGACTTCGCTGGATCCAGCTCAATACGGTCGCTGTCGAACACGTCCTAACCAGCTCTATGGCTACAGAGGGTGTTCCCATTGCCAACGTCCGGGGTGCCTACAGCGTGGCCGTGGCGGAACTGGCGGTGGGAATGATCCTGGCTTTGAGTCGCCGTTTTCCAACCGCTCATTCTCTGCAGCTTCAGAATCGCTGGCCTGCGGACTTCGCTCCTTTAAGGGGCGAAAATTCTTATGCCAGGGCGTTGTCCATTATCGGGTATGGCAGCATTGGGCGTCATCTGGCCCGAATCGTCTCGGCCATGGGGATGAGGGTGCTGGCCTGCAAGCGCCGCCCGGAACAGAAAAAGGATGAAGGATTCTTTCTGCCCCGCACGGGTGATCCCGAGGGGCTCTTTCCCGAGCAATGGTATGATTTCAGCAGAATTCGGGAGATGTTTTCTCTCAGCGACATTGTGGTAATCTGTCTTCCGTTGACCCCTGACACCCGCCGCCTGATCGGGCACTCGGAACTGGCCAGGCTACCCCGCAACGCCTATCTGATCAACGTCGGTCGGGGTGGAATTCTCGACGAAGAAGCCCTGGTAGATATGTTGAAAAGGCGACGCATTGCCGGGGCGGCGCTGGATGTCTTTCGTGAGGAGCCTCTTCCTGCTGAGAGCCCCTTCTGGGATCTACCCAACACGATTGTCATGCCCCACATCGGTTCCTATACTCGGGAACAGGGGCACCTGGCTGGCGAAGTCCTGATCGAGAATTTGACCAGGGACCTTTCCCAACGCCCGTTGATCAACCTGATTGATCGGGAACGGGGTTATTAAGCCGGAGTCTTTGGAGTTTCTAAAAGTCCATATTACTCAGGCTTCTCTTTAAGGATTGTTTCAGGTTAAACCGGATGGTCTTGGGAACGTCTTTCTTGCTATCCTCTTGGCAGGCCTCCAGGATCTGCCGGTGCTCACCGAGTTCTTCTTTAACCCGTGCGCTATCGTGAGCCTGCATGGTGCGATAACGGGAGCTCCGGTCCCACAGATCATTGAGCATCTCTAACAATAGCGGCCTATTGCAGGCCTGGTAGACCGTAAAGTGAAACCTGCGGTTGAGATCAGACAGCGATTTGGAATCGTGTTTCTTGGTGGCGGCCTCCATCCGGGCAAACAGCCTCTGCATTTTCTTGACATCTTTTTGGGTTAGTCGCTTAGACGCCAATCGTGCGGCCAGCTTCTCCAACTCGATGCGAATTAAGTAGACATCTTCGATTTCCTGGCGCGACAACTCCCTCACATAGGCACCGCGATGAGGGATGATACTGACAAATCCCTCGGCCTGTAACTGCTTAAATGCCTCACGCAAGGGAATGATACTGATCCCCAGTTCTTCGGTTAGCCGCTTCTGGTTGATGCGCTCTCCCGGCTGAAACTTTCCGGCGAGAATGGCCTCGCGAATCTCGTTAAAGGCGATCTCGCTGATCGTGGTGTAGTCCATCTGTCTGGTTACCTTCGAATTCAAGATCAAACAACCCTCTGCAAGGGAAATCTGAATACAGGACAGGGGTGACACTGCCAGCGGCCTGCCCGAGCAGAGTTAATAAATTATATGTGAATAAATTATAGCATTAGTGGGGGATGACGATGGCCACTGTCTTCAGGCGTCCGGGCAGACATCCTCAGTTCAGCTGACCTGTTGACATTCTCGGGGGGTCTCCCTAGAATTTGCGTCATGGCCCATCCTCTATATGTTATTAAACTGTCAGGAAACAGTCGGCGACGAGGCCTCGAACACGGCCGCCTTTTGTGCCAGCCCATCCAGACAGCCGTCGACTTTTACCGGCAGCTGTTTCAGAAACACCTGGGTATCGATTTAAAGGAGATGCGGCGTCGAGCCACGCGATTCATCGAGCCCACCGCCCGGACCAGCCCGGAACTGATGTCCGAGTACGAAGGAATTGCCGACGGATCCGGCCAGACTCTGGAAGACATTTTTGCCCTCTCTGCCCGCTACGAAATCACCTTTGAATCGATTCGACTTGGAGAATGCTCGAATGTTTTCGTCGGCCCCCAGTGTGCGGCCGAGGGACACACGCTGCTCGGTCAGAACTGGGAGTGGAGGCCGGAGGTCATGGACTTTCGAGCGGTGATGATCGCCCGTTGCGACGACCTGCCGGATCACATCATGGTGACCGAATGCGGCCAGCCTGGAAAATACGGCTTAAATGAGCATGGGCTCGGAGTGGCCGAGACCGGCCTGTCCTGCTCGAGCCAGAGGAGCGTGGGGGACAACCTGTTCGTCGTGTTGATGCGCAAGATGCTGGCTTGCCGGAACCTGGATGAGGCCGGGCAGATGGTTCATCGGTATCCGCCGGAGGCCACCATCAGCTTTTTCGCCGCCGACGATCGAGGTCACGGCGTCAATCTGGAGGCTCTCCCCTCCGGGATTTTCGAGCGAGTGCTGGCTGCCGATGAAATCGACTGGCACACCAATCACGCCCGATTGACGGACGAACCGTGTTTCTTTGAGGATAGCCTGGTTCGGGGCCGGCGCTGGAGGGAGCTGATCAACACCGCGGGGCCGGTCACCGTACCCCTTCTGGGGCGGTGGTTAGCCGACACCGAGAACGGCTACAATTCTATTTGCCGAGCGCCCGATCCGGGGCGAGCCCACACCCCGACCTGGCTGCAGACGCTCTGCTCCGCTGTGCTCGACCTGAAGACGCGGGAGATGTGGATCAGCGACGGCCTGTCATCCGAACAGCCTTACCAGCGTTTCGGGTTTGAAGAGGAGGATCGGCCTTCTTCCTTCTTCGCTTTTGACCAAGAAGACATGACCCCTGTCTCCTCTTGAACCCGCCGGGCCCGTTGCTTGCGAGACCCGTAGACAAACGGGTAAGAATGTATTATAAATTATACACAATAAAAAGGAGTTCCTCTCATGGTATCCAGCATGTCAATGGTGATCGGTGAAAGTCAAAAAACAGCCAGTTCGGGAGAGTGGCTCGAAATTACCAATCCGGCCACCGAGCAAGTTCAGGCACGAGTTCCGCATGCCAGCTCCGACGATGTCGATGAGGCTGTTCGCAAAGCCCGGCACGCTTTTGAAGAAGGGCCCTGGTCGCGACTTTCTCCGACCGAGAGGGGGAAGCTCATGTATCGGTTGGCGGACTTAATCGACCAGCATCGTGAGGAACTGGCCCTGATGGAGACACAGGACATGGGCAAACCCTATCAGGATGCCCTGCACTACGATGTCCCCACAGCCGTGGAATTTCTGGTTTTTTATGCAGGGTTCTGCGACAAAATCCGGGGCAGCCAGGTCCCCTGCGGGCCGGACCGCCACGCCTATATCGTGCGCGAGCCTGTGGGCGTGGTGGCGGGAATCGTGCCCTGGAACTTTCCTCTGCTCATTGCCATCCAGAAGCTAGGACCCGCTCTTTCCTGCGGTAACACGCTAGTTTTAAAGCCGGCAGAGGAGTCCCCCCGCTCAGCCTTGAGGCTGGGAGAACTGGCACTGGAGGCGGGGCTGCCCCCCGGTGTGGTCAATGTAGTGACCGGCCTGGGAGAGACGACAGGGGCCGCATTGGCCGCCCACACCGGTGTGGACAAAATCTCTTTTACGGGTTCCACCGAGGTGGGTCAGCTCATCATGCACGCCGCCGCCGATCAAATAAAGAAAGTTACGCTGGAATTGGGAGGCAAGACTGCCAACATCATCTTTCCCGATGCCAATATGGATGCGGCGCTGGCCAGCACCCTCCTGACCAGCTTTTACAACAGCGGGCAGATCTGTACGACGGGATCTCGCCTGGTTGTGAGCCGCCAGATTCATGACCGGTTTTTGGATGCCTTGACGAATCAGGCCCGAACACTCACGGTCGGGGATCCTATGGAAGAGGACACCAAGCTGGGCCCCCTGGTCTCTCGCCAGCAATACGAACGCGTGACCGGCTACATCGAGGTGGGAAAGCAGGAGTTCTCTCCCATTGTGTGCGGTCGAAGGAGCAGGACCTTAGAGCAGGGGTTCTATGTCGATCCGACCATTTTCGATCGTGTCCCCCCCGAAGCCCGAATCGCTCAAGAGGAGATCTTCGGTCCCGTGTTGAGCGTCATTGATTTCGATGAGGAGGAGGAAGCCGTGCGCATTGCCAACCAGACCTCTTACGGACTGGCTACTGCATTGTGGACGCAGGACCTCAGCCGCGCCCACCGGATGGCCGCCAGAATCGATAGCGGATTTGTCTGGATTAACTGCAACAACTTCTGGATCAGTCCGATCCCCTATGAGGGTCACCGGCAGAGCGGCGTCGGAGCTGATTTAGGTGTGGAAGCCGTAGAGAGCTACACCAAGTTGAAGAGCATCATCGTCAATCTCGACCGCTCACCCCATCCGTGGGTCTCGAACTGAGAACGGGTACCTCTACCAGAGCCTGCGTCACCGAGCCAAAGGATCCCCCTCGCACAGACGAGAAAAAGCGATGAAAATCACCGATCTTCGCTGCATGCGTCTTCTAGGCCCGCGACCCCATGGGACCGGCGGGCAAACGAGTACCTTTTCCAAGCTCCTGGTCAGAATCGATACCGACGAGGGCAGTTACGGTCTTGGAGAGGTAGAGAACATGATGGGGGTGAGGGAGGGCATCGACTATCTGAGGGCCTGGCTGATCGGCCGGGATCCTTTCACTGTTCGTCCCTTTTTCTCTGAAATGCTTTATGGGACCGTGCCTCCCCATCCCAAATTCCGTGACTGTGAACCCGCCCGCTTCGAGAAGACTTTCCGGCCGACCTTAATCTGCTCTCCGACGGCGACACCTACCGGACCCGTGATCTGGTCCCTCAGTGGAGTGGAGATGGCTCTGCACGATCTCATCGGCAAGGTCTTGGAGACTCCGGTCTACAACCTGCTGGGCGGAAAGTACCGGGATCGGATTCGCATCTACCTTGATCGGAGCTCCCCGCAAGCGGTCGATGATCTGGATGCCTGGAAGAAGATAGCCCAAGACACGGTCGACGATGGCTTCACCCAGCTGAAGTTCGACATCGACTTTACGGCCTCCGACCTGGTCGAAGACTTCTGGAACCGCTCGATTCCCCTCGGGCAAATGAACTCGATGGTCCATAGGCTGAAGACCGTCCGCGAGACGGTCGGGGACGACGTCGAACTGTGTGTCGATTGTCATATGCAATACAATGTCATCGACGCGGTGAGACTGGCCCGGGAACTGGCCTTTCTCAAGTTGATGTGGCTTGAGGATCCCACGCCGATCACCAATCCCCAGGCCTGTGCCATGGTCCGGGAAAAGAGTCCCATCGCTATCTGTGTCGGAGAAATGTTCATCGCCGAACAGTTCCGGCTCTTTATCGATGCTGGGGCCTGCGACATCATTCATCCGGATGTCCTTTTCTGCGGGGGCTTGCAGGAAGGCAGGCGGATTGCCGACTACGCCGAATTGCACTACCTCCCCATGGCCATGCACGGCAACGGAGGTTGCCTGGCAACCATTGCCGCGGCTCACCTGGCCGCTGCCACCCGCAATTTTCTGGGCCTGGAATACCACTTTTGGGAAGCTGAATGGGTTGGCCAATACGTGAGCCGAGAAGGCGTTCCCCTCTTCCAAGACGGCTATCTTCCCCTGACCGATGCCCCTGGTCTGGGAGTCGAACTCAATTTGGAGGTTTGCCGCAAGCACCTGGCACCAGGGGAATCGCTGTTCTCCGAGCCTTGATTTTGGTATAAGAACCTGAGTTATTTTGCTATAAAAAATAAAATCTGAATACTTGGTTCGGAACCCTTGCTACCAAAGCCCCGAGATCCGGACCAACAGCGCGGGTTAGAAGGAGATCCAACATGAACTCAACGATAGCAGCCACCGGGACTCAATGGATCGGAGGACGGAGAATCGCCTCAGAAGGGACTCAGACCATTCCCATCATAGATCCCTCCGACGAGACCACCATTGCCGAGATTTGCGCCGGTTCTCCTGCAGACGCCGAAAAAGCGCTTTCCGCGGCTCGCTCGGCAAGCCATGAGTGGGGCGGGCACTCTCCCAGCGAGCGGGCGACCCTGCTCCGCGAGGCTGCCGGGAAGATGAGTTCCTGTCGAGACGAGGTGGTCCAGCTGTTGACTCGGGAGAACGGTAAACCACTGAGAGACGCTAAGGCAGAGGTCGACCTCTGCCCCGCTTGGGCTCACTCCCTCTGCGAGCTTGGAGTTTTTGTCAGTGGGCGACAGGTGGGCTCTCCCTCCGGAGAACTGGTTTTCCAGCACTTGCAACCCCGGGGTGTGGCCGCCTGCATCAACACCTGGAATGCTCCGGTCATCGCAGCTGTCGAACTGGCCATCGGAAATCTGATTGTGGGAAACACGGTGGTGCTGAAGACTTCGGAGAAGGCTCCGCTGGCGACGCGCCTCCTGTTCGAGCGCTGCTTCGACCACCTTGCGCCGGGCGTGGTAAACGTCGTCGACGGGGACGGCCCCAACATGGGCGACCCTCTGGTCCGGAATTCGAACACGGACCTCGTCTGCTTTATCGGCAGTCCCAACGTCGGCAGTATAATCGGCGGCACCGCCGGCCAACGGGTGCGCAAGGTCATTCTGGAACTGGGTGGAAAAGACGCGATGATCGTCGATGAGACAGTGGATCCGCTGAAGGCGGCTCGGCTGGCCGCCGAGAACGCCTTTGCCAATGCAGGCCAGATCTGTACCTCCACCGAACGCATCTATGTCCTGCAGGAGGTCCTCGATCCCTTCCTGGAAGAGCTTGTTCGAGTTGCAAACGGCATTAAGGTGGGTCCCGGAATGGATCCCTCGACAGAAATGGGTCCCATGGTCGACGAGCCGACCCTGGCCAAGGTGGAGCAGCAGGTAGAATCAGCCCTTCAAGCCGGTGCTGAAGCCTTGACCGGAGGAAGCAGGCTGGACGGTCCCGGCTATTATTACCCCCCCACGGTTCTGACCCGTGTTTCTGAAGAGATGGTGGTCATGAAGGAGGAAACATTTGGGCCCGTGGCGCCGGTTTTGGCGGTCGACTCCTTTGAAGAGGCGCTGCAGCGGAGCAGTGCTTCCAACCTGGGCCTGTCAGCCGTCGTCTGTACCGAAAACGCTCCCCGGGCCATTCAGGCGATCCACGAACTGGAGGTAGGCAACATTCGAATCAATTGTCCTCGCGGACAGGCCCCGGGCGTCTCCGGAGAGCCTTTCAAAAACAGCGGGATCGGCATCGGACACGGTTTGGAGTTTCTCCAGGAACTGGCCGCCTACAAAGTCGTCCGCTGGAAGTCGACGCTGGAATGACCCGGCTGTGTTCCGGCGGCTGATCCCGTTGGGTCCAAAAACTAAAACGCTCGGTAAGTAGCTTCTCGATCGACACTTTCAGAATACTGAGGCGGAGAATCTCGGCCGACTTGAGGTCTGAAGCGCTTCTAGGGAGTACAGCCGAGCCAGAATTAGACGGTCCGAGAGCATAGATCGCCGAGAGTTGTGGAGGAATCGCGAACTCTGCTCTTATGCGGCTTCGCGATAGTAGTAGCGCAACAGTCCGCCGAGTCGCTCACGGCAACGGATCTCGCCTTCCCGACCAGATAAACCACCCACGAAGAGTGGTCACGCGCCTGTGATCCAAAGAAGTATCGGCCGGCTTACGCTGCCGTTTCCCTGTCGACTTCCCATCCGGGAAACACCAGAACGGCCGGGTGGCACTTCAGGGCTCGCGCCAGGGTCTTGCCCCGCTCGACCCCCAGGTTAATCCGCCCGTTCTCGATTGCCGAGATGGTGGACTGAGGAATTCCGGTGAGCCTGGACAACTCATTCTGACTCATCTCCTGGAGTTCCCGGAGAATACGGACAGATTCTCCGGGTGTGACCTCAACAGTCTTCTCTGCTCGGCGAAACTCACTTCTTCTCATACTGCTACTTCCTTCGATAATCGTGGGCCGTCAAATCAATGACTTCAACGAAGACCTCCTGAGCCACCACCCGGTAAATGATGCGATGCTGCTGCCCCAGCCGCGAAGAGCGATGTCCTTCCCACTTTCCTTTGAGCTCCTCGTCACGAAACCCCTTGATCAGTCGCAGTCCCCGGGGCCCGGAGATCCTGACAATGTCCTTCCACTTTTCATAACGCTTGAGCACCTCAACCGGAAAGCGTCGTAGCTTTCCTGTTACACGACGGTGTTCAAGAATTCCCCACATTACTTTTAGGTACTATACCATATATGTTATGTTTTGTCTCGATCTCGCGCTCAGCAGACTGGAGCCACAGGAGAGGAAGGAGTGAGTACTAAGGTCGTCATTCGGGGAACGTTTCCAGCCAGTGCGGCAGTTCGGCTTCCATTAGGACCCGGTAGGCTGCGAATACTTCCTCGGTGGATCCGAGATAAGGTGGCAGAAGCCGGAGAGGAAAGTCGGGATGATGGAGTTTACAAATAAGCTTATCGTAGGTGCCGTCCATGTGGCTTCCCCCCACCGGCAGGTCTCGCAAAATACTCGAGTGATGATGCAAGTCCTTGACAAACTCCCGGAGGCGTCCTTCGTCCGCCTGGGTCTGCCCCAACTCGAAAAGTTCGTTGGCCAGCAGGCGATTTGAAGCGGCCAGGGCAATCAGTTCGCCACATTTGAGGCCCTTCAGGCTCGCTTCCACATACCCGATGTCGCCGACGAAGTGGCAAAGCTGGGGAGCGGCTTCAACCGCAGACCGGATAGTTGACACTTCAACTCGTCCGGCCCATTTGACCGCCATTAGATTCGGATAACGTTCTGCCAGAACGGATAATTCCGCAGGACTCAACCAGCGAAGCCCCCTCGGAACGTTATAAAAAAGAAAGGGAATTATATACAATAGTAGCCCGGGCTACTATTGTATATAATTCCCAAAAGAAAGGAGCAGTCCGGATTTTGCCCGCAGGTCGCTTCAAAAAAAAGGTCCCTTTCGAGATCGTTCACTTTGCCCCAGGAAGGGAACGACAGCTGAAAGCTGGCAAAACCGAGAGCCTGACCCACCTGAATCCGTTCCGGAATTTGTGGAACGGAAAGGGCAATGATGCCCAGTTGTCTAAGGCTGGTCTTCCCTTCGGTTTCTTCGCCAAAAATACGGGAGATGGTTTCAAACTGCTTCAGGGTCAGCGCGTAGCCTTCCCCGGCCGTACCAAACAAATAAATACTGGTGTGGCCCCCGGCCAGCTGGCCGCGGATGACCTCCCGAAACAGTGATTCTTCCAATTCGAAACGGTCAGTCCAGGGAAGTGTGCAACTAGAGAGGATACGGGGAGTGAGTCTGGGTTTCATGTAGACCTCCGTCGACGTCGGAAGTATTGTATGATTCATATCTAAATCGGACAATGAGGAAGTCGATGGAGTGCCCTTTCTGTGACTTTCCCCAATCTTCCCAGGCTGCTCACAGAACGAAGACACCCACCCTGGAGGCCCAGGTGAGTGGGGGAGGCAGCCACTTGTCGGCCTCGGACTACCGAGCGCATTTCGGTCTGGGGAATAGGAATGTAGTGCGGCGGCGGGAGGTTTTCTGGCCTTCGGGAGCCGTGGACGTCCGGACAGAGATCTCCAGCCGGCAGTTTTTGACCATCCGGGAAGGGGAAAAGAAGGGGAATGAGGAAACACCATGAATAGTATCGGCCGCAGAGCCTCGAGCCAGGGGGAAAGATCGAGCAAAGGCCGCCGGGGTTCGGCTATTCCAATCATCGACGTGGACGTTCACGAAGCTTTCCGGTCGCTCCAGGATCTGGTCCCTTACCTGGAAGATCCCTGGCGAGCTCAGCTCCAGGACAGGAAATGGCGCGGCTTCGTGCAACCTTTTCTCTACTGGGCACCCGGAGGAGGGAACCGGGCCGATGTTGGAACGGTGGAAGGGGAACCCTCCGCCTCCGATTACGAGCAAATGCGGAAGGTGCTTTTGGATGAAAACCAGGTCGAGTGCGCCGTCTTGACGGGCTATTTCTACCCGGCCATGGCGCGCATGCAGTTCGAGTTCTTCTCAGCCCTGGCTTCCGCCTACAATGACTACCAGATTGAACAGTGGCTGAGCCGGGACAGCCGGTTTCCGGGGAGTGTTCATGTCGTTCCCCAGGATGCGCTGGCAGCGGTCCGGGAGATCGACCGGGTGGGGTGCTCATCCCCAGATGGTGCAGGTCATGCTGCCCATCGTGAAGATGGCTTACGGAGACCCTGTGTATCATCCCATTTTCGAGGCCGCTCAAAGACAGGGCCTGGTGGTGGCTATGCACCATACTGTCTTCACGCGGGGGGCACTGGGAATGGGGCGCTACTATATCGAGCGGCACATGCTCTTGCCCCAGGCGACCATGGCCCAGTTGATCAGCCTGATCTGCAACGGGGTCTTTGACAAATTTCCCTCTCTGCGGTTTCTCTTCATGGAAGCGGGGTTTAGCTGGCTGCCCCATTCGATGTGGCGTTTTGACCGGGAGTACAAGTCCTTGCGACAGGAAGTGCCATGGGTCAAGCGAAAACCGAGCGAGTACATTCGAGAGCGGGTTTGCCTGACCACCCAGCCCACCGAAGATTTGAGTTGCAGGCAGTGGCTTCAAGTCATCGACATGATAGGGAGCGATGGGGTGGTGGTCTTTTCGACGGACTATCCTCATTTCGATTACGATTCACCGGAGCGAGCCGTTCCCCTGGGCTTGCCCGAAGAGCTGCGTCATAAGATCCTTCACGAAAATTCCCGGCGTCTGTATGGTTTTTAGCTCGCAAACCGAGTTTGCCTGGTCGGCTGCCTGGCCGGGGAGGAATCTACTGTGAAAGAGGCCGGCAGTACTCTTCTTTGCAGTCAAGGGGAGATCGAGCGGGGCCAGGTTCGACTCGTTCAGCTCCCGGGCAAACGGCCATTGGCCCTGGTTCGCACCCACGACGACAGATACTATGCCATCCACGCCGTCTGTCCTCACCAGGGGGCACCCCTCTGGAAGGGACAGTTGACCTGGCTGGCCTGTAGCGACTCGGTAGGCGAAAATCGGGTGAGTCGAAGGGACGAGATCCTTCGTTGTCCCTGGCACGGTTTTGAATATGACCTCAAGAGCGGCCGCTCCATCGCCGATCCCGAAAGGTTTCGAACCAAGACCTATCAGGTCTTCTTAAGAGACGGAGATATTTACCTCAAGTAGCTTGCTACTCCCGTCCCACCACGAGGTAAAAAATCAGCAGCCAGGGGAGCAGGGCAAGGGCGCTCCACATGGCATTCGTCTTCCAGCCCTTTTCGCGCGTCGGAACCATGCTCAAGAGCGGGCCAAAAACCACGCCCACCAGCAGGGAGACGACCGCAATCCATTGAAAACTCAAACCGGGCTGGCCGGTAAGCAAGTCCCAGAAGGCGATCAGAGCTCCTGCCAGGAAACTATACAAGGCTCCAAAGGCCGCCCCAAAGGGGGTGGAAAACGGTATGAACAAGGCCAGAAAGAAGAGAATGAACATGGGGACCAGAAAGAGGTAGTTCGTCTTGACTGCCACCTCCTGAATGTTGCCGGGAACCTCGTCGATTACCGAACTGATCAAGACCACCGCCAGACCGATACCGAAAGTAAGATACCGGGCAGTCGACAGCTGACGTCTTTCCGTGTTCCTCTGGGAGCGCTTGAGAAAATCCACCATGATGACCGTGGAAACGGAGTTGATCCCGGAATCAAGGCTGGACATCACAGCGGCAAACATTGCCACAGTCACCAATCCTGCCAGGCCGATGGGGAGAAAGTTTGCGATGTAGTGTGGAAAAAGATAGTCGGCATCTTCAATCAGGCTTTGACCGTCGGCAATGAGGTGCGGATTGGCACTGAAAAAGCCAAGCAGCGCGAATCCGACTAACGCCAGGACCACCGTTATGAAGATGCCGGCCACGGAGTTGACCAGGAAAGCGCGCCGGGCCGCCGCGACGTTACGGGTGGCCAGGTAGCGCTGAATCGCCAGCTGGTCGGAGCCGGCCGTGCAGATCCAGAAGATCAGACTGTTCAAGAAGGCGCCCACGACGGTGGCGCGTACTCGTGGGTCCAGGGAGAAAAAGGGTTGAACATCCCAGTGTGGAGCCCAGGAAGTCGGAAACCAGGCGCTGACACTGCCTAGCTCCCGGTTGATCAGTACAACTGTGAGAAGGGCTCCTCCAAAAAGGATGAAAAACTGTGTCACGTCGGTGATCACCACGGCGCGCAAGCCGCCTAGCGCGGTGTAGATCACGGTAATGACTCCAGCCACAATCACGATATAAGGGAGAGTTTCCAGAGGCCAGCCCAACACCACGACCATGACCCTGCCCGTGAGATAAATCATCAGCGCCATCCATACCAGCCGCGTGACGATGAAAATGAACGACCCCAGCAACCGGATGCGGCTGCCGAGCCGGCCTTCCAGGAGCTCGTAGGCACTGGTGACGGGCAGTCGCATCAGATACGGAATCAGACCGTAACCTACGATGACATAGATGAGAGGGATCATTGCCACGCTGGCGAGAACCACGGGGCCGTGATTGATCATTTCCCCGGGATGCGCCAGATAGGAGACAGTGCTGAGGAGCGTGGCGAAAAGGGAAATGCCAATCGCAAAGGAGTTCATGTTTCGTCCGCCCACAAAGAACTCCTCGGTGCTTTTCAGCTTGCGCGAGAGAAACCAGCCGATCCCCAGTACAGAGGCGCCGTAAAAAAGCATCACGGTCCAATCCAGCCAACTCAAACCGCGGTGTTGCCGGCGTTCGATGCGCAAGAGCGCATGCGCGGCGGCCACCCGCACATCGATGTCCTCGTTCTTGAGCAGGGCTTCCAGCTCAGCCTCATCCCCCCGATCTCCCGAAGTTCCCAGGGCCCCGCACACTTCGACCTGCTGCTCCGTGTTGCTCGCGGTGAGATATTTCAACAGCTCCTGCCGAGCCTTCGACTTGGGTTCTCCGGAGGAATGGACGTAGCTGGCGCTGAGGGCGTAAACTCGGCTGCGGGCCTCCGTTGACGGGCTGAAAGCGAGGGCTGCCAATCGAGTCAAAGTGGCGGGCTGGATCTTTTTCAAGTGACGCAGCGCGTAAGCGGCATTAACCCGGCCGTCGGAGGAATCCAGGAGCTCAGCCAGGGCTGTTTCGTCGCCAGCGTCCCCCGAATTTGCTAACGCCCACCGCGCGAAGGCGCGAAAAGAGCCTTTTTCCTCTCTCGCCACCCGCACCAGCTCCGCTGGCCGCTCGGAGTAGCCCAGCTTGGCCAGCGCCTCAATGGCGTGCACGCGGTCCGGACCATGCACATCTAGAAAGGCGTCTCGGATCTTGCCGATGTATCTTTTGGCGGCGGCCTGGTCATTCCCTTGCGCTTTGGCAAGCGCTCTCCACAGTCCGATTCGATAGGGGGGACCCGCGCTTTCTAATTCCCGCTCGAGCGTTTCCTTGACCCCGGCGTAGTAGCCGTTCCAAAGCAGCGCTTCCGCGGCTCGCACCTTGGTCCACTGGCGGCCTTCCCCCAGTGCCTGGCGGAGGATGAACACCGCTTGTTCCCGACGTTCATCCTGCTGGGCCAACGACTCTGCGGGCGCAGCGGCTGCCCGCGCCCCGGCCAGGACAAAGCTCAGACAACCGACCCAGAGCAGACAGTACACGGGTGCACTGCTTGAAACCCCGTGGCCTGCGCAGAAGCGAACTCCTCCGCGCATCTTCGGCGCTTCAGCCCCTCTATCTGAAAAAGCAGGATGTATGGGCATAGGGAATTTGACATTATGTCTCGACGGCAATTTATTGTCGAGGCGCTCGCGTCTCATTCGCCCCGTAATTCCGCTGGGGTCAGCTCGTTCAGCAAGGGCTGTCCAGCCAGAAAACGACCCACATTTTGAAGGAAAATGTCCCAAATACGCCTGGAGTAGTACGGACTTAAAGTAGAGCCCGAAATGTGGGGCGTCATGATGACATTAGGAAACCGCCACAATGGATGATCTTTGGGCATGGGATAAGCGTAGTGGGCGTCGAGCGCTGCGCCGGCGATCCATCCCTCCTGCAAGGCGCGCAGCAGAGCTGACTCCTGAATCAAGGCGCCCCGGGCAGGGTTCAAAACAAAGGCGCTGCGGGGCAGAGCCTCCAATTCTCGTTCACCAACAATTCCCGTGGTGCTTCTAGTTTTGGGCATCGCCACTACCAGAAAGTCCAGACCAGACAGGAACTCCAGTTCTTCTCCGACCCTGCAAACCCGGTCCGGAAGGACACCTGCAGGATCACCCGTATCCGGCACGCAGTAGGTATTGCGACGGGGTTGGACCCCGTGGCGGGACAGCGCATGCACCCTCAGCCCCAGGGTCTTGGCCAAACGAGCCGTTTCACGCCCGATTCCGCCATAGCCCCAGATGCCCACGGTCGAACCCCGTATTTCCCGCTGAAAGGCAGCGGCTCGGTCCCAGATTCCCGCCTCCTGGTTGCGGATCATGCCACGCAGATCGCGTGCAAGGTTCACCATCATGGCGATGTTCCATTCCGCAATCGCCGTGTCAAAGACGCCGCGGCTGTTACAGACCCGAATGCCCTTGGCCCCCAGGTCGAGGTTGTAAAGGCGCTCAAAGCCCACTGCCGCAATCTGGATCAGCTCCAGCGAGGCCAGCTCCCCAAAGTAGTCGCCCGGAAAGGAGCAGAACAGAATTTGCGTCCGCCCCAGAAATTCGGAGAGGCCGGAGACGTCGGCCCCTTGCCCCACCATTTCGACTCGGACCGGAAGCCTGGCTAGTAGATTCTCTAGCGCATCCGCATCGACAGGCACGTCCAGCAGAATGTTTTTTACCGACATTGGACTGATGGCCTTAACTGTGTAGACTGCAGGAGGTTCCTTTGGTACTCAGCTTGGTGATCTTATTAAATATTACTTATAATCACACTCAGATTTGAAGCATTGTTTGGGGATAGGTTCTTTATGAGCTCGCTACGGTCCATTCCGATTCTGACCTGCCATCACGTGCATCCCGATGGCCACCCGGCACTTGAGGATGCCGCCCGCCGCGGCTCCCGGGGCCACATAGCAGCCAGCGTCTTCCGCAGTCATCTCGAATTGCTCATCGGATCGGGTTGGCGGGTCTGTTCTACCTCTGAAATCGTCGACTGGCTGCTCGAGGGATCTCCGCTCCCTCCCAAAGCGGCGGCGATTCATTTTGACAATGGATGGTTCGACACCTGGGAGACAGCCGGGCCGATTCTTGATGAATTCGGGATCAAGGCGCTCGTTTACGTTATCAGCGGCCTCACCGAAAAAGCCTCGCGTGCAGGCGGCGCCGGGCCGGGCCAGGCGTGGAGCCTGCGTACGCGTACGGAGGGCCAGGTGAGTTCAGCCGATCACACCGTCATGAGCTGGCGGCAGGTGGAAGACCTGCTTGGTTGCGGTTGGGAGGTCGGCGCCCACACCGTGACCCATCCTAAATTGACCCAGATGTTGACCGCCCGGGGGATGGATGCCGTGCAGCGGGAAATCGAAGAGTCCAATCAGATGTTGCAGCGTCGTCTGGGGGTCGAGCCTGTTCACTTTGCCTACCCGAGCGGGGACTGGAATGAGACTTTGGAGAAAATTGTCTCCCCTTACTATCGCTCGCTTCGTCTCTGGAGACTGGGGCCACCGTGGTATTTCACCAACTCCAGAACACCGCCCTCCAGGCTTGAGTGTCAGAACATCGATGCGGGCGTATCGCTCGAAGAGATCCGCGCATTCCTCGACGCCGCGGCCAGAGGGGAAACTGAAGCATCCTGAGGTCTAAAAAGGGAGGAAAGAATGAGAGATCGACGAACCTTTCTAAAGGGAATCGGGGGGCTTGGGATGTGGGCCACAGCGTTACCGGGAGCTCGAGGCAGTCTGTTCTTGCAGTCCGAGATCATTCGCAAGCGAACGGCAGCCAGACAGCGAAGGCGCCGCATTATCTGGAACAACGATGGCAGCGACATTCAGAGCATTGCTTACGCCGGCGGAAAATGGCCCATTCCGCTGGAATCGGTCGAACAGTTTTGGGGCGGTACTTTGCGATTTTTGGAAGGTACGCCGGTGGACACCATCCTCTATTGCGCTCACACCAACGAGCCGGACTGGGAGTTCCCGCGAAAATACATTGAAGTGCTGGGGCCAAATCCGGTCAAGCACGTAGTCGACTTTGCCCGCCGTCTTAAGAAGGAGTTCTTTTACTCCATACGCATGAACGATGTGCATTGCTCACGGTACGCTCCGAAGGCCGGATACTGGCCTGCCTTCAAGCTGGCCCATCCGGAACTCTTACTGGGCTATGTCTCACACGAGCACTGGGAGAAAGAGGTGGTGCCCTGGTTGGAGCGATTCATGCCCATCGAGGAGGAGCGCTGGAAAACGAAGCTTTATGATCCGCAGAAGGAACGGGAGCTGTTGAGACAGTCAGAGGAAGTACACCCCCTGGCGGATGTGATCAGGCGAGATGGGGTGGCTTCTCGCGACCTCTGGTTCTGGGGCGGTTGGGACTGGGCTCGTGCCGAAGTCAGGGCCCGCTACTTGAGAGTGATCGAAGGTGCCTGTGAACGCTACGACCTGGATGGCGTGGAACTGGACTGGGCACGCCATTACGGTTTCTTCAAGCTGGGGCAGGAACGACGCAATATTTCCGTGATGAACGACTTTGTACGCCAGGTGCGCCAGCGTCTGGATTACTACGGAGAACGACGCGGGCGACCCATCCTGCTGGCCAGCGGGCGCACCCCTGATTCGCTGGAGCTCTCACTGTCTCTGGGTCTGGACCCGGAGACGTGGGCCCGCGAAGGGTGGATCGATCTTCTGATGGCTGGCTCCGGTGGGATGCCGTTCACGATTCCAATCGAAGAATGGGTGGCCCTCGGCCACCGCTACGACATCCCTGTTTATGGATGTCTGGATCGCATTTACGCACCCTTTCGAACCGGGCGACCCAGGTGGGATATTCGCGACCCTGAAATGGAAGGCGCACTGGCTTCCAACTACGAAGCGGTTGACGCCGCCAGCTACCGCTTCTGGGAGGCCGGGGCCGACGGCATCTGTCTCTATGACTGGCACACTCACCACGGCCCCACCTATCCGAAAGATTACGGCCGGATGCCTTCGATAGAAGACTCAAAAACCCTGGCCCGCCGGAACAAGCTCTACCGGATCGATCCCGGTTACGCCCGGCTCGGTTGCCTGGCCGATGGGTGCCTGGCCAGCCAGCTGCCCCGGGATTTTACCACCCAATCGGGTCCTGCAAGCGCAGCTTTCAGGCTGAACATCGCCGATAATCCACTCAGCGCTTCGGAAGTTGTCGTGCAGGCTCAATACAGCGCCACCGGTTCGACGCGGCCACCGGCCATTGCCACCTGGGACCTCGAGCGGGGGAAGCGAAGGGATCCCCGGCGTTTCAAGTGGGAGCTCAACGGCGTCCCACTTTCCAACCCCAGGGAAGCGAAAGTCAAACGCTACGGAGGGTACGGGGTAGGTTGGGTGGACGACGAAGCCTGGGTTGAATTCAAGAGCGATCCCCGCAACTTGAGAAAGGGAAGCAACACGCTTCAGGTGACTGTGGATCCACCCGCCCAGGGTGACCCCGCCGCGCCCGTCCACATTGTGGATGTTCGCATCCGAATCGGCTACAGCTGATGGCCTGAATGCTCTCCGCCCAATCATCCTGAACTTCCTCATTTTGTCTTGCGCGCTGGCCCCAGCCCTTGTGCAGCAGACCGCTTCTCCCGATTTCGAGAGCAGTATAGAGCCGACGAGCCTTGCCTGGTTCCTCGACGTCAACTACTTTTTCCCATCAAGTAGCAGGGCAAATGACAGCCTTACCGGCCTGACAGGAAATCGTCGACCGCGTCGAGAACCGCCTGCTGGGACAGGGCGGGATAACGTGCGTACGCATCGGCAGGGATGCCGTGCACGAGAGCGCGGAACCGTTCTGCGTCGACCAAGCCGCTGGACAGAAAGTTCTCCGCGTCCAGCATGTCACGGTTGAATCCGCGAACGACCTTCGACAGTAACTGGGCGTAAGGATCGTAGTGGGAGAAGCTAACCCGTCCCACAGACTTGACGAAGACATGACGGTCCGCGCTTCCGGCCAACGGGGGTACGAAGTGTTCGGGGCGCACGAACTCCACGTTTACCCCGAGTTCCTCCTTGATTCGCTGAATGTCCCGAAACACCGCATCGTCGTCCGAATGGAGATCGGCATCGATCGTGGAATCTCGCCAACCGGCGAGAACCGCCGTGCCGCCTCCCACGAAGTAGACCGCGTGGGACCGCGAGCCGGGGGCGGAGCGCGCAAGTGCGGCCATGAGTTGCCCTAGGCCCTGGCGAGTCAGGCTATGACGCACGGCGTCCTCGATCGTAGCGCAGCAGCCGACAAGCATCGGCGAACGAGACGATCTGGCGGACGTAGGCGCCGTAGCGGGCGTGTGCCAGATCACCTGTTTGCTGGGAGAGTGACGCGTAGAGACGATCCTCGGGGTTGTCTTCGATCTGGCCGAGGGGCACTCCTTCGCGGCGCAACCGCGCCGCTGCCAAGGAGACGACCAGGCTCTCGGCGGTCGTCCGACCCTCGGCCAAGTCCGCTATGCCGGCGTCGACGATGTCACCGCCCGGTAGGCCCAGCGAGGTGAAACTGCTGGCTCCGAATCGCTCATGGATCCACCGCGTCGCCGCCGCCGGGCACGCCACCGCGCGTCTCGATTGCGGCGTCATCCGCGCGGCGCGCGCTAATCCTCCCGTGCGCCCATACCTGCGGAACTGTTCGCGGACGTAGCTGGGGAGCTCCATCTATCGACTATATGCTTAGGGGGTAAGGACTTCAAGTTTTTTCCGTGCCTTGTCCTGAGCTACCGGGGGCTGGATCTCCCGCACCCGGACCCAAAGCTCAGGAATAGCCGATCGAGAGGCGGATTTCGAGCAGATCGGCCGGTCTGGCCGGGTCACCGGAGCCCGGAGGTTGGATCACAATCTCCAGCCGGTTATCTCCTCTCTTTACGGCGCTGGGGGAGACTTCAAATACGCTCCAACCGGCTTCCTCCTGAAACCCGAGCCCGTAAGAGGCCGCATACCCTTTGACAGACAAAGGCCGGGGTTCTGACAAAGGTGTCCCATTCAGTGAGCAACTGGCTCGACTTGCGTCGCTGGGCTGTTTCCACCGCATCTGCAGGGTCGCGCTCGCCACGGATCCAGGGTCGTCCGCGATCCGGAAAGTGAAACTCGAGCTGGAAGGACCCGCCTGAGTGGTGAACGCTTTGGGCAGTTGAGCGGCAATGCAACCGTCGCCGATGGCCCCGCTGCTGGAAGAATAATCCGTATCGATCCGATAGAGCTTGTTCCGGCGCGCCAGGGGACCAGGCTCACCGACCCGTGGCACGGTGCCGTAATCCCGGGGATCGGTTGGGCCGTGATGGGTGTGCCAGTCGTACAGGTAGATGCCGTCCACGCCCTCTTCCCAGTAGCGATGACAGGCCGCATGGACGGAGTTGTAGTTCGATGCGTCATCTCCTTCGATGTCGGGGTCCCGCATGTCGAATTTGGGGCGGCCGGGGCGAAAAGTGGGATACAAGCGGTCCAGACATCCATAGACTGGGACGTCGTAACGGTGTCCGAGGTGGACCCAGTCGGCGATGGGGATTGAAAACGGCATCAGACCCGTTCCGGCCATTACAAGATCGACCCAGCCTTCGCGGACCCACGTCTCCGGGTCCAGGCCGAGCGACAGGCTCGAGTCGATCGTGTCGGGCGTTCGCACCGCCAGCAAGAGTGGCCGGCCTCTTTTTTGAGCATAATAGTCCAGACGCTGTCGCACCTGGCGAACGAAGTCGTTCATGACGGGGATGTTGCGGCGCTCCTCGCCCAACTTGAAGAACATGGTGTGTCTCAGCCAGTCGAGTTCGATGCCCTCCAGGTCGTAGCGTTGGCAAGCGCCTTCGATGACTTCCAGGTAACGAGCCCGCACGGGAGGGAGAGCCCAGTTGTAACCTGCCCAGAACCACAGATCACGCGAAGCCCCCCCGTTGCGTTTAAACACATCCGCCAGCGGATGTTCTTGCTCTGCCTGCCGGCGCAATTCCAGTTCCTTTTGTGGATCGTAAAGCTTCTTTTCCCAACGTTCGTTTTCAATGGCCATGAAACGCTCGATCCAGGGCGTTACTTTCTTCTCCCAGTGCTGGCGGGAGATATAACCCATGAGCAGTTCCGGATGCTTGAGCCGAAAGGGCGGCCAGTAGGAGCCTTTGGGCGGATAGCGTCCCGCGTGGACGTCATTCATGCGGATGGTGTAGAAAAACTCCATTCCGTTCTGGTGGGCAAAATCCACCACGTGTTTGACGGGGTTCGCTCCCAGAACCTGAATGTACTTGGTGGGGATCTCCCAGTCCGGCTCGTTCACGTGGGCGCAATAAAAGATGCTGTCGACCTGAGTGCCTTCCACGTACTTGAGCGTACCCTCCAGGAAACCTTGTACGGATTTCACAGGGATCGGCCATTTCCCGCCGGCGTAAGCGGGCTGGATCATGTCGCTGCCGTCGTTATTCCAGACAATGCGTCGACGGCGCCCTTTGACGGGTTTCGCTTTGGTCCGGCTTTGTCCATATCCTTTCCGGCTCTTCCCCAGTAAGGCGGGGGCGAAGCCCGCCAAGGCGGCGGTCTTTCCTAAAAACGTTCGTCGATCTTGCATAGTCCTCCTCCTTGTGAAAAAAACGCACGAGATCCTCAATCAATCATGATCTTACCGGCCACGCTGTTGTACTCTCCACTGCCGGGGACGAAAGGATAACGGTTCTTGATTTCATCGGTGAGCACGATCCCCAGACCGGGCTTTTCTGGAGGGAGTGCAAAGCCATCCTCCATTACAAAAGCACCGTCTACAATCTCGCTGTGCAAAGCGCCGTAAGCAGGAGGGATTTCCAGGATAATCGAGTTGGAACAGGCGAAAGCGCAGTGTAGATTCTGCATCAAGGAGCCCCCGGCTCCCCAGGAGTGGGTTGCTATTTTTCGACCGCGGCCCTCCAGCATGGCGGCGACTTTGAGGAAGACCCCCAGGCCGCCCGTAAAGGAAGCATCCGGTTGACCGATATCAAAAGCGTCGCTCCCCGCAAAAACACGCCACTCGTAGGTTCCGGTCAAGCACTCTCCTCCTGCAATCGGGACATGCGTGCTCCGGCAAAGTTCGGCGTAGCCCCAGGGATTGGTGTAGGGGAGGGGCTCCTCAAAGAAAAAAAGGTCGTACAGCTCGACCGCCTTCATGACCGTCTGCGCAGTTTGCAGATCCCAGGCCTCCTGAAAAGCCCGGTTGCCCATGTGACCGTCAAGCATGACTTTGATCTCTTTGCCGACATGGGCGCGGACAAATTCCAATTTGTCGGCTTCAAAATCGGCGGCCTCACGGGGGGCTGTAATAAAGTTCCGACCGCTGGCCGACCAGCTGCCTACCCCCAGCTTTACGGCGCGAAAGCCCAGCGACAGATAGTAATCCAGCTTCTTGGCCAGCCGGTCCTTGGGGTAATTGCTGGGTCCACCAGTAGCATAGCAGGGCAGCTTCTCATGCTTGGATCCACCCAGTAGCTGGTAGACCGGCAGGCCGGTCATTTTCCCTTTCAAATCCCACAGCGCCGCCTCGATCCCAGTCAGCACGATGGCGCCCACACCGACGCGACACCAGAAGCCCCCGCAGTGGTACATACGGCTCCACAAGACGTCGATCTGGTCCACATTTTGACCCACTAGAATGGGCTTGAAGAATTCCACCGTCTCGGGAACGATCTCGGGGCAGAAGTAACCCGCGTAGGTTTCTCCGATGCCCACGAGTTGCGTGTCGGTGTGGATTTCAATGAAAGCCGCGCTGCGGCGCTTTCGGGCCTCGCGGAGGAAAGGATCGTTGGTGGAAGGACCGGTGAGGAGTACGGTCTTGACGTCGGTGATTTTCATGGATGTCGCGGATTGGGAGGCCCCGTGGCGATGCTAAACTCATCGAAATCAATCTTCCCCGTGGGCGGATCCAGAGGATCGATTTCGTACAAGTTGAATCCCCAGCAGTAAAGTTTTCCACTGCCCAAGATATAGGGGAGCGTCCCATCGGCGGACGTGAGGGTCTGGATCACCCGGATCTTTCGTCGCAGCCCCCCGTTGATCATACCCATAAAACCCCACCTGCGCTCGTCCGGATCAAGCTGGAAGGTCACGTCGTGCCACTGTCCGTCCCTCAGGTAACCTTCCAGGGGGAGGGAGTTGAAGGCCCAACAGCGGTAGACCTCCGACTCATATGGGCTTTTCCCCGTCAAGGACCAGTAACCGGAGCACTGATCGGCAGGGGACTTGTCGCGGACCGGGGGTACGGGTCCCTGAACCCAGAAATAGAGCCTGGCGCCTCTTAGGTTCAAGTCCCGGCCGCGTAGCGAGACCTTGACGGTGGCATTGCGCAAGTCCTTGCCCACGACCCCGGTTCCCTCGGCAACCCGGTTGGCAATCAGGTTTAGCCAGGCGAATTGGCCGTGGTTGTCGTCGAAGTACCAGGGAGATTCCGAGTACGCGAAACCGCCGGAGCGTCCGCCGCTGTTGCTCAACCGCAGCACAACGCCCTCACCGTAGAAACCCAGAATGTTTTGGTGCCAGGTATCTCCCCGGGTGTGCGTCTTATTCTTGCCCATTCTCCACTGGTCCGGTCCTCGGCCAAAGCTCTGGGAATAGACGACCTCTCCTGGCATGTGAGCCTCCTTTCAGTGCGACCCCATCGTATTTATGGAAGTGAGTACTTAGGTGTCGACCCAGGGGTGAGGGGTCCGATCGAGATTGACGACGACGCCCTTGAGCTTCGTATAGCTTTCGACCGCCTCGAGCCCCATGTCCGGGCCGAATCCGCTGTTGCGGTGTCCCTCGTAAGGGATCGCCGTGGTCGACCAGTTGTTACAGTTGATCCAGACTTTTCCGCAGTCGACTCGGGCCGCCAGGCGGTGGGCACGGCTGAGATCACTGGTCCAAATCGCAGTGGCCAGGCCATAACTGGTTTGATTGGCGATTCGTACCGCTTCTTCTTCTTCTTCAAACTCGATGACCGACAGGACCGGCCCGAAAATCTCTTCCTGCGCGATCCGGTCCTCAGGGTCGACGCGGTCGAAGATCGTCGGATTGACAAAAAAGCCTCGTTCCAGGTCGGGAGCCCGCGTGCCGCAGAGGGTTGGGGTGTAGTTGCGCTCTCCGAGCGTGATATAGCCTGTGACGCGGTCATACTGCTCGCGTGAAACCAGCGGGCCCAGCTTGGTGTCGGACTCCATCGGATGCCCCACTTTCAGGGGTTTCATTCTGTCGGTGAGGGCTGCGAGAAACTGGTCATGGATGCTCCGACTGATGACCAGCCGCGACCCTGTCGTGCAGATCTGGCCGCTGTTATAAAAACTCGTGAAGATCGTAGAGGGCAGGGCCATTTCCAGATCCGCATCCGGGAAGATGATGTTGGCAGTCTTGCCCCCCAGTTCGAGGGTCACCTTGCGAATCTGGTCGGCCGCCGCATGCATGATATGACGCCCGACCTCGGTGGATCCGGTTAAGGAAATCTTATCTACTGCCGGATGTGCGGCCAGAGCCGCCCCGGTTGTTTCGCCCAGGCCGGTGACGGTGTTCACGACGCCGGGAGGAAAACCCGCCTCCAGGCACAGCTCAGCCACACGCAGTGTCGAGCGAGGCGACTGCTCGGCAGGTTTCAGCACCAGCGTGTTCCCGCAGGCCAGAGCGGGAGCCAGCTTCATGGCCGCGGCGGCCAAAGGGTAGTTCCAGGGACAGATGCCTGCCACCACTCCCACCGGCTCGCGAAGCAGGTAGACATGCTTGTCAGGGCCGCAAGGCACCTGGCTGCCGCGAATCTTATCGCAGAGACCGGCATAAAACTCGATCATTGCGACGGTGCTGGGAAGGTCGTGCTCGCGCGCATGCCGGTACGGTTTGCCCATGTCCTGCGTGTCCATTAAAGCGAGCTCATCGGCGGAGCTGTTGATCAATTCCGCCAGGCGATACATCAATTTGCCTCGCTCCGTGGGAGTAAGTCGCGCCCAGGGACCCTTGTCAAAGGCCCGTCGCGCCGCCTGAACCGCCCGGTCCACGTCCTCTACACTGGCGTGAGGTACCCGGGCGTGAACTTCTTCCGTAGCTGGATCGACCAGCTCCAGCCATCCGTCAGGATGGGCAAGACTCTTCTCCTCGGCGATGATCATGTTCATCGTTGCAATCATGTGGTTCTCCCAAGAAAGTGTGAAAGGTCCAGAAAAACAGGGTGCTTCACTAGCTACTTATAAATTATACAATAGCTGGCGCGAAGGAGGAAAAATGATGAGTCGAATCACGCGAGGTTGCGCAATTCGGCTCACCCAGCAGATTGGGCCGATTGCCTGTCAGTGCGTGACGATCAGCTCTTGCACCAGAATAGCTTTGCGCTGTCGGCCCTCTCGGTCGAGGTGCTTGAAGTGGGAGTAAGTGATGAGGCAGCGGTCGGGACCGGTGGCCAGCAGGTCAGTGTAACCGCAGGAGTCATCGGTGATAGCGCTGCGGTCGCCGTTGAGGATGGAGGTGGACTCACTCCAGGTGCGCCCCTCGTCGGTACTGAAGTGCAGTTGCACGCCGGGGCGGCCCGAGGAGAGCACCATCACACCATTTTCCAGTCGCAGCAGGCGCGGGCGGACCCCGTACTCGGCGATCACTCGCGGCTTCGACCAGGAGCGACCCATGTCGTTGGAGTGGCTCTGATACATGGGACCCAGGCCCAGGCCGTCGGTGGTGCGCATTACGCAGATGGCACGCCGCTCATCCAGCAACATGGTCGGCTCAGTGAAGCCGAGGCGGTCCTCGGCCTTAGAATCGGCGCCGGGGTCCGGCCGGTAGCGGATCGAGCCGTGGTAGCGCCATATCTTACCTCCGTCGGTCGAGCGCAACAGCCAGGGTCCGGTGTAGCGGTCGGGTTTGCCGTCGTCCTGAAGACGGACTCGATAGTTCAGATGGATCAGGCCTCCGTCCGGACCTTCGTGAAACCCACAGCAGCCATTCCCAAAGGGAACGAACACACCTGTATTGATGCTTGTGCAAAGCACCCCCGGATCATCGACCGTCGCAGGGCGACGCTGCCATTGGGCGGACCCGTTCTTACGGTAGAAGATCCGGAAGCAGTCGGCCGCCAGGGTCGCATTGATATCCGGCCAACGATAGAGCGGATACTTCAACCCGTAGTTGTTCATGAACACGCCGACAGGCGCAGGCAGCGTAATATCTTCCAGGCGAAACATAGCCGCCTCACGGTGCAGTTGGTCGCCGTTGGAAAGGGTCAGGTGTGGCTGCCGCACTGTATTCTGCAACGGCGACCACGTCTGTCCGCCGTCGCGCGATTCAAACGGTGCGTCCGGCTGCCCCAACCACCGATCGTCGTCCGGGCGCACATTGACTCCTACCATAATTGTGCCGTCCAGGTCGCGCCAGATTCGGGGGAACTGGTAGTAGCCCCAGCGCTTCTCGGCCGGCGGGCTCGTCGTCACGACGATCGGCTCACCGAGCGTAACGTTCAAGGGGCCGCTCGAGGCAGCTGGGGGTTGGGCCATTAGGGAGTTGGTCGCCAGCGCGGCCAAAGCGCTCCCGGCTAACGAAATCGCAATCCTCTTCACCATGGTAGCCCTCCTTTACCTGGCAACTCAGGGGCACGGAGCCGTCTAAGATTTGCCGAGCCCGCTTAAGTCAATCGGGTTGGACCAGGCATAACCATCCTCCCCGTCCCACAGCTCGACGCGTACATAGTGCCCGACCCTCTTGTGCTTCTTCCAATAACCGCGCTGGATGAACCTCTCGTTCATTTGCGAAACTCCCTCAGGACTGGCCAGGCCAGATAACGGCGCCCGGACCTGCGTTAAGCTTTCACCCGGTGCTGCCACCCGGCGCACGCCGAGGTAGGGAACCGACGCGAACCAAACCCACCGCACGGGCGAGGTCTCCACAAGGATTTCCCCGTTTACAATGGCAATATCCTTGATCTGCGGACCCGTCGTCGAGTAAAACTGGCCGCGGCGAATGGCATCAAGAATGGCCGGCTGGGTGCACTGCTCGGCTCGGACCATGACCCAAGCTTCGCACTGGTCGCGAAAGGGTTGTCTGCCCAGCGGCGCGAAGGTCAACTCCGGCTGGCGGCCGCTGTGTCGATCGTCACTGGCCACGCCCCAGAGCATGCGGCCGCTGGACAGCAGTTCGTCCCACTGCGTGGTTGCGAGACCGCGGCGCCCGTTCCAGTAGTTGGGTGCGTTGAAAATCTCGATCCCGACCAGTCCCCTGAGGTGTGAAATTGCGGTAGCATTGGCGCCGCTGAGGGACGGATGTGAGATGAATGGCACTCCGCCCTGCGCCAAGACGTCATCAACAACCAGCTGCGGGGCGACCTTTTGGCGCTCGACCCGCTCGATACCAAGTGCCAGGACCTCCGCCGGAAAGGTCTCCTCCCAGTGCACACGAATCTCAGCGCCGGGCATGATCAGAATCTCGGGTGAGCGACTCTCGCTCACATCCGCTACCACGTTATGGTCAGTGATGAACAGAAAATGATAACTGTGATGGGCGTAGCAAGCGGCCAATTCGGCAACGCTGAACACACCGTCGGAATTCGTTGTGTGGCTGTGAACATTACCACGGTACCACTGGCCCGAGCCGGCAAAAGGGTTACCTGGGATCATGGAGTATCTCCTTCAACCAGGGCTGATGGCGTGGCAACTGTTCGACTGTGGTGCCTATCGTGGTCAATGCTATGCATCTGGGCAACCAGAGAATCGATGACAATAGCGTTGTTATAGAAGTTGCTGTGCATGCGAGGTGCCGTCGGACGGCTCGTAAGAGCGGTAAGCCGGGTTGACGTTTCAAACCATTTATATATCATAGCGTTTCTGGAAAAGCCATTTGCGGGAATAATTCGGAAAATTCGTGATCATTCGTGTCAGCCTCGCAGGAAGAAACATGGAGCGACATATGGATCGGAAAGGACTACCGGCGTCCTGTGGAATCATCGTCTCCCTCTTCGCCATCCTGACCTGGGGCTGTGCCCAGCAGGTTGTCAAACCCACAAGCGGCGAGTGGTTGAAGCCCCTGGCTGAGGTAAACCTGGACGGTGTGAAGGTGCGCCTGGGGAAGCCCATTCAGGTGACCGAGGCCATCGGCCACGCCTGGTTCCCCACCCTCGCCCGGTTCTCCACCGGGGAACTGATTGTCACTTATGCCCTCACTCCAGACACCAATCAGGCCGCCATGTTCGTCAGCGGCTTTCAGATCTCCCGGGATGGCGGCAAGACGTGGGGGCATCGCTACGACGTGATACCGGAGTTCGGATCCACTATCCTGCTGCCCCGGGAGGACGGCTCCCTGATCCGCATGCCTCACCTTCTCTACCAGATCAGTCCCGAGGACAAACATAACTTTCACGGCGCCTATACCCGGTTTGAGCGTGGAGGCCGCCGAATGATCTTCGAACCGGCCGGAGTTCGAGTGGTAGACTGGCCGTGGCCCGTTGAGTCCCATCCCGGTCCGATTCCACGCACCAACTGGAATGTCCGCCTCCGGTTTGACGGCACTATCGTGAAAATCGGGGAGCGACTCCTGGCGACCGCTTTCGGCCGACGACCGGGAGACTCTTTGGACACCAGTGTAATTCTGGCCTCCGAAGATGGAGGACGAACCTGGCGCTACCTGTCGACCATTGCGGACCCTTCCATCATGCCCCCATCACCGGCAAAAGGAGCCAACGGTCCCGATGAAGCAGATATTATCCAGCTCGTCGACGGTGACCTGATGGCAGTCTTTCGGACGGGTAGCGGCAAGCAGTGGAAACTACATCGCGCCTACAGCAGCGATCAGGGGCGGACGTGGTCCAAGGCCGAGCCTTTGCCGGCCTACAGTGTGGAGCCCAGCCTGGTGCGCACCGAAAACGGCACTATCCTGCTCTCCACAGGCCGCCCGGGAATCCACCTCTGGCTGTCCACCGATGAACGAGCCCGGAGCTGGGAACACATCGACATCGTGGAGCATCACAATCGCTGGGCACCCGATGCGACCTACCGCATTCAACTCGCCGAGACTATGGACGAGAAACGTCATACCACGGACCAGACTTCGGCCTACACCGAGCTGGTGGAGGTGACCCCCAATCGACTGCTCCTGGTCTATGATCGCATCGCCTTTGGGTGGCAGGCGGTGCCCCCGGAGTCCAGTGAACGAAGCCGCATCTTTGTGATGCCCATCGAAGTGGAGCGGGACAAGTAGTGATCCACAAATGGCTGACCTGGTTTTAGCCCGTCTCTTGCTGACCGGCGTGATTGGAGAGCGCTCCGAAGAGTTCAAAGTGACCGAAGAGGTGGACAACGATACAGAGTGGACTCGTCTCTAACTTTGCAATTCCAGTTCTATATTACCCAGATGAACAACAAATTCACCCGTGATGTCGAGAGAAGGTTCAGGACTTTTCGTCATTTCGTAGTCGTAGACATTGAGGATGCTCCACCAACCCCGGTCGCTTTGAAGAGCCTGTAATCCTTCCTGCACAGCCTCAGCAATCCCACGATCTTTAGGATCTTTCGTCAATCGATAAGTCCAGGCAGCACCCCATCCGATCTTACCGCTCTGAGGCTGACGGTACACATCTTCACGGCAATACCGGGCTGCGTAAAGAAAGAGGTGAGACAGTTCCAGCCATTCTTCCTCACGGGTGGCAGCATATAAGGACGTTAGAAACGCCGAAGCGATGCCGTATTGGTAATAACGTTGACGGACCTCGGAAGTGGACACGAGATATTCCCCGGCCCGGTCATCTGGAAAGTCTACAACGAGTCCTTGACGGCTGTGCCAGGTAAAATACAGTCCTTTCGACAGGTCAGGCTGCTGGTCGTAGAGATTCCTCATCCAGCGCCCCGTCCCTCGTGCAAGGTCCAGTCGGCCCGCCCACAGGCAAGCAAGCCCACCAATTGACGTCGTCATAATCTCTTGAAAGCCTTCTCCCTGCTTTTGTGCTTCAGCGGTCTTAAAGAATCCGCCACTCCGATCATCATAGAAAGAGGAGAGGAAACTCAGTAGGGGATAAGCGATTTCGAACCGACCTCTTGTCAGAGCGCCCAGAATGAGCCAGCCGTGGGCGTAGATGCGAAAATCGTTGAACCAAGCACAGCCTGTTCCGTCCAGGTCTCCATTTTCCTTTAGAAATCTGGCTGCGACGTAGTCCAGCATTCGTTCAGCGGCAGCATTGTGACCGGTCACCGCCAGACCATAACAGACTTTGTAGTAGTCGCTCAGGCTGGAGGCATGACGCAGAGAGCCGTCACCCTGCATTTGAGCCTTCAACCACAAAGCCCCCTTTTGGGCAGCTGAATCCTGAGCCAACCTGGAGATCTCTGATTCGTATACTTCCGTTTCGTCTTTACTCATCACTCATCGCCTTTTTTCCCCTCAGATATTAGTGCCGACAGTTCATCATATATAATTCCCGGCTCAAAACCATTAGTCCTCTTCCACCCTCTCCAATTTGAAGAAGACGGGCCTGAAACCATCCGTGCAGCAAGTCACGAAGACTCCGGGTTTGACACCGACCATGTTGCCGCCGCGGGCCAGAACCACAACGTACTTCTGGATGTCGGTCCACGCCCAGTCACTGAAGCCATCCGGCATGTGCCCATCCGAGAAGAACTCCTGGCCTATGGCGAAATCATGGCAACAGCCACTTGGCCTCCACTCGTACCCCTCTGTGTAAGCATCGACGAAGTCCTGATTGAAGGTTTTTCGTAATACGGTAATTCGGACCTTCTTCGCTTCCATAACTTCCTCCTTGGGGAAGAGAGCCTCTCCCCATCGAATTAATTTTTCATTCCCAAGAGCCTGCGGGCATTGCCTCCGGAAATGGCTTCTTTATCCGCCGGAGTGATTCTGGCCGTTTCTAATTTGGCGAGACTACAGGCCGGGTAAAGCAGAGGCAGCCCGCTACCGAACAGGATTCTTTCGGCGCGCACAGCTCGAACAGCGTTTTCGACGGCGCGAAAGCCTTGCATCCCTGAGATTTCCAGGTAAACGTTGGGGTGGCGCTGCATGAGGTCGTAGGCCCAAAGGGTTCTGCCGTAGTTCAGCCCGGAAAGAATGAATGGAAGGCGGGGGTAGCGGGTGACGACGGCTTCGATCGTTCCCGTGTCCAGCTCGGGTAATCCCCATTGCATGATCGCCCGGATCGGCAGGACGACAGGAAGTGAAAGCTCCTGTGCCGTCTGGAGGATCACTGAAGACCCGGCGAGGCCGGTCAGGGAATAGGCCTGGTGTTGGGGATAGAGCCTAAGCCCCTTGACATCCGCCCGCTTGTAGATTTCGAGCTGTCGCGCAAGCTCGGATGGGGGAAAAATGGGACTAATCGATGCGAAGGCCACAAAGCGGCTCGGGTCGTTCCTTGCAGCCTTGATGGCTTCCTCGTTTCCCAGCTTCCAGTCCGAGAAAATCGAACGCGTGGAGCACACGGCCAGGACGTCGATTCCGTGCCGGTCCATGAGAGTCAGGACAGATTTGGGAGTCTGATGAAGAACCTGCCGATAGGGCCACGGTCCGAGGAAGCCATTCACGTCGAACAAGATGGAGGCTCCTTTTAAATGCTCGGCGAAATGTTCAAAATCCGGGCCATGTTCGGGCCCAGGATGAGATCCTTTGCCGTGGAATTGATGTCCGCTGCCGTTACCTTCGCCTTCTGGACAGCCGGATCGAGCAAGGGGGAATCGGTTCCAAAAACGATCCGTTCCGGGCCCAATTCCTTCACGGCGAGTTCCATTTGGCCATATGAGGTATCCGACTGGGCCGTCTCGAGGTAGACATTAGGGTGAACCCTGGCCATTTCGATGGCGTCCGACCACTCGTTGGGAGCCAGTCCATTCCCTGCGCCCATATGGGCCAGCAGGATCGTGGCCTCCGGTACCACTTCAGCAGCCCGGGCGCAGGGGCCGGCGACTGCATGCAAAAGAACAGGAACGTGCAGATCCGCCGCCTCTTCGAAAACCGCCACCCAGCCGGGGAGGTCCGCCGGGTAAGAGGGTCTGGTCACAAGCTCTCCGACCCCTTTCATCCCATACAAGTCGACGGCGCGTCTGATCTCGTCGAGTCCTTGTTTCCCAAAATATGGACTCGGAAGCGCGGCGAACCCGATCACACGCTCCGGGTACCGTTTCATAAGCTCGTAGACAGCCCGGTTTCCTTCCTTCATATCCAGTGTCAACGCCAGTGTGGAAGAGACGCATAACTTGTCAATACCAGCCGCGTCAGCTGCCGCCAGGGTCTCCTCAAAAGGAATGTCTGGTTGGCCCCAGTTGCCCATGTAGCCGGCGTGGACGTGAGCATCGATGACGATCGGTCGAGGGCGTGGCTGGGCAGCCACTTGATGGCTGGCCCATCCGGATGCAAGTCCGCTGGCACAGCCACTCAAAAATACCCTTCGGTTCACTTCGCCCACGATCTCAATCCCTGGGAATCGCAAAACAAGCTTACATCTCCTTCCCTACGGATGAAAGCACAACGACTCGTGTAGGAGGAGCTAATCAATGACAAACAGATCCGGACTCTCCGTGGTCAGTAGCTCGTGACTGGTCTCGGTGATGACCAGAAGGTCCTCCCAGACCAGGGGACCGTCCTGTGGCAAGAAATAGGGCTCGCTGCTGCAGACGATTCCTGGCTCAAAGATCGTATCATCCCAGGAGGCGATCCTGGGAGGTTCACCGAGCAGCATGCCCATTCCGTGCCCGACAATTGGTCCCGGATTCGGAAGCTTGAGCCGGCGACACTCTGTAGCACAGCGCTTGTAGACTTCAGCCGTGCTCACTCCGGGCCGGTATAGTTCCAGCATTTTGTCGTTCAATTCCCGGAGCCTCTGATACAGATCTTTCTGCCGGGTGCTGGGGCGCCCCAAGACCGCCAGGCGATCGTAGTCGCAACTGTAATCCTGAACCCAGCATCCTCCGTCCAGGCAGATGAGGTCCCCCATTTCGAGCGGCCGGCCCGTGGGTACCCCGAAAAGTGGAATCTCCGGATCCGGCGGACCTGCCGCGACAAATCCGAAGGAGGGGCGGTCGCCTCCCAGTTCCAGCATGTGGCGGAAGAAGCGGTTCAGGACCTGCCGGTCGGTCATGCCAGGTTTTAACTCGGCGAATGTCCGCTGCCGTGCTGCTCCCGTGATCTCAGCCGAACGCCTCAATAACTCTAATTCGGCATTTGACTTTCGCATGCGCAGCTTCCAGATAGGATCTGAGGCGTCGCAAAACTGGGCCTTCGGGAGTCTGGCTTTCAGCCGCTCGAAGTCTCCTACGGGCATCCCCATTCTGGTGTCATGACCCAGCTCCACACCGATTCTGCTACGCTCCAGGCCGCGCTCTCGAAGAAGATCCTCCAGTGCGGTGAAGGGCGCACACCCGTAGGGGACCTCCTCGGTGGTGGTGTAAGTTCTCACGTCTGCGATAGGTGAGTTGACCCGCGTGTCGCTGACTCGCGAAATATGGATCAGTACGGCCGGCTCACGGCTGACGGGAATCAGCACGAATAGAGGACGGGTCTGGATCAGACGGGGTAGCAGGGAACGGATCCCGGAAAAGTAGATGATGTTATCGTCGCCGCTCACCAGGAGGGCGTCCAGACGGGCGGCCTCGAGTTCTCTTCGGAGCCTGCTCTGACGATCTAGATACTCTTCGGGAGAAAACAACATTTCAGATCTCCTTCTGGGGGACACTCCTGTCATTGAACCGGAGGTCTCTGCAGTCTGGTTCGAAAGTGCTGGAAGGAGCCCAGCCTCGCTGCTGGTACTTCTGCGTTCTTTGGGAGAGTGCTGCGTTCATTGCCGGCCGGCATCTGTACCACCACCTGCTGCACCTTGATGGCCTTGCGCCGGATGCCGGCCTCGTCCCAGTAGAGGAAATCCGAGTAGGCCAGGAGGAATCGGTCGGGTCCGTTGACGATGACGTCCGTGTTGCTGCAGCTGATCTGCGAGCCCATCTTCCATCGCTCCGCCGGGGTCATGGCCATCAGTTTGGCCTCGGGTGGTCCCACCAGGGTCAAGGCCTCGCTCCAGGTCCGGCCACTGTCGGCCGAGGTACGCAGGTGGATGCCGGGACGGCCGTAGATCACCACCACCGCCCCGTTTTCCAGGCGGCGCAGATGGGGAGTGACGCTGAAGGGAGCGATCTCCCGGGGGGGGCTCCAGGTGAACCCGTTGTCGGAGGAGCGTGCCGCCGCCAGATGATTCGTCGCCTCCGGATCCCGACCCAGCTGGGTGCGCATGACGCAGAGCAGATCCCCGTTGGGCATGCGTTCCAGGGACTGCTCGCCACAGCCGTAGCCCAGGTCGGCCAGCTCGGGCTGGTCGGCAATGGTCCCCCGGATCTTCCAGTGGCGGCCGCCGTCGACGGAGGCCAGCAAATGGACCCGGAAAAAGGTCCTCTCAAAACCGGGATCCTGGGTGGAATGGGCCCACAACAGGGTGCCGTCCGAGACCGTCAGGACCACCTTGGGCCAGTCGGGAAGTCGGAAGATGCTCCCGGCCTGGTAGTAAGGGACTGACCCGAACGACGGACGGGACGTCGTACCACTCGCCCTTGGCGTCTTTCGCACTCACCAGGACACTCAGCAGCAAGTCCGATGGGTCCACCGTTCCAAAGTCCTGCTGCCAGGAGGAATCGGATCCAGACCGCCTGGCCAGGGGAAACCGGCGCCGGTCCTGCGGGATGTCGGCGTAGCGATACTGGGCGAAAACCTGGACGTCCCAGGCATCCATGAAACGGGCGACGGGCTGGATTCCCAGCTCCTCCAGAGAGATCTCCCGCCGCTTGCGGTGGCCGTAGCTGGAATAGTGATAGACATACCTCTCGGTGCCGAAGGCAACCTCCTCGCCACTCGGAAGGGTGACGATCCCCGGGGAAAAATCCACGTCCCCCTCCGAAACGGACGGCCAGGACGAGCCCTCATCCCGCGAGACGAAGAACCGGGTGGGCTCATGGACGCCCACCTCAGCATCCTCTCCCACGTTCATTGCCAGACAGATCTCCCCCCCTGGGCCCCGCCACATGTCTGGAAACTGGTAGAAGCCCCAGCGGCGCTCCTCGGGCGGACTCACGGCCAGGAGTGCCGAGTCCTCCAGGACGACCCGGGGAAAAGGGGGAGAAGGGCCGGTCCCGGTCTCCTCACCACTTCCCGCGCAGGAGGCCAGGACGCAGGGCAGGATCAGCACCGCCGCTTTCACCCTGTCTCGGGCCTGTGTGGCTGTGCTCTCCATGGTCCAACTCACGCCCAAACCTCGGGAAGGGCCGGGGAAAGGGTTCCCCGGCTGGTACCGGCCAGATCAAGATGAGGTACGAAGTCCATTATGACTGCTCTAAGAATCCTGGATCAAGGCGTCCTGTACCGCAAACGGCCGTAGGGAGCTTCTCGTACGCTCGACTTGCTGGCTAGAATGTGCCAGAGTTCCAGCGTCCCCCGAATGGACCTTGGCAGCAGATTCGTCCGTGCTTGAGTCGCCGGAACTGCTCGTCGCGCTTGAAAGGGCAACCATGCGAAATCTCGCGGAAGCCGGCAAACCGTCCGAGGCACGCGTACCGGCTGGAGGACTCTCGCCGTGGGGAGTCGACGACCTTCCGGAACCCCCGCCGTTCTCGACGCGGAATCTCTTCCGCATGATTGGCCCGGGAGCGATCCTGCTGGCCGCCTCGATCGGTGGAGGCGAGTGGCTGGCGGGCCCGGCGATTGCCGTGAAGTATGGACCGACGGTTCTCTGGTTCGCCACGATCTCGATCGCGATTCAGCTCCTGTTCAATCTCGAGGCTATCCGCTACACGCTCTACACCGGTGAGCCGATCCTCGTCGGTGTCATGCGTCTGCGCCCGAGTTCCAAGCTCTGGAGCGGCGTCTATATCTTCTTGTCGGTCGCGCAGCTGGGCGCTCCAGCCCTGGCCGTCGGCTGCGCGACGGTACTGTTCTCGGCGTTTGCCGGACGGCTGGCCGATTCCGGCGACAACTCAACTGTTCTCTTCCTTTCCTATGGGCTGATCATCCTCACCGTCGGCGTACTCGCTTCGGGAAAAACGATTGAACGCGTGCTCGAGTGGTTCTCGTGGGTGATCATAACGTTCATTCTGTCATTTCTCCTCATTGTGAACCTGTTCTTCGTGCCTTTCGCGCACTGGCTGCTAACCTTGCAGGGGTTCTTTGTCGTCCGCCCCGTTCCGGAAGAGATCGATCTTCTCCTCTTGGGGACGTTCGTCGCAACCGCCGGGTCCGGAGGTCTGGGCAATCTCGTCATCTCCAACTGGTTTCGTGACAAAGGCTTCGGGATGGGCGCGAAGGTCGGTGCGATCACCAGCGCGTTCAGCACCAGCGAGGTTCAACTCTCGCCCGTCGGCAAAGTCTTCCCCATTACCGAAGAAAATCTGCGACGCTGGCGGGACTGGTGGAAGTACGTCTGCGCCGACCAGGTCTGGCTGTGGGCAGGCGGATGTTTCGTCGGTATGTTCCTGAACGTTAACCTGGCCACTTCCGTGGTGGAGCAGGGCCAAAGCATGGAAGGCATCGCCGCCGGCGCGTTTCAGGCGAAGCACATGGCAGAGAACCTCTGGCAGGGATTCTGGTTCCTGGCGCTTATCAACGGCTTCTGGCTGCTCTTCTCGACACACCTTGGGAACACGGACGTTTTGGTGAGAACCGTCACGGATATCCTCTGGGTCGCAAGCCCGCGGGTCCGCGAGCGAGGACAGATGCGAATCAGCCGCATCTACTACACGCTTCTTCTGATCTTCACGATCTGGGCCTTCTTTGCCGTGCATTGGGGTCACGCTCTTTCGCTGTTTAAGATCCTCGGGTTCGTCGCGGCGCCCATCATGACGCTGGCTGCGTTACAAATCCTGCGGATCAACACGACGCTGCTTCCCCCCGAGATTCGCCCCGCCATGTGGCGCCGCATCGCACTGGTGATTTGCACGCTCTTTTACGGCACTTTTTTCCTTATCCAGCTCCCGACGGTCATCGACAACCTGAGAGGGTTCGCTACCGGGTCCTGACTGGCGACCGGGCCAATGAGATGATGTGGAGGACGCTGGACTTGACGTGTGATGGCCAGCCCTTGGGAAGCGGGATTCGAGGAGGTTTCTGAGTTGGCATCGTGCTCCCTTGTGTTTCCTGACAGATTCGGTAGAGGAACACGATAACATTCAAATTATCAACAGGTTGCTCCTGGTCGAATCCACCATAAAGATCGCTGGACCACTACACCGCTGGTGACTCTCAACGCGATCCGTCGCGTGCCAACTACGTCTGAGACAGCCGCTGCCGGCCCCAAACCGTGAGTTCGGGTCGTCCGAGGGGTCCACCGCGCGTAGTACCAAGGAGCAGACTGGCGACGTAGCCGACGCCAGCGCAGCCTCCAAAACAAACTGGGAAGTAGTAGATGAAGTGCAGGTCAGTGCCTCGTTGAAGAAAAAACGTCGTGGGGACGGCGACCACCAAGCCGATGAGCCAACCGCGAAAGTTGACACGCCTGGTAAGCATACCCAATAAAAACAAGGCCAGGATGGGCCCGCCAAACAAACCCAGAAACGCAGACGAAGCCTTGAGAATCTGTCCCACCCCTGAGACGTAGAACGCGACGACGGTCGCAAAGCTTCCGAGGAGCAGGGTCAGAAACCGGGCGAGTTTGACATCATGCTGCTCGCTGCGCGGCCTGCTGCGTAGCGGTCGAACGAAGTCGTTGATGAGAACGGTCGCCACGGAATTGATCCCTGAATCCACGCTGGACATCGCGGCTGCGAAGATTCCCGTGATCAACAGACCGGAAACGCCCTGCGGAAGCGCGTGCATGATGTAGTAAGGAAGGACCCGATCGCCGGTGATTCCTGCCGCCAGCTCGGAAGGGAAAGTTTGGAAGTAGGCGAACAGCCCAAGGCCCACGTAGAGCAGCAAGCTGACGATGAACAGCTCGGCCATGGCGTTAAAAATGGTGGCCTTGGCCATGCCGCGAAACGTCTTGACCGAAAGGAGTCGTTGCACGGTGACCTGGTCGGTGCCGTAATCGTGCATAAGTTGGAAGAAATAAGATATGACCACGGCGATTCCGGTCATTTCCGTGAGGCTCAATCTCCAGTCAATGACGCGCACGTGATCAGCCGTTTGAGCGATCTGCCATATAGAGGCCAGGCCCCCAGGGACGGAAGCGGTCAGGCTGAGGGCCACTCCCAGAGCTCCCCCAACCAGGATCAGAAACTGCGCAAGATCCGTCCATAACACAGCGGAAAGCCCGCCCAATGCAGTGTAGCTAGTGGCGAGAATTCCCATCAGGAGGATCGCCAACCAGAGCGGAATCCCGGTGACGATGGAAAGCGCCAGCGACGGCGCATAGATAACTGCGCCAAGCCATCCTAGCCGGGCCAGTACAAAAAGCCCGGAGACCGTCAGCCGGGCCGGTTGTCCATAGCGGTGCAGTACATACTCATATGAGCTCGTTACGTTCAAGACACGATAGAAGGGATAGAAGACGAAGATCAGAATCGGAGCGACAATCGGAGCGAGAAACGCCACCATGAGGAGCGCGATATTTTCTCTGTACGCCGTCCCTGGAATTCCCATGTAGGAAATGGCGCTCGTGATGGAGGCAAACATACTCATGCCAACGACCAGCCATGGCATCCTGCGGCCTGCCAGGAAGTACTCTTCTGTCGTCTTCTGCTTGCCGGCGAACAAGGCTCCGACGCCAACCATCACGGACAGATAGGTAAACAGAACCACGTAATTCAAAGTACCGAACCCAGTTAGAGAATCCACAGTTATCGGCCTTTCGTCGATGCTCTGCCGTTACAACAAGTCGTGACTAAGCCCTGAGCAAGCTGAAGTGTCTGTGGGTTCTGCTTAACCCAAGCGGGTCCAACTTTCACGTTTGCCCTAGATTCCCTTCGCGGTCCAGCCGCCATCGACCGGCAAGTCACAGCCGGTAATGTATGCCGACGCCTCCGAGGCGAGAAAGATGCAGGGGCCGACGAAATCCTCGGGTTCACCCCACCGGTCCATCATTGATCGGCTCGAACGCACGGCCCGCTTCGCTGGATCGGCCCAGCTCGCGGCCGTCATGGCGGTCCTGACGTAGCCCGGGCAGATGTTGTTGACGCGGATGTTGTGCTGCCCATGATCCCGGGCCATTGCCTTGGTGAGCTGTCGGAGCCCTCCCTTGGCGGCTTGGTAAGCCGGATTGTCGGGAAATCCGAGCAGCGCTGCCACACTGGTGATATTGATGATCGAACCGTTGCCCTGTTGTTTCATCACGGGGACGACCTCGCGACTCAACAAGAAGACCGCGCGAAGATTCACGTTGAGCATCCGGTCCCATGTTTCATCCCCGTAGGGATCTCCTTCGAGCAAAGAGATTGCGGCGTTATTTATGAGGACGTCAATTCGACCGAACTTGCCAATCGTAGCGTCTCGGATTCGCTCAGCCGCACCCGGAACTGCAACATCGCATTGGATAGCGAGAGCCCGTTCTGTGGGCTGCTGACGGATGCGCTCGACCATGTCGGCCGATCTCGCGACAAAGACGACACGTGATCCGTGATCCAGAAACGCCTCGGCGACGGCCCGGCCAATGCCGCGGCTGGCGCCGGTGACAATGACGACTTTGTCTTTGACGGAAAAAAGATTTGGATTCATCGTTGCTCTCACTGCCGGGTGCGAGCTTGCGGCAGCATCTCGTCGATGACACTGCCCACGACATCCACCGCTTCTACCAGGGCCTCCTGCTCGATGTTCAGAGGCGGCGTGAACTTGAGGAATCCTCTGCCGGTAACGAACACCATGACCCCCCGCCGCACACACTCCATTGCCATCTCATCGCACTGTTCGGCTAAGGGCTCTGCTGTCTCAGGATCCTTCAGGTGAAGGGAGTAAAGCAGCCCGCGCCCGTCCAGCCGACCTACGTAGTGGCCGTATCCCTCCGCTTTCTTGTGAAGTACGTCGCCCAGTTGCCGTCCCAGCGCTGCCGAACGTTCCACGAGCTTCTCGTCATGCATGACGTTGAGATTTGCCAGCACAGCCGCGGCACTCACAGGATTCCCTCCGAATGTGCTCGACATTTCACCCGGCTCCGCTAGATCCATGACGTCTTTCCGTCCAATCACTGCCGAAGCCGGCAAGGTGGAACTCAAGCCTTTGCCGCAGGCGATTAGATCCGGCGTGATGCCGTAGTACTCAAAAGCAAACCAGCGGCCTGTACGACCGATGCCGGTCTGCACTTCATCCACCGCAACGAGCACCCCTTGTTCTTGCGCCCAGTGCCTCAACTCATCTATGTATTCCTGAGGATACGGGGTCGTTGAAAAGCCAGGAATGGATTCTAAGATAATGCCCGCCGTGGTTTCCGGATCGACCCCGCGCTGCTTCAAGTCCGCTTCGAAGCCTTGGGATTCCGCACCTCCCGGCATGGGGAGCTGTATCTGATGAACGGACGCACGATCCAGGCCGTCTATGGGTCCCGGCGAACCGCCTGCAAACCTAGCAGAGAGCGTACGGCCATGGTAAGAGCCCTCGATGGAAAGGATGCCAACTTTGTTGGGCAATATTGTCAAGCCATGTTTTCTCATCAAGCTGAGGCAACATTCGGTCGCTTCGGTCCCGGAAGAAAACAGTATGGCTTTGTCCAGTCCGGGCGGTGCAACTGCCGCGATGCGCTCGACTGCCTGTTCGCGAACCTCCGTGGGAAACGCATAACTGAAAATGAGCCGCGAGTCGAGCTGATCCCGGATCGCCTCCATCACCCGCGGATGACAGTGACCCGAGTTGGCCATCACGATGCCACTCGTGAGGTCGATCCACTGGTTACCGTAAGGGTCTCGGATGAGAAAGCCCTCGGCTTCATGCCAAACGACCGGGGGCATACCGAACATCGAACGGGGTTCCACCTTTCGCAGACGTTCAATCAACTGAATCGATTCTGGGACGGGGATCGGCGTACGAATACGACGGTATCTGGTCTTCACCGGCTCGGTTGGAACCGGCGTCAAGCTACTGACTTGGATGGGCATAGCTCAAAGATACTAGAAAGCTTAGACGCCTCTTCGCGGCGGCCCCGAGCCGCGGAGGGATGAATTATTGAACTGCGGGTTTCAACCAATCGGCTCCGTCGGTCAGCCATTCCAAATTGAAGCGGGCCAGCACTATCCTGGAGTATTGGTCGGCTTCGTATAGGCAAAGGATAGTCCCATCACTAGCGATCGCCAGGTCAGAGTACGCCGCCGAACCCTCGTAAACGACTTTCGCGTCGGGCCAGGTCCGGCATTCGTCATGACTCAGCCGCACGGTGAACTGCTTTCTCTCAGTTTGGCTGGAGGGATGAGCAAGCAGGACACGATTCTTCGAGAATCGCTTTCGGTCGCTGAAGCGAATCAGACTTCCCTGACACGACGGCTCGGGCAGGCTTGGATCAAACTGCACCTTCGACCAAGTGACGCCGCCGTCTTTACTCCAGGCAAAGGCCCGCATCTTCTTTTCCTGGCGGCTGCGCATGTTCATATAGATAGAACCGTCTGCAGTTTCAACCACCATGGCCTCGTCGGAAAGGTCCATATCTAAGGAGTCTCCACGCTTCCAGCTGGCCCCGTGGTCGTCGCTATACATCACATAAGAAAATTGCTTTACCCCCAGGCTCGGGCCAGGCCAGGTTGCCGGGCCCGGGCTTGTATCTCCCCAGCTCGGAATCAGAAGTCGCCCGCTGCTCAGTTGAATGCCGTGGCCCGGACCACTCCCGAAATAGCTCCATTTGGGGTCGACAACATCCTGGGTGATCTCCACCGGCTCGGACCACGTGATCCCGTCGTCCCCGGTTTTCGTGACAAAGACGCGTTGATTATTCCTACAGAACACCAGAATGACCTCGCCTGTATGTCGGTCTAGCACTGGCGCTGGCTGATTGACCGCCTCCGAGCCATAGTCAAACAGCACTCTCAGGTCCTGCCATGTCTTTCCCCCATCGAAGCTTGTCTTGAGCACGAGGTCGATCTCCGCGTCATCGCGGCAAGTTGTTTTCCTAGCTTCCGAGAAGGCCAGGATTGTTCCCTCTGCTGTAACAACTAGAGCCGGTATTCGAAAACAGTGATAGCCGTCCCCCCCGGCGGAGAACACCGTCACCTGCTCGAAAACGGGAGGGCTCTTGCCTTCGGTTTCCCTACCTTCGTTACCCGCTTGGCGGCAGCTCCCCAAGAGACTCAGCAGCAACAGCGTGGAGACTAGAAAAATTGAATTTAAAGAACGGCTTCCAGAATAGTTGCATGGTGCGCAGTGGAACCACATTCAAGAAGCTCGGCGGGCGGTTTCCTCTGGAGCAGGGCGGTCGACGATCCCCGGAACGCCACTCTCGATCAGCATCTGACGAGCTCTCTCCCGAAACTTGTCGCGAACGTCGCGAGTCGGTGGACGACAGCGGCTGGAGGGCAAGCCAACCAGTTCCATGCACAACTTGTCCAGGTAGCCATCGCCACCGGTGTACTGCATCATCTCCTTCCAAAGGCTGTAGAACGGCATGGCGACACGGACCAGTTCCTTCTGCACCTCGACGTACTTGCGGTTCCCCAGAAGGTTCCAGAGCCGCACCCCCCACTGAGGCCAGTAGTTGCAGATGTGAACCTCGATGCCGCGAGCGCCGAGGATGTGGCTGGTAACGAACCGAAGCTGGTTGTCGATGATACAGAGCCGCTCCGCGAAACGAGAAATTACCTGTTCTGATTCCATGAAATTCGCGGTGGGCACGGCCCATTTAAGGCCGACTAGGTTGGGCAGCTCGCAAAGTCGTTCAATCATCTTCAGCGAGACGTTCTGACTCGTCCAGAAAGTGTTATAGACCACAATTCCTATGTCTGCGGCCTCTGCTGCCGCCACTGCGTATTCGTAAAAGTCTTCCTCGGTGTGCATGTAGTAGTACGGCGGCGAAACCTGCACATACTCGGCGCCGAGCCGTTCGGCGGCGCGGACCAGTGCGACCAGTTCCCTGGTATTCGTCGTCTGTGCACCCATCACAACCGGAGTCCTGCCGTCTGCTTCCTCAATAATCGCCTCGGCCACCCGCAAGCGCTCATCGAAATGCATCACGGGAAAATCGCCCGCCGCCCCGACGGCCAGTATTACGCCTGTGCTTTCATTGATGCCGCCCTCAATCAGAAACCGCACATGCTGGCGGGTGGCCTCCAGGTCTACCTCTAGATCTTCGTCGCGGAACATGGTCGGAACTGTCACGTAGCACCCGGAAAGGCGATTTCGAGCTCTCTCTCGATCCATAAAAGTTCTCCCTATCCCCAATGATTTGCCGCTGCTCCACGCCAGGGACCGAGGACAAAGGTGACGTAGGCCAGTAAAGCCTGCCCCAGGGGCATTCTACCGATGGTCAACAGGAGGGGCAAGGGAGTTTTTCGCTGTATCACTGCCTGGTCCGCAATCTCTTCGCCCAAAGGCTGATCGACTCGATCGGTTCGATCACCTCCGACCAGACGGGAGTCCTGCTGCTGATCACGGGTTTTGTGTTCTTCCTGGGGATGTTCATCGAGACGACGCCTCTCTTGATCATGCTGGCCAAGCCGCTCCACTCGGCGGGAGCACTGGTGGGGATCGACCCGATTCAACTGGGTGTGATTCTGGTAATGGCGGCGCTGATCGGGACTGTCAGCCCGCCGGTGTCGCTTCTCCTCTGTTTGAACTGCGGGATCGCCAAGATCCCGTTGAGCGCGACCTTCCGCATCGTCTGGTCGTACCTGGCCGCCATGCTGGCCGTGGTGGGGCTCTGCATTCTCATCCCGGGACTGGTGACCTGGTTGCCCCGACTCCTGACATGACTGCCTTCGTGAAGCTGAGCGCTGTTTTCCAGTGTAGGGTTCAGGCCGACACGGCCCTCAGGTTGGCGGGGCGGATCGCAGTCCTCAGATCGCTCTCAAGCAGGCCTTCGAACCAAGCTTGAAACTCCTTGAGTTGCGCGGCGCGGGTCGCTGACAGGGGCAGCGCACCCGGTCCGCAGCGGATGCCCCGGACCTCGAGTCCAGCCCGCACAGCCCAGGGAAAAGGGAACTTGTTGACGTGTTCCGAGATCCGCAGGATCAGGTCTTGACACTCCCTGGCCTGTTCCCGGTCGCCCCTGCGGTAGCTTCGCAGCAGGGCGGAGAGTAGTTCCGGACAGAAGTTGCCCATACCCGAGATGCTCCCGTCCCAGCCCGCTTCCAGAGCATCGAGGATCAGTTTGTCCGTTCCCATCAGGAGTGTGAGCTGGTCTCCGCGGCGAGCCTCGGCGTAGTTCCGTATCGACGCCATGTCGCCGCTGCTGTCCTTGATACCGACGAAGTTTGCTTCGCGCTTGAGGAGCCGGATAGCCGTTTCCGGCTTCAGCTCGTTCGTAAAGGAGGGCAGGTTGTAAAGGAGGATCGCAGTCCCCAGTGAGCGCCCGACCCGGCTGCAGAATTGTTCCAGGTCGGCTTGCTCGTAAGAATAGAAGTGGGGCATCGGGAGCAGGAGAGCGTCGACATTTGTCTGTTCTGCGTAGCGTGCCAATTGGAGCGTGCGGGAATAGGAAGCCGTGCCGACCGATGCCAGGAGCTTCCCGCGTCCGGCGATGGCGCGAGATGCCGCCGTGATCAGCCGGCAGCGCTCCGAAAGTTCGAAGCGCGGATATTCCGAGGTCCCGCCGCCGACACAGACACCGTCAACGCCCCCTTCCAGCAGGAAGTCCAACAGGCGCTCGAACTCGAGGAAGTTGATCTGCCCGTTCTCTTTGACGGGCGTGATCGGAGCAATGAATACACCAGAGAATTTCAACATTTCACCTTGGGCCAGAACCTGAGCGGCACAACGCGCGCAATGTGACCGTGGTGCCCCACATCCGTTCGAAATGGTAATGCAAACAGCCGAAGCCATCAACGAATATGAAACGAATTACAAAAAACTAGACATAGCTTTTATTTTTGGAATCAATGCTGCAAAATGAAATCCGGACGGAGGAGTACAGCCGCTTTCCAGAGTGCGCCGGGTTCGGACCATTCACTTCTTGGCTGAGGCGGGACGCCTAGGGTGAGCGGGAGGCGATGTGACCAATTTGGATACGCTGGACCTTGTCATCCTGGTCGGATACTCCGCTGTCCTGCTCGTGATGGGGGCCTACTTCGTCCGCCGAAGCAACACCGCTGAGGGCTTTATGGTTGCCGGGCGTGGGATTCCGGCGTGGGCGGCCGGGTTGGCAATCATGAGTGCCTACACCAGCAGCATTTCCTACATCGCCACCCCCGGAAAGGCGTTCGACGAGAACTGGCATCCGCTCATTTTCGCGCTCACGATTCCGCCGGTGGCCTGGATCGCCTGCCGTTACGCCGTCTCGCATTACCGCGACAACAAGCTGATCTCCGCCTACGAGTACCTGGAAACGCGACTCGGGCCCTGGGCGCGATTTTACGCTTCGCTCTCTTTCGTCCTCTACATGGTGGGGAGGATAGCGGTCATTCTGTATCTCGCCGCCTTGCTGCTCGGAAACTTCACCGACTGGCCGATAGAGGTCGTGATCCTCGTCCTCGGCGTGATCACTGTCGTTTACACGCTCATGGGGGGCATGGAAGCGGTCATCTGGACCGACGTCATACAGTCGGCCATCATGGTCGGCGGGGGGATCTTCTGTGCCGGGTATTTGACCTACTACATCCTTCAGGATCCGGCTCCGCTTATGTCTTCGGCCTTCGAGGAGGGCAAATTCAGCCTGGGAAGCCTGAGTTTCTGTTTTGACTCGAGGACGGTCTGGGTGATGATCGTCTACGGTGTGACCGAGAATCTCCGCAATCTGATCGCCGATCAGAACTACGTCCAGAAATACGCGTCGGCCCCGAGTGAGAATGCCGCCAAGCGTTCGATCTGGATCTCGGTCGGCATCTATATGCCCTTGACGGCACTCTTTCTCTACATCGGGACGTCGCTCTTTGCCTTCTATGCCTCCGACCTTCACCAGCTTGGCCGGGAGATCACCAAGGGGGACCAGGTGTTTCCCTACTTTATTGCGACCGAACTTCCCATAGGCTTGAAAGGCCTGATCATCGCGGCCATCATCGCGGCGGCCATGAGCACGGTCGATTCGGCTCTCAACTGCTCCGCCACGGTTACGCTGCTCGATTTCTACAAGCGTTATCTCAACCCCGCAGTCAGCGATCGGGGCTCGGTCACGTTTCTGCGTTGGGCCACGGTCTTCTGGGGTGTGCTCGGCACGGGCTTCGCTCTGCTCATGATCCGCGCCGGAAGTGCGCTGGATGTCTGGTGGCAGATTTCGGGGATATTCGGAGGCGGAATACTCGGCTTGTTTCTTCTCGCCCTGATGAGACGTCGCATTCGGCTTTGGCACGGGATCGGAGGCATTGCGGCAAGCGTATTGGTCATTTCCTGGGGAACTTTCATTCGCGGCGATGCCTGGTGGCAGAGCAACATCGACGTCATCCTCGTGGGCGCCATGGGGACAGCCTCACTGCTGCTTGTGGTTTTCCTGCTCTCGGCGCTGCAACCCAAGAAAGCTTGAATCCGGGAAAGGAGATTCCAAATTGCTGGAACATCTTCAGAGCTCAAGAATCAAGGTAGGAGTTCTCGACTTCGGCGACGGGCGCAGCTTCCTTAAAGAGCCCCTGGCTCCTGTCAACCGGCAGTTTCGGGAGAACCTGGTCGCCTGTTTGGAAGAGTTGGAGTTCGAAGTCGTCGCGGACGACGAGGTCATCTGGCAAAACGAAATCGCGGTCCGTGCGGGCAAGCGCCTGTTGGCCGCCGACGTGGACGTCGTGCTCTTCAACTTCTCGGTCTGGGCCTGGCCCCAATATGCGCGAGTTGCCGCCCAGTTCTGTCCGCAGCCGATCGTCATGTTCTCCAATGTCAATCCGAAATACCCCGGACTGGTGGGGATGCTCGCCAACTCCGGATCGCTGGATCAGGCCGGCATCCGTTTTACCAAGAGCTTCGGCGATATCTCGGACCCTGCGGTTCAGTCCCGTTTGCGGTCCAAGATCGTAGGGATCGCGGCAGCTCTTCGGCTCAAGGGACTGACCTACTGTCTGGTCGGCGGCCGCTCCTTGGGGATCGACACCACGGTCATCGACCCGGCCCAATGGATGAAGCAGTTCGGCATCGACGTCGACCACATCGACCAATTCGAGGTAGTGCGCCGCGCCCAAGCTGAAATGGCCGAGGACGACCGCATCGACCCAGCTCTGGAATACCTGAAAAAAAGGGTCCGTCGCATTCACTGGACCGAGCCCGACGCTCGTCGAGAGCTTCATCGACAACTTTCACTGCAATCACATTCACGGGGTCTACGGAGACGTCGTGAGGGAACTGGAGACGGCCTGCCACATGGTGTTCCCTTCCTCTACGCTTTGCTCCGTCTGCCAAAGCCAGCAGATCGGGGGTGGAAATCCTTTTCAACTTAGTTGATAATGATGCCAAAAATGAAACTTCTCCGCTTTCGAAAACTCTTGGACGCCTACTGTTCTGGCGTGCGTCGGAAAAGGGGGCGCACGAGTGTAGCAGCGCTGCTGCTGCTCCTTTTTCCGGTCGCGGGACTCGTGGGCTGTTCTGCCGAACCTCCCCTTCCGCTGCAACTCGAGGTTCTTCGTTTGGCGCCCGGCGATGGTGGCATCTTGCTCGAATGGAAACCGCCGGACTTGGAGATACCGGCGGCTCTTTCCTATCGAGTGGAGATCCGCCCCGCGGCCGGCGGGGCCGGGGTCGTGACTCTACGTGCCGGTGCTCCGACCGCATCCGTCACGAGTCTGGAGAACGGGCTTGACTACCAAATCCAGGTTTTTGCCGAGTCGGAAGAATCGAACGATGTTGTCGCCTCGAGTGCTGTGCGGCTGGCTCGTCCTGGTCCCGTCCCGGGGATCGTCGTCGACTATCTGCACCCCGAGGACGGAGTCTGGGCCGAGGCGGGTCGTTATATCGGAAGCCCCTCGCTCGCCATCCTTCCCGACGGACGCTACGTCTCCTCTCACGATATCTTCGGGGGTGGCGGCTCGCACGACCGGATGCGGATCTTCCGCTCCTCGGATCGCGGAACGAGTTGGCGTCACGTCAGCGATCTCTCGCCGACCTTTTGGCCGAAATTGTTCGTTCAGGGCGGTCAACTCTATTGCCTGGCTGTCGAGACCCAGTACGGCAGCTTGGTGATCTTCAGATCCGAGGACGGCGGCGCTGGTTGGAGTCCTCCGACGACGCTGCTCGAAGGGCCCTACCACAAGGCTCCGATGCCGCTCGTCGAAAAAGCCGGGCGCCTCTGGACCGCCATCGAAAAGCAAACCGGCGACTGGCCCGGCGGATTCCAATCCGGTGTGATTTCCGTCCCCTCAGACGCCGATTTGATGGAGGCGGATAACTGGGTAGCCACGCCTCCCCTTCCTTACGACCATTCCTGGCCGGGAGCCCTGTCCGAGGCCGAGAGGCCGGGTTTCCTGGAGGGGAATATCGTAGTTGGACCGGCTGGCCAGCTGCTTAACCTGCTGCGCTACAACACGACTCCGGCCTGGGGCAAGGCGATCTTGCTCGAGGTCGACGGGGAGCGTCCGGACGGACCCCAGATTTTTCGCAAGGTCATCGATTTCCCGGGAGGCATGACCAAGTTCCATATTCGATTCGATCCGGAGTCCGGGCGCTACTGGGCCCTGTCCAACCCTGTGACACGAGCGTTCGCACACCAGCGCAACGTTCTGGCGCTGGTCAGTTCGAGCGACGTCTTGACATGGGAAATCGAGTCGGTCGTACTAGATTACTCCCACCGGGATGTCTATTCGGGAGACCGCCACGACTTGAAGATCGGCTTTCAGTATGTGGACTGGGCATTCGACGGGGACGACATAGTGGCCGTTTCCCGCACTGCCCTCAACGGGGCAAACAATTACCACGACGCCAACTACCTCACCTTTCATCGACTTCACGACTTTCGGAGTCTGCGTCAACATAGACTCGACCAGCTCTTCGACGGAAGGAGCGAGAAGTGATCTCCGACGCACTGCCTATCGGGTTGGCTGGCTCTTGCAACAAGATTGGAATCTTCGGTGCGAGACCCTGCGACGATATCGCGCGCGAAGCTGGCTCCTCGTCGCTTTTGCCCTGCTGGGCTGCCTCTTCCTGAAGACCAACTGTTCTCCTCGTCCTTCGACAGCCTCCCCGCCCAACATCATCATGATTCTAGGGGTCTCCATATGGGGACTGCCGTAACAGCCAAGATCGCGCCAGCCCAAGTGCCTCTACACTCGACGCGTACGGGATCGATAACGAGCCCATGAAGGACTACGCGCGAAACTGCCTCCTGGCCCGCAGGCTGGTGGAGCGCGGGGTCCGATTTGTGATGCTGGCCCACGCCAGCTGGGACGACCACGAGAGCCTCGATGAGAAGCTGAAAAAGAACTGCCTCATTACCGATCAGCCCGCGGCTGCCTTGTTAAAGGATCTGAAGCAGAGAGGAATGGTCGAGGAGACTTTGGTGATCTGGGGAGGGGATTTTCGACTGACGGACGTAGCTGGCGAGGTGATCCAGAAAGCCTTGGCGTGATGCCGGCAGGCATGGACTTCCAGACGGGTGTGGCATAGAATGCTCGGCTGGGCTGGGTTCCGGCGGGAAGGCGAACAGAGGACATTATGGCGTCCAGTGGCAATCCCACGACCGTCAGAAGAGATGCCAAGTACTTTTCCAAAGTAGTCGGCAAAGCGATCGACGTTCTCGAGATTCTCAAGCGAAGCCGCCAGCCTCTCTCCCTGAACACTCTCACCAAGCGCCTCGGCATGGCCAAAAGCTCCGCTTTTCGCATTCTCCACACTCTGGAGGCCGCCGGGTACCTGAAAAAGGACGGGGGCGGGCAATATGCACTTTCTGCTGAACTCAGCCAGATGGGCCCCACCTATCTCCTCAACAGTCTTCTGGAAGTGGCGACTCCGGGGATGCGGAAGCTGCGGCGGAAGTGCGGTGAAACGGTGAGCCTGGCTGTCCTCTTCGACAACCACATCGAGGTGGTCGCGGTACTGGAGAGCCGGCACGTGATCCGCATGGGGAATACGGTAGGACGCATCATTCCTCCCCATGCCAGTTCGTTGGGGAAGGCGATCACGGCCAACCAGTCGGAGGAACGGCGCGAGGTCTTGCTCAGGAGCTACGGTCTGCACCGCTTCACGGCCAACACCATCACCGATGAATCGGACCTCAAGGCGGAGTTCGACCGGGTGAGAAAAAACGGCTACGCGATGGAAAAGGAAGAGAACACCTCGGACGGATTCTGCTTCGGGGCCCCCATCTGGCATGACGACCGGGTGATCGCGGCCATCAGTGTCGCCATTCCCAAGATGAGACTCCCCCGCAAGCAAGAGCAGGAAGAACTGGTCCGTTCCCTCGAGGCACTGGTCAAGTCGACCGGCGAGCAACTGGCTGCCCGTCAGGGATAACGCCGCCTTTCCCGGGGGCCTCAGGCGTAGCGCCGCCCTCCAGAACGCCGGCAAGATACCGGTACTGCAGCGGCCTCCCGGAATATCGGCAAGACGCCGGCACTACAGTTGGGGGCCAGGCGCTACCCCTTTTCGGCGGCGTCGCTGATCTCTTCACAGAATTCGACCAACTCGATGATCCGCTCGTCCGGCGTGCCCAGCTCGTTGTCGGCGAAGACCATGTCGCAGGCGCCGTAGCTGCGAGCGATGAGCTCGAGGTCTTCCCGGATTGCCTCTGAAGTCTTGTTGGCCACGTCCATAGGCGTATACATGATCGCCCGGCGGGTGGAGGGAAAGGCCCGGCGGGCCCGCGGGAGTTCCGATTCCAGCCCCATGTCCACATAGGCGACGCGGGGCAAGGTCGCATAGTGGTCGATATAAGGATCGGCGTTCCAAGCGCAGTTGTGAACTCCGATCAGCCCGAAGGTCTCGGCGATTTTTCGATCGAAGGGAAGGAGCAGGTCGTGGTAGTGCTCGGGCGATACCATGTTGACCAGGCAATTGCTGATCGTGAAATGCTGCACCTCCACCCCCGTTTCGCGCTGTACGGCATAAAGGCGCTGAGCAGCCTCGATCATGGTTGTGGCGACACACTCGAACAGGTGCTTCGCCCGTTCCGGCTCCATCACCATGTCGAGAAAGAGGTTTTGACCGCGAATCCGGTAGGCGTTGTTGAGCACGCCCTGCCAGTTTATGTAACCCTCGACCCGGCCCACCTCCCGCTTGATCCAGTCCACCTGTTCGAGGAAGTCGTTGAAGAAGGGGTTGGAGTCCAAGTCGGGCGGAGTCAGCCGGCTGACCTCGTCGTCACCCAGATGGTGGTGCTTGCTCCAAGGCCAGTTGTCCTCCTGGTAGTCGATGGGGACACCGAAGATCGCGGCCACGAAGGAAGCCCCGAAAGTCCCGGTAAGCAGGTCGGTCGGTTCTTCGAGATTGCCGACGTTTCCGATCCCGATGCCGCCGAATCGCTTCTCGAGTTCGCGAGCCATTTTGACGATGGCCTGACGCCGGTAGGCCGGATCGGTATGCCAGCGTTTACCGAAGTCGACGCCGGTTGCCGCACGGTACCATTTGGGAGTGAAGCCGATCTCCGGCCTCATGAATGGCTCCTGGCCGGTGGCCGGCCGCCGCGTGGCCGGGGCGGAAGGCGCGATATAGCTGATGAGTTGGCGCTTGGGGCTCTCCGTCATGATCGTGTTCTCCCGAGGGATCTTGTTGGCGACCTCATACCGCCGAGTGGCTCATAATCGTGACCGGATTGGTGTTCGTAATTCGGGTCTGGCAGAAGATTCACTCGTATTCCTCTGAACCGATTCACGAAGACGATTACGACCTTTCCTGCGCGCTTGGCGAGGGGCGCGGATGCTTTCAGTCGAGTCGAACTAATGCCGCTTCTCCTCGAGTTCGAGATAGATCACACTGTCCTCGACATGGAAGGTTGCTCCCGCGGCCCGCGCCGCCTCTTGGAGGGCGTGCTGGAGAATCTTCCGAGCGTCCGGCCCGTGTTCGAGCCGGCGCATCAGTCCCGCTCCTGCTCGATCGCCGATCGTTAGAGTGATCTCGAGGCCGCCCCGTTTGCAGGAGATCCTGAACCCCTCTTCCAGTTCCTTGTTCAAGACCGTGATATAGGCATCGGCGTAGTTCACCCCGATCTTCGACCCGTCGGGCTGAGCGGGCGGGATCAGCTTCTCGGCCTCTCGGTTTTCGGCCCCGATGCGCACTCTCATCCCGCCTCTTGCCTCGAGATACGGTCCATCTTGGCGCGGAGAAACGCGATGTGCGGGGGCGCGCTGCCGCAACACCCGCCGACGATCCCGGCCCCCGCATCAAGCAGCGCTTCGAGCCCTGTCCCCATTTCTTCCGGGAGTAGATCCGAACCGGCTTCGACGTACGACCGCTGAATCTTTTCGACCCGCTCCGGATGCTCCAGGTTCCAGGCTTCGCCGCAGCCTCCGGGCTCCAGCCCGGCCTGCTGCAACCGAGTTCCCATGGCGCCGTCGCCCAGTAGCGGACGTTCGGCCAAGGCTTCGAGAAGCGTTTTCAAGCGGTCCTCCCCAAGGCGTAATGGATCGTCTGAAGCACGATTCGCCACTTGTGGTTTCGGTCGCTCCCCTTGCACAGGCAGCCAGAAGGACTGATTCGAGGGTTCCATTCCAGCGCCATGTCCAGCCCGCAACCCTCCAGTGGATGGTCCGATTGGAGGCTCGCTGTTAGATCCTCGGCATCTTCGAGATAGGAGCACATCGCCCGGAAACCCTCGTCATCGGGTTCGGGTCGGCACGTGGCGGAACGGATCCAATAGCCGTCCGGAGTCGCCGAGAGCTTCACCTCGTAGCGCAGCAACAGCGGCATGCCGAGATTGCTGCAAGTCGTTCCGTGGAAACGAAAGACGGCTCTGACACCGGAAACGTCCCGGGTCATGTCGAGATGTTGGGTCCTCCAGCGCTCCAGCGCTTCTTTCGAGAAAGCGTAGTCAAACGATCCATCGGTCGGCAAGTCAGCCCCCATCTGGCGAAAAGACATCTCTTCGGGCAGGTTGCGGTCCCTGAGTGCGGTCCTCCGAAAAGCGCACGGAGTCCAGTCGCAGTTCGAGCAGGGAGGGGAGGCAGTCCGCTCCGGGGCCCGCTCCAGGTGTGGTGTCAGGCCGAAGACCGCCAAGAGCGATTTCTTCGGCCAGAGCATGCCCGACCTCAGCACTTTCAAGGGGCCCGGCAGCGGCTGGGGAGAGTCATCCACGAGCAACCCTCCGAGAACCGCCTGATCGGACAGGGGCCAATCGCCGTAGCCTGGACTCCGGTGCGGCAGGCACCTCCTGCCGGTGGTCGCGGCCTTGCCGGAAATCAGGTTCCCGGCATGAGCCACGAGCCTTTCGGTGATTGCCGAACAGTACGCATCCAGAACAAAGCTCTCGTCCGGGAGCTCTTGCGCCCACAAATGGGCGACCTGCTCATCCGCCCCCGGTCCGGCACTCACCGCGGCGACGGCCACGGTGGCGGCCTCGGCCTCCTGGAGACTCGCAGCCAGCTCCCGACCCCGGAGCAACCTGCCTCCCCCGAGCCGCACCCCTGTCTGGTCGATCTTCTCGATTCCAGCGTACCGGACGTAAGTCCAGGGCCGACCATGTCGCTCGTACCAGTCCGCGGCTTTGTTTGTCAGGCTCGACACTCGGGCATCGGGGCGCCGACCCGGCGGATAGCCCAGGAGTCGCCGCAGTTCCGCAGCCGGGACCGTGGGCCTGTCCAGACAACTCCAAAATTGGGATTTCAATTCTGCCACCGAAGGCTCCTTACGGGTTTGAATTGACAGCCTTCGACGAAAAAATCGAAGAAATCGGGGTCCGTCTCGAGCTCGACATGCTCGATTCGCGCCACCAGCTTCTCCAGCCCTCGGCGCCGAGAGCGCGAAAGCAGTGCAATGGTTGATCCCTCGATCGACGCGTTGCCCAGCTGAGTGATTTTCCCGTCGGGGAGGTCGGGGACCAGACCGATCCGGCGGGCGGCGTCGAGGGTCAGGTGGCGTGCGAACCCGCCGGCCAGGTAAAAATGATCCAGCTCCTCGAACCCGATGCCGTATCGCTTGAAGACGATTCGAATCCCGGAAACGTTGGCACCCTTGGCCTGAGCCAGCTCGCTGATGTCTCTTTCCTGGAGCCGTGCCGAAAGCAATTCCATGCCCTCGACCACTTCGACAAGGCATTCCCTGCACTTGCCCTGTTTGAAACAGGAGGTGGGAACCCGCACTCCCATTCTCTCGGCGCACTCGAACAATGTGTGACCCGCGGGGACCTCGATCCCCTGGGAGTTGACGGTGACTCGCACTGGCATCCGCTCAGCAACCTCCTTCGCCTTGGGACCCCGGTGGAGCCCCGGATTCACAACCCAGGCCGGATGGATCGTCCCGCACTCGCCCCTCGAGAGCCGGATTGTCGGTCATGACGATTCACTCGCGGATGTGAACTGAGGGGCCAGTGACTTGAAGAGATCCACCGCGCTGGAGGCGTCCGGCGCGTACCCGTCAGCACCCACTTCGTCGGCGAACATCTGGCTGACGGGCGCCCCCCCCACGCAGGTGCGAACGTGGTCCAGTCCGGCCTCGGCCAGCGCGTCGACGACGACCTTCATGTAGGTCATGGTCGTCGTGAGCAGGGCACTCATCCCAACGATGTCCGCTTGATGTTCCTGCGCGGCATGAACGAAGCTCTCCGCCGCTTGGTCGACCCCCAAGTCGATCACCTTCAGACCGGCGCCCTCGGCCATCATGCACACCAGGTTCTTGCCGATGTCGTGAAGATCTCCTTTCACTGTACCCATCACCAGCGTGCCCCCGGGCCGGCTGGTCTTGGGTTGAGTCAGGAGCGGCTTCACGACCTTCATGCCTGCCTTCATGGCGCGGGCCGCAATGAGCACCTCGGGAACATAGAGCCGGTTGTGCTTGAAGTCCTCCCCGACGACGCTCATCCCCGCAATCAGACCCTCTTCCAAGACCTCTTCCACGGGATGACCCTGTGCGATTGCGTTTTCGGTCAATTCGAATACTGCCTCAGCGTGCCCCTCATAGAGCAGCTGGTTCATTCGCGCGTAGTCAGGCATCGTCTCTTGTCCAAGTCTCAGAGCGTTCTAAGAGCGCATCGGTGGACTATGATTCTGAAATGCTATGGTCTATTTTGAAACACAGTTTCAGAATACCATCGGGCGGGAATCAGGTCCAGTCACGACTTGGCTTTCGGCCCGAAGGCGGCCAAGCGCATTTCATCGGTGATGCTGCGGGCTCGTTCGGACACGAAATGGTATTGCAGAGCCCAGCGTTTCTGATTTGTCCCGTTGTGTGGGGTGCCGTGAGGCAGCAGCGCGTCGAAAAGAAGGCAGTCTCCGGGTTGCATGGGAATCACCAGTCGGGGAAAGGCCTGGGCTTGACTGTCGGAGATCTGCCAGTCGCGCTGCATCTCGTGTGTCAGAGGCCCGACGCGGTGGCCGCCGGGCTGGACTCGCATACAACCGTTCTCGGGCGTTGCCGGGTCGAGGGCGATCCAGACGCCTACGATTCCGGTATCGCTGGAGAGATTAAAGAAGGCTCGGTCCTGATGCCACGGCTTCTCCCGACCGTCGGGAGGCTTGATCATCGCCATGTCCTGATAGAGCAGCGGCTTGGCCTGCAGCAGTCGGGCAACGCATTCAAGCAGGGGCGGGTGTTCGGCTACGCTCTGCAGAGCGGGATTCTGCGCGCGCGTAAACCCCATGAACTTCCTTACGTATGTCGCACGCAGCTCCCTCTCGACGTCGGGCAACTGGGAGAGGGTGGCGCCCAGCGCCAAGTCTCCGACCCCAGGGTTCGCCCCCCCGGCCCGCGGAACTGTCATTTTCGGCAAAATGTCCTGAATCGAACCTTCAAGATAGACGGCATCACAGGCCGGCCGGTCGCTGAGTCCGAGCTCGTGGAGAGCCCGGCGAGCTCCTTGGACGATCTCGGGAGGAAAGGCTTGTTTCACCTGCAGAAAGCCTTGGGTGCGGTAGTGTTCCAGCTCCTCTGCGCCGACATCCCCGAACCCCTCCGCCCCTTCGCCAAACAAGGGGCCGTCGTAGAGCTGGGACCCATGAGCCTCGGCTCGAGGCTCAATGACAACTCGGAACTCGCGCTTCTCCATGGATCACCTTTCAATTTGCAGGTCGCGGCTTCAGATGCAATGAACAGGGACTGAAAACGGCCAAGCATTTCATTTTCGGCAGAATTGTACCAGAATGACTCAGAATTGGTTTCCTTCTCTCCGTCGGCGCCAAGGAGGCGAAAGAGGGAATATGGAACCGCAGCCGTCAAGATACAGTGGTCGCCCTTCCATTCGACTCCCGTGCCCGTTCCGACTTCCTTGCCATTTCCTGCGATGATTGCAATTGTGTAATCGAAAGCCGCCTCGCGTAGCCCCAACAAAGCATGTTTCTGCTTCTCACTTACCATTGAGGACCTTCCCAACAATTCGGATGTCAATACCAACGATGCAAGAACTCTGGGGTGGGTATGGGTGCGTAAGGTGTAGCTTCACAACCTCACTTCACGCACCTTACATATTGCTTACTCCCGAAATCACTGTCAATAAGCAGGCGTTGAAACTGGAATCTGGGAGCCGGGAAAAGACCAAGGGTTGCCCGTGCCTGACGACTGACAGCTCCTCAGGCTTGGGTATAGGATGAAACACAAAGGGAGGCAGGTACGATGTCTACCATTCTTTACGGGACCAGTTTCGGCTCTGACGATCCGACCTGCCGATACTACAACTGCAAAACTGCACCCGGGAGTTCAGGAGCAAGGAACAGCCGCAGGCGGCAGGGTACCGGGGGGCGCAGGATCTGTCGGCCCTGATCAAGGCCAGACCATGGGCACTCAGTTAGCTGGTGCGCCCGGAGAGTCCCGAGCGGTCCCTATTTGTTGACTAACAGGCAACCGGGATGGGAGACTTCGGGAAAAGGAACTCCTGCCGTAGCGCCCCTCAACCTGCGGCTCTGCTTTCTGACCCGCAACTCTGACCTCCACCTGGCCTAAGTCAACCCACCCGGGCATTCGCACAGCTGCCTTTTTCGCTGTCTTGATTTTCAACACCACCTTCCCGAGAGCCGGGAGATAACTGTTGACATCCAGCAATTCGGACGCGCGGTTGAGCAGCAGATTACGCCGAAAGTGAGGACGGAATCCGTTGGATCAAACCGAATCTGGGGCAACTCGAATTCAAAGGCAGCCGGGACAATAACGCCCTCAAGCTGCCGGATGCGAAGACGCAAGGTCCGTTCGTGATCAAGGACAAGCGGGACCCGGACCCGAAGCGGCGCTACAAAATGATCTACAACGCCCATAACGGTCGGACCTGGGTCTTCCGCACCGCGACGAGCCCGGACGGGACCCAATGGACATCCAGCCCGGATTTTGCGGTGGATCGATTCATCGAACTCTCCTCGTTTTACAAGCACAATGGGCTATACGTAGCGAACGGACAAAGCTCGGAGAGCGGCCAAGGCGGCGGCTCGCAAGGACGGCAAGGCTATGCACGAATCTCGGCGGATTTCCATCAGTGGCTCGGTGAAGCGGCGGGAGCCTTTGCCTTGCCCGAACCTGCCCAGGCAGCCGAGCGAGGAAAAACCAAACCCTACGATCAGGTCCATCTGGGGCGGATACAGGGTTCCATCTCCTGCCGAATTTTCCCGGGGAGCACTCGGGCCGCACCCAAAAGGCCGGCGGCCTGGATTGTCCGGTGTCCTGGCCCAAGGGCAGTCTGGCAACCTTGCAGGGCAAAACCGTTCGGTTTCGCATCAGGCTGACGAAAAGCGAGGGCGCCGATCCCCGGCTTTATGCCGTCTACATTCGGTCCCAACAACCTTGAGCTCCTTGGCATGGACTGCAACTGCCGATTTGATCCTTGAAAAAATTGGCAGACTTTGTGAACTTATCTCTGGGATAGTAGACTAGCCGGATAGGCCACAAGTTGCGGTGCAGGCAGTCGATGGGGAATTGAGGGGAGCTTGCTTCCAGTTTCCAGAATCCCCGGCCAAGAGGCTACGGCAAGCTTAGTTGGGCTCTGAGGGTTTAGGTGAAGAAAGTCAGTCGGCGCAATTTTCTCAACAGATCCGCCGGGTTGGGGGTCACCGGCATCGCGCTGGGGTCCACTACGCTCCTGGGCTGGGCAGAAACTAAGCCGGCTACTCGGATGCGGAGTCTAGAAGGTTCGCACCGAGTATGGGACATCTGGCGGACGCCAGGACGGTTCACGAAGAACCCGGATTTGATCCGGTCCCCATCTGGGAAGATGATGCTGGTTTTCAACGACGCCGATCAACACTGGCCTCAGGAGATTAGTCGAATTACGACCCTAGAGAGCAACGACAACGGCAAAACGTGGGGTGATCCTCGGGTTGTCGCAAAAGCTGACGTGCGAAAAGGGGAAGAGCGCTGGGTGACACCACGGCTTAGCCGTCTCAAGAGCGGGCGGCTGGTCATTGTCTGCGATCACGATGATTACCTGCACCTTCACGAAGACCAGCCTCCGGGAATCTGGATCTGGTTCAGTGAGGATGAAGGCCGTACTTGGTCCGAACCGCGTCTCACAGGGGTTCCGGGAATCGAACCAGATCGCGTCATAGAGCTGGACGACGGCACGTTGCTCATGGGGTCGCAACTGGTATTTCGCGATAACTACAAGCTGGCTCAGTTCATCATGCGCTCAACCGATGGAGGGTGGACCTGGAAGGACTTGGTGGTCATTGCCAAAGATCAGGTCCATAACCATTGCGAGGGAGCGATCGTAAAACTCTCCAATGGTTCGTTGGCCTGTGTGATGAGAGAGAACAATCATAATGGTTATCCCTCGCATGTCAGTTTTTCTTACGATTGGGGCAAAAGCTGGACCCATCCTCGACCGCTTCCCTTTGCTGGAGACCGCCCTTACGCGAAGGAATTGTCAGACGGTCGCGTTCTCGTGACATACCGCAATCAAGCTGGTAACCGCGGCACGCACGGCTGGGTGGGCGACTTGAGCAGGGATTATGGCTACCAAATTGGCGGCGTGCATTACGGCGATCACGTCACTCTTGAGCCTGAGGCTTTACACATTCACGACAGACCGAATGCCGAAACCCGTTATCTTCTGATGCCCCCTGAGAATTTCCGCAGCGGCATCTTGTTCGAGGCGGGTGTGCGAGTCGACGGTCCCGCTGATCGGGTGTTGGCCACGCTCAATGTCAGCCGTTTGGGTCTCCGGGTGGACTTATTGCGCCACGAAATCTGGTGTGACTTTAAGCGTGGGGCGATGATGAATGCGGCCCATCCTGATCGGCCTCGCATTGATGCTCGTCACAGTGTGGATATGACGAAATATCACACCATTCGGCTAGAAGCGAGAAAAGGCAGAATGTGGGTAGCCGTGGATGGAAAACGCGTGATTCATGGGCTGATGATTCGGGAATGGCCGCTTGAGCAAACCTGGTTCGGGCGTCTAGTCGGTAGTGGGGGTGATGCCTGGTTTCGCCATGTGAGCTACCACGCACAGAACGAGTCCGAACCGGAGTTCGTGTGGAATTGGCAAGCGGCCCTCGGTCGCTATCCAGACCAATATCAGATTGACCACATGCTCGAAGTACATGAGAATCCACCAATCCCTGGCAAACGACCGGACAACGGATACTCTTCATGGGTTGAGTTACCGGACGGTTCCATCTACATGGTTGACTACACGAACAAAGGCGACCGGCCCCCCGTTGGGCACCTCTATGCCGCCCACTTCACGTTGGAGGACTTTGAGCGGCGGTAGAGCAGCCTGGGAACTGACATCAGCGTTTTTACTCAAAGCAGGCTCGATTTGGTAATGCAGTGTCTGGAGCTGTTCATTGATGTGTCGAGAAGATTGCTCGCACCGGATTGTGGCTAGATGATTGATTCCTAAATAACGTTTCAGTTAATAGACATCCCCCGGCAACTTGAGATCACCGATGACCGCCGCGGCCCCCGATAGATAAGAGCTTTTGTCGAGTGACGGCAACTCGACACCCAAAGTCTAGAATGTCGCTGTGGAGAGCTTCGCAGATCGCAAAGCGGCTCGCCGCTTTTTGACAATCCATTCCTGATGATTGGCAGGTATGATCGAGTTCTTGGTAGGCACAGGTGGAAGTGATTACGGCGGCAGCCCCATTGCTCTCTACTGAATGATCTCGACAGCCAGAACTGAGACATCGTCCTCCAACCGAGCGCCCCCGCGCCATTCGTCAACGCTTCTCAACAGCAATGAAAGGCTGTCCTTGAGCGGCTTGGCCCTGCTCTGACCGATTGCGCGGATGAGGTGTTGTTCGCCAAATTGCTCACCCTCTGTGTTGGTCGTTTCAGTAATTCCATCAGAATACAGATATAGCCGATCCCCCGGCTTCATGTGAATAGAGTGTGTGTCGTAATCAACGTCTTTGAAGAGGCCTATCGGAAACCCTTTTGCTTCGACAATCACCGGCTCTCCGGCGCAGGAGAGGTAGACTGGACCGGGGTGCCCAGCACAGACGAAACAAAACTCGCTCGTCTCCAAGCTCAGGATTCCATAAAGAAGCGTGAAATACTGCACCGCCCTAGGGTCCATAGGAAATTCCTTGTTCAATTCTTTAGCAACTTCGGTAGAGGGTAAGGGCTGATACGTTGAGCCTTCGATATGTTGCCTAAGGAGAGAATGCTGACTCGGCACAGGTGACAAAACGTGGTTGAGCGTCACTGCCAGCAGAGCAGCCACGACGCCGTGACCACTAACATCTACGAGATAAAGACCCACGTGCTTTTCATCAAGGAGAAAGGCGTTGAAAATATCTCCAGGGGTTCTACCCCGATTTCACGGACGGTTTAGAAAAGAGTGCTTCCTCCTGATTTGACCGCTCCAGAGTACGTCGTTTGCGTAGGTTGTGGAAACGCTCGATGTAGTCGAAGATGTCGGATCTAGCTTCATCCTGGGTCCGGTAGTTTCGTCGATTGACGCGCTCTCGCTTGAGCAGACCAAAGAAACCCTCGACAGCCGCGTTGTCAGCAAAGCTGCCCACTGCACTCATCGAGCAGACCAGGTTGTGAGCCTTCAGGAATCGTTGATACTCGCTGGAAGTAAACTGGCAGCCACGATCTGAGTGCACCACGACCGGCTGGCGGCCGTCTCGCTGCCACAGTGCCATCACCACAGCCTGAAGCACCAGGTGGCGGTCCTGAGTTGGACTCATCGACCAACCCACGACGATACCCGAGTGCAGATCCAGCACAACGCACAGATACAACCAGCCTTCGGCAGTATTGACATAGGTAATATCGGTGGCCCACTTCGTGTTAACAGCGGTGGCCGTGAAGTCTCGCTCCAAGACGTTTTCGACTCCTACAGGACGCTCCCCGGAGGGCTTGTGGCGCCACCGTCGTTTCTGCGGGATTCCCTTGAGCTGGTTGACGCGCATTAACCGGGCAACCCGATTCAGACTGCAGGTTTCGCCGGCATCGCGCAGATCCTTCCATATCCGGAAACTGCCCATCACTCTGTCGCTTTGCTCATGCAGCAACCGGATCTTTTCGCTGAGGCGCTGGTTGTCCTGAGAGCGTCGACTAGGTCCCCGGCCACGCCAATCGTAGTACCCACTGGCAGAGACCTGTAAACAGCGACACATCATACGAACGGGAAAAGATCCGCGACAACGATCGATCATGCGAAACCTTAGCTCGATTCTTTCGCGAAGAACGCCGCCGCTTCTTTTAAAAAATTGCGTTCCTTCTTGACCCGGGCCAGCTCTCGTTTCAGCCGCGCCATTTCATCGTCTCGGGCATAGCCCTTGCCGACAAACACCTTGCTGCCTTCGGTCTTGAGTTGTCTGCACCAGCGGCCCAGCATGTTGGAATTGATCCCCAGCTCTCGAGCTATCTGGCTCTTAGTGACACCGGGATGATTGGCCAGCTGGACAGCCTCTCTCTTGAACTCAACTGAATACTTTCTGCGTTTTGTCATGACATTCCTTTCGCCCATTATCGGGCTTTTTAGAAATGTCCGATTTATCGGGGTAGAACCCAACCCAACATTATCCTTGCTCAGTAGGGCAAGCCTGGAGTTGCTCAGCAGCAAAACGACGTTTGTACGGCAGGGGTCCACTACTGGGCGTGCGGTCTGAGGAAGTGCAAAGGAACGTAGAACTTGGTGTAGCTCCTGCCGTCCGAGTACCGAGTTCCTCGTTTATCCTCGACCAAGACGGTGGCCCGCTTCGTGATTCGGGTCACGAGACCTGCGTATCGTGTCCCCTTCAAGGAGAAAACTACGCGGTCACCGGGCTTGATGCCGAAATCCACTGCTGCCCGTTCACGTGGGGTGATCAGCCGGTGAGTCGTCTCGGTGTGAGCGAAGACCCTTCTCGCGATGGACTTGAACCTTGCTCTTGAGCAACTGGATTCTTTCCACGAGAGTAACTCGATCAAATGGATCATCTCGTGTTCGAAGACCCTCTGGAGCGCCTCTAGGCGATCCCGGCACCGGATGCCGCTGACAGTGATGGGACTGCTCTCACCGCTGAAGGTGTGAAAGAGTAACGTCGAAGAAACGGTAATCTCGTAGAGTAGGGGTCGAGTCGTCTGGGCCGCTGGACGGCGTTCCATGCGGGTCGTTTTTCCACCCGCGCTTGTCATTCGGGGCGAGATGCGGAAACGGAGCTCGGCTCGGGCGCCGTCGACCGCGTCCACGCAATGGCCACTGAAGAATAACCGGTCGTAATGGTGAAACAAGATCTTGAGGTCTTCGCTGGAGATAGCCTCGAAATTGCCAGCACGCATGTGTCTCGATTCCTGGAGCGCTGACCTGTAGACCCTCCCGGCCATCATGCTGATTTCCTCCGGGTGAAACTTGAGTGTCGACGCCAGCTTTGCCAGTTGCGAGATCATATGGGTTCCTGCTGTACGTCGTCAGCGACGATGGGACACGAGGGGCCCCCTGTGTCAGGATAGTTGTCGCCTCTCTTGAATCATTGTAGTTCCCATTCACCTGTGCTGCATGACCGTCTTGCTCGTCGGGTGTCTATCACCGTCCAACGAATCGCCACATGATCTAAACACACGTCCTCAGAAATCGCCGTCGTCCATAAGTAGCGATGATCAGAAAGTAGCGATGATCAGGCAATCACCGCCGCTGACCTATTCCTTTCTTCCCAAGGCATGGATTGGGGAAAACCGAAAGCCGTGCTGCGCACTGTAGCGAACTGGTACCGGGTTGAGTATCAGGACGGGGATCATGGCCAGCAGCGCGTTGTCTTGGTCAATCCAAGAGATGGCTCAGCCGAGTTTTCGCTTCCAAGGTAGCCGCGCTCCGGATACAACGGTGAGCAGTTCGGTTTCGATGGCTAGGAGGAGGCAGAAATTCAGTTCTTTGACGCAATCGGATTTTCCATATGGTAGAACCGGCCGTCCTCGGCGCCAATCAAAAGATCGGGTGTTCCGTCTTTGTTCCAATCGACGACCGTCGGACTCGTGGTGTGCCCGGCGAGTTTCTGTGAATCGACGGGGCCCATGTCTTGAAATGTCGTCTTGCCGTCCTGCTCGCCAATGTTTTTAAGGAAATTGATATTCATTGAGTTCACCAGCAGGTCCCGCAATCCATCTCCATCCCAGTCAACGATAGCGAACTTTCGACGACCACTCCCGCCGTTCGTCCCGTTGTTCAAACGAAGGAATTCACCAGAAGATTCTTTCGAACGTCCCTTCGAATCGAACGTGCCACCCCGAAAGATTCGTGCGCCAGAAAGCAACACCAATTTACCGTCCTGTTTCACTCTTTCGAAGAACGCGAGATAACCCTCGTGATCCAGCATCACAAGATCGTTGAGACCGTCGTCATTCCAATCGACCACGACGGGAGTTGTCCGCCATTGAGTTGCAAGTTCGTCTTCGGCTGGTTCCCACCAGTTCCACGCTGGCTTCGGTGGTTCTGCATTCCAACGAACTTTTACCGCTTCAGCCGCGGCGAGTTTTGGATTCGTTTTGGTACCGATATTTCGGAACCAAACCACTTTTCCCCAAATCGAATTCACCACAAGATCCAGTAAGCCGTCGTGATTCCAGTCCGCGACGCACAACGTCGTATATCCCCATTTCGCCTCGGCCGGACCTTGAATCGAACCATTTTCGCTAGCCTGAATGTGGATCGTTTTGCCGCCAGCTTCTAACAACATCGGCGCGGCCCACTTCGGCGGATTGGCGCCGTCAAGATTCTCGATGAACGCGATGTTCCCAGACGTGTTCCCGCAAACGAGATCTTCGTCTCCGTCGCCATCGAAGTCAGCCAGATTGGGCATCGGGTTGCCGTAAACGTTCACGTCCTTGCCTGCGGTTTTAACGCGAAACGGTTGTCATCGAGACTCCCGCCGAGAAGGAAGGAGACGAGCCCCGGAAGCTGGAGATTCAGGAGGCAGTGGCCTTACAGGAGGAAGATGATTATGAGGTAGCCCTGGCCGTCGACGACGAAGAAGAGACGGGCTGGTCTCTGGGCGGGCTCGAAGGCCCCAACCAGAACCGTCAGGCGGTCTTTGTCCTGAAAGAGGACACCGGTGCCGCCGAGGGCATGAACTTTACTTTCACGCTGGGCCATCGCCTGGGCGGGTACACCACTCTGGGGCGGTTCCGACTGTCTGCAACCACCGCCATAAGGCCGCTACTGCAGAACCTTGTTCCGCTTGATATTGAAGGTGTTCTGAGCGTGAGGCCCGAGGACCGCTCGCCGGAGCAAACCAGGGCGTTACTGGACTACTACATCGGGCAGCAACCGCGGATGAGGGAGTGGCAGGCGACTCTGGAGGGCCATCACAAAGCCAAGCCCAAGGAACCTGACACCCAGGCACCGACCATCGCTCAAAACCCCGAGCCGCCCGAAACACACGTCCATACTCGCGGTGATTTTTTCCGTAAAGGCGAGCAGGTGATGCCCGGAACCCCATCGGTGTTACCTCCCCTGCGAGCGAGGAGGGACCGGCCCGACCGGCTCTCGACCTGGCCCGCTGGATCGCGGATCCTTCCAATCCCCTCACTCTGCGCGTCGAGGTCAATCGCATCTGGGAAAGGCTCTTCGGTAGAGGACTGGTCGCTAGCAGCGACGACTTTGGGACCCGCGGGGAAACACCTTCGCATCCCCAGCTGCTGGATTGGCTCGCCCGGGAATTCGTGAGCCTGGGCTGGAGCCGCAAGGATTTGATCGAACGGATTGTCCTGTCAGCCGCCTATCAACAGTCCTCCGAGGTACGCACCGAGCTTCTCGAAGAGGATCCCAAGAACAGCTGGCTGGCGAGGCAAAACCGGTTCCGTGTGGAGTCCGAAGTCACGCGCGACCTCTTCCTGTCGGTCGGAGGCCTGCTGGAAAGCCGGATCGGTGGTCGGAGCATCCGGCCGCCCCTGCCGGAAGATGTGGCCAAATTGGGATATGCCTCCGGCGTTCCCTGGTCCGAGAGTCCCGGCAGCGACATTTATCGCCGAGGGCTCTATATTCATTTCCAGCGCACGGTTCCGTATCCGATGCTGATGACCTTTGACAGCCCGGACTCCAACACCACCTGCCTCCGACGCACCCGTTCCAACACGCCCCTGCACTAGTATCTTTGAGCTATGCCCATCCAAGTCAGTAGCTTGACGCCGGTTCCAACCGAGCCGGTGAAGACCAGATACCGTCGTATTCGTACGCCGATCCCCGTCCCAGAATCGATTCAGTTGATTGAACGTCTGCGAAAGGTGGAACCCCGTTCGATGTTCGGTATGCCCCCGGTCGTTTGGCATGAAGCCGAGGGCTTTCTCATCCGAGACCCTTACGGTAACCAGTGGATCGACCTCACGAGTGGCATCGTGATGGCCAACTCGGGTCACTGTCATCCGCGGGTGATGGAGGCGATCCGGGATCAGCTCGACTCGCGGCTCATTTTCAGTTATGCGTTTCCCACGGAGGTTCGCGAACAGGCAGTCGAGCGCATCGCGGCAGTTGCACCGCCCGGACTGGACAAAGCCATACTGTTTTCTTCCGGGACCGAAGCGACCGAATGTTGCCTCAGCTTGATGAGAAAACATGGCTTGACAATATTGCCCAACAAAGTTGGCATCCTTTCCATCGAGGGCTCTTACCATGGCCGTACGCTCTCTGCTAGGTTTGCAGGCGGTTCGCCGGGACCCATAGACGGCCTGGATCGTGCGTCCGTTCATCAGATACAGCTCCCCATGCCGGGAGGTGCGGAATCCCAAGGCTTCGAAGCGGACTTGAAGCAGCGCGGGGTCGATCCGGAAACCACGGCGGGCATTATCTTAGAATCCATTCCTGGCTTTTCAACGACCCCGTATCCTCAGGAATACATAGATGAGTTGAGGCACTGGGCGCAAGAACAAGGGGTGCTCGTTGCGGTGGATGAAGTGCAGACCGGCATCGGTCGTACAGGCCGCTGGTTTGCTTTTGAGTACTACGGCATCACGCCGGATCTAATCGCCTGCGGCAAAGGCTTGAGTTCCACCTTGCCGGCTTCGGCAGTGATTGGACGGAAAGACGTCATGGATCTAGCGGAGCCGGGTGAAATGTCGAGCACATTCGGAGGGAATCCTGTGAGTGCCGCGGCTGTGCTGGCAAATCTCAACGTCATGCATGACGAGAAGCTCGTGGAACGTTCGGCAGCGCTGGGACGGCAACTGGGCGACGTACTTCACAAGAAAGCGGAGGGATACGGCCACTACGTAGGTCGGCTGGACGGGCGCGGGCTGCTTTACTCCCTTCACCTGAAGGATCCTGAGACAGCAGAGCCCTTAGCCGAACAGTGCGATGAGATGGCAATGGAGTGTGTGCGGCGGGGGGTCATGGTGTTCGTTACCGGCAGAGGATTCCTCAAGTTCACGCCGCCTCTGAACATCGAGCAGGAGGCCCTGGTAGAAGCGGTGGATGTCGTGGGCAGTGTCATCGACGAGATGCTGCCGCAAGCTCGCACCCGGCAGTGAGAGCAACGATGAATCCAAATCTTTTTTCCGTCAAAGACAAAGTCGTCATTGTCACCGGCGCCAGCCGCGGCATTGGCCGGGCCGTCGCCGAGGCGTTTCTGGATCACGGATCACGTGTCGTCTTTGTCGCGAGATCGGCCGACATGGTCGAGCGCATCCGTCAGCAGCCCACAGAACGGGCTCTCGCTATCCAATGCGATGTTGCAGTTCCGGGTGCGGCTGAGCGAATCCGAGACGCTACGATTGGCAAGTTCGGTCGAATTGACGTCCTCATAAATAACGCCGCAATCTCTTTGCTCGAAGGAGATCCCTACGGGGATGAAACATGGGACCGGATGCTCAACGTGAATCTTCGCGCGGTCTTCTTGTTGAGTCGCGAGGTCGTCCCCGTGATGAAACAACAGGGCAACGGTTCGATCATCAATATCACCAGTGTGGCAGCGCTGCTCGGATTTCCCGACAATCCGGCTTACCAAGCCGCCAAGGGAGGGCTCCGACAGCTCACCAAGGCAATGGCCCGGGATCATGGGCAGCACAACATCCGCGTCAACAACATCTGCCCGGGCTACGTCAGGACCGCCATGACGGCCGCGAGCTGGGCCGATCCAGCGAAGCGGGCCGTGCGTTCGAGCCGATCAATGATGGACCGGTGGGGTGAACCCGAGGATTTCGTCGGCCCCTGCATCTTTCTCGCCTCGGAGGCGTCGGCATACATTACCGGCTGTGACTTGCCGGTCGATGGCGGCTTGACCGCAAAGGGAATCTAGGGCAAACGTGAAGTTGGACCCCGGCGTTCCTGCTCACGAGTGTGCTGGTGCGCGACTTCAACGCCTTACGAAAGAACCTTTAGCGGCTCGGTGATCTCTCTTCTTGGTCACCAGAATATCGATCACGTCCCCGTCCTGATCGACCGCTCGCCACAGATAACGAGGCTGACCTCGGATCGTCAGGAACAGTTCGTCAACATACCAGATGTCGCCCAGTCGTCCCCGCTGTCGTCTCAGAGAGTGGGCATAGCCCGGATTATGCAAGAACCGTAATCGGGTATTGAAAAAGACTTGAGAAGTGGCCCAAATCGGAAGCGGGCACGTGTGACCGGTGGATTTGCGAAGAATATCGGTTGGCGAGGGGGTTGAAATGCTTGGGGGAGTGAATTTCAGACAGATCTGGGCCTCGATATGTGTAGGAAGCGGTTTTTTGGGGAGCTGGGAGAGGCTAGCTGGAGTTGAGGCGACTCAAGACGAGGTGGAAGAGGGGTTGTTCGGGAAAGGCTGAGGAAAGATGGACCCAGATGCGTCGAGTGGTTTGTCGGATCCGGGCCCCAATCTTGAGGACCCGACGACGTAAGGTTTCGATTTCGAGCTTGTGCCAGGGGGTTCCGTGCAGATAGTCGCGCAGGCGCACGAACATCTGGTAAGCCAGTGCATGCAGGAGGAGTCGAAACTGATTGGCCAGGAATCGATGACAGCTGAGTCGGTCCATGCTCAGATGATTCTTGAAGGCCTTGATGAAGTTCTCGGTCTGCCCTCGGTTTGTGTAGTGGTCATAAAGTGATTGGGAGCAGAGATCGTCCCGGTTGGTGACTACAAAGCGACGGTTGATCCCACGCTGATCGACCTCCACTTTGACAATGACGCGACGGGATCGATCCCAGCTGTGGGCTCGATAAAGAAACTCGTCAAACTGACGCTGTTTTTCCTCCAGCTCAACGAACCTCAGCCGAGTCGAATCCAGCAGCGGCTCGACCACCCGCTGCAGGCGAGGGTTTCGACTTAACCCAATGACATATTGGAGTTTATTCTCTTCACCTTCACAGAACTCGTAGAGCCGAGGCGTGGCAAAGCCGCTGTCGGCCCGAATCTCAATCTCGACATCCGTCCCCACTCCTTGTCGGATGGCCTCCACGACGCGCTTCAAAACGGGCACGATGTGAGAGGCAGCCCCCTTGTTGCCAGGTCTCAACATGGCACACACCAGGTCTCCCGTGGCGGCATCGAAGATCAGCAAAGGATGCAGAATGTGGTTTCGGTAATACCCGTGGTAGAAGGAGAACTCCTGTTGGCCGTGAGTGTGGTCATCGGTACTGTCCAGATCCAGGATGATCTTGCTGGGGCGTCTCTTCTTCAGGGAGCGCACATAACGGCCTAGCAGCCACCGGCTCAGACGCATCAGATCCTTCTTGGTGACGGAGTTCTCCAAACGGGAGAAAGTCGGCTGGGTGGCCAAGTCGGGATCGCTCTCGGGCAACTGATCACAGACTGTCTTGAGCATCGGATCCGAGCGCAGCGTATCGGCGTCGTTACAGTCTTCGTAGCCGGCCACGATCTGCAAGACTCGTTGTCGGATCAACTTCAACAGGTCATGACGAATGTAGCGTTGGTCTCGACTTTCCGAAATACAGGAACTGAAGCCCTCGCACAATCGATGTTGACGATCCAGCGATCCAAACAACAACCATCCTGCGTCGGAAGTGAGGCTCCCCCCATCAAAACGAGCCGTGATGTTTCTGTGGCTATGAAATGGCAGGGTATTCTGGCAGACTGTTTTTGACATTGCCGTAGCTCCTGTTTAGGGTCTTTGTTTCTCTAAACCCTTTTATATCAGAGAGCTACGGCCTTTTTTCTGGGCCCAAATCTCACTTGAATTTAGATCTCCTGCATAATCCGGGATAGTCGGGGCCAAACTTGTGGCACCATCTCCGAATCGACTCATAGGAGACGACGATACCTCGCTCGGCGAGCAGGTCTTCGACGTCGCGAAAGCTGAGCGTGAACCGATGGTGCCGGGTAAGGGAACGACCTCGCGGTCGTCCCCTCCCCTAAGAACGGTGCGTTTAGACTCACGCCAATCTCCCGGCTGTCACCACTTCGGCCGTTGACCTTGACCTAAGGCCCCTTCGCTCCACCGGCATTACCCAGCTTCTTCACTAATACGGGCCTCTCCGCCACCCCACACGGCCTGGCCTAGCATGATGCCATCACGGCAACGATGCGGCTCGTGCCGCTCCCATCCCTGGTACTGGTGAACATGACCGAGTCTTTACGTCAGCTTCTCAGGCAGCGCCATGGCTCCATTTGGGGTGTGAACCCCATTGAATACGCTGTGATGCTCGTGCTAATCGCAATTGCCGTGGCAGCGTTTGGGCTAGGCCTTTCGCTGCAGTAACAACCGTATTCTCCCGGATGACGAGCGGCCTTACCGTAGTATGGTGGGGCGGGCAATCACCTATGCCATCCCAGCCCGCTGGTCCGATTTCACCAGCCATTTCCAGCTGGTAAATTACCTGGGTACAGATGTTGGAACACTGGCGCTGTCGGACTTGAATAAGACCATGTTCTTTCTTCCCGATTGCGACGCACATATACCTGCAGGGGGTACTGGCGGCAGGAATTTCGGGGTCATTGCCAAGGTATCCGGTGCTCGTAAACTAGCGCCCAAGTGAGTGCCGTGAGGACGTCTTCGAGGACGTGGCAGGAGCCGAGTGACTGGAAGAAGGTAAACTTCCCCCTGGCCTTCGTGGTGTTTGGGGAGACGACGACAGCACCTTGGTCGAATTAGACCTGGTCCCAATCAGGTGCAGTGCGAGGCCGCAAGTCTGTGATGAACAACCAATTGATCGATGTTTTGACTGAGCTTGAGCGACTGAAAGACAGGCCGCGTTTTGTCGTAATCGTCGCTCATGGACTCATAGAACTGATGGTTAACGAACTCGTCAGAACTCATTGTAAGCACGCCAAGGAGATGAGAAGGATCTCACATTATAGGAAGCTGATTCTCCTGAACGAAATGGATGTGTTGCCAGACAACTTCTTCGACTGCTTGAATCGTCTTCGAGAGCTTCGGAATGCTGCCGTTCACAAAGTCTTATTTGACCCCACGGAGGAGGACTTACGTCACGTGGCAGAGCCTCTGGACATATCGTTTCCCGGGGAAGGCTCTCCCTACACGGATTTCGTTGTGTTGTGTTCCTCAATCATCCAGAGCTTGTTGAATCAATGCAGAGGAGTGCTTGGGCCCATTATGACGCCGCGGGCCTTCGGGGGCCTCAAAACAGACTAAACGGAGCCCCTGGACGAGGAGGGATGGGCCCTACTCGACTCACCTGAGGTTTTGAAAGAGTTGATTGATCAACCACCTGTATTGCAACCGGCCGACATCTTCTTCACCCGCGGGACTGGTCTCCTGAGCCGTCTGATTCGCTTCTTTTCAAGCGGCATAGGGGAGGCGCGGACCAAGGTGAATCACGTTGGAGTCGTGGTCGACGGAGGGCCGCTTCATGAGGCGGTTGTTATTGAAGCTCTGTCTCGGGTGAAGCGGCACCGGCTCGCAGATCAATACGGCGGCACCAGCCATGAGGTAGCTGTCTACCGGCCCATGAACGTATCTCAGGATGAGGTGAATGTGATTGTGGCCGCGGCAGAATACTACGAGAGTCGGAGGTACGGCTGGTGGAAGCTCATCCTTCACTTCCTGGACTGGGTACTGCTGGGGGCATATGTGTTCAGGAGGCTGTCCGGGGATCGCTATCCGATCTGCTCCTGGCTGGTGGCGCACTCGTTCAAGAAGGCGGGGCTGTTCTTCGGTGTTGAGCCGGGGGAAGCCCATCCGGATGACATCTGGGACTTTGCCCTGCAGAATCCCGGTCGGTACCGGGAGGTCAGGCCGTTACAGCTTCTTTAGATGCTTCTCTAGCTCTTCCTTGACCCGGTCCACTCCCTCCTCACACAGCCGGTCAAACAGCTCCCTCAGGCTCTCGTCATGCCAGGGAAACAGCCCGCCCTTAGCCTGCAGTGTGCCGTCCTCGAACTCCCAGCCCAGTAGTCCCAGTGCCGTGAGGCCGTCTCGAAGGGCCTGCTGCAGCTCGGTGCGGAACTCAGGGCCGTCTGAGACCTCGATGAACTGTGCGTCGCCTTCCACGTCACCTTGTGTGGAGGCCAGATGTCGTTATTGGCGCCGTCGACGAGGCAGCCGCCAGAAGCTATATCGAAATTGAGATTCCGTGAGATTTACGGCTAACGGATTGGGAATGATCGAAGAGAGAGAGGCAGTGATTCTGGAGGCCTGGAATGAGTACTTCAGACAATAGACCAGGACTAGAAATCAAACGAGTGAGTGAACTTCACCAGGAGCGTACGATTGCGAAATGTGGAGGTGGGATCAGAGTGATCGCGGCCCTCATTGTAAACAACAAAGAGGTCGTCTCCCGGGCGGTAGATGTAGTTGAGGCGGAAGTTGAAAAAGAACTCGTCTTCCACGTTGTTGTACTGGATGGTGGTGCTGGTCAGCAGACGGTTGTTGAAGTTGTAATTGAATATCGTATTCAAGGCCTGGGCCGTGAAATTTCCGTAGGGAAGGCGCACCCGCTGGAAGGCATGATCGACGTCAACCGAGACGCGGGGATTGATCTTGATCCTGGGGCCCAGGTTGGTTGACACGATGTGGCCGTCGTAGAACTCCCCGATCTCGGCCCTAAACCTCCCGCTCACTCTCCGGTGTTGTGCCGTACGAGTCCAGAGTCGTCCCTGGATAAAGTGGTAGCTGCCTACCGGGATGGTAACCTCGGGATGAATCTTGAAGTCTTCCTCCAGAAACTCGTACTGATTACTGGCACTGAAGCTGAAGAAGTCGCCTGTTTCCAGGGTTGCTCCGGCCGATACTTCATTCTCTCGACTTTCCTGGAAATCGCGATGACTCGTAAACCACTCGTGGTCGGTGGCAAAGTAGAACTGGCGGATCCAGTCAATACTGGCTGGTCGTGGCCGGTAACTGATACGGGCCAGATGCTTGGTCACATCCGTTCTTCGTACAAAGCCCATTTTCGGGTCGAAGGATTTGTCGATGGAGAGACGCTCCAGGCTGACGTCCAACCTGTCACTGTCCCATCGAGCCTTGGCCTGGTAGGCCACGTTCTCGTCACTCGATTCGGGAGAACTGGACTGAGCCACAAAACCGAAAAGTGTGAGCCTTTCGAAGAAGATGAGGTTAGCGTCGACCCCGGCCACCCGGTTGAAACCGCCGTCGTCCATGACCGTGTTGTTGGTGAAGATCCCTCCGATGTAGGAACGATCGAGGAGTTTTTGCTTCAATCGAAAGACGCCAAAATTGGCTCCCGGCTCTGCGAACTTCTCCCGGGTCTGGACATTGAGAAAGCCGAACTGGGTGCTTCCCAATTCTCCCGTCACCTTGGCTCCACCAAGTATAGGAATGTTGCCCCCCTGTTGCTCCTGGTCCTGCTCGTCGTCATCGTCAGCCAAACCGATGGTACGGCTGTAGAAGATCACTACCTCGGGAGGTCTGAAGCTGAAACCGGTTCGCTGCGTCCCAAAGTCGAACGTTCCGGCTCCTTCCAAAAAGAATTCACGCTTTTCCGGAAAAAAGAGGCTGAAGCGGGTGAGATTCACCCGGGATTCATCCACCTCGACCTGGGCAAAATCGGGATTGACGGTAAAGTCGGCCGTGACCGAAGAAGTGATGGACACCTTGACATCATCCAAACCGGCATCCAACGGGTTTTCGAACTCCGTCCCCTCTCCGTTTTCTCTTGCCACCTGATTCAGCCCGCCCAGAACGTAAGGTTTGATTCTCAACTTCAAACCCGTACGAACCTCCTGCAGGTCAGACAGGTGGCCTGCCTGGGAGACGTTCCAGAATTCATAATCTCTGGTAACTCCTGCCCAGTGGGTTTCCTCGTTCTTGCGGACAATGCTCCTTTCGAAGTTGAGTCCCCAGGTCTGCCTCTGCTCTCCCCGGCTGCGCAGGGCAGTGAAGGGTATCTCAATTTCGACCGACCAGCCCTCACTGTCAATGGTGCCTGCCGCTGACCATCGCTCGTCCCACTGGGCATTGGCACTCCGATTCTCGTCAGTGATGAGGGCTTCGTATCGGGTCCCACGGGCGTTGGATCGAAACAAATAAGCGTTCCGGTGGTCGTGGAAGGTGTCGAGCAGAATACCTATGTAATCGTCCGTCTGGAGGTCATCATCGCGCTTCAATTCTCTGGCCCGAATCAACTCTGGCTCCGAGTCGAAGCAGCGCACGCCGAAGAAGATGGACTTGTCGGAATACAGAATGCGGATTTCCGTCTGTTCTGTCGCAGGTTCGCCTTCGCTGGGCTCTCGTTGAACGAAGTCAGAGGCCACGGGGGCGCTTTTCCAGATCGGATCGTCCAGGAGACCGTCAATGGTGGGGGCTGCCTGTTTGTGGATCCGGTGTGAAGTGATCCTGGGAGGGGGAGAAGGGGGTCTGCTCCAGGCAGCTACCAGCGGTCCCGCACCGATAACACAGATCAGAAGCATGGAAGTTAAGGTAGAAATCACCGCACCGCCGCACATACCGCTTCCTCATTCGGGTTCCGGGTTACGCTCAACTAGCTAGATATACGCGACTTTCAGCGGGCGTTACAAGAGGACCGCCGGTCAGGTCCATATCGGAGAAGCGGGCATCGAATGCTGTCCAACCCAGGACGACGGATTGGGCACGGTTGCGGGGGGCGCCTGGCAAGCGGAGTTTGGGTCAAGGTGCGGGAAGAAGATGCAGAGGAGCTTGAGCCCTCCGAGTTGGGTCTGCTAATCTCGTTTCAATCTGAAACAGCGAGTCATCTGGAGTTGAGCCATGTTCCGATTCTGCTGGTGTGTCGTCACCCTCCACTTGAGTGTCACGCTGCTACCCGGCAACGTCTTTACTGTCGGTCCCTCCGGAGCCCATGCCACTGTTCAGGCGGCTCTGGATGCGGCAGCCGCCCTCGGGGGTGACCACGAAATCCGGATTTAGATTATGGGCGAAGCGGGGCTTGCCGATCGCCCTAGGCCTGGCCGATCTTGGCGAGCTGGCACTCGTGTTCGTCAATTCGTTTGCGGACGTCGAGTTGATGAGTGATTGAATCGAGGCGCTCTTCAACTCCATCAAAGCCGCGCTTGACCATAGCCGCCAGGTTGCCGACCTGCCGATCGGTATAGGCCTTCAGCTCAAGGGCCTGGGCTTTCAATTTCAAATCTCAGATTTCAAATCTCAAACAAGGTCTCAAGTTTCAATTTTCAAAGTCCTGCTGCAGATTGCGATTCGTGGACAGGCTGGGACCATTTGAGTGATTATGAAATTGAAGATTTGGAGCTTGTTTGAAATTTGAAGCTTGAAATTCACCTCCCACCCCCCATCCAGGGCGGCTTCAACCTGGCAATCCGCTCATACACTGGACAGCTCTCGAGATGCGCCCCAGGCAGATAGCCCGTGCTCACCAGAAATTCCCCTACAATCTCGCCACCGGTGAACTTGAAAGTCTTTCCGAACAGCTTGACCCAGTCTGCCTTGGGGAGCGGGTGATGGTGATCCAGCCAGTTGGCGAAGGATCCAAACTCCTGGCGGATCTGGATCAGGCGACCCGCATTTTGGATGGCAGCATTCACTTTGAGGCGATTACGGATGATGGATGCATCGGCCAGCAGGCGCTCCCGATCCCTCTCCGTGAACCCTGCCACAATATCGATGTCAAATCCCCGGTACGCCTTTTGGAATCCCTCTTTCTTCTTCAGAATCGTCAACCAGGAGAGCCCGGCTTGATTGATCTCCAAGATGAGCCTCCCGAGGAGAGCCGCGTCCTCTCTCAGTGGGAATCCGTACTCCTGGTCGTGATACGGACCGTGGTAGGGATGCCCGGATGCAATGTCGCAATAGCTTTCCATAGGCGCAGCCTATCCGGACTGAGACAGGGTCTGCAACCAATCGAGCTCTCCGCAATCGCCCGTCCTCGAGCCTCTCAGTTTCGATTGGCTCGTGATCCGGTGCACTGCCGCATCCCACTCCAGGGGCCGAGACTGTGTACTGCTGTGACCTCGGTGTCCGGGCTGCTAGAATCAGCGCGGCCCTTCAACCCGGATCACGCATATGTTTCCACAGCGAACCGTAGCGAAGCGGGTACAAGGCCATTCTGCCACGGCTTGCGACTGCGGCGCGGCGGAAAGAGATTGGTGCATGATTCGGGCCAGGACTTAGAGAATCGTGGAGACTACGGCAATGCAAGTAACAGTGGGACAGCAGGCCACCCGCAGCCTGACAGTGACAGAGGAGGGTGTGCGGGCCTTCGCCGAGATGACGGGCGACTACAACCCGCTTCATTTCGATGAAGCATTTGCCGCGGGCGCCAAGTCGCAGGTGCAGGTGCCTCTCCACTCAGAGGCTCTTGACTGCAGTCTCCGCCGGTAGCATCCTGACCCTATGCAATACGTGAAGCTGGGGCAGTCAGGAGTAAAGGTGTCAAGGCTCTGCCTGGGCATGATGTCGTATGGTTCGCCGCAGTGGCGCGACTGGATCCTGAACGAGGATCAGGCGCACCCCATGGTGCGGCATGCCGTCGAATTGGGATTTAACTTCTTCGACACCGCCGACTTCTACTCACTGGGGGTCAGCGAAGAAGTGACCGGGCGTCTTCTCAAGGAGCTCTTTGGGGGCAGAGACGAGTATGTACTGGCCAGCAAAGTGTGCCTGCCCATGGGCGAGAAACCCAATCAGAAAGGCCTGTCTCGAAAGCACATTCTGGACGGGATTGAAGCCTCGCTGCGGCGCCTCGACGCCGACTACATCGATCTCTACCAGATCCATCGCTGGGATCCCGAGACTCCTATTGAAGAGACGATGCAAGCCCTGCACGATGTTGTACGCTCAGGGAAGGCCCTCTACATCGGCGCGTCCAGCATGTGGGCCTGGCAGTTCTCCAAAGCCCAATACACCGCAGACCTGCACGGCTGGACACGCTTCACGTCCATGCAGAATCACTACAATCTTCTTTCCCGGGAGGACGAACGGGAGATGATTCCCCTGTGCCTGGATCAAGGGGTGGGACTCATCCCCTGGAGTCCCCTGGCCCGGGGCATTTTGGCTGGCAACCAGCACTCGGAGTCGGGGCCGACCAAACGGTCTCGAAGCGAGACGATCTCTCCCCGTCTCTACGATGTCGAAAGGGACAGTGCGGTACTCGACGGGCTGGCACAAGTTGCCGATTCACTCGGAATTGCCCGTGCTCAGGCGGCCATCGCCTGGCTGCTCCACAAGCCGGGTGTCACCAGTCCCATCATCGGTGCCACCAAAATGGAACATCTGGATCAGCTGGTGGCGGCTATCGATATCAAACTCGGCGACGAGCAGATGCAGCTGCTGGAATCGGGCTACCAATCCCACTTGGCCTCCGAGCTGGCGCAGGGGCTGTAGGCTCCTTTCTGAGTGCCAGATCCGATCCCGATCACGGTTGCAATTGCGGAGTCTCTTCCACCTGGATCATCAACCGTTCACGGGTGAAGTGGGCCAGCGATCTTTGGTCGCATATTTTGGGCTGGTAGCGTGGCCTGTAACAGAAACAAAGAGCGATTAGTCGCGTCTTGAAGAGGCCGCTGAAGGCCGGACGCCAGGGATTGTGAGGGAGCAGAGCGCTGGAGGGACACACTCCCACGAATGATCAGAACCCAGAGATGTGAAGACCGACCAGCCTCAGCTTGATGCCGGTCGAGTTCACCATAAAGATCGCTGGACCACTACACGAGTAAAGCATTGACGCGAGAGGCATTCGAATACCAGCCGCAATAGCGCACCATCTGCGCGCCGGGGTCAGGAATGTGAGAGATGACCTGAGCGATCCAGTCCAAGGCGTCCATGGATCGGGCCACGCCTTTGGCTGTGCAGTAGTGGACCTGTCCTGTACCGGGTCTGCTCGGAGGTGCTGACTTCCACTTGGCAGGCCGTGCACTCGCCACCTTCCCCGTCGATGATCTCCTTCGTTCCCCGAGCGGCGGCGAGACTGATATCCGCCGCGAACACCTTCGCGCCCTCGCGAGCGTAAAGCACGGCGGCGGCTTTGCCGTTGCTCCAGCCCGGAGCGATCGAACCGGCGCCGGCAACGAGCGCCACTTTTCCTCTTACGCGATTCCCCATGTTGCTGCTCTCACAAATGTTTACGCCCTGTGCGCATCAGTCGTCACATCGCCTGCGCCGCAGCGGGCTCGAAGGCCAGACAGGTTCGCGCCTCTTCGCCTTCACCGCGATGCAGGAACTTGACTTTCAACGGCATGCCCACCTGGATCGTCTCCGGGTGCTTGGCATCCACCTTTTCGATGCGGGCATTGACCCGCACACCTTCATCCAACTCGACAACCCCAACGCAGTAGGGGTTCTCCCGATCGTACCCCTCCGCGATCATGAACGGGGGCCCGATCGCGATGCACGTGTACGCGGCCAGCCTGCCGTTACCGCTCAACGGCACCCATTCCATTTCGGACTCGTGGCACTGAACGCAGATCGGCCGCGGCGGCGTGGACAGGCTGCCGCACTTCCGACATCTCGAGCCCATGAGCTTGTCTTCGTCGAGAAACTGTTTATAGGAAAGATCGCTGAAGGGTCGCTCTTTCATTGCCCTACCTCTTTTCGAGAAGCGTGACCGAGCAGGTGCCGCCCGTGCCGCCCAGATTATGGGCGGCGCCGACGCGCACATTTTCGCTCGGAATCTGCCGCTCGCCCGCCAGGCCCCGCAACTGTGTCCAGACCTCGAAGAGCTGGGCAATCCCGGTAGCGCCCACCGGATGCCCCTTGCACTTGAGCCCGCCGGAGGTGTTGATCGGCTTCGGACCATCGAGCCTGGTCAGCCCGTCTTCCATAGCCTTGAAACCCTCGCCCGGGCGGAAAAAGCCGAGGTCCTCGATGTGCAGAATCTCCGCCATGGAAAAGCAGTCGTGGACCTCGGCGAACTGGATGTCGTCCGCTTTGAGACCCGCCATCTCATACGCTTCCTTCGCTGCGTACCGGGTGGCCTCGAACGAGGTCAGGTCGTCGCAGGCGTGCAGCCCCCTGCCGCTGCCTTGACCGATGCCGGCTACGTAAATCGGAACGTCGGTGAATTGCTCGGCGATCTCCTCCGCGACCAGCAGCATGCAGCTCGCCCCGTCGCTGATGGGGCAGCAGTCGAAAAGATGCATCGGCCAGGCCACCATGGGGTTCGCCTCGGGGTCACGCAGAAACTCCATTTCATCGCTCCAGGACGGGAGCGGTGTGCCCTGCTTCCTGGCCTTTTCGCTCTTGGCGTTCATGATATCGCGAACCGACACATTGTACTGGGCATTCGGATTCAACCGGGCGTTCTCGTGGCTCTTGATTGTCACGTTCATCAGGTGCTCACGCGTCGCGCCGTACTTCGCGAAATAGGCGGTGGCGATGGCGCCGAAAACGCCGGCAAAGGTGAATCCCACTTCGCTTTCATAGGGCAGTCCGGCCAGCGACAGTCCCTCGGTCACCTTCTCCGTCGAGAGTTTCGACATCTCCTCGAAGCCGCCGACCAGAACCATGTCGCACAGTCCCGAGGCGATGGCCAGGACGCCCTCCCGGAATGCGAGCGCGCTCGAGGCGCACGCCCCCTCGGTTCTGGTGACCGGCTTGGGAACCAGCCCGATCAGGTCGGAAACGATTGGCCCCCAATGCGCCTGATGCACAAAAAAGTCGTTGGTGAAATTGCCAAAGTAAAGCGCATCGATGTCAGTGGCGTCTACGCCCTTGTCGACCGAAGCCAGCATGTCCGAGTAGGCGTCGACAAACAGATCCTTCGAATCCTTGTCCCTGAACATGCCAAATTTCGACATGCCGGCGCCGACCAGCGCGACGCTTCTCGCGAGCTGTCGTTGTTTCTGTTTTCTCATTGTCACCAAGCCTCATGAAATATCTTAAATTTTACGATCGGTGCCCTGCCAGTATTTCGCTCGTAATTCGCGCTTCAGCAGTTTCCCGTAATTGTTCTTCGGCAGCTCGTCGACGAAATCGACGGATTTCGGCTTCTTGTAACTAGCGATATGGTCCTTGCAGAAGGCGATCAGCTCGTCCGCCGTAACCGAACAGCGTTCTGCCAGCGAGACCACCGCCTTGACGGCCTCGCCCCACTGCGGATCGGGAACCCCGATGACCGCGACCTCCCGCACCGCGGGATGACGCGCGAGCACCTCCTCGACTTCGCGTGGATAGATGTTCTCGCCGCCGCTGACGATCATATCCTTCGAGCGGTCCATGAGAAAGACGTACCCGTTTTCGTCCATCAGCCCGATATCCCCGGTATGGAGCCAGCCGTTCCTGAGTGTTTTCGCCGTGGCCTCGGGACTGCGCCAGTAGCCTTTCATCACCACATCCGAACGCGTCACAATCTCGCCGACCTCACCGACCGGGACCTCCCGGTCTTCCCGGTCGAAAATCCTGACCTCGACATCGGAGCGGGGTATGCCCGCCGAACCGAGCCGTTTCAACTGCCGTTCACTGCCGTCCAGAACGTGCCCCCACTGAGGCAGGCAGGTAATCGTCATGGGGGATTCCCCTTGCCCATACAACTGCAACAGAACGGGACCGAACGTTTCGATGGCTTTCCTGGTGTCCGCCACCATCATCGGACCGCCGCCGCAACACAGCGCCTTCAGCGAACGATGATCGTATTGGTCGACAAGGGGACTATCGATCATCAGTTTCACCATTGTCGGGGCGCAGAAGATATTGGTAACCCGATGCTCCTGAATCAATGCCAAAACCTGTTCGGTGTCGAACGACTTCGACTCGAGAATGACGTTCATCGCCGCTTTGGCGATATTGGGCAGGGCCCACAGGCCGCTGCCGTGAGACAGCGGCGCCGCATGCAGAATCACATCGTGCGCGCAGAAACCCGGGCAGATATCCGCGTAAAATCCCATCGTCATGGCCAGCAGATTGCGATGGGTCAACATCGCCCCCTTCGGCTCGCCGGTGGTTCCGGAGGTGTAGAAGAGCCACGCCGAATCGTCGGGCTCGACATCGACGTCCTCCCATCGGTCCGTCTCTCCGACCATCAGCGCTTCGTAGTCCAAAAGTTCACCGGACGCGCCCGCAAGCGTGATCAGGTGACGGGCGCCCACTATCAGCCCGCGGATTTCTGTAAGCGGTTCGTTGAATTCGGGCGAGACGATTACCGCTCTGGCCTCGGAATGCTCGACGATAAACGCGAACTCTTTCGGGTGCAGCCGGAAGTTGATGGGCACGGCCGCGCAGCCCAGCTTGAAACAGCCATACAGCGCTTCGAGCATTTCCGGGCAGTTGTGCATGAGCATCGCAACGTGATCGCCGCGCGCCACGCCCAGTCGGTGCAGGGCGTTGGCCAACCGGTTCGCGCGCTGGTTGAAGCGCGCGTAAGTAGAAGTCTGGCCGCCGTAAACGATCGCGGGACGATCTGGAAAGGTCCGGGCGGACTGACTGAGGGTATGACCGATGTTCATGGCCGACTTTCTGCCGAATTGGAGGCTTCGATGCGCTCGAGCGCGCTGCGGATTCGCTCCGGGATGGGGACCGGCTGCATCGTTGGCCGGTCGACGAAAACGTGGACAAAATAGCCTGAGGCTGCGGCCTGGTCCTCTCCCTTCCGAAAAATCCCGATGCCATACCGTACGGAGCGCCGACCGATGTGGTCGGCGCGCACGCCCGCCTCGAGGTCTTCCGGGAAGGCCAGCGGACTGTGGAAGTTGCACTTCGATTCGACCACGATGCCGATCACCGGACTCTCGTGGATGTCCAACCCGCCCGCTTCGATGAGAACGCGGTTCGCGGCCGTGTCGAAATAGGAGTAATAGGTCACGTTATTCACGTGGCCGTACAAGTCGTTGTCCATCCACCGTGTCGTGATGCCGACAAAGTATCGGTACCGCCCGCGGACCTCAGGGGATTGGGCTTTGCTCATTTACTTCGTGTGCCTTCCAGTCCGGTAATGCCGCAATTCGAAACCTATTATTCCACTTACAGGACTTGAGCACAGCGATTGCAGAGCTGTCCCATGTCGAACCCCGCGAACCGTCAGACGGCTGTCTTGCTACAACGCTCAAGGGTTATCGATGATACGAGATTCTAAGCGGCTCGGAAAAGGACTCTAAGAAAAACAGTGACCAGGATTGCGCAGGCAGCCACTACAACACCGGCCAGGGAGACGAGCAGCGCATTTCGATTGTGGGATTTCCTGGGCGTATGGCGGCAAACAGACCGGCGAGCACAATTCCCGCCAGCAACGGATGGGCGTAATGCTGAAGGAATTGCGGCGCGGCGTCATCGGGTCGGGCCAGTTCAGGATGGGCACCCTGCAAGACCAGGGCCCGCATCACCAGGCCGATCCCGATCCAGAGAAGAGCTGAAACCGCGTAAGCGAAGATCCCCAACGGGAGAATATTCCGGGCATCGGTGATCCGGCGATTCATCATAATCTTGGTGATGACGTGGGGTTGCCCCGTCCCTCCAAGAGCAAACAAGAAGTACCAGGAGAGACAGCCAAGCATGCCCAGGGTCCCCCAGGGGCCGGCAGCCTCCGGATCATCGATCATGATCGTTTCCACGGCCCCGCTGATGCCTCCGTCAACCACTGCCGAGGCGGTTGCGAATACCAGAACAGCAGCCACTACCATCACGGTGCCGTGAAACATATCCGTGAGGTGCGTTCTCTGCCTCCCCGATCTCGTAGATCTTGCAGATATAGGGATGGTCCAGGGCAGCAGCCGACCTGGCTTCACGCAAGAATCGCTTGCGGGCCACCTCATCCTGCCGCATCTCCTCAGGGAGGAATTTCAGCGCCACTCTTCGATGCAGGGTGGCGTCCCTGGCCAGGTAGACTTCTCCCATACCGCCGGCGCCCAGTAGGGAAACAATCCGGTAGGAGCCAATTCGGCGCGCCAGCATCGAGTTGGCCTGATCCCGGGCTATCGCCCGAGCTGCCACCTCCAGGGCCGGAGCTTGCAGGGGGTCCTCGGCTTTCTGCTCATGCTCGAGCAGGGACTCGACTTCTCCCCGCAGCGTCTCATCCCCTCCACAGGCTTCTTTCAGAAACGCCGCCCGTTCGTCCTCGTCCCGCTCCAGCGCCGCACCAAGTCAATCGCGTTGCACCTCTATCGGCAAAACGAAAATGCGACTGCGTTCCCCGGAGTCGACTGGCGTCGGATCCCAGCCGAAGGGCGTGCGGTCGTATACCAGCAGAAGCCGGTTGGCCGAGATCTCCACTATCTCGGTGTAAGAGGTGGTCTGACCACGTCCGCCCGTTTGGCCCTGCTGTGAAATGCGGTATGTAGCGTCCGGAGCCCAGCGGTTATGATGTTCGAGGATATCGATATCCTGCCACCTCTTTGCACGCGGGTCGGTGGCGAACCATACACGGATACCGGGCCGGCCGCTGGAAAGCACGATGGTGTTGTTCTCGGTGCGAACCATACTCGGCTCCACGCTGTATGGAGGGATGGGCTCCGCCTGGGTCCAGGAACGGCCTCCGTCGCTGCTGTAGGCCCGACCCAAGTCTAAGAGAGAGCCAACTCGAAACACAGCCATGAGATCTCTATCGGCCAGCTGGATTATCGAGGTCTCACTGGCTTCCAGCAGTTCCCGAGGCCACGTCCGGCCGCGGTAACCCTGGTCCTCAGGGTCTCGCCTCCTGGAGTCAGCGGTCATAACAAAAGGATCAGCGATGGTAGAGAAGTAACGCCACGTCCGTCCCTTATCTTCAGAAACGAACAGCAGGCTGATAACTTTCTCTTCCTTTCGAACTTCCTGGTCCGCGCCGGTTCTCATATACCCGGTGGCAAGGAGGCGATCACCCATCTGGAGGGCGTCGCCACAAAACTTGAGTCGGGCAATCCAGTTGGTTCGGGGCATCCGGCTCGGAAACGCACCTACCGGCCAAGGCCAGTCCACCACCCGCACGCCGGCCGGTTCCGTAACTACACTGCGCCCACCGTGCTCAAAACGGGTGTAAATGGTGTGAAGGTTGTGTCTCTCCTCCGGATCAGGTCGGTAAAGGTGGGCCAAGATGGCCAGTAGAGATCCCTCCTCCTGAGGCACATAGATGGCTGGTTGAAGGTCCGGGATGATGTCATAGCGGTGGCCCCAGCTTTGGCCGCCATCCTTGGAAATCTGGAAGCCGCGAACAGAATAGGGATTTGCGTTGGAATCAGCTGCCACGGCGTAGGTCACCATCAATTCGCCGGAAGGGAATTTGGCCAGGGTTGGAAACCAGGCATGGCCGATCGTGTCGGTCACCTGGATCGGCTGTCCCAGGCGAACTGTTAGCCCTTGTAACTTCACCTTCGTCATTTTGCCGCTGGAAAACAGGTTGGGTTGACGGTCCTGCTGTGCAAAGCCGGAAGTCCACAGCCACGGCAGGACGAGAAACACGAGACATTTCCACTGCAATTGCCTGTGATTCCAATGGTTCATCATAGTTTGCTCCCTGGCAGGCTCCTGGCCTCGAGTCCCCCGGTGTGCCTGGCTAGGAGAACCCGATTGACAAGGTAAAATGAAACGCGTTGTTCTGGCAAGCTCATCCTGCACCCAACGAAAGCCCGAATTGTACGACCGCTACCAGCCTACGGCGTATCCGGGCCGTCTTGGATCGGCCCCGCCACGGAGAACGCCCCTGGCTTGATCGACGACGATCGCGCACACACCTCCGGCCCGCCAGCTCCAATCCGGCCACCAGCTGACCCGGTGACCCAGCTCCTGCAGCGCCATACCCGTCTCGCGAGGGACACGCGACTCCATGTTCAACCGACTCTATATAGATTGGCCCGCCCCTGCCTGCCTGTCAACCCGACCACTCCGACGTTTCGTAGACAATAGGCCATCTTCTGTGCCAACTGTCTCCTAGTGCCCATCGCTTCCGCCAATTCTCTCGTGGTAAATGATCCTCCCAACTTCTCTGGAACAAGCGCTCGCCAATCTGCCGGCTCTTCAAACAACCTCTGGTCTTCTACTTCCACCAACCGACGCTCCTCAATGACCCACCCTCTCCTGCGCCATTTCCGCTTCCCGTCGTACCGCCTCACCTCTTCTTCCCTTATCATCAATACTTCCAGCGAGAAGTTGGGGTTCGCGAGCATCTGCGGGAAGCTCACCATTTCCCAGAACAGATCCTCCATAACCCGCCCTCTCTTGGGCGACTTCCGGCGAGTGAACCCAACGCTGTTATCCTTTGCAAGTTTGACGATCCACTTTTCTTGGGCTATTGGATAGACCAATCGTATCCGGTGCACACCCACCAGGTCCTTTAGCTTCGACTTGATGGACGCGAAGTTGCCGGTCTGGATTTCCAGCAACAGATCATCCCGAACGATATCAATCACAAACCCATCAACCGCTACTTCAAATTGATCTCCCGGCTGTGCATACCACTCCTTCAACGATGCGTGAAGCGACTTTTCATTCAGCAAGCCAATGTCTGACATTCCAATCTTATTCCGTGCTCACCTATCTGCTGGCGCCTAACAGGGTGGATGAGCGGCTTTGCCGGCCCGCCAGCGGCAGCACGCTGTTTCCAGAAACCATCGCCTTTTCATCTGTAGCCGTGTTGGAAGCCGCACTCGGAAGAAAGCACGTCCTTCAGTTCGAGTTCCATAGCCTGATCGCCTCCTTCGGATCGGATTGGACCGGAAACACCTCGCGGCCGTCGCCCTTAAAAGGCAGCTTCTCAAACCAGAGCGGGGTTTGTCCCGGGCCATCGAAAAAGAGGCCCGCCTCCGGCGGAGAATCGACGAAGGCCGCGCGCCAGCTCTGGATGCTCTTGGTCTGGACCGCGAGCGCGTCGTCCGGCCGAAGCCCGGCACACTCGTAGAAGGCGGGATCGATCACCATCGTCGGCTGGCACCCGATGACCACGTGAATCGCCCCGCACTTGAGGACCGCCGCGCCGCACATCGAAAAGGTCGTCTTCGGATAGAGCCGCCCCCGCGTGGTGTACCGTCCCTCGCCCTGCCAGAGGACCTCCGCCTCGAGCTCCACCGCGGGGTCGCCCACCCGGAACCGCTTCTCCCCCCGCTTCGCCGCCGCCACCGCCTCGGGATCGACGACACAGAGAAGGACCGGCGCTTGGAAGGAATCCTGGTGCGGAAGCAGCCTCTGGAGCGCCTCCGCGCTCCGGCCTTCCGAGCCGCCGCTCGTCGCGTCGCCGGTGTCCACCAGGATCCACGGCCCCTTCGTCCGAGTCTTCACCTTCCCGAGGATCACGTCCCAATCGAGCAGCCCTGTCCGCCAGTCGCTCCGCTGCGCGTACCACGTTTCTGCAAGCCGCCTGGCCGTCTGGGACAGCCTCTTCCCCCGGCCGGTGACGACGACCGCGCTCCCCAGTTCCGCGACATCCAGCCACGGCTGGACCGGGAGAAGCACGACGTCCTCGACGCCGTCCGACCCCTCCGCCGCGCGGGCCTCGGCAAGGAGATCCGCGAACCGCCCGCCGAAATGGCTCTGGTCGGAGGGCGGAACCAGCGCGGCGATCTTCGCCACGGCGCGGGAGAACGGACCCTTCGCCATGGCCAGCCGGGCCGCTCGCTCCCCCGTCTCGCGGAGATCCATGTGGGGCATCGTCCGGTATGCCGTGATCGCGTCGGCGAAGTGCATCATCCGCCGGGTCATGTTGGCGTGGAGGTCGAGCGAAAGGACGAGCCGCCCGCCGAAGCCGAGCCCCTTCCGCGCCATCTCGAGGAGATCCCCCTCCGCGTCGTCCACCCCCTCCGCGGCGGCGGCGCCGTGAAGATGCATGAGAAGCGCGTCGGCGGGAAGCGCCCCGCGGATCTCCCCCTTCATCGTCTTCCGGATCGTCGCGTAGCACTCTCGCGTGATCCGCCCCGACGGCGACCCGCAGAAGGCCACGAAGACCGGATGAGCCTCCCACCCCGCGGCCTCAAGCGTCCGGACGCTCGCGGCCATCTGGGAATCGGCCCGGGCGGTCCATTCCCGGGCCTCGGCCTCCCCGACCCGCCACGTCCCGGCGTCCCGGAAGACCTCGATCCCCGCCCGCTTGGGGCAGAAGGTGTTCGTCTCATAGATGAACTGGACGACGACTGCTTTCATCACACCTCAGAAGATGGGGAGGGCCGGCACCCAGTCCAGGCCGCTCTCTCGAAGGCTGAATTCTTTCTTTTGAATTCCCGAAGCCTATATTACCCTCAAGAGCGCGATCAGTTTTCTTTCAGCTCTTGTGGGTTCCCGGATTGATGCCCGGGATCAAAGAAGAAAAGGTTTCAAGCCGCCGGGAGCAGGTCATCATTCGGAGAAGAACGGGACGATGCCAATGAAAATTACTTTACTGGGTACCGGGTCGCCAACACCCTCGGTGAAACGAGCCGGTTCCGGCTACCTGGTTGAGACGGAGTCAGATGTTTTCGTGTTCGACTGCGGGCCCGGTTCTTACCGGCGCTTTCTAGAGACGGGTAAGCAGCCAACGGAGGTCACCCAACTTTTTGTGACACACTGGCATTATGATCATTGCACGGATCTTGCTCCTTATGTTCTTCAGCGCTGGGATCAGGGGGCGGGAAAGATTCCGGAGCTGAAGGTTTACGGCCCTCAACCGATCCGGCGAATCCTGGAAGCCCTGTTTGAAACAGACGGGGTATTCGATTCCGATTTGGAAGCCCGGACAAAGAACGAAGCCAGTGTGGCACTTTATCATGCCCGGGGCGGCAGGGGGACGAGAGAGCGGCCGCGACCCATCATAACAGAGGCAGAACACGGGTCTGAGTTCCGGGGAGAAGATTGGATGGTTCGGGCCATTGAAGTTCCCCATGCTCAGCCGTATCTGCGCTGCCTGGCGTATCGATTGGATTCAGAAGGGTACTCTCTAGTCTACAGTGGAGACTCAGGTCCGACCGATCGCATGATCTCATTCTCGGAAGGTGCCGACGTTCTCATTCACATGTGCCATTACCTCACCGGCACAGAGTTTAACGAAGCCATGTTGAAAGGTTGTGGAAGCCCTAAGATGATTGCTAATCTGGCCCGAGACGCAGGTGTCAAAACTGTCATCCTGACTCATATTACGGGACAGATTGACAAGCCTGGCGTGCGAGAACAAGTCGTCTCCGAAGTTCGTGAAATATTCCAGGGCACAGTCATATTCGGTGAGGACCTGACGGTCATCTCCCCTGAGACCATTGGTCGTGCCGGAGAATTACTCTAAACCCGGAATCTCCAGGAGAGCTACCAAGGAAGCCGATTCAGATCGCCGCCAGGAAGTGGCTCCTACATTGGGGTCTAACGGAATGGCAAAGAGTAGGAGCGGGTTCCATCCCGCGATCTGATCGGACCACGGAAGGTCCTCCTTGTATTGTCAGCAATGTCTTGCAGACTTCTCTAGACCTGGGGAACATCCTGATCGATTCGGACTGGAAAGTGTGGATGATCGACCACAGGAGCTCTTTCGGAAGAACCAAGAAACTACGCAATCCTCAACTGATTCGGTGGTGCCGGCGCGACCTGTGGGAAAGACTGCAGGGACTCGATCGGGAAGTGCTGGAGAAGGAATGCAAGAAAGTCCTCACCGGCAGCCAAATCAAAGCCCTGATGGCCCGCCGAGATCTGCTGGTCCAGCATATCCAGAAGCTGATCGATGAGAGAGGAGAAGGCAAGGTTCTCTTCTCTCATACCAGGCAACCTTCCAACTCTCTACCTGTGCAGTAAAGGGCTAGCATTCCGTGGTGAAAGTCCCGCGGGCTGCTAGGAGTTTTATATGTTATAAAGAGCATGGACTGGAGGCTTTTTCGGGCAAGGTCCTTCTATTTCAACTTTTTACAACGAGGAGGGTAAAGATGGCTGTCCAACTCACCCGTCGGGAATATCTATCCGCTTCAGCAACCGTCTTGGCAACCACCGGTTTTCTGAAAACGGGCAAAAAGAAGTCGGCAGCTGCTTCTATTCCACCTGTTGCTGCCAAGATTACCGGGAAAGAACCCTGGGTGAATTTCGAGGAGTATCGACAAATCATTGTCTCACCCGAGGTCAACACTCCGGAGCCTTTCAAGGGGTTCGGGGGGTTACTGTGGATGGCCCGCGGTCTGCCGGCTTCAAAACGGCGACCTGTTTGTGACTTTCTCAGCCGGCTATTACCACGCTTCCTGGACCACCCCCACGGACATGCATCCTGAGGAACTGGAGCGCTGGAAACAGTCGGACCGGTCCTGGATCTTAGACTGGGATGCGCTCGAGGGAGGAAGGATGATGTGGACCCGCAGGTGGGACAGGGGGAAGACCTGGAGCCGGCCGCGCGCGTTTCCGGTGGTTCCCGGCGCTTACTCCATGGCTGACGTAGTGCAACTGCGCGACGGAACGATGATTGCAGGAGCTCGGCTGGAAATCCATCGCGGGTACTGGAACCGGATGCCGGCGACGCCCCTTGAGTTTGCACGAGTGGCGGCCAACCGGCAGTCCAGAACCCTCATCTTTCGAAGCGACGATGATGGCCACACCTGGAAGGAGGTGACACGCTTCCCGGGGCCCTTCCATATGGACGCTCCCCACAGTATGTTTGAGGCCAAAGACGGCTCCCTGCTGGTATTGGCGTCCGGCTCACCCATCCCCGGGGGAAAGGGCTGGCCCAGCGAAGACCCTCGCTGGCTCATGGTACTTATGCGCTCTGGGGATAAGGGCCAGACCTGGTCGACCGTGTCGGTGATTGGCAGCAATGACTTTGATACGGACGAGGGCACCGCAGCCTACTTGCCGGACGGCAGCCTGGGCTTCCCCTGCAGGCCAACTTCCGCCTGGTATCAGTCTTACGACGATGGGCGGACCTGGTCCGAGCCGCGCCTGCTCCTTTCCGACCCGATCATCGAAGACTCCCAATTCGGAAGTGAGTATCACGGGCCCAAGTTGTACCGGAAGGGGTATCTTGTGGTCACGCCCGACGGAGTAGCGGTAGTGGTGTTCGGGGGACGCCACAAACTCAGCAGCGACGATCCTCTGGTGCCGAACAACGGTGAAGTGATCTACAGCCGCGACAGCGGCAAAACCTGGGTCAAACCGGCGCCGGGCCGAGGGTTTAAATGTGATCCCAAGTCCTACTACCCCAGTGCCTGCGTCCTGGAAGACGGCTCCATCTTCATGGTAGGCCAGCGAGAAGGCTTCAAGAACAGATTCGGTCCCCATGGAGCTGAAGTGGCTTCGGTCCGGTTTCGGATCAAAGAACCCCAAGAGGGGGAGGGCGTCGAACTCTTGCCGATTGGAGGACCATCTCGATCCCGGGTGGGTTGAGCCTGAGCCCAGGCCGGGTGGGACCGAGGCTCCTGTGTCTTTGTCCTGGGTGAGACGCTGATCAAGTTGCCCGAGTAGGCCGCATTGTACGACCGCTACCAGCCTACGGCGTATCCGGGCCGTCTTGGATCGGCCCCGCCACGGAGAACGCCCCTGGCTTGATCGACGACGATCGCGCACACACCTCCGGCCCGCCAGCTCCAATCCGGCCACCAGCTGACCCGGTGACCCAGCTCCTGCAGCGCCATACCCGTCTCGCGAGGGACACGTGACTCCATGTTCAACCGCCCCGGAAAATAAGGATGGGGAGCGAAAGAGTCGGGAAAACTGTAGGAGGCAAATCGGGGCGCTTCGACCGCCTGCTGGGGGTCCATGTCAAAGATGACAACGTTGAGGAAGACCTGAAGCATGGCCTGTGGCTGCACATCCCCGCCCGGAGTACCAAATGGCATGAAGGGGAGACCATTCCGCAACACCAGGGCGGGACTAGGCGTCAGGCGCGGTCGTTTCCCGGGAGCAAGGCAAGCGGGATGATGCGGATCCACACGCGACTGCGAGCCACGCGAAGAGACCGCCAGGCCGGTTCCCGGGATGATCGGTGTGTCGCAGGAGAGGTCACTGGGAGTGGCCGAAAAGGCGTTCCCATCGCCGTCAATGACGCAAACGTAACTCGTGTCCCAGCCAGGTCGCTTTAGGTTTCCGGCTTTGCCGGAAGAGTTCCCCAGCCCTTCCAACGAACCGTGCGGCGGCTCACCCGTCACTCCTAGTTGGCTGGGCGGGGGCATCTCTACCCAGGCCTGGTGAGGGCGGATTAGCTCGCGTCGCTTGGTGGCGTTCGCCTGTGAAAGAAGTCCGGCCATGGGAACTTTGACGTGCAGGGGATCACCGTAGAATCGTTCGCGGTCGGCAAAGGCCAATTTGAGAGCCTCGGTCACAGTGTGCAGGTACGAGGTCGAATTGTGGCCCAAGGATTTCAGGTCATAGGCCTCCAGCAGCCCAAGCGCCTGGAGCAGAGTCGGACCCTGACACCATGGCCCGCAAGCGAAGACCTCCGTGTCCTGGAAGGTGACTCGCTCGGGCGGCTCGATTCTCACCCGAAAGTCGGACAAGTCCTGAGCCGAAAGGAGTCCACCATTCTCCTGGTGGTATTGGACAATTTTTTCCGCGATGTCTCCCCGGTAAAAAGCCTTGCGTGCCGCCTGCAAACCCGCCTGCCGTCCATGGCGTGTTGCGCGGCGTTCCTCGTCGGCCATATACTGGAGGACAGCCCCCAAATCGCGCTGGATGAAGATTTCTCCGGGCTCAGGCGGACGACCGTAAGGGAGAAAGACCTCAGCACTGCTCGCCCACCGCCGGTAGTCCTCCACCGCTTCTTTAATCCGGTTGCTCATGAACGCGTGCATTGGGAAACCCTCGGAGGCAAACCGGATGGCTGACTGGGCCACCTGGCCAAAATCCATGCGCCCGTACTGCTCCAGCGCCGTAATCCAGGCGTCCGGGGCGGCTGGGACGACCGTTCGCAGCGGCCCTTCAGGGATTTGTCCGCCGTGCTCACTCAGGAACAGGTCCACACTGGCGGCCCGGGGCCAGACACCTAAGCCGCTGATGGTCACCACCTCGCGCTGATCAGCCAGGTACAGAATAACGGGGGCGACTCCGGCCACGCTTACGATGTCACTCTGCACTACACCGAGAGCAATGCCTGCGGCCACACCCGCATCAACCGCATTGCCGCCCGCCTCCAATATCTGCATCCCGGCCTGTGCGGCCAGATAGTGCCCGGCCACGACCATGTGCCTGGTCCCCATTACGACCGGCCTGAGGGAGGGAAGCTGGTTCTCTTCTTCAGTTTTGCTGTTCATACTGTCGGTAGACACGGATCCTCCTCTGGGTTTGCCGCGTCGGGAAGCGCCCGTCAAGGGCTGGCTTGAGGCCCAAGGCAAAGTCCGGTTGCGGGTTGGAACATATCACCTACGCCCGGAACGACGAAAGGCCCGGAGTTTTATATGTTATAAAGAAGCATGGCCGGAGGTTTTTTCGGGCAAGGTCTTTCTATTTCAACTTTCTACAACGAGGAGGGTAAAGATGGCTGTCCACCTCACCCGTCGGGAATGTCTATCCGCTTCAGCAACCGTCTTCGCAACCACCGCTTTTCTGAAACCGGGTAAAAGGAAGTCAGCCGCGGCTTCTCTTCCATCTGTTGCGGCCGTGATTACGGGGAAGGAGCCCCGGGTGAATTTCGAGGAGTATCGACAAATCATTGTCTCACCCGAGGTCAACACCCCGGAGCCTTTCCAGGGGTTCGGCCGTTACTGTGGATGGCCGACGGTCTGCCGGCTCCACAATGGCGACCTGTTCGTGACCTTCTCGGCAGGCTATTACCACGCTTCCTGGCCCACCCCCTGGGACATGCATCCTGAGGGGCTGGCGCGCTGGCAACGGCCGGACCGGTCCTGGCTCTTAGACTGGGATGCGCCCGAGGGAGGAAGGATGATGTGGATCCGCAGCCGGGACAGGGGGAAGACCTGGAGCCGGCCCCGTGCGTTTCCGCTGGTTCCCGGCGCTTACTACGTCGGTGACGTGGTGCAGTTGAGCGACGGAACGATGATTGCAGGAGCTCGGCTGAAACGCCATCACGGCTACTGGAACCGGATGCCGACGACGCCCCTTGAATTTGCACAAGTGGCGGCCAACCGGCAGTCCAGAACCCTCATCTTTCGAAGCGGCGACGATGGCCACACCTGGAAGGAGGTCACACGCTTCGTGGGGCCCTTCGATATGGATGCTCCCTACAGTATGTTTGAGGCCAAGGACGGCTCGCTGCTGCTATTTGCGTCCGGCTCACCCATCCCCGGGGGAAAGGGCTGGCCCAGCGAAGACTCTCGCTGGCTTATGCTACTGATGCGCTCCAGGGATAAGGGCCAGACCTGGTCGACGGTGTCGGTCGTTGGCAGCAATGACTTTGACGTGGACGAGGGCACAGCAGCCTACTTGCCGGACGGCAGCCTGGGCTTCCCTTGCCGGCCAACTTCCGCCTGGTTTCAGTCTTACGACGACGGGCGGACCTGGTCCAAGCCGCGCCTGCTCCTTTCCGACCCGATCATTGAAGACCCCCAATTCGGAAGCGAGCATCACGGACCCAAGTTGTACAGGAGGGGGGAGCTAGTGGTCACGCCCGACGGAGTAGCAGTTGTGGTCTTTGGGGGACGCCACAAACTCAGCAGCGACGATCCTCTGGTTCCCAACAACGGTGAAGCGATCTACAGCCGCGACAGCGGAAGAACCTGGGTCAAGCCGGCACCAGGGCGCGGATTCAAGTGTGATCCCAAGTCCTACTACCCCAGTGCCTGCGTCATGGAAGACGGCTCCATCTTCATGGTAGGTCAGCGAGAAGGCTTCAAGAACAGATTCGGTCCCCATGGAGCTGAAGTGACTTCGGTCCGGTTTCGGATCAAAGAACCCCAAGAGGGGGAGGGCGTCGAACTCTTGCCGATTGGAGGACCCCCTCGATCCCGGGTGGGTTGACCCTGACCCTGACCCCCCAATTGGTACGAGAAGATCATAAGTCTTATTTGATAGGACTACGATCGGCAAGAGAACACAGAGCCGTTCTTTGAACGGAAGTCGCCACAATGCCAAATCGTTACCAGTGGCTTGCTATTGGATTCTCCGTGGTTCTTTGTTTGGGAGGCAACCTGATGTCACAGACCAGCGAGGCACCGAAGCCAAGCGAGGAGAAACTCTGGCCTGCCGGTGCACCTGGTGGCGGTGAACCAAAGATCACGACCTACCTCGCGCCCGAAGATATCGCAAACGGAGTGGCTTTGGTTGTCTGTCCTGGGGGTTCATACGACCATTTGGCGGCGTACGAGGGCGTTCCGGTGGCTCGCTGGCTGAACACATTGGGCGTGGCTGGAATTGTTCTGGAGTATCGCCACAGCGGAACCGGATACCATCATCCGAACCCGATGCAGGACATCCAGAGGGCCATTCGAACGGTCCGCGCTCGCGTCGATAAATGCAACCTCGAACCAGACCGGATTGGCGTGCTGGGATTCTCCGCTGGTGGGCACCTCGCATCTACGGCAGCAACACATTTCGATGAGGGCAATCCAAATTCGGCTGATCCGGTGGAACGAGTGAGCTGCCGTCCCGACTTTGCTATTTTGATCTACGCAACGACCAATCTCACTGACGAGTACACTCACGAGAGAACACGGCACGGGCTTCTTGGTGAGAATCCTAAGCCCGAACTGATCGATCTGCTTTCCAACGACAAACATGTGACGGCTGAAACGCCGCCCACGTTTCTGGTTCACTCCTGGGACGACGAGCTTGTGCCCGTGGAGAACAGCGTGTTGTTCTACATGGAGCTTCGGCGAGCGAAGGTCCCGGCCGAAATGCATCTTTTCCTAAAAGGAGGACATGGCGGTAGCCTGAAGTTCAACAATTGGCCGCCATTGGCCGAGCGATGGATGCGCATCCAAGGTCTAATTCCTGGGCAGAGACCGTAGCTGCTAGAGATAGGGACCAGTTTCACGAATACCTGATCGAAACACGCACTTGCTGCAACACAACGGGCTTTGCGGGATCTCCCTCCCGGGGCGGCTGCACCGTCACCCGAAAAGTGTTGACTCCTTTTCGCAGTGCTTGAGTTTCCAGTTCAATCCACCCCTGTTGAGTCTCCCCTTCGGGAGAGAAGGCTTTGGGGTTTAACAGCGGCTGTCCATTCACTTCCCAGGCGACCCGCTCTGCATCCACCTCGGGTTGCCACTGGGTCTGCACTGTGACTCGCGAAGCCGTTTCCGGGCGGTCGGAAATTTTCAGCCGTAGACGGGCCGTGGCCGGGCCTGAACGGGTGGTGAAAGCCAGAGGAAGCTGCCCGGACCAGGAACCCACATAAAATCCTCCCCAGCCTCGCCAGCGCGCCCCGAATTCGGCAAGCATGCTCGCCTGCGCGTCGGGGTCGATCTGGTACAACTTATCCAAACGTTCCAACTGCTTTGGATCACCAACTTCGTGCAGACTGGCGTCAAGACTCTCTGCCGGAGTGGAAAAGATCGGATCTTCAAAATAATTGTAAAGATAAATCCCATCCGCTCCTTCCTCCCAACAGTGGGAAGCAGCTCCACGAATCGCTTCCAGTTTATTCGTCACGGGGACCAGGTGATCGATACAGCCATAAACCGGGATCCCGTACTGGTGTCCAAGTCGGACCCAGTCCGCCAAGGGGAAACTGAAAGGTGCGAAGCCAAAGCCCGCGATCAAGACATCCAACCAGCCCTCGCCCATCCAGCTTTCGGCATCTAAACCGATGGACAGAGACAAACTGGGAGAGTCGGGCAGGCGCATGACCAGCAGAATGGGACGGCCTCGCTTCCGCCCGTAAGCCTGAAGCCGTTGTCGGACCTGGCGTACAAAGTCGGTCATTACAGGAACGTTGCGTCGCTCCTCGCCAAACTTGAACAAGTAAGGAAAGCGGCCCCAGTCTAACTCGATTCCGTCCAGGTCATACCGCTCACAGGCTCCTTCCACTACCCGCAGGAAATAGTCCTGCACTTCCGGATACGCATAATTGTAGGCCGCCCAGGAGTAAAAATCACGCCCGGCTCCCCACAGCTGTTTTAGCCCCTCAGCAAGAGGAGTTGCTTCGGTCTCTCCCCGCGCCCAGGGCAAGACTCTCTGGTCAAAGTCTTCTCGCGAGAGCTTGCCCTGCAGCAAGTGTAGATGCTCGCGCTTGAACGACGACCAGCGCGTTATTCCAGGAAGCACAGCACAGTGGATTTCGTTCATGCGGATGGAGTACATAAACTCCATACCGTTTTGGTGGGCGAAGTCGACGACGTGCTTGATAGGATCTGGTCCCAGCGCCTCAAGGTTTCGGGACGGAAATTCCCAGTTCGGATAATCGGTATGACCGTTGTAAAAGAGGCTGTCCACGTGGGTCCCCTCCAATTTGCCTTTCATCCTCTTTTCGAGAAATTCGTCGACAGATCCATAGCGAGAGGGCCATCGACTCTTCTTTAGATGGCTGTGGGCGACGGCCTCAAGGTCGGTACCATCGTTGTTCCAGATAATTCGTCGTCTCCGGCTCTTGAGGGGTGCTGGGGCGTGCTCCGGAGCTCCTGAGTTCTTGCAGGAAGTTCCCATCAGAGCAGGAAGAACACCGGAGGCTGCAGTGGTGACGGTAGCCGTTTTCTTGAGAAACTTGCGTCTATCTTGCATAGCCTGATTACCCCTTGTTTCTGGCAGTGTTGTCAAGGCAAGGGCTGCAAACCTAAACTAATGAGAAGAGGGACATCCCCCCTTTCTCGTAAACCCGTGGTAGAACTCGCGCCATGGTGCTCGAGTCCGCCTCTTGTTTCACGGGTTGAAACCCAACGACGAAAGGCCCGGAGTCTTATATGTTATAAAGAGCATAGCCTGGAGCTTTTTTCGGGTAGGGTCCTTCCCTTTCAATTCGCTACAGCAAGGAGGGTAAAGATGGCTGTCCAACTCACCCGTCGGGAATATCTATCGCGTGGAAGTCAGCTTCTTGCCGTCGGAATCATCTTGATTCCGGCCATCGGCCAAGGACAAATCAGACCCCATGGTGATCCTGATCTCATTTCCGCCGGAGCGCAATTGGAGACGGTCTTCGCGGGCGGTTCCGTGCTGACCGAGGGTGTCGCGGCTGCACCCGATGGCACCATCTACTTTAGTGACATCACATCCACGTATCAGTCGAAGGATAAGCGAGGTTTCAGCGAAGCCGGACATATCTGGAAATACGACCCACGATCAGGAGAGACGACCATTTTTAGATCGCCCAGCGGCATGTCCAACGGCATTAAGTTCGATGCTTCGGGGAACATGATTGTTGCCGAGGGTGCGGATTTTGGTGGGCGAAAAGTGTCACGAACGAACATGGAAACGGGTAAGAGTTACGTGATCGCTGGCCTCTATGAGAGTCGTCCTTTGAATTCACCGAATGACATTACGATCGATGAACGAGGACGAATCTACTTCAGCGACCCTCGGTATCTGGGGCACGAGCCCATCGATCAACCGGTTGCGGCGGTTTACCGTATCGATCTTAACGGTTCCATTCACCGAATCATCGTGGATGCCGGGAAGCCGAACGGAGTTTGTGTGGCTCCGAACCAGAATACCCTCTACGTGGTTAGTAACGACAACGGTTTGACGGCACTCGGTCGAATCCCCGCGGGCACGCAAACTCACAGAGGTCGAATGGCACTCTTGGCCTACGATTTACACCAAGATGGCAGCGCCACGTTTCGTAAGGTACTGGTCGACTATTACCCGGAGGATGGGCCAGATGGGCTGGTCGCAGACGTTGACGGAAATCTTTACGTGGCTGTGCGTGACAAAACACGACCCGGAATCGCAGTTTACTCACCCCAGGGCAAGGAGCTTGCATACGTCCCCACGGAAATTCCGACCAATGTTGGCTTCGGCCGCGGATCCGAGAGTAAGACGCTCTATATCACGGCCGGTAAGAGTCTCTATCGAATTCGCCTGAACAAGGCCGGCTATCAACTGCCGGCCAGAAAGTAACCTGGAGTAGTTACGCTATAGGGGCAACTCGACCGACTTCCCCGATTCCGCGCTACGGGCCACCGCTTCGGTGAACTCCATATAGCGAACACCTGTGGCGAAATCGGTCATGTCGATTTTGCGCTGACCGCGGATCGCTTCGATGAAATCCTGCTCGACCTGCCAACCATACGCCTTGTCGGGAGAAACTTCGATCTCTCGCAACTCGCTATTGCCCTGGCGAGCCGCCAGCAATCGGTCTCGAGGTTCCATGAGGTACTTGATTGTGCCCTCGCTGCCATACAGGTGAATCTGGAGTGGGGGACCGAACCGAATCGCACCGCTGATATGATAAATGCCCCGAGCTCCCTCGGGCAGCTTCGTCAGGACGTGCACGCTGTCGGGCGTACCAGCAGGAACCACGGTGTTGGATTCCGGGTCAAGTCGCTGCGGTGTAAACGTTTGCGTATGTGCGACGACACTGATGGGGTCCGGTACCCAGCGGATAAGTGTCTCGTGGATGATGCCCAGAAACAACGCATTCAGCCCGCTGTACTCCGCCGATTGGCGCCACGTGAGCGGTGCCTCGGCGCCGGCGAGCCCCTCAAAACTGCCAATTACCGCGACTTCACGCAGCTCGCCTAGGAACCCCCCAGCTAACATCTCCTTGAGCACCCGATCTGCGTGAAAGCCACAGCCGCTGGGCACAACCTGAGTCACCAGCTGAGGATGTTTTTGGCTGGCCTCCAGCATACAATGCGCTTCCTCCGCGTTCAGAGCCATGCGCGCTTCGGTCAGTACATGTTTACCCGCGTCGAGAGCCGCCAGTGTTATCGGGCAATGCAGGTACGGCCAGGTTCCGATCACGACGGCATCAATCTCCGGGTCCGCCACCAGCTCTTGCCAGCCTTCGTACGTCTTCGGTATCGAGTATTCCCGCGCTGCTGCCGCCGTGGACTCCGGACGCCGATTCACAACCCCCACAATCTCGACGTCGGCGCAGGCACGCAAACCGGGCACGTGTTTCAAACGACAGTTGGCTCCGAGGCCGACAAATCCGATGCGGATCGTTTCCATTAATCAACTCCTAACGCGGCGAAGTCGCAATGAAACATCGAGGCTGTGATCAGAGATTGGTTTGACAGTCCCACGTTGCGATCGAATACGGGAGGCTGGGGGTTCAAAGGAAGTTGGCTCGGTCTTCCACGTGTTTCTATTCTGGCATCTGGACGATCACTTCCCTGACCTTAATGGCCTTTCGCTGTCGACCCTCCTCATCCCTGTACTGGAAGTCGGAATAGGAAACGATAAACCGGTCGGGACCGGTGACGACCACATCCGTATTGCTGCAGCTGAGGACCTTAGTCTGGTCGGAGAGTTGTGCACCGATGCTCAGGGCCATGCGCTCTTCCACAGACTCGGCCATCAGCTGGGCCTCCTTGGGGCCCACCACCGGGAAGGCTTCACTCCAGGTCTGACCGCTGTCCGCCGAAGCGCGGACATGCACGCCTGGCCTCCCATACACTACCCCCACGGTGCCGTTCTCCAGGGTGCGCAGGTGGGGCGTGACACTCAGGGGCGCAATCGCTTGGGGCCTGCTCCAAGTGTAACCGTTGTCCGAGGAGCGTGTGGCGGCAAGCGAATGCGTCGACTTCGTCAAGGGACGGGTTCCCAGGGTGTTGCCCGCCATCCTGGTGCGCATCACGCAGAGTAAATCGCCATTGGGCATCCTCTGCATGGACTGCTCGCCACAGCCGTAGCCCCAGTCAGCCAGCTCCGGCTGATCGGCAATCGTGCCGCGAATGCCCCAGGTCCTTCCGCCGTCGCTGGAAGCCACACACTGGACGCGAAAGAACATGTTCTGGATGCCTGGGTCCTGGCTGGCAAGCGGCCACAGGAGCGTGCCGTCCGGCAGCACAACCAACCGCTCCGGCCACAGAACGGAGGCTGCATCGCGCGGTGTCGTCGAGATCATAGGCGTTATGTCGGACCAATCTCCTGCGGCGTCCGGGGCACGAATCGGTGCGCGCAGGAGCAAGTCGAATGGGTCCAGATGAGCGTACTCGTGCTGCCAGAGAGCATCCGGTCCCTCACGCCGCTTCATGGGGATCCGGCTCAGCTTCTGAGGCAGGTCACCGTAGCGATAATGAGCCGCAACCAGCCTAGATTTTTCGGTGGTGAAGACGGATTTGAGACCAAGCTCATCGAGGCTGTGCAGCTCGCGCTGGCGAGGACCGTAGGTCGAATAGTGATAGATATACTTTTCGGTGCCGAAGGCCACCTGCCCACCGCCCGGCAGGGCGATGATATCAGGCGAAAAGTCTACCTGATCTTCCGGGATCGGCTGCCAGGATTTTCCTTCGTCCCGAGAGACAAAGAATTGGGTGGGCAGGTGTTCGCCCACGTCGTTGGCGTCCTCACCCACGTTTACAGCCAAGTACATCTCTCCAGCGGGGGCCCGCCACATGTCGGGAAAACTGTAGTAGCCCCAACGCAGATCGCCTGGCGGACCCAGCATCACTATGACCGGCTGACCCAGCGTGACGCGGGGAGCCCGTCGAGCCGGCTCCTTCTCAATTTTTTCGACACCGGTCCGGCAGTTACTCAGTACGCAGAGGACGAGCAACCCGGCAGCCAGGTACTGGAGTACCAAGTTGTTTCCTGTTCTTTTCATGGTCTTGACCCCTCACTGGGACAGCTCACGCTGTCAGGATAAAACGCGTTTTCCAGTCATGGTTCCGGCAGCGGAGGATTGGAAGAGGATGTGGCGATGCTGAATTCGTCCAGGTCAATTTTGCCCTTGGGCTGATCCAGAGGATCCACGTCCACCAGAATAAAGCCAAACACATAAAGTTTGCCGTTGCCCAGAACATATTGCAGGCTTCCGTCTCCAAAGCTGAGACTTTGTCGAACTTGAATCTTCTTACGCAGCCCGCCGTTGATATGACCCATGAAGCTCCACTTGCGCTCGGTCGGTTCCAGCTGAAACGTCACATCGTGCCACTTCCCATCGGTCAGGTAGCCTTCCAGGGGCACCGAGGTCAGTACCCACCACCGATGTTCCTCCGAGTAACTGGTGGTGGATCTGGGCCGCTGATCGGCTGGAGACCTGTCATGAATGGGGGGAGCGCTTCCCCCCAGTAATAAGTACAGCTTGGTGCCTTTGAGCTCCACGTCTCGCCCCCGAAGGGACACCTTAACCACGGCATTGCGCAGATCCTGACCCGCCACCGGACTCGGATTTCCTGGTCTTCCCTGCTTCTCAGGTTCCGTGTATCGGAGGGCGAGCAGGTGTAGCCAACCGAAGAGCCCATGGTTGTCATCAAAGTACCAGGGCGACTCGGAATAGGCGAAACCTCCCGAGCGGCCTCCCTTCTCACGCCACTTCAGGAAAACGGGCTCTCCGTAGAATCCCAGGATATTACGGTGCCAGGTGACCCCCCGGGTATGGGTTTTGTCTTTTTCCATGTGCCAGGCTTCCGGCCCCTGATCGAAGGTATGCTCAGCCACTACATCACCCGAAACTGGCTTTGCACCTGTCGCCATCGCGGCCACTGAAAATAACACCAAACCGAAGAAAAACTCGAGTCTTTTTTTCTTTATCATTCTCCACCCCTATCCACTTTTTAACCCGGACCAGAAGCTTGTTCCACTCGTTACTCACCGCCGACGGTGATGCTCAATTGATCAATGTCGATCTTGCCGGCAGGAGGATCCAGGGGATCCAGCACCCTGTCTTCCACGTGTTTCTATTCTGGCATCTCGACGATCACTTCCCTGACCTTAATGGCCTTTCGCTGTCGACCCTCTTCATCCCTGTACTGGAAGTCGGAATAGGAGACGATAAACCGGTCGGGACCGGTGACGACCACATCCGTATTGCTGCAGCTGAGGACCTTAGTCTGGTCAGAGCGTTGTGCACCGTGGCTCAGGGCCATGCGCTCTTCCACAGACTCGGCCATTAGCTGGGCCTCCTTGGGGCCCACCACCGGGAAGGCTTCACTCCAGGTCTGACCGCTGTCCGCCGAAGCGCGGACATGCACGCCTGGCCTCCCATACACTACCCCCACGGTGCCGTTCTCCAGGGTGCGCAGGTGGGGCGTGACACTCAGGGGCGCAATCGCTTCGGGCCTGCTCCAAGTGTAACCGTTGTCCGAGGAGCGTGTGGCGGCAAGCGAATGCGTCGACTTTGTCAAGGGACGGGTTCCCAGAGTGTTGCCCGCCATCCTGGTGCGCATGACGCAGAGCAAATCGCCATTGGGCATCCTCTGCATGGATTGCTCGCCACAGCCGTAGCCCCAGTCAGCCAGCTCCGGCTGATCGGCAATCGTGCCGCGAATGCCCCAGGTCCTTCCGCCGTCGCTGGAAGCCACACATTGAACGCGAAAGAACATGCTTTGGATGCCTGGGTCCTGGCTGGCAAGCGGCCACAGGAGCGTGCCGTCCGGCAGCACAACCAACCGCTCCGGCCACAGAACGGAGGCTGCATCGCGCGGTGTCGTCGAGATCATAGGCGTTATGTCGGACCAATCTCCTGCGGCGTCCGGGGCACGAATCGGTGCGCGCAGGAGCAAGTCGGATGGGTCCAGATGAGCGTACTCATGCTGCCAGGAAGCATCCGGTCCCTGGCGCCGCTTTATGGGGATCCGGCTCAGCTTCTGAGGCAGGTCACCGTAGAGATAATGAGCCGCAACCAGCGTAGATTTTTCGGTGGTGAAGACGGATTTGAGACCCAGCTCATCGAGGCTGAGTAGCTCGCGCTGGCGAGGACCGTAGGTCGAATAGTGATAGATATACTTTTCGGTGCCGAAGGCCACCTGCCCACCGCCCGGCAGGGCGATGATATCAGGCGAAAAGTCTACCTGATCTTCCAGGATCGGCTGCCAGGATTTTCCTTCGTCCCGAGAGACAAAGAATTGGGTGGGCAGGTGTTCGCCCACGTCGTTGGCGTCCTCACCCACGTTTACAGCCAAGTACATCTCTCCAGCGGGGGCCCGCCACATGTCGGGAAAACTGTAGTAGCCCCAACGCAGATCGCCTGGCGGACCCAGCATCACTATGACCGGCTGACCCAGCGTGACGCGGGGAGCCCGTCGAGCCGTCTCCTTCTCAATTTTTTCGACACCGGTCCGGCAGTTACTCAGGACGCAGAGGACGAGCAAGCCGGCAGCCAGGTACTGGAGTACCAAGTTGTTTCCTGTTCTTTTCATGGTCTTGACCTCTCACTGGGACAGCTCACGCTGTCAGGATAAAACGCGTTTTCCAGTCATGGTTCCGGCAGCGGAGGATTGGAAGAGGATGTGGCGATGCTGAATTCGTCCAGGTCAATTTTGCCCTTGGGCTGATCCAGAGGATCCACGTCCACCAGAATAAAGCCAAACACATAAAGTTTGCCGTTGCCCAGAACATATTGCAGGCTTCCGTCTCCAAAGCTGAGACTTTGTCGAACTTGAATCTTCTTACGCAGACCTCCGTTGATCAAACCCAGGTAGCTCCACTTGCGCTCGGTCGGTTCCAGCTGAAACGTCACATCGTGCCACTTCCCATCGGTCAGGTAGCGTTCCAGGGGCACCGAGGTCAGTACCCACCACCGATGTTCCTCCGAGTAACTGGTGGTGGATCTGGGCCGCTGATCGGCTGGAGACGTGTCCCGAATGGGCGGAGCGCTTCCCCCCAGCCAAAAATACAGCTTGGTGCCCTTGAGCTCCAAGTCTCGTCCCCGAAGGGACACCTTAACCACGGCATTGCGCAGATCCTGACCCACCACCGGACTCGGATTTCCGGGTCTGCTCTGCTCCTCCGGTTCCGTGTATCGGTTGGCCAGCAGGTGTAGCCAGCCGAAGAGCCCATGATTGTCATCAAAGTACCAGGGCGACTCGGAATAAGCGAAACCTCCCGAGCGGCCTCCCGTCTCACGCCACTTCAGGAAAACGGGCTCTCCGTAGAATCCCAGGATATTACGGTGCCAGGTGACCCCCCGGGTATGGGTTTTGTCTTTTCCCATGTGCCAGGCTTCCGGCCCCTGATCGAAGGTATGTTCAGCCACTACATCACCCGGAGCTGGCTTTGCACCTGCCGCCATCGCGGCCACTGAAAATAACACCAAACCGAAGAAAAACCCGAGTCTTTCTTTCTTTATCATTCTCCACCCCTATCCACTTTTTAACCCGGACCAGAAGCTTGTTCCACTCGTTACTCACCGCCGACGGTGATGCTGAATTGATCAATGTCGATCTTGCCGGCAGGAGGATCCAAGGGATCCACATCCACCAGAATAAAACCCCAGTTGTAAAGCTTGCCGTCGCCCAGCACCTCCTCCAATGTCCCGTCCCCGACGGAAAGACTTTGAATGACGCGAATTCTCTTTCGCAGCCCGCCGTTGATCAACCCCATGTAGCTCCACTTTCCCTCATGGGGGTCCAGTTTGAAGCTGACGTCGTGCCACTTCCCATCCGTCAGGTAACCTTCGAGAGGGACGGAGGTCAAAGCCCAGCAACGGTAGACCCAGGGACCCGATGCGGGAGGAGCCTGATTCCAGTAGTAGAACCTGGTTCCCTTCAACTCGATGTCCCTGCCGCGCAGCGAGACGCGCACCACGGCATTGCGCAGGTCCTTGCCAATCACTGGCGCCTCTTCATCCACCGGGTAGGTGGACCAGCCTGTCTGCTTGCTTAAGACCAGATGCAACCACCCGAATTCTCCGTGGTTATCGTCGAAATACCAGGGCGACTCGGTGTAGGAGTACCCCCCGGAGTGTACACCGCTGACGCTCCACTTTAAAGGGACCGGCTGGCCGTAATATCCGAGGATGTTACGGTGCCACGTCTCCCCCCGGGTATGCGTCTTGTACTTTCCGGTGGTCCAACCCGCCGCTCCCTGATCGAAGCTTTCACGGTAAATGACCTGCGCTGACAAACTGACCGTGATCAGCAGGAAAACTCCAGGCCAAATAAAGCGTCTGCTTCCCCTACTCATCCTTCCCTCCTGTGTTGTCGCACCGGCTCAAATTCGGGTCCTCGCTGGGGCCGCATTTCGTCACCCCGTCGAAGAATTACCTCGCCTTCTTTGAAGACCAGCAAAGGATGACGCAGGGCGTTCAGATCTTCCAAGGGAGTCTCGTCTAAGAGAATCAGGTCGGCGCGGTAAGCGGCTTTCACTTCCCCCACTTGGGCGAGGCGCAGAAAGGCTGCACTATCGTAGGTGACCGTGCGCAGCGCCTCGGGGTTAGACATCCCGGCCCGAGTATACGCCAAAAGTTCATCCACTAAAGAGTCAAAGGGAGTATCGGTTATTCCACAGTCGGTCCCACCGACGATTTTCATCCCCAGCTGATGGAAGTGAGCCATGTTGGTGAGTCTCCCTTCGAGTCGCTCAACTGCACCGAAATCTTTCGGATTCAAGGGTCGACCTGACCGGCGCACTCGCTGAGCGGTGCGGAGAGCACCAATCACTGTTGGGCTGACTACAATGCCCCGATCACGAATACGGCAGCTAATTTCCTGATCATAACGATATTGGCCGGGAGGCTCTACGAAGCTTACGTGTTCGATGGTATCCACGCCCGCGCCAGTCGCGCGCCGGATGCTTTCAGTGGCGTGGCAGTGGGCTGCGACGTGAACACCGTTGGCGTGAGCTGCCTCGGCTGCCGCACGCATTAACTCCAGCGGCAAGTCGGCCTCGCTGGGGTCGGTACCGGGCGTTAAGCCACCACCGGAAGCCATCAACTTCACAAAGCCGGCGCCCCGATGGAGTTGCTCGTCGATTCGACGTCGGACCTGTGCCACAGTAGTGACTTCTCCCCCAAAGAAATGGCAGTGTCCTCCCGGTCGCATCAGCGGAGAGCCGCAACTGAGGATGTGAGGCCCTGGACACCGCCCTTGTTCAACCTCCTTTTGAAATTCAAACATCAACCGGGCTGGGGAACCGCAGTCTCGAACCGTGGTAATGCCTGCACCAATCGCCAGCCGGGCGTTCTTGCGGGCCACCTCCATCTTGGCCTGCTCGCTGCTCTCGATAAAGTGAGTGCGTGGTGAGGGGCTGGCGTCCAGGAAGAAATGCACATGGCCGTCGATCAAGCCGGGACAGAGATAACGTCCCTCTCCCTCGAGGATCTCTCCCGAAAGATCTTCCTCAGGCTTCAGAATCCCACGAATTCGTCCATCCTCCAGGAGTACGGATCGCCGAGGATCAACCGCCCCTTTGGCCACATCAACAATGTGAACGTTGTCAATACGGAGCCGATTCTCCACCGACATTCACCCCGCTACTTCGGGTCCGCCGTGCATCCCAGAACCTGGTCATTTGCCGGAGACACGCAAATCCAATTCCAAGCAGAAGGACGGAGCATTTTCATTTGAGCCTTCTTGCTTATAGTCTAGTACTAAATCAAAGCAAATAGGAGAAGGAACCATGAAGAATCGTCGAGCATTCTTGAAAGAAATGGCCGCAGCGACCTGGTTGACCTCTGTTTCGGCCCAAGGAGCCTCTGCAGTTCGGGCGTCCAATCAGGCCGGCGACAGAGCAAAGGCCAGGCGACGAAAGCGCCGTATTCTTTGGAACAACGACGGGAGTGACATGCTGCAGCCTGCCTACGCCGGCGGTAAATGGTCGATCCCCCTGGAATCGGTCGACCAGTTCCTGGGCAACACGCTGAACTACGTGAAAGGGACTCAAGTGGACAGCATTTTCTACTGTGCTCATGTCAATGAGCCGGACTGGGAGATCCCTCGAAAAAACATCGAAGTCCTGGGCGCCAATCCCGTCACACATGTAGTCGACTTCGCGCACCAGAATGGGATGGAGTTTTTCTACTCCATTCGAATGAATGATATTCACGCTTCCCTGTTTCCCCCCAAAGCGTCTTATTGGCCCCCATTCAGGCTCAGACATCCTGATCTGCTGTTGGGTTATATTTCGCGGGAACACTGGGAAAGAAAGGCTCTACCCTGGATTCAACGTTACAGTGAAATAGAGAACAAACAACACCTCTACAACCCGCGCAAGGTAGTGGAGTTGCGCCGCCAAGCGGAAGAAGATCACCCCCTGGCAGACGTGATCGAACGAAATGGAATGGCTTCTCGCGATGCCCGGTTTTGGGCCGGCTACAATTATGCGCTGCCCGAGGTTCGCGCCCGTTATCTGGGGGTAGTGGAAGGAGCCTGCCAGCGCTACGATCTGGATGGAGTCGAGCTGGATTGGTGCCGACACAGCATGTTTTTCAAGCTGGGGGAGCAGCGCCGGAACACGCCGATCATGAACGACTTCGTTCATCAGGTTCGGCAAACACTGGACTACTACGGGGAAAAGCGAGGGCGTCCGATTCTTCTGGCCGTTCGTCCTCCGGACAGCATCGAACTGAGCCTGTCGGCAGGACTGGACCCGGAGACTTGGGCTCGCAACGTCTGGGTGGATCTCATGGTAGGCGGTTCCGGACTGACTCCGTTTTCAATCCCCATCAAAGAGTGGGTTCAACTCGGACATCGGTACGGTATCCCGGTCTACGGATGCCTCGATCGTCTAGTCCACCCTTTTCGTACGGGCAGACCCAGGTTTGACCATCGCGATCCCGAGATGGAAGAGAATATCGCCTCTGACTACACAGCGGTTTACGCAGCCTCCCACCGGTTTTGGGATGAAGGAGTGGACGGAATCTACCTGTTTGATTGGCACACCCACCACGGACCCACGGATCCCAAAGATTACGGCACCGTACCTAGGGTAGGGGATCCCAAGGCTTTGGCGCGGAAGAATAAGCTCTACGCCATCGACACGGACCGGCCTTCGAAGACAAGGAATATCCCTGGCCAGTTGCCTAGAGTGTTCACCACCCAATCGGGTCCGACAAGCGTAAGGTTTGTCCTGCGCATCTCTGATGAAACGCATTCCGCGGTGGCAGCGACCGTGCAAACGCAGTGGCAAGATGTGAGTGAGGCGAAACGAGCCACGTGGAGGCTCAACGGCCGATCGTTATCCGATCCGAAACCGTCTTCACCGAAGGGATACATTTCCCCTGAAGCCAACCGTCAGCACACGGAAGCCGGTTACGGTTTGGGTTTTCGGGAGGAAGCCGGTTGGCTCCGCTTTCAAGTAAATCCGGGTACGCTGAGAAAAGGGACTAATACCTTGGAGCTGACAGTTGACCCTCCACCGCAGGGAGGGAATCCGGCCGCGCCGGTTGAGTTGCTGCAGGTCCGTGTCTCAATTGCCTACACATGAATGCAACCGTCTCGAAATGCTTAATTTTGGATGTCAGCAGTCGCCGACGAGGATTGACCGCCGCCTTCATTTTGGCCAACCTGCGCTTTCTATTTAACCCCGCAAATTCACCTTCGTCATTTTGCCGGTGGAAAGCAGGTTGGGTTGACGGTCCTGCTGTGAAAAGCCGGAAGTCCACAGCCACGGCAGGACAAGAAGCACGAGACATTTCCACTGCAAATTGCCTGGGGCTAATGGAGCCACTGACAGCGTTCACGCCCTTACGAAATCGAGCCAATGCCATATGCGCCGTGTAAAGCTTGTCCCTGGCTGAAGCGCGTCATGGAGTACTCGCTGATCGGCAAGCGTGGTTCTAGCCCAAGCACGCTCTGAGCTAATGCTTCGCTAATCGTCGGGGCCAGCTTGAAGCCGTGGCCACTGAACCCAACCGCAACATAGATATCCTCCAGACCAGGCACAGCGCCCACCAGCGGGTTCCAATCGGGGGTGATATCATAAGGGCCCGTCCAGCTAGCCGTGCATTCTGCCTTGGCAAATGCAGGCATCCGTTTGGAGATCAAGACATCGATACGAGCAATGTGTTCTTGATCGACACGGTCGGTTAGCGAATCTGCATCCTCAATCGGGTCGCCGTGGTCGCCCGTGCCGATGAGCACCAACCCCCCGTCTGCGGAACGCAAATATATTTTGTCTGGCGTGGTCAGGTCTTTAACAATTGGCCAGTCTATCTGGTAAGGCTGATCGCTTTTAAGCGTGATGACTTTGTGCCGGGTAATAACATAAGGAAACTCGACCCCGAGCATTTGCCCAAGCATCTGGGTCCAGGGACCAGCAGCGAGCACCACGATTGAGCTTTCAAAGTCGCCGGTAGGAGTCTGGACGCTCTTTATCTGCCCATTGAGGCGGATGGCGGTCACAGGGGTATCGGTGTGAATGGTCACCCCAAGCTCTTCAGCGCGCCGGGCGTAAGAAGTCGTGGTCAAGTGAGGGTCGCAGTAACCTCCTCGCGTATCGTAGCCGATGACCTCAACATCGTCGAGGTGGAGCAAGGGATGGATCTGCGCTGCTTCCTCACGGGAGATAGTCTCGGTATCGATACCACATTCGTTTTGCATGCGAAATACGGCCTGCATCGGTTCCCCGTATTCCTCTGGGCCAAGGATCAGGTAGCCGGTATGGCGAAAGCCAGCATCGCCGCCAACAACCTCGGCAAAATTCTCAAATATCTTTAAGCTCTCGACGGCATGGATTAGATTAGTCTGGATAGAATAGTGGGTACGCGAGGCGGCGCAAGATTTGGCGGTGCCGCCAGAGCAAATCGCTTTTCGTTCGAGAAGCACCACATTCTTGGCCCCATTCTTGGCCAAATTGTAAGCGATGCTGCAACCGTATAACCCACCACCAATAACGATGATATCGGCTGTTCTATTCTCGCTCATGTAGACATCCTCCTTATCTACAGAGACGGTGTCACGTCAGACATTAATTACAGATTTCCCCAGAGATCGCAAGCCATTCACTTTGGAAGAAGCCTTAGGTCGCCAGCACAGGGCATGCTGGCTGGCAAGGCCACGATTGCCATATACTCACGTTGTCGGAGGAGGACGACCGTTCCCGGCCACCGAAGTGACCGATCTTATGGACACGAGAAGCGTCCAACTGCAATATTCCGCCGACGAAAACCCTCCCCATTGGCTTTCTCTCGGGCTGGCTGGGCAGCATGTTCTCTTCATGCTGAGCGGGGTCCTTTTCATCCCTATCCTCCTGGCGAAAACCGGCCGTGTATCCCTTGAGGAGGCCGAATATCTGGCGTTCGTCAGCATTCTGGTGTCGGGAGTGACAAGCCTCATTCAGGTCGTGCGGATCGGGTCCGTCGGTTCCGGCTACGTTCTCTTTATGGGCACCTCCGGAGCCTTCATCGCGTGTACTCTCGATGCCGTCGACCAGGGCGGCTTGGCGCTTATGGCGACTTTGGCCATGCTCTCCGCTCCCTTGGAGTGCCTGATCTCTTACTTCTTTCGTTTTCTCAGGAAGATCTTCACACCCGCTGTGGGCGGTGTCGTGATCATGCTCGTCGCCGTCACGATCATCCCCATTACGCTCGGGCTGTGGGTTGGAGAAGAGGGTAGCCCGGGCGCGAGCTCGCGTGCGAATCTGCTGATAGGCCTAGTACTTAACAGCATTAATACGCAGAATCATATGTTAGAATTGCCTCCAGTTCTCTTCCAGGGCACACTGGAGGCAAAGCATGGGGCGAGCGACCGAAATCATATTGACCGAGGAGGAAGAGGAGAAGCCTCGCGGCTGGCTCCGTTCGGGAACGACCGAGTATAGGCTGGTCCATCGAGCCCGCATCATTCTGGAGGCCGCGGCCGGGAAAACGACTCAGGAGGTCGCGAAACAATTGAAGATCTGGCCTTCACAGGTCAGCAAGTGGCGCAAGCGGTTCGCGGCCCAAAGGACACAAGGGCTGCAGGACGCGCCGCGCAGCGGAAAGCCCCGCCGCTACGACGAGACAACGGAGGAGAGAATTCTGGCGGCTCTGGACGAAAAGCCTCCCCGTGGCTACGCAACGTGGAACGGCCGCCTGCTGGCTGAACACCTGGGTGATGTCAGCCGAGATCAGGTCTGGAGAGTCCTGCAGCACCACCGGATCTCTCTGCAGCGGCGCCGCAGCTGGTGCTTGAGCACCGATCCGGAGTTTGCCCGCAAAGCGGCCGACATTGTAGGGCTTTATCTTGCCCCGCCCGAAAACGCCGTCGTACTGTGCATCGACGAAAAACCACACATTCAAGCACTGGAACGATCTCAGGGGTGGCTGAAGCTGCCCAACGGAAAGGCTATCACGGGAGAGAATCACCGATACAAACGCAACGGCACGACCACCCTGTTTGGAGCCCTGGAAGTGGCCACGGGACTGGTCAAGATTGGTCACTACAAACGACGCAGGCGTCGCGAGTTCCTGGACTTCATGAACCAAGTAGTGGCCGATTATCCGGACCGTGAGATCCATGTGATCCTCGATAACCTGAGCACGCACAAGCCCAAAAACGACCGCTGGCTGGCTCGACACGACAACGTGCGCTTTCATTTCACGCCGACCAATGCCTGCTTTACCAACCAGATTGAAATCTGGTTCAGCCTCTTGAGCCGGGGAGCCATTCAGGGTGCCAGTTTCACTTCGCCCCGAGAATTGCGCAATGCTATTGACGAATTCGTGCAGGTCTGGAACCCGCAGGCCGCACCCTTCGAATGGACCAAGGCCGTGGTTCATCCCAAGGGTTTCAAATCTAATTACTCGGATTTACGCGGTTAAGTACTAGCTGCTTTCTTGACCATGCTTGGCTGCGCCGTCTTCGGCAGTAAGAGGCTACGTGCGTGGGGGCTGTTGCTTGGCCTCGGCTCCGGCTACGTCACGGCGGCACTTTTCGGACAGCTCGAGATGACGAATCTTAACGCTGCCGGCTGGTTTGGTCTCCCCCGGGCCGACTGGCCGGGAATCGAGATGCGGTTCCAAGCCGCTCATTGGCCGGTCTTCATTGCTTTCTTGATCGCAACTGTTGCGGGGACGATTGAAACCGTCGGTGATGTCATCGCAGTCCAGAAGATCTCGAAGCGGAATTTCCGAAAGGTCGACTACGACTCTGTCCAGGGGGCGCTGTACGCGGACGGCGTGGGTAACTTTCTAGCCGGGTTGGCGGGTACTGCGCCCAACACGACGTATTCGAGCAATATCTCTTTGCTGGAACTTTCCGGCGTAGCTTCCCGCCGGGTCGGACTCTACGGAGCAATTCTGCTTGGGCTGGTCGCCTTCTTTCCAAAAGTATCGGGGTTCATTCTGGACATACCAGGTCCGGCACTGGGGGCAGCGAGCTTCGTTCTCATTGGGAGGCTTTTCGTTACCGGCGTCCGCGTCGCCACGATGGAAGGCGTAACGCCCCAGACCGCAATGATCGTTAGCATTGCCTTTTGGGGAGGATACGCCGCAGGGCATGAGCTTTTCTTCGCGGATCTGATACCCACTGCCGTGCGCCCGCTGGTGAGCAACGCGATCGCAACGGGCAGTGCCATCGCTCTTTTGCTAGCCGTGATCTTCCAGCTCAAGCCGGTACGGCGCACGAAAGAAACGCTTCGGGCCAATTTGACAGATCTGCCGAAGCTTCAGGGATTCGTCGATGGGACCACGGAGCGCTTTCAATTCGACGATTCTTTGCAGCACGATCTTCAATTGTGCTGCGAAGAGATCTTCGTCTGTCTTTGCGAGGCCGACGCCCAGGAGGGTTCCGAACGTACTGTGGCCGTCCGCTGCACTCTGGAAGAGGACACGATGCTGGTCGAAATTACGGACCGCTCCTCCGTCGAGGACGTCGACCTGCCGCGCGTTCCCGACGACGTTGGGGCCGCAAGTCTGGAGGAGCTGAGGCACCTTGGACTGGTGCTTGTCTCGAAGCTCGCACAAGACGTGAACCATCTGAAAATCTCCGGTCGGAACTACATCTCCTTCCGGCTGTCTCGTTCTGCCCGGAGTGCAAAAAGCTGAGCCATCGGAAGTGTCGCGGAGGAAGTGTCACGGAGCGGCGGGCTTTTCGGATTAAGATACAGGCTCGATCCGGATTCAGAAGTATTTGGACAAGGCTGCCTCGCGGCTGCCCTCAATATCCAGGATCCTACTGAGCCCGCTCATTTCAAATACCCGCTGGATATTGTCGTTCAAGCGGCACAGCGCCACCCTTCCCGCTTGCTTCTTGACCCGCTTGGCTGCCGAGAGGATGACACTCAATCCGGAACTGGATATGTACACTAATGCGGAAAAGTCCAACAGTATCCTTTGCGCTCCTCCATCCATGGCCTTGAGCAGTACACTCTCAAGATCCTCTGCACTGTTAGTGTCAAGCTTGCCCTCCGGTCCTACCACCAGCACATTTCCTACAGTTTCCTGGGTGACGTTCATAGTTGCTCGGTGCTCCCTGCAGAATATTCACACGGTTCGGCACAATTCATCCCACCCGAATAGGGTAAATGCAGTCCACTGACAGCGCAAATGCGCTGGTTGTGCGATCGTTGCCAGACGCCACTCTGCATTCGGGCAGCGATGTTGCAGTCAAGCTCCAGGCCTGGGAGCCGCCGTGGTGCCGTCCCGGTTGCTATGATTGGCCGGTTGTGACTGTCCAGGCCCGGTGTGGCTGTGGGACTACTCCTGCGGCTGGGTGGAGGCGAGGCCCTGCTGGGACTTCCCGCCTTTCTTCCTTATCCGAGGACCGATCCTGAACTAGGTGTTCTGTTCCCGTTTCGGACTGCAGCCATGGTGGCGAGTCTGGCCACGATCTGGGTCGTATCGCGCTCTACAGAACCTTCTTCGAGCTGACCCCCGACAGGTATTTAAGCGGCTGGAGGGCCGACGAGAAATCAGGGCTCGGCCCGGGTCCAACAGAACCGCGGGCGCAGGCCGCGGCTACCACTCAGCCCTCACTGCGTTTCAGGTTCTGTTGGTTGGTAAGTGATCGAGAAAGGTGATTAATGTCTCCAGCCCTACTTGAGTTTGCCGCACAGCCTGAGTTAGAAATGCCTGGTGACGGATGATCACGCGCATCGATCCGAGCGGGAGCGGAACCGCCCCAAGTGGCAGGGCGTTCTGGTCCACTTCTATACTGCCCTGGGCGTTGTGTGCGCTCTGGGGGCCGCTGTCGCCATTGCGACGGAACGATATCCGAATGCCTTTTTCTGGCTTCTGCTGGCGGCCGTCATCGACGGCTCGGATGGCACACTGGCGCGCAAGTTTTCGGTGGAGAGGACTCTCCCCGAAGTGGATGGCAGACGGCTGGATGACATTGTGGACTATTTGACATTCAGTTTTCTGCCGCTGTTTATGCTGGGTCACGCCGGTTGGTTGCCGCATCCTCCGTGGATGTGGGTGAGTGTGGCTCTGCTGGCGAGTCTTTTTGCGTTCTGCAATGTTTCTGCCAAGCAGGATCGAGAGGGGTTTTTCGTCGGTTTCCCGTCCTACTGGAATGTCGTTGCCTTTTATACGGCCATCTGGCTGCACGGGTATGGAGCAGTTGTCCTTCTGATCATCGTTCTTCTGCTGAGTCTGCTCAGTGTCCTGCCGGTGCGCTTTGTCTACCCCGCCAGGGCACCGCGGTGGAGGCCCTGGTTCTTGTGGGGCAGCGTGGCCTGGATCGTGACTCTGCTGGGGCTGCTGCTGGAGTTTCGGGCCGACGGTGTGGTCTCCGACTGGCTGTTGTACCTTTCTTTGATCTATCCGGTGACGTATCTTGCGCTATCGGTCTACCTGGATATCCGATTTCGAGGAGGCGGCGAGCAGCCCGCATGGTAACTCAGTGATGCAGAGCGTGGATGGCACGGTTTCAATACCCCGTATGGTGGTCCACCGATTCGTGTGTGAACGGTTTCGCGGTCGTTGCGTGGCCTTACCGGTCAGCTGCATCTTCGCTGCACTGTAACGAAAAGGAGTGCCCCGTTTTCATCTCGATCGCCAAAGGGGATGTCCCACTGCGCGCCATACTTCTTCTTGTTCTTCGGCTGCTCCCTCTGGTGCTTCCGAGAGAAGACTCACCCCAACGGTGACAAGAAATCCCACCAGAAAACCGGGAAGCATTTCGTAGAGGTTGACTTCCTGAAACAGAACGAACCAAAGCATAGTGGAAACAAAGCCCGCCAACATTCCGGCTGTCACGCCGGCGCGAGTGGTGCGCTTCCAGAAGAGGGAGCACAGGACCACGGGACCAAATGCGGCCGCCAACCCCGCCCAGGCGAAAAGAGCAAACCAGAAGATGACTCGCACCTCCCCCAGAGCCAGTACCAGCGCGCCGGCCCCGATCACCAGGGTGACGAGTTTCCCGCAGAGGGTAAGACGCTGTTCCGAGAGTTGAGAGTGGAAGACCTTTTGCACGACATCCCGCACTACGGCGGAAGAGGCAAGCAGGAGCAGGGATGTCGACTGTCGACATGATGGCGGCTAGAACAATGACAAGGAAAAGTCCTGCGAAGATCCCGGGAAAGAGTTCGGCACTCATGGTGGGGAGGATAAGTTCGGGATCTGCCAGATCTGGGAAAAGAATCCGCCCCGCCATTCCCGCACACACAGCACCGCTATCGAAAACCATGATGCAGATTAGGGAGATAAGACTGGCATCGACGATCTCATCCTGGTTCCGCGCAGACATAAATCGGGTTAGAAGCTGAGGAGAGCCGAGGAAGCCCAGTCCAATCGCCAGGAAACCGACTGCGCTAATGATGGAGTTGACCCGTTTTCGTGGACACCTAATCATTTGGGAAGGAGTCTACGATGCCAAAAACACACCGACCATATCCACCAGAGTTTCGTCGCCAGATGGTCGAACTCGTGCGAACCGGGCGCAGTCCGGGATCACTATCGCGTGAGTTTGAGCCGTCGGCGCAATCCATTCGCAACTGGGTGTACCGAGCCGATCTGGATGAGGGCCGCCGTGAGGACGGCCTGACGACCCCGGAACGAGACGAGCTGCGCCGGCTGCGTGGTGAGAATCGTCGCCTGCGTGAAGAGCGGGAGATCTTAAAAAAAGCCGCGGCCTGGTTTGCTCGGGAGACCAACTCGATCCCGTCCGGATCTTCGGGTTCGTCGAGATGAATCAGGCCGAGCACAAGATTGCCACCCTGTGCCGTGTACTGGGTGTCTCCACCAGCGGCTACTATGCGTGGCGCCGACGTCGCATGAGTACTCGGGTGCGAGAAGATGTTCGTTTGCTGGCCTGGATTCGAGCCATTCATGAACGCTCTCGAGGCACCTACGGTGCCCCCCGGATCCATGCCCAGCTGGCCGCAGAGGGACCCCGTGTGGGTCGCAAGCGCGTCGCTCGTCTGATGCGTGAAGCGGGTTTGCAGGGCGTTAGTCGCCGCAAGAAACGCACCACGACGGTGCGCAATGAGAAGGCCCGGCCGGCCTCGGATCTGGTCGAGCGTGACTTCTCGGCCGCAGGTCCGAATCGGCTCTGGGTAGCCGACCTGACCTACGTTTCTACCCGGGCAGGTTTTCTTTACCTGGCCGTGGTTGTCGATGCCTTCAGCCGCCGGGCCCTGTGTCAGCGCCGTCCCGTGGCGGTGATCCATCACTCGGACCAGGGCTGCCAATACACCTCGATTGCCTTCGGGCTGCGCTGTCGAAAGGCCGGCGTGAGGCCCTCGATGGGATCCGTGGGCGACTGTTACGATAACGCTCTGTGTGAGAGTTTTTTTGCCACGCTCGAGTGCGAGCTGCTGGACCGAAACAACTTTGCAACGCCCGACGAGGCCCGCAGGGCCGTCTTCGAGTTCATGGAGGGCTGGTACAACCCGCATCGCCTGCACTCGTCTCTCGATTATCAGTCACCCATCCACTTCGAAAGGAGGAGCCGTCAGGAGCAGAAAATCGCAAGCTGAAAACTGTCCACGAAAGTGGGGTAGGCCCATGATGCCCGCCACAGAGAATCCGTACTGGCCCATCGGCCGAAGAAGGTTTTCATCCGTCGATTGCAGCTCAGTCGTCAGGTTGGTCCAGCCTCCCGCCGCGACCACACCGACGATGGGCAGGACCAGTAGACCGCCAAACATGAGCACACCTCAAACCCAGTCCCAGCGCTGCGATCCAGAGAAGCCAGGCGGTCCAGGGAAGTCCTGCAATGAATGTATAGGAGGAGGTAGCGGAATCCATCAGTCGCCCTTTGTCTCTCACAATAGCGTAACTTCAGTTGCTTGACCAGCGCCTACACCTCTCCCATCTGGTACACTCCGGGCGGTTGAGTGGGGAACCGCTAACTTAAAACGAAAGAGCAGGAACTATCGATGATGCGATTGGTCAGTCCTCTGTCTGACAGAAAACCGGTGTGGGATTGTCCAGGGCTTCGGCTCCCAGCCTGCCTCCTGGTTGTGCTGCTTCTCTTGATGACGGCCGCTCTCGCCACGGGGAACGAGTCCGAGAGAGCTGTGGAACCCGAAGCGAAACGAAGTTCGGAACCTCCGAATTCGGGACCGTTCGTGGCCCCTTCCAGCCTGCAGCCTTCCGCCCCCGGCGCGAGTCTGGATAAGTGGGAGGTCGTCATCACGCCCTACCTCTTCCTGGCCCGGATGGATGGAGATGTGGCTCTGGGAGGACTGGAGAGTGATGTCGACGCCTCGGCCAGGACACTCCTGGACAATCTGGAGTTTGCGGCGGCCAGCCGATTTGAGGTGCGCAAAGGACCCTGGGCGGGTCTCTTTGATGTCAACTTCATGGCGCTCGGCGATCAGGGAGACCTGCCACTCGGAGGCCGGCTCGATGTCGACATTGACATGCTGACTTTTGAATCTGCTCTGGCCTACCGGCTGGGATCGTCTAAAACTGGAGTAGATGTCCTGGGTGGGGTGCGCTACGTTCGACAGAGCTTACGAGCCGCCAGAACAGGAGGCATCGGCTCTGGCGGCGAGCGAAACTTCACACCGGACTGGGTCGACCCGATCATCGGCCTCCGACTCACAGCGCAAGTCTCACCACGGGCCTCCTTTCTCGCCCGGGGAGACATCGGCGGCTTTGGCGCGGGCTCGGATTTTACCTGGAACGTCGAGGCCGGGGCCGAGTTCCGCTTCACCCGTCACCTGGGAGTTCAGGTCCTTTTCAAGGCGCTGAGTATCGATTATGAAGAGGGCTCGGGAGCCAGTTTTTATAAGTACGACGACGTGAGTCCAGGAGTGGTGTTCGGGTTCCCGATACGTTTTTAGTGGGGAACAGCCCGCCCACCTCAGATACCCCCCGGAACCAGGCCTCCGCCCCTTCCCCATCTAGACAGGTGGCCTGGGGAAGTCCCATCTGGGTGAATCTGCGGCCCTGATCGCCGCGTTTCACGTTGGACAAAAGGGCCAGCTTTCGAACATCCTTAGTGGTCGCGGAGCGGGTGCGTGAATCTGGGGGGTCCGTGGCCCGAGGTAGTTACAGTTTGAGAGGAAAAGAATGACAAGGAGCGGGACGAAGCGGCCAGCCCCTGGATTCCGAGATCTCGGCTTCCCGCACCTCTTCACTGGAGCGTTTGCGACGCAACGGGAAGAGTGGCGAACTGGCCCGGCCGGGTCTGAATCACGGTGGCGGCAATCCTGCCGTCCGTCGTCACCTTCAAGGTGCCTTCAAAATCGGAGAAGTCGACGGCCGTCGACCACTCAAACTCAGCAAGAAAGGCAGCCAGATGGCCCATACCTGGCAACATTGCGGCGGCGCTGGCCAGCACGGCTCCGTCCCGATCGCACAGTTGCAGGTTCAAGTTCACCGCAGTCTTCTCAAGGTTCATGACCGCAATCCCGGTGTCGATTGCTGAGGCCGAGTTCGTTTCCATAGGAGCCGTGAACCCGTCGGGCAGCGCGGCACTGCTGCCCACCCCGGCCAGACCGCTGGTTCCCCCAAACAAGATGACACCGGCCACCGCCTTATCCGAGATCACCGTCACCGATCCCTCCAGTAAATCTCCCAGGCCATCGGTCTTGAAGCTGCGCAAACCTCCGGCCGGGATCATTGCTGTCTTCTCTCCCGTCACCAGCTCACCGTTGAGATCCACGCTGAGGGGATTCCCATCGTTGTCCTTGAAGATCATCGTGACCGTGGCTTCCATGCTGGGGTCCAGGCTGAAGAGAATGATCTGGCTAAAGAGAGCTGCGCCATCACCAAACTGGGCGAAAAACTGGGCGAAGGGACTGGTTTTAACCGGACCATCGACCCACAGCGGATCAGAGCTGTCCGGGTCTGGTCTCTCTCCGAGGAATCCCTCGTTGCCGGCTGGTGACAGATCGGCCACGACCTGTCCCGCGCCTTCGTTGAAGTTCCAATACCCGACCAGACCGGACGAAAGAGGATCCACACCGAAGCGAAACACGTCCGCAATCTGGGCCTCGCTGAGGGCAACGTTCCACATGGCGGGCTCCTCGATGAGTCCCGGAAAAAACCAGGTAGGAGGTTCCACTCCCCCGGGAGGCGGACCGATCACTCCGAACGTGCAGCCGAGGGACAGGACCTGGAAGTTGTTCGACGAAGGGATGCCCGTCCCTTCACAGCTGGCTCGCATTTCCCCGTCGATGTAGAGGGCGAGTTCCCCGGCGTTGTTGCGGGTGACTGCCACGTGGTGCCAGGCATCATCGGCCACAAAGAGATCGCCCCCGATGCTGCACGTCCCCGCCGGAAAGCACTGGTTCAACGGATAGCAGTAGTTGTTCTCGCTGGCGTCCTCGAGCATGGTTTCGAGGGTCCCGTTGGAGTTGACGTAAAGTTGCCAGCTCAAGTTGAACGAGTTGTCGTCCTCCCCACGGGCGATGATCGCCGCACGGCGGGCGGGCTGCGAGAGCTTGATCCAGGCGCCGGCCGTGAAGACTTCTGTGGGAAACGAATCGTCATACGGCACCGTGACGCGGTCATCAGTCCCATCGAACTGGAGCACGAAGTTGCTCTCTTGCGTTGTCGGCTCCTGTTCGGCCGTCGCGACCTGGTTCGCATTGAAGACTGCAAGCAAGGCAAGCAACCGCACGGGGCTAACTCTGGTATAACTCTTCACCTCAACGATCCTCCCTCGGAAACCGGCTCTTCTCCCGCAGGGGTGGCTTCCGAATCCACCACTACGAACTGGCCCATCATCCCCACGTCTTCGTGCTCGAGGATGTGGCAGTGGAACATAAAAGGGTTCACGGGATCCGCATAGTCGTGAAAACGCTTGATGATGCGCACCGTCTCGAAGGGACGGACCAGCACTACGTCCTTCCAGCCGAACTCGTGTGCCGGTGGGGGCGCGCTGTCCCGCGACAGGATCTGGAATGAGTCGCCGTGTACGTGAAACGGATGGGCCTGGCGGTTCGGGTTCGTGATTTCCCAGACTTCGGTGTCGCCAAGACGGACCTGTTCGTCGATGATCGCCATGTCCATTCGCTTCCCGTTGATTCCAAAGGGGTTGGCATTGAGCTCGAAGGGCCGGGGACTCTCAGCGTTCACGGCTTCTGACTCGGGAATCCGGGCCACCGTGGCCAGGGTCTCGGGGAGGGCCCGAACGGCGTCGGCAGTGGCAGGCTCAATCCGGATCTCGAGCAGATTGAAGTCTGCAGTATCCCAGGGATCCTGGAGCTGAGCCGGGACAAACGTGGTGCCGTTTCCGCTATTAAAACTGCCCAGAGTGACTGTATGCCCTTCGTCTGCAGCCAGGTCGAGCAGGATCTCGGCCCGCTCGGCGGGCGCCAGCAGCAGTCGGGACATGGGCAGCGGAGCGCCGAGGAATCCGCCGTCTGAGACCACCTGATAGAAGGTCCGGTTGTCGCTAAAGCCCAGGTTGTAAACGCGCGCGTTCGAGGCGTTCAGGATACGAAGACGAACCACCTGGGCGCCCACTTCCAGTATGGGACCCTCCACGCCGTTTACCAGGAAATGACCGCCCTTCCGCAGCGCGGGATCCGTGGCCGGATTGAAATCGCTGGGGAAGTGCATCAGCGAGCCGTCTTCATGGAAGCGCCGATCCTGGAGAATCAGCGGAATGTCGTCACGTCCCCAGGACCGTGGCAGCACCAGCGTGTCCGAGGTGTCGTCCTCGACGATGAGCATGCCCGCAAGTCCCCGATAGACCTGATAACCGGTCCCCTCCGGATCCATGAGGATCCCCGGGCCCATCGCGGGATGGAGGTGTGGGTGGTACCAGTACGTCCCAGCGCGGTTGAGGATCGGGTACGAGGCTGTCCAGGTCTCTCCGGGCTCGATCATCTGGTGGTGGCCGCCATCCATGGCTGCGGGCACGTGCATCCCGTGCCAGTGTGTGGAGGTACGTTCTCCCAGCTCATTGGTCACATTGAGCACGACCTGATCCCCTTTTCGCATCAACAGCGTCGGGCCCAGATAATCGCCGTTGTAGCCTGAGGTGGGGGCCAGGAGACCTTCAAAGAACTCCTTGCTTCCATTTTGCATAAGAAGATCGTAGGTTCTGGCCTCGCCTTGGACTTGTCCGGTGTAGAGCGGGGGAATCGGCAGAGTTTGAACAGCCGCATCGATCGGGACGACTGGAAGAGTGGCGAACTGGCCGGGCCGGGTCTGGATCACGGTGGCGGCAGTCGAACCGTCCGTCGTCACCTTCAAGGTGCCTTCAAAATCGGAGAAATCAACTGCCGTCGACCACTCGAAGTCAGGAAGAAAGGCAGCCAGATGGCCCATACCCGGCAACACCGCGGCAGCGCTGGCCAACACGACTCCGTCCCCATCGCACAGCTGCAGGTCCAAGCTGACCTCACCCTCTTCAAGGTTCATGACCGCAATCCCGGTGTTGACGGCTGAGGCTGAGTTCGTCTGCATGGGGGCCGTGAACCCGCCGGGCTGCGCGGCACTGCTGCCCACCCCGGCCAGGCCGTTTGTTCCTCCAAACAAGATGACACCAGCCACTTCCTTGTCGGAGATCACCGTCGCCGTCCCATCCAACAAGTCTCCCTGGCCACCCGTCTTGAAGCTGCGCAAACCTCCAGCCGGGATTACTACCGTCTTCTCTCCCGTCACCAGCTCATCGTTGAGATCCACGCTGAGAAGATTCCCGTCGTTGTCCTTGAAAATCATCGTGACCGTGGCTTCCATATCGGGATTCAGGTTGAAGAGAATGATCTGGCTGAACAGACCTGCGCCATCCCCAAACTGAGCAAAATAGAGCTCCACACCCTGCTGACCCTGGAGGGGAAGGCTGGCCAGGCAAACGAAGAGTGCGGAACGGACAAGGGTGCTGACTCCACCTTTCACAGGGTTATGTACGGACAGGTAGGTAAGTTGTTTCGCCTCCCTGACGGCAATTCCGCCCCCGGGTCCGCAAAACTCGATGCAACGCGATTCTACCTGGCATTTTCGTGTCGCGACCTTCAGGCTTCCTGTGATGAGCGTCAGCGGAAATCCCGACCAACCTATCAACCCCTTGCCCGGCGATGTCGATCGAGTTAGTCTAGTGCAGCTCCGATCCATCCTTGAAATCCAAGATGAGCGATGAACAAACGGCGCGCCTTTCCTTTCTGTTGAGCAGCGTTGAAGCATGGCTCGGAGGAATCGGGCTCGAAGACGATATCTCAATTCTAGCCGTTGAGATGACCCCGTAGAACCGAGAGGACACTATGAGAAAACAGCCGATTGCCAATTGGGATGAGCTGAAAGATCGGAAGCCGACCTACGCCCTTGTGTCAAACGTCGATCTTGTACTGGTGCGCTACGACGAAGAGATCTCGGTTTTGTATGGACGCTGTCTTCACCGCGGGGCTTTACTGGCCGACGGCACAATCGAGGGGCCGGATCTCATTTGCGGAGTGCATAATTGGGACTACCGCTATGACACCGGGGTCAGCGCATATAACAACGAAGAGGCCCTCCGCAAGTTTCAATCCTGGGTGGAAGACGGTCAGGTTTGGGTCGATGCCGAGGAGGTCGAGGCCTGGGAGCAGGAGCACCCGCAACCTTACAACCGCGAGGAGTATCAGGGACTCTATGCTGATCCTCATGGCGCCGAAGAGGAGCCCTATGCCGGCTACATCCAGCAGCTGGCCAAGGATGGCCTCAGCAAGACGGGTCACCACGGTACCGCAGCTGCTATGGGCGTTCCCAAGCAACAGTTGCCCCAGTGGGAAAACATCCAGTTCGTGGTTGCTCAGCTAGCCAGACTGCCCTTGCTTGACGACGAGCCGGTGGGAACAGAGGTCGTGATAGGGCCGCGGGCAGGCAAGCCGCTGGAGTTGGAGATTCCGCTGCTGGTTTCCGACATGAGTTTCGGAGCCTTGTCCCAGGAGGCCAAGGTGGCACTATCACGGGGCGCCCAGCTGGCGGGAACCGGCATCTGCTCGGGCGAGGGAGGAATGCTGCCTGAGGAACAGGCAGCGAACAGCCGCTATTTTTACGAACTGGCATCGGCCCGCTTCGGGTTCAGCTGGGACAAACTGGATCAGGTTCAGTCCTTTCACTTCAAGGGAGGGCAAGGCGCCAAGACCGGCACCGGAGGCCATCTTCCCGGCAAGAAAGTGACAGCCAAAATTGCGCAGGTGAGAGGCCTTCAGGAAGGCCAGCCAGTCATTTCGCCTTCACGCTTCCCGGACTGGGAACGACTGGATGACTTTCGAGACTTTGCCTCCCGGGTGAGAGAACGCACGGGAGGTATCCCGGTGGGCTTCAAGCTCTCGGCCCAGCACGTCGAGGACGACATCGATGCAGCCCTGGAAGTCGGAGCCGACTACATTATTCTGGACGGCCGCGGCGGCGGGACAGGAGCGGCTCCGCTCATCTTTCGAGACAACATCTCGGTCCCGACCTTCCCTGCTCTGGCTCGGGCGCGCCGCCATCTGGATCGGAGCGGTTGCAGCGACGTCACCTTGATTATCACCGGTGGTCTCAGAACACCTGCCGACTTCGCCAAAGCTCTGGCTCTGGGAGCCGACGCGGTGGCCGTCTCGAACGCCGCGATTCAGGCCATCGGCTGCCTGGGGATGCGAGCCTGTCACACCAATAACTGCCCGGTCGGAATCGCTACCCAGCGAGAGGATTTGAGGGCGAGATTGATCGTGGACGAGGCAGCTGCCCGTCTGAATCGATTCTTTCGGGCATCGGTCGAACTGATGCAGGTTCTGGCTCGAGCTTGCGGTCACAGCCACCTCAACCAGTTCAAAACGGAAGACCTGACCGCCTGGAAACGCGAGATGGCCTGTCTGACCGGGATCAAATATGGTGGGGTTACCTCAGTCAACACGGCTGGGCTCGCTTTTTAAGCGACGTCAATGGATCAATTTGAGACCCCCGGGCTCGTCCATTTTGGCTCCGGCCGACCGCGTTGTTGCACGCCTGCTACAAACGTCCAAGTCTCAAAAAGTGCGAGTGATTTCGGCAAAGGCGCCTGGATGCCCCAGGGGTCAGAAGCCGTTTTCAGCGGGAAGATGACGAGGGAATCGTTGACGCGAGGTTGGAGGGCTGATAAGTTTTGATCATTCATCAGCTTCAAACCTTCACCCTTAAGGTGAATTGGGGGTCAGGTCGGTCTCGAAGGATGGCCGCTGGGCCCTGCTGGACAAATGGAACCACGCTGCATCCGATCTCATGCTGGTGGAGAACTTCCGCCGAGGCAACACAATAATCGGCCAAGCTATAGGTATTGTGGTATGGGCAGAGGAGGAATCCTGCTATTGATCCTGGCAGCGGCGCCCTGTGTCGGACACTCGAAGGCGCAGGGCCGGCCGGCTGAGGTGGACCAGAAACCCAGAGTGAGAACTTTCGAGTTCGTGTACCGAACTGTGATCGACCCACCTGAGGAAGCAAGCCGATTCGACATCTGGCTTCCCGTTCCACAGGACGACGAAAACCAGAAAGTGAAGGTCGTACAGATCAAGGCTCCCTACCCGACGAGTGTACGGAGAGAAGTGGAGTTCGGGAATGAGATCCTCTATCTCGGTTTGCACAAGCCTGCCCCGGTCCCAATCGAGATCGTGATGACCGCGCGAGTCGAGCGCTTCGAAACGGTGCGCAAGGAGTTTGGCAGAGCCAGCGCCCGCGGAGCTCCGGGAAAGGATCCCAAGCTCGCTCGGTGGCTTGAACCCGACCACCTGGTGCCGCTAGACGGCCTCATCCGTGCGATATCCAGGCAGGTCGTTGCCGGTAAGCACACGGATCTGGAGAAGGTCCGCGCCATCTATGACTACGTCGTCGACAACATGAGTTATAACAAGGAAGGTAGCGGGTGGGGGCGCGGGGACATCTACTGGGCGTGTGACGCCAAGACGGGTAACTGCAGCGACTTCCATGCCCTGTTTACCGGCCTTGTTCGAGCGGCCGGAATCCCTGCCAAGTTTGCAATCGGCTTCTCCCTGCCGCCTGAGCGTGGCTCCGGCCGAGTCGGCGGCTATCACTGCTGGAGTGAGTTCTACCTCGATGGTTACGGTTGGGTTCCGGTAGATGCTTCCGAGGCCAGCAAGCATCCAGAGAAGCGGGAGTACTACTTCGGTGCTCACGACGAGAGTCGGGTGGAATTCACGGAGGGTCGCGACATCGTTCTCTCTCCTCGCCAACAGGGGGAGCCGCTTAATTTTTTCATCTATCCCTACGTCGAGGCGGATGGCAAACAAGTGGAAAGTTTGCACTACGAGTTCAGCTATCGAGATATAGGCGAAGAATCGCCCCGCTAGCACCGTTACGAGAAATTGTAAGGTACAGGAGAAATGACCGAATCGAGACATCCTGTAGTCACTGCTGCGGAGCTTGCTGAGTGGGTGAATGATGCACGCCGGCGGACATTCGGGTTGGTCGCAGATCTCAGTGGCCAGCAGCTCATGGGACCGAAGCTGCCGATCGTCAATCCGTTGCTCTGGGAAATCGGACACCAGGCTTGGTTTCAGGAAAAGTGGGTGCTACGGCACGCCTGCAAGAAGCAGATGATTCGCGATGATGCCGATTCTCTCTGGGACTCTATTGCGATTCCACACGCAACGCGTTGGGACCTGCCCTTGCCATCCTACGAAAACACTTTGGCGTACCTGAATGAAGTGCGCCTCCGAGTTCTGGAGGAACTTGAACGAGGCGAACCGGGAGAAGAACTGGGGTACTTCATCCGCTACACCACCTTCCACGAAGACATGCACACTGAGGCGATTACTTATGTACGCCAGACCCTGGGGTACTCACAGCCGAAACTAGCGGCAGCTGGCGATGGGGAAGCATTCAAGAGCTCTGGCAAGGCCGGTGCCGGGGAAGAGTGCCTGCCAGGCGATGTTGAGATCCCCGGAGGGCGATTCATGCTGGGAGCTAGCTCAGATGAACCGTTCGTGTTTGACAACGAAAAGTGGGCGCACCGCGTAACAGTAGAACCTTTTGCCGTCGCGCGCGCGGCGGTTACGCAGTCTGAGTTCGCGGCATTCGTGGATGAAGATGCTTATCAGCGGAGGGAGCTTTGGAGCGAGGAAGGCTGGCGATGGCGAGCAGAGGCCCAGGCAGAACATCCGACTTACTGGCGGCGTGATTCCGATGGAGCCTGGCGGCGGCGACATTTTGACGAATGGGTTTCGCTGGAACCACAACTTCCCATTATCCATGTTAACTGGCATGAGGCCCAGGCATACTGCCGTTGGGCTGGCCGCCGACTGCCAACCGAGGCGGAGTGGGAAGTAGCTGCCGCCGCCGAGCCCGATCCGCGGGGTCGCACCCTTCCCCAACGAAAGCGCTCCTTTCCCTGGGGTGATGATCCGGCCACTTCAGAGAAAGTCAATATGGACTGGCAGGCAATGGGCTGCATTGGCGTGGAAGCCCTTTCTGAAGGAGACAGTGCGTTCGGTTGCCGGCAGATGATCGGCAACGTATGGGAGTGGACCAATAGTGTTTTTCTTCCATATCCCAGCTTTGAGACGGATCCCTACAAGGAGTATTCCGAACCCTGGTTCGGAACCCGGAAGGTGCTGCGAGGCGGATGCTGGGCAACCCGATCCCGCATGCTTCGCAACACCTTGCGCAACTTCTTTACACCCGACCGACGCGATGTGTTCGCGGGATTTCGCACCTGTGCGCCCCTGTAGTGAGGATCCACCTCATAACACCGGCTCAGAAGGGCAATCGCGTATCAGCGCTTCGCTGGGCTCGCATTCTGCGCGACCTGGGCCACCATGTCGTCATTGGCCAGGAATACCAGGGGCAGCGATGCGATCTGATGGTCGCTCTCCACGCACGCCGTAGCCATGCCTCGGTGCAACGCTTCCGCCGCCGACACCCTGACTTACCCCTTATTCTGGCCATGACGGGTACGGATCTTTATTGCGACATCCGCACCGATCCTTCAGCGCAGGAGTCGATGGAAATGGCATCGCTTCTAATTGTCCTGCAACCGATGGGCATCCAGGAACTGCCCCAACACCTGCGTAGCAAGGCTCGGGTCATCTACCAGTCTGCTCAGCGACCTCCCGGAAAGTTTTCACCTAAAAAGAAGCTCTTTGAGGTGTGTGTAATTGGGCACATGCGCCCCGTGAAGGATCCATTCCGGACGGCCAGGGCTGCTCGACTGTTGCCATCCTCTTCCCGAATTCAGGTCGTGCATGTGGGAGCAGCAAGCAGTGAAGAAATGGAGGAGGGCGCCCGTGTCGAGCAGGCATCCAATCCGCGCTACCGCTGGTTGGGCGAACTCCCACGCTGGAGAGCACTTCGCGTACTAACCAGCAGCCGGTTACTGGCCCTGAGCTCGCAAATGGAAGGTGGCGCTAATGTGGTCTGCGAGGCACTCGCTTGCTCGGTTCCCGTTCTCTCGACGCGAATACCGGGATCGATAGGAATTCTGGGAGAGAATTACCCCGGCTACTTTCCAGTGGGAGGCGCCCGGGCGCTGGCAGATCTTCTGCAGCGTGCGGAGAGTGACAAGGAATTCTACGCTACACTCCAAGCCCGGTGTAAGGATCTGAAACCCCTTGTGTCACCCACCCGCGAGCGCCGCAGCTGGGAAAGTTTACTGAGGGTGGCGTCCTCTTGAGTCACCCGGTACTGGAGTTGAGTGAGCTGGGACCGTAACACTTCATCGTCGGGTTTCTCGTATTTCGGCCCCGCTGTCGGGCTGGAGCTGATTTCCATTGCCTCGAATTCCCAGTGGTTGTTTTCCCAGGTCTTTTTCAGGAACTGATCGCGTCCCGAATTGTATCGGTAGTATCGATACCGGATCGAATGATTCTTGTAGTAGTCCTGGTGGTCGTCTTCTGCCTTGTAAAACTTTTGCAGTAGCCGGATTTCGGTCACGATTCTCCTGTCGAAGATGCCCGACGACTCAAGGGACTCTCGCGACTTCTCGGCCAGCTGCTTCTGTGCCTCGTCGTGGCAGAAGATCGCCGATCGGTACTGGGCGCCCCGATCCACGAATTGCCCACCTTGGTCCGTGGGATCCACGTGCTTCCAGAACACCTCGAGCAGGGCTGAATAGCTGACCTTGGCTGGATCGAAGATCACCTGAACGGCTTCCAGGTGCCCCGTTTTTCCTGAAGCCACTTCCTGGTAGGCCGGATTAGACTCCTTTCCGCCGGCAAAACCGGAAACGGCCTCGCTGACTCCCTCCACCTTTTCAAAATCCGCTTCCACGCACCAGAAGCATCCGCCGGCAAAAGTAGCAACCGCTTTTTCGGCCTGAGCCGCCTTTTCGGGCGCAACGCTCGATCCAGTTGTCCCGGAATGATGGGCAAAAAGGGTTAGGGGAAGAAGCAACACAGCTACGATCAAGACCATATGTTTCATGAGTATCTACTCCTCTTCTTTCTTCTATTAGACAAGATCCATGCGCGTTTGTTTCGCCACGAGACGTCGGAAGGAGCCCGCCCAGTCCCCTCAGCCCCGATCAAAAGACCACGCAGCTCAAGGCTTTGTCCCCCAGTAGATCTTGACGTTGTGGGTCTGGCGTCCGACCGCAACGATTTCTAGCCGGCCATCCCCGTCCAGATCTCCGGCCGCCAGGTCCTCGATGGCGACACCGCCGGGATCGAGGAGGTGGCGCTGCCATCGGGCTCCCATCGCGTCCTGGGGATCGTAGATCCGCAGTCCTCTCGGGGCGGAGTCGCTGAAACTGTCCCGCACACCGATGACGAGTTCCTCGTCGTCGTCCTCATCCAGGTTGGCGCACCATACCGCATGACCCCACTGCAGCTCTTCATCCAGGACACGCCGCGTCCAAAGCCACGGCCCCGTCGCCGGCCGCGGCCTATCGGGTCTCGTGTAAACCACGACCTTGTTGCCGTGCCACGGCTCGATCGTGGCGATGTAGTCCCGGCCCGAGCCCAGCCGACCATGCTTGATTTCGCTGGCCCCGCTCGACGGCGACGACTCCTGATCGCCCTCTCCGATTAAGGTCCGCTGCCACTGGCCGTCCCTGCCGCGCTCGAGTAGACTCACGCCCTCGAAGCTCACCGCAAGCAGGTCGAGCTGCCCGTCTCGGTCCAGGTCCGTGACCCAGAAATTGTGGGTCACGTGCAGTTCCTGGTTGATCACCCGGGGCACCCAGGGATCCCTGATCGGGTCCTTCGGAACCGGGTAGACCAGGATTCTCACACCGTTTTCCTGAAACCGCGGCGGGGTCGTGTCGCGACCCTTGAGCGGCACCACAATGAGCTCCGGGCGACCGTCCCCGTCGAGATCGGCGAACCGCATCCGGTGTACCGTCGGCTCCTCCCCTATCGGGTGATAGGTCCATGGCGCGTCAGGCCCGCCTCCTGTGATCCAGCCAATGCTGCCCCCGGATCGGGTGTTGTTGAACTGCCAGTCGGCCCCCACGGCAAGGTCGAGCTGCCCGTCCCCGTCGATGTCGCCCGCCGCCAGGCTGACGTTGTCGTGCTTCTTCGATCGGTCTTCCATAGGATGTGTTCTCGCCAATCCGGATTCTCGAGCCAGAGGATGCGCTTGCTGTCGACGATGACGATGTCCGGGCGGTTGTCGGCATTCATGTCGAGCAGGCGAACGGCATAGCCGACGCTGAGCCGCGTGCGGAGCTCCTCATCGCGAAACCTGAAATCGCTTGCCTGAAGGGCGGAAGAAAAATAAAAGGAGCAGCCCATGGCTGTGAGCAGGACGGCCGTGGCATCCAAGAACTGCTTCTTCCGGGCAGGTGACAGTTTCTTCATTTACACACTGAAGGCACCGCGTCAGGGCTGGTAGTTCACCCAGATGGGGCTGGACCAGGCGATCTGTCGGTCGTCCTGGAGAACTCGGACGTAGTAGTAACTCGTACCCGCCGTGGCGTCCTGGTCCACATAGGTTAATGCGACCGTTTTTTGATTCGGGCTGGTCGAGTAAATGATCGCTTCGTTTTTGATGATGTCCACCTGTGCAACCTGGCTGGTTCCGACGATGCGGATCTTCACGGGCGGCACTTTAGAGGCTGTGAATTCTTCACCCATGAAGTGCTCGCCCATGCGATAGTCGAGGACAATATTGTCGGTGGCGCCATAGGTATGCCGCTTCTGAATCGCTTCGAAAATGGCCTCTCGGGTGGGCTGCTCGGTGTAAACCATAGCATATGAAATATGCGTGGAATGGTGGTCCGAACTGGCGATCGTGCCCAGGCGGTAGCCCTTGGCATAAGCATTCCACAGCAAACCGGCTTCCTGAAAACCGCCAGGGGCCTGATCTAGTCGACCGCCGTCATCCCAGGACAGTTCGGTGTGCCGGTGCAGGTCACCCCGGACAACACGCTGTTCAACGCCGTGCACAAAGGTTCGATAGGAGCGGATGGCCTCCAGGTCTTCTCGCTCGTTCGGGTGCACCACTCTCACCGGGATCTCCTCGGGACTCTCCCATGGCTTGAGAACTGCCACGTCGGGTGCATCATCCAGGCCAATATTGGCTGAATGCACATTTTCCGCAACAGGTGTATGACTGTCCAGGTAACGTCGGCCGTCGGTTGGCCAGATCAGCCACAGGCTCCCATCCGGACCGAAGGCTCCCGCCGGCCGTGCCGAAACGCGACCCCAGCTCGAGGGCATCTCTAGAACCGGGCTCCACGATTCGCCCTCGTAAAAGGTCACGGCCGTTTCCCAGTAGGCATATTTACTTGGCTGCTTGATCGTGGCGCCCGGGCCTTTATACGGATTCGGGGCTCGGCCCCGCCGGTGGAACAAGAGTCCAACCCGATTGCTGCGAGAATCGATCAGTAATTGAGGGGAATCGTAGGCGACGCCTCCGCTCGAGAGGGCAGCCCCCAAGTCCGAAACAGGCTTTTTCCGCGTGGCTCCTTCGAAGACCACAAGATTGACGTTTCTGGATTCGTAGAGGCGCACACCGGGGGAATGGTTCAGGCTTTCGTCTCGAGTGTTTCCCCGCCACTCCGGATCGATGGTCACACCGCGATCCTTTCCCCAGTTGGGGCCGCTTTCGTCCCAGGCCACCCACACCCGTCCCTGGCGATCCACGGCTACGGAGGCATGGGCTTCGAATCGGGGGGTATCGGCTACCGGAGCCACCGGCCCCAGGTCCTCCCTTTGATAGGTCCGCATGTAAACATCGTAGTTGCCGTTCCGATAGGTGTCCCAGACGACGTAGGCCTTGCCGTGATTGTCAACCGAAACACGAGGTTCCCAGTCGTTGGCAGGGTGTTCGGTCAGTCGGACTTCCTCGGACCATCCGGATCCGCTGAAGTGGCGGAGAAAAATATCCGAGTTGTCCCCGCGGAACCCCTGCCAGACCACCCACAGGTGACCTCTGTGATCTGAAATCAGATGGTGATCGATATCCGGATAGGGATGTGAACTCAGCCGGACGGCTTTCAACCAGGTGTTACTGTTCTCATCCAGTGTGCGGGCGTAGAGATCGAAATTGCCTTTCACCTGTTGAGACCACATCACTGTGGGCCGATCCCGTGCATCCAGGGCTACTTGAGGTCTCCATACATCTCCGGAGGCTCCCGGCAGCCGCGTGAACGTTCTCCAGGCACCATCGTGCTTCGAGATTCGGACTTCGTCCTGCTGCCCACCATAGGATTGCCATACCGCCGAGACGGTAGAGTCCCGGGACACGGCGATGGAAGGATAATCATCGTCCTGGGAATCCTGGGTTAGTTTCACCGCATCCGGAAGTCGTTCGACCCGGGCGGCCCTCGCCCAGAAATTCGACTTGTTCGCCCAGCTTCAAATCGGAAAGGGGGAATGAAAAAGCACCGTGGTTTGTAACCACCCGCACCCGTGACCCCGGTGAGGCCGTCCCTGTGAGCACAACCCCTTTCGTGAGCGAGCGACTGGTCTGGATGTCGAACGTATTGAGAAAAATACTGTCTGGCGTCAGGAAACGCCACCCCTCCATGGTTGCGAGGCGCGCGTCATCGTCTCTCACCCTTCCCGTCCACCGGCTTTCCTCCGCGTCCGTGTATCCAAACGTAATCCGCAATGCAAAGGGTTCTTGCTGGGCCAGGGAAATTTGGGTGCTGAGGAGTAAAAAAAGCGTTCGAAGTAGGGCTTTACGTTGCATCATTATTCCTACTCCAGCCACTTGGTTTGCGAGATGGTTCCCTCAAATCCGACGCAGCTTGATCAGCAGCGGGATCAAGGCCGCGATGAAGGCCACCAGTGAGATCGGTGGCAGGTGCCCCGGTCAGCCAACCGGTTTGAGCCATCCGGGGCACACCCAGCAGAACCAGCAGAACCAGCAGAACCAGCAGAACCAGCAGAACCAGCAGAACCAGCAGAACCAGCAGAACCAGCAGAACCAGCAGAACCAGCAGAACCAGCAGCCAGGGCACGGTAAAGGTCTGAATCAGGCGCGAGTTCTCGCTCACTTTCAGCCGGTTCATCATGGATGTTCCCATAACGTTCGCTGACGATGGGGTTGCAGTCAGACAACCTTAGCAAATGTAGCATTCAATTGTCCGCCATTTCCGGAAGCCTTGACTCCCGGGGCGTTGTGTTTCGATAATCCCAGCCGAGTTTCAAAGGATCGTTCCGCACCATCGGAAAGAGCACATCGTGGCAAAGATCAAGGGCCCTGCTATGTTGAGATCAATTCCCCGGAAGCACCTGTGGGCTATGGTCCTGCTGTTGCTGATCCCTGGCTGCGGCCAGCACGCCGCCACCCGGACAGAGGAGGAAGCCCTGCCCCACGTGGTGTTTGTGACTGGTGACGAGGAATATCGATCCGAAGAATCCATGCCCATGATCGCTCGGATCCTCCGCCACCATTACGGCATGCGGGTCACCATTTGCTACGTCGTCGACCCGGAGACAGGCACGATCAATCCCGACTACCTGGAAGGCATCGAGGGCCTGGAAGCTCTCGAAGAGGCCGATCTGGCGGTCTTCTTCATCCGCTTCCGACAACTGCCCGACGACCAGCTGCAGCGGATTCTCGACTACGTGAACTCGGGGCGACCGATGGTAGGGCTTCGAACCTCCACCCATGCCTTTCGCTACGACAAAGAGGACCCGCGCAGCCACTGGAATGACGCTTTCGGGACCGAGGTGTTCGGCCAGAAGTGGATCACTCATCACGGTCACCACGGAACCCGACCTCTGACCGCCGTCTCCCTGATCCAGGGAAAACAAGACCACCCCATCTTGCGCGGGGTGACTCCTTTTCAGGCCTACTCCTGGCTGTATCACGTCGACGGAGGGGAGCATCGACTGCAGGGTGATTGTGACCCTCTCCTGAGCGGCCACTCGCTGCAGTCCAATCACCTCGAGAGGCTGGACAAATTCCCGCTGGATAACCCCGTTGCCTGGACGAAAAGCTACCGGGGTGCGAAAGTTTTCTTTACCACACTGGGTCATCCCTATGATTTCCGTGAGCCAGCCATGCGAAAACTGCTGGTTAACGGTATTCTCTGGGGGCTGGGTCGCGAGGATCGCATTCCCGCGGCAGGGGCCAGGGTTGAGCTGACTGGTGAATATGAACCGTCGGATGCCGCCTTCGGCGGCTACAGACAAGGCCAGGAGCCACAACAGGTAAAACAATGATGAAGAGAAGAACAACAGAACTTTGCGGACTGGCCTTTCTGGCTCTGGTTGCGGGCATGGCCGGCTGCGGCGGATCCACCGACACGAGCAGCGACACTCGAAGGGAAGTGAAGATGACAGGTCCCAGTTTTGCGGAGGATCTCAATTTTCTTCGAGAGCACAAGGAGGTGATCGTCCTCAGCGACGAATCGGGCCAGGCCCAGGTTGCTGTGGTCCCCGACTTCCAGGGCCGGGTCATGACCAGCACAGCCCAGGGCTCGGGGGGCGCCAGCTTTGGATGGCTGAACCGCGAGCTGATCGCATCCGCTGAGTTTCGCCCTCACATCAACGCCTTCGGAGGAGAGGACCGCTTCTGGATGGGACCGGAAGGGGGGCAATTTGCCATCTTCTTTGCAGCCGGAGATCCCTTCGACCTGGAACACTGGCAGACCCCCGCGGTGATCGACACGGTTTCCTATCAGGTCGTGAGCCGCGATGAACGCCAGGTCACGTTCCAGCATCGGGCCGAGGTACAGAACTACTCAGAAACCCGGTTCTCCATTCAAATTGATCGCGTCATCGAGCTTCTCAATCGCAAGGCGGTTTCCAGCCTGATCGGTGAGGTCGGCCCGGATGTCTCCCTGGTCGCCTACCAGTCCACCAACACGATCACGAATCAGGGCCCCAACGATTGGACGAAAGAGGATGGGCTGCTCTCCATCTGGATTCTGGGGATGTTTCGCCACAGTCCCACCACAACCGTCGTCATTCCCTACCTGATGGGATCTGAAGAAGAACTCGGCCCCGTTGTGAACGACGCTTACTTTGGCAAGGTGCCGGAGGATCGCCTGGTGGTGGGAGGGTCCCACATCTTCTTCAAGGCCGACGGAGCCTTTCGGAGCAAGATCGGGATCCTGCCCCAGCGCTCCAAGGGGATCTCAGGAAGCTATGACTCGAAAGCGGGTGTTCTCACCATCGTTCACCTCAGCCAGCCCCCCGAGGCCCAGGACTATGTCAACTCGATGTGGGAGCTGCAGGACGAGCCCTACCGAGGTGACGTGATCAACAGCTACAACGACGGGCCTCCTTCCCCCGGAGTGCCCCCGATGGGACCTTTTTACGAAATCGAGACTTCTTCTCCGGCGGCTCCTCTGGCAGCCGGAGAATCGATCACGCACACTCATACTACGATTCACTTCGTGGGGTCCGTGGCGGAGCTCGACCCCATCGTACAAAGCACCCTGGGTGTGAATGTGACCTCGATCCGACATGTCTTCGACGAGGACTAGTAGGGGACTGCCCCCGCCCGGAGCCCTCGAACACGTCCTCTCCACGCATCTTCCGGGACTGATGGACTTTCATTCGACCCGCCGCCTGGAGTCGAGCCCGGAGTATTCCCGCATCCGACCGGAAGTCGAGAGGATCATGTCAACGGTCGTGGGCGAAGATTTCGGACCCGCGGACCCTCCTTCGCAGACACCTCTCCGGGCGACGGCGTGGAACATCGAGAGGGGGCTGCAGGTTCAGGGAGTGATCGAGAACCTGACGAGCCATCCGCGAATGCGCCGCAGTGACGTTCTCTTTCTTACCGAACTGGACTTCGGAATGGCTCGCAGCGGCAACCTTTGCGTAGCCCGCGGGATCGCACGGGAACTGGAGCTGAACTATGCCTTTGCCAACTGCTACATCAGCCTCGTCAAGGGCAGCGGCCTGGAATCCGAGGCACAGGGTGAGAACCGGCTCAGCCTGCATGGAAATGCCCTGTTTTCGAGGTTTCCGCTGCAACAGGCTCACGCGGTTGCTCTTCCCAACGGAAAAGACAAGATGCGGGGCAAGGAGAAGCGACTCGGCTGCCAGCAGGCGGTGGTGGGACTCATCGACCATCCGGTGCAGCCCTTCTGGGCCATAACGCTGCATCTGGATGCTCACTCGACTCAGAACCATCGCTATCGCCAGATGAAGCTGATCCTGGATCATCTGGAGACCCTGCAACCGAGGCTCCCGGTTCTGATCGGCGGCGACTGGAACACTTCGACTTATAATGCCAGACGGGCCACTTACACCATTCTGGGCTATGCCCGCCGGGTTCTGATGGGGATCAACCATGTTCTCCACAATCACTACCCGTATCCGGATCGCTGGTTCGAGCGCAAGCTTTTTCGAGAAGTGGAGAGAAGGGGCTACGAGTATCGTTCGCTGAATCAGCCCGGCGCCTGCACTCTGCATTACGACGTGAATGATCTGGCCATCAACACCAACATGGGCGACTGGATCCCCGACTGGTGCTTCTGGTTCATCCGCTGGGCGCTGAAGGACGTGGGCGGCAAGTGCTCGATGAAACTGGACTGGTTTGCCGGGCGCGGTATTGTGGCCGACTCGAGCCGTCCCCCCGCGGTTCTCAGTGAGATCCACGACCGAGAGAACCCCCTCTCCGACCACGACCCCATCGTCTTGGATTTTCACCTGTCGTGAGGCAAACCTGGTGCTCCCGCACCGGGTTCTGACCGTGATTCAATGACACCCAAGAGGGTCGCAAAGCGTCACTGACTAGTGCCCTGTCTTGCACGGAGAAAAACGCGCTGCGCCTGCTCGATGAGCGCCGGTCGGTAGCTGTTCCGCAGGACAATCCGAGCCTGCTGCTTGGCCTGAAAGCTCTCTCCCACAATGGCGTAAAGACCTGCCAGGCGAACCCGGGCGCCGAGCGTATGCTCCCAGTCATCCGGTTGACTCATGATCAGGCCTCGCTGCAGGGTACGGAGGGCCTCGATGGTCTGGCCCTGGGCCTGCAGGGCAGCCGCAAGACCGGCCCAGAAGGCGATTACCTGAGGTGCAATCTGCGTGGCCTCGGTGAATCGCATGGTAGCTTCCGAAGGGGTGGAGGCCAAGAGACTCAAACCCTCCCGTGCCTTGGCCCAGGCTTGTCTCAGCTCAATGACCCAGGGCTTCACTTTGGGAGAATGAGGAAAGACCAGAATCCGGGTGGAACCCGCGAGAGTCTCCTCAAGCTGATAGCGGTTCTCGCTTAGTCGGGTTGTGTTGCTTCTTCCCTCCAGCCAGGGATCGATTGGCCCCAGATTCTTCATTGGCGAGAGTTCCGGGATCTGATAGTGCATGGGTACCAGGATGCGCGGCTTGACAGCCGTCAGGATCGATTCAATTTCTGCCTGCTTGAGAATGTGGTAGGTGGAGTCTATCGGGGCCATCAAAAGGTCCACTTTCCCCAGATCTTTCACGAGCTGCTCGCTGAGGGGTCCGTTGTCACCCAGGTGCACGAACCTCTTCCCCCCCGTTTCCACCACCCAGATGGTGTTCATCTGCCGGAAGTCCTTCCCGTACGGGTCGGCATGCTTTCCCATGAGACCGCGCAGCCTGACATCTCCGATCGAGAAGATACCCGGTTCCCGGAACACGGGGACCTGAAAGCTGACGTGGTAGTTTGCGTCATGGTCATAGTGGGGATGAGTCACCAGCACCGCATCCGCCTTCATGTCATCCGGGAATTGGTAGCCGAGCCACCGATTCGTGTTGTACGGATCGATGAGGATCCGAACACCCTGGGGGGACTCGATGACAAAACAGGCGTGGGCCACGTACTCCAGCTTGACCTGTGCCGAGACGGAAACCAGGGTGATGGACAGAACAAAAAGTGGGATGCTACGGAAAATCAAGACTGCCATTTCTTTCTCCCGGTCAGGCGCCAATCCAATCGAAAACCCGCGACCGTCAACAGTATGGCACAGGGGCGCTCGATGGCGCTCCCGCGGGTTCCGGGTTCCGGGTTCCGGGGCTGCGTTGGGATACCGAAATCGTTGTGACATAAGATACTCGAAGCCGGAATAGAGGAACTACCATGAAACACAAGCTTTGGTTTAGCGGTCTCACGTTGGTTCTAGCAGCGCGATTACTCGACGCGGGAGAGATTCGCGGTGTCTGGCGATCTCTTCCCTCCCTGCCTACCTCCCGACAGGAGGTTGGTGTCGCTGAGCTCAACCGCCGGGTCTATGTGATCGGGGGACTCGTAACCGGCGCGGCGACCACGGCCCACGAGGCCTTCGACACGGAAACCGGAGCGTGGCAAACCCTGGGTGCGCTTCCGACCCCCCTCCATCATGTGGGCGCCGCCGCGGTGAGCGGCAAGATCTACTCCTTTGGCGGCTATGTGGGCTTCACCTTCAGCCCCGTTTCCTCACTGTTGGAGTACGACCCGGAAACCGATCTGTGGACGGCCAGGGCCCCACTTCCCCGGGCCCGGGGGGCCCTGGCTGCCGCCGCCATCGGGGGCAAGATCTACGCCGTCGGAGGCAACGGCCCGGGAGGGGTTTCCGGACAGTTGACCGTCTATGATCCCCTGGCCGACCTGTGGACCGAACTTCCTCCCCTGCCCACTCCTCGAGAGCATCTGGCTGCCGCTGCCCTGGGAGGAAAATTTTTCGTCATCGGCGGAAGGGTCCAGGGTCCCTTGCGAAATCTCGCCACCCTGGAAGTCTTCGACCCCGAGGCGGGAGAGTGGGAAACCAGAACTCCCATGCCCACGGCCCGGTCCGGATTGGCGGCCGCGGCCTTCGGAGAACTCCTGCTGGTGTTCGGCGGAGAGATCCCGGGAGTGTTCGAGCAAAACGAAGTGTACGAACCCGCCTCAGACAGCTGGTTCGAGCTGACTCCGATGCCCGTCCCCCGGCACGGAATCGCGGCCGCGGTGGTGGGAAACCGGATTATCATTCCCGGCGGAGCCACCATTGCCGGATTCTTCGACACGGATGTTGTGGACGAATTTTTCATCCTGGATCAGCTGGTGGCCATGGCCCAGTTTGCAGAGGGTTCGGATGTTACATCGCATGTGACGGCCACCAACTTCACTGACCGGGAAGTCACCGCGCGTCTGGAGCTCTATGACGATCTGGGCAACGTACTCGAAAGCGGACTGACCGGACCCGGTGGCCCGGATCGCACCGTGGAACTCCAGTCCTATCAGACAGCGCGCTGGTCACCGGGGGCTGGGAAACTCTCCGGGGCTAGTGAAACGATAGTCGGGTGGGCGCTTCTCTTTTCGGATCAGCCGCTGCTGGGGCACATTCTGTTCACGGGCCCGTCTGGGTTTGCCGGCGTCCTCGGCCGTCAACCCGGGGTAAGTTTTGTGATTCCTGTGGAGCGCTCCCAGAATCAGAATTCGGGAATCGCGGTGGCCAACGCCAGCCGCTGCCTCTCCACGGTAATGATTCGACTCCGTGATGCTAACGGTGCCGAGATAGCCGACACCGAAATCGAACTGGAACCCTTCGGGCACCGCGCCCTTTTCCTGGACCATTCACCGCTGGATACCCGATCCCTTTGTGATTGCCGTCCTCCTGACGCTGCTGACGCTGGGCCTCGCCCGGGTGCTTGCAGGGTACTCGATTGCGGATTCGGTGTACGCCTGGGGAGACGGATTTTGGGGGCTGTTGCGATTCACAGGCCAGATTATCCTGACCTTTGTGCTGGGCCATGCACTGGCCAATACGGTGCCGGTCGGGCGTCTCCTGAATCATGTAGCAAGCCGAGTCAATACAGCGTCCGGCGCCTACATGATGATCTGTTTTGTGAGCGGTATCGCCGCCCTTCTGTCGTGGGGGCTGTGCCTGGTGGTTGCCGCGATTCTTTCGCGCGTTACCTCAGCCAACTGCGCGGCGCGCGGTATTCGCGTGCACTATCCGCTTCTCGTGGCCTCGGGGTATTCGGGACTCGTTATCTGGCATCAAGGAATTTCCGGATCGATTCCCCTGATCATCAATACACCCGGCCATTTTCTGGAGGACAAGATCGGCCTGGTTTCGGTCGCGGACACGGTTTTTGTACCCTGGAATATGGTGGTAGCCCTGCTGATCCTGGTGACGCTGCCGTTCGTGATGAAGTCGCTTGCTCCTGGCGACAACGAAACCCGTGTCTTTGAGGGCGAAAAGGCCGGGAGCCCCGACGGCGACGGCGCTGCAGCAGAAATGTCGATCACGGATCACGGCCCGGCCGCGCGGCTTGAGCAGGCCCGCTGGATCAACGGTCTCGTGGTGGTTGGGGGCGCTGCCTTTCTCACCATGTTTTTCCTTTCCCGTCGCGGAAGTCTCAACCTGGATATTCTCAATTTCGCCTTTCTCATTCTCGGGATTGCACTGTCCAAGAGCCCCAGGGATTATCTTCAGCTCATCAATGGCGCCGCTCCGGTTATAGGCCCGTTCCTGCTGCAATATCCCTTTTACGCCGGCATCATGGCGATCATGCGGGATTCGGGGCTTGCCGCCATCGTCGTAGAATTCTTTGTGGCCATGTCGTCGGCGCAGACGCTGCCCGTCTGGTCGTTCTTCTCAGCCGGCCTTGTGAATATCTTTGTTCCTTCCGGCGGTGGGCAATGGGCGGTGCAGGGACCCGTCGCGGTCGCGGCGGCACTGGCGCTGGGGAACGACATACCCAAAATCGCCATGGCGGTTGCCTGGGGAGATCAGTGGACCAATATGATCCAGCCCCTGTTTGCGATCCCCACCCTGGCCATTGCAGGGCTGCATCTGCGTGACATCATGGGCTATTGCCTGATCACGCTCATCTTCACCGGCATCATTTTTGCGGGTGCGCTGCTGATTATTTGAGGGGTTCCAGATTGGCTGAGTGGTGGACACCTAGCCCGGATTATGCAAGAACCGTAGTCCGGTGTTGAAAAACGACTCGAGAAGTGGCCCAACTCGGAAGCGGGCAGGTGTGACAGGCGGATTTGCGAAGAATATGGGTTGGCGAGGCGTTTGAGTGGTTTGGGGAGTGAATTTCAGACAGATCTGGGCCTGGATGAGTGTCGGAAGCGGTTTTCCGGGGGAGCTGGGAAAAGCTAACTGGAGTTCAGGCGACTCAAGACGAGGTGGAAGAGGGGTTGTTCGGGGAAGGCTGAGGAAAGATGGACCCAGATGCGTCGAGTGGTTTGTCGGATCCGGGCCCCAATCTTGAGGACCCGACGACGTAAGGTTTCGATTTCGAGCTTGTGCCAGGGGGTTCCGTGCAGATAGTCGCGCAGGCGCACGAACATCTGGTAAGCCAGTGCATGCAGGAGGAGTCGAAACTGATTGGCCAGGAATCGATGACAGCTGAGTCGGTCCATGCTCAGATGATTCTTGAAGGCCTTGATGAAGTTCTCGGTCTGCCCTCGGTTTGTGTAGTGGTCATAAAGTGATTGGGAGCAGAGATCGTCCCGGTTGGTGACTACAAAGCGACGGTTGATCCCACGCTGATCGACCTCCACTTTGACAATGACGCGACGGGATCGATCCCAGCTGTGGGCTCGATAAAGAAACTCGTCAAACTGACGCTGTTTTTCCTCCAGCTCAACGAACCTCAGCCGAGTCGAATCCAGCAGCGGCTCGACCACTCGCTGCAGGCGAGGGTTTCGACTTAACCCAATGACATATTGGAGTTTATTCTCTTCACCTTCACAGAACTCGTAGAGCCGAGGCGTGGCAAAGCCGCTGTCGGCCCGAATCTCAATCTCGACATCCGTCCCCACTCCTTGTCGGATGGCCTCCACGACGCGCTTCAAAACGGGCACGATGTGAGAGGCAGCCCCCTTGTTGCCAGGTCTCAACATGGCACACACCAGGTCTCCCGTGGCGGCATCGAAGATCAGCAAAGGATGCAGAATGTGGTTTCGGTAATACCCGTGGTAGAAGGAGAACTCCTGTTGGCCGTGAGTGTGGTCATCGGTACTGTCCAGATCCAGGATGATCTTGCTGGGGCGTCTCTTCTTCAGGGAGCGCACATAACGGCCTAGCAGCCACCGGCTCAGACGCATCAGATCCTTCTTGGTGACGGAGTTCTCCAAACGGGAGAAAGTCGGCTGGGTGGCCAAGTCGGGATCGCTCTCGGGCAACTGATCACAGACTGTCTTGAGCATCGGATCCGAGCGCAGCGTATCGGCGTCGTTACAGTCTTCGTAGCCGGCCACGATCTGCAAGACTCGTTGTCGGATCAACTTCAACAGGTCATGACGAATGTAGCGTTGGTCTCGACTTTCCGAAATACAGGAACTGAAGCCCTCGCACAATCGATGTTGACGATCCAGCGATCCAAACAACAACCATCCTGCGTCGGAAGTGAGGCTCCCCCCATCAAAACGAGCCGTGATGTTTCTGTGGCTATGAAATGGCAGGGTATTCTGGCAGACTGTTTTTGACATTGCCGTAGCTCCTGTTTAGGGTCTTTGTTTCTCTAAACCCTTTTATATCAGAGAGCTACGGCCTTTTTTCTGGGCCCAAATCTCACTTGAATTTAGATCTCCTGCATAATCCGGGCTAGCCTTATCAGAACCGCGGGCGCAGGCCGCGGCTATCACTCACCCCTCGTTGCGCTTCAGGTTCTGATTTGGATGGTAAGTGGCCGAGAAAATTGATTAGGGCCACCCCGGGCGCAGGCCGCGGCATACAACTCAGCCCTTGCTAACGCTCGGGTTCTGATGACTGCCGGGTGACCGCGCCAGGGGACGAGCATCGTCCCTACCGCAGACACCCGGCCAGCACCTCGACCGGGTGGACTGCCGTGCGACCCGTGAAGTGTTTGATCTGGGAGCGGCAACTGAAGCCGGGGGCCACGATCAGGCACCCATCTGCAGCCTGCTCGAGGGCCGGAAAAAGCCGGAGGGAGCCTATCTTCTCCGAAATGTCATAGTGCTCCTTCTCGTATCCGAAAGCACCGGCCATCCCACAACACCCCGAATCCAGGACGGTTTGCTTGGAAGCCTTCATCAGATCCAGCATCCCCTTGGAGGCCTCGAGGCCAATCAGTGATTTCTGCTGGCAGTGGCCATGGTAAATGAGTTCCTCGGGACCGGCTCCCAGGCTCCCTTCCAGCCTGCTCTGGACTCCCGGCTGCATGAGAAACTCCTCCAGGCTCAGGCATCGGTCCGTCACTTTCCGGCAGCTTTCCTCGTCCTCGGACAAGTCCGGATAATCGTCTCGAAGCGTGGAAAGACAGGAAGGCTCGAGGACAATCACGGGAGACCCGGCAGCGACCTCGGAAAGGCAAGCAATGAGACCCTGTGCGCCTTTTCTGACACTCTCCAGGTCTCCGCTGGAGATCGCCGGGCGGCCGCAGCAACCGGTAGAAAAAAGATGTACCTGGAACCCGAGGCCTTCCAGCAGCGTTACGGCAGCTCTTCCGATATGAGGTTCGTGGAAATTGGTGAAGGTATCCGCAAAGAGCGTTATCGGCTCGCCTTCGATGCCGTTGGACCGAGGCCGGAACCAGGAAGCCAGGGTTTCCTGTGCGTAGGCGGGGAGAGGACGGCGCCGATCGAATCCGGCAAACCACTCCAGGGCCAAGCGCGACAGAGGATTGTTGACGGCCAGATTGCTCAACCGGGGTACTCGTGAAGCCAGTTCCGCCGCACGCCTGGTTCGCGCGATCAATCGCTTGCCCAGGGGCCAGCCGTTCTTGCGGTAGTAGTGGGACAGGAACTCCGCCTTGATGCGGGCCATGTCAACATTGGAGGGACACTCGGACTTACAGGCCTTGCACTCGAGACACAGATCCATCACGTCGTAGAGGCGCCTGCCGGTGAGAGCGCCCTCCTCGAGCTGACCACTCATGGCCAGACGCAGAGCGTTGGCCCGCCCTCGTGTCGAATGTTCTTCATCGAGAGTCGCCATGTAGGACGGGCACATGGTGCCGACCAGCGTCTTGCGACAGTGTCCAACACCCGTGCACATCTCGACGGCCCGGTCAAAGCCCCGGTCGTCGCGGAACCGAAAATGAGTTTCGGGAATCGTTGTTTTGTAGTTGGGATGAATCCGCAGATCCTCCCGAATGTCATGGGACTCAACGATTTTCCCCGGATTCATCAGGCCCAGGGGATCGAAGACCTGTTTGATCTGCCGAAAGGCTTCGTAAAGCTCATCTCCGAAGAACTCACGGTTCTTGAAGCTGCGAACCAGTCCATCCCCGTGTTCACCACTCCAGAACCCGCCGTACTTCACCACCAGCTCAAAGGTCCTGTCGGAGATCTCCTTCATGATCTCGACGTCTTCAGCCTGCTTTAGATTGAGGATGGGCCTGACATGAATCACACCCACGCTGGCATGGGCGTACATGGCCACCGGGCGCTCCACCTCTTTACAGATGTCGAGAACCTCCTGGATGTAGGTACTCAAATGCTGAACCGGTACACACGCATCTTCAATGAAAGGCAAGGGCTTGGCGTCTCCCTTCATTCCCAGCATCAGACCCAGCGCGCTCTTCCTCACTCCCCAGACAATGGCCTGGGCTTCCGGAGTCCAGGCTTCGTGCAGATGATAGTAGAGCGATCTCAGCTCCGGGTCCGCCTCCATCCGTTGGAACAGCTCCCGGATCTCAGGCTGAGTCGTGCCGCTGAACTCCACCATCAGCACGGCCTCCGGGTCGCCAGATATGAAGTGTCCAACCAGTCGGGAGGCTTCGGGATTGGACCTGGCCAGCTGCAGTGCGTAAGCGTCGATAATCTCAACCGCCGTTGGCTGCTGCCTGAGGATGAACTTGACTGCGTCAATCGCCTGAGCCAGCCGCTGGAAGTGCAGCACGGCGACCATCTGGACGGCCGGAACCACCTCGAGGTTGACCCTGGCCTCGGTCATGAATGCCAGTGTTCCTTCCGAGCCCACCACCAGCTTGGCCAGGTTGAAGTGGTCTTCGTCCAGAAGTGCGTCGAGGGTGTAACCGCCCGACCGTCTTGGGACATTGGGGTACTTTTTCTGAATGAGCCCTCGATGCCGGCGCACCAGGTCACGGACGGTCCTGTAAATTTCTCCCTCTCGGTCCTGCTGGCTGCATTTCGCATCCAGCTCGCGGGCATTCAATTCCTTGAGGTGAAGCTCCTCGCCCGTGGCCAGCACGACCTTCACCTCTGCCACGTGCTCAACCGTCCTTCCGTAGCGCACTGAGCGCACACCCGCGGAGTTGTTCCCGAGCATTCCGCCCACCGTGGCCCGGCTGGCCGTGGCTACGTCGGGTGCGAAGAAGAGCCCATGCGGATCAAGGGCATGGTTCAGGTTGTCGAGAACGATGCCCATCTCAACCCGGGCCCAGCGCTCTTGAGGATTGATCTCGAGCACCCGGGTCATATGCTTGGAGTCGTCGATGACCAGGCCCCGCGTCACGGCCTGGCCGGCCAGGCTGGTGCCGCCCCCCCGCGGCAAAATCGGGACCCGGTATTTGGCCGCCGTGCGCACCGCCTGGAGAAGATCGGTCGGGGTCTCGGGCAGCACCACCCCGAGGGGAGTCTGCTGGTAAAGACTGGCATCGGTACTGAAAAGCATGCGGGACATTCGGTCCCACAGCAGATCGCCCTGGATCTTGCCTTCGAGTTCTTGCTGCAGTCTCTCAACTGGAGTAACGTCGGCCATCGGCGAGGCACACTCTAGCGTGTCCGGGCCTCGAGTCCAAGAGCAAACAACACCCGGAGCCAGGAGTTTCCTACTTCCAGATCACTTCCATCGCGAAGAAATGGTCAAAGACCACACGGGTCGGGTTGTTTCGCTCGTCCGTCTCGGGGCTGCGAATGAAAAAATCAATCTGCTGGGCTGCCGGATCCACCGCCCCGGCTGGAGTTTTCTTGTCGAGGAGGGGGTAACGGACCTCGAGGCTCTGTCGATCCCGCATTCCCTGTGTGACCATGAAGTGAATCTGATAGTCCTGATAGAGGGGCTTTCCATTTAAAGTGCCACGCCCGTAGCCCCAGCCGGCGACGTAGAGGAGCGATTTGGGCCAGTTCGAATCACCGCAGCCGGAATCGCCATGTTCGAAAACGAAGGCTGCGATGCCCCCGTCCTGGCAGGGGCTGAACTCGTGGAAGCGATCCATCTCCACCACATAGTGCCCTTCCGGCAACTCCAGCGTGGCCACAAAGGTCCCCGTGTTCTCGATCTCATCGACGTCGATCTCAATGTTCCCCTCGACCGGAAAGAGACGCGTGGCTTCGTTGCCCATATGATCCCAGCCGGGTGGATCGTTGAGCCGACCCACCTGGTAAATCCGCCCGCCACCGAGTTTGAAGTGCCCCGAGTAGAGCTGGTGTTGCTGCGGTGTGTAGATCCCCATTTCGGTCCCTGGTTGGGATCTCGGTCCGGCCGGAGTCGGGGCTTCCCGGGAGGATTCCGGGGAACTCTCCGGGGAGGGCTGGCTGCAGGCACTCAGAGTGATCAACAGGAGGGAGGCGCACAGCACAAGGTTCCGCAATGCTCGCATTTGATTTCTCCTCACTTCGTCGTTGTCTCTTTGTACCCAATAGTCAGAGTTGAGGTCTCGCCTGCCTGCACGACAATCTCCCGCTCCTCCCTTCCAAAGTACTCGTGCCACGCCTCCAGACGGTAGGAGCCGGCAGGAAGATTGGGGATGCGAAAGCTCCCGTCGCTGGAAGAAACGGCATGAAAGGGGTGTTCGTCCACCCTCAGGTAGGCCTGCATCCAACCGTGCAGGTCACACTTCACTATGTACCAGCCCGGACGATCCAGCTGGCGCACAGACTTGGACTGCCCAGGCCCCAGAGCCACGTTCAGATTGAAGAGCCCGTAGAAGTGGACGGTGTGAGTAATCGCGTCACTGTTGGTGGTCGTTATGCTGCTCCCGGCCGTCAAGACGGCCACGTGGGGCTCAAACTGACATTCCCGATTGTCCAGAACCAGGGTGCTGGTCGGAACTTCATAGTTGGGGGGCAGTGAGACATTGGCGAGACTGATCACGGTGTTTCCGATCCCCTGATTCCGGGAAACCAGGATGTTGCCCAGTGACTGCACCTCGCCACACTCGTGGGGATCCGTGGTGTTACTGACCAGCGTTGAACGGGGAACTTCTCCTCCCTGAAAAAGGACTCGTCCCTGAATCGCGCCGGCGTCCGGGAAGGCCGGCATGGCCGCCGGAAGCGGATGGGGAAGACTCTGGTCTGTCTGGTCCCCGGGAGCGGGCCCTTCCCCGGAGCAGGCCAAATGAAAATGGCAGATGACTGCCAAAAGCAAGATGCCTGCCCTGCTCGGGCCTGAGGACCATCCTTGAAATTCTCTCACGACGGGGATCCGCAGCGTTACCGGTTCGGCGATGCTGCTACTATACCGGACTAGCAGGTAGTGTGACAGGCCAGTGCCGGGGCCCGCCCGCAGGCAGTGAGGAACTGTAACCGTCGAGGAACTGTCAGAGGCAGGAGCGGAACCGACTGCGCGGCGGCCCGTCAGGCCGACATCTTCAGGACCGGAAGCGACTGCGTGGCGGCCGCAGGCCGACATCTTCGGAAGCGCCTGCGTAAAAAGTGGGAGCGGCCTCTGCGCCGCGGCCGTCCAGGTTTTGAAACCAAAATCCCGGATTGGATATAATGGTCGTGCCCAGGGCGGCGTACCCAAGTGGCTAAGGGAGAGGTCTGCAAAACCTTCATTCACCGGTTCGAGTCCGGTCGCCGCCTCCAACTTCCCTTTGGAAGTCTTTCGGGCTCATACAGTTAGGTACAAGCCAGAACAAAGCCCTTCCGGTTTTGTTTGTAGCGGTCTGCTTTCAAATTCGAGAAATTTTCGAGAAGTGGAAGCTAAGCCCGTGTGGTGCCAAAACTCGACTGACTCGTCACGCCGCCGCCCGATAGTAATAGCTGAGCATTCCACCGAGGCGCTCTCGGCGTAGCACCGGGCCTTGAGTCAGCGGGGCTTTCGGCAGAGATTCGATTAACTGGTTGTCCAGTCCTTGGTGATTCCTCTCGCCGTGATAGTGGCTGACGTACTCACGAACTGCCCTTCGGAGGTGATGCTCCCCCAGCACAATCATTCTCTCTGGCAGGTGTGATTGTCTTCTGCTGACGATGCAGGCAAGCTCCCTCAGGGCCGCGCGCCCCACGACCTTGGCCTTTTGAGCGAGCCGCCGTGTCTGGGCGTTCGTGAGGCGCAGCCGTTTGTTGCCCACCTGTTCACGGAGTATGCGGTTCTCCTCTTTGAGGTAATCGATGGCATCCTGCTGTGCACGATTGAGCCAACCCGCCCACATCATCAGCAGGAACTTCAACGGCAAGTTCATGAAGGCTATCGTATTCCATTCATCCAGACCGATCAGACGAAATGGCCATCAGAAGAGAGGGCACAGGATCTGAAGCACCCTCCGATTCCGGTCAGCGGAGTTTCGGCACCATACGCCCTAGCAGTGGCGTTTTCAAGATTGCCTCCGCGGGTGCAACCCACCTTGAATAAAAGAGGAATACCGGCTAAAATCTCTGAATAGGGGTTATTTCTCAAATTCAGGGAGGGCGAAGCAATGGTGCTGAGAAGGGGTTTTCTTGCCGCATTCTTCAGGAGGCGTGGCCTCGAATCCGGGGTCACTACGATCGAGTATGCGATCATGCTGGTTCTGATCGCGATCTCGGTCGCGAGCTTTGGCTTGGGGCTCAGCGGATCCGTCACTTCAGTTTATTCCCGGATGATCGTGGCCCTGGTAGATGACGACGGCGGGGGAGATAAAAAGAAACCGGAGCCAGAGGCTCTGCCCTGAGCAGCGTTGGGATTGAAACTTGTTTATCCCGAAATCTTTCAATCTCGCACGATGCGAGTTTGACTTTCCGCCCCTCGTTATCAGTTCCCCCAGCAATTTTCCTGCCTTTCGCTCTGGGTCCAGCTTCATCCCTACACCATCAGCTCCGATCTGCACCATCCTTCATCCCTGGGGTTGGCTCCCCTGTACCAGGGAAGCCAATTGTATACAGCCAAGTCAGTTGGGAGTTTTCTTGGCTGGCGCGCCCCTACAGTGCATGTACCGGGGGACGATGGCGACGCGCGTCGCCGGCATCCGGAACGCGCCCCCCCCTTCATTCATTCCTGGGCTCCGAACATGCCGATGAACGCGGCTATAGATAACGCGGAGTAGCAATGCACACTGCGCGCGCAGTGGGCATAGGGGCGTCCCCCCCCTTCTGCCGAAGCACGAAACCTTCGGCCACCCTGTCCACTCCGTCCGCAGTAATTGCATAGCCGCCAGCGTCGGTGCGCTCAACCCAACCCTTTTGCTTTAGATACCAGAGGTGGAACTCCAACTCACCTTCTGAATAGCCAAGGTCGCGCTCCAAATGCAAGACCCCCAGACTTGGTAGATGAACATCCTCGCGTCGGCAGCGATAAAGCAACCAAAGGAGGGCTCTTCTCAGATACTTCTCGATCTGCGATCAGGATCGGAGAGTATTCGGTAGGCTTTGACTTAGCCTCTGCTCTTAGAGATGGAATCTAGAAGGAAATCGCCATCTCGCTGGTGGCGGAAAGAGTGACTGGCTGGAACAGGGCAATGATCGGCTGGTACGAGTACAGCACAGTCACCGTCACCATGCTGCCCCGAGAATTGTCGGGGTACCATACCGTGCTCACCGTGACACCGGAGAATCCGGGGAGCCTGTCGGTAACGTAGTCCTGGATATCACTAGCGGTGGTGGGAGCCGGTGAACCGTCCCCATGGACGATGGCGTGACGGATCGCGTCGCCCGCGACAGCAGTGGCCGTATTGGAGGCCCAGACGGCGCGTCCTACGTCCATTATACCGAATAGGATGATAAACAACGCGATCGACAGCTCGACAACGGCGGTCCGCCTCTCCTGTTTCATCAAACCTCTTGTGCGCATGAGAATTCTCCTCTGAGTCGGCTAATCGACCTGTATAACTGCGCGAGCGCTGATCGTCATGCCGTAGATCCCCAGGACAGGCATGAAATAGGTGGGCACCTGCTGGCTGATGATGAATTCAACGTGACCATCCTGGCCTGCGTAAAAGCCACCCACCGGGGGGACATTGACGGTTCTCGTCTCCCCGTTGGAACCATCGAAGCCGTTCATGCCCGCATCATCCAGAGCGGCTGTCTCAATGTTGTCGCTCTGGTTGGAGTCGTCCCTGAAAATCGAACAAGCGTCTCCCATGGCCGCGGCGTCAGCGGCCGGCTGCATGATCCGCCTGTGCTGATAGGCATAGCCGAGATCGATGATCACGCCCAGCATTCCGATCAGCACCGGAAGCAGCAAGGCCAAGACAATGGCGACCGCGCCAGATTGTTCTTTAGGAAGTATTCTCGATGGGTTCATTCCCGACCCCCCTGACCGAAAGTGCCTCCTGAACACGCTCTTTCTGTAACCTAGCTCACCTTCTTACTGTAAACTTGTGACGGTCGACACCAAATTGTGCGTTCCTCGTCACAATTAGTTGTGATTTGTTCTCATCAATCACAAAGGCCTGTCTTTAGATGTGTATTGGTAGTTTATTGGTGGGGATGTCGAAGCGATCTTGCCTGTGGTTCCCGTTTATTCGGTCCGCCTTGGAAACATTGAACTTGCGCCGATCCCAGGTCAACATGGGCCAGCCTGCTTTTGACCCTACTCAAGACCCTCCTGTCGACTCTCAGCACCCACCGTTCACTGGCCCTTGAGAATCTTGCTCTGCGGCAGCAACTCGCGATCCTGCCTGCTTGACAATAGTATTGTATAGAAATAGTATTGTATTGTGATACGGTCTTTCGCAGACAAAGAGACCGAGAAGATCTTCAACGAGCGCTTTTCGAAGCGGTTGCCTACTGACATTCAGTCGCGAGCGCTCCGTTGTCTGCGATATCTTGACAAGGCCAGGTCACTTGGCGACCTGAACTCGCCGGCCCTTGCTCTTGAGAAACTCAAGGGAGATCGCCAGGGGCAATGGTCGATAAGGATCAACAACCAGTGGCGAGTTTGCTTTGCGTTTGAATCGGGAGACATGTTTGACGTCGGAATAACGGATTACCACTGAACGAGCGCTTCAGCCGAAAGAGAGAGGACCGATAAGGAGAGAGATGAACATGGGAGAGACACTTATTCCGCTCGATCACCCGGGAGTCATGCTACTCGAGGACTACCTCGAGCCCCTTGGGGTCTCACAGTACCAGCTCGCAAAGGCGATCAGTGTGCAGCAGACCAGAATCAGTGAGATCGTCCGGGGAAGGCGCCGCATTACGCCGGAAACCGGAATCCGGATCGCCCGTGCCCTGGGACACTCGGACGATTTCTGGGTCCAGCTGCAGGCCGACTACGACATGCGAATGGCTCGCAGAGAAATGGGCGACTTGAGAATCCAACGGGTCGTCACCGGGTAAGAGACACCCCTCACTCTGCCCAGCGCAGACCGTAGGGGTAAGAGCAAAAAGAGGGCAGGTGCCCCCAAAGCAGCCTGAAGGCCTGGGTTGCCGGCGCCTCTCTTGACTTCGTAAAGTTCGGGCGGTGACCCACAGTTTTCACCACAGTGGGGAAAATGGGGACGGAGAAAAAAGCTCGGAAGTTGGCGGAGGAGGTATCCGCAGGAATAGAGTTTATAGGGATTTCTGGCAGTCCCACAAGGAACGCCTAACATATTGTTATACAGTTCGATATGGCTCCTTGACGCTTCACAGTGTTTCGTGTAGTCTCGCTTTCATAGGGGTATATGGAAGTGGGACTGTTCGATGCCTAGGCGAAGCAAGCGACTGTCGGCGGCGTTCGTCAAGACCGTCACGGAACCCGGCAAGTACTACGACCAGCATGGCTTGATTCTACGGGTGCTGCCGAGCGGCGGCAAGCAATGGATTCAACGGCTCGTGATCGGCGGCAAGCGCCGGGACCTTGGCTTGCGAACCTATCCGCTGGTGTCGCTGGCCGAGGCGCGGGAGCAGGCGTTCACCAACCGCAAGCTGGCGCGAGCCGGCGGCGATCCGCTGGCTCTCATGCGACGGCCCGACGTGCCGACGTTCGAGAAGGCCGCCGCCATGGTGATCGGAATACACCGGCCGTCCTGGAAGCCCGGCGGCAAGAGCGCGGCGCAATGGGAAGCGTCGCTTCGCGACTACGTGTTTCCCCGCATCGGCGACAAACGCGTTGACCAGGTGACCACGGCCGACGTGATGGCCGTTTTGCTGGCGCTCTGGAACGACAAGCCCGAGACCGCACGGCGGGTGCGCCAGCGCATCGGCGCGGTGATGAAATGGGCCGTCGCGCAAGGCTACCGGCCCGACAACCCGGCGGGCGAGGCCATCGGCGCTGCGCTGCCCAAGCACAACCACATCATCAAACGCCATCACCGTGCGCTGCCCCATGCGGAGGTCGCCGGCGCGATTGAGGTGGTACGGGGATCGGGCGCCTATGCGGGGAGCAAGCTCGCCTTCGAGTTTTTGATTCTGACCGCGTGCCGCTCGGGCGAGGTCCGGCTTGCGACGTGGGATGAAATCGACCTGGGCTCGGCCGAATGGACGATCCCGCCTGAGCGCATGAAGGCCAAGCGCGACCACCGGGTGCCGCTTTCGAATCGGGCGGTGGAAGTCTTGCGGGAAGCACAACGGTTGTCGGACGGAATGGGCCTGGTGTTTCCTTCGCCGACGGGCCGGACGATTTCCGACAACACCTTGTCTAAGCTACTTCGCGAGCTCGGTATCAACGCGGTTCCACACGGTTTCCGTTCGAGCTTCCGGGATTGGGCGGCGGAATGCACGAATGCGCCGCGCGCCGTCATGGAGGCGGCGCTGGCGCACGTCGTGGGTGGCGTCGAGGGCGCCTATGCTCGCTCGGACCTGATCGAGCGGCGCCGCCGGCTCATGGACGACTGGGCCGTTTACTTGAACCAAAAGGGCGGCAAGGTCGTCGCGATGGTGCGCCGTGGATAGGAACCGCCGCGCGGCCTGGGACGCCGCTTTCGCGAAGATCGCCAACGGCGAGTCGATTTCGTCGGCGGAGCACTACGCCTTGCTCCGGCCCGGCCTGTTCGAGGGACTGAATGACGTCGAAGCGACAGCGGAGGCTGCCAACGTCGTGCGCTATTGGCTGCATGGGATGGATGGGTCACCCATCCCGCCGCGTGGGCCGGCAGAAGCGGACAACTGGTTCGCCATGCGCGAAATATGGGGCGAGGAACGCCAAGCCGAGAAGCTGCGGAATATGATAGAGGCGAGCACTGTCGATCCCGACTATTGGGATGCGCTGAACCTCATTTCCGTGCGTCTGCTCGCGAACGGCGATCCGTTTCCCGACGATTTGGCCGATTGGGCCATCGAGCTTCACAAGGGAGCGTCTCCGCCCCCGAAACATCATAGAGGAAACCCTAGGTATGCGAATCTCAACAGGGACTACATGATTGCAGACGTATTTGATCTACTCGGGTACTTGGGGTTGGACGGAAAGATGGTTCGCTATAGCGTGCTGGAAAGTTACTTCGATGTCGATGAACGTACCGTAATGAGCGCGATAAAAGCGGACGCGAAATGCGACCGCAAACTTCCGCGGCCGTGGGAGTGCTGGCCTTTCCGATAGCGGCATTTGAAGGCTGTCGCCCATAGCCTTCAAACACTCTCGCTGACTCTTAGCGGATCATACGGTTTTAACCTGATTTAAGGGAGGGTCGTATGTCCGAACCACGAATCCTTCGCCTGCCCGAAGTGAAACAGCGAACGGGCCTGTCCAAGGCGTCGATTTACAGGCAGATCGCCACGGGCGATATGCCGCCGCCGATCCGCCTGGGACCCCGCGCCGTTGGCTGGCGATTGGCCGACATCGATGCTTGGTTGGCGAGCCGCCCCACCGCCCTCGGTGGTGACAGGTCGGCGGCATGACCGATGGAGCGACCCGCGCACTTGCGGCGCTTCATGCGTGCGGCGCGCATTTCGTTCTCGCCGGTACCGACAAGCGCCCCCTCGCCCGTGAGTGGCAGAAGACGCCGCCAGATTTCGCGGCTGTTAGGGAACATGCGGAAGTGGGCGGGCTGGTCGGCGTTATTCCCGCCAGTGTTGGTTGCTTCGTTGTAGACGTGGACGACGGCGGTGCTCACGGCGTTGAGGCGCTGCAAGACACCTTGGGCGTCCCGATCACGGTGACGGAGACACGCCGCGAGGGTGGATATCACGCCTGGTATCGAGCGCCGGATGGCAAGGTTGGCAACCGCCAATGGCGACTCAATGGCGCGTGCGGGGACATACGAGGCTCAACAGGTTTTGCCGTCTTGTGGGACCCGGGCAAATTGGCCGAGGGACTGAGCCTCTACTTCGACGACGCCGTACCCGCCGATCCGAGCAAGCTGCCGCGCTCTCGCATGAACAGGGCACACGGCCCGGAGGCGGTGCGAACCGCCCCGAACGGCGCGCGAAACGAAACACTGAACCGTGAGGCGTTCTTGGCCGCAAAGCGTGGGGAGGACATAAGCCCCTATCGTGATGCTGCACTCCTAAGCGGTATATCGACCCACGAAATTGAGGCCACGCTGGCCAGCGCGGTGCGAGCGGGAACCGAGCAAGCACCCAACATTGTTCCGCCACCGTCGAGTCCGATGGCCGTTGCTCGTGATCTAGCAACGGCGCTTTACACGACTTCCGCTCAAACCTGGACGCTGTGCGTGCACCGGGGCGACTTCTACGGATGGAACGTGCGGCACTGGACAGAGATCGACGTCCGCGATATTCGAGGGGCTGTCTATCGGTGGTTGGAACACGCGTATTTCAACCACCCCGACAAGGGTGAGCTACGACCCTTCAATCCGACGAAGCGAAAGATCGACGACGTGATCGATGCTCTCAAGGCGGTCGTGTTGCTCGATAGCGACGCCAGCCAGCCCTGTTGGATGAGAGAAACAGTCGGTGCGCCCGCTACCGAGATGGTATCGATGACAAACGGGCTGTTGCACGTCCCTACGCGCACGATGTGGCCCCACACGCCGGATCTATTCTGCCATCACTCGCTGGAGTTCGCCTACGAGCCCGAGTGCGATCCGCCGGTGCGCTGGCTCGCGTTCCTACACGAGCTATGGAGCGACGCATCGTCTATCGACGCGTTGCAGGAGATGATGGGCTACATCCTGGGGGGCGATACCCGCCAGCAGAAGATGTTTCTCGTTGTCGGTCCCAAGCGCGCCGGCAAGGGCACCATCGCTCGTGTGCTCACCGGCCTTCTCGGCTCCCACAACGTAGCGGCTCCGACGCTGGCGAGCCTCTCTACGAATTTCGGCTTGTCGCCCTTGATCGGGAAGCCGCTTGGGTTGATTTCGGACGCGCGGCTGTCCGGGAGATCGGATGGCAACATCGTCGTTGAGCGGTTGTTGTCGGTGTCGGGTGAAGACAGCCTTACCATCGACCGCAAGTATCGGGAACCGTGGACCGGCCGGCTGCCGACACGGTTTGTCGTGATGACAAACGAATTGCCCCGGCTGACCGATTCATCCGGCGCGCTGGCCTCGCGGTTCATCGTCTTCGTGCTCACCAAATCGTTCTACGGCCGGGAGAACTGTGAACTGACCAATGAGTTGCTGTCCGAAACACCCGCGATCTTTAATTGGGCGCTGGAAGGTCTTGACCGCCTCAACGTGCGCGGATTCCCCGTCTGCCCCGAATCGGGGGAATCCGCCATCCAGGACCTCGAAGACCTGTCGTCGCCGATCTCGGCATTCGTGCGCGATGTTTGCGTTGTGAGAAGCGAGCACCGAGTAGAGGTAAACGCACTGTGGTCGGCCTGGAAGACGTGGTGCGAAAACGACAACCGCAACCCTGGCACCAAAGCTGTCTTCGGACGCGATCTACATGCGGCGGTGCCAATCGTCAGGAAGATACGGCCCATCGAAGGCGGTAGCCGGACTCACGCCTACGAAGGCATCGAGTTGCGGTCGGTGTAGTGGGCATGACATTGGACTCTTGCTGTGACTGCTATGACCAAGAGCGTTTTTGGTCATAGCAGTCATAGCAACTTGGTGATGTTGTCCCCGGAATTCGAGACAGTTGAAAGTAGAATACGGTCGCTTCCGGTGCCCCCTGATTGGGAAGGAGAAGCGATGAAGAAGTCCCGCTATACCGAAGAGCAAGTCGCCTACACCCTGCGCCTGGCGGAGTCGGCACACCGGTCGCCGATGTCTGCCGTCAAATGGGCATTGCCGAGGCGACGTTCTACCTGTGGAAGAAGAAATACGGCAGCCTGGGAGCCACCGAGGTGCGGGAACTGCGTCAGGTGTGAGACGAAAATTACTGGGCCTTCAGTTTGGGTTAAACGAGGACAGGATAATGAACTGATAGACGAGAACATCATAAAGGAAGCAGAGGTCTGACATGGGCGAACCAGTCGCAAAGGTTGTCCAGCGCGAGGAGCGCCGTGACATCGTCATGGAACTCGCACTCGCTGGTGGTACTACCCGCGAGATCGCGAGACAAGTCGGGGTCCACCATTCGACGGTGGCGACCGACATCAAAGCTCGGCTAGAGTCCTCAAGCACGGACGAAAACACTCGAAGATACAGGGAGTTGCAGCGCCAGCGTATCAACCGCCTACTGCAGAAGTGGTGGGGCCTCGCCATGAAGAATACGGATGCACTGGACCGCGTAATACGACTGCTCGACCGTGAGGCTAAGCTGCTCGGACTAGATACGCCTGTTCGCCAATCCATCGACATGCGCCACCAGGCTGGAATCATGATTGCACCTGCAAGGATTTCCCCAGAAGATTGGGTCAAGGAACAAACAGAGAAAAATGCTAAGCGGGTTTCGCCCACGGAGTCGAAGTGAGCGTCTTGGCTCCGGGAGAGTCGCCGCTTGTATGGCAACCGACAACCCCCTGGAATCGCTAGCCTGAGAGGGATCAAATGGTAAGCGCCAGGCTATATCCCTGCCGGACTGATGCGCGGCCTCTTTTACCGGCCCTTCCCCTTGTCCGGCAAAGACGCGGTACTGATCGACGAGTCCCGCCAGACGCCGCGCAGTGGACGCCCGACGGCCTGCTGGTCAAGCGGCTGCGCAAACGTAAGGGCCGCTGGTGGGCCGACAGCGATAACGATGTGTACGAACCCCGGCCAATTAGCAGGAGCGATCGCGCCCTGGTTCGGCGCGGCGGTGTCTGACGAATCTGGCTTCGGGAGTGGTGGCAACGGGTCGCGAGGACTTCTGGAAGGACACTTCTGAACCGATGGCCCTCTCGGAGAAAAAATCGTACTCGGTGGCTATTGACGAGATTGCCCAAACGGAAAACAGGTTCTTGATCGCGACTAGCTGCGCTTGCAGATCAAGATCTCTGTCTACCCATTCCAGGTTGATAATGCCGGCAATCAAGCGGCGCGTTTCGGCTGGAAGACTCGCCGCGCGCGGCATCTGCTTCTCTGCTCGCGTCGCGAACGATTCGAAAGCTTGTCGAAGTTATTCCTGTAATTCAGAGGTGGACCCGGAAAACTGGACCATTTGCTAAGGTGGCTCCGACCTGAATCAGAAAGGATGAGGAGTCATGGAAAAACGAAGGAATTTTTCAGCTCAGTTTAAAGCGAAGGTGGCACTGGAAGCGCTGCGAGGCGAGCACACCCTGAGCGAGCTGGCGGCTCGCTACGAGATCCACCCGAATATGATCACGAATTGGAAAAAGCGGGCCCGAGAGGGCCTGGTCGATGTGTTCGCGGGCAAAGTTGAGAAGCGTCAGAGAGGAAGCGAGGCGAAGACCAAAGAGCTGTACGCCAAGATCGGCGAACTGACGGTGGAAAAGGATTTTTTGTCCAAAGTGCTCGATCGCTGAGTGTCAAGGCCAGAAAGGCCGCGATCGAGCCGGAGCACCCGAGACTGAGCATGCGCAGACAATGCAGGCTGATGAGTCTGAACCGCTCGACTTTGTACTATGAGCCCAAAGGTGAGAGCGAAGAAAACCTGCAACTGATGAGACGACTGGACGAGCAGTTCTTAGAGACTCCCTACTACGGATCCCGGCAGATGGTCTATCACTTGAAACGGCAAGGCTACCAGGTGGGCCGCAAACGGGTTCGTCGCCTGATGGACAAAATGGGCCTGGCGGTCATCTATCCAAAGCCGCGGACCTCACAGCCGCACCCGGAGAATCGAGTGTATCCGTATCTTCTTCGAGGCTTGGCGGTCAGCCGGCCCGATCAGGTGTGGTGTGCGGATGTCACCTACATCTGATCAACGACGAGTAGAATTTTCCACGGCGACAATTAGAATTGCCCGCTTTTTCAGAGCTGATTTGGACCATGGAAAGCATGGTTACAGACCAGCAGATCAGGAGACTGATGAAATTGCGGAAAAAGGAAAAGACGTTGACGATGGCCGCTGCGAAAGCAGGCATGGCGCGGAATACGGCACGAAGGTATCTGAAGTCTGGGAAGCTACCGAGCGAGTGTCGGCCGGAGAGGACCTGGAGAACCCGACCGGACCCCTACGAATGGGTGTGGCCGGAAGTGGAAGGGATTCTGAAACGATCTCCGACGGTGGAGGCGACGACCGTCTTCGATCATCTGAATCGGGTTCATGAAGGGAAGTTCGAAGAAGGCCAGTTACGAACGCTGCAGCGGCACATCAAACAGTGGAGAGCCCGCAACGGTGAGCTGAAGGAAGTGATGTTTCCGCAGCGTCACGAGCCGGGGCATCAAGCCCAGTCCGACTTCACCTTTATGAACAGCCTGGGAGTGACGATCGCAGGGCAACCGTTTCCTCATCTGCTCTATCACTTCGTTCTAACTTATTCGAACTGGGAAACGACAACGCTGTGCTTCAGTGAGTCATTTGAGAGCCTGACGCTGGGAGTCCAGAACGCGATATGGGAGCTGGGAGCAGTTCCTCAAGAACATCGAACGGATCGTTTGTCGGCTGCCGTCGACAATCTCAAGAAAGGAGTATTCACGCGTCGCTATCAGATATTACTGGATCATTACGGCATGAAGTGGAGCCGGACCCAGGCGGGGAAGGCTCACGAAAACGGAGATGTCGAGCAATCCCATCACCGGCTCAAGCGAGCCATCGAACAAGAGCTGCTGTTGAGAGGAAGCCGAGATTTTCTGGAGCGGAACGACTACGAGCGATTCATCCAGAGAATCATCGAGCGCCGGAATGCAGGACGGCAGAGGCGACTTCAGGAAGAACTGGAGGTGATGGCGCCGTTACCGAATCGTCGACTGGAGGACTTCGTTAGCTATCGAGTGAAGGTCTCGCCAAGTTCAACCATCCGAGTCCGTAACAACACCTACTCGGTCGACAGCCGCTTGATCCGAGAGCGGGTGGAGGTTCGGATGTGGGCGGATCACTTGGAGGTGCGGTATGCCAGCCAGGTGGTAGCCCAGATGCCTCGACTGCGAGGCGAGGGCAAGCATCGGATCGATTACCGGCACGTAATCCACTCTTTGGTGCGCAAGCCGGGAGCCTTTGCACGTTACCGCTGGCGGGAAGACCTGTTCCCCGGTGTGCTGTTTCGAGTCGCCTACGATGAACTGCGAGAGGATTGCCCTGGGACAGCCGACCGTCAGTATCTGGGAATCCTGGAGTTGGCAGCGAAGGAGGGGGAGCAGCGAGTCGGACAGGCACTGAAGAAGCTGATTGAAAGGGGGTGCCGAGTGCGACTTCAAGTTCTGAAAGAGGCCTTGCTTGAGCCGGCGAGCCCAGCCTGGGAAGTCCAGGTCCCTGAAGTCGATATCCATGTCTACGACCGATTGCTCAGTACACGGGAGTCGGAGGTGAGGCCATGAGTGGAGGAAATCTGCAACGACTAAGCCAGTCTCTGGTGGAACTGCGCCTACCGACGTTTCGAGAGCATCACAGCTCGCAAGCCACTTTGGCTTCGAAGGAAAGTTGGTCTTATCCTCAGTATCTGCTGGCGTTGTCCGAGTTGGAGGTGGCTGACCGCCGGGAACGCCGAATCCAACGGCTGCGACGGCAGTCCAAGCTTCCCTGGGACAAGAGCCTGACGGCACTAGATCGTTCTCGGCTTCCACAAAATGTGGATCGCCAATTGTCCGCGCTTCTGGAGGGAGACTTTCTGGATCGATCTGAAAACCTATTGGTCTTCGGCAATCCGGGAAGCGGGAAGACTCACTTGGTTTGCGCCTTAGGGCAGGAGCTCATCTTGCAGGATCGCCGAGTGTTGTTCTCCACCTGTGCGCTGCTGGTGCAACGGCTGCTTCGAGCCAAGCTCGAGCTGACCCTGGAAAAGGAACTCAAGAAGCTCGATCGATTCGAGGCGCTGATCATTGACGACATTGGCTACGTGCAACAGAACCGGCAAGAAATGGAGATTCTGTTCACGCTTTTGTCTCATCGCTACGAACGACGCAGCATCCTACTGACCAGCAATCTGGTCTTCTCGAACTGGGAGAAGATCTTCAAGGATCCACTGACGACGGCCGCGGCTATCGATCGGGTGGTTCATCACAGTGTGATCCTGGAATTGAACGTTTCCAGCTACCGAATGGAAGCGGCCAAGAAGCGAACCCAAAAGGAGGCCAGTTGACTCCCGCTCGGCTGTTGACAGAACAAAATGTCACGCGAAGCCCCTTCTCCTGGCCATACAGACAAACGGGTCAAGGGGTGGGGCCGTACAACTCAACCAGGAGCCCTTTCGATGGGCTTATCAGAACGTCGCGAAGCGTGGGAACTCCGTTCGGGCTACGCCCTCACTCCACCCCCACGCTCGGAAAGCAGGAGAGAAACAGAAACCCTTCTCAAACCCCAAGAAAGGAGAGCCAAAACCGACTCGACAAACGATCAACTTCAGTGGGCAAATATCGTCGTCGCCCCGGTCAAAAATAGTTGTCGTTGAACACCTACATCCCGATGCGTCGAGGTTTTTTGTACCTGGTGGCGATCATGGACTGGTACAGCCGCCGGGTTCTGTCCTGGAGGCTGTCGAACACGCTGGAGCCGTTCTCTTGTTGCGAGGCACTCGAGGAGGCGCTCAACAGGTACGATCCCCCGGAGATCTTCAATACCGACCAGGGGAGTCAGTTCACCAGTGCGGAGTTCACGGGACTACTCAAAGAGGCCGGGGTGCGTATCTCGATGGACGGCCGGGGCCGCTGGATGGACAACATCTTCATCGAGCGGCTGTGGCGTTCACTCAAGTACGAATGCGTTTATCTGAACGCTTTCGAAACCGGGTCGGAGGCCCGCCGAGGGATCGGCCACTGGATCAATCTATACAACAGCCAGAGACCTCACTCGGCACACAACGGAGCGACGCCCGAAGAGGTGTACACTGGCTTGGACAAAAATTCTGAGAGGGGCCTCGCCCTCGGGCTCATCCCCTCTCAGAATTTCCCTGACTGGCGGCAACAAGAACTACGGAGTCCACCTTAGAAATGCCGCCGAGTGGTCCAGCCAATGGGGTCCACCTCTTTCAACAACGTCCCTTAGTCTCCATGGGCCACCTTTCCGTAAGTCCCTCCACGGAAATTTGCTTCTGTATTTCTTCACTAATTCCATATTTCTCTCTCACCTTGGCTCTGTATGTCTCTGAAAATTCATCACTCTTCTCAAAGTGTTTACCGATGTTCTCTGGCTTATAGTTGGGGTCAAATACATCCATCGGATATATTCTCTCTGCAGCAGCTGTAGCCCTATCTTCTGCTGCAACAATTTCCTTGAAAATCTGCCTCCTCTGTTCCTCCGTGAAGCCAAATCGCTCGTCTGATCGCCCTCGTTGTTCTAGGTATTCCTCCAGGTTGTGTGTGACTTCAATTGATAGCTCGTACCCTGTCCTATCGTTGCTTTGGGCAATGTTGGCATCTACGTTTCCCAATATTCCTCCAGGTGCCCAGGTTGCCATCGCTACATCGTAGCTCCCTCTTACCAACTCCTTGTCGCTATAGAGCCATAAGATGATCTCATCAATGTCAGGGTCTTCCGAGGTAATGACTGAGATCGCCTTCTCAATGGTTGGTTTTATTTGGTTTGCCTTGATATCTGGAGAAACTAAAACTCGATACGCTATCTTCTTATCCATAGGCAGTCTTGTCAGCTCGTGCCACGTATATGAAGACAGAGGTCTTTGAACCATTGCCTTATGACTTAGATCTTCAGTATCGATTATTTCGTACGCTACTGGAATACCAGTAGAGGGCTCCTGAGTTACTTCAGCGATTTCTGAAGGTTGTTGTTCAAATATAGTCTCGGAGGATCTACAGGAGATCAAGAAAAAGAATGGGAAAAGTAGCAAAAGAAGAGTCTGTGTTGGTTTCATAATGCAGCTCCTTCTGACCTGCCCCTGACCAGTGAGGTGGTCCCGGTTTTAGGAGTAGACGAAGGCAGGCTGGTGTATACGAAGTCGGGGGCACCTCGATACAAGCGGTATCTAGACGAAATGCCTGGCAGAGTCGTTACTTCGATGTGGGAAGTCAGCCTCTCCAAGCATCCTGACAGCAGGCATCCATAGCCTCCGTGTAAAGAGACCCTTGAAACGCCGGCGCTACGAACACTGGCGTTTCGCTTCTCAGAAACCGATTCTAGCTGATTGCCATGCCGAGCACTAACAGTGCGAGCAGACCAAGCACTATGATCAGGCAGCCAACCTTCATGAAGGCGTTGCCGGTTTCGTCAAGACCGTGCTGAACTTTTCCCTTCGCCGGATTCTTGACGCCGCACTGAGGGCAGGCTTTGGCGCTACGCGAGATCCTCGCCTTGCATTCGCGACACTTGACCATCAGTCGTCCAAATACGGTTCGCACGCTTCTGGCGAGTCTCGGCAGACTCTGGCCAATTGGAAGGCGGCAACAATGCCTTCCACCGCAGTCACGTTGTCCCAACTCGCGTACAGCGGCCAAAGCTCGGAGCCGCAGATGCTGTCTCGCAGTACCAATGGCGGGATGTCGATACAATACAGCCGTATTGGGAAAGTGCGTTCGCCGCGGACGACCGCCCCGAGATCAGCATCCCGCAAGCGCTTCATTCTCTCCAGCCATTCGCTTCCAGGTGGCCTTGCATAAAATCCCCCCGGCGCATTGCCGCCGAGAATTTCGTGATTCGCAATAAGCCACTCAGAATGCGCCGCGTCGATTGAGTCCGAAAAGACGCCCGCATGATCCATCAGGATGTGATCATCGACCAAACGAAAAACAGTCTCCCAATATTGGTCTTCCGATAATTCCTGAGCGATCACGCCGGACGTGGCCAGCAGAGCCACCGTGAGAACAAGCAGTCGTCTCATGTCACACCTCCAAGTGTGTGAGGCGCATAGAGGATTGCGAAAAATCCGGCCGGATCTGTAGAATTTCACCCGCCGCGTCGGTAGCCATACCTCTTTGCGCGGTAAGAACCCCGGTCGAGTTGCTGCTTGGCCGGGGTTCGCCTTTTCCCGGCGCACAAAAGGGCGGACTCTGCCCTAGGTTTGCTTGGGGGATATTAGGGTGAGCGAGGTGCGGGCGTCAAGTTATCTGTATAATTCCCATAAAAAGCCGTGGGGTTTACTTGCGGCGTGGATTGCGGCGAGGATTTTGTGAAGCCCTCGAACAAGCCTTCAACCTTGGCCATGCGTTCATTCAGGGCTGCGATGTCCTTCCGCGTGCTCTCGGCCAGCGCTGCAAAAACTCGAAGAAATCCCGGAGGCGTTCCGGGTTCCGATTGGAACGGAGAGTCTCCGTGGTAAACTTTGGTGGCATGAAAAGACTTCCGCTGTGCCGTGGTGCGATTGCTGCCGCTGTTCTCGGCTTGCTTGCTCGTCGCGCCAGCCAGGGCTCAAGATCCATTTTCAGGTCGTTCACCGAAGTGTGGTCCCGTCAGCGGGAAGACTCAGCAGGACTTGAGGAATGTAGAGGAGTTCTGCTCGGTGGGTATCCCAGCCGGGGGCGTCGAGGGAGCGTACGCGATGGGATCTCTGTTGTGGATCAAGATCACGCGGCGAATTCGCTCGACGCCGAGAGTTTAGTGCGGACCTGGATGAGGGGAGGGAAGCAATTGAGTAAATCCAAAGCAGTCACGGTCAACATAGAGTGGCGAGATATTGAAATCGCAAAGGGCGAAACGACACTGCTAAGCGGAGATAAGGTCACGATTCATCGGTGACGCTCGCCGAAACAAGCTGGTGCACCTGATCGGCTTGGGTGAAGTGGTGGCGAGCCTGGAGCAAAACGGCGGTCCCCGCCGTCACCGGCCCGGGCAGATCAGCCAAGGCTTCGGCAACGGGAACCAACTCGCCGCGCTTAGACTGCATGGCTTATTCTCCTATGTTCCCTTGGCTAGAAGGCTATTCGCGTCCGACCTACCGGGGGGGGGCGTTTTAATCCATGGTCGGCTGCGTCACTGGCCGGGCCGGCCCATGGACACCGACTAGCAGCGCAAAGCTGTGGGCTATATTAGTGGGATTGATTTTGTGTAGATTCATTAAACTCTGTATTATAAATTATTTATATAATATATATGGCGGAGGAGGTAGGATTCGAACCCACGGTACCCTCTCGGGTACAACGGTTTTCAAGACCGCCGCCTTCAGCCACTCGGCCACTCCTCCGCACTTTAGAATCAACAACTTACGGGAGTGTTTCTTCCTACAATTGCGGGCAATGGGCCAGGTACAAAAGCCTCTTCGTCAAAAGAAAGGATCCGCATCGAGCCGGGTCCCTCGCCGAGGAACTCGACCTTCCCAACCGGGTTTTCTCTGAGGTGCCCGGTCCTCCAGCAGATCAGCCTTCCTGAGAGTCTCAGCTCTCGAAATGGCTGTCTTGTTCGTCAACCCGGTGCTTTCTCTGACGCGCTGACCCCTGTAAGTAAATTCGTAGTAGTCAGCACCTCCTCTTTTAAAACGCTCATTTCTGCCTCCTTTCCGAGACAGAAACCCTGCAAGAGTCCAAGTATAACCGAACTTCTTCACCGGAGTACCTGATGAGCCGACCGATCTTGAGATAAGGGATATGACGCTTCTGGCTCCTCTGATCAACGACGAGTAGAATTTTCCACGGCGACAATTAGAATTGCCCGCTTTTTCAGAGCTGATTTGGACCATGGAAAGCATGGTTACAGACCAGCAGATCAGGAGACTGATGAAATTGCGGAAAAAGGAAAAGACGTTGACGATGGCCGCTGCGAAAGCAGGCATGGCGCGGAATACGGCACGAAGGTATCTGAAGTCTGGGAAGCTACCGAGCGAGTGTCGGCCGGAGAGGACCTGGAGAACCCGACCGGACCCCTACGAATGGGTGTGGCCGGAAGTGGAAGGGATTCTGAAACGATCTCCGACGGTGGAGGCGACGACCGTCTTCGATCATCTGAATCGGGTTCATGAAGGGAAGTTCGAAGAAGGCCAGTTACGAACGCTGCAGCGGCACATCAAACAGTGGAGAGCCCGCAACGGTGAGCTGAAGGAAGTGATGTTTCCGCAGCGTCACGAGCCGGGGCATCAAGCCCAGTCCGACTTCACCTTTATGAACAGCCTGGGAGTGACGATCGCAGGGCAACCGTTTCCTCATCTGCTCTATCACTTCGTTCTAACTTATTCGAACTGGGAAACGACAACGCTGTGCTTCAGTGAGTCATTTGAGAGCCTGACGCTGGGAGTCCAGAACGCGATATGGGAGCTGGGAGCAGTTCCTCAAGAACATCGAACGGATCGTTTGTCGGCTGCCGTCGACAATCTCAAGAAAGGAGTATTCACGCGTCGCTATCAGATATTACTGGATCATTACGGCATGAAGTGGAGCCGGACCCAGGCGGGGAAGGCTCACGAAAACGGAGATGTCGAGCAATCCCATCACCGGCTCAAGCGAGCCATCGAACAAGAGCTGCTGTTGAGAGGAAGCCGAGATTTTCTGGAGCGGAACGACTACGAGCGATTCATCCAGAGAATCATCGAGCGCCGGAATGCAGGACGGCAGAGGCGACTTCAGGAAGAACTGGAGGTGATGGCGCCGTTACCGAATCGTCGACTGGAGGACTTCGTTAGCTATCGAGTGAAGGTCTCGCCAAGTTCAACCATCCGAGTCCGTAACAACACCTACTCGGTCGACAGCCGCTTGATCCGAGAGCGGGTGGAGGTTCGGATGTGGGCGGATCACTTGGAGGTGCGGTATGCCAGCCAGGTGGTAGCCCAGATGCCTCGACTGCGAGGCGAGGGCAAGCATCGGATCGATTACCGGCACGTAATCCACTCTTTGGTGCGCAAGCCGGGAGCCTTTGCACGTTACCGCTGGCGGGAAGACCTGTTCCCCGGTGTGCTGTTTCGAGTCGCCTACGATGAACTGCGAGAGGATTGCCCTGGGACAGCCGACCGTCAGTATCTGGGAATCCTGGAGTTGGCAGCGAAGGAGGGGGAGCAGCGAGTCGGACAGGCACTGAAGAAGCTGATTGAAAGGGGGTGCCGAGTGCGACTTCAAGTTCTGAAAGAGGCCTTGCTTGAGCCGGCGAGCCCAGCCTGGGAAGTCCAGGTCCCTGAAGTCGATATCCATGTCTACGACCGATTGCTCAGTACACGGGAGTCGGAGGTGAGGCCATGAGTGGAGGAAATCTGCAACGACTAAGCCAGTCTCTGGTGGAACTGCGCCTACCGACGTTTCGAGAGCATCACAGCTCGCAAGCCACTTTGGCTTCGAAGGAAAGTTGGTCTTATCCTCAGTATCTGCTGGCGTTGTCCGAGTTGGAGGTGGCTGACCGCCGGGAACGCCGAATCCAACGGCTGCGACGGCAGTCCAAGCTTCCCTGGGACAAGAGCCTGACGGCACTAGATCGTTCTCGGCTTCCACAAAATGTGGATCGCCAATTGTCCGCGCTTCTGGAGGGAGACTTTCTGGATCGATCTGAAAACCTATTGGTCTTCGGCAATCCGGGAAGCGGGAAGACTCACTTGGTTTGCGCCTTAGGGCAGGAGCTCATCTTGCAGGATCGCCGAGTGTTGTTCTCCACCTGTGCGCTGCTGGTGCAACGGCTGCTTCGAGCCAAGCTCGAGCTGACCCTGGAAAAGGAACTCAAGAAGCTCGATCGATTCGAGGCGCTGATCATTGACGACATTGGCTACGTGCAACAGAACCGGCAAGAAATGGAGATTCTGTTCACGCTTTTGTCTCATCGCTACGAACGACGCAGCATCCTACTGACCAGCAATCTGGTCTTCTCGAACTGGGAGAAGATCTTCAAGGATCCACTGACGACGGCCGCGGCTATCGATCGGGTGGTTCATCACAGTGTGATCCTGGAATTGAACGTTTCCAGCTACCGAATGGAAGCGGCCAAGAAGCGAACCCAAAAGGAGGCCAGTTGACTCCCGCTCGGCTGTTGACAGAACAAAATGTCACGCGAAGCCCCTTCTCCTGGCCATACAGACAAACGGGTCAAGGGGTGGGGCCGTACAACTCAACCAGGAGCCCTTTCGATGGGCTTATCAGAACGTCGCGAAGCGTGGGAACTCCGTTCGGGCTACGCCCTCACTCCACCCCCACGCTCGGAAAGCAGGAGAGAAACAGAAACCCTTCTCAAACCCCAAGAAAGGAGAGCCAAAACCGACTCGACAAACGATCAACTTCAGTGGGCAAATATCGTCGTCGCCCCGGTCAAAAATAGTTGTCGTTGAACAGAGATATAAGGATTTGGTGAAATAACAATGGCGAAAGAAACTCGCGAGAAAATTGCATCTGGCAAACCTAGTCGCTTGGAACCGTCAGGAATGATCAAGGCAACACACAAGGGTATCCTACCTATCGGTGGTCTTCAGCTTGAGGCCTACGTTTTAGAGGATGGCCGGAGGGTCTTCCACAAGCGGGGTATGGCAAAGGCCATGGGCCTAAAATCGGAAGGCGGTAACGCCTTCATGAAGACCTTACGTCGAAAATCCCTTGGATCCGAAATAGATGATAAGTTTGGGAATTATATACAATAGTAGCCAAGACAAACTTAATGGATTGATTTCTTGGCCTTTCGGACTCCCATCCCTTGAACCACTGCACTAGCTAAAGCATCTGGGGAAAGGTCCCCTTTAAGTTCTGTTGATGGTTTGAAGAAGTCCGGCATTATTTTTAACCTGTCATCAAGTGGGCCGAACCGTTTCTCGTATAGATGTTTGAATTCCTCAATGCTGTCGGCCAATTTCAGCATGGTCAGAACTTCTTGCCGTTGTTGTCTGAGTTTGTCAAGACCATATCCCTTGGTCAAAAACTGATGGAACTTTTGTTTTCGGCTTCCCTTTGCATTAATCTGTGGGTTTAAACGCTGAAGTTCCTTCAGAACCTCTCCGTTCTCTAGCGGCCTATAGACGTACTTGTTGGTAAAGTTTCCGAAGTGTTGCGGCTTGTTAATTACCATACCGCCGCGAACACGTTCCACGTATGGATCAGAGCCGTAGATGTGATTGAGTGTAACGTAGTAATCGTCGGGAAACTCCTTCTCCCATTCGCGCTTTTCGGTCTCAATATAGGCTTGGACAAGTAACCGCAGGGCTTCTGGATCCCGCTCTGTCTGGTATCCAGTAGCCTCATCGATCAGTGCGATGATGCCGACGTCTGCCAAAGCGTTGACAATGGCCTGCGCCTGCCGTGCCATGGGCTCTTGCTGTTTGGAGAGCTTTCCGGTCTCATTTGCACGCACAACTGCTTTGCAGATGCCGACTAGAACCTCTGCTTCGTATCCGTGGGCTGGATCCGACCCAAAGGCATTGAAAACAATAGGGTTTTCGACCGTCATGCGTAACTTATCATCTATTTCGGATCCAAGGGATTTTCGACGTAAGGTCTTCATGAAGGCGTTACCGCCTTCCGATTTTAGGCCCATGGCCTTTGCCATACCCCGCTTGTGGAAGACCCTCCGGCCATCCTCTAAAACGTAGGCCTCAAGCTGAAGACCACCGATAGGTAGGATACCCTTGTGTGTTGCCTTGATCATTCCTGACGGTTCCAAGCGACTAGGTTTGCCAGATGCAATTTTCTCGCGAGTTTCTTTCGCCATTGTTATTTCACCAAATCCTTATATCTCAACTGTTTTTTATCCATCCCTTCGGCAATCATCACCATTTGCTCAATAGTATTCAATCGGCGGGTATTGTGAAGACCTTCAAACTCGGCAACATAACGGTGAAGATGGGCGGGGCTCATCTTGTGATAAGTCCCGTAATAGCCCCTCTTCAACAAGGCCCAAAAGGACTCGACTCCATTGGTGTGCGCCATCCCTTTAACATATTCTCCCACGGAATGCTTGACGCTTTGACGGTTCAATAAACCCTCATAAGAGCGATGATCATCTGTGTAAATCTTGGCCCCTGATTCAATCTGATCATGGATGATGCTATGCAAGGTTCCCTTGTCTGTGGCCTTGGCTACTGAGGCTGCAACCTGATTGGTCTGGCGGTCCTTGATGCCAACAACAGCGATCTTTCCCGAAGGACCACGTCCTGCATTCCGTTTTTTGTTGGAATGCTTGTTTTTCTCTCTACCACCAATGTAGGTTTCATCGACCTCTATCGGGCCAGCAAAGGAAGCCGTTTTGTCACTCCAAGCGTAACGTAGCCGATGTCCCATGAACCATGCCGTTTTTTGAGTGATGCCAAGATCCCGATGGAGCCTCATACTGGAGGTTCCTTTGATTCCTACGGTAAACAGGTAAATGGCCATGGCCCATTTTTTATAGCCCAAGTTTGACCCTTCCATGATGGTTCCAGACTTTGGGCTGAAATGCTTCCGACAATCCTTGCAGCGGTAATCCATGGTAGGATGCTTGACTTCACTTACTCTCAGAGATCCGCACTTGATGCAAGCGATTCCATTGGGCCATCTCTTTTGAATGAACCATTGCTTGGAAACGTCATCATTGGGGAACATCTCTTGCAACTGAATCAGAGTGATTCCTTTTCGGTATGCTTTCCCTGGCCCTTTTTTCGTTTGCTTTGTCATTGTCTCCCTCCTTGATATGGCTACTATTGTACCACCTCAAAATAGGGCGTCAAGGGCTTTTTGGCTACTATTGTATATAATTCCCATAAGTTACGCATGACGGTCGAAAACCCTATTGTTTTCAATGCCTTTGGGTCGGATCCAGCCCACGGATACGAAGCAGAGGTTCTAGTCGGCATCTGCAAAGCAGTTGTGCGTGCAAATGAGACCGGAAAGCTCTCCAAACAGCAAGAGCCCATGGCACGGCAGGCGCAGGCCATTGTCAACGCTTTGGCAGACGTCGGCATCATCGCACTGATCGATGAGGCTACTGGATACCAGACAGAGCGGGATCCAGAAGCCCTGCGGTTACTTGTCCAAGCCTATATTGAGACCGAAAAGCGCGAATGGGAGAAGGAGTTTCCCGACGATTACTACGTTACACTCAATCACATCTACGGCTCTGATCCATACGTGGAACGTGTTCGCGGCGGTATGGTAATTAACAAGCCGCAACACTTCGGAAACTTTACCAACAAGTACGTCTATAGGCCGCTAGAGAACGGAGAGGTTCTGAAGGAACTTCAGCGTTTAAACCCACAGATTAATGCAAAGGGAAGCCGAAAACAAAAGTTCCATCAGTTTTTGACCAAGGGATATGGTCTTGACAAACTCAGACAACAACGGCAAGAAGTTCTGACCATGCTGAAATTGGCCGACAGCATTGAGGAATTCAAACATCTATACGAGAAACGGTTCGGCCCACTTGATGACAGGTTAAAAATAATGCCGGACTTCTTCAAACCATCAACAGAACTTAAAGGGGACCTTTCCCCAGATGCTTTAGCTAGTGCAGTGGTTCAAGGGATGGGAGTCCGAAAGGCCAAGAAATCAATCCATTAAGTTTGTCTTGGCTACTATTGTATATAATTCCCATAAATAAAGGTTCCCGTAGTCGGCCTGACCCGGCATGGCGAGCGGATTGAAGCTGATCTCGCCGACCGAGTGGGTGTCCTCGGCCTCACCACTGAACTCAAACCGAATCACCTCGCGCCGCGAAGTCGTGTCGATTCGGTTGGGATTTTCTGCATCGACGGTCCATTCCACGATGGCATACTGGGAGAGCACGTCACCTGGCCTTGTTGGAAGCTCAGCTCCACTATAGTCGGGGCTGCGGACTCCCGGTAGGTTCGTTTTATAGAAGGTGTAAAGCTTGCCTTCGCCGGGGGCACCGGCTGTGCCGTAATCCGGATGAAAGGCTATGTACGACAGCCCCCTTGTTGTGAAACCGAGAGAGCTATCAAAGTCCGGCACTCCAGCCTTATTGAAATCCAGGAACGTTCCCAGAGAGGTTCCGCTGGACGAGAAGGCATGGATCTTACCTTGATTGGTGCTGACAAAGATTCGTCCCGATCCATCCTTGGGATGTGTAAGATCGATCGTGCTTTCCGGCACAGTGGCTGAAGAATACGTGGCGAAGGTCGTCAGCTTCAGCACCTTCGACGAATTCAACGGGTCGGCAGCCTGGCCGAACACAGCAGCTACTCGTGTTGAGCCAACACCAAGCGCTACAATCAAGGCCAGTCGAATGAGGTATGAATGGAGCACCTTGCCACCCTGATTGCAAGCCTGCATCACTTATATGTGCTCATTTCGTTGGTGGAACTCCTGGCCATCCCTTCTTTGTAACAGTTCACACGCCGCGGGCAAAGGCCCGGTTGATTTTCGTAAATGGACTCAGAATAATCGAGCTCATGGCTCCAGTGCTCAGAACACGGGTTGTACTTCTGTTCTCACTTCTCTGCGGCTCTCTCGCAGGCGGGCAGACTCCCGCGCCGGCAGAGAAACAAGTGGTGCTGGAGACAACTCACGGGGTCCTGATTATGGAAGTGTTTCCGGCAGTTGCCCCCAACCATGTCAACAAGTTTCTAGAGCGGATCCGAGCCGGGTTCTATGTGGACACGACTTTTCATGCGGCGATCCCTTTGGCGATTATCCAGGGGGGAGACCCTCTAACCCGGGATCCTGCCAATCGTGATCGCTACGGAACGGGTGGACTCATGGAACTGGAACAGGAGTTCAGCGAGTGGTCGCATCTGCGGGGAACGGTCTCGTCGGTGCTGGTCCCGGGGAATCCGGACAGCGCCGGCTCGCAGTTTTTCATCTGTGTGAGTGACCAGCCACAACTGGACGGCAACTATACGGTCTTCGGAAGGATTGTTGAGGGTTTTGGGGTCCTGGAGACGATCTCGAATCTACCGACTGACGGGCAAAAGAGACTGATCGAACGGGTCCAGATCACAGCCACCCATGAGCGAGATCGTCCCCCGCCGCCCAGGGTGCCGTTTGCCGATACTCCGGCGGACCAGCTGGCCAACTACACGGTTGTTCTGGGAACGGAACTGGGGGAGATCGAAATCGGGTTTTTTCCGGAGGATGCTCCTGAGCATGTACGTCAGTTTCTGCGCTTCTCTGAGCTGGGCCTGTACACCGGGACCAGGTTCCATCGGGTGGTCCCGGATTTTGTGATCCAGGGGGGCTCCATTCGAACCAGAAAGGAGCCGGTGCCACGTGAACACGCCCGCCACGTGAGATCCCTGCAACCCGAATTCAACAAGAGAAAGCACGTTCGGGGAATTGTCTCCATGGCCCGCGGTGAAGATCCGGCCAGCGGGGTCGATTCCTTTTTCATCGTCCTGGCCCCCACCCCTGCTCTGGACGAAAGCTACACAGTCTTTGGCCAGGTCGTCCAGGGGATAGAGACTGTGGATGGGATCTCTCAGATTCCTACGCGGGGTGAGACGCCGATCGTGCCCATCATCATCCAGGATGTCCGTTTAAAGGTCCGGGACTGAAAGAAACCTAGAAGAGACGAATCCGTTCCGCCCCGTTGTAAATATTGAACCTCGATCCGCGGAGGAAGCCCAGCAGTGTGAGACCGAACTCCTCGGCCAGTTGAATCGCCAGGCTGGAGGGAGCACTGACTGCGGCCAGAATGGGAGCCCCCAACCGAAGAGTCTTCTGGACGATCTCGAAGCTGGTGCGACCGCTGACGAGCAGAATCTTTCCGGTCACGGGTGCTTGACCGGAGCACAGCCACTCTCCAACCAGCTTGTCCACCGCGTTGTGGCGGCCCACGTCCTCTCGCACCAGGAGCAGTTTTCCTCTGGGGCCGAACAGCCCGGCGGCATGGAGTCCCCCGGTGCTGGCAAAGACCGACTGAGCCTGACGCAGCTTGTCGGGAAGAGAGCGAACGATGTCTGCCGAAACGCGAAAGCTGTTCGGCTCGATCCGCGACACGCCACTGACCCGAAGCGCCTCCAGCGAACTCTTGGCACACACTCCACAACTGGAGGTGGTGTAGAAGTTCCTCTGCAGCAGTTTCGCATCAAAGCGGGTATTCGGCTTCAATTGAATTCTGACGACATTGCACTCGAGCCGGGCAGTAGCCGGTGCGGCCGACTCGATCTGATCGTAGCTTTGAATGATGGACTCCGTGAAAAGAAAGCCCAGTGCGAGTTCCAGGTCGTTTCCCGGGGTTCGCATGGTGATGGAAATACTCTGATCTACGAGTTCGCCGTTCTCGTGAAAGACGAGGCGAATTTCCAGGGGCTCTTCCACGGCAATCGCATCGGGTCCGGCTTCACGGACGCCTTCGTCGACGCTGGTCACACAGAAGTTGCGGGTCTCTCTGATCCCATCTCCCGCAGGCTTTCTTTTTGGTCGTCGCTTTGTATCTGCCACTACTTCCTAGTTCTTGCCCCCGGGGTTCTGGGGCTTGTAACCCGGGTCCGGTTCAAAGCTGATCGCCTTCCCGCTGGCACCCACTTTGGTAAAGCTCGTCCTCTGAACGAGGTTGCCGTCTTCAAAGGTCTCCACCAGGATGGGGAAGCCCTCCAGCCCGTCGAATCCCAGAAAGTCGGCTCCCGTCTCGAAATTAGCGAATCTGGCGCTTTGCCGGATTTTCCGGCTGAAACTGTTCAACTCCAAAAAGAGGTTCGTCAGGTTCTTATAGTCCACTTCTCTGGTCGACCAGACCGAACTCACCTTTTTCCTTCCCCGAAACACTTCAAAAAGCTGGCAGGAATAGCCGTTGATTTCCTTCGTTTCCGGTCGTGCCTCGACGCGATGGGGGATCTGCTCCTTGTCGGCACCGGTCGCGGTCCCAGGCATGCGGCTCTCCATCATGCGTCTCGCCATCTCGCGCTGTTCTGGCGGCAGCTTCGCGAGCTGAGCCTCCATCTGGGCCATCATGGGCCCGAGCTGGCCGCTCACCCGGCCGATCACTTGATCGTCCAGGATGAAGTAGGACTTCTTGTTGTGGTCGAGGACCACCAGGTGCTGACGATCTCCCCGGAAAATCACCGAAGCATTCATGTCTCTCTGACGTTCCGGGTCCAAGCGTAGCATCTTTGGGCCGAAATACATGACCCCCCGATGAGTTTCATTGTCGGAGAAGTCTTTCGTTTCAAACCAGGCGGCCATTACCTCCCCCGCCAGGGCCAAGCGGGATGGAACCGTCAAAAGGACAAAGACAAACAGGACTTTTCTGCTCAACTGGTTCGACTCCTTGTGTTCTGCCCATATTGTAGCGCGCCCGGGTTACAAGAGTCATGGAGTTTGCTGCGAACTTGGAACTTGGAACGCCAGACCGGACCGGCACCAGCCGGCCCAGTCTGGCTCTTCTCAGGGCTGGATCAATCTTTCCAGGGCCGCCTCCGCCTGGCGCTGACTGCGCACAAACGGGTCGGCGTCGTCCGATCTTTCCGATTCCAGAGAGGAGACGGCTTTCGGCGGAATCAGGACGAACGGCGCCTGTATGAGCAAAAAGCCCCAGATGGCCGTGGGAATGCTGCCTGTTGTGTTGACCAGATAAGCGGCAAACATCAAGCCGCCCAGGGCCACAAGGCCATCCAGGGCAGCCGAGAACAGGCTCTTCTGGAAGAGCAGTGCGCGATTGAGGGCAAGGAGGAGGGTCAGAGAGAAGACAACCGCGCTCGTGCTGGCCGGGAAAATGCACAGTACGACGCCCAGAATGAGGTTGACGGCAACCTGAGTCACCGTGCCGATTCGGCTGCGGCGAGCTCGCACCAGGTAGACCAGATAGGCAAAGGAGGAGCCGCAGCGACCAGCCGTAGAGCCGTTCCGAACGGAAAGACAAGCGACAGTCCCCACCAGAGGGGCGCTGCGAACACGGCCGACAGGAAAGCAAACACGATGCCGCCGAAGAGGGTAGGGTGTTTCATTTCTTTTCTCCTTTCTGGCCAGCCGCCTGCATTTGCATCCACTCCAGTTCGATTTCCTCCTCGCTGACGTGGAGGGTGTTCCCGGAGTGGGCCGCAAAGGGAGACGTTCTCTGGTATTCACGCGTCGTCAGGATGGATTCCGCTACGGTGTAGGGAGAGTCCTCCTCGGATACCTCAGGCACGAAAATCCTGGACTTCTCGAGAATGGACTCGAGTTGAGATTGCTGGATCTCGATGGCACTGCGCTGCTCATTGCGCAGCTTCTCGAACTCAAGGATGCGCTGTTCAAGGACGCACAGGTGCTTGAGAAGGCCGAGCTTGCGTGCAATCGTCTTGCGCGACAGTTCCTCGGGTCCATTCTTCAAGCACAGCTCCAGGTCTTTCAGAGCTTTCGCGAGCTCGCCTTCCAGTCTGGTCTGATTGTTTCGAAGAGCGTCCAGCATGCGACCGCTTCTGGCCAGCTGTCCCTGCTTCTGATCCAGACTCTCCTGCATTTCACGGATGGCCTGTTTGAGCACGGCCTCCGGTTCTTCGATGACGTCCAGGATGGCGTGAACATCGGCTTGAAAGAGTCGCTTGACACGGTTGAGTATAGGCATTTGTCTTCCTCCTTTTTCTACTGCTTGACGATGGTTCTCTGTCGTTTCTGGGCTTCGTCGAGAAACTTCTTGGCGGCGCGGTTCTGTTTCAATCCCTGGTTGGGACCATCGAACGCATCATCCACCTGGGCTTCCAGCTCCTTCAACTCGGCATCCGCTTCTCGAGCAATCTCGGGGGCCGACTGTGCGGCCTCTTCGAGACGACTCTTGTAGCTCTCGATCAACCCGGAAGCTTTGGACTTCTCACCGCTACGCACGAAGTCGCCGACCTTCTTCATGAGCGCTCCAAAGTTGTTCTCGATCCAAGCCTCCCGGTAGACCTTGCGGTCTATTGAGGCCACCACCTCTGCCTTTCGCTCCGGAGCCACGCAGGCGATGAGGAGGTTTCCTCCTGCCAGCGTCTGCTGGTATGAGCGGCCGCCAGACCGGTAGAAGAGATCGATGGCTCCGAACTCGTGGTTCCCCGTGGACTGGCTGGGGATCTGGAGAGTCGCCATGAAACCCTTGGTGCTGTCGCGCAGAAGCTGCCCTGTCCGGATGACGGCGGTGGTTCCGTTCATTTCGAAGGGATAGCCGGCTACGTCGACAATCCGGGCTCCTGGAGGAAGGGCCAGTTTCACTTCTGATCCTTCGGCGAAGACTCGTCTGGTGTCGCTCAATTCTGCAGCCAGAATGGAACCGAGAGATTCCAGGTGCTCCAGGTAGCTGAAAGATCCCATCCCTTGGTCGGCCAGGGATGCCATCAGCGTCTCGTTGAATCCCAGGCCCATGCCGACCGTGGAGACGACCGACCCGCTGTCGGCCAGCCGCCGGACAATCTTCTGCAGCTGGGCCGGCTCCACAATACCGGTATTGGCGTGGCCGTCCGAGAGGACCATGACCCTGCGTCTGCGGGGCCCTTCCGAGAGGCCTCCGGTACTTCGTTCGGCCAGCAGCAGAGCGTCCCCCAGGTTGGTCGAGGCTCCGGGGGCCAGGCGCTGCAGGACGGCCCGAACCCTGGCAACGTTTTGCGGTGTCGCCGGCGCCAGCGAAGAGTCGAGCCGGGCTGAGCTGTCAAAGCTGATCAAGGCGATTCGGTCGGAAGGGGTCAACCGGTCCAGAAGAGATTGGACTGCCTGAGTGGCATATTGCCACTTTTGACCTTCGCCCATCGACCCGCTGCGGTCCAGGACCACCAGAATGTCGGTGGGCAGGATGCTCTCGCGGCGATCCGGGTCACCTGGTGTGACGACTTTCAGGTCCAGGTAGACAATACCGTCGCTTCCCTGGACGATCTTGGGCTGCGAAAGTTTGGCGTTCAACTTGACGCCGGTAGTGGGGTCGATTGTGATGTGCTCGGTGGTGCTTCCGGAGGGCCAGAGGTTGCGGATCGTTGAGGCGCCTCCCAGGATCTGTACCCAGATCAGGGTGACCCCCACGCCGATGGCCAGGGCCAGAAGACCGGCTCGGGGTGAACTGTTCAGGAATCGTAATCTTTCTAGAATACTCATAAATTTTCTCCTTTTTGCGAATCCAGGTCTTTCCGAATCCGCGCTCACCCTAGCTAACGACATTCCGACCAGGAAAATTAGACTCCGCTTCGTAAAAAGAACGGGCTCAACTTTTACAATGGGTTTACGAAACCAACCCTTGAAGCCGGACTACAATGTGAATATGGCAGTGAGTACTAAGCCCAGGATCCTACTGGTGGAAGACGAGGAGCCGATTCGCACGGGGCTCACTGATGTTTTCCTTTTCAACGGCTACGAGGTCGATGCGGCGGCCGACGGCACAACCGGCCTGGAGAAAGCCCTGGCCGGTGGCCATCATCTGGTCATACTCGACATCATGCTTCCCGGAGTGGACGGTTTCAGCATCTGTAACCAGATTCGAGAAGTGGATCGCGGTCTGCCCATCATCATGCTCACTGCCAAGGCCTCCGAAGAAGACATCATCAAGGGGCTCCGACTGGGGGCGGATGATTATGTGGCCAAGCCCTTTTCTTTGCGTCAGTTGCTGGCGCGGGTGGAAGCAGTGCTGCGCAGGTCGGGCAAGTTTCACCGTGACATGCAGGCTTTCAGCGTCCAGGATCTGCGAGTTTATCCGGATCGGCTCACGGGTTCCCGACGGGGGAAAGAGATTGTTTTCACCCGGCGGGAGCTGGAAATGCTCCTTTACCTGAGCCTGAACGAAAACCGGCCGGTGTCCCGACCGGAGCTGCTGCGTGAAGTGTGGGGCTACAAGAACGTCGATTTCATCGAAACACGAACGGTTGACATCCACGTCACGAAACTCCGGCGCAAGATTGAGATCGATCCAGCCCGGCCGGAGTTACTGGTGACGGTGCGAGGTGAAGGCTACCAGCTGCAGGTCAACCGATGACCAAGCTGCGAATCTACTTTGTTGCCTTCTTTCTGCTGCTGGCGATTCCCCTGGGGTTGCTGCTCAAGCGGACTTACTCAAGCCTGGAACAGGAGTCTTTCTTCTTTTATAGGAGGGCAGCCGAGAGTGTTCTCCTCAACGTGGGAGAAGCTCTTCTGGGGAACCTGCAGACGGAAGAGAGCCGGCCCTATACGCAGTTACCGCTACGTTCACGTGGCTGATGATCCGTTGCCCCAGCAGGCCGGACTGAACCTCTCTCCGCTGGCAACCTTTCCTGTGCAGTCGGAGATCCCGGGCATTCTGGGCTATTTCCAGATTGAACCGGACGGCAGCTTTCACACTCCCCTGCTACCCGATGCAGAGCAGCATCCCGGCCTGACCGTACCCCGGCGCCCGGAGCGGGAGGCGCTCCACGCGCGGCTCGCCACCCTGATCGTGAATGAGCGTCCCGGCGCTGCGCTGGAGACTCATGCAGCTGCGGATGATGACCTGGAAGCGAGTCAAAGTCCGGAGCAGCAGGCAGGCGAATTCCGTCAGCAGCTGGAGTCGAATGTCGACGCCAAGCTGGAGCAGAGATACTTGAGCGGTCAGGCGGACGAGTATTCCAGCGAAACCTCGGCGCCGGAGCAGCGTTACTCCAAGAAAGTGCAGAAAGCCTCTCCCACCCAGGCTCGGATTTTTGACTCCGAGTTCGACGATGCGCTGTCCAAGACCGGAGAAAAGCAGAAGAACCGCCTGCAAGAGGCCGCGGCAGAGCCGCCCGAATTAAAGGAGACGACCAGACAGCGGGAAGCAGCGAGCGACCAGCCCGCAGGCACCCCTGCGGAAGCGTTTCCGGGAATTCTCGATGTGGAAGCGGAAGTGGATTCTTTTCAGACACGAGTCTTTGGAGGCCAGTGGATTGTCTTCTCGCGCCGGGTGTGGTGGCAGGATCGGCGCTACGTACAGGGCTTTGCTGCCGACCTGGGAGGCTTTCTGCGCCAACACGTCGAGCCTGCGATGCGAAGTTCGGTTCTTCCCGAGAACGCGTCCTTTCTGCTCTTCCACCAGGATGAATTACTGAGCAGTCAGGGCCTGACCTCGGGTCGGAAAGAGAAGCCTGTGCTGCTGTACAGTGCACAACTCCCCCACCCTTTCAACCGATTCAATGTTGCCCTGGCGGTTGCCTCTCTGCCTCGGGGCCCGGGGCACACTCTGGCCCAGTTACTCAGTGTCTATCTGGTCGTGCTCCTGGTGGGTGGTCTCCTGGTGATCTACCGGCTGGCAGCGACTCAACTGGACCTTTCCCAGAAGAAGGCGGACTTCGTCTCCGCCGTCAGCCACGAGTTGAAAACCCCGCTCAGCACGATCCGGATGTACGGGGAGGTTCTGGTGGAGGGCTGGGTGGAAGATGATGAAAAGAGGAAGTCCTACTATCGCTACATTCATGACGAGAGTGAGCGTCTCAGCCGTCTCATCCAGAATGTGCTGCAGCTGGCGGAGCTGGAAAGGAACGAATGGAAGGTCCAGCTGGTGAGGGAAGACCCGGTTGGGCTGGTGGAAGAGATCATCCAGGGGCTGGAGGCTCGCCTGACCAGGGCCGGTTTTGTAGCTGTGACCAAGGCGGAGGGCGATCCGGCCCGGATCCGCGTGGATCGGGATGCCATGACCCAGATTCTCATCAATCTGATCGACAACTCGATCAAGTTGTCGAAGGAGGCCGAGAGGAAGGAGATCCAGGTTACCATCAGTCAGCTGGGAAAGGAGTGTTTCATCCGGGTGCGGGATTTCGGCCCCGGCATTCCCAGGCCCCAGCTCAAGAAGATTTTCCAGAAGTTTTATCGGATTGACGGTGAAATGACCCGGACCACACGCGGCACCGGGATGGGCCTGGCCCTGGTGAAAATGCTGGCCGATGCCATGCGGGCCAGTGTCGACGTGGTGAACCGGGATCCGGGGGCGGAATTCAGCCTGCGTTTTCGGTCGGGGTAGGTTCTAGAACCTAGAACCCAGCCAACAACGTGGAACCTCTTTGAAGTTCGTGGCAAAATAGGGGCTCGTCAAGATTCCCGGGGTGGCTCAAGCTGTCCCTCCCCAAAGGAAAGAGGTTGAAATGAAGAAAGCTCTCGTTTTGATGATCGTCCTGATCAGCTCCCTGATCCTGACTGTGGCCCATGGCAACCAGCCGGGTGAGGCCAAAGCGGAGGTCCACGGACAGACCATAACCATTGTTTATACAGCGCCGCATCTGAATGGCCGGGATGTCAACGAGCTGCTCCAGCATCCTCGGGCCAATCCCTGGAGGCTGGGGGCGGATCGGCCCACCACCCTCTCGACGCCGATTGATCTGCAGTTTGGCGACAGCAAGCTGGCGGCAGGTGACTACCCTCTTCGGGCCTACAGAGATGACGATGACCACTGGTGGCTGCAGGCTCTTGACTCATCCCGTGAGGTCGTAGCGAAGCTCCCGCTGAAGAAAACCGAGGCCGGCCAATCCGAGGACTACATGGTGATTTCCCTGAGTCCAAAGGGTCATGGGGCAAGCTTTCAGGTTCAGTGGGGAACCTACGTGCTGGCCGGCGATTTCTCGATGGCGCACTAGGGAAGGTTTCAGGTTCCAGGTTCCCTTCCATGTCTTGTTCGAAGCGCTTCCTTGTACCCACGTTACTCAGCGGGCTTTGCCTGTCCGCCATCTCTCAACTGGGTGCCGGGATCGACGCCCGTATGCTGCGCTACCCGGATGTCTCTGCCCAACAGATCAGTTTCGTCTATGCCGGAGATATCTGGGTTGTTTCCAAGCGGGGTGGAACGGCCCATCGGTTGAGCTCGCCTCTCGGGGAAGAAGGCTTTCCGCGTTTCTCGCCAGATGGTTCCCGGTTGGCCTTCAACGCCAGCTACGACGGGAATACGGACGTGTACGTGGTTCCGGCCGCGGGAGGCGACGTATCGCGAGTGACGCACCATCCCGGCAGGGATCGACTCATTGACTGGACGCCGGATGGCGCCGAGCTTCTTTTTTCTTCGCTCCGATCATCTGGAATAAAACGAGTGAATCAACTCTATCGCGTTTCTGCCCAGGGAGGGCTGCCCTTCCGACTGCCCATGGCCTACGGTGAATTTGGATCCTTTTCTCCGGATGGAAGCCGGATCGCCTTTACAACCAAGCGGCGAGGCTTCAGGAACTGGAAACGCTATCGAGGGGGGATGGCACCCGACATCTGGCTGTTCGATCTGGAGTCCCTCGAGGCTCGCAATATTACGGGAAACCCGGCCAATGACGAAGAGCCCATGTGGTATCGGGATACCATCTACTTTCTCTCGGATCGGGGATCCAACCAGCGCTCCAACCTGTGGAAATACAGTTTGAAAAACCGACGGATCCGGCAGGTCACGCAGTTCAGCGACTTCGATATCCAATTCCCAGCCCTCGGACCCGCGGAAATCGTCTTTCAGGCGGGTGGAAGGCTGTATCTGATGGACCTGACCAGCGAGAACTACCATGAGGTGGATGTCCAGGTCGTGACGGACAGGACCACCTTGCGGCCCCGAGCCGTGCAGGTGGGTCAGCGGATTCAAAACGGCCAGATCTCTCCGACCGGTAAGAGGGGCCTTTTTGAGGCCCGCGGAGAAATCTTCACGGTACCTGCGGAGCACGGTTTTGTTCGCCAGTTGACTCGCTCGCCGGGATCGGCAGAGAAATCACCAGCCTGGTCGCCGGACGGAAAACACATAGCCTTCTGGAGCGACGCTTCAGGGGAATATGAGCTCATGATCGGACCCTCGGACGGGCAAGGCGAGGAGAAAAAGCTGACCGGCCTGGGACCCGGATTCCGCTACCAGCCGTATTGGTCACCGGACTCCAGGAAGATCGCTTTCATCGATCACACGCAGTCCATCCAGATCATCGATGTCCAGTCCGGCGACCTGTCTCCGGTGGACCGAGAACTTTGGCATCTGCATGAAGATCTGGAGAGCTTCAGAGCCAGCTGGTCTTCGGACAGCCGGTGGCTGGCCTATCCCCGGGATCTGGAAACGCAAAACAGCGCCGTCTTTCTCTATGATCTGGAAGCCGGAGAGAGCCATCAGGTCACTTCGGGCTACTACTCCGACTCCAGTCCCGTTTTCGATCCGGAAGGGAAGTACCTCTACTATTTCTCCAATCGAAACCTGGAACCCGTTGAATCCGATCTGGATGCCACCTGGGTCTATCCCAACAGTACCAGCATCCTGGCGGTTCCCCTGCGCCAGGATGTCCCCTCGCCGCTGGCTCCGCGAAATGACGAGGAAGAGGTCAAGGAGGAGGAAAAGAAAGACGAAGAGGCGGGCAGTGACGAGGATCGGGAAAAGTCACAGTCAGAGCAGCCGGGAGAGGAACAAGAAACTGGCGACCAGGAATCAGCACCCGGCGACGAGAAGAAGATCGAGATCAATCTCGAGGGCTTTGAAGAGAGGGCGGTCATCCTGCCTCCCCGGGCGGGCAACTACCGCAACCTTCGTGCTGTGAAGGGGAAGGTCTTGTACCTTCGTCCTCCCCGCAGCGGTGCGTCAGACCGGAAAAGTCGGGTTGTCTTCTACGATCTGAAGAAACGCAAGGAGCGGACCGTGATCGACGACGCCGGTGGCTTCGAGATCTCGGCTGACGGCAAGAAGATGCTGGTGGCAGTGAGGCCCGGAAACTGGTCGATCATCGATGTGGCTCCGGGGCAAAAAGCGAAAAAGGCACTCGCCACCGATGATCTGGAGATGGTCCTGGATCCGCGGGCCGAGTGGGAACAGATCTTCACGGAGGTTTGGAGAACCTACCGCGACTACTTTTACGACGACCAGCTGCACGGGCTCGACTGGCAGGCCCTGCGTGATCACTACGGTGGGCTGTTAAAGGATGCAGTCACCCGGTCGGACGTGAACTGGGTCATTGGCCAGTTGATTGCCGAGGTCAATGCCTCCCACACGTACGTTAGAGGTGGGGATGTGGAGCGAGTTCCACAGCGGCCTGTCGGGCTGCTGGGAGTCGATTGGGCTCTCGAAAATGGTGCCTACCGGATCATCCGGATCATCCGGGGAGCACCCTGGGATGCCGAGTCCCGGTCACCCCTGGCTGAGCCGGGAGTGGAAGTGGACGAAGGCGACTACGTGCTGGCCGTGAACGGCACTCCCCTGGACACTTCCATGGACCCTTACGCGTCCTTCGCCGGCCTGGCCGGAAAGGCGGTCACTCTGACAGTGAGCGACAACCCGTCGATCGAGGGGGCCCGCCAGGTTCTGGTAAAGACCCTGGGCAGCGAGAGCCGCCTTCGCAACCTGGCCTGGATTGAAGCCAATCGCAAGCGAGTGCTGGAGGCCTCCGGGGGCCGCAGCGGCTACATTTATGTCCCGGACACCGGGACCCTTGGCCAGAGTGAGCTGGTACGCCAGTTCAACAGCCAGCATCGCCGGGAGGGGCTCATCATTGACGAGCGGTTCAATGGCGGTGGGCAACTCCCGGACCGTTTCATTGAGCTGATGAACCGGCAGCTCGTGAGTCATATCTACTTTCGGCACGGGGCTCGAATCGATCATCCCGTCATCAACCACTATGGACCCAAAGTCATGCTCATCAACGGCTGGGCCGGATCGGGGGGTGACGCCTTTCCCTGGTTCTTCAAGACCATGGAGGTGGGTCCTCTGATCGGCGAGCGGACGTGGGGCGGCTTGATCGGGCCGGCTGTGGTGCACCAGTTGATCGACGGCGGCTTTTTTACGGCCCCTCCCGGTCGCCTCTACGGCCCCGACGGAAAATGGTTTGCAGAGGGTCACGGCGTGGATCCCGATATTCCCGTAGTGGATCATCCGAGCGAGCTGGCGAAAGGCCGGGATCCTCAGCTCGAGGCAGCCATCGAGGAAGTTCTGCGCCTGCTCAAGAAGAGCCCTCCGGGCTTCAGGCAACCCCCGGCCAAAGAGCGGCGGATTGCGCCGAGGCCCTAGCGGCCTGCCTTGATCCGCTGCGCGGCGAACTGAAAGAATGAAGAACCAGATGAGCAAGCCAGACGGGATCGCAAAGACCGCCCAGGAAAGAGAAATCGAGGCCACCGAGACCCGGGAATGGCTCGAGGCCCTCGACTATGTCATTGCGCAAGGCGGATCGGAGCGAGTCCGGCGACTCTTTACAGGCCTGCATTCCCATGCCCTCAAGAAGGGTATTCAAATACCGTATGCGGCAAATACCCCGTACATCAACACCATCGCTCCTCAGGATCAGGCCGACTTTCCGGGCGATTTCGACGTAGAAGTCAGGCTCAAGAGCTACATCCGCTGGAACGCCATGGCGATGGTGGTTCGAGCCAATCGTGAGGAAGATGGAATCGGGGGACACATTTCAACCTTCGCGTCGGCCACGACCCTGTACGAGGTGGCGCTGAATCACTTCATTCGGGGCAAGGGCGCCGAGGGGGGAGGAGACCTGGTTTTCTTCCAGGGTCATGCTGCCCCGGGTATTTACGCCCGTGCCTTCATGGAGGGCAGACTGACCGTTCAGCAGCTCGAGAACTTTCGCCGCGAGCTGCAGCCGGGAAAAGGTCTTTCTTCCTACCCTCACCCCTGGCTGATGCCCGAGTTCTGGGAGTTTCCAACCGTTTCGATGGGCCTGGCACCGATCATGGCCATCTACCAGGCGCGCTTCAATCGCTACCTGGAAGACCGGGGTATCCAGGATACGAGTGAGAGCAGGGTGTGGGCCTTTCTGGGCGACGGCGAAACGGATGAGCCCGAATCCCTGGGAGCCATCAGTCTGGCAGCTCGCGAACAGCTCGACAACTTGATTTTCGTGATCAACTGCAACCTGCAGAGGCTGGACGGACCCGTGCGCGGAAACGGCAAGATCATCCAGGAGCTGGAAAGGGTGTTCCGGGGTGCCGGATGGAATGTCATCAAGGTCATCTGGGGGCGCACCTGGGATCCACTTCTGGAAATGGATGAGAGCGGAGCTCTGGTTGAGCTGATGAACGAGACGGTGGATGGAGAGTGGCAAAAGTTCGGTGTTGCCGGTCCCGAGTATTTCCGCAAACACTTCTGGAACAAGCATCCCGAGGTGAAGAGAATTGGAGACACACTCACGGACGAACAACTTTCCCAGCTCAAACGGGGAGGGCACGACACCTACAAGATGTATGCAGCCTACCGGGCTGCGATGAGGAATCAGGGTTCTCCTACCGTGATTCTGGCTAAGACGGTCAAGGGATACGGACTTGGCGAGGCGGGCGAAGGGAAAAACATCACCCACCAGCAGAAAAAGCTGAATCTTGAGGAGCTGCTTCATTTCAGAGAGCGTTTCGACATCCCGATTTCTGATGAAGACTTGGCCTCTGCTCCCTTCTTTCGTCCAGCACAAGACAGTCCGGAAATCATTTACCTGACGGAAAGACGCCAGGAGCTGGGCGGATTTGTCCCGAGTCGCGTGGTCGAGGCCGAGCCGCTCGAGATGCCCTCGGAAGAGCTTTTCGATGAGTTTATTCAGGGAACGGGAGACCGGCCCGTCACCACGACGATGGCAATTGTCAGGGTGATTGCCAGGCTTCTTCGCGAAAAAGAGGGCATCGGGCGGCATGTGGTCCCCATCATTCCCGACGAAGCCCGTACCTTTGGAATGGAGGCACTCTTCAGCCAGTTCGGTATCTATTCCCACGTGGGCCAGCTCTATGAGCCGACCGATGCCGGGAGCCTCATGTTTTACCGGGAGGCGATCAACGGGCAGGTCATCGAGGAGGGAATCACGGAGGCGGGTTCCATTTCGTCGTTTATTGCAGCGGGTACCAGCTATGCCAGTCACGGGGTCAATATGATCCCGTTCTTCATTTTCTACTCTATGTTTGGATTTCAGCGGGTCGGTGATCTGATCTGGGCAGCTGCAGACATGCGCTGCCGGGGTTTCTTGATCGGAGGAACCGCGGGGCGTACGACCCTGGCGGGGGAGGGATTGCAGCATCAGGACGGAAACAGTCATCTGCTTGCCTGTACGGTGCCCAACCTGATGGCATACGATCCCGCCTTTGCCTACGAGATTGGCGTGATTGTGCGCGAGGGTATCCGGCGCATGTACGAAAAAGGTGAGGATGTTTTCTACTATCTCACGGTTGAGAACGAGAGCTACCCCATGCCCCAGATGCCGGAAGGTGTGGAGGAGGGAATCCTGAAAGGCCTGTACTGTTATCGCCCCGGCAAGTCCAGGGCAAAAGACCGGGTCCAGCTGCTGGCCTCGGGTGCGATCCTGAACCTGGCGCTGTCGGCCCAGGAACTTCTTGCTGAGCGGTTCAACATCGCTTCCGACGTGTGGAGCGCGACCAGCTTCAAAGAGCTCCATCGGGATGGAATGGAGACCGATCGCTGGAATATGCTGCATCCCGGCGAGAAGCCGCGTGTCCCTTACATCAAGCAGTGCCTGGGTGAGGATCCTGTGCCCATCGTGATTGCCTCCGATTACGTCAAAGCACTGCCCAACTCACTGGCAAGATGGATGCCTGCAGTCCCGGTGACTCTGGGTACTGACGGGTTCGGGCGCAGTGAGTCGAGAGAGGCTCTGCGCGATTTCTTTGAAGTGGATTCCCGCTTTATTGCGCTGGGAGCGTTGACAGCCCTGGCTGGTCGGAAGAAGATCAAGCGCGGGACACTTGAAAAGGCATTCAAGGAGCTGGATATCGATCCGTCCAAGCCCAACCCTTTGACGAGCTGAAAATGTCGATGGAGTTCAAACTGCCCGATCTGGGCGAGAACATAGAATCAGGAGATGTGGTTGCGCTTCTTGTCAAGGTGGGAGACCGCATCGAGCCTCAACAGGCCGTTCTGGAACTGGAAACCGACAAGGCCGTGATTGAGGTGCCGTCCTCGCTGGGTGGCCTGGTCCAGGAGATTCATGTCCAGGAGGGCGACAAGGCGATGGTTGGACAACTGCTCCTGACTATCGATTCAGAGGGAGCGGGTCAGGTTGCGGAGAAGCCCCGGGAGGAGGAGGCATCCGCAGCGGAAGTTTCCCCACCACCCGAGCCCCAGGCAGAGGAGGCCAGGCTTGAGTCGGCTGAGCCGGCAGAGAAGAAGGCAGGCGGGAGAGCTTCGCGTCCGGATCAGGCCGCCTCGGTAGTCGCGTTTGCCGCCCGCCCCGCGACCGATCAGGCCACCTTACAGAGAGTGATCCCGGCCTCTCCGGCCATTCGAAGAGTGGCCCGGGAACTCGGTGTTGACATTCACCGGGTCACCGGTACGGGGCCGAAGGGTCGAATCACGAAAGACGATCTCCAGCAGGCTGCTGCCGGCGGAGCGCCGGCCGGCCGGCCTCCAAACAGCCTTCCGTCTGCCAGCCTGCCCGACTTTGCCCGCTGGGGAGAGATCGAAACAGAGTCATTCACCAGCGTGCGCCGTGTGACGGCCCAGCGCATGGCCCACAACTGGCTCACCATCCCCCATGTGACCCAGCACGATGAGTGTGACGTTACTGAACTGGAGAAGCGGCGAGAGCAATACGGCGCCAGGGCAGAGGCAGCCGGCACCAGACTGACGGTTACAGCCATCATCATCAAGCTCCTGGCTTCGGCTCTCAAACTGTTTCCGGATTTCAACGCCAGCATCGATGCCCAAGGCCAGAGGATCATCTACAAGAAATACATCCATATCGGGGTGGCTGTCGACACGCCCCGAGGACTTCTGGTTCCGGTCGTTCGGAATGTGGATCAAAAGAACATCATCCAGATTGCCGTCGAACTCCAGGAAGTTGCCGGTCGCGCGCGGGACGGAAAACTAACCCTCGATGAGATGCAGGGCGGAACCTTTACAGTGACCAATCTGGGTGGAATTGGGGGAACTTCCTTCACACCCATCGTGAACTGGCCGGAAGTGGCTATTCTGGGAGTTTCCAGGTCGGCCGCCAAGCCCGTGTTTCGAGATGGTTCACTGGTACCCAGAACCATGCTGCCGCTGTCGCTGTCCTACGATCACCGGCTCATCGATGGAGCCAATGCAGCGCGTTTCCTGCGCTGGCTCTCCGACAGTCTGGAAGATCCTTTTCTTTCGATTCTGGAGGGATAGTTTTCCTCAGCCGATTGCCAAACAGGCGGGCTAACCTATAAAATCTGCCTGTCACGAAAAGATTGCGGTGCTCGGATGCAGCGGTTGGGCTCCTGAGGGGAGGGCCGTCTAGCCCAGGTGCCGATACACGGTTGAAGGGATCCTCCCCGCGCTGTGGGAGGGAGGGGATCTGGCCAGATTGGGAGAAACCATCTAATGTCAGGGAGATTCGACTTTGCCTTCGCGATCGGAGGCGCAGCGGGACAGGGGATCGCCACACCCGGAAACATTCTGGCGCGGTTGTTCGTGCGCCGCGGCCTCCATCTTTACGCCTACAACGCCTATCAGTCGATCATTCGAGGCGGCCACATTTTTCTCACGGTTCGCATTGGTGACCGTCCAGTCCAAAGCCACGGGGATAAGCTGGACTTACTGGTTTGTTTGAACCAGGACACTTTGAACCGCCACCTGTCTCTCATGGGACCAGGGTCGAGAGTGATCTACAACAGCGGGGCCGTGAAAGCTCCGGAAGCTGCCGAGGGCGTGCACCTTTGCCCGCTGCCCGTAGTCGAGATCACCGGGGGAAACCGCAACCGGCTGGTCCAGAACACGGTCGCGCTGGGATCGATCGTTTCTCTGCTGGGGCTCGACTTTCAAATTCTTGAGGATGCCTTGACCCTGCACTTCGAGCGCAAGGGGCAGGAGGTTGTAGACGAAAACGTGGCGGTTGCCCGAGCCGGATTCGACTTCACCGGTGCCAACTTCGAGCCGTGGGACCAACCTACCCCCGTGGGTCCCAGGCCCTTGGCTGTATGGACCGGCAATGACGCCCTGGCGATGGGCGGCGCCTCAGCCGGGGTCAAGTTTTACTGTGCTTATCCAATGAGTCCGGCCAGCGGAGTGCTTCACTGGATGGCTCGAAATGGCCGTGAACTGGGAATCATGGTGCGCCAGGTCGAGGATGAAATCGGAGTCGCGAACATGGCTATCGGTGCGGCCCACGCCGGTTGCCGGGCCATGTGCGCTACCTCAGGCGGCGGGTTCGCATTGATGACAGAAGCTATCGGCTCGGCCGCAATAATGGAAATCCCGGTTGTCTTCATCAACGTTCAGCGCGCCGGACCCTCCACGGGTGTGCCCACTAAAACGGAGCAGGGAGACCTGTGGCAGGTGCTGGGCGCCAGTCAGGGAGACTTTGAGCGGATCATTGTGGCTCCTAGAGACGCCCTGGATGCCTTCAACACCATGCCCAAATTGTTCAATCTCGTTGATAAATGCCAGTGTCCCGGTATTGTCATTTCTGATTTGTTGATTTCGGAGGGTACCTTCAGCGTGGAGCCGGACGACATCGAGATGCATCCGACCATCGATCGAGGTGATCTGATCACCAGTTCCGCGAAAGGGGACGGCTATCTACGCTTCAAGGATACGGAGAGCGGCGTTTCTCCACGCGCACTGCCCGGGCTGGAGGGTTATGTGCATGTGGTGGCCAGCGACGAGCACGACGAGGAAGGGATCCTGATCAGTGACGAGTTCACCAATCCCCACAAGCGGCGACAGATGGTCGAAAAACGGGCTCGAAAGTTTCAGAGCATTCTCGATCAGATCCCTCCTCCCAGACTGGAAGGTCCTGAGGATGCCCAGGTAACGCTAATCGGGTGGGGATCCACCTACGGAGTGATTCGCGAGGCTCTGGGGCTGTTGAATCAACAGGGAGTGAGCGCCAACCAGTTGTCCTTCAAATGGATCGTTCCCTTCCAGGCCAGGGCGGCGATTGAGACCATCAATCGCTGCAAACGGACCATTATTGTCGAGAACAACTATTCGGGCCAGTTCTTCCGCTTCCTGCGCAGCGAGACGGGGCTCGATGTGGATGGGCATATCCGCAAGTATGACGGGGAACCCTTCATGCCTCATCACATTGTCGAGGGAGTGCTCGAGCAACTGGCTGGTCGCACCAACCACTCTGTTCCCCTTCAGGAAGTCATGGTTTAGAGTCGCGACCCCAGATGGCAAGACCCATCCGCAAAGGTTATCGGATTTCTGCAAGTAAGTACTAGAGAGGAGCAAAGATGAGTATGATCACCCCAGAGGATCTGGATGCCGGCCCTCCGCAAGGCGCGCTGAAGCCACAGGATTTCAAAGGAAAAGTAGAGCCGGACTGGTGTGCGGGATGTGGCGATTTCGGAGTGCTGAAAGGACTGCAGAAAGCCTGTGCCGAGTTGGGACTGCGGCCCCATGAGATCCTGACGGTCAGCGGAATCGGTTGTTCGTCGAATCTGCCCGGATACTTTAACTCCTACGGCATGCACACCCTGCACGGCCGGGCTCTGGCCGTGGCTACGGGAGCCAAAATGGCCAATCATGAGCTGACGGTCATCGGCACGGGCGGGGATGGCGATGGCTACGGGATCGGAGGCAACCATTTCGTGCATATTGCGCGGCGCAACGTCGACCTGACCTATGTTGTGATGAACAATCAGATCTACGGTCTAACGACCGGCCAGATTTCACCCACCAGCTGTGACGGAATGAAGACCAAGAGTACGCCCTTTGGGAGCGTAGAACGGCCCGTCAATCCCATCACCTCCGCCATCATGAACGGCGCCACCTTCGTAGCCCGGGCTTTCAGCGGAGACCCCAAGCACATGGTTGACCTGATCAAGAAAGCAATTCAACACAAGGGGTTTGCGCTCATCGACGTGTTCAGCCCGTGTGTGACCTACAATCACGACAATGACTACAAGTTCTTCAAATCCCGGATCAAGCGTCTGGAGGACGAGAATCACGATACCAGCGACTGGAAGGCTGCCTGTGAAAAGGCCCTGGAGTGGGGGGATACGATCTACACCGGACTCTTCCTGCAAAAACTGGAGCCAACCCTGGGCCACCGTGAGCCCGTTCTGGCTGAAGGCGGCCCTTTGGCCTTTCGGAAGCTGGGTCTGAACGAGGACCAAAGTCAGCGAATCATTCAGCGCATGATGTGAGGTTGGGAGGTACGTATCAGAGAGCCCCGGCTTACGGGGTGATTACCAGGCCTTCCAGCGCTTCAACCATCAGGTTCTCGCGAGGATAGCCGTGACCCAGGTGCTGGCGGAACACTTCGGCGTGCAGAACGCCCACCTGGGTGCCTCTCTGCTGGCTCCATTTTCTAGCCGTCTCCAGGTACTCGTCCATGCCGTGCTGGCGCCGCAGCCACTCGCGCTGAGAGGCGTGGCAGACCAGCATCTCCAGCTGGGTGTCAAAGACAGAGGTGGTGTCGACTGCGAAGGAGAAGGGCACCGCGTTGCCAAAGAGATCGATTCCTTCGACGGCATCGATGTAGTAAAGGGAAGGAATGCTGTCCAGTGGCCGGGCCTGGTCTTCTTCGACGACGACGGCGTGGGGGACGGGGCCGGCAAAACAGGAGGCCCGGGTCAGCCTGGAGGTTTCCTCGTGGTCGATCATGTAACAGGAGGGGCTGTGGGTCAGGACCAGGTCGGGTCGAACCCTTCGGAGCAGGGAAGTGAAACGGCGCAGGCCGTCTTCACCGTACACAACACGCAGATCTCGCAGCTCCAGACAGTGGTAATCTCCCCCAATCACCGCCGCCGCCGCGGCTCCCTCGGCTCTTCGAAGGGCGGCAATCTCATCCGGGGCCAGTTCTGCGCTTCCCAGATCACCGGGTGTGGAGGTCGCGACGTGGATCTCCCATCCTCTCTGGGCCAGCAACGCCAGCGTGCCGCCGCAGAGAAATTCTGCATCATCGGGATGGGCCACCAGGGCCAGCACGGTTCCGGTCTGTCGGTTTTCCATTTATTTTCTCGACTGTCTCTTGTCAGTATCCTTTCGGGGCTAAGACTAGCTTTTGAGGGAGACGTGGTTCAACTTTCCAGCCGGCTTGTTCTGGCGATCCTTCTGAGTGGGGTCGCGTGTTCCAGGCCCCCCGAGGTCGAGACTCGGCCTCCCAACATCGTTCTGATCGTGGCCGACGATCTGGGGTGGACCGACCTGGGGTCGTATGGAAGCGGCTTCTATGAGACTCCCAACATCGACTCCCTGGCTCGGGATGGCACCCGATTCACAAGTGCTTACGCCAACCCCAACTGCGCCCCCACCCGGGCGGCTTTGATGACGGGACGCTACAGCCCCAGGACCGGGGTTTACACGGTCGCGTCGGGGGCCCGAGGACGCGAGGAGTTCCGCCGCATGGTTCCGGTCGACAATGTCACGGATCTTCCCCTTGCCGAGGTCACCTTCGCCGAGCTCTTCCAAGGCGCGGGCTACGTTACCGCTCACATGGGAAAGTGGCATCTGGGGACGGATACACTTGCGCCCAGGGGCCAGGGGTTTGACGTCAACGTGGGGGGGAACCAGACGGGAGGTCCCATGGGCGGGTACTTCAGTCCCTACCAGAACCCACAGCTTCCGGATGGTCCCGAGGGCGAACACCTGACCGGCCGGCTGGCCGCCGAGGCCGTGTCTTTCATCGAGTCGAATCGGGATCGCCCCTTTCTCCTCTACTTGCCGTTTTACGCGGTCCACTTTCCGATCCAGGCCAGGCCCGAACTGATTGCGAAATATACCGGGCGGAAGCCCGTCCGTGGCCAGCATCATCCGGACTACGCCGCCATGGTTCAAAGCCTCGACGAGGCTGTCGGACGGGTTTTGGAAGCACTCGATGAGCTCCAGCTGCGGGATCGGACGGCCGTCTTTTTCTACTCGGACAACGGCGGAGTGGGCGGGTACACCGAGGCGGGTGTAGAAGTTCCCCCCACTGCCACCCAGGGGAAGATGTATCCCTGGGACGCTACCACTAACAGGCCTCTGCGCGGAGGGAAAGGGATGCTTTACGAAGGTGGAGTCCGGGTCCCGCTGATGGTGCGCTTTCCGCCCCTCGTCCCGGCCGCAACGCTCCAGTCGGAGCCGGTAGGATCGGCAGACTTCTTTCCGACCCTCCTGGAGATGGCGGGAATGAAAGTACCCCCGCACCTGGAAATCGACGGGACAAGTTTCATGGATCAGCTCCAGGGAAGAGAGTCCCGATTGGAGCGTCCGCCCCTCTACTGGCACTTTCCCGGCTATCTTCCAGCCCGACGTGACGTCGGGAGTTGGCGAACGACACCCGCCGGAGCTATCCGGGAGGGTGACTTCAAGCTCATCGAGTTCTTTGAAACAGGCGAAATCGAGCTATACAATCTGGCCCTGGACATCGGAGAGCGAGACAACCTCGCCCCCAGCCAACCGGAGAAGGCCAGGGAGTTGCACGATCAACTGCGCGCCTGGCGAGAAGCCCTCGCCGCCCCCATGCCGCGCATGAAAACCGGTAAACAGTAACCAATAACCAGTAACCAACAACCGGCGTCAGCCGGTCACTCCAAATAAGTGACCCAGATCGGACTTCCCCAGGCGATCTCCCAGTCATCCTGGAGAGCCCGGACATAGTAGTAGCTGGTTCCGGGCGTCACATCCTGATCGAGGAAGGTGAGGGTGACTGCTTTCTGCCCCGGGGTTGTGGAGTAGACGATCTCCTCGTTCTTGATGACTTCTACTTTCGAGACGGCACTCGTGCCCACCACGCGAATCGTCAGGGGAACCACCCTGGCGGCTTCGAACTCCTCGCCCATGAAGTGCTCCCCCATCCGAACCTCCAGGATGATGTTGTCGGTGGCCCCGTAGGTGCGTCGCTTCTTGATAGCCTCGAAGATGGCCTCCCCGGGTGGGTTCTTCCGTGTAGACCATGGCGAAGGAAATATGGGTCGAGAAATGATCGGAGCTGGCGATGGTGCCGATGCGATAGCCCTTCTGGTAGGCCTGCCAGACGAAGCCCGGCTCCCGGAAGTCACGGAAATCCTCCGCTGTAAGCGGGCAGCCCGAGGCGCGCCCGGATGCTCAAAGGAGACTCGAGCGCCCTGGTAGATCTCGACGACCGGCTCGACCGCTGGATCATTGTCTTTCCAATCGGTGCCCCCGTGACCTGTTCCAGTCGTGTGGGGTATGGAAATTCCTCCGCTTTCGTGAAGCGATTCATAGAGGAGCCGGGTGTCGTTTTCGACCAGCCAGGCCGGCGATGCGGCAACTCCGGGACGTGGCCGTTGGAAAGCCGTGTCGGTGAAAAAGGAGACCACGGGAACTCCCCGTGTGGTGTGGAAGACGTTGCGATGGCCGCCGGGGTACCAGACGCTGCGCTCGTAAGCGTAGAAGGTGTTGAACGCCCGCGGAACCTGGTACATGTCGCAGCTCTTCTCAATCAGCCACCACCAGTACTTGTAATCCCCACCCGAGTTGTGGTCGGTGACGGCCCCGAAATCCAGAGCGGCAGCATCCAGAACATAGCGGTAGAAGTCCACCAGCGAACCGTCGCGCAGTCCGCCGTTATCCCAGGAGAATTCGGTGTGGCGATGAAACTCTCCTCGGACGATGCGGTTTTCCGTCCCATGAATGAAGGTCCGGTAGGAGCGGATGGCCTCGACATCCTGCTTCTCGTTGGGATGGACCGCGGGTACCGGATCCGGGTCTGGTTCACGCCAGTCTGTAAGTTTCAAGGTCCTTCGATCAGTGGATCCTTCCAAACGTGCGCCGTAGATGTTCCCTACCAGGGGCCGGTAGGGGCTCAGGAAATCACGCCCATCAGCAGGCCACACCGACCAGAGGCTGGCGTCCGGGGCAAAGGAGGCGTGGGAATACCCGGTAATACGCCCGCGGCTCTCCGGAAAAACGACGGCCCTGGACCACTTTTCTCCCTCGTAGAAGATGAGAGCCTGCTCCCAGTAGACCTGCTCTTTCTGACCGTCCTTGAAATTCCACTCTCCCATCACGTCCCAGCTATGAAAGAGCAAGGCCATTCGTCCTGACAGTGGATCGGACAGGAGGCGGGGATAGTCATGCCGCTGGATTCCCTGGTCAGCCAGAGTGGTGCTCAGGCTGGCCGCCGGAGACCTGCGCTCTCCTCCTTCCAGGATGACCAGGTTCAGACTGCGCCTGTCGTAGAGACGGCTTCCCGGGCCGGCTTTCTCTCCCCACCAGTTCAGGAAGGTCTCTTCGGGGTTGTCCAGCCATCCGGGATCGTCTGTAGCGCCCGTGTCCTTGCCCCAGTTGACGCCACCTTCATCCCAGGCCACCCATATCCGATCTCCTCCGTCCACGGCCACCGTGGCGTGAGCTTCGAACCGAGGGGTTCCGGCTACCAGAACTTCAGGCCCCAGAGCCTCGCCTCTGACGGACCGAAGATAGACGTCGTAGTTTCCGTTGCGGTAACTGTCCCAGACCACCTGGGCTCGGCCCTGGCTGTCCACGGCTACCTGGGGCTCCCAGTCATTGGCAGGGTCTCCGGTGACCTGGATTTCCCCCGACCATCGCTCGCCATCGTAGTGGCGCAGGAAAATGTCCGAGTTGTCGCCGCGAAACCCCTGCCAGACGACCCACAGTCCGCCTTCGGCATCCGAAACAAGAGACGAATTGATATCGGGATTCGGGTGCGAACTCAGCCGAACCAGGTCATCCCATTCGTTTTCCCGGTGATTCAGGGCTCGTGCGTAAATGTCAAAGTTGCCGTCAATCTGCTGGGACCAGACCACCCAGGGGCGCCGGCTCGCGTCCAGGGCTACCTGGGGCCTCCACACGTCACCCGTGGCGCCGGGCACGCGGGCATAGGTTTTCCAGCGACCCTCGTACCTGGAGAGACGGACTTCATCAGACTCTCCCGTATAGGACTGCCACACCATCCAGCCATGCTGGTCGTCCTCCATCGCAATCGAAGGAAAATCGTCGTCCTGGCTGTCGTTGGTCACTTTCTGGGCTCCGTGCAAGCCGCTCACCTGGACTTTCTGGTCCAGGAAGTCCAGGACGGTCCCCGCAGCCAGATCCTGAAGCCGAAAGTCAAAGTCACCCTGGTTCGTTTCTACGCGGATTTCTGCTGCGGCGGGACCTCGACCCCGGATCAGGATCTCCTTGGGGCGGTCCGCTCGGTCTCCTCGCTCCAGCCAGGTGCTGAGGTCGAAGGTGTTCAAGGAGAGCTGATCCGCCCCTCGGAACCTCAGCCCCTTGGTTTCTTCCACCTGAATCTCTTCCAGGTGGATCGTTCCGGTCCAGCGCTCCTTGAGAGAGACTCGATCGCCAAACACGAGCTTGAAGATCACAGGCGGTTCCGGTCTCTCCTGCCCGGACTCCTGATTTACAGACACAGCGGGCGCGGGTCGAGATTCAAAGCCCGGAACCAGCAGCAGTAGCGAGGTGATGAGCGTGACTTTCAGGTATTCCATGGAATCTCTACCGGGACTCGGAATTCAATGCTGGCTCTGCGCGATGCCCTTGGGCGAGGGCTTCATTTCGTACAGCTGTGTTACCGGCTCTGCGCGATGCCCTTGAGCGAGGACTTCATTTCGTACAATTGCGTTATTTGCTCTGCGCTCAATGCCCGGTCAAAGAGAGCCAGTTCGTCGAAACCGCCGACATAATTCAGACCCAGTCGAATGGAAGCCTGCCCGGTGTCCCAGGTAAAGGGTTCCATGATCAGTTCAGAGGTGCCCTGGCGCTCACCGTCCAGATAGAGTATTCCTCGCCCGCCACTGCGGCCATTGATGCCAACGAAAGTAAATGCCACATGTGTCCAGCGGCCTCTGTGGAACGGCAGGTCGGAGACCGGGACGAGCCGCCGTGCAAAATTGGGGTCCTTATCGGGCGGCAGTTTGTTGGGATTCCAGATCTCAACATCCCCCAGCAATCCCAGTCGAAAGTCGCGGGGATTCTGGGCGCTGAAGTCCACCCACAGGGCACCATCGTTGTAAGTCGTGTCGGTGATTTGAATGGGGTCGCAAAAGCCAGGTTCCAGATCTTTTTCCGGGCTCAAGTTCAACCAGAAGGAGACCGTGCCGCCCCAGCGGTGTGGAGAGTAGGCCACGTTCTTTTCGCCCTGGTAGTAGACCAGGTGACGGTTTCGCTTGCGGAAAACCAGGTTCCCGCCAAAGCGACCTCCTCGTCTCCTCAGCTGGATATCCGGGTTGTGAAGACCTTTGCGAGCCTCTTCAAGTTTTTGCTCAGAAGGGGCAGTGTAAATATCCGGATCCCCGGGAGAAAACTCTGCTGTGTGGGAACGATCAAAGGAGGAATAAAAGGTCAGATGGCGGCCCAGAAAAGCGTCGAAAGGGCCTTCCTCCGGCCGGTCATTCCGGGTAATCTCGTCGGCGAATTCGCTCCGTGTCGTCAAGGGCTTGGCATCTTCGAACCATCCGTAGGGGCGAGTATTGGCTCCGGCTTCTCCGGTGGCGTCGTCGCCGATGTCGGCTCGAGCCCGAGAACCGATCTCCTGCAGTCGCGCTACGATCTCGGGATTCTGCTCGGCCATGTTGGTCGTTTCCCCCAGGTCTTCTTCCAGGTTGTAGAGTTCCAGGCTGGGAACAAACTGCCACTCTTCCCCGACGGGAGCGCGGCGGCCAAAATGCAGCTTCCAGTCACCCCATCGAACGGCGGCCAGGTTGCCCCACTGGTAATAGTAGAAAGTATCTCGAGGGCTCTTGACCTCCGGACCACCGGAGATCACCGGCCAGATGTCCATACCGTCGATGATGCGATCGGCCGGCATCTCGCCTCCGCCCAGCCGGGCCAGGGTCGGCGTGATGTCCAGGGAAGTCACCAGCTCACCGGATTCCATTCCAGCCGGGATCCGGCCGGGCCAGCGCATCAGGCAGGGGACTCGTTGGCCCCCCTCCCAGGGGGTGGCCTTGGTGCCTCGAAGAGGACCGTTTCCGCCTCCGAACACCGGGGCGGCACCGTTGTCCGAAGTGAAGATGACGAGAGTGTTTTCATCGATTCCCAGTTCCTGGAGGGTATCCAGTATCTGTCCCACCGACCAGTCCAGTTCCTCCGTTGCGTCGCCGTAGGGGCCGTTGACACTCTGTCCGCGAAACTCCTTACTGGCGAAGAGAGGGTAGTGAACCATGGTGTGGGGCATGTAGAGAAAGAAGGGACCATCCCGGTTGGCCTTGATGAATTGGATCGCCTCTTCGGTATAGCGTTTGGTGAGGAGGGCCTGATCGGGTTCCGTTTCGATCACCTCTTCGTCGCGCATGAGCGGCAAAGCGGGGAAGTCAGCTGTAGCGAAGACATCTTCTCCCATGTCGTTGGAGAAGGGGATTCCGAAATAGGAGTCGAAGCCCTGGCTGGTGGGCAGGAACATTTTCTGATCGCCCAGGTGCCACTTTCCGACAGCCGCTGTGGCATATCCCTGTTCCTTCAGGATCTCAGCCAGAGTCACCTCGTCGGGGTGCAAACCCTGCTTGTCGCCCGGGTAAAGGACAGACCGATTCCTGACTACGTCCCAGTGGAGGCCGACGCGTTTCGGATAGCTGCCGGTCAGCAGGGCAGCCCGTGAAGGGGAACAGACACTGGCGGAAACATAGAAACTGTTGAACTTTCGTCCCTCAGCCGCCATGCGGTCGAGGTGCGGAGTTCGATGCTGGGTGGAGCCGTAGGATCCCAGGTCTCCGTAGCCCAGATCGTCGGCGAAAATAATGATGAAGTTGGGACGAGTGTCCTGCAGCAAACTGCAGCCTGCCCACAGGAACGCTCCTAAGGCAAGCAATAGCGCCACTCTGGGATAGCTGACTTCAGTACCGCGGTTTCTCAACAACACGCCTCCTTTCACCGGCTCGCACACAGGGCCTCTACTGCCCGGGTGGGAGTGGCGATTCTGAACAATTCTCAGTATTCTCTCTGTATGCCTTAAGATATTAAGCGATCCTGGACAAAAAGAAAGTCCCGGGGGAACTATGGGCAGGGAAAAATGACGTTGAAGCGTTCTCTCGTTGCACTGGGGCTGTTGGTGGTTCTGGGCGTGGCCAGCTGGTACTTCGGACCCAAAATGTACCGGCGGGCCCTGATCAACTCCTGGATCCACTACAGCGAATATGACATTCGTCGCGAGGGCGACCTTCGAGTCGGCGATGCCGCTCCCGATCTGGAATTGCTGCGGGTGGGTGGCGGCACTGCCCGGCTCTCGGATTACTGGGCTGGGAAGCCCCTGCTGCTGGTCTTCGGGAGCTACACCTGACCGCCTTTTCGGAGAAAGGTGGTCGACCTTGAACAGCTGCGAACAGACTTTGAAGATCAAGCGGAATTCCTGCTCGTCTATGTGAAGGAGGCTCATCCCGAAGATGAGTGGGCTTCGGCCGCGAATTCCAGACAGGGAGTCCTATTCAACCAGCCGACAACGATTGAGGAGCGTCTCAACGTGGCCCAGGCATTTGTCGAGAAGATGGGCGTTGAAGCCGACATCCTGGTAGATGATATTGACAACACCGCCATGAACTCTATGCGGCCTGGCCCGAGAGAATCTACGTTATCGATGCGGGCGGGATGATTGTTTACAAGGGAGGAATCGGCCCCTACTTCTTTGACCCGGACGAGGTGAGGGAGTTTCTCGAGATGGTATGCTTCACAAACTCAAATGGAAACGAAAAGCGCGAGCTCTTCCGATGAGGTGAGGCCGCGCCAGGGGAGACTGTCAGCTGCGGTTTGGCGCTGGCACTTTTACGCCGCTTTCCTGGTGGTCCCGTTTCTGATCGTGCAGGCGATCACCGGCAGTGTCTATCTCTTCAAGCCGCAACTGGACCCGCTCTGGCAGGATGAAAAGTATCTGGTGGAGCCGGGGGCGAAACGGATCTCCTATGATCAACAGCTGGAGGCAGTCCGGGAGCACACCGCTTCTTATCGAGTGGTGGCGGTTGACGTTCATGCCGACCCGGAAAGGAGCACCACTTTCCTGCTCCGGCCTGAAGGCGAGGCGGCCACCGAAGAGGAGGTTTCTCCGGTTAGCGCCTATGTGAATCCCTACACTGGCGAGTACCTGGGATCGATCCAGGAGAGGAGCCGCGTCAGCGAGTTTGCCAAGCGTATCCACGGAACTCTTCTGCTGGGAGATGCCGGGAGTGAGGTTGTTGAGCTGGGAGCCAGCTGGGCCGTAGTCATGATCGTGACGGGACTCTACCTGTGGTGGCCCAGAAAAGGATGGCGCCTGTGGGGCACCTTCTTACCGCGCTGGGGTGCACGGGGCCGGACCTTCTGGAAAGACATGCACAAAGTCGCCGGCGTTTACCTTTCCTTGTTTGCCCTGTTCTTTATTGTGACGGGGCTCCCCTGGGCCATCATCTGGGGCGCCGGTCTGCAGCGCTTGCAGAGTGCTACCGGGCAGGTAGCTCCTCCTCTGGCCGGAGAGAGTCGTCCCCACCACGGGCCCGGTTCAGGCCAGCCGGAGGCAGAAGCAGTCGACCATAGCCAGCACCACGCGCTGTCGCTGGAGGAAGCTGTCCAGGTGGCCCGCAGCCAGGACCTTCCGGGACTTCTCCGAGTGTTTCTCCCCCGAGGCGGGAGGAGCGTGTACAGGGTCCAGAACCTGCCTCCCCGTACCCGAGATCGGCAAATACTGCTCATCGAGGGGGCCGAGGGCAAGGTCGTTGCCCGCAGGCAGTGGAGTGATCTCCCGATTCTTCCGAGGGTCATGAATACCGGAATCGATCTACATGAGGGAAGGTTCTTCGGCTTGCCCAACCAGTTGCTCAACCTGTTGATTGCCTTGTCCCTGCTGTGGATGGCGGGAACCGGGGTGGTCATGTGGTGGAAGCGGCGGCCTCGGGGGCAACTGGCGGCGCCCCCCAGGGTTCAGCTGGCCCGCTGGCCCGCCGGTGTCGTGACCATTGTCCTGGTGCTGGGCTTCTTCCTGCCCACGGTGGGAGCCTCGATCCTCCTGATGTGGCTCTTCGACCGGCTGGTGGCGCCCAGGGTTCGGTGGCTGAGAGCCGCCGCCGCGGGCTGAGCTAAACGCGTTTCACGTGCCGCGTTCAACGTTTCACGTCCTTCTTGCGCAAGTAGCGGGCCAGTCCGTACCAACTCATCTTGGAGGCTGTTGTGACCTCATAGCGGAACGCTTCTGATTCGCCAAGGCGGGTCACGACATCTTCTCGGAGGCGGCGACCAAACTCCTGTGCGTGGTCCTCGTCGGTTCCCGGGCCTGCCAGCTGCTCTCGGACCCGATCGTTCCAGACTTGAAACTCGGTGATCAGTAGATCAAAGTGCTCTTCAACCGGGTAAGCAGCACCGAAGTGAGTCAGGAACAGAAGCCCGGGGTGCCACTCGCGGATCTTCTCAATGCTGGACATCCACTTTTCCAGGTCGATCTCCGGGGGCGGGGTCACGGGGAGCACACAGGGACGGTTGGACATCCGAATGCCGCCCATATCGCCCACGAACGCCACACCGGTCGATTTGTCGAAATAAGAGACGTGATGGGAGGCGTGTCCGGGTGTGTAAGCAACACTCAGCCGGCGTTTGCCAAGTCGTATCGTTTCTCCTCCCTGCAGTGACGTGATGCGATCCGGGGGAACGGATTCGAAGTCCCCCCACATCCGTTCCATCTGCGCCCCGAAAACGCGGGTGGCGCTCTTGATTAAGCGGGACGGGTCGACCAGGTGAGGGGTTCCCCGCTCGTGCACGACGACCTGTAGTGAGGGGTTCTTGCGAACCAGCGTCCCAGTGGCTCCGGCATGATCGAGATGGATGTGGGTGAGCAGAATCATGGTCAGGTCGCCAACCGAGAGGCCGAGGGCATTCAGACCCGCCTCCAGATTTCCGAGGCAGGAGGTGGGCCCTGGATCGATAAGACCCAGTCCACCATCGCTTTCCAGCAGGGCGCTGGCGATCACCTCAGTGTCCAGGTGTTTGACGTCTATCAGCGTAGTTTGGGGCGCGATCTCTAAGGTTCCATCACGTTCCACGTTTCACGTTCCATGGTGTTGAGGTGGGTCCCTCTCAACGCGAACTGGATCACTCACTGCAATTTCTCCTGGTTCCTATTCCATGTCTTCCAGCATCTGGGTGTACACGCGGCGGGCGTGGTCGTAGGCAGCCCGGGCCGCCTCCTTCTCCTCGTCCCGGATCCGCTTTTCTTTCATCTTCCAGCACTGGTCGACACCCTTGAGGCACCACTCCACACTTTCTCGGGAACGGATGGGCTTCCCGTCCACCAGCACAAAGATCGGATTCGTATGTGAACTGGTGAGAATGCGGACCGCGACCCAGCTCGACTTGTCGAGGGCCTGCTCGAAGGTCAGGTTGTTCCACGCACCATCGGCCACAATATCCTGCTTGGCCACGGCCACGCCGTTGACGATCAGCTCAACAGGAACGCGTCGGCTCGTGCCAATGCGGGCGCGCTCCAGGTCCCAGTAGGGAGGCTGGTTGTGCTCGCGCGAGCCAATGTAGGCCCCGATCTCATCCTGCTCTTCGGGCAGAAAGGCGGATACGCGGGCCTGGACGCGGACCGTCTGGGAGCCCTGGAGTCGAAGTTCGCTGTCACTGGTTCCCAGTTCGAGGTCGTTGACCCTGAAGTCGATGATGTGGGATTTGCCGTCGGAGACATAGCTTCGACCGGCTTTGATCTCGTCCACGATCTTGTCAAAATCGAGTCCATCGTCCAGCTTGGCGTAGGTTCGCGCCATCCCGACACGTTCATCGAAGATGCAGGGGAAGTCGGTTTCTCCACTGCCCCGGACCCGATAGCCGACGTTCAGGGATTGGTACCACATGTTCAGTTCCCAGACCGAAGGAGTGTCGCCCAGTGAGTAGAAATCGACTGCGTCGTGGGTGATCGTAACGACATATTCGTTGGCCCCGATGCTGTCGTAGTTGGGAATGATGTAATTCGGCAGCTCCCTGGTCAGGGGCCTATCCCCGCGCCTCTCTCCCTGCGGTGCCAGACCCCATCCGGAATGCGAGTAGCCGACTGCTCCACCCTGGGACTGGGCCCATTTCAACACGGGCAGAGTCCAGCTGGGCCACTCTTCGACCCTGGTCGTGCCCGGATAGTCGTCCTCGTTCAATCGCAACAGGACGAGATGGCCGGCATGGGAGGAAGGGAAGCCTGAGACTTCCACATCGTAGCGCATCACGTACTCGTCCGTGGAAAGATCGTGATCCTTGCCTTCGAAGTACTGTTTCTGGTGGTACCAGCAGGGCCCCCAGGCCAGAACGCAGGACACCTTCAGGTCTTCGCCCAGCGCCTGACGCCACATGTCTCCAGGACGGACACCTTCCTCCGGACTCTCATAGTGACTGCACCCGGCGGCGTGGACATGATGATCCAGGCTGTACCACCCCAGGTCAGCCATGTCCACCCAGCGCTCGAGCTGAAAGGTGGCCTCGTATTCGGAGGCGGAGGCGGGAATATTGAGCTCGGTGTGCTGGATCACGTACTCCGGCCCACGGGTGTACTCCACCTGGTAATTCCCTGGAGGCAGATTGACATGTTCCCCGTCGGCTCGATAGATCTGAGGGTGAAAAAAGAAGTCTGGATAGGGGTCGTGAGACAGGCGGCGTGAGGGAAGGGGATAGATCCCTACCAGTCTCCTATAGGGCACCGGCGTGATGCCGACACCAAGAGTTCGATCCCAGGTGCGCGTCCGGGCCTTGCTCAGGCGATAGTTCTCCGGTACAGCCGTCACCTCAGGGGTGGCGATGAGTCTCTCGACACCGTCAGTGATTGTGAAAGAGGCCATGGCGGGCGAGCCGTCGTGATCTTTTACGCGCAGCTTGACCCGAACCGATGGCTCGATATGGAAGAGAACATCAATGGCATTGCGAAATCCGATGTCTTGACTTCCCTGTCCCACGTGGAAACCTATCTTGCCTTCTCGTCTCCCCACTTCGGAGGTGTAGATCTGCAAAACTGCATATTCGAGATGCAGGCCCGAGAGGCGGCTCTGCATGGGTCGACTCCGGTACATGGCCAGCTCCAGAAAGCGATTCGCCACATCCCCCGGCGAGAGAACATTCTTTTCCGCAACCTGCTTGCGACCTGTGGAGCGGTGAAGAATCGGCTCAGCATTGGGGCTCTCCACTTCCAGGGGTGCGTTGACCTCGGCCTGGTTGTTGACTTTGACCAGAAAGCTTTTCCAGCCACCCTGGATCAACTCCGGCTGGGCGGCGCCCCTGAGCACCTTAACGCGAGCCTCCGGGTTGATCTCCACCATGGCGATGCAGTACGGATCCAGGATCTCCTGCACGAGAGCCACGAGTTCTTCGTCGGCCGCATGATCGCGGAGCCCCAGAAGTCTTTGCTCATCTTCGGGTTGCAGCCGGCTTCCCAGGAAGGACAGCGCCTCGTTGAGCCGGATGGCCTGGGCCAGTAGAGGCTGGGGCTCAACTCCCGTTATCCGGGCCAGTTCTTGAGCGTTGAGTGGCGAAATCAGCAGCATCAGGCCAAGCCCGGTCAGGAATCTGCATCCGCTAAAGACAACCGCTTTCATCTCTACCTCCTAAGCTTCGATTTGACTGGATGGCTCCGTTCGACCCTTATTGTGCACAAGAACCCGGGGCGATACAAAGAGAGTTGTGTGTTCCGTTGCCGAAGTGAACAATCCGGCGTGTCGATCGGAACCCATTGGCAACTGTCTCAGTTCGGCACGGTTGATATACTCTGAAGCAGGAAAGGAATGGAGAAAAGATGAAGCGCATGCTGGTTCGCAATGGAACGCTCATTGACGGAAACGGTGGAGCTCCGATCGAGAATGCCGCTCTGCTTATCGAGGGCAACCGTGTCACTCAGGCTGGGCCCAGCGAGTCGATCTCGTCTCCAGACGAGGAGACCGAAGTGATGGATGCACAGGGCGGCTACATCCTGCCCGGCTTCATCGACTGCCACGTTCATGTGGTGCTGGAAAACCTGACCATCGAGCGGGTTCTGGCAACACCCCTTTCTTTCACTCTGTTCCAGTCCATAGATCACATGCACAGGACCCTCGAAGCGGGTGTCACCAGCGTGCGAGATGCGGGAGGTGCGGACCTGGGACTGAAGCAGGCCGTGGAGGAGGGGCTGGTGGAAGGTCCCCGCATGCAGATCAGCATTACGATCCTCTCGATCACCGGAGGCCATCTCGATTACTTCATGCCCTCCGGGAACGAATACACGCTGTTTACTGCCTATCCGGGCCGGCCGGCTGGAATCTGTGATGGAGTGGAAGAGGTTCGCAAAAAGGTCCGGGAACTGCTCAGAGCCGGGGCCGAAATCATTAAAGTGTGTACCACGGGGGGAACGATGAGCCCTCGTGACCATCCCACCTTTACTCAGTTCTCTCCGGCGGAGCTTGCCGTGATGGTGGAAGAGGCGGCCTTTCACGGTGGAAAGAAGGTCATGGCTCACGCCCAGGGGAGCGAGGGGATCAAGAACGCGGTCCGGGCCGGCGCTCATTCCATCGAGCACGGTGTCTACCTGGATGACGAGGCTATCGAGTTGATGCTGGGGCACGATACGTTTCTAGTGCCGACCCTCTCGGCGCCGGCCTTCATTCTGGAACGTTGCGCAGAATCGGATGCCTATCCGGAATGGGGGGTGCGCAAGGTTCGCGAGGTGTTTGACGTGAATCTGGAGAGCATCGCCAGGGCCTACCAGGCGGGCGTGCGCATTGCCATGGGGACCGATGCCTGCGTGGGGCCTCATGGAGCCAATCTGCGGGAGCTGAGTCTGATGTGCCAAATCGGCATGAGCCCGATGGAGTCCATAGTGGCCTCCACACGAGTGGCTGCCGAGTGTCTGGGCTGGGAGGATCAGGTCGGGACACTGGACCCCGGTAAGCTGGCCGACGTGGTGGTGACCAAGGTAGATCCGCTGGCCGACATTGATTCCCTGACCGACAACGACAACATTCAAGTCGTCATCAAGGACGGTGAGGTCATCAAGGATCTCCGACCGGCCAAAGTGCGCGAGCTGGAACCGGTCCCCTTACTCTCCCTACGGCCTGATTCCCCAGAGGCGGATCACTCGCCCGAAGTAGTAGATCACGACGGCGTACAGGCCGACACTGACGGCCAGATCCAGGAGATACGCGAAGCTGAAGGCCGGTGCGGGGAGGTCACGTAGACCCAGTTGAAAGCCCACCAGGCCGAACTCGTAGAGGGCCACGAATCCGACCAGAACAATCCCCATCATGGCCCAGCCTGCGATCAGGCCCGAGGAGAGCAAAATGCCGTCCCGCAGCAACACCTCTTTGTCGTCCGAGTCGGCATGTTTTTTGTCGAAGGCGCCCCGAACCAGTCCACCCACGATCCAGGCCGAAGAAAGGGGAGTGGGCAGATAGAGTCCCACGGCAAAAAGAATCGAGGAGACTCCCAGGGACTCGACGACGATGGCAATCAACACCCCCAATCCGACCAGGGCCCAGGGGAAGCCTTGGCCCATGACACCTTCGACGATGGCCGCCATCAGCCGGGACTGCGGAGCGGGCAGTCGGGCCAGTTCCCCCGTCTCGTGAAAGAGCATGATGACCGAACCAGCCGTCATGGCCGCGATGAGAACTCCAAAGGTCTCGCCCAGTTGCTGGCGGTAGGGCGTGGCCCCCAGCAGGGCCCCGGTCTTCAGATCCTGGCTGATGTCCGCGCTCATGGCGATAGCCATGCACACGATGGCCCCCACAATGATCGCCGCGGACATGCCTGCCGGCCCGGTAAGACCGAGGATTCTGAGCACGGCGACCGTGACCAGCAGGGCTCCAATGGTCATTCCGGAAAGAGGGTAGCTGGAGGTCCCCACGAAACCGACCAGCCGGGCGCACAAGGTGACAAAAAGAAATCCGAGCAACAGGATCAGGGCCAGTGAGACGACCAGACCCAGAAGTCCCGGCCCCTCTTCGGAGGGAGCTCGCTGGACCAGGACAAAACCCGAAATGGCAAGGACTCCCAGGAGAACGGCCACGACCACGGGCATGGGGATGTCACGACCCAGGCGTCCTCCGGGTCTGGACCTCCCGGCGCCTCCCAGTCCGCTCAATCCTCCCTTCAAGGAGCGGCGCATCTCGGAGGCCATCTTGAAGAGGCTCAAGAACCCACCGGCCCCTACCGCACCCGCACCGATCATGCGCACGTAGAAGTCCAGCTGCTGGGGGCTGAGACTCTCGCTGTAAAGACGAAAGTAGCCATAGTTGAGCCCCGGAATGATGCCGATTCCCTTCAGCAGTGATCCGGCCAGCATGGTTATCCCGACGGCGGGTCCGACCAGAAAGCCGATTCCCAGCATTAGGGGGGCCAGGAAAATTCCCGCCGTGAGCCCCCAGAAGCGTTGAAAGGAAAGTTCAACATTGGCCGAGAAGAGGCGGAGGCCGTCGGCGCTGCAGAAGTTGTAAATCCCTCCCAGGGCCATCCCCTCGAAGACCCGACGCGCCCGGGCGGCTGATCTCTCGCCCAGTTTGAGAATGTTGGCGCAGGCTTGACCCTCCGGGAAGGGCAGCGTCCGGTGCTGATCCACCACAAAATAGTGGCGTAGCGGAATGAGCAGAAATGTTCCCAGCAGACCGCCGGCCAGGGCCATCAGCGCAATCTGCAAGATGGAGGGATCCAGTTCCAGAAAGATAAGGGCGGGAATCATGAAGACAACCCCTCCCATCAGAGCTTCTCCGGCGCTGGCCTGAGTCTGAACCATGTTGGATTCCAGGATATTGGAGTCCCGAAATAATCCCCGCAGAATGGCCAGTGACATGACGGCCGCCGGGATGGAGGCGGCAAAGGTCATGCCGATCTTGAGGCCCAGATACCCACTCGAGGTACCCAGGACGATCGTCAGAATGGCCGCCAGAACCAGCGATCGAAACGTGAACTCGGGAGGACCGTTCTCTTCAGAGATGTAGGGCTGGAGGTGCTGATCGTCGGCCATAGGTTCTCGATTGGATAGCCGCGTCAGCTGGTCGCCATCCAGGCATTGTCGACGACGACGATGGACCCGTTCATGAAAGAAGAAGCATCCGTGGCCAGAAAAAGAGCCACCTGGGCGATCTCTTCCGGCTCGCAGAAGCGGCCTTGCAGACTGGCGATGCCTTCTTCCGTGAAGTCAACCCCGGCCGCCACGCATTCCTTCATTTCGCGCAGACCATGGGGTGTGCGAATGAATCCCGGGGCGATCGCGTTACAGCGGATGCCCCTGTCGCGATACTCCACTGCGATGGAGCGCGTCAACTGATGCACAGCCCCTTTGCTGATACAGTACGTGCTCTCCATCGCCGAGGCCGTCATTCCCGAAATCGATCCCGTGTTGACGATGACACCGCCGCCGGCCTCGATCATGTGAGGAAGCACGGTCTTCGACATCAGAAACATGCTCTTCACATTCACGCCCATTAGCCAGTCCCACTGCTCTTCGGTAGTCTCATGAAAGGCGCTCACAATGAACGTGCCCGCGTGGTTGAAAAGAACGTCAATCTTCGACCACTCCGAAATGACGCGCTTCACGGCCGATTCGACCGCACCGGCCTGAGACACGTCCGCTTCCACGAACAGGGCCCGCCCGCCCGCCGATTGAATCTCGGCGACGCGCTGCTCCCCGGCCTCGACATTCCTGTCCACGATCGCCACCCGGGGCCCGGCCGCGAACAGCGTGGAGGAAGCGCCGCCGGCTCCCGTGGACCCTCCACTGATGAGTGCTGTTTTTCCCGCTAGTCTTGCTTGAGCGATGACTCACCTCCCGTTTCGGAATCGTCCTCATTCAAAAAAAAGGTCGGGCGTGGATTGAAGACATCGACTCCCGCCCACTCGCCAATCAGGTTCAGCGCTTCCGTAAAATCGGTCTTCCCCCGCCCGCTGGCTCGCAGCATCTGGTAGACCTGGACAGCGATGCTATTCAGGGGAAGAGGCACCTTGAGTTGAAGCGCCAGGTCCCCGGCGAGGCGATGGTCCTTGTACATGAGATCCGTGCTGAATCCGGGCTCGAAATCCTTCCGGATCATGCGCGGTTCCATGTAGTCGGTCATCTGAAAGCTCTTGGCGTCCGTGTGGCGGAAGACCTCGATCAGCTTCTGCCAGGGAATTCCCGCCGCCGCACCCAGAACGAACCCTTCGGCCGCCACCAGGTTGTTCAGCCCGGACATCAAATTGCTGATCAGTTTCACTGTGGAGCCGGCTCCGGCCGGCCCCAGCAGGAACCAGTGGCTGCCCAGAATGTTCAAGATCGGCCGGGCCCGCTCAAAAGCCTCCTGCGCTCCTCCACACATGAAGGTGATGTTTGCCTTACGAGCACCATCAGTTCCGGCGCTCATGGGTTCTCCCCCGCTGACGGGGGCCTCCAAATAGCTGATTCCATTCTCCCTGGCGCCCTGATCCACTTGCTGGCTGGTGAGGGGATCAATCGTGCTGATATCGAGGATCAAGGAACCGGGTTGCCCGCCCTTGAGGATGCCGTCTTCTCCAGAAGACGACGCTTTTGACCGCTTCCGGGGAGGGGAGGGCAAGAATGATGATCTCGCTTGCCTCGGCGACTTGACGGGGACTGTCAGCCAGTTCGGTCTGTTCCGGGGCCAGTTGCTCCAGCCTTTCCCGGTCAATGTCGTAGAGGATCAACTGGCCGTTCGCTTTTATCAGGTGGCCGCTATAGATCTCTCCTATCGTGCCGAAGCCAACTTGGCCCAGTTTGTAGTTGGTTGTCTCTGTCGTCATTCGCGTATCGCTCGAGCTGTACCTGTGCCTCTTGACCGGTGGATTATCAGTTGCTGATCGGCCGCTCATTCTAATGGAGAGATTGGATCCAAACAAGGGGAATGGGTGCTGCGTTTCGGGTTTTGGGTGCTGGGTTCTGGGTTGGCCAAGTAGTCATCAGAACCCGAGCGTCAGCGAGGGCTGAGTGGTAGCCGCGGCCTGGCGAGGGGGCGCCCGCGGTTCTGTTGTCCCGTCCCTGCGCGTTCCCAGCCAGTGACTCTTTGGTGCTACGATTCCCGGGAAGGATGAGATCAAGGAGAGGCGATGATGAATCGAAACAGGAGAGAGTTTGTGGCGGGGCTGGTGGCGGCGGCCGGGAGTGCCCGGGTGCTGGCGGGTTCCGAGATGCCGGCGTTGCAGCGCCCGGCCAAGGTCCAGACCATCCAGGATGTGATCGATCTGATCATTTCGGAAATCCTCCCGGAGCCACTGGAACGGACCATCGACACGGTCAAAGTGGGTGATCCCTCGCAGCCAATTAGGGGCGTCGCGAGTACTTTCCTGCCCACCTTCGATGTCTTGAAGCGGGCTCACGCCTCCGGGGCTAATCTGGTGATTCCCCACGAGCCGACCTGGTACAACCACTATGACAGGGTAGAGCACCTGCAGGGAGATCCGGTGTACGAGGCCAAGATGCGGTTCCTTGAAGACACCGGGCTGGTCATCTGGCGGTTCCATGATTACAGCCACCGAATGAAGCCGGATGTAATTGTGCGCGGAGTGGTAAGAAGACTGGGTTATGAAGACTGGGTTATGAAGATTACCAGACCTATCCGGATGACGATCGCATTTACGATATTCCGGAAATCAGCTTCGAAGACCTCATCCAGAGGTGCAAGACTCAACTCGGGATTCCCCACCTCAAGGTGGTCGGCGACCCGGGCACGAAATGCGGGCGCGTCGCTATTTTTACCGGCTGGGGGAGCTCCGGAATCCTGGATGACGATCAGATCTTGTACCTGGTCAAGAAAAAAGCCGATGTGATGATCTGTGGAGAGTCAGCCGAGTGGGTCACCTGCGAATATGTGCGTGATGCTATGGAGACCGGAATCGGGAAGGGCCTGATTATCCTGGGTCACGCAGCCAGTGAGGAACCCGGGACCGCGGATGTGGTCGAGTGGCTGCAGCCCTTGATTCCTCACGTCCCGGTGAGGTTTGTCCCAGCCGGCGACCCGTTTCGGTTTCTTTGACGTTGAACGTTGAACCTTCCGGTCTACGGGATCACCGGAAGCAGCAGATGGGAAGGGTACCCGGTCGAGTGATGGACGGTGTTTCGGGCAATCAAGAAGCAAGTTTGGTGGTGGATTCCGAGAGTGGGAGGAGACTCAGTGCTGCGTCCGGGAATTTAAACGTCCGCCTCACTAAGCCCCCTCCCACTCTCTTGACGTTGTGGGGCCTCAGGCTGCGACCGGTAGGATTGGCGTGGCCGTCTGCCGGAGGAAGCCTGGAGGTGGAGTGAAAGTGGGAGAGGGCTCAGGTCGGAGAACGTTTAAATTCCCGGCCGGAGCCCTGAGCCCTCTCCCGCTTTCCCGCTCCGAGGGGCCCCGGGGCCGCGACCGGTAGGATTGAGATGGCCGTCTGCCAGCTTTCGAGTTGGAGGAACTCTGGTGGTGGATTCCGAGAGTGGGAGGGGGCTCAGTGCTGCGTCCGGGAATTTAAACGTCCGCCTCACTAAGCCCCCTCCCACTCTCTTGACGTTGTGGGGTCTCGGGCTGCGACCGGTAGGATTGAGATGGCCGTCTGCCAGCTTTCGAGTTGGAGGAACTCTGGTGGTGGATTCCGAGAGTGGGAGGGGGCTCAGTGCTGCGTCCGGGAATTTAAACGTCCGCCTCACCAAGCCCCCTCCCACTCTCTTGACGTTGTGGGGCCTCAGGCCGCGACCGGGAGAATTGAAACGGCGCCGGCCCGGTGTCCCACCTTCTCCTGATGCTCACGATCGGTGGCCGCCTCGAGGTGCCTGACATTTGCCTTCATCAACCTTCAACTTTCAACTTTCAGCCGCTATAGTAGCGACTCCATGCAAGAAGACGGGCCGGACCGGAGACAGACAGTTGTAGTGACGGGTGCCGGCCGGGGGTTGGGTCGAGCCACTGCGGAGCGGTTCCTGGCAGCTGGTGCCCGGGTTCACGTGTGCGAAATAGGTGCCGAAGCGCTGGCAGAGGTGCTGGAGGCGAATCCGGGGCTGCGGGGAAGCCTGGCTGACGTTGGATCTCCGCGAGAAGTGGAACAGCTGTTTCAGGAGGCTGCCGAATGGCTCGGCGACATCGATGTCCTGGTCAACAATGTCGGCATCGCGGGTCCGCGGGCTTCCATCGAGGAGATCGAGTACGAGGACTGGGACCAGTCCATGCGGATCAATCTGAGTGCAATGTTCTACTGCATCAAGCAGGTACTGCCCGCCATGAAGCGACGCCGGCATGGAGTTATCCTGAATATTTCCACCGGAAGCGTACTCACGGTTCCCCAGCAGCGCCTTCCCTACAACGTCTCCAAGACTGGGGTGGAGGGCCTGACCCGGTCGGTGGCCAGGGAGGTCGGTCCCTTCAACATCCGCTGCAATGCCATCCGTCCCGGAATGGTGAGCACCGAAAGGATGAGGGGGATTGTGTCAACAATTGCGGCGGAGAAGGGAATTACCGAAGAGGAGGTAGAAGCCGACTTCATCCGCTACTTCTCCATGCGCAGCCAGATTCAGCCGGGTGAAATCGCGGACATGGCCTTTTTCTTGGCGTCCGATAAGGCCAGGCATGTGTCGGGTCAGATGATCGCCGTAGATGGGTTCGTGGAATGGGAGGAGTAGGGATTTCTAGCGTGAGGGGAAGAGAGTAGGCGCCCCTTCAATGGACAATCGTCCTCCGACACGCGGTGGCCGAGAGTGGGAGGGGACTCAGTGCTGCGTTCGGGAATTTAAACGTCCGCTTCACTAAGCCCCCTCCCACTCTCTTAACGTTGTGGGCCTCAGGGCTGCGACCGGTAGGATAGACATGGCGGTCTGCTGGCTTTCCAGGTCGGAGGAAGCCTGGTGGTGGAGTGAAAGTGGGAGAGGGCTCAGGGCGGAGAACGTTTAAATTCCCGGCCGGAGCCATGAGCCCTCTCCCGCTTTCCCGCTCCCAGGGCCTCGGGATCCGCACCAACTCAGGTCCTCTTACACTGCGGGCGTAGCTGCCAGCCCCAGCATCTCTCGCGCTTGCGAAGGAGTAGCCACTTCCCGATTCAACTCGTGTGAGATGCGGACGGTCCGCTTCACCATCTGGGCGTTGCTGGATACCTTGACTCCCCGGCTGTAGTAGATATTGTCTTCCAGTCCCACGCGGACATGGCCTCCCATCAGTGCTGCCAGCGTGGTTATGGGCAGTTGATAGGGACCAATACCCGAGCACAGCCAGATGGAGCCAGCCGGGAACTCCCGGAGCAAATCCAACACGTTTTGAACCGAGGGGAAGCTGGCAGTCTGGATTCCCATGACGGTCTGCACCCAGTAGGGCGGTTCGATCAGGTCCTGCTCGATCAGATCCTGCAGCACCCAGGCACAGCCCGCGTGATAGACCTCCAGTTCCGGCTTGATTCCGCGCTTTTTCATCTCCGCTGCGTACCAGCCGATTTGCTTGTAGCTGAAGGGTATGCAGTCGTCGTGTTCGATGACCGGCCGGGGATGAGGCAGGGGCGCTTTTCGTTCTTTCAACTTGAACCGGCTCATGTCGGGAGAGAGATTGAGAGAAGCGACTTCCGGCTGAGCGTCAAGACAGGCAAGACGCTCCTCCATGGTCATGTCGAGTCCTCCTCCCGTGGTGTTGTTGATAATCACCTCGGGGCAGCGTTCTCGAATCTTGCCGTTGACCTCCCGCCACACCTCCGTGGTGCGGGCGGGGTCGGGGAGGAAGTTGGGGTCGCGGGCGTGCACGTGCACCATGGAAGCCCCCGCCGAATAGGCTTCGTATACCGAGTCGGCGATTTCATCGGATGTCTCGGGGATGTTTTCGTTGTACTCCCTGCCCTGGATGCCGCCGTTACAGGCCACGCAAATGATGGCCGGGAGCATTCCTTTTCGAACGCGTTCCATGAAGGCGTAGGAGTCGGCGTATGGCCACGAGGAGGGTACTTCAGCGTTGGTGGTCATGGGGGGCCTTCGTCAGGATGCTTATCTTCCAGATAACTCACCAGGCGCGATCCGGCGTGGAGCACGTGTCGCTTCATTTCGCGACGGGCGCCCGAGGCGTCGCCCGCGTCCAGGCAGTCCAGAACCCGCTCATGTTCCTCTACGTTCAGCTCCAGAAACTCGTGAACATTGGATCGGACGGCTTGCCAGATGTAGTCCTTGGGAAAAAACTGCTGGAGTTCCACGACCATCCGTACCAGATTGTCGTTCCCGGCGGCCCGGTGAATCGTCTGGTGAAATTCCGCGTTGCTCTCGGTGACCATCGAATTGAAGCGGGACTCGTCGTCCGGGCCTACTTCCTGCCGGGCGAATCGACTCACCCCGGCTGCCAGCTTGCCCTGGACCTCCTTCAGCCTGGCCCGGATTTTCGGGGTCAGTTTGGACGCCGCCAGTTCGCAGCCAAAGCCCTCCAGTTCGGCCCGGATCGTGTAGACTTCGACCAGCTCCTTCTTGTCGAAAAGACGAACTTTCGCTCCCCGGTTGGGAATGACCTCGACCAGGTGCTGTGCCTGCAGCTTTCTCAGTGCTTCCCGGATCGGCGTGCGGCTCACTCCAAAGATCTGGCAGAGCTCGTCCTGAACCAGGCGCGAACCGGGCTGATAATCACCGTTCAGGATTTTTCGCTGCAGGCGAAACGCAATCTCGTCCGCCAGGCTCGTCGTGACTATGTGCTCGCTGGGAGTCTGAATCGGAGGCTCCTTCTTTTGGATTCTGGATCCATGGATCCGCTCATGTGCAAGGAGCCCAGGATAAACCTCCAACCCGGACCTGTCAATTTCGCTTCCCGCTATTCTTATCTCAGATACCCGGCGGCTCGGTCGGGATCGACTTCGGGAACCCGGTAGTGATCCCGCAAACGGCTTAGCTCCCGCTTCAGTTCTTCCTGTGCGCTTCCGTATTCCGGATCGTTGTAGACGCTGTGCAGCTCCTTCGGATCCTGCTCCAGGTCAAATAGCTCCCACTGGCCAAAATCATAGAAATGAATGAGCTTGTAGCGGGCCGTGCGCACGCCATAATGGCGGAACACTCGATGCACGGCTGGGAATTCATAATAGTGATAATAAATGGACTCACGCCAGGAATTTGGCTGCTGCCTGAAGAGTGGGATGAGAGACTCCCCCTGCAGGTCTTCGGGCACATCGGCCCCGGCTATTTCCAGGAATGTGGGAGTGTAGTCGAGATTCAGGACCAGATTCTGGTCTTCCGAACCCGGCTCGATCACGCCCGGCCAACGAACGATGAGCGGAGTCTTGAATGACTCTTTGTACATGAAGCGCTTGTCGAACCAGCCGTGCTCGCCCAGGTAGAAACCCTGATCGGAGTTGTAGATGACGACTGTGTTGCCGGCCAGACCGGTCTTGTCCAGATAATCCAGAATTCGACCCAGCTGGTCGTCGACGGCGGCGACTGAGCGAAGGTAGTCTTTGATGTAGCGCTGATACTTCCAGCGCACCAGTTCGCGACCGCTGAGGCCGGCCTCCACGAAAGCTCGGTTCTTGGGCCCATAGGCAGCATTCCACGATCGGAGTTGCTGGGGCGTGAGATTGAAGGGCGGTCTCAATTTGAGATCGGTCTCAGTCATGTGGTGGGAGATCGTCATCTCCTGGAAATGGGCAGCCAGGGTTCGACCGGAGTAGTCATCGAAGAGAGTGTCCGGTTCCGGGATCTGCCGATCATCGTACAGGGTCAGCTGGTCAGGTCCGGGGGCCCAGTCTCGGTGGGGAGCCTTGTGCTGGTACATGAGAAGAAAAGGCCGATTGGGGTCTCGCCCCTGGTTCAGCCACTTCAAAGCACGGTCGGTGATAATCCGCGTTGTGTAGCCGGTGTGCTCAGCCAGACCCTGGGGTGTGCGAAAAACCGGGTTGTAGTAGAAGCCCTGCTCGCCGGCTCCATCCAGCACTTCCCAGTGGTCGAACCCGGTAGGGTCGCTCCTGAGATGCCACTTTCCGATCACGGCTGTCTGGTAGCCCCTCCTCTGGAGAAGTTTGGGCAGCGTCTGCTGAGAGCCGTCGAACACGGTTCGATTGTCGATGACCCCGTTGAGATGACTGTGCTTTCCGGTCAGGATGACAGCCCGGCTGGGTGCGCAAATCGAGTTGGTGACAAAACTGTTTCGGAAGATCATTCCCTCGCGGGCCAGGCGGTCGATGTTGGGAGTCAGGTTGATTTTCGAGCCATAAGCGCTGACGGCCCGAGTCGAATGGTCATCCGTGAAGACAAACAGGATGTTGGGCCGAGAATCGGCCGTCTGCCGGCTCTCCGCTGCTGAGGCCATGGCGGCCGCGAGAACCGGGATCAGAACGCACAGCATCCAGCCCCTGGGGTTCTTGACTTTCGATTCGAGAGAATTGTCTTTGCCTGGTGTCGCCATCAACTGCTCCTTGAGTTCAGCTCCACGTTCCACGTCCACGTTCCACGAACCTTCAACCTTCAACCTTTAACTTCGGGCGGAAGTCTTCCTGGTAGAAGAATCAGATCGCCGCGTGGAAGCGGCTCCTACTGAGCCGGCTCTTCAAACACCGAGCGTCGGCCGGTCCAGGGGGTCACCAGCTCCGAGTCTGTGGCCACGATCTTCCAGGCTCCATTTTCTCTGGCCAGCTCGAAGACCTGTTTGGTTTTCTTGTCTTCGTAGACCGTCTCTGTGAACAGCTTGACCCGATCAGGTCCCGGGCTCTCCTGGCCCACGATGGCGAAACCTTTGACCAGATTCTGCCTGGCCTGAAGCCATTCTTGGAAGGCCGGCCCTTCCCGATCGGCCAGGGCCTTCATTTCGATCCGAAGATGGCCCGAAAAACTGGACACGATCTGGTCGATGTCTCCACTCTTCACCGAGCGGACCAGCTCGATCAGCGTGCCCTGGGGATCATCCTCGAACTGAGCAGGTACAGGAGGCTCCCGCAGGGAGAAGTAGAGGAAACCGCCGGCAATGAGCAGGGGAGGGAGTAGCTTTTGAAACTTCACGGTCTCTGAACCTGAAGAATCTCCACGTCCAGTGTCTGCCCCTCTCCCTCGTCGACGATCACTTTCTGGACCCGGGCGAGTGTGGCTTCAACCGTCTCGAGAAAGAGACGAGTGCGGGTAGCTTGACGATGGTGGCGGTACTGCTCCCACAGTCGGGTAAACCGATCCGAGGCCCCGACAGCTTCACTGATCCGGGCTGTTCGATAGATACTCGACTGCTCCATCAGCTCCTGCGCCTCGCCTCGGGCTCTGGGGACGACTTCGCTGGCGTATCCGTTCGCCTCCTGCACAATGCGATTTCGGTCTTCCCGGGCGTTGGCAACATCCAGGAAGGCGCCCCTCACCTCGGAAGGAGGTGAAACACTCTCCAGGGCGACCGTGGTCACGTTGACTCCCAGTCCCAGTCGACTGATCTCGTCCTGCAAGGAGACCAGGACTCGATTCTGGAGCGCCAGGCGCTGGACTGTGAGAATCGAGTCCACGTCCGTTGCGGCCACTGCCGCGGAAAGAGCCGCAGAAAAGGCACCCGTGAGGACTCCGGGCAGGTCCTCCGTCCGGAAAAGATAAGCTTCCGGATCGTCGATGTAGAATTGCATCGAGGCGTTCAGTTGCACCAGGTTGCGGTCGCCGCTCAGCAGGTAATTATCGGCACTCCCGTCCGTCGTCCCCAGCACGCGGCTGACGTCGATCTCTCCAACTGAAAGCCGTTGCGCCTGGTTGATTCTGAGGCGCACAATCCGGTCGATGGGGAATGGCCAGCTGTAGTGAAGGCCGGGTAAGATGTGGGCCTGAGACAGCCGCCCGAATCGGAGGCGGACACCCTGTTCATCAGCCGGCACGTAGTAGAGCCCGGACAGGAAGTACAATCCGAGCAGAGCTGCGAGACCCGATCGCGGGCGCGACCGAATCCGGCTCCAGAGTGACCACCACATATTCATCTCAATGGGCGGGCCTCCCTGAGTCAATTGAAAAGCCTCCCATTGCGGCCCTCGGTAAGGAGTTTCAGCAATTCTGAATCGGTGGACAGGACCGCGATGGTCTTCTCATCCAGGATCTTCTCGTAGGCCTGCAGGGTCCGCACCATCTGGTAGAACTCGGGATCTCGAGAAAAAGCCTTGCCGTAAATGGCAGCCGCCTGTGCATCGCCTTCCCCACGAATGATCTCGGCCTGTTTCTTGGCCTCGGCGAGAAGTTCCTCGGCCTGCCGATCCGCCTCGGCACGGATTTTCCGAGCCTCTTCTTCTCCCTCGGCCCGATAGCGCTTGGCGATTCGATCCCGCTCGGCTCTCATGCGGGCAAAGACGCTGTCACGGTTCTGAGCGGGCAGGTTGAGCCGGCTGATTTCGACTGTTTCGATGTCAATTCCATAGCGTTTCTGAGCAATCTGCCGGCACTCGGCGGTTACCTCGGAGGTCAGCTGCGCGGTGCGCAGTTGAGATCCGTCGGTGGAAACCAGCCGTGACAGCTCAGTCTGCCCCAGGGCCGCGGAAACCTGGGACCAGACGATGTCGTGCAACCGCATCTCGGCCCCCGAGCGGTCCCTTACGGTACGTATGAAGAGGAGGGGATCTTCGATCCTCCATAGAACGTAGTTTTGGACCAGCAGGTTCTTCTTGTCCTGGGTCAGATACTCGGAGGGCCGCGGATGGTACAGGTGCGCCCGTTTGTCCAGACGCGTGATTCCCTGGATCGGCCACTTCACCTTCAGGCCCGCCTCCCGATGCTCTCGCACGGGTCTCCCGAATTGGGTTATCAGCACGAACTCGGTCTCGGACACGGTGAAAATCGAAAGGTACACGACCACCAGGATCGTCGCGCTCAGAAACAGGCTTCTCCACCTGAATCTTCCTGGTCTTGGGTCTGATTTCTGTTCCTTTTTCAAGTGCATGGAGGTTGTCCTCTCCAATCTGGTCCACTAGTTACTGCTCTGGAGTCCCTCGATCCGGTCGAGGCGAGCGAAGAGCCGACTCCAGATTTCCTATGTTGAAGACCGAGTTTTCGAGCAACATGACTTTCCGTCGACCGGAATTGTGATCCAGAAGGTATTTTTTTCTTCCCTTCAGGCTTTTCTCTACGGTCTCCAGGTAGAGGCGAACTCCGGTGGTTCGGGGCGCCTTTCGGTATTGCTCCTGTCTCATCGAGAACCGCTGTGCCTCTCCCTCGGCGCCGGCGATGGTCGAAAACTGCCCGGCGCTTGCCTGCAGAAGTCTCTCCTGGGACTCTCCCCGGGCTAAAGGGAGCCGCTCGTTGGCGTAGCCCTGTGCTTCATTGATCAGTCGACTCTTCTCTTCCAGGGCACTGGCCACCTCCCGGAAGGCGCCCACCACCTCCAGTGCCGGGTGGACGTCCTGGAGCAGCACGGAATGAATCTGAACTCCAAGATTCAATTCAGCCAGGCCTCGGCGCAGTGCTGCTGCGGTTGTCTCCTCCAGCTGTTTTCGGTCCAGTGCAAGAGCCCTGTCCAGGGCGATAGCCGCCACCTGGCGACGCAGCACCCCTTCCGAGACAGCCCGCAGCACGGACTCGACGTCGTCCGTTCTGAAAAGAAACAGTGAGGGTTTCTGGATCGAGTAGTGAACGACAGCGTTGATCTCGACTAGATACTCATCTCCGGTGAGCATGAGAGCCTCGTCCAGCTCGCGTCTGTAGCGGCCGTCCCGATGCTGGATGTTCCACTCATAGGCCGGAGGACCGATTTCGTTCTCTCCTGCCTCCGTGACCCGAAATCCGAGTTCGATGGTCTGAACCTCTTCCGGGCGGAGCCGGTAGAGTTGGTCTACAGGCCAGGGATACAGGTAATGCATACCCGGCTCGAGCTCCGTCTCCAAGGCTCGTCCAAAACGCTCCACAATCCCAATCTGATCCGGGCCCAGCATCCGAACCCCGGAGAGGACGTAAAGCAGGGGCACGACCACAGCTGCGCTTGTGACGACCACTTTCTGGTTCGCCTGAAGCCATTCGAGCATGGCTGAGAGGCCCGCTCGCGGAGAGCGGACGGCCTGGAGGTACCTTTCCAGGGCTTCAATGGCGTGGATAGCTCGATGGGGAAGCCAGTCCAGGGCCCCTCTCTCCAGCAGACTCAGGGAGCTCAACAGCACCAGAAACGACGATCCCTGATGGACCACCGCAGCCGCCACTGCACTCAAATAGCCGGTGAAGGCGGCCAGCACGGCCGCGAAATTGAAGGCAAGGCCAAACCAGAGGATGTTCTCTGTTATCTTCTTGACCGTGCGCCGACTTTTCTCAATCAGGTACCCCAGGCGGTCCAGACTTCCCGGATCCATGAGAACCACACCGGCGGCGTCCGCGGCGATGTCGGTGCCCGTATCGCCCATGGCGATTCCCACGTGTGCCAGGGCCAGAGCCGGTGAGTCATTGATGCCGTCGCCCACCATGGCAACTTTATATCCCTGCCGGGAGAGCTCCTGGAGTCGGTCGAGCTTTTCCTCAGGGAGCAGACTGGCGTGAACTTCGGCGATCCCCACTGCCTGTGCCACTTCCTGTGCCGAGTTCAGATGATCACCCGTGAGAATCAAGGTTTTCCGGATGTTCAGATGATGCAGCTGGTGGAGGGCCTCGCGGGCACTTGGTCTGGGTAGGTCTCGTAGCGCCAGGACTCCGCAGATCTCTTCTTCCCGGGCGACCAGTACGGCGATTCCACCCTGCGACGTGATTTCCTGGACGATGCTTGCTCCCTTCGAGGGGAGGGTCAGACCCTGGCTTTCGAGATAGCGGGCGCTACCCACCCGGATTCGATCGCGGGCGGTTGCTCCCGACGATGCGACCGGAGAAAGCGTACCCTCAACCCCCAGGCCGGTGTGACTGGTTACGCCCTCGACCGGCTCGAGAACCAGACCCTTTTCTTCAGCGCTACGCCGGATCGCCCGAGCCAGGATGTGGTCGGAGTGGCGTTCCAGTGAAGCGGCCCAGGTGAGGATTTGAGCCGGGGAGAACCCGTTGAACTGAATCACATCAATCAGTTGCGGATGGCCCTGGGTCAGGGTTCCCGTCTTGTCGAAGGCAACACAGTCGACCTCGGAGAGCCTTTCCAGATAGATCCCGCCCTTGACGATGATTCCTTTTCGGGCCAGAGCGCTTACTGAGGCCAGAACGGCCGCTGGAGTTGCCAGCACCATGGCGCATGGGCAGGCGACAATCAGAATTGCCACCGAGCGCATCCACTCGCCGGTCACCAGGTAACAGACCCCGGCGACGGCCAACACCAGAGGAAGAAACCATTGAGCATAACGATCAGCCGTTCGCTGGATCGGAGCCTTGTTTTCCTTGGCGTGCTGGACCAGCTCGACAATTCGTTTCAGTACGGTGTGCTCTCCTACCTCGTCGGCTCGTACCAACAGGCGGCTGGTCTGGTTGAGAGTGCCGGCGAAGACCGAAGCACCAGCCCCTTTTTCTCGGGGTACGGATTCGCCTGTGATCGTGCTCTCGTCAATGAGCGAGTCACCGTCCAGGATGGAGCCGTCGACCGGAATCCTTTGCCCGGGGTACACGACAACTTCATCGTCCTTATGGACCGCGGTCAGCTCCACGTCTTCCTCGCGGCCTTCCCGAACCACGTGAGCGGTTTCCGGAAGGCAGGTGAGAAGCCGGTCTAGATCTCCCTGAAAGCGCCGAGCGGCGTATTCTTCCAGCGTCTCACCCACCAGCATGATGTAGACGACTTCCGCGGCCGCCAGATACTCTCCGACATAAAGGGCCGCCAGGGCGGCAACGGCAACAGCCTGGTCGGCACTGATCCGACGCGCCAGTACATCGCGGAAGGCCTTGTTGAAGGTTCGATAGCCGAAAAGGAAGGTCAGCAGGATGGCCAGATCCCACTGAAACGGGCTCACGATCCACTGCTGCCAGTACGAAATCAGCAGGAAACCGCCGAGCAGAATACCCGCAGTTCTCCAGCGAAAGTCATCGCTGCCCTCAAGCTCGGCAGTGTGCAAAAAAGGAAAAAACATATTGGTACTGGAGGACCGACGTTAGGCCATGGTCTTCAATCTTGTCAAGGCCAGTACAATTCGCCGCCCAGTCGGAATTCTGTTTGACTGTGAAGGTGGGTTTCGGGATCATTTCTAGTTCAACGATTCGGGACGGAGATCAGGAAAGGACGAGAGATTGCAGAGCGCCAGCGAAGCACTAGTCGGACTAGCGGCCAGCATCGGACTGGTTCACACCGTGATCGGGGTGGATCATACCCTGCCTTTCATCATGCTGGCTCGAGCCCAGAAATGGACTCTGTCACGACTCCTGTCCATCACAGTCCTGTGCGGAACGGGTCATGTGCTTTCCTCCGTTCTCCTGGGAATGTTCGGAATCTCGATTGGCGTAGCGATTGACCAGCTAGAGATTATTGAGGCCCGCCGGGGGCAAATGGCGGCCTGGCTGTTAATCGGTTTCGGCCTGGCCTATGCCGTCTGGTCACTACACAGAGAACGAAGGAAACGTGCCCGGCTCCAGCTGGCCCCGGATCCGTCAGCGGAACGAAAGCGGCGCAGGGCGGTGACGGTTTGGAGCCTCTTTATCGTATTCATCCTGGGGCCCTGTGAGCCGCTCATCCCCATTCTCATGGCACCCGCTTTTGACCACATGTGGACCACCGTGGCAGGTGTCGTCCTGGTCTTTGCCGTGGTCACGATAGGCACCATGTGCACGCTGGTGACGATTGGCTACTTCGGTCTGAAGTTGCCCGTGTTTTCATTTCTGGAACGGCATGCTCACACGGCCTCGGGACTGGCGATCGCCGGGAGTGGAGTGGCTATTCAGCTTTTGGGGATATAGGCGCTCGCTTCGCTCGCGCCAGTTCCGCGTTCCGAGTCTCGCTCGAAAGATTTCCGTGCTGACTTTTCCCTGCACTTGCTATAGTGGACCTCGCAAGCGTGACAAGCTGGTAGTACTGACCACGAGGCTGAAGTTGCCGGACGACTTCTCAATACTGCGGCGAACCTTTGTGAAGCTTTCGAGTCTGCTTCCGACGGCTCTGCTGGGCTGCGGCGAGGACGCTCCGGTGAGTGCTATTGAAGAGTTCCTGAAGCAGAAGATGGAGCGAGATCGTATCCCGGGACTGGCGGCTGCGCTGATCGGAGCCGATGGCCTCTCCTGGTATCGAGAATTCGGTTATGCAGATCTGGAGCGACGCATTCCGATGTCGATTGATCATCTGCAGAACATCGGTTCGGTGTCGAAGACCTTTACGACGACGGCCCTGATGCAACTCTGGGAAAAGGAGCTGTTCCAGCTTGATGATGACGTGAGTGAGTACGTCGGATTCTCGGTGCGCAACCCGAACCATCCGGAGGTCGCGATCACGTTTCGCCACCTGCTGACTCACCGGTCCTCCATTCGGGACGGACTGGCATACGGGCGCAACTATCACTGTGGAGATCCGACACTGGCCCTGGGAGACTGGATCAGAGGGTATCTCTCCCCGCAAGGGGATCTGTATGACCCGGAGGAGAACTTCCACAAGTGGGCCCCGGAGACCGACTGGGAGTACAATAACGTCGCCTTCGGCCTGCTCGCCTATCTGGTGGAGATCATTTCGGGTGTGGCCTTTGCAGAAGTCTGCAAGGCGAATATTTTCGAGCCTCTGGGAATGATTCAGACATCCTGGTATCTGAGGGATGTGGAGACCTCTCACCATGCGGCACCCTACACTCTGGTCGAGAGCGGAGAGGCCCGTGGTCCGTCCTGGGGAGGAACTCCCCTGGGAGTGATTGGTGAAGAAAGGAACCCGAGCCGGCTCGAGGACGGATTCCACGCCAACTGCCTCTACAGCCACCCTAACTTTCCCGACGGATTCCTGCGCACCAGCATCCGCCAGATTTCGCTCTACTTGCGGGCCTATCTGAACGGGGGTGCCCTGAACGGGGTCACCCTGCTTCAAGAGGCCACCCTCTCGGAAATGTGGCGGGAGCAGCTCGTCCACGAGTCGCGAGTTCAGGGCTTGACCTGGTACGCCGAGAAATCCGACCAGCATGAATTGTACTGGGGTCACGGGGGCAGCGATCCCGGAATCAACACGGACGTGCGGCTGCGCTTTTCCGACTCCACTGCAGCCGTCGTGTTCACAAATACCAACGGGATTCGTCCCCGTGAAGCTACCGAGCAGATCATGCTCGAATCCGAAACCCTCTGAGACAGGGAACCAGGAGATACACTCATGACAAATCTATCCTCAGCAGCAACCGTGGGGCGATCGACGGGCGAATTCCAGAAAATCGATCGAGCTCATTACATTCACCCCTTGACCGACCACCATGCTCTGCACGCCAGTGGAACCAATGTCATCGTCTCCGGTGACGGCTGCTTCCTGACCGACAGCGAGGGCAACCGCCTGCTCGATGTCATGGCCGGATTGTGGTGCGTCAATGTTGGTTACGGCCGCAGCGAGATCGCAGAGGCCGTTTACGAGCAGATGAAGACCCTTCCCTATTACTGTTCGGCTTTCAACGCGACGACCGATACGACCATCCTTCTGGCGGAGAAATTGACGGGGCTGGTTCCCCCTCACCTGTCGCACGTCTATTTCAGCAGCTCGGGCTCGGAAGGGAATGAGTCGGCCCTGAAACTGGTCCGTTTCTACAACAAGCTGACCGGTCGGACGGGGCGGACCAAGATCCTGAGCCGGAAACACAGCTACCACGGTGGGACTCTTGCCACTACCAGCATGTCCGGGATTGCGGCCAGCCTGGAACCGTTTGACCTGCCGCTGGACGGCTTCATCCATGGCCCCTCTCCCTATCACTACCTGGCTGACACGGACATGAGCCCTGAGGAATACGGGCGCTGGTGTGTGGAAGAAACGGCCAGGCTCATCGAGAGGGAAGATCCAGAGACCATTGCGGCCATGTTCGTAGAACCGGTGCAGGGGGCGGGTGGAGTCGTTATTCCTCCTGCAGGGTACTTGAGAGATTTGCGGGAGCTGTGCCGAAGCCACTCGATTCTTTTCGTGGCCGATGAGGTCATCACCGGCTATGGACGCCTGGGTGAGTGGTTTGGAAGCCAGCTCTGGGACCTTGACCCGGATCTGATGAACACGGCCAAGGCGCTTACCAGTGCCTATCAGCCGATGAGCGCACTTTTCGTCCGGGATGAGATTGCGGAGGTTGTGATCGAGGGAGGATTCTTCTCTCACATCAATACCTACGCCGGCCATCCGGCAGCCGCAGCGGCGGCGCTGGCCAACCTGTCCATCATAGAGTCGGAGAACCTGGTGCCCCGGACCCGTGATGTCATTGGCCCTTATCTGCAGCGCAGGTTGAGCGAATTCGTCGACCATCCCCTGGTGGGAGAAGTCCGGGGAGTTGGTTTGATCGCGGCCATGGAACTGGAGCCCAGCCAGGATCAACAGAGCAGGGGCGTCGCCCTGGGTCCCCTGGCTTTCAAGATGTTCCGTGAGGAAGGGGCGATCGTTCGGGCTATGGGCAACTCGCTGGCCTTTTGCCCTCCCCTCATTATCAAAGAATCGGAAGTGGACCTTCTGATCGAGGCGACTCACAAGGTTTTGGCTCGGCTGGCTGCGGCTTAATGGGTGTCCCGGCAGAAAATGCCAGTCTCAAGAAAGAGCTCAAACTTCGCCAGCTGTTTTCACTTGCCGTCGGGACCATTATCGGGGTCGGGTGGGTCACGGTTCTGGGTAAGTGGCTGACCCAGGCCGGCAGTCTGGGAGCCGTCATCGCCTTCTTGGCCGGAGGGCTGGTGATGATCTTCATCGGCCTCACCTATGCCGAAATGGCCGCCATGTTCCCGGTCTCCAGAGGAGAGGTAGCCTATGCCTATGAGGCCTACGGCCTGAAGACCTCGTTCATGACCGGCTGGCTGCTTTCCCTGACTTATATCGGCGTGGTTGTCTTCGAGGTGATTTCGGTGGGATGGGTGGCCGGCAGCCTGTTTCCCGCACTGGAAGGTCGCGTCCTCTATTCTTTTCTGGGGGACGACGTCTTCCTGGGAAGTGTTCTGGTGGGCATCCTGGGGACGCTCGTCCTCACCTTCGTGAACTATCGGGGAGCCGCCATGGCCGCTACCTTTCAGGATCTGCTGGTTCTTGGGCTTCTGATGGTTTCAGCCATTTTCATGGCGGTGGGCCTGCTGCGGGGGGATACGGAAAACCTGCGACCCCTGTTCGTGGAAGGAACCAGCACCTCGTGGTGGGGAGGCGTTCTGGCGGTCTTCGCCACAGCCCCCTTCTGGTACTCGGGGTTCGACACCATCCCTCAGGCCATGGGTGAGAAGGCGGAGGGAGCCCCCTTGCATCTGGTGAGCCGGGTGGTGGTGTTGGCCATTGTAGTGGCTGCGGTTTTCTATGCCGGTGTCATCATTGCCACCTCGATGGTTTTGCCGCGGTCCGAACTCACTGCCTTGGATCTGCCCACGGCCGGAGCTTTTACGGCAGCCTTCGGTTCTCCTTTCTGGGGGCGGGTGGTTCTGTTTGCCGGGCTGCTGGGGTTGCTCTCGAGCTGGAACGCTTTCTTTTTTGCCGGCTCGCGGGTTCTCTATGCCCTGGGCCGGAGCCGGGTGCTCCCGGCTTTCTTCGGTTATGTTCATCCCAAATACCAGACACCCACCGGTGCCATTCTTTTTGTGACCGTGCTGAGCCTGATCGGAGCCTTTCTGGGACGCAGTGCCATTCTCCCGATTGTGAACACCGGCGGGTTGTGCCTGGCAGCGGTATTCGTACTGACCTGCGTGGGCGTCTTTCGCCTGCGCAAGAGCCACCCGGATCGCCCCCGCCCCTACCGCGCGTCCTCGTTGCTGATCACCTTGGGCGCCCTGGGATCCTTCGTCATGCTGGTCCTGTCCTTCCTGCAACCCTACTGGGACGAAAGCCAGCGCTGGCCCCTGGAATGGACGTTTCTCCTGGTGTGGGGCGCTCTGGGCGTCCTATTCTGGTTTATGGCAGCTCCCATTCGAAACGGGATCAGTGAAAATGAACGAAGAGTTCTGATGCTGGATCCCCAATAGGCCCGTCAGGGCCCGAGGGTGACCCAGCCGGGTGACGGCGCTGGTGCCGAGCACACGGAATTGTCGGTCAGCTTCTCGACCTGCCGCATTCCTCTCACGCGGACTCGGGCGTCGAGGAACTCAAGCTCTTTCTCTACTTCCAGATCCGAAACGGAAATCAAGAACGATCCGCTATTCGTCTCTACGGTTATCTGACCCGTTGAGTCCGAAGACCCTCTCAGCATGATCCCCTTGGGCTCCGGGGTTCCCCTCTCAGCGTCAAGGGTGCGGACCTCGAACCGGTTGACCAACAGGCGGTCGTAGCCAGGGGGGGTGTTAAGACCGCAGCGTGCTCCAGGGCGACTCTCCGGAGACATCCACCGATTCAAACCCGTCAGGACCGACACAGGGGCCCAGGATTGCCAGCAATCTGGTCTCTCCCCGAGAACTGTTAAAAGAACCATGTACCGTGTTCTTCGGAATGAATACCGAATCTCCGGCTGCCAGCTCTCGGGTATTGGTCTCCACCCAGCTCTCGATCTTGCCCTCAAGCACGTAAATGACCTCTTCCTGGTCCGGATGAGTGTGAAAATTGTGACCGCCGCCTGGAGAAAACGTGACCTCGATGACTACCAGTTCTGCGGCTCCCGTCGTCGCCGGTCGGCTGAACCAGGCCAGACTGCCCCAGTTCAGCTGATCGCGCTCAACCTCTGCTTTTTCGATGAATCGACCCCGCATGCCATTTCCCTCCGCGAAATGAGTTCAGTTATGAAGATGATGAGGGTACAGCTTAAGGAACGACGTGCATGGCTGCAACCCTGCCGATGATCAGCGCCGAGCAGTCATCAGAACCCAAGCCCCATCCTCAGGAGTCATTTGAAAAGACCCCCTCGACTGACGCAAGATAGGGCTTCATTTCCAAACTGAAGAAAAGGCGCTGAGTTGAAGAAAAAAAATGTACTCTGGCCGGTGCTGACCATGGCACCGGCCGTTTTACTGATCGCCGTGTTGGCCGGATGCACACCGGACCCCGCTTCTGGACTCGACGGTGACGAATCCTCGCTGCGAGCTCCAGAGCTGGTTGAGGACCTGCTGGCTACGGACATCCGCAAGACGGATCCCTTGACGCCGCAGCAGCAGCAACAAACCTTCCATCTTCCCGAGGGGTTCGAAGTTCAATTGTTCGCTGCAGAGCCGGACATCGGTAAGCCGATGAACATGGCCTTTGACGCACGGGAGACGTCTCTGGGTAACTCAAAGCCAGGAGTATCCCTTTCCCGCAAAAGAGGGGCAAGGACGTGATCGTATCAGCATCCTGGAAGACACCAACGGAGACGGCAGGGCCGACAGGTTCACGGTCTTTGCAGACGGGTTGACAACACTTCCACTACCCGGGGAGCAGACGGGCACACGGTCAGAATGGTGTCGGGCAACACCTTTCGGTTCAGGCTGGACGGAAGCCGCGTGGAGCAGAACACCTACGGCCAGGTGAATCCCTTCGGTCTGACGTTCGACCCGCTGGGGAACATGTACTCCGTCGATTGCCACAGCCAACCCGTCTACCAGCTCCAGAGTGGGGCCGATTACCCTCACTTCGGTAAGTTGCCAAGCGGAATTGGTTATGGCCCCGAAATGATCGCCCATCGCCATGGCTCCACAGCCATTGCCGGGATCCTCTATTACGCTGCTGATCAGTTCCCGGCGGAATTCCACGACAACGTGCTCACTGGAGATACCATCACCAACCGTCTCTACCGGGATCGGATCACCGCCGTGGGGTCCACTCCGGTGGCGGAACATGAATCCGATTTCTTGGTCGGCGATGACCCCTGGTTTCGGCCCGTGGACCTGGAGTTGGGACCGGACGGTTCGATCTATGTGGCTGACTTCTACAATCGCATCATTGGACACTACGAGGTCCCTCTCAAACACCCGGGTCGTGACCGGAAACGGGGGAGAATCTGGCGGATTGTCTACAAGGATCAACTCGGACAGGCCTCTCGAAACGCCTCCCGATCCGACTGGGCGGAGGCCTCTATCAGCCAGCTGATTGCAGATCTGGGCCACGCCAACCTGACCGTTCGAATGCTGGCCACAAATCAGCTGGCCGATCGCTGGCAGAAGGCGGCCGCCGGTCCCCTCAAGGAGATGCTGGAGAACCCGGAATCGAACCGTTTCCAAAGAATCCATGGTCTCTGGGCCCTGAATCGACTGGGGGCCTTGGACAGCGGCCTGCTGTCAAGCGCCGCGGCTGATCAGGACCAAGAGGTTCGCGTCCACGCCATGCGTATTCTGGCGCAGTACTCGGGAGACTTTGGAGAGTCGGAGCGGGCGCTGGCCCACCAGAGTCTGAAGGATACGGACCCGCTCGTACAGCGCCAGGCGGCCGATGCGTTGCGTGTGAATCCTGCAGCGGAAAGTGTTCAGCCGCTGGTCGAGCTGGCAGCGGAGATTGACCACTCCGATTCCCATCTTCTCTATGTGGCTACCATGGTCCTGCGCGATCAGCTTCGGGAACCGGAGATCCTGGAAAGCGCGCTGGCCCGGACCTGGAGCGAGGAAGAGGCGAACCATCTGGAGCAGGTCATAGTCGGTGTGAAATCAGCTCCGGCGGCCGGCTTTCTCCTGGATCGAATTCGGGACAAGGAGGCCGGGGAAGAGATTTCTCAGGCCCAGATAGAACACATTGGCCGCTATCTCTCCGAGCACCGATTCGATGAGCTGGTGGCCTGGGGAAAGGCCCGGTCCTGGGCGGATCTGGAAGCAGAGCGACTCGCCTTCGCTTCCATCCTGAAAGGTGTCCAGGGGCGCGGCGATGAGGCAGCCAGTCTGGCGCGCCCCTGGGGTCTTGACCTGGCGCAGAGATTGATGGCTTCTCGCCGCGGAGAGCTCCGGCGCCAGGGCTATCTGCTGGCCGGTTCCCTGCAGTGGAAGAGGGTTGCGCAACAGCTGGTTCGCGTGCTCGGTTCCGAACGAGAAAGTGTCGACCTCCGCGTGGCTGCAGCCCGGGCTCTCGTTGACATTGACGAGTCGCGCTATTCGCCTCTTCTGGTCAGCGCCGTTCGTGGGGCAGCGAACCAACCGTTGCTCAGAAACCGGATGTTTGGGGCCGTGCTGGCGACCGAAGGACTTACGGGCGAAGGAACTGAGATCAAGCAGCAGCTGGTGGAACTGATGCCGATTCTCCCCTCGATAAATCAGGAATACGCTGCTGCTCGCCTGAGTAGAACCCGGGAAGGGACCGAGCTCCTGCTGGCAGCCGCCGAAGCGCAAAAGTTCTCGCCCAAGATCCTGCTCAACAGCAGTGTCGGCATTCATTTGCCCACCCATTCCGAGGAACTGACCGACCGCTATGACAGGTTGACGGCTGATCTGCAGCCTGAAGATGAACGTCGGCAGGAGATGATCAACCAACTTCGAAAGTCTGTCGATATGGCAACCGCTTCGCCGCAGAATGGCTGGAGTCTTTTTCAGGAACACTGTGTCCGCTGTCATCAGATGGCGGGGCAGGGGAAGACGATCGGCCCCCAGCTGGACGGGATTTCAGAACGTGGGGTGGTTCGTCTTCTGGAGGATGTGGTGGACCCGAGCCGCAACGTTGCAGAGGGCTTCAAGAACCAGGTCATCCGGCTGCGGAACGGGGCCATTCGCATGGGATTTCCGGCTCAGGAAGACGACGAAAGTATCCTTCTGATGGACGAGCTGGAAAATGAGATCCGGATCTTGAAGTCCGATATTGAGAGCATGCGCGAGGTCGAAGAATCTCCCATGCCGTCCGATTTTTTCGAACGGCTTTCAGTCGATCAGGTCAATGATCTGATGAGTTTTCTGATGTCGCCGGAAGAGGGGATGCAGTAACCGACTGCGTTGCAGGTTGCAGGTTACAAGTTGAAAGTTTCACGAACTTTCAACCTTCAACTTTCAACCTTCAACCAGGAACAAGGACCCGTCAACCGGAAGCAGAAACCACACCAGCTATTGACAAGATTGGCAGCGCCAGTTAGGTAAGACAGATGCCCACAATCGCTTTGATCGGTACCCTCGACAGCAAGGGTGAGGAATTCGCATTTCTCAAGGAACAGATCCAGCAACGCGGCCACGAGGCCCTGGTCATCGATGTTGGTGTTCTGGAAGATCCGCATTTCGAGCCTGACATCACCCGTCATCAAGTGGCCGGCGCAGCCGGCGAAGACGTAGCTCTCCTGAAGGAAGGGCGTGATCGTGGAAAGGCGGTGGCGGCGATGACGAGGGGAGTCACCGCCACGATCCGGGAATTGCATTCCCAGAATCGCTTTCAGGGACTCGTCGGGATGGGTGGAAGTGCCGGAACTAGCATCGCCACGGCCGCCATGCGAACGTTGCCTCTGGGGCTGCCCAAACTGATGATTTCCACTGTGGCAGGCGGAGATGTGAGCGGATTCGTGGGGGTCAAGGACATTGTCATGTTTCCGTCCATTGTCGACATCAGCGGGCTGAATCGGATTTCGCGCCAGGTGATTGCTCTGGCAGCAGGGGCCGTTTGCGGCATGGTGGAGACCGAGATCCCGGAGGCCGAGGAGGTAGTGCTCAAGTTTGAAACCCCATCAGTTGCTTTTTCCGTGCATCGTGCATATCGTTGCATGCATGAGCCGAACAAGTAAGAATAAGCCCCTCCGACCGAAGCTCCCGAAAGATCCCAACGAACTAGCTGCTGAAATCGTCCGCCTCTCGACGGAAGAAGAGGAATCGGAAGAGAAGCCCGAAGAGGACCCCGTAAGGGCGTATCTCACCGAGATCGGTCGTAAAGGCGGTCTGAAGGGAGGTCCCGCCCGCGCAAAGAAGCTCTCGGCGAAGCGACGTAAGGAAATTGCTCGAAAGGCGGCGGAAGCGCGATGGGCTAAATCACAGAAAAAAAAGGAATGAGGTCGCTCAAGGAATATTTCGAGGAATATTTCGCTTGACATATTACAACCAGCTCTTATGATAACTTGATCCGCTCAAGCATAATGACGTTGATGAACAAGCTTAGTACAGGGCAGCGAACTCAAGTGATCAAGGCTTTGGTCGAGGGATGCTCTCTCCGCTCGACCGTTCGCATGACGAGTGTATCCATGCCAACCATTCTGAAGCTCTTGGCGGACGCCGGTGAAGTGTGCCGAGATTTTCAAGACAAGACGTTTCATGGCCTTTCCTGCAAGCGGATACAGGTCGATGAGATATGGTCTTTTTGCTACGCCAAGGCCAAGAACGTTCCTGCTGACAAGCAAGGCCGGTTCGGATACGGAGACGTTTGGACATGGACCGCGATTGACGCGGATACCAAGCTAGTTCCGTCCTGGCTGATCGGGAACCGGGACTCGCTCTCCGCGACGGAATTTATTTCTGACATTCGGAACCGTATCTCCAATCGCATCCAACTGACCAGCGACGGCCACAAGGCATACCTGATAGCTGTCGAAGCGGCCTTCGGGGATGACGTGGACTACGCGCAGCTTGTGAAGATTTACGGCACGCCGCCAACGGAAGAACATCGACGTTACTCTCCCGAGCAGTGCACCGGAATCAAAATGAACTTCGTTGTTGGCGATCCCGACCCTGGCCACATTTCGACCAGCTACGTCGAACGACAGAATCTCACCATGCGAATGCATATGCGGCGATTCACCCGCCTGACTAACGGATTCTCGAAGAAGATCCAGAATCACGCGGCAGCTATCGCCCTGCATTACATGAATTACAATTTCTGCAAGGTTCACAAGACCCTCCGGGTTACTCCGGCGATGGAGGCGGGCCTGACAGACCACGTTTGGGACGTTGAAGACATCGTCGCTCTTCTGGAAGCGGTCGAGCCAAGAGCCAAGAAACGCGGCCCGTACAAAAAACGGGCGAGTTGAAGTTCAAACTTGAGCACTACCGCCGAGGACAAACCCTTGATTGCGGCCTCCATGTTTGGCAACACCACCGAAGCAGTGGAAACAGCTCGGGCCCGGCTGCAGGAGGCGGGATATGAAGTGCTGGTGTTTCATGCCGTCGGGAGCGGGGGCCGCACCATGGAGAGTCTGATCGAAGGGGGGTACGTCTCAGGTGTTCTCGATGTCACGACCACTGAGCTGGCCGATGAAGTGGTGGGCGGGGTTCTCAGTGCCGGTCCTCACCGCCTGGAAGCCGCAGCCCGTACCGGAACTCCCGCCGTGGTCGCGCCCGGCTGCCTGGATATGGTCAACTTTTGGGCTCCTGAGACCGTGCCCGGCGAGTTTGCCAACCGAGTGTTTTACGAACACAATCCCAACGTCACCCTGATGCGCACCACTCCCGACGAGAATCAGGTGATGGGGAAGCTGGTGGCCGACAAGCTGAACATGTCAGAAGGCCCTGTCACCGTGTACCTTCCGCTGCAGGGGATCTCAGTCATTTCCGCCCCCGGGCAGCCCTTCCACTCCCGGGAAGCGGATGACGCCTTTCGAGAAGCTCTCAAGAGCCACCTTCGATCAGACATTCCCGTCATCGAGGTGGACGCCAATATCAATGATCCCGAATTCGCAAACTCCGTTGCAGAGGCTTTGCTGAACCTGATCGAGGAAAAGGGAGGACGTAATGTTGAATTATGAACGACCCTTCAAGCGGGAGACCATCCTGGCGCATTTGCGTGAGCAGATCGACAGAGGAATTCCGATTCTGGGGGCCGGCGCCGGCACGGGCATCTCCGCCAAGTGCGCCCAGGCGGGCGGCGCAGACCTGATCGTGATTTACAACTCGGGTCGCTTTCGAATGGCCGGGAGAGGATCCCTGTCGGGTTTGATGCCGTATGGAGATGCCAACGCTATTGTCTGCGAGATGGCAGCCGAAGTCCTGCCGGTAGCCACTCGAACACCGGTTCTGGCAGGCGTCTGCGGCACCGATCCGTTTCGTTTGATGGATCTTTTTCTGAGCGAGCTCAAAGGGATGGGATTTGCCGGTGTCCAGAACTTCCCGACGGTGGGCCTGATCGATGGCGTTTTTCGTCAGAATCTGGAAGAAACGGGGATGGGTTTCGGAAAGGAAGTGGACACTATTGGCCTGGCCCGCGAAATGGACTTGCTGACGACTCCCTATGTATTCACTCCCGAGGAAGCGGTGGCCATGACCGGGGCAGGTGCCGATGTCCTGGTCGCGCACCTGGGACTGACCACGAAAGGGACGATCGGTGCCAAGACGGCGCTGACCCTGGACGCGGCGATTCGCCGGGTCCAGGAAATCCATGATGCGGCCGTAGCGGTTCGCGAAGACGTGATCGTGATCTGTCACGGTGGTCCCATTGCCGAACCCGACGACGTAAACTACGTCCTGGAAAACTCACGAGGAATCGCCGGATTCTTTGGGGCCAGCAGTGTAGAGAGCCTGTCCACAGAGAGAGCCATTACCGAGCATGTGAAGAGCTTTAAGGGCCTTCACTTAAGTCGAAATTGAGGTCTACCAGATGGGGTATCTGAAAACTCTCCTTGTCTCTCTGATCCTGTTGATAACACCCGGCGAGGGATTGTGGGGAGCGCCGGGTCCCGCCGCCGCTCAGGAGCCGGCCGGAATGGAGGCACCGCCGGAGAGATCCTTCGCGCTTCGTATTTCGTTTGGCCACTCTGACGTGACCTCAGAACGCTGGGAGGGTTCTTTTCGGGTTGAGAACGCTCGGATTGAAAAAGCCCGAGGGTGGGAACTGCAGTCGGTCGACCAGATCTCACTCAACTTCTTCGAACTTCATACCTTTCATCCAGAGCGGAAGGTGGCCGTTCCCAAAGGGGTGGTGGTTCGGGGCATTGCCCTGCCCGCTGCCCGCTTCCAGGTCGATACTGACCAGGGTTCCTTCGCATTCCCTGTTGAGGACCTGGAAGGTGGGGAGCTTCTCGAGTTTCTGGATGGAAAGGCACGGGTGCGAGGTCTGCTCGATGTGGTCCGGTTGACCGAGAACTCCCAGGAGGATGATTACCCGACCATTGCCGTAAATGGAGATCAGGCCTGGGCTGTCTGGCAGTCTTATCACGGCGACAGCGACGAAATACGGGTGGCCAAGTATGAAGGAGGGTGGCGCACCTTCACCCGGGTTCCGGGTACGTCAGGAGACGTGTGGAGACCTCAGATAGGCGTCTCCGGCAAGCGGGTGTGGGTGGTCTGGTCGCAGCAGGAGAACGGCAACTTTGATATCTATGCTCGAGCCCTCAACGAAGAGATCAACGAGTGGGAAGCCCTGATCCGGCTCAGTACTCATCCTCACTCCGATATTGACGCCGACCTCGAAGTGGGCCCGGACGGCGGACTCTGGGTCGCGTGGCAGGGCTTTCGAGGAGATAACTCCGACATTTTCCTGCGCCGCTACAATGGCACGGGTTGGTCGGCTGAAGTGCAGGTGAGTGATCATCCGGGCAACGACTGGACACCTCGCCTCGCCGTGGACGGCAGCAGCAGGGCGCACATTGTCTGGGACAGCTACCGACAGGGGACCTACAACGTCTACATGAAGACTTACCAGGAGGGTGCTCCTGGGCCCCTGGTGGAGGTAGCCGACACGAATCGTTTCGAGGCCCACCCCAGCGTGGCGGTCGACGGGGCTGGCCGCGTGTGGGTGGCCTGGGACGAGGGCGCGGCGAACTGGGGGAAGGATAACGGCCTGACCGTGAACAAAGACTGGGATGAGGATGTCCGGGAGACCTGGGATATCTATATCGACAAGCCGTCCCGACCCGGAGCGCGACTCTATGAAGCACGCAAGATCAATCTGGTTGTTTTCGAGGCCGGTCAAAGGAAGGCTCCGGTGGCGGGATTGCAGCGGGCTATGAAGGAGGCTGGAATCGGTGACTACGACTATCCGCAGCTCGTGACGGATCCGTCGGGGCGGGTGGCCCTGCTTTTTCACCGCTGGGATAGCCTGATGGAGATCGACAGTCTCGGATTTAAGTCACCCATTTGGGAGAAGGCGCTCATCTGGCTGGAAGGCGACCGGTGGTCTCATGTCGTCATCCTGCCTGAGAGTCAGGGGAGGCCTTCCATGCAGGCGGATGCCGTTTTTGGGCCGGAGGGCAAACTGTGGGCCGTGTGGCCGACGGACGGCAGGCAGTACGAGCGCACCACCAGGTGGCCCAGCGGAAATGTCTACGCGGCCTCCATTCCACTGCCGGAGCCGGCCTTCTCGGCGAAGCTGGGAAACTGGGAGGCACCGGAACCGATTGAGGTGGTGGCAGTCCATCCGAATGAGGTCGAGGAGGTGGAGACGATCCGTGGCTATCGGACCTTTGTGGATGGCGTCGAGAACCGCATCGTGCGCGGGGACCTTCACCGGCACGGCGAGTTTTCCTGGGATTCCCAGGGTAACGTAGACGGGAGTCTCTTCGATTTTTACAGGTACATGATCGACGTGGCCTCCATGGACTTCGGTTCCATTACCGACCACTACGGAGGGGCCACCTACGAGTACTGGTGGTGGCTGACCGAGAAGAGTTGCGACATGTACCATCTGCCCGGCTCCTACACCAGTTTCTACGGCTACGAGAGAAGCGTGAAGTACCCGGGAGGACATCGGAATATCTTTCACACCCGGCGCGGGGTTCCCATTATCTCGTTCTTCCTGGACCCCAGTGCAGAAAAGCCTCAGCCGGCCGTGGCAGCTGACGACCAGGCTCTGGTCAACGACGCCGAGTTGCTCCATGAAGCCCTGCGCAGTACGGGTGGGATCTCCATTCCTCACACTACCGCCACCAACATGGGAACCGACTGGAGGTACAACGATCCTGAGGTCGAACCCGTGGTGGAGATTTTTCAGGGTGACCGGACCTCTTATGAGACTCCGGGCGGTCCGCGCGCCCTGAGGAGCGCGTCACAGGAACCGATTGGCGGGTTTCGAGAGGACGGGTTTGTCTGGAATGCCTACCGCAAGGGTTACCGCATCGGCACCATCACCAGTTCCGACCACTGGTCGACTCATATTTCCTACGCCATGGTGTTCACCGAGGAGCCGACTCGTGAAGCCATCTTTGAAGCCATCAAGAAACGCCACACTTACGGTGCAACCGACAACATCGTACTCGACGTGCGCATGGGCGATCACTTCATGGGGGATGAGTTTGATGCTTCCGAAGTGCCCCCCCTTCAGATTCGGATTGTGGGAACCAGCCCGGTGGCACAGGTGGAAGTAATCAAGAACGAAAACATCATCTATGCGGCAGCTCCCGACCGGCGCGACGTGACACTGACCTTTCTGGATCAGGAGCCGACCACTGGAACCAGCTATTACTACGTGCGCATGGTTCAGGACGATCGGCAGGTGGCCTGGGCAAGTCCGATCTGGGTCAATTTGCGGCCCTGAGGGCCGCGTTCCAGGTTCCAGGTTCCAGGTTTCAGGTTCCCCGTTGCCCAGCCGACAGGCAGGGTCAACGCTAGCTTGACAGGCTCGACACCTCTGTTCTAAATTGGCGCCTCGGTATTCCCATTATTGGATCCATGGATTTAATTGATGCGAGTCAAGAAATTAAAGTTTGCTAAAGGGTTTTATCTCTGGTCGCGGGACATTCACCTCTATGTGGGCCTCTTCGCCAGTCCCTATGTGATCGTCTTCGGCCTGAGCACCATTCTGCTCAACCACAACTGGAATTTTGCCGGCAATGCGGAAGTCGAGGAATGGGAGGGCCAGGTCGAACTCACGGAGGGGCTGGAGCCCCGGCCGCTGGGGTTTGACATCGCCGAGCAACTGGGACTGCAGGGTGAAGTGGGCCCGGCGCGAAAAATACCGGCAGCCCGGGCACAGCTCTTTCCGGGGCAGGAAGTGTTCCAGACGGGAGTGAACAAGCTCGGTCAGAACACCCGAATCGAGGTCGATCCGGAGACCGGCGTGGCCAGAATCAAACAAACCACCACGGGTGCCATGCGGGCCATCATCGAGATGCACATGAGGCCGGGCCCTCACTCGCCGCGCAGCTTGATGAACTGGATCTTTTCCAAGATCTGGGCCGCTTTCAGCGATTCAGTCGTTTACATGCTCCTGTTCCTGTCCATCAGCGGCATCTACCTGTGGTTCGTACTGAAGGCGGAGAGAAAAATCGGATGGATCATGATGGTTGCAGGGATCGGCTCCTTCGCTTTTATTATCGTCGGGTTTCTTTGGGGATAGCGGGGAGAAAGTGAAGTGAAGATTCCCATCTGGGTGCGCCGCTGGAACAAGAAGATCCACATCTACCTGGGTCTTTACATGCTCCTGTTTCTGTGGCTTTTCTCCATCTCCGGTCTTCTCATCAACCACCACAACTGGTTCCAGCGCCCGCCCAAGCCGGAGCAGGTCAAGTATGAGAAGCCCATCGAACTGCCGCAGGGAGCAGATGACCAGGCCAAGGCGGAAGATCTGAGGGCCCAGCTGGGTCTCTCCGGAGAGATTCTCCGGGCCAGGGGCAACCGAAAGCCTCCTCCCGGCCATTTCACTTTTATCCTGGTGGGTCTCGACAAGGTTATGTCCGTGGATGCCGATCTGGAGAAGTCTGTGGCAACCGTCCAGTACAGGACCCAGGCTTCTGGCTCTGTGGCTTTTCGCTGGACCATCGAGAACCTGCACGTGCTGAGCGGAGTTCGCGAGATCTGGCAGGAGCCTCAGCCCAGGGTGAGGGACTGGTGGGTCGTCAAACTCTGGAGCTTTTCCATCGACGCTGTCGCGGTGGGATTCATGGTTATGGTCGCAACTTCGATGTACATGTGGTACCTGCGCCGCAGGACCTGGCTGGTGGGCTCGATCGTGTTCGCGGCGGGACTCCTCAGCTGCTCCTTTTTTGTCTGGGGAATCCGGTGGCTCACCTGATCGGCGACTGCTCGCTGCCGCTCGCGGTCGGGTTCCGGGTTCCGGGTTCCGGTCGATTGGGCCGCCTGAACAGGTATCATGGAAAACTCAACTTGATTGCGAAGTTCATCGCCTGCAGCGTCGTGATCCTAGCCGCGTCTGGGTCTGCTGTCGCGGCAGGACTGCGGGCAGCGGCGGTCAAGGTCGACATCACTCCCGCAGACAACCAGCTGCTGCTCGGCTATGGGCCGCGCATGTCAACGGAAATCCATGACCGGCTCTACCACCGAATCGTGGTCCTGCAAGCCGGTGAGTCCCGTTTTGCCCTGGTTGCAAGCGACCTGGGTGCGCTTTCTCCCGGTTTTTACGATGAGTTCGCCCGCCAGGTGGAAGCCGAGACGGGAATCAGCCGCGAGCGGCTCTGGTGGACGGTGACACACACGCATTCCGCCCCGATTGTGGGACCGCCCGCGTTTGCCGGGGCTCTCCTGGCCCGGCAATTCGCCATGGAGTGGGACGCCGACTACGCCCGTAAAGTCACCGATGCTCTGATGGAAGGGATCAAGAACGCCATCTCTCGCCTGGGGCCGGCCTCCATGGGAGTCGGAACAGGTACGGCCATGGCCAACATGAATCGCCGGGCCCGGGACGTGGACGGAAAGATCTATCTCGGCCTCAACCCCTATGGCCCCGTGGACCGCCAGGTGGGTCTGATTCGTCTGGAGAGACGAAACGGCTCACTGATCGCGCTGCTCGTGAACTACGCCATGCACGGCACCTTCCTGTCTGCCGTTCCGCAGATCAGCGGAGATGCACCCGGCGTTGTGGCCTCCTATCTCGAGGAAAGGATGGGCGGGACGGTGCTCTACATCAATGGCGCGGTCGGCAATATCGCCCCTCTCTACTGTTTCAAGCGCGGCTTTCGCGAGATTACCCAGATGAATGTCCTGCTGGGTGACCGGGTCCTGGAGGCGAATCGATCCATCCGGGTGGACCCCGACGCCGAAGTCTACCTGGAGCCCAGTGAGGTCATGGTGGAAACACCCATGAAAGAAGGCATCACCTGGCCGGAAGGCCTCGATTCCTATCGGTCGCAAACTGCGGCCGGTCAGGATCAGGTCCGGATCCCCGTTCGGGTCCTGAAGTTGAGAGACGATCTGGTGCTGTGGGCTGCTCCCCTGGAACTCTTCTGTGAGATCGCTATCCGAGTCCGCAACGAGTCGCCTTTTTCCAACACCTTCTACTTTGGCTACAGCAACGGCTGGATGGGGTATCTACCAACCCGGCAGGCACTCGATGAAGGTGGCTATGAGACCCGGGTCACGCCCTACACCGGGGAGGCTGAAAAAGATTTTGGCGACGCGGTGATTCAGTTGCTGTTCGGGTTGCAGTAGGAAGTTTCGGGGAAAGTGGGAGGGGCCTCGGGCAGCGTCCGGGAATTTAAACGTCCGCTGCCCGAGGCCCCTCCCACTTTCCATTGAGGTCCTCCGGCTCACCGCCAACCTTCAACCTTCAACTTTCAACCTTCAACTTTCAACCTTCAACTTTCAACCTTCAACATTTAACCTGTACTTTACGCCTCAGATTTCGTAGTTATTGAATGGTGGAGGTGGCCAGCAAATGAAAGTAGGTGAGACCACCATCGGCCAGTTGCTCTCGGAAATGGCGGAGCGGTTGCCGGACCAGGAAGCCCTTGTCTATGTCGAACCGGAGGTCAGGTACCCGGAGTTCGATCAGGCCTGCAGCCAGTTGGCCGGGAGTCTGCTCCAACTGGGTGTCAAGAAGGGGAATCACATCGCCATCTGGGCCAACAACGTTCCCGAGTGGGTCCTCGCCCAGTTTGCGACCGCCCGAATCGGGGCGGTTCTGGTCACCGTGAACACCAGCTACCGCGCGACGGAACTGGAGTATCTTCTCAAGCAATCCGACTCCAAGACCCTGATCCTGATCGCGGGAGCGCGGCAGGACGAGTACCTGAGGATCGTCCAGAATCTCTGTCCCGAACTGGCTGATTCGGTCCCGGGACAGCTCCGATCTTCCCGTGTACCCCTGCTCGAGAACGTCGTTTTCATCGGAGAGGAGCGACCGCCCGGGATGCTGCTCTGGGATGAACTGTTCGAACAGGGCAGGGATGTACCGGGAGAGGAGATCCGGGCCCGGGAAGCCGAACTGCATCCGGATGATGTGATCAATATGCAGTACACCTCGGGAACCACGGGATTTCCCAAGGGAGTCATGCTGACGCACACGAACCTGATCGGCAACGCCGCCAGCATTGCCGAGGGGTTGAACTTTTCCCCTGCCGACCGCCTCCTCATCCAGGTGCCGTTTTTCCACTGCTTTGGCTGTGTCATTGGTACCCTGATGTCGGTCGTTTCGGGAGCCACCATGGTTCCGGTCGTCGCGTTTGATCCTCCGCGGGTATTGAGCGCTATTGAGCAGGAGAAGTGTACCGCCGTACACGGCGTACCCACCATGTTCATTGGACTGTTGGAAGAGTTTGCCGGTCGATCTTATGATTGTTCTTCACTCCGGACCGGGATCATGGCCGGATCACCCTGCCCTATTGAAGTGATGAAATCGGTGGTCAATGAGCTGGGCGTACCGGAGATCTGTATCGCCTACGGTCTCACCGATGCTTCCCCGGGGGTGACGATGACCCGGGTCGAGGATCCCCTGGAAGTGCGGGTCCAGACCGTGGGGCGGGCTCTTGCTAACGTGGAGGTGAAGATCATTGAATCGGAGTCCGGCAAGACTCTTCGGCCCGGCGTCCAGGGGGAGTTGTGCACCCGCGGCTATCACGTGATGCCCGGCTATTACAAAATGCCCGAGGCCACGGCCCAGGCCGTCGACCAGCGCGGCTGGCTGCACACGGGGGATCTGGCCATCATGGACGGAGACGGCAACTGCCGGATCACCGGCCGCTCGAAAGACATGATCATTCGAGGCGGAGAGAATATCTATCCTCGCGAAGTCGAGGAGTTTCTATACACCCACCCGAAGGTCAAGGACGTTCAGGTGGTTGGCATCCCCAGCCGTCGCTGGGGAGAAGAGGTGGGGGCCTTTATCCAGTTGAAGTCGGGTGCTAAAGCCGACGAGGAGGAAATACGGGACTACTGCGTCGAGCAGATTTCTTTCTACAAGATTCCTTCTTTTTGCTTTTTCCTCGAGGACTATCCGATAACCGCCAGCGGCAAGATCCAGAAATACAAGCTGAGAGAGCAGGCTATCAAGGAGTTGGGGCGAGAGAGCGATTCCCGGGCCTGAATGTGGCGCTCGCTGCGCTCGCGCAGTTCAAGGTTCAAATCAACCTTCAACTTGTAACTTTCAACTTTCAACTTTGCATTTTAGGGAATCACCGGCAGGATCAGGTGCGACGGGTAGCGGGCATCGTGGTAAATCGTCTGCTCAGCCGTCTTCATCTCGGAGGTCATCCCAAAGGGGGCGCCCGTATTTAGATTCCTGGCCCAGCGGGGAAAGTTGCTGCTGGTGATCTCCAGGCGGATGCGGCTGCCCGGCTGAAACTCCCAGCTCGTCTCCCAGATATGTACCGTGTACTCGTAGACCTTCCCCGGTTGGATGTGAGTCGGATTCTCCAGAGACTCCCGAAAGCTGGCCCGGACAATTCCCTCACTGATATGAACCACCCGGCCGTCGGGTAAAACCTCGGTGAGAGTGGCCGCAAAATCGGTGTCGATTGCACTGGAGGCTGCATGGAGCTTGAGATCAATGGGGCCCGTGATCTCCATTTTCTCGGTCAAAGGTTGGGAGGTGTAGATCAGAACGTCCTGACGCCGCTGAACCGCCCGGCGCTCCTGAGGACCCACTTTCTTGGTAGGAAACTCAGTTTGCCCGCCGATGGTCTCGACCGGATGGGCCGGGTCATAGATGAACCGGTCCTGAGGGGAACTCTGAGGAGGCGAAGAAGTGCCCAGTGTCCCGTCACCGTAAAGGGAGTTGGCCAATCCACCGCTGTTCAGGTAGAACTTCGTCCAGCGGGTTCGAGCCAGGGGCCATTCCCACTCATCTCGCCACTTGTTGGCTCTGAGCACGAACAGTCGAATGGGGGCCTCCTTGTCGAGCCCGTTGTCCATATCCTTGAGCCAGCGGTCGTACCAGCGCACGTGCTCGTCCAGGATGTTGACATAGATGTCCGGGCCGAAATCCAGTATGGATTCGTCTATGCGGTGGTTCACATGGTGCGTCCAGGGGCCGATCAGCAGCCTCGTGCCCTCGCGGGCTTCCTTGGAACCACCCTCTTTACGGAAGCCGTTGAAATTGCGAAAATATCTCGTGCTGCAGGTTGTCATACCAGCCGGTAATGAAGTAGGCAGGCGCTTTGATCTGACCGTACTTTTCCTTGACTCCGTAACCTTTCCAGTAATCGTCGTAGGTCGAATGCCGGATCCAGTCTTTCAGCCAGGGGAGATCGGCAATATCGTCCAGGGCCGTGATCAGAGGCAGGCGCGGAAAGAACTCATCCCAATCCAGAATCGGGTTGTCGGTGATGCCAGGCCCGTGCAGGAACTGCATGGTATTGCCGGCCCAGAAAAACCCGGCCACGAAGGTGACGTTCAGCTGCATGACGCCATCGTTGTAGAGATGTCCGAAGTTGGTCTGCTGGCAGACCGCCGGCACCATGCACTTCAGATACTTGCTGCCGTGAACCGACGGCATCAACTGAGTGAACCCTGGATAGGAGTAGCCAAAGGTTCCCAGGTTTCCGTCGAACCACTCCTGGCGACCAATCCACTCGTGGGTGTCGTAGCCATCGCGCGGATCATTCACGTAAGGGTCCCACTCGCCCTCCGAGTCGTGGCGGCCCCGCAGGTCGACCAGAACGGCAACGTATCCCCGTTCGACGAAATAGAGCGCGTGCGTCATGTCTCCCCCACCCGACATATTGTTGTAGGGGGTCATCACGAGTACGGCCGGAAACTTGCCGGGTGCGTCGGGCCGATAAATGTCGGCCGAGAGGTTGACCCCGTCTCGCATGGGAACGGGAACATCGATCTTAAATTTCACTTTGTACTGTGGGTGGGACCTCTGCGCCTGGGCCGCCGCCGCTGAAACCAGCAGACAGGAAACCAGGCCCATCCTCACCAGCCCCATCAAACGGGTAGACCTTGTCTTCGACATGAGATTTCACCTCGTTGTTTCGCAGATTCTATAGTCTTGACTTACAAGATTCTAGAAGACTTTTCAAGAATTTGCAATTAGCCGGAAGAAGCCCTACACGAACGGGGCCAATGGGGAAGATTGTACTCAAAGGCTCCGTGACAACGCACGGGACATACACCAGGACTCCGGCTGTGAGACCGCCGATAGGTGCCTGATGTTCCCGTACTTCTCCTTGACGCCGTAAGCTCTCCAGTACTCGTCGTAGCTCGAGTGCTCGAGCCAGTCCCTTACGTTCGGCACTACTGTCCTGCCGGAATCACGGGCAGCACCAGATGGGAGGGATATTCAGCGTTGTGATAGACCGTCTGCTTCGCTTTGACGATCCTGTCGCTGGTACCGAGAGGCTCACCAATGTTCTGGTTTCGAGCGAAGCGTGGGAAGCTGCTGCTGGAAATCTCGAGACGGATCCGATGTCCCGCCTTGAGAACATAACTGGTCTCCCAGAGGCTGATGTTGTACTCGTAGACCCTGCCCGGTTCGATGAGAGTCGGATTCTCCAGAGAGTCCCGGAAGCGGGCTCCCCGGATCCCTTCGCAGACGGTAATCGCCTTGCCGTCGGGATGGACATCGCTGAGTGTCGCCGTCCAGTCCGTATCCACCGCACTGGAGGCTGCGTAGAGCTTGAAATCAACCGGACCCGTGATCTCCATGTCCTCCTCGAGCGGTGCGGAAGTGTAGACCAGGATGTCCTTTCTGCCTTGTACCGAGCTCCGGTCCCTGGGTCCCCGAATCTCGGGGTGAGTTGAGATCTGACCTCCCAGGGTGGGCACCGGGTTGCCGGGATCGTACACATAGCGATCCGGGGGGGAGTTCTGACCTGGAGTAGAAGCTAAAGTTCCGTCGCCCTGATCTCCGTTGGCTTTGCCGCCGCTCTTGATGTAGTACTTCGTGAACTGCGTCCGCGCCAGGGGCCATTCGTTCTCGAATCGCCAGACATCGGGTCCCATGACAAAAATTTTGATCGGGGGCTCTTTGTCAATGCCGTTTTGAACCCCCTTGAGCCAGTAGTCGTACCACTTCAGCTCGACCTCTAGCAGCTCGGGGTACGAGTTGGTACCGCCATGCTGCCAGGGTCCCACCAGGATTTTCGTGCCTTTGCGAGCCTTCTCGGACCCTCCCTCCTCAGTGAAGCCCTTAAAGTTCCTCCAGCCCTCGTGTACGAGATTGTCGTACCATCCGGTCATGAAGTAGGCCGGTACTTTGATCTGCCCGTACTTCTCCTTGATCCCGTAGGATTGCCAGTACTCGTCGTACTTGGCATGTGCGAACCAGTCCTTCACGTGCTCGACCTGGGGGAAATCATCCACCGCGGCGAGAAGCGGAATGCGGCGATAATGGGGATCTTCAGAAGGCAGGATTCTCTGAGTCTGGGAGCCCTGCTTGGTGAAGAGGCCGAACTCGAAGACGACGTTTAGCTGCATCACGCCGTCGTTGTAAAGGTGACCGAAGTTGGTCTGCTGGTTTTCTCTCGGGATGAGACATCTCAAGTAAGGGCTGGCCAGCGTGGCCGGCATGACCTGCGTGAATCCGTTGTAGGAAATCCCCATGGTCCCGATCTCGCCATTGGACCATTCCTGCCGGCCCAGCCACTGGTGGGCGTCGTAGCCGTCCCGGGGTTCGTTCACGTAAGGGACCCACTTCCCACCCGAGTCATAGCGTCCTCTGGAGTCGACCAGAGCGACAGCATAGCCTCTCTTGGCGAAGAACTCGGCGTGTTCGTTTTGAAACGGAGCCCGAAAATACCTCTGTAACATCAGAGCGGGGAACTTGCCCGGGGCGTCGGGACGGTAGACGTGAGCGGCCAGGTTGACTCCGTCCTGCATGGGAACGGGCACTTTGCTTTCATCGATGATTTCGTAAACAGGCTGGGATGGGCCGCTCGGCCCGGGAGCCGGGGCCGAGCAGGCCACCATGAACACCAAAAGAGAAATGGACGGACACACTCGCGATTTCATTGGGCCTCTCTTTCCAGCTGACCTTTGCGACCGCCATGTTGTGATTCCCTTCCAGAAAGGAACCTGGTCAAGAACGTGGGATAGCCAAGATGTTCTTTAATATGGGAATGAATCCTAACATACTGAAATATCGAACCTGAAATTCCGAGAGAGTGGGGCCAGTGTGGGAGGGGTCTAGAACCGATTCGTGTATATGGAATATGGAACGTGAAAGTCTCGCATTCATCTCTGATAGCGATAGAATGGGCCGACCGAATTAAAAATGCGCCATTTCATTTATTCCAGAATCTGTTCTGTCTTTCTTTTTGCTGCACTGATCGCCCTCAGTGTCTTCAATGGGTACCTGGAGTCGAGCATCCCCGCCGGCACAGCTCGAGTGGCCGAGCCTGCCGGCAATCGACCCGAGTTTCCTATTTCCACCGTTCTCGCCGATCTGCTCAGCGACGACAAGTCGATCCGAAGCCAGGCCAGGGAAAGACTGGGGGCGAACTGGGATGTTGGCTACACTCCTATGGTCCTGGAGATGCTGCTGCTAATGCCTGCCGGGCACAGTGGCGCCCAGCGGCTGTGGCGGGTGCTGGATGAGAACACAGACCAGAAGCTTCCGTTCAGGACGGATCGGTGGCATCAGTGGATCTGGAATCAGGAAATAGAACTCCATCCCGACTATCCGGTCTTCAAGGCTCAGCTTTACCGGGCAATGGATCCCAGCCTTTCTCAGTTCTTCTACCCGGGTATGAAACACACGATCCGGCTGGATGAGATTCTTTGGGGAGGCGTGAAAACGGACGGGATCCCACCCCTGGAGCACCCCGATCAGATCAGTGCCGGGGAGGCCAGGTACCTGGGCAAAGACAATATCGTCTTCGGAGTGTTCATCAATGGCGAAGCCCGCGCTTATCCGAAGCGAATACTGGCCTGGCACGAACTGTTCAACGACACGATTGGCGGGGTTGACGTGACCTGTGCCTATTGCACTCTGTGTGGATCTGCGGTCCTCTACAAACAGCAGCTCGGCGAACGGAAGTTCGACTTTGGAACCAGCGGCTTTCTCTATCGCTCCAACAAGTTGATGTACGATCGCGAGACCAAAACCCTCTGGTCTGCCCTGGAGGGAATCCCGGTGGCCGGTCAGCTGGCTGGAGAGGATCTACGGCTGGAGCGGCTGCCCATCGTGACGACCACCTGGGCAAGCTGGAAGAAGCGGCACCCGGAGACGAAGGTTCTGTCACTGGACACCGGTCATGAGAGAAATTACGGCGAAGGGGTTGCCTATCGCGACTACTTCCGCACCGACGAGCTGATGTTTCCGGTTCCCGAGCTGGATGACCGGCTCAAGAACAAGCAGGAAGTAGTGGCTTTGTTCCTGAGAGGTGTTCCGGTCGCTTACGACACAAAATTTCTGCGCAAGAAAAGACCTCTGTATCACGACACGGTAGGCTACCGGAAGATTGTGATCCTGACGGATCGTTCCGGGGCCAATCGGGTTTACGAGGCAGAGGGGGTTACCTTTGTTGACTGGGACCGGGAGTCGAGGCTCGTCGACAGCGAGGGCGGGAAATGGAGGCTCACCGAGGATGCGCTTGTCGGACCCGAGAATCGGCGCCAGCAGAGGCTTCCATCCCACCAGGCCTTCTGGTTCGGCTGGTTCGCCCAGTTTCCAAACACCCGTCTGGTTTCCGAATAGGATTTGACAAGCCCGGGGGAAATGCCGAGATTCTGAAAGTCGGAAGGGCCTCAGTGTGGGAGGCGTTTAAAACTGTCTCGTTTTCTGCTGGCCTTTTCGTTTCTTTCCTCAGCTGCTATCTTTCCTCAAGCCGAGAAGTTCGTCAATTTACAGATCATGTCAGGAGCACCCCATGCCCAACAAGTGTCGAATGCCATCTCTCCCGATCCCGTTGACCATCCTCCTGCTTGCCGGCGCTGCCCTGGCGGCAGGCGCTGCCGGACAGGGCGCGAAGGAACCTAGATCCCAGCCCGTCTACCGGGTCAGGACTCAGATCAACCTGCCGGTTCCCATGCGCGATGGTGTAAAGCTGGCGGCTGATGTGTTTCGCCCGGACGCGCCCGGAAAGTTTCCGGCGCTGCTGCTGCGCAGTTATCACGGGACTCAGGGGTTCATGAGCATGGCCCTGTACTTCGCCCGTCGCGGATACGCAGTGGCCATGGTGGATGTGCGAGGACGATATGACTCGGAGGGCCAGTTCGAGTTTTACGTGTATGAACCAGAGGACGGCTATGACACCCAGCAGTGGCTGGGGCAGCAGAGCTGGTGCAATGGAAAAATCGGGACCTTTGGCCATTCCTACAACGGTTTTACCCAGGTGATGCCGGCTCCTCTGCAAAGTCCTCATGTCCTGTGCATGATGCCCAGTTCCTGCCAGCAGACCAATTTTGGGCATATCTACAACGACGGTGTGCTCCAGCTCAATGTGGTGATTACGGCCGGCCTTTTCGGTTCGGGGAGGGTATTGCAGCCCACCATCGCCGGTGTCTACTCGGGAGATTCCTTCCTTGATTACGATGAGATCTACCGGCGATTACCCCTGATCACCGCCCTGGATGACATTGTGGATCTGCCCAACGTCAAGAAATGGATCTACCATTCCACCTACGATGACTACTGGAAGGCCCACGGGATCAAAGACAAGTATGGCCTCATCCAGGCCCCTGCCTACTTCATCCATGGCTGGTACGGGAATCTGCTCCGCGAAGGCTGGAGAAATTTCAACGGGTTTCGCAGGCAGGGCGGCTCTCCTACCGCCCGGGAAGGAACCAGGATCGTGGTCGGACCGTGGACCCACGCGGTGAATTACGTGGACCCGGACTGGGCCGTGGACTTTGGCGACGACACAACCTATGACAGTCTCGATTTTCACGTGCGCTGGTATGACTTCTGGCTGAAAGGAATAGAGAACGGACTCGAGGAGGAGCCCCCCATCAAGATCTTCGTCATGGGGGCCAACCAGTGGCGGTTGGAAAGCGAATGGCCGCTGGCAAGAACCAGATTCACTTCCTTCTACTTGAACAGTCGGGGGGAGGCGAACACTCGCTACGGAGACGGTACTTTGAGTACAACCCCCTCTCCCCAGGATGCCCCTTCCGACGGTTTCGTTTACGATCCCGAGTATCCGGTTCCCACCGTGGGCGGGCGTATTTCGACCAATCCGGAACTGCAGGGTCCCCGGGATCGGCGCCCGGTGCAGATTCGCCCGGATGTTCTCGTTTACACATCAGAGCCTTTGGAAGAAGATCTGGAAATCACCGGACCGGTGGAGCTCAAGTTGTATGCCGCGTCGAGTGCGGTGGACACGGACTTCACGGCAGCCCTGACCGATGTCTACCCCGACGGTCGGGCCATCCTCATCTGTGAGGGAATTCACAGGGCCAGCTTTCGGGAATCACTGGAGCACCCCGCTCCCATCGAACCCGGGAAGGTGTATGAATACACGGTCAGCCTGTGGGAGACGAGCAATGTCTTTAAGGCCGGTCATCGCCTTCGCCTGGAAGTCTCGAGCAGTGACTTTCCCCGCTATGCCCGCAATCTCAACACCGGGAACCCCTCAGGCCTGAGCGCGGAGATAAAGAGAGCCAGTCAGACGATCTATCACAACGAGCGGTATCCTTCGCGCCTCGTGCTGCCGGTGATCCCCTGAGGATGGGTCTAGTGCCGGCCGCAAGTTTCTCGCTCATCACCCTTGCCCTTGCCTTTGCCTTGGATTGACGGGCACGGGCAAAGGCAAGGGCTCTGATTTTGGGGCTGGCACCTGTTATTGGCCTCGGCCTGCCAGACCCCAGATGTAGGTCAGCACGCCACTGGTGAAGTCGTGTTCCGCCTGCTCGGTATAGGGCGAGATCCCGGGCTCGAAGCCTCCTTCAGCAAAAGCTTTCCTGGTGGTCAAATATCCGAGGTAGCCGTTGTTCAGGCCGTAAAAGAACGTGTAGGGAAAGGGAGAGCGATCTCGAATCTGCATGCCAATCTCACTGAAAAGCTCCAGTGGTGCGCCCCAGAGCAGAATCTCTTCGTTGATCTTCAAGAAGTCAATCGGGATTCGCACCATCAACCCCTCAGCTGTCTCCCGCGTGAGATCCCGCATCGCCTCCTGGTACCACTGGCTCTGCTCCCTCTTGAGCGGCGTTTCGATCATTGTCCTGCCCGTCCACAGGTTCACCTCGGAAGTAACCGCGGCAATCGATCGATTGGCCGCCAGTATCCGATCTCCCAGCAGCACCTTGAACTGGCTCAGGTGATTCAGACCCTGGTTTTTCGCATGGGGCATGGTGATGGTGCTGTAGATGGGAGCCACATCCCCCTCGGCGCCGCTCATCAACAGGAGAGGGGCGCCCAGCTTTTCTTCCACATACTCGGCCACGACCCCCTGCGCATCTCCACTGACCAGAAGAAACTCCGGACCTGCTACCGGCAGAACGGTGCCGTGCAAGGCATAGCTGGCAATCAGAGCCAGCGGGGACCCGTCTGGCCGATCCAGCCGGATCAGCCCGATTTGCCGATCCAGCCGGATCAGCCCGATTTGCCGATCCACCGGGCCTTCGGGATTCATCCCCACATAGGGGACACTCCCGTCGACCTCTCTGGGCCGCCGGCTGATGTTGGCCATGGACATACCCGTAGCCGCCCCCAGGCGGGCCGGCTCCAGTTTCGATCGGGCCTCTCCAATGGCATCAATCAGCGCTTTTTTCAGCCAGGCCGAATACTCGGGGTTGGATTTGAAACTTCCCGGACTCTCGGCAGAAAGACCGACCTGGGGAGCCGAGTGGGTCTGGGTCGTGTTCCACCAGACCTGCTCGGCCTTGATGCCGGTCTCCCTTTCCAATTGTGCACAGAACTCCCGGTAGACGTCGAAGCGAATCAGAGCCAGATCGCTGGATACCAGGAACACCTGAGTGCTTCCATCGTCCATGGCCACGACTCGATGGTAGATCCTGTCGAGTACCCCCTCTGAAGGCCCTGGTCTGGGATAGGCCTGCAGGAGCACGGGCTGGTCGGGGGTAATGTCAACCTTCAGACAGGAAGCCCGGAAGCTGCCGGCCGCCGGTCCCGCCGCCATGCCTGTAGCGCACAGCATCCATAGAAGATTTTTCCCGGTCGCCAAAAACGAACTCATGAGTCATCAGGTTCTTGGAGTGTCGCACTCCAGGTTCGACCCTGCACAGCGGCCCAAAGAGCAGGGGATGCAGTAGCAGCACGAGTCGCATAAGATAGCGTAAACATTTCCGGCTTCAGGAGGATATTGTATGTCGACAGCGGAAACCAGCCGGTACTCCACATCAATCAATTTTATCCTTTGTTTTTCACTCTTCACGGTCCTGGGTTGCGGACAGGCAGAGCTCTCTCGACCCGCTTACAAGGTCAAGTTCTCGCTGGACGCCAAAGTACCGATGCGTGACGGCGTCCATCTATCGGCGGATGTTTATCGGCCTGATGCGCCCGGTCGCTTTCCCGCCTTACTGCTGATCACGGCTTACAACAATATGCGCGTAGTCCCTCGGGCTGTCTATTCTGCCGAGAGGGGCTATGCGGCGGTGCTGGTTGATTTACGCGGCCGCCACGATTCCGAAGGTGTGTGGCATCCCTATATCAACGACCCGATCGACGGTTTTGACACCCAGCAGTGGGTAGCAGAGCAGAGCTGGTGCAACGGCAAAATCGGCACCTTCGGGCATTCCTATGACGGCTTCACCCAGGTGATGCCCGCTCGCTACCAGAACCCCCACGTGAAAGCCCTGATGCCGAGCGCCAATCAGGAAACCAACTTCGGCCATCTTTACAATGACGGTATTCCTCAGTTGAACGTGATTTTTGTGGCCGAGTTTCTGTGGGTCAATCGAGGCATGGCCTTCTGGCCCGGCATTTTCGATCAGCCTCTGATGGACTGGAATGAGATCTTCTCGCGGCTCCCCTTGTACACGGCCCTGGATGAAATGGTGGATCGTCCCTGGGTAAAAACGCTGCTCGATCACCCCACCTACGACGATTACTGGAAGTCCTACGGCACCAAGGGAAAGTACGGAGAGATCCTGGTGCCCGCCTATTTTCTGACTGGCTGGTACGACAATCTGGAAAAGGAGATCTGGAGGCAGTTCAGAGGCTTTCGAGAGCAGGGAGGCTCTGAAGTGGCCAGAAAACAGACCAAGATTCTGGTCGGACCGTGGTCACATTCCTACAACCAGACTTTTGATAATTGGGTGGTCGACTTTGGAGAATCCGCCCTCTTCGACGTCGAAGAACTGCACATCCGCTGGTACGATTTCTGGCTCAAGGACAGCCCCAACGGCATTGACCAGGAAGCGCCCATCCGAATCTTTGTGATGCGCGCCAACCAGTGGCGAGATGAATATGAGTGGCCTCTGGCCCGCACCCGCTGGACCCCATATTATCTGAACAGCGGCGGCAGGGCCAACTCGCTCAGGGGCGACGGCACACTGGGCACTGCTGCGCCGCCTGCGAAGACTCCCCGGGATGTTTTCCACTACGACCCTGCCAACCCGGTCCCCACTGTAGGAGGGCAGACCGAGTTTCCGGCCGACCAGAGAGGCCCCCAGGATCGACGGCCTGTGCAGCAGCGAGAAGATGTCCTGATTTACAGCAGTGAGCCTTTGACCCACAAGCTGGAGGTTACCGGGCCCATTGAGGTGAAGCTTTACGCGGCGTCCAGTGCCGTGGATACCGATTTCACCGCCATCCTGACCGAAGTGCTCGCGGACGGGACCGCGGTCCACATCAGCGAAGGCATCCGGCGAGCCAGCTTCCGCGAGTCGTTGGAGCATCCCAGCCCGATCGAACCGGGGAAGGTCTACGAGTTCACCATCGACATCTGGGAGACGAGCTGGGAATTTCAGCCGGGAAGCCGCATCCGCCTGGAAATCTCCAGCAGTAATTTCCCGCGCTTTGCCAGAAACCTGAACACCGGCAATCCTCTGGGGAGGAGTGCGGAGATGAAAGTGGCGACCCAGACCATTTACCACGACGCGAAGTATCCGTCTCATGTTGTCTTGCCGGTGATTCCGTAGGGATGCGGGAGCCGTGGGAAAGTGGGAGGGGCCCCGGGGCGACTCCCGGGGGGATTTAAACGGTCGCTGCCCCGGGGCCCCTCCCACTTTCTAGACGCCCGGCGCTTCCCGTATTGGCCCTTTGCCCTTGCCCTTCAATCGTCTAGCGTTTTTCTGGCCTGCAGCTTTGTGTTGGTCAAGGGCCTTGACGCAACTAAGAGATGGGGTTAGGGCAAGGGCAAGGGCGACGCCGCTCCACACTGAGGAACTCAGCTCATCCATTGCGACGCAGTACGTGCCCGCCGTGAGCACCCGTCAAGTTGCCATTCTCCATCGTGAGGGTGCCGTTCACCACCACATGGTGCATACCCTCGGCAACCTGATTCGGCTCGAAAGTCGTCCCTCGCTCTCTGAAGGTGGCCGGATTGAAGATGGCCAGATCGGCCCAGGCCCCGGGCCGAACGATTCCCCGGTCTTTGATGCCCAGCCGGCTGGCCGGCAGCGAGGTCAGGCGACGCACCACCTCCTCCATTTCGAGCGTGTTTGAATCGCGCACGAAATGCCGGAAAAACCAGGATGCCCAGGTGTAGGCCCCGTGGAATGAACTTCCGGCCAGCGGACCATCGGGAGCCAGGGCAGTGGCGTCGGAACCAAGCATGCAGTCCGGATGGACAAAGCCACGGCGTAAGTCTTCGGCACGATAGTTGAAGGCGATAATCATCAGGTTATGGATGCCGTCCCGGGCGCCTTCCAGTTCGGCCAGGAGCAGGTCAAATATGAGCTCCAACGGATAAAGGCCTCTCTCCTGGCTGAGTTCCGCGATGGTGCGGCGGGTCAGGTCGGGTTGAGCCTGGCTCTGGAAGATGACGATGTTGCGCCATTCATCCTTGACCAGAGAGCTAACGATACTGGGGTAGCGCGCCATCTCGCGGCGGGTCACAGGATCTCGCAGGCGTCTGGCGACGGCAGCCCGACCCCCTTCCAATGCCCAGGGCGGCAAGGCAGCGCTCAGATTGGTCGTACCAAAGAGACGCGTGTGCATGTCAAAGCCTACATCCATTCCTTCAGCATTGGCTTTCTCCACCTGGTCAAGGGCTTGCTCCACTGCCCAGGCGCTGTCTTCGACCAGGCGGGCGACGACCGAAATATGTGAAATCTGCAGCGGTAACTCTGCAGCTGCACTGGTTCGGATGGCTTCCGCGATCGATTCGACAGCTTCTCCCGCCAGATTGCGCGTATGGGCAGCATGAAATCCTCCCTTGCGGGCGGTGACCTTGCACAATTCGATGATCTCTTCTTCGGGGCAGTCCTTCTCCGGTCCGTATTCGAGGCCGGTTGAGAATCCGAACGCGCCCTCCTCCAGACTCTGTTCCAGGAGTTTCTTCATCTCCTTTAACTCATCCGGGGTAGAGGGACGATCCACCAGTCCGGCCACAGCCAGCCGCAGGTTCCCATTGGGAACCAGGCTGAGAACATTCACTGCGATCTGTTCCGCTTCCAGGCGGTCCAGATACTCAGCCATGGTGCGCCAGCTGAGTTCATAATCGGCGCTGAACCCGAAGATGTTCATGGCGGCCAGGTCCGGGTTTGTGATGGGGGCGCAACCATGTCCGCAATTGCCGAACACTTCCAGGGTGACGCCCTGGGTAATTGAGCTGACGGCGCGGGGATCGAGCAGCAGCGTGAAATCAGAGTGGCTGTGAATATCTATGAAGCCCGGACAAACCACAAGTCCCGCGGCGTCCAGTTCCCGGACGGCAGCTGCACCTGACAGGTCATCTACACTGGAGATCTTTCCGTCTTGAATGCCAATATCGGCTTGGAACCTCTGTTTCCCAGTCCCATCCACAATCGTCCCGTTCCGAATGATGAGCTCGAACATGTTCCGTTTTCCCTTTCTAACCTGCGCATTCACTAAGGAACGGCTACACCGCCCTCAGCCGCCACGGATTATCTTGCCGCCGACGTGATAAACTCCACTTTCTACATCATATGGAATACTCTTGCAATATATTGTGAGTCTTACGCTTGGGGCCTTTCGGAGAGGAAGCGGATGAATCGACACATTGGAGTGGATATTGGTGGAACCTTCACGGACATCGTCTGCATCAGCTCGGAGGGGACGGTCCTCACGCGCAAAGTCTCGTCGACCGTCGACGACTACAGCCGCTCGATCTCCGAAAACCTCCCGGAGCTCCTGGAGGCGGACGGCGGTCCCCTGAGTTCGATCCGGGAAATCGTTCACGGCACAACAGTGGCCACCAACGCCATTTTGGAACGAAACGGAGCCAAAACCGGATTGATCACCACCAAGGGGTTTCGGGACGTTCTGGAACTACGCCGGATCCGGATGCCAGAACTCTATAACTGGCTGTGGGACAAGCCTCCTGATCTGGTTGAGCGACGCCACAGATGGGAAGTGGCTGAGCGGATCGATGCCAAGGGAAGGGTCCTGACTCCCCTCGACAAAACCGAGTTGAAGCGGTGTTTGACGGAACTCGTGGCGGAGGGAATCGAGTCTCTAGCGGTGTGCTTTCTCAATTCCTATGCCAACCCTCGTCATGAGGAAGAAACGGCGGCATTGGTCAGGGAGCTGCACCCGGGATTGCGCTGCTGTGTCTCGAGCGAAATCCTGCGCGAGATGAAGGAGTATGAAAGGACAGCGACAGTCGTCGTAAACGCCTACGTGCTGCCTCTGGTTCAGGATTACGTCCGATCGCTGAGGAGTTCCCTGGATCAGATCGACATCGCGGCTCCGCTACTCATCATGCAGTCCAACGGCGGGACCATGACGGCTGAGGCCTGCACGCAGAAGCCTGTTTTTGCCATCGAATCGGGTCCGGCAGCCGGCGTCATTGCTTCCCTTGGTCTGGTCCGGAAGGAGGAAATTCCCAATTCAATCACCTTCGACATGGGTGGAACGACGGCCAAGGCCTCCATCATCGAAGATGGCCGGCTGAACATGGCCTCTGAATATGAAGTCGGTTCTTCTCTTTCCATGGTGAGTCGTCTCATCAAGGGCAGCGGTCACCTGATCCGGGTGCCGGCGATCGACATCGCGGAGGTGGGAGCCGGGGGCGGGAGCATCGCCTGGGTGGACCAGGGGGGAGCTCTACAGGTTGGGCCCCGCAGTGCGGGTGCCAATCCCGGACCCGTCTGTTACGACATCGGCGGAGAGCGGGTCACGATCACCGATGCCAACCTGGTGCTGGGCTATATCAACCCGGCTGGCCTGGCCGGGGGTACGATTTCCCTGAATCGGGGCAAGTCAGAGGGGGCGCTCTTCAACCAGGTCGGGAAACCGCTGGGAATGGAACTGCTGGAGTGCGCCCACGGCGTCCACCTGATTGGAAACTCCAACATGATGAGGGCCATCCGCTCGGTTTCCACCGAAAGAGGCCGCGACGTGAGGGGCTATGCGCTGATCGCTTTCGGTGGCAGCGGGCCCGTCCATGCCGCCGGAATTGCCGGCGCGCTGGGGATGAAGCAGGTGGTTGTTCCCTCCTCGCCCGGCCTGTTCAGCGCCTTCGGTCTACTCTTCGCCGACATTCAGCACGATTTCATTCAGACCTACTACGGCAAGAGTCGAGAGGTCGATTTGCACGATTTGAACGGGACTCTCGGGGAAATGGAAGAACAGGCCCGCCGGCTTCTGGAGGAAGAAGGTTACGGTCCCGATCGAATCGTCATCGAACGGTTCGGAGACCTGAGATACCTGGGACAGTCCTACGAGTTGACCATTCCTTTGCCCGAAGCACCTCTCGACGAGCAGAAGATCACCTTGATTGAAAGGTCGTTCGGCGACGAGCATGAGCATACCTACGGGCATCGAGCCACTGATGGTGAAGAGTATACGTTCGTGAACCTGCGGGTGAGGGGCCGCGGACTGCGCCGACTCGAACCTCCGAAAGCGCGGGTTGCACCCCCCAGTGCCTCTGCGAAAAGCCGTTGGGCTTACTTCGGCAAAGAGGATGGGCGTCTCGAAGTGCCGGTGGTATCGAGAGGGGCAGTGGGAAGGGATTTCCAGGAGGGACCGCTCATGATTGATGAGTACGATTCCACCACCGTGGTTCCGCCCCGAGCCAGGGTGAGAGTCGACTCGACCGGAAACATCAGGATTCAGCTCGACTGAGTCGTTAAAGAAAAAGCATGACAAGACTCGAGGCCAAGACCAAGCTCGACCCGATCACCATGGGGCTGATTCGGAATCACCTGCAGAGCTACGGGGATGAAATGGCCAACACCGTGATCCGAACCGCCTACTCCACGGTGATTCGAGACTGCATGGATTTCTCCACCGCACTGTGTGACCCCGCAGGTCAAATGGTGGCACAGGGTGTCACCATTCCCTTCCACCTGGGTTCGATCCCATTCGCACTGCGATCGGTGATTCGCAAATACCAGGACCGAATCCATGGGGAAGACATCTTCATTATCAACGATCCTTTTGAGGGCGGAATTCACCTCCCGGATATCTTTCTTTTCAAGCCTGTTTTTCATGAGGAGGAACTGATCGGTTTCTCGGCGGTCATCTCCCACCACGTGGATATCGGAGGCCGCGTGGCCGGGGGCGCCTGTGACAGCACTGAAATCTATCAGGAAGGCTTGCGAATTCCGCCCTTGAAGTTGTATGACCGGGGCCGCCCCAACGAAGCCATTTTCCAGATGCTCGAGAAGAATGTGCGGGTGCCGAAACTGGTCCTGGGAGATCTACACGCCAATCTGGCCGCCCTCAGGACAGGAGAACGCGGCTTCCTGGAACTGGTTGAGAACTACGGCAAAGAGGACCTGAAATTCTACCTGGACGCTCTTCTGGACTACACGGAAGAGCTGGTCCGGGCAGAGATTCGGTCCTGGCCGGACGGCGAGTATGAATTCGAGGACTACATTGACGACGACAGCGTGGATCCCGATTCGATTCCCATCCACGTGAAGCTCACCGTTGAAGATGACTCCATCGTGGTCGATTTCCACGGCTCCTCTCCTCAAGTCCGCGGGGCCATCAATTCTCCCCTGCCCTTCACCATCTCGGCCTGCGCCTACGCGATTCGATCGGTCATGCAGGGAGAGATCCCTCATACTTCTGGACTTTTTCGTGCCATTGAGGTGATTGCACCCGAAGCCTCGATTGTCAATCCGGTGATGCCCGCCGCAACCAACATGCGCGGCGTGACCGGTTTTCGTATGGCCGACGCGCTCCTGGGTGCACTGGCCCAGGTTGTCCCCGACCGGACTCCGGCCGCCGGGGAGGGAGGGAACTCCCTGCTTATCTTCAGCGGCTACCAAGAGGATCGTGAGGCTTTCATCCTTTTTGATCTCGTTTGTGGCACCTGGGGAGGCCGGCCCAACAAAGACGCCAACGACGGGCTGACCAACCCGGCGAGCGTGGTTTCCAATATCCCGGCCGAGCTACTGGAATTGGAGTATCCCGTGCAGCTGGAGCAATATGCCCTGGTGCAGGACACGGGTGGGGCGGGGAAGTATCGAGGCGGCCTGGCCCTGGTCAGGGACTGGCGGTTATTGGCCAACGAGGCCATTGTCTCGGCCCGCTCAGACCGGAGAAAGCACCCCCCGTACGGCCTGCAGGGAGGTTTGAAGGGTTCGTCCTCCATCACCATTGTCAATCCGGATGGGGAAGCGGTCGTACAACCGACCAAGGGGACTTTTGAGATTCGGAAGGGCGATCTGGTGCGACACCAGCTGGCCGGAGGAGGGGGCTGGGGGAATCCTCTGGAGAGGGATCCCCAGAAGGTGTTGGAAGACGTTTTGGATGAAAAAGTGTCCCTGGCCGGGGCGCGAAAGCTCTACGGCGTCGTTATTGACCCCGAGACACTTCGGATCGATGATGAGGAGACTCTGCGATTGAGGACAGCCGCTCAGGGCGGTTGACTAACTGGTGGGCCAGTTTGACAAAACCGGCCGCCGACTCGTATACAGCGGAAGGGGTAAGGGCAAAGGCAAGGGGGTAAACAGGCAGCGCGAATCATTCCGTGCGTTCCCAGCGGCTTCCGACCGTCAGCACGACCAGTGAAATGAGTACCCCGACCAGGACCGGATCGAGAGACCAGACAAAGAAACTGGCTCCTGCCTTGAGCTCCCGGGGCGTGAGGATCTGACACAGGACGACCGCCACCGCACTGATGGTCAGAGAGGACAGCACCGTCTTTCCTTTCTTGCGCATGGTCGGAAAGAGAAGAACCGCGATCAGGACCGGGGAGAGGGAGCCGGCAACCAGGCGTCCGCCGGCCAGAAAGAGCTCTAACAGAAGAGGGACGTAGTAGTAGGTCACGCAGGCCAGAACTGCGGTGAAGAGGATGCTGAGACGTGACACCCAGAGCATCCTCCCGGGACCGGCCTCAGGATCGAGAAACCTTTGATAAATATCTACGGTGACATTGGATCCCATGGTGCCGATGGTCGAGCTCAGGGTCGACATGTTGGCACTCATGATGGACACAAAGATAACGCTGCCCAGGACCGGGCCTGCCACCTGGTCGGTCAGGCTGAGGAAGACCTGGTCGGCCTCTACCTCTTTGCCGAAGAATGCAATCCCGGTGATTCCCAGCAGGCAGGGCGTGATGTACCAGAGAACCGTGAAAACTCCCCCGTAAATGAAACCACGGCGCGCCACCTCGCGGCTGCGGGCGGCAAAGGCCCTCTGGGCCAGGCTCTGGTAGCCGCTGGCCAGAAAGAATCCGACCGAAAACCAACCCACAATCTCGAGGGGCTGGAAATTTCCGGTGAGTGAGAACAGTGCCGGGTCGTCTACCTTCTCAACCACGCCGCCCAGACCACCCGCACCCATAATCGAGTAACCGACCAGCAACACCGTACCGATGACAATGATGAAGAACTGAATCGTGTCGGTGACGAGAACGGCCCACATCCCACCCAGGGTGACATACACGACGGTGACGACGTAGGTGAGAGCCAGGGCGCTGAGGATGCTGATATCCAGCGCCGAAGAGGCCACGATCGCGGTGGCCCCGATGGTCCCGGCGGTGGCCCCGAAATCCCTCAGCATGGCCACGACCAGCGCCACCACGCGGTGAGTCGGCCCGAAAAAGTGCTCCAGGATCTGCGGTGTGGTAATGACTTGCAGTTTCCACATCCTGGGAACCAGATAGATTCCGACCCAGAGTGTTCCGATTCCCACTGCACCCATATGCCAGTAGGAGCTCAGGCCGAAGCTCTTGCCGAAACCGGTCAGGGTGATGAGGGTGACGCCGTTGATCCAGGTGGCCGCCACCGAACACCCGATCAGGAAGGGTCCGACAGTGCGGCCGGCGACGGTCATGTCTTCATAGGTGGTGACGCGTTTTCGGGCGCTCCAGACCCCGATCCCGATGACCGCGACCAGATAGACGGCGACCAGCGGCCACAGGATCGTGTTCATGGAGATGAAATCCGGAAAAGTCCCACCCAGAAGAGAAAGAAGAGCCCGACCGCGAGGAAAATGACCACGAAACCGATCACGGCGTTCCGCCAGGAGGGCTCATCAGAATCGAGGCGTGAGAAGTCCTCAAGGGGGTGTTCGTCGTTCCTGGAATGATCCATAGGAGTGTGATCTACATCATTGGGATCAGAGTGACCTCGAGATCGTCACGAACTTCGCGGCCCGCATAGGGTCCGTCGCGCCGGCAGCGCTCAGCTGCCTCCTCAACCGCCGCGCGGTCGAGTTCGACCCCGATCCCGGGGCCGTGGGGAATCTGCACACAACCGTCCACGACTCTGGGAAGGCCGCCCTTGATGATATCGTGTTCCCGCATCATCAGATAGCTCTGGTTGGCATAGAAAAAGTTGGGGCTGGAGGCCGCCACGTGAAACCCGGCAAAGTGACCCACACTCGCCTCTCCCCAGGAATGGTGGTTGACCCCGACACCGTAGGCTTCTGCTATCGCCGCGGCTTTCTTGTAAGCCAGAAGACCACCCATCTGGAACTGGTCGATCACCACCACGTCAGCTGCGTTTGCTTGCAGGATTCGCTTGACATCATGAAGAGTCCAGGAGGACTGGTTGGCTGCTATGGGTGTATTAACAGAGCGGCGGACATGAGCCAGGGCGTTCAGGTCCTTGATGCTGACCGGCTCTTCGACCCATTCCAGATCGAACTTCTCCACCTGTTTAATGAACCGGATGGCCGTACCGGGGGTCCAGGCTTCATTGGCATCGACCCGGATGTTGACCTCCTTGCCCACTGCATCTCGCACCGCTTCCACGGCCGCGATATCGGCGTTCAAATCGCCCCCCACCTTAAAGAAAATCGTCTTATAGCCTTGCGCGACGGCCTCCCTGGCCCGCTTTGCCATCTCCTCAAGTTCGAAGCGAAAAAGATAATAGAAAATAGGAATGCGCTCCCGCAGTAACCCGCCCAGGAGGTAGTAGAGGGGCTGGCCGGTTAATTTTCCGAAGATATCCCACAGGGCGGTTTCAACCCCACCCAGCATGACGTTGCCGACACGCTCGAAGAAGCTATAGTTCCCGACGCTTTTCAGATGGTTGACGATCCCTTCGATATTTCTGGGGTCGCGTCCCAGTACAAGAGGTTTGGCAGACTGAATGGCGGCGTCGATCACCTGCGCGTTGGGCCGGCAGATACATTCACCCAGACCTGTAATCCCTTCATCGGTCTCCACTTCGACGAGGATCTGGGTTACGCCGTAACGATACCCGGTAGAGATAAACTCGGGTTCCTTGTGAGGAAGATTGACCCAGGTGGTCTTGATGTCGCTAATCTTCATGAACGGAACTTCGCCCTTCCTGAGGTTGAAAAAGTCTGAAAGAAGAAGCGGCCGCCAAAGTTGTGGGAGAAAGATTCGTTTTTCGGCGGCCGCTCAGGCATTGACTCAGCGTATCTCTGTGGGATGTTTTACGGAATCACAGGTAGGATCACGTGGGAGGGATGCTGAGGATCGTGGTAGATAGTCTGAGTTGCCTTTCTCATTTCAGCCCAAGGGTAGTTTCATAATACTGATACTAACACCAAGATTTAAGAAACCGTAACGGATATTGAGGCGGGTGTCAAGAGAAACTGTTGAGCCGTGGTTTTGGGGAGGGAGATCTCGGGGCGATGCGGACTGCAAGTAAGTACTAGGGACGGCCGAGTTGCCGAGAGATCTCAGCGGCGCACTCCTTGACCCGCCGGGCGAGGTTCCTTCTCTTGCCCCGGAAGTCGAAGATGCCGCCCGCTATGGCGATCGCACTGGTGACGCGCCCGGAATGGTCGAAAACGGGAGCACCGACGGCCTGAATTCCCAGCGCGTACTGCTCCTTGTCTTCGGCGTAGCCTCTTTCCCTGACTCTCTCGAGATCGGCTCTTAGCTCAGCCTTGGAAGTGATTGTCTTAGGGGTAAAGGGTGACAAGTCGATCTTCTCGAGGAGGGCAGCACTCTCGCCGGGAGGCAAATGGGCCAGGATCGCCCTCCCCCCCGTCGAACAATGCAGGGGCAAGCTCTTTCCTACGTAGGTGTTTAACTGAACCTGAGTCACACCCTGGGACTTGAAAACATAGACGACATGATCCTCTTCCAGAACCGCCAGGATGGCGGTCAGGCCGGTGTCATCACGGAGCGAGTTCAAAAAGGGCTCGGCTACACCGGCCAGGCTGATCCGGCTGTGCGCCCTGTGGGCTAGAGCCAGGATCTTGCCGGAAAGGCGAAACGCGCCCCTCTTCTCCTCCTGGCGTGTCAGGTATCCACAATACTCGAGCGATCGAAGGAGGGTGTTAGTAGAACTGAGCGGGAGCTTCATGAGACGGCTCATCTCCGAGATGGAGTGGGCTCCGCCGTCAGTAGCAAAAAACTCGAGGATAGAGAAGGTCTTTTCCACCGCGGGGATGACGTACTTTCTGGATTTGTCCGGAGTCTTGTCTGTTGATGCCATGCTGTCCGTACGGGTGTACGCTGATTCGAGTCGCGATCATAACCCCGGCGCGGAGGAAAGGAAAACCGGCTGCTTCCGCGGCGGGACCCAGGCGCGTGCCGGGCGGGCAAGAGCAAGAGTTATTCCACGTAAACCGGCTCGCCTTTCTTGACCTCCTCGTCATAGAGCTGGATGAGCCGCCGCGTGAGATCTCCCGTCGTTCCGTCTCCGACCACCTTCTTGTCAATTTCGGTTACGGCCAGGACGCCGGCGCCCGATCCGGTGGCAAAAACCTCCTCGGCAGTGTAGAAGTCGTACAGGGTAAGCCGGGTCTGGTGCACCGGGATCCCCTCCCGCTCGGCCATCTCGATCACTGTCTCCCGGGTGATCCCCTCGAGGGCATCCTGGCAGTGCGGCGTGTAGAGCTGGCCGGCCTTGACCAGGAAGAGGTTGTCCCCGCACCCTTCAGCCACATGGCCCTGAACATCCAGTATGATCGCCTCGTCGGCCCCCGAAGCGACAGCCTCGGCCCGGGCCAAAATATGGGCCAGGTAGTTCAGACTCTTAATGCGTGGATCCAGGCACTGGGCGGGAATCTTGCGCACGCTGACCGAGGCCAGCCGGAACCCTTTCTCGGCACTGAACATCGATTTACCGATCGGCCGGGCGGGAATGACGATGTTCGGCCGGGTGGTGTTGCGGGGGTCCAACCCCAGTTTGGGAGCGTTGCCCCGCGTGATCTGCGGCTTGACGTGCGCGTCCCGGAAGCCATTCTCGCGGAGCACGTGCTTGACGGCGTCGTTGAGTTCGTCTTTGCTCAGGGGGATCTGGATGTGAACCGCCCTGGCGGAGCGAAAGAGCCGATCGGTATGTTCCTTGAGCTTGAAGATGAGGCCGTCGTAACAGCGCATTCCTTCAAAAACCCCGTCACCGTATTGAAAGCCCCGGTCAAAGACCGATATCGTGGCCTCGTTCCAGGGGACCATTTCGCCATTAACATAGACTTTCCAGTTCTCGCTTGCGCTTTCCAATGTTCCTTACCTCACGAAATAGAATGCAAACTGGTTGGCCGGTCCTTCAGGCCGGCGAAGGGGACTGCCGCCCGCCCGGGGCCTCGGCTGCAACGCTGCGCATTGCCTCCAGGGTGTGTTCTAGATCAGCATCCCTGATCTGGGGGTGAAAAGTGAAGCGGGCGATCTGGTCCGTGTAGGGGTGTCCTCTCACGCCATGCTGATAGAGCAGCTTCAGGAATTCCCGGCTGTCCAATCCGGTTCCGCCGACATCGACCATCACGATATTCGTCTCTACGGCGGCCGGATCCACACCCAGGCCCCCGATCCGACTGACTGCCCGAGCGAACTCTTGCGCTCTGACAATATCTTTCCCCAGTTGATCTATTCCGGATTCCAGGGCTACGATCCCGGCTGCCGCGAAGATTCCGGCCCGGTGAACAGCATGGCCTCCGATTCTTCGCAGGTTGATGAAAGCCTCATCGATCACCTTTGCCGGGGCGCACAGCATGGCGCCCAGAGGCGCCCCCAGACCCTTGAGAAGACTGAACACGATCAGGTCAGCCGGGGCCACCAGTTCCTTGACTGAGATACCCTGGGCAGCAGCCGCGTAGAGAATTCTAGCCCCGTCAATGTAGACTCTGGCCCCATGTCGGTGGGCAACTTCACAGAGAGCTTCGGTCAGTCCCAGACTTACCACCCGACCCCCGCTGCCGTTGTGCGTGTTCTCGATACAGACCAGATCGGTCACTGGGACATGGGAGAAGCGGGACTCCAGGATGGCTGCCTCAAGTTCCCCGGGATCCATTTTCCCGTCTCGCTCCCGGATGAGCCTGGGATAAGCGCCGGCAACGTAGGAAAGCCCCCACTCCTCACACCAGACAAGGTGAGACTGCTCTCCCAGGATGAGCTGGTGGCCCCGGCCGCAGCAGGTCATGATGGCCAGCAGACCGGCCATTCTCCCTGTGGCTACGAAGAGGGCTGCCTCTTTTCCCGTCAGCTCCGCAGCCATCTGCTCCAGCTGTATGACCTGCGGATCTTCACGATCGACGACCCAGCCGGGCTGGGCGCTGCGCATGGCCTCCCACATCTCTTGGCTGGGCTGAGCCATCAGGTCGCTCCTCAAATCAATTACTTTCTTGCGCATCCGGCTTGCCTCGGGTTCTCTTAATGTCTCCGATCCAGAGCGGTAGAAGACCGGGAGCCAGCTGAGATCTTCTCAAACACTCTGCGGGCTGGGAACCAGTTCGTGTATGGTCCGCACCAGATCCTCCACGCCTGCCAGTAGCTGCTGCTCCAGTGCAGGAGACATCGGTATGGGAGCGTGGGCCGCACCCACGATGGCAGGCGCCGCATCCAGATAGTAGAAGGCGTCACGACAGACGATCCGAATCAGGTCCGATCCAAATCCACCCTGTTCGCTGGCCTCTTGAAACACTGCCAGGCGCCCCGTCTTCTTGACGGATTCGAGGATCGTATCCTGGTCGAGGGGGCTGAGAGTGCGGGGGTCGATCACTTCAATCTCGATTCCTTCCCCGGCCAAGCGCTGGGCCGCCTTGAGCGCTTCCTGCACCATTTTTCCGGTCGCTACCACTGTGGCATCCGTTCCTTCCCGTTTGACATCGGCGACCCCAAACGGAATCAGGTATTCCTCTTCGGGAACGGGACCGCGAACGTTGTAAAGCGCCTTGTGCTCCAGGAACAGCACCAGATTGTCATCTCGAATCGCGGTCTTCAGCAAACCTTTGGCGTCATAGGGTGTCGAGGGCATGACCAGTTTCAAGCCGGGTATATGGTAAAACCAGGCCTCCAGGTTTTGCGAGTGAGTGGCCCCGGCGGCCAGGCCGCCCCCGTAGGTGACCCGAATGACACCCGGGACACTTGCCTGTCCGCCCGTCATATAGCGAATCTTGGCTCCCAGGTTCACGATCTGATCCATGGCCAGTGTAATCAGATCGATGAACATCAATTCTCCCACCGGACGCATGCCGGTCAAAGCGGCTCCGATGATAGCTCCCGCAATCGTGTTTTCGGAAATCGGGGCGTCTTTCACACGTTCTACGCCGAAGGCTTGCTGCAGCCCTGCCGTCACTTTGAAGACACCTCCTGCTGCGCCGACGTCCTCACCGATCACGAAGACCGAATCGTCGCCTTCCATCTCCTCGCGCAGCGCTTCCTGAATGGCCTTGCGACAGTTTAGCTGTCGCTCCCCCGGAGCAGGTGGGGGGGTGGGAGGCTGATAGGCGGGAGCGTAGATATCTGTAAACAGCCGGTCTTCGCCCGGCATGGGGCTCTCCAGAGCAAATTCCATGGCCGCCTGCCCTTCTTCGCTGAGTTCCCGACGGAGCTCTTCGTCTTCCTCCGCACTCAGCAGTCCTTGCTCGATCAGAGTGGCGCGGAGTCGATCGATGGGATCTTTCTGCTCCCACACCTTGAGTTCCTCCTCAGCCCGATATTCGGCCGGGTCGTTGGTGTTGTGGCCCATTCTTCGATAGGTCAGGCATTCCAGGAGGGTGGGGCCCTCCCCGGCTCGTGCTCGCTCCACGGCCTGGCGGGTGGCTTCGTACACTTCCACAGCGTCATTGCCGTCGACCGATACACCTGGTATCCCGTAGCCTTCGGCCCGCCGGTGAATTCCGGGACCGGCCGTCACCCTCTCGAAGCGACAGCTTTCCATGTACTGGTTGTTCTCGCACAGAAAGAGTACCGGAAGGTCCCAGATGGCTGCCATATTCAAACCTTCATTGAAGTTTCCCTGGGCAGTTCCTCCGTCTCCAAAGAAGCAGACCGCCACCTGGTCCGTACCTCTCAACTGGGCGGAGATGGCGGCACCAACAGCGATCGGCATCCCTCCGCCGACAATGCTGATGGCACCCAGCATGCCCAGATTGAAATCCGCAATGTGCATGGTTCCGCCCTTGCCGCCGCAATACCCGGTAGCTTTTCCCGCAATCTCGGCCATGGCCGGCTTGTACTCACCGCCTTTGGCGATCAAATGGTGGTGGCCGCGATGGGTGCTGGTCACATAGTCATCCGGGCGCAGGGCCAGGCAGGTCCCGGCAGCCACCGCCTCCTGTCCGATGGACAGGTGCGAGTGACGAGGTCCGCGGCCCGTTCTGAACATTTCCAGAACCGTTTCTTCGAAGGTCCGAATCCTTACCATCATTCGGTAAAGCTGGATCGACTGTTCAGAATCGGTGGGCATGGTCTCTCCTTGTTACTCCCAGTTTCGTAGTCACTCAAAACCCCAGCAGCTGGGGCTCCTCGAGGTGCTTTCTCAAGTCTGCCAGAAAGGCTCCCACCAGGGCCCCATCGACTGCCCGGTGATCGGCTGACAGCGTCATTTTCATCATCAGGCGCCCCTCTACCTGCCCCTTGACGAAGACCGGCCTTCGGACCGTGCTCCCCACCGCCAGGATGGCGGTCTGGGGAGGGTTGATGATGGCCGTGAACTGGTCGATCCCGAACATCCCCAGATTGGAGATGGTGAAGGTTGCGCCCGAGACCTCTTCCAGGCCCAGTTCCTGACTTCTGGCCCTGTCTGTTAGCTCCTTGAGGGAGGCGGCGACCTGCGCCGGTTCCAGGCGGTTGGCCCGCTGGATGACCGGCACAATGAGCCCCTCTTCCAGAGCCACGGCGACTCCCACATGGACATCATCAGGAAGCAAAACCTCATCCCCCTCCAGAAGAGCGTTCAGGAAGGGATGAGCTCCCAGCACTGCCGCCACTGCTTTGACCAGAAAAGCCGTCAGGGTCAATTTTCCCCCGGCCTGCTCCTCGACCTGCCGGGAAAGACGTTTCCGGTGCTCTTCGGCCTCCGTCATGTCCACCTCAACCGTTGCCGTGAAGTGGGGAGCTGTCTGAAAACTCTGCTGCATGCGCCGGCCAATGGTCTTGCGCAGTCGTGAGAGGGCAATCCTCTTCCCGGCTACCGCCGCAGCGGGCCCAGCCGACTTCTCCTTGAGGTGGCGTTGCACATCCTCCAGGGAGGCGACACCCCCACGTCCACTCCCTTTGACTTCGGCCAGATCGAGGCCCTGTTCCCGGGCCAGGCGGCGGGCTGCCGGTGAGGCAAGGACCCTTCCAGTTTTCCGGCCTAACGGCTCCCGGCTTGGGGGAGCCGCTTCCATCTGCTGACCAGAAGCAGTGCCGCTCGGCGGCGTAGCGGTCGCGACGGCCTGCTCGGCTGCGGCCTGCCCCGGGCTCTCCCATTCCTGCGGCCCTTCATCTGGACCGGCGATCACAGCAATGACTGTTTCCACAGCCACCGTCTGGTCGGGACCGACCTTGATGCCCCGCAGGATGCCGGTGGCCGGCGCCTCCACATCGATGTTGACCTTGTCCGTCTCGACTTCCAGCAGGGGTTGTCCCTCGGTTATCGACTCACCCTCCTTCTTGTACCATTGCAGAACGGTACCTTCTTCCATGGTCCAGCCTAACTTGGGCATTCGGACTGGGGTAGACATGTGCTCTTCCTCGGGGCTGGGCTCGGCATTGTGCGGCGCCTACAGATTTCGGGCCGTCAAATCTTGGGCGTCGCCTACCCCCAGCCTCTGGCGGATGGCGTTTCCCACCTGATCGGCCTGGCTACGGCCGAGATCCTCAATGAGCTGCTTCAAGTTGCTGTATCCGTTTTCGTAATCCTTCTTCCAGTCCTTGTCAAATTCTCCGTTCATGATGTTCTCCAGGGCCCACCGTATTCTGTCTTTGACGGTCTCGTCGATGATTTTCGGACCGATCGTGATGGCTCCATAGGCCGCCGTGTTGGATATTCGTTCCAGCATTCCGGCCAGGCCATAGCGGTGGATCAGGTCGGTCGTCATCTTGGATTCGTTGATCGACTCGTAGAAGGCGAAGTTGGGATTGTACCCCGCCTCCACCATCACTTCGAAGACGGTGCGCAAAAGTACCACAATGGCTCCCCAGGCACAGTGCTCGCCCAGCAGATCGGTGGCCACCTCTTCTTCCACCGTCGAGTCCTCCACACCCACCCTGGTGAATCCCAGGGCTTTACAAAGGGCGAGACCGCGGCCATGAGCCTGGCCGGTGGCATCCTGATGCACAGCCAGGAGTCCCGGCACCCCGCTGCCCCTGACGAATTCACTCCGCACTGCCGACCCCGGCGACTTGGCTGCCGCAACCACGGCATCCACTCCTTCGGCAGGCACCAGGTGGCCGTAGTAGTAGGGATAGGCGCTGTTCATACAGATCAGATCGCCGAACTTATTCTTGTCTTTGATGTATCGGTTGTAGGTCTCGGCCAGAGCGAAAGCCATGTCCGGGATCTGCAGGTTGAAAATATCGGCCCGATTCGCCACCTCCTCAAAGGGAATCACCTCGAAGTCTTCGGCTTCAGCTCTGTTCCAGCTTTGGGAGCCCGTCTCCTCCGCCACAATCACCTCCAGACCCGAATCACGCAGGTTCAGGGCCTGGGCCATTCCCTGGGTCCCGAAGCCTACAGCGGCAATCGTTTTTCCTTGCAACTCGTCCAGACTCGCATCGTCGTCAAAATACATTGCGTGGTATCTCCTTTTCCATGGACCCAGCTTAGTCCGCTCACGTTCTCTTTTCCAGGAATAGACTCATGAGTTCTTTGACAAAATGCTCAAATGAGTTGGAATTCGCCACCCTGCGAGGCGATGCCCTTTCAGAATAAAAGAAATATTTCTTTTATTCTGCATAACATGCAGACTATAGAGAACAACATTTGGGATTCTTTTCGCAAGTCTTTTTGGCATCGAAGAGGCTGGCCGGGGGCAAGGTGAGCTGCCGAATGGATTGAGAGCCGCCTGTGAATGAGTGAGAATGGGGTTGGAACCTTCTTTCAATGGCCCCGTAATGCCACTATTATTTCTGGACATGGTTCAACCGTCACAAGGATCCGGAAGAGGACCTGCCCAGTGACTACCTCCGAGGCAAAAGGAAGGTCAGACCTCTACTCCAAGGCCCTCCAAGTGAACCTGCGGCGGACTGCTGTGGATGTGGTCATCCCGCAGGATCAGCGCCTGCTGCTGGAGGCGACCTCGGACTTCTTTGGCATCCAAAAGGAGACTGAAAAGCTGCTCCGGGAAATCAACCACCCCTTCGTGGGTTGGACCCAGACACTCAACGATCTCCACCGCCGTGCCATGTCCGATTTCTATTATTACAATGCCCATCCCTCAGGTGCCGAGGCAATCGGGATCTACCATTCGCTTTACGAAAAGATCGTCGAGCAAGCCAATCCCGCGTCTCTCCGGAAGGCGGCGTTGGGGCGTTGGCTGTCTTATCTTGAGAGAATCGTGAAGTCTTCCGGAGAACATCTTCACCGGAACCTGACACCGGTCGGTGAGGCTCTCTCCCGTATCGGAGAGATCTTTCGTGTTCGCCATGATTGTGCCTCAGCCGCGGGTTTTCAGCTCAGGCGAGTCGCCGAAGCTTTGCTGGCGGCGGCTGCTGCTGGGCCCGTCGACTCTTGCCTGGAGTCGTTTGTCGGTCTGCTCCGCGACTCGCTCGATCAGTGCTATGCGGAGTGGCTCGGTCGCGAAGATCCCGTGAACTGGCTTCGCGACGGTCGCGTGGGGGATCTAACCAAGAGGAAAACCGTTCCCACGGGGGTCATTGGAATCTCCCACCAGCACTTGAAAAAGTGCCGGACCGAGCTCGCAGTTCACGCCCAGGACTCGGTCCGAAATTGCGCAAGGGCGCTGCTGTCCCTTCCCGACCAGCAGCAGATTGCCCGCGCCTATCTGGCGGCTGCTTCATCTGTCGAGTCCACAGACAACGAGGCCTGGGAGAACCTGTTTGAGAGAACCCGCTGGATGTCCAAAGTGCTGGCCACCGAAGGCCTCTCTGAAGTCCACGAGATGGCGCTGCGAGATATCGTTCAGTGCTCTTCGGAACTGCTGGGCAGGTCCGACCTTGACCACCGCGAGAGCTTCGTGCGGGAGACCTTCTCCATTCTCCGCCAGGGCAGTTTGACTTTCCCGCACACGGTTTTCAGGCTCATTACGACGATCGGCGCCGAGGCGCTGTCGACAGGAGATCAGGAATGGATTGACAGGGTCTTCGAGGAGATCCTCCACTGCGATTTTCATTATCCCGAGTTCGGTGGCTTCACCGACGAATGGGGGGTCAAGCTCAACCCCGATCATTTAAAGAACATCCGGGCCTATCTAGCCCTTATCGAAACCGACCCGTATGCGGCCCGTCGGCTCCTCGCCGCCCTCGTCGTCCATCTCAAAATCGGCGGTGTCTTCCTTGCCGACACCGATCTGTTCCAGAAGGACGTAAGCAAACTCCTGGCGGCCGATATAGGGCCGGTGTTCAATCAGATCAAAACCCTGGTGAGGGAGTTCCCCGTTTACTTCAATGATATCGGTGCCGAGGGTGATTTGCGCGAGACATCTACCCGGATCGATGAGATTCAGAACCGGCAGGATCCCATCTGCCACTTTCTTAGAAAGCAGTGTCACGTCGAGAGTAACCCGCAGCTGGTACCGTTCGTTGAAGAGATCGCTCGGTTTTGGGCAACCGGTGAGACAGCGCCACTCCAGCGCTACGTGCCCGAGAGAGTCTACGAGGCCCTGGGCAGGTACAAGGAAGAACAACTAAATCTCCAACATATCTGCGCAGAGCTGATAGGTCACGAGGCAAGTATCGATACGGTTCTTGACCTGGAAAAGGAGGAATTGCAGCTACGCCTGCAGCAGATCGACTCGTCGGATCCACTGGATCTTGAGAAAATCCAGCTGCTCTTTCAGCTGCGAGACCTGCTGCGACAAAAATACGACCTGAACCACTCCGACCTGCTTCAGAGACTCCGTTCTTTTCACTGGCACGAGCGGGATCGGGTCGACCAACTGGAGCGCGCCCTTTTCGAGGACCGCCACGAGAAAGCCTTTGAAACTCTCCTCGACTTGCTCGTCGAACTCAAGTCGATCGTGCTGAGCAGCGAGGAAACCCATGCCCTTGAGGACACCTACCTCAAGCGCCACATAGCGGTGGGCATCCCGAGTATGTACGGGCGCTACCGGGAGCCGCGGTTCGAGGCCATGGGACTAATTTTCCGAGTTGAGTCGTTAGGCAAGGTATTGCTGGAGCGGATGATTGAGGAGCAGAATCTTTCCTACATCACGAACCTGAACCTGAAGATCGTCTGTCGTTGGCTCCACCTGCTGCTGAAGGCGCTTCGCCTTGACGGCTTCAACGCGAAAGGCCTGGGTCTGGGCCTCTCCATGCTGGAGCAGGGCCTCAAGACCAAGGGGTTCACCGTCGATCAATACATCAACGTTTTTCAGTTTCTGTCCCGCAGCATCAACTACTTGATCCGTGTGCGCTTCCTCGATGTCCACGAGAAGGATCTCCAATACATCATTAGTCGCCTCTTCGAGAGAGGCTTGCTCGAACGGAACGAGAATACCAGCAGGAAAGAAGCAGGTCTGATGGTGAGCGAAAGCTTTCTACGTGACCTCATCTCTCAGAGCTTTGAGCTGCAGGTCGTCGACAATGTTATCGGCAAGATTCTGCGGACGCTGATGGAATCAAGGCAGCACCTGAGCCGGTCTACCCTGAACCTCTTGATGACCTGCGATCTGGAGCGCTGTTTTTCGCGGATCCCGGGGGAAATCCACCGTGGCGGCACTCTCTTGTTCGGGAACAAGGGCTTCGCCATCAAGCAACTGGCTCGGGAGGGTTTGCCCATCCCACCGGGGTTCATCATCACGACTGAGGCCTTCCGCTGTCGGACGGCCCTGGAGGCCCACAGCGTGCTTTACGAGGAGTACGTCCAGAGGATTCGACAACATGTCAAACGACTGGAGGGGGCGACGGGTTGCGAATTCGGCAATCCCCAAAACCCGCTGCTCCTCTCAGTTCGCTCGGGAGCTGCGATTAGTATGCCGGGGATGATGGACAGCTTCTTGAACGTCGGCATGACGGCAGAGATTGCGGAGGGCCTGGCCGTAAGGATCGGAAGTCCCTGGGCGGCCTGGGACTCTTACCGGCGCTTTCTCCAGTTCTGGGGAATGAGTTTGGGGATTGATCGAGACGAGTTCGACCGTAAGATTCAGGACGCTAAACAAAGATACGCGGTGCCCAAGAAGGCCCAGCTACCGCCGACGCGGATGAAAGAGCTGGCCTTCCGCTATGCAGAACTGCTGGCTGAGAACGATGTGAAGGTCGTTGAAGAGCCGTTCCAGCAGCTGCTGAGGTGCATCGAGATGGTGATGAATTCCTGGAACTCCGACAAAGCGAAGGTTTACCGTCGTGAGATGCAGATCGCGGAGGATTGGGGAACTGCTGTGATTGTACAGAAGATGGTGTTTGGCAACCTGGGACCCAACTCCGGGACGGGAGTTGTCTTGACACGGCACCCCAGGCAAATCGCCGAGGAGGTACAGCTCTACGGAGACTTCATCATGCAGGGGCAAGGCGAAGACGTGGTGAGCGGCCTTGTAGAGACTTATCCGATCACCGAGCAGCAGCGCCTGTTGTCCGGGAAGAACGAAGGCGAGGTGTCACTTGAAGAGCGCTTTCCGGCCATCTACGAGGCTCTCCTGGGTATCGCTCGAACGCTCATCTTCCAGCAAGGAATGCAGCATCAGGAGATCGAGTTCACGTTCGAGAGCGATGACCCGCAGGACTTGTACGTCCTGCAGACGCGGGACATCGCGTTTTTCCAGGAATCTTCAACCCCGACGTTCGTGCCCACGAAACAGCTCGAAAAAGCTAAGGCAGCCACGGGTATCGGCGTCGGTGGCGGCGCCTTGGCGGGCCGCGTTGCCCATACCGCCGAAGATGTGTTCAGCTTGCGCGAGCGCTTTCCCGACGACCTCATTATTCTCTTGCGTTCGGACACAGTCCCCGAGGATATCCCTCTAATTCTCAAGGCCGACGGACTGCTGACTGCGGTGGGCGGGGCGACCAGCCATGCAGCTGTGGCTGCTCAGGGGCTGGGCCGGACCTGCGTGGTGGGTTGCCAGTCACTGTTGGTACGTGAAGAGTTGAATCAGTCCAAGCTGGAAGGAAGGCCTATCCGTACGGGAGATTTTCTTTCAATAAATGGTATGGATGGCTCAGTCTATCTCGGTCGGCACAAGGTGACGGTGAGGCGCACACAGGGGCTTACGAGATGAAGGAGAACAGGCCGTGACGACGGACGAAGCGATTGGAATCAATGGCCTCGGGCGCATCGGCAAGCTCACCCTGTGGCATCATCTGGCGCGTGGCTATTTCGCCCGCATCGTCGCCAATCTGGGTCGGCAGGTGGGCAACAACCTCGAGGCCGCCTGCGGGGTGATCGAGAAGGACTCCACCTACGGGTCGATACATCGTTTTCTCTACGGCGTCAACGCCGAACCATGCATCAAGATTGTCGATCGGGAGAGGAGACTGCTCGAGGTCGCAGGGGTGCCGGTGACACTCCTCCAGAACACCCGCAACCCGGCACAGATTCCATGGAGGGAAAATGGAGTTCGGCTGGTTGTCGATACGACCGGAGCCTTCGGCGATCCGACCCGTCCGGCTAACGCCCCAGGAGGAGCAGTAAGAGGCCACCTGGAGGCGGGTGTCGAGAAGGTCATCAACAGCGCCGCCTTCAAGATTAAGGACAAGAGCCTGTCCCTGCCCGGCGATGCGACTACGCTGATCTACGGAATCAACCATGACGCGTTCGACCCTGGGGTACACGACCTCATTTCGGCAGGATCATGTACGACCACAGCCCTGGCCCACATGGTGAAACCCCTGTTGGACCGTCACCACGTGTCGAGCATCATGACGGCTTCCATGAGCACAGTTCATGCAGCCACGAACAGCCAGAGTGTACTGGATAGATTACCGCAGGCGAACGCCCAGGATCTGCGCAGAAACCGGAGTGTACTCAACAGCATCATCCTCACCTCCACTAACTCGGCCAAAGCGCTGGAGCAGGTGATCCCGGAAGTCCGCTCCATCGGCTTCATGGCTGATTCAGTGCGCGTCCCGGTGGACACCGTGTCGCTGATTATTCTCAATGTCACGTTCCAGACCCGGCTGGGCCCGGACAACGTGCCCTCGATCACCCGTCAGAAGATCAATCAGACCTATGCAGAGGCTGCAAGGGGACCCCAGAAGGGGCTGATTCTGTATAGCGAAAACCAGAATGTGCCGGCGGATGTGGCCGGTATGAAGGCTGCGGTAGTGATCGAGGGGGTGGAGACCCACACCCGGACAGGATTCGTGGAAGTGGACATGGCCCAGATACCTGGCCTCGAGGAGCATATGCTTGCGCCGCTGAGAGACGCCCGACTGCGGGTGCCGGTCACGCATGCGAAAATCTTCGGTTGGTACGACAATGAGTATGGAAGCTACACGAATCTCATGTCCGACCTAACCGTTCACGTGCATCAGGCGATCCGCTGAGGCCGGACTTCCCGGGGGTAGAACTGGCCAGAGATTCGAAGGAAATAGTATCCATCTGAGGCTGCGGCCTCTACCTAGAAGGAGATGATCTTATGAACAAGCTGACGATTAGCGCCATCAAGGCCGACGTGGGTTCGATTGGAGGACACACCCGTCCTTCCGACGCCATGATTGCTGTTGCAGAACGCGGGATGGGAGACGCCCGGGGCAGGGGGGAAATTGCGGATTTTCGTGTCCTCTCCACGGGAGACGACATCTGTCTTCTCATGACGCACATGAAGGGCTGTGATTCGGGGTCGATTCACGATCTGGCCTGGAATGTGTTCGAGGCGGCCACTGAAGTAGCCCAACAGCAAGCCCTCTACGGAGCCGGTCAGGACCTGCTGGCGGACGCTCCCTCCGGCAATGTCCGGGGGGCCGGGCCGGGGGTAGCCGAAATTGAGTTTGATTCGGCGGCACCGGAACGGCCGGCAGAATCCTTCCTGCTCTTTGCCGGCGACAAGTGTGGACCCGGAGCCTTTAGTTTTCCGCTCTATTCCGTGTTCGCCAATCCAATGTTTTGTGCGGGTCTGATGCTCCCCAAGATGAAACAGGGGTTCCGATTCGAGGTCATCGACATGGAGCACACAGGCTCGGATCGGACGATCGACCTGGACACTCCCGACAGATTACACGACTTGGCCTTCCTCCTGCGTGACGAAAGTCGTTTTGGGGTCAATCGGATCTGGTCTCGAAAGTACCCTCACCAGCAGGTGGCTGCGGCGTCTGCCCATCGGCTTCACACCATTGCCGGGAAATACACCGGGAAAGACGATCCTGTGGCACTTGTGCGCAGTCAGGGAGCCTTTCCGGCGCCCGAGGAACTGGTGAGTCCGTATGTCGTGGCCCATCTGGTGGCCGGAGATGCCAGAGGAAGCCACCATATGCCAATCATGCCTGTCGCCATCAACACACCTGTCACTGGTATCTACTGCCTCCCTCTGGTTTCCTGCATGGCCTATTCCGTCAGCCAGCAGGGCATCCTGAGCGAGGGTGTGGATGTTTTCGGTAATGTTGCCTGGGATGCCACGCGGCTGAAGGCTCAGCGAAGAGCTGAGGAGCTTCGCCAGCAGGGATTTTTCGGAGCAGCCATGCTGCCCATCCAAGAGCTGGAGTACAGCGCCTACAAAGATGTCTTGAATCAGCTGGAAGAAGAGTTCTCTGCCAACTGAAAGAGGGAGTTCACTCTTGGAACAGAGGGCTACTCGACGGTGACGCTCTTGGCGAGATTCCTTGGCTGATCGATCTCGCAGCCGCGCAGGCGGGCGACATGATAGGCAAAGAGCTGCAAAGCCACTGTGACGGGAATGGGCGCCAGGTAAGGGTGGCAGGGCGGCACGCTGATCACGTCATCCGCGATTCTGCCCGTTTCTTCATCGCCTTCGGTGGCCACGGCCAGCAGGGGAGCATTGCGCGCCTTGCAGGCATGAGCGTTGGCCAGCATCTTTGCCTTTTCAGGCATTTCTGTCAGCAGGGCCACAACCGGAGTGTTTTCCTGCAAGAGGGCAATCGGACCATGCTTCATCTCCGCGGCATGATAACCCTCGGCATGAATATAACTAATCTCTTTCAGCTTCAAGGCACCCTCCATCGCGACTGGAAAAAGATAACCACGCCCGATAAAGAACGCATGTTCGTATCCAGCATAGCGCTCCGCAAGTTTCGCGATGCCATCGTTCCGCTCGAGCGTCGCTTCAACGATGTCCGGCAATCTACCGATCTCCTCAGCTACGGCTCGACCTTCGGGCAGCGATAGACGCCGGCAACGCGCTATCTTTAGAGCCAACATGAGCAAAACGCTAAGCTGACAGGTAAAGGCCTTCGTGGATGCCACGCTGATCTCCGGGCCGGCGTGAATGTAAACCCCTCGCCCTGTCTCCCTGGCGACGGTCGAGCCAACGACATTGCAGATGCCAGCCACCAGAGCACCCTTTTGCTGGGCCTCCCGCACCGCCGCCAGAGTATCGGCCGTCTCCCCGGATTGGCTGATAGCGAACACCAGATCGCCCGGCAGAATGATTGGGTTCCGATACCGGAATTCCGCTGCTTGTTCTACCTTTGCCGGCAGTTGGGCAAGATCCTCAAACGCATATTGACCCACCAGTCCCGCATTGAGGGATGTGCCGCACGCCACCATCAGAATTCGGCTCAAATCGGTGATTTCCCGTGGCGTCAGGTTCAGGCCCGAAAGCACTGCTGTCCCGTTGTCAAGATCAAGGCGTCCTCGCTGAGTGTTGCGAAGAGCCGCTGGCTGCTCAAATATCTCCTTGAGCATGAAATGCTCGTAACCCTCTTTCTCGTCCGCACCCGGCATCCAGTCCAGAATCGCCGCCTCACGGCTTACCGGGATGTTCTTCAGGTCGCGGATATCGATCGAGTTTCGAGTGACAAGTGCGACATCGTTGTCATTTAGGTAGATCACCCGTTGCGTTAACGAGACAATGGCGGCTGCATCACTCGCAACGATGGTCTCGTCTGCACTGACGCCGATGAGAATCGGACTACCCCGCCGGGCCACCACAATCCGGTCGGGATGATCCGCGCATACTACCGCAATGCCAAAGGTCCCTTCAACGCGGGCCAGTGCTGCGCAGGTCGCTTCCAACAGATCATCCGTTTCGATATAGCAACTGCCAATGAGGTGAGCCAGCGTTTCGCTGTCAGTCTCTGAGCGGAATTCATGGTTCTGCTTTTCAAGATACCGTCGAATGTCGGTGTGGTTTTCAATGATTCCGTTATGAACCAGAGCGATTCTCCCCGATCCATCCAGATGGGGATGCGCGTTCTCGATCGAGGGTGCACCATGGGTCGCCCAGCGTGTGTGTGCAACTCCACAGTTCGCCTCTTGCTGAGGCTGATCACACCGGGACTCGGACAGCCAGTTATCCAGGGTGGCAACCTTGCCCACCTGTTTGAGCAGGAAGATTGCCCTTCCGCTTAACACCGCTACGCCAGCCGAATCGTAACCGCGGTATTCCAGGCGCTTCAGTCCGTTGAGTAGATGCGGCAGTGCTTCCCGACTCCCGACATATCCGACAATACCGCACACCTCTAAAAGCCCTCAGTAATGCGATTCACAGATCCGGTCCTTGACCTCTTCAATCGTACCGTCAACGCTCTCGCTCTGCCCGTTTCTGTGGTGTTGACCGTGGACTGGAAGGAACGGCGATTCGATACTCCCCAGAAAGACGGTGGGACTTTTCCCACAGAATCGGCGATCATTATCGGAAGGTGCCTGGGTGCCTGTCAAGAAGCCTGACCGGAAGCCCGACAGAAACCGGCCCCTAATGTGAGCAAGAGTGGCTCGCATATCGGCCTTGTCAGGGTTCTCCTTGAAGACGGCAAGGTTGATGATCTCGCACTGCAAACGGAAAAGGAGCCTCTCATGAGTTATGGATCGTATTGTTTTGGCAGGATTGCCCAGATCAAGCGGCGGCTTCCTCTCCTTACCATCCTGTTAACAACGACCGTGTGGCCAGGAGGGTGCACTTCGGGAGTGCCTCCTGAACCGGACCGCCCCAATATTGTCCTCGCCTTGGCCGACGACTGGGGGTGGCCCCACGCGGGTGCACACGGAGACCCCGTTGTTCGCACGCCCACATTCGACCGCCTTGCCCGAGAGGGGATTCTGTTCGGCCACGCCTACGTTTCGTCACCCTCCTGCACTTCCTCGAGAGCTGCCCTTTTGACGGGCCAGCTGCACTGGAGACTGGAAGAAAGCGCCAACCTCTGGAGCACTTTACAGGCCAAATTCCCTGTCTATCCGGAGCTCTTGGAGCAAGCAGGGTATTTCGTGGGCTATCAGGGGAAGGGCTGGGGCCCGGGCCGGCTCGAACCTGGAGGCAGAACCCGCAACCCGGCTGGAGAGCAATTCAAGAGCTTTACCGAGTTCCTGGAGAAAAGGCCGGCTGATCAACCTTTTTGCTACTGGTATGGGACCTCTGATCCCCACCGGCCTTATGAGCGGGGTTCAGGGAAGGCTGCGGGAATGGACCTGGATGCGATCCGCCTGCCTGCCGGCTTCCCCGACAGCCCTGAGATCAGAGGTGATGTCGCTGATTACTATTTCGAGGTCCAGCGCTTTGATACCGAGATCGGAAGGGTGCTGAGGGAACTGGAGCGGCTCGATGAACTAAACAACACGATCCTGGTCATGACCGGCGATCACGGGATGCCCTTCCCCCGCTGCAAGGCCAATCTGTACGACACCGGGACTCGTGTACCGCTGGTGATTCGCCACCCCGGTCTCATTTCAGGCGCCCGACGCAGTGATGATCTGGTCAGTCTCACCGACCTGGCCCCCACCTTTCTGGAACTGGCTGGAGTACCGGTACCCGAGACGATGACTGGAAGAAGCCTGTTGAACATTCTCGAGTCCAGGGAGTCGGGCCGCATTGACCCCGATCGGGATTTCGTCCTGACAGGCAAAGAGCGGCATGAACCGGCCCAGGAAGCCCCCGATGGCGGCGGCACGCCTATGCGAGCCATCCGAACTCACGATTTTCTCTACATTAGAAACTTCAGGCCCGATCGATGGCCGGCCGGAACGCCCAATTATGAGCGGGCATTCGTCCCGGGGACCTGGCTTGGAGATGTCGACAATGGTCCCACCAAGTTCTACATGGTCGACCATCGGGACCAGGATGATCTGCATCGCAGGCTCTACGACCTGGCCTTTGCAAAGCGCCCGGCCGAGGAGCTTTACGACCTGAGCAGCGACCCCAACCAGCTTCGGAACGTGGCGGATGATCCTGATTATCTGTCTATCCTGGAGCAATTGTCCGGGCAGCTTTTGCGCGAGCTGAGGTCAACTCTTGATCCGCGTGTTCTGGGGGGGGGTGATCAAATCGATTCTTACCCATACTATGGTGAGACTTCTTTTGCGCGGGGTTGGAAACAGCCCTGAACTCGACTGAATTCGAGAGGGGGCCGCTTCCTGATAGCTCCGAGGCAAGTACTAGAGTGCAGCTCGCCTGTACCAGTTGACCCGGACGCGCCCTTTCCAGGTGTTCCTCGATCGGCTACTATTCCCGAGGGAGGACGGGCGAATTGAAAATCACGGAATCGAGAGGACCGGACGTTCAGTTACTGGTCCTGGTCATGGCCCTGACCGTGTCCAGTGCCCTGGCTCAAGTCGAGACGCCGGCCTGGAAGAAACTCCTTTCCAGGCCTGATCATGAGGTCGCGACTCTGATTGATGTGAAGGTTCTTATGCGGGACGGCGTCAGACTGTCGGCCGATGTCTATCTTCCCAGGGAAGAGGGTCAATGGCCCGTCATTCTGGAAAGGACGCCCTACGGCAACCAGGGTGACTGGTATGTGGAGCGAGCCCTCTATTTCGCGCGCCGGGGCTATGTTTACGTCGTCCAGGACTGTCGCGGTCGCTTTGACTCGGAAGGAGAATTCTACTCCGTGCGCGACGAGGCCAACGACGGGCGAGACAGTCTTGACTGGTGCGGTACGCAGCCGTGGTCCAACGGCAGTGTGGGGATGAACGGCATGTCCTACATGGGGATGGTCCAGTGGACGGCGGCGCCCACGGGCTCTCCCTATCTGAAGACCATCATTCCCCAGATGGCGCCAGCCGATTATTACCTCTATGGTCCCTCCTACACCGGAGGCGCCCTGCTGCTGCATATCACCCTACCCTGGACCATGTCCAACAACTCCCGCACCCGCCAGCCCATCGGCATCTATGACTGGGACAAACTCTTTCGAAAGTTGCCCGTTCTGACACAGGACGAGGAAGCGACAGGGCGTCCCATCACCTTGTACCGCGACAGGGTTCGCCACTCCAGCTACGATGACTACTGGAAAAACATCAGATTCTACGGGAAGTTCGCCCGGATGGATATCCCCATTCTCCAGATCGCCGGCTGGTGGGACACCCATTCAGTGTCCCTCTTCGCCAATTACGAGGGAATTCAAAAGGAAGGAACCGAAGGGGCGCGCCGCCTCCAGAAAGTGCTGATGGGACCGTGGGTCCACACCGACAAACCCAAGCAGCAGTATGGAATCATCGACTTCGGTGAGAAGTCCGTAGTCGACCTCTATGAACTGTGGCTGCGCTGGATGGATCGCTGGCTCAAAGGGATCAAAAACGGCATGGAAGACGAGGCCCCATTGAGGCTCTTCGTCATGGGCCGCAACCAGTGGAGGGAAGCCGAGAAATGGCCGCTGCCCGAAACCCGTTGGACCCGCTACTATCTGGACAGTGAAGGCCATGCCAACAGCCTCTTCGGAGATGGTCGTCTCAGCAAGAAAATGTCCTCGGCGGGGGTGCCCCACGACTCCTACACTTACGACCCGGAGGACCCGGTCCCGCTAATAACCGGAATCCGAGACGGCTCCCACCCCCCGGCCGATCACCGGCCCATCGAGCGAAGAGATGACGTCCTTGTCTACACGACCGAAGCCATGGCGCAGGAGTTGGAGGTGACCGGACCCGTGGAAGCCAGAATCTTCGCCTCCAGTTCAGCTCTGGACACAGACTGGACGGCTCGCCTGCTGGACGTCTATCCGGACGGCCGGTCGATCAACATCTGTGAGGGAATTCTGCGAGCCAGATTCCGGGAATCGTTCCAGAAACCAGTCCTCCTGGAACCCGGCAGAATATACGAGTTCAGGATCAAGATGGGAGTCACGAGCCAAGCGTTTCTGAAGGGGCACCGGATTCGGATTGAGATTTCGAGCAGCAATTTCCCACGCTTCGATCGGAACTTGAATAACGGCGGAGAACTGGGGATCGACCCCAGAATTGTGGTGGCCAGCCAGACTGTCTATCACGACGCCGAACATCCCTCTCATGTTCTCCTCCCCGTGATTCCGGTGTCGAGAGGGAATCAGCAGTAAAACTATGGAGAATATGGAAGACCGTGTCCGGCGCTTGGAGCGGCAAGTCCGCGACCTGGGAGCCAGGGAAGACATCCGGCAGATTCTGTCCCGCTATGCGCAAGCCGTCGATGAAAAGCGCCGCAACGACCTGGCTGAAATCTTCGCCCCGGAGGCGGTGCTTACCGTGACTCCCTGGGATATCGTGGCGGAGGGAAGGGAAGCTATTCTAAACTTTTTTGACACCTACTGGGATCGTTTTCGCAACCCGAGGCGCTATTACACCAACGAGAGCATCATCCTGAATTCCGATGGAGCTGAAGCTTCCATGTACTGGCAGCTCTTCCAGGAGCGGAGTGGAGAGTCGATAGTGGGCTGGGGAACCTACCGGTGGGAGTTTCGTCTGGAGGGCACGAAATGGCTGATCACCCGGCAGGCGGTGCACATTCTGGTCATGACCAGGCTGGACATCGGATGGGCTACTCCTGACAACGTGATGCCGCTCTAGTGCAGCTCCTGAATTGGGATCTTGAATGAAGCGCACCTGGTTTATCGGGGATTTACTATTGGAGGGAATGAGCCTCCTGGATCTGCCGGATCACTTCGTCTTCCGCCAGGCTCATGGGATGGGCCAGCGCTTTCTCTCTGAGTTCCTTCAGGCGCTTCGATCCTTCCGACTGCTCTTGACTCCACTCGCGCACAAAGGCTCCTTCTTTGATGTCCTTTTGCAGCAGTGCCCGGGCCTTTTTCTTCATCTCATCGCCAATCAGATCCGGCCCTCGTGACAGGGTTCCGTACTGACTTGTGGTGGAGTGAAGCGCCATCTGGCGAAAGAAACCGCGGTGAGCCATGAGCCCCAGGATTTCCGATGCCTCGCCTGAGGCATAGAGTTCGATCACCATCAACTCGGGTGAGAACCCGCTCTCGACGCCCATCTCGAAGCATGCGACAAACCAGGCGCTGAGTCCGGCCCAGATGACTTGCTCCGCAAAGAGATCCAGTTCAGCCTCTTCTCGAAATGAGGATTCGAAAACTCCGCCGCGGGTGAGGCCGATTCCCTTGCACAGCGCGAGCGCTGTCGCCCTGGCGTTTCCACTGGTGTCCTGATGCACGGCGAACTGTGCCATGGCGCCCTTTCCACGCTCAAACAGAGTTCTCACCACATCGCCGGTCATACGAGGTGCGACCATCACGATGTTCACGTTGGCGGGCGGACGAATCAAATCGTAACCGATGTTGTAGCCACTGCCCCAAACCAGCGTGTTGCCCCCGTTGATGCCGGGAGCAATTTGTTCATTCCAGATCACTGGCTGGGATTCGTCGGTCGTGAGCACTAGAAGGACATCTCCGCGGGCGGAGGCTTCCCAAATCTCCAGCACTTCAAATCCGTCCGTCCTGGCCCGATCGCGGTACTCATCATCGCGGTTGCCCACCACGACTGCGATCCCGCTGTCTCGCAGATTCAATGCTTGGGCCCTTCCCTGGTTTCCGTAACCGAGTACAGCAACTGTCTTGTCGGTCAACGCTTTCAGGTTCGCATCCTGGTCTCTGAGGAGTTGCATGACATTTCCTTTCTAAATTGATGTTGGTTGCTCGGATTCGGGGCCTGACAGATAGCCATCTGCGTTTCGCGGCAGGGATGGAAAGGGTTGGATCAACTTGCTCGCCGCTGCCCTTGCCCTTGCCCGTCAATCGTCTCGTGTTTTTCTGGCCTGCAACGTTATCATCGTGTCAATGCTGGCGGCGTTGGTCAAGAGCCTTGATGCAACCAAAAGATGAGGTCACGGCAAAGGCAAGGGCAAGGAGGGGACGTTAGCACTAGCATCGACCACATCATTGAAGCAAAATGAGAGGCAAGGATCCGGTTTTCTTTATGATTCACTTCTTCTCTCCCATTGCCCTTTTCCTCCTACTGATCTGCCTGACTGGGTGCCGGCAGTCCGGGCCGGCGCCTGAATCGGCTGACGCCGGCAGGTCTCCCCAGGAGACGATGCTGGGAATGATAGTGGCGGAGGGACTCGAGGTGACCCTCTTCGCCGCCGAGCCTGACCTTCGCAATCCCACGGCGATGGACGTCGACGCACAGGGCCGGGTGTGGGTCACTGAGGCCGTCAACTACCGGTTGTTTCGACACCAGGTGGCCGAGGCGGCTGGGGATCGGATTCGGATCCTGGAAGACAGGGACGGGGACGGCCGTGTCGATAAGGCCTCCACTTTTTACCAGGACCCGAGTGTGCAGGCGCCCCTCGGGATTGCGGTGCTGGGAGATCGGGTCTACGTCAGCCAGTCACCGGAGTTGTTCTATCTGGAGGATCGAGATCAAGACGGCGTTGCCGATGCAAAGACCGTTGTGCTGGAGGGTTTCGGCGGAGTGGATCACGACCATGCCATCCACGGGCTGACCTTCGGCCCGGATGGCAGGATTTATATGACCAACGGCGACTCAGGGCTGGACGTTACCGATGGAAGCGGGCAGCGGCTCCGCGCCGGCAAGAAAGGCGAGCCGTTTCGCGCAGCCACCGTGTTGCGCACCGACCTGGACGGGCAACAGCTGGAACTGCTGGCCGAAGGCATGCGCAATCCTTATGAGCCCGCCGTTGACTCATTTGGGAATGTATTCGCGTCCGACAATGACGACGACGGCAATCAACAGTGTCGAATCAACCAGGTCCTGGAGGGCGGCTACTACGGGTACTGGCCCAAGATTCGAGGCGACCGTCGTCGCGACTCTGTTCACTGGAACCAGGATCGTGCCGGGGTAGTACCCCCACTCATCAAAACGGGCTTTGGGTCCCCATCCGGAATCACCATGTACGAGGGCCGGCTGCTGCCGGAACGGTTTCAGAATGCCCTGATCCACGCCGATGCCGGACCTGGCGTGATCCGCGCTTATCAACTGGCCCCCCAGGGAGCCGGTTTCCAGGCTGACATCGAGATTCTTCTGGCCAACCGGCAAGACAGCTGGTTTCGACCCATCGATGTCTCGGTAGCTCCCGATGGATCCATCCTGGTTGCGGACTGGTACGATCCAGGGGTGGGAGGGCACCGCATGGGTGATACCTCAGCAGGTCGAATCTATCGCATCGCTCCTCCCGGGTCTCGATACTCTGTTCCCCTCCTTGATCTGAAGAGTGACGGTGGGATCAGAGAAGCCCTTTCCTCCCCCAATCCAGCCCGGCGATTCCTGGCTTTCCAGAAAGTCAAATCCAAGGCTCAGTCGGGAGACACCCGGCTGCTGGAAGAACTGCTGGAATCGCCGCGGGGGGTCATACGCGCTCGCGCTCTGTGGCTGCTGGGCCTGCATTCAGAACAGGGGCTTGATCGCGCCTTGACAGCCAGTCGAGACCCCGACCCTCGAATCAGAATGCTGTCGGTACGACTCCTGTCAAGCAAAGCGGCCCTCACCAGAGCACCCTGGCTCAAAGAGGACGCCGATCCGGCGGTACGCCGACAGCTGATTCTGGCGCTGGCCGGAGTCCGTGACCGAAAATGGGCTCAGGACTGGCTCTCGGACCTGGCTCTGGCCTTCGACGGCCGGGATCGCTTCTACCGGGAAGCGCTGGGGATTGCCTTGCGAGGGCGAGAGATCGAGGCCTTGGATCAGATCCTCAGGCTGGCAGGTCGGACGTGGAATCGTCGTCTCGCAGGGTTGTCTCTCCAACTCCATCCCCCGGCGGCTCTGAGCCTGGCCAGGCAGGCTGCGCTGGACGAACGTCTGGATCCAGGTCTGCGAGAGACTGCTCTGCGAACTCTGGATGCGATAGGCGGCTCCGCAGCGGGCGGAGTCCTGTACCAGCTGGCGACCCATGGCCCGGTGCCACTGCAGAGAGTCGCCCTCAATCTGCTGGGGCGAGACGGTGGACGAGTGTGGCTCGACTTTCTGGCCACGACCCGCATCGACGACGTCTTGCGGAAGGCGCTGCACCAGCCGGAAGTGGCTGAAGCGGCCGCGACATTCATCTCAGAGTGTGGCAGGATCGCCTTCTTTCAGGATTTTCTGGGGCGGGCCCTGGATACCTTGCTGGCCATAGAGGAGCGGCGGGAGGCGCTGAGGCTGGCCAGCCAGGTGGTTGCCAGTCGAATCGGTGAAGCACCGGTTTTTCCGAGCGAAGACGTTGTCAAGCTTTTGCAGGAGAAGGATCCCGAGATCCAGACTTACGTTGTCTGGACCCTGAATGCCTTCGGATACGATCAGGCGAATCAGATTCTCAAAGACATTGTGGCCGACCAGTCGCGTGGGCGGCCGCTGAGAGAAGAAACCGTCAAGCTTCTGGCTGGCTCCAAGTCGGGTGCTCTCTTGCTCCTCAACCTGACGGAAGCGGGGGACTTGCCGGCGGACCTGGAACTGCTGGTCGCTGACCGGCTGCATTCCAGTTCCTTCGAAGACATCAAGCTGCTGGCGAAAGAGGTCCTGCCAGGTGAGGTGACTGCTGAAGGGCTGCAGCTTCCATCTATCGATCGACTCGTCTCCCTGCAGGGAGATCAGGACAGGGGACGTCAGATTTTCTTTCGAGCCGAATCATCGCAGTGTTTTCAGTGCCACCGAGTCGACGGGGAGGGCCGCAATGTGGGACCCGATCTGTCACGCATCGGCCAAAAGTATGGTCGGCAGGAATTGTATGAATCGATCATCAATCCAAGTGCCGCGATCGGGCACGAGTATCAACCGTGGGTGTTACGCACGGTGGATCAGGGTTATCTGATCGGCTTCATTGGCGAGGAGACCGATACAGAGATCGAGTTGGTCGATTCGGGTGGGCAGGTCACAACCGTCTCGAAGTCCAAGCTCATTCAGCGACATCCGAGTCAGACCTCCCTGATGCCCAACGGTCTGGTGTCGGGAATGACCGTCCAGGAACTGGTCGACGTCGTAGCCTTCCTCTCCGAGAGGAAATAAGTCAGCCATCAGCCATCATTCTGGTAGCCACATCTGGTTTAGAACTTTCACCGTCTCATTGACCAACACCTTCCCGCCTTCGGGACCGACGACGCCGTCGACAATCCGGGCGCTGTAGCCACCGCCCGCCACCGCCCGCTCGGTCGGAAGATAGGCGACACAGTCTGAGGTCAGTTGCACCACCACCGTCTGAGTCGCGGGGCTCCGCGCTTTGATCCTCAGACCGTAGTCGGTGTAGAGCTCAAAGGGGTTCGTGGTCACGGCCAGGTCCCCTAGACGCACGAAGTGTAATTCAGCCTGGTAGAAAGGATTCTTCTTCTGATGGGCATGGCGCGCCATGAGCGTACGGCTCACGCGCCAATTGATGTACTCCCGGCTCTCGAGCTCGTCGGTCTTGTCTTTTCCAGCCTCGTAAACGGTCTGGGCCTGGGCATATCGCTGATCGGAGACTCTTCTGACCGGTAGCGGCACGACTTTCACCCGGTGTTGCAAGTCCAGCTCGGTGCGGATGTTGTCGCGAGCCGTCTCGTAGACCGCGTCCACGGCACCGACAATGCGTCGGGCAATCTCCTGGCGGCTGCTTAGCCCCTGACGTTCCCTCATCGTCTTCTCGGCCGCTTTGTTCCAGAGAAGATGGGGCGACTGATCCCCGCCGGCTCCGGTGAGCGCCAGCACCTGGAGATCGGGATCATATTTTTTGCGCAACAGCTGGCGCGTGTCATACCAGAAATCCGCCGACAGGAATTCTTTGCCCTCGACCTCCTGCGCCGGGGAGTAAACCGTAATCGCCATCCCTTCCAGTTTTTTTTCGCCTCGCCAGAAAAAGAGCACATCCAGGGAGTGATCCGAGACTCCCTCAATATGTGAGAACTCCGGATCATCGGTGTTTCCGTACATACGCGCTGTGCCGTCCGCATAGACCGCTCGGCGGTTGTGCGCCACTACGGCATGGCTCAGCGCCCAGCTCAGCCCTCCCCGCTTTCGAGCCTTCCAGGCCTGGACGACCACGTCACTGATCCGTCCGGCCAGAAACTCGAGGTAGTCGGAGGGCTGCATGACATCTGTTCGCTGCTGAGGAATGCGGTATGCCCAGCTGCCCATGAAGTCGTAAGGGTGCCAATCGGACTCCCTGGCATCGGTCATCGACGGTGCCGTATGGGTGTGCGTCGCCGAGATAACGATCTTTCGCACGTCCAGATCCGGAAGCCGCGACTTCAGTCGACGGCGCACTTTCTCCGTAACGTTTCTGCGAATGACCGCGAGGTCACAGGAGACGAAAACCACCTGATCGACGACACCGCTATCATCGCGCGTCTCGATGGCCAGTGCCGTCGCCAACAGGGGATCGTTCACCTGGTCGCTGATCCGGGTATGGTACTGGCCCGCGATGGCCACCGGTTTCTCCGGTGTGATACTCAGGGTTGCCCAGCCGAAAAGGAGTTGGCCGGACCGTAGAGTCTGCGTCGACTCGGCAGCGGCAAGGGGACCGGCATTCATCATCAAAATGGCCATCACTATTCGCATCAAGACCTCCAATTGGATGAGTAGTCAGGCTAGCTTAGCAGCCGCGGCCTGACGTCCGCGGTTCTGTTGGTGGTGTTGACGGCCACCACCAGAGTAGTTAAGGCTAAATCAGCCGGTGCAGTTTCTGAACACGCTCTTCGAGATCCTCGCTGGAGAGACAATACTTCATATCCAGAAATCGTTTCCGAAAGGACGAGACCTTTTCTCTCACGTCGGCTCCCTCCACGACTACATCGCGGATGAGTTGAGCCAACCCACCGAAATCTTCGGCTTCCATTCCGAAACGGGTCATCTCGGAAACTCCCATCCGCAGGGAACCGGAGGCGGTGAAGCCCTCCTCGTCGGGAGCGGCCTGGTAGTTCACCACGAGGTTGCTTTCTTCCAGCCGCCGTGCCAGCTCCGGTCCATTCGAGTAGCCCACCCTGAGGAGAACCTGGTGCGTTTCCGTGTAGGAGATATCCGGGTCTCCGGCCACGTCCAGGCCGCAATCAGCCAGGTGACGAGCAAAAGCTCTGGCGTTGCTCAGCACCTTTGGCTGGTACTCGTCCTTGAAGTGATTCATTTCATAGGCGGCCATCAGTAACCCCAGCAGGGTGCCCGGGTGATGGTTGCTGACGGCTCCCGGGAAAGCTCGTCGCTGTACCGCCTCCCAGACCGGAAACCGCGGGTCTTCATCCCCGACGCTCGATGCGATGATTCCCCGTTGGGTTCCGAAGTAAGTCTTGTGGGTGGAGCCGGTCACGATATCGGCTCCCTCCTGGAAGGGCTCTTGAAAGTAGGGTCCCACCAGTCCCAACACGTGCGCCATGTCATACATGACCACACAGTCCAGACCCAGGTCATCCACAAAGCCGCGAATCTCGGACACCGGTTCTCGGTGAATGACCATGCTCTTGCCCAGGATGATGAGCTCGGGTCGATGCTCGGACAGAACCTCACGGGTGGCCCGCGTATCGATCTTGTAAGGGTTCTCCCTGAGGACGGGGAAGCTGACGACCGCCGCCTTTTCCGTCTTTGGATCGCGAGCCACGTAGTCTCGCAAAGCCCCCATGGGCTGGGCGCTCAAATGACCTCCCCTGATGATGTGGTGGTTCAAGACCTTGCGGATTCTTCTCTGCTCGCTCTTTCGATCCGAACGGTTCAGGTGATCCACCAGGGCACTGAAGACGGCCATGTTGGCCATCTGTCCGGAAACGACCCTCGATTCGACCTGGTTGCAGCCGAGGAACTCGCGGATCTCCCCGGCCAGGAGCTCCTCGACCCTTCCGATAAAATCCGCCCCCTGATAGTAGAAGACCTCGGCTTCTTCGAAAGCCTTCATCTTCTTGTGCTCGGCATAGCGACCCACCGGGTCCATGATCGACAGGAGCTTGACCATGGGGGAGGGAGTCATTTCGGAAGGGATGAGATTGATGCACTCCTGCCGCCGCCAAAGGGTATTTTCGATGGCCCGGTCCAGAAGGTCACCGGCTTTGCAAAAAGCTTCTACGCTCGGAATCGAACTTTCTTTCTCCTGCGGCAGGTGGTGAACGGTGGCACGAGCGAAAGGGGGTGCCTCGCTCCTCAGAAAAGAGGGAACGATGCGGGCGCGGGCTTTCTTACCGCGTATTTCGACCTCCGCCGTGTCTCCTTCGCAAACATCACTATCGAGGAGAGCCAGTCCAATGGCTCTGCGTCCGGTCTCGTCGATCAGCCTGGAATCGATACCCACGCCCCCGGTCTTCCAGTAGGGGACCATGGTTCCGCTGGTGATGTATCCAATGTGCTCGTCGCCACCGAAGACCCTGTCGCCGGCCCGAGCGATCCCTTTGTCGGCCAGCTCTAGGGGAAGGATCAATCGGGGAAGGTCATCCCGGAGCGAGTAGTCCCTGTCGCGGATGCCTTTGAGGGCCTGGAACTGTCGGGCCAGAGGCTCGCGCCCGAAATAATCTCCTTTCAAAGGCGAAAAACTCACTGCAAAGCGCGCCAGGCCAGAGGCGAATATGGGAATCTCTTCGCCCTCCGGATCGAGGCCCAGCTCGTGTCCGTAAAGGGGCAGGCCGGCTTCCAGACGAAGCGTGTCTCTAGCGCCCAGGCCGACCGGTGTCGCCCCTCCCTCGATTAGAGTGTCCCAGATCTCGAGGGCGTCGGTGCGCTCGATGAAGAGCTCGAAACCTATTGGCTCTCCGGTGTAGCCGGTCCGGGAAACCTGGACGCAGGCTCCCCCGACGGTCACGATGGAGAGCGCATTTCTCATCGGCTCGGGAAGGTCACCGGAATCGATAACAGCCGACAGGATCTCCCTGGATCGGGGTCCCTGAAAGCTGAGCATGGCTATCTCGAAGGTCCGGTCTGCCATTTCGGTCCGCGGGAACTGGTCGCGCAGTGATTGCAGATGGCGCCAGTCCCTTTCCCGGTTGGCGGCATTCACCACCAGCACGTACTCGTCTTCCAGGAAGCGATAGAGGTAAGCGTCATCCAGGGCGCCCCCGCTCGAGTTAGGGAGCATCGTGTACTGCCCCAGTCCCACCTCGAGAGCGGCGGCATTGTTGGTCAGAACGTGCTGCAGAAAAGGCAGGGACTTCTCACCGCGAATCGTAAACCGCCCCATGTGCGACACGTCGAAGAGCCCCGCTCCAATTCGGGTGGCCAGGTGCTCCTGGACGATGCCGGTGGGGAACCGAAGCGGCATGTCCCAGCCCCCGAACTCCGTGATCTTAGCTCTTAAACTCACATGGCGGTCGTAGAAAACCGTCTTGAGCACCTCACCCATCCCTGCCGCTCCTCACATTGCATGTTGGTCATGAACAAGTTTCCTGCCAATTGTAGCAGCCCCACTGCTGGCCACAGGGCTGAGAACCTGAGCAAGGTCGACCCCCGGGCGGAGCGGGGGAGCGGATGGAGGCTGTGATAGTATTTGACCCGGGTACGAGAAGATCCTCCCATCTCGAGCGGAGCACTTTCTTGGACAAACCACTGATCAGGGAAAGAAAGCAGACCACTTCGCCCTTGGCCGGTCGAATCGCATCCCTCGGCACCGAAAACGCCTTCAAACTGGGCGAAGATATCCAGCGCTGCCTGAAGCGGGGCTTGGACATCGTCAAATTCAACCTCGGTGAGCCCGATTTCGACAGCGCCGCGCACATCAATCAGGCCGGCATCGACCAAATCGAGGCCGGCAACTCACACTATTGCGATCCGGCGGGGCTTCTGCCCTTCCGAGAGTCGATCTCCCGCTTCATTGCAGAGACTCGCGGGCTGGAAGTCGACCCGGACCGGATCGTGGTCACGCCCGGAGCCAAGCCGTCGATCAGCTATACACTGATGACCTACACCGATCCGGGGGACGAGGTCATCTATCCCAGCCCCGGCTTTCCGATCTACGAATCGTGGGTGCAGTTCCTCGGGGCCAGTCCGGTGCCCTTGCATCTGGAGGAGGAGCGCGGCTTCGGCTTCGGCCCCGAAGCCCTGCAGGACCTGATTAGCGAGCGGACCAAGGTGATCATTCTCTGCTCGCCTTCCAATCCGACCGGCGGCGTGCTCTCGAAAGAGGATCTAAAGGGCATTGCCGATGTGATCCGCCAGCGCTGCCGTGCAGACGTACGGGTTTTTGCCGACGAGATCTATGAGAAGATCCTGTTCGACGGCCTCTCCCATAACAGCATCGCTTGCGAAGAGGGGATGGAGGGCATCACCATCCTGGCCAGCGGGCACTCCAAGAGCTACGCCATGACCGGCTGGCGGCTCGGCTGGGTGGCGTTGCCGACCCCCGAAGAGGCCGCAGTTTTCAAGCAGCTCAACATCAACATTGTCTCTTGTGTGCCGCCTTTCGTTCAGGAGGCGGGTCGCGAGGCGTATGACTCCCCGGAATCGGAGCGCGTTGTGGAGGGTATGGTGGCAGAGTTCCAACGTCGTCGTGACTGGATCGTGCCGGCGCTCAACGACATAGAAGGCATGGCGTGTCAGAGGCCCAAGGGTGCGTTCTACGTCTTTCCCAACATCGGAGGCATCTGCGAGTCGTTGGGAATCGTCCAGGCTTACCAGGCAATGGGATCTCAGGTCCAGGCGCGGACCAGCCCCTCAGGCATGTTCCAGATGTTCTTGCTCTACCGCTACGGCGTCGCGACTCTGGACCGCAACTCGTTCGGCTCGATCGGAGCCGAAGGCCAGCACTACCTGCGGCTTTCGATCGCAACCAGCATGGAAAACTGCCAGGAGGGGGTGGCTCGGATAGGCACCGCCGGCGGCGACCGAGACGGGTTCGCGCGCTTCCTGGAAGAAGAGAAGCTATGGGGACAGTGAGTCGCGATCGCGCTGCACTACCTAGACCCCCGGTCGGGGACAGGTTCAGGCGATCAATGCTTCTCAGGCCAGGATCTCTTGAACCACTTTTCCGTGCACGTCAGTAAGGCGAAAGTCTCGCCCCTGGTGGCGATAGGTGAGCTGCTTGTGATCAATTCCCAGGAGGCGCAGGACGGTGGCGTGAAGGTCGTGGACGTGGACCGGATCTGTGGCCACATCGTAGCCGAATTCATCGGTACTACCATAGTGGAAGCCCCGCTTGATCCCGCCCCCGGCCATCCATAGGGAGAAGCACTTGATATGGTGATCTCGCCCTTCGTCACGTTCCTTCTTGCTGGGTTGGGCCATGGGTGTGCGGCCGAACTCTCCTCCCCAGATCACCAGCGTGTCCTCCAGCATGCCCCTCTGTTTCAAGTCCATCACCAGTGCTGCCGAGGCCCGATCGACCAGTCCTGCCACCGTCTTCAAGCTCTGCCTGATCTTGCCATGATGATCCCAGCCGCGGTGGTAGATCTGGATAAAACGCACCCCCCGTTCCGCCATCCGGCGTGCCAGCAGGCAGTTGGCTGCGAAGCTGCCGTCGGCACCCTCGGTACCGTACAACTCTTTGATGTACTGAGGTTCGTCCGAAAGGTCCATGAGCTCGGGAACACTGGTTTGCATTCGGAAGGCCATTTCGTACTGGCTGATTCGGGTGGCGATCTCCGGGTCGCTGACCACGTCATTGCGTGCCGCATTCAGGGACCGGATGGTGCTGACCAGATCCTTCTGGTCGCTCAGCGTGACTCCCGGAGGCGGTTCCAGGTAATGAACCGGACTCCCCTTGGACTGGAAAGGTACCCCTTGAAACCGGCCCGGCAAGAAGCCGCTGTGCCACTGCCGGGCTGCGATGGGCTGATTTCCGCCGCCGCCCACGGAAGTCATGACCACAAAGCCGGGCAGATTCTCCGATTCGTTCCCCAGCCCATAGACCAGCCATGATCCCATGCTGGGACGTCCGGTGATGATTGAACCGGTGTTCATGAAGGTATGGGCCGGATCGTGGTTAATCTGCTCGGTCTGCATCGATCGGATGATGCAGATGTCATCGGCGAGCTGGCCGATGTGAGGGAGCAGCGTACTCATCTCCTGACCCGATTCACCAAAACGGGCGAAGGGATACTGTGGCTTCAGGATGGTCAGCCTCTTACCGCTCGTCATCGTCGTCATCTGCTGACCCCGGGTCAGGGAGTCGGGCATCTTTCGGTCGTGCATTGCCTCCAGTTTGGGCTTGTAATCCAGAATGTCGACATGAGACGGTCCGCCGGCCTGATACAGATAAATGATGCGCTTAACCCGGGGTACGAAATGGGGAGGGTTCACCACGCCGGTCCAGACACCACTCCCGGTCGGTTCAGAGGCAGCGGTCAGTCTGTTTGTGCCCAGAAGTGAAGCAAGAGCCATGGTCCCCATACCCTGGGCGGAACGAACCAGGAACTCCCTGCGGGTCTCGTCGAGCCGGAGACTCTTTGCTCCCTGCCGGGAAGGGATTTTGTTATCTGGTGGCATGATGTTAGCTCCTGGTGATCGTTTCGTGGAGGTTTAGAATGGCGCGACACACGGCCGTCCAGGCGGCCAGTTCGGGAGGATCGAATTTGGCGGGCAGTGGCGCCTGCCCCACCCTAACGAGCTTCTTCGCCTCCCCGGGTTTCTTCCGGTAGCGTTCGATCTGGTCCTCCAGCAGCTTGTGCAACTCTTGCTTCTCGCTTTCCGAAGGGGGTCTTCCAACAGCTCGGCGGAAGGCCGAATCGAGACGGTGGCTGGAACTGCTGCCGGACTTGGCCAGGACATTCTGAGCCAATACCCGTGCCGCTTCCACGAAGGTCGGATCGTTGAGCACCACCAGAGCCTGCAGTGGAGTGTTGGAGGTCGCTCGCTCGGCCGTACACTCCTGGCGCTCAGGTGCATCAAAGGCCTTGAGGGCCGGGTGGAGGAAGGTTCTTTTCCAGTACACATAGAGACCGCGGCGATACTGATCCTCTCCGGCAGACGCCACCCAGTCCGTTCCGGGACCTGGGACACCGAAGGTCTCAATATCCTTCCAGTAGTCCTCTGGCTGGTAAGGCTTGATACTGGGCCCTCCGACTTTTCGGGAGAGAAGACCGCTGATGGCCAAAGCGGCATCCCGAACGAACTCAGCCTTGAGCCGGAACCTCGACTGACGAGCAAGAAGGCGATTGTCTGGATCTGCCGCCATCATCTCCTCACTCGGAATCGACGACTGCCGGTAGGTCTCAGCCAGCACTATGGATTTTACGATCTGCTTCACATTCCAGCCGCTCTCGATGAACTCGACGGCCAGCCAGTCGAGCAGATCCGGGTGAGAGGGCCATTCACCCTGGGCGCCCAGGTCTCCCGTGTTGTCAGAGATCCCTCTGCCAAAGAACTCTCTCCACAGGCGGTTGACGAATGCTCTTGCCGTGAGGGGATTCTGCGGCGACACAATCCAGTTGGCCAGATCGAGCCGACTGGCTCGACGCCCGCCTGTGTCCAGTCGGGGCAAGAATTTCGGCACGCCGGGTTGAACGACATCGCCAGAATCATCCTGCCAGTTTCCGCGGGGAAGTACCCGAACCATTCGAGGCTCTACCGACTCGGTCACCAGCGTGACGTGAAGCTCATCCGACAGCCGGTCCAATCGAGCCTGCTTCTGATCGATCTCCTTCTCGCGAGCTTTTGCTGCTTCCGGGGTGTTGACCCCGTCAACCTCATCACCCCTGTACAGAGCTCGCAACCGATCCTCCAGCTCCTGCAGTTCGGCCAGCTTTTTCCCTGAAACCGGGGTAGGGGGAAAAGGATGTTCCGGCTTCATGAATGGGTGGTTCAGAAACAGCCCCATCTCCTTAATATCCGCGAAAAAAGCAGCCAGGCTGTAAAAATCCCTGGTGGTGAAGGGATCGAACTTGTGGTCGTGGCACTCTGCGCAGGCCATTGTCGAACCCAGCCAGGTAGTGCTGACCGTGCGAACGCGGTCCGAGGCATACTTGGCAAGGTATTCCTTGGACTGAGATCCGCCCTCCTTGCTGGTCTGCCCCAGGCGATTAAACCCGGAAGCGATCTTCTGGTCATCGCCGGCACCGGGCAGCAGGTCGCCCGCCAGCTGCTGCCGGGTAAACTCGTCGAAGGGAAGGTTCTGGTTAAAAGCCCGAATGACCCAGTCTCGATAAGGCCAGATGCGTCGATGTACGTCGGAGTGATATCCGTTGGTGTCGGCATAGCGCGCCAGATCGAGCCACATCACGGCCATCTTTTCGCCGAAATGCTGGGAGGCCAGAAAACGGTCCACCAGTTTCTCGTAGGCCTTCGGATCCGGGTCATTGAGAAATTCTTCAACCTCCCCAGATCGAGGTGGCAGGCCCAGTAAGTCCAAACTCAGGCGTCGAACCAGCGTCCCCTTATCGGCCCGTGGCGAAGGCTGCAATGCGGTTCCCGCCAGCTTTGCCAGAATGAAACGGTCGATGGGCTCCCGGGCTGACTCACCCGGCCCCCCAGGGAATGGAATCTCAGGGCGAACCAGGGGTTTGTAGGCCCAGTGGGGCTCCCAGTTGGCTCCCTGTTCGATCCAGCGGATGAGGAGGGCCTTCTCGCGATGGGTCAACACTTTGCCTCCACTGCCGACCTCGTCTTTGTGGGGAGGCGGCATGCGCCGCTGCGGATCCTCATGCAGTATCCGCTCCACCAGAGCGCTCCTGCGAGACGATCCGGGCAGGATGGCTGGGCCGTCATACCCCTCACGCTGTCCGAAGGCTCCCGCCTGGGCGTCCAGTCTCAGCCTGGCCTTACGGGGACCGGCATCCGGCCCATGGCAGGCAAAGCATTTGTCCGCGAGAATTGGCCGGATGTCGCGGTTGAATTCGACCCGCGCGGGCAGGTCCGAAGGCATCTCGAATAGAGACAAGGAGGTGCAGGAACTCAAAAAGACCAGCAACGCGCTAGAAAACCCAATCTGGCGGATCATAGAGGACTCTCGGGTACAAGCAAATTTTGGGAATTATATACAATAGTAGCCAAGACAAACTTAATGGATTGATTTCTTGGCCTTTCGGACTCCCATCCCTTGAACCACTGCACTAGCTAAAGCATCTGGGGAAAGGTCCCCTTTAAGTTCTGTTGATGGTTTGAAGAAGTCCGGCATTATTTTTAACCTGTCATCAAGTGGGCCGAACCGTTTCTCGTATAGATGTTTGAATTCCTCAATGCTGTCGGCCAATTTCAGCATGGTCAGAACTTCTTGCCGTTGTTGTCTGAGTTTGTCAAGACCATATCCCTTGGTCAAAAACTGATGGAACTTTTGTTTTCGGCTTCCCTTTGCATTAATCTGTGGGTTTAAACGCTGAAGTTCCTTCAGAACCTCTCCGTTCTCTAGCGGCCTATAGACGTACTTGTTGGTAAAGTTTCCGAAGTGTTGCGGCTTGTTAATTACCATACCGCCGCGAACACGTTCCACGTATGGATCAGAGCCGTAGATGTGATTGAGTGTAACGTAGTAATCGTCGGGAAACTCCTTCTCCCATTCGCGCTTTTCGGTCTCAATATAGGCTTGGACAAGTAACCGCAGGGCTTCTGGATCCCGCTCTGTCTGGTATCCAGTAGCCTCATCGATCAGTGCGATGATGCCGACGTCTGCCAAAGCGTTGACAATGGCCTGCGCCTGCCGTGCCATGGGCTCTTGCTGTTTGGAGAGCTTTCCGGTCTCATTTGCACGCACAACTGCTTTGCAGATGCCGACTAGAACCTCTGCTTCGTATCCGTGGGCTGGATCCGACCCAAAGGCATTGAAAACAATAGGGTTTTCGACCGTCATGCGTAACTTATCATCTATTTCGGATCCAAGGGATTTTCGACGTAAGGTCTTCATGAAGGCGTTACCGCCTTCCGATTTTAGGCCCATGGCCTTTGCCATACCCCGCTTGTGGAAGACCCTCCGGCCATCCTCTAAAACGTAGGCCTCAAGCTGAAGACCACCGATAGGTAGGATACCCTTGTGTGTTGCCTTGATCATTCCTGACGGTTCCAAGCGACTAGGTTTGCCAGATGCAATTTTCTCGCGAGTTTCTTTCGCCATTGTTATTTCACCAAATCCTTATATCTCAACTGTTTTTTATCCATCCCTTCGGCAATCATCACCATTTGCTCAATAGTATTCAATCGGCGGGTATTGTGACGACCTTCAAACTCGGCAACATAACGGTGAAGATGGGCGGGGCTCATCTTGTGATAAGTCCCGTAATAGCCCCTCTTCAACAAGGCCCAAAAGGACTCGACTCCATTGGTGTGCGCCATCCCTTTAACATATTCTCCCACGGAATGCTTGACGCTTTGACGGTTCAATAAACCCTCATAAGAGCGATGATCATCTGTGTAAATCTTGGCCCCTGATTCAATCTGATCATGGATGATGCTATGCAAGGTTCCCTTGTCTGTGGCCTTGGCTACTGAGGCTGCAACCTGATTGGTCTGGCGGTCCTTGATGCCAACAACAGCGATCTTTCCCGAAGGACCACGTCCTGCATTCCGTTTTTTGTTGGAATGCTTGTTTTTCTCTCTACCACCAATGTAGGTTTCATCGACCTCTATCGGGCCAGCAAAGGAAGCCGTTTTGTCACTCCAAGCGTAACGTAGCCGATGTCCCATGAACCATGCCGTTTTTTGAGTGATGCCAAGATCCCGATGGAGCCTCATACTGGAGGTTCCTTTGATTCCTACGGTAAACAGGTAAATGGCCATGGCCCATTTTTTATAGCCCAAGTTTGACCCTTCCATGATGGTTCCAGACTTTGGGCTGAAATGCTTCCGACAATCCTTGCAGCGGTAATCCATGGTAGGATGCTTGACTTCACTTACTCTCAGAGATCCGCACTTGATGCAACCGATTCCATTGGGCCATCTCTTTTGAATGAACCATTGCTTGGAAACGTCATCATTGGGGAACATCTCTTGCAACTGAATCAGAGTGATTCCTTTTCGGTATGCTTTCCCTGGCCCTTTTTTCGTTTGCTTTGTCATTGTCTCCCTCCTTGATATGGCTACTATTGTACCACCTCAAAATAGGGCGTCAAGGGCTTTTTGGATACTATTGTATATAATTCCCATAAGTTACGCATGACGGTCGAAAACCCTATTGTTTTCAATGCCTTTGGGTCGGATCCAGCCCACGGATACGAAGCAGAGGTTCTAGTCGGCATCTGCAAAGCAGTTGTGCGTGCAAATGAGACCGGAAAGCTCTCCAAACAGCAAGAGCCCATGGCACGGCAGGCGCAGGCCATTGTCAACGCTTTGGCAGACGTCGGCATCATCGCACTGATCGATGAGGCTACTGGATACCAGACAGAGCGGGATCCAGAAGCCCTGCGGTTACTTGTCCAAGCCTATATTGAGACCGAAAAGCGCGAATGGGAGAAGGAGTTTCCCGACGATTACTACGTTACACTCAATCACATCTACGGCTCTGATCCATACGTGGAACGTGTTCGCGGCGGTATGGTAATTAACAAGCCGCAACACTTCGGAAACTTTACCAACAAGTACGTCTATAGGCCGCTAGAGAACGGAGAGGTTCTGAAGGAACTTCAGCGTTTAAACCCACAGATTAATGCAAAGGGAAGCCGAAAACAAAAGTTCCATCAGTTTTTGACCAAGGGATATGGTCTTGACAAACTCAGACAACAACGGCAAGAAGTTCTGACCATGCTGAAATTGGCCGACAGCATTGAGGAATTCAAACATCTATACGAGAAACGGTTCGGCCCACTTGATGACAGGTTAAAAATAATGCCGGACTTCTTCAAACCATCAACAGAACTTAAAGGGGACCTTTCCCCAGATGCTTTAGCTAGTGCAGTGGTTCAAGGGATGGGAGTCCGAAAGGCCAAGAAATCAATCCATTAAGTTTGTCTTGGCTACTATTGTATATAATTCCCAAAATTTTCAAAATGATATCACGCTCCCGAGCCCGAGAGGCCTCAAATGCTGTAGAAGGCAGGCCCAGACTGTACCCTACAGTCGATCCGTCATTTTGAGGGCTCCTAACATGGCCAAGAGACCCGCCATTGTCTTCTACTGCTGTTTCCTGTTGGTCGGGCTGGCGCGAGCCCAGCCAACCTCCCCTGATGCACCCCGGCCGACCCAACCTCAAGGCAGCTCACAGGGGCAGCGGCTTCCTCAGGGAGAACGGCCCCTCTCTCTTTCCGGGAGAGTGCTCTACGAGGACGGCAGTCCGGCGGATGTGACGGCCAGGGTGGAACTGATCTGTGATGGGCAAGTTCGCCGTCAGGCCCACACTCTTGATGGCCACTTCCACCTGGTCGTCGACGGCTCCAATATTCACGGCGCTGCCATGGACGCCAGCGTAGCCAGCCAGGATGCACTGGGTGGCGTAAACTCTTCGAGAACGGCAGGTCTCGGCCTGGGAACTACGGGTCAATCCAGTCAGGGTGGCCAATTTCTGGGAACGAGCGGCCCTGGTCACGCCGATCTCAGCGGATGCGAGTTAAGAGCCAGCCAGGTGGGGTTCCAGTCGGACAGCATTCTACTGACCCTCCGACGGCCCCTGGAAAATCCCGATGTGGGAGTCATCGTCTTGTACCGGGGCGGAAGCATTGTCGGTACGACAACCAGTGTGACCACGATGTCGGCTCCCAAGAAAGCCCGCCAGGCCTACCAGAAGGCTCGCAAGGAGATCAAGAAGAACAAAAACTACCAGCAGGCTCTGGTGAACCTGCAAACGGCAATCGATCTCTATCCGGAATTTTCTGTTGCCTGGGAGTTATTGGGACAGCTTCGACTGGGGCTCAACGACGAATCAGGCGCTCGGAAAGCTCTGGAATCGGCCGTGGCCAGTGACCCTATGTACCTTCTCCCACAGGTCACGATGATGGAGCTGGAGTTCCATCGGGAGAACTGGGACCAGGTCAGACGCTGGAGCACACAGGTCCTGGAACTGAATCCTCATCTCGTGTCAGCCCACTACCATCTTGGACTCGCCAGGATTCATCTGCGTCGCATCGAAGAGGCGGAGGAATCTCTCACCAGGGTCAAAGCCAGCTATAAGGCGGACGACTACCCCTTTGCGAGTTACATGCTGGGCTTCCTGCTGGCCAACAAGGGAAGCTTCGACGCTGCCGCGCGGGAGCAGGAACACTTCCTGAAGCTCAAGCCTGAAGCACCAGAAAGGAGAGAAGGTGAGGGAGTATCTGGACGAATGGGAGAAGAAAGGCCTGATCAAGGTCGCCGGCGGGCAGTAATTCCGGAAACGTGGAACGTGAAACGTGAAACGTGGAACTCAATCCCCCCCCCGGCTGCGCAGAAAGGCCAGAACATCGGCTGCAGCCATGTCGTCGAGCCATCCAGGCTCCGCCAGACGCTGCATCCGCCGTACCGTTCTCAGCCACTCCTCAGGGGTCTTATCGGACACATGGATGCGATCCACCGTGTGACATCGCGTACAGCGTTCGGTCATCACCTTTTGCCCCCGCAATGAGTTCCCCTGGATCAGTGCCAGCGCCGAGAGATCGTAAATGTCATCCATGAGTGGTTCATTGATGATTTCTTCTGCCCGTACCGGAGCGCCGGGCACCTCCTCCCACTCGGGAGGGGGTCGGCCCAGCTGGATGTGAGCACGGGCCTGGAGACGCCAGGCCGGTGCCAGCAGGGGGTGCCCTTCGAGGGCCGGCGAAAGAATCGCAATGACCTTCTGCCAGTCTCCCTGCCAGGCCGCGATTCGTGCTCTGACGAGACTGGCCTGGGGGTGAAGCGGATCGCGGGAGAACGCCTCTCTCAGGGCTTCTTGGGCGTTTTCCATTTGTGTCTCCTTGAAGAAGAGATTCCCCAGCCTGGCCCAGGCGTGGACATAGTCCGGGTTGGATCCAGTCACCCTTTGGAGCAGTGAGATGGCTTGACTGTACTCGCCCTGTTCCTCGAGGAGAACTGCCTGATAATAGTGCCAGCGGTAATCGCCCGGGGAGAGACGAGTAGCAATCAGGTAGCAGGCCATTGCCTCGATAGGCATCTCGCCGGCGTGATAGGTCATCCCCAGGCGGGTAATCCTGGTGATTGACAGGGGATCGCTGCGAACCTCTGCTTCCAGACGGAGGATCTCCTCAGCCAGCTGCGCAACCTCTCCTCGCAAGTCAGGGAGCGGAGGAAGTGCTGCCAGGACGCTCGACCTGGTCGCTTCTCTATAGAGAAACCAGCCCGCTGCGGACAGAAAGCCCGCCAACACTGCCACCAGCCACTTTCCTTTCACACGATTGCGAGGGATACGAAGCATCTTCTCCATTTCGGAGCAATCAGTAAGGAGGTACCCACTTTTGCGTCCTCCAGAATTCAAAATATATAATAATGACCTCTTGCGGCGGCACAATTTCAGCGGAATGAAGCATCTCTGGTCCCTGATTCTGTCTGCACTCACGGCCTCCGGATTGTTGGTTCTTGTCGGCTGCACCGACCAGCCAGACCGGGTGGCCGATTCCACCAGCGAGGCCTTGACCAGCGCCAGAGCTTTCCTCACTTCCGGGGCGGTCGGTTTCCCCGTAGAGGGGCATCCACAGGTTGCCAGCCTTCTAATTGTCGACCTGGATCAGGATGGTCTTTTGGATATTCTTGTTTGCGACGTGGGGGCCAGCCGGATTGGATGGATCCGGCAGTCCGCTGCCGGCGAATACCGTGAAACCTGGATTGGACCCGAGATCAAGGCGCCTGCCCGGGTGCAGCCCTACGATCTGGACCACGACGGGGATCTGGATCTGCTGGTTGCGTCCATGGGGAAGCTGCTGCCCAGCAATGAGAAAATCGGCTCCGTTCTGATCCTGGAGAACCGGGGAGGCCAGGACTACGCGTTGCATGTGGTCGCGGAGGGAATTGGCAGGGTGACGGATGTTCGGGGGGGTGATTTGGATGGGGATGGAGATGTAGACCTGGCCGTGGCCCAGTTCGGATACCACGAGGGTGAGACGCGCTGGATGGAGAACCTGGGGGGGTGGGAGTTCCAATCCCACATTCTCCAGAAGCTTTCCGGTCCCATTCACATCATTCCGGAAGACATGGACCAGGACGGCGATCTCGACCTGGTCAGTCTGGTCAGCCAGGAATGGGAAGAGATCTATGTCTTTCAGAACGACGGGAAAGGGCACTTTGAGAGCCACCTTGTTTTCGGAAGCACCAATGAGGACTATGGCAGCAGTGGAATGCGTCTGGTCGATCTTGACCGGGATGGAGATACGGATGTCCTTTTCACCAATGGCGACGCGTTTGACCATTTGCCACCTCGCCCCCGGCCCTGGCATGCCGTTCAGTGGTTGGAGAACACCGGTGCGCTTGGCTTTGAGTACCACCGCATCGGATATTTCCAGGGTGCCGCCTCGGCCTGCGCGGCCGACCCGGATGGCGACGGCGATCAGGACGTCATCGCTGTAAGTGCCTGGAACCTGTGGCATGAACCTGAATCCCGCAGCATGATCTGGTTCGTCAATGACGGCAGTATGAACTTCCGGGCTCTGGGACTGGCTTCTCGGCCGTCCCACCTGATCGCGCTGGAATGCGAAGACATGAACCGTGACGGGGAGGTGGATTTCATCACGGCAGGAATGCATATTTACCCTCCCTATCAGGAGCAGGCCCGAGTCACGCTGTGGCTCAATGGGTGGAATCAGTCGACGAAGCCGAACCTCCCGATCCCGTGAAGCAAGCAGCTAACGCAGCGTCCTTCGGTAAATCACATAATTCCGCGCGACACGGCCACCGACTTCCTCCGCCGTTCTGCGAGAAGGCCAGTTGTCGTCCAGTATCTAGCTAATATACTTTATGATCGACGAGCACGACTCCACCACCGTGGTTCCGCCCCGAGCCAGAGTGAAGTTCGAACCGACGGGGAACATCCAGAGTCGGCTTTAAAGGTAACCTATGGCACTACCAGACTCCAAGACAAAGCTCGATCCGATCTCGATGGGGTTGATTCGGAATCATCTACAGAGTTACGCGGATGAAATGGCCAACACCGTGATCCGGACCGCTTACTCCACGGTGATTCGAGACTGCATGGATTTCTCCACCGCACTGTGTGACCCCGCAGGTCAAATGGTGGCACAGGGTGTCACCATTCCCTTCCACCTGGGTTCGATCCCATTCGCACTGCGATCGGTGATTCGCAAATACCAGGACCGAATCCATGGGGAAGACATCTTCATTATCAACGATCCTTTTGAGGGCGGAATTCACCTCCCGGATATCTTTCTTTTCAAGCCTGTTTTTCATGAGGAGGAACTGATCGGTTTCTCGGCGGTCATCTCCCACCACGTGGATATCGGAGGCCGTGTGGCCGGGGGCGCCTGTGACAGCACTGAAATCTATCAGGAAGGCTTGCGAATTCCGCCCTTGAAGTTGTATGACCGGGGCCGCCCCAACGAAGCCATTTTCCAGATGCTCGAGAAGAATGTGCGGGTGCCGAAACTGGTCCTGGGAGATCTACACGCCAATCTGGCCGCCCTCAGGACAGGAGAACGCGGCTTCCTGGAACTGGTTGAGACCTACGGCAAAGAGGACCTGAAATTCTACCTGGACGCTCTTCTGGACTACACGGAAGAGCTGGTCCGGGCAGAGATTCGGGCCTGGCCGGACGGCGAGTATGAATTCGAGGACTACATTGACGACGACAGCGTGGATCCCGATTCGATTCCCATCCACGTGAAGCTCACTGTTGAAGATGACTCCATCGTGGCCGATTTCCACGGCTCCTCTCCTCAAGTCCGCGGGGCCATCAATTGTCCCCGGCCGTTGACCGTCTCGGCCACCGGCTACGCGATTCGATCGGTGATGCAGGCAGATATCCCCCATACCTCTGGACTCTTTCGTGCCCTTGAGGTGATTGCACCCGAAGCCTCGATTGTCAATCCGGTGATGCCCGCCGCAACCAACATGCGCGGCGTGACCGGTTTTCGGATGGCCGACGCGCTCCTGGGTGCACTGGCCCAGGTTGTTCCCGACCGGACTCCAGCCGCCGGGGAGGGAGGGAACTCCTTGTTCATCTTCAGCGGTTACGAAGGGGATGGTGAGGCCTACATTCTTTTTGATCTGGTGTGTGGCACCTGGGGAGCCCGGCCCAACAAGGATGCTAACGACGGGCTGACCAATCCCGGGAGTGTGGTTTCCAATATCCCGGCCGAGTTATTGGAGTTGGAGTATCCCGTGCAGCTGGAGCAGTACGCCCTGGTTGCGGACACGGGCGGGGCAGGGAAATATCGAGGCGGCCTGGCTCTGGTCCGGGACTGGCGGCTACTGGCCGAAGAGGCTATTGTCTCGGGCCGCTCGGACCGAAGAAAGCACCCCCCGTACGGCCTGCAGGGAGGTCTGCCGGGTTCGGCTTCCATGACCATTGTCAATCCCGATGGGGAAGCGGTCGTTGTACCGACTAAGGGGACCTTTGAGATTCGGCGGGGCGATCTGGTGCGACACCAGATCGCCGGAGGAGGGGGCTGGGGTGATGCTCTGAAGAGAGATCCCCAAAAGGTGTGGCAAGACGTTTTGAATGAAAAAGTGTCCCTGGAAAAGGCACGAGAATTGTACGGCGTCGCCATTGACCTCGAAACACTTCGGGTCGACGACGAGGAGACCCTGCGACTGAGGACCAAAAAGGGGACAGTCTACTCTGACACCTAATTTTCGCGGTGAGAAAGGCCAATGCAGGTCATGCCAGGATCTCTTTCACTACCCGCCCGTAAACGTCCGTGAGGCGGAAGTCACGACCGCTGTAGCGATAAGTCAACCTTTCATGGTCGAGCCCCAGCAGATGGAGCATGGTCGCGTGCAAGTCATGGATGTGGACCTTCTGGTCGATGGCCCGGAGGCCGTACTCATCGGTGACGCCGTGGACCATGCCTCCACGCACGCCACCGCCGGCCATCCAGGCACAGAAGCCGCCGGGGTTGTGGCCCCGACCGTATTTGGATTCGTCGCCCATGGAAAAATCCTCGAAGTGTGGTGTTCGCCCGAACTCACCGGACCAGACCAGGAGCGTGTCGTCAAACAGTCCCCTGGCCTTGAGGTCTGTGATCAGGCCGGCTGTTGGCTTGTCTATGGAGGCGCACATCTTGGGAAGACCCGAACGAATCTCTTCGTGATGGTCCCAGCCACTGGAGTTGACCTGGATGAAGCGCACGCCGGCTTCAGCGAAGCGGCGGGCCAGCAGGCACTGGCGTCCGAAATCGTCGGTCTCTTTCTGGCCGATTCCATAGAGATCGAGTGTGGCCTGTGACTCGGAAGACAAGTCGATGAGATCTGGTGCCTCCGACTGCATCCGAAACGCCAGCTCAAAGGATTCGATGAGTCCCTCCATGCGGCGGTCGGCTCCAACTTGACGCAGATGTTCTCGATTCATCTCCTGAATAAAATCAACCTGATCACGCTGCAGCTCAGCCGGCAGGCTGGGATCCTCGAGATAGCGAAACACCGCTTTCTCAGCACCGGTGGCCTTACTTCCCAGCGCCGTTCCCTGGTAGATGGCGGGGAGAAACGCATTCCCGAAAAACTGGACGCTGCCAGTGTCATGGAACAGAAGCGGGCAGATGGTGACAAAGCTGGGCAGGTTTTGGTTTTCGGTCCCCAGCCCGTACCCGACCCAGGATCCCACCGATGGACGAATCAGGCGGCTCTCACCGGTGTTGAGTTGCCTTGCCGCAGGAGCATGGGCTTCGCTGTCAGCCTGCATAGCACGAAGCAGACACAGCTCATCGGCGTGCTTTCCCAGGTGGGGTAGCCAATCGGTCATCATCAACCCGGACTGCCCCTGGCGCCGCATCGGGGAAATCGGTCCCATCAGTCGGCTCAAACTCATGCCAACCGAATTGCCAGTCTCGTAGGGAATGGTCTCTCCACTCTCTTTCGCTAGTCGCGGCTTGTAGTCGAACATGTCGACCTGGGACGGGCCGCCCGCCATCCACATGAAAATCACGCGCTGAACGCTGGGAGCAAAATGGGGGGCCTTCGGTGCCAGGGGCCCGGCGGCGGCCGCAGCCTGCTCGGTGCACAGGGCGGCCAGCGCCACGGAGCCAAAACCACAGGCGGAGGATTGCAGAAAATGGCGGCGAGTCAAGTTTCGATCAGGTGGAAAGGTCATAGGGAATCATCCTCGAAAAAGGAATTCGTTTGACACAAACACGGCATGACAGTAGCGCGCCCAGGCTTCCAGGCGCGGGTTTTCAGACGCCTCAGGCAGACGGCCCAGTTTCTCTTCGAAACCCGCGATGAAATCCAGAGCCCGCTTCACTTCCTGCGTCGTGGCGGGACGGTTCAAGGCCTGCATGAGAAAATCCGAGATGCGCTTTTTGTCGTCTGGGCCCCCTGCCTCCAGGAGAGTGCGGGCCGTCAGAAGAGCCTGCTGGCGCAGAAAAGGAGAATTCATGAGATAGAGGCTCTGCGTGGGAACGGTGGTGACCGATCGGGCTCCGATCGTCTGATCGGGATCGGGGAAATCGAAAAGATTCAGCATGTCGAGCTGCGGGAGCTGGTTCTTACGCACGGACGGCAGGTAAACCGTTCGTCGATACAGGACCTCTTCGCTCACTTTGGCATCCTGCTTCAGTGCCGTGGGAAAACCCAACTCGACGCTCTCAGGTAAGTCCAGCGGCAGGGTCGGTCCTCCCCGGGTGCGGTCCAGGGCTGTGCTTATGGCGAGCACGGAATCGCGATAAGCTTCCGCCTCCAGCCGACGGCGATTGGCCCGCCACAGCAGGCGATTATCAGGGTCTACCTGGTGCCCTTTCGGGTCGTGACTGCTGGCCTGGCGGTAGGTCCGCGTGAGAACAATCTGCCGGATCATGCCCTTGATGGACCATCCCTGCTCGACAAAGCGGGAGGCCAGGTAGTCGAGTAGTTGTGGATGGCTGGGAGGCTCTCCTCGCGCACCAAAATTGTCAACGGTACGAACCAAACCGGTGCCAAAAAGATGATGCCAGATCCGGTTTACCATCACTCTGGCCAGCAGGAAGTTCTGCGGGTCGATGAGCCACTGGGCCAGCTCCAGCCGGCCACTCGATCGGTGGAATCCCTCATACAACCCTTTCAGATTTCGATGGCTGTCGATTCGAGAGCCCGGCGCGGGCGAAGCAACTGAAAGAAATCCCCTCGGAACTTCTTCGCCCAGAGTGTGCGGGTTCCCGCCGATGTTGACGCGACAGTCTTCGGGCACGTCTCGATCCTCGGCAGCGATCGCCATTGGCGGACCCGGTCTGCTGAACTCCAGCAGTTTGACCCGGTCGCTCGCTTTCTTGAGCTTCTTCTCGATTTCTTCGATTTCTTTCTCGAGCCCGTCCCTGGCGTCGGCGTCCGCGTCGCTTCCTGCCTCGTCAAGCGCTTTCTGCTGGTCGGTCAAACGTTTCTTTTCAGGTTCGATGGCTTCGTGCTCACTCTGGGCCTGGTGCAGGGCCTGCTGATACTCCTCCATGGCCATGGCACGCTTGCTCAGCTCGGACGGAGTCTCCGGCAGCAACATCCGGTTGACGTCGCTGAAGCCGCCGCTCATGACGCTGTTGATCGTTCTGGTGCTTCGGAATATTCCCGCCAATGCATAGTATTCGCGGGTGGGGATGGGATCGAACTTGTGATCGTGGCAGCGTGCACAACCGAGAGTCAGTCCCAGCAAGGCCCGGCCCAGGGTGTCGATCTGGCGATCCACGACATCCATGCGGAGTTTTTCTTTGTCAGCCTCCACCACTGCCCAGGGCCCGATCGCCAGAAAGCCCGTGGCCACGACCTGCTCACGGCGCTGTGGGTCGGTCTTCCAGGGCAGTACGTCTCCCGAGACCTGCTCTTGAACAAAACGATCGTAGGGCTTGTCGGAATTAAACGCTTTGATGACGTAGTCGCGGTATCTCCAGGCCTCCCTTGCCGGTATGCGACGACCCTGGCCCAGGCTGTCGGCATAGCTCGTCAAGTCGAGCCAGTGCCGGCCCCAGCGCTCGCCGAAGGTGGGAGAGTTCAAAAACCCGTCCACGACCTTCTCAAAGGCGAGTGCGGAATCGTCCTTGACAAAGGCCTCGATGTCTTCGGGCTCCGGGGGCAAGCCGGTGAGATCGAAGGAAACGCGTCGCAACAACCTGTAACGGTCAGCCTTGAGGGAGGGGCTCAGATCCCCTGCCTCCAGCTTCTTCAGAATGAAGTTGTCTATGGGATGGATGGGCCAGTGTGCGTCCCGGACAGGAGGTGGAGACACCTTTTGCACCGGCTTCCAGGCCCAGTGGTCATGACTGGCGGCCAGGTCCATTTTCTCCCCGGAGGCCTTGGCGCCGGCAACCTCTAGATCCGGCCAGGGTGCCCCCATCTCAACCCATCTGACCAGCACCTCGATCTGATCTTCCGAGAGCTTCCCGCTGGGCGGCATTTCAAGATTTTCGTAGCGGACCGCCTGAATGAGTTGACTCGCACTCGGATCCCCGGGAACGATGCCCGGTCCACGATCGCCTCCATTGAGCAAGGCGGCGCGGCTATCCAGGCGCAAGTTCGAGAACAGGATCTTGGCCTGCGCGCTGTGGCATTGGTAGCAGTTTTGTGCTAGTAGCGGCCGCACCTTTGACTCGAAGAACTCCATCTGTTCGGCCGCAGGCCGGACCCCTCGAAGAGTACTGCAAGCGAGCAAGACGATTCCCAGTGTGGCCAGGATAGGGCGCGAAAATGGATCTGAAACGTGTCGTTGACAGCGGCTCACCTGAAAACACCTACCGGACTCCGGGGGATAGGGCTGGGCAGCAGAAAACGTACCACAAACCACATGTAATTCTAGCAAGAATGCTACAGTAGCTCCCTGAATCGTGCAACTGAAGTACGGTGCGTTTCGGGTTTCAAGCTGCGTCGAAATGGTCGAATTGAACTGGCTGCTTGCCGAATCAGACTATGTGTCGTTGCACTTGCAGCTGAACGAGGATACGATTGTCATTCTCAGCGCTGCGAAGCGTCTCGCTTTTTACCGCCCTCATTTTGCGAAGGATGGCTCGGAAACCGGTTTTGGAATGCCCTTTGGCGCTTGGTTAGTGTACTGTCCGGGAAGTCCGCGGTGTTAATTCGGGCCCGAAGTAGCGGCGTGAACTTTCCGGACAGTGCACTAGGTGTGCTGCGGGCGGAATGCTCGCCCATAGAAAAGAGAACTATATGAGAATCGTTCGATTTGTCAATGACGCTGATGAAACGCAATATGGCTGCCAGCACGAGGAGGGCACGATTACACGCATCGATGGCTGCATCTTTGGAGATTACAGCGACACGGGCGAAGCGACCACGGTGAAAAAACTGCTTACCCCGTTTCAACCACAGGCGGTCGTGTGCATCGGCCTAAACTACCGCAAGCACGCCGATGAAGGCGGCGCGGCGTATCCGGAACATCCAGTCGTTTTTATGAAAATGCCAAGCGCTGTGCAGAATCCCGGCGACCCGATCATTTTGCCGAGGATTCTCAAGAGCAGCGAAGTCGATTACGAATGCGAACTCGCCGTGGTGATCGGCAAACCTTGCAAGAATGTGTCCCGCGACGCTGCTCTGGATTACGTGCTCGGGTACACATGTGCGAACGACGTCAGCGCCCGCGATTGGCAACTCAAATGGGGCGGCGGCCAGTGGTGCCGGGGCAAGACGTTCGATACGTTCTGCCCTCTCGGCCCGTGTCTCGTGACGGCGGACGAAATCCCGAATCCCAACGGGTTGGGCATCAAGACGATATTGAACGGCGCAGTGATGCAGGATTGGAACACCAACGACATGATCTTTGACGTCCCAACGCTGATCGAATTCCTCGGCGGCAGCAGCATGTTGGCACCGGGCACGGTCATCCTGACCGGGACGCCGCATGGTGTCGGTTCGGCCCGCAAACCTCCGGTATTCCTAAAAGACGGCGACACCTGCACGATCGAGATTGAAAAGATTGGTGCACTGACGAATCCGGTCATGGATGAGGCATAGCTGCCTTAGTACTCACTTCCATAGATACGATGATGTTTGTTGGGAGCGCGACGGAGACCAGATTGAGGCGAGACGACGAGTCGATGTGAGAGCATCGGCGAGGAGGAACAACAAAGAGATGGGCCCGTCCCGCCCCAACCCTTCGGGCGGATGGGGGTTGCGGGCGATCTCTTTGTCGTTCGTCGTCAACGATGCTTTTGCATCGCCTCCTCCTCTCTTCGCAACCTCACCTCGCAAGCCCCATCCGCAAACATCATCGTATCTATGGAAGGGAGTACTTAGGACGCGTCAGCCAGAGCCTTGACCAAGCTCATGGCGCCTTCCGGAGTCGATGAGGTCCCGTGCTCCATCCCCACGAAGCCTTTGTAACCGGCTTCGCGAAGCGTTTTGAAAATGTTTCCGTAATTGATTTCGCCCGTGCCCGGCTCCAGGCGTCCCGGGACATCTCCAATCTCCACGAATTGAATCCAGTTCTTTTCGAGGCCTTCTTTCAGATTCTCGATCAGGTTTCCTTCCCCCAGCTGCAGGTGGTAGATGTCGAAGTCCAGTTTCACATGTGGATGCTCGACCTCCTCCAGAATCTCGAAGCCGCGGCGAGCCGAAAGCACACTCATTTGCGGTGAGTAGATCGGGTTCAGCGGCTCCAGACAAAGATAGACTCCGTACCCTGCCGCAATGTCTCCGGCCTTGCGGAGACCGTCGATAATCTGCGCGTACTGCCTTTCCCAGGGAATGTCTTTCTGGACCTCTCCAGCGAAGATCACCAGGTTTGGAGTGCCGAACCGTTTCGCGACCTCGCAGTTTTTCCGGATGATTTCAAAGTAGGCATCGGCGTGGCCGGTGGCGGTGAGCCCCGTTTCCCAGCCGATGCGACCGCTTCCGGCAATACTGCCACAGGCCAGCCCGGTTCGCTGCTGGGTTTCCAGCATCGGCCCTTCGTCTTCTACGGGGACAGACCAAAAGCTGAAGGCCTTCAGCCCCGCGGCAGCGATCCGTTCGATTCTCTGAGGGCGGGGCATTTCTTCGGGGAACATGATCTCCGTGTTGGCAGAAAGAATGTATCGCGGGGCCGGGAGCAAGGGTGCCTTTTTCTCCGGACCGGAGCAGGCAGCCGCCGCGGCCAGCGGCGCACCGGACGCGGCCTTAAGAAGAGTCCTACGACCAAAGAGACCGCGGGGATGTGATTTTTCCATTGGAAGCCTCTCAAGATGAAATGAAACCCTTCACTCAAGAGCACCGAGTTCAAGTGAGATCATAAACCCGGGGTGCCGCAAGGGCAAGCGGTGACTTGGGCGCCGCTCAATGCAGGCGGGTGTTGCAAAAGAGGAAAGAAATCCGACCGAAGCCCGTGCGTTAGCAACGGGAGAGTTGTTAGACTACCCTGAAACTCCACTCGATAAGTAAAAGGATGAGGATAATGAAACAACATGGACTCTTGATCAGTCTAATGGCTCTTGCGCTGGCATGTGGTTCGGCGCCGCAAAGTCCGCCCCCTTCCGAGGACGGGCTCGAACCGATTTTCGATGGAGAGACCTTGAGCGGATGGGAGGCTCAAAGCGGGCACGCTGATTACCGGGTCGAGGACGGAGCAATCGTTGGCACAACCGTGGAAGGAAGCCCCAACACCTTCCTGTGCACGAAGCGGCCCTATGCTGATTTCATACTCGAGTTCGAAGTGAAGCACGATCCCGCACTGAATTCGGGCGTCCAGATCCGCAGCCAGACCTATCCAGACGACACACCGATTCCGGGGCGGGATGGAGAGGTCTACCCGGCGGGCAGGGTTTACGGCTACCAGGTCGAGATCTCCAACCAGGAGACAGGCACGTCAGGAGGAATCTATGACGAAGCCCGCCGGGGGTGGCTGCAGAACATTGAAGAGGACCCGGTCGCCCGGACAGCGCTCAAGGATCATGAATGGAACCAGTATCGCGTCGTCGCCATGGGTGACCGGATCCAGACCTGGATCAACGGCGTGCCCTGTGCCGATTTGGTGGATGCGGTGACCCAGGTCGGTTTCATCGGCCTCCAGGTCCACAGTTTCAAGGGTCCTCATCCGGCGGAGGTGCGCTGGCGTAACATCCGGGTAAAGGACCTGGGCCGGCACGTCTGGCAGCCTCTCTGGCACGGTGAGACGTTAACGGGCTGGTCCCCGATCGGGGGAGGCACCTGGACAGTCGAAGACGGGGTTCTGCACGCCCGAGCCAGCCGCTTGGCCAAAGAGCATGGGCTGCTCATCAGTGACGAGACGTTTCGGGACTTTACTGCACGACTCGAGTACAAGGCCCTAGAGGGAAACAGCGGTCTTTATTTTCGCGTGGAACGGCTCGAGGATGACCCGGTGGGGGTCGCCGGCTTCCAGGCGGAAATCGATGCCGAGAAGGATGCCGGAGGGCTCTACGAAACGGCCGGTCGGGGCTGGGTGTCCCAGCCCGATCCAGCTGAAGTGGCCAGCTACTTCAAACCCGGGGAGTGGAACCGGATGACGGTATCGGCGCGGGGCCGCAGGGTGGTAGTCCATGTCAACGACGTGAAATCGGCCGACTTGCGGGACGATCCCGGCAGACAGGAGGGTCACCTGGCCCTCCAGGTGCACGGCAGTCAGGACGTCGATGTCATGTTCAGGAACATTGAAATCCTGGTAGCGGAGTAGGGCCGACCCCGAGCCCGGCACTCCTGCCGTCCCTGCAAGCCCGACTGGCCATCGGGTATAATCTGGTGCCAGATGATGGAAGCCAAGAGACTCCTGCCTTACCTGCTGTTGCTGCTGGTGACTTCACCGGTGACAGCCCAGCAGACCGTAGACGAAGAACAGGAAGACTACTTCAAGAAGTGGCTGGATCAAGACGTCCGTCACATCATCAGCCTCCAAGAGAAGGATGTGTTCAGCCGACTTACCACCGCCGACGAGAAACAGAGGTTCATCGAGCAGTTCTGGGGGCGTCGAGATACGGATCCACAGACCAAGGCCAATGAATTCAAGGAGGAGCACTATCGACGGATCGCCTATGCCAACGAGCGTTTCAAGTCGGGTCGTGACGGATGGCTGTCAGATCGAGGACGCCTCTACATTATTCACGGTCCCCCCAGTCACATCGAAATGCACCCCATGGGCGGGCTTTACTTCCGGTCTTTGAACGAGGGCGGAGGTTCAACGACAACCTTCCCCTATGAGGTGTGGAGTTACCGATACATTGAAGGCCTGGGAACCGACATCCAGTTTGAGTTCGTGGATGCCGGAATGAACGGCAACTACAAACTGGCTCTCACTCCGGACGAGAAGGACGCGCTGCTGATGACGGGTCAGGGCCTCACCCTCGAGGAGCAGATGGGCAGCAAAACGCGGGGCGACCGAGTCCGGGAACAATATCTCCTTCGGCCCCTGGATCACCGCAGCCTGGGCATTAGAAAGAGTTCCTTTCAAATCCTGGAGGACTATTTCATTGCCCTGAGCCCTCCCCCGATCAAGTTCAAAGATCTACAGAAAGTGGTGGAGACCCGCATCTATTACGGGGAGTTGCCGGTTGCAACCCAGGCCAGTCTCTTCTGGATCGCAGAGGATCGCTTCGTTGCCCCTGTGACCTTACAGATCTCCAACCGGGAGTTGAGCTACAAGCCCGAAGGGGTGAGCAACAAGGCGCGGGTTGAAGTCTACGGCGCAGTTCACGATCTCTCGGGAAGAATTCAGTATGAGTTTGAGGATCGGGTCTACGTGGACGACCCGGGCACGGGACAGCTGGCCCAACTGGGACGCTCCATGTACCAGCACCCCATTCCCCTCAAGTCGGGCCGCTACAAGATGGAGTGGGTCGTTCGTGACGCCCACTCGGGCAAAATCGGAACATCCAGACATGTCATTGTGGCCCCCCGGCAAGTGAAAGGCCGGATGTTTTTCAGTCCGCTCATACTGGCCGACCGTATCCGTTTCGACCGCGAGGGAAACCCACTGGCTCCTTTTGCCACTCTCTCGGGCCTGAAGGTGTACCCGAATCTGCAGGGCAATTCGTTTCTTGTCGGGGACAGAATCGGTGTCTATTTCGAGCTTTACAACTTTGCCGTCGATGAGGCCTCCGGAGAGCCAGACCTGAGAATCTTACTTCGCATCCTTGACCATGCGGAGCGGGACATCAAGCAGCTCAAACTGGACGAGATGGGTATGACCTTTTTGGGCGATCGAGCCGCGATCTCCACACTTCTCTACCTGGACGATTCACCGGGAGAATATCGGCTTCACATTTCGATCCATGACGCCATTTCCGACCAGAAGGAAGAAATAGCAGAGCGATTCCGGATCCGCGAGGAGGGTAAGGACGGCCAGCGCGTCGCCGCCAGCCAGTGATAACGGGACACAGTCGATTCACAGGGACAGGACTCAGGCTGTCAGGCACTGCATTTCTGCTTCTCTGGCTTTTTCTCCTGGTCCGGGTCCCGGCCCAGTCCGACACCCTGGCACAGGTCGAAAACCTGATGGGATCAGGCCAGACCTCGAGAGCTCGCCAGCTACTGGAAGCAGAGCTGGAGGTGGGCGGGGAATCCGCCCGGCTGTGGGGTTTGATGGGTGCCCTGCGGCTACAGCTCGGAGACTGGTCGGCTGCGCGTGAAGCCTACCAGCGAGCTCTGTCCCTCTCACCTGAGAACCACGACCTGCTGGTGGGGCTGGCCTTCAGCCTGGCCCGCCTGGGAGAACATAATCCGGCGATTGACGCACTGGAGAGGAGCTTGCGCCTGAATCCGGAGAGGGCGGCGGTTATTTTCCTACTGGGGCGTGTTCAGTTCGAGGCGGAACTCTATGACCAGGCTGTGAAGAACTTTGAGAAGGCGATCGAGAAGGAACCGGGTAACGAGAGTTTCTACCTGGACTACTCCCAGTTGCTGATCGACGGCCGAGCCTACCCACAGGCCGAAAAAATCCTGGGCTACGCCCTGGGACAACTCCCCGACTCTCCCGCTTTGCACGATTCTCTGGCGCAGACCTACCAGCAGCAGTCAAGTTGAAACAAGCGGCCGGGGAGTTTCGGCGTGTCCTGCAGCTGGACCCGGACTTTGCCAATGTGTACGTGAGCCTGGGCAACACGCTGGCCCAGGATGGAGACCTGGAGTCAGCAGAGGAGATCTACAGGACCGCACTGAAGAGGAATCCCGAAGATTCCGCGGGTCGCTATTTTTACGGAATCCTGTTGACCCAGTTGGGCCGTTGGGAGGAGGCGAAGACGGAATTCGGCGATTGCCTGCGGCTGAATCCAGACCACGCTCTGGCCCGGGCTTATCTCGGGAAAGTACTGCGCGAGTCCAACCAGCTGGAGGCGGCCGAGGCCGAGCTGACAAAGGCCATTCACCTGGAGCCTCAGCTGAAAATGGCCTACCTGGAGCTGGGCCAGGTTCTGGCCCGGCAGGGGCAGACCGAAGAAGCTCAAAGGGCCTTTGCCCGGTTTCGGGATCTGGAAACGCAGCAGCAGACAGAGAAGGAACCGCACGAGCGCTGGTCGTGAGAGAACCATAATCAAAGGCGTGGCACCAGAATGACGCGGAGAATCAAGTGCAGGCTGGCCGTTGCACTCTCCTGCTTTTCGTTTTGGATCCATCTCTCTGCACAGGAGACTGCCGCCTGGAAGAGGCTCCTTTCGAAACCTGATCACGAGATCAGAGTGCTGGTCGACACGAAGGTGCCGATGCGCGATGGAGTGTGGCTGTCGGCCGATGTCTATCTTCCCGAGCAGGACAAAAAGTGGCCCGTCCTTCTGGAGCGGACCCCGTATGGGAACATCGACGACTGGTACGTGGAACGGGCTCTCTATTTTGCCCGCCGGGGGTACGCCTACGTGCTCCAGGACGTGCGCGGTCGTTACGACTCGGATGGCGAGTACTACGCCTTCCACAACGAGAGTCAGGACGGGCGGGACACCCTCGACTGGTGCGGCACACAATCCTGGTCGAGCGGCCGGGTCGGAATGCTGGGGATGTCCCACATGGGAATCGTCCAGTGGCTGGCTGCCCGCACGGGATCTCCTTATCTGAAAGCCATCATTCCCCAGATGGCCTCGGCGGACAGATACATCTACGGCCCCACCTACACGGGAGGTGTAAGCCTCCCTTACGTCAATCTGCCCTGGGCGACAGCCCACAGCGCCAGAACCCGGCAGACTCGAGAGCACTACAACTGGGACCGCTTCTTCAGACACCTCCCCGTTCTCACGGGGGATATACAGGTCACCGGGCGTGAGATTCCTTTCTACCGGGACTGGATACGCCACTATACCTACGACGATTTCTGGAAGAAGGTAAGCAATTACGGGCACTTTCACGAGATGGACCTTCCTATTCTGCAAATCAGCGGCTGGCTGGACGCCCACGCCAAATCCCTGTTTGCCAACTACGAGGGTCTGCAGAAGGAGGGTACTGAGCGCGCCATCCGGTTGCAGAAAGTGGTGGTTGGCCCCTGGCTGCACACCGACCATCCCGAGCAGAAGGCCGGTGTGCTGGACTTTGGAAGCGAGTCGGTGCTCGACCTCTACGAGTTGTACCTGCGCTGGATGGATCACTGGCTGAAGGACATCGAGAACGCTGTGCAGGAGGAACCACCGCTGAAGCTTTTTACCATGGGTATCAACCGCTGGAGGACGGCCACGAAATGGCCTCTCCCGGAGACTCGCTGGACGCCCCTTTACCTGCGGAGCCAGGGTAGCGCCGCCACGCTGTTCGGGGACGGCTCGCTGAGCCGCGATATCCCGGGCCGGGAGGAGCCCCCCGATTCCTACCTCTACGATCCCCGCGACCCCGTCCCCGCCCTGGGACTACACCCCAACGGGCAGATTCTCCCCGTTGATCATCGCCCCGTGGAGCGCAGACCGGATGTGCTTGTCTACACCGACGCTTCTCTCTCCGAGCCGCTGGAGGTCACGGGACCCATTCATGCAAAGATCCATGCCAGCAGCTCCGCTCTCGATACCGACTGGACGGTAAAGCTGCTGGATGTCTATCCCGACGGCCGGGCTGTCAATCTTTGTGATGGAATCCTTCGAGCCCGCTTTCGGAATCCCCCGTCGATTCGCACGGCGGTTCCAGCGCCAGGTCAGTTCGAGAATCCGGTCCTCATGGAGCCAGGCACGGTTTACGAGTTCTTCGTGGAGGTGGGAGTCATCAGTCACGTGTTCCTGAAGGGACACAGCATTCGGATTGAAGTCTCCAGCAGCAACTTTCCCCGCTTCGACCGCAATCTCAACACCGGTGCAGAGCCGGGAATCGATCTGCTGATGGTGTCGGCAAACCAGACGGTCTACCACGACCGGCAGCACCCCTCGCACATCCTCCTTCCCGTCATCCCGTCGCCTGAAAGTTGAAGGTTGAAAGTTGCAACTTTCAACCTTCAACCAGTAACCGCGATCGGACAAATCAGGAGATTGCCAAAACTATCGACTTCAACCTGGAAGCCGGGCTCGACCAGGGTCGTGGAATCGAGTTCCTCTACGATGGCGGAACCTTCGAAGCGATGCCCCCGGGCCAGCCGTCCCCGATCGTAAACTGGGGTCTCCTCGAAGTCATGGGTCGCCCCGAAGAAAACACTGCGGGTCTCCTTGACTGCCGACTCCACACTGGTCTCGCTGGCAGCAATCTCCCACAGTTGCGGTTTGCGGATGGCACCCTGGGCAGTGACTCGGAAATTAACCAGTTCAACGGGCTGATCCGGGTAACCGTGCCCGTAGGTGCGGTCGTGTTCACGGTGAAACTCGGCAATCACTGCGTCCAGGTCTTGCGACGTCACCTGATGCCCTGGGCAATCGATTGCTAGTTCGTACGACTGCCCGGCATACCGTATCTCGATCTGGCGCAGGAAAGTGATGTCCTCGTCGGCGAGTCCTTCCTGTCTGAGTGCTGTTCTTCCTTCCTTCTCCATGGTGCTCAAGAGGCTGTTGATGGCGTCCAGATCGACCTTGTCCTGCTGCATAATGCGGGTCTGGGCAAACTCATGTTTGAGATCGGTGACCAGCAGTCCGAGGGCCGACGCGGTGCCTGGACTCGGCGGGATGATCAATAGAGGAATCTGCATTTCGGCACACAGTCGATTGGCGTGCAGGGGTCCGGCGCCCCCAAAGGCCACCATCACAAGCTCGCGGGGATCATAGCCCCGGCGTACAGTCATGATGCGCAGGGCGTTAGTCATCTCAGCGTTGGCGATCTCAACGATCCCATGGGCACACTCGACTACCTCCATCCCCAGGGGCTCTGCGCATCTTTGCCGAATGCCCTCCCGGGAAGCTTCGGTATCAAGGCCCATCTCACCCCCCAGGAAAAAACCGGGATTGAGCCGTCCCAGAACCAGGTTGGCATCGGTGATGGTGGGCTCCTTTCCTCCCCGGCCGTAGCAGACTGGTCCGGGGTCGGCCCCGGCACTCTGGGGTCCGACGCGCAGGATCTTGCCGGGGTCCACCCAGGCAATACTCCCTCCGCCTGCACCGATTTCCACCAGATCAATGACCGGAACTCGAATCGGGTATCCACTGCCCCGCGACTGGCCTGTTCCCGGCAGCGCCTGCGCCCCGACTTCGTATTCCTTGGTCACTTTGGGGCGGCCGTCCAGTATCAGTCCCACCTTGGCCGTCGTCCCCCCCATGTCGAAGGAGATCACGTCCTTGTGTCCCAGACCTCCAGCAATGAAATTAGACACGATCACGCCGGCAGCCGGTCCGGATTCCACCATGTAGGCCGGTTTTTCAGCACCGGTTTCGAAGGTCAGCACACCCCCGCTCGATTGCATGATCAAGAGTTCCGCTTCCATCCCCTGACCTTTGAGGCGATCCTGGATCCCCTCCAGGTAGCGGGCCAGCATCGGTCGAACGCAGGCGTTGATCACGGTCGTGGAGGCCCGGAAATACTCCCGGAACTCGGGACAGACGTGAGAGGAAAGAGAAACCAGGAGATCCGGGTCGGATTCGTGCAGGATCTCCATGACGCGTTCTTCGTGGCGCGGATTCAGATAGGAGTGAAGGAAGCAGACTGCGATCGACTTGACCTCCTGCTCCTTGAGCTGCCGGGCGACTTTCCGGACCCCCTCTTCGTCCAGTTCGACCAGCACCTCTCCCGTTGCATCCAGTCTTTCCGAGACTTCGAAAGCCAGATCCCGGGGAACCAGAGGTCGCGTTTTCTGGAAGTGAATATCGTACAGAGAAGGCCTCACCTGGCGGCCAATCTCGAGCATGTCTCGGAATCCAGCCGTGGTGAGGAAGGCGGTGCGGGGGGTTTTCCCTTCAATCAGCGAGTTGGTGGCGACCGTTGTCCCATGAACCAGATAGGAAATGTCCTGAGGTCTCAGGCCCTGCTGCTCGAGGATTCGCTCCACAGCATGGAGAAAGCCCACCGCAGGGTCGCTGGGAGTTGAAGGTACTTTGGTGATGGAAGTCTTTCCCGTGGCTTCCGAGATGAGGACGCCATCCGTAAAGGTTCCTCCAACATCCACCCCTAATCGAAACTGATCCGTCATTGTCTGTTTGCCTCTTCTTTCAGCCTCTGGCGCAGTCTCCGCGTTTCAGCGGGGTCTACCTTTCCGGTGGCGCTATCCATCGCGACACCGTACAGTTCGCGGGCTCTCTGGGGACTGATTTTTTCCTCCCTTACGTCGCCAAGCACCAGCTCGGGATCCCGTAACCAGGGAGGGCCGTAGCCCCCACCCCCGCAGGTCTCCACCCGAACCCGGTCCCCGGCTTTCACCGGGGCGGTTCCCTTGGAGGTCAGTTTCCTTTCCTGGTCGTTGGAACGGGCAAGATAGCGTGCCGGCTTCCCGTCACCTCCACCAAACAGACCCCAGGGGGGAAACTTGGTGCGGTCGGCCAGAGTCGTAAGAACCGGTTCGTGATCGGGAAAAATGTACTCCCGACACAGGCCCAGGCCGCCCCGAAACTGTCCCGGACCCTCCGAGTCGGGGATCAGGCTGTAGCGCGTGATGCGAACCGGGTAGTTGAGCTCCGTCTCCTCGATGGGCGCGTTCTGGGTGTTCTGAATGTGAGTCTGCACCGCATCCGGCCCGTCCGAACCGCTCCGGCCTCCGTATCCCCCGGCAACCGTTTCCAGAAACGTGTAGTACTCTCCGGTTCGAGGATCTTCCCCTCCAAATCCTACATGGCAAATCATGCCCTTGGTTCCGGCGGGAACCGCCTCCGAAACCCCCTGCGACAGGGCCTTGAAGAGAATCTCGCAGAGGCGCATGGCGACTTCCCAGCCGCCCACGATGGCTCCCGGGTGGCGTGCATTCACCGCCGATCCCTCGGGCGCAATCACCCGGATCGGCTGGTAAAAACCTTCGTTGACCGGAATGTCCGGATCCACCAGGCATTTCAGCACGTAGACACAGGCCGTGAAGGTCTGGGTCAGATTGCAGTTCATGGGTGCCCAGCGCTGCTCGTCCGTGCCCGTGAAGTCAAAGGTGACGGTTTCCCCGTCCAGGGTCACCCGGGCCTTCAAATGCACTGGCTGGTCGGTGATCCCATCGTCGTCCAGCCACCCTTCCGCCTCATAGCTCCCGCGGGGCAGCTTCTCGAGCTCGCTGCGCGTGCGCTCTTCCGTGTACTCGAGCAACCGCTGGATGTAGAAATCCAGCGTCTCGATTCCGTAGCGCTCCACCAGGGCTGAGAAGCGCCGCATCCCCATGTTGTTGGCCGAAATCTGGGCCCTCAGATCTCCGGCCACCTCCCGCTTGGCCCGTACGTTGGCCAGAATCATCTTCCATAGACCGGCATGCACCTGGCCTTCAGCAACCAGCTTCACCACCGGCAGGATGATTCCCTCCTGGTAGATCTCGCGGAATGCTCCAATGCTGCTGGGTGCCCCTCCTCCGACATCTACGTGATGACAGATATTGCTGACGTAGCCCAGCACTTCACCGTCGTGAAAGAAGGGGGCGATTAAAAAGATATCGTTGAGGTGGCTGGCCTGCCGGTGAGGGTCGTTCACCACCAGCATGTCTCCGGGGCTCAGGTTCTCGGCTCCATACTCGGCAACGGCCCTGGGAACCAGGCGGCCGATCGTCACCAGGTGGGCCGGCTGGCAGAAGGCCTGGGCCACCATGCGGCCCTGCCGGTCCACAAAGGCGCAGGAATAATCCAGGCGGGTCTTGATGTTGGTCGAGAACGAGGTGCGTTGCAGGGAGACCGACATCTCCTCGGTCGCCTCCACCAGAGCGTTGCGAATCACCTCGAAGAGAATCGGGTCAGTCCTGGCTTTCTTTGCGCTCGATTCCATTTCCGTCGTTCTTCCTTTTCCCACTGACTTCTTCCGGGTACTTGCGGTTTCTCTAATTGCCCTCCGTTGACGGAATCACGGGAAGAAGAATATGAGAGGGATGTTCGGAATCGTGGTAGACAGTCTGGCTGGCCACCACCATTGTGGGGTCGATCCCCAGATCCCCCCCGTTATTCAAGTTCCGATCGAAGCGTGGGAAATTGCTGCTCGAAATCTGAATGCGAATCCGGTGCCCCTTCAGGAAAGCATGACTCGTGACTCCCATCTTGATCCTGAACTCGTAGATCCTACCGGGTTCCAGCAGGACCGGTTTCTGGAACGATTCCCGGAATCGGGCCCGCAAAATACCCTCGCAGATATTGACTGACCTGCCGTCGGGGTAGACATCCAGCAGGCGGGCGGTCCAGTCCGTGTCCAGAGCTGAACTGGAGGCAAACAAGCTGGCCTCCACGGGTCCCGTCACTTCCAGTTCCCGCTGCATGGGCTCACTGGTGTAGACGAGGACATCATCTCTGCGCTCGATGGGCCGGTGATCAGCCGGAGGGTGCGAGCCGTCCCGGATCCCGGTGATCAGCGGAACCGGGTCTTCAGGGTCGTACCTGTAACGGTCGGAAGGCTCAGAGGCCCCGGGGCCCTGTCGACGCAAGCCCCCGTCCCCAAACATTGTGTTGGCACGGCCCTGACTGCGCAAGTAATAATTCGTCCAAATCGTCTCGGGCAGGGGCCATTTCTCAGCTTCCCTCCACTGGTTACGACCCATGACGAAGAGCCTCAATGGGGGCTCGTCTTCCATGCCATTTTTGATGCCTTTGAGCCAGCGATCCATCCAGCGGACCCACAGTTCATAGTGGTCAACTACGGACTCCTCACCGAAGTCCATAATCCCATATTTCTGCTTGGGCTTGTCGGTGTGGACCCAGGGTCCCATGAGCACTTTCTGGAGTCGTCGCGCCCGTTCGGTTCCTTCCTTTTGAAGGCCCTCATAGTTGGCGAAAAGGGACACACCGTGAATGTCCCACCAGCCGGCAATCTGCAGAATGGGTATATCCATCCGAGAGAACTTTCCGTAGTTGCCGATCTTTTGCCAGTAGTCGTCCCAGCTGGAGTGGCGAACCCAGTCGCGGTAGAAATCGATGGGGCGTCCCGTTGCTTCCTCGTCCAGCGTCAGAATCGGCACCTTTCGAAAGAGTTTGTCCCAGTCATAGAGACCGATGGGCTGGCGGCTTCTGGAGCTGTTGGACATGGCCCAGGGCAGATTGATGTGCAGCTGGAAAGCCCCTCCGGTGTAGTTCATGCCATACAGGTAGTAATCGGCCGGCGCCATCTGGGGGATGATGGTCTTCAAATAGGGAGAACCCGTGGGGGCCGCCATCCACTGCACCAGCCCCATGTAGGACATGCCGTTCATCCCCACCTTGCCGTTGGACCAGGGTTGGGTACCAGACCAGTCGAGACTGTCCCGCCCGTCGTTGATCTCGTCGTACCAGGCGTAGAACTTTCCTTCCGAGTCGAAACGACCACGACAATCCTGCAGGACATAAACATAGCCCCGGCGCGCGAAATAGAGGGCTCGCTCCACATACCAGTCACCCTGGTTGCCGTAGGGAGTCCTTTCCAGAATGACAGGCCATTGGCCCTCTTCTCTGGGAAGATAGACATCGGCCGACAGGCGGACGCCGTCGCGCATGGGAACCTTGACGTCAATCAGGCTCCTGATCTCGTGTTCGGGCTCGGAAAGGAGTTCCTTCCAGTCGGGCGTTTCCGTTTGACCCAGTGCGGCGGCCGCAGTCAAGCCCATCAACCAGAGCCAATGATGGAAACCTGGTGGTCTGAACGCTGTCCGTCTCAAATCGTGCCTCGTCTTTCAGGAGGCCTTTGCCGTCTGACTTCCTTCGCCTCCCGCATGGAGGTGAAAGGGCCAGTCACGCACGGGCCCGAAACGAGAACGAGAATGAAGTGAATCGCGGAAGAATGCAAGTGAGTCGTGCAGAAAAGTGCAGGTTGTCATTGCCCGCAAGAACGTTGCACAATGACAGATCGTGGGCTGGAGTCGAAAGGGGATTTCAAGACGCACCCTGCTGCAGGGAACTCTGGGGTTGCCTGCGCTCTCGTCCTTGCGACCCCCTCCGGCGGCGGGCCCTGGTCCCCCCGAGATTTCTCCCGCGGGTAGGCTGAGGGCCGGGGCTGTAAGGATCTCGAAAACGGACCGGAACACCTACCAGGTCCGCTGGGCCCGTGCCCGCCTGGAATTGAACCTGTGGCCCATGAATCGAAAGGCAGTGGAGGGAAACGAATACCTTGTCCAATACGCCGAGGGCAAGATCATGGACGGTGTAGCCGACGCGGTGGGAGTGATCGCGCTCCAGCTGGAAGGCTTGCCTCCCGTCTCCCGCATTTGCTGGGACAGCCGGGAACACCACCTCTGGGACGGGTTCACGGGCGGTTTTGAACTCCGCAACACCGTGATTCACGATCCCAAGGTGGTCAGGCGTGCCGATGGCTCGGCCGATATCTCTGCCTACTTCGTGGCCAACGACGTGAGGACCGACCTGAACTGGCATTTCCCGGGCACGGGTGTTTCAGACACGCTTCCAGCCAGATGGGACACGCGGATCGAGGTGACGAACCACCGGACTGAGATTCTTCCCGGCTATCTGCAGCTCTTCGCCTGCTATCATCCACCGGGTACCAACTACTACTGGGATGTGTCGAATCAGATTCGACCCTGCGGGAAGACAGTGTTCCTTGCCAGCAGGAGCCCCGAGGAGACGACGAAGTTCCGTAACTCCCAGTGGAATCATCTCCTTCACCATTTTGAAGAGAATCCCGAGGTCACGTCCGCCAGCTACCGAAGACCCGTGTTGCTCTCTGAAAAGCAGCCCTGGTTTGGTGGTCTGAGACATGTTCTCCTGGTGGAACCGGGTTCGTGTGCAACCCTGATCACCGCTCATGATCAAGCACGTGATTACTGGATTCGTCCCCCCGGGGACCATCTGGCTCCGGGCGGCTCCTTCGTGACGCGGGTTCGCCATTTGATTACCCGGGTGGATGGCGTATCGGACCTGGAAGGTTTGTGGGCTGATTTTGAGAAAGAATTAAAAGTTGAAGGTTGAAAGTTGACCGGAGACTTTGCTCATCGGCTCCCGGGGGAGGAGAGTTCAAAGTACCAGGTCCGAGATCTCAGACGTGGACAAGAAACTTTCAACCTTCAACTTTTAACTTTCAACTTAGCTAAGCTAGCTAGTTGAGCGCCCTAGGCACGGTGACCGACCAGCTTTTGTTGAAGTGCCGCTTCCCATCCACCCTTATCTCTACGTCGACCAGATGCGTGAAGGCGGTCTCGTCGCTCGAAGTCAGCTCGCTGGTTTCGATCTGAATCTTGGAGTCAACCTGATCTACGGTGTAGATCACATTCGCTTTCACGAACGCCCTGGCTGGATTGTCTACACGTTAAGTATTACTGCTCTCTTCCAAAATTTCGCTTTTTGGGGAGTGGTGAGCTTCTTTCCTTTGTATCTCACAGGTGAGTACCAATATAGCGAGGCGGACGCCACTGAATCATATGGTGTTTTTCTAGGGATCGCGACCGCACTCCCCCTTTTGGGAGGTTACGCCTCCGCCTATTTAAAACGATACTCCATCTCTATCCTATTGGCGTCTCTATGCCTGGTGTTGGGGTGCATACTGTTGTCCTTGAACATAGCATCTTTGCTCCTCTTGAGCCTTGCTTCTGTGTCGCTGGGCTATGGTTTATTTTGGCCGGCTGTTCTACATCAATCAATACCCACCTGGCACTTATTTGAAACTGCTTGAAACACAAATAGACCCATCCAGGAGCAAAGCGATGGAAAACGTTATTAAACGTGGATCGACAAGTGGGTGGGGTTACCGGCCAGGCAGATGGGAAGAACTGGCGATGCTGCTGATGAAGCGGAGCGGAGGAACCTGAGAGAGAAAGCGGGCGTGTGGAACACGCTAAAGCAAAGAGGAGACGGCGCCCTTACCTCTTCTCGAACGGGTAGATGATCTTCCAGTCCTGCTTCATGTCTAAGACTGTCCAGCCTTTCTCCCGTGCTTCGTCGAGGCCCTTGTCAAGACGGCCAATGCTGGACTTGCGGTCATAGGCCCATTCGCGCTCGGCATCGGTGTGGTGGACGTAGAGCGCGAACCGTGGCCCCTGCCCGGCAGTGGTCCATTGCAGCATCTTCAGGTCGCCGTCGGAATTGCCGAACGCTGCTATGGGGCGACGGCCGATGTGCTGGTTGATGCCCACTGGCTTGCCTTCCTTGTCATCCATGAAGTTGAGCTCGGGCAGGCGAACCAGAACCGGCTTGCCGTCGTGCGCCTCGAACCTCGTCTTGATGCTGCTTCCAATCACCTGCTCTGGGGGGATGCCGTAGACCTTCTCAGTCCACGGTCGCATGAATGCAATCCCCCCGCCGGAGACAATGAAGGTCTTGAAGTCGTTGGCTCGGAGGTAGGCGAGCAATTCGAGCATCGGCTGATAGACCATCTCGGTGTAAGGCCGTTTGGTGGTGGGATGCTTTGCGGTGGCAATCCAGTCCTTCACGACTGTCTCAAACTCCTCGGTGGTCATGCCGGCATGGGTCGCCATCAAGATTTCGAGTATCGCGTGTTCGCCACCCGCAAGTGCGCCTTTCACATCGCCCTTGAGCAGCGAGGCGAACGGTTCTTGGTCCTTCCACTCAGGATGCTGCGGCGCAAGCGACTTTACGCGGTCGAGCGCGAAGACCAGCTGGACGTACATGGGCTGCTCAGCCCAGAGCGTGCCGTCATTATCGAACGTGGCGATGCGCTCCTCAGGCGGCACAAAGTCGGGCGAGCCTTGCTTCGTCACCTTCGTCACGAAGTCGATAATCGACTGCTTAGTCTTCCCATCCTTCCAGGACGGAAGCGAGTCGGCAGTCTGAGCTGTCGCCAGGCCACCGAAGATCAAGGCGAAGAACAAAACGAGTGGAGTGAGCAGAACTCGTTTCGTTGTCATGCATTCCTCCTCAGCTGGCGACTATCCGTCATCGCCGCCCGCAACTACTTGCTGCCGCCGCTGGTGAATAACATCCCCTCCCGGGCGATCCGATCGATATTCGGAGTCTGATACCCCATCAGACCGCGCGTGTACGCGCTGACATTCGACTGCCCGATGTCATCGCCCCAAATAATGACGATGTTCGGTTTGGCACTCTGCGCATGAGCCGTACCGCCAATGAACGCCATCGCCGCCAAGAGGGCGAGAATAGTGCTTCCGAGTTGTTTCCGTTTCTTCGTCATGGCGAACCCTCCTCTTTCTTGAGTTTAATCATGTTGATGGAATCGACAAAACTCTTGTGCCACATCTCCATCCATCCGGGCCAGGTAGAGGTCAGGAGTGATTAAGAGCCTTTGCCTCAAGACTCGAGACTCCGCGTGAAGCTTCTGATTCCATCCCTTAACAGACCGAGTTCGCTGGGACCCTCAAAAAAGCGGACTCCGACTTTGCGGAGCCCGTGAATGGTTTCCGGGTCAAGCCCATTGGAACCCACAACCACTTCGCTCTCTTGACAGGCGTTACAAATGCGCTCCATAGCCTGCAGCACCACAGGGCTGTTCAGTTCTCCTGGGGTCCCCAACTCGATGGACAAGTCAAAGGTTCCGACGTAGCACACATCGACTCCCGGGCAGGCGACAATTTCTTCGATGTTCTCCAGCCCCCCGCGCGTCTCGACATGGGCGATGATGGCCAGCTCCTCATTGAGTTTTTTCATGTGTTCTAAGGCAGGCAGCGGCACATAATCCGCACTTGCCATGCCCGTAACTCCCGCACGCGTCCCCTCGGGTGGATACTTTGAGAGTTCGATGAATCGGATGACATCCGAAGCGCTCTCCGTTCGGGGAAGTTGAATAGCAGAGATGCCAGCCTCCAGAATCTTGGCGATCAGGTGACGATAGAGATCTGGAGTTTTCATCACAACCGGGAGACCGTTGTCCCGCGCGCAGATGACAAAATCATTTAAGGTGGTGGGATCCATCAAGCCGTGTTCGTACTCGACATAGACGAAATCAAAACCACCTTGCTTGTAGAGTTTGACCAGAGCAGGCCTCATGTACTCCAGCACGGTGGCACCCACAAGCAGGTCTTTTTCTTTCAACAAGCGCTTCAGTGTAACCATACTAACTCCTGTCCTGGCAGCTAGGCGACCGCGGGCAAGACGAAACTTGCGACCTGGAAAAGCTGCGCGAAGCTGCCATTCGGCGTGACGACGCGCAGGTCACGCCTGCCCACCTTGGCATTCGGGGAGATGGAGATGTGAGCCCGAATAGCAGACTCAGAACCGTCCAGAATTCGGGCGTTCACTCCCTCTCCCGAGATACGGAGTAGCGAGGCCTGCCCCAGGTATCTCCCGGAGATCGTGAGCTCAAATTCGGGGCATTCCGTTGTTGGAAACGCTCAAGCGGCGTCCGCCGGTTCTCTCGTCATCCTGTTCTTGACGTCTCTGCGGCGCCGATGAAGCACGGCCTCGGTGTACCCGTTGGCGATTCTTGTCCCCTCAAAGACCAGGCCCAGCGCTGCCTGAAAAGCAATGCTCTCATCATATTCGGGAGCCATGTTTCGATACCTGGGATCCCGCTCGTTTTGGCCGTCAACCACGACGGCCATTCGCTTCAATGTCTCGATCACCTGCTCCTTGGTCACGATTCCATGACGGAGCCAGTTCGCGATGTGCTGACTCGATATCCGTAAGGTCGCCCGGTCTTCCATCAAACCCACATCATGAATGTCCGGTACCTTGGAACAACCGATCCCCTGGTCTACCCAGCGCACGACATAGCCGAGTATGCCCTGGGCGTTATTGTCCAGCTCTTGCTGGATCTCGCCGGGCGTCAATTTCCGGTCCAGCAACGGGGGTGTGAGGATATCGGCCAGGCTGGCGCGGTCTCTTGCGGCAAGTTCTTTCTGTCGTCGGGCAACATTCACCTGGTGATAATGCAGAGCGTGGAGCGTGGCGGCGGTCGGCGACGGAACCCATGCCGTGGAGGCACCAGAGCGGGGGTGCTCGATTTTGGTCTCGACCATGTCCCGCATCAGGTCGGGCATGGTCCACATCCCCTTGCCGATTTGGGCCTTTCCAATCAGTCCGGCTTCGATGCCGATATCCACGTTCCAGTCTTCGTATGCGTTCATCCAGGGCTGGCTCTTGATCTCCATTTTGGGGAGTACCGGGCCGAGCTCCATGCTGGTGTGGATTTCGTCTCCGGTTCGATCCAGGAAGCCCGTGTTGATGAACGCGACTCGATCTCTGGCCACCCGAATAGATTCTCTCAGGTTCACTGTAGTGCGGCGTTCTTCGTCCATGATCCCGAGCTTGAGGGTGTTTCTTTTCAGGGCGAGGGCGTCTTCCACCCGGCCGAACAGTTCCACCGTTGCCTCCACTTCTTCAGGCCCGTGCAATTTGGGCTTGACGATGTAGACGCTGCCAGTCCGGCTGTTGGGGTATCTCGCCTTGCCCTTGAGGTCATGCAGGGCAGCCAACGCCGTCACCATCACGTCCAGAAACCCTTCCGGGATTTCCCGATTGTCTTCGGTGAGCACGGCATCGGTGTACATGTGAATACCTACATTGCGGATCAGCAGCAAGCTCCTGCCCGGCAGTGTGCAGAGTTGTCCCCGGGTGTCGGTAAGAGTCTTGTCGGGATTCAGGCTCCGGGTGATGGATCGACCCCCCTTTTCGAAGGTGGCTTCCAGGCTGCCCTTCATGATTCCGTTCCAGTTTCTGTAGACGTTCACCTTGTCGGAGGCATCGACTGCGGAGACCGAATCTTCACAGTCCTGAATCGTCGTAATGGCTGCTTCCAGCAACACGTCTTCGACAGCGGCGGGGTGGACTTTTCCAACCGGGTGGTCCCGGTCGATCTGGATTTCAATGTGGAGCCCGTTGTTCTTCAGGAAAATGGAGCTGAGTTCACTGCCGAGCAGATTGAAGCCGACGAATTGGCCGGGCTCTGCCAGTCCGACGTTACACTGGTTGGCGAGCGACGCCACCAGTCGTTTCTTTTCGGCGGTTTCCTCGAGAGAGAAGCGCGTCACATCTGAGAACGAACCCTGCTCCAGGCTCACCGCCTGATCCAGGAAGGCCTCGGTGCTGGCGATCACGCGAGCTCCGCGTACCGGGTTGTAAGTTCCGCCTCGTGTCGCACCTCCTTCTTCCGCGATCACGTTGGTGCCGTAGAAGGCATCGTAGAGACTGCCCCAGCGGGCGTTCGCGGCGTTGAGCGCATAGCGGGCATTGTCGACCGGCACGACCAGCTGGGGACCGGATATTTCTGCGATTTCAGGGTCCACGCCGGCCGTGCTCACCCGAAAATCACCACCCTCCGGGAGCAGATACCCGATTTCGAGCAGGAAGGTGCGATATTCAGCCTGCTCGAAGGGTTTACCCTGGCGAGCCAGACACCACTCGTCGATCAGTCTCTGCCGAGCATCTCGCTGCTCCAGCAGTTCCTTGTTCCTGGGACCCAGATCTTCAACAATGGCGGCGAGTGACACCCAGAAATCGTCGACCTCAACGCAGGTTCCGGGAGCGATCTCGACTTCCACCAGATGATGCAATCTCCGGTCTACCTTGAGTCCGCCGATTTCAATCTGCTCTGCCACTGTTGTACTCCTCCCCTGGCTGGCATTCGGGTTCAAGAGAGGGAAAGCCTTCTGTCCATCATGAACCCCAAAAAAACGCGGTCCCGCCCTCAGAAGGATGACGGGACTTTCAAAAACAAATCTGAGATGATTATCCGAGCGTCGTTCAATGACTGTCAAGAAGCCTGATGAGCAGAACCAGCGTGCCACGTAGTCTCACCTCTCTTTTCAAAGCCTATCTGCTGCCGGGAATCGCCTTCCAGTCGGTCATCATCGCCGGAGGCTACGGGACCGGTCGGGAAATGGTGGAGTATTTTCTCACCTATGGGCCGCTGGGGGGGCTGCTGGGGATGATCTTGATCACGACGGTGATGTGGTCGGCCGTCCTGGCTGTGTCATTCGAATTCGCAAGGATGTACGGTGCCCTGGACTACCGTACTTTCTTTATGCGCCTGCTGGGCCGATTCTGGTACAGCTTCGAGATTCTCTACCTGATCCTTCTGCTCCTGGTGCTGGCTGTGATCGGTTCCACCGCCGGTGTCCTACTGCGCGACAACTTCGGCCTCCCTTACATGCTGGGGGTAGCCATCATGCTGGCGACTGTCGGTTTTCTCACCTTCGAGGGTACCGGCATGATCGAGAAATTCCTCTCCGGCTGGTCGCTGGTTCTCTACCTGGTTTATGTGATCTTTTTCGTGCAGTGTTACCGGAAGTTCGGCCCCCAGATCGTGAACAGTTTCTCGACACCCGTCGAATCCTCTCAATGGATCGTGGGAGGATTCAAGTACGGTCTTTACAACCTGGGTGTAATACCGGCGGTATTGTTCACCTTGAAGCACGTAAGAAGCCGCCGGGAGGCGCTGGGTGCCGGTGTGATCGGCGGAGTGACAGGAATCATCCCTGGATTACTCTTTTACATGTCGATCGTCGGACACCACCCCAGGATCCTCTCTCAGGAGATACCGGCCGTCTTCATCTTGCGCGAGGCCGGAGTGCCCTGGCTGCTGGTTGTGTTTCAGGTGGTACTATTGGGCACTTTGGTCGAGACGGGTGCGGGAATGATTCATGCGGTCAATGAACGGCTGCAGTCGGGTCTGCAGGCTCGGGGACGGGACCTTCCCCGCTGGCTGAGGCCGCTGGTGGCGATTGCCTTTCTTTCGATGGGAGTGGCGGTGTCGACATTCGGGCTCATCCAACTCGTCGCCAAGGGTTACGGTACGGTCAGCTGGGGATTCTTCTTCGTTTATATCTTTCCCCTGATGACGTTCGGTCTATACAAAATCATTAAGAAAGGCAGAGGCGGCAATCGAGTCACCAGGTAGATCCTGCGGGTCTTTGACTGCAGGAAGATGTGAGTGAGTCTGTGGGGATCCAAGGGCACTTATCATGCAACCAACCACACTGTCGCGAATGAGCCTGTGCGGCCTCTCCCTTTCCATGATGATGGGTTTCGCACAGGGAGAGGAAGGAGCTGACCGGCGGCCCAATCTGGTCCTCATCCTGGCCGACGACATGGGATATTCGGATCTGAGTTGCTACGGCGGAGAGATCGGCACACCCAGCATCGACAGCCTGGCGCAGGGGGGTCTCCGCTTCTCCCACTTCTACAACGACGCCAAGTGCGCGCCCACCCGCGCGACGCTCCTGACCGGGCTGTACCACCACCAGTCGGGCATCCACCGGTCGATGATTCGAAACGACAACGGCGCCACCATTGCAGAACTCCTTCAGCAGGCTGGTTATACGACCATGATGGTCGGCAATCCGATGATGACGGGAATCTGGCGCCAGCCCGAGTTGAGCCGGTCAAGGGGCTTTGATCTCCATTTCAGTTTTGGTTTTGGGGAGGACGGACCCGGCAGCTATTTCAGTGCTGTCCGTACCCTTCAGTGGTACCTCAACACCGAACCCTTCGACTTGCCGGCTGACTTCTACAATACCGATGCACTGACCGATTACGCCCTGCAGTTCCTGGCCGAGGCAGCCGCCCAGGAGAGTCCTTTTTTTCTGTACGTTTCCTACATGGCTGCTCACTGGCCGCTGCATGCCCGGCCGGCGGACATCGCCCTCCACCGGGAGGTTTATCGAGTCGGGTGGGACGAGATCCGGGCCGGGCGCCAGAAACGGCTTCGCCAACTCGGATTGATTGAGGATCGGTGGAAATTGAGTCCCCGCCACCCCCAGGTTCCTGGCTGGAAAGAAGCCGCCCACAAGGACTGGCAGGCAGAGCGCATGGCCGTCTACGCGGCCCAGATTACTTCGCTCGACCGCAATGTCGGACGAATCCTGCTGGCACTCGACGAGGCCGGGGTCCAGAACGAAACCCTGATTCTGTTTCTCTCCGATAACGGGGCCTCGGCGGAAGGGGATTCCCTCTTTCAAGTCTGGAAGTTGAACGAGCGTGACGAGAAGGGAAATCGATGGCGCATGGATGGCGTGGAAATGCGAGTCGGCAACAATCCCGCAATCACTCCTGGTCCGGCAGACACCTTCGCCTCCTATGGGCCCGAGTGGGCCAATGTGAGCAATGCCCCTTTTCGTAACTTCAAGACGACCAACTTTGAAGGCGGCATCTCTACACCGCTCATCGTGCGCTGGCCCGGAAACACGCCCGCGGGCACCGTCACTTCCCAGACAGGCCATATCATCGACATTGTTCCTACCTTCCTGGAAGCAGCGGGTGTTGAATACTCGGGCCGGTTCCGGGGCAGGAAGCTGCTGCCTCTGGAGGGGATGAGTCTGATCCCGGTGCTGAAGGGGGAAAAAGAAGCGGGTCTACGCACTCTTTTCTGGGAGTATCGGGGGCACCGGGCCGTTCGAAAAGGCAAATGGAAACTGGTGGGACGGGAGGGTCAGCCCTGGCAGCTCTACGATATGGAGGCCGACCGAACCGAAGTTCACGATATCGCCCCTCGGTCTCCGCAACGGGTCAAGGAGATGGATACCCTCTATCGGTCCTGGTATGAACGTGTCGTCCAGCCGTACTGAGACAACCTGGAGAACCTGTTGGTGACCGTTGCCCGACCCACCAGCGACTGCTAACATGCGGATCACTATGAGGTGCATTCTTGCCAGTCCCGTCATCCTGGCCCTGCTTCTTGCGGGCCAAGCCCGGGCAGCTGACGTTGAGCTTTCCGTGGAGGCGACGCCCCGCCATTGGCGTGTCAATGTGCCGGGCCGGCTTCTCTTTGAAATCACGGCCGTGAAGGGTCAGCTGCTGGCCGGAAACCGAATCAGCGTGGCTCTTCCCGGGAGCTGGACCTGGCATGCCCTTCATCCCGTCGAGCGGGACGGGAAACTGGTTCCGGTCACCACGGTACCAACCGAAGAGCTGGCGCAGCACTTTCGGATTCTGCCCCCGGAAGAACAGGAACGCTGGAAGATCGACCTGGTGGCCGAACATTTTGACGGAACCTACCATCGCTTCGATCGAAGAGTCATCCTCACCCTCCTGTCGGGAGAGCTGTCAGGCGGTCGAGGCATTACCCTCGAGTACGGTACAGCGACCAGGCCGATTCGTTCCTCCCGCCTGGTGGAGACCATTTCTTTCCCCGTGTCCGTCGATGACGGAGATGGTGGCTGGAAGCCTCTCGAGAAATCACCCGAGATTACTACGGAATCCGACCCCCTCTGGAAAATCCTGGTGACGCTGCCCTCACAGGCAAAGCTCGAGCAACCTGTCGAAGTTCACGCCGGCGGTCGCGACCGTCTGGGGAACCCCGCACCGCTGCTGGCCGGCCTGGAGCTTCGTTCCTCGGATTCTTCTATTCAAGGTAGAAGTCTAGCGGCCAGCCCAGGTGAGGTGTGGCAGGGCACCGTGCGCTTCGAAACGCCCGGTTTTCAGACAGTGCAGATCGGCAACGACAAAATCGGATTTTACCGCTCCAACCCGATCCTGGTGACGTCACGGGAACCGGAGCTGAGGCTGTTGTGGGGCGATCTGCATTCCCATTCAGCCCTGAGCAAGGACGCTATGGGGCTGGACTCTTTCGGCTTTGCCCGCGACCACGCGAACCTGGACTTTTTCGCCTCCTCCGAGCATTCCACAGGGGATCGCAATGACCACGGGATCACGGACCGCGAGTGGCAGTTGATTCAGGATCGGGTCCGGTCTTTCTACCAGCCCGGAAGCTTCGTCACGCTGCTGGCTTACGAATGCTCCCTGCCCGCCCCCTACGCCCACCACAACGTTTACTTTGACAGTGACGAAGCCCCCATCTATCGAAAACACGAAGTCAAAACTCTGGAGGAGCTGTGGCGGCGACTGTCCTCGCACCGTGCCTTTACCGTCCCCCACCACACGGGCGTCCACTGGGCAGCCGGCAGATGGGAAAAAGACCATCCTCTCCGCCCCCTGTTCGAGATCTTTTCCGTACACGGACAAAGTGAACTCTATGATCCCGAACATCCGCTCAGCTACGACCGGGTTGCCGGGATTCCCCCTTACGGGACTTACCCGATCGGGAGCCCCTCGATGCCCGAGGCGCATCGGGGTATGATTCCCATCTCCAACAGTGCCGAGGGTCCCCACTACGCCCGCGATGCCTGGGCCGCGGATCTGAAAATGGGAACCATTGCTGCTTCCGACGATCACACCGCCCGACCGGGCCAACCCTACTGGGGGCTGGCAGCCGTCTGGGCCGAAAGACTGGACCGGGAGTCGGTCTTCAAGGGTTTGCTCCAGAAACGGACGTACGCCACCACCGGACAAAGAATCTACCTGGACTTCCGAGTCAACGGACACTTGCCCGGAGAAACAGTGGTTTGTGACAGGCCACCCACCATTGAGGTGGAAACCTGCGGTACCGATGATCTGGCCTGGGTCGAGATTGCGGCTTTCGACAAGAGGATGCGCCGCTACCAGGTCTTGAGGAGCTGGGCGCCGGGTGAACCGTACCTGAAAGAAACGGCGGTGGACACGGATTTCGCCGATCATTCTTTTTACTATGTTCGCCTCCGGCAGCGAAACCTGGTGGACGAACGAGTGGTCATGGCCTGGTCCAGCCCCATCTGGATCGAGACGAGCAACTAGCCCAGATCTACTGCAGACAATTGGTGCATGATCCGGGCCAATGTGGGAGGCACCTTGGGCGGCGACCCTGCAATCCTGAACGTTACTGCCCGGCGGTCGCGGCCTGAGGCCCCTCCCACAATGCCCTGAGGCCCCACACTGGTGTAAGTTGCTGTACTTTGGTAACGTCGGCAGATGAATCGTGCGAGGTGAGGTGAGTCGTTAGTGCCAGAGAGAATAGACCCTGTCCTTTTCGAGGTGATCCGTAACGCCCTGGTGGAGGCCACCGAGGAGATGTCGGTCTCTTTGCAGCGGACTGCCTATTCGACCAACATCAAGACCCGGCTGGATTACTCCTGCGCCTTTGTGGACCGCCAGGGCCGCATGGTGGCCCAGGCCTTCTGCCAGCCCGCTCATCTGGTGACGATCGGCCGGCTGGTTCCCCGGGCCGTGGCCGAGTATGGAGCCGAGAACCTGCACCCCGGAGACATGCTGCTGGTGAATGACCCCCACCGGCAGGCCAGCCACCTCAACGATATCTTTCTGATTGCCCCCTTCTTTCACGGGGGTCAATTGCTGGGCTACGTCTCCAATACCTGCCACCACGTGGACGTCGGAGGAGGAGCTCCGGCCAGCATCGGGGCTTTCCGGGAGATCTACCAGGAGGGAATTATCCTGCCCGTGGTGAAGCTGCTTTGCGGAGATGAAATCGATCACGACATCTGGAAGATGATTCTGGCCAATGTACGGGCCAAGCGGGAGGTGGCGGGAGACCTGCGGGCCCAGATCTCGGCCAACAACCTGGGGATGCGGCGCCTCTCGTCCCTGGTGGAGCGCTACGGAATCGAAAAGCTGGATTTCTACATCCAGCGGCTGCTCGAGTACACGGAAGAGCGCACGCGCAGCGAGATCGAGAAGCTGCCTCGGGGGAGCTATCAGGCGGAAGGGCGGCTGGACGACGACGGGATCACCGACCAGCCGGTGCATTTGAAGGCCCGGGTGACCCTGGACGGGGAAACCGTCACCTTTGACTTCACAGGCACGGACGAGCAGCGCTGGGCACCCATGAACTGCAATCTGACCCAGACCTTCACGGCCTGTGTCTACGTCCTGAAATGCCTGGTGGATCCGGACATTCCGGTCAACGAAGGTTTTTACCAGCCGATCCGGGTGATTGCGCCCGAGGGATCGGCGCTGAATCCTCGCCACCCGGGAGCCATCGTGGGCGGCTGGGAAGTCTCCGTGCGTCTTTGCGAGATTCTGTTCCAGGCCCTGTCCGAAGCTCTGCCGGATGCGGTTCCAGCCGGAACCAAAGGCATGATCTGCCAGGTGGGTTTTGGGGGGGAGCATCCCCGCACGGGAGAATATTACTCGTACTACGAGACCCTGGCGGGAGGATACGGAGGTCGCAGCGGTTCGGACGGACCGGATGCGGTACAGACTCACATTCAGAACACCCAGAACGCGCCCATCGAGGAGACCGAGCTCAACTACCCGGTTCGGATCACGCGCTATAACCTGATCCCCGACTCGGAGGGTCCGGGACAGTTTCGGGGTGGCCTGGGTCTGTGCCGGGAGTATCTCTTTCCCGGTCACGAGCCGGTTTTTACCACGCTGGCCGACCGGGCCAGGTTCCCGCCTCACGGGCTCTTCGGCGGAGAGGAGGGCGAACTGGCCCGTTACAGCCTGATCTTGAATGGGGAGGAAGGGAAGCTCGCGTCGAAAGCGACGGTCCGCCTCGAAGAGGAACAAGTGGTACGCTTGGAAACCTGCGGGGGTGGGGGCTACGGTCCTCCCTTCAAGCGGGATCCCGAGCTGGTTCTGCAGGACGTCAGGGAGGGCAGAATCAGCCTCGGTCGAGCCCGGGAGAGGTACGCTGTTGTGATCGGAACGGAAGGCTCGATTGATGTAGCTGAGACAGACCGACTCCGGTCGGGTGGAGTACTAAGGAGGTCTAAGAATGAGAGTATTTCGTAACACCACGTTCTGGATGGCACTTGCATGCTGTGGGACTTTACTGACTTCGACAGTCGCTGCTGAACAGAAAACCTGGCAGGTAGCCGTTCTGAAGGATGTGATGGTTCCCATGCGGGACGGGGTCGAGCTGGCCACGGACATCTATCTTCCCGCCTCCGAGAACGGCCAGCCGGCGGCCCAGAAATTTCCCGTGGTCCTGCAGAGAACGCCTTACAACAAGGAACCGAACTTCTACAAGGGCGCCGCCACCTTTTTCGCACGCCACGGCTACGTTTCCGTCATCCAGGATTGTCGCGGCCGCTTCAACTCAAATGGGGTCTTCCACCCCTTGGTCGACGAGCCGGAAGACGGATACGACACTGTGGAGTGGCTGGCCCGCCACCCGAACAGTAACGGGAAGGTAGGAACCTACGGGGTCTCCTACATGGCCTGGGTGCAGTTCCAGTTGGCTACCCAGAGGCCGCCCAGCCTGGTGACTATGATTCCCATGGAAGGACCGATCAACGGCTATCACTACAGCCAGCGCTACGGAGGCGCCTTGCATCTGGGACTTTTGCAGTGGATTCTGGCCGTGGCCACGACCAGTCAGGAGGCCCAGAAAGACCCTGCCATTGCCGAGGCCATTAATCCCATGCGCACCGGACAAGGTTTCCTGGACTGGGCTGCCCGTATTCCCTGGCGCCGGGGCCAGACACCGCTGAGTCTGGCGCCCCAGTATGAAGACTCCGCCTTCAAGCTCTATTTCGAAAACTACGATTACAACGATTTCTGGAGACAGCCCGGCCTGGGCATGGACGAGTTCTTTGAGTTCTACCCGGAGATTCCGATCCTGTGGGTGGTGGGCTGGTTCGACTGGTATCCTAAGACCATCAGCGACGGCTACCAGAAGATGGTGAAGATGGGCCGTGAGAATCAGTATCTTCTGATCGGGCCCTGGACTCACAACAACTTCGACACCATCCAGGGTGACATCAGCTTCGGCAACAAGGGAGGGGGCGTCGACTCCTATGACGACTTCTTTCAGATGGAGCTGGAATGGTTCAACAAGTGGATGAAAGACGATCCTGACGTGGATCTGGGGGCTACGGCCAAGATCTTCGTGATGGGCGGAGGAGACGGAGCCCGCCTCCCCGACGGAACCCTCAGTCACGGTGGGGAATGGCACGACACCGATGCCTGGCCGCCTCGAGGGGCAGAATCTCGGAAGTTCTTTCTTCACGGCGACGGAAAGCTCTCAGGCCAGCCTCCCCGCCAGTCCGAGTCTTCCACCACTTACACTTACGACCCGAAGAATACGGTGTCCAGCAACGGGCGCTGCATTATCGCCTACGGACCGGCCTTGGAGACGGGTTTTAAAGGCATGGGACCTCGCGACCAGATCGAGCTGGAAACCCTTCCGGGTCACGGTGTCCCGGGAATGCCGATTACCTCCCGTCCCGACGTCGTGGTGTTCCAGACCCCGCCCTTAAAGGAGGATGTTCGAATTACGGGAGATGCCAAAGTAGTGCTGTGGGTCTCCTCGGACGCTCCCGATACCGACTTCTATGTCAAGCTGGTGGATGTCTATCCCTCCAGCACGGACTATCCGAACGGATACGGATTTCCGGCTTCGGAGGGAATCCTGCGGGCTCGCTATCGCGACAGCTTTGAAGACCCCGCTCTCATGGAGCCGGGGCGAATCTACCGCATCGAGATCCCGCTCGAGCCGCTGGCCAACCTGTTCAAGGCCAATCATCGGATCCAGATCTACATCACCAGCAGTAACTTTCCCAACTTCGACATCAATCGCAACACAGGAGATCCTAACGATCGGCTCTGGCGTGTGGCGGACAATACCATCCACCACGACTCTGGACGAGCCTCCTACCTGGAACTCTCGGTCTATCCGTAGGGCTTTTCGGTGGGGCGAAAAGGACGACGTCGAAAACAGGCGGCAGACTCGAAAGCGGAGCCCCCCGCTTCTGCCCCACCGACCACCCACCGGCCGCCGGGAAAGGCGCTGCTGGCCGTCCTGTCGTTGGCTCTGGTGGCAGTCCTGGGCTGGTTGCTCCTGGACAGGCTCACGGATCTGGGCCTGCCGGAAGACTTTCCCGCCCTGGCAGACCTCAGCCAGGCCGGTCCCTCTCTCCGGGGATTCATTGTAGAGAAGGACGCTCGGGCCAGAGCGTCTCCCGATTCGGCGAGGACGGTGGGCGAGCTGGCCATGGCCTACCACGCGAACCACTTTTTCGGGGAGGCCAGAAAAGCCTATGAGCTGGCGGGCAGGCTGGAGCCAGGAAACGCCGACTGGCGGTACTACGAAGCTCTGCTGGAAGAAGAGCTGGGGGAAATGGATGCGCTGGAGCGCCTGCTCGGAAAAACGCTGGAAATCGATCCCGCCCACCCGGCTGCCAGGCTGAAACTGGCAAGCGCCGCCCTCAAGCGCGGAAATCTGGAGCAGGCATCGCGTCTCTATGCACAGGTCCTGGAAGTGAACCCGTCTTCGGTAGCGGCTGCACTGGGCCTGGCCCGGGTTGCTTCCGATCTCCACAACTGGCCACTTGCACGGCACAGCCTCGAGCCTCTGCTCCAGAGTCATCCCCGCCTGCGTCAGTCCCACCAGATGCTGGCCCGGGCCTATCGTGAACTGGGACACGCGGATCGGGCAGCCGAGCAGGAACAGATCCTGGATCAGGTCAACCTGGTGACCTCCTTTTCCGATCAGGATCCCTACGTGGAGGGCCTCAACCGCCTCTCCCGTCTGTCCACGTCTCTGTTGAAACTGGCCTCCACGGCAGAACGAGCCCGTCGCTTCGAGGAAATGCTTCGTTTCAGTCGCCGGGCGGTGGAATCCGATCCTGCAGACGCCGATGCCCGGCATTCATTGGCCCGCGCGCTGATCTGGGTCCACGGCCGGGACCCCAGGCAGCTGCGCCGAGTTGAAGTCCAGGTGGATGAGGCGCTGCGCCTGCGCCCCGACCAGGTGGACCCCCTTCTTTCTTTGAGTCAGGTGTTGCTGGCCCGGGAGATCCCGGATGTTGCAGAAGTATTTCTGAGGAGGTTTCTGAAGGTGCGGTCCGATGTCGAGGAAGCTCACAACAACCTGGGCCTGGCACAGCTTGACTCGGGAAAAACGGAAGCAGCCCTGGCCTCCTATTCAGAGGCCCTGCGCCTCAACCCCGATTACCCCGAAGCTCACAACAACCTGGGGGCGGCTCTGCTGGCTCTGGGGAATCTGGATGAAGCCTTCAGCCACTGCTCGGAAGCACTGCGAATCGAGCCCAGGGACGTGGAGGCTCGCAACAACCTGGGGCTGATACTGGCGGAGCAGGGAAAAATGAGAGAAGCCATGGAGCAGTATCGGCTGGCGCTGAGACTCGATCCCGACTACGAGGAGGCTCACAATAATCTGGGTATCGCCCTGGCCGCAGCAGGAGCCCTGGAGGACGCAAGGGCAAGTTTTTCCGAGGCTGTGAGCATCAGACCAGGCTTTGCCAGGGCTCACAACAACCTGGCGCTGGCACTACTGGGCCAGGGGGAGCCCGACTCGGCCATCCCCCATTTCTCGAGAGCCGTTGAAATCGAGCCCGGCTATACTGAAGCCCACTACAACCTGGCCCTGGTCTATTCTCAGACTGGAGATCTCCCTGAGGCAGCTCAACACCTGAGCACGGCGATTCGCCTGAAGCCGGATTTCGCACCCGCCCATCACGATCTGGGAGTGATTCTCTGTCACCTTGGCGAGCTCGACGAGGCCACTGAACACTTTTCCACGGCCCTGCGCCTCGAACCCGGCATGGAACAGGCCCGTTACAATTTGCAACGTTGTCTCGAGCAGCACCGAGGCGGTCGTTGATACAATTCACGGGGTCGATCAGGAGTCCCAACCAGCCATGCGAATACAACCCAGAGTGACTCGTTTCCTTCCCGGCTTCTTTGTTTTGATGACCGGAGTAGCTATCGCCGGCCAGGGCGGGCCGGCCCAGTCCTGCCGCCAGGAATACGACCGGTCGCTGGAACTACTTCGGCAGGATCGTACCGTGGAGGCCCGGGACGAGTTGCGCAAGTGTTTGGCCGCGGACACAACCAGCGCTGACATTTTCTATCAGATGTCCAGAAGCCACATGATCGATTTCAACCAGTCGCGAAGTGCCAGAGAAGCAGGCATATCGTTACGGCAGGTCGTTGAAGGACTGGAGAAGGCTCTGCAAATCGACCCTGCTCACCTGGCGGCGCTTCACATGAAGCATTCCGTACACAGGGGGAGAGGCAACATCTACTATGATCCCAACCAGGCGTACTTGCTGGCTCAAAGGGTTCTTTCGATCCAACCCTATTTTCCCGATTTTCAGCTCGACCTGGCTGCCTGGATGGGCTTGACGGCGGCCAGGTTTTTCGTGGAGAGCGAAGCTCGAGTACCGCATCACTCGCTGATCGGTCTGGATCGGGCCGCCTCGGTCCTGGACGATTTTCTCCAGCAGGCTCTCCCCTTTACCACTGACGAAGAACGTGGGCTCTTACTCCTGGGGAAAGTCCAGGCCAAACGTGGAGACCACGTTCAGTCGCTTCACACCTATCGTTCTGCCCTGCGCCGTCCTCTGGCGCCGCCCGAGAGAATAGAGGTTTTTCGAGGTGTTGGCAGCGCCTTTTACAGAACCGGCAGTTATCGGGAAGCCATGAGCGCTTTTCTTCAAGCGATCGAGATTCAGGTCAATCCTGTTGATCTATGGCTGCTGAAAGTGACAGCCGATCGTCTGGGAGCCGCCGCTCCGAATATTCCCGATTCACACCGTTTTCCACTCCGCGACGAGAGAGTCGACCCATCTGATCCTCCGCTGCTGGAGTTCACCAATATCGCGTCGGAACTGGGAGTGAACCGGATGGACGGTCACGGACCCTGTGCCTGGGGTGATTTCGACGGCGACGGAGATCTCGATTTGGTTCTGGCTGGACGCGACACTTTCATCGGCCTCTACCGTAACGACGGGGCCCGATTTGTCGAAGTGACCGGTGAGGTAGGCCTGGCCGGGGTTCCGTCGGGCTACAGCCTGAACGTTGTGGACTACGACAACGATGGATGGCTGGATATTTACCTGTGCCTCAACGGCTGGAGCGGGCCCATGCCCAATCGGCTCTTCCGCAACCAGGGAGACGGAACCTTCACCGACGTGTCCAAGGAAGCCGGGGTGGCTGATCCGGGCTCGGGATTCGTCTCCCTGTGGGGTGATCTCGACAATGATGGTGATCTCGATCTGGTGGTGGCCAATGGAGTTCTAAGAGAGGGCTCGACCACCCAGGTCTATCAGAACAACGGCAACCGGCAGTTCACCAATGTGACCCGCCAGGCCGGAATATTTGAGCCCCCCGAGTTCGGGACCATTGGAATGGCTCTCGGAGATTATGACCGTGACGGGGACCTCGACCTGTTTGTCAATGGATGGGCCCCGGCACCGAACCGTCTTTATCGTAACGAGGGCGATCTCAGGTTTCGGGAAGTCGCCGATTCCGCCGGCGTAACACAGCCCATGCACGCCGGGTTTGTGTGCTTCTTTGTCGACTACAACAATGACGCCTTCCCCGATATTCTGGCCATGAGTCTGGCTCCCTGGTCCGCGGTCCTGGAGGGATTGAGTGACTCCTATTCCGTCGCCTCCTCTCAGGAGATCCATCCCGAAGGCCCGCGTCTGTTCCGCAACAAACGGGACGGCACCTTCACCGACGCAACCTTCGAGTCCCGGCTCTTTTATCCAGTCGGAAGCATGGGAGGAGGTGTGGCCGATCTGGACAACGACGGTTACGTGGACATTTTCTTCGGCACGGGAGACCCCCAGCTCGTGCGTCTGGAGCCGAACCGCTTCTTTCGAAACAACGGGGATGGCACCTTTTCCGATTTGACGATGTTCTCCAGTCTCGGCCACATTGGCAAAGGCCACGGCGTCACCTTTGTGGATCACGATTCGGATGGTGATCTGGACGTCTATGTCCAAATTGGGGCGGCGGATCCCGGAGACATGTGGGAGAACGCTTTTTATCGTAACGAAAAAGGCAACAGGAACCACTGGCTCCAGGTCGAACTGGTCGGTTCTCGCAGCAATCGGCAGGGTATCGGGGCTTCCCTTGTCGCCCGTATCGGAGATGAGCAGATCTATCGAGAGGTGAAGGGAAGCGAGGGTTTCGGCTCCACCAACCCCTATCTCGTCACGTTCGGTCTGGGCAGGCGGACGCGAGTCGACTCTCTCGAAGTGTGGTGGCCCAGCGGTGCCCACCAGGAGGTCGCCAGCCCGCAGCTCAATCAGCGCATCGAGATTCGAGAACCCATCGAATAGAGCCGACTGCTAGGGGCTCCAGGCCTCCGGGGCAATTCCATCGATGTGCGTCTTCACGTCGACGACGGCAGGTTTCCCCGAAGCGAAAGCCTGATCGAGAGCGCTCTGAATGGCGTCCGGTCGCTCAACTCGGACTCCGAAACAGCCCATCGCTTCCGCGACTCTTGCAAAATCCACATCCAGCAGGTGCCAGAGTGCATCCGAGCCTGGAGTCTGGGCTCCGTAAGTGCTCTCGTTCAGGTGCTTTTCCTGGTTCAACGAATGATTGTTGTTGATGACGGTGACCGTGTTGATCCCATGTCTCAGCGCGGTTTCCAGCTCTGCCAAGTGGTACCAGATCCCCCCATCTCCGGTAAAGCAGAGAACCGGCCTATCCGGCACCGCGCACTGAACTCCCAGGGCCGCGGGAAAACCCCATCCCAGCGATCCGGCGCAACGTAGATAATCTTGTTCGGGATGCTTCAAATCGATCATCGCTCCCGTCCAGATGCCCGAATGACCGGTGTCGGAAACAAGCACGGCATCCGCCGGCAGGTACTCGGTCAACTCTCTACAGAGTCGCTCCGGGCGCACCGGTGAAGCGTCCGAGTTGACCAGGGGAGCCACTTCTTCGCGCCAGTCTCTTACCAGCTGCCGGGCCCGTCCCACCCAATCGGACCTATCGGATGGGGCTGCGGCCTCAATCAGCTTGCGCAGGGCCGCGCGCGCGTCTGCTTGAATGGCCACCCTGGTCGGGTAAGTCCGTCCCAGCTCGGAGGGCTCGACATCGATCTGGATCACGGGGGTCCCGGGTGGAGGCACCTGCCATTCGTAGGTCGTCATACTTCCCGTGCGGCTGCCTACGTAAACCACCAGATCCGCCTCCGCCACCACGCGGTTGGCACACCAGCGTGAATATTGGCCACACACACCCACCGACAGGGGGTGGTCGTAGGGAATCGCCGCTTTGGCGTTGAGAGACGTAGCCACGGGAAGAGAAAGTTTCTCTGCCAGTTTGACCAGTTCCAGACGGGCACCGGAAAGGGTAACTCCACCGCCGGCGACGAGAACAGGCCTCCGGGCCCGGGCAATCGCCGCAAGCGCCTCCCTTACTTTCTCGTCTTCAGGCTCGGGACGGAAAGGCGGGATGCCGGTGAAGGGCTTCTCCACCACCACCTCCAGCTCGGCTTCGGCCTCCGTAACCACGTGCCCGAAGATGTTCCCCAGATCCAGGTGCACCGGCCCCGGGGTCCCGGACACGGCTTCCCGGAAGGCCTGCCTGAGGAAAAGAGGGAGCTGTTCCAACGCCGACACCAGCACGTTGTACTTGGTCACTGCACTAAAGGGATTCGTGTGATCCACTTCCTGATAGGCGTTTCGATAGAGACTGATCTGTCTTCTGCGCCCGGTCATGGAAATGACCGGGGAGCCGGCCAGAAAGGCATCTTGCAGCCCGGCTGCCAGATTCAAGGCTCCCACCGATTGTGCCAAACAGACCCCGGGAGCCCTGCGAATACGGGCATATCCATCGGCCATATAGGCGGCTGCTTTCTCGCTGTGGGTCATGATTCGGTGAATCCCACGCTTTTCCATCTCCATGAGCGTTCTGGGTGAGAATACGGGCATGAAAAACACGTGGGTAATGCCGAATCCCTGCACCGTCTCGGCAATAAACTGAGCTCCCGTCATCCTGGGCATGAAGTCATCTCCGGTGTCGTTTCGAGTCCCTTTGCGGTTGAGAATCATATTACACCTCCTATATTGTTGCCCCCATGAATTACGCGAGGCCCGCAAGGGAGGATCTCATTCGGTCGGATCTGTAGAAGTCATGGATACTGACTCCATACGAACCGTTGCAGTTCTGGGCCTGGGCACCATGGGTCATGGCATAGCCCAGCAATTTGCCATGGCCGGACACGAGGTTCGCTGCTTCGATCAGGACGAAGAAACGCGCCAGTCCCTTCTGCAACGGGTGCAAGGCAATCTCCTGCGGATGGCCAAAGCGGAGGTTGTGGATCCGGCCGGTGTAGATCCAGCCCTGGATCACCTCGTGGTATGCAGGACCGAAGAGGAAGCGGTCGGCGACTCTCAGTTCGTGACCGAGGCGATTGTGGAAGATCTCGTGACCAAACAGGAATTGTTGGCGCGGCTCGAATCGACCGTAAGCAGGGATACGATTCTGGCCAGTAACAGTTCCAGCTACGTGATCAGCGAATCCTCCGCCGCCATGCAACATCCCGATCGGGCCATTCTCACGCACTGGTTCAACCCTCCTCATATCGTGCCTGTTGTAGAGGTCGTTCCCGGCCGGCAAACCACAGAGCAGACTACCAAGACGACCTACGATCTGTTGCAGAGAATTGGAAAGATGGCCGTGAGAATCGACCGGGAAATCCCCGGTTTCCTGGTCAACCGGGTCCAGATCGCCATGTATCGAGAAGTCTGGGACCTGCTCGATCGGGGCATAGCCAGCGCCGCAGAAATCGATCGGGCCATCCGGGGGAGTATGGGTTTTCGGATGGCTGCCCTGGGCCCTTTGCGCATCAATGACTTCGCCGGCCTGGACGTGACCCGGCGCGTCTATGAAAACTTGCTTCCCCATATGCGTTCCGACGCCGAGGTGCCTCCTCTGATCAGGGAGATAGTCGATGGCGGCGGCTACGGGATCAAGTCTGAGCACGGAATCTTCGAATACTCTGCAGCAGAGCGGGAACGGGAAACTGAGGAGCGAGATCGACTCTATCTCGCTTTGCTGAAACTGCTCCACAGGAACTCGCAATACCCTGAGGACGGAGGATAATCCATGAATCTTTGGCACAGACCCACCCGCCGTGAATGGCTTCGCACGGCGTTGCTGTTGCCGGTCGGGGCCTGGATGGCTCACTATCAAGCGCTGGCACACCCCTTCCGCGAAAAAGTGAAAATCACGGCAATCAAGGCGATGCAGATCAAGAACATCGCAGGGAACTGCCTGATCAAAATTGAGACCGACCAGGGTTTCGCGGGTTACGGAGAAGCAGGAGCCACAGGGCCCATGGCGCGGGCACGCATTGAGGCGATGGCTGACCTGGGGCTGCTGATTGGGAAAGATCCTCTGGCCATAGAGCGCCACTTTCATGACATGGTTTCTCTGATGCATGTCTACAGGCCGCACATCCCGACTGTCAGCGGCATCGATATTGCCCTCTGGGACCTGGCCGGAAAAATCACCGGACTGCCGGTGAACGTGCTGCTGGGCGGTCCATTCCGCGACTCCATCCGGATGTATTCGCATACCACGGGTCTCGATCCCCTCGATCCGGGTTCCTGCCGAGAGTGGGTCCAGCATGCCAGAAACATGCCGGAGGGGTTTACCGCCTTCAAGATGGATATCCACTCGATTGTTGGAATTCCGGAAGGCCTGTACACGGTCACACTGGACAGGGGACAACTTCGAAAAGTGGCGCGAGCGTTCGAGAACGTGTACCAGGCCGTGGGGGAGGACCTTGAGATCGCGCTTCATTGCCACGGAGAACTCGACACGCCCAGTGCCATCGAAGTGGCAAGAGTGATCGAACCTTACCAGCCCCTGTTCTATGAAGACCCCCTGAACATTGAGTTCTCCGACGCGTGGATGGCACTCAAGCAGTCAACTCGTTTGCCGATAATGACCGGGGAGAAGCTCGAGCTGGTCGGGGAGTTCAAACCCTTTCTCGATTCGCAGGCAGTGGATATCCTTCATCCGGATGTCGCGTTTGCCGGCGGGCTAACGGGCACCAGAAAGATTTCCGACTACGCTCAGCTCAGCCGGATCCCGGTGGCTCTCCACAACGTGGGAAGCCTCGTTCTGACCTTTGCAAGCGCTCATTTTGGTTCGGCGATCCACAACTTTTACCGGTCCGAAAGCGCTCTGGGAAGCTCCACACGCCGCATTGAGAAAATGTCGACCACGAGTCCGCCGATAGTGCAGAAGGGATACCTGAAAGTACCTGACGGGCCGGGGCTGGGTTTCGAGCCCGACGAGGACTATTTGCGCTCGCAGCTGGTACCGGGTGAACGGTTCTGGAATGACTGACAAGCTCTTTTCCGTTGCACATCAAGTCACGCTGGTCTCGGGGGCAAGCCGCGGGATCGGCCGGGCCATTGCCGCCGGATTCGCCCAGCGAAAGGCCAGAGTGATCATCACCGGGCGAGATGCCGGGACCCTCCAGCAGGCGGCCGGCGAAATTGGCACCGAGGAGTCGCCCGTCGCGCCTGTTGTCTGTGACGTGGCCAGGCCCGCCGATATCAACCGTCTTGTGGACTGGGTGCTCACCGAGTTTGGTCACATCGACACTCTGATCAATGTGGCTGGAGTGAATCGCCGCAAGCCGGCGCTGGAGATCACCGAAGACGATTACGATTCTGTTCTGGATATCAACCTGAAGGGCTCGTTCTTTCTCTCCCGGGCAGTGGGCAGACACATGGTCGAGCGGGGTTCGGGTTGTCAGATCAACATCGCCTCGGTCAGTAGCGATCGACCCCTCAAGCATATCCTGCCGTATGCGATGAGCAAGGTGGCCCTCGCCCACATGACGCGCGGACTGGCCTTGGAATGGGGACCGAGCGGAGTTCGCGTCAACGGAATCGCTCCGGGTTTCATCCTGACCGATCTCACGCAGAAGCTCTGGTCCAACCAGGACGTTCACGCCTGGGGGATGGCCAATATTCCGCAACGCCGGATGGGCGTTCCTGAGGATATGGTGGGCGCCGCACTTTTCCTGGCATCATCGGCCGCAGAGTTCATGACGGGCCAGACGATCTACGTGGATGGTGGCTTCAGCGCCGGCTGGGCCTGGCCGATTCCGGAGGGGGGCGGACAGTAGACTCTACTCATCGGGATCAGATCTGCAGTGCCGCGCTGGTCCACACCCCTCCGCTGCGGCTGGACTCGACGCAGGCTTCGATGAACTTCATCATGCGAGCCCCGGACTCCACGTCGGGATACGTCTTTGAGAGCGGATCGGCCTCAATACCGTGACGCCGCTCTACGATCGCATCGGCAATGTCGCGATAGGTGATGGCGAAAGCGTCGTGCAGACCTTCGGGGTGCCCTGCGGGCAGATGACTGGAATGTTGGGCCAGCGGGTGCATCTCCCCGCGGCCGCGACTGAATACCCGATGGGGACCATCCAGGGGACTGTACGACAATTCGTTGGGCCAGCGCAGTTGCCAGGTGAGACTCCCTGTCTCGCCAAAGATGCGGACTTTCAGATCATTCTCCGTGCCGGGCGCACATTGACTGGCCCACAGCATTCCTCGCACACCGCCTTCGTACCGCAACAGCACTTGGGCGTTGTCGTCCAACAGCCGCCCCGGCAGAAAGGTGGTCAGATCCGCGCACACTGTCTCCAGTTCGAGGCCCGTAATGTAACGGGCACAGTGGATGGCGTGGGTGCCGATATCAGCCAGACTGCCAGCCGGTCCCGAGCGGGCCGGGTCGGTTCGCCATACCGCCTGCTTGAAACCGGTTTCTTCCAGCCTGGTGGAAAGCCACTCCTGGGCATACTCCAGCTGCACAGTCCGCACGGCTCCCAAATCTCCGGCCCGGACCATCTCCCGCGCCTGCCGTACCGTGGCGAAGGCGGTGTACTCATGGGTCAGACCGAACACCAGCCCGGTTTCCCGCACCAGCTTGACCAGCGCCACCGCGTCCTCCAGGTTGGTGGTCAGCGGTTTGTCGCAGATGACGTCAATGCCCGCCTCCAGAAATGTCTTACAGATTGGATAGTGCGTATGGTTGGGGGTGGCAACGATGACCGCCTCGATTCCGTCGTCACGATGTGATTCCTGGTCCGCCATTTCCTGGTAGCTCGCATAGGCGCGCTCCTGCGGAATGCGAAAGGCGGGTGCCGAGTTCTTGGCCCTCTCCGGATCCGACGAAAGAGCCCCAGCCACCAGTTCGTAGCGATCGTCCAGGCGCGCACCGGCCAGGTGGACTGCGCCTATGAAGGCTCCCTGCCCGCCGCCTACCAGGCCCAGACGCAGGCGCGGGGCCACGCTGCCGGGAGTCGATGAACTGACCATGGTGTTATTCCTCTCTGCTCTTAGGGGCCTGTGGGAGTTCCACGACGGGCAGACAGGCCCAGCATACGATCGATGGCCTTTCTGTCCACGTCTCCACCGGCAAAGTCATCGAACGCCGTTTCCGTGACGCGGATGATGTGGTCGCGAATGAAGGCAGCCCCTTCCCGGGCTCCGTCCTCCGGGTGCTTTAGCACGCACTCCCATTCGAGCACCGCCCAGCCGTCGTAGTCATGCTGGGCCAGCCTGGAAAAAATGCCGTCGAAATCAACCTGTCCGTCACCCAGACTGCGAGTCCGTCCGGGTCGATCGACCCAGCTCTGAAATCCGCCGTAGACACCCGACTTACCCGTGGGGTTCAACTCGGCGTCTTTGACGTGAAACATCTTGATCAGCTCGCGATAGTGATCGATGTAGGTCAGGTAGTCGATCCCCTGCATGATGAGATGGCTGGGGTCATAGAGCATCCGGCAGCGCTGATGTTGGTCCACCGCATCCAGGAATCTCTCGAACGTCACGCCGTCATGCAGGTCTTCGGCGGGATGGACCTCGAAGCAGCAGTCGATCCCTTCCCGATCACAGTGGTCCAGTATGGGTCGCCAGCGGCGGGCCAGCTCTTCGAACGCCGTTTCAATCATGCCGGCAGGTCTCTGCGGCCATGGATAAATGAAAGGCCATGCGAACCCGCCCGAGAAGGTTGCCATCGCCCCGCAACCGAGTCGTCGCGATGCGGTCGCTCCACATCGAACCTGGTGCACAGCCCAGGCCTGCCGGTCATCCGGCCGGCCGTGCAGCTCGGGAGGCGCGAAGTTGTCGAAGGCTGTGTCGTAGGCCGGGTGTACCGCCACCAGCTGCCCCTGCAGATGGGTGCTCAATTCCGACACCTGCAAGCCGTGCGCCGAGAGGATCCCTTTCACCTCCTCGCAGTATTCGTCAGATTCGGCGGCACGCTCGAGGTCAAACAGCCGTGCATCCCAGGTCGGAATTTGAACGGCAACATATCCCAGATCCGCGGCCCACCGGGCCATGTGCTCCAGGGAATCAAAGGGGGGCTGATCTGAGGCGAATTGAGCCAGGAAAATGGCGGGACCTTTGATCGTTCTCACGACGATGTTCCTTTCGAAGTTGGTGAACCGCTGTGGCGGCGATCCCTGGTGGCGACTTGGATGACGGTGTCCATAGACTCTGCTGGTTCATCATAGGGGCCGCCAGGGAAAACCGCAATATTCCAGTTGATCAATTACTGGAAATCGCCCCCGCCCTGGAAATCTATTCCGCCGCACGATACTCTTCTGCTCCAGGTGGTTGCTGTAGATGCTTTTTTCAACCCTTTCAGTCCCTCGAAACGTGACCCCGAAACTCCACATAAAAACGAGATCGGCTGCTCGCCTGTCGTCCCTGCCCGCGCCCGGTCTGAGCCGCGCCGGGTATTCGAGCGCCGGCGCAGATAGGGATGAACGCGCCATGAATTTCGGGGGCTTCCTGGTCCTGGCGATACCCCTGCTTGTGGGGTGTTCCTCGGCGCCGCCTGGTCGCTACCGGCTGGATCTGGCCAACGCGGATCCCGCCACCGCTATTCCGGCGCTGGCCGACGCACACTTTGCCCGGCTCCTGAACGAGCGGAGTGGCGGGCGGATCCGGATAGCGACTCACTTCGGCGGCGCCCTCGGGTACGAATCCCGCGACCACTTTGAAGCGGTCGAGACCGGGGCGCTCGACCTGGCCAGCAGCCCGCTCGACAAACTGGTGGGCCTGGCCCCCATCTTCCAGCTTCAATCGCTGCCCTTCCTCACACCGGGGCACCGGGAGGCGCGGGCTCTGTACGAGGTTGCGCGGCCCCACTACGAAGCCGCCTTTCGAGAGGTGGGCCAGACGCTGCTCTATGCCGGTCCCTGGACCCCGATCGGCATCTGGGCGAAGCGGCGCCTCGAGCACCCGGCTCAACTGGCGGGGCTCAAGATCCGGACCTTCGACCGCAACGGAGCCGCCACCTTGAAGACGGCCGGGGCGGCGCCCGTCCAGCTGGCCTGGAGCGACGTGGTACCGGCCTTGAGCACCAACCTGATCGAGGCGGTCCTCACCTCCGACGAGAGCGGTGTGGCAGGGAAGTTTTGGGAGCACATGGAGTACTTTCACGACCTCGGCTACGGCGTGGGGGTAAGCGTCGTCCACATAAACAGTCGAGTGCTCGACGGCCTGCCCGCCGACCTGCAGGCGATCGTCCGGGAGACGGCTGCAGAGGTCGAGACGGCAGCCTGGGAGCGGGCCAGGGTGCGCGTGGCGCACAATCGCTCGGTCCTGGAGAAGCACGGTATTTCGGTGATCAGCGACGTCCCGCAGCTGGCCGATCGCCTGATGCGGGCCGGGTCGCCGCTGCTCGATGAGTGGAGGGCGGCGATGGGCGAGGAGCCGGCGGCGGCGATCCTGGCTGCTTATCATGCCCGGCTGGCCGGCAGTCCGCCCGCAACGCGACCCGTGGGGCTTCCGTCAGAGGCTGCCAGGTGACGGTATGGGGAGAGCGAGGCTGAAGATCGAGCCGTTCACGATCAGACAAACCGAGCGAGACAAGAACCCGACTCGAGATTGGAGGGGACGGTGAACGTGTTCCAGAGGGTCGCTTCCCGTCTGGGGCGCCAGGCGGGGCATGCCGCAGCCCTGCTCCTCGTCCTGATGTTCCTTCACACGCTGGTTGAAATTGCCCTGCGTCCCTTTGGGCTCTCCACCTTCGTCCTGGAGGAGATGCTCGGCTACGGAGTCGCGGCCGTGGCGTTTCTCGCCCTGGCTCTCACCCTCGAGGACGGAGGCCTGGTGCGCGTCAACCTGCTGCTCGAACGCCTGAGTCGATGGCCCCGGGCGCGTCGCGCAGTGGAATTGGTCGCTGCGGGGGGAACCATGATCGTCACCGGCATGGCGATCCGAGCTTTCGGCGCCAGTGTGGTTCGGCAGTACGTCAGGGGCTATACCAGCGGAACACTGGCGGACGTTCCGATGTGGATTCCGGAGGGGGTCCTCCTGCTCGGCCTGGTGCTCTTCTGGTTCCAGCTGGTTGCCTGTTCGCTGCGCCTCGTGATGGGGGCAGAAAACTCATGAGGACGAAAACCGGGAGGATCCAGGATGCTGCTGCTGCCGGTCAAGTGAAAGGTGCTGTGTGGAAGCGTTAGAGGCTGGTATCGTTGTCTTTCTCCTGCTCGCCCTCTATCTGGGTCTGGGCGTCTGGGTGTTTGCCGGCCTCATGCTGGTCGGCGGAACGGCGCTTGTCCTGCTCCTCGACATGCCTCCGGACCGGGTGGGGAACATCCTCAAGGGTACGATGTGGAGGAGCGCTACCACGGCTGAGTTGGCGGCCGTGCCTCTCTTCATCTGGATGGGGGAGATCGTTTTCCGCTCGACCATTGCCGATCGCCTCTTTCGCGGCCTGGCGCCCTGGGTCGATGCCATTCCGGGCCGCCTGCTCTATACGAGCGTCGGCGGATGCACGATCTTCGCGGCACTGAGCGGCTCCAGCGCTGCCACTACGGCCACCATGGGCAAGATCACCATGGAGTCACTGACCGAGCGGGGCTACGATCGCGATCTGACTCTCGGATCGTTGGCCGGGGCCGGCACTCTGGGGCTCATGATCCCGCCCTCGATCGTCATGATCGTGTACGGTGTCCTGGCCGAGGTGTCGATCACGCAGCTGTTTGCCGCCGGCGTGCTGCCGGGGCTCCTGGTGGCCGGTCTGTACTCTGCCTACATCGCCGCCCGCTGTGCCATCCGCCCCAGTCTGGCACCGCGGTCGGAGGAGCGCTTCACCCATCGAGATCGAATCAAGGGAATCGGGGAGATGCTGCCGGTGCTGCTCCTGATCACAGTGGTCCTGGGCGGCATCTACGCCGGCCTGGTGACCCCTTCCGAATCGGCGGCTCTGGGAGTGCTCGGAGCCCTTCTGCTCACGGGAACCCTGCGCCGTCTGACCCGGGCACTGGTCGTCGAGTCGCTGCGAGCCGCCGTCAAGACGAGCTGCATGGTGATCACGATTGTGGCCGCCGCCTCCTTCATGTCCTCGGCCATCGGTTACCTCCACGTCCCCCAGGACATGGCCAGGGCCATCGGTAGCCTGGGTCTCGGACCCTACGGCCTGATCCTGCTGCTGGGAGCGTTCTACCTGATGCTGGGCCTGTTTCTGGACGGCATCTCGATCCTGGTTATGAGCCTGCCCATCACCTTGCCGCTGGTCATCAGCCAGGGGTTTGATCCGGTCTGGTTCGGCGTCTTCCTGGTGGTGATGGTGGAACTCGCCCAGGTGACGCCGCCGGTGGGGTTCAACCTGTTCGTCCTGCAAGGCCTGACGGGACACCCCATCGGGACCATCGCCAGGGCCGCCCTGCCGTTTTTCCTGCTGCTGTGCGTGGCCGGCCTGCTCCTGACCCTGTTTCCTCAGATCGCGCTGTGGCTGCCGGGCGTCCTCTACGGCCCGGGCTGAGGGTTGGTGGCAAAAATCCATCAAATTGGAAAGTGGGAGGCGCCCGTGGCGGCGACCTGCAATCGCCGGGCTAGTGTACTGTCCCGGAAGTTCGCGGGGTTAATTCGGGACGGATTTTCGTCGCCAGTGAGGCGCGCGACGCAGGAATGCCGGGAGTATTTCGAGGTAGCGCAACAAAGCTGTCGGCGAAAAGACGCCCGAAGTAGCGACGTGAACTTTCGGGACAGTGCACTAGGTCACGACAAACATATCTGTGGTATCCATCAGGTTGGACAGGATCCGGGGACCCTTCTCCGTGACCAGGACCAGGTCCTCGAACGTATATCGCTGACCTCCCTCCGGATCTGCCAGGCCAAACTCGACCATGACCATCATGTTGGGCTGCAGTTGCCAGTCGGCGCTCCGATTGGTGGTCGTCTTCAAGCCATCTTCACAGTATGCCGTCAACATGGGCACATCATGAAGGAACACGCCCAGGCTGTGCCCGTAAAAGAGAATGTTCTCTGACCCCGGCTGCCGTGTCAAGTGGGCGTAGGCCTCGCCTGCCCTGGTACCGACCCGCATACTCTCTACGCCTTGTCGCTGGAACTCTCGCAGCTTCCGCCACATCGATCGTTGTCGGGCGCTGGGCGGACCCACCACGACCTGGCGGGAGATGTCCGAGTAGTAGCCGCCGAAGATTCCCCCGGTATCCGTCTGCACAACGTCTCCCGGACGGATCGGAGTCTGGTCAGCGATGTGGTGTCCTTCCAGCGTGTCGGGGCCGGCTGCGACGATTCCATGGTTCACATAGTCTGCGCCCTCCAGAAGAGTCTGGGCCCGCAACCGGCGGGCAATCTCAGCTTCGGTATCACCCACCTTCAGCTCCAGAAACACTTTGAGGTGAGCCCTCTCCGTGGCCTTGACCGCTGACTCAATGAAGGCGACCTCTTCCTCTGTCTTGACAGCCCGGGCCCGGGCCAGAATCGTGCTCCCGTCCTGGAAGCGGGCCTCCGGCAGGTATCCTCTCAACTCCTCGAAATAGCCCGAAGTGAGGCTTTCGTGCTCAATCGCAACCCTCCCCTCCCCCAGGCCCATGTCGGCCAGAATTCCCGCCAGCACCCGAATGGGAGATTCCGCATTTTCCTTGAAGGTGGCTATGTCCTCGATCCAGGAGTGCTCTCTGGCGGTTCCTGCGAAGTGTTCGACGACGAGATAGGCGGGTTTCCCCTGAGCAGGAATGACGGTGGCGGCGATCCGGTCCCTGATAATGGGCAGCGTGTATTCGAAGTGACCGCTGGTATACGTGACGTTTTCCGGGCAGCCGGCCACCAGGGCATCCAGCCCTGCATCTCCCAGCATTGCGGGGATGCGGTCGCTGCGGTTCCGGGGAGTTCGATTGCATCTGTTGGATACGGGTAGACTCAGGGTCGACTTCTCGTGCACAAGACGGTTCCTCAGGGAGCAGGTTCCCCCGACTTCACACGACCTCGACTTCCCAACCGAAACCGGGCTCATCGGAAGGACGAGTATAGATCCCCGCCGGTCCACGGCTCAGATTGTTGTCCTGTTCATACCGCTCGTAAACGACGGCGGGGCCGCCGGGCGCAGGCATGAACATTTCTGCCCAGGGGCTGTTGGGCGTAGCCATGACGTAATGGATCGCATCGCGCTGTCCGCCCCCGTGGGGGATGACCGGAATGTCGTAAGCTGAGGCCAGGGCGCCGATGCGTCGAATCTCAGTGAGGCCGCCACACCAGTGAATGTCCGGCCGCCAGATCTCAGCGCTCTTGTGATGCAGCAGCTGGCGAAAGCCGTAGCGAGTGTAGACGTGCTCCCCGGTTACGATACGCGTGGACTTGATCTGCTGGCGCAGGCGCCCGAACCCCTCATAGTCATCCGGTGGCAGGCACTCTTCCATCCAGTAGATGCGATGGGGCTCAAAGGCCTCGGCCAGCTCGAGCGTATAGCGCTCGGTTAACGCCATCCAGCAATCCATCATGATTTCACCATCCGGCCCCAGAGCCTGGCGAGCTCGTTTCACGAGAGCAACGTTCTTGCGGATCCCTTCGCGTCCATCGGCCGGACCATGGGGGAGCGCCAGCTTGAGCTTCGTGTACCCGAACTCCACATGCTGTTCAATGTCGTTGCCGGTGCAATAGGATGGAATGCGGGGCTTCGTTTCGCCACCGAGCAGACGGTAGACGGGCAGGCCCCAGGCCTTCCCGGCGATATCCCAAAGGGCGAGATCGACGCCGCTGATTGCGTTCGTTACAACACCCTTGCGACCGTAGGACAGGGTGGCCCGCCACAGGATGTCCCAGATGCGTTCAATGTTCAGGGCGTTTTCGCCCAGCAGCAGCTTGGTCAGGTGACCCGAAATCACAGGTCCTCCTCCCGGTCCGCCACGGCCCAGGCCGGTCAAGCCCCTGTTCGTCCCGATTTCGACCCAGAAGCTCGAAACCCCTCCCGGGTCCGGCTGGAAGAGCCGGCGCATCGGTTTGTACTTGGGATAGATGGAAACCGGGTTGGCCACCTCCACGCTGCCCGTCGACCACGAGCCTGGCGTCGGATCATACTGGGGCAGGGGGCGCTTGGGGCGCACCTCTACGATTCGAACCGAGGTGATCGTCAGGTCGGTCTCAGGTGGAGGGGCAGGGGCGAGTGGAGTCGCCGCGTACGACCGATCCTGCAACCAGGCCGCAGCCCCGATCCCGAGGGCTTGCAAGAATTGTCTGCGTTCCATTTTTCGAGCCCCTCTACCCCTTCTTTGTAGGGCACGAAAGGAATACTAATCCGACCCGAGGGAGGATGCAATAGAAGCCGGTCTCTGGCCGGTTCAGCGGGGACCGAAACCTCCATCTGGAGAGTTCATCCTGGTCGGGAACCTGCCCGGTAGGTTTCGGGGCGGGATTCTGGTAATCTGCCTCCATCTCATCGGAGGATTTCATGCCCAATCTCACAACCGTCCGTCTCTCTCTTTCGTCCCTGTTACCAGCAACGTTTTCAAGAAAGGCCATCGGATTCGCCTGGATATTACCAGCAGCAATTTTCCACTCTGGGACCGCAACCTGAATAGCGGGGGTGATCCTTTCTCCGGGACCGAGATCAGGACGGCTGAGCAGACGATCCATCATGATCTGGAGTACCCTTCCCATCTCATCCTGCCGGTCATCCCCTAGTTCATCGCACCGATCTAACCTCGAAAGACCCATCCGCAAGAGGTACCGTATGACCGAGGAGTTACAGATGCCACATTCCTTATTCGATCTCTCAGGGCGCGTGGCGCTGGTGTCCGGAGCTGCGCGCGGCCTGGGTCGTGCCATGGCCACAGCTCTGGCCGAAGCCGGCGCCGACTTGATACTCGCCGATATCAATGGGGAAGGCGCCGAAGAAACGGCCCGCACCATTCGCGAGCTGGGACGCAAAGCCCTTGCGATCAGCTGTGACGTCTCCAACTCGCTGCAGATCGACGCACTGTTCTCCCAACTGGACGCGGACTACGGCAAGATCGATATCCTGGGGAATGTCGCCGGCGGTAACGTTGCCCTCAAGGAGCCCCTGGATTTGACGCTCGATGAAATCGAAAGGTGCTTTCGGGAGCTGGCCATCGGTCGCTTTTACTGCTGTCAGCTGGCAGGCAGGCGCATGCTGGCGGCCGGGAAGGGAAGTATCATCAATATCGGTTCCCTGGCCAGCACGACGGCGCTGGGTCGGGGTCATGTCGCTTACAGTATGGCCATGGGCGCAGTGGCGCAGATGACACGCGAGCTCAGTACTGAATGGAGCGGCAGGGGAGTACGCGTGAACGCTATCCTGCCGGCTCAGGTATGGAACCCGGGACTCCGGGAACGAATTCAGGATAATCCGTCTCTCGAATCCAGATTCCTCGGTGGCATTCCCAGCGGGCGAATGGGGAAGCCCGAGGATATCAAGGGGTTGGCGGTGTTTCTGGCATCGGACGCGTCCTCCTGGATCACGGGGGCACTGATTCCGATGGATGGGGGCAATCTGGCCATGAACGCGGGCGGCTCGCCGCTGTGGTGGGGTGACAGGATGGCAGGCAAGAAAAAGACTAAGAATTAGAAATTAAAGAGGAGGGCAAAGGCAAAGGCAAGGATGGATATCATTGCAAACGGAAGTCGCTTTCGGGTCATCGAATCGGGAAGTGGAACCCCCGTGATCTGTATTCACGGCAACGGTCTGAACCGGTTATTGTGGCGGCACCTCGAGCCCCAGCTGAGTCGGAAGTATAGGACCATCGTTTATGAACTGCGGGGCATGGGAAAATCCGAGACGGTGGGCAAACCAGGCTCGAAGTTCACCGTCCGGGATCATGCCGACGATCTGGGTGCAGTGATGGATGCTCTCGGTATCGAGCAGGCGGCCATTGTGGGCCAGGGCTTCGGGAGCTTTCTATCTCTGCAATTCGCAGCCGACCAGCCACACCGGGTCAGCGCCATGGTCGCGGTCAATACCTCGGCCAGGCTCGAGGGTATGATCAGACAAGAGGTGCCCCGCTGGGTGGAAACCGCCGAGAGGGAGGGAATGGAGCCGCTCATCGAAGGGGCACTGAATCGCTGGTTCGTGGAGTCTTTTCGCCAGGCTCGGCCGGAGATCATGGACCTGTACCGGAAGATGATCGGCGCCAATCCTCCTCTGGGATATGCGGCCAACTGCCGGGGGATCATGGAGTTAGACATCCGGGACGACCTGACCAAGATCCAGTGTCCGACCCTGTTGGTCACGGGAGAGGCGGACCGGTCGACCCCGGTCAGAGATCATGAGATCATCGCTGAGCGTATTGCCGACTCGGAGCTGGTCGTTGTCGAGGACGCTTCTCATACGGTGTGTGAGGAGCAACCCGAAGAGTTCAACAGGATTGTCCTGGAGTTCCTGGGCAGAATGCTATGATTCCCAAGTAGTTCAACCCAATGGAGCTTGTTTCATGGTGAAGTTTCGATATGCCAGTTGAGGAGGTAAAGCAGACCTTGCGTGGCCCTATGATACCGGTGATTACCAACTTCAACGAGGACCTCGGCGTCGATCATGCAGCCATTCGTGAGAACGTCGGCTGCCTTCTCGAGCGCGGAATCGCACGAGGGCGCGGCGTGCTGCTGGCCGTGGGTGCGGGTGGCGACTTTCCAATGTTGTCGGTAGCCGAACGCAAGGAAGTTGCCAGGACCGTTGTCGATTCCGCCGGGGACGTGCCCGTCCTGGTAGGAGCACAGGACACGAATCCTCAGGCGAGCATCGAGATGGCCCGCTGGGGGGAAGAGATCGGAGCCTATGGAATTCAGCTGGGACCATCCTACTACTACGAGTCGTCCGATGAAGATTGCCTTCGGCTGTTCGAAGCCGTGCATGAGGCGACCAGCCACCTGGCGATCGTGATCTACAACACCTTCTGGGAGGGCTACAACATGTCGCTCGACCAGGTCGCTCGGCTGGCCGAGCTACCGAGGTGCCTCGCGCTCAAGTGGTCCCAGCCGGACAGTACAACGTACCTGCACGGTGTTGCCCGCTTCTCGGATCAACTGGCGGTGGTCGACAATCAGGGGATGCACGTGATGAACCACCTGCTGGGCGGAACGGGTTACATCACTCACCTGTGTACGATCTGGCCGGAGCACGATCTTGCGGTCTGGGACCTGCTGGAGGCAGGCGACTACGCATCCGCCCAGCGCAGGCTCACCTCCACAAACTGGCCCTGGGTCGAATTTCGCGAGAAGATGTGGCGGCGCACGGGGGCCGAAAGCCCGGTGGTCAAGGCTGCCCTTGAAATCTGTGGGCGACCCGGCGGGCCCAGCCGGCTGCCCACGCGATCCCTCGACAGCGCAGAACGCGCTCAGCTTCGTGAACTGTTGCTGCGGCTCGAAGTGCCGGGTGTGTGACTTAGCGGAACCTGAGCGAGTACAAATCGGCGTCCCTCAACTCGAAGCGCAGACGCACGGGCTTTCCAGCCAGATCGCTGAGGTCGCTTCGTCCTACCCAGGTGATGGTCCGCTCAAGATCGTCACCGAATACCTCGTCGCACTCGGCGAGGGAATAACCGGCCAGGGGCCTGCCCTGCTGATCCTGAACCTCGACACGGATGCTCCCCGCCGCTGAGGTTGAAAAGTTGATCACCAGCGTGTGGCCCGCGAAACGAAGTGCTTTGGTGAGAAGACCGCCGCCGCCATATGCAGCGTGCAGCGAGACAAATCCATCGATCCGCAGAGTATGGCGCCGCCACGTCATACTTTCTCCCTGCTCCGCATTTTCGCTGACATAGATCGAAAGTTCTCTGGGCGCGCCTTCGATCATCGAGGCGGTCTCTACCAGGCCCCAGTTCTGATAATTGTCACCGTAAAACCAGTTGTACTTGAGCCGCAGCCCGGGACGAATGAACGATTCCGGCCACACCCGAAAGTTTCGGCCATCGCGGCTGCTCATGAACATTCCATCGGTCAGCGCCGTTCCTTCTCGCTGCGATTTAGCGCCCCGCAGCCGACGGTATTCGAGCTGGGGCAGCTTCCTGGTTGATTCGGTCCAGCCGCGATCAATATACCGGGTGGGGAAGCCCAGAAAGATGTGTGGGGCACGGTAATAGGGAATCACTTGATTTGTGTACAGCTGGCTTACACGCCCGGGCGAATAGTTCAGGAAAACCGGTTCGGACCAGTGAAGGAAGTCCCTGGAGGTGCTGGTTCGGATGTCACGCCCGTTACGAAAATCACGGTGATATTCGCGATACTCCCCGCGCGTCCCGTCCCAGAAGGCCAGGTTCTGGGAATCGAACGCCCCTTTCGTGATGACAGGTTGGTCGTGCATAAGAGACCAATGGATCCCATCCCGGGACTTGAAAACAAACAAGCCACCTGCACCGCGACCGATTGCCTTGTAGGCTTCTTCAGCCTTGCAGTTCGGGTTGGTGTCCTTAAAGGGCGTGAAGTTGTGTGAGCCCACTCCCTCCCAGATAATATTGTTCTCCTTCGATCCGTTGAATTCGACCAGTCCCAGCCAGGGCTTGGACCAGTGGATGCCGTCTTTGCTCTCGGCATAACAAACCACTTCGGGATGTGCGGCGTAATAACCTTTCTCGACGCTCTCGCTGTAAACCACGTGTGCGCCCCGATAGTACATTCGATACAGACTGCCGTCTCGGAACACGGTTTTGTAATGACACGAGTTGCCCTCCCAAGGCCTGTCGTGGATCACGGCCACTTGGGCCGGCGTCGGGTGGTGTAATCGCAGGCCGGCGTTGCCACTAACCTGATCGATCAAATAGTGGTCGACCAGCAGCTCCAGGCGCGAGCCCAAGTCGATCGGCTCCCCTGCCAAAACGGTGCAGACAACGCTCAGAGTGACTGCAAAAGCCAGAAAAGTGTTGTGTGAGGAGCACCCTCCTTCTCGCATGCCTGCGATACTAACCCAAAATTTCTGCGGCACATACACGACACGCCCTCCATATTCCAGCATTGGGAATGTGGGAGGCCCCTCCCACTCTAAACTTGAACATTACACCCGGCAAGGGCAAAGGCAAGGCGCTAAACGGGTGGCATACAGCGACCTGGATATGCAGTACCATGGGGCGACTCGATAGCAGGAAAGGGCGCTATGCACGAATCAGAAGAAGGAGACATTGGTTTGATCTCGGGTTCACTGAGGAAGTTAGGAACTCCCCGGATCGTATTGGCATTGCTTCTCCCGGCTTGGCTTTGGCCGGCTTTCGGTGAGACACCGGACTGGAAGGTCCTGCTTTCGAAACCTGAATTCGAGGTGGCCACCCGGGTCGATGTAAAGATGCCCATGCGAGATGGCGTGAAGTTGTCCGCTGATATCTATCTGCCCGGGAAAGAAGGGAAGTGGCCGGTCATCCTGGAACGTACCCCCTATGGCAATAGTCGCCAGGGGGATGTGGAGCGGGCCCTGTATTTTGCCCGTCGTGGTTATGCGTATGTTGTGCAGGACTGCCGAGGTCGCTTCGACTCAGACGGCGAGTGGTACGCCTGGTTCGATGACATCAACGACGGCCGGGATAGTTTGGACTGGTGTGGCACGCAGCCATGGTCAAACGGACAGGTGGGAATGGTCGGGGCATCCTATGTAGGGCTGGTTCAATGGTTGGCGGCACCCACCGGTTCCCCGTATCTGAAAGCGGTCATTCCCCAGATGGCTTCGGCCGACTTTTACAAGTATGGAATGAACTATACGGGTGGTGCCTTCATGCTCTACATTAACCTGCCATGGGCCATAGGGACCAGCGCCCGAACGGCGCAAGACCGCGCGCATTACAACTGGGACGTGCTGTTCAGACACCTGCCGATTCTCACGGCTGATGAAGAGGCTACGGGACGGCCCATCGATTTCTATCGGGATTGGGTGCGCCACTCCAGTTATGACGCGTATTGGAAGAAGATCAGCAACTACGGGAAGTTCGAGAGGATGGATCTACCGATCCTGCAGATCTGCGGGTGGTTGGATGCCCATGCGAAATCCCTGTTTGCCAACTATGAAGGGATCCAAAAAGAGGGGACGGAACGGGCCAAGAGGCTGCAAAAGGTGGTGGTGGGTCCGTGGACCCACACCTATACGCCTGTACAAAAGGCCGGGCTTCTCGATTTCGGCCCGGATTCAGTGTTCGACCTGACTGAGCTGTGGCTGCGCTGGATGGATCGCTGGCTGAAAGGGATCGAAAACGGCGTGGAGCAGGAACCGCCCTGAGGCTCTTTGCGATGGGGAAGAATGAGTGGAAGAGTGCTGAGATATGGCCCCTGCCGGAAACACAATGGGTGCCCTATTATTTGCACAGTGATGGCCGAGCCAACACGCTCTTCGGAGACGGACGCCTGAGCCGGGAAAAGCCGGCCCAGCGCAAAGCGGTCGATTCGTGTGTCTACAACCCGGAGGATCCCGTGCCCTCGCTGGGCCTGGACCCGAACGGGCAGATTTTTCCACTGGATCAGCGGCCCGTGGAGCGCAGAGATGACGTGCTCGTGTATAGCACTCAGGTACTGGAGGAAGATCTGGAAGTAACGGGGCCGGTTCAGGCCAAAATCTATGCCAGCAGCTCGGCCCAAGACACGGATTGGACCGCGAAACTGCTCGATGTATATCCGGATGGAAGGGCGGTGAATCTGTGTGCCGGGATTTTGCGGGCGCGTTTTCGGCAGCCCGCCGCGATTCGAACAGCCCTGCCCGCTCCGGGCCAGTTTGAAAATCCTGTTTTGATGGAAGCGGGCAAGGTCTATGAGTTTTTCATCGAGGTGGGAGTCATCAGCCAGGTCTTTTTGAAAGGCCAGCGGATTCGCATTGAGATCTCCAGCAGCAATTTCCCCCGCTTCGACCGCAACCTCAACAACGGTGGGGAGTTAGGAATTGATCCTGAGATTGTGGTGGCACAGCAAACCATCTATCACGACGATCGGTATCCGTCTCACATCCTGCTGCCCGTTATCCCCCCCGGGGAGGATGAATAATCAGGCTCAAGGACGCCCTGGCTCTGCTGTTGGAGGCCGTACCCGAGAGCCGCTGATGTCGTCGATAATCCGGGCCACCCGGCCCATTCGGTTGCCGGAGCCATGAGCCTTCGTGTCAGACGGTTAGAAACGGAGGACGAATTCGAGCGATACGCTCGTTTCCCCTCCCAGGTCTATCGCCGCGATCCCTGCTGGTCGGCGCCTCCTCCCGAGCCGTTGGTGCGCCTGTTGAGCGGGCGTGCGCCCCGCTGCCAGACCTTGCGCGTGCAGCCCTTCTGGGTCGAACAAGAGGAAAGGATCGTGGCCACGGCGACGGCCGTTATTGATACCCAATACAATCGGCGCTGGAAGGAGACGCTCGGCCACCTGGTGTCGTTTGAGGCGCTACCCGACTACGGCGTGGCCGTCGATCGGCTCCTGGGACACGTTGTCGAGTACTTCGAGGGTCAGAATTGCGTCGCGATTCGCGCGTCGTATCTGGCCGGGTGGCAGCTGCCCCTGACGATCGACGGTTATCACGCGCCGGCCAGCGCGTTCCACACCTACAACCCGGCGTATTATCACAGCTACCTCAAGAACAGCGGCTTCGAGACGGAGAAGGGAATGGTCGAGTATCAACTCCGACTCACGCCGCAGCTCGCCGGGAGCCACCGCGAGTTGGTCGCGCAGGCGCAGCGTGACGGCATACGGTTACGATGCTGGGACACCGCCCAGATTTCGGAAGAAATTAGGACATACGAGGAGGTCTTCAACGCGGCCTTCGCCGAGCACTGGGGTATGATGGCCTACCCGCGGGAACACTTCCAGGCGTTGGCCGCGAAGCGGGCAGTTGTTCCGGAGTTTCAGGTCATTGCGACGGTGGACGGGAAACCCGTCGGCGTGGTTTCGTCGCCGCCAAACGTCAACCAGGCCCTGCTGGCCGTGCGACGGGACGGTTTCGACACCGATTCGCCTGAATACGACAGAGCCTGGAACAAGATCGACCATGGCATCCTCTTGGCGATCGGCGTCAAGAAGGAGTTTCGCGGCCGCGGCATAGCCGCGGCCATGGCAGCGAACAGTTACCTGGCGATGCACGAGCGCGGTTACAAGCTCGCTAGTTTCAGTCCGATACTCGACGACAACTGGCCTTCTCGCCGAACAGCGGAGAAGGTCGGTGGCCGTGTCGCGCGGAATTATGTGATTTACCGAAGAACGCTGCGCCAGCAGTCTGTGGTGGAAGTCGCGTCGTGTTGATAGCCGATTGGCTCATACCAGACGTTGACCTGGAGGCAGCAACCGCCGGTTGCTCGTTGCTTCACCGGGGGAGGTCTGGCTACACTGGCGAGCCATGAAGAATGCTCCTCTATCCGATCACGGTGCAGGCGCCTATCGGCCGGAAACCTGCCTTCCGAAATGGGGCGTAACCGATCTTCCGAAACCGAAGCCGCTCTCGTGGGAGAACCTGGTCGGATTCATCGGGCCGGGCATCGTCATGTGCGGCATTCAGACCGCCGGTGGCGAATGGCTGCTGGGGGCGGAAGTCACTGCCCGATACGGCGGCAGCCTGATGTGGATTGCACTGGTTGCGATTCTCTGCCAGGTGTTCTACAACATCGAGTGCGGCCGTTATGCGCTCTATTGCGGCGAGCCGGTCATGACGGGCTTCCTGCGCGCCAAACCGGGCCCGTTGTTCTGGATCGGCGTTCTCCTCTTGCTCAATCTCGGGTCCTTAGTTCCCGCGCTGTCGACGACCGGCGCCACCGTGGTGGGCGCGATCTACCTCGACCGACCTCTGACGCCCGACGATAAACCGCTCATTACCACCCTGGCCTATATCCTGCTTGCTGCCGTTTCTTTGCCCATTCTCGTTGGTGGGAAAATTTATAATATGATGCAGGCCGTCATGACCACGAAAATAGTCGTCGTCCTGGGGTTCTGCTCGATCGTCGGCATCTTCTTTGTGAGCGCCGCCAACTGGGGCAAGGTGTTCAGCGGGTTCCTCAAGGTCGGCAACGTGCCGGTAATCCTGGCCGAGGATAGAAACGGAAACAGCAAGCTCGACCCCGGCGAGGACTTCGACCGAGACGGGCGCCTGGATGTGGTAGAGCCTCACCAGAGGGACGAGTCGGGGAAGCTCATCAGCTTCGAGGATCTCGACGGCGACGGGAAGTGGGACGGCGAGAACGTCGATAACGTCTTTGTGTCGTTGTTCCGGGACGGCGCCATGCCGCTCTTCCTCCTGACGCAGATCGCGCTGTTGGGTGCGTTTGCCGGGTATGCGGGTGGCGGCGGCCTGGTCAACTCGACCTACAGCAACTTTGTTCGGGACAAAGGGTGGGGAATGGGCAGTAAGGTGGGCGCGATCCCGAGTGCCGTCGGTGGCCGGAAGATTCCTTTGAGCCATCTGGGAAAGGTGTTCCCTCTCACCCAGGAGAATCTCTGGAGATGGCGCGGCTGGTGGAAGTACATCATCACCGACCAGGTCTTTATCTGGGCCCCCGGATGCATCATTGGCATGGCGCTTCCAGCCCTGCTCTCGATCCAGTTTTCGCCGCACTCCGAGCTGTTTCGAGATCCGGAGAGCATGAAACTGAACCAGGCGATCATCTCTGCCGATGGACTGCGGCACGCGCCGGGTTTCTCGCCCGCCGCCGCGCAGTTTTTCTGGGTCGCCACCCTGGTCGTCGGGCTGGTCGTCCTGCTCCCCAGCCAGATGTCGATCGTTGAGGATGTCTGCCGTCGTTGGACGGACATCATTTGGTCCGGCAGTCGGCGGATCCGCGAGACCATGGCGACCGATCAGGTGAAGCGAATCTACTACACGATCCTCGCCATCTATGTGGCCTGGACCTTCGTCTGCGCCTATTTGTTCACGACCTACGGCGAGCCCAAGTTGATGGTGCTCCTGATCGCGAATTTTGCGAATCTCGCCCTTGGACTCACCGCGATCTTCGTTCTGCGCAACAATTTGCGATACCTACCAGCACCGCTTCGCCCGGGCATCGCCAGCCGGATCGGCATGACATGCTGTGCCCTGTTCTACTTGAGCCTGTCGTTTCTGGTTTTCTATCACAAGCAGTGGCCTGTGGTGAAGGGCTGGTTGGGATGGTAACAAGACCCCTGCCCCGGCCTGGGGCGAACCACTCTAGGGGCCCCCACTCTCGATTCCGGAATTTCGATTTGCGGCGAGCGACTAAGATACTGTTTGACTACGACGCCTTCCCCCTTCATAGATGCCGTATGCCTCAAAGTCGCTGAGGCTGGCAACCATCGGACTAAACGTGTCCGTTTCCTGAGCGAGTTCGGCGACTGCTATCCTCATCTCAATCCTCATACTCCGGTGTAACAACCGGCACGCGGCTGCCCAATCTACGGCGGGTCCTTAAGTCTTGCCTTCGGTTTCCGTACCTTCGTTACCCGATTGGCTACAGCTCCCCAAGAGACTCAGCAGCAGCAACGCAGAGGCTAGAAAATTGACTTTAAAGAACAGTGCCCAGAATGGTTGCATGGTTATGGCCATAGCCGATCGGTTTCGAGAGCATCGAGAAAGATCTCCAGGGGCCAGATGTCGATGCCCTCCGAGGTTCTCAACCGGCGCTGACCGCGGTAGATGAGGATCCTTCTCCTCAGACCCGGCAGCTGCGTGATGGCCTTCAGCCCCGCCAGCATGGAGGTGGAGAACCGCCTCTGGGACTTGACCCCGCCGTTACTCTCTGCGTACCGAACCAGATCCAGCCAGTGACGGCCCCAGCGTTCTCCGTACCCTGAACGTGCCAGCAGGTCTGACACAAGCCGATCGAAGTTCTTAGGGGACGGATCCCTTAAGAGAGTATCCCGCTCCTCCAAGGTGGGAGGCAAACCAATGAGATCGAGGTACATGCGGCGCAAGAGGGAGTGAGGCTCTGCCGGGGGAGATGGCTTCCAGCCACGCGCTTCCAGTTCTTGCAGAACAAAGGCATCGATTGGATTGCGAAATCGATATCTCGAGCAAAATCGACAATGGTATCTGCAGGAGGAGTGAGATGTTGAGAACTCTGGCCTTGTCCCCAAGCCGCGACAAGCATGGCCAGGAAGCAGAATCGGCGAAACACTGGGAGAACCTTTCCTGATCTTACTTAAAACCGGGCCAAATTATAGCGGAGCGCTCTGGGCCAGGCAATCAAGGCGTTGTGAGCAAACTCGGCCCAGGGTTCTTCGCTAGCCGTTGGGTGCTTAGCGCAGACAAGAGACGATGCGAGATCGGATGGACGAACTAACTTACGCGTGCCAGACGAACACTTGTCTGAGGTCTTCTTGTGTCATTGGAGATGATTCGGGGGAAAACTCGGCTGACAGGGCGTACTTCAACAGGGACTTCAATAAGGACTTTGCCTCAGGATATCCCTTTTGAACACCGCCCAGCACTTTCAGCGTGCACAGAAGCAGCTTGCCTTTCCCAATCCGACCCTCACAAACAATCCCGTGACGATATAACTTCCAACGATTTTGGGCTGTGAAATACTCCACATTCGATAACGGGTCGATCTCGGACTGGGTAAAAGGATTGGTAGTGAGACCCCAGACGATGGGTACCAGTTTCTCTCGCTCGACTGTCCCCGCGGCCGTCGTATCGGCAGCCTCAACCAGGCCCCCGAACAGACGGTAGAACTGAAAACTGCAAAAGCCATCGTGCGGAAAGCCGGCCAGCGCGGGGTGTTCTTCAACGAAGGTACCCGAAGTCCGGAGCATAGGAGGCCAGAAGGGCAGGTCTTTGGTTCGGGTCAGAACTCCCTGCTCTGCAATGAGCAGGACCGAGCCCCCGTTTCCGGCATATTCCGCGATCCTGTCCGTCATCCGATCCGTCAGCACCACACTCGCCTGCTCCAGTGAGAGACTTTCCGAGGGCGTGTCGTCTCTGGCCGGTTCGGGGATGAGAGAACGTATCCGGCTCCCTTCCAGATCCAGTTCCTGGTCGGGAAAGGCCCATAAGTCCCAGTCATTCTCCTGCCGGCATGCCTCCGACTCCAACCGAACGCTCAACTGGAGCCGCCGGGCCGGGGAGGGACGATAGGGCCCCAACTGGAGAGTGCCGATTTGTTTGACTTCTCCCACTTCAACGTTCAGTCCTTCGATCACGTCCTGCTGCAGGACTTGACCCTCAGCTCTCACCCCCCACACGATCTTCCCGTCTCGGATGGGTTGGCTACCATAATGGGAAATGTGCAATGGAATCGTCCTGGTTTCGTTCTCCCCCAGGATGCGCTCATCCAGTACTTGCTCAAAACCGGGATGAGATTTGTTGCGAACATAAACCCGGCGCTCCACGGGCGTACCGATCACAAGAACCGTCTCCCGGTTGAACTTGGTAATGGACTTCGGATCCGGAAATTTCTCCGCCTCATACACCGAGCTGAACATGCCCCACCAAACCCCATCGCCTTCAACGTCTCCCGGGTAATCGGTGAACGACCAGAAGTCGTATCCATCCAGGCTTTTCGAGTGCCGCGCATTCTCGAACTCGCTCTTGAGGTAGAGATAAAAGAGATCAATGGAACGCTGACGATCCTCCGCATAGCGCTCGGCCAGCTCCAGCTCCCGAACCTGGTGTCGGTAATGCGAGATATTCCCGTAATCCTGGTACACCCCTGTCCATTTGTCTGCGATGGTCAGGTCGGGAAGGGGACCGGCGTAGGTGTTGGGGAACTCGTGCCAGATCAGCGGACGGTCGGGATATTTCGGATCCTCCGGCGGGACCAGGTGGCGGCTGTCGAAGTTGGCCGTGAGGATGTCATCGGTGGGCAAGACGGCGGCGCCGGCCGAAGATACAAAGAAACGGGTGGGATCGAGTTTTCGGAAGGTGTCGTTGGCATATTGGATATAGTCCATCCAGATCGGATTGGGCGTGTCGCCCAGGGCTTCGAAAAATTCATTTCCCGAACCCCAGGCATACCAAGAAGGGTGATTGCGATAGGCCTTGGCGATGCGAGTGACCTGTTTTTTGAGCAAGGGAACGACATGAGAAGGCAGGTATTGAAAGGAGGTTGCAGCGGGACTCAGTGACGCAGTGAGGGTTGGCCAGCCGCTCAGACCTTTCCCCGGTCCGTAGACCTCGCCTTCGCACTGAATGAGAAAGCCAACTTCGTCGGCTGCCTCGAACACTTCCCTGGCCGGTGTGTGGCCCAGAAAACGGGCCCCATTGAAGCCGTAGCGCTTGGCCATGCTCCAGCGCTCGATGTAGACCTGTTTATCAGCAGCCAGGATCCCGGTGAGAGGCTCGACATTGCAATCCCCGACGCCGCGCACGAAGTAAGGTCTCTGGTTGAGAAGCAGTACGCCGCCGGAACCGACTTCCAGCTGGCGCATCCCAAATCGGTCCCCAACCCGATCGATGGGCTGCTCCTCTTCGAGCAGCGTCACCTCTACCTTGTAGAGAAACGGATCTTCAGGAGACCAGGTTCTCATCTCGGGAATAGTCACGTCTACCAGGGCGGTCTCACTTTCCAGTGACCCTTTCGAGAATCCAATCAGCTCTCGCCCTTGCGCAGACGGACCTCCCTTTTCCGGCTGGATTTTGACCAGAAGCTCCCCCTTCCAGGCCGGACCGGCCGTGCTTCGTTTCAGGACCACCTGAGTGCGGGCCCGGCGGTTCTTGACGTCGGGCTGGACAAACAGGTCGTCAATCACCGGATCGGATCTCTCCTCCAGGAAAACTTCCCGATAGAGCCCGCCCCAGCGACCCATGAAATTGAACAAGCCGATGGGAGCCGGGCCGCCGCTGTCGACTCGGCAGACGATGACGTTTTCGGCCCCCGGCCGAATGTCCTCTGTGATGTCAAACTCGTAGGGCGTCAGAAAGCCCTCCACCGCGCCCACCCAGCGGTGATTCACGAATACGTCGGCATAATTGCTGGCACCGCCAATGTGAAGCCAGACTCGCTTTCCCGTCCAGTCGGCAGGAATTCTTGCGATTCGCCGGTACCAGGCCTTGCCCTGGTAGTCGTGGCGCAGATGACGATTAGGGGGACCGAAGCCCTGCGCCTGCCAGCAGCCCGGCACCTCGATCCGGTGGGAGTAAGCAGCGTCGGCCGTGAACCATTTGCCCAGTTCAGCCCCGGGCATCACGGTTAGGCCTTCATTTTTGGGGTCCATCTGGAAATCCCAGGTCCCGTTGAGCGACAGCGAGGAGCGACCCTGAAAACCGGTCATCTGGGCACGGGTTTGCGTGAACCGCGCCACGCTGCATGCTGCTGCCCCGGAGGCGATCTGAAGAAATTTTCGCCTTTTCATCACTACCAGCCTTTCAGATAGAGTCCGTCGGGGCCATGGTAACGGTCTGTAAGCATGAAAAAAAGGGACATCCATGATAAGTAATTGTCAAGTGAGACAAGGATCCCCCCTCGGTGCTGTGGAGAGCACCGTTGAGTATGAAGAAAGTGCCTCGAGACTTTCAATCGTGGGGGTCAATGGCAAGCATGACCAGACATCCATGAGCTGTATCGGGCCTCGAAGGGCCGTCACAGAAGATTGAGTTTGGGTTAACCCGCCGGCCTCCAAACAGTCTACGGGTGTATCGGAGCCGTTGTCTGCGGCCGTCACACAGTCCCTTTAAGGGAGGACCGGCGGGAGTCTCGATTAGCCAAAAATCTTCAAAACCTTCCACGAACTTGCGTCCCCAGCTCTTCAGACCCGTAGCTGGAAGGGCCTGCCCGAGCGATCCACGGCCAGCAGATAGGCCACCAGTTTGCGTGCCACCTGGATAGTGGCTCGATTGGCATGACCCTGCTCGAGGGCCTTGTGGTAGACGGCAGCCAGTCCGGGGTGAAATCGAGGAGCCAGTTTAGCTGCTTCAATCAAGGTGCGCTGCAGGTGCTTGTTGCGCTGCTTTGAAATCGGCCCTCGCTGGGCTTTGCCGGCCGATTCATTCAGGCCTTGGCACAGCCCACAGTAGCTGATCCCCTGCCCGATGGAGGGAATTCGACTCACCTCTCCGATCTCCAGGGCCCAGGTCAGTCCCGTGATGATCCCCACACCCGGGATCGTTCTCAACAACTCGACCCGCTGGACCAGCAGCGGTTGCCCCAACAGGCCTCGGATCAGTTGACGCTCGAGCTGCAGCAGGCTCTCCAGACCGTTGCGGCTCAGCCTCAACAGCTGCACTACCGAGTCGGGGACCCCCTCCAGTTCGCTCATCAGCTCTCGAAAGTACCTCTGGCCGTGCAACTTCTTGCTGTTGTAGGCCGTTCCCGTTTCCATCAGCAGTCCGGCGATTCGGTTTTTGATCTGTACCGCCTGGCCCACCACCAGGTTGCGGTAGCGCAGCACTGTTCTGAGTTGCCGCATCTCGGGCGGGGGCATATAGGACTCCACCAGAAGATTGCAGCGGGTCAAATCGGCGATCTTGCGCGCGTCCAGTCGATCGCTCTTGTTCTTCCCCACCGCGATGGCTTTGAGCATGGCCGGATGGGCCACCTTCAGCTCTTCAGCAAAAGGCTTCAGAGTGTCGTAGATCCATCCCGTGAACAGGGTCGCCTCCATCGCTCCAATCCACCTTCCCTCCAGCTGTTCCGCCCATCTGACAAGATCCTTACGACGGGCTGCGATCACTCCCTCATCAACCACCTCGCCACAGGCCCGCTTGACACAGTAGCTCACCACCTTCTTGTGGATGTCCAGACCCACGTAGTATGTTTCTGCCATTGGAGAATCCTCCTTGCTTGCCGAGCTCGTGCTCGCTTGTTTTTGGTTATGGGAGGATTCTCCATCTCTACTCTGTCAACTCTCGTCACTTATGCATTCAAACAGTCTACTTTGTCCCCTTTTTCGGTCAGGCCTTCTTGACCGGCCCCAGGATCAGATCTTTGGGAAAGGGGAAATAGCCGCTGACGACAACTTCCGTCCCAAACGGGAAATTCTTCGTGTTGGCCTTGCCCAGGGAGACATAGGTCCTCGCATCGCCGGCGACGACGTGAATATCCAGTCCGGCATGTCCCTGCAGCCACTGTGAACTGATGAGCCGCCGGCCTTTCCAGATGCCCCGGGTTGCGATCAACAGACCGAAGCGAGCCAGATCTTCCGGGCCCATCAGAATCCAGCCCGGACCGCCTCGCACCACATGCCCGTTGATCTCATACGGTGGGTCTACGTAGGCGCCGTAGTGGGGAATGGCCGGATAAAAATCCAGCGTATCCTGAAGCACCTTTGTAGGTGTCCACTCCCATCGATCCGGGGGGATCCCCATGTGACTGAACAACCGTTCATCAAGGACCTGCTTGATGTCTTGATTCCAGGCAGCCGTCAATGCCTGCCCAAGACGGACATAGCCTCCGCTGGCATAGCGGGTGAGAGTTCCCGGTTCCCGATGGGCGTAGTTGTCGTAAATCGGATCCCCGGTCCAGCGGACCCACTCGGGAATCTCACCGTGAATCCAGGGCGCGGCAACCTCGGGATCCCGCTCTCCGGGCTTGTTTCTCCAGTGGTAGCCGCTTTCCAGGATAAATCCCCCCCGGTGTTGCAGTAACATTCGCCAGGTGAGCGTCGCGTGATGGCCCTCATCCAGGTATTTGTGGGGGTGGGAGAGCTCCCCTTTCCCGGTCCAGGTTTTGGAGATGAGATCATCCGGATCGATCAGACCTTCATCGACAGCAAGGCCTAGAACGGCACGCGTAAAACACTTGCCCATGGATGCTGACTGACACTTGTAGGTAGGATCGCCGAAAGCGTAGACCAGATAACCTCCCCGGGCGAGGACGGCACCCCATTCGTCCTGGCCTGGATCAGTTCCACCAAAACCGCCTGGCCGAATATCCGCGGCGGCGAAGATTCGATCCATCCTGGGGGCGTCAAAACCAGCCTCTTCAGGTGTGATCTTCACCCACTTGTCTTCCGGGTAAGCAAGCCAATCCGGAAGACTCGGTTTTTCCCCTGTACCGGGTTGGGCTCCTGTCCCGGGTTGATCGGCTCCACAGGACACTATAGGGGCCGCTGCGGTTCCCGTAAGGGCGGCCAGGGAAAGGCTCTTCAGACAATCCCTGCGACTCCACCGCGATACGAATTCCGGATTTCTCGACGTCATAACCTTCGTCCTCCCTGCTTAGTTTTCTTTCCTTTAGTACTCAGTTCAATCGCCGGGGCACCGTACGAGACCAGCTCTTGTTGAAGTGAAGCTTCCCATCGACCGTTATCGTCAACTGTACCAGGTGGCGAAAAGTCGACGCATTACTGGTGGTCAGTTCATTGGACTCTATCCGTATGTCTGAAGCCGCCTGCTTCAGTGTATAAGCGCAATAGGCCTTCAGTGCCGCCTCCGCGGGATTGACAGAGGAAACGGTGAAGCTGGAATGCTGTTCCAGGTCAAAGTCAGCAGCTTCACGCACGTGCACGGGTGCGATGCGAACGGTTGTCTTTTGATTCACAAGGTCGTGGGTGATCGAGTACTCCTTCGGTGTGGCCAAGTCCTGCGGCTCGGCCTTGGGTAATTGCACCAGATCGGGCTGGGGCAGCTCTGTATTCTGCTCGGGGATCACGGGCAAAATGATATGTGACGGATAGCGGCTGCCTCGATGGATCGTATTGATGGCAGGCTCGGGTGTGGGCCAGGCATTCTGGATGTCGGCGCTGGCAATCGCCACACGGATCTGGTGGCCGGTTCCGAAAATATAGGACATCGCTTTCAGATCAACCTTCAGCTCGTACACCTGCCCGGGGGTAAGCGGCTCCGGCTCGAAGTGGGAGTCGCGATGGGTGGCATTCAAACCTCCATACCGGACCAGCTTAGAGGTGCCATCCGGCGCCACATCGATCAGCTTGACCCGAAAGTAGGCCACCTCGGCTGTGGAGGAGATGAAGACGACAGCCGTGGGTGTCCCCGTCACCTCCAAATCGTCTTCCAGCGGAGGCGTTGTATAAGTCACGGAATAGGCTTCGTCCCGGCGCTGGTCAATGGGCATTCCCCAGGGCAGGATGCCTCCCCCCCAGTGCATCCCGGAGGTGATCCCCACAGCTGGGTTATATGGGTACTCGTCTCGCTCCTCCGCGGACGCCTCGTAGGACTCTCGGCTCATCTTCCCGTGGGGGTGAAAGTAGAGGGGCGTATACCGGGTCCGGGCGATGGGCCATTCTCGCTCCGATCGCCAGAACCCTTTTTCTTCGAGGGGCATGCGCGCAGAAGGAGGGCTGTACTGCTTGACGAAAAAAGTGACCGGCGGCTCGTCCATCACCCCGTTATCGATCCCTTTCAGCCAGTGGTCAAACCACTCCAGGTAAAGGGGGCGGGTATCAATCCTGGGTCCCGGCACGGCATGCCCTTCTTCACCATACCAGTGGCCCCAGGGTCCCACCAGCGCCCGCTTGTGGGGAACCTTCAGGTTTGAGAAGGCACGCAGCAGTGCTGTGGGATAGCAGTCAGACCAGCCGGCAATTACGAAAACTGGACATTGGACTGCGCTGTAGTTCGTCGACAGCGACCGGTCCTGCCAATAGGGTCCATCCAGAGGATTGGAAATGTAGCCGATGCCCCAGGGCTGGCTGTTTTCCAGACGTTGTTGCCAGATCTCGCTCCACTTCTCTCCCGCCAAATCCGGGTCCGGGGGGGAGAAGTTCCAGGCGTTCATGAGGGGCGAGTAGCTATCGAACATATAGGGGCGAAGAGCGCCCCCCGGATAGGTCCACTCCGTATAGACATTGTCATTGGCCGAGCGTACGATGATGGCTTTCAGATGGGGCGGCGCCTGCACCGCTACTTGCCACTGCACCACGGCACTATAAGACTTGCCGACCATCCCCACGTTGCCATTGCACCAGGGCTGCCGGGCGATCCACTCCACCATGTCGTACCCGTCCCGCCTCTCATCTGCGGAGTAAATGTCCTTGCTCCATCCGCCGGAGTTGCCCGTTCCACGTACGTCGAATTGCACAATGACATATCCGCGCTCGGCCAGGTAAGGGACGGCCGGGGGGTACTCCTCTCGATAATCGGACAAGGCCTTCTTGATGCGACGGTAAGGGTTGTACTCCATGATCCCCGGGAATCGACCTTCAGCGTCCGGCCGCGTGATTTTCACTGCCAGCTCCACCCCGTCGCGCATCGGCACCCGCGTGTAAATGATCTTCACCTTGTATTGAGGTGGGGAGGAATCCCGTTTAGAAGATTCTGCGAAAGCACAGACAAACACTGGAACGAACAGTAACAAAAGAACGATCAAACGGGCCATACTTTCTCCTGTTTTCTTGTACTCCCCCGAAACGCTAAGGATCCGTTCCAGCGGGGTCAATCGAGCCGTCAGATCTGATCGCGACCCCGTACCGCTCCCTGGCTCGCTCCGGGCTGATCTTCCCCTCCCTCACATCCCGCCGGACAAGTTCCGGGTCGCGGGCCAAGGGAGGACCGTAGCCTCCACCTCCGCAGGTCTCGATTCGTACGGTCTCCCCTGCTGCAAGGTGCACGGTGGCTTTTGAGGAAAGGTTGCTTTCCTGCCCATCGAGAATCCGAAGGTAGCGAGCCGGCTTTCCTTCCTCTCCCCCGAAAAGCCCGTGGGGCGCGAACCTGGCCCGGTCGGACAGCGTGGTGAAGACAGATTTGTGGTCGGGAAAGAGGTATTCACGACACAGACCCAGCCCACCTCGGAAGCGGCCCGGACCCTCTGAATCGGGGATCAGGCTGTAGCGCGTAATGCGAACCGGATAGTTGAGCTCCGTCTCCTCGATGGGCGCGTTCTGGGTGTTCTGCATGTGGGTTTGCACGGCGTCCGGCCCGTCTGAACCGATGCGGCCGCCATATCCCCCCGCCAGACTCTCGTAGTAGGTGTAGTACTCCCCTGTGCGGGGATCCTCTCCTCCAAAGCCGACCTGGCACATCATGCCCTTGGTTCCGGCTGGAACCGCATCCGGCAGAGCTTCGGAAAGAGCCTGGAACAGAATTTCGCAGAGGCGCACTGAGACCTCCCAGCCGCCTACGATGGCTGCTGGATGCCGAGAGTTCACGACCGAACCTTTCGGGGCAATCACCCGGATGGGCTGGTAAAAACCCTCGTTGACCGGAATGTCCGGATCCACCAGACATTTCAGCACGTAAACACAGGCCGTAAAGGTCTGGGTCAAATTGCTGTTCATGGGCGCCCGGCGCTGCTCGTCCGTGCCCGTGAAGTCAAAGGTGATGGTTTTCCCGTCCAGGGTCACCCGGGCCTTCAAATGCACCGGCTGGTCGGTGATCCCGTCGTCGTCCAGCCACCCTTCCGCCTCATAGCTTCCCCGGGGCAGCTTCTGCAATTCGCTGCGCGTGCGCTGCTCCGTGTACTCGAGCAGCCTGTCCATATGGAAGTTGAGCTTCTCGATTCCGTAGCGCTCCACCAGAGCCGACAAGCGCCGCATGCCCATGTTGTTGGCCGAGATCTGGGCCCGCAGGTCTCCTGCCACCTCTCGCTTGGCCCGTACATTGGCCAGAATCATTTTCCAGATGTCGTGATCGATTTCATCTCTGCGAAGGAGCTTCACCACCGGCAGGATGATTCCCTCCTGGTAGATTTCCCGAAAGGCTCCGATACTGGCCGGTGCCCCTCCCCCGACGTCTACGTGGTGGCAGGTGTTCGTGACGTAACCCAGCAGTTCGCCTTCATGATGAAAGAAGGGGGCGATCAGAAAAATGTCGTTCAGGTGACTGGCCTGCCGGTGGGGATCGTTCACCGCCAGCATGTCGCCCGGCTGCAGATTTTCCGCTCCGTACTCGGCCACGGCCCGCGGCACCAGCCTGCCGATTGTCACCAGGTGAGCAGGCTGGCAGAAGGCCTGGGCCACCATTCTTCCCCTGCTGTCCACAAAAGCACAGGAATAATCGAGCCGAGTCTTGATATTGGTCGAGTAGGCAGTCCGCTGGAGGGAGACCGACATCTCCTCGGTCGCCTCCACCAGGGCGTTTCGGATCACTTCGAAAAGGATGGGATCGACTCTCTCTGGCACTCACCTCACCTCGCAAGACCCGTCTGCAACGTTACCGTAACTATGAAGGAGAGTACAGCTGCCTTTAGCACCAGCATCCCGGCTCTAGTGCAGCCCGCCGGGTATCACGGGCAAAAGGATGTGGGATGGATACTTCGCGTTGCAGTAAATAGTTTGCTCCGCGACTTCCAGCTCGGCATCTATGCCTTGTTCGTGGCCAGTGTTGGGATTCCTGTCCCAGAGAGGGAAGTTGCTGCTCGTCAGGTGGACGCGAATGCTGTGCCCTTTCAAGAAGACGTTGCTGGTGGGCAGAAGTTCGATGGTGTATTCGTAGATCTTCCCGGGAACAAGCAGTTTGGGAGCTTCCCATATGGACTCACGAAAGCGGGCGCGGATGATGCCCTCGGTGAGGTTGTAGGCTGTGCCATCCGGGTAGACATCGATTAGCCTGGCGATGAAATCCGTGTCCGTAGCGGAGGAAGCCGCGTGCAGTCTCACGACCACAGGACCAGTAACCTCGGTGTCTTCCTCTACCGGGGCGCTGGTGAAGACAAGGACATCCTGCCGGCCCTCGTTGGTTCTCTGGTCCACTGCGCCCACCCGAATGATGCCGGGGATGTGGGGGGAGGAGTGGTTCCCACCCAGGGTGGGTAGGGGATGATCCGGGTCATAGATATACCCGATTGGAGGACCATCCGAGGGTGGTCGCCTGACGATATGGCCAGCTTTGGACCCATCACTGTGGAAGTAGTACATGGTAAATTGGGTCCGTGCCAGGGGCCATTCGTGCTCGAATCTCCACTGGTTGATTCCCATGACGAAGATCTTGATTACGGGTTCGCCCCGGACACCCGAATCGATTCTTTTCAGCACGTGGTCAAGCCAGCGGATCGCCAATCCGACCTCATCTTTGTGAGCCTCCTTCCCGAAGTCCCTGTCGCCGACGACCTGGTTGAGATGGTCTGAGGGATTGACAACGACCCGGATTTCGTCCGTGGCGTTGACTTCCTTCAGCTTCTGGAAGTACTTGAACGTTGCTCCGGGATAGTTGTCATACCAGCCACCCATCAGATACACGGGGATTCGGATTTTGTGAACCCTGTCACGGGTAGAAATCGCCTTCCAGAAGCTATCGTAGGTGGAATGGGAGACATAGTCCTGCCATAGTTTGTTCGGCTTGGTCCCGGCAATCGTGTCCAGGGAGATCAAGGGCAGATGGCGATACCAGTTCCCAAAGCCGAACTGCTCCACTTTGTCCTTCCCGTCAGCATCGTAGATGCGTCGGGCGGTATGCGCCAACTGGAGAGCACCATGGTCGCGATAGGCACGTTCCCAGAGATCAGGATTCACGTTTTGAGGGATGATCGCCTTCAGGTTTGGGTGTTGTTCGGGGGCCACAAGCCATTGCGTCGCGCCCCAGTAGGATTTGCCGTACATAGCGATGTTTCCATCACACCACGACTGTTGGCTCAGCCATGTCAGCGAGTCATACCCATCCCGGGTGTCATCAAAGAACCTGTTATCCACACCGTGAGCCCCCTCGGATTTCCCGTGCCCTCGAGTCGACTGGCCGACGTAGACATACCCTGCCTGTGTAAATCTCAAATGATCTTGTCCAAAGCCGGCCCGATAGGCTCTTGTGAAAACAACCGGGTATTTCCCTTCCCCCGGTTTCCAGATTCTGGTGTGGAGTTTGACTCCATCCCTCAGCGGGACCATGAGGTCTTCCACTTCTTCCACTGCGGCGGAGAAGACTTTCCCCGGGGTAAGTGCCAGTGCAACCACTACGAGCAGGCCGGGTTGGAATCCCTTCACGATTCACTCCTTGTTCGACCTTTGACGCTGGTTGGGATCGTCCTGGTGGCGGGCAGACGGTGGGAACGGGTCGAGCGTTGTCTTGGAGTCTGCGGGGGGGTCTTTCTTGAGGAGTTCAGAAAGGAGATTGGTGTCGAGAAGATCACCAGGCAACGCTACTTTTTCGGTTCCTGGAGTGAAGAGAGGATACGCGGCCGGTGAGCGAGCCGTTGGGCAAGAATCCGATCGATCTCTTCGAAGAACGGGTCATTCTCTTCCAGCCAGCCTTCCATGTCAGCGGGATGGGGATGAGCCTGGTGTTCGTCTTTACCCAACTCTCTTCCTTATATGACCATTATGACTATCTAGACTATCTTGAGCAAGTTTGCCGAGCCGACCATTCGGCGGGCGTCGCTAGTGCAGATCGCCATAAGTTCTGACCCAGGTTCAGGCGCCCCTCCCCGCCGCTGGCGTTGTTGCGCTCGCTCGGTTCAAGGTGCTTTGGCCCCCGGTTTCGCCCCGACTCGTCTGGCCCAGGCTTCGCACAGACTAGCCATTTCTTTGACTTTGCCGGGCTTCTGAGCGGCCAGGTCGTTCATCTCGGTACGGTCGATCTCCATATCGTACAGTTCCCACGGCTCTTCTTTCAGGGCGACAAGCTTCCACTTCCCCATCCGCACTGCCGGGTTGCCGCCCAGCTCCCAGTAGTAGGCGTCAGGGCCTTCTACCTGCCTGGATTCCAGAATCGGGAGCAGGCTCTTTCCCTCCAGGGGCAGGATTTCGTGTCCGTCAAAGCTGGGAGGGTACTTCACTCCGGCTACTTCGAGACAGGTGGGCACGATGTCCATGATGTGCCCGACCTGGTGGGCAATGGCTCCGGGGTTATCGATGATCGCGGGCCAGCGGACGATCAACGGGGTGGCGATGCCGCCTTCGTGGTTGGTTCTCTTGTACTGGCGCAACGGCGTGTTGCTCAGATTGGCCCAGGCAGGGCCGTAGCTGGTAAACGTGTCAGCAGGTCCCGGCATGATCGAAGGATCGTTCCCACGCCGCACGGGCGTCCCGTCGCGCCTCCATTCCTTCATAAGGGTCGGGGTGTCCCAAGTTGCATCGGAGGCACCGTTGTCGGAGAGGAACATCACCAGAGTGTTCTTTTCGACGCCACCGGTCTTCAATACTTCCAACACGCGGCCGATGTTCCGGTCCAGGGAATCGATCTGGGCGGCGTAGACAGCCATTCGCTCGGCCTCCCATCGCTTGTGGGGGGCGTCTTTCCAGGCGGGTACGCGGGCATCGCGGGGCGGAAGCGGCCAGCGGGCGTCAATCAGGCCTGACTCGATCAGACGCTGGTAGCGACGTTCCCTGAGTTCGTCCCACCCGGTGTCGCGATACAGGTCTCGATACCTGGCGATATCCTCAGGCCGGGCGTGCAGCGGCCAGTGCGGGGCCATGTAGGACAGGTATAGGAAGAAGGGCCTGTCTGCCTCGATCGCCTCCTTCAGAAACTTCACCGCATAGTCCGTGCAGGTGTGCGTGTGGTAGAAGCCTTCGCCGGGAATCGCGTAAGGCTCGCCGTTGAGAAACCAGTAGTTGCCGACGACACCGTGAAAGTAACTTCCCCCACTGGATTTGGGGCCGGGCAAACCCTCGAAGCCGGGCTGCAGGCCAAGATAGCGATCCAGCCTTGGGTAGTCGGCCACCCGGGCGTCGCGATACTTGCCCATCTCCATCATGTTGCCGACAACCATCGTGCGGTATCCGCCCGTGTGCAGGAGTTGATGAATGGCCACCCCGTTGTCGTTCCGCACACCGATCCAACTCCGGACCCCCGACTGGTGATGATACAGACCGGTCAACAGGGCGGCTCGCGTGGCGCCGCAAACCGCGCTGTTGTAAAACTGCGAGAAGCGAAGACCCTCCGCTGCCAGTCGGTCCAGGTTGGGTGTTTCGATCTCTCCGCCGTAAGAACCCAGGTCGGAGAAACCCATATCATCGGCCATAATGAGGACGATGTTGGGCCGCGAGCCGGCGCCCGAACCGGCCGCCGCCACAAGCGGTGTTCCCGTTGCGACGGTCAACAGCGCAGTTAGTGCTAGTGCAGCCCGCACTAGTGGCAAGTACAGGGGGCGATGTGTGGGCGTTTCCATGCAGCTCTTCATTCATTCTACTCCAGTTACTCAAGGGCCGACAAGCGCCGCTACCCCAGCGTGAGAGGGGCCCTCAGGCCAGAGTGGGAGTGGCCTCCCACATTCCCGACCTAGAACTTTCAACTTTCAGCCAACCAGGCTAGGTGGCTTTGAGAACCGAACAGCTGAGTTGTGTGACTTGCCGAAAGTGGTAGTCAAAAGTCAGGAGGTGGCCCCCACAGTCCACGGTGGCCGCTGCAATCCAGATGTCGTTCACGGGAATCGGCGTGCCAGCTTTCCTGAGCCTGGCAAAGATCTCTCCGTAGCGCCGGGCCACTTCCGGAGTCGTGGGCAAGACCGAGACAAAGGGTTCCCCGAGGAACTCGGAAAGGGCAACGCGATTCTCGCGGGTTCGCTGTCCCAAAAGAAATCCCGCCTCCAGCTCTCCGAGAACTGTCGCGGGCATAAAGACGATCTGAGCAGTTGCAACAAAGTCCAAAACCGTTGCATTTCCGGCTCTCAGCCATGCGAAAGCGGAAGTATCGATGACAAGACGGCGAGCCCACTCAATTCCAGAGTTCTTCATCGATGACTCGCTGCGCTTCCAGAGCCTCTGCAAAGCTGGCCTGGTCATCCGAAGACCAGGTTGCATATCGATCCAACTGGCGTCGGCGCTCCTTCACGCCGACAGCAGACTCCAGAATCTCCAGAACGAGAGCGTTGACGCTCTTTCCCCGCTCCCGCCCCAGGGTCTTGAGCCTTCGCCCTACCTGCTCAGAAACCCCACGGATGGTCAACTGCTTCGCCATGCATGCATGATAGCACAAAATAGAATGCATGCCTCTAGTGTAGCTCGCCACCTAGTGCACTGACCAACCCGCGGGAGTATACTGAGCATCCCCGATGTCGGCACGGCATTCGACCTGGTCTTGCATGACGGGTTTCTCAGCTTGAAAGCGAACAGGATTCAAGAATGCGGAGGAAGCGCGAAATGAGGTTGCGCAGACAGTACGTCAAGCTATTTGTGGGGCTCTGTTTTTTGCTTCAGGTGACGCAGGCTACGGGCCAGAACACTGGGAAGGTGCCCATCATGGGGTACAGCGATCGGTTGAGCGTCCAGGCAGGTGAAGACATTTCGTTCATGGTGAGCAGCCAACTCCCGGGATACCGGGCTGACATCGTCCGCCTGATCCATGGAGACACCAATCCTAAGGGGCCGGGTTTTAAAGAAGAGCTCATCCAGACTCCGGTCAGCGGAGACCATTCCGGACGTAACCAGTTCCTGCGCCCCGGCTCGTATGTCATCGTACCCGACAGTTCCAGGCTGTGACTCAAGGGCAGTCTGACCCTGCAGGCCTGGATTGCCCCCACCACTCCTTCCAAAGGTGTGCAGGGAATTCTCACCAAGTGGTCGGGCCGGGAAGGCACGGGTTACGGGTTATTCATTGATGAAGACGGCAGTCTGGCTCTGTGGCTGGGGGATGCGAATGGACGAATTGAGAAATTCAGCACGGGCGTGCCTCTGCGTGCTTCGCCGGCAGCCCGTGTCTATCAGAGCAGCCCGGATGACCACCCCAATCATCAGATGGTCACCCTCAGATACTGGACCTTTGTGGCGGCTACCTTTGATGCACCCAGCGGCAAGGTTGCCCTCTATCAGCAACCGGGCAAGGTCTGGCCGGGGGATGGGAATGGCCCCGTAGAGGTAGAAATTTCGACCAGTCTCAGATCGATCGGCCTGACGACGGCTCCGCTGCTGATGGCCGCCCTTTGGGAGCAGCGCAATGGTGAAACCGAAACAGCTGGTTATTTCAACGGCAAAATCGAGAATCCCAGGATATTTGACCGGGCACTCACGAAGGAAGAGATGGTCCTGTTGAAGGGGGGGAGAACTCCCAGACAGCCTCTGGCCCAGTGGGATTTCGCAGCAGATGTCCAGTTACGCAGGGTCCGGGATCTGTCCCCCGACAACTTCCATGGCCGGACCGTCAACATGCCGATGAAGGGAGCCACCGGTCACAGCTGGAACGGGGAAGAAACCAACTTCAAGCTGGCCCCCAAGGCGTACGGCGCCATCTACTTTCACGACGACGACCTTGACGATGCAGGCTGGGAGGTTGATTTTCAGTTCCATGTACCGCCGGACCTGAAAAGTGGCGTGTACGCGGCACGGCTTCGCACTGCGGATGGAGAGGATTACATCCCCTTTTTTGTCCGCCGCCGGCGAGGCACGGCGACCGCTCGGATTGCCTTCCTGGCTCCAACCTTCAGCTATCTGGCCTACGGCGCGGGACCCGGACTACTGAGTCTGTACAGTTTCCACTCAGACGGCAGCGGGGTCTGTTATGCATCGCGCCTGCGTCCCCTCACGAACATGCGTCCCAAGAGGGTCGAAAGGTGGCAGGGGGTGGAACTGGTTCACCAGCTCAATGCCGATCTTCATCTGATTGACTGGCTGGAGGAAAAGGGGTATCGGTACGATGTCCTCACCGACGAAGACCTGCATCTGGAGGGCTCGGAATTATTGTCCCCGTACCAGGTGGTGATAACGGGATCTCACCCCGAATACTGGTCTGAGCAGATGCTCGACGGTCTCGAAACCTATCTGGGGAACGGGGGCAGGCTCATGTACCTGGGGGGCAACGGGTTTTACTGGGTGACCGGCCTGGATTCGGAGGAGCAGCACACGATTGAGATCCGGCGTCACCACGGAACGGAATTGTGGCAGGCGGCTCCCGGCGAATATTATCTCAGCACCACCGGGGAACTGGGCGGCCTGTGGCGGTTTCGGGGGCGCCCTCCTCAAAAGCTGGTTGGGGTTGGCTTCTCCGGTGTTTCCGCCCTCTATCCCTCACGCGGACGGCCCTACCTCCGGCAGCCCGACAGCCAGAATCCGCGAGCCGCTTTCATTTTCGAGGGAGTCGCGACCGATGAAGTCATCGGTCATTTCCCCTCGCTACTCGTCTATGGTGATTATGGTGCCGCCGGATTCGAGCTCGATCGGGCCGACCCGGCTCTGGGAACCCCTCCTCATGCCCTGGTGGTGGCTTCCGCAACCGGTTTTTCAGACGTGCATCAGCATGCCGTGGAGGAGGTCCTGACGGCGGACTCCATGCAAAAGGGCTCTCTGAACCGGTGGCTCAGGGGAGACATGGTCTACTTTGAATATCCAAACGGCGGCGCCGTCTTCTCGGTGGGCGCCATCGCCTGGCACGGAAGCCTTTCCTACAATGGCTACGACAACAATATCTCCCGCATTACCGACAATGTTCTGAAAAAGTTTGCCTCCGAAAGCTGGACGCCCGGCTCCTGACCTCAAGGACAGTCTACTTTGTCCCCCTTTTCCGCAGCCGAATCTGGGGACGAACCCATTCACTCGTAGTGTGTCCACATTCGCAACACCTTGACAGTTTTCTCCTCAGTCAGGACTTGGTAAACCAGTCTGTGCTGTATGTTGATTCGTCGTGAGTAGGCACCGGACAGATCACCCAGGAGCTTTTCGTAACTGGGCGGATTGTGGAAAGGGTCCTGCTCCAGAATCTTGAGAAGTGATTCTACCTTGTTTTTGAGGCCCGCTTGCGCGATCTTCTTTGCATCTTTTTGCGCGCGCCTGGTAAAGACCAGTCGCCAGCTTTCCCTTACCACCCCGGATCTTCAGAGCACTCTTCTACGGAGGTTTCCATTCCCTCACGAATGGAATCGCGCATGCCTGGGATCGACACGAGATGCAGAGTCTCCTCTATTGAACGCCAATCCTCCTCTGACAAGAGGACGGCGTTATGGCGCCTGCCCGTGATTTGGATCGGCTCGTTGGATTCGGCAGCTTCGTCCAAGAGCCGGTAGAGATTGGCCCGCGCCTCCGTCGCAGTAATCGTTTTCATAGCGTTCCCAGCGTACGCCATATCGTACGGATAATCAATACGACCATGCAGGGTAGTGAAACGCTCCAACGCTAAGAGCCCTCGCTTTCTTGACCGGTCGGGAAAAACGGTCCTATACTCGGCTGACGTGGGCCAGGCTGAAGTCAATCGTCGAGGTTTTGTCCGAGGGATCGCAGGTGCGGCGGCGGCAGGTCTGGCAGCCGGTGAAGTGCGGCCCCGCGCCCATCTCCTGGCCGGCTCGACTCCTTCATCGGGTGGAGAGGCCTGGTTCGTACGAAACGATCCGTCCTGGATCAACAGATTGTCCCAGCCACAGTACGACATCAAGTTTGAATTCAACGTAAAGAAAGTCCGAATGCGCGACGGCATCAACTTGTCGGCCAACATCTGGCGCCCCGCTGCAGCGGGGAAGTTCCCGGTGATCTACATGCACACCTCCTACGACAAATCGGCGGCTGGCATGATCATCGAACGAGCCAAGTACTATGTCCCGCGCGGATATGTGTTTGTCGCCATCGATGCGCGGGGAAGGCACGATTCGGATGGGGTCGCCTATTTCTACTGGCATGAGAACTGGCGTGAGGGGAAGTTCGAAGGCCAGGATGTACATGACTGCCTGACCTGGTTGGGGGAACAGCCCTGGTCCACTGGAAAAATTGGAATGACCGGGCCTTCGGGTCTCGCCTATTACCAGTGGATGGGAGCCAGCCTGGGTAATCCCTACCTGACCACCATCGTGCCCTATGTCAGTCCCGACGATCACTATGACAATACCTTTCCCAATGCGGCCTTCCATCTTACGGTGAACATGCACACGGTTGCCGTTCTGGGAGGGAGCAGAACCAACAGCTCTGGTCTCGAGACCGCCTTCTGGGACTGGGAAAAGCTGGTCTGGCATCTCCCGCTGCGGACCATGGATGAAGCGATGCTGGGGAAGAGTGTTCAACTCTGGCAGGACTTCATGGATCACCCGGATAACGACTATTACTGGCGGTTGGGCGTGGGGGACCGGCCCAGGTCTGGGGAGATTGGCCCCGGAAAATACCCGCAGGTGAAGGTACCCACCCTGAGTATTACGGGCTGGTACGATGAGGTCCAGCAGGCCACCATTAACGGATACCTGGGGATGAGGCGTTACGGGCCGCCAGAGCTACGGGAGAAACATCATCTGGTGGTGGGTCCGTGGAGACATGCGGTCGGTCACCGTGTAGTGGGTGACCTGGACTTCGGTCCCGGAGCTGACGGGGATTGCCTGCCGGAGGAGCTTCATTTTCGTCCCTACTGGCTCAAACCGGTTGAGCATCGCTGGTTCGACTACTGGCTCCAGGGGATTGACAATGGGCTGATGGACGAGTCGCCGGTCCATGTTTTTAGAATGGGTGAGAACGCCTGGCGGGCCGAGCAGGAGTGGCCGCTGGGCCGTGCCCTCGAGCTGAAGTACTATCTGCACAGCTCGGGGCACGCCAACAGTCGCTTTGGAGACGGAACCCTGGGCCCGGAGCCCCCCGCTGAGGAGCGGACCGACACCTTTATCTACGACCCCGCAGATCCGATGCCGAGTTATGGAGGCATCGAGCCGTGGCAGAGCTTTGGTATCCCCGATGCGGATGGGCCTCGGGATCAGAGGGTGGTGAACGGTCGAAACGATGTCTTGGTCTATACCAGTGAGCCCGGGCAGGAAGATCTGGAGGTTACGGGCAGGATTCTTTGCAGGTTGTATGCCGCATCGACGGCCAGGGACACGGATTTTACCGCCAAGCTGGCGGATGTTCATCCGGATGGATACGCGCGAATCCTACGAGAAGGAATCCTGCGGGCCCGCTACCGGAACTCCTTCAAGAAGCAGGAGTTGCTCAGGCCCGGGAAAGTATACGAGTACGTAATCGACCTCTGGTCCGTGAGCCATGTTTTCAAGAAGGGCCACAAAGTACAGGTAGAGATTTCCAGTAGCAATTTCGCCAAGTACGATCGCAATCCCAACACGGGAAATCGATTCGGCGAGGATACGGAGCTGCAACAGGCGACGCAGACGATTTACCATGAGAGCCGCTACCCCTCTGCCATCATTCTGCCCGTGGTCCAGTCATAAATGGATGGTCGGCAGGGAGGAGATGAAACTGCAGGGTGAGAGGATCGTCTGAGGCAAACAAGGCTCTGCTGCAGCGCTGGTGTGAGGAGGGGTTCAACAAGGGGAATGTGGCCCTCGCCGATGAGTTGTACGATGCGGACGTCGTCTACCACGAACCCTCTGCAGGGGAAATCAGAGGCCTCGAGGATCTGAAGCAATTCGTGAGCTCGTGGCTGTCTGCCTTTCCGGATGCACGGCTCACCATTGAGGAGCAGGTTGCCGAAGGCGACAGGGTTGCAACCCGCTGGACATTGGTTGGCACCCATCACGGGGACTTCAGGGGCATCCCAGCCACGGGGAAGCACGTCAAAATGAGCGCCATGTACTTTTACCGGATGGCGAATGGAAAGGTTGTCGAGATACGGGCGATGGTTGACAGCCGTAGCCTGCTCCTGCAGCTTGGCGCCCAGCTGCGCGTGGGCCAGGCCCAGCCGCCCCTGACCTCTGTCCCTACCAGAAAACCGTAACCCTTGAAATCATTGATGCTGAGCGAGGGTGGGGATTCGAGTGCCGGGGCAGGTGGGGATGGGTACTCGGTGAGGCACGGCGGCTGCCGGGCCGTGGCGGTACTGCTGCTTCTGGGGTGTTCGTCCACACCGCCTGGTCGCTACCGGCTGGATCTGGCCAACGCGCATCCCGCCAGCGCTATTTCGGTGCTGGCCGACGCACACTTTGCCCGGCTCCTGAGCGAGCGGAGTGGCGGGCGGATCCGGATGGCGACTCACTTCGGCGGCGCCCTCGGGTACGAATCCCGCGACCACTTTGAGGCGGTCGAGACCGGGGCGCTTGACCTGGCCAGCAGCCCGCTCGACAAGCTGGTGGGCTTCGCCCCCATCTTCCAGCTTCAATCGCTGCCCTTCCTCACACCGGGGCAGCGGGAGGCGAGAGCCCTGTACGAGGTTGCGCGGCCGTACTATGAAGCTGCCTTTCGAGAGGTGGGCCAGACACTGCTCTATGCCAGTCCCTTGACCCCGATCGGCATCTGGGCGAAGCGGCGCCTCGAGCACCCGGCTCAACTGGCGGGGCTCAAGATTCGGACCTTCGACCGCAACGGAGCCGCCACCTTGAAGACGGCCGGGGCGGCGCCCGTTCAGCTGGCCTGGAGCGACGTGGTGCCAGCCTTGAGCACCAACCTGATCGAGGCGGTCCTCACCTCCGACGAGGGCGGCGTGGCAGGGAAGTTTTGGGAGCACATGGAGTACTTTCACGACCTCGGCTACGGCGTGGGCGTAAGCGTCGTCCACATGAACAGTCGAGTGCTCGACGGCCTGCCCGCCGACCTGCAGGCGATCGTCCGGGAGACGGCTGCAGAGGTCGAGACGGCAGCCTGGGAGCGGGCCAGGCTGCGCGTGGTGCACAATCGCTCGGTCCTGGAGAAGCACGGTGTTTCGGTGATCACAGAGGTCGGGCAGCTGGTCGATCGACTGATGCGCGCCGGGTCGCCGCTGCTCGATGAGTGGAGGGCGGCGATGGGCGAGGAGCCGGCAGCGGCAATCCTGGCTGCTTTTCATGCCCGGCTGGCGAGGTGACGGTAACGGGGGAAGAGAGCGGGATCCAACATTACCTTGCCGCAGAACGAACCCTCTCCAGAAACGCTCCGGCACCTCGTGCTACCCAGGCGTTCCAGGAGGTAAGAAAAAAGCGCACGCCTGCGGCGACATATCTCTCAACCGTCTCGTCAAGAACGATGGTTCCTGCGTTCTTCCCTGCGGCGATAATCTGAGCCAGGGCACCATCAATCGCTGCTTGCACCACGGGGTGTGTCGGGTTACCGATATGGCCCATGGTTTGGGCCAGATCCGACGGCGCCACGAAAAAGACCTCGATATGATCGACGGTCAGCATCTCTGACAGGTTGTCGATCGCTTCTTGCTCCTCGATCAGGATCACCACCATGCTCTGGTGGTTGGCTTGCTGAAAGTAATCCGCTACCCCGTACGATTGGCGACCCCCATACGTGCCCCGCATCCCGACGGGAGCATACTTGGCGGCCCGCACAACCTGCTCTGCTGCTGTCCGACTGCTTACGTGGGGCACCACCACGCCCATGCTGCCAAGGTCGAGAGTGCGCATAATCAGCCCCGCATCGTTCTGATTCACCCGGGTCAGGGTGCTCATCCCCCAAAGATCACAGGCGCGCGAGCTGTCACCGATTTGCTGCCAGCTGAGCGGGCCGTGCTCTCCCTCGAGCCAGACCCCATCCAGATCCAAGGGCCCCAGAAAATCGATCATCTCGGTGCCGCCATGACCAGTAACAATGGTCACCACCTCACCGTTGTTCAGTTTTCGTTTGGCTCGGTTTTCACGCATAGTGTGGTTCTCCAGATCGAATCCCGAGAGGCCATGATAAACGAACAGCGCGGAAGCTGCTCAGAATAGGCTCTCTTGACCGGTGCAAAAAGGTGGGTCTATACTCGGCTGCCATGGGTCTAGTGAATCGTCGGGGTTTTGTGCGAGGGGTCGCAGGTGCGGCCGCGGGTCTGGCAGCCGGTGAACTCCGGCCGCGCTCCCATCTCCTGGCCGGCTCGGCCCCTTTATCGGGGCCAGATGCCTGGTTCGTACAAAACGATCCGTCCTGGATCAGCGGGCTGTCCCAGCCACAATACGACATCAAGTTTGAATTCAACGTCAAGAAAGTTCGAATGCGGGACGGGATCAACCTCTCGGCCAACATCTGGCGCCCCGCTGCAGCAGGAAGGTTCCCGGTTGTCTACATGCACACCTCCTACGACAAATCGGCAGCCAATATGATCATCGAACGAGCCAAATACTATGTCCCGCGCGGATATGTGTTTGTCGCCATTGATGCGCGGGGAAGGCACGATTCGGATGGGGTCGCCTATTTCTACTGGCATCAGAACTGGCGGGAGGGAAAGTTCGAAGGCCAGGATGTGCATGACTGCCTGACCTGGTTGGGCGAACAGCCCTGGTCCACGGGGAAGACCGGAATGACGGGGCCTTCAGGCCTGGGGTATTACCAGTGGATGGGAGCTTCCCTGGGCAATCCCTACCTGACCACCATCGTGCCTTATGTCAGTCCCGACGATGCTTATGAAAATGTCTTTCCCAATGGGGCCTTCCAGCTTTCCAACAGCATGCACATCCTTGCCGTTCTGGGAGGGAGCAGAACCAACAGCTTTAGTCTCGAGACTACCTGGGACTGGGGAAAGCTGGTCCAGCATCTCCCGCTGCGGACGATGGATGAAGCCATGCTGGGGAAGAGTGTTCAAGTCTGGCAGGACTTCATGGATCACCCGGATAACGACTATTACTGGCGGTTGGGCGTCGGGGACCGGACCAGGGCCGGGGAGATGGGCCCCGGGAGATACCCGCAGGTGAAGGTGCCCACGCTGAGTATCGCCGGCTGGTACGATCAGGTCCAGCAGGCCACCATTAATGGATACCTGGGGATGAGGCGTTACGGACCGGAAGAGCTACGGGACAAACATCACCTGGTTGCGGGCCCGTGGAGACATTCGATCGGTGAACGTGTAGTGGGTGATCTGGACTTCGGTCCCGGAGCAGGCGGGGATTGCCTGCCGGCGGAGCTTCATTTTCGTCCCTACTGGCTGAAGCCGGTTGAGCATCGCTGGTTCGACTACTGGCTCCAGGGGCTTGACAACGGGATGATGGACGAGTCGCCGGTCCATATTTTTAGAATGGGTGAGAACGCCTGGCGGGCCGAGGACGAGTGGCCGCTCAGCCGTGCCCGGGAGCTGAAGTACTATCTGCACAGCTCGGGGCACGCCAACAGCCGCTTTGGAGATGGGACCTTGAGCCCGGAGCCCCCCGCTGCGGAGCGGACCGACACCTTTGTGTACGATCCTGAAGACCCGGTACCGAGTTATGGAGGGATCGAGCCATGGCAGGGCTTCGGTATCCCCGATTCGGACGGGCCTCGGGATCAGCGGGTGGTGAACGGTCGCAACGATGTCCTGGTGTATAGGAGTGAGCCCAGGCAGGAGGATCTGGAAGTTACGGGCAGGATTCTTTGCAGGCTGTATGCCGCCTCGACGGCCAGGGACACGGACTTTAACGCCAAGCTGGTGGATGTTTACCCGGATGGCTATGCGCAAATCCTGAGAGAAGGAATCCTGCGAGCCCGCTACCGGAACTCCTTCAAGAAGCAGGAGTTGCTCAGGCCCGGGAAAGTATACGAGTACATCATCGACCTCTGGTCGGTAAGCCACGTTTTCAAGAAAGGACACCAACTTCAGGTAGAGATTTCCAGCAGCAACTTCCCCAAGTACGATCGCAATCCGAACACGGGGAACCGATTCGGAGAGGATACAGAGCTGCAAAAGGCGACGCAGACGATTTACCATGACAGCCGCTATCCCTCCTCCCTGGTTCTGCCGGTGGTCCAGTCATAAAAGGATTGTCCCGCCTATCGGGAAGCACATCAAAGCCGAAGTCCAACTTTTTCATTGCAGGAGATTTGCAACGACCGACTCTTGTCTGGATGTCCTCCTGGTCTGAGACGTCGTGGTTGCGGCAAACAAGCGAGTTGAAATGGTTATGACTCCCCAGGAAGCAAGAGACCTCTTGCCGATTCTGCAGGAGAGAGCCTATCTGTTCAGCGGCGGTATTGCCCCTACCACAGGACGAACCCTCGAATCCATCCGGAAACATCTCGAGGACCTGACCTATGACCCCGACGACCTGTTTTTTCGAACCCATGAGGACTTTCAACAGGTCCGCCGTCTTTTTGCTGAATTGATGGGAGCCGATGAAAAGGAGATTGTCATCAACGACAGCACCTCGGCCGGCTCCAATCTGGCCGCCGAGTTGATTGAGCCGAGACCGGGCGGCAATGTAGTTTTCGACGAGTTCGCCTATCCGTCGAGCGTCTTCCCCTGGCTCTTGCCGCCCAGAGATCAAGTGGAGTGTCGATTCGTGCAGCCGCGCGATGGGCTCATCCATCTCCAGGACATGGAACATGCTGTCGATGACAATACACTGGCGGTGAGCGTTGCACACATCACACCGATGGAAGGTTTCCGTCACGACATCACTGCTCTGGCGAGAATGGCTCACCGTCACGGCGCGCTGATGCTCGTCGACGGCGCCCAGTCGGCGGGCGCGCTGGATATCAATCTGCACGAGACCGATGTCGACTTCTTTTCCACGACTGCTATGAAGTGGCTTCTTGGCCCTGCCGGAGTCGGTTTTCTTTACGTGGCCCAGCGACATTTGAACCGTATTCCGCCCCAGGCCGGCTATGCCGGGGGTGGCTTCGACATCCATCATTTTGCCCCCCCTCCGACCGCTGATCGCTTCCAACTGGGCATGCCCAACCTGATCGGAATGGCGGCCACACGCCCGGGCCTGGAAATCCTGTTGGAGATCGGGATGGAGAATGTGGAGGCCCACGTCCTCGAGCTGTCCGGCCAGTGCATCAGCGGACTCCTGGAAAGGGGGCTGAAGGTGCTGACACCGGCTCAGGCCCAGCATCGGGGTGGCGTGATCGCTGTGGAGATGGACGATTCACGCGAACTGTGGCATTTCCTCCACCAGCGAGGTGTCGACACTTTCTACGACGGCAATCTTTTCAGAGTCGACCCCCATATCTTCAACAATCAAGACGACATCAATCGCTTCCTGGAGGGGGTTGACGACTACTTGTCCGGCGACCCGGAGTCGCTGCAGACCTCTTCTTAATGAGCCGGACCAGCTCCGCCCCCGGTGGCACACGCCTCAAATCCGGCACACTGGGGCTCATCTCGCTGGCGACTTTCGGTGCGGTCATGATGTCGCCGGCCCTTGGCCTCTACGGGCAATTCGGGCCCATTGCCTCGCTGGTCGGCGCAACCACTCCCCTGGTCTATCTGGCGGCCCTGCTGGTCTCGCTGCCCACCGCCGTCAGCTACTCGTTGCTCAACCGGGCGCTCCCCTCGGCAGGATCCGCCTTTACCTGGGTCTGGGTGGCCCTCTCGCCGACCCTGGGAACCTGGGTCGGCCTGATGATGATCGCCTACTACACGGTGGCCTTGATTCTGCCTCCCATTCTGTTCGGGTTGTTCTTCGCCGATCTCCTCAGTTTTCTGGGCGTCGCGGAGGCGAATCTGGTTAGCTGGAGCGGCGGCGTTATCCTGGTGACCGTTTTCGTCGCCTGGCTCACTTACCGGGGTATTGAGTTGTCCACCCGGTCATCCCTGGTGTTCGTTCTGATCGAGATCGCCGTTGTGCTGGCGCTCTCTGCTACCATCTTTTCGGTTAAGATCATGCAGGGCGAGTTTTCTTTCGCCCCGCTCAACCCCGCTCACACGACGGGAGGTTTTTCCGCCTTCTGGCAGGCCATGGTCCTCGGGGTGCTGTCGTACGCCGGATATGATGTCATCTCGACCGTAGCCGAGGAGGCGAAGGCGCCTCGACGCCTGCTGCCTAAAGCCACGCTGCTGGCAACCGTAGGAGTGGGACTGTTCTGGGCTCTCAACGCCTGGGCCTTCTCCCTTTCCGTGCCCGTCTCCAGGGTAGCCGAACTGACGGCCTCAGGCCTGAGCGCGGCGGTGCCCATCGGCCGGGAGTTTTGGGGACAGGGAGAGCTTCTGGTCATTCTCACCGGCCTCACCGCAGCCGTCGGGGTGTACGTGGCCACGGCGGTCGGCGCTTCCCGGGCGGTCTACGCCATGGCTCGAAAGGGACTCCTGCCTTCAGTTCTGTCGGCTCTGAACCCCCGCTTCCAGATCCCCTGGAACGCCATGCATCTGGTTTACTTCAGCGCCCTGGCCGGTGCCCTCGTCCTCACCGCCATCCTGGGCAATGCGGTGGAGTCCTTCGTCTGGTGGGCCGGGGCAGTTGTGTTCTTCGCTCTGATCACTTACATGGGCACCAACGCTGCCAATCTCCTTTACTTTTCGCGATCCCCGGCACAGCGTTTCAATCCTCTTCTGAACGGTGTACTGCCCGTGGTGGGCGTCGTGCTTGACGCCTACCTGATCTATCGTTGTTTCTTCAAAGAGCTGTGGTCGGCAGGATTCCGGACCGGCCAAAGTATCATCCTATGCAGCTTACTCCTGGTCCTGCTAAGCTGGCTTTATCTGGTTTACCTGCGGCTCCATCGGCCCCAGCATCTAGCCGATGTCGAGAAGTACAATGAATGAAGGAGAGGACGACGGACATGGCGAGGATACTGGTGACCGGCGCAGCCGGACAGATCGGGCGGGAACTGGTTCCGGCGTTGAGAAACCGCTATGGCAACTCCGAGGTTGTGGCGGCTGGACACGTCACCCCCCTGCCCGACCCAATGAAAAGATCAGGTCCTCATACCATCGTCGACGTGACAGACTTCGACCAAATTGTGAATGCGCTAAGGGAATATGAGGTTGAGGCGATTTTTCACATGAGCACGATTCTCTCCGCTCTGGCCGAGAAGGAACCCCAGCGCGCCCATGATGTCAACATCAACGGGCTCTACAACGTCCTGGAAGCCGCCCTGCACAACGGGGTCCGGCAGGTGATCGTTCCCAGTTCGATTGCAGCCTTCGGTCCTGAAACGCCCCGTGACAATACGCCCGATGACACCATTCAGAAACCCAGCACACTTTACGGGATCGGAAAGGTGTTCGGTGAGCTCCTGGGGAACTACTACTCTTCGAAGCTGGGCCTGGATGTCCGGGGCCTTCGCCTGCCCGGAATCGTCAGCTGTATGGACTATGAGCCCTTTGCCGGCACCACGGACTATGTCGTCCTGATCTTTTTCGGTGCGATTCGGGAAAAGCGTTATACCTGCTTTCTGGAACCGGAAACCCGTCTTCCCATCATGTACATGCCGGACGCCATCAAGGCCATCATCGATCTGGCGGAGGCCGACATCCGACAGCTCCGCCACCATGCCGATTTCAACGTCAATGCCATGAGCTTCACGCCGCCGGAACTTGCCGCTGCCATCAGGAAGAGGATCCCTGAATTTGAAATGGACTACGAAATAGACCCCCTTCGTCAGGCCATCGCCGATTCCTGGCCCAACTCACTCGACGACACCGCAGCCAGAGAAGAATGGGGATGGCAGCCCGACTACGACATGGAAGCGATGGTGGACGAGATGCTGGAGGAGATGAGCAAGAAGCTGCGAAAGGATCCAGGGTCCTCTATTCGATGAAATCCTCTGCCCGCGACATGAAGCAGGGCCGAAACTTAAAGGAAATCTGCACCCTCGCCCGCGGGATCCGGGATCGGTCGAAGGGACGCATCGTCAGTTTTTCGCCCAAGGTCTTTATTCCTTTGACTCAGTTGTGTCGAGATTTTTGCGGATACTGTGTCTTCCGGCAGTCCCCTGTGGAGGCCAACAGCCTCTACATGACTCCGGAGCAAGTTCTCGAATCGGCGACGACCGCACAGAAAGCGGGCTGCCGAGAAGCCCTCTTCGTGCTGGGAGAGCGTCCCGAACAGCGATACGCCGAAGCACGCGCCTGGCTGCGCCGGAACGGGTACGACAGCACCCTGGAATATCTGAGTGCGATGTGTTCACTGGTGCTCTCGGAAACGGACCTCTATCCCCACAGCAACCCGGGCACGATGACGCGGTTGGAATTGGAAAGCCTGAAGAACGTAAACTCATCAATGGGGCTCATGTTGGAAACCGCCAGTCCCCGCTTGTGCATGCAGGGAGGGCCTCATGAGCATGCTCCCAGCAAGCGTCCGGTCGTCCGCCTGCGGACGCTGGAGCTTGCAGGTCAGCTTAGAATTCCCTTTACCACAGGACTTTTGATCGGAATCGGTGAAACGGCTGAAGAGCGGGTTGAAGCTCTCCTGAAAATCAAGGATCTGCAAGCCCGCTACGGGCACATCCAGGAAGTCATCATCCAGAACTTTCGTGCCAAGGCAGGAACGCCCATGGAAAAGGCTTCGGAAGCCGCACCAGAAGAGTTCATTGAAACCATTGCCATGGCCCGAATCATTCTAGGCGGGGAGATGAATATCCAGGCGCCGCCCAACCTGGCCGGGGCGCAATCAGGGCCCGATCGGGTTGGGGATCCTGACCAGACCGGTTACCTGCGTTATCTCGACGCTGGAATCAATGATTGGGGCGGGATCTCTCCTCTGACAATGGACTACGTCAACCCGGAGGCCCCATGGCCTCAGCTCGACAAACTGAATCGACAACTGGAATTACGAAACTACCAACTTCGGGCCCGCTTTCCAGTCTATCCCGAGTACATTCTGCACCGCTCCGGCTTCCTCTCACCGGCCCTGCAGAAGCGTCTTCGGTCGGAGGCCGACGCCTCCGGCTATTTTGCGGGATACGAGTTTGGCAATGGGACTCCTACCCCGGCGGACCCGGATTTAGCTACTAGTGGACTGTAATGCGTGAATCAAGCATTACAGTCCACTAGGTGGAGATCCAGGCAGTGAACGAAGCCACAGAGCGGAGTCTCAGGAAAGCGTCCAGCAGAATCTCTCACATCCTGGACCGATCCCTCCAGGCTCGGGATCTCACCGAGGAGGAGATCGTGCTGCTCTTCGGTGGCGAGGGGATGGACTTCGAGGCACTGGTGGCCGCGGCCGATCAGCTGCGAAAGGATAGGGTGGGAGAGACGGTCACCTACGTGGTGAACCGAAACATCAACTTCACCAACGTCTGCGTCAAGCGCTGCAGCTTCTGCGCCTTCAGCCGCACCCACCGCAGCCGGGAGGGTTACTACCTCCCCGAAGAAGAGATCGTCCGACGCGCGCGCGAGGCCCGCGAGTTCGGGGCCACAGAAGTTTGTATCCAAGCTGGCCTTCCCCCCGACATGGAGGGTGACCTCTACATCCGGATCTGCCGCGCCGTTAAGAATGCAATGCCCGAACTTCACATCCACGCCTTCTCTCCGGAAGAGATCCTGTACGGCAGCCGACGCTCCGGCATGACTATCCGGGAATACCTGAGAGAACTGCTGGACGCAGGAATCGGTAGCCTCCCGGGAACCTCCGCAGAGATCCTGGTCCAGGAAGTTCGAGATCGTATTTCTCCCGGCAGAATCAGTGTGGTGGAATGGATCGAGGTGATCCGGACAGCCCATTCACTGGGGATCCCCACCACCTCCACGATCATGTACGGCCATGTGGAAACGAAGCAGCACTGCGCACAGCATTTGCTTCTGCTCCGCGATCTGCAGAGGGAGACTGGAGGCTTCACCGAGTTCGTGCCGCTCAGCTTTGTCTATCGGGAAGCACCCATGTACACCGAGGGCCTGATCAACGAAGTTCGGCCCGGCGCAACTGAAATGGATATCCTGAAGATGCACGCCGTTGCCAGACTGGTCCTCAATCAGGACATCCCCAATGTTCAGGTCTCATGGGTGAAGGAGGGATTGGAGCGATCGGAAGCCTGCCTGGCGGCCGGAGCCAATGACATGGGGGGGACCCTGATCAACGAGAGCATCTCCACGGCGGCCGGGGCTCTTCACGGGCAGTTGGTCCGCCCCCGTGATCTACGGCGCTGCATTCGGAATGCCGGACGCATCCCGGTGGAACGTTCCACACTCTACGATGATCTACGGCGATTTGAAACCGACGACGGAGAATCGCCTGATCCCCTCGACCGCCTGAGCGACGATGAGGTCCAGCGTTTCGGCTCCTACCACCAACTCACGAAGCTGCGCGATTTCCGCTTCCAACCGGCGAACCAGGCAAACCCTGAGAAATGAATTCTGCGCAGGCTGCGTCTCGGCCTAGCCCATCGCAGTATAGTGGTGCGGCTTGATCTTGATGAGAAGTCGCACCTCGCCCGGCTGAGCATAGGGATACTTGTCCTGGTCGAGATACTTCTTAGCCATCTTGTGGGCATGGTCCCAGGCCCCCTCTTCGGTCATTGCTTCAACCTCCCCTCTCACCTCCAGATAGCGGTAGGGATTATCGGGGTCCATCATGGCCAAAGCGACACGGGGATCGCGAGAGAGGTTGCGGTGTTTTTGCCGTCCCTTCGCTGTATTGATCAGGATATGGGTTCCATCGAAGTCACACCAGACCGGCGTGACCTGGGGACTTCCTTCAGGCATTAGAGTCGCCAGACTCGCAAAAGTGCGCTTCTCAAAAAGATCCGAGTACTCCTGTGGAATGCCACCTTTCGGCATTGCTTCTACCTCCTTTTGTGATCTTTCACCCGTTGTGATCTTTCACTCGGCTCCGGCCCGCCAAGCCCTCGAGCAAGAGTTCAACGAAACAGGTCTTCTGCGGCTGGCCGAATCATGGCCTGTCCTGACCCACCGCCGGCATTGTAGTCGAAGCCGCGGATGAGGGCTACCGGGACCCGGCTGGTCTTTCCCATCACGAGTTCGGCCGCCGAGGCCAATTCATCGGCTACCGCGACAACTGTAGTGTTCAGCAGCCTGCCAGAGCTATCCCGGCTTCCCCGATAGTCCAAGAGCGGTACCAATCCGGCTACGCCGAGAGCCACGTTCACCAATCCCTGCCGCCAGGGCCGCCCGAATGTATCAGAGAGGATCACGGCCACTGGAACCGCAAATTCCCGAACCAGTTCATCCCGAATCCGCTGAGCCGACCGATCGCAATTCTGGGGTAGCAGACAGACCGTTCCATCGTTGACGTTGGAGCTGTCGACGCCTGCGTTGGCACAAACGAAGCCCTGACGATTTTCGACGATCAGGTGTCCTCGCTCCATGCGTACGATCCTCCGGGTCTGACCCAGAACGACCTCAATCAGACGGGGGTCCTTGCCGTGAGCAGCAGCCCAGGAACGGGCCAGTTCGGAGGGCTTCACGCTATCCAGTCGCACGACTCTGCCCTCCGCCTTCGACACAATCTTCTGAGCGACCACCAGAATGTCGTCAGGGCGAATCCCGATGCCCTTTTCCTGTATGGCGGTGCCTATCCATTTGCCTACAGAATCGCCGGCCCGCACTTCCGGTACACCCGGCAATCCGATGATGCTCAACTCCTCAGATCCCATCCTACTCCCTAGTGTACTGTCCGGGAAGTTCACGGTGTTAATTCGGGATGGATTCATTGGCGTCGCCAGTGAGGCGCGCGACGTTAAGGGGCCGATTCGTACTTTCGCTTCCCCGGACGCCCACCCATGAGAGCTCATTGATGATTTCCCAGGTACGCGTTCCCTGTCCGATCTGCCAGAAATCGAGCAGATCGGCCGGGGTATCCAGGTCAAATCCCAGCCTTACGTTTTCTACCACCTCCAGGGAGATCCCAATCCGTTGAGCCGCCGCCCGGTGAAGCGCAAAGCTGCCTTGACCGAAATACGAGGGAAAAACGTCTGGCGGCGATCGCAAGAGTGCGTTGGTACCGGAACCATCCCGCGAGGGGACAATCAGGGCACCCGGATTCCCGGTCCCTCTTTCCAGCAGAGAATCTACGTCCGTGGCTTTTAAGAGCGGAATATCTCCTGGTAAACGCAGCACGGAAGAAATACCTTTTTCCAACAGCAGCCTGGAAGCCGCGTCCACGGAATGACTTTCAGAGACCTGCCTTTCCTCCTCCAGGATTTCCCAGGACTGGCGGCGGGCATGCTCGGCGACCTGTGCATCTCCGGTGATTACAAAGATCCTTTCAGCCGCTCTCGACTCATTGAGGGCCCGGGTAACATCCTTCAGCATTGTCCAGGCCAAGCGAGAGCGCTCCTCCTGGGAGAGGAGTGCTTGTCGCTGCTTGGCTGCCCCCAGATTCTTGATGGGCAAAAGGATTGTGGTCATATCAGCTCAGTCACCCGACCGGCAAGGTGAATTTTGTCGTCCAAGGTCTCCATCACCGTGTTCGTGACTTCTACTTTCATTCCCAGACGTTCGACCTCACGGGAGGAGGTCGCGTCCCGTTCATCAAGAACGAAAACGTCCACCAGATCTCGGTAGATCTCTGCCACCGCAGTGGCTGAAACAGCATGTCCGAGTTCTTGGAGCATCTTGGCAGCCGGCCCTTTCAGAGCCTTACCTCCAACGATCGGGGATATGGCGATAATCGGGGCTGACGGGCGCTCTAGACATGCTCTCATGCCGGGTACGGCCAGGATCGGGCCGATGCTGATAAACGGATTACTGGGGCACAGTATCACGGCTTCAGCCTCCCTGACCGCTTGTTGGACCTGAACCGGGACAGTGGCCTGATCGATGTCCGTGTAGCACACTTCTTGAATCCGAGGATGACAGGCTTCTCGGACCATGTACTCTTGAAGATGCATGGTTCCTCGGTCGGTCCTGAGATAGGTCGGATGGTAGCCGTCACTCATGGGAAGGACCCGACAACCGACGTCCAGGGCGGCACATATTTTCGAAGTCACCTCCGTCAAGCTTAGACCCTGTCTCAAAAGAGACGTCCGAAAGAGGTGCGTGGCCAGGTCTCGATCCCCCAGGTTGAACCAGCCGGGGACCTGATACGAGCTGAGCTGTTGCAAACAATGAAAGGTGTCTCCGGCGATCCCCCAACCCTTGTCGGCATTGACGATTCCGGAGAGCGTGTAGGTGACCGTGTCCAGATCGGGACAGATGCGAAGTCCATGAAGCTCGACATCGTCGCCGGTATTCCCCACCACTACGATTTGCTCGGCAGGCAAGACACGCTGGAGCCCGAGCAAGAACTTGGCCGCACCCACACCGCCGGCTAACGCTACGATCAAATGCCGACCACCTTGAATCGACTCCCCTTGACTCGATAGCGCCGGTTCATTCCAATTGCCAGCAACGTCATACCTTCCAGTGATCGGCAAAAACGCAGGGGCCCGCCGTCCAGCCAGCGAACGCCCTCAATCCTTTGAAGGACTCGCAAAACCCGCTCTCTGGCCTCCGACGAATCGGAGCAGATGAACTCATCGCACTCGAGTGGTGCATCCAGTTCACTCAGCAACTCCGCCGGTATTGTCTTGAATGTTGCAACCAGGGGGACCTCGGACCACAGCCTGCTACGCAGATGCTCGCTTCCAGAGCCTTCTTCAAGGCTCAAGAACCGGGGGCCTTTCTCAAACAGGACCGGGACGGTCACATCGATCAGGACTTGATCAGAGGTGAATTGTGATTCGTGCTCTTTCAGAGTCTCCGCAGCGTGACGAAAAGGAACCGTGAGAAACAGGAGACTGCAGTTTTCGATCACCTCCCGGTTTTCCGCTCCGCCGATCGGCCGGCTGCCGATCTGTCGGTTCATCTCGACAGCGGTGCTTCGCGCCCGGTCTTGGGAACGAGATCCGATCTGCACCTGAAATCCGGCCATCGCCAAACGCAAAGCGATACCCCGCCCTTCCACACCCGTACCGCCGATCAGACCGATTTTTTCCACCGTGCTTCTTGCGTTCATCCGGAGGACTAAGGGTCGCTCCCCGAGTATGCCGGGATGACTTCTTGTGCAAAGGCTTGCAGGGCATCCAGGTCAAAAGGTGCCCTCATCACGATATTCAAACCCTGGGCGCCCGCCTGCAAATACTCGCCAACTCGGTCGAGGACGTCTGAAGGCGTGCCGAACAGCATGCCGCCCTCCTGAAGGGCCGCTCGCTCGCCATACGATTCCAGGAACTGACTCCGCTTTCGTTTGGCTGCAGAGGGCGTCGCGCCGAGATGGAAGCCCACGTTGACCGTGCGAGTAATCTCCGACGGATCCCTGCCTTCGACCTCGCACCATCGATCCAGCACCCCGACCTTTCGGCGGTACTCCTGCGGCGAGACGTAGGGGACATTCCAGCCGCCTCCGTACCTGGCTGCCAACCGCAGCGTTCTGCGCTCTCCGCCTCCGCAAACCCAGATCCTGGGGTTTTTCTGGACCGGCTTGGGGGAGCAAAAGGCATTTTCAACCTGGAAGTGCTTGCCGCGGAAAGTCGTGCGCTCGTTGACCAGCATGGAGGCGACAATCTGAATGGCCTCGTCCAACATATCCAGCCTGACGGAAACCTTCGGAAAAGGAAAGCCAAAGGCCCGGTACTCTCGCTCCAGCCAGCCGGCCCCCAGACCCAGTTCAAAGCGACCTTGACTGATCTGATCGATGGTCACGGCGGCCTTGGCCAGCACTGCAGGGTGGCGATATCCAACACAGCAGGCGAGTGCCCCCACCCGAACCCTGGAGGTCTCGAGCGCCAGCGCCGTCAGGGTGGAGATCACTTCGAAGCAAGGGCCACGACCCTCCGGCGAAGGGTCGTCGTAGAAGTGGTCCCAGATTGAAACCACGTGAAAGCCGGAGGAGTCGGCGATGCGCCAGAGTTCACGCATCTCCTCGAAAGTGCAGTTCTGAGGCCCACAGTGAATTCCGAGTTTCAAAGCAATAGTGTACGGTGTTTGGACCGCAAATTACATCTTTGCAGGGATCGCAGCCCGGCCGTGGGTGGCGACCCCGATCTTGTCTTCCCCCTCGTGGGCCTCAATCCGATAGGTGAGTTTCCTGCCGTCGACCTTTGTCAGTTCGGCGCGGATTTTGACCTTGCTGCCCAGCGCTGTCGGTGCCAGATGCCGCAAACCGTCGACGGCGAAGCCCACCGTCACAAATCCTTCCGGGAGACGATGATCCGTTGCTTCGATACAGGTCATCTCCATCATGTGCAGCAGGGAGGGAGTGGACAGGACCTCAGCCCCCTTCTTGCCACTGCGATTGATGGTGTACTCGGTCGTCACCTCGAACTCGAGTTCAACACTGTGTCCGACTCTCAGGTCTTTGAATTCCACTGGCTTACCCCTTCCGTCCTGCGATCCCCTCGTCGCGAAGAATATTTTTCCGAATCTTTCCCAGGGAGGTGCGCGGAAATTCCTCCCGGAATTCAACAAACTCGGGGACACGGAACTTGGACAGTCTTTCCTGACAAAACTCGATGACATCTTTCTCGGCCGCCGATTCTCCAGGCCCCAGGATGACAAAAGCCTGGATCGTTTCGTCGCGGAGCTCCTCGGGAATCCCCACCACCGCCACGTCGGCCACCGCGGGATGCTGTTTGATCACGGCCTCCACTTCACCCGCGGAGACGTTCTCCCCGGAGCGCCGAATCAGATCTTTGGCACGATCCACGAATCGGAAGTAACCCTGTTCGTTGACCTCGACTACATCACCGGTCCAGAGCCAGCCGTCGCGGATGGCGTTTGCGGTATTCTCGGGGTCTTTGAAATACCCCTTCATGATGGTCCAGCCCGGTGTTCCTCTGACCAGCAGCTGCCCCGCCTCTCCCTCCGCAACGTCCTGGCCACTGTCGTCAACGACCCGGCATTCATATCCCAGTGTGACCATGCCAATGCTCATATTGTCTCTGCTGTAGTCCAGGGGGTTTGCCAGAGGCTGTCCCATGGTTTCAGTCATCCCATAGATCTGCTGGAGCGGAGCGGCAAACCGCTCGTCCCATTCCTGGAGCTGGGCTTCAGTAACACTCTGCGCAAAGATGACCAGCTGCAGCTGGTTGTTCCTATCCGCCGGGTCATGGGGCTGGGCGAGAATCATCCGGATGGGAGTCGCCAGCAGACTGGTTACCGTGCAGCGGTGGCGGATCGCCTGTTTGATGCAGCGTGAAGCACTAAAGCGGGCCATCAAGGCAGCGCTGGCACCGACGTTGAGTGTCGTCATCACGGAATAGTACTGGGCGTTTCCATGGAAGAGAGGCAGCACCACCAGGTGCCGGTCCTCCGGACTCAGGCGGGTCGTCTTGGAAATCGCTTCGCCCAGATAGATGTAGTTGGCGTGAGTGACCAGAACTCCCTTGGGCCGACTGGTGGTCCCTGAAGTATAGAGGATGGCTGCCTCATCGTCGGGCTTCAGCGGCACCTTCTTCAGCTCTTCGGGCTGCCCCTGCACCAATCCTTCAAAGCGAATGACCCCTTCCGGTGTCTCGCTGCAGTGGCAGAGGAGGATCTCACGCAGGTGAGGACAACTCTGTCGGATGGCCTGGACATTTCTCAACAGATCGGGCTGTGTCACCGTGAGGACGGCTTCGGAGTGATTCACCGGATAACCTAACTCGTCGGGAGGAGAGAGGGGGTTGGTGGGGACCATCACGGCCCCGATCTTAGCGATGGCAAACCAGCAGATTACGAATTCGGGACAGTTGGTGAGATGGAGGTTGACCTTGTCGCCCCTGGTGATCCCGAGCCCCAGAAGCCCGTTGGCCAGCCGGTTGACCAGCCGGTCGAACTGGCCGTAGGTGTATCGGCGCACGCTTTCATCCGCCCCCTCAAATATGAGAAAAGTCCGATCCGCATGGGCTCGGGCTTTCTGCTCCAGAACCGAGCGAAGGTTTCGCTTCCCCACAATATTGAACGACATTGAGCTGTCCCGACACCGCCCGTTCAAATGGCTTCTGGAGGTCCGCGCCGACCCGGGCGGCCCGATCCCTCCCTACTCCAATTCTCCCCGAACGATTTTGGTCCCGGCTACCATTGCTTCCAACTTACGGCAGGTCAGCCATCTGGGAAGCTGGAAAAAGCCGCAATCTGGATTAATCGAAAGCTTCTCAGGCGGCGCGTACTTCAGAACTTGCCGGATCCGATCAGCGACGTCCTCGGCGGTCTCCGGGTAGAATGATTTGACATCGATAACTCCCACGCCCAACTCGCGGTCCATCGCCACCTCCCTGAACAGATCGCTTTCGCACATCTCTCGGTTGGCAAATTCCAACACGAACTGATCGGCCTTGGCCTCCAGCAAATCGGGAAACATCCATTCATAGCGGCGTTTGCCTCTGGGACGGCCGGCCAGATTGCCGAAGCAGATATGCAAGCCCAGCTTGCAGCCGATCCCCTCGACACTGGCGTTATACAGCGAAACCCAGTCGCGGACGGCTCCAGGAATGATTGCGAAGGAGGGCTCGTCCAGCTGAATGAAGTCGGCTCCCGCTTCCTGCAGCGACCTGAGCTCACGGTTGATCACCTTACTGAACTCCCAGGCCAGTTCCAGCCTGTCCTTATAGACGTCCCCGGGGCGTATGTGTATAGAGAGCGTCAACGGTCCGGGACAGGTCGCTTTAAGAGGCTTCCGGGTGCGAGTCCTGGCATAGTTGAATTCCTCGACGATACCCAAACCCTCAGGCACCTCGATCTTCTCGACGGCCTGGTATCGAGGAGGGCTGTCGTAACCGTATAAACCGATTTTCCGTAAGGGAGGACCGCTTACGATTCCACTCACTCTCTTGTAAAAGCTCTGGACAAAGTACCAGCGCCTCATTTCGCCGTCGGTAACAATGTCCACCCCCGCCCGCTCCTGGTCCATGATGGCAATGTCGACTGCATTGTCGTATGTTTCGCGGGTGTCGGTGAGCCCATAGTTCTCCGCTTCGATCTGCTCGATGGCCGTCAAGAACCAGCCTGGCAACGCGTGGCTGCCGACGACGCTTGTGGGAAGTAACCTGGGCCAATCACTAGCCATAGTTGTGCTGGGATTTCACACCGGACAGGGCGGAGTACCGGGCAAACTGCAGTCTAGTCGCCGGTTTCCGGATTGTCAAACTTCCCTCTTCCAGTCAGACGCCAGTCGACCGCAGCGAGTTGTCGAGGCACTCAAGACCGGCGGCTCCGACTGATCCGCCGATGAGGTGGTCGACTTGATTCAAGCGGTGCCAGGAATCAGGATGTAACCAGATCGATGAGAGATTCCACGTTTCACGTTCCCAATGAAGCTGCCTTCCTCCATTTGGTCGAAGTCGAGATCACCTTCAACGGAAAACGCCATCGCAACAAGAGCTGGTCGGTGACCGTTCCCTGGATACTGAACTAGGTTCTTTTGTCGAATCTCGAGTCAAGTTTTGATCGGACGAACAGAACGGTGAGGCGTGAGAAAAAAGGGGACAGTCTAGTTTCTTTCCAATGCCGGAAGGATCAGGAGCCCGAGGAACAGAGAAGACAGAAAAAAGTAGACGGTCCCCTTTCTTTCCGACGGAGTAGCCAGGAAAGGTGACTGTCCCCGGTTTTCAAAGTGGGGACCTACCCAGAAAGGGATTGAAAAACTCGATATAGAACCACGATCGGAATCGCTCTGTGCCTGATCGTCACTGCCGCTGCTGCCTGCGGCGAGAACAAACAGGGCGGGAAGACCTCGAGGAAAGGAAAGCATCGGCTCATCCTGGTCAACGATGGTGGAACGTTGGTAGCGCCCACCTTGGAAGCACCGATAGGAGTCGAAGGGCTCGTCCGGCTGACCATCGATCGGCTCAAAGACACTCAGGTGGACACCCTCTACTGGCAACTTGGCACCGACCCTTACCTCGGCACACCCACCCACCGTCTCTCCGACATCTATTCTCACAATACCCAGGTTGGGGCGCGGTGGGGAGAGCAAATGGAGCGTTTTGCGAACGCGGGAGAGTGGCGGATCTATGAAAACACCCGACAGTTGATGGAGCAAGGCACCGACCCGCCTGCGGTCGTGATCGACTACGGTCACCAGGCGGGATTGGAAGTTTTTCTCTCGGCCATCAAAGCGAAATCCCCCTGCAAGCATAACCAATTCCTGGGCTATTCCAATGGTAGTGTCGCCTACCTGCCTCGCGCTGAAGATTATCCAGCCGGCGGCTGGATAATAAACGAACGCTACCACGTACCTGATTTGATGGCTCAAAGCTATAGCCTACCGGTGGCCTTTCGACCAGAAACCGAGCAAAGGGTGGTAGAGCGGGTGTCGCGGTTGATTCAGCAGTTGGTCTGAAAGGTGGGGGTGGGGAGGAGAACCATGGGCTTCGGATTCCGGATTTGACTGTGGGAGGCGCCTCAGGCGGCGACCGGCATTCTTGAACATCACGCCCGGCCCAAATCTTTGGTCGCGGTGCAAATTCGCCGCGCCGCTTCAGTGACCTCCTGGTCGGATCCGCCAAACAGCAATCGAATGTGGGAGTCGGAACCGAAGAGGTTGCCCGGTTCCGCCAGGACTCCGTAGTCGTAGAGGAGAGCTCGGGCGAACTCTTCTCCCGTTATCCCAAGCCCGCTCGTATTGACGAACAGGAAGGGAGCGCCCCTGGGGACGACAAACGAGATTCCGGAGGCCTGCTCAAGTCCGGCAAGCATCAAATCGCGGCTCCACTGGTATCTTGTGGAGATCTCATTGACCCATTCCTGCGGACCCTCGATGGCGGCCTGACCGGCTCGCTGGGCAACATGGCCGCATTTGAGGATGTTCCATTCCAGTATCTTTCGCATGTACTGCATAAACCCGGCAGGGCCGGCGACGAAACCCAGTCTCCAGGGCTGCAGGGCAAACGTCTTGGTAAAGCTGCAGATCGTGATCATGCGATCCCGGTCTGCCGGCACCGAAGCGAAGCGGATGTGACGCGCGTCGTCGTAGAGCATGTTGTCGTAACACTCATCCGATACGACGAAAAGATTGTGCCTGGCCGCCACTTCGGAGACAGCCCGCAGGTCCTCCTCGCTGGCCACAAAGCCGGTTGGGTTGGCCGGCGAGCTGACCACAATCGCCTTGGTTCTGGGCGTGATCACCTCCTCCAGAGCCTCCGGAGTCCACTGCCAGTTGTCCTCCTGTCGGGTTCTGGCATAGACCGGCACGGCTCCGGCCAGCTCAATCAACCCGAAAAAGAAGAAGCTGGGACTGAAAATGACAGCCTCGTCACCTGGATTCAGCAACGTGGTGAAGACGACATAGAGAGCGTGCATGGCACCGGCCGTCACCAGGATTTGCGTTTTCGGATCGAAGCAAAGTCCATCCTGGCTTTCCAGCCTTTCGGCGATGGCCTGGCGCAGTTCGAGGAAACCGTTTGAGGGAGGATGCTCATTCTTGCGAGCCGCGCGGATGGCTGCCTCGATCACATGTTCCGGCGGAGGCCAGAAGGGGGCCCCTTTGAGAACAATGACGTCTTTGCCGCTTGCGATCAGCGCCTGGGCGCGCTCAGCAACCTCGCTCGAGGGCACTCGGGCGAGCCTGGCTCGGCTGGAAACTTCCAAGACCCTTTGTTCGGTGGTCGATTCTCCCATGAGTGCTTCACCTTTTCCTTCGACTGCTGCGACTGTCCGTGGGCTGAAACAGGACACGGCGGCCGATCAACCCCGATTCCCACCTCCCCACGCCGAAGAGAACGGCTCCCCTTCAATGAAACGGGTCGGCCGAAACTGGTGGATATCGATCTCAGGCTTTTCGCCTGCGATGATATCGGCCAACGCCTCGCCCAGAGGCGGTCCTATTTTGAAGCCATGACCACTGCCGCCAAAAAAGGCGTAATAGCCCTCGATGTCGGGTTCGGGCCCCACAACCGGGTGCCAGTCATCCGTGATGGTGTAAATGGACGCATACCCATGATGGTACTTCGAGTCACGGAGTGAGGGAATCCGCTTGAACAGATTCGCTTCGATACGCTGGCGGGATTGTGGATCCAGGTCCTCATCATACGAATCGATGTCCAGCGGCTCCAACTCTTTTGGAAAACCGAGTCCCGCCAGCACCGTGTTGTCGTAGTGAGGTCTGATATACGATCTCAGGGGAGGGTCGGAAACAACGGGGAGCGGGCCGAAATCGGCAGGCTTGGTGACCACCAGGTCCGTCTCTCGACTCCAACGGATGGAGTAATTGAGTCCAGCCCATTGCCCGACCTGCCGGCCCCACGGCCCGGCCGCGTTCACAACCAGGGGCGTCTCGATCGTCCCCCGTTCGGTTTCCACAGAGCGGACCCGGCTGCCATTGAGCCCCAGGCCCGTAGCGCCCACGCCCACATGGGCCGTCAGACCCCACTGCTCGGCGCCGTACACCAGATTCTCAGTTGTCTTGACCGGGTCCGTGTAGCCGGAGCGCGGCTCGAGGATACCTCGGACAATTCCATCCAAGTTCACCTGCGGCGCCACTTCCCTGATCTCCGCCCGCGACAGTTCCTTGACATCGACACCGTTGCTGCTCTCCATTTCCAGAATCTGATCGCCGGCTTTTTCCGATCCCTCATCGAGCAGGAGTAGAAACCCGACCTGTTGAAATCCGCAATCGCCGCCCAATTCTTCCCGATCATTCTCGAAAAACTGCACGGCTCGCCAGGCGAGTTTCACCGTGACCGGGTTGGAGTAGTAGCTTCGCACGTTGGCCGCCGACCTGCCTGTACTCACTCCGGCCAGGGTACCTTTTTCCAGAAGGACTACCTTTCCGAATTTCTTCTTAGCCAGGAAATGGGCAACACTTGCACCCATGATTCCGCCTCCGACAACGACAGCATCAGCCGTTTTCTCCATAAAGCTGACCTCCTGAATGAATCACCCAATACAAAGGAGTCCCACTCTCGGAATGGGACCCACGAAGTGCCATCACCAACGGCTCAATCCACCGCGGGTGGCGGTAACGTACCACTACAAGGGCGCAAATGAAAGAAAGAATTCATGAGGTCACAAAAACGGTGCAAATCGCCTTAGGGAACGACAGGAAGAATCACGTGCGACGGATAGCTGGCGTCGTGATGAATCGTCTGGGTCGCCTTCCTGAGTTCTGCGTCTTTACCGAACTTGTGCCCCGTGTTCGGATTACGATCGTACTTCGGAAAACTGCTACTCGAAATTTCCAGCTGAATCTTGTGCCCGCGCTTGAAGACATGGCTGATCGACCACGAATCAATCGTGTAGTCGTAGACTCTTCCTGGTTCAAGGAGCTCCTGCTCTTTGAAAGAGCCGCGATAGCGGGCCCGTATGATCCCCTCAGCCAGCAATTGAGCGTATCCGTTGGGATGGACGTCTACCAGCTTGGCGGTGAAGTCGGTATCCACAGCGCTGGAAGCAGCATGGAGTCTGGTCAGCACCCTCCCCGTCACTTCCACATCCTTGTCCAGGTCCTGACTGCTGTAAACGAGCACGTCGTCCCGCCTTTGAATGGCCCTCTGATCCCGGGGCCCGCCGGTTGAGGGGTACATACTGACGTTGCCGCCATAGGTCGGAACCGGATCGTTCGGGTCATAGACGAAGGTGTCGGTTGGCTCCTGGGACGGAGCCTGAGTGCTCAAGGTGCCGTTCCCGAAGTGACTGTTGGCTCGCCCACCACTGCGAAGGTAATATTTCGTATCCCGGGTGCGGCTGAGAGACCACTCGTGCTCGCTGCGCCACTTGTTCTCACCCATCACGAAGATGTCGACGGGCGGTTCGTCCATCATGCCGTTATCGATTCCCTTGAGCCAGTAGTCGTACCAACGAAGTTCGACGGGGCGAAAGTCCACATCCGCCTCGGGACCGTAGTCAAGATCGCCTACCAGTCGAGGCCCCACACCGTGCCTCCACGGACCTACGAGCAGACGGTGCTTGTCGCGAATTTCCCGGGGTCCGTAGCGCACCATGCCCAGGTAGCCATTGATGGTGGCTTGAGAAACCTGGTCGTACCAGCCTGTGATATTGAAGGTGGGTACCTTGACCTGGTCGTATTGGCCGGCACTCATCTCACCAGCCCGAGGACGGTCTCCGACGCTGAATCGCCAGTAGTGGTCGTTATCGGGATGATCCACCAGATCTTGCCACAGGATGTCCGTTTGCCCGAAAAGAGCCTGGTCCATGGTTCGAATGGGGAGATGGCGGTACAACTTTTCCCAGTCAAAAAAATCCGTCCGCTGGCCGTCGTTATTGTTGGCCGTCAGATTTCCGAGAATGGCAAGAAGATTGAGGCTGTTGGAAAGCCGCATGGCGCCGTTGGGATAGACATTGTCCCAATGATCGTCGGGACTGACATAAGGTATCAGGGCTGTCAGGTAACGGTTGCCCTCGGTGGCTCCCATCCACTGCACGAATCCCTAATAGGATCCGCCGCACATTCCGATCTTTCCCGAAGACCAGGACTGCTCTCCCAACCAGGTCTGGCAATCGTAAACATCCTGACCGTCAAACTTTCCTTCCCGCCATTTCGGATCCCAGTACAGATAGGACTTCCCCTCGGAATCGTACCTCCCCCTCACGTCGATGCAGGCGAAGACGTAGCCGCGGGGAACGAAGTACTGGGCGTGACCGACAATATCGCCCGAAAGGAATCTGACGTTCGACTGTTGTCATAGGGCATATAAACAAAAATGACCGGGAATTTCCCTTCGGCTTTGGGCCGCCAGATGTTGGCCGACAGCCTCACACCGTCCCGCATGCGAACCTTGATGTCGTGTTCGAAGATGATATCGTGCTGGGGCTGCGACAGTTGATCCACCCAGGCGGGGTCATTGCGGACAAACCAGGTGTCGGATGCCGCAATGGTCCTGACCAGAAAAGTTGCCAGGTGGAGAGACGTGAGAATCAAAACGATCGCAATTTTGCGACTATGAAACATGGAGTTCGCCTCGTGAGCAGTGCTCCGATCCAGAGCTTGCCTCTCTCCAATCCAGTCCAGTAGTGCAGCCCGCACTAGTTCAATTTTCGCGGAATCGTGACCGACCAACTCTTGTTGAAATGTCTTCTGCCGTTGACCGTTATCTCCACCTCCACCAGGTGGCGAAATGACGACTCATTGCTGGACGTCAACTCGTTCGCCTCCACTTTGATCTCCGATTCCGGCCGCTTCACCGAATAAATGACGAAGGCCTTCAGCGCGGCGTTGGCGGGATTCTTTTCAGACACGGTATAACTGGAAACCTGTTTGAAATAGGTCTTGCCATCACCACGCTCCCCCTCTCCCTCTCGAGCCAGACGAACGGTGGTGCTCTCGGCGACCAGGTCTTGCGTTATGGAGTATTCCAGTGGCTGCTGTTCATCCAGAGCTACTTTCGGGTCGGCGTTCGGTAATTCGACGAAAACGGGCTCGGGAAGCTTGGGGTTCTGCTCCGGGATCACCGGTAAGACGATGTGCGACGGGTAGCGACCGTTCCGAAAGAGGGTATTGACTGCCGGCAGGGCCGTGGGCCACGCATTCTGAATGTCGGCGCTGGCAATGGCCACCCGGATCCGGTGCCCGGGGGCGAACACATACGTCATCACCTTCAATTCTACCGGCAGCTCGTACACCTCTCCCGGCAGCAGCGCTTTCGGCTCAAAATGCGAGTCCCGGTGAGTGGCGTTCAACCCGCCGTAACGAACCAGCTTGGAAGCGCCGTCCGGCGCTACGTCGATCAGCTTCACCCGGAAATAGGCCACCTCTGCAGTAGAGGAGACGTAGAGCAGGGCCCGCGGAGTGCCTGACACCTCAACGGGTTCTTGCAGGGGCGGTGTGGTGTAGGTCAGGGAGTAAGCTTCGTCCCAGCGCTGGTCAATGGGCATACCCCAGGGCAGGATCCCTCCTCCCCAGTGGATGCCTGAGGTGATCCCCACGGTAGGCTTGTACTCGTAACTTTCTCCTTCATCCTCGGACCCCTCGTACGGATCGCGGCTGAGCTTGCCTTGCGGGTGAAAGTACATCCTGGTGGGCTGCTCCCGAGCAATGGGCCATTCTAATTCGGAGCGCCAGAAGCCCGGCTCTTCGATCGGCATGTGGGGAGAAGGAGGATCGTATTCCCGGACGAAAACCGTCACCGGCGGTTCCTCCAGCACCCCGTTGTCGATTCCCTTGAGCCAGTAGTCAAACCACTTCAAGTAGATGGGCCGTCCGTCGATTCTGGGTCCGGGCAGGGCCTTCTCATTCTCAGACCAGATATGCCTCCAGGGCCCCACCAGAGCCTTCTTGTGTTTAACCTCCACCTTGGAGAAGGCGCGCAGCAAGGCCGTTGGATAGACATCCGACCAGCCGGCAATAACGAAGACCGAGCATTTGACCCGGCTGTAGTCGGCCGACAGGGAACGGTCCTGCCAGTAGGGGCCTTCTGTCGGGTGTGAAATGTAGCCGATACCCCAGGGTTGGTTGTTGTCCAGCCGGGTCTGCCAGATCTCGCTCCACTTTTCCCCGACAAGTGCAGGATCGGGCGGAGCGAAGTTGTAAGCCGTCATGAGTGGTGAATAGGTGTCGTACATGTAGGGACGAAGAGCGCCGCCGGGATAAACCCATTCGGTGTAGACGCTGTCGTTGGCCGAACGCACGATGACGGTCTTCAGGTGTGGAGGATTCTGCACGGCCACCTGCCACTGAACCACTCCACCGTAGGAAATTCCGGTCATCCCCACGTTTCCGTTGGACCAGGGCTGGCGGGCGATCCACTCCACCATTTCATAGCCGTCACGCCTTTCGTCATCGGAGTAAATATGTTTGCTCCAGCCGCCGGAGTTTCCGGTACCTCGGACATCGTATTGGACGATGGCATAGCCGCGCTCCGCCAGATAGGGAACCATCAGGGGCTTTTCATCTCGATAATCCGGCAGTGGTTCCTTCACGCCGCGGTAGGGGTTATACATCATGACGGCGGGAAACTTACCCTCTGCATCCGGCATCGTGATCTTGGTCGCCAACTCCACCCCGTCCCGCATGGTGGCGCGCGGGTAAACGATCTTGACCTTTCCTTCGTAGACCGGTTCTGAAAGCCCGGCCGGCTCAGCCAGCAGTGGGGCGGCCAGCATTGTGAGAAGAAAAACTAGAACCAACATGATCCGTCTCCTTGTTGTGACTTGACCTTTTCCCTCCGAAACCCTCATCTGTCTCACGGTTTTTTGATTTCCTTCAGTTCAGTTCCCGGGGCACACTGACCCTCCAGCTTTGGTTGAAGTGACTCTTCCTATCCACCGTCACTTCCACCTGAGCATCTCGTACCCGAAGTCGATTCTGGGACCCGGTAGAGCTTCCTCCGGCCAGTAGTGACCCCAGGGACCCAGCAAGATCTTTTTCGGTACATCGAGCTTGGAGAAAGCTCGCTACTTGCTAGGCGTGGCCCGTTACTCTTCCACCAGAACGCGCATTCCCCTTGTGCTGGTCCGTCCTCCAGGTTCGATTTCCGGACGATAGGAAGGTCGATACGCGTCCGGACTGCTGATCCAGCTCCCTCCTCGCATACTTCGGACCCTGGCCGTCTCTACCCCCCGGGGATCGACACGAGCCGGGTCTTCGCCCGCCCAATCCAGTGTGTATTCCGAGACGTTGCCAATGGCATCGTAGAGACCTCTTGGGTTCGGGTAGAACATCCCCACGGGTGCCGTACGCTCGTATCCGTCGTCCCTCTGCTCAGGGATGAGACTGCGCATTTCAGTCCCCGTCAAAAACAGGTCGGCGTCGGAAACGTACTCCATCGAACTGTCCGCCACATTGGCCCAATAGCCGATGGGACGATTCGGGTTTTTCACGTAATCGGCTGGCCTTTTGCCCCAGTAGTAGCGAGTGGGTGTCAGAGCGCGCTGGCCATACTCCAGCTCGGCTTCAGTGGGCAGGCGGGAGGTTCCTCCCGTTCGGCGGCTGAGCCACTCACAGAATGCCGCAGCGTCAAACCAGCTGATGCAGGTGACGGGATGGTCGGGCTGCTGCGAGAAACCAGGATTCTTCCAGGAGGCGTCGGTCTTTGCCTGCCAGCTCCCATCCACCATGGTGTAGCAACCTTCGTGGAGTTCCCTCCAGGAATGGCGGCCCGTTTCGGCGTCCGTCCGATAGCCGCTTTCCTCGACAAAGCGGCGGAATTGCTCCACTGTGACTTCGTATTTCCCGAGGTAGAAGGCTTTCGTGATCGTGACCTGGCGAGACCGCAAATCATGGGGGGCAAAAAGACCAATCAGGGCACGAGAATAGTCGGCTTCACCCATGGTGAACTGGCCGGCCGGGGTTCTAACCAGTTCCAGTTGAACCCCTGCTCCGAGATCCAGCGTAATCTCCTCTGGTGGCGGGTTTTCCTGTGCCGAGGCGGGGTTGAGAGTGCCCCCGACAAGCAGGATAGAGAAGGCAAAAAACGCTGAAATCTGTCGAGCAGCTGTCTTCCACCCTGTCCTGGCTATAGTTGCTCTGTTGGGCATTTATTCTCCCTTTCCGCCAGCCCATTGTTGTAGAAGCAACCCCGACATGAGTCAAGAAAAAATCATACTCCAACGGATTTCAGCGATCCTCTAAGAGCGCTCATACTAGCTGGGAGACAGGAGTAGATGCAAGGTAAGCGAGCCCATTTGACAAGTTCACGGCGAATACTTGCGAACTGCATCTGCTGGGACTAAGATCAGTGGAGTTACCGTAAGTCACAAACAATTTGCAATTTTAAAGGGAGGCTAGGATGTTGTCGCTACGACCACTCTTGGTTATCGGTCTCCTTAGCGCGATGCAAGTACCCGCAACGGTCGCAGCTGAGAAGAAGGTTGTCAAATACTGTAGATTCCAAGCAGGTAGCACGACGGCCTATGGAATTGTCGAAGGGGACCGAGTACGTGAGCTGTCCGGAGACCTGTTCCGCAAATGGCAGAAGACCGACAGGACACATGCTTTAAAAGACGTTATGCTGCTCGTTCCTTCCGCCCACCCCACAAAGGTCATGGCATTGGCCGGAAACTACGCAGACCATGTGGGCGACGAACCGCTTCCCCCACATCCGGAGCCATTTTTCAAGGCCCCCTCATGCCTGCTGCGACACGAAGGTGAAATCGTCCAACCCCAGTCGCATGCGCCGGTACATTATGAGGCGGAACTCGTCATTGTCATCGGTCGGCGAGCGGAAAAGGTGCCGACGGCTAAGGCTCTTGACTATGTATTGGGGGTGACGTGTGGCAACGACGTCAGCGCCCGCGACTGGCAGAAAAACGACGTCCAATGGTGGAGGGCCAAGGCAACGGACACCTTCGGTCCCTGTGGACCATTCATCGTCGCGGGTATCGATTACAACAATCTGAACATAGAGCTACGGGTCAACGGCGAGGTCCGTCAGAAAACGAACACCAAGACCATGATCCACAACGTCGCCGAAACCGTCAGCTTTATCAGTCAGCACATCACGCTTGAGCCCGGTGACTTGGTCTTTACCGGAACGATGGGCGAAACGCAGCCTCTGAACCCCGGTGACGAGGTCGAAGTGGAAATCGAAGGTGTCGGCATCCTGCGCAACACGGTCGTCTCGCGCCGGTTGAACTAGTGCAGCTCGGCTTCAGTGGGCAGGCGGGAGGTTGATCTAAAAGTTGTACTTCACCGAGAACTGGATTTCCCGAGCCGCGAAGGTCCTTCCAATGGACCCGAAGGCGGCCGTGCCCCAACCCCGCTCATCCCTTGGCCGAAAGGAAGGTCATAGAGGATCCACAATGGTCTGGATGACTCGGAAAATCCAGTCGCGGTCTCCTTGATATTGAGAACCGAAGTAGGCGGACCCGACGACCTTGCGAGCCACGTAGTTGGTCCGGATGGTGGCCACGACCAGGTCATACTCCGGAATCACTGAGATCCGAGACACCGCCTGCCAGTTGATGTTTCCACCCCTGGCTTCCTGAACGCCCTGCCCCGGCAACCACCAGTTCAAGCTGTAATCCTCCCCTCCCGAAGGGCGGTGGCGCCGACTTTGACGCTTTCGCGTTTTTCGAACCCACGACTCGCTGATCAGCTGCCGGTCTTTCCAGCGGCCGTTTCGCAGGAAGAGATAGCCGAATCTGGCGGCATCGGCGGCGTTGATCACGACCCAGCCCGGCCCCGACCGAACGGCCTTTCCGTTCACCTCCCAGGGAGGATCCAGATAGCGACCATAGCCGGGCCAGAAGGGATACTGCAGATTGTCATGAATGAACTTGGCCGGCATCCAGTCCCAGCGGTCGGCCGGAACCCCCAGGTGAGAGAGGATCCTTTCGTCCAACAGCTGCTTCAAATCCGCGTCCCATAGCTTTGTTAGAGCCTGGGTAAACCGCCACATCCCTCCGTCGCTGTACTCGTATTCCTCACCGGGCGGTCGATGGGCGTAGTTGTAGGTGCTGTCTCCCTGCTCACCATCGGGACGAGAAAGATCGATGTCCGGGAAGCCGGACATCATGTTGGCAAAATGCCTCCAGGTGATTTTGCGATGATGACCCTCATTGAGGTACTTGTGGGGGTGGGACAGCTCGCCCTCACCAGTCCAGGTTTTCCAGACCAGGTCGTCCAACTCAACCAGGCCGTCATCGACAGCCAGACCCAGGCAGGTTCCGGTGAATGTCTTGCCCATGGAGGCAGTCTGGACGGCTGTCTCTAGATTGCCCCAACTGGCAACCAGGTATCCGTGGCGGACAACCACCCCGCCGATGCCCACACGGGGCAGGATCTTCAGAAGGGCTTCCTCATCGAAACCGACCTCGGAAGGTTGCTTTCGTTCCCACTCCCCTGCTGGATACCGTCGCAGGGCGTCTGCAGGAACATCCCCGCAGAAAACCGTCGCAAAGAAAGGGACAGAGACTGCAACAACCAACCAATAGAAGCGTACCAATGCTTTGATACTGGTCATTTGGAGGTTCCTGTGCTGTTCATAATATTCTGAGAATATTCATAAATTCCGAGGTCTTCTATAATATTGTGAGAATAGAGTTAAGTTCTTTGCGCCAAGAACTCTGGTATGCCTTGCACTCTTAATACTTCATTCCATAATCGTCGAATCGACCGCTTCAGACACTGCTCCAATCGTATCGCCGACGATTCTTCCATTGACCCCGAGTATAGTCCGGCACGTCATGGGTAGCTCCATTCTCGCGGATGGATTTTGCCGAGAGGGGTATGAGCGAGCTCCACGTGACCGCGTCATAAACGTCGATCCCCGGGGGGGGGGCTGTCTTCCAGCATGCATTGGTAGAAATGCTCGACGACAAAATAGTCTCCTCCGCCATGTCCGGTTCGCTCTTGTCCCTACCAGAAACTCGTAATCCTTGAAATCATTTGACCTGCCCACTGTTTTCGCACAGTCATAATGAGAGGGAACGCGAGGGAGGCCTCCTGCATTTGACGCAGGCTGTCGGGTAGGTTCAATGCGAGGGTCGATTGGCCAGGTTTACGGCCAGTCAGACGACTGTTTTCCTAGGCAGGGTGGCGGGTTTGATCATCGATGAGAAATCGGGAAATCCACGTAAGTTGCTGATTTATAGGTACTTTGTTTTCAAGGGCTTCTGTTGAGCTGTGTTGAGATCTGTTGAAACTGGAGGCTTTGAACAGCTACAAAATCGACTACACCCAAGTTCTTCACCGTTGGGCATCGCCAGGCCGACAAGCTTCGGCACGAGGTCCAAGAGACACTCGAGGCCGCTACTGGTCTGGCTAGGTTAGCACTGATCACTCGCCGACGAAATCGCGTCGTCCCGGCTCACAAAGCCTCAGTTCTAGAAGCCCACTGCCCTGGAAATCTCCTTCTGTCGGGCATCCAGTGTCAGGAAGCTGATCTGACTCGGATCCGGCGACACAAAAAGGGCGCAGGCCACGTGCCAGAGATCGGCTCCCCGAAGATAGCCGGCTCCAACAACCTTTTTCACCTCCGCCGTCAGGGGTCTGTTGGGAAACACCCACGAAATAGCGGAGAGATAATCGGGCGCATGATCAGCCACTCCCTCTCGCAAACAGGCGGATTCAAACTCCGCTTCCAGAAGGTTCGAGGAAAGCAATCGTTCAAAGGAATCGAGATTCGTGACAAGTCGGACCGCTTCGGGCTCATCGAAAGCAATCCCCACCACAACCGAGGAGTCAACATAGGCAACTCTCAATCCCGCGACTCCAGAAATCGGGCAAGGGCTCCGGGTCTTCTGGCAAGCGGCTTCGGAAGTGTCGAACCACTGGCTCCACTGACCACCCCTTCCTTCTCCATGCGGCGCAGTGATCCTTCCAGATTCTGCGGGGGAGGGAGAGGTCGGACCTCCGCAACTTCTTCACCATGGTAGGAGATTCTGACCGTCCCCCCGGCACGGACCCTGCGCAGGATCTCACTGAATTTGGCCTTTGCCTCGTAGGTGGAATAAACCTTACTCATCCGACCTATTGTAACCGATCTGATCAGACTAGTCAGATCAGTTATCGGGTGCTTCTTCAGGCAAATGACGTTGCCTTGAGGAATAAGGCGCGTGACGTTGAACTCATTATTTGGTACGTCAGACGCCCCGGATCCAGGCTCACCTTAATTCCCACCCCATCTGAGACGACCATCGCTTGGGACGCTCTCACAAGCCTAATGGAAGGCACAGCGATATCACCCGGAGGTAGGGGGCGGGTGCTCAACAATAGGCTCTGCCTCAGACCGACGAGCAATGTGCCTGGGAGGCGAGCGCAACAACGCCAGCGGCGGGGAGGGGCGCCTGAACGTGGGTCAGAACTTATGGCGGGCTGCACTAGCCCGGATTATGCAAGAACCGTAATCGGGTATTGAAAAAGACTTGAGAAGTGGCCCAAATCGGAAGCGGGCACGTGTGACCGGTGGATTTGCGAAGAATATCGGTTGGCGAGGGGGTTGAAATGCTTGGGGGAGTGAATTTCAGACAGATCTGGGCCTCGATGTGTGTAGGAAGCGGTTTTTTGGGGAGCTGGGAGAGGCTAGCTGGAGTTGAGGCGACTCAAGACGAGGTGGAAGAGGGGTTGTTCGGGAAAGGCTGAGGAAAGATGGACCCAGATGCGTCGAGTGGTTTGTCGGATCCGGGCCCCAATCTTGAGGACCCGACGACGTAAGGTTTCGATTTCGAGCTTGTGCCAGGGGGTTCCGTGAAGATAGTCGCGCAGGCGCACGAACATCTGGTAAGCCAGTGCATGCAGGAGGAGTCGAAACTGGTTGGCCAGAAATCGATGACAGCTGAGTCGGTCCATGCTCAGATGATTCTTAAAGGCCTTGATGAAGTTCTCGGTCTGCCCTCGGTCTGTGTAGTGGTCATAAAGTGATTGGGAGCAGAGATCGTCCCGGTTGGTGACCACAAAGCGACGATTGATCCCGCGCTGATCGACCTCCACCTTGACGATGACGCGACGGGATCGATCCCAGCTGTTAGCTCGATAAAGAAACTCATCAAACTGACGCTGTTTTTCCTCCAGCTCAACGAACCTCAGCCGAGTCGAATCCAGCAGCGGCTCGACCACCCGCTGCAGGCGAGGGTTTCGACTTAACCCAATGACATATTGGAGTTTATTCTCTTCACCTTCACAGAACTCGTAGAGCCGAGGCGTGGCAAAGCCGCTGTCGGCCCGAATCTCAATCTCGACATCCGTCCCCACTCCTTGTCGGATGGCCTCCACGACGCGCTTCAAAACGGGCACGATGTGAGAGGCAGCCCCCTTGTTGCCAGGTCTCAACATGGCACACACCAGGTCTCCCGTGGCGGCATCGAAGATCAGCAAAGGATGCAGAATGTGGTTTCGGTAATACCCGTGGTAGAAGGAGAACTCCTGTTGGCCGTGAGTGTGGTCATCGGTACTGTCCAGATCCAGGATGATCTTGCTGGGGCGTCTCTTCTTCAGGGAGCGCACATAACGGCCTAGCAGCCACCGGCTCAGACGCATCAGATCCTTCTTGGTGACGGAGTTCTCCAAACGGGAGAAAGTCGGCTGGGTGGCCAAGTCGGGATCGCTCTCGGGCAACTGATCACAGACTGTCTTGAGCATCGGATCCGAGCGCAGCGTATCGGCGTCGTTACAGTCTTCGTAGCCGGCCACGATCTGCAAGACTCGTTGTCGGATCAACTTCAACAGGTCATGACGAATGTAGCGTTGGTCTCGACTTTCCGAAATACAGGAACTGAAGCCCTCGCACAATCGATGTTGACGATCCAGCGATCCAAACAACAACCATCCTGCGTCGGAAGTGAGGCTCCCCCCATCAAAACGAGCCGTGATGTTTCTGTGGCTATGAAATGGCAGGGTATTCTGGCAGGATGAACGAATCAATCTATCAGTGGGGAGTCGCTCATGCGAATTGAACCCTTGGAAATGCTTGTTCAGCGGAGGGACAGAACCGAGAGGACATCCATCCCCATTGGATCCGTTGACGGATGGCCGTACATTATTTTCTGCGTGACAATGGTCTGGATGACGGATTGATCTGTGATCGGGAAGAGATGTTGGAGAGTCCCGACCTGCACGCCACACTACTGCACTGCCTGGGCCTGGATCAAGAGCGGCTGACCTACCGTCATCAAGGCAGAGATTTCCGGCTCACGGACGTGGATGGCCGGGTAGTCCACAAGTTGCTGGTCTAGCGCTCAGCCTGGCTTGGACCGTAGTGCCCATGTCGGCGCAGGAACGACCTGGAGTATCATTGAAATGGAGAGGTGAGAGAGCCTGGGCCGGACGGCCAAAGGGTGGCAATGCTGATGCTCATCCGACGACGCTTCAGCAGATAGTGTCATTCAGGGAGATCACAGAGTCTCGGCTGCGCCAAAATCTGAGTTTAAAGCAAATTCTTATCTTTTCAAACATTCATCAAGGAGGGAATATTTCATGTCCACTGCAACATTGTCACCGGCCGACATCCAGGCCTTCACTGCGGACGATTTCACGGCGCCTGCAGATTTTATAAGTTTCTGTTCCAATGGCGGGAAACCGTTGAGCGGTGTGATCGGTGGGGAGCATGTCCCCGGTTCGATGAACGCCGTACTTGAGGTGATCAACCCCGGTACAAAGGAAGTCCTTGCGACGGTTTCGGAGATGGGCTGGGGCGAAGTGAACCTCGCCGTGGAGAGAGCATATCGTGCCTACAACGGCGGCTGGAAAGCCACATCCGTGGATGAGCGCGGCGCGCTCATCATGAAGCTGATGGAGCTCTACGAACGAGACCTGGATGTTTTTCTCGCCTGTGAAATCTTGAACGGCGGAAAGGTTTCGGAACTGGCAAATGGGGATGTAGGGGCCGTTCGACCCTGTGCCGAGTACTTCATTGAGGTCGCCAGGCAGGTGTGCTTTGGCAACGGTGAGAAAATGGAGGTCATGGATGGTGTCGAGGGTTATCCTTTTGTGGAACCATGGGGCGTGGTCGCTGGGATCATTCCCTGGAACTACCCGGTGGTGCTCACGGCATGGTTCATGATGCCCGCTCTTATGGCCGGGAACTGCATCATCATCAAACCGAGTGAAGAAACGCCGCTCAGTGCCCTTTATTTTGCCAAATTGGCCCAAGAAGCGGGTTTCCCGCCGGGTGTGATCAATGTTCTGCCAGGGAGAGGCGAACTGACGGGCAAGTTCATCGCCGAGAATCCGGGTGTCCCTTATATTACCTTTACCGGTTCTCCGGGAGTGGGTCAGAGTATCCTGCAGACCGCCGACAAGCATGGCACGCGGGTGAAACGGGAGATGGGCGGAAACGGTGCGGCCATAGTCTGTGCCGATGCTGATCCTGAACTCGTAGCTCGTTTGATTGGCAAGAACGCGAACCAGCATTACGGGCAAACCTGTTGCACGATCCATCGCGTATTTGCCCAGCGCGAGATCTTCGATGATTTCATCGGCGCAGCGGAAGCGTTTTTTAACGATCTCAAGATCGGCAATCAGGCGGTGAAGGGCACTCAGCTCGGGCCTGTGGTGAATTCCCGCCAACCTGTCCGGATCCTTGAAGGAATAGAGTTTGCCAAGGCGAACGGCGCCGAGGCCCTCGTCGAAGGTGGCCGTGCCTCCGTATCCGGTCACGACGGGTTCTACATGAAGCCGACGTTGCTTAGATCAGGGACGGGTTCCGACTGCAACCCGAGAGAAGTATTCCACACCTTTGTCAACGTTCAGCCGGTGGATTCGGTCGATCAGGCAGTTCATTTCGCCAACAGTACCCGCTACGGTCTCGGTTCGAGCGTTTGGACCAAAGACCTGGAGCTTGGCACGCGTATCGCCAAGCAGTTCAGGGACGGAACCGGCCAGGTCAACTGCCACAATACGATCGCCTACGGCATGCCCTATGGTGGCCAGGGGATCTCCGGCGGCCCTGGTGGGGGTGTCAACTGTGCCGACACGCTACGCGATTACACCCAGACCAAAGCGATCTACGTGGCCGAGTATCCCGGCTAACCGAAGCTCCCGGTAGTGTTGGTTATCGCCCCAAGAGCTGCCAGCATCTCGTGCTTCTTACCGTTCTGCAAGCGGTGGCCGGCCTGAATCTATCAGCGAACTCCTGCTGCGGTGCCGGTAACCGCCCCGCTGCAGAGGTGCGGAGGCCCTCACAAGCGTAGGTGAAGGCACAGCGACATCCCCCGGAGGTGTGGGGCTGGTTCTCAACAATCAAAGCGCGCCCATCAATTTCCGCAGAAGACCGGCTGCTCCGCCCACCGCGCAGAGCAGCAAGACAAGAGCAGACACCAGGCCGCCCGCCGCGACCCACCAGCTGGGACGATAACGCCGCGGTAAAGTCATATTGAAGTAGAGTACGCAACTAAAGAGGACACAAAGTCCGAGACTCAAAGTGATAAAGGCAGCGATTTGTGCCATTGCATCAAAAGTGACGTCCGACCAGGTCCAGTAGAGCGAAGCCACAAAGAACCACACCACGATGAGGCACTTGAGTCTGCGAACCGGGAACTTCTCGAAACGAGGCCAGACAGCGCTCAAGAGTTCGTGGGTGACACGCGTGGTCGCCTCCGGGGCACTGGCCAGAGTTCCCCAGAACGCCGCCAGGACGATCAGGTAGTAGACCGGCACCAGAGCCTGGTGGATTTCCCGCCAGATGCTGGCTTGTTTCGTCAGCAGCTCCCACGAATCACCCCCAAATACCTCTTGCAGGGGAAACAGCACGGCGGCACCGGCTGCGAGAAAAGCAGCCGTCACGATGAACAGCACCAGCGCTCCCATGGCGACGTCCCACCGCAGCGGCATCAGTAGGGTCCGCAGGCGACGCGCCTGTTCCGGATCATCCGGCAGATAGTCGATTCGGGATCCACCCCCGGCCCGCCGGCGAAATCGGTCGATCTGAGGGTGGGAGTTGATCCCCCAGCCACTCATACTGACCCAGCTCGAATAGGCAATATAGCCGCTCAGGCCTCCACCCACGTACCCGAAGATGGTCACAAGATTCAAGGTGTACTCCTGGCGTGCGGCCAGCGGCGCCCAATCGGGTGCGGCCGGCAGGTGACCGAAGCTCAGTAACCCGGCAAGCAGGCTCCAGAGATCGGGTTTGACGATCAGCGTGGCGGTGATGGTGCCCAGCACCATTACGCCACAAATGAGTATCTGTTGTCGCTCCAGTGCGCGAAATGAACTCAACAAGGCCAGAGCCATTGCCGCGGCGAAGACCAGGTGGGTCCAGAGGTTCTCCCAGGTCCCAAAGCTCAGGTTGCCGGGAAGGGCGTCGTAAAGCAGGAACGTGATCAGGTTGCCACATGGTTTGGCGACTGTGGTCATACCCATGCCCCAGATCGCAAGCTCGGCACCAATGAACAGAAAAAGCAGCCAACCTCGAGGACCGGGCAGCATCGCGAGCCGGTGCGTGATCCGTTGACCGGTCACCGCCGTGTAGCGCCCCATCAGGTAGGTCACAAAGATTCCTTTCACCAGGACGCTCAACAACAGAAGCCACAAGAGGTCGTACTCGGACCAGGCGCCCATCCCGGTCACCATGATCGTCTCTCCCGCACCAAGCGACAGCGATGCCACTACTGCCGCCGGTCCGAAAAAACTCATCATTCTCAGCAATTTTCTGAGAGAAAACGGCTCGGCGTAAACGCCGGTCAGTGGCGGGATTTCGATCGGTTGGAAGTCTTGGCCGACCATTGGATTCCGAGAGTAAAACACAGGCTTCGGTCTTAACGGAAGGGCTCGCGAATCCTTGGAACGCGACTCACCCTGAACTGCCTGACCGACGGAAAGGACAGGATCGACCGGGAAGCTCGACAGGCCGAGGGCCTGACTCCGTCGAGATAACAGGGCAACGGAGGTCTTTTAGAGAGCGAACGCGTGCGGCTCAAGGACCGATGCAGGACAATCGCTTTGTTATCGGTGCCTAGTGTGTTCAAATCATCGGGCGATGAACGAATCAATCGATCAGTGGGGAGTGGCTCATGCGAATTGAACCCTTGGAAATGCTTGTTCAGCGGAGGGACAGAACCGAGAGGACATCCATCCCCATTGGATCCGTTGCGGGAGCGCGATATTCTTCTCGCGACGTGGCCGGCATGCGCAAGCAAATCGACGCAATGCTGGCCCGCGGCGTGGCTGGAACTAAGACCAATCCGGCGATCTTCCACATCGGTCGCTACCTGCTGACTCAAGCGGCCGAATTTGAAGTGCAAGGCCCGCTGACCGGTGGAGAGGCTGAAATTGTGGCCATCCGAGACGGGAACGACATCTTTATCTCGGTGGGCAGCGACCAGTGTGACCGGGAATTAGATCCCCTCTTTCAAGATAAGCCCAAGCAGATGTGTCCGCATCCCATTGGCTCCACGGCTTGGGCCTACAGCGATGTTCGGGACCATTGGGATAGCCTGAGAATATCCAGCCAGGTGACGGTTGGAGAACACGTCGTGCCTCTTCAAGACTGCGCCGCCTCTGAGTTGGTTGACCTGGAATATCTTCTGGCCATGAAGGACGTTCAGTCACTGATCCTTCCATCGTTTCTCTATTGTGGCGCCGTGCCCTTTCTGGACTCGGTGGCCAAAGCCATTAAGGACCATTCTGTCCCCGAAGAGACCAGCCAAGGCGTGGGCGACGCTTTCCTGGCCCGGTTGCATGACCCCGTGCTGAATCGGACGATCGAACACCGCTACCGGGCTGTTCCGGTTGGAGACGATTTAGCGGAAAGGCGCGATTAACCCCCTAGTGCATCTCGCCATAAGTTCTGAGCCAGCGTCAGCGCGTCAATCGTTGTCGCTGGTTAGGCGTCGGGAGCGAGTCATATCAAGCGATATGGCGAGCGAGCGCAACAACGCCAGCGGCGACGAGGGGCGCCTGAACCTGGCTCAGAACTTATGGCGGGCTGCACTAGTGCATGAGCCAGCCGCCGTTGACATCCACCGTCGCCCCCGTCATGTAGGAAGCTTCCTCTGAAGCGAGAAAAACCACCGCGGAAGCAATTTCCTCCGGCTGAGCCAACCGCCCTAACGGTACTTGGTTCAAAATGGTCGTCACCTCTTGGGCAGGAAGTCGCATAACCATATCCGTATCTACCACTCCCGGAGCCACCGCATTCACCGCGACGCTCGGTGCCAGGGTACGGGCAAACGATTTGGTGAAGGCGATCATCCCGGCTTTGGTGGCACCATATACTGAGGAAGCCGCAACTCCCCCGGTTCTCGCTGCTATCGAACTCACATTCACGATTCGCCCAGACTGCTGCTCCTGCATAACGGGAGACACCGCTTGCGACATAAAAAAGGTGCCTTTGAGATTAACGCTCACAATTCGGTCAAAATCCGATTCACTCACTTCCAGTAGGGGGATCCGTGGGCAGATCCCGGTATTATTTACCAGGATGTCGATACGATCAAAACGCCTTTTCACGTCCTGCACGACAGCCAAGGCTTCCTTAGGCTTGGAAACATCCAGACGAAGGGCCAATGCTTTGTTTCCACTCCCCGCCAGGGCTTGAGCCGTCTCCTGCGCTGCTTCGAAATCCACGTCACACACAACGACCTTGGCCCCCTCTTTCACCATTAGCTGCGCAATCGCTCGTCCGATGCCCCGAGCTGCACCTGTAAGGATGGCGATTTTGCCAGAGAGCCTATCTCTCATCCTTTCTTCTCCCTCTCACTGCACAAATGCGCCTTCAATCACGCGGTCCCTATAGTAAAGGGTCAGGTTGAACTGAGGCCCAAACATCTGCCCATCGTCGTCGCCTCTTGGAAGGATCGCGTTCCCGGTTGTTAGTACTTCTTCCTGTCTTCGCCGCAGGGTATCTGCCTTTTCGACCGGGACCTCGGCGCTGAAGTCTTGCACTTTCTCTCTCCAAGCGTCAACATCAGCACCACCGCGTCCCGAGGTTCCCGGGTCGACATTTTGACCGCCGAGAACTCGTTTCTGGATGTTCAGCTGGAGGACCAAAATAGTGAGATCGATGGCATTGCTGATTTCTATTTTCTGGAATGTGACCTTCGTCGGCGCCCAGACCGCCGAACAGGTGGGCGCGATCCTGGAACTCCCCGTTCAATCTCCCGAGCTTGTCGAGTTCCAGCTGCGCCAGTATCTGATGAAACGCGTTCCTCCCCTGCCCACTCCTCGAAACGCCCGGGAATGGGAGACCGAGGCTCGGGAATTGCGCGAACGGGTACTCGAAGAAGTGATCTTTCACGGCTGGCCTCGCAGCTGGGTGGAAGCGGAGCCCAAATTTGAAGATCTGGGAATCATCGCCGTGGGCAGGGGCTACCGCCTGCGCGGACTTCGCTACGAGATCCTGCCCGGCTTCGAGACGACGGCGCTCCTCTATGAGCCGGAGAACCTGACCGGAAAGGTCCCTGCCATAGTGAATGTGAACGGCCACACTCCCGTTGGCAACGTGACCGATTACAAGCAGATACGCAGCATCAACTACGCTCTGCAGGGCATGCTGGCCCTGAGTCTGGAATGGTTCAACTGTGGGGAGCTCTACCTCCCCGGGAACGACCATTGGTTTGGCGGCCATCTGAACCTGGCGGGCACCAGTGCCACCGGTCTCTTTTATCTGGCCATGCGCAAGGGACTGGACTACCTGGAACGTCACCCTCACGTGGACCCGGACCGGCTGGGGGTCACGGGTCTCTCCGGGGGAGCCTGGCAAACAGGAGTCTTGAGCGGGCTGGATGAGCGGGTTGCTGCCGCTGCTCCCGTCTCCGGGTATTTCGCCTTCCTATCCGCGATCGAGCGGAATGCCGATGTGGGGGACATGGAGTACAACCCCCCCGACCTGGGCATCGATTACACTCATCTCACCGCGCTGCGGGCGCCTCGTCCCACGCTGCTGATGTTCTCCGCCGAGGACAATTACTACGTGGGCCGGGCGGCGCTCACCAAGCCCTACCTGTACGACCAGATCATGCCCTTTTTCCGATTGTTCGGGAAAGAGGAGGTCTTTGAATGGCACGAGAATACCGACCCCGGAACGCATAACTATGAGCTGGACAATCGGCAACAGTCCTATCGCTTTTTCAGCCGCCACTTCGGGTTGCCCGCACAGCCCAGAGAGATCCCGGTAGACGCGGAGGTCAAGAATGCCGAAGAGCTGAGGCTGGGAATCCCCGAAGACAATCTCACCATCCTGGACCTGGCACGAAAGCTGGCCGGCGAGATCGAACGTGAAACTGTACCCGGGAACCTGGAGAGGAGACGAACCTGGGCCGGACGCAAAAGACACCGGCTCCAGGAACTGGTCCGTTACCGTCCCCAGAGTGTCGAGCACCCCTGGGGGACTGCCAATACCAAGAAAAAGGGACTCGAGAGTGCCTCCTACCGTCTCGAATTCGACAACCATCTCAGTGCCTCGGCAGTCTGGCTGAAAGCGATAGCGAGTGCGGCAGGCGGCCCTGCAACGATTGTTCTGCACGACCGAGGCTTCGCTGCGGCGTCAACACAGGTTTCCGACCTGGTGCAGCGAGGCGAACAGGTCCTGGCGCTGGATCTGATCTTCACCGGCAATGCGGCCCCTGAAGGGCCGTTGAGACCCGAGGGTTCAAGAGCGAACGATCGCGCCCTGAATCAACTTCTGGAGGAAAGCAAGAACGAATCGATGGCCTCCTGGATGGTCAGCAGGCCCCCTTCGGCGCTCTATGGACAACTGCTGGCCCCCCTGGGTGAGCGGCCCCTCGGAATAGAAGCTGCCCAGCTGGTGGCCGCGGCCCACTGGCTGGAAGACACCACGGGCACCCGCCGCATACGTCTGAAGAGTACCGGCATCCGCAGTCAGGTGGTTGCCCTGGTGGCCGCGGCCCTGAAACCCGATTTATTTTCCCGCATTCAGATTCACCAGGGGATGAGCAGCCTGAGCCATTTGTACGATGTCCCCGTCACCTACCAGCAGGCTCCCGACCTCTTCTGCCGGGATCTGTACAAGGAGTTCGACCTGGATCAGCTCGAGGTTCTGGCCGAGCCCACCGAGATTCGTCAAGAGGATTGACGGGCAAGGGCGAGGGCAAAGGCAAGGAAGTGGGAATGCGATATCTGATCACTGGACTGTTCTTACTGGTGCCAGCACTGGGGGGCATGCCCGGCGTTGCCTCGGCGCAAAACCGTCCCAATGTCATTCTGATCATGACCGATGACCAGGGCTACGGCGACCTGGGCAGCCAGGGCAATCCCTTCATTCAAACGCCCCGCCTCGACCGGCTCTACACTGAAAGCGTTCGCCTCGTGGATTTCCATGTCGACCCCGTCTGCACTCCAACCCGGGCAGCACTATTGACCGGGCGCTATTCTATCCGTACCGGGGCATGGCGGACTGGGGCTGGACGGTCCCTCCTGCGGCGCGACGAGGTAACGATTGCCGACCTTTTTGCAGCCGCGGGCTATCGTACCGGCATGTTTGGCAAATGGCACCTCGGCGACAATTACCCCTACCGCCCGCACGATCGAGGCTTCCAGGAAGCGGTGTGGCACCGCCATGGTGCCATAGGGATGTCAGGTGATGCCTGGGGGAACGACTACAGCGACGATATCTACCAGCGCAATGGTGAGCGTGAGCAATTCACCGGATACTGCACCGATGTATTTTTTGAGGAAGCGTCCAAGTTCATAGAGGTGAACGGGGACAAGCCCTTTTTTGTGTACCTGTCCACCAACGCACCGCACAATCCTTACACCGTACCGGATCAGTATTCCGCTCCCTATCGGAGCAAAGGATTGTCTGCCCCCCTGGCCAACTTCATGGGGATGGTGACCAACATCGACGAGAACGTGGGCCGGTTGATGAGGAAACTGAAAGAGTGGGATCTGGAAGACAACACCATCTTGATCTTCATGACCGATAACGGCGCCCTGGGCGGCATCAGAATGGAAAAGGGAGATTCAAATGGGTTTCCGCTCGAGCCCTGGAGCCGTTTTGGTGCCAGCATGCGGGGACGAAAAGGTTCGCCTTACGAAGGCGGCCACCGGGTCCCCTTTTTCATACGCTGGCCCCAGGGCGGGCTGGCGGGAGGAAAAGATGTCGAGGGATTGACGGCTCACATTGACTTGATGCCGACATTGATGGAATTCTGCGGCCTGGAAAGTCCCTCGGCTGGGGAATTCGACGGTATCAGCCTGGTACCGCTTCTTCGCGGGCAGGCATTAGCGGGTGAACGTACACTTTTCGTCGCGCACCTGGGCGGCAGTTACGCAAATCCAAGCTTCGAATTGGTCCCCTATGAAATCTCTGCCGTCCTGACAACCCGCTGGCGCCTAGTCTACGGCAAAGAGCTTTACGACATCACCCGCGACCCCATGCAGAAAACCGATGTTGCGGCTCACTATCCACAGATTGTGAGGAAACTAAGGAAGGAACACGCTGGTTGGTTTTCCGATGTCACCCGGAGGATATCCGAACCGTGCCGGATTGTGCTGGGCGACGAGGCGGAAAACCCCGTGCGCTTGAACCTGCAGGACTGGTACATGCCCAAGGGGAATCCGCCCTGGTACCAGAGACCTTTCGGTCCTTATCCGTATGTTGGCAGTAGGCCGACGCCCTACGTGAATGGAAAATGGATGGTAGAGGTCGCGCATTCCGGCCTTTATGAGATCACGCTGCGACAACTTCCGAGTGAGGCGGACTTTGTGATCCAGGGGGTCAGAGCTCGGATCAAGATTGGTCACCTGGACAAAACCAGAGCGATCCCGAATGGCGCCACGGCCGTGGAGTTCGCAGTGGAGCTCCATTCCGGGCGACAGTCTTTGCAGACATGGTTCACAGAGGCCGGCGGCAAATCCCGCGGGGCCTTCTACGTTGAGGTCCGACGGATGGACAACCCGGGCTGACATGGCTTACGTCTTCGCAATTTCGTTCGTTGCCGCGGTGGGCGGCTTTCTTTATGGTTATGATGGCGGCATCATTATCGGTGCCAATCTTTTTCTCAGGGAGCAGTTCCAGCTCTCCAATGTGGGCTGGGCTTTCGCCTCCACCAGCATGGTGGTCGGCGCCATCACCGGACCCTTCCTGGGAGCCTGGGTGTGTGATCGCTTTGGCCGCAAGAACACCTTCATCATCGCTTCCGTTCTTTTCAGCGTAAGCGCAGTTTTTACGGCGATCCCTCGGGATATCGTCACCTTCAACATCTTTCGATTTGTCGGTGGGGTGGGCGTAGGCCTGTGCTCCATTGCCTCTCCCATGTACATTGCGGAGGTGGCGCCGCCGCGGATTCGCGGCGCCTTGGGGATACTGTATCAACTCGCCCTCGTGGTGGGCGCGCTATGCTCCCTGGTGGTGTCTTATTTCCTGGCCCAGCACCTCCCCGAATCGGTCAGCTGGCGCTGGATGTTTTTCTCGGAGACGGTCGCCATTGCCGGGTTCGCCATCTGTCTGTTTTTCATCCCCAGGAGCCCCAGGTGGCTGGCCCAGAGGGGCCGCGACGGGCAGGCACTCGAAATTCTGACCAGGATCGATGGTCCCGAACATGCGAGAAAAGAGCTGGCGGAGATCCGGGAGTCACTGGATCAGGAAACCGGTACCTTCTCCGAGCTGCTTCAGCCCGGTATCCGATTCGCCCTGGGTATCGGTATCCTTTTGGCCCTGTTCAACAACCTCACCGGTTTTAGCGCCATCAGTCACTATATTCCGACGCTTTTCCTGAAAAGTGGATTCTCCGAGAAGTCAGAGGCGATCCTGCAGGGCCTCATCGTGTATGGCTTCATGGGAGTCCTGACGCTGGTCTCTATCGGGCTCGTCGACCGCTTCGGAAGAAGACGTCTGTGGATGTTCTCCTCCCTGTTCATGCTTGCCGCGCTGGTGATCACGGCATCGGTTTTTCACTACGAAATGAAAGGAAAGCTGGTGCTGTTTGCCATTCTTCTGGTGACGATACCGCACGCGCTGGGGCTGGGTCCTTTGCCCTGGCTGATGATGTCCGAGCTGTTTCCGACCCGGATTCGGGCGCGGGCCGTAGCCATCACGACAACGGTTCTGTGGACGGCCGGCTTCACCGGGTCCTTCATCTTCCCCCCCCTCATGGGCTTCGCCGAGCGGCAATTTGGATCCGTGGGTCCTGCCTTCCTGCTCTTTGCAGTGGTCAACGTCTTCTCGTTCCTCTTCGGGTGGAAGTGGCTTCCGGAAACGAAGGGAAGAACACTGGAGGAGATCGCGGACTCCTGGAAAACAGGATGAGACTGATCTCGACGCTGAGTGATATCTCCATTGACCGGTATACGATTCTCTATCCGTAAGGTTGTAATGATGAAAAGACGCAAATTTCTTCAGATTGCCTCCGGGGCAGCAGCCTGCAGCGTCGCGCGCTTCACGCAAACCCGTGCCCAGATGACCGGTTTTGAGGGTCGCTCCTCGCTCTCGCTCAACGGGACCTGGGATTTCCAGATGGACCCCAAAAATGAAGGCCTGACCGTGATGCCCGGAGCTGAATTGGGCAAATGGTTCACGGCCGACGCTGCTTACTCCCACCGGATCGAGGTGCCGGGCTGCTGGCAGGCGCAGGGCTTCGGTCCCCCTAATCGTCATCTGCGCCACGACTACCAGGGCAAGGCCTGGTACCGGCGAATCGCAAGAATTCCTGCCGACTGGACGGGAAAGCGAGTCTGGCTTCACATTGGCGGTGCCAGCAATTATGCCGACGTATTCGTGAATCACCGCTGGGTGGGCGCGGTGGAGGGCTTTCTGACGCCCTACGAGTTTGACATCACAGAGGACATTCGGCCGGGGGCCGATAATGTCATCGTCTGTCGAGTCGACAGCGGCGGCCCGGCTCCCATCGGCTTGTTCAATTTCATGGGTCGCTGGGGCGGGCTCTATCGGGAAGTTTTCCTGGAGGAGAGATCCGATCCGGTGATTGACGACCTGTTTGTCCAGCCCGACGTCAAGAACCGCCGGGCCCGCACTCAGGTGGTCCTGAAACGAAGCACGGCTGGTCCGGCCTGGAAGGGGGAGCTGCTGGTCAGAATCCAGCCCGAAAAGGGAGGTCCGCTGGCGCAAGGACGAGAGCTGATAGGATTCTCGAAAGGGTCACTCGAAAGTGAGGCCGCTCTGGTAGACGTGACCATTCCAGAGATGCGAACCTGGTCTCCTGAAGATCCGTTTCTTTACAAGGTAGAGGTGACGCTGCTCGAAAGCGAGCAGCCCATCGACCGGGTTGGCGATCGCTTTGGGATGCGCCAGCTGGAAGTCGGTCCCGGCGGCGTACTGCTTCTCAACCAGAAACCTTACTTCGTGTGCGGCATCGGCGAAACCGTTGTCGAGGTTCTCACCGGTATCCTGGCTGCTGACAAACAGGTATATGTCGAGCGCTGGAGCATGGCCAAGCGCTACGGCTTCAATGGTGCACGTTTTCTGGGTCACACACCGGCCAGGGAAGTGTTCGAGGCAGCCGACGAAGTCGGCTTTCTCATTCAGTGCGAAGGCGAGGTCTACGGACCCGGAAAAGGTCTCAGCGGCTGGCCCGTGCATCCCTACTCTACCCCCCCTCAATACCTGCCTTCTTATGTGATTCCCTTGCTCAAGAAACAAGTCACTCGCATCGCCAAGGCCTATCGCAACCATCCTTCCTGGTATATCTGGGGTTCGGGCAACGAGTTTTTCGAAGCCCTGGGCGACACACCCAACCCAATTTGGATGGACTATATCCAATACGCCAACGACACCTTCAGAAAACTCGATCCCACCCGGTTTTTTGCGTCTTCAGCCGGTGCCGACGTCTTGCCCAGCGACGAGATCCTCACGGCCAACTACGACAGCCGTCACCTGGTCCCGCCGGAGGATCCGAAATACCCCGACCGTCCCCTCATCTGGCACGAGTTCCCCAACACCTACGCCGGGTCGCTTCCCGACCTGACCATCGCAGACAAATGGACCGGGGTGTACCAGGATTACGGGCATATCTCGCATTACCGCCACCAGGTTCGGGACCTGGAGCTGGCCGATCGCTATGCGGAGGCCCGGCAGCGTTCCATTGATCTCTTCTATCTTTACCTGAAGAGCGAGTTTGAGAATGCCCGGCACTCGAAAACCCTGGACGGATACGACTTCTGGAAGTTCACCGATTACCCGGGCGATATGGGAGGCGATGGGTCCTGGTACGGCCTGGTCAGCTCGGTGTACGAGCCGGAGAAATTCCCGGATCCGACGACCATCACCAAATTCAATCGGGAGACGGTTCTGCTGATCGGGGCACCGGTCGAGCACCGGGTTTATGTTCGCAACCAATCGCATCCCGGTTTTGAGCAAGTGCTGGATGAGCGCATTCTAGGGGAGAACCAAACCAGGACAATTCCCTTGCACATCTCCCACTACGGCGGCCAACCCATCCGGGACGGAAGGATCTTCTGGGAGGTGAGGGGTGAGGATCAAGCCCTGCAGCAGGACGTGATCGAAGGGGTCAAGGTTGAGGTGGGAGAAGTCAAACAGATCGGTACTCTGCGGTTGGGGCCCTATCCTTCCTCACCTGCCCAGCGCTTGCAGTTGAGCGTTCGCTTGGAGTCGGAGACATGCCGACAGGAGAATGACTGGGACTTATGGGCCTTTCCCGAGCAAGAACTCGATCTGGAAGGTAGCCGGGTACTTTCTCTCATCTCAGAGCCGGACAGAGCGGCCCCTCCGGAGAGTCTCTCACTGGAGCAGGCGAGTGTGGTGCTGACGGATCGGATCACGGAGAGGATCGCCCAGTATGCCGGCAACGGGGGCTCGGTCCTGCTCATTGCAGAGCAGGAAGTTCTGGCCCGAACCAAAGCCCTGCCCTTCTGGCCTCCCATGATGCGGAGTTCGGGTACCTTCGTTGAAGAACACCCCGCCCTGGCCGGCTTTCCGCACGACGGCTTTTGTAGTTTTCAGTTCTACCGTCTGTTCGGGGGCCTGGTTGAGGCTGCCGATATGACGGCCGCGGGGACCATAGAGCGGGAGAAACTGGTCCCCGTTGTCTGGGGTCTCAGCACCAATCCTCTTACCCAGTCCGAGATCGACCCAGGGTCGAATGTAGAGTATTTCAAACCGGACAATCGTTGGACGGTATATCGTCACGGGATTATCTGTGAGGGCCGGATTGGGAAAGGCAAGCTGCTGCTGTGCACGCTCAAGGTGCTCAGCGGTGTTCAGAAGGGATATCCTGAGGCGAAGGCCTTATTGAACTCGCTGTTGAAGTACGCCCTGTCCGCCGAATTCCCCCCCCCATCACCTCCACTGGCTCAAGAAGACCTCAGACAAATGTTTGTCTGGCATCCGTGAGGAGTTTTGATGCCAGCCGGACCATGCCACACAGCCAGAGAATCTTATGGGTGATTTCCCTGCCGACCTGACCCGAGAAGACGTGCGGGCTCTTTATCGACAGATGGTACGGATACGTCAGTGCGAACTGGCGGCCCGGAACTTGTACAGGGAGGGCAGGCTGCCGGGATCGATTCACCTCTACATCGGCCAGGAAGCCACCGCCGTGGGAGTTTGTGCCCATCTGAGAGAGGATGATTACATCACCAGCACCCATCGGGGCCACGGACACGCTCTGGCAAAGGGAGTCCCCGCCAGGGCTCTGCTGGCGGAGTTGTGTGGAAAAGCCACCGGGTGCTCCGGCGGGCGTGGCGGCAGCATGCACCTGTTTGCCACCGACGTGGGCCTGTATGGAACGAATGGAGCTGTGGGAGCCGGCATCCCCCCGGCGGTGGGTCTGGGAATGAGTGCCAGGCTCCGGAAAACCGATCAGGTGGCGGTCGCCTTTTTCGGCGACGGCGCCGTCAATCACAGTGCCTTTCATGAGGCTGTCAATTTGGCCGGCATCCAGGACGCACCGGTCGTGTTTGTATGCGAAAACAATTTGTACGCCACTGAGACAGCTTTCAGCAAAGTCACCCGGAACACGGAGATTGCCAGCAAAGCCGCCGCCTACGGTATCCCTGGAGTGGCCGTCGATGGGAATGACGTGATGGCCGTGTGGGAAGTGGCCAAAGAGGCTGTCGAACGCGCCCGATCAGGAAGAGGTCCCACTCTCCTGGAAGCAAAGACCTATCGCACCTGTTCTCATCACGAAGGGGATGACCTCTACGGGACCTACCGGACAGAAGAGGAACTGGCGCAATGGCAGAGAAAATGCCCGATCCTCGGGTTCCGCAGGCACCTCGTCCAGTCCGGGAAGGCAACGGAGCAGGAACTGGCGACGATCGATCAGGAAATCCAGGAGGAGATCAGGGAGTCGGTCGACTTCGCGCTATCCTCCCCTGAGCCGGATCCCGCTACCGCCCGGGATCATGTCCGGGCGGAGCCCGTCGATCCACCTGATCCTTCCTTGTCCTCCGCCCCACGAGAGGCCCGAGCGCAAGTCTGGACCGAGGCAGTGCGCGACGGAATTGCTGAGGAAATGCGCCGCGACCCCTGCATCACTTATTTTGGCGAGGGCATCGCGGAACGAGGCGGGAGTTTTGGCCATACCAGGGGACTCTGGAAGGAGTTTGGCGCTCAGCGCGTGATTGACACCCCCATTTCGGAACTGGGATTCACGGGAGCAGCCATCGGTCTGGCCGCCGCCGGTAGCCCGTCAGTAGCGGACCTGATGGTATCTGACTTTCTGTTCGATGCGATGTCTCAAATCATCCATCAGGCCGCCAAGTTGCGCTACATGAGCAACGGTCAGATCAGTGTTCCGATAGTGGTCCGGACAGGCACCGGCCTGGGCAGGAGCACAGGTCCGCACCACAGTGGAGCCTATCATCCGATCTGGGCCCATCAGCCCGGTCTCAATGTGGTGATGCCCTCCAGTCCGGCAGATGCCAAGGGTCTCTTCAAGACTGCCTTGAGGGGCAGTGATCCAGTCATCTTTCTAGAGCCAAAATCGCTTTTTCCCATGAAGGACGCCGTACCTGCCGGGGAGTATCTGATCCCTTTTGGCAAAGCCAGAGTCGTCCATGCGGGTAAGGACCTGACGATTGTCTCGTGTGGCTTGCTGCTGCATCGTTGCGTTGAGGCAGTGGAAGAGCTGGAGCGAGAGGGCCTGTCCTGTGAAATCATCGATCTGCGCACCATTGTGCCCCTGGATGTGAATACCATCGTCGAAAGCGTTGCCAGGACCGGTCGCGCTCTCATCGTGGACGAGGCCTTCGCCATGTGCGGTATTGGCGCAGAGATCAGTGCGCTCATCATGGAAAATACTTTTGACCAGCTGGATGCACCTGTAGGCCGACTCCATTCAGAACCAGTCGCCACTCCCTACAGTCCTGCTCTGGTGAAGGCGACCTCCGTCACGGTTGAGAAAATAATGCGCGCGGCTCGCGCCGTGGCAACGGGTCGTCCCATTGTCAGTGCTGAATGACGGTCACGAACTGGTCGGCCGGCACGTTCTCGAGAATCTGCTCAGCCCCATTTGGACAACGCACCTTCAGACGATCCACCTGGGTGGCGGGACCCAATCCATAATGCAGGCGCAAATCGCTTTGAGAAAGATAACTGCCGCCGCTTCGCACTTCTCGAGTCAAATGGAGCTGCCCAACGACGGCGATCACGCGCGCCCCAATGGCCAGCCGGTTGGGCTTCTTTCCAACCAGCTTGACGGTCAGCCAATGCCTGTTGCGTCGGCTATCATTGCGCAGAATCGTGGGGACTCGGGATCATTGGGGATGATGCTCTTGAAGTCGGATGAACAAGCTGCGAAACTGTGGACATGAAAAATATCACAGTCTGCATTCATGAGGATCTCTACCGAAGGGCGAGAGTTCGAGCCAGTGAACTCGACACCTCCGTGTCGGCCGTGGTTCGCGAGTTCCTCTCTGGCTTCGCCGGTGAAGAGACCGACTACGATCGCAGGAAGCGTCTGGAGCGAGAGACGCTGGAGTCCATCGAGACGTTCCGAGGCTCCGACCGGCTGACCCGGGACGAGGCTCACGACCGCGATGCGCTTCGTTGATACGAACGTACTGCTCTATGCCGTCAGCACCGCGCCCGACGAGGTAGCCAAGCGGCGTGTGGCTCTCGAGATCCTGGACGAGCCGAACCTGGCCCTTTCGGTACAGGTGCTCCAGGAGTTCTACGTGCAGGCCACGCGAGCCTCCAGGTCCGATGCACTGACCCATGACCAGGCCAACGCCCTGATCGAGTCCTGGCTCCGCTATCCCGTGCAGGAGACCTCGGTGACGTTGCTCCGAAACGCCATTGCGACCCGGGCACGATGGCAGATCTCTTTTTGGGACGCCACCATCGTCGAAGCTGCGCGCGCCGCCAATTGCCCCGTCCTTCTGAGCGAGGATCTGCAACACGGAATGAACTTTGCCGGAGTGCAGGTCGTCGATCCGTTTGCTTGAGGCATTTCGGGATTGTCGGCGTGGACCCCCCGTCCACGCTCGCTCTTTTCTGCGGTATTTCCACGGCTTTGGCGCCTGTAGTGGTCCAGTGATCTTTGGTCGCCTATTTTGGGCTGGTAGCGTGGCCTGTAACAGAGACGAAAAGCGACAAGTCGCGTCTTGAAGAGGCCGCTGAAGGCCGGACGCCAGGGATTGTGAGGGAGCAGAGCGCTGGAGGGACACAGTCCCACGAATGATCAGAACCCAGAGATGTGGAGACCGACCAGCCTGCGCCGGAGCATCCTTGCTATCAGGAATCGCGGGGGCGGGGATCGATGCTCGTGTGCCGGTTGTTCCCCCGGAGTACGAGGATTGAGATGAGAATCGCAGTGGCCGAACTGGCTCAGGAGACCGACACGTTTAGTCCAATGGCCGCGACTCTCCGCGATTTTGAGGCCTACGGGATCTACGAAGGCGAAGAAATACTTCAAAAGATGCAGGGAGTTGGCCCGATTGGTGGCTTTCTGCAAGTTGCAGCTCAGCAGCAGTCGACGTTCACCTTGTTGCCAATTCTGCGCGCGTGGGCTGGTGCTGGGGGGACGATCACGGCCGACACATTGAACGTGTTGACGGATCGTTTACTGACTGGGTTGAAGGATGCGATGCCGTTGGATGGTGTTTTGCTGTCACTTCATGGTGCTGCCGCCTCAGATGAGCACGACGATGTGGAAGGATATGTGCTCGAATCCGTGCGTGGCGTGATGGGCAGCGAGCTACCGGTTGTCGTCGCGGTAGATCACCATGCGAACGTGACGCGAAAGATGGTGAAACACGCCGACGCACTAGTCGGACACGAGACCCAGCCCCACGATCCACGGGCCACCGGCCGAAAGGCTGCCGCAGTCCTCTTTGCAATTTTGCGTGGCGAAATCACTCCCACGATGGCTTTCCGCAAAATCCCGATGATCACTCCCCAGGATCACTACCTCACTGCCCATGGGCCAATGAAAGAGTGGTTTGATCTGGCGCGCGCGTTCGAAAAACGCGAGGAGGTCGTCGACGTCTCACCCTATCCGATGCAACCATGGCTGGACGTGTCCGAAGGTGGTTGGGCGGTAGTGGTTCACACGAACAACAATCAAGACCTTGCAGAGCAATTGGCCAACGAGATGGCGGATCGTGCATGGAAAATGCGAGAGCGTTTCTGGGAGTCCGGTCGATTTGCGCCGGATGTCGCTGTGCGGCACGCAGACGATGCACCAGAGGGATTGGTCATTCTGAGCGACACCGGTGATTCAGTTTATGGTGGTGCTCCGGGAGATAACACCTGCATCCTGCGTGCCCTGCTCGAGCAATCCACTTCCGGCGTGTCGCTCGTACCGATGGTTGATCTCGGGGCATTGGATGTTGCCCACGGGGCCGGCGCGGGTGGTCAAATCGACGTAGCAGTCGGGGGTAAGGTTGACAACCAGTTTTGCTCGCCCGCAAGCATCACCGCGCGGGTGCGTTCGCTATCGAACGGTCTCACCGTTGATCTGGACGATTACGGAATCTGTGACCTAGGGCGGACCGCACTATTGGAGGTTGGACCGATACGAATCGTATTGCTTGGTCACCGGAGTTTCGCAGTGAATCATCCCGTGTTGTACCAACACCTTGGTATCGACATTGCAGATGCAAAGATGGTCGTCGTGAAGACGGCCAGCAACTTCCAGTACTTTGCAGCGTGGCGCAAAGAGCTCATTCGAGTGGATTCGCCGGGCATGACTCAGTCCAATCTGCATCGCTTTGAGTGGCAACGGGTTCCACGCCCGATTTATCCGTTGGACGATTTGGCCGAGTGGCGAGCGGGTTCGTGATGGTCTTGGTGCCTATCCAAGACTCACAAACCCTGCGATGCACTCAGAGTCATCGACTGCCCCGACCGATCATCGCGGATATGCACCTTCCCGCCCTTCACCTCAACCTCGCTCACGCCGGCAAACCCTTCGGGCGTCCGGGTCCAAAACATCAAGAAACTCGTCTCGATCTCCGAACTCGCCGGCAGCCATCGATACAACAACTCACCAAACAGCTTGTTATCGGTAACTACCGTTCGCCGCGAAAGGTCGAAAGCCTGCGTCCCAAACTCGAGCCCCCTCGCCATCATTCCTTCCGGCGGATAGTGCTCCCAAGTCTGCAGCCAGGGCGACTCCGACGTTTTGAAAACATAGCCAAGCAGCAACCGCTTCTCGGGATGCAACGCTGTGACGAATGCATATTCCCTTCCGCTCATCAGATGAGCTGTATGGTCGAGAGAATCGGACGGCTTCGGCGCGGCCCGTAAGTCCGTCTTGCCGCCTTCCAGCGTGGGCGACATCGGCCATTCGAACTCTACCCCCGACGGCAGCCGGTGCGCCCGAGGCCGCCGGCCGTCGTGCGGGCGGGTTATCGCCCGATTCCTCGACATGTCGACCACCGTCACACCGCGTTCCAAAAACGGCGAGCCGATCGTCGCATGCTCGGCCCAACAGATCGGTCGGTCAAACGCCAATAGATTCTTGAGACGGCTTCGGACATAGACGACGTTCTCGCCGTCGATCATCTCGATTGTCCGCGTCACTACTTCATGGACCCGCGGAAGCTGTACCGCCTGTGTTAAGCTCGCTACTTTGCCCCGCTTCGAGGAACTCTGCGTCACCCAAGGCAGAGTATGAGCCTTGCCGTGTCCCGGCAGCCCCGCCTCTCGCTCCTCCCGCGACACCGGTCCGAACCCATCCACACAAACGAAGTGCCCTACCGGAACGCCCACGCGAATCAGCTTACCCGCCTCGATGTCGGCGCGAAACGAATCCCACAGCGGGTTAATCTTCTCCGCGTCGCCCTTGAGCTTCAGGCTCGCCAGCGCCCCCCCAAAGGGCAACACCTTCAACTCCAGTTTGTCGTTGGCCATCACCAACGCCGGCTGCCCATGAAACTCACCATCCTGAGCACCGTCTGGTGGAGCCGCCAACAGGACCGCAAGGAAGGTCGGTACGAGCGTCAACCCGACCACAAGTATTGGAAGAGGAAACCGATTAGGATTCAGCATGACCACCAGATTACACCTTCGACGGCACGCTGCCCACCTACACCACCGGGGCGTATCCCGAAGAGGCCGGCGTCGAATCGTGGGGACGGCGGGTGACGCTGAACAGGGGTCGCAGCGTTGAGATCCGCGAGCGCTACCTGCTCGAAGCCCTCCGGCGTCCGTTCACGCTGAACCTGATGACGCCCTTAGAACCGGGTTCCGTTGAAGATTACCTCAGCCCTTTTCATCGGGCGAGCACCGACTCCCACATCCGCCTGCGCAACTGACGCCGAAACGATCACCTCTGTTGACGCGAGCAGAACGAGCGTTGCGATATGAAAATGAGAAGTGTGGACGGCAAAAAATCGGATGAGCGGACCATGATCCGCTCATCGCCCCCTAGCAGCCCGTGGTGGAAGCTGTTATCAGAAGTCGTAGCGCAGGCCGAACTGGATCTGCCTGGCGTCGGCCTCGGCGCGGGTACTGGTGATTCTCCCAAAGCCCGCCGACCCGAAGGCCGTTCCCGGATTGTTGAGAGTCACATTGTTGAAGGCATTGAAGAATTCGACCCGGAACTGGACACGATGGTTCTCAGCAATGTGAAAGTCCTTGTAAAGAGACAGGTCGAATATAGTCAAGCCGGGCCCTACAACGGTCCCGGTTCCGGCGTTCCCGAAGGTGTAAATCTCAGCCCTCTCGAAGGCACTGGTGTCGAACCACCGGTCGAGCTGGCTCTGTTTGGAGGAATGGCTTAGCCCGTTCGGATTTGAGAGAAGGTTGGGCCGGCTCCCACCGGCTTTCCTCGCCCGAAGGGAAGTTCATAGACTCCGCTGATGGAGAAGAGGTGGCGGATGTCGTAATTGGGAATGGGTCCGGCGTCCGCTTTAAAGTTCCCGTAGTCTCGAATGCTCTGGTTTTCCCCTATCTGCGGGCCGGAGACGGAAGTGCCGAGCGCTTTGCCCCAGCTGTAGGCCGCCAGCAGCAGCAACCCTTCCGGCCCCACTTCTTTCCGTATTTTGACCTGAAAGGCACTGTAGTTGTTGGTGCCCCAGTTGGCGGCACCACTGATTCCACCGAAATCACAGGAGACGCCATTCACGCACAATGCCCGCCGTTCAACAATGGGCTCCGGGCCGGGCAAAAGATGGTTGTGCGCAAAGTTCATGAGGCCCTTGCGACCGGCATTCCCCACAAAGGAGAAGTCTGCACCCAGCGTCGGGGTCAACTCCCGGGAGATGCCGAGTGAGTACTGCTGCAGATAGGGGGTGCGGTTGTCGGGAGTCAGACCGCTCCCACTGGTCGCAGGGAGGCCGCTCACCTGCCCGAAGGGCTCCTCACGTAGCCTCCGCGCAGGACCGTCTTGTTGTCGCCGAACATTCGCCAGGCGAATCCAAAGCGCGGGCCCCAGTCGTTTTTCTCCGCTGAACCTCTGCCATTACCTCTCTGGAGACTGCGGTCGTAGCGCAACTCTGACACCAACTTTGCAAAAAAAGGGTGGCAGAGTAGACTGTTTGAATGCATAAGTGACGAGAGTTGACAGAGTAGAGATGGAGAATCCTCCCACAACCAAAAACAAGCGAGCACGAGCTCGGCAAGCAAGGAGGATTCTCCAATGGCAGAAACATACTACGTGGGTCTGGACATCCACAAGAAGGTGGTGAGCTACTGTGTCAAGCGGGCCTGTGGCGAGGTGGTTGATGAGGGAGTGATCGCAGCCCGTCGTAAGGATCTTGTCAGATGGGCGGAACAGCTGGAGGGAAGGTGGATTGGAGCGATGGAGGCGACCCTGTTCACGGGATGGATCTACGACACTCTGAAGCCTTTTGCTGAAGAGCTGAAGGTGGCCCATCCGGCCATGCTCAAAGCCATCGCGGTGGGGAAGAACAAGAGCGATCGACTGGACGCGCGCAAGATCGCCGATTTGACCCGCTGCAATCTTCTGGTGGAGTCCTATATGCCCCCGCCCGAGATGCGGCAACTCAGAACAGTGCTGCGCTACCGCAACCTGGTGGTGGGCCAGGCGGTACAGATCAAAAACCGAATCGCCGGACTGCTGATGGAAACGGGAACGGCCTACAACAGCAAGAAGTTGCACGGCCAGAGGTACTTTCGAGAGCTGATGAGCGAACTGGAGGGGGTCCCCGACTCGGTAGTGCAGCTGTTGAGGCTGAGCCGCAACGGTCTGGAGAGCCTGCTGCAGCTCGAGCGTCAACTGATCCGAGGCCTGTTGGGGCAACCGCTGCTGGTCCAGCGGGTCGAGTTGTTGAGAACGATCCCGGGTGTGGGGATCATCACGGGACTGACCTGGGCCCTGGAGATCGGAGAGGTGAGTCGAATTCCCTCCATCGGGCAGGGGATCAGCTACTGTGGGCTGTGCCAAGGCCTGAATGAATCGGCCGGCAAAGCCCAGCGAGGGCCGATTTCAAAGCAGCGCAACAAGCACCTGCAGCGCACCTTGATTGAAGCAGCTAAACTGGCTCCTCGATTTCACCCCGGACTGGCTGCCGTCTACCACAAGGCCCTCGAGCAGGGTCATGCCAATCGAGCCACTATCCAGGTGGCACGCAAACTGGTGGCCTATCTGCTGGCCGTGGATCGCTCGGGCAGGCCCTTCCAGCTACGGGTCTGAAGAGCTGGGGACGCAAGTTCGTGGAAGGTTTTGAAGATTTTTGGCTAATCGAGACTCCCGCCGGTCCTCCCTTAAAGGGACTGTGTGACGGCCGCAGACAACGGCTCCGATACACCCGTAGACTGTTTGGAGGCCGGCGGGTTGACCCAAACTCAATCTTCTGTGACGGCCCTTCGAGGCCCGATACAGCTCATGGATGTCTGGTCATGCTTGCCATTGACCACTACGATTGAAAAGTCTCGAGGCACTCTGTTCATAATTCAGCGGTGCTCTCCACAGCACCGAGGGGGGATCCTTGTCTCACTTGACAATTACTTATCATGGATGTCCCCTTTTTTCGCGGCACTACTGAATCGGTGGAACCGCCGAGGTGGTCAGGAAACTCAGCAGATGGGCCATTTCCTGGACGCTGATCTCCTGCTCCAAGCCTTCCGGCATGCCCGATACGGTGGACGAATACATCCTTCGAATATTCTCTCTGGCAATCACCTCCTCGGTGGCATCTTCACTCAGCAGGGTCACGGACACAGGAGTTTGCGAACCAATGACTCCCTGGTGTAGAACCCGATTGTTCAACTCGATGACATACAGCTCATAATTGTCTGAGATCGATTGGCTCGGCAACATGATGTTGGTCAGCAACTCCTCCCGAGACCGATGTCGCACCGTCCCAAGATCAGGGCCAAAGTGGCCTCCGACCCCCTCGACTTGATGGCACTTTTCACAGCTTTCCTTGAACACCTGAGCTCCCTGGATTGGATCCCCGGAAAGACTGAGAGCTGCCCGATACTGCTCCAGAACCTGGAGTCGTTCCCTTTCCAATTTGCGTAATAGCTCATGGACGCGAAGCCGTATGGCAGCATCTTCCTGCATCACAAGGCGGATTTTGTGGCCTTGATTAATCGTCCAAAATGGAACCTCTTCATTCTCGATCCCAGTCAATAACAGCTCCACGTGCTCTGGCCTGGAAAGAAGAGCCTCGGTGGCCGCCAGACGGACAGGGGGAGTCAGTTCCCTCCATTTGGAGATGAACAATCGGCCAGACTCGACCCCCTCTACCTGCCCTAAAGCTCGTACAGCTGCGATCTGCACCTCTGCGGGCTCCTGTGGATCGAGCAGCGAGCTCAGCAGGGTAAGCCTCGAGTTCACACCAAAGAGTGCCAGAAGGCGCACCGAGTCGGCTCTGGGAGCAGGGTCTGCCGCTCTATCCTCGATCCTGTCCAGGAGGTCCTTTATGAGGGGTGCCGGGGCTCGACTCAGAGGCTTCTCCATGAGCTCCAGCAGCGACAGGGCTGCCCTTTGCACAGGCGTGCTCGATGCCTGGTACAACCTGAGGAGCTGGTTTGATGAAATCCCTTTTGTGACGCCTTCCGAGCCTTGTCCGATGCCCTCGGCCAGCCCTTCCAGAGTGGCCGCACGCCACCAATCGGATCCTGCTGTCTTTGCATTTGCTACCTTGCGAAAGAGTTGTCGGACCCCTGACTGATCGGGACCCGCGGCAACCATGGCAGCGATCCGACGAAAGAATGCGATTCTCTCCTTTGACGCTTCGTCGCCAAGTTCGGCCACGGCAGTCTCGAACAGATTGAGAGGCCGGAGGGCAGAGGCGCTGAGAGCCGCAATTTGTATCCATTCGTCGTCACTATTCCGCATCAGCAATTGGCGGCGAGCATTGCCGGCGCCGGGCGAGTCCAGCCACCCCAGCGTGCAAAGGAGTTGGAAGCGCACCCTGGGATGAGCTTCCTCGGTCATTGCCAGTAGTTTGTCCACCAGCCTGGGCGCCGTCGACAATCTCGACTCGGCCAGCCGGATCGCGTTCTCTCGGACACCCGGTTCCGGATCACCCAGGGCCTTCTCGATGAGAGAGGCATCCAGTTTGCCCAGGCCTTCCAGGGTCCACAAAGCATGCAGCCGCGCCTCGGGCTTGCCACCAGTTGTGGCGATCTCGATCAGACGATCGATTGCCCCTACGCTGTGACGGCCAACCAGTAGTCTCTGGGCGTGCATCCTCCACCACACGTTTGAATGGTTCAAATACTCGGCCAAGTCCAGATCTGAGGCTTCACCAAGGGGAAAGCTCCGCGCGACTGGCACCGGCTCCTTGGAGTCGGGGGTGATTCGGTAGATTCGGCCCTGTCGACTGCCTTCGTAAAGAATCTGAGGCCCGCTGTCCTGGCTGTGGAACTCGTCAGACATCCATTCCGGGTGCTCAAGGATTCGACGATAGTAGTCCACGACATAAAGGGCCCCGTCTGGGCCGATGTACAAATTGACTGGTCGGAACCAACTGTCCGTGGAGGCCAGGAATTCTGTCTCTTGGCCACCTCGACCGGCTTCCAGGGTGACCCCGTTTTCTCTCAGAACATCACGATGAACCAGGTTGTGAGCCGGTTCGGCCACAAATGAGACTTGATCGAATGGAGGGGGGAAGAGTCCTCCCAGATACAGCGTAATCCCACAAGCGGAAGTAAAGCTACCCGTGTCTGTAAGAATTCGGTGCTCTGGGTTTTGGGTGATGGGATAGATGCGACTTGTGTGATCTGAAATGTCTTTTACCGCGGAAGCGACGCGCAGGGAAGGGTTTCGTCTCAGGTAAGCAGCAGCAATAACCTCTTGGCGTATGTGTCGACCGCTGTTGAGGAGGAACTGGTGTCCCCATCGATCAAAGCTCTGGCCGAATTGAGAGGTACCGGAGAGAGCCTCCAACTCGAAAGTGTCCAACCGAAAGCGGAGATTGCCGGCTGGACTGTCCAGTTGAGGCCCGTCGCTGCGGGTGGGGAACTTTATCTGGGCACCTGGATCGCCAAACTTGTCCTTGAAAACGATCGTTTTAATGGCCGGCTCATGGGCCAGATAGATCCAGTTGTCCAGCCCATAGAGAGGGGTGCTGACTGTGTGCTGGGGGTTTGAGAGGGCGAATCCGGTCAGAACGACCTGTCGGAGATCGGCACGGTTGTCGCCGTCCGTGTCTTCGAGATACCAGACGTTGGGCGCATCCGTAACCAGAATACCCTTCTTCCATCGCAGAACTCCCGTGGGAAGAACGAGTCCTTCAGCAAATACCGTACTTCGATCGGGAAAGCCGTCTTGGTTGGTGTCTTCCAGTAGTTTCACGCGGCCGGTCTGCCCAACGTTCAAAGGATAGCCGGGCATTTCGACTACGAACACGCGACCAAGCTCATCAATTTCCATCGCTACAGGGTCAAGAACCATTGGCTCGGAGGCAAAGAGCTCGATTCGAAAACCGTCTTCGATTCTGAAGTTTGTCAGAGCATCTTCGGGCGGATAGGGCGGCACCGACTGCCCACCCGGCTGCCCACACCTTGACAGCACGAAAAGAATCCCTGCAAGCAGTGGAGACAGCAGAAGTTTCTTAGGAAACGTGGGCTTCGTCTTCAAAACGGCTCCCTTCTTCATTCGATGGACGGGCTCTGTCAGGGAAGCTCGAAAACGAAAAGATCGCTTCCTACTGCGATGGCGACCTGCTGCTTTCCCTGACTCAGATAGGTGATCGGATTCGCCGAGATCATGCCGCCCAGAGAGGCCACCCACAGCTCCTCTCCCGTCTCGTCGGCCAGCGCAAAGAACTGACCTTCCGAGGTGCCTCCGAAGACCACACCACCAGCCGTGGACAGAACACCCGACCAGGGGACGGAGTGGAGCCGATACTCCCATTTTCGTTCGCCGGTCTGGGGCACCAGGGCGCGAACCGCTCCCCAGCCCGGCACCTCGCTGGCGCCCTGAACCAAACTGCCGTAAAACGGTGCACCCGCTTCATAGACCGCCTCGCCCGTAAAAAAGATGTTGGGAAGCTCCCAAATCGACATGAAGAAGAGCCCGGTGGGAGGACTGAAGGACGGAGAATACCAGTTGGTGGCTCCCTGAACCCCCGGGTAGACCAGAGCCCCCTCCTCGCTGGGTACGCTGCCGGGGATGACAACGGGCCGTCCCTTTGCGTCGATCTCCCGGGCCCAGGTCTGTTTGGCAAACGCCTTGGCCAGCAAAAACTCACCCGTCTCCCGGTCGAGCACATAGAAAAAAGCATTGCGGTTGGACCACAGCATCAGCTTGCGCTGCTTCCCCTCGAATTCCAGATCGGCCAGGACCGGAATCTGAAGCGCATCCCAGTCGTGCACGTCATGGGGCGTAAACTGGAAATGCCACCGGAGTTCCCCGTTATCGGCATCGAGGGCCACGACTGAGGAGGTAAAGAGATTGTCCCCTTCGCGAACCTCACCGTTCCAGTCGGGAGAAGGGTTGCCGATACCCCAGTAAATCAGGTTCAGCTCCAGATCTGCCGAACCCGTCAACCAGGTGGGGCCTCCGCCCGTTTTCCAGGAATCCCCTTCCCACGTCTCGTTCCCCGGTTCACCGGGTCCGGGTACCGTATGAAACCGCCACACTCGTTTTCCCGTCCGGGCGTCGTAGGCATCGAGAAAACCTCTGATTCCAAACTCACCGCCGGAAATCCCGACAATGATCTTGTCCTCAAAGGCCAGGGGCGCAGCGGTTATGGAGTAGCCATTCCGATAATCGGCGACTTTTGTTTCCCAGATGACCGTGCCGGTCTTGGCGTCCAGCGCGACCAGGTAGGCATCCAGAGTGCCCAGGTAGAGGCGGTCGCCGAGAATGGCCAACCCCCGATTCACCTGACCACAGCAGACGCTGATCCGCTCCGGAATCCGGCGCTCATAGGACCAGAAGGGCCGACCGGTCCTGGCGTCGAGGGCAAAGGCATTGCTGGGGGGAGCAGTCAAGAACATCGTTTCGCCAACCACCAGTGGAGACGTCTCGACCCTGTGCGTTGTCTTTATCTGGAAGACCCACTTCAAGCGGAGCTGATCCACGTTGTCCCGGTCGATTTGATCGAGGCGGCTGTAGCGCTGACTCTTGTAACTGCCGGAATAGGTCAGCCAGGCTCCGGGATACCGATCCGCCGTGGCCAGTTGTTCGAAGCTGACCCCGGAAGGAAAGGCGTCACCAGCCAGCAGGGAGGAATCCGGTGCGGGGCTTGAATCATCTGGAGGCGCCCCGCAGCTGTTCATCACGAGTAGAAGGATGATCCCACCGCAACCAAGCTTCATCTGGTCCTCTCCCCTCGAAGAGAACTCAAATAAGCAATCAGGTCATCCAGTTCCGAGGCGCTGAAAACCTCTTCGTAGCCGGGCATCACCGATTCCCTCCCGCGCCGGATTTCGCTCAGGTCCCGTTTCAGTACGGAAAGGAGGCGCTCCTCCTCGTCCATCAGCTGGATGGAATAGGTGTCTTCCCCCAGCAGGACTCCCTCCCTGACATTTCCCTGCAGATCGGTTACCGACACCGGCCAGTAACGCCGAAAACCCTGCACGACGATGTCCGAAGTTCCCGCGACCTGGCTCGGTTTGAGAAGGGACTCTCTCAGATAACCGGGAGCGCGCTGCCTTCCTATGGCACTGAGGCTGGGGCCGCGTCGGCCCCCTTCTCCTCCGACCATGTGGCATTGACTGCACTGACCCTTTCCTCCCCAGAACAGGCCCTTGCCCTGTTCGGGGTCACCCGGGAGTCGCACTCGCTCCCGCGGTCGGCTCCGAGTTCTTACAAAAGCCGCCGTCTGCCACACGCGGCGGTCGGAAAAACGGCTCGGATACATATCCGTGCCGGGAATCCCGAAAGCAATCAGTCTGAACAGATCCGCATCGGACAGGCTGCTGTCCAATTCAGAACGGGTCAAATCGGGACCCTGGCCACCCGATCCGTCCAGACCGTGGCAGAGGCTGCACTGAGCACGAAAGATGCGAGCACCGGCCGCAATGTCGGCTGGAGAAGTGCGGGGATTTCGCACCTCCGGCGCCTGGGCGAGCAGACTCACAACCGGGAACAGGCAGAGCAGCAAAACAGCGGGAAGAGAAGCTCGGTGACTAAGCAAGTTGATGAGGATTAATACTACGACAGAAGCAGGACATCAAGTGATCTAACCGTTTCTGGCCCACGAAGCAAACCAACTCTCCTATTTGTACCTTTACGCCGCGTTAACGGGCTGGCCGAGCGTAGCTGACTGGTAGCATGCCAGTAGACTCTTGAGGATGGCCGCTCCTTCCGCGACATTCATGTCGCTCTCTCGATCCTCCTCGATGCAGTCGATAAAGTAGGAAGCGTCGGACTGCTCCCCTTCCGGCACCGTCTTCCAGGCGGCAGCATCGCCTCTTCTCATTTCCCGGGTTGTGCTGCTCCAAAACCCCATTGGGTCCTCAGGATGGGGGAGGGCCGGCCGCCAGGCTGGTCGATCAGAGGAGACTTCTATCCGTGGATGTGCCGAATCCAATACCCGGGATCCTTTCGTTCCAATCAAATGGATCCTCACCAGTCCAGAGCTCGGATGGCTGAGCCAACCGATTCGGCCGGCGCTGAGGGTGGCGGTGAGACCTCCTTCGAACTCCAGTGTGGCCACCGCAAAATCTTCCACATCGTTCTCCTGGTGCTCGCGAAAGAAATAGTTGCACGTTTGAGCATACACACGCAGGATCTCTCGGCCGCTGAGCCAGCGCATGAGTCCAATGGAATAGACGCCCGTGGTGAAAAGCTCACGCTTGGAGTCGAGGAAGGTAAAGCGCTCTGGTGGGTGATGCTCTCTCCGAGGCCGTCTCAGGTCGGCGGTCCCGGCAAATCCCTTGGCGAACAGAAGGTCACAGTGCGTCCCAATCAAGTCTCCCAACAAACCGCTGCGTACCATTTTTCCAGCTCGTTGGACCCAGGGAGCTCTGAGCATGCTGAACATCTGACTTTTCACGTTTGACCGCCGGACGGCTGACACCAACCGCTGGGCCTCTTCATTGGTCGTAGCCAAAGGCTTGTCGATGTAAACGTGTTTTCCAGCCCTGGCACACTGAATGGCCAAGCGCGCCCGTCGCTCGAATTCGACGCACACACTCGTTACCTGAACGTCCGAGCGGTCCAGAGCTTGTCGTAGATCCGGCAAGACGGGAATCCCGAAATCTGCGGCCAACTGCTGATTCAAGCGAGATCGTCTGGCGGAAACATCGACTTCATCCGTAACGCCGATCATCCGGCAGCGGGGATCGGCGGCGAAATCTCTAGCGTAATTCTCCTGATGGGTCTGGTTCCCGCCAACCAGCAAAACGCCGTAAGTCGTGCTCATTGATTGTCCTCTGGTTGGACCTCGACAGATCCTCGCAGGCGCAGCGAGCCTCTGATCGCGTTCTGGATTTGCCGGCCTCTGGGGGTCACTTCAAAAAAGTAAGAGGGTGGGCGTTGCTGAGCTTCCAAGACCAGAGTTCCCAGATTGCTCTCATGCCTTACCGTGCCGTGATTACCCACCACAAGCAAATCAACCCGAGGCAGGCCGGGCGGCGGCCCGGCTTTGCTAACCAGCGCCGTCGAGCCTCCCTCGCAGCGCAGTTGAACGCTCACGTGTCCAAGGTCGACAGCACCGCTGGCAAACAGCGATTTGACAGGGTTTCCCAGGATTAGTTCGATGAATGCCACTCCTTCCCCAAGGGCGGGGAGCAGAGAGCCCTGGTCCCGCAAGACGGCCATCACCAGGCGGGCAAAAACCGGTGTCCCTACGCGCCCGGAACTGATCTCATCAGAAACGGTCTTGCTGAGCCGACGAAAATAGGTCATCTCGCCAGGCTCTAGCAGCGTGGAACCCTCACTCGCCCCCAGGATCGACCAGCAAGCCCCGGCTCGTCTTGAAGAAACACCCGAGATCCACAACCCCAGAGCAGCGCCTGTCCGTTTAACAAAGTGCCGTCTCTTCATGGGACACCGCGATCGGTGGATTCGCCTACAAGTTCTCCAGCGGATGCCGCCGGTCCACTAAGGGAAAGTTTACCCGGGTTCCTGTTTTTTGAGACTGATAAATCGACAAGATCATCTCGATCGTCCAGCGGCCATCCCGGGCACTCACGAGGGGGTCGCGATTCTCTTCAATGGCCCCTACGAGATCGGCCAGCAGCAAGGCTGCCTGCTGCTCCAGGCCGACGCCCTCCTGCCCGGGCAGCTCAATGGCTTCCCACGAGCGGCTGTGCCAGTCCCTGGAACGCAGAGCCGCAGGGCCCTTCACGTCCACGGTGGGCAAGAAAATGATGCCCTTGCTCCCGTAGAAATACATGCCAAACCGATCGCCCTCGTGCACGTCGTTCGCCTTGGACGCGAAGTAAGCATGCAATCCTTCGCCCAGGTAGAACATGGCAGCGACCTGATCTCCTCCCACCGGTCCCAACAGTTCGGACGCCTCATGTACGTGGCCCCGGTGCAGCTCCTGATTGTCCCCAGTTACGTGTGCAGAGACCCATTGGGGGTCGCCTCCGAACATCCTTATTAAATGCATGAGATGGGACCCCAGGACCATCAGGTCCTCCCCCCCGGCGCGGCGATCTTCTTTTCCTCGCGTACGGATTTCCTGCAGGACACCGATCTCACCCTCTCGCAGCATGCGAAAAACATGCTTGGCCATGGAGGAGATCGCCGTGCCGTGTCCAACCTGTAACTTCACGCCGTTTTCTTCCACTATGTGGACCATGGCATCCGCTTCGATCAGATTTCGGGCGAAGGGTTTCTCCAGAATTATGTGAGCACCTGCCTGGGCAGCTGCCGTCACCATCTCCAGGCGCTGATCGAGCCAGCGAGGCCCGATTGACACAAGTTGTGGTTGTTCCTTTTCGAGCATTTCCCGGTAGTCCCGATAGCCCCTGCTGGCACCTGTTCGGCTCACGGCTGCTTTTCTTCCCTGGTCGTCCGGATCAGCTACAGCCACCACTTCAATAGAATCGAAGTGATTGAACACCGTATCCCAACCATGACCATAATTTCCTCGTCCCGTGTGGCCGATCACAGCCGCCCGGTATCTACGTTCGCCAACAGCTTCGGCTAGTGTCAGTCTTGCTCCAGCAAGCGTTGCTGCGGTTGCTGTGATGAACTGACGTCTTTTCACCTCACGCCCCCTTCTTCTGTTTCCCGGGTTACCGGATTCACCAGGGCACACTTGGATCGCCTCGCTCGAGTTGGCCTGCTGGTTGGATGATCCAAAAGTCTACTGTGGCGGGGCCTGTATTTGGATCACAATGGCTTCGGTTGAAGTGTTGTTTACGACCTGCAGGCTGTTTGTGCCCGAAACAAACACGGTCTCTCTTTCCCTTGCCTCAAAGAGCCCCTCCTTCGAGTTGACAGAGATAGCACCCTGCCACACAAAAAGGAGTTCCTCCCCATGTCCTGGGACGTCCGTCGAGAACTTCTCGCCGGGTTTCAACTTGCGATGGGCCACAGCGACTCTTTTTGAACCCATCCCTGGATGAACAAAGAAGCCGTTGTCGTTGGCAAAATCTAAAATCCTGACCGCTCCCGGCGTAATCGAACCCTTCGGCGGGAGGGCACCGGGACGCAACGAGTCGCGTAACCCCTCATAGAGAACCGTATCCGGCGGGACCTGAAAGCTGATCAGGATTGCTGTGCTTTCTCCCGTCGTAATGGTGCCATGAACTTGGCCCGAAGGTACGAAGGCTGCCTGACCAGTCAAAAGTGGCCTCCGCGAATCGCCCTGACGCACATCGACCTGGCCTTGAAGGACAAGAAACGTATCGTCGGAAAGGTCGTGCACATGCTGTGGAAATTCGTGCCCCGGTTCCGAGACAGCATAGTTGAGCGTGAGTTTCTCAGCTCCCATCTCAGGGTGCACTATGCGCCGGGCATTCACTTTCCCCATCTGAAACGGGATACCATCGGAAAGTTTGAGAACCCGAACGGATGACGTTGATACCATTGTTCCTGTTTTTAACAGATAGGCCTGCTCGGCTGAAATCCACGCCTGGCGTCTTGCCGCCTCGGAAGCGGGTTGGTAGTATTGCTGCAGGGCTGGAGCCTGGAGACCTGAAAAGAAGAGAACCGAGACCAAAAGGCCGACCAGCATTGTAAGCAAAATCTACCAGGGCAGCCAGATGAAAGTCAATCACGACTACACCCCTGCTGGCCATTCCTCCAACGCCGGTCCGATGACGCGTTTACTGGTGTAAGTCCGAGAGATGACGGTGCGCATCAGGAACAGCTCTTCATTGAACATACTCCTGGCTGGTTTCCTGCTTTTGTGCCTCGATTGTCGAAATCCCACAGAATTGAAACCCCACGCGTCGGAACAAGAGCCAACCCCCGCCCAGGGCGCTCAACATTCAGAGCTTTCTCTGATTGCTTTTGACACCGGTACCTTGAGAGGTAACTTCCGCTTTGGACACGGGGGAGAACCGGGGAGAAGTGATTTTCCGGGTGTCGCGGAATGCGTCTTTGCGCCGCTGAACGTTCCCCTGGTGAATGCGACGCGCCCCAATGCTCTGCTGATGCCGGAATGGATACTCACTCCTGGGGGGCCAAGGGATGGCACACCGTGGCGGCTGGCCAGTTCAGTCAAACCGGAGCCGATCCCCCGTGGAGTTCGTCTCTCCTCCCCGGATGAAGAGCTGGCAGACCAGGGTTTGCGTTTAACGCTGGAGTACCGGGTCGTGGATGACATGATTTTCCTGGATGGCTACATCGAAGCCATCCGCCGGCAAACTGATCTGGAATTCCTCTTTGCTTCCTACCTCCCCAACAGACTCAATGCTACATATGTGCCCTCCCAGTCGGAGAGTGGGATTTCATGGCGACCTGTAACCCGGGGTGAGCCTTGGAAGAGTTCTTACTTCATTTCGTCCTCACCGGAGACCCGCCGCTGGCGTCGCGACGGGCGTGTGGCGGATGCCAGGGAAGTAGACTGGAGCTTGGCTTTTGATCCGGACTGGTTCTTCGCTGCCCCCATTCTAGTAGGCATTGAGAATTCCAGTGGTTTGACAGCCGTCCATTTCGTGGATGACAACTGCACCTCTGTGTTGGGCCAACCTCACGACAATGACACAGCTCATGACTTCACCTGGGGCTGGTCTGTCTTAGACTCGGGGCAAAAGGTTCATGCCCGCGCTGCAGTGTGGATTACTCAGCTGCAACGAACGCATGATCAGAGAATGGCGCAGGTCTACGAAAAATATCAGGACTGGCGGCAGTCCTGGACAAAGTAGACCTCATCACGACTCTCATTGACGCTGTCTCCCCTCTCCGATATTGTCTCACCGGGATGAGTGAGAAGTCTCCTCAGAAAGTACCTAAATTCAGAGTTGGAGTGGACATAGGAGGGACTTTCACCGATATCGTTTTCCTGGGTAGCGAGGGTTCAATAGCAACCAAAAAAGTGCCCTCTACTCCAGACGACTATAGCCGCGCTATCATGGCCGGCCTGCAGGAAATCCTACAGGAACTCAACCTCTCTCCGACTGCCGTGACGGGGGTCGTGCACGCCACGACCGTAGCCACCAACGCGATTCTCGAGGGGAAGGGTGCCAAAACGGCCCTGATCACGACCAAAGGGTTTCGAGACGTGCTCGAGATGCGCCGCATTCGCATCCCGGAACTCTACAACCTCTTCTACGAGCGGCCTGCTCCTCTGGTGCCGCGCAGGCTCAGGTTCGAGGTCGACGAGCGACTGGGTCCTCAGGGTGAGGTCTGGCGGCCTCTGGATGAGGAGACGGTAGGGAACGCAGTATCAAGGATCCGCAAGGCGGGCGTTGAGGCTTTGGCTGTCTGTTTGCTCCATTCCTACGCCAACCCTTCACACGAACTTCGAGTTTGCGAGATCGCTCGGGACGCTTTGCCTGGTGTCTACGTAATGTCTTCGGTCGAAATGCTTCCGGAGATCCGTGAATATGAGAGGACCAGCACCACAGTCATCAGCGCTTACATTGGACCTATTGTCCAAAACTATCTCGTTTCCCTGCTCGAGCAGCTGCGATCCATTGGCCTGGGCGACTCGCTTCAGATTCTGCAGTCGGGCGGTGGTGCCATGACGGCGGAAGAAGCCGTAAGGAAGCCCGCTCATATCGTAGAGTCGGGACCTGCCGGAGGAGTCATCGGAGCCGCCTGGATGGCCAAACGAGTTGGCTGCGAGAACGTGATCACCCTGGATATGGGAGGCACTACAGCCAAGTCCGCCATGATCGAGAACGGCCTGATTACGAAGACTTCCGAGTACGAGGTGGGGGCCGGCATCAACGTCAGCAGCCGGTTGGTCAAAGGGGGCGGATACGCCCTGAAGCTGCCCTTCATCGACATCTCCGAGATTGGAGCTGGTGCGGGGAGCATCGTCTCTGTTGACAAAAGTGGGCTCCCGCACGTCGGCCCCCAGAGCGCCGGTGCAGTGCCAGGTCCAGTCTGCTACGACGCGGGAGGCCGAGAGCCCACTTACACTGACGCCGCCGTGGTGCTGGGCTACCTGAACCCTGGGCATCTAGCCGGAGGAAAAGTGAAACTGAACGCTGAGAAGGCCACCCATGCGCTCGAAGTACAAATGGCGAAACCCATGGGAAAGCCCCTTTTGGAGACCGCTTACGACGTTCATGCCCTGGCCTGCGCCACCATGCTCCGGGCCGTAAAAGCCATCTCTACAAACCGCGGTCGGGACCCCAGGGATTTTGTACTGTTCGCCTTCGGCGGGGGCGGTCCCATGGTCGCTGCGGAGATCGCAAAATCCCTTCGGATGAAGCGTGTTCTGGTCCCTCCGAGTCCTGGTCTGTTCAGCGCCCTGGGTCTCCTTTGTTCCAATATCGAGCATTCCTTTGTGCAAACTCACGTTTGCAAGGCCGGCGATATTTCTTCCGCTGAACTGAAGGATCTATTCGCCGGGATTGAAGATCAGGCCAGGGCAGTGCTGGCTCGCGAGGGTTACGGTCCAGAAAGGATCATGCTCAGCCGTTTCGCAGACATGCGTTATTGCGGGCAGGTCTTCGAGCTTACGGTGCCGGTGGGGGGTGGAGATCTTGGGCCTCCTGAGGTGGCCGACATGGTGGAGGCTTTCGGGCGCGAGCACGAGCAAACGTATGGACACAGGGCTATCGACGATCCAGTGGAGCTGGTGAATTTGAGGATCGTCGGCAAGGGGATCAGCACTGGGTACGCAAGCTATGATCCCGGCGCTGTAATGGCAGCCGGAGCGACTGTGCAAACTGACCAGGTGGCCGAGCGAGCAGCTTACTTTGGACCCCGTTACGGAAACCTGAGCACTCCCGTGATCGGCCGAGGCAGACTGGCGGGGCAAACCACACCGGGTCCTCTGATCGTTGAGGAGGATGACGCCACCTGTATCGTCCCTCCAGACTGTGCAGCCACTCTGGACAGCTGGGGCAATATTGTAATTCGCCCGGATTATCCGGATTAGAGCGGAGACCGAACCTTGACGTCAGAAATGGATCCGAGAACCTTTGAGGTCATCCGGAATGCCGTGGAATCCATCGCCGACGAGATGGCGCTGGTCGTGATGCGCAGTGCCTATTCGCCGGTGGTGCGAGATTCCATGGATTATTCGACGGCACTTTGCGATAAGCAGGGTCATATGGTTGCCCAGGGGCTCACCACCGCTTTGCACCTCGGGTCTTTTCCGGACGCTATGCGGCACTTAATCGGGGAATACAGGGGAAACATGCACGCCGGAGACGTTTTCGTCACCAACGACCCCTATGGTTCGGCCGGAATGCACTTGCCCGACATCTACATGATCAAGCCCATCTTCCGGGATGACGCGCTGCTGGGGTATGGCGTGACTCTGGTTCACCATACCGATGTCGGGGGAATCGCGCCGGGCAGTAATTCTGTCTTTTCCACGGAGATCTTTCAGGAAGGGCTCCGCATCCCCCTGATGAAACTCTACGATGAAGGACGGCCCAATAAAACGCTATTCCAGATGATCGAGAAGAATGTTCGAGTGCCGGTCCAGGTGCTGGGAGACCTACGGGCGCAGTTAGCTGCATGCCATCACTCTGAGAAGGCTTTCTTGGAACTGGTTTCCAGGTATGGGACATCCACCCTGGACTTCTATCTGGAGGCATTGCTGGGCCATGCCGAACGCCGGATGAGGGACGAGATCGCGGCCATTCCGGATGGCAGCTACGAGTTTGCGGATTTTATCGACGGTCTGGGTGAGGATCCTGAGCCCATTGTCTTCCACGTCAAAGTGACGGTGAAAGGAGATGCCATTGTCGTAGACTGGACCGGAAGTTCAGGCCAGGTGCAGGGGGGGATCAATGCAACACTGCCCTTCACCCGTTCGGCTGCCTACCTCGCCATCCGTTGTGTAACCAGTCGGGACATCCCCAACAATGAGGGATACATGCGTCCGATTCGAGTGATCGCGCCCGAAGGCACGATTATGAATCCTCGATTTCCCGCTGCCTGTGCCACTCGTGGGATCACAGGGTTCCGCATGTTGGATACCCTTTTTGGCGCCCTGGCCCAGGCCGTCCCCGAGCGGGTGCGGGCGGCAGGAGAAGGTGGCGCCACATTTCCTTCGATCGGCGGTTACGATCAAGGAGAAGCGTTTGTTTTGACGGAGTCGGTTCTGGGGAACTGGGGAGGAGCATGGGACCGGGACGGGACCGAAGGCGTGCCCAATCCGGGAGCAAACCAGACCAACCAACCCATTGAATTGATCGAGGCGCAACATCCTTTGCAGATTCTGAGCTATGGTCTGGTTGCGGATTCCGGGGGCGCTGGTGAGTTCCGGGGTGGACTGGCGCTGGTGCGAGAGTACCGCCTGCTTGCCAAAGAGGCGGTGCTGAGCATGCGTTCAGATCGGCGCTCTCACCGTCCTTATGGCCTCCAAGGGGGGCGCCCCGGGACTCCCTCCTGGAATATTCTGAATCCGGGGCCCCATCAGCGTGTGCTGCCCACTCTTCCCATGGAGGCGGTGGCTCTCAAACAGGGGGATGTAGTGCGCCACATTCAGGCGGGAGGAGGAGGCTATGGCGATCCCCTGAAAAGGGATCCCCAGAGGGTGGTCGAGGATGTGCTCGATGAGAAATTGAGTGTCGAGTACGTCAAACGAGAATACGGCGTGGTCATTGATCCGGAAACGATGAGCGTCGATATGGATGCCACCAGGCATTGTCGGGAGGAGATGGCAAAGAGACCATCCAAATGATCGACTCGGTAGTGTGGGTCAGGCCAGCAGTGCCTCGACGACATGCCCGTGGACATCCGTAAGACGGCGGCGAATGCCGTTGTGATAGAAGGTCAGCTCCTTGTGATCCAGTCCCAGTAGCCGCAGAATCGTGGCGTGAAAGTCATAGATCGTCACCGGGTTCTCTGCCACGTGATACCCGACCTCATCTGAGATTCCGTAGCTGAAGCCCTTTTTGACTCCAGCACCGGCCAGCCAGCAGGTAAAGGCATGCGGATGGTGATCTCTGCCGGTAGCATCGAGGCCCTGCGTGATCGGAGTTCGACCGAACTCTGTCGACCAGATCACCAGAGTATCGTCCAGCATACCTCGCCGTTTCAGATCCTGCAGGAGTCCGGCTACCGGCTTGTCCATGGTTGCCGCCTGCCGGGAGTGATTCTGCATCACATCCTCGTGGGCATCCCAGTTGATGCGGGGGCGTCCGAACGCTCCCCCATTCCACACCTGGACCATGCGGACGCCCCGTTCCAGGAGCCTGCGAGCGAGTAGGCAGTTACGCCCGAACCCCTCAGTGACCTCCGAATCGAGTCCATAGAGTCGCTTGGTCTCCTCGCTCTCGCGGTCCAGTCGGGTCGCGTCCGGAACGCTCAGCTGCATGCGGGCCGCCAACTCGTAGGCGCGAAGGCGCGCCTCCAGAGTGCTGTCTCCTGGATTGGCGTCGCGGTATTTCCGATTCATCTCGGCCAGCAGTTTCAGCTCGGAGCTGCGGCGTGAGGATGAGATGTCTGGGGGAGTCGAAAGATCTGGCATCGGTTTCTCCGAGGATCCAAAGGAGATGGCCTGGTGAGCGGCTGGCAGAAATCCGGCCTTCCAGTTGATGGATCCGCCGGCAGGAAGTCCTCTCGAATCAGGCAGGACGACGAACGCGGGCAAGTCTGCACTCTCTGATCCAAGCCCGTAGGAGATCCAGGAACCCATTGAGGGAAAGCCGTTTCGGATGAAGCCGGTGTTCATCTGAAAAGTGGCTGGAGTGTGGTTGGAGCTCTTGGCCACCATGGAGTGAATGAAAGCCAAATCGTCAACCTGGGCGGCCAGATGAGGTAAGAGATCGCTGACCCACAGTCCGCTCTTTCCGCGTCTACGGAACTGCCATGGGCTTTTCATCAGATTTCCTGGCCTTCCGAAGAAGGTATCGATCTCACCCTTTCCCGTGAGAGCCTTGCCATGGTGTTTGATCAAGTCCGGTTTGTGATCAAAGGTATCCACGTGGCTCACACCGCCGGCCGCATAGATGTGCAGGATTCGCTTGGCCTTGGCTGGGAAATGGGGTGGCTTCGGTGCATACGACGTGGTGGAAACCTGTTGGGGGGAAGCGATCAAGCCCTCTTCCCGGAGAAGCCAGGCCAAAGCGACCACTCCCAGGCCTCCGCCGGCGTGTCGTAGAAAGTGACGCCGGGGTAGTACCACTCCATCGGACTTCGGTAAGCCAGCACTTTCTTTTGGCATCCGTGCTATCGAATCCTTCCCGCCATGACACTGACCTAGCTTAAATACAAAAACTCACTGGAGTTGAAAAGGATCCAACACAGACTATCGAGTCCATGCTGCCGCACGTGAGATACGGCGCCTCCCATTTCGGTCTTCGTCGGGATCCGTCCCAGCGTGAGACGATAGGCTCGCACGACCTGGGCTTCTTTGCGGCCGTTTTTCCCTTTAATCCGCTCTGCCAGCAGACGTGCTTGCCGAAGCACGAACGGGTTGTTCATCAGGCTCAAAGACTGCAGCGGTGTGGTGGTAATCCCTCGCTTGGGGGCCTGCGCTGAAGCGTCGGGACAATCAAAAGATTCGAGCATGGGGTCGGGGGCCGAGCGGACCACGATTCGATAGATGGTGCGGCGACGATGTTCCGGATCGGCTGAGTCGATCAGATTGTAGAAGTGGGAATTGAAGATCTTTACCTCGAAGGGACGGAATCCCGGCCCTCCCCGTTCTGGGTTGAGTTGGTCGCTCACGGCCAGTAACGAATCACGAATCACCTCGGCCTCGAGACGTCGAGGCGAATATCGCCAAAGCAGGCGGTTGTCAGGATCCTCCTCCCAGGCCTTTTGATTGAAGCCCGAGGATCGCTGATACGTGCTGGAAAGCATGATCTTACGGTGCAGGCTCTTCAGGCTCCAGCCGCCAGCAATGAATTCGCTGGCCAGCCAGTCGATGAGCTCCGGATGAGAAGGCCTCCCCCCGTTGAGACCGAAGTCGTTGGGTGTGTCGACGATGCCCTGGCCGAAATGATAGTGCCAGACTCGATTGACCAGTACCCGTGCCGTCAGGGGGTTTTCCGGGCTCACGATCCATTCTGCCAGGCTCAGGCGGCGCTCGGCTTCCGGGGCATCTGCGGCTAGACCGAAGCCGGAGGGGAGCGTCTTCACCGCTGACAGGCCACCGGCAGTCACCTGCTCCCCTGGTGTCATCGGGTCGCCGCGTTCCAGGACGAAGGTCGGTTTGGGCGGCCGCGAATTGGCTGCATAGACCAGGGGAACCGGCGCTATGGCCTGGAGGGCCGCTTCCGACTCCTGAACCTCAGCTTCAAGTCGCTCAAGCTGACGGCGCTGTGCCTCGGTTATCTCAGCCAGCAGTTCCTCCTGCCCAACATCGGGAGCGCCGATTCGAAAGGATTCCTCAACCTGCTTTGAACTGAGAGCACGGTCGTAGAGCCGGGCCTCACTAATCTGCCCCTCCTCGCCGCCACCAAAGCTAAGACGGGCCTTGCCCGCCGAGAAGGTCTGCAATCGTCCTTCGGGACCTTCCCGGTCGGGAAGATAGGGGCCCCCATACAACTTCCCGTCTCGGTAGAGAGTGATCTTGTTGTCCAAGGCGTAGACAACTGCAAGGTGGATCGTTTCTCCAGCCCCCCTGCTCTCTGTCTCTACTTCGAGCTCAACGGTGCGGTTCCTGTATTCGCTCACACTTTCCCAGATCAGTGCGTCGCCGTCATAGGAGAGAGCGTCGAGGACTCTCGGTAAGGCCAGCCGCTCGACTCTCATGACCTTCAGGCTGCTCTTCAGGTCTTTGAGACGGACCCAGGCCTCCAGCGTCTTCTCGCGGAGGTCCAAATCAAGTGGGGTGGTCTGAGCCGGGTCCTGATCCTCCCTAACCGCCAGGCTTCCATTGCCAAACTCAGCGGCCGCCTGGTCGGCATGGAGGGAACCGTGGCTATCATTGAGGTGCCCATCAAAGGTCCAACGAGAAATCGGCTTGGGTGCAGATCCAATAGAGGCCTTTTGGCGGTTCTTTAGTACCTGGGTACGAGCGGCTTCCTGTAGGGCGGCGATCTGGCTTCGCAGCGTTCCTATCCGTTCCTCGAGGGGGGCAACTTGCTTTGCCCTGGCCTCGATCTGGCCCGGTGTAAGGAAGGGACGGTTTCCAGCCCACACTCCGTCCAGTGCTGCCTTCAGGCGGTAGTAGTCAGCTTGAGGGATGGGATCGAACTTGTGATCGTGGCAGCGCGCACAGTTGGCTGTCATGCCCAGAAACGTCTGGGTCACGGTACCTACGATGTCCTCCATTTCGTCGGCCCTGACTCGTGCCCGCATCATCACACTCTGCTGGTTATGGCCCACTTCGTCCCAGGGGGCGGCGACCAGAAAGCCCGTGGCTGCGATCCCGGCAGGGGTCACGGGTTCCAGGACGTCCCCGGCAATCTGCTCTTTCACGAACTGATCGTAGGGTTTGTCCTGGTTCAGGCTCTCAATCACATAGTCACGATAGGGCCAGGCGTGGTTCCTGATCTTGTCTCGTTCGTAGCCCTGGCTTTCCCCGAAACGTGCCAGGTCGAGCCAGTGCCTTCCCCAGCGCTCGCCGTAGTGGGGAGATGCGAGCAGTCGATCGACCAGCCGCTCAAAGGCGCTGGGGAGTGTGTCCTCAAGAAAGGCGTCGACCTCTTCGGGTGTGGGTGGCAGTCCCAACAAATCAAAGGTGGCACGGCGGATCAAGGTCCGCCGGTCAGCAGCAGCCGATGGTGCGAGTTCCCGGGCTTCGAGCCGGTGCAACACGAATGCGTCGACCGGATTTTTCAGCCAGGCCTGGTTCTGCACCTGAGGTACCGGAGGCCGCTCCAGCTTACGAAATGCCCACCCCTGTGAGGCGGAAGCGGGTTTTGAATCAGGTGTAGTCTCGCCGGCTTGCCACTCAGACCAGGCAGCACCTCGGTTGATCCAATCTGCGATGCTGGCGATCTGCTCTTCGTTCAGGGGCGCTCCGGGAGGCATTTCTCGATTCGCGACCTTGGAGTAGATCAGACTTTCAGAGGCGCGTCCAGGCACCAGGGCAGGACCCGAAGTTCCTCCTTCGAGCGCACGGGAACGTTCGCTCAGGTCCAGCTCGGCTTGAGCCCCGACGCCGCTGTGGCAAGCCAGACAGAGCCGTAGAATTGGTGCTAGATCAGAGTTGCCGGTTGGCGCACCCGCTGGAGCTGTGGTGGCAGTGAAAAGGAGGCCCGGAATCAGAAGCAGGGAGGCGGCCTGGAGGACGGATCCGAAGAGCATGGCAAACACATCCAAGCCGATGGTACAGTCGGCTGCGTTTGAAAATCAAGGGCCGCCGGGATGCAAGGAGTCTCGTAGAGAACCAGATCCGGCGGTGCTATTGCTCCTCAGAGTCCTGCGCTGGCTCCGGCTCCGCCGGGTCATCGGTTAACCGCCCCAACATTTCATAGATTCTAATGATGCAATGATCGACTATCCGTTCGCCGGCGCCCGGTTCGACCCGAGCCCAGATATTCTTTGCCCCGTGGCCGCCTTCGGTGGCCGCACGAATGGTGGGGAAATAGCTGAAAAAGCCGTTCGTGTACCCCAGGAAGAAACTGTCGGAGACAGGAGACCGCTCGCGCCAGTTCATCTGGAACTCAATAAAGGGTTCCCCCGGCATGCCCATGAATGCAATTTGCTTGTTAATGAGAACGGTGGTGACGGGCACTTGCTTTTCCGGCTTGATCTCGGGCAGATAGTAATCGCGGAGTTCGGGTTCCATATTCTTCTCGAAGGCCTTCATGTACTTTTCCACGTCCCAGCGAAAACCAAAAGTCAGCCAATCTTCGGAGAAATCGAGACTCGGCTCAGGGGACGCTTCGGTTTGGATCTTACTGGCCACGCGGACGGCTTCCTTGCCCAGAGTCTCCCCACTCCACTCCATTCTTGCTACCGGGTCTTCTTCAAGAGGTACTCCCGTGTAATAGGTGTCGATGTCGCCGGCCCCGCCATTCAGGAAGAAGGCCATGGTCTGATCGCCGAAAGCCTGTTCCACGGTTTTGCACATGACTCCGGGAAAATCGGCTGAATACTTCTTGAGATTTGCCATCACCACCACAGGATGGCAGGCGTAGTTCACCAGAATGGCCAAAGGCTTTCGGTTCTCTGTGTCTATGCGCAGGACTGCAACCGTGGGATCGAAGGGAGCCGTAGCAATCTTGGTCGGGTTCTTGAATAGCATGGTCACGGTGCCATCCGGGTTCAGTTGTCTCCGGTTGTGGCCGATGTAGGCCACTCCGTAACCAGTTCCCAGCCGTGCCTCTGCCGCCTGCCGGTGAGCCTCATCAGTGGCTGTTACAATTTTCGCGACGGCGTCCTTTTGCCAGGCCACCATGCCGGTTAAGGGATGATTCTCATTGATGGGAATAATGGGGGCGGAGTGAGTGTGTGTCGCTACCATGAGCACAAAGGAGATTCCGCTCGATTCTCTTACTTGTTGGCGCAGGCGCTCCATCAGCGGTGCCTGAAAGACGCGGCACAGATCGACTGTGACCAGTGCCAGCCGCGTTTGATCAACCTCCAGCACCAGGATACGTGCGTACAGCGGATCATGGGCTCCGGTTGCCAGCGTGGTCCCGGAACCGAGCATGTATTTGCCCGGAGCCGGAGTAATATCGACCTTGGCCACCCCGGCTCTGAGGTCGGAACCCCGGACCCAGGGGCTCACCGTCAGGCCCAACAGACATACGCCAAAGCCAACCTTCATCAGACCCGCCATTGGATTCTCCTTTTTTTGGTTCTCAGGTGGTATTGAAAGGGAATTATATACAATAGTAGCCAAGACAAACTTAATGGATTGATTTCTTGGCCTTTCGGACTCCCATCCCTTGAACCACTGCACTAGCTAAAGCATCTGGGGAAAGGTCCCCTTTAAGTTCTGTTGATGGTTTGAAGAAGTCCGGCATTATTTTTAACCTGTCATCAAGTGGGCCGAACCGTTTCTCGTATAGATGTTTGAATTCCTCAATGCTGTCGGCCAATTTCAGCATGGTCAGAACTTCTTGCCGTTGTTGTCTGAGTTTGTCAAGACCATATCCCTTGGTCAAAAACTGATGGAACTTTTGTTTTCGGCTTCCCTTTGCATTAATCTGTGGGTTTAAACGCTGAAGTTCCTTCAGAACCTCTCCGTTCTCTAGCGGCCTATAGACGTACTTGTTGGTAAAGTTTCCGAAGTGTTGCGGCTTGTTAATTACCATACCGCCGCGAACACGTTCCACGTATGGATCAGAGCCGTAGATGTGATTGAGTGTAACGTAGTAATCGTCGGGAAACTCCTTCTCCCATTCGCGCTTTTCGGTCTCAATATAGGCTTGGACAAGTAACCGCAGGGCTTCTGGATCCCGCTCTGTCTGGTATCCAGTAGCCTCATCGATCAGTGCGATGATGCCGACGTCTGCCAAAGCGTTGACAATGGCCTGCGCCTGCCGTGCCATGGGCTCTTGCTGTTTGGAGAGCTTTCCGGTCTCATTTGCACGCACAACTGCTTTGCAGATGCCGACTAGAACCTCTGCTTCGTATCCGTGGGCTGGATCCGACCCAAAGGCATTGAAAACAATAGGGTTTTCGACCGTCATGCGTAACTTATCATCTATTTCGGATCCAAGGGATTTTCGACGTAAGGTCTTCATGAAGGCGTTACCGCCTTCCGATTTTAGGCCCATGGCCTTTGCCATACCCCGCTTGTGGAAGACCCTCCGGCCATCCTCTAAAACGTAGGCCTCAAGCTGAAGACCACCGATAGGTAGGATACCCTTGTGTGTTGCCTTGATCATTCCTGACGGTTCCAAGCGACTAGGTTTGCCAGATGCAATTTTCTCGCGAGTTTCTTTCGCCATTGTTATTTCACCAAATCCTTATATCTCAACTGTTTTTTATCCATCCCTTCGGCAATCATCACCATTTGCTCAATAGTATTCAATCGGCGGGTATTGTGACGACCTTCAAACTCGGCAACATAACGGTGAAGATGGGCGGGGCTCATCTTGTGATAAGTCCCGTAATAGCCCCTCTTCAACAAGGCCCAAAAGGACTCGACTCCATTGGTGTGCGCCATCCCTTTAACATATTCTCCCACGGAATGCTTGACGCTTTGACGGTTCAATAAACCCTCATAAGAGCGATGATCATCTGTGTAAATCTTGGCCCCTGATTCAATCTGATCATGGATGATGCTATGCAAGGTTCCCTTGTCTGTGGCCTTGGCTACTGAGGCTGCAACCTGATTGGTCTGGCGGTCCTTGATGCCAACAACAGCGATCTTTCCCGAAGGACCACGTCCTGCATTCCGTTTTTTGTTGGAATGCTTGTTTTTCTCTCTACCACCAATGTAGGTTTCATCGACCTCTATCGGGCCAGCAAAGGAAGCCGTTTTGTCACTCCAAGCGTAACGTAGCCGATGTCCCATGAACCATGCCGTTTTTTGAGTGATGCCAAGATCCCGATGGAGCCTCATACTGGAGGTTCCTTTGATTCCTACGGTAAACAGGTAAATGGCCATGGCCCATTTTTTATAGCCCAAGTTTGACCCTTCCATGATGGTTCCAGACTTTGGGCTGAAATGCTTCCGACAATCCTTGCAGCGGTAATCCATGGTAGGATGCTTGACTTCACTTACTCTCAGAGATCCGCACTTGATGCAAGCGATTCCATTGGGCCATCTCTTTTGAATGAACCATTGCTTGGAAACGTCATCATTGGGGAACATCTCTTGCAACTGAATCAGAGTGATTCCTTTTCGGTATGCTTTCCCTGGCCCTTTTTTCGTTTGCTTTGTCATTGTCTCCCTCCTTGATATGGCTACTATTGTACCACCTCAAAATAGGGCGTCAAGGGCTTTTTGGCTACTATTGTATATAATTCCCTATTGAAAAGTGATGATCCTGAAACAACAGAACGCCCGGTCAGTGAGGCTCCTTTTGAAGACCTCTCTCGATGGCGAGATGTTTTTCTCGCCTCATTTCCTGTTGAATGGTCTCAAAGCGCTGAAGTTCCTCCAGGGCTTTCCCCGTGTTCCCTAATTTCTTATAGATCTGGGACAACTGATAGTGAGGAGAAGGTTCATCGGGGTCCAGGGCGATCGCCCCTTCAACAGCCGCTGCCGCCTCCTCCCAACGCCCCTTGCCGGCATAAGCCTTCGAGAGTTCCAAAAAAGCCTGCGCCATCTGGTCATTGGCACGCAAAACTTCCTCGAGATGCAGAATTGCCTCGTCAAACTTCTGCTCCATGTTCCTGATAACAGCCAGGTTCAGATGTGCGATTGGAAGGTCCGATTCCAATTCGAGCGCCTTTTCCAGATAGGGTCGTCCTTTTTCGTACAGACCCTTCTCCAGATAGAGGATCCCCACAGCCTGGTTGAGTCCAGCCACATTCGGATTGAGGGAAAGTGCTTTCCGGTACTCGCTTAGGGCCTCCTCCGGCCGGCCCTGGAAAACGTAGGCCTCAGCCCGTACCTGATGGGTTCGGTAGGAGCCGGAGTCGAGTTCACGGAGCCGCTCGTAAATCTGCTCGAACTCAGCAAACATTCTGGAGTTGAGGTAAGCCTGTGCCAGCATGTGAAGCACTTGGACATGGGTGGGATTTTTTCGGGTCATCTCCGCCAGGAAGTCGATCGCTTCACCGAAACGCTTCAGAGCTAAATAAGATCCTGCCAGGGACAGTTGAAGGCTGATGTCATCGGGACGAGAGGCGATGGCCCGTCCAAGAGGACCGAGTGCTTTCTCGTACTCGTAGAGAAGATAGTAATCGAGGCCCAGAAAAAGGTTCGCCTCGATCATTTCAGGATCGAGCTGTAAGGCTTTTTCGAAGGCTCCTGCGGCCTCTTGATATTTCTCCTGAAAATGATGGGCAAGACCCAGCCCGTAATGGGCATCGGCTCTGTCGGGTGATAGCCTCAGAATGCCCAGATAGGCCTGCTCGGCTGAAATCCAGTCCTGGGATTTTGCCGCCTCAGAAGCGTGTTCGTAGTATTGCTCAAGTTGTTGCTGCAGGGCTGGAGCCTGAAGACCTGAAAACAAGAAAACCGAGACCAAAAGACCGACCAGCATGGTAGACAAAAACTACCAAGGCAGCCGGACGACAGTCAATCACGACTACACGCCCTGCTGGCCACCAGAAGGGTCCCCTTTTTCAAAACCCCTTGGAATGGCGAATGGCGAAGATCCAGGTGGCTGCCTCTTTTCCCGCTACCAGCCCATCCCAGGTAGAGTTCAGATACAGACTCCGACCATCGTAACCCAGCCAGGGGCAGGTGTCGGTTCCGGGAGTGTTGATGCGTGGGCCCATGTTCTCGAATGAGGTCCATTGGCCGTTTCTTTTTCTGCTGATGTAGAGATCCACACTATCGTTGAGAGAATCTTTCCTCCGCAGTGGAAGGATGATCATCGTTTCGTCGGGATTGACAGCCACATCGTTTTCATCGCCGTCGGTGTTGATGACGGGGCCCAGATTGACGGGCTCTTCCCATTTGTCCCAGCCCGAACCGATACGATCGCTGTAGTAGACATCAAACCCGCCCTGCCCTCCAGCCCGATTGCTGGAAAAGTATAATCTTCTGCCGTCCTTGGAGAGCAGGGCTCCGAATTGAACCGTGTTGGGAAGACTGACAGGCGGACCCAGCAACTTGCCCGCGGACCAGGATCGGTCACGGAAACGGGAGATATAAACGCGCGAGGATTTGCTGAAATCGTCGCTGCGCAGGAAAACCATAACGGTCCCGTCAGCCGACAGTTTGGCATCGGCTTCGTGGGACCCGGTGTTGATCTGAGACCCGGCGTTGTAGGGTACAGACCAACGACCGTTTTCCAGGCGAGAGAGCCAGATATCGAGCTTGCCCAGACCCTCCGGGTGTTCCATTTGAAAGGCCACAAGCCTTCCATCTTCAGTGCCACTGGCACAAAAGGGTTTGGAGTCTTTTTTTAGCGGGATCGAAAGCCTGGATATGACCAGTTTTTCTTCCTGGCCTTGACCAGCTATTTCCTGGTTCACTACCTGCAAAGCGATCAGTCCCGGTGCGATCGCGGCTGAGCAAAGAACTCGAAAATAAGTCATACAGCAGTCCCCTTTCCAAACAGTGACGATTTCTGTCCCATTCAACGCCTGGCGGCCTTGGCCTTCAGCTCTTCGAACCTCTTCAGATGCTCTTCTGCCTTTTGATGCTGCTTGAGCCTCTTATAGACCAGCCCGAGACGATAGTGGACCTCCTCCTCGAGCGGCTGGAGTTTGGAACTTTTCTCGTATTCCCGGCCTGCCTCTTCCAGTTTTCCTCGTCTTTCCAGCACCTTGCCCAAAATGAAATGGCAAGCGGCATCGTTGGCGTCGACTTCGATGCCTCGCTGTGCCATCAGGAGCGCCCTCTCGAGCTCGTTGTGGTGCTCCAGCGCGGTGGCATAGACATAATAAAGGAAGGGATCTTTTGAATTGAGACTCAGCGCTTTCTCATAGGCTTGCACTGCCTCGTCATAAGCGCCCAACTCCAAATGACTGTTTCCCAGGGCAAGGTAGGCAGCATAAAAATCGGGTTTGATCTTCACTGCCGACGCCGAGGCGTCTCGCGCCTCCTCGAAACGCTTTGCAGCATGATGATCCCGGGCCAGAGCCAGAAACAAATCTGGATCATCCGGGAATCGGGCAACTGCATACCTGAGAAGGTCCCTGGCCAGCGGAGACAGGTTCTCCTTTTGCAACTCCATTGAAATATCATAGAGAAACTTCGGTTCATTGCCTGTCGCTGACATTCCCTTTTTGAGGGCATTCGACGCCTCCTCCTCCCTCCCCTGTTTCAGGTAAGCGACGCTCAGGAGTCCGTAAAGCTTGAGCGGCCTTGGAGCTGCACTGTGGGTGTATGGTTCCAGCAGCAACACGACTCGTGAATAGTTCTTCTCTAAGTAGCGGGCATAGGCCAGCCAGTAGTTGACCGAGAATGAGGGCTCTTGACGCCGAACCAGTTCGAACTCGGCGATGGCTTCGGAAACCAGAGCGTGCTCGAGCATCCACGTCCCCACGCGCATGTGGATGACGGTATCGGCAGGCAGGATCTGTCTGAGTCGAGAAGCCAGGGGGGCGACCTCCCGGGTCCGCCCCAGGTCGAGGTAGATTTCGACCAGGTGGACGAGTGTCGCAGGGTCGTCCGGTCGCAGATGATGAGCACGCTCGAGAGTTGCCAGAGCGCGGGGCAGGTCAGCCCTCGAGAGGTAAAGCAGGCCCAGGTTGTAAAAGGCGAGGACCCTGTCGGAGTCCAGCTTTGTCACTTGCTCAAATTGCTCGATCGCCTTCTCCTGGTTGTTTTGAAGCAGGTAGGTGACGCCCAGGTTGTTGTGGGCTTCCACGTCTCCAGGCTTCAACTCGAGAACTCTCTCAAATTCATGAACCGCTTCGGCATAGCGTTTCATTCTCGAATAAACCATACCCAGACCCCTGCGCAGGGAGGCTTCATTGGGGTACCTGTCGAGCAGCCCCCGAAAAGCTTTTTCAGCTTCTGCCAGTTTGCCTTCCTGGAGCAGACGATAAGCCTGTTGTGGACTCTGCCCGGCAACCTCGCCCTCCAGGAATCTCGTCTCCGTCGCGCTTGCAACAAACGTCATCGCGTTTGTGAAAGTGAGTGCTAAGAGTGTGAGGAGACGGGAACCTGGGAGGCTGCACCTGCCCTTCTTCTCCAGGCTCAAAGCGCGGCCCTCAGTCTTTCTCTCCCTCAAGACCAATGCCCTCCTTGATTGTGAGGAACTGATTGGCTGCGACCCCGGTGAACTTCTCCACCGACCCAGCGGGCCATCGGACTTCTACATCCAGCTTTTTTTCGGTCCCCAGGCCGAAATGCAGTCGCAGGTCGCTCTGCGAAGCGTAGGTCCCTCCACTGCGCACTTCCTTGATCTGTCGTCGCCCGCCCGCCACCACCGAGACACGCGTGCCAATCGCACTGCGGTTCGAGCGACTGCCCATGGTCAGTATTACGATCCAATTCCCATGTGGCCCAAAGTTCTTATACAGGCTGGGCCTTCCGTTTTCATTATTCACCAGAATTTCGAGTGTCCCATCGTTGTCGATGTCTCCCAGAGCAATGCCTCGACTCGTCTGTGGCTGCAGTAAATCCGTTCCGGATGACGCGGTGACGTCCACAAAAGTGCCTTTGCCCGTGTTCCGGTAAAGGACTTTCCGCTGCCTGTACTGGGATTGAAATCCGTGGCCGTCGATTTCCGGGTAGACGTGACCATTGGCAATGAAGATGTCGTCGAAACCATCCTGATCATAGTCAAGAAAGCCGACGCCCCAGCCAAGATATGCCAGGTTCACCCCTAACCCGGCTTCAAATGTTGCATCACTGAAAGTGCCATCACCATAGTTCTTGTAGAGACTCGATTTGTCGTCGGAGAAATTCGTCTTGATGATATCCAGATCACCATCGTTGTCGTAGTCCCCGGCATCGACGCCCATGCCGGCTTGCTCCTTTCCATCACCGCTGTAGGCCACTCCCGCCAGTAAACCCATCTCTGAGAAGGATCCGTCACGATTGTTGCGAAACAGAAGACTGGGTGTCGAATCACAAGCTACGTAGATGTCGGGCCAGGTGTCGCTGTCAAAATCCGCCACCAAAACGCCCAATCCGTATCTTTCTCCGGGGGCTGTGATCCCAGCCTCCTCACTCACATCGGTAAATGTCCCGTCGCCCTCGTTCCGATAGAGATTGGAGGGCAGGCCTTTCAGACCTCGAGGACCACACATGACGGGAATCCCTTTCCACACGCAGTTGGAATTCTCCCCGGGACGGGGGGCGGACTCTGGATCAAAATCGATGTAGTTGGAGACAAACAGGTCGAGGTCCGAATCCCGGTCGTAGTCTAGAAACGAGCAGCCCACACCCCACAACCTGCGCTTTGTATACAGCCCTGTCTTCCGGGTGACATCCACAAACGAGCCATCCCCCCCGTTTCGGTAAAGAACATTGTGTCCGTAGTAAGTCAGGTAGAGATCAATCCAGCCGTCATTGTCGTAATCTCCGGCACACAGCCCCTGGCCCCAGCCGGATCGCACCAGCCCGGTCTGGCGGGTTACGTCACTGAAGCGGCCGTTCCCATCATTGCGATACAAGTGGTTGGAAGGCTCAGCACCTTCCGCAAATGCTTCCCCACGGCTGGCCGTCATCAGGAAAATGTCAAGGTCGCGGTCGTTATCGTAATCCAGAAAGGCACAGCCCGCTCCAGTCGTTTCCAGTATGTATTCTTTGCGCTGGATTCCTCCTGAATAGCAGAAGAACTCACCCAGTCCAGCGCCTGCTGCAACATCCACAAAACGAGCCCCGAGTGGGCTCGAGCCGGACTCGTTTTGCGACCAGGCGGACCCCAAAAGGAGGCAGATTACTGTCGGGACTAGGATTGTCTTCTTGCACCTCATGCGGGAAGGGGCGATTCAATTTCTTGAATTTTCAAATACTCAGAATCCATGTTTTTGGGTTTTTTGGGGAACCATTATCCCATATAGTTGAGTTTTTTTGGCTAGTTCCCAATGCTTTACGACTAGCGAGCAGCTTATCGGCACCAAAATTGCTGTGAACAATAGTACACGGATAGACAACCCGGGATGGTCTCGACCAAGACCACGATCATCTTTGGGGTTGCATGAGTGTCTTAGCTTAGAAGAGAGGTTATCCATAAGATTGGATCTAAAGCCTGGCAAACTAAGAAACTTTTGTTGGTCGGAGTACAGATTGTTCTGGACCTGGTGACAAAATGATGTATTTTCTATCACAACTATAAAAAAAGTTTAGTTTCACCCCCCCCCAAGGAGGACGGTACAAATGCAGGATTCTATCTTTTCCCTCAAGAACATTCTGGCACTGTTTGTTTTGTTGGTGCTTGCCACCGCCGGCGCTCAGGGCCAGGTCAAGAGTACGATCTCAGGGACGATAACGGATGCCACCGGTGGGGTGGTGCCCGGCGTCAGTGTAACGGCCACCAATCTGGGGACCAATATCACCCGTACCGTTGTCACGGGCGATACCGGTAGCTACGAAATCCCTTTTTTGGATCCTGGATCTTATCGAGTCTCGGCGGAGATGGCGGGATTCAAGACGGCTGTCGAACCGGGTGCCGAACTGGACCTTTCCACCAAGCTTCGTGTTGATTTGACGCTGGAGGTGGGAGAGACGCAGCAGACGGTAGAAGTGCGGGCCGCCGTGCCGCTGGTCGAGACAAACACCTCGGAAGTTGGAGGGACGATTAAAGAAGAGCAGATGCGCCAGTTGCCGCTGCTGACCCGCAACTACCAGGCATTGGCGTCTTTATTGCCCACCGCCGTCAGTCCCGTTCCCAGTGCCACCGGCTACATACCCAACCAGAACCGGGGCGATTATTACCAGCTTGCGGGCCAGCGGGGAGCTTATACCTCCTACACCATCGACGGAATTGACTCGAATACGGTTTGGATTCAAACTCAGTCAGCCACTCCATCCCTGGATGCGCTTCAGGAATTCAAAGTCAAGAGCCATAATTTTTCAGCTGAACAGGGTCGGGGATCCGTCCAGTTTATAACCACCACCAAAAGCGGCACCAACGACTTGCATGGTGCGATTTACAACTACAATCGAAACGACATCTTCAACGCCAACAGCTTTTTTGACAACCGCGCCGGTGCGGAGAAGAGCGCATTTAACTACAACCAGTTTGGCGCCAACGTAGGGGGACCCATTTGGGTCCCGGGCTACGATGGCCGGGACAAGACCTTCTTCTTTTTTTCATATGAAGGAACCCGTTTTCGCGAGGGTGCAAATACCTTTGGGCGATTCCCCGATCCAGCCTGGCTCCAAGGGGATTTCTCCAACCTGGGTATAAAGATTTACGATCCCGAGACGGTTGTCGCGGATCCAAGTGCACCGGCGGGATTCACCCGGCAGCCCTTCCCGGGGAACGTGATCCCCAGCAACCGCTTCAATCCCCAGGCCCAGTCCCTGATCGGTTTAGGGATTATTCCTGCCCCGACCCACCAGGAGGGGGGGAGTCTGCCTGGAAACAGCAATTACATCGGAACTACGTCGAATCCGGAGGATATCAACTTCTGGACCGTACGCGTCGATCACGTTCTCTCGCAGAGCGATCAGATCTACGGGCGCTACATGCAGTCGATTGACAACAAGATAAGAGGCAACCTGGTGGCGCTTTCCGACCAGAGCACCGACAACAATATGCACAATGCGATGATCTCGGAGATCCATACCTTTTCGCCCACCACCGTCAATGAGTTGCGCGTTGGCTACAACCGGGGAAATTTTTTCGGTGGACAAGAAGGATCGAATGGTACCGACTATACGACAGAACTCTTTGGATTTGAAAACATCGGCGGCTCACCCCTCGGTTTTGGCCTGCCCAAATTTGGCTGGAGCAACTACACCGGCGTCGGGCCAAGCCCTGACTTCCCCTTTGGTGGTTTGAACAACACCTTCCAGGTCTCGGATAACCTGCTGATGAAGTTTGGGAACCATTCGCTGAAGGCGGGCTTCGATGTTCGCGAGATTCGCCTTCGCTGGCTGGCTCAAGCGGGCATCAGAGGGAATTTGACCTTCAACGGGATCTTCTCCCAGTTCCCGGGCAACGGTGAGACGGGAAGCCCATACGCTGATTTCATGCTGGGACAGGCACAGGAAACCTGGGGATTAGCCGGCAATGGCACCGGTTACTTCAATCAGAAATTGTGGGGGCTCTACCTGCAGGATGACTGGAGAGTCTCCCCCAAACTTACGGTGAACCTGGGCCTGCGCTATGAGTACTACGAGCCCTGGGATGCGATACGTGGAGATTACGCTGTTTTTGATTTTGAGGTTCCTCCAGGAGAGTGCTTTCGGGATACCAATCCCTGCCCACCCACCAATCTGGTGCCGGCCGAGCCGGGCCAAGGTTATTACAATGCCGACAAGAACAACTTCGGCCCACGAATCGGTTTTGCTTATTCCCCCTTCGGGGACAATAAGACGGTTATTCGCGTCTCTTATGGCGTCTTTTACTCTCCACCGGATGCCACTGACCAGGTCAATGGGGCCTTGAATCCGCCAACCAATAACCTGCGGTTCATTAACCCCACGACCTTGTATACCGACCTGGTGACCAACGACTTGGACAACTTGTTTCCAGTTGCGGATATCACCCGCGACGACTTCCCCCAGGAAACCGGACCCACCTGGCATCCCGCTTTGGCTGGTACGACCTTACATTCGGTAACCCGGAAGTTCGACGATGCCCTCATCCAGCACTGGCAGTTGACCGTGCAGCGCGAAGTCGTGAGAAACATGCTGGTGGAAGTGGGCTACGTGGGTTCACACGGATACCATGGCCAGCGCCGCATCAATTACAATCAGGCTCACCTGGATCCGCCGGGAGTCACGACACCGTTTTCGACTCGACTTCCTTATCCAGACCTGTCGAATTTCACCTTCATCATGGAACACAGCGCTCAGAATAATTACCATGCGGGTCTGCTGCGCCTGGAGCGGAGGTTTGACAAGGGCATCTCCTTCATCTCCTCTTACACCTTTGCCAGAACAATCGATGATTACGGCAACCTCAACGACGCCACCGGATTCTGGGCACAAAACGCATATGACAAGAAGGCGGAGAAGGGCTTATCCCAGTTCCACGCCAAGCAACGGCTCAGCGTCGGATATATCTGGGAACTTCCGGTTGGCCGCGGCAAACGCTATGGATCCGGCATGAACTCGGTGCTTGATGGAGTCATCGGCGGCTGGCAGGTCAGCGGAATCACCACATTCCAGTCCGGGAGCCCCAGGATCATTCGACCGCTCGCTGGAACGGATTTCAGTAACACAGGTCAGTTCTGGTGGGCAACAAGACCGAATAAGGTCCGTGAAGGTAAAGTTGAGTACATGAATCCTCGTTCCAGTAACCTGCAGTGGTTTGACACGGGCTACTTTGCAAATCCAGAGTTGGGAACGTTCGGCAACACTGGGCGCGGTGAGGTGTTGGAGCCTGGAATCAACAACTGGGATATCAATGTGGCCAAGTCTTTTAACCTCGGAGAAAGGGCCAGACTGCAATTCCGAGCTGAGTTCTACAACGCTTTCAACCACACTCAGTTCTTTGGTTTCGGCAACTCTGTGGGAGCGACCAATTTTGGTGTCATCTCTGCAACGCGTTCACCAAGGAACATCCAGCTGGGACTCCGCCTGGAGTTCTAATCCTGGGAGAACATTGGGAATCACAAAGGGGGCGGCCTTCCGCCCCCTTTTTTTAGTGGTGCGCATCGAGAGTGGGCCTCAGGCCGCGACCGCCGATCACTACCAAAGGACCACGAACACCACGTAGCCCGACGTGCTAAGAACTGCGACGGCCCACAGGGCTGGGGATGCCCACCAGGGAACGCCACCCGGAAACGGGGACAGAACAATCTCCTGCACCTTTCCTTGGGAGCGTGCGAGCCAACCTGAGGGTTGAATGGTCGTTTGGGTAGTTTTCTGAATGCCCGTCGGAAACATGACGCCCAGGATCATCGATGCACTCAACATCGAGATGGCAGTTACGCCGGTACTCCAAAGATAAGCCGCGAATTTGTCTGTTAACCACAACGGAAGGTGCTCTCCCATCGCGACTACCGACAGTCTGAAGGCGGGTCCGACGATCAGACCCACAAGGCCACTGCGTCTGTCCACTCTTGTCATTGAGCCCACTAAATACACGGTCATCAAAGGCGTCACAAAGACACTGGTGATGCCGACGAAGAACTCCACGATGTTCTGAGCACGAAGGATAAACGGAATGTAGAGAAAGGTGATGGCCACGATGACAACGGTGGCAATCCGGCTGACAACCAAATAGTGACGGTCTTCTGCATCTGGTACGAACAGACGAGCGTAGATGTCACGAGTGAAGAGGGCAGACAGGGCGACCCCAATTCCTTCGAACGTACTGATGGCGGATGCGATCATTCCGGCGACGACAATACCTTTCAGTCCAGAGACCAGGTACTGGCCGACCAAGCGTGGATAGATCATGTCCGGGTTGGGCAGGTCCGGGACCAGTGCCCGCCCAAACAGTCCCAGAGAGCTGCTGAAGTAACCCGAGAGCATGATCAGCCCGGTGCCCGCTACGACGCACATCTTCAGATCCCACATGGATCGGGAGCCGAACATTTTCATTGTCTGAGTGTGATTCACGACAAAATAGCCGGTCGCAATCAGGCACCAACCGATCACCACCACAGCTGGATGACTGCTCGCATCACGGCCACCACCAATGTGCAGCAATGTCTGTGCTTCCCCCTTACCGAGCTGCCCGACCAGTGCGGCTTCGGTGCCGGCCCAACCTCGTGCTTCCTGCCAAATGACGGACCAGAGCACCAGGGTCGAGAAAAGCATGAGTGAGCCGAGCAGAACATCTGCGGCGGCAATGGTTTTCAATCCGCCCCAGGCAGCGTAGAAAGTCGTTGCCGCAATCAACCCGACAATCAGAATCCAAGCGCTGTGAGAACGGAGAGGAACCACTTCGGTCAGCATCAGATGCAACGCCACAGCAATGGTTGCCAGGGTGGCCGTACGATATTGGATTTGAACCAGAACGCTGATGATCCTGGCCGAGCGGCCGAACCGATCCTCGAGGTATTCCGCGTTGGTGAAGAGCCCGGCCCTGTACATGCTGGGCACAACCACAAACGCGGCAATCACGCCCCCGACGCCAATTCCAAACACAACGCCGGTAAACATCACCAGACCATCCTGGTAGGTCGCACCGTTGATGGCCACGTATTCGCCGCCATCAACCGAGGTTGCGAACATCGAGAGGCCAATCAGCCAGAATGGAAGGTTGCGTCCGCCCAGAAACCAGTCCACATCAGAGCGTGTCTGAAGCGATCGGATGGATGCGTAGCCGAAGATCAGGAGATTGAGAGTGATCACTATGAGCCAGTCGATTCCTGCCATGTCCCATCCGTCTCGATCTCGCCGACTGCGGCGAGGGCATCATTCCGATTTCATTGCGAAGTCAGTATAGCGCCGAACTGCACCTCCGGCAGGGCGTTGCCCTCCCGACTGCGTTATCATGCGGTCAGGAAAGGGAGGGCTAGTGCAGCGCGTCAATCCGCCCCACGGTTCTGCATCCTGCTTGTCTGTTGCACGGTCCAAGTTCAGGCCGAAAACATTCGCTTTAAGAAAACCCAGCTCGACGCCAGGTTCCGCAGCGAAGGTGCGGCCGTGGGAGACTTCAACAAAGATGGAGAAAATGATATCGCTGCGGGGTTGGTGTGGTATGAGGCTCCCGATTGGGAAATACACGCGATCACGATGGAGCCGCCGTCCAAAAGCGGAGCCTCTGTGGTGCTGGGTAAGCCGCTGCACTACGCTCCCAAACAGTACAGCAACTCGTTCTGCACGTTCGCTCAAGATCTGAACGGCGATGGCTGGACCGACATCATGGTGGTCGACTTTCCCGGCACACCCACCTGGTGGTTTGAAAATCCAAGAGTAACCGGCAGCCCGTGGAAAAAGCACATGGTCACGCCGGTTACCAACAACGAAAGCCCGCAGCTTTTGGATTTGGATGGCGACGGCAAGCGGGAGTTGATCGCCGCTTTCTCGCCCGATCCCAAAGAGCCGGATGGACCCGACCGCCGTATGGCTTTCCTTGTGCCGACAAGAGATCCTTACCAACCGTGGATCATCCAGGCTATCTCGGCCAAAGCCGCCCCGGGCACTCGCCGGTACTCGCACGGTCTTGGCTTGGGCGACGTAAACGGCGACGGACGGAACGATATTCTTTGTGCGCGCGGCTGGTGGGAGGCGCCCGATCAGTTTGCCAGGGGCGAGTGGGAATTCCACCCCGCAGCTTTTGGTGAAGATGGTCAAAAGGCGGCTCAGATGTACGTCTACGATTTCGACGGCGACGGCGACGGCGACGTGCTGGCCAGCAGTCCGCATTCCTTTGGTATCTGGTGGCACGAACAACTGCCCAGCGGCAAGTGGAAGGCTCACGAGATCGACAAGAGTTTTTCGCAAACGCATGGCGTCTGCTTCGCCGACATCAACTCCGATGGCCTGCCCGATTTCATCACTGGCAAACGCTGGTGGGCTCACGGAGGGGGCGACCCCGGCGGCGACCAACCCGCAGGGTTTTTCTGGTTCGAGCTAAAACGAGAAAAGGGTCGTCCCACCTGGATTCGTCACCAGTTCGATCACGACAGCGGACCTGGCACGCAGTTCGAGGTGGCGGATGTGAACGGCGACGGGTTGTTGGACGTCGTCTCGTCGAACAAAAAAGGTGTGCATTATTTCGAGCAAGTCCGAAAATGATTTCGCTGCAATACCCATCCGCAAAACGTCGGCGGCTCAGAGTGCTTCAGTTGCCGTGTTCGCTTCGTCATTTCTGATTGTTCATCGGGGCGTTGCTTCCACTTTCAGATCACCGACAGAAAACTGGATGCCAGCGAGGAGATGGCCGAGGTAGCGAGGATCCCAGTACATGTGTTTGTTGTGGCCGAGTGCAGTGTAGAAGACGTTTCCTTTGCCGTAGGTTTTGACCCAGGCGAGGGTGAAGTCGCCGTCGGTGCGTTGAATCCGCTCGCGCGTCATGTCCACGCTGGATGTTTCGAGACTAATGAGCGCGCGCAGGCTTCGGCGCGAGAAGTTATCGCCCATCTGATAGATCTCCTCGTTCAGCGTTACTCTGTTCGCCTTCCACGGTTTGACGACGGGGTGATTTGGCTCTTCGATGTTCAGTGTGGCGATTTCGTAGCTGTTCCAGGGGTGATTGATGGCGGTGCCGCCGACCATTTCGGCAAACTCCGGCCAGCTTTGGGTTCCGCCGCAGTGTATGCCAATGAACCCGCCGCCGTTTCGTACAAAGGCAAGCAGATTCTCGACACGCTTGGGGTCATCCAGCGGGTTGCCGCACATGTTGTTGAACACCGCGGCATCGAACTGTTTGAGTGCATCGGCGTCGAAGTTGGCCGGATCGTCGCTGACCACGGGTTCGTAGGCGCCGGTCTTTTCGCCGATAATTCGCAACGCCGCGGCTCCCCAGGGGATCGACGCATGCCGGTAGCCTGGGCAGCGGGAGAAGATCAGCACCTTGCGCGATTGTTTCGGTTTGGCCGGAGGCTTGTCCGGGCAGGCAAGCGTGATTTGAGTCAGGTCTTCTTTTGGTACGATAGCGTCCGGGGGCGCAGGTTTCGGTGCCTGAGCGGAGACGATGGATGGAAAGGCGAGTGTGATCACGATCGAGACTGCGGGAATCAGGTGTTTCATATGACTACAGTCTTTCTTCTCGTCCGATATCTTTGGATTGAACGCCATGATTCAGGATCGCGATTCGGCTAACTCCGTCACGCCGGCAATTCCCAGCCTTTGCGGTAGGTGCGGTTGATATATTGCTCGGCTTCGGGGCAATCGACTACCTTCATGTTCTTTGCATCCCACGTGATCTTCTTCCCGGTGCGGAGCGCGACGAGGCCGAGCATATTGTGCTCGATCAGTCGGCCGGCGTATCGGAAGTTGCAGGCTGTCGGCGCGCCGGTCTTGCAGGCGGCGATCCACTCATCGTGATGGCCCTGCATCTCGGCGAGCGGCGGAACGTTTGGCTCCGGCGGCGTGAAGTTGTCCGGGTCCTCCGCAGGCAACAGGGCGTAGCCGCCGTAGTTCGCCCAGAGCATGCCCTTGTCGCCGACGTAGACGATGCCGTGCCAGTCATTGGTGTTGACCGGTTTCGGCGCCTGCGGGCTTTTCATGCCGTCGTACCAGTAAACCTTCACAGCCGGCCGGTCAGCGGTCGCCGGGTGGTCCCAGCGGACGCGCATCCACGCGGGGGTGGTTTCATCGTTGATCGGCTCGCCCTCTGCCTCGATGGCCGTCGGCCACGTCAAATTCAGGGCGGCATACGGGAAGTCGATCAGGTGACTGCCCATATCGCCGAGCACGCCGGCGCCAAAGTCCCAGTATTTGTTCCACTTCGCGCAGCCGGGGAAATAATCGGGGTGATAGGGGCGATCCGGCGCAGGGCCGAGCCACAGGTTCCAGTCCAGATAGTCCGGCACGGGATGCTTACCGGTCGGTTCCAGAGTGGATCGAAATCCGCCCAGATTTCTTTTGGGGCGCGCCCAGCCGCCGCCGTGACGCGTGCACCAGACGTGCGCTTCGCGAACCGGACCGATCGCGCCTTTTTTGATCATCCCGGCGACGTGGTGAAAGTTTTTCGTGACGTGGACCTGCGTGCCTTGCTGGGTGGCGACTTTGGTTTTCAAGGACGTATCGTGCAACAGTCGCGCTTCCTGCACGGACAGGCCGATCGGTTTCTCACAATACACATGCTTGCCGGCGAGCATGGCGTTGAGGCTGATGAGCGCATGCGTGTGGTCGGTTGTCGAGACAACCACTGCGTCGATCTCTCTGTTGTCCAGCAGTTTCCGCCAATCGGAGTAGCGGGTGGCGCGCGGATGCTGCTCAAATGATTCCGCCGCCCACCGCTCGTCCACATCGCAAATTGCGACGATGTTTTCGCTCCGGACTCCGTAAAGGTTGGCAGCTCCGCGCCCGCCCGCGCCGATAATTCCAAGGTTGAGTTTTTCATTGGGCGAATTGCCCGCAGTAGCCTTAACGCCGCCGGCCGCCCACAGGCCGATACCAAGCGAGGCGGTCGATTTGATGAATTCTCGACGCGTTGCGTTTTGTATGGACATTAGTCTTCCTCTCATTGTTTTGCTTTTTCGGTACGCAGCGAAGTGATACGCGCCCATTCATGCGAGTTCTTTCAGTGTTCGGCACCGGCTGCGGCGCTTGCGGACTTACCAGTCAACGACTGCAAGGCCGTGTCGCTCGCTTGTAATGTCTGTTCGATATCCCCTTGTGTATGAGCAAAGCTGATGCTGCTTTGCTTCACGGGCACGGGGAACGTGTAAACTCCGCGTTCAATCAGTGCTTTTCGGTATGCTACGTCGAACTCAAAATCGTGGCCCTCAAGGATGTCCCACCAGCACCTCGGAGCGGACTCCGAGAAGTAAACGCAATGCGCGCTGCCGACACGGCTGATCGACGTCTGGACGCCGTGGGCTGCAAACAGCTCGCGCTGGCCGGCTTCGAGTTTCGCGGACAGGTTTTCCAGATGGTCATAGACGTTCAAGTGCAGGTCGCGCAGCTTGCGCAACGTCGCGATCGCGCCGGCGACGGGCAACGGATGACAGTTGTAGGTGCCCGCAACCAGCACGCGCCGGGCCGGATCATCGTTGAGCGCCAGGTCCATGAATAGATTCTTTCCGGCAAGCGCGGCGATGGGCAGACCATTGGCGAAAGCTTTGCCGAATGTGCTTAAATCCGGCGCCACTCCGCAGAGTTGCTGATAGCCGCCGATGCTGGCGCGGAAGCCGGTTTTCACCTCGTCAAAGATCAGCAGGAAATCCAGGTCGTCGGCAAGCTGACGAAGTCCCTCAAGATAGCCGTCGTCGGGCTTGACGACGCCAATGTTCTGCAGCACGGGCTCGCTGATCAGGCAGGCCACGTCGTGACGCCGGGCCACCGCCTCCACGGCGTCGAGATCGTTAAACTCCACCGCGTGCATCAACGCCCGTTCGGCTTCCGGAATACCCGCCGTAAACGGTACCAGCGGGTATTCGTCGCCGACGACTCGCTTGCCACCGAGGTCCGCCCTACTGCTCATGAGGTTGGCCGCGACCGTGTTGTGATGGCCGTTGTATCCACCTTGCAGCAGAATGACGTGAGGCTTGCCGGTCCATGCGCGCGCCACCCGGATCGCCTGCGCTGTGGCTTCAGACCCTGTATTGAAGAACTGCACCTTCTCTGCGTACGGCACGCAGTTGATAAACAATTCCGCCAGTTCGCCTTCGTCTTCGGTCGGGCCGGCGCCGTAGTTGGAACGCTGTGAGGACATGGCATCCGCCACCGCACGGTTCACATCAGGATCGTTGTGGCCAAGGATGTAGGGCGCGAATCCGGCGTGGTAATCGATGTATTCGTTGCCGTCGAGATCCCACATCCGGCTGCCGACCGCCCGGCGGAATGCAATTGGCGGATCAGTTTTGCGGTTCAACGACGCCAGCCCCCCCGGGACCCATTGAGCGTTGCGTTCCAGCAGGCCCCGGCTTCTTGCGAGGTTTACCGCCGTGCTTTCTGTTGACACAACCTGACGCCTCCGTTGACACAATACGGAATAATGTGTTTACAATCTAGCCCATGCCCGAGACGATTGCAACCCCGAAGCCAAAGAATCAAGGTCAACGCGAGCTGGCCTACGACAAGCTGCGCCGACTGCTCATCCTTCAGCGAGTGCCCGAGGGCGAGCGGCTGCGCGAACCCGAATGGGTGGAAAAGCTGGGCGTGAATCGGGTGGCGCTGCGCGAAGCTTTTGCGCGCCTGGAGGCCGAAGGCCTGATCGAACGCGGACCGGTCAGCGGGTATCGGGTGCCGGAATTGAGCGACGAGGAGATGCGCGAGATCCTCCGCGTCCGATGCATTCTCGAGTGTGGGGCGATTGATGAACTGTGCCGCGCCGGCAAGCCCGACGAACGTGCGCTCAAGCCAATGGAAGATGCGTGTGACGAGCTGGCTCATCTGATCGAGCGGTCTTACCTGCTGGGAGCGAGCGAAGCGGATCGACGTTTTCATGAAGTTCTCGTCGCGGCAGCAGGCAATCGTCGGCTCTCGATGCTCTACCAGCGAGCGCCGCTGCCCATGCTTCACGGTCGCATCATTGGACAGGAGCAATGGGCCGCGGAATGTCGCGTCAGCCTCGACCATCATCGCCAGATCGTAGCAGCCCTGCGCCAGGCCGACGGGCCCAGCGCGAAAGAGATCCTGCGACGACACCTCGACGAGCATCCGATCCTGCCGCTGCATCACTAAGTACTCACGGGAGTACTAAGGACAGATCACAATGAAAAAGGGAATTGTCGTTCGAGCATTTTCCGACAGTCCCGATGTTCTCGGCGACTCGGAGTTTCTCACCGGCGTTGATGACTACCGCCGCGTGTTCGACACCGCTCGTTCCCACGGTTATCAGGGCGTGCAACTCTACACGGAGATCGAAAAAGGCTTTCTGTCACTCGAAACCGATGACGCAGTGCTGCGCGAGATCGGTCAAGCGGCCGCCGATGCAGGCGTGGTCCTGCCGAGCCTTGAGATCGCGCCGCTGCAATACACCGTCACTTCCGACAACGCCGACGAACGATCGCGTGGCATCGACATCGTGAAGCGATCGCTCCAAATGGCCGCCCAGCTCGGGAGTTGCGGTGTCCTTTTCATCCCCGGATACGTCGGCCTGCCGTGGGACCAGTCAGTGGCTCCCGTCCATTACGAACAGGCCTACGACCGCACCGGTGATGCCCTGGCTGAACTGGCCGATCACGCTGGAAAACTTGGCGTCGCGGTCCATCTGGAAAACATCTGGAACATGTTCCTCCTCAGTCCCCTGGAAATGCGGCGCCTGATCGACGAGGTTAACAGCCCTCACCTGGGCGTGCTGTTCGACGTCGGCAACTGCGTCCAGTTTGGCTTCCCCGAGCAGTGGATCCGCATTCTCGGCGAACGGATTCGGGAGGTGCATCTCAAGGACTTCCGCCGAGCCGTTGGCACGGTCGAAGGCTTCGTCCCCCTCCAGGCCGGCGACGTCAACTGGCCCGAGGTAATGACCGCGCTGCGTGAGATTAACTACGACGGCTTCCTCATCCCTGAAGTCTTCCCCTACGCGCACCACGGTGACGCGGTATTGGAACACACCATGAGCAGCCTCAACCGGTTGTTGGAGTCGTAACATATGGCAGGCACGGTCAAAATCGGATTGGTCGGCGCCGGCGACATCGGACGGGTTCATGCCCTGGCATATGCGAATCTGACGGACGTCGAACTCGTCGTGGCGAAGGGGCGGAATCCGGCGAACGCCGAGAAGTTGGCCGCGGATGTCGGGGCGACTGTGGCGGACAGTTACGCCGTGGTGCTTGCCGATGAATCGATCGATGCGGTGGATTTGTGCGTGCCGAACGATTTACACCTTGAGTTCGCACTGGCCGCCGCGCACGCGGGGAAAGCGACGCTTTGCGAAAAGCCGATTGCGCTGACGCTTCCCGACGCGGAGCGGATTGTCGAAGCGTTTGATTCACACGACGTCCCCTTGATGGTGGCTCACGTGCTGCGGTTCTGGCCGGAATACGCCACGGGACGCGACATCATTCGTCGTGGCGGACTCGGCGCAGTTCGTGCATTCAGCGCTCGCCGCATGTTATCCCTGTTGCTGGCCGTCGAGGGTGCCGAGGGCTGGCGGCGTGCGGCGCAACGCACCGGAGGGGCGGCGCTCGATCTGCAGATTCACGATATCGATTTTGTTCTCTGGACCTTCGGCATGCCGCAGCATGTCGTCGCGCGGGGAGCGAAGAGCGAGTACGGATCCTGGGACCACGTTTACACACTTCTGGATTACGAAGAGGGCCCAACCGTCAGTATCGAGTCGAGTTTCATGCTCAATGGCGATCCGGTTACCATTGATTACCGGGCAGTGGGCGACGACGCCTCCCTGGCGTTTGCGTTCATCGAAACCGACTTTGCCATGCACGACATGCACACCGACAAGACTGAACAATCGCGAAAACACGCCGCGTCGCTAGTCAAGTACCAATGGGGCAGGGCCACCGAAACGCTGCACGAGCAGCCGGACGATCCGATCATGAACGCGTTTGAAAACGAGATGCGGGCATTCCTGAAGCTCGTTCGCGGAGAGAAAGACACAGACATTCCAGGCCCGCAGCAGGCGGTGGACGCGCTGCGTGTGTCACTGGCGTCGCTGGAATCCTGCCAAACGGGGAAGCCGATCACTCTATGAGAATCATCGACATTGAATTGATTCCGCTCAGTATCAGACTGACCGGCGACGACATCGTCCGCTGGTCCGGCGGCTCGATGGAGGTTTTCACAACCACACTCGTGCGCGTCCACACCGATGAAGGCATGTCGGGACTCGGCGAGACTTACGCGGGTCTTTTCGCGCCGGAAGTCGTGCGCAGCATCGTCGAGTATTACACACCGTTGCTGATCGGCCGCGACCCGACGCAGCCGGTGAGTCTCACGCGGGAAATGGTCAACCGCACGCTCTACTGGGCACGCAACGGCGTGGGTGTGGCCGTCCTAGGGGCGATCGAAGTGGCCTTGTGGGACATCGCGGGCAAGGCGGCCAACCTGCCCGTGTGGAAATTACTCGGCGGAGCCCACCGCGAACGTCTGATGGCCTATGCCAGCGGTGGTTTGGACCAGCCGCTCGACAGCCTGCAGGCGGAGATGCGTAGTCATCTGAAACAAGGTTTCAAAGCGGTCAAGATCCGCGTCGGCCACGGTCCGGCCTGCGATGTGCCCAAGGTCCTCGCGGCACGCGAGGCGCTGGGCGATGACGCGTTGCTGATGGTGGATGCCGTGCAGGGACACCACCCCCGAGCTTGGACCTCGGCCCAGGCACTGGATGTGATCACGCGCCTCGAGGATTGCCGGCTGACCTGGTTTGAAGAGCCCTGCCGCGCCACCGACTACGAAGGTTATGCTCACGTCCGCGCCAGGACCGCTATTCCGATCGCCGGTGGCGAAAGCTCCACGACGATTCACGACTTTCGGCGCTTCTTCGACGCCAGCGCCCTGGACATCGCGCAACCCGACACGACATTCACCGGGGGCATCTCCACCTGCCGCGAAGTCGCCCTGCTGGCGGAATCACACGGCCTGCGGATTGTGCCGCACGTCTGGGGTTCCGGCGTCTGCCTGATGTCCAACCTGCACATGGCCTTCTCCGTTCCGAACTGCGACATGATCGAGATTCCGGTACAGAACAACCCATTGCGTGACGCACTGCTGGTTGAGCCGTTGAAACTTGAAGACGGCGAAGTGGCATTACCCACAGCCCCCGGGATCGGTGTCGAACTGGGCCCCGAACTCACTGCACAACATCCGTACATAAAGGGTGCCGGCGTTTTACAGTAACCAGAGATTCCGATGATCGTCGATGTCCATACTCACACACCCACACATGTGAAGCCCGTTGCGGATCACGAGCGACACACCAATGACGGCTGGCGGCCGGACCGTCAGGTCGATGCGGCATTCTCATGGGATGACCACGCCGAAGCCGTTCAACCGGTGAACAAGGCAATCGTCTTCCCCATCTCGCCCGAACCGGGCGAATCCGCTTTCGAGATGACTGCCCTGCCGTGGCCCGACGGCGTGAATCTCAACGACGCCACGGCCAACTATGTCAGGACCAACCCCGACAAACTGATCGGCTTCGTCTCCGTCCACCCCAGGGATCCCGACGCTCTTGACGAAATCGACCGCTGCGTCGATGACCTGAAGTTCCGAGGGATCAAGCTGGCGCCAAACTACCAGAATTTTGAACCCCTGTGCGATGCGGCCCGCGCCATTTACGCGCACGCCGAGAAAAGCAGACTGCCGATCCTGTTCCATCAGGGCACCAGCCCCGTGCGTCGCGCACCGCTCCGCTATGCCCACCCGCTGGTCATGGACGAGATTGCCGTGGCGTTTCCCGAACTTCGCGTGATCATGGCGCATATGGGCCACCCCTGGCAGGGCGACACGGCGGTCGTAGTCCGCAAACATCCGCATGTTTACGCCGACATCTCCGGCCTGTTTTACCGCCCGTATTCCTTTTATCACGGGATGAGGCTGGCCTACGAATGGGGCGTCATGGACAAGCTCCTGTTTGCCTCGGACTACCCGATCACGACGCCCGCCGAAGTGATCCACGCGTTGCGAAACTTCAATCAGATCACGGGCCATCAGCCGCTGCCCGTGCCTCAGGAATCGCTGGAACAGATCATCCATCGCGACGCGCTTAAACTCCTGGGAATCCACTGCGGAGACGACTCGTGACGCAGCGCAATCTTCAAGGCAAGGGGGGCGACAACGCATACAGCCATTCCAGCTCCGAATTCGGCATCGTCGTCTCCAAGGACGTGATGGTACCCATGCGGGACCAAATCCGACTGGCCACCGACCTGTACCGACCTGCCCACGACGGCGAAGGCCTGCCGGGTCCCTTTCCCACCATCCTGTGCCGCACCCCGTATGACAAAAGCGACAAGCGCTACTCGGAAATCGCTGATTTTTTCACTCCCCTCGGGTACGCGGTCGCCCTCCAGGATGTGCGCGACCGGGGCCGGTCCCAGGGCAGAGGCGAGTATTGCCACGTGGCCAACCCCCGAGAAGGGACCGACGGCTACGACACCGTGGAGTGGCTCGCCTCGCGCCCCTGGGGCAACGGCCGCGTGGGCATGGTAGGTAGTTCCTACGCCGCCCTGGTGCAGGTCCGCGCGGCCTTTCAGAGGCCACCCCATCTCACTGCCATCTGGCCCGACGTGACGCCCACCCACAGCTACCACAACCAGATGCGCGAAGGCGGCGCCATGCAGCTGCACATGTTCTGGGCCCTCTTCCTGCATGCCCAGGACGCCCAGGAACTCCGCGACGATCCCGAAGCCCAGCAGTCGATCTGGGAAGGCTTGAGGAATCTGCGCAGCCTGCTCCAATCAATGCCCTTCAAACCCGGACAGACTCCCCTGGCCCTGGTACCCAATCTCGAAAAGGCCCTTTTCGACTACTATTACCGAGGCGCCTACGACGAGTATTGGAGCCAGGAGAGCCACAACTTCGAGTGTAACTTCCACCGCCACGCGGATATCCCGGTCACCCTCACGGATGGATGGTACGATCCCTTTGCCAGCGGCATGACCCGCTACTACTCGGCCATGGCAGCCAAGAACAGCTTGCCGCCCCGGCTCGTCATGGGGCCGTGGAACCACATGGCCATGAGAGGGGACAGCTCGTACACGGGAGATGTGGACTTCGGCGGCGAGAGTGTGTGGGGTGTGAGGCGCTATTTCGAGGAGCAGCTTCGCTTTTTCGACCGGTGGCTGAAGGGTATTTCCAACCGTATCGAAGAGGAGCCGCCGGTGCGCATCTTCGTTATGGGCGGGGGGAGCGGCCGCAAGACCGCAGAGGGCAAACTGGACCACGGAGGCTGCTGGCGCGCAGAGCGTGAGTGGCCGCTGCCACAGACCCAGCTGAGCAGCTATTACTTGGGCAGCGACGGCCGCCTTGCCCCGGAGTCACCTGACGAATCCAACGCGTCCCTGTCCTACCACTACGACCCGGACCACCCAGTGCCCACGATCGGAGGCAATCCGATCGGCTTTATGGAGCTACCCGCCGACAGCGGCGACCTGGACCACACTTGGAGCCGCTTCCTCTCCCCGGTCACACGGCTGCGCCACATTGTTCCCCAGGGGGCCCAGCACCAGAAGGAGGAGGAGGGCATGTTCGGCGCAGCGCCGCCCTACCCCCTACTGGCGGACCGCTCCGACGTGCTTGTCTTCCAGACCGCTCCGCTGGAGAGGGGCATCGAGGCGACCGGTCCTGTCGAAGTCAAGCTGTGGGTTTCCTCCTCGGCCGTGGACACCGACTTTACCGCCAAGCTGATCGACGTGTACCCACCCAACCAGGACTACCCGGAAGGCTACCACATGAACCTGGTTGACTCCATCATTCGCACCCGCTACCGCGACAGCTGGGAGCAGGAAAAACTGATGGAGCCGGGCGAGTTATACCGGGTGCGCATAGCCCTGCCGCCGACCAGCAATCTGTTTCAGCCCGGCCATCGGATTAGACTGGACATCTCCAGCAGCAACTTTCCCCAGTTCGACGTCAACCCGAACACCGGCCAGCCCGTGGGCCGGCACACTCACGCGGTCGTAGCCCGGAACACCCTCCACCTGGGCCAGAGCCATCCCTCGCGCGTCGTCCTGCCACTCATACGAGGATGAGTTGACTAACGGGTTGTTGGATGTTGTCTCGTCGAACAAAGAGGGTGTGCATTATTTCGAACAAGTACGAGAATAATTTCGCTGCAGTACCGTTCTCATCGTGGTATAACCCCTTCTGATGTTGCCGGTGCCTCACAGCTTCAAAATCTCCCTCCTTATTGTGGTCATGGCTGTTGCAGGAACGGTCGTTGAAGCAGCCTCCGGGGATTTTCGGGCCTCCTGTGTAAAAGTGGATATCACTCCCGATCAATCGCAGTGGCTACTGGGCTATGGTCCAAGACGGTCTGAGGGTGTACACGACCATATCTATCATCGAATCGCTGCAATGGATGATGGAACGACGCAGTTCTTTCTCGTGTCCTCGGATCTGGCCGCCATTTCTCCTGCCTTCTACGAGGAGTTTTCCAGAGAGTTGGAGAAGGAAACAGGTATCAAGTCCGGGCAGGTGTGGTGGACCCTGACGCACACCCACGCGGCTCCCGAGGTGGGCTCGCCGGGCCTCATAAGGGTCATGCAGCCTGAGAGGTTCTTGCATGAGCCCAACCCTGAGTATTCGGAGTGGGTGAAAGCCAGATTGATCGAGGGCATTCAGGAAGCTCGATCAAAACTGGAACCGGCTCGTCTGGGAGTGGCTACCGGTCTATCGATGGCGAATATGAACCGGCGTGCCATCGATGTTGAGGGACGTGCCTCCTATGGAATGAATCCGGAGGGAGCGGTGGACCGTCAGATCGGACTGATTCGCTTGGACCGGTTAGACGGGTCGCCGCTGGGTTTGATTGCCAACTATGCCATGCACGGGACCGTCTTGGGCGCCGAAAATCATTTGATCAGTGGAGATGCTCAGGGGATTGTGGCCGAGTACGTGGAGGAAAAACTGGGTGCGCCGATGTTGTACATTAACGGTGCGGCCGGGAATATTTCCCCTCTCTACAGCACCTACCCGGATTTTGAAAAAGGTCACATCACCCAGTTTAACGTGTTGTTGGGGGATCGAATTCTGCAGGCCAATCGCTCACTGAAGAGCACCACTTCGAAGGTCACCCTGTGGACTGGAGAAAAGGTCGTTGAGACGCCCCGCAAGCTAGACTATGGCTGGGTCGACGAGCTGTCGCACTACCTTCGAGTGACGGAAAACGGAGTGAGCCTGGTTCGGGTACCGGTACGCTTCCTGAAGATCAACCGTGATCTGGTCATCTGGGCGGCGCCGGTTGAGCTTTTCTGTGAGATCGCCATCAACATACGCAATCAGTCTCCTTATCCTTACACATTTTATGTCGGCTACACGAATGGTTTTCTGGGGTATTTGCCAACCAGGCAAGCTTTCACGGAAGGAGGCTACGAACCCGGCAGCGTCACGCCCTTCACCGAGCGGGTCGAGGACGATTTCACCCAGGGAGTGATTACCTATCTTCAGGGGATGCCTCGGTAGGGACCAAGTACTCGCTTTCACAAATACCATGATTATCGACACGCACGCACATGTGTGGCCGTATCCTGGCCGTGATGAACACGGAACGGTCGAAGAGCGGATGCGATTCCAACAGCGACATATGCTCTGGCATATGCAGGGGATTCGCCGTCTTTCGGACCAGGAATTGGTGAACAGGCGGACGTTGCATGACGGTACGGGAAGCGGCCTAACCAACATGTTCGATGTGAACTTCCGGCCGGGAGACCATGGGCGTCTGGTCTGGACCTATGAGGGCGAAGACTACTACGTTCAATGGATGCCCGCGGCCTTACAGGGATTCGAGGCTCCGGCCGAGCTGATGATCGCTCAGATGGACGGGCTCGGTGTAGACCTCGGCGTCATTTCGCGTGCCCACATCTACGGGCGCCTCAATGACCTGGTGGCGGACGCTGTCAATCAATTTCCCGGCCGCTTCATCGGCGCAGCCGAAATCGACGAATGGCGGGCCCATGAAGACAGCCAGATGGCGGAGCTGAACCGGTGCGTTGAAGACCTTGGTATGCGGACTCTGTATTTCGACGGCACTGAGTCCTTCTTTATGGTTGACTACAAGACGTACTACGACCAGCCTCAATTTGTGGGGTTTTGGCAGCAAGTTGCCAGGCTGGAGCTCCCTGTCCTCTGGCACCTGCGTTGCCGCAACGAACTCAGTCCAGCTGATTTTGCCAATGAGTTGCAGATATTCAGAGCATTTGTCGAAAAATGGTCGAACATCAACTTTGTCTTCACTCACTGTTTCGAGATGAACCACTTTGAGAACGGCAGACTCAGCAGCCTCGCACTGGAGATCTGCCGCCTTCCCAATATCCATTTGGAGCTTCTGTTCCCAATCATGAACGGTGGGTCCTGGGAATACCCTTATCCCCAGGCGCAGGAAATCATCAAGCAACTCTACGCTGAAATCGGTGCCGACAAGATGATGTGGGGATCGGACATGCCGGCGGTCGAGCGCGTTTGCACATACCGCCAGTCTCTGGACTATCTGCGCTGCCACTGCGACTTCATCGCCCCGGACGACATGGGAAAGATCCTTGGGGGCAACGCGATGAAGTTGTTCGGTATCGATTAGGGAATGGGTGAGCTAATCTTTATGAACCGCGCACGTATCCGCTTGACAGCTCTTTGCATGGCGGTGACGTTTCTGGCTGCTAGCGAGGGGGCTGAGGCTTTGCGATCGGGAAAGGCCCAGGCAACGGCCTCACAGCGAGTTCATCCGGTACTAATTGGCAACGATCACAATGCCCTGCTGAAGGTGATCGTCGAGGTTGGGGGGGGGGAGGTACACCTAAACTCGTTTACGTTTTCACTGCGCGGTACGGACGATGCGTCAGACATCGAGTCCTTGCGGTTGTTCTATTCTGGAGATAAGCGACCCCAGGAACTCGATGCCATTCGAAGCGGCATCAACTTTTCTGGGGATCGCCATGCCCTGTTCGCCGGGCTGGCGGGAACCCCGTTCGGCAGGCTGTCAGAGCCAGCCGCTGAGGTGACGTTTCGCGACCATCAGAGACTGCCGCCGGGAACCCATGTGTTTTGGCTTTCCTGCAAACTGCGGTCGGTCGCGGATTTGTCCCATAAGGTCGACGCCCACAGCAGGGCAATCGAAACATCGGCGGGCACTGTCACGCCGCGGGACGCTTCGCCGGGTGTTCGCAAACGCATCGGCGTGGCGCTCCGCAAGCACTATGACGACGGCGTGCACACCTCTCGCATCCCAGCGCTAGCTACGACGCCAAAGGGGACGCTTCTGTGCGTTTACGACATGCGTCGGCGGATGCGGAGGGACTTGCAGGAGGACATTGACATCGGCCTGAGCCGCAGTACCGACGGCGGCCAAAGCTGGGAACCAGTGCGCGTCATTATGGACATGGGCGAATACGGCGGGGAACCTCAGGAGAAAAACGGCTGCAGCGATCCAGGAATCGTCGTAGATCAAAACACGGGTGAGATTTTCTGCGCCGCAGTGTGGATGTTGGGTAAGCCCGGCAAGCATCAGTGGGTCGAGGACGGCTCCGAGCCGGGACACGAAATCGGCAAGAGCGCTCAGTTTCTCATGGTGCGCTCCAGGGACGACGGCCTGACCTGGACCCGGCCGGAAAACATGACCCAGAAATTGAAAAATCCCGAGTGGGTTCTTCTGGCCCCGGCTCCTCAAACAGGGATCACTTTGCGCGACGGCACCCTGGTCATGCCCGGCGAGGGTCGCGACGAAAAAGACCGCATGTTCTCAACCCTTATCGTCAGCCGAGATCACGGCACCACCTGGACCGTGGCCTCCCCTGTGATAGGGAACACCGAGTGTCAGGCGGTTCAATTGGACGACGGGTCGATTTTGCTCAACGCTCGAACGAAACGCCCCACCAAGTTCCGATCGGTTTGGGCGACCGACGACCTGGGCCGGACCTGGCGGCCGCACGAAACGCATCGCAACACCTTGATCGAACCCAACTGCAACGGCAGCCTGTTGCGCTTCGACTACAAGAAGGATGGGAAGCCGAAGCAGGTCCTGCTGTTCGCCAACCCGCACTCTCAAACGGGCCGCGATCACCACTCCATCCACGTCAGCTTCGACGAGGGCCGCACCTGGCCCGACAAGTACCGACTTTTGCTGGACGAGGGCCGTGGCAACGGCTATCCGAGCATGACCCGCATAGACGATTCCCACGTCGGTATCGTCTACGAGGGCAGCCAGGCTCACCTTGTCTTTGAGAAGTTCTCATTGACTGAGTTGTTGAAACTCGGGGAGTGAGGGCGACAGCGGGAAGATATCAAATGCGGCGATCACGAAGGTTGACGTAGTAGGGGTCGGAAGTGATCAAGTGAAGAAGGGCCTCTATGCCCCGAATCATTATTGCCGAGTGCAAGCAGGAAGTCTCATCTTTTAACCCGCTGCCAAGCCACTATGAGGACTTTCGCGTGGCGCGTGGGCGGGCCATATTCGACTACCACCGCGACGTTGGTGAAGAGGTCGGCGGTGCGTTGAGCGTTTTCAATCGGGAAAGCAGTGTCGAGCTCGTCCCTACCTTCGCCGCCTGTGCAAGAACCTCGGGTGGAATTCTGAGGGCCGACGACTTTGGGCGTCTGAGCGGTGAATTCCTGGGTAGCCTGGCCGAAGCCGGCGCGGCAGAGGCAGCCTACTTCGCACTCCACGGGGCCATGCAGGCAGAGAACGAGGACGACCCGGAAGGGTACCTGCTGCAGGAGGCGCGCCGGATACTCGGAGAAGAGATTCCGCTGGTGGTATCGCTGGATCTGCACGGCATCCTGACGGATCGGATGCTCCAGCACAGCGATGCGGTGGTCATTTATCATACCTACCCACACGTCGACTTTTCTGAAACCGGAGCACGTGCGGCCGCGCTATTGCTGAAGATCCTGGCCGGCGACCTGCGGCCGGTCACGGCCCGGGTAAGGATTCCGGCGCTGGTCAGAGGCGATGAAATGATCACCGAAACCGGTTCCATCCGCGAGTGCATCGGTTTGGCGCAGGAGATTGAAGCCAGTGAAACCGGGCTCTCGGCAGGCCTAATGTGGGGCAACCCGTTCACCGATGTCCCGGAACTTCGGACCAACAGTGTCGTGGTGATGGATGGCGATGAGGCTGCGGCACGCGAACATGCAACCGACCTGGCAAGTCGATTTTGGAAGCACCACGAGAAGATGCAGGTGCCCTTGACCAGCCTCGAAGAAAGCGTGCGGCTGGCTGGGGAAGTTACTTCCGGAACGGTGGTGATGATGGACGCCGCCGATGCGACCAGTTCGGGCGCGTCAGGTGACAGCAACGCGATTGTGCGCGAGCTGATCGGGCAGGGATATCGCGGACGTGCACTTGCCCCGGTCGTTGACCCAGCGGCTGTTCGCATGGCTTTCGAAGCCGGCGTTGGCGCGACGATTCACACGGCCATCGGCGGAACGTCCGATCCAGCGCGATTTCAGCCCCTGGAGTTGGAAGCTCGCGTCCGCCTGCTCTTCGACGGCAAGTTCCGCAGCGAATCCTTCGGCTGGCACTGGGACTCCGCCGACACCGCCGTACTGCAGTCTGACAACTATACCCTGGTGGTGGGCACACGGCCGGTGAACCTGTTCGATCGATCGTGGTTCTATGCAAACGGACAGGATCCCCGCAGCTTCGACCTGGTCGTTGTGAAGTCGCCGCACTGCGAGCCTCACATGTTCGCCGACTGGTGCGCGAAGCTGGTCAATGTGGACGCGCCCGGATCAACCAGTGCGAATCTGCTGAGCTTGGGACATAGAAACTGCGCCCGCCCCGTCTTTCCATTGGACGACGAAGTGGATTTCATGCCTGTCGCGGAGCTCTTTCGCAGGCATTGATGTCTTTCCGGTAGGGAGGTCCTTTTCCAAACGGGAGAGGGAATCGAAGGCACACAGATCGCTTCAGTTGGGTCCCCCAGTTGATCTCAAGACAGACGGCGTGGAGATCACTCTGAGCCAGGTGCGTTCTGGGATCCCAAGTTGGTTTCCATGTCTGTGATCCGGGTGGTCCATTTCCAGAGAAGTGTTGGGTTGGTTCCCGTATAGCTGTACTCCATCTCCCAGACCGTTGGAATCTTGAAGTCGCTGGTGGAGCGAAGCTCGCTGAAGGTTTCGGTTAACTTCTCGTAGGTTCGCTGCGGGCTGGTAGGGAGTCCGGCACTCACGCTCAGAGCATAAACGGTCTTGACATGGTTCCACTCTTCGTCCAGGTAGATTCGAATCTTGAGGCTGCCCCCCTTGCTTGGCCGATACTCGATTTCATGAAGGTTCTGTTTTTTCTTCCAACCCCTGTATTTGATCCTCTTCAGACGTTCATGATCCAAAAGGGGCCAGTGACGATTGAGTGTTCCCCCCAGCAGTCCCTCGGTGATGACTTTCTGGCGAAGGTACAAGAACTCGCCAAATGGTGAACGCAGACCGGGCGTAAGGACGTCCACAAGCACTTTTTTTCCGTCGTAGGAAAAGTGCTCACCAGGAAAGTCGGCAAGCCCCACGTGAAAGTTCAGATCAAAGTGATTGGTGCCTGTTTCGAGGTTGATCGGACCCGAGACCTGACCTCGCATCCCGCTCAAGATTCTCACTTCAGCGGCTCCAACGGCTGTCAGACTCTTCCAGCCATCACAGGAGGACCCACACACGATCTGCCGGTGTGAATCGACGATCTCGGCGGGCACAGGTTTCGGGGGCGGGGCCAGAAACCCAAGAAAGACAAGACTTAGAGGAAGCCAGGAATATCCCACTCGAATACGATGTGCCGCTTTAAATCAGTTGGGTTCTCCACTCGTGGTGTTCTCAATGAGACCCAGTTCCTCCCACTCCTGCAGCTGCTTTTGCACTGGTTCCACCATTTTCGGATTGCGATTCACCTCCAAGAACTGACGAAACTCACTGGCGGCCGCAGCAACTTCCCCTTTCTGGACCATGATCATTCCCAGCATGTAATGGGCGACCGGGTAGTTTGCCGCTTCACTACTCTGCTGTACATGACGAATTCTCTCTTCTGCCAAATCGAATTGTCCCAATGAAACACCCGCCACCGCGTTGAAGTAGTAAGCCTGTGTCATTTTGGGGCTGAGTTCGATGACTCGACTCGTGAGCTGGGCCACATCCTCCCACTGTTCTCTTCTAGTCTGAATCCTGGCAAGGGTGAGATAAGGCGTGATGTAGTTCGGTTCCTCGGCCACTGAAAGCCGGAATGCCTCACGGGCTCCAGACCAATCCCGAAGGGCCAATCGGACTTCCCCCAGAAGATTCCAGGCCTCTGCAAACTCAGGATACTCTTGCACGGCACGTTCCAGACTCCGTGCCGCCTTCGAATAGTCGGTTTTGCTTTTCCTGAGCTCTTTCACTGCCTTGTCAAAGCCTTGTCTGGCCTGCTTGGGCGCTTCCAGAGTGTTCCTGCTGACAACCGTGCCGTGACCGCTCCCGAGACGATATAGAACGATCAGCCCCACATCCGGATTGTCCAGCGACTTGCGGACTCCCAGAGGAACGATATCGGATCGAAACCCCGGTAAATGTGCCTGCAACTGGCAGGTCGCTAAATTGAGTGACTCAAAGCTCAACGGATTACCGCTGCCAAAGTTCTGCTCCTTGGCGCTAATCCTTCTGGAATTCCCGCCGAAGAGATTGGACGGTGGCGTTGAAACACTTGCGTTCATCGGAGCTCCCAGATAAATCTGCCTCGAAGTTCCTACTTCGAAACTGAAAGACCCCGAGGCCGAGGTGTAACTTTGCCGGTACACCGAGCCGCTGCAAACCAGGTCGACCAGAACTTGCTCGCTCGGCACCATTCCATCATCTGTCACGACTTTTCCCTGAAGATATAGAGGCCTCTGGCGGCGACCCTGATTAGAAGGCTGTTCATCATTTCGGGCGTCAGTCGTTTTCTTTTTGCCCGCTTCTCCCTGTTGTTGAGCCGGTGCAAACGCGACCAGGAAAGAGACGACGAGGCAAACAGCAATAAAGGTTCTGCTGAGCATTGATGACCCTCCTCCGTGAATGTACTTCAGGAGGCTAACTTCCTGTACTGATCTATTATGATACTACACCCCTGAAGGCAAGATGAAAAAGGCGAAAATCAGAGAAGCCAGGGTGTCAAGAGAGCAAGCCCGAACGGAGTTGGTTAGCTGACATTTCACCACTTAGACCACCAGTGTATAATAGCTAAAACCGGTGCCATTAGGCTTTAGGACGGTTTCGCCATGAGAAACATCTGTCTGCTAGCGTTTCTGACTTGCTCATTGCTGATTCCCGGTTTTTCAGGTGGGCTTGTGCCTGTTCAAAGTAAGAAAGAGCAGGAAAAGAGGCAGCGTGAAGAGCAGCAAGACCACTTCAAGCGGTGGCTGAACCAAGATGTCACTCACATCATTATGGAAGAAGAGAGGACCGTTTTTGAAAAATTAACAACCCCGGAGGAAAGAGAACAGTTTATTGAGCAGTTCTGGCTGCGCCGCGATTCGGACCGGACCACGGCCGCGAATGAATACAAGGAAGAACATTATCGTCGAATTGCCTATGCGAACGAAACTTTCTCCAGTGGCATACCGGGGTGGAAGGTAGATCGGGGACGCATCTATATCATCCACGGCCCACCCGCTGAAATTGAACGTTATCCGTCGGGGGGAGTTTACCAGCGCCCCTTTTATGAGGGGGGCGGTACCACCAGCACGTTCCCATTTGAAATCTGGCGCTATCGCTATATTGAAGGGATTGGAACCGACGTCGAGTTGGAGTTCGTCGACAAAAGCCTGACCGGCGAATACCGGCTAGCCCTGCTCCCGGACGAAAAGGACGCTTTGCTGCATACCCCCGGGGGGGGGAAGACGATCGCCGAGCAGATGGGGTTGGCCAGCAAAGCGGATCGCCCCTACTTCAGTCCAGGAAATTCGCGGCGTTATCCCTTCATGAACCAGCGTATCAAGGACAACCCTTTTATCCGCTATGAGACGTACGCGAGGGTGCAGCGGCCCCAGCAGATCAAATACAAAGATCTACAAGAGCTGGTCAAAATAGATATCTCTTACGAGACGCTTCCCGTGGAGACTCGTCAGGACTACTTCAGACTGAACCAACAACAGGTTCTGGTGCCGATCACAATTCAGGTGGAGAACAAGAACCTGCGGTTCAAGCAGGAAGAGACCGACTACGTCGCAAAGGTGGCAATCTATGGTCTGGTCACCAGCATTACCAATCGGGTTGTCGAGGAATTTGAAGATGACGTGATCGTTTCCTACCCACCGGAAGTCTTTCAGGAGGCTCTTAAAGAGCATTCCATGTATCAGAAGCTTCTTATGCTGGACCCCAAGATGCGCTACAAGATCGATCTGGTGGTCAAGGACCTCCAGAGCTCGAAGATTGGCGCCCTCCGCCAGGCCATCGTTCCACCGTCCTATCCAGAAGAGAAGCTCGTCGGCAGTTCGTTGATTCTGTCCCAGTTTATCCGGCGGCTGGGCGAAATTCCTAAGGAAGACGAGATGTTTGTGCTGGGAGATGTCTGGATTCGTCCCAGCTTGAAGAAGGTATTCTCCAGGGATGGTCGTCTGGGAGTGTACCTGCAGATCTACAATGCGGCGCTGGACCAGACAGACCAGGCTCCCTCACTCGAGATCAGTTACAAAATCTCCTCGCCGGGCGGCGCGATCTTTACGGAAACCTTGGATCAGAGTGGTCAATCGATCCAGTTTTACTCCCCTCAGCGAGTGGTGCTGATCAAAGGACTGCCTCTGAGACATCTGAAGACCGGTAAGTACCGCGTCCAAATCCTGGTTCAGGATCGCATCAGCGACGAAACGGTGACTGCGGAAGATTCCTTTGTAGTGGTGAAGAGCCCTCTGGCCGGTTCAGACTAGCTCCATCGATTCCTTTGTCCGCCGCCGTCACTGCGACTTCTCCCCGGGCAGCCCATCAAGGTAAGAGATCACTCCCTGCGTGAAGTGGTCCTGGACTTGCTCAGTAAAGGGCGTCACACTGGGCTCATAACCTCCTTCCTGGAAAGCCTGTCGGGTGGGTAGGTATCCCAGCAAGCCACCATTGCAATAGCCGACAAAGAAGGTGTAGGGATAGCGAGAGCGATTACGAATATCAATCGCAATCTCGGAGAAGAGTTCCAAGGGTGCGGACCACAGGAGGACATCTTGGTTGATCCTCAAAAAACGAATTGGGATCCGCACCACCGCTGCTCCGGTATCTGTCAGCCTTAGATAATCAGCCAACTCATCGACCCAGCCAAAGCCGGCCTTGCGGGGCGTCTCCACAACCGTCTGACCAATCCGCAACCTCACCTGTGAGGTCGTCTCTCCCAGTGACTGGTTGGCCGCCAGGATCCTGTCTCCCAGCAAGACATTGAACTGTGTCAGGTGGCCACTCTCAGGGTCCGGATAAACACTGTAAAGGGGAGCGATGTCGCCGGCGGCACCGTTCAGGTACAGCATCGGAGCCCCTAGCTTCTCTTCCACGTACTCCGCCACGATCCCTTGTGCATCCCCGCTGATCTGAAGATTCTCCGCACCCAGTACGGTTCCATGCATGGCATACTTTGCGATCAACGCCAGCGGTGACCCATCCAGTCGATCCAATCGAATCAGCCCGATCTGGCGATCCACCGAACCTTCTGGATTCATTCCCAGGGAGATGCTTCCATCGACATCCCTGGCGCGACGGTTCATGTTGGCCAGGGAACGGCCAAGACCGACTCCGAGACGAGCCGGTTCCAGTTTTGCAAGGGCTTCTCTTACTCCCTCGATCAGCAGGCGTTTCACCAGGATCGAATAGTCGGGGTTGGGAACCGGGTTCTCCGAATACCTTTTAGGCATCATCAGTGTCACGATCCCCATGGGTCCCACGGTGGGGGCTGAGTGAGTATGAGTCATCGCCCACCACACCTGCACAGGCTTGATACCGGTCTCCTGCTCCAGCTCTTTGGCAAAATCATCGTAAAAGGAAGGAGAAACCCCGGCCAGATCCGAGGAGATCAGTAAAAACCGGGTCTTTCCATCGTCCATGGCAACGATCCGGTGGTAGATCCTGTCGTGGACGCCTTCTGAGAGTCGCGGATTATAGCCGAGTAAGATCTGTGGCTGGTCAGGAGTGATATCGATCTTCACACAGGAGGCGCGGAAGTTTCCAGCCCACGGCACGGCGACCACAGCTTGAACAACAATGGCGAGTAGAACGAACCGAATGCCTTTTGACATGCTTCTGTTTCCTTTCATTTCAAACACTCTGAAGAGCTGCCCGGATCGGACGGTAAGGGCGCTGATGGGGAGTCAAGAAAACTGTCTCGGGACACAGATGGACCATTTTTTTTGAAAGTGCGGCTTCCCGTTGACTCGAGCCTCGACACTGATCTCATGATGAAAGTTGTGCTCGTCGCTGAAAGTGCAAGCGTGAGAACGCATGTGAACTTCACCTCCGGGGGTCGGTTCTGTGTACTCAAAGGAAGAGTCTACCCGGGCATGGGCAGGATTGTGAGTCGAGACTTTGAACGTTGCCTCGTTGATTCCGACTCCCGCCGGGGTCCGGTAGAAGGCCTCGACCTCGCGGTTCACGGGATCTCGCCGGAACCAGTAAATGAAATCCTTGGCAGCCTCCCGGCGAGTGGGAACCGGATCCGGGCTGAGCTTGAACTGGGGCGGCGCTAAGGCTGGCTCTTGTCGAGGACAGAGGGGGAGAATGAGGCGGGAGCGATGCCGCGGGCCCTGGTAAACGCGGTTTCGAGCTGATTCAGGAGTGGGCCAGCTGTTGGGGAAGTCGCTGCTGGCAATCATAACCCGCAGTCTGTGACCGGGCAGGAACCGGTGGGCCAGATCGGCAATGTCGAATTCCAGTCGACAGATCTCTCCGGGCGTGATCGGGGAGGGAGACTCTGAAGACTCAAGATGAGTGGCGTTGAGAGCACCCTTACTGACGAGCAGGGAAGTTCCGTCGGGAGCTACGTCGCAAAGCTTGACGAAGAAGGAGGCAATGGTAGCCGACGACGACACGTGTAGGATGGTTTTGGGCCGACCTGCCACCTCGAGTTCCTCGGACAGGACCTCAGAGGTATAAACGAGGCTGCCGGGTTCATCCAGACGCTGATCCTCGGGCTGGCCCCAGTTGTGAACCATCCCGGCTATGTAGCGTCCGGCGGCGCTTCCAATGCTGGGGTCATAGGTGATTTCGTCATACGAGTCGTCCGGCTCATGCTGGTCCTGCAGCCTGCCCCCGGAACCAAGGTGAAGGCTCATTAGAACAACGCGATCGGGCGGCCACTGGGTTTCGTTTCTCCAGGTTCCAATGGCTTCCGTGCAGAAGATGTCGGGTTTCTTGTGGGACTGGAGGAAGATGGTGACAGGCGGTTCGGTGGAGATCCCGGTGTCGACCCCTTTCAGCCAGTGGTCGAACCACCTGGCGATTTCGTGATAGCCGTCAATGCTCGGCCCCGGCATCCCGACGTTGGGCCAGCGATGCTCCCAGGGTCCCACCAGAACCCGCTTTGGCACCTCCAGATGCTGGAAGGCCCGCAGGTAGTTGGACGGGTAGAAGTCGGCCCAGCCGGTGATCAGAAAAACCGGGCATTGAATCCGGTGATAATCGGGTGGGATCGATCTTTGCCTCCAGAAAGGACCATCCAGCTGCTGGTGCTCGAGGATGTTCAAGCTCCAGGGAACATTGGCCTCCGCTCTTTCCTCCCAGATGCGTGCCCATTCTTCTTCGCCGACTTCCAGGCTGGGAGGCCCCAGGTTGTAGGCTGCCATGAGGGGAGCGTATTGTTCGTACGGGTAGACTCGCAGGGTTCCCCCCGGAGCCGCCAGGTCGGTATAGGTGTCATCCGGACCACCCACGGCGACGATCGCCCTGAGCCGGGCAGGTGCCTCTGCGGCAACGTGCAGAGCAGTCATGGCTGTATAGGACAGACCCCACATCCCCACCGCGCCGCTACACCAGTCCTGCCGGGAGACGAGGTCGACGACTTCGACGCCGTCCAGGTTTTCCTGCTCGGCCCACCAGTCGGTACAGACTCCCTGGCTGTCCCCGGTTCCCCGGATGTCGTAGATGACCATGGCATAACCGTGTCTGGCCATCGCTTCGTAGCGCGACGCCCACAGAGGGTCCAGGCATTCCCCCTTCCGATAAGGCGTGGCCTCGATGATAGCTGGAAATCGCTCCCCGGTGTCGGGCATGACCACGTGAGCGGAAAGAGCCGTCCCGTCACTCATGCGCAGGCACAGGTTGGGAATGGTTCGAATGTTTTGCGGTTGATCGGCCATGGAGATCTTCTCCGGCTAGTAGATAGTCATAGTGATTATAGAAGGAAGCCGAGGGGAAACGCGATCACTCCGTGCCTTCCCAGCGGCTGCCGACCCCCAGCACGACCAGTGAAATGAGTACTCCGACCAGGACCGGATCGAGGAACCAGACAAAGAAGCTGGCCCCTGCTTTGAGCTCCCGGGGCATGAAGATCTGACACAGGATGACAGCCACGGCGCTGGTGGTCAGGGATGCCAGCACTGTCCGGCTCTTCCTGCGCATGGACGGCAAGAGCAGGATCGCAATCAGGACAGGTGAAAGTGAGCCGGCGACAAGGCGACCCCCGGCCAGGAAAAGCTCCAGGAGAAGGGGAACGTAGTAATAGGTGACGCAGGCCAGGACCGAGGTCAAGAGGATGCTGACGCGTGAGATCCAGAGCATCCTGCCGGGACCGGCATCCGGATCGATGAACCTCTGATAAATGTCGACCGTGACGTTGGATCCCATGGTGCTGACGGTTGAGCTCAGGGTGGACATGTTGGCGCTCATGATGGATACAAAGATGATGCTCCCAAGGAAGGGTCCGGCCACCTCGTCGGTCAGGTTGAGAAACACCTGGTCGGCTTCCACCTCTTTCCCGAAGAAGGCAATCCCGGTCACTCCCAGCAGGGCGGGAGTGATGTACCAGAGAACCGTGAAGATCCCCCCGTATACAAAACCTCGCCGCGCCGCCTCGCGGCTGCGCGCGGCAAAGGCCCTCTGGGCCAGACTCTGGTAACCGCTGGCCAGAAAGAATCCCAGTGAAAACCATCCCACGATCTCGAGAGCTTCGAAGTTTCCAGTCAGCGAAAAAAGGGTCGGATCGTCCACCTTCTCCACGACCCCACCAAGGCCCCCCGCGCCCTGAATCGAGAAAACGAGCAGCAGCCCCGTACCGAGCACAATGATGAAGAACTGAATCGTGTCGGTGACAAGAACGGCCCACATCCCACCCAGCGTGACATAGAGCACGGTAACGAAGTAGGTCAAAACCAGAGCCTTGAAAATGCTGATTCCGAGTGCGGAAGAGGCCACGATTGCGGTCGCCCCGATAGTCCCTGCGGTGGCCCCGAAATCGCGAAGCATTGCCACCACCAAGGCCACCAGGCGATGAGTCGGTCCGAAGAAGCGTTCCAGGATCTGGGGGGTGGTAATGACCTGGAGTTTCCACATCCTCGGGACGAGATAAATCCCGACCCAGAGGGTTCCAATTCCCACCGCACCCATTTGCCAGTAAGCGCTCAGACCGAAACTCTTCCCAAAGCCGGTCACGGTGATCAGGGTAACGCCGTTGATCCACGTGGCCGCTACCGAACACCCGATCAGGAAGGGTCCGACGTCCCGGCCGGCGACGGTCATGTCTTCATAGGTCGAGACGCGCTTCCGGGCGCTCCAGACTCCAATTCCAACGACCACGACGAGGTAGACGACGACCAGGGGCCAGAGAATTGCGTTCATGGAGAGGGAATCCGAAAAAGTCCCACCCACAAGAGAAAGAAGAGACCCGGATCATTCAAGCGATGATCTCTTTCACCACCCGGCCTTCGACGTCGGTCAGCCGGAAGTCTCGGCCGCTGTATCGGTAAGTCAACCGGGTGTGATCCAGACCCATCAAGTGCAGGATGGTGGCCTGGAGATCATGCGCGTGGACCGGATTCTCCTCGGCTTTGAAACCGAAGTCATCCGTGTTTCCGTAAGTCATGCCACCCTTCACCCCGCCGCCGGCCAGCAGCACGGAGAATCCATGATTGTTGTGATCCCGACCGTTGTGCACCTGTAACAGGCCTCCCACCTCGACTGTGGGAGTTCTTCCGAATTCTCCTCCAATCAAGACCAGGGTCTCCTCCAGGAGTCCCCTGGATTTCAGGTCTCGCAGAAGAGCCGCCATGGGCCGATCCGACTTTCCAGCCAGCTCTCTCATCTGCTGGATATCGCTGTGGGTATCCCAGGGCTGCACGGCGCCGTAATAGACCTGCACCATGCGCACTCCCCGTTCCACCAGTCGCCTGGCGATCAGGCAACCGCGCGCGAAATCGCCTTCTCCATACTGCTCGAGAGTGGCTCGACTTTCCTGTCTGGTATCGAAAGCATCCATGGCTTCGCTCTGCATGCGATAAGCAACTTCCATTGACTGAATGGTGGCCTCCAGGTCCAGAGCGGGGCCGGTTCGCTTCAAATGAAGCCGATTCAATCGTCCCAGCAAGTCGAGTTGTTGCCGCTGCTGCGATGCGCTTCGTTTGGGATTTCTCAAATTGGGTACCAGCTTCTCCGGGTCGGAATCACTGTTCCGGATGTAAGTCCCCTGATAGGCGCCCGGAAGAAAAGCCGACGTCCACAACTGTGGTCCTACTACAGGAAGGCCCGGGCAAAGTACCACGTAGCCCGGCAGGTTCTGGTTCTCAGTCCCCAGTCCATAGGTGAGCCATGAGCCCAGGGAAGGGTGCCCGGGAATCCGCTGACCACAATTCAACATGAAAAGTGAGGGTTCATGGAAGGGCATATCCGTGTACATCGATTTGATGACGCAGATATCATCGACACAGCCACCCAGTTGGGTGAAGATCTCACTCACCTCGATCCCACTCTCCCCCCGCTTCTTGAACTCGAACGGGGAACGCATCAGATGTCCGGTCTTGCGTTCGGTTTGCAGATTCCCCGAGGGGTAGGGCTGACCGTCGTACCTGGCCAGCATCGGCTTGTAGTCAAAGGAGTCGACGTGCGAGGGACCGCCGTTCAGAAACAGGAAGATGACGTTCTTGGCCCGGGCCGGGAAATGGGGCGGCCGGGGAGACAGTGCCGCGGGGACGGGTTCATTCTCAGCCATCAGCTCAGCAAGGGCCAGCATGCCAAAACCGGTTCCTACGGTGCTCAGCAGCTGGCGGCGACTCATTAGCGGCGATGAAGACTGCATAAGACCTCCTTCAGTTCAGATAAAGGAATTCATTCGAGCTGAGAAGAACCTGCGAGTAGTGGGGCCACAGATCAGGTCCATTATGGACGAATTCCTGCCCCATCTGCATTTCCTCCCTGGTTGGTTGTCTGCCAAAGAGCAGGCGATAAGCCAGACGGATCCTTGCCTTCTCGTCTTGAGCTTCCCTTTGCAGCCGCGCCGACAAAGCCTCGGACAGCCGCATCACCAGATCGCTATTCAGAAAGAACAGCCCCTGAAGCGGCGTGTTGGTCATCATCCTCTGTGGAGTACTGCTGTTGGGGTTGGGGAAATCAAAGAGACTCAACAGAGTGTCCAGTCTCCTTCGGCTGACAAAACCGTACACCGTTCTTCGAAGATTCTCTTCTTCCCCGAGACGCGAGGGGCTCCCTCCGGGCTCCAAGTCGAGCTTTCCTGCCACGTAAAGCAGGGAGTCCCTCAAGCTCTCCACATCCAGCCGTCGGGAGTTGTAGCGCCACAACAGTCGATTCCCGGGATCGACCTCGTAGTTGCTGGCTGAGAACCCGGCACTCAGTGCGTAGGTTGCCGACAGCATCATCTCCCGGTGCATCGCTTTGACCGACCACTGATTCTGGATGAATTGCCTGGCCAGATAATCGAGCAACCCCGGATGGCTGGGACGGTCACCCATCTGACCAAAGTTGCTGGGCGTTCGTACCAGGCCCTGGCCAAAGTGATGGAGCCATATCCGGTTCACCATCACTCGAGCCGTCAATGGATTGGCCGGATCGGCAATGGCCTTCGCCAGTTCCAGGCGCCCGCTGCCCCGAGTGAAGCCTTTGGGTTCACCTTCGCTCAAAATGGACAGGAAGCGTCTGGGAACCTCAGCTCCCAGATTATTTTCGTTGCCGCGAATCCGAACGTACTCATTGGCCGGCTCATCAAGGTCGGCGACAACGTGGTAGAAAGGATATTTTTCCGGCATTGTTGCTTCGACTCTCTCGACCCGAGCCAGCAGTGTCTTCAGGTGTTCTCCCCACAGACCATCAATGAACCGATCGACTTTCTCATCCTTATAAAGAAGGATGCCGCTCTCGAATTCAGTCGGGGAGGTAAATTTTTCCGCCGAGGCGAGATCGCGCCACAGAAAATATTGATCTCGTTCCAGGGAAAGCCCCTCGGTTCTGAGCATCTCCAGCCTGGTCTTACCATGGGTGCGGATCTTGTTTTCCCGGTCGATTTTTCGCTTCTCTCGGATCACGGATATGGCCAGGGCTTCGACCTCGTCTGCGAGCTGCTCGAGGTTCTCGGGAGTGGCTCCCTTTCCTAAGAAATCATCCCACCGGTCCAGGAAAGGATGATCTCTCGGAGAGCTGTCCAGGTACTTCACCCACCTTTCCAACGTTTCTACATCCAGGCTCTGTGAGTATGTGACTTCTTTGAGGTCCGCATTTGCCGGGCCGACTATTTTCCAGGCGGCCTGGATGTAGCGCGAAATCTGGTGGGCAAAGACATCCACCAACTTTTGGCGATGGCTGTCTCTGAACTCCTCCAGAGCCTCCTTCTCCGCGTTCAAGGTCTCCTCCTGCTCCTGGTATTCTTTTACCACCGCCTCCGGAGAGAGCGGGTATTCACTCATCTCGGTACTGTTGAAGACGCCCAGGAGCGCGTAGTAGTCCTCGGTCGGAATGGGGTCAAACTTGTGGTCGTGACACTGAGCGCAACCAGTCGTCAGACCCAGAAATGTCCTGGTGGTCGCATCCACGCGGTCATCCTGGAATTGGGGACTGAGGGCATAAAAGCCCAGGCCTCCGACATACCTGCCGTTGTCTGCTTCCGGCAGTAGATCTCCCGCCAACTGAGCCTTCACAAACAGATCAAAGGGAAGATCTTCATTGAAGGCCTGGATGACCCAGTCCCGATACCTGAAAGCATTGGCGTAGGGCTCATCTTCCGTGGAGTTCAGTCGGTCGTCGGAGTAGCGAGCCAGATCCAGCCAGAAACGACCCCAGCGTTCCCCATAGCGGGGTGAGGCCAGGAGCCGATCGACGACCCGCGCGAAGGCGTCTGGGGAGTCGTCCTGGAGGAAGTCTTTCACCTCTTTCGGTGTCGGAGGGAGACCAATCAGGTCCAAATAGGCCCGGCGAATCAGTGTGAGACGATCCGCAGGTTGAGCCGGCTTCAGTCCACGCTCCTCCAGAGTCGCCAGAATGAACCGATCGATGGGTGACTTGATCCAGCCCTGATTCTTCACTTCAGGCAAGCTGCTCGAGCGCAGGCTTTGGAAGGCCCAAAAATTCCGCTGCTCCGGGCTGATGACATATCTTTCACCCTCTCGGCCCGGCACCGGTGGCTGAGTCGCTTGAGGCCAAACTGCCCCATCTCGAATCCACGTTACAAGGGCTGCCACCTCCTCGTCTCGGAGCTTTCCCTGAGGAGGCATCTTGAGCTGCTCATGGGTCTGGCGAACCGCCTGGATCAAAAGGCTCTCCTCCGGGTGGCCGGGGACGATGGCGGGTCCCGTGTCTCCTCCCTTCTGGAGAGCCGCTCGCGACTTCATCTGCAGCCCCCCCATAGCGGAGTCGGTGTGGCAGGCGAAGCAATTCTCAGCCAGTAGCGGTCGCACGCGCATCTCAAAAAATTCAACCGGATCCCTGAGTTGAGCCGCGGCCGGAGCCACCCAGACAAGAAAAATGGCGCACAACCAGAGCGTGGTGACGAAACGGTAAGTGAAGTTCGAGTGCATGACCTCTCTTGGCTACGTGCAAGGTCACATAAACGTCGGTCCCTGCTAGACTTATCCTTTCGAGTATAGATGGGGTCGGCAAGACCAGTCAACGAATCCTTGTTTCTTCGGGGAAAGACACCCACCGATGGCGGATTGAATCAATCTGAACTAGGATTGGGGGGCCATGGCCCTGGATAACAAGATCCCTGCGATTCTATTTGGCGTCACACTGGCTATGGGACTTGTCGTCGTGGGAGCTTGGCTGATTGGAGAAACTGACTCATCGCCGGCCGACAAGTCCGCAGCCCCGGCAAGCTGGGCGATTCCTCATTCGAAGTATCCAACCATGGAAGAGAGTAGCACTGGGCTGGAACGAAACGGCCCGGTCTTCTGGATGGGCTGCGCTTTCGGCTTGCTGCAGTTGATTTTCTTCACATCCTGTCTGCTCCTGGGAATGCGGAAACGTAGCGGTCTTGGCCCTGTCGCTCGTCCCCTTCTGCTGGCAGGCCTGGCCTGGTTTGCGGTCTGGACCGGTCTGTTTTGGTCCTACTACAAATACATGACCGAAGACGGAAGCTCCTTCGTCCTCGGGTTGCCGACCCCGACGGCCTGGATGCTGTACGGGGCGTGGCCTTACCCGGTGCTTTTCGCACTTTACTTCGTTTACATTTTTCACGACTGGTTCCTCCGCAAGGAGGATCTGCAAAGATTCCAGCAATTGCTGCGCGAGCGGGAAACAGAGCGCTGAAAACCAGGAATGAACGAAGCCTGGCACACGACCGTCCTGGTCAGTCTCATTCTTTACATGGGAGCCTGTATCGGGATTGGCCTGTGGGCGATGCTGCGCACCAGGTCCCCGCGCGACTTTTTCATGGCAGGCCGGGACCTGGGAATCGTGCTCACCGTGTTCGCCATCTTTTCCAGCACCATGAGTGGCTCAGGTTTCGTGGGCGGGCCCGGACTCGTCTATCGCATGGGCATGTCGTCTCTCTGGATCGTCGTGTCTATCCCCATCGGTTTTTGTCTCAGTTTTTATCTGCTCAGCAAGCGCCTTCGAATGCTGGCCGAGTTGCGTGGGAACATTTCCCTACCCGATGCGGTGGCGGCCCGCTACCGGAGTGAACTGACCCGGGGCCTGACAGCGGTGGCCATCATTCTCGGAGTCCTGGGTTATCTGGGGACCCAAATCCTGGCCATGGCGACGGTGCTGAGAGACATCCTGGCAGCCAATCCTTGGACTCCTACGCTCTCTCTGGAGTTGTGCCTGGCCATCTCGACGGCTGTGCTGGTTTTTTATTGCGTGACGGGTGGGATCGTTGCCGGAGTGTACACGGATATGTTTCAGGGGGCGGTCATGGTGGTGGCCGCGGCCCTGGTGTTCGCTACCGCGACAGCCGTCGTGGACGGGGGCATCAGCGCTGCCGTGGAGACGATCATGATCGATGATCCGGAGGCTGCCAGCCCCTGGGGAACTCTGGGCATCCTGGGATGTCTGTCCTGGTACTTCCTGTTTGCCCTTGGCGGGGCGGGGCAGCCCCACGTCATCACCAAGATTATGATGAATCGCCGAATCGCTGACGCCCGCCATATTCTCCCGTTGAGCATCTTCGCTTACGCAGTTTCAGCTCTGCTTTGGATCGGGATCGGCCTGGTGATGCGGGCCCTGGTGTTGCAGGGGGTCCATCCTGAACTGGCTCGACCCGATGACGCCGCGCCGCAATTCCTTCAGCACTACGCCCATCCGTTGTTGGCGGGAATTGTGCTGGCCGGTCTATTTGGCGCCATCATGTCCACTGCGGACGGCTTCTTGAACATAGGAGCCGCTGCCTGGGTGCATGATATTCCCCGGGCCATTTTGGGACGATCCCTGAAGCGGGAGCTTCTGTGGGCACGCGTTGCGACCGTCCTGATTGGTCTCGGTGCAGCACTTTTCGTACTCTACTCCAGCCAGAACCTGGTTGCGCTCATGGGTGCATTCGGTTGGGGTACATTTGCCGCCGCTCTCGTTCCAACGGTGGCGATTGGATTCAACTGGAAACGGGCCACGGCTACGGCCGCAAGCACAGCCATCGTTTGCAGCTTGATCGTGAACTTCAGCATCGAGCTGCTGCACCTGAGAGTCCCTTACGGGATCAGCGGCGGCTTCGTTGCTCTCCTGGTCTCTCTTATCCTGTTCTTTGGCATTTCATTTCTATCCCGACCTCCTCAGTTGGACAAGGACATCGAGGCGATGATGGATTTCTAGCGGGTCCCCGATTAGGCAACTCCCTGGAGTGTGGAAGCTTGACTTCCGCCCTGTAAGGCGGCACTCAAAGAGCCTGTTGCCAAGCCTTCGATTGGCAGCTTGCCGTTCGTAGGGCACGGTTATCAACCGTGCCGAACTGGACTCGTCTGAATAGGTCTACCCTTCAGCGGCTGCCGATCGATTCGCCCTCGACGATTGTCAGAATCTGCCCGGCTTTGATTTTCTGCAGGGTTGCTCTCCGACCGCTAGGCCAGTTGATCTCGATTCGATCTACCTGCTCACTCTTCCCCAGCCCAAAATGCAAACGAAGGTCGTTGTGCGATAAATAGTTTCCGCCGCTCCGCACTCGGCCATGCCGTACCCGTTCACCCGTCGCCACCTTTACTGTCGTACCAATTGCAGAACGGTTCCCGGGTCGGCCGACCAGACGAAGCTGGATCCATTGTCCACGGTTTCCTCCATTGTTTCGGAGAAGTGCTGGAGTGTCGTCAATGGCCAGGACCACTAAATCGAGATCCCCATCGTTGTCATAATCGCAGGCCGCGGCCCCACGACTCGATTTGGGAGACAGACCGGTGATCCCAACTGCCCTCGAAACATCCTCAAAGCGGAAGTCCGCAGCGCCGCGAAAAAAAAGATGCTGTTGCTTGTAGCTGAGACTCTCAATTTCCGATGCCTGTGGATAGAGGTGCCCGTTGGCCGTGAAAAGATCGAGGATGCCGTCGTTGTCAAAGTCACCAAAAAAGGTGGCCCAGCCCAGGTAGGGGATGGTGATTTTCCCCAGCCTGGCTTCAAACGAGATCTCCTCGAAATCCAAGTTCCCTAAATTTCGAAACAAGGGATAGTAGTCTTCAGAGAACGTCGTCACAAATAAATCAGTGAACCCGTCATTCCCAATGTCTCCCAGAGCCACGCCCATGTTGGCCTGAGCCCTGCCCTCGCGGTTGTAGGCGACGCCTGCCAGCAGAGCCAGTTCTCTGAAGGTTCCGTCCTTCTGATTCTGATAGAGAAAATTCTGCCCGGCGTCGTTGGTGACGAAAAGATCTGGAAACCCGTCGTTGTCCAGGTCCTCGAAGACGGCAGAAAACCCATACCCTAGTAGCTTGTCCTCGACTCCGGCCGCTGCCGTAACCTCACGGAAGGTCCCGTCCCCCTGGTTTCGATAAAGCGCATCGGGAGCTCCCTTCAGGCCCAGGGGACCGCACATAACCGGCACCCCGCGGTAATTACAGGATGCTCCCCTGGTGGGAGGATTTTGGATATCGAAATCGATGTAGCGCGTGACGTAAAGATCGACCCAGCCGTCGCGATCGTAATCGCCAAAGGTCGCTCCCGTGCTCCACCATCTGCCTCCGTCAACGTTGGCGCTGCTGGCTACATTGGTGAATGTTCCATCGCCATCATTCCTATATAGGAGGTCTTCTCCGTAATTGGAAACGAACAGGTCGATGAAACCGTCGTTGTTGTAATCGGCAGCCACAACCCCGTTCCCAAGGCCCGATCCACGAATCCCGGCTTTTTGAGTGACTTCGGTGAAGGTCCCGTCTGCGTTGTTTTGGAACAGGAAATTGGGGGCGCGGGAAACATCTGTCGCACCTTCAAAGAGATTCTCGAGCGAGATCCCATTGACAATGTAGAGGTCCATCCACCCGTCGTTGTTGTAGTCGATCCAGGCACATCCACTGCCGTTTCCCTCCACAATGAACTTCTTCTCGAGAGTTCCACATGTGGTGGTTATATTCAGTCCGGCCGCATTACTCACGTCCTCGAAACTCATCTGGAAGTCCTGTGCAATGGCTCGGACGTGGGATCCTGAGAGCAGCAGAAACGCAGAGAGCAGCACCGGGAGTTTCGACTTCCGCACATGAGGAAGTACGAGGGATGACACGGTCAAGTCTTTTTGCATTCCATATGGGGTTCCATGTGCAGAGACCAAGCGGAAACCCCCTTTCAGCCGTTCGAAGTACTTATTTTACACTCGACAGTTGGGGACATCACGATCTCAGCACAAAAAGGATCCTTCGTCGCAAGGCTGCGTGACTTACAGTTTGCGGGGCGCTAATATCATCGTTGGTGTCAATTTCCCATTAGACGTCGCATAACGACCAAAGGGAGGGTCACAGTATGAAGAAAATCGCAGTTTGCGGCTTGCTCGTCCTGACGCTGTGCGTCTGGACACCCGCCGAAAAATCCGAGGACCAGGCCGGCTGGATGAGCCTCTTCGACGGCGAAAGGCTCAACGGTTGGAAAGCAGCAGGGCACGAAAACTCCTTTCAAGTGCGCGACGGGATGATCGTGGCCCATGGAAAGCCGTTCAGCCACCTGTTCTACGTCGGTTCCGTCAATAGCGGAGTGTTCAAGAACTTCGAGTTCAAGGCCGAGGTGATGACCAAGCCCAATTCCAATGGAGGGATCTACTTCCATACCAGGTACCAGCCGACTGGCTGGCCAAGGGCGGGCTGCGAAGTCCAGGTAAACAACACTTACAAGGACAAGAGAAAGACGGGCAGCCTCTATCGGGTGCAGGACAATTTTGAAGCGCCGGCCAAGGACAACGAGTGGTTCACGGAGCACATCGTCGTCCGCGGTAAGCATGTGACCACCAAAGTGGACGGCAAGACGATCGCGGACTGGACCGCGCCGCAGGACTGGCAGGGGATTCGGGCCGCCAACCCTGATTGGGAAGGGGATTTCTCCGATTGTGTGCTGGGAAGCGGTACTTTTGCCCTGCAGGCGCACGACGAGCACAGCGTGGTCTACTACCGGAACATCAGGGTAAAGCCCTTGTCGTAGCCGGCGCGGCTGTCCGGTCGCTCTTTGTGGTTTTTCCTCCCAGAAAACGTCATCGTATTTCTGCCAGGAAGTACTATGTCCGGCGTATGATTTGTCCGTTTCGCTTCCCCGTCAGCCGGTTGTCCTGAAGGGTGGGCACTCCGTTGACCAGGACATGCACCATCCCCTGGGCGGTCTGGTTGGGCTCCAGGATCGTCCCTCGTTCCGAGAAGCTCTCCGGATCGAAGATCGCCACATCCGCCCAGGCTCCCTTTTCCAGCACTCCACGATTCTTGAGGCCGAATCGACTGGCCGGGAGCGAGGTGAGCCGGCGCACCGCCTCTTGAGGGCTCAAGGTCCTCTTCTCCCGGACAAAGTGACGGTAGAACCAGGAGGCCCAGGTGTAAGCGCCGTGAAATGAGCGGCTGCTCAGCGGCCCGTCAGTCGCCAGAGCCGTGGCATCAGAGCCGGGGATGCAGGCGGGGTGATCGAAGGGCAGGCGCAAGTGAGCCGGGTCGTAATTCTGGTTGATGGCGAGCACCTCATGAATTCTGTCAATCTCGGAAAGGAGAATGTGGTAAACCGCATCAAGAGGCTCAACCCCCAGAGCTTCACCGATCTCGGCGATGCTACGACCAGCCAGCTCTGGCTGAGACTGGCAGTCGAAAAGCAGGATTCTATCCCAGCGCCCTCCTGCTGCAGATGTGAGCAGGTTGGGACTAGTCTTTAACCGGTCCCTCACGGATCTGTCTTGCAGCCGGTCTGCCAACGCAGCCTTGCCCCCTTCGAATACCCAGGTAGGCAAAGCAGCACTCAGGGTGGTGATGCCGTGATTCCGGGTGTGCATATCGAACCCCACCGCCACACCGCGGTCCGCCGCCTTGTCAACACTGGCAAGTGCCTGCTCCACGGCCCTGCGGCCGTCTTCCGCCAGCCGGGCGACAATACCGATATGCGAAATCTGAAGCGGTACCTGTGCGGCCTCAGATGTTCGGATCGCTTCATCGATCGTATCCTGGGCTTCCCCGTAGCGGGTGTGGGTGGCATAAATCCCCTGAGCGCCGGCAACTACCTCGCAGAGCTGAGTGATCTCCTCCTCGGAGCAGGCGATCTCGGGCGAGTACTCCAGCCCGGTCGAGAATCCGAAAGCCCCCTCTTCCAGGCTCTCTTCGAGCATCCTAAGCATTTCTCTGATCTCATCCGGCGTAGAGGGACGATCCACCAGTCCGGCAGCAGCCAGACGCAGGTTGCCGTTTGGAACCAGGGTGATCACGTTGACCGCAGGCCGGCGCGCCTCCAGTGCCGACAGATACTCCGCCATTGTCCGCCACTCAACAGGATAAGCCTCGTCATAACCGTAAATGTTTGATTTCGCCAGCTCCAGGTCTTTGATGGGAGCGCATCCATGTCCGCAATTACCGATCACCTCGAGGGTCACGCCCTGCGTGATGGAACTCATCGCCCGCGGGTCCACCATCAGCGTAAAGTCGGAGTGGCTGTTCACATCAATGAAGCCGGGTGTCACAAAGAGCCCCGTTGCGTCGATTGATGACCAGTCATCCCCTGGCGAAACGCTTCCGATTTGTTGGAGGCGACCCTCCACAATGGCCACATCAGACGGATAAGGCTCTCGTCCGGTACCGTCCAGAATGGTCCCCCCTCTAATCAGCCTGCCGATACTCATGTTCTCTACCTCTTGTCCTTGTGACGGCGATCTTCTGGTTGCATCCCACGATTGTCGCTGATCATCCCTCCAGTGACAAAGGCGCCGTCAACTCTCTCCGCTTTCCGTCAATCCCGACCAGGGATGTTCCAGTGAGAATAAGTGAGACTGTGACGCATTCGGTAGCTCCCGTAATATGATGACGTTGGGTTGGGAGCGTGTCTCGCTCCGACCCCCCGGGAGGAGACTATGGAGTTGCCTGATCACAGCAGTGAAACCGGGTCGGAACGCGACGAACTGATGAAAGCCCTGGACCAGGTCCGGGTCCCCCGCTTGAGCCCTGTTATCGCGTTCCTGATCCTGCAGTTCCTGGGGTTGCTGTGGCTTTTCCTGTGTTCGAAAGCCCTCGGTGGGTGAGGGAGAATCACGCCAATGGTGACTTAAATGCTTCTCTGGTCACTGGTACTTCTTTACATCGCAGCCCTCATGGTGCTGGGGGCCGTCCTGTCCAGAAAGATCCGCAGAGTGGAGGATTTTCTGGTGGCAGGCCGGCGGGCCAACAGGTGGATGATCAGTCTCTCCATTCTGGCCACCTGGGTAGGTGTCGGCACCTTTGTCAGCGGTGCGGGCGGCGCCTACAATGTCGGTATCTCGTTCTATTGGATACATTTTTCCTATATGGGGACCACCGCCTGGATGGGTCTCTATATCATCCCCAAAGTCCGGCGCACCGGCGTGATGACCATGCCGCAGTTGATCGACAGACTCTTCGGTGCCAGACACAAGCTGGTGACATTGATCCTGGTGTTTACCGGGGATATGGGGGCGATCGCCGGAACGATTCTATCCAGTGTCATCCTGGTTTCTTTTTTTCTGGGCATCGGTTTTGTTCCGGCGATGATGCTGGTTCTGGGGGTCACGATTATCTATGTTTTACCGGGCGGTCAGTGGGCGGTCCTTTGGACCGACTCCATCCAGGCTCTCCTGTTGATCGCAACAGGCATTTCGATCTTGGTCATTGGAGTGGCAAAGCTGGGTGGCTGGGCCGAGTTCGTTGGACGGCTTCCCCGAGAGATGGTCTCGGTCACCGGGACGTTGGAATTCGGGACGATGGCGGGATGGGTTGTGGAGGGAATCGTGATCGCGATGGTTTACCACGCACTATTCGTCCGTGGGTTGTCGGCCAGGAGCACCCGGGAGGCCCAACTGGGCTTTCTGTATGGTGGCATTCTGTGCACTTTCTTTTATATTCTTCCTCACGCCCTGGGCCTGCTGGGGAGGGCCTCGTTCGGAGTTGGAGCGGAGCCTAACCACGTTTTCCTCCGTTTGATGTCTGAGAAACTGCCCGTTTTGCTGGTGAGCTTTGTTCTCTCAGGTGCCATTGCCAGTGCCATGTCGACGCTGGACAGCGCTCTTATGTCGGTGGCCTCCTACGTGACGATCGACCTGTATCAGCGCCATATCAAGCCGGCAGCAACCCAGGTCGAAATGATTACCGTGGCACGCATCGCGGTGGCCACAAGTGCAATCCTGGGGGGGCTGTTTGCCTATGCCCTGCCAATGACTATCGAGGTGTTCCTGGTGGGCCAGCGAGTTCTGGGTTCCGCGCTGGCTCCCGTCCTGGTCGGCTTGATGTTCTACAAGCCGCTGCGACGAATGCCCGGGACAGTGCTGTCAGCCATGGTTGTCGGCGCATTGGTCACCGTTGTTTTCACCTGGGTGGGCCAGCATAGCGCCGCCGAGATCAAAGGGATTGGCTATGTATGGCGGTGGCATCCCTGCATCCCCGGGACGGCAGCGACTGTGCTCGCCCTGCTGGTTGGAGCACGCATGGAAAGGCCTCCACCGGCTATCCTTGCTCAACCTGGGAAGCCACTCGAAAGAGCAGGCTCTCATGCAAGCGGCGGGATATGAGCTGCAGGCCTATGGGCAGGCCATTGTCGCCAAAACCGCAGGGAATCGATAAAGCTGGATAGCCGGTCAAGTTCAGAGGGCAGGTGTTGCGGTTCATTTCAATCGAGCCTCTTCCTTCCCAGGACCCCGCCCGGCTTGACTGAGTCAACCGGGTGGCCTTCAAGGGAGTGGTGGGAGTGATCAGTACGTCAAAGGCGTCAAACAATTCTTCCAGCTCCTTCGTCATGGTATATCTCAGATTCTGCGCCTTGGAGGAATAGATGCTGCAATACTCGCGTCGAAGATGCTTGCCCATGATCATCCAGACCTTGAGCAGGGCGGGGAATCCGTCGCTGCCGGCTCTGCGGGCCTTGCCAAAAGCCTCCTGCCAGTCCGGGTCACACATCCCACCTCTCCAATAGCCTTCCAGATCTGACTCGACCATGGCCGGCACCGAGTGCGCAATGACAGCCAATAAAACAGGCCATGCGTCCTTCCACCAGGGTACGGATACAGCCTCCACGGAGGCGCCGATGGCTTGCAGTTTTCCGGCTGCTTCCCATACCGCCTCGCTGACGTCATTCTCGGATTGATCCCATTCCATCGACTCTTTGATGACCCCCAGCCGAAGGCCGGAGACATCCTCTCCCAGAGCCTTTCTATAGGCCTCCACCTTGATGGGGCCCCGAATCCATTGCGGGTCTTTGGGATCCTCTCCTGCTATGGCTTCCAAGGTCAGCGCCACCTCCTCCACCGACCTGGCCATGGGGCAGATCTCGTCCAGGGTGTGGTCAAGATAAGAAAGACCGAAGGCTGGAACCAGTCCATGGGTTGGTTTCATGCTCACGACCCCACACCAGGAGGCCGGGATGCGAGCACTGCCTCCCTCGTCAACCCCCAAAGCGATATCGACCTCGCCTGCCGCCACCGCTGCCCCGCTGCCGCCCGAGGAACCGCCGGCCGAGTAATCGGCGTTGTGGGGGTTGCGAATACAGCCGAAGTCGCTGGTCTCGCCGGTGCCTCCCATGCCAAAGCTATCCATGTTCAACTTGCCCACAACGGTGGCACCGGAGCCCAAAAGACGCTCCGTAACCGTCGCGTCAACCGAGGGTATGTACTCGGGGACGAGACGCGAGCCGTTGGTCATGGGAACTCCTGCCACACGTATGTTGTCTTTGAGCCCAACAGTCTTTCCGACCAGCTTCCCTTTGGGCGCACCCTTCACCCGGCATTTTCGAATGAAGACATTGTAGGGATCCTCCTCGGGTGACGGGCGGTGGCCCTGGTCCCGATCCCTGTATAAGACCTCAAACCCGGGAACAGGCAGATCATCGACACGCTCCAAGTCCACGAGCATTCCATCCATCAGGGAGCCCAGGTCGGCAGCTTCTTGCTCGGACAGGTGCATGTATTCCCTGGCGGCCAGAGCGCGTATTTCTTCCACTGAGGGTCTTCTGATGGGTCCAGCCGGTCTCTCGCTTGGCATTGAACGTTTCTCCTGGATGTGGGTAGCTACTTGGAGCGCGACACTTCAAGTGACCGCGTCGGCTATTCAGTCGTTGCTTGACTCCGCATCCAGAATCAGGCGCCGCCGGTCGGGTTCACTGATCTCACTGCGTGCCTTACTGGCCATGGCCCAGAAAACCAGACCCAGGACCAAGCCCCCAAGGAAAAGCATCCACTCCAGGGGAAGACCTCTTGCGTTCACATAGGGCTCTCGAATGGTAACGATCAGGAAAAACAATGATCCCAGAATTCCGAATACTCCCGTAAAGATCCCTCCGGGAACCCGAAAGGGACGGGGCTGGTCGGGGCGTCTGATCCGGAGGACTACGATAGCCAGGCACACCAGCATGAAAACCGTCGCCAGGCAGATCACCGCCATGCCCAAGATCGGGCCCAGACCTCCCCGCCCCAGCAGACTGCCCAGAGTACCCAACAAGCCCACCAGCAGGACGGCGCGCGCCGGTGATCCGAAGCCGGGATGAACGCCGGCAAAGCCGGCCGGGATCATGCGGGCTCGACCCAGCGCGAAGACGAGTCGCGAGGCCGCGATGAATATGGGGTTCAAGGTGGTAAGGAGGCCCAGGAAGGCGGTAAGAACGATCACCTTACCCAGCAGGGCTGAATCAAAACTCGCTTCAAAGGCGGCGGCTGTAGTGAGGCCCGGGAGCTGAACGGAGTTCTCCCAGGGCATCACCATGGAGACCGAAAGGATCAGCAGGCAATAGAACAGTCCGCCCGCCGCTACCGAGACCACCATCATCAGGGCGGCCGTTTTGATCGGAGTTGCCTGGGACTTCTCCTCCATGACCTGGGGAATCGTGTCGAAACCCGCCAGAAAAAACGGAGCTGTCATCAGTGCCGCCAGGATTGCCGGCCCCAGTGATCCGGTCTCGGTGCGCTGGAAAAGGGGCTTAAGGTTGTTCAGTTCCCCATAAGCGATACCGACCACGATGAAAACAGCACACGATGCAATGAAGACCGCCGTGGCGATCTCCTGGACTCGTGCAGCCAGCTTCATCCCCCGGTAAATGAGAGCGGTGAACAAGACCATCCCACCGACCCCAATCACGACACCGCCCAGCCGGACCGGATGTCCCCCGACGCTGTACAATTCAGGCCCCGAGATACCCGGAAAGAGAGACTCCGCAATCAGGCCCAGTGAAATGGCCTCCCAGCTGGTGACCGCTATGTACTCAAAAGCGAGGAGCCAGCCACATAAGAAGGACAGACGGAGACCGAACACCTCATAGATATAGGCAACCTCACCACCCGAGACCGGGAACATTCCGGCCATCTCCGCATAGCAGAGAGCGATCACCAGCATCATCAGAGTGCCCCCGGCGAAACCGGCAATTGCCCCGAGAGGCCCTGACGTGGAAAGCCAGATTCCCGGGTAAATGACCCATCCCACCCCCACCACGGTGCCGAATGCCAGCGCAAAGAATTGAGGGGCACTGACGGCTTTCCTCAAGTGTGGGCGTACCATTGACTGTGTCATAACGAAGGTTTCACCCTTCTTTCACACCTGCAGACACCTCCCAGACTCCGGGGGATAAGGTGGGGCGATAGAAAACGTACTGCAACGGACATCTACTCTGTCAAAATGCTACAGTAGCCCCCAGAATCCTGCAAGCCGTTCGGACGGAGGTTGAGTCGCCATGAGAATGAAAGTGAACCCGGCGCAGAGTCAATGGGAAACATCGTCACAGTACCTGGCCCGAGCCGAGAAGTCGCTGACCGGCGGAGTCAGTAGTCCCTTCAGGCGGATGGCTCCGGTGCCATTGTACTTTCGAGACGGGTCCGGTTGCCGGTTGGAGGATGTGGATGGTCATTGTTACATTGACTACGGCCTGGCCTGGGGGCCCCTGATTCTGGGCCACCGCCATCCTGCCCTGGTCGAGGCTCTGCGAATCCAGGCGGATCGCCCCCACGACTACGGAGCCCAGCACGAGCTGGAATTCCGGGTCTCCGAGAAAATCCAGGAGATGGTCCCCTGTGCCCGCCGAGTGGCCTTTACCTGCAGCGGAAGTGAGGCGGTACAGCTGGCCCTTCGCCTGGCCCGGGCATTCGTGGATCGCAATCTGGTGGTCAAGTTCGAGGGTCACTATCACGGTTGGATGGACTCGGTGCTGGTCAGTTATCATCCCCAGCTGGAGGAGATGGGTCCGGTGACCAGGCCGAATACCGTGCCTGCATCTCGCGGGCAGGTGCCCGGAGTCCTTTCCGACGTCCTGGTCCTCCCCTGGAACCGGCCGGAAGCGCTGAGTGACCTTTTCGAACGAAACCAGGGCAAGATTGCCGCGGTCATTATGGAGCCCGTACTCTGCAACAGCGGCTGCCTGCTTCCGCGGGACGGTTATCTGCAAGCCGTGCGAGACCTGTGCACGGATCACGGGGCCGTCCTGATTTTCGATGAGGTGATCACGGGCTTTCGGATGGCTCCAGGTGGAGCTCAGAGCTACTACGGCATCAAGCCCGACCTGGCGATTCTGGGCAAGGCCCTGGCGGGCGGTCTGCCCGTCAGCGCGGTCGTAGGGCGGCGGGAGCTGATGGAACAGTTGTGTGATGGGGGAGTCGCCTTCGGTGGTACCTTCAACGGCAATCCGATCTCCCTGGCAGCAGCCGACGTCACCTTGACGGAACTGGAAAAAGAGAACGGCCGGTTGCTCGTTCAGGCCCATGCCATGGGGAGCAGACTGAGGGAGGGTCTGCTGGAAAGGGCCCGCAAATGGCAGGTTCCTCTCCAGATTACGGGCTTCGACACCGCCTTCGGACTACACTTTGGAAATCCTGGAAAACTGTTCGACTACCGTGACACACTGGCCGACGATGCCGCCCTTTCGAGTCGATTCGTGAGACTGGCACTGGAAGAGGGAATCTACCTTCTTCCGGAAGGAAGATGGTATGTCTCTACGGTTCATCGGGAAGCGGACATCGAAGAGACTCTACAGGCCCTGGAGAGGGTTTTCGAGCGACTTAAAATCCCGGATTCCGCTTGAAGTGAAACTCGCCCGCTGAGGCTTTCAGCCATCGTCACCGTCCAACCATGGTTTGAAAAGCAGAAAGGTTCTGCAGAATCCATGAAAACTCGAGTGTCTGCCCGGGTGGCCGGTATCTTCCTGCTGGCCATGGCCGGTTGCGGCGGTCTCGAACCTTTCGCGTTGCTGCAAAACGATCGGGTCCTGTTGCTTGGAAACGCGTTTTTCGAACGAGCTGGAGACTACGGTCACATCGAGGCTGCGCTGACGAATCGTTTTCCCGACAAGGATGTCACTTTCCGGAACCTGGGCTGGACCGGAGATACCGTCTTCGGACACTCACGCTCCCCCGGGCGGCGGGGAGCGGTTTTCGGCCAACCAGAGGAAGGCTTTCAGAAACTTGTTGAACACGTCAGCCGCCTCGACCCCACCGTCATTTTTGTGGCCTACGGTCTCAACGAATCTTTCGCCGGGGAGGAAGGCCTCAAAGAGTTTGCCGAGGGTTTCGAAAGACTCCTGGACAAACTCGAAGAGACCGACGCCAGAATCGTCCTCGTCTCACCTCTCAAGATGGGCTGTTTCATGCCTTCGGAGAAGTTAGTCGATCAACGCAACCTGGAAATCGATCTCTATTCTGATGCCATCCAGTCAATCGCTGATGATCGGGACTGCTATTTTGTCGATCTCTTGGAGCTGCTGGCGGGCTGTGAGAATGTTCCGTCCGGGGCCCTGTTGTCTGAAAACGGAATTCACCTGACGGAACAGGGTTATCGCTTGGCGTCCGTTATGATTCTGGAGCAGCTGGGGATCCCGGATGCCGCCACGGAGATTCAGATTGACGCGGCCAATCCCGAGATGGCGAACCAGAACAATACGCCGATCGATATCGATCTGGTTGAGCACGGATTGAGGTTCGACGTTCTCTCCCGCTACCTTCCCTCAACTCCCACGGACGCCAGTCAATCGGAGCTTCGACGGATCCGAGCGTCCGGATTACGGTCTGGGAAATATTCTCTCAGGATCGACGGCCAGATCGTAGCTGAAGCGACAGCAACTGAATGGGCTGCGGGAATTTCCGTCACCTCGGGACCGGAGATTGAACAGGTGCTGGAGCTTCGGCGCCTGATCGTCAAGAAACATGATCTTTTCCTGCGCAGCTGGAGACCTCGAAACGACGCCTTCATCTATGGGGAGCGCAGGCACGAACAGGTACCCGTTCAGAAGGAGCTGCCCTCTTACGGACCCTTGATTCGCGCCCACGAGGAACGTATTGCACGCCTCAGGGTTCCGGCTAGACACAGGTACGAGCTGATTCGCCGGGATTCTCCCTGAGATCACCGAACACGTGTAATGAACCTTCGCTGGATTCTGTTTGCGACTTTGCTGGGCTTTCTGTTTCGCGCCGGCTCAGTTTTGGGCCAGCCAGATCTGCACTCGGTGCCTGCACCCGATGTCGAGGCGGAACTGGCACAATTCAAGGTCCACAAGGGATTTCGCATTAACCTTTTCGCCAGCGATCCGACCATCTCCAAACCGATGCAGATGAGCTTCGATCCCCAGGGGCGCCTGTGGGTCGCCAGTAGCCGACTCTATCCCCAAATCGAGCCTGATCGGGCGCCGTCCGACCAGATCGTGATTCTGGAGGACAGTGACGGAGACGGTCAGGCCGACCGACGGACAGTGTTCGCCCAAGGCCTCCACATACCGGCCGGCGTGGCACCGGGTGACGGAGGCGTCTACATCACCCACGGAGGCCAGCTTCTCCACTTGAGGGACACCGATGGGGATGGGAAGGCCGATTGCCGCAGGGTGGTTCTTTCGGGATTCGGAACCCAGGACTCACACCACCAGCTTCATGGGCTCACCTGGGGGCCCGACGGTCTGCTCTATATGCTGCAGGGCTACTATATTGCCTCTCACGTGGAGACTCCCTACGGCGTGCTTCGATTGAACGGGGGAGGCACCTGGCGCTTCAATACGGCTTCCCAGCGCCTCGACATCTACAGCCGCGGCCTGGTGAATCCCTGGGGCATCCGATTCGATCGCTGGGGACAGACCTTTCAAACCGATGGAGCAGGCTCGGGCACGGGAATTCATTTCTCGTTTCCGGGGGCGACCTTCATGGCCTCGCCCTCAGAGGAACGGATTCTGCAGGGACTGAATCCGGGAGCCCCCAAGCTTTGCGGCATTGAAATCATAGGTGGACGCCACCTGCCCGACGAGTTTCAGGACAACATCCTGAGCAATGACTACCGAGCCAATCGGGTCCAGAGATACGTGATCGAAGAAGATGGGAGTGGCTATTTAGCGCGAAAGCAACCGGACTTCATTGAGTCCCGACATGTTTCATTTCGTCCTGTCGACATCGCCATGGGACCCGATGGAGCGATCTACATCGCCGATTGGTACAGTCCCATTATCCAGCACGGTGAGGTCGATTTCCGCGATCCCCGGCGCGACCGTGCGCACGGCCGTATTTGGCGTATCACCCACAGTCGGCGCCCTCTGGTCAGGCGCCCCAGCCTGATCGGTGCCAAAACCGAAGAGCTGCTGGCAGCCCTGGCAGCTCCGGAGGTCTACACCCGGCGGCTGGCTCGCCGAGTCCTCATCGAGCGCGGGGCTGAAGCTGTGCGAGGTTGGCTGGACAGCTGGATTTCGGGATTGGATCGCGCCACTGAAGCCGGGCAGCAGAGCCTTCTCCAGGGACTGTGGCTTTACCAGGCGTTAGGGCGGTTCGAAAAAAACCTGCTCACGGAACTGCTGAAAAGCGAAGACCACCGTGCCCGAGCCGCCAGCGCTCGAGTCGCCGGATCCTGGAGAATGGATCTGGGTGATGATTTCCTGGAATTGATGGCGAAAGCCATCGAAGATCCCCATCCCCGCGTTCGTCTTGAGGCGGTTCGGGCACTGTCACTTCTGCCCTCCACCCAGTCGGCTGAGCTGAGTCTGCGGACGCTGGATCAACCGCTCGATCCCAACCTCGACTTTGCGACCTGGAGAACCATCAGGGAGCTGAAGTCAGCCTGGTTTCCCGCAGTTGAGGCGGAGCAGTTGGACTTCAACGGAGATATGTCTCGTCTGAGCTATGCCCTGGAGGCCCTCGACTCCCCGGCAGCAGTCCCGCACCTGCTCAGCATGATCGATGAGGACCGAATGCCCCGGGACCGTCTGGCGGGGGCACTGCGCGTCCTGTCGACTCACGGGAACCCGGGTGTGCTCTCCAGGGTCCTCAGGGCAATCTCGACCTCGCAGGTGTCTGAAAATGCAATCGCCGAGGTTCTGGTGGAGCTCATCGAATCGAGTCGAGGTCGTGGGGTGCGACCCGCTGGTGATCTGGTGGCGGTGGAGACACTCCTGCGCTCTCAGGATCCAGAGGTTCAGATCGCTGCCGTCCGGGCCGCCGGAATCTGGAAGATCAGTTCGACCCTGGATCTCCTGAAACAATTGGCCAAGTGGCCGGGTCTTGGGCAGCCCATCAGGCTGGCGGCGGTCACCAGTCTGGGGCTGCTGGGGGACATCTCGACTTTGAGGGAGTTGGCGGCCGTGGACGATCCTGTTGTCCGGGTCGGGGCCTGTATCTCCATACTTCCACTGGACCCGGCCGAGGCAGCCCGGATGGCAGCCTCGGTACTGATGGGCACCCAGGACGTACAGCAGGCATCGCGCCTGTTTCAAGCGTTTCTGGGCCAACAAGGAGGCGCCTCTCTTCTTGCCGGGGCACTCGAGTCACACCAACTCACCCCCGGCGTCGCCAAAACGGGGATCTATCTGATCCGGGCTTCGGGGAGGGGCGAAACTGTCCTGACCCAGACACTCATGGCAGCGGGGGACTTGAGTCAGACAGCTTTACTCATCGCACCCCAGGAGATGCCCGATCTGGTTCGAGAGGTGATCTCCAGAGGTGATGCGGCCAGAGGAGAGTCGCTCTATCGGAGCCAAGATTTGGCCTGTCTGAAATGCCATGCGATTGGCCGCTCCGGAGGACGGGTTGGGCCGGATCTCTCGGGGCTGGGAACCAGGGCACAAATCGATTACCTGGTCGAATCCATCCTGGAGCCGAACCAGGCAATTAAGGAGGGATTCCAGACGATCAGCGTCACTACCCGTGAGGGACAACTTTTCTCCGGGGTGAAGCTGAGGGAGTCCACACGAGAATTGGTCCTGCGGGATTCGGAAGACCGGATCCTATCGATTCCCCTGAGTTCTATTGTGACAACCACTCCCGGGCTCTCCCTGATGCCTTCCGGGCTGGCAGATAACCTGTCAAGGGGGGAGTTCGTCGACCTCGTCAAGTTCCTCTCCAGCCTGGGCCGCGAGGATACCTATACGCCGTCCGACCGGGAACTGGTCAGGACCTGGCGTGTGCTGAGAAACACCGCTGAAGTCGCCCAGAAGCTTAGTATCGAGGGAGCCGATGCCATCGCGATCAGCCGTTTGCCGCAACGGAACTGGCTTTCGCTCTACAGCAGCGTCTCAGGCTCACTGCCGATGCGCGGTCTGGATCGCTTTGCCCTGGGCCCGGAAGAGTTTGCGTTCTTGAAGTTCGGCATCCAGGTTTCCAGTGGCGGCGGCTTCGGACTGAAGCTACCGAGCATGGATGGATTGCGCCTGTGGATCAACGGCGAGGAGTTGAAGGTCCAGTTGCCCCGGGTTGAGGTAACGCTCTCGGAAGGGACGCATACCTCAATCGTCGCCATCAAGCCGGTCCGTGCCGAGTCGTTGACGATTGAGTTGGTTGAGGGTTCGCCGACAACGGGTTATGCCCAGTTCGTGGACGGCAAGTGAAGGCAAGGGCTGACAGAAAAGGCACAGGAAGTCCTGTTGCGGGGCTCCTGAGGAGAAGGTTAGCAACACTTTCGTGATGAAGAACAAGGGAATAGTTGACTCGAGGTTGGCGGGCTGATAAGTTTCGATCATTCATCCATCACCGGGAGGTCGGCGGACCTCATATCCGAAGTGAATATGAGGAATGTCGGTTGCAGGGAGTACTAAGCGGAGGAAATCATGGCAGATAATCGAGCGGTTGTTTATTTGGAGCCGGGTGTCGTGGAGGTCCAGAACATTGACTTTCCGGTCCTGGAGCTGGAGAGTCGAAAATGCGACCACGGTGTCATTCTCAAGATCGTCTCCACCAACATCTGTGGAAGCGATCAACACATGGTACGGGGACGAACTACCGCACCGGCCGGGCTGGTGCTCGGTCACGAGATTACGGGTGAGATCATTGAGTGCGGCCGGGATGTCGAGTTTCTCGAGGTGGGCGACCTGGTCTCTGTTCCATTCAACATCGCTTGCGGTCGCTGTCGCAACTGCAAGGAACGGGACACCGGGGTCTGTCTCAGCGTCAACCCCGCCCGTCCCGGCGCCGCCTATGGATATGTGGACATGGGAGGGTGGGTCGGAGGCCAGGCTGAGTATGTGATGGTCCCCTATGCGGACTTCAACCTCCTGAAGTTTCCGGATAAGGATCAGGCGATGGAAAAGATTCGAGATCTCACCCTTCTCTCGGATATCTTTCCGACGGGCTATCACGGTGCGGTAACCGCCGGTGTCGGACCGGGAGCGACTGCCTATGTCGCTGGAGCAGGACCGGTTGGCCTGGCCTCTGCTGCCTCCTGCCAACTTCTGGGAGCTGCCTGCGTCATCGTCGGAGATATGATTCCCGAACGGCTCGAACAGGCTCGTTCTTTTGGTTGTGAGACGGTGGACCTGCGCCAGGATGCAACTCTGGCGGAACAGATTGAGCAGATCGTGGGCGAGCCGGAAGTGGACGCGGCCGTGGACTGTGTAGGATTCGAAGCCCGTGGCCATGGTGCCGATGCGGTGTCGGAACATCCGGCCACTGTTCTGAACGCGACGATGGCAATCACACGAGCCGGAGGCGCTATTGGGATCCCCGGTCTTTACGTTACCGGAGATCCAGGTGCCGTCGATGAGAATGCCAAAATCGGTATGTTGAGCATCCGGATTGGCCTGGGCTGGGCCAAGAGCCACCGCTTTACCACGGGACAGTGTCCGGTCATGACGTACCACAGAGCGCTGATGCAGGCGATCTTGTGGGACCGCATCCAGATTGCCGATGCCGTCAATGCGACGGTCATTCCTTTGGATGAATCACCGGAGGGCTACAGGGACTTTGACCAGGGGGCAGCGAAGAAGTATGTGATCGATCCCCATGGCATGGTGGCCTAGTGCAACTCGTCCTTGGCTTTTGAGGACAGGTCGTTGGGAACGCCATTCCCCGCCAACAACAGTATCAGGAGGCAAAAATGACTGATCCGAAATATGGTTTCTGTACAACACTCGGCGCCGCACTCGTCGTCGCCGTGGCCTTGGGAGCAACCCCGGCACTGGCCCAAGCTGGTTGTGCCGGCCTGCCATCTCATTCCGAGCTGACGACGGCTCTTAAGGCCAGCGTCAAGCCCAGCGGCGGTCCGAGCAACGGTGGCTTCGACCTCAACATGTGGGCGACCGTGGTGAACCGGCATGGCGAGGTCTGCACCGTGGCGCGTACGGGCGGCGATCCGGGGGACCAGTGGCCCGGCAGCCGGGTGATTTCCGCGCAGAAGGCCAACACTGCAAACTCGTTCAGTCTACCGGGGCTCGCGCTCGCGACCGCCAACCTATGGGCGGCGACGCAGCCCGGCGGTAGCTTATTCGGCCTTCAACTCAGTAACCCGGTCGATACGGAGGCTGCCTATGCAGGAGAGGGAAAAAATTTCGGGACGCGCAGGGACCCAATGACAGGCAAGAGGGTTGGCGGCGTCAATGTGTTTGGTGGTGGCTTGGCCCTGTATAACGCATCCGGCATTATCGGCGCCCTTGGCGTCAGCGGCGATAGCTCCTGCGCCGACCACAACGTAGCCTGGCGGACAAGGACAGCGCTGGGCTTGGACAAAGTCCCTGCCGGAGTTGGCCCCAACGGCAAAGACGGGATCAACTATGACCTCGATGCAAACGGGATGAGCGCAGGAGGCTTCGGCCATCCTCGATGTGGCGCACCGGGGTCCCCAGGAAATGAGGACGAAATCGCGGTCGAAATCGGAGCGGGCGGGCCTGCGAATAGCGGATAAGGGAGGTTTAATGGGTGCTTACGGGAGTGAACTGGTGGGCACGATGCTTTTGGTCTTACTTGGAGACGGCGTCGTGGCGAATGTATTGCTCCGGAAATCCAAGGGCCAGGACTCCGGTTGGATTGTCATCGCGACAGGCTGGGGCCTGGCGGTGGCACTGAGTGTCTATGCGGTGGGAAGGATCAGTGGGGCTCATATCAATCCAGCCGTGACGGTCGGGCTGGCGTCGATAGGCGCCTTTCCCTGGAGCCAGGTGCCGGGCTATGTGATCGCTCAGATCACAGGTGGCTTTCTGGGGGCCTGTCTGGTATGGCTCACCTATTTGCCCCATTGGTCCTTGACAGAGGATCCGCAGAAAAAGTTGGCCGTTTTCTCGACCATTCCGGCGGTACGGCGTCCCGCCGCGAATCTTCTCACCGAACTGATCGGGACGGCTGTCCTGGTGTTTGGAGTTCTCGCCATCGGGGCCAATGCTCAGATGCTGACGAAACCCGGAGATCTGGATCTGTCGGTTGTTTTCAGCCATGGCCTTCAACCCTTCCTGGTTGGCGTTTTGGTCTGGTCCATCGGCTTGTCACTTGGCGGTCCAACGGGCTTTGCCATTAATCCTGCCCGGGATTTCGGCCCCCGACTCGCTCACAGTTTGCTGCCGATACCGGGAAAGGGATTCTCCGATTGGTCGTACGGCTGGATCCCCGTGATCGGCCCCCTCAGTGGTGGAGTCGTGGGCGCATTGCTCTATTACCACCTTGGGTTCTAGAAACTAGAGAGGCAGGAACGACAGTGACTGCGCAGCAGCGCGGAAGCTGCTGCCGGGCAGCCATCACCAATTAGATTATTAGCTTTTCACCTCTAACCTAACTTTGTTACTCTTCTCCAAGACACTGCCTTTGCATGGAGGATTCAGATACGTACGGCTACAAGTGGATTCCCGCCTCTTCGGTTGTTTTGCTTGCGCTTCTTACCTCCGCTTTCGCCCACCCCCTGCATCACGGCCCACCCTCGACAGAGCCGGCATCCTCCGCCACGAAGCTGCTAACAGCATCCACGACAGGTGTTACCGGACAAGGGGATTTGCGTTTCAGAGTCCTCTACACGTCTTCTCATCTGCCCGACGAAGCGGTTGCGGTTGTGGAGGCAGCCCATGGCGGGTTTGCTGTGGATCGCCGGCCTGGCCAGGGACAGACCTACTTTGCTCTGCCTGGTGCCGGGATCATCGAAATCAGTGGCGATCTGCGATCCACCAGAATGGTGGATACAGATGAACGCATGAAGGATGAAAACATGCACAACGCCACCATTTGGTTCAATCCGGATGGAACGCCCTTCCTGACCTTCCCCGCCAACAATGCCGGCCTCATTTTCACGACCACGCTGGAAGGAGAATTGGTCCATACTCTGGGGATTCCAAGCGGTCATGGAACTTTCGATGAACCGACCGTGGATGATTACTTCTTGGTGAAGGGTAAGTTCGCCCCCACCGATGTGGAGCAACTGGATAACCTATTCTATGTGACAACCGGCTACTCCAGCCTGGACTACGTCTTGACAGCTAAAATCGAAAGCACGAATCCTTTTCGGGCGGACTGGTATGAACTGGTATTTGGTGGAAAGGGAGATGGCGCCGGCGAGTTTGGCACGGGCCACGGAATCACGGTCTCACCCGATCGAAAAAGGATCGATGTGGCCGACCGACCCAACTCGGAGATCGACCGTTTCACTCGACATGGGCACTATCGTTCGACCTGGCACCTGCCGATCGGCTCCTTCCCCTGTGACATCGACTATACGGGTGACTTAGCGATCGTAGGTTGTCTCCACGGTCCCAATCGAGGCATCGGCGCCCCTATCTACATCTTGGACGACGGCAGGGTCGTGTCCACGATCCTGATCAAGGAAGAGCTGGGCCTGGAAAACTTTCAGCACATCCACAACGCTGTTCTGCGCAAGATCGGCCAGCGCTACTATGTCATTGCCCAAGCCTGGAATCCGGGTGACTTTGCAATTCTCGAACAGGTGAATTGATTCCAAGAAACGTGGCTCAGGCCAGAATCTCTTTTTTTACTTGGCCGTGCACGTCGGTAAGCCGGAAGTCGCGACCCTGAAACTTGAAGGTCAGTTTCTGGTGGTCGATTCCGAGGCAGTGCAGGATAGTGGCATTCAGATCGTGCACGTGCACGGGATCCCGGGTGATGTTGTAGCTGAACTCGTCGGTTTCTCCATGGCTGATGCCGGGCTTGACCCCGGCGCCGGCCATCCACATGGTAAAGCAGCGTGGATGGTGATCCCGACCGTAGTTGTCTTGGGTTAGGCGGCCCTGGCAGTACACGGTCCTGCCGAATTCTCCACCCCAGATGACGAGCGTGTCCTCTAACAGTCCACGCTGTTTCAAATCCTTGATCAGGGCTGCCGTGGCCTGGTCGGTATCCTGGCACTGCTGGGCGATTTGCTTGGGCAGGAAAAAATGCTGGTCCCACCCCCTGTGAAAGAGTTGGATAAAGCGCACCCCGCGTTCCGCCAGACGCCGAGCCAGCAGGCAATTGGCAGCATAGGTCCCCCGTATCCTCGAGTCAGGACCATAGAGATCGAAAATGTGGTCGGGTTCGTCGGAGAGGTCCGTCAGGTCGGGTACCGAAGTCTGCATGCGATACGCCATTTCGTATTGAGCGATGCGGGTGGCGATTTCGGGATCTCCGAATTTGCCAAGCTTCAGCTGGTTGAGCTCGACCAGATCGTCCAGAATGCGTCGTCGAGTCCGTTCGTTGAGGCCCGCAGGGTTGGAGAGGTGAAGAACGGGATCCCCGACGGATCGAAACTTGACTCCCTGATACCGGGTGGGCAGGAAGCCACTGCCCCACAATCGGTCGTAGAGAGGCTGCCCGACTCTCCCACTGCCCTGCGAGACCATCACGACGAAACCTGGTAGATCGCGACTCTCGCTTCCCAGTCCGTATGACAGCCAGGCTCCAATGCTGGGCCGCCCGGCCAACTGGGCTCCGGTCTGGAAGAAAGTGATGGCTGGATCGTGGTTGATGGCCTCCGTGTACATGGACTTGATGAAACACAGGTCGTCGACCACTTCTGCCGCATGCGGCATGAGCTCACTCACCCACGCTCCGGACTTCCCGTACTGTGCGAAACTGAACTGGGATGGGGCGATAGGAAAGCGCTCCTGGGCCGAAGTCATGGTGGTCAGGCGCTGTCCCATTCGCACAGAGCTGGGCAGGTCGACGCCGACCAGCCCATCCAGCTTCGGCTTGTAGTCGAACAGATCCATCTGGGAGGGAGCACCGGACTGAAACAGATAAATCACACGCCGGGCCCGGGGCTTGAAATGGGGAAGGCCGGACAACCCACCCGTCCTCGTGGAGGCCGAGAGATTGTCTTTGAGCAGGGTGGCGAGTGCTGCCGCGCCGATGCCGACACTCGAGAGTCCGAAGAAATGGCGACGGGTCATCAATAGGGGTTCTTCCAGGAGCGGGTTCATGGTCACTCTTTGGTTACCGTCTCGTCCAGATTCAGAATCAAGTTCGCCACTGCAGTATAAGCCGCGAGTTCAGTGACTTCCAACTTCTCGTCCCGAGGGGTTTCCCCGATACTGGTCAGGTCGAGGGCCGCACCCGGATCTTTTCGATAGTTCCCCAGATGGTGCTCCAGACCCTCGAGCAGGATTTCCAGTTCCCGTGGATTGGGCCTGCGCGCCGTGACCATACGGAAAGCGAGACCGATCCGATCCGATGCCGTGGTTCCTCCTTCCCTCAGCATGCGCTGGGCCAGGACCCGGGCGGCTTCCACGAACGTCATGTCGTTGAGCAGGGTGAGGGCCTGAAGAGGCGTGTTGGTACGAGTCTCCCGGACGACGCAGGTCTCCCGGGTGGCCGCATCGAAGGTGCCCAGCAAGGGAGGCGGAATGGTCCGCTTCCAGAACGTGTAAAGACTGCGCCGGTAAAGGCTCTCCCCAGAGTCTTGCGTGTAACCCCCGGAGTCGGAGAGCTCTTTCCAGAGTCCCGGCGGTTGATAGGGTCGAACCGAAGGACCGCCTATCTGCTCGACCAGAAGACCGCTCGAGAACAGTGCCTGGTCACGGATCATCTCGGCGGACAGTCGCAGCCGCGGGCCTCGAGCCAGCCACTGGTTTGCGGGATCGATCTTCTCAGTAACCGGGGTTGCCCGTGAGGTCTGCCGGTAAGTGGCACTCATCAGGATCGTCTTGTGGAGGGCTTTCAGGTCCCAGCCGCTACGAATGAACTCCGTGGCCAGCCAATCCAGAAGCTGGGGATGAGTCGGCGGCTCACCCCGCGTGCCGAAGTTCTCAGCCGTTTTGACCAGCCCGGCTCCGAAATACGTCTGCCAGAGGCGATTGACGGTGACCCGCGCCGTCAGGGGATTGGCCGGGTCGACCAGCCACCGGGCCAGGGCCAGCCGATCTTTCTTTTGCGAGGCCGGAAGGGGGGGGAGAACCGACGGCACATTGGCGGTGACTTTCTGGCCCGGCTTGTCGTACTCGCCCCGGTTCAGAAAGAACGTATCCCTGGGAAGCTCTCGCTCCGCCATGACCATAGTGGTGGGTATCTGCTCGAAGAACTCGTCCCTGTGGACCTGCGACTGGATGAGATCCTGCCAGGCTCTGCGAATTGACGGCGGGGAGTATCGCTCTAAAAAGCAGCGACGGAGCTTGGTAGCCTGCTGGGGAGTTCGGTCGGACACGGAGACGGCAGCGATTTCATCTATGGACTCGGGCGTCGCCAGGATCGCCGCCTCTTCGGCTTCGAGCTGGACGGAATACACTTGCACATCGTCGACATAGCCGTGAAAACGTTTCTCAGGACCCCCGCGTGCACCGATCCGCAGCGGTTCTTCGGTCTTGAACGACTGGTTCAGATCGTCCAACAGCACCTCGAGTCTCTCCGCGCGACCGTCGACGTAGAGGGTTACACCGGAGGCCAGGCGGGAACCGTCGTAGGTTGCCAGCACATGGTGCCATTGCTCCGGAGCCAGGCGCTCCGCGGTCTGCACCAACAGGGCGTCGTCCAAACGCCGGACCGACAGGGTCAGGTGAATCCTGCCTTCCCTGACCTCGAGACTGTAACCATGGGATTCGTCCGTATCGTCCATTCTCGACAGGATCGTGCCGCCTGAGGAGTCGGTCAGATAGATCCATGCTCCCAGCGAAAACTTGTCCAAGTAGCCAAACTGGCCGATGTCTCCGGCATCAATGAAGCGCATGCCGTCGAAAGCGCCGGCGTCTCCCAGACGACCGGGAACGAAGACGGCCTCACCTTCCAGGAATTGTGCTCCGGGGTAGTCTTCCGGCCTTTCCGACAACTCGCCGTCAAGTTTGCCGTCCAGTTTGCCGTCCAGGGAGTAACGGGCCGCCAACCCGCGGGTAATGGTCCAGTCCAGAGTCTGATTCTGGGGGAGGGCCATCTCCCATTTCGTCTGTGCAGGCTCTATTTCTGAATTCAAATCGGAGAAATGCTGCTCGGCACCGGCCAGCTTCCGTTCCAGTTCCTGCAGCTCACGCTGCTGCTCCCGAGTGGGAGCTTTGATCATGGGGGGAGAGTTTCCGTGTTTATTGGCGTCTCCTTTTTCGGGCACGTTATTGAAGAAGGCAAACAGCTGATAAAACTCCTTTTGAGTGATCGGGTCATACTTGTGGTCGTGGCAGCGGGCGCAGCCCATGGTGAGGCCAAGCCACACTGTGGAGGTGGTATCCACCCGATCGACCACGTATTCAACAGCGTATTCCTCGGGGATAATCCCGCCTTCACCGTTGCCGCTGTGGTTTCGATTGAAACCGCTGGCAATCTTCTGATCGAGCGTGGCGGCGGGCAGCATGTCGCCCGCGATCTGCTCGACCGTAAACTGGTCGAAGGGCATATTCTGGTTGAAGGCGTCGATGACCCAGTCGCGCCATCGCCACATATAGCGCTCTCCGTCACTCTGGTAGCCGTTGGTGTCCGCGTACCGGGCCGCTTCCAGCCAGGGCCAGGCCATGCGCTCCCCGTAGCGGGGTGACGCCAGCAGCCGTTCGACCTGCTTTTCGTAGGCATCAGGCGACTGATCGTTCAGGAAGGCATCGACTTCCGAAGGCGTGGGCGGGAGACCCGTCAGGTCGAGGGTGGCACGCCGAATCAGAGTTGCCCTATCCGCCTCCGGTGATGGTTTCAACCCGTCTAGCTCCGTGCGTGCGAGAACGAAATAATCGATCCCGTTGCGGGGCCAATCCGTGGCTCCTACTGGCGGCAGTTGTGGCTGCTGGGGGGGAGAAAAGGCCCAATGCTGACGCCATTTCGCCCCTTGCTCGATCCAGGTGCGGATGAGATCGATCTGGTCAGGAGTCAGCTGCTTGCCAGACCAGGAAGGAGGCATACGCTGAGCCTCTGTATCAGCGCTGATGCGCTGCAGGAGTCGGCTTTCGCCTGGACTCTCAGGTGCGACCACCCGATAGCCGCCGCGCTCGGCAAAGATTCCTTCCCGGGTATCCAGTCTCAAGTTTACCTGGCGTTGTCGCTCATCGGGGCCATGGCAGGTGAAACAGTTGTCGGACAGGATCGGCCGGATGTCGCGGTTGAACTCAACACGCGGCAAGTCTGTGTCCTGGCCCGCCACGGGATTCACTACTGAGGCGAGCGACCAGACCAAACAGAACAGGAAACGGTCCAGTCGTGGTTTTCTCTCCATTCCGGTCATTATACTGGCTATCTCAAAGTACGAGCACTAGTATGTCTGAATGTTGGTCTGCTGGACTAGTTTGTCGACAGCTTTTGTTGATCCATGGCTCTGAAGGAATATTTCAGTAGAAAGTGGGGACCCTGTGCAGTCAAACCGGAAAGCTGAGAGAAGAAAGTATTGGAAGAACCAAATGGACAGGGCGCTCAAGTTTATGAAGGCAGTTCTTGATGTGCCGATCGAGGAAACATTTGAGCCTCTGCTGTCTATCCAAGAAGTAGCTAAATCGGCCAACGTGGAGCTCGAGATGTCAGAAAAGAAGCATGAGAGGCAACTTCCAAGACTCCCCTACATGCGTGCCACATTGGCGGAAGATCTGATCTCGGTTGCCCGAGATTTCAACCAGATGGGTCTCGTGTTAAGAGTTGAAGATTGCTTCCGGACCAGAGAGATACAATCAAGTCTTTTTAAGAGCCCACGAGTTCTGGATACGGTCATCAGGAAGGTTATCTGGGAACTCGGTGAAACCCGGCCCCCAGGACAGTTTATATATCAACGACTCTCAGTACTATGCGCCACTGTCCCAAAGACGGGTACCCATATGAGCGGTACGGCAATCGACGTGTCAATTCTTGACCGCTCCACAGGAAACGAGCTTGATCGCGGCGCTTCCTACCTCGAGTTGTCCGAATTAACTCCGATGGAATCTCCATTCGTGTCTGAAACCGCAAGGCGCAACCGCAGGCGGATCACTGAGGTATTCAGGCGACACGGTTTTGTGGCCTATCCTTTTGAATTCTGGCATTACAGCAAAGGCGATGTTTTCGATGCCTTGCTAAATGGCGCAACACCGGCCAGATACGGGCCGGTTGAAATCGATCCATCAAGCGGGAAATTTCTCTCGCCGATTGACGACCCGGAAGCACCGCTGGAAAGTATCGAATCCATAATCCAATTTATTGAACAGCGGCTCGAAATAGTCCATCTGGAGCGATAGACGCTGACCTGTGTTCGCTGAGCCCTTTTAGGTAAGTGACTCAGGCCCGTCCTTTCTGCACATGAACCTGAAACAAGGCAACAGCCTACTTAGAGAATACGGCATTAAGGGGGACTGGCGCTTTCCGATTTGCCTTAAGGAGGCAGTGATTTGCTTGTCGCTGTATGTCCTTATTGCAGCGGTCTCAATCTTCATAATGTATTTCACAACTCCTGGACCAACAGAGGAGTGCACACTTATCTGGGGACTACCCACTTTTATGTTCTGGGGGATTTTGGTCACGCAGGTTGTGTCCTTAGTCGCCGTACTCATCCTGTTGCGATACGTCTTTCAAGACATCCCGTTAGATGACTTGGAAAGTTCAGATTCCTGAGATGAATTGGTACGTAGTTGCGCCGTTCCTAGTCTACCTAGGCATCAATCTCTTCATCGGCTTTTACAGCCATCGCATCTTGCGTAAAACTTCTTTGGAGCGCTTTGAGGCCCAGTACTATGTTGCAGGCCGGGATCTGGGTCCAATTGTACTGGCATTTACGCTTACCACATCCATGGTGAGTGCAGGTACATTTCTCGGAGCTCCGGCACTCGGATATCGAGACGGTTTTGTCTGGCTAGTCATCTCGTCCGGGCAAATTGGCTCGACCCTACTCATTTTGGGTGTACTTGGCAAGAAGTTCGCTATCGTGGCGAGAAGGACGAAAGCCTATACCGTCCCCAGGGTGTTAGCCGCCAGATTTCCCCATCCATTCATCGGCGGCGCAAGCGCCACAATCATGGTTTTTTTCTTGTCCTTCTACATGTCGGCCCAATTCATAGGAGGTGGCCTCATTCTTGAAACGATCGCCGGCGTCCCCTACGGAATCGCCCTCGTCCTCATGGTTTTTACGACCGTTGCATACACCTCAATCGGTGGCTACAAAGCTGTCGTCCTTACAGATACCCTACAGGGGGCACTCATGCTGTTTGGCGTCGGCGGACTCTTCTTCGCTATCGTCGCTTACGGCGGAGGTATGGCACCGCTGATGGCACGGCTGATCGAACTAGACCCTCGACTCGTATCGGCGGATGCCGGACACTCCTATAGTTGGCGGACCATTATTTCGACAGGGTGGATACTCATCGGCATCGGTCTGATCGGACTACCCCACGCGACGGTGAGGGCCCTGAGCTTTAAGGATAGTCGAGCATTGCATCATGCCATCGTGCTGAGCACAATCATCATGTTTTTCCTTACATTCATGATGATGTTCGCTGGAGTCATGGCGAACGTAGTACTCGGACCTGACATCGAGGACTCAGATTCTGTTATCCCACAAACCATCACCGCACTGTTCCCTCCTTTTTGGGCTGGAATTTTCCTGGCAGCGCCTTTCTCTGCAATCATGTCCACAGTCTCTTCCATGTTATTGGTATGCAGCAGTGGTCTCGTCGGAGACATATACGTTGACTCGCTTGGTGGGAGAGTTTCTCTGAAAGGCAGGGCAGTCTTGGACCGCCTGATTACCTTCATCCTCGGTACGGCAGTTTTCTTCATGGCTCTCAGTCGTCCACCTTTTCTCCAGTCAATTGTCTTCTATGCAGTGGGCGGATTGGCCTCCTGTTTTCTGGTTCCACTCCTCTTTGGCTTGTACTGGCCAAGAGCTAATGCCAAGGGCGCTGTCGCCTCGATTTGCACTGGAACCGCGGGATATTTCGTAATTGCGACCTTTTATCCGAACTTGCTGGCTTTTCATGACGTGACGTGGTCTATCGGACTGGCAGCGCTAGCGATGATTGTTGTCAGTTTACTCACGGAAAAGCCACCGTACCGAGTCATTAAGACCTTTTGGGGCACTAGCGACTGATGTGAAGCATGAAGAACAACCCTGAAGCAAAGAATCTCTTGGGCGTTTACGGCACGCTTCGCACCTGCCGGACCAGTTCGTGCACCTTGCTCACCAGAATCTCTTCGAGCGCGGGTGCAAAGGGCCCAGGTAAGCCTACCAGAAGCTGGGAAAGATACGGTTCGTATCCGCCTTCTTTCAGCACTCGCGCGGATGGAACGTAGAAGGCTACGTCATTCGTGTAGCCGACGATCCAGGTGGTTCCATCGCCTAATTCTCGTTTGAGGCGGAGTGCGTAGTCTACAACTGGCTCTCCTCCCAGCGCCACCATCGTCAGCGAAGACCCCATCTGAATAGCCTGCACCGGCAACAGACAGTGGGTCACAAGCTTCACATTGCCTTCGATCTGAGAAAGCATGTGTTCAGCGTGCTTGCGCACGTCATCCTTTTCATCCTGCAAGCGTTTCTCGAATTCCTCTGTGGTCGGCAAAGGCGCAAGCGGAAGGCGAACCTCGCCGCGAGCGGTGGCCAGGCTTCCCCTGACCGGTGTGCCCCTCAGCGCCAGCGCCTCGGAAACCGCTTGGGCCAAAGTCCTTCCGTGCTTGCGACCCGACTCCAAGGTACCCCGCTCGTTGGGCCAGGAATCGCCGCCGCAACCCTGAACGAAAAGAGCCACGGTTCCCCTCCGAGCGGCTTCCAGCTCGTCCTGAGCGAAGCCCGCGTAGTCGCCACTGATCTGATGAGCGTTCAGGGTGACGGGATGGCAGGTGTAACCAAAAAGGATTGCACGGATCTCTCCGTCGGCGGCTGAAACCTTGAGCACAGGCACCTCGTGATCAACCAGGCCCTCTGGATTGTTAGCCATCTTGACACCGCTCGGAGTGGGCAAGCGGCGACTGACCGCGAAGTCCGCTCGGCCCCGGTGGAAAGAGAGTCGAGCGGGAGCCAGATCTTCCAGCGCCGAAGACACAGCTTCTACGATCCGGTCCTCCACGGATCGGGTGTAGAGCTCAACCTCAGCTCTCTGCTCCGAGTTCAGATCGTACATCAATTCGATGGGGCGGCGGACATGGCGCACGAGGGGTCCCGTGTGGGTGTGCGAGGCACTGAAAACCAGCTGCTTCGGGTCGAGTCCATACCGCCGTTGCAGCCGGGCTGCAACTGGTTTGACCATCTCCGACTCAAAGCCGGCCAAGTCCATGGTCACAATCACCACTCGGTTGCCCAGCGGATCCTCGATTGCCAGAGCCTTGGTGTGAATGTCGTGTACCTGACCCTCGGATAGCCGGACCCCCATGTAGCCCCACATGCAGATGGACTTTGAGGGCGTAATAGGCACTTTGGCGGCACCTGCTTTCCAGTGTGTTGTCTCAGCCATCAAACCGGCGTTCAGAATCGAAAGAAGAAGGCACATTCTGTTCATCATCAGAGTTCCTCTGAAGCTGCAATTATGAAAGGGAGTACCAAGTCACCGTGGGAACACCGAAGCGGATCAACACTTCGCGCAGCTTGGCGTGCTCTGCTAGTGCACTGTCCGGAAAGTTCACGCCGCTACTTCGGGCGTCTTTTCGCCGCCAGCTTTGTTGCGCTACCTCGAAAGACTCCCGGCATTCCTGCGTCGCGCGCCTCACTGGCGACGAAAATCCATCCCGAATTAACACCGTGAACTTCCCGGACAGTACACTAGTGATTGGGCAGAACGCCAACTTTCGCCTGTCTTATGTAATCCACTTCTTTCCTTGCCTGGCTTTGCAGTTTTTCGAACAGCTCTAGCTGAGCTCGTGCCTCCGCGGTTCGCCCAAGCCCCTGGTAAGCTCGGGAAAGAAGATAGTGGGCCTGCAGATTGTCGGGTTCCGCCGCCGCCGCCTTTTCGCAATACTCAGCGGCTTCCTGCAGACCATCTTTCCTGATGGAGATTTTACAAAGACCGACCAGGGCGTTGGCAAACTGCGGCTCCAATTCCAGCACCCTGCTGTAAAGCTTCTCGGCGTTCTCCAGCTGCTGACTCTGCAGCTCGAGTTCTGCCAGCTGATAGTAACTTGCGGGATGGCCTGGATTCAGCCGCAGCTCTTCCTGATATTCCTTTTTCGCCTCTTCCGGCGCGTTCGGGCCCGCCAGATGCACAAGCACCTTCCCCAGTTCATAGTGCAGCCCTGGAGCCGTGGGATCTGCCTTGAGTGCCAACCGGAATTGTTCTGCGGCTCCACTGTAGTTTTGCCTTTGGGAAAGGAGTTGACCCAGCATCTGATGGGTGCGACTGGAATCGGGCGCAGTCAGCGTCAGCTGCGTCATGATCTCTCGGGCACGGCGCAGGTGAAGCCAGAAAGTATGGTACAGGAGATCAGTATCGTTGGGATTCTCTTTCAACAACGCCAGATAGACGACTTGTGCATCGGTCAGACGGCCCACTTTAGAATAGCCTTTTGCCAGACGAGTCCCGATTAAGAGCTTCAACTCCTGGTTGATCTCCGGATCATTCGACCGAAAGGCCTTTTCAAGCAGCGGGAGGCCCGAATCCATATTTCCCTGCGCCGCTTCGCTCAGTCCCAGGAATGCTTCGGCCGCAGGGAGTTCCGGCTCTAGCTTCAGGACCTCTCGCAGACTCGAGGCAGCCGCACTGTAATCGCCGTTTTGGTATTGGGCCAGACCAAGCTGCAAGAACAACCCCACGGACCGGATACCGAGTCCAACCAGTTCCCGATAATGCCCTATGGCTCGCTCCCAGTCCCGTTGGGCCGCGGCCTGCTGGGCATCCTGGACAAGTTTGGAAGCTCTCTCCATGTCCGCGGGTTGGGCCAAAGAACTGGGCGGAATCAGCAGCGAGACTATGACGAGACAGCACGTCCAGCGAAAAGCTCGAAAGAAATACCGGAAAACCACGCGCGCGGCGAGCTGAGAGATTCTATTCACGACATCACCGTCACTCCTTGGGGACCGTCAGTTGTTATAAAGAAACTCGTTGGTGAGGAACAGCAGGTGGCAAAAGCTTTCCAGCGCCGCTCTGCGAGCCTGCTCGTCCGAGGCGTTGGATTTCAGATACAGTTCTTCCTGGCGATCCAGATGCGACCTCGCAATCTGTAACTCAGCCTCTGACGGCCGCCGGGAGAGGGCCAATAAGTAAGCCGTTTTGATGGTGTCTTGGACGGGCTTGCCAGGGGAAAGGCTGCTGACCCTATCCGCAAAGGCTCGGGCGTTCTCCAACACGAAATCATCGTTCATCAGGGTCAGCGACTGCAGGGGCGACACCGAGTTCACACGGCGGTTGCAATTGGTCTGCAGGATGGGTGCGTCAAAGGTCTCGAGAAAAGCCAGGGGGAAGTAGCGCCGTGCCAACACGTAGACGCTGCGCCGCCACATCCCGACGGATTCGGCTGGACCCGACAGACTGGTCTCGTCGTACAAATTCTGAATCTCTTTCAGGCCGTCGGCCAGCAGAGGACCCTCGACCGGGGCCCCCCCCATCTGACGGTCCAGCTTGCCACTGGCTGCCAAAATGGCGTCCCGCAAGGTTTCAGCCTCGAGGCGGCGCAGATTCATACGCCAGAGAAGCCTGTTTTCGGGATCCAATTTGGCCCCCGGGGACTGGCCCGCCGGCCACTCGGAAGACTGCCGGTAGGCTGTTGAAGTCATGATCAGTCGGTGGAGCTTTTTTAGGCTCCAACCCTGGCCCACAAACTCGACTGCCAGCCAGTCGAGCAAATCGGGATGAGTGGGGGGTTTGCCTTGCTTGCCGAAATTGTCCGGAGTTTCCACGATGCCGCGTCCAAAGTGATGCTGCCAAACCCGGTTCACAAGCACACGAGCGGTCAGCGGGTGGTCGTCGCGGGTCAGCCAGCGTGAAAAAGCGAGGCGGTGTCCGCTGGTCTCGCCCTTCGCATCCTCCGGCCTGACCGCGGTGAACTCTCCGGTCGGACTCAGGACCTCGAGGAAACCGGGCTCCACGCGTGGTCCAGGTCGCTCCACCTCTCCGCGCTGCAGCAGACGTATCTTGGGCGGGGGCGCCGCATCCCACAATGCCTGGATGCGGTCCCAGGAGCGGCGATAGCTGTTCAGAATCCCGATCTGCTTCTCAAGCCGGTCGTGAGTGGCCCGGTCCTCGGCGCTCAACCTCTTGATCAGTTCTTCCGTGTCGATACTCAACTGCTCCTCGAACTTGCCGGCCAGGAATTTCTGCACCGCATCCCGCTCCTCTTCCGGCGTGGCCAGAGCCTCTTTGGTTTCCGTCCGGATGTTTTCCGGAATCTCCTTGAGCCTGGTTTCGAGCAACTCCTCCCGGTAGGGGCGGTGGAGGGTCTCGAGTTGTTCCTTCAGCTTGACGACAGGTTTATCGATCTCCGCGTTGTGGCGCTCGATCTCCTCCTGGTCAGCCCTGGAGACGCTCGGCAGGAAGCGGTGTTTCGGCTGAAGCCAGTGGGCCGGATTATAGCCGGAGGCAAAGACTGCCAGCATGCTGTAGTAATCCTTTTGCGGAATCGGATCGAATTTATGGCTGTGGCAGCGGGCGCAGCCCATGGTCAACCCCATCAACCCCGTCGAGATTTTCTCCATCAGGTGGAAGAGCACATCGTAACGCTCTCCAATCAGATTGACGATGTCCGCGTCAGTGCGGTCAAAAACAGCACGCAGATAACCGGTGGCAATCAGCTTGTCCAGGATCACCGGCGTGTACTTCTTGGCCGATCGCCAGTCGACCAGTTCATCGCCGGCCAATTGCTCAATCAGAAACTGATCGTAAGGCATGTCCCGGTTGAAAGCGCGGATCACCCAATCCCGGTACCTCCACATGCCGTCGGTCACAGCCACACTCTCGGGGCCGACACTTCCGGAGAGCACATCGGTATAGCCGGCTGCATCCAGCCAGTGGCGCCCCCAGCGCTCCCCGTAGTGGGAAGAGTCGAGCAATTGGTCAAGCAGCCGTTCGTACGCGCGTGGCCTCTTGTCAGCGAGGAACGCTTGTATGTCTTCCAGAGAGGGCGGCAGTCCGATCAGGTCCAGCCAGGCGCGGCGCATCAGGGTCAACCTGGGGGCGTCCGGCGAGAAGGTGAGGCCTTGAGCCTCGAGTTGAACCAGCAGAAAGGCATCGATCGGTGTGCGCACGCGCCGCTGGTTCTTAACGGACGGTACCGGCCCGGCTACAGGCTTTCGGAACGCCCAGAACTGCCGGTCGCTTTCCCGGACAACCGGCGCCTCGGCTTGATTAAAGGTGGTTCGATCGACGTGCGGGCGCAGCAGGCGAAAGTCAGAGGTATCAATCCAGTGGGCCAGGGCGCGCTCCTCGCTTTTGCTGAGAGGGCCGCCGGCGCCCGGAGGAGGCATGCTGGCGGAGGTCACCTTCCGGATCAGGATGCTCTTGTCCGAACCCAGCTCGGAGATCACGGGACCGCTAGCGCTTCCCTTCAGCACCGACTCGAGCGCGCGCAGGTCCAGGCCACCCATGGGATTCGCCACGCCATGGCAGGAGAAGCAGCGGCTCTTAAAGATGGGCAAAGCGAGTTTTTCAAATCGTGCTGTCTCTTCTCTGGTCTGGGCGGCAATGGCGGCCCCCTCGTCCGAGGGCATGCCCTCCTCGATCCAGCGTCGAACGCTATCGATTTGCGCGTCCGTCAACTTCATGTTGAAGGCGGGGGGCGGCATCATCCGTGTTGACAGCTTTTCATAAAGCAGGCTCTTTTCGGGCGATCCTTTGACCACCACAGGACCTTCATGACTGCCACGCAGGATCGAAGTTACCGTTCGCAGATCCAGCCCTAACATCACGGTTCCGCCATGGCAACTGAAGCAATTCGCCTCGAAGACGGGCCGTACGTCTCGCTCGAAACTGGGCTGAGCAAAGGTGCTCACCGTGTGCAGAACAACCAACAAGGCCAGCTCACTCACCCGACGAGTAGACCCCATGGCTTCAGGCCTCCTTAGGTGGGTTTTTCACGATGTCGGCCACGATACGGGCCCCGGTTATGTTGATGTTTGTTGGGTTTTCTTGTCTTCCTTCGTGCCGGAAGGTGAGCCCTTTGTGGTTCAGCCCGAGCAGGTAGAGCAAGGTAGCCTGCAGATCGGGGACACTCACGCGATTCACCGTCGCCTTGTAGCCGAACTCGTCAGTCTCACCGTAGGCAAGGCCCTCCTTGAAGCCGCCGCCGGCCGCCCAGAGGCTGAAAGCGTTGCGGTTGTGGTCACGACCGTCGGAGTTCTGGGTGGTGGGCAAGCGCCCGAACTCGCCGGCCCAAAGAATGATGGTGCTGTCCAACAACCCTCGGCTCTTGAGGTCTTTCACTAATGCGGCGGTGGGCTGGTCGGTCTTGGCGCAGATGTCGAGCATGGTCTTCTTAAGTTTGAAGTGATGGTCCCAGGGCTGCCCGGGACCCGGATAGATTTGCACGAAGCGAACTCCAGCCTCGACCAGGCGCCGCGCCATCAGACAGCGCACCCCGTAGCCGGCGGTGACGGGATTGTCCAACCCGTACAGCTTCCTTGTGGCTTCAGACTCTTTGGAGATGTCCAGCACTTCCATGGCGGCCAGTTGCATGCGCGCCGCCAACTCGTAGTTCTGGATGCGCGCTTCCAACTCGGACTCGCCTGGGTGCCGACTTTGGTGCATACGGTTGAGCTTTGCCAGCGTGTCCAGCCGCTCCCGCTGTGCACCGGGCGGCGGCGGCACCGTGGGATGCAGGTGCCGCACTGGCGTTTCGCCGGAACTGAACTCCACTCCCTGGAACTGCGCCGGCAGCCAGCCGCTGGTCCAGAGCTGCTTTCCATACGTCGAGTACCCCTCGGGGTCGCGCAACACCACGAAGGCGGGAAGATTCTGATTCTCCGTACCCAGCCCATACGATACCCACGCTCCGAGCACCGGGCGCCCGGGGAAGATTTGGCAGGTCTGGAGCATGTTCAGGCCTTCGGGATGGTTGTTGTGCTCCGTGTGCATCGAGCGAATCACGCAGATGTCGTCGGTCACCGAAGCCAAATGGGGCAGTGTCTCGCCCAGCTCGATACCGCTCAGCCCGTGCCTGCGGAACTGAAATGGGCTGGGCAGCAGCACGTTGGCGTTGTTGGGCTGGTGGATCTCGACCCCGTTCGGATGGGGCTGGCCGGCACGTTTCGTCAGCTCGGGCTTGGGATCAAACAGGTCCATCTGGCTGGGGCCGCCGTTCTGGACCATCTGAATCACGGCTCTCGCCCTGGCAGGAAAGGGACCCTTGCGCGGTTTCAGGTCGCTGTAGAATTGGCTTTCCTGTTCGGCTTTTAGCAGGCTGGTGAGGGCGATGGTCCCCAGGCCGAGGCCCGACATTTCCAACAGTTTGCGACGCGAGATGTTTTCGGGACCATCATTTCGTGACATAATGCCGAGCTCCGCCCGGGCCGGCTCTGACGAGAAAACTCGACTGATTATATTGGAGGAATACCGCGAGATCAACCGAGGTGCTTCGTCAGGGAAGCTTCTGCGATCACTGTTATAATACCCGCGCATGCAGGTCAGCCTCGCCAGGCGAATCCTCTTACTAGCCAGTACTTGTCCACTTGCGGTTACCTTGGGTGCGAACCCGGTTACCTTTGTCGACGTGGCAAAAGAAGCTGGACTGAAAGCACTTTTCATCTGTGGTGATGAGCAGTCCAACGACTACATCATTGAAAGTCTGGGCAGTGGCGTGGCTCTCATTGATTATGATGGCGACGGTGATGTGGATGCCTATTTTGTGAACGCCAGTACTCTACAAGGTTTTCCTGAAGGAGAAGAGCCTACCAATCACCTTTACCGCAATGAAGGAAAAGGACGGTTTACTGAGGTGACGCGCGAAGCTGGTTTACTACGCTCAGGGTGGGGGCAGGGAGTCTGTAGCGGCGATTATGAGAATGATGGCGATATCGACCTGTTCGTCACGTACTGGGGCCGCAATGTTCTGTATCGCAATAACGGTGACGGAACCTTCACGGACGTCACCGAGCCTGCCGGACTGGGCGACGGAGAGAGTAGATGGAGTACCGGCTGCGCGTTTCTGGACTACGATCTGGACCGAAACCTGGACCTGTTCGTGGCGAATTACGTTGACTTTCAAGTGGAGACTGCTCCCAAGCCAGGAGTGTGTCACTGGCGAGGGGTTCCAGTGTTTTGCGGGCCGCTGGGTCTCAAGAAGGAAACAAACCAGCTGTTCCGCAATGAAGGAAACGGCCGCTTTCGGGAAGTGTCAGACGAATCGGGAATCGCGGCGACAGGGGGGCGTTATTCTCTTTCGGTCACCGCGCTTGACGCGGATCTCGATGGGTGGATCGATATCTATGTGGCGGTCGACTCCCTACCCAGTATTCTCTACCGTAACCACCGTGATGGCACCTTTACGGACATCGGCCTCATTTCCGGGACGGCTTTGCGTGAAGACGGCCGGGAGCAGGCTGGTATGGGGACGGCCGCCGGCGATTACAACGGCGACGGATATTTGGATCTCGTCAAGACCAATTTCAGCGAAGATACCCCCAATCTCTATCGCAACGACGGGAACTTAAACTTCACAGACGTGACCCAGCGAGCCGGCCTCGGAATCAACCCGAATCTTCTGGGCTGGGGTGTCGTGTTCTTGGACTACGACAACGACACCTGGGCAGACATTTTTATGGCCAATGGCCACGTGTTCCCCGATGTGAACGAGTACTTTCCGGATACCACCTACAAGGAACGACGGGTCCTCTACCGGAACCTCGGCAGCGGAAAATTCGAAGATGTTTCTACCTCTGCGGGTTCACCCGTTACGGAGAGATTCGCCAGCCGTGGATTGGCCAAAGGTGACTATGACAACGACGGCGATGTAGACCTCTTCATTAACAATATTTGGGATTCTCCCAGCTTGTTGGAGAATCGAGGAGGGAACCGCAACCGTTTTGTCTCGCTCAAGCTGGTAGGCACTGAAGCCAACCGCAGCGCCATAGGCGCCCGCGTGGAGCTTCAAGTGGGAGGGCGAAAACAAGTCAACGAAGTTCGGTCGGGTTCGAGCTTCATGTCACAGAACGATCTTCGCCTGCACTTCGGCCTGGGCTCGGCCAGGCAAGTTGATCAGATCGAGGTGTTTTGGCCCGGGGGGAAGAAGCCGGAAAGGTTCGAAAGAATTCCCGCAGATCAATTTTTGACGATTGTGCAGGGTCAAGGTATCACGCAGTCGGAAAAACCCCAGAAAAAATGAAGCCTTCTGATTGGCTCCGTACGCAGCTCTCCTGGGCACAGCTTTCGGTGTTTTTCTTTTGGTTACGCCTTGATGACGATTGAGATGCCCGGCTCGATGGAGCCACTGGCACGCTTATTGCCTTTTGTAAGATCGTGATCGGTTTCGCTCTTGCGCGATTTAGTGCAATGATATATGTTGTCTCCGAATATGTAGATTCTTTTTTTAAGATCCAAGGAAGCGTCCTGCGGCGGTGATAAGAAACAGGCCCCGAGGAGGTGCCTCTAAGAGGTCTTTCTGACAGGAGTAGCCAATGTCTCAAAAATCCGTTGAATTTAGTCTTATTGCCTTGGTGCTGGCGCTGGTTCTGACCTCGGTCACACTGGCCCAGATCACGACAGGCACGATTGTTGGGACCGTCACGGATCAGACCGGCGCGCGCCTTCCTGGTGTTGACGTTCTTGTCACGAACGTCCGGACTGGTTCTAAGTACGGCATTCCGACCGACAATGAAGGAAGCTATCGGGTCGGTTCCTTGCAGCCGGGAGAATATACGGTGCAGGCCTCGCTCCCCGGTTTCAAGCTCCAAACAGTCGAGGGAATCGTCCTCCAGGTCAACCAGATCGCACGAATCGAAATAGCATTGGCCGTGGGTGAGGTCACTGACGAAGTTACCGTTACTGGCGGCCAGCCTATCATCGCAACGGATCACGCGACGATAGGCGAGGTAATCGAGAGTAAAAAGCTCCTGGAACTGCCCCTGAACGGCCGACAGTTTCTGCAACTGGCCGTCTTGACTCCTGGAGCTCAGAGATTCACGGGCCAGGCATTCCTTTTTGAATCGTCTGGTGGAGCTTTTACCGTGAATGGGCTGGGCGCCGGAGCCAACACTACCATTATGGATGGTGTCGTGAACACGGAATTCGGGGCCGGTCGCCAAAACTTCTCACCCAGTCTCGATATGATTCAGGAATTCAAGATACAGACGAATGTCTACGATGCCCAGTTCGGCCTTAGTGGTGGAGCCCAGGTCAACGTGATCACGAAGCGCGGAACCCGCGATTACCATGGATCGCTCTTCTTCTTCCACCGAAATGACAATCTCGACGCCCGCCCTTTTTTCCAGATAGGAGAGCTCCCAGAGTTCCGGCGTTCCCAGTTCGGAGCCACCTTCGGAGGACCCATACCTGGATCGGACAGAGATTTCTTTTTCTTCTCGTACGAAGGAAAGCGCCAGGGGAGAGGACTCACAATCCCGGTTAGCGTTCCAACGGCGGCGCTCAAAGCCGGCGATTTTTCCGGATTCGAAACCGTCATCTATGATCCCATGACTCTGGATCCAGCTACGGGTGTACGCCTACCCTTCCCTGGAAATATCATCCCCGAGAACCGGATTGTTCATCAAGCGCAGTACATTCGAACGCTCTGGCCTGAGCCTCAACTGGCAGGAGTCGTGAACAACTTTGTAGGCAGCCCCAACCAGACAAATAATGGTGATCAGTTCTCGATCCGCTACGACCGCGAATTTTCGGATCAGGATAGTATTAGTTTTCGTTATACCGACCAGACCGATACCTCTGTGGACCCGCGGCCTCGAGCTCAAGTACCTCCGGTAAAGGGTTTCGGTACGAATGTTTCTGTCCCCGGACGCAACATTAATGCCAGTTGGACGCATATATTCAACCCCACAACGCTCAACTCTTTTAACTTCGGCTTCAGTAGATTCTTCCGCAAAACGGATAATGAGACGACCGTGCCTGGATTTGCTCAAGAGAGTGGTAATCATGGCCCACTCACTGGGCCAGAGTTCTTCGAGAATGCCCAGATTAGCGGGGTCGCTCCGGAAAGGCAAAAGTCGGGCATCCCGAACATTGCCGTAAGTGGCTGGCAATCTATTGCTGACGACACCTTCGCACCGGCGACAGCGAAATGGGACAACTTCGTGTTTTCGGACACGTTTAGCAAAGACATGGGCAAGCATTCCTGGAAAGTTGGCTTCGACATCATCCGTCATACGGTTCCCGTCGAATTCGATGCCAATACCCGCGGTGCAATTACCTTTCTCCCCCGTTATACAACCTCCTCTGTTGGTGCCGAAGGTGACCGGTTCAACGCCTTCGCCGACTTCCTTCTCGGGCAGGTTTCCTCCTCATTTTTCTTTGGCGATAAATTGTCTGAGGACTTGGTGCAGAACTGGTACATGTTCTACGTCCATGACGACTACAGGGTTAGCCCGAACCTGACACTTAATCTTGGCCTGCGATACGAGATCTGGGACCGATACATCGAAAGACAAGACAGGTTTGTGGCGTTCGACTTGGCCACAGAACAGTTTGTTTTCGCAGGTAGCGTTCCGACCTTACCTGGTACACCACCCAATTCTGTTCCGGCTGCATCACTCGGTTATTCACGCAATATGGCGATGGGAACAGACAAAAATGATTTGGCTCCCCGACTCGGATTTGCTTGGAGAATGTTGGGAACAAACCGCACGGTTCTTCGAGGAGGTTATGGTGTCTTTTACAATTGGGTGACCCAGAATATTTCACAGACAATGGCTTTTGGCCTTCCATGGGTACCAAACATCAACATCTCCAGTGACCTTGACGTCCCTCAGGTGACCTTTGCGAATCCTTACGGGACAACTGACATCATAGTGCCGTCTACGGGTGGAATAGTCGCGCTTGGACAAGAGACCAGAACTCCCTACCTCCAGCAGTATTCGCTGAGCTTAGACCATGCCCTCACCTCCAGCCTGGGTGTGGAGATAGCCTATGTAGGGAACGCCGGTCGGAAGACTTTCATGGGCTTCAACTTCAACCAGCCTGTTCCAGGTACCGAACCCATTGTTGAGCGTCTCCCCTTTCCTGACTTTGGCAGCTTGAGCGGTACTCCCACCTGGGGCACCAACCACTACGATGCGCTGCAGGTGAAACTACGTAAGGAAGCCGGCCCAGAGGGGTTGGTCTTGTTGGCATCCTATACCTGGGGTAAAGCGATAGGGACCGCAACGGCTGGACCCGGTTTCACTGCCCGCGGTAATCCCATCAGGGATACCAGGAACTGGAAAGCAGACGCCGGCCCTCTTGCCTTTGATGTGCGTCAGATACTAGCGCTCAGCTGGATTTACGAACTGCCCTTTGGGAAGGGAAAACCTTTAGGTGGCAACGTAACCGGCGCAGCTGACAAGATCGTTAGTGGCTGGAAATTCGGAGGCATCACCAGCTTTCAGGGCGGACGTCCCTTGACGCCTACTAATATTTTCGACACATCCACTACCGGGGCAGCTCGGCCGAATCTCACTGGCGATCCCAACAATCGGAGCCACTCTGGCAATGACGACAAGAGAAAGCAATTCTTTAACACAGACGTCTTTGAAGGTGCAGAAGCCCTTAGCTTCGGGAATGCCGGTGTGGGCATCATCGAAGGTCCAGGGATTGCGCTATGGGATCTCTCCCTTTACAAGGACATCTATCTCGATGAGGACATGTGGCTACAATTCCGAGTGGAATTCTTCAACTCCTTCAACAGGGTGAACTTTGGAAATCCCGGGACTACCTTCGGAACGGGGGGCTTTGGCGTGATTGGCAGTTCAGGAGACGCACGGCAGATTCAATTTGGACTGCGGTTTAACTTTTAAGGGCGTGTTGCCCAAATCATCCGGGGTCGATGAAAAGCCGTAGGGCACGCCAATCTGGCGTGCCGAACGGTTCAAAATAGCAAGATTTGACCAGAATTTGCCATCGAGTCCAGTTTGGCACGGTTGATAACCGTGCCAAACTGGCGGTGTGCAGGTCAACCGTTCATAAATAAACTCAACAGAGAGGAAAGGACCGGGTAAGGCGGTTGGGATTGCTGCGGAAAACTTACTATATCACGTTACTTGTGAGCTTCGTGATGGTCCCTCTGTGGGGTCAGAAGCCGGAAGCTGGCAGTTATTCGGAGCCCAAGTACAAGGTGAAACGCACCATTGGAAACATGGTTCCCATGAGGGACGGCGTAAGGCTTTCCGTGGATCTTTATCGCCCGGCTGCGAACGGACAGTTTCCGGTGATACTAACGCATACCGGCTACAGCAACCAGGGCGGGGGTGAGTGGTTTGGCCCGTTTCGAGCCAAGTGGTTTGCGCAACGGGGTTACGTATTCGCCATTTCCGATATGCGAGGCCGATATGATTCAGAAGGGGATTACGACATCTTCGACGAGAAACACAAGAAGGACGGTTACGACCTGGTGGAATGGCTGGCAAGACAATCCTGGTCCAACGGGAATGTAGGTATGACCGGACCTTCCTATATGGGGTGGACGGCGTGGTGGACAGCGACTCAGGCACCCCCCTCCTTGAAAGCCATTGTACCGGAAGTGGCTCCACCCGACGCGTTCGTGGGTGGACTTTATCAGAACGGCATATTGCTCTGCTGGGCTATGGATTGGGGTGCTGGCATGATGGCCGGACGCACCAACCAGGTTATAGCTGAGGGGCCCTACGGAGGTTTTGCCAATAATCGGTACGAAGATTACATGCATTTGCCTTATATCGAAATGCCAAAAGTGAAAGGAGCGCCTAACGCGCCCTGGTTTGAGACCTGGATCCGGCAGAATCTCTCTTCGGATGAATACTGGAGTAAGATTTCCTACCAGGGGAAAGAAAACTATTCAAAGATGACGGTGCCTGCGTTGAACATCACGGGGTGGTTTGATGGGGCCTATCCCGGCTCACCGATGAACTATCTGGGGATAAAGCAGTACGGAGCGACGCCGGAATCTCGCCGGCCTACCCTCATTATTGGACCCTGGGAACACGGCATTAATCAGCAGGTGGTAGCGGGATTTGACTACGGCCCCGACGCAGTGATCGATCTGAACGGAATCATCTGTCGGTGGTTCGATCATTTCTTAAAGGGGATTGACAACGGGGTGACCGATGAGCCTCCCGTTTATGTTTTTGTCATGGGCCCCAACCGCTGGTATGCGGAACAGGATTGGCCCTTACCGCAAACGAAATGGACGAAGTACTATTTCCATAGCGGGGGGAAGGCGAACTCTTTGAAAGGTGATGGACTGTTGGATACCAGACCACCCGCAGACGAGCCGTTCGATGGATATACCTACGATCCTGCCGATCCCACACCATCTGCTCCCGCTACCAACGGTCACATCCAGGGAGCTGTCGACATACGCCTTTCCGCGATTCGAGATGACGTACTGGTCTACTCGACCCCACCTTTAGAGCACGACGTCGAGGTAACGGGTCCAATCGAAGCAACTCTTTATGCTGCCACCTCAGCTCGAGATACGGATTGGATGGTTCGGTTGGTCGATGTTCATCCGGACGGATATGCTGCCTTCCTGTCGGAGGGTGTCATGCGAGCCCGCCATCGGAATCCGCTGAAGAGGGGCCAGTTTGATGCAGAGAAACTAAGCAAGATTGAGCCTGACAGGGTCTACGAATACATCCTCCAGTTCTGGAGGGATACTGGGAACGTCTTTCAAAAAGGGCACCGGATCCGAGTAGAGGTCTCCAGCAGCTACTATCCTTATTTTCTGCGAAATTTGAACACCGGAGCGGATAACATTGGGCTGGAGACCCATTTTTTGGTTGCTCGGCAAAAGATTTATCACAACAGCGAATTTCCCTCACACATTACACTGCCGATTATCCCGAGTCGAAGATAGGTCCAACTGGAGTTCGCTCTCAATTCATCCCCTGTGGGCGCGTTGCCCAAATCAGGCGGGTTCGGATGAAAGCCGTAGGGCAATAGGTAAAGGAGGAGTGATGAAACCTGTGCAAAGGATCATTTGGACTTTTTTGCTTGTGGGCCTTGCTACTTTCACGTTGGCATGGGCCCAAAAACCGGATCCGGGGAAGTATTCTGAACCAGAGTACGAAGCGAAGTTCGTGCTGGGGAATATGGTATCCATGAGAGACGGGGTAAGAATTTCTGTGGATCTCTATCGCCCCGACGCTCCGGGAAGGTTCCCGGTGATCCTGTCTCACACGGGTTACAGCAATCAGGGTGGAGGATCCTGGTTTGGACCGTCTCGAGCCAAGTGGTTTGCACAGCGGGGCTACGTCTTCGCCATTTCCGATATGCGAGGCCGATATGATTCAGAAGGGGATTATGACATCTTCGACGAGAAACACAAGAAGGACGGTTATGACCTGGTGGAATGGCTGGCAAAACAATCCTGGTCCAGCGGGAATGTAGGTATGACCGGACCTTCCTATCTGGGGTGGACGCAGTGGTGGACCGCCAGCCAGGTTCCCCCCTCCTTGAAAGCCATTGCACCGGAAGTGGCTCCACCCGACCAGTTCATGAATGGACCTTATCAGAACGGCATATTCGTCTGCTGGGCCATGGATTGGGGTGCTGGCATGATGGCTGGACGCACCATCCAGACGATAGCTGAGGGGCCGTATGGAGGGTTCGCAAACAATCGTATTAAGGATTACATGCATTTACCTTATATCGAAATGCCAGAGGTGAAAGGAGCGCCGAATGCGCCCTGGTTTGAGACCTGGATCCGGCAGAATCTCTCGACGGATGAATACTGGAGTAAGATTTCCTACCAGGGGAAAGAAAACTATTCAAAGATGACGGTGCCTGCGTTGAACATCACGGGATGGTTTGATGCGAACTATCCCGGTTCACCGATGAACTATCGGGGGATGAAGCAGTACGGAGCGACGACGGAATCTCGCCGGCCTAGCCTCATTATTGGACCCTGGCAACACGGCATTAATCAGCAGGTGGTAGCGGGATTTGACTACGGTCCCGACGCAGTGATCGATCTGAACGGAGTCATCTGCCGGTGGTTTGATCATTTCTTAAAGGGAATCGACAACGGGGTGACCGATGAGCCTCCCGTTTATGTTTTTGTGATGGGCCCCAACCGCTGGTATGCGGAGCAAGATTGGCCCTTACCGCAAACGAAATGGACGAAGTACTATTTTCATAGCGGGGGGAAGTCGAACTCTTTGAAAGGTGATGGAGGGTTGGATAAAAGACCACCCGCAGACGAGCCGTTCGATGGATATACCTACGATCCTGCCGATCCCACGCCAGCTGCTCCCTTTACCAACGGTCACATCGATGGAGCTGTCGACACACGCCTTCCCGCAATTCGAGATGACGTACTGGTCTACTCGACCCCACCTTTGGAGCACGACATCGAGGTAACGGGTCCCATCGAAGCCAAGCTTTATGCTGCCACCTCAGCTCGAGATACGGATTGGATGATTCGGTTGATCGATGTTCATCCGGACGGATATGCTGCCTTCCTGGGCGAGGGTGTCATGCGAGCCCGCCATCGGAATCCGCTGAAGAGGGGCCAGTTTGATGCAGAGAAACTAAGCAAGATTGAGCCGAACAGGGTCTACGAATACACTATCGATTTCTGGAGGACTACCGGGAACGTCTTTCAGAGAGGGCACCGGATCCGAGTAGAGATCTCCAGCAGCTACTTTCCTTATTATCTGCGAAATTTGAACACCGGTGCGGATAACATTGGGCTGGAGACCCATTTTGTGGTTGCTCGGCAAAAGATTTATCACAACAGCGAATTTCCCTCACACGTCACACTGCCGATTATTCCGAGTCGAAGATAGGTCCAAGTTCGCTCTCAATTCTCTCATCGTTGAAGGGCATGGAAAGAAGGCTCTATTCCCTCCACGATCGAGACGATTGAATCCACCGGAAGGCCTCGGTACACGTCCTGTTTTCCAGAAGGCCACCGAATCTGCACCTGATCCACCCGGATGTGGTTACCGAGACCAAAGTGCAAACGATAATCTTGAGCTGAACAGTAGCTGGTCGAGCCCATCACCTGCCCGACCTGTTTCACTTCTCCGGCCAGCAGTGTGACTTTGGCCCCGATGGCGTCTCGGTTGCTCTTGCCCGTACCCTGCAGCTTGAGTTGGATCCAGTGTCCACCATGGCTCCGATTCTTCACCAGTAAAGGTGGCCCTTGATTCTGGCTTACCGCAAAATCAAGGAGGCCGTCATTGTCGAAGTCTCCGACTGCAAGTCCGCGCCCGATCAGCTTTCTCGTAAACAACTCGCCCCCTTGACCGCTCACATCCCTGAATCTGCCCTGGCCGTCGTTTTCCAATAGAACCATCGGCTCGCGATAGCTCAGCTCAGGGTAGTAGAGGGAGATGTTATCGCTGACGTGTCCATTGACCACCAGAAGGTGTTGCCTGCCACTATTGTCGAAATCAGCGAACTTGGTGCCAAATCCACTATGAAGTTGTGTGCTGTTGCCCAGACCGGCGTTGTAGGTTTTATCGGTAAAGATCTGATTGTCATTGTTGAAGTAGAGCCGGTTGAGCTCAGACGGGAGGTGGGTGAGATAAATGTCGGGGAGTAGATCACCATTCACATCGGCGGCGTCTGTGCCCATTCCTGCTTCGGCCTGGCCATCTTCACTCAACGCTACACCCGCCATCAGCCCACTTTCTTCGAAACTTCCATCACCCTGGTTGAAATAAAGAAAGTTGCGGACCCCGTCGTTGGCTACGAAAATGTCGCCCCAACCGTCGTCGTTGAAATCGGCCAGCACCAGGCCCAGGCATTTTCCTTCTTTTGTCAGAATCCCGGAGGTGCTCGTGACATCTTCGAACCCACCTTTCCCCAGGTTGCGGTACAGTCGGGGGGAGGCGCCCTGGTAAACATAGGGTGTACAGTAGCTCCGATAACCCGGCTTGTGTTCACCACAATAAAGCGGATCGTCCCAGGAAAAATTACCCACATAGTTGGCAATGACCAAGTCAAGCCAGCCGTCTCGATCGTAATCAAACCAGCCCGCACTGGTCCCCCACTCTCCTTCGTTGGCCACCCCGGCCACCGCGGTGACATCGGAAAAAGTCCCGTCACCGTTATTGTGGAAGAGCACGCAGCGCGGATAGCCAGTCAGCAGCAGGTCGGTCCATCCGTCGTTATCATAGTCGGCCGCCGCCACACCCATGCCGTAGGTGGCAAAACCTCCAGTCAGCCTCGCCCCGGCGGTGGAATCGGCAAACTTGCCCTTACCCAGGTTACGGTAAAGCGCCAGCCGGTCCGCCTTTTCTCCCTCGGAGCCCGGGCTTCCTCCACCGCTCACAAACACCAGGTCGAGAAGGTTGTCCCGGTCAAAGTCCAGGAATCCAACTCCTGAGCCCATTGTTTCGGTCAAGTACTTTTCCTGGCTGGCCCCGTTTTCGGCACGGAACTCAATGCCGGCTGAAGCTGTAATGTCTTCGAACCTCAGGCTAGACTCCGCCCCCTCCAAAACCATGCCAAACCACAAGCAAGCCAGGGCCCAGAAAAGAACCCAGGAAGCTCTGTCGTAGTTTCCCTCAGTCTTGACAGCCGATTTGGTTGGATCTAAGGGGTCTCTGGCCTGTCGGCCCGAGTCCTCAGAAACACCAAGGCCACGCATGGCAAGTCTTGGCGCAGGTTTTCTCGGCCTTCGCCGCCGAAAGGTTCGCGAGTTCCCGGTAGCAGATCTTAGGCGTGGCACTAGTAGACTCCGCTCACGACTCGCGCCCCTCTCTTGGCAACCTCACCTCGCAAGACCCATCCGCAAACGTTATCGTACTTATGAAAGGGAGTACTTAGGAGGCACGACCGGCAGAACAACGTGGGAAGGATATCTGCTGTCGTGGTAGATGGTTTGGGTGGCCTTCCGGAGTTCGGAATCCTCGGCAAACTTGTGCCCCGTGTTCGGATTGCGGTCGTATTTCGGGAAGTTGCTGCTGGAGATCTCGAGCTGGATCCGATGCCCTTTCTGGAATACGTGGCTCACCGACCATAAGTCGATGGTGGACTCAAGGACTTCCCCCGGCGTAATAAACTCTTCCTTCTCGAAGGAATTTCGATAGCGCCCCCGCACGATCCCTTCGGTCAGTATCCGGGCGTAGCCGTTGGGATGGACGTCCACCAGCTTGGCGGTGAAGTCCGTGTCTGGCGCGGTTGTCGCGGCATAGAGTGTTGCCAGCACTCTTCCCGTCACTTCCACGTCCTCTTCCAGCACGGGACCCGTATAGACCAGAACGTCGTCCCGTCTCTGGATCGCTCGTTGATCCCGAGGACCCGAAGTGCGGGGTTGCATGGAGACGTTGCCGCCATAGGTGGGAACCGGATCCTCAGGGTCGTAAACAAAGCTGTCGGGAGGCTCCTGGGCAGGAGTCGAGCTGCTCAAACGACCGTCACCAAAACGGCTGTTGGCCCGGCCTGACCTGCGAAAATAAACTTTCGTCCCCTCAGCCCGATCGAGCGGCCAGCCGGGTTCGCTACGCCATTTGTCTTCGCCCATCACGAAGATGTTGACGGGCGGTTCGTCCATGATTCCGTTGTCGACTCCTTTCAGCCAGTAGTCGTACCAGCGCAGCTCGATGGGACGAAAATCGATGTCGGCCTGGGGACCAAAGTCGAGATCCCCGACCCGGCGCGGTCCCACCAGATGGCCCCAGGGGCCCACGATCAGGTGGTGATTGTCGCGAATGGCCTCGGGGCCGAAACGGACCATCCCCAGATAGTTGTTGATCGTGGCTTGCTGGACGACGTCGTACCATCCGGTGACATTGAGGCTGGGAACGTTGACCCGGGGGTATTTGCCCGGGCTCATTTGGCCGGGGCCAGGCCGGTGGCCCACGCTGAATCGCCAGTACTCGTCACTGAAGGGATGATCCATGAAGTCCTGCCAGAGCTGATCCCGCTTGCCCAGCAGAGCTTCGTCCAGGGTGCGAAGCGGCAAGTGTCGGTACAAGCGCTCCCAGTCCCAGAAGTGCGCGATCAGTGTACTTTTGACGGTTCGGCCGTACATCACTGAAAAGAAGTGAAGCATCGAAGACAGTTGAAACGCGCCGTGGGGGAAAACGTTGTCATGGTGGTCGTCGGGGCTGACATAGGGGACAATCGCGACGAGATGGGGATTGCCCAAAGCAGCCACCAGCCACTGGACAAATCCCAGGCTGGAGCCCCCACTCATTGCGATCTTTCCCGTTGGCCATGGCTGCTGGGCCAACCAGCTCAGGCAATCATCGACGTCTTGGCCGTCGAACCTCCCCTCGCGCCAGTTGCGGTGCCAATAGATGTAGGATTGTCCGTCGGAATCATATCGGCCTCGGGTGTCGGTCGCCACGAAAACAAACCCCCGGGGGACAAAGTATTGGGCGTGCCCAACCATATCGGCCATGAAGTAATCGGATTTCTGGTTGTTGTTGTAGGGCATGTGCATCAAGATGACCGGGAATTTCCCCTCGGCCCGCGGACGCCAGATGTCGGCCGACAGCAGGACGCCGTCTCGCATCGGAATCTTGACGTCGTACTCCAACTTGATTTCGTAGCGAGGTGCCGATAGCTGTTCCACCCAGGAGGGATCGTTTCTCACAAACCAGGGGCTCTGAGAGGCCGCCGCCGCCAGCAGCAGCGGTAAGGGTAGTAGAGAGAGGATGAGAACAAAAGCACCAGCCAACCCTCTTCCGCTTCGCTTCGTCACTTTGTATTCCTCTTCGTCTGGCAAGACCCGTCCCCAAAGGTCACCCTATTTGCGGACGGAAGTACTTCTCACGTATGGGTACCAGTTTAGCGCATTGCCTTTGCCTTTGCCGGTGCCCGTCAATCCTCTCGCGTTTCTCGATTTTCAGTCTCTTTCCTGCGATACGGTCAGGAATTCATCGCCCGGCAGGTCCTCGAGGATCTGTTCCTGCCCGTCCGGCCAACGGATAACCAGCCGATCAACGCGGTTCGCCTGACCCAGCCCGAAGTGCAGGCGCAGGTCGCTCTGCGATAGGTAGCTTCCGCCGCTTCGAATCTCCTGAAGCAGCCGACGCTTTCCCACCACAGCAGTCACAAGGGCTCCTATTGCCAGCTGATTTGACGCGTTTCCAACCAGCTTGACATTCAACCAGTGTCCCGCTGTGCGAGTGTCATTGCGCAGGATGGCGGGAGTATCGTCCAGGTTGTTGACAAGCACATCCACATCGCCGTCATTGTCGAAGTCACCAACAGCCACTCCCCGGCTGCACTGGACCAGGTCGAGTCCGGTCCCCCCGGCAGCCAGTTCTTTAAACTTGCCCCCTCCCAGGTTGAGGAACAACTGGTTGGGTTGGGCATAGTGTTCCTCCGATTCGCTGTCATCCACCTGGGGGTAAGTGTGGCCGTTGGCAACGAATAGATCCAGGTCCCCGTCACTGTCCACGTCGAAGAACCTGGTACCCCACGCCACAAAGGGCAAGCTGGGGAGCCCCAGGCCCGAGCGTTGAGACACGTCCGAGAAGAATCCGCCGCCCAGGTTCTGATAGACGGCGTTAAACTCCCGGGAGAAGTTGGTCACGACGAGGTCGAATCTGCCGTCTAGATCGAAGTCGACGATGTCCACGCCCATGCAGGCCTGGGCCTGGCCATTCCAGCCAACCGCCACACCAGTGAGCAAAGCGTTCTCTTCGAACCTGCCTTTTCCGTCGTTCAAATACAGATAGTTCGAGCCTCGATCATTGGCCACGAACAAATCCTGGTCTCCATCGTCGTCAATGTCGCTCCAGGTGACACCCAGTCCGTAAGATCGCTCCCGGTCCGAAACTCCTGCAGCGGTTGAGACGTCTTCAAAGGTCCCGTCACCCTGGTTGCGGTACAGAAAATCAGGCTCTCCCCTTAGACCTCGAGGGCCGCAGGGAACCCTGAGGCCGTAGTAATCGCACAACTTGTCCTCCCCCGTTGGGGTGAGGGTGTCGGCCGCTTCCACGTAGTTGGAGACAAAAAGATCCAGATCGCCGTCACGGTCGTAGTCGGCGAAGGCGGCACCGGTACTGAAATGGGGGCACTCGATCCCCGCCTGGGCTGTTACATCCGCGAAGGTGCCGTCTCCGTTGTTGCGGTAGAGGATGTTTGCTCCCAGGTTGGTGACATAGAGGTCGGGCCAGCCGTCCGCGTTGTAGTCGCCGACGCATGCGCCCATACTCCAGCCCCGATAAGCCACGCCGGCGGAGCGGGTGACGTTGGCAAAAGTACCGTCTCGATTGTTTCGATAAAGACGATTACCTTCCCTCTGGCCCGACGGCCCCTGTCCCGACAGGAAGTAGACGTCTAGCCAGCCGTCACCGTCATAGTCCAGCAGTGCCAGGCCGCTACCAATCTGCCCCCGGATGTTGGTCCTCTGGCTGGGGCCTCCCCGATGAATCCAGTCGATTCCCGTCGACCGACTGACATCCGTTAAGAGGACATGACTTTTGGGCTCAGAAGCCAAGAGCAGGAGAAGCGTGGCCCCCAGGACCGTCACTACGGGTCCCTCACGATCAGCGCCCTCACCGGTTGCTTCTCGTTTTGTTGTTTCTTTTCCAACTCCCGGTAGGTCGCAAATGCTTTCTGGGCTTCCCCTCTCTGACCGCTCCGGGCATAAAGTTGGCCCAGCTCCAAGTAGGCCATTTTCAGCTCAGGCTCTAAACTGAGGGCCTTTTTCAGCTCGACCTCGGCTGCCTCCAGTTCAGCCGTTTCCCGAAGGATCTTCCCCAGATGAGCATGGGCGAGAGCGTTGCTACCATCCAGGACCAGACAGCTTTCGAATTCCGATTTTGCCTCTTTCAAGCGACCCTGTTGACTCAGCAGGAGGCCGTAGAAATAGTGGCTCGCAATATCCTCCGGATTCCTCCCCAGGGCGGTTCTGTAGGTATCTTCGGCCGACTCCAAATCTCCGGTCTCGACGAGAGTGTTCCCCAGGTGTAGGTACGCGTCGGGAAAGGCAGGGTCGAGTTGGATGACGCGTCGGAACTCCTCTACTGCCTGCTTCAACTTGAGCTGCTCTTTAGAGGCCAGGCCCAGCGAATAGTGCATCCGGACCGAATCCGGCACGTGTCCCAGGCCGTAGCGAAGGATTTGCTCGGCCTGCTTGAATGCCCTGCCGTCGATCAGTACTTGCCCGTAGTCCAGATAGAAGCTCTCATTCTCAGGTTCCTTCTCGATCGCTTTTGCAAAGTTCTGGATGGCCTCGTCGTAAAGCCCGGCCTCGAATTGAGTGCGGCCCAGCAAGAAAATGACACCTGCGCTCTCGGGATCCAGACTCAGGCTCCTCTCGAGAGTAGCAATCGCTTGATCGTGCTCGCCGAGGCGGGCCAGACTGAAGGCCAGTCCAAAGAGCAGACTCTGGTCATCGGGTGAGAGGGCCAGAGCGCGCTGGTACGCTTCTTGCGCTGCCGACCAGTCTTCCAACTGCACCGTCACGTAACCCAGTAAAGCCCAAAGTCGGGGGGACTCGTTTCTCGACTGCAGCTCTGACTCCAAGAGCAAGCGAGCCTCCGCCACCTTACCCGATCGGATCAGGTCGTCGACGCGGGCCAGGGCTTGAGGCTGGGCAAGAATCTGGAGAAGAAAAGCAAGCCAGACGAGCAACATTGCTGAGCCAGGCCAAACCAGGTTGGATCTGGACGTCATGGGATTTGGTTTTCCTTCTCAATTCCCGGAGTTTTTCTCAGGCTGTCGAGACTTCAAAGTTTTGAGCATATCGAGCAACTTGCCCACGACCTTGCGCTCGGCCTCGACTTCCAGATAGCTGTGTTCGCCCCTCCATGTCTCGAAACCACCGAGGGCGTGGTGTCTGGGCGGGGGCAGATAACTTCTTCCGCCCGCCAGGGAAATCGTGAAGGTCATGCCAAAAGGGCTCTTTCGCTTCAGCTCCAAACCGGTTTCTGCGAATACTTCATTGGGTATCGCAAGGATCGCTTGATCGCCAATGCGCAGGACCTGTAGCGGCCGAGTAAGCCTCTCGGGATACCGGCTTACGAGGGTCGTTTCCAATGCGAAGTATTGCTCCAGTGCCCGGTTCTTGTCGCCGGGAGAAATGGTAAGCGGAAACTCTGTCTGGGCCACGATTCGCCTGGCTCGCTCGACTTCGCCTGGACCGGGAAGGCGGACCCCCAGCTCCTGCTCGGCGTTGAGCACGTCCAGCGATACCCGGTCCTGGTATTCGAGGGTCTGATGAACTCGAAAGACTTCGGCGGCCACCAGTCCGGCGATCCGATCCACCTGATCATACCGATCAGAGTTAGGCCGGGGCTGTCGGGGGTTGCTCCAGCCAATATCTCCACTCGTGCCATTGGAGAGAATTCCCACGAAAGGTGGATCCTGACGCTGGGCTTGCAACAGACGCTCTATGTGATCTGCGAAGGCTCCAAAGTAGTCGGCAGAGACGTGGCCCCCCGGAACTCCCACATAGTGCAATGAATAATTTGCCAGTAGAGCAATCGGCCTGCCTTGCAGGGACTCGACCGAAATAAATGAAACGTCCGGGTCGACTGGACCGGCTGGCTCCAGCAGGTCGGGACTGCCTGCCGGTGGGTGCATCACAACCTGATCGATTTCTCCGAAGGGATTGGGCGGAAGGGCTCCCGGCTTCATCTTCCATCTGCGGTTCACGACGAACTCGGGAACCTTGCCAACCCCCCGGCCTATTCTGGCCGGGGCAAGATGGTTGATGGCAACTTGGACACCGTCGGCGATCTTCACCTTAAGGAGCCGCAGGTAGTCCTCATCAGGCTCCATCTGGTTGGCTCTGACCGTCGCCGGAGCCGAATGTGTGTGGGTGGCTGACATCAGCATATGTTCGACCGGGATGCCAGTTCGTTGCTGGGTGAGTTGCTTGATCTCCAGCCAGAGTTGCTGGGAGATAATGGTGCTGTCAACGACGACTATGGCCACTCGCATCTGGCCGTCGTCAAGGACGAGGCAACGAGCATGCAACTCATCGTGAATGTGTTCCGCCCGGCGGTCATAGAGGCTGCCGGCCAGAGAGATCCCCAGCCACGGCGTGATATTGCTGGTGGCGGCTCCAGCCTGGAATTGCCGGCTCGGCTGGGATGAAGAGCCGAGAGCTTGGGCCGCTGGAGCCGAAACGAAAACGACCAAAACGAGGAGGACCATAACGCTATGTTCTTTCAAGTTGGGATACCTCATGTAGCTAGCTGCTAGGTGCTCCTTTCTTCAAGGCCGATCTTTCGAGCCACGCCTGGTGGAGGCAAGAGCCCCCAGTCATCGGGAAGGGGACTACCGGGTCATCTTTGTGGGGCCTTTGGCAGGCCCCAGCACCAATTCATTAAACTCCTGCAAGGTCGACAGCTTATCAGTATTGATCTTTCCAATCGCAATATAGGTTTCGGGGTCTCCTTTGGTTTGATGGATCCCGACTCCGTATCCACGGCCCGGAAGGAACTCGCACCCGAGCAGCCTTTTCCCCTTCCATATCCCTTTCGTCATCCCTTTCGTCGCGATCAAGAGACCAAACCGTGCCAGATCGCTGGAGCTCATGACCACCCACCCAGGCGCCCCCCTTACGACGTGACCGTTCACCTCATAGGGTGGATCGCAGTATTCGCCATAGCCGGGAATGGCAGGATAAAAATCCTTTCTTTCAGAGAGAACCTTGCCAGGGATCCAATCCCATCTGTCTGCCGGGATGCCCATATGACGAAACAACTTCGCGTCTATTAATTCTTTGAGGTCCCGATCCCAGAGTGCCGTCAGGGCCTGGCCGAGGCGCCAGTAACCTCCGCTGCTGTAGTGGCGATACTGACCTGGCTCGGCATGTGCGTAGTTATCAAAAACAGGATCTCCCGTCCATTTGGCCCACTCGGGAATTGGAACGTAGTAGTCGCGTCCCCCGGTTGGAAATGCGAAGCCACCCCGCCTCCGTCTCCAGTGGTAGGCATTCTCGAGTACGAATCCGCCCTGGTGATCGAGGAGGTGTCTCCAGGTGAGTGTCCTGTGAAAGCCTCGGTCAAGGTACTTATGGGGATGCGAAAGCAGACCTTCCCCCGTCCAGGTGTCACTGACCAGATCGTCCAGCTCGATGAGGCCTTCTTCCACCGCAAGGCCGACCAGCGCATAGGTGAAATCCTTACCCAACGAGGCTGACTGGTACTTGTATTCAGGATCCCCCCAGCTGTGTACCAGGTAACCGCCACGGGTCAGGACGGCACCCCATTTCTCAGGGTCAGGGACCACGCCTGCAAAAGCCGCTGGCCTCGGTTGAGCCAGCACATTGAGCAAGATCTTCAAATTGAACTGCACTGCATCAAAGCCTGCTTCAGCCGGAGAAATCTTGATCCACTCCTCTTCAGGGTAGACCACCCATTCGGGAATCTCAGCTTCAGTCTGCCCCCCGGCGAATGCGGGGAAAAGCCCTAGAAGGAGGGCAATCGAGCAGCTCCCGGCGCCGAAAAAGATCGTTCCTGAGTTCGGTCTTTTCTCTCCCATTACACCTCCTGGTTTTTCAGGCAGGCCGTTTAGGGCACGCTTCGCACCTGCCGGATCGGTTCGTGCACGTTGTTCACCAGAATCTCTTCGAGCAATCGTACTACAACTTCGTGCCTCGTGGGACAGTGGCTCATGAGGTTGACGGTGAAGCGGAAAAGCGGCTATCCTCAGGCTCAAATACGAGCTGTCAGGCTTATTCCCATTCTCTTGGTTTTCTTCCTCTTTCCAGTACCTTCTCGTAGCACAGGCGCAGTGAGAGACAACACAGAAGCAGAAAGACGAAGAGATCCAAGACTACTTCGAAAAGTGGTTGAAACAAGACGTCATCTACATCATTTACGCCGCGCCGGCACTTGGCTGATTGCCTTCTCCGTGGCCGCCACCTGGATCAACGGTCCCACTCTCATTGGCGTTTCAGGACTGGAAAAAGACTTCGGCCTGAGTGCCTATTGGTCAGGGAGATCTTTCATGTTGGCCACCATCTAGATGGCTTATTTAGCACCTCTCCCACATTGCTCTCCCCGTTGTGCTCTGAGGTTAGCGAATTTCAGACCTTTCAAGTGATTCCCTGGCGGCGGTGGCGATTCGGCGCGCCGCCTCCCGAACCACTGAGTCGTCGCCCCCGAATTCCAGTCTCACGTGGGAATCGGAGCCGAAGAAGGACCCAGGATCGCACGGCACACCGTATTCAGAGAGAAGGCGATGAGCGAATGGTGAGATCCGACCGTGGTGTCAAGCAACCGCAACAATTAGCATCTAAAAAAAAGAAACAACATTTGGCAATGCAACCCACGCAACAAGGGTGCCACAGGCTCTCGGATGGCGGTCGCTCAATCCGGCCTCTCAGGGTTAAACCCAGCTAGAACAACGACTTGAACTGGTTGGAAAGATTATTGGCCGTCCAGATCTTGGAAGTGGGAGGGATCTCGCTTAGCTGCGGCCAGGAAGGCCAGCACCAGTAGCCCTTTGCCACCAAGAAAAAGGGCGACGAGCCGATCGTGAGATCCGCTCATCACCCTATGGAGTTCGGCGGCAGGTGTGATTAGAAGTCGTAGCGCAGGCCGAACTGGATCTGCCTGGCTTCGCCGGCACGTCGGATCACACCAAAGGAGGACGACCCGAAGGACGTTCCCGGATTGCCGAGATTCACGTTGTTAAAGGCATTGAAGAATTCGACACGGAACTGGACGCGATGCCCCTCGGCAACGTGAAAGTCCTTGTAAAGAGACAGGTCAAACAAGGCCAGGCCGGGCCCTACAATGGTTCCGGTGCCGGCGTTGCCGAAGGTGTAAATTTCAGCCCTCTCGAAGACACCGGTGTTGAAAAAGCCGTCGATTTGGGCCTGTCTCGAGGAATGGCTGAGTCCGTTCGGATTCGAGAGAAGGTTGGGACGGCTGCCGCCGGCATTCGACTGGTTGAAAGAGTCCGAAGGGGTCAGGAAATGGCCAGATTGAAAGGTGCCAATTCCTCCCAACTTCCAGCCGCCTGCGATCAGATCGGCCGCATATCCCATGTCACCTCCCGCAGGCTTCCCTCGCCCGAAGGGAAGTTCGTAGACTCCGCTGATAGAGAAAAGGTGGCGCACGTCGTACTTGGTAATGGGTCCGGCATCGGCTTTCCAGTCCCGGTTCCAGTCCCGAATGGGCTGGCGTTCCCATAGCTGCGGGCCGGCCACGGAAGTGCCGATAGCTTTGCCCCAGGTATAGGCCGCCAGCAGCATCAGTCCTTCCGGCCCCACTTCTTTCCGTACTTTGATCTGAAGGGCATTGTAGTTGCTGGTGCCCCAGTTGGCGGGACCACTGATTCCGGACAGATCACAGGAGAGTCCATTCACGCACAGTATCCGCCGTTCTGCCGTGGGTTCCGGGCCGGGGAGAGGATTGTTGAGAGAAAAGTTGAAAACGTTCTTGCGGCCGGCATTGCCCACATAGGCGAACTCCGCACCCAGCGTGGGGCTCAACTCCCGGGAGATGCTGAGCGAGTACTGTTGCAGATAGGGAGTGTTGTTGTCGTTAATTAGACCTCTCCCTCCGGTTGCCGGGACGATATCCGTCCCGAAGGGCTCGGCAAACGTGACGGCCGGGAAGTCCGGGTCGCTCGCGATGCTGACAGGTGGCACGAAGGGACGTCCCAGACCCATGGTGATGGGGATATCCAGAACCTGCCAGCTGTAAAAGACTCCGTAGCCTCCTCGCAGGACCGTCTTGTTGTCGCCGAACATTCGCCAGGCGAATCCAAAGCGCGGGCCAAAGTCGTTTTTCTCGGCCGAGTTCCGGCCCAGACCTCTCTGGAGACTGCGATCGTAGCCAGCAGCGTCATTGGTCACAGAGTTCACGGGTGTGCCGGGCAGGGTTGGAACCGATCCCGGAAACACCCAGTCTCCCGAGACGACGTCGATGCCGGTGATCCTGTTCCCGGAGTCGTAAGGGCGGTTCCAGAGCTCGTAACGCACACCAAAGTTGATCGTCAGATCGGGGCTGACGTTCCAGTCATCCTGGGCAAAGAACATGGTCCAGGTCTGCTTCGTATTCAGCTGTAACAGGGCGGCGTTTAGAGAGGAGCCATTGACGGCCCCCAGCAGATAGTCGCCCCAGGTGCTGAATTCATTCCCGGCTATCGCCGGGCCCTGCGTGGTGTAGGTAGGCCTGAACCTGATGATTCCACGGCTGTTGGCCTCGAAGGCCATGTCCATGGCGTTGCGAATCACCTCGACACCCACCTTCCAGGAGTGGTTGCCCTGAACTTTATTGAAGGTGTTGGAGTACTGATAGTTGTTGTAAGGGTTGTCCAGGGGCGCAAAGGTATCGTCGGCAATGGTGCGCCAGTGGCTGATGTCGATGGTTGGTATCCCGGCCTTCTGGCGCTCCGGATCGACTCCCGAGATTCCTGCTCCGGCAAAGAATTCCGGCCCGGTGAACGATCCCCGAGTGCCGCCACCTACGTAAAGCCCTTCGACCGTCGCCTCATTGTCTCGAATCTGGTGGTACTGGCTGAAGCCGAAGCTGAACGAGTTGACGGCGGTCGAGCCGAAGGTATGGGTCCAGCCGAACTTGTGATTCTCGCCGTTGAGATCCTGGTTTTGACGGAAATCATTCAAAGGAGTCGTGCTCCCTCTGGGTTGCGGCTCCAGAAATTTCCGATCCTGGAAGGTGTAACGGAAAGTGATGGTGTCCGTGTCGGAAAGGTCTCCGTCATAGCGGGCCGAGTATTGATCCTTGTCCCTGATCCGGTTGGCGCCGGCGATGAAATTGCCGGTGAAGCCGGACAGCGTCGGATCGGGAAAAAACTGATTGATGTAAAGGGACTGCGGGGAAATCCGATTGGCTGGGATGATATTGCCGGGAAAGGGCTGGCGCAGGCCGGTTGCCTCATCCAGCGTGTCAGGATCATAGATGATGGTCCCAATATCCGAGAAATCTCCCGCTTTCATCGCTGCCGAAGGAACATTGATGGGAACCGTCAGCCCTCTGGCCGCCCGCTGTCCCTCGTAGTTCAGGAAGAAGAAATGCTTGTCGGTCCCCGGAATGTTCCCGCCGAAGGAGCCGCCGAACTGGCTGCGGCGAAACTCTCCGGGTGCTCCCGGATTGAAGAAGTTGCGGGCTTCCTGGTTGTCGTTTCGGTGGAACATGTAGAGTGACCCGTGGTAGTCGAGACTCCCCCGCTTGGTGAGGATGGTGATCTGGGCTCCCCCGCTGCGACCAAACTCGGCGTCGTAGACGTTGGTCTGAATCTTAAACTCCTGGATCAGGTCGATACTGGGAGAGAAGTTCATGCGGGCCGCTCCGCTCTCCTGGTTCATGACCCCGTCCACCATCGTGTTGTTGGCGTGATCGGACATGCTGTTGGCGGAAATGCTGCCACCGCTGTACTCCATGTACCCCACGCTGGTCTTCTGAACTCCCGGAGTCAGCGTGGCCAGCTGCAGGAACTGGCGGCCGTTGAGTGGCAGTTCCAGCACTTTCCTGCTGTCAATCACCTCTCCCACGGTGGCGTTGTCCGTCTCGATGATGGGCGTTGTGCCCTGTACCGTGACTTCCTGGGTCACCTCTCCCACCGCGAGAGCGACATCGATACGGGCTCGCTGGGCCACCTGCAGAATGATGCCTTCGATCAGCTGCGCTTGGAAGCCGGGCATTTCTGCTCGAACCGAGTATTCTCCGGGTGACAGGTTGACCACCCTGTAGTTCCCTTCGGAACCGGTGATGGCGGGACGTTCTACGCCGGTTGCCACGTCCGTGACCACGACGTCAACACCGGGAACCACACCCCCCGATGCGTCCCGAACCGTCCCCAGGATGACACCGTTGCTGACCTGGGCCATTGTGACCGAGGTCAGAACCAGCGCCAGCACTAAAAGAATAAGACCAAACTGCACAAATTTTTGAGACATTGTAAACTCCTGTCAGAAAGACCTCTTGCGAAGCTCATGCTCGGACCTTAGATCCTCACATCCTCGCCCGCGCCCCAAAGGACGTTTCTGTTTACCTTAGAAAGCAAGGAAATTCGTTCTCCACTTGGAATACACTTTAGAATACACCGCGTTACAGGGACTAAGCAAAGAAAACAATCAGAATGTTGAAATAGATTTCATATTGCTGGAGGATGCAGCAATATGGGTGCCAGTCACGCTACGTTTTTCCAAGAGAGCCAGGGGAGGTGTAGGAATCCAAGAAACCCAACCGGAAAGACCATTGAGATCCAAGATATTGAATTACGCGGCTCCCCAAATGACTGATTTGATCACCCTGTCGGAGATTTTAGAGGCGCGGGAGCAACTTCCCGCGGGTTTGCGGCGTACCCCCATCCTTCCGCTGGCCAGGAGAGCGGAGGAACTGGGCCGCGAGGCTCTCTTCCTGAAACTGGAGAACCTGCAGGTCACCGGGGCCTACAAGCCACGGGCTGCTTTTCACATTCTCCAGTCCCTCACTGCTGGAGAACGCAAGAGAGGAGTCGTGATGCCCTCCTCGGGGAACTTCGCTCAGGGCTTCGCCTTCGCGGGCAGCCGGCTGGGGGCGAAGGTGATTGTGGTCATGCCGGAGGACACGAACCCTCTCAAGATTAAGAGGACCAGAAGTTATGGCGCCGAGGTGGTGCTGTGTGAAAACGACTATTCCAAGCGCCAACCCGTGGTGGAGGAAGTTGCCCGGGAGAGAGGAATGATCCCGGTTCACATTGGGACCGATCGCCGCGTGCCCATCGGGCACGCCGCTGTCGGACTGGAAATACTGGAAGACCTTCCCACGGTCGACACCATCATCGTGCCGGTGAGCTCCGGGGGTCTGATTTCCGGATTGGCCAGCGCGGTCAAGCTTCAGAGGCCGAGTGTTCGAGTGATCGGCGCGCAACCGGCGGGAGCCCCGGCCATGTACCGTTCCCTGCAGGCCGGGCAGCCCGTGAAGCTGGACCAGTGGAACACGATGGCCGACGCCCTGACCGCGACCCAGATCTACCCGTTCCTATTCGAGCACGTGAAGAGCCGGGTCGACGACCTGGTTCTGGTCAGCGAGGAGGAGATCGCTGCGGCCTTTCGACTCCTCGTCCTTGAGGGCAAGATCATGCCCGAACCGGCCGGGGCGGTGGCGGTGGCGGCCTTTGCCAGCGGCAAGGTGCCGGCGGCGGGCCCGGTGGTGGCTGTGGTGAGTGGTGGGAACGTTAGGGCCGGGCTGGCGGCCCGGCTGTTACAAGGTTGAAGGAGGCAGAGCTCTGGGGCGCTCCCGGGAGGATTTAAACGGTCGCCGCCCCAGAGCTCTGCCTCCTTCAACCTTTAGACCGATCCGGTGATCCTCAGGGGATAACCGGTAGCAGCAGGTGAGATGGATACTGCCGGCTGTGATAAACGGTCTGATGGGCCACCACGATTTCGGGATCGATTCCCAGCTTCCCGCCATTGTTGAGATTCCGGTCGAAGCGAGGGAAATTGCTGCTCGAGACCTCGATCCGAATCCTGTGCCCCTTGAGAAAAACGTTGCTGATCACCCCGACCTCGATGAAGAACTCGTAGACCTGACCTGGCTCCATCAATTTGGGGTGGGCAAACTGGCCCGGTGCCGGTACCCCGGTCCGGACAGCACGGGGTTCCCGGTAGCGGGCCCTTAAAATCCCATCCCACAGGTTGACGGCCTTCCCATCGGGGAAAACATCCAGCAGCTTGACCGTCCAGTCCGTGTCGGTGGCCGAGCTGCTAGCATAGACAAGAGCCTGGACCGGGCCGGTCACCTCGAGATCTTCACTGAGCTCCTCGCTTGTGTAGACCAGGACATCGTCCCGCCATTCCACCGGCCGGTGGTCCAGAGGTGCAACTTCACCATTGGGATCCATTCCCAGGGTGGGAACGGGATCCTCCGGATGGTAGGTGTAGGTGTCGGGCGGCTCCTCGGCGTCCCCTTTCTGAGTGCTGAGCCGGCCGTCACCGAACAGGGAGTTGGCCCGGCCTCCACTGCGCAGGTAGTAGGGAGTCCAGCGCGTGTCGGGCAGAGGCCACTTCTCGGCTGTCCGCCATTCGTTCCTCCCCATCACGAAGAGTTTGAGGGGAGGCTCGTTTTCGACCCCATTCTCGATCCCTTTGAGCCATCGATCCATCCAGCGCAGGTAGAGGGCGTAAAGGTCAATGACCGAGTCCACTCCAAAGTCCAGCACTCCGTACTTGGGCTCGGGCCGGTCGGTGTGGACCCAGGGCCCGACCACGACCTTCTGTTGCCGTCGCGCTCGTGCCGTTCCGTTTGTTTGAATGGCCTCGTAGTTGGCAAACAGGGATTTGACGTGGAGATCGAGCCAACCGCTGACCTGCAGAATGGGAATGTCCATCTTTTCGAAGTGCCCGTAGTTACTGGCCTTTTCCCAGAACTCGTCATAGGCGGCGTGGCGGATCCAGTCCCGATAGAAGCCGATCGGTTTTCCGGTGGCCTTTTCATCGGCGGTCAGAATGGGAAGATGGCGAAACAGTGATTCCCACTCGTAGGGTTTTCTGGTCTGCTGGGTTCGGCCCCGCACCGAGATCGACCAGGGTATGCCGATCTGCAGCAGGAAGGCGCCTCCTGTGTAATTCATTCCGTAGAGGTATTCGTCGGCCGGCCCCATCTGGGGCGCGATTGCTTTCAAGTGCCGTGATCCGTTCTGGGCTGCTTTCCACTGGGTCAGTCCCATATGGGACATGCCCATCATGCCCACTTGTCCGTTGGACCAGGGCTGGGTTGCGCACCACTGCACCGTGTCGCCGCCATCGTCGATCTCCACCACCCAGCCTTCCCATTCGCCGTCCGAATCGTAGCGCCCCCGGCAGTCCTGGAGAACGTAAGCGTAGCCCCTGCGGGCAAAGTAGAGGGCCCGGGCCACATACCAGTCTCCGCTGTTCCCGTAGGGTGTCCTTTCCAGAACGACGGGCCATCTGCCTTCCCGGGCGGGAAGATAGACATCGGCCGACAGCTCCACTCCGTCCCGCATTGGGACCCGAGCGTCAATCAGGGTGGAGGGTTCGTATTCGGGCTGGGAAAGCAGCTTTTTCCAGGCTGCCGGTTCCGCCTGCAGGGAAAAGCTTCCGGTCAAAGCCAGGCACAGAAGAGTCAGGAAGCGTCCCAGGTGTAGGGGATGTTGGCTCATTGGCATTGGTGCGTCCTTTCTGTCGCCCTTAAGTTAACCGATAGACAGCGGAACTCAAAATAGTGGGAGGCTGGTGAATCACGCGGCCAATCAGTTCAACTTCCTGGGCACCGTGACCGACCAGCTCTTTTGAAAGTGACGCTTGCCGTTGACCAGAATCTCTACCTGGACCAGGTGGCGAAAGGAGAGCGCATCGCTGCTTGTGGTCTCGTTCGCCTCCACCTGGATTCGCGACTCGGGCCGGCTGACCGTGCGCAGCGCCCGGGCTTTCAAAACAGCGTTGGCCGGGTTCTTGGAGGAAACCGTAAAGCTGGAACTCATCAGATTCCCCGATTCTTCGGCGCCCTGGACCAGTCGGACCGTGGTTGTCTGGTTGACCAGATCCTGGGTGATCGAGTACTCGGCGGGCTTGCTTAGTTTCTCGGGGTCGGCGGGGGGCAGGATTTTCAGATCAGGCCTGGGGAGCTCGGGACTCCGGGTGGGAATCACCGGGAGAATGATGTGCGATGGGTGAGCCCCTCCCCGGTAGACAGTATTCACGGAGTGCAGCGCCGTGGGCCACGCATTCTGAATGTCGGCACTGGCGATTGCCACGCGGATACGATGCCCGGGAGCAAACACATAAGACATGGCTTTGAGCTCGACCTCCAGCGGGTAGACCTGCCCGGGCTGGAGGGGCGCCGGGTCAAAGTGGGAGCTGCGGTGGGTGGCATTGAGCCCGCCATAGCGGACCAGTTTGGAAGTCCCATCCGGGGCCACGTCGATCAGTTTGACTCGGAAATAAGCGACCTCGGCGGTGGACGACACATGAAGTACGGTTGAGGGTGTTCCCGTTGCTTCCAGTTCCGATTCCAGAGGGTCCGACGTATAGATCAGAGAATAGGCTTGGTCCAGCCGCTGGTCGATCGGCATCCCCCAGGGCAGGATCCTGCCTCCCCAGTGCATTCCCGACGTGATCCCCACCCCGGGGTTGTACTCGTACTCGTCCTTCCCCTCCGTGCTCGGCGGCACTGGGTCAAGTCGGCCCCCCTCCTGGAAATACATGGGAGTGGGCACCGTGCGGGCGATGGGCCACTCGCTTTCGGAGCGCCAGAATCCGGGTTCCTCAAGGTACATTCGGGCTGACGGCTCCTTGTACTTCTTCACGAACAGGGTGACCGGCGGCTCCTCCATCACCCCGGTGTCAATTCCCTTGAGCCAGTAGTCGAACCATTTCAGGTACTCGATGCCGCCCTCGATGCGAGGCCCGGGGACCGCCCCTTTCACCTCGGGCCACCAGTGGCCCCAGGGTCCGACCAGAGCCCGCTTGGGAACCTCCACCTTGGAATAGGCTCGCAGCAGGGCGGTTGGATAAGCATCCGACCAGCCCCCGATCACATAAACGGCACACTTGACTCGTGAGAAGTCGGCCGCAAGAGATCGGTCCAGCCAGTATTTCCCGTGCAGGGGGTGGCTGATATAGCCAATCCCCCAGGGCTGGCTGTGGTCCAGCCGTTCCTGCCATATCTCACTCCACTTGGCACCGACCAGATCGGGATTGGGCGGCAGGAAGTTAGTGGCGCTCATCAGGGGCGAGAAGGTATCGAACATGTAGGGACGAAGAACGCCTCCGGGATAGACCCACTCGGTGTAGATGTCGTCGTTGGCGGAGCGGACGATGATGGCTTTCAGGCTGGGAGGAGCCTGCACCGCCACGTGCCACTGAACTACGCCCCCGTACGAGATTCCCATCATTCCCACGTTGCCGTTGCACCAGGGTTGGGCGGCGATCCACTCCACCATGTCATAGCCGTCCCGGCGCTCGTCGTCCGAGTAGATGTCTTGGCTCCACCCTGAGGAATTCCCGGTGCCCCGGACCTCGTACTGGACCACCGCATAGCCTCTTTGGGCCAGATAGAGGGTGGGTTGCACCGGCCACGGTTCGCCGGGATCATCGGGAGGGGCCTTTCTCAGGAAGCGATAGGGGTAGTACATCATCACTCCCGGAAAACGCCCTTCCCCATCCGGCCGCACGATCTTGGCCGCCAGTTCCACGCCGCCGCGCATGGGCACGCGCAGGTATTCCACCTTGAGTCGATCCCGGTAGTCGGGCTGCGAGAGGGGTTCCTTTGGGAAAACCGGTGCCAGTGAAAAGAGAAGAAAGATAAGGGTCGGGAATCGTTGCACGAGAACTCTCCTGTGTGTTCACTAACCGGAACTGCTGTCGGCGCTCTACCCGGTGGGATTTGGGAGCTTGATCGGTTTCACCTCGATGTTGCGGTAGAAAACCTCGGCTCCCTCAGCCTGCAGAAGCAGTCGACCCCGGGTCAGGGGAATGATCCGCTCGGGATCCCGCGGGTCGGGCTGCCGAAGATCCCAGCCCCGGTTGTTGACTCGGCCATTGACCAGATGAGTCACCCGATCCCCCTCTAGAATCACCTCCACAGTATTCCAGCCCTGACGGTCCTCGTAATCGGCGTCTTTCACAATACGTCCCCCGGTCCGGGTGTGAGCCTCTGCATTCTCAGAGTAGCGGGGAGGATCCCCTTCGATGAGCGTAGTCGTCACTGCCGTGTCGCCGACCAGCCAGAAGTCTCCCGTGTCCGTTTCCTGCACCTGGCACTCCACCGACCTGGGCCAGACCTTGTCGGGACCGACGAAGTGGTAGAGAATCCCGCTGTCGCGGAGGGCCTCGGCTCGCGGCGGGAACCGTTTCTGGCCCCATTTGTAGTCAAAGCGGATGTGATAGTTGGAGTATTCCTTCTCAGTGGCAATATAGCCGAACTCCTCTTCCTCAACCGTCACCGGAATGTCGAATATGTGAATCATGTTGTCATGGACTTTGAAAACTCCTTTCGGATCATTGTTTCTTCCGCTGGACCGGAGAAAGGTGTACCACCCCTCGAGATCTGTTCCGTTGAAGATGGGCGTCCATTCGTCTTCGGCCTTCTCTGTCCGGGGCCGGGGAGATTCGTCGGAAACACAGCCCTGGACCAGGCAAAGGCAGGCCATCCCGGCCACCAGAGAGATTCTTCTCAGCCACGGTTTTCGAAATTCTTTCACGGGTCCCTCCTTGGAGTGATTCTCGAAACCTCTTATCTGGGACTTCGGACCAGCAGGACCGGCAACTCGACATGAGAAGCTTGTCCGGCTTCCTGGTAGATGGTGTTGTTGGCGATTCGCCAACGCCGATCGTTGGGATCCCCGGTGTTGCGGTTGATATCGAAGTTGGGAAAGCTGCTGCTGGACAGGTCGATTCGGATCCGGTGGCCGGCCTTGAAGAGGTTGGCGGCGGGCTGGATCGGGAACACGATTTCATACACAACTTCGGGTTCCATCAGCTTCGACTTCTCAAAGCCATCCCGGTAACGGGCCCGGATGATGCCGTCGGTCACCGGGAAGGCATAGCCGGCCGGGTGTTCGGGGGAGGACGGGTAGACGTCAACCAGCTTCACGAAGAAGTCGGTATCGGGTGCGTCCGAGGAGACGAACAGGACAGCACGCATATTGCCTGCCACAATGACATCCTCTTGCAGGGGCCCGGTTTGGAAGACCAGGACGTCCAGACGAGAGGCCGTGGGCATCCCGGGCACCCCGTGCCCGGGAAGGGTTTCCATCTGGATCTGGTCATAAGGGCCCATTCCCCGGAAACCCAGTTCTGCGGCGGGGCCATAGGCGATCTCACAGCGCCCGTCGCTGTGCACGGTATTGCGGGGATCGTAGGTGTAGGTGGTGGAGGATTGCGGTTCCCGCGGCGCCTCCCTCGACAATCGTCCATCCTGATGCAGGAAGAATCGGGTCGGCTGCGTCTGAAAGGGGGGCCAGGCATCGCCAACCTGCCAGCTCCCGCCGTGGTTGAGGCGGTCTCCTTCACCTCTTTGTCCATCTCCCCCGCCCATCACAAAGACTTTGACCGGCTCTCCGAGTCGGGCGGATTTTTTTCCCTTCAGCCAGCGATCGAACCACTGCAGCTCGAAGTCAAAAAAACTCAGTTCGTCGGGTGGGATCGTGCCCGCACCGGCTCCGTAGTTGGCATCTCCGTTGAAGGGATCCCAGTTGGCGTGGGTCCAGGGCCCCGCCACCAGGTACTGGTTGCCGCGCCCGCGTTCCAGCATGGCCAGGTAGCCGTCCACGATGGATCGGGCGTAAACCTCGTACCAGCCCGTCACCCACAGAATGGGGATGTCGGGGTAGGAATCCCAGTACTCATCCATGGAGAGGCTGGGGTGGTGCCAGAACTCATTGTAGTCATTGTTTTCAAAATAGAATTGGAAGGTGGCGTCTTCCCAGCTGGGAGCCAGGCTGAGCGGAGTCTGCCCCCTTCGCCAGGGAATCCGGGCCGCCCAGTGCAGAAACTTCTGGGGGGAGAGCATCGAGTCGAGCGCTTCCGCAATCGATGGGTCTTTTTCGGCTTCTCTTCCGGTTCCGGCCATGCGAACGTGCCATCTCAAGAGTCCCAGGGTACGGGTTCCGCCCACATGCATGCTGTAGTAGTAGGCATTGTTGGGACCCGTGTGAGGAATCATGGTGGCCAGACTGGGCGGCTTCTGGGTGGCCATCTGCAGTTGTACCCAGCCCATGTAGGAAACGCCGTAAACACCGACTTTGCCGGCACTGGCCGGGTGCCGGGCCAGCCATTCCACAGTGTCGTAACCATCCTCGGCTTCGTCACGAAAAGGGAAGAAATCTCCCTCCGACTGATAGCGCCCCCGGCAGTCCTGAATCACCGACAGATAACCGTGTTTGGCGAAGAAAGTAGCCGGCTTCCGGTAGAACTCTTGTTCCTTGTTGTAGGGGGTCCGTTGCAGGACAACCGGAAACCTGCCTTGCAGGGGACGACCATCTCTGGCAGGGAGGTACAGATCGGTAGCCAGTTTCACGCCATCGCGCATGGGCATCATGACGTTTTTCATGACGATCACGTCAGCAGCAGCATCTTCGCTGGTGGTCTGACCCCTGGCCGGAACCAGAAGCACGAGCAGGACTAGTGCAGCCCGCAGAAAGGAAAACTTGTACATAACCAAAACACCCTTTGAGGTTGATGGGTTGAATCTCGGGTCAGTCTGTTGGCTGGTAACGTATTCAAGCGCCAGGGTGATGTCAAGCGCGGCCCCCGGTCAGTTCAACTTCCGGGGCACCGTGACCGACCAGCTCTTTTGAAAGTGACGCTTGCCGTTGACCAGAATCTCTACCTGCACCAGGTAGCGAAAGGAGAGCGCATCGCTGCTCGTGGTCTCGTTCGCTTCCACCTGGATTCGAGACTCGGGCCGGTCGACCGTACGCAGCGCCCGGGCTCTCAAAACGGCCTTGGCCGGGTCCTTCGAGGAGACCGTAAAGCTGGAGCTGAGCAGGCTTCCCGATTCTTCGGCGCCCCGGACGAGTCGGACCGTGGTTGTCTGGTTGACCAGATCCTGGGTGATCGAGTACTCGGAGGGCTTGCGCAGCTTCTTAGGGTCGGCAGGGGGCAGGATTTTCAAATCCGGCTTGGGGAGCTCGGGACTCTGGGCCGGAATTACCGGCAGAACGATGTGCGATGGGCGAGCCCCTCCCCGGTAGACAGTATTCACGGAGTGCAGGGGCGTGGGCCACGCGTTCTGAAGGTCAGCGCTGGCGATCGCCACCCGGAGGCGATGCCCGGAAGAAAAGACATAAGACATCGCCTTCAGGTTGACCTGCAGTTTGTAGACCTGCCCGGCCTCAAGAGCCTCCGGGTCAAAGTGGGAGCTGCGGTGGGTGGCATTGAGCCCGCCATAGCGGACCAGTTTGGAGGTCCCATCCGGGGCCACATCGATCAACTTGACCCGAAAGTAGGCGACCTCGGCGCTGGACGAAACGTAGAGTACGGCCGCAGGCGTGCCGCTCACCTCTAGCTCCTGTTCAAGTGGCTCAGAGGTATAAACCAGAGAATAGGCTTCATCCAGCCGCTGGTCGATCGGCATTCCCCAAGGAAGGATTCCGCCGCCCCAGTGAATCCCCGACGTGATTCCCACCGCCGGGTTGTACGCGTACTCATCCTGACCTCCGGCGCTGGGCGGGGCAGGCTCGAGTCGGCTTCCCTCCTGGAAATACATGGGAGTGGGCACCGTGCGGGCGATGGGCCACTCTCGTTCGGAACGCCAGGATCCGGGTTCCTCGATGTACATGCGGGCGGATGGTTCCTTGTACTCCTTCACGAACAGGGTGACCGGTGGCTCATCCATTACCCCGGTGTCGATTCCCTTGAGCCAGTAGTCGAACCATTTCAGGTACTCGATGCCGCCCTGGATGCGAGGCCCGGGCACCGCCTCTTCCACCTCGGGCCACCAGTGGCCCCAGGGTCCGACCAGAGCCCGCTTGGGAACCTCCACCTTGGAATAGGCCCGCAGGAGCGCGGTCGAATAAACATCCGACCAGCCGCTAATCACGTAAACAGCGCACTTGACTCGTGAGTAGTCGGCCGAAAGAGATCGGTCCAGCCAGTATTTCCCGTGCAGGGGGTGACTGATATAGCCGATCCCCCAGGGTTGGCTGTTATCCAGCCGTTCCTGCCATATCTCACTCCACTTGGCACCGACCAGATCGGGATTGGGCGGCAGGAAGTTAATGGCGCTCATCTGGGGCGAGAAGGTGTCGAACATGTAGGGCCGGAGAACGCCCCCGGGATAGACCCACTCGGTGTAAACGTCGTCGTTGGCCGAGCGCACGATGATGGCCTTCAGGCTGGGGGGAGCCTGCACCGCCACGTGCCACTGAACCACGCCCCCGTAGGAGATTCCCATCATTCCCACGTTGCCGTTGCACCAGGGTTGGGCGGCGATCCACTCCACCATGTCATAGCCGTCCCGGCGCTCGTCGTCCGAGTAGATGTCTTGGCTCCACCCTGAGGAATTCCCCGTGCCCCGAACCTCGTACTGGACCACCGCATAGCCTCTTTGGGCCAGATAGAGGGTGGGTTGCACCGGCCACGGTTCGCCGGGGTCATCGGGAGGGGCCTTTCTCAGGAAGCGATAGGGGTAGTACATCATCACTCCCGGAAAACGCCCTTCCCCATCCGGCCGCACGATCTTGGCCGCCAGTTCCACGCCGCCGCGCATGGGCACGCGCAGGTATTCCACCTTGAGTCGATCCCGGTAGTCAGGCGGCGAGAGGGGTTCCTTTGGGGAAACCGGTACCAGTGAAAAAAGAAGACAGAGAATAGTCGGAAGTCGTTGCATGATGGTCAATAACACTTCACCGTCAAACCGCAGTCCACCACGATTTCGGTCCCGGTGATGCAGCGGGCGTCCGGCCCGGCCAGGAAAAAAATGACGCCGGCAATGTCGTCCGGATCACAGTAGTGGCCAAGCGGATAGGCAGAGGCAATGGTGGCACGGATCTTGGCGGGATCGGGCTGCCGATCGATCCAGTCGTCCAGCAGCGGGGTGGCGACGTCGCCGGGGCAGACCGCGTTGACGCGGATGTTGTGTTCGGCCAGACGAATCGCCAGGGCGCGAGTCATGCCACTGACTCCTCCCTTGGTGGCCGAATACATGATCAGGCTTGGGTCGGCAACCAGAGCCAGGATGCTGGAGACATTGACGATGGCGCCGCCGCCTGCCTCGATCATGTGGCGGGCCGCCTCTTGAGCCACCACATAGCCGCCCCGAAGATTGATTTGGATCAGCCTGTCCCACTCTTCTCGCGTGCTGTCCGGAAACTGCTCCGGAGCACCGATGCCGGCTACGTTGATCACTGCCTGAAGCTGGTTCTTCCAGGAAGTGGAGCTTCGAACGGCCTCCCTGACGGCCGGCTCGTCCTGAAAATCGACGGTGAACATGCGCGTTCTGGAATCGTCGTCGATCATCTGTCGGGTTTCTTCCAGGCCCCTTTCATTCCGGTCCAGCATGGCGACGGATGCCCCCTCCTTCGCGAAACGCTGCGCGGTAGCACGCCCGATTCCGGAGGCGGCGCCGGTAATGAGAACTGTCTTGTTGCTCCAATAGCTCATCTCTAATCCTCCCTTAAGGGCTCGCGCAGAAATAACTTGGCATTTTGGCATCTCATCTTCACACCATCTTCGGCCGCTCCTCAATCGCGAAATCCTCAACGTAGACCCGGCTACGCCTGCGGTTTCGCTCAATCGTTCGCGGCCAAATCTGATGCAAATCTAAGCGCCAATTCTACCAAGTTATTTCTGCGCGAGCCCTAAATAACGATCTGCCAGCTGAGCGCGAATCTGCAGCCGGCGCGCCCGTCCCGACTCAACGATCGTCAACTCCCCTGTGTTGACGTCGATGCTTTGCACTCCGGCCCAGTCAGGAGGAATCCTCTGCAGAAGCGCCAGATAGCGCGTTGTGATCCTGGCCTGGGCATCCAGAATGAGAAACCTGGGGCGTCCGAAAAGGGGTCCCGCAGCGAGGTTTTCCATGCGGCTGACCGGCAAGGGCGTGGTACCGAACTCCAGCCCCCAGGCAATGGTATGCCCCAGGTAGGGACCGTCCGTGGTCCCACGATTCTCTTCCCAGACGGCGACCCAGGGGAAGCGACTCTGGGGGAACAGGTAAAGCACCAGCAACCCGGCTGCGGGATTAGCGGCCGCCACGAATCCCAGACCCCGAGGCGCATCCAGCAATACTGTGTAGCAGGCGTAGGAGGGGTTTTCGTCCGGGAATCGATCCACCCGGACCTGATCCCCGTCGATGCCGGGAGCCCGGGGCCAATCGAAGTCGGTGTCGAGTTGCAGCGAATCGGCCCCGCCCAGGGAGTTTGGATAGGTTCTGGCTCTTCTTCCGGGCAGGTCCAGGCGGGTGATGCCGCCCTCTACGAAAGGCGGGCCCAGGGTGACATGCTGCTGGTACTCCAGGGGGCAATCGCGCCGACGCAGGTTCGATATCTTCTCCTCGAAGTAAACCACGGGCTCGCCCGAGAGAAGCTTTAACGTGCGACGAAACTGCAGTCCGGCTTCGGGCAGTTCCAAACCATAGAGGAGCGATCCTGAGCCAGCCTCGGCAGTGATGTCCAGGACGTCCCAGGTCCTGTTGGGAGCCTCTCCGTGAAAATCACCTCCCGCCCTTGCCTCTGCATCGGAGAGCCAGCCGAAGTGATCCAGACACAGGTTGTGTCCCGCCAGCGAAGCCAGCAGTCGACCTTCCACGGGGCCGTAATCAGCATGCTGGAGCGGGTGGTAGTCTTCGGGTTCCATGCCCTTCCAGGGGGGCTCCCACAACGGGTTCAGATCCAGGTCGGCCAGGCGCAGGCTGGCGATGTGTCCACCGCCCGGCAGGATCACCAGCTCCAGCTCCTGGTTGTGGAGCCGAACCGCCCGGCGGCTTCGAAACATCGTCTCCTCGATTGTGATCATTCATTGATCTCCGGGGATCGCTGTCTGCTCAAGGTCTGACCACGTCCAGAGGCTCGAGAGGGTATTCGATTCTGCCGATGTGATACTTACCCAGGTTGGCGAAGTAAATGGCGTCTTTCTGAAGCGCCACATTGGTCGGTCTGGCCAACAGCTCTGCAGTGAAGTCCCGGAAAAGGACCTCGAAGCGACCGTTCGGCCGAATGACACCGATCTGATCGGGCAGGTAGAAACCGACATAAAGGTTCCGCTCCTGATCAAGAGCCAGGCCGTCGGGGACCGTATCCGGCTCCAGATCAAAGGTGCCCACAGGCCGGCGGCTGGCCAGATTTGGACCATCCAGGTCGAACACCAGAATGTTTTGGGCGGTACTCTGAACCAGATAAAGGCGGGACTCTTCAGGGTCGATACAGATACCGTTCGCGAACCGGAAAGGGCCGGGGTGGATGCAGCGGGTCTCCCCTGCGGCGGTTACCACGAACAGTTTGCCGGTTCCCTTCTCGTGGAAGTATTCCCCGGAGGTGGTGAAGAAAAGGTTTCCATCTGCATCGAAGGCGCAATAGTTGGGGATCACGAGCGGGTGTTCCTCGGTGCCGCTCGAATAAACCTCCACTTCGCCTCCGGGACGGATGCGGTTTACCTGGTTGGGGCCGGCGTTGCAGGCATAGATGCTGCCCGCGGCATCGGTGCACACTCCTCCCACGAATCCACCCAGGTCGGCGATACATTTCCATTCCCCGGTAGAGCCATCAATGCGATAAATCTGCCCCGCCTCCCCGCCGGCGAAAAGCGTGCCATCGGAGGCAAAGTTCAGGCCCTCGGGGTGATCGAGCCCGCCGCACACAAACTTCACATTCTCTGGACTGCAACGGATCATGGTCTCATCCCCTCCTTCGCAGAGCGTTTTCTACAGATGTCGATTTCGCACTTGAAACGGGGTCTTACCACAGGGGCAGATGAGGCGTCCATCCGGGCCTGTGCTCGGGGTCGAAGAACTCGACATCCTCCCCTCGCTCCTGGTAGAGCCTGGCATGGTAATCAAGACGGTCGGGATCCAGCTCCACGCCCAGTCCGGGCCCCTCTGGAATCTGCAGCCCTCCGTCTCTGAATCGGAAGGGCTCCGTAATGACGTCGCCGACCTGATCGTGGTAGTGCGAGTCGTAGTAGTGAGAGAGCATGGGCGTCGAGGCCCACATATGGAGGCCCGCCGCCGTTCCGATGCCGAGTTCCCGGTCGCTGTGGACGGCCAGTCCGATGTTGAAGGTCTCGCAAATGGCAGCCACCTTCTTGGCCTGGGAGATCCCTCCCCAGAAATACAAATCAACCAGTAGTACGTCGATGGCTCTCATGCGCACCGCCGGTGCCAGCAAGGGGAGGCTGATCACAGCCTGGTTGGTCGCCAGCGGAACCCTTACGCTTCTTCGTACCAGGGACATACCCTCCAGGTCCCAGGTCGGATCTTCGATGTATTCGAGATCGTAAGCTTCCATCTTGTTGATGAAGCGGATCGAGGTTTCCACGGTCCAGGCCTGGTTGGGGTCGAAGCGAAAGAACCGGATCTGTTCACCGTAGGTTTCCCGGAGCGCCCTGACCGCCGCCAGTTCCTGGTCGGGAGGGAAAACGCCTCCCTTGAACTTGATGCCGGTGAAGCCGTATTCGTCAACCAGTTCTCCGTAGCGTCGAACGATATCGTCCGGCCTAGATTCTCCACCCAGACCGTTTTTCTCGTAACGGTAAAAGACGTAGGCCACGAATGGAACGAAAGTGTCATTAGCCCCTCCCAGGAGCCGGTAGAGGGGTTTGTCAAGAGCCTTGCCGAGGATATCCCACATGGCCATCTCGATGCCCGCCCCCACGAACTTCATTTCAGCCGCACGCGCCATCTGCTCGGAAGTGACCCGGAAAACCTCAAAGCGCTGAGCCACCGTTTGAAGCTCGAAGGGGTCCATGTCCATGAACAGCGGCTTTGCTTCCTCGATTCGTTGGACAGTCGCGGCCCCGCCATAGGTTTCACCCAGGCCTACGATGCCATCATCGGTGATGAGTTCGATCACGGTCCGAGTGGTTCCGGGTTCCACTCCCATGCTCCAGAGCAGGGGAGCCTCCATCTCGACATAGACCGGCGTCGCCCGGACATCGACAATCTTCATGATTTCTCTCCTTGGCCATTCTCCTTCACCACAGCAGCAGTCGTCTTCGCGCTCATTAGTTCCGGCCGATAGGTTCGCAGGTACAGCACGTAAAGAATACCGCCCAGGACCAGTGCCATACTGAAGAGGATAATGCTCTGGCCGGTTCGGAAACCAGCCGACCACAGCTCTCGGAAGAAACAACGGTAAATCAGGTAGACATCGAGCAGGATCCCTCCCACCGGAAGCACCCCGTTCAGAAACCAGTTGAAACGGTCTGGGGCGAAGCGCAGGAAGAAAAGCAGATTGGCCAGGTTCACGGCCAGATAAGTGATCAGTGCAAAAAAGACCACGGCACCAGCCCACCAGACAAAGGCCTCAACCGTATTCTTGAGAAGGGCGGTTACAGCGAAAGCACCGGCCAGACTCGTCAGATAGACCAGATGCATGGCATTCCAGGGGACCTGAAAACGGGGATGAAGCCTGGAAAAGGCTGCGGGCAGCATCCCTTGACGGGCCATTGCATAGATGGCTCGCGAGGACCCGACCGCTGTCGCCACGTAGACTGCAGCCGCAGCAGTCATCGCCGTGAAGATGACGAAGATCTTGCCGGGCCCCCAGAATATCGCAGCAATTGGCGTGGCGGCGGTCAAACCGGCGGCGGTGAGCTCTTGTACTCTTTCGACCGGGACGGAGATGGAAAAAGCCCAGGAATTAATGACCCAGAAGATGCCCACTCCAACCGTCGCCAGGAGTGTTGCCTGAGGGAGCAGGCGACGAGGCGCTCGGGCCTCCTCGGCCACCGTCGAAATCACGTCGTAGCCCGTAAAGGAAAGAATTCCCAGTACCATGGCCTGCCAGAACACCGGCAGGCCCCCTGTGACCTCGCCTGGATGGAACGGCGCCAGCGAGAATTCGCCGGAGCCGACCTTGACTACGAAGATCGTACAGGAAAGAGCCACCACCACCCCGATTTCGATCACGATGAATAGAACCGCTGATCGAGTCGATATCTCGATTCCCCGGTAGGTGATGTAAACGATCAGGAACGTGCAAAGAAGAACTCCCAGCGACCAGCTCCCAAAGTCGGGCCGGTCGAATCCCAGGAAGCCGATCAGGTCGTTGAAGAACAATCCAAACAGGATGGGCTGTAAAATGACCGCAACGGTGTAGTAAACCACCATCATCAGGCCCACCCAGGTCCCCAGAGCCGGTGACATCGAGACCCACACCCAGGTGAACGCCGAGCCCGCAGACGGCATCTCACGATTCACCAGGGCATAACTGACGGCTGTGGGAAGTGAAACCAGCAACGCTCCCAGGAACACCAGGGGGGTCGCTTTGCCGACCAGCGAGGCCAGGGGGCCGAAAAGTCCGTACAGACCCAGAGCTGGAGACATCATGACCGCGCCGAAGGTGGCCAGACCAATCAGGCCCAGAGAATTGGCTCGCAGGCCCGTCCCATTGGCACTATTTTCCATATTGGTTTTCTCTCTGGCGCTGCAGCCGAGAACGACCTCAGGCAGCGCTCGGCTTCCGGCCCTGGGATGATTTTCTAGTGAGCCACTCCTTCTTCTGAGTGATCGCCACCGATTTCATGAAATGCCTCCCAGCCTGCGAACTTAACCAGAAGGCAGGGGGTGGGTCAAACAATTTCCTCAAGGGAACTTGTGTAGGGGTCGATGACTAGTGAACCCGACGGGCGGCGGCGGGCTGCCGCCCCAGGGTTGACGACCAGTGTCGTGAAGGGCGACTCAATGATGGCTGGTCCCTCGACGATTGTGTCGGTGTTCATGTCCTCGACGTGGTAGACGCGCGCTTCGACGACCCCGACATCCTCGAAGAAGGTAGACCGCGACTCGAGCTTGGGGCGACGGCTGGAGCGTGCCACGAGGGAACCGATGTCGCCCTTTCTGAGCGCGCAGTGTACCCTAGCCCGCCAGGCAATCAGCTCCACCTCGGACTCGCGATCCTGGATCGCGAAGATCCCGTGATGGTTCGAGTGGAAGTCCTCCTTGAGTTGCTCGACTTGTGTCTCGGAGGTGAATTGGTCTGTGCGCAGCGGCACCTCGATTTCCCATATCTGGTGCGCGTAACGCGCCTCAACACCGAACCCCAGGCGCTGCTCGAGCGACTGCTTGCCCGGTCCCTCGACCCGGCTTCCTCGATATTGCCAGGCGCACCATGGACGCCAAGAAGACCATCGTCGACGGCATAAACGGAATCCCCGAGCTCGAGTTGTGGGGTGAGCCGGAGCTGAGCCTGCTCAGTTTCGGGTCGCACACTGTTGACATGATGGCAGTCGCCGACGGCGTGGACGATCGTGGCTGGTTCTCAACCCGGCTGGGCGGGCCGCCGTCGATTCACTGCCGCCTGACGCCCGCCCACGATCCAAGCAAAGCGGAATCGAGGCCATCAGAGGCAAGAACCAATGGTGGGTTGAAAACCATGAGGTTCACGGTCTGAACGTGAAGGGCCCCTACATTGGCGAAGGGGGATTTGCAGCATACTTTGAGTTTGATGTAACTCCCAAGATGACCGGCCAGAGGATGAACATGAAGGAGATGGCGCTCTACACGGTCGAAGACGGGAAGATCGTGAGAGAAGAGTTCTACTACAACATGCCGGGCTCCTGAGAAGCCGATGTTGAGGCCTTAGGAACATGTCGCGGCTGGATGGCAAGATCATCATTGTTACTGGAAGTACCCAAGGAATCGGAGCTGCAATTGCGAGCCTGTGCGCCGAGCAGGGAGCTGCGGGCCTGGTTATTTGTGGCAGGAATGAAGAAAACGGCAAGGCTGTTGCCCGGGCCATTGACCAATGTCCTGTCGAGTTTGTGCGAGCCGACTTTGAACATGTGGCTGATTGCCGACAGCTCGTCCGCCGCTGCGACGAAAGGTTCGGTCGAGTCGATGGGCTAGTCAATGCCGCAGGCATCACCACTCGAGGGACTCTCGACGAAACCTCAGTTGAGTTGTGGGATCAGATTTTCGCGATCAACGCTCGAGCGCCGTTTTTGGTCACTCAAGAAGCCGTGCGGATCATGCGGCGAGAGAGAATCTCGGGATCGATCGTCAACATTCTCTCAGTCGCCAAATACTGCGGTCCCGATTTTATATGCGCATACAGTTCGACCAAGGGTGCTATGGCAACGTTTACCAAGAATGTTGCCAATCACCTGCTGGCTGATCGAATCCGAGTGAACGGGATCAATCTCGGATGGACAGATACCCCAAACGAACACCTCGCTCAGGTCAAAATGGGACAACCCGAGAACTGGCTAGAACACGCCGAACGCGTCTCGCCGTTTGGCCGTTTGATTAGGCCGATTGACGTGGCTCGGCTGACGGTATTTCTTCTGAGCGACGACGCAGGAGTCATGACGGGTGCGCTGATCGATCAAGCACAGCGAGTGATCGGCGCAGTGACAACGCCGATGGCCGATGACGACTAGTAGCTACGGGGCACCAGACCCGTGCGGACCCGTTTCAGGTCGGAGAAGGCATGCTGCCCAAGCCAATCAAAGATGAGTACATACGCTCCACCGCTATGACGGCGGAGACGAACGTAGCAATCGGGATGCGAGACGGGACGATCCTCTATTCCGACGTGTTTCGTCCGGCTAGCGGGCGACACCCCGTACTCCTCTCGAGGATCCCCTACGGGAAGCATCGAGCCAAATATCACGCTTTGTACCTGGACCCTGTGCGGGCCGTATCAAGAGGGTACGCCGTGGTCATCCAGGATGTGCGCGGCAGACACATGTCCGGAGGGGAGTTCTATCCTTTCCGCAACGAGGGAAAGGACGGGTTCGACACCGTAGAGTGGTGCGCACAACAGCCCTGGAGCGACGGAAACGTTGGCATGTTCGGCATATCCTATCACGGGGCCACCCAGTGGTTGGCCGCTGTCGAGGCGCCGCCCAGTCTCAAGGCGATTGCACCCGGCGTGACGTCCGACAGTTACTACGATAGCTGGCTTTATCAGGGGGGGGCGCTCAATACCTTCTTTGCGACTGCCTGGGCGGGGGACTATCTGGTTGATGATTTTGCCGGCATTCCGGCAGAAAAGGCGGTGGCTTTTGCCGAGCTCAGGCGCTGGCGACAGGATCCCCTGGCCATGGTGGAGCATCTCCCCCTGAGCGGCATGCCGGCCCTCAGAGGGCTGGTCGATTACTACTACGACTGGCTGGCGCACCCCACCTGGGACGACTACTGGAAGGGCTTCAGCCCCGGGGAGCGTTTCAACAAGGTGGAGGTCCCGGCACTGAATATCGGCGGCTGGTACGACGGTTTCCTGCGGGGAACCGTGCGCTGCTATGAAGGTATGCGGGAGCGCGGGGGCGGCGACCTGGCACGGGACCAGCAACACTTGCTTCTGGGTCCCTGGAAGCATGAACCGCTGCCCGACCCGGTTGCCGGTGAACGCTACTTCGGCGCCCACGCCTCGGGGGAGGCCATCGACATCCACGGCATGATGCTGTCCTGGTTCGACTGCTGGCTCAAAGGTGAAGACAACGGGGTGGACACCGACCCTGGGGTGTACTACTTCACCATGGGGGAAGACGCCTGGCATAGCAGCGAAGCCTGGCCTCCCCCAGACACGAAAACCGTTCAATACTTCCTGGGCAGCCGTGGCAAGGCAAACACCCGCTGGGGCGACGGAACGCTGTCCCAGGAACCCTTCACTGGGTCTGGGGCCCCGGACCACTACCTGTATGACCCGTGCAACCCGGTCACTACGCTCGGTGGGCCCCACCTCTTCGGTCTTCCCGGCATATTCGTCACCGGTGTTCAGGACCAGAAACCCGCTGAAACGCGGGAGGATGTCCTGGTCTACACCTCGGAGCCGCTGGAGAGGGATCTCGAGGTGACGGGAAACGTCTCCCTGTCGCTGTGGGCGACCAGCTCGGCGCCCGACACGGACTGGACGGCAAAGCTGGTCGACGTCCACGAAGATGGTCGGGCATACAACGTGTGCGAAGGTATCCTGCGGGCCAGCTATCGGGAGTCTCTGGAGAGCCCTACTCCGATTCAACCGGGAGAGCCTTACCAATACGAGATCGATCTGGGGCCGACCAGCATGCTGTTCAAACGCGGGCAGTGCATCAGATTGCAGGTTTCGTCCAGCAACTTCCCGGCGCACGCGCGAAACCTGAATACGGGCAGGCCGCATCACGATGAGGCCGGGCACAGCACAGCAGCACAGACAGTCCTCCACGACCCGGAGCATCCTTCCTGCCTGGTGCTGCCGGCGACGTGGCGCTGACTGATCCGGTCCATTTGCAACACGTCCCTCCTGCCCTCAGGTACTTGTCGTACAGGGAGACCTGCGCACAGGATTGCAGGTTACCGGTTTCTGGGTAAAGGTTGAAGGTTGAAAGCCCGGGAGGGCGGAACGGGGTCACCGCTGCGAATTTCGCGATGGGGAACTTTTCAGCTACAGTGGGGGCCTGGACTGCGCCGGTTCAAATGAAATTGAGGAAGCCGTGAACATACCATTTCGTACGTCGGTGACGGGGAGCTTTCCCAGGCCGGTGCAACCTCGAGACACTCTGCGCAAGCCTGAAATCTCACGCCAGGAAGCCGACGAGATCATTCGCTGGGCTGTCCAGGAACAGGTTGACGCCGGTCTGGACATTGTGACTGACGGAGAAGGGCGCCGCGAGAACATGTATTACTTCGTCCAGAAACGCCTGGACGGAATCAGCTTTGAGGAGATGACGTTCCGGAGCTTTGGGACGGCGGGGTTCGGAATCGAGCTGGCACAGGTTGTCGGCCCGATCGAGAATTCCAGGATCGGCCTGACCCATGACTGGCGCGTAGCCCGGGAGGTGGCTCCTGCCCATGTTGAGGTCAAAATGACCTGTATCGGGCCCCACATGCTGGCCAAGTTCTCCGACAACCGGCGGACAGACCTCTATCCCGGTGACCAACAACTGGCTCGGGCCTATGCCCGCGTTTTGAACCGGGAGTTCCGAGAGTTGGTCGACGCCGGGTGCCAGCACATTCAGTTCGATGAACCCGCCTGGACCGCTTTCCCCGAAGAAACTGTGTGGGCGGCCGAGACTCTCAAGCTGGCAGTGGAGGGCCTGGATGTGAAAGTCGGTCTCCACGTCTGTGGGGGCAATGCCTATCGGAAGCGCGTCTACTTTACCCGCTACCAGGACATGGCGGCCGCCTTTCGGGCCGCCCCCGTAGACCAGCTCTCGCTGGAGCACTGCACCCTGGACTACGACATGATGACGCTTTGGGAAGAGTTGGACTTCAAAGGAGAGTTCATGGTCGGGGTTCTGGATCAGAGGAGCGACGACATCGAGTCGCCGGAAACGATCGTCGAGCGTACCCTGCCGGCCCTCGAATACTTCACGCCCGACCGGCTGCTGCTTTCTTCCGAGTGCGGCTTTCAGCACGTGCCCCTCGACATCACCCGTGGAAAGCTCCGAGCGCTGGTGGCGGGAGGGCGCCTGGCACGCGAGCGGGAAGGGAATAGGCAGGGAATCAAGTAATTGATGGGACTGAAGCCGTGAGGTTGGAGCGCTGGACCCGGGGCGTTTTCCAGGAGGCCCCCAAGTCAATGAGTGTGTTGGCTAAATCGATGTGGGCTCGACTCCTCAACTCAAAGACATCCTCTTGCCTGCGGCCGGCTGTCATCGGCCTGATCTGTCTTCTGGGAAGCCCGGGTTGCTCGGACAGCGAGCCGCCCCTGGGTCCGGCTGAGGCTCTCACGACATTTCAACTCCCCGCAGGGTTCCGGATCGAACTGGTTGCGGCCGAGCCCCAGGTCGTGGATCCGATTGCTATCGCCTTCGACAAAAGGGGTCGTCTCTATGTCGTGGAGATGAGAGACTACCCGCTCTCCCTGGAATCGCTGGGGAGAATCAAACTCCTGGAAGATGCCGACGGGGACGGGCGCTTCGAGAAGGCCAGCATCTTTGCCGATCAGCTCCATTTTCCCCATGGAGTCCTGCCCTGGAAGGGCGGCGTTCTGGTCACCTGCGCCCCCGATATCCTCTACCTGGAGGACACCGACGGGGATAATCGTGCCGACGTTCGGAAGGTCGTTCTCACGGGTTTCGCGCAAGTGAATCCCCAGCTCAGAGTCAACTCTCCTGCCTATGAGATCGACAACTGGATCTACGCTGGCTATCCGAAGTTCGGAGTGGGTGGACGCTTCAAGCAGTTCAGCGATCTGGGGAAGCCGATTCGTTTTCCCGATCTGCCGGACGTCGTCCCCGTGGATATCTTCGAAAAGGGCCTCGATTTTCGTTTCAAACCCGATCGAGGAAAACTGGAGCCGGTCTCTGGAAACACGGAGTTCGGACTGGCTTTTGATGCCGCCGGAAACCGCTTCACTTCCTGGAACGACAAACACATCCAGCATGTGGTCATCGAGTACCGGTACCTGGCCCGAAATCCCTACCTGGTTATCGACTCAGATCGGCACGCGCCCCCGGATCACGGAGAAACCTCACGCGTCTATCCCATCAGTATCGCGCCCCACCGAACGGAAACGCGGCAGACCGGACTCATATCCCAACTGAATCATTTCACTTCTGCGTGCGGCCAGTCGGTGTACACGGGTGGCGGCTTCCCGGCCGACTATCAGGGGGCCTATTTCATCACTGAGCCGGTTCATAACCTGGTGCATGCAGATCGCCTCATTCCTGATGGCGTGACGTTTGTTGCCACAAGGCTGGAAGAAGACAGGGACTTTCTGGCCTCGACGGATTCCTGGTTCATGCCCGTGAATACGACAACAGGGCCGGACGGAGCACTCTACGTGGTGGATTTTTACCGCAAGGTCGTGGAGCATCCGGAGTGGGTTCGGGAGGAGTTTATGCACGACCGTGAGCTCTTCTATTCCGGGACCAACCACGGACGAATTTATCGCATCCTGCATGAGTCGCAACAGACTGATCCCTGGCCCAGACTGGACCAGGCGACTTCGATGGAACTGGTCGACCATCTTTCCCACCGCAACAAGTGGTGGCGCATCATGGCCCAGAGGCTGATCTTGGACCGCCAGGATCAGTCCGTAGGGGCGTTGCTCGCAAAGCTTGCTTCCGAGGCACCTACCCCGGAGGGTCGAATGCATGCCCTGTGGACGATGGAAGGTCTGGGTGCCCTCAACGGGGAGCTCGTCCTGGGTGCACTGCAGGATCCGAGCCCGCTGGTTCGGGAGCAGGCTATCCGGCTTTCCGAAGCCTACACGGCAGAGGAGAGGATCATCGAAAAACTGCTGAACATGCACAACGATGAAGACCCACGGGTCCAGTTTCAGCTGGCCTGCTCACTGGGAGACGTATCTCCCGATCTGGCCTTGGGGGCGCTTGGCGCCATTGCCTTTCGGCACATGGACGATAAGTGGTTTCAGACCGCCGTATTGACCTCGATCACCACAACCGGGGTGAGCTGGCTGGAGTCCGCTATAGACCGGCTACAAGACGAACCGTCGGACGATCATCTGCTCGAGTTCCTGCAGCGGATTGCGGGAGTGGTTGGAGCGCGGCAGCAGGAAGAGGAAGTAGGGGGAGCCCTCAAAGTCGCCGTCGGCGGACTCGATTCGGATCAGGATAGGGTTTCTCCCGCTGTTTTGGAGGGTCTGGCGGAGGGCCTGAAGAGAGGGTCGAAAAGGAGAATCGGTCTTTCCGGACCAGGGCAGCAGATACTGTTGACTCTCATCGAGAACAACAGACCGGCGATCCACTCCCCGGCGCTGGGAATTGCGGCGAGAATCGCCTTTGAGGATACTCGGCGATTCCGAAGAGTTCTGAGTCGAGCCGTCGACGCTCTCAGCGGAGTGGCAACCACGGAATTGAAAGTACATGCAACCCGGGTCCTGGCTCTTGATCCCCAACAGCAATCTCTGCAGGCGCTGGCGAACCTTCTTACGCCCCAGCAGCCGGAAGAAGTCCAGGACGCAGCCGTGGAGGCTCTGGTGGGCCTGACGCCGCTGCCGGTCCCTCTTCTGTTGGACAGGTGGAATGGTTACACGGTCTCGCGTCGGGAAGCCGTTCTCGACGCCCTGTTTGAGAATCCCGACCACATTGGATCCCTGCTCGACGCCCTCGAGTCCGGAGAGGTGCAGGCGGGCTCGCTGAGCCGGACTAGAAAGTCGCAGCTACTGCGTTTGCCGGACAGTGAGTTACGAGCACGAGCTGGCACCCTCGTTGAAGCGCTGGTGGCCAGCCGCAAGGAAGCGATCGAGAAATACCGGTCCGCTGTAATCGATCAGGGGGACAATGCTCGGGGAGAGGCAGTCTTCGCTCGACAATGCAGCAAGTGCCACAAGGTGGGTGGCTCAGGATACGAGGTCGGTCCCGATCTTCTGAGCCTCACGAATCGAGCCAGGGAAAACCTTCTCGCCAACATCATCGACCCCAACGCCGATATCGTGCCGGGTTATGAAGAGTACCGGGTGGACACTCGGGACGGGCGGATTCTCACCGGGGTTCTCCTGGAGCAGAATGCGAATTCCGTGACCCTGGGCCGCGAGGAAGGCGAGAAGGACCATATTCTGAGAGCCAACATTGCCGCCCTTCGCCCCTCCACGGTATCGGCCATGCCCGAGGGAGTCGAGGAAGAGATCACGGTCGAGGAAATGACCGATCTGCTCGAGTACCTGAAGAGCCTGGGGACCCAGGATCAATAAATTCTTCTAGGAAGGATCTAGCAGAGGGATGGTGCTGACTTTCAAGTTGCAATTCAGACCATAAAAACATAGCGTTGGTAAGGGCAAGATTGGTTATTCCTTTTATCTCTACTGAGGAGGGAAAGCGGAATGTTTACAGCAACTGCTGATTTGATGTTGCCGAGTACAGTAACAGGCTCCTGGCCCCGTCCACACTGGTTCGACGTGAGTATGTGGGGTCGACCGCTGGACACTTGCATGATGGACGTTCGCTTTCGGGAAAAGTTTCAAGATGCGATGGCGGTCGTCGTCAGCGATCAAGAGCGGGCCGGGCTTGATATCCTGACGCACGGTGATTTTCATTGTGACGAGGACATGGCAGGCCGGGCGTGGCACCATTACCCGTTGCAACGCTGGGCCGGTCTCGAAGGTGACCATCTTCAGCCCGAAGAAACCCGGTCAGAACTGCTCAAATACCCGCCGGGTACGATGCTGTACGAAATCTACACAGGATGGCGCTGGCCACACGTTGTGGACAAGGTTGAACACAGACCGCTGGATTACCCGAAGATCTGGCGGATTGCGCAGATGAAAACGCGCAAGCCTGTGCGCTTCGGGACCTGCTCCGCCCAAGTAATGGGCTTTTTCCTCGACGTCCACACGGACAAGTACAAGGACACACGCGAGGTCGTGTGGGACATGTCCGTAGCCATGAACAAGGAACTGCTCGCGCTACGTGACGCTGGCTGTCAGGTAATCCAGGTTGAGGAGCCGACGATCCATTTCATGGCGGACAAGTTTCCCGACGACAAGGAAACGATTAATTTCATGATCGACGCCTTGAATCGCGAAATCGAGGGGCTCGACGACGTCGAGGTCTGGCTGCACACCTGCTGGGGCAACCCAAACATGCAGCGCGTTTTCGAAGACAACTCCTACAAGAACGCGATCGAGCTGTATCTGGAAAGGTGCAAGGGTGACGTTTGGACAATAGAGACCAAGGATAACGGGGGGCAGGACCTGCCCCATTTTGAACCGTTTAAGGATGACCTCAAGAAAAAGGTCGCGCTTGGTGCGGTCAGCCACCGCAGTCTGCAGGCGGATCGCCCCGAGGACGTTGCCGACGAGATTCGTGGGGCAATGAAGTATATTCCGCCCGAGCGGTTGGTCGTCTCCAGCGATTGCGGGTTCGGACGCCAGGGTTTCAATCGTGAGATTGCTTTCCACAAGGCGTCGGCAATCGCCCAGGGATGTAACATCGTTCGCCAAGAACTCGGCGTCGAGACGACGGACGTGCCGGCAGCCGATCCACAGTTGCAGCTGGATATTGTTCCGAGCCTTGAGAATGACAAGTGAGTCAAGAATAGGAGGAAGGAGCCGGGATTCGGTTCGTTCGACCTCCAGGCGGGCCCGCGCTGCTGCACAGGTTCTCTGCAACTATGTGCAGCCTTCGCCCCTTCGGCTCGAACCGGCTTTGAGTGAGCGCCTGGGTTGTGAGGTCTTTGCCAGGTACGAATTCGAGAATCCCGTACGCTCTTTCAAGATACGCGGTGCCCTGAATCTTCTAAGTCATCTCTCGGCGGCTTCGGAAGAGAAACCTGCGAGGCTCGTCACTGCCTCGACCGGCAACCACGGGGCTGCCATGGCTTTTGCCTGTCGGGAATTCTCAATGCCTCTGATGGTTGGCGTACCGGTCGACTGCGATCGGAGCAAAGTCGCACTGATTCGTCACTACGGTCCGGAGCTCAGATTCGTGGGCCGGGACATTGACGAGACCAAGGAGATTCTCCTGGAAGACCTGGTCGAAGACTCTCTTTTTATAGAGGACGGTTCCAGGCCGGAGATCTACGACGGCACCGCCACCATCGGGCTGGAGATCTCCCAGTCCCTGCCCGAAGTTGAGTATGTGTTTGTCCCGGTTGGCAACGGAGCTCTGATCGGCGGAATCGGAGCCGTTCTCAAAGATTTCAATCCGCGAATCCGGATCATTGGCGTTCAATCCGAACGCGCCCCCTGCATGGCGCTCTCCTTCCGAGCCGGAGAACCCGTGGATACGCCCGAGTGTAACAGCTTCGCCGGTGGGATGGCGGTCCGCGTGGCCATCCCCGAGGCGGTGGAAGTCATGCTGGAAGTCGTGGACGACATGGTGCTCGTTTCCGAGCAGGCCCTGAAGAGGGCAGTTGGAGAATTTTACAAAGCAACCGGTCACCTGGTCGAGGGTGCCGGTGCGGCGGCGCTGGCGGCGGCTCTGGAAGCCACGGATTCGATTCGGGGACGGAGGATCTGTCTGATTGCGACAGGGGCCAATGTGGATGAGGAGTTGAAGCAGGAGATCTTGAGAGACTTTGTATGAAATGAATGCCCGGCCGGTTGGATCTGACTGCAGCCCCGGGGCGGGGGACCGCAGTGGTACCGGGTCGGTTCTGAAAGAAGCGAGTTGAGGATGGTCGATCTGGTAATTCGAGGTGGAAATGTCGTTGACGGCACTGGTGCCCCTGCCTTCACGGGCGATGTCGTGGTCGAGGACGGAAAAATCACCCGGGTGGGTGATCCCCCGGACATCGAGAGCGAACGGACCTGGGATGCGGCCGGAAAGTGGATTTGTCCGGGCTTCATCGACATTCACAGCCATTCTGATTTCTCTCTCATCGTCAATCGACAGGCTGAGAGCGGAATACGACAGGGCATCACCACCGTTGTGACCGGGAATTGCGGGGCTGGTCCGGCGCCCGCGGGCGATAAGGCACTGGCCAAACGCAATACGATCGGGTTTGATGAGAGTTGGAACCTGGACTTTACCTGGAGTTCCTTTGGGGAGTACCTGGAGGCTCTCCTGGCTCCCGGCCTCTCCATCAATGTTGCCCCGCTGGTGCCCCATGGATCGGTCCGGCTGGCCGTCATGGGCTTCGATGCCCGCCCGGCGACCTCCGGAGAGCTGCGGCGAATGGCCGGCCTCGTGGACGAGGCCATGTCGGCCGGGGCAGTGGGTTTCTCAACCGGTCTGGAGTACTCCCCGGGGTGCTATGCCGATGAAGACGAGCTGGTGGCGCTGAGCCAGGTGGCCGCCCGCCACGGGCGGATCTATGCGAGTCACATTCGCAACCGCGGCGACCAGTTCGAGGAGGCGGTGGAGGAAGCTCTCAACATCAGCAGAAGAGCCGGGCTGCCGGCTCAGCTCTCTCATTTTGCCCCCCGGCCGTATGCCGGACCCGACATCTTTGACCGGGTCCTTTCCATGGTCTATGAGGGGAGAGATCGAGAAGGCCTGGAAATCGGGATCGACACCTTTCCCGACACCTGGGGTCCGGGCCCGGTGGTCACCCTGCTGCCGCCCTGGGCGTACGAGGGGCCACACGATGAGGTTCTCGCAAGACTGCAGACTCCGGAGGCCGTAGAACGAGGTCGGGAGTATGTCGAATCCCCCACCAACTACCTGCTTCGCCTGGCGGGACCCGAGGGCTTTTTTCTCACCCATTCGAAGGCTCACCCGGAACTTGTGGAGAAGAATTTTCAGCAAATCGGCGAGCGCTTTGGAGGCGATTTCACGGACACCATTTTCAGGCTGGTGCTGGACGATGGGCCGGATTTTTACAACGTCATGCTCCGGCACATCTATTCCACCCGGGAGGATCTGGATCGGCTTCTCCTGCAGCCGATCTGTAGTCTCGAGAGCGACGGCATCATTGCGGCACCCTACGGTCCCCTCGAGGATCTGGTTCTCAACCGTTCCAGCTACGGCTACACGATTCGCTTTCTTCAGGAGTATGTGCTGGAGCGAAGACTTTTCACGCTGGAGGAAGCGATCCGCAAGATGACCTCCCTGCCTGCCGAATCCGCTCGGCTCTCCGATCGAGGCCGGCTGGCAGCAGGAATGGCCGCTGATCTGGTGGTTCTCGACCCGGAGAACCTGGTCGATCGCTCCACGGATCATGATCCGCAAGCCTTTCCCTCGGGGGTAGAGCTGGTAGTTGTGAACGGTGAGGTCGTCCTGGAGGGCGACACCCACACTCAGGCCCTGCCCGGCCGGCGCCTCCCCTCCTGAAAAGCCGGCATGACAGACGCTCTCGCATTCCTGGCCGATTCCATCTGGGGCTCCTTCAGCATCGCGCTACTGGTTCTGGTCGGCCTGATCATGACCCTGGCCAGCCGGGGGATTCAGTTCCGACGTTTCGGAATGGGCTTGAGACTGGTCCTGCAGGGGGCGCTCCGCCGTCCCCGGGAGAACCCCGAGGAGACTGGTGAAATTTCTCCTTTTCAGGCGCTCACCACGGCCATGGCTGCGACCATCGGCAACGGAAACATCGCCGGGGTCGCGACCGCCATTGCCATCGGCGGTCCGGGGGCGGCCTTTTGGATGTCGGCGATGGCTCCCCTGGGAATGGCCACCAAGTTTGCGGAAGCCTTTCTGGCGGTCAAACACCGGGAGCGGGGAAGGGACGGCGGTGTTCTGGGCGGCCCAATGCTCTATCTCGACAAGGGCGCGGGTCTGCCCGGCCTGGGGCTGCTCTTCGCTTTGTGTGCCTCGCTGGGAGCCATCGGAGGCGGCAATCTTGCGCAGGTCAACTCGGTTGCCCTGGTCCTGTTCAGCGAGTTCGGTGTCCCCAAGTGGACCAGCGGTCTCGTCATCGCCCTGGTTCTGGCCAGTGTTCTCATTGGAGGGATCAAGAGAATCGGTCTGGTCGCGGAGCGACTGGTTCCCACCATGGTCGTGATTTATGTCGGAGCGGTGGTTCTTGTCCTGTTCGCCAATCTGAACCAGCTGCCCTCGGCCCTCTGGTTGATCGTCACATCCGCCTTTTCGCCGCTGGCGGCAACCGGCGGTTTTGCGGGAGCAACCGTGGCGCGAACGATCAGCTATGGAATTCGTCGAGGGGTGACTTCCAGTGAGGCCGGTCTGGGCACGGCCGGGATTGCACACAGCGCGGCCCGGACCGCCGATCCGACCCGGCAGGGCATCATTGCCATGGTGGGGGTCTTCATCGACACCGTGGTTGTCTGTATGGCGACGGCCCTGGCGGTAGTTGTGACCGGGGTGTGGAACTCGGGACACATCAGCACCCAGATGGTCGCCCTGGCTTTCAACTCGAACCTGCAATTCGGGGGAGGCCTGGTAGCGGTCTGTTCTCTTCTGTTTGGTTTTTCCTCGCTGGTAGCCTGGGCCTACTACGGAGAGCAATCTCTCAAATACGTATTTTCGGGAAGATATTTGGGATTCAGTTACCGGCTGCTGTGGTGCCGGATGGCCGTTTTTGGGGCCGTCTACGAAGTGAAGCCGATCTGGGATCTCTCCGACTTCCTGCTGGGCCTGATGATGCTTCCCAACGTGGTGGGTCTGATCCTTCTGGGGGGCCAGGTGAGAAGGGCCACCCGGGCGTAAATCCGAGCCCCCGGCGGAAGCCGGGGGTTGAAATCTGAACCGGTCTGCAACCTTTTCTTCCGGGCTCCGAAGTCGCCGCCCAAGGCGCCTCCCACATTCCGAAACGTCGGCGCAGCCGGCTTCTGATGAACCCGTCGGCTCAATCCCTCGGTGCTCGAATCGCCAAACCCGGAGCTACCCCTTCCACCAGGTGTCCCTCATTGACCACCAGGGTTCCATTCACGAGCACATAGCGAACGCCCTCGGACGGCAGAGTCGGGTCCCTTGATCGAGATTGCACCAGCCCTCACCCGAACTTACAGGTCAGTCCGCCGTCCACCACCAGGCAGGCGCCGGTGATGTAACTGGCTTCATCGGAGGCCAGAAAGAGTGCGGCGTGCGCGACATCCCAGGCGTCACCCATTCTCTCCATGGGGACCAGGGCGTTACGCTGTCGTTTCATTTCTTCCAGGCCTCCGGCTCCATAGGCACTCACCAAAGGCTCCACAATCATGGGTGTGTCCATCAGGCCCGGTAGAACGCAGTTGGCCCGGATCCCTTTCGCTGCGTACTGGACCGCGATGTTCTGCGTGAGCTGGTTGATCGCTCCCTTGGAAGCATTGTAGGCGACTGAAGGGTAGCCGCTGTAACGCAAGGAGGAGGTTGAGGAAATGTTCACAATCACGCCCCCCTGCTGGGTTTCCATTATAGGAAGAGCATATTTGCAGGTCAGGAACATGCTCTTTAAGTTGGTGTCGAGAATCCGATCCCAGTCTGCCTCGGACACTTCCACCGGTCCTCCCACGGCCACAATCCCCACGTTGTTGTGAAGGACATCCAGTCGACCATAGGCTTCGACACAGCGATGAATCATCAGCTCGACCTGATCAACCTCTGTCACATCAGCCTGATGAGTCATACAGTGCCCTCCCTCCTCTTCGATGATTCTCCTGGTTTCCTCGACGGCGTCGAGATTCAGGTCTACAGCGAAAACTCTGGCGCCCTCGCGGGCAAACAGAGTGGCGGTTGCCTTGCCGTTGCCCCAGCCGGGCCCCACGGATCCGGCACCCGTGACCAGCGCAACCTTGTCTTTTAGGCGGTCTCCTCTCATCTTCCGATCTCCTTTGCTCCTGCCCTTGCCTTTGCCTTTGCCCGTGCCTTTGCCTTTGCCCTTGCCTCCCGGGACTCAAGTCAGGGATAGAAGCACCCGGATCGCGAAGAATAGAAAGAAAAGTCCCCCGGCTATCAACGCCCATTCCCACCTGGAACGCAGCTCGCGGGGCAGGAACCTGCGATTCAGAAGGAAAACTTGAAAGGTAGCGATGACCAGAATGAAGCCGGCCACGTTGGCCTGAATCTTGAAAAGTGTCAGTGGTGTCGCCAGACGAACTCCCACGAAGCACCACAGAGTAAAGCCAATCAGGATCGTGTAATAGAGAGTTCGAATTCCCGAGGCTTGACGTTTCCGGACTTCTTCCGAACCCGCCCACAGCAGGTCGGCCACGGTTCGGACCAGTATGTCCGTGTCGGCCAGGTGCGTCGAGAAAAGAATCCAGAAGCCGTTCAGGAGAGTCAGGCCCCAGAGGGCCGGCAAGGCCTGCTCTGCCAGATACTTGGCCTGATAGGCGCCCGTCGCCATTCCAGAGAGGTCGGTTCCGGCAGGGATGACTGCCGTGGCGAGATTCACGTTCAGGTACATCCCCGCGAAGGCGAAGAAAGCCCACAGGTAGAGCTGATCGGCCCGTACGAACCTGAGCCACTCCGCCCACCGTCTCAGGTTTCCCCGTGTGATCGGGAAAACCTTGCCCTTGGGTGACAGCTTCAGCTCCATTCCACCAAATGCGCTGGGGATGGCTCCCACCAGACTGGCCATACCCATGCCCTTGTCGCGATACCAGCTGGTAAGTGCCAGGTTCCCCAGACCCCCCGCTCCGGAACTGGCGACCAGCGCTCCCAGCAGCGCCCAGTCAGGCTCTGGTCCCAGCGCGGTGAAGTCGAAGAATGACTTCAAGGTCAGCCACCAGTGCGACGGCGGGACGAAGAGAAGATTGACTGCCAAAAGGAAAAGAAAGACCAGGCTCATCATCAGGCAGGAGACGCGTTCCAGCATGCGCTCGATGGTCCCCCCGAAGGAGAGAAGAAACAGTGTCAGCAGGACGACTCCCGTGGCGATCCAGTAGATGGCCTGGGAGTCCATGTTTGAGGGCAAAGCTCCCAGGTAGCCTGCGAACAGGGCGACGGCGCTGGCAGAGGCCAGAGCCGGCCAGCCCATCTGGAGGAAGGCCACCACAATGTAGAAGACGAGCCAGAAGGATCTTCCCGGACCCTGCCGCAGGAAACCGACATAGACCGGTTCACCCGTATAGAGCGTGAAGCGGACGGCCTGTAGATTGAGAATCAGCTGAAAAAAGATGGCCACCGGAACCAGCCACATGAAGTGCAGGCTATAACGCACGGCAACGGCCGGGCCGACCAGCCATTCGCCACCCCCAATGGAGCTGGCAAGCAGGACGGCTCCCGGTCCAATCATTTTGATCAGATTTCGGAAGTTGTAGGCGGGTGGCTCGGGAAGTTCGCGGACCTCCCACGGATCGCTCATGTCATTTGTCCCCCGTCGGGAGAGGGAAGTGGGGCGTCTTGTTCATTTCTTTCCGCCTCCGGAGCATGATAGCGAATCTGATCGGAATAGACGGTCTCACGAAAGGCATCCAAAAGCCAAGTCACTCTTCGACCCAGGTTGACACCGGATCTTCGACGAATAAAACTGATCGACATGAGACTCCTTTTCATCATTCTATTGAGCCTGGTCGGTTGTGCCGTCCCCGAAGCGACGCTTCCTGAGCGCGTTGAGATTGCCCTGCTGGGAGGACGGGTCATGGACCCCGAAAGTGGCCTTGACGCCATCCGCAATGTGGGGATCACTGCGGGAACCGTCGTGGCCATCACCGATCAACCTGTCGACGCCGATGAAACGGTAGATGTTGCAGGGATGGTGGTGGCGCCAGGGTTCATCGACTTGCATGCTCACGGGCAGGATCCCGTCAGCAACCGGCTGCAGGCCGCCGATGGAGTGACGACTGCACTGGAGATGGAACTCGGTGTCTATCCGGTCGGCGAGTGGATGGCTTCCCGGGAAGGGAAGGCCGTGATCCATTTCGGGGCCACGGTGGGGCATCTGGGAGCCCGGATCAAGCTCATGCACGGGATCGACATTGGCCACAACGCCACCCTTCCCGCCGAAGAGAGCAAGGCGCTGGAGAGAAAAAGAGACTATGCCTATAAGGAAGCCTCGCCAGAGCAGATTGACCGCGTGCTCGAACTCTTGGAACAGGGGCTTGCCGAGGGCGGGCTGGGTCTGGGTCTCGGCATCACCTATACTCCAGCGGCCTCGGCAACGGAAATCTTCAAGGTCTTCCAACTGGCAGCCGAGAGGGGGGCTCCGGTTTTCGTGCACGTACGCGGAACCGGCTCCGGGCCGGCCCTGGGAGGCTTCCAGGAAGTCATTTCCAATGCCGCTGCCAGCGGCGCTGCGCTGCACATCGTGCATATGAACAGCAGCGCCAACGAGCGTGCACGAATCGCTCTGGAAATGATTCGGGGAGCCCGGTCACAGGGCGTTGACCTGACCACGGAGACGTATCCTTACACAGCAGGCTGTACCTGGATCGAGTCGGCCGTTTTCGATTCCTGGGAGGGCCTTACGGATGAGAAATACCAGCAACTTCAATGGCCCCCAACCGGCGAGCGTCTGAGTGCTGATACTTTCCGAAAGTACCGTGAACAGGGGGGGTGGGTCATCCTCCACGGCAACCGATCCGAGGAGATCAATGAATGGCTGCTCTCCCAGCCTGACCTCATAATCGCCAGTGACGGGATTCCCTTTCTGTACGGTCCAACCCATCCCCGCGGGGCAGGCACCTTCTCAAGGGTCCTGGGACGCTACAGTCGAGATCGAAACGCCCTTGGCCTGATGCAGGCGCTCTCGAAAATGACCTTGCTGCCGGCCCGGCGGCTTGAAAACTTCGCCCCTCTCTTCAGGAAAAAGGGGAGAGTGCAGGTAGGCGCTGATGCCGATCTGACGGTATTTGACCCCGGCACAGTAGTCGACCGATCCAGCTACGAGAAAGCTGATGTACCCTCCCGGGGAATCGAGCACGTTCTGGTTGCAGGGACCTTCGTGGTGAGAGACACGAAGCTGGTGGAAGGAGTTTTCCCGGGGCAGGCACTACGCGCTAACCGTTAGTTGCACAGGGTCATGAAGCTGCTCAGTCGAGATCAAATCGTTTACAGTTGCGATAAGAACTCTTCGCCCGTCTTGGAAGTGAGACCGGGAGACATTATCCAGGTCGAAACCCACGATGCGAGGACAGGCTCGATTCGCACGAATGAAGATTTACTGGATCAACCGAGTCCGGGAGGGGGCAACCCGGCGACCGGACCCATCCTGGTGGCGGGAGCGGAGGCCGGCTGCGGGCTGGCCGTTGAGATTTTGAGCATAGACCTGGCCGACCAGGGATTCCTGGCGGTCAAGGCCAAAACGGGCTTGCTGGCCAGCCAGGCCGATCGGTTTGTGACCAGAATCGTGGCCATCGACGACGGTGAGGTGGTCTTTGATGACCACTTGCGTCTGCCTGTTCGCCCCATGGTGGGCGTGATCGGGACGGCCCCTGCAGGAGAGGGAGTGCCCACGACACTGCCCGGCCCCCACGGCGGTAACATGGACAACCGGTACATTGGCCCGGGTGCCACCGTCTACATGCCCGTCCAGGTCCCCGGGGGACTACTTTGTCTAGGCGACGTACACGCCACCATGGGAGACGGCGAGATCACGATGGTAGGCCTCGAGATTTCGGCGACGGTCACAATTCGCGTCGATGCCGCCGCCGATCCAGTCTCTCGACCCTGGATCGAAACACCCGATCTGTGGGTGACAACCGGTGATGACATGGATCCAGCTGAGGCGCTCCGGATTGCCGCCGGGGAAATGGCCCGTCTTCTGCAGCGTCAGTTGAAGGTCGGTTTTGAGGAAGCGTACATGCTGATCAGCGCGCGGGGAGACGTTCAGATCTGTCAGATTTGCAGTCCGGGAAGTTATCCGGTCACAACTCGCGCCGTCTTTCCCCGGCTCTAACCAGGGTGTCACAAAGGATGGGTCCTGACAAAATGGAGTCGCCGGATCACTGGACCTTACCCCGGCCCTCGATCGGCCAGATTTCCTCGACTTCTTCACCCCGTATGCCGTACAGGGTGTCATGCAGATTGATCACGGCCGTCCCGCAGTTGGGAATGATCGTGACCCGTTCACCGAGGGCAGGTTTCTCCCGACTGAACCGGGTCGTAATCACACCGTGCTCTTCGAAGAAGGATTGGAGTTGAGCTTCCGGATACTCGAGAACATGCCCGTAGCTGTCCAGAAAATAGCCGTCGTAACCGAAAGTCTTCGACCCCCCGTCGATGATGACTTCGTCGAGGCCAGGATGGGAAAGGACAGTACAAACCAGGCGTAGCGCGCACTGCTCGAGAGTTGCAATCCCCTGATCGACCTTGGTGGTGTCGTTGAAGATGTACAAACCCGGTCGCGACTCGTTGATGACTTTGGAGGCGAACTCCGGCCAGGCATGCCAGGCGCAAACCGTTCCCTCGGCACTGACCGTTCTGGCTTCCAGTCCCGCTCTCGACATTCGCTCGAGAGACTCCTCGAAAAACTCATTGACCCGCCCTGCATGCTCCTTGTCGAAGTATCCGCCCTTGAAGGAAAAAAGACCCTCCAGATGCAAGCTGGAGTCCCGATCGATTGTCTCTGCGAGCTGCAACACTCCCGCGGGAGAGCGAACCCCGGATCGAACACACGCAATATCACACTCGATCAGAATCTTGATGGGTTTTCCGGCGATTTGGGCAACCTGGGAAAGTCCTTCCAGGACGTACTCCGAGTCAGCCGCCAGAATCAGGTTGGCGCGGCGGACCAGGCTGGCTAACCGTTCCAGCTTCTGGCGGCCCACAATGTTGTAAGACAGAAAGATCTCCTCGAGACCTCCCTCGACCATGACCTCCGCCTCGCCGACTTTCTGGCAGGTCACGCCCACCGAGCCCGCTTCCATCTGACGTCGGGCCAGCGCGGGCACCTTGTGGGTCTTGACGTGAGGCCGATATGGAATCCCGTTTTGCTTCAGATGCTTATGCATCCTCTTCATGTTGTCTTCCATGATGTCGAGATCGACAACCAGAGATGGTGTATCGAGATCAGCTGTCTTCATTTCGTCCCTTCACAAGGGTTGTTTTGATGGCGAGATTGACTTCGGTCTGCAGACACCAGACACTACTCTCGCTTAGGGTCGGCGCGGAATTAACTTTACATTTTGGACTAAGCAGCTTGCTGGGTTTCAGGGGTCGGCGGGTCGGCTTGAACGGTGGTTAGAATCGCCTCCGAGTGCGGTTGTGCACGGCTTTGGGGTCTGGGTGAGAAAGTGTAGTTCCATTTTCCGAGGAAGTTGCTTCTAGCGAAGGAAAGCTGCTCCAGTTGCTGGTCTGAAACCTTGATTCCTTTCTGGTAAACTCGCCGGTCGCGGTAGGCCTCCACGCGTAGCCCGGTCAGGGTGCGTGTTTTGCGGGCGAAGTCGACGAGGGTCTGAAAACTTTTGAGCGGCTCTCCGGCCCAGTTCTTGGTGATTTCGCTGAAGAGTCGGTGTTCGATGGGGTTCCACTTGCTGGCGCCCGGGGGATAGTGGGCCACGGTAATGGTGAGTCCATAGGGGTCGGCGAGCCTCTCCTGGAGAAGCTTCTTCCAGGCGCGAGGGGCGGCTCCGTTGCTTCCGCCACAGTCGGCGAGAACCAGCAGGCGTTGGGACCGGCGGTAGTGGTCTTGACCGTGCTGACGCCACCAGGTGAGGATGCTGTTGACGGCAAAGGCTGGCGTATCGGCGGACTGCCCCACCACCAGCACGCCAAAGTTGCGGCCCACATCGTAGATCCCATAGGGGCAGGCCAAGCCCACAGCCTGGGAACGAAAGTCATGGTCTTGGACCTGCGGGGCGTCGCGACACCAGATCTTACCGGGGTTCTTGAACAGACCGATGAGCTCTTTTTTCTTACTATCGACGCAGATGACCGGGTCGCCGCTCTGGGCGAACTGCTGGCGCAATCGTTTGATGATCGCGAACTGGGCGTCCCGATAAGGGGAGTTTCCCGCCGACAGGCATTTTCGGTTACTCTTTAACGAATAGCCCAGCTTTTTGAGCAAGCGACGCACAGCCGTGGCCGAGATCTTCAGCTGCAGACTTTCGGCCAGGCAGCGGGCGATCTTTTCGGCCGTTTGATGAGTCCATCTCCTGGCCGACATCGGGTCACCAGCGGTATCCGGCTCCAGCAGGCAACGGATCTGCTCGATTACCTGCGGCGTTTTTTTTCGATGCGTTTTCGACCCCCGCCCGCCTTGCGCACCCGGCCCCGCCTCACCGAACCGGTCAACAGTTGCCGACGCCCCTTGGCCACGGTCTGGGGGACCAGATCCAGAAGCTCGGCCATCTTCCGGTCACCTCCGTGGCCCAGTTTGGCCGCCTCCAGGCCGGCGTAGAGCCGTCTTTGCTTCTCATCCAGCAGACTGAAAAACAGGATGATGGCCGCCCTGAGTTCGTCCGGCAGAAACTCGCTCTCCAGGGTGGCACCCACCTGCCGGCGATCCTCGCCCTCTTGGCGCATCAACTCCTGACGCCTCCGCTCACCAGCCTCCTCGCTGAGGTAGACGAAGTTTCCCCCCAAGCGAGTGCGCCCAATCCTGCCTCGGCGCACCTGTCGCAGCAAGGCATGCTTGACCTCCACCTGCAGCACCGACTCCAACTCCGAGGCGGTGTAGCCCGCTTCGGATCGCTGCACCAACACGGCTGCCGTCTCCTGCAGATTCCCGAATCGGCTGAAGCGGGCCGAGCGCCAGCTCCACAAACCCCGACCATCGAAGTCAGCAATCTCCGCCAAGGTGTAGAACCGGCCCCGGTGTGAATAGCTGCTCAGATAGCCCAGTCGTGACAGATCACGGAACACCGTCATGGTGGCTGTGGTCTCAAGAGCTGCCTTGAGCTCCTCAATCGTGGCTATCCTATTGTCAGTTAACAGGTTGTGCAGTTTCGTATCGCGTTCTCGTGACCTTTTCATTTGGTATAGTTTCCCCTCTACGTATCACACAAGGGGTAATTATACCAACTATTCCCACTCCTTACAACCGTCGTAACTGCTTAACTTAACGAAGTTTAATGAGAAATGAGCGGAAACATCGGGAAGCTACGGGTGGTATTGATGCCCTGAGTACTGTGATTTTGTTTTTGCGCCAGCCCTTAGTCCAGTGGTCAACACCACGTTATAACGTTTTTCACAGCTGGATGCTGCTGATTGTGATCTCTGTAGCCGTGCTGAGTGGATATGGAAGCCGCTGGGAAGGCGCCAGGATCGGAGGACCGCATGAACTCCAGCTCTTAGTTTGGCTTTCGCCTGCCCGAGTAGAGGCTGACTGCCACCATCGCCAACATGGCCAGCGCCCCGACCACCCCGCCCATGAGTTCCTTGATGATGAGCGGCAGCATGGAATCTCCGGTTTCTCCGGGAAGGTAAATGCTGCCCACAATTCCGACGATGACCAGCAGGCCCTGTATCAGGAAGATTCCGACCCCGCTGGAGATGGCGGCAAAGCGGGCAATCCTGACCTCTCTGGCTGCCAGAATTCTTTGGACGTAGTAGGGGTGAATGGCCGATAAATGTCGGCCGAAAGATGCACGCCGTCTCGCAACGGGACCTTTACATTGACATGGATTCTCAACGGGTACTCCCGGTCCTGTCCGGAAATGGTTTTCGCGGAACCCGCCAGTAGAAGAACAGCTGCAAGAAAACTGGGTTGAAATCCTGTTTTCATGATGTCTCTCCTTAGAGAACAATTCGCGGTTGCCCGGTAGAGACCTGGCGTTGCGGTTACATTCTAGCCTTTCCATTGAAGCACCTTTGCCCTCTCGTCGCCGACAACGTAGACTAAAAGTGTTGGTTGAAAACCCAGAGCTGATGAGCAGTCGATGATTTTACCCGAGCGTCTTTGGTTTGTCTCTTCGCGCATTTTTCTTGATCCCATTGCCTAGAAGGAACCGGTGGACTGGATATGAACCGCAAGAAAGTTGTTTACCCCTACGTGCCGAACTCAGTGCCGGAAGTCAAGGCTGAAATGCTGAAAGAGGTCGGCGCAGCCCACATTATGGATCTCTATGCTGAGATCCCGGAGCGTCTTCAGTTTGACCGCGATTTGGATTTGCCGGAACCGATTCTTGATGAGTATTCAATCAAGAGGCACGTTGAAGGCTTACTGGAGCGCAACAGGAACTGTCTGCAATACCTCAATTTTCTGGGCGCCGGCTGTCCACAGCATTTTGTGCCGGCAGTTTGCGACGAGATCAACGGACGCGGCGAGCTTCTGACGGCCTATGTAGGAGAAGCGTACGCCGACCATGGAAAGTGGCAGGCTTTGTTCGAATACGCCAGTCTGATGGGCGAACTTCTGGAGATGGATATTCTCAGCTGCCCCGTCTACGACGGGCAACAGGCTGCCGCCACGTCTCTGCGCATGGCTTCCCGCGCCACCGGACGAAAAGAGGTTTTGATAGCGCAGTCGTTGAACCCCGAGACCTTGGCGGTGGTCGAAAACTACCTGAAAGGCGTGCCCGATCCCCAGGTCGAGATCGAATTGTTGGAGTTCGACCCTGAAACGGGACTGCTGAAGCTGGATGATTTAAGATCGAAGATCTCTTCCAGGACGGCCGCTGTGCTGATCGAAAACCCATCCTATCTCGGCTTCCTGGAAAGTGGGGCCGAGACGATCGGGGCTATCGCGCGGGAGCACGGCGCCGAGTTCCTGGTGTACACCGATCCCATTTCTCTGGGCGTGATCGCCCCGCCGGCACAGTATGGTGGAACGTTCGCATGCGGCGACCTCCACAGTCTGGGCATCCACATGCATTGTGGGGGAGGGCAGGGCGGATTCATCGCGACATCCGATGACATGCGGTTGATCGCCGAGTTCAAGGACCTCATGTTCGGTCTCACTGAAACGATTGTGGAAGGGGAGTACGGTTTCGGCGAAGTGTTGTACGACAGAACCTCTTACGGCACGCGAGAGAAGGGAAAGGAATTCACAGGCACGACGACCGGGCTGTGGGCCATCACCGCCGGTGTCTACCTGGCTCTGATGGGGCCGAAGGGAATGGAAGAAGTCGGTCGAACGATCATGCAGAAATCTCAATATGCCGCCCAGCGGATCTCTGCGATCAGTGGCGTCGAACTGAGCTTTCCGACTCCCTTCTTCAAGGAATTTGTGGTGAATTTCGATGCTACCGGCAGGACCGTCCGGGAGATCAACAAGCGTCTGCTGGAGCATAAGATCTTCGGTGGGAAGGACATCTCGCGTGAATTCCCCCAGTTTGGGCAGTGCGCTCTCTACTGCGTCACGGAAATCATGACTAAAGAGGACATCGATCAGCTGGTGAACGCGCTGCAGGCAGTTATCCGCTAGTTACCCCGAGCAATGGACCAGATGAAGGAGTTCCTTTATGGGCAGGGATAAGAACACGTTATTGCGAAAGTTTCATCAGGCTCGCTGGGATGAGGACATCATTTTGGAGATGAGTGTGCCCGGTGAAAGAGGAGTCCTGCTTCCCCAGGCCGAGCGCGGGATTCAGGCCGAAGTCGGCGATGGAGTCTCGGTGATCCCGGAAAGCCTCAGGCGCAAGAAGCCGCCGGAGTTGCCCGAGGTCAACCAGGCCCGCGTACTGCGGCACTATCTCCACCTTTCGCAGGAGACCATGGGAACCGACGTCACGATTGACATCAGCGAAGGCACCTGTACCATGAAGTACACGCCGAAAGTCCTCGAGCACTTGTGCGCCAGAAACCCGGGCCTGACAGAAATCCATCCTCTTCAGGACGAAGACACGATCCAGGGCATCCTGGAGATGTACTACAAATTTGAGCAGTTCCTCAAAGAAATCTCGGGCCTGGATTGCTTTTCTTTCCAGCCCAGCGGGGGGGCCCAGGGTGTCTTTACGAACGCATCCGTGGTCAGGGCGTACCACGAGTCCCGTGGTGATCGAAATCGCACTGAGGTGATTACGACGATGTTTTCTCACCCTTGCGACGCCGCCTCCCCCGCTACGGCCGGTTATGACATCGTCACACTGATGCCCGACAAGGGAGGATACCCTGACCTGGAAGCGATGAAAGCTGCCCTCTCTGAGCGAACCGCAGGGATCTTTATCACCAACCCTGAGGACACGGGACTCTATAACCCGCGGATCGAAGAATACGTGCAAGCAGCACATGACGCCGGAGCGCTGTGCGTCTATGATCAGGCCAACGCCAACGGGATGTTGGGAATCGCCAGGGCCCGCGAAGCCGGGTTCGACCTGTGTCACTTCAACGCGCATAAGACCTTTGCCACCCCGCATGCCTGCATGGGGCCGGCTATGGGTGCTGTGGGAGTCACACAAGAGCTGTCGAGGTTTCTTCCCGTACCCAGGGTCGAGTTGGATGGAAAGAAGTACTTCCTCAACTCTGATTATCCGGAGAGCATCGGCCGCGTGCGGTCGTTCTACGGGAACGCACCTATCGTACTGCGGGGCTATGCGTGGATCATGCAGCTGGGCGCGGCCGGGTTGAGGGAGGTAGCCGAATGTTCGGTCCTCAACAACAACTATATGGAGAAGAAGCTCCGCGAGATCCCGGGTGTGGTGGTGCGTTACTCGGAAGGCAAACGGCGCTTGGAACAGGTGCGCTACTCCTGGGAGAAGTTGAAGGAAGATACCGGTGTGGGCACAGAAGACGTGATGCGGAGAATGGCTGACTTCGGGCTGCAGCACTATTGGACTAGCCATCACCCCTGGATCGTCCCTGAGCCCTTCACCCTGGAACCCTGCGAATCGTATTCCAAAGACGACATCGACGAGTATGTGGCGGTCCTGCGTCAGATCTCGAAAGAAGCCTATGAGAATCCTGACTTCGTCAAGAACGCGCCATACAACTCCGTGGTCCATAAGGTTCCCGCACCATCCATTGACGAGCCGGAACGAATTGCTGTGACCTGGCGGCAGTACCGAAGGAAAAAGGGCCTCCAGTAATCTGCGCATGAAAAGGCTGGGAGTTATTGTCAACCCCGTAGCGGGTATGGGAGGGAGAGTCGGGCTCAAAGGAAGCGACGGTCTGGAAGCTTTGCGGAAGGCAAGGGAACTGGGCGCCCGGCCTGAATCGCCGGAGAGAACCATCGAGGCGCTCAGGATCGTTTCCAGAATCAAAGACCGCATCCAGGTCCTCACTTATCCAGCGGAGATGGGCGAGGATGAATGCCGCCAGGCGGGCCTCTCGCCACAGGTGATCGGCTCGATTTCAAGCGGCAGCACAACCCCCGGAGACACCCGCAGGGCTGCCCGGCAAATGGTGGGGCAGGGGGTGGATCTGCTGCTCTTCGCCGGAGGCGACGGCACGGCACGCGACATCTACGACGCAGTCGGACGACGAGTTCCGGCCCTCGGTATCCCGGCCGGCGTCAAGATCCACTCCGCGGTATACGCGGTAAACCCCAGGAGTGCCGGAGAAGTGGTCACCCTGCTGATGGAGGGGCGATTGACCAATATCCGTGAGGCCGAGGTCATGGACATCGATGAAGACGCGTTTCGTGACGGCATCGTCTCAGCCAGACTTTACGGATATTTGCGCGTGCCGGAAGAAAGTCGATACGTTCAAAGCGCAAAGGCCGGCGGTATTCTGGCCGAGAAAGAGACGCTGCAGGGCATCGCAGCCGATATCATTGAATCGATGGATGACCCGCAGTGTTTGTTTCTCATAGGCCCCGGTACGACGCCCCGGGCGACCATGGAGACTCTGGAGTTGAAAAATACGTTGCTCGGCGTGGACTTGATCCGCGGCAAACAAGTGGTGGCCAACGATGTCACGGAAGCTCAATTAATGCAACTGACCAGGGGACGGAAGAGCCGAATCGTCGTTACGCCCATCGGAGGCCAGGGCCATGTGTTTGGCCGCGGCAACCAGCAGCTCAGTCCGGCGGTGATCCGCCAGGTGGGCACAGACCAGATCACCATCATTGCTACCAAAGAAAAGTTGGCGTCATTATCGGGCAGACCCTTGCTGGTGGATACCGGTGACGAAGAACTCAACGAGGCTCTCAGCGGCTACAGCAGAGTGACGACGGGATACGGGGACTACGTCATCTACAAGGTAGGGTACTAGTGCATCTCTCGGTCGCTCACGCTCCCGGCTCCGTTTGCCGTTCAAAGACGAGACGTGCCCGTTCGAAGATCTCCTGCATTTCCCTGCGCTGTGCCGGAACGGGGATGTTGGCCCGCTCCTCGAGCCACTTCAGAGCCTCATCCACCCACTCGATAAAAAAGGCTGCATCTTCGGCGGATTGGCGGGGCTGGCCTCCGACCCGAAAGTAAATGGGACTGGTGTGGGCCATGATGGGAATCCCGTCCATCTGGTACGGAATCTGCTGCAAGGAGTGAGCTCGGGCAGCCACCCAGGAACTTCCGGAAATGGATATCTCAGTGCGGACTTCCAGCCGCTGCTCCTTTTCGGGATTCTCCTGCAGGGCGACCACCTTTCCGTTGTGGACGATCTCGATCTTCTCTACCGGAATCCGGGAGTGAACCTTGGCCGTGAGGCTCACTTTCTTCCCGGTGGACACCTTGACGGTCTCACCCAGTTGATGACCACCCGCCTCGAAGGAGAGAACGGGTCCCGTGGTCACGAAGGTGCGACCGGCCCGGATTCCTTCGATCCATTTCTGGTAGGTCAGGTCGCCCTTGATCTTCACGTAGGTTCGAGGGATCCCCACAACCTGTGTGTTAAACATCTTGTCGGTTCCTGCCGTGGCCGGCAGGTCGAATCCACAGTTGAGAAAGCGGTAGTAGATTTCGGCAGATCCGGGGCGCTGGCCGCGAGGACCAAAGGCGTCGCCCCAGGTGAAGAGATCCACCGAGTCGACTTTTCCCAGTGCGATATCGATAGCGATCTCTCCGTTCGGGTAGGGGAAATGAGCCCATCCGACGAAGCCGCCCTGGGCGTGAGTCTTGTCCGCCTGCATGGCCATGGCCGGGTAGTCGATTCCGCCATAGACACCCTCGTTGCCGGGGCCCCAGGTGAGAGGGTAGACCAGGTCCTCGAGGTCCATCAGCACCGTATGGCCCAGAAAACCGTGCCGGCATTCCTCGTTGACGTAGACCACCGTCTCCTTGTCTGAGAAGGGCTCCGGCCCTCCACGAAACTTCTGAACGTCAGTGATCAACTCACCCCACTTGGTGGCCAGGATGTTCACCACGCTCAGGTCTTCGGCGTTTCCCTCCAGGAAAGCGGCCTGGGGATCCAAGAAGTGAACGTGGGTGTCGCCCGAGACCCAGCCCTGTTCCCGGATATTGGACCAGCGCCGAAGCGTGACCGCGACTGGCGAGGCTCCCGACGAGGCCACTTCGAAATCGACCCTTTCCGGCTCGTACTCCGTACCTCTCTCCACTTCGATCGAATAGCGACCTGCGGCCAGGGGCACCTCAAATTCAGGCCAGATGTAGGCGTAGGTCTTCTTGTCAATGAGAACATCGCCGCCCACGTCGTCTCTCCAGCCGACGGGAATGTTCTTCTGGTGACCGTTGGGTGGCCAGTAAGTACCCTCTGCATCGCGGACATGGACTCGGGCCGCAACCGGCTTGCCCGTCCCCTCGTCGCGGAGTCGAAACTTGACAGAGTGAAGGAGATGCTTTTCAGGCAAGTCCACATCCAGTAACTGGGAGGGCACTTGCTGATCGGGGTAGATCCGATGGACCTTCCATCCTTTGATCGTCGAGCGAAAGACCAGCTTAAAGCCGGTCTTGAAGAGTCCGCTGGTCGTGACAACCGGAGCCACTTCAAAGTCCTCCCCGACGTGATCAAAGTAAGCCAGGCTCTGGTTGATCTCGGTTATCGACAACGTGTCCAGGACGGGACCGTACACCTCAAGGTATCGTTCCTTGCCCATGTCGTCGTTGAACAGAAAATCCTCGTGCAGGATGTCGGCGAGTTCGTCCATGTCCTGGTTCAGCACGGCCAGGGCCCAGGTCTTCAAAGCCAGCCGGATGGCCTCCATTTCCGAGGTGGGATGGGCTGCCACAGAGGATGCGAGAGTGACCACCAGCAGAACAGCGGCCAGGAGGGTGGCAAGTTTAGGGTTCTGGTGTTTGGAGACTTTGGTCATCAGGATTCCCTTTCATGTAAGGAGCTTGGTAGGGGCCGGGCTTGTGCCGACCACCAGGGTCGCCTCTACATCATGGTGTTTCTCCGAGGTGTTCCAGAATCATTCCAGTCAAGCGATTCCGGACCTTTGCAGAAGCCGGATCGCCAAAGAGATTCCTCCGTTCATGGGGATCATTCTCCAGATTATAAAGCGCTCCCTCACTAGGTCCCGGCGTCATGGCCACTGAGAGTTTCCACTCTCCATCTCGCACCAGCACCAGGCGGTCATCAGGACGCACGTCGAAGGAGGCCAGCGTCTGTTCGGAGAAGACCGGTCGAGGCATGGGTTCACTGCCGCTGCCCAGGGAGGGGGCCAGGCTGGGGGCGTAGTTCCCGGGCTCCGATGTCTCGAGCCCCGCCAGTTCGATCAGCGTGGGCAGGAGGGAGCGGGTTTCTACCGGGGTCTCGAAGATCTTTCCAGCGACGATGGCTTGGGGATACCAGAACAGAAAGGGTACGTTCACAACCGGCTCATAGAAGGTCTGCTTTGCCACCAGGTCATAATCACCGAGATGAACCCCGTGGTCGGAGACGACGACGACAATCGTGTTGTCCAGCTTGCCGTTTGCCCCCATCCAGTCCAGTAGTTTTCCGATCTGACTGTCCAGGAAGGCCACTTCTCCGTAGTAGTAGCTTCGGGCTTTGAGAACCTGCTCCGGCGAAAGGCGGCCGGAATCACAGCGAGAACGCAACTCGGCGGCGATCCAGTCAGGTTCCCCTTGCCGGTGCGCTCTCAGCCTCTTCCGGGAGTTGAATGGTATCCGCATCGATGATCGTGTCAAAGGGCTCCGGCGGGACGACTGGAGTATGGGGGGCGTTAAAGGAGAGACGCAGCAAGAAGGGAACCGAGGGGTCGTGATCTCCCAGCCAGCCGATCGCCTCCCGGACGGCTCGTGCCTCCGCCTTCTCTTCGGCCGGCCCCGGAAAACGGCCTCCGAGAATCCAGGCGTAGGGGCTAGGCGGATATTGAATCCAATCATAGTCGGAGCCTTCCAGAGGCTCGCGGTACCGGTAGTACCCAACCAGTTCGCTGAGCGCAAAGTGGCTTTCTGTCTGGAAAGCATTGTTGAAGGAATTGTAGTGACGCTTTCCGAAGCTGGCACTCTGATACCCGGATTGGTGGAACACTTCGGTCAGGTGGTCGAGGACTGGAAGGTCACTGAGATCGGGTTCATGACTTCGGATATTCCACCAGATCCCGATCTGGTTGGGATATCTGCCCGTCAGAATCGATGCCCGGGCCGGAACACAGACCGGACCCGGAGTCAGGGCATGGCGGAAGAGAACTCCTTCTGCAGCCAGACGATCCAGGTTCGGGGTTTGAGCCCAGGGAGTTCCGTAGGCCCCCAGCCCGTCAGTGCGCAGTTCATCACTCATGAGCCACAGAATGTTCGGGCGGGGGGGCTCGGGCGGGCTGCCACAGCTCACAATCAGCAGGCCGGCAAGCGCTCCCAGGGGTACCCACGAGTATTTCATGTTGGTTGTCAGAGACTTTTTATCCATGGATCCATTCTCTTGAAAGGGAGTGCACAAAACTGAGAGAATTCCCTGGAGTCCAGCCATGATGAGTCTCGAAGGGCGAGTGTACCATGGTGGCGGAAGCGGGAAAACAGGCTCGGACTAGCTCACTTCGGTGCTGGTTTTCTGGCGGGCCAAACGGGCCGCGGAGACGAGTCGACAGAGTTTCTCAAAGGCCTCATCGATGGACGGAGGTTCCCCCATGTCGGGAGCAAAGCCACAGTCTGGGTTCAGGGCGATTCGGTCGGCACCGATGGCTTCGGCACCCGCCACAGCCAGAGATTCGATCTCACTTACATCCTGAACACTTTCCGAGCGCACGTCCACGACGCCCATGCCCACTCCCACTCCTTCGGGTAGCAGGCTCAAGTCGGAGATGTCGCCCGTGCCCTGATAGGCAAACTCCAGGTTCAGACGGTCGGCTCGAATCCCCTCCAGAAGTGGCAGGAGAGGTTTGTAATCACCTGACACATCGCTTTGGCGCTTGTACACGCTGTGACAGCAGTGGAGGTGGACTTCCGCGTTGAGCCCCTCGAAGACCCGGTTGATATAGCCGACGGCCTCGGGGATCTGGCGCTCCGGATCCCACCTTCGACGCAGACGATCATCGTGCGTTTCTCCTTCGGCCATCAGCTTGCGGTCACAGAAATAGGTCAGGGCCGGATCATCGAGCTGGATGATGTCAATCCCCGCTTCCTGCAGTGCCCTGGCCTCTCGCGCCAGGATTTCGGAGAAATGATCCATGAAATGCTGCACTGTCGGGTAGGCCTCGGTCGAGAAGCGTTCGTGCCAGTAGCGAATCGCCACCAGGAAGGGACTGGGTAAAGCAAATTTCTTGACGTGGGTCGTGTGGTCGGCCAGAAACTGGGCATCTTCATGGAAAACCGGTTCCTCGGCCTCCATGCGGTGGTTCACCACCAGATGGAATTTCTTTTCACCGGCATGCTCAAAGGGGCGGATCTTTTCAAAGCCTCCGATTCGGTGCAAGAACTCATCGACATACTGGACGCGTCTCCATTCTCCGTCGCTGACCACATCCAGACCCGCCTCCTCCTGGAGACGAATGGCAAACAGGACGATTTCGTCCATCACCTGCTGGAATCGCTCCTCGGACATCTGGTGTCGCCGAGCATGGAGGCCCCGCACCATCTTGGGCCGGGGCAGCGAACCAATCACCTGTGTGAAAAAGGGGGGAAGATCGCGGGTTATCTCAGTTCTCATGGTGGCTCCATGTAAAGACAACAATTCTCTTTCTTTCGGTTCCACAGCACAAGCCAAAGCAGCCCGCAAGGCTCTCACTGCGGACTGCCAGGGCCCGCAGGGTCCGTGCGACCGTCCCCGGTCCGCCGCCGCACCAGCTCCCGATCTCTGTGATGGTGTCGTGTGCCACTTGGGCGAGACCTCGTTTATAATGGTGTTTTTTTCAGTGCGGCAAACAGCGACAAAAGGTGAACTATGGATCTAAGCGAAGCTCTGGTGGAGCAGGGATACATCACCAGGGAGCAGCTTGGGTCTGCTCAAGAACGACGGAAACTGGCAGGTGGCTTTGTCTTCGAGAGCCTGCTGACGATGGGCTTTCTCTCGCGGGAGCAGCTGAACGAAGTGGGCGGGGTCGCGCCTCCGATCCCCCGCACCCTCGAGGCCACGGGGATGGAAGAGCAATTCCTGCTCGATTTTGTTCTGAAATCCCTCTACGTCTCGGCGCACGAGACGGTCTCGGAGGTTTCCGACGAAATCAAGCTCTCGAAACCGGTGGTCGAGCTCCTGTTGACCCTGTTGCGCGACCGTGGTCTGGTTGAAATCTCAGGTACTGCTCAAAGTCAGTTCTTGCTGCGGCACGCGTTGACCGATCGGGGCCGGGCTCGAGCCATCGAGGCATTGGGTCAGTCGGCCTACGTCGGTCCGGCACCGGTGCCGCTGGAAGACTACTATTTTCGGGTGGAAGCACAGTCAATCGTAAACGAGCGTATCGATCTGGGCAATCTGAAGAAAGCAGTGAGCGATCTGGTGTTGCCTTCACGGGTGATCCGTCACCTGGGCCCGGCCGTCAACTCCGGCAAGGCGATACTCTTGTACGGTCCCAGCGGAAATGGCAAGACCTCCATCGCCGAGCGCCTGGGGGCAGTATTTCGTCAGACCATATACATCCCCCACGCCCTCAAGGTGGACCAGCAGATCATCAAAGTGTACGACGAGGCAGTCCATCGTCGCGCCAAGGACGAAAGCCTGCCGGCGGATGAGCACGCGCAGATTCTTGACCGATCGGCGCCTCATGACCCCCGCTGGGTCGCCTGTCAGAGGCCGGTTCTGCTGGCCGGTGGGGAGCTCACCCTGGGCATGCTCGATCTGGATTTCGATCCCCTGGCCAAGTTCTATGAAGCTCCACTTCAGGCAAAGGCCATGGGAGGCGTCCTGGTTATCGATGATTTCGGACGGCAGCTGGTCGCGCCCGAGGACCTGCTCAATCGTTGGATCGTCCCGCTGGAGCGAAAAGTGGACTATCTCACCTTGCACACTGGAAAGAAGTTCGCGATTCCGTTCGATGCAATTGTTGTGTTCTCGACGAATCTTTCACCCGCCCAGCTGATGGACGCTGCGTTTCTCAGGCGGATCAGTTACAAGATCAGACTCGGTAATCCCTCGTTGGAGGAGTACACCGAGATTTTCAGGCGCCCGTAACGCGAGCCCTGGGACTTCCAAGTACGCCGAGGAGGCTGACCGAGCGTAGCGCAGTCAGGGCGGGAGATTCTCATGCTGCAGTAGAAAATCTATGAATTATCCGGGCTCGGGCTGGAGGCCTGGATTCGACCGGCTGCCCGAGCCTTCAAGCTCGGCCGGGCGAGGTGTGGCGGTTCCACTCTGCGGCCGGGGAAGGGGCTTGCGAGGAAGCAGTTCCTCACGATTGGCGGTCAGGTAGACAAAAGTCGCGATGATGGCCACGGCCTGGGCCAGATCCCCTGGCTGGACGCGATCGTAGACATCCATGTTGGAGTGATGGCTGCGGGTCTGGTACTCGATCGGGTCCTGGATAAACTGAAAGCCAGGCAATCCCACAGCGTCGAAAGAAAGATGATCGGTTCCCCGGGTGTTCCGAATGGAAAGAGTGCGGGCTCCCATATCAGAGAAAGGAGCCAGCCAGGCAGCAAAAAGCGGTCGCACCATTTCGTTTTCCTGAAGGTAGACGCCCCGAATCCTGCCAGTGCCGTTGTCAAGATTGTAATAGGCGGAGAGCCTGGCATGCTCTGGTTTCAACTCCATCGTTCGCCGATCGCCAAAGTGCTCAGCGACGTAGGCCTTTGACCCCAGAAGCCCCTGCTCTTAGCCACCCCACAGAACGATCCTGACAGAGCGACTGAGGGGGAGCTGTAAAGTAGTCAGAACTCGAATCACCTCCATCATCACCGCACATCCGGCTGCATTGTCTGTCGCTCCCAAACCGGGTGCCACGGAGTCCAGATGACCCCCTACCATGACCAGTTCATCGGGCTTCCCTGTTCCCGGTAGATCGCCAACCACGTTCAGCGAATCTTCCTTCTCGGTGTGAAACCGGGTTCGGACCTCCACCTCCAGCCTGGTTGGAATCCCGCGTGCGGTAAGCCGAAAAATCCGGTTGTAGTGTTCCGGAGTCAGGGCAATCGCAGGTGGCGGGAGCGGATCCTTTGGGTTTCGGCTGCCCATGCGCGGAGGAAACACGGTCCCACCATCACCTCCGGAGCCCGGCCGGATCAGCAGTGCCACCCCCTCTTCGCTTAGAAACTGATTCAAGCGGTTCTGCTGCGTACGGCTGCGCCTGCTCGGCGGTCCATCCGGTGTTTCCTGAGCTCGGTCCCGGTCCCGGTAGTCAAAATCTTCCCGGGGCCGGGGCGTGGGTGCTGAGGCCCGCTCTTCCAGATCCTCCTCCGTGAACCGTTTGAAAAGGGTAGAGTCACTGCCATCTACATCTTTCAGCTCTGAGAAGAGGACAATCCTCCCGGCCAGCTTGCCCGAATAGCGATTCATGTAACTGTCCACAGCGGCAGCCCGTATGCTGCGACTCGATCCTGTGGGAAAAGGGGCGATCAAGGGCTCGCCGCCCACGACTCCCGTGGTGCCGGGTGTCCAGCCCAGCGGAACTCCGATGAGGGCCTCATACCGGGGCTCAACCAGATGGGCCGAAAAACGCGTGTACGACCAGCCCTGCCCGAACGGTCCCCAGGGCTCCTGTCGGGCGTTCTTCAGACCCCATTCCTGCAGGCGCTTCACCGCCCAGTCGGCAGCTCCCTGAAATCCGGGTGATCCCGTCAGCCGGGGGCCGTGAATCTCCACCAGGTGGAACACATGATCCATTCACCTGGGAGTTTTTCAGCGCTTCCTGTTTGATGCGGTGGACCACCTCGAGGTCAACCGGTTCCTGCGCAAGTAGACTGGTGGACAACAGCATCGGAAGAGTCGTCATCAGCCGTCCCATTTTGCCCTCCGCACAATGGAGATACTGTCCGACTCTTGTGACCGGGATCAAGTCGGCCAGGATAACATCTTAGCAGTCCGTGGTGAAAGTCGCTCGCAGTCGCGCGCCCGGGATTTGCGTTGGCGTGTATTCGTTGGTCGGGCCTGGATGAGTGGCCGAAAGCAGCAGTGGGCTACACTAGGGTCGAGATGGCGGAACGGACGGTCTTGTTGCTGGTCGGGACCCACAAGGGTGGGTTTCTCTTGTCCAGCGGCCCGGAGCGACGGGATTGGAAGGTCCAAGAGCCTCTTTTTAAGGGAAATGATGTCAATCATCTCGTCCTGGACCAGCGCACGGAGCCTACCCTTCTTGCCTGTGTGAACAGCTCCTGGTGGGGCTCAGACGTTCGACTGAGCCACGATCTTGGCCGGACCTGGCAGGAACCTGAATCGGGGGTGAAATTCGGGGAGCCATCGCAAGAGTCAGTGAAGAGAGTCTGGTGTATTGTCCCGGGATCTGGGGCCAATCCCGGTGTTCTCTTTGCCGGTGCCGACCCGGGAGCCCTGTTTCGTTCTGATGACGGAGGCCTGAACTGGTCGGAAGTGGAGTCGCTCAGGGCCCATCCGACCCGGGAGCAGTGGCATCCGGGCGCCGGAGGAATGATGGTTCACAGCATCTGTGTCCATCCAACAGACCCGGATCGGATCCACGTGGGCATTTCGGCAGCCGGCGTCTTCAGCAGCGAGGACGGCGGGACAAGCTGGATGCCCAGAAATCGGGGTGTCCTGGCCGACTTTCTGCCTGAAAAATACCCCGAACTCGGCCAGTGTGTGCACCACCTGACTGTGCATCCGGATGAGCCCGAACTGCTCTACCAGCAAAACCACTGCGGGGTGTATCGCAGTGAGAACGAAGGGTGGGAGTGGATCGATCTTTCGAACGGCCTGCCTTCACGTTTTGGATTCCCGCTCCAGATTCACCCCCACGACCCGGATACGATCTTTGTGGTTCCCGAGGAGGGTCCCGAATTTCGATGCCCGGTGGATGGAAGGTTTGCCGTTTTTCGAAGCCGCAACCGGGGAGACGACTGGGAGCGGCTCGAGAGAGGGCTACCCAACGAGCACAGCTATCTTCACGTGTTTCGCCAGGCCATGGCCGCCGACTCGGCCGACCCGTTCGGTCTCTATGTGGGAACCAGCACTGGACAGATCTTTTTCAGCTCCGATGAGGGGGACAGCTGGACCGTCCTCATCGATCATCTTCCGCCGGTTTACTCTCTCAGTGCAGCTCTTATCTAGGATAACCGTGCTCTACCGGCATTTCGAAATGACTGCTTTCTCTTCCCGGGGCCGGTACGGGAGTCTGGCCTCGTCCCTAGCGTCACCGCAGTCGCGGCCCTTTTTTCAGCGCCGCATTGTCGCGTAAAAACCGAGCACGATCGCGACTAGAATCATGCCCCCGACGAGCGCCAGCACTTCGGGAGATTGTGCTCTTAGAGATGCGGCTATCGGCTTCGGCAGCCAGTCGAAAACTACATCCATCCTGATCCCCTACCCCAACACCACGAGCGGTCACCCGCTAAGCATTCAAGAAAGCCCTGCTCTGTCACAAAATCAGAAAGCATTGAGCCCTTTTTCACCATTCTAGCAGGTTGACTCCAATTAAACACCTGAACTGACCACCGAAGCGGCCCGGACTTCTGGTTCGGCTCCGTTCCTGAGACGGGCTCGGAAGCGGAGATGGCGCCGACGAGTTACTTCCACCAGGGGGCCCCAGACCTGGGAAGTCAACTGTTTTTCGATGAGGTAGTGCCAGAGGCGATTGGATCTCTTGTACAGGTAACTCATGAGCAGGTAGGGGGCAATCGCGCGCCAGTCGGAAGGTCGTCGCCTCCAGATGGAGGCGTGTGAAAACAACCGTTGATAGCACCACTCGTAGCCCTCCGCCAGTTCTTCCGGGGTCATCCGAAGAGGACGAAACACGACGTGGGCCGTGTCGTACAGATCCCAGTTTCTGTGTAACAGGCGTCCCTCTTCTTCCAGTTGACGAAAGAGGGGAGTCGCAGGGTAGGGAGTCAGAATGTGGAAAGTTGCGCACTCCAATCTGTGCTCTTCCACCCACTCGACGGTCCGTTTGAAAACATCCGGACCATCATGATCGAAGCCGAGAACAAAGCTGCCATTCACCTGAATTCCGTGATCGTGAAGTAGCTTGACTCGACGCCCGTATTCTCGGGGGGGTGGGCTTTTCTTGCCCGCTTCCCGAATGTTGTCGGGGCTCAGGGACTCGAATCCCACGAAGACTCCGGTACACCCGGAGATCGCCATTTCCCGGATCAGGCGGGGGTGGTGCGTGACGTCGATGCTGACGGCCGCACTCCAGATGATCTCCAGCGGAGCCAGTGCTCTACAAAGTTCATGTAAATACTCTGGTTTAGATCCTAAATTATTGTCTACAAATACAGAATATGGCTGTCCATCTTCCCGGATCTCAGCAGCTACCTGGCGAGGCTCCCTCGTCTGATAGGGCATGTGGAGTCCCTCGGTGGATAGATAGCAGAACCCGCAGCGGTTATGGCACCCGCGCGTCGCAATGACGCTGGTCGTGGTCAAGAAGGACTGTCCGGGCAGCAGATCTCGTCGAGGAGCCGGGTCGAGCCGGTAGGGTTTCGCGTAACTGCCCCGGTAGAGGGGTTTCAAGCAGTCCTCCTCAAGATCTCGCAGAATCCTGGGCCAGACCTCAACTCCCTCTCCGACGGCCACGGCATCCGCGTGGGCGGCGACTTCACCCGGGCAGGAGGTCGCGTGCAGACCCCCCAGAACCACCACTGATCCACGAGATCGATACCAGCTGGCCAATTGGTAGGCGCGTCTGGCGAAGGTCAGGTGAACCGTAATTCCGACGACTTCCGGAAAGGGGTCTCGGGGAGGAGGGCCCTGAGCAGGTTTTCATCCCAGTACTCGATCTCCCACTCCGGAGGTGTCGTCGCCGCAATGCTGGTCAGGGCCAGGGTCGGTGTCAACACGTGCTTTCCAAAGCTGGCGTGGGGATCCTTGGGGTAAAAGGGATTGATCAGGAGGATCCTCCGCTTTTGGATCCTGGGTGGTTGAAATCCTTCGTCCAGTCGGGGAGCCAGGCTCATTTTCAAAGGGATGTTCATGAAGGTCCTCTCTTGGAAGGGCTTGAACTTTGCCAAAGCGACGCTCGCGGCGAAAAAAGTCACCTACCGCGCCTGACAGGTCGGCCGCCGAAAAATCCGGCCACAGGACGTCTGTAAAGTAGGGGAATTACATACTAAAGTCCCCTAGAAGTTCAAAATACGCTTGATAAATGCCGGGGACTTGTGGGACAATATCTCTATAGAAAGGAGATAGATCAATGGCTTACAACGCACCAGGAAAACACTTTCGGAAGGGACTTTCACACCGTCAGTTCTACCAGATGTTCGATGAGGAACGGGCAAAGCAATGGTTCATCGAGCAACGCTGGCCTAACGGGATCGCCTGCCCGAGATGCGGATCACTCAACGTCAACACCGAAGCCAAGCACAAGACCATGCCGTTCCGGTGTCGCGAGAAAGAGTGCAAGAAGAACTTCAGCATCAAGTACGGGACGTTCATGCAGTCAAGTCCCCTGGATCATCTCGACTGGCTTTATGTCCTCTACTTGGTTGCCACCAACCTCAAGAGCGTATCAAGCATGAAACTCCACCGAGACTTGGGCATCACTCAGAAGTCTGCCTGGCACCTAGCCCACCGAGTCCGGCGGGCCTTGGGTGACCGTACAAGGAATCTGTTCTCTGGTCCGGTGGAGGTTGATGAAACCTATGTTGGGGGACTTCGCCGGAACATGCCAGCTTCCAAGCGAAAGGCGTTGACAGGCCGAGGTCCGGTCGGTAAGGTAGCGGTCGCTGGCATCCGCGACAGGGCCACCAACAAAGTCGCGGCACGGGTAGTGCCAGACACAACGAGCGAGACTCTGGGAGGCTTCATCACGAGTAGTGTGATCCCTGGCACGAGGATTTACACGGACGATGCCACGGCCTACACTCACCTTCCGAATCACGAGTCGGTGAAGCACTCCGTAGCCGAATACGTCAGAGGCTCGGTCCACACTAACGGCATCGAATCCTTCTGGGCGACCCTCAAGAGGGCACACAAAGGCACCTTCCATCGGCTGAGCGCTAAGCATCTTCACCGATACATTGACGAATTTGTGAGCCGCCACAACATGCGGGAGTTGGATACCATCGATCAGATGGCTTTGATTGCCAGGAAGATGACGGGCGCACAGCTCCGCTACAAGGATTTGGTCGGGTGAAGTCTAGGAACAACAAGTTTTGCGAATATAGGACACTCCGCAACGAGAGTGACGTTGAGCAGTTCCTCGTTCATCCTTTGCTGATCTTCCTTGGGTACACTTCTAGCTATCTCAAAACGAAGACGACACTTCCCAGGGAAACAATTGGCAAGGGTTCCAATCGCAAGACCTACGTTCCTGACTATCTTGGATATACCACAAAGCGACTCGATAAACCGGTAATCGTCGTTGATGCCAAGCATCCTAACGAACCAGCCGAGCAGGGCGTTCTGGACGCGCAGTTCTATGCATCAGTCCTACGTCGGCGTATCAAGGAACCTAAGCCAGGCCAGTTTTGCATTGGATGTAACGGAAACAGGCTACTCGTTCGTCACTATGACAGCGATGTGACTCTACACAGCCTGGACTTCGACGACCTGAAGGACGGAAACAGTCGCTTTACGGATCTTGTTTCGGACTTGTCCAGATCCACTCTGTCGCGTCCCAAAAAATTTGTTGCCGCCAGCGATTTTGACTACCGGAACGTGGAGCCATCCGAACTACCAGCCGTATTTGAGTCATGCCACCGAGCCATTTGGAAGGCGGAGAAGCGAAGTCCAGCATCCGCCTTTTACGAATTTGCTAAGGTGATGTTCGTCAAGATTGATGAAGACAGGAGATTGCGAGAAACACTGGATTCTCAGGGGGTTGATTGGACTACTGGGAAAATTCCGGCAAAGCTTGTCAGATTCTCGACTCAATGGATCGACGAGATGTCGCAGACGACGGAAAGTCCGCTTGATACGATCCTATTTGCCGAACTTACTAAACGGCTAGAGGATGAGATCGCTCGCGGGAGCAAGAAGCGAATTTTCGATCAGGGTGAACGGATTGATTTGTCTCCTGACACGATTCGTGACACCGTGGAGTTCTTGGAGCACCTCGACCTGTTCTCAGTAGATGAGGACCTAAACGGTCGGTTGTTCGAGACGTTTCTGACAGCCACCATGAGGGGGTCCACTCTCGGTCAATTCTTTACGCCAAGATCAGTTGTTAAGTTTATGGTCCAACTCGCCGATCTCTCTGCAACCCGGAAGAACATGGAGCGAGTTCTAGACGGGTGCTGTGGATCTGGTGGATTTCTGATCGAAGCAATGGCGTCTATGAGTTCGGCGCTCATGAACAATGAGTCCTTGACCACTCGGGAGCGTTCGGCACTCATGAAGAAGTTGCGGACGGAAAAACTTTGGGGAATAGATGCGGGCAAGGACCCAAAGATGGCTCAGATCGCAAGGCTGAACATGTTGCTCCACAAAGATGGTGGAAGTCGTATTTACTTTACCGATGCTCTTGACAAAAGTTTGCGTGTTGATCGTGGATTGCCTCTGCCGTCTCGACTAGAGATAGAGGAACTTAAACGGGACTTAATAGATCAAGGTTTGAAATTTTCTTGCGTGTTGACGAACCCACCGTTTGCAATGACGTACGAGCGAAAAAAACCAAGAGAATCTGAGGTCTTGCAGGAGTATACGCTTTCTCTCAATCAAGACGGCCGGCCGCGAGCGAAGCTGAAGTCGGCCGTTATGTTTCTGGAACGCTATTGGGACCTGTTAGAAGGTGATGGACGACTCTTGACCGTCATGGATGAGAGTGTTCTTAACACGATTTCAAATCAGCCGTTTCGAGAGTATCTGCTTCACAATTTCATCATCCGTGCTGTCATCTCGCTACCAAAGAACACGTTCGTGAAGGCCCAAGGATCAGTTAAAACATCGGTCTTGTGTCTACGTAAGAAAGCGGATCCGAGTGAATCACAGCCCCCGGTGTTCATGGCGCTGTGTGGAAATGTGGGACACTCCGACTCAGGAAAGGAACACCCACAACACAATGAGCTACCCAAGATTCTGGAGGCTTTTCGTGCGTGGGAATCTGCTGGAAAAAGTAAGTTTCCGAAGTGCTTCACGGTTACGGATCTCCATCGGGAAAATTCGACCGTTCGCCTAGATGCACCGTACTTCAATCCACACTACTTCAAGACGATCTCCCGTTTGGAAAAAATGGCGGTCGAGCGTAGTTGGAGCCTTTGTGGCCTTGAAAGCCTATTGGAAAATCCAAAGGCGATATCTGGTGGAGCGACTCCGAAAGGCGCTTTGTATCCAGACGTTGGCCCAAAGTTCATACGAGTCCAGAACGTCAGGCCGTATGAATTGGTGTGGACTCCCGAAGATGCCTGTATCGATTATCACACGCACCACAAGCTAAAGCGTTCTCAGTTGCACCATAAAGATGTTGTACTCACCATCACAGGGAGCTACGGGATAGCAGCGATTGTCCCAAAAAACTTTGGAGAAGCTAACATCAACCAGCACTCTGTCAAGATGACTCTCGGACAGGATATTCTTCCAGAGTATCTCGTTGCGTTCCTCAACTCAAAGCTTTGTCGTCCTCAGTTTGATAGAGCAGTCACCGGGTCGTCACGACTGGCACTGGACTATCCATCAATCAGAAACCTACAGGTCCTTATTCCTCAGGAATCAGAGCAGAAGGAAATCATTCGAGAACTAAGAAATAAACTCAAAAGAGCGCACAATCTTCAAACCAAAGCCATTTCAATTTACCAAGAGCTTCCAGAAATGCTGTCATAAGGAAGGGGTATCATGAAAAAACCCAAGCCCAAGACTGTCGAGCTTGTCAAATCCACCTACCGCCCGACGAAGGCCGAGATCAACCAGGAGTTTGAGGTTGACCTGCCAGAGGATGACAACCCCAACTATGTCGATGCGGCCATGGGGGAACTTGGAAGGGCAATGGTGCAGCCCACTAGTTTTCGACGGATCGACAAGCCCCGGAGCCGCCGCAAGTAGGATGGCTTAGGGGACTTTAGTATGTAATTCCCTAAAGTAGAGTTCGGCGTAGGCTGATTCCCAGAGCAGAAAGTCGCTGAGTCTCTTCTCACCCCCGGAGCGGATCAGGAGATCGACATCCGGAGTCTCCAGGTCGGAATGAATCGCGCGGTTCAGCTCTCTGGAGAAGTCCTCTCGACTACCAGGAAGGCCAATGGGGCAGCTGGACGCGGCCCTGAGAAGCGAGTCCCTGGATGAGTAGTCTACTGCCAGTCTCAAGTGGAGTTGCCGTCCGAGACGGGTTTCGGACTCCGTTCTCTCAACGATCCGCACGAGTCCCGGGGGGAGGCGGTCACGCCGCCCGATGACGTTGACCCTCACCCCATGTTCCTGGCAGGATGCCAGTTCTCGGACCAGATAGGCTTGGAAGAGCCGCAGCAGGCTTCCTACCTCCTCGGCCGGCCGTTCCCAGTTGTCGCTGGAAAAGGCATACAGAGTCAGAGTGGTGACTCCCACACCGGGCGCGGACTCGACCGCTCGGCGGACCGCTTTGGCTCCGGCGCAGTGGCCATAACGGCGAGGCAAGCCGCGCCGGCAGGCCCAGCGTCCATTTCCATCCATGATGATGGCGGCGTGAATTCCTTTTGTTGACTTCTGAAAAGTACTTTGTTTCATAAAGTACAACTCCAAAAAAATCAGCCTCGTGTGGCCTCGATAATAGCTTCCATATGATCCAGATAGCGATTGAGCGCCTGCCGGCCACGGTCGGTCAAAGAGTAGGTGGTGCGGGGAATTCGCCCTTCAAACGCCTTGCGGCAGCTGATGTAACCCGCCGCCTCCAGCCTTCTGCAGTGGACGCTCAGGTTCCCGTCGGTCGTCTCCAGAAGCTCTCTCAGATCAGTAAAGGAGAGCCGGTCATTGACTGCCAGGCTGCTGACGACTGCCAGGCGGACACGTTCGTGGACGAGCCGGTCGAGTCTGGTCGTGGAGGGATTCTGGTGTACCAGGTGGACAGTTCCTTCTTTTTCGACCAAGGTCGGGTTCGCGTGCAACCTTCCGTTTTCTAACCGCCATGGTACCTCGAAATGACGGCGCCGAAGAGCAAATGAAGGCCGCCAAACCCGATCCCCATCATGATCTGGTGAGAGTGAGGCGAGAGCAGCAGCGTCACGATCCCGAGGGCCATGAAGCAGAGTCCCATCAGGGGTACCGCTCGAATCGAGAAGGCGCCCGCTGTCAGGACACCGGTCCCATAGAGAAGCAGCCATAGACCAGGCATCATTTCGAAGTTACCGGCGGCGGCCAGCGCGACGGTTAGGGCTGCCCCGGCCACCAGAGCGGGAACCAGGTTTAAAAGAAAGCGTCGGCTGACTGGATGGCTCAGGTTTCTACCGTCCCGGCGGGCCTTTTTCACAGTGGCCAGAAACCCGAGGGTGGCCGCCACAACGGCTTCGGCAACCCAGAGCTGGAGTCGATCCTGAGGCGACGGGGTCAGGCTGGCCAGCCAGGCAGTGCCCAGCGCCGACACACCAATCAGGATTGCACCGATCCCGGAGACCGACGTAAAGGAACCAGAGCTCTCAATAGTTTTTCTTATATACTGCAGATCGGCCGCAGCTCTCGAGTGAAGTGAGATCAGTTCCTGCTCGGTCGTCACAGTGGGTTCCATTTACAAAGGTCTTTGTAACACAAAGTCGTAGACCTTTCAAGTGCACTAGACAGAAACAGTGGTGAGGATGAGTCCTTTTCGATCATTGAAACAGCTGGATCTGTGGCTCAGAGCGGAGGTAGCGGGCCGGCTGGTTCGCAGGCTGCAGCCCCTGATGAAGGGGACGGCCTGGGTATGGAGACGGGCACTGGTCAGGACCCGGTTCATTGCAATCACGGGCAGCCTGGGCAAGACAACGGCCAAGGAGGTACTGGCCCATGTGCTTGCTACCAACGGTCGAGTATTCCGTTCCTGGGCGAATCAGAGCGGAGGTCGTCTGGTCATTCTCAACGTGTTGCGGGTCCGGCCCTGGCACCGATACGCGGTGCTTGAGACCAGTGGACCCCATCCGGGCCATCTCGACCAACTGGCCCCTCTGATCAGGCCCGACGTCGTCCTGCAATTGGGCCTGCATCGAACCCATTCAAGGGACTACAAGAGTCTGGTGGAACGGGCTGCGGAAAAGAGCAAGCTGTGCAAGGCTATGGACGAGAGTGGTATTGCCGTACTCAATGGTGATGTGCCGCTAGTAAGAGACATGGCCCATCTGGTAAAGGGTCGAACACTCTTGTTTGGCCAGAGCAAGAAATGCGACGTGCGGGCAGAGGGCGTGTCCTCGGCGTGGCCGGATCGGTTGACCTTTACTTGCCACAGCGGCCGAGAGACTCTTCTGGTCAAGAGCCAGCTGGTAGGCAAGCACTGGCTTAGTTCCGTGCTGGGGGCTCTGGCGGTGGCCAGCGTTCTGGGACTCGACCTGAAAAAGGGGGTTGCTGCGGTGGGAGAGGTGAGCCCGTTCCCAGGCCGGATGCAGCCCATGAGACTCCCGGGAGGAGCCACCATTCTCAGGGACGAGTACAATGCTTCCGTACCCAGCCTGGACGCCTCTCTGGAGGTTCTGCGGGAGGCCTCGTGTGAAGGAAGAAGGATCCTGGTCATCAAGGACTTTTCGGATATCTCTGGACATCGGCGTCAGCGCCTTCGCTATCTGGCCTCTGCTGCGGCCGACGCGGTCGACGGTATCGTGCTGATCGGCGAGAGCACGGGCTATGGATTCCGGCGTTTCGTGGAGGCGGGTCTGGACCCGGAGAGCTGTCTCGGCTTCGCTACTGCCCGTGAGGCGGCTGAAGGGCTTAAGGGCCACTTCGGCGAGGGAGATCTGGTTCTGGTCAAGGGGAGAACGACCGACCACCTGGCTCGCCTGTTTTATGCCTGGGTGGGATCCATTGACTGCTGGAAGGAACCCTGCGCCAAGAGGATGCTGTGCGATGAGTGCTGGGAGCTGGGGGCTCGGCCTCAGGATTCGGTTGCCGCCATGTCTCCTACCCCTTCCTGAGGAGTACTCCCGTTTCTTGCCGGGCTCGGAGTTTTTACACAGAAGACGTAGCCGATCCAGATCAGAATGATCCCGAAGAACTCTCCCACATAGAGCACTTCCACAGCTCCCGCTTTGGCCATTGCCCCGCCGATCCCTGGGAGCAGGGCTCCTGTGGCGATCAGGGCGTTCCCAATGGTGCGACTGGCCTCACCGGCCCGCCGGGCAAAATGCCAGGCACTCCAGGCGGCTGTTCCGATCAGGAAAACCACTGCGTAGAGGTTGATGATCGGGGTGAACCAGCGGATCCACTGCCACTGCAGAAGGTCTCCGGAAGGCCGGAAGCTCTCCATCGCGCCACCCTGAACCGGAGAGAGGACGACCAGTAGCGAGAGTAGCCCCAGGAGAGGCAGAGTCAGCACCGTCAGGCTGTTCGCGGTATTCCGATTGAAATGGAAATAGACCGATCCCTGTGCAAGAGGGTATCCACCCAGAAGGGCCCCGGCGATGTACCAGGCCTTAGTCAGGCCGACGCTGTTGCCCAGGAGGGTTATGGAACCCTCCAGTCCCGTGCCCAATCCATAGGCCAGAATCCCTCCTGACCACCAGAGATGATGGGTCCCGCCTCGCAGCAGGTAGCGCCGGAAAAGGATGACGCTGAAGGTGAGGGAAATAACGGTCGTGAGAATGGGAACGTAGTGCACGCTGGACAGTTGTTCGGGAACAAGGCTCGAACCCAACTGGGGATCCTGGAGCAGAGCGTTCAATGGTTGTCCTCCAGGGCGATAACGACGGCTACTAGGACTTCGCTGAAGAAACGGTCCAACCGCCGGTAGAGCTGCGGCTTGGAAGGATCGATTCCGGCGGTTTCGGCAACCGACTCAAAGGTCATCTCAATGATGGGATCTCTAAAAAAGTTGAAGGTGGCGATGGTGATGCTCACCGACATTCCGGCGCGCCGGCACAGGTTCCCGTAGGAAGTTCCCAACTGGCGGGCCTGCGTCAGGACCTTCTCCTCAGTCTCTCCGGCGGCATATCGAATCACCAGCCCCACAAGCTGGCGACCGATCGAACGCATGCCCGTCCTCTGCTCGTCGGTGAGTTCCACCGGTAACCTCGATCGCCGGGCAGGAAGGCTACCCGGTTCACCGGTGATGGCCGCCTGAATCGCTTTTGTGGCAGCCTTGGCAAGGTTCTGCCCACCGGCCCGTTCTCCCATCCGTTGAACAAATCGTTCCAGTTCAGCACGGAGAAAGCGCCGATGACCCCCCGGTGTCTGGACGTGCGCGACATGGCCCCGGTCGGCCCATTCACGAAGAGTGCGGGGATGAACCCCCAGAAGCTCCGAGGCCTGGGCAATGGTGAGCAGTTCTTGGTCGGTCATTTCCGAAGTTCCTATAGGATTGTACACTTTTTTCCGGATCTTCACCAAAGGTTTGGTAGATTTAGTGTCCTTTAATAAGAATATTGCATATAATTTTCAAGAAGTTTGATAGTTTTATTTCTAGCTCCTTCGAGGAGAATGGTCAGGTCATGAAGAAAGCTCTTTTTTTCCTTGTCGTTTTGGCTCAAGTGATCACCTTCAGTTACCTGAGTTCCGGGTTCGTGTGCAGCGCTGCCGGGATTGCCGGCACCATCACGGATCAGAGTGGTTCGGTGCTGGTCGAGGCGCGGGTTGTTTTGCGAGAGGTGGTTACCGGAATCGAGCTGGAAGCCAGGACGGAGGACACAGGCCGGTTCCAGTTTGAGCAGCTTCAACCCGGGGCGTACACGGTGTCTGCCGGGGCCGACGGTTTTTCCGAGCAGTCCAGACCCGTCATTCTGAACCAGCAGAGCGAGACAGCCCGCGTCGATTTCGTCCTCAACCTGGGCGCTCTGGAGGCCGAGGTCTCGGTCACGGCCAATCGAGGGAAGCGGGACGCCCTCGCGGTTCCTCTGCCCACCCAGTCCTTGAATCGGAAGCTGATCGAAAGAACGAATCCGACCAGCACGGGAGAAACAATGATCCAGGCTATCGGTGTCACGCCGGTGGGTTCGGGCCCCTACCAGGTCCGGCCCCGGCTGCGCGGTCTGGACTCGAGCCGGCTCTTGATTCTGGTCGATGGTCAGCGACTGAATCATGCCCGGGTGGCCACTGACCGGGCCGGAGTCGAGCCCAGTCTCATCGAACCCGCCACCATCGAGGACATTGAAATCGTTAGCGGAACCGGGACCTCCCTTTATGGTTCGGATGCTCTTGCCGGGACCATCAACATCATTACCCGGAAGCCGGAAACCTCCGACAAGCTCAAGTTCCATGGTGCTCTCGACGCCTTCTTCAGCGCCAATGAGACGGGTCGCCGGGGCACCGCCACAGTGGGAGTCTCCGGTCCTCAGTTCGGTCTCCGTTTCTCCGGTTCACTGGAACGGTTCGGCAATTACATCGCAGGGGACCGATACATGGAAGAGAGCCAGCCCCTGCACGATGCTGGGATCATCACACAGGAGGATACGATCGATCAGTTTGGCTTCAACTTCGGGGCTTTTCCCGAGCCCTTCAATGCTCCCTTCGAGAGGACCGAGGCCGAAATCCCCAATTCTTCCGCCCATGGGAGCAATCTTGGATTCAGTGGGATCTTCAGCCTCACCAAGCGTCAGACGGTAAGCGTCGACTATATGCGAAGGAGGGTTGCGGATGTCGGTTTTCCCGACTTTGAAGAACCGTTTTTCTTTCAGCAGATTACCCTGCCATTCAGCAATCTGGACAAGGTCTCGGGGCGTTACCAAATCTTTAACCTGGGCCCTCGTTTTTCCAGTTTTTCAGTGCGGGCATACCATCAGAGACACAACCGGCTGTTGCGGAATGATTTTCCGGTTCAGTTTCCTGCTCCGACTCCTCAGACATTCTTTCCGATCAACGTGATGCGGCTCCACATCCTCAGCAACACGGAGCAGTATGTGGAGTCAACGGGCCTGGATACGCAGGCCAACTTTCTCATCTCCCCTCGCAACGTGCTCACCACGGGATTCACGGTTTACCAGGATCAGAGTTCCGACAGCCGAAGCACGATCAGTCAGCTGAATCTGGTGGGGAACGTGACGCTGGGTGACTTTGGCCCTCAGGCCAATGTCCTGCCGCAGCTGCTCCCACTGGGGCCGGCGAGCGTTGCCCATCCGGTGCGAGTTCCGGATTCCAGCCTCCGTGACATCGCCTTCTTCGTGCAGGACGAATGGGAAGTCAGCAAATGGGTTCGACTCTACGGCAGTCTTCGCTGGGATCGTTACACCGCCAGCTCGGATTTGACTGAGGGTTACGAAGTGGACAGCCTGACCTCCGGTGCCGATCCCGAGATTCCCCCAGAAACACTTCCCAGCCTGGACGGTGAGTCGGTTTCGCGGAACGCCTGGACCGGCGATGTGGGTCTGGTGCTGCGCCCCGTGGAACAGGTGGCGCTGGTAGGTCACTATGCTCGCAGCTACCGACACCCGAATCTGGAAGAACTTTTCTTTTCGGGCCCGGCCACGGTCGGGAATCTGCTGCCCAACATACAGGTCGAGCCGGAGACCGGGGATAACCTGGACTTCGGTGTCAAATTTCGGACCGGCCGGTTTCGGGGCGGTGTGACCTATTTCAACAATCACTTTAACGACTTCATTTCTCCGGAAATCATCTCTATCGGAGATGCCGGGCCTCTTTTCCAAGCGATCAATTTTGCCCAGGTACGTATCCACGGAATTGAGACCGATTTTGAACTGCCCTTTCACGTAGCTGATTGGTATTTCACACCGTGGGGCAACCTGGCCTATCAGCGCGGCGACATCCTGGAGGCCATGAATCCCTTGACCGGGAGCAGCCTGGACAATACTCCGCAGGACAACATCACCCCGCTGAAGTGGTGGGGCGGACTGCGGGTTTCGGATCGAAAACAGCGCTACTGGGCTGAGTGTTCCAACCGGATCCAGACTCGTGTAAATCGAGTTGCCACGTTATTGGAAGAGTCGCCTTTTCTGATTGCACAGGATCTTTTCGGGCTTTACGGCTTTACGATTCACCGTCTGGGCTGGGGCGTGAACTGGGACCGGGACTCCCACCGCTGGGGTCTGTCCTTCGCACTCGAGAACCTGGGAGATAAGTTCTACCGGGATCATTTCCAGTTCGCCCCGGCCCGCGGCCGGAGCTTTACCGTCGGGTTCCACATTGAGACCTTTTGAGCTCCAGGGTCCGACTCTCACGACGCTCCGGGGCCTGGGGGCTGCGACCGGGAGGATTGAGCCGTCTACCAACCCCGACCGTCTCCCAGGTTTCAGGTCAGAGAGGCCTTGGTTGGGGAAGCCGAGAGTGGGAGGAGCCCTGGGGCGGCGCTCGGGAATTTAAACGTCGCGCCGCCCCAGGGCTCCTCCCACTCTCTAATCTGAGGCCTGAAATCAAATGTAGGGGGGCCTCCCACTTTCGGACCCAGGAGCGTTACCCATCAAGGGAACGCCGGGGAAAGTGCTACAGAAGTCCCGCCTGGTCAATGAGAAAGGCGTAGTAAAAGGCCGTCTCTTCATAGCGCTTGTAGCGGCCTGAAGCGCCGCTGTGACCGGCGTCCATATTCGTTTTCAGGAGCACCAGGTTTTGGTCGGTCTTGAGCGCCCGCAGCCTGGCAACCCACTTGGCCGGCTCCCAGTACTGGACCTGGGAATCGTGTAGACCGGCTGTGACCAGCAGGTTTGGATAGTCTCTCGCCGTCACATTGTCATAAGGGGAATAGGAGAGCATGTACTCGTAATATTTCTGCTCTTCCGGGTTGCCCCACTCGTCAAACTCACTGGTGGTGAGAGGAATTGTATCGTCAAGCATGGTGGTGACCACGTCGACGAACGGAACCTGAGTGACAACGGCTTTCCACAGGTCCGGCCGCAGATTCATGACCGCGCCCATGAGCAGCCCCCCCGCGCTCCCTCCCTGGGAGAACAGGCGCCGCGGGTCACCATATCCTCGGGCCAGCAGGTACTCGGCGCAATCGATAAAGTCGGTGAAAGTGTTCTTTTTCTTTAGCAGCTTGCCGTCCTCGTACCAGCTTCTGCCCATCTCCTCTCCCCCTCGAACATGGGCAATGGCAAAGATGAATCCTCGATCCAGGAGACTCACTCGGGCGGCGCTGAAGCTGGGCTCGACGTTGATCCCGTAAGATCCGTAGCCGTACAGCAGCAAGGGGGCGCTTCCGTCACGGGGCGTACCCTTTCGATAGACGAGCGAAATGGGAACCTGGGTGCCGCCACCCGTCTCGGCGTGGAGTCTTTCAGTTCGGTAGTCTGAAGCATCAAAACCGCCCAGCACTTCCTGCTCTTTCAGGAGGGTCTTCTTTCGGTCAATCATGTCGTAGTCGAAGGTCGAAAGGGGAGTGGTCATGGAGGAATAGACATAACGCAGCAGTCCGGTCTTGAGCTCCGGGTTCAAGCCAATGTGAGCGCTGTAGGCCGGCTCGCCGAAGTCGAGGTAGTGTTCTGGAGTGCCGTCCCACGGACGGATGCGAAGCTGGGTCAGACCCCGGCTTCGCTCGGAGAGAACCAGAAAGTCCTCGAAAACCTCGAGGTCGCTGAGCAGAACGTCCTCTCGGTGGCCAATGACTTCTGTCCAGTGCTCCATCCGGGTCTCTTGAACCGGGGTTTTCATGAGACGAAAGTTGAGCGCCTCCAAGTTGGTACGAATCAGAAAGGTGTCCCCAATATGATCTACCTGGTACTCATGATCGAGCTGCCGGGGCTGGAAGACCTGGAACAGCCCGGTTGGATCATCCGCGTCCAGATAGAGGTACTCGGTCGAGACGGTGTGATGGGAAGAGATGAACAGGTATCGTCTGGACCTGGTCTTGGAGACGTCGACGGAGAAAGTCTCGTCCGCTTCCTCGAAGACCAGCTGATCTGTGGAAGGATCTGTCCCCAATAAGTGCTTGTAGACCCGGCAGGCGCGTAGAGTACCCGGATCCTGACGTGTGTAAAAGAGAGTCTTGTTGTCATTGGCCCAGGCCATGTCGCCGGTCACCATCAGGATCTCCTGCTCACCCACTTCGCCGCTGTCAAGGTCTCTGAATCGAATCGTACAGATGCGCCGTCCTGCGGTGTCGAACGCGTAGGCCAGAATATTCTGCCTCGAGCTCACCTCGAATTGAGTCAGCTCGTAAAACTCAAATCCTTCGGCTAATTGATTGACATCGAGCAGGATCTGCTCAGGCGCTCTGAGTGAGCCCGGGCGTCGGCAGTAAATGGGGTAAGCCCTGCCATCCTCCGACCGGCGGTAATAGAAGTAGTCGTCGAGTCGGTAGGGGACGGAGATGTCGGTTTGCTTGATCCTTCCCTTGATTTCGGTGAAAAGCTGCTTCTGCAGGTCTAGGGTGTGTGACATCCTCGCAGCCGTGTACTCGTTCTCCAGCGTCAGATACTCAATCGTTTCAGGATTCTCTCGTTCTCTCAGCCAGTAGTACGGATCGATCCTGAGGTGGTCGTGCTTCAGGAGTTTCTCAGGTCTGATCGGGGCCTTTGGGGGCGCGGGAGTCCGGGCCCTTCGCGGCTGGGTCGACATGGCTCTTTCAACCTGCTCTCAATAACGCCGCTACCTTTGATCCTGACGGGCTGGGGTTTCTTCAGTCGGCCCATCCGACGGCGGAGGGGTAACGGACCTTGGTCATCACACGGAAGCTCCTCCGTTTTCCACTTCCAGTCGACTACGCACTGCCGGCAGAAGATAAACGGTCGAGAGGTCCAGGCGCGAAAGGTAATGGCACATGATCTGAAGCCGCCTGGTCGGGGGCAGCTTCGGGTTGATCAGAAAGACGGGACGTTCTCCGATGCGGCACAGTCCGCCGTCGAATTCGCCGTTCTCGAGGCGCAGCTCGATCCCCAGTGCCCGCATGACAGTTTCCAGTTCCTTGAGAAGCTCGGCATCAGACATTGAATCCCCAGAAGTTTACCTCGCAGAGGCGCGAAAATCTCGCCATCCGGTTAAACTTGGCGGGTACTAATCTGATGAAGAGCCTACCTTTCATTCTGGCACTGGCTTTCTGAGATTGATGTGGAAATCTACGCGGCACAGAAGTGGATGGTCACCGCTTCGGATGCCGGGGTCGCGCGGCACGGATCTGCGTTCGCTGGCAAGGCACAAGGAGGAAGTAGATGCTTGGTTATCGTGGACGACGAGAAACACAGCCAGAGGGCGCAAACCCCTGGCGTCCTTGGCCCGCTCTATTGACAATCGTTTCTGCTTTCCACCTCACCCTTTTTGCCCAGATAGACGCCCGGATGCTTCGCCAACCGGACGTGTCTCAGACACACATCGCCTTTGTCTATGCCGGAGACATCTGGGTCGTGCCCAAGAAGGGGGGAACAGCCGAACGGTTGAGTTCTCCTCAGGGAGAGGAATCCCTGCCGCGCTTTTCGCCGGATGGAAATCACATTGCGTTCAACGCGAACTACGATGGCAATACCGACATTTATGTCGTTCCGACCAGTGGTGGGTTGCCCACCAGAGTCACCTACCATCCCGGATCCGACCGCGTGCTGGATTGGTACCCCGACGGACAGTCGATTCTGCTGGCATCGGGGATGGACTCGGGGCGCCAGCGCTTTAACCAGTTTTTCAAGGTGTCAAGGGACGGAGGTCTGCCGGCCAGACTGCGCGTTCCCTACGGAGAGTTTGGCGCCATTTCAGCGGATGGGAAATGGCTTGCTTACACTCCCAGAAGTCGCGATTTCCGAACCTGGAAGAGATACCGGGGCGGCATGGCCTCGGACATCTGGCTGTTCAATCTCGAAGATGACTCTGCCAGCAGGATCTCGGAGGATCCCGCTGACGACGGCCAGCCCATGTGGCACCGGCACACCATCTATTACCTCTCGGATCGAGGGGCGGACCAGCGTCACAACATCTGGGCCTACAGCATCCGGACGAAGAAGACCAGGCAAGTCACCCACTTTCGTGACTTCGACATCCATTTTCCGTCCATCGGTCCCTCCGACCTGGTATTCGAGGCGGGCGGCCGTCTCTATTTGTTGAATCTCAGGAACGACCGCCACAGGGAGGTTTCTGTCCGGGTGGTGACGGATCGTTCCACTCTGCGGGCTCGAACCGAGAGAGTGGGGAAGCAGGTTCAGGGCGCCTGGATTTCTCCCACCGGAAAACGGGTTCTTCTCGAGGCTCGAGGCGAAATCTTCTCAGTTCCCGCCGAACACGGGGTGATCCGCAACCTGACCCGGACATCCGGCGTGGCCGAGCGCTTTCCGTCCTGGTCACCGGACGGCAAGCAAGTGGCCTACTGGAGCGACCGCTCCGGCGAGTACGAACTGGTGGTCCGTAGTGTGAACGGGTCCGGTGAGAAGAAGGTGCTGACCTCCCTGGGAAATGGATTCCGCTATCAGTGCTACTGGTCACCCGACAGCAAGAAGATCGCCTTCATCGACGAGGACGTACTCCTTCGCCTGCTCAATGTCGAAAGCGGAGACGTGCAAGTGATCGACCGGGGAGAATGGCTCGACCATGATGACTTGAGCAGCTTTTCCCTGTCCTGGTCGTCAGACAACCGCTGGATCGCCTATGCCAAGACCCGGGACAGGGCCACCAGCTCTATCTATCTGTACGACACGCGGGACGGCCAGGTCCATCAAGTCACCTCCGGATACTATGCCGATGCTCTCCCCAGTTTCGACCCTGACGGGAAGTATCTTTATTTTGTGTCCAACCGGACTTTGCAACCCGTTTACAGCGATCTCGATAACTCCTGGGTCTATCCCAACACCACCAACCTGGTGGCCGTTCCACTTCGCAAAGATGTTCCCTCTCCCCTGCAGCCTCGAAACGACGATGAGGAGATCAAGGAGGAATCAGACAAAGAGAAAGCCGGAGAAGAAGCAAACGAGAAAGAGCAGAAGCCTGGATCTGAAGCCGAAGAAGAGGCCGGAGCAGATCAGGATGAGAAGAAAGGCGAGAAGGGAGTCGAGATCGATCTTGAGGGCTTTGAGCGCAGACTTGTTGTGCTGCCACCGGAAGCTGGTAACTACAGCGGTGTGGCTGCCACGAAAGGGAAGGTCCTCTATCTCCGACGCCCCCGCTCCGGTGCCTCTCGTCAGGTCAAGAGGGCTCTCGTGTACTACGATCTGAAGGAGCGCAAGGAACAGACCATCCTCTCCGATGTCCACCGCTTTCGGTTGTCAGCCGACGGCAAGAAAGTGCTGGTCACTCAGGGGCGACGTTTTGGCATTATCGAGGTGAAACCCAAGCAGAAGATCGAGAAGCCATTGCGGGTCGCCGAACTGGAAATGACCGTGGATCCGAAAGCCGAGTGGAGACAGATTTTCAGGGATGCCTGGCGCTTTGAGCGCGACTACTTCTACGACCCCAATATGCACGGGGTGGACTGGAAAGCGGTCGGCGAGCAGTACGAAAAACTGATCGATGATGCCGTAACACGCTGGGATGTGAATTTTGTGCTGGGAGAGATGATTGGCGAGTTGAATGCTTCCCACACCTATCGAAGCGGTGGAGACACCCAGAGCTCCCAGCAGCGCAACGTGGGAATGCTGGGCATCGATTGGGCCGTGGAGAATTCCGCTTATCGCATCAAGCGAATCGTCCGAGGAGCGGACTGGGACTCCGAAATTCGCTCCCCTCTGGATGAGCCGGGATTGAAGGTTCAGGAAGGGGATTACATCCTGGCCGTGAACGGGGTTCCCATGGACACGTCCAGGGCACCCTGGGCAGCTTTTCAGGCCCTGGGGGGCAAAACGGTGTCCCTCACCGTGAACAGTGAACCCTCCCTGGAGGAGAGCCGGGAGGTTCTGGTCAAGCCCCTGACCGACGAATCCCGTCTGCGACATCTGGAGTGGATCGAACAGAACCGCAGCAAAGTCGATCAAGCTTCCGGCGGTCGTGTGGGATACATCTACGTTCGCAGCACTGGAGTCGATGGACAGACGGAACTGGTCCGGCAGTTCTCTGCCCAGTTCAAGAAGCCGGCCCTGATCATCGATGAGCGTTTCAACAGTGGCGGACAGATTCCCGATCGATTTGTGGAGTTGCTGAATCGTCCCGCGTTGAGCTACTGGGCAGTCCGCGACGGGAGCATGTGGCAGTGGCCTCCCAACGGGCATTTCGGGCCCAAGGTCATGCTCATCAATGGCTGGTCCGGGTCAGGTGGGGACGCCTTTCCGTACTATTTCCGTGAAGCGGGCCTGGGACCCCTGATCGGTACTCGTACCTGGGGCGGGCTCATCGGTATCAGCGGTTCGCCGTCGCTGATCGACGGTGGTGGTGTGACGGTTCCGACCTTCCGGATGCTCAGCACCAGTGGAGAATGGTTCGAAGAAGGTCATGGGGTCGAGCCAGACATCGAAGTGCTCGATCACCCCACGGCCATGTCGAAGGGTGGCGATCCGCAGCTGGAAAGAGCTATCGAAGAAGTTCTGCGTCTCCTCGAGTCCAATCCGCCGGCGCAGCCCGAGGTTCCCGGGTACGAGGATCGAACCAAAATTGTGCCCTGACCGGGCTAGCGGCTCGGAGGTCGGCCCTGCCCGGGAGGGCCCATGTTTCGACGCATTCTGCCGGCGGCCGCCTGCAATTCTTCTTGGTCCAGAAATCCGTCCTGATTGGAATCCATCTGGTCGAAACGCTCAGCCATCCTGGGGGGTACTTCTTCCCTCGACAGCTTGCCATCACCATCCTGGTCACGCCTCATCATCCTGTCTGCCATGTTGAAACCACCACCCGGTCTTCCGGCGCCCGGTCTTCGACCCATGGCGCTGCCGCCATCGGGATCCGGCTTCAGATGGACGGCGTAACTCTGGGTGACCGGAACGCAGAAGGTATTGGCGTTGTCACAGGCAAAGTATCGCACCGTCAGGTCCAGGGGCTTTGATCGGTCGGATGCCGTGACATCCAGCAAGAACTCGCGGGGGTCGCTGTCGGCCTTGGCCTCCACCTCGGGCGCTTTTCCGGCGGAGGGCGTGACCTCGACTCCCTCAGGAGCCCGGATGTCGAAGCTCACAGGGGCGACTTCGTTGTTCCAGTGGACCTCGTAAAGAGGGTCCAGGTGGAAGCCGAGATAGAGCTTGCCGGTGCCCTTCTCTAGAACCCCTGCCGCGGCCTCGGCGCGCAGCTTGGCGTAAAAAGGGATCTCCTCTACCCGGGTCAAGTCAGGCTCAATGACCAGCGGCCGCATCCGCGCCGGAACCTGCAGTTTCTCAACAACGCCCGTGGCCACGGGTTCAGGCGGAGGAATCCGCTCCAAGTCGAGATCTTCTTTCCGGGTCGGATTGTCAATAGGTCCAATCATCTCTTCCAAGTCTTTTCTCAGCTGGTCCGGCTCACTCCAGACCCGGGCCACCAGGACCTTGCCATCGGGATCCAGGATGAACTCGGCGTTTGGCGCCGTGCCAACAGCATGGCGAAGGTCATTGGAGATGGTGTCACGAAGCCAGGGCACCTGGCTTTTCAATCGACGCTTGGCTTCCGCTACATGCATCAGCCGCTCTTCGTGAGTGAAGGGAGTTACGTAACGCTCATACTCGGGATGAGCAAGGGCCTTGTACACATAATAGAACTTCACCCCTTTGGGAGCGTAGTCGAGGTATAAAGTCTCCATCCTGGAGACTTTCCGCAAGAAAGGAGGTCAGGTGAGACAGCCGAAGACCAGGACGGTATGGCTTCCTTTCAGGCGGGTGGTCCGGAATTCTTCTCCTTCTCCGGTGTACAGTGTGACATCCGGAAGCGTGTCTCCCCTGGCGAGGTGGAGTCGGGGTCCGGGGCGCCGGGAAGAGCTGTCAACGGCGCCGTCCCCGTCACCATCCGATCTCTCCTGCGCAATCGAGAAGCTGCCGGTCATCAGCACCAAGAGACTCATCGTCTCAAACCAGTGTCTGCAGATGGATCGGTTCATCGATTCTGTACCTCCAGTATGGTCATTATTACGTACCACACCGGGTTTTGTTACACCCTGTCACCGAACACGGGAAGTTCCCGCCCGTCGTGACACCCTTCTCGACGCAGGGTTTCGTAACGCGGTGGAGTGGAAAGGGGGAGAATTAGATCTGATGGTGTAGCTATTCGAGAATCGTGGGAGGGACGGCGGAAAGGAAGGAGAGCTCGCGATCGGCAAAAAGTTGCTGGGCGACGATGGGCTGCTCGGATTCCAGTACGAGATAGCCATCCACCTGCCCTCTGACCCCCGGAACCAGCTCCACCAGCGTTTTCGAAAGCCTCTGTCGTCCCTCCAGGGTGATAACAGCAGCCCCTCTTCCACTTCCGGAAGGGGCAAAGACTGACAGCGCCTACGTCGGTCCGGACATCTCCCGGGTTGTACAAGGCCAATCCGGTAAAAAACCCCTGGCCGCTGGCAACCTGACTGAAGGCCGCTCTGAAAAAGGGACGAGTCTGCAGGGGCAGAGCAGCGGCAAAGCGACCCTCCCGATCGCCGAAGAGAATATCTCCGACGATTCCCGGCCCGTCGGCAGCGATGGCGAGCGAACCTGTCACCGGGCCCGTTGAGTCGCCGTTTCCGGCCCTCCAGCGCGAAAGCCCGAAAAGGGTGCCGACCTCCGCCTGCATCTCCCCTCCCGGAGCGAGAACGATCTCCACCGCAGCAGCCACAGGTTCGCCATCGTCATTCCTCATCTCCACCTGTAGCCGACGGTTTTCAGAGGAGGTGTTGTAGAGCTTGAGATCCGTAAACAGGTCCTCACCGGAAGCTGCCTGAGCTGAATAGAGTTCAGTCGCAGAGGACTCCTGTGCCGGGTTCAAACCGATGAGCGTCACGCCTCCATCGATGGCAGTCAATTGAAACCCGACCAGCCCCGGACCATCCACAACTTCGGCGAGGACCCTGCCCTGGCCGATTTCCGCGGCCTCGAACAACTCGGCGATGTCCTTGAACAGCAACCCCCCGGGTTCGATGGTAAACGTCCGGGCCTTTCCGAGTGGAGCCTTCGGCCCCCGGCCGAGGCGCAAGAGGACCTCTACCGATTCTGGATTCGGATTGGCCAGGCTGAGGTGGGTGGTGGCAGGAAGCATTCGATAGGCCCGCGGCCCCTGGATGACTCGCGTGAAGACAGCCTGCTGAAACTGGGCCGTGGCCGGGGCAGCGCCGTCCAGCGAGGTGGGGCCAAAGATCTGATAAAAGCCGGCCAGTTGGCGGCTATCTGCTCGGATCTGCACCCAGCCTGCAGACGAATCCGGCCACTCGCCGAAGACTTCCCGCGCCAGAAGCGTGGTCTGACGGCGTCGCGGCAGCAGGTAACTGCGCGGGTTGAGGGGCAGGGGCGGCGACTCCTCTTTCAGGAAGGCACGCAGCAGCAGATGAGAGTCAACGCCCGAGAGATTGGAAACCGCCAGGCCGCTGGCCAGCTGGGGGGAGCTGTTGAAGAAGGGAATGATCCAATCAGCCCGGGAAACAACTGTCAGGTTCTCGGTGGCGTCCTGGTTGTTGCTGACGACAGGATCCGGGGCCGGGCCGGCAATGGAGGCTACCGCACTGACGAGATCCTCCCCTGCCGACCGGGTGGACACCCCCAGATAGATCGTCCGGCCACTCTCCAGCTCCCGCAGATGACAGGTGATCTTTTCCTTTCCGGCCACACATTCATCGGGAAGCTTTTCGACCTCCAGTGTAGAGTCGAGTTCCAGGACCAGCTCGACCTCTTGTGCGTCGCCAGGCCCGTTATTGGTGGCTCGCATCTCCCAATCCACGACCTCTCCTGCAAATACCGGACGCGGGGAAGATTCCAGCTGGACGGCAAGATCGACGCGATTGGCCTGCGTCTTCAGAAAGGCGCCGCGTCCATGAGTAAAGGCGACCGTTCGACCTTCTGGAGTCACTTCCAGATCGAGCACCGCCACGGTTGGAAAACCCTGCTCAGGTGTGACCGGATGCCAGGTCGCTCCCCGGTCTGTGCTCCTCCAGAGACCCAGATCCGTGCCTGCGTACAGGTTGTCGGTCTCCTGCGGAAGAACGGCAAGCGACTGAACCGTAGGATGTCGATGGGGGGCGAAATGTTCTCCCACAGCGGTGAAGCCTGACGGGTCTGGCGGTTTACGAAGATGTGGTGGAAAGGTCCCTCGGAAAGGTGGTCGAAGCCTCCCAGAGCGACATAGAGAAGATCCTCGCTCTGGGGGTCGAAGACCAGGTCTGTTACCGGCCGTGCGGGAATTGATTCTTGTGGATCGAGATCCCTCCAGGAGATCCCGCCGTCGGTGGTCAGGTTGATCAGGCCCGACACGGTTCCAACCGCGTAGGATTCACAGGTGGGATCTGAAGAGGAAAAAGCGAGGGCTGTAACCTCAGATTCCAGTCCCGGGCCGTTCATCTCCCAGGTGGGACCTCCAGCGCGGAAAAAATCACTCGCCTTCCACACACGGTCGGTTCCGGCGATCAGCACATCTTCATCGGAAGGACAGCCCTTCAAGATGGCGATGAAGGGCGCCGTTGACGTGTCGATCTCACCATCCGCGCGGTTGAAGGTCCGCCCCCCGTTGGTGGTCCGGAAGATGTTGAGGCGTTGGAAGGAGACCGCCCAGTGTTCGTCTGGGGCGAGAGGAGAGATCACGTTGGCAGCCCCGTCACCACCCAGCAGCAGATTCCACCGGTTCGCCCCACTCCAGGCTACTGTTCCGTTGTCCTGGCTTCCGCCAATCCCGAACTCGCTCCCGAAAGGATGCAGGGAGCCCAGATAGAACTGAGTGATTGTCAAGCCTGCATTGTGTACGAACCAGCTGTCTCCCAGATCCAGACTGCTATAGACCCCGCCGTCACTTCCCACGATCAGGCGCTCTCCCGACCAGGCGAAGGCATGCTGATCTACATGGGGAGGCGAGATGCGTGACCAGCTGCTCCCATCGAAGACCCACAAGGAAATCTCACCAAAAAAGATGAAATTGTGGTTGCCGGGGTGAAAGGCGATCTGCTGGGTGTACCAGACTGTGTTTCCCGCAGAAGGTGTGGGAAGCTGAGTCCACTCCGGTCTGGAAGCCCAGGCGCTGTCCGTCAGCCAGATCCCGAGCAGGCGACCATCCGAGGCATCGCCCGTGAAGGGGAGATGGCCATCTCCATACGACCCACTCCCCCGGCCAGGTCGGTCCAGGGGCCGTCGATCATCTCCCAGGTGCGGCCCTGATCCAGGCTGCGGTAAAAGACCCTCGTGTTCCTCACTTCCGGAGATGGAGGAAAGACTGGCGTACTGGAAGTCGAAGTTGCCGGGGTGGACTTCCAGGTCATTGGCCTCTCCCTCCTTCTGGAGAACAAATGACTCGCCTCCGTCTTCCGATCTATAAATTCCCACTGATGAAGACTCGGGTACGGGGCTGATCGCACTCACTGAAGTGACAAGCAGGGTGTCTGGATCGTCCGGGTGAATCCGGATCTCGCTGATGCCGTGCCCAGAGAAGCTGTCCCGATGGGTAAACGACCAGGAGCGGCCTCCATCGAGGGACTTGAGCAGCCCCAGGCCCCCGTAGGAGCTGCCGGAGAAGACTGACTCACCCGTTCCCGCATACACAACTCCGGGGTGACTCGAAGAAAAGGCGATCGCCCCGCTGGCCAGTGATTCCAGCTGGTCAGTGCGGCTCTCCCAGGTCTTTCCGGCATCCACTGTTTCCCAGATCCCTCCCTGGGCGGCCCCGATCAGCCAGTGTGATCCGTCTCCGGGATCGACGGCAACGGCGGCCGTGCGCCCCGCAAAGAGGGTTCGACCGGAAACATCGATTGGGGTGGGGCCGATGTTCACCCAGCCCTCGTCGTCGCCCAGATCATCCTGGCCGAGCATCTGAGATCGAGCCGCCCGTTGGAGTTCTCTGGCGCGTTCGAGTTGGCGGGCTGCACGGCGCAGGGTGTCCGGAAGAATCCGCTCTCCTTGGCTGGCCCGTCTCTGGTAAAGCCAGTACCAGCTCTGAAACTGCTTGCTCTGGAAGAAGGGGTCGTCATCCCGGGATGGCGACTGGTTTTCCTGGGCAACACTCCCGGCCTGCAACGCCAGGAGGAACAGCACACTCAACAGCAGGGGAACTCGAAAAGAAGGTCCAGTCTCCTTCATCGTCTTGTCCAGGAAGCCATTTCTCTACGAAACTCGGCACTCACTGTTGAGAACTGAGATCGCAATCACAAAAATCTCACCCACAGAGTGATCATAATAGGAATCGATTGAAGAGAAAAAATCCAATCTACTAATCTTTGACGGGGGTGGAATCGATGCGACTTCATGAGTTGAATCAGCTAGTTGCCGACGCGAGGTCGGCATTCGAGCGAACGGATCTGGCAACGGTGTTCGAGGAGGCTGCGTCTGCTGCCAGTGCCTACAACCTGGATCCCGACCTCGAGAAGAGAGGCCTCTTGAAATCCAATCTGGCTAATATCCAGAGAGCCAGTGGATCCTTCGATCCAGAAACAGGTGCCAAGGTTCGGACCAGTTTCTCGCGGGATCTGGGTCTGAGTCTGGCCTTCGGTCCGCCGGCGCAGAAGTTTTCTGCGGATCTTCTGGAGGTGCCGGTGGAGGAGCGCGGGATGATTCTGCAGCAGCTGCAGCTCCGCGCCAACGAGGTCAGGGAACTGGAAAAGGCGATCCTCGGCCTTGGAGAGGGCCTCGGACGCATTGAAACAGAGACTCCTACTGTGCAGTCGAAAGCCAACCTGCGTATTTCTTTCGAAGACGCAGCTGCCATCCAAGGCCTGGATCAGTTGGCCGAGGCATCGGCCGAATGGAAGGGTGCACTCGAGGGGCTATCTCAGCTGCTCCGGAGCGAGCCGGCTCCAGTCGAGCTCATTTCTGCAGAATCGGGTTCTACCGTCTTTGGGGTGGAGGCCTCGGGGGATCTGGAAATACTGATCACGCGCTCCGTGGGCTGGGTTCAGAACGGGATCAAGGATGTGTTTGAGATCAGGAAGCTCTACGAGCAGATTCACCAGATCAAGAGCGATCTGGCTCTGCCGGAAATTGATGTTGACTCAGAGTTCGCGTCCCGGGTCGAACCCTTCGTCCAGGAGCTTCTCGACGGTCACGGATGGGGAAAGCGCGACAAAGACCACGCGGAGGTCCGACAGAACATCACGACCTCACTCCAGACAGTGTTCAGGTTCATCGGAAAGGGTGGCCGAATCGAATTCAACGAAGGGACGTCGAGCGATTCCCACAAGCAGATTGCCAGAGGCTTCAACCAGCTCCAAGAGCTGCAGGTGGCGAGCCTCTTAGCAAGTTTGGGGTTCGAAGTGCGAAGTCCCACTTCGCACTTTCCACTTCTCTGTACCTCCAGTAAGATACACCCATCATGGGTGCAGCCGAAGTGGTTCCCAACCTGATTGATGGCAGCTGGCGCAAATCGTCAGCCAGGACAGCCCTGAGTGTGACGAACCCGGCCACCGCCGAGGAGATCGCCAGGGTGCCCTTGAGCCCCTCCGCCGAAGTCGGGGCCGCAGTAATCAGTGCAGCAGCCGCCTTCCCTGAGTGGCGTCGGACGCCCCCCGGAGAGCGGGTCCAATACCTCTTCAAGTTCAAGCAGCTACTGGAGCAGAGCTTCTCCGAGTTGGCTCGAGTGATTACCACCGAATGCGGGAAGACGCTGGACGAGTCACGGGGGGAGCTGCGCCGCGGGATCGAAAACGTCGAAGCCGCGTGCGGCATTCCGACCCTGATTCAAGGCTACAACAGCGAGGACATTTCTTCCGGTATCGACGAGACCATGATTCGTCAACCAGTCGGAGTCGTGGCGGGCATTACTCCCTTCAACTTTCCGGCCATGATTCCCCTCTGGTTTATTCCCTGGGCGCTTGCCTGTGGAAACTGCATGATTCTGAAACCCAGTGAGAAAGTTCCCAATACAGTGCACAGAATTCTGCAGTTGTTGGAGCAAACGGGGCTCCCGGGCGGCGTGGTGCAGGCGCTCAACGGTTCTAAGGAGACCGTAGACGCGATTCTCGACCATCCACTGATTCAGGCCATCAGCTTCGTGGGCTCAACCAGCGTTGCCAGATACATCTACAGGCGGGCGGCAGCCAACGGCAAGCGCGTCCAGTGCCAGGGTGGAGCGAAAAACCCTCTCATTATTCTGCCCGATGCGGATATCGAAGAGGCATCCCGGGCGGTAGGGGAGTCTGCTTTTGGTTGTGCGGGTCAGCGCTGCCTGGCAGGATCTCTGGTGCTTACCGTTGGGGACGCCCAGGAGCCTTTTTCCGAAGCCCTTTCGGAGATGGCTCTCTCTCGTAGGCTGGGCTACGGTCTGGATTCCGGAGTGGAGATGGGCCCGGTCATCTCCGCTGAAAGCAAGGACCGGATCGGAGCTCTGATCGAGCAGGGTGTACAGGAAGGAGCCAGCCTTGAAGTGGACGGTCGACAACCGGTTGTGACTGGTTATGAGGATGGCTTTTTTGTGGGACCCACGATCCTCAGCGGAGTAGAAGCCGAGGCAACCCTTGTGTCAACCGAGATTTTTGGCCCGGTCGTGACTCTGCTTCGGTTTCCTCGAGTCGACGAAGCCATCAACTTCGTGAACCAGGGGAAGTACGGAAATATGGCCTGTCTTTTTACCGGAAGTGGGGCGTCGGCTCGGAAGTTTCGTTACGAGGTGGAGGCCGGCAACATAGGAATCAACGTGGGAGTTGCCGCGCCCGTCGCCTCCTTTCCCTTTAGCGGTTGGAAGGACAGCTTTTTCGGAGATCTGCACGGGCAGGGAAGAGATGCGGTCGAGTTTTACACGCGCAAAAAAGTTGTCATCGAGCGCTGGCCGCAGTGAAGCAGAAAACAGGAGAACACGGATGGGTCAGCTGAAGGATCAGGTTAGCGTCATAACAGGCGCCAGTTCAGGTATCGGAGAACGGGTCGCTGCTGCCTTTGGCGCCGAGGGTGCCGCGACCGTTCTGGCTGCGCGCCGGCGGGAGAGACTTGAGGCTGTGGCCGAAGAGATTCAAGAGGCGGGTGGAAGGGCACTCGTCGTGTCCACCGACGTCACCGATGAGGCCCAAGTCGCGGCGCTCTTCCAGAAAACCACCGATACTTTCGGTCGAGTCGACATTCTGGTCAACAACGCTGGAATCGGCGCGTCCGGGCCAACCGAGGAGCTGAGTCTGGAGGTGTGGCAGAGAGTGCTCGACGTCAATCTGACCGGGGCCTTTCTGTGCAGCCGCGAGGCGCTCAGAATCATGAGGCCCCGGGGCTCCGGTCGGATCATCAACATCGGGAGCCTCTCAGCCAAGGTCCCTCGCCCCGACTCGGCTGCCTACACGACCTCCAAATTCGGGTTGGAAGGGCTCACCAGATCTCTGGCACTGGATGGCCGAAGCAGTGGCATTGCCGTCTCCATTCTGCACCCCGGCAACACTGCCACCCCGATCTGGCGAGGCCGGGAAGAGACCGCTCGCAAGGAGGGAGTCATGTCACCGGACGATATAGCACGGATCGTGGTAACGATGGCCACCTTGCCACCGGAATTGAATCTGCTGGAGGGTGTGATCCTCCCGGTGAGCATGCCCTTTGTTGGTCGAAGTTAGCCACCCAGCCGGACCGGATCTACGCCAAGCGTTTGGTTCCCTTTCTTCCCGAGTTGATCGAGGTGATGGGGAGAAACGGTCATTTTCTCCCTCCGCCTGACCCGTTGCTTCTGAGGCAACGAACCAATAAGCTGTTCGGAACCGGGTTCAGCCCATCACCAGGTTTCGGGTCACCGGTTATGACGGAGAAGAAAATCGATACAGAGGTTGAGGCATTTGAGGCGGCCACCCTGGGCGCGATTACGCCCGATGCCGTTCAGGCGCTACCCCGCCTCATCGCAGACCAGGATTGTCAGCGTTGAGGGCGCGCCATCGTGTATGTATATTTAATAAAAGGAGATTATGATGCCAGCGGATTATTTTCACCGGTTGACCGAGGAGACGCCAACAAGGTTCTGGGTCAACAATCCCTCAGGACTGGAGCTGGATCTGGCGATCGCTGCGGGCGCCATCAACTGTACCACCAACCCCGCCTATTGCCAGAAGCTGATCGCGAGCGACGGTGACTACATTCACGGATTGATTGACGAGGTGATTCGCGAGACCGACGACAACGAGGAAGCAGCCGTGCTGGTCTATCAAAGCGCCAGCAAGCGAGTAATTGATCGCTTCCTTCCGCTCTATGAGAAGAGCGGCGGCCGCTACGGTTACGTCACAATGCAGGACGATCCGCGCGAGGACCAGCAATCCGAGGCCATTGTGGGGGGCGTGTTGCGCAACCGCGAGTTGGGCCCAAACTATATGGCCAAGATCCCCGTGATAGCCGGCGGCTTGGAAGCGCTGGAGGCATGCGTGGAAGAGAACGTTCCCATCTGCGCCACCGAGGTGTTTGCGATTGCGCAGGCCATCCACATGTGCGAGTTGTACGAACGCGCTGCCGAGAAGACGGGTAATCGCCCGCCGTTCTTTGTCACGCACATCACGGGCATCTTTGACGAGTATCTCGGCAAAGTGACGCAGCGGGAGGGCGTTGAGATCGATCCATCGGTGCTGGCGCAGGCGGGATGCGCCATTGCTCGCAAGGAGTACCGCCTGCTCAAGGAGCGCGGCTACAGCACGACTTTGCTGGGCGGCGGCGCGCGCGGCACCCACCACTTTACCGAGATGGTCGGGGGTGACGTGCACGTCACAATCAACTGGAGCACCGCTCAAGAGATCATCGACGACGACATTCAAGTAGTCTCGCGTCTCGACGTCGAGACGCCGCAGGCGGTCATCGATGAACTGTCAGAAAAGTTCCCAGACTTTCGCAAGGCGTACGATCAAGACGGGTTGTCCGTGGAAGAGTACGCGGAGTATGGACCGGTGCAGCTTTTCAGAAACGCATTCCTCAAGGGATGGGGCCTGCTCCTGGCCGAGATCCCATCGCGCCGGCACGCGCTGGCTCTGTGACGACATCTGGCGGGAGCGAAATCCGCAGAAAAGAGTCTCTCGAGAACTCCCAGGGCCGAAGCCTCCCGGAAATCACTTCAAGGCTGGGATTCCCGTTTCAGAAACCCATTCGGGTTGAATGTCAACCCGTACTTTTCCCGGCTGCGGTCAGCGACGAAATCGGGGTTCTCGGAGAGGAATTCCTGAACCGCCTCCATCGGACCCGGTCCGTGAACTGCTGGCGTGACGATGGGATGGCCATTCAGGTGTGTGTCCTCGACGATGAGATAATTCCCCGGCGTGACAAGGCCGGCGTACAGTTCCAGTTCCCTCTGTACGTGGGCCTTGCTGTGGTCAGAATCCAGAAAGACCATGACCTTTTCACCGGGTGCAATGAACTCCCTGATTCTTCCGATGATCTCTTCAGAGGTGGATGAGCCGGTCAAGTACGTGATTCGATTGTGTTGCGGCTTGTCCGGGTAGTCTACGATGTCCACTGTGATCACGCGCCCTTTTCCCAGCAGATCCAGAATGGATGCGAAGTAGGCGGAACTCCCTCCCGTTCTCGTCCCGGTTTCAACGACGACATCAGGCCGGGTCTCATACATGATTTCCTGGAAGACCCACATGTCGAGCGGGCACTTTACGGCCTGAACTCCCAACCAGCTTGTGTCCATCACCGTTCGGTCCCACCAGTTATTGTGATAGATACGGTGAAAGGCCTCGGTTAAGCCCTTTTCGCTGTCGGGGTCAACTGGATTATAGGCAGGGTGATGAATCCACCAGAGTGCCGCTCCCCCGCCAATTCCGGCCCCTGCGAGCAAGCAGCACAAAACAGTAATGATGAAATCAGAGCTGATAGTTTTGTTTCCCGACACTTCCTCTGTCTCCGGTCTGGGCCTTCGATCCTGGGCCCAATTCCTAAGCTGCGCGTACCGTTGGAATAATAGCAAGTCCGACTGTCAGGAGGATGGGACGACTTCGAACGCCCTTCACCCGGCCGATGGAGCCCTCCGTGCATCTATGAGATAATCTGCCACTCACTAGTGTACTGTCCGGGAAGTTCACGGTGTTAATTTGGGATGGATTTTCGTCGACAGTGAGGCGCGCGACGCAGGAATGCCGGGAGTCTTTCGAGGTAGTGCAACAAAGCTGTCGGCGAAAAGACGCCCGAAGTAGCGGCGTGAACTTTCCGGACAGTGCACTAGCCCTAGCAGTCCGTGGTGGAAGTGTTTGAGGAGATTCGTTTCATGACCCGGTTGATCGAGTGTGTTCCCAATTTTAGCGAGGGGAACGACATGTCCGTGATCCGGCAGATCACGGATGAGATTGAGACCGTAGACAGTGTCAGGCTGCTGGACGTCGACCCCGGGCAGGCAACCAACCGGACGGTTGTCACTTTTGTGGGTTCACCCCGGGAAGTTGTGGAGGCAGCTGTTCGCGCCCTGCGCAAAGCTACCGAATTGATTGACATGCGGCATCACCACGGCGAGCACCCCCGGTTTGGCGCCACCGACGTCTGTCCACTGGTCCCCGTTTCCGGGGTCAGCATGGAGGAGACCGTCAGGCATGCCCGCGAGCTGGCCCGCCGCCTGGGTGAGGAACTCGGCCTCACCGTCTATTGTTATGAAAACGCTGCCTTATCCCATGAGCGGCGCAACCTTGCCACCGTGCGTGCAGGAGAGTACGAGGGTCTGAAAGAAAAGCTGTCGCGGCCCGAGTGGAAGCCCGACTTCGGGCCGGCCGAGTTCAATCCCGGGTCTGGCGCGACCGCAGTGGGCGCCAGAGACTTCCTTATTGCTTATAACGTCAACTTGAACACAACCTCGACACGCCGGGCCAACGCCATTGCCTTCGACGTCCGGGAGAAGGGTCGCATCCAGCGGGAAGGGAATCCTCTGACCGGAAAAATCGTTCGGGACGAGGAGGGAAAACCGGTCTACATTCCGGGTACGCTCAAGTGCGTCAAGGGCATCGGGTGGTTCATCGAGGAATACGGAGTGGCCCAGATTTCGATGAATCTGACCAATATCAGCGTGACACCGGTCCATGTGGCCTTCGACGAGGTCTGCCGGAAGGCACGGGCTCGGGGAGTTCGGGTGACGGGTTCGGAGATCGTGGGCCTGATTCCGCTGCAGGCGATGCTGGCCGCCGGCCGCCATTACCTGCGCAAACAGCAGAGATCGCTGGGGATCCCGGACCTGGAGATGATCAAGATCGCCGTGAAGTCGCTGGGTTTGGATGATGTCGAGACTTTCAAGCCGGAAGAGAAAATCATCGAGTACGTGCTGGCAGACAGGACGCCCGGCGAACTTGTGAAGATGCCCCTTCGCACCTTTGTCGAGGTGACGGCCTCGGAGTCGCCGGCGCCGGGCGGGGGATCCATTTCAGCCTCCCTGGGCGCGATGGGGGCTGCCCTGGCCACCATGGTCGCCGCCTCTCCTCTCACAAGCGGGGCTGGGATGATCGTTGGGAAGAGTTCTCTGACTGGGCAGTCCAGGGCAAACAGTTCTACGACGAACTGCTGAGGCTGGTCGATGAAGATACCCGGGCGTTCCATGGGATCATAGATGCCTATCGCCTGCCGAAAAGTACCGAAGCCGAGAAACAGGCGCGTGATTCGTCTGTTCAGGCAGCCACTCTCCGCGCAATCGAAGTCCCGTTTCAGGTGATGGAGCAGGCGCTCGCGTCTATGCAGGTCATCCGGGCCATGGCCGAGATCGGTAACCCGAATTCTTTGTCGGATGCGGCGGTTGGTGCCCTCTGTGCCCGTTCTGCGGTCATCGGAGCCTTCCTGAACGTGAAGATCAACTCCGGTGATCTGAGCGACAAGAAGGTTGTGGAAGATTTCCTGACCCGTGGTCGGGAAATGGAACACCGGAGCATAGCCCTGGAAGCAGAGATCCTGCGCATCGTCCAAGAAAAGATGGAGGCGGATCAAACGTGAGATTGGGGGCTTCGAGACCAGATGAGGTTCGGTAAGAGCACTCGATCCCTCTTCTTTGTTCCATTCTCTTTTCTGCTCGCCTGTCAAAGCGGGTCCCGAGTCCAGCCGACCTCCGAGCAACCGATCTCCGAGCATCCGGCCTGGGTGACGTCTGCCCACCAGCAGCCTGGGCGTGGGGCGGGACAGGCCGTCTCCAACCTGAGCACCTATCCCGGCCTGGAAGTGACACTCTTTGCATCTGAGCCAATGCTGGTCAATCCCATCAACCTGGACGTGGATGAGCGCGGCCGGATCTGGGTCGTCGAGGTGCTCAACTACCGTGAGCATGGCAAGCAGGACAACCGGCCGGAGGGAGACCGCATCTTGATTCTCGAAGACGTGGATGGTGACGGCGTCGCGGATACTTCGAAGGTGTACTACCAGGGCCGCGACATCGACGCGGCGCTGGGCATTGCCATTGTGGGTAACCGGGTCATCGTCACTTCTGCACCCAATGTTCTGGTCTTTGCCGACGAAGACGGCGACGACCGACCGGATAGTAAAGAGTACCTTTTTACCGGATCGGGAACGGCTGAGCAAGACCACTCGACCCACTCCTTCGTGTTCGGACCCGACGGCAAGCTCTACTGGAACATGGGTAATCTGGGCTGGCACATCCATGACAAGGACGGCCACCTGGTCACCGATCAGGCCGGAAACAACGTCGTGGCCAGGTTTGCAGGCCTGAGGTTTCCGGAACTAAAGGGAAAGGAGAGTCCCTACCAGGGAGGGATGGTCTTTCGCTGCAATCTGGACGGCAGCGACTTTGAGGTACTGGGGCACAATTTTCGCAACAACTACGAGGTGACGATTGATTCGTTCGGAAACCTCTGGCAGTCGGATAACGACGATGACGGAAATGCGGGTTGCCGGATCAACTATGTCATGGAGTTTGGAGATTTTGGTTACAGGAACTCGCTCACGGGAGAGAGTTGGGGCGTCCCCCGGACCGGTCAGCACGACGATATCCCAATGCGCCACTGGCACCAGAACGACCCGGGCGTGGTCCCCAATTTCATTCACACCGGTCCCGGATCCCCGACCGGCATCACCGTTTACGAGGGGAGGCTGCTCCCCGGAGTGTTCTGGGACCAGGTCATCCACTGTGATGCGGGACCCGGGGTGGTGTGGGCTGCCACCGCCAAAAAGGATGGGGGCGGTTTCAAAGGGGAGATGGTGGATCTCTTCAGGCAAGAGCGCGACAAGTGGGTGCGCCCGATCGATGCGGCGGTCGCACCGGACGGATCTTTGTTCGTCACCGACTGGTACGATCCGGTCGTCGGCTGGTATCGCCAGTACGATCTGGGGCGCGGGCGCATCTTTCGAGTGGCGCCGGCCGGGCACGCCTACAGAGTTCCGGAGTTTGATTTTGAAACTCCGGAAGGTGCCGTCCGGGCGCTCCGAAATCCCGGCTATGCTGTGCGGGCCAGGGCCTGGCTGGTTCTCAATGAGATGCAGGCAAAGGCAGAACCGGCGTTGCTGGAGCTTTTTGGCTCCCGTAACGCACGCCATCGGGCCCGGGCCCTGTGGTTGCTGACCAAAATCTCCGGTCGCGGCAGGAGATACGTAGACCTGGCCATCCACGACGCGGATGAAGACATCCGGATGGTGGGCCTCCGTGCCGCCCGGCAGTTGAAGATGGCTGTGATCCCTCTGGTGAGGCAATTACTCACCGATCCCTCGCCTCGCGTCCTGCGCGATTGTGCCATCGCTTTGCGGCTGAGTCCGTCGCCGGATGTCCCGGCGGTGTGGGCGGAACTGGCAGCCAGGCATGACGGCAGGGACCGCTGGTATCTGGAGGCGCTGGGAATTGCGGCGGATGGACGCTGGGACGAGTGCCTCGAGGCCTGGTTCGAGAGGGTCGGCAACGAATGGAAGAGCAGACCCGGGAGGGATATCCTGTGGCGATCCCGGGCCGGGGTCACGCCGAAATACCTGGCCAGGATCATCTCACGAGCTGATCTCGACCTGGAGAGTACGAAGCGCTATCTGCGGGCCTTTGATTTTCAAGCCGACAACCGGGAGAAGAGTGACCAGTTGCGCCGGCTCGTTGTTGAAGAGCCCGAGGGTGCTGAGGAGAAGTTTGCCTTTGTCGCTTCCGAAGCGCTGCTTCGAATGAAGAACCTGGATCTTGATTCCGAACCATCTTTCCGACAGTCTCTGGATCGGGTCCTGCAGCTCCTGGGGCCCGGTGAGCAGTTTGCCAGATTGGTGCAGCGCTTTGAATTGCGTGAGCACTACCCCGGCCTTATGCTCGTCGCTGTGGACAACCGCGACAATCCCACCGGTGTAGTTGCCATCAGGACTCTCCTGCACGCGAAAGAGAACTCCCTGATCGAGGATTTCCTTCTGGGGGATGATGTGGATCGGGCCATGCAGACAGTCGAGGTGCTGGGACACAGCCAGGATGGGCGGGCCTATCCCCTGCTGGCCCGGGTCATCGAGGACGGAGAATGACCCTGGCCGCTCCGCGAACACGCGGTTCGATTCCTGGCCGGATCGCGCTTCGGTCTGGGGGCACTCCTTGAAATGGCGAAGTCGGACCGCTTTCCGGAGGACCTTCTGGAGGTCGCCGGAACCTCCATGACTCGCACCATGAATGTCAGATTGCGGGAAGAAGCAGAGAAGTTCTTCCCGCTACCGCCACTGGCGGACGGTGAAGGTATTCCCCAGATGACGGAATTACTCGTCTACGTGGGAGACCTGGAGCGTGGGAAGAAAGTCTTCGAGGAGGCCGAATGCCAGAGTTGTCATCTGATCGAGGGGACGGGGACCGACTTTGGCCCCGACCTCTCCACGATCGGGGAGAAACTGCCCAAGGCCGGACTCTACGAAGCGATTCTTGACCCCAGCGCCGGTATCGCTTCGAACTACCGGTTGTTCTACTTCACTCTGCGTGACGGCCGGCAGGTCTCCGGCTTCATCCTGGGGGAAACTTCCGACAAACTGACACTTCGCATGGAAGGCGGAGTCCTGGCGGAGTACGGGAGCAGCGACGTCATAGAGCGGCGGGAGTCCGCGGTGTCGGCCATGCCCTCGGATCTACAGCGCCAGATCAGTGTCGATGGACTCGTCGACCTGGTGGAATACCTGGCCACCTTGAAGTGAGGAGCGGAAAACGGTTTTCCGACATGAACAACAGTCGATACGCAGGAATGGCTCTACTCCGGACGTTCATGGTCCGTCACGAGGGTGAACTAGCTAAGGGAGCGCTCGAAGCGCGAGGACTGCTGGTCATTCTTGCCTCAGATGACTGCGGATCCATGAATCCCGCATTGGGCCTTGCCACCGGAGGCCCCAAGCTCTATGTCGAGGAATCTCGCATCGAGGAAGCACGTGAAATACTGGAGGGTGAGTTTGATGGCGAATAACGGGCTCCCTTTCACTCCCGGTTGGGGATGGTCTCGCGGAACACAAGGAACGTCGTCTTGGGGCAGTTTGCATTCTTTCTGAAACGGGATATTTTACGTGCCATGATGATGCTCACCATTGGGCAAGCAAGTGCCGCGACGCGACGGTGCTATTGGGCACCGTTCGCCTTTGTCGTCGGCTGGCTCAAAGCCGCAGGGAAGTAATTCCCTTAACCAGAGAAAAGGATTGGTGCCGGAGGCGGGATTCGAACCCGCACACTCGTTGGAGCGCCACCCCCTCAAGATGGTGTGTCTGCCAAGTTCCACCACTCCGGCACTAGTTGCTCTCGGTTGAGTCCTCGCCGCCTTCGCCGGAACTCTCCTCTGCCGGAGGCGGAGTCGCCTCGGACTCGGCTGGCGCTGCCTGCGGCTGACCGCTCGGAACCTCTCCCTCAGTTCCGGTCGCTTCGGCGGCCGGAGCCGTGCTCGGGAAAGCGCCCTCCATCACACTCGACTCGCCCCTCCGGGCCAGGCCGGCCAGGATCAAACAGGTAACCATGAACAGGGCAGCACTGATTGCCGTCAGTTTGGTCAGCAAAGTAGTCGCCGACCGTGTGCCGAAGGCCGTCTGGCTGCCTCCCCCGCCAAAGGTCGATGCCAGATCTCCCGCTTTCCCCGACTGCAGAAGCACGACCAGGATCAGGAAGCAGCAAACCAGAATATGCAATGGTACAAACAGAATCATTTTCTCATTCCCGGAACACCTGCACGGAAAGGACTACCCAGATTCGAACTGAACAATTCCCAGGAAAGTCTTTGAATCCAGACTGGCTCCTCCGATCAGGGCTCCGTCTATGTCCTCTTGCCCCATCAGGTCTGAGGCATTGTCAGGTTTAACGCTTCCACCATACAAGATTCGCACTGCACCGGAGAGTTGCGAAGAGTACTCGCTCGCTGTCCAGCTACGAATCCACTGGTGAACTTGCTGGGCTATTTCCGGTGTCGCCGTCAGCCCGGTGCCAATCGCCCAGAGCGGCTCGTAAGCGATGATCATACGGGATAGCTGTGAGGCTGTCAATCCGTCCAGACAGCCCGCTAAGTCACCCAGAATGACCTCTTTAGCCCGCCCCGCCTGGCGCTGATCCTGAGTTTCCCCGGTGCACACAATGGGGATGAGATTCGTTTCCAGGCAACGCCGCAGGCGACGGTTGACCGTCCCTGATGTCTCGCCAAAGAACTGCCTCCTTTCCGAATGTCCCATGATGGCGTATTGACAACCGACGTCCAGCAGCTGCTCCGCTGCGATCTCGCCCGTCCAGGCTCCCGGTGGTTCCCAGTGAACATTCTGGGCTGCCAGACCAATACCCGAGCCGGACAATTCTTCGGCCACGGCGGCGAGCGCCGTAAAAGGCGGAGCCACCATAATGTCCACATCGGAGACATTTGCCGCGCCGCTGCGGAGCTCTCGCGCCAGCCGGCGCCCTTCAGCGATAGTCTTGAAGCACTTCCAGTTGCCAGCGATCAGCGGCTTTCTAGCCATTTGAACTCCCCCGGCAACGTACCAGTCCAGCACCACAGAGCGCGATCGCAAGAGGCTGTCGCAAAAGGTCGACTTGGCAGTCGCGATAAGATAGACCCGCTGCTCCCGCACCGGGCTCTGACTCACGCCTCACTTTTCTGTTCGTCCTTGTAATCGGTTAGAACCTCTACTGCCGGGAGTCGTTCTCCCGAGAGAAGGGTCAGGGAGGCCCCTCCGCCCGTGGAAACATGCGTGATCGAGTGGGCCACTCCGGCCAGTTGTACGGCAGCGGCGGAGTCACCTCCGCCAACGATGGAAATGGCATCAGCAGCGGCCACCGCCCTGGCAATCTCCATCGTTCCCGTAGCACAGCTGTTTATTTCAAAGACGCCCAGTGGACCATTCCAGATGATCGTCCCGGCGTTCTCGATGGCTTGTTTGAACCGTTCGACGGTTTGCGGCCCGATATCAAGTGCCACTTTCTGATCCGGAACCGACCGTGTCGGACAGGGCTCGACCTGTGCGTCGGGACCGAGGCTCGATCCCACCACGTGGTCCACCGGCAACGACACTTCAACGCCTGCCTGGCGGGCCTCCTCGAGCAGCCCTCGAGCCACATCCACCTTGTCCTCTTCCACCAGCGATTCACCGCATCCGATTCCCTGGGCCCGCAGGAATGTGTAGGCCATTCCGCCACCGATCAGGAAGGTACTCGTGAGGGGAAGAAGAGATCGAATGATCCCGATCTTGTCTGAAATCTTGGCACCTCCCAGGATCGTCACCACCGGCCTTTCGGGGTCATTCAGCACCCCATAGAGGTGCTTGAGCTCCCTTGCCATCAGAAAACCGGCGGCTCCTCCGCCCATGACGGTCGGGACACCCGCGGTGGAGGCGTGGGCCCGGTGGGCGGTTCCGAAGGCATCATTGACGTAAAGATCAGCCACAGAGGCCAGCCCCCGAGCAAACTCGACATCGTTGTCTTTCTCACCACTGTGAAAGCGCAGGTTCTCCAACAGCAACACCTGCCCGGGTTCCAGCTGGGAGACAGCCTCTGCGACCTCCTCACCAATACAAGAAGCGACAAATTCAACCGGTCGGCCCAACCTGGTAGCCAGTTGCTCAGCAACCGGGGCCAGCGACAGATCTTCCCTTCTTTTCCCGCGGGGGCGACCCAGATGGGAAGCCAGCAGTAGCCGACCTCCTCCCTCCAGAACGAACGTGATGGAAGCGAGAGCGGCCAGGATCCGCGAATCATCAGCGACATCCCCACCTGAGAGTGGAACGTTGAAATCCACTCTCATCAGGACTCGCTTATCAGCCACATCCAGGTCTGCGATGGAAAGCTTCCGGGGAACGCGCTGCACCGGCGAATCTCAGCTGCCGGCTACCGGCTCCCCGCGCTGGCGGGAAACCATTTCAGTCAGATCGAGGACACGATTCGAATAACCCCATTCATTGTCATACCAGGCGAGAACTTTCACCATGTTCTCACCCAGAGTTCGAATGAAAGGTCCGTCCACGGTGGCCGAGTGGGCATCACCGCTGAAATCGCAGGAAACGAGCTCCTCATCCGTGTATCGAAGAATGCCCTTCATCGCCCCCGCGGCCGCCCCTCGGAAGGCCTGTCTGATTTCTTCGGTGGTCACGTCGCTTTCCAGAGTCGTGGTCAGATCCACCATGGAGACCGTGGCCGTGGGAACCCGAATGGAAATGCCATCAAGCCTCCCTTTCATTTCGGGGAGAACCAGGGACACGGCGGCCGCCGCGCCCGTGGTGGTCGGAATCATGGATAGAGCAGCAGCTCGCGCCCGCCTGAGATCCTGGTGTGGAAGATCTAGAATTCGCTGGCCGTTGGTGTAGCTGTGAATGGTCGTCATCAGACCCTTCTCGATCCCGAATGCGCTGTGCAGAACCTTGGCCAGGGGGGCCAGGCAGTTGGTCGTGCAGCTGGCATTGGAGATGATGTGATGTCGGGCCGGGTCGTAGGCCTCTTCATTGACCCCCAGGGCCAGCGTTACATCAGGCTCCTTGGCAGGGGCGGTGATGACGACCTTCTTGACCGATCCGCGCAAGTGCTTTGAGGCATCCTCGCGGGCGCGAAACAGGCCGGTCGACTCGATTACCACATCGACTTCCGCCGATTCCCAGGGGATCCTTGCCGGATCCCGCTCTGAGAATACCCGGACATCTGAATTGCCGACCATGATGGAATCTCCATCGTGACCGACCTCAGGTTCGAGTATTCCATAGACAGAATCGTACTTCAGGAGATGGGCCAATGTCCTGGGGTCGGTCAGGTCATTGACGGCCACAAACTCGAGATCCGACGCCTTCTTGAGAGCTGCTCTCAGAACATTTCGCCCGATTCTTCCAAATCCATTGATCGCAACTCGCGTCGCCATTCATTCCTCCCTATTTGCTGTCAGCCCAGCGGCTATCCTGCTTCTCCCAACAAAAACCCGAACAGCATAACTCAACGCGAGGATGCTGTTCCACGTTCCATCAGGTTCCACGTTCCAGGTTCCATCACGTTCCAGGTTCATGGAATCTGGAATTTGGAATCACCCGTAAGGCTGCTCTCCGTCCGGCTGTGTCTGAAAGCGCCGGTGCCCCCACAACCAGTGGGATGGGAATTCCCGAATCACTTCCTCGATATGGCGATTGATCTCGGCCGTCAGGCGTAGCACCTCGATCTCCGAGTCTTCTACCTGACGAGCGTACAAAGCCGGGTAAAAGCGAATCCGATAGAACCCGAGCCGCGAGTCCGGGCACAGGAAACCGAGGACCACGGGAGCTCCAGTTCGGACTGCCAGTGCTGCTACACTCGAGCTGGTAGAAGCAGGCCGCCCGAACAGTGGGGCGTAAACTCCTTCACTTTCCTGTACATTCTGATCCAGAAGAAAACCAACGTCCTTCCTCTCCTGGATCAACTTCATGACCTTGCGCAGGGCCCTGCGTTTATCCACGACACGGTTTCCGAATCGACAGCGAATCGTCTCGCTCCAGCGATCGAGCCAGGGATTATCCAGACGACGCACCAGGAAAGTGAGCGGATAGCCTCGAGCCGCGTGGGCCGCCGGCAACAATTCCCAGGCACTGACGTGGGCGGTGACGAACAAGACCCCCTTCCCCGAAGCGTGGGCTTTCAGGTAGTTGGCCAGGCCACACGAGCTATCGTAGCGGACGCGGCGGCGCATCTCGCCAGATCCCATGCCCGGAAGGCGGGAGAGCTCGACGGCCTGGTCTCCGAGATGCTCAAAGCTGTCCAGGAGCACCTTGCGTCTCCAGGCGATGGAGCGGTCAGGGAAGGCGATGGCCAGATTCACCATCCCGATCAATCGGTGTTTCGAATCCGCCATCCCCACCCATCTAGCTATAGTCCGACAGATGGGATAGGCCAGGCACCTGGGAGTCCAGCGGAGTAGAAACAGGCTCACTCGTACAATTGCATACAGGGACCAGTCAATCGCAGCTTTCACGACTCTCAACCGTAGCATACGGCCGGGCCTCAGCATCTGCTCATAATGCAAGCCGATAGTCCGGCAGAACTCGACTCGCCCGATCTCGAAGTAAATGAAATAGTTTCCGTTATAGACAACTCCCATCTGATCCGTTTCGGCGTAGCGGACTCGGAGGGAGTCCTCGTGTGTGTAGGGCATGTCACTTTTCTAGCCCAGGCCACCGGATACGGGAAGGGGCGGCGTGCAAAGTGCGAGTTCAAGGTTGAAAGAATGGAGTCGCGTGGAAATAGAACTTCCAGAGGACCACATGCTAAACTCCTTCTCCTGGTCGCGCCCGTAGCTCAGCCGGATAGAGCGCCGGTCTACGAAACCGTAGGTCACAGGTTCGAATCCTGTCGGGCGCGCCATTTATTTTCAATAACTTAGCGTGATTTTCCCGACTCATTTCTCACCCTCTGTGATGTTTACTGACGTTTTGAGGCTTTTCAGCCACATGATCCAGGACGTCCACCCCCCGGCTTCCACTCCCCGCTTCTTCGATCCAGTGGGCGTAGACATTCATCGTTGTGTTCACCCGAGCGTGTCCCAGCTGCTTAGCGACGTAAAGCGGCGAAACTCTGGCCATGAACAGTTGGGAGGCGAAGGTGTGCCGCAGCGTGTGCCAGTGCCGGTAGCGCACCTGGGCCATCGCCAAAGCCCGCCTCCACACCCGGCGACTCAAGTTGCTATGGTGCAGGGGTTGGCCTTTCTCGGAGAGGAACACCCACTCAGGAATCTCTGGCTTTCCCAGGGACAGATACTGGGCCTTCCGTCTCGACCGCAGTCTTCGTAGCGCCTGAGACAACTCAGGGCTCATATCGACCTGACGAATGCTGGAGCGCGTCTTGGGAGTCGTTAAGGCGCGATTGGCTGGCCAGTTGCGTCTCACATGGATCACCCGCTTTCGGAAGTCGATGTCTTCCCACTTCAGGGCCCGTTGCTCCCCGAATCGGAGTCCCGTCCTGACTGAGCACAGAACCCACTCGGAGTACTCAGGCCAGCGTTCCCCGATCTTCTCAAGGATGTCCGAGATTTCCGCTTGGGTAAACGGATCGGGTTGTTCCCTTCCCGCCGTCCCAGACCCAAAGAACTTGCCGAGCGAGGTCACTGGATTGGCCGGGATCAAGCCTTCACGGACGGCCTCCTTCAGGACGACTCGCAAGGCGGCTATCATCAGACGAACGCTGTGACGGCTTCTCTGCTTGGCCTTCTCCAGACAGAAATTCTTGAGAAGCGCATAGTCGATATCCTCCAGATGGAGCCGACCGAAGAACGGAATCAAATGCACTTTCAGGGACGACGCATAGCGGTCAATGGTCGAGGGTTTCAAATTGCTTGCCTGAATCTCCTTGAGCCATTTACCGGCATACCTCTCGAAGGTCCAGGCGTCTGACTTCGGTTCCCGGCCCAACAATCGCAGTCCTTCCTCTCCGTGGATCTTCAGATAAGCGGTCAGGTGATCGGCAAAGGCCCGGGCCGAGAGTTCGTCTCGGAACTTCTTGACCTTCCGTCTGCCCTTCATGTGGACGACGACGTACCAGCCATCCTTCCATCGTCGGACCTTCACACTCACCTTGCCAGTATCTCCTCTCCGAAAGCCCGGACCTCATCTGGGATGAGTCGGTTCTGCCTCTCTCTCGCCTCGGCCCACTCGTCAAACCAGGTGGTGTGAACTAGAATCTTTCCTCTCGCCTTGGCCCGGAAGTGACGCAACTCTCCCCGTTGGATCAGCTCCCGAAGGTAGCCTTTCGATAGGCCACTGTACTCGCTCAAATCGGGACCACGGCGGCTCTTGAGTGGAAGATATCGATGCGTCACCTTCTCTCAACCTCCATCATCGCCCGTCCGATCTTCTCCACCACTTCCCATGCCCTCCAGTCATCCAACGGAGTTTCCTTCGGGGGAACACTGGTTCTACTTGCGTACTTGCCCATAGCCTCGCTCATGGAGTACCGACTCCCCGGCCAGCAGCTCCAACAGCTTCTGCTTTTGTCTCTTAATCGCAGCATCCCAGGAAGCAGCCCAGGCAGCCTCACTGGCAGCCCTGGCAGCAGCCCAGGCAGCACTTGGCAGCACTGGCACCCTGGCAGACTCACTGGCAGCCCAGGCAGCAGCCCAGGCAGCACCCCTGGCAGTACCCCTGGCAGCCTCCCTGGCAGCCCAGGCAGCACCCCTGGCAGCAGACCACTGCTCATTCGTCACTTCCTGACCTTTCATTACCCGGCTGTACAAATCGGCGACGGATAAGATAGCCTCCTTCACCTGTTCCTCTTCCTCGTCTTGGGCGTACTGGATCACCCCATCTTCCGGGTCCACCAGAAGCCAATAGAGAAACCTATGCAAGACTGGTTTCAGGTCCTCGCCGACCGGGATCGATTCCAGGAAATCAACCGGGAAGTCCTTCGCCTCTTTATTGGGGAGCTCTTCAAAAATCATATCCTGCAAGTAGGCGAGCTGGATGGGGATCCCCAACTTCGTCTCATATGCTTCATGGTTTGAACCGTGGATGGTGCAGCCCACCGCACAGCCCCTTTCTCTGTCCCAATAGTGCCCCTGTACAATCTGGTCCGCTTTCCGGTGAGCCTTGACCCGGGCCAGGTACTTTTCCTTCACCTTTGGATCTCCGTGGAATGCTTTCATTTCAATAGTTCCGATACATATTCGATCAAGCGATACAGCCCCCTGACGGCTTTGGCCGTCGAACGGGTATCTTGGGTTACCCTGCGACGCCCGGATTCGATCATGGCTGGCTGCTGTCCTTAGAAGTCAAGAACCGGACCGCTTCTTCAGGGATCCCACTTCCACCGGCAGAACGAAAAGCCTCCGAGTGCGCAAGAGTCCATTTCCCAGCTTGGGACCAATTGGAAGAGAGAGGCTCGCCTTCCCTCTCCCGGCTTCGACCTCAGCCCCCTCCATTCCGGCTTCTTGGCATGCAAGTGCCACCGGGCAGTTGTCCATGTCTCGCGGCACCGCTCGCCGGATGTTGTTTCGTGACGGTGATTTTCATCGCAATTTCCACCTCTTTCAGAACGGAATGTCGTCGCTGGTGATCGCGACCGGAGCCGCCGGATCCGCCTCGGGCTGTGGAACCCCGGATGCCGAGGCCGCAGCGCGCAACAAGGACCCGAATCGGGCCTGCAGTTGGCCGACCTTTTCCTGGCTGGCTCCTTGCTGCGGCTCGTGGTTTTCCGGGTTCATCCAGCCCGCCTTAAAACGAGTCTGCCCGTTGTACTCATCAGCCTTGACCGAGATCTGCACGGTGCGCTCCGGCGGCGAGCCCAGAACGCTTTGAAGATCGCCGCTCCAACCCAGCGACCGGGTCAGTTGCTCGACGGCACCGGTGTTGATCTGACCGCTCTTTTTGACGACCCACCAGTCGCCGAAACATCGGTGCTCGTCATATTCTGACCAATCGGCCCAGTCGACACCGTCCCATTCTGAGAGCACGTGGAATTCGCACGAGACGGCTACCGCGCCGCTCTCGGTGTCCCGTATTTTCCAGCTCACAAGACGCGCCTTGAAGATGCCCTCGCGGTCCAGTGGCCTCATGACGCCCCTCCGAAGATCTTCCGCCACACCGTATCGTCGGTGGCATCGTTGAAAGGCAGCGGCGCTGCAATCCGACGCGATTTGGCGATATGGCTCGGCTGCTCGGACGGCCAGATCGTGCGCGTCCCGCCGCCTCTGCCCTTGCCGTCTTCCGACACGACGTCATAACCGAGGAACAGCACGTGGTCCGCCCATTGCACGACCCGGTTGCGGATCGACGCTTTACCGGACTTGGGCCGCTGCAGGTGCGGCTCGTAGCGAATCCAGTCGTCTCCGGTAGGGTTCGGCACGCCGTCGATGCAGTCGTGCGCGATCAAGATCACGTTGCGGCCCGCGCGCGCTTGCCGGTCCAAGTCCGACAACAGCAGCAGAAACGTTTCGTATACGTGTTGGTAGCCTTTGCCGAATCCGTAGCCTTCGATACTGCTGACCGCCGTTCCCTTGTCGTGCTTCACGGTTTCGAGCGTGTGAGCGTCGGCCAGTTCCTCGGCTTTAGTGGCCGAGTCGATAACCACCGTGCCGTGGCCATTGAGCGCATCTCCTTGAAGGCAGGTGCGCAAAGCGGAGAACGAATCAATGTTTTCGATGCGGTTCACGTTCAAGTCGCGCGTGCCGGACTCGATATCGAGCATGACGGCTCGGGGCGCAAGCGCGGCGAGAGTCGATTTGCCAATGCCTCCGGTGCCGTAGAGCACAATGCGCTGGGGCGCGTCGATCTTCCCTGAGGTTATCGGGAATTCCCGCACCTTGGCCTGTTGCTGGGGCGTGTTCCCGAACGGCGGCGGATTCGGCGCCGGTAGTGGGAGCTTCGTTGCTGGCGTAGACATCTTTCTATTTCTCCTTCGCAGATTGCCCACTGGCCTGGGCGTGGCTTGCCGGACTGGCCTCCGGCGTGGCAAGTTCTCTTTGCCGTTGCGAACGCAAACGCGAACGCTCTCTTGAACACTCGGCGCACTGGCTTCCTCTACCATTCCGCCGGTAGTAGCGACCAGTCATGTTCATGTCGTGACCGTTCTTACAGATGCCCGTTCTTCGAATCACTACATTCTGGTGGTTCCCCCGAAGCGTGTTGGTCCGTCGGGTCACTGGCTCCAGGTGCTCAGGGTTGATGCAGGCACGATTGCGACATAAGTGGTCCAGATCCATCCCTTCTGGTATCGACCGCCGGTGCGCACAGAATGCGACTCGATGCGCCTTGCACGTTTGTCCGCGAACGCGAACTGATCCATAGCCATTACCGTCCATGGCCCCAACCCAGCACCAACACGGCGAATCTCCAGAGCCGACTTGAACGTGCTTCATCAACTGGCTGACAAGATTTTTAGACATTGGCCAACTCCGGGTGGATATCGCCGTCGCGGATAAATCCATTGGGCGTGTGTTCTTCTAGGTCCCTGTGTGCGCAGATCGACAGGTAGGGGCACGGCCAGGGTGAAAAACACGCTCCCGGATTCCGGTACCAGTACCCGGCTCTCTGGGCCGCGCGGAGCGCTTTCTGCTGCTGCCACAACTCGGCGGCGCAGTCGTCAAGATCCTGATCCAGGCGCGCGATCTCGATGCGGGCGAAGTAGTGATCCGGACGCGCCTGGATGTCCTCGGCCACGCGGCACGCAAACGCCTCCGGTGTTTCGTCCTCCGCGCGTTGGTTAGCGTACAGATCGCCATTAGCTTTGTACTTGCGGTTTTCTTTCGGCGTCGCGAGTTTTGGTCTGAGCGCTGGCCGCCGGGTTACGTCATAGAGAATCGTGTCGATTTCAAAGCCGAGCTCGCGAGCGGCGAGCACGTAGATCGACAGCTGCTGGTCCATATGCAGCCGCAGCCAGTAGTCGGCGCCGGGGCTGAAATCCCGGGAGGTCGTCTTGTACTCCATCAATGCGTCCCGTCCGTCGGTGAGCCGGACAATCCGGTCGATGACCCCGGCAATGCGCCATATCCGACTGGCGGCGCCCGTGGCGGGGTTGCGCAGTGGCAGGCGGAAGGCCTGCTCCGAGGCGATGGTTTCCAGCGGCTGGGACGCGTAGCGTTCGGAGTGTCCCTGGAGCATCTCCGCCACCAGCGCTAGATCGTAGGGATCGTCAAGAGCTTGCTCCATCGCAGCCTCGATGTCTCCGCCCTTGGCCCGCGTGTCCAGGGCCAGATGGAAGGCCGATCCGGTGCGCATGGCGAAGCTGTCCCGTTCCGGCCGAAGCCCCAGCTCGTAACGCATCCAGTGTTGGCGCGGGCAGGTTAGGAATGCGGACAGCCGGGAGTGGCTCAGCGTCTTCATAATGCGTTCAGCCTCTCATCTGCTTTGGCCTGGCCCCCCCTTCACAAAATCTGACGGAACTGCTGCCAGATCCTTGATCACACGGACAAAGACGCTTATCCGGGATGAGACCACTTCCAGCACCTGGTAGCTGGCATCTGGATTGCCGTGCTCTGCTAGCCAACGCCGGAAGGCAAAATCCACGGACTGATTCCGTTTCCGGGGTAACAGCGCCACTGGGCAAAATCTGAAACCCTGACCATCCACCTGGAAGACAAATTGCTCACTCATGATCCTCTGGGCTCCAATCCCAGGGTGATCCAGTTGTCTTCACAGCCCTCCTCCTCGTCATAGCCCTCCTCCTCGTCATAGCCCTCCTCCTCGTCATAGCCCTCCTCCTCGTAGTAGTCTTCGGGCGAGAGGTCATACTCCTCTTCCCGCTCTAATACCTCCCCCCGGTTTGGAATCTCTCGATTCACGATTCTCTGACGGGCGTAGTCCTTCATGACTTTCCCTCCAGGGCCTGCATATGGGACTCCTTCGAAAACTGGGAAGAGAATGCGAGCCAGCACTTCCGGTAGCTTTGACCCCTTGGCGAGGACGGCTAATCTTTCTCTGTCGTGGTTTTCTCCCGGAACCGCATCGATGTATGCAGCCCAAGCGCACTCCACCCGGGTCTTGGCGACGACCAGAACACGTCGGGCGAGGGCAACATGGACGATACACGGCTCGAAAACAAGCGCCTCCTTTCTGGTTCTGAGGAAGTAATCCTCCCACTGTTTAGGCAGAGAACAGATCAACCTTTCGTGATGTGTCTGGTTTGGGTGAGGTTCCGAACTCATGACATGCTCCAGAGGGTTAGCGCCGCTCCCCCGTAGCCCATCACACCGCCTCCCCTGCGTTCTGACCTTCCACAGTGAGCGTGTTAGGATTTGAAGTGTGCGGAACGGTCGGTGGTTCGACCGCCCCGCCATCCCCCTGAACACGGTTTAGAGACAGGAGGAAGCCGGTGGATGATTCCGGGATAGAAAAACATTTTCTTCGGGTAGAAAATCTCTTGCTAGAAGAACACAATAAGCACTTCTTCCCTTTTACACGGCTACTTATAGCCCTATCCGTAGCCTTCATCACTTTGCTGGCCTCGTCGGGAAATTTGTTTCATCTGAACGAGTCCCCTTTTGTACTTTTGAAAGCGACACTGGTTCTTCAATTGATTTCGTTGTTTTCTGGAGTGATTGTTCAGTACGAAGCAGTGGAGAATCCTCTGCGTCACCTTCGCCGTTATACCCAAACAAGGGCGGCAAATCCGGGGGCCCTGATAATACTCGACAGGCCACATTCCACACTGATGTTAATTTGCTATAGATTGCAGCTAGCATTTTTCGTCCTGGCCTTTTTCCTGGTTTCGGCGCATTTCATTGTTCTCTGACTCAAGGGAATCTAAGTATTCTTTTGAGGCTCCGTATAACGGAGGGTTCTTCGGGATGTCCATAAACAGGGCGACAAAAGCGCACACCGCAGCCGCGCCATAAACAATCAGGAAAGCGATGCCCAGGATGCTCACGCCGCCTCTCCCGCTGTGCTTTTCCGCTCCACTAAATCGCAGAAGTGATTGGCCAACTTCACGGCCCTTCGGATGAGACCCTGGAGCTCGATATCGTCCAGGAGATCGTCTTTCCTGGCAGCCCGAAAGAACTCCACCATCTCATTCACCAGGGCATCCCCTGGGTGCTCATGTGTACGAAGTAGACTTTGCGAACGGATATGGCGCTGGACTATCGTGCAAATCAGATCGGAGGACGTGGTCCCGTATTTTTCCGCTTCGTTCAAAAGAGCGTCGCGAACCTCCGGTGAACAACGGAACGACACGGTATAGAGTCGTTTGCCGTCTAAATCGCATTCAGCCTGTGGTCTTGTTGCTAATGCTCGGTTCATGCTTCGCTCCTTCAGGCGCTCTTGGCGGTTTATTTAAAAAGGTTTCCTTGGAGTTTGGCTTGCAAGAAGTTGACTACCCGCTGGGCTTTGTCCCGGGTTCTCTCGAATCGAACGATAACCTTGTCGACAAAACCTGGATCTGCTGTATCGACGTGTCGGAATTTGCCAACTCGACCCTCCGCATACACCAAGCGGTTTCCGTGTTCATCGCGTACCCGAGAGAGGTAGTAGTGAGCCTTCTTATCCAGTTCGGTCGCAAGAGCCTTATCCTCATCTGGAGGGTCATGAAAAAGAACCCACTCGCGGACCTCCATAATGTTGATATCCCCACTATTCCGAGACTCAAACCACGCGTTAAATTCTTCGACTCTTGTCCAGTCCTGGGCCAGCGCTTTTTGCTTCATGTTGTTACCTTGTAACCAGTTGGGGTTTCATCTTGGACTCAATCAAGCCATCCATCGTGTGAAGGAGTTGGATCGCTGTCCTGATTCGATATCGGTCCCGTTTCAGGCTCTCGAAGTCCCGGAAATCGACGTATTCCTGCACTCGACACTTGGGCATGCTTTCGTTGAAATCCACTATCCGCTTCATGCAGGCATGGACCTTCATTACCTGGTCATCCTTCAGGTGATTTCGGATCTCCTTCTGTATCTTTTTCTCGGGATCAACCATGTCCGTTGCCTCCTTGACCGTCTGGGCCTCGCCAGAAGAGAGTTTTTCGGCCACGAGTTTCTGATCGTCAGGATGCAAGCGGGCCAGCTTCAGAAGATCGGTCTTGCTGTCGGCAATAGGAGTGCTGCGAACGGCGTCCTTGCTTTCGGGCGTGAGCTTGGTGGCGATCTGGACTTCCTGCTGGATGGTACGGACAGTAGCCCCCGTCTTCTGAGCCGAATCCTGGCTAAACGAAATCATTTCGCTTTGCCTCTTCTTCCCGCCCGTGTGCTGGTTTCCCCGATCTCCACCTCTTTTGCTCATGGGGTGGAGGGCCTCATAGATCTCCTTGCGGCGACTGAGGGACTCGCCTCTCTCCAAGACCGTCAATTCGCTCCGAACCAAGTTCTCGTCGATCTCGGCCAGCTCCGCCTTGAGACCGTCCAGTTCGACAATCAGGACGGGGATCTCCTCCCACCCCAACTTCCGACACGCCTCCAGGCGGTGATAGCCAGCAATCAGGATGTGATCAGGGGTAACGGTAACGGGATTGAGAAGACCGACTTCCTTGATGGAGTCGGCCAGTTTTTCGACATCTCGCAGAGAGCGCCGCCCGGCGGAGACATGGATTGTGGAGAGGGGAAGGTGGGTCACGAGGCGCCCTCCTCCTGTGACTTCTTCTCAGGATTCTTCAGAAGATCTTGCAATGTAGGTAAGGCTCGAAGAATTTTTCGGACGGTAAGTTCGTGAGGGCAGACCTTGCCATTCTCAATATTCCAAACAGTTCGGGTGTCAACACCACAAGCATTAGCCATTTGCCGCAAGGTCCAAAGGCGAGCTAAACGAAATTCCTTCAGAGACTTACCGAACAAATGTTGGTTTCCATCGGTCATTGCACGTACTAGCCTACTATTGGACGGTCGGTGAGTCAACAATAAAATCAATTTTCTCCATTCGCCGAAGGAACCTTATCCTTTATGCTGTTTAAAGACGTGAGTAAAAAGCGACCGAGTACTATCCCAGAATTGCTCGAAGATCGATTGAATAAGCGCGGCGCTCAGGAACACCTCGCCCGATCGCTGGGGCTATCTGCGTCCACAATCAGTGGGTGGAAAAACGGCTCGATTCCAGACTTCGAAAGCTGTCTTCGAATCGCCGACTACTTCAAAATAGATCCCGTCGAAGTTTTTCAGATGGCTGGCAAGCCGGAGTACGGGGATTTGTACAGGAAGTTCTTCCCCGACTATGAACCCACAAAACTAACCGAGAGAGATCTCTATCCAGAGATCCTCCACGCTGAAATACATGAGCGAGTTCAGGGTCTTCTCAACAAGGGACTGCAGGACGAAGTAGGAAGTCAAATCGATATCCTAGAAAGCAGCCATTCCGATTTTCGATTGAGAGAAGTGGTGCGATTGTCTGAAGCGAAAACCGGAGCGCTATGCGTGATTGATGGAGAATATTGGGTTCAGCTTGAATCGATTAACATGCCGTCTTTTCAATGCACTCCTGCGCTCATCCAAGAAAACCCTGATGATTGGGAAATCTTAACTAACACCGAAGAAGGCGACGACTACAAAATAGGGCTTCACCTGTTTCTTGAGAGGCCCACGATCCAACCTTTTCTGAAAGAACTCATTGACATCTATCTTGGTGACTGGATGGAGGGCTACCTCAAGAGCAAGGACAAAGGTTTCTCTGTGACTACAATGTTTGTGGATTCTCCTGCCCAGGTTCTAGAACTGAACGAAAAGTTGGCAGAGAAGAGAAACGAGTTAAAAGAAGCAAAGCGGCGGGCACTCCGTTCCGGGAAACAACGCTGAGTGGCTCCAGGAAGGGCCTCGTTGCCGACAAGTGCGCCATCATCGGCGTGATGGGCGAGTCGATGGAGCCAGCCCTTCCCGACGGCTGCGTGATCTTGATTGACCGCAACCGCACACGGCGGCGCAAGGGTCACATTTTCGTGGTGCGCACGGAAGACGGGCTGATCGTCAAGCGGTTAGGCAAGGACAAGAAGGGCAACTGGCTGCTGGTCAGCGATCACGAGCAGTGGGAGCCTGTTCCCTGGCCGGAGGATGCCGTGATTATCGGCGAAGTCAAGTGGTCGGCGGTGGAGTGGTGAGGTAGGCTAGCTGGGCAAGGAGGCACAAAAAAATGGAGACCAAGAAATGCCCGTTCTGCGCTGAGGAGATCCAGCACGAGGCTATTGTCTGCAAGCACTGTGGGAGAGATCTTGATGGAGAGAAGACGACCGAGCCTGGGCCTCAACAGCCGGTGTCATTAGTCAAGTGTAAAGCCTGCAGCAAAGAGATCAGTGCAACCGCAAATGTCTGCCCTCATTGTGGTGAAAAATCGCTTGGATCCAAACTCCAATCGCTGGGCTGTGCTTTGACGATCTTGGTTACACTCCCCATCGTTATTATTTTCCTTCTAGCAGCATGCTAAAAGAATGGCCACGGGAGGCTACGGTGATAGGTCAAGTCATGTGGGCCGGGAGGACGTTGTAGTATGGCTCAGTGGCTAAACCGGGATGTCCCGATAGATCTCACCTGCCCGAATTGCAGACACCAGTTTTCTAAAACGCTCCGGGAGTTGGAATCGGATCAGAAGTTCCCGTGTCCCGGTTGCCGTATGATGTTCAGTCCCCGCAACTTCAAGGCCGACCTCCAAGCTGTCGAGAAGAAGCTCGACGACTTCAAGCGGGATTTGAGGAAGATTTTCAGAAATAAGTAGCTGGGCTTCCCCTATCTCATCGTGGACTTTAGAAAATTCCGGTCGCAGGGTCCAGGTCCGATGCTCGTCGCTCACGAGATGATTCTACCGCGTTGTGGCGAAGTGATGTGGTCGGCGGTGGAGTGGTGAGGGGATAATGGAAACCTGGTCCTGGAACACGACGCGAAAAGAGCCCTCGCTAGAGGCTCCTATCAGGAAGACCGAACGGGCCGATGAACACATTGCGAACCTGAGCGCCAAAATCGACGCCTTCCTTGCCTCTTGCGACTACAAAGTGAGGCGCGATTTTCAGGGAGATCCCCCGTCTTTTGTGGTGACGGTCGAGGAAGTCCATTTCCCTCCGGTCCCCTACGAGTTCAGCATCTTGGCCGGTGAGGCGGTACACCACCTCCGCTCCTCGCTCGATTATCTGATCTTCGAACTGGTTCGAGCGAACAAAAGCGAACCATCCAGGAAGAATATGTGGCCGATCGGTGGCTTGGTAAAGGAGGGTATCCCGAAAGCGAAAGTAGCAGGCGTCTCCCCAACCGCCCTCAAACTCATCGAATCGTTTCAACCCTACCGTTTGGGGACCAGGTACAAGGAACATCCCCTCTGGAGACTGAATAAGCTCGATAACTGGGACAAGCATCGTTTTCTCATCCGCACTTTTCTTGCCCAGCCCGGAGGAATCGTGGCGGAGTGGATTGACAGTAGCGGCAGGCTGGTTCGTGACAGCCAGTCCACCACGGTTGAAATCGAGCCAGGCCACAAATTCTCCTGGGGTCCGGCCCGCGGCATACGTCCTGAAATGAATGTAAAAATTAGGGAATTATATACAATAGTAGCCAAAAAGCCCTTGACGCCCTATTTTGAGGTGGTACAATAGTAGCCATATCAAGGAGGGAGACAATGACAAAGCAAACGAAAAAAGGGCCAGGGAAAGCATACCGAAAAGGAATCACTCTGATTCAGTTGCAAGAGATGTTCCCCAATGATGACGTTTCCAAGCAATGGTTCATTCAAAAGAGATGGCCCAATGGAATCGCTTGCATCAAGTGCGGATCTCTGAGAGTAAGTGAAGTCAAGCATCCTACCATGGATTACCGCTGCAAGGATTGTCGGAAGCATTTCAGCCCAAAGTCTGGAACCATCATGGAAGGGTCAAACTTGGGCTATAAAAAATGGGCCATGGCCATTTACCTGTTTACCGTAGGAATCAAAGGAACCTCCAGTATGAGGCTCCATCGGGATCTTGGCATCACTCAAAAAACGGCATGGTTCATGGGACATCGGCTACGTTACGCTTGGAGTGACAAAACGGCTTCCTTTGCTGGCCCGATAGAGGTCGATGAAACCTACATTGGTGGTAGAGAGAAAAACAAGCATTCCAACAAAAAACGGAATGCAGGACGTGGTCCTTCGGGAAAGATCGCTGTTGTTGGCATCAAGGACCGCCAGACCAATCAGGTTGCAGCCTCAGTAGCCAAGGCCACAGACAAGGGAACCTTGCATAGCATCATCCATGATCAGATTGAATCAGGGGCCAAGATTTACACAGATGATCATCGCTCTTATGAGGGTTTATTGAACCGTCAAAGCGTCAAGCATTCCGTGGGAGAATATGTTAAAGGGATGGCGCACACCAATGGAGTCGAGTCCTTTTGGGCCTTGTTGAAGAGGGGCTATTACGGGACTTATCACAAGATGAGCCCCGCCCATCTTCACCGTTATGTTGCCGAGTTTGAAGGTCGTCACAATACCCGCCGATTGAATACTATTGAGCAAATGGTGATGATTGCCGAAGGGATGGATAAAAAACAGTTGAGATATAAGGATTTGGTGAAATAACAATGGCGAAAGAAACTCGCGAGAAAATTGCATCTGGCAAACCTAGTCGCTTGGAACCGTCAGGAATGATCAAGGCAACACACAAGGGTATCCTACCTATCGGTGGTCTTCAGCTTGAGGCCTACGTTTTAGAGGATGGCCGGAGGGTCTTCCACAAGCGGGGTATGGCAAAGGCCATGGGCCTAAAATCGGAAGGCGGTAACGCCTTCATGAAGACCTTACGTCGAAAATCCCTTGGATCCGAAATAGATGATAAGTTACGCATGACGGTCGAAAACCCTATTGTTTTCAATGCCTTTGGGTCGGATCCAGCCCACGGATACGAAGCAGAGGTTCTAGTCGGCATCTGCAAAGCAGTTGTGCGTGCAAATGAGACCGGAAAGCTCTCCAAACAGCAAGAGCCCATGGCACGGCAGGCGCAGGCCATTGTCAACGCTTTGGCAGACGTCGGCATCATCGCACTGATCGATGAGGCTACTGGATACCAGACAGAGCGGGATCCAGAAGCCCTGCGGTTACTTGTCCAAGCCTATATTGAGACCGAAAAGCGCGAATGGGAGAAGGAGTTTCCCGACGATTACTACGTTACACTCAATCACATCTACGGCTCTGATCCATACGTGGAACGTGTTCGCGGCGGTATGGTAATTAACAAGCCGCAACACTTCGGAAACTTTACCAACAAGTACGTCTATAGGCCGCTAGAGAACGGAGAGGTTCTGAAGGAACTTCAGCGTTTAAACCCACAGATTAATGCAAAGGGAAGCCGAAAACAAAAGTTCCATCAGTTTTTGACCAAGGGATATGGTCTTGACAAACTCAGACAACAACGGCAAGAAGTTCTGACCATGCTGAAATTGGCCGACAGCATTGAGGAATTCAAACATCTATACGAGAAACGGTTCGGCCCACTTGATGACAGGTTAAAAATAATGCCGGACTTCTTCAAACCATCAACAGAACTTAAAGGGGACCTTTCCCCAGATGCTTTAGCTAGTGCAGTGGTTCAAGGGATGGGAGTCCGAAAGGCCAAGAAATCAATCCATTAAGTTTGTCTTGGCTACTATTGTATATAATTCCCATAAATTAAGTCTGAACCTAAGGTAGTGTTCGAGGATATTACTGGTCTCGAGAATAAAGCGGTTATCCCAGTCCTCCTGGAGTTGTCTGGCGAAGTTCTCAGCACGCTCCTCAAATTCCGGGGTGAGTTCTCTTGATGCCATGTCGCCCCCATTGTAATCCACTACATGGGTGGAGTGAAGTGGTCGGCGGTGGAGTGGTGAGGGGGATCCCAGTTTTTTAGCTGCTCTTAGGTTCCACTATACGAAGCTTGGGCCGTTCGTGGTTGGATGTTCCTTTGCCTCCGCCTTCTATAGGCAGAAGGGCAGCACCGAGACCAAAAATAAGCTCCTCTAAATGCTGACGATTCCAATTGAGATCATTGGCTATGTCTCGAATCCGGACATTGGTGCTTCTGAGAGAATTGAAAACCTGAGATAGAAGTGCGGAACCTTCACGAGGAATTGGTTTTGGTTCGCTATTACGGAAGCCACGCTTTGAAAGCTCAATGAAAAGCGTCCGATACTGCCAGTCTGAAATCAATTTCAAGGCATGGATTCTGTACACCAATGCTGAAAGTGCGACACCCCACCGATGCTTAAGTTCGATGAGTTGATTTAACCCAAAGGATCTTCGTATATGGCTGTAGACATCTCCCTTGGGCATCAGTAATGCTCCTCCAAAATGGTTAGCTTCGGTTTCCTCCTGTCTGCTAGTTTTTTCATGGTGACAGAGCAAGTGCATCAACTCGTGTGCTGCATCGAAACGGCTGCGTTCAGCAGACTTCATTGTATTCAGCAGAACAATAGGTCTTCCTCTACTCGACCAAAAGGAAAAGGCATCCAATTCCGTACAATCTTGGGCGAGAGAAAAAACTAGAATTCCACGAGATTCGAGTAGTTGGATCATGTTAGGAATCGGTTTCTCTCCAATCATCCATTCGGTACGTACCACTTCGGCGACAAGCTCAGGTGATTGACTACTCAAATCGGGCAAGGAAACTGAGGGTAGATTGAATCGGCACTCAACCCAATCAGCTAATTCTACCGCCATCGTGCCAGCAGCAAGTGCCGCTCGCTTCTGTTTTGAAGCCACTCTACTTCTAGCCCGAAAAGAAACAGCTTCTTCCCGTAGGGCCTCTGCATCTGGCATATTGAAAAATTCTTCAGGGAAGCCCGTTACTGCTGAGATTTTTCCAACGTCTTCTGGGGATGGCCTTGTTGATCCGGTCTCCCAGTTGGATACAGTCTGAGGCGTCTTTTCACACCTTGAAGCCAGCTCTCCCCCAAGAAACATATTCCTCTCTCTCGCCAGTTTGAGACGAGATCCACTGAACCTCAGCATGATCAACCTCGTGGGGATACTTCGACTTGAATGTCAAGGGAATCATCATCTTCATCGGAGTCCTGTCCAGTCTCAATCCTTTCTGGTTGGGGCACGTCAAGTAGGATTCTCTCCCGCCAGTATGCCAAGCGACCGCCTTCTCCTAACCCGGATTATGCAGGAGATCTAAATTCAAGTGAGATTTGGGCCCAGAAAAAAGGCCGTAGCTCTCTGATATAAAAGGGTTTAGAGAAACAAAGACCCTAAACAGGAGCTACGGCAATGTCAAAAACAGTCTGCCAGAATACCCTGCCATTTCATAGCCACAGAAACATCACGGCTCGTTTTGATGGGGGGAGCCTCACTTCCGACGCAGGATGGTTGTTGTTTGGATCGCTGGATCGTCAACATCGATTGTGCGAGGGCTTCAGTTCCTGTATTTCGGAAAGTCGAGACCAACGCTACATTCGTCATGACCTGTTGAAGTTGATCCGACAACGAGTCTTGCAGATCGTGGCCGGCTACGAAGACTGTAACGACGCCGATACGCTGCGCTCGGATCCGATGCTCAAGACAGTCTGTGATCAGTTGCCCGAGAGCGATCCCGACTTGGCCACCCAGCCGACTTTCTCCCGTTTGGAGAACTCCGTCACCAAGAAGGATCTGATACGTCTGAGCCGGTGGCTGCTAGGCCGTTATGTGCGCTCCCTGAAGAAGAGACGCCCCAGCAAGATCATCCTGGATCTGGACAGTACCGATGACCACACTCACGGCCAACAGGAGTTCTCCTTCTACCACGGGTATTACCGAAACCACATTCTGCATCCTTTGCTGATCTTCGATGCCGCCACGGGAGACCTGGTGTGTGCCATGTTGAGACCTGGCAACAAGGGGGCTGCCTCTCACATCGTGCCCGTTTTGAAGCGCGTCGTGGAGGCCATCCGACAAGGAGTGGGGACGGATGTCGAGATTGAGATTCGGGCCGACAGCGGCTTTGCCACGCCTCGGCTCTACGAGTTCTGTGAAGGTGAAGAGAATAAACTCCAATATGTCATTGGGTTAAGTCGAAACCCTCGCCTGCAGCGAGTGGTCGAGCCGCTGCTGGATTCGACTCGGCTGAGGTTCGTTGAGCTGGAGGAAAAACAGCGTCAGTTTGACGAGTTTCTTTATCGAGCCCACAGCTGGGATCGATCCCGTCGCGTCATTGTCAAAGTGGAGGTCGATCAGCGTGGGATCAACCGTCGCTTTGTAGTCACCAACCGGGACGATCTCTGCTCCCAATCACTTTATGACCACTACACAAACCGAGGGCAGACCGAGAACTTCATCAAGGCCTTCAAGAATCATCTGAGCATGGACCGACTCAGCTGTCATCGATTCCTGGCCAATCAGTTTCGACTCCTCCTGCATGCACTGGCTTACCAGATGTTCGTGCGCCTGCGCGACTATCTGCACGGAACCCCCTGGCACAAGCTCGAAATCGAAACCTTACGTCGTCGGGTCCTCAAGATTGGGGCCCGGATCCGACAAACCACTCGACGCATCTGGGTCCATCTTTCCTCAGCCTTCCCCGAACAACCCCTCTTCCACCTCGTCTTGAGTCGCCTGAACTCCAGTTAGCTTTTCCCAGCTCCCCCGGAAAACCGCTTCCGACACTCATCCAGGCCCAGATCTGTCTGAAATTCACTCCCCAAACCACTCAAACGCCTCGCCAACCCATATTCTTCGCAAATCCGCCTGTCACACCTGCCCGCTTCCGAGTTGGGCCACTTCTCGAGTCGTTTTTCAACACCGGACTACGGTTCTTGCATAATCCGGGCTAAGCCAATAATAGGTAAGGATAGCTCCGCCCGTAATTCTGTCTCACTTGAATAAATCAGAAGCCACCAAGTTATTTGCTCCTGATCTGGAGGGATTCGAATAAACTCATTCTTGTCGAATAGAAGGCCCTGTCGGTTATTTGCATGGATGAACAGAGGTGGACCCGGAAAACTGGACCATTTGCTAAGGTGGCTCCGACCTGAATCAGAAAGGATGAGGAGTCATGGAAAAACGAAGGAATTTTTCAGCTCAGTTTAAAGCGAAGGTGGCACTGGAAGCGCTGCGAGGCGAGCACACCCTGAGCGAGCTGGCGGCTCGCTACGAGATCCACCCGAATATGATCACGAATTGGAAAAAGCGGGCCCGAGAGGGCCTGGTCGATGTGTTCGCGGGCAAAGTTGAGAAGCGTCAGAGAGGAAGCGAGGCGAAGACCGAGGCGAAGACCAAAGAGCAGTACGCCAAGATCGGCGAACTGACGGTGGAAAAGGATTTTTTGTCCAAAGTGCTCGATCGCTGAGTGTCAAGGCCAGAAAGGCCGCGATCGAGCCGGAGCACCCGAGACTGAGCATGCGCAGACAATGCAGGCTGATGAGTCTGAACCGCTCGACTTTGTACTATGAGCCCAAAGGTGAGAGCGAAGAAAACCTGCAACTGATGAGACGACTGGACGAGCAGTTCTTAGAGACTCCCTACTACGGATCCCGGCAGATGGTCTATCACTTGAAACGGCAAGGCTACCAGGTGGGCCGCAAACGGGTTCGTCGCCTGATGGACAAAATGGGCCTGGCGGTCATCTATCCAAAGCCGCGGACCTCACAGCCGCACCCGGAGAATCGAGTGTATCCGTATCTTCTTCGAGGCTTGGCGGTCAGCCGGCCCGATCAGGTGTGGTGTGCGGATGTCACCTACATCCCGATGCGTCGAGGTTTTTTGTACCTGGTGGCGATCATGGACTGGTACAGCCGCCGGGTTCTGTCCTGGAGGCTGTCGAACACGCTGGAGCCGTTCTCTTGTTGCGAGGCACTCGAGGAGGCGCTCAACAGGTACGATCCCCCGGAGATCTTCAATACCGACCAGGGGAGTCAGTTCACCAGTGCGGAGTTCACGGGACTACTCAAAGAGGCCGGGGTGCGTATCTCGATGGACGGCCGGGGCCGCTGGATGGACAACATCTTCATCGAGCGGCTGTGGCGTTCACTCAAGTACGAATGCGTTTATCTGAACGCTTTCGAAACCGGGTCGGAGGCCCGCCGAGGGATCGGCCACTGGATCAATCTATACAACAGCCAGAGACCTCACTCGGCACACAACGGAGCGACGCCCGAAGAGGTGTACACTGGCTTGGACAAAAATTCTGAGAGGGGCCTCGCCCTCGGGCTCATCCCCTCTCAGAATTTCCCTGACTGGCGGCAACAAGAACTACGGAGTCCACCTTAGAAATGCCGCCGAGTGGTCCAGCCAATGGGGTCCACCTCTAACAAGGTGGCTTGCGTACCACGAGGATTCTTACTTCGAGGGTCAAGTGACTCGCTAGCGGTGTTCTGGTCTCCAGTGCAAACGGTCCCCGCAACCGCAGATTCGTTGTTTACCCATCGTGGAAGATTTCTGGTTTCAATCTTCTCCCACGGACCTTTTGGTATCAGCTTCTCTCCTAATGTTCTGAACGCAGCCACCCAGGACTTAAATGCGGGAGCAATCGTTGGTTCCAGCGCACTACAGCTAGATCTTTCCATCTCGTATGCGTGTACCGCGTCAATCAGATCCTGCTTGTCGATACCCAACTCCTCTAGCCTCAATTCAGCAGTAGGTCCAGAGCGAATAATGGTTTGTCTCTCGTCGGATTGTGGCATCTAGTAAATCTCTTTATCTTTTTAGAAATGCTACCACACACGAGGTGACGAAAATACAAAGGTTGTCTATTTTGAGTCTTTCCAGCGCTTCCGGGCCGCCTTTTGGGCAATCTGGCTTCTTCTCTTCTTGGATAGCTTTTTTGCCCTAGCCTTCCCGCCCTTCTTCCCGCCTTCACTGCCCAGAATGGCCCCTGCAAGCCTTCTCAGTTCCTCATCGGACAACCGTTGCTTCAGCTTGACGATTTCCGCCTGGATGCGCTCATCGGAAGTGGCTTCTCCTATAGTCTCTGACGGACGACGCGCCCGGCGATCTCGCTTGGGTCACTGCTTGACCGTTTTGGCATACCTCAAGTATGGCAACCTTCGCTGCTGGGAAGAGAGATTAAATCCAAACTGACCCACTACCACGCTGTGAGGGAGCTTCCCAAATCTGGTAAAATACGGTAGTGAAGAAACGAGGCGAAACGGTATGAAAGCGATCCTAATAACCATATCGGGCCACATGGTTTGGAAATTCTTTCATGATTCAGAGAGTGATCGCTGGATAGCCGTGTCCGATACCTTGCAGCTCACGGTTGAGGGGAAAACCCATGCCGAGATGCGCCAGATGATTGACGAAACCACGGGGCTTCTTTTGGCGGATCTGTACGAAAGCGGAGAACTCAATACTTTTTTGGATGATAGAGGCTTCCGTCCAACCTCCATGCCTACGCCCAGTCCCCAACAGCGTATCCAGTTCGATGTTCCCTTTGAGCTGATTCGGCAGGCTACCGATGATTCTGCGCGATGCAACAAGGATCAACCTGATTATCAAAGGGAAGCGTTCGATAACCCCGGAAACTGCACTTCGACTCTCTAAGTTTTTTGGAATGTCGGAAGGGTTTTTCATCCGGCTGCAGGCAGACTATGACCTGAGAAAAGCAAAGAGAGATCTAGCCCGGATTATGCAAGAACCGTAGTCCGGTGTTGAAAAACGACTCGAGAAGTGGCCCAACTCGGAAGCGGGCAGGTGTGACAGGCGGATTTGCGAAGAATATGGGTTGGCGAGGCGTTTGAGTGGTTTGGGGAGTGAATTTCAGACAGATCTGGGCCTGGATGAGTGTCGGAAGCGGTTTTCCGGGGGAGCTGGGAAAAGCTAACTGGAGTTCAGGCGACTCAAGACGAGGTGGAAGAGGGGTTGTTCGGGGAAGGCTGAGGAAAGATGGACCCAGATGCGTCGAGTGGTTTGTCGGATCCGGGCCCCAATCTTGAGGACCCGACGACGTAAGGTTTCGATTTCGAGCTTGTGCCAGGGGGTTCCGTGCAGATAGTCGCGCAGGCGCACGAACATCTGGTAAGCCAGTGCATGCAGGAGGAGTCGAAACTGATTGGCCAGGAATCGATGACAGCTGAGTCGGTCCATGCTCAGATGATTCTTGAAGGCCTTGATGAAGTTCTCGGTCTGCCCTCGGTTTGTGTAGTGGTCATAAAGTGATTGGGAGCAGAGATCGTCCCGGTTGGTGACTACAAAGCGACGGTTGATCCCACGCTGATCGACCTCCACTTTGACAATGACGCGACGGGATCGATCCCAGCTGTGGGCTCGATAAAGAAACTCGTCAAACTGACGCTGTTTTTCCTCCAGCTCAACGAACCTCAGCCGAGTCGAATCCAGCAGCGGCTCGACCACTCGCTGCAGGCGAGGGTTTCGACTTAACCCAATGACATATTGGAGTTTATTCTCTTCACCTTCACAGAACTCGTAGAGCCGAGGCGTGGCAAAGCCGCTGTCGGCCCGAATCTCAATCTCGACATCCGTCCCCACTCCTTGTCGGATGGCCTCCACGACGCGCTTCAAAACGGGCACGATGTGAGAGGCAGCCCCCTTGTTGCCAGGTCTCAACATGGCACACACCAGGTCTCCCGTGGCGGCATCGAAGATCAGCAAAGGATGCAGAATGTGGTTTCGGTAATACCCGTGGTAGAAGGAGAACTCCTGTTGGCCGTGAGTGTGGTCATCGGTACTGTCCAGATCCAGGATGATCTTGCTGGGGCGTCTCTTCTTCAGGGAGCGCACATAACGGCCTAGCAGCCACCGGCTCAGACGTATCAGATCCTTCTTGGTGACGGAGTTCTCCAAACGGGAGAAAGTCGGCTGGGTGGCCAAGTCGGGATCGCTCTCGGGCAACTGATCACAGACTGTCTTGAGCATCGGATCCGAGCGCAGCGTATCGGCGTCGTTACAGTCTTCGTAGCCGGCCACGATCTGCAAGACTCGTTGTCGGATCAACTTCAACAGGTCATGACGAATGTAGCGTTGGTCTCGACTTTCCGAAATACAGGAACTGAAGCCCTCGCACAATCGATGTTGACGATCCAGCGATCCAAACAACAACCATCCTGCGTCGGAAGTGAGGCTCCCCCCATCAAAACGAGCCGTGATGTTTCTGTGGCTATGAAATGGCAGGGTATTCTGGCAGACTGTTTTTGACATTGCCGTAGCTCCTGTTTAGGGTCTTTGTTTCTCTAAACCCTTTTATATCAGAGAGCTACGGCCTTTTTTCTGGGCCCAAATCTCACTTGAATTTAGATCTCCTGCATAATCCGGGCTAGGGGAAAAGATGCTGCAGGAAGTAGTGTCGCTCAAGGCTCTTCAAGAACAGGATGCGCCTCCAGGCAGCCTATGACCCGGCGCAAGCACGGCTACGCAAAGAGAACGAGGCGGCTTAGAGCTTGCCGGACGTTCGCCGGACGCCAGGCAAGGGAATCCCCTTGGTCATTGAGTATTGCGGCGGGCGTGGAAATCGACGCTGGAGAGAAGGGCCAGCTCGTGCTCCCTGCGAACGGGCGGTCCGTGCATGAAGTAATCCCCCTCGGCGTCGTAGTAGGAGCCGATATCGACCTTGTCATAGCCGGTGGCGTTCATGAGCGTGGTGTCCTCAGGGCCGAGAGGGTTGATGGGGTCGGAGGTCCGGTAAAGAGTCTTCACCGTGCCGTTTCCGCGCAAAGCCACCCAGGTGTATTTCGCCATCAGACTTGCGAGTAGTAGACCTTGCCGTAGAGCGCCACGATAAACTCGGTGGCTCGTATCTCAACCTTCAGGGACGTGAAAAACCGAACCCGCTGAAAGTGCAATTCAAACCTTGTGTCATTGCCAATCTCTATTCTATCCAAGCTTGTTATATCGTGAGACGATATCTGGGCTGTGCCGCCGTCGATTGTGCATCGGATCTCTGTGTTGACAGGTTCACTACTGGTGGCTCTCACTTCGTGCAGATAACCGGAACCGCTCAGATCCAGGATGGTGTACCAGGTGTTTTTAAACGGGCTCGCCTGGCTGAGATAGGCTTCCTTGGGATCGGTCTTGGGCGGCTCGGGAGCGAGGGTCGTATAAGTGCTGCCCATCAGACCTCCTCCTCCAGGACGGACAGATGGGCCGTCGCTGCCGATGCCACCGAAGCGCTGGCCTCGATCTTGTCCCCCGCGGCCAGGAATTGCTGCCAGGTGAATCCCCGGGTTTCTGTCGAGGCCAGGGTGTACTCCAGGACCTGATTGGCCGCGCCCGCCGTGCCGCCGGAAGGCGTGAGATAGATCTTGACGGTGACGGCTGCATTGCTGGAATTGAAAAGCTCGATGTGAATGAGCGTCGCTTGCTGACCTGTGGCAATGGTCCGCAAGGTGGTGACTGTGGTTCCCAGCTGTTGCGGGTTGACTTTTTGACGTGCCATTGTGATGACTCCAAATTTAGTTTAAGTCTGCTGTGGATCTCAGTCTCAGAACGGGGCTGTTGCTGAAGATCGCCAGGTAAGGGTCCCGTTCCAGAGTCGTATAGGTACGGGGCGTCGAGTAGTCCAGGTAGTCAAAGAAGTCGGTCGTGAACTCCAGATCCTGAACGATGTCCACGCACTTCAGGCGTCCCACTAATCCCTGATCCCGAAAACTCAGGCCCACCCCAAGCACCCGCATCTCCTCCTTCGCGTAGCCGCTCTCGCCCAATCCCGCGAAGTGGCTGACGCGAATAAAATCTCCGACATCGACCTCTTTGATCACGGCAGGATCGCCGCCGATCGTGGCTACGGCCCGCTGCTCCTGGGTGAAGAACAGCTTGTCCTCCACCATGGCGGCGGCCGAGGTGACGTCCCTGACGTAGGGCATCTCCTCCTCGATTCGAATCCGTTCTCCCAGTCTGGCCTCCTGGCGTAGATCCCGCAGGAGGTCCGTCTTTTCAAACCCCCGGCTGACCCCGTTGTAGGCATATCGATAGGCGATTTCCGAGGCCAGTCTGCGGCTGCTCGACAAGGAGAAGCCGCGCCGCGCCACCTTCGTCTCGTCCACCTCGATCAGCGTACCCGAAGGGGCAGTTCGAACGGCTCCCGTCGCCGTCACGGCGATGGCCCCGGAGGGAAGCGTGTAAGTGGTCAGATTGTAGGACTGGGCCGTCTGGCGCACGACTTGCCGCAGCGTCTGGTTCTGGTCGACGAAGATCATGGCTCCGGTCACGTTGCGGCTGGTGAATTCCGTCTGGGCCGTTGTGAACGACGTGCTATCCACCGTGAGCCCCTGCGACTCCAGGAACGCCTGGTACTGATCCGACGGATTGGCCAGCGAGCTCCCCGTGGCGGTCCCGTCGCTGGTCCAGCCATCGCCGTCCCAGGTAATCTCCGTCTCGCTGCCGAGATCCGAATCACGCTGATCGGTGGTGAAGTCGATCACGGTGAAGATCTGGCTGGTGTAGTTGACCTTTCGGACCGTATAGGCCGAAGAAGCCAATTGAACGCCATAGCGGTAGACGGCCGTCACGGATTTAATATCTCCATGGGCAGCCACGTAGCGGTATCGACCGGCCTGACTGGCGGCGGCGTCAATCAGATAGGACGGAAGAGCCCCGGTGGGCGAGGAAGCCTTGCCGATCAAAATGGGCACCAGGTGAAGCCCGGTCGTGTCCGGGCGGGCGGGAAACCGGACGAGATCGGTTGTAAATCCCACGGTTGCCTCATCCAGCCAGTCCATCGGCTGATCGACGGCACGGATGATGAATTGATCGTCTCTGGACTGCCAGGACTCGATCACCCCCGTGGCGATGGTCTCAAAATCCGATTCTCCCTGATCCATCCGGCCCAGCAGGATCTTGACCTTACGACGCCGGAACGGTTCCTCCCGTCTCAGCTTGGAGATAGCCTGATCCGCGTCGGCCAACGTTATGCTAATGTCGGACGCCCGAAAGTTCTCCGGCAAGACCGATATCTCCCGGTTGATGTCGCCGATGGACACCAGGCGGGGCTCCCAGTAGTAGTTGGCCGAGACGATCCCGGAAGTGGAATATCGAAGGGTGCCGGAATCCAATTCGATCTCGACCAGTGGCTCCAGGCGGCTCATGTGATCTCTCTCCCGAATGGATCAGTCAGAAACCTCAGGTTGCGCACATGTTCCTGGCTGGTTTCGAACTCACGCGATTGCGGTTCTTGCAAACGGGCAAAGTAGACCTCTTCGGAATCTGGGCCTTCCGGTGCGATCAGGACCGGATAGCGCCGCCAATCGAGATCTCGCAGAAATCTCTCCGTGGCCTCTGCTTCATCGGTGTCCATATTTTCGAAGGACACTTGCAATCCGTACCGGTCGTAAAGGATCTCCCCAACAATCGGTTCCCCGCTTTCGGTCTCTACATATCTTTGGCGCATGATTCTCTGAACGCGGTAAGGAGACGAAAACTGCATGGGCAATTCCGTCGCCGATCCCATCAACAGGTAGCCAGCGCCTAATTTGTAATCGGTTTCACCGGTCCCTTTGGCGAGCGTTAAGGACCAGTATCGATCCGCCACGGAGGTGGAGAAAAAATAGAAGGCCAGTCTGTGATTGTAGAAACTGAACTCCATATCCACTTCATTCGTACTGCCGGGATTTGACGTGGGTCCACGCCGGAGTTTAATGGATCCATTGGGGCTGAGATTGTGGGCCACGACAGCGGCGAAATCGATGGAGTGGGTTCCCGCTCCCAGATCGACCAGTACCTTGGATTCTGAAACGTTTTCCGACGTTCTGTAGGGGAGTGAAATCGGGAGCTTTTCAAGGTTGGTCAGCGGAAAATCGGTATCAGCCGTGTTCATTCCAACCAGGCTCACGGTAGCATCTGAGATTACGTTATCCACGACAGACAGATAGGTAAGATTCGACACTACTGGATTTCCCTTATGACTTCTCGAACGCCGCCTTCGTCCAGAAGCAGGATGTCCTTGACGATCTCAGCGACTTCCTCGCGCCGCACGACGGTCCTTCGCGGCAAGAATCGAGTCTCCACTCCCTCGTCCGGGTTGATGCCTTGGTTAATGGAGCGAAGCAGCGGCACCACCTGCTCGGCCTGACCCTGGGCCAACTGCTCGGCGGCTTTCTGAATCGGTAGCAGGCCGGAAGCCGACAGGCTAGCCAGGGAGGAGCTTCCCGAAGAGACGGATCGGCTCGATCCCCCGAAGGATCGGGAAAGGCTGGTCCGTGGAGGGGTAGGAAGGTTGGGCCTCGGGATATCCTGGCCTTCCAGCAATCCCCGATCCTGGCCCCAGTCCACGACCATCCGCAACAATCCCGGCACATCCAAACGGTAGGCGTCCAGCTGAGTTACGATTGCTTGAGCCTGTCTTCCGAACACGTCCCAGCCCAGCTTCTGCGCGGCTTCGATGTCGTCTCCGAATCGAGACAGATTCTTGTTGGTCCATGCTTCGATATCTCCAACCAGAAAGGCCGCCCGATCCGACACCCCCTTTGCAGTTTGTGCACCTTTTTCCCGGCCTCTGGCAAACGCGTCCCATTGATCCTTGGCGATATCGGCTGCGTCGGCCATCCGAATGAACTCGTCAGAGACTGCATTGATGCTCGCGCCTACATCGAGCATGTCCTGAATAAAAGAGGGGACCTCTTGTCCCAGTATTATGAATTCTTGGGCAACCTGAGTGATGTTGTCGCCAAACAACGCCCAGATGACCTCGTTAGCCTGGGCTGCATCCATGCTTTGGAGTAGCAATGATGTCAACCCAGATATTTCTCCACTAAGCGCCGCCGTCCTTTCTTGTAAGGCCCCCAGGGTTGATGCTCCAGAAAGATAGGCCGTGCCGAAGGTGTCCATGTTTTCCGAAGCGACCCCAATGGCATCGCCAAAATCTAGGATCTGTTGCATTAGCGGGGGGATCTCTAATCCCAAAAGCTCAAAACCAGCAGCCAGCTCCCGTGCCTGGTCCCCAAACATCTCCCAGCCGAGGCGTTGTATCTGATCGTCCGTTAGATCGGTTTCGGCACGCAGCGTTTCCCCAAACCCGACCACTGTCCCGAGGAATCCAGCCATCCCCTCTTGTAGTCCTCCGACGATCCCCTTTTGGCTGTCCATAGCGGCAGAGAAGACGTCTAAATGTTCTACTCCCACCCCAGAGGCTGCTGCTAGATTCTTCAGTTCTTCGGAGTACCGATCCGTGGCTTGTCCGGCTTCTTCCAAGGCCATTTCCGTTCCGCCGAGGGTCTGAATGAAATCTGGGCCAAATTGGTTAACCAGTCTGTCGGATTTTTTAAAGACCTCTTCCCAGGCGTCATTGTAGGCTTCAAAGTTCCCCGACTCTATGGCCTCTCGAAGCGGTCCCGACAGATCGAAGGTTCCCCAGCTGGTCTCTAATCTACTGAAGCTGGCAATGAGTTCCTCTAGCTTGCCTTGGGCCTTGGCGGCCGGGATCAGCATGTCTTCGAGAAACTTAGGGGAGGAGAGAATATCCTTTCTGATCGGCTCAAACTGTTTTTCAGAGAGACCGACACTGGGCAGGAAGTTCTTAATCGAACGCTCGCTAACTCCAACGCCGAAGTCCCTGACCGATTCCTTGCTTCCGGCCTCGATCGGGGTGTTGTGGAAGATGTCGATGAGGCCCAGGACCGGAAAGATGACTTTGATAGCCGTTGGCAAGTTCGCTGCAAAATCAGCAATTTCTCCGCCGAACTTAATTACCAGCCCTATGACAGCGATTATACCCGATATGATTGCCCCTACTGGTCCAAGTGCTGCGGTAAGAGAAGTGATGATTGATGAGATTCCACCAGTTAGCGACCCGAACCCGCTGCCGCCTCCCACAGCCCCTCCAGTCAATCCTCCCTGGCCCCCGAAGAGCCACTTGCGGATGCTTTGCCCAAGACCCAGCATCAAATCTCGTAGAGGGGAAAACAGCTCGGCAATCAACAACTGAACCAGTCCCTTTGCCATTTCCTTAAAGGTCTTTTTCATTCCGTCGGCGAAATTCTTGGCCTCGAACAGGGCGTCGGTGAGGTTCTCCGAGATCGAAGCCACCACGTTGCCCATGGTTTCTTCCCAGACGCGGGTCAGGCGTTCGGCTTCGCGGGCGGCTTCATCAATGGCCTCCTGGTGGTCCTTGGCCATCCCCTTTGCTGCCTCCCCAACATCCCCCAGGTTGTTCTTGTGATCATCCAGCGTCTCGTTCAGGTGCTCCAGCTGCCCCTCGGACGCCTCCACGACATCAGCCAGATTGTCGTATTCGCCTTGAACTCTGACCAAGGCCCCCTTCTTTTTGTCTATCGAATCCTTGACCTTGTCCGCCGCCTTTTGGAAGCCCTTTAGTTCCTTCCCGGTCACTTTCCGAATGCGCTCCTGAAGATCTAGAAATGCCCGCTCGTCGGCCTCGATGGACACCTTCAGGGCTTCGGCTCTTTCCTTGAGGGCCGTCATCCGTTCTCGACCGGCGTTGAGAGTCTCTGAGAGACGCTCGATCCGCTCCCGTAGTTCAGACGTGCCCTTGCCCCATTGCTGGAATCCCTGGATGTTTTGTCCTGTCGCCTTGAAGATTTTGGCGGCGTCCTTCTCCAGCTTGGCCAGGGTCTTGAGTTTCTCCTTGAGCTTCTTCTCCAAACCGGTGACAGATTTTCCCCAGGAATCGGTGTTCTTGATCAGCTTCCCCATCTCACCGGCCTGGCCTTTGATGCTTTCGCCAATCTTGTCCATCGATTTGTGGAACTGTTTCTGCGACGCCTGGGCCGCTTCGCCAAACTCGATAAGCTCCTGGGCCGAGTCGGGGATTTGAAGTTTCACCAATTCGGACGCTCGTACCAGTTCATCCAGTCTTCCAGAGAGCAAAGCAAACTGTTGTTCAGCAGAAAACCCTGCCCGCTCCAGAAAGGCAATCTGCTCGGCCACCTCTTTCGGCAAGGCCTGGAGGTCTTTGAGCCGGTCCGCCAGTTCTTCTTGTGATTTCGTTAAGGCATTGACTGGAATATTCGCGTCACGGGCCGTTTTACTAAAGTCAACGAATTTCTGTGAAGACTCGGAAATCTTCGCCATCAGCTCTTCAAATTGATTTTTAGATTCCGTGGATGCTGCCCCGGTGCTTTCGACGTCCGTGGATAATCTGCGGAAGTCTTCTCCCAAGATGCCGGCCTTCTGTGCTGCCTCAATCAACTTATCGGCCCAGTGATCTATTCTTAGCTCCCCCCGTTCTACGACAATGCCGAGTTCCAGCAACTCCTCGTTTAGCTTTTCGGCCCCTTGTTTAGTTCTCAGTGTTTCCCTTCGCCACCACTCGAATTTATCCAAGAAGCTTCCGAGCGCGTAAGTCGCTGCGCCTATTGCCGCTATCCAGCCAACCGGCCCGATCAGCACTCCGCCGCCCGCAGTCAGGACAGCAACTAAGCCTCCTGCACCGGCAATTGCGCCCGTGATCGCAGTGATGGCCGGAAGCATTGCACCTAGAGCAATCAAAACGGGACCGATAGCGGCAGCCACGCCTGCAATAACCGTCCCCCATTTGAGGATTGCAGGGTTGAGTTCAGATAGCCTTGAAATAAATCCCGTGAGGCTCTTCACGAGATCAGCGACAAAATCCAAGAGTCCGGCTTCACCGATGGAAATCTGAAGATTTGTGATCGCATTCCATAGCTGTTTTAGCTTGGCATTTAAGCCTTCCAGTTGCTTCTCGGACACTTCCTCAGTGATACCGCCGGCATTTCTGAGTTCCTCTTCATACTTGCGGATTTGGCCCCCTAGACCGACAAGCTGCAAAATAGCGGCTTGACTTCGATCCTGAAACCCGAGCATGGCTAGCTCAGCCTTCTTTTGCTCATCCGTCATCGGAGCCAATCGACGCGTCAAGTCGTCGGTAATGTCGGCTAGGTTACGCATTTTTTCAGCTTGGTCGAAGACGGCCACGTTGGCTGCCTGGAAAGCTTCTTTGTTGTCCAAGGAGGCGGTTTGCAGATCGCGCAGGACGATGCTCAGCTGTTCACCTGCTCGTTGCCCCTTGATACCCTGATCGGCAAAGACGCCCAGAACAGCAACGCCTTCTTCCAAATCCTTGTTCAGCGAGCGTAGTGCAACGCCGGCCCGATTCGTCAGCGCTTCGGAAAACTCATGGACTTTCGCATTCGCCAGCGTGTTGGCCTTGACCAGCACGTCGGAGACGCGGTTCATGTTCTCCATGTTCTGCGCCGTGTCTTCGACCGTCAGGCCCAGGGCCGATTGCGCATCGGTCAGCAAGTCGGTGGCCCGTGCCATGTCAAAGGCACCGGCTTGGGCAAACTTCGCCACTCGGGGTAAAGCGGCTATGGACTGCTCGGCAGAAAGTCCAGCCGAGGCGAGAAAGAAGAACGACTCAGCGGCTTCTGTTGCCGAGAAGGTGGTTTGCTTAGCAATTTCTTTTGCAGCGTCGGTCATGCGATTCTTCATCTCGTCGGACAATTTCCCCATGATGGCCGTGGACTCGGTCATGGCTTGATCGAAATCGCCAAAAGTCTTGATGGTTAACGCGGCGAAGGCGGTAATCGGAGCGGTCAAGCCGAGTGTCAGTTTCTTTCCGACACTGGTCAGCTGCTTGCCCAAACGCTCGAAGTGGGCTCTCTTTAGACTGCTTTCGATCTTCTTTCCGAGCCTTCCAAAATCGCCGCTGAGCTGCTTGGCCTTCTCCCTGGCAGACTGGATTCCGCGCTCCAGCTTCACATCATCGGTCCAGATCTCGAAGACAGCTCCACCTATAGACTCAGGCATGGCTTATCGTTCCTCCACTTCGAGTCCCATGGCCAGGGCCGTGATCTTGAGTTGCTCTTTGGTCATCTTCTTAGGTGTGGTGGATCTGTGGCGTTGGGCTTGCTTTTGCCACTGATTGAGGATGCTTTTCGGGTCCTTGAGCGTACCGGACCCAGCGGCAACCGCCGTAACCTGAATCAAGGCTTCCTCAGCCTGCAGTATGGGCAGCATCTTTAGATACTTCTGGATCAGGCTCCAGGGCATCTCTAGCCAGTCTTGCGGGCGGCCGCCGTAGAACCTTTGGAGACGCGGGAGGATTTCGATTTCTTCTTTGGCGGAGCCTCCTCTTCCGCCTCCTTTGGGAAAACCAGGCCGATTAGCTCCGAGCGTTGCCTCTCAGTCAATCGACTCACTGCAGCCTTGGCCTTATCGGTGTACTCGTAGAACAGTTCCCCCATGGCTTCCACCATCATCCGATCGACTTTTGCATATTTTTCTTCGTACCACTCGTCCGCTTTATCCGGAAGCTCCGCCAATGCTTTAATCTCTTTCCCTAGACGTGCGAGGCGGTGTTGAACGTGGAACGGAAGGTCTTCCCCAGGTTTGAGGGAATACAAGTCTCCGTAAATTTTGACTTGAATGGGTTCGGATTCAGTGATGCTTGGGATTTTCTTTGCCATGAAAGTTCTTCCTTTCTTCGCTTTGAATGACGAGTTTGATCCCCAACCGGTCGCATGTCTCCCGCAACCTGGCCAGGGACTCCGAGAGATCGCGGACCTGGCGTCGATGCCAGTTCAGTTGCCGCTTGTGCTCCCGGATGGATTGTCGGAGGGCCTTGGCGCCAGCAGCGGCTATGACCCTTTCAGCCGTGTCGCTCAACCTTACAGGGCTACGGCGTCCTGCATAACCAGGCGTCCGAATTTGTTAGTGGCATCCTCCAGGGCCGTGAACTCCAACGCGAGTCCGGCCATATCGGTCTTGGTGAAGGCCGGGGCCGGGCTGCCCGTCTGAACGGCGATGGGCACCTCGTACTGGCCGTTGAGCCCATTGCCGTAGACGCTAAGCTCTCCCCGGGCCAAAAGAGCCATGCGGTAGACGTCTCTTCCCCGGTGCAGGTTGATATGGCGATAGCCGGGGGTTCCGGTGCCCGCCGCCACGTCCGTGACCGCCACGTTGTTGAGGGCGCGGGTGTACTCCTCCAGCGTCAGGTCCACCAGGGTAAAGGCAATCATCAGATCCTCAGAGGACCTCGAAGCCTTGCGTGGTCCCGTGGAGCCATAGGTACGGTGCAGGTCCACCTGTTGCGTGTGGGTGATGGTCAATCCTTCTTCTCCCATACTGAGATTCCCGCCGCTTCCCAGCAGGGACCAGTTGCCATCGGGGGTGTCATCGACGTCCGGGAAGGCTTCCCCCACCGGGGCCAGATAGACATCAAAGAGAGAAATCAAGATTTCATTGGGTTCGGACATGTTTTTTTACCTCCAGATTCAGGCCGCCGTGACTTCGGCGGCGATCACTTGCCAAGATTCAAAAACCAGCGGCCACTCGGTGTCCCCGTCACGCAGGGAAATGGGACCGCTGGACTGCAAACAGGAATGGATCAGGACCCCATCCTGAGACTTTCTTTTGATGGACTTGAAGACCGGATGCACGGCCCTCCACAACCGCCGAGCTCCAGAAGGGGTTCCTCCGTAGCAGAAAACATCCACGCGGATCGTGCCGATGGGCACATAGCCGCGAGAACCTATCCCAGTACCGCCTCCGGCCAGCTTCAAGACAATGGCCTCTCTGGGCATGGAGCCGGACTCGGCGGCAGGCAGCTCCTCGTTGAACACCCGCTGGCTGAGCAGGGAAGCGATAGTGGCATCGGCCTTCAGGATGCCGCGAAGCGCGGCCAAGGCGTCTGGGATCTGGCTCATGACATGGCTGCTCGGAGGCGATCCTTAAAGTTCGAATAGGTGGCGTCGCCCGCACTGCGAAGCGCCGAACCGTGCTTGAGTTCCAGCCAGATCATGTAGTCGACGCCAATCGATCCCCACAGGCCCACGGTTCGGCTTCCTTCCCGATGGGCAAACTCGATGATCCGAATACTGCCTTCGGCGGTACCCGTGCGGTTCTTCCAGCCGGGGTGGTTGCGCTTGCGCTTGGCATGGCGCACCGCCTCGGCCATGGTCTCGTTGATCGCGTCCTTGGCGGCTCGCCGAGCCTTGCGTTTCACCTTGTCTCCGAACCAGCGAAAGGCCATCAGGTAATCTTCTCCAGCATCAGTTCCTGGTGATGAGGCATGCGCTGGACCGCTTCAATGCGCAAAGAACCGGCAAACAAGATCCTCTCCAGCCGGTCCTCAATGCGGGCCACCCGGTCGGATTCCGTGAGATCGGTGGAGACGGGAATCAGCGCCCGCAGGTCTTCGATGACGACGGTCTTGTTGCCGTCGACGAGTTCTTTCCGGCTTTGGCTCCAGGCATAACAGGGCACGGTTGCCCAAGGGGACCAGGCAATGATCGGGTGGCCATCTTCGTCTTCTCCCGTCTTGGCGCTCCTCTCAATGACCATCCGCATGCTCATTCGGGATCTCACGCTCATGCCCACCACCCGAAGCCGTGGCTCAGGCGCGAGAGAATCTTCGCCCGCTCCTGCTCATAGTCAGGAAACTCCGCCTCGTAGTTCCCCGACTCTTCCCGTTTCAGGGCGCGGTACTCGATGGCCAGCTTCACCAGATCCAACTGCACCCGCTTTCGCCGGGCCGCATCCTCGGCGTCTTCCCCGTACCGCAAGACGATCTCGGCTTCGGCGTCATCCAGGTAGACCTGGAGCGCACTGTCTGAAAGGTCCGTCTCCAAGAGCGCCTTGAGTTCATCCAGGGTGAGCACGGCACTCTCCTACTTCTGAGCGGTCTTCTTCTTGCCCTTAGTGGTAAACAGCTTGTATGCCTTGTTAGGGGCCTGCTTTGCCGCCTTCTCGCCGGACTTCGATTTCATCTCTTTCTCCTTCTCGCCTTTCACCAGCCCGAAGCGGACAGCGGCCTCTTCGGGGATGCGCGTCCCAGGCGAGGCGTAAAGGGTGGCGGCTTTTGGATTTCCGTCCTTGACCACCTCCGTCTTGTCCTCGGTCAGCCACAGGCGCTCATCGGCGATGTAAAACGTCTGGACTCCTCCTAGTGTTTCCTTCTCCATTGGGTCTCTCCTTGTCTTGATGGTGAACGCCATCAGTCGATCCTCAAGGCCGCTACGCTCAGGCCCGTCACCTCCGATACAGTGAAGCTGAGGTTGTTATCCCCGTCGTTGTAATCAAACGGTGGGAACGGCCCCGCGAACACGTCTCCTGTCGTGGCCGGGACGGTAAACGTCCGATCGGCCACGGCCAGTCCATCGACCGTGCGGGGCGTGGTCACCGTCACGGTGCACTCTCCCGCTCCGGTCTTCTTGAAATGCAAGACCACCTTGCCGTCGTTTTTGAACTTGTAGGTGTCCGTCGTGCTCAAAGACCCTGTATAGGCGGCCTCCAGCTTACTTCGCGTAATCCTCTGTGGGGTAATGGCTACGTCTGCCATGGGTTGTTCCTCCTTTGCTTTAGCCCTTGCTCAGGTACAGGACCAGCAGCTGATTGTCAGTGGTGGCCGTCTCTCCCTTAGATGCCGGTGATGGTGGAAAAGGACGTGGCGCGGTAGACCAAGAAGGCCACCCGCATCCCGGCCCGGATCGTCTGCCTGCCCTTGGTGAAGTCGTCATTGACGAAGCCCAGCCGAACATCGAGGCCCTGACGCTCGAAGAGCTGGCAGAAGTTGGGGAAATCCCCCACCAGGGCCGTGTTCTCGGTCAAGGCGTCCGTCTGGACCACGGGCAAGCCCCAGATGCGCTCCGGGCCCGACTCGGACGGGCTGCCCCAGATGTAGATCCCATCGGAAGTCCTCAACAGACGGACCGCCTGCCAGTCATTCGGGTGAACCAGCACGTGAGAGGGCATGGCCCGGCCCGTGACCCGAATCTTGGTCAGGGCCTTGTAGATGGCGTCCGGTACGGGGTCCGATCCCTTGGCAACCGTTTGAATGCCGGTGGTGTTGAGGATGCCTCTCAGATTGGGAGCCGTCCCGTCCCCGTTCAAAACCTGACCGTCCAGGCGTTGCCGCACGCCGAAGGCCAGCCGTTGATTCAAGTAAGACTGTACCTGGGGCACGTCGGCCAACTGCTCGTCCGTCACGGGCACGCTGTCGCCGATGGAGCGAACCGGAGAGCTTTTCTCCTCCAGCTCGAAGGTGCTCTCGGCATAGGCCGCCGCTTCCGCCCGCTCGGCGGCGCCATGGGTGCGGGTCGTCTCCTCCATGTAGACGATGGAGGCCTGCCCGGTCTGACCGCTGGGGATGATGTCGATCACCTGAATGGGCCGTGTGACGGCATCGACCAGCCGGCCAATACGGGTAGACTCCGGCTCCCAACCAGCCGAGGTCTGAAAGAGCGTCTTGAGTTCCTTCAGACCGAAGCCCTGGACTTCTCCAGCTTCCATGGTCCCGGACTGGTGGTTCTTGAACAGATCCGACGCCACGATGGCATCTCCCAGACCCTTGAAGCCGCTCTTCTGATCCGAGCTGGGCGCATTGGGCGTGGGATGGGTGAAGGGTGATACCGGGGTCTTGATCCGCTCTTGGAGCGCCTTGACATCCTGGGACGCCTTCTCGACCAGCTCCAGCGTGTTGATATCCTTGCCCAGATCGGTCAGCTCGTCGTTAAGCTTGCGGATCTCCTCAGAGATCTGGACCGTGGTGTAGGACTTCAGGTTCTGGTCTCCAATCTTCTTGACCTTGGAGAGATCCATCTCCTCGCCCGCCTGCTTAAAAACAGCGGACAAGATGCCACTTTTGGCTTCCAGTTCCTTTCGTTTTTCAATGAGTTCCTTCATGGTTTTGCCTCCTTTTGGGCAATAAAAAAAAGACGGCCTGTGAAAAGGCCGCCTTGAGACGGTTCCTGTTTTTTGGTTGAAGTTGAGCGTTACGCGCTCAGATGCCCTCCGATCTCGGCCAGTGTCCTCTGGTAGCTAGCAAATAGTGCCGCCCCGTCGACCACGGACTCTTCGGGTTGCTTGAGCAGCATCTCGATATCCGATTGGATCTCGGCGAGCTGCTTGGCCAAGCCCTCCAGCCGTCCTCTGTTGTCAGGCGACAGAGGATTCTTGCGGTCGGACCGGCGCATCTCTAAAACGGCCTTCATCCGGGTGAGAACGGCTCGCGTTTCCACCAGGGCATTCTCGGCCAACTGAAATTGATCGGATAGTTTCATGCCACGTTCTTTAAGGGCCAGGGTCCGGGTATTGACCCCAGCGCCCACGAGAACAGGGCTGGCCTCATGGACTCGAAGAGATTTGAGAAACCTCACCTGTTCCCCTTCGAATTCGCCCCTACTCTTCTCCCGAATGTCGAACCCGTAGGACCACTCCTGCAAAGGCTGGCCTTGCTCCAGGTCGAACCTCAAGGCGCTGTGCCATTCCTTGGCCGTGGGGGAGTCCAGGTTCAGCTTGAAGTCCACAATGGCTTCGTCTCCCGCTTCGCGCGTCGTGCCCTTGCCCAAAGGGACGCTCGACCAATTGTGGGTCGGGACAATCACCACCGTCTGTTTTCCGAAGGCTTCAGGGAGAGTGACATCTCCGTCCTTGTCCACCACGTTGAGTGTGGCAAAGACGGCGCTCCCCGTCCCGTCTCCCTCCAGCTGCTTGACCTGAAACGATTTGTAATCCATGAGCTTCTCCTTCTACGGAATGACAGGCGCGAAATCCCGAGTGCCGTTGGGGTGCTCCTGATTTCCGAGTTCCTGGGCATCCTCCAACGTCAAGACCCATCCATTCCAGAACGCGCAATCCTCGTCTCCGTGACCCAGACGGTCATCCAGCACCAGCATATGCGTCACGACCCCGCTTTCTTTGCAGGCGCGAAGCACCGATGTGCGTTGGGCATGCTTGGTCTCGGTCCGGGCGATCACCTTGGCGCGTGTGGCGGCGTCTTGGTAGCGGCCTGCCGGGATCTTGTCCCGGATCCGGGCCACCAGCTGCGGGATTCCCTCACCAGCGGCTCGGCCTTCAGTGAGTTCCCGGAACAACCGATCCCGCGTTTGCTTATCAAGGTCGATCAGCCCCATGCGCGTCCCTCCTGTGGCGACGATCTCCCGCGCCACAGGATCGGGCAATCCAATCTCCAGTCCCGGCGATCTTGCGCCCTTTCTCCGGCAATACCGGACGCGGCTCACCCGCCAGGATCTCAATCATGGCAATGGGACGAAGGTAGATCCGGTCGGCATCCGTTACCTCCAGGCCCTTTTCCTCTCGGGCTTCGGCCACCTGCATGTAGCCGCCCTTAACCGCAGTGGCAAGCCGCTCATTCAGCTCGTTTTCGGAATCCTTCAGAGCTTCCACGTCCGAGCGGTCGAACACCACCCGGAACTGCTCCGGGCTCTCCTCGAAGTCCACGAGCAAGGACCCCTCCAGAGCCTCAGCGAAAAACCGCTGCGTCGGGATCAGGTTGCCTTCCCAGGCCAGACGCCGCAGTTCCTTCATGGTGGCCCCCACCTTGGTTTGCTGGAGTCCGGTACCGAATCCCACCACCGCCGCCGGAATGCCCAGCGCGGCGCACACACGCTCTTCGGAGATATTGCGAATGCTGGAGAGATCCATCTTGTCGAGCGAAAAGCCGAACTGGTGCACGTCCGTGGGACTCTCCATCACCAACGGCTCGCCGCGACGGCTGCCCGTGAACCGTTCCATCAGCTTTTTCTTCGTCTCGGCGACATCGTCTTCCGTGGCCGTGATCCCGCCTTCCGTGGGACTCATCACCATCCCGATCACTCCCATGTTTCTGAGCACCGTAGCCGTAAACCGGCTGGCCTCGTCATCGGTGAAGACTTCCCGCAAAACGGCCTGCAAGGGAGACACCCCCAGGCGCGGATTGTGTGGGGTCATCCCATGCCGGAAGTGAATCACGTCCTCGATCTCGATCCGCTCCCCATGCCCCCTTGGCCGGTACTCGTAGTGCGAGATAAAAACGCTTCCATCCTCGGGCCACTTGGGGCCGATCATCCAGTGGGGCACGTACCATAGCTCGATTGGCTTCCGCTGGGCGTTGCGAACCTTGATCCAGTAGGCATTGCCCGAGAGAATCCAACTGGAGAGCGTCGCCATCCACAGCGTCGTCCCTGAGTAGAAAGGGTTCGGCTGGCGAAGCAAGGCCGTCAGGTCGTGGCCCAGGACCTTCTCGAAGCCTTCCGGGGTCTCCTGCTCGACCTGAAGCGGCGCTTCGGGAAAGGTCCGAGCTACCCAGTGCACCGGGGCCATGAGGACCGAAGATCCGTAGCCGCTTCCGACCTCCCTCCGGTAATCGACCCGCGTCCGCGGTGCATCCGAAAAGGGCCAGGACGACCCCTGCAAATCCAAAGAGAGCGGGGAGGACTGCGGGTGCCGCATTTGCCCCACGGCCTTCTGAAGCCATTTCCACAATTACAAGGCCCTCCAACGCAACACCGGTCGCCTCAACTTGTGATAGGCCAGCGCCAGGGCGCACACGCAGTCGTCATGCTGGCCCTCGGGGGCCGAGTAGCGCACACCCGACCGGCTGTAGGCGTACTCGAAGGCTTCCAGCTCCAGCCGGATCACGCCTTCCGGGTAGCGCACCTCCGACTTCTGGATGCCCGCCGCCAACCCTTCCATGAGCTTCTGTTTCGAGCTGGAGGTGAAGTGGTAGCCCTCGAAGTGCTCTCCCCCTTCCCGTTGCAGACGTTCCACGATGGGGTCTCCTACGCCGGTGGAGTCCACCAATGCAGGCGTGTCCCCGGTCTCCCGAAGGATCGCCTCAAAGGTCTCCTGCCAGGGCTTCTGAAAACGATGGTACCGGCACACGGAGCCGTCTTTGCTCAACCCGATTCCCACCGTCCAGTCCTGGCTCTTGGCCAAATCCCAGCCCCAGGCCACGGGGTCTCCACTCGCTATCTCGGACTCGGTGCAGGCGCGAATGGCTTTGATCCCGAAGGGGTTGCCTTCATCGTCGGTAGCCTCTGCCAGGTAGAGTTCCCTGAAAACAGAATCGGGCAGTTGCCGCTGGGCATCTTCGATCTCATCCTGGACCAGCACTCCCGCTGCAATCGCGTCGTGGGCCGTGATCCGATGGTAGGCCATATCCGCCTCTCCGGCTTCCGCTCGCCTTGCCAGCCGGTAAAACCAGTTCTTGCGGCCCCTCACATTGCCGATGCAACGCACCGGCCCGCGTGTCGCCGTCAGCGTGGACCGGACCGCATGCCAGGCTTCTTCCCTCATGCGGCTAGCCTCGTCCAACACGGCGGCGTACACGTCCTCTCCGTACAGGTTGTCCGGCTTCTCGCCTGACTTGAACCAGATGGTCGCCCCGTTGGGCAGACTGATACTTCGCTCCGTGTCGTTCGGATGCTGCACGTCGATTGACATGGATCTTCGCAAACGCCTATAGGCAATCTTGGCCTGCGGATAGACTGGGGCCACCCACCAATAGTTACGACCCGGACGGCCCTTGGACCAGGCCTGCTCCGCTAGCCAGGCAATGCAGCCGTGGGTCTTTCCAGACTTCGTGGAAGCCTCGACGAGGCCATATCGTGCGGTGTGAAAAATCGCCTCCCGCTGCTTGGCGTACAGCCAGGGCGGGCCTCTTGAAGGTGTAGTGAGTCGTCTTTGTATCGATGCCGACCGCCATGCTCATGAGCGGTTGAGATTTCCCTTGTTCTCCCCCAGATCGACAGTCACCACCACCGGTCCTCCGTCCTTCCCGTGGTGCTCCAGCGCCATGCGGTCGCCGTAGATGTGCGGCCTTCTCCGGCTCAGGAACCAGCGGGCGGTAGCCATGTCTCCCTGCAGCGCCGCCTTGGTGACCGCCAATTCAATGCCGTCAATGGCGTCCTCAATGGCGGCGTCCCACGTGGCACGGAACAAAGCGTCCTTCTCCCGTCGTTGGTAGACTGCGGAGCGTCCTACTCCTGCGTCCTTGCAGGCTTGGCTAACGTTGGCGAATTCTGACAACGACTCTAAAAATCGGGACTCCCATTTTCGGACGCGAGTCCCTTTACGCGCGCGCGTAAGCAATCGTCCTATTTGTGCAGCTAGACATCCCTTATCACTGGGAAAGAACCGCTTGACATTCAGTACTAGTTTTTAGTACTATATATCTTGTGAAGCGCAAGCATCGAAAAACGCTCGCCTTAATCTTCGGCCGTCCGGTCAGCGGCAATATCCCGTGGCGGGACATCGAAGCGTTGTTTGCCGAATTAGGCGCGGAAATCAGCGAGCGGGAAGGATCTCGCGTCGGCGTGCGGTTGTTCGGTGACCGGCGCGTATTCCACCGTCCGCATCCCTCTCCCCACACGGACAAGGGTGCAGTGGCAAGCATTCGCGACTGGCTAAAACAAAACGGAGTAGAACCATGAGGAACACGATGGAGATCAACGGCTACCACGCCATCATCCAGTTCGACCCCGACATCGCGATGTTTCGGGGTGAATTCGTTGACCTGAACGGGGGCGCGGACTTCTATGCCCAGGATATTCCCGGCCTCAAGAAGGAAGGAACGGCATCGCTCAAAGTGTTTCTTGAGATGTGCGAAGAGGACGATGTAGAACCTAGAAAACAGTATTCGGGAAAGTTCAATGTACGCATTCCGCCAGAGTTGCATGCGAGTGCTGTCGCCGCCGCCGCCGCCGAAGGGAAAAGCCTTAATCAGTGGGTCACTGACACACTCAGCAATCACGTGTAACCAAGCGAGTACCAAAGTCCCGTTTCCTCTCACTTATGCTTGGTCCCCGGAGGCGAGAGCGCCCGGTCGCCGAACCACCACAGCGCCGCCGTCGAGGCGGCAAACACGACCGAGTAGACGATGTAGGACAACAGCTCCAGGATGGCCTCTGGAGCGAGGAAGTCTAGGACGCTCGATTCTCCCCGCAACATGCCGGTTAAGCTGACCCAGATCCACAGCACCAGAGCCGCCAAAACCAGGGTGAGCATCGGCCTCCACAAACTGCGTATGTTGAGTACCCATCCCGACAATCGCTCAGATCCCATTACGGCCTGGTCCATCTGCATCGACTGACGTAGCGCCGTCCAGGATCCTTCTTCCCGGACGATCTGAAGCTCGGATTCGGTCTCGCTGGCGCGGGCTTGGGATTGCAACTCCAGCAGCTCTTTCTCATGCTTCCAGACTTTCTCTTGCCACCCCTGTCGTTGGCGCTCCTGCAGAAACTTCGAGCCGATGCCCAACAACGCCCCCAGAAATCCACCGCCAGCCAATCCCGTAACCGCCGACCCTAAAGCGCCTAGGAAATCCATTGCTCTTTGCTCCTTTCACCCCCGAACCACAAGGCATAGCCAGGACGGGTGTCCACGTGCAAAAACGTCTGGTACTTGCCCATGCCGGTGAACCCCACCTCGGCGGCGGCATCGGCTAGTTCGTAGCGGTTCAGGTTCCCCAGCTGGATGTCGAAGGCATCCCCGACCTTGTGACGCGACAGCGGAGCTCCGCCGACACGTGCATTGTGGATCGGGTCCCGGTAACCGGACGTGATGATCAGGGGCTTACCGATGAGTGCTCGAAGCCGCTCCAGTAGGTCACCAGCATCCAAGACCGTACACACCGACCCATCCCCACGGCTGGCGAGTTCCTGGGACTTGAAGTGTTCCCAGGGCCAATCGCACAGGTCGATCTCCCGCCAGTGCGAGGCGGCGATCACGGGGACTGGGTTCACGTCAACAGCCAGCCCAACAGGAAGCCGATGGCCAGGGTCCAGGTCGCACACGCCCATTTGCGGGCCCGGAAATCTCCTGGCTCCAGAAGCAGCGACTTTTCATAAAATCGAGTTACAGGTCTCATCTCTCCCTCCCTTGCTCGTGAAGCATCAATTCCTTGATGGTTTCCAGGTTCTCGTCAATCCGCCGGATCACGGCCTCGAACTCCCGTCGCTCGATGTAGTCTCCCTGCGTGAAGGACCAGACGATCCCCGCGAAAAAGACCACCGTCAGGATGAAAGCCACCACCGACCAGTTCTTTCGCAGCTGCGCGAGTCCGTTTCCGTTCGTCATCGGGACTCCATGACGGCCTGGGCTGACTTCTCCCCACGGATGGGGTTCTCCTCCAGGTACCGGTTCTTGTAGGCCTGAAACTCCCGCTCGGCCATATCCAGTTCCGTGCGGGGAGGGCGGCAGCGAAGACCGGAGGAAAAGCTCGTCTGGCCTCCCCACCTGGGACGCTCGATGCCGGGGATTCTTCGGCCTGAGAGATAGCGCTGTTCCTCCCGGACTCCCGACACACCTCCTCCTGCCGCTTAAGACGGCTTCGGGGCTTACGGTGTTGTCGAGGCATAGTTCGGCTGGATCGTTGGTCCCGCAATGCGCCAGATATGGCGGGGGGCCTTAGTTTTCAGTTGTAGGCCGCGCTTGTTTTGAAGACACAACCACGCCAGGATGACCGCGGCGGGTAGGTAGGTGGTTTGCCGTTGGGGTCGCTTAAGAACTTAGCACAGTTCAGTGACAGCTTTCAATGGTCTGCGCAAACTCGACTCAACCTGCACCAATTTGATCTGACCATCGCGACAGTGCAGGACGATCTGACGTACTCCTTCCAGCTTGCCCTCCTTCCTCATTCTCTGAATCTCCTTGGCTGCCGCCAGGATGTCTGGGTCCAAGCCGTGACTTTTTCTTGTCTTAACCATTGACGTTATTATCTTGATGGGTTAATATAAACCCGTGAGGCAATTCAAGGATAAAAATACCGAGCATCTCTTTCACGGACAGACCTCTCTCCGCTTACCGGCTGACATCCAACGCCGGGCGCGCATGCGACTTCAGCGCGTCGTTGCGGCGACTGCTTTGTCCGACCTTCGCATTCCACCGTCTCATCGCCTCAAGGCCTTAAGTGGTGACCGAAAAGGCCAACACAGCATCCGCATCAACGACCAATGGCGCGTTTGCTTTCGCTGGACAGAGCAAGGGGCAATGGAGATTGCAATCACTGATTACCACTAAGGAGAAAACCATGGCCACTATCGAGTTAATCCATCCTGGCGAACATTTGGCGGAAATCCTCGACGAACTTGGGATCAGCCAGTACCGCTTGGCGAAGGCAATCGGAACACCGCCGCGGCGCATTAACGAGATCATTCACGGACGCCGGTCTATCACGGCGGACACGGCCTTGCGTATCGGGAAGGCCCTCGGAATGACCCCCGAATTCTGGTTGAATTTGCAGAAACTGTACGACCTCGACAGTGCCCGCGTTTCAACTGACGTTGATAGTATCGAATCATTGGTCTCAAGCAGATAATGCACCCTAATCCCCCACGATGTCCTTGAGATCCCCCAGGCGCATCACCACCAGATCGTCCAGATGGCTCTTCCCGTGCCCGTGCAGCACCACGCAGGGAATCTTCGTAACGGGAGCAGCCGCCTTCGCCTGGGCCATGCACTGAACCAGGAACCGGGGCAGCTCCTTGCGATGCTTGACCTCGACGGAGAGGATGGGATGGCTCAGGTCCTCCCGCTCGAAGTGATTGCGCTTGGCCCCCAGTTCCTTGGCTATGGCCAGCTCGGTGTTCTTGCCTCGGGTTTGGCTGATACGGCTCAAAACGGCACCTCCTCCTCGTCCTCCGGGGCTGCGGAAGCTGCAGGCTTGATCTTCCGAGGCGTGCACTTGCAGGTCTTGACCGCTTCGTAGGTCTCGCCCTTCTTTAGCGGGTGGTGCAGGGTCACGACAACCCAGGTCGTGTATTGGCACTGGGGACAACCCTGTGTTTTCGTCTTCCCAGGGGTCCGGATCAGGAAGTCCTCGGATGCTTTCCGAACGTGGGCGACATTGGGCAAGAAGATGCATATCTCGAGCGTCTTCCGGTAGATCTTCTCGAGGGATTCCTGGGGGAACCTTCTCAGGTATCGGAGCATCTCCTCCGTTAGCTCCGGGTTCATGTCCCTGCCGTAGTAGGCCTCTAGTTTCCGGCAAAATTGCATCGGGATCATGGCTCGGACTCCTGGGACACTTTCTTGGAAATTTCCTCCCACTTTCGCTTTCGCTTTTCCTCCACCGATGGGACGATTTCATCCTCCCATCGCTCCTGGTTCAACCACGTTGCGGGGTTGGGGATGTACTGTTGGCCATCGTTGCCCTGGAAATGCCCCTTGCCCACCTGCGCCTGGATGGCCTCGACGATGGTTTCTGCGAGTTGCGTCCCCGGTCGGCGCTTCTTCCACGCCTTTCGTGCGGCCTGCTTGCCGACTTTTCGCGGGTACTCCCTCCAGAATTCGTCAAAGCCGTTTGGCTCAGAGCATCCGTCACCGTGAGGTGACGAAGAGGCGCTATCGAGCGCCGATTTTTCTTTTTCTTTTTGGGGTCCCGTAAGGGACCCTTTTTCTTTTTCAGACTTCGAAGAATCCAGAGGATTCTGAGAAGGCTGTTGGTCTAGATTGGTATAGACTGGTATGGTATGGACTGGAGGTTGATTTTTGCTTGAAGGTTTGCTTGAGCTTTGCTTGAGCTTTGCTTGAGCTTTGCTTGAGTCGCTTTTCCACCCTTGCTTCCCACTTTTGAGCGCTTCTTTTTTATTGTAAGGCATTGATTTTTAACGTCTTCGACCTTCTTGTTGTAGATCCGCCCTTTAGAATCTTCCTTGAATTTGTCCTTGATTCCCTCCCAAATCTGTTCGAATTCTTCCAAAGAACAATCCAATAATTTCGCTAATTGTTTTGGATTTTTTTCGAGCCGGCCTTCCTGCCAATTCATGAACAAAAGATGGGTGTAGGCACCCCTTTCAGCCAGCGTCATCAGGCGCACACTGACCGACCCCAGGTAGTCCCCAACAAAAAACGGCATTGATGGAAGACGGTCTGTCATGTGGTGAGCCCCACCAGTTCGAAAAGTGAAGCGTCAATCGTCCGATACATCTCCACTCTCCTGGTTACTCCAACCCGGCACCCCGTCCACAACGTTTACCCGGCGAAACATTAGGGATGACAGGGGGCTGCCTTTGCGAAGCAGGAATCCCGTTTGCTTGCGGGACTTGGTCTTTGAATCCCGCTTTTTGTGTTTGGGCATCACTTCAAAGCCGATACGATCTCTTTGGTCTGTGCGTCCAGGTCTTCCTTGGTTGCAAGGTTCCCCACTATCGCAGGCAGAGATTCCGCGGCCTTCTGGCCCTTGTACTTAGCCTCCAGATCGAGGGCTGCCTGCAGCTGTTCATCGGTCCACGCCCGCATCGGATCGTACTCCTCTGGTCGTCCTTTGCCGGGTGCGTAGGCGAGAGAAACTACCATGTCCAGCAGGGTGGGGAACTGATGCTCACCGTTGACCTGATCGTCTGTCCAATCGAAAGCATTCCCCATCTTCTTCACGGCAGTCACACGCCCTAGATCAATGACGAAACTTCCGAGCGGCGAGATCGCTTCCGAACCAGGGGTTTCCCCAGGAGTACTTCCGCTCCTCTACCAGGCCAGGGTTGTCTTTCCAGGCTTTGTGGCCTGAGACGGGCCCGTAGAAGCGGTCGGTCGTACCCATAGCCCCCTCAGTCTGCCCTCCGGTCCACCATTTGACCGCATCCATGTCGGTGTAGGCTTGCTCTAGTGTGGCGGGTTTGGGAACAACGCCATCGACAGGCGGGCGGAAGAACTCATCCGCTAAGGCGTCTCAGAAACAGTGCCTTCCGGTCCCGCTGACGGCTGGTGCTGCACCATCCTCTTACCAAAGATGGCAGCTCCGTCGCCCAGCATCATCCACATCGCCTTCTCAGGACCGTCCTTTTCAGACTTCTTCACTTGCAACCGCACATCGCCAGAGAGTTGAACGTCTCTCATCTCAGCGGGAGAAACTTTCACCGTCCCCGCCGAATCAGTCTGAATCACCGGGATCTTCTTCTTCACACCGCCGATCACATACGTCATGTCCAGGACTCCGGATATCTGATGGATGTACAGATCAATCTCGCCGTTCCACGCCCACGGCTGTCCGTGCCAGGGAGATGTCCCTACCAGTTGCTCAAAGGCCTCGTCTGTAAGGCTGTCAAATACTTGCTCGCTCATTTTTTTTACTCCTTTTGGTTCTTACATCTTGGTTTTGGGTGATGGGGTCGCCACTAGGAGAAAAACACCGGCTCTCCATGCGGGCTGCTGGTCAAGTCGGCTGGGCAAGTTTTTCCTCCCCGGAATCGGACGCTCCGCCCTTGGGTTGATGGGACGGAAATTTACTGACGTTTTACTGACGTTTTCCGGGGATTTTCGAGTTAACCCCCCCAGAGAATGACAATCGCAAGGTATTGAAAAATCGGGAAAGTGTTGACCTGCTAGGAGATCGGGGAAGGGCTGTAACGATCTACGAAACCGTAGGTCGCAGGTTCGAATCCTGCCGGGCGCGCCATTTGTTTTCTATAACTTACGGCGACGCCTCCATTCCTACCCCACCTGCCGATTTCGTTCTGATGCCAAAAAATTGCCACGTCCGTTGCCGACCGCTGCTCGTTCCTGCGCTTTTCGGACGGCGTCGAAGACCGCTCCGCCAACGAAGTACTTCTGCGTGGTTTTCAGCGAGACATGCCCGAGGAGGTGCTCGACCAACCCTTCCAGCTCGGCTCGTGTGGGCGGTCGCTGCCACGTCCGCTGCCAGGTCTCCGCCAGACGTTCGACCTGACCGGGGGTAGCCACGATCTCACCGGGCCGGTTTTCCCCTGATTCGCTAACCAGCGCCGATAGTAGAAAGATCCCGGCACCCAGGAGGAAGAAGTGGACGAGAGGCTCACGCAGAAGCTTCATGGTCAGGTCTTTCTCACCTCGAAGGCGCGTACCAGATCGGTGAGGTGTACGCTCGCTCCTGGTGATCGAGGGGCACGTCGTCCGGAATCTTCAGCCCGTAGTGCCGGGCGTCATACGCGACCCAGGTCGGCGTCGGGATCTCGATCACACGCGCGTAGTAAACCGCCCGCTGCGCGGGATCGAAGTGGGGGTCCGTCCAGACGGCGATGAGCTCCGGGGACCCGATTGAGTTGGACCAGGTCGCGGTCCTCGTGTCCACGGTGTTGCCGACCGGCGGCAGCTTGCCGTCCGAGCCGGGCTTCCGATCCCCCGACCACACGACGTCGTAGACTCTCTTATGCAGCTCGCCGGAAGAGTCCAGCCACCCCTTGACGATCTGGATCCGATCGAGGTTTCCGCTCATCGCATCCTTGAGAGCCGCCACCTGCCCGCCGGTACCGAATCCGAAATCTCTTCCAGTTGGACCGCCAGAGGCCGAATTGAGCCCAGGTCGGTCAGGAATCGCGGCCACCATGTCGAAAGGCTTGGTCGACCTCTATCTGGAAGCCATTGGCCAGCGAATTGGTCTGGTTTGCCATTCCGACGACTGCCATCAATTCGGACAGCATCTCGTCGCTCATACCCTTTCTTCGTGCCGCAGCGGTATGGCTGTTGATGCAATACCTGCACCCATTAGTGACACTCACTGCCACGTAAATCATCTCTTTGGTGAGGGGATCGATTGCTCCGGGCGCCATCGCCTCTTTGACCCCATCCCAGGTTCGCTGCAAGAGCTCCGGCTGAACCGCTAGCACTTTCCAGAAGTTGTTGATCCAGTCGACTTCCCGCGTCGTCATGATGTCATCGTAAACTTCACGCACTGCTGGGATTGCATCCTGGTAATCGATCATGTTTACGGTAGCCATTGGGTTACTCCTTTAGTGTCCAGGAAAGCCGACGCCGCTTGACTGTTTATGTGGTTTCCCAGATAAGTCCACTTTCTGTCTTTCTTTCCAGATAATACGTCCGGCAGATTGCGTTCACAACCTCAAAGTGAGGACAGTAGCCTGCGGCGCGTTGCTTAAGAAAAAGACCGGCCTGGCAGCTGGGGGAACAACCGTGGAAGCTCCCCTAGGTCGGCCCATCCCTCTCCCCTCTCCACCACTGTGACCTCTAGCCCGGATTATGCAAGAACCGTAGTCCAGTGTTGAAAAACGACTCGAGAAGTGGCCCAACTCGGAAGCGGGCAGGTGTGACAGGCGGATTTGCGAAGAATATCGGTTGGCGAGGGGGTTGAAATGCTTGGGGGAGTGAATTTCAGACAGATCTGGGCCTCGATATGTGTAGGAAGCGGTTTTTTGGGGAGCTGGGAGAGGCTAGCTGGAGTTGAGGCGACTCAAGACGAGGTGGAAGAGGGGTTGTTCGGGGAAGGCTGAGGAAAGATGGACCCAGATGCGTCGAGTGGTTTGTCGGATCCGGGCCCCAATCTTGAGGACCCGACGACGTAAGGTTTCGATTTCGAGCTTGTGCCAGGGGGTTCCGTGCAGATAGTCGCGCAGGCGCACGAACATCTGGTAAGCCAGTGCATGCAGGAGGAGTCGAAACTGATTGGCCAGGAATCGATGACAGCTGAGTCGGTCCATGCTCAGATGATTCTTGAAGGCCTTGATGAAGTTCTCGGTCTGCCCTCGGTTTGTGTAGTGGTCATAAAGTGATTGGGAGCAGAGATCGTCCCGGTTGGTGACTACAAAGCGACGGTTGATCCCACGCTGATCGACCTCCACTTTGACAATGACGCGACGGGATCGATCCCAGCTGTGGGCTCGATAAAGAAACTCGTCAAACTGACGCTGTTTTTCCTCCAGCTCAACGAACCTCAGCCGAGTCGAATCCAGCAGCGGCTCGACCACTCGCTGCAGGCGAGGGTTTCGACTTAACCCAATGACATATTGGAGTTTATTCTCTTCACCTTCACAGAACTCGTAGAGCCGAGGCGTGGCAAAGCCGCTGTCGGCCCGAATCTCAATCTCGACATCCGTCCCCACTCCTTGTCGGATGGCCTCCACGACGCGCTTCAAAACGGGCACGATGTGAGAGGCAGCCCCCTTGTTGCCAGGTCTCAACATGGCACACACCAGGTCTCCCGTGGCGGCATCGAAGATCAGCAAAGGATGCAGAATGTGGTTTCGGTAATACCCGTGGTAGAAGGAGAACTCCTGTTGGCCGTGAGTGTGGTCATCGGTACTGTCCAGATCCAGGATGATCTTGCTGGGGCGTCTCTTCTTCAGGGAGCGCACATAACGGCCTAGCAGCCACCGGCTCAGACGTATCAGATCCTTCTTGGTGACGGAGTTCTCCAAACGGGAGAAAGTCGGCTGGGTGGCCAAGTCGGGATCGCTCTCGGGCAACTGATCACAGACTGTCTTGAGCATCGGATCCGAGCGCAGCGTATCGGCGTCGTTACAGTCTTCGTAGCCGGCCACGATCTGCAAGACTCGTTGTCGGATCAACTTCAACAGGTCATGACGAATGTAGCGTTGGTCTCGACTTTCCGAAATACAGGAACTGAAGCCCTCGCACAATCGATGTTGACGATCCAGCGATCCAAACAACAACCATCCTGCGTCGGAAGTGAGGCTCCCCCCATCAAAACGAGCCGTGATGTTTCTGTGGCTATGAAATGGCAGGGTATTCTGGCAGACTGTTTTTGACATTGCCGTAGCTCCTGTTTAGGGTCTTTGTTTCTCTAAACCCTTTTATATCAGAGAGCTACGGCCTTTTTTCTGGGCCCAAATCTCACTTGAATTTAGATCTCCTGCATAATCCGGGCTAGCTCATCAAAGAACTCATCCAGTGCCGCGGCTCGTTCCTGAGCCAGGGGTGGAGAGCAGTAGTCCTCTTCCTCCCATACGGCATAGCCGTCATCTCGAAGCCTGGCGTTTTCCAGGGAGTAGGTCAGGGACCTCCCGAAGGGCCGCATCGTGAAATACGCCCTCTCCTGGAGGTTTCGGAGCAGATTGGGCAAACGGTCCGGCTTCGGTTTTGCAGTGACCAGGTAGTAGGCCATAAGGTCAACGTCCTTCTACGTGCAGTTCAGTGTAGCAGCACCAGCCAGCCCCCTCACCCGGATCAAGGTGTATGGAGGGAAGGTTCATTGTTTCGAGGAGGGAGACAGCAACAGGCCTCAGATTTTCAACGAGTGAGCCTTGACCACGGACTGCAGCAGGCCCCCCAGGCGCCACAGGGCGAAAGTTGCCCCATAGAAAGGTACGCCCGTGAAAAGGTCCATGCGCAAATCGGTCCAGATTTTCTTGCTTGTCTGGGCAATGTCATATTCGAACCAATAGAATCCCACCATGAACAGCAGGCCACCCAGGAACAGGACGGCGAGAGCGGAAACAGCGGCCAACAGGTAGCGAGAAATTCGAGCCAGCTGAAACATGCACCACATCAGGCGTCCCCCGACCAAGAGCGCTATGATGGGCATCGAGAGGCCGAACGCAATGAAGAAGATCCGATAGATCAGCATCTTGCCAAGTGTTTCACCCACCGCCCGGGTTGTCCTGTGACCGTCTCCACAAAACCGGATATTTCCCATGGATCCGGTTGTCAAAAGGGGAAGAACTATCGGATCGGAACCGACCAGCCGGCAGAACCCCTTGACGCAGGACTGAGGATCGGAGAAAGTCTACTCGATCCCCTTTGGGTAGCCCTGAGCCGACTGGTCTCCTAGAATCTTTGAAGAAGGAGAAGAAGCCCATGGTTCGACGAATCGCTCCGTCGTTCAAGGAACAATAACCCGCCGGGGTGTGTCTCAAGAAGTGGAATGCGCGAAGAATCTTATTCGAAGTGTTGTGTGCATCTCAAGCGTCTGTCGCCAAAGAAGTAACCCCAACATCCCGCTTCAACCCGTTTTCAGGGGGCAACCATGAGATTAGAAGGTCCTTTTACTGCCCTGGTCACCCCATTCCAGAAGGGAAGACTGCATGAGGAATGCCTTCGGGACCTGGTTCGATTCCAGGTAGAAAACGGTAGCCTGGGGATTGTCTCCTGCGGCACCACTGGAGAGTCTCCGACTCTTTCGCGGGAGGAAATCTATCGCCTCTTCGAAATCGTCATCGAAGAGGCCAAGGGGAAGGCCACGGTGGTGGCCGGAACCGGGACCTACAATACGGCCCGAACCATTGAATTGACCACAAAAGCGCGCCAGCTGGGTGCAGATATGGCGCTGGTCATCACGCCCTATTACAACAAACCGACCCAGGAGGGCCTGTATCGCCACTTCGAGGCCGTTTGCCGGGCTGTGGATCTTCCCCTGATGATCTACAACGTTCCGGGAAGGACGGGGGTCAACATCTCGCCCTCGACAGTGGAACGGCTGAGTCACATCGACAACATCGTTGCTATCAAGGAAGCCAGCGGGGATCTCAACCAGGTCTCAGAGATCGTGAACCGGTGCGCAGAGCGGATACGGGTTTTCTCGGGCGATGACTCGCTGTTTGTACCCATTTTGAGCGTGGGTGGAGTGGGGGTCGTCTCGGTGGTGGGAAATATCGTTCCGCGTGACCTGCGAAGTCTGTGGGAGGCGTACCGGGAATCGAATCTTGCCAGGCTAGCCGAGTTGCACGGGAAGCTCTTTCCCCTCTGCCAGGCCATGTTTTACGAAACGAATCCGATTCCGGTTAAAACAGCTCTCAGCCTGATGGGGAGGGACGTCGGAGAACTGCGACTCCCGCTGGCGCCCATGTCTGCCGAGAATACAGAGAGGCTGGTGCAGGCGATGGAAAGCTATGGTCTACTGAGTCGCAGCGTAGAGGTGTAGGAGAACCCTCTGAGGTCGCGATCGGATCGCGGGATGGAACCCGCTCGGGCAGGGAAACAAGAAAATGGGACTTGGGATTGGCTTGATTGGAGGTGGCCGGATGGGTCGGGAGGTCACCCGTCTGGCGCCTCAAAAAGGGCACCGGATCATTTCGACGTTTGACCGCAGCAGGGCACTGAGCGAAGCCGCTCCGGGCCAGGGTATTGATGTCTTCATTGACTTCTCGCATCCGGGGGCAGTCATTGATCACGTCCGCAGGCTGGCCCAGGGAGAGGCTGCCCTCGTGATCGGAACGACAGGCTGGTACGAGCAGCTCGATGAGATCAGGAACCTGGTGCTGGCATCGGGAATGTCCGTCGTCTATGCGCCCAACTTCTCCCTGGGTGTCAGTGTTTTTCTGAGGATTGTGGAGGCGGCCGGAAGGCTCTTCGACGATCTGGTTGACTACGATCTCTTCGTTCACGAAACCCACCACCGCGGAAAGGTCGACAGTCCCAGCGGCACGGCACTTGCCCTGGCAGAAGTCCTTATGAAAGCTGTGGCACGCAAGAGTGAGCTCCGAACCGACAACGCCCCGGGGCCTGTTGCGCCGCAGCAATTGCAGGTGACCTCCTCCAGAGGTGGAAGCATTCCGGGTATCCACAGCGTCTGCTTCGATTCGCTCTCCGACACCGTCGAGTTGAAGCACGTAGCCCGCAACCGCAGCGGCTTCGCTCTGGGCGCCCTGCTGGCAGCCGAGTGGATCCAGGGAAAAAAAGGATTCTTCACTTTCACGGATGTACTGGGGGATGTGTTCCTTCAGAGCCCCCGGCGGGAGCCGGAGGAGAAAAAAGATGGAATCTGCGCAGAACTTGAAGGAACGAATTGAAGAGCTTTACCGAGGGGAGAGCGGGGACTTCGATGAAGCCGCCCGGGAACTCTTTGCAGAGTTCAAATCCCTCCTCAATTCCGGCGCTGTTCGAGCCGCCCAATGTGTTGATTCCGGGTGGCAGGTCAACCACTGGGTCAAGAAGGGGATCCTGCTGGGTTTTCGCTGGGGGGGCCTGACAGACTATTCGATCGACTCGGAGTTCCGCTTTTTCGACAAGTCCACGTTTCCTCTCAAGAAACTGCGTCTTAGGGATGAGGTCCGGCAGGTGCCGGGGGGCTCCTCGGTTCGGGACGGATCTTATGTCGCCCCGGGAGTCGTGATCATGCCTCCCGCCTACATCAATGTGGGCGCCTGTGTAGAAGCCGGGTCCATGATTGACTCCCACGCCCTGGTCGGGTCCTGCGCCCAGATCGGGAAGCGAGTGCACCTCAGCGCCGGAGCCCAGATCGGGGGGGTCTTGGAGCCCGTTGGAGCCATGCCTGTCATCATCGAAGATGAGGTTGTCATCGGCGGAAATTGCGGCGTCTATGAAGGAACGATCGTTTCCAGGAGAGCGGTGATCGGGGCCGGTACGATTCTCACCGGGTCCACGCCCCTCTTTGATCTGGTGAGCGAAAGAGTCTACCGGAAAGCAGCAGGCTCTCCGCTGATCATTCCGCCTGGAGCAGTCGTGGTTCCCGGCAGCCGAGCCCTGGCGGGGGCATTCGCCACCGAGCACGGTCTCTCTGTCTCCTCTCCCCTGATCGTCAAGTATCGGGATGAACGAACTGATGCGGCCACGGTTCTCGAGGAAGCGCTGAGGTAGTCGCTTCGCGACTGGTTACTGGTTACCGGTTGCTGGTTGCTGGTTCTGGGACCGGTTGGATTTTGAATCGTAGACCCTTGTGGTCGCCCCTCCAAAGGGGCCGGCACAAGACCGGTCCCTACGAAAGCGGCCTGGCGCCGCGGTGGTGTGGTCTCGTTCTTTCAACATTCGACTCCGTTGTGTTACAAAACGATCATCCATCAAGAACGAATCGGAGTAGACGATCATGACGATTTCCCGAAGGGCGTTCCTGGAGGCATCGGCTGCCGCAGCGGGTGCCACCGGCCTGGCCGCCCAGGCCGAAGCAGCAGCCATTTCACATGCCGTATCCCCTCGCTTTGTCCCTGTTCCTTTGCGTGGGAACACCAGCCTGGAGGGTCTCGTCAATAAGAAGGTCTCGGACGCCCTGAAAGAGAGGTTGGAAAGAGCAGCTCGAGGGTCTCTAGTTTCCTGGGGCATCCCTTTCGAAGTGGGAGCGGTTCTCTTCCTCAAAAACAAGCCTGTTCGGGAGCGAATCGCTCCTCTCAAGGCTCGGTGGATCTGCTTTCTGCACACCACCGACGTCGAGCCCCTGGAGTGGAACAAACACGGGTTTCTTTCCCCCACCCGGGGAGAAGGTCGTCTTTCGGAACACGTGGCCGATTATGTGATCATTTATGCCGACGGTTCCGAGGAACGCGTCAAGATTCGCCGCCGCCACCAGATCGGCATGCTGTGGCGCCGCTGGGGGGAGCTCTGCTTTCAGGCAGTCCCCCAGAACCACCCCTACCCGATCCGGCCCCTTCAAGAGCAGCGCGGCACGCGCCGAACCTGGGGTCTCACTCAAGGTCGGTCCGTAGGGGCGGATTTGACGTTCTGGAACAACTGGGTGTGGGCCTGGGAAAACCCCCGGCCGGAAAAAGAGATGAGGGCCCTCCGCTTTGAGCCCAAGACAGGAGGGATCGTTATTTCTGCGATATCGGCCGGGACGGTCTCCGCCTTTCCTCTTCGCTGGGAAAGCCTCCGCAAAGCGCTTCTCAGCCTGCCCGAGGTAGCCAATTTTGACTACGATCTCGATGAAGTGGGGCTGATGAAACAGATTCGTCTGGACATGGGGCAGGTCATCTCGGCCCAGCCTGTCAAGATCTATCCCAACGACTCGTGGTCTGAAACCTACGACAATCAGGTGCCCGAGATATCCAGCAGCCAGGTACAGGTGGAGTACACGGCTCACGCTGACGCTCTTTTTCATCTGGAGGGCGGCCTCACGGTACCGGTCTCAGAACTCACCGGGGGCCAGGCCTCCAGCCGGCTGACTCCGATCTCCCCCGCCAGCCAGCGAGTCAAGCTCCGAGTCGTCGAGAAAGGGAGCCGTAGACCGGTTGCCGTGAAGTTGCACCTCCATGGGGAAAGCGGCGAGTATTTACCTCCCGCGGACCACCACCGTATACCCAACAGTGCCTGGTTCGAAGACTACGGGGCAGAGTACCTGCATCAGAGAAGACACTTCTGCGCCTATATTCCGGGGGAAACCGTCGTGGATCTGCCTGTGGGGAACGTTTACCTGGAGGTGAGCAAGGGTTTCGAGATGAAACCCCTGCGAAAAGTGATGCGAGTGGGGCCCGACACCGAGAGTCTTACCCTTGAGATCGAAAAGGTTTTGAACTGGCGGGAGAAAAACTGGGTAACTGCCGACACCCACGTGCACTTTCTCTCCCCTCAGACGGCTTTGCTGGAGGGAAGGGCGGAGGGGGTCAATGTTGTTAACCTGCTCGCCAGCCAGTGGGGAGAGTTGATGACAAACGTCGGAGATTTCGACGGAAAGACCACCTTTGGGTCCAGGCAAGCAGGAGGCGACGGTGAATGGTTGGTTCGGGTCGGTACGGAAAACCGCCAGCATGTTCTCGGACACATCTCACTGCTGGGTTACGGAGGCAATATTATCGCGCCGATGTGTGCCGCCGGGCCTCCGGAAGCGGCTCTGGGGGATCCGGTCGATGCTCTGCTTATGGAATGGGCCCAGAAATGCAGTGCCCAGGGAGGGCTGGTCGTTATCCCTCACTTTCCGAATCCCCGCGCCGAAAACGCCGCCGATCTGGTCAATGGCGACATCGACGCCGTCGAAATGACCTCTCTCGGCAAGCCCTATGGAGGTGTTGATCCCTATTTTCTCTCCGACTACTACCGATACCTCAACTGCGGATACTTTGTGCCGGTTGTAGGCGGAACCGACAAGATGAGCGCCGGTGTTGAAGTCGGTGCGATTCGCACTTACACCCGGATTCCGGATGACGAAGAATTCACCTATGAGACGTGGGTCAAGGCCGTGAAATCGGGCCACACTTTTATCACCTATGGACCGCTTCTCGAGTTCAGCGTCGAGGGAGAGCCGGCGGGCAGCCGCCTCCACATGAGCCGGGGAGGGGGAGGTGTGGATGTGGACTGGAAGTTGGCCAGTGTGACCGTCCCTATGAGCAGGGTCGAACTGGTGATCAACGGTGAGATTCGGGAAAGCAGGGAGGTCGATCCTCAGGAAGACTCGGGCCACTGGTCGGTGCCCATCGACCGGAGCAGCTGGGTCGCATTACTGGTCCGGGGGCACCACCCGGATAAGCCGGAGGTCATTACTGCTCACTCGTCGCCGGTGATGATCGAGGTAGCCGGGTCCGAGTTCCATGCTGCGGCTGACGCGGTGACCATTCTGGAGCAGATCGAGGGTGCCTTGGTTTTTCTGGACACGGTGGGAACCCGCGCAGAGGACAAGGTTTACAGGAGAATGCGGCTCAAGCTGACCTCCGTATACCGAAGGCTGCATGACGAACTGCACGGCCAGGGTGTCTTTCACGAACACAGCGAGCCTATGGAGCATGGCCACTAGGACGCGGTTCCAGAGGAGCCCGAAATGATCACCGCGGTCGTGGTCGCCTATCTCGCCGGAATGTTCTTCATCGGCTGGATGTGCCAGCGACGCATCCAGGGACCCGATGACTACCTGCTGGCCTCCAGAGAGCTGGGACTGCCTCTTTGTGCCGCGACTCTGGCGGCGACTCACTTCGGGGGTGTGTTCAGCGCAGGAGGAGCCCAAAAAGGCTTCACCTCGGGTCTCTCCGCAGCCTGGTATGGCATCGCCTGCGGAGTGGGGTTGATCCTGCTTGGATTGCTGACAGCCGGCAGCTTTCGCAGCCTGGCCCTGTACACGGTCCCGGAATACCTGGAAAAGCGTTACGGGAGCCGGCTGATTCGAATCCTGGGAGCGGTTCTTTCGGCTGCCGCCCTGCTTGGAATCACAGCTTCTCAGATCCAGGTGGCCGGGGCAGCCGGTGGCCTTCTCGGCCTGGATCCAGAGATCGCCTCCATCCTGGCAGCGTTGTTTTTCGTCAGTTATACAGTGCTGGGGGGCCTGTGGGCGGTGGCCGTGACCGATCTGGCCCAGATTCTTGTCGGAGGGGCGGGTATGGTTCTGGCCTGTGTCCTCGTACTCCAGAGAACGATGGAACAGGGGGGTCTGTTGACCCTGCTGAGGGACCGGCTCAGCCAGGGAGAACTCACGACGAACTTCACACAACTGGGAGGAGAGGGCTTCGGTTTTGTGCTCTGGCTGTCGGTGCCGACCGTCATGTACACGCTGGTGGGACAGGATTTCTATCAAAGGCTCTTTGCCGCTCGAGATTCGAAAGTGGCCAGGCAGGGGGCACTGATTGCCGGGGCTGTCCTGATTCCCTTGAGTTTCGTTCCGGTCTTGATCGGCATGGGAGCGAAAGGACTGGGAGTATCGGTGCGAGATGCCAGTGGCGTTTCTGTTCTCTTCGATGTGATTCTACAAATGATGCCGGGGCTGGTCGGGGGTATCGTCCTGGCAGCCTTTCTGGCTGCCATCATGTCCTCGGCTGACTCGCTGCTGGCGGCCGCGGCTTCCCATCTGGTGAAAGACATCCGGCTGGCCGCCCTGGTGAAACGCAATCCGGATGCGGGTACCGAACTTCGAGTCTCGAGGTGGGTCACCGCCCTGGCGGGACTGGTCGCCCTGCTGATTGCTGTGGGCAGCCGCGAGGTCTTTACCACTATTCTGACCTCCTACATTCTTTACACGGCCGGGGTGTTCGTCGCCGTCCTGGGAGGTGTGCTCTGGAAAGGAGGTACCCGACAGGGGGCCCTGGTCTCCATGTTGCTGGGAACCGCTGCCGCTGTCTACGGGATCGTGACCGGGCACAGTTTCGGTGGAGTGCCTACCGAGGTGCTGGCGGCCGGGCTATCGGTAGCTGCCTTCATTGTGGTGTCGCTGTTGACTCGCTCCAGAACCCAGGACCCAGAACCCAGAACCTAGAACCTAGAACCCGTTCAAGGGCTCTGGATCACCACGTCCTTCACCCCTTTGACCGCCCGCGCAATGGCGGCGGCCCGGTCGTAGTCTTCCGGCGAGCCACCAGAAAAGGTCAAAGTGGCCACGCCCCCTTCAACCAGGACACGAACCTGGCTGTCCTGAAGGTAAGGATCCCGATCAAGCTTCTTCACGAGCTGCTTGCGGATCTTGTTGTCGGATTGGCTGACGCCCAGAAAATCGGTGACGCCCTGTCCCGCCCTTGTGAATCCGTGGGCCGTCGCTTTTCCAGCTTTGCCGGCGGTATCGAGGCTGGCTTCACCACCTTTCACCACTCCCTTGCCGGCTGTTTCCAGTCCGGTGGCAGTGCTCTCGAGCGCGACTGTGGCCCCTTTGGCCGTACTGGTTCCCGCAACTGTGACACCTTTTGCCGTAGTTTTCCCAGCCACGGTTACACCTGTGACTGTGGCATCGCCGACTGCCTCAGCCGTCTTAACAGTGCCATCTGAGGTCTTCTTCACAAGGCTCCGGTCGTCCTCGAGAATCCCAAGAGCCTCAAGGGTGGGTCGATCAACCATGCCGGTTGCGTTGATGCCGGTCTGCCCCTGGAAGTCCAGCAGGGCCCTGCTGGTTTCCTCTTCAACCACTCCGTTAATAGGGCCGGCATAGAGGCCTTTGCCCCGGAGCGCCCGCTGGGCCGTACGGACCGTCGCGGGGTCAGTGATCTCGACGGCTGACGGGTCAGCGGCCTGAGCCCGGGCCCCTTCCCAGACAGGAACACACAGAAGACTTACCAGGACCAGGCAGTGAACAAGCTTTGAATTCATGGGGAAGACTCCTCCTTTACCCTCATACCTAGAGTCGCCATCCGGATGATTTAGTTCACTGGGCACCGTTCAGGTCGGGCACTGCGACCAACTGCTTGCCCACCGGCAGAGTGGCAAACTGATCGGGGCGCACCAGAATCACGATAGCGGCGAACTCTTCGGACCCAGAGAGTACTACCGACCCCTGAAAATTGGGGGGATAAAGTTGAAAGTTCAAGGTTGAAAGTTCAAAGTTGAAGGTCGAAGACGCGGGAAACGTGATGGAACGTGGAACATGGAACATGGAACGTGGAATCTGCAGAGTCTCAGAAAGGCAGTCATTCGGGGGCTTGCCGCCGCGGGGCACCGTCCGTTTGAAGGCGAGTACAGGGCCCGGGCGGCTGTCCTGATGGGAATCGCTGAGGTCGACGGCGAACCCTGTTTTCTGCTCACTCGGAGAACCAACACCGTCTCCACTCACAAAGGGGAGGTTTCGTTTCCCGGTGGGCGGCGCGAGGAAAAAGATGGCAGCCTGGAAGAGACCGCGCTGCGCGAGACCTTCGAGGAGGTGGGAATCCGCTCCGAGAGCATTGAGATTGCCGGCCGGCTCCATGACTACCTGGCGGTGACTCATTCGAGAGTCACGCCATTCGCGGGGTTCATAAACGGGTCTCCGGAAGTCACCCCATGTGCCGCTGAAGTGGCACGCGTCCTCTGGGTGCCCTTGCGTTTTTTCGTGGAGACCGAACCCAGGATCGAGATCTGGGAGCGTCTGGGCCAGCGCGTTCCCGTTCATTTCTATGATTTCGAAGAGGAGGTCATCTGGGGCTTGACGGCCCGCATGATCATCGACCTTCTCGAGACCATCGGGCCTGGGATCAACCGGCTGGTTTGAGTCTGGGATGCAGAACACGGACAAACTGAAAGTTGCCTACATTGCCGCCGGTGCGGCGGGGATGATCTGCGGCAGTTGTCTGCGCGACAACGCCCTGGTCACCGCCCTGCAGAAGCTGGGCTGTGACGCCGTCCTGGTTCCCACCTACACACCCCTTCGGCTGGACGAAGAGGATGTCAGCCTCAACCAGGTCTTCTTTGGGGGGATCAATGTGTTCCTACAACAGAAATCGGCGCTGTTCCGGCGCCTCCCTCCTTCCCTGGAGAGGGCGCTGGATCATCCCGCTCTCTTGAAGAGGGTGGCGGCCGGCAGCATTCAAACCGAGGCCGGCCTGCTCGGTGATCTGGCTCTCTCAATGCTGCGGGGAACCGACGGGTTTCAGGCCAAGGAAGTGGGACGTCTGGTAGATTTTCTGGAGAGGACGCTGCAGCCCAATCTGGTGAACCTGACCAACATCCTCATCGCCGGGGTGGTTCCAGCCATCAAGTCACGGCTGGGAGTCCCAGTGGTGGTCACGCTGCAGGGGGATGATGCTTTTCTGGACCAGCTCGAGGAATCCTATCGGAGAAAGGCCCTGGACAAGATCCGGGAGATCGTTTCCCTGGTGGATGGGTTCGTGGTCTTCAGCCGCTGCTACGGAGAAGAAATGTCACGAATGCTCCATATTCCTCCGGGCAGGGTCTTCCGGGTCCCGCTGGGCCTGAACACAGACGGGTTTCCGGAAACAGCCAGGAGATCCGCAGTGAGTGAAGGAGTCAAGCGCATTGGTTACCTGGCCCGAGTCTGCCCTGAAAAAGGTTTCGATGGGCTGGTTGAGAGCTTCATTCGCCTCAAATCCAGGGAAGGGATGGAGTCTGTGGAGTTGCACGCTGCCGGCTGGCTGGGGGTATCTCACCGTCCTTTTTTCGAGCAGCAGGTTGAACGGATCCGGGAGGCCGGGCTGGAGAAATCTTTTCAGTATCATGGGGTGCTGGATCGGGTACAGAAGCTGGAGTTTCTCCGCTCGCTGGATCTGCTTTCCGTCCCGTCGGATTACAGAGAATCGAAAGGGCTCTATGTTTTGGAGGCGCTGGCCAGCGGTGTTCCAGTGGTGGAGCCGAATCACGGTCCCTTTCCGGAACTGCTCGAGCAGACGGGAGGGGGTGTCCTTTTCACGCCCGGGGATCGAGGAGAGCTGGCAGCCACTCTGGCGGGACTTCTGGGAGATCCCCAGCGTCGGGGCCGGCTGGCCGAGGAAGGCCACCGCCGGGTGCATCGACACCGGACCGCGGCCACTATGGCGAAGGAGACCCTGGCGGTGTACCGTCGGATCCTGGAGGGCTAATCGCGTTCCACGTTCCACGAACTTTCAACTTTCAACTTTTAACTTTCAACCGTTCGTGAGTAAACCGATCTGTAATGACCGGCCAGATTGAATTGGGCTAGAATGAGACCCGATGCCAACCGACTTACTGAGACGTTCTCTTCGAGACCTGCGCATATCAGTAACGGACCGGTGCAACATGCGCTGCTCCTACTGCATGCCGAAAGAGTTCTTTGGTCCCGATTACGCCTTCCTGGAAAGAAAGGAACTCCTGACCTATGAGGAGATCACCCGTGTCGCCCGGATCTTTGTGCGCCTCGGAGTGCGGAAGGTCAGGATTACCGGTGGAGAGCCTTTGCTTCGCAGAGAGCTTTCCGGACTCGTTTCGCGCCTGGCCTCCGTGAAGGGGATCGACGACCTCACGCTGACCACCAACGGCCTGCTTCTGAAGCAGCACGCCCGCGGCTTGCAGGCAGCAGGCCTGCATCGGGTCACGGTCAGTCTCGATTCGCTGGATCAGGAGGAATTCGCTTCCATCGCAAATGTGGAAGCCCCGGTCGAGGAAGTCCTCAGCGGGATTCGAGAAGCCCAGAGAATCGGGCTGTCACCGGTCAAGGTCAATGCCGTCATTCGCCGGGGGACGAACGAAAAAGCCATCCTCGAGCTGGTTGCTTTTTTTCGCGGTAGTGGCTGTGTTCTCCGCTTTATTGAATACATGGATGTCGGAAACACGAACCACTGGCGGCTCTCGGAAGTCGTCCCAGCCAGGGAAGTGGTGGAACTCATTGACTCTCGCTATCCGCTCGAACCATTGAACCCGAACTACATCGGGGAAGTTGCCCGGCGATGGGGTTACCGCGACGGTCAGGGGGAGATTGGGGTCGTCGCGTCGATATCGGAGCCGTTTTGCGGGGATTGCACGCGAGCCCGCTTGTCGCCGGAAGGAAAACTGTATACCTGTCTGTTTGCGACAGTCGGCCACGATCTCAGAACACCACTGCGCCAGGGAGCCACCGACCGAGAACTGCTGCAACTGGTGTCCGGCATCTGGCAGCAGCGCAAAGACCGATACTCCGAGCTGAGATCCACGCTTCCCTCCGATGGCCCCAAGGTGGAAATGTCCCGGATAGGGGGATAGGATGGTTACTGGTTAATGGTTACCTGTCTCGGAATCAGGCACTAGAAACCAGAAACCAGAAAACCACCTTCGTGGAATCCTATTCCACGAAGGTCACCGGGACGGGAATGAAACAGAGGACAAGAACGGCCAGTCCAAGGAGCCCGATCCACCAGCGCGTACGATCCAGCGCTTTCTGCTCAGCTGGAGGGGGATGACGGGGCCCCAGGAACATCAGGATGAGGGCAAAAAAGAGATAGCCGGGTGTCGGAAGTGACAGCAGGCTAAGACCTACCAGAAAAGCCAGCAGTGCAAGTGAAGCACGATGGTGGCGGCGCTCTCCAAAAAGGGCGTAGAGAATGTGACCACCGTCCAGCTGTCCAAAGGGAAGCAGATTCAGACTCGTGGCAAGAAGGCCAAACCAGGCTGCCCAGCCGATTGGATGAAGATTAATCGCCGCGGGATCTCCGTCAAAGAAACTCCACACGGCCAGTTTGAACAAGAGCGGCTCCCCGAACTCGAGTAAGCCGGACTCCTCCTCGGGCCACTGGAAATCGGTCGAGAGCGATACCCCCAGTGCCAGCACGGGCACGATGACGAGGAACCCGGCGAGAGGCCCGGCGATTCCCACGTCGAAGATCTGGCGGCGAGTAAGGAAAGGCGAACGGATCCGAATCACTGCGCCAAAGGTGCCAAATGGATTCAAGGGCAAGACTCCCAACCCGGGGAGAGGAAGAATGGGCGGGACCGGGATGACATAGGGCAGCGTGCAGCGGATGCGGTAGAAGCGGCAGGCCAGGTAATGGCCCATCTCATGAGCCAGCAGGATCGCCAGCAGCGCCAGCGAGAAGGGCAAGCCCTGGAGGAGAGCCAACGGATTCTCAGCGGAATTAGGTAGAGTGATCTCACCATCCCCGGATCCAGCCAGAAACCCAAAATGAAAGAGAAACCCGGCGACTAGAGTCGTCAAAACAGTTGCCGCCAGGAGGAGAGCTGCCAGTCGAACCGACCCGGGCCGATCCGGCTCCTCGGGTTCATGAAGGGGTGTCTCTGGATCGATCGCGGAGAGAGGAGAGGGAGGAGTATCCACGGAGAGAGAGTTACCGGCTGAAACGGATTTCTTTGCCGGGCTTGAAACGGACGGTCTTACCGGGAGGAATCGGAACTTCTGCTCCGGTGCGGGGGTTTCTGCCGATGCCGCTCTTTCTGGGCTTGACTACAAAAACACCAAATCCACGTAATTCAATCCGCTCTCCCCGCTTCATGGCCTGGCGCAGAGCATCAAGGAACGAATCGAAAGCCACTTCAGCCTGGACTTTGGTAATCCCCATTTTCTCAGCCACACGACTGACAATATCCGCCTTTATCACAGCTGCTGGAACCTCCCTTAAGTGTTGATTCTAAAAATACTTGGCTAGATTTGTCCTGTCAAGAGGGGGGAGATTCCAGGTTCCACGTTCCACGTTCCACGAACCTTTCAACCTTCAAATTTGAACTTCACCCTTGAACTTTCAACTTTCAACTTTCAACCTTGAGCTCCGGGCAGTTGCAAAGGAGGAACCTCTCTGTGGGTGTAAAACCGGATCACTGGATTGTCGAAATGGCACTCGAGCACCGAATGATTGACCCCTTCCAGGAGTCTCAAGTGAGTCAAGGAACCATTTCCTACGGTGTTTCCTCATACGGATACGACATGCGCCTGGACCGGAAGTTTCTGATCTATCAAGGAGGAGCAAGCCTGGTGGATCCCAAGTGCACAGCTAAAATGCCCTTCGATGAATTGGAAGGTGATGACTGTATCATTCCAGCGGGCAGCTTCGTGCTGGCCAGGAGCCTGGAGTATTTTCGAATTCCACGATCTGTCTTGACCCTCTGCACCGGGAAGTCAACGTACGCCCGCTGCGGTCTCATCGTGAATGTGACTCCCTTCGAACCCGAGTGGGAAGGCTTTGTCACCATCTCCATCTCCAATACAAGCCCGTCTCCTGTGAAGGTTTACGCCAGCGAAGGGATTGCTCAGGTAGTCTTTCTGGGGGCAGATGATCCGTGCCGGACTTCCTATGCCGATCGCAAGGGCAAGTACCAGGCTCAAGAGGAGATTGTCCCTGCTAAAGTGAGCGCGGACGAAGAGGAGCAAGATGGTTGATCGCGGGTCGGTTTCCGGATTGAAGTGGGTTCGTTTCGCCCTGTGGATTCTGCTGGCTAGCAGCTCAATCGGTTCCTGTGGATATCGTGTTGCGGAGCGCAACCGGCTCGATCTGGGGATCAGCTCGGTGGCCATTCAACCCTTTGAAAACACAACGACTACATACCGGGTTGAACAGAAACTGGCGGAGGCCATGGTGCGCAAGTTTGTCGAAAAGACAAGCTGGGCCGTCCGGAGCGGGACCTCGGACGCTGATGCGGTGCTCAGCGGGGTGGTCTCCAGACTCTCCGTGAGCCCGGTGACTTTCGGCCAGAGCTCCTTCGGAACGACCTTTCTGGTGACCCTGGATGCGCGGGTCGAATTTCGCGAAAGCAGTACGGGTCGAGTTCTCTTCAAGAACGATCGCTACATCTTCCGAGAGCAATATCAATTGAACATCGACATTGAGAGGTTCTTCACGGAGCAGAATCCAGCCCTGGATCGAATCGCCGAGGACTTCGCTGCCAGTGTGGTCACGTCGATCCTGGAAGGGTTCTAGTGTGACGCGCTGCATTCCGCGCTATCTTCCACAGAAATAGGCTGCCAGGCAGGTACCATGGATTTTGAAGAGTTCCAGAAGCATACTGCGGACCCTGGAACCGTCTACCAACTCTCCGGCCGGGATGTTTTCCTGAGGGACTCTGTTTTTCGTCTGGCACGCAGCCAGGTGTCCGAGGAGGCTCGGAGCTTTGACTGGGGCACCTATGACCTGGAACAAGACTCCGAGTCAGACGCTGTGGGCGAAGCCAGAACTCTACCCTGGATGAGCCCAAGGCGATGGATTTACATCCGCAACGCCCATCTCGCGCGGAAAGAGTTGAAAGCTTACCTGAAGAGTCCAGCCCGCCGTAGTGTCGTGATCCTGGAACTGGCAAAAAAGCCCTCCGGATGGCCCAGGAAGATTCCGGTCATCAAGAGCGCTGACTGTTCCAACCTGGCCGCCTGGATCGAGAAGCGTCTTCGAGTTCGGGGTTTCGAGGTTGACAGCCGGGCCACACGAACCCTTATCGAGCTGGTCGGAGAGGATCGTCATCGGTTGAGCATGGAGTTGGACAAGCTGTTGCTGCACTGTGCCCAGACCAGGCATGTTGATCGATCGGCAGTTCTGGTCCTGACTCGGCAATCCCAGGAATACGACGTCTTTGCGCTCATCAGCTGTCTGGCAAGGAGCGACGCCAGGAAAGCTCTGAGGGTGCTGAGCAGACTCTTCGATCAGGGTATGACAGCGCCTCAGATTCTGAGCCTGCTCTACTGGAATTTCCGGCGGCTTCTGGTTGCCAAAGAACGCCTGGATGCAGGGCAGCAGTTTTCCGGACTTCTCAAGGATCTCAAGATATGGAGCTATCGGGGCCGCCAGTCCGAACTTGACGCCACACCGCGCCGGCGACTGGCCGGGATGGTCTTGAGGGTGCGGCAGGCGGATCGGATGTGCAAGTCGACAGGCGTTGACGAGCAACTCATCCTGGAGCAACTCGTTGTTGACGCCTGTCGCTGATCGTTCCTATAATGACTGTTTTTCTCCAGTGAGTGTTCCAAGAGTACCAGGCAAGAAAAAGTCTTATGCCAAATATCAAATCGGCCAAGAAACGGATGCGACAGAACACCGTGCGGCGCCTCCGAAACAGGGTTGCCAGAAGTGAGATGCGCACGGAGATCAAGCGACTCAGGAAGCTCGTTGCCGAAGAGAAATTGGACGATGCCCGATCACAACTCACCAGAGTGTACTCGGTGATCGACAAGACGGCCCGGAAGGGAAGTATTCACTGCAATACCGGGGCCCGATACAAATCGCGCTTGAGTCGGCTGCTCAACTTCGAATAGCCAGGATTCGTGACTTCCGAAGATTCTTGACTAGAATTACTCTTCCTGACTGGGGGGCCGAAGTACTCTTCGACCTCCAGGACCAAAACATTCGCCTTCTGGAAAACCGGTTCGACGTTGAGATCCACGCCCGGGGTTCGGAGCTCTCGATTCGGGGCAGCCAGACCAACGTGGACGCAGTGGAGAAGATCCTTCGCGATTTCGCGGACATGTTGAGCCGGGGCGAACAGTTTTCAAATGGCGAGCTGCGAGAGGCTTTTGAGCAGATTGCCCAGGACTCAGCAGCTACGTTGCGGGATTTTTTTCCCAAACCGGTCGTTCTCAAGACCTCGTCGCGGACAATCGTTCCCCGCAGTATGAACCAGAACCGCTACGTGGCCAAAATGGAAGCGGCTGATCTGGTCTTCGCAATCGGCCCGGCTGGCACAGGCAAGACTTTCCTCGCTGTCGCCAAGGCAGTCGCTTTTCTGCTCGAGCGCAAGGTTGATCGAATCATTCTGTCCAGACCGGCGGTCGAGGCCGGCGAAAAACTGGGGTTCCTGCCCGGTGACCTGCAGGAGAAGGTCGATCCTTACCTCCGTCCCCTCTATGACGCCCTTTTTTTCCTGCTCGACTCAGCCCGGGTTGAGAAGCTTCTGGACCAGAACATCATCGAAATCGCTCCTCTCGCGTTCATGCGGGGACGCACGCTGAGCAACTGCTTTGTCATACTGGATGAGGCCCAGAACAGTTCTGCGGAGCAGATGAAGATGTTTGTTACTCGCATGGGTCTCCATTCCAAGATGGTAGTGACCGGAGATGTGACTCAAATAGACCTCCCGCCTGGTCAGATCTCGGGTCTCAAAGATGCCGAACGTGTCCTGGGCAAAACCCAGGGCATCGAGTTCGCCTACTTCGACGAAAGAGATGTGGTGCGACATCGGCTGATTCGGCTCATTATCGCCGCCTATGAGGATTCGAATCTCTCCCAGAAGAAGCGTCGAAACGCAAAGGACTGAGTACTCACAGTACTGAGGGTCACGGTTGAATTCAGAAAAACCTGCCGAGAAAGTGCGGATCATTGGAGTCCCCCATGGATAGTGCCAATCGAACGGCTCGCCTGGCGGCCGGTCTGAGTCCTCTTCCGGCCTCGGAAGTCAGGGGTTGATCCCGGGTTTTTCATCTGGTAAATTCGGTGACGCGAATGCAGCATTTTCCTGCTGTCCAAAACCAAATCAACAGGAGGGTCCACTTTATGGATGAACATGTCGCCAGGGAGTACCTACGGAATAATAGGGAAGATTTCCAAGAGCTCTTTGACCAGCACCAGATGTATGAGACGGAGTTGACGCAGTTGACGCATCGACCCTATCTGAGTGCTCAGGAACAGTTCAAGCAAACGGAGTTGAAGAAAAAGAAGCTTGCGTTAAAGGACCAGATGCAGTTGATGATCAATGACTACCGTTCTCAATTAGTCAGCAACTGATTGAGTTTAGGCTTAACGTCAGCCCACTGGAGATGCGACTCTTCAGTGGGCTTTTTTTTGCGGGGGATGTCGACCACATGAAGGGACTCATGGCCAGAGAGGGAATTCCCTTCCTTCTGCCTCCGTTAATCATGGCCTTGATTTGCCTGGCGCTGGGGTGGTTGGTCTGGGGGGGGCTTCTGGCGCTGGTCGGATTCGGTCTCGGTTCCTTTTTTAGGGACCCGGAGCGCACGATTCCGCAGCAACCGGGTCTCATTGTCAGTCCCGCCGACGGCAGGGTCATCCAACTCCGTGACTCGACCCATGGAACAGTCATCAGCATCTTTCTGTCAGTGTTCAATGTGCACGTGAATCGCGCCCCTGTTGGTGGGTGCATCCGAACTCAGGAATACCGGTCGGGCAAGTTTCTGATGGCCTTTAACGATCGAGCCTCGGTCGAGAACGAGAAGATGATTTGGGAGATTGAGGGTGAGCCGTCGGTGACCTTCTGCCTGATTGCAGGTTGGGTGGCCAGGCGTATTGTTGCCTGGAAGCAGGAAGGAGACACAGTCAAGCAGGGTGATAGAATAGGCCTCATCAAGTTTGGAAGTCGCGTTGACATCACCATTCCGACGAGTTTTGCAGTCGTAGTCGAGAAGGGAGACAGGGTTTGCGGCGGTTCCAGCATTCTGGCCAGACGGGAGAGCAACAGTGAAGGAGTTGAGAATTAGAGGGATTCGCCCATGAAACCGAAGCGCAAGCTAAGGCGGACGATCTACATCCTTCCTTCGATATTCACGGTCGGGAACATCTTTGCGGGCTTCCTCTCGCTCATTGCGACCTTGAGCGGCGAGTATGAGAAGGCCGCCATCGCTATTGGAATAGCTGTGATCCTGGACGGGCTGGACGGTCGTGTTGCCCGGCTGGTCAACGTCACCAGCGATTTTGGAGTTCAACTCGACTCCCTGGCCGATGTCATCAGCTTTGGAATTGCCCCGGCGGTTCTCGTCTATTCCTGGGGTCTGGAAGATTTTGGAAGATTTGCCCGCTTCTCAGCTTTTGTTTTCCTGATCTGTGGGGTGATGCGCCTGGCACGCTTCAACATGCAGATGGGTGAACTAAAGCATTTTGCCGGCCTCCCGATACCGGCCGGAGCTGGGTTCATCGCTGCCACGGTTCATTTTTTCCCGGGGCCTCCTGACAACCCTCTGTTCAAGCCTGTCCTGGTCGGTGCGACCTATCTGACGGCCCTGTTAATGATCAGCACCATTCGCTATCCCTCTCTGAAGCAGCTGAATCTGGGGCAGGGGAAGTCACATCTCGTCATCCTCACACTGGCGTCACTGGTGGCGGGCATCTTCTTCTATTCCCGTTACGCCCTGCTGATTCTCGCTTACTCGTATCTCCTGAGCGGACCGCTGGCACGCATGTACCAGTTCTCGAAATACCGGTTTGGCCACACGCGTCGAGTTGCGTCCCAAGACGGGCCGATCAGTTAGAATCCGGGTTAGTCAGCCGGCTTCTGTTTCTGGTAGAGTAGACGGCTTTCCACGGAGTTCGAGATGCACGTCGAGAAGGTGAGGGTCATGGCCAGCTCTGTCAGGAAGCTGCTTCGGCGCGGTGCTCAGGGGCATGCAGCCCGCCTTGTTCAAAAGCTCCGTCCCGGCGACATTTCCCAGATCATCCAGGAGCTGAATGATCGCGATCAACTCCGCATCTTCTCGCTGCTCGTGAAAGAAAACCGGGAACTGGCTGCAGAGGCCCTGGCGGACCTTGGCCTGGAGCGCGGCATTGCTCTGTTGACCGCCCTTTCCAGCACGGAAATCTCACGCCTGCTTCAAGAACTTGAAACAGACGATCGGGCTGCATTTGTTTCGGCTCTGCCGGAGAAGCTCGCCCAGCAGGTTCTGGACGCCATGCGGCTGGAGGAATCAGTCCAGGTCCAGGGTCTTCTCCGCTACCAGAAGGAGACGGCCGGTCGGATCATGACCCCAAACGTCTTTGCCCTCGGGGAAGAAGTCACCGTGAGTGAGGCTATCCACACTCTCCAAAAGGCGGACGAGTTTGAGATGGTCTTCTACCTGTACGTTGTGGATGACCGGAGCCACCTGGTGGGGGTCATTTCTCTGCGCCAGTTGCTGACGGTTTTACCCAGCACTCCACTCAAGAAGATCATGTCGAGCGACGTGATTTCCGTGGCCACGGACACGGATCAGGAAGAGGTAGCCAATCAGGTGGCCCTGTACGATCTGCTGGCCGTTCCGGTGGTCGACCGAGAGAACAAACTGGTAGGAGTGATTACGGTTGACGACGTCATCGACGTCATCAAGGAGGAGGCCACCGAGGACATCCTTCACCTGGCTGGCGTCGAAGCCGACGACACTGTGCGCAGCACGGCCAGAAGTTCGATCCAGAAGAGGCTTCCCTGGCTGGGACTCAATCTGGTGCTGGCCTTGATGGCTGCTACGGTTGTTTACATTTACGAAGACACCATCGCCGATTTGCCCATGCTGGCCATTTTTCTGCCGGTCGTTGCCGGGATGGGTGGAAACTCCGGAACACAGGCTCTCACCTTGATGGTCAGAAGCCTGGCTCTGGGTGAAGTCGGCTGGAAGAACATGAGAGATGTGTTCACCAAAGAGCTGCTGGTGGGTATCTCCAATGGCATCGCCCTGGGTGTACTGGCAGGAGGTGTTGGCTATATTTGGGCGGACAGGAACCTTTCGGTCGGCCTCGCCCTGGCCTGTGCCATGGTCTGTACGATCCTGCTGGCCGGAATCCTGGGCACCCTGATCCCGCTGCTCCTGAACCGCCTGAACATTGACCCGGCGGTTGCCTCCGGTATCTTCCTGCACACTCTGACGGATGTCATCAGCTTCTTCTCTTTTCTGGGCCTGGCGACTTTTTTTCTGGGTGCGCTGGGAACCCGATGAGCCATCAGCAGAGCGAAGCGCTGACTCTCCGAACCTATCCCTATTCGGAGTCGCATCTGATCGTCGTTTTCCTGACCCGTGAGTCGGGTCAGTTGAGGAGCATCGCCTACCGGGCCCGGAGCGGCAGGAAAAGCAGATTCGGTAGCGGTCTCGAGCCGCTGACCCACGCCCAACTCAAGTATTCTCACAAGGAAGGCCAGGAATTGGCGGTGCTTCTTGATCTCGAGATCGTTAAGGCCTTTCCTGCTTATGAACTGGACTGGCAGGCGAAACTCCACTTCGCTTATTTCGCGGAGTTGCTGCAGGAGTTCACTCACGAAGGAGAAGCCGTCGAGGAGGTCTTTCGTCTGACCCTGGCCGTACTGGAGTCTCTGGCATCTGTTCCGGTAGCTCAGTTGGCCCGCTACTTTGAATTGTGGCTGCTGAGATTGGAGGGAATTCTGCCCGATCTGGCCTCCAGGCTGCCCCAAGAGCTGGCCTCTAGAAGCATCCGGTTTATGGGAAGACACCCCCGTGAACTGGCGAGCGATGAGTTCACCGAAGGAGAATTGAAAAGGCTAGGAAGGCTTTCCGAGGAGCTGATAGAATCTCACCTGGAAAAGAAACTGAAAAGTTCAAGAATGCTAAAGGAGCTTCTCTAGTCCACTAGTTCTAGTACTTCCTGCAAGGTTAATCTTCCGGCTCTTCAAACCACTTCCAAACTCCTGACCCGATGAGAGAACAATGACATTTCAACGCCTCATTCATCGACTCCTGGAGTTCTGGATGGACCAGGGATGCGTGATCCAACAGCCCTACGACCTCGAAGTGGGCGCTGGGACAATGCATCCGGAAACCTTTCTGAGGGTACTTGGACCGGAGCCCTACAAGGTGGCCTATGTGCAACCCTCCCGGAGGCCGGCCGATGGCCGATATGCTGAGAATCCCAACCGCGTTTACAAGCACCATCAGCTTCAAGTCATCCTCAAACCATCACCATCGGACGTGCAGAATCTTTATCTGGAGAGTCTGAGACACCTGGGAGTCGAGCTGGAGAAGCATGATCTTCGGTTTGAGGAGGACAACTGGGAAAGCCCGACCCTGGGCGCCTGGGGAATTGGGTGGCAGGTGCTTCTGGACGGACTCGAAATCACGCAATTCACCTACTTTCAACAGGCCGGTGGCCAGGATCTGATGCCGATTTCCGCCGAAATCACTTACGGCCTGGAACGGATTGCGGCTTCTCTGAATGATCAGGACAGTTTTTTCGATCTGGAATGGAACGGGGACCACAGCTACGGCAGCCTGAGAAGGAGAGAGGAATTTGAATTCTCCAAGTACAGCTTTGAGGTTGCGGACAGCAAAACGCTTTTTCAGCTCTTTGACCTTTACGAGCAGGAGTGTCAAAGGGCACTCGGCGAGAACTGCGCCCTTCCCGCCTATGACTATTGTCTGAAGTGCTCTCACACTTTTAATCTGCTTGACAGCCGCGGGGCGATCAGTCTGACTCAACGAGTGGAACTCATTGCCAAAGTACGACGCTTGGCGGTAGGCGTAGCCGAGCGATATGTGAAGATCGATGAACAAGTTTCTGTTTGAGCTGGGGACCGAGGAAATCCCGGCTAAGATGATTGAGCCGGCCCTGAATCAGCTGGAAGATGAATTCCGGGGGCTTCTGAGCGAGTCCTCCCTGCAAGCCCAAAGGATCCACCTCTACAGCTCTCCTCGCAGACTGTCTCTGCTGGCCGAAGATCTCCCCGACAACCAGCCCGACCAGCAGTCCACCATCATCGGTCCCCCTGAGAGCGTAGCCCGTGGCCCCAGCGGCGAGTTGACCAGGGCTGGGGAGGGGTTCGCACGCCAACATGGGATCCTCGCCGATCAGCTGGAAACGATTGAAACCGAGAAGGGGAGGTATCTGGGTTTTCAGCAGGTCAAGCCCGGGTCTCCCCTGTCCGCAGTTCTGGCGTCCGGGCTGGGAGGGGTGATTGCTCAGATCGCCTGGTCCCGGAACATGTACTGGCGTGAGAGCCGTTTTCGCTTTGTCCGCCCCATCCGATGGCTGGTGGCTCTGTGGAACGAAGAAATCGTGGACTTCGAGTTTGAGGGGATCCGGTCCAACCGCCGTTCCAGTGGACACCGGTTCCTGGGGGCACCGGAAGTCGAGATCCCCTCTCCGGATCGCTATGTAGAGTTGCTGCGAGAGAATTTCGTGCTCGTGGACGCCGGGGAACGCCGCACCAAGATCGGGATGGAACTGGCCGAGGTGACGCCCGGTGGATGCACGGTTGTAGATGATCCAGAGCTACTGGAGCTGACCTGCTTCCTGAACGAACATCCAACGGCTGTTCTGGGCCGGTTCGAGAGTTCGTTTCTCAAACTTCCCCGGGAGATTCTGGTGACGGTCATGAGGCATCACCAGAAGTACTTCGCCGTGATTGGAGACTCCCAAGAACTCCAGCCCTTCTTTGTGACAATCACCAACGCTGCAGGCGACCCGGACGGACGGATCCGGACCGGGCACGAGCGTGTTCTCCGTGCCCGCCTGGAGGACGCTGTCTTTTTCTGGGAATCGGATCGAAGAACGAAATTGGAAAAGCGTGTGGAGAGCCTCGCCAGGGTCACTTTTCAGCAGGAACTGGGGAGTTACCTGGACAAGACCAGGCGTCTCCAGAAGATCTGTCGGCGGCTCAGTCCTGACAACCAGACTCTCGACCAGGCTGCGCTGCTGTGCAAGACTGACCTGACCACAGAAACCGTGTTTGAAATTAGTGAGCTACAGGGAGTGATGGGAGGCCTTTACTCCCGAGAAGAAGGGTATCCGGAGGACGTCTGGAAGGCGATCTATGAGCATTACCAGCCCATTTCTCTGGACGATTCTTCACCGACCACACGAAATGGCGCTCTCCTTTCCATCGCTGACAGGCTCGACACGATTGCCGGATGCTTCAGTATCGGGATTCGACCCCGGGGTTCGAGCGATCCCTTTGGTCTGAGACGGCAGGCCCAGGGGTTGATCAAGATACTCCTGGACCACGGTTTGGACTGGGAGATCGATGATCTGCTGGGTTTCGGATGCGTGGGACTGGAAACAGACTCGGTCGAGCTGCGAGGTGAGATCAAGGTCTTCCTGGAGAGGCGCCTGCGCCGGATCCTGGAGGGCCAGGGGATTCAGTATGATGTGCTCAACGCCGTGATGGAAGCGGGGATGAGCAGTGTAGTCGACTCTCGCCGCCGGGCTAGAGCCCTTCAGGAAATCCGGGAAGAGCCTGAATTCGGGGCCCTGGCTGTTGCCTTCAAACGCATTCGAAACATACTCAGCACCAGGGAAAATGACGGAGGCGTCGACGAGTCCCTGCTGGTTGAGAGTGCAGAGCAGAACCTGTTCAGTGCGTTCTCGGATCTGCAATCGCATTTGCCGGGACCCCTGGCGTCAGGTGAGTATCGAGATGTGCTGGCTTTGATGGCTACCCTGAGCGGACCCGTGGACCGCTTCTTTGATGAGGTCATGGTCCTGGCCGAAGATCAGCAGCTCAGGTGCAACCGGCTGGGCTTGCTTCACCAGATTTCGGAGATGTTCCTGCAGGTAGCAGACATCTCACAAATCGTGAAAAAAGGATAATGGGAGTGCAATGACACAGAGAGCCGTGGAAATGAAAGAACCGGAAGGGAAACTAGGAGTGCTGCTGGTTGGGCTGGGAGCTGTAAGTACAACATTCATCGCCGGAGTCGAGGCGATCAAGAGAGGGCTGGGTAAGCCCATTGGCGCTTTGACTCAGTGCGGCACCATCCGCCTCGGAAAGAGAACCGAGGCGCGTGTCCCCAAGATCCGCGATTTTGTCCCCCTGGCCGGAATTGACGATCTGGTCTTCGGATGCTGGGACATCTTTGAAGAGGACTGTTTCGAAGCAGCCACCAAGGCCGGCGTGCTCCGTAAGGAACTGCTCGGCAACCTGGAGCCAGAATTGCGGGCGATACGGCCGATGAAGGCTGTATTCGACCGTCATTATGTCAAGAGGCTGGATGGCTCGTTCCTCAAGCAGGCCTCGAATAAGCTGGAACTGGCTGAACAAGTCATGGAGGACATTCGAGAGTTCCAGCAGCGGCATGGGATTGCGCGTTGTGTCATGATCTGGTGTGGAAGTACCGAAATCTACATCTCACCCACCGACGTGCACTCCAGCCTCTCCCGGCTGGAAGAGGGGCTTCGCTCCAACCACAAGCACATTCCTTCCAGCATGGTTTATTCGTACGCAGCCCTCAAAATGGGGATTCCCTTCGCGAATGGAGCTCCCAACCTCACAGTGGACATAGCCGCTATGCAGGAGCTGGCGGAGCAGAACCAGGTGCCTCTGGCCGGCAAGGATTTCAAGACCGGTCAGACCCTGATGAAAACCATCATCGCGCCTGGTCTCAAGGCCCGAACTCTGGGTCTCTCGGGTTGGTTCTCAACCAACATTCTGGGCAATCGGGACGGAGAGGTCCTGGATGATCCCGAGTCCTTCAAGACGAAGGAAGAGAGCAAGCTGGGTGTCCTGGACTACATTCTTCAGCCCGATGTGTATCCGGATCTGTATAAGGATTTCTGTCACAAGGTACGGATCAATTACTACCCTCCCCGCGGTGACAACAAGGAGGGCTGGGACAATCTGGACATCTCTGGCTGGCTTGGTTATGACATGCAGATCAAGATCAACTTCCTGTGTCGCGACAGCATCCTGGCGGCTCCCCTGGTGCTCGATCTTGCGCTTTTTCTCGACCTGGCCCGGCGTGCAGGAATGTCCGGGATTCAGGAGTGGCTCTCTTTCTACTTCAAGAGTCCGATGACCCTGCCCACGTTGTATCCGGAGCACGACCTCTTTATCCAGCTGATGAAGCTCAAGAACACACTCAGGTACCTCCAGGGCGCGGAGCAGATCACCCACCTTGGTCTCGACTACTACGAGTAGAGCGTGGATCTGTGTGCGTAATCTCATGGGTGGTCTCCTGGGAGCTCTCCTGGTGGTCTTTGGGCAGAGAAGTTTCTCTGGACCGCCCAGAAAGGAAGAAGGCAAGCAGGGGAAGAAGGTTCAGCCAAAAGCGATGAACCTCATTGATTCCAAGCAAGTTGAATACGAACAGTGACCCCGAATATCCGAAAACAATGAGAATCGTCAATACTCGGCGCCCCGGGGCTATCTGCACTGGGGCAAGAACCCGAAGGATACTCTCCAGGCAGGGAAACAAGAAAAGGACCTGATCGTAGCTCCATCCAAAGGGAGAGCTGAGCGATGATACCAGCAGGATCAGGCTGATGTTTGATCGCCACACAATCTTCGCCTGTCTGGAGATCAAGAGCAGCGTCGCGCCGCCGGTCACCAGCGGGGGCAGGTACTGAACTGCCGAGGACTGAATCGAGAAGTACTCCCTCAGGATCCCGCCCACGGTTGGGGTGGCCCAGTACAGGGGAGGTTGCTCGAGTGCCCCCAGGTAATCGGCCACCCAGGGGGGGCGGAGCAGAGCCAGAGTGCCGGCAGCCACACTCAGCAGAACGAAGGAGGCAGCCGGCAGCTTCCAATTCCTCTCTCGCAGCACCGACACCGCGACGACCAGACAAAAAAGGTAGACATTCTGCGGCTTGCAGGAAACCAGAATCAATCCGGCGGCACCCAGCCAAGGATTCCCGATCCGGTCAGACCGCAGGAAAAGAACAACCCCGAGCAGGACCAGGCAGCTGGTCTGTCCCACCCCCCAGCACAGAAGAAAAGGGAAGAATGAAACGCTGGTAATCCAGGCAACGAGCATGCCCGCCCCGGTTGAGCCCCCAAAGAAGCGCCAGATGAAGCTGCCGGAAAAAAGGATGATGGCTAGATTGATGGTCAACCAGAGCACTGTAGAAAGGCCGAAATCGAACCACAGGACGGGCAAGAGAGTCACCAGCAGCCAGGGGGGATTCCACATTCGCAGGGGTTCTGACTGGGTTCGACCCAGGTCTTGCTGTACTGCCTGCAGCAGTTCGGGATTGTAAGGGTCTTTTCCATCTATGAGAAGAGAGGCTGCACTCCAGTATTGGATGAAATCCGTTGTGCCCAGGCTTGATCAACGACGAATAGAATTCCCGCAGCGACAATTGGAAATCCCCACACAAGGGATTGATAAAAAAGAGCTGTAGCCGTCCTCTAAGACGACTCTTTCCGGGTCCTCCGTTCTGTAAAAAAGAGAGATGTTCTTAGAATGCGAGGGGGACGGAGTGAGGGCGTAGCCCGAACGGAGCTCCCGCTCGCTCGCGCCGGCGTCGAGGGGAGTGGACCAGATCCACAAGGGTCCTGAGTGGCCTCTGTAGGGCGCTGTACGACCTGTCCTCTTCGCGGACACTCGTCTATCGCTTCCACCAAGCACTTCCCGGGGCCCAATCAGCCGATTTGCCCGGATTTGACCTCCTCGCGGTTTCCTCATTTTGTGGTTCCCTGCTGTTTCTTCTTGGCGCTCTCCATCCGGTAGCTCGAGACGTTGAGTTCTAGAATCACACTGTGGTGCACCACTCGGTCGATGGCCGCAGCCGTCGTCATGGGGTCCTTGAAGATCCTCTCCCAGTCCGAGAAGATCAGGTTGCTAGTCAGCAAGATGCTGCGGCGTTCGTAGCGATGGGCCAGCAGTGTGAAAAGAACCTCCATTTCCTCCCGGCTTTGCTGAACGTATCCTATGTCGTCGATTATGAGAGCCTCGAAGCGATCCAGTTTCTTGAACTCCTTCTCCAGGGTCAGATCGATTTTGGCCCGCAGTAATCGCTGTACCAGCAGGGCGCAGGTAGAGAACAAAACCCGGCGCCCCAGCAGAACCAACTCCTGGCCGAGAGCACAGACCAGATGGGTCTTGCCACTTCCAGGGTTGCCGAAAGCCAAAACGTTCTCGGCACGATCCAAAAAAGTACCTTCCAGCAGCGCCGTCAGTTGGCGATCCACGCTTTGGGGCAAGCGCGAGCGGTCCAACGCCGTCAGCGTTTTCTCCCAGGGAAGCTTCGAGATTCGGCGCAAGCGCTGGATTTTGCGCTCGTGCCGCTCCGCCACTTCGATCTCAGATAACGACAAGAGAAACCGGGGATAGGAAAGACTTTCCTTCGTGGCCAGTGCCGCCTGGGCGGCATAGTGCTCCCGAAAGGCCGGTAGATGGAGCTGGATAAGGCACTCGCGAAGCCGGGTCAAGCTGCCTGTGCTCATGACCTCACCTCCAAGCTTTCCAGAAGCGTGTCATAGACGCCCACGTCCATCTTCTCCACCGCCACTTCCCAGGGTTCCACGACTGGATCGACGAGGCATTCTCGTACTGCTTCGAAACGGATTCTTTGTCCCCTCTCAATCAGCCCCTGAAGCGCTTCTCGCACCCGCTGCTCTCCTTCCTGGGCAGCCAACTCGAGGATCTTCAGATATTGGCGATCCGCCGTGGCCGGACAATCCTGGCGCAGCTCGTCGTAGGCGACTCGAAACAAGATCCCCGGAAACAGATCCTCGCGCCAGCGATAGCGAATGAACGCCCCTGGTTTGCGCACCAGGGAATGGATCACGTGCCGGTAGTCAATGCGATGCTTGCCTTCTCCACGCAAGCGCGGCATCCGTGCTTGCCGCTGACCCCCGTAGTAGACCTCCAGCTGATCCGCCCACACCCGCACTTGCACTCGCTCGCCGATCAACCGGCTGTCCACCGAATAGGTGTTGTGGAGAACCCGGATCGTACTGCTGGGGGAGACTCTCACCCACTGCCGGGTGAAGTCGTCCAGACGGCGTGCCGGCAACGGGCGCATCACTGCCAGCTCTTCTCCCAGGCGCTTTTGTCGGGCCGCATTGCGCCGGGCCACAATCACCGCTACAAAGCCCTCGTACTCTTCCCGGCTGGAAAAATCACGGCTGCACCGCAGCAGCAGTTCCTGCTCGATGGCCCGTTTCAAGCGGTGATGGGCCTGTTCCACATCCCCGTTCTCGTGTGCCTTGCCTGCCTGGGTGCGACTCGAGCGCATCCCGAAGTGGTTCAGCAACCCTTGATAGCGCTCGGTGAACTCTTCCCGCTTCAGGTTGTTGACTGCCGCCGAGAGCCGGTCTGTTCGGTGTTCCTCGGGCAGCGCCCCCAACTCCCACAACGCGTTCTGAAGCCCCAGGCTGAGGCTCTCAAACGACTCACTGAAACACAGCGTGGTCGCTTCCCAGTTCGAGTAGGCCAACACAAAGTGGTACAGCAGATGGGGAAACGGCTGACCCTGGATCGTCACTCCCAGACGCCCCATAAAGGTAAAGTCCGATTGTGCTTGATGTCCCGGCCTATACTTCTGCGGGAACATCACCTCCTTCGCTTCTCCGTGTTCTACCTTCCACTGCTTGATCCTCCGCTGCAGTGTTCTCAACTGGCCTTGCTGGAAGGCCCCTTCCTGCTGACGGCACAAATACTCGAACACCGCTGTCGCCTCCACCGTCGGCGATCGCTTCAGGATCTCTTCCACTTCCGGCCATACCGACTCGAACGGATCCGATCGAGTTCTCCAATACCGCTCCGGCTGACACTGGCTCGGCAGCTTTCCCGACTTCAGGTACTTCCGAGCCGTCTTTCGCGACAGCCCCGCTCTCGCCGCCGCCATCGTTAGCGTCTTCTCGTTCTTTCGCAACTTCACTAACCTCCGCACTTGCTGATCCTTAACCATGCCTTCATGGTCAGGATCAGCCCTGAAAAAGCGGGGAATTCTATTTGTCGTCGCGGGGAATTCTACCTGTCGCCAATCACAGGCTGCCGTATTCGGATTCGGTCAAAAGCCGGATTCCCAGCAGTCCCAGTACTCCTGTCAGGATGATCAGCACCAGAACGTGGTAGCGGGGAAAGGGCCGTGCCTGTTTCTTCATCGACGAGGTTCAGGTCAAAAGGGGTGCTCGTTTCGTCGACCTACGAATGCCACTGACTGCTAGAGTGGTCAACCAGACCGTCAAAACGAGACCCACAAAAAGGGTCTGTTCCAGCCAGGGCTTCGGCACCAGGAAGTTCAGGAAGAAGGCGCTCATGTGAATGGGCAGGGTCACCTGCAGCAGCCGGCGGCGCCAGGGCTCATCCTGGATTCCGGCAAACAAAATCAGAAAAGGGACCACCCCTAAAGCCAGATCGTAGGCAAAGAGGTGGGGTGACAGGAGCAGGCCCAGCAGGACGGACTGCGCAATCATGAGGGGGAGCGCAGAATCCGGGCGGCCTCGCCTGAAAAGCCAGCCGGGGACAAACCCCAGCAAACAAGTGAGCGAGAGCAAGATCGAAGCCCACCACAGGGTCGTTCCTGACAGGCCGAGGCCCAGCCAGGAATCGAGTCGATGAAGAGTCCCTCGAAGGTTGGGCATCAGTTCTACCCTGATGCCGGGATCTTCCAGGAGTTGTGAGGCTGATGCCAGGTAGCCCGGCAGCTGAGTCGGTCCGATCGTTAGCACGGAAATCACAACCAGCAGGAGAACGGACACCAGGCACCCCGCAACCACACGCCATTTTCGCTGCAGGAACAGCCCGAGGAGGAGGAGTACTGGTAGTTGCGGTTTTAGGAACACGGCGCCCAGAATCAGCCCGGCGGCGAAATCCCTGTTACCCCGAGCAAGCACATAAAAGCAGGCCAGAAGGAAAAGAAAGAAGAGACTGGACTGACCCTGCAGCAGGCACTCCAGGATTGGAAAGAAACTCATGGCGGCCAATACCAGGACCTCGACAGCCGGCCCGGGTCCGGCAGGCTGGTCACGGAGAAGATAGATGGAGCCAATCAAGAAGCCGACTCCCAGAAGACTCCAGACCACGTACGCCCAGAGCAGCGGCAAGCCTGTCAGTGGAAGGAAGACCCAGCCCAATGCAGCGGGATAGAAGAACTTGATCACGGCGCCATTCATGTTTCGTCCGGTCTCAGCCAGAAGTTGTTCCTGTATCTGAGACTGTCGGGCAACATCGTATAGGTCCGCCCCATGGCCCTCTGACAGCATGAATCCGGCTCCATAGAAGGAAATGAAATCGCCTGGAAAGAGAAGGGGATTGACACGGGTCAAAGAGACTAGAAAGGAGAGGACGACAACCACAAAGTATGCGATGCAGATCCGTCTTGCCCGAGGGGAACCAATCAGTGTCATGTACGTGCCGTTCGCTAAAATACCACGGTGGCAGGTACCCTATGGATAGTCCAGCAGTCCTAGTTGTGGCGCTGGTGAGCGCTGGGCTAGGGCTGAGGCCCGCCAGGAAAGCAAGTACGATTACAAGGCTTGCCGACCTCCAGTTGCATATACTTACCGGCAGGCAGCCGTAGTATTGGGAAAGGCAGGAGCTCTCAGACTCCAGAAATCCGACATTTGCTCGAGCAAAACCCTATGAGTGCCTTCATCGAAAAAGCCAGCAGTCTGACCATGGAGGACCTGAAGAGGTGCCTTCCCTACCTGTTGAGCGCCCTGCTGGTCACGACGACCACTCTGGTCATTCGAGCTAGCAATGGCATTCGAGCCTTCCCATCGGTAGACGATTTTGCTTACTTGCCCCTAGCTCGCAGATTTCTCAACCATGGGCTGTTTCCGGACGACGTGTTCATCGCTACCTCGGTCCTCCATGCACCGGCGTGGGCCGTTGTCATGTGGCTCTCGGAACACACCGTTGGCCTGACCCTGGGATTTTACGTGATCGTGCTGCTGCTTTCCTTCTTCACCGTGCTGGCGGCGTGGAGACTCCTGCGGATTCTTGGGGGAAGTGGAGTGCTGCTTCCAGCCGCTGCCGTACTGGCTTTCGCGAATCGAGCTCCGGGCCTGGGTCGAGGCTTGCACGACGGAGCTTTTGGAGATGGATTTCACACTCAGTGGCTGGCGCTGTGCTTCATGCTCTGGGTGTACATAGCCTGGCTCGAGGCGAAGCCGCTGCGCACCGGGGTTCTGCTGGGATTGTGCCTGGCGGCTCACCCTGTAGTCGGAGCTCATGCTGTCATCGTGCTCGGCATCGCCACCCTGGTAGCCATGGTCGAGGTTAGCACTCTGCCGATCACCCTTTTTGCGGCCGCCGCCATTGCGGCTCCTGTCATCGTGCCGATCCTGGCGGTTCTGCTGCGCTCTCCGGGGGAGCCATCCTGGCCTGCCTCTGAACTCATCGAGAAAGGTTATCTCTTCCGCATGTCACACGAGTTTACACTGGAGTTGACTTCTTCGGGAGCCGCCATGACACTGGTTCTCCTCTTCGTCCTGGGGCTGGTCGGTTCGATTCTGTTGACCCAGTTGAGGTCCGTCAAGTGCACACCCGGGATTGCGGGTCTGCTTTCGGGTCACGCCTTCCTGGCAGGGACCTTCGTGGTTTTCCACGGAGATATGCTCCCTGAAGCCTGGCGTCACGTTTCGACTCTGCCATATCTGTTCCACCTGAGTCGGACGACCCCCGTGCTGGTGGTCCTGGCCTCGGTTTTGAGTGTGGCAGCTCTGGAGGCGATGTTTGAGACCATCAACCCCCGGACTCCGTTCTTGACGAGCCTGCGCATTATCTTTCTAGTCGGCCTGGGTTTTCTGCTTGCGGTGTATGTCCAGTGGACCGGTTTTCTGCTTGCGCTGCTGGTCGTTTCCGGCCTGCTGATCTTCTTTAGGCGCGTCGACCGTGGCACCGTTTTCATTATTGGGGCCCTGATAGTGCTGGCTGTGCTCCAGCTTGGCGCCCTCCGGGATCAGGCGGGGAAGGAACTAACAGTAGTTCCGGCCGACCAGCAGTTGTACGATTGGGTGGCTGCGAACACCGTGCTGAAAGATCTGTTTATTGTGCCCCCGGGTTTTCAGGAGTTCAGGACGTACACGAACCGGGGAGCCTTTGTGGATTTCAAAGTGTTTCCGGCCTCGACTCCTTTCCTGGTACCCGAATGGCGCCGCCGGCTGGAACTGGTCTCAGCACCGGATGAGATTGCCCTGCGAGATCGGGGATGGCCTGCGGTCTACCAGCTGGAGCGCACCTATGCCCAGGCGAACCGGCCCCAGCGCATCGCCCAGCTCCTGTTACAGACCGACGCTGATTACTTTGTTTTTGACAGACGCGGTGAAGAGATTCCTCCCTACCTGCCTCTGCACACTGAATCAGATGGCCGCCTGGAGCTCGTTTTTGAAAATCCGAGGTACAGGGTTTACAGATTGAGGAGTTCGTCTTGAAAAAAGGATCCGACGGCGTCGTGACGATCGCCAACATCGTGAGTGCCTATCTCGTGCTGGCCACCCTGGGTGTCTGGATCGGAGTCGTGGTTAGAGATTCGGGACCGGCCAGCAATCCAATCGAGCTGCTCATGGAAACCCGTGAGCCTGATTCTCCAGGCCAACTGGAGCGCCGGGCGGATCCCGAAGTGCGCCTGCTGTTCGCCGGCGACATCATGCAGCACTGGGGACAGCGGCACGACGATTTTCGCCTTAGCTATGCGGGGCTGGAGGAATTGATCAGGAATGCTGATCTGACAGTTGCCAATCTCGAGTTTCCGGTTCATACACTGAAACCGGTCGGGCCGGGGCCGGGCCCGGTTCAATTCAACGGATCGGTCGAGCACGTCAGGGCGCTGGCCAAGGTTGGGGTGCATGTTCTGGTGACCGCTAACAACCATGCCTTCGATCAGGGAATCGAGGGTCTTCGTCGGACCATCAAGACCATCCGCCGGAGCGGGATGGAACCTCTGGGTACAGCAGAATCTCTGGAGAAACTGGACCTGCCGTACGTGAGGGACGTAGAGGGTATCCAGATTGGAATCCAGGCTTATACCTACGGTGTGAACCCGATCATCCGGGGCCCGGAAGATGTAGAGTATCCTCCTCGAGACCTGCCCGTCCACAGACTCAATTTTCTCGAGTGGTCGGGAATCTGGCGGGACAGGGGCCTGCGCTTGATCGGACAGCATGTCAGCCGGGCCCGAGCTGCCGGAGCGGAGTTTCTGGTGGCCTACTGTCACTGGGGAGAGGAGTGGCATTTCTCGCCGAGTGAACATCAGAGGGTGGCTGCCCACGATTTGATTGACGCCGGATTTGATCTGGTCATCGGCTCTCACGGGCATGTGCTGCAGGGGCCGGAAGTCTACCGGGGGAGACTGATTGCCTACTCTCTGGGTTCTTTGATCTCGGACTTCGGGCCCTGGGAAGTCAGAACCGCCGCTCTGCTCGAGATTGGACTGGCACGCTGGGGTGGGCGGGTCTACACGGTCGGGTTTTCCTACCACCCGACGCTGGTGGAGCCCGACGGACACCGGGTCACGCTACTCGACGCCCGAGCCCGAGGTGTCCAAAAAAGAGCCCTTGAGCTGAGTCTTTCTGTTCTAGGCCCGGCGGTCGAGAACGCGAATTGAGATCAGTGAAGGGAGCGCCGCCATCTCATCAGAGAGTACGCACAGCAGAAGCTCAGCGGCAGGGCAATCCAGGACACCGGCAGCCCCAGATCCCCTCCCACTGACAGGGTCAGGATGGGGAGAAGACTGAGCAGGAAAAGCAGGTAAAAAGTCACAGCCCTGACAACCGGCAGTTCCTTCAGGACCATGGCGAGGGCCGGAAGAACCAGAACCAGGTCGTGCAAATAAAGGGTAGAGGTGGGGAGCCAGCACCAGAGTTGCCAGGATCAAGGTGCAGCAGCCCCAGCGATTCAGAGTCCATCCGCGTGTCATCCACAGGGCCGTGAAAAGCAGGAGGGCGCCCAGGATCCAGATCAGGTTTCCGGCTCCCAGCCAGAAGTCCAAACCCCTCACTCCGCACATGGCGGAAAGGGAGATGCTCGCATATCGACCGGAGCCTATCTCGGTCAAGAGGCGGACGTAGTCGGACAGGACAGCGGGTCCGGTCCAGAGCAGCGGAAGTCCCCACAGCAGCAGCGAGTGCACCGGTCAGCCCGACAAGTGGACGCCATTGTTGACGAGTGGCAAGAGTCCAGACCGGGACCGGAAGCAGCGGAGGCTTGCCCGTCAAAAGGCCGGCCCACCAAAACGAATGAGAGAGGTTTCCCCGGGACAGCCGCAACCAGAAGAGGGTGTAGAGCAACCCGAATATCAACGACAGCTGGCCCTGCTTCAGGGTCAGGTAGACAGGGAAGAAGGCCGTGATCAGGAGAACCAGAGCCTGACTTCGGGACTGGTCGAGTTGCAGCTGACGGACGAGCAGGTAGACAGTCAGCAGGAGACTGGCGAAATTGAGTAACAGAAAAACACGATAGGCTGAAGTGAAGTCGAATAAAGCCGGCAGGGCAAGCGCTACGGCCACGAAGGGAGGGTAGGGAAAAGGAAGAAGATCGTCGTCCTGAAGAGGCATCTGAGTCGATTCCTTTTCCACCCGGAGCTGTTCTCTCGGATCGTAGAGGTGCTCGGGGCTCTCCAGAACCAGCCTGCCGCCCGCATACAGGGGGGCAAAGTCGAGAAGTGGCTCCGTCTGGGTGTGGAAGGAGAAGCGCTCGACGCTGGCGGCGAACACTCCCAGCACCAGGGACACTTGCAGCGCCGTCTGGAAACAGGCCCGGAGGGGCAGGCCGATCGTGCGCTTCCTCCTCCTCATCCACATGCTCACCCCGATCCAGGAGGCACAAGAGAGACCACTCAGTGCAAAGATCAGGGTGCTATCGTTCATGACAGGGCCGCCATGCTTTCCGAAGCGCAAAGCCAAACAGAATCAGGCTGACCACTGCCATGACGGGAATCTTGTATCCCGTCCAGGGCCACACCAAGATCACGGTCAGCAGGGGAAGTAGTCCAAACAGAACCAGTGCCAGCAGATGAACCAGGCTCAGAGAGCTCTCATATTCTGCCATCAGAACAGCCAGGGCCGGGACGACCAGTACGAGATCGTGAGGGTTCGCTTGTGGCGAGGTGAGTATCATCCCCAGAGTGAGCGTTGAAAGGTGCCAGGGAGTGTTCTCTCTGCGCCACCAGGTAGCGGTCACGAGAAGGGCGACCAGGGCAGAACCGGAGATCCAAAAGACAGGGCCCAGGGTCAGGAAGAACCCCAGGGCTCGCAGATTGTACTGATGCAGAGGTGGGGCGGTGGTCTCGCGGCCGGAAGCCATCTCCAGCATAAGAGCCAGAAGCTGCCGCAACCCCTCCCACCCGACCAGGCTGATTCCGGCAAAAACCAGCAGAAAGACAGAAATGAACAAGCTCAGGAGGGCTTTCCAGGTCTTCCGGCCGAGAAGAACTAGAGCTGGAAGCAACAGCCACTGAGGCTTCAGAAAAAGGAGTCCGACCCAGACACCCGCTTGCCATTCACTGCCTCTCTGCAAGGCCAGGAAGGCCAGAGTAAACAGGAGCAGGATCAGAGTGGCTGTCTGACCCTGGACCAGAGCGATGTAGACGGGAAAAAGGGCGATCGTTCCTACCGCCAGGAAGCGACGACCCTCTTGGCCGAGCTGGAAATTGTCTGAGCAAAGATAGATACTCAGGCCCAGCATGAGGAGACTGATCAGGACCCAGACTCGATAAGCGTTGCGGTAGGAGAGAAGCGTCAGGGGAGCGAAGAATCCTGCGGTGACCGGCGGATAGGCAAAGGGAAGGAAGCTTTCCGGCCGAATGCCCGCAGCCGTCTGTTGAGTTTTCAGCTGAGCGTTCGGATCATAGAGGCTCGCGGGGTCGGTTCGGATGAGCTGGCCAGCTGCGTAGAGTGGAAGGAAGTCGGGAAGCAGGTCGTCCTGTCCCGATTTCCAGAGCGACAGGTAAAGGAGGGAGAGAACCACCGCAACCCCCGCCACGGGTAGAACCAGGCTCTCTATGAGAAGCCTCCGTCGTGGGATCACGCAGAGACTCCCGGCCCGGTCATGGCCTTTCTGCCCGGCGGATTGACTAGCTCGATGAGCACCATGCCATTACCATTAAAGCGTGAAGGTGTGCTACTCGAGTCGAAGAGCGGGCTGAAGATCCAGCATCTGTGGACTCTTCTGCCTTTTGTCTTTTTGATTGTAGTCACGTTCGGCACCCCGCTCCGCCTGCTCGATTTCTGGTCGCACCTCAAGATGGGAGAGGTGATCGTGACGACCGGGTCGCTACCCCAGACAGATATTTTTTCCTTCACTTCCAGCGGCAAGCCGTTTCTTTTGCAGAGTTGGCTGGCCGAGATCTTCTTCTATGGCCTTTATGTGCTCGGCGGTTTCCGGCTCATCGTGTCAGGCAACGCTGTGCTGCTGGCGCTGGCCCTCCTGTCTGTCTATTCCCTCTGCTTTCGCGAACTCCGCGGACCCCGTGTCTGCGCCCTGATCTCACTGATCCTGATCGTTCCCCTGGTGATCTACAGCAATGTGCGTCCCCAGGTTTTCTCGATTCTGCTGTTTGCATTCTTCAATCAGCTGCTGAGCGAATTCCGTTGGAGAGATCGCGATCGACTTTGGCTGCTGCCCGTGCTGACGGTGGCCTGGGTCAATCTGCACGGCGGATTTCCTCTGGGCCTGGGGTTAATCGGGATCTTCTGGCTGGATGCGCTGATCGCGACGATTCGGGGAGAGGGCCCGGTTCCCGCCAGGCGCCTGCGGAAGCTGACCCTCACCGGCGCAGCAGCCGCTGCGGCTACCCTGGTCAACCCTGTCGGGTTTCGACTCTACGGGGACATTCTGGCAGTCTTGAGCGACCCTCCGTCACAGCAGTTCGTCACTGAGTGGCAGGCTCCCCAGATCCTGGACTGGACGGGTCTTCTGGGTTTCTACGTGCCTTTCGCGGTGACGACTCTGGTTCTTGTCGTGAACCGGCGCGCGGGCGCGGTTGATCTGATCCTCTACCTGGTTTTTTCGATCTTTGGCTTCTCCGCACTGCGTAACGCCATCTGGTTCGCGATTGTTTCTCCCCCTCTCATTGCCAGGCAACTGAGCTCACTCATCAGGTCCAGTGGATCACAGGTCCATCAAGCGACACCTCGACAGTATCGTTTCCAGGGTGGGTCGCCGGGTCGACGAATCCTCTCCCATGGTCGATGCTCGCCTGGCGGACGGGTCCCGAGTCAATGCCATCATACCGCCGCTCTCCTTAACCGGGCCCGTGGTCTCCATCCGACGCTTTGGAACAGATCCGCTGACCGAAGAACAGCTGGTGGCCTACGAGAGCCTGACCAGTCAGATGCTGTCGCTGCTCACCGCGACCGTGCGGGGAAAACTGAATGTCCTAATATCGGGCGGTACCGGATCTGGGAAAACGACCCTGCTCAATATCCTCTCGGCTCATATCCCCGCTACCGAGAGAATTATCACGATCGAGGATGCCGCGGAACTGCAGCTCCGGCAGGACCATTGTGTGAGGCTGGAAACTCGTCCTCCTAACATCGAGGGAAAAGGAGCGATTCAGCAGAGGCAACTGGTCATCAACGCCCTGCGAATGAGACCCGACCGGATTATCGTCGGTGAGGTGCGAGGAGAAGAGGCGGTTGACATGCTCCAGGCCATGAACACTGGTCACGAAGGGTCGCTGACCACGATTCACGCGAACAGTCCGCGAGACGCGCTGAGTCGTCTCGAAACCATGGTTTCCATGGCCAACTTGAATCTTCCCGACAAAGCCGTGCGCTATCAGATTGCCTCAGCTATCAACCTGATCGTTCAGGTAAATAGAATGCCGGATGGAACGCGAAAGCTGACCAGCATCTCTGAAATCACTGGACTGGAAGGGCCGGTTATCACGATGCAGGATCTCTTCACGTACGAGCGAAGAGGTTACGACGAAAACGGCAAAGTTCTGGGCGAGTTTTCGTCGACCGGTCTTCGTCCGAAATTCACAGATCGGCTTTATTCATATGGCGTTCGGTTGCCGGCCGACGTTTTCGACGTGAAGAAAGACCGCCGCAAGGCCATCTAAGGAGAATCGATGCCAGTTTGGGTACTGCTCTCTCTCGCGTTTCTCGGAGTCTTTGCTCTGACGACCGTGCTCTTCTATTTTCTGGTCCAGGCTCCAGGAGATCGAAGGCGCATGCGTACCCGGCTGGAAGCCATTCAGCAGAGCTCGTTCCGTGCTTCTGCAGAAGACGGTCTTTCGCTGGTGCGTGAAGAGGTGGGTGCCCGACTGTCTTTTCTGGAGAGACTCTTCCTCCAGATTCCATTCTTGAATGAGATGGACCTTTACATGCAGCAGGCGGGGGTTGATTTGCGGCCGGCAGTCGTGGCCATGCTCTCGATCGTCTTTGCACTGGCAGGGTATCTCTTGATGTTTCTGATGGGGATGGCGTTTCTCGTCTGCGTCACTGTGGCCGCGCTCGCGGGAACCGCGCCGTTCCTCTATGTTAGCTTCCGCCGCCGCCGCCGCTTTCACAGGTTCGAGGAGCTTTTTCCAGATGCCATGGACATGCTGGCGAGAGCCGTGCGGACCGGTTATGCCGTTTCCTCAGCCTTTGAGCTGATCTCAGACGAGATGCCAGAGCCTCTGAACCAGGAGTTTCGGGTTCTCTAGAGCAGCAAAATCTGGGGCTTCCGCTGAGAGAGGCGCTCCAAAACCTGGCTGTACGTGTCCCGCTGCCCGATGTACGCATTTTTGTAACCACAATGCAGATTCAGACCCAGTCCGGGGGGAACCTGGCGGAGATCCTGGACAATCTTTCCATGGTCGTGCGAGAGCGTTTCAAGATTTATCGGCAGATTCGAATCTACACCGCCGAGGGAAGACTGTCGCTCGTCATTCTGACCGCTCTGCCCCCTGTTTCCGGTCTGCTGTTTTACCTCATTCACCCCTCTTACATGAAGCGGTTGTTCGAGGATCCCATGGGCCACACGTTCATCGCCATCGCTCTTGTGATGCAGTTCTTGGGCTTCATGATTATCCGAAAGATTGTTACCATTCGGGTGTAAAAAATGGATATCACAATTCTGCTACTGGTAGCCGGTGCGCTTTTTTTCATCGGTGTCTTTTTTCTTCTTTCCGGGGTCTTGAGACGGGGCATCGGCCTGCGCGAACGCGTTTTGCAGGAGCATCAGGTTGACGAAGAGTCCGAAGCGCTTAGCGACCGAGTTTCGGAGGTTCTTATCCCCCTGGGCAAGACACTCCCAATGTCGGAGGAGAAACGAGTCAAGGAGCAGAGTCGCCTTGTGACGGCGGGCTTCCGAGGGGAGAACGCAATCTGGATCTGGTACGGTTCCATGATCGCCACCGGGGTCGTCATCTTTTTGGGTCTGACGGTACTTGGAGTGCCCTTTTCCAACCCCTTACTTGGGATAATGCTGCCTGTGGTTTTGGGAATGATCTCCCGGACATTTGGCTTCGCCAGCGCATCTCAAGGCGCAAGGAGCGCATTCAGATGGCGCTTCCCGACATGATGGACCTTGCGGTCGTCTGTGTTGAGGCGGGAATGGGCCTGGACCAGGCCCTGCAACGAATCGGGGAGGAACTTCAAATCCCACATCCAGACCTGTCCAATGAACTGCGTCTGTACAATCTGGAGGTCAACGCGGGTTGGAAACGACCCGATGCACTTCGTAACCTGGCCGCACGAACGGCGGTGGATGACGTCAGGGCGCTGGTCGCAAGCCTTATCCAGTCGGATCGCTTTGGGACCAGCATCGCCGATTCTCTTCGCATCTTCTCAGATTCATTGAGAGTGAAGAGACGGCAGAGGGCCGAGGAAAGGGCAGCGAAAATGAGCGTGAAGATCGTAGTGCCCCTCGTCATCTTCATTTTTCCGGCCATCTTTGCTGTTGTGGCGGGCCCGGCCATCATCGGGCTTGTCAGAGAACTCCTTCCGTTTATGGCGGGAAACCGTTAGCACCCCTGGGAGGAGTGCCAGGGGGAGGGATATCTTGATCAAACAAACCCGCTTCCTGAAAGTAGTGACTGTAGTCGGCTTGCTTTGTCTGTTTGGGCAGGGTTGCGGACCCAAGTCAGTCCAGCCCGCTCATCCCCAGACAGCCGACTTGAAGTCTTCTTCAAGGGCGCCCAAGAATCCCTACAAGAAGGTCAAACCGGCGAAGATGTCCAAGTACCTGGAAACCGTGTACGGTTCATCGCAGGCCAACCGAATCAGGACCCGCGGCGGAGAACCAGCAGCCGACATGAGTCTTGAGGCCCGGAAGATTGAGGCTCGGATTGAAGAGGAGCCCGAGAACCTGGAACTGCCGAAACAGTTGGCCCGTGTTCTCATCCGAGAAGGCCATCTGGTCGAGGCCTTCGAAGTGCTGGATCGAATACGCTCCCTTCCTGCAGCAGATCCCCAGATCGAGGCGGGGCTCGCACTGGTCTGGCAGAAACTGGGATCCACTTCCTCTGCCCTTTATCACTTGCAACAGGCCTTGCTCCTGGACCGATCACCGGTCAACCTGGCCCTTCTGGGCAAGATCCATCTGCAGCGGGCCGATTACGGGAAGGCAGTAGAGGCCCTGAACGAGGCTTATACTTCTTACCCGGACAGTCAGAGCCTCGTTCTGGCATTGGCGAGGGCCTCAGCTGGTGTCAACGACTGGGAAGCAGCGCGGACCTATTGTGAGAGGACACTGGATCTGGACCCCGGGTCCGTCTTAGCTCGGGAGGGCCTGGCTACCGCTCTCGTTAGACTCGGTGAGGTGGACGGCTCCTTTGCCGAACTGAGACGCCTTCTTGAAGAGGGCGAAGCCTATGCCCGACTCGGCGAAGAGTTGATAGCAGCAGAGCGCTGGGGAGAAGCTCAAAATGCGCTCACGAAAGCCCTGCACTATGCTCCTAAGAGTCGAGAACTGACTCTGAAACTGTCCATCGCCGACTCACATCTGCCTTTTCCGACGGTTGTTTCTCTCAACCCGGGGGACGGAATCGCGATCGATGTGCAGAGTATTACAGTGCAGCCCTCCCACGGTGTTGTCGAATTGAGTGGTGGTCAGGTTCTGGCTACTACTCGGGAACCCGAACCAGAGGCGGAAGCGGACCGGACCTCCGGTGCGGTTTATCGCAGCGTGGTGGTGAACGTGTCTTCGATGGGTGCCATTGCTGAGCTGGGCCCCGACAGTTCCGAGTCCCCGAAGAAACAGTATTTTCGAAGATTCGTTTCCCCAGGTGTTGTAGAGCTTGGAGAACTGCCGATGGAATCGAGAGATCCCCTTGTGAGTCTTGCCGAGTTCAGTCTTGCTTCACCGGTCAACTTGCCCGTCAGCGAGAGTCTTTCCCGGGGGCTTCACGAGGCTTCGGACAGAGCCGCTGCGTCGGGTCGGGGTGCTGTTGAGCTGGCTCAGCTCCCACTCTCCCGAGATTTCCAGGTCATCCGGCTTGTCCATGGGAGGGTCGTCGCATCTAAAGAAAGCGAGGAATCTGAGTTCGCACGCCAGGCTGGTGCCGTCTTGACACTTACGGGTTCCCAGAGCCCTGTTCATCAGGTCGGCAGGCGCGAGCCCGCAGTCCTGGTGCTGGAGAGAGATTCAAAGGAGCAAGACTAGCATTCCTTCATGGTTTCGTCGGCGAGCATGTCGACGACAGCTTCCAGACTACCGGTGCGTTCGAAGGTCTGGATCTGGCGGTCTGCGCTGGTGCCTTCCTTGAGGATGTCGCGTACTCGCTCTACTTCCTCCCGAGACTCCAAGGGGTCTACCACATCATCCACGAAGTCCAGCATCTCTTCGATCAGGAATCGGGTGGGAACCTGCTGTGTCTTCCCGAGGTCAAGGAGATGCCCATCCAGACCGTCCTTGATGGCCCGCCACTTGTTCTCCTCCAACAGAGCTCTGCGATATTGTCTCCAGGTCTGATTGTTCACACGAAGCTGGATTAGCTTGGCCACCATGGCCTGAAGCAGAGCCACTACGGCGATGGCGTCATTGACACGCGTCGTCGCGTCACAAACACGAATCTCCAGTGTCGGAAACTTGGGGTGGGGACGGATGTCCCACCAAATCTTGGTGGGTTCATCTATGCATTTCGTCTTGACCTAAAATATCCACAAACTGGTCATACTCCGAGGCCGTCTCGAAATGTTCGGGAAGCCCGGTTCGAGGAAGGTCTTCAAAAATCACGCTGCGGTAGGATTTGAGACCGGTGTTCTGCCCCAGCCAGAAGGGAGACGAGGTGGAAAGACTGAGAACATGGGGAATGAAATAGGTTAGCTGGTTCATCACGTCAATTCGCAGCTGGCGGTCGGGAATCCCAATATGTACGTGCATGCCAAAAATCAGAAGGCGCTGTGCGATCACCTTCATGCTGCTGAGGAGGGCCTTGTAACGATCTTTTTCGGTGATGATCTGATCCTGCCAGCGAGAAAACGGATGAGTTGCAGCAGAAACAATCCGGCATCCGTTTCTCCCAGCAATCTCCGAGACCATACTCCGCAGACGAGTCACTTCCTGACGGGCTTCGCGGATGTTGCGGCAGACATGACTGCCGATCTCAACCTGTGACTGCAGCAGCTCGGGTTTCACCTGGTCTCTGAAGATGACCGCTCCCTGCTCGAGAACGTCACCGACATAGGAAGTCAGTTCCCGCGTGTCTCCGTCAATGATCTGGTACTCTTTTTCGACGCCAAGTGTGAGATCTGAGAAATCCAAAGATCCTGACCTCCTGCGGGGTTCTCTCTTTACCGGCTCACGGGATCCCGGTCCGCCGACCGACTCCTGTGGTCAAAATACTAGTCCAGCAGCAACAACTTTTCCAGAAGGCTGATAGAATCATGGGCGCTCGCTGGCGCTCGCGCGGTTCCGAGTTTCGAGTTTCGAGTTCTGGAATCCGGTGTAGACGATCCTCTGTGGTCTGTTCGGGGATGGAGAGTTGCACCGGACATCAATAGAGTTGAAGGAGACAAGAAATGAGTTCGAAAGATCTGGCTGCCGTTGCCCGGCAGATGGTGGCACCGGGGAAGGGCATTCTGGCTGCTGACGAGAGCAGCCTCACGATCCAGAAGAGATTTGACAGCATCAACGTTGAGTCGACCGAAGACAACCGTCGCGCCTATCGGCAGCTTCTCTTCACAACAGAGGGCGCCAGCGAATTCATCAGCGGAGTGATTCTCTTCGATGAGACGCTTCGGCAAAGTACAGACCAGGGAATCGCCTTTCCGAGGCTGCTGACAGAGCAGGGAATCCTGCCGGGCATCAAAGTGGATAAAGGTGCGAAGGCCCTGGCAGGCGCTGCCGGCGAGAAAGTCACTGAAGGTCTCGATGGTTTGCGACGCGGTCTTGAGGAATACCGGGAACTGGGAGCCACCTTCACCAAGTGGAGAGCCGTGATCAGAATCGGAGAGAACATCCCTTCCGCCCGATGCATTGAGGCCAATGCTCATGGCCTTGCCCGCTTTGCGGCGCTTAGCCAGGAGGCCGGCCTGGTTCCAATTGTCGAACCGGAAGTGCTCATGGAAGGGTTCCACTCGATCGCCCGATGTGAGGAAGTAACGGGCCAGACCCTGGAAGCGGTTTTTGCCGCCCTTTACCTTCACGGTGTTGGACTAGAGGGAATCTGCCTCAAGCCGAACATGGTTTTGTCAGGAAAGGACTGCCCCGAACAGGCGGGAGAACGCGACGCTGCGGAAGCGACAACACGCTGTTTCTTGCGTCACGTTCCGGCTGCCGTTCCTGGCATTGTCTTCCTTTCAGGCGGGCAGAGCGAGATTGAAGCTACCCGGAACCTGAGCGCCATGAACGCTCTGGGCTCCTTTCCCTGGGAACTCAGCTTTTCCTATGGCCGGGCCCTTCAGGCGTCAGCTCTCGCGGCCTGGGGTGGTAGTCCCGCAAACAGGGCGCCGGCTCAAGAAGCCCTTTATCACCGTGCCCGGTGCAACGGAGCTGCCAGAACGGGGAGCTATGATGCCAGCTGGGACCGGCAGATGGCCTAGGGAAAAGGAAGTTTCAGGTTCCAGGTTCCAAGTTCCACGTTGGGGTGCGAAGTGAAAGTTGAAAACTACACTCTGGAAGTGCCTGCCCGGGCTCCCTCAGGTGCCTTCTATGAGCACAACGAAAGATGGCACGATGGCAACGGGTTTTCTCATATCCGTGCCGCCCTCCTGAAACCGTCCCTGACCATTCCCGTCATGGCAGGACGCTTGCGCCTGGGAACCTGGCAGCAAGTCGTCCTCATCAACTTCGATAATCGCTCCCGGTCACGCACAGTAGCGGTTCAGGTCATGGGTCTGTAGTCGATCGCAGGTGGAGCCTGTTCTGCAAGTAAGTACTAGTGGATGCGTATCTCCGGCATGAATAGACGTGGCCCGGTTGTCTCCAACCCGGGCAGCTCAGTACCGAGCCACTCTTCGATCAGATCGGTCTCTCGCATGCGGACCGCCCCCAGCTCGGAAAGGGTCTCCCAGAAACTCTTGGGTTTGGGTAGACGGACCAGGTTGATTGGCGCGTCGTCCACGAGCTCCAGGCTCTCTCGAATATGCTCGAGAGCCTTCGGAAAACCACCAATGTCATCGACCAGGCCAATCTCACGGGCCTGTTCGCCCGTGTAGATGCGCCCTCGCGCCATCTTCTCCAGCTCGGCAAACTCCATGTCTCTACCCTTTGCGGCCTTGGAGACAAATACATCGTAAATCTCCTGCATCCAAGCAATGACCTTGTCGCGCTGCTCCGAGGTCAGGGAAGTGGAGAGAGAGAAGAGATCGGCGTTGGGAGAAGTCTTCACCCGATCAACGCTGATGCCGAGCCAGTCATAAAGACCTCCGAGGTCGAATTTTCCGAAGATGACTCCAATCGACCCGGTGATCGTGCTGGGCTGGCTGATGATCTTGCTGGCTCCCATCGCGATGTAGTAGCCTCCTGAGCCCGCTACTCCCGACATCGAGACGATCACCGGAATGCCAGCCTCTTCAAGCAACTCCACTTCCCGCCAGACCATGTCGGAACCGACAGCCGATCCCCCCGGGCTGTCCACCCGGAAAAGAACGGCCTCGTACTTCCCTGATTTTCTGACATCCCGGAGAACCCCGGCCATCGAGCTGCCGCCCAGAGTCTGGGAGAAAGAATCGCTTTTGCCGGAGGTGATTACCCCGGTCCCACCGATCAGGGCAACCGGTGTGCCCCCGGACGGCTGGCGAGAACGTGCGGCCGAGAGGTAGTCCGAGCCGCCCATATCTTTGTACTTGTCCAGTCCCGCCTCCTCGGCCAGTTGATCGAGTACTTCGTGACGATATCCGGCTCGATCGACCAGCCCGTTTTCGACGGCCACTCCGGCACTGATGATGCCCACCTCGAGAATGGTTTCGAGAGCCGACTCCTCAATCTTCCGGTCCGCGGCCACTGACTGCACAAAGCGGGTCTCCATTTCGGCAAGAATGGATTCCAGCATCGACCGGATGGGAGCACTCATGCTCTCCCGGTCGTAGATCTCCGGGCTCTTGAACTCTTTGAACTGGATGAACTCTGGCTTGATTCCGAGTTTCTGCAGGGATCGCTTGTAGAACTGCACCTCCGCAGCCAGACCGTTCAGCAGGAGACCGGCATCGGGGTTGATGGAAATTGTGTCTGCAGCTGAAGCCAGGTAGAACTCATTCTCGCCGGCCATATCGAGAGAAAGGAAGGCATGGATCTTCTTGCCTGCGGCTCTGAACTTGTGCATGCCATCGCGCAGTTCTTCGATCTGTGCCCAACTTAGTGCCAGAGGCTGCACTTCGAGATAAATCGAGGAGACGCGGTCGTCATCGGAAGCCAGTTCAAGGAGCTCCCACAGATCGTAGAGAGTGAGCTTGTTGGGTTCGAAAAGTTGGAATAGCGGGTTGTCTGGAGGAAGCTCGTAAACCATTCCCCCTAACGAGATCTCCACAATCGTATGCTGTGCTACCGAAGGCGAACGACTCAGCGTCCAGTAGGTCCAAAATGTCACCGCCAGGGCCAGCCCCACGATGACGACGAGAATCAGGACGACAGCAATCCACGGTCGAATTGTGCTCATTCAAACATCTCCTTAGTACTTACTAGCCTGTATTCTAGCTTTTTCGGGCTATTTCAGGCCAGTCTAGGAAATACACGCTTTTTTCTGGTGCCTTGCAGACTTTAGAATTACCATTATCAAAGGAGTTTTATGCAGCCAAGAATTGGATTTATCGGCTTGGGAATCATGGGAAAACCTATGGCGGGCCACATTCTCCGGAAGGGCTACGATCTAACGGTTTACAATCGAACCGACTCCAAAGCAGCCTCTCTGGTGGAATCCGGTGCAAAAGAGGCAGCCAGCCCGGCCGCGGTAGCCAGCCAGACCGACATCATCATCACGATCGTCTCCGACACTCCGGATGTTGAAGCTGTGGTTGCCGGCGCCTCTGGCATCATTCAAGGGATCAGACCGGGATCTTTGGTTGTCGACATGAGCACGATTGCTCCAGCCATGGAGAAAATGCTCGACCAGCAGTTGCAAGCGGCCGGATGCACCCTCGTCGATGCCCCGGTTTCCGGAGGGGACATCGGTGCTCAGAAGGGAACGCTGGCCATCATGGCTGGAGGCCGGAGGACGGATTTTGAGCGAGTGAAGCCGGTATTCGAGGCGATGGGTTCGACGCTCACGCACTGTGGACCCGTGGGTCACGGACAACTCACGAAGCTTTCTAATCAGATTCTGGTATCTCTGACCTTGCTGGGAGTGTGCGAGGCTGTTCTATTTGCCGAGAAAAACGGTCTGAAGCCTGAGGTCATGATTGAAGCGGTCAAAGGAGGAGCCGCTGGAAGCTGGCAGCTGTCGAACCTGGGGCCCAGGATCGCCGGGTCCGACTACGCTCCCGGCTTCATGGTGGATCTGCTCCAGAAAGATCTGGGCCTGGTTCTGGACGCCGGTTACCGGGCGCGTGTTTCGTTGATGGGAACCTCTCTGGTCCGGCAGCTCATGTCGGCTGCACAGGCCATGGGAGACGGACGGGAGGGGACTCAGGTACTGGGCCGAGTGTTGAAAACTCTGGCCCCGGAGCCTGCTCCCAAGTGAAGAACCCGCTTGAGCCCAGGAAGGTCCCGCGCTTTCCCGGTTATCTCACTATGCTCGGCCCGGGGATCGTGTGGATGGCACTGGCTCAGGGCAGCGGAGAACTGATCTGGTGGCCCTATCTGGTTGCCAAGTATGGACTTGGCTTTGTCTTCCTGCTGATTCCGGCCTGTCTGGTCCAGGTTCCCCTCTTATACAACGTGGGGCAGTATACGGTCCTCACGGGCGAATCCATCTTTCAGGGGTTCTTCAGAGTCCACCGGCGCTATCTCCTGTTCCTGTGGATGCTGTTCATCGTCCACTTCCTCTGGTTCGGAGCCTTCGCCTCGGCCGGAGCGACTGCCCTGGTTGAGTTGACAGGACTGCCGCCACAGGAATGGTTCCCGACTGGCGTTGATCCGAAGCCTTACCAGAGACTGGCCTGGGCCTACTTCATGATTGCTGTCTTCGCCGCTGCGGTCTTGCTGAGTAAGGTCGTTTACACTCTCATCGAGCGGATCATGTGGCTGGTCGCCACTGTGACTGTCACTGGATTGCTGGCGGCCTGCTTTCACCCCGAAGTCTCCTCCCAGATAGGTCCGTTTGCGAGAGCCCTTGTGATCCCTGCGGGTCTGAGTCGGCCCTTCGATGCCGCGGAGGACCTTACGCGACTGCTCACCGCCGTGACGTTCGCGGGGCTGGGTGGGTTCTGGCTGCTCTTCTACAGTTACTGGGTCCGTGAGAAGGGCTGCGGCATGGCCCGTTACGTGGGCCGGGTCACAGGGCTGTCGGGGCAGGAAGAAGAGATTGCCGATCGAGGTTTCCGTCCCATCCCGACGGAGGAATCCGCGGGCCGGCTGGAGAAGTGGAGGAAGTTTCTCCTGTTCGATGGCCTGGTAGGTGTCATCGGGAATATCTTAACGACTCTCATGACCTGTCTGCTGGCCTTTGCCTTGCTCCATCCCCAGGGCCTGTGGCCGGAGGGTGAACAGTTGGCGGTCGTCCAGTCGGAGTTTTTTGCCCGCAGCTGGGGCGCCTGGGGTAAGGCCGTCTTTCTCGTGGTCGCGGCCGCCTTCCTGGCCGACACCTGGATTGCGACTGCAGACAGCGTGGCCCGCACCCACACCGATTGCAGTCGCCTGCTGAGCCGCTCGCTCAGGTCCATCTCGACGCGCCGCCTTTACGGGATCTACTTCGTGATCCTGACAGTGCTGACTTCGGTGACGATGCCTTTGGCTCAACCCGGAACTTTGCTTCTCCTGACGGGAGTCATCGGAGCCGTGGCCACCGTGGCCTATGCCTTCGGGCTGCTGGCCCTGAACCTGAAAATGCGGCGCTGGCTGGGGGACATGGGGCCCTCGCGTCTGGCTACCGGCTCTCTTCTCTTCAGCGCACTCGTCTACCTGGGCTTAGCGGTCAGTTATTTCTGGGTTCTTATGTGTTGAGTTCCTCGTTCAGGAAAACAGAGAGGATGTGGGAGGGATAGTTTCCTTGGCGGGAGTGTTCCTTGCGGCCTGTGGGCCGGGCCTTTGAGGCAAGGTGCCGGTTCGCCAAACGAGGAACGAGGAACGTCTATCCCCTCGGAGCGTAATAGCCCTTGCGGGTGCGGGGAACCCAGTCTTGATTCTCCCGAATCCTGACCCGGAGTTTGCGCCACGCGCCATCGTTGTTCGTATTGGTGGAATTGTAGGCGAGCATGTATTGGACGCGCAGGTCGTCGGCAATTTCTTCGAACATTTGCTGGATGTCATAAATGCTGTTGGGACCGTAAAAGCGCCCGCCGGTCTGGTCTGCTATTTTCTGCATCTGTCCGTACGCCCTCTCGTAGGCGCGATTGTTTCCCTGGCCGCCGCGGTCCTGGGTGTCCAGAAATATGGTGTAGATGATCGATTCGGATTCCTCAATGGATCGGTAGAGCTCTCCAAAGGTGATGCGGGAACCGCTGCTGCGCTGACCAATGAGCTGCCCATCGACTCCATCCGTAAAGACCACAATCGCCTTGCGCCCTTCTTCTCCATACAGATAATCGTTCACGCAGATGTCCAAGGCATCGTAAAAGGCCGTCCCTCCGCCTGCGCGAATCCGCCGGATCTGTCTCTCGAGTCGGCCTCGATCGCTGGTGAAGGCATGGACCATGTAAGTACTCGAGTTGAAGATGGCAATGGCGATGCGGTCATCACTGCGCATTTGTCGCAGGAACTGGGTAGCAGCCGACTTGACGTCTGCCACATAGTCCTCGGTACTGCCGCTGACATCGAGGAGGAGAAGGATACTGAAAGGCGCATCGGTGGATTGGAACTGCTCGATCTGCTGGAGATGGGAGTCCTCATAGACCAGGAAGTCATCTCGCTTGAGATCGGGTATGCTCCGATTGGTCAGACGATCCCTGACCGATACATTCAAGTAAATCCAGTTGACGTCCACCTTGATCGAAAACTCCCCCATCCCGGGATCGGGACCAGTGCCGGCAGGCGCGGAATGGCCGGGGGGTGCATCCACCGGGCCGGAGCGATTGTCAGCGTCAACCGGATCGGACTCATCCCTCGGCGCATCCAGGACGGGCCCCGGACTCCGGGACCGCGTTTCAGATCCAGCGGAGCTCGTCCGCCCTGGCGGGGGCGGCATCTCGGGAATAGAAGCGACGGTTTCGGAGGGCTTCAGGTTGAGTCTGACATGGACCGCCCCCTCCTGGCTGGCCGCCAGGAAGAGAGGTCCACCGACCCCGATCTGACGTTCCAGTTGACCATTACTGAACTCGACTTCGGAGTTCCAGTCGAGGTGGCCGCCGGCACGCACCCAGCCCCGCAGATTGAGTCCTTTCGCCAGTTCACACCTGACCTCACCGTGAATCGACTCCAGCCGAATGTCCTTTTCGGGTTGTCGGCGGGACCGGAACACGATGCTTCCCGATTCCGTCATCAGTGAAACCGAGGAGGTGAGATCGGCGGCCGTGATCAGGCCGGTTTGGGTAAAAACGCGCACATAGCCGTGGATCCCTGAGATCTCCACTGCTGGGTTCGCACCGCAGATCGCCACATTGACGAAGGGTGGCGCTTCGATGTCGAGGTAGACCGATTCGGCCTGATAGTCGTAGTAGAAAGTGCTCAGGAAGATTTTCTGTGACACTTTCTGGGCCAGGACGACAACGTTCTCCAGCCGGTCATCGCTGACTGCAATCTTCCTGATGGTAACTTTCATCTGCTGCCCGCTGGCCGGAGAGATCCGAATTCGACCGTAGTCATTCTGGATCACGACGGTGTCGCCGGGTATTGCAGCAAACAGTCTTTCCTCTCGCTCCTGTCCGGCCTGGGTTGCACCCAGGGGCAAGCAAACCAGCAAAGCGGATAGCAGGGGGATCAGGCTGCGACTCACAAACACTACTCCTTTGAGATCTCAGACGAAACTGATCGGTCGAATGTTCATCATATTTACGAAAGTGAGCTTTTGGTTGCAGCTTCCGGCAGCAGGTTGCCCTACGGCAGGGTGACCGACATGAAGCCGCCGAGATAGAATAAACGGGCGCCCTGTGTCGGCCAGGAGATTATGAATGAAGATGCTGACGGCTTGCCTGGGGATGTGGCTTGCAATCAATACCTGGTCTCCGGGGGGTCAGGCTGCCCAGCCCGGTTTTCTCCACTTCCTCTATGTCTCCAATCAGCGTGTGGTGACGCTGGAGATCATCGACGAAGGCGAAACGATCCTGAACTTCATCAACCTGGGAAAGAATTTCGAGCTTCTCCAGTCCACCAATTTGCTGATCCTGGACACGACCGGCGAAGGCTACCGGGGGCATCTGTTCAAACGTGACCGGGCCGACGAAGAGGGCCAGGTGTTTCAAGTCACTGATCTGGTCGAGCCGCGTCAGTTCAAAGGTTACTCGATTCTGGGCAATTTTCGATTAAAGGCGCCTCCGGTTGCCGTCTTTTTCCGGCTCGGCGCCCGAATCTTGGAGCTCAAGCCGCTGACACCCGAGGAGTTCGAGAAGGTAGCCGACAGGGTGGGGAACCTGGACCTCGAGGTCGAGAACCCGACCCTGGCTCTGTACGATGCAGGATTCCAGCAGGGAGTGGGTCAACTGCTTCGAGCGGGTGCGCCCGAAGGGGAACCGATCGATGCACTTCTTGCAGACAGTGAGCTGTACCCACCCATAATCCTCAAAAATCCTGCTCCCAGGCTGCTTTCCAAGTTCAGCCATCTGCCCGATCCTGTGGTTGTCAGAATTCGTCTCGAGGTGACTGCGCTCGGGGGTCTGGTCAACCACTCTGTGGAGCAAGGTGTGGACCCTGAACTGGACTCAATTGCCCTGGAGGTCGTACGCAACTCCTGGATCCTCCTGCCCGCCATCTCAGAAGGGAAAACCGCCGGAACCGACCTGGTGGTGCGGGTCGAGTTCGAGCGTTGATTTCTACGTTCCAGCGTTCCAAAGTTCCAACGTTCCAACGATCCCGGCTCTCAACCTAGAACCCTGGAGCCTTGGAACCTTGGAACCCTGGAACGTTGGAACCTTCCCCGACCGTGCTACCATGATCCGGTGCAAGACATCGATCTGGCTCACGCCTTCATCACCCTGGCCGTGCTTCTCATTTCTCTGAGCATTCACGAGGCCGCGCATGCCTGGTCGGCGAGCGCCCTGGGGGACCCCACGGCCCGGGCTCTGGGTCGCGTTTCCCTAAATCCCCTGGTCCACATCGACCCGATTGGAACCGTTCTATTTCCCCTGGTCGGATTCTATTCCGGCGGCATGGTTTTCGGCTGGGCCAAGCCCGTGCCGGTCAACACTTTGAACCTGAAGAGGCCTCGTCAAGATCACTTGCTGATCGCTGCGGCCGGCCCCTTGAGTAATCTGGCTCAGGCGGCGTTTTGTCTCGGGGGTCTATATTTGTTCCAGGGGCTGTTTGAGAGTTCAGTGATCGCCGCTCACTCTGTTGTGTCGCCGCTTTTCCGGATCCTTTATGTGGGCCTGATGCTGAATGTGCTTCTGGCTGTCTTCAATCTGTTCCCAATTCCCCCGCTGGACGGAGGCTGGATCCTACAGGGACTGCTTCCTGAAAGTCTGGCTGGACTGGTCGATTCGATTAGACCCTACGGATTCATGCTGCTGCTGCTGCTCCTGTTCAGCGGCGTCTTTACCTCCGTGATCGGCCCCATCCTTCTCTTTGTCCAGCGGCTGGCGCTGTAGGGGGCTGCTCGCTGCCGTTCGCGTTCCAGGTTCCAGGTTCCAGGTTCCAAGTTCCATGTTGACTCCTTGCCTTCAAGGGCGCATTAGCCTTATAAAGCACCACTCATGAAGAAGAGAGTTTTCAGCGGGATGCGGCCTACGGGGCCACTGCACCTGGGCCATCTGGTCGGGGCTCTGCATAACTGGGTCGATATGCAGGACGAATTCGATTGTGTGTACGGGATTGTCGACTGGCATGCGTTGACCACGGAATACCAGAATGTTGAGGACATATCGCAAAACGTACTCGAAATCGGTCTGGACTGGCTGGCAGCCGGATTGGACCCGGAAAAGTCGATTCTGATGGTCCAGTCGCTGGTCCCAGAGCACGCCGAGCTGCAGTTGCTGTTCGGAATGATCTGCCCGATTCCCTGGCTGGAGAGGGTTCCCACGTACAAGGAACAGATGCAGCAACTGGAGGGTAGAGACCTCTCCACTTTTGGATTTCTGGGCTATCCTCTTCTGCAGGCTGCTGACATTCTCATCTACAAGGGCGAAGTCGTGCCCGTGGGGGAAGACCAGGTTTCCCACATCGAGCTGACCCGTGAGGTTGCCCGGCGTTTCAATCATCTTTACGGCGACGTTTTTCCGGAGCCCCAGGCCCGTCTCACCAGGGCGCCACGGCTTCCCGGAACGGATGGACGAAAGATGAGCAAGAGCTATCGGAACGAAATACGGCTCTCAGACGAGCCGGAGACAATCAGAAAGAAGATCATGCCCATGCTGACAGACCCGGCCCGGGCACGGAGAACCGATCCCGGTAACCCCGAAGTCTGTCCTGTTTTCGATCTGCACAAAGTGTTTACCGGCGAAAAGGGACGGGAATGGGTGGTTGAAGGATGTACCACCGCTGGAATCGGCTGCGCAGACTGTAAGAACCACTTGCTGGAGAGAATGCTGCCCCGAATCGAGCCGGTTTCGATCCGTCGGAGAGAGCTCGCACAGAACCCTGGTCGGGTCGGGGAGATTCTTCAGGAAGGGAGTACTCAGGCGCGCAGAATCGCCCAACGAACCATGGACGAGGTGCGTCAGGCCATGAAGATAAAGTATTGACCGCAAAGGGGCTCGCGTACCGTTCCTGGTAAGAAAGTCAGCCCGGCATTTTCGATCATGGCCCAAGCCGCTGCAGCTTTGAAACCTCGACAGGGCTCCTTTGACTATGAGGTTCAGCTTGAGATCTTTGAAGGGCCCCTCGACCTTCTGCTTCATTTGATCCGAGTTCAGGAAGTCGACATCTACGACATTCCGATCGCGTCGATGACCGACCAGTATCTGGGGTACCTCCAGATGATGAGGGATCTGAACATCAATCTGGCCGGCGAGTATCTGGTCATGGCAGCGACCCTGATTTTCATCAAGTCGCGAATGCTCCTGCCTTCGGATCCCGATGTTTGCGAAGAGGGAGAGGCTGAGGATCCACGGGCTGAACTGGTGGAAAGGCTGCTGGAGCATGAAAAGTTCAGGAACGCCGCCCAGATGCTGTATTCCAGGGAAACCGTCGAGCTCGCGGTCTGGCCCCGGGGTGGATTCGAGTTTGCCGAGGACGAGAAAGAAGCGGTCTCGGGCACCGTGTTTGATCTGGTCAAGGCCTTCCACCGAATGGTGGAGCGCTACAAGGACCAGATTACGCTAGAGGTGGAGAGAGAAACCATCACTTTGCAGGGCAAGCTCAAAGAACTGCGAGCACTTCTCAAACTTCAAAAGGAGTTGTACTTCTCCTTTTTCTTCCAGCGGAACCTGTCCCGGCGCCACCTGGTCGTGACATTCGTGGCACTGCTGGAACTGGTCCGGGTCAGGGAGGTGAGATTGTTCCAGAAAGATGCGTTTGAAGACATTCGGATCGTGGCATGTTGAGAGAAGAACTCGGGAATCAGCTTCTGGCGATCCTTTTTGCCGCTGAGGGGCCGGTAACCGCGGCGCAGCTTGGCGAAGTCTTCACGGATCTGCCCGAGGCAGAATTGACTGTTACTTTGAACCGTCTTTGCGAGGGCTTTCAGGAGCTGATTCCATCCATGGAGGTCCGGAAGGTTGCTGGAGGATACAGGATTACAACGAAACCGGAATACCACCAGGTCGTCCGTTCCTATTTGAAGACCAAACCGGCCGCTAAGCTGTCCCTGGCAGCGCTCGAGACTATGGCTGTGATCGCGTACAAACAGCCCATCACTCTCCCCGAGATCATGGAGATTCGTGGGATCAAGAATACCTCCACCATCCGGACCCTGCTGGAGAAGCAACTGATCGAAACCAGAGGCCGCCGAAAGGTGGTCGGGAGACCCATCATGTACGGGACGACCAGGGGGTTTCTTCTCCATTTCGGTCTCTCCGATCTGAAGGATCTTCCCACTCTCGAAGAGTTCCAGGAACTTCTGGACGGTTAGCGATCGCCTTTATACTCTCTTACAAATGGAGCGGTTGCAAAAGATCATTGCCCGTGCCGGCATTGCCTCTCGCCGTAAGGCGGAAGAATTGATCCTGGCTGGGGCGGTCGAGCTGAATGGCCGTGTGGTGCGCCAGCTGGGAGTCCGTGCGGACTCGGCGCGCGACCACGTCAGGGTGAACGGGAAACGCGTTCAGCCTCAATCTCTGGAGTACTACGCTCTCTACAAGCCCCGCGCTGTCGTCAGTTCCGTACGGGACGAAAAGGACCGGAGGACAGTGACCGATCTTGTGAAAACCGGTGTTCGACTCTATCCGGTTGGAAGGCTTGACTACGAGAGCGAGGGGTTGATTATCCTGACCAACGACGGGGACCTGAGCCGCCGACTGACCGAAGCCGGTCGCGTGCCAAAGCACTACCGGGTCAAAGTCCGAGGTCGACCCTCCGAGAGACTTCTCGACCGCTTGCGCAGCGGCATTCGTCTCTCCGGAGAAAGGCTGGCACCCTGCCAGATAAAAATGGTGAAGCCTGGCAACAACTCCTGGTTGATTGTGACGCTGAGGCAGGGCAGGTATCGGCAGATTCGGCGCATGTTCGAGTCGGTCCGGCACCCGGTGATGCGCCTGCGACGAGTTTCCATTGGCTCTCTGAAGCTGGGGAATCTCAAGCCCGGTGAATCCCGGCACCTCTCTCCCGAAGAGGTCCGGAAGCTCTACTCCGGCACGGCACCCGGAAGGCGACCCGCGCGAGTTCCAGCACGGTGCACTAGGCCGTCTCGGAGGCCTTCGGCTCGGAGCGGGCGAGGTAATCGTGGATAAACTGCTGCTTGGGACTGCGCCGGTGCTCTCCTTTTCGCAGGGCGATCAGTTCGGCAGCAACACTGACGGCAATCTCACGAGGAGTCTCTGAGCCGATTTCGAGGCCAATGGGCGCGTAGAGGTTGCGAAAGTACTCGCGAGAGTAGCCTTTTTCGAGCAGATTATCCACGAGCAGCTTGATTTTTCGCCGACTTCCAATGAGTCCCGTGTAAGCCACTTGCTGGTCCAGGGCTGTTTCCAGTGCCTGCTGATCATGACGATGTCCCCTGGTTACAATCAGAATGAAACTGTCGGCGGGAAGATTGAGATCATCCAGGCTCTGATCGTAGGGTCGCGCAATTCGTCTCTCGGTTGTCGGGAATCGCTCTTCGGACACAAAGCTATCGCGGTCATCAATGACAGTGACACGAAAGTCGATTCTGGTCGCAATCCGGGCGATGGCCTGCCCTACATGCCCGGCTCCCAGAACAACCAGTTGAGGTCTTGTCAGAATGGGCTCCACAAAAATTTCCACGAGACCGCCGCAAACCAGACCATCTTCCTCGAGATCGTCATCAGTCATCCGGTACTCAAGGATCTGAGCTCGGCTCGTTTTCATCACCTCGGACGCGGTTTCCCAGACCTGTGCCTCAACGCATCCTCCACCGATCGATCCGATCGAGGTCCCATCCTGGCGAATGAGCATCTTGGCGGCATCCTTGCGGGGGGTGCTTCCCGTCCGTCGAATGATGGTCGCCAGGGCCGCCGGTTCTCCAAGCCGGCGGAGGCGAACCATTTCTTCGTAAAGATCGGTCTTCGTTTCCGACATATTTGCCGTCCTGTGCTCCAGCTCCGTGGGCCCGTGCATCGACCTAGTCTTCCACTTCCGGAGGTTTCACCTCAACTGCTCGAAGATCACCTGCTGCGTAGGTCTGGCGCGTCACTCGAGCCACGACACCGCTTAAGAAAACCAGAGCGATAAGATTTGGAAAGGCCATGGAAGCGTTGCAGATATCACCGACGTTCTTAACGATAGGAGCGCTGGGGCCGGTGAAGAGAGCTCCGGCAAAGAGGAGAATTACGAAAACTGCCCGGTAGGGTTTGACGATGTCGATCCCAAACAGGTATTCGAAGCAGATCTGCCCGTAATAGCTCCAGCCAATGAGAGTTGTGAATCCAAAGATCAGCGAAGCGAAGACAACAATGTTGCCTCCCCAGCCCGAGATCGGGTCCGGCATTCCCCGGTTGAAGGCCTCGACCGTCAGATTGGAGTCGCCCAGTCCTTGCTCCCCGGCCAGAAAAGTCGCCTTCTCATAGGCACCCGAGACGGTTATCGTGATGGCCGTCAGCGAACAAACGATGATTGTGTCAATGAAGGTTCCCATCATCGCGATACTGCCCTGAACAGCCGGAAACCTGGTCCTGGCCGCTCCGTGGGCAATGGCCGCGCTCCCCAGGCCGGATTCGTTGGAGAGGAGCCCGCGGGCCACTCCAAAACGAATGGCCTGTTGAATTGAGATTCCAATGGCTCCACCGAACACTGCCTGAGGGCTGAAGGCGGACCGGAAGATCATGACGATCGCTGAGGGCACCTGGGGAAGATTGGTGAGGATCACAAGCATTGCCCCACCGAAATAAAAGAGGATCATTAAAGGCACCAGGCGTTCGGCCACGGCGCCGATTCTCTTGATTCCACCCAGAATCACGAGGCCTACCAGAAGGCTGATCAAGAGGCCCATGATCCACGGCTGAACTCCCCACTGTTGCTCGGCAGCCAGTGCAATTTGCTGTGACTGAAACATGTTCCCGGTGCCGAAAAGGGTTGTAATTCCCCCGCAAATCGCAAAAAAACCTCCCAGAAAGGCTCCTAGACGTCCTCCAATGCCATATCGGCAGTAATACATGGGACCGCCGGCCATGGTGCCGTCTGCCATACGGGCTCTGAATTGAATGGCCAGCACGGCTTCGGCGTACTTGGTGGCCATCCCGAACACCGCGGTGATCCACATCCAGAAGGCCGCCCCCGGCCCGCCGCTGGCAATCGCTGTGGCGACTCCTGCGATGTTGCCATTACCGACGGTCGCAGAGAGCGCGGTCATCAGGGCTTGGAAGGGGCTGATGTCTCCCTCTCCTTCACTCTCGGGCTGGGCCTTTCCGATTGCCCCCGAGAGCACCATCCGGGAAGCTTTCCCAAAGTTTCGCAGCTGCACAAAGCCGGAGAGGACTGTCAGTAGAAGACCGGTCCCGAAAAGGAGAATCACCATCGGTGCTCCCCACAGCCAATCCGAAATGCTCTGCGTCAACTCAATGAGTGTCTTAATCAGGGGATCCATGGGGTCTCAGTGTATTGATTGCCGATTGTTTCTTCGAGGGATGTAGGTCTTTTTGTCCTGTGACTCGTGGTATGTACGAGCTATCAATTCGCACATAAGCCCCGACAGTATCAGTTGAACACCATCATGAAAAGAAAACCGGCCAACAAGAGAAGAGGATCCACCATTTTCCTCCCGAGTATACACCGGGTTCTGAGGTGATCTGCGGAACTCGGAACCCGTAACTCCCTAGGGTGTCGGCTGATTGGAAACCAGGACCACTTGCTTCAGCCAGGTGTCCCTGGTTCTCCACCGGTCTGATCTCAGTGCCTGCAGGAAGGAACGGAAGTTGGTGCTCAGCCTGGGAGATGTTGCAACCACGTAGGTGTGGGAACCGGCTTGAACCTTGAGTGCCTCCAGGTCGGATTCGTCAACCAACAGGTAGGTTCTGGTCGTCGAGGAAAGGCAGGCTACTGCCTCATCGAGTTCGAATAGTTCGAGTATGGGCTGGTTCAGATAGAAGGCCAGGCTGGGGCTCGCTATTCTCAGGTAACCTGCCCGAAATGGTTCTTCGCGGTCCTCTTCCAGTATCTCGATCTGTCGAGCCACTTTGCGAACCGGACGGTATTTCTCCAGTGGACCGGAAAGTAAATGAAATGCCAGGAAGAAGAACAGGCTCAAAGAAACGACCGATGCTCCAAAGTGACGGCGTACCAGGAACACAGCAAAGCTGAAGCCGGGGAGTGCCAGCAGCCACCACAGGGGAGTCGGGCCCACAAGCGTGCTCATTGCAGCAGGAAGAGCCAGGCTGACAAAGAACAGAATCAGGCTGGCTGGAACGGACCCAAGACGGTCGTAGCGGGGGGCCTGGAGATAGCGGGCCAGCCACAGAGAGGCTGCTGGATAAACGGGAAGGATATAGTACTCCTGTTTGTTGTGGGAGATCGAGAAAATCACCATCCAGGCTGCGATCCAGAGGCCCAGGAACAACATCGACAACCTGGCCTTTTGTCCCAGCTGCCCGCGCTTCAGCCACCAGGGCAGAGAAACCAGAAAAAGGATTGACCAGGGAAAGAAATCACCCAGGAACACCAGCGGGTAGTACTCGAGCCCTCGTCGTGGGCCATAGTCGAGAAAGGCATAGCGACCCAGGTTCTCCTCGAGAAAGAACGCTGCAACGGGCTGCCATCCGTGAATGATTCCCAGGGCTGCAAACCAAGAGCCGGCTACCACCAAAAAGAGCAGAATGGCTGGCGGCAGAGCAGGCTTCCTGAGCAGGTGAGCTCGGCGGGAGACTCTCAGGAACACAGCAAAGATGACAGGTAGCAGAAGTACCAGGGGTCCCTTCGTCAAGAAAGCGAGTCCCAGCAAAATGGAAGCCACATAGAGATAGGCGGATCTCCCCGAGCGCAACCAGGAAAAGAGATACACCAGCGTCCACAGCAGCAGAGCCAGCAGGAGAATCTCAATGAGAGCACGGCGCGACAGAATCAGGAAGCGGAAGGTGGTTGCAAAGATCCCGGCGCCCAGCACTGCCACGGGTGCGGAAAAAAGCTGTATTCCAAGTCGAAACACAGCCACAATCGCTGCTACCCCGCAGAGGGCTGTGAGGAGGCGTTCCCAGAAAACCGACACCCCGAAGAGAGAGTACAGGCTGGCCACCAACCAGTAGGAGAGGGGCGGCTTGTTGAGCCGGGGCTCCCCGTTAAAGTGGGGCACCAGCCAGTTCGAGCTCTCCAGCATCTCCCTGGGGGTCTGGACGTAGAAGGCCTCGTTCGCATCCCAGATGGAAGACGTGTCGAGGGCAACGAACAGGGGAAGCGAGAAGACCGACAGCAGAAGCCAGAATCTCACTTTCATGACGCAGATTTAGTCCGAGACGGGCTCTTTCTCGGGCAGAATCTCCACTGGATCCAGAAAAGTCATGCGACTTCGGAGCTCACGTCCCACACTCTCAATCAGGTGCGATCGATCCTTTTGACGTTGAGCTCGAAACTTGGGCTGTCCTTTTTCGTTTTCGCGAATCCAGCGCTCGGCAAAAGACCCGTCCTGCACCTCGGCAAGAATCTGCCCCATGGTTTCTCGGACATGCTCGTCAATGACTCGGGGACCGCTCTCATAGTCGCCGTACTCAGCCAAGTCACTCACGGAGTAGCGCATATAGCTCAAGCCACCGCGGTACATGAGATCAACAATCAGCTTGAGCTCGTGGAGGCACTCGAAATAGACAATCTCGGGCTGATATCCCGCTTCAACGAGGGTTTCGAAAGCCGCCTTGATAAGTTCGCTGACACCCCCGCACAACACCGCCTGTTCCCCGAACAGATCGGTTTCGGTTTCCTCGGAGAAGGTCGTCTCGATGACACCGGCCCGCGCACAACCCAGGGCGCTGGCGTAGGAGAGCGCCACGGCCGCGGCCTGACTGCTGGGATCCTGGTGAACTGCCAGCAGGGCAGGCGTTCCTTCTCCGGACAGGTAAGTCTCGCGCACACGGTGTCCGGGACTCTTGGGAGCTACCATGGAGACATCGACCTCCGGTGCAGGGTCGATGGTCCCATACCGGATATTGAAGCCGTGGCTGAACATGAGGGTCTTGCCGGGGCCAAGATGAGGGGCCACCTGCTCGGTGTAAATGCGGGGCTGAATCGTGTCTGGAGCGAGCAGGACAATCACATCACCCCATTCGGCGACTTCCGATACTGACCGAACCTGGAGACCATCTCTGGTAACCTGTTCGCGGGTCTGGCTCTGGGCCTTGAGTCCCACCTGGACCTGCACGCCGCTGTCGTTCAAATTGAGGGCGTGGGCGTGGCCCTGAGATCCGTAGCCGATAATCGCCACTTTTCGGGCACGAATCAGATTCAGGTCCGCATCAGCGTCATAGTACGTTTTCGCCATTTGTTTCGACTCCTTTTTGTTCACTCTGAAGGAAGGTTTTGGACGCGCTTTGAGGCCGGCACATGAGCAGGCACGAATTGAGGATCCAGAGGGGGTGGTTCCGCTCCTCGGGTCATCGCAAGTCTCCCGGTGCGGCCGGTCTCGATGATCCCAAACGGGTCCAGAACTTCAATCAAACCACTTATCTTGCTGGGCGTGCCGGTGATCTCGAGGACAATGGCTTCCGTCCCCATATCCACTACCCGGGCACGAAAAACCTCAGCGATTTGAAGGATCTCTTTTCGTACCTCGGTATTGGAGGTAACCTTGATCAAAGCCAGTTCTCGCTCTACTGGTGATTTACCGGTGAGATTGACCACCCGCAAGACATTGACCAGTTTATACAGGTTCGCCTCAACCCGCCGGGCGGTGACATCGTCGCCCCGCATCACAATCGTCAGCCGAGAGACACCTGGCTGGTGGCTTTTTCCCACATTGAGCGACTCGATGTTGAAGTCCCGGCGCCTGAACAACGATGCAATCCGGTTCAGAACACCCGGCTTGTCCTCAACGTATGCGACCAGCGTATGCTGCGTTGTCCCGGCTGCAGGTGACTGCGGTTCTCCTACCATTCTGTGTCTCCCCGGTCCGCCAGGACGGTTTCTCGAGGCCTCCTGATCATGGCATCCAGGTCGGCTCCCGCGGGAACCATGGGATAGACACTGTCTTCCTGCTCCACCCGGAAGTCGATGACGACGGTCCCGTCGTGGGCTTCGGCTTCACGGACGGCTTCCTCCACCTCGCTGCGCTCTTCAACACGAAGGCCCTTCAATCCATGTGCCTCCGCCAACTTCACAAAGTCCGGATTGAGCAGGGGAGTTGCCGCGTAGCGTCGTTCATAGAAAAACTCCTGCCACTGACGGACCATGCCCAGGTACCCATTATTGATGATGGCCACGTGCAGCTTGATCTCCTCCTGAGCGATTGTGGAAAGCTCCGCTGCGGTCATTTGAAAGCCGCCATCTCCGGCGATGACCCAGACTTCTCTCTCCGGACAGGCCAGTTTTGCGCCCATCGCTGCCGGGAGAGCAAAGCCCATCGTCCCCAGTCCGCCCGAAGTGATCAGTGAACGGGGTTCTTCGTGCTTGTAGTACTGTGCCTCCCACATCTGGTGCTGGCCGACATCCGTGACGATGAGAGCATCTCCCTTGGTCAGATTCCAGAGATCGTTAATCACGTGAGCTGCCCAGAGATTGCCGCTGTCGGGCAGAAACTGAATGTCTCTAACAGCCACATCTCCCTTGAGTTCCTGGATATGGTCGATCCAGGCGGCCCGATGCCCCTCCGCTACAAGAGGCAGGAGATATTCGAGTGTCTCTCGAAGGTCACCAACAATTCCCACATCCACCCGCACATTCTTGTGTATCTCGGAGGGGTCGATGTCAACATGAATCTTGCACGCATTGGGGGCGTAAGTCGCGATGTTGCCGGTTACCCGATCATCGAATCGCATGCCAAAAGCCAGCAGCAGATCGGATTCCTGAATGGCGGTATTCACCCAGGCTTCACCGTGCATCCCCATCATCCCCAGGTTCAGTGAATGAGATGCCGGAAACCCTCCCAGACCGAGCAGAGTCGGCGTCACCGGGATCCGGGTTTTCTCCGCGAACTGGATCAAGAGTTCCGTTGCGCCTGACTTGATCACGCCCTGACCCGCCAGAATGACCGGTCGTTTGGCATCGTTTATCAAGCCGATGGCGTGCTCGAATTCTTCGGGAAGCGTCTCGTGTCGAGGCCGGTAGCCTGGAAGCGTGACTTCTGAATCGTCCCACTCCCAGTCGGTCTCCGTCTGCAGGGCATCTTTGGTGATGTCCACCAGCACCGGGCCGGGCCTTCCCGAGCGGGCAATGTGAAAGGCTTCTTTGAGCACATGGCCGATCTCATCGGCTTCATGGACCAGGTAGTTGTGCTTGGTAATCGGCAGCGTGATGCCGGTGACATCGACCTCCTGAAAAGCGTCTCGCCCGATCAGCGAGGAAGGCACCTGGCCCGTGATGCAGACAATCGGGGAAGAATCCAGCATGGCCGTTGCGATCCCGGTGACCAGATTGGTGGCTCCAGGTCCCGAGGTCGCTACAGCCACACCTACCTTACCGGAAGCACGTGCGTATCCGTCTGCCATGTGTGCAGCACCCTGCTCATGGCGAACCAGTACGTGCCGAATGGGGTAGTCCAGAATCGTGTCGTAGGCGGGCAGAATCGCTCCTCCCGGGTAGCCGAATACTAGCTCGACTCCCTCCTGGATCAGCGCCTCCCACAGGACATGCGCACCTGTATGCCTCATCAGACCATTCCTTTCAGGAAACAATAAGCCCCAGTATGGAACAAGTTTCTTCTCTAATCAAATTTATAATTATCTACTTACGTATTAAAATAATTTATTGTATATTCGGCCAATGAGCGAACTAAAACCTCAAGATCTTGACATTTCAGCCCTGTCAGTTTTTCGAACCGTTATCGAAGAGGGGGGTTTTTCGCGGGCTGCCAGAAAAATCCTGCGGACGCAGCCCGCCGTGTCACTGGCGGTTCGAAGGCTGGAGGATCAGATCGGCTACAAGTTGATTGACCGGACGAGCCGGAAGCTCGTACTGACAGACGCAGGTCAAGTGGTTCTGGAATACGCCAAAGGATTCGATGCTCAGAAGCGAAAGCTGGTTGACGAGCTCGAGGAACTGCGCAACCTCTCGGCTGGTCGCCTGAGTGTCGGAGCCAATGAATCGTCCATCCTTTACCTTCTTCGCCACCTGAGGAGATACCGGTGGCTGTATCCAAAGATTCGGATCCGAGTCCGGCGCTCCCGCTCCAGCCAGATTCCCAATCAAATCCTGCAGGGGCACCTGGAGCTGGGTGTGATCAGTTACGATCCGATGGACGAGCTTCTGGGAACCACCGTTATCTACACCGATCACCTTGCCTTTGTGGTGTCACCGAAGCATCGGCTGGCCTCGCAGGACAGAGTGTCCATCAAGGATCTTGGGGAGGAGACGTTCATTGCACACAATGTGGTCTCTCCCTACCGGCGGATCGTCATTGGGCGGTTCCACGAGCATGGGGTCCCTCTCCACATGCGGGTGGAAATGCCGACGATCGAGAGCATTCGAAAGCTGGTCCAGGCCGATGAAGGTGTTGCCTTCTTGCCGCGCATGTGTGTGGGACACGAGATCCGCCAGGGAACGCTTTGCGAAGTGCGGGTCAAGGAGATTGAGGTCGAGCGCCCCATACGGCTGGTGTATCCAAAGAAGCGATCACTCAGCCGGGCCGGACAGGCATTTTTGGCACTTGTGAGTGGCCAGGCAATGCAGTCGACCACGGTCACAGAGGGAAATGGTTCGTGAGCCCGGTTCTGGCGCCCAAGATTGTCAGCCACACGGTGGGTTTGGGCCTCACCGCCTTCTGGAACCGACTGGATCGAAACATCGCCCCGCTGGGCAGATATCTCAGTGAGTTGCTCGAGCTGATAGGAGGAGCCGACGAGCTGACAGCTGATTGACAGCTTGTTTTGTTCCGGGTTCCGGGTTTCGAGTTTTCATTTGTCACCGACCAGGGCAAAGTGAAAATCCATCACATTCGTTCCGGTGGGCCCTGTCATGATCAGGTCGTCGAGCTGTTGGAAGAAGTGGTACGAGTCATTGCTGTGCAGGTACTCCCCTGAGTCGAGTTGCAGCTCTCGAGCCCTGGCCCGGGTGGCCGGAGAAACGACAGCTCCGGCCGCATCTGTCGGTCCGTCCGAGCCGTCCGACCCGAGGCTGGCGAAGAGCACTGGCTGGGCCTCCCAGGACTCTGTTTCGTGCAGACACCAGAGGGCAAATTCCTGATTTCTCCCTCCTTTCCCCGCGCCCGTCACTCGAACCGTCGCTTCTCCTCCTGAGAGCAGGCAGCAGGGGGCCGCAAGGGGGTGGCCGGATGCCAGGATCTCGGTGACCATAGCCACGTAGAATCGAGCCAGATCGGCGGCATTTCCCTGCATCGACGACGAGAGGATCAGTGGCTGGTAGCCGACGGCGGCGGCCTCCTGGGCGCCGGCCTGCAGGCTCTTACGGTTGCTGGACACCAGGCAGTTCTGGACCCGTCGTGAGCGAGGGTTCGTTTCCTTCAGAGTCTCGAAAGATTCCCCTGATCTGGCGCCCGTCTGCAGGTATTGAAGTACCTTCTCAGGGATCCGGGAAGTGATCTGGTAGCGCCAAATCACTTGCAGGCAGTCGGCAAAGGTGGAAGGGTCAGGAGAGGTCGGCCCGGAGCCAATCGTGGAGGGATCGTCTCCGACCACATCGGATACCAGCAGGGTGACGACGGCAGCCCCTCTGCTGTGGTTCAGAAGGCGCCCTCCCTTGAGCCGGCTCAGGTGTTTTCGGATGATGTTGATTTCGTGGATTGTGGCGCCACAGGTGAGGAGGCTTCGTGTCGTCTCCTGCTTGTCAGCCAGAGAGATCGGATCGACAGGTGCAGGAAGCAGGGCCGAAGCCCCGCCCGACAGCAACACCAGCAGCAGATCCTCCCCAGACAGTTCGTGCTCCAGGTATTGGATCCACTGTCGAGAGGCTTCCAGTCCCCTTTCGTCAGGCTCGGGATGGCCGGCCTGAAGAATCTTTAGCCCTGGAACTGTTTCGCCAGGCAGGTCTCGCACCACTAGAACGCCTCCCTGAAGACGTTGGCCCAGCAGGTCAATGACAGCCCTGGCCATGGCGGCACTGGCCTTACCTGCGCCCAGCAGATGGACCCGACGATACCGGTTCAAGGAATAGCACTGTCCCCCCACGCTTAGGACGTCTCCCCGGAGTGTGACTTTGTCCAGGACCGAGGTGTAAGGGTCAGCGGCCGCCAGCGCAGACGTGTAGATTTTCTCGAGATCCGCCCGCAAGTCGGCCATGGAGGAGATTATTCCAGATTGCACGGTTCAGGTTCCATGTTTCACGTCGAGTTCCTGGTTGAGGGCCGGGTTGGAGTAGTTTCTCGTTCCTCGTTCCTCGTTTTTCGAACTTGCAACTTTCGAGCTTCAACTCCTAAGTTGTTAACCTAGTGGCATGGGAAAGTTCCTCTTTGTTGACACAAGGCAGCCGGCCCCGGATGTCATCAAGGCCGCTGTAGCCGTGATCCTAAAGGGTGGCGTGGTGCTCTCGCCAACGGATACCGTACATGGTCTGGCCTGTGATCCCAGGCGGCCCGAGGCAGTCAGGAGGATCCGGGATATTAAGGGCAGGAGTGCAGAAAAGGGTTTTCTCTTGCTGATTCCGGGGCCGGGCTGGGTGAACTCGCTGGCGGTGACGGTTCCCAGAGACTTTCAGCAACTGAAGCCACTGTGGCCGGGACCTGTAACCTTTTTGTTTGCGGCCGGTGCGGACGCGCCCCCACCGGTGGTTGGCTCCGAGCAGAAGATCGGGATGAGATGTCCGCGAGACGCCTTCTTGCGGTGCTGGCTCCGAGCCCTCGACCGGCCCCTGCTCTCCACCAGCGCCAACCGCTCGGGAGAAGCCGTCCCACAGTCGACTGAGGACTTGAAAAAACTGTTCGAGAACTCCGTCGACTTGCTCCTGCTGAGCCGGGAGGAGATCGATTCGAAAGCCTCGACGGTGGTCGATCTGACGGTTTCTCCTGCTGAAATCGTCCGCCGCGGCGACTGGGCCGGCCGGGTTGAAAAGGTGTTGTCCAGGGCCCAGGAACGAGGAACGAGGAACTAGGAACGAGGAACTTAATGCACCCGCCGAACTTCAGCCTGCCAGTATCTCTCTCGCAGCGTCCGTTTCAGGATCTTTCCGGTGCCACCCTTCGGAAACTCCTCGTAGAAGTCGACACTCTTGGGGATCTTGAAGCCGGCCAGCCTCTTCCGGCTGTACTCGAGAAGGTCGCCTTCACTCACACTGGCTCCGGACTTGAGAACCACCAGTGCCCTGGGTACTTCACCCCATTGCGGGTCAGGTACCGGAATCACGGCACATTCCAGGACCCCCGGATGTGCCAGGATGGCTTTCTCGACTTCGACCGAAGAGATTTTTTCTCCTCCGCTGATGATGATGTCCTTCTTCCGATCCACAATCTGTACGTAGCCATTGGGGTCGACGGTGGCCAGGTCGCCCGTGTGGAACCACCCACCCTGGAAGGCTTCTCGGGTGGCTTCCGGTCGATTTAGATAGCCTTCCAGCACGGTATCGGATCGGACAACCACCTCGCCCACCTGCTCTCCGTCCCAGGGGACGGGGTTGCCGGCATCATCCACCAGCTTTAACTGCACTCCGGGTACCGGGTAGCCGGCCTTCTACATGAGCTCGAGTTGCTCATCTTCCTGCAGATCCCGCAGGTGGTCTTTCAGCTTGGCAACCGTGAGCACTGGACTGGTCTCGGTGAGTCCATAGCCGGCACAGCATTCGCAGCCGAAGACCTCCATCATCTCGCGGTGGAATCTTCATTGGACTCTGACAAAGATCTGGCGAGCCAGTTCTTCACTGAGACTGTGCTCCGCACGGTTCAGGTTGATCAGCACGGGGCCATTAAAGGGGGCTTTTTGCAGGACGCGAATCTCTACTTCAGGATGAATCCCCAGTGAGTCCAGGTAACGCAGGACAGAAGCATCCCGGTCATCCACCCGGGCCACGATGACATGGGTCAATTCCTGTACTTCCCACAACGAAGGAAGCCGTTCGTCGGCCATCGTGCCGTCTTTCCCGGGAATTGGGTGGCCGTGGGGGTCCCGGGTGGGATACCCGAGTGCCTTGTCGATCCGCTCCTCGAGTTCCTCCGACATCACGTGTTCGAGTTCCTCGGCTTCTGCGTGCACCTTGTCCCAGCTGTAACCAAGCACTTCTTTCAAATAGAGCTCAATCAGCCGGTGATGGCGGATGACCTCCAGCGCAACGCGTGCACCGGCCTCGGTCAGATCGACACCCTGATAAGGTCGGTACTGTACCAGCTTCAAGGAGGCGAGCTTCTGGAGCATGTTGGTTACACTGGCGGCGGAGCACTCCAGATTCTCGGCCAGCCTGGAGGTGGACACTTTCCCTTCATCCTGGCCCAGCAGATAGATCGCCTTGAGATAGTCCTCCATGGCGTGGCTGATCATGTGGCGCTCCGGTGTCTAGCCGCATACGTGCTGAAGAGCAAATCTCAAGCCCGACGCTTACCTCTTCCCTAATTCTCCCCTGAGTAGTTGAATTCGCCGGTGGGCGATTCGCCCGTGCAGGCTCATCCGATCGAATTGGAGGTAGGCCTCCCAGTGATCAATCGCGTTCTGGAAGTCTCCCAGCGTCTCCGCAACTCCCGCCAGCTGGGAATGGGCTTCCGGGAACCCGGGCTCCGACTCCAGGGCCTGCTCGTAACAGGAAAGGGCCTTCTTGAGCTTCCCGTTCTCCTCGAAAATGAGACCCAGCTGGAAAAGTGCACTCGAATCGTCAGGCTCAATTTCCAGGGCGCATACGAAACAGCGTTCTGCCTCCCCGTATCTCCGCCGCTTGTAATAGAGCGTACCCAGATGGGCGAGAGCCTCCCGATGCCCGGGGTTCAGTTTGATGACCTGCCGAAAAGCATGCATGGCGTGTTCGTGAGTGGCTGGATCAGAATGGCAGCGGATACCCTCTTCGTACCACTCGTCTGCTCCCCTCGTCGCTGCAAAGCTGTCTACCCGCTCCTGGACCTCACCTCGAACCTTGTTCCAGTCAAGGTCGAGTAGGTATTGTCCCGAAAGACTGTCCACCAGCTGGTGACCGAGCCCCGCAATGACACGGTCTCCCAGCGCGAAGACCCGGAGACTGCTGAGTTGCCGTTCGCCATCCGGGAAACGCTTCATCAGAGACTTAAGACTACGGGTCAAGTGAGTCGCTGCAACGCCCTTCTCAATAATCTTTTTTACTGTTCTAAGACAAATCAGATCCTGGAAGTCATAGAATAACCCTCCACCTCTCCTGATGCTTGGTTTCACTAACTCGATGCGGTCCCAGTAGCGGAGCCGGCCCGATTGGATTTCGAGAATCTTGGCAGCCTGCTCACGGCTGAAGTGTTTGAGCATCGGAAAGTGAGTACTATGCTTGTCTGCGTCGTCTTGTCGGCTTCGCTTGGCTTGCTTGCACGTCCTCCCCGGATTTCTCCCGGGAAGTCGCATCGAGGCTCTTCTTGAGGGCCTCCATCAGGTCCACAACCTTGGCCGGCTTTTTTGTTTCGGCCACAACCACACTTTTCCCGTCGATTCTTTGCTGGATGATGTCGAGAAGACGTTTCCTGTATTTATCGCTGAGCATATCTTCGGAAAAGTCCTCAGACATGTTCTCGATAATCTGCTCGGCGAGATCCAGTTCCTTGCCGGAAACTTCGACATCCAGCTCCGGAACGACGTCTCTGGCATGTCTGAACTCTCCCTGGTGGAAGAGGATGTGCATCATCAGGCCTCCATCGGCAAAGTTGACGGCACCGATGTACTCCTTTCCGCGCATGACGAACCGTGTGATGGCGACCTTGTTGGTTTCCTGCATACCCCTGTGAAGCAGAGCGTAGCCCTTTTCGGCCTCCGGTTCCGGCACCAGGTAATAGGTGCGGGCCAGAAAAACGGGCTTCAACGTCTCGGCTTCTACAAAGGCGATCACCTCAATATTGCGTGAGGCGTTGCTTTCCGCCTTCATGAAATCCTCGGGCTCCATTACGACGTATTCATCTCTCTGATACTGGTAGCCCTTCTTCAGCTCCGAGCGCTCTCGATCTTGATCACAGGCAGGGCAGTACGGGACCTGGTTGATGCGCCCCAGACAGTCGGGGCACAAGAGGTTGAAACTCAATCTCTGGCTGCGCCGTGAAACCTCGAGTCGAACCGGGATCGAAACCAGGCCAAAAGTGAGAGAGCCAGACCATAAAGAAGGCATTGCCAACTCCTTTGAACTGTTCGGTGTATGTTAACAGAACCTTCCAGGTTCCACTTTGCGGGTTCCAGGTTTGAGGTTGGGGGTCTCATGAAGATGTCTGTCAACTGCTGTTGGCAGTCCGTTTGTCGGGGAATTTGAAATGCAGGGTCCGATTCTGCTAAGATCAAGGCCCTTAATAACTTATGCGGAATAACCCAAGAGATCACCTGCTCGATCTGCATCGAAGACATGTCAAAGCGTGGGAGCAGAAAGACCTGTCGGGTCTTCGTAATATTTACGCCGAACACGCAGTTGTTTTCAACACCGTGCCCCCGCCGCGGTTTTCTGACTTCAAGACGTTCGAGAACACGCTGCAGCAGTACTTTGGGAAGCTGGCCGAGCTGACTTTCTTCACTTCCAACATCCAGATCGAGGTGAAGGAGGAGGTTGCCTGGATTACCTCCCAGTATCTCCTGGCGCACCAGTCAAACGGTCAGCTCTTACGTGAGAATGGGCGCTGGACCGAGATCTATCAGAAAGAGGATGGGAACTGGCAGTTGACTCATCTCCATTCCTCGCCCGATCCGGTTCAGAGCTCTATGGACGCTGGTTGAGACTGCTCTGTCCCGCTTTCTCTAGACGCCTTGCACGCCTCAGTTTTTCCACTGTAAGCCAGCCCAGAAGGTAGGCAAAGCGGGGCAGCCAGAGGACAATCTTGGCTGTCTGCCGGAGCAGGTGTTTCCACCCCTCCGAGGATCCCTGCAGGGACACCGGCATACTGGGCAGCCGGAGGGCACTGCCGAAGCGGCTGCGGGGGAGGTAGAAACAATCCATATTCTCATTGAATGCCAGGCGATTACGAGCGGGTAGCAGAAAGAAAGCCAGCTTTTGAAGTTGGAAAACTGGTCGCCCGGAAAAAACGGCAGTGACGACGTTCCTGTCGATCCTGCCCACCTTGATCATCTGTTTGAGGTTATCCGCGGAGATCCCCGGTCCCCAGGTGGTGATGTCCGCCTCTTCCAGCCAGGGAAGGAAGTGCTGCCGGTCCGCTTCCCGGCACAGCAGCCTGACTCTCCCTGGTCCGACTGCTTGACCGCTTTGCAGGTGCTGGAGTGCTTCCAGGGTGGCCTCGGTGGAGTCTGTCTGGATGAGCAGGACCTCATTCCGGATCTCAGCACCGGGTTCTTCCCCCGCGGCGCCAAAGCGAAATGGTTCCCGGGCAAGCAGCCGTGGCAATGTGCGAAGGCTCAGGAAATAACATTCCGCGGCAGCGTTGAAAATCAGGCCGGGCCGGTCACAGAGAAAGAAAAAAAGGATTTTGGCCTTACGGAAAACCGGCCTTCCTGAGAAGACGGCAGAGACGATATCCGGATTCAGGAGACGGAGCCGCCGAAAGGTACGCCAGTTGTGCAGCCTGGCACCTTTTCTCAGCTCGAGAACCCGGTCCACACCGGCGACACTTCTGTAGCCGGAGCTGTTCTCCTCACGACACAGCACGACGATTTCACTGTCCGGGAAGAGCTCAGCTGACTTGAGGCGGGTCAGCGCAAAATGGCAACTCGCGAAATTCTCTGTCTGGAGGAACAGAATTCTGGGAGTCGGCCGGGGGAGCGCAGAACCGAATCGAACTCTATGATAAAGAAACCGAAGGAGACCCGGAAGGGTGGCATAGAAGAAGTCGCCACTCTCGTTGACGACCATAGTCTTGGGTACTCTGAGCAGGAAGGGCACCAGCTTGATTCCCAAATAACCCTGTTCCCCGGAAAAGAAAACGATGCCCGAATCAAATCTGCGATCTCTCAGCTGCCGCAGGGCCTTCAGGAATGGCTGCGGGGCCAGGCGGGTCAGCTCACAGGGATCGGGCAGAGCTGCGCGCCAGACCGGCTCCGTTGCTTTCAACAGAGAGGGATGACAGCTCTCCACGAACAATACCTTTTCTCCCAGCGGCCGGTTAGGAAAGTTGAGGAAGTAATCTCTGAAGGCCTTATCAGGTTGATGCAGAGGATAGAGAATGGAAAGGGCCAGACGACCACCGTTGAGCGGGCGTGTCCGGCCCTGGTAGTTGACCTCGAATGCGGGTCCCGAGAGTCGTCGGGCTGCGCTCTTGATCGATCGATATCCGCGGTTGAACAGCGGGAAGAAGATGCGGGAGTAGTCCCTCCTCTCGATAGATGGCGAGGAGGGAGTCAGAAGCAATGAGAACGGGTTTTGTCTGGAGAGATAGAAGTCAAGGTCGTCGGACGGTAGGACGAGGGCGACCAGTGGGGTGTCCGGAAACTGCCGACGCAGCGCAGCCGCCATGTAGAAGAACTGGGGGAGGTGACAGCACTGCACCAGCAGGAGCCGTGGGCTTTCCTCCTGCTCTCTTGGAAGAGAAGCGGGGGTCCTCACGATCTTTGCTCTCCCTCCTGCTGAGAGTTTCCATGGGCAATGCCCTGATAGATTTTGGAGAGTTGATCCGCCAGGCGATCCCAATCGTAATGCTGAACGGCTGTTTTCCGGCCGGCTGCTCCAAGCCGCCGGCAATGCTCGGGGCTGCGCAGGAGGGCCAGGGTCCAGCGGGCAAACTCGGCCGGGTCATCCGCGATCAAGATGTTTTCCCCGTGGCCGGCCCGGATTCCCAGGCAGGCAAGCGAGGTAGCCACCATGGCCTTTTCAGCCGCCCAGCCCTCTAGGATCTTGCCCCGGATTCCCACGCCCGTGCGGAGCGGTACGATCACGACCTGTGCTCGATGGTAGTACTCCCGGATGTCTTCGACAAAACCGGTCACTGTGACATGGGGGTGGTTCCCCAGGAGCCGGACCTCCGGTGGAGGAGAGGAGCCCACAATGTAGAGATGGGTTTCGGGTCTGGACTCCAAGAGCAGAGGAAAAATCTCCCGCTGAAAGTAAAGCATGGCATCCACATTGGGTTCGTGACGGAAGGCTCCAACGTAAACCAGCGAGTCCGGCTCGATCTGGTCAGGACTTCCCGGAGTAAAGTAATGAGTATCCACTCCGGTGTTCACAACGTGCAGCCTGGAGTCGGGGATGTACCCTGCCAGAAATGCTGCGTCGGTGTCGGTCACGCAGACAACGGCGTCGGTTCTGCGGCACATCTGAAGCTCCCGGTGCAGCGTCTGGAGCGTATTGTAGTAGCGCCGCAGGCGCTTCCAGGGCTTCGTTTCCACGGCCACCAGGCTGTGGTGAGCTGCGTAGTTAACCTCGATCTCAGTCACCAGCTTGGGAATACCCGGAACCAGATCGGCATACTGGACCATTTGGGTCCACTCAAAATGAACCAGGTCGAAATCCTCTTCGGCCAGAACACCTTCCAGCGATTCCCGGAAGTTGGCACAGTTGAATTCCTCAAAGGGCTCGTAGAGGTAGGGGGAGACGGGCTCGAACTGGCGGCGCAGGACCGTCTCGAGGCGCTCGCAGAAAGGAGCAGCCTGCCCCGCCTGCTCGAGTTCACCACTGGTCTCGACAAAGCTGACCAGAGTCAGGCGGTGTTTGCGGGAGACGCGTCTCAAGAGCTGGAAAACCCTGCCCGCCCCTCCGTGCCGGCCCAGGTGGGGAAGGTAGGCACTGGCGATGAGAATCCGGGAGGGAACTCCCTCTTTCTGGCGATGACGGTCGGGGTGAAAGAAGTTCAAATAGGCCAGCGGTCGTTTTGCCCACTCCAGAAACTGCCGGTCGGTGTAACGGCGAGCCGGTTCACAGGCTCTCCAAAAAAGAGCTCCGGGTGCCCTGGTCAGAGCTCGGAGATAACCGGCCAGCGTGATCGCCCGGCCGACTCCAAGTGGATAGAGCAAGAAGTGGGAGAGGAGCGAGGACAACTGGAAGTTCCTCCACAGGTACCACAGTTTCCGTTGCTCGATCATCTCTTCAATCTGGCCCTCGTTAAAGCGCCGGAGGGAGCTGCTTCGATGCTTGTGGACAACTTGACTTGCGGCGGCAAACAATACCCGGAGACCCCGCCTCCAGGCCCGGTAGCTCAAGTCGGTGTCCTCCACATAGCAGGGGGAGAAAATGGGAGCGAACCCCTGCAGCCTGAGAAAATAGTCTCGCCGGAATGCGGAAGCCCCTCCACCCGCCCACAACACCGGCAGGAGACGACGCTTGTCGTGAACCCACCGGACTGGTTCGTGGCTGAGGTGAAGACGGCCGTTCTCAAAGCGGCCATCCGTGTTGCCCGTCTCCTGGCGCCGTTGTCCGAGCGGAAAAAGAATCTGGGCACTGACAGCAAAGACATCGGGGTCCGCAAAGGGCTCCAAGAGGGGGGCCAGGAAAGAAGGATCCACGACCATGTCGTTGTTCAGAAGAACCACGATGTTGTGCCGGGCGGCCGCCACTCCGCGATTGTTGCCTTCTCCGAACCCGAGGTTTCGGTCCAACTCCAGAATCCGTAGGCGGGAAAAATGTTGTCGAATCCATTCCACGCTGTCGTCGGTGCTGCCGTTGTCGACCACTAGAATCTCGTGGTCTCTACCATCGGTTTCGATGGCTTGGACCACGGCAGGCAGGCACTCTTCGAGGAGTTCACGGCCATTCCAATTCAGGATCACGATCGAGCAACGATCATGAGGGGTATCACTTAGAGAAAAGGAGCCCCGAATTGTTCCCAGGAGGAGAGAAACGAGCTCAGCCAGCGCAGCCGCGACCAGTAGCAGGAGCTGGACAGGAAGCAGCACGAGCCAGATGAGAGACCCTACAATCATCCTGCGCCACCCTCGGATGAACCTTGCGGCCCGGAAAAGGCGTCTCTGATGTGGTGATGCAGACTGCAACAGGCGGCCATGTGCCGCGGTAGAATATGAGATTCGGACAGCCCAGGTAAAGGGGGACGAATGAGAATGACAACGACCTGGCTTGCTGCCACGCTGTCACTTCTGGCAGCAACGACCAGTCTTAGAGCGACCAGCGTTAAGATTGTAAATCTCTCTGAGATGGTGCAGGCCTCAAACCGTGTTTTTCACGGTCGCTGTTTGTCGGCCCGGGAGATTACCCACAGTAATGGCCTCCCAATCGTGGAATACACTTTCCTGGTCACAGACGGGCTCAAGGGGACTGTAGAGGGAGAGAAAGTTGTTTTTCGGCTGGTTCAGGGATTCGGCGCGAGAGGATTCGGGATCGCCGGGCTCCCCGCCTTCAGAAAGGGCCAGGATCTGGTTCTCTTTCTGGCCTCCGACTGCAGGATCGGATTGACAAGTCCGATCGGTCTCTCGCAGGGAGCGTTTTCGGTGTTCGAAGACCGGAGAGGGAAGTTGGCCATCGTGAACGGTTTCAGGAACTTGAACCTTACCCACGAGCTGGAGCCGAGCCGGCTCCAGAAGATGGGCCTCGAGCATTCCCAGGCTGAGCTTCTGGGGAATCAGGGGCCGATTTCGCTCCAGGCGCTCTCTGAGGCAGTTCGCACCATTGACGCGTATCAGCGGAGCAAGGCCCCCAGGGAGGTCCAATGAGCGCTCAAGTGGACCGGTCTCCAGCCGGCGGAAGGTGCCGGATGGGACCAGGTCTGGTGGCGCTCGCCATCCAGTTCAGTCTTCTTCTCGGACAGGCGGCACTGTTTGCAGGAGGGCCCCTGGCTCCCCTGGGCCCCGGTGTCTTTGCACGCTGGAACCCTCTCCAGCCGGTCATCATTGCCATCGACCAGGGTCCGATGGGGGTTGACGGTTCCATCAGTAACGAGCAGGGAGCCGATTTCGTCCGCTCTACGCTGGAGCAGTGGGAAATCGAAACGGCCACGATCCGTTTTGCCGATGGCGAGCAGTTGCCGGTGGATGTGGGTGTCTCTAACTACATTCCCTTTCTCACCCAGCCCCAGGGGCAGGGAAATCCCGTGATCTTCGATCATGACGGGTCGATTATTGAGGATCTGCTGGGTGAGGGCTCCAGCAACAATATTCTCGGCTTTGCCAGCGCCTTTCCTGCAGGGGTGAACTTCGGGTTCGGCTTTGCGGTTCTAAATGGGCTCAGAGCCAGCCTGGGAGTCGCCAGTACGTTTCGCCGAGTCGTTATCCACGAGCTGGGCCATCTGCTGGGGCTGGATCACAGTCAGGGAGATCTCGGGATTTATCTCCGTCGCGACTGGGTCTTTGTCCCCGTGATGTTCCCCTTGATCGGCTCCGGGCCGGTAGGACTCAGGTTCGATGATCGGGCGTGGTTGTCGTACATGTATCCGGTAGAGGGATTTGGGGACCAGACGGCTACCATTCGCGGCCAGGTCTTCCGCCGTAGTGGAGGGGGGCTCTCGGGGGCCAATGTCGTGGCCATGCCCATCGAGGTGGATTCCGAAGGACAATGGACGGAGCGGCCAGCCGGGCTGGTCTCTGTGATCTCAGACTTTTTGCTGGAAGGACTTGGCCAGTTCGAACTTCCCGGCCTCGATCCCGGTTCCTATGTCGTTTTCGTGGAGCCGATCGAGCCCTCATTCACCGAGGGAAGTGGCGTCGGTCCCTTCCAGATACGCTTCGATCAGTTCCCCAAGGACTACTACAACGGGGATAACGAGTCGGGCATTCCTCAGGTCGATGACCCAACCGAGAAGACTCTGCTGCTGGCTATGGCAGGACAGCCGGTCGAGGAAGTACTCCTCCATGCCAACGAAGGGAGCAATGATCTGGCCTCCCTGACGGATGACGACCAGGAGCTGTTTGCGTTTCCACAGGGATTCACTTTTCCTTTTTTTGGCAAAATCTATGAACGGGTCACTGTGAACTCCGATGGCAACATAACCTTTGGCGAGGGCGACAGTGAAAGCACGCCTCGCGACGAAGGACGCTTTGTGTCCGGTCCGCCTCGGATTGCCCCCCTCTTCACCGACCTGAACCCGGCCCCGGAGCTTGAAGGAGATATCCAGGCCGTTTTTGATGGCCTCTCCCTGACCTTTCAGTGGATCGACGTTCCCGAGTTCCTGTCATTCGGCGTTGGGCTCCCTAATACCTTTGCCGTGGAACTCTTCCCCGACGGGAGTGTCCGCTTCGAATACGACCAGATCCGGGTAACTCCTGATGCGGGGCTTCAGGCGATTGTCGGAATCACGCCGGGCGGCAGCTCTGCCGGCGGACAGCTTGACTGGTCTCAGCAGAGGCAACCTGCAGAGTCCGGTCCTGAATCCGTTTATGAAGTATTTCTGGGTCAGAGCTTTGACCTGGACGGGAGTCAGATCATCCTCCTCGGTCCTGAATCCACCGAAGAACTGCTCTTTCCCGTGATTGATGTGTCCGATTCCAGGTTTACCGGTATCGCTCTTGGGAACGACTCCCAGGAAACGGCGGTTTTTGCTGCGGAAGCCCTGGGGGCCGGCGGCCAGCACCTGCCTCTGGCCGTCAATCCGGTTCTGGAGGAGATCGGGCCCTTCGGTCAACTGGCGACTCTGCTGCGCGATCTGTTCAGGGATCCGGTCACTGCTCCCTGGAAAGGGTGGCTGCGCCTCCGCACCAGCTCACGGGAACTCTCGAGCTTCTTTCAGATCGGCAACGGCGTGGGAAGCCGCCCCACCCTGCTGGATGGAGGAATCGCAGAATCGAGTCCGGCCACCCGACTCGTCTTCAGTCGTGTTCACCAGGGAGAAGGTGCTTTCCCGGTGGGGAATGGCACCCTCACAGCCACCACTCACTTTTATCTCGCCAACCCGGACGACGCGCCACTGGGGGCGACCGTGCGGCTGGTCGGCTTCGATGGGACCGTGAGGACCCAGACGCCGATCAATCTTCCGGCCCGTGGGTTCACTGAGAGGGAGTCGGATCTACTTTTCGGGATCGAGCGGATTGATCAGGGGTATGTGGTGGTTCAGTTTGAGGAGCCCGGAGGGATCGCCTTCTCATTGATTCAGGTGGGAGACACGCTTTTCGGAAACCCGCCCACCCGAGTCCCGGAAGGTGATTCAGCTTATTCAGCGCAACTGGCCCACGGCTCCCTGGGAGGAGTCGATCTGATGACGTTGGTCCGGGTGATCAATCTTTCCGACCAGCCCAGAAGTGTGGAATTGACCTCTTGTTGCCGAAAATGGGGCATTCATCCAGACCCTGGATCCTGTGCAACTGCAGCCCGGTGGGGCAGTTGAGATCGAAGGTGCAGAGGTGCTGGGCCTGGGCAGTCAGGCGGTCGAGATCGAAGGTGCTCAGGCCCCGGGGCTGACCGGAGAGGTCTCGGCTCGTGTCGGTTCGCTGATTGTCAGTTCCGACGGGGCCGGCGTGGTCGGGGACGTCGTTTTCGGTGAGTCCAGTACGTTTCGGTTTGGTGCACAGCTTCTGCTCCAGCATCAGGGTTTTGATCGAGCCCTTTTCGGCCATGTCGCGAACTCCACAGCCGAGGACCTGCGAGATCAGACGTTTACCGGTATTGCTCTCTTCAATCCGAATCTCGCCGATGCCCAGGTAGCGATGGTAGTGATGGGCTCGGGGGGCCTACCCACGGGCGGGTTGGAATTCGTGCTGAAGGCAGGTGAGCGCCTCTCTAGAACTCTCCCGGAACTGGTCCCGGAAAGTGCGGGTCAGGTGGGAGGATACGTTCTGGTGCAGTCGAGCCTGCCGCTGATCGGACAGGAACTGTTCGGGAATATGACCCTGGACTACCTGTCGGCGGTGCCTCCAACTGCTTCGTCTCAGGGGATGGCTCCAAGTTCCGCGTTCCTCGTTTCTCGTTGAGGACCTGAAACGTGGGAGGCAGGGCTCGGACCGTGGAGGGTCCTTCCTCAATCCCGGGGTTCCCCTCAGGGGCGTCTCACGATTCGTTCCACTGCCATCCCGGTCAGAAGCGTGGTGGATGCTCCGATCAGGACATACCAGGTCCAGGCAACAACCGGTAAGAGACCCCAGGCGTAAACTCCATTCAAGTGGACAAGTATTACCACTCCCAGACCGCTGATCATGGCGATAAGTCCGGCGGCCTCACTCCTGACCCGGGTCCATTGCTTCAACAGGAAAGCACCCAGCACAGAACCCATCACCACGCTGGTGATGCCCAGGCCGACCTCGAGCACACTGCCCCAGTTCCGTGCCAGCAAAGAGACCGCGATCAAGACCACTCCCCAGCCCACCGTGAAGAAGCGGGACATTCTGATGTAGTGTTCTTCTGGAGCGCCGGGAGCCAGATAGGGCCGATAGAAGTCGTTTAGTGTGGAAGCAGCCAGGGAGTTCAGGGAACTGCTCAGTGTCGACATGGCCGCGGCAAAGACAGCGGCGATCACGAGTCCCGAGATGCCGCGTGGCATTTCTTCAACAATGAAAACCGGGAAGACCCGCTGGCTGTCCGTCGGGGGAGTGCTGGAAGAAAAATGCTCGTAGAAGCCGAATAGCAAAACTCCGATCACCAGGAAAAGCAAAAACTGACCCAGTACGATGATGCCGCTCAGGATCAGGCCCTGTTGACTCTTGGCCCGACTCGAGCAGGAGAGATAACGCTGGACCATCATCTGATCGGTTCCGTGAGTGGCGAAAGCAAGAAACGCACCCCCCAGAATGGCGCCGACAAACGTGTAGGGATTCTCCAGGGAAAAGCTGAAATCGACAATCTGAAACTTGTCGGATTCAGCGGCGAGGAGGCTGATCTCCTGCCATCCGCCCGGTATGCGGTCGAGCAGAAGGAAGAAGGCGATGACTGCGCCCACGATGTAGATCAGCAGTTGGAGCACATCGTTCCAGACCACGGCTTTCATTCCTCCGTAAAAGGTGTAGATAATCGTGATCACCCCGATGATGACCACCGTCCACACGTCCGAAATTCGGGTCACCACAGAAAGCACCAGAGCCGTGGCAAACAGGCGGACACCGTCGGCCAGAGTTCGATTCACCTGGAAGAGGCCCGCGGAGAGGTTCTTGACCTTGGGACCAAAGCGAAAAGTCAATATTTCATAGGCACTTTGAATCTCTCCCTTAAAGTAAGCTGGGATCAAAAAAAAGCTGACCAGAATCTTGCCAATGACATAGCCCACCGCGAGCTGCAGGAAAGTCAAGTTGCGGTCATAGGCAAAGGCGGGCACCCCGATAAAGGTAAGAGTGCTGGTCTCGGTAGCCACAATCGAGAAAGACAGGGCCCACCAGGGGAGATGTCGGCCTCCCAGGAAATAATCACTGGTACTCCGTTGCCCCCGCCCCAGCCAGACTCCCAGGAGCGCTGTTGCAATGAGGTAAGCGAACAGAACAATATAGTCGACGGGGCTCAGCTGCATTTCTCATTATGGTTGACGCCTGCGCCGGGAATAGTCAAACGGTCTCTGAGAGAGGTGGTTTCAGGATGAGCCGATGAAAGTTCTTGCCGGAATCGACGCTGGAGGCTCCAAGACAGCCGGAGTCGTAGGAGACGAACACGGGACCGTGTTGGGAAGCTTGGTCACCGGCCCTTCAAACATCCTCAAAGACGGCGCGCTGGCCGTCAAGAAGGCTCTGTCGAAGACCCTGGAAGGGGCCTGTTCCAACGCTTCGCTCTCCAGGTCAGACATTGAGGTTGTCTGCGCTGGAATCGCTGGCGTCATACGCAGCGAGAGCCGGGACCTGGTGGAAGGCATGCTGAGAGGTATGACGCCTGCCCGGACAGTACTGGTAGAAACTGATGCGTACATCGCTCTGGCGGGAGCCACGAAGTGTCGTCCCGGAATCATCGTGATTTCGGGAACCGGGTCGGTAGCTTTCGGCGTGAACCCCGAAGGGAAAACAGCTCTCGTCGGAGGTTGGGGGCGCCTGCTGGGTGATGAGGGGAGTGGCTACGACATCGCGCGGCGTGGTCTGCAGGCGGTTCTTCGAGAAATCGATGGACGGGGACCCGCCACGTCAATCAGTCAGAAAATTGCTGCCGAGCTCTTTGTCAGTTCCAGCCAGCAGGTGGTTCACGAACTCTACCAGGGCCGGTTGACGGAGGGCAAGATTGCCTCTCTCTATCCTCTGATTGATGAGGGGGCTCGAGAAGGAGACGCTGTCGCACTCAGCCTTTTTGAAGACGCGGCCGGCCATCTGGCGGATGCCGCCCGGGCAGTTGTCAAAGAGCTCGCCGTTGTGCCCGGGGAGGCTCTGATTACGGTTGCTGGCGGCGCCTTGGTGGGAAGTCCGTGCCTGCGGGAATGCCTGGATCGGGCACTCGCGACGCGTGGGCTGGCATCCCTCCGGGATCCCTTTGCCGGGGCCGAGATCGGAGCGTTGCTGATTGCCGGCAGAGTTCTACGGGGACAGCCGCACTTCGAGCAGGCGTAGGGGCCTGAAGCTTCCATACGTACCGAGCTTTTCAGATTGCCCTGGCTTCCCGGACTTGGCGAGGTGAGCCGATCACGATCAGCACGTCGCCTTCACTCAGCTCGGTCTCCGGCTGGGGATTGAAGGAGTACTCCTGCTCGTCGGGTCGTTGCAGAGCAACAACCAGAAGGCCACTCCGCTCGTTCAAGTTCAACTGTCCCAGGGTCTTTCCCTGCATGGAGGCAGTGGCGGCGAGCTCCTCCACGCGGAGAGTCTCTCCCGTCACTCGCAGCATTTTGTCCAGGAAGGTGACAACCGAGGGTCGGATCATCATCGAGGCCATTCGCAGGCCGCCAATCGCCTGTGTCTGAACGACTGCATCCGCGCCTGCGCGGAGCAGTTTCTGGTGGTTGTTGTCCTCCCTTAGTTTGGAGATGATGCGAAGATCCGGGTTCAGGGCCCGGACAGTGAGAACCAGGAACACATTCGCCTGGTCATTCGGCAAAACGGCCAGGAGTCCTTGCGCTCTCTCGATGCCGGATCTTTTCAAGACCGAGTCCCTGGTAGCATCCCCCTGCAGATACGGGATTTCCTTGAGAAACTTGAGGTGCTGCAAAGCCTCTTCATCCTTCTCGATGATCACAAAGGGAGTCAGTGTTTTGTACAGTTCCTGAGCGATTTCAAGGCCTGTTCTGCCGGCACCGCACAGTACGATATGATCTCGCATTCTGGCAATTCGATTGTCCATTTTTCGACCTCGAAAGACTCGATTGAATTCTCCCTCAACAACATAAGCCGCCACAGTGGAAATCGCGTACCCGGCAATTCCGATCGACGTCACCACCAGGAGCATGGTGAAAACCCGACCGAGCTGAGTCAGTTCCCGGGTCTCTCCGTAGCCCACCGTTGTCATCGTAATGACGGTCATATACAGACCGTCCGACCAGGGCCATCCTTGCAAGAAATGGTACCCGGCGGTTCCCACGCCGGCCGTCATGAGGATCAGGACAAAGGCGTATAGAATCCGTGACTCGTAAACCGAGGAAATCAGGTAGCCCCAGATCCTGTTGAGGAGATAACCCAGTGCGCATGCGAGAAAAAAGAGAGCCAGGAGGGCGAGTCTCCGATCCCTGAGCAGAAGCAGAAATGAAATCAGGATGATCAGGGTGAGCTGCAGCCCCACGCCGAGGCTCCAGCGAACCACTGGATCGCGCCAGTGACTTGCCAGGGTGACGGGCCCGACCGGCGACCGGTGAATCAAGGCCAGATGATGCGTTCGGGCCAGATTCACATAGAAGAGCCAACCCGTCAGGCCGATAGCCAGAGCCGATCCGGCCAAGAGAACCCACCAACCCGTCTGGCTCGGGATGATCTGAGCCCACCGACCCACGAGGCCGGCCAGCACTGCGGTGACAAGAAGAGAGGCAAACTCGGGGAGGATCTTCAGCGGGCTGGTTTGCTCGAGAGTTGCCGAGAAATCATCATCATCGAGCACGGTGCGGCTGCGCAGCTCTTCGATGGATCGAAGAAAGCGCCGGCTCAGAATCAAGTGTGATGCCAGCACCAGAAGCACCGTGGCAGGGGCGAAGAGCAGAAAGCTGATCGACAACTTCTGGTGCCCCGGCTCCGTGACCAGCCAGACTGCCAGTGGGCCCAGCCCGACCACAATCAACACCAGGCCACCAGCCAGTGTTGGAGAAAGCCCGAGCCCGGACATTTCCCGCTGGAGTGCGGTCTGGGAGGTCCAGTTGGGCATGGTCATATCCTATGACACCCGGATCTCAATACCTAGCCCGCGCGACTTTCACCATGGCTGTTAAAGGTGGTGAAGCGCCAAAATGGCAAAGCAGGTCAGACTCCAGAGCAGCAGGTTGATCAACATCGGACGGTCACGAAAGATCACCTCTTCGGGGCGCTCGACGATCTCCTGCCCAGACAGATACTGATAGCGCAGGAGGCCGTAGAGAACAAATGGCACGCTCAACATGATCCAGGCGGTTGGAGCTCCCTGGATAGTCCACAGAGCATAGGTCATGAGAATGCTTGCCAGCAGCGCTGTTTCCGCTTGCTCCAGGTAGGGAATGGAATATTCCGTGAGGACTCTCCGAGTGGTGACGCCGATGTCCGACATTCTTACCAACTCGCTCTTGCGCTTCTGCAGACCCACATAGAAGGCGAGCAGGGCGACACAGAAGAGAAACCAGGGCGAAAGCTCTACCAGGGCTGCAAACCCTCCAGCCACCGCGCGAAGGACAAAGCCCGAGGCGATCGACATGATGTCCAGAATCAAGACCCTCTTGAGGACCAGGTTGTAAGCAAGTTGAATCAGAATGTAGGCTCCCAGCACGAGAACGAGAGAGATCGAGATTCTGAAGGCCAATCCCAGCCCGGCGATGCCCAGGAGGATGGCGACGAGAATCGCCGCCGAAGTGGAGATCTGACCCGAGGCCAGAGGGCGCCGCCGCTTATTGGGATGGAGTCGGTCCCGTTCGAGGTCGAACCAGTCGTTGACCAAATAGACTGCGCTCGACACGGCACAGAAAGAGAGAAAGGCGCCCAAGACTCGGAGCAGCTCCCCCGGATCAGTGACAAAGGCGAAGAGGGGAGCAGCAAAGACAAGCAGGTTTTTCACCCACTGGCGGGGACGCAGGGCAACGAGAAGTGGGGGAATCATTTTCTGACTACTCCGGGGCCAGGGCGAATATACGAACTGGCACTGACAGCCGCTCCGCCTCAACCCTGCCGGCGTACGCGGGTTGCTGGCGATCTCTTTGTCGTTTGTCGTCAACTCCACCCGGCAAGACCCATCCTCACTAGGTTAGAATAAGCCTGCGCATGTTTACTGGAATTGTTGTTGCCCAGGGTTGTCTCGAGCGGATCGAGAGCAGTCCCGAAGGCTCGTTTTTGACCGTCAGGAGTGCTGAACTGGGCCCCAGACTTAGTGTTGGAGACAGTGTCAGTGTAGACGGTATCTGTTTGACCGTTGTGGAAGTGGAAGGTTCGGAGCAGGTCTTCAGAGTGGAGGTCACGCCCGAGACGTTGCGTTTGACCAACCTGGAGACCAGGAAGGAAGGAGACCGCGTCAACCTGGAGCCGGCAGCCCGCATAAACGATTTTCTGAGCGGGCATCTGGTGCAGGGTCATGTGGACGGAAAAGGTCGGATCACGGACATCCGGGTGGAGGGCAACTCGAAAGTGTTTCGGTTTCAGTCCCCTGGCAGCCTTCAGCGCTATTGCGCACTCAAGGGAAGCATCGCGGTCAACGGTGTGAGCCTTACCATTTCCGCTCTTGGTAAAGAGTGGTTCGAGGTAACGATTATCCCGCACACGCTGGAGGCCACGAACTTTGGTCAGTTCAAGATGTCAGATGTTGTGAACCTCGAGGTCGACATTATCAGCAAGTATGTCGAGTTGCATGTCAAGAGAGTTCTGGTGGGTTTCGCTGCGATTCTGATGGCCACGGCTGGATGGGTTCAGGCCTCGTCTCTTGAGATGGACGCCAACACTGTCCTGATTTACCAGAACACAACCGCGGAAAAGACGAGTCAAATGGTGATTCGCGTGGCACGCTATCAGCCGGATATCGTCATGGAGTGGGAAACCCGAATGGATCAGGGGACTGTCCAGCTCTATCGCAAAGCCGTTGATCAGTCCCTGCGCTTCACTCTGAGCGGACTTTTTCAGGTGGGCGTCAGTAGTGTTTCAAAGGACCAGACAACTGTCTGGTTGTCGAGGGCTCTCTACGATCTGCTGACCACAGGGAAGACCCAGAAGATCTATTTCAACCGCACGCCGTTGAAGATGACACCGCTCAGAACTGAGGATGCCCGGATCGTAGTCAATGGAGAGGAGATGGCGTCCGCTGTCGTCGTTTTGAAGGACGATCGCCGTGGAGAGTGGGCTTTCCTTGACAACCGTGAAAACCCGCTCTTGATCAGGTACACCTCACCTTTTTATGTGACCGAGTTGAGCAAGGTTGTGAACCCGGAGAAGACCTCACTACGCTGGATCAAGAAACTTCCTCCAATACAGTAAAGACTTGCAGGAGCTAAGGATGACGACACCGTCAGTGTTGGGCACGGGAACCGAGCTGGATTCGATCGAGGATGCCCTCCAGGATATTCGAGCCGGCAGGATGGTCATTGTGGTGGACGAGGAGGACCGTGAGAACGAAGGCGACCTGACCATGGCCGCTGAAAATGTCACTGCCGAAGCGATCAATTTTATGGCCACTCATGGACGCGGCCTGATCTGTCTGCCCATGACCGGTGAGGCGCTGGAACGCTTGAAAGTCCCTCTCATGGTGGTCCAGAACGAATCGGTGCATGAGACTGCCTTCTGCGTCAGTATTGAGGCCCGTCAGCGAGTGTCAACGGGTATTTCGGCGGCCGACCGGGCGGTAACGATTCTGACGGCCATCGACCCGGAAACGGCGCCCGAGGATCTCATTCGTCCCGGGCATGTCTTCCCCTTGCGAGCTCGGCCCGGTGGTGTTCTGGAACGGGCCGGACAGACAGAGGCGGCAGTTGATCTGGCCCGGATCGCCGACCTGAAACCGGCCGGTGTGATCTGCGAAATCATGAACGAGGATGGAACGATGGCTCGTCTCCCCGATCTGTTCAAATTCCGGGATTTACACGGCATCCGCATCGTTTCGGTCGTGGATCTGATCAAGTTCCGGTTGAAGAACGAGCGGTTTGTCCGGAAAGTCGAGCAGGTACCCTTTCTGTCCGAATACGGGAGTTTCGAGTTGATTGTTTTTGAGAACCAACTCGACGGTGACCGCCATCTCGCGCTCGTCAAAGGAGACCTCAGCGGTCCCGATCCGGTTCTGGTCAGGGTGCATGCGGAATCGGTTCTGGGGGACATCTTTCGCAGCCGTCTGGACCCGGCCGGGCAGGAGCTGGAATTGTCACTGAGAAAGATTGAGTCGGAAGGGAGAGGGGTCTGCATCTATCTTCGCTTTGCCGACAAAGATCGGCAGCTTGCGGGTGAAGTGGAAAGGCTGGCGGCTCGGGCTCGCGGCGATGCTTCGAGTTTTCTGGGAGCCTCCTTCCGAGATTTTGGAGTGGGTGCCCAAATACTGATCGGTCTGGGGCTCCGCGAGATTCGAATCCTGACAAATCATCCCAAAAAGCTTGTCGCCCTGGAAGGCTTCGGGCTGCGAATCGTAGAAGAGATTCCAATCCAGTGATCCAGAAAAAGATCTGCATGCTAGCAGCCACGGACTGCAAGCAAGTACTAGCCACCGTAGAAATGGATTCTCAGGTTCTGAATGGATGGATCGCTCATCGCCGGGAGTGGTTCGAGTTAATTGGAGGAAGGGTAATAGCCTTGCTTGTGTAAGACCTTCAGCTTGTCCGGCTTGCCATCACCATTCACATCCGCCGCTATCTGGATTCTCAACTTGCGAAACTTCTTGTCCTGCTTCGGATTCGTGGAAACGTAGCTCACCGAGTACTGGCTTCTGACCAGAGCGCTGATATTTTGAAAGATGCCGTTATAGGCACCAGTGAAGCGCGGAAAGTAGGCCTGGCCTCCGGTTGACTTGGCGATGGCCTTGAGGGTGGACTCTCCCTGGAGGAAATCCATTCGCGTAGTGGCCGGGAGATACTGCTCCCCGCGGGCCAGAAAATTTTGGGCCAGGCCGATCGCGTAGATCGTCACATTCGTGTTCTTGACGCGCTTCAGAAGTTTTCCCAGGTTTGCCTTGCTGAAGGAATCGAGTCCAGTCGTCACGAGTATGATGGAGACTTTCCCCTGAACCTCTTCGAGCCGGTCCAGGGTGTCAATCACGGTGTCGTAGAGATTGCTCTCGGAGTAGGCGGGCGTATTGAGCCTGCGCAGCGCCGTAAAGACATCACCCGGGCTTTGAGTGAAGTCGACCAGAATCTCGGGCCTGAGGTCGTAGGCAACGACGGCAATCCAGTCACCCTCCCTGATGCCGCGTACAAATGTCTGAGCGGCGAGCCACGCCTCGTAGATGACCTCCCAGCCGTAGTAGTAGCCAAGAACCTTGTTGATATAATTGCTGAACTCCAGCACCAGAACGGCCGTCATCGGCGCTTCAACAGGAGCGAAGTTGGTGATCTCCTGCTCGACCTTGTCCTCGAAGACTTTGAAGTTCTGACGCTTCAGGCCCTGGATCAAGTTGCCCTTCTTATCCTGCACCGTGACGTCGACGTTGATCTGGTGAACGCCTACCCGGATCGTGGTCTGGCCAGCCGGCCTGTCGGCTTCTTCCTCAATTGGCTGTGGCTTCTGTGGCTGGGCGAGCATTTGTTCCAGGGACAGGGAAGCCGCCAAGCAGAAGAGAGCGACAAAGAGCGCAAGGTCTGGTCTCTTCATAGGTGGTTGATACTCCCACTAATTGGGATGAGATCGATGCAGAATAGTATCACATGGGTTCCGGGTTCCGCGTTCCGAGTTTCGGGTTCTGGTGTCAAAATCTTCAATCTGGCGTTGAAGATTCAGCATCAGTACCGACGCGGTCGAAGTAGACGCGCTCTGAGATCTGACGGGCACTCGACATCTTGTGCCTGGTCAGGACGATGCCAGCCGCCCCCCGACCTTTGACGGCATACTCCTCGAAGTCCACGTACAGGTCGGTCTTAATACGCGGCTTCTTTCGTAGACGAACATAACAAAACCGAGGCCCACTCGGCCGAAAGAAAAGAACCCGGGACCCGCTCTTTGCCTTGCCCAGCTCATATCGCCTGTCACGAGTGACTCCCCCGACCTGAAAGCGCTTGATCAAGCCCCTTCCGGTGCGCGGATCTTCATAGATCGAATTGAAGGTTGTTTCTCGATCATTATGCTCAAATAGCTGTAAATAAATAATATTGTCACCAATATATTTTTTCGTATCAATCCTTGTGACCTGTAAGCCTCCGTCCCGGAGCACGACCATCACATCGTGCAGGATAGAGCAGGGGCCAATCTCCTCGCCAATTTTCGGATCGGTGCCGATGAAGCCTCCTTTTCGATCGACATAGAGTTTCTCTGTCCTGGCAGCAACTGTCTGCGCTTTGACCGTGTCAAAACTCGCCAACTCGGTTCTTCTTTGTCGCCCCTCCCCGTAGGTCTGAATGAGCCGGTCGATGTAGTGAATCGTATAAACAGTCAGATTCCGCAGGTCGCGACGGATGTCAGCCAGTTCCCGGTCAATCTTTTCAAGTTCTGCCCTCGCCTTCTCAGCATCCCAGGCACTGATGCGCTTGATCTTGACTTCGGTCAGGTATACCAGGTCTTCCTCGGTCACCTCGCTGCGAAGCTCGTGTTTGTGGGGCTCCAGTCCTCGATCGATTTCGAAGAGGACCGCGTCCCAGGTCCTGCAGTCCTCGATTCGAAGATAAATTCGGTGTTCGACGAAGATCTGTACCAACCGGAGCCGGTGCCACTTCTGGATGCGGCGCTCCCGGCGATACTCGAGGTCCTGTCTGAGAAGAGATCTGGTCTTCTTCGTAGAGGCGATCAGAAGCTGCGATATCGTGCAGTCTTCGGGACGTTCCCTTCGGATAACCATGGGGTTGGAGGACAGGCTGATCTCACAGTTTGTAAACGCATAAAGGGCATCCCGGGCCTGTTCCATGTCGACGCCGCGCTGAAAGGTCACCAAAATCTCGACCTGTTCGGCCGTGTTGTCCTCGATGTGGGCCACTTTGATCTTGCCCTTTTCATTGGCACTCAGAATCGAGTCGATCAGGGACTCGGTGGTCATCCCGTAGGGCAATTCTCGAATGACGAGCGTCTTACCCGCTCCAGTTTCCACCCTGCCACGCACGCGGACTCGGGAGCCCTGGGCACCATCGTTGTACTGGGTGACGTCGGCCAAACCACCACTGGGGAAGTCGGGATAGAGGGTAAACTCTTCCTTTCGCAGCCAGGCTTTCTGTGCCTCCAGTAGCTCCAGAAAATTATGGGGAAGGATTCGCGTTGTCATCCCCACAGCAATCCCCTCAGCGCCGGTAGCCAGCAACAAGGGAAACCGCACCGGCAACAGTATCGGCTCCTGATTACGGCCGTCGTAGGAAAGTTGGTACTCAGTCAGATGAGGGGCGAAGACGACGTACTTGGCGAAGGGAGTCAGGCGGGCTTCGATATAGCGCGCGGCGGCTGCGGAATCTCCCGTGAGCGGGTTTCCCCAGTTTCCCTGGGTATCGATGAGAAGCTCCTTCTGGGCCAAGGTGACGAGGGCGGCGTAAATAGAGGCGTCCCCGTGAGGGTGATACTTCATGCAGTGCCCGACCAGGTTGGCAACCTTGTTGTAGCGTCCGTCCTCGTTCTCCCAGAGAGCGTGCAGAATCCTGCGCTGCACGGGCTTGAGACCATCCGTCGCGTGCGGAATGGCGCGGTCCCTGATGACATAGGAAGCGTACTGAAGAAAATAATCTTTGTAGGTGGCCCGGATTCCCAGCTCTCCGTTGGGGGAAGGAATTCGATTCGTCTTGGAAGAAACCGTCATTCTGACAGGACCTCAGCTGTCTCAAGTGCGGCATCCATCGGCTCTGTGATCAGGTTGTCGAGAATGAATTCCTTCCGGTCCGGCGTGTTCTTTCCCATGTAGAAACGCAGATGTTCCTTGAGCTTCATTCCGGGCGGCAGGTGGACCCCGTCGAGTCGAATGCTTTCGCCGATAAAGTCCTTGAACTCGTGCGGGGAAATCTCACCGAGGCCCTTGAAGCGAGTGATCTCTGGTTGACCGCCCAATCCCAGAATGGCTTTGTGTTTCTCGTCTTCGTCGTAACAGTAACAGGTCGCTTTCTTGTTTCTGACTCGAAAGAGCGGGGTCTGCAGGATGTAGAGATGGCCTTTTCGCACCAGTTCGGGGAAGAACTGAAGAAAGAAGGTGAGCAGCAGGAGCCGTATGTGCATGCCATCCACATCGGCGTCGGTCGCGACAACGACGTGGTTGTAACGCAGGTTCTCGATTCCATCTTCAATTCCCAGGGCATGTTGGAGCAGGTTGAGCTCTTCGTTCTGGTAGACCACCTTGCGGGAAAGTCCAAAGCAATTGAGTGGTTTCCCGCGCAGTGAAAACACGGCCTGAGTCTGAACACTGCGAACCTTCGTCAAGCTGCCCGAGGCGCTGTCGCCTTCCGTGATAAAGAGCTGACTCCGGTCGAAACCCTCTTTCTGTGGCTCATTGAAATGAAGTCTGCAGTCTCTCAGCTTCTTATTGTGAAGGTTGGCTTTGCGCGTTCTCTCCCGGGCCAGTTTCTTGATTCCGGCCAGGTCTTTTCGTTCACGTTCGTTTCGCTGGATTTTTCTGAGAATCTCCCGAGCCGTCTGCGAGTTCTTGTGCAGATAGGTGACCAGCCGGTCGCGAACATGCTCGACGAGCCAGGATCGCACGGTGGGACCCCCTGGCGAGACGTGCGTGCTGCCCAGCTTGGTCTTGGTCTGAGACTCGAAGACCGGTTCGTGGATCCTGACCAAAACGGCTCCCACGATTCCGCTGCGAGCGTCGGAAGGCTCGATCTGCTTGTTGAAGAACTCCTTCAATGCTTTCAGGACTCCCTCGCGAAAGGCGGCCTGATGGGTGCCACCATCGGGCGTGTACTGCCCGTTGACAAAGGAGAGATAGGATTCCCCGTACGAATCGGTGTGGGTCAGGGTGAACTCGATCGAATCACTGACCTGGTGGATCGGAGCGTAGAGACCGCTGTCCTTGACTTCGCGGTTGAGAAGGTCCAGCAATCCATTTCGACTGAGGATGGCCTGGCCGTCAAAGTGGAGGGTAAGCCCCCGGTTGAGAAAGGCATAGTTCCAGAGCCGATCTTCCAGAAACTGTGGCTTGAACCGGTACTTCTGGAAGACCTCCGGATCCGGACTGAACTCGACCCGGGTACCGGTTCGCTCTGGGGACGGCCGCAGTGGATGCTCTTCAATCAGTTCTCCCCTGCAGAACTCGGCGCGCTTGACCCGGCCTTCTCGGAAAGACTCGATAATGAAACTGTTGGATAGCGCGTTGACGGCTTTGGTGCCCACGCCGTTGAGCCCGACGCTACGATAAAAGGCCCCGGTATCGTACTTGGCTCCGGTGTTGATCCGGGCCACACATTCGATCAGCTTGCCATGTGGAACCCCGCGGCCATAATCACGAATGATGACCGACCCGTTCTCAACGGTCACGTCGATTTTCTTCCCGGCACCCATGAGGAACTCGTCGACGCTGTTGTCCACGACTTCCTTGAAAAGGAGATAGATCCCGTCATCTTCCTGGGACCCATCGCCCCGTTTTCCGATGTACATCCCGGGCCGGGTCCGAATGTGCTCCCTCCAGTCCAGGCTCTTAACGTGGTCCTCTGTGTATGCCGCCAGTTGCGCCAAAGAGCGAGTGGTTGCCAAATCTCTAAACCTCTCCTTCGCCTGGTGTGCGAAAACCGCTCTTGCCCTGGCTCACTACCGGGAAGTGGGCCGCCTGGCCAGGCTCCATTTCGGTTGGCGCAGACGTAAGGGCGCCAGCTACCCATTGTACTCAAACAGGCTGAACTTGAATGGCCGCGACCTGGCGTCCGCGGTTGGGTTAATCACCTCTCTCGGTCCATTACCATCCAAATCAGAACCCGAGCGTCAGCGAGGGCAAATTGGAATCTCAAATTTGGAATCGAGAGAGACAAAGCGGACTTTGAGTTGTCAAAAGGAGAGCTGGGAACATAGGATTGAGGTAATCATGAACAGAAGTTCCGTGCTCAAATTGCTGGCAGTTACCATACTGCTGACCGGCCTTGTCTATCTGGGACTCAGTTATGACCTGCAGGATGCCCTGCGGCAGGCCCTGACCTGGATCCGTGATCTGGGAGCGATCGGTCCGCTGGTCTTTGCCGGTATCTATGTCATTGCCGCGGTAGCCCTGGTCCCGGGATCGATCCTCACACTGGGGGCGGGTGTTGTTTTCGGTATTGTGAAAGGGACCCTGGTCGTGATTGTCTCCGCGACCCTGGGAGCAACCGCCGCCTTTTTGGTCGGGCGCTATTTGGCCCGGGACTGGGTGGCCTCCAAGATCAAAGGAAACGAGAAGTTCCAGGCCATTGACAGAGGGGTCGCCGAGGAGGGGTGGAAGATCGTGGGTCTGACTCGTCTGTCTCCCGTTTTTCCCTTCAATCTGCTCAACTATGCTTTTGGCATTACACGTGTTTCGTTGAAGGACTATGTTCTGGCCTCCTTCTTCGGAATGCTGCCCGCGACGCTGATGTATGTCTACATTGGATCGCTGGCGGGTGACCTGGCCACTCTGGGAGCAGCCGATCGGTCCCGGACGTCAGGCGAACTGCTTCTCTATGCTGTAGGTCTGGTAGCGACGATTCTGGTGACGGTCTACATCACCCGGATCGCGCGAAAAGCACTCAACCAACGGATTCAGTAGCTGCTGTTCTGAAGTGAAACAAATGCAATCCTCTGATGGATTTCCGATCCTTCCACGCGATCAACACAACGAACTACTGGTAGACAATGTTCGCCCCCCGGAGTGGCTGAACCCCGACCCGCAGGAGCGTTACAACCTGGTCGTTATTGGTGCCGGCACAGCCGGGCTGGTCACAGCGATCGGCGCTGCCGGACTGGGGGCCAAGGTCGCCCTGGTGGAGAGGCACCTTCTGGGCGGGGACTGTCTGAATGTGGGGTGCGTTCCCTCCAAGGGTCTTCTTGCCGCAGCCAAGACCGTGGCCACGGTACGAAAGGCCGGCGATTATGGAATCCGTATTCCCGGGGATCCAGAAGTGGACTTTGGAGCTGTCATGGAACGGATGCGCCGGCTTCGAGCGTCCATCAGCCGCCACGATTCGGCACGGCGCTACAGCGAGGCGGGAGTCGACGTTTTCATTGGCCAGGGCGAGTTCATCGACCGGCATCAGCTTCGGGTTGAGGACCAGGTGTTGAACTTCAAGCGCGCTGTCATTGCCACGGGAGCCAGGGCCGCGGGTATTCCCATTCCGGGTCTCCGAGAGACGGGCTATCTAACCAATGAGAGTGTTTTCAGCCTGACCGAGTTGCCTGCCAGGCTGGGCGTCATCGGGGCCGGTCCGATTGGCTGCGAAATGGCCCAGGCCTTTCGGCGATTTGGCTCAGAAGTACATCTCCTGCAGCGTTCCCCACAGATTCTCGGTCGTGAGGATCGGGATGCCGCAGCCCTTGTCGAAAGAGCGTTACTCCAAGACGGCGTTCATCTGGTCCTGAACTGTTCCACGAAGTCGGTTTCCGCTGCGAACGGCGAGAAGATCGTTGAGGTCGAATGCGGAGGTGAGTCTCGTCGGATTGCCCTTGATGAGATCCTGGTAGGGGTTGGCCGGGCGCCCAATGTCGAGGGCCTCGGTTTGGAAAGAGCCGGAGTCGAGTATGACCCGCGCCGAGGGGTTCTAGTGAATGACTACCTGCAAACTTCCAATCCTATGATCTATGCCGCCGGGGACATCTGCAACCTGTACAAGTTCACCCACACTGCAGACGCGACAGCGAGGATCGTGATCCAAAACGCCCTTTTCCTGGGCCGCAAGAAGACCAGCGCTCTGACCGTTCCCTGGTGTACCTATACCGATCCCGAGATTGCCCACGTCGGCATGTACGAGAAGGATGCCGCCGAGAAGGGGCTGGAAGTTGAGACTTTTGTGCGGGAACTGAAGGACGTGGACCGGGCCGTTCTGGACGGAGAGACGGCGGGATTCGTGAAGGTCCACGTGGAGAGAGGGAGCGATCGAATTCTGGGAGCAACCATCGTGGCCCGTAATGCGGGAAGCATGATCAGTGAGCTGACTCTGGCGATGGTGTCCGGTGCCGGTCTTGGCACCCTTGCCGGTACCATCCACCCCTACCCGACGCAGGCGGAAGCGATCAAACAAGTGGGTGACGCCTATAACCGGACACGCCTGACGCCGTTTGTAAAGAACCTGTTCAAGCGTTGGCTCGCCTGGACGCGCTAACCTGGTTACCGGTTGAAAGTTAAAAGTTAAAAGTTTGAGGGACCAGAAACCAGCAACCTACCCCCGGTACCACCCGGCCAGTCGAACGGGTGATACACCGCACCAGTAGGCCAGCACGATGATCCAGTTCAAAAGGGTTGTTTGGACAAGCCCCAGACGCTTCCAGCGGCGCGCCGACGTGGGCGCAGGCTTCGGAGAAATCACGACCCTTCCTGAGCGGGCCAGCCGCCGGACCAGATCAAAGTCCTCCATAATCGGAATCTCCCGGTAGCTGCCCATCTTCTTCAAGGTGCCGGCCTGTAGAAACAGCCCCTGGTCTCCGTAGGGTGTTGAAAGAAGGCGGGCTCTCAAGTTAGTACAAATCTCAATGAGCCGGAAGCCCCAGCCGGGGGCGTCGATCTGAAAACGGAAAGCGCCAACCGTGACACCGGGGATCGTCAGAATCGTCTCGATTTCGGCGAGGTAGCCGTCAGGAAGGCGAGAGTCCACATGGAGGAAGATCAGAAACCGGCCCCGTGCCTTCTCGGCTCCGCGGTTCATCTGGAAAGCTCTGCCCGGTCTGGAACTGACGATGCCCACCCCGGCCTGCCTGGCGATCTGCAGAGTCGCATCGCTGCTTCCACCGTCGGCCACGATGATCTCCACGTCATCATGCCTTCCCAGGCTCGCCAGCGTCGCTGGGAGCCGGTCAGCTTCATTCAGCGTGGGGATGATGACCGACAGCCTGGTAGACAAGGTTCGTGTACTCTGACACGGGTTTTGTCGGGGAGTCAAAAGGGGCTATTGCTCGTTCAGCGTCCAGTCGTAGCTCAGGTACTTAATCCGGAAACCTTGCGTTTGAAGGTATTGCCTCCTGTCTTCGGACAGGAAGGGAAGGGCAAAGCTGAGGACCGCACCGACTGCTGCCGAGTGGCGGGGGAAGCGCCCCGGTGCAGCTCCATAACGGTTCTCAAAGTCGCTTCCAAACCAGCTGAAGATGGAGGACAGATAGACCACTCCGGAGTCGATGTCGACTCGAAACCTGGAGCCGTCCCGAACAAACTGGGCTGCCTGGTCCTGCAACTGATTCTCGAGTAGCTCGCCCCGGTAAGCTTCTCTACGCAGGAAAGGGCACGCCAGCGCGGCGCACACCAGGGCAACATGGATTCTTGGCTCGTCGAATTGCTTGCGCAAAATCGAATGCTCGATCTGATCCAGGGTAAGATCGCGCCCTGCCACCCCGAAATGAATCTCGTCCCAGGCGCCATTGATCTGGCGGATACTATTTTTGGGATAGGCCAGTGACGCCAGAAAGCTGGACTGAATCGGATAGTTGTCGATGATCACACGCAGAGTCAGCGCGTTGTAAACGTTGATCCAGAAGGCGATTCGAGACGCCGGATTCCAGCTCTCGAGATCCACATATCGGAGTTTCTCGACAAAGAGATCCAGTTCCTCGCGGTCCTCCTTCAAAGACGCGTAATCTACCCGACCACGCGAGTCTACGTAGGAGGCCAGCGCCCCATCGTAACCACGGTACAGAGACGCTTCCGAATCAGGCGCCCCCCCCAGGCCGGTGAGACCAGCGATCGTGATTGCCAGAATGAGGCCGCACACTCCCGGTCCCTCGTCTCTTCTTCTCGGATTTGTCATGTCCAGGCCCTCTTCACATCGGATCCGTTCAAGTAGGACGCCGGGGGACCCACCATGTCTCTCAGTACGAAGTAATCAGGTGCCCCGGGCCGGTTGGGGATCGGGACTCAATTTTCTTTTCTCAGTCAGATAGATGGCGTGAAATTCACCGTTCTGGATCTCCAGGGCGGACGGTTGGCCGCCCGGATAGTAGTCAGTGTAGAGTCCCGTGTCGATCAGAAAGAGCCGGGCACCGAAGCGGGGTCGGATGCCGGTCTTCAACATGGGTGTGTGACCGACCACAATATGATCCACGCCGTGGCGGGTCAGGATGGCTTCGATATGAGCCAGGCCTTCTTCTTCCGACCACTCCGCGTAGCCCCTGTACCAGAGGGGTCCCTGGGGGTGAATACTGATCCAGTTGCCAATCTCCAAGAAGTCCTTGAGGATATCCAGATGGTTGGTTTTCGGGGCCTGAGGACCGTATTGACCGGGTCTCCCAATAGGCCACTTCTTGCCTGGCAGCACTTGTCATTTCGTCCACCCTGAAAAAGGGCAGAATCACACCGTGATCCGTCAGATAGTCGACATAGTCGTCGAATCGTGTGAGGTCCAGGCGAATCCTCCTGTTGATGGCGTTAATTGGTGTCGTCATCTCCGGAGCCAGCCCCCCGTGGAGATAAAGGATGTTCTCATGCTGGACGATGCCGGATCCCTTGCGGATCCACTTGCCGTACTTCCCCTGAGCTCCAAAAGCCTGACGGTGTTTGAAGTAGCCGGGAGGATGCTCTGCCAGCCACTGAGCCTCGTCACGGACCGTAATCTCGGGTTTGGAAAGCCTGAAAAACGCGGCCCTCTGCTTCCGGTAAGACACGTACTTCTTGAATGCGGCCGTCTGTCGTCGCTTGGTCTTGGAATCCTTGAAGAACGCAAACGATTCTGTACTTACATATCGCAGGTCGCCCATCACGTTCATGACCTCGTGGTTTCCAAGCGCAACGAGAACCTGGCCGCCCTGTTTGGGAGCTGCTTTCTGAAGTCCCATGATCAGGTCAAGGACCTGACGATCATGGGGCCCCCGATCAACGAGGTCTCCTACCTGGACAAAAGTGGTGCATCCTCCGGCCCACTCATTTCCCGCGTTGATCAGTTCAACCCGCCTCAGGAGGGAAAGGAACTGAGTCAGGCCGCCGTGGACATCCGCGATCGCAATGACTCGGTCAGCCGTTTTTGGATCCTGGCAGGACTCCCCCGCCACCTCCAAAAGGGAGGTGGAAAAGAGGGAAAGCGTTAGTAGGACTCGGGCTGGGTGACACTGCATCTTTTTTGAGGACTGATCTGAGTTGGCCTATTCTGCCACTTTGGTCTTGCGCCTGCCAGATTTCTCTCTTGTTAACGATGGCACCTTGACCCGGGAAGTTTCATTCTGGCGGGCTCATTGGAGTGGGAGCTGCCAAAAAGTGGGAGCGGGTTCCCCCCCGCGAACCGTTCGGACCACTATAAGGGTCCTCCCACGTGGAAGCCGCACGAATCAGGGGCGGGCAGAGAAGGCGGCCCAGATCAGACAGGCCCAACCGATCAGGAAGGCCAACCCCCCAATGGGCGTGATCGCTCCCAGCCAGCGCAATCCGGTTAAGGAGAGAGCGTAAAGCGATCCGCTGAAGATGAGGATTCCGATACTGAAGAGAGCCCCTGCCAGGTAGGCGGGAGTCTGGGAATAGCGAAGGGTTGCCAGGCTGGAAATGAGAATGGCCAGTGCGTGAACGAGCTGGTAGCGAACTGCGGTCTCGTAGATTTGCATCATCTCATCATCCAGACGGGTCTTGAGCCCGTGAGCGCCAAACGCTCCGGTCGCCACTCCCAGAAGACCAAAAAGTGCTCCCACTGCGAACAGACTGCGGTCCATGGTTGGAAACGATACCAGCAGTCGCTCGGATGTGCCAAATGGCATCATGTAATAGAATCCCTTTCCTGACGGTTGTGTCAGCCTATGCGAGTACCTGTCTCAATCTCCACCAAAGCGGTTGTGCTGCTCCTGTTGCTCGCACACTGTCCCTCTCCCGGAGGCTGGAACATTCAGCCCTACGGTCGCCTGACTGATCCAGCGCTGAAAGAGTCATCAGGGCAGAGGGAGCTTGCCTCCTGGGCCCCTCTCACCCTGCGCTTTTCGTGGGACTCCCCCAGTGTCTGGGGCCTGCTGGAGATGGAGCAATGAGCACGGGCAGGCTGCAATGGGTTTTCGACTTCTTTAGGATTCAGGCAGCAGAGTTGCCTCTGGTGTTCCTGATGACGCTCTATTTCTTCCTGGCCATGGCTTGTGCCAGCGTGGTGCGAGCTCTCCAGAATGCCCTCTATCTTGGTAATGTTGGCTTTGACTGGCGGCTGCCGGTGCTGTATCTGCTGCTGGCGGGGGTGTCGATCGGAGTCGTGCTGGCCTACCGAGCGCTGGCCAGCCGTTTCTCACGAGTCTGGGTATCCATCCTCACGCTGATTCTCCTCATCCTCAGTCTGCTTCTGTTCACCGCACCCATCGCCAGTGGGCAGAAATGGGTTTATTCAGTGTTTTACGTGTGGGGCGGCGTATTCAGTCTGCTGGTTCCGACGCAGGGATGGTTGCTTTCCTACGAATTCTATACCACTCGGGAGGCCAAACGTCTGTTCGCGATCCTGGGTACCGGAGGAATCTTCGGAGGTGCGTTTGGCGGGTTCTATGCAGCTTCTCTGTCTTTCCGGATCAGCACCCTCGGAATCATCATCCATGTGGTGATCGGCCTGTGCCTGATGCAGCTTGTCTTGATCGCAATTCAGCGCCTTCGTGCCCGCTCGGTACGGGCACAGGATGACATCCGAACCGGAGTGGGGGGAGAAGATCCAGAGAAAGAGGCTGAGCAGACTTCCGTTTCGGAGCTGTTTAGATCGAGCTATGTATTGACTCTGGCAGCGCTCGTCCTGGTCGTCGGGGCTACCACCACGATTATCGATCTGCAGTTCAAGGGACTCCTGGAGAGACGCTACTCGGGCTCCCCGGAAGATATTACTTGGCTGTTCGGAGTGATACTGGGGCTCATGTTCAGTGTTTCAGAGGCCATCCAGTTGTTGGCAACCAGCCGTGTCATCAGACGTTTCGGGGTAGGTGTCACCTTGCTGTTTCTTCCCCTGGTGTTGCTGGCTGGTGTAATCCCGGCGGTTATGGCTGCGGGATTCTGGGTCAGGATCTTTCCCAAGATGATTGATGGGAGCCTCAGGTCGAGCCTCCATCGGGTCAGTGTGGAGTTGCTGTACATACCGATTCAGGGTCGTCAGACAATCACGGCCAAGGGCTTTATCGACCTGGTTGTAACCCGGCTCGGGGATGCAACGGGGGCGTTCGTACTCCTGGGAGCCTTCTTTTCGCTAGGTTTCACGGTCGAGTCCATGAGCTGGCTCATCCTGGTGGGTGCCATTGGCTGGCTGCTCCTGACCTTGCGGCTTGGGAGAGAGTATGTGCAGCACTTGAGGACTACCCTGGAAAGCGAACCGTCTCCCGAACTGACTGGTTCCTGGCAGAGCGACCTCAGCGGAGGCGGAGAGATGGTCCTGGAAGCGCTGGACAGCCCGGCACCCTCGAAGATCATCTTTGCATTGAAGCTCTTGTCCACCTCCGAAGACTACTCCATGGGCTTGATGGATCAATCGGGGGAGATTCCGGACATTTCCGGCGTCTATCGGGTCGTCCCCTGGCTGGACAAAGTAGTACCCCTGGTGGACCACCCGAACCTTCACATTGCCGCCGCGGCCTTCCACCTTCTGGCGACTCACTATCCGGAGACCTATCTGGAGAGGATCAAGCGAAGCTGCTCGACCGAGGAGATCCCCGATCGACTCTGTCTTTTCTATCTGGATCAATACGAAGACGACCTTGCCGGATATCTTCGCCCGGAAGACGTCCTCCTCTGGGCGGAAAGGGCCGACCAGGAACAGGCGCTGGTCCTGAGCCGTCTGATGGCCAAGGCCCAGGAACCACGATATCTGAATATCCTGCGCAAGTGGATGGAGAGCAGCTCCCGACCCCTGGCCTCCGCGGCCATTGCCGCAGTGGGCCGCTTCCGGAAGGAGGAAGACATTCGACCCCTGATCGGCTTTCTGGAGCAGGGCTGGAGTCGAGGAGCGGCCCGGGCCGGCCTGGCCCATTTTGGCGACGTGATTGTCGAGGATCTGGTGACGGTGATCCAGCAGCCGGAGACTCTACCTGCGGTCCGCGTATCGGTTCCACTGATTCTGGGAGAGATCGGCACCCAGGAAGCCCAGCGGGCACTTTTCAAATGCCTCTATCTGCAGGATTCAGTTGTCGCCTTTCGGCCCTCAAGAGCCTCAACAAGATCCGCGGTCAGGGAAAGCTCATGTTTGAGGCGGATTTCTTTCTTCCCATCCTTCAGATCTGGGCCAGGGAGCATTATGAGCTGATCAATCTGGAGCTGCTGCTGGGCGGCGATGGCGAGCGAGGCACCCGCCGGCTGCTGCAGAAGACGGTCACTGAACGCGTCGACTGGGGGATTGAACGGATCTTCAGGGGACTGGCTCTGTTCCTGCCGGGTGCCGACGCCCACTCTTCTTACCTGGCCTACGTCGGGGACCAGACCGTGCTTCGCGAGAACGCCATCGAACTGATTGATTCTCTGGTGAAGGGAGAACTCAGACAGACCATCATGCCCATCCTCACCGAGGAGTCTCCAGAAAAAAAGGCCGAGATCGGGCGGAGCATGTTCCTTCTTTCCGCCAATCTGGAACAGGTTCTTTCCGATGCTCTTTTCCAGGCCGATCCGTGGCTGAAGTGCTGCCTGCTGGCCTGGATCAAGGGAGAGGGCAAGTTGGGCCTGAGAGCCCGCGTCGTGGATGCCTGCGAAGACCGACACGCCGTCGTACGGGAGACCGCCCAGTGGGCGCTCAATACCTGGGGGAACTAGTGCACTGACCGGAAAGTTCACGCCGCTACTTCGGGCGAATTAACCCCGCGGACTTCCCGGACAGTACACTATCTAGTACTGCCCGGCGTGGTGTGGATACAATGAAAATGCAACCTGGTACTTGTGCATGCTAAAAACGGTTGAGAAAGTTTTGCTTCTCCAGGAGTTGGAAGTGTTCCGGAAAGCGACCTCTGAACAGTTGGCCCGCCTGGCCATCATTTCCACGGATCGCAGCTTTGAGGAGAAAGAGGTTCTGTTCGAAAAAGGGCACCTCTGCGATTCTCTGCTGCTGCTGGTCGACGGAAAAGTCCAGCTGGGACCTCCGGGACAAGGATCCGTCGTCGAATCCACGATTCTCGACCCGCTGTCCTTTTTTGCCAGACAGCGGCACAACACAGCTGCCGCGGCACTGACTTCGGGAATCCTGCTGGAGACGCCTCAGCATAACTTGGCCGACCTGCTCACTTCGGAAGGGGAATTCGGCTGGATCGTAATTGGAGGAAATCGCGCGCATCGGACGACATCTGATGAACCGGCAGATCCTGGAGTTGGTGTAGCAGGCCATGGGACTTTCAGCACGGGCAGTCAGCGCTCGCCGATGCTCGGGTAGTTGGAGGAGATTCACTCATGAGCACAACGTTTCGAAAGCAGATCCGTGCCCCCCGCGGATTGCAACTTTCCTGTAAGGGTTGGCATCAGGAAGCCGCGCTACGCATGCTGATGAACAACCTGGACCCGGAAGTAGCCGAGAAACCAGAGGAGTTGATCGTCTACGGAGGGGCCGGGAAAGCAGCTCGGAATTGGGAGAGCTTCCACCGGATCGTCGACACCCTGAGACGGCTGGAAGACGATGAGACGCTTCTGGTTCAAAGCGGCAAGCCGGTAGGAGTTTTCAAAACACACTTGGAAGCTCCCCGGGTCTTGATTGCGAATTCTCACCTGGTTCCGCGCTGGGCCACTTTCGAGAACTTTCAGGAACTGGATCGCCTGGGGCTCACAATGTACGGTCAGATGACGGCCGGGTCCTGGATCTACATCGGTACACAGGGAATCCTCCAGGGCACTTACGAGACCTTCGCGGAATGCGCCCGCAAGTACTTTGGCGGCTCACTGGCGGGCCGGCTCGTGGTCTCCGCCGGTCTGGGAGGGATGGGAGGCGCGCAGCCTCTTGCGGCGACCATGAACGGGGGTGTCTTCCTGGGCATCGAAGTCGACGCAGCCCGAGTGAAAAGACGGGTGGAAACAGGTTACTGCGATCAGATGTGCGGTGATCTGGATGAGGCCCTGAATCTGGCGGAAGGGGCCAGGCAGAGAAGGGAGCCCCTTTCGGTTGGGCTGGTTGGCAACGTGGCGGAGATCCTCCCCGAAATGGTTCGGAGAGGCGTTTTGCCGGATGTCCTCACTGATCAGACCTCGGCCCACGACGTTGATGTCGGGTACATTCCGGTCGGGTACAGTCTCGCAGAAGCTGATGCGCTCAGGACCTCCGATCTGAGTGGTTACAGAGAAAAGGTGCTTGACTCGATGGTCGAGCACGTTTCTGCGATGCTGCAGTTGAAGCAGGCTGGCAGCATAGTTTTCGACTACGGAAACAACCTGCGTGGCCAGGTCTCAGACCATCGGGGCTTCACGGAAGCATTTCAGATTCCCGGTTTCGTGCCGGAGTTTATTCGCCCCCTCTTCTGTCGCGGATCGGGGCCTTTTCGGTGGGTGGCACTGTCGGGGAATCCTAACGACATCGCGGTCACGGATCAGGCTATCCTGGAAACTTTCCCGGAAAAGGCAAGCCTCAGGCGCTGGATCGAGCAGGCTTCTGAACAGGTTCATTTTCAGGGGCTTCCTGCGCGGATCTGCTGGCTGGAGTACGGTGAGCGTGCAGAAATGGGCCGCAGGTTTAACTGGCTCGTGGAACAGGGCAAGGTCGAGGCTCCACTTGTCATCGGCCGGGATCACCTGGACGCGGGATCGGTCGCGTCTCCGAATCGGGAAACCGAAGGAATGGCCGACGGCTCAGATGCCATTGCTGACTGGCCTCTCCTGAACGCTATGCTCAATACGGCCTGCGGGGCCAGCTGGGTGTCGCTGCACCATGGAGGCGGGGTCGGGATTGGATACTCGATTCACGCCGGCATGGTTTGTGTCGCGGATGGCTCAGAAAGCTCTTCACGGCGCCTCTCCAGGGTTTTGACGGCTGATCCGGGATCGGGTGTCATGAGGCACGCCGATGCCGGTTATCCGGAGGCAATCGAAACCGCTCGCAGCAAGGGAGTGGATCTTCCCATGTTAAACGAGCCCCCACGGTCCGAAGAGTCCTGACCTGAGCAAAGAAGCTTTCTGGAAGTTTTTCTGATGCCCGTCTTACGTAATATCGGTTCTCTTGCGTGCTGTCCGGACGCCGGCGCGCCAGACGAAACGGGAGCGACTGCAGGGGCTTCCCTGGCCTGGGAGGGAGACACGATCTCCTGGGTAGGGCCCGAGCTCGAGTTGCCGGACCAGTACGCAGCCGACAGGCAGTTCGATGCTGCCGGGAGGCTGGTGGTTCCCGGCCTGATTGACTGCCACACTCACCTTGCCTTTGGTGGCTGGCGTGCCCGGGAGTTTCGGCAAAGGCTGGAAGGCAGGACCTATCTGGAAATCGCCCGGGCCGGAGGCGGGATTCTGTCGACCGTGGGCAAGACCAGGGCGGCCAGCAGGCAGGATCTGGTCGAGTTTGGCGCCAATGTTCTCTCGGCGATGAGTGAGCTCGGTGTTACCTGTGTGGAGTGCAAGAGCGGCTACGGCCTGGAAATGGAAACCGAAGTGCGCCAGTTGAAGGCTTACCGCGACCTGAGCCGGCGCCAGCCCGTTCGGGTCGTCGCCACCTTTCTGGGAGCGCATACGTTTCCGGCCGAATTCAAGGAGCGCAGGGAAGCTTATCTGGCCGAGCTGATGGATCGAATGATCCCCAGGGTCGCCGAGGAAGGACTGGCGCGCTTCTGTGATGTCTTCGTGGAGGAGAGTGCCTTTTCAATCGAGGAGGGCCGAGCGCTTCTCAGGCGGGCACAAGAGTTCGGCCTGGGCAGCAAGATTCACGCTGATCAGCTAACCAACTGCGGAGGGGCCCGCCTGGCGGGCGAACTGCAGGCTGTCTCCGCCGATCATCTAGAGTACATCGATGAGCAGGGAATCGAGGCTCTGGCAAGCGGCAAGGTTGTGGCTGTGGCTCTTCCCCTGGCCTCGTTCTATCTTCGTTCCAGGTACCTGGATGCACGCCAGCTCCTGGAGCACGGCGTGAGGGTGGCCGTGGCAACCGATTTTAATCCCGGGTCGGCTCCCGCATTTCACCTGCCTCTGGCCATGCTCTTCGGCTGCCTGACCCTGGGGATGACTCCTGCTGAAGTCCTCAGAGCGGTCACCATCAACGCCGCCCACGCCCTCAACATGGAGGACCAGATCGGTTCTCTGGAAAAAGGAAAGAGGGCAGACTTTGCGGTGATCGACAGTCCCGACGTAGACCACTGGATGTACCACTTCCGACCCAATGCCTGCCGGGCAACCGTGATCGGAGGCGAGCCGGTGTGGGGTGAACTCGACTCCTGGCCTTAAATGCGGTGTTCCACCTTTCACGGTTCACGTTCCACGTTCCACTTTGACAACGACAGAACGCTTCACCGTTCTGTCCTAGACATCAGCCAACTCTTGCTCGAGCTTCGCGAGGTCCTGCTGGGCTTTTTCGAGCCTGCGAGTCTTTCGGTCATGTTGTCTTCGGGCCGTTTTTAGCCTGTCCTCGATTCCTCTCACTTCCTCCTTCAAGGCAGACAGCTGGTCGGCCAGGGTATCCATCTCTTCGCGGCAGCGCCGTTGCTTCTGGACGAGGCCTTGCAGGGACCGGCTGGCCTCTTTCATCTCTTGCTTTGCTTTGTCCCGGTTGTTACGAGCCTCCAGAAGTCTTTTTTCCAGGCGGGCTCTGGCGGATGCTCGGGACCGATGACCGAGAGAGATGCTTCTGGACGACCTGGAAGGACTTTGCGACTTTTCCACCTTCCCAACAGCCGAGGCTCGGGCGGCTTTCTTCTCGGCTGCTTTGCCTCGCTTTGGAAGCGAAGCCGCCAGTTCCAAAAGGGTGTCAAAGCCGGCCGGCATCAGGTCCTCCACGAATCGTCCCAGAGGCGGATCGAACGATTCCCGCGGAGCTTGAGCAATCGCCTCAAGTGTCCGAATGAATCTGTGTTGAGTCTGCGCAGTGAAAGGCCTTTCCATGCGAAGAGTCTCTTCCCGGGCCATTGCCCGCAAGGAATCGATGGCCTCCTGGACCCGGCGCTGGGCATGCTGAAGTGATGAGAGACCCCGACCGGGCAGGACATCCTTCTGGGCTTGTCTCAGACCCTCCCCGGCTTCCAGAAGCCCTTGAAACAGATCGGGTTGGTGCCGGTACAGGCGATTCACGAGCCAGGCCGAGAAGGCTGGCTTCGCAAGCTTCTGGACGAAGGAGGCCTCACTCCGTTTTCCAGCCTTGCGCAGCGTCCGCTCCAGAAGTGTGCGCCTCTGGACGAAATCATCAAACGGCCCACCGTAAAGCCGCTTCAAATCATCCTTGTATTGACTGTTCACTTTCGATCCTTTCCCTCGGCTATCCCCGGATTGCCTTCCGCCCTTGACGAGTCAGGGAAGCCAGAAAAAGGAGCAGTCCCAGCCACACCGCTACCTGCCAGAGCTCGTAGATTCTGCCCCAGGGAAAAGAGAGCAGGCGGAGACCGCCAGGTGCCAGCAGGGAAGCCAGAGAGAGAATGAGAAGGCTCTGTCTCCATTTCTTGCGCGAGTTGTCCAGATGCCGGTAGAGGGCGATGACAGCCGGCACAAGAAGGAGATCATCATAGATTCGATGGTAGGTCCAGAGACGGGCGACGATCCCCAGGAACCCCGCCAGTGCCCAGGGATCGGCCTTACGATGGACGATGACCCACGCCCCTCCCACCAGGAAGACGAGCAGGCTCAGGGAAATCCCCCATGTTTCCAGGTAGGGAATGCTCAGGAGGCTGTTCAGGTTGGCGTATCCCGGTTCCTGATAACTGAGCCGGGACTGCTCGAGCCAGGAGCCCAGGAGATTCATGAGCGACCCGTCCTGAAAGGCCGCGGCGCCTACCGTCAAGAGTGAGTACAGGAGGAGGCCCCCGATCAGACCACGCCACTCTCCCAGAGCCACAAAGAGCCACAGGAACGGGAGGCTGGCGGTGGGCTTGATCAGCGCCAGCGCAAGAAGAGCTGCGAGGGGAAAAGTCCCGCGCGGCACATCCTTGCTCATTCGCGAGATGGCCGCCAGCAAGACCACCAGAACCCAGAGTCCCACTTGACCATTGCCGATCGTCACACTGACGGATACCATCGCCAGCACGAGGAATGTCCAGCCGGTCCTCTCCACAGGATTCACGGCGCCAACCTCGCGCCACACTGTCCGCGCCATCAAAATGCATAACAGCAGCGAAAGGCCTGCCCACAGCCAGCGTGCGGTGTCGAAATGGCTCCAGCCCAGAGCAGGGAAGAGAAATGCATAGGTTCCCGGCGGATAAGTCAGCCTGGGAAGCCCGTAGACATCCCCTCCGGAGAACCACAAGAGTGTCTCCTCGTGGCGAAGTTTGAGATCGATTGCGCCCGAGGGACCGGTATCAAACAGAAGCCGCAGGAAGGCTCGCCCCAGGCGAACTGAGGCCAGCAGCCCGAGGGCACCGATGAAGAGCCGATTGTGAGACTGAAACACCCGTCTGGTCACCTCCCCCATGTCGCCGGAACCACTCCAGGATATGCGGCGGATGTAGGGAATTGTAGTATTTCTGCAAGGAAGGACCAGCCCGCCCGCTGTTCTTTTGTCAACGGGTTGCCCGCTCGCGGGGATAATAACCTTGACAGCAGCCTGATTCAGTCCCTACGATGGCAGTCACAATTTATCCAGAGTGGCAGAGGGATCGGGCCCGAGGAAGCCACAGCAACCCCCCACGGGAAGGTGCTAAGTCCCGCAGGTCGAAGTCGATCTGAGAGATAATAACCTCACGACATCGAAGCCCTTCCCAGCCGGGAGGGCTTTTTTTTTGCCCGGTCCAGCCTGAAAGCGGTGAACATGAGTTACTTTACAGCGTTGAAATGCAAGGAATGCGGAACACTCTATCCACCCGAGCGCAGTTACATGTGCCAGGAATGCCTGGGGCCCCTGGAAATTGATTACGACTATGACCGGATTCAGGCAGAGGTAGCCCGAGAAGAGGTTGTGGCGCGTCCGCTGAACCTCTGGAGATACCGCGAACTCCTCCCCGTTGCCGGGGCGCCCATCGCAGGGCATTATTCCGGCTGGACACCTCTGATTCCGGCGCGCAGGCTAGGCCGGCACCTGGGCCTGCAGAATTTTTATCTGAAGGATGATTCGACGAATCGCCCCACGCTTTCCTATAAAGACCGGGTCGTGCCGGTTGCCATCAGCCGCGGTGCTGAGCTCGGATACACGACCTTCGCCTGTGCCTCAACCGGTAATCTCGGGAACGCCGTGGCGGCCCACTGCGCTGCGGCCGGGCTGAAGAGCCTGGTCTTCATCCCGGGGGATATTGAACCGGCCAAGATTATGGCCTCCCTGCTGTGTGGGCCGAAGGTGATCGCCCTCAACGGTAACTATGATCAGGTCAATCGATTGTGCGCCCAGATCGGGGACGAATACGGCTGGGGTTTTGTCAACGTCAATCTTAGACCCTACTACACGGAAGGTGCCAAGACACTGGGCTTCGAGATTGCCGAACAGCTGAACTGGAAGCTGCCCGATCACATTGTGCTGCCGACAGCCGGCGGCACACTCCTGCCCAAGGTGGGAAAGGCCCTTCAGGAATTGCGGCGTCTCGGATGGGCTGAGGGAGACACCCGGCTGCATGTCGCCCAGGCCAGCGGCTGCGCCCCGGTGGTCAATGCGCTGCAGTCCGATTCCGAAGAAATCGATCCGGTCAAGCCCGACACCATTGCCAAGTCCATTGCAATTGGCGACCCTGCCGACGGGCCCTATGTGCTCGCCACAGTACGAAGCACAGGAGGGCAGGGAATCGCCATTGACGATGAAGAGATCCTGGAAGCAATTCAACTTCTGGCCGAGTACGAAGGGATCCTCTGTGAGCCGGCCGGCGGCACCACCCTGGCGGCCGCGATCAGGATCATTGAGAACGGGGGCGTTAAGCCGTCCGAGACTATCGTGGTGGGAATAACCGGCAACGCCTACAAGTCCATCGATATTTTCAACGGTCGGGCAGAAGTGACGGCGCAGATGCGGCCCAACCTGCGGGTCTTCAAACAGTGGTACGAGGACGGGGCTAAGTAGGTTCCAGGTTCTGGATCTGACCCGTAGGGCACGGTAGTCTACCGTCAACGGGTCTCAGTGGAAGGGGGCGCCAGAGACCCGTTCTGGTGCCGCCCCAGCAGCACCAGCAGGCGGGCGCTTCTCCGGTAGGAACGAATTCCCCCTTTCACCCGGTGAAGCTTCAGATAAGAGTCGTTTATGGACGATGTCACTTCGGAAGCGACACCGTGGTACCGATCCCAGAATTTGTGTACGGCTTCCAGATCGCGCTGGACACCGGGAAGCCGTTCCAGTGTGGCAGCTCGGGCCCGCTCTGGAGCCACTCGAAGCCACTCGCCAAGAAGCTGCCGCTGAGCAAACAGATAGGCGGAGTACCTGGCGTAAGTCGAGCCGCTGTAAAGGCAAGCGAGAAAGCCTGCAAAACTGGCCTCGTCTTCACCGGCAAAGGCCCTCTGGTGAGCTTTTTCATGGGCTATGACCAGCGGCAGCTCGCAGTCCGGCACTTTGTCGTTGAAGTTGGCCTCTCCCGTCCAGGGGTAATAGAACCCGGAAAGGCCCAGATAACTCATCAGCGATGAACTCAACAGGGGCTTCGCAGGCCCCATCGGCCTGCGCAGACCGGCCGGTAGATCGAGCAAGTCGGATGCTTCAACAAACCCTGAGTTCAGGCGTTCATCCAGGCTCGCGAGGGATTCGGCCAGGTGACTGGCTTCTCCCGAGTCGATGCCCCGCTGGGCGACGCGGTAGAAATGATTGGTCCAGCGGATGGTCTCGAGAGCCAGGCGGCTCAATTCCGCTTCTTCCGAAACGGGCTGCCCGATTTCCTTCCGGGCCCACTCAACCCGTTCGCTAAAGGTCGGACGGCTGTAATTGAGGCCCCACAGGACATAACCCAGGAAAACCGTCGCCAGAAGCAGATTCAGGAGCACGAGAGAGAGGCGCAGGGCAGCAGATGATCAACGTCAAATAGAATTCCCGCAGCGACGATTGGAAATCCCCACACAAGGGATTGATAAAAAAGAGCTGTAGCCGTTCTCTGAGACGACTCTTTCCGCGGTCCTCCTTTCTGTAAAAAAGAGAGATGTTCTTAGAATGCGAGGGGGACGGAGTGAGGGCGTAGCCCGAACGGAGCTCCCGCTCGCTCGCGCCGGCGGCGAGGGGAGTGGACCAGATCCACGAGGGTCCTGAGCGGCCTCTGTAGGGCGCTGTACGACCTCTCCCCTTGGCGGGCACTCGTGTATCGCCTCCACCAAGCACTTCCCGGGGCCCAATCAGCCGATTTGCCCGGATTTGACCTCCTCGCGGTTTCCTCATTTCGTGGTTCCCTGCTGTTTCTTCTTGGCGCTCTCCATTCGGTAGCTCGAGACGTTGAGTTCCAAAATCACGCTGTGGTGAACCACCCGATCGATGGCCGCCGCCGTCGTCATGGGGTCCTTGAAGATCCTCTCCCAGTCCGAGAAGATCAGGTTGCTGGTCAACAAGAGGCTGCGACGTTCGTAGCGATGGGCCAGCAGTGTGAAAAGAACCTCCATTTCCTGCCGACTTTGCTGAACGTAGCCAATATCGTCGACTATGAGAGCCTCGAAGCGATCCAGTTTCTTGAGCTCCTTCTCCAGAGTCAGATCGATTTTGGCCCGCAGCAATCGCTGTACCAGCAGGGAGCAGATAGAGAACAGAACCCGGCGCCCCAGCAGAATCAACTCCTGGCCCAGAGCACAGATCAGATGCGTTTTCCCGCTTCCAGGGTTGCCGAAAGCCAAGACGTTCTCGGCCCGATCCAAAAACGTACCTTCCAGCAGCGCTGTGAGTTGTCGATCCACGCTTTGGGGCAAGCGCGAGCGGTCCAGCGCCGTCAGCGTTTTCTCCCAGGGAAGCTTGGAGGCTCGACGCAAACGCTGGATTTTGCGCTCGTGCCGCTCCGCCACTTCGATCTCAGATAACGACAAGAGAAACCGGGGATAGGACAGACTTTCCTTGGTGGCCAGTGCCGCCTGGGCGGCGTAGTGCTCCCGAAAAGCCGGTAGATGCAGCTCGATTAGGCACTCGCGAAGCCGTGGTAAGTTGCCTGTGCTCATGACCTCACCTCGCGGCTCTCAAGAAGCGTATCGTAGAGGCCCACGTCCATCTTTTCCACCGCCACTTCCCAGGGTTCCACCACCGGATCGACAAGGCATTCTCGTAGGGCTTCGAAACGGATTCTTTGTCCCCTCTCAATCAGCCCTTGAAGTGCCTCTCGCACCCGCTGCTCACCTTCCTGGGCAGCCAGCTCGAGGATCTTCAGATATTGGCGATCCGCCGTGGCCGGACAATCCTGGCGCAGCTCGTCGTAGGCGACTCGAAACAAGATCCCCGGAAACAGATCCTCCCGCCAGCGATAGCGAGTAAACGCCCCCGGCTTGCGCACCAACGAATGGATCACGTGCCGGTAGTCAATGCGATGCTTGCCTTCTCCTCGCAAGCGCGGCATCCGTGCCTGGCGCCGCCCCCCGTAGTAGACCTCCACCTGATCCGCCCACACCCGCACTTGTACTCGCTCGCCGATCAACCGGCTGTCCACCGAATAGGTGTTGTGGCGAACCCGGATCGTACTACTGGGGGAGACTTTCACCCACTGCCGGGTGAAGTCATCCAGACGGCGTGCCGGCAACGGGCGCATCACTGCCAGCTCTTCTCCCAGGCGCTTTTGCCGGGCCGCATTGCGCCGGGCCACAATCACCGCTAGAAAGCCCTCGTACTCTTCCCGGCTGGAAAAATCACGGCTACACCGCAACAGCAGTTCCTGCTCGATGGCCCGTTTCAAGCGGTGATGGGCCTGTTCCACATCCCCGTTCTCGTGTGCCTTTCCTGCCTGGGTGCGCGCATCCCGAAGTGGTTCAGCAACCCTTGATAACGCTCGGTGAACTCTTCTCGCTTCAGGTTTTTGACCGCCGCCGAGAGCCGGTCTGTTCGGTGTTCCTCGGGCAGCGCCCCCAACTCCCACAACGCGTTCTGAAGCCCCAGGCTGAGGCTCTCAAAGGACTCACTGAAACACAGCGTGGTCGCTTCCCAGTTCGAGTAGGCCAACACGAAGTGGTACAGCAGATGAGGAAACGGCTGGCCCTGGATCGTCACTCCCAGGCGCCCCATAAACGTGAAGTCCGATTGTGCTTGATGTCCCGGCCGATACTTCTGCGGGAACATCACCTCCTTCGCTTCTCCGTATTCTGCCTTCCACTGCTTGATCCTGCGCTGCAGCGTTCTCAACTGGCCTTGCTGGAAGGCCCCTTCCTGCTGACGGCACAAATGCTCGAACACCGCTGTCGCTTCCACCGTCGGCGATCGCTTCAGAATCTCTTCCACTTCCGGCCACACCGACTCGAACGGATCCGATCGAGTTCGCCAGTACCGCTCCGGCTGACACTGGCTCGGTAGCTTTCCCGACTTCAGGTACTTGCGAGCCGTCTTTCGCGACAGCCCCGCTTTCGCCGCCGCCATCGTGAGCATCTTCTCGTTCTTTCGCAACTTCACTAGCCTCCGCACTTGCTGATCCTTAACCATGCCCTCATGGTCAGGATCAGCCCTGAAAAAGCGGGGAATTCCATTTGTCGTCGTGGGGAATTCTAATTGTCGCTAATCAGACTGGACAGCGGCGAAAGTGAGGTGATGGGAGTGCCCTCGTAGTTGACTAGATTGAAGTGATCAACGAAGTTGCCCCAGCAGGCCTCCTTCTGGTTGGTGCTGAGATCATCGAATTCCAGGCCCTCGGTGATGGAGTCGGGACAGACCCAGTTCGGAAACGGGGCAGGTCCGCTCATCTCGGTCGGGACCCAGTTGTAATTCGCCTGGGCCTGCCAGACTATCCACAACATGTTCACATTGACCGCACCTATCAGCTTCGAGCAGTTGCCGACATTATTGGCCGGACACTCGATGACGGGTAGCGTCATGTTGTAGACGATATCGGGGCGGCCGGCTGCGTCGGAGTCGGCGCTGGTCAGCCAGCAATTCTCCAGATCGTCGAAGACATTCTGAAGCTGTCCCCCCGTCGTCCCCATGCTCACCTGAAGGGTGATCTCGGGAGAGGGAGTTGCATCACAACCGACGTAGGGTCTCACCGATGAGGAGCTCGCTGTTGCACAGGGCGCTTGAGTGAAGTTGGTCCATCCAGCAGTGTTGTGGGTATTGCCTCCCCCACTGTTGATCATCCGTCCGGTACTGCAGGAGTACTCCCCCTGCGCGTTGAGAAGAGCTTCCTCGCAGATGGCAATTGGCTCAGCTGCCTCACCTGGAAGAAACGTCCCCGCGAAACCGATGTAAGCGATCGCCTCGGCCTCCATGGGGAAGTCTGCGAAGCCCATGACTTGGGCAAAAAAGGAATGCGCCGGCGTCGTTTCTCTTCGCACTTTGACCCGCACCGCATTGATGAAACTCGCGTCTGCGTCCAGTTCCGCATTCGTCACTTCATTCAGCGTGGTAGCCAGGAGGCTGCTGTGGGGCGCAAAGGAGTGATCGGCCCATTTCCAGTGGCCCCGTTGCACGTCCCCGCTGTTGGCACCCGGATCTCCCGTGACTTCCACTTGAATGTTCTGGGCGCTATTCGCCTGCGCGGCGGCGACCCCCACAGCATTGGCCCCCGGGTTCACAGCATCCCCGCTGGCTATATATAGCCGTCGCCCGGCTGCCAGGGCCCCGGCGTCAGCGGCATTCTGCAGCTCGTTCCGGACCATAAAAACAGAACTGATATCAACAGCCAGAGCACCGAAGCACAGAAGCGAAATCAGCAGGACAGCCGTCGTTACCGCCACTGTTCCACGCTCGTCTAGGACACGCATCTTAACCATGTACAATCCTCCTTGGAAGAGGTGGAATAGGCTCCACCACCCCTGTTCTTTGGAGGTTATAAGATCGTTGTCCCCGGATCAGTGACGAGTACTACCGGATGGTCTGTTTCTCTCCTTGCCGCGTGGCGACAAGTGTGCCGGTTGAAGTATTTCCGATCCGGTTTGTGACGCTTCTCCCAAGATCTGTCTTGCCGCGGTAGGAGAGACAGGTCGCTCGATTCTCCTCGGGCAAGGAGTACGCCAACTACGGCCAGTGCAACCCCGGAATCCTGGAACTTTGGAAGATTGGAACGTTTTGCTGTCGAGAAACGGTGAGATCGGCGGCGTTTTCCGTTAAAATAGGGATTCCATCATTTCAAGCGCTCTGGTTGAGCATGCAGAAGTAAGATCAACGAAAGCCTGTCCCATGAAAGGTGTAGATTCTTAACCTATGGCTAACCAAGTACTTACCGGCATCCGCCGCTGGTTTGAATCCGGTGTCGGGGCGCCAGAAGACCTCAATCCTCCCAGCTTTCAGGAAGTCCCGTACCAAATCGACTGGATTCGCAGCATTCCATTCATTGCCCTTCACCTGACCTGCTTTGGAATTATCTTTGTGGGATGGAGTCCGGTCGCGGTAGCGGTGGCGATCTCCCTCTACTTTGCCCGGATGTTTTTTGTCACTGCGTTTTATCACCGTTACTTTTCGCACAAGACCTTTAAGACGAGCCGCTTCATGCAGTTCATTCTGGCTCTTCTGGGGTTATCCTGTACGCAGAAGGGACCGCTCTGGTGGGCCGCCCATCATCGCATCCACCACAAGCACTCGGACGAACCGGAAGATCCTCATTCGCCTCTCCAGCACGGGCCTTTCTGGAGCCATATCGGCTGGATCACCGATCAAAGAAACTTCCCGACCCGGGTCAGCATGGTGCCCGACCTGATGCGCTTTCGGGAGCTTCGTTTCCTGGATCGATTTGACCTGCTGGTCCCGGTCGTGATGGCCTTTGGCCTCTTCGGCCTGGGTAAGTTCCTGAGCCTCAATTTCCCCGGCTCCGGGACGAGCGGTTGGCAGATGCTGATCTGGGGCTTCTTCGTGTCCACCGTCCTGCTGTTCCACGGCAGCTGCACGATCAATTCAGTCGCCCACCTCATCGGCAGAAAACGGTACGACACCGGAGACGAAAGCCGGAACAGCTTTCTTCTCTCTCTTCTGACGCTTGGAGAGGGCTGGCACAACAACCACCACCACTATCCCGCGACGGTTCGCCAGGGATTCTTCTGGTGGGAAGTCGATATCACCTTCTACCTGCTCAAGATCATGAGCTGGATCGGTCTCATCTGGGACCTCCGGCCGGTTCCCGAGCGGGTTCGAGCGGCGCGTCCGCCCCGACCCGGGGGGGGCTGATGGGGGTCTCGACAGAATGGTTGAGTTCAAGTATCAGGAGATCTTCGAGCACGGGCCCGACACCACCCCTTATCGAAAGCTGACGTCCGACTATGTGTCGACGGAGCGCTGGAATGGCGTGGAAGTCCTCAAAGTGGAGCCGGCCGGCCTGTCTCTTCTGGCCAGCACGGCCATCGACGATGCGGAGCACTTGCTGCGCCCCGATCACCTGAGGCAGTTGAAGAACATTCTGGAAGACCCGGAAGCTTCCGAGAACGATCGCTTCTGTGGCCCTCGAGTTCCTCAAGAACGCCAACATCTCTGCCGGGCGGATCCTCCCCGGGTGTCAGGATACCGGAACGGCTATCGTGCACGCTTACAAGGGTGAGAATGTCTTCACTTTCTCCAGCGATGCCGAGTCCGTCTCGCGTGGAATCTATCAGGCCTTTCAGGAGCGGAATCTTCGTTATTCCCAGCTCGCCCCACTGGACATGTATGAAGAGAAGAACACCGGCACGAATCTGCCTGCCCAGATCGAGATCCATGCCGGCCCAGGAGACGAATACCGTTTCCTCTTCATTGTTAAAGGGGGTGGCTCAGCCAACAAGACCTTCCTCTATCAGGAGACCAAGGCTCTTTTGAACCCCGAGTCGCTCCTCAACTTTGTGGCTGAGAAAATGGAGACCATCGGTTCAGCAGCCTGTCCTCCCTACCATCTGGCTCTGGTGGTGGGAGGGACATCGGCAGAGTTCACCATGAAGACGGTGAAACTTGCCAGTTGCCACTATCTCGACGATCTTCCGAGCACCGGTAACGAGGGGGGCCGGGCCTTCCGGGATCGGAAGCTGGAGGTGAAGATCGCCGAGTTGTGCGTCCAGATCGGTGTCGGAGCTCAGTTTGGCGGAAAGTATTTTGCCCACGACGTGCGCGTCGTGCGCCTGCCCCGCCACGGAGCCTCCTGTCCGGTTGGGCTGGGCGTCTCCTGTTCCGCTCACCGTCAAATTCTTGGGAAGATCAACCGGGATGGGGTTTTCCTGGAGCAGCTGGAAGCGGATCCGGCCAGGTACTTGCCCGAGGCGACCGAGCAGGAGCTGGGTAGCGAAGCCGTCGCGATCGATCTGAATCGACCCATGAGCGAGGTCCTGGCCGAACTCAGGGAGTACCCGATTGCCACCCGGCTCTCCCTGACCGGATCTCTGATCGTGGCTCGCGACATCGCCCATGCCCGGCTCAAAGAGCGCCTTGATGCAGGAGGTGATCTCCCCGGCTACTTCAAGGATCATGTGGTCTACTACGCCGGACCGGCCAAGCGACCGGAAGGCTACGCCTCCGGGTCCTTTGGGCCGACGACGGCGGCCCGGATGGATCCCTACGTAGACCTCTTTCAGAGTCATGGAGCCAGCATGGTGATGCTGGCCAAGGGAAACCGGTCCGGGCGGGTCCGCGAGGCCTGTCGAAAGCACGGGGGCTTTTACCTGGGCTCGATTGGTGGCCCGGCGGCTCGGCTGGCCGAACACAGTATCAAGAAGGTCGAGGTGGTTGAGTTCGAAGAGCTGGGCATGGAAGCCATCTGGAAAATCGAAGTCGAGGACTTTCCAGCCTTCATTATCATCAACCACGAAGGCCAGGACTTTTTTCAGGATCTACCGGGGAAGCGGACTCAGCCTCTTGTCCAGATGGATTGAGGAAGTGGAGAGCCCCCGCAGAGTAGGAGGACCCTCTGTGGTCCGCATGGAGGGAAACCGCTCCTACACTGTGCTAGCCTGATCCATCGGTGTGAGTTCAGATTGTGACGAAATTGTCTGGTGCCGGCCCACCGAACGCCGACCTTCTGCTCGCCGAGCTGACCAGGCTGGGTACTTCGCATGTGGTCGGACTCCCCGACAACGGATCGGCGGCTCTTTTCCGTGCTGTCGAGGACTCGCCCGACGTGACTTTGCTGACAGTGACCCGTGAAGGTGAGGCTTTCGCCATCGCCTCCGGCCTGTGGATGGGAGGTCAGCAGCCCGTCGTACTGATCCAGAATACCGGCCTGCTGGAGAGTGGTGACAGCCTGCGCGGGACTGCTGTTCGAATGGGCGTTCCCCTTCTCTGCCTGATCGGATACAGAGGCTATGCAAAACTGCAGGCTCTGGGAGCCCGTTCTGAAATGAAATCTCCGGTTCCTGAAGACTTGGTCCGGAAGGACCTGGATTCGGCGGCTTTGGTCACGGAGCCGACCCTGAGCGCCTGGAGCCTTCCCTACCGTTTCTACGAGTCCAATGCCGACCTGCCGGGAGTAGCCGAAGCGTGGGGCCGTGCCAGACGTGAATCCCGGCCCGTGGCCTTGCTGCTGACACAGGACTTCATCTGATTGATCATGCTGACGAAAGAAGAACTGCTGGCACCGCTGGCCGGGCTGAGACAAGAGGAGATCGTGGTCACGACCATGGCGGCGGTTCGACCCTGGGGCCGGCTCTCGAAGCACGAGTTGGACTTGGCCTCGGCCGACAGCGCCATGGGCCATGCGGCCGACCTGGCCCTGGGGCTGGCCATGGCTCAACCTCGCCGCAAAGTGATCTGTCTGAACGGTGATGGCAGCATGCTGATGAGTCTCGGGACCTTAGCCACGATCGTGGAATCCGGTGTCTCGAACCTGATTCTCTTCGTTCTGGTCAATGGGACCTACGAGATTACCGGCAACCAGAAAACCCCCGCCCGTGGGAGTGTGGATTGGAGTGGCCTGGCCCGCTCAGCCGGATTCAGTCGAGTCTACAGGTTTGATGAACCAAATGACTATAAACAGGCACTTTCTGGAATTCTTCAGAGTGACGGTCCTGGCTTTGTCGAGGTGCAAATCGAGCCCGGAGACGAGGGCCCCATCAGCCGCAGCGAGAAAGAGGAAGCTGAGTACCTGAAAGTCTCCCTCGCCGAATCAGCTCGACGATTGAGGAAAGCCCTTAACCCGGATTAATCCGGGTTAACTCTTCTTCGGTCGCATGGCCTCCATCTGGGCCTTCACCTGTTCGCGGGGGAAGTCAGTAAAACTGGCGAACCCCTGGGCCTTGAGCCACTCGCCCCCGTCGATGACCACGCACTCGCCGTTGATGTAGGAGGCCATGGGCGAGAAAAGAAAGGAAGCCAGGTTGGCCAGCTCCGGGGGCCGGCCAAAGCGACCCAGCGGATTTGTCATTTCGCCGCGGGCCTGGAACTCCGGGGGAAACAGGCGCGAGAAAGCTCCTTTGGTGGGAAATGGACCCGGGGCGATGGCATTGGAACGAATGCCGTAGGTACCCCACTCGACGGCCAGGGAGCGAGTCATGGCCAGCACACCGGCCTTGGCACAGGCACTGGGCATGACAAAGGGGGAACCGGTCCAGGCGTAGGTGGTGACGATCGAGAGTACATGGGCGGGTGTTTTCCGTTCAATCCAGCGCCGTCCCAGGGCCATGGTCGAGTGATAGGTCCCGTAGAGCACGATCTGAACGACGGAATTGAAGGCGTTGGCGGAAAGATCCTCGGATGGGGCCAGGAAATTGCCGGCCGCGTTGTTCAGCAGTCCCGTGAAATGGCCCAGCTCGCCTTCGAGCTTCTCGATCGCGGCGTCGACCTGCTCGGGATCGCGCACGTCGGCGCTGGTCCAGGCGGCGGTTCCGCCCGCCTTGCGTATGGCCCTTACAGTTTCCTCCAGGGGTTCGCTACGCCGTCCCAGGATGGCCACCCGGGCCCCCAGCTCGGCGAAGCGCTCGGTCATGACACGCCCCAGACCGGTGCCACCACCGGTGATTAGAATGCTCTGTCCCTTCAAGAGATCGCTTTGAAACACGTCTGACTCCTTTGTCGATGGGGATTTTCGTCGCTTCACTCTAGCTGGTTCACTTTGTAGTCGCAATTCGGGAACTATGCACGAACCAAAAACTAGAACCCAGAACCCAGAACCCGATTACTTTGACAATATCCGTGCCGGTCCATAAGATCCGGTCAGTACCCAGATCAAGGAGGATCGAGATGAAAACTTTCATCCTGTGTGGAATGCTGATTGCGCTGGTCCACATTACGACCGCTACAACTTCGGCGCATTCCAGCGAGTCGGATGAACTGATGGTTCAGGCCGCACGCAACTTCCTGGCAGCCCTGACCTGGGAGCAGCGGAACCAATCTGTATTTCCCTTCAGCCAGGAAGAGTGGGAGAAGTGGCATTTCATTCCCATGCGCGGCCGCATTGGGCTGCCCTATAGTCAGATGGAGCCCCACCAGATTCGGCTCGCCGACGCGCTGGTGGCCAGCGGTTTGAGCCGCAGCGGCTATTACAAGACCAAGACCATTATGAGTCTCGAACAGCTGCTTCTGGAACTGGAGCGGGCTCGGGAAGGCGGGAGCGATATGCTGGCGCTGCGCAATCCCGATCTGTATTATTTTTCGATTTACGGAGAAGCAACCGGGGAGGGGCTGTGGGGATGGAGAGTGGAAGGCCACCACATCTCATTCCATTTCACAGTTGACAAGGGAAGCATTCGGGCCACGACACCGATGTTCCTTGGTGCCAACCCCCATCGGGTACTGCAAGGGCCCCAAAAGGGCCTGAGAGTCTTGTGCAACGAAGAGGACAAGGCTCGAGCCCTGATCAACTCTCTGGATGCGAAGCAACGGGAGCAGGCTATTCTGGCGCCCCAGCCACCCAAGGACATTTTCACGAGCAACGCCAGGGCCGTGGAGTTTTCCTGCGTTCCTGCCAAGGGCTTGAAACGAAGCGGGATGACTTCGAAGCAGCAGGGTCTCTTGCAAGCTCTCATCGAGGAGTACATCCACAATGTCCCTCCCGATCTGGCTGAGGCCAGAGAGAAGCGGGTCCAGGAAAGTGGGGACGAAATCTACTTCGCGTGGATGGGAGGCCTGGAGAAGGGTCTGGGGCACCCGCACTATTACCGGGTCCACGGAAAGACTTTTCTAATCGAGTTCGACAATATTCAGAACAACGCCAATCACGTCCACTCTGTGTGGCGCGATTATGAGAGCGACTTTGGGCGTGACTGGATTGCCGAGCACTATCGGCAGGATCACTAATCGAGTTCCGGGTTCCGGGTTCTGGAATCTTACTTCAGGAATCGACCGCCCGTAGTTCGATCGGATCGACGATGAAGAACCCGTCGTCTCCCTGGGCCTGATACAGGGGCATGAGGATCCTTCCGGAGTGAGGTGACCGGATCTCTCCCTTCCGGTCACGGGCCAGGAGCTGATTCTTTTGAACCGGCTGAAAGTTAACCAGATCGGGTTCCATCCGGAACTGGTCGCGGGGCTGAACCGGATGCCGGTGGCGAACTTGATGGGCCCGGGGTAGACCCCGGGAAGACTGCTCCAGCATCTCCATCGACTGCCGAAAGTGGGCGCAGTCCTCTTCTTTCAAGATCCCAGTGAAGACGAGGGCCAGCCGCAGAATAGCGAGGTGAAAAAGAACCGCATCTTTCGATTCGTGCTGACCTCCTTCGAAACCCAGCGCGGGAATGCCTCTCGAGTCGAAATAGCCCACCAGGGTCCCGTGGATCTCATCATGAAACCCAAAAACCATCGGAACTGGAAACCGGGCCCCCAGCCGCCGGCTGGACGGCTGACGATTGACAATCAAGAAGGGTGGACTCTGGCTGGAAGTAGAGTGCAGGTCCAGCAGGTAGAGCCGACCAGCGGGCGTGGTGCTCAGGAGGGGCTCAACGATCTGCAGCAGTCGAGCCTGCTCTCGACTCTCAGCGTCGAGTTGGGAAGGATCAGGGTGGGAACGTAACCCGTCGACCTGCTCCTCGGTCCAGAGCCGATTCAGATCCTGATGGATCCAGCGCACTCCAAGGTCGAGGGCCTGGCAGTTGCCCCTGAGACCCACCAGCCTCCCCCGGGCAACCCTGTTGCCGGCTTCAAGCTCTTGCAGCAACCGGGTCAGGGCAATGACTCCGCCCAGCTCGTTACCATGGACCCCGGCGACCACGACCAGAGCGGGTCCGTGTAACTGCTCGCCCCATGAGCCCACGACCTGAGGATTTCCGTTTCCGCTCCAACTCATCGGTTACTGTGCATCAGTGAGGTGACTCGGCCTTCCAGCTCTTCAGGCTACTCTCCTGCGAGACGAAGCCAGCGGCTCGGTCTACGCAACTCTTGAGCCCTGGATCCGGGCCCGAATCGCAAGATCATAGCATTTGGCGTTAGCGACTCCAACCAGAGACAAGAACTTCCACCAGGCCCGGGAAACTTTCCCTGATAGAGGGAAAAATTCCTTGCCCACGGGGCTTGAGTTTTGAGTGATGATATTCCTTAAGTAGTGGATTTACATATAGTTATAGTGGTTTCCCCGGGATTGGAACGGAACTTGCTCAGGTGCTGGTCAACCGGGTGGTCCGGTGATCGGCAGCGGGCCGAAAAACCAGAGTTCGAAGCAAGCTCAAGGAGGAACCAAGAATGAACAAGAACTCCCGCAAGTCAATGCTGCTTTTCTTCACATTGATACTGATGACCTGTTTTTCTCTACTGGAGGCAGGGAAGAAGGTCCGAATCGAAGGGGTGGTACTATCCAGCACCCCGCAACGAATGATCGTGGACGATCTCAGGGGCCACCAGTTCATCGTGCTGCTGGAGCCAGGGACTGAGATCCAAGAGCAAACGAAGAACTTCCTTCGCTACCCCCGCATCTATCGGCCCTCAGATCTGATGCGAGGTCTGCGTGTCCTGGTTCGAGGACGGCAGGATCAGTCGGGTTTGCTCACGGCAAAGTCGATCAAAATGAAGCATATCGATCTCAAAGTCGCCTCCACAGTCGAAGCCAGGGCCTCCCAGTTCGACACTCAACTGGGAGGGATGGAGCAGGATATGATCCAGCTGGGCGGCCAGGTCGAGGAGATGACCAGTACCTCCGCTCGAATTCGCAAGGATGCCAGGGACACAGGGAAGCGCCTGGGTCAAGTCATGACGGACCTACGGAAGACCAGGCTCCAGGCTGACGAGAATGCCCGGAAAGTGGGGTATCTGGAGGGTCAACTCTCGAATCTCGACGACTATCTTCAGGTTGAGTCCATCACAGTCCAGTTCCAGGTGGGGAGCGTCGAACTGGCTGAAGAGGCCCGGAAGCAGCTCGACGAGCTCCTGACCTCTGCGACCGAGCGCCGCCAGGGGATTCTTTTCCAGGTGACGGGCTTCGCCTCCTCTGACGGGCCCATCGACTTCAATCGTCACTTGAGCCGTCGCCGTGCCGAGTCGGTGATTCAGTACCTGGCTGAGGAGCACTCGGTTCCACTGCGCTGGTTTGTGCGACCTCACGGTTTTGGTGAGTTCATGGCAGTGGCCGACAACTCCACTAGCCCGGATTATGCAGGAGATCTAAATTCAAGTGAGATTTGGGCCCAGAAAAAAGGCCGTAGCTCTCTGATATAAAAGGGTTTAGAGAAACAAAGACCCTAAACAGGAGCTACGGCAATGTCAAAAACAGTCTGCCAGAATACCCTGCCATTTCATAGCCACAGAAACATCACGGCTCGTTTTGATGGGGGGAGCCTCACTTCCGACGCAGGATGGTTGTTGTTTGGATCGCTGGATCGTCAACATCGATTGTGCGAGGGCTTCAGTTCCTGTATTTCGGAAAGTCGAGACCAACGCTACATTCGTCATGACCTGTTGAAGTTGATCCGACAACGAGTCTTGCAGATCGTGGCCGGCTACGAAGACTGTAACGACGCCGATACGCTGCGCTCGGATCCGATGCTCAAGACAGTCTGTGATCAGTTGCCCGAGAGCGATCCCGACTTGGCCACCCAGCCGACTTTCTCCCGTTTGGAGAACTCCGTCACCAAGAAGGATCTGATGCGTCTGAGCCGGTGGCTGCTAGGCCGTTATGTGCGCTCCCTGAAGAAGAGACGCCCCAGCAAGATCATCCTGGATCTGGACAGTACCGATGACCACACTCACGGCCAACAGGAGTTCTCCTTCTACCACGGGTATTACCGAAACCACATTCTGCATCCTTTGCTGATCTTCGATGCCGCCACGGGAGACCTGGTGTGTGCCATGTTGAGACCTGGCAACAAGGGGGCTGCCTCTCACATCGTGCCCGTTTTGAAGCGCGTCGTGGAGGCCATCCGACAAGGAGTGGGGACGGATGTCGAGATTGAGATTCGGGCCGACAGCGGCTTTGCCACGCCTCGGCTCTACGAGTTCTGTGAAGGTGAAGAGAATAAACTCCAATATGTCATTGGGTTAAGTCGAAACCCTCGCCTGCAGCGAGTGGTCGAGCCGCTGCTGGATTCGACTCGGCTGAGGTTCGTTGAGCTGGAGGAAAAACAGCGTCAGTTTGACGAGTTTCTTTATCGAGCCCACAGCTGGGATCGATCCCGTCGCGTCATTGTCAAAGTGGAGGTCGATCAGCGTGGGATCAACCGTCGCTTTGTAGTCACCAACCGGGACGATCTCTGCTCCCAATCACTTTATGACCACTACACAAACCGAGGGCAGACCGAGAACTTCATCAAGGCCTTCAAGAATCATCTGAGCATGGACCGACTCAGCTGTCATCGATTCCTGGCCAATCAGTTTCGACTCCTCCTGCATGCACTGGCTTACCAGATGTTCGTGCGCCTGCGCGACTATCTGCACGGAACCCCCTGGCACAAGCTCGAAATCGAAACCTTACGTCGTCGGGTCCTCAAGATTGGGGCCCGGATCCGACAAACCACTCGACGCATCTGGGTCCATCTTTCCTCAGCCTTCCCCGAACAACCCCTCTTCCACCTCGTCTTGAGTCGCCTGAACTCCAGTTAGCTTTTCCCAGCTCCCCCGGAAAACCGCTTCCGACACTCATCCAGGCCCAGATCTGTCTGAAATTCACTCCCCAAACCACTCAAACGCCTCGCCAACCCATATTCTTCGCAAATCCGCCTGTCACACCTGCCCGCTTCCGAGTTGGGCCACTTCTCGAGTCGTTTTTCAACACCGGACTACGGTTCTTGCATAATCCGGGCTAGTGAAGGACGCCAGGCCAATCGGCGAGCAGAGGTCAAAGTGCTGCTCAATCGTGCTATCGCTGAACTCGCGATGAATTAGGCGGCGGCCTTTCTCGCCGCTGCCTCCCCGGGAGGCTCACCGTACCGAACCGGCTGCCCGGTGCGGTGGGTCTCCCTTTTTTCTTGTTCCAACGTTCCAAGTTCCATCAGGGAAAGCACACAGAACAGGCGCGCAGACTCACAGGACCTCCTCTGTTGGAGTGACGATGATCCGTCCGCGGCGATTGCAGTAAGGACAGTTGAACTGGACGACCCTGTCACTGAACTCGGCCCAGGTCACATAGCAGTCGTCATAGGGGCAGCGGATCGTGTCCTCTAACAGGTAACACTCTGCGAAGTAATCGAGGTGGAGTGTTTTCCAGTCCCGGACCGGCTGGGGCTGAACCCACGTGGAGAGAGCCTCACAGCCCGAGCAGTTGATCCGAAGCTGGAGGCCGAAGCCGGCCACCGAGGAGGACTCAATTTCGAGGTCTTCTCCGCAGTCCGGACAGATCGGGCACTCGCCCGCTCCGATGGGTCCAAAGTACTCCCGCACGATCTGATCCAGTTGTTTCGGAGTCAGTCTGGCTCCCATCCCGCATTGCACCTCGGCTGCTGCAGGACAGCTTACCAGCAAATTACCAGGCGACGGGGGCCACCCGATCGAGTGCGGACAGGAAGGTCCGGCCATCCCGGGTCAGGTCGAAGCCGGTTTCTTCTTTGACAACTCCAAAGACGACTTCCCGCTGAGCCTCCGGGAGCCGCCCTCGCAGGAACGCCCAGTGGCAAACAAAGAGTTCCACCGCTTCGGCGCGTTGCCCACTTTCGTAGAGGCGCATCCCGTCGTGATAGAAGCGGTGAATATGGGCGGGCAGGCTTTCCTTGATCTTGTCTTCCAGAGAATCCAGAACTTCTCTCTGAGCTCGGGAGAGCATCTGCTCGGTCGAAGGTAAACGAACAGGCTCGTTTTGGACCAGGGAGGTGTCTGATTCTCGAACTCCTTCCAGCTGGCTGCCTTCTTTCACCTCGGAAAAGACGATTTCCTGACTTTCGATCTGGCTCTTCGTGAAGAAGTCACGCAGAGTCAGAAGAAGTTCAACACGCGTCTGTTGCCGGTGGTTGACCTTTGAATAGGTGTAATCAGCCAGTGTGGGCACGTGCTTGGTTCTCGAGATCTTCGCCAGAACGGTTTCGACAAGATCTTTCTGCCGAGCCAGAGAAGAGATCCTCTTGTCGTCTTTAGCACTCTCCATCTGCCCGACAATATCTTCGAGTTCTGATCTTTTGGCTTCGTATTCCGGATTCAGTATCTCCTCACTGCCGGAGACGAACTGCGACTGGATCCTTTCGGGAGTCTCGGACGACCAGCGCTCGGACAGATGCTTTCGAATTCCTACTGTCAGGAGTGCCGTCGGCGACTTCCTGTCGGGCCTGAAGTCCTGGAACTCGGGATCTTCGTCCGGTGAACCCTGGTAGCTCGTCTTGGTCCTGATCCGCAAGTCGGGCAGCCCCAGGCTTTCGGCCGTGTGCTGCAGGCGCGCGGACACGGCATCTGCAAAGGATCGCGGCGTGCCGGTCAAATCTTCCACCGATAAAACCAGCTGGGAGGCCCGCTTACGATTGAAGAGACTGCCGGCGTCCTTCACCTGACTGGGCAGGACAATGGCCGGACCCAGTCTCGACTCGGCGCTCAGCAGCAGGATGAAGGCCGTTCCGATAAAAGCCGGATCACCAAATTCGGTCAGGTTCATGGCTCTCTGCAGCGAGGAAGAACCGAAGCTCTCTGCCGCGTCCCGCTGTCGCTCCGAAAGAACAGGATGCTCAGGCATCAGCCTCCTGATCCTGTCCAGGGTATTCACCATGTTTTTGGCGTCGGCGAAGCTATCTAGATTCCGTGAGAGGAACTCCACTTTTGAGGCAAGATGATCCGCCCAGCGGTTCGCTATTGTTTCTTTGATCGCCTCCAGATCTCTGCCTTCCGGATAGCCCTCGATCGCCCCCAGGATGGTACCCATCGCTGCCTCAAAGGCCCCCTCTGTGGCCTCACTTTCGGCTCTCGCAGCGAGTTCATGGGCCCGACGTCCCCGCTCGACGCGGTTCTGAGCCGGCGCAATACGCGGGTCGTCGCTGCCCAGTGCAGCAGCACGCTGAAACAGATCTTCAGCACTTCCCCAGTTCTTGAAATCAAGCAGCTTCAGCCCATCCCGGATGAGAGTATTCGCATAGGCTCTCTCGATCCGGAGAATCTCGTCGTCCAGAGCCGGCAGATAGTCGGAATACGGGGCCAGAGAGCGCAACTCCTTTAAGACTTGCTCTTCGCCTCCCGTCTCAGCCATTGCCACAGCTGCAGAGAGGCGTCCCTTTAGAGTGGAGCGTTTCTCTTGCAGGAGTGACGCGAGTTCCAGCACCTTCTCCGTAGAGGCAAACTCCTGTGCAGACTTGAGCTGTTCCTCACAGGCTTCGAGGTCCATGACACTGCAGCTCTCGACGCCCAGAGCCGCTTCCCGATCGGCCAGCTCGCGGCCCAGTTGAAGCTGGAGAGGAGTGTATTTTTTGTGCGGCCTGGGTCGATTGCGTCCTGAGTTCCTTTTCTCCAGCGCCAGTCCCAATACTTGGTAGGCCCGGTCCTTTTGACCTCTCGCCAGGGCTCTCTCGGCTTCCGCGTAGAGTTTCTTTTCAGACAGGCCGGCCAGCTGAATGGGCCCCTGTGCCAGACCCGTTGGGAAGACTCCCGCCCACAGCAGGACAGGAATGAGCGCTCGGAAGAGGCACCGGGATGGCAGAAGCTGGTTCACGGTTACATACTGGTATTTCATTCTCAAGTCGCTACTTGTTTTGAATTAAAGCCTGGGAAAAGAGGACCTGGATTCGCGGTGAAACCGCCTCAAGCGGCGGGTTGAAGTCGGAGTCGATGTGACGGCTGGTCCTGAAGTGTTCTCTGGCAGTACCCAGGGCGTGGGCCGGAGCGTTGTCTGACAGGAGCGACGCGGAGGCCAGCGAAGCACCGAGGTAGAAGTAAGCAAATGACGCAAAAGGAGGTCGGGGCTTCTCTTCCAGATATCCTTTGAGTTGAGCGATGGATTCTGCATACTCTCCCGAGTAGTAGCTCCGAACAGCAAGTCTGAGCAGAGTCACCTGCCGCTCTCTTTCAATGGAGTCCTGCAGTTCAATCAGCAGGGGCCCAGAGCTCTGCAACGACAGGGCTTCCTCCACCTTGAGCCGTGCCTCCGCAGATTCTCCAGCATCGAGGAGTTCTCTGGCTTCATGGGAGATTTGGGCGACTTCGACGGTTCGCCGCAGCTCCATGAGACTGGGGTCTGAGCCCTGAAGAGCGATTGCTTGCTCAACCTTTTCCCGGGCTTGTGCGAAATCTCCGCCATCCAAGAGTTCGCGGGCCTGGATGGAAAGGCGGCTGGCCGTCTGGGTATTCGCCTGCTCCTTGAGTTGGGTTTCTACTTTCCGAAGCAGCGCCCGGGCTCGGGGGTGATCGCCGCTGGATTTGATCACTTCCTGTAAACGGTGTTTCGCGCCTGCTGCGTCACCCTTTTCTGCGAGTCGGACCGCTGCTTCGTAGTGGCGACTGGCGGCTCTCGAGCGGACTCTCTCGATCTCAGAATCCACAGCCCTCAGCTTTGCCTGTGTCGCTCTCTCACCCGGATACCTTTCCAGTACGGTAGCGAGTATCTGGCGAGCCTCTTGCCAGTCTTCCCTTTCAACCAGTTCATCGACCCGATCCAGGTCTTTCTGGAGTTGCCCCAGATCGGAATCACAGCCCGCCCGCTGGTTGGCCCTCTGGAGATTGGGAAAATCGGGGGCTGTCCCCTGGATCTCATGGAGTAGCTGGCAGGCTTCTCCGAATCTCTGCCTTTGGATCAGCACCTGGGCGCGCTGCCAGAGGCGGTCGTTTTCTCTCCTGCTCGTCACTGTAGTCAGCAACTGGGTCGCTTCTTCTCCCAGTGCTTCAGGGCAGCCGACAATCGACTCTGCCAGTCTCCCGGCCTGACTCAAGTCGTCGGCCCTGAAGGCACGACGGGCCTGCTCCAGGACCCCTATGTTGCACTTTTCTGGAGGTACCTTGCTCGACTGCAGGGGCATCACCATACTGACGGACAGTGCCGCGATCAGAACCAGAGTTTCCATCGCCTGCTCTTTGAACATCAGCGCTGAACTCCATCGCTAAGGAAGCGTCCAACCAGAGCCTCGACATCTTCACTGTCCCAGAATTCGTGCCGAACCTTGGGGACCCCGCCAGGGCTTACCTGGACGAGCTTTGTGACTGTGCTCGATCCGTATGTGAACTGGAACGAATAGTCTCCTGGAAGAAGAGGGGCGACGAAAGGAGTCTCGCCGCTCAAGACGATCGCCTGGTCGGCATCCTGGACCTTCACAGCGGCAAAAGGTGATGCGTCTACCGCGACAGGAACCGGCGTCGGTTGACCTGTCAACATATTCAGAGCGAGTCCTGCCAGGAAGATCACGGCCGAGGCCAGCAGCACCAGCGCTGTGATCCGGCTGTTGGCAAGCTGGAAGTCTCGGTTCGGGTTGAACTGCCCCAGCGTTACACTGCCTCTCTCACGCTGCAGGTAGACTGCCAGTCGAAGAAGCAGTCCCCGATCGATCATCCTCATTCTCCCCCTGTAGGAGCGTTTGATGCGTCTCGGACATCAAGCACCTGTGGATACTCTTTGGTTCGATAGGGCCCATTATCGGGGGTTTTGTTGGAAAGTTGACGTGATCCAGACCACATTCGGAGGGAGGGAATGTGAGAGCGCATCCAGGAACCGTTCGAAATTGATCGATTCGGGGCCAGCTTCTCCGAACTGAAGGACTGCTCGATCGAACTGGGGGACCGAACCGTCCTCCTACGCGGTTCCCGGTCCCCCATCATCCGAGCCGCCCTGTTCGGGAGGTTCCGGATCCGGCGCCGGCGGAGCCTGCTGGCTCGGAGGTCCCGGCTGCGGAGGTGCCTGAGGCGGCAGAGTCGTCTGGTAGGGACTCATGCTGGGAGCTGGTGGGACCGATCCGGGTTCTGCGCCCCCTTTGGGTCCAAATATGGCCACGCCCAGCATCGCCCCGACCATGCCAAAGATGGAAAACATGATGCCCTGGAACACCAGCGAAAAGAGGATCCCGATAGTAGTGACGCCCCCCGCCGTTATCGACTCCAGAATCTGAATCAACTCGGGCGGAACCTCGGGTGTGTTTCGGAGCTGCTCCAGCGCTTCCTGGCTGGAAAAACCGAGGTTCATCATCAGGTCGATCGGAATCGAAACCACGGTGGCCACGACCGCACCGAAAAGACCGGCCAGAAGTCCTAGAAGGGCTCCGTCCCCGTAGGTGACGCGGGGCGAATCGAGTGGGTAGCCCTTCATGTAAAGGTACGAGGCCAGAAGCCCACCTCCGATCACCAGGATGCAGCAGGCACAGTTGAGGAAACTGATGGGCGGAACAGCCGACAGGACACCCAGGAAAAGGCCTCCGGCGATCACGGGAACGGACATGCTGGGTTTAGCTGGGTACATGCAATTCTCCTCGAGATTCGGGTCCAAAGAGCTGTTCGAATCCAATCCACACAAAAAGGGCCACCGGAAAACCGGCGAGCAGGCCCGTGATCACGCGATCAAAGGGTGAGTTGGGTGTCAGGGCGTTCAGGAGCAGGAGCGCGGCCGGGACCAGGATCAGTCGTGGCCTGTCTAGCAGTCGCCGCCCCAGACGTCCGAGGCCGGGCCAGCACAGGACTCCGATCCAGAAGCCCAGGCAAATACCCAGGCAGCGGTGACAGACCGCCATTTGAGACCCCGCCCAGTGAAAGCTCCGTTCTGGAATCTGATGACAGACTTGAGAAAAAAAGTAGTAAACGGCACCGACCGGGAGCGGATATTTCGCGGCCAGTAAAAATGGGGAGACAATCAGAAACAGCCAGGCCGATGCCAGCAGAAGGAGAATGCAATAGCGAAGGCTGGGGCGTCCCGGCATCGCCGGAATGTTAATGGATGGGGGGTGACGCCGCAAGCTACCAGCCGCAGGTCTGACTCTCGTTTTGCTCGTCCAACCACCGTTTCAAGGGAGCAAAATAGTCCAGAATCGCCGACGCATCCATCTCGCGCTGTCCACCGATCAGTTCGAGTGCGTGGGGCCAGGGCCGGCTAGCTCCCATCTCGAGCATCGCCTTGAGTTTGGCGCCGGCCTTTTTGCTGTCGTAGATCGAGCAGCCGTGGAGGGGCCCCTCGTATCCCGCTTCCCGGCACAGCGCCCGGTGAAACTGGAACTGCAGTATGTGGGCCAGGAAATACCTTTCGTACGTCGTGTTGGCAGGGATATGGTACTTGGCTCCCGGATCAAAGTCTTCCTCGCTGCGCGCCACCGGTGAGCGGACTCCCTGGTACTTCTCCACGAGTTCCCACCAGGTCTGGTTGTACCGATCAGGCGGAGTTTCGCCGGAGAACACCTTCCATCGCCACTGGTCGACGAGCAGCCCGAAGGGGAGAAAGGCCACTTTGTCGAGTGCCAGTCGCAGGAGCCGTGCGAGGTCATCACGGTTCTCCGGGATCTGCTCGATCAAGCCTACTTGCTTCAGATAATCAGGAGTGATGGAAAGGGCGATCGTGTCTCCGATCCCCTCGTGGAATCCCCCGTGGGCTCCATCCTGAAAGAGGAAAGACTGCTGGTTGTACGCTCTTTGATAGATATTGTGTCCCAGTTCGTGATGGATGGTAGAAAAGTCCTCGCCGGTGACGTTGATGCACATCTTGATCCGAAGGTCGTCCTGGCCGTCCACGTTCCAGGCACTGGCGTGGCACATGACTTCCCGATCAGCCGGTTTTGTAAAAAGGGACCTCTCCCAGAAGGTCTCCGGGAGGGGATCGAAGCCGAGGGAAATAAAAAAGCGCTCGCCGTAGCGAACCATCTCCAGTTCATCGACCCCTTTCTGGCGCAGGATCGAGGTCAGGTCCATTCCCTCGTCGCCGCCCTCCGGTCCGGCCAGGTCATAGATGTTTCCCCACTGCTGGCTCCACATGTTTCCCAGCAGATGAGCGGGAATCGGCTGGTCGAGAGGAACGAGTTCCTCACCGTACTGCTCCGACAGCTTTCCTCGAACGTAGCAGTGGAGAGACTCGTAGAGGGGGCGCACCTGATTCCACAATCGATCCATTTCCAGAGTAAACTCATCCGCAGTCATGTCATATCCGGACCGCCAGAGCGCACCAAGATCTCCAAAACCGAGCTCCCGGGCTCCTTCATTGGCCAGTTCAACGAAGCGCTGATACTTTTTCTTAATGGGCCGTGAGATGTTTCGCCAGCCGACCCAGGCCTCCAGCTGTTCATCCGGGTCGCGGCTCTCAGCCAGGACTCTGCTCAGCTGGCCCAGGTCCAGACAGTCACGACCTTCCGGGCAGTATTCTCCGGTCGCGTAGATCGACTTCATCTCAAAAGCCACGGCGGCCAGTTCTTCCCGTTTTTCGGCGTCGTCGGGGGCTGCCAGTGCAAGTGCGAGTCTGATCAGTTGCAGCTTGCGAGCCACGTCGGGCTCCAGGTCCTGTCCCTCGTACAGGGCCGCCTGACGACCGGCCCTGCCCGTCCAGGCCAGCAAGCTACTCAACCCTTCGGCCGCCAGCTGTTCCGTGTCCTGGGTGACGAAGTTGGCAAGAACCCAGCTGGCCTGCTCCGCCCGGTCCGCCAACTTGTCCAGACGCTCTTCCGCCTTCTTCACAAACTCGCCGGCGTCGGGCAAAGGCTCGGTCTTCTGACATGAGCCGGTGGCGAGCAGGGCTGCGATCGCAATCAGGGTGGGGCGGATCAGGTTGCGCACGGGAAAACACGAATCATGGTGGAACAGGGGAGTGTTCATCGGCTACCTCCATCGGGCTGCCCCCCCCTCACATAGGTGTCGTACCAGTCGAGCGCCCGCTGGCGACGATCCTTCAGGAAGGTGGGGCGGCGAATCCCCCCGTGAGACTCTCCGGGGTATACCACCAGCAGCGTCTTGCGACCCAGCCGTTTCAGGGCCTGATAGAGCTGCTCGGAGTTGAGAATGGGGACATTCCAGTTCTTTTCGCCCCCCATGATCAGGGTGGGAGTAACAATCTTCTCCACGTAGTTAAAAGGGGAGAGTCGCTCCCAAAGCTCACGATTTTCCCAGGGAAGACCCAGTTCTTTTTCCCACTGCAGCTGGTAGTGATCATGGCCGTAGTTGGCGACGTAGAGAACCTCACTGGCTCCGGTAATCGCGGCTTTGAATCGATCCGTCTGAGTGATGACATAGTTGGTCAGAATCCCCCCGTACGACCACCCTCCCACGCCCAGCTTTTGTGGATCAGCCCATCCTCTCTCGACAGCGTGATCAACGGCGGCCATCACATCCTCGAAGTCTTTCTGACCCCAGGCCTGCCAGATTCCCATGGCAAAGTCCTGCCCGTACCCGGAGGAGCCCCGCGGATTGGCCAAAACCACCAGGTATCCCTGGGAGGCGAAGAACTGGGCCTCGAAGTTGAAGTCAAAGAAGAACTGAAACACGGGTCCGCCGTGGATCCGAAGCAGGGTGGGGTAGCGACGACCTTCCACGAAATCGGGAGGCTTCACCACAAGCCCTTCGATGCGGGTACCATCCTTGCTGGCAAATCGAATGTCCTCGAATTTCCCCAGCTCGAGACGACTCAGCAGCTCGCTGTTTCTGAAGCTGAGCTGGCGGGGAAAATTGTTGAGCAAGAAGACCTCAGCCGGCTGATGGGGCTCACTCTTCAGCACTGCCAGCCGGCCCGCCGGGCTCATAGTGAAGGCGGAAACCATGCGTTTGCCCCCCACAGGCCGGGTCACTCGCCGGCTCTCCAGCTCCAGCCGGGCCAGGTGATACACGCGGCCGTCTTCGGCCCGGAAATAGATGGCTTTGCCGTCGGGATCGAAGCGGGGATGGCTCACGTTGCGGTCCAGGTCGGCGGTCAGAATTTCAGCCGTTCCGCCTTCCAAGGGAGAGCTGGCCAGCTTGCGTCCTGCGTACCAGATCAGGTCGGGGCGCGTGATGGTTACATGAGCCAGGTACTTTCCGTCGGGACTCCAGGTCGGGTTGGTATCGGATCCGGGATTGGTCGTGATCTGTCTGGGCGAGGGCCTTACCTCCCGGGTCACGGGTGAGACGACCCAGATATCGGAGTTACTGTTGGAATCCGGTTCCTCCGTCCGGTTGCTGACAAAGGCGATCCACTTCCCGTTGGGGCTCCAGACGGGTTCGGAATCGTCGTAGTCCCCAAACGTGAGCTGGCGGGTTTCTTTGCTGTGCAGATCGAACAGATACAGGTGCGTCCGGCGGCGGTCGAGGTAGCCGATTCGATCTCTCTTGAACTGGATCCGGTCGATCACCCAGGGTTGGAGTTTCTTCCCGGTATTCTCTCCATCCTCACTGTCACCAGGTTTCGGATCTTTGATCAGGAGCACCAGTCGGTTTGCGTCGGGTGACCACTCATGGCCGCTGACTCCCTGTGCAATGTCGGTGAGTTGCCGGGCTTCTCCGCCTCGGCGATCGAGCAGCCACACCTGCGATCGGCTCGACTGGCTTGAATCCTGGAATTCGCTTTCCGGGCGTCCCGATCGAAAGGACAGGTATTTCCCGTCCGGACTCCAGCGGGGCTGGGTACCGGAGGTTCCTTTGCCCGTCATTCGGATCTCGTCGCCGTCACTGGTGGATACCATCCAGATGCTGGTCTCCGAGCTGTCGTTCTCGAGGCTCGATTCACTGACCGTGTAGGCCACCCAGCCGCTGTCCGGGCTAAACTGAGGATCCGCGATTCTCTTGATCTCAAAGAGATCATCCACACGAATCGGGCGCCGCTCGGTGGATAGTTCTTGGGCCTGGAGTGCGACCACACAAGCAATGGAGGCGGTGAATCTCAAGAGCATGGGCGTTTCTCCCGGGATGCGAATCTGTGGGCGTCCTCGACCCTGCGATCTTATCAATTATGGGCAAACTCTGGCATCCAGACTGAAAGCCGCAACGAGAACTGCGAACAGGACCCCCATGACCGAACGATGAATCAGGTCCTGGTAGAAGAGATTGTTGGTCGCCGGCTTGCGGTCTGAAGAATATGGAGTAGAGTTCCAAAGTGGCGTCATTCTCTTCTCGAACAGACTGGGGTTTTCTTGCGCTTCTGGCGCTGATCGCGTGTGCTCCCTTCGAGCGGGTCGAGCCTCTGCTGGTTCTGCCGGGCCAGAACCTCACTAACCTGGAAATTCTGGCGGTCGCGGCGCTGTTGACGTGGCTGCTGACGCATCTGAGGAAAGAGAGCCTGCTGTCCGTACGCATCCCTCTCGCTGTCCCGTTGCTTCTGTTGCTTGGCCTGTTTCTTGTTTCGGCGGTTCTGGCGGCGCAACACCAGGCTGTGGCTTTTCGTTTTACGGGCCGGCTGGCTCTCGGTATCCTGATTTATTCCCTGGTAGTCATCCAGGCAAGCTCGCCTTCCAGACTCAGAGTCGTTGTCTGCGCTCTCGCCGTCTCCGGAACTCTGGTGGGTATGCTGGGTATTCTGGAGTACTGGGAGGTGAACGGAGTCGCCAGCCTGCTGGGTCTGTTCCGGCCAGCCGGATTCTACGTTGCCGGCCGTCCCAGAGTGTCTTCGACCTTGCAGTACTCGACCATCACCTCCATGTATCTCGAAATCACCCTGGGCTGGGGGCTGGCTCTCCTTCTCGGGGTGAGATCATCGAACCCCTGGCGCTGGACTCTCACAACGCTCCCTGCGCTTGTCATCATGGGTACTTGTATCTTTCTGACTATGACCCGGGCGGGTCTGGGGACACTGGTAGTCATGCTGTCTCTGGCTACAGGCGTCGTTGTGTGGCGCCGAGGCCTGGGGTTTGAGACGACGCGCCTCCTCCTGCTCGATGTAATTCTGGCAGTGGTATTCCTGGCTGTCCTGGGCACGAGCGATTATGGACTCAGGTTGAGGGTACCCGATGAAAGCCTCTGGTATCGGGCCGAATACCGAGTGCCGTCCGAGCTTCGTCTGGGGGCCGGAAGCCTGAACGAGATCCAAGTTGCCCTCCACAACCGAGGGATGGTGACCTGGACGAGAGAACCGGCCAACCCCATCCGACTCTCTTATCACTGGCTGCGGAGGGATAGCGACGAGATGGTCATCTTCGAAGGGGTTCGGACCGATCTTCAGAGAAAGGTCGCCCCGGGCGAGACGACGCGGCTGCCTGCCCGCGTGCTGGCCCCTCCGGAACCCGGCGAATACCGCCTGGCCTGGGACATGCTCAAGGAGCACCGCTTCTGGTTCAGCATGCATGGGGTTGAGATGGGCACCACCCAGGTGACGGTCGAGGAGGCCGAAGGTGAAAGGGAGGTCTTCGCGTTGGAAGACCAGCTCCCTCTGCCGAAGCCGCGTTTCTCGATTTCGAGGCGGGAGTTGTGGCAGGTCGCGGCGGGCATGATCCGGGACCATCCGTTTCTGGGAGTGGGCCCCGATAACTTTCGGATGACTTACGGCAGTGTGATTGGCGTTGCGGACGCCGATCGGAGCTATCATAGCCACAACCTTTATCTCGAAGTCTTCGTGTCCATCGGGATTGCTGGGGGCCTGGTCTTCCTGCGGCTGCTTGTCCGGCTCCTCTCCCCTCTGGCCCGGCTCTGGAACCGAACGGAGAAAATGGATCTCGCCTTCTGGGTCGGTGCCTCAACCGCTGCTGCTGCGATCCTGGTTCACGGTCTCGTCGATTACTTTCTGGAATTCACTCCGGTGAACGTGATGATCTGGACCACTTTCGGCCTGATTGCTGCGGGAGAGAGAGTCAATCGGGAGACGATCGCTGAGGAACACTCAGTCGGTAGACCCTGATGCTGGCCTGACCGGGGAGGGCCGCCGGAGTGACCTCTGGGCGCTCTTCCGCCAGGTCAGCAAATCAGTCGTTGGCATTGCCAGCGAGCCAGGGCCTGAATCGATTTGGTCCAGAGGGAACTCTGACGTCCGGCCAAACGTTGGCAAAACTGAAAGGCTTCGACGCGGCGACGTTTCTTTGAATCGACCCACGGTCCCCACTTGGTAAAGTCGAAGCTGGCCAACTGCTCGAGAGTGTCTGGAACTGGGAAACCGGCCTTTTCGGCGTATGTCGTTATGGGAGAGCCAGGGTAGGGCGAATAGAAGAAGATCTGAATCTCGAAATTCGGACTCATCGAGCGCAGCTGGTAGGCCACTCTAAGGGTTTCGTTTACGCTCTCTTCAGGCTCATCGGGAAAACCGACAATAAAAGGAAAAATCGCGGCAACTCCATGCCGAAGACACATCTCCGCCGTCTCGAACACTTCAGTCAACTGGATATCTTTTTTCATCCACTTCAGCATTTCCACAGAGCCCGACTCGACCCCAATCATGACTCTCCGCAGGCCAGATTCCCTGCACTTTCGAAAGTCATCTTCAGAGAGGCGCACCCCCTGATCGGCACGAAGTGTCCCGGCCCAACTGATTTTGACTCCCCGGCGAAGGAACTCTTCAGCGATTGCAGTTACTCTAGTGCTCTTGGTGAAGAAGGTTTCGTCCTGGAAGTTTAAATCTTCGAATCTGTATTTTTTCCATAAGAATTCGACTTCTTCTCCGATTCGCTCCGGATCCAGTCCAAACCACTTCCTCTCATATATGGTCGGATCGGCACAGAAGGCACAGCGAAATCGGCAGCCAATCGAAGAGATATAATCCAGTTTCCGCCACCTTTTAAAGCGAAAATAGCGCTCCGGATTCAACAGTTCATATCGGTGAGGAGGAAAGCTGTTGACATCCCGAAGGGGCCTCGGGGGGTTGCGGACGATCTCCTTGTCCCGGCGAAACACGCAACCCGTAACTCCCTCCAACCCTCTCAGCCGCCGACATATGTCTTGAAAGGTTTCTTCTCCCTGTCCTTGAACCGTGATTCCAATCGACCCTTCTTGTTCCAGACACTCCGCTCCAAACAGGGAAGGATGCCATCCTCCCCATACCACCGGCAAACTCGGCCGAGCCGACCTGGCAGCTCGGCTGACACGCAGGGCGTCTTGAATAGGGGAACCCGTGAGGACCGTGACACCAAGACAAATTGCCCGGTCAAGCAGCGAGAGAACTTTTCTTAGAGGGTCCTTTTCCAGACGCCCATCAACGACCACCACCTCGTAGCGTCTCGAGTCCAAGGTAGAACCCACCGCCAGCAAGGCAAGTGGCATGGTGTAATATTCGGCCCTCGGGTTGTAAAGTACGACTCGTTCTTTCATGCGCCCAATTTCTCGCTTATTATGGGAAGAGCGCGCGGGCCCCTGTCAAGAGTCCGAAACAATTCGGCTGGCCGTAGGGATGCTTTTCCAGTCGGCTGAGAAAAGCGATACAATTTCTTTTCTTGTGTCGTGGAGTTCCGGCGGGTATTTCAGAAGAGAAGGGAAACCATTTCGTACTCGACTTCCCTATAGCGGCCTATTGCTCCTGGTGCTGGCGGCGCCTTTTGAGCGACTTGAGGCCGTCTTTACCGTGTCCTGGCAGCAAGTAACCAACCTCGAACTCGTCATCCTGATCAGTCTGCTCGCATGGGGTGGCTCATGCACTCTTAGCCAACGACCTCGTGTCGTCCGAACCAGGTTGGCCTTGCCGATTTTCTGCCTGCTTGCATGGATGTTCCTCTCCTCGCTATTTGCCTCGGCCCATCGCGCGAACTCCCTACAGTTCACGGCCCGCTGCCTTGTGGGTGTCCTTATCTTTTCCATGGTAGTGCAAACAGTCACCCACCGGCGTCGGCTCGTCGCTTTGATGGTGGCCGCCACCCTTGTCGCCTGTGTGGTCGCTGCTCTGGGTGTGCTGGAATCTTTCGAAGTGGCGTGGGTGCTAGACTTTCTCCAAGCTTATCGACCAGGAATTGGATTTGTAAAAAACCAGGTGCGAGCCAGTTCGACCTTTCAATATCCCACCATTGCCTCCATGTACCTGGAACTGGCCTTTGGATTGAGCATTGGTCTTTTACTGTGTCAGGCTCGGCGATGGCAGAGATCGGTCCTCCTTCTTTCCTCAACGCTCATCGCGGCTGGGACCATCGTGACGCTCACTCGCACTGGCCTGATTCTCCTTCTTATTCTTGCCGCTTCTCGCCGCTGGTTTGTGGCTGGTTCGGAAGGGCGCAGACGACCGCTTTCACCTGCTGCTAGGGATCTCCGGAATGGTTGTAGTGCTCTTGGGATTGAGTTTGCAGCGCAATCCGCTGTTCTGGTTGAGACTCACGGGAAGGGATTCCAGCCAGGGGTATCAGGTCGAGTATGACGCTCCCGCACAACTAGAACTTGCCACTGGAAGCGACAGACTTGTCCGAGTCCGAGTGAAGAACACCGGTCTGGCTCCTTGGCGATCGGAGGGAGAGAATACTTTTGCACTCTCTTATCATTGGCTTGATCGGGAGGGAAAGCAGACTCTGGTTTTCGATGGAGTGCGGACCCCTTTAGGACAGACTGTAGAACCGACAGAAAGACTGCAAGTCCAGGCTCGGATATTGCCTCCGCCACATCCGGGAGAATACATCTTGGCCTGGGACTTGGTTCAGGAGCACCGTCTATGGTTCAGTACGGCAGGTTCCCCTTCAACTCACTCCGTGGTCAAAATCTACGCTGCCGAGGGGAGCGCGGAGAGAAGAGTAGAACCACCGCTTATCCCTTTGGGCCCGGCCCCCGCACCGAGGCTTGATTTGGCCCGGCCTACTCTTTGGCGCGGTGCCCTCCGGATGCTCCTCGACCGGCCCCTTCTGGGTGTAGGACCAGACAATTTTCGCCTGCTCTACGGAAACTATCTCGACCTCAAGGAGTGGAGGTGCAATCTTCACGCCAACAACATGTATTTGGAGTTCTTTGCTACGATGGGGCTCGTCGTCGTCGGCCTTTTCTTATGGTTTATCTGGCGGGTCATTTCAATCCTGGGCGCCCAATGGCGTAAAATGGGAGAGGCTGAGCTTTCTCTTTTCTTAGGGATCAGCGCAGCTACCGCCGCTTTCTTAATCCACGGTCTCTTCGATCACTTTCTGGCCTTTACGCCTACCTACGTCATGATTTGGGTCATTCTGGGCCTGGTGGCGTCACTACCTAACTGCGTAACCGAGAGTGTTGACCCGGAGGAGGTTTAATCTTCACTCGCCACGTCGCACTCCAATTGGGTAGGCAAGAGTATCCATGTCCAGGGGCCATGAGGCTTGGCACGCGCTCCGCTCATTCCCATCAACGCCGTACCATCGACATCAGGTAGTGGTCATTCATCCACGTCCATGGAAACCAGTGGCAGATGGCTCCTTCACAACGCGACAGCCCCCGCAGCATACCTGGATGCCTTTCGAATATCCGATTCAGATATGGAGGCGGGACACAGGCTCCCACACCCCGCAGGGACACGAAGTCAAAAGCTCCCTCAAATTCACGGCGCACCGCCCGCGGCGTCGGGTAGCGAACAGAAACATCTGGTCCACTTTTTATCCGCACCGCTGCATTGCGCCGCAGGCGCCTGAACGCGTCACGCGGACACAGCCGCAGCAGATGCCAGATGATCTCCCATGGGCATACGGGACTCATCACAACCAGTGTCAAATACCCGCCTTGCTTGGTCAGCCGGCCTAGAGTCCGCGCCAGGCGCGGCCCGTCCGCGATGCAGTTGTAGACGCCGAAATTCAACAGCACGCCCTCAAAACTGTGCGCATCGAACCTTTGCGAGAGGTCACAGGCGTTCAGATCCAGTTGATGGAATTCAATCCGGCTGTCCACCCCTACGTCGCGCGCCTTATCACGGGCGTTTGCCAACATAGCCTCGGACGCGTCCACTATGGCGACGCCGCTTCCTCGCGAAACGGCCCACAGCGCATCCTCGCCGGTGCCCGCACCAAGATCGAGAAGGCGCGTCCCGGCGCCGACCCAGGTCAGCTCCTCATGCACCGCGCGGCGCAGATACCGGCCAATCGCCGTATGCGCAAATTCCCGGTCATAGTCGTGGGCGGCGGCATCAAATGCCGTGGTTGACTTAATCATGAGCGGAAGTGGTCCGTTCAACCTTATCAGGAACCGCAGGCTCGCGGCCAATGAGGGGTTGCTGTCATCCTTGATCACGGGTGCGTTGCTTCCATGCCTGGTAGAAGGAATGGGATTCAAAAAACTGTTCCCCGTCGGCCAGGCGCTGGTCTTCGATGATTCGACAGATGAAGAACTGGTGACTTCCCAGTTCCCTGATCTCCGAAACCTCCATGTCCCGGACTCGCAGCGAGAAATCGGGAACAGGCAAGCCGAACACCGGAGACGCAAGCGCTCCGAATGGGACTTCAGCCCAATCGAAATCCGCTTTGCGGTGATTGGGCCCTAAACGATAGACGAGAGCCGTTTGCTCAATTGGTACGGAAGCGAGCGCGGCGCGACGCGAGCGTTGCAAAAGCGGCACGGCCGAACTGGTGCATTTGAACGTCAGCGAGAAGCGGTCGGCACCGATGACGCCGAGAAGGTCCATCGGAAAGATATTGGACTTGTCCCCGTCTGCAACGCTGACCAGAAATACCGGCCGCGGACAAATGTAGAACGCAAACATGGCATGCACTTCGCGCGTGGACAAGCGATGATCGGGGTCGTCGCGGTTTTTCGTGCGCCAGCGATGATAGGCCCAACCAGTGTACTGCCTCCATAACAGCGTCTTCGGCAGACAAAAGTTACGGCACCTCCCCGAGCGAAAAAGCAGCACCTGCCCGTCGGACAAATCGATGGACTCCCTCCATTCAAGGTCGATTTCGCCGAGCAAGTGCTTGCGTCCTGTACGCTCCTCGAACTTGAGCACAACCCCTGTACCCGGTGATTCGATCCTCTGATCTGCGCCGTCGAGGCCAATTCCGATCGTATGGGGCCGGGAGTTGGCTATGACGTTTCGGTAGGTCACGTCGCGGGGAGGCCCGAGTCCACAGAGTAAAACGCGGATCTCCTGTTGTGGGTCGCGCATAGCGACAGGGCCAAAGAGCCCAAATTCGATGTGTCCGAAGGCCCGCCTCTTGACAGACTCCTTAACCTGGGCCAGGGCACCCATATCAGCACCGGGTCCAGCGCTTTGGTAGTATCATCATCGCTGCTCTGAAGATGAACTCACGCTCAAACGAGAAAACACGCGGCGGTTGCACGGGAAGGTCCTCGTATGCCGCCAGCCGTGCGAGCGCCCGCTTTGAGAGCTCGAAGTAGCTCGTCAGTCGCAGGAGCAAACGCAAGCTGCGACAGCGCGCGAGGTTCTCACGCAACGACTCCGCTGTCACGCTTCCGGCGAGGTGTTCCCCGCCCGTGCCTACGGCGAACGGTTCTCCGTAGAGTGTCCGGTAGAACGTACCCAGGAGTATGTTATCGTAGGCGCCCATGGCGAAGTACCGCTGATCGCCGCCCAGGCGGTCGAAGCGGTCTCCGATGAACACGCCAAAGAGATCCCGCGAGGTCCTGACGACTGTTGTGCCATGGAAATCGGCGAGTCGACTTTGCGCCTCCTGCGCTGGAACATCGAGTATCAGACTGGCCCGCCGCGCGCAGGCTCATAGCGGCGCAATCTCCCGGCTGATGATTGACCCAGGGTCCTTCCCCTGAGAGGCCGTCATAGCGGCAAGCGAGGACCGGTGCCGGCAGCACTCGATAGCTCGCGATTCGCAGAAGAAGAGCGTACAAACCCGGCTGAGACGACCTTCTCAGCAGAGAAACCGCAGCCAAATCGGGGTCTTCGAACTGGTCGATAAAGGCGGCGGCCCATTTTCCGTCCAGGATGAAGAGATCAGCATCCAGGAATAGAATAAAGTCGTGGTCAAGTCCGAGCGCCGAGTCGTAGAACTCGAGGAAATCGCGCGCCTGTGCACGCGGAGCGTCGAGGAAAGCTTCGGAAAAGCGTTCTGCATTGAAAGCATCTACGTTAGCGTCCCGAAATATCCGGGTCTCGACCTCCAAGCCCTTGGCGCGGAATGCCGGGACAACTTCGCGCGAGACGTACCGATACCATAGACGCGCCAGGTCCGGGTAGCGGTGCGCGCTCGCGATGAGCAGTCGCGGGGGACGTTTCATTTCGCTCACGGATGATCGGTCCTCGGCCGATAGCGCCCCGTCTGATCGAAGCCGGCCTCCCAGCGGCCGTCGATCCACTCTCCTCCCAACCACACGGTTCCATAGACCGTTCCGCCACGGAAAATGCCGGAGCGAAAGATACCACCCACCATTGTGCCCGATTCAAAGATGCCGCCGTCCCACTCGCAGTCCATCAGGATCGCGCCTTTGTTAACGGCTTTCGGTCCAAATTTCTCGCCGCGTCGAAACTCTCCCTCAGCCAATACCGTCTCGCTAGGTGAATCTTCACTCATAACGCCCCCGCTTCACAAATCTCATCGCCAGCAATACCTTGTGACCCTGGTGACGCTCATATAGATGCCGCTCGCCCGCATCTTCGAAGAAGCGCCGGATCTCCGGCCCAATCACGCTTTCCACGGTATCTTTGAGCTCAAACCCCGCGTTGGCGGCCAGGCGTGCATGGTCATCGAGCGTGCGCTTGTGGATCTGGATGAACCGTGTCCTGCCGGAACGGTCCTTGAAGCTCGTCTTGAATCCTGCCTGAATCGCTTCTGAGTGCATATCGGTAACGATCAAAGGCGCTCCGGGTGCTGCCGTACGACCCAGTTCGAGGTAGGCTTGACCCGCGTCCACGAGATGCGAAAGCACTAAACGACACCAAAGCAGATCGAATTCTCCGTTTCGGAAGGGCAGCGCCCGGATATCGGCGTTGAGTAAACGTGTCTCACCGCGAGCTCTACCGATCGCCAGCATTTCGGTTGCGATATCAACGCCGATGCTCGAACCCATCTCCGCTGTAGGCAGGCGCCAGCCAGTCCCGCAACCTGCGTCGAGGAGACGGCTGAAACTCCCGGGTGAGAGGCGCTTTACCGCGAGATCGTCGAGATGCGTCATCCCGTTGGGGCTCTCGTAGGTCGCAGCCCACAGCCAATAGCCCTCACTGGGCGACAGGGGTCTTTCCTCCTCCTGTGGCGGTCGTAGATGACCGTAGGCCTGCGGGTCTTTCGGAGCGAAACGCGCCAATTTGCGCCCGACACGCAGTAGGACCGGCCTCTCGAAGCGCCCCTCATCCCAGCGCCGCCGTGCCATGCGCCGTACAAGCCTGCCGCTCCAGCCATTCATCTGTGAACTGTGCACAGAAGGATAACGGCTCTCCAGGACCAACTGAAAATTGGCGACACGATCCCAGAGACTGCGATTCATCCATGGAGTCCGCGGTTTCTCGAAGGTCATCCACTCGACCCAGTCCGGTTCGCACCACTCTTCGATCGACTCGGGTGTCCCGTCCGGCGGGCTGACTTGTGCTTCCAGTCCCTTCGCACGCGGCATTGGGGTGTAGTGGTGAAAGACAATCTCGCAGCGGGAATCAATCTGTTTAAGTTTTTGAATCAAGTCGAGCGTCGCCGAGATCTCCTCTTCCGGATCGTCCGGTCCTCCCAACATAAACGAGAATTCGGGGACCATGGTGGTATGCGCCAGGCGCCGGGCGATCTCAAGGGTCTGGGCCGTGGTGAGCTGCTTCGACATGGCCCGCAGCGCGGCGTCGGAACCGGACTCGGCGCCTAAGAAAATCATGCGAGCACCGGACCTCTCAATTTTTTTCCAGGTTGCATCCGAGAACCTCAACATCCCGTCGATCCGCGTTTCGCACCACCAGTTGAGGCACAGTGGCGTCAGTCGCTCGCACAGTTCCTCAGCGTGCGATTCTCTGAGGAAGAAATTGTTGTCATAGAAGTGCACCGAATCCATGCCGTGCTGTTTGGCAAGATAGTCGAGGTTGGCAGCGGTTCGGACGGGATCCTCGAACCTCTCGCCGCCGCCATATACGGAGATCACGCCGCAGAAACTGCATTTATACGGACAACCAATCGAGGCCTGATAGACTCCTCTCCTGCGGCCCAACGCCGTCGGGCCTAAGTAGTCATTCACGTCGATTCTGTCGTAGGGGGGAGAAGGAAAATCGTTGGGACCCGTCCAGGGTCTCTCCCCGTTTATCCGATGGCCGCCGCCGTTCCGGAAGGCCAGGCCGGCCACACTTGCAGCATCACGCCGACCCTTCAGGACTTCCAGCAACTCTACCAGCGTCCGTTCCCCTTGTCCGCGAATGACCCAGTCGACATAGGGAGCGTTGAGTACAGGTTTCGGATACAGGCTGAATAGCCACCCCATACGATCGGTATCTCCGGGAAACGCGCCTTGAGCAACTTGGACAATTTGGTGGCGCTTACAAGTTGCGGTCCCGGCATCACACTAAAGGCTAGAAGGGTAATGGGATCAGGCGTTTCTTGCGCGGCCGTAACCCGGGCAACCAGTCGTTTGTCGGAATCCGGTTCCGGCTTGTTGCCGTCCCAAATCTCCCACGACACCTCCGGCGGCAGGGCCGCACCGAGGGCCATCACCGACAGCGGAAAGCGCCGCCAGAACGGCTGCGTGCACTTTGTGTTGATGAGGAAGATCATGGTGAATCCCTGTTGCGAACACGACGCTCTATGCGGCGCGACCCATGAGCGAGTTGCCCCAGCATCTTCAAGCGACGAATTGTGGTGCGTCCATGTCCAAAAGCCGTGCGCCAAGCATAGCTGGGAGAAAAAGGGAAGTCGAAGGACCCGGCATCTGGATAGAGGCGGTCGTGGAGTTTCTTGAGGATCGCATTTCCCGCCAGCCCTGTCCAATGGTAGGCGCTGTCGCCGGCTACCTTGAGGAAGTTTTCGGGGCCGATCCATTGCAAAGCCCGACGGGTCAGTGTAAGCCCGTGGAAGCGGACGAACGCGCCTTGCTGATCCAGGTTCAGCAGGCGGATTTCGTAACCTGCCTCCACCACGGCCCGGGCTGCCCGATCACCGGTATCGAGTCGCTTCCACTGCTCTGGCGCTATTCCCGGAGCGATTCCCTCCAGCGCGGGATAGAAGCCACCGGGAAGCTCAGCCAGGACCTGGCGATAGACGTCCGTCTTCATAATCACCGCAAACGTCCCTGGACTTTCGCAGTTTGTCCGAGAGACGCATGATACAGCAGCCACCTCGTTGAGCTCCAGTTCTTTGAGCGCGCGGGGCCACACGGCTGACGACAGCCAAAAAACGTCTGTGTCGACGAAGGCGAGGTAGGGTGTTGCGGCACGCGCGAGAGCCTCGTTATACGCATCGTGGAAATCCCGGCAAAGACGATTTCTCCGCAAGATGGTGGCACCTGGAAGCATACTGTCGTCAAGGCGGTCTGAAGATGAGTCGAAGAAGACCTCCACGCAAATCTCCTCTGCAGGCAGCGAGCTGCGGATGCAGTCGTTCCAGATGCGTACAATGTCGGGATAGACTGAAGAGGTGAAAACAGTCAAGCGGGGTCTGACGTGTGACCGAGCGATCATCGAGAAAGCCTCGGCCTTGGGTTGGCTTTTAAACACCTGGCCGTGTTTCTCGTCAGCAGCAATGAGACACATTGAGCCTCCGGGCTCCTGGAGCCGGGAATACGGTGGATCTTGTAGACCGTCATCGACTCTCCGACCAGGTCCTTTTCGGCGACCGCTTCATAGACGAACTGGTTCTCCTGAAGCTGCCCAGGACCGGATTGAAGACCCCCGGAGTCACCACCAGGTAACGGCCTTCCACTTCTTCGATAGTGATCAGTTTCAGGCGCGGTTTTTGAAACTGGTAATGAACGAACCAGATCCACCGCTGCAGGGTTGCCCGCGCCCGGGGCCGTTGCTTGCCACCGGTCATTGACTTGAGTCTACAATAGAAAGGAGTTCCGAGTTCCGAGTTCCGGGAGGGAAGCCGGCATCTGGCTCCCAGGAATTTGGAATCTGAAATAATTTGGAATTAAGAAGAATGAGCGGTTCCCGGATATTTGGAGCGTTTCAGAGGTTGGGCGCGAGGCTGAGGTTCCCCCAGCTGTTTCTACTCACATTGGTCCTATTTGTGGGAGACCTGCTGGTTCCCGACCTGATCCCTCTCGTCGATGAAATCCTGCTGGGTCTGATCACTCTGATGCTGGGAATGTGGAAGCAGAAAAAGAGTGGAGTGGATCCGGTCAGGGAACATGTCGCGGGCGAAACGGTTGAGATCAGCGCAGAAGCCCTGTCGTCTCAGGAGTCCGATTCCGAGCTAGACACCTGATTTGGGATAGCCACGCCTCCCGCCCCAGAGCACGCCCAGAGCCCCTATCAGCGGGACCAGGAAATCGTACCAGACGGGTTGCGCGGCTCCGCGGGCTGCTTTCATGAATCCCCACAGGGTGGTATCCATTTCGAAGACATCGGGGCGAGTCACCATGGCGTAGGCGGCAGAAACAACCCCCAGCACGAGGACGACGGCGATCAGAGTGAGAAAGGCCTGCGCATCCTTGCCCACGCGCCCCGCTACGAAGCCGCCGACCAGGGCCGAAATAAATCCGGACAGGAGGGAGATCAGTGTCCATTGAATGGTTACCTGGTTGGAGGCTTCTCGAAAGACGAGCTCCGGACCCAGGACAAAGTAGGCCCCCGACAGCGAGGCAAAAACGCTTACCGCGATGGTAAAGTACCCGGCAATGGCTGCCAGCGCTGACCTCAACATGACCGTTTCTCCTTCGTCGATTCCCAGGAACATCGACTACGACGATAGCACCTTTCCCGCCCCGGACCCAACTGACGGGATCACTCCCGAACCTCCCGCAGCAGGCCATAATGAGAGTAGAATCCAGGTTCCGGGTCCTGGTGCTCGGGTCTGGGTTCCGGTGTTCGATGAGGAACCGAGGGTTTCCAGTTGTAATTCACTTGGAATGTATATCCTGAATCGGGTTGGGGTGCGCCATTTCCTGTCACTGTGGTGGCCGTGTGTACTTATCTCGGCCGCGTCGTTTGCAGAGTCTCGCCTCAATTTCCCGCGCCTCGCGAACGAGTCCGGCACGATCACCGGAGTAGCCATCGTGAATCCCCGGGACGAAGCTGCCACGATCCAGGTCATGGCTTACTTGGAAGATGGAGGAATTCTGGCCGGAGAGGGAATCCAGAACCCGGTCGAAATGGTTATCGAAGGCAACCAGCAGCTGGCCCTCCTGACCAGCGACTTTTTTGGCAATGCTCTTCCGGATTCGACGATCGGGTGGTTTTCAGTCACCAGCGAGACCAACGACCTGACCGGTTTCTTCATGTTCCTCGATCTGGAATTCACAGTCTTTGACGGTGCTGACCTCCCTCCGGAAGCTCCCGGCATCCGGCTTCCGGACGTGCGTGTCGGAGGTGGTTTCTCGACGGAAATCAATCTCATGAACCCCGGCGACGTGGCCGCCGACGTCGAACTCCGGCTTGCCGGGCAAGAGAGTGAAGATCTGGTCCGCCGGCTGGCCATACCCTCTCAGGGTGTGCAAAGGCTGGAGGTGGGAGACCTGTTCGAATTGGATGCTTCAGCAGACACCAGCTTCTTTTACCTGACCGTCACCGCCAACACCGACATTGCCTGTTTCGAACTCGTCAAGGGCCCGGGGGACTTGCTGGGCTTGAACGCCGTACCCATCGATGAGCCGGTGAACCACATCCTTTTCCCCCAGATGGCGGTTCTGGGAGGCCTCGAATCCCGGCTGACGCTGTCGAGTGCATCTGAGGAAGCTGTCATCGTCACGATCACAGCTCACAAGCCCGATGGAGCGCTCTATGACCAGGAGGACCTGCAGACAAATCCAGTGGACCGTGTGATTCAGCCCCTGGGGCTCCTCAGCGAGGATCTGGAAAAGATGTTTGGGTTCTCCGGTCAGGAGACACTGGAAGGCTGGCTCCAGATTGAAGCGACATCAGAAGCTCTTTTCGGGACCTTGAGTTATTCCGTTCCAGTCATTGGGTCGGTGGCCTCCGTCTCAGGGGCTGCCCAGGGGATGACCCGAGCCTTCTTTTCTCACATCGCCACAGATCTGGGCTTCTTTACCGGCGTGGCGCTTCTAAACTCAGGGGCGCTCACGGCCAATGTTCAGGTTGTGGCGTTTCGACCCGACGGAACGCAACTCGGGTCCTTTGTGAGCGTTCTTCGCCCTGGAGAGAGAGTGAGCAAGCTGATCGAGCAACTGGTTAGCGGCGCGTCCGGTCAGGCCGGCGGGTTTATCTGGGTCAAGAGCGACGTACCCATCTATCTGACCTCTATATTCGGCAGTCTGGTGAGTGGCGTTTTCGCCAATATTCCGCCCCAAAGCGCACCAACCCTTTTTGACCCGGAGTCGGATGGAGGAGAGGTTCGTCTCAAGCCCAGTCTGGCCATTCTCGAGCCCGGAAGCCAGCAGAATTTTGAAGCGGAAGGGCTCGACGGCCCGCTGGAGTGGAGTGTGAACGGTGCACCTGGCGGAAACGCTACGGCGGGCAGAATCAACGGAGAGGGAAGGTACACCGCTCCGGCCCTGATTCCGGAGGATCAGCCCGTCACGGTCGCTGCCAGTTCGGAGACACAAGCAGTGGGAGCCTCCGTGGACGTGCTCAGCGCCGAGGCTTTTCGCTCCGATCTGGGGATTCGGTCTACCTGGGCGGCCTCCAAAAACTGTTTACCGCGGAGCTGGTTGCTGCTGCGTCTCCTCCAGGCTTTTCCGGACCCGTTCAAACTGCTTTTTCCACCAGAATTGTGGATGTCACCGAAGGGACCTCACGGACGGTGGCAACGATAGTGGACCAGGAGGTGGCTAAGATGATCCCCTTTGAAAGCGCCGACGGCGGGGAGCATATCCTGATGAGTGCCACCAACACGGGACATGTGTTGCGGCTCGACCCGGGGAGCGGAGCTATCACCGAGATCGCTTTAGTTTAGGGCTGGACCAACCGACAGCACTGGTACTGGATGTGATCGATGGAGGTCTTCTGGTGGCTGAGGCGACAGGCGTGAGCTCAATCGATTCGGCCTCCCTCAACATCGGACTGGCGGGCGCGGTGAAATCCTTGACCGCCCAGGCCTCCCCGGGCAAGAAGAAGATCTTCGATGTCCCGAATGGTCGGATTGCGGTGAATGAGTGTACCGGGAACATCTACGTGTCGCTGCCGGAACGGGGCGAGATCGTGGAGTTCGTCCGTTTCACTGGAGCACTGCGCACAATCGTGCAGAACCTGGATAACCCCGGTCAATTGCTGGGTTTCTATCGCACTCTCATGGGCTGCCCCCACGCCTTCCATTTGCTGGTGCCGGAGAGGGGGAAGGACAGGATTCTACTGGGGATTCCCTCCATCGGCGAGATACGTCCCTGGATTAACGGCTCCGGGGTCGTGGACATCATCTTTCTGGCGGAGGGGAATCCCTTTGCGCCGGGAGGGGGTGTCATGCTGGCCCACGAGGATGGGGGTCTTTCCCTGGTTCGGTTACCGCGAGTTTATGCGCTCCGTGGATTGAACCCTCCCAGGAAGCTTGCCCCGGGCCCCTGTCGGATCGGACAGGTGACCTTTACGGAGAGTGGCCAGAGTCACTCTCCTGTACTCGCTGAGGACGGGAGCCACGTCTTCTTTACGTCCACATCCGATCCCCTCGGTCTCAACCAAGATGGGAACAAGGAGCTCTTCGACTTTGATGTGGCCGCCCGCACCCTCGCCCAGCTCACCGAGACAATCGACTCGGAAACGTTCCAGCCATCTTCCGACTTCGACGGAAGTCTCGTGGCCTTTGCTTCCACGGCCAACCTGACCGGAACCGCCCCCGAAGGGGCGAACCTTTTCCTGCTCTTCTCATCCCTTTTTTCACGGGCTCCGGGAACGCCCGAGCCGGGGGAGCGGTATGAGGTCAATCATGCGGGCACCAGACTAGTTTATGTCTCCTCTGCCGACATCACCGGTGAGAATGAAGACGGGAATCGCGAAGTCTTTCTGTTCGATTCAGATCAGAACTCCCGGCAGATCAGTCAGACGGGGAACGGACTCAACGGTCAGGTCACGATAAGTGGAGACGGGAACTGGGTGGCGTTTCATTCTACGGCAGACATTGGGGGACTGAATCCAGGAGCAGACGAAGTCGTCTACCTGCACGAGCTGGAAACAGGAATCACCACCCTGGTGGCCGTGGCACGCGAGGCGACAGGCGATCTCTTCAAAGGATCCCTACAGTTGGATTTTGACGCCTCTCACATCGTTCTTGCTTCTCGGGAGGACCTCACGGGCCTGAATCCCAGGGGAGACAAAGTGCTCTTCCTCTTCAACCGCACCCAGCAGACTGTGGAACAGGTGACGACTGAGCTGGGAACGTCAGACGTTGCTGATTTGAGCGCTGACGGCAGGGTGCTCTTGATGGCGTCCAAGAAGAACCCTGTTAAGCTGAATCGCGACACGAATCGTGAGGTTTTCTTGCTCGACCTTCTGGCTGAAAAGGTCTTTCAGGTCACCCGTTCCCTGGAGGTGCTCAACCAGGTACCGAGTCTGACCGCCGGGGGAAGGCTGCTGGCCTTTCGATCCAATGCAGACTTCCAGGGTCAGAATCCCGAAGGCAACTTTGAGATCTATCTGGCTGACTGCTCCGAAGCCGTTGATTGAATACGATTCCAGATTCCAGATTCCAGATTGGGAAAGTGGGAGGGGCCTCAGGGCGGAGGACGTTTAAATTCCCGGACGCAGCCCTGAGGCCCCTCCCACTTTCCGGAACCGGGAAGCGCCTACCAGGCGATCCCGTAATCCTCACCGTCGTTGCTCGACCCCCCCCACATCGTTCCATGCTTGCGGTCGAAGTAGATCGCGCTGATGGGCCCCGAGGTGCTGGCCCGCGTCGTAATGTCATAGCCCATCTTGCGCAGCTGCGCCTGTACCCAGGGGGGGACATCTTCACGCAGGCCCAGGCGCCCCGGCTTCGATTCGTGTTCTCCGAAGGAGCTGTGGATCTGGTAGTTCACGATGTTGGCTGCCTCAGCCGCCTGCTGGACATTCATCTCGAACTCGACAAAGTTCAGAAAGAACTGCAGGAGGTTCTGATCCTGCGTGTCGCCACCCTGGACCGCGAAGGAAAGGTAGGGCTTGCCATCCTTGAGTGCCATTCCGGGTGTGAGGGTGGCTCGGGGACGCTGGCCCGGCCGAACCACGTTGAAGGGATTCCAGGCGGGGTCCAGAACAAAGCTCTGCATCCGCTGGCTCATGCCGATGCCGGTGCGGCCGGCGATACAGGCTGGAATCCAGCCGCCGCTCGGGGTCACGGAAACCACCCAGCCGTTCTTGTCGGCGGCTTGAATCGAAGTCGTTCCGGCCCGGAAGTTCTCCTCGTAGCGGCGCAGCTCAGCCTCTGTCATCTGCTCAGCATCTTTCCCTTCTTTCTCGGGTGGCCAGGACTTGAGCAAGTCCAGGTACGGATTCTTCTGGTCCTGGAAGGGATAGGGGTCGCCAGGTTTCACATGCGGGTCGTTCTGTTCCAGATTGATCAGCTGGAAGCGACTGCGGGCGTACTCTTTGGAGAGCAGTCCGCGGATCGGTTCCGAGGGAGGAACATAGGGATCTCCGTAGTAGAAATCACGGTCAGAGTAGGCCAGATTCATGGCCTGATAGAGTGTGTGGATGTAGCGAGCGCTGTTGTAACCCATCGACTCCAGGTCGACGTTTTCGAGAATATTGAGGGCCTGGAGCATGACCGGACCCTGCACCCAGGGCTGGAGCTTGTACACCTCCAGTCCCTTGTAGGTCGTCATGACCGGCTCTTCGATGTAGACCTGCCAGTTTGCCAGATCCTCGAGTGTGTGCAGCCCCCCCTGCTCCCGGGAACCGCGCACGAATTCCTCAGCGATGTCACCCCGGTAGAAGCGATCATAAGCGGCATAGATTGCAGCCTTGCGGTCCTTACCGGCCTGTACGGCCTGTTGCTCTGCCTCGACCAGCTTTTGAAGGGTCTCGAGGAGGTCGGGCTGATGAAAGAGTTCTGCCGGATGGGGAGCCTCCCTCTCCTCGTCCCCGAGGTGAGGCAGAAGGGTCTTCCGGGAGTAGGGCCACTCCTTGATCCTTGCTTTCTCGCTCTCGATGCCGTCGGCCGCAGATGCTTCGATGGGATATCCGGCCGCCATCTGCATGGCCGGGCCCAGAACCTGCTGCAGCGAAAACGTCCCGTACTCGGCCAGCATGACCATCAGGCCTCCAGGGTTACCCGGGGTCACGGCCGCCAGGGGACCGTAGGCCGGAGGGTACTCCAGCTCCTTCTCCTTGAAGAAATCGCGTGTAGCGCCGGTGGGAGCGACGCCGAGCGCATTGATGCCGATGACCTTTCCGGTTTCCGGGTTATAGATAAGAGCCTGCGTCTCTCCGCCCCAGCTCAATCCGTCGAACATGGTGCAGGTCGCGGCCAGCATGGCGCAGGCCGCATCTACAGGGTTTCCGCCCTTCATGAACATCATGGCTCCAGCGGTCGCTGCTAAAGGCTTGCCGGTGATTGCGACCCAGTGCTTGCTATGAAGAACCGGTTTCACCGTTGGCTGGGCATCCAGCAGTGAGGCTGTCGAGAGAAATAGAGTGAGACTGGCGAGGATCGCGGACTTCATCAAACGCATGGGACCTCCAATGCTCATCGCTTCACAGGGTCGCCACACTTTACTTTCAATGAGAATGAAACTCAACAACACTCCACCCTGCTAGACTAGATCGACTGAGCGTCGGGAATACCGGGAGGTACATGATGAAACGAGTGGCTCTGATCTTTGCAGCGGTTCTGCTCATGGGTTCCATCGGGATGGCTCAGCAGAAATCCACTGAACATACCCTGAAGCTGGGCAAAGGAGGTCGATCCGAACCCGCTTCAATCGAGGATGTTGCCTGGCTGGCAGGCAACTGGAAGGGCGAGGGGTTCGGCGGGATCGTCGAAGAGGCCTGGGCTCCACCCCTGGGCGACAAACAGGCCTTCTTCAGCGGGCTCACAATTCATAGGATTGATGAAGAAACCCTGCATACTTACCTCGTGATGCGCTCCAGCGACCGGGAAGTAAGCGAGGAACTGCTACGTTTCAAGAAGTATTGAGTGTTCCAACCGGAGGGTATTCTGCCATGACTCACCGCTTCCTTCCGCTGCTGATTCTATTTGCCGCCTGCACGGTGGTTCACGAAAGTGATGACCCGGCGAAGCCGGCTCGCCTGGCAGACCTGCTGGAAAGTTCCTCGATCATTGATCTCACCCATCCTTTCGACGCGGAGACCATCTACTGGCCCACGGCCGATGGTTTTAAGCTGACGGTGGACGCCCGCGGATACACCGAGGGAGGGTACTATTACGCGGCCAATTCTTTTTGTGCAGCGGAACACGGGGGGACCCACCTGGACGCCCCGCTTCATTTCGCAGAGGGCGGCTGGAGTGCGGACCGGATTCCCGTGGAGCGCCTGATCGGACCCGCGGTCCGAATCGATGTCTCCAGTTTCTGTCTGAAGGACGCGGATTACGAAGTCACTATTGGGGACTTCCAATCCTGGGAAAGTCGCAACGGCAGCCTGCCCGAGGGTGTGATTGTGTTGCTCTACACGGGCTTTGGGCGCCACTGGCCTCACCGCGGCCAGTACCTGGGGACGGAAGCCCGGGGCGAAGAGGCCGTAGCCAGTCTCCACTTTCCGGGGTTGGGGCCCGAGGCGGCCCGCTGGCTGGTGGAGAACCGTTCGATCAGGGCCATCGGTCTGGACACTGCCAGCATCGACTTCGGCCAGTCCAAGCAGAGTTTCAGTCCCATCAGATTCTCTACAAGGCCAACATCCCGGCCTTTGAGAATGTGGCCCATCTGGAGCGGCTTCCAGAGAAAGACTTCGTCATCGTGGCCCTGCCAATCAAGATTGGCGGTGGTAGTGGAGGGCCATTGCGCATTGTGGCGCTGGTACCGGGATCATGAAATCGCGCTCGCTGCGCTCGCGCCGGTTCAAGTTCCACGTTCCAAGTTCCACGTTCCAAGTTCCCCCCGAAACTCTCCCTCGATCGTTTCCGGGTCGCCGTGGCGATTCTCCCAGAGTTCCCGCGGAACCCTTCCAGGCGTATGAGGATTTGTGGACGCACAGCCTCCTGTTTGGTGGGGTGCCAGGAAAGTTGCCGGTTGAAGGTTAAGAGTTAAGAGGCTCGCATGTCTACCACGATTCGCTGCCAGCAGCTCTACAAGCAGTATACGACGAAGAAGAAGGTTGTCGATGCCGTGAACGGCCTGAATCTATCGGTGGACGAAGGACAGTGCTTCGGACTGCTCGGTCCCAACGGGGCGGGGAAGACGACGACGGTGGAGATCCTGGAGGGTCTCCTGGAACCGACTTCGGGCCAGGTTGAAGTCCTGGGCCTCAGGTGGGGTCAGGGGAAGGATCATGAGATTCGTCAGAGAATCGGCATCACGCTGCAGGAAACCCGCTTTCAGGAAAAACTGAGCGTCATCGAAGTCCTGCGACTGTTCCGAAGCTTCTATGACTCGGGTATCTCTCTCGACGACGCACTGTCCCTGGTCTCCCTGAACGAGAAGGCTTCCTCCTGGGTACGAGAACTTTCGGGCGGACAGAGACAACGGTTGGCCGTCGCAGTCGCCCTGGTGGGGGATCCCGAGCTGATTTTTCTGGATGAGCCGACGACCGGCCTGGACCCACAGGCGCGGCGACAGCTGTGGGATGTCGTTTCCAATCTGCGTGCTCGGGGCAGAACGATCCTGATCACGACCCACTATATGGAAGAAGCAGAGCGGCTCTGTGACCGGGTGGCAGTTGTCGACATCGGGAAGATCATCGCCGAAGGCTTTCCTCGGGAGCTGATCTCTCGGCTGGGGGGAGATCACATGATCGAGTTCAGTCTCGACAGTGATTCGGGAATCGAAGGCCTGGACGCTGAGTTACAGGAGCTGGAGGCGGTGAAGAGCGTGACACGAGAGGCTGGCATCTATGTGCTGGCGGTTTCGGAGCCACGCCTCAGCCTTCCAGGTCTGCTCGAGCACCTGAAAGCCCGGGGGCTGACCCTGGAGACCCTGGCCACCCGTCACGCCAACCTGGAGGATGTGTTTGTGAGCTTAACGGGGAGACATTTGCGCGATGCTTGAGAAAAACGCTCTGGTCCAGCTGACTCTCTGTAACATCCGCGGCTACCTGCGCGAGCCGGAAGCCATTTTCTGGACCTATGGCTTTCCGCTGTTGATGATCATCGGGCTCGGGGTTGCCTTCCAGGGAGCCGGGAACCAGCCGATTGCGTTCGACGTAGTCGCGGGAGATGCAGCGCGGGAAGTAGTAGCGGCTCTCGGGAACAACGAAGGATTCAAGATCACAGTCCGTTCCGCCGCCGTTTCTTTTGACCGTCTGCGGGGTAACAAGACGCCGGTGGTGATTGTCTCAGACGAATCCGGTGGCTTCGAATACCACTACGACCCCTCGAATCCCGAGTCAAAAACCGCACGTTCCGCCATTGATGACGCCTTGCAGCGGGCTGCCGGCCGGACCGATCCACGGCCCGCTCGCGACGTGACCGTGACTGCGCCCGGGTCCCGCTATGTGGATTTTCTGGTGCCTGGTCTGATCGGCATGAATCTGATGGGCGGAGGCATGTGGGGAGTTGGCTTCGGGTTGGTCGACAAGCGAATGAAGAAGCTGCTCAAACGCCTCATCGGGACCCCTCTGCGACGACCTCAGTTCCTGCTCTCCGTGGTGGGGCCGCGCCTCCTCTTTTTCGTGCCTGAGGCGTTCGTGCTGCTGGGGGCTGCCCATCTCATATTCGGAGTTCCCATCCAGGGCAGTATTCTGTCCATTTTCGTAGTTGGTTTGACGGGTGCCATGACCTTTGCCGGCCTGGGCTTGCTGGCCGCCTCTCGAGCCCGGCGCATCGAGACGATTTCGGGTATCATGAATCTGGTCATGCTTCCGATGTGGCTCTGTTCCGGGATCTTTTTCTCTGCGGAGCGCTTTCCCCAGTTCATGCAGCCTTTCATACAGGCTTTGCCGCTGACTCAGCTGATCAATGCCTTGCGGGCCGTCATTCTGGAAGGGCAGTCCCTGCTGTCCCAGGGGCTTGCACTGTCAATTATGGCTGCATGGATGAGCGTCTCATTTCTGCTCGCCCTGAAATGGTTTCGCTGGAGCTAGCGGAATCAGCGCGGTGCTCCTGCCCCACAAGTAACAAGAGAGCCTATTGCTTTTTGACGGTCCGGGTCTGCCTCTCGCTTTCCTCGCCCCCGGAGCGCTCTTCTCTGTAGGTGCGTAAGACGGCCAACCGGCCGCTACTGTCAGGGACTTCGACGCGGAGCTCGGTGCTTCCCCCGGCCTCACCTGCCGGTGAAGAGGAGGAGACGATTCTCTCCAACAGTTGCATCTTGCCGCTTCCCTGATTGCGGATTTCCAGGTCCTGCACGATTTCCAGCTGGCCGTTGGCAGTCGTGGACCGCACGATGTTCACTCTCTCGGCCAGTTGCAGTTTCCCCTCCGGATTCACTCTCCGGGTTTCGGTGGTGCGCCGGATGGAGCCGTCTTTGTCCGCCCGCTCGCTGCTCGTAATCCGGTCGCTCAGCGACAGACGCTGGTAGGCACCGGTCCGGTAGACTTCTTCCTCTGTCCTGCTTTCTTCGCCCACGGTCCGAGTGACTGCCGTGCGCCGCTCCATGGCTTGCCACTGGCCGTTGCCGCCGAGAACGTAGGAAATGCGGTCGAGTTCGAGAGTTCCATCCCCGCTGCGCCGTTCTGTTTGAACAAATTGCTGTAGGGGTTCCAGGCGCTGCTGCAGCCCCAGTCGAGACACGACGGTCTGCACTTCAAACTCGTTGTTCCCTGTGTACACCACTCGCTGCGTTTCTTCGATTTGAACCTGAAGCCGGCCATTGAGATCCGGGTTACGAGATGGTTTTAACGGCTTCTTCATGGCCGTTTTCCTTCACCGTCCGGCTTTCTTCCGTTACCGTGAGGAGTCGCCGTGAGCCGTACCCGTCGTCGTGATAAGTTCGGGTCACCGTCCGAGTCGTCTCGGCGCTGACACGGATGGTCTCCTCCTCGACGTAGGCTTGCGGATCGTGCTCCAGTTCCAGCGGAAAAGGCTGCAGGCGTTGCACCTGGTGGGCCGAATATCTCATGCCTTCGAGCGGTTCTCCGCTGTTCAGCCACCCTCCCAGGACCGCGAACTTCTTCTCTTCCTCCTCTTGCTTCTCTTCCTTTTTTTCCTGCTCTTCCTGTTCACTCTGAAGAGGTAAGGCGCTCACGGTCGTGGGCAGCCACAGAAGGACGGAAAAAAACACTGCTGGGCAAACGATTCTGGTAGTCATCTGCTTTAATCCTACTCTCCTGCCCCGAAGATTCTATGTGATCTATCTAACGCTGTCCTGCGGCTCACGTCAACTGCCATCGATCGCGCTAACGCTCGTTCTCTTTGTTTGGGCGGTTCTCGAAGGGCAAGACCTGGGGGGGCCTGGGGGTGACGTCAACCAGGTGGCTTCGACCCGGCAACACCGCCAGATTGTAGTTTCCGTTGACTACTGTGCGGCCGTTCTGACAGCTGGTGTTCTCGACGCCTTGCGGATCCCTTGACGTAGAGGGCAGCGTTGCAGATGGAAAAGACGAAACCCCTATCCCGGGGTGGCGGATTGGGAATCGACCGGTTAGAATCGTCGTCGGTAGATTCCTGGCTTTTCGTGAGAATCAGGCGATCCCGGCCCCGGGGCGAACGCCGCCCCGCTCTCAAGCGGCAGCGATGTGGATCGCGGACGTGAATCAAGCGTCATTTTGGGAGGTAGTCTAATGACTCGTCGCTTGTGTCTTCTTCCTGTGGTTCTGACCCTTTCATGCCTGGGGCTTTCGGCTCAGAACGTCTACAACCTGCCCCAAATCGCAGATGGGCTCGGCCTCATCACCACCCTGATTGCCTTCAACAACAGTGATGAGGCGGCGTCAGTCATCGTCAACCTGACAGACAACGACGGCGACTCGCTGAACATCAACTTCCCCGGCTTGGGCAATCCACGCCCTATATCTTCAACCTTCCGGCCGGTGAGACTCGTTTCTTCGAGAGCGCCGGTCAGGGGGCCATCCAGGTTGGAGCCGGAATCGTCATCTCGACGGGCGATATCGGGATCTCCTCAGTTTTCTCGATCTTCAGCGGTAACGACCTCCTGACCGAAGCCGGAGTCGGCGCCTCGGATGCCGTTCTCGATTTCGCACTGGCCGTGGACACGGGCGAACCGCTCAATACCGGGATCGCGATCCAGGATCTGAGCGGCTCTTCCAACGAATTGACCTTCACTTTTTTCGATCAGGGTCCAGCCTCGAGTGGCCATTCGACTCAGGGCGCGCAGATGCAGACGACCCGCACGCTGTCCGGTGACGGACACCTCGCCCTCTTCGTCGGCGGCACGGGTGGCCTTTTTCCGGGTGTCAGCGGCCGTCGGGGACGTCTGGTAGTCAACGCCGAGTCTGAGGTGGCCGCTGTCACGCTGCGCCAGGATAGCAGCGGTGCCCCTTTGACGACGTTGCCGATCGTAACACTCGACTCCACCAAGACGAGCTTCGAGTTGCCCCAGATTGCTGATGGCTCGGCTGTCACGACCCAGTTCATCTTCTTCGGGTTGGGCGGCGCAAGTCCGGCGGGAGGCGGGACTGGAACTGTCAATCTCACGCTCACAGATGACGCCGGCGCACCCTATCCGGTCGGTCTGTCGAACGGCGAGAGCGGAAGCAGCTTTTCGTTCCAGCTGGGTCCCTCGGACGCACTCTTCGTCGAGACCGACGGTCAGGGCTCCAACCTGGCGGGCGCGGCCCAGGTCAAATCGACCATTCCCATCGGCGTCACTGCTGTTTTCCGGCTGCTCGACAGCTCGGGCGGGGTCAGCACGGAGGCGGGTGTCGGTGACTCTCCTCCGCTCGATGAATTCAGCCTGCCGTTCGATCTGACCTCCGGGTTCAACACCGGAGTGGCCCTTTTCAACAATAACGCCGGAACTGCGAACATCGACGTGACGCTCCTAAACGAAGCCGGGCAGGAAGTCACAACGCTGCTTCGAATCGCGGGACTGTCGATGCTGCGCATCCCAGCCGGGAACAGCCCCTTCGGTCTCAACGGATTCAACCACCTGGCCCAGTTCCTTGACCAGATCGTAGACGGAGCCACAGGCCGGGGACAGGCCCAGTTCTCGAGTAACCTGCCGATTTCCGCGCTGGGGATAAGACAAGGCGCGGGCGTCCTCACCACTCTGCCGGTCTATCCAGGAGCCGGAGGGGGAGGCGGCCCAGGCCCGGGGCCGGGTTCCGAGCTGCTGCCCACCTTTGTCGAAGGAATCGACGCAAGCGGCGATACGGTCCACAATCAGGAGCTCGGAACTGGCTTCCGCCTCGATGGGATGGTCGGGCCGTTTGGCATTTTCGTCAACACGGTGGAGGCGAGGCACAGCAACGGCTCCACCTACGGTGGTCGGATCGATTTTCAGCAGAACTTTCGAATCATCGTACCGGCAGGCACGGCCGATGTCGCGGTCTGCGCCGCTCAGTTCAGTTTTGGACCCTGGCCTGTGGGAATCGGGGGCGGATCATCACTCTTTGTGGGAGTCGTCGAAAAGGATGTCGTCATCAATGGAAACACCATGCGGAATGTAACTGTCCCGGCGGTCGCCACGACTCCTTTTTCCGGCACCGTCACCAATCTCCAAGAGATTCCGGAGGAGGGGAGAAACGAAGGTCTGTCCATTCTATTCTCCGACTCGACCAACATGAGGAGTGCTCTCACCATGGTCGATCCGGTGAGCGGCGCCTTCACGGTGGGCCTGCCATCTGGCACGTTCAATGTGGGTCTTCTTTTCGCCACTGATCCCAGTTCGCAAGGGGAGCCCCCCGAACAGTTCACTTTTATCCGAATGCTGGGTTCTGTTGCCTTGAGCGAGAGCTCGATCAGTCCGTCCGGCGGGTCCTTCGCCGTGGCCTGAGCTGGTGGAGGTTTCGGGGATGCTGACGGCAGATGTGGGCAGCTTCCCGCAGAACACGACCGTGTTCGCGAGCGACACCGACTTGTTTTCGGCGGAGTTTCTGACGAATCTCTGCTTCGCCTCTTTCGGCGGTGCCGCGGGCTTCGTGGACTCGACGGGCTTCTACGCCACAACGCTGCAGGCGGGGGAGAGCTTTTTCCTCTTTTCCAATCTGCCCATCATCAACGTGGGCGAGGAAGAGGAGGGACTCTGGCAAACGCCGGTGCCGGGGAGCGGACAGATGTGCTTTTGCCGTCGACTCCATCCTCAACTTCGACTACCCGAGCACACCCGGCAACAGCAAGATCACGGGCTGCGTGACCGGAAACGGTGAACCCGCGCTCGATGTCGCGGTCAGCGCCAGCAACATGGGCAACATCATCGCAGCACCCAACACCTCGTTCGTTGCATCAACAACTACCGGACCTGGAGGATGCTATGAGTTGGATGTTCTTTCGGGAACGAACTATGCCCTCAGCTTCACTCCCCTCACGCCGGAGCCAACTGCTCCCTGAGCAGGTGCTTCGAGAGCGGACCCGCACGAGCACCCGCAGCGGGTCCACTCCTCGTTCCGGCCGAGTTTCTCTCCGAGAGTAGAAATGCAGACTTCCTAGTAGCCAATAGAACTGAGCCTGGAAAGGGCGAACCCAAGATCGGGAGCAGCCGGTGCGCCCCCCTCGGAAGTGATCAGGGAACGGGCGCGTCCGGGCGGATCAGGTTCTCGGCTTTCAGCTCTTGCCACAGGTCCGGCGGAATGTCGTGCTGAAAGTGAGCAATGTTCTGCTCTACGTGCGCGGGCTGGAAGGCTCCCGGTATGACACTGGCCACACAGGGTTGGCCAAAGGGAAACTGCAGGGCCGCCGCCGGCAGCGGGACCCCATGACTTCCGCACACAGCTTCCATGCGGCGAACTTTCTCCAGATCCTCGGGTGTGGCGTCCGCATAGTTGTGCTTGGCACCCTCGACGGCTCCCGTGACCAGAATCCCGGAACTGAAGACGGCTCCAATGACGATTCCCACATCGCGCTCCTGGCAAAGGGGAAACTCGTCGTCCAGAACATCTTGTTCCATCAGGGTGTAGGGCATCGCGACCAGAAAGAAGTCCAGGTCCACCAGGTCGAGAAATCTGGGGATCATCCCTCCCTGGTTGATCCCGACGCCGACTCCACCGATAACGCCGGCGCTTCGAAGGTCATCCAGCGCCCTCCATCCACTGGCCGCCAGGAGGGCGAGATGAGCCCCCAGGAGGGCTTCCGTCTGGTGGTACAGGAAATCAAGGTCGTGGATGAGAAGCAGATCGATTCGATTCAACCCGAGCCGCTGCAGGCTGTCTTCAAAGGAGCGCATGATGGCATCGTAGCCATAGTCAAAGACAGGCTCGAAGGGAAGGCCCCCAATCCAGGGGGAGTCCTCGAGAACGGCCGGATCGGAGGGCGGTCTGAGGATGCGGCCCACCTTGGTCGAAATGACAAAGTCATCCCTTCCTTGCTGTGCCAGAAAGCGGCCCACCCGGTGCTCGCTCAGGCCCAGTCCGTACCAGGGAGAGGTATCGAAGTAGCGGACACCGCGATCCCAGGCGGCCTGCTGGGTGGCCTGGGCATCTTCGTCGCTGACGCGTACGAAGAGTTCCCCGATGGGAGCCCCTCCAAAGCCGAATTGAGTGAGTTCAACGTCGGTCCGTCCAAGCTTTCGTTTTTCTGTTGGGTTCATGGTGATTCCTTCGGGAGCTCCCCTCCCTCACGGTCGGGTCCCTGAGGCCCCCACTTTCAAGATTCCGAACGTGGAACTTGGAACGTGGAACTTGGAACGTCTCCCTAGTACTTAACCGCGTAAATCCGAGTAATTAGATTTGAAACCCTTGGGATGAACCACGGCCTTGGTCCATTCGAAGGGTGCGGCCTGCGGGTTCCAGACCTGCACGAATTCGTCAATAGCATTGCGCAATTCTCGGGGCGAAGTGAAACTGGCACCCTGAATGGCTCCCCGGCTCAAGAGGCTGAACCAGATTTCAATCTGGTTGGTAAAGCAGGCATTGGTCGGCGTGAAATGAAAGCGCACGTTGTCGTGTCGAGCCAGCCAGCGGTCGTTTTTGGGCTTGTGCGTGCTCAGGTTATCGAGGATCACATGGATCTCACGGTCCGGATAATCGGCCACTACTTGGTTCATGAAGTCCAGGAACTCGCGACGCCTGCGTCGTTTGTAGTGACCAATCTTGACCAGTCCCGTGGCCACTTCCAGGGCTCCAAACAGGGTGGTCGTGCCGTTGCGTTTGTATCGGTGATTCTCTCCCGTGATAGCCTTTCCGTTGGGCAGCTTCAGCCACCCCTGAGATCGTTCCAGTGCTTGAATGTGTGGTTTTTCGTCGATGCACAGTACGACGGCGTTTTCGGGCGGGGCAAGATAAAGCCCTACAATGTCGGCCGCTTTGCGGGCAAACTCCGGATCGGTGCTCAAGCACCAGCTGCGGCGCCGCTGCAGAGAGATCCGGTGGTGCTGCAGGACTCTCCAGACCTGATCTCGGCTGACATCACCCAGGTGTTCAGCCAGCAGGCGGCCGTTCCACGTTGCGTAGCCACGGGGAGGCTTTTCGTCCAGAGCCGCCAGAATTCTCTCCTCCGTTGTCTCGTCGTAGCGGCGGGGCTTTCCGCTGCGCGGCGCGTCCTGCAGCCCTTGTGTCCTTTGGGCCGCGAACCGCTTGCGCCACTTGCTGACCTGTGAAGGCCAGATCTTCAATTGTTTCGCGACCTCCTGAGTCGTTTTCCCGGCCGCGGCCTCCAGAATGATGCGGGCTCGATGGACCAGCCTATACTCGGTCGTTCCCGAACGGAGCCAGCCGCGAGGCTTCTCCTCTTCCTCCTCGGTCAATATGATTTCGGTCGCTCGCCCCATGCTTTGCCTCCAGTGTGCCCTGGAAGAGAACTGGAGGCAATTCTAACATATGATTCTGCGTATTAATGCTGTTAAGTACTAGGGCTCCGGATGGGGTGCATTGGTGCTGGTCTCGACAGCGATCAGCGCCCCCGAGCCGGCCTTCTGCAAGAGCCCCAGGATGGCCAGGACTTCTCCGTTGACGGTACTGATCGTCATCGTTCCGGTGAAGATATTTCCAACGCTGTTCAGAAAGGCCTGAAAGAGGGCCGCTTCATTCACGAAGATGGCGATCCGTTCCCCTGGATCGAGCGACAAATCCGTCTCGGCCCGTTCGTTGCCGTCGTCGTCGATCATGCGGATGTTCATGTCCACCGCGGTGGGGTTCGGGTTGTAGGCGGCGAAGCCCGTATTCTCTCCTGCGTTGACGCTCACGAAAACCTGCTGGACAGCGGCCAGAGTGGCACTGGGCACGGAAACGAAGTTCCCCAGGACGGAGAACGCTTCGGTTGCTTCCAGTCTAGAGCCGGACCCCAGGTTGGAAGTGACCTCGATACTTCCGAATACCAGGGCCCCTGTGCCTGCGGTCTCAACATCGAAGACGCCTCCCGGCGGGATGTTGAAGTTTACAAAGGTACTGGCTCCTGCCGGCGCACTGCCCGAGATACTGACCGGGACCGCCTGTGGATTCCCGGCTGCATCCTGGAAGTTGATGCGGCCGCTGTCGGTTTGAGTGCCGTTGTTGCGGGCCACGACGCGAGTGCTGTTGGGAACACCACTGATGTCACCGTTGATGTACTGGGGGAAGATGGCCTGGGCGAAGTCTTCGGTGGAGTTGGGGTAGAGTTGGGCAATGGCCAGACGATCATCAATTCCCAACCGAGCGCCCCGACCGTCGTTATGAGCCTGGGCTCGCATCAAAGCATCGTCCTTCACCGGATCAGTGCAGGCCATGAACTGGCCGCAAGAGTGGCCAACGCTCAATGAGTGCCCAATTTCGTGACCGTAGACTTCGGCGGATAACACGGGCCCACCTGCGCCGCCGAAGCTGCATTCCACACCATCGTTCATGATTACAAACGTTTCCAGGATCGTGAAGAATTCCTGACCCTTATGGACATGAAGGGGTGTGCCCGCCACAGCTCCGCCGAGGCCCAGGACCCCTCCTCCGGGGCAGGTGTATGTGCCATCGACTTCGTTCATCGGATCACCAAAGGAAATGTTGTTCTCCCCGTCCCCCGGTCCCGGTCCTACCTCCGGTAGCCCCGGATTCGAGGCTGTCGTGCCGACCAGCGCCTGATTGATGTTCGTGTTCAAGTCTGCATTCCAGGCTTCGAAGGCGGCTTCCAACTCCGCGGTTCCTCCACCGGTCAGGCCGGGCTGGCCTCCCTGGAAGGCCACCCACTCTACCGTTTCGCTTCCTTGTCGAATTTGTCGTGTCTTCCGGGCTGATTAACCAATCGAAAAGCCGAAGTCGCCGGAATCTGTATCTCGGACGCCTTGACAAAGTAGTCCATCTGTCGTCTGGATCCAGTGGAATAGTCCTGCAGCCAATTCACAAACTCCTCAAAATCGCGCGGCTGGTGAAACCGCTCGGAGTCGCTGGCGCTGGAACCAATTTCGATGGCGTCGCCAAGGAAACGACGGGCGATCTTCCGATTTCCAACCGTCAGCTGCCGGAAGGCTCCCAGGCCCAGATGAAGCACTCCGTAGGAGCCCTTGCTTCTGGGTACCAGAAAAAGAATCAGCCGATCCCGGGAGGCAAATGAGATGGCTCCCGACAGGATCAGTCGACTCCCATCGGGATAGACCCCTCCCAGAACGTCCACGGCAACCGTCTCCCCATCAGGCTGGCCTTTGAGAAGGCGCTCCGGGCGGATGTGGTACCGCGTGTAGGGTGGATCGGCCGAAATACTCTCCACCCGCTCGACGCTGCCCACCAGAACCAGCCGGGCCTGGTCGGTCAGCACGTCGTGGCGCATCATGACGTAAGAAGTGGCCAGCACCGGGGGCGTCAGCAGGGTGGCGGCAAGAAGAAAGAGTTTCAATCGCATGCTTGGTGCTCCTGGTTTGGTTTCAGTATTCAATCAAGAGTTTCAGCGAATTCTAGCATCCTCCGGCCCCCGGTACTTCCTGAGTTTGCGAAGAGGCACGAAAAGTTGCTTTACGACAACCATCACGCTCTTGACTCGAATCGGACTGCCTGCCAGAATTTTCAGCTGCTCGCAGTCAACTGTTGCTGCGCTTTACTACCCGAGGCTTATGAGTTATGCCACCAGTCTGACGGTTCTCCGCATCCTGCTGGTTCCAGTCCTGGTTCTCCTGATCTTGAGGGGTGCCGCGATCGCGGCGCTGCTCACCTTTGTGGCCGCAGGATTGAGTGATCTGCTGGATGGATGGATTGCCCGGCGTTGGAGGCAGCAGAGCGAACTGGGGATGGCACTCGACCCGCTGGCCGACAAGTTCCTGCTGGTCAGCGCGCTTCTCGTTCTCAGCCTGCCCGGGACCACCGGGCCTTTTCGGATACCCCTCTGGTTGACCGTCACCGTGATCGGCCGTGACCTGCTTCTCGTGCTGGGAGCCATTCTGGTGGTCTGGCTGCGGGGTACGCACATTTTCCCCCCCTCGATCTGGGGAAAGTCGGCTACCTCGTTTCAGATCTTGAGTGTATTCCTGGTTCTGGTCTCGAACGCAGGAATCCCGACCCCGATTCCACTCGACCCTATCTTTGTCGCCACACTCGCTTTGACTTTGATATCCGGTTTACACTATCTCTCTCGGGCAAGCCATCTCGGCGATTTTGCCGGGACCGGAAAGAGTTCCTGAACAACCGGACAGCAAAGGACAAAAGTGGTTCAACGTGAGGAGAGCAAGGAAGTTGCTCCTTTCGACCTCGACCCCTCCCGCCTGAAGATCGGAATCGTGGTTTCACTCTTCAATTCTGACGTGACCAGGCGCCTGCTGGCAGGAGCCCGGGAGGAACTCGCTCGAATTGGAATCCCCGGCGAGAACGTGAAGGAAGTCCGGGTTCCGGGTAGCTTCGAACTACCGCTCGCTGCCCGGGTGCTGATACGAACGGCCCGTCCTGATGCCGTGGTCTGCCTGGGTGCCCTGATTCAGGGAGAAAGCGATCACTATCATTACCTCGCCGCCCAGGTGAGCCGGGAAATCGGGCAGGTCGGACTCGAGTGTGAAGTACCGGTTGCTTTCGGTGTGCTGACGGCCCAAAACCTCGAGCAGGCCCTGGATCGCGCCGGCGGAAGGCACGGCAACAAGGGCGCAGAAGCCGTGCAGGCGGCTCTGCAGATGGTGCAGGCAATGAAGCAACTGGAGCCCGAGTAGTCCATGGGAAGTCGGCGAAAGGGCCGAGAGTACGCTCTTCAGCTACTCTTCCGAAGCGAGTTCTCCGATCCCGGGGACAGCGAGGAACTGATCTGGGAATCCAGGAAGGTTGACTCGGAGACTCGGGACTTTGCCCAGTTCCTGCACGACCGCTATGTGGAGAATGAGACCCAAATCGACCTGTTGATTCGAAAACACGCCAGCAACTGGAAGCTGGAGCGGATGGCCACTGTGGATCGAAACATTCTGAGAATGGCGATTGCAGAATTTCTATTCGCGGAAACTCCCCGGGTGGTTGTCATTGACGAAGCCATCGAAGTGGCTCGCAAGTACAGCGGAGACGAAGCAACAGAATTCGTGAACGGTATCCTGGACGCAATCCATAAGGACCTGGAAGCTGCGGGAGAGGGCCAATCAAATGGATAAGGGCGCCACTGACCCTGTGGAGCAGAGACTTCGAAAGCTGGCCGAAGTAAAACGGCTGGGCTACGACCCGTATCCCCATCGCTACGATCGGACTCACGAAGTGACCGATCTGGTGCAGCAGTTTTCCTCTAAGAGCAGCGATGAGCTGGAGGGGGAAGAGGTTCAAGTCCAGACGGCCGGAAGAATTGTCTCCATGCGAGGACATGGGAAAGTCGGCTTTGCCGACCTGGCAGGTCAGGGCAGCAGGATTCAACTCTATGTCCGAGAGGACCAGGTGGGGAGTGAGAACTACCAGCTTTACCGCTTGCTCGAAATCGGCGACCTCATCGGGGTCAGCGGGAAAGTCTTTCGAACCCGAATGGGTGAACTCAGCATTTCTGTCCAGCGGATCGATCTTCTGGCCAAGGCGCTGCTGCCTCTGCCCGAGAAATGGCACGGTCTGACTGATGTGGAGCTACGATTTCGGCAGCGCTACCTGGATCTGATTGCCAACCCCGAAGTCCGAGAGGTCTTTGTCAGGCGAAGTCACATCATTCGTGAAATCCGCAGATTCTTGGATGAACAGGGCTTTCTGGAGGTCGAAACACCCATGATGCAGCCTCTGGCAGGAGGTGCGACGGCCCGGCCCTTCAAGACCTTTCATGAGGCTCTCGGCATTCCTCTTTTCTTGAGAGTGGCGCCTGAACTCTACCTGAAACGGTTGACCGTGGGTGGGCTAGACCGGGTTTACGAGATCAACAGAAACTTCCGCAATGAAGGTATCTCGACCCAGCACAATCCCGAGTTTACGATGCTGGAATTTTACATGGCCTATGTTGACTATAACGATCTGATGGAGCTGACCAAGAAGATGCTCTCCGGGGTCGTGGAGCAGGTGACCGGGTCGACACGGGTCCCCTACGGCGAAGACGAGATCGATTTTGGGAAGTATCGGCGTCTGTCCATGGTGGAGGCCATTCGGGAGTACTGGCCCGAGTCTCCTGCTCCAACTCCAGAGGAACTGGACGACCCGGTTCACCTTCGCGAGCTGCTGAAGCAGCAGGAGGTGAAGATCCAGAGAGAAGCGAGCTGGGGAATGCTTCTGGCCGAACTGTTCGAAACCGTGGCCGAACCTCACCTCGTTCAACCGACCTTCATCTTCGATTACCCGCTGGAGCTTTCGCCTCTGGCCAAGACGAAGGATGCGGATCCTCGCTTTGTGGAACGCTTTGAGCTCTACGCCGGCAGGTTCGAGCTGGCCAATGCCTATAGTGAGCTGAACGATCCGGCCGAACAGAAGAGGCGTTTTGAGGAACAGCTTCAGCGGCGAGCGCAGGGTGATCGGGAGGCCCACGCCATGGACGAAGATTACGTCCGGGCACTCTCCTATGGACTGCCTCCAACGGGAGGCTTCGGAATGGGAATTGATCGTCTCACCATGCTGCTGACCGATCGCCGGTCGATTCGCGAAGTCATCCTCTTCCCCCAGCTGCGACCTGAAACCGGAAGGGTCACCGACGAAGAGGGGAGCTGACATGCCCTTTGAACTCTTTGTCGCGATTCGCTACCTGCTGGCCCGGCGCAAACAGGTTGTCATTTCCATTGTGTCTCTGATCTCGATGGTGGGAGTGGCAGCCGGCGTGATGGCGCTGATTGTGGCTCTGGCACTGAACAGCGGCTTCCAGAAGGAGTTTCAGGAGCGGATCCTGTCCGCGACGACTCACATCACTCTTCTGCAGATCCAGAGCCGGGCCATCCAGGGATATGACGCGCTGGCGGATCAACTGGGTGCGATCGAGAACGTGGCTGCCGTTTCTCCCACAGTGTACAGTCAATCGTTGCTCCAGAGTGACCTGGGTCGATCACAGGGTGTTTACATACGGGGCATCGATCCCGGACGACCTCAGTTCATGGGAGGGTTACTGGGTCAGATTACGGAGGGAGATGCTGCGTCTTTTGGTCAGCAGTCCTCTGTGCCCCCAATGATGGTGGGAGAAGATCTGGCCGAGGCCCTGGGCCTGTTGGTGGGCGATCAGGTTGTGGCTCTGGGTATGAGAGGCGAGCTGGCTCCCTTTGGCATCGGCCGATCGGTTCGCCGCCAGAGGTTCAAGATTGCCGCTATCTTCAAATCGGGGTTGTGGGAGTTTGACGCCAACTGGGCACTGATTCCCCTGGGGGAGGCCCAGCTGTTCGAAGGGATGTCCGATCAAGAAGTCTCAGCCCTCGAGTTCCAGCTGCATGACATCTATCAGGCAGATGTGACTGCTGAAGAGGTCCGTTCCCGGGCCGGGAAGACGTTCACAACCAGAACCTGGATGGAGCTGAACCGCCCTCTTTTTTCGGCCCTCCAACTGGAGAAGCTGGCTCTCTTCATCGCCATCGGATTGATCGTGATGGTGGCCTCTTTGAACATCATCATTACCCTGACCATGATGGTGATGGAAAAAACAGGCGACATTGCCGTCATTGCGGCCATGGGCGGACTTCCCTCAACCATCCTCCGCATCTTTCTATTCCAGGGAGTGATCATCGGCGTGGTTGGAACCTGCATTGGGGCAATCCTGGGCTGCGCTCTGGTCTGGTATCTCGAGACTTACCAGATAATCGCGCTGGACAAGAGTGTCTATTCCATATCCTATGTACCCTTTGAATTGCGCTGGGCCGACGTTGTCGTGATTTCCGTGATGGCCGTGCTGATCAGCTCACTGGCGACAATCTTTCCGGCCCGCTCTGCCTCCCGACTCAACCCGGTCGAGGGTCTTCGCTATGACTAGCAGCACTAGTCTGAAGATCGAGCAGATCGTGAAGACCTATCCATCAGGAGCGGCCACACTGACCATCTTGAAGGACCTGGATCTCCAGGTGAGTGGGGGTCAGAAAATCGCCATCACTGGAGCCAGCGGCTGCGGCAAGACCACTCTCCTGCACCTGATCGGGGGGATGGATCAGCCAGACTCGGGGCGCATCCTGTTTGGCGAACAGGACCTGAGCCAGATCGAGCCGCCTGCACTGGCCCTGTACCGAAACAGGGAAGTTGGCTTTGTCTTTCAGTTCCACCATCTGCTTCCCGAGTTCAGCGCCGTGGAGAATGCCATGATGCCCCTGCTCTTGAGGCGGCAGGGGGCGTCGTCGGCCAGAACTCGAGCCAGCCAACTTCTGAGTCAATTGGGGTTGCGAGAACGCCTTCATCACCGGCCGGGTGAGCTGTCGGGCGGCGAGCAGCAAAGAGTGGCTCTGGCCCGGTCGTTGATCGGCCAGCCGCGACTGCTGCTGGCTGATGAGCCTACGGGGAACCTGGATGCCACGACCTCCCAGGAGATCCACGAGCTGCTCATGGAGGTTCACGGCGACTTTGCGCTGACCTCGGTCATCGTGACTCACGACCCTGGTCTGGCCAGCCTTTGTGACCAGGTCTGGAAACTCGAGTTCGGGAAGCTGGAACGGGTCGGGTAGGCCTCCCGCGTTTCACGTTCCATGTTCCACGTTCCACGAACTTTCAACTTTCAACCTTCAACATGGAACGTGGAACCCACAAAGCTATCACTCAATCGTTATATAATTCGTTCTTGAGCCCAGGTTGCTTGCGAAAAGACGATTTAGTTAAATGAGCATCGACCGGGAAAAAAGACTAGCTGGCAAATGTTTGAGAAGTACACTGAAAAAGCACGTCGGGTTATTTTCTTTGCTCGCTATGAGGCCAGCCAGCTAGGTTCGCGCTGCATCGAGACCGAACACATCCTGCTCGGACTTCTTCGCGAAGACAAGGCGCTCACCAGTCGCTTCTTTCCACGAGCCGATACGACGATCGACGGAATTCGTAAAGAAATTGAGGGCCGGACCAGCATTCAGGACAAGGTCTCCACCTCGGTTGAGCTGCCCCTGAGTGACGAGTCCAAGAAGGTTCTCGGTCACGCCAACGAAGAGGCCGAGAGGCTGCTTTCCAATTACATCGGTACGGAACACATCCTGCTCGGCTTGCTTCGCGAAGAAAAGTCGGTGGCGGCCTCGCTTCTCCACGAGAAAGGTCTCCGGGTCTCCAAGGTCCGTAACGAGCTGGCGGGCAACGTGCCCGAAAGAGCCGTCCCCAGCAAACCCAAGGAGGGGCTGATCCTGACCGAGTTCAGCCGGGATCTGACCGATGCGGCAATTGCGGGGACCCTGGATCCGCTGATCGGGCGGGAGTCCGAAGTGGAAAGAGTGATTGAGATTCTGTGTCGCCGGACCAAGAACAATCCGGTGCTGATTGGAGAACCTGGCGTCGGAAAGACAGCCATCGTTGAAGGACTGGCACAGAAGATTGTGAATGGGGATGTTCCATCCATGCTCAGTGACAAGCGGCTGCTGGCCCTCGATATCTCGCTGATCGTGGCCGGTACCAAGTATCGGGGACAATTCGAAGAGCGACTCAAGGCCATCATCAAGGAGCTCGTGGAAAACCCCAACTTTGTCATCTTCGTTGATGAACTCCACACCCTGGTGGGGGCGGGATCGGCGGAAGGTTCCCTGGATGCCGCCAACATTCTCAAGCCGGCGCTGTCCAGAGGAGAGATCCAGTGCTTGGGCGCCACGACGCCGTATGAATTCAGGCGATCCATCGAGAAAGACCGTGCCCTGGAGAGGCGTTTCCAGGCGATTAAGGTGTCTCCTCCCAGCGAAGAGGAATCGCTGAACATCCTTCACGGGATCAAGGATCGATATGAAGCCTTCCACCACGTCCGCTACCGGGACGACGCCATCGAGGCGGCTGTCTACCAGTCCAGCCGTTACATCACCGATCGATTTCTGCCCGACAAAGCGATTGATGTGCTGGACGAGGCGGGGGCACGAGTCAAGCTGAACTCCACTATGCTTCCGACCGAAGTCACGAGCCTCCAGAAGCGGATCAAGGTCATTGTGCGGGAGATGGACCACGCCATCACCGAAAAGGAGTTCGAGCGCGCCATCAAATTGAAAGATGAAGAGATGCGCGAGCGAGAAAATCTGCACCTCGTCAAGGAGCAATGGAGACTGCAGCACCAGGTTCCTCCCACGGTGGACAAGGATGATATCGAGGAGGTCATCTCGCGCTGGACCGGAATTCCGGCCAACACACTGAAAGAGGAGGAAATGCAAAGGCTTCTGCGGATGGAGGAGGAGTTGCATTTGAGAGTGATTAGCCAGGATCAAGCCATCTCCGCTCTCTCCCGCGCCATCCGGCGCGGCCGGGCCGGCATGAAGAACCCCAACCGGCCGGTCGGATCGTTCCTGTTTCTGGGCCCAACGGGGGTAGGGAAAACAGAACTCGCAAAAGCTCTGGCAGACTACCTTTTCGGCAGTGAAAAAGCGCTGATTCGCTTCGACATGTCTGAGTACATGGAAAAGCACTCCGTGTCCAAGTTGATCGGCTCCCCTCCCGGCTACGTTGGCCATGAGGAGGGTGGGCAGATGACGGAAAAGGTGAAACGAAATCCCTATGCCGTTCTGTTGCTCGATGAGATCGAAAAGGCCCACTTTGACATCTACAACATTCTTCTACAGGTGTTCGAGGATGGGCAGTTGACGGATGCTCAGGGGAATACGATCGATTTTAAGAACGCCATCATCATCATGACGTCTAATATCGGGGCTCGCTATCTGGCCAACAAGCCTCAGATGGGTTTCTCCAGTGCCTTCGAGCAGACTCAACAGAAGACCGAGGATCTCATCATGAATGAGGTGAAGCGGGTCTTCAACCCGGAATTTATCAATCGGCTTGACGAGATTATTCTCTTTGACAGTCTGACCGTGCATGATCTGGAGCAGATCGTTGATCTGCTGCTCAGACAGGTGAATGACAACTTGTCGAACAAAGAGATCGAAATCCAACTCGACAGTGACGGCAAGAGTTGGATCATCGACAGAACTTGCGGCGATCGGTCCTACGGTGCACGCCCTCTGCGACGCGCTATTCAGAAATATGTTGAAGATCCCATCTCCGACCTGATCATTCAGGGGAAACTGAAAGAAAAAGAGACCCTCGCCATCTATCTAAAGAATGACGCGCTCTACTACCGATCCGAGGGTTCGAAGAGTAAGGGAGCGCCTCTCTCCTATGGAATGGCGTGATCTCTGCCCCGGAAAGATCTCCTCCACATCCTCCACTCCAGGGCCCTGGTTGGTTGTAGCCGCAGATGGCTTCTTGTTAAGATCTTGAACTTGTTTCTGGGTAGCAAGCAAATGCTCGGGAGGACGGAGATTCATACGCTGGTCGAATTCTGTAGATGCCCAGTCCAGCTGCGCAAGCTGATCATTACTCTCGTTCTGTGTCTTCCGGTCTGGGGGGCGATCTCTGCCCAGAGTCCGACCGATCGGATCGAAGATATCCTGGTCGTGGGGAACCGCCGGATCCGGGAAAGTACCATCTTTTACTACATCCAGACCCAGAAGAACGGACCTTATAACCTTTCTCAGATTCTGCGCGATTACCGAAGTCTGCTGAACACGAACTTCTTCGACGAGATCACGGCCAAGACCCGCCAGGGAGAGACTGGCGTTATCATCATTTTCGAGGTCAGAGAGAGGCCGCTCGTCCGCCGCATCGAATATGAAGGGATGAAATCCTTCAAGGAGTCGGACGTGCTGGAGAGCTTCCGCGACATGCGCGTCGGTCTGACCGTCGACTCTCCTTTCGATCCTGCCAAGCTTCCCAAGGCGCGGCAGGCACTTCGTTCCTTGCTCGATCAGAACGGCAAGCCTCTGGGACGTGTCGAGACGGCGACCGAGGAGATTACGTCTTCCTCAATCGCCCTGACCTTTAAGATCGACGAGGGTCCCAAGGTTCGGATCGGAAAGATTGACTTCGAGGGGAACACGGTCCTCAGTTCGGGCGATCTGCGCGGTGCGCTGGAGTTGAACAAGGTACGAAGTCCCATGGTCATTTTCAAGGGCCATGACAAGTTCATCCAGGACAAACTCGAGTACGATCTGCACGTGAACATGCTCGAGAAGTATCGGGCCGTCGGATATATCAACGCCAAGGCGGGCGAGCCGAAGGTGGAGATCGTGGAAGGGCCGCGCGGGATGCTCATCGGCTTTCGCAAGACCAAGCAGCAATACTACATCACGGTTCCAATCGAGGAAGGAGAACAGTTCCGCTACGGCAGTTTCGAACTCGAGGGCGCCAGCAGTTTCGATCCGGAGGCGCTCAGGCTGGCCTACAATATCCAGCCCGGAGCTGTGGTCGACTACGTGGCGCTCAAGAAGGCCAACGAGGATCTTAAGAAGCTTTATTCGACGCGCGGTTTTCTCGACATGGATGCGATTCCGGAGATGAATCTGAACGACGACAGGACTGTCGACATCGCCATTACGATTGTCGAGGGGAAGCAATACATCGTCGACAGGATTGAGTTTTCAGGCAACACGAGAAGTCGCGACAAAGTGCTCCGGCGTGAAATGTTCATCGAAGAGCAGCAGCCCTTTAACGGGCAACTTCTGGAGGTCTCCATTACACGTCTCAATCAGCTCGGCTTTTTCGAACCAATCAAAGAAGAAGACTACGAAGTCGTCAAGAAGCCGGACGAAGGAAGTGCTGACGTCATCGTCAAGGTGAAAGAGCGGAGCATGCAGTCGATCGGTTTCACCGGGGGCGTCAGTGGAATCAGCGGAACCTTCATCGGAATTAACTATCGGACGAACAACTTCCGTGGTCTCGGGCAGACCATCGATGTCCAGATGAGCACTGGAACTCGAACCTCCAACTACTTCGTTCGCTATACGGATCCCTATTTCCGGGACAGCCGGGTGACGATGTCACTGTCCGTCTTTAACCAGCGATTCCGCTACGATACGTTTACGGCTTCCTTCGGACTCATCGACCCCGACCAGAGCGTGACACTCTATACTCAGCAGCAGAATGGTTTTGAGGTCCAGGGGAGTTACCCCTGGCGGAGGTGGAGCCGGCTGGGTCTGGCCTACCGGCTGAGTAACATCAAGATCACCGATATCAATCCTGCCATCGAGAACCTTGCCGTTAGGCAGCTCATCGGCTTCACGCCGGGTGGCAATCCCGAGGATGCCAAGTCAGGGATTCTTCGAAGCGAAATCCGACCCAGTTACACCAAGAACACCAAGAATGCCTTTTTCGCGGCCACTTCCGGGTCGAGCCTTTTTGCGCAGGTTTCTATCGCGGGTGGCCCGCTGGGGGGAAGTTTCAACATGATTCGGCCCTATGTCGAATACCAGAAATTCTATCCTGACACCTGGCTGAGCGGGGGAAGGCACACGCTGGCGTTTCGGGTGCGGGGTCAGCACGTATGGCCCTACGGCACGCTTGAAAGCGGGTCCGACCAGACAGTCCCCTTTTTCGAACGGATTTTCCTGGGTGGTGAGTTCGATCTGAGAGGATTTGATATCCGGTCGGTGAGTCCGCTGGCAATCACGAGAAACGCTCTCACCGACGGCCAGGGCAATGCTGTGATCAATCCCTCGACAGGCCTGCCTACCTTTACGGAGAGCCTCATTCCCGTGGGCGGGGATACGAGTGTCATAGGGACGGTCGAGTACCGGGTTCCAATTGCAGGGCCACTCACGCTCAATGGATTTCTTGATGTTGGGACTTCGACGATCCTGCGTAAGTCCAAGCTGACGATCTTCGGGCCCGAAACGGTGGTTCAATTGATTCCCGAAACGAACGGCGCCTGGCGCGCTTCTACGGGTGTAGAAGTGATGTTCCTCATGCCCATGATCAACCAGCCTTTTCGGCTCATCTTTGCCTACAACCCGATGGTGCTGAACACGGACGTCATTGTGCAGGGAAGGCGTTTTCGACTAGAAGAAGAGAGGACAAACGTGAAATTTACGGTAGGATATACGTTTTAAGGGAGAGTGTTTGGGATCTGGGAGAAATGTCAAAAATGAGTAAAGCAGTACGATTTGCCTTGACGGTGTTGATTTTGATCTTAGCGAGCGGGTTGCTGACTGCTCAACAGCCGCCTATAGCGGCACCGGCCACGATAGCGACTGCCACTGGGCCGTCAAAGATCATGTTTGTCAATTTCAGCCAGATCTTGTCCGGAACCGAGGAAGCCAAGCAGGAGTTTGCCAGGATCCAGGCCTTCGTGGATGGGAAGAACCGGGAGAATGAAACCCGTACCCAGGATCTGCAAAAGCGCCAGCAGCAGCTCGCCGAACAGGAGCGGGCACTAAATCCTCAGACCCTAGCCGAGATGCAGAGGGAAATTGCCCGACTGGGGAAGGAACTGGAGAGGTTTCGGGAGGATATCGCGGAGGAGATCGAAGCCCAGCGCAATGTGGTCTTCGCCTCGCTGGGACAGAAGCTTCAGACAGTCCTGAGCGAAGCCGCGACACAGAACGGATACACGGCCGTCCTGTACATGGATTCGCTGGCACAAAACGGCCTGGGAGGCTATTTCGATCCCGCCTATGACATTACCCAGGACATCATCGACCGTTACAACGCCAAGTACCCCGCGGCCGCGGCTCCTGCAACCCCGGGGCAGTAGTTGCCCGCTGGCGCGGGCATTCCAAGTTTCACGTTTCACGATGGGGATCTTTGACCGGGAGGCGTGAGATCAGACTGCAGGCTTCGCTTGGCCAGCGCCGCCGGGTGTCCATGGACTTGGAACGTGGAACTGCGCGAACGATAACGAGCGAAAGCGGCGGGTTGATCTTCCAGGTGCCCTGTTATTAAATCCCCCGGGTGTACAAGCTTGCACGATTGGCCCAGTTGGTGGACGGGGAATTGATCGGGGATCCCGACCTGATCATCCGGCGGGCCCGGCCCTTTGAAGACGCTGGCGAAGGAGACATCACGTACGCTTCCGAAGTCCGCTACCGGGAACAGATTGCCGCGACCCAGGCCTCGGCTGTCATCGTTCAAGAGTCCACGTTGCAAGCCGGGAAGAGCCTGCTCTGTGTTTCCAATCCCAAACTGGCCTTTGCCCGGATTCTTCAGCTGCTGTCATCGAGACCGTTTCAGGCCAGGGGGGTATCTGCGCAGGCCTGCATCGGCGAGGATTGTGAGATTGCTGCAGAGGTGTCCATTGCAGAGTTCGCAAGCGTCGGCAGGCGAGTCAGAATCGAGGATCAGGTCACCATTGGAGCCGGGTGCGTCATCGGTGAAGGGTGCCGGATCGGTTCGGGTACAACGCTTCATGCCGGCGTGACGCTTTACCCGGGGGTGAGCCTTGGCCGGCGCGTGATCCTGCACAGCGCGTGCGTTGTGGGAGCCGATGGATTTGGGTACGTTGGCCACTCGCGGGGTCACTTCAAGATAGAGCAGACAGGCACGGTTGTGATCGAAGATGACGTTGAGATCGGGGCTAACAGCTGTATCGATCGGGGTACGTTCGGGGCGACGGTCATTGGCGAGGGGAGCAAACTGGACAATCTGGTCCACGTGGGTCACAACTGTCTCATCGGAAAGCACACGATCATTGTGGGCTGCGTGGGGATCTCCGGGAGCGTGGAAATCGGTGACCACTGCCTGATTGCCGGTCAGGCCGGGGTCAGTCATCACATCAAGATTGGAGATCACGTCACGATCATGCAGAAAACGGCAGTCACGAAGGATGTGGCGTCGGGAAGCGTGGTCTCAGGGCTGCACTGCCGGGACCACCGAGAGCAACTGAAGGCGGAGGCGATGATACGGAGGCTACCGGAGGTCTTCCGGGAGTGGCGAGGGCTCAAGCAGCGACTCCCGGAAAAGAGCGAAGAAGAGTCTATGACGAGAGAGGAGCCAGGTGTTTGATATCCAGGAGATTCTCAGTTTTTTGCCCCATCGATACCCTTTTCTGCTGGTGGATCGGATCCTGGAGTACGAACCAGGCAAGCGCATCGTCGGCCTCAAGAACGTCACCATCAATGAACCGTTTTTCCAGGGACACTTTCCTGCAATCCCGATCATGCCCGGGGTGTTGATCGTGGAGTGTATGGCCCAGGTCGGGGGCTGTCTGCTGTTCGAGTCCCTGGAGGACCGGGATGAAAAGCTAGTTTTTTTCATGGGCATTGAGAGAGCCCGATTCCGGAAGCCTGTCCGGCCCGGAGACCAGCTCCACGTAGAGGTAATGGTCGATCGGATCAAGTCCAGAGTTGGAAAGATGAAGGGCAAAGCCTTTGTTGACGGCCGGTTGGTCTGCGACGCAAGAGTCATGTTTTCGCTGGTGGACCGGGCCGCCTTTGAACAGGAGCAGTAATGACTGAAGTCGAGCGATCGGCCGTCCACCCAACGGCCATCGTTTCTCTCTCGGCCAGCATCGGAGCCGGCGTTGAAATCGGCCCCTACACCATCATCGGGGAAGAGGTGTCCATTGGGGACGGTACTCGCATTGGTCCCCACGTCGTCATTGATGGCCCCACGGAAATCGGCCGTGACAACCTGATTGTGGGCCAGTCTTCGATCGGAACCGTTCCCCAGGATCTCAAGTACCAGGGTGAGCGATCGAGGCTGCGGATCGGCGATCGAAACCGAATCCGGGAATTTGTCACCATCAACCGGGGTACCCTGGGAGGGATCAAAGAAACTGTGCTTGGAAACGACAACCTGCTCATGGCGGGCGTCCATATAGCTCATGATTGCGTTCTTGGAGACGGTACAGTGTTTTCCAATTGTGCTTCGCTGGCGGGACACGTGGAGGTCGGAGACCACGCTATTCTTGGAGGCTTTGCAGGGGTCCAGCAATTTTGTCGGGTGGGTCCTTATGCTTTCCTGGGAGCCTACTCGGTGTTGACGCGCGATGCCTTGCCTTTCGTGAAGACGGTGGGGAGCCGCAATCAAGCTCGAATCTATGGAATCAACCAGCTGGGGCTGGAAAGGAAGGACTTCTCGAAGGAAGAGATTGAGCAGTTGAAACGAGCCTATCGAGTTCTCTTCAGAAAGGGACTGCTGGTGGACGAGGCAGTTGGGCGGTTGGCCCTGGAAATAGAGAACTGGGAGTCTGTTAGCACCCTGGTTGACTTCATTCGAGCCTCGGAACGCGGTTTTGTTCGTGCCACTTCGGATCGGTCCGATGAGTCGTGAAGAAAGCTCCAAGCCGCTTGGCCTGATCGCCGGAAGCGGGCGTTTTCCAATCCTGGTCTTAAAGGAAGCGAGCCGCCAGGGAATACCGATGGTGGTGGCGGCAATCAAGGAAGAAGCGTCGCCCCAGGTTGCCTCCTGTGTCGCCGATGCCGGTGAGGGATTCACTCTCCACTGGATCGCCCTGGGACAACTCGGAAAACTGATTCGCCTGTTCAAGAAAAGTGGTGTCGAAAAAGCACTGATGGCCGGGCAGGTCCGCCACTCACAGATCTTCTCTCCAAACACTCCGGCTTCCCGGAAGTTGCTTTCGGCGATGCCGGATCTGACCATGCTGAAGGTTCTCATGTCCCTCCCTCGCAAGAACACTGAATCACTGATCCGGGGGGTCGTGGGAGTTCTCGAAGAAAACGGTATTCAGCTGCTCGATTCCTCTCTGTTTCTAAAAGATCTGATGGTTGGGAGCGGTGTTTTGACGGATCGGAAGCCGAGCGCGGCCGAGTGGAAAGATATCGAGTACGGCCGCCCGATTGCCAGACAACTGGCCCGGCTGGACCTGGGTCAGAGCATCGTGGTGAAGGATTGTGCGGTGGTGGCAGTGGAGGCAATGGAGGGGACCGATGAGACCCTCGAGAGAGCGGCTCGTCTGACCGGAGGACAGGGCCTGACCTTGATCAAGGTGGCCAGACCCGAACAGGACATGCGATTTGATGTCCCGGTTCTGGGTCTGGATACTCTGGAAGTGCTGGCCGAATGCCATGTCACCGCAGTAGCAGTCGACGAGGGAAGAACTCTTTTTCTGGACAAGGAAAGGTTCATCTCGGGGGCCAATGAACTCGGTGTCAGCATCGTTGCTGGGTCAGAATGAGTGGAGCACTGAAAACAGCCGTTGTCGGAGTCGGGGCACTGGGAAGCCACCACGCTCGCGTCTATCACGAGTTGGCGGCTGCCGATCTGGTAGCGGTTGTTGACAACAGTCCCGAGCGTGCGGCTGACGCAGCACGGAAGTACGGCTGCGCGGTCTGCACGGAATACCGGGACCTGATCAACCTGGTTGACGCGGTGAGTCTGGCGGTGCCTACAGTACTGCACGCTGAGATCGGCTGTGCTCTTCTGGAGGCCGGGTTGCACGTACTCGTGGAAAAGCCGATTGCCGATACCCTGGAAGGTGCCGACCGCCTCGTCGCGGCCCAGCAAGCTTCCGGGCGGGTGCTACACGTGGGGCACTCTGAACGCTTCAACCCGGCGTTGACGAAGTTGCACGAGTACCTCACTCTGCCGTTGTTTTTTGAGGGTCACCGCCTGGGAGCCTTTGTCGCCCGAGGTCTCGATGTGGACGTAGTCCTGGATCTGATGATCCACGATCTTGACCTGGTCTTGTCCCTCGTCCAGCAGCCGCTGCAAGAGATCCGGGCAGCGGGCGTCCCTGTCCTCACTCCTCGAATCGACATCGCCAACGCCCGACTCGAATTTGAGAATGGATGCGTTGCCAATTTGACCGCCAGCCGGGTTTCCACCGAGAAGGTCAGAAAGCTGCGCTTCTTTCAACCCGGCCAGTACCTGTCGCTGGATTTCCAGGAGAAAAAGACGGAGATTTTCGGGGTCGTGGATGCAGGCGGGAAAAAGCGGATCACACATCAAGTCGTCAGCGGCGAGCCTGTCGAACCCTTGAGGGCGGAGATTTCGGCGTTTCTGAGCTGTATCCGAGGCCATCCCGAGGAAACATGGCCCGGGCCCTGCAGCGGACCCCAGGGTCGGGCGGTTTTGGAAGTGGCACTTGCTCTGCTCAGCCAGATGGGCAGTCCCCTCCCGCCCGATCAGGCTACGACCGGTTGAATTGTTGGATACTGTTTTGGGCGATCCTTTGCTGGTAGCCATAGTAGGACCGACTGCCACCGGCAAGAGCAGCTTGGCGCTTCGCCTTGCCCGCGCCCTGGGGGGAGAGATCGTCAACTGCGACTCGATGCAGATGGTCAAGGGGATGGATATCGGAACGGCCAAACCCTCCCGGGAGGAGCGGGCCACCATTCCTCATCATCTCTACGATCGGGTCCGCCCCGACGAGTGGTACAGTGCCGGCCAGTACATGGAGGAGGCGAGGCCCATCTGTCGAGAAATTGCAGGGCGAGGCTGCGTGCCCATGGTCGTGGGAGGGGCGGGTCTTTATCTGCGGGCGCTGCTGCTGGGAGTTTTCGAGGGCCCTGGTCGCTCCCAGGAGGAGCGCCGACACTTGCACGAAGTGGCTGCCCGGAAAGGGAGGACCACCCTTCACGAGATGCTGGCCAGGGTAGACCCCTCCTCTGCCCAGCGGATTCAGCCGGCTGACATCGTTCGGATCGTGCGGGCCCTGGAGGTGTTCAGGCAGGCCGGCCGGCCGATCAGTGACGTGCAGGGGGAACGAAGACCTCTTAAGGGATTTCGAATCGTCAAAATCGGCATTGGGCTGGAGCGTGAAAAGCTCTGTGTTAGAATCGACTCCCGCGTCCGAGAGATGTTTCGGGCTGGGCTTCTTGAAGAGGTTCAGGGGCTCCTTGATCAGGGATTCTCACCTGAGTGCAAGGGCTTCGAAGCGATCGGATATCGACAGGCGGTCTCCTGCCTCGACGGACAAATCAGCCTGGAAGAAGCAGTGGAGAGGACGTGCATGGATACCCGTCGCTACGCCAAGCGCCAGATGACCTGGTTCCGGAAAGAACCCGACCTGCACTGGGTTTCGGCTCCGGGTGAGAGCCGCGAGGCGGTTGTGAAGGCCGAGGAACTCCTCTCGTGAAGGGAAGTCCTGCTGCTTGAACGTGGGAACCTTGAATGAGTCTTGAAGCCGTTATCGGATTGGAAATTCACGCTCATCTGTTGACCGGGTCAAAGCTGTTTTGTGCCTGCAGCACGCGCTTCGGGGCTCCTCCGAACAGCCACACCTGTCCCGTCTGTCTGGGTCTTCCGGGGGCCCTTCCGGTTGTGAACCGGAAAGCGGTCGGAATGGCGATTCAGGCAGCTCTTTCCCTGGGTTGCAAAATCAACAGAGCTTCCATTTTTGCTCGCAAGAATTATTTCTACCCTGATCTTCCAAAGGGATACCAGATCTCACAGTTTGACCTTCCCCTGGCAGAGAAGGGAAGCCTTGAGACCCTGACCTGTGCGGATGGCAGCGACAGACTGGAGTTCCTCAGGTTTGGCATTCATCGAGTCCATCTGGAAGACGATGCCGGCAAGTCGATTCATCGCAATGACGGCCATTCCTACGTGGATTTGAATCGAACAGGCGTCCCTCTGATTGAGATCGTCACAGAGCCGGATCTGCGGACAGCCCGGCAGGCCCACGATTTTCTCTCCTCCGTGCACAGGCGCCTGCTCTATCTGGGCGTTTGCGACGGCAACATGGAGCAGGGAAGTCTGCGCTGCGATGCGAATATCTCCCTCCGCGAGGCCGGTGAACAGAAGCTGGGCACCAAGACCGAGATCAAGAATTTGAACTCTTTTCGATTCCTGCGCAAGGCTCTGGAGTTTGAGATTGGCCGCCAGGCTGAGGTGTTGGGAAGCGGCGGAACGATCCATCAGGAAACCCGCCTCTGGGACGAAGAAAGGCAAAAGACCTTCTTGATGAGGAGCAAGGAGTTTGCCCACGACTATCGCTATTTTCCTGATCCCGACCTGCTTCCTGTAAGGATTTCCGAGGAGTGGCTGGAAGAGCTCGAAGGAGGCCTTCCAGAACTCCCGGAGCAAAAGCAGCACCGGCTGATTGAAGAACACGAACTCTCGCCCCAGGAGGCCCTCCAGCTTACCCTCAGCCGGGAGATATCTGACTTCTTCGAAGAGGCTGTCGGTGCAGGGGCCTCGCCCAGGACCGTCCTGAATTGGATCCTCGGTGATCTGGCGCGCCTGCTCAAACAATCCGGTGAGAAACTTTCTGACACCTGTCTTATGCCACAAGGACTTGCAAACCTGATCCAACTGGTCGATAAAGGGACGATCAGCATTAGGATTGCCAGGCAGGTGTTTGGCATTATGATCAAGACCGGCGAGGAACCAGAAGCTATCGCCGCCCAACAGGGATGGAGCCAGATCAGCGATCAGGAGCAACTTTCAGGGATTGTTGGGGAGGTTCTCCTGGAGCATCCGGGCGAATTGAGAGCCTATCGGGAAGGGAAAACCGGGCTGCTCGGCTTTTTCGTCGGCCAGGTCATGCGCCGCACGCGAGGGCAGGCGAATCCGAAACTGGTCAATGAACTGTTGCAAGAACAACTGCGCGAGGCCTGATGCCGAAGCGGTCGAAGAACCAGCCCCGGAAAATTGACTTTCGAATCGCGGTCGTTGAGGAGACGGCCGACAACATCTACTCGATCAAGTTTGTCTTGCAGAGCCTTGGTTACGATGTTCTTTCTTTCTCTGCCCCCTCCAGGTATCTCCAGAGTCTTCGCCAATTCAGTCCTCAACTGGTGATTGTCGACATGATGATCCCCGGAGACGGTGGCTATCGGGTGATCGAGGAACTGCGAAGTCAGGTCTCGCGGGAGCTGCCGCTACTGGCGATCACTGCCGCCGCCATGAAAGGTAGCGAAGAAGATGTTCTCAAGGCGGGTGCCAGCGATACCCTGGCCAAGCCTTACCCCATTGCCGAACTCCAGAAGAAGCTCAAGAAACTCGCTAACCCGGATTATGCAGGAGATCTAAATTCAAGTGAGATTTGGGCCCAGAAAAAAGGCCGTAGCTCTCTGATATAAAAGGGTTTAGAGAAACAAAGACCCTAAACAGGAGCTACGGCAATGTCAAAAACAGTCTGCCAGAATACCCTGCCATTTCATAGCCACAGAAACATCACGGCTCGTTTTGATGGGGGGAGCCTCACTTCCGACGCAGGATGGTTGTTGTTTGGATCGCTGGATCGTCAACATCGATTGTGCGAGGGCTTCAGTTCCTGTATTTCGGAAAGTCGAGACCAACGCTACATTCGTCATGACCTGTTGAAGTTGATCCGACAACGAGTCTTGCAGATCGTGGCCGGCTACGAAGACTGTAACGACGCCGATACGCTGCGCTCGGATCCGATGCTCAAGACAGTCTGTGATCAGTTGCCCGAGAGCGATCCCGACTTGGCCACCCAGCCGACTTTCTCCCGTTTGGAGAACTCCGTCACCAAGAAGGATCTGATACGTCTGAGCCGGTGGCTGCTAGGCCGTTATGTGCGCTCCCTGAAGAAGAGACGCCCCAGCAAGATCATCCTGGATCTGGACAGTACCGATGACCACACTCACGGCCAACAGGAGTTCTCCTTCTACCACGGGTATTACCGAAACCACATTCTGCATCCTTTGCTGATCTTCGATGCCGCCACGGGAGACCTGGTGTGTGCCATGTTGAGACCTGGCAACAAGGGGGCTGCCTCTCACATCGTGCCCGTTTTGAAGCGCGTCGTGGAGGCCATCCGACAAGGAGTGGGGACGGATGTCGAGATTGAGATTCGGGCCGACAGCGGCTTTGCCACGCCTCGGCTCTACGAGTTCTGTGAAGGTGAAGAGAATAAACTCCAATATGTCATTGGGTTAAGTCGAAACCCTCGCCTGCAGCGAGTGGTCGAGCCGCTGCTGGATTCGACTCGGCTGAGGTTCGTTGAGCTGGAGGAAAAACAGCGTCAGTTTGACGAGTTTCTTTATCGAGCCCACAGCTGGGATCGATCCCGTCGCGTCATTGTCAAAGTGGAGGTCGATCAGCGTGGGATCAACCGTCGCTTTGTAGTCACCAACCGGGACGATCTCTGCTCCCAATCACTTTATGACCACTACACAAACCGAGGGCAGACCGAGAACTTCATCAAGGCCTTCAAGAATCATCTGAGCATGGACCGACTCAGCTGTCATCGATTCCTGGCCAATCAGTTTCGACTCCTCCTGCATGCACTGGCTTACCAGATGTTCGTGCGCCTGCGCGACTATCTGCACGGAACCCCCTGGCACAAGCTCGAAATCGAAACCTTACGTCGTCGGGTCCTCAAGATTGGGGCCCGGATCCGACAAACCACTCGACGCATCTGGGTCCATCTTTCCTCAGCCTTCCCCGAACAACCCCTCTTCCACCTCGTCTTGAGTCGCCTGAACTCCAGTTAGCTTTTCCCAGCTCCCCCGGAAAACCGCTTCCGACACTCATCCAGGCCCAGATCTGTCTGAAATTCACTCCCCAAACCACTCAAACGCCTCGCCAACCCATATTCTTCGCAAATCCGCCTGTCACACCTGCCCGCTTCCGAGTTGGGCCACTTCTCGAGTCGTTTTTCAACACCGGACTACGGTTCTTGCATAATCCGGGCTAAGTAATGCGTTCCAGGTTCCATCACGTTCCAGGTTCCACGTTCCAAAGCTCAAGAAAAAGCTCGAGTTGTGTCCGTGCATTCCCCAACGTGAAACGTGGAACGTGAAACCTCCCTATTCCCATCTCAAGCTCTCGATGGGATCGAGGGAAGCCGCCTTGAAAGCCGGAAAAACACCAAAAATGAGGCCGACCGACACCGAAACGACAAACCCCGCGGTGAGTGCCCACAGCGGAATGGTGGCCGGTAGAGAGGGCATGAAGTAGACCAGGACGTAGCTCCCCAGGATCGAGAGCAGGATTCCAATCAATCCTCCTATGGTGGTCAGGGTCATCGCTTCAAAGAGGAACTGGAAGATGATGTCCTGGCGTTTGGCTCCGACAGCTTTTCGGAGTCCGATCTCCCGAGTCCTCTCGGTCACCGAGACCAGCATGATGTTCATGACGCCGATTCCGCCGACCATGAGACCGACCGCTGAAATGGCGATGGCAACCAGGCCCATGGTGGAGGTCAGCGCATCGAACTGCTCGATCATCTTGTCGGCTGTATTCAAATCAAAATTGTTGCCTTGATCGAAGCGTAGTCCGCGCTGACGTCTCAAAATGCTCTCGGCCTCGTCCATGGCCTCGGCCAGCTGGTTTTCCCGGGCTCGGACGACGATCATGAGAACGCGGTCCTCGGGGCTCAGTTTTCTCATCGTTCGGTAAGGGATGTAGACAGCGCTGTCGTCATCGGTCTCGCCAAAGAGGGAGTTCTCGCGTTCTCCCAGGACGCCGACAATCGTAATTGGGTGTCCGTCCAGCTTAATTGAACGGCCCAGCACCATGTGGGTATGAGGGAAGAGAGCCTCGACCACATTGCTGCCGATAATCCCTACGTCGGCAGCTCGGAAATTGTCGCTTGCGGAAAGAAAACGTCCCTCTGCGAGGCTCGTATTGATGATGTCCCCGAAGTTGGGAGAGACGCCACTGATCTTGGCTCTGCTGAAGCTCTCAGACCGGTAGCGCACGGTGCGCCCCTGCCAGTGGATCAGGGAAATAGCCTGGTAAGCCACGTCCCGGATGGCCGTGGAGTCCATTCTCAAAGCGTTGGCGTCTTCAACCGTGAGCGGCTTACGAGCCATTTCCGCGCGGGTCGGCAAACCTTGAAATCCCGATTTCAAATGGAAGGCGTAGATGTTGTCGGTCCCGTACTCCTGAACAAGTCCGACCAGGTTCTTGCGAACTCCCGTGAGAAGGGACGAGATCATCACTACCGTGAGCACCCCGATGATGACTCCCAGGACGGTGAGAAAACTCCGGAACTTGTGGCTCCTGAGGGTCTCCAAAGCCATCCGAATGTTTTCAGAATACTGGGTGCGCTTCAACGTTCTGCCGTCATCGCAATAATGGGGTCCAGTTGGGACGCCTTGAAAGCGGGGTAGATTCCAAAAATGAGTCCAATCCCGCCCGAGAAGCCAACCGCCAGGAGGGCATAACCCCAGGTAATCGCCATGGGAAACTCGAAGCTCGTTTCCACGATAAGCACCACCACCCAGGCGGTACCCAGCCCAATGGCTCCCCCCAGTGCCGCCATCAGGAAAGACTCGATCAAGAACTGGTTCAGGATGTCTGAGCGGCGAGCTCCAAGGGCCTTGCGTATGCCGATCTCAAAAGTCCTTTCGCTGACCGAGACGAGCATGATGTTCATGATGACGATGCCTCCGACCAGCAACGAGATCAGGGTGATCGGGATGACGACACTGGCGACGATGCCGGCGGCCTGGTCCACCCTCTCGTTGATCTGATCGGTTGAAACCAGACCGAAGTCGTCCGGGGCATTGGGATGGAGCTTGTGGCGGATTCTCATCCCCATACGAACTTGATCAAGCGCGGACTCAAAGAGTTCCTTGCTCCTGGCCTTACCACGAATCATGAGGCTACGGCGCGAGCCGAAGATTCTCTGGTAGGTCGTGACGGGTATGTAGATCGCTTTGTCCTGGCTCTTTCCAAAGGTGGAGCCTAGCTTCTCGAGCACGCCAACAATTCTGAGCGGATGATTGCGGACCTTGATGGTGTGCCCGATGGCGTCAAAAGTCGGAAAGAACTTCTCTTGCACCTCGCTGCCGATCACGCAGATGTTGGCGGCTCTTCTCACCTCGGAGTCGACGAAAAAACGCCCCTCTTCGACTTCGAAATTGCCCAGAAAGACGGTATTGGCAGTCACGCCGTTGACAGTCGTACCCGCCAGTTCTTGATTGCCGACATAAGCGGTCTGACTCCCCGAGAGCTCGGCGGTCATTTCAGCACAATCCGTGCAGTAGCGACGCAGGAACTCCAGATCGGCAAATTCGATCTTCTGGTTGCTCTTCAGCATTTCCTTCCAGTCCTCATCGTTGACGTTGCCGAAGCGGCCGAATTGGAGGACGATGAAAGAGTTGCTGCCCAGCGCCTGGGAGACCTGGCTGACGACATACTCTTCGGCACCACTGATCCCGGCGGCGACGACCATGACGGAGGCTACACCAACAATAATCCCGAGAAGGGTCAGGAAGGTCCGCAACTTGTGGGACCAGATGGAGTTGAGGGCCATCTTGATGATCTCGACCAGGATTGATGTCTGTACCATTCGAGCCCGTCCGGTGCGGCGTCAGCTCCCTTTGCCATTCTACCTTACAGAGGGGAGGGGGGATTTATTCTGGACGTTCCAAGTTCCAAGGTTCCAACGTTCCAGCGGTCCGGCGTTCCAACGTTACCAAATCCCGACGGTTTTGCGTTCTCCCGACTTGGAACTTGGGAACGTTGAAACTTGGAACGTGCAACAGCTAGGATGAGCCCCGTGGAACCTCTGCTTCGCACAATTGAAGCCTCCAAGACCTACCAGAATGAGGGTGGCAGGGTACGAGCCGTCCAGAGGGCTTCCCTGGAGATTCATCCCGGTGAGTTTCTGGCAGTCACAGGTTCCAGTGGATGTGGGAAAAGCACCCTGTTGCACCTGCTCGGGGGTATGGATCAGCCCACTGAGGGCGAAATCTGGTACGGGGATCTACCGCTGCACCGCCTGAGCGAAACACGATTGACCCGATTCCGGCGCAGCGAAGTCGGGTTCGTCTTTCAGTTCTTCTATCTGCTGCCCACCCTGACGGTTCTGGAGAATGTCGAGTTGCCTCTGGAATTACTTGGAGACAGCTCTTCCCGGAGAAGAGCCCTGGATCTTCTGGAACTGGTGGGCCTCTCCAATCGCTCAACCAGTTTTCCTGGACAGCTGTCCGGCGGCGAGATGCAAAGAGCAGCTGTCGCCCGAGCTCTGGTCGCCGGGCCCCGGCTGCTGCTGGCTGACGAGCCCACGGGGAACCTGGACACGGACAATGGAGAAATTGTCCTGGCGAGGATGCAGGAGCTGGCAGGCCAGACGGATACCGCAGTGGTCATGGCGACCCACAGCCGTGAAGCCGCCAGTTTTGCCGACAGGACAATTGGCATGCGAGACGGACAACTGGTTTCCGGTGAGTGAGAGCTCAACATGAGATCTATGCCCTTCCTCTCGCTGGTCCGTAAATTCACACTCCGTCCCCTTCTTCAATACCGCCTCCGGAGTCTTCTGATCGTCGGAGGAGTTGCTCTGGGGCTGGCAGTTGTGGGGGCTGTGCATCTGTCCACGAAGAGAGCGGTCACGTCGTTTTCCCAGAGCCTGGATCTGGTCGAGGGCCATTCTGATTTCCATGTGCAAGGGAGTGGCTTTCCCCTTCAGGAGAGCTGGCTGCAGGAATTTTCCTGGTTCTGGGAGTTCGGCTCTATGGCTCCCCGACTGGAAGGAACGGCCCGGACTCCGGATGGGACACAGGTCCGAGTCTATGGCGTGGACCTGGTCGGGGACACTGAGGTCCGTGACTATTTCCGAACCCAGGGTGGGAAACCGGGGAGAGACTCTCGAACAGATCGATTGAGCCCCGGGTCCTTCCTGAGGCTGTTGGAGGAAGACCGCCAGATCCTGGTACCCGAGACGCTGGCCCACCGTCAGAAGCTCCAGGTCGGCTCCCAGCTGAAGCTGGATATCGACGGACGGATCTGGGACTTCGAGATCGGATCCATCCTTGGCCGTCTTGGGATTGCCGGGGCCTTCGGTGGAAACCTGATCATCATGGACATCGCCACTGCTCAGGACGTCCTCGGTAAAGCCGGGTTGATCGACCGGATCGACTTCAGACTGGGCGATTCGAGACAGGAATCGGCTGTGCAGAGAGTGGAAAGGCAGATTGCGGGCCGTCTGACCCTGCATCGCAAGGGAGACCTTTCCAGACAAAGCAGTCGAATGCTGGGCAGTTTTCAGCTCAACCTCAGAGTTCTCAGCTACCTGGGGTTGATGGTCGGTGTTGTTCTGATCTACAACACGGTGGGCCTGTCCGCGATTTCCCGCCGTTCAGAGGTTGCTACCCTGCGAGCCCTCGGTACCTCCAGAAGTGTGATCTTTGCCCTCTTCCTGGCCGAGGCCGTCTTTCTCGGTTTCGTGGGCGCTGCTGCGGGAGTGATTGTGGCTCCCTCGCTGTCCTCTTTCGCCGAGGTGCTGGTAGGTCGTACGGTTGGTGAGTTTTACGGAGGAGTTACCGGCGGGCCCACTAACAGTCAACTGGAGGCCGGCATCCTGATCACGCTGGCCTGTGTTGGCGTGGGGGTTTCCATAGTCGCCGGTATCCGGCCGGCCTGGTCAGCCACCAGGCTGTCTCCGATCGAGGTTCTTCGGGAGGGACCCTGGTCCGACGCCCGGTTGAGTCATCGGCGCGAGCTGGCACTCACGAGCGCGGCTGCAATTCTGCTTGGCTGCCTTCTCAGTTTTGGGCCCCCGGTCAACGGCGTTCCCGTGCTCGGATATCTGGCCTGCCTCCTCTTTCTAAGCGCCTTCGCCCTGGGTGCCCTTCCGGTCATGGACGTGGCGCTGAACTTGGCCAGGAATAGGATCTCGTCCCGGCTGGGTGTGGAGGCTCGCCTGGCAATCCGGCAGCTTCACGGGAATGCCAGCCGGGTGATCCTGGCCGTTGTTTCGCTGATGATTGCTGCCTCCATGTTTGTCGGCGTGGCGACGATGGTGGGGAGCTTTCGAACCACGGTCCAGGCCTGGATCGAGCAAACCTTTGTCGCAGATCTCTTCCTTCGAGCAGCCGGCACCTCCGGCAGAAACGGGTCAAGTCCCCTTTCCATAGCCACGATCTCTCGAATCGAGGGAATTCCCGGTGTTGAGGCCGTGGGGACCTTCAGGGGAACAACGATTGATTGGGAAGGAGTGCCGGTCACCCTGGCAGGTGCCGGATTCCGAGTCCTCGAGAAACATGGCCGACTTCTCTTTGCCGACTCACGATCTTCAGCCGAGATTGTTCACCGTGCCCGGGTCGGCGACAGGGTTCTTGTGTCCGAGCCTTTCAGTCGGCGCTTCGGGGTTACCCGCGGAGATGAGATCTCGCTGAGGACGCCGTCCGGGCCACGGTCTCTTGAAATCGAAGCCACTTATTATGATTACTCCAGTGATCGGGGTGTGATCGTCATGGACCGATCTCTTTTTGATGAACTGTTCAGGGATCGAAGTGCCGACACTCTGGCTGTCTACCTGGGGCCAGGTGCAGACAGCGATCTCGTGAGCGACAGGATTCGCTCGGCTCTTTCCGGGCAAGTCCTGAGCATCCAGCCGAGTGCGGTGCTCCGGGCTTCAGCTCTCAGAGTGTTCGATCGGACCTTCCGCATCACATACGGGCTGGAAGTCATTGCTTTGATCGTGGCTGCCCTGGGCGTGACCAATACGCTGGCCACCCTGATCCTGGAGAGACGGGGTGAGTTCTCACTGCTTCGTTTCCTGGGGGCATTCAAGAAGCAGATTCGGCGGGTCACGCTTGCAGAAGCAATGGTGCTGGGTCTCGCGGGGTGTCTGCTGGGGCTGGCACTCGGCCTCGTACTCTCGCTGCTTCTGGTCTACGTTATTAATCTTCAGTCGTTTGGATGGACGATTCAATTCGATTTTCCGTTTGTGTTCGTTGCGGCCGGACTGACTCTTATACTCCTGGTGACGGTTGTGTCCGGGATCTATCCGGCCCTGCTGGCTAGTCGAATGGATGCGCTGCGTGCATTGAGGACGGGATGACACCTCTCTTGATTGTGCTGCTGTTGTGGCAGGGAGTCTTTGAACTGGCCCTGCCCGGTTACGAGTTCTCCTTTCCCCGTGATCACGGAAACCATCCCCGCTACAAGCTGGAGTGGTGGTATTGGACAGGGCATTTGACCTCGGAAGAGGGACGCCGCTTCGGCTTTCAGTTGACGTTTTTCAGGCTTGGAATTCGGCGCGACCCTGTTTCCTCGTCGAGCTGGGCCCTGGGTGATCTGTATCCGGCTCACTTTGCTCTCTCGGATGTCGAGAGCGGGCGCTTCCTTCACTATCAGAAGCTGAGCCGCACCAGTCCGGGAGTCGCCGGATTGCGAAGCGGGACGCTGGATGTCTGGAATCAGCAGTGGCGGGCCCGGCTGGAAGAGGGCAGGTTCCTGCTGGAGGCAGGATCTCGGGAGGCGGCCATTAACCTGGAACTCATCCCGCTGAAGGCCCCAGTCGTTCACGGAGAGATGGGGATCAGTCAGAAGGGTGATCAGCCCGGTCAAGCCTCTCACTACTACTCGCTGACCCGCCTGCAGGTCCAGGGGAGCATTCGTCTCGACGATCAGGCCTTCAAGGTTCGAGGACAGGCCTGGATGGACCACGAGTTTGGTACCAGTCAGCTCTCCACAGAACAGGTCGGGTGGGACTGGTTCAGCCTGCAGCTCGACAACCAGTTTGAGATCATGATCTACCAGCTGAGACGGAAGGACGGTTCGCCTGTCTCGAACTCAGCCGGAACCGTGGTTTCCCCCGACGAGAGGGCAACACACCTTCGTGTGGAACAGTTTCGGGTGACGTCAAGCCGAATCTGGACGAGCCCCGATACCGCCATTTCCTACCCGGTCGAGTGGGTCGTCGAGATCCCCGGGTTCGACTGCAGGTTGAAAATTCTTCCCCTGCTGGAAGCGCAGGAGCTCGATACACGCTCCTCAACGGGCATCGTGTACTGGGAGGGTGCCGTGGAGATCAAAGGTAGATGGCAGGGCAGAGAAGTGACGGGTATGGGTTATGTGGAACTGACCGGGTACGGCGATGGAGGGAGGCCAAGAGTCTAGATTGATCCAGTGGTCCACCCCGGGCGCCAGGCCGCGGCAAAACCAGAACCCAGGCGAAACCCGGAAGACAAACCACCGTCTGTTAGAATGGACGGCCGTTCAGGATAGACTGTGCGACAAAGGAGCGAGAATGAGTAAGACCCAAGGTGGCTTGAGTGTTTTGGTAGCTGTAGTGGCTGTCGCGGTGCTGACCTGGCCGGCACCGGCCACCGCGCAGATTCCGGACAAGTTTGAGAATCTCCAGGTCCTGCCCAAGGACACCTCCAGGATGGACCTGATCAATACAATGAAAGACGTCACTTTCGCTCTGGGAACCCGGTGCTGGTACTGCCACGATGGGGAAGGGGACGATCTGTCAACCTTCAATTTCGGCTCGGACGTGAAGCCCACCAAAGCAGTGGCGCGTTCCATGATGCAGATGGTGCAGGAGATTAACACGAAGTACATCTCCAAGCTGGAAACCGATCACAAAGTGACCTGTTACACCTGCCACCGTGGAAAGGTAGAGCCGGAGGAATAGGCACCCTTCGGATGCCGTTCCAAGTTCCACGTGTCAGATCTAACAGGTGGAAGGTAGTTGCGCGTTCAAGCAAGCGGGTCACCGTGGAACTTGGAACCCGGAACGTAAAACGCGGCCGGCGTTAGCCGACCCGAACCATCCGCTCCAGAGACAGGCGAGCTCGCTGGGACAGCTCCCGATCCAGCTTGATCTCGTAGACCATTTCCTGCAGTGAGCGCAGGATCTTGGGAAGAGTGATCCTCTTCATGTGGGGGCACAGATTGCAGGGTCGAGTGAACTCAATGTCGGGGCACTCGACTGCCACGTTGTCACTCATTGAGCATTCCGTGACCATGACGACCCGGGCCGGGCGCTCGGTTTTGACATGCTTGATCATTCCAGAGGTTGAGCCAACATAGTCGGCTTCTCCAAGGACGTCCGGAGGGCACTCGGGATGGGCAAGAATGGTCACTCCGGGAACGCTCTTCCGGTACTGGCGGAGTTCTCCCGCCGTGAATCGTTCATGGACTTCGCAGCGGCCCGTCCAAGAGATGATTCTCACGCCAGTCTTCCCCGCCACCCAGTTGGCGAGGTACTCATCGGGAAGAAAGATGACGGTGTCGCTGTTGAGGGATTCGACCACCTGCACGGCGTTGCTGGAAGTGCAGCAGATATCGCACTCTGCCTTGACTGCCGCGGTCGTATTGACATAAGTGACCACCGGCACGCCCGGATAGCGCTCCTTCAGGAGGCGAACATCCTCAGCCGTGATGGAGGAAGCGAGTGAACAACCTGCCTCGAGGTCAGGAATCAGGACTCTCTTTGCCGGGTTCACGATCTTGGCCGTTTCCGCCATGAAGTGAACCCCGCACAGCACGATGACTTCCGCTTCTGTCTCGACGGCCTTCCGGGCCAGAGCCAGCGAGTCGCCGGTGAAGTCACCAACTCCGTGGAAAATCTCCGGGGTCTGATAGTTGTGAGCCATCACGATGGCATTGCGTTCGACCTTCAGTTGGTTGATGGCGGCGACATAAGGGGCGTGCACAGGCCATTCCACTTCAGGAATCACGTCGCGAAGCCGCTCGTAAATCGGCCCCGTCAGCCGGGCAATCTCTGGCGTGTAGGTCAGGGAGGGATCACTCACGTTCTCTGTCAGCATGTCGGGCTCTCTTATACTCAATTTGAGTATATAAAGGGTCAAAAAGTAGGGTCGATCGCCCTCGATGACCCGTTACTTATACTAGAATTGAGTATATAGGGTTGTCAAGGGGGAGGCGCTCGCTGTCGCTCGCGCCGTTCCACGTTCCAAGTTCCACGTTCCACGTCAACTCCCATCAAACTCGCCCGTTCAACTCTTCACTTCCAACTTTTAACCTTTAACTTTCAACTCACTCCGGGAAGCCCGACCCCGGGGGCCGGCCGTTCCTTGACAACCTCTTTGCGAAACCGGAAAAGTTCGGCCGGTCGTCCGCCCGTCTGAGTGTGGAGGTGGGAGGTTCCTTCTACGAGCCCGGCTCGCTCGACGAGGCGTCGGAAGTTCTGTTTGTGAAGTCGAAGGCCTTCCAGGGCCTCTACCAGTCTCTGAAGCTGGAGAAGCGTGAACTCAGGAGGAAGAAGCTCGAAGACGACCGGTCGATACTTCAGTTTTCCACGCAGTCGACCGAGGGAAGTGGCAAGGATACGGCGGTGATCCAGGAACATGGTCCTTCCCAGCTTCGGACTGCCGGAGGGGCGGTGAGTGGACTGCCCCCGCCAGGCTTCCGGCACCAGCTTCGCCTCATAGAGCAGCTCGTAGCGCTCCAGAACGCGCTCCCAGTTCCAGGGGGCACCCCCCCATCCGAAACAGACCTCAATGCGCTCGCGACGCAACGAACGATCTCGAGGAGAGGAATCTGTCCAGCGTTCCAGGGCCGGTAATATATCCCGGTCAAGGACACCGGGACGGCCTTCACGCCAGTCCTCCCAGGGCAGGAAAGCATACCAGTTCGACCAGCGGGCCGCGGCAACGGGCGGAGCCTGCTCCCTGACCAGCGCCAGATAGGCAACGGACAAGAGCCGGGCATCTCCGGGATCGCGGTTGCGGTCACCAAATGTGTACAGTTGTTCGGCGTATCCGGGACGGATGCCGGTCTGCTCCTTCACCCAGCGCCGGAGGCCCAGCTCCAACGTCGAGTCACGATCAACGTCCAGAGGGCCGTACGGGAGTGAGACCTGCGGTGCCCCCCGGCCGTCTTCTACCCGTAGCGTGAGGATCCGGGGAATCTCCTCGGTTACGGCCACGATGACAGCATTCAGCCCCACTTCAACCTGCGGCGTCACGGCAAAGATTTATAGCACAGTCGTGTCCCCCTGTTCGCGCCTCGCACTTCGAGTACACTTTCATAAGGACTCGAAAAGGTTGAAACGGGTGGCGACAGAAGTACTGATTGGACAGTCTTATTACCTGCGTTTCGATCCCAAACTGTGGGAGGCGATGCAACCCTACCCGCCACTGGGCTCTCTTTATGCGGCCAGCTACATTCGCTCGCGGGGTATCCCCACCGCCGTGTTCGATGCGATGCTGGCCGATTCTCCCGCCGAATGGCAGCGGGCAGTGGAAAAACATCGCCCTCGTTTTGCCGTTATCTACGAGGACAGCTTCAACTATCTGAGCAAGATGTGCCTGCTGCGAATGCGCGAAGCCGCATTCGAAATGATCCAGCTGGCCCGACGCGCGGGTGCCACGGTCCTGGTATCCGGATCTGACGCTACTGACCACAGTGAACTTTTTTTGAGCAGGGAGCCGACTTCATCCTGATCGGGGAAGGCGAAATCACGCTGGGAGAGCTGCTGGACTCACTGATGGGACGCAGCCAGGCAAGTCCGGAGCAGATCCCCGGCGTTCGGACTCCGGGCTCTGAAGGCCTCTCCAGAGACTTGCTCCGGGACCTGGACCTCCTGCCCTTTCCCGCCTGGGACCTGGTTGAAGTCGAAAAGTATCGACGTATCTGGCTGAAGAGACACCGTCGATTCTCTATCAATATGGTCTCAACTCGCGGCTGTCCCTACCAGTGCAACTGGTGCGCAAAACCAATCTATGGACAGAAGTATCATTGTCGATCCCCGGAAAATGTTGTGGAGGAGCTCGCCTGGCTTCATCAACTGGTACGTCCGGATCACATCTGGTTCTGCGACGATATTTTTGGACTGAAGCCCGGCTGGATCTCCCGCTTTTCTGAACTGGTGGCCGCCCGGGGCCTGCAGGCACCGTTCAAATGCCTTCTGCGTGCCGATCTCGTGAACGCCGAAACGGCGCGAGCCCTGAAGAAGGCTGGTTGTGAGTCGGTTTGGGTGGGCGCCGAGTCGGGTTCTCAAAAAGTCCTGAATGCGATGGAGAAGGGTGCCAGTGTCGAGGACACTTACTCGGCGGCCCGGATCCTGAAGGAGACCGGTATCCAGGTTGGGTTTTTTCTACAGTTCGGTTACCCGGGCGAGAACTGGGAGGATATCGAAAGGACTCTCCAGATGATCCGCGACTGCAAACCCGATGACATTGGAATCTCGGTTGCCTATCCCTTGCCGGGGACCGGCTTCTACGAAACGGTTCGGGAAGAGTTGGGCGTTCTGCAAAACTGGGTCGACAGCAACGACCTGGCCATGCTTTACAGTGGCCCCTTCTCGACAGCTTTCTACCGCCAGCTTTCTACCGCCAGCTTCACCGGACAATACACACCGAATACCGGGGGCGTCGCGCCCTTGAGGAATTGAAACAGGGCAGGATCAGGCGGTTGCTCGACCTGGTGCGGGCGGCCGCACTGCCACTCCACAGGAAGCGCCTCCAGAAGATGCGTTATTAGCAGGGCTGCTATCTGTTACCAGACGGGCGGAGAACGTAGGCTCGGGGCTGAACGACCCATGGGAGCCCGAACCCGTTGTGGAGGGGGAACTGCCCTGGGTCGCCTTGCATCCGGACCCGCGGCGCCCGCAACGCGACCCGTGGGACTTCCACCACGGGCTGCTAACATGAGGGCGGCGAGAAGCAACCAGAAAACAATCAACGCGGGAATCAAAACCGTCATTTCCTTTACCTGGTATGTAAGACTCCGGGAGGCCTGTTTTGTTTCATTCCAAGTGTTCACTTTCACAAGAACAATGACGATCCTCCTCTTCTTGACCCTGGTGACGGCCTCTGCCTCGGATCCGAGACCCAGTGTGATCTTGATCCTGGCGGATGACCTCGGGTGGGGAGATCTGTCCGCCTGGGGCTCCCAAGACATCCGCACTCCGGTGCTGGACGATTTGGCCCGACGCGGATCCAGCTTCACCCGGTTCTACACGGTTTCTCCGGTCTGCAGCCCTTCGCGCGCGTCTCTCCTCACGGGGCTTCTCCCTCCTCGAACGGGAGTTTTCCGGGTATTTCGGCCCGGCGCCGAGACCGGTCTTCCGGATGAGCATCTGACCCTGGGGGAGGCCCTTCGCGCCCAGGGCTATGTCACGGCAGCGATCGGCAAGTGGCATTTAGGGGATGCTCCTTCATTTCTGCCGACCAGGCACGGTTTTGACGAGTTCTTCGGGATCCCCTACAGCAATGACATGGTGCCCCTTCGCCTTCTCCGCAACGCGGAGATGATCGACCCCAATCCAACCCAGCCCTTCTTAACCAGGGAATTCACTGACGAAGCAATCGGTTTCCTGAGTCGAAATGCCCAGCGGCCTTTCTTCCTCTACCTGCCTCTCAAGACACCCCATGTTCCCCTGGCCCTGCCCGACGCCTGGAGACGGCCGGAGCGAAGTGCCTACATCGATTCGGTCGAGTACATGGACTGGAGCATTGGAAGAATCCTGAAGCGGCTGGAAGACCTGAATCTGGCCCGGCAGACAATCGTCATCTTCACCAGTGACAATGGATCGTGGAGGCGTGGAAGCAACGGAGGACTTAGGGCGGGCAAGAAAACCGTCTATGAGGGCGGGGTGCGGGTCCCTCTGATGATTTCCTATCCCGAGTTCATTTCCGAGAACCGCAAGATCGCTTCACCGGCCATGATGTGTGATCTTTTCCCGACCATACTGCTGCTGATCGGCGGCACCGAGCCGGAGGGCCTGGATGGACGGCACTTGTTGGACGTTCTGGGGGTGGAAGGAAGCCGCGGAAGCCCCGGACGCCGCCCCGACGATCCGATCTTCTTCTTCCTGAAGAGGCGCGTGGCCGCCGTTCGATCAGGTCGCTGGAAACTGCATATTGAACCTGCCGGTTCAATCCCGGACACGCCCAATCAGCTGTTTGATCTGGTCTCCGACCCGGGTGAGTCCCGGAATCTCATCGGAGAAAAACCCAAAGTGGCAGCTCGCCTTCGGCAGCTCGTCAGGGAATATGAAGGGGGGACTGGGCTCGCTAGTTACCGGTTACCAGTAACCAATAACGAGTAACCAGTAGCCACGCCTCGCCTGTCGGCCCCTCAGTCCAACTGGAATCTGCCATCCACCAGCGGTAGACTGAACTCAACCTGAAAACGGCTTTCCTCGGAGGATCCGACCATGAAGCCCATAAATCGAAGAGAATTTGTGAAGACATCAGCGGTAGCCGCCTCGGCACCCTACGTTCTTCCTCGTACAGACGCAAGAACCGACACGGTTCGTGTTGGCGTGGTGGGCCTGCGGGGACGGGGTCAGGATCACCTGGCTGGATTTCAGGCTCTCCCCGGCGTCGAGGTCACTGCGATTTGTGATGTGGATGACGAGGTCATTGCCAGCGCCGGCAATCGCTTTGGCGAAAGGGACTGGAAGCGGCCCAAGACCTTCAAGGATATGCGTCATCTTCTCGAGGACAGCGACGTGGATGCCGTGTCCTTCGCCACTCCAAACCACTGGCACGCTCTGGGGGCGATCTGGGCCTGCCAGGCAGGAAAACATGTTTACGTTGAGAAGCCGGCCAGTCACAACCTTCGCGAGGGACGTCGGATAGTAGAGGCGACCCGCAGATACGGACGTGTTGTACAGGTCGGTCATCAGATCCGCAGTTCCATCGCCGCCAGAGCGGCGATCGATTTTCTAGCCTCGGGCCAGTTGGGCGAGGTCTACATGGCAAAAGGACTCTGTTACAAGTGGAGAGACACGATCTCCAAGACCCCTGACGAACCTGTTCCGCCCGGTGTCGACTACGAGCTTTGGCTGGGACCGGCGCCCCGGCGCCCTTTCTCAGCCAATCGCTTCCACTACAACTGGCACTGGCATTGGGACTACGGAAACGGGGACATCGGGAATCAGGGGGTCCACCAGTTGGACGTGGCCCGCTGGGGTCTGGGCGTCACGGAGCATCCCAACCGGGTCAGTGCCAGCGGCGGCCATGTGATGTTTAACGATGACCAGGAAACTCCCAACCTTCTCCACGCTTCCTATACCTACGAGCGGGAAGGCCGGTCTCCCCTGTTACTGCATTTTGAAGTCCGCCACTGGATCAGCAACAAAGAGGCAGCCATCAGCCCCGATGAGAGAAACACGGTCGGTGTGATTTTCTATGGCTCGGAAGGCTACCTGGTCGTTGACAGCTACAGCAGCTGGAGAGCCTATCTGGGAGATCAGCGGGAACCGGGCCCTCATGCACAGGCGGGTGGAGATCACTATGCCAACTTCATCGCAGCGATCCGGGCCGAGAATCCCGACCTGCTGAACTGTGACATCGAGGAAGGCCACCGCAGCGCCAGCCTGGTTCACCTGGCCAATATCTCCTACCGACTTGGTCGGTCCCTGGATTTCGATCCGACGACAGAAGCGTTTCGTGACGATGCTGAAGCCGATGGCATGCTGACCCGCGACTATCGAGCCCCCTACATCCTCCCCGAACAGGTATGAACAGGGGATCTCTCTTCGTGTGGAGCCTGGCGGGAGTCGCTCTCTTCGCCTCCAGCAATCGACTGATTGCCCAGGCTGACCTGGTCCTTCATTCCGATGAATCCAGGGTTGACATCTTGGTGGGTGGACAACCGTTCACCAGCTACCATTTTGGACCGGCTCGCAGTAAACCGATCTTCTTTCCAGTAAGAGCTCCCGGGGGAAGGATTGTGAACCGGCGGTTTCCGGTCCAGGAGAAGAGAGCGGATGAAGAGACGGATCATCCCCATCAGGAATCCCTGTGGTTTACCTATGGTGACGTTGAAGGGCTGGATTTCTGGAGTGGCCGGGACGGGGTGCACATCCGACAGCGCTCCATCCGGGAAATGCAGAGTGGCAGGACCGGGGTTCTCGAGGTTCTCCTCGACTGGGTCGACTCCCAAGGCCAGGCTGTCCTCCAAGAGATTCGCCGGCTCGAGTTCGGCGCGGGGAAGGACTCGTTCTGGCTGGATCATACCAGTGATCTTGTGGCCCGCGAGAGGTCCGTGAAGATTGGGGAGAGTAAGGAAGGGATGTTTGGAATTCGGGTGGCAGGAGCATTCCGCGAGGACCGTGGTGGATCGGTGTACCTGGATGCCTTTGGCCGCTGTAGAGAGGAGTCCATCTGGGGCACTCGTGTGCCCTGGCTGGCGCTCCAGGGAAAACTCTCCGGAGAGCCGCTCACGATAGCCATTTTCGATCATCCCAGCACGTTCAATCACCCTTCCTACTGGCATGCACGAGCTTACGGTCTTTTTGCCGCCAATCCTCTGGGAAGGAAGGACTTCGTAGAGGGCTCCGTTCCCGTCGGCTTTGAGATCCGTGTAGGAGAGAGACTTCGCTTCCGATACCGGCTCTCCATTTACTCGGCAGAAGTCGAGAAAGCACGGCTGGATTCAGAGTATCAGAAGTACATCCGTTAAACGTGGATTCGGACGACCGGTCACGAGCTGCACTACCCCGAGCTGTGGAGGGCTTCGATGTGCCCTCGAATGTATCCGATCGCCCGGGCTGCGCAGGCCTTCCCATCCGGCTCATAAAGGAAGGGTTCGACCGCCATGGTGCCCTGGTACCCGTGTTGGAAGAGGACCTGCAGAATCTCGCTGAAAGAGTCCTCTCCTTCCCCGGGTCCCCGGGAGTTCGAATCGTTCAGATGAACATGAGCGATTTGCCCGGTGGGAAGCCATTGTTCCAGCAGCAGGTCGGGTGCAACGGGTTCTGAGAGACGAGCAGCGCGGCAGTCCAACATGGTCTTGAGGGACGGACTGTCCACCGCCCGCACCAGGGCACGGGCTTCCTGCAAGTTGTTGATGAAGTTGGTCTGCGATCGGGGAAGGGGCTCGATACAGTAAACCAGGCCGCGATCGCCGGCATGACGGGCGACCTCCTGAAAAATTCCCAGCACCCGCTCAAAAACTCGACTTCGATCCTGATTGGCGCCGATCATCCTCTGCTCCGGCGAACCGTGGACGAGGACGCTTCCTCCCAGCTCCGCGCAGAGATCGATCAAGCCCAGCAGAACCTGTTTCGTTTCCCGCAGAACCGTGGCGTCAGAGGAGGTAATGGAAAGACCGGGTGGGGCGACCAGCAGCCAGTGAAGTCCCGTGATGGCCAGTCCCTCCTCCCGTGCAGTGCGCCGGAGCCGCTGGACCTCCCGTTCGGGGATGCGATGAGGTTCTTCAGCAAGTGTGAAAGGTGCCAGTTCCAGGCCGTCGTAGCCCACAGCGGCAGCAAACCGGCACTGCTCCCGAAAGGGCAACTCCCGCAAAACCTCATTGCAAAGGGCGATCTTCACTTAGTACTCACGTCCGTCCTGGCTATGCCTCGTCGGCGCGCCTTGACCTCGGGCCCGAATGGCTCGCTCACCCACTACCTATTCAAGCATTACAGTGCACTAGTTGCCAGAGATCCCGTGCCGGTGACAACATAGTTCCATGAAATCAGTGCTGTCCAGACGCAAACTTCTTGGCACGACCCTGGCCGGCCCGCTCTACTTCTCATCCCGTGTGGCAGGCCAGTCACAGGAGCGGCAGAGGGAGGGGCCCATACGAATTGCTCTGGCCGCTTATTCCATGCGGGAGGAGCTGACAGCCGGGGATCTGGACCTGTTCGGCTTCATCGACTGGTGTGCGCAGATCGGGCTCAGTGGCGCTGAATTGACGTCCTACTACTTCCCGGAGCCGTTCGATACGGCCTATCTCCGACAGCTGCGCAAGCGAGCCTTCGACAGTGGTGTTACGGTGACAGGGACGGCGGTAAGCAATAATTTCTGTCTACCACCCGGGTCGGAGCGCGAGGGACACGTCCGGCATGTGAACCAGTGGATTGACTACGCCGCCGAAATGTTTGCACCCCACATTCGGGTCTTTGCCGGAAAACCTCCAGCCGGTGTCGCTCGGGAGAGAGCCATCGGATGGGTTGCCGACGCCATCCACACGGTTCTGGAGCGGGCAGAGAAACGGGGAGTTGTAGTGGGCCTGGAAAACCATGGTGGAATCACCGCCCGGGCCGAGGATCATCTCGCCATCTGTGATCGGGTGGGCGAGCATCCCTGGTTTGGTATCAATCTCGACACGGGTAACTACCACACGAGTCCTTACCGCCAACTGGAGCTGGCCGTTCCCCGAGCGGTCAACGTGCAGTTCAAGGTGGAGGTTCGTGGGCCCGAGGGGAATCTCGTGCCAGCCGATTTCGAGCGTGTTCGAGAGATTGTCGTCAGGAGCGGGTACCGGGGCTGGGTGGCGCTGGAGTACGAGGCAGCGGCGAACCCGCGAATAGAGATTCCTCGCCACGTACGTCGTCTTCAGGCTCTTTTTGAGAGGTGCGTTTGATGCAGGTCAGACTCGAGGCAGTGGAGGCGTTCGAGAGGCCGGTTCGCCTGCGACTTCCGTTTCGTTTTGGAATCATCGTTCTGCGGGAAGCACCGCAGGTGCTGGTTCGTGTCAGAATCAACGATAGCAGCGGGAGATGGGGGCAGGGAATTGCAGCGGAAATGCTGGCTCCGAAATGGTTTGACAAGAACCCCGATCTCAGCAACGAGCAAAACTTTGAGCAACTTCGTGACTCGATCAGGATCGCCACTCAGCTTTATCTCGAGAGCCCCCGGCCGCTGACGCCCTTTGAGCTCTCAATGAACGGTTATCGTTCCCAGCTGCAGGAGGGAGATGCAGCCGGGTTGAATCCTCTGGTCGCCGGTTTTGGACCCGCCCTCCTGGATCGAGCCATCCTGGACGCGGCCTGCCGCCTGGAGGAAATCTCGTTCTGGGAGGCGATCAGACACAATCTTCCCGGCTTGTGCCCGCATTCAGAAATCGAGGATCTTGGCGACTTGGATTGGAATCGCTACCTGTCGACGCTGCGGCCTCTGCAGAGTGTTCATGCCCGGCATACCGTGGGGCTGGTGGATCCCATCACGACCACGGATCAGCTCCCCGAGGAACGGGTTGCCGATGGTCTTCCTGAGACTCTCGATGAAGTCGTGGATTTCTACGGACACCGCTATTTCAAGGTCAAGGTGAGTGGCCAGCTGGAGGAGGACCTGGACAGGCTGGAGTCGATTGCCGCTGTCCTGAACCATCTCGAGGAATACCGTATAACCCTTGATGGAAACGAACAGTTCAAGACCATCGGGCAGCTCCTGGACTTTACCGGCCGACTTCAGGGATACGCCCCTCTGCAACGCTTCTGGCGTTCTGTGCTGTTCCTGGAGCAGCCGCTGGATCGAGGGATCGCCTGGGACTGCCCTCTCCAGGATGCCGATCTCGGCCAGGCCGTCATTGCGGATGAATCGGACGGAACGCTCGATGCGTTTCTGCGAGCCAGGGGACTGGGATATCGGGGCATTTCTTCGAAAGCCTGCAAAGGCTTCTACAAATCGATCCTGAACCGGGCCCGGTGTCAACTCTGGAACCGAGAAATGGGGAGGGAGCACTTTTTCATGTCAGGTGAGGACCTGACCACGCAGGCCGGAGTTGCCGTTCAGCAGGATCTGGCCCTGGCCGCCCTGCTCGGCCTGGACCACATCGAACGGAATGGACACCACTACGTCAAAGGCTTTGCGGGAGTCTCCTCGAGAGAGTCGGAAGATTTTCTGGAGGCCCACCCCGGTCTTTATGGAAAGGTCGACGGCACGGTTTGCCTCCAGATCCGGGATGGATGTCTCGACCTGCGCAGCCTGGGGGGTCCGGGTTTTGCCTGCAATGCCCTGCCCGACTTTGGTTGCATGGACCCGGCGATCGTTCTGCAGCGTGAGAATCTCCCGCCCTGACTGTGTTGCGCTCGGTCGGCCTCCTCGGCGTACTGCACGAGTACGCCTGCGGGGGCCTCGGTCGCAAGCCTTGTCAGAACGGGTCTTCCCCCGCTTCGCTACGAAAACTTAGTAGAGTCGAGATGTGGCGCGGTGGTTTAGGAAGAGCCTATCCGTTGCCGACCCTTTCGTCTGTCGGTGCCTCACTAGCTCGTCCATGCTCCGTTTCCACATCCCGCTCGTCGAACCGGACGTGCGGTTTTCCCGCATCCGGCTCTCGGACAAGGTCTTACGCTTTCGCCCACGGAAGGTCGCGAGTCCGCTCGGTCAGTCGTACCAGCCCCAACCTTTCGTACAGGAACTGGTCCGGGAACTGCCGCGTTCCCTTGCTGCCTTGCTTCTTGTGTTTTCGTCGCAACCACTGACGAAGCCTCCATCGGGTGTGGGCATCCACCGCCCGATAGGCTTTGCTGACCCCACCCAAGCAGAAGTAATTGGCCCATCCCACCAACATTCGGTTCAGACGGGCCACCTCTTGCTCGGCTGACCTGAGCCCACTCCAGGGCCGCGTCTCCCTGTGGATTTCGCGACAGATCTTGCCGATCGACTTCTTCGAAGGTCGAGTCCCCATGTAGGGAACCCCGCTCCTCGCTCGATGACAGATCCCCAGTGTGTAGCCCAGAAAGTCCAAGCTCTCTTCCGGCAGCCGTCTCACACAGGTCTTGGTCTCGTTCAGTTTCAGGCCCAGACGCCCCAGTATCTCCCGCGTTGCTCGCAGAGCCTTCCCTGCTTCGCCTTGACAGCAGATCACAAAGTCGTCCGCATAGGACACAATCCTGCCCTGACACTGCTTCGGTCCCAGTTTCCTCCACCCCATTATGAAGCGACGAAAGTACAGGTTGGCTAAAAGGGGTGAGATCGGAGACCCTTGTGTGGTTCCCCTTTTCCCTCCTCCTTTCGGTTCGTCCTTGTCCTTCTTGGAGACCTCCACAACCGGGGTATTCAGCCACATCTTGATCAGCTTTAACATCTGCCGATCGCAGATACGACGCGCCACCGATTGCATCAGCTCCTTCCGCGGGATACTGTCAAAGTAGCCACTCAAATCTGCATCCACCACCTCTCGGTGGCCTGTGTTGATCAGAGCGTGCACCGCTTGAACCGCATCCTGCGCGCTTCGTCGGGGGCGGTAGCCATGTTGTTCCGGCTGCAGATCTGCCTCGAAGATCGGCTCGATGACTAGCATCGCCGCCGTTTGCACCACCCGATCCTTGATCGTCGGCACTCCCAGCGGGCGCTTTCCTCCGTTGGTTTTGTCAATCCACACCCGGCGCACTGCCGCCGGCCGGTAGCTTTTGCTTTTCAGCTCCCTCGCCAGTTCGCCCAGCCACTTCTCTCGTCCGCGCGCCTCAATGTCTTCGAAGCTCTCTCGGTCCACCCCCGCTGCTCCGCCATTGGCTTTGCATTTCCGGTAAGCGAACTCCAGAAAGTCTTCTCTCCACACCTTGTCGTACAGCTGATGAAAGCGGCGCTCGGGCTGCTCCTTCGCTTTGGCGTACAACGTCCTTTGCAGCTTCCCAATCTTTTCCGGAGTTTTCAGCCCCATTCGGGTCAATCTCCGCGCTGTCGCTTCAGCAGACGTCTGCCTCGAACTCAGGCCCCTTCCCTCCAGCGGGGTTAGCCGCTTTCCTCAGTAATACGAGCCTGTCCGCCACCCCTGCCCGCCCGACCTGTCCCTCGCGGGTTGCCGGTTGAGGACCGTGCGGCCGTCTTCGCCGACAGGGGCTTCCCGTGTATGCTTGCGATTTCCTCTTAAGTGCGTGCCGTCGCCATTACCCCGGCGGAACCAACGGGTGCTGTTGCTCGACTTCCCCGCTGACGGCGGCCTTCCCTGTAATTCAGCCAGGTCGGCTTCCGCATTGCCCTTTTCGAGGCCTGCTTAGCGTTCACTACTCGTTACGGCCTGCACCTTCGCCAAGTCGCCTAACGCGACCCTCTGCACCGAAGGCTTCAGCAGATTCGTTACCTCCTCTACTGCTCCGATTGCTACCGGCTGGAGCGACAGTTGCCGGGTGGGTTTTGCACCCACTGAAAATCGCCGCCTTTTCACGGCGCACTGAATCATCCGGGCTGGTGCACTGTCCGGAAAGTTCACGCTGTTAACGATCACCAGGATGTGCGTGTTTTTGGACACTCGCTGTTAGCCAGGATTATGCAGGAGATCTAAATTCAAGTGAGATTTGGGCCCAGAAAAAAGGCCGTAGCTCTCTGATATAAAAGGGTTTAGAGAAACAAAGACCCTAAACAGGAGCTACGGCAATGTCAAAAACAGTCTGCCAGAATACCCTGCCATTTCATAGCCACAGAAACATCACGGCTCGTTTTGATGGGGGGAGCCTCACTTCCGACGCAGGATGGTTGTTGTTTGGATCGCTGGATCGTCAACATCGATTGTGCGAGGGCTTCAGTTCCTGTATTTCGGAAAGTCGAGACCAACGCTACATTCGTCATGACCTGTTGAAGTTGATCCGACAACGAGTCTTGCAGATCGTGGCCGGCTACGAAGACTGTAACGACGCCGATACGCTGCGCTCGGATCCGATGCTCAAGACAGTCTGTGATCAGTTGCCCGAGAGCGATCCCGACTTGGCCACCCAGCCGACTTTCTCCCGTTTGGAGAACTCCGTCACCAAGAAGGATCTGATACGTCTGAGCCGGTGGCTGCTAGGCCGTTATGTGCGCTCCCTGAAGAAGAGACGCCCCAGCAAGATCATCCTGGATCTGGACAGTACCGATGACCACACTCACGGCCAACAGGAGTTCTCCTTCTACCACGGGTATTACCGAAACCACATTCTGCATCCTTTGCTGATCTTCGATGCCGCCACGGGAGACCTGGTGTGTGCCATGTTGAGACCTGGCAACAAGGGGGCTGCCTCTCACATCGTGCCCGTTTTGAAGCGCGTCGTGGAGGCCATCCGACAAGGAGTGGGGACGGATGTCGAGATTGAGATTCGGGCCGACAGCGGCTTTGCCACGCCTCGGCTCTACGAGTTCTGTGAAGGTGAAGAGAATAAACTCCAATATGTCATTGGGTTAAGTCGAAACCCTCGCCTGCAGCGAGTGGTCGAGCCGCTGCTGGATTCGACTCGGCTGAGGTTCGTTGAGCTGGAGGAAAAACAGCGTCAGTTTGACGAGTTTCTTTATCGAGCCCACAGCTGGGATCGATCCCGTCGCGTCATTGTCAAAGTGGAGGTCGATCAGCGTGGGATCAACCGTCGCTTTGTAGTCACCAACCGGGACGATCTCTGCTCCCAATCACTTTATGACCACTACACAAACCGAGGGCAGACCGAGAACTTCATCAAGGCCTTCAAGAATCATCTGAGCATGGACCGACTCAGCTGTCATCGATTCCTGGCCAATCAGTTTCGACTCCTCCTGCATGCACTGGCTTACCAGATGTTCGTGCGCCTGCGCGACTATCTGCACGGAACCCCCTGGCACAAGCTCGAAATCGAAACCTTACGTCGTCGGGTCCTCAAGATTGGGGCCCGGATCCGACAAACCACTCGACGCATCTGGGTCCATCTTTCCTCAGCCTTCCCCGAACAACCCCTCTTCCACCTCGTCTTGAGTCGCCTGAACTCCAGTTAGCTTTTCCCAGCTCCCCCGGAAAACCGCTTCCGACACTCATCCAGGCCCAGATCTGTCTGAAATTCACTCCCCAAACCACTCAAACGCCTCGCCAACCCATATTCTTCGCAAATCCGCCTGTCACACCTGCCCGCTTCCGAGTTGGGCCACTTCTCGAGTCGTTTTTCAACACCGGACTACGGTTCTTGCATAATCCGGGTTAGGATAGAATTTCAACATCATCCGCACCGCAGGTGCGTCCGAGCCTTCATCTCGCGATTTCTGACGAGGTGGATTTTTCCCTTCGAGAGTGTATTGATTGCAGTCCAGGAAGAGGGAGGACCTCGACCTGTAACCCGGTCGAGGTCCGGTTGTGGCAGTTCTGTACAAAGCGGAGACCCACCACAAACAGATTGTAACCTGCCACGATCCTGGGCTGTTGTCCAGTCCCCGCCGGGACTGGATGCATGGCCGATTCGATTGTCGTTCTCCGGCAACGTACTTGCCGGGCCGAAGGCTGCGGCGCGCTGTTTTTCATCTGTCGCTCCTGTGACCGGGGCCAAGGCTACTGCAGCCAGCCCTGCCGTCGTCTCCAGCGCCGGCAGCAATGCCGTGCGGCCAACCGCCGACACCAGCGATCTCCCGAGGGTCGAGCCGATCATCGCGATCGCCAAAGAGCCTACCGTCAGCGGCAGCAGCAAGCCCGCGTGACGGATCAACGTAGACAGCGATACAGCTCTTCTTTCAGGCTGAGGGAGCCTCTGGCGGCCTACTCAAAGCCGAGAAGTTTCGCCCGGAGGCGTCAGGAGAACAGCCGTGCAGTTGCTTTTTGCCGTTCCAGGCCCGGTATCCGACCGACTTGTATATGTTGCGGACGCGCTGGGTGCTTTGTCGACCCCTTTCACTGGGGGTAAAGCAAAGCTCCCAACCAAGCACGAATTCAGCCAGGAAAACTATGCTAACGTACACCTAATGAAGAGATATGATCCAAAGTTGTGTACGGAGGGGCGTCTGTCAGATGGCGTACCCTGAACCGTGAAGATCGATAATGAGTTCGCCCACAAGGATACGCCTTGAAGAAAGATACTGTAGTTTCCATCGACGAACCAACCACGACGAAGGATGCCTTGACGGAAATGCTTCGAGAAGGGGCACAGAAGCTCCTGGCTGAGGCAGTTCAAGCCGAGCTTGAAGGACTTCTGGAAGAGTACGAGGGTCAGAGTGATGTCCAGGGCCGAAAACGTCTGGTTCGCAACGGCTACCTGCCGAAGCGTGAGATTCAGACGGGGATTGGAGGGATCCCGGTTCGGATTCCGCGGGTTCGAGACCGAGGAACTGGTGAGGAGTCGGAGGAGATCATCCGCTTTCGTTCCAGCCTGGTGCCTCCCTATTTGCGTCGAAGCAAGAGCGTAGAGGAGCTGCTGCCTCTGCTGTACCTGAAGGGGATCTCCACAGGAGACTTCTCCGACGCGTTGAGTGCCCTGTTGGGGACGAATGCACCGGGACTGTCGGCCAAGACAATCAGACGGCTCAAAGGCAAGTGGGTCAAGGATTATGAGAAGTGGAGGCTGCGTGATCTCTCCAATAAGCGCTACGTTTACGTCTGGGCTGACGGCGTCTATGCCAACGTTCGCTTTGACGATGCCCGGCTTTGTCTTCTGGTGCTGATCGGAGCCCGTGCGGACGGCAAAAAGGAGCTGATTGCCGTGGAAGATGGCTACCGGGAAAGTGAGCAATCCTGGTGGGAGTTGCTGCGCAATCTGCGCTCCAGAGGCCTGCGCATGGGACCGAAACTGGCGATTGGCGACGGAGCCCTCGGATTCTGGAAAGCCCTGGCCAAGATCTACGGCAATACCCGACAGCAACGCTGCTGGGTGCACAAGACCGGCAATGTACTCAACTATCTGCCCAAGGCAGTACAGCCAAAAGCCAAGACGGCGCTGCATCAGATCTGGATGGCTGAAACCCGAGAGAATGCTTTTAGGGCTTTTGACGAGTTCATTGCCACCTATCAGCTGAAGTTCCCGAAGGCCACATCCTGCCTGGCCAAGGATCGGACAGAGCTGCTGGCCTTCTATGACTTTCCGGCCGAACACTGGCCGCATCTGAGAACTACCAATCCGATTGAGTCGACCTTCGCGACTGTGAAACTGCGAACGGCCAAGACTCGAGGATGCTTGTCCAGGCAAACCATGCTGACAATGGTATTCAAACTGTGCAGAAGCGCTGAAAAAAGATGGCGCCGACTACAAGGCTACCGGCGTCTGGGAGAGGTGGTCGACAACGTTAGATTTGTGAATGGAGTCCGAGAGGATGAGGTCGCCGCCTGATGCGTCCGCCCAAGACCTTGACAACAACTTCTTTCTTTTTGAATCTGGGGCTTTGTGGAGAAGGTCGATTTATGGAGGCGTAATCAACGGCGGCTTTCGGCTAGAAGGAAACATTGGAACCCGGCGTCTAAGTCAATGCACCAATCGGCCCGCTTCTGCGTATTCGGACTCGTCGATCAGATCGGGATCCGGAGCCCGATCTGATCTAAAACGACCAGCCGATGGACGTGCTGATCCCAAAGTTGTTTTTGGCCGTCTCTTCCGGTGGCCGGTTGTCGAAATTGTCCCAGAAGGTCAATCTCCAGAAGAGGTCGCCGATGATGTCCCAGTACAAGCTCGCGTTGAACGCCAGGCGGACACGTCCTGGATCCGAGAAGCTCGGGAAAACGTACAAACTCGTAATCAGTTCGGAGGAGTCAAAGCGGAACGTGGAGTAGTTCGTTGCCAGCAGACCCTCCGCACTGTTCGCCTCTTCCCGGCCCGTTTCTGGAGCAAAAGTCTCACTGTTCCAGACGGCTCCACCCTGTACCAAAAGCGTGTTTCCGGTTGGAATGGATGACCTTCCGCCCCAGCCCGCCTCCCACAGTGGTCCGCAGGTCGAGACGCTGCTCGTCGTTGTTGAGGAAATCCGCGAGCCCCACGGCGAACCACTTTCGTGTACCCAGGAAACGGATGTAGGAGGCGGTCGAGTTGTGACGGTTCGTATCGGAGCCGTCCGTCTGTCCGGCAAACAACGAGCTCACGGAAAGCTCAGCCCAGTGTTTTTCCGTTCTGTACTGCAGATTGGACTGCAGATTGGACTGGGTCCGCTTGTTGGCCTTGGCAAACGTAAAACCGTAGTCGATCTTGAGATCCATTTTTCTCAGGAAGCCCGCCTCCATTTGAGCGATCTCGACCACTTCCTCGCCGGTCAGGCGGGTTGCCCTGCTTCCCTCAATAACGGTCACCTCTCCTTCTCCAACCGTGGCGGATACCGCCTCCTTCTGCAGTAAACCCGAAAAGTACTCTCCCCCGGTGGTTTCCACCGTGAAGCGCTGGGGGCTTTCCACTCGCTCGACTTTCTCCCAGTTGATGACGACCGTTCCCAGCGTGTATCCCGTCTTGACGTGGAGTTGACCGAACTCCAGCTTCTTGATTTCGCAGGTCAGCCGGTCACCATTCTTCATGACGATGACATCGACCTTGGGACGGGCCAGGCCGGCCACGGTAAACAGGAGCAACAGGAGAAGAAGTGGCGCAGCCGCCGGGAATAAAGGCCATTTCCGGGGAGCTGTCGCAAACGAACGCAGGTTCCTGTAATCTCGAGATCTCTTGGGCATTGTTCACCTCCGCCAGATTCAACGGTGGGGTTTTCACAGGTTTGCCAGAAAGCGGATGCCGAAGTTGGCGAAGCTACCTTCGGCCCGAGCGGGATCGAAGATCTGAATCGTAAAGGAAGCTTCGAGCCTGTCTGTCAACCCGAACCGGTAGAAGGTCTCAGCCCCAACTTCGGACGCCCCCCCAGTCTGTTCTGTCGTGGTTCGGAAGAGTCCCACACCCCAATGATCCCGGCTGCGCCGGAAAGGGCCGCGGTAGACGGCGCCGCCCGAAACACTGGAGGTGAGGGGCCATTGGCCGCGCGGGCCGCCTCAATTGCGTCGAGTCCCATGCGGGCTGTGCCATCGCCGATGGAAATGCATCATCACGCCGATGCCCTGGGCGTCGAAGTTAGTGACGATCTGGCTCAGTTCTTCGGTTGAGAATTTGCCGACGCCGTGTTGGCTCGCGTCATCGGCGTACGGCTCGATGAACGGTGAGTTGTAGCCAATCGGCGTGCCGTCGAGGAAGATCTTCACGAAGTTGGGGTTGACCATTTCCGTGGCATATTGGCCACGGCCTGCAATCGCCTGGTCCATTTCCTCGTTGGTGAACGGCGTGGTGATGTGCATGTGCCAGTCCCAGGCAACGAATAAGCGCATGGTCAGGTTGCCAGAATCTTCCATAGACTTCACCACGTCTAGCGAAGGGGCCTGGCCCTCGGCTGTGCGCATGGTGGTCACTCCGTGGGAATTGAACTCGTCGAACACCTTTTTAAACGCTACGGCATTCTCCTCCGGGCTGGGCCAGTCGGCCACCTGTTCCACCAGACGCATGGCGCTTTCGCGCAAGGTACCGGTGGGCTCGCCAGTCGCCGGGTCCTTGACGATGATGTACTTGTCGCTAGTTGGTGTGTCTGCATCGATGCCGGCCCGGTCCAGCGCACGGGAATTAACCCAATAGTTGTGCCCAGTCTGGTCGATCACTATCACTGGCCGATCGGGGATAACTTCGTCCAGCAGTTCCTTGCTTGGGTTTTCATCTGGGAACACGCCCAAGCCATAGGAGCCGGCCCTAATCCATTCCTTTTCCGGGTGCTCCTCGGCAAAGCCTTTCAACTCGGCAAGCATGGTGTCCACGTTAGTTGGGTCAGAGAAATCCAGGTTTATCACATTGAACAGCGGTGTCATGAAGGGATGCACGTGCAGGTCGATGATGCCCGGCATAACGAAGCTCCCGCCCAGGTCCACAGTTTCGGTATTCTCGCCCTGCAAGTCGCCGATGTCGGCAATACTTCCCACGGCCAGAAACCTGCCGTCCTTAATGGCCACGGCCTCGGCCCAGGGTTGTGCCTCGTCGACGGTGTAGATCCGACCGCTGGTGTAGACAACATCAGCGACTTCCACCGGTCCACCGCAGCCGCAAAGGAACAGAACGATCGACGGTGCGACAAGGGATCTAGCCCGGATTATGCAAGAACCGTAGTCCGGTGTTGAAAAACGACTCGAGAAGTGGCCCAACTCGGAAGCGGGCAGGTGTGACAGGCGGATTTGCGAAGAATATGGGTTGGCGAGGCGTTTGAGTGGTTTGGGGAGTGAATTTCAGACAGATCTGGGCCTGGATGAGTGTCGGAAGCGGTTTTCCGGGGGAGCTGGGAAAAGCTAACTGGAGTTCAGGCGACTCAAGACGAGGTGGAAGAGGGGTTGTTCGGGGAAGGCTGAGGAAAGATGGACCCAGATGCGTCGAGTGGTTTGTCGGATCCGGGCCCCAATCTTGAGGACCCGACGACGTAAGGTTTCGATTTCGAGCTTGTGCCAGGGGGTTCCGTGCAGATAGTCGCGCAGGCGCACGAACATCTGGTAAGCCAGTGCATGCAGGAGGAGTCGAAACTGATTGGCCAGGAATCGATGACAGCTGAGTCGGTCCATGCTCAGATGATTCTTGAAGGCCTTGATGAAGTTCTCGGTCTGCCCTCGGTTTGTGTAGTGGTCATAAAGTGATTGGGAGCAGAGATCGTCCCGGTTGGTGACTACAAAGCGACGGTTGATCCCACGCTGATCGACCTCCACTTTGACAATGACGCGACGGGATCGATCCCAGCTGTGGGCTCGATAAAGAAACTCGTCAAACTGACGCTGTTTTTCCTCCAGCTCAACGAACCTCAGCCGAGTCGAATCCAGCAGCGGCTCGACCACTCGCTGCAGGCGAGGGTTTCGACTTAACCCAATGACATATTGGAGTTTATTCTCTTCACCTTCACAGAACTCGTAGAGCCGAGGCGTGGCAAAGCCGCTGTCGGCCCGAATCTCAATCTCGACATCCGTCCCCACTCCTTGTCGGATGGCCTCCACGACGCGCTTCAAAACGGGCACGATGTGAGAGGCAGCCCCCTTGTTGCCAGGTCTCAACATGGCACACACCAGGTCTCCCGTGGCGGCATCGAAGATCAGCAAAGGATGCAGAATGTGGTTTCGGTAATACCCGTGGTAGAAGGAGAACTCCTGTTGGCCGTGAGTGTGGTCATCGGTACTGTCCAGATCCAGGATGATCTTGCTGGGGCGTCTCTTCTTCAGGGAGCGCACATAACGGCCTAGCAGCCACCGGCTCAGACGTATCAGATCCTTCTTGGTGACGGAGTTCTCCAAACGGGAGAAAGTCGGCTGGGTGGCCAAGTCGGGATCGCTCTCGGGCAACTGATCACAGACTGTCTTGAGCATCGGATCCGAGCGCAGCGTATCGGCGTCGTTACAGTCTTCGTAGCCGGCCACGATCTGCAAGACTCGTTGTCGGATCAACTTCAACAGGTCATGACGAATGTAGCGTTGGTCTCGACTTTCCGAAATACAGGAACTGAAGCCCTCGCACAATCGATGTTGACGATCCAGCGATCCAAACAACAACCATCCTGCGTCGGAAGTGAGGCTCCCCCCATCAAAACGAGCCGTGATGTTTCTGTGGCTATGAAATGGCAGGGTATTCTGGCAGACTGTTTTTGACATTGCCGTAGCTCCTGTTTAGGGTCTTTGTTTCTCTAAACCCTTTTATATCAGAGAGCTACGGCCTTTTTTCTGGGCCCAAATCTCACTTGAATTTAGATCTCCTGCATAATCCGGGCTAGAAGAATGCATTTCAGTCCTCCTCGGCCAGGCTGGGCCGGGAGGCCCTCCACCCGATTGGTCTGGTCGTGCCCTGATGGGCTTTTCCATACGCGCTAGATTACCCGAACAACCCCTTAGGCGCTAGATCGGGGGAAGTACCGCAGGAAAGGGCAGTGGGAGAAACGAATCGGGTCATGACCGGACTTTCAGGTGAGGAGTCGCTGTTAGGCAGCTGGTTCTAGTCGCTTAACCTGAGACCCCTTTCCGGGCATCAACTGCATCCCTCATGAAGTGCCTTTAATATCTATGAACGTCCGACGAACTGACAGAATCTACGAGGGAAATGAGTCGGAAACTGAAGACGGCTGACTTCTCAACAAGTGGTTTCTACCCGAGATCTCTCCGACTACGCCGTACACAAGATTTGACATTAACTCCCTAATGAACTACCGAAGGCTTGGACTTTCCAATCTTAAGGTAAGCGAAGTCAGTCTGGGAACCCACCTCACCGTCGGACAAACGGTGCCATTACCCACAGCAGAGACATGTGTGCGAACAGCCCTCGATCTTGGGATCAATTTGTTCGACACAGCCGACACCTACGGATACGGGAAAGCAGAAGAGACCTTGGGTCATATTTTAAAAGCGGTGAATCGGGAAAAATTTATTGTGACAACAAAATGCTTTTTTCCCATGTCCGATGATCCCGGAGATAAAGGCCTGTCACGTCGTCATATATTTAAGTCTGTTGAGGGATCCTTGAATCGACTCAAGATGGATGTCATCGATCTAATGATCAACGACGAGTAGAATTTTCCACGGCGACAATTAGAATTGCCCGCTTTTTCAGAGCTGATTTGGACCATGGAAAGCATGGTTACAGACCAGCAGATCAGGAGACTGATGAAATTGCGGAAAAAGGAAAAGACGTTGACGATGGCCGCTGCGAAAGCAGGCATGGCGCGGAATACGGCACGAAGGTATCTGAAGTCTGGGAAGCTACCGAGCGAGTGTCGGCCGGAGAGGACCTGGAGAACCCGACCGGACCCCTACGAATGGGTGTGGCCGGAAGTGGAAGGGATTCTGAAACGATCTCCGACGGTGGAGGCGACGACCGTCTTCGATCATCTGAATCGGGTTCATGAAGGGAAGTTCGAAGAAGGCCAGTTACGAACGCTGCAGCGGCACATCAAACAGTGGAGAGCCCGCAACGGTGAGCTGAAGGAAGTGATGTTTCCGCAGCGTCACGAGCCGGGGCATCAAGCCCAGTCCGACTTCACCTTTATGAACAGCCTGGGAGTGACGATCGCAGGGCAACCGTTTCCTCATCTGCTCTATCACTTCGTTCTAACTTATTCGAACTGGGAAACGACAACGCTGTGCTTCAGTGAGTCATTTGAGAGCCTGACGCTGGGAGTCCAGAACGCGATATGGGAGCTGGGAGCAGTTCCTCAAGAACATCGAACGGATCGTTTGTCGGCTGCCGTCGACAATCTCAAGAAAGGAGTATTCACGCGTCGCTATCAGATATTACTGGATCATTACGGCATGAAGTGGAGCCGGACCCAGGCGGGGAAGGCTCACGAAAACGGAGATGTCGAGCAATCCCATCACCGGCTCAAGCGAGCCATCGAACAAGAGCTGCTGTTGAGAGGAAGCCGAGATTTTCTGGAGCGGAACGACTACGAGCGATTCATCCAGAGAATCATCGAGCGCCGGAATGCAGGACGGCAGAGGCGACTTCAGGAAGAACTGGAGGTGATGGCGCCGTTACCGAATCGTCGACTGGAGGACTTCGTTAGCTATCGAGTGAAGGTCTCGCCAAGTTCAACCATCCGAGTCCGTAACAACACCTACTCGGTCGACAGCCGCTTGATCCGAGAGCGGGTGGAGGTTCGGATGTGGGCGGATCACTTGGAGGTGCGGTATGCCAGCCAGGTGGTAGCCCAGATGCCTCGACTGCGAGGCGAGGGCAAGCATCGGATCGATTACCGGCACGTAATCCACTCTTTGGTGCGCAAGCCGGGAGCCTTTGCACGTTACCGCTGGCGGGAAGACCTGTTCCCCGGTGTGCTGTTTCGAGTCGCCTACGATGAACTGCGAGAGGATTGCCCTGGGACAGCCGACCGTCAGTATCTGGGAATCCTGGAGTTGGCAGCGAAGGAGGGGGAGCAGCGAGTCGGACAGGCACTGAAGAAGCTGATTGAAAGGGGGTGCCGAGTGCGACTTCAAGTTCTGAAAGAGGCCTTGCTTGAGCCGGCGAGCCCAGCCTGGGAAGTCCAGGTCCCTGAAGTCGATATCCATGTCTACGACCGATTGCTCAGTACACGGGAGTCGGAGGTGAGGCCATGAGTGGAGGAAATCTGCAACGACTAAGCCAGTCTCTGGTGGAACTGCGCCTACCGACGTTTCGAGAGCATCACAGCTCGCAAGCCACTTTGGCTTCGAAGGAAAGTTGGTCTTATCCTCAGTATCTGCTGGCGTTGTCCGAGTTGGAGGTGGCTGACCGCCGGGAACGCCGAATCCAACGGCTGCGACGGCAGTCCAAGCTTCCCTGGGACAAGAGCCTGACGGCACTAGATCGTTCTCGGCTTCCACAAAATGTGGATCGCCAATTGTCCGCGCTTCTGGAGGGAGACTTTCTGGATCGATCTGAAAACCTATTGGTCTTCGGCAATCCGGGAAGCGGGAAGACTCACTTGGTTTGCGCCTTAGGGCAGGAGCTCATCTTGCAGGATCGCCGAGTGTTGTTCTCCACCTGTGCGCTGCTGGTGCAACGGCTGCTTCGAGCCAAGCTCGAGCTGACCCTGGAAAAGGAACTCAAGAAGCTCGATCGATTCGAGGCGCTGATCATTGACGACATTGGCTACGTGCAACAGAACCGGCAAGAAATGGAGATTCTGTTCACGCTTTTGTCTCATCGCTACGAACGACGCAGCATCCTACTGACCAGCAATCTGGTCTTCTCGAACTGGGAGAAGATCTTCAAGGATCCACTGACGACGGCCGCGGCTATCGATCGGGTGGTTCATCACAGTGTGATCCTGGAATTGAACGTTTCCAGCTACCGAATGGAAGCGGCCAAGAAGCGAACCCAAAAGGAGGCCAGTTGACTCCCGCTCGGCTGTTGACAGAACAAAATGTCACGCGAAGCCCCTTCTCCTGGCCATACAGACAAACGGGTCAAGGGGTGGGGCCGTACAACTCAACCAGGAGCCCTTTCGATGGGCTTATCAGAACGTCGCGAAGCGTGGGAACTCCGTTCGGGCTACGCCCTCACTCCACCCCCACGCTCGGAAAGCAGGAGAGAAACAGAAACCCTTCTCAAACCCCAAAAAAGGAGAGCCAAAACCGACTCGACAAACGATCAACTTCAGTGGGCAAATATCGTCGTCGCCCCGGTCAAAAATAGTTGTCGTTGAACACCAGATAACGGTTGGAGGAACAGCAGAGAACAACTGGATCCCCTGCTCGGTGATCACACCAAAGAGCATCTGACCGGTGGTCTGCTGGGTCGAGACAATCCGCACGTATCCGCCCGCCAGTTCAATCTCTCCTACCAGTTGCTCCAGCAACTGAGAGGGGATGTCTATTAACTGAAACGTTATTTAGGAATCAATCATCTAGGGAGCCGAGGGCGGATAGGGCAAGAACTTCAAATTCCCGAGCATCTCTGTTAACTCGTCGTCAGTCAGGGCCGTCTCGAAGATGAGGTAACCTCCATCAAAGGCGGCACACTTCAGAGGCGGAATGCAGTACTTTGGGGGATCTCCGATCACGGTCCTGGCGGGAGGCTTGTCGTAGACCACTCCCTGAAGGGTGTCGATGACGGCGATCTCTTTCTGCTTGAAGTATTCTCTTGTTGCCCGTTTCTCATGGCCGGGAAGGCCCCGCTCCTGGATCGGCATGTGGGCGATGTACGTGTCATTCAGCCCGTGGAAATCCAGGGTGTACAACTCCGAATAGTAGGGAGAGGCACCGGCTGCGCCGGTTGAGTAACGTAGATCGGAAGGGAGGATGCCCCGCTCGACAAGGGCTTTCAGTGACTTTCCTTCACCTGTCCGCTGCCGGGCGTAGTGTCTCATCCAGGCAAAGGTCTCGATGCCGTCACGGATCATTGCAGGCTGCGCTCGACCGTGCCTGGCGACGGCAACACCGATCAGCAGCAGGGGAACCAGGGCTGCCAGGCGAGAGGCGAAGCCCCTCTGGAACATCCGGAACTGCTCGTGGCAGAAGAAACCAACGAGGCAGAAGAGAAACGGCAGAACCGGCACCATGAAACGGAACTCCAAGATATCACCACCAATATATCCAACATAGACTACGTAAAAGGCGAGGGCCATGACGAACAGCAGGTAGGTTGCATCCCGCTTGAGCAGTGGATACAGGAGCAGGCAGGGAAGGAACAAGAGGAGCCAATAATCGTCCAGAAACAAGCGGAGGTACTTCGACGCCTGCTCCCACCAGAAGCCAGAAACCTTGGCATAAAAGGTGTTGGGCAGCCAGAAACCGTAGTACCACTTCCGCCACAGGAAATGGGTGCCAACAATCGAGATGAGAGGTAGCGACCAGAAAACCGCAAACCGAAGTGAACAACGCGTCCGTAGAGACGAAAGAAGAATGAACAGACCCGCTACGGCGGCGAAGATCAACCCCTCTGGTCTGGTAAGGGTCGAGCGAAGACGCAAAGGGGCGCTCGTTCTTTTGCTCGTGCTCGATTAACAGGCGTACAAAGGCAACGATGACCAGGAGGGAGAAAAACTGAGTCTCAAGACCACCAGTGCACCAACCCGTGAAAGACCTGTTGCTGGCAAGCAGGGCTGCCGGAATGAAGGCGAACAGGTTCCACGCACCAATGCGGTGCCGTGCCAACCAGGTCACCGTGGCGAGTACTCCGGCTCCGCTGGCCACGCCCAGCAGGAGCGACAGCTGCTCGGGAAGCACGGACAGTCTGAGTCCCAGCGCCATAAGCAAGGTCCACAGGAAATTGGTATAGCCTTCGACGGGAGGCTCGCCGACGTTCCAGACAAGACCGTGGCCCAGCGCCAGATGTTTTGCGTAGCGAAAGCTGATGAATGCATCGTCGCAGATGAACCAATGCCTGTGCACATTGACGGCAAAGACCACCACAATGCCCGCAATGACGGTGGCGACAATCAGTTTGTGGCGATCTCGCCCTTTGCCTGCGGGCGCTGTGGTCGATCTCACAGACGTTTTCTTGCTCCGAAACCAACACGGCCGGGGAAAGCCTTCGCTTCCCGTGAGCGGAAATCAACCGGTCAGTGCCAGCCAGCATAACACCCTGGGATGAAAGCGGCAGCAAGTGCGCCTCCCGCTTCCTATTGTGGAGTCTTTGAGCCCTCCAGAAGCTCGAGAACACCCAGCGCCCGGGCCCGCTCGGAGGGATCGGTGGCACTCCGGATTGCCTCCCGGGCCTCCCGAAGAGCCATTTCCTCCTGGCCGATACGGGAGTAGCTCTCGGCCAGCCCCAGGTGGGCCCGGCTGTTGTCCGGGGTCTGCAGGAGTGCTTCCCGGTACAGTTCAATGGCCCGCTTCCAATTGGCCTGGCGGCGAACACAGTCCGCCAGCAGCACCCGGAGGACAGCTTGTCGAGGATAAAATTTCAGACCTTCTTCGGCTTGATCGAGAGCCTTTTGCGTCAGTCCGAATCCATAATAGAGTTCCCCCAGCAGGTAACGTGCCTGCCAGTCAGTCGGCTGCTTTGTTACGGCTCTCTGAAGGTAGCCCTCCGCCTCGAAAAACTCTTTCTTTTCCAGATGCAGGCGCCCCAGTGCCAGGAGAGTATCGCGATGATCGAAATCGATGACCAGCGCGGTCCTCCACAGCCGTTCGGCGCTCTTCAGATTTCCCTGCTTCCACTTGATCTGGGCCAGACTCCGGTAGGCCAGGGGAAGCTCTGGTCGCAGTTGGATCGCTTTCCGAAAGTTCTCCTCGGCAAGACGAGGCGAAGTGTCCATTAGTGTTACGCCAAAGTTGAACACGGGGCGATATTTCCCCGGAGACTTTCGTGCCGCGTCTGCCCACAGCGAAGCAGGCGCCTCCCACAACTGAATTCTCTGCCAGGTCAGCGTCCCTAGAGTCAATGCCAGCAGCCCCGCCATGCTCCCGAATTGCCAGGTTCGAAGGCTGGGGCCTGCCACCAGCACCGAAAACGCTGCGGAGAATCCCAGCAGGGGCAGGTACGTCCTGTGCTCGAACATGAAGTCTTGGCTGGGAATTAAGCTCGAGGTGGGAAGTAACCAGAGGAAGGAGAAGAGCAGCCAGAAGGAGAGCTGTCGACGGCTCCGAAATGCCCAGGGGATCGCCCCCAGCAGGAGCAACAGGATGACCAGGTGAATCCACCATCCGAAACTCATCCAGGTTGCCACAGCCTCGACGTGAGGATCGACCGACTGTCCCAGGGGCAGCAGGAAGAGCTGCAGATAGCGTCCGATCACAACAACCTGAGTGCGGGCGTAAGTCAGGCTCTGGCCGGCAATGCCGATCGTCGCTTCGTCTGAAGAGCCGGCCCACCAGAGAAGGCTTCCTCCCAGAACAACCGACAGAGCGAGGCTCAGGGCCAGCAACGAAGCGGGGCGGATCATCCGACCGCGGTTGTACACGTCGAAGACCCAGAGGGCGACAGGGAGCACCAGAGCAGACTCTTTAGAAGAAGCGGCCCAGAAAGAAGCACATCAGGCTCAGGGCTGACAGCACATGGGGTCGGCTGGAGCCGGAGCGAGACACCCACCAGAACAGCGCCAGCAGGCTGAACAGAGCAGCCAGCAGAGTCGACCGCTGATAGATGTACACCACACTTTCGGTTTGTAGAGGGTGGAGAGCAAAGAGCAGGCCGGCCAGTACTGGTGCCCTCCACCGATCACTGCTTCCCGGGAGCGGAAACAGGTTCTGCAGTTTGAAAACCAGCAGCAGAACCAGCGCTGAATTGAGGGCATGGAGCAGGAGGTTCAGGAGGCGGAGCGGAGCCGGGTGCTCTCCCCATACGGCAAACTGGGCCGTAAAGGAGAGCCAGGTCAGGGGACGTGGAGCCGGTGGCCACAGGAAGGCTGACCAGCGAGTCAGCCGAACATTGTCGTCACGCAAAAAGAGCTGGTCGTCGAACTGAAAGGGATAGTGAAGACTTGGCCAGTACAGGAAAAGGACGACCAGACCAAGTCCCAGGGCCAACAGGTAGTTGCGAGTGCCCGCGGACCTCATGCTGAGTGAACCGTCGCTCCGGCGGGAAAGAGGATTTATTGGACCGCCATTCGGGGAGTGATCTCTCCTCCCTCGTATATCAAGCGAACCTCGACGCCTTCCACGCCTGCGGATTCCGAACGCTCGGGGAGCTCGAGGACAAAGCTGGCAAAGTCGAGAGCATCCACGGATCGAACCACCTCGGTGATCAGTTCACCGCGGTCGAAGACGTAGAAGATCGCGCCCTTGACAGGCCGCGCGGCCTGGCGCAGATCGAGGACGACACTCAGTGCCCCAGTCGATTCCTGGGTCACGGTTCCCATCACACCGGTGGAGAAAAGAGCTGCAGCCCCTGGAACTACGGGGAAAGCAGTGAAGGTGGGAACACCCTCTGGGAAAATAGCTGCCAGGTTGTTGGTCCTCACCGTGAGGGCGGCCAGCGGCGTAGCGCTGCCCCCGGCGCCCTGCAGGTTGACTGAGGTCACCGTCAAGCTTCCCTCCCCTGGAACCGCCACCGCAGGACCGAAAAAGCCAGTCATGAAATCGCTTACTCGCTGGCCCGGAAAAAGGGGCACGTCGGTGGTGGCGATAGGCAAGAAAGACTTGTCATACAGACTCAGATGCGCAGCAGTTCCTCCACCTCCTCCGCCCACGACAGCGGGCGCGGCGGGGTTGACGATAGCCAGCGCCGTGTCGCGAGTTCCGATGGTGTCCACGAAAAGGCTGAAAGCAGACAATCCTTTCACAAGCGGCACGCCTGTCTCACTTAGGATGGTGCCGGAGGGTACGTCTATCTGAGTGAAAACCCCGGTCCCTCCCACACCGCTGCCGCTGCTCCCGCCGGCGAGAGGGCCTCCAGCGGTAACGACAGCGTATCCCACATTGGGAGCGCCTTCTCCCATGGTCGAGAAGCTGGCGGATTCCCCCCTTCCCAGTTCGAATTCATGCTCGGTCACGGGACCTAGCCCACCAGATTGAGGGTCATCGGACTGCCGTCGGGAAGCTTGAACGCGAGGTTGACCTGCGTGTCTGCGCCACTGTTCACGAAGATGAATTCCGTGATCAACCGGATGACATCGCCGAACTGCCCATCTCCCACCTGGGGGAGGTAGGAAACTTCCTGGGCCTGGACGGCGGGTACGGTGAGGAGCAGCACAAAAAGGAGAAAAGGACAAATCCGCATCGTTCAAAAATAAACCAAACCCCTGTCAACTGCAACAACCTGTTGGCTCAGGATATCAGGGTTGGAACCAGAACTCGCAACTCTGAACTCTGAACTCGGAACCCGGTATCCTTGTGGACTGCAGGAATGGAGGCCGGCAGGGTAGATTCAGAGTTTATGAACCGGGTTGTGATTTGTCACGATTGGATTGTCGATCCGCGCGGGGCTGAGCGCGTCCTGGTGGAACTGGCTTCGGGCTGGGATCGCCTGGAAATCAGCACCCTCTTTCTGGATCCCGCCAATCTGCACCCTTCCCTGCAGGAGTTGACGGTCTTTGCCTCGACTCTGAACCGTCTTCCCGGCATCACACGCTACTACCGGTACACCTTGCCTTTTTTCCGTCGGGCCGCCCTCTCGCTACCCGTCCGGAATGCCGATCTGGTTGTGAGTATCAGCCACTCGGTGGCCAAGGCGTTTCCCCGCAGGCCGGGGATCCCCCACGTCTGTTACTGCCTGACTCCAATGCGCTATCTGTGGGAGCCGCACCTCTACGGCAGTGAGCTGAATGATTCCTTTCGGGGGTTGGCCCTGTCCTACTTGGCCCGTTCACTCAAGTCCTGGGATCAGGAGATGAGCGGCTCCGTGGATCACTTCGTGGCCATCTCAAAGACCGTTCAAAAGAGAATCGAGCGAGTGTACGGGCGAAATTCGGCCCTGGTTTACCCCTGTTCTGATCTGGGCTTCTACACACCCAATTCCGACCGGAGGGACGGCTTCTTTCTGGTCGTGTCGGGCCTGGTGCCGCAAAAACGCCTGGACCTTGCCGTAGAGGCCCTGAACCGGCGCGGAGACCGCCTGCTGGTGGTTGGAACCGGCCCCCTGTCGCGGGTCCTTCAGAAAAGGGCACTGTCCAATATCGAGTTCGTGGGCTGGCAAAGTGACGAGGACATCCGCCAGCTCTATCGAAAAGCACGAGCCGTCATTTTCCCGGGTCTGGAAGACTTTGGTCTGGTCCCGATCGAGGCCCTTGCCTGTGGTTGCCCGGTAATCGCATTTGGAGAGGGCGGAGCGACAGAAGTTGTCGAAGATGGGAGTACCGGAATCCTCTTTCCGGAGCAGACGGTTCCCAGCCTGCTGGAGGCGCTGGAAAGGTTTGACTCGATTCGCTTTCGGCCGGAGGGACTGCGGCAGAGCGTGCAGAGATTCTCTCGCTCCCATTTTCGGCAGTCCTGGCAGGAGTTCTTTGCAAAGGTGGGCCTGGAGCATCTGAGCCCCTGGATCGACAAAGCCGGCTGATAGAGGAGCCCGCAGGGGCCGGTCTTGTGCCGGCCCGTTTTCCGGGCGACCACCAGGGTTGCCCCTGGTACGCAACCCAGAACCCAGAACCCATTACTCACCTCAGGTGGGTGGCCAGGAAGGCCAGACGATCTGCCGCCTCTTCAATCTGCATCGAGGTTGGTTTCCCGGAGCCGTGACCAGCACGCGTGCCAATCCGAATCAGGATGGGACTGGAGCCTCGTTGTGCCTCCTGCAGCCGGGCAGCAAACTTGAAGCTGTGACTCGGCACCACGCGGTCGTCGTGGTCTGCAGTCGTCACCAGCGTGGGCGGGTAGTCCACCCCGTCTCGAATGTTGTGGTACGGAGAATAGGCGTAAATCGACGGAAAGTCCGCGGGGTCATCCGGCGACCCGTAGTCGGACACCCAGGCCCACCCGATTGTGAACTTGTGAAAGCGCAGCATGTCCATGACCCCGACGGCGGGAAGGGTTGCCCCAAACAGATCCGGACGCTGGATCAGGCAGGCCCCCACCAGTAGGCCTCCATTGCTTCCTCCGGCGATTCCCAGCTGTGCCGTGGATGTGTAGTTCATCTCAATCAGCCACTCAGCGGCGGCGATAAAATCATCGAAGACGTTTTGTTTGTTTGCTTTCATCCCGGCCTGGTGCCACTCTTCGCCGAACTCCCCGCCCCCGCGGAGGTTGGCTACCGCATAAACGCCCCCATTTCGGATCCACACCGCGTTCGAAACCGAAAACCTGGGAGTCTGGGGGATGTTGAACCCTCCATAGCCATACAGGAGGGTCGGGTTCTTCCCATCATCCAACTCGAGGTCTTTGCGGTAGGTGATGAACATGGGAATGCGAGTCCCATCCTTGCTCTCGTAAAAGGCCTGTGTGGTTTCGTAGGCGGACGCATCGAACTTGATGCTCGACTCACGATAGATCGTGCTCCCTCCGCTTTCCAAGTCGTAGTGGTAGATCGTGCCCGGATTAACATAGCTGGAAAAGCGATAAAAGGTCTCCCGATCGTCGATCTTGCCCGCGAAGCCGGAAACCGCCCCGATGCCAGGAAGTTCCAGCTCTCGGATCTTTTTCCCGCTCAACTCGCGGATCTGAACGTAGGAATGAGCATCCCTCAAATAAGAGAGAACAAAGCTGTGATTGAGAACGGAGGCCCCGCGAAGCGTGTGGGCAACCTGGGGCACGAGCTCGACCCAGTGCTCTCTCTGCGGGCGGCGTGTGTCGATCTGGATGAGCCGTCCCCGGGGGGCGTCGAGATCCGTACGAAACCAGAACAGCGGACCCTGGTTTCCCACGAAGGAATAGCTGGCATCAAAGTCGTCGAGCAAGCCAACCACTTCTCCGGAGCTGTTCAGGTCCTGGTAATAGACACGGTTTCTTTCGTCCGTTCCCTGGCTGACTCGAATGATCAGGTAGCGGCCATCGTCGGTGACGACTCCCCCCAGACCCCAGTTCTTGTGGTCTGGGCGCTCATAGACGAGACGGTCTTTTTCCTGAGGGTCGCCAATCTGATGGTAGTAGATCTTCTGAAAGTAGTTGGTCTCTTCCAGAATGTCCCCTTCGGGTTCGTCATAGCGGCTGTAAAAGAAGCCTTTGCTGTCTCTTGTCCACGACGCTACCGAGAACTTCACCCATTCAAGCTTGTCTTCCAGATCCTGGGCTGAGACCACTTCCCGAACCAACCACTCTCGCCAGTCGGAGCCGCCCCTGGAGATGCCGTAGGCAAGGTACTTCCCATCCGGGCTCACGGAGGTGCCGGCCAGAGCAACCGTGCCGTCTGCAGAAAGCGTGTTGGGGTCGAGCAGGACCCGTGGCTTTCCATCCAGCCCTTCCGAAACGTAGAGAACACTCTGGTTCTGAAGCCCTGTGTTGCGACTGAAGAAATAGAAGGCGCCCTCTTTCTCGGGAAGACCATATCGCTCGTACTTCCAGAGCAGGGTGAGCTCGTTCTTGAGTTTCTCACGGTCAGGCAGGGCCTTAAGATAGGGGAACGTTACCTCATTCTGAGCCCGGACCCATTCTTTGGTTTCAGGAGAATCCAGATCCTCGAGCCAGCGGTAAGGGTCTGAGACCTCCACACCGTGAAGCGTCTCTACGAGGTCTTCCTTTTTCGTTGCTGGATAGGAGAGAGTCAACCGATCGGAATTAGCGGTGCCACATCCACACAGCAGTCCGGCAATGGAAAGGAGGGAAACCGTTTGCTTCATACCAGAACTCCGGGAAGTCGAGATTGGTTGTCTTTTGAAGAGTCGCCTTGGATTATAAGATTCTGGTCCGGTGGTTGCGAGACTCCACCATCCGACGGCTCACGGGGACCCCTGCCTGAGGGCGACCGCGGAATCGTGATCCGGGGCAGGGGCCAGTTCAGGTTACACGGCTCCGCACGGCCCAGACGGCGGCTCCTGCAGCCACGACGTAAACTCCTACGGCAATAAGAAGGAGCATGGAGAAGCCGATCTTTACCGCCAGAAAAAGGCTGACCAGAGTTCCCATCACTGAAGCGCTGCCGTTGATGCCCCAGGCCCACGGCACGAAGATCTCGTCGTGGGAGTGAAGGAGCCGGATCCCGGAAGGGAAAAGCACTCCCATGAGAAGGCCAAACGGAGCTACCAGCACCGCCACCAGTGCCACCCGCGTAGCCAGCGGTGCCCGCAGGAGGGCCTGAGTCAGAGGGTCAGAAAGAACCACAAAACCAAGCGTACAGGCTACCAGACAGGCAATGGCCAGGAGAATCCCACGCAGGGGCGGGTTCGCGAGTCGTTTCGACATCAGGCTGCCAAGACCGGTCGAGATAAGCAGCACCCCGAGTATCAAGGCGAACGACAATGCTGGATGCCCGAGAAACAGAACGAACCTCTGTAAAAAGACCATCTCCATCGCAATGAAAGCCAGGCCCAGGCTGGCGAAGTAAAGGACCAGTGCGATCGCTCCAGAAACCTGCACTCCTCTGCTCTCGAATATCGCCAGGGGCATTATGATGAGGGCCAGCGTAGGAATTGCCAGCCACAGAATTTTCCGTGAGAAGCGCGGGCCAACATCGATCGGTGAGAAGAAAAACGGCCTGTCGTCGTGAGCAGACCCGACGTCCTTCAGCGTCTTCCAGAAGACAGACGTGTCAGGTTGATCCATCCAATCGGCTACGCCGCCACTGTAGAGATTCGGGCGGCTCTTAAATGGATCGTAAAGAACCCCCTGCTGGTCAAAGATACTCCCGGCGAGTGTAGATATCAAAACTCCCCTCAGGAAGGTACTGCCCCCACAGCTCGTAGTAGAGGGGAAGCAAGAGGCCAAACAAGGGTCGCTCGAAGTGTTCCGAGACCGATTCGACCTCCTCGGTGGTAAAGGCGGACTTCTTGAGCAGGATGTTGATGTATCCGCCGCTCATGCTGATCAACAGGTTCCTGTCCGGGGCGGTGGCACCGCGCTCGTGCAACATCTTCAGGAGCATTCCCACGGCCTTGGTACCCCACCCCATAAAATGCGGATAGGTCAAGGACAACATGCCATCTGCCGTCAGATGATCCCAGTAGTCCTCGAAAGCTTCCATCGTGTAGAGGTAATTCTCGGAGAGGTTGCCCCCGGCGCTGACCACGCTCGTATCTACGCCCGTCAACTGGATGACATCGTAGAGGCGATCACTGGTTCGGACAAAGTGCCGACCGTCGTCGTGAAAAACCTCCACCGCCGGCCGCTGGTAAAGGCCTCCCGTGAATTCTCTGAAACGATCACGGACGACCCTGATCGTTGTCTCGTTGAGTTCCACGACGGTCACCCTGGAGGGCTTGTAACGCAGTGCTGCGACGACATCGGGGCCGCCTCCCGGCCCAATGATCAGGACCGAGTCCGCCTGGCGTACCCAGTAGGCGATGCCCAGCAAACTCCGCTCGGGAAATTCGAGCTCCTCGAAAGGCCGATCGAAGCCGAGCAAGATGGATGGGGCTCCACCGTCTTGAGTCAAGAGCTTGTACTGCGTCGTATCCGGGAGATGGAGGACATGCCCTGGAACTGATGTGATGTCGATGCGCGCCACCGGGTCCCACCGTTGGAACTCGAGCTTGGCCTGCTCCTGATACTGGTAAAGCATGCGAAGCTCACGCCCCACGAAAGGAGCCAGCGGGCTGGGTCCCCGGATCGAAAAGCCCGTAGCCGCCACGACTCCTATTGCACCTGCCCACAGCACCCCCGCCCTCCAGGAGATCCGGGGAACCAAGAGCAAAGAAGCCACAATTACGACGGCCGCCAGAATCAAGTTGGAGTACTCGACACCGACCGAGCGCAGGAGGATGAAGAAGACCGCGCACCCGAGGGCGGCTCCAAACAGGTCGAAGAAGTAGAGACGGCCGATCAGTTCCCTGTGGCGCATGAAGACAAGCGATATGAACAGGCTCGCCAGGAAAAACGTGACCAGACTGGAGAGAGAAACCAACGTGATAAGGAAGGGCAGCCTCGCGGGGAAAAAGCCCGCTGTGACCTCTGGATGGAGCTGACGGAAGAGCAGGAGCTGGAGCGGGATCGTTAACCCAATGGCGACCATCAGGGTGGGGAGCAGCCACTCGGCCCGGGGGGACAGCCGATGTCCGGCCACTGCTACTGTAGCACCCCCGCTGCCGAAACCAAGCAGCGCCACAGCAATGACCCAGTAAACATCGCTGGTCATGAAGAGCAGGGAGACCAGCCGCGTGAAGTTGAGTTCGATTCCCAGCGTCACGAGCGTCGTCACTGTCAAGGCAACAGCTAGTCGCCAAGTCAAAATTGTTTCCTCAAGCCCACCCTCTCCTACTAAACGGACTGGCAACTCCCATTGCCCACGCCTCGGAAGTCTACCAGCCCCGGAGGACATCTGACTTAGCCCTCGCCTGGCAAAAGGGCGGTTCGGCCTCCGACTCTTGAACTCCGGCGGGACGGGGAAGACGCTCACAATGAGCGACGCAATCTGATAGAGTTTTGCATCAAACTCTTTTCCACCAACGTTGGCGGTGTGTGGTGAAAGTCGCGCCTCGGACTTCCATCGCGGGCTGCTAGGGAGACGCCCATGGAGCAGCAGGTATGGCACCGGTTTTATGACCCTGAGGTGAAGTCTTCGCTGGACTATCCGGAGACGACCCTCTACGAGCTTTTTGAAAAGGCGGTGCAGCAGAGTCCGGGGAGAACGGCCACCCTCTTTTTCGGAGCTCGGACCAGCTATCGAAAACTGGGTCAAATGGTGGATCAATTTGCGGCCGCGCTGGCTTCACTTGGAGTCAAGCGGGAGGATCGTGTCGCTTTGATCTTACCTAACCTGCCGGTTTACCCGGTTGCCCATTTCGCTGCCATGAAACTGGGGGCCGTTCTGGTTCCCACCAATCCGCTTTACGTGGAGAGGGAACTGGAGTACCAGTTGAACAATTCCGGCGCTGAGACGATTGTTGCCCTGGACAAACTGCACCAGCGCATCTCCTCTGTGGTGCCGTCTACCGCTGTGAAACGCGTCATTTATGCGGGCGTGCAGGATTTTCTTCCGTTCCCCTTGAACTTAGCTTATAAGATCAAGAATCGACATGAGACTCCGGTCGACCCGGCTCCCGACACCTATTTCTACAGCAGGCTGCTGAAGAAACGGTTCCCCGGGGTTGAGGCGCACCGATCGCGGCCCGCGGACACCGCTATTTTTCTCTACACGGGCGGGACCACGGGGGTCTCGAAAGGTGCAGTTCTCACTCATCGGAATCTCCTGGCCAATGTCCTGCAGACCAGGGCCTGGCTGGCGGGTTTTAGAGATCGAGCCGAGACCATTCTGGCGGTTCTGCCTTTTTTCCACAGTTATGGGATGACCACCTCCCTGCATCTGGGGATCCAGGCCCAGGCCACACTGCTCCTGCTCCCCCGATTCGATCTGGCTGACGCCCTCAAACGAATCAAGAAGCACCGGCCCACTATTTTCTGCGGTGTGCCATCCATGTACAACGCCATCAATCACTCTCCCAGGGTTCAGCCCGAGGACGTCAATTCGATTCGGCTTTGTGTCAGTGGTGGCGCTGCGCTCCCCGCCGAGGTTCAAAGTAGCTTCGAGGAGTTGACCGGAGGGAAACTGGTGGAAGGATATGGGCTGTCGGAGACCTCTCCCGTGGCGATTGTGAACCCGATCTTCGGCCATCGGAAAAGCGGGACCATTGGTGTTCCGATCCCGGACACGCTGGCCCGCGTGGTGGATCATCAGACCCGGGCGGTTCTGCCTGCGGGTGAGGTTGGAGAACTCGCAATCAAAGGACCGCAGGTGATGAAGGAGTACTGGAGCATGCCGGAGGAGACTCGGGAGGTTCTCAAGGACGGGTGGCTCTACACTGGTGATCTGGCCTCCCGGGACGAGGAAGGGTTCATCACGATCGTTGATCGGAAGAAAGACATCATTATCAGCGCCGGCATGAATGTCTATCCTCGCGAGATCGAAGAGCTGCTGCTGACCCATCCGGATGTTGTCGAGGTGGCCGTTGTAGGAGTTCCCAGCCGCGTCCGGGAAGAAGTTGTGAAGGCCTTCATTGTCACCGCACAGGGAAGGCAAGTGGCCAAGACTGACATCATTGATTTTTGTGTGGACAAGCTCTCCAAGTACAAGATCCCCAAGCAGATCGAATTTCGTTCCGAGCTTCCCAAGAGTGGAGTGGGCAAGATCTTGAAGCGGGTGCTCCTGGAAGAAGAGGTTCAGAAGCTGGCCGAGCGCGAAGCCCGAAGATCAAAGTAGGAAGCGCAATGGCTCCGCGAGACCGAACTGAACAACAGTGCCCCGCACGTGGAAGTGGATAGGGAGTCATGCCAGCTGAACCCTCCCCCTCAGTTCTTCAGGCTCGACGGGAAAAAGTATTCCTGGTGCTCTCAGGGATCTTTCTGGGAACGCTGGCGATGCTCAACATTCTGGGTATTTCCCGCTTTGTAGATCTGTCTTTCACCGTCTTTGGGTGGGAGATACCCGTGGCAGTCGCAGTGGGTGTCTTGCCCTACCCCATCACGTTTCTGTGTACGGATCTGATCAGCGAGTTGTACGGAAGGCGTCGTGCGTCCTGGGTGGTGTGGATGGGCCTGCTGCTCAATGTCTGGCTGGTGCTGGTCATCTGGCTGGGAGGAATTCTTCCCGGATTTGAGAAGACCGATCCGGTGACGGGTCAGATTCTGCATGACGAAGCCGGGCGGCTGTCAGCGTTCTTCGAGATTCGTGCACTGACCTTCGGTGCCGTCTCGGCTTCCATGATCGCGTACCTGAGTGCCCAGTTCTGTGACGTCTACACTTTTCACTGGATCAAGGATCTCACGAAGGGTAGATACTTGTGGTTGAGGAATAACGGATCCACCTTGACCAGCCAGTTGATCGACACGGTGGCCGTCATTCTGATCACCCACTACTGGGCGGGAGCCCTTCCCATCCAGGCCGACGAGCCGGTATTCAAGCAGCTCTTGATCTTCATCTGGTCGGGCTATCTCTTCAAGTTGACGGCTGCTCTTCTGGACACGGGTCCGGCCTATCTGGCAGTCGGGGTTCTCTCGAAGTATCTGCGGATCAGGCCAATCGATTGAGGTTAGGGGGGAGTCAGGCCGACTCTTTCAAAATACGGAGCCTATCCAGGACCGAGTCTGACTGGCCATCCTCATTGCCCGCCACCTTCGAGAGAAGACGATCAGTCCGCAGCATTACGTTTTCGGTGACCTGGTCGATGCCGCCCACCGTGATCGCGTACTCCCCGGAGTCGGTTCGCATGACCCAACCCTTTTCTTTCAGATACCAGAGATGGAATTCGAGATGTTCCTCCGGAGTCCCCAGGTACCTTTCCAGATGCATTGGTCCCATCCCTGGATCGTCGACGTAGCGGCGGCGAGCTACATAGAGGAGCGAGAGTATGCCCCTTCTGATGTTCTCGTCGTCGTCCACACTGCTGGATGCTTCTCGCTGGCTGAAGATCTTCCACTGCTCTCGACGAGCAGTTTCGTAGCTTGCGTCGTACTCAGCTCTCCTGTCGGGATCGGAAATCACGCGGTAGGCTTCTCGAAGGCGCAGAAAGCGCCGGGAGTCGCCCGACTCGTAATTGTCGGGATGGTACCGCTTGGCCAGCAGACGGTAAACACCCTGAACCGTTGCCTGATCGGCATTTGGACTCACCTGCAGGGTGTCGTAGTAGTCTTCGAAATGTCCCTTGGACACTAGAGGCCGCCTCCTGACCTAGTTGCTTGCCAGCCCGACAAGATTGAAAGTTGTCTACATATTGCAGCAATTGCTACGGGAAAGTCAAGGATGTAATTTAATGTTAATCATTGTTATTTATTGTATTTAGATTGAATTCAGTGTTTCGTCCTTGTGATAGCGGTCACTTTTCGATACTCACCCGACGCCCTCGGACTTGGGATCTTCAACCTTCAACCTTCAACCTTCAACCTGTAACCTGTAACCTGTAACCTGTAACCTGTAATCTCTGACCATTTGACAGCAAACCAATAGCCGGCAACCAGTAACCAAACAACCATGAAGCACTATTCGCGACCACCCGAGACTCAGGAATGGAAGGCGCTGGCAGCACACTTCGAAAAGATCCGGACCCGAAGTCTCAGGGAACTCTTCGAAGAGGAGCCGGGCCGGGTTGCGAGACTCACCTGGGAAGTCGGCGATCTTTGGCTGGATCTCTCCAAGAACAGGGTTACGCGAGAAACGATGCGCCTGCTTTTTGACCTGGCAGCCACTTCCGGCCTGGCCCGGTTCAGAGAGGCCATGTTCAGGGGGAAGCGCATCAACCGCACCGAGAATCGTGCGGTTTTGCACACTGCCCTGCGCCACCCGCTGGAGCCGCCGGTCTATCTCGATGGAGAGGATGTCATGCCGCGTGTGCACCGGGTTCTCAGGCGCATGGGTGACTTTTGCGGGCAGATTCACTCGGGAGACAGAAGAGGCTTTACCGGCAAACGGTTCAGGGCTGTTGTGAACATCGGCATCGGGGGATCGGACCTGGGACCCAGAATGGCGGTACAGGCCCTGAAGCCCTATCATCTGTCCGGTCTCGAGTTTCGTTTCGTCTCGAACATCGACCCCTCCGATCTGACCGATGCTCTTCAGAATCTGTCCGCTGAAGGGACGCTGTTCGTGGTCTGTTCCAAGAGCTTTCGAACTGAGGAGACCTTGAAGAATGCGCGGAGTGCTCGAAGCTGGGTGCTCGACCATCTGGGAGATCCGGCCTCCGTTTCGGAGCATTTTGTCGCCGTCTCCACAAACCAGGCGGAGGTCAAGGAGTTCGGGATCGCCAGGGAGAACATGTTCGAGTTCTGGGACTGGATCGGCGGACGATATTCTTTCACCTCCGCCATCGGACTCTCCATCATGCTGGCCATAGGGTCCAGCCGCTTTCAAGAGCTGCTGGAAGGCTTTCACCAGATGGACCGCCATTTTCTGGAAACTCCTTTTGAGCGAAACGGCCCCGTCATTCTGGGACTGCTGGGGCTCTGGTACAACAACTTCTTCGGGTGTCAGAGTAAAGCGATCATCCCCTACGATCACCGGTTGAGCAGGCTCCCTGCCTACCTGCAGCAAACCGACATGGAGAGCAATGGCAAGTCGGTCAGCCAGCAGGGCGAACCCGTTTCCTGGCAAACCGGACCGCTCGTCTGGGGTGAAGCCGGGACCAACGGCCAGCACGCATTTTTCCAGCTGCTTCACCAGGGGACCAGGTTGGTACCTGTGGACTTGATTGCATTTGCCGAATCTCACAACGAGATCGGTGACCAGCAGGAGAGTCTGATTGCCAATGCTCTGGCTCAGGCCGAAGCACTGGCCTTTGGAAGAACTGCTGTAGAGGCCCAGCAGGAGGGCATGGATCCGGCTCAGATACCCTTCCGAGTCTTTCCGGGGAATCGACCCACCAGTGTGATTCTGGCCCGCCGTCTGACACCTCGAGTGCTGGGCCAGCTGGTTGCCCTCTACGAACACCAGGTCTTTACCCAGGGATTGCTGTGGAATGTTTACTCTTTTGACCAGTGGGGAGTCGAGCTGGGGAAGACACTTGCCGGCCGGATCCTGGCAGAGGTCACCGCCAAGTCCCCACCGGATCTGGATCACGACCCATCCACGAATCAGTTGATTCAGCGTGTTCGCGAGATGCGCAACCGACGGTAGTTGAAGGTTGAAAGTTCGTGGAACTTGAAACCTGGAACTTGGAACCTGGAACGGGCGCGAGCGCCGCGAGCGCCCATACTACCGGATGAGCTGAAAAGTGCGGTTCCAGCGGGTCTTGTGGAAGAAATAGAAGACGCGCTCCGCGTAGAGCTTGATGTAGTCGGTGCGCGTGTGAGCTGTAGGATCGTCCTGATAGGACCAGAATACCAGGAGAGGGCGTCCCACCACGTAACTTTGGGGCAAGAAGTTCCAGTATCGGCTGTCGGCACTGTTGTCCCGGTTGTCACCCATCATGAAGTATTGATCTTTCGGAACCTGCACGGGTCCGTAGTTGTCCCTCTGAAAGTCACCGACGAAACCGTGCGGCAAGGGCCTGCGCTGATAGGTCATCGAGTCACTGTGGTGCTTGTAGGGTTCCTCAAGACGCTCACCATTGATATAGACCTGCTTGTCTTGGATATCAATGGTCTCGCCCGGCAAACCGATCAAACGCTTCACGTAGAGTACTTCGGGCTCCTCCGGGAACTTGAAAACCAGAATGTCTCCACGCTGGATCGGATGTTCGGGGGCCACGGAGAGGGTTCCCTCCAAGAAGCCGTTGCGGACCGTGAACTTATCAATGAGGAGGCGATCGCCCACCATGATGGTAGGTTCCATGGAAGGCGTGGGGACGGTCATCGGGTGAACGACGTAGGTCGTAACGAAGAGGGCGAAGATCGTACACACGACGGTGGTAAGGAAATACTCGCGGAGCGTACTTTGCCTGGGTTCTTGCTGCTGGTCCTGGTCTGGTTTCTGTTTCTTCATAGCCGTCCCACTTATTATAGCTCAGTACTCGCCGGAGTATGCACCCTTGCCTGCGTCAAAAGCCCTCCGTGGTTTCCATCACTTTCATGGGTCGCGGCAGGCTCCCCGTCTCATATTCTTGAGCCTTCAGATGATCGAAAAAGAGGCTCTCGATCTGGGATGCCTCCGGGGTCGATTCACAGGGAGAGGTGTGCCCGGGAATGGTGTAGTGGGAAATGATGCCGTTCTCAAGTGACAGTCGGTAGGCCTCCGAGCAGAAGATCACGCTGATCTGGCCGAGAGAATAGAAGGGGGCCCGGACTTCGCTGGTATCGAGCTGCCTTCCCTCTCGAGTCAACTTTGTCGGCGTACCTCCAAGACTGGCAGCCAGGACCGGATAGTGGGGATCGAGGGAAGCCGTCAAGAGCGATCGTCCGACCATCCACTCCGGGATCCTTCTGCCCAGGTAGTCAAGCAGGGTTGGTGCGATATCCAGGTTCTGAACGTTGGCTGAGATGCTGCCGGCGTGGTCTCCCGCTGGGAAACGGATCAGCAGGGGAATCCGGTCGGCTGTCCGATACCGCTGTGGGTGATCGGAGCCGATGATCAGAACCGTTCGGTCGAAGAGGTTGCGCTCTTTCAGGAAGTCCACCAGCTGCCGGACATAGTCATCAAAGTCGAGAATAGCGTCGTCGTAGAACTCGGTCATCCATTCCTGGTCCTGCTCCAGTCCTTTCGAAAAAACCCGGTTATGAGTTCGAAAACGGAATCCGTGGGTTCCCATCAAGTGAACGTGGCAAAAAAACGGCCCTGTCTGCGAACCAATGAAGCCGAGAAGTTCTTTCATACGTGCCGGGTCGCGTTTGAGCGAGCGGTCACCTTGGGTGGCTTCTTCGAATGCCTCGGAAAATCTTCCTCATCCTCGAAAAAAGACGGTCCTGCAACTGATAGAGGAAGTAGGAAGTGTCCAGCCCCAGCCAGTCGTATCCCAGACTCGCCTGTCTCTTCACTGACCGAAAGTTCACTCTGTCGAAGGCCTCGCGAAAGTTCAGGTCGACTGTATCGGCGTAGTGGCGGATGCTGAGATCAAGTCCCGCATAGCCCATCCTGCGCAACACCCCGGGCAGGTGCTGGTACGAGTCTTCCCCTCGCAAGATATCGGGGGGATAAAGCAAACGTGTCTGGGTGGGCCATTTTCCAGTCAGCCGGGAAGTGATCGAGGCGGCAGTCGGGCCGGCGTTGGTAAAGGAGTTTTCAGCAACCAGAGAACTGTCGGCCAGCTTTTCGAGGAAGGGCGTGGTGGCTTTCTCGTAGCCATACACCGACATGTGAGAGGCACTCAGGCCGTCGCCTGAAAGGAGGACGATATTGGGAAGCACTGTTTTCTTGATCTCCTCTTGGGTCTCGCTGAGCACGATTCCCGGGTCGCTACCCCAGTGGCTGAGAAGTGCCTGGGAGGACAGCACGACGACCAGTCCAGCCGGGAGCACAGACCGGAGCCGGGGCCTCTCGGACGGAATCATCAAAACGCGGCGGAAAACTGCGACTGCGATCGCCGCCATGGAGGCCAGATAGAGGGTTCGCCACCACCCCTCGATGGTCTTCACACCCACGTCGAAAAGAGTGTAAGTGAAGTTGTCGACTACCATCAGGGCGGTCACCGCCAGAACTGCTGCCGGGACCAGGGCCCCAGCCCACTTCCAGAGAGCCCAGGGGAAAAGACGGGCCAGGATCAGCAGCAGCAAGTGGAGGCAGAGCACGGAGCCCAGGGGAAGCGCCAGAGCTGCCAAGGGCACCTGACCCTTCTCCCACCAGCTGAGGCCCGAGAGAGAAGATGGATTGGTAATGAAAAAGAGCCATTCCAGAAAGCCGTAGCAAAACAGGCCCAGAATCGAAAGAGAGAGGATTCGGGCCTGGGCCTTCCACCCGCCCTCGGTTCCAGATGCTGGGGGCCCGGTCTTCAGCATGGCCCGAGACTTCCCGCTGAAAACTCTGTGACGCGCGATGGATCCGGGCACTGCTTCAAGAGAGACTCGATCGTCTGATCCCGGACCGGATCCAGAAAGTCTGGAGCAATCTCCTGAAGCGGAATGAGAACAAAGCGTCGCTCGTGCAACCTGGGGTGCGGCAATTCGAGATCTTCCGTCGAGAGTTGGACGGTTCCATAGTAAAGGAGATCGATGTCGATGGTCCTGGCCTTTTCCGGTCTTCGGCGTCCCAGCCTCTGCTCAACTTCCCGACAGGCTGCCAGTACAGCCTCGGGCCCCAGTGGAGTTCGAGCGGCAATAGCCATGTTGAGGAAGTCGGGCTGGTCCGCCAACTCAACGGCCTCGGTCTCGTACACACTCGAACATCGGAAAATCCTCATCCTCGTCGCGCGCAGGAGTTCGATGGCGGATCGAAGGTAGTTGAGCCGGTCGCCCAGGTTTGATCCCAGGCTGAGAAGAATCGTCGTCATCTGATCGAAATCATCTCGTAGATGTCATCTTATTCCAGCAAACTAAAATAGAGTATCCGGTCTTCTGATGGTCCCAAAGGCTCCAATGCCCTTGAGGAAGAAAGAGAACCGGATCTCCCGTTCTTGCCGCAATCCCAGGTTGAGCCGCTGGTACTCGATGGAAACTCCACAGCAGTCCCAGAAGTAGTTCGTTCTTGCCCTCAGATTCAGCAACGCCTTGGAGCGGGCGTCGTAACTGAAGATGTTGGTGAAGGAGAGCCCCCTCCTGAAGTTCCCCCAGCGAACCGATCCCTGGAGCTGGTTGTTCTTCCGGGTCCCGGCCTCCAGTTCTTCGGTCAAGAAATAAGTGGTTGCCAGGCCCAGCCTTCCCTTGTTCAGAAAACCGGTCACGGCCAGGTTACGAAACCTGTTGAAATGGACGTCGTAGTCACTGTGCACGTCGAAACTCAAACGGCGGCTCGGAGTCACCCTGGCCACGGTGGTCAGAGGCGAAAGCCGCCGCTGGATTGCCCCGTAGTGGAAACCGGTCAGCGTATAGAGGGGAAAAAACTGGTTCACGCTGCCAAACTGGAAGGCCCCTCCGAAGTCCGGATCGGCGAAATACTTCTGGGCCACCTTGATAGAGAGCCATTCCCGTGTGCTGGAGCCACCGTCGGATCGCTGACGCACAAAAAACCGATTCACCAGACCGAACTCGACTTCGTTGGTGTTGGCAATCGCATCGTTCTCGTCGAAAAGGACCGTTTCCGTATAGTTGTCGATGCCGGCAGTATAACGATATCGCAACAGGGGCTCAAGCAGATGTTTGAAGGCTCCGCTGCTTCCCTGCCGGTAGATTTTCGACAGGCCCCATCCATCGAGGGTCAGCGTGAAATCAAAGTAGTCTCGATTCAGGTTGTCCGGCGTGACCCTTCTCCCATTTTCGGTCTGCTCGAGACTGTCGCTGTAAAAGGTCTCGCGTACACCGATCCTGGGAGTCAGCTTGAGTCCCTGGGGCAGATCGAGTGAGAAATAGAACTTGGGATAAAGATCGAGGCGCTGGGTGAGAGCAGGTGTCTCAATCTGGCTGTCGGTTCGACTGACTCCCTCTGCCAGGGCGTCCAACGCGAAGTAGATCGGAAGATCGGAGATTTGCATCCCGTTGAGGCTGAAGTGAAAGCCCGGAGCAGCCGTGGTGACGGCATTGCGCCTCGGAAAAACTGTTTCCTGGCGCGAGAGGCGGACATTCAGGGAGCTGGGTCCGGCGTTTCGAGTCAGGAACAGGTGGGAAGCTTCGGTCGGTCTGGTGGCCAGGTAGAAGCTGTCAGAAAAGACCCTGCGGAACACAAAGTTACTGACCAGGTTAAAGTCGGCGACCAGACGGTAGCCATCTCCGAACTTGGTTTCGCCGGTACCCGTGAAACTTGCTCCCCCCTGGTTTTTCCGATCATCGATCGTATAGCCGTTCAGGTGCAGATAACTGTCGTGGTTGGGTCGTGTCCGGAAGGTGAAGCTGTGGCCAAAACCCCGCTGCGAAAAATAGTCCTCTTCAATCAGCAGATCCGCGCTTCGCCCCAGCACGACATAGAAGCCTTGCGTAATGCGCCGGCCCTTGTTGCTGGAGTTCCCGGTTGAAGGCAGCAGGAAGCCCGTGGAGCGTTGATCTTGTCGGACCGGAATACGCAGGTAGGGCAGGTAGAAGACGGGAACCTTCTTAATTTTCAGGATGGCGTGAGCTGCCGAGGCGCTGGATGCAACTTTCAGCGAGGCATTGTTGACCGTAAAACTCCATTTTGGGACCGCTTCTTCACAGGCCGTCAAGAACCCATCCTGAGCCTTGTAGGTGTCGGGTCCAGTCTTGAGAAGACGTCGTGCTTTCACGAAGAGTTCGTCATCTGTAAAACCCTCGGCGTTATCAATAAATCCAGTTTTGTCCCCCAGCTTGAACTCACCGTTCGTGCCCTTCAGCCACTGGATTCCCTGAGTCACCTCGATCCCATCCTCAGCGACCACGAGTGAGCGGTCTCGATGATAGATCAGCCGTCCGGTTCTGAGAATGATGTCTCCATAGGTAACAACCACATCCCCTTCAGCAATGGTGGGATCAGCAGAGACAATCCGGTCGGCTTCAATGACGAGGGGCTCACCTCGATAAGCGACCTCGAGGCGGGCTCGATCCTGGCCCAGTGCGGCAGTTGTCAAGGCCAGGCACACGAGCAGTCCGGGGTGAAAGCCGCGACGCGTGGGACTTTCACCCCGGGCCGCTGAGTATTCAACTCTCGGCATACACCAGGCCTTGCGAATGAGTCCTGCGAGACCAGGCAGCAGGAAGAGGCGCAGGCGAGGCTTCGGCATCATCTCTATCAATGGGATTACCCTCGTGGGCCAGCCGACTCCGCGCATCGAACAAACGTCATCGTATTTACGAAAGTGAGTACTAAGATACCAACTGGGACGTATCCCCACCAAAGTGGGATTTGTACTTGGGAGCTGGCTGCGGTGATACTGTGGAGCGAAATGGATGCCGGACAGACTCGGGGGCGATTCCTAAACCGGTTGAGACAGTTTGTGTTGTTTCACCTTGGCTCGGACGCAGAAGTGAGTATCAGTTCCACTGCCGAAGGTCTTGAGATCAAGGTGCAGCACCAGCGAGTGGCACCAATGCTGCTGCAATTCTCGTCCAAAGAAATAAGTTGTCTGGTTAAGGACCATAGTGGATTCGAAGACCGATTGCTTTCTTATCTGACCCGACATCGGCGAAGCTGATCACCGCAACGCGACAACCCGACCCAGGAGTATCTAGTGCACTTCCCGGACAGTACACTAGGGGACGACTTGCCGGAGAAGCAGCAGAAGGGCCCGGTTGTGCTGGTTGTGATGGACGGCTGGGGGCTGAGAGAGCAAACAGAGCACAATGCGGTCGCTCTGGCCGCGACGCCGGAGTACGATGCCCTGAGTCGTCGTTTTCCCACCTCCCATCTCCACACCAGCGGTAGGGGCGTTGGTCTCCCCGCAGGAACCATGGGCAACAGCGAAGTCGGGCACCTCAACCTGGGTGCGGGACGCGTGGTCCGGCAGCAACTCATGCGGATTCATGAGGCCATTGAACAAGGAGCCTTTCGGAGAAACCCGGCACTACAGGAGTCCATGCAGCTGGCCCGATCCCGTGGATCGCGGCTCCACCTGTTCGGACTGATCAGCGAAGCCTCGGTTCACTCCTCGGAACAGCACTACCTGGAGCTGATTGAGATGGCGGCTGAGAACGGCCTCGAGTCGGCCCAGGTTCTCTTTCACGCTTTCACGGACGGGCGGGACAGCCCCCCCCACTCCGGAAGGAGAGCCATACAACGACTGGATGCGCATCTGAAACGTCACGGCGGCCGAATTGGCACGGTAATCGGGCGCTACTATTCGATGGATCGGGACAAGAGGTGGCCTCGAACCCGGCTCGCCTATGAGGCGATGGTGCAGGGAGAAGCCGAGTTTCAGTCCGGATCGGGTCTGGAAGCGGTTGAGTCGGCGTACCAGAGAGCGGCCAGCCATCCCGATGGGACTCCCTATCCAGCCGAAAGCGACGAGTTTATCCGCCCCACCGTCATCACCGATTCAAGCGGCCCGATTGGGAAGGTCCTGGATGGCGACGTGATGATCAGTTTCAACCACCGGGCGGACCGTCCGCGTCAGATCATCCGCGCTCTCACTGATCCAGCCCTTGCCGAGAGCACCCGGGACGACCCACACGGGTCCTTCACCCCTCGGAATCAGCCCCGGACCCACCTGGTGACGATGACCGATTACCGGGCCGGTTTTGACTGCCCCGTTGCCTTCAACACCGGCCCTCTGACCGGTACGATCGCAGAGGCCGTCAGTGAGTCGGGGCTGCGCCAGTTCCACACTGCTGAGACTGAGAAGTACCCCCACGTTACCTTTTTCTTCAACGGAGGAAGAGAAGCTCCGTTCCAAGGAGAGGAACGCTACATGGCCAGTTCTCTGGACGTGGCAACCTACGACCTCAAGCCCGAGATGAGCGCTCCGGAAGTTACGGAGCACGTGGTCGAGGCGATCCGCTCGGGCCGCTATGGTTTCGTGGTCATCAACTACGCCAATGGAGATATGGTGGGACATAGTGGGGTGCTGGAAGCAGCCATTCGGGCTGTCGAGGTTGTGGACACTGGCATTGGGCAAATCGCGGAGGCTGTTCTTGAGGTGCGGGGAGAAGCTCTGATCACGGCGGATCACGGGAATTGCGAACAGATGTGGGACGAGGAAAGCGGCGGCCCTCACACAGCCCACACGACCAACCCGGTCCCCTGTATCCTGGTATCCGACAGATTTCAACACGCCTCCCTTGCCGAGGGCCGTCTTGAAGACGTAGCCCCGACCCTCCTTTCGCTCCTGGGGCTGCATTACCCCGACGAGATGGAAGGGGAGAACCTGGTCGGGCGGGGCCATCCGGAGAAGCTGTGATCAGTCGTTTGACCGGCAGGACGGCGGTACTGGGGCTCCCCGTGATCTTCACGGTGGGAGCGGGTCTCTATTACGTGCTTGGCGTCGGCTGGCTGCCCTGGACGCTTCTGCCGGTACCCATGCTGGTGTGGCTGATTGCCCCTCCCGGAAGGAAGGGTCAGTGGGTGGCCCTGGTCCCGTTTTTGATCCTGCTCCTCTGCTATCAGAGCCTCAGCGTGTTCTCACGGAGCCTGGACGTGAGTGCCATCCATATTGTCCAACTGATCGAATGGGAGAGGATGTTGTCGGCCGGTGTGATTCCGGCGGCAGTTCTTCAGCGTCACCTGAGTGGACCGATTGCCACCTGGCTGATCGATCCGGTCTCCAATCTCCTTTATGTTTCTCATTTCGTGACGCCGGTTGTGATCGGCCTGGTTCTGTGGAAGCGCAACCAGCAGGTTTATTGGAACTTTGTTGCCGGGTTTCTGTTCCTTTCCTTTCTCGGCTTCGCTACCTATATTCTGTTCCCGGCCGCTCCTCCGTGGTGGGCAAGCGAAAGGGGGTACCTGGAAGGCCTGGAGCAAGTCGGGCTGGATCGATTCCTGCTGGCCGGTATGGCAGCCAACCAGGCTCCGAATCCGGTGGCGGCTGTTCCCTCGTTGCACTGCGCTTATCCGCTCTATTTCTTTCTCATTCTGCGTCCTCTGCTGGGCCGGCGCTCGCTGTGGCTACTTCTACTCACCGTCGGCATCGTCTTTTCGGTTGTGCACCTGGGACACCATTACCTGATTGACGTCTGGATCGGGTTCGCCTATTCCCTGGTCGGATGGGCTTTCGCTCGGCTCCTTAGTACTCCCTCGCATAAGTAGGTCGATCACGGTTCAACTCGTCGGAAGAGCGACCAGCTACCACTTCGAGCGACCAGCTCGACCCAGTTCCTCGAGTCTTCGAAGAGATCGAGGGGATCTTTCCGGGAAGACCGAACAATGAATTCGTCGAACTGGCGGGCCTGGGAACTCCAGTCAAAGTGCTCGGGGTGATTGGAAAATCTTGGTGGAAGGTCCGGCTGTGTCTCGGGTCGGTAGCGAAACCGGCCGGTGTAGACTCCGGCGAACGACGGATCCGCGGTACCGCCCTTCTCAACCTGGTACCAGCTCCCAAAATTGAGGTAGACGGGGGCGGGTACGTGCCCACTCGCATTTTCGAAAATCAGAGAAACCACTTTGCTGTTAGAGCTGGCCTGGTCCAGTATGTTGTTGAAGTCAGAGGCTTCTTCATTGAATTGAGCAAACTTGATATTCAGTTGGGTCAGCCACAGCACCGCCAGCAGCGCCGGAAGGACCACGTACACCGGATTTGGTGGCCGTCGAGGCACCGGGTCAAGGGCATACAGGAGAGCGACCAGAGTTAATACGGCGAGCCGTGGGTAGAGAAAATTGATGGAAAGAAACTCCATCGGAAAAAGCAGAAAAAGCACCGCTGTCGTCACAAGTGGAACCCGGCGCGTCCAATCTGCCGCCAAGCGAAAGCCGAGAATGAAGGGCACAGTCAAGAGGATCAGGCCCCACAGCAGGCCCGCCGGATTTCCCAGCCCAACGATCAGGGCAAAAAACTCGAAGAAGCGGCCTGCCCCAAGGTTCCACCACGTGACGGTCATCTGGACCGGCTCAACCGTCTCCTGGCTCAGGGTGAGCGTCAGCCAGAGCAGGGGGATTGGTGCCGAGAGCACCCAGGGAAGGAGGCGCCGCGTCGCGACCATCGGATGGCCGGATCGAACCGCGATGAGAGGGACCGAAAGCAAACCCCCGAATAACAGGCCCAGTGGGTGAGTGAAGAAAAGGAAGTGGTTCAAGACCAGTAACTTCAGGCCCCTCGCCGGAGTGGGCTCCAGGCTGTAACGGTGTGCCCAGGCCAGCAGGAGGATCAATAGCGGGGTCACGGCCAGATAGTTGATAAAGCCCCAGTAGAAGGAGAAACTGAAGGCGGTTGGGAAGGTCAGAAAGACAAGCCAGGCTGGTAGCTTCGTCTCGCGTAGAAGAAACAGAGTGGCAACCGGGATCCCGAGAAGGAAGACACCCAGCGCGAGCCTGAGCGCGGCGTGGATCGAGAAGGCCCAGGTGAGCGAGTAGATCAGAAGATAGGGAATCTGCTGAGCGGCACTCCAATTGTGCTCATAGATGAGCCTGTAGTTGAACTCAGGGTGATCCCAGCGTTGCCAGATGGAGAGCTGAGCAGCGTGTTGAGGAAGATCCACCATGGGAAGGTACTGATTCGCCCAGAGTAAGTAACCTGCCAGGAAACAGCAGGCCAGGAAGGCTGCCCGAAAGCACCAGTCTCTCTTGCTCACTCCCATTCCCTGACCCCGGCAGGTCGGTCACTGGAGACTTCGCGGAGAATTTCACGGAATGCAGCGAATCGTTGAGGGTCGTCATTGTGATCGAAATAGAAGTTCTTGAACGTTTCAAAGTCCTCTCTGACCTGAGTCGGCTTCCCGGCCGCATTCCCTGCCAGATAACCGTCAAGGAAAGTGGGAAAGTCTTCGAACTCGGCATCTCTGGCCTCCAGATCGGCCATGATCCTCGCGTCCCAATGAAGAACCAGTCCGACCAAATCACCGAATCTGATGGGCCACCGGGGAATGTATTCGGAGGCATCCTCGCTGCCGTGCCAAGTGTCGTGGATGATGAAATGGATTTTTCGCGTACTCACTGCATAGGATAAAGGCATGAACTTGTTGTGGCCGATGCGACCACCAGGCGTGCGAGGTTGCCGTGCGGTGAAGCGGTCAACCAGGCCGTGAAGGTCAACGGCCAACGGAACCCGAGTGCGATAAGCCACAATAGCCTCGCTGCCCATCATGAGAAAACGCACTTCCAACCCGTGGATGAACCTTGACAACACCTCCGCCTCTCGCTCCAGTTGAGCCACATGTGCGGGGGAATAAACAGCCCGTTCATCGGCTACTCCAGCTACCCATCTGGAACCGGTGGGAAGTGCCGGGGTCATTACCATCCCCAGCACCAGAAACGCGGTTAGAGCCAGCTTGACAAGCCTGTTTTCACCTGGCCGGTCGATCACTCCCAATTCCAGGAGAATCAGCAGAAACGGAGTGATCGGGATCAGCATCCTCGTGAACATGAAGTCGCCCCCGATAGGAGCCACGTAGAGCATGTGGAAGGCGGCCAGGGCAGCGGCCAGCCAGATCTTGGCACTCAGCCCACCGGGAGCCAGACTTCGACGGCCTCCCATCAGGTATGTACGGAGGCTCCAAAACGGCAGCACAGCAAGAACCAGAGGCCAGTAGCGATGAAAGTACAAGATCAGGTAGACGGTCCCTTGACCATACTGCGGCGAGGAAGCACTCTTGGCGTAGTACGTGTTTGGAAAGACTTCGCCGTAGTACCCGATCCTGCCCAGCGCGAGAACGAGGGCGAGAGTCCCCAGGACGCCGGCATAGAGAATAGCCGCCTGGCGGCGTTCGGGGGCGGTCAGGAGAACAAAGCCACCCATCACTGAAGCAGCGACAATGGCGTCCGGTCGCAGGTACAGGCTGATGCCCATCACCAGAGCCAGTTGAGCGACCCGTGGCTGCGTCAGAGGACTGTTGGTGGCGAGTAGGTAGGCTGCCAGTAGTACAAACGTGAGGACAGATGTTTCAAGGCCGCCGGTGGCCCACTCTCGCCAGTGGGTGTGGGCGACTCCGAGAATCAGGGCTACGGGCACAGGAAAGGCCTTGATATCATTCCGATCCACCGTACGCCGCAAGTTCAGGTGAAAGAGCAGGAGTAATCCAAGAGATCCGGCATAGGCCGTAAGGCCCCAGAAGCTGGTCCAGTTCTCTGGCCCGAACCCCAGTCTCAGGCCGATCGCTATCCACACGGTCCAGAGAAAGTTCGTGAATCCCTCGACCCGTTCTCCTGCATTGAAGACCAGGCCCATTCCTTCAACCAGGTTCCTGGCGTACCGGAAACTGATATAGGCGTCATCGCAGGTCCAGTTTTGCCTCACGGCCATCCACACCCCCACTGCAAGAAGCGAGATGGACAAGGCGAGAAGTAGCCCGCGCTCCCCAGGTAGAGAAGTCGCGGTTCGTGTTTGCGTCACCTGGATCTCTGTTTAGTAAATGAGCCTCTCAACTCAGTAATTTCAGTGATCCAAATGGTATCGGGGGAGTGTGAAAGAATATTTAACTGGATGGATGGTTTGCTTCCGAAAAGCCGCCAGAAACCCACGGAAAGATGAGAAACTCACGAACTGGGGAAAACCCGCCGCTGATCGACTCACAAGCCATCGGGCCCTTCTACAAGAATGGCTACCTGGTCGGGTCCCCGGACTCCAGCGAAGCGGTCTACATTGACCCGGGTGACGAAGCGGAGTCGATGTTGGAGCTGATCTCTCAACGGCAACGAGAACTTGTAGCCATCCTGCTGACCCATGCCCATATGGATCACATCTCTGGAATTGCCAGGGTGCGCGAGCAACATGAGGCTCCCATCTATCTGCATCCCGAAGACAACCGTCTCTACGACTCCCTTCCCACCCAGGCCCAGTTGTTTGGCTGTCAATACGGGCCCGCTCCACCGATTGACTTCGAACTGACCGACCACCAGGTGCTGGAACTGGCTGGTCTCGAGTTCAAAGTTCACCTGACTCCCGGACATTCGCCGGGACATGTCTGCTTCGAGGCAGGGCAACATATATTTTGCGGGGACGTGGTCTTTCAGGGCTCGATCGGGCGAACCGACCTTCCCGGGGGATCCTCTGAGGTTCTTCTCCGCAGCATTCAGGAGCGAGTGTTGCCGCTCGGAGATGAGGGAATCCTCTACCCCGGCCACGGGCCGCAGACGACGATCGGACAGGAGCGCAGGACGAATCCCTTCCTGGTCGGGATGGCCTGACCGGGCAGGATGAGGAGTCCGGAATCACCCGAAGCGGTCTTCTTTGACGCCGCCGGTACACTCATTCGACTGAAGGAACCGGTGGGATCGACCTATGCCACCCACGCCCGTGCCTTTGGACTCCAGGAGCCATTCTCAAGGGAGCTCTGTCAACGAATGGATGGTTCTTTTCGGCGAGTCTTTTCCCGCCACGAGCCACTCCTGTTTCACGAACCGGACCTTTCACAGATCGGCAGACTCGAGAGAGACTGGTGGAGACGGGTTGTGAAGGAGACCTTCCAGGGCATTGCAGAAATCTCGGATTTTGGCGGATTCTTTGACTCTCTCTATCATCTGTACTCGACCTCGGAGGCGTGGGCCCTGGAACCGGGTTGCAGCGAGGTACTGGAAGAGTTGCAGAGGCGCTCCGTACGAGTTGCGGTTGTTTCGAACTTCGACTCCCGGTTGCCCGGCCTGCTCGAGATTCTCGGGATCGCACACTTGTTGTCGGAAGTTGTATTCTCGAGTGGTGCCGGCTTTGCGAAACCGGACCCGGGAATTTTCCGCCTGGCGCTCAAACGCCTCTCGCTGCGGCCAGGGGACTGTTGCCACGTGGGGGATGATCCAGAAGACGACTGGCGGGGAGCGATGGGGGCTGGAATCAGACCCGTTTTGTACGATCCGGCGGGCAGACACAGGCGTTTTAAGGCGGATAGAATTGAGCATCTTGGTGAGGTCATAACCCGCTTGCGGGGTTATGGCATGCAGGGCAAATCGCTGAGGTCAGCATCATCGCGGCCCATGAGGAGGGACAGGGACGAATGAGCAAGGAAATGATTACGGTTGCCCACAGCCCCGACAGTGATGACGCGTTCATGTTCTATGCGATGGCAACCGACAAGATTGACACTGGAGCGTTCGAATTCGTACACCAGCTGCAGGACATCGAGACCCTGAATCAGGCGGCCTCCGCCGGCCAGTACGATGTCTCCGCCATCAGCATTCACGCCTACGCCTATATCGCCGATAAGTATGCGCTTCTCAACAGCGGCGCAAGCATGGGCGAGGGATATGGTCCGAAGGTGGTCAGCAGGGCTCCACTGGAACTTTCAGAACTGAAAGGAAAGCGGATTGCCGTGCCGGGCCTCCGGACCTCGGCCTTCCTTTCGCTCAAGCTTCTGGAGGCGGACTGTGAGTGTTCGGTGGTCCCTTTTGACGAGATCATTGACGTGGTTAAGGCTGGAGGGGTGGACGCCGGTGTGATCATTCACGAGGGACAGCTTTTCTATCGCGACCATGATCTTCGTCAGGTGATCGATCTGGGTCGCTGGTGGCAGGACGAGACCGGGCTCCCCCTGCCCCTGGGCGGAAACGTGATCCGGAGGGATCTGGGCCAGAAGAAGATGTCCCGGATTGCGGCCTGCATCGCCGAGAGCATCGAATTCTCGCTCGCTCACAGAGAGGAAGCTCTCAACTATGCGCTTCAGTTTGGTCGCGGTCTGGACCCCTCAAAGGGCGATCGATTTGTGGGGATGTACGTAAACGAACGCACCTTGGATTACCAGGATAGTGGTCGCCGGGCAGTCCAGTTGTTTCTGGATCGTGGCCACCAGGCCGGATGGATCCCGCACCGAGTTCAGGTTGAGTTTGTAGGAGCCTGAGAAGGCGCAACTTGGTGTAAACTGAATCCAATCGAGAGCAATCAGCATCTGTTTGCAGAGAAAAGGAGAAGAATAAATGGCAACGGTTTTCATACCAACACCTCTCCGGCAATACGTGGAAGGCCAGGATACCCTGGAAGTCAACGGTCAGACTGTGGACGAGGTGCTGGCCCAACTGGTCGAGCGACACAGTCAGCTCTCGAAACACCTTTATGATGACCAGGGTCGATTGCGTCGATTCGTGAACGTCTATCTGAATGACGAGGATATTCGCTACCTGCAAAAAGGCGACACTCCGGTTGCATCCGGCGACGAAGTCAGCATCGTACCGGCTATTGCGGGAGGTGCCCAGGAGAGATCAAAATGCCCGGCCTGACCCCTGAAGAAATCCAGCGCTACAGCCGCCATCTCATGCTTCCCGAGATGGGCGTCGAAGGGCAGGAACGGCTCAAGAACTCGAGTGTGCTCTGCATCGGAGCCGGCGGCCTGGGCTCGCCGATGGCTCTTTACCTGGCTGCCGCAGGCGTGGGACGGCTGGGAATGGTCGATTTTGATGTTGTTGAATTCAGCAACCTGCAGCGCCAGATCATTCATACCACCAGCGATGTCGGACGGTCCAAGCTGGCCTCCGCGAAAGACAAGCTGGAAGCCATCAACCCGAACGTCAAGGTCGAGGTGCACGAGACTCGGCTCAGTTCCGAGAATGCGCTCGAACTCTTTCGAAGTTACGATGTCATCGCAGATGGAACGGACAACTTTCCCACTCGCTACCTGGTGAATGATGCCTGTGTCCTCACGGGCAAACCGAATGTCTACGGCAGCATTTTTCGTTTTGAGGGACAGGCCTCCGTTTTCGGAGTCCCGGGGGGGCCCTGCTATCGGTGCCTCTACCCGGAACCTCCGCCTCCCGGGCTAGTTCCTTCCTGCGCCGAAGGAGGCGTTCTGGGAATTCTCCCGGGGATGGTCGGGACCATTCAGGCAACAGAGGTTATCAAGCTGCTTCTAGACATTGGACGGCCCATGGTGGGTCGGCTGCTGCTTTTCGATGCCCTCGAACTCAGCTTCCGCGAAGTGCGCTTGCGGCCGGATCCCGGCTGCCCCATCTGTGGCGAGCATCCGACGATCGACAAGCTGATCGACTACGAACAGTTCTGCGGAGTGGGCCAAGTCGAGGAAGAAGAGGAAGAAGAGGTTGTCGAAGTGACTGTAACGCAGCTTCAACAGGAGCTGGAGGCGGGCCTGGACCTGGTCGTCCTCGACGTTCGGAATCCATATGAGATTGACATTTGCCGGCTGGAAGGCTCCGTCGTGATTCCCCTTCCCGTGCTGATGAACCGCGTGGACGAACTGGATCCCGAGAAGGAAATGGTCGTGCATTGCAGGTCAGGAGTGCGGAGCGCCACGGCCATTCGGCAGCTGCAGGGTCGCGGATTCTCCAAGATGAGAAACCTCAAAGGTGGGATTCTGGCCTGGGCGCAGGAAATCGATCCGTCGATGCCGACCTACTGAACGTTCCAAGTCCCCCGGTGGGAAAGCGGGGCCAGCGACCCAGATTCCTCCAGCTGCGAAGATCTTCCGGCCGGTTCAGATTTGCCTGGATTCCCTCGTCTCTGACCTCCACATGGTGGACCGCCCCCGGGTGGCCGCGAACCACGAACCTGGCTCCCTGCTCGAGGGGTGCGCCCGCCAGGTCGCGAAAGAACCGTGAGGGGAAGACCACCGGGTGCCCCTTCCGCCCGTTCGACGTCGGAATGAGTATGCAGTCGGGTCTGGAGAAGTGCCGGGTCTTCAAGGCCAGCACCGTAGCTTTGGAGACGAGAGGATGGTCGACAGGATGGAGCAGGATACCTGAAGCCCGCGTCAGTTCCTGCAGCGCCAGTTGCAGGCTGTGCAGAGGCCCTTTCTGGGGTTCCCGATTGATGATTAGGAACCGGGCTGGAAGACCCGCGTCGCCCACCCAGCCGCTCAGTTCTTCCGAGGCGACGAGACGGGGCGTCAGGCCGCAGGACAAATGTTGCCTCAGAATTCGACTCCAGGCTACTTCGCGTTCTGAAACCTGAAGCAGCGCCTTGGGCTGTCCCAGCCGCACCGATCGACCGGCTGCCAGGATGATGGAGGCAAGGCGGTGCGGTGAGGGTCGGGGGTTCCACGTTCCACGTTCCACGTTCCACGTCCGACGATTCATGTTTCCGGGACTCAGGCCTGCTATACTAGATATTGAACACCAGCGAGAATGTCATGTCGATTCTGGTAACGGACAAAGCTGCCGAACGCATCAAACAGGGAGCAGAGAATCAGGGTCTTTCCCAGGGCGCAGGGCTGCGGCTGGGCGTCAAGGGAGGCGGCTGTTCCGGTCTGAGCTACGTGATTCGTTTCGAGGAATGCAGCCGGCCGGGGGACAAAGTGTTCGGTACTGATGAAGCGATGGTTTTCGTTGACCTTAAGAGCTATCTTTATCTCAAGGGAATGACTCTCGACTGGCAGGGAGACCTGATGCAGCAGGGCTTTGCATTTGTAAACCCGAATGCCTCCAAGACCTGTAGCTGTGGGCAATCTTTCATCGTCTGAACGAAGAAGCCCGCTCTCCTTCGGTAGCACTGGACAACGGGCCGAGCATTCAAAGAAATGATCGTTGCCTACATAACAGATCTATTCGCCCAGGCAGAAATCAGTCGGACAGCTCGGGAGGCAGGGGTTGAGCTCAAGGTGGTGTCCTCTATTTACAAATTCCTCCCTGAGGTTGAAAGTAGCCCCGCGGCTATCCTGGTCGACCTGGATGCCCAGGGTATCAGCCCTACCTCATTGATCGTTCAGGTGAAACAGCGAAACCCCGGGCTGCCGGTGATTGCTTTTGGCCGGAACCCGGGGCAGGCCCTGCTAGAGGGAGCCAGGACCGCTGGTGCCGACCACGTTCTTCAAGAATCTGAGAATTCGCTCTCGGAGGTTCTCAAGAAATTCGGCTGAGGTGGACGAAAATCCATCCCGAATTAACCCCGCGAACTTCCGGGACAGCACACCAGGTGAACGGCGACCCGGCGAATCTCTCCCTGCAGCGACTTCGGAAACTTCCAGACCTCAGCCTCCACTTTTTCTACTCGGGGATCGCGCAGCAACACGTCACAGACGTGTCCCGCCATCGTTTCCAGAAGCGAGCACTCTTTTTGAGCCACTTCATCCTGGATCGACCGTACGACTGTCTCGTAATCGATGGAGAGCTCCGGGGAGTCGGTGTTGATGGCCGCGTCCATTGAGTAATGCAACCGCACATTCACTTCCAGGGGCTGGTACTGTGCCCTTTCCTGTTCAGAGACCCCAATCCGGGCTCTGCACTCTATCCCTTCGATGACGATGTGGCCCGCCAATTTCCACTATCTCCTTGAAAGAGTCCGAAGTTCACTCTCAGTATCGGGTGGTCAACAGTCAACGGTCAACAAGGGGCAGTTTACTGCCACGGCCCGGCAAGGTATATTCAGCACAGGGGGAGAGGAGGAGAGCAGCGTGAAGGGCAGCGTAGAAGTCAAGTATCTGGGACACAGCACGTTTCTTTTCCGGTCACCCCGTGGTAAGACAATTCTGATGGAGGCCTGGGTCGGAGGGAACCCTGCCTGCCCGGAGCAGGACAAGCAACTTCCACCCATCGACATCCTGTTGATTACGCATGGGCATCCGGATCACGTATCGGATGCGGTCGAAATCGCAAAGCAGCACAAACCGCAGATTGCCTGCGCTTATGAAATGGGTGTCTGGCTCGAGTCGAAGGGAGTCGGCAACATCACTTCGATGAACAAAGGTGGAACGGTTGTTTTCGATGGAATCCGAGCCACTATGATCGACGCCAAGCACAGCAGCGGTGTTGTCGAGGAAGATGGAACGATTGTCTACCTGGGATCGGCCGCAGGGTTCATCCTTCAGTTCGAAAACAACTTTCGCCTCTACTATGCTGGAGACACCTGCGTATTTGGGGACATGGCTTTGATCCGGGAGATCTATCATCCCCAGGTCGCGTTTCTTCCCATTGGGGATGTGTACACCATGGGAGCAGAAGAAGCCGCCCATGCTGTGCGCCTTATCCAGGCCCCGACAATCATCCCCATGCACTACGGCACCTTCCCGTTTTTGACGGGCACCCCGGAGCACCTGGCCCCCCTCCTCCCTGCCGGCGTCGAGCTCCTGGAATTGAGTCCAGGAGAGTCCTGCCAACTGGGAGCGTAGTGCTTCCGGCCATTCAGGTGTTACAGTCCACTAGCATGTCGATCGCCAGCCAGCACGAAGCCGTCCTGCGGTCAGCAGGTATCCTCGACTACTCTGAGCGGGGAAAAGTGCGGGTGGAAGGCCCCGATCACGTGAGTTTTCTCCACTCGATGATCAGCCACGATGTAGAACGTCTGGGGCAGCAGGCAGGTCGTTATGCAACCTTTCTCACTCACAATGGAAGGCTTATCTGTGACTTTTACTTCTACAGGTTCCCCGGATCCATTCTCATCGACCTGGATCCAGGTCGTGCGTCGACCCTCGTGGAGTCTCTGAACCGGTTCATTATTATGGATGATGTCGAGGTCGTAGATCGCAGCCAGCTGTGGGACCACCTGTCAGTTCAGGGTCCCCTGGCGGCGGATATCCTGGAACAGATTGTCCCGGGACCCGTGCCCGGTGAGCGGTATCAAGTACAGGAAGTGCCGTCCATGGAGGCACTCGTCATCAACAAACCAGAGCTGGCTGAGACAGGGTACGAGATCCTCCTGCCCCGTGGATCTGGCCGGGCCTGCCTGGCGCGCATTCTGAGTGAGTTCACGTCTCAGGGAGTAGTGGAAGTCGATGACGAGACCCGGAATGTGTTGAGATTGGAGCGCGGCACCCCCTGGTTTGGAGTCGATATGGACGAGAGCAACTATCCGATGGAGGCAGGGCTCGAGGAGGCGATCAGCCTCGACAAGGGCTGCTTTGTGGGACAGGAAGTCGTGGCCAAGGCAACCTACGTCGGCGGAGTTCGCAGACGACTTGGCAAGCTGCTCTTTTCACCGGGAAGCCCGGCCCCTGTCCCTGGTGCGGAAGTCATCAAAAACGAGAAGAAAGCAGGCGCAGTGACCAGCTCGGTCCATTCGATCCGGCTGCAATGTCCAATAGCCCTGGCCTATCTGATTCAGGCCCGGGCGCGTCCCGGGGATGAAGTTACAGTTCTGGTAAAGGGGGATCCGGTTCAGGCCCGGGTGGTCGACTCGTTCTAGCCCGGATTATGCAAGAACCGTAGTCCGGTGTTGAAAAACGACTCGAGAAGTGGCCCAACTCGGAAGCGGGCAGGTGTGACAGGCGGATTTGCGAAGAATATGGGTTGGCGAGGCGTTTGAGTGGTTTGGGGAGTGAATTTCAGACAGATCTGGGCCTGGATGAGTGTCGGAAGCGGTTTTCCGGGGGAGCTGGGAAAAGCTAACTGGAGTTCAGGCGACTCAAGACGAGGTGGAAGAGGGGTTGTTCGGGGAAGGCTGAGGAAAGATGGACCCAGATGCGTCGAGTGGTTTGTCGGATCCGGGCCCCAATCTTGAGGACCCGACGACGTAAGGTTTCGATTTCGAGCTTGTGCCAGGGGGTTCCGTGCAGATAGTCGCGCAGGCGCACGAACATCTGGTAAGCCAGTGCATGCAGGAGGAGTCGAAACTGATTGGCCAGGAATCGATGACAGCTGAGTCGGTCCATGCTCAGATGATTCTTGAAGGCCTTGATGAAGTTCTCGGTCTGCCCTCGGTTTGTGTAGTGGTCATAAAGTGATTGGGAGCAGAGATCGTCCCGGTTGGTGACTACAAAGCGACGGTTGATCCCACGCTGATCGACCTCCACTTTGACAATGACGCGACGGGATCGATCCCAGCTGTGGGCTCGATAAAGAAACTCGTCAAACTGACGCTGTTTTTCCTCCAGCTCAACGAACCTCAGCCGAGTCGAATCCAGCAGCGGCTCGACCACTCGCTGCAGGCGAGGGTTTCGACTTAACCCAATGACATATTGGAGTTTATTCTCTTCACCTTCACAGAACTCGTAGAGCCGAGGCGTGGCAAAGCCGCTGTCGGCCCGAATCTCAATCTCGACATCCGTCCCCACTCCTTGTCGGATGGCCTCCACGACGCGCTTCAAAACGGGCACGATGTGAGAGGCAGCCCCCTTGTTGCCAGGTCTCAACATGGCACACACCAGGTCTCCCGTGGCGGCATCGAAGATCAGCAAAGGATGCAGAATGTGGTTTCGGTAATACCCGTGGTAGAAGGAGAACTCCTGTTGGCCGTGAGTGTGGTCATCGGTACTGTCCAGATCCAGGATGATCTTGCTGGGGCGTCTCTTCTTCAGGGAGCGCACATAACGGCCTAGCAGCCACCGGCTCAGACGTATCAGATCCTTCTTGGTGACGGAGTTCTCCAAACGGGAGAAAGTCGGCTGGGTGGCCAAGTCGGGATCGCTCTCGGGCAACTGATCACAGACTGTCTTGAGCATCGGATCCGAGCGCAGCGTATCGGCGTCGTTACAGTCTTCGTAGCCGGCCACGATCTGCAAGACTCGTTGTCGGATCAACTTCAACAGGTCATGACGAATGTAGCGTTGGTCTCGACTTTCCGAAATACAGGAACTGAAGCCCTCGCACAATCGATGTTGACGATCCAGCGATCCAAACAACAACCATCCTGCGTCGGAAGTGAGGCTCCCCCCATCAAAACGAGCCGTGATGTTTCTGTGGCTATGAAATGGCAGGGTATTCTGGCAGACTGTTTTTGACATTGCCGTAGCTCCTGTTTAGGGTCTTTGTTTCTCTAAACCCTTTTATATCAGAGAGCTACGGCCTTTTTTCTGGGCCCAAATCTCACTTGAATTTAGATCTCCTGCATAATCCGGGCTAGGCCCTTCCCCAGAGTCTTATCCCCGGGTTCAAAGACCTGCTACAGAACCTCGGGCGTGGAACTTGGAACTTGAAACCTGGAACGGCTCGAGCAGCAGCGAGAGCCTATAGCCTCTTGGCGTAGTACTCGATGACTGAGGAAACGTCTACCGGAAAGGGGACCGAGTCGGGAGACGGGAGAGCGGCAACCGTGGCCGTGAGCGTTTTGTCGTTGAAATCGAGCCAGCCAGGACGGGTCAGAGAAATCTCCAGAAGCCAGGTTGCGATGACATCAAGCTTCAGGCTTCTCTCCCGGGGCTTAATCACGTCGCCCTCTTTGACCCGAAATGAGGGTACGTCAACGCTTCTGCCATTCACTGTGAAGTGACCGTGATTGACGAGTTGCCGGGCCGCCGGAATGGTCGGGGCGTAGCCTGCTCGGAATACAACGTTGTCGAGCCGTCTTTCCAGGAACTCGAGAAGCTGGTCGCCGGCCGCCTTCTTTCCTCGACGCGCCTCGGCCACGAGACGGCGAAACTGCCGCTCGCCCAGACCGTAGTTGAAGCGAAGCTTCTGCTTCTCCTTCAACTGGAGAGCGTAGTCCGAAGGCTTGCGGCGGCGGGCACGCCCCTGCTCCCCGGGCGGGAATTCCCGGTGTTTCATGGACTTGCGGGACAGGCCAGGCAGGTTCATGCCCAGCGCCCTCATCTTCTTCAAGCGTGGTCCTGTATCACGGGCCATGCGATCTTGACTCCTTATACTCATCCCGCCCGCGGCTTCCTTCGTCTCCCGCGGGGTGGAGGGCCACCTAGCTTCTCCAGGCTGCTTTCAGTCGCGCTCAGGTGGCGGCGAAAAACAGATATTATGGGCGTTGTACGCGTCTCTTGTCAACGCCGTTCGGCAGCTCCCTTGCCGCTATGTTAGTGCAGCTCGCCACAAGTTCTGAGCCAGCTTCGGGCGCCCTTCCCCGCCGCTGGCGTTGTTGCGCTCGCTCGCCATATAGCTTGTATGACTCACTCCCGACGCCTAGCCAGCGACGACGAATGACGCGCCGACCCTGGCTCAGAACTTATGACGAGCTACACTAGGGCTTTCTCGAGGGAAAAGTTGTGGAAGTCGTAAGCTATCGGATGGGCGGACTCATCGCTTTGAAGACCCTTTCCGATGTTGCCAGCCGGCTGAGTTCCTTTCTGCTCCTTCTGCTGGCCGCTCGTTTTCTAGATCCCTTTGAGTTTGGTCTTTTCTCGCTGGCCTGGGCAACAGGCTGGATCATTTCCATCGCTTCCGATCTGGGTCTCCAACTCTTTGTCTCCCGCGAAGTTGCCCGAAGTCCAGAGAAAGCCGGCCAGTTCGTCCCGACTCTGTTTCGGTTGAGGCTCTCTCTTGGCTCGATCCTGTTCGGGGTCATTGGGCTCGCCCACTGGATGCTTTGGTGGGACAAAGGAGGGGCAATTTTCCTGGGGCTAGTTCTGGTTCAACTTCTCTCTTCCGTGATTGAATTCTTCAACCATCTGTTCCGAGGGTTTGGGCGAAGCGATCTCGAATCATGGGCCAATCTGCTTCACCGGCTGGGCGCCCTGCTGGCGGGCGGACTTGTGCTTGCCACCAGTTCCAGTCTTGCTCTTCTGTCTTTCGCATGCTTTCCATGGCGGCCGTCATTTCGTTACTGACCTGGGCCTGGGCAGTGAGGCTGATCGGAGAGAGCAAGAAAAGCGATCAGGCGCTGCGGCCTGACCCTGAGAGAAATGCGGGCTCACTATCTCGGAGGTTCCTGGCGGAAATCCTTCCCATCGGCCTGGGCATACTGGCCTCCGGGGTCTATTCTCGTCTTGATCTTCTCTTTCTGGAGTGGTTCCGGGACACCAGCGCCGTGGGTCGATACACGGCCGTTTTCCGGCTCGTGGATGCAGCCCGTCTGTTTCCTGCGGCGGTGATTGCGGTGCTTTTTCCGAGCCTTTGCCGTTCTCTATCGAAGTCACTGACCGCCATACTTGCCGTGGGCCTGGGGCTCGTGGCCGTAATCGGCGCTCTGCTTCTGCGTTTTCATCCCCAGAAACTCATCCTTGTTCTCTACGGGGAAGCCTACGCTTCAGCGGGCCCTGGTCTGAGCATCCTGGCTCTGGCTCTTCCACCTCTATTCGTCAATCTGGTCCTGACTCACCAGCTCATTGCCTGGCGCCGTCCCCTGTCCTACATGTGGGCCTGTGTGGTGGTATTGATCCTGACGATTCCGCTCAACGCAATGCTGATTTCCTGGGGCGGTGCTGTCGGGGCCGCCTGGGCAGTTGTGGGCTGAGAACTCTTTCTCAGCATGATTTGTGGTGGTCTAATCTGGTTCAGGCCAACTCCTGGACTGGAGGAAAAAGTCCTCACGACGGGTAGCAGCCCGTGGTGAGAGTCGCACGACCCGTGGGATTTCCACCACGGACAGTACACTAGAACTAGAACTAGAGTGCGTTCATGAAACCAGAATCAGCCACTGCCCAAACATTGAGTTCGAAGGAACTGGCGGTTCTCAAGTCAGTGGTCTACTCGTCTCTTTTCGAGTACCCGCTGACACCCCGGGAGGTTTCCTTCAGCCTGCCCGGAGCCGGGCTGAAAAGCGCTGAAGTCGTTGCCATCTATCATCAAAGCAAGGCCCTGCAATCGGTCCTCAACTTCCAGGACAACTGCTTCTACTTGAGAGATCAGTCACCGTGCTTAAGCAAGAGACACCGGCGCGAGGCGTTCAGTCGGGATGTTCTGATTCGACATCAAAGGATGCTCCAGTGGATTGGGCTTCTTCCTTACACCCGTCTGATCGCTCTCTCCGGAAGCTCTGCTCACTTCAACATGAGCGAGAAGGGCGACATCGATCTCTTCGTTGTCACGCGGGGAAGAAGGGTCTGGAGCACGGCAGTGAACATCCTGCTGGTGAGCCGGCTGTTTGGCTGCCGCGAGATGGTTTGTTTCAACTACCTGGTAGCGGACACGCACCTGGCGCTGCGGGAGCGTGACCTTTTTTCTGCCAACCAGCTGATCCATCTCCGACCATTGACCGGGGACGAGTGGATGATGCGTCTTCGCGCATCCAACATGTGGGTTGAAGAGCTGTATCCGAACAGTCTTCCAGCGAAGGACAATCCGGGCATCCTCGCTGTGTCACCGGTGCTTTGCACTTTGAAGAGATGCAAGGAAGTAGTCCTGTCTACGGGATTGGCCCAGGTCTACGAAGCTGTGTGCCGGACGCTCTATCGCCGATACCTGCTTTGGAAATCTCCCTCCTGGTCGACGCCCGAGCAGGTCAGGCTCGACCCCGACGTGATCAAGCTTCACACGGAGAGTCATTCCGCAGCCGTCATGCATCGTTATCATTCAGAGTTGCAGAGAGTGCTGAAGCAGGTCTCCTCAGCAGAATCGTCATCTTGAGCTTGGATTCGCCAGAAAGTTGGCCAGCTGGTGCAGGTATTCAAAGGAGTAGATTCCACTCTTGTGCCCGTCGCTAAACGAAAATTGAATCGCATAGTGGCCCACCTGCTCGGCTCCCGTTACTCTCACGGGCTCCTGGCCCAGGATCGGAAGTGAATGCGGATCTTCCTCGGGGATACTGATGGGAGGCTTCTCGCCGTGGCCCGTGCAGGTAGCACAGGGACAGTTGTTGCGCAAAAAGGCGGAGGAGTAAGTTGTCCCGGCTCCGTCATCCCAGGTGATTCGGATCTGGGACGGACCCACCAACTGGATCCTTGTGGGTACCGGACTCACAGCTTAGTACTCCCGTTCGTCAAGTGAGTACCTAAATCTCGATGGAAATCTCAGTCGGCTCGACCATGTTGCCCGATGCAACTTCGCGGGCTACACCTCGAGCAAACTGCCGATAGGCCTGGCCGTATTCGGACGCCGAATCCAGAGCGATCGGATCGCCGCGGTCGCTGCGCTCACGGATCAAGGAACTCAAGGGGATTTCCCCCAGGAACGGATATCCCAGATCACTACTGGCCTGGCGGGCTCCTCCATGGCCGAAGATGTCATCCCGTTCTCCACAGTGCGAGCAGTGGTAGTAGCTCATGTTCTCGAGGATTCCGAGCACCGGCGTATTCAGTTTGCGAAACATGGCGATGGCTTTGGAAGCGACCTCCAGGGCCAGATCCTGAGGAGTCGAGACCACTACCGCGCCGGTCAAAGGGATGGTCTGGCAGAGGCTGAGCTGGACATCTCCTGTTCCGGGAGGAAGGTCAATGACCAGATAGTCCAGTTCTCCCCATTCGACCAGTCCCAGAAAATCCTGGATCATCTTGTGAAGCATGGGGCCCCTCCAGATGACCGCATCATCCTTGGGCAGAAAGTACCCCATGGAGATCAATTTGATTCCTCTCGCCTGCGGCGGAATGATCCGGTTTTCAGGCGTGACCTGGGGTTGCTTCGAGGCTCCCATCAACTTGGGTATACTGGGTCCGTAGACATCGGCGTCCATCAAACCCACGCTGGCTCCAAAGGAGTGTAGAGCCGTCGCCAGATTGGCCGCTACGGTCGATTTTCCGACTCCCCCTTTCCCGCTTGCAACCGCGACTGCATTCTTCACCAGAGGAATGAGCTGGCTGGCTTGAGCAACGCTCTTCGAAGTCACTTGCCAGCTGGTTTCCACTTGGACCGATTCGACTCCGCGGATCCCACTGAGAAGCTGCCGAACCTGACTCTCAACCCCGGCACACGAGGGAGAGTTGGGGTAGAGAAATACGAGCTGCACACTGACCTGATCGTCTCTCAGATCCACAGCCTGGACGTACCCCAGATCCACAATGGTACGGCCGAATTCGGGATCGGCAATTTGATTTAGTGCCTGGAGGACATCGGCCTCGGTGAGATTGGGTGGTGCCATAACAGACAGGCACGTTACAACCTTGAGCGTCGCAAGTTCAACCCGGACTCCCACGAGAACCGACTCTCAAGCCGAAAACAACAGTGCCCCCGTCCTCCCACACTTCGGCACCTCAGAGCGCATCCGAAAATAAGGCAACACCCCTGCGAACCGGTTGCCGGAGGTAAAACCACGCGCACGTACGCCCCACCAGCAGCGCCACAGCTGCAGCAACGGCTCCCAGAAACTCCAGCTGAAAGACACAGATCTCAAGCACCACCACTATGAGGACCACCTCGACCAGCGAAGCCCAGGTGATGGTGGGAGTTTTACGAAGGCTGACCAGAAGTCCTCTCTGAAACGAAAGCACCACGGCCAGCCCCGGCAGGGCAAGGAGGAGGCGGCTGGTCGTAGCTGCGAGACCGGCGAGATCAGTGGACAGGCCCGATAGCCACTGGTACCAGATAACGTGAAGCGGGGTCAACGCGATCAGGGCCAGCCCAAAGGATGTTGCCAGGGCCAGTCGTCGCGTGAAGAGTCGAAGAGGCTCGTACCCTTCCAGCCTTCTTCCGGCCAGGGCCACAACCACCTCTTGCAGGGCCAGACCCTGGCTGCGAAACACGAAGACCAGGGAGTGGACAACGGGCAGAACGGCCAGGGAAGCGACGGCTTCCCGGCTGTGCCCCACAAAGAAGGTGATCAGAGGGTGAACGCCCAGGGCCAGGAACGAAGTGAGTGCCAATGGGTAATAAAAAATCGCAATTCCACGATAGCTGAGGGGCTCCAGAGAGGCCTCTTCCTGCCCGAGTTCGGCGATGGTGGAACGGACCATCCAACGGCTGGCAGCTGCTTCGACGAGGACTCCGGAAGAGAGCGCCACGGCCGCCACGCAGGCCCCCGAGACCTTCGCCTCAAGAAAGAGAAAGAAGGAGACAAAAGCCATCGTGAAAAGCCGAATCAAAGTACCCACGGCGATGAGCCGTGTCTTGTGGCTTCGAATCAACAGACCCTGGTAGAAGCGGCGGTACCCGATGGCTCCCGGCCAGGGGAGCAAGAGCACGAGGGCCCAGTAGGTGAGGTCTGCCACCCGATAGGGAAGGCCGATCAACTCCAGTGCCAGGGGATAGAAAATGGCCGGGAAGGCCAGAAGTCCCATGACCAGGGTCACTCCCAGGCTGAGTGCGAACGTGAAGTTTCGCAGCCTCAGAAAAGAGTCTCGGTCGCGGACCAGGGCAGTTGCCGCACTCATCATCATGATGACGGGGGCTTCGACGAGGAGTGCGATGGAGAGGGCCACTCCGTAGGCAGCCAGATTGAACTTGGGCTCGGAGAGCCTGGCTACAATGGCAGCCAGAAGCGGACCTTCAGCCGCCATCATGAGCCAGGTAGCCGCCAGCGGGCTCCAGAGGCGGAAAATGGTGCGCTGAGAGAGCACAGACCGCTACCCAGACTCCCGACGCCGGTCCAGCTCGTCCTTGATCAGGTCCTCGGCCCCCGGCTTGAGGGTCGCCCCCATGTCGAGCATGGACTGAAGACTCTCGGTAGGCATGTCGGCAAGTCGAGCCTTCAAGGCCTCGAGCCCCTGGCCTGCCGAGGGAGGGCCCTTGTCAGGGGCGACTCCGCTCACTCCGGGATCCGCAACGCTATCGGCCGACGGCGGCCCGGAATCCGGCTGGCCCGGAGGCGCCTCCTTTTCCCTGACCAGGGTCCAGACCGTGACACCCACAACAATCAGTGCAAGTAACAGCGCAAAGACAAGAATGGTCACGAGGGTTCTCCGCTTCGGGTTATTTAGTACTCAGACAAACGAAGTTTAGAATCCGGGATCGGTCCGGGTAAAGGGCCGGCTCCGAAGAGGGAACAAAAAAAGGCGGGCGAACCTTTCGGCTCGCCCGCCTAAAAACTGACTCGGACCGGGTGGCGAGTACAACCTCAGCCTTAGCGGATCAGAGTGGGCTAATTTTTAACGTTTAGAAAAACCCCCCAGCCTGAGTCAGCAGGGGAAGGAACGAGTTCCAACCCCTTAACCGCCTGACACTTTTCAGTGCCAGAAAGGTATTTTGAACCAAGAAGCCCTAAAAAAGCAAGCATTTAGAGCAAGGGAGCCTTTTTCGCAATCCGTCGTGATGGACTTGAGATGGGCCCGGCAGGAGAAATTTCAGACAGCTCCAACCCTCGAAATCAGGCAGGGCTAGCTCTTCTTCTCAGGAGTCAGCCGAAGCATTTCATCGATCTTCTGGAGGCGCCAGTCCAGACGTTCCAGCAGTCGCCTGTTCACAGAGATGAGATCCGCCAGCAGGCCGATGACCGCCAGGAAGAAACCGGTGGTCAAGAGGAGCGCGGCCAAGATGAGCGACTGCACGTGACCACCGCCACTGCCGCCGAAAAAGAAATAGAGGAAGCGGAGGCCAATCAGAAAGCCGCACAGGAAGACCAGGCCTCCGCTCACAAAGAAGAAGGCGAAGGCTTTGTAAGTGACAAAGATGCGGAAGATGGTTAAGACCTGGCGCCGGATATAGCTCGGGACGCTCGTGACCAAACGGGAGGGCCGGAGTTCCTGGTTGACTCTGACCGGGACTGAGGTGATCGCCATGCCATCCAGGCCGGCCTGGATAACCGTCTCGAGAGTGTAGGTGTACTGGTTGAAAACGTGGGTTCTCATCGCAGCTTCACGACTGAGAGCTCTGAATCCACTGGGAGCATCTGGCGTGTTGGTGCGGCTGACAGCCCTGACCACCCAGCTTCCTAGACGCTGCAGGAGCTTCTTCCAAAAGGAGAAGTGTTCGATCTGGGAGACGGGACGAGCCCCTATGACAAGGTCGGCCGATCCTTCGAGGACTGGGCCGATCAGCAATGGGATGTCCCTGGCATCGTACTGGTTGTCAGCATCGATGTTGACAATGATGTCGGCCCCCTGCTCGACAGAGGCTTCCAGGCCCGCCAGAAAGGCGCGGGAAAGTCCCTAATGGGGGCGCTGGATGATGTGGTGTACTCCTCCGTCTCTGGCCACCTGTACGGTCGCATCGATGCTGCCGTCATCGATGATCAGCCATTCCACCTGGTCGATTCCGGGCAGGTTCCTGGGGAGTTGGGCCAGAGTGATCCCGAGGGTGTCTTCCTCATTGAAACAGGGAATTTGAATCACCAGCTTGGGCACTGAAAAGGGATAGCACGATAGGGTGACGGCCTGGGCTCTGGTTTTCCCTGACGGGGCGGATCAGCGTTTGACGTCTTAGAAGGGAGTGCTTATGAATCACTCCTCCAGGATTTTCGCCAGACGGCGCACTCCTTCGGGAATCAGTCCCTCGTCAATGAAGCTGAATGAAAGTCGGAGATTCTCTTGCCCCTGGTCCTCTACGAAAAAAGGAAAGCCGGCGACAAAGGCAACGTTGTATTCCTGGATCGCCAGCTCCAGGAGCTTGCCGGCGTCGCTGCCCGGCGGCAGACTCACCCAGCAGTAAAAACCTCCCTCGGGCCGGGTCCACGACACTCTCTCCGGAAAGTGTTGTTCCAATTCCTTGAGGAGGAGATCGCGCTTTCGTCGATAAAGAGGAAGCGATCTGGACACTTGAAGCTCGAGAAGCCCTCGTTTTCCAGCTTCAAAGACAAGCCGCTGGGTCAGGCTATTGGAGCACTGGTCACCTCCCATTTTGAAGAGACAAAGAGTGTCGATCACTGATGGATCCGCAACAGCCCAGCCGAGCCGGACACCGGGGCCGAAGATTTTGGAAAAGGTGTGGACGAAGATGACCGACTCTGGTGCCAGTTCCTTGAGGGTTGGAATCCGATCCCCCTCGTAACGAAGCTCCGCATAGGCATGGTCTTCCAGAATCGGCACCTCAAATCGCCGGCAGATGCCGACAATTCGCTTTCGTCTTTCCAGGCTCAGGGTCAACCCGGAAGGATTCTGAAAGGTGGGAATCAGGTAAAGAAAACGGGGACGAGTTCCCAGCTTATGCAGCTCTTCGAGTCTCGCCTCCAGGTCTTCAGGCAAGATTCCGCCCTGGTCGGAAGGAATGGAGAGGATGCGTGCCCGATGGGACTGGAAGGTATGAATGGCAGCCAGATAGGTCGGGGCAGCGACGAGGACCCGATCGCCCGGGTTGAGCAGAGCCCCCGCAATCAGATTGATTGCCTCCAGCCCGCCCGAGGTGACAATGATGTTATCCACGGATGCCCGGATATTTTCAAGGGTCCCCATCCGCGCTGCGATCCACTCTCTGAGACTTGTGTAGCCAAGGTTGGGCCCATAGTTCAGTGCCGCTGGGCCCTGTTCCCTCAGGACCAGGTCGCTCAGTTCACGAAGCTCTTCGAGCAAAAAGGTCTTGGGATCCGGAAGGCCTCCACCGAAGGAAATGATTTCCGGTTTCTCGGCCATGGCGAGTATGTTTCCGAGGACCGCGGCGGAGGCCATCGATTCCACGCAGTCTGCGTAGCGACTCTGCCAGTCGATTCCTGTCCGAGCACTATGTCTTACAGATTCAGCGGCCAATGACTTGTCCGTCATTTCTCATTTCCGAGGCACCCTCTGCCCACTAACCCACCGACATCTGCATATCGGCGCCTTCACCAGTTGACCGGCAGCCCGCGATTCCTCAATGTTCCTTTTCTGGAAGCGCAAACTGCGCCAGCCGAAACTGCTTGTCCTCCCACAAGGTCCGCATGGGAATGCCGTCCAGCAACCCGCGCTGCCGGACCGTTTTCCAGAACTCAAGTCGGAACACAGCGTAGACATTCCGATCTCGGGTTAGATGGTAGTCCATCAATGGTTTGAAATCTCGAAAATCATTTGACTGTTCTTCGCGGGAGGCCTTTGGGACTGCCAGACGTACACGCTCAACCTCGAGCAAACCCAAATAGTTGTAGTCGTCCATGAACACCAGCGAGTCGGGGGAAACAAACCTGACCAGAGAGTCAGACAACCTGGAATTGAAGTAGCGAAACAGAGCTGAGCGTGGATAGTCATAGGTGAAAACAACCAGGCCCGACCAAAACATTGCTCCCAGCACGGTAGTTGCCAGTAGCCTCGAGATCCAGGGGCTCCGCTGTGAAATCAAGAGGTGAAAGACGACAAGGGCGGAGATCAGGCCGGCAACCAGCAAAGGGAACGTCAAAAGCCAGAACTCATGGGCGGGAGTCAGTTCTCCGGTGTTGGGGAGAGCAAAGAGGCTGAACAGAATGACGGTCGGCAGCCCGACGAACGTCACTGATCGCCGCCAGTTTCCTCTTCGCCCCCTGCTCAGCTCTCGCCACGCCCAGGCGGTCAGTATGGAAGTGAAAGGCAGGATGGGCAGAAGATATCTCAGGTTCAGGCACAAACCACCGTGCCAGGCAAAAAAAGAGAAAACCCCGCAATAACTCAGTGGCAATAGGTAGAGAAGGGCAGCACCTGCCACGCCTGGACGACTGGGCACCCCTTTGATTGCCTGAAACAGGGGCAGCACCACGATGGGCAAATAGGAACAGCTTTGCAGTAGGGACGTCTTGAAACTATTAAGATAAACTATGGCTCCACTGGCAGTCCGAATCATTGCCGGTTCGATGATGTCGGGATCCCGAAAACGTAGATCCACAAGGAGTTGGAGAGATCCCGACAAGAGCTGGAATAGAAGACCCGCACTGCTTCCAATAAGAGCTACCGCGACCATAATTGCTGCCGAGAAACCGAGAACGGCCCGGTTCTTGAGCCCGGGCTGCCAGCGCGCGATTGCTTTCCGGCTGATCCAGATGGCGAACAGCAAGACCAGCGACCATAGGACAAGGGGGAGATATACAGCGGGACCTGATGTTCCATCTCCTCCTCCACCGTAACTGAAAGGCGAGACGGTACCGAACTTGAAGTGATTGGTGACGGACAAGGTGGCCAGGCCCGGGCCCAGTCCCGCACAAAAAGCCAGTCCTTTCTTGATTCTCTGGGATGGGGCGAGCGCCAGAGCCATGACCAGGGCCGGCGCTGCCAGAATGACGTCGAGCCGGATTCCCGCACCTGACCCGATCAGCAGCCCGGCCGCCGCAGGGAAATAGAGAGAGCGGGCGCCCCGGCTCAGCTTCAGACCACGCACCGCGCAGTAGGCGGCTGCGGTAACAAAAAGTACGGTAACTGAGTGCGGCCAGGCCGCCTGGGAATACTCCCAGAGGTAGGTTGCCAGGACAAGAATGGAACAGGCGTTCAAGGCCAGGCTTCTGTCCCCGAACAGAGAACGGGTGAGGGCATAGCAGACCAGGACCGTTAGAAGAAAGACGAGCGAGTTGACAAGGAACAGACCAAGGTATCCGAAGATCCAGTAGAAGGGAGTAGCAAGAACAGGATACAGATAGGGATACTGAGCAACCAGGCGGCCGTTGTGGGAGCGCAGGTTGCTGGCCGCCTGAAGCTCAATCGAAGAGAACTCCTGGTAGCCATTCCAGATCTCTAGAGTCCCGCTTCGCGCAAAGTTCTTCACCATCATGTGGTACGTGCCTTCGTCGATCGAAATGTGGCCCGGCACCGTGACGAAGAGGGTGAAAGTCAGCTGGACCGAGATCAAAAGTAGGAGCAGCACCCATTCCCTCCGATACCTGGAGAAGAAACCACTTCCTGCGAGGTCAGAGGGATTGGGCGTGTTCATAGGTGTCCTCTGGTCTCCAGGTAGGAGCGTTGCTGAAATATTTCGGGATGAGTCATGGCCACGTGTCACGGCCCAGAGCCCAGGTACTCTTCACACGCATCGAGACCGGCCAGGTTGGAGGGTAGTTATTCTGGCGAGTTCTTCTTTCTCAGCAACAACTGGTAAGAATTGTGGATGACCTCCAACTGGCGCTCGAAACTCCGGTAAAATCCATCTATAGCCACTTTGGGCGAGGCTATGGGGTCCTGGCCGGGGCCGTGACGAACCCAGCGATAATCATCGAAAATGAGAATACCGCCTTCTTTGAGGAGCCTCCAGGAAAGAGCTGCATCTTCAAATACATCGCTTTCGTCGTGTGATCCATCGATATAGACAATATCAAACGAGTCTAGCGGAAGCTTACGGAGAGCGACCTGGGAGTAATCGATATTTGTCGTGACCTTGTCCGCAGCACCGGACAGATTGATATTTGCGAAATATCTCTCTTTCAAGGGGCCATCCTGATCCTGGGAAACGATCTCCTCGAGTTCCTGAAGACTGAGAGAGGGGACGCAGTGAGGGCGAGCCCGAACGGAGTGCCCCTCTCGGCGGCCGACTCAACCCGGTCCCCTGAGTGGTCTACTCGCCCCGTTAACCCCCTTGAAGTCTCTGCTGTTGGAGATATCCAACCCAGCGGTCGAGGCGACATAGCTTTTGTGTGGCCGTCAGGAGACACTTCCGGGGACCCAGAAGGCTATTTTGACCTCGACTTGGCTCTTTGCCGGCGCCTCTTCTTTTGCCGTTTGAGACTCTCGGCCAGACGGATGCTCTCCCAGTCGAACTCGTAGATCTGGCAGCGATGGGTGAGCCGGTCCAGCAGGGCCGCCGTCAGGGAAGCATCGCCAAAGACCCGGGTCCATTCGGCAAAGGCCAGGTTGGAGGTCACCAGCAGTGAAGCCTTCTCGTAACGATTGGAAAAGACTTGATATAGCAGTTGGGCTCCTTCTTCCGAAAACGGGATGTAGCCGAGCTCATCGAGGACGATCAGGTGAAAGCGATCGAGCTTTCGAAACACTCGCTCCAGCTGTCTTTCCTCCCGGGCCTCCACCAGCGTATTGACCAGGCCCGAAGCACTGTAAAACCCAACCCGGTGACCGCGCCGGCAGGCCTCCACTCCCAGCATCGTGGCCGCATGCGTCTTGCCCGTACCGTGTTTGCCGATCAAAGCCACGTTCTCTCGCTCATTGATCCAAGTGCATTCGGTCAGCTCCCGTACCTCGACCCCGTCCAGTGTGGGCCACAGTGCGAGATCCGTCTTCTCCAGCGTTTTCATCACCGGAAAGCGCGCTTCCTTGAGCCGGCGCTCCAGCTGATTGGCACGACGCTGCTCGAGTTGCCGGCTCACCAGATCCAGCAAGAACGCCTCGTAGCTGGCCCTCGTTTCCCGGGCCTGGCGCGCACACTCGGCGTAATCTCGCCGCATCGTAGGCAGCCGCAGCTCCTTGAGGTGATCCTTCAGCAATACCGCTTCACTGGCGCGGCTCATCGCCTACTCCCCAGCAAGGCATTGAAGCTCGCCACAGCCATCCTCTCGACCCGACGGTCCGTGATCCCCGGAATCAGCTGGGCTGGCAGGGGCTTGATCGAGCGGCTGGAACTTTCCTGGTAGCGGATCCAGTGCCGGATCGAAGCCAGGCTCGGGCATTGCAGCTCCAGCACCCGGGTAATTGCTTTTTCGACAAGTGTTTCCGGATAGCGCTGATGCAAGCCCAGGATGCCGATAAACTCTCGAGTGCCGGAGTTCTCGCCCAGGCGGCTGCGCAACCTGGCGAGCAGCACCTCGTAGTCCGCAGGCCAGCGGGCTCGCCACTGCAGAATGGGCCGGGCACTTTCAAACGATCCAGGCCGCTGCTGGAGCAGATCCAGATAGTGCAGCGAATCGATCTTCCACTTGCTGTTGGAAAAAACTCGCTCGTGCTCGGCGATCTTCCGATCCTCTGCAAACACCTCCACCTTCCAGCAGCTCACATGCGACCACACCCAGCGACCCACATACGCTCTGGGCACGGAGTAGCGATTGCGGTCCACTCGCACCGTCTGGTAGAGATCCACTTTCACTCGCAGCGGCTTGTAGTTGTCATAGGGGCGCTGGGGCAGGGGCAGCAGTCGCGATCTCTCCGACTCGAATCGCTCCTGGACAGTTCGATCATCTTCCCGGACCGCAATCCGGTGACTGCCATACTTCTGGCAGCGTTCCAAGAGCATCTGGTTGAGCTGTTCGAAGTCTTTGACTCGGGGCAACGGCACCAGGAAGTTTCTCCGCGCAAAGCCGACCAGGCCCTCCACTCCACCCTTCTCTCGGCCTAATCCCGGAGTGCAAAAGCGGGCCTGGTACGTGTAGTAGCTGCGAAAGGAGACAAAGCGTTCCTGCTCCACTCGTTTCTTGCCCCGCAGAATCTTTTTCACCGCGGGGCTCAGGTTGTCATACACCAGGGTCCGAAAGATCCCCTGGAAGTAGGCAAAGGCTCGCATGTGGGCGTCAAAGAACATCTCCTGACGCTCCCAGGGATAGGCTCTCACGAAGGCCTTGCCCGAGTAGCGTGAGCGCATCATGAACAGCTTCACCATCCGCCGCTCCCCTGCCATCTCGACCCAGGCTGTCCCCCAGTCTAACTTCTGCCTCCCGGGCCACTTCCGGGTCCAGTGGAACCACCGCCTGCTTGCCTCCGTAGCCGTGAGCCGCCTTCCACTCCCGCACCCAGCGCCGCACCGTCGACTCGGCTCCCCCAAATCCGTACTCCTCGACCAGCCGATCCCAGATCCGGCGAGACGTGTGACGCTGACGCCGCGGCCGATCCCGGTCTCCCAGCAGCCAGCCCTCGATGATCTTTTCCACCGGATTCATGACCGGGCATCTGGTTGGCTTTCGGCGTCGGTACTTGGGCTCCAATCCTTTCAAGGCTTTGCGAATCGTTTCCCGATGATGACCTGTCTCCCGACGGATCTCTCGGATGCTCTTTCCGTATACGCGGTGGGCTGTTCTGATAAGCTCGTACTGGTCCATCCCAATCACTCCGGCCTCCGTTCCAGTTGTTCGTTTTGCTTTTGAACAAAACTAGAACAGAGGTCTGATTGGGGTGGGTCACTTTTACTCGATCACTCGCCCCAATCCGGGTCACATTTACGATAGCGAAATCACCGGAGGGGAGATTCTGCAAGGCCAATATCAGGAAAAACCGCCTAATACCGTAAAGTTTTATTCAGCAAGCCATTACGGGCCAAACCAGAGCACCCTAATGCCGCCTAATATTGGCTGTTTTCAGGTAGTTCGTTAGCAAATGGTTAGCAAAAAGCCCGCCTCTCCCCGTTGCTGGATCCCCGGGAGAGCAGCCGGAACCGCTCCCCCGGGGCGCAGGTTCAGTCCTTGGCTTTTCTTGCTGAGTAGTCGGGGCCGGTTTCCGGCTCGTCGCGGCGCAGGACGCTGCTTCCCAGGGACGATCGGGTCGTGGCGTAATCCGCCAGCGGCGGATAGCCTTAGCGTTTCCGGTCCTGGTAACATCGATATTGCCGGAGGGCGATAAAGTGGAAGAATGGGAAGATTTCCCTCAAACTCGCCACCATTGAGTCGGAGAAAAGCGGGGAAAAAACTCAATCACCCGCTTCGCTGTAGGCCACTCCCACTTCAAGCCGCGACTCGTGGCCGTCCTTGAGGTCCTTCAGATGTCGTTCGCAGGCTAGCCGCACGGGGTTCCCCGCCACGATTCGCCCCGCCGTTACATCGCGGGCATATCGCTCGACGGGATCAACTGAAGAATTCTTCTGCGCCATCGGTTTTCTTCGGTTTCGGCACGCTGATTCTCGATCGCGAGCTGGGTTCCAAACCGAAACTCGATGCCAGGGCCCGCAGCTGCGCAAACCTGGCCGCATTGAAACTCCGGGGCGATTCCCGGAACTCGGCCATCAGGCAACACCAGGCTCCGAACATGTCGACATCCGTCGATTTGAGGACACCTATGCGCTCGATTTCGGGCGCGTACTGATTCCAGATCCGGGTTGCCCCGTGCTTGACGAAGGCTGGCTTTTTGACTTCGCCCTGGGGGTCCGGTTCGTCACGGTTGATCCGGCTTTCTCTTTCACCCGTGATGAGTTTCAGGGCTGTGGGCTTCGGTTTTCGACCTCGCATCATTTTTCAAATTTTATTTTGCGCCTGCGCGCGCGAATGTTCCCCCCCGGTCCGCCCCCTACCCCCCTTGGAAGAAAATGGATTAGAAGAAGCCAGAGGCGCTCAGAGCGGGGCTCCGGCGTGCTGGAAAATCTCAGTAGGTGGCACGGAAGTTAATTGAAAACCGTTTCCTGTCGTCTCGAGTCTGAGCACGGTAAGGTGTAGAGACTCAATTGCCTCAACGGAGAGCTTACCCAAAAACTCGTCTGGGACCCTGTCAAATGCCTGACCAAAGAAGAACGCTTCATGCCCAGTAAACCGCCTAATCACCTGGTCAACCTGGTTCCCCTCGGAATCGAACAGCGTAAGGATTACGTTGAATTCATCGCCATCATCGAAGAATGACCGGGGAGCCCAAGCCATTCCGGTATCGACACGCTGGCTCCTGCGAACCGGAAAAACGAACTCACGCCCCCCAAAGTCCGACGCAGGCACTCCGGTGGAATCGACCAATTGCCCTTCCACCGAGAAGTTGTAGAAGAAGGCAAGTGCAATGTCGAGGAATAGAGACTCCAGGCTTGCATCCACCTCGAGATACCCTGCCCGAGCTTCGCTGTCGCCAGCAAAGACGAATTCCCGTGTTCCTTGGGGAGGTATGCTCACGGGAAATGATCCCGTTCCTTCGAGGAAAACCTCGCCGTTGACTACCAAGAAGGTATCCCAATCCTGGGCCGCGCCTTTCCGGATAAGTATTTCGCCAGTCCACTCCTCGTCCGAGTCGTTGCTAATCATCAGGACAACCTAAAAGCCGCTACCCACGGCAAATTGTGAGTAGGTCTGGGCCAGCCCGAGAGAACCTATACACAGAAGAAGAACTACCATGGCGCGAAACTTTATTCCTAAGGCGAGTTTTGCCATTTGCTTATTCCGTTTCTGGTACGATTTTTCGTGCGGCACGGTCTCTGGATTCGCGCCAGAGACGGGTGTTCCGATTCACTCTATCCATGATTTTCCTGGCGTTCAGGCCCAGGATCAGCCGCTTCTCCTGGTCTGGAAGATTGGCGTACAGGACCGGGCCCAGCCCAGTCGCGAAGTCCAGACAGGGAAAATCGGTGGCCAGCAGCACACGTTCGGCGCCGACTTCGGCCACGAAAGCCTCCAGGTCGCCCATGCCCCAGGGCGTGCACGCGCAGATGAACAGATTGTCACAGCTGTTGACGACACCTGCATAGTGTCGGGAAAAATGTGCGGCAACAAAAGTGATCCGGGGATATGCTTTGACATAACGCGCGATAGTTTCCGGGGATCCAAAATTATGGGAGAAGCACACGAGACCGTATTCGTTGAGATAGGAGAGAAGATTGTCCATGTCCACGGTGTCCGGGTCGAATCGGCTCCAGCCAGAATGGAGTTTGACACCAGCGCAGCCGGCTTCGAGGCAACGTTCCAGTTCCGGAATGAGTTCGTCCTGGTAATTCAGAGACATGCAGGCCAGGCCCCAGAACCTTTCCGGGAATGCCTTCATTGCCGCCAGTACATCGTCATTGCCGCGCTTCCACTCGCACCCGAGCATGAAGGGGAACAGCCAGCAGGACTGCACGCCGATGCGGTCCATACCCTCGACCATCCCGGCCGGCGTATTGCCGGCGATGTAGTAACTGGCGAAAGGACCCACGTGTGCATGGGCGTCGATAACTATTTCCGAAGACAGGGGCATGGCTTTCCGGGCCATCTCTGCTAGGCTCACAGGATGATTCCTCCTGTCAGGCGCCGGAGATTCTCACCGCAGATATTGCGTTTATCTTCATCCGTCACGTCGGCATAGGCAATCTGGGTCAACGGAATAGCCGGGCTGATAACGGGCATCATGGACCCAAAAATGATCCGGGACGATCCAAAATGGTATACAACGTCCTCGATACCCCGGAAATTGCAGTTCATCGCGCTGAGCTGGTAGTGAAAGTTTGGCAGTTTCTCCAGCATCCGGTACAGGGGGCGTGTAACACGCAGGCCGACTCGCATGGCCACCACCGGGAGGCCGGGGAAAGCGGTGCAGATTTCCTCCAGCCCACGCCAGTCCGTGTGGTCGTTCCAGGTGTGGGTCGTGGCCGCGTGTACGAGCAGTGGTACTCGGTGCTGCTCCAGCCCCGCCAGCAGATCATCGAGCATGAAAACTGAAAGCGGAAAGAACTGCGCATGCGGAAACAGTCGGGCCGCGCGTGCCCCGCTGCCGATCAGGCTTTCCACGATCTGTCCCGGCTCAGGCCATTCCCCGCGGATAGCAGGGCTGAGGACCCACGATGGCCTCATGGCGCCAGCTTCAGCGGCCTCTTCACCGACCCATTCGTTGCCACGTTGTGGATCAACCTCCTCGGACGCAGCGTGGTAGACTAGCGCCTGGATGATCTCAAAACGTGCCATGGCCTCGAGGATCTGCCCCGTTTCCCAGAAACTATCGGCTGTAATGACATTACGCCGGCCTACAATAACGTCGCAGTCGAACGGTTTCATCAGGGAATTCACCGACAGCCCGGCCCGCTCAGCCAGGTCCAGCGTGTCCGGAACTTCTTGCTCTTCCCTGGAACATCGCACCAGCACGCCGGCGCCCGCGGCCGTGGCCGCACCCAGTTTGACAAAGTCTCGGCGGTCGAGTTCAGACATTGTCTCTTCCTCCATTCCGTCCTAATTGCATAGGCTGCCTTCTCCTCCAGGAATTAGAATCTGTTTCCAAGTCAGACCAAGTTAGCATGGCCAGCCCGGTTCCGCCTAAATAGAGGGTCTTTGGTTGAGACTTTCTGCACCTGCTTTGGAACTTCCGACTTACTCATGCTGCCAGCTCCTCCATGAATTCGCTCACCGCCAGGGCGACAAGGTGCTCAGGTGTGTGGAGTACTACCGCTCCCGTCCGGTGGAGCTGCACTCTGCAATATTTGCGGAAGACACCGCACAGCTGACCGGTAGCCCTGTGCGGTGGTCACACTCTGCCCAATGAGCGGGAACATAGCGGCTTCTTCTTCGCCCTCTTCACTGTCTTTTCAGCGAAACCCTCCGCCTCGGCCAGGTCGTAAACTTGCCTGGCAGGCACCGGGCCATCGGACAAGGTTTGAGTGAGGAATGCTTCAGCTTCGTCCGCCAAGATGTCCTGGGGCGTGAGACTGCTGAGGCCAGTCCATCTAAACTGGCCGGCATCGAGGCTGTATTCGATAGCAGGGCCTTGGGGTGCCAGGTTGCTCTTAATATGAACCAACCCCCGGCCCTTCTCTGGGTGCCTCCCAACCAAAAGAACAGAGCGAGCTGCAGCGGTCAGGTCGATACTGCCCATCCCCCTGTAAATAGATTTACTGCGAGTAGCCTTCGTTAAATGCCTGATGCACACCACAGCGCACCGATAACGCTGAGCCAGATCCGCCAGCCGTGCCATGACCACCCGCACCTCGTTGGCCTTGTGGAGGTCAACGGACCCCCCGAGGTAGCCCACCAGCGGGTCGATAATCATCAAATCGAACTTCCATGCCCTGAGTGCATTCTCAATTCCTTGAAGCCCCGCATCATCAAAGACCAATGGCTGGGCAACTGCCTTCACTTTGGCCACATCGGCCCCCAGGGCGTCCAGACGGGGCCGGACGGTGTCTCCCAGCCCCCGTCTTCACACGTCAGCAGTAACGTTGACTCACATCGAGATCGTGGGCCGTCATTCGGGAGATGTAGCCCCCGGCTGATATCCGATGCCACGGCCAAGATAATCCAGCTCTTTCCCAACCCCGGATCGCCTTCGACGATGGTCACCTTTCCACGAGCAATAAACGGATACCAGAGCTACTCGACCTGCTCCGGCTCCACGGTTGCCATGCTTACAACCTCGATGCCGACGTGAGGGATGGCCTGGTCGATAATTCGCCGCATGCTGTCTATTCCGTGCTCGAGTAGTTCGTCCGTCACGTCATGCCCGGCAGGTCTGCCCTCGGGCCACATGGCCACCCGCACAACGGCACCAGCGGTGCTCAGCGCTCGGGCTCGCAACTTGGCTCCCTTGCGTCCCGGGTCGTCGTTATCGGTGATGATCGTGACATCCTTCCCGTGAAACCCATCAGACAGGCGCGGCGGCCAGGTTGTGACTCCGGCAGTAACGGTCAGGGCAGGGGTGCCGTGAGAGATCAGGGCCAGGGCGTCAAACTCGCCCTCCACCAGGCAGATCTGTTATTCCTTGAGCTGGTCCACTGGATAAAGCTGCGGCCGGCCGCGGCCTTTCTCCCATGACAGTATCTTGGATGCTCCAGCGAGAGTTCAAGGCGATTATCGAGGCTGCGGGCGTTCGGACAATCAAGTTTCATGGGATGCGTCACACCTGCGCCACACTGGCACTCAAGGCGGGTGTCCCGGTTCGGGTCGTTGCGGACCGCCTGGGACATAAGGGAGTGGAAATCACCATGAATATCTACCAGCATGTTCTTCCGGACATGCAGGAGGATGCCGCTGAGAAGTTAGGGTCTCTACTGTTTGGTTAGAAAATTGTTAGCAAATGGGTCTTGTCGCTCTGCTAACCCCTTTATTTTCAACAGCAGAATAGAGATGGTGCCGGAGGGGAGATTCGAACTCCCACGGGCACAAGGCCCACTGCGCCCTGAACGCAGCGCGTCTACCAGTTCCACCACTCCGGCACTGGCAAGGCGGTCAGTCTATAACAACCAGGCGAAGATTGTGAAGGCGATCGCCCAGGCGGCTGGATACCTGATCGAGAATCGAGATGGTAGAATCCCGGCGACGTCGCACGTGATGCCGAGACGGCTGAGAACCTCAACCCTGATTCCAAGGATGATTTCCTCCAGCCTGATTCTGAAGCTCTTTTGAGCTCGGCTGTTCGTGATCCTCGGGAAACGCCGACTGGTGGAGTCATGGCTTGAATTTCGACGCTCGTGAAACTCTAATCGAGGACTCGGGAAGCAAGAATAGCAGCGCGGGGTCTTTTCATCCCGAACTGGTCAAAGGAGGAGGACCCCGGCTGGGAGCGGAGACGCGGGAGTTGCTGCGGACCCGACTCAGGGCAGCGGGAGTTGTCCTGACCGGCGCCTGGATCCTCTCTATTTTGCGCACCCTGTTCGTACCTGGTGTGGCTCTGATGCCGACCCACCTGATCGGGCTCGTGACGGCCGGCGGGCTTACGGCTTTCCTGCACCTGAAGCCAGTATTCTCGCTCCAGATGCTTCGCTTCCTGGAGTTGGGACTGATCTTCTCTTCAGCCATCATCGCCGGAGTCGTCCAGTTCATCGTGCTATCCGAAATAGCAGATCACGAAAGGCAGGAATTGCTGGTGGCTTCTCTGGGGCAGAGTGGAGTTGTTTATATCTGGTTGATGCTCCTTTACGGAATGTTCATTCCCAACACCTGGAGGCGGGCTGCCAGGGTGATTGGTCTGATCGCCTTGTTGCCGATCTTGACTCGGATGGCGTTGCGTCTTCGCTACCCGGGTCTCTCTGAACTGCTGAGCCCGGATCAGGTGAGCCTTACGCTCCTGATGCTACTGCTCAGTGCGGTTTCAGCGGTTTATGGGACCCATGTCATCAATGCCCTGCGCAAAGAGGCTCACCAGGCCAGAAAGCTCGGCCAATACCAGCTCGTCGCCCGGATTGGCAGGGGAGCCATGGGGGAAGTCTGGCGCGCCCGACATCGGATGCTGGCCCGTCCCGCAGCGGTCAAGCTGATCCGCCCGGAAATGCTCGGAGACCTGGCCACGGAAGATACCCAGATGACCTTGCGCAGATTCGAGCGGGAGGCCAGGGCAACTGCGGGTCTCAAGTCTCCTAACTCAATCGTCGTGTACGACTTTGGGACCACCGACGAGGGGACCTTTTACTACGTCATGGAACTGCTGGACGGTCTGGACCTGGAGACCTTCGTGGACCGGTTCGGGCCCGTTCCCGCGGCCCGGGCGATCCACGTTCTCTGTCAGGCCTGCGACTCCCTGGCCGATGCCCATGAGAGCGGACTCATTCACCGGGATGTGAAACCGGCCAACCTGTACCTCTGTCGGCTGGGACTGGTCTCGGACTTTCTCAAGGTCCTGGATTTTGGCCTGGTCAAGGCGCGGGAGGGAAGCGAAATCGACGAGACCCGGCTTACCAGGGTGGGGATGACTGCCGGCACCCCGGCCTATATGGCTCCCGAGCAAGTCCTGGGCCATTCAACGGACGCAGGCACGGACATCTACGCACTGGGCTGTGTCGGTTACTGGCTCCTGACCGGAGAAACGGTCTTTGCCGGGAATTCGAGCATGGGAGTTGTCATTGACCACGTCAAATCCACGCCGCAGGCCCCCTCGCAGCGAACCGACCGGGAGATCCCGGGGGACCTGGAGAGTGTCATTCTGGATTGCCTGAAAAAGGATTCTGCCGACCGCCCGTCCAGTGCTTTGGAGCTGAAGCAGCGCCTGATCGCCTGTGGTGATGCGGGTGGCTGGGATCGAGATCAGGCCGCCGAGTGGTGGGCTCGCCACATAAGAGGAAACGAGCAAGGCCCGACCGACTCGTAGCGGCGGTCCTTGTCGAAGCGGCTTCGAAAAGAAACGCAAGAAAGAGTGGCAAGGGGGAAGCACCAGCCTCGAGTCCCCCCGGGGGCTGGCACTATCGGTGCCGACTTGCTAATCTGACTCTGGAGGTAATTTGATGAGCAAGCTTTGGGTTGTCTTTTTGGGATTCGTCTTGCTACTCGGCGGCTGCGGCTCCGGGGCAATCCAGGACTCGGGGGACGGATTCATTTTTTCGAGCAACTCGCCGGCGCGTGCTCCCACGTCTTGGGAGACCCATCTCAAGCCTTTCCGAGGCAAAGAGAATGTGCGCTACCTCGAGCTGGGGGTATTGGAAGGCCGGTCTCTATTTTGGATGCTGGACAATATTCTGACCCACCCAACGGCTCGAGCTGTGGCTGTGGATTTCTTCGGGGAGGAGAAATATCGCAAGTGATCCAGCAGCTGATTCGTGAAGTGGCGGAGTCAGGCTGATCTTTCTCCTCAACGCCCACGGTCAACGGTTCCCATGGTCAACAGTAAACGGTCCGCGTTGAACGCGAAACGTGGACCTCGTTTCCCCAGCGTCTGCTAATATTTCGGCGGATGTCCGAGCAAATCGTGGTAGTCGGGGGAAACGCGGCCGGGATGACGGCGGCCAGTCGCGCCCGGCGGCTGGACCCGGAACTTGATATCCTGATCCTGGAAGCGAGCCGCTTTATCTCCTACAGTATCTGCGGCCTGCCCTACTACGTAGCCCGGGTGGTTGGACGCCACTCCGATCTGGTTCAGTTCACGCCGGAGAGCCTGCAAGAAGAGAGGGGAATTCGGGCTTTGACCGGGACCCGGGTCTCCGAGATCATGCCCGGCCGGCGAGGGATTCGATATGTCGAAATGGAAAGCGGTCAAGAGACTGTCATTGGCTACGAAAAGCTGGTTCTTGCCACCGGCTACCACCCCAGATTGCCTCGCTTTGTACCCGAACACCAGGTCGGCGGTCTCCTTACCTTCAGCCGGCTCGAGCATGGGCTGCAGCTTCGTGACCTGACTTCGTCCCGCCCTCAGGCCGTCGTGGTCGGGGCCGGTTACATCGGACTCATGATGGCCGAAGCCCTGATCGCTCTGGGTCTGTCGGTGACTCTTCTGGAGCGGGGGCGGCAGGTCTTCAGCCAGGTCGACCGGGACATGGCGGAGCTGGTTCAGTCTGAGCTGGAGAAAAACGGTGTCCGGGTTCTCCTGGAGACGGGAGGCTCGGGGATCGTGGAAGAACGAGGTCGCATCCGGGCCCTGGAGATTGGTCGAGGTTCCATCCCCTGTGACCTGGCTCTGGTGGACGTTGGAGTACGTCCCAACACGGATCTGGCGGAGCGAGCAGCGATTCCGCTTGGCATGAGCGGGGGGGTTCAGGTCAACAGCCGTGGAATGACTGACCTGGCGGGCATCTTTGCGGCCGGCAATTGCGCGGAAACCATCCACAGAGTGACCGGAAAGCCGGTGGTCTCAGCCCTGGGGACCACAGCCGCCAAGCAGGGCCGGGTAGTGGGAGAAAACCTGGCCGGCATGCGCTCCGAGTTCGCCGGCACCCTGGAGACCTCCATCGAAAAAGTGTTCAACCTGGGGGTGGCCCGAACCGGGTTGACCTCGCAGCAGGCCTTTCGTGGCGGCTTCGAAGCCGATTCGGTTCGCATTCAGGCCCGCGATCGAGCAGCCTATTACCCGGATGCGCAGCCAGTGCATGTCAAGCTGGTCTTTGAGCGCAAGACGCTGCGCCTGCTGGGAGGCCAGATCATCGGTGGTGGCCACGCCGCCAAGCGGATCGACACCCTGGTGGCTGCACTCTCGGCTGAGATGAGCATTAGGGATCTGGCTCAACTGGATCTTTCCTATGCGCCTCCCTTCGGGACCCTGTGGGATCCGATTCAGATCGCCGCCAATGTAGCACTCCGGAAGGATGGTTCTGGGTTCTAGGTTCTGGGTTCTGTGTTTTGGAATCACAAGGTTCTCAGGGCGGCCACAATCTCCTCCTCCTCTCCCTCCAGCACAGTCCGCAGGTCGATGAGAAGCCGGTCGTTGTCGATGCGGGCCAGGATGGGTGGCTGGTGGGCACGGAGATGTTCTTCCAACTGATTGGTCGAGAAGCGGGCAGAATCCAGGCTGAGAACCGCCGTGGGCATGGCCCGGCCGGGGGTTGATCCGCCGCCGACCAGAGACTCGGCCCCTTGGATGCGAATCTCCAGGTCTGTATCTGCCAGCGTGTTCAAGACTCTCTCGGCACGAGACCGGATCTCAGAAGCAGAAGTAGCGATCATTCTTCGTACCGGGATCTCCTCTTCGGCACGATTGTTCTCGTACGCGATGAGTGTCTGCTCGAGGAGAGCATAGGTGGTTTTGCCAATTCGGAGGGCCCGCATCAAGGGATTCCTGCGTAACTGTCCCAGCAACTCAGCCTTCCCCGCAATCAGGCCCGCCTGGGGGCCTCCCAACAACTTGTCGCCACTGAAGCAGACCAGATCGACCCCCTGCTCCAGTGAAGCCTTCACGCTCGGTTCTGTTTGCAGAACCGGCTGGCTGGAGTCGGATAGCAGGCCGCTCCCAACGTCGTGGGCCAGGGGAATCTCGGCCCGGGATGCTAGCTGGGCCAGTTCCGCCAGGACAGGAGACTGGGTAAACCCGACGATCTGGTAGTTGCTGGGATGAACCGCCAGGATCAGCCCCGTGTCGGCATCCAGAGCGTTTTCGAAATCTGACAGCCGTGTCTTGTTCGTGGTTCCGACTTCCTGGAGCAGAGCGCCGCTTCGTTTCATGATCTCGGGAATCCGGAAGGAGCCGCCGATCTCGACCAGCTCACCTCTCGAAACGAGAACCTTTTTTCCCAAAGCAAGGGTGTTCAAAATGAGCAATAATGCAGCTGCATTGTTGTTGCAGACGGTAGCCGCTTCGCAGCCCAGGAGTCTGATCATCCGTTGTTCGAGGAGCTGATCGCGGTGCCCGCGTTTGCCTCGGCAGAGATCGAACTCGAGATTGGAATAGCCGGAGGCGACCCGGAGGGCCTTTTCCGCAAACGATCGGGACACGGGGGCCCGGCCAATATTGGTGTGAATGATGACCCCCGTGGCATTGATCACATGCTGCAGGGAGGGCTCCATTCGCTCCTCGATGGAGTTCCTGACCGAAGCCGGCAGATTGTTGATTCGAGTTTCCAGCCCCTTCTGATCCAGATCACCGCTAAGGGCGGCCTGCCGAAGGTTGTTGAGCTGGAGCCGAACCTCGTCCACCACCAGCACCCGGGAGTATTCCTCGAAGAGCGCCTCGACGGCGGGACCAGCACACACCTGGTCGACCGCAGGGATCAGCCGTAGCGAAACAGAATTAGACACGAGGGACATTATACGGGTATGCCGCTCGCTGTCGCTCGTGCCGTTACTGGTTACCGGTTAGGGAAAATTTTCCACCTTTAACCTGTAACCTTTAACCTTTAACCTGTAACCTTCAACCAGTAACCGATAACCAGTAACCGGTAACCATTAACCAGTGATAAAAACAGCCCTGATCAGCGTCTCTGACAAAACCGGCCTCGGGGCATTCGCCCGTTCCCTGACAGAACTGGGAGTGCAGATCGTCTCTACGGGTGGCACGGCCAGGACCCTGGAGGAGGAGGGTGTGAGTGTGACCCGGGTCTCGGAACGGACTGGTTTTCCAGAAATCTTGGATGGACGGGTCAAGACTCTTCACCCTCGAATCCACGCCGGAATCCTGGCGCGACATCGAGACCCGGCTCACCGCCAGACCCTCGCAGAGCACGACATCGGTGCCATTGAGCTTGTCGTTGTGAATCTTTACCCGTTTTCGAAAACCGTTGCCCGCCCCGACGTGAGTCGCCAGGAAGCCGTCGAGAAGATCGATATCGGGGGTCCAACCCTGGTGCGGGCTGCTGCTAAGAACTCCGATTCGGTGACCATAGTGGTCGATCCTGGAGACTATCCCAGAGTGATCGCCGAGATGAGGGCAGGGAAGGGAAACGTACCTCTCTCCATCCGACAAGAACTGGCCACTAAAGCTTTCCAGCACACGGCCGCTTACGACGCTGCCATCGCCACCTGGATGGAGAACGCCCGGCGCTCTGAGGAAGACCAGCTGCCTGCCGCTCTGCTCCTGAACCTGAAGCAGGGCGCGACCCTCCGCTACGGTGAGAATCCCCACCAGCGAGCTTCTCTTTACTCGTCGGGGCCGCCTGCGGGTCTTTTGGCCGCAAAACAGCACCAGGGAAAGGAGCTGTCCTTCAACAATCTGGTTGATATGGACTCCGCCTGGGGACTGTGCCGGGAATTTGAACGCCCGGCTTGCTGCATCATCAAACACAATAATCCATGCGGGACGGCGCTGGGGGACTCTCCAGCAAAGGCCTATCGCAAAGCTCTCGCATGTGATCCTGTTTCCTCCTTTGGATCGGTCATTGCCTACAACCGCAGCGTCGACGAAGAGACCGCCAAAGAAATGAGCCAGCTCTTCGTAGAAGTCGTGATCGCTCCCGCCTACGATTCCCGGGCGCTGGAGCGTTTCTCTCGAAAGAAGAACTTGCGGGTGATCGAAATGCCGGAGCAATCAGACAGTTCCAGCCCTCTCAACGTGCGCTCAATACAGGGAGGTTTTCTGGCCCAGGATCGAGATGCCCATTATCTGAAGACAGAGGACCTGGAGGTGGTGAGCAAGATCGAGCCCGGGCAAGAACAGATGAAGGATCTTCTTTTTTCCTGGATCGTCTGTAAGCACGTCAAGTCGAATGCGATTGTGCTGGTTAAGGACGAGCAGACGATCGGGATCGGCGCCGGCCAGATGAGCCGGGTCGACTCCGTGGAACTGTCGGTGCGAAAGGCGAACCTGAGTCTGGCCGGATCTGTCATGGCCAGCGACGCCTTTTTCCCTTTTTCAGACTCCATTGAGGCTGCTGCCCGTGCCGGTGTCAAGGCGGTCATTCAGCCGGGTGGCTCGATTCGCGATCAGGAGGTGATTGAGGCTGCGGATCAGCACGGTCTGGCCATGGTGTTCACGGGGATCCGACACTTCCGGCACTGAAGTGTCTCCAGGTCGGAGCAGGTCGTGCCGAAGGAGGAAGGCTACCTGCCGAGTTCAGTTCGGCACGGTTTGATAACGTGCCCTACAAGTCTTCCGTCGCGGACTGCCAGACAGCTGGCCGATCGAGGAAGCATTAGCGGGTATCATTGGGGGATGCTTCTCGTCATCGACATCGGCAACACGAATATCGTAGCCGGAGTGTTCCGGGGGTCGGAACTCACGTGTTCCTGGAGAATTGCGTCCCGTCGGGACCGGACAGCCGACGAATACACGGTTCTCTTTTCCGACCTGTTCGAACGCAGGGGAATCTCTCCCCACGACATCGAATCCGTGGTCATTTCTTCCGTGGTTCCTCCCTTGAACGATTGCTTCCTGGAGCTGTCCCGGGAGTTTTTCGGCCAGACCCCGAACTTTGTGGATCCGATCTCCCAGGAAGTGCTCGAGATTCGCTATGAGCCCGTTTCCGATGTGGGAGCCGATCGAATCGTGAACGCCGTCGCTGCACTGAAGCTCGTCTCCCCTCCTCTGATCGTCGTCGATTTCGGGACCGCCACGACCTTTGATGCGGTAGACAGCGGTCCTGCTTATGTGGGAGGAGTCATTGCGCCGGGGATCGGAATCTCCGCCGAGGCACTCTTTCTGCGCGCCTCCCGGTTGCCCAGAATCGAGATCCACAAGCCCCGGGCTGCGGTGGGCACGTCAACGGTTGGAAGCATGCAGTCGGGTCTCTATTACGGATATATTGGACTGGTTGACGGCATCATTGAGCGCATGAAATCCGAACTGGGTGAGGCCCGGGTCATCGCCACGGGCGGACTCGCACCGCTCATCTCGGCCGAGTCCCGCCACATCCGGAAGGTCGAGAAAGATCTGACTCTTCTGGGCCTAAGAGAATTTCATTCTCAACAGTTTACAAAAGATAAATAGTTGAGAAACTACTTCAACTACTTCACAGAGATCGAAGAACACTTTTCCCGGCAGCGGGGCCGCCATCTTTTCGTCTCTCCTCTGGACTGGTGCCTGATTGAATTGTGGAAAGATAGCGGGATTCCGCTACATGTTGTGCTAAGAGGCATCGATCGTAGCTTTGAGAGCTCTACAGCCAAAGGAAGAAAGTCACCCGGGACTCTCTACTACTGCCATCCAGCTGTGACACAGGCATTCGAAGAGCATCAGACGGCTCACGTGGGTGCGGGAGAGGAGGAGCCGGTCTCGGAAGCTTCCGCGTTCACGAAGAGTCAAGTCGATGAACTGCTCAACGAGCTCTCCGGAGTTCTTTCGAGTGAGGAAGGTGAGAGCTTTCGCAGAGCCATCGAGCGACTTCGGGGGCTGCGAGAGGAACTGGGAAAAAAGGCCCATCCCAACTACAGGGAAGTAGACCAGTCCCTGAGTCACGTCGCCGGGCTTGTCGCCGAGGCCCTTCTCGAGAGGATGGCCAAGGCTTCAGTCAAGGAACTCAAGAAAGCAGTTCGCAAGGAGTTGCGGGTCTACCGGAAGTACCTCTCCGAGACGGCCTACAAGGAGCTTTTCGAGAACTACTTGAATCGCAAGGTTCTCGAGGAAAACGAGTTCCCCAGCTTCAGTCTCTTCGATCTTGACTCGGGTGGCTAAATCGGCCCTTTCTACCCTGAAGGTCCAGGAAGATCGTTTCGGCGCCACGACTCATGGCAGGGAACCAACGCAGAAGCGCCATGCGCAGAAAGCCGACCCCGATTCCCAGTGCGAGGACGACCAGAATAAAGATGCCGGTAAAGAGGATGGAGTTCGTCACAAGACCGAAGAAAGTGACGATCTCGGCCCGGTTGCGCTCCAGATCGCGGAGTAGTGTATCTTCTTCATGCACCCACTCGACAGTCGCCGTGTACTGGAGATCCTCCAGTACGGGGTTAGCGGAAGCAAGGGGCCCCAGAAACAGACCCAGTAAGGGGCCCGATCTCTTCATGTAGATTCCATCCTCTGAGAATACCGATTGGAGGGCGTCCTGAATCCTGCCGGCGTACTCTTCAGCCACGGAGGCAGTGGGGTAGGCAAGCAGCAACAGCGGAAAGCCATCCGGCTCGTAGCGGGCAATGGTCGCCTCAGCCTGATCCTCGAAGCCCAGGTGCCCGATGAGTTGTCGGGGAATGGCCGGATTCGTTGCCAGGGCTTTTTGCCCCACATAAAAACGAATCGAAGGCCGGACCAGGTGATCCCCGGGTAACTGGTACACGCTGACAGGATGGAGACTCCGCTCGTCTATCGCCTTCTTGAGAAGCGGAGGAAAGGAGGACAGAAAGTCCTCCTGGGCCAGGGAAGAGTGGAGAATGAAGAAATAGTGCCCCCGCCAGAAGGCCAGGCGCCCTTCGATCAGTCGATTCTCAAGGCCCATGAGCAGCGACCGGTCGCTGTCTCTTCGGTCCTCTTCCCAGATCGTGAAAAGACCATAAGCCGCCTGGGTGTCGATCATTTCGTAGACATCCAGAATGGCCGCGCCGGGCTGGATGCGCCACTGTGTGAAGGACAGAAACCCGTACTCTTCCACGATATCCGACGGAAACTCCCCGGATGGAGCGGTCTGGCTCGAGTCAACCCGGACCAACTCGTAATCGGGCAGGTTGGGGAGGACCTCCTTGAATTCGGCGTGCGCAAGCGTGGCCAGAGCCCCGATCAGGGCGCTAGTCAGCATTCCCCCGAAACTCTCTGTTCTCAGCATGTCATCCTTCCCTTACCACCGTGCTGACCTGGCAACCACCTTCTGCTGAGTGTGCCGGCCTCGGCGCAACCGGTGATGAGCACGAATCTTCTTGGACGCAGGCTCACGTTATCTCCGCTCAGCCTCCCGAGTTAAGAGCCTCTCTGAGATATTTTTCCTCATCACCATGTACTGCTCATAAAACGGGATTTTCATTATTCACCTCTGAGATAGAGTAGTCATCCAATCGGACCACACCATCCCTGCACTGGAGATACAAGTTTGTAGCTTCTCTAAAAAGCTCTCCTCTTTTGGACTCCTCAACATTCTCGGTGTTCACTACAGTGACCTTATCAATTGAATATTTGTTGTCAGTCTCAATGTAATAAGCACCGGGTAACGGTTTCACCAGCGCCCTGACAATATTGCAAACTTGCTTCACAGTCTGCTCTTTCGGATCTAATCTATTCACTCCTGGAGTTTTCGATGAGTAATAGCTTCCTTTGCCCTCCATGTCATAGCCGTGTAACTTTCCATCCAGGAACAATGAGAAAACCTCATCGAATACTTGCGCACAAGTTATTGAAGCCTTTCTATGCAGGGTATACCCTGTATCCTCCGACGATATCTCTATTTCACGCCGCATATAGATCTTCCCGGCATCAACTCGAAGTGTCATCTGATGAGCAGTTATTCCTGTCTTGTGTTCGCCATTTACTATGGTCCATATCAACGGAGCGGTTCCTCGATACTCTGGTAGGAGCGACGGGTGGAAGTTAATAGCGTACTGGGAAAGGCGTAATAGTTTACCGCCAAGTATTTGTGTGTAATAGACAGAGAACATTATGTCGGGATTGAAGGCACTTAATAATGCAATGGATTCACTAGAATTTACTTCTTTGGGTTTACTGTAGGGAACTGATGTCTTTATACATTCTTCTTCCAGAGAAAGATGCCAGGGCTGGTGTTTAGCTCCTGGGGGAGCGATAACTCTAACTTTTCCGCTTCTACGTCGAAGTAGCTTCCAAAGACAGAGGATGGCGGCTTCTCCATTACCAAAGAGAACGACTTTCATTCTAGTCCCTGTCTGCGGTGTTGTTTCTTAGCATTCTGTATGATTTCCTGAACGGTACAGAGGCGACATGGAGTTGGAGACGCGAAGGCGAAGTTCAGTTACTCTCGTGCCTCTGTTTGCCCGTCAGTGAAGACCACCGAAGCGTAGACTGTCTCAGCAGAAAAGAACCCAGCAGCGGTCCTAAGGTAAAGGTTAGGACAATATGTCCTCCCCGTGCCAGAGCAGCGCCAGTCACCCCGGTGGTAAAATCTATGCCCATTACCGATACGAGATAGGCCATAACGAGTTCTTGTACACCCAGGTTGTTCGGGGTAATCGGAAACAGATTTGCTAGTGACGTGAAAACGCCCACGATTAATCCCATCAGAAAAGATATGTCCTGCCCGATTACGGCATACACAAAGACTATCAACCAGGCTGCCAGTAGAAACTGAAGTAAGATCGACAGAAGCACGAGAAGAATCATGCCCTTTTGGGATTTGATCAACGCAAAGCCTTGGAAAGCGTTGTCGATGGTGCGCCAGATTGTGCTTGTTTTGTTGGTCGATGGAATGGGGACGATAAAGGGGACCATTGCGCCGCAGGTTACCAGGGATGAAATCAGCAGTAGCTCGATCGAGAGGATGTCGACGGTGCTCCACAAAAGTAAGATGAGGACGACGCCGATGGCACCTGTAAGGAACAGCATCAAAAACGCATTAGCTGCTAACACGGCGGAGAATTGGGCAAAGTTTAAGTGTTTCTCCGATTTTAAGTATACGGCTTTGACTGCAGCCCCGGGTCTGAGTGGTCCCAGATAATTGAAAAACTTGGTTAAAAACGTCAGGCTCAATACTTCGAGGCCCGATAGGCGTACGCCGACCATTGCAACCAGCAGTGCAAACGTGATACCCGTTGCAAGGAAGAAAGCGAAATTCAAAAGTACAATGCTGAGAATCTCCCCTGCCTCAATTGACAGTAGAATTGTGAATTCTTCATGGTAAAAGTACAGGTAGATAGCTGCCAGAACTAGAATGAGAAGGCCAAGGAGATGCTTAATAATTGGTGACACAATGTGTTAAGGGCTTTCGTTACTGGATGCACGCACTCTATCAATTAGTGTTGCGTGGTTGAATACCTCTTGGCGCCATAGTGATCTCTGTGTTTCATCCTTAAGCCCATTGCAAAAGCCATTGATCTCACCAAGAAATTGATCAAAGGGTTCCAGTACTGTCTCCTCACAGCGATCCTGGCGCTCTAGAGTGATCACAGGGGAGAAATCGGGAGGGATCGAGAAGGCGCGTTGTTTGATGGTTAAGATTCCCTTCGAACCCCATATGCTATAGGTGTTCTGGTATTGATTTGCAAAGCCAAAGGCCAGTTGTGCTGTTTGACCGTCACCAAAATCCAGTAGAACGCTACCTTGAATGTCCACCTCCTGATCGTCATTATCTAAGGTCGCATGACAGCCTATGGGTTCGCGGCCATAAAACCGGCGAGCTGCATGTAGCGTGTAGGTGCCGACATCGAGCAGGGCGCCGCCGCCCAATGCTTCACTGTAGCGAATGTGACTATCTAGAGGTGGAAAGCCAAATTTGGCTCCAAATAGGTTGGGCTTACCAATAAGATCCCTTTCAATGGCCGTGCGTACATAATCGTGTTGAGGGTGGAAAACGTAAGCGAAGCCCTCATAGAGAGCGACATTATGTTGCGCACATGCTCCAAGAGCAGCTTTGGTTTCCCTGAGGTTTTTAGCGAATGTTTTTTCGCAGAGGATATGTTTCTTCTTTCTTGCTGCCGCGATGGTCCATTGCGCGTGCAGGCCTATAGGTAGCGCTATGTAAACAGCATCAATTCTCTGATCATCCAATAAATTCTGGTAGCCGACGACAGCACGGCAATTGAAGGTCCGGGCAAATTCATCTGCCTTTTCCTGGGATCGACTGGCGACAGCCTCCAGGTCTGCGTGGGGGGATTGCTGGAGGGCAGGCAGAAAGGCTTTTCGAGCTATCGCGGCACATCCCAATACGCCAAACTTTATCACGCTCACAGCCTGCTCCTACAAAATCGACAACAAACTGCGTGCCTCAACGTTGAGAAAATTATTGAATTTCACGAGTAGTTTGAGCTGCCTGAGGTTCATCCACAGATAATTGTCGGATTCCTGTGTTTGAAAATCATTTGCAATAATGACAATGTTACGGTTTTCCTCCCTGAAAAAACGTCCCCCCTCCTCTGATTGCATGGCGTCCACCACAATATCGGTCTTGTTCGCCGATGAAATCTCGGCGACATAGGGTGGTTCTGTGCCCTGTTGGTAACTTCCCGTGATGCATTGCACTGTGGGGGCTATTTCCAGCAGATCCATACTGCCACTTTCACCTTTTAGTTGTACGAGGAAATGCAAAGTGCCTTCGATTTCCTGGAGAATAAATCCAACTATACCGGGGTCTACCTGCTCGATGATGGGCTGATCCCACGTTGCGATTTCTCGGTTGTTAGTAGCAACGCGAACACCCTTGACCGCAAAAAACTGAGCGTCCTCATGGACAATCTCTGTCGTAGTTCTGCGCCAATGTTTTACTTCGTTCAACGGAATAAGGCGTGCCTCTAAATCGTGATTAAATTTTTGCCGCGCAATGATTCGCAGCAATTCGTCCAGGGAATGCAATGAGTAGCTATTGCCGTGTGACGACAGCATGAGTTTGATTTGGGTATCGCCCGCAGGCGCTGTTGCCAGGGGCCAGCTATTGATGCAGTCCTGAAGGTCGTCAGCCACCACGTCCTCGTGGGAAGTCTTTTCTTCGGGATCGTAGGAGATGCTGGAAATGATGGAATGTGTATCCATATTAACGGTATTGTCCAACAGCATAAATTGCTTGATTTGTCCCAGGGTCATCCAGCGGAAGCCGGGCAACATATCCAGCTCTTCATCATCGGCAACGCGCACGATAATGTTTCGGTTTCGCTTCTTGAAGAAACGCGCCCCCTGTTCCGACTGCAACTGATCGATTAGGGTTGCGCCGTTATTGTCATGGAGAAAGTAATTGAGATAAGGAATGGCTTTCCCACCATGAACCCCTGAGTAGTTGCTTCTCGTGGCTTGTACAGTGGGCGACAATTGGTAGGTATTGATATTGCCGGGTTCCGCCTTTGCCTGGATCAGGAAATAGAGAATACCGTTTATCTTCTTGGTGATCAGTCCGAGTACACCAATTTCAGGTTGATGGATAATGGGTTGTGTCCATTTCGGGATGGGACCTCGATTTGTTGTAACACTTAATCCGCGAATGGAAAAAAAGCGTCCCGATTCATGGCAAAGGTCTCCCGTCCATTCATTGGTGGTCCATTTCTTGAGTTCTGCCAGTGGTAGATGCGTTACCTCGAATATTTTGGAAGTGTTCAGTTGTGCCAACCATTCCTTTAATTCTTCAGTGCTATAATAGGGGTTAAAATCAGTGATCGAGGACAGAAAACAATCTACACCGGCGGACTCGCCTTCGAAATAGAGAATGCCTTGCAGCTGCGTGTAAAGTTGTCGTATTTGCGCCGCAGTTGACCTCATAACGCTTCACTCTACGCGTTCATGTTGCCTGGCCATAAATATCGGCCAGGGCTTCGCCCACGCACTCGACGCAGTAATCAAGATCGGTTTCGGCAAGCGCCGTGTAAACCGGCATTCTTACAATGCGAGCCGCTAAATCTTCAGTCAGGGAAAGGTCGGACGGCTTGTAGCCGATTCGCCGCCCAAACGGAGAGGAGTGCAAGGGGAGATAGCCGATGTAAGGGAAAACTTGCCGTTTGCTGAGAAAATCCAAGAAACTTCCACGATGCTCATTGGAATCGAAGATCACAAAGTAGGCGTGATGATTGTGCTGAATTTTATCCGGTAGATGAGGTATAGATATGCATCCCTCTTCTACATAGCACCTGAACAAAGAATCGTAGGCTCGAAGCACGGGTCGACGTTTTCGAACAATCTCATCGGCGATCTCCAACTGTGCTAACAGGGGTGCGCTCAACAAATCCGATAGCAGAAAGCTGGATCCAAGGTCGACCCAGCTGTATTTATTCCTGACACCCTGTAACACCAGCGAGCGGTCTGTGCCCTTTTCCTGCAGGAATGAGGCTCGTCTCAAGAGCGAAGGGTCATTGACAATCAGGGCGCCACCTTCTCCACAGGAAACGTTCTTCGATTCGTGAAAGCTGAAGGTGGCCATTTGAGGTACGCTGCCACAGGCCCTATTCTTGCTGTGATAGGAATGAAGGGATTGAGCGGCATCCTGCATCACCAGGAGTCGGTGCTCGTCGGCGATGCTCATAATCGCATCGATGTCGCAGGGTATGCCGGCATAGTCCACGGGCAGGATCATTTTTGTCTTTTGAGTCAGCAGCGATGGGATCTGCTCGACGTCAATGTTCATCGTTTTCTCTCGCACCTCACAGAAGACCGGTTTGGCGCCGCGTAGTACCACGGCGTTAGCGGTTGAGCTAAAGGTGTAGGAGGGTAATATGACCTCGTCCCCGGGCTGAAGATCCCCAAGCAATGCCCCCATTTCGAGCGCAGCTGTACAGGAGGGAGTGAGATAAACCTCTAGAAAACCGTAGCGGGTCTTGAGCAGCTCGACACAGCGCCGGCCGAAGCCTTGATTGCCGCAATGGCGTAAAGACTCCAACGCGGTTCTGAAGTACTGCACTTCCATTCCCGCAATATACGGCAAATTGAAAGGTACTTTTCTCATACAGCTATCTGGGCCAGATTACCAAATCGACCTGCGCCTGGCTCTCGCGCATTCATTATGAGAGTCCAGCTAGTTTGGTTCTGTGATGCTGGGCGAAGAAGGCATTTTGGCGAGGGAGGCCTGCCACACCTCACGCTCACGCCGAGGCGCCCGATCAGCCAGCCCGGGACGTCTCGGCCCCGGCGAGCTTACTGCCTTTCGGTTGATGACTCACGGAGCACTGGTTGTCCGGGGACAGCTTCCGGGGGCAGGTCACTCCGGCGACCTTGCCAACAGCAGGGACTCAATCGTGGCAAGATTCTTATGCCAATTTGCTTTCTTTACGACAGATTCTCGGAGCGTCGACCTCAAACCTACGTCATGCCTCGCAAAATAGGCCCTTTCCAACGCTACCGGCAAATCTTCGGTGAAATCCTCGAATATAAAGGGGTACGATGCCTCGGGCAGGATCCAATCAATGCTTGGCCTGCGGCTGACGACGGGTATTAGGCCGCTGGCCATGGCCTCGAAGCAATGAACTGGAGACACCCCAATCTGCAGCCTCGGGCCATTTGTGGATATTAATGGGGTCAATATAAACGTCGCATCCGGATAATAGGCGAGGGAGATCGTCGTAGGGCATATGGGTCAGGATTTCAATACACTCCAATTCACGACAACCGGTTTTCTCCATTTGTTCATATATCAAAGTTAGATTGGCTTCGCTGCGGGCTCCTGTGGCAAGGATTAATTCAACGTCGGGTTGTTTGTCGTACAAGCGTTTAAAAGCGCGCAGAATATTGTCCATATCAAATTCAGCGCGGAAGGGTCTCGAACAAACAAAGCGACAACGACGTGATCTATCGTTGATTGAGTTCTCGTCAATGGCGAATTTGTCGGCTTCCTCTCCATAATGGTTCAGCCAGACAGCATTGTCGGTTCGACAGCCTTTTTCCTTCAGAATCGGTTCAAAGGATTGTTGGTCACCAGCAATGACCTTCGCGCATCGATTGACGGTGTAGCGCAGGATGGCCGGGTGGTTGGCCCAATACATCAAGGTAGGCCATTTGTGAAGAGCGATATCCCTGCCGGCGGTGCAAGCGACATGGTTCCCATGGCCCGACAACGCCCCCAGAAAACCGTGCATGGTGAGGTAGAAAGAGAATAGCGCCTGCACGTTTTGTTGTTTAACCGTGTGTTTTATGGAGAACAGCAAATAAAGGTAGGTGAACAATGCCGCGATGGAATAGGGTTCAAACCAACGAACACCGGAATTACTGTTGTGGTATTGGCTGTATCGGAAGAACGGTAACTTAACTGCCAAGTTGTAAATTGAATATGTGGGTAAATTAACAATTGAGGCCCCGAACTCCTGGCGATTCTCTGCATTTGGCGGTTGAATTGAAATGATTCGAACGCGCCAGCCGTTGGCCGTAAAGTGACGGATAAAGCGGTGGACGTGGATATTCGTTATATTAGCGAGAACGATTACCGACTTGTCTCGATCACTCCTATCCTGTGCGGCTGTATGAACTTGCGTGTATTCCCCTGGCCGGTTTACCTTTCGTTGCAAATGAGAACCTTCGATGCTCATGTTCGTGAACCTAGGATGCAAGCACCTCTTTGACCCGAATGCGAAGGCACCGGTATAAAATCCTCACGGAAAAATCAGGCGTTTCCGTCGGTGTAACGGGACAGACAACAGCGCGGGCATTTGCCGCAAGGGGCATCGTTGCGAGCGTGGCGTGTGTCTGACAATTCCATGTGGTGTCCATATCGGTCTTCACCAAATTGCCTGCTGGATTACCGTTTCATGGCGATCAGTTTGTCGATTTCCCGGTCGACCTCTGTCCGAACAGTACATCTTCATAGGCGAATTGGTCACAGCTGACTCGGTTATCATAATACGCTTCGGGTCCGGCAGAAGTGGTGAGCCCGGGCTCAATTTGTGAAAGGTCACAAGTTGCCCTCTTGTAGTACCTCTCCGAGCCGGCCTACCAGAGTTCTTCGAAAACTATCTGAATTCCAAGGTTCACTCTGGCAGAGGATCTGCGTGGAGCTTTTTGCGGGATGCTTTTCCTGGTGCGTAATGACCGTGCCTGGTGCCGGCACCCGCTTCCGAATTGACGCTGTGTCCCGCCTGCTTGATACTGTATCGATGTTCATGCGCGGTGCAGGCTCGCCTGTTCCCTTCTTCTCATCCTCGGACCCACGGCCACCAGGGGATCAAAGCGCTGCGGATGTGTCAGCCACGCCGGTCGCGCGCCTGTCTGAGGGGATTGTGGTCGCTGTGTTCTGTGGTGATTTCGACAGAAAACAGTTACAGAAGCTTGCCCCCCTACAGCACATGGATGAGATCCGCCAGATCCTGGTGGCGCGTCCCTAGCCTCTCACCGGGAAGAAGATCACGTGTTATTCGGTGCCTCTGATGCTGCGGCGGAGTCGCCCGCTACGGGAGTTGTGGCGACTGGGTGTGGGCCTGTTTATCTCTATCCGTCGAAAGCCAGATCTCGTGGTGTGCCATACCATGCTGGTCCATGGTCTGCACGCCTGGCTCGTGAATTTTCTAACAGGAGCGCGGCTTGTAGGCCATGTCATGGGGAATTGGGAAGTGTCACCCCGACGACCGGGGCCATGGCCGTCGCTTCGTTTCTGGCTGTTGCTGCGCTGCGCTGCGATCCTTATTCGTGGGGAGCGATCCAGGGATGTACTGACTCAAAAAGGCGTCGCAACGGCCGACCGTATTTTTGTTCCAGTCGAATGCATTCGATTTCAGCGGTCATGGCCCCGCTCCGGACCCTCCGAAACGGCATGATCTGGTGTTTGTCGGCAACCTGGAGCAAGCTAGGAGCCTGTCTGACTAATAACAGCCAGGCTCACTGTTAGATAGCTGAAGAACCAGGTGATCTTGTCGTCACCCCTTGGACTTCTTTCGTTTTCGGGCGGCAGTTTGGGTTCTGGATCCGGTTCCGGCCACGGAAACGCCTCACTTGACAAGGAAATGGCACCCATTTTGGGCTTTAAGGGCGTGCGGCCGCCAGTTTGAGCAGATTGTGGGCGGTGCAGAGCAGACTCCATTCCAGCTCCACCTTTTGGGTGCCTCTGAGCAGGAACTGTTGGAAGCCTCGGGCCTGTTTGATCTGCCCTAGACTCGCACGTCATGGTTACATCACTGCTGGAAAGCGACCATGTGTGGCATAGCCGGAACCGTGAACCACCAGGGCATGCCCATTGATCGGGCGACCCTCCAAACAATGGTGCGTACCTTGATCCATCGAGGTCCCGATGATGAAGGCTTTTTCATGGAAGGCCCGGTGGCCGTGGGCATGCGCCGACTCAGCATTATTGACGTTGAGGGAGGACGTCAACCGATCGCAAATGAGCCGGGCCGCATCCAGACGATTTGCAACGGGGAGATTTACAATTTCCGTTCATTACGCGAAACGCTGACGAGTCGCGGGCATGTGTTTCGCACGCGCACCGATACCGAAGTGATCGTGCATGCATACGAGGAGTACGGCCTCGAGTTTGTCACGCATCTCTGGCCGCGGTTGTACGAGCGAGCCTCAGGGGCCATTCAGGTGATGGTGGGGACCCTGCGGGATCCACTCTACCTTCTGAGACTGTGGGGATGGGTGTCGTCGTCTTCTGCCTGGTTGCCTGGATTTTCTATGTTGGTTTAGAAAGCTTCGGCATTCACCTCAATGTTGCGAGTCTCGCCGTGTTTTCTACGCTGCTCCTTGTGAGTTCGCATGTGATCTTGACGTCGAAGGTGCTGTCTCCGGCCGCAACCCGGTAGCGGTCCAGGCAGTCCAGGATGATTGCCGTGTGGTAATTGTCATGTGAAATGTGAGAATCCTCGGGCGGATCCTTGTAAAACCAGGCTCCGCTCGGTTGCTGCTTGTCCGCCACCCAGTTGATCAAGCGTTGGCTCTCTTCAAGGTAGTCTGTTCGCCCCAGAAGCCGGCCGGCCTCGGCTAGAAAGGCTTCCACCAGTGCCGGCACATCCATGACCGCCCAGGTGACCGAGGAAGAGGGAACGTAGGAGCAACACTTCATCCCTGTCGGGTCACAGGGAACATTGGGTTCGCCGGTGAGGAAATCGGCCATCGCAAATAGAGCCTCGCGATAGGGGCGCTCATTTGTCACACGTTGGAATCCTCTTAGCGCGTCGCACTGACCATCAAGTGCCACCCCAACCACCGGCCCAGAAGCTTGTGAACCGGCCTTGGAATCCAGGAAGCCAGAAATCGAAAACCGTAGGTGAAAGGATAATCCGAAGCGACCTGAACGCGTGTGAAGTGTTGAAAGAGTTGAGCGGCTGCCTTTCTCGTGAAGGTGTATACAACGGGGCACTCATCCTTCAAATCGCGTGGGGATTCATAGGGTAAGTGGAACAACCAGTGGACCAGGTTGACCAGGGAATTTCGATGATAGAGCATCACGTAGGCTTTTCCTCCCGGCTTCAACACGCGGTAGATCTCAGCCACAGCGGCCCTGATGTCGGGTGTGTGATGGAGGACGCCGAAAGAATAGACAGCCTCGAAGGTCTCGTCCCCAAAATCCAGACGTTCACCATTGCCAGCTCTGAACACAATAGATAGGCCACGCATTCGTGCGTGCTGACGAGCGACTTCGATGGCCGAATCCGTCAGGTCGACTCCGGTAACGTCAAAGCCGCACCGGGCCAACTGGACACTGTCAACGCCGATTCCGCACCCCACCTCCAGCAGTCGCCCGGAACTACCTCGGAGACTCTCGAAAAGTTCGCGCAAGTGGTAATGCCAGCGATAGCGCTTGCGCTCGATCTCATCAAAATATGCAGCTGTTCCGCGCTCCTTATCCGTGTAGTACTCGTTGTTTATATGAGTCTCCCAAAATTCGCGAACATGACTCAGGGTGGCTCCTGATTGTGTGTTTGAACTCAATCTTCCTTACTCCTTTCTCTCACTCGAGCGGCTGGGAACCGGCAAGAGAGTTTGGCACGGATGCTCAGGCCCAGGACGGGAACACTGAAAGTCTTGATATACGCCTTCTCCAACCAGGAGAGGTTGGGGTTGCGGAGAAGGGGAGACCCAAAAGTCGACTTGTGCACGGTCACGACACCACCTCTCGGTGTTGTTCCGGCTGGTCGAGGCTCCGCAGCATGGAGGCGAGGGCCCGGCACATCCATGCATTGCACCACCTCATCAGAGTGAACTTCCTGGTCCACCATTTGGACTTCTGATAGAAGAAACGACCCTCGCGGCTGTACATGTGGGTGAGGGTCCAGTCCAGAACGCGCTTGGCTGTGAGCCAATAAGACGGTCGCCTGGTGGCCGCCCGGGTAAGACAAAGCAACGCGGAAGCTGCACCGTGGATATCGTGAGGGTACGTTTGATCGCTCATCCACCGGGGTGCACCGTCCTCTGTGAACAGGCGCTTCTCGTAGAACTCCAGGCCGGTCCAGTACACCTCGTCGAAACCGTCGTCTCCAGCCGCCACCCGGTAGCGGTCCAGACAATCGAGGATGATCGCCGTGTGATAGTTGTCGTGCGAAATGTGAGAATCGCCGGGGGGATGTGTGTAAAACCAGGCCCCGCTGGCTTGCTGCTTGTCTGCCACCCAATTCATCAAACGCTTACCCTCTTCTTGGTAGCTTGTTCGGCCCAGAAGCTGGCCCGCCTCGGCCAGAAACGCTCCAACCAGAGCCGGCACATCCATGACAGCCCAAGTGACAGTGGGATCGGGAACGTAGGAGTAACACTTCATCTCTTCGGTGTCGCACAGAATGTTGGGTTCGCCAGTCAGGAAATCGGCCATGGCCAGCAGAGCCTGTCGATAGCGATGCTCACCGGTCAGGCGAACTCCCTCCAGAAAAGCCAGGCCAATCCAACTGGTTACAACGCGATTGGGAAAGTGGCGTGGAGCAAAGAAGCCCACATCTTGCCAGGGATACGGGTATCCCCATGAAAGACCCTGGAAGCCCTGTGAAGGATTCTCCAGTAACCAGTCCAATAGATTCATGGCTTCACTCAGGTCCTCCTGTTTTCCTTGATTCGCGTACAGGTCGAGCAGGGCATGGGCGAAGAGCGCGATACCTTTTGGATTGCGTGTGCGTGGTACCAGAAGCCAGGGTCGAAGATTGATCGGTGCACGCATTACGGCCTGGATTCCTAGGAGTCGTGGCCACCGGGCCCACCCCAGGACCGGGCCCAGCAACGGGCTGTTCAGCGCATCATGTTTGTTATGTCCGGCGAAGTCGAGGCTTCTTGAGAACTCCAGCGTGTCTCGAAGAGGCCCGAGCAGACTGGAGGCCGTCGGGAGGTCGAGAGCGTCTTTCCGGGACTCTCGGGCTGGTATTGTTTCGACCATCAGCTACTGCCCGTGAAGGATTCGTTCCTCTATTTCGCGCCAGTGCCGGTTCTCCAGAAAGATCGATTCTACAAAGTCGTATCGGAAGATGCCTTGCTCTTCTATGAAATCGCGGGTTAGTTCCCGGATGCAGAGTCTTCGAAGCCCCTGACGATACTGTTGATAGGAATTGAAAGTGAAACCCAGTTTCTTCTTGCGCAGTATTGAAGGGGGCAAGAGTGGGGCCAGTGCGCGCCGCATCACCACCTTTCGACGGCGGTTTCGGAACTTGACTCGAGTGGGCAGGCTGAAGGCCAACCTCACCATTTCCAGGTCCAGGAGCGGGACCCGAACCTCAAGCGAATTGGCCATCGACATTCGGTCTTCATTGTGGAGAAAATCATCCACCATCTTGGACTGGAACTCGGCCCACTGGACACGCTCAATGAAGGGCAGGTCGAGCCGATTGAAGTAGGGTGAAAAGGCATCTCGCGTGGTGCTTGAGACGAGCCGATTCCAGGAGGGTGTATAGATTCTCTGAGAGGCGCCAGAGCGAAGATCCCAGCCGTTTCGCAAAGTGCAATAGTAGCGCAGAGGATCATCGCTTGCCGCCACTAGCTCAATGGCCCGGCGAAAGTTCTCCCCTCGCAAGCCGGCCATCCGGTCGAACCAACCAGCAGCGAGATCAAAAGCTCCAGAAAACTTCCCCAACACTCCAGAAAAAACCCCATCCATCAGGAAACGACCCGGCCAGAGATGCTGGTAGATATCGTAGCCGACAAAAAGCTCATCTCCGCCGAGTCCTGAAAGAGCGACTGTGACTTGATCGCGCGCAAAGCGAGACACGCAATAACCCTGAACCGCATTGACTTTTGGGGCTTCGGCATGGAAGACGACGCGGGGATAGAGGGACAGAAAATCAGGAGAAACAGTTGAAGAGGAGTGCTTTGTGCCAAAGTGAGCAGCCACGATTTCAGCGTCCTGGAGTTCATCCGTTGGCTCCCCAAGGCCCAGGGCAACGGTCCTGAGCTGGCTTCCTTGACCCGCCTCGGTTGCGGCGGCGACAAGAGAACTTGAGTCGATTCCACCCGACAGAAAAATCCCGACCGGTACATCGGCGACCATCTGGCGCTTCATGACTCGGGAGAGCGTCTCCAGGAATTCTTCAGCCGCGTCAGCCTCCGAAATCGAGGTCCGGTCGGAGAAATCCCAACTGTGGAAGGACTTCTGAACCAGTGACCCACCTTCCAATATCAAGAGACTTCCAGGAGGTAGTTGCTGGACCCCTTTGAAAAGGGTCATTGGGGAGGGAACGAAGCGCAAGTTCAGAAGCTGGTGAAGCGCATCCGGGTTGAGTGCCTGTGAGAACTGAGGGTGGGCCAGAAAGCTCTTTGCCTCAGACGCAAAAATGAGTGACGATCCATCCCAGGAATAGACGAGGGGTTTGATACCGACCGGATCACGGGCAAGTAGAAGTCGCTGCCGCCGCTCATCGTAAAGGGCGAAAGCGAACATGCCGTTCAGATGTTTCGCGCACTCGAGCCCATAGTCCTCGTAAAGGTGAACGATCACCTCGGTGTCCGTATCGGTTCGGAATGCGTGACCCGCCTCCTGGAGACCCAAACGAAGTTCCTTGAAGTTGTAGATCTCACCGTTGTAAACAACGTGAACACTCCCATCCTCGTTAGAAATCGGTTGATCGCCACCGTCCAGGTCGAGGACGCGCAGACGACGACTCCCAAGATGGATATCGTGGCGTTCGAAAAAGCCCCCTGCGTCAGGTCCCCGGTGCCGAATCAGCTCTGCCATGTCCCTGAGCACGCCGGGTATCTCGGTGCCGGTATAACCACAGATTCCGCACATGATGCTCTTGATCCAGCCTCAGGCTCTAGTGGGCGATGTGCCTTCAGTCCAAGGCAATCGACAAGTTCAATTTGTGTTCTCGGCAGAAAATCAAGTGATTTCCCTGGCGCGGTCCTCGAGAAAGTCCACCATCCAGCGGGTGACATCGATCTTCTCTTCTAGCAGTCTTCTCCGACGTTTCTCGGCGTCGAGTTTGAGATCCACCTGAGTCATCAGGCGCTCGACTGCGGCCAGTGCCTCTTTTCCCTGCCTGTCGGTAAAGCAGTGAACGAGACCGTATCGTTGTTGCTGTTCGTCTGTGTAGCCTCGTCCCGTCTTGGAAACGAACAAGGCGTGAGTGCCCAGCACAGCCGCCTCGGAAGCCATCGTCGCACTCTCGCCAACCAGCAGATCGGCGAAGGCCAGGACGTGATGGATGTCCTGAACCGGCAAGCGGAAACGGTAAGGTTCGAGATCTTCCGGCAAGGCAGACTCGGAAGAGATGAGAACTCTCCCCCGCTTTGATAGGATCGCCACTAACCTCCGCTTGGCTGCCGGCGAGAATCCTTGTTCCCCAACGTCATGACTGGCTTCCCAGGAGACGAAGCGCAATAGATAGATGGGCCTTTCAGTATCCAGCTGGTGCCTGTTGAGCACATTAGTGTCGGGTACGAATCGACTGGGATGCAAGTAGGCCAGTTCATGATAGCCATCGTATCGAATGTGATGGTCTCCCACGTCTTCCTGGTAACAAGAGGGCGTGCAAACGAAGTCTGCGAGCGGGTAGGCAAACCAGTTCGTCATCCTGGCCATTTCCGTGTCATAGAAGATGACCGTCCTGGCGGGGAGGGCCCGGCCCGCCAGGGCGATGCTTGGCCCCATGATGCCAAGCAGGAAATCCGCCCGAAATCTCCTGGCCAATCGCCACAGCTTTCCCGTCCTCAGTATTAGTTCAGGGCCGAGCCTCAGCCCTCTCGCCTGTCTGCTGATGACGACATGGGGCAAGTCATAGGCTCGCAGCAGATCGATCGTGCATTCCTTGTCCCGGGTCGTGATGAGAAATTCATGCCGACGACTCTGCATTTCCGCGATGAAGTTGCGGAAAAAGTGAACGTGTGCCGGATGAAGAAGATCTACCACCAATCTCATGCTGATATCTCACCAATAGCGGAGCTACCCAAATGGCCAGGTGAGAGCTTACCGCACCACAACGACGGTCCCCGGGTGGGCACCGTCACACTTCTTGCTGGCTACCAGGCGAGGATCGTCTGTCGGGTCTGACAGGGACCACAGAACCGCGGGCGCAGGCCGCGGCTACAGCTCAGCCCGCGCTGACGCTCGGGTTCTGATTTGGATGGTAATTGACCGAGGAAAGGTGATTAAGACCACCGCGGGCGCAGGCCGCGGCTACAACTCAGCCCTCGCTGACGCTCGGGTTCTGTTGGCTGCTCGGCGTGAAAAAAGGCACGTGGTTCAGTGGCTGGCAACCACCCAAGGGGTGTTCGTGAATACAACCCGCCCGTCTTCGGTTTCAATCCGGTGAATCTGATGAGATGGGGCTCGACTCTGCTGCCGAGTCAGGCTGTAGAGGCGATTGACCTTGTCGAGGTAATTTCGCGTTTCCCTGTAGGGCGGGACACCACCGTGTCTCCTAACGGCATTCTCTCCTGCATTATACGCCGCCACGGCGCGGGGCAGGTCCTTATCGAAATGGTCCAACAGCCAGCGCAGGTAGGACACCCCTCCGCGAATGTTTTCCTCCGGATCCAACACGTCCTGGACTCCGAAGCGCCTGGCTGTGTCCGGGTGCAGTTGCATCAATCCTTTGCAATTCTTGACCGATACGGCCCGGGGATCGAAGCTGCTTTCGACCTGGATAATAGCCTCCACCAGATCCACATCTACGCCCTTTTCGGCCGAGATTTCCTGGATGAGAGGCAGGAATTGTTCTCTACGGGAACTCAGTTTTAGCGGGCGGCTTTGATCGACCGGGGTACTCGGCTTCCAGGACTGACGGGAGGGCAGGTTAGTGAGCACACGGGTCCCGCTCTTGTCGACGTAGGAGCGTATGTCCTCAGCGTTCACAGAGAAGACGCAGAGGATACCGATCAGAACAATTCCTCGCATAGTTACCCGTATAGGATGCCACAGCGGGGTGGAAAGTTGGAAGAAAAATCAATCCGACAAACTGACAACGACAACTGGGAGCCAATCTCCCCGAACCCAGAACCTAGAACCCAGAACCTATTTCAAAATCATCTCGACCTCGGCATAGGCCTGCTCCAGGGCAACATCGAGTTGGGACGGATCGCTGCCCCCTGCCTCGGCCATGTCGGGGCGTCCACCGCCACCGCCCCGGACCGTCCTGGCAAGGCGCGAAACCAGTTTGTTGGCCTGCACGCGCCCGGTCAGGTCCGAGCTGACGCTGGCAACCAGGCCCACTTTTCCATTGATGGAAGCTCCCAGAACCACCACACCGGAGCGGAGCCTGTTCTTCAACTCGTCGGCCAGTGATCGGAGACCCGCCCTGTCCAGGTCCTCGACACGCTTGACCAGCACCTTGACTCCGCCGATCTCGCGTGCCTCCGCGACCACGTCACCGGTCTGCTCGCGAGCCAGCCTGAACTGAAGCCGCTCCAGCTTCTTTTGTGTCTTTCTGAGCTGGTCGGAGAGACGGTGGACCGTTTCCTCGACACCGTCACGTCCCACCTTCAGATCAGCCGAAAGCCGATTCAGAGCACCTTCAGATTCTAGGAAGCGCTCAATCGCCCCGTGTCCGGTTACAGCCTCGACCCGTCGAACGCCGGCCGAAATGCTGCTCTCATGAATCACTTTGAAGAGAGCGATTTCTCCGGTGGCTCCGACATGGGTGCCACCGCACAGTTCCAGGCTAAAGTCGGGAATGGACACGGTGCGCACCTCGTCGCCATATTTTTCACCGAAGAGGGCCATCGCTCCGGCCTCCAGAGCCGCTTCCAGATCCTGGACCGAAATCTCGAGTTTGATGTTGTCCCGAATCTTCTGGTTCACCGTCTCCTCAATCATCCGGATCTCGCGGCTACTGACCGGCTGGAAGTGGCTGAAGTCAAAGCGGAGACGATCGGGAGCCACCAGGGAACCTGACTGCTTCACGTGTTCGCCCAGAGTCTCCCGCAGCGCGGCCTGAAGCAGATGAGTGGCCGTGTGGTTGCGGGCCGTGTGGCGCCGGCGTTCCAGGTCAACACTGGAGCGAACCTGGTCACCAACCGAGAAAGAGCCATGTTGAACCTTGACACGGTGCACCTGCAGGCCCGGGAGCGGACTGTAAGCATCGGTTACCTGAAGACGGGCGTCTTCGGTTCCCATGCGGCCCGTGTCACCGATCTGCCCGCCGGACTCCGCGTAGAAGGGCGTTCGATCCAGCAGTACTTCTCCTGTTTCACCGGTCTCAAGTCGATTCCTGGAGTGTCCGTCCTGCAAAACCGCCGTGATCCTGCCCGCGACTCCATCCAGTTCGGTGTAGCCCGTGAACTCACTGGCTTGGACGTTTTGCGCCAGTTCCTGGTAGACAGCAGACACGGCTTTCTCGGCGCCTTTCCAGCTCGCGCGGGCCCGCTTCCGCTGCTTTTCCATTTCCTGAAAAAAGCGCGCCTCATCGATTTGGAAGCCGCGCTCTTCAGCGATTTCCCTGGCCAGGTCAAGCGGAAACCCATAGGTGTCGTAGAGGCGAAAGACCTGGCTCCCGGGCAGTTCCCGGCTGTTCTTTTTCTGCAACGTCTCGAACATCTCCTCCAGCATCTGGAGGCCCGAAGTGAGGGTGGAGCTGAACTTTTCCTCTTCGGCCTTGACCAGGCGGGAGGTGTACTCTCGGCTCGACTCCAGGTTCGGATAGGCGTCTTTCATGAGATCGGCTACCAGTGCCACGAGTGTGAAAAGGAAGGATTCCCCGGTCCCCAGCATCTTGCCGTGGCGGATGGCTCGCCGCAGGATCTTGCGCAGGACATAGCCTCGGCCCTCATTGGAGGGTACGACTCCGTCGTTGACGAGGAAGGCGCAGGCGCGGCTGTGATCGGCCAGAATGCGCAGGCTCACATCGGAGCCATCATCTTCACCGTAAGCCACCTGGGTGAGCCGGGAAGCTTCCTCGATGATGGGCACGAAAAGGTCGGTGTCGTAGTTACTCTGTACGCCCTGCAGGACGCAGGCGATCCGCTCCAGTCCCATTCCGGTGTCGATGGAAGGTGAGGGCAGCGGGCTCTGCCGACCCTCATGGTCCTTCTCAAACTGCATGAAGACCAGGTTCCAGAGCTCGAGGAAGCGAGCTGGATCGGGTTCCCCCTCGCTTTCGGCAGCGGAGGAGACCGTTCCCATGTCGCAATGGATCTCGGAGCAGGGCCCGCAGGGGCCGGTGTCTCCCATAGACCAGAAGTTCTCAGAGGCTCCCGACCGGTAAATACGCGATTCCGGGAGACCGATCCGGTTTTTCCAGAGGTCGTAGGCCTCGTCATCGCTCTCGAACACGCTGGCCACCAGCCTCTCGCCCGGCAGGCCGTATACGTCCGTGCAGAGTTCCCAGGCGAAATCGATGGCTCCTTGCTTGAAGTAATCGCCGAACGAGAAATTCCCCAGCATTTCAAAGAAGGTATGGTGGCGGGGAGTGCGCCCAACTTGTTCCAGGTCGTTGTGCTTTCCGCTGACCCGCATGCACTTCTGGCTGGTGGCCGCCCGGCGGTAGTCACGCTCCTCCTTCCCAAGGAAGATGTCTTTGAACTGGTTCATGCCTGCGTTGGTAAAAAGCAGGGTGGGGTCGTCGTGAGGAACCAGAGAACCGCTCTTGAGCCGGCGATGGCCGCAGGCCTCAAAGAAACTCAGGAACTCTTCACGGATTGCGCTCGCACTCTTCATAACAGTCTCTGTCCTTCGCGTGGAATGCTTAGCAGTCCGCGGTGGACCACGGATCGCTATGGATCCTACTCGTTCAGGCGACCCCAGAAAGGATCGAGCAAGTCTCGAACCATCTGAGACGGAAAGCCGCGGCGCCGGCAGTGGTCAAAAAGCTTCTTGAGCCCGGCGACCGAACCCGGTTCTCCGTTCTTTCCGGTCCAATTCTCAATCACTCGCGCGAGCGTCTCTTCGGACGGAAATGCCGACTCAGCCCGGTCTGTCGCACGAGACACTATCTTAGCATCGAACCCCAACCTCCTTAAGTCACCCTTGATCCGTTGAGTACCCCAGTACCGGCGGCTGCGGAGCATCAGCGCCCGCTCCTCGGCCAGGCTGGAATCGTCCAAAAAGCGGCGCTCGATCAATTCCTCGAGCAGGGCCGTTACTTCGTTCTCCGGATACTGTCGAAGAAGCTTCTGCTCGAGCTGAAACTGGCTGTAGCTGCGTCTGCAGAGGAGTCGCAGAGCGTGGTTGCGGATCTTCTTCAGATCCGGCTCGTCGGAACTCAAGACCCGACAGTCGTTTCGACCGACTGGTGGCTATGGACGGGAGTCATCCAGCCGTGCCGATCATCCACTTCCCCTTTCACGTAGGCAAAGAAGTCTTCCTGGAGTTGCGCGGTAACTGGACCTCGGTGGCCGTCTCCTACATCGATCTTGTCGATGGATCGCACCGGTGTCACTTCGGCAGCGGTTCCCGTCATGAAAACCTCATCGGCCAGGTAGAGCATCTCGCGGGGAAGCTGCTGCTCGATCACTTCGTGCCCTCTTTCCTCCAGCAACTGGATCGCACTGCCTCGCGTGAGGCCGGGCAGAATAGCACTGGCGGCAGGAGAGGTCATGATTTTGCCCTCATGGAGGAGAAAAAGATTTTCACCACTGCCTTCGCTCACATAGCCTTGGACGTCGAGAGCCAGGCCCTCCGAGAATCCCTGTTCGGCCGCTTCCATCTGGATCAGCACGCTGTTCAGATAATTGCCGCCGGCCTTGGCCATCGTGGGAAAAGTGTTGGGGGCAGCTCGTGCCCAGCTCGAAGTCATGACATCGACGCCGTTCTCGAGTGCTTCTGGGCCCAGGTAGGTCCCCCATTCCCAGACCATGATGTAGGCCTCAACGGCTGCCCTGAAGGGATTCACACCAATGGTTCCCAATCCCCGAAAGACGATGGGACGGATGTAGCAGGCCTCCAGCTGGTTGGCCTGAATGGTGTCCTTGATCGCAGTGATGACTTCTTCCTGAGAAAACGGAATCCGGGTCCGGTAGATTTTGGCCGAGTTGAAGAGGCGCCGAACGTGTTCCGGGAGCCGAAAGATCTCGGATCCCCTCGTCGTCTGATAGCAGCGGATTCCTTCAAACCAGGAGGTGCCGTAGTGGAGAACGTGAGACATCACGTGAATGGTTGCGTCGTCCCAGTCGATCAGGTGTCCATTGTGCCAGATTTTGCTCGATCTTATTTCAGGCATGATTTTGCATCATAGGTTTGGCCGGGCAGGTGAGTCAATGATCGGGGTCACTGCGCGTGATAGCCCTTGCGAGCCCGCACTCTCAGGCCTCTTTCTTTGGCGTTAAGCAGGCGCACCTGAACCGATCGCCACCCCTCTTCATCTTCTTCTTGGATGATGTTCGAAACGTAGGCGAGTCGGTACTGATTCCGGAGCTCGCTGGCAATCATCCTGAAAGCCTTCTCGACGTCCTTCTTTTTCTGCGGAAAGAGCGCCTTGCCTCCCGTCGCCTCCGCGATGCTGGCCATCGCCTGCGCGACTTTCTCCTTGGGGGACTTAAACATACCGAAGAACCCGCCGTCATCGGGCAGGTCCTGGTCCAGGAAGGCCACCAGGAAGATTTGGACATCCGACTCTTCTACTTTTTCGAGGAGCTCTTCCAGTTCGTAGTAGCTGTCTTTGTCCTCTCCATCGGTAAAGACAATGACGACCTTCTTCGGCTCGCTCCCCTCGGCGGCGTGTTCGACTGCCAGGTATATGGCGTCGTAGAGAGCGGTGCCTCCGTTGACGATCACGTTGAAAAGAGCGTCACGGATATCTTCCATGTCCCGCGTGAAGTCTTCGGCGATCTCGATATCGTTGTTGAAGGCCAGCAGGAACAGTTCGTTGGCAGGGTTGGTCATTTCCAGAAACAGGTCGGTGGCCTCGTCCACGAAATCTTTCTTGCCCCTCATGCTCCCGCTGGAGTCCATGACGATGCCGACCGTCGAGGGCACATCGTCGAGCCCGAAGTAGGTGACCTCCTGAACAATCTTATTCTCGTAGATCTCAAAGTCTTCTTTGGTCAGACTGGAGACGAGTTGTCCTGTCCCATCGTAAACCGCCGCATACACGACCACCTGGTCAACATCTGCCTTGAATCTCGCCGTCTGAGCCAGGGCGGACGACATTGGGACCCCGAGGAGGGCTGTGCCAATCAGGAATAAGCTGACTTTCACCCTTTGTGCCACAGTTTCACCACTATTTTAGACGCTAAAAAGACACTGAAGACTCACTTCCAAACGTGAGTTCTTAATTCTGGGGGGCGTAGTAACCCTGTCGGGCCCGAACTGTAAGGGAGGGAAGGCCCTCGGGGGGGGCCAGGCGGACCTTGATCCTTCGCCACTTGCCATCGGGCTCTCGGTCGCTGGGTGCATAGCCGATCACGTACTGGTTGCGAAGTTCGGTGTGGATCAGGTCGACAAAGTAGTCGAGCTGTTTGAAGTTGTTGGGGAAAAAAGGTCGGCCCCCGGTCAAGCGCGTGATCTCAGTGATGATACCGGTCCCGTAGCCCAGTTTGCCGCGCTCCCCGATCACATAAATCTGGACATCCGACTCTTTGGCAAACTGCTTGACCTCGCTAAAGGTGTAGCGGCTCCGGTTGTCCTCGCCATCGGTGATGACGATCAGTGCCTTCTTGTCGTGAGTTCCCTCGCGGATCTTCTCCAGGCCCAGGTACACGCTGTCGTAGAGGGCGGTGCGACCCTTGGGATTGGCGATCGAAATCTGGTTCTGAATGTTCTCTCGCCGCGACGTGAACTCGTAGGCCATTTTGGTGCGATCGTTGAAGGTGATCAGAAAGTACTCGTCGAGTTCGTGTCCCTGCTCGAGAAAACGCACCACCGAGTTCCTGGCGCTGACGATGTCATCTTCCATCGATCCGCTGATGTCGAGAATGATTCCCACCGAAACGGGAGAGCGATCATTCGAGAAATGAATGATCTCCTGCTCGACCTTTCCTTCGAAAACCTTGAAGTGATCCTCTTCGAGGCCGATCACGTAGCGGTTGAGAGGGTCTGTGACGGTGATACGGACAACCACCATGTCGACATCGACACGAACGCGGGCGGGATCCTGCAGGGCAAGTCCGATTTGTCCGGTCAGGAGCATAATCAAACTCGCGGCTACTGCAGATAAGCGCATTTCAAAGACTCAGTTTAGTTCAACGGGTCTGCAAAAGGAAAGTATCCACGAGACGTGAGTCAGGTGCCCAACAATCAAATGGGCGGTCTTACGTATCTAATTCCCCTCCACTTCCTCGAAGTAGTTCGAGGCCACCAGCACCTGGCGCGCCTTGGTTCCGTCGGGAGGACTGATCAGACTCTCATGCTCCATCACGTCCAGTATTCGGGCCGCCCGTCCGTAGCCGATTCGCAAGCGCCTCTGAAGCATGGAAGTCGATGCCTTGCCTGTTTCTACCACAAAACGGGCTGCATCTGCATAGAGGGGATCCTCGAGATCCCCCATATCTGCCAGGCTGATTTCCTCATCGGCGTCCCCTTGCAGGATTTCTTCCTGGTAGGAAGCCGCCCCCTGGCTGCGCAGAAAAGTGGCGATGCTCTCCGTCTCCTTCTCGCTGACAAGGCCGCCGTGAATACGAACCGGCCTGGCGGTGAGGGGAGACAGAAAGAGCATATCTCCTTGACCCAGGAGCTGCTCGGCTCCGTTCATGTCAAGCACGGTGCGAGAGTCGGTCTTGGAGGAGACCCGGAAGGAAATGCGGCACGGGAAGTTGGCCTTGATGAGTCCTGTGATGACATCCACGGACGGCCTCTGGGTGGCCAGCACGAGATGGATGCCAATGGCCCGCGCCATCTGAGCGAGCCGAGTCAGCGAAGCCTCGACTTCTTTTCCAGCAGTCATCATCAAGTCGGCCAACTCGTCGACGACGATCACAATCAGGGGCAGAGGTTCGAATTCCTCTTCGTTTTCATCGGGGCGCAGAGAAGAGACGTACCGGTTGTACTGCACCAGGTTGCGTACGCTGGCACGGGCCAGGAGTTGGTAGCGACGCTCCATCTCTCTGACGGCCCAGTTGAGGGCGTTGGCAGCTTTCTTGGGACTGGTGACGATGGGCGTGAGGAGATGCGGAATGTCTTCGTACAATCCCAGTTCCAGGCGCTTTGGATCGATCATAATGAACTGCACTTCCTGGGGAGAGGCCCGGTAGAGGATGGAAGTCACTATACAATTGGCAGCCACACTCTTGCCCGAACCAGTAGCGCCGGCAATCAGCAAATGCGGCATTCGAGACAGATCGGTGGTGAAAGTGTTTCCGTTGATCAGTTTACCAAGGCCAACGGTGAGCAGGGATTCACTCTGCTGAAAGGCCGTCGAAGACAGGATCTCCCGCAGGTAAATAGTCTGGCGCTGTCGATTGGGCACCTCGATGCCGACAGTGTTCTTTCCCGGTATGCGATCGATGCGAATGGCTTCAGCACGCAGGGCCAGGCACAGGTCATCGACCAGATTGGTGATGCGACTGTACTTGATTCCCGGGTCGGGCTTGAACTCAAAGGTCGTCACGATCGGACCGGGATGGATTTGCAGGACTCTTCCTCTCACGTCAAATTCGGCACACTTGTCGATGAGCTTCTGTGCCCGGTCCATCAGTTCCGCTTCATCGATGGCTATACTTTCAGAGGGTTCCCGCAGGATCTCCAGGGAGGGAGGTTCGTAACTCCTGGCGTCGGATCCTGCGGGTTGCCTGGGTTCGAGCATCAAATCCCCGGTCTGGATCGGCTGCACGAGGGGATCATCAAGCTGGCGGGCAGGTTCTCGTCTGAGTGGTTGTTTCAGGCTCACTTTGCGAGGTGGAGTCTGGTTCACAACGGCACGGGGATCTTCTCGCAGACGCCTCAGGGTGCGGCGGTCCTGCCGTCTCTTTTGCCAACCTGCATAGCTTTCCCGAAAACTGGCGAGGGGATTCCAGTTCTGCTCACTCAGCCAGCCGATCGCGGCCTCGAAAGAAAAGCGAGTGGTGATGACCAGTGCGAACAGCAGTCCAAAGCAAATGACAATGAGCGCTCCGGCCGGGTTGAAGGCGGCTTCCAGGACCGAGGCCACGAGGATTCCCACGATGCCACCGGGTTCAAAGTGGGTCTGCAGGGCCAGTGTTGGCTGCAGAATGGCCAAACCCGCGGCCCCAGCCCCCAGCATCCCCAGGGTTCCACAGGTCTTGACGATCGGGTACTCAACACTATGGCCGCGCAGTTGACGAAATCCGGCCGAGAGAAGGACGAGCGGGATGACAAACGCCGCGAGTCCGAAGAGTTGAAGCAGGAAGTCGGAAAGCCAGGCGCCGGTGCGACCGATATAATTGAGGTGCTCAGCAGCGCCCGAGGACACGTTCAACGACCCGTCCCAGGGACTATAGCTGTAAAGGGCTAGGATCAGCAGCAGGGCGCACATCAGACAGGCAAGCCCTACTAATTCCGTTGTTTTCTGCTTCGGGTAGACTGACATGTCCGGATGTCCTTTCTTTACATCTTCTGTTTTTACATCTTCTGCAACACCGGTACGATCAAAGGACGCTTTCCGGTCGTCTTCTTGAGGTACCTCTTGAGATGGCGGACGATGTGTTCCGCGAAGATGTCCTCATCCTCTTTTTCCGAAGCCCGCAGGGCCTTGACTGCCAGCAGCGCCTGACGGCTCAGATCTTCTGCCAGGCTGGCTGCAGGCTCGGCTGAAAGGATCCCCCGGAGAATCACTTCGGGAGGGCCGAGCATCTTCTTTTCAAAGCGGTCGGTGGGGAAAAGCACCACGACAAAACCGTCTTCCGCCATGTAGCGGCGGTCCCGAATTACATCGACCTCGACCTCTTGCCGGTTTCCGGAGTCGATGTAACGATATCCGACGGGCACCTCGTCCTTGAGGTGGGCTCCCTCCTCGGAGACTTCCAGTACGTGACCGCTCTCGATAATTCGAACCCGGTCCGGCCCCAGTCCCTGTGCCCTGGCCAGCCGCGCGTGCTTGGCCAATTGTCGGTACTCGCCGTGGATAGGGACGAAGTAGCGGGGCCGCGTCAGGTTGAGAAGGATCTTTAAATCGGCCTGAAAGCCGTGTCCCGAAGAGTGCACCTGGGTGGTCCGGGAGTCGTAGACGAACGCCCCTCGGCGGTAGAAATGGTTGATCATGCCCGCCACGCTGCGCTCGTTGCCGGGGATGATCCGGGCTGAGAGGATGACCGTGTCCCCATCCTGAATCATGATCTTCCGATACTCGTCATGGGCCAGCCGGTTCATGGCGGAGCGGGGTTCCCCCTGGCTGCCGGTCGCCAGAAACACGATTTCGTTCGGTGCCAGGCTGGAGCGTTCCGAGAGTGGCTGCAGCACCCCGGGGGGAATCTTTAGATAACCAAGATCATGGGCAATCTCGAGGTTGCTCACCATACTCCGGCCCAACGCTATCACCTTTCTCCCGAATTCCTCTGCGAGATCCATCACTATCTGCATCCGGTGAATACTGCTCGAAAAGCTGCTCACGAAGATGCGCCCCTCCGCTCTCCGGAAAATGCCCCGGACTGGTTCGCGGATGTACTGTTCCGACGGAGTGAGGCCCACCATGGCCGCATTGGTACTGTCGGAGCAAAGCAGCAGGACTCCCTCGTCTCCATACTCGGCAAGTCGCCCCATATCGCTCAAACGGCCGTCGATCGGGCTCTGGTCAAACTTGAAGTCTCCAGACCAAATGACGACCCCGGCCGGAGTCCGGATTGCAAAGCAATAAGAGTCGGGCATGGAGTGGGTCATGAGCAGAGGCTCGACCTGAAACGATCCGAACTCGAGTTGCTGTCGCGCCTCGATCGGGTTCAGGGGGACGGAACGGTGCAGATCTCGCTCTTTGAGACGCCTCCGGACCAGTCCCAGAGCCAGCGGACTCCCATAGATGGGCGCCGGAACCTCGTTGATGAGAAAAGGCAGCCCGCCAATGTGATCTTCGTGACCGTGGGTCAGGAGAATGGCGTGCAGGTGGTCCTTGTTCTCCTTGAGGAAAGTGATATCAGGAACGATCAGGTCCAGCCCCAGCCCCCTGAGCGAACCGTTCGGGAACATGACCCCCGCGTCGATCAAGATCATCTCTTCGCCACAGCGGAGAACGGCGCAATTCATGCCAAATTCGCCCAGTCCTCCGAGGGGGATCACTTCTACAGAAGGGCTCATAAATCGTCGCGACTATAGCACTTGAGCCAGACAGCAGAACTCCTCCAGGCTCACCTGGTGAGGCCGGCGAGAGCGCTCAATCCCACAGGCGGAAAGGGCCTTTTCGAGTTCCTCGGTAGCGATCTGAAGCGACCGCAGATTGTTGAACAGGGTCTTACGAGGGTGGCGGAACGACCGGCTGATGATGGGATCCAGTCGGGCCCAGTCAGCATCTCCGAGGTGCGGTGCCCAGGGTGTCAGCTTGACCACGGTAGAAACCACTCCGGGGGGCGGCGAGAAAGCACCGGGCGGGACATCGAAGCCTTTTTCCAGCTGGTAGTGGTACTGGACAAAGACCGAGAAGTATCCATAGTTGCGATTGTGACAGGGAGCCAGAATACGTTCGGCCACCTCCCGCTGGACCATCACAGTAAGGCTCTGAAACCAATCGCTGATTTCGGTCATCTTCTTAATAATGAGAGTGGCAATATTGTAAGGAAGATTGGCCACCAGGTGGATTCCTTTACGGGGCAGAATCCCCGCCAGGGAAACTTCCAGGATGTCAGCTTCCACGATTTGAAGCCGCTTGGCCGCAGGCCCGCTCCAGCGTTCGCGCAGGTGGGGCACGAATTGTCGGTCGAACTCGACAACAATGACGTGGCCTGCTGTCTTCAGCAGTTCATCAGTGAGCTGCCCGGTGCCGGGTCCGATCTCGAGGACAATGTCATCCCTGGAGATCCCGGCAAAGTAGACAATGCGCTGACAGTAGTTGCGGTCGACCAGAAAGTGTTGACCGAGGGCTTTCTTGGGTTCGATTTGTTCTGTCAACCGGGCAGCCATGTTAGCATACGCACGACTTGAGCAGACCAGCTGCCCTCGTGGGTAGTTCAAGAAATGATGGAGGAGTCATGAGCCAGGTGAACGAGGTTACGGATAACAATTTTCAGCAGGAAGTTCTGGATTCGGAGAAGCCGGTACTGGTCGATTTCTGGGCGAGTTGGTGTGCCCCCTGTCGCATGCTCGCACCCACCATTGAGGAAGTGGCCACCGACTTTGGCGATCGTGCCAAGGTGGTGAAGCTGAACGTGGACGAGAACGGCTCCACTTCAGCAAAATACAACATCAAGGGAATCCCCACTCTCCTTCTTTTCAAGGATGGGGTGATCAAGGATCAGATCGTGGGAGCCACCTCCAAGGACAATATTGCCCGCATGATCGAAGCTCAGATCTGATCTTTCCGAAACTGTATCTTTTCTGGAGGCCGGGCAACCGGCCTTTTTTTCTGGGTTAGGGATAGCCGCGGCCTGGCGCCCGCGGTGGTTCTGCTTGGTGACTTCGACCGGCCACTAAGCCTATCAGAACCCGAGCGTCAGCGAGGGCTGAGCGTTAGCCTCGGCCGGTGCGCGCTCCAACTCACTTTTGCGACACCCTCTGGCGCCCGCGGTTCCGATCCGGATTGGTGTTGTCATCACCGGTTCGAGTTACAATGAGGCGCCGGTAAAAGAGCCTGGCTGGCGAAACGCACCTGCCTGCCGTGTTCAGACAGCCGAAACAGGAAGATGACATGCCAAACGTAGTCGTCGTGGGCACCCAGTGGGGAGACGAGGGAAAAGGAAAAATCGTCGACCTAATCACCGACCACTTTGATGTGGTTGCCCGCTACCAGGGCGGTAACAACGCCGGGCACACCGTAATCATCGGGGACGAGAAGTTTGTGCTCCATCTCATTCCTTCGGGAATCCTGCGTCCCGAGAAAGTCTGCGTCGTGGGAAACGGTGTGGTAATCGATCCTGGGGCCATGCTTGAGGAGATCGAGGAGCTGCAGATACGACTGGGGCTCGATCTGGAAGGACGTCTTTTTATCAGCAATCGAGCCCACGCCATCATGGCCTGGCACAAAGCCCTCGAAGTGGCCGACGAGGGAGCTCGCGGAAAGGAAAAGATCGGCACCACCTTCCGCGGCATTGGACCCTGTTACGAAGACAAAGTGGCGCGCCGCGGCATTCGGATGGGAGATCTGCTGAATCCCTCAATCCTGGAGGAGAAGATCTTTCTTCATCTTGAATTCAAGAATGCGGTTTTGGAAAAAATATACGGAGCTCCCCGACTGGACAGGGCCGAGATTCTCTCCAGCTGCCTCGAGCATGGAGAAAGGCTGAAGCCGTACATCACAGACACCGTCGAGCTTCTGAACCTGGCGGTCTCCGAAGAAAACAACGTCCTCCTGGAAGGGGCCCAGGGCACTCTGCTGGACGTGGATCACGGAACCTATCCGTTTGTGACTTCTTCCAATGCCAGCGCCGGCGGAGCCTGCAGCGGCCTGGGTCTGGGACCCTCGGCAATTGACGGTGTCGTTGGCATTGCCAAGGCCTATACGACGCGCGTGGGTGCCGGCCCGTTTCCCACCGAACTGAAAAATGAGTTGGGGGAACACCTGCGCAGCCGGGGGGCCGAGTTTGGGGCGACGACCGGTCGGCCCCGGCGTTGCGGCTGGTTCGACGCGGTCGTGGGTCGCTACTCGAGACTCGTGAACGGTCTGACGACGCTGGTCGTGACCAAGCTGGATTGCCTCGACGAACTCGACGAGGTCAAGATCTGCACTGAATACCTCTATCAGGGGAGAACTCTGCGGCATTTTCCGACCGAGATCCGCGTGTTGGACGAAGTGGAGCCGGTTTACGAGAGCTGGCCCGGGTGGCGGCAGAGTACTTCCGGGGCAACGCTTTACGATGAACTCCCAGAGCAGGCCCGGACCTATTTGGATCGCCTCTCCGAACTGGTTGGCACCGACATTTCCATGATTTCCCTCGGCCCCGAGCGCAACTCGACCATTGTCCTCGAAGAGAACCCTTGCCTCAGGCGTCTGTTGGTCTGAGGCCTCCCACAATTGCTTCAGAACTCAGAACTCAGAACTCAGAACCCAGAACCCAGAAAATCTCTCACGCAGTCTGACTTTTTGTTTGCCGCCGGTCGTACTTCGGCAGAGGATCAGGCTCTACATTTTCGTTCCGAATCTTCTTAACTCTCCTGGCTTGAAGTACTTACCGCCAGTCCATCCGGTTCTGGAACGGCACGTGCAATAGTGGTGGACGTGTCAGGTGAGGGAAATCCTTGAGAAAGGAGGATGGCCCAACTGGATGGCAGGGAAGTGAAGGCCTTCCCCTCACCTGCCTTATTGCTCCACCTGGGGCAACAGAACCCGGGAGTTCAGGAACATGAGGTCGGTATCAATGTTAGCAATGGTTATGGTCGGTTTACTTGTGGGCGAGGCATCCTCTCCCACTGAATCCCACGTGGCTGAGCAACTCCTCCGAGAGGCATTGGCGGCTCACGGGGGACAGGAGCCTGCCAGCACTCTCCGTTTTGCTCTCATGCGGGGAACCTGGTCTTTCCTGTATCGCGGCCAGGTTGTCAAGACGGAATCATTTGAGCTTCACGCAGGCCCCTCCGGGAAACTCCGGGCACACTTCTCCGGGCCCAAGGGAGAGCGCATGCTGGTCACGAACGGCGAAGTGGGATGGGTTCGCCGGGGATCGGAACTCAGGGCTTTGCCCCGGCTCGAGATCGAGAACCGGCTCTTTGAACTGAATCCGATCCTGGGCCTCTTCAACCGCTATCTGATGGGCAGGTTGAGACTCCCCTGGGATCCTCAGGACGACGAGGAGAACGACGTGAAGCGGATTCGTCTCTACCTGGAACCATCTGCCCGTCAACAGGAACGCGGGCATCTCAAGCCACTCCGACGCATGTATGAAGTCCAGCTCGACCGCCATTCGGGACGGGTGTCCAAGCTGGTTGCTTTTCACCCGGACGACTCCTTCTTCTCCGCCCCCATGGAAACACTGTCTTATCGCTACGGGGACTTCAGAACAGTGGGGAAGCTTCTAGTTCCGTTTCAGATCGAAATCTATAACCAGGGAACCCCTTACGCCCTGGTGGAACTGGACAGTTTCAATTCCTCTCTCAAGCCGCCTGACGTCAGCGCCCCCTGAAGAGGGGACACCTCCTGTAGAATGAACTCAATGCGAATCCGGGGCAGGGAAATCTCCATTTCGTTCGTTTTCCTTTTTTCTGGGGTGCCGCCGCCGGCCCAGTCCAACACTCAACTCGACGAAGTTCTTGCTCTCTATGGAGTGGAGTCGCAGGTTAGTCAGATTCCTGCCCAGATTGAGGAGCAGCTCAAGGGCTACGACGACGGACGGGATGTGGAGACCATGCGGATTCTCAAGGACGTCCTTCCGCGGGCCTACGGGAGGGACTACCTCATGGCGTCGGTTCGCAAGATTTTTTATCGCGAAGCGCAAGGTCGAGATCTGGAGCCGAGCCTGGAGTGGCTCCGGGGCCCCTTGGGCGCTAGGATTTCGCGGGCCGAAGCAGAGGCAGCGCGTCCCGAGGCCCTCGAGGAGATGATGGAGTTCTTTGAGGAGTACCAAGGCATCGACTCCGATTCCCCGAGAGTGAGATTGCTTTCCGATTTTGATGAGGCAGCCGGCGTCACCGAGTCCGGTGTCCGGCTAGCGCTTGAAATGGCGCGCTCCACAGCCCTTGGGGTGAATCACCTGGCCCCCGGGGACCAGCCAGCCTCGGCCGAAGCTCTGGAGGATCAAATCGGTCAACTGAAGCAGCAGATCCGTCCCCTCCTGCGGGAGAGCACCAAGCTGCTTCTGTACTTCAAGTTTCGCGGCCTAAATGATGAGGAGATCCGGCAGTACCTGGAATTCGTCCGGTCGTCCGATGGCCAGTGGCTCCAGGAAGCTGTCCTGAACTCCCTGGTCCAGGCCCTGCGCGATGCCGGGGATCGAACCGGCCGCCTCATCGACGAAGAAATCCAGGAATCTGGTTTCTAGCCCCGGTTTCCTTCTCAACTTCACCCTTTCCTCTCCAACCTCCGACCTGTAACCTTGAAACATGATGGCCGAACCAAGGCATCTTTCCCAGGGTCGGGTCGTCTCCCTGGACCTCTTCCGTGGTTTCGTAATGTTTCTTCTGGTTGGAGAGGGAACTGGCTTTTATGGGAGTTTCAACCGCATCACCGACCCCGATTCACTGGTGGGCATGATCGCTCTTCAGTTCCACCACCATCCCTGGAACGGACTCCGATTCTGGGATCTGGTGCAGCCCTACTTTATGTTCATCGTGGGCGTTGCGATGTGGTTTTCCGTGCAAAAGCGAATGGCTCAGGGGGACTCCTGGTCACAGGTGTTTCGCCACATCGCACAGCGCTGCCTGATCCTGCTGGCTCTGGCGGTCATGATCCACAGCGGTTATGCGGGAAGACTGGTCTGGGAGCTGTGGAACGTACTGGCTCAGCTCTCCTTCACGATTCTGGTCGCTTTCCTGATCATGCACCTGTCAGTTCGCACCCAGCTGGGTGTGTCCGTTGGTCTGATTCTCCTGACCGAGATTCTTTATCGCTTCACTAATATTCCGGGCTACGACCAGCCCTTCGTGAAGGACCAGAATTTTGGTTCCTTCATGGACATGGTACTGATGGGTAAACTGAACAGCGGTGGAGGCTGGGTGGCCATCAACTGCATCCCCACTTCGGCCCACACGATCTGGGGAGTCGTGGCCGGGAAGTTGCTGGCCTCCAGTCTGGGTGCCGGAGAGAAAATCAAGCGGCTGGCGGTGGTCGGAGTGTGTGCTCTGGTCGTGGGTTACAGCCTTGACTGGGTCGGACTGGTCCCCATCATTAAGCGCATCTGCACAAGTTCGTTTATTGTCACCTCGGGGGGCTGGTGCCTGGTCACGTTGGCTTTCTTCTACTGGTTGATCGATTTCAAGGGAGTCAAAAACTGGACGCTTTTCTTTGCCATTGTCGGCATGAATTCAATCTTCATCTACACCTTCATGGAAACGGTCGGGAAGCACTGGTTTCGGGACTTCGTGGGGATCTTCGTGCTGGGTTTCCTGGGCTGGTTCTCGGTCCCCGAGCAGCCTGCGCTTTTCGTGAACGGGATCATCGTGCTCGGTCTGGTCTGGAGTCTCTGTTTCTGGCTCTACCGCAGGCGCATCTTTTTCAAGGTCTAGCGGGTCCCTGTCGCGCGCGCGCGCCGACTTCCACCACGGGCTGCTAGGGCTCTCTGGCCGATGACTGAGAGAACTGCAGAGGCGCGAATGGGAATAAGCGCATGCGGCGCCCAGCCGCCGGGAGGGGTAACAGTTCTAGATCTTCGATGCCGCCACGGGAGACCTGGTCTGTGCCGTGTTGAGACCTGGCAACAAGGGGGCTGCCTCTCACATCGTGCCCATTCTGAAGCGAGTCGTGGAGGCCATCCGACAAGGAGTGGGGACGGATGTCGAGATTGAGATTCGGGCCGACAGCGGCTTTGCCACGCCTCGGCTCTACGAGTTCTGTGAAGGTGAAGAGAATAAACTCCAGTATGTCATTGGGTTAAGTCGAAACCCTCGCCTGCAGCGAGTGGTCGAGCCGCTGCTGGATTCGACTCGGCTGAGGTTCGTTGAGCTGGAGGAAAAACAGCGTCAGTTTGACGAGTTTCTTTATCGAGCCCACAGCTGGGATCGATCCCGTCGCGTCATTGTCAAAGTGGAGGTCGATCAGCGTGGGATCAACCGTCGCTTTGTAGTCACCAACCGGGACGATCTCTGCTCCCAATCACTTTATGACCACTACACAAACCGAGGGCAGACCGAGAACTTCATCAAGGCCTTCAAGAATCATCTGAGCATGGACCGACTCAGCTGTCATCGATTCCTGGCCAATCAGTTTCGACTCCTCCTGCATGCACTGGCTTACCAGATGTTCGTGCGCCTGCGCGACTATCTGCACGGAACCCCCTGGCACAAGCTCGAAATCGAAACCTTACGTCGTCGGGTCCTCAAGATTGGGGCCCGGATCCGACAAACCACTCGACGCATCTGGGTCCATCTTTCCTCAGCCTTCCCCGAACAACCCCTCTTCCACCTCGTCTTGAGTCGCCTGAACTCCAGTTAGCTTTTCCCAGCTCCCCCGGAAAACCGCTTCCGACACTCATCCAGGCCCAGATCTGTCTGAAATTCACTCCCCAAACCACTCAAACGCCTCGCCAACCCATATTCTTCGCAAATCCGCCTGTCACACCTGCCCGCTTCCGAGTTGGGCCACTTCTCGAGTCGTTTTTCAACACCGGACTACGGTTCTTGCATAATCCGGGCTAGCTAGTACTTAACAGCATTAATACGCAGAATCATATGTTAGAATTGCCTCCAGTTCTCTTCCAGGGCACACTGGAGGCAAAGCATGGGGCGAGCGACCGAAATCGTATTGACTGAGGAGGAAGAGGAGAAGCTTCGCGGCTGGCTCCGTTCGGGAACGACCGAGCATAGGCTGGTCCATCGAGCCCGCATCATTCTGGAGGTCGCGAAACAATTGAAGATCTGGCCTTCACAGGTCAGCAAGTGGCGCAAGCGGTTCGCGGCCCAAAGGACACAAGGGCTGCAGGACGCGCCGCGCAGCGGAAAGCCCCGCCGCTACGACGAGACAACGGAGGAGAGAATTCTGGCGGCTCTGGACGAAAAGCCTCCCCGTGGCTACGCAACGTGGAACGGCCGCCTGCTGGCTGAACACCTGGGTGATGTCAGCCGAGATCAGGTCTGGAGAGTCCTGCAGCACCACCGGATCTCTCTGCAGCGGCGCCGCAGCTGGTGCTTGAGCACCGATCCGGAGTTTGCCCGCAAAGCGGCCGACATTGTAGGGCTTTATCTTGCCCCGCCCGAAAACGCCGTCGTACTGTGCATCGACGAAAAACCACACATTCAAGCACTGGAACGATCTCAGGGGTGGCTGAAGCTGCCCAACGGAAAGGCTATCACGGGAGAGAATCACCGATACAAACGCAACGGCACGACCACCCTGTTTGGAGCCCTGGAAGTGGCCACGGGACTGGTCAAGATTGGTCACTACAAACGACGCAGGCGTCGCGAGTTCCTGGACTTCATGAACCAAGTAGTGGCCGATTATCCGGACCGTGAGATCCATGTGATCCTCGATAACCTGAGCACGCACAAGCCCAAAAACGACCGCTGGCTGGCTCGACACGACAACGTGCGCTTTCATTTCACGCCGACCAATGCCTGCTTTCTCAACCAGATTGAAATCTGGTTCAGCCTCTTGAGCCGGGGAGCCATTCAGGGTGCCAGTTTCACTTCGCCCCGAGAATTGCGCAATGCTATTGACGAATTCGTGCAGGTCTGGAATCCGCAGGCCGCACCCTTCGAATGGACCAAGGCCGTGGTTCATCCCAAGGGTTTCAAATCTAATTACTCGGATTTACGCGGTTAAGTACTAGCACCCCCGAGGAACACACGCAGCAAACGCGGGAACCTGGATAATTCGGCCCAACCCGACAAGCGGAGAAAATGCGTTTGATCAAACTCTCCACCACCTGAGTAACTCCCCCAAGTGACTCGAGTAGTTATGCCGGGCTGGGCCAGCGGATCCTTTTTCGAGGGGTCAGGACCCGCCTTGCTCACTACTCCATCGAGTCATCCCAATACTGGGGCGCCTGTCGGAGTGGCGATGCCGAGGTCCCGACAGCCTCGCACCAGTGCCCTGCCGGTACGAACTGTCGGAGACCGAAGTCAAGGAGATGGGTGGGCCCGGGTTCCCCGGATACCCCCGACGCTCCTGGAACGGGCCCTCGAGCGCTTTCCATCCCTTCGGAGGATAGTCACCAATCCGTCCACACACCGGCCGCACAGGAGTTGGATCAAAGTCGCTCAGGTCAGCCTCTGAAAGTGGATCGGCGTCAATGAAAAGGGCAGTCGTGCCAAGTCCCAAATGATTTCCCCTAACCCTCATACCTTGCGAGCGTAGCACAGTGATTTGCCTCTCAAAACGAAAATCAACGAAACTGTGACGCACGTCACAATACGGGCCCAGGAATGTGGGATGTGAAGCCAAGACCCGTTCTTTCAAGGGGTTCTCAGCCTTGAGCCTAGGCTAGAATCAAGCCCCCCAACTTGCGGTCACAGACTGCGCTTTGGGATCCATGGTCGGCCGCTAGTGCAGCTGGTCGGCATCGTGGTGGGTGCGAAGTGAACTCCCAATGAACATTTCGGTAGCCATATCGTCTAAGATGTAAAGGACGATGCCACTATGGCCCATCGCGATGGGCCAGGCCTCCTATTCTCCTGAAAAGGGAGTGTATGTTGCGGCTCGGAACTCTCGGTCTCTGCACGCTAACTCTCTCCATCTCAACTCTCGGGGCGGTGGAAACACTCCGGCTCACCCCCGGGGCAAGACCGGGGATCTTCCACGCCTCGGTCTCCGGACTCATCGTCGGCGCCTCAGGAGCACCCGTTCCGGGAACAGTCGTGACGGTGGTGGCAAATCTTCCTGGCCGTGGAGGAATCTGGGGTGCGGGTTCAACAATATCCGATGAGACCGGCAGATTTCGGGTTGAGGACATGAATACTCTCGGCAAGGTCTTTCTCAGTCTGAAGCCGCCCTGCCAGTGGATCCCCGAGAACAGAGTGATCGATATCGTCTCCGGAGAACATACGGATGTGGGTGTCATTTTCTTTGAGGACGAATACGACGTTGCGGGGTATTCTCGACCTGGATGGATTCGACCAGGAGAAGTTGAAGAAGTGGTCGGTCCATGTCGGCTTCGAATCCGATTCCGGGAAGAAGCACCGAAAAGTGTCTGGAAAGATCTATGGTGACGACTTTGTCATCAATGACATCCCCTTCGAGCGAGGTGATCTGGTTATTTCCGTTCGCTACCAGAAAGAGACCTTCCATTACTGGCAACCCCTGGAATTGGCAAAGGGAGAGATCAGCCGATATCTACGTCTGAGGGTGACACGCAAGACTCAGACGTTTGAGATTCTTGACGATTCGCATCTGGATGACTCGCCGTGTGAGGATCCCTCGGTAGCCATCCAGGGGAAGATCCTCGGGCCCGAGGGGGGGCTGCTAGAAGGGGTTCTTCTGACCGCAGTCCTGCCGGGGCTTGCCTTTGGCGCCTCCTCCGTGTCCAACCGTGAAGGAGTCTTCCAGCTCTCTGACGATTGGGAAGCTCGAACTGCTGGTGGACCCGATGCCTGGTACTTGGGGGGCGCATTGCTCCTGCATCGAGACCAAGTTCAAGGGGTGGGCGTTTTCAGAGTGGACGAGAGTGATCTAACGGGATTTGAGGTCAAGATCACAAGTGTCGCTACTGAAGACGCTCGACTCTGCTGGCTCAGCGGGAACAAGTGGCTTCCAATCGGAGGCTTGGGAGTTTGGGCTCCCAGAGATCGCTCGCCTTTATTGCTGAGACTTCAAGTCAGGGGTTTTCTTCCGCAGGTTCGATTTCTCGAGGGAACTCGTGACGCAAGTGAATCCGACGACGAAGAAGCACCGAAGGAGTCGGTTCTAGTCGAATTCCGGTTCGATCGAGAAACCGAGAGGAGTCTGTTCATACGGGGCGAGTTAGGTCCGATTCCCGAAGCCCGAGTGGACATCGATCAGATGATCGCCCCAGGGTGATCGTTCGGGCGCCTGGAGCTTGGGGATCGGAGTGGGGAGCCCTGGCCACACGTTCGACGCCGTCCCACGGCCCTTTCAGGCCAAGCGCTTCGTCGACCTTCTTCTCGGCGTTCGAGGTGGACGAACCTCCAAGTCAGGTAGAGAGGATTTCACAGCAACAAGTCAAGCTGATCTGCTCCGGAACGGGCAAGTACACGGTCCTGGTGTGGTCCGGTGTGCTGCCTTATTCCCTGTCGAAAGAAGTGGTTTTGCCTGCCCGTGGCAAAGTCGAATTGGAAGTCCCGCCAATCGATGCGATACTCGTCGGCTCCATGAACTCCTATGGAGGGGGGAAGGGACACTCCCCCGACCACGGTTGGGCGGCCCCACGGTTGATCCTCCTCTCAAGAAAACCAGCAACGAACTTACCGAGGGAAGACCGTCGAAACCTACAGGGCGGCCTATGGCTACGGAGGAATTCCGTTGCGGCTCCGCTCGGGGGAGATCTTGCGTCTAGTGGATTTCGTGGAGGCGCCGCTGCAATCCCTGGAGGTTGAAGTCGTAGATCACGCTGGGGTGCCCTTGAGCAACGGAATCCTCTCCATTAGAGATCGCATGGCCGAGGCGTGGCGCATTGTGGAACTCGGAGGCTCGACACTCGCCTACGCCCCTGACCGGATTCCGATGCCGCCTGAGCGGAGACTCAGGAATGGGCGGGTAACGTTTCCAGCCGTGCGCCAGGGATTCCTGGAGCTTCAGCTTCTAAGCGGAGGGGATCGCATCCATCGATTTAGCGTTTCGGTACATCCTGAGCCAGCCCTTGAGGCTCCAGCTTCCGGCCTCAGATCACGATCAGTAGGCGCTGTGGATCCCGTTGGTCAAGAAAGTCAGGCGAACCGCAAGTCACTGTTGGTGGTGGGAGTTGGGCCACAGCCCTAACGATCTAGCGGGTGTGGAGGGCGATCAAGACAACGGGACTCCCACTTCCGGACGGGACGTGATCACTTGATGGAATGCGGCTCCAGGACCAACCGAAATCCAAGCCCTAATTCCTTTTTGACTGGAGCATCAAAGTAGCGATGGGCCGAGCGTGCAGCATACTCCCACTCTGCCTCGGTGGGCAGGGTCGTTTCTTGCGACTTCACCACGACGGGTGACACCACCAGTGCCAAGATCAGCACAAGTCGACGCATGGGGGATCCCTCTCGCGCACAGGGTGGATGTCCGTCCGGGACCCGGCGACCCACAGGCCCTGCGGACATTCTTGAAGAACCAGTCAAAAGCCCATCTGGCCCTGCGATTTCTTCGTGCAGGATACGGTCGGTTTTCGTGTCCTCTACGTGTTAGTGATCATGGAACTGGCGAGCCGTAGGATCGTCCACCTCAACGTGACCGAACACCCGACGATCGAGTGGGTGAAGAAGCAGGTGCAGAACGCGTGTTTCGAGGAGCAGCCCAAGTTCCTGGCAACGACGGGAGGTAAGGGCAGCTTGGACGTCCGATCCAAGTCGGAAAGGCAGGGAGGAGAGTTTCTTGCCGCTGCGCGTTCGATGTGTGGCTCGGTGGGGGTCCTTCGAGTAGTGATCTTGTTGGCTTACCCACTGCGAGCAAGCAGACATCTTGATTTGTCGAGGTCTGGAGCTTTGGAACTCATCTCCACCGAATCATTGCGGACGACGACCCGGCTGAGCAGCAATAAAACGGCCTTCATGGCTGCCTGCCGGCATGCTAAACTGAGCGGCGTTACCCCCGCACGTTTTGAGGCACCCTTTCGCCTCACGGCTTGCCATGGCGGGGACGGATTTGAGGACGCTTCAGGAACTGGGAGGCTGGCTCAGCACTAAGATGGTCCGGAGCAAAATGGACACAGTTTTTCCCCACCAGCGAAAACGCCGAAAATCTGAAATCTCTGCAAGTCGTTGAAAAATAAGGCGGTGGGCCGCTAGCTCAGTCGGTAGAGCATCTGCCTTTTAAGCAGAGGGTCGCTGGTTCGAGTCCAGCGCGGCTCACCATTTATTTTCAATAACTTACAAGGATTTCAGGCGGCTAGAAAAAGCCTCCTTTTTGCTTCTGGGTAAACAGCTGGGTAAACAACGCAGGTTGCTTCACTGGCCAGAACCCCCAGAGTGGGAATGGGGTAACAAATCGGTAGCAGGTTCCGAGAATGAAGAAACTGTTTGGTGAGCGTGAAGGTGGGTTCTACCCCGATAAATCGGGGTAGAACCCCTGCTGACGGCACAAATAATCGAACACCGCTGTCGCCTCCACCGTCGGCGATCGCTTCAGGATCTCTTCCACTTCCGGCCATACCGACTCGAACGGATCCGATCGAGTTCTCCAATACCGCTCCGGCTGACACTGGCTCGGCAAGCTTTCCCGACTTCAGGTACTTCCGAGCCGTCTTTCGCGACAGCCCCGCTCTCGCCGCCGCCATCGTTAGCGTCTTCTCGTTCTTTCGCAACTTCACTAACCTCCGCACTTGCTGATCCTTAACCATGCCTTCATGGTCAGGATCAGCCCTGAAAAAGCGGGGAATTCTACCTGTCGCCAATCACCCTCAGCTCCTACCACGGCATACGCTCCATGACATTCTCCAGGGCCCTTTAGCAGCTTCCGAGGAAGAGCCAAACTCTAGTGATGCTCGAAACAAGTTTGTCGAGCTTGAGTTGGCGGCAAATCTCTCTTCTGCGGGTTTCAAACTCCTTGGGTTTGATGATCTCAAGTTCGAGTTCGAGGGGCATCAGTATATGGTTGAGTGTAAACGGCCGTCTCATGAGGGGACTCTCGACAACAACATTGAGAAAGCCTATCGCCAGCTCCGGGGCAAGCTCGATCATTCATCCGATCGTGGGATAGTGGCCGTGGCTGTTGAGAAAGTGTCCAGCTTAGAGCGTCGGATCCATCATGTTGAATCAGCGTCCTCCGCCACGGCGTTCGCAGTCTCGATCACGAAAGAATTCGGAACCAGGGTAGCGAAATATGAGCGCAAGTGGATCGACCCGCGTGTAGTTGGCATATTGGCGATCATCCGCTTCTTGTGGAAAGCCAGCGAGTCGGAGTCGCCTGTGACGAGCTACATGCTCGGCTTGGTTAAGTTTACCTCAGGCGTTACAGGCCGCAGACAGCGAGAGATTGGACCGAATGATTGAGGCATTGCGACAGAAGTTTCTCGCAATCTGAGGCAGCATCTAGCGAGGCTATTGAGCTGACTGCCTAACGCGTCCTTGATCGTGGGCAGCTTGTTTACTGCCTGCCGGTTCCGGCCCGGTTCCAGGTGCCCGTACACATCCACAGTCATTCGTATACTCACCGGGTTTGCCCCCGGAGTTAGCCGGTGTCCATACCCGTGGCCACCCGCCGGGTAGATTCATGCACCCTTGACCCGGGTGAGGGGCTAGGCCCTCCTGGTGTCCCGTGCACCTTGGATAGGGTACGATCGGATGCCCTGTAGAATGGCAGTGTGGTGAACATCGGCTTCATCAACATCGGGGCGATCGTCCTCAGCGTTTTGGCCGGGGACGATCCAGGTTCGAAGGCCTCGAGTGCGGGATCTAGAGGAACGCTTTGAAAGTCGGGTTTTTCCCCTGTTTGCCAAGCGGACGCGGCAGGTTCGAGAACTGATCCCTGAGCTGTACTTGCATGGTCTGGCGCTGGGGGATTTTGATCTGGCTCTGAGAGGGCTTTTAGGGGACAAGGCAGCGCTGTCGGCCTCCACGGTGGCCAGATTGAAAGAGAAGTGGCAGGGGGAATGGGAGATCTGGCAGAGTCGACCATTGGATGATCTGGAAGTGGTGTATTTATGGGTCGATGGAGTCTACGTAAAGGCGGGGCTGGAGAAGGAAAAGGCAGTCCTGCTGGTGGTGCTGGCCGCCTTAAGTGACGGCAGCAAAGCCGTGGTGTCGGTCACGAGTGGCTATCGGGAATCGACCCAGAGCTGGTCGGGAGTGCTGCGCGACTTGAAGCAGCGGGGGATGGGTTGTCCACGCCTGGTGATCGGAGACGGCCACCTGGGCATCTGGGGAGCTTTGCGCAACGTCTATCCCCAGGCCGAGGAGCAGCGCTGCTGGAATCATCGGATCGTCAACCTGCTGGCCAAGCTCCCCAAGCGAGTGCACAAGCCGGCCTTGCTGATCCTGCGGCAGATCCCTTACGCCGAGACTCGACAAGAGGCACAGCGACTCAAGAAGGTCTTTCAGCACTGGTGCCGGCAGCGAGGGCTGACCCAGGCGGCTCACCTGATCGAGCAGGACTGGGACCGGATGGTGACCTTTTACAACTATCCGAAGAAGCAGTGGCAGCATCTGCGAACCACCAATCCAGTGGAGTCACCGTTTGCCGGTCTTCGGCTGCGAACGGACGCGGCCAAGCGGTTCAAGAAAGTGGAAAACGCCCAGGCTGTGATCTGGAAGATGCTGCTGGTGGCGGAGAAGCGATTCCGCCGTCTGAAGGCACCGGAGCTGATGAAAGACGTCTACCAGGGCGCCGAATATGTGAATGGAGTCCCGGTCAAGCAAGCCCCGGAGGAGAAAGCCGCCTAAGCTTTTTTTACACACCTATTGACAAGAGCTCGAAACCTCTAATCCAACGGCTTGTGGAACTAGAAAAGGACATCCGGGCTTAACTAATTGATATAAATGCGGTTCAAGCAATATATGAATCCCCAAAAGAAGGTTCACTATTGGCACATAGCAGCGGTTTGTTCTGGTGAATGAAGTTATTATCGATTAAACCACTTTCGATGTTATACTGAATTTTCTTGAAAGACAAACAGATTTCAACAATATTTGCCCCGTTCCTGTAGGTGGATGGGTAAGCTAGCCACGAGTTTCCCAGAGCCGGTTTTTATTGCCCCGGTGTGCCCTGCAGAGTAGATTAGAAAGCAATTATGATCAGGTTGTGGGTGGCGCTGTTGCTGCCATTCATAAGTTGGGAGTTGGCGGCTGCGGATAATGGAGCAGTCTTCCGCGAACAACTCTTGCCGATTCTCCAGGCTCAATGTGCATCCTGCCATGATGGGCCAACCCCGCAAAACAACTTTTCTGTCTCGAGCCTGGAAAGCCTCCTTCGAGGAGGGAAAAACGGCCCCGCCGTTGTTCCGGGTTCTGCCCGCGACAGTCTTTTGATGCAATACGTCCGGGGCGAGCGGATGCCCCAAATGCCGTTGGGAGGAGCCCTTACGGCGCCCGTAATCCTGCAGTTGGCCGAAGCGCTTGATTCGATGGCTCCCTTAGCGGAGCCCGACCGAGTTGCTGACGGGCATTGGGGATGGTTATTGCGCAAGCCAGAGTCCCCGCCGATTCCCAAAGTGAAGAGCTACGACCGGGTAGAAAATCCGATCGATGCTTTCATTCTTGGCCAACTGGAAGCGAAGGGCCTCAGGCCCGCGCCGCAGGCCGACCGACGTGCGCTGATCCGGCGAGTATACTTCGACTTGATCGGGCTGCCGCCCACTCCCGAAGAGGTCCGTAGCTTTCTGCGTGACTCCGACCCCAAGAGTTACGAGAAACTGATCGATCGACTCCTCGATGATCCCAGCTACGGAGAACGTTGGGCGCGCCACTGGTTGGATCTGGTGCGCTATGCAGAGTCGAACGGCTTTGCCACCGACATCGAACGGCCTACGGCCTGGCGATACCGCGATTATGTTATCCGCTCGTTCAACCGGGACAAGCCCTTTGACGTTTTCATTAAAGAACAGCTGGCCGGTGATGAACTGGTCGAGGACCTGAAATCGGACGAGGACAGGAAAGCCGAACGGTTGGTGGCTCTTGGCTTTCTGCGAATGGGGCCCTGGGAAGCTGATGCGAACTCCAAAACAAAACTGCGGCAGGATTTCTTGAACGAGATCACCAAGACCACTGGTTCGGTCTTTCTGGGGGTGACGGTAGGTTGCGCGCAGTGCCACGACCATAAGTACGATCCCATCTCCCAGAAGGATTTCTACCGGATGCAGGCCTTCTTCGCCGCCACCCGCCGGGATGAGAGACGTGCTCCCTTCTTCGAGGCGGAGAGCCCGCGGAAGATGAGGGAGCGATACCGCTTCTACGAGGATGAGGTGGAGCGGGCAACCGAGGAATTCCACAGCCGCAAGGAGAAGCTGGTCGCACGGTTCCGGGAGATGAAGAATCTTCCGGAAGACGACCCGGCGGTGAAGAAGTTCTTGACGGAGCTGGAGGAGCGGAATGCCTTTTTCCAGGAGCGGGGCGACCCCATCTTCAGGGAAGGGGTTTGGACCGCTTATGTGAAAGCGAAGGACGAAAAGAATCGTTTTAAGGAGCTGTTGAAACGGCATCAGCCGCTGGCTTGCGCCGTGTCGGACATGGTTCCTCCAGAAGTGCCCGATGTCGTCGACACATACGTGTTGGCGGGAGGTGAACTGGACAATAAAGGTGAAAAGGTCAATCCGGGCTTCCCGGAGGGTCTCACCGGGAAGCTGGAAGATGCCAGGATTCCGTACCGCGGCCCGACTGCACTCCGCACAGGGAGTTCAGGCCGCCGACTGGCATTGGCCGAGTGGATTGCAAGCCCGGAGAATCCGCTTACGGCGCGGGTCATGGCCAACCGCCTCTGGCAGCACCATTTCGGCCAGGGACTGGTTCGCACTCCAAGCGATTTCGGAATCAACGGGGAGCGGCCGACTCATCCGGAACTGCTCGACTGGCTTGCCGTTCGGTTCGTCGAGGAAGAGTGGAGCCTCAAGGCGATGCACAAATTGATGCTCACCTCTCAAACTTACCGCCAGTCCACTGAGCACCCGGAGTGGCAGGTCTGTTCCCAGACAGACCCCGAGAACCGTTATTTGTGGCGGATGAACTGGACTCGGCTGGAGGCGGAGGTGCTGCGGGACTCGATCCTGGCGCTCAGCGGGCGGCTGAATCAAGCCCGGAGCGGGCCCAGCGTTTTGTTGGATGTACCCGAAGATGTAGCCGAAGGGTTCGTGATGTTCAAATGGTTTGCTTCGGAGGAAGAGGAACAGCGGCGGCGAAGTGTCTACGCCTTCCAGAGGCACTCGGTAGGCTCCTCTTTTATGCAGACCTTCGATGTAGCCAATATGGGTGCGTCCTGCTCCCGTCGAAGCGTGACGACGGTTGCCCCCCAGGCCCTCACTCTTTTGAACGGCAAATTGACGAATACCGAAGCTCGCTACTTCGCAAAGCGCATCCTGAGAGAGGTCGAAATGGATCAGGAGGAGCCTGTCGAACGCGCTTTCTGGTCTGTTTTGAGTCGTCCTCCGTCCGAGCAGGAAAAGCGAGATGCGCTCAAGCTGCTGGCCCGAATGACACCGGTCGAGGGGCTCACGCGCCTGGGCGTGGTTCTGTTCAACCTGAATGAATTTCTCTATCTGGAGTAAGCCATGGATTTTCTTGACAACCGAAGGAAATTTCTCTACCAGAGCCTGACCGGATTGGGGGGATTAGCGCTGCTGGACCTGCTGAACCAGGATCTCTTGGCAGGTTCCACTGACAAACCCAGCCCCCTGGCTCCCCGAGTCCCTCACCACCCGGCGAAGGCCAGATCCTGTATTTTTCTCACCATGTTAGGCGGCGTAAGCCAGGTGGATACGTTTGACCCGAAGCCGGCCCTCGAGAAATTCGACGGCACGCTGATGGACTGGACCAAGGAAAAGGTGACCGACGACCCGAAGCTGTTTGCCAAGCCCCGGTTAATTACCCGCAGTCCCTTCGAGTTTCGGAAGTACGGGAAGTGCGGCATGGAGGTCTCGGAGCTGTTTCCCCATCTGGCCACCTGCGTCGATGAGATGGCCTTTGTCCGTTCCGTTCAGGCCGAAAACGGTAACCACCCGGCAGCCGTCTTCCAGATGAATACTGGATTTGCGATGCCGGGCAACGCCTCGCTTGGAGGATGGGTTACCTACGGACTGGGAACGGAGAACCAGAACCTCCCCGCCTTTGTTGTCCTGCCCGATTTTCGCGCGATCGCCTTTGGCGGCAGTCAGCAGTGGGGCAGCGGATTCCTCCCCGCGGGGTATCAGGGCACCGTTCTCCGTTGGAAAGGAGAGGTGATTCGTGACCTCGAAGCCCCTGCGGGGTTAACTCCCGAGGGGCAAGAGCCGGAAAGAGCACTGCTGCGGAGCTACAACCGGACATATCTGGAGAACCACTTCACCAACCCGGACCTCCAGGCCCGCATCGATGCCTACGAATTGGCCTATCGAATGCAGGCCGAAGTCCCGGAGGTTTTGGATCTCTCGAAGGAAAGTGAAGCCACAAAAGAGATGTACGGATTGCACCATCCGGTAACCGAGTCCTTCGGAAAGAGGTGTTTGATGGCCCGGAAGCTGGTGGAAAGCGGAGTTCGTTTTGTCCAGCTCTATACGCCCAGCCAATCCTGGGATGGGCACGTCGATATACGGAAAAATCATCTCAAGAACGCCCGGGAGACGGACCAACCGGTGGCCGCCTTGCTGAAGGACCTGAAGAAACGCGGCATGCTGGATACCACCCTGGTGGTCTGGATGGGCGAGTTCGGGCGTACTCCCGACTCACCCGCGGACCGGAAGAAAAAAGGAAGGGATCACAACATCGGGGCCATGACCATCTGGTTCGCCGGCGGTGGCGTGAAAGGGGGAACCTGTGTGGGTGCTACGAATGAGCTGGGTTATAAGGCTGTGGAGAACGTCTATCGGATTCGAGATGTCCATAGAACGGCCCTCCATCTGCTGGGCCTGAACGATATGCAGTTGTCCTACTATCACGCCGGGAGAAACCGGCGACTGACCGACACCGGAGGAAACACCATTAAGGAAATCCTGTCCTAGGAAACGTGACCCCTGCCAGGATCGTGAGGCTATTCGCCTTCACACGATGACGCGCTCCATGTCCGTCGCGCCTCCGATAATCTTTAGAAAAAGCAGCGGAAGCCCAAATCGTGAAACCGACCGTTTTTATTCCCGAATCGATCGCCCCGGCCGGACTGGATCTGCTCCATTCCGAGTGAAGTGGGCCAGCGATCTTTGGTCGCCTATTTTGGGCTGGTAGCGTGGCCTGTAGCAGAGACGAAAAGCGATGAGTCGCGTGATGAGTCGCGTCTTGAAGAGGCCGCTGAAGACCGGCCCCCAGGGATTGTGAGGGAGCAGAGCGCTGGAGGGAACAGTCCCACGAATGATCAGAGCCCAGAGATGTGGAGACCGACCAGTCTACGCAGCACGCCTTAGCGAAACGACCGGAAGGTGGCGACGTCTGTCGTGGTTTAACCGACTTCCAGGCTGAATCGATCACCCGGCTGTCCGGCGACCAGTGTGCGGGGCTTGGCGCACGGCGATCTCCGTGGCCACCTTTTGCGCGGTTCGAGGCGAGGAAGCCAATTGGCGGGGCACCGCCTGAAGTAGACTTCATTCGGCGTGTTGCCCTCGAGCGTCATATGAGGGCGATACTCGTTATACCAATCCAGAAAGGACATCAGTTCTCGCAATTCTCATCAATAGTTTACAGTACGTATCATAACATAAGAATGTAAACTAACAGAAAGGAGTACGCCATGATCGGGGACCGCGTGAAATTAGCCCGGCGAAAGGCCGGTTTTTCCTTACGGGGCCTGTCCGCGGCTATCGGGGGCAAGGTCACCGCCCAGGCCATTGGCAAGTATGAGCGCGGCGAGAGCGTTCCCAGTTCAGGGGTAATGATTGCCCTGTCGAAGGCGCTTGGCGTATCCCTGGCCTATTTGCTCGATAGCCAAGGTGTTGAGCTGAAGGGCGTCGAGTTTCGCACCAAGGCCAGCACGAGCGCCCGCGATCGTGCCAAGGTCGAAGCCGAAGTGCTCGAATGGATAGAGCGTTACCTCCAGATCGAGATAGTGCTGGAGCTTGACAGCTCAGAGTGGCAATGTCCGATCGCAAGACCGGTTAAACTGCGCTCGGCCGGCGACGCCGAAATGCTCGCCGATGACGTGCGGGACACATGGAATCTCGGACTCGACCCCATCCCCAATATGACCGAGCTGCTTGAGGAGAAAGGACTCAAGGTCTTGACCGTGCCGCTTCCGCAGCGGGTTTCCGGGCTCACTTGCCTTGTGAAGCGCCCGGATGAGCAGGCGGACCTGCCGGTCATCGTCGTGAACAGCCAGTTCTCGCTTGAACGCCGCCGATTGACACTGGCCCATGAGTTGGCGCACCGCCTGATTGACGCTGACAGTCTTTCAGACAAGCAAGAGGAGCGGGCTGCCAACGTATTCGCCGGCGCTTTTCTAGTGCCAGCGAAACACCTGCTCCGCGAGGTCGGAAGACACAGAAATGCTCTTGGTTACAAGGAACTGATCGATCTAAAACGGCTTTATCGCGTTAGCGGCGCCGCATTACTCATGCGACTGCGGCAACTCGAAGTCATAAGCGAGTCAACTCTGACCTACGCCTTCCAGACGGTTGGGCGAGGGTGGCGCACCCAGGAACCGCTCGAGCTTGAACCCCCGGAACACCGGGGACGACGGGAGCGCGCATTGCGCTTCGAGCGGCTTTGCTACCGGGCTCTTGCGGAAGGGCTGATCTCGCTCGGCAAGTCGGCGGAGCTGCTGCGGCTACCCATCCCGGAAGTTGAGGCAGGCTTGAAAGGGCCGCAGAAGGCCGATGCGGATCATCGTCAGTGATAGCAATTGCTTGATTGATCTCAGGAAGGCATCCTTGCTGGAGGCTTTCCTAACACTGCATTACGAGATTCTGATCCCGAACACATTGTTCGAGGAGGAGCTTCTCAAGTTCACAGATGAGCAGAAGGAAGCACTTGTACAAGGCGGTTTACGCGTGATGGACCTGCCAGACAAAGGCGTACTTCGCGCCCAGCAGATCGCGCGTGCGCTGCCGCACCTCTCCATTCATGACAGTTTCGCATTTGCCCTCGCAGAAAGCTGTCCCGGGTGCATCCTCTTGACCGGCGACCGGCGGCTTCGGGAATTCGCGCTGCATTGTGAGATGGAAGTTCACGGAGTCCTTATGGGCGATCGACGAGATTCACGCTAGCGGATTGGCCACGACGCGAGACCTTCTGCTGGTATTGCGAGCATTTGCACGGGACCGGACAGTGCGGTTGCCCCGCCGTGTGTTGTCCGCGCATATCAGGCGTTACGAAAACGAAGAGTGAAGCATGGGTGATGAGGTGCGGAAAATTGCAAGATGGTAAGCACGTAACTTCCGCTGAAGCATGAATTACAATTGAAGCCACCGGGTCAGCTACTGCTGGAAGTGATGGCATTCGAAGGTCTTCTCTAGCCGATTATTTGAACGAGACTGGCCCCGTTGATGAACCGTCGGCCATATCAGTTCTGCTGAGCATAGCGACAGGATTGAATGAAGTGGAAGACATTGTTCACCGTGACCTCAAGCCGGGCAATATCCTTTTCCATGAGGCTAGGTGGAAACTTGCAGATTTCGGAATCGCGAAGTTCGTAGAAGAATCGACGTCCCTCAAAACTCTAAAAGGATGTCTCAGCCCCCAATATGCCGCTCCCGAGCAGTGGAATCTGCAGAAGTCGACCCGTGCGACAGATGTCTACGCTCTGGGCTGCATTGGGTACGCCCTATTGACCGGCGCCCCTCCCTTCCAGGGTCCGGCTAATGAAGACTTTCGCAACCAGCATCTTCATTTTGCTCCGCCCGGTAACCTGACTTGTTCGAATCGGCTCCGCTCAGCTTTGTCAATGATGCTTCGAAAGACTCCGGAAGCCCGGCCTGGACTGCCCAGAGTTGTTCAGCTTCTCGAACAGATTGACGCCAGCACGGATGATGGATTCTCTGGATTGGCGGAAGCCGGCGCCGCGGTGGCTGCGAGAACTCGCCAGTGCAGAAGCGACAGCGGCAAAGGAACCTGAAGAAAAAGCTCGCAGACGGAATCTGGCCGGGGAGGCGACGGCTATATTTGAGGATCTTTGTGAGGAATTCCTGCGTGCTATCGCCGATGTGGCGGCTGCTACGGTCCGAGAGGATCCATCAAGGGTGCGCTTGGGCAACGCGGTACTAGAGATGAAACTCTTTGGCCCACGAGACGGTTATGCAGTTAATCCCTTCAAACAATCGGGCTGGGATGTCCTCCACGGGGGCAAAATAGCAGTACGACAAGCGGATCCGCAGTATGTGTGGAGTTCGTCAATTTGGTACGCAAAATTGTCTCCGGATGATGAATATCGCTGGAGGGAAGTTTCGTACTATGCCAGCGCATACGTGCCGGACTCGTCCCACGATGAACCTTTCGCACTTAAACTTGGAGATGAGGTGTTTGCTGATCAACGACGAGTAGAATTTTCCACGGCGACAATTAGAATTGCCCGCTTTTTCAGAGCTGATTTGGACCATGGAAAGCATGGTTACAGACCAGCAGATCAGGAGACTGATGAAATTGCGGAAAAAGGAAAAGACGTTGACGATGGCCGCTGCGAAAGCAGGCATGGCGCGGAATACGGCACGAAGGTATCTGAAGTCTGGGAAGCTACCGAGCGAGTGTCGGCCGGAGAGGACCTGGAGAACCCGACCGGACCCCTACGAATGGGTGTGGCCGGAAGTGGAAGGGATTCTGAAACGATCTCCGACGGTGGAGGCGACGACCGTCTTCGATCATCTGAATCGGGTTCATGAAGGGAAGTTCGAAGAAGGCCAGTTACGAACGCTGCAGCGGCACATCAAACAGTGGAGAGCCCGCAACGGTGAGCTGAAGGAAGTGATGTTTCCGCAGCGTCACGAGCCGGGGCATCAAGCCCAGTCCGACTTCACCTTTATGAACAGCCTGGGAGTGACGATCGCAGGGCAACCGTTTCCTCATCTGCTCTATCACTTCGTTCTAACTTATTCGAACTGGGAAACGACAACGCTGTGCTTCAGTGAGTCATTTGAGAGCCTGACGCTGGGAGTCCAGAACGCGATATGGGAGCTGGGAGCAGTTCCTCAAGAACATCGAACGGATCGTTTGTCGGCTGCCGTCGACAATCTCAAGAAAGGAGTATTCACGCGTCGCTATCAGATATTACTGGATCATTACGGCATGAAGTGGAGCCGGACCCAGGCGGGGAAGGCTCACGAAAACGGAGATGTCGAGCAATCCCATCACCGGCTCAAGCGAGCCATCGAACAAGAGCTGCTGTTGAGAGGAAGCCGAGATTTTCTGGAGCGGAACGACTACGAGCGATTCATCCAGAGAATCATCGAGCGCCGGAATGCAGGACGGCAGAGGCGACTTCAGGAAGAACTGGAGGTGATGGCGCCGTTACCGAATCGTCGACTGGAGGACTTCGTTAGCTATCGAGTGAAGGTCTCGCCAAGTTCAACCATCCGAGTCCGTAACAACACCTACTCGGTCGACAGCCGCTTGATCCGAGAGCGGGTGGAGGTTCGGATGTGGGCGGATCACTTGGAGGTGCGGTATGCCAGCCAGGTGGTAGCCCAGATGCCTCGACTGCGAGGCGAGGGCAAGCATCGGATCGATTACCGGCACGTAATCCACTCTTTGGTGCGCAAGCCGGGAGCCTTTGCACGTTACCGCTGGCGGGAAGACCTGTTCCCCGGTGTGCTGTTTCGAGTCGCCTACGATGAACTGCGAGAGGATTGCCCTGGGACAGCCGACCGTCAGTATCTGGGAATCCTGGAGTTGGCAGCGAAGGAGGGGGAGCAGCGAGTCGGACAGGCACTGAAGAAGCTGATTGAAAGGGGGTGCCGAGTGCGACTTCAAGTTCTGAAAGAGGCCTTGCTTGAGCCGGCGAGCCCAGCCTGGGAAGTCCAGGTCCCTGAAGTCGATATCCATGTCTACGACCGATTGCTCAGTACACGGGAGTCGGAGGTGAGGCCATGAGTGGAGGAAATCTGCAACGACTAAGCCAGTCTCTGGTGGAACTGCGCCTACCGACGTTTCGAGAGCATCACAGCTCGCAAGCCACTTTGGCTTCGAAGGAAAGTTGGTCTTATCCTCAGTATCTGCTGGCGTTGTCCGAGTTGGAGGTGGCTGACCGCCGGGAACGCCGAATCCAACGGCTGCGACGGCAGTCCAAGCTTCCCTGGGACAAGAGCCTGACGGCACTAGATCGTTCTCGGCTTCCACAAAATGTGGATCGCCAATTGTCCGCGCTTCTGGAGGGAGACTTTCTGGATCGATCTGAAAACCTATTGGTCTTCGGCAATCCGGGAAGCGGGAAGACTCACTTGGTTTGCGCCTTAGGGCAGGAGCTCATCTTGCAGGATCGCCGAGTGTTGTTCTCCACCTGTGCGCTGCTGGTGCAACGGCTGCTTCGAGCCAAGCTCGAGCTGACCCTGGAAAAGGAACTCAAGAAGCTCGATCGATTCGAGGCGCTGATCATTGACGACATTGGCTACGTGCAACAGAACCGGCAAGAAATGGAGATTCTGTTCACGCTTTTGTCTCATCGCTACGAACGACGCAGCATCCTACTGACCAGCAATCTGGTCTTCTCGAACTGGGAGAAGATCTTCAAGGATCCACTGACGACGGCCGCGGCTATCGATCGGGTGGTTCATCACAGTGTGATCCTGGAATTGAACGTTTCCAGCTACCGAATGGAAGCGGCCAAGAAGCGAACCCAAAAGGAGGCCAGTTGACTCCCGCTCGGCTGTTGACAGAACAAAATGTCACGCGAAGCCCCTTCTCCTGGCCATACAGACAAACGGGTCAAGGGGTGGGGCCGTACAACTCAACCAGGAGCCCTTTCGATGGGCTTATCAGAACGTCGCGAAGCGTGGGAACTCCGTTCGGGCTACGCCCTCACTCCACCCCCACGCTCGGAAAGCAGGAGAGAAACAGAAACCCTTCTCAAACCCCAAGAAAGGAGAGCCAAAACCGACTCGACAAACGATCAACTTCAGTGGGCAAATATCGTCGTCGCCCCGGTCAAAAATAGTTGTCGTTGAACAGTTTGCGGATGAAGCGGTGTCACCAGGGGTGGGCGGTTTCCACATCGCTTATGGACCCGTCTGTATTGATGACGAGGACAAGGAAGAGTTCAAGGCTCGCTGGAGCGATCGATATAGTAAGGCGGTTCTTGGTCAGCTACGCTGCCCGAGCAGCTTGCCCTTGTAGGCATTTTTGGAGCTTCCCTTCATCGCATCTGGCTACGCGGGCTTCTCCAGGGCCTCCCCTGAGGAATCCTTGTCGGTCGGTAGCCGGTTGACGGCCTGCCGGTTGGCCTGCGGGATCAGGTGCGTGTAAGTATCACACGGATCGGCGTTGATCGGTCGGTTCGATGGACAGAGGTTCATCGGACACGGGGTCGGTAATCCGAATTGCGAGTTTGCCGGCCAATAACTGCTCGATTTGTTTGCCGACGATTTCCGCACGCCAGCCGCAGGCCAGCGCCGGCACGTTGTTGTCATAGCTAGGTTCCAGACGCAAATGGTAGGCCACGAGTTCGCGCACATCCTGGACGGAGCCCACGAGACCGGGCGCGATGTTCCGGGACCGGCAAATGCTGGTCAGCGCGGCCGCCAGGAATTGGGCCATGGCCTGGACCTGACTGGGCGGGCTGCCACGAAACATTTCCGGACACTCGGCGTCGGGAACTTGCAGCCCGGCGGCGATCGCCCGTGACATCTGCGGAATCTCATTCTTCAGGTCACCACGCTGCAGTCCGCGCACCGCGTGGATGCGTTTGTGGTCCGCCGTACCGCGCCGGGCCAGCTCCACGATTAGATCGTCCCTTAGCACTCGGCGCACCGGACAGTTACGCCGCATGGCCTCATCCTCCCGCCACAGCCAAAGTTCGCGCACAATCGCCAGCGATCTACTGGACAAACGCGACGCACCGGAGATTCGGCGCCATCGCTGGGCCCCTTTGCTGCGCTCGACATCGTCTTGCCAGGCGGTCATCTCGCGTTCGAACCAATCGAGACGCCCCAACCTGTCCAGCCGCCGGCGCAGTTCGTCACGCATGGGCAGGAGATGAACAACGTCGTACATGGCATATTCCAGTTGACGTCGCGAAAGGGGACGCCGACGCCAGTCGGTCCGGGTTTCGCCCTTGGGAAGCGACTGCCCGAACAACCCCCCGACGAGCTTCGCATAAGATGACGGGTAGTCCATGCCCACCATGCCCGCCGCGATTTGGACGTCCCACCAAAGACGAGGCCGTTGTCCTATCGCTTGGAGACAAAACCAGAACTCTTCCTGCCCGGCGTGAACGACGGTCTCGGTCCCCTCGGCCGCAAGCTGGGCCCACAAGGGCGTAAGGTCGCCCACCATGCGAGGATCGATCGCCGCCAGCTTTCCGTCGACAGCAACCTGGAGCAGACAGAGTTCGGGACGGTACGAGTATTCCGAGACGAACTCGGTGTCGAGGGCAACGATACTGGCGTCGGCCAGCCGTCGGCACAATTCATCAAGCTGGTCGTCGGTGGTGAGCAGTTCGTATTGCACGTCATGGGTCAGGTTAATTGATCTTTCCCGGCAAGAGAAGACGGTTTGCGCGCCGTCGCGGTCGCGCACTGTGTAGAAACACCAATGCCGTCAGCAAGAAGACCGAAATAAGAGGACAATCTACTTTGTCCCCGATTTTGGGAACCCGACACTAGAGAGCTGCTGTCTGGACTGCCTCGACATCCCCTCACCCGCTGTCCCTACCAAAAACTTCATAGCCCCATGCCGCGCCACTCGGAATCGAAGCCGAATCGATTCGGGAACGTTTCAGCCAGTCGTTCTTCGGATCTGTTCAGCGAAAGAAAACAAACGGCTGGAGCTAAACTGGGCGAAACCGACACAGCGTTGCCAGCCTTCGCTTCCTGATCGGAGGTTTCGGTGGATGAGCGATTGGTCAAGCAGCCCGACGTTCGTAGCAATGGTGGAGCCCGCCAAGAAGGGGCAACGCCACTACGTTTCCTGATTCAGGCGGCTGAGTAGTCCTTGGTTCCGGGGCATCCTTTGCCAGCGCAAGATGAGTGTGCGAGCACTGATAATAGTCAAAATAGCTTCTAAGAACGCGGCGCAGCCCAGACTCGTTGAACACGATGAAATGATCCAAGCACTCGCGCCGAATGGACCCGATCAAGCGCTCAACGTAAGGCGATTGCCATGGACTTCTCGGAGCGATCAGGACTTCTTTCGTCCCCATTTCAGCGACGCGTTGGCGGAAGGTCTTGCCGTAGATTCGGTCACGATCCCGGAGGAGGAAGTGGGGAGAACTGCTCCAGGGGAAAGCCTCGATGAGTTGTTGTGCAGCCCATTCGGCGTTGGGATTGGCGGTCACGTTGAAATGCACCACCCGACGCCGCTCATGGGCGAGCACCACAAAGACAAACAGAAGCTGGAAAGTTGCGGTGGGAACGACGAAGAAATCCACGGAAACCATTTGAGTGAGATGATTGGTGAGGAAGAGGCGCCAGGTCTGGGAGGGCGGTTTCGTAGCACGAACGATGTACCTGGCAATCGTGGTTTCACAGACGTCGATGCCCAGCTTAAGCAGTTCGCCGTGAATTCTGGGAGCTCCCCAAAGAGGATTGGCTTGACTCATCTGCCGAATGAGGTCCCGAACTTCCTTCTGAATGGCGGGCCTCCCGGGCCGCCCAGTTCGACTCTTCCATCTCCAGTACAGCCGAAAGCCCATCCGATGCCAAGCAACGACCGTTTTCGGTCGAATAATGACCAGGGCTTGCCGCCACCCCGACCAGAACCAAGAAAGCCACACCCAGAGAAGGCGGTCGCTGTTCTGAAACCGAGGGCGCTTTCTCTCGGAACTGCTCTGCAGGATTCCGAGTTGATGGCGAAGAGCCACGATCTCTAGTTGCAGTGCCAGGCGTGTTTTGAAGCTGGAGCGGAGTAGAGTGAGGAGTGCGAACAACAAGTTGAGCATCGGCTCGGAAGGTTACCAGCGGCTGCGTTGAGCATCAATGATTTCAAGGGCTATGAGGTTTTTGGTAGGCACACCTGGCACGGTGACGGTCCCACACCCGAAGAGAGACCTGACAAAGCGTGTACTGAATTCTATACTCAGGCAGGCTGGGTTGAAGTAGGACAGCCCGGTCAGGGCAAGACAAGGAGGAAGTTGTGAATGATGGCTAGGACTTACTATGTCGGAGTTCTGTCCAAAGAAGATGGCACCCACTACGGGGTCGATTTCCCCGATTTTCCCGGGTGTGTTACGGCTGGCCGGACAGTTGCGGAGACGCTCGCGTTGGCCGAGGAGGTGCTGGAGTTTCATGTCGAAGGAATGTTGGAGCACGGTGAGGATATTCCGGAACCAACCCCACTTGATCAAGTGGATGTGGATGACGGGATCCCCTTCCTGGTTCCACTGGTTCTCAAGCGAAAAGCGAAGCGGATCAATATAACTGTCAACGAAGGAACTCTTGAGCAGATCGACGAATACGCGAAAGCAAACGGGTTGACCAGATCGGCTTTCCTGGTTGAAGCAGCCAGGGAGGCAATGGGTAAGACTCAGAAGGTCGCAATATTCGAGCCAGTACCGGAGGCATCGTTGGAATGAGCGTTTCTGAGTCCGGGACTTCCTGGAGCTAGGTTACGAGCAGATATACCCGCGGCCCCAGTTTCCCGAGTGCTATCCGAGCGTTACTGGGTTGTTTGTGTGTGAGAAAATTGCCCGCTACTTTCGACAATTGAGGAAAATCAGCCAAAATTGCCATTCCGATAAGTCCAGTAATTCCCGTAAGTTACTGATAATGAGGAGGTTGTGAAGCTCGCCTGGGGCCCTCTTTTAAGCAGAGGGTCGCTGGTTCGGGCCCAGCGCGGCTCACCATTCATTCAAAAGGACTTACAGGATTTTAGTCCGCCCGAAAAAGCGGCCTTTTTTGCTCCTGGGTAACTATCTGGGTAACAAACGCGGGTTGCTTCACTCGCCTTAAAGCGAGAAAGGGCGAGGTTCCATGGCTCGCACTTTCTCAACCAGGAGGTTTCTATGCGCAGAAGAAATTTTTTGAAATCAGCCAGTGGAGCTGTTTTGAGCTCTGCAGTAATAAAGACGGCAGCGGCCACACCCCGTGTCTCGGCCAACAATAAGGTCACCATCGCCATGATGGGAGTTCGCGGGCGAGGCACCTGGCTGACGCGTTATTTCGCAACGCTGCCCGATGTGGACATGCCTTATATCTGTGACGTGGACCCGAGCGTGGTGGGTCCGGCAACAAAGGTCATAGAAGAAAAGAAGGGCAGGACTCCCAAGCTGGTGGATGACATCCGCCGCGTCCTGGATGATCAGACCGTCGATGCGGTCATCGTTGCAACTCCCGTTTTCTGGCATTCCGCCGCCGCGATCCTGGCCTGTGAGGCAGGAAAAGATGTTTACGTGGAAAAGCCGATCTCCCACAACATCCGAGAAGGGCGACTGGCGGTGAAGGCAGCCAGACGCAACAACCGAATCGTGCAGGTCGGGACGCAGCGACGGAGCAGCAGCGTCACGCGGCACTTCATCGACTACGTCCAGTCAGGGAAAATCGGCCGTTTGCTCATGGCCAAACTATGGAATACGCAGCTGCGAGGGAATATCGGGCACAAGGAGGACGAACCCGTGCCTTCCGGCGTAAATTATGACATCTGGACGGGACCCGTACCGATGCTCCCATTTAACCGGAATCGTTTCCACCATTCCTACAACTGGCACTGGCATTATGGTGCCGGTGACATCGCAAACGATGGTTCTCACTGGCTCGACCTTGGCTGTTGGGCGCTGGGCGTTGACCACCCGACGGAGGTCAGTGGCATGGGAAGGAAGCTGTTTTTCGACGACGACCAACAGACTCCAGACACCCAGAATGTCACTTACAACTATAAAGACCAGGTCATTATGTTTGAACAGCGCCTGTGGAACAGTTACATGATGGATGAAGCGGAAAATGGAATCGCAGTTTACGGAACAGACGGGTACGCTACCCTTTCTGCGGAACAGGGCGAGGCTTTCCGAGTCTTCGATGAGAAGGGTAAGGTGGTCAGTCTGGAACGAGAAGATTGGGAATCGAAGGAGACAACCTGGAGTCTCAACGGGGAGTCACACTACCAGAATTTCATTAACTGCATCCGTTCCCGTCGACGGCCCAACGCGGACATTGAAGTGGGACACATGGCGGCGACTCTCTGCCATCTGGGGAACATCGTGGCCCGGACCGGACGCACTGTCCATTTTGATGGCAGGACGGAAACTATCGTCGATGACCCTGAGGCGAACCGCCTGGTCTCACGGGAGTACCGCAAACACTGGTCAAGCGAACTCCTTCGTCGTTCCTGAGATGACAACGTTCCTGGAAGGCGCCGTATAGAGGCTGGTCAGAAAAAGCACTTTTGTGGGGTTTAGCAGGAATTTACGGACCCGGTTTGGCGTTGCTAGCCTCACAAGGGCTGTGAAGCGTCTTGAAAAGTCTGTCACAAGCAAATAAACATCATCTTCTGGGAGGGAAGCGATATGGTCTTAGAGCTTTGCTTTTTGGACGCTTTTTCCCTGTGTGACAGTGGGACACGCCGGACAATGCCGCCGTCTCTTGGGCAACCACCGCTTGCTAAAGGTGCTCGGCGGCCTTTGCAACCCGGTCTACGACTCCCGTACACTAAGCCATCGTTCGATTAGAGAATCTTCACACAAGGAGTCACCATGACGATTCGCACCCAGCTGCTAGGCGTGTCGTTTCTCGTCCTTTCAACAACTGCAGCGGCCGAGCCGCTATTCACCAGCGTCGATGTCTTCCAATCGGGCACGGAGGGCTATCACACCTTCCGCATTCCGGCTGTCGCAACAGCGCCCGACGGCTCTCTCATCGCCTTCGCGGAGGGCCGCAGAGAAAACCGCCACGACCCCAGCGGCGGCGATATCGACCTGGTCTTGAAGCGGAGCAGCGACCGAGGTGCAACCTGGTCATCCCTGGTCATCCCTGGTCATCCCTGGTCATCCCTGGTCATCCCTGGTCATCCCTGGTCATCCCTGGTCATCCCTGGTCATCCCTGGTCATCCCTGGTCATCCCTGGTCATCCCTGGACGACCCCGGTGAGGGATGGTCTGCCGCCAATCCAACCCCGGTCACCGACCGCGATACGGCCTGGGTCTGGATCTTTCTACAACCGGTGGGAGCCCGCTTCCGGCACCGAGCTTTCGCAACCCGGAACGTCGAACAACCAAACGTGGACCCGGTACAGCGAAGACAACGGTGAGACCTGGTCGGAGGCGCGTGACCTCACTCGTGCAAGCCGTGACTACGAAGATTGGGGCGCGATGTTCCCCCGACCCGGAGGCGCGATTCAGACCCGCGGCGGACGCCTGATCGTTCCCTCGGCGATGAAGCCAGACACCTACTACGTGCAGGGCGCCGTCGGCGATTACAGCGGACGGATCCATTTCATGCGGGCCTATGTCATGTACAGCGACGATCATGGCTCGACCTGGCGGCGCAGCGCCTTGGTTCGCGCACTCACCAACGAGAACCAGGTCGTCGAACTGTCGGACGGCGCGGTCATGATGGACGCCCGCCAAGGGGGGGGCGCTCACCGATGGCTCGCTGTCAGCGCCGACGCCGGAGAGACTTGGCCCACTCCCGTTCCAGGCCAGAAGGTCACGCCCGTGTGTACTTCGATCGAACGCTACACGCTGCACGCCGCAGGTGACGACCGCGACCGCATCCTCTGGACCGGCCCTACCGGTCCAGGCCGTAAGCACCTCGTTCTGCGCGTCAGCTACGACGAGGGCCAGACCTTCCGGAAAGAGCACGTCATCTACGACGGGTTGGCTGCTTATTCAGACATCACCATTCTCAAAGACAAGACCGTAGGTGTGCTCTGGGAGCGCGGTGTGAGTGACGGCTACCAGTTCATAACCTTCACGCGCTTCGACGGGGAGTTCGTTGATTCGGGAATATAGCCGCATCGGGACCCGGCAGGGGAGTGTCAGGACCTGTGGCGCCTGTGCACGGTGGGCTGGGTTCTGCTTGACCATATTCGTTACTTGCGCCGGGGTGTATCTGTCCTACTCCTTCTCCTGAGAAAGCGTTACTCGGGACTATTGGGGTAAACAGCAATGTTCTGACAGGGTCGAAGCTGGACGAAAAAAAGAGCCGTCGCTCCAACGGCCAGAGGAACCCCCGATCCTGGTCTGAGTCAGGGTCCCAATAGGCGGGAGAACCTCATGGCGCGTTCACTAGCTAGCCCCGCATCTCACGAAGGAGTAGCATTGCCTAGATTGAGGAAAGCTGATGTTACGAAAGTGTGTAGGACGCGATCCATTTCTCGTGAGTTTGTTGGCACTCGCCATCCTCCTTTTCTCGCTCTCCGGTTGTTCAGGTGACGTTGATGGGGATTTTGTTACAGCGGTAGAAGAGGCCGACGCAGCAGCAGTGCAGACCTTGCTCACCAAAGGGGTTAGCGTGAACTTGGAGACCGCTGACGGGCGGACTGTGCTGATGGTTGCAGCCGAGGCGGGCTTCACCGAGGTAGTACAGGCCCTGCTGGCTGGCGGCGCTGATGCGAGTCGAAAGACCGAGAATGGCAGGACAGCTTTGATGTTCGCGGCAACCAAGGGCCACATGGCAGCAGCAGCTCTACTGGCCGGAGGTGCTGAGATTTCGGCCCAGACCGAAGATGGCTTGACTGCTCTGACGTTTGCGGCCTCGGAAGGACATACTGAAATCGTACAGTTCTTCCTCGCCAGGGGCATGGACGTGAATGCGCTAACGAATGACGGCGCGACGGTGCTGATGCATGCGGCGGAGAGTGGGCATACCAGCACCGTGAGTGTCTTGTTGGCCGAAGGCGCCGATGTAAATCTCAAGACCGATGCGAACCGGACGGGCTTGATGGCGGCCGCAATGAAAGGGCATACCGAAACGGTGCGGCTTTTGCTTGCTTCCGGTGCGAGCACAAATGTGAAGACCAGCGACGGGGGGACGGCCTTGATGCGGACGGCAGCCGACGGCTACACAGACGCAATCGAGGCGTTGTTAGCGAATGGAGCGGATGCGGGCCTTCGCGACACGGGTGGCAGGACGGCCTTGATATGGGCTGCGATGAATGGTCAAGCCGAGGCAGTGCGGCTCCTTGTGGCCAATGCCAAGGAGCGTTGGCCGATCTCATGGCAACATTGGGTGAATGGCAAAGACAGCTTCGAACGCACCGCCCTGATGCATGCGGCCGTAGCCGGTCACACCGAAGCGGTCGACGTCCTGCTGGCAGACCGGATTGACGTGAATGCCAGGACAAGTGACGGGTGGACGGCCTTGCTCATGGCCATAGGTGAGGGCCGCACTGATGTTGCGCAATTCCTTCTCTCCCACAAGGGTCTCCAAGTAAACGCCAGGACCGAGGATGGTGGGACGGCTTTGATGCTGGCGGTGTCCCAAGGCCAAATCGATATCGTTCGGACACTGCTGGCGAAGGGAGCCGCGGTCAATGCAAGAGCCCAGGACGGCAGAACGGCCCTTCTGCTGGCGCTGTCCAAAGGCCACGCTGGAATCGTGGAGGCACTGATGAAGAAGGGGGCGGCGGTGAATGTCAAGACTAAGGATGGAGGGACCGCCTTAATGTTCGCTGCCTTGGGAGGCCACACCGAAATCATGGAAGTCCTGTTGGCCAAGGGTGCGTCCGCAAACGACAAGGACAATAATGGCTGGACGGCCCTGATGCTGGCCGCTCGAGAGGGGAAAACGGAGGTCGTGCGCAGCCTACTTGTCGCCGGTGCTTCAGTTGATGAGACGACCCTTGACGGCTGGACCAGTCTGATGCAGGCGGCCTCTAAGGGCCATCTTGAAGTTGTTCAAGCGTTGCTGGATCAAGGGGCAGACCCCACCGCAAAACACGATTTGGGTTTGACGGCGCTCAGAATGGCGGTGGCGGGAGGCCATTCAGATGTTGCGCGCCTGTTAGCTGAGGCGGCAAATCAGTGACCTGTGCCTACCAAAAACCTCATAGCCCTTGAAATCATTGATGCTCAGCGCAGCCTGAAGTTCTTGGTAGGGACAACTCCCCTCATCCACCTCCTGCCACACTCTGCGGACCACAGGTATTACCGCCTACCTGGAAAATGGTGGCACCCTTGAGAACGCTCAGATCATGGCAGACCATGAGAGCCCTCGAACCACCAAACTCTACGATCGGACGACTGACTGGCATCAAAAATGGAGCTTCCATTAAAGATCAAGGTCATGCTTTGGCTTTTCAACGCCGTAATCGCGGCAATACCTTGCCTCCGAAGTAGATAAAGTGAGAAGAAGATTCGGCCCTCTAGAGGAGCACCAGGCAGAGGACTTCTGCCGAGAGCTCTCCCGTTCGATCCATGTTGGCTGGCACTTCACAAACCGAGAGGAGAATATGAAGCACTCAATCTTTAAAACGACCTGCACGGCGGTGGCTCTTCTCGCCGGTTTGGTCGGGTTGGCTTCCACACAGGAGAAGCTCGATCGCTCGGTCCTACCAATTCCGGAACCCGACCGACCGACCGACCGACCGACCTACAGCGAGCTGGACGCGCGTAACGCGAAACCGCCGCCGCGGTTCGAGGTGAAGGCACCCGACAACGCCCCCAACGTCGTGATCGTATTGATCGACGACATAGGCTTCGGCGGACCCAGCACGTTCGGCGGTCCCATCCAGACACCGACCCTCGACAGGCTCGCCGCAGCGGGCCTGCGGTACAACAACTTCCATACGACGGCACTCTGCTCGCCGACGAGAAACGCGCTCAAGACCGGTCGGAACCATCACACCACAAATACCGGCTCGATCATGGAGACCGCGACAGCCTTCCCTGGTAACACGGGGCAAGTACCCAACAGCGTGGCGCCGTTGGCCGAGATGCTCAGGCTTAATGGTTACAGCACCGCTGCCTTTGGCAAGTGGCACGAAACAGCAGCCTGGGAGACCAGCGTTTCCGGGCCCTTCGACCGCTGGCCCACGCATCAGGGTTTCGACAAGTTCTACGGTTTCATTGGGGGCGAGACGGATCAGTGGTATCCGCTGATCTACGACGGCGTCACCAGGGTCACTCCTCCGAAGACAGAGAACTACCATTTCACCACCGACATGACCAACCAGACGATCAACTGGGTGAAAGCTCAGCAGTCGATGACGCCGGACAAGCCTTTTTTCGTGTATTACGCGACCGGCGCCGTTCACGCACCTCACCATGTTCCGAAGGAGTGGGCAGACAGGTACAAGGGCCACTTCGACAAGGGCTGGGACCGGACTCGGCAGGAGACGATCGAACGCCAGAAGAAAATGGGGATTATCCCGGCAAAAACCAGACTGGGCGAGAAGCCGGAAGAAATCAAGGATTGGGACGCGCTGCCCGCTGGCCATCGTCGGCTGTTCGCCCGCCAGGCCGAGGTGTTTGCCGGATTCCTGGAACAGATCGATTATGAGATCGGCCGCTTCGTGGAGGCGTTGGAGGACATCGGCGAGATGGACAACACCCTGTTCATCTACATCGCCGGCGACAACGGCACGAGTGCCGAGGGTGGATTTGTCGGCATGTACAACGAGATGACCTACTTCAACGCCGTGACCGAGAAAGTGGAAGATCTCATCCCGTTGATCGATAAGTGGGGTGGCCCGCACACCTTCCCGCACATGGCCGCCGGCTGGGCCGTCGCCTTCGACTCGCCATTCTCATGGACCAAGCAAGTGGCCTCGGACTTCGGCGGCACCCGCAACGGAATGATCATTCACTGGCCGAATGGCATTGAGGAAAAAGGGGGCCTTCGCACCCAGTTCTCACACGTCATCGACGTGGCCCCCACCATTCTCCAGGCCGCGGGTCTTCCGGAACCCAAGATTGTCAACGGAACGCCGCAGACGCCCATCGAGGGTGTCAGCCTGCTCTATACCTTCAACGATGCCAAGGCCAGGGAACGGCACACCACACAGTATTTCGAGATGTTCGGCAACCGGGCGATCTATCGCGATGGCTGGCTGGCCCGTACCCTTCACCGGGCCCCGTGGCAGACCCTTAAACAGAAGCCCCTGGAATCGGATATCTGGGACCTCTACAACGTCCGTGAGGATTTCAGTCTCACCCGGAATCTGGCCGGTGAACAGCCCGACAAGCTGGAGGAACTGCAGGCCCTGTTCATGATCGAGGCAGAGAAATATCACGTACTGCCCATCGATGACCGTGTCATCGAGCGTGTGAATGCCGCGCTCGCCGGCCGTCCGGATGTCATGGGTGGACGGAAATCGCTTACGCTCTACGCCGGAATGGACGGCATGCTGGAGAACACCTTCATCAACGTGAAGAACCAGTCGAAGACGATCACGGCAGAGGTCGAGATCCCCGAGGGCGGAGCGAATGGTGTGATTCTGGCCCAGGGTGGGCGTTTCGGAGGCTGGTCACTGTATATGAAGGACGGCAAGCCAGCCTACACCTACAATTTTCTGGGTCTCTCGCGGTATACGGTTGCGGCGAATCAAAAAATTCCCGCTGGACCAGCGACGGTCATACTTGACTTCGACTATGACGGTGGCGGCCTCGGAAAGGGTGGCACGGCTACGCTTTCAGTGAATGGGGACACCGTCGCGGAAGGTCGTGTCGAGAAGACACAATCCCTTGATGTTCTCCGCTGATGAGACCGCAGATCTCGGCCTCGACAATCAGACGCCTGTGGTCGAAGGTATCGGCATCGGTCGAGAAGAGACTCGCTTTACCGGCAACATCCAAAAAGTCACCGTCGAGGTAAGGGAGGTGAAATAGGATCTGCTCGACGCCTGAGGGACGGATGCCAGGGAAATATCCAGCCCCTCGACCGGTGAACAGAGAGGGTCGGGAGGCGCTTCCCTCGGCGTAGCACGGAGTGTGAATGACAAGACTCGGAAGGCTACAGCAACGGTCAGGAAAGCCCCCTCCAACGGATTCCCTGCTACATTTCTCGGACAGCTGCAACCTTGAAGAGCATCATCGTTACGAACGGGTGGCAGCGTAGGACTCAAGCACCGCCGACTTATTCCCTCAACATCTGTGCGACCCTACCAGGCGTTCTTTTTGTTTGTCTTGATGATGGTTGTCTCACGGTACGCCAGATTGGATCTCAGGTTTGTTCAGTTTGGGCACTGGAGGGGAACTGGCTCAACAACACTTGCCTGAAAAAGCACCCACATTTGTCACACCGCCTCCGGCGTACTCATGGAGCGTCCAAACCATACTTCGTTCAGTTCTTCTTAGTCGTCGCTTCCTTAACCTTTATCTCTATCAGAATGAGTTCTAAGGGTCCATCACCGATATTTTCCGGCAGGTGTTTCACTGCAGGAGCCCATTTGGTCTGTCCGCCCTTTGCGGTGACCTCCTCTGTCTTTCCGTCCGGGTAAGTGAATTTAACGCGGTGATCGGTTAAGAACACCTCCACACCTTCGCGATGTTCGTGCATAACGGATTTTTCACCGGGGCCGTAACTGATTCTTAGTACCCGCACCTGGTCATTCTCGAATTCAACTTTGTAGTGAGTCGAATCTACTTTGGCGTGAAGTCTTATTGAAATCTGAACACCCATACGTGTACAATAACTCCATTGAAACGGCGGGAGCTTGAGAACAAACTCCGGAAGCTCGGCTGGAGGCTTCTTCGCCACGGTGGGAGGCATGACTTCTGGACCGATGGGGAACAAAGAGAAGCCATCCCCCGCCATTCGGAAATCAACGAGCGCCTGGCTAGTACCGGCGGGCCAGGAAGGGGAAGTAGAGGATGCGTTTTCAAGGACGAGTCTATCGAGATGGTCGCTTCTGGTTAGCAGAAGTGCCCCTTTTTGAAGCCATGACCCAGGGACGAACTCGGAGAGAAGCCCTGGCAATGATCGCAGACTGGTTCGAAACCATGATTGACCACCCTGGTTTTTCGGTAAATGTACATCGCGGCCACAAGCATGTATTTGAGGTTAGCTCACCTGATCTCCGGTCGATGATCAGTCTACTCCTGCAAAGGCGCCGACAGGCTAGTGGACTTTCACTGGCGGAGGCTGCCAAACGACTTGGTGTGAAGTCCCGTAACGCCTACGCGCGATACGAGAGAGGTGAGGCACTTCCAACCATCGAAAAACTCGACAGTTTGATGCGTGCCGTTTCTGACGGGTCAGATTTTGTGGTTGCGGAAAGCTCAGGCGGATGAGGACTGAATGAGACGAGTGGATCGTGCGCCGGCTGGTGACCCGACAGCTCTTTGTACGTCGTCTGCGAGGGTGAACAGACCCCGGATTTGTAACATGAACACACGGTATCCTCCCGGACGGCCAGCAGATCCTGATGTATGACGTATGTTGAAACGTTTTTCCCTGCTGATCATTCTGTCGCTGTGTTGGGTCCCCTGCCGGGCCGGCGTGTCGGAAATAGAACTCGCGGAAGTCGTTTCCGGTCTGAACCGTCCCCTCTTTCTGACCCACGCTGGCGACGGGAGTGGCCTCATTTTCATTGTAGAACAGGGAGGCCGCGTTCGGATCCTGGAGAACGGATCGCTTCTGGGCGCGCCGTTTCTCGATATTTCCTCGGGATTCAACCTGGCCACCGCCGGAGAGCGGGGGTTCCTGGGCCTGGCCTTTCACCCCGACTACTCGAGCAACGGCCGTTTCTTCATCAACTATACCCGCTCCGTCCCCCAGCTCCAGACGGTCATCCAGGAGCATCAGGTCTCCGCCGATCCCAATATCGCGGACCCCAGCGGCCAGATTCTCCTCTCTTTCGACCAGCCCTTTGGCAACCACAATGGGGGATGGCTGGGATTTGGTCCCTCCGACGGGTATCTCTATGTCACAACCGGTGATGGTGGAAGCGGGGGAGATCCCCTGGAGCGGGCTCAGGACCTGAGCACCCCGCTGGGCAAGATCCTTCGAATCGACATCGATAGCGGATTTCCCTACGGCATTCCCGGAAGCAACCCCTTTGTGGACGTGTTGGGGGCCCGCCAGGAGATCTGGGCCTACGGCCTGCGCAATCCCTGGCGGGCCTCCTTTGATTCTCCCAGCGGGCGTCTCTTTGTAGCGGACGTGGGACAGTCTACCTGGGAAGAAGTGGACGTTGTCGAGACGGGAAAGAACTACGGCTGGGACGTCGTGGAGGGACCGGAATGCTTCGAGCCCGCTGTGGGCTGCGACACGACTGGCCTGGAGACTCCCATCCACTCTTACGGTCGCTCTCTGGGTGTCACCGTCACCGGCGGCTATGTTTACCGGGGCCAACAGATTTCGTCGCTGGTGGGTGAATACGTTTTTGGTGACTACGGCTCCGGTCGCATCTGGACTCTCACCGAGGGGCCCGGAGGCTGGTCTAGAAGTGAGCTGTTCGACACTTCGCTGAGCATTAGCAGCTTTGGCGTGGATGAAGACGGGGAACTGTATGTGGTCAACCACGGCGGGAGTATCTGGAAGCTCACCACCTCAATTGTCCCTCCCACAACCTCCAGCAGCACAACTTCGTCGACCACGAGCACAACTTCCTCGACCACAAGCACTACGATCACGAGCACGACCACAAGCACAACCTCGTCAACAACCTCCATTACGAGTTCTACGACGTCCACGATCTTGTCGACGACATCGACTACGAGCACAGTGCCCTCAACCACCAGTACCACGTCTTCGACAACAACGATACCAATCTCGACCACAAGCACAACCTCCTCGACAGTTTCGTCGACAAGTTCCACTACTTCCACCATGGCTCCCTCAACCTCCACGACGACGTCCACCATTTCGTCATCGACATCGACTACCAGCTCGACGACATCCTCCACTTCCTGCACAACATCCGTGACCACGAGCACGGTTCCCCCTGTTGTATATCGCCAGTACTACGGTCAGATTGCTACCGGACCTGGAATCATCACGGACTTCACTTTCTTGAGATTCGCCGGCAACACTCCGGTGACTGGTCCGGGGAGTGTGCTGGAGGGAACCTCCACGACGGCTTCTGCACAACTGGTGGTTCACGACGGAACAGGCTCAGTACGATCCGTGATGCCTTTTCCCGAATTACCAGACGGGGGAAGACACGAGATCGGGCTTTCCGAAACACCGGATATTCGCACAGGCTGGGCACAGCTTGACTCCGAGGTGGCACTGGAAGGATGGGCAACCTACACCATCCGGTCTGAGGGCAAGCTGATCACAAAGGTATCCGTGCCGGGAGTGTCACCGGGAACATCGATAGCCCTTCCGGTTGTGTATGACGCAGCACAGAGAACCGATACCGGGTTTGCGGTTGCCAACCCCGATGACGAGAACTTAACGTTGACTCTGCTGCTTTTCGATGAGCGGGGTTTCCCGGTTGGCACGGTTAACCTTTTGCTTCTAGCCGAGCGGCAAGGTGCCTGGTTCGTGTCCGATTTTTTCCTCGCTCAGTTGGGCCAGAGTTTTCAAGGAAAGCTGGAGATCCGATCGGGATCCCCCGTAGTTGCCATTGGGCTGCTTTCCAAGGGCAATGTGTTCTCGAGTATTCCCATGGTTGTGAGAGAGTGAGTTGAAACTTCGGCAGGGCAAACAGATCATGAGTGATTACCTGGCAGAGAAACGGATTCCGGCAGGATTCTTGTACGGTATGTGTGTGGGGATTATCGCCTTATGCGTGCTTTTCTCCCACCAGATCACCCTGCTCAGGGGTCAGTCAGAGAGTCATGAGATCTGCTTTTCGCAAGTTGCCAACGGCGGAGGCCTCAGTACGGCCTTCATACTCATGAGTACCAGCAGGACCATTGCAACGGAAGGGGTTCTCAGGTTGCGCGATCAAGCCGGCAATAGTGCAGAACAGGACATCGATATACCTCCCAACGGGACCGTGTTCTGGTCAGCACCCGTGCAACCGCAAACGGCGGATCAGGCTGTCACCGGCTATGCCTGCTTTGTCTCAAATCAGCCTGTTGCGGGTATTGCCACCTATGATTGCCAGCCCCGAGACCGGGTCGTGTACAGCGTAGCAGCTCTCGGGCAGGGCCTGGGAAACAAGTTTGCAATTCCCTATGAAACTTCCAGCAAAACAGATCTCGGAATTGCATTGGCCAACACGGGAGCAGAGAGAATCGTTGCGGATATCTATTTGCTTGACGAGTTAGGAAACAGTTTGGCGGATGTCGTCGTCGGTCTGCAAGGTGGCGAGCAGACAACCTGGCTCCTGAATGAACTCTTCCCTTTGCTGCTGCAAAACAACGCAGAAGCGGCCAAAGGCACCATAGTGATTGAAGAGACTACGCAACAGGAGAAGCTTTCGGTACTTGGGCTTCAGTTGGAAGAGCAGATTGTCTATTCCATTCCGGTTCTGCCACTGGGATGACAATCTACGCTGGGGGGAGATCGAAAAGGGGAGTCCGGAGCGACCTGGTCATTTCAAGGTTCACCGCAAAAGAGCTGTCAAGTCGAGGTCAAAATAGTCTTCTGGCCCCCCCGGGAGCGCCCCTACCGGGCGATCAGCATCGTCAGCCGATGCGGCGCCGGGCCGCGCTTTCGCATGCTGTTACCAGAGTATATAGCCTTCACCAGGGAGCAGAATGACTTTCATCGACTGGGCGCTCGTGATCGCGATCAACCTGGCCATCGTGACTTATGGAACCGTCCTGGCTCGCGATACGAGAACCACCAAGGATTGGTTTCTGGCAGCTCGTGGACTGCCCTGGTGGATTGTGGGTCTCTCCGCCTTTGCGACGGCTGCCGATGCTGGCGATTACGTGGTGCTGGCAGGGGGGTCTTACAACTATGGAATGAGCAACCTGACGACCTGGTGGTTGGGCCTTCCCGTGGGTTGGTTCGTAGCTAGCTACTTCATTTATATCCCCATGTATCGGGCGCGAATGTTCACCAACGCCGAGTGGTTGGAGTACCGCTTCGGGCCGAATGTCCGTCTGCTGAGCGTGTTCATCCAGATTCAATATCGAACTAATGTCCTCGGCAACATGGCCTGGTCGCTTTTCCTGACCTTGAGCATCGTGGGTGGGCTAAATGAGGGGTCGTCGTGGGGGATTGTGGTGGGTATTGCAGCGCTGGCCGCCTGGTATTCGGCTCGGGGCGGCTTGAAAAGCGTGGCCATCACCGATGTGCTTCAGTATGTGACCATGGCCGTCGCCTCTTTGCTCCTGTGGTTAGTGGTCTGGCATGCAGTGGGCGGTTGGTCAGGTATGGAGGCCAGGCTGGCAGCCCAGGACCGTGGGTGGATGCTGCATGTCGGGGGTTACCAGGAGCCGGGTGTTCCCACGCCGCTGGTGATCTTTGGCTGGATCCTCGTGCTGGTGTCTTACAACGCCGTCAACCATTCCCAGGCGATGCGTTTCCTGGGAGCTCGCTCAGAATGGGATATGAAGATGGGGGCGCTGGTTGCCGGGGGTGCGACCGTCATTGTGATGTGGCTGAACATCACCCTGGGGATCATGGGCCGGGCTCAGTTTCCCCAGCTCGAGGTCGTGGACCAGGTATTTCCCTTGCTGGTCCGTGACTTCCTGACTCCCGGTCTGATGGGGCTGGTGCTGGCCGGGGTGCTGGGGGCCGGCATGTCCACCTACGATTCAATTTCCAATGCCATATCGGCCATCTTCACAAGAGACTTCTATGCAAGATTTCTCAAGAAGGACGGCACCGATGAACACTATCTCAAGGTGTCACGCATGATGGTCCCCGTTGTGATCGCCCTGGGATTTTTGTATGTGCCCTTTCTGCGGGCGGGTGCGATCCATTTTTACTTGTCGGCGACGAGTGTTTTTGTTCTACCGCTGGCTGTTCTCTATCTGGTTGGTGCCTTGACCAGTGTACACCGTTCTGCAGGTGTGGTCGGCCTGCTGGCAGGGGTCACCTATGGTCTTTTCGCTTTCCTGTCCCGAACCTTCCAGTGGCCCCTGCCGATTTGGCTCATCAACCTGTGGTGGGGGTATCTCTGGAATCTGCTCCTCCCGGCAGCCAGCATGCTGGTTTACTCGTGGACTCTCGACCGCTTTCGCGGTCCCTTACGCCCCGAGGAGCTTGCCGGCCTGACCTACCGCACTCGCCACTTGCCGTGCGGAGACCTTGGTGAAATAGCTGATTCGCAGCCAAACTGGTTGGAACGAAGCCGGATGGAATTGGGGAAAAGGCCGGTGTTTCCATTTCCGGTAACCGGCAAACGACTTCCCTGGTACCTGCGGGATCGACTACTGGTCTGGACTTTCCTCACGCTCATGGTCTTTTTCGTTTTTGTGGTCCTCTGGTGAGGCTTAATACTCCCTTCCATAAATACGGCTGTGACCCTCTCCATACAATTTTCCGCTACCAGTCCTGTCTTCCTTTCTCCCAGGGATGAGCTCTGGCCACTTCCTCGTTCAGGTCCGTACCCCACCCGGGCCCCGTTGGGACCGTCATATAACCGTTGATGATCTCCGGCTGGCTGCTGACCAGCTCGTCCTTCCAGGGAACATCATCTACGTCGATCTCCATGATCCGAACGTTGGGGAGAACTGCGCACAGGCTGGCGCTGACAAAGCTGGCCAGATGGCTGTAGTAATTGTGGGGAGCTACGTTCAGCTGGTAAACTTCTGCCAGATCCCCGACCTTTTTGGCCTGACTGAAACCGTTCCAGGGAACATCAATCATGAATACATCGGCAGCATGCAGTTCAAAGTAGGGTAAATAATCCCGCATATGAGTCAGGCACTCGCCGGTGCAGATCGAATTGGCAGTCGACTGCTTGATTTGCAAAATCGCCTCAGGGTCATACATGTCCAGTTCCAGCCACAGCAAGTCGAACTGTTCGACGCTGCGGGCGATCCGGATCACACTCTCGGGCTTGAAGTTGAAGTTCAGATCCAGGTTGATGTCTACGTCGGGGCCCACCGCCTCCCGGAATGTTCCGATCAGCTCCTCGATGTGACCGAGTAGCTCCGACGTGACAGCCTGATCCGTCGTGCCCCTGCCCTGGACGAACCCGGGCATCCAGAGCGAAGCCGGCTCCCCGGGCAAAACAATGTTAGTCTTCAGAGCCGTGAAACCCCGCTCCACGACTTCTTTCCCCAGTTCGGCGATGTCATCCATGGTTTTGAGGGGCGGGGTGCCCAGGATCTCATGGTGTTTGGCCCTCGAGGTCCCGCAGTGCGACCAGTACAGTCGCACCTGGTCCCGGGTGGGACCACCGAAAAGCTCGACGACCGACGTTCCCAGACCCTTGGCCTTGAGATCAATCAAGGCGCACTCGATACCGGCTATGGCTTTGGCGGCAATCCCGCCGGGACTCGCACGCGTGGCTCGGATCAGGTCCCAGAACCTCATCTCATAGGCCCTGGGATCATTTCCGATCAACAACGGTGTCACGTCTTTGATCGTGCCTGCAACTCCGTGAGGGTTCATAGCGTCACTGATTTCACCGTAGCCCGTGATGCCCTCGTCTGTGTCAATCTTGACAAAGGTCCAGGGGCGCCAACCCGCGTCCACGATAAAGGTTTCGACAGCGGAAATTTTCATTTGGTCTTCATTGTGAGCGAAATCAGCCAGAGGAAGGGTGCTTTATCAGGGAACTGTTGTTGATTGATTGTCTCCAGCAACCTCTCAATGCCAGATTATACCTGGATTCCCTCGGTGTTTTCTGACATCACACATGTGTGAGACACGGAACCTTCCTGACGAACGCTCTCTGAGGTAGCATTACACTGCATCATCTCAAGGAGGGCACGGCACCGGAGACCGAACCAGGCGGATCTTCCTTCCGTAGTCCAGCACCGCGGGGGAGTTAATATTCGCCGGCCGAGGCGCTCCAGGACCGTGTCCCTCCCCAACGACGCACCTCGATAATGTGGGACTCCTCCGGACTCTGAGACGTGACCCAGTAGAAGCCGTTTCCACCCAGATACATGAACCGTCCACCGTCGTGCAGATAGCGCTGCAGTGCATCCAGCATTTTCGGCGACAGGAGTTAGCGACTATCCGCTCTCCTGACAGAGCCGGTGGCTGCGTGATATGGTGCCCAGCGAACGACGCCCGAGGGCCGGGACGACCACCGGCCGGCCGCGTGTCAACACTCTGGAGAGCCTCGTCATGAAAATTGGCCTATCCTTTGTTGGAAGAATAGTCGCCGTGGCGACCTTGACGCTTTGCGCCGTTGCGTCGGCTCCACCCGCGGGCGCGGAGGCCGGCGCCTCCGACTCGGTGGCCGAGCACCGCCGGCTGCACACGGCTCACGGTCTCGGTACCTGGCAGGATGTCAAGGATACCGCTCAGCTGCGCTTCGGGCTGCTTCGCTCGGCGGAGATCGTTCCGACCGCCGTGATCGCCCGCGAGGGCCCCGTGCGGGTCCTGCCCCAGGCGCCCATGCCCGAGGTCGGGCGCATCACCGTCGACTCGCCGCTCGGGAAGACGACGCTAGACGACTTCGTCGAGCGCTCTAACACCGACGCGTTCATGGTCGTCCGCCGGGGGAAGGTAGTATACGAGCGCTACCTGCACATGCGGCCGCACGACCGGCACCTGTACTGGTCGATCTCGAAGACTATGGTCAGCGTGCTCGTCGGGATGCTCGAGGACGAGGGGCGCGTCGACGTCAGTCAGCCGATCGAGCGCTACATCCCCGGGCTCGCTTCGAGCGCCTGGAAGGGCACGCGCGTCATCGATCTCCTCGATATGGCCTCGGGGATGGGCTGCCTCGAGAACGACGACCCTGATCCGCTACACCCGAAGTCCCCCTATTACTGGTTCGAGGCCACGCTCGGCCTGCTGCCCCGAACGGCCGAAACCGTCGGTACGACATACGAGTACCTCGCCAGCCTCAAGCGCCTCAAACCGTCCGGCACGGTCCGCGAGTATATGTCGGTCAACAGCGTCGTGCTGGGCTGGCTCGTCGAGGAGGTCACCGGCAATCCGTACGCGGAGGTTTTGCACGAACGGATCTGGGCGAAGATCGGCGCGGAGTCGGATGCCGCCATCTTCGTGAGCGCGGACAATGGCGCGGCCTCGAGCCACGGCGGCGTCATCAGCACGCTGCGCGACCTGGCCCGCTATGGTCTTATCTTCACCCCGAGCCGGAAGGTCGTGAGCGAGCAGCCAGTGGTCTCCGAGGCCTACATGGAAAAGGTCCGGACGGCGGCTCGACCGGAGCTGTTTCACAATCGGGCCCGGTACTACCCTGAGGAGAAGCCTTTCGCCGGTGGCTACGTGAGCACATGGCACTGGGACAACATCTGGCCCGACGGGGACATGTACAAGGCCGGCTACCAGGGGCAAGGGCTCTACGTCTCGCCTTCCCGCGATCTTGTCCTGGTGGGCTTCTCATCCGGGAAGCCGTACGCGACGGGGGCTTATTATCGGGACCTGGCTCTGGCAATGCCGTAGAGCCGGGGCGCCGCACGTCGAAGGGTTGCGGCCGCGCCCGCCCGGCGTTGCGCTTGCTTCGAGCCATAGCCAATATCGCAAGCCCGCGAACACACAGGTGGACGAGTTCATGGCGCGGACTCAATGATCCAGCAATTCAGCTCGTATGTTCTGGAATGTGCACCTGCCACCAGTTCCTGGCACGCTCTTGGGTCCAGGGTTCCTCAAGTCGGCAGGCGTCCAGCTGACGGTACAACTCCTCCGCGCTAGCCGGGCGCTTGGCAGGATCCTTGTCCAGGCAACACAGGATGAGTTCGTCCAGGGCTGGAGGAATTCCGAACTCGGATCGCTGTGAGGGAGGCTTCGGCTCATCCTGAACATGGTGAACCAGCACTTCCATGGGGTTCTTCCCTTCGAACACTAGTTGGCCGGTCAAGAGCCAGTAAGCCACACACCCTAAGGCATACAGGTCTGCTCGGGCGTCCACCCCTTTCTTCCCCAGAACCATTTCGGGGGCCATGTAGGCTGGAGTCCCTGTGGTGACCCCCTTCAAGGTCAACTGCGTGGCCCCCTCCACCGAAGTGTCGTGTGATTTGACCAGACCAAAATCCAGGACCTTGACGAAATCGTAGTCAGAACCCAGGCGGGACACGTAGATGTTTGCCGGTTTGATGTCTCGGTGAATGAGGCCGTGGTGGTGTGCATCACCCAGCGAATGACAGACCTGTTTTAGCAGGAAGATAGTTCGATTGGGGGGAGTGGGACCAAAGCGCTTGACCATGGATTTCAAGTCAAGTCCCTGTAGAAGTTCCATGACGTAGTAAAAGTAGCCGTCCTCGGTGATACCGAAATCGTACAAGGTGATGGTATGGGTGGACCGAAGTGCAGCGGTAGCCTGGGCTTCCCGCTCAAAGCGGCGAAGCACAGTTTTGGCCTCTTCCCGACTATTCTCCCCCAAAGACTCCGGGCGGATCAGCTTAAGGGCCGCAGGTCTCGCCAGCATCCGGTGTTTAGCTTGCCACACTTCTCCCATTCCGCCGCGGCCCAACAATTCCACGAGCTCATAGCTTCCCATGCGTCGCTCTTGAGTGACCTGGGAACCCAACTGATAGATGATTCGAGAACCGACGAAAGCCATGAGAGCACATAAGTAGTTTGGAAGGATGAGCTGGACCAGCGTGGCGGTAGACGGATCGGCTGTCTCTCTGGCCATGCCAATCAAAAGCATCAAAGGCGTCATCGAGGCTGTGGTCAGTGCCGCTAAGAGGGTTTTTCCCGGAGTACTGGGAACAATCAAAACGAACAGAGTCATCCAGGCACAAACCCAGGAGATGCCGATGTATGTGACCTCCGAAGTGATGGGCAACCAGGTCAGGTAAAAGTCGATGCCCACGGCCCCGAGCACTTCATAAAAGAGACCGAGATCGCACAGTAGTCCAGGCGACAGCTTTCCGCTTCGAGACACAAAAAACATCGCTAGGGAGATGAGAATAGCGATCCCGGCATTGAGGTGACTCAGCGCCACGCCCCCTACGACAGGAACATTGGAGAAATTGTCTGGATCGCTGGCAAGCCAACCGCTTCCGTAAGCAACGAAGTAGCAAGCAGAGTACAAAAGTGCAGCGATACCCAAGCGATAGGAAGTCTTCTCGACCAGATCTGCAGGGAGGCCGTGAGGATCCCCGGAAGTGATGTGAATGGGCGAAGGGGTGCTTGGCAGGCGAGTTTTTCTTATCCTAGCTTCCCGCATGGAGCGACTCAGCCTTCCGAATTAAAATGTACTTCTTGGAGTCCTCACTCCAATTTCTCGGTCGTCACAGGGCTTATATGTCGCGCTTGGATGCCCTTCTGAACAACCTGAAAAATATCCCAAGGCACACCCCCGCGACACATCCTACAGCCAACGGCCAACCCGCGCCCTGTATGCCAGGTAGCCATCACCGAACTTGCGCTCCAGATAACGCTCTTCGCGCAAGATGACGCCCCATGTAAGCAGGAGGGCAGATATGATAGCGAGCACGAAGAACCAAAGGCTGTTGGCCCAAACACCCAGACCAAGCTGGAGAAGTACCATCGCGAGATAGATGGGGTTGCGTGAGAACCTGTATGGGCCCCGAGCAACGATCACGTCAGTCGGCTTGTTGGTCGGTATCGACGCACCCCCACTACGCAAGGTATACACCGCCCACAGGAATAGACCAAAAGAGGCGGTAGTCAGAACAGGGCCGATTGCTCGGGCCAAACCATCTGGAAGGACACTAATCGGCAGGATCCACCGAGCGAAGAACCCAACAACTATGGCGAGAAGTAGCAGGAGTGGTGGGTGGAAGGCAACGCCTGCGTGATCTGGGTCCGGATTATGGCCCATCTTGCCCTCCAGCGACCGTTGCTCAGCCGCGACCCCATCGAGCCTGGATTGTGGGTCGGCTTTTGTCACACGAATCCTCCTTGTCGCCAGGCAGCCTATTGACCTGGTTGCACTTTGATCCCGCGCCAAAAGGCGACGTGGTTCTTTATCTCTACCGCAGCCTCTTTGGGCTCCGGATAGTACCAGGCTGCGTCCCGATTCTCTCTTTCCCCGACCACGACATGGTAGTAGGACGCAGTACCTTTCCAAGGGCAGACCGTTGTTGTGGAGCTGGGCTTGAGATACTCCTTGCGCACGGATTCAGGTGGGAAGTAGTGATTGCCTTCTACCACCACCGTGCTGTCGCTTTCAGCAATGGCTTCACCTTCCCATACTGCTTTCACAACCCGCCTCCTGGTCTCACAATGATGCTTTCGCCTGGACCGGGCTTGTGGTGGTCCCGCTTGCATCGTCCTGTGAGGTCCCTATGGTGCACATTACAGTGTCACTACCACGCGCCCTAATCCCGGCTGGGCCTCAACAGACTTGTGGGCCTGGACGATATAATGTAGTGGAAAACGCTCCCCGATCTCAAATCCTTGCCATTCTCCGTCAAGTGCATCATTTAGCCCCCGCGCTGCGAGCGCCTTCGCCTGGGACGAAAAGTCATCACTCCCGAGAAAGAAAATGCGGACATTCTTGAACACAAGGGGCCAGAACGGGATTGACGGTGAAGAATTCCCTGTCGCGTAGGTTGCGATTGAACCCCCGGGAGCCAGCAGTTCTACGTCAGTCTCAATGTTTGCGTGAAAGGCGACCTCGACCACATGGTGTACGCCTTCAGGGGCGAGGGTGCTGAGTTGTTCGGCCACCGTGTCGGCGGAGAGTCTATCGGTGCGGACCACCTCATGCGCACCCGCGCGCACGGCCGTGAGTTCATCCTCCCCGGACCAAACGGTCGCGATCACATGAGCACCTGCATGCCGCGCCAGCGCTACTGCGCAGGAACCAACAGCGCCCGCCCCACCTTGTACGAGCACGATGCGCCCCTCGACCGGTCCAGCTACGTGCACGGCCACATGGGCAGTAATGCCAGGAATACCAAGGCACGCACCTTGCTCAAATGGTACATCGGCTGAGAGTTTGACCGCCTGTGCACTCGGTACAACGACATACTCGGCTGCCGTGCCGAACGGTCGGTAGCTCTGAGCACCGAAGCACCACACCCGCTCGCCCATGCGCGATTCCGGTACACCTTCGCCAACAACGTCAATCGTGCCGGCACCATCGCTATGGGGAATCACTCTCGGGAAGGGCATCCCCACGCTAAAGGTATCTTGGCGCTTCTTCAGGTCGCCGGGGTTGATGCCGGAAGCGGCTAGGCGGATGCGCACCTCACCTGGTTCAGGCTGAGGGTCTGGCATCTGCCCGACAACCAGCACCTCAGCCGCAGGCCCCTGTCTTTCGTACCAGGCAGCTTTCATGCTCACGCTCAGACGGGTCACTATGTTCGCTCGATCATCCCGAGTAGACCACGAGCGGGCCAAGGACCATCCCGGAATCACCTTCCCGTGGCCCACACTGGTAGTTCCTATACCGGAGTACGAGGAAGTATCCAGCCCGCTCACCCGGGTCAAGGGGGCATGGATCGGCAGCGGGGGATGGTCCACAAGCAGCTCGGGCGGAATCCAAGCCACCGTCACCGGATCACAGTCGGGGGAACGGCAGAGAACAACTGGATCCCCTGGGGACCCACCACGCCGAAGAGCATCTGACCGATTATGGGCTGAGTAGAGAAGATGCGGACATAGCCTCCCGCCAGATTGACCGCTTCGGCGACCAGTTGCGCCACCAGCTGCGAGAATCTTTCTCCCGCGGCCAGAGTCTGCACCGACTCTCCCACCATTGTGCCGTCTGGTAAAAAGACCTGGATCGTGATCTCGGCCGCGGGGACTTCACCCTGGGGGCTTGCCTGGGATTCTCCCGGATAAAAGAAGGCCAGTCCCGTAAAGAAGCCGGCGACGTTGGCCACCTGGTTGAAGAGAGCTTCTTCGAAGGTCTGCGTCTGCAGGGGCAGGGAAGCAGCATACTGGAAGTTCGTCGCGTCTCCAAAGATGACATCCCCCACAATCCCGTCGCCATCCGCCTCCACCACCAGAGAACCGACCAGGTTGACCGACCCGGAGGGCGATTTGCCGGCTAGCCCACCCCCGAACAACTCCGCAGCATCGGCGGTGAAGATCTGCCCCGGCTGCAGAAGCTGCTGAACTGGGTCGGCCAGACTCCCGCCGTCTTCTGCAATGGCGCGAAGGGTGACGTTTCTGGGTCCGTCGGCCCGGTTCGTGACATTGACACTGGTAAAGAGTCCGGGCTGGCTGGCCAGCTGGGCGGAATAGGCAACCAGGCCGGGATTGCCGGTGGCGGCATTCAGGCCCAGAATGGTGGTCTGGTTCACCAGTTGGATCAGTTCGAAGGCCACGACTCCGGCTCCCTGGGTGACCTCTCCTGTAATAACTCCTCCGCCCACCGGGGCACCAAAGATTTCCGAAGGCAGTCCGAGGCTCATCGTGCGGGCGGGAATCTCAACCACGGCCTCGAGCTCGGCCTGGGTGGAACCGGCGGGTGCGGGAAAGAGATAGGTTAGATCGACCGTGACGGCCTCGTCGTTAGGGTTGAACATACTGATCCCGGTCACGGCATCCTGGCCGCGGAAGGTGCCCGCCCCGTCGAACACCCTGGTGAAAGTGAAACTGGTGCTGGTTTCGGTGATGGCCACGCCTCCATCCAGCTGGGAAAGGGCACCGGTGCCAAACTGGAAGAAGGTTCCCAGGGAACCGGTGTCTCCGGTCAGCTCGATCCAGCCCGGCTCCTGAGGGTCGCTCTGGGGGAACAGGTCGGTGCGAAGGCGGGCCACCTGTTGTCCGGAAGGAAGGGCCAGGGCGGCCTGATTGGCTCCCTGAGGAGACACCTGGCTCATGGAACCGCCCTTCTGGGGGGGCAGGAAGAGCTCCAGGTTGACATTGGCGGTACTGCCGGCGAAGTTGGTCAAAGCCACGCCGTCGAACTCGACCTCTTCGTCTGGGCAGGGTGAGCACGGGGTCCCTGCGGCGAAAAGGTAGAGTGGTTTCGTCGCGAATACACTGCTGATATCGTTCGAGCGAACGCGGACGTCGGTAAAGATGATCCCTGCTGGGCCCGCGGGTGCCTGTCCAGCAGGGCCTTCGAACACTTCCAGTAAAGTAGTAATGACGGTGATCGTCTCTTCCAACTCGTCTTCAATATCTCTCACATCGGCGGCGGAGAGGTCATCACTATCACTGTCACGATCATCGAGGTCGTCGAGTACAGCCTGGAGAAAAAACCTATAGTCCATGAGTCCCCCAGCGCCTTCCTCCAGGAACATCTCCCAGACCTCTACTACGATCTGATTAGAACTAGCCTGGCTGCCCTGTCCCCCCGGGGATCGCGTGACGATTCCGGGGATGACAAAGGTGCGGTCGTCTCTGACGGTAGTTGCTAAGGTCGTGACAAGGTCGAAGCCCTCATCACCCCGATAGGTAGAAATAGCGAGCCCGGCCTCTGACGCCTTCCCGGCCAGGACAGTGCCGGCCAGCGCGGGGCCGTCAAGGATCAGTGCCACAAAGCCGTCAGTGGGTCCGCCCCCGAAGTCTTTCTGCAGCGGGTTCTGAAGCGGGAAGTCCCTGGAAGCGGTCAGGCCTCCCACGTAAGCTTCTCCGGGTACAGGCACTGCGATAGCAAAGGCATCATCATAGTCGTCTCCACCCAGATAGGTGGAGTAAACCAGGGCGTCGCCCGCCGCGTTGATCTTGGTCACAAAGACATCGCCAACCCCCCCCCGCTTCCTCCTGAAACGCATTCTGGGTTGGAAAGTCAAAGGTGTCGCCATCGGGAGAGGTGGATCCGGTCACGTAAGCACACCCCTGGCTGTCGACGGCAATATCATAGGCCAGGTCCTGGCCACTGCCTCCCAGATAGGTGCCCCAGGCCATGCTCACTCCGCTTTGGTTCCCCTGCTGGGTCGCACCGGCTACTCCATTGAAAATCAGTTTCAGCACGAAAGCGTCAACGACAGGATCTCCGCTGGGTCCAAAGAGGCTCGGATCTTGCGGGAAGTCAGGTGACTGCGTAATCCCCGTCAGGTAGAGATCCCCCTCCAGATCGCTGACGATGGAGTCCCCTTCATCGCTTCCGGAGCCTCCCAGATAGCTGGAAAACAACAAGTCTCCATCCTGGTCAAAGCAGGCCACCAGCGCGTCAACAAACCCGCCCCGCGTGTCATCAATCTCTCCCAGCAGCGGCAGGTCGTTCGAGGACGTGCGCCCCGTGGCGCAGATCTTGCCGTCCGGAGTAACGACCACGTCATTCAAGCTGACAAAGTCTCCAAAGTAAGTGGACCAGAGCACATCGCCATTGTTCCCGTCCAGTTTGGCCACAAAGCCGCTACCAAATCCCAATGACTCGGTCTGAAAAGCTCCCTTGCTGGTGGGGAAGTCTGCGGAGGAGGTCGAGCCAGTTACAACCACATCGCCGTCTGCGGTACGCTCCATTCCCCCAGGAGTGTCGAAGTCACTCCTCCCAGGGTTGTTTCCCACAAGGGGATGTCAACCGTGCCCTGGGGAGCGTTCCTGCTGGAGCCCACGGCGGCAATTTGAAAAGAAACCATCAAAGACAGGTAAGGGCTGTAACCCCCGAAGTCAAGGCGGACTTCACCACCCTCTCCAACCTCATGACTGACGATGACTTTCCGGTGTGCTCCACTGTGGTATTGAAAGGCCGTTAGCTCGCTCAGGATCCATCGATTCGGGCCTGAGTCGACGGTCACTCTTTTGTCCTCCCGGGACAGGTGTGCGTTGTCGAAAGTCAGCAGAAGAGAATCGAGGCTCTCACCGGGTGCAACCCGGAGCTCGACCTGCAGTTGCCTCCCGGATGCCCGAAAGGTGAGGTCGCCGCCGGGAAAGACCTCCCGGTAAGTCACGGCCCCGTAACTCATCAGGTCCCGGACCCATTTCGAGGGGTCCCGACCCTGGAAAACGTTCACCTTGCCAACCAAGGGCCGGAGCGCTTCAAGTCGGCTGAGATCGGCTCCGGGAATAGAGAGTTTCACAGCCTCGGAGGAGCCGCCGGAACCGGCCAAGGAGACGCCCTCTCCAGAGAACCGTGCCCGCAACCCACCCAATGAGTGAAAAGAAGGCAGACTCCCGGGCTCTCGCCGATCTGAAACAAATCGAAGTCCCGAGGGGCTGGAGGGTCTCGACTCAATTGAAGACCGAGTTTCTAGGGACCTCTCTTCGGCCTCTTGGGGAAGGGTGTTGAAGACAGACAGCATTGCGCCCGTCAGGACCAGCCCGGAGATGAAGGTGAGACGAAGTGGCGTGGAGAGACGAAATCGCATGGCGACCCCCTGTTCTGGGAAAGTGAAGCCTAACAGCTGTCTTGATATGGTGGGCTTTTCTGCCTCCCGGTTTCAGAATCCAAGATAGCGGAGGAAGTGATTCACCGGAAGGTTACCACGTACTGGCTAGGCAGGAAAGGACCCCATGTGCCCTATCAGTCCCGGCTGAAGTGAGCAGGAAGCTCTGCCAGCGTCAGACAATACTTGCGCAGCCTGCACCTACGGGGTCACGGTAAAGGCATCCTTCAACTTGCCAGTTTTCCCCTCGGAATTCGTAACCACCAAATCCCAGACCCGATTACGGGATGGCCCGGGGGCGTTCACCGTCACAGCTGCGGTAATGCTGTTGACGCCTTCGACCACGACATCGGACGCCATTGGTTTGGGGCCACCTCCGTTCTTGAATTTCACGGTGGCTCCAGCGGCAAAGTTGTTTCCGGTAATCCTGACGTTAACAGTCTGGCCCGCCTGGATTGTTTTCGCATCGATGGTGCTCACGAACGGCTCAAGACCAGATTTCTTCCTAAGCAGAACCACCAGCAGCACTACAAGGGCACCGAGAGCGGCAAAGACCCCAATGAGAATCGGCACGTGAGGGTTTTCTCGAACCTGCTGCACTCGGTCGTAGGGAATTGGTGTTTGCTGACCAGTTGTGTCCAGCCTCAAGGTAAACCTTGTCTCATGGATAGCTTGGATATGCCCCCGGAGGACCCTTTCGTCAGGGAGCTTTACCATCACATGCGTATCCACCCCCAGACCGTCGATAGCTTGCCTCGCAAGCGCTGCCCTGGGTGGGCCCTTTGCGCGGTAGGAAGTCTTCTTGATTACTTTCAGCTTCCTAACCTCTTCATACATGACCCGGAGTGTGGAACCTTGCCCTGCCAACAACTCCATCGTGAAATGCTTGTCCCCTATCAGTTCGAGACGCCCCTTCAATTTGTTGCCCTCCACCAGCTCTAACGCCACATAGGACCCAACACCCACCCCGTCAACCTGTTGCCGGACTTGCTTCGCTATATTCGTGGATTGGGCCATCACATTAACGGCCAGCTTGGGTACATGAGCCATTAAGGTGACAAGAATGACAACCAAAAGTTTTCGCCACATTTTCGTACTCCTCCTGTTTGGAATTCCCTGGCGCCGGGCTCCAGCAGTCGATTCAACCGGAGAGGTCACAAGGGCAGCTTCGGGAGCAGCCATGTCGACCCTTTTTTTGCAGGCGCTTTTGCTTCTCAGTATTGAGAACTGCGAAAATGTGTAGAAGGGAGACAGGTTTTCTCAGAGAAAACGGCTGCGTGCTTCAACATGGGGACACTGCCGGGCGTCATGACCAACTCACACCAAGGTCAGGAGCATTCTGAAGGGTGGAACCAAAACCCTCTGAAATGGGCGGCCCGAAAACGCGCATGGGACCGGGCTTTTTTCTTGCCCAATCTCTAGTGCATTGTCCCGGAAGTTCACGCCGCTACTTCGGGCGTCTTTTCGCCGACAGCTTTGTTGCGCTTCCTCGAAAGACTCCCGGTCTTCCTGCGTCGCGCGCCTAGCTGGCGACGAAAATCCATCCCGAATTAACCCCGCGAACTTCCGGGACAGTACACTAACAGCTCGTGGTGAAAGTCAACCGTGATAAGCCTCTTGGGTATACTTGATCTGGATGGCCGCATGAAGAGCTTTGCCCGCGTCTTGTTGCCCGCAGCTATCGTCCTGTTGGCGGGGTGTCGAGAGATAGCCCGGCCGGAAGCCGATCCTCCCAACATCGTCCTCATCATGACCGACGATCAGGGTTACGGGGACCTGGGCGTCACCGGGAACCCTCTCATTCGGACACCTCATCTTGACCGCCTGGCGAGCGGCAGCGCCAAAATGGAGTCTTTTTACGTCAGTCCGGTCTGCGCCCCCACTCGGGCCAGCCTGATGACCGGACGTTATAACTACCGCACCCGGGTCGTCGACACCTGGTTAGGGCGGGCCATGCTGGACCCAGAGGAAGAAACACTGGCAGAAATCCTGAAAAAGGCCGGATACGCGACCGGGATATTTGGCAAGTGGCACCTGGGGGACAACTATCCGATGCGACCCCAGGAGCAGGGCTTCGAGGAAGTTTTGGTCCACCGCGGCGGCGGAATCGGTCAACCATCGGACCCGCCGGGAGGAGAAAACAGGTATACGGACGCCGTCCTCTTCCACAACGGCCAGCCGATTCAAACCCAGGGCTACTGTACGGACGTCTACTTCGAGTCGGCTCTGGAGTGGATCGCTCGGAACCAGACTGCGGGAAGGCCTTTTCTGGCATACCTTCCCACCAACGCGCCTCACTTTCCCTTTCACGATGTCCCTACCGAGCTCTACGAGTACTACCGGGCACAGGATTTGAGTCCATCACAGTTTCCACAGCTCAAAGGACACCCCTTGCCCGGAGAATGGGACAGCAGAGACCGGCTCAACCGCATCTTTGCCATGATCACCAACATCGACGAGAACGTGGGACGCCTCGTCGACAAGCTGCAGGAGCTGGGCTTGACCGACAACACAATCATCGTCTTCATGGTGGACAATGGTCCCAACACTCGCCGTTATGTGGCCGGGATGCGGGGGATGAAGAGCGAAGTCTACGAGGGGGGGATCCGCTCGCCTTTCTGGGTCCGCTGGCCCGCCCGGCTTGCCCCCACTTCCTCTGATCGGATCGCCGCCCACATCGACGTGATGCCCACGTTGCTGGAGGCGGCCGGGGTCCCATTGCCCCCGGGGTTGCAAGTCGACGGCAGGAGTCTCTTGCCACTCCTGGAGGGAGAGGCGCTCGACTGGCCTGACCGCATGATCGTGGTCCAGAGCCACCGGGGAAATCTCCCGCAGCGCTACCACAACTTTGCAGCCCGTACTCAACGATGGAAGCTGCTCAATCCCAGTGGATTCCGAAATGAAACGCTTTCTTCCAGTCCGGGATTCGAGCTTTATGACATGCAGGAGGATCCGCTGGAAGAGCAAGATCTTGCGGGGCAGCGCCCCGAGATCCTTCTTCAGATGAAAGCAGCCTACGACTCCTGGTTCGATTCCGTCAGCAGTTCCCGGCCCGACAACTATGCGCCGCCACGAATCCACATCGGTACGTCCAACGAAAACCCGACCGTCCTAACCCGCCAGGACTGGCGCTCCAACCCCAACTTTCCAGCCGGATGGCAGCGTGGCTCCTCCGGGCACTGGGAGGTTTATGTTGCTGGGGGGGCGGCCTACGACTTCTTCTTGCGCTTCGATCCCGAGCCGGAGGCGGGAAGCGCCAGGCTCCGGATCGGGGACACGGAAATGGTGCAGCAGATTGGGCCCGGAGCCGCCACCTGCACTTTCCACGGAGTGGAGCTGCCCCAGGGCGACACAGACATCGAAGCGATGCTGCAGCACGGCCCCAGACTAAGAGGAATTCATCAATTGGAAGTGCATCAGGAATAACACGGACACTCACCGGCCGACCAGCGGTGGAAGCAGCATTCGCTGAAGAAGAAAGGTAATAGGAATTCGCAGTGTCTGGAGTCGGCCTGGAATGCAGCCCGCCACGGCCCGCTGGCAGTTTTCAGGGATTCGGCTGGCACGGAGCAACTAACAGAGATCCGGCGGGTTAGCAGTCCGTGGTGGAAGTTATGGAACAAGTGGAGGCCACCGCCAGCGCCGATCAATTCCTGCTAGATGTGTTGGATGGACTCCGCTCCACCCCAAAGCGACTTCACTGCAAGTATTTCTACGACGCCACAGGTTCGCGGCTGTTCGAGCGGATCTGCGAACTCCCTGAATACTACCTGACCAGGGCTGAGTTAGAGATCATGAATCAGAGTGCCGAGGAGATGTCGAATTGGATGGGTCCCGAGATCAGGCTCATCGAGTTCGGCAGCGGTAGCAGCCTGAAGACCAGAATCCTCCTGGACGCCCTGGAAGAACCTTCCGTCTATATCCCTGTCGACATCTCCCGCCGTCACTTGCTGGCTGCCTCTTCTCAGCTGGCCGCAGATTACCCGGGGATTCAGGTGCTCCCTTTGGTGGCAGATTACTCGACGCCCCTCGTTTTGCCGGAATCGTCTACCTCTTTTCGACGTACGATTGCTTATTTTCCAGGTTCCACAATCGGCAACATGAACGACGCCGAGGCAAATGCTTTTCTGGAAACAGTCCGCGATCTGGTCGGTGAAGGGGGAGCGCTCTTGATCGGAATGGATCTAGTCAAAGATCCGGAGATTCTGAAAGCGGCCTACGATGACGCCGCGGGGTTGACGGCAGCCTTCAACCTGAACCTGCTGGAGCGGATGCGTCGGGAGCTTGGGGCGGATCTAGAGCCGGCCGGTTTCGACCATGAGGTCCGCTACAACTCAGACCGACAGAGAATTGAACTCTATCTACGATCGAGACAAGCTCAGAGGATTTTCGTGAGGGGGGAAACTGTCGATTTCGCAGAAGGTGAGCTGATCCACACGGAGAACTGCCACAAATACACGATCCGGAAAGCTCGAGACCTGGCCGCTCAGAGCGGCTTCCTCCTTCGCGCCACCTGGCTAGACCCGGATGACTATTTCAGCGTCCAGTATTGGCTAACAGCTGAAAGGTAGATCCCCGAGTCAAAGGAACTGAAACCTCCACTGCGGCCGATTTGGTATTGTCGTGTGATGAAACGTAGAGGAGAAAACTGGAAGTCTTACTAGACGTTGAACTCGCCAGGGTGCGCCAGGTCAGGGAGAGAGGTCAGTAATTGGCTGGAGAAAGTTCTAATGCGACCGTAATTCAGAGGGCCGAATTGAATCCGGACCTGATCATAGTCAGGGTCAGACCGGATGGTCCACTGTTCGATTTCAAGGCAGGACAATACACGGTCCTGGGCCTTACGGGCTCGAGCCCACGGGCTACCTTCAGTGAACCGGAAACCGAGCCGCCTCGGCCCGAGCGGCTGATTCGCCGGGCCTATTCCATCAGCTCTTCAAGCAAGCAAGACGAATATCTTGAGTTTTACATCTCCCTGGTTCGATCCGGTGAGTTGACCCCTCGACTTTTGTTTGCGGGCACCCGGAAATGGTCAAAGACGTGCAGCAACGTTTCGAAGGGATGGGGTTTGGTCTCCACTCCAGGAAGGAAGCCGGCAATCTACACATTGAACGGTACTGGTGAATATCCCGTTCCAGGTGCAGACTTGCATTGTCGTGGGCCACAATGACCACTGCTGCCGGAATGTTTTCGATCCCTTACGCCGCTCCAGCGCCACAGTCGGCGAGGTCGTCCCGCATGGCTAAGCGGGAATGGAACCGGCGGCGTGGCGCTTCATCTCAAGCGCTTCTGCTCAAGCGCTTTTGCGTTTTTTCTGATCTGATCCTCGATCATGGTGTCACGCGCTCCGCTGAACACCCACCTGAGAATCCTGCTGATACTTCTTCTCATCCCTCACCCCCCCTGGTCTCGCCCCGAAATGCGGGCGGCCGTTACCTTAAAAGATGCTTCGATCGCCAAGAAGTGGCAGTTTGCAGGGCGATGATCCCGGGACAATCCTTTATGATACCGAGCACAAGCCACAACGACTGGAGGTCCGTATGGAGAGGGAGAACTGGAAACTGGAGGTGTGAGCAGCAGCCTGAAGAACCCGCCGACCGAATCTCCTCTTCCCTCCAGCTGGACTCGCGGAAGCGTGGCTGCAACCCTGGGCGTCATTCTGGTGACGGCGCTGTCCCTGTGCTCCATGGGCCGCGGACTCTGGTGCTCGGGTGGTGAGCTGAGTCCCTGGTCCTGGGACATCTGGAGCATGCACAACTCGCAGCACCTGCTGGACCCCTACAGCTTCACCCACATGCAGCACGGGGTACTGGTCTACGCGCTTCTGTGGTTGGTCTTTCGATCCCGCTGGCCGGCGGCCCGGCTGCTTATGGCGATCCTCTTCGAAGCACTCTGGGAGGTCTTCGAGAACACGAACTTCGTCATCGAGTCCTACCGGGAGTCGACGATTGCCCTGAACTACTACGGCGACAGCGTCTTAAATTCGGTCGCCGACATCGGCGCTTTCGCTCTGGGCTACACCGCGGCCATGTGGCTGGCGGCGTGGGTCTCTGCGGCAGCTTTTCTGGGGATTGAAGCCGTGTTACTGTTGACCATTCGTGACAGCCTGACCCTGAACATCGTCATGCTGCTCCACCCCATCGACGCCATCAAGACATGGCAAATGGGGGGATAGTTAGGAACAGAAGGAGAATTTTCTGATTGTGAAGAACGAGGCGAGTTCTCGATTGTCCATGGTCTGTTTTTCTCTCATCGCATTTTGGGCTACCTCGAAAGACTCCCGGCATTCCTGCGTCACGCGCCTCACTGACGACGAAAATCCATCCCGAATTAACATCGCGAACTTCCCGGACAGTACACTAGCTAGTGCAGCTCGGAAAGTTCACGCCGAACTAGTCGATCCCGAAAATCGTTGAGCGCTGGACCGTGCGGTCTGCGTCTGGATCTTTGACCGAGACCAGCAGCTCGTAGATGCCCGGTTGCGCGCCGGAGAGTTCGATCTCGCCCCCCAACGATGGTCCCCTTCTCATTCTGGCCCAGCAGGCGGGCCGTCAGCGGCCGGTAGGGGGCGGGTGCGATTGGCTCGCCGTCAAGGAGAAATTCGGTCTTGATCTGGAGTTTCGATTCGAGGCCTGCCTTCCAGGCGGGATAGACGACCAGGAAGTAGGTGAAGGCGTCCCCGCGGCGATAGAACCGCAGACCCTTCCTGAACTGGGCACCGGCCGGTTCCTCCCCCGGGGGTGTTCGCGACAGGGCGTCCGGCTCGGTAGACCGGTCAGCCAGCATGATGCTGCTGAGCACCACCTTCTTTTTGGGCATTCTGGGGACTTCAATCCAGGCGACGGAAGTCCCTAGCTGCTCGGTCCCTTTGTCGCGAACTCCGACTCGGAGTTGATAGAGCCCTGGTTTAAGGTTGAGTCGCTTGGAGACATAGATCCCATTGTTTCTGATCTCTTCGACAGCTTCGGGCTGGGAGGCACCAGCTTGTCCTCAGGAAAATCTAGAAACGAACGAACTCTCTCTCGTGACTTCCTCAACAGTACTGAACATTTTACGTCGTGGTGGCAACTTGGTTTCAAGTGGAATGTGGGATCGGGAGGAGTGAAGACCCGAAGCCGGGGGGCCCCGGGTCCCACCAATGAGTTGGCTGAACGTGACTCAGGAGGTGTCTTAGCTAAACCAACTCTCAGGACCGTTCGCTGGTGTCAGTCCTGTTTCACTTTATACGTCCGAAACATCAAGGCGACTGTGTCCGAGATCACAACCGTTCATTTTTTTGCCCGTTGGCAGTTGACCCCCAACCCTCCCCCTTCCAACCAGGAGGCGACAACGCTACGCTTCCTGCAACATGCAAACCCCGGAGTTGATGGAACATCTCAGGCTTGTGGATACGGCCTGCGTCTGCGACGCGGAGAAAGGGTTGCAGGTGCGTCGTGCATAACGTATCTCTCAGTTCAGAGCCACCACCCGCGGCTCCTCCCGCTTGTCCCAGGGAGCCCTGGGGAGAAACCGGTCCCGGTCGTAGGGCGGATCTTGGGGTTCCGGGACATCACACTCCGGAAATTCTCTTTTCCACCCCTGGCGGGCGAGCGGATCGGCGAAGTACTTCAGGTAATCGTGAATATCCTGTTCACTTCCCGAGCTAATGAAGTCGATGACAAAGGCCGATTGTGAGTCCTGCATGGGAACATAGTCCTCGCGAAGCTCCTCCAGCCAGAGTCTCCTATAGAGTTCCCGGTTGCTCAGATGGTCGGTGCTGTAGAGGTAGTAGCGGCGATCGGCCAGAGCTTGAATGACCTTCCAGAGTCTCTCTTTCAGTTGTCGGTCGTTGAGCTGCTCCTGCGGAGGCAGGTCGAAGGAGGAGTGAATCAGCTCTTCTGCCACAGACTGGATCGAGGTACCGTCCTTGCCCTGGGCTCTTCTCTCGAAGGAGACGACGTGCTGCCAGAAGGACTCCTCGATTTCCGGCGAGCAATGAGGAGAGACAAAGTTCGTCATTTTCCTGTCCGACAGGGACCTGGCCTCCTCCTTGAGCGCCTCGATCCGTTCTCTTCGTTGCTCCTCCTCGCTCTTCTGGCTGGTACGTTTTGACTTCTTCACGCCTCTATCCTCCTGCTGTCGACGGGTCCGGTTCAGGTTGCTCTGTGTTCTATAACGCCGCAGCCCCGGAAAAACGCGAACGGCCGTTCGTCAGGGGGCCGACCCCTGCTGGAACACGTCGTAGGGCACGCCAATCTGGCGTGCCTAACGCAGCAGGCTACCTCCTCAGGTCCTGTTCAGCATCAAGCGTTAGAATTGGGGTCCGGGACAATGGCCAATTCAACAGCGCGATTCCTCCTCTTTGCCGATCTGCATCTGGACCGGGCTTTTGCCTGGTTGAGAGAGAAGCCGGAGGCCGCCCGCAAGCTCCGTAACGGCCTGCGGGATGCCCTGGCCAACATCGCCAACCTGGCCAGGGAACAGAAGGTCGACGCACTGCTTTGCGCGGGAGATCTGTACGAGCAGCAACTCTACTCTCCCGACACATCCGGCTTGATCAGGAAGACCTTCGCCGACCTCCATCCAACCCCTGTGCTGGTGGCACCCGGAAATCACGATTGGCTGGCACTCTCCAGCATCTATCGAACCGCAGATTGGAGCCCCAATGTTCGGATCTTTGCGGCGAGCAATTTCGAGCCCGAAGTCATGGACGACGGTCTCACCATCTGGGGAATTGCCCATCTCCAGCCGGCCGAGTCCAGAAATCTTCTGCAGGAGTTTCAAGTGGATCGCGGAGGTGTGAACCTGGCCCTGTTTCATGGATCCGAATCCCGCTTCGGCGAGCACCTTAAGCGTTCGCAAACTACCCATGCCCCCTTCCATGCAGCTGACATTCGAAGGGCCGGCTTTGATCACGGCTTCGTGGGGCATTACCACCTTCGCGTCCAGGGCGACGACCACACCTATCCCGGGAATCCTCATCCGTTGTCCTTCGGGGAGAAAGGGTCAGGCGGCGCCGTTCTGGTCGAAGTGAGCGAGGACGGCGTGCTGGATCGCCAATGGATCCCGGTCACGGAGACCAGGTTTCACGACTTGAGTGTCGACGTCACCGGAGTCGAGAGCGGGCAATCCATTCGCGAAAGTGTTCTGGAGGCTCTGAGCAGTCACTCAGGCTTTGCACGCGTCACTCTGGAGGGCGAAATCCCTCCCCAGGTCGATCTCGGTATGGCGGACTTCAAGGACCTGGACACCCCATTGGATGCCTGCGTGGTGCGACCCGGCGACCTGAAGATCGCCTACGACTTTGAGAGAATCAGCCGGGAGCCCACTGTCCGGGGCCAGTTCGTGCTCAACGTCCAGAACTCCGATCTGGATGAGGAAACCCGGCAACGTGTCCTGATCACCGGGCTCCGTGCCCTGGACGGTCGCACAGATCTGGAGGTGTTCCTGGGTGTGGTTTGAGCGACTCCAGAGCCTCTCCTTTGGTCCCTTCCAGGACGAGGAACTCGCCTTTTCCGAGGGCATGACCGTTATCTGGGGGCCCAATGAGACAGGGAAGTCGAACTGGCACGCCGCCCTCTTCGCCGGCCTCTGCGGTCTCCGGAGGGGACCCGGCAAGCGAGGTGCCGAAAAGGACTTCGAACAACGTCATCGTCCCTGGGAAGCTGAGAACTGGCGAGTGAGCCTCGTGCTCAGCCTTGCAGACGGCAGACGAGTCCAGTTGACCCATGACCTGGACTCTCACACCGGTCAAGCTGACGATGTGTTACTCGGTCGGGAATACGTGAACGAGATTCTCTATGGCGGGTCGCCTGACGGGTCGATGTGGCTGGGACTGAATCGGGACACTTTTCCAGCAGTGGCCTGCGTGGGCCAGGGGCAACTCCTGCAAGTACTCGATCACCCTGAGGCTCTCCAGGAGGACCTGCAGCGGGCAGCCGACACCTTTGGAACGGAGGGTACCGCCGCCAAGGCACTCGAGATCCTCAAGAACTTCCGCAGGGAGCATCTTGGTACCACGCGCACGAACAGTCGCAGGCCTTTGCGACTGGCGATAATGGGATTAGATTCGGCGGAGCAGGCGTTCGAGGAGGCCAGGGCGAAGCGCCAGGATTACGACCGGCTGCTCGGCCAGAAGGTGGAGCTCGCCTCTGAGACGGAGAAAGTGGCAGCCAGGTGTCGGCTGCTCGGGGCGGCAGTGGAACGGGCTGACGCTCGGGCCGGCAGGACGCGGCTGAAACAAGCCACTGAGTTGGCGGAGATCTACCCTCACGAGCCCCCACTCGATCCCACAGATCAGCAGGAGCTGATGCAGGAAGTAACCGAGGCTGTTGCGTCCTGGAAGAACCGCCCCGCAGTCGCTGTGTTCCCCAACCCGGGATCCGCAGCGCTCGAGCAGGAGCTGGTCAATCTACCAGGGGTCCCGGGCGGAGATCTCGAAGTGGATCCAGAACTGACAAGAGCTGCCCAGGAACACGAGGTCAGCCGGCAGCTTCTCGAAGATCACGAACGAGAGAAACCGTCTTCTGAAGGTGCTATCTTCAGCCCCGATCTGGACCCCGAAGAGCTCAGGAGGCTGGCCCAGACCATCTCGACACGACGACCTGCTGTTGATCCTGAGTTGGGGAGCCTCCGCGCCTCGCTGGATACGCGGATTACGAAGCTGCGCTCGACACAGTCCCGCTTCAAAAAACTGGCGGTGGGAAGCACTGCGCTCCTGGTGGTGGGGATGATCTTTCTGGTTCTCCAGTTTGCCTGGACCGGATTCGTGCTCCTGGCTGTGGGACTGGCTCTGATTGCGCTTCCGGTCTTTCGGAGTACCGCCCGGGAGATCCCGATTCACTACGAACGACTGAGAGAAGTCAACGACGAGCTGGGAGAGTCGAGGTTCAAGCTGGGGGAATGGGAACGTGCCCAGACGGCCGCCAGAGAAACCCTCGCAGCTCTCGAACTGGAAGCTGAGGCGGGAGTGATTCTGAGTCGAGCAACCGAGGTGGAGCAGGGAGTTGAGGATTGGAAAGCTCTGGAGAAATGGAGATCGGGCACAAAGGTGCGTCAGCAACAATACGAAAGGGGGAGAAGCCGTCTGGACGAACTGCTGACAGGCAAGGGGATCAAGACTGAGGAGGATTTGTCGCAGTCAGTTGAGGAGTATCAGAAGGCGTGCGGAATTCGCCGCCAGCGAAAAACGCTGCAGGAGTCTCTAACCCGGGCCCTGAGTCAGGAAGAGAGGGCTCGGGATTCTGAACTCAAGAGACAGCAAGCAGGTGAGCTTGTCGAGGTAGCAGCCAAGAAGTGTGGGGTGAGTGGGGAAGAAGAGTCCCTGGTTCCCGAGCTGGAGGCCTGGCTGGAGAGGAAGCAACAAAAGACTCAAGTGTGGGAGAAGGAAATCAAAGACCGGTCTCAGTTGAAGAGCCTTCTGGATGGACGATCCCTGCAGGAACTCGAGAGTTACGTCCTCGAGCTGGAGCAGCGAACCCAAACCAGAAGTGCTGGGATTGATGATCACGAAACGGACGCGGTTGATCTTGACCAGGCTCCTTCGGAGCTGGAGTCCGCCAGGGGCCAGGAGAGGGAGCTGGAGAAGAACTTGACGCGGCTTCGTACTCGACTCTCCGAGAGAGAGAGCTCGATGGTCCCCGTCGCAGAGGCCGACGAGGCCCTCGAAAATGCGCGATCGGAGCTGGGACGGGTCACGCGGCTGGACGAGGTTCTAGAGACCACCTCCGAGTTCCTGGCGAAAGCCCAGGAGGAGGTTCACCGAACCGTGGCCCCTCAGTTGTCGGATGTGATCCGCGAGTGGCTGCCGAAAATCACCGCAGGCCGCTATGAGGATGCTCGAGTGGACCCGAAGAACCTGGTGATCAAAGTCAAAGAGAAGTCGGGAGAGTGGCGGGCGGCGACACAACTTTCCCGCGGAACCGCAGAGCAGATCTACCTGCTCCTCCGGGTGGCGCTCGTCAAGTACCTGACTCAACCGGAAGAAACCTGCCCCCTGATCCTCGACGATGTGACGGTCCAGAGCGACTCCACCCGGACTCGCGCCATCCTGGACACACTCCTTGCCCTCAGTGAGGAAAGACAGGTCATCCTCTTCAGCCAGGAGGATGAGGTCCTGGAGTGGGCCCGGGAGAACCTCCGCGAACCCGACCACGGCATCATTCGCCTCGACCCGATCCCGGTGTCGGGGTGATCACTCCATGCTGCTCTCGATCTCTTCCAGACATGCGGGTGAGATCACTTTGTAGGTCGTCGAGTTTCTGTGCTCGACTCGATGGCAAGTGAGAGACCGCTTTTTCATTCAACAGATTTGCAACTCTACGGGCCAGTGATGTAGCAGATCTCCAAGGACGAGCGCCGACACCGCCAGGCCAAACTCAGAACTGAAGAATGATACTTGTAGTAGCCTAGAGCCAGCGCTCAATTGGCCCAGTACACTCGGAGCTCGTGACACTACACAAACTGTCACGCCTGTGGATGTCGCTTCCGCGGCAGCCATCTAGACTTGATCTTCAATCAAGCAAGAGAGCGACTTAGGCAAGGAGATGACAATGAGACTGGTCAACAACATTCCCGTTTGGGGGGAACCATTACAAAACGCGGTGGAGCAGATGGAAAACTGCGCGAAGGATGCGGAGCACTGTGCTCTCATGGCCGATCACCACCTGGGATACGCAGTCCCAATCGGTGGAGTGATTGGCTACGACGGGAAAGTCAGTCCGTCCGGTGTTGGATTTGACATTGCCTGTGGCAACAAAGCCGTCCTTCTGGACTGTGAAGCTGAAGAGGTCAAGAGCCACATCTCGACGATCATGGACGACCTTTGGAAGGCACTTTCCTTCGGTCTGGGCAGAATCAACAAAGAGCAAGTGGACCACCAGCTCTTTGAGGACGATCCTGCCTGGCTGATTTCAGCCATCCGCCCCCTGAAGCAGCGTGCCCGGAGTCAACTGGGTACGATCGGCAGCGGGAACCACTACGTAGATGTCTTTGTAGACGAGCGGGACAGGGTGTGGGTCGGAGTCCATTTCGGATCCAGGGGTCTGGGTCACAAGATCGCTACCCACTTCATCAAGGCAGGAGGTGGAAAGGACGGCATGTTTGTCGATCCGGTCTTGCTGGATGTCGAGTCGGAGCTGGGGGAGGAGTACGTGGCTGCTATGAAACTGGCTGGCTGCTATGCCTATGCGGGCCGGGACTGGGTCTGTCAAAAGGTGGCCTCGATCCTGGGGGCGCGGATCATGGAAGAGGTGCACAATCACCACAACTTTGCCTGGGAAGAGGAACACGGCGGCAGAAAGCTGTGGGTGGTCAGAAAAGGAGCCACTCCCGCCTTTCCCGGTCAGAAGGGTTTTGTGGGTGGTTCGATGGGGGACTATTCGGTGATTATCGAAGGCGCGGATTCGGACCAGGGCGCAGAAGCTCTCTACTCAACCGTACACGGGGCCGGTCGAATCATGTCGAGGACACAGGCTGCGGGAAGGAAGAGGTACAGGAAAGGCCGCGTCATCCGCACGTCCGAAGGAGAAATCAGCAAGGAGATGATGATGGACTGGGTCACGGACAGAGGAGTCGAGCTGAGAGGTGCAGGAACCGATGAGTCCCCTCACTGTTACAAGAGACTTCCTGAAGTGCTGGAGGCCCATGGGGACACCATCAAGATCCTGCACACCCTCCAACCCATCGGTGTGGCGATGGCCGGCGAGGATGAGGTCGATCCCTATAAGGATTGATTCGGACAATTCGAACCCTCCCCGCTCATCAAGGTATGGTGTCCGTGGCTGAAAGGCAAGGCCCCTGGCACTCCCCGACTCTCGCCCAATTGTGACAGCTGAGAAACTGTCACGCCCTCTGTAGCCGAACCCTTCGGCGTCCTCTAGTCTGAGTCTCATGATGTGGAGGATCCCAACCACGTCGGGAGTCCCGCAATGAGGCGGGACTCCCGGGCCGGGGCATCCCTCGCGGAACAAGGCCAGCTCTTTTGGCAGTGTTTCTCCGAGCATCGCCATGGGACCGGCGCAAGCCGGCTGTAAAGTCTGAGCCGTTTTTCTTTAGTAACGATTGAACAATGCTGGGATACCCAGCACGCGATTGAAAACACAATGTCTTAAAGGAGGATTGTCATGGGCATTTTTTCAAGAGTTTCCGACATCGTCGAGGCCAACATTAACGATCTGTTGGATCGGGCTGAAGATCCCCAGAAGATGGTGAGGATCTTGATCGTCGAAATGGAGGAACATCTCGAAAAGGCTCGCGAAGGTCTGGTGAAGACCGTCGCGGGTGAGAAGAACCTGGAGGCGAACCTGAGAAGGAACCGGGAAGCAGCTGCGGAGTGGGAGGCCAAGGCAGAAGGTGCCCTGGCGCGAGGCGACGAGAAGCTGGCCCGCAAGTGCCTGGTCCGTAAGAAGGAACATGATCGGATTGCCGACAGCATGCAGCCTCAATGGGAGGCCGCCCACAAGATGAGTGGGGTCCTGAAGAAAGACTTCAAGCGTCTTGAGGACAAGGTAGATGAGGCCTGCCGCAGACGGGATGCCCTAATTGCTCGTCAACTGGCTGCGGAAGCGCAGCGAGATGTCGCGGCGATCGCCCCCTCCATGTCCAGGGCCCAGAGGAGCTTCTCCAAGTTCGATCGAATGGAAAGAAAGGTCGAGCAAATTGAGGGCGAAGCCCTGGCGCTGGCTGAACTCTCCGACGCCGATCGAGACCTGAAAGAGGAGATCGAGAAGAGCGAAAGAGATGCGGACGTTGAAGCTGAGTTCGAGGCTCTCAAAGAGAAGATGGCCAAACCAGAGGCGGGTAGCTAACCACTCAGGAAGACGAGCCTCTCGAGGGTCGCAAGATGGAAGTTCATGAACGGGGCATCTGCTCAGAATGTGATCGGAGCTATCCGATGCACCGCCTGTGGTGCGACCACTGTGGAGAGGGGTTAACCCGGCAGGCGAAACTCCTGACTGAGGCCGAAGTCCATCGCTCGCGGCGGGAACTCAACGCCGCCATTCATCTGTACGAGCAGGTTCTTCACGACCTGAAGGATCTGTCTCGTACCGACCGGGTTGAACCCTGGCTGCATGGCAAGATCAGGGACTTCTACCGAAACCGCGTGCGGCAGACAAAAGCACAAGAACGGGTCGTGATCGTGAGGAAGTGTCTCTTGTCTGCCCACGACATGGCGATCAAGAGGGGCAATCTTGAAGGGGCTTTGACCACACTCCGTGAGGGTCTTGACCAATCGCCGAAGGTGACCGTTTTCAAGGAGATGGCACAAGAGATTCGAGGGCACATGAAGGAGATGCAAGCCCTCATTCGAGCCAGCGACGCAGCCCGTACCCCCGAAACAAGAGAAGTTATCCAGCCCGTAAGTGCCCCCCGGGTTCCCAGTGCTATGGCAGCAGAGGCGGCCAGGATGAGAACTTTTGAAGCCAGGCTTGAGCCCTTCTCCCCCAGCTTTGTTCAGGAGGAAAAGATCCCCAGCCCGGCCCAGCTCGTCGTCGAAGGATTCTCAGGGTGGTCTCGACCCCTGAGGCCCTTTCTGCTCGACAACGCCGGCTGGTTCGTAGGGGTCTTCCTCATTATTGCGGGTTACGTTGCCCTGCTCACGACCTTTTGGGAGGACATCGAAGGCAACCGGCTGCTCAGGCAATTCCTGCTCTTCTTGTCCCTCTTTCTCACCACCGGGCTTTTCTTTTCTGTGGCCTGTTACATGCGTGCCAAGTACGCAGAACTGGAAGCCTCGAGCAACGTTGTGTTGATCATCGTGTCCCTGCTCACTCCACTGGTGTTTATCGCGGCTGTGCTGATCACGCTGGTGCCGGCGTGATGAGGAGCATCCCAGCTGATATCCCCCGGGGGATCGAACCATGAACATCGTCAGTATCGTGATTGGAAGCGCGTGTGGGCTGGCGGCAGCCGGAACCTTCTATTTCACTTCGAGGATCGTGGCCGCCCTCTTCGCGCGGAGCTATTACCGGATCTACACACGGGTTCTTGTGGGTATTTGTGTGGTGATGCTTCTGGCGCCGTTTCTACGCTGGATCTCCCCGTTTGTTTTCGCCACGCGAGTGTTGTTGACGGCGTCTGATTACCTGGCCGTGTTGATTCTGGGTTACGGAGTGGTGCGTTTCAACCGGGAGTTCATGAAGAGCGTTTTCCTGGAACGCCGCTTTACCGCCTATTTCTTCCTTGGAACCCTGTCGGGTGCGGCTCTTGTGACGCTGGTGTTTCTTCACATTGTCGTGGTGTTTTCGGAGGTGGGAGTCTCGGTGGGGCCGGGTCACTATGGGCCCTTCTTGATGTTGCTGGCGGCCATGATCTTTCACACCGATTACCATCTGAAGTCGGCCATGGGAACGCCGAGATCTTTTGGAGCCCTGACCTTCAGATCTTTTGGAGCCCTGACCTTCACTGGCTATGCGGTGTCCCTGCTGGCGCTTTTCCTGTCCATCTTGCCCTACTTCGGTGAGGCAGCGGCAACCCTTCGCCTCAGTTCCCTGCAAGCGGTTCTGCTGGAGAACCTCAGCTCTGCCCAAACCTTGTTGCTGGGGTGTTTCATCTTCGCTGCCCTGGTCTGGTACCTCGAATCGGTCCCTTGCCTGTACCTGTTCCTGCTTTGCGTTTGTGGTCTCTACCACGTCGTGTTTGCCCAGTGGTCGATCCGAGTTCAGCCCCCCAACTGGGCCCTGGCTTACTTGCCGCTGATGGCTGTTCTGAACTGGCTGGTGCACTATTTCGAAGGTTGGGAACGTAGAAAGACTGTCGCCGGAAGCGAAGAGAGATCCTCTGTCCAGATCCTGGCCGAGAGACCTCGCTTCGTGCTTCCTTTCAAAGTGATTGCCTGGAGCCTTGCCGCAGGGCTGCTGGCAGTGACCCTGCGGACTCGATTTGTGGAAGCCCTGGATGGGGCGTCCCTGTGGCTGGCCACGATGCTGGCCATCTACGCGATTTACTATTACGGCGCTGCCATTCTGTACAAGCGTCCCGTTCTGTTTGGTGCCGGGAACCTGGCCGCGGGACTGGCCGTCCTGCTTGGTTTGGGGAGCGCTTTTGGGCCCCCGGCCGTGTTGGCTCTGGCTGTTCTCAGCCTGTTGTGGTCCGGACTCAGTTGGACCGGAGCGCGCGTCAGGCTCAAGCGCGGCTACCGGAAAGTCCTTGCCCTCAGCATTCTTCTCTCCACCACGGTGGCGTATGTCATCGCATTGTGGCGGCATCTGCATGGTCTGGACATCCTGGATACTGTTCACTGGGTTCCCGTTCTAACGCTTGATTCTGCGGCTCTCTTCTTGACGACTGTCTCACTGCTGGTTTGTGCCCATAACTACCGCTCGCGCCTGCCCATCTATGGCGCCCTGATTGCGGTGGCGGCCATTGCACCGGGAGCCACCGCGCTGTCGGCTCTCCTGGCCTGGATGGGAGCAGAGATGCTTCGACGCCGTGTTCTTTTCTCTAGCCCCCTTTTTGAGGGAGCCCTGTTCTTCTCACTGCTCGGGCTGCTGAACTCCGGATTACAGATGTTCAGGCCGGGCCTGGCCTGGGCTCCGCTTCTATTCATGCCACTTGCAGCTCTGGTGCTGGGCCTGCTGACGTGGAGGTATCGGTCTGCACTACTCTACGGCCTGGCTCTCTTTTTTGGCTATGTCTCCATCCATGCAGCCGTTCAGAAGTTGCTTCTGTCGGGCCGGCCGGTACCTGAAATGATGTCGTTCCATCTGGTGGTGGCGGCGGTCGTTGTCCTGCTGATCTGGGCCATCGCGACCGGCTATTCTGCCTGGTGTGGTCGTCGGTTGGGGCTGCTGTCCGAGGAGGATCAGATAGAGATCCGCGCTCGGCGGCTTTTCTACGGCGGGCTCCTGCACCGCGTGAACTGCGGGATGGCCCTGTTGGCTCTGCTGCAACTGTTTCTGATGAGGCTGGCGTTCCATCCGGAGAGCGTTTTGTCACTCCTGCTTGGCGCAGCTGGGCTTCTGGCCTTGTTTTTCGCTCTCTCGGGAGCCGTTTACCAGGCCCCGGTATGGAGCTACGCCTCGTTAATTGCCCTGAGTCTGGGAGTGCCAAACCTGGTCGGTGTTGTTGGTTTTCCCTGGCCGAGCGGATCTGCAAATGGAGTCTGTCTGGCTGCGCTGGGCTTCCTTCTGGCTCTGTTGGCGAGTCGTTTGTGGAGACAAGAGCAGACGATTATCCGTGAGAAGAGCCCGGGGATCTTTCCTTCGCTCTGGGCCGACTCGCCGTTTTTTCATCGTGGAGTAGCTCCACTGCGTTTTTGGGCACAACCCCTGGCTGAATTCTCCATCTTGCTCGCGCTGCTTGGAATGTTGCTGGTTTCCTTGAACTGGCAGATGGGACTGGCCACCCCGATTCTCGCGACTTTTTGGTTTTCTGCCGCGGTCTGTGTCCTGGGTGCCTGGATGTATCGCGGGCCTGCCTTGACCTATGTAGCGGCCGGGGCCCTGTGGATGAGTGTCAACCCATTGCTGGCATGGATTGGCCAGCCGTCAATTGAAAGCGGAACTGCGCTGACCCTGCTGGCTCTGGTGCTCTGGGTGAGCAGTTTCCTGGCTCAGAGAGGTATTCCAGCCCTGGCTTTCGTGGAGGATAGAAACGGGGAGCCGCCCTTCAACAGACAGCACGTCTATGAAATTCCGCTGGCTCGGTGCGCTGTCGGTTTGTCTCTGCTGGCGGTCATACAGGGTTGGTTCTTGTGGGGGTCCAGGTGGCCACCACTTCTGATGGCTTACCTGGGGGCAGCCCTGGTTCTTTTTCTCTCGGCCAGAAACGTGCACATAGCCAAGCGAGGCGCCGAGGCCCGCTTATTCGTCTACCTGGCGGGTCTCTGTACCCTGGGCGCCCAGTTCACGACCGTCTCCATTCATTGGGATGGCCTTGCACTGGCAGTGATCACAGCCGGGTTTTCGCTGGTCCTGGCCTGTCTGGGCCTGGTCCTGTTGAACGACTCCTCCTGGTCCGAGGCCGTGGACCGCCCGGTCCTCACCCTTCGTCGCGTCTACGGGGAACCTCTGGTTCATTTGGCACTGGTCTTTCCGCTTCTGGCAATTGGTCTTGTTCTGATCCAGTTCGATTCCACTCCGGCTGCCCTTACCTTCCTGGTGACAGCTTTGACCTATCTGGTTGCGGTCCGCGCCACCGGGGAGGAAAAATGGCTTCACCCGGCGGTTATCCTGGGCGGACTGTCAATACTGGTCTTTGCCGAGGGTCTTTTTCAGTTCGGTTCCGGGACCTTTCTTGTGGTCACCGTCATGGTGATGAATCTGCTGCTCGGCCTGGCCCATCTGGTGCTGCGAAACCGGGATCGCGTCGCTGCTCTGCTGGGCGTTGCCGGAGCGAGGTGTGAGAGGGCCGTTTATCTGTGGCCGTTCATTGCAACTGTGGGTGTGGTTGCAGGCCAGGCGATCTATTATTCACTCATCATTATGGGAGCGGCAGAGGGGATCGATCCTCACTGGTCAGGGCTGTTAACTCCCTTGCTGGCCGGCCTCTTCTTTCTCCATTTCTTCCATCTTGAACAGGGGAAAACGAGTGCACACCTTCTGGTTGCGACCAGCCTCACCGGGGCGCTCTGGCTGGCAGCCCTGGGGTGGCTGACAGTGGATGTTGCCATTGCCCTTCTGGGTCTCTGCTGGGTGGTGGCGGCCGCCCTGCTGATGCGAGGGCCGGGATACCGTGCGCTGCAGAGTGTGGGACTCCAATTGAGTGGCGAAGCCCGTGGTCGCCTGATCAATCTGCTGCAGGATTGGATAAGTACGCTACTGTTTATCTCTCTTGCCTTGACGATCCCCACCTGGGTCTTGCTCGAGCCTCTCTTTCCAAATACCGGATTGACACTGCTTTTGGTGGCTTTCGGCTGCGCGGCGGCGGGCTATCTGTGGCAAAAGGCAGCGTGGGAAGGGGCAGCGGCCGTTTTTCTTCTGGGAAGTGTCTGGGCCTGGCTGTTCTGGCGTAGCGGGACGCCAGAGGTCATGCCGTGGCCGGGTTTGGTCACGGTTGTATTCGCCGGAGGCTATCTGTTCTTGTCCCGAATTCTCTTGAGCAGAGAACCAGTTGAAAGCCAGGATTCCTTTGGGGCTGCAACCGCCCGGGTACTGCTCGGTGTGGCCGTAGCCTGTACATTGCTTTCAGCTGTCGTAGCTTTCTTTTCGCGGGGTACAGGACCCATACTCTTGGTGGCGCTGACTATGGCTTTAAGCGCCTTGTGCTGGCTCTATCTGGCCTGGGATACCAAACGCGAGCTCCCGGTCTACGCCTCCGAAGTGGCGATGGCCCGGACCTGCCTTTGTCTCTACGAGTGGGTGTTTGGAGTGCCTTTCGGGCCCAGCCTGAGTCTGGCTCTGGGGGTGGTAGCAGTGAGCTTTGTCCTCTTTGGACTCAACATCCTGGCCGCCCGCGGAGGGGCTGAGGATCTGGCTGTCTTCGTGGGTCCGACTTATTACACGGCATTGTTTTTTCCCATCGCGCTCTTGTGGGTGATTCCACGCCAACAGGAACCCGCCTCCCTGGTGATCTTCGCGGTCGCGTCGTTTTATATGATGGTGGCCCACCGGGCCCGGGACTTGTGGGCTCTGTACGTACCCGCACTGCTCTACAACCTCGCCCTTTATCTGTGGATTCCAAAAGCCAGCGAGGCCACAGGTCTTCTGCAACTTTACGTGATTCCCGCGGCCCTGACCGTGTTGATCTTTGCCCATCTTCACAGGGCTGACCTGACGCGGCACGCCCTGGCGGGGATTCGCCTCGCCGCATCGGCAACCATTCTGGCCGTTTCCACGGGAGAGGTTCTTTTTGCCCCCAGCCTCCTGCACTTTGGCGTTGAGCTGTTTCTGACTCTGCTGGGCATCACGACGGGGGTTGCACTTCGCATCCGGGCCTTTGTCTACACAGGGCTGGCCTTCATGGTCATTGGCGTCACCGGGCAGCTGACCCTGCAGGTTCACGGCCAGGCGGGAATTGCAAGAGCGCTGATTCTGATCGCAGTGGGTATGGGGGTGTTGGGGCCTATGGTTTTCTTCAATGCCAAACGCGAGGAGATCCGCCGACAGTACCGCTACTTCATGATGAGCCCTGAATGGGAATAGGGATCAGAACCCCTGACGGTTCATCCTGACTTCTTTGTCGTCCTTATCACGGAGTCAACGATAGCGACGACTGGAGGAGCCCCGAAAAGAAACGTTGTCTCAGCGGTGCACCTGACCTGTCCCTTCTGGTCGGGGCTTTCGGAATAGTGGCGCTGGCCGACACCCGTTACAGCATCTTCCATGAGGTCTTCAAGAAGTCCAGTTCCTCCGTAGCCGGTGGGTGCGGCGCAGGTTGTGGCGGATGTGGGGGTTGCGGAGGCTGAGGTGGTTGCTGAGGGTAGGTGCGTCACGGGAACCAGATCCCAGGTTGTGGTGACTATGTCTTGCAGAAACCAGTCACTAGAGAAGGAAAGGCAGCCGGATGTTTGACGAACTGATCGAGTCTTCGCACAGCCCCGAGAAAGGAAGGTCCAGAACGGTCTTTCTCTCTTTGATCATCCACTCAGTCGTGTTAGCGGTGGTCCTGCTGATCCCGTTGATCTACTATCAGGGGCTCCCCGAGTACGAGCTGCTGACCGTTCTGGCGGCACCGCCAGAGCCTCCGGCGCCACCCGGGCCGCCCCGTCCTCCGGCCCCCCCTCCACCGGTGCGAGTTGAAGTGCAGATCGTGAGACTGGATCCGGATCAGTTCACGGAGCCCACAGAGATCCCTCAGGAGATTCCACCGCCGTCTGAAGAGATTCCATTCGTTTCCATCGATAGCTGGGGGCCGGCCCGAGGGATTCCCGGACGAGTGCCGGGCGACTTCCCGGTTGGAGTTCCAAATGGGACACCCGATGTTGGGCCGGGAGGGTTTTTTGGCGTGGTACCTCCACCGCCGCCACCCCCGGAGCCAAGGGAGCCGATTCGTGTCAGCATCGGCGTCCAAAATTCCCGGCTCATCCACAAGGTCAACCCCGTCTATCCCGAGCTGGCCAAAAGGGCTCGTGTTGCGGGGATCGTCCTGCTGCAGGTGACGGTCGATGAGCGGGGTCTGGTCGCTGCCATCAAGCTGATCCGCGGTCATCCGCTGTTGAATCAGTCGGCCATCGATGCGGTCAGACAGTGGAGGTATTCACCGACTCTACTGAGTGGTGAGCCCGTCCCGGTCATTGCCGCGGTGACCGTGAATTATGTCCTCAGATAGGGACCTTTACCCGTGCAGTTCCGTTGAGCTATTGCGCCAGACGGGTGAAATAGTCTCGTGCCTTCTGGATTTCCTCTAGAAGCGCAGAACGGTTGCGGCGAAGCAGCCCCTCTTCCACGGTGCGCTTTCGAGATGTTGCCCCTTCCAGGGCCAGGTTCCCGTTTTCGTCCACGGCCAGCCGGGATTCTAGGTCCTCCAGCCGGGCCAGCCATGTGCGAGCCAGGGCCTTGGCCCGGGGATGGGCCGAAAGGGGCGGAGCCCCGTCCAGTGAGACATAAACGGGGGCAGAATGGGCTTCCGACGTCGGTCTGAAAGTGCCATGGATAACGCCGGAGGGCCGGCGCCGGGGCTCTGCCTCACCTAGCTTCCTGCCGGAGGCACGAATCGCCAACCAGGATGCCTGCCCCACAGGGTGTTCAAACCGGAACCGGATTTCCGACGAGTTCCGTGTCCTCGGGAAGCTTCTCAGCAGCAGCCCGTTCTCAATCACCTCCAGCCGTTCGATGTCGTCCCAGGTCGGATCGAAGCGCACGCGGCCCTGCACGTCTACTGAGCCGGCCTGCTCCAACACCACTTCTTCCCCCATCTCTTTAGCATCGACTTGGAACTCGAGAATGGGGCCATTGGTGACGAAAGTCCGGCCTCTGCGGACCCCTTCCAGCCAATTCTCGTAAGTCAAAGGACCCTCGACTTTCGTGTAGAACCGCTCCCGGCCCGGTATCGACGCTCCTGAACACGGATAGTCCGTCCCCCCAGTCGGCGTGATGCGAAACCCGGTATTCAGAATTTCGTACCAGGCCTCGTAGATTCCCCGATTGAACTGCAACACTTCTAGAAAGCTCAATAAGCCGTGGGGCAGATCGACAGCAAGGCCGAATGATGGAGGAGCCATTGAAGTCGTCGATCCGAAGTGGGAATAACCGCTCAGCGCCCCCTGACGCTGCGCCTCCTCCCAGAACAATCTGTAGATGACGTAATTCTCGGGAAAGTTGATTTCCGAATGGGCCCCCAGAGTAATGGCGTGACCCAGAAAATGGGTCCGTGGATTCTCCTGCCCTGTGGCCAGGATGTAGTCACCCTCTTGGTAAATGCTCTCGGGTCCATGCGCATACTGATGAGTGATGTTGAAACGGTAGAAGCCCATCTGTAGCAGATTTCCGACGTGGATATCTTCGGCCTGCATGATCTTTGAAATGAAAGGGTTGAGTTCCTTCACCGGACGGGCAATGTGCAGATGATCGTCGGCACCGAACCAACCTCGTTCGGGCATGTTGACCCAGCGTGTCAACTCGATTTTTAACTCGGTCGTTTCATTGGAATGGATCTGCAGTTTGCGGGTCTGAGCCTTGTATTCAACACCCTTGAAGACCTTCAACTGGTAAGTGCCAGGTGGCAGGGTAGTCTCCACTTGACCGGCACTGTAGAACTGAACAGTCCCGGTGTAGGTGTTCTCCACCTTCTTTGAGAGCAGAGCGATCGCCTCTTCCAAAGTGGGGAATTCACGTTCTTTTCCCATCCCCGAGCAATCGCCGCCGGCCGGTAAGGCATCCTCGGCGACATAGCCCTGGCCCTTCGAATCCTGAAGTTCAACCCGGACCGGAGTGGGTTGACCGGAGCCGGATTCCAAGATTGTCAATTTCAGTTTTCCAGGCTGGGGGTTGCCTGGCGCTGACCCCACAGGAGAGTTTGAGATCACAAGGAACAGTGCGATCGAAATGAGAAAGCCATGAGATTCTCTTGCGTGATTCATGAAACCTCCACACCCACGCCGTGATGATCAATCAGCCATAGACCCTGGGGTGCCACTCTGTCGATTCCTCGGACGTCCCTGAAACAGGGGCGTCTCTTATATCGCTGGCCACCACTCGTCGAGCGCCGCCCCCAGGCGCTTCACCAACCCAGGCTGATCGGCCGTCAGATTGTGAGTTTCCTGAGGGTCCGTTTTCAGGTCGTATAACTCGAGCTTCCGGCGGGGATCCTGCACATAGGCGACGCCCGGGACGATCAGCTTCCAATCTCCTTCGACCGCCCAACGGGCCTTCACGCTCGCCGCCGGACGCGTCAGATCTGCCGCAGAATGCGTGTAGACGGCGCCGAAGATGGCCTTTCGGTTCTCTACGGCCGCACGGTCCAACAGATTCAGTCCCGGCATTTCGGCCGTAGGCTCACGATCGCAGGCGCGCAGAATCGTGGGGACCAGATCGACGCTGCTGACCGGAGTCTCGATCCGCCCCGGCTGGATCCGCATTGGCCAGCGCAGGATGATGGGCGTCCGAATGCCCCCATCGTACATGGAGCTCTTGGATCTCTCGTAGTCAGGCCCCGGGGCCTCGGCTCGCTGGATATAGCCGTTGTCGGTGACGAAAACCACCAGCGTGTTGTCTGCCAGGCCGTGTCGATCCAGGTAATCCAGTAACTCGCCGCAGGTTTCATCGAACCATTCGCACATAGCCCAATAGCGTGCGATATGTCTCGACTCGGTCTTGTCGATGTACTTGTCGAGCAGACGCTGCGGTGGATTGTGGGGGTTGTGTGGGATCGCAGGAGCATACCAGACGAAAAAGGGACGGTCCTCCGCTTCTTCGATGAAATCGAAAATCGGCTTCATTCCAACATCGCGTCCGATGGCAATCCCCCGGTCACCCCCCCGCCAGTACTCGACGGCGGTTGTGCTGGCAACCTGGCTGGGAGTCCCCAGTGTCATCCCGGCGGTGAAACCACCCCGGCCGAAGTGTCCCTCCCACCATTTTCCCGTTTGAAGGCTCTTGTAGCCCCATTCACCGAGCATGCCCGGCAGGGTGGGAACAGAGTCTAGGAGATGAAGCATTTCCAGGTGTTTTTGCCAGTACTCGCCGGTCCGGGCCTTCAGGTAGGGGGAATGGTCGAGCAAAGGAGTGCCCATGGGATAGTTGTTGACGATCTTACTCTGGTGAGGATAGAGCCCTGTAATCAGGGTCGCCAGGCTGGGCCGGCACAGGCTTGCTGTTACGTAGCCGCGCGGGAAGAATAGACCCTGTGAGGCTAGTCGGTCCAGGTTCGGCGTGCGGATTTCCGGATGGCCCATGAATCCGAAGTCAGTCCAGGTCTGATCGTCAGAGATCAGCATGACCACGTTGGGTGGAGTTGCCGCCCCTGCTAGGCAAAGAACAAACAACCAGACCGCACCCAGCACCAACAACTTCAGCTTTCCATTCATGATGTTGGTGATACCAATTCCCCTGGAGGGATTCAAGGGCACGCCCGGCAGCCAAACGGCTGTGGTGGCGTGAACTTCCCGGACAGCACTAGGGCAGGCGATCGATCGGGGGCCAGAGATCAAAGGCCCGATCCAGGGTCAGGATCCGCGAAACCCCATGGCCCTCCATCACTGCCACGTGCAGGCAGTCGCGCCCCGAGAGTCGCTTCTGCGCCAGGCTGATTTCATGTGCGCGGTCAACGTCCCGACGGTGGATTGGATAGACCGAGTGGAGCAGGGCGTCGAGTAACTGGAAGGCATCGGAGATGGCCGGCCTTCGATCAATCGCAATGTAGCGATGGATAACCTCCTGATAAACCTCCACGCTTGATACATACACCTCCGCCGGGTTCTCCCGAAGGTGCTTCTCGAGGAGGTCACGATTCGGGTGAGGGGCGCCCACCAGGTACATCACGACATTCGAGTCAACGAATACCACGGCCGCGTTCGATTTCCTCTAAAAGTGCATCCATGTCGGCGATCGGGTGATGCCGTTGTAAAGCCCCATCCAGTGCCACCAGTTTTGTCTCAGGCGTGGGACCAGATTGGGCCTGCAGAGCCCGACGCAGGCATCGGCGAACCCAGGCGCTGAGTGTCATCTGTTCGCGGGCGGCGGCGGTCTTGTAATGGTTGGCCTCCTCTTCGTCCATAACGATTTGGAGTCGTATACTCATAGGTATGAGTATACTATAGTTCGGTTTGTTGGTCCCTGGTTGTTGCGGTTCCTTATGGTCTGAGCGGCGGGCATACGGCGGTGGATGGTTCTGGCTCAGTGACGGGGCGCACTTTTCCTGCCTGCATTGTGATTCATGATGGGAGGTTCACAAGGGAACAACATCCCGAGGGTTAGGGATTATGGGTTCTTCCAACATTGAGCTGCGCCTCCAGGGAGACTTCGAAATCTCCATCGGGAGCGCCGAGGAAAACGACGTTCAACTGGACGGTCTGAAAGATCGTCAAGCCATCCTGCGGCGCCAGGGCGGCCGGCTGTTTCTGAAGAGCCTGGTCCCGTCCGACGACGCCTGGATGAATGGTAACCCCCTGCGACAGGGTGCCTGGCAGGAGGTGACCCGCTACGATGAAATCCTCCTCTCCGAAGTGTTTCTCCAGCTTAGCCCCAAGTTCTTCCTGGGCGCCGATCGAGTTGGAGTCGATACTACGCGTCTTTATCTTAAACTAGCTTCGAAAAATGATTTATGGCTCTGTAATGGAGCCTATCTGCGAGCTGTGCCGGGGAGCATGACCGGAGTCATGGGGCCAGCCGGCTGCGGCAAGACCGTTCTCCTGAATCTGTTGGCCGGCTATCTGAAACCGGACGACGGCCTGGTCACCATAGGAAACAACTTCGAGCCCAACCGGGATCTCAAGGTGCTTCGCGACTTTGTAGGATATGTCCCCCAGGGAGACGTTCTCTTCTCTGATCTGACGGTTCAACAGTCCCTGGACTATCGCCTGCAGCTCAAGTTTCCCGACATGGAAAAGAGCGTGCGCAACCGGCTGATCCAGGACACCTGTGGGCAACTCGGATTCGAGGGGGAGCGCGCCTCCAAGTTTCTCCACACGCTGATCGGTTCTTCCAACGGAGGGCGACGAGGTCTGAGCGGAGGAGAGAGAAAACGGGCCAACATCGCTCACGAACTGATCGCCCGACCGGTGCTGCTCTTTCTAGACGAACCGACGACCGGGCTCTCCTCATCCGATGCCGATCGGATTGTCGACTTGCTCAGAGGCCTCAGCAGTGATGAAGTGATTACCGTGGCTGCGACCATTCATCAGCCCAGCCGCTTTTCCTTCGCCCGCTTTGATCAGATTCTGGCCCTCACCTACGGTGGGCGAATTGCCTACTACGGTCCTACCGATGGAATTGTCGATTACTTCGAACGGGTGACCGGCTCTCGATGCGAGTCTGCCAATCCGGCTGAGTACGTCATGAATGCCGTGTCCGATCCGGCCACGGCTCAGGAGCTGTCCAAATCGTTCAATGAAGAGCCGCCTGCGCGGAGCGCGCTCCCGCTGCCCGGGGATGCGGAGCCCGCAGAGCAAGAAAATCAAAGCCCGGGATTCACTCTCCACCTGGGCCGAAGTATCTCCCGGATTTTGAGCCTGTCCGCCAGGAATCTGGCTGTCCTGTTCTCGGACCGCACCAACCTGTTGCTGAATTTGCTGCAAGCTCCCATCATCGCTCTGCTCATTCTGGTCGCCTTTCAGAGCCTGGGCGGAGACACCCGGGAGCTTGACCAGTTCGCCGCCACCATTTACTTCTTCGACATTGCCAAGGCTCCGGTGGAAGAGCGCCGGGACACGGTCGAAGTGGACACTCTTTTCGAGACCGCCAAACAGGAGGCCGAGCGAAGCAACAACATATTCAGCCCGCCGGCTGGACGCTTGAGAGCCTCCATCTACGTCATACTGATCGCCTCCAGTATCTGGTTCGGCACCCTGGGGGGCAGCCGTGAGATTGTCTCGGAAAGGGCAATTTTGCGTCGCGAGGTGCGCTCCTGCACGGGCTTCGGGCCCTACCTGTCGAGCAAGATCCTGGTTCAAGCTCTGCTGAGAGGTGTCCAGACCGGAATTCTGACACTGCTGTGCGTGCCCGTACTCTTGCAGCTTCCCCTGGGCGGTACCCTCCAGTTGTGGGGAATCCTGTGGCTGGTCTCGCTGACTTCCGCTTGCCTGGGACTCCTCATCTCCACCCTGGCGGCATCCAGTGCTGTTGCCCTGACCGCGGTTCCCCTGGTGATCATTCCCCAGCTCTTGTTTGGTGGACTACTTCGACCGCTGTCCCAGATTCCCGGGGACGCAACCTGGACCCGGGTGGCCGCTATGCTGAACATCCAACGGTGGGGCTTCCAGTCTTCACTGCACGTGGATGGCCTGAGCGAGCGGATCGCGCTGGAGCAGGGATCCATATCTGATTTCTCGGGTCCCTACTGGGAAATCAATATCGTCACGTTCCAGGAAACAAACCTGGCGGAGTTCTTCTTTTCCGACGGGGGGATGCTCAGCGGCGCACTGTCACCGCTACTTTTTCTGACCTTCTTTTCCCTCTGTTTCGTCAGCCTTGCCTACGTGGTCATGCGGCGGCGCTTTGTAACGGTTCGCTAACGCGGACTTTGTTGGGCCGCAACTCAGCCCCCGCTTGCGAAAATGTCGCCCTGCTGGTCGTTCGCGGTATGGAAGCCGCTTCCACAACGAGGCGGAGCGGGACCTTACAGGCGCAGGGTCAGGCGAACCAGCCTCTTCTGAAGCTTGTAGACTTCTTCGCGCATCTCCTCTGCACTCTGGAATCCGCCAGCCGGACTGAGCCCCAGGGCCCGGTCCACCAGCTCGGCAAGCTGAGGCTGTACGCTGTGGTGGGATGGCCCCAGAGGCTGGATCCCTTTTTCGTCGCCCTCCCCCGGATCGTGGGCGGATTGGGCCGGTTCCTGTCCGTTCAGCAGGTAATAGAAGGTCGCGCCAAGGGCGACCACATCGTCCGCCACCTCGACCTGCGAACACTCGAGCTGTGGCTCTCCGTCCGAGGATAGGAGATTCGCCACCATCCGCCTGATCCCCGTATCGGAGATCTTGAGAACGAAGGTCGGACTGAGTCCGAACAGAAGCAGATTGTCGGGGCTGACGGCCCCGTGAGCAATCTTGCGGTGGTGTAGAAATGACAGGGCCTCGAGCGCCTGGTGGAGAAAAGAGGTGGCCTCCTCCCAGTTGAGCGGCCTGCCTCGGGCGGAGATGAATTTCCGGGCGCTGCCGGCCGGGCTGAAATCGGTCACGTAGTAGACCCGGTCTCCCTGTGCCCCAGCATCCAGAATGCTCGCCAGGTTCGGGTGTTTGAGGTCGCTGAGGATCTCGAGTCCTTTCGAGAGTCGGCGGACCCCGTCATGTCCCGGCGGGTGCACGGTTTTGAGCGCCACCGGGTTCGAGTCGTCCCGGTTGCGGGCCAGATGGGTTCGCCCCACCGGCCCTTCTCCCAACAGCCGGATCACCTCGTAGCCGGCCAGAGTCACGGGGGCCACATGGTGCGGAGTGTGGGCAGAATCAGGCTCCGGTTGTGCTTCCTGGGCCGGTCGATTCTCGACACTCCCTGGAGCTGCCGCATCCTGTCCGGGCACCTCGACGGGGGGGCTCGAAGCCGTTGCCTCTCGTGGGACCGGCTCCAACTGATGCTGGCAGTTTCTGCACAGAGGACTGGTCTCAGCCGCGTCCACCTCGACGAAACCGGGCAGTTCCAGGCCGCACAGTGCGCAGACCTGACAAGCCACGAGGCCGGTCTCAAAGGTCGTCTCACCCAGGGTAACGCGGTCGCCATGGGAGAGAGAGAAGCGCTCGTCGCTGTGCGGGGAAGACTCCGGATTGAGAACGTCCGGGTTGCGGCCGATCTTCTTGCCGTTCAAGAGGGTGCCGTTCACGCTTCCCAGATCGGTGACGAACACGTGGGGAGGTTGGATCTCGAAAATAGCGTGGTACCTTCCGGCGGTCAGGTCGCTCTGGGGCAAGACTTCGAAACAATCATCTCCGCGCCCGAAGAAGAGACGCCCGGGCCCTGCAAGAAGAAGACTCTTCCCCTTCCTGGCACCTTCAACTACGGTAAGAGTGAACTGAAAGTTCAATGGTCCTCACTGCTCCCGAATATGAGCTCACTTCATTAGGAACCGGCGTTTGACCGCGGGGCGAAACATGAAGTCGATCTCAAACTCGTTTTCATAGAGCCAGCCGCGCCGATCGTGAAAGCCGACATCCGAGCTTCCGGTCAGAAATACGGTGGGTACGATGGCCGGGTCGCTGACTGCGTTGAAAACCGAAAAAAGTCGCTTCAAAGTTTCCTTGCCCTTGTCCCCGGATTCGACCATGAGAGTCAAGTCGGTGGTTGCGTTGGCAGGCACTTCGAGATCGACGGTGGCGGCCCTGCCCAGTGGAATCTCCTCCAGGTAGCGTTTGATGCGAAGGTTCAGATCGGCCTTCCTGAGGCGAATCGCGTAGGCGTTCTGATTGCGCAGCTCGACGACCACCTGAATGTAGTAAAAGTCGTCCGACTCGGCGATCTGAAGACTCCGGAGAGCCGTGATCTCAATGTTGGAGACCGTATCTGCCATCCCCTGACCGAAAACGGGTAAGCCGAACCCGGTCCAACAGATGACCACTGCCGCGAAAAAAAATCTTGCCAGTTTCATTACCTGTCCTCCTTCGTCACTTCCTCCAGAGGTTTTATTCCGCTGATCCAGTCCAATTTTATAGACCGTTAATCGCACCGGAGGTGATCCAGTTCACAACGTGACGAGAATTTGTGGCGGTAGACTGAATGTGGATCAATGTCTAAGCATGCACCCGGGGCCCGGCTGAAGACCGGACCACCGGAAACAGACAGCTTCGACCGGGAGAGCGAGGGCGAGTTGCGCGCCGGAGAGGTCCCCCACGTGCGCTCGACCCTGAAAGAGGCTCTACAGGGGACCTACCGCATACAGAAACGGATCGGCGAAGGCGGGATGGGGGATCTGTACCTGGCCACCCACGAAGAACTGGGAGGCAAGTGGGCCGTCAAGGTGCTGGGACGGGATCTGATCGAAGATCCAGAGGTGGAAGAGCGGTTCGTGACGGAAGCCAGGATCGGAGCCGAACTACAGCACCCCAACATCGTCAAGGTCTTTCACATCGGCCGGGCGGGCAGGTTCCGATACCTGGTCATGAATTATGTCGAAGGTGAAGATCTGGCGGCCAGGATGGAACGGTCGAGCCCCATGCCCGAGTCGGAGATTGTCTCCGTCGCAGCGCAGATCTGCCGAGCCCTGGAGTGCGCCCACGACCACCAGGTCATTCACCGCGACCTGAAGCCGTCCAATATTCGCATTGACAATTATGGAACCGTCCTGGTTCTCGACTTCGGCATTGCCCGGGCCAGGGACATCGCTCTGAAGACGAGAACGTCGGCTGGAGAGCGACTGGGCACGCCTCTCTATATGAGCCCGGAGCAGGTCCGAGGCGCCACGGCCGACGCGCGTTCCGACCTCTATTCTCTGGGCATCCTGATGTTCGAGATGGCGACCGGATCGAACCCGTTCGATGCCGAGAGCCCGCACGCCGTCTACTTGAAACAGCTCAACGAGGTCCCTCCTCCCGTCTCTCAATTGAACTCGGCTTTTTCAGAGAAGTTTTCGAAGCTGGTCGAGCGGCTGCTGGAGAAGGAACCCGAGAAACGGGTCCAGAGTGCCTCCCAGGTCCTGGCGGAATTTGATTCCGCCGGTCTGGCTCAGAGGCTCGTCACGCCGAGACCGGTGAATCTCCGCGAAACTCTGGAGGGAGCGAACGTTCTGCGCAAACAGCCGGCTACGATCCGGGCGGATGCTCTCTCCCCGGACCAGTTGAAGATTCTCGAGCAGCTCGACAGCAGTCGCTCCGTTCGGGACGTTCTTCGGCTAACGTCACTCGAATCAGGTCGCTTTACCAGTGCACTGAACGATCTCGTCGCGCAGCAGGCGGTCTCGCTGGCTGAGGATCCGAAGGAACCGCAGACCCCGGCGGCGGAGGGAGAGACAGCAACACCGGAGCCTCTTCGGAAGACCTCAGCGCTCCTCCGGTTGGCAGTTCTGCTGGTGACCGGGAGCTCCGTCATCGCGCTTTCCTTTTTTGCGGGAGGGGCCATCTTTGTAGAGCCCGTGGCGCTCACGGTCGATGCTTCCCCTTTTGCAGCCGTGGATGTCCGGGATGCCGACAAGCAGAGCGTCTTCAAAGACGAAACCCCGTTTGTGGTCTCGCTGCCTCCCGGAGAGTACTCGCTCGATTTCACCTATGGCTCGAGGCTGGTCACCCGGTCCGTGACTCTGGGCCCGGAGGCTCCCGGTGAAGTCCGACACGAGTTCTGGGAAAGTACTGATGTAGCCTCTCTTCTAGAGCAGGTTCTCAGTGAAGGGGTAGAGGAATAAGGTGCTCGAAGGAGGCTAAGGAGTCAGCCGCATGAAAATCATTCTCACTCTGATGCAGATGGCCCTGATGAGCCAGGTTCTGGCCTTGCAAGCGGCGGGCAATCGGGCGGCCCAGTGCGATTCGAACCAGCTCGAGCAGGCCCGGCGAGCCTTTCGAGCCAATGATCTCAGCCTGGCGGAAGGGTTGACCGAAGCACTTCTGAGTTGCCCCGGCTCCCTGGGGGAAGAAGCCTCCAGTCTCTGGAACGAGACTAAGACTCGCCGCCACAACGAACGCCTCTGGCAGCGTGCCCAGTTGCTGATTCGACAATCGGAATTGGAACCAGCCTGTCAGCTCCTCTACGAAATCGAAGCCACGTCCCCCACTTTTCCCAACCTCCAGGCGGCCAGAAGATCTGCCTCGTGCAATCCGGCGCTGGAACAACTTCGCAAGGACCTGAACAGTATCGATGACCGGATCAAAGCCGGTCTCTGGGAGGAAGCCGACAAGATGCTGGACGGCCTGTCTGAGGAACACTCCGAACGCGAGGAGGTCCGGGAGCGAAAGACGGTCGTGGAGGCAGCGCTCAACCAGGCAATACTGGAAGCGGCGGCCGCCGACTACCGGAAGGCTGTGGTCCTTTTTGACCAGGGTGACCTGGAGGGAGCCAGGACCCGCCTGCAGAGAGTTCTTCGGAATCACAAGAATCACCGGGAAGCCCGAGCCCTGTTAAGTCACGTTAAGGGGCGCCTGGCGAATGAAAAGAAATCAAAGACGATCAGTCAGCTCTCTGAGGAGGTCCGGGAACTGATGGAGGCCGGTGACCTGTCGGCAGCGCTCGAGAAGACCCGGGAAGCCCTGACCCTCGACGAATCGTCCACCCAACTCCTCTGGTTACAAGAGGAAATCGAGGACACGCTGAAGAGGGAAGAAACCGAGCTCCGGGAGGCGCTTTGAGAGTTTCTACACGGGTCACTACCGGGAAGCCGCTGATCGCTTGAGAAGCTACCTGGGAGAGAGGCATCGTCCCCGCTTTGGAGCTACTGCTTCGTTCTTTCTGGGGGCGTCTTTAGTCTCCGTTTCGCTGCGTTCGCAGGAAGAGACCCCCACTCACTTGGCTGCTGCCAGGAAGCACTTCAAAGAAAGCCGCCAGACCGACCCCGAGTTCGTGGCGCCGCTGGAATCCGTTTCACCCAAGGTGAGGGCGGTGTTTGCGGAAGCCACGGGGAACGGCCCTAGCTTGAAGCGAGCTTCTGTCTGGAGTGCGGCACTCCAAGTGCCGGGTCAATCCTTCACGGGGAACGGGCCGCGAGAGTCGGGACGCGCCAGCAGCAGGACGATCGCCAGCAGGCCGACGGCCGGAAGGCAGGTCAGGAGGACTCCCGCCCACCCCCAGTGATACAGAAACCATCCTGAGCTCAAAGAGCCGGCCGCCTGGGTGGAAAACACCAGAAAGTCATTGGTGGACTGCACCTTGAACCGCTCTGCTGGGGCATAGCCCATGGGGAGCAGGGAAGTGCCCGACAGGAAAAGGAAGTTCCAGCCCACTCCCAGCAGTACCAGAGCCAGCCAGAAATTGACCAGGTCGGGCGCTGCGTAAGCGATGCCAAGACAGAGGAGAAAGGCAGTCAACCCGGCAAACATCATGCGCTGAAAGCCGAAGCGGCTGATCAACCAGCCGGATACCAGGGAGGGTAAATACATCCCGGCCACGTGCGACTGGATGACCCGTTTTGTGTCCGTGATACTCAGCCCGTAGTGGTTGTGCATGCTGATGGGCGTGGCCGTCATGACCAGGCTCATGACTCCAAACCCGATCGCTGAGGCCGCAATGGCGGCGATGACAACGGGTTGGCGCAGGATCCTCAGAATGGGGCGGCTATCCTGGCCCGCTTCTTGGTGCTTGACCCTGGAGTCCTTGAGCGCCAGCAGTACCAGCCCCCCACTGACAAAGACCCCGGTCAACAAAAGAAAAGAGCCGGCAAACTCGGCCGAGAAAAGACCTTTTCCGAGCAGGGCAACCTCGGGTCCGATCACGGCGGAGACGATCCCACCCATCAGGACAGCGGAGGCTGCTTTCGGAATCTGATCCCCGCTTACGCAGTCAATGGCGGCAAATCGGTATTGCTGCGCCGCTGCGCCCGTACTTCCAATCCAGAAGGCGGACAGGCAAAACCAGCCGAAGCTCTGAATCGAGAGACTCCAACTCGCCAGCAAGGCTCCGGAAACCGCCACGCCGGCGAACATCAAGAAGACCTTCTTGCGTCCCAGGCGCGCCATGAGCAGGCCCACCGGCAGGGTCATGGCGGCCACCCCCACAATCGCCAGTGCGACCGGGAGAGTGGCCAGGCCGGGAGAAGGTGCGAGCCGCGTTCCCACGATTCCCGCCGTCAGAATGATCACCGAGGCGCCTGACAACATCAGAGCGTAGGCGCTAGCGAGCAGCCAGACCTGTTTAGGTAGTGTCTTCATCCCCGTCTCGAATGTGGAACGACAAGAATAGGTTGACCCGCTGCCTTACACAAGGACGCGCTGAGCGATGGCCAGTTTCAGGATGATTTCGCCGGCTACGCAGTCCATTTGTACAAACTCGAAAGAAAGTAGATGTCCCCTTTTTTTCTAACCTTCCGACCAACCGGACCACAATTCTGGGATTGGTCAGGCAACTCTGCGTCCAAAACTGGTTCGCGTCGTTTTGGATCTCGTCATTACCTCGCTAACATGGGTGCCTCACAGAGGAGGTAAGGACATGAGCAGCTTGAGTGAAACAGGGCGCGTGATGGTTGTAGTGGGAGTGCTGGTGCTGGTGCCGGCCCTGGTGACAGGCCAGACCCGGGAGAAGGGTCCGTGGTGGCCTCACCCCATCTGGGGCGCCGGAGATCAGGCGGGAGGATCCAACTGGATCACGCCCTCCAAAATCATGGAAGCCATCCAGCTCGTCAAACAGGGGAAGACCTACGAATTGGGCCACGTCTATGAGCGAGGCATGCCGCTTTATGGGGAACGGACCTACTCCATCCTGATTCCCGACCCGGATGGGCCGGTGGGGAAGAACCAGCTGCTCGGGAACGACGAGTTTGTGTGCGCCGAGATCGGGCAGGTAGGCACTCAGTTCGACGGGCCGGGACACATCGGGACCTGGCTGAGGATGGCGGACGGGACCAGCAAAAGTGTCTTTTACAACGGCTTTGTTCAGGAAGAGGAGATGGGTGGGCCCTACGGTCTGCAGAAGCTGGGAGTCGAGAATGTTAAGCCGATCATCACTCGCGGCATTCTCATCGATGTTGCCGGCTTCAAGGGACAGAGCAACCTTCCTCACAGTTACGAGGTCACTCGGGCCGATGCGGAGGGAGCACTCAGGAAACAGGGGATTGACCCCGACTCGATCCGGGAAGGAGATGCGCTCTTCTTTCGCTACGGATGGTCCAAGCTGTGGCGCCAGCCGGAGAAGTACAACAAGAATCCTCCCGGAATCGGTCTGGAGATAGCCGCCTGGGTGGTCTCCAAGAAGGCCTCCATGGTGGGATCCGATTCCTGGACCACGGAAGTGGTTCCGAATCCGAATCCTGAGCTCGTGTTTCCGGTCCACCAGGAACTGATCACGAAAAATGGCGTGTTCAACCTGGAGAATATGGTCTTTGAAGAGCTGGTGCGGGATCGAGTGTACGAGTTCCTCTTCATTCATACACCGATTCGCTTCAAGGGAGCGACGGGGTCGCCGGCCCGGCCCATTGCCATCCGGTAGGGGCGTCGCTTCGCTAGGCGGTTACTAGTTGCTGGTTGCTGGTTGTTCGCTCGACAGGTCAGCATTAGAGTGGGAGCGGCCTCCCTGCCGCGAACCTGCTCGGACCACAGAGGCATCCTCCCAGACTGAGGCGCTGCAGGCCTATTCTTTGCCGTTCTCGGCGGGTCAGACTGCATTGGCGACCCCACCGTTCAGGTAGTCCCGGTTGCCCAGGTGGGCAGGCACCGCCGCTGCCACGCCTGCCTCTGCGGGCGCTATGGGCTTTTGCCGCGAGCGGATCGATTCGATCCAGTTGGTCAGATGCAGCAGGTCGCCGTCGGGATTGCCGTAAAAGTCCGCTCCCCGACGTCCCTCACCCAGCACCCACTCGCTGTACGGGATTTCCCGGCCGCGTTCGGGGTGGATTTCGTAGCGGCCGCGATCCGCGTACAAGGTCGCTTCCGTTCCCATGAACTCAAGCATGGCACCACTGCGAGCGTTAAAGAAGGTTCCTTCGAAGTAAACCTGTACATCCTGATCCGGGTAGCGGATCAGTGTCTGAATCGTGTCGGGTGTCTCCCACAGGCCGGCGGTCGTAAAATGATCCCCAACGGTAACGGCCTGGGTAGGGTTTTCCAGATCCAGAAACCAGTTCGCGATATCAACGTGGTGAGTCATCAGGTCGGTGAGGATCCCACCCCCGAAATCCCAGAACCACCGCCATTGGCGGAATCGATAGGGGTCAAAGGGTTGATCAGCCGCTGAGCCCAGAAACCGTTTCCAGTCGACTGACTCCGGATCGATCTCGGGTCTGGTTCTCCGGCCCCTGGGCGAGTTGCGGTTCCAGGTCAGATGGACTTTATGGATCTTCCCCAGCTGGCCGCTGCGCACGATCTCGCGGGCCTTCTGAACCTGGGGCATGCTTCGCTGCTGCATCCCCACTTGAACGATCCGTCGGCTGTGATTCTGGGCCTCGATGACCGCCGCCCCTTCTGACGGGTCGTGGGTGAGAGGCTTCTCTACATACACATCTTTGCCGGCCTCACAGGCGGCAATCGTCATGGGTACATGCCAGTGGTCCGGAGATCCAATCAGGACCGCATCGATGTCGCTGCGCTGGAGCACCTCCTCGAAAATCTTTGTCGAGAACGCTTTTGGATCAGCCAGCTTGCGAGCCTGTTCCAGACGGACGTCCCAGACGTCGCACACAGCTGCGATCTGAACACCGGGAATCTTGACCAGTGACTTCATCAATCCTTGGCACCGACCTCCGGTCCCAAGGCAGCCGATGTTGAGGGTTTCATTGGCCTGGTAACCGCGTGTCGTAGCCGTATAGCCGGCCACAACCGCTGTTCCAGCGGCCGAATGTTTGAGAAAGCTCCTGCGGTTGTACGGTTTCCTCATGGTCAAAGCTCCTTGATCCGGATGTTTCGAAACTCGATGGGCTCGTTGTGACCCAGGAAGCCGAGGTGGCCGGACTTTCGCTGCAGCCCGGTGTGTTCTTTCAGGATCTCCGGGTCTGTGACGTCGTCCAGGTTCACGTCGAGAATGGTATGGCCGTTGAGAACTACTTTCACCTGGCGGCCCGCAACGGTGACTTCCTCCGCATTCCATTCTCCCGTTTTCTTCAAATACCCGGTCTTAGCGGGAAAGACATGGTAGAGAGAGCCGTGCACCTGCCAGGGCTTGATGATGTCCTTGTAGCGCTCGGAGTTGTGGTCCAGAATCTGGATCTCGTTACCTTCGACATGGATGTTCCTGGCCTGCAACGGAGCGCGAAAAGCCAGGCCATTATTGGAGCCGTCTTCGAGCTTGAATTCGAATCTCAAAATAAAATCGCTGAACTCCTTCTCGGTAAACAGGTTGCCGCCGCCGCCGCGAGGCACCACGATCTTGCCGTCTTTGACCATGTAGCCATCACCGGTTTTTCCGAGCAGCGTCCAGCCGTTGAGCGTCTTGCCGTCGAAAAGTGAAACGAAGCCGTGCTCAGAAAAAAGAACAGAAAGGGTCAGCGTGGCCACCGCAATGGCCACCCCCAGTTGCATTCGTCGAGACATTTAGTTTCCTCCTGGATGTATGAAGCCGGCTATCCCCATTGCGAGGGTCGCAATTTGAATCTCTTTTCCATATCCCTCATTCGTTCTTCTATGATCTGGGAAACGATCGGCCGTTGCAATCACTCTTAACGGCCCGCGGAACTTCCACCCGGGCTACCAGAGAGTCCGACGGGTGCCAAAAAAATCGGGCCAGTGATTCGGCTCACGCGCCCTTCCTTGCCGCCATGTTACAAAAATAGTGTCTTCCCCAGAATCGGGGCTACGGAGCGAGAAGCCAGACGCTTCCTCCCTCCAATTGGAGAGGCATTTAGGATGAGCGAAGCACTTGCACAAACAGTCGGAGCCTTACTGGGAGTTCTCGGGGCCGCTGCAGTGATTGTGTTGATGGCCATTGTCGTGACTACGGTCCTGGGTGCAGACATAAGACCAAGGGGAGAGGGTAGTGACGTGAGTATGGGTTCTGGTGTCACTCCTGGTGGAAGCTACCAAGAGGAGAAACCGGGGCTATGAACAAGATCATCTTTTTCACAATTTATGTCGCTATCTGGATCACTGCGGTGAACATTGTCCTGTCGTCGCTGCAGCACTCGATCAAAGAAATGGAGCGCTTTCCGGTGGCCGCGAAAGAATCGCAGTCGCGCGTGGCGGAAATGCGAGATATCACCCTGCATCCCGAGGTGGTGACGTCCTACGACGCCGATCACTAGGTTCCTCCCGCATCGGGCACCACGGTCAACTTCATTCCCCCGATTGTGAAGTTGGCGTGGTGCCCGAAACTCTTTTCTCTTTCCAGGTTTTCGCGCCCCACGTTTCTGGGTCCCCCGTTGACGCCTCCCCGTCCCCATCTTCCCCGTGTGTTATAAAATGCCTGTTTCTTGGGACTGGACAGGAAACAAGCTCATGAAAAAATTGAATCAAGTGCTGCGAGTCGTTGTCGTGTCAGCGGTTTTGGCCTGGCCGGGGGGAACTGCCCTGGCTCAGGCGACTCTGGACGTCCTTTGTAACAACAATACGGGTCAGCCGCTCAAGAAGGTTGAGGTGTTTCTCCAGTCGCTGCAGACGCGACGACTGGAAACGGTCGCGTCGAACAGGAAGGGACGGGCTCGGTTCAAGAAGCTGCCGGCCGGCTACTACCGATTGTGGGCCCGAACCAAGGGCTACCGGCCGCTTTACAGGGAGTTTCTGAACCTGAAGGAGGGCTCGACAGAGTCAGTCACTCTGGGATTTGAGCCCGGAGACTCTGCACAGCTCCTCTATTTTGAGGACTCAGAATCCTTGCAAAAGTCCAAGGAGCTCTACGCACAAGGGGTTCAGGCCATGCGGCAGCAGAAAATGGACCAGGCCGAGGAGAAGCTGAAGGAGTCCCGGCAGTTGAATCCATCCAACCCGGAGGCTCTCCAGGGCCTGGGGATGGTTCAGCTCAGGCGGAAAAGCTGGGACGAAGCCAGAGAGAGCTTTGAGGCGGCTGTTGAACTCCTGGCAATGTTTGGGACGTTGGGAACGGCTGAAGAGCGTAGCCATGTGGAGCAGCTGCGGCAGAGCCTGCAGCAGCTTCTTGGCGAGATTCCTGTCATGCAGCTGGAGCAGAGGGCTGAGCAGGCCTTTCAGGCCAAGGAGTACTGGCAGGCAGTCGAGTCTTACCAGGAACTGATCGACGTGAAGCCGGAAAACGGGGGATATCACTACAACCTGGCGCTGGCTTACCTGCGCTCAGACCGCATCGATGAAGCCCGCCGCAGCGCTGACCGGGCGCTGGAACTGGACCCCGACGACGTGAATACTCACAAACTTGGGGATCGGATTGACGATTATCTGCTCAACGCCGAAGCGGCCAAAGTGCGGGAACGCCTGGAAGAGATCCGCCAGCTCCAACAGGACGGAAAGGCGGAAGAAGCTCTGGCCATAGCGGAAGCCCAGCTGGGGGAGTTTTCGGAAGAAATCGAGGCAGTTTTTCGAGTGGAGATCGCCCGCGCTCACGTCAAGCTGGAGCACTCCGAGCCAGCGATCGAGAATTTCCGCAAAGCGGTCTCGCTGCATCCCGAGCAGCTTGGCATTGAGCGAGAGCTGGCCGAGGTTTACGTGCAGGCCGAACGTTATGCGGAAGCTGCAGAGACGTTCCGGAGCTTTTACGAGCGCAGCGGAGAAGACCCGGACGAGAGTCTTTTCAAGCTGGCTGCGGAATCGGTCCGGACGGGAAACAAGCAGTGGTCGACGGTGATTTACGAAAACATCTTGGTGGCTAACCCAGACTTCGCGGAAGCCTATTTTCAGATGGGCATGCAGCGCTACTTTGAGACCCAGTACGACGAAGCCAAAAGACTGCTGGGGCACTACCAGGAGATCGGCTCAGATCCTTCCAACCTGCAGAATGTAGAAGCAGTGATGGTGGTGATCAGCCGGGCCAGGCGGTAACGAACTACTTTATCTTAGACGATTCGATCCCGATGGGGAATCCCGGCACCGGTACGAGACAATGACAGCAGCTCATCAACACGATCACTCCCAGGGAGCGCAGCGCCGGTCGGCGAATCAGCGGCGCCTCACGCTCACCCTCGTTCTGGTGATCCTCTACATGGCTGCCGAAGTGATCGGCGGGCTGCTGTCCGGATCTCTGGCCCTTCTGGCCGACGCCGGGCACATGCTGTCGGACGCCGGATCTCTGGCCCTGGCCCTTTTTGCCATGTGGCTGGCCAGCCGACCTTCCGGCTCCCAGCACACCTACGGCTACTACCGGACAGAGATTCTAGCGGCCCTGGTCAACGGAGCCACGCTGGTTGCCATCTCAATTCTCATTTTTATCGAGGCCTACCAGCGGTTGATGAATCCTCCCGAGGTCCAGGCCGGCATCATGATGGCTGTAGCCACCGGAGGTCTGGTGGTGAATTTGCTGGGCCTGTGGCTGCTCAAGGAGGGGAGGCAAGAGAGCCTCAATATGCAGGGGGCCTGGCTGCACATTCTGGCCGACACTCTGGGAAGCTCCCAGGCCATCGCAGCCGGTGCCCTGATCTGGGCCTTCGGCTGGTACTGGGCCGATCCTCTCGCCTCCATCATAATCGGCGTGCTGATCATCTTTTCATCCTGGTCTGTTCTCAAGGAATCCGTGGCTGTTCTCATGGAAAGCTCACCGCTTCACATCGACGTCGATGAGGTTCTGGAGGCGATGAGGGAGGTGGAGGGTGCTGCCGGAGTTCACGATCTCCACGTCTGGACCATTACCAGCGGAATGGTAGCTCTCTCCGCACACGTCTTGCCCGAGTCGGAGTGTGACCGTGACGATCTTCTCAAGGACTTGAGCGATACCTTGAAGCACCGCTTTGAGATTTCCCACGCAACGATTCAGATCGAGTCGCCGGCTCACGATTGTGAACCGTGCTCCTGAGAAACGTTCCAAAGTTCAAGGATTTAGAGTGGGAGTGGGGCCTCGGGCCGCGACCGCCGGGCGTCAAGCCTCCCACATTGCCAATCTTGGAATCTGGAAGCCAAATCAGTCACCGTTCAATTCCTACCACTTCGAACTCGCCGGCCTGCAGCCGAAGGTAGACTGAAACCTTCTCCCAGTGGGGAAAGTCGGCATGGATCGCCGAAATCTCCAGCACCGCATACTCGTCGTCCTTCAGGCCCGAAAGAGCGGGAAGGGGAACCGCGGTCCCGGTCTGGGTCTGCAGGCCCGAGAGCTTCCGTGAATCTTCGGTCTGATTGTCGAAAATCATCCATCTCGCGCGGTACGAGGTGCCCGGGGAACTGAGCTGATAGAGATCGGCAAGGTTCGTGAAGTGAAGCTGGGAATTACTGACCCGGAACTGATCCAGCGGACTGATCCCGGTCAGATAGGCCTCCACGCACCTGCGTTGACGGGCTACCAGCGTGTCCAGAAGGTATTCCTCCGCCCGGGGATCACTCAGTTGAGCCAGCTTCACAATGGCGCCCACCTCCTCCCGAGTGAAGCGGGCGATGATCTTGGCGGCCCAGAAGGCGTCTCTGGAGGTCATTCTCACGAAAGCTGGATTCGGGTAGTCATTCCTCCAAATTACTGGATCAAAGAACTCGGCCTCGATGCGTCCCACACCCGGCAGCTTTGTTTCCGGAGGCCACTTTACCTTCCGGTACTCGGGCACCCGAAACCCGAAGGCTCGAACCGATTTCTTGACCACCTCTGTGTCCAGCCAGTAGTGATAGGCGAGATTCGGAAGCTGGGTTTCCACCGTTCCGCTGCCCAGTGTGGACCCGAAGTCGATCAGGTAATGGCGGACAAAATGGACCCCGCCTTCCTGAACCCAACTGTCCTGCGTGTTCTGGGCGCGGGTGTCGTCGTGGTTCAGCCAGGCGGCAAACAGCCGCAGACCCCTCAGCTCCCGGCGGTTTTCGTGGAGGATGACGTCGTTGGGGTCATCACTGCGAGTCTCATAGTAACGAAATGGACCTAACACCGCTCCAGGAAGGTATTTACTTGCCAGAACTCGAATCCGGCCCCGGGTATCTCGCGGCGAACCCTTGAGCATTCTCTGCAGGCGTGTCGGCGTGAGGGGGAGACGATCGCCGAACTCGTCGACCACCTCGGTTCCCGGCTTAATGGCCAGCTTCTGGGGATCCAGGTAAACAATGTAATTCTCGGGAACATGGTAGCCCAGCGCATAAAAGATCTGGGTTGCAATCATCTCGGCACCCGAGGCCAGCTCGGGATTGCCCCGCGGGTCGACCTTGATCACATATCGAACGCCCCTCTCGTCAACGATGTGGAAGCCGGGTGTCAGTCCCTGGCTTTTGCTCCTGAAGATACTCCAGGTCTGGTCGGGATCGGGAGGATCTCCGCTGTAGGGACCCCGAAGCAGTTCATCCAGCGGCATCCGGTGGAGGCCGTGTCGATTCGTGAACCAGTTGCTGTCAGGAACCTCATCCAGGGTATTTACGTTTTCGGCCTCTCCGAAATTCGGGTCGCCAAAATCGTGGAAGATGTGGGAGAAGCGGTCAAAAAGATCGCTCAAGTCAAGTTCAGCAGGTTTTTGCGGAGTGTTGTGTCGATCCTGATCCCGCCACAGGGGATCGTCCGGATAGAACCTGGACTGGGAGGCCGCCGAAGCGGTCGCCAAGAGAATCGAAATGACAAAGGCCAGGAAGGATCGCATCACTAATTACCCAGAACTTGGGTCCTCCACTGATGTGAAACACAATGCCCTCCTGGCTGCGCGCCAAATCGAGTCGGAGAGCGGTCCCGGTGCCCGGGAAGTGGAAACGAAGGCCGGCCCCGTAACTGGCCTCTAGATCGGAGAGATCGAAGTCACCGAAGCGGTTGAAGACCTTGCCCCCATCGGCAAAGATGGCCATATCTGCATAGGTCCAGATCTCCCAGCGGTACTCCAGATTCATGAGAAGATTCCGAGTGTCGCGGAATCTGAACTCGCTGAACCCGCGCATGGTCCTGGCGCCTCCGATCGTCTCCATGACGTGAAAGGGAATCTCCTGTCCCGCGTCGGCCAGGGAGTGCGAAGTCCTGGCTCGGAAGGCCAGGCGCCTGCTGCGGTAGCCCAGGGGCACATGGAGCTGCAGTTCGCTGGTCACTCGCGTGAAATTGAAGTTGTTCCCGGCCCGGTCGCTGAATCTCTCGCTGCCGGCAACCCATACGATTCCGGCCTCCGGGTAATCACTGTCGAGCCATTTGAATCGGATATTTCCGCCGTAGGCAAAGAATTCGGAGCCATCGGGACCAGGGAGAAGGTCCGGGTCGAAAATCTCGTTGAAGCTGGGATCGTCCTTCCCGGGACCGATGTTGCTATTGAGAATACGGGCCCCAGCATCAATCTCGAACATCCGATGGGGCGCAAAACTGGCGCCAAAGCCGAGGCTCCGGGCTTCGTCCTTGAAACTGCTCTCATCGTCTTTTTGCGAGGCCCCTCCCAGGCCGAAGAATCCCAGAGACTTGTAGTTGTGGTACTCCCCCGTCACAAAGAACTTCAGTCGTTCTTCCAGCTGAGGAGGCTGGTAATCGAGGCGGGTAGTCAGCTGTGTGTAACTTTTGGTGGAGTAGAGAGCGTCCACCGTAAAGAGGAAATCTTCCCGCTCGAAACCGACCACGTAGCCCCCGCCAAAGACAAATCCGGAGCCGGCCGGCATGCCCCCGATTCGCAGGCGTGCGCCGCGAAACCCTTTCTCCGTCAGCTTGGCCACGACGGGACGCTTTTCATAGGCGCGAAGGCGGCTCTCTGCCGAGGAGGTTTCGTAGGGCTGAAGCTGGAGACTCTTTGCCTGACGCTTCCTGGCGAGGATGGCCTGGCGAGTCTTCGGCTCTTCCTCCTGGCCAGGCACGTCCTCCTGGGCGGATGGCTCCCGGCCCCGGGCAGGAGTAAGCGCAAAAAGGGCGACGAAAATGAAAGCTGGAAACCTGAAATCCACCGTGAAGGGAGTATTCTATCCGAAAAAGCGGAGCCGCGTTCTACTGAAATTTGACCTCGGCGACCTTCCCATCCCGAAACTCGACCACCATGTCCCTGTATCGATAGATAGTCTTTTCCTCGAGGCGCGCGATCTGGAGAGGATTCCCAAAGAGCTTCCGCACCTCTTCTTCCATCATTCCGGACGTGATCTCTAAAGGTGGCTCGTTGAAACGAACTCCCACCTGGGTGGTGTCTTTCTGGGTCCAGTCTACGTCGACCTCGGAGGGGGGCGTGCTGTAGGTCGAGGTCCGGGAGGCGGGAGTGGACTCCTCGGTCGAACCGGTGGCCTGGTCCGGCCCGGTATCGGCCTCGGTGGGATCAGCCTGTTCCTCCAGTCGTTCCATGGTCCAGGGCCACCAGTCATCCGCGGAAGAGGCCAGACTGGGGTACCTCTGGACGCTCTTGGCCAGCTTTTTGACGACCCTCTCCGCGACCTGGCCTTGCCAGCCGCGTGAGGCTTTATCGATCCAGTAGAAACGGGCTTCCGGTGACCGGGGCCATCGTTTCGACCCTGCGAAATCGAAGATTTCGATGATGAGACGGATCCCTTCCTTGTGCCTCTCAGTGTCGGTGAATCCTGAGGTCTCCTTCATGATCAACTCGGCGTCGGCCGGGGCATCAACGACTCTGACTGGGACCCTCCGTCTGAGGATCTCGGATCGAATGGCGGAATCGAGATTCTCGGGCATGGTCTGAATATGGAGACGTGTGTTTTTGTGGATGGACTGTCCGGGGACAACAGTATTGGCCAGCAAGAGTAGAAAAATCCCTTTGATCAGCCACTTCATGGCGTTCTCCAGTCCACTATTTTCGCATGAGAGGGCCGACGGATTTGTGATTTTCGCGATCTGTTCGGACCACGGAGGGGTCTTCCTACCAGTTTTCATTTCGAGACGCGTCTGATCTCAAAGCCCTTCTCGGCAAGCAGGTTCTGGACACCGGTCTCTCCCCAGTAGTGGCCGGCACCGACAGCAAAGAAGTGCGATCGGTTGGGGTTTTCTTTGAGTAGAGCTTCAATGCGATCCGCCATCAGGTAGTTGCGCTGGTAGAGCACCTTGTCCAGAAACTTTTCATAAAAGGCGCCTTCCCCTACGTACCCGACCATCAATTCTCCAAACTCGGAGAGGTCGCCGCGAACATACCAGTCGATGAGTTCATCGGTCATGTCGATACCCTTGGCCCTGTATTCATCCAGAAAGTCGAGCGTATCTCTCAGCATCATGACCTGTTCCTGCTCGCTCAGGGAATCAAGAATCCGAACCTGCTCCTCAATCGTTTCCAGACTCCCTACCTTCTTGCCCAGTTCCTGGGCCTGCTGGTAGAGCCGCGCGTCCATGGGCAACACGCCCGGATTCTGCAGCTGCTTCTCAAGGATGGGAACCATAGCGGCAACGGCCCAGACCTTGAACCTCACGAACGGTTCAATAGTCAGAGCACTGTTGACCTGCTGCAGGGCCCTTTGGGTACGCTGGAGCAGGTCGGGAGGAAGGATCTGGCGCAAGGTTCTGGGACCCGAAAGCATCAGCTGCGATACCTGCGCCATCAAAGAAGATGTATCGAGCGGAATCTCCGTAAAAACGGACTCACTTGCTTCGAAAGCCCGGTTCACGCTGACCGGGAGGTTTTCGACCCTCTGATCCGGAAGATGAACAGTTCCAAACAAGTAGGACGTTCTCGGGCCGCCGATTTCCCACAGGAAAGGCGGACCCTGGCTCTGACCTTGCACGAATCCAGCCGACAGGGCCAGAATGAGGAGACCAAGAATGTAAGCCTTTTTCAACACAACCCAAGCTTAACAAGAAAGGACGACGGCTGATGTGATTATGCGCTCACGGATCGGGATCAAAAGAGATCTGATCGGACCACGGAGGGTCCTCTTACGGTGGGGGCTGAGTCATCCCGGGGCTGACGCCCGCTTCCCGTAGCGCCTTGAGAATCTTTCGAAGCTGGGTCTGCTGGATGTCGCTCTCCTGGAGATGGGAAAGAGCCTGGGAGCGCCTCCCCAGAAGGGAGTTGGCGATGGCCAGCTGGCGGTGCAGGAATTGTTTCTGGTCGGGGCTGAGGAGCACCCCTCCCACGTCGAGAGATGCTTCACAGAAATCGATCAGTCTGTCGAGTCGCAGGTCGCCCAGAATTTCGCCCGTATAGCCTCGAAGCAGATCGTCGATTGAGGCCCTGAGGGGCTTGGGATCGATTGGGTGACGGGCGTGCCAGACACCTTTGAGGAGAAGCGCATCACGCGCCTTCTCCATGATCAGGTGTCGGGTTTCCCATTTCTGCGGATCCCGGTAGGCAGCCACTTTCACCGATCCGGCCAGGCGAAAGAGGAGCATGCCGTAGCGATGAAAGGGTTTCCAGAGATGATTCGGGTTCTCGGCGAACTCCGCAGTCTGCACCAGCATGGTCTCCAGATGCTCCAGGGAGCGGCCCATTCGAACCGGACCGGGAAGCACGTAGCCCGGGAGCAGCCGGAATTCGGGAAAGACCAGGCTCCAGTCCTCCCCACTGCAGGGCGCAGGAGAGGGGCTCCAGTCGGCAGGGCTCAAGTAGAGGGAGCTGGGAAGCCTCCGGGCCGGTCGAAAGAGCTCGCTGACGTCCTCCAGGAACTGGTAGAGCTGGCGGGAAGAGGCCATGTTTCCCACGTCGAAGCGGATTAGAACGTTGTAGAGGAGGGCGATATCGGTTCGTCGCTCGGGATAGAGATGAAAGGCGTCACACAGAACCGAGCCCAGTGTTTGTCCGACCTGCTTGCCCAGTGCCAGCGGGAAGCGGCGCGTGTTCTCGAGTGAGAGATCCACAAACGACTCCACCTGCTCGAAATCGGGGAGAGCATCAGCTCCGGCGCCCCGGAGATCGTCCACACCGTTCGGAAATATGGGATCGGATCGGTTCGCATGGGCGGCCTTAAACGCCGCCCGGTAGTCCTTGAGGGCATCCTCGATGTGAGTCATGCAGCCGGAAAGAGGAAGATTCTCGTCGATCATGCAGTAGTGAATGCGCAGGGAAGCCCAGGCCAGGTGGTCTTGAAAATGCAGACCCTCTTCTCCTGTTTCGGTGTCTTCACTGATCTGCTGATAAAAATCGAGCAGTTTCTTCTGCAGGCAGTGAAAATCGGTCTGTTGTTGAGGATCGGTTGGAAAGCGCCGAAAGTCGTTCACGCATTCCGAGACTTCAAAGGCGATGGTCAGAGCCTGCCGCCGCAGGCGTTCACTGGGAGCCGGGTGGGGAAAAGAGAGAATCCTTTCCAGTTGCTCGTCGCTCACGCATTCCAGCTGGCTGCTGATTCGAAGAGCGTCTCCAGTTTCACAGGGCGAGCCCGGCTCCTGTGCGGGGAGCATTTCCGCGGACAGGAGCAGCAGGGAAGAGAAAACCGCGAAGGACTTCACGGATTCTCCCCACCGGCGATTTCTTTCTGCCAGCCTGCGTCCTCGGCCCGAAGCTGCTGAATCCGTTGTTCGACATCTCTCCAGAAGTGGATGGACCGCGCGACATAGTCAATGTCCGGAGCCAGTTCCCGAACCGTCAGGTTGAGTGACCGGATCTGTCGTGCCCAGTAGCCTTCGCCCTCACTGACCTGGCATCCCGGGAGTTCGGTATCAACTCTCTGCAGCCAGCGCACCTCCTGACGCACGTGCTCAAGCGCCCGACGGCGGGCGTCCAGTGAGAGAGCAACACCGGTTTCCGAATCCGGAAGAACAGGCACCCGATCATCGAAGACCCGGCTCGGCACAACGCTGACGCTGCTGATGAAATAGCAGTCCTCGGTTCCGGTCGAGCTGGCAGTGGAAATGCGTTGCAGACGGGGGACCGAGACCAGCTGAACCTGGGCCAGATCTTCCAGCAGTATTTCCAACTGCTGAGTCTCGGCAACGTCCGAGATCTTCACCGGCCCGGTGAGGGGGAAGGCGTAGGTGCGGGTGACCTGCTTGTCTGCCCGCTCCACCTTGACCCGGGAAGACCCGAAAAATTGCAGCTCCTTCTCGGAGTCCAGATTGCCGGAATTCGGATCGGAGGCCGGGTCGGTGATGGAGGCGCGGGAAAGGAACAACTCCAAGTCGGTTTCCTCTGCTTCAATCAGCAGACAGGAAGCCTGGGCTGAGGCATACCTCCTGAAGAAGCTGCGCAGCTTTTCAATCTTGCTCCATTCGGGAAGAGAACTCTGGCCGGGTGCTCCCTTGAGGAGGGACAGATCCGCCTCTACCATCTGTGGCCCCTGGGGGACCGTTATGTCGCTGTCGCTGCAGGGTTCCTGAGACCAGAGATTCAGGGTGGTGAAGATGATCAGCGCCAGGAATACCGATGTCGTTTTCATGGTTGTCACCGTTCGATTCTGATCCTGATCTTCTGGTCCTGAAAGTCATCCCGGGCTACCACCGTAAGAAGATGGGACGATCCAGGGGCCAGGCTGTTGTCAATTCTTCCCTCCACCCGAAGATGCCAGTCGCCCGTCACCGGATCTCTTCTGAGGCGGTAGGGCAGGTTGTCGGGCCGTAGGTTGAGGAAGCGCGCCACTCGAACATCGGGCCGGCCGTCAATTGGGTCAGAGGTGCCGTCCGGGTCGATGATGTGGCGACTCAGGTTGTAGTAATAGTAGCCCTGATCTTCCTCGAAGAAATGCCACTCATAGAAGATGCGGACGAAGTGTATGTCGCTTTCGCCGGGGCCCAGGTAAGTGGAACGCGGCGGTTCATTTTTCAACAGATTGAAGCCGATCGTAAAATCCGCCTGGACCTTGTTCTTGTCCAGAAAATGACCGCGCTGTTCGTAATTTCTGCCGGCTTTAAGGCGACGGATCGGCAGTAGCCAGTCCCGCTTGAAGTCTTCACTGAGAGCGGCACCGCTGCGCCACCCGCTGTCCGCCCCTCCCTCCAGCACCCGAACCTCCCGATAGGCATCCCAGCCGCCCCAGGATCCCCCGTCGTGGATGCGTTCCAGGATAAGTCGCGGAATGTGGAAGGGCCTGCCGTGAACGACGGGAACATCCCCGAACCGCAGCTCCTCCTGACGCAGAAACTTGAGAGTTCCCGAGTCGGTAGAGGTCTGGCCCGGCCGCCTGAGCTGACGTCCACCCCGAAAGAAGTTGAATCCGAACTGAACCTGGTAGTCTCCCGACACGAGAGCGGCTTCATCTTTTACCAGGTCGAGCAGATTGAAGCTAGCCCGGTGCAGCACGGCCTTGTCACCCTTTGTCAGGTCGGCCCAGCTGAAGCGCAGGCAGCCTGGCTCAGGAGACTGACAGGGGCCTTCTTCAGGAGGCATCGCTTTGAGCAGATCTTCTCCGTCCCGGTTGGTCAGTGCGAGCACTTCCACTGTGAAATCGTCATAGGCCTGACCCAGGACAAGAGGCTTGAAGTCGATGGAGAAATAGGGATCCTCGGGGGTGACCACCTCGGCAGCTCCGGCGTTGCCGTTTTCGCCGTCGCGGCTGACCGGAACCCGAAACACGTAGTAGTAGTCCTGAAACAGCTTCACTCCGAGTTGAGTGTCGAGCGCATTCTGGTAGAGGAACACCAGAGCAATGACGATCTTCGCCGTGTTCATCCAGAGATTGGCGAAATCATGGCCGCCGGCCCGGTAGATTGAGGGATTCATGACACTCGACGCAATGGTAGTTCAGGTCTACTAAGTACTAGCCCGGGCTCTGGCGAATTGCCCGAACTTCCGCACGCCCGGCCAGAAAACGAATCCAGGCGAAACCGGCAATAGAGGAGACCATGACCAGGAGCAGGACTTTCGAAATCACATCGATCCACCACTGGCCACTGCTCAGAATGGGTAGAAGAATCGCCAGTGCGCCGCAAAACAGTCCTCCGGCGGAGACCACGGTCGCGCACGTGTACAGCTTGGACGTTTTCAAGGCGCTGTCGGGCTCTCGCTGGCTGGCAAGAGCCGAGATTCTCTCAAACCATTCCTTCATGGCGGCCGGGGTGGGGCCGTCGAGTTTCACCTGCAGGCCCTCTCGCGTGGGCTCCAGAACCCGGCACTCATATCGGAAAGGCTCAGGCGTAAAAGGGCAGTCGGCCCATTCCACGTGGAGCTTTCTCAGGTCGGACGGAGGGTCGGGCCAGTGCAGGAACATGCCCTGCGGACCAAGACGCACGAAAGCCGGCTGGTAAACCGATTCACTGTCACTTTCCCCGGCAAACCGGACCTTGAAATCGACTCCGGCGAGGCCCAGATCCGTCAGTTCCAGGGGGCCATTCTGTACCGCCATATCTCTTCTCCTTTGAATGTGAAAGCTTGTTGCTCTTTCCCGGTTTTGTCAAGGTCATGTCAGCCTGTCAGGTGCTTCCTCCGGCACGACATTTCGGACCGACCGGCGTCCAAACAGACGAGCCTGCATGACGGAGCGCTTCCAGAGACCCAGATCCTTCCCGACCGATTCCTGACGGATCAGCTTCGAACTTCAGCGGTCCGAATCAGTGTGAGAGGACCCTCCGTGCTCCGAGCCCTTTGGCTCACAGGGAGCACCCACGCTCTGGCTGTTCGTGAGTCCCACTCAGAACTCAGAAGCCACAAAACAGTTGAGTCGAAACGGCCAGCGTAATATCGTGAGGATGCCAACCGGAGGGATGCTGCGGACGGTAGGAAGATAACGAAAGCCGGGTCGGCCGCAAGGCACCCTCAGAAGGGATATACGTGTACCCAGGGGCTCAGTACTCCAGACCTGATTGGAAAGAAAAGACGATTGCCGAGATGCAGGAGTTTGCCCACGAGCATCGGGAATATCTGGCGGAGTGCACCCGGGTTGGACGGTTCCCCCGGGACCTCTTTCTGGAGATGGGCCGGCGCGGCTGGGTGGGCCCCGTGACCAGCGTCGAGGAAGGAGGCGCCGGTGTCGGGGTGAGCGAATACTGCCTGCTTGAAGAGGAGATCGGGCGACTCGGCCTGGTTTCGGTTCAGGTTTCGGTGCAGGGGCAGTTGTGGCTCAACCTCTGGGGCAGCGAGGAACAGAGGAAGCGCTATCTTCCCGGAATGGCCAGGGGGGAGTTGATCTTCGCCGAGGCGATATCCGAGCCGGGAGTCGGGTCCTCTCTGAAGCTGATGAAGGCCACCGCCCGCCGTGACGGCTCGGACTGGATCCTCAACGGCGAGAAAACTCACGTGAACATGGGCCACGACTCGGATCTCATGATCATCTACGCTTTGGCGGAGGAAGGACTCACGTCATTCCTGGTGGAAACCAGGGAAGAGGGGGTCTCGACCGAGCAGACCGATCCCATCGGATACCGCCTGCTTCCGACTGCGGATGTCGTCTTCGACTCGGTCCGCGTACCTGACTCGGCGCTGCTGGGTTCTCCCGGCGAAGGCCTCAAGACCTTTCTTTCCACTTTCAACACGAGCCGCCTGGGGAACGCCTCCGAGCTGATAGGCTTTGGCCGTCGGGCACTGGCTGAGGCGATTGACTACGCTCGCGACCGACAGGTGGGAGAGAGCAGCAAGGTGGTGGACTTTCAGGGCATTCAGTGGACCGTGGCCGACTGCTATTCGAAGCTGTATGCGGCGGCTCTCGCCCGCGATCATGCGGCCAACCTGGCGGACCGGACGGAAGATCATTCTCTGCAGACGACTCTGGCCAAGAAGCTGGCCATCGACGCCTCCGAGCATGCGGTCAACGAGTCTTTCGCTCTGATCGGGGCGCATGGTCTTTACGAGGAGACTCCCTTCCGGCAGATCCTGTGCGACATGAAGGTGTTGCGCGTGGCCGGAGGCTCTCTGGAGGTTCTGCGCAACTATATTGCTCGCCGAGTCCTCAAATCCGACGACTACGAGGGGCTCGCATGAGCAATCTGGCCAGTCTATTCCTCGACCGCGCTGCGCGGCGACCCGAAGCTCGCTTCGGGGTGGTTGAAGAGCCCACCACCCTGGCGCAAGCAGTCAGTACAGCCAGGAGTGGAACCGGCCAGCTGGCGCGAGCTGGAGTCGAAGCGGGCAGCCGGGCGGCGGTCATCGGCGACACCGGGACGAGCTATCTGATGGCCTTTCTGGCGCTGCAGCTGGCAGGGGTGGAAGCGGCGCTTGTCAACCCGGCTCTACCGAAGGACCTGATCCAGCAGATGTTGGACAATCTGAGAGTCTCAACGGTGCTGTGGATTGATCGCAATCCCAGCCCGGAGGTGGCTCCCGACGCCCTTCATCTGGACGGCTCGGAGTGGGCCAGCGGGCAGCTACGGTCGGACGGGGGAGCGCTCAGTGGATTCGGGGAAGAAGCTCTGGAAGGCCTGACTCGACGGCCCGGGGACATCGCCGGGTACATGCACACCTCGGGAACCACCGGGCCTCCCAAGTTCTGCGCCCAGAGCCATCATTATTTCCTCAGTCTGGGGCGCTACATCGCTGATTCAATGGCCATCTCGCCGGCCGACACGGTTTTCGCTCCCCTCTCCATGTTCCACATCAACCCTCTGGGATACGGTGTTATGGGGGCTCTCACCGGGGGGGCAGATGTGCTGGGAACGAGGCGCTTTTCGGCCAGCCATTTCTGGCCAAAGGTCAGAGAGTCGGGCATTACCGTTGCCTTCCTGCACGGACCGCCGGTAGCGATTCTCAACAAGGCAACCCGTTCTGAGGACGCGGCGGGTCACCAGTTGCGCTGTGTGTTTCTGGCAGACGGACCCTTCCTGGAGAAGTTCCAAGTGCCCATGGCCTATTCCGGCTACGGGTCGACCGAGGCAGGCGGCCTGACTCACATCTGGCCCTGGAACCTGGGAGACCGATGCGAGCATCCTGAGGGAATGTCCCGCTATGGCGGCCGAATCCGGAAAGAGATGGAGTGGGATCTGGCAGAGGACGGAGAGATTCTCATCCGCTCTACCGAAGGCCATGTTCTGTCGTCCGGTTATCAGACGGGCGACGGGCTGATCGATCTGATCAGCGAGGACGGGTGGTTCCACACCGGAGATCTGGGCCGCCGGGATGAGGCGGGTCACATGATTTTCATCGAGCGGAGGTCCGAGTCAATCCGCGTCAAGGGCGAATTCGTGCCCATCAACTATGTTGAGCGGGTCTTTTCAGAAATTGAAACGGTCGGTGAGATCGCCCTGTGGCGACGGGCCGGAGAACTGGGCGATCATGAGGTCGTCCTCTACGTGGTCTCGGAAGACAGGCTGCCTCGCCAGGAGATCCTGGGCAGGTCCGAAGCGCTGGCGCCATTCATGAAACCTTCCACTGTGATTCGAATCGATTCGATGCCCCGCATCGAAGGGGCGCAAAAGATCAGTCGCCGGGATCTAGCCGGACGGAAGGTCCTGGAGTCATTTGAGATGTCTGGAGCTTGAGGAGATACAGCCATGAAAAACTTACAGGACAAAGTAGCCATCGTGACCGGGGCGGCCCGCGGAATTGGTCTGGCCACCGTAAAGGAACTGGCCAGTCGCGGCGCCATCTGCGCTCTACTGGATATCAACGCCGATCAACTGGTCTCCTCACTTGCAGAGGTTCGGGAGATCGAACCGCGAGCTGTCAGTTACACCATGGACGTGTGCGATAGAGACCGGTGGTTTGAGATCGCGGAGGATCTGCACAGCTGTTTTGGTTCCATCGACATCCTGTTGAACGGATCCGCTATATTCCATGTGCTTCCCTTCGAGGAGATCACCGAGGAGCAATGGGACCAGGTTTTTGCCGTAAACGTGAAGGGTACGTTTTTTGGCTGCCAGGCCGTGTCCGAGTACATGAGAAACCAGAAAAGCGGCCGCATCATCAACATGACATCGGAGGCCGGCAAGAATGGGGGACTGGTGATCGGGGCTCACTACTCGGCCTCGAAAGCGGCCGTGCTGTGCATGACCAAGTCTTTTGCCAAGGCTATGGCTCGTGACTTTGTGACCGTCAACGCCATAGCTCCGGGTCTTATCCAGACGGACTTTCTGGACGGTGTGCCCGGGGTACAGGCCTTCTTTGACCATGTTCCGCTGGGAAAGCGGCCCGGAGAACCCGAGGATGTGGCCAAGGCCATTGCCTTCTTGGCCTCGGAGGATGCCAGCTACATCACCGGGGAGATTCTGGACGTCAACGGCGGGCTCATTATGGACTGACGTGGGATGTCTTACTTTGTAGCCGTTACTGACTCTCCGGTCGCCAAAGATCTTTCGATTGAGCGCTCGGTACTCTCCGGCATCAAGGTCGAGAAGGTCTCCTGGCAGGATGAAACCAGTCTGATCGAAGCCCTCGCTGAGGCCGATGGGGTGCTTTGCATGCACGCACCCATGACAGCCCGGGTGGTTCGCCGTCTGCCTCGCTGCAGGGTCATCGCCACCTTTGGGACGGGTCTCGACAACATTGACGTGGATGCGGCACGGGCCGAAAACATATTCGTGTCGGGGGTCAGTGACTACTGCACGGAAGAAGTGGCCAACCACACAATTGCGCTCATTCTGGCCTGGAATCGGAAGCTGTTTCGTGCCCACAGGTTCGTAATGGAGAAGCGCTGGAACGAACGCACCCTGACCACTGGAAACTGGGGTTTCATGCCCATCCAGCGCTTGTCTGAGCAGACTCTGGGTTTGATTGGATTCGGGTTTATCAGCCGAGCCGTAGCCAGTCGAGCGATCGCCCTTGGTATGCAGGTTCTGGCCTACAGCCGGCATCCCGACCGGAACCTGGGAGATCGCCTGGGAGTTCGCTTTGCTGATCTGGAAGAGCTCTTGCAGCAGTCCGACTACGTCTCTCTGCACACTCCGTTGACCGAGAAGACCCGGCACTTCATGAATGGAGAAAGAATCGGTTCGATGAAGCCGGGGGCCGTACTCGTGAACACAGCCAGGGGGGCACTCGTGAATGATGAAGAGTTGCTCGCCGCGCTCCGCTCGAAGCGGTTGGGGGGAGCGCTCCTGGACGTCTACCAGAAGGCGCCGCTGCCCATCGATCACCCGTTGCGGGAATTGGAGAATGTGATTCTGACGCCCCACGTGGCGTTTTATTCCGAGGGTGCCTTGAACGCTCTGCGCCGGCTCGCGGCTGAGGTTGTTCGGGATCAACTAAGAGGAGACTGAAACTCATGAATGTTGTGGGGAAAGTAGCACTCGTCACGGGAGCCGGGCAGGGCATTGGCCAAGCTATCGCCCATGCCCTGGCGGGAGCGGGAGCGGGAGTGGATGTGGCCGTCAATGCCTTGCACGAGGAGTCGGCAGCCAGAACCTGCCGGGAACTCTCGGAGCACACCTCCAGAGCCATCACAGTCGCCGGGGATGTGGCGGATTCGGATGTCGTAGAAAAGATGGTCCGAGAGACAGCGGCCTCGCTGGGTCCGATCGATATCCTCGTGAACAACGCAGCGGCCTCGGCCGAGCCGGTCACCTTTGCCGACTGTTCCCTGGAGGAAATGCAACGGGAACTGGTGACTCTGCTGGGCACCCTCTACTGCACTCGCTACGCCTGCCCAGGGATGATCCACCACCAGAGCGGGCGAATCATCAATATCTCCTCGATTGCGGGTCGCCATGCCATGCCCACCCGGGCGGCTTACTCGGCAGCCAACGCCGGGATCGAGTCCTTCACTCGGACGATGGCCAAAGAGCTGGGCGCGCACGGGATCACGGTGAATGCAGTCTCACCGGGCGCCACGGAGACCCCCCGTTTTCGGAGCCGCACGAAAGAGGTCCGCGAGGGCGCCGCAAGAAGCATCGCCCTGCATCGGTTTGCAGAACCGGAGGACATCGCTCACGCCGTCCTCTTTCTGGCCAGCGACCGGGCCGGTTATATCAATGGTGCCGTCATCGACGTGGATGGTGGGTTCAGCGGATTTCCACCGCTCTGAACTCAAGTTGAAGGTTGAAAGTTGAAGGTTAAAAGTTAAATCGAAAAGATAGATAGAATCCATATAGTGATATAACACATGAAGTGTTTTCCCGTTCTATGCTGGGTGGCTCTGCTGGGATCGCCGGCTGCTGCGGCGCAGGAAGTGGATTTCTGGCCGGAGTACGAGGAAGTCTTCGCACGGGCCTTTGGCGGCTACGACTCGGGACGCGATGTCACGGTGAAGATGACGGGCCCCCGGGAAGTGGTGCACTCCACTTACGCCCAGTGGTCGTTTGTTTTCAGAGCGGGCTCCGAGGGCCTGGCAGCCGGTGACGCCGTGGCTGTGGCGGTCCGCCACGTGAGCGGCTGGGGGACGGCTCAGAGCTTCGACCCGGGAGCCGCCAACTACGTCACCGTTTCCACCACGGGTCGGGTCACTGTGCGCCTCCGGACTCCGGACAACTTCTCCATTTTCAACCGCCACTTCTACGAGTACTTTCCCTGGCAGCACATCACTTTGGCCGTGATCACAGAGGGAGAGCTGCAGCCGGGGGAGACGATCACACTTGTCTTCGGAGATCGCTCCCAGGGTTCTCCCGGATTACGCGGCCCGTCTGTAGCCCGTCCGCAGGCGCCGCTGCTTCCGATGTTCAGGACGGGCCCGGACGCACAGTTTCAGCCCATTCCGGCGCGCCTTTCCGTGGCGACTCTGCCTTCCCGGGCCGTCGCCCTGCGAGTTGTCATTCCTTCTTCAATGGAGGACGGGGAGCCCTTTCGCATGATCGTGAGAGCCGAAGACATTCAGGGTAATCTGGCGGCAGGCTACCGGGGCAGAGTCCTGCTGGGGTCGGCCGGTCTTTCCCATCTTCCCAAAACATACACATTTCAGCCCGCCGATGGCGGCATCCATACTTTCAAAAATCTCCGATCCTCCGGGGCCGGGCCGTTTCGGGTAACCGTTCGTGATCTGAATGCCGGCTTCGAGACGCATAGCAATCCGGGGCGCCGCGTCGGGACCGGGCTCAGTTCCCGGGTGCTGTGGGGCGATTTTCACGCCCACAGCGTCGTTTCAGACGGGACGGGCTCCCCGGGCGAGTTGTATCGGTATGCTCGAGACGTTGCCGGTCTCGATTTTTTTCCCTGACCGACCATGCCTACCAGATGCCGGGCTTGGCCTGGGAGCGAAATGAGGAGATTACGACCAAATTCCACGATTCTCCCAATTTTTCGACCTTCTACGGCAACGAGTGGAGCGGCATGAACGATGTGGGTGGAGATCACAACGTGATTTACGGTGACCCGGGTTTACCGATCTATCGTTCCAACAGCTACTACGAACCGAAGAATCCATTTCTCTACAGCGGGAGTGATCTGGATGCGCCTCACATCATCCAGCTCTACAAGCGTCTGGAGAGGCTGGCGGAGGAGCGGGGAGCGCGAAGCCTAGCCTTTCCCAGCATTCGAGGTCGTCGAGCCAATCCGCAGTGGAACGATGTTCGGTTCTCGCCCATCCTGGAAGTCATCTCCGAGGCCGGGTGGTTTGAAGACCTGGCCCTCGATTTTCTGCGCCGGGGCCACCGGGTAGGGTTCGTCGGGTCGGGTGACGATCACTACGGACGACCCGGATATGGCATCGCGGATCGACCGGAGGTGGGCTATGAGGATCCGTCCAGCGTGCCGGCCCGGCTGCGCAACCGAATGTCCTATCCGTGGGGCAACGCGGTTTTGAGAAGCCCGCTGATGGCCGTGATGGCGGCGCGGAACGACCGGGAGAGTATCTTTGACGCCATCTTCGCCAGACGTTGTTATGCCACGATCGGGGCCCGGATCCTGCTCGAGTTCTCCGCCGACGGTCATCCGATGGGCGAGGAGTTTGTGGGCACACGGGAGCCTCTCTTCGAGGTCAAAGTGCTCGGTGAGCAGGCCATCCGCACCATCCAGTTGAAGAGGGACGGGCGCACGATTCATACCTGGACTCCGGAGAGCGACACACTTGACACCAGCGTTTCCTATCGGGAAGAAGCTGACGACCGGGGGGGGCACTTCTATTATGTGATCGTCAACCAGGTCGACAGCCACCGGGCGATTTCCAGCCCCATCTGGATTGACTGACATCCGGGCTGCACTAGCCTCTCACTTTCCTGCAACCATCAACCTCTAACTTGAATCTGCCGAGGTTTCCGACCCCCCGCCGCCTGGGCAGCTCGCAGGGTCAAGAGCATGGGCCCGTGGCGGTTATTCTCCAGCATGTGCTCGGCGTAAGCCGTCCCGTTGTCCGTCACTTCCGGCGCGCAAGGGAAGGGAACCCCGTGACTGGGAAGCAGATGGTCGGGTTTCAGGGAGGCGATCTTCTTCATCGTGTCGATCGCATCCCGATAGCTGGATCCCCAGTGCACATCGTTCCAGCCCAGAGCACCGGGGGGAAAGAGGACGTCGCCCGTGATCAGATGCCCGTTCCAGAGGTATCCTGTACAGCCGGGAGTGTGACCCGGCAGGTGGAAGACTCGGAAGGTGGAGTCTCCGATCTGAAAGGGTGTCGCCTTCCTCGACCACGATGTCAATGTCGTAGGGCTGGTAGGAGAAGCGCCAGCCCGGTATGGCCCACATGTGAGCCGCCGTGGCCAGCAGGTCGCCTTCTCCCATCACCTTCAGATTGTTCTTGTGGCCCACCACCGGGCAGCCCAGGACTCGATTGGCGTCTCGCAGTGCGGCCGTGTGATCCACATGAAAGTGGCTGGTCAGAACCGCCTCCACTCGGTCCAGATCGTGACCTGCCGTCTTGAAGTTCTCCAGGTGTCCCAGGAAGTTATGCTGAAAGCCCGTGTCCACGAGGACACTGGCATCTCCGCAGCGGATCAGGTAGACGGTTTCAATACCGTGAGAACTGTACACACCGGGTAAGGGATTCCTCACGCCGCTGCGAAGGCGAAACCAGTTTCGCAAGAAAGACCGGATCGATTCGGGATTGCGGACATCGAGAGAAGAAGCCCGCGGCCGCTTTTCCTCCTGGGCTGCGAAAACCGAGCGGAGGCCGAAGGCGGCGGCCGATGCCGTCGTGCCGACCTGGAGGAAGCGTCGTCGAAGCATGGAGCTGTTTCGTTGGAGCATGGAGAGGATTCTACCACCGTCGTTCAATGGCTCAGCCCGAATCGTCCGGCTCTTCGAAGGCCTGAATCTGATCGATCAGGCTGAAAATGAGCTTGCGGTCTGAGGCTGCCAGGTCGAAGAGGTCCACGTCCAGGTCCAGCGTCAGGGTGCCACCCCCCCTCAGAGGGACTACCTTCCGGGTCGTACCGGAAGGAGGCGGGCGGGGCAGGGAAGTAGTTACTGCCGGTGCGGGGTCGCCCTGCGGAGAGCTCCGGGAGGGAGACTTCTTGCCGCGATGGGGTTTGATATAGGACGAAACCGGGATTCCACTCTCCCGGGCCGCGGCAACAAAAAACGAGATGCAGCGACGTAGCGTCTCACCCGAAGCTCCGGTGCGTCGAAAGAGTTCCTCTGTCTGATCTGACGTCGCTGTTTCCACATCGAAACCAGTGCCGAAGACAAACGGATAAGACCGCTCCAGCAGGCTCTTGAAGAGGGTCATCCGATCTCTCTGGCCGCCCCTGAGCAGCCGTTTCAGATCCTCGGTTGGCTTTCCGGATTTGTGGATCAGTCCCAGAAAGCGCAGCGCCAGGAACAATTGCGACTGAACCGACCCGGACTTGTGGGCCAGAACACTCCGATCGATTCTCCCGGGCAGCCCCTGCTTCTCCATCTGCACCAGAAAGTTCCGAAAGGTCCGGTAGGAGACATAAGGGGGAATCGGATTCTGCTTGTCCATCCTGAGATCAATTATATCAACTTCCCCTGTTGGATATGTCAATGTCCGACTGTTTTTGTCTTTGCTAAAAATGTCCGACAGGATAGAGCGCAACAACAACACGGAGGTCCTGTGACATGAGAACTGAACAGACACTAAATTTGACCGGTGCTGGCGCGTCCCTTCCGGGGGTTGTCTCCGCCGATACACAAAACATTCCCTCTTTCTCGGCCCAGCCCCTTGCGGTCGTTGGTCACCCGAGCGTCGAGTCGCTGCCTCGAGGGAATCAAGTGGGCGGAGTGGACCCTGAGCAATGGAAGGTCGACGAGCACTGGACGGCCGTCACCGCGTACCTGGCGGATCTGTATTTACCGAACGAAGGATGACATTGCTCCCGGCGGTCGCTGTTGTGGGCAAGTGCCGAACACGTGTCCCGAAAGCGACTGCCGGGTTCCTCATTCAACAAATGAAGGAGTGCACCTCTGGCGGGCGCATTTCCCCCTCTTTTCGACTCCAAAGCGAAACTCGAGGTTGAAAGTTTACAGATGCACTGTAAGCTGGACTCTGAGGAACGTTTCTGTGGGAAGATCAAGAATGAGGCACTTGCTTACGCTCGGGCTGGGGGGAGGACTGGTCCTCTGGAGTCTCCTGGGAGCCGGTTGCGGCCCAGAGGAGCCGGAGCCCGACACCCGACCGAATTTTCTGTTCCTGCTTGCCGATGATCAGCGTGCCAATACCATTTCCGCACATGGCAACCCATCCATAGAGACTCCCCACCTGGACCGGCTTGTCTTCCAGGGTTTCAGCTTTCGCTCCAACTACTGCCTGGGCTCGAACAGCGGTGCTGTCTGCGTGCCCAGTCGGGCGATGATCCACTCGGGGCTGGCGTATCACCGGATGAGCAACGATCTGGAAGGAATCCAGACTCTTCCCGAGATTCTCCGCGAACAGGGGTATGTCACGTTTGCAACCGGCAAATGGCACAACGGGCAACCTTCCTTTTTGCGCAGCTTCAGTCAGGCTAAGAAGGTGTTCTTCGGTGGAATGGCAGACCACCTCAGGGTTCCGATTGAAGACCTGGGGGGTGACGGAGCCCTGCACAACAAGCGAAGCGGAGAGATGTTTTCCAGCCAGCTGTTTGCGGATGCAGCGGTGGGCTTCCTGAAAAGCCACACCAAGGACAAGCCGTTTTATGCCTACGTGGCCTTTACGGCTCCACACGATCCTCGACAGCCGCCCGAGTCTTTTCGCGACCACTATTATGAGGCCAGGCCTCCCCTCCCCGGAAACTTCCAACCCCAGCATCCGTTCGACAACGGCTGGCTGGTTGTCCGTGATGAAGAACTGGCGGCCTGGCCCCGTACTCCTGAAGTGATCAGCGATCAGCTGGCTGAGTACTACGGCCTGATCACCCACCTGGACGAGCAGATCGGCCGGATCCTGGAAGCTCTGGAGGCATCAGGTCAGGCGGAGAATACCTAACATTGTCTACGCGGCGGATCACGGCCTCGCCCTGGGGAGTCACGGCCTGCTGGGCAAACAGAGTCTCTATGAGCACAGTATGCGAGCGCCCCTGATCATTGCGGGCCCGGGAATCCCCAGAGGGGGGTCCAGTGAGGGCCTCACCTATATATTCGACATTTTCCCAACCATCCTGAGCCTGGCAGGCGGACCCCTGCCTGCGCCCATCGACGGGAGGGATCTGGCACCGATCTGGAAAGGCGAGAGCGATTCCGTGCGCGAGGCCCTGTTCCTGTCCTTCGCCAACAGCATGCGAGCCGTCCGCCGTGACAGCTGGAAGCTGATCGTGTATCCGCAGGTCAACCACCTGCAGCTCTTTAACCTGGAAGAGGATCCGGACGAGATCCTCAACCGGGCAGACGATCCTGGTCAGGCTGACAGAGTCGCCCGGATGACAGTCCTGCTGGAGGAGTGGCAGGAGCACCTGGGAGACGATCAAGCTCTAAGCAGCGAGGATCCAGGGCCCCTGGAAATTGATTTGACTGGACGAGAACGGCAGCCGGACCGCTGGCAACCCGACTGGATCGTAGAGAAGTACTTTGATGCGCTCAGCCCCCCTCAGCCTGACTCTCCCGAGCCCGACACTCCAGAACCGGACTCTCCGGAGTCCCCTATCTCAAGTGATGAGTCAAATAACTAGACCTTAAGTACTATTAAGGAACAGTATTTTAGATCATCAATAGATACAGAAGGTTTCCTGGGGGAGGACCTCGCTGCACTGCTTGCAGCGGATCGTCTCGGGAATTTCCGCAAATCGGGGAATCGAGTTCCAAAGGAGCAGATGGTCGTCCCGGACTTCTTGCTCTTCTGAAGTCTCGATTTCTGCTTTTCTCCGGATTTGTTTGACTCGGTACTTGTAAATCGCCACCAGTCCGCAGTGCCGGCAGTTGATCTGTTTGAAATTTGTAGCGATCTCGGTTTGCCTGAAACGGTCCTCGGAAAGCCAGGTGCCGGGTCCTTCGGGGAGATCGGAACGCGAGAAAGTCATCTTCGTCGGATTATAGCGTTCCAACCTCCCAACGTTCCATGTTAGGCGCTAATGAAAGTGGGAGGGGGCCCGGGGAGGCGCGACGTTTAAATTCCCGAGCGCATCCCCGGGCCCCCTCCCACTTTCATGACCCCCGGGGCCTCGGAGCCGCGACCGGGAGGATTGAGCCGGCCTGCCGACCCGAGCCTGTCTTTCTCGCTTCAGGTAGGGAACCTTGGTAGTGGTAAGCCGAGAGTGGGAGGAGGCTCAGGGCAGCGCTCGGGAATTTAAACGTCGCGCTGCCCTGAGCCCCCTCCCACTCTCTCCTCGGAAGCTTGAAACCAAGGTGGAGCGCAAGATGGGGATCAAGCACCTTTCTGCATGTTCCTTTCTTGAAGTCTCCGAGGTTGCACTGGGGGGGGAAGGGGGGTTACAATAAGCGGTTTGCGAGAGAGTCCTTCGGGGCGCCTCTGAGCAACGCTCTTTGACAACCAGACAGCATGGTCCAGAGATCAATTTGAGAGTTTGATCCTGGCTCAGAATCAACGCTGGCGGCGTGCCTAACACATGCAAGTCGAACGAGAAAATCTCCTTCGGGGGATGAGTAAAGTGGCGAACGGGTGAGTAACGCGTGGGTGACCTGCCTTTGGAAGGGGGATAACACGAGGAAACTGGTGCTAATACCGCATAAGCCTGATGTAAGAGATTGCATTAGGGAAAGTCCTTCGGGATGTCCAAGGAGGGGCCCGCGTCCGATTAGCTAGTTGGTGGAGTAAAGGTTTACCAAGGCGACAATCGGTAACCGGTCTGAGAGGACGGACGGTCACACTGGGACTGAGACACGGCCCAGACTCCTACGGGAGGCAGCAGTGGGGAATTTTGCGCAATGGGGGAAACCCTGACGCAGCAACGCCGCGTGAAGGAAGAAGGCTTTCGAGTTGTAAACTTCTGTTTCGGGGGACGAACTTTGACGGTACCCCGGCAGCAAGCCCCGGCTAACTCCGTGCCAGCAGCCGCGGTAATACGGGGGGGGCAAGCGTTGTTCGGAATTACTGGGCGTAAAGGGCGCGTAGGCGGTCCGAGAAGTTTCGGGTGAAAGCCCCGGGCTCAACCCGGGAAGGTCCCGGAAAACCATCGGACTTGAGTGCTGGAGAGGCAAGCGGAATTTCTGGTGTAGCGGTGAAATGCGTAGATATCAGAAGGAACATCGGAGGCGAAGGCGGCTTGCTGGACAGCAACTGACGCTGAGGCGCGAAAGCCAGGGGAGCGAACGGGATTAGATACCCCGGTAGTCCTGGCCGTAAACGATGGGTACTTGGTGTTGGCAGCGGGAAGGTTGTCAGTGTCGGCGATAACTCGTTAAGTACCCCGCCTGGGGAGTACGATCGCAAGATTGAAACTCAAAGGAATTGACGGGGGCCCGCACAAGCGGTGGAGCATGTGGTTTAATTCGACGCAACGCGAAGAACCTTACCGGGGTTTGAACTGCTTGGGAAGCTTGCCAGAGATGGAAGTGTCCTCTTCGGAGGTCGAAGCAGAGGTGCTGCATGGCTGTCGTCAGCTCGTGTCGTGAGATGTTGGGTTAAGTCCCGCAACGAGCGCAACCCTTGTCTGTAGTTGCCATCAGGTCAAGCTGGGCACTCTACGGAGACTGTCGGCGAAAAGCCGGAGGAAGGTGGGGATGACGTCAAGTCCTCATGGCCTTTATGTCCCGGGCTACACACGTGCTACAATGGGTGGTACAAAGAGCAGCCAACTCGCAAGAGTGAGCGAATCTCAAAAAGCCATCCTCAGTTCGGATTGCAGTCTGCAACTCGACTGCATGAAGGTGGAATCGCTAGTAATCGTGGATCAGCATGCCACGGTGAATACGTTCCCGGGCCTTGTACACACCGCCCGTCACATCACGAAAGTGGGCTGTACTAGAAGCCGCCGAGCTAACCTGAAAGGGAGGCAGGCGTCGACGGTGTGGCTCATGATTGGGGTGAAGTCGTAACAAGGTAGCTGTAGGAGAACCTGTGGCTGGATCACCTCCTTTCTAAAGGAAAGCAAAGCGGATTTTCGATCCGACTCACGGAATCGGATTCGCAGCAATCCAAAAACCAACATGGACTCGGTTGTCTGGTTGTCAAGGAACGTTGCTCGGGCCTCGCGGCCCGCGCATATTTCTTATCCCTCATCCATCTCCGGTGAAATAATCCTCCAGCCGAGTTGCGTGGGCGGAAACAGCCACAGAGCTCTCTCAATCTGTTCATGGTCGTAGACGACTTCCACTTCATCTCCCAGTGCCAGCTCAAGGGGCGCTGAGTTCGGCTCCGTCAGATGATCGGGGTCCGAGACCCAGACTCCACCCACAATCCGGGCCTGGTCCCTCAATTCGAGCGCACCGTTTCCGAGATGAATCAGCAGACCGGTCACCTCTGCCTGTCCGGCCAGAACAAGTGGGCCACGAGCAATCAGAATGCCGTCCAGCGGCCGATTCAACGTACCCCCATCTGGAAAGTAGTGAAGACCGCGGCCTCCCGATTCGAAGACGAACCCGGGAAGAGACGCCAGAAAATGACCCCAGAAATTCGCACTGAGAATCCTGGCCAGAGCCGCCGAGCTTCGATAGGTCTCAGTCACGTCCTCGACCCCTGCTTGAGAGGACACCAGCACCGCCTCATGCCCCTGCAGGGACTCGGCCACCTGATCTGTCAGAGTGGAGACGGTCGTGGAAACGACCGCAATGGCTGGAGCCTCGCCTCCTAGTACTCGGAACCGGTCGCCAGACCAGTTGAAGCGACCGGATGCGCCGAACAACAGGATGGCCGCCGGCAGGTCGAAAGTCCTCTCCTGCCTGAAGCGTGCCTCGACAACTGTCACGCAGTTGAGTACAGCGGGAAGAATGGGCCAGGGCCGGGCCTGGGCGACTCCCATGCTGCGCAGGATAACAATGCCGTCCCGGTCGTCATCCGCAGTTTCCTCGGGATTGTTGGTCAGGCGATAGAGGACTCGACCACGATTGACGGTGGTAAAGCTGCCACAGCAGCTGTCGGGCTCCGTGAGTGACGGCGGGGAGACCATTGAATCGAGCTCGGGTAGTCGGGTAGAGAGGGCAACCGATCTGGGAACCGGATTCCGATTCTCAGCTCCGGACCCGGCTGCAGAAAGCATCTCACCCAGATCCAGCGCCGGAAGGAGAGCCCGAACCAGCTCGGCTCCATTGGCTGCCAGGGTGAGGCTGTAGAGCTGCCGCTCCAGATCGCGGCTGATCCGGACCCGGTGAGTGACTCGCTCGTGGGCCACCAGCAGGAGGAGTGTCAGCGGCAGCAGTAAGAGCAGCGTCGTTATCAGAACCAGCCCATTTCTGTTCTCAGGTTCAGGGCAATTGCGGCCCATCAGCGGGCAAAAAGAGTGGGTTGAAGATTGGGGAGAAAGAGAGCCAACTGCAGGCGGCGGCGGGAAAGCGGACCTGAACCGGGTCCGGAGGAACGCGCTTCGAGATCCAGATGGAGAAGCTCCTCGCGCTCGAGAAGCCAGGTCACCTCTGCAACGTGATTGAGCAGGGGTTGATACGAACCTTGACCACTCTTCATCTGAAGCTGATCCGTGCCCTGCCGAAATGAGAGAAGCTCGAAAGGGTCATCCAGGCCGCCATCGGGGAAAGGATCAGTTCCTGAAGTGTCGCTGCGCACGATCAGTTCGTTGCCCTGCAGCTCGACAGGAGGTTGTGGGAAGGCCTGCCGGTTGTTTCCTGCGTGGGTGAGGAGGGGCGCCAGGATGAGTGGCACCAGGTCCACGTTCTCGTCTCTTTCAAGGGCGCTGTTCATCCGCCCCATCCAGGAGAGCATGGACGTAAAGGATGAGAAAAGGGCAAGAAACAGGATTGTCGAACAGGTGATGGTCACCAGGATCTCGATCAGGGTGAAGCCTTTCTCAGCGAGCACTAATGATCTCCCATTCCAATCCATTCTGCTCCAGCACGACCTGCTTCAAGGGGCGGAGGTCGGGATTCAGAATGAAGGGACTGCCTTCCTGCTCCGGACTGGCCCGAAAGCGGCAGGATCGGTTCCAGAGCTGGATTGTGTTTTCGCTGGAAAGGGATCCTTGGCGGTGAAGGGCCCAGGCCAGTGTGGCGCTGTAATGGGCTGCCAGCAAAGCCACCGAGAGAATGGCACCGGCCAATACTATTTCGAGGAGAGTCATCCCGGCCTCGCTTCCGATGTACCTGGCTCCCCGCCTGGAGGCTCTCATTCCCGTGACCACCTGACTCGTCCCGAGACAGCGACGACAATGCGGAGAGTCCCGCTCTCATTGGTGATCCTGAGGGTGCCGGCGGGTGCCGCTGTTCCCCGGCCGTGGAAGGTGACGGATCGGGCCGGAACACTGGCAAACGAAACTCCCGTGGGCAGGGATTTCCAGCTGGCAGGTTCCTTGTGACGAGGAGTCAATCCGAACTCGCGAGAAAGAAAACGCGTAGCCAGTTGAATGTCCGTGTTGCGCGTGATGGCGATAGCCCGAGCGGCCGCCGCCGCTGAAACAATGGCCAGACAGGCGGCGTTCAGTCTCTGGTCAGCCAGGAACCGCTGCGTGCTCAGGGCGCTCCACCCTGCCGCAGTCAGGAGCAGGGAGATGGCCACCGTTGTTTCGAAAAGCTGAAATCCTCGTTGCATGATCTCGATCCTTCGGACTCTCCCTTTCATAAACGCCACTGCCGCCAAAAGTGCGAAGGCCGGGGAATCAATTCAACAAATCTAACGAGGCTTCGCCTCAGACCAACGAGCAATGTACTCAGGTGTAAAATGTTTGACCCCCAGACAACAGAACCGCGGGCGTTAGGCCGCGGCTGGGAGTTGTCGAGTCGAGAGACCACTCAGCCCTCGCTGGCGCTCGGGTTCTGATATCTGGTAGTGACAAACTCGACTCAAAATTAAAGATCAGCTTCCCTCAAGTAATCTAGAGTGATCTCGTGGAGCCCGGGGATTTCTGGATCGATCTGGAAGGAACGAGAAGAGTCCTCAGCCGTAACTTCAATTTGAATCGAGTGAGCGACTGCAAAAGGCAGTTTGTCGGCCCACTCGACCACTGTGATCGTCGTCCGTGTGAGAATCTCTTCCAGGGGAATGGACTCGAAATCGGAGGCCTTGTCGAGGCGATACAGGTCGATATGGAAAACAGGGCCCTGAGCCGACGGGTACTCGTTCACCAGGCTGAAGCTGGGGCTTCGGACCAGGGACGGATCTACCCCCAGGCCCTGAAAGATTCCGCGCGCCAGCACGGTCTTGCCTGAGCCCAATTCACCGATCAGCAGGACCGCGGAGGGTGGGAGCAGGAGGGCTCCGATCTCTGAACCTAGTTGCTTCGTTTCTTCTTCGTGAGAGGTCCTCAAGCGGATCACTGAGGCGCGGTCTCCAGGCCGGAAAACGCCTGCCCGAGATGGTCGAGAATCGAGGTGGAGGTCAGGGAGGGCATGGAATCGCTGGCTGCAGCAAGGTCCCCGGCGCTGGCATGAAGGTAGACAGCCGCTGCGACCGAGTTCGTGAGGTCTTCCACAGAGCGGCGCCCCGCGGTCCAGGCAGCTCCGGTCAGTGAGGCGACGATGCCGGTCAGAACATCTCCGCTTCCGGCCGTCGCCATTCCCGGGTTCCCTGCCGGGCAAACCAGGGCCTTGCCGTCCGGAGTTGCCACCAGGGTCCGGTAGTCTTTGAGGATCAGCCAGAGCTGGAATTTCCGGCTGAAGCGGCAAGCGATCTCGAGACGGTTTTTCCGAACGTCCGCGGTGGGGATCCCGCTGATGCGCGAGAATTCCCGTGGATGGGGAGTCAGGACAAGGGGCCTTCCAACGCTGCGGCGCAGCCTCTCTGTGTTCCCTTCAAGAGCGTTGATGCCGTCAGCGTCGAGGACGATCGGGACTTCGAGGGAGGAGAGCAGGGTCATGACCAGAGAAACCGTTTCGGGAGCCCGACCCAGGCCTGGGCCAATGGCAACTGCAGCTTTTCCTGCCAGCAACTCCGAATGCGAGAAAATCTCCCCGCCCGAAATCGAGCCCTGCGGAGTCTCGGCTATCGGCTCCGTCATGATTTCGGCGTGAGAAGCCGCGACGATGGGTTGGGCAGAGCGCGCCGTGAAGCAGGTGACGAGCCCTGATCCGGCACGCAGCGCCGCCCAGGAGGTCAGGCTGGCAGCTCCTGGTTTGTCCCGGCTTCCCGCCACCACAGCCACATGGCCATAGCTGCCCTTGTGAGTGTCGGTACGGCGCTCGGGAAGGCCTGCGCGAGCCATATCGGAGCTGATGACGGAGACGTTCCACTCGTTCGAATCCAACAGCACTTCGGGAGTCCCGATGGGGACAACCTGGATCTTCCCCAGGTGTTCCCGGGCAGGGTTCAGCAGATGGGCAACTTTGGGGGCCGTGAAGGTGACCGTGAGATCGGCTCGAAAACAGAGGCCCGGTTCTTCCATCGAGTCGGCGCCCAGGCCGGTTGGGATATCGACGGCCAGGCGGAACAGGTCAATACGGTTCAGTTCCTCGACCACCAGGGCGTAGAGCCCTCCGAGGGGCTTGCTCAGTCCCGTACCCAGCATGGCGTCGACAGCCACTGTAAAACGACCGAGTCCGGGTACGATGTCTAACCAGCGGTCCTGGTCCAGCTCGACCACCTGACAACTCGATTTCAGAAGAGCCGACAGGTTGATCTGTGCATCTCCCGAGACCTCCCCAGTCGTCCCCAGGAGGTAAACCTCCACCCGGTATCCATGCTGGTCTAACAGTCGCGCCAGCACAAACCCGTCACCGCCGTTGTTGCCCTTTCCACAGAAGACGGCGATGCTCTGTTCCCGAAGGTCTTCCGGAAAGTCTCGTTCCAGCGCCCGAAAGAGTTGGAAGCCGGCGTTCTCCATGAGAATGAGGCTGGAGATACCGAACTGCTCGCTGGTGCGCTCGTCGATCCGGTTCATCTGGTCAACCGAGAGGATCTTCATTTTGGATAGATCTCCCTACAAACTTGCCGACACGGGAGATTTGAAAGAATGAAACATCACCGACCGCATCGCGTCTTATTAACTGAAGACATTCTGAACGACCGTCGCTGAATTATAAATGACAGTCGTCTATACTAGTAAGCAAGTTAGGAGTTTTCTGGAATGTACCGACTATCTGCTCAGCTTGTTTCCTGCTTTTTGATCGTCCTGCTGCTCTTGGCACCGGCGGCTTTTGCAGAGCGCCGACACGCGGATGTCGAGGACATCGGAAATCGGAAAATCAATGGAAAAGTCGCTGGACTCTTTCCCAATTTCATTTCCCGGGAAAAGGAGATTCAGATCGGGGCGCAGTACGCGCAGCAGATCGAACGGACGGCGCGCCTGGTCGAGGATCCCGTGGTCAATGAGTATGTCGACCGACTGGCTCAGAATATTGTCAGGCACTCCGATGCCAAGGTTCCCTTTGTGGTTCGCGTGCTCGACACAGATGAGGTGAACGCTTTTGCTCTGCCAGGTGGCTACTTCTTTGTGAACAAGGGCTTGATTCTGGAGGCGGACACGGAGGCTGAACTGGCCGGAGTGATGGCCCATGAAATCGCTCATGTCACGGCCCGCCACGCGACCGAGCGGATGACGAAAGGACAGCTCCTTCAGTTTGCAGCTATACCGGCGATGTTTATTGGAGGCTACTGGACTCAGGTTGCCATCAGACAGGGGTTGGGACTGGGGCTTTCTCTCTCGGTCCTGGGAATCACCCGGCAGTCTGAAGGAGAAGCCGATCAGCTGGGCACTCAGTATCTCTGGAATACAGGGCTTGACCCGAATGGGTTCATTACCTTTTTCGAGAAACTGGAAGCCAAAGAGAAGAACAAGCCCGGGAAGTTTGCCAGTTTCTTCAGGACACATCCGCCGGTAGAAAAACGGATTGTCGGGGTTCAGCAGGAGATTTCCTTGTTGCCGCTCAAGGATGAGTATCTGGTGACCACTTCCGAGTTCGACCGGGTCAAGTCCCGCTTGATTGCGATTGACAACAAGCTGGTCCAACCTGGCTCCGCCACAGCGTCCGGCGCCAAGCGCCCCAGCTTGAAGCGCAAGACGAACACGGATCGGAGCGAGGAGGAGAAGCCGACTCTGAAGTCGGATCGCCCCACCTTGAAGCGCAGCGATCCTGATGACTCCGACGCTGACCCCGACCCGGATCCCGGGCGGTAGGATTTTCGATAGGATAGAGCTCGCCCGTAACCTGGCCAGCGAAACCAGATCCCTGGCGCGCGACCGGGCGCGACTTTCACCACGGACTGCTGGGTGAGAGGGACCTTTTTCTCAGGCGGAACCGGTCTCTCTTTTCGACTCCGTCCCCGGCGTTCCCTATAATCTACCGTTCATGCTGCTCCACGCTGTTTTCACTTTCCTGATTGGCCTGGCCATCGGAAGCTTTCTGAACGTCTGCATCTTTCGACTTCCCAAACGGGCTTCGGTCGTGACTCCAGGCTCTTCCTGCCCAGCCTGTGGTCAGCGCCTGAGCTGGAAGGAAAACATACCCGTCGTCAGCTACCTGCTGCAGAGGGCCCGATGCCGGCACTGCCAGGGGAGAATCAGCTGGATTTACCCGGTCGTCGAGGTCTCGACGGCCTGTCTCTTTACGGGCCTCCTTCTGCGCTTTGGCATCTCGCCGCCGTTTCTTGTGAATGCTTTTTTCTTCAGCGCCCTGATCGTGCTCATGGTGATCGACCTGAACGAGCGGATCCTTCCCAATCCTCTCACCATCGGAGGCACTCTAGCGGGGCTGGCATTTTCCCCTTTTCAAGCGGGGGAAATCCTGGGCGTCACCGGTGGCGATTACCGGGCCGCCTATCTGTTCTCTGCAGGCGGATGCGTGCTTGGCGGTGGCACGCTGTGGCTGGTGGCCGAGCTTTACTACCGGATTCGCAAAGAGGAGGGCCTGGGTTTTGGGGACGTCAAGATGATGTTCATGGTCGGGGCCTTCGTGGGTTGGCGTTTTGTCTGGTCCATCATTTTTCTGGGGTCCATTCTGGGAACTCTGATCGGGGGAACCTACATTTACATCCTGAGGAAAGGCAGCCGGTACGAGCTTCCCTACGGAAGTTTTCTGGGCATTGCGGCCATCATCATTGTGTTCTGGGTGCGGTAGGAGAGTTTCACGTTTCCCGGAACCCATTCGAGTTCGCACTTTCGCAGGGCTGTGTCGTTTTGTTATTGAAACCAACAACGCAAAGGAGTTCCTGATGACACAGCGAAATGCGATTGCTGCCATGGCCACGGTGATTCTGCTCTACAGTTTTTCCTGGGCTCTCGCCCTGAAGGGTGAAAAGGTCGATTTGAACCTGGCGTCTGGGCGACAGCTCGAATCCCTTCCCGGAATCGGCCCGGCTCTGGCACAGCGAATTATCGATCACCGGAAAAAGAACGGCCCCTTCAAAAGGATCGAGGACTTGATGAACGTCCGGGGAATCGGCGAAAAGAAATTTCTGCAGTTGGAAGATAGTGTTACAGTCGGTGAGCCGCCGTCGAAGGCCAAGCCGAAACGCGACCCGAACAAGAAATCCTGAGGACAGGCGAAGACTCGGGTAGAATACGGCACGAATCTCTGGCGTGAGGAGAAAGCTTGTGTTCGACGGTGTGATTCCGCCCCTGACAACCCCGTTCTCGGAAGATGGTCGGGTTCTCTACCCGGCCCTGGAGAAGAACCTGGAGCTTTACGCCGATTCACGGCTGTCCGGAGTTCTCGCCCTGGGATCCAATGGAGAGGCGGTCCATCTGACTCCGTCAGAGCGAATCGAGGTGGTTCGACTCGCGCGCTCCTGCCTGCCGCTTGATCGAGTGTTTCTGATCGGGGTCAGTGCCCCGACGCTCCACCAGGCGAAACACTTCATCGACTCCATGAGCGACATGCAGGCCACGGCTTTCCTCGTCGGGGTGCCCTCTTATTACAAAAATCGAATGAGCTACAAGGCCCTGAGACTGTACTTCGAGAGTGTGGCCGAGCATGCGCCCGCTCCGGTGCTTCTGTACAACATTCCGCAGTATTCAGGGATCGAGCTGCAACCGGAGCTCGTCGCCGACCTGGCGCAGCACGAGCGAATAGCGGGGATGAAGGACAGCTCCGGGAATCTGATTTATCTTCAGCGCGTGCTGGAACAGGTGCAGGGCAGCTCGTTTCAGGTAGTCCTCGGTTCAGCTCAGTTGTTAGGCCCGGCCACTTCGCTAGGGATTCGTGCGGCGATTCTAGCCGTGGCCTGTGCACTGCCCGAGTTGCCGATTCGCGTGTTGCTGGCAGAAGGTCCGGCATCCCGGCGGAAAGAGCAGTTCGCAGATCTCTTTCAGATCGCGCAGACCGTAACTGTCGGGTTCGGGATACCGGGTCTCAAGTTTGCAATGGATCTGGCGGGTCTTCGAGGGGGAGCTTGCCGCCTCCCTCTTCTTCCTCTGGAGGAGGAAGAGAAAGAGGCGCTCCGAAGGGTCGTTGTTCCTCTGGTGAAAGCGGCAGAGGCTGCCGACGGAGTCGGCGCCGGGGGAGGCCCGTGACAGAAGAAGTTGACGTACTCGCGATCGGCGCCCACCCGGACGACATAGAACTGTGCTGTGGGGGGACGATCGCTCAACTGGTGGCCAGGGGCCGCCGGATCGGGCTGGTGGATCTCAGTCTCGGTGAACTGGGGACTCGGGGGACCGTTGAGGCCCGCCGCAAGGAGGCGCAAAAGGCAGCGGAGATTCTGGGAGTTTGCTTTCGGACGAACCTGGGGCTGCGGGATGGCGAGATCAGGCCGGACGCCAAGAGCAGGAATCAACTGGTTCGCCTGATCCGCGCCTGTCGTCCCGGGTCGATCCTTAGTCACTCAGCGGTAGGACATCCGGACCACTGGAACGCAACCGCGCTGGTGAGAGAGGCGGTACATCACGCAGGGCTCGTGAAGCTGCAGCCTGAGTATCCTCGCCATCGCCCCGGGGTCGTTGCTTCCTGGCTGCAGTTCGATTCGCGAGATCTGCCCGATGTGGTGGTGGATATCTCGGAGACGATGGAGATCAAAGAGCGGGCCATCCTGGCCCACGCTTCCCAGTTGTACAATCCACAATCGGAAGAACCAGACACGATTCTGACTGATGTTGAGTTCCTGGGCCGCATCCGGGCCCACAATCGGTTCATGGGGAGCCTGGCAGACTGCAGGTTCGGGGAGGGGTTCTTGCTCTCAAGAGTGCCGCGCGTAAGGGACCTGGACTTCTAGAACGGGCCCCGGAAGCGGCTGCTCAAAGGCACTCAGGTGCGTGCAAACAGCCCGAACGCACAGCTAGCTTGCGGCGATGCCGAGACGTGACTTCAACCTCCAACGCTGTACCATTAACGAGGCACCAGAAACCAGAAACCAGAAACCGGTAACCGGTAACCAGAAACCGGTAACTATCAATGCCCGGCTCCGACTGTTAAAATACCCGCAGTTTTGATGGGAATCGTAGGGAGGTAGCCGGAAATTCCTGCGTGGAGTGACTGTTCGTTCTCGCTTACTGAATGTTTAGGTACCACAGCGTTCTTTACGGCAGAATCCTCTTTGCTGCGGATCTGCTTTCCGGTCTGGCAGCTCTCATCGCCGCCTATCTGGGCCGGTCCCTGGTTAAGTTTTTTCCGCTGGAAATTGCGCAGCATTTCAATCCGGTGTTGCTCCCCCTGCTGCACTACTTGTATTTCTTTCTAGTCTGCCTGCCTGTCTGGTCGGTTCTCCTGCTGGCCACCCAGAAGTATTCTGATGTCTTGCACTGGCCGTTTAGACGGCAGGTTCTGCGAGTTGCCCAGTTTGTGATGTTGGTCGGGATGTGCCTGGCCTTCTTGACCTACACACTGAAGCTGGAGATCAGTCGTCCGATTTTCTTTGCCTTCTTGCTGGTGACGGGAATTCTCCTTTCTCTGAATCGCGCTGTGCTGGACGGCATCCTGCGCAGCAGAAATATTAGCGAACACAACCAGATCCATATCGTGGTGGTAGGAGGAGAGGAGAGAGTTCGAGAGTTGATCAATTCGCTGGAAGCGCTTCGACGCTGGGGATTCAACGTGGTGGGCTTCCTGTCGGATCGAGATGAGGACAAATCCACCCCCTCTGCCCGGGTCCACCGGCTGGGGTCTCCTCAGCAATTGCGGACGCTGGTCAGTGAGGGTCTGGTTGTGGATGAAATCATTTTCGCGGACTCCGGAATTGCTGACCTGCAGGGATTTCAGGAGATCATCGCCGTCTGCCAGGAACTGGGTATCCGAACCCGAATAGCCGCCGACTTTTTCCCCCCCAACAGCGGGCAGGTCTCATTGGAGTACCTTGACGGAATTCCTTTCATCACTTTGCTCACGGTGCCGGAACACAGCTTTGACGTTGTCCTCAAGCGGGTTGTCGATTTCCTGGTGGCGGCCGGTTGCCTGATTCTCCTCTCACCCCTGATGCTTCTGAGCGGGATGGTGGTCAAGCTGACGAGTCACGGGCCGGTTTTTTACCGACAGACGCGTTGCGGTCTTTTTGGCCGCAGGTTCACACTCATCAAGTTCCGAACCATGGTGGACGGTGCACAGGACAAGCTGTGGGAGATTCGACATCTGAACGAAATGAGCGGGCCCGTTTTCAAAATGCGGAATGATCCTAGGGTGACTCCTCTCGGGAAGTATCTGCGAAAGTTCAGTCTGGACGAGATCCCTCAGTTCTGGAATGTGATCAAGGGCGAGATGAGTGTGGTCGGTCCCAGAGCACCCCTTCCCGAGGAAGTCGAGTTCTACTCTTTTCGCCAGCGCAGGAGACTCAGTGTGAAACCGGGAATCACCTGTTTGTGGCAGGTGTCGGGACGCAGTGAGATCGACTTTCAACGATGGATGGATCTCGATCTTCAATATATTGACAACTGGTCGCTGTGGCTGGACCTGAGCATCATGTTGAAAACGATTCCAGCGGTCTTCTCGGGGCGCGGGGCGCGCTAGCTCCCGGTCCGGCAGTCTCAATCCTCACGGCACAAGTCGAGCATTTCCGCATCGTAGCGGGGAGCCATTTCTCTCCAGTCGAATCCGGCTGCCAGCTTTCTGAGGCCGGAGGTCGCACGCTCTCTTTCTGCGGGTCGGGTGACTGCCCAGCGCAGGCGCGAGACCAGTTCGTCGGGATCCTCGTAAAAGCAGAGTCCGGCTGTCGGGTCTCCCAGGAGTTCGGGGTAGCTGAGGCGTGCAGGTAGAATCGGAAAAGCACCGCTGTAGACGGCTTCCAGAACTCCAATTCCAAAGAACTCATGCCTGGCGGTTGATACCGTGATGTCCGCTTCCAGCAAGAGCTCCCTGTATCTCGGCTCCGGCGCGAAGCCGAAGTGAATCAGATGATTGGAAAGCCGGGCCTGCATCTCACCAAAGACCGTCGGCTGATGACCGAAACTCTGACCGCAGACGGCGAGTCGAAAAGGTAGGGATTCTTTCTCGAGCTGGAGAAGGGCCGCGAAGAAAGCTTCCGGGTTTTTGTCAAACTCCCAGCGATGATTCCAGAGAATCAGCGGGGCCAGGTTGGTGGATTGGCGGGTGGACTTGTCTGATGGCTCTGCGGGGGAATCGGAATCGAGCCGGTTCAGGTCAATCCCGACCGGAAGAACTTGGGACTTTTGTCGCAGCTCCGGAATGGTCTTCAGTTCTGGCAGTTCGGGAAAACCCTTCAAGAAGGGGGGGAGGGCATGAAACCAGGACTCGAGATGGTAAAGGGAATTAAAAAAGACCCGGTCCGCGACCAGCATGGACGCAAGGTTGATAAAGGCATAGTGAAGATCACGCTCTCCTCTTTGGCGCCGCATCGGGCCCGTCTGCGGGTCTGTGGGCAAGGGGTACGTCAGCTGGTTTTCGTGCATATAGAGCGCGACCCTGGATCTACCGATCTGGCGGCGGGTCAAGCCGAGAAACAGTGACAGGTCGAGCATGTCGGTGGTGAGAATGAGATCCGGCGATTCGGAGATTTGCAGGAACTTCCTGCTGAGAGTGATGGCTCCCCCGTGCATTCGCCACTTCCAGAACCGTGAAGGTAGAGTGACGAGGCGGATCCGGTGTCGACTGTGCTCCCGGTATCCCTGGGCCCAGGCCTTATGGCTTCCTCCGTGGTAGGGAGAGAGGAGAGAGATGTTCATTGCTGGTCTTGAAACTGCAGCTGATAGAGCTTGAAGTAGATCCCCTGCAAGGCCAGCAGTTGTGCGTGACTGCCCTCTTCCACGAGTTCACCTTTGTGAAGAACGAGGATTCGGTTGCAGTTCTGGATGGTGGACAGGCGGTGGGCGATGATCATTGCGGTACGGTCCTCAATGAGTTGGCCAAGGGCAATCTGAATCTGGTGCTCTGTTTGAGGGTCCACGGAGGACGTCGCCTCGTCCAGGACCAGAATCTCCGGGTTGCGGGCCAGTGCCCTGGCAAAGGACAGAAGCTGGCGTTGGCCGCTCGAGATCGACTGCCCGCGTTCGTTCAAAATGGTCGCATAACCATCGGGCATGGACTCAATGAAGTCAGCGGCCAGTACACGGCGGGAGCCCTCCTTCATGGCCTGATCCGAGACGCGGCCGTCCCAGAGCCGGATGTTGTCAGCGATACTTCCACTGAACAGGAAGACGTCCTGGAGAACGACAGCGATGCGCTGTCTCAATTCTGCCGGGTCCCAGAGTCGCAGGTCGACTCCGTCCACTGCAATCTCACCCTGGTTCACATCATAGAAGCGGCTGAGGAGGCTGATGAGAGTAGTCTTTCCCGCGCCGGTTGCTCCTACAATGGCCACCTTTTCGCCCGGGTCCACTCGGAAGGAGAGGTTTTTCAAAACCGGCACGTTGGCGTTATAACGGAAGGAAACATTGCGGAACTCGATGGTGCCTACGGGTTCCGGAGCCATCTGAGGAACTGTTGGAGTAGAGACCGATGGGCTGGTGTCGAGCAGGTCAAAGATCCGTTCGGAACTGGCCATGGCGCTCTGAAGGATGTTGAATTTCTCGCTGAGATCACTGATCGGTTTGTAAAACCTCTCCGAGTACTGAACAAAAGCGACTACCGCACCCAGGGTCAGTACCCCATTCAAAACCTGGAGGCCCCCGTACCAGAGGATCAAGGCAAGAGCCAGCGTGCCGATCAGGCTGACAACGGGGTAAAAGATCGCATAATAAAAATTAGAATCCAGATTGGCCTTCAGGTGATCGCTGTTTCGCTGCTTGAACTCTGCGAGTTTTCTTTCCTCCTGGACGAAAACCTGAACGACTGTCATTCCTGTAATCGCCTCCTGCAGGAAGGAGTTGATTCGGGCCACTGCGGTTCTCACCCTGCGGTAGGAGCCTCGCACTCTCTGCTTGAAGAGCAGCGTCGTGATGAAGAGAAGAGGAATGACCGCGAAGCAGACCAGCGCCAGTTTCCAGTTGATCCACAGCATCACTGCGACAATGCCCAGCAGTGAGAAGACATCACCAAAAACACTCACCACTCCCGAAGTGAAGAGCTCATTCAGAACGTCTACGTCATTCGTGAGACGGGTGATAATGCGGCCCGTGGCGTTCTTGTCAAAATAGGCGACGTCCAGCTTCTGGATATGGCGGAAAATCTGGAGGCGCAGGTCGTACATGATTCTCTGCCCGGTCCAGTTGGTGGCATAGGTCTGTAGAAAACCCACGCCGAACTGCAGAGAGAGCACAAGGACCAAAAGAAAAGTGAGAGTCTGGAGTTGGCCCGTATCATGGTGTGGAATGGATTCGTCAATTGCGATCTTGATCAAGTAGGGGGCAACCAGCCGCAACCCGGAGAGGATCAGCAGCAAAACCACGGAGACGCCGACTACTGTGCGATAGGGACGCAGGTAGGTCAGAAGGCGTCTCGCCAGCGAAGCATCATAGAATTTGGTGACCTTGCCGCTGTCTGTTGAAGTCATTGAATATCCAGCTCGTCCAGCAGAAGCTGCTTTTCGTACAGGTCCGAGTAGGGGCCGCCCTGCGCTATGAGTGCCTCGTGGGTGCCCTGTTCAACGATTCTTCCCTTTTCCAGAACCAGAATCTGGTCGGCTTCCCGGACCGTGGAGATTCGATGGGAGATCAGGATCGCGGTTCTGTCAGCCAGCTCTTCGCGCAGGTTCCCCAGGATGGTCTCCTCCGTGTAGGTGTCGACATTGGAGAAAGCATCGTCCAGGATCAGGATTTTGGGCTCAACCAGAAAAGCCCGGCTGATGGAGACGCGCTGTTTCTGCCCTCCCGAAAGGGTGACTCCCCTCTCTCCAACTCTCATATCAAAGCCGTCAGGAAAGGATTTCACGTCGGGCAGGATATGGCTGGTTCGGGCCGCCGCCTCGATCTCGGCGAGAGTGGCGGAAGGCCGTCCAAAAGCTATGTTGCGAGCCATCGTGTCAGAGAACAGAAAGCTGTCCTGAGGGACATACCCGATGCTGCGCCTGAGCAGGGACAGTGGAATTTGATTGATGTCCCGGCCGTCGACCAGAATCGTGTTCTCGGGGACAGGATAGAGGCGGCAGAGGAGACTGGCCAGAGTGGACTTGCCGCTTCCCGTTCTGCCCACGATGGCAGTTGTGGTGCCTGCAGGGATTCGGAAGTTCAAATCGAATAGCACCGGCGTGCCGCTGTAAGAGAAGTGGAGCTTCCTGACCTCGACTTCGCCCTCGATCTCGAGTGGCCGGGCGTCGGGAGGATCCAGAATCTCGGGTTGAGTCTCGAGAATGTGGTTGATTCTCCCCATCGAGACGGAGCCTCTTTCGAATACGTTCATCACGTGGCCGAGGGCAATGGTTGGCCAGGTCAGCATGGCCAGATAGGCCACAAAGGCGACCAGTTCACCGACCGTGAGGCTACCCTGCATAACACGCAGGCCTCCCAGCCACAGAAGCACGACCGTGGAAAGCCCCAGCAGCAGAGTCAGGAGGGGATTGAAGAGACCCCAAAGTCTGACCAGGCCCAGGCTTTCCAAAAGGTACTGGCGGTTGGCTTGCCCGAAGCGATCGACCGAAGCCGCTTCCTGGACATAGGCCCGGATGACTCGCCTTCCGCTGATGTTCTCCTGGGCTTGAGAGGTCATCTCTGCGAATTGCTCCTGGATCTTCTCGAAGCGATCGTGAATACGCTTTCCAAAAAACCTGACGCTGGCTGTAACCAGCAGCAATGGGAGCAGAGCGGCCAGCGCCAGAGTCAGGTCCATTCGAAGCAGGATCGTGATCGTCAGAAGGGCTGTAAAAAGAGTGTTCAAGCTGTACATGATGCCTGGCCCCAGCACAGTGCGCACGGCACTCATGTCGCTGCTCGACCTGGCCATGATGTCGCCCGTCGAATGGGAACCGTAAAACGAGGGTGAGAGACGCTGGAGCTGGGCGTAGAGGTCACTCCTGAGATCGAATTCAATGGTTCGGGAGAGGCTGATCAGAATACGCCTCATCAGGAAACGAAAGGAGCCTTCAGCCAGGTTGAAGGAAAGAATCAGTGCGGCGTAGAGAAGGAGCTTCTGATGGCTGACGCTCAGTGTCAGGTCGTCGACCGCCGAGCGGAGAATCCAGGGAGACACGACAGCCGCCGCGTTGGTCAGCAGAACCATCAGAGAGCCCACCAGGAGTCTGAAGCGGTACCTCTTGAGGTAAGGAACGAGGGTCAAAAGTTCCCGGCTGCGAGCGCTTTTCCAGTCGGCTTCACTCGACATTGAAGCCGGCTGCATGATGGATCGGCGTGCCATCGCCGCTACGAAAGGAAAGCTGATAGCCGTGTATCAAGGTCGAATTCTCCGCGTAGCGGACCTTGAAAGAAGCCGTTTGGCCGGCTTCCACCGAGGGTGGGGCGGTGGAGACGAGCAGCTCATCCAGCTGTTCCTCATTGTGATCGAGGACGGTAACCACAATCTGAATGTCGTCCAGGGTTTCCCGGCCCTGGTTCCAGATCTCGCCATTCAGAGAGAAGCCCTCGTGAAAGCGATCGAAATCAAGAGCCGTTATCCGCAAAGGAGCTCTTTTCCAACTCGCTGCGGTTGTGAAATTGTCCAGAAAGGGAGCCGGAACAAATGCGAAAAAGAGGAACGCGGGGCCGCTGAGGACCAATGCCAGGGCGATTGAGTACAGCAGAGGCCGCAAGATCTGCCAGCGTGTGGGCAGAGAGTCTCCCTGGCGGGAACCGGTGAGCCTTCGGCTGTTGAAAATGTAGAAACTGTATAGACTGAAGCAGGCAACCAGAATCAAAAACGTGATCAGAGTGAGCCTGACAGCCCGATCGAGAATCTGAATGACTTCCGCGTTGAGAGTAGGCGTCACGCCGTTATTTCCCGGGAGGCCGCTCCGGTCCAACGGTGCGCGGAGATTCTACTTCTTCCCTGACACGGTCCGTTTTTCGTTCCCAGAATCCGGGCCGCGCTTGGTCCAGGGCAAAAGACCCTCCGAACAGGTGCTGGCCGAAGAGGTTCAGAAGGTCTTCTTCCAACCTTCCGGTTGAGGGTAATTGCACCCATTCGTCGCCGCCAAGAAAAGCGCGCTTCAGGCCCCTGATTCGCGCGTCGACCCAGACCATCGTTTCGGTCTCGGAGACAAACTGGATCTGCACTTGATACTGATAGTCGGCTTTGACCCAGTCACCATCCACGAGTTTGGATCGATCGGCGATCTTGCGAATGTGACTCGCCGCCAGCGGTCCCGAAGTGTATTCCCGGGACCGGGTCAGGATGGAGCCCTTTGACAAATCTTCCTCTAGGATGTCGAACTTGCTCAGCTCCAGCACTTCACGCATGTTCTTCCAGGCAGCGTCTAGGGGCGCGCGGATGCTCAACGGTGCTGGCATGCGCTTTCTGGATGATTGAGCGGAAAGAGCGGTGATGGTGAGAAGCAGGCAGAGGATAGAAAGGCCTGGTCGGCGCCGCATAACCCTATTTTACACGTTCCAACGTTTCAACGTTCCAACGTTCCAAGGACTTTGGATCGGCGATCTCGTGCTGACTCGGGGAGAAGCTCCATGGACTAAGCCTCGCCCCTCTGCCCTTCCTCGTGCAATGCTGGAACATTGGAACCTTGGAACGTTGAAACGTTGGAACTCAGAGACGCTCAGCGTCTCTGATAAGCCAGGACCGCCCGACGATGGTCGCGGTAGTTGCTGGAGAAGAAATGGCTGCCGTCGTTCCTGGCCACGAAATAGAGATGCTTGACGGGAGCGGGGTGCAGGGCGGCATCGATCGAGTCTCGGCCCGGATTGGCAATGGGGCCTGGTGGCAGCCCGGCGTATTTGTAAGTGTTGTAGGGCGAATCAAGTTCGAGATCACTTTGATGAATGATCCCGTCAAACTCTTTGACCCGCTGGACCGCGTAGATCACGGTGGGATCGCACTCGAGTCTCATGTTGCGTTGCAGACGGTTGTGGAAAACAGCTGAGATCAGGGGGCGTTCCGCTGGCAGGGATGCCTCTTTCTCAATCAAAGAAGCCAGTGAAAGGGTCTGTCTGAGAGACAGGCCGAGTTCTTCAGCTTGTCTCTGTCGCTGGGGAGTCCAGACCGTGCGAAAGGCACTCGTCAAAGTCCTGAGAATCTCTTCCTCGTCCACGTCAAAAGTGAAGTAGTAGGTTTCCGGGTACAGATACCCCTCCAAATCCTCGGCCTCCGGGTCGAGATCTGAGATCAGGTCCGGCTCGCCGGCAAGCTGCAGGAATTGGTCTCTCTTGCCGAAACCCTCAGACTCGAGGCGCTCCGCTACGCCGACCAGAGAGAGTCCTTCGGGAAGGGTGATCTTGTAGCGGTGAACTTCTCCCTGGTGAAGTTTCTCTGCCACCCGGATCGGAGTCAGAGGCCCTTGAAAACGGTATTCTCCGGTCTGCAGAAAGTAACCATCTCCCAGGTAGCGCAGGTACCAGCGAAACAGTCGAGCCGAAGAGATGACGCCGGCTTTCTCGAGTACGCCGCCGATATCACGGGCGCTCTCTCCGCGAGCAACAAAGATCTGAGCTTCCCCCGAAAACGCCTGGAAGGGTTGATTGAGACGAGTGTGAATGAACCAGAAGGACGAACCGGAAATCAAAATCAAAGCGACCGTCAAGGAAAGGAGAAGAACAACGATCCGGCGCCTGCTCACTCTTGCTCCTCCAGGTACCACCGCAGGATGAGGGCGGCTGCATACTGGTCGCGCAGCCGCGTACGGTCGCTTACGGGCAGTTTCGCCTGGGACATCCATTCTTCGGCGAGTCGGGTCGAAAGCCGCTCGTCTTGCCATTCCACCGCGACCTGAGCCTCTCGAAGCTTCTCGGTCAGCGGGCGTATACAATCGAGCGTGGAACTCTCGTCGCCGTCCAGGTGCAGGGGAAGCCCAACGATGACTTTGCCAACCTCATATTCCCGAATGAGATCCAGCAACTGGTCCCGATCGTTGTCGAGTTCACTGCGCCCCAGCGTGGTCAGGGGCCGAGCACAGAGTCGAAGCGGATCTGTGATGGCGACCCCGATCTTCCGGGTTCCGACGTCGAGTGCCATCAGACGCCTTTGGCGCGGGGAGGCAACCGTACAATCTTTCACCGTGAGTTTCCTTGTTAGAACCTGGGCTTTCGAGCTATAATTTGCGGGTCCCCGATCGGGGCTCCCCGCGGACTTTCATCATATCAGGGTCGAAGAAAAGACAGATGTTTGGAAAACTGAAATTAGTTCTGATTCTTCTCTCTGCGGCTATTGTCGTTTACGGCCTGGTCGGCGGAATACTCAAGGATGTTTCAGCTGAGAATGATATCTACGGCCAACTGGAGATGTTTACCACTGTCTTGTCCCGGCTCAAGGCCGAGTACGTGGAGGAGCCGGACATGGATCGCGCCATCAACGGCGCCCTACTGGGGATGATCGAGGCGGTGGATCCCTTCTCCAGTTTTGTGCCAGGGGAAATCTTCGCGAGCCTGCGCCAAAGGGAAGAGGCGGAGGCTTCACCGGGTCTGATTCTGTCCAAGAGGCATGGGTACGCTTATGTCGTGTCCGTCGTTCCCGGCAGCCCTGCCGCTGGGGCGGGACTGCGCACTGGAGACATCGTGGAGTCGCTCGAAGGGAGGGTGACCACAGAGATGAGTCTCTGGGAGATCGTCAACCGTCTCAAGGGGCGTCAGGGGACTGATGTTACTATCCGAGTCGTGCGGCCACGGAGGTCGCAGCCCACTGAAGTGATACTGAACCGGGCTGTAACCAGTCCTGGAGGGGTTCAAGCTACCGTGATCGAGGACAGCATTGGACTGTTGAGCGTTCCCCATTTCCATGCGGGAGTCTCGCAAGATGTTCGTTCCAGGCTTCAATTATTGCTCGCTGCCGGAGTCGAAGGGATCCTCGTAGATGTTCGCGGCAGCAGCGACGGAACCATTGAGGAAGCCGCCCGCGTTGCTGATCTGTTCCTGGAACGTGGCCAGTTGGTTGCAAGGCTCGCCGACCGAAGCGGCACTTCTCGGGAATTCCTGTCAGAGCAAGAGCCGCTGATCGGAACGCAAGTTGTCGGGGTGCTGGTAGACGGCGGGACGAGTGAAGCAGCAGAGGTGTTCTCGGCGGCGCTGATCGACAACCAGAGAGTTTTTTCAGTCGGCTTGCGCACGAATGGTCACGGCACAATTCAGGAGAAGTTTGAACTTGCTGACGGATCGGTGCTGTTTCTGGCCACCAAGCTGATTGTTCGGCCCAACGGAGAGCCTATCCAGGGGAAGACCGTGCGAACTTCCGGTTTGCGGCCCGAGAAGAGATCCCCTTCCCAGGATTTTGTTACTAACTTTTATTTCGAACTTGCCAAGGAAGAGTTCGGGGAGGAGAATCTGGAAGAATTTTATCAAGAGCTCGAGGACGCAGTCGTTCGCGAGCAGTTGGAACGGGGCCTCGAGGAGGTTCGCAGACGCATCCTAAAGAAGGCTGCCTGAAGGGTCAGTGCGGCTCAGGTTGAAGAAACTCATTTTTGAAGCTTGACTTAAGGAGGAGAAATGAACAAGGGAGATCTAGTTGCAGCGGTTGCCGGCGATGCGGCGGTGAGCAAGAGCCAGGCTCAAGCTGCTGTCGACTCTGTTTTGAGCAACATCGAGGGGACGCTGGCTGGCGGTGGGAGAGTAGCTCTCGTCGGCTTCGGCACCTTCTCTGTCTCACATCGCAATGCAAGGCAGGGTCGGAACCCCAGAACAGGTGACCCGATTCGGATTCCGGCCCGGAAGGTTGCCAGGTTCACACCTGGGAAAGCTCTGAAGGAAGCCATCAACTAGGGCGGTCCTGGGGCGATCCGAACAACCGAATAGTCGAACTGGCCACGGAGGTTGAAGTCTGGCCTCCCCGTGGCCAGTTTGCGTTTGGGAGACTGGCGAACCACCAGATACTTGATATCATAGTGCCTCTTCAGTAGGTGCGTAGCTCAGGGGTAGAGCACTTCCTTGACACGGAAGGGGTCAGCGGTTCAAATCCGCTCGCACCTACCATTGTTTTCTTGGAGTACAGGGAATTGAACCAGGAAGCGCAGGCCGTCTTTCGTGACGATCGGATCGAAACGGTTGAGGACGGGGACGAAGCTCTGAGCATTCTCCGCCATTCGACGTCCCACCTGATGGCTCTGGCCGTCAAAGATCTTTACCCGGATGTGCATCTGGGGATCGGACCTCCCACCAGCGAGGGCTTTTACTACGATTTCCAGACCTCCCACCGCTTCACCGATGAGGACTTGTCCAGGATCGAAACCCGGATGCAGGAGCTTGTCACCGAGAACCTGTCCTTTGAGCCCAGCATTCTATCCAAAGAAGGGGCGATGGAATACTTTCGGGCTCAGGGCGAGGAGCTCAAGACCGAGCTGATCGAGGAGAGGTCAGACCAGATTCTTTCCTCCTACAAACTGGGACAGCTCATCGATTTCTGCACGGGACCGCATGTCCTCAGTACTGGGCAACTGGGTGTGTTCAAACTTCTTTCCATCGCCGGGAGCTACTGGAGAGGCGACGAGAACCGGGAACAACTCCAGCGGATTTACGGCACTGCCTTCTTCACACGCGAAGAACTGGAAGACTATCTGGCCCGAATCGAAGAGGCGCGCAAGCGAGACCATCGCAAACTGGGCAAGGAACTGGGCCTCTTCAGTGTCCAGGAGGAAGTGGCGCCGGGATTGATTTTCTGGCATCCCAAGGGGGCGGTGATTCGGGGAATTGTTGAGCAGTTTCTGCGCGGGGAGCTGGAGGCCAGGGGCTACCAGTTCGTCTATACGCCGCATATCGCCAAGAGCAATCTGTGGAGGACTTCGGGACATTACGAGTATTTCCGAGAGCACATGTACACGCTGGCTGTGGATGAGGAAGAGTACGTTCTGAAGCCCATGAACTGCCCCGGGCACATCCTGATCTACCAGTCGGCGAAACGCAGCTACCGGGAGCTGCCCATGCGGCTTGCCGAGTTTGGGACTGTCTACCGTTATGAGAAGTCAGGGACACTTCACGGAATGCTGCGGGTACGAGGGTTTACGCAGGACGATGCCCACATTTTCTGCACTCCTGATCAGGTTCTGGCAGAGGTCATCCAGACGCTCGATGTGGCCGAGTTTATTCTCAACGCCTTCGGATTCGAGGACTTTGAAGTGGCGCTCTCCGTGTCGGATCCGGAGAGCCCCAAGGAATATGCCGGAAACCGGGAAGACTGGGAGAGAGCGGAGAAAGTCCTGGCGGAGGCTCTCGAGCGCAAGGGCTGGGATTTCCAGCGAAAGCTGGGCGAAGCTGCGTTTTATGGTCCCAAGATTGATATCGACCTGATCGATGCCCTGGGTCGGTCCTGGCAGCTCAGTACCTTTCAATTCGACTTCAGCCTGCCCCAGCGCTTTAACGTGACGTATGTCGGATCGGACTCCCGGGAGCACCATGTGATCATGATTCATCGGGCTCTTCTGGGTTCTCTGGAGCGCTTCATGGGTGTTCTGGTGGAACACTATGGGGGTGCTTTTCCGGTCTGGCTGGCGCCTGAACAGGTGCTCGTCCTGCCCATCAGCGAACGGCACCATGACTATGCCGGAAAAGTGACTGAGCAACTGGCAGCGGCCGGACTCAGAGTGCGGGCCGATCTGCGAAGTGAGAAAGTAGGCTTGAAAATCCGGGAGGCGCAACTGCAGAAGTTGCCCTTCATGCTCATCGTGGGCGACCGGGAGGAGGAGTTGGAGAATGTCTCGGTTCGGGATCGCCTGAAGGGCGACCTGGGTCCTTCCAGGGTGGAGGAATTCGTGGCGAAAGTTGGCAAGTTGGTGGAAGAAAGGACGGTCAGCTCCGAGTGAGAATGAGAATCGGGAGTCTCAGAACGGAGCCGGGAGCGTGAGTGACCGGAGTTTTTCTGATATGGTTGCGATCCACCCAATGGTAAACTTAGCCTTTTTTGGAGGACGACTATTAGAAGAGCGAGAGTGAATCGGCGGATTCGGGCATCTGAGGTTCGGGTCATAGCGGACGACGGCGAACAACTGGGAGTCATGAAGCCCAGGGAGGCCCTGGAGATCGCACAGTCGCGTGGTCTGGACCTGGTTGAAGTGGCTCCTACAGCGAGACCTCCAGTGTGTCGGATCATGGACCACGGAAAGTACCTGTACCAGCAAAGTAAGAAGGCCCATGAAGCGAGAAAGCACCAGAAGACCATTCATGTCAAAGAGGTCAAGTTCAGACCGAAGATCGATCCGCACGACTTTGACTTCAAGAAGAAGCATGCGATCCGATTTCTGAAGGCCGAGAACAAAGTGAAGGCAACCGTCATGTTTCGGGGTAGGGAAGTCACGCATCCCAGGATCGGAGAAGAAATTCTCAGAAGACTGGCACAAGAGGTGGAGGATCTGGCGGATATCGAAGTCCAGCCCAAGATGGACCGCTACACAATGACGATGATCCTGACCCCGAAGAAGAGTCAATGATCCTCTCAGACAGAACGAACTCCAGGTTGAGAAAATGAAACTAAAAACGAAACGAGCCGCTGCCAAGCGTTTCAAGTTGACCGGCACGGGAAAGATTCGCCGGCACAGCAGTCACCACAGCCACATCCTGACAAAGAAGTCTTCGAAGCGGAAGCGCAATCTGCGGAAGTCCTCTCTCGTCTCACCTTCTGACGTGAAGCGCGTCAAAGCGATGCTGAATATCGGATAGAAACATGTCAAGAGTTACCAGGGGAACAACCCGCATTAAGCGGAGAAAGAGGATCCTCAAGGCTGCCAAAGGCTACTGGGGAACGAAGAGTAAACTTCACCGGGCCGCTAAAGAACAGGTCCTGCGGTCACTGGCCTTTTCCTATCGGGACCGCCGCCGTAAGAAACGGGTGTTCCGGAGGTTGTGGGTCACCAGGATCGGTGCAGCAGCGCGCCAGAATGGCCTCTCTTACAACCAGTTTATTCACGGGCTCAAGGTTGCCGGCCTCGATTTGAACCGCAAGATTCTGGCGGACATAGCCGTCCGTGATGATGCAGTGTTCAAGAAGCTGGCCGAAACTGCTCGTCAGGCTATTGCCTGAGAGGCATTCACCTCCTTAGTACTTCCACTCCGAGCCATGCAATCAGATCGGGTCGAGGAGATTTGGCGACAGTTCGCCGACGATCTTTCCAGAGCGGGCTCTCTTCGGGATCTGGCTGAAGTCCGAGACAAGTATCTGAGTCGCCAGCGGGGCCGCGTTACGCTGCAGTTGCGTGGCCTCGGAAGCGCTCCGAAAGAAGATCGCCCGGCTATTGGACAGGCGCTCAACGACCTCCGGCGGCGGGTACAGGAGGCCCTGGCCGGCCGCAAGGGAGAGCTGGAAATAACAGAGGCAGTCTCCGGCGACGAGAGGCTGGACAGAACTCTTCCGGAAGTCCCCGTGGAAGTCGGTCACATCCATCCTCTGCGAAGACTGGCCCGAGAGATGGAGGAGATCTGCGTCGGAATGGGCTTCGAACTCATTGGCGGACCGGAGGTTGAGTCTGAGTACTACAACTTTGAAGCCCTGAATATTCCGGAGGGACACCCGGCCAGGGACAGTCAAGACACTTTCTACCTCCCGGGGCGAATGCTCTTACGAACCCATACCTCACCGGTGCAGATCCGGACGATGGAGCAGCGGACGCCGCCTCTTCGCATTGCCGTTCCGGGCAGGGTCTTCCGACGCGACGCCGTAGATGCCACCCACAGCCCGATGTTTCATCAACTGGAAGCACTGGTTGTGGACGAAGGTATTACCTTCGCCGATCTCAAGGGAACACTCGAGATGTTCCTCAAAGCACTATTCCTGAAGACGACCGAGATTCGACTGCGTCCTAGCTATTTTCCCTTTGTGGAGCCCGGCGCAGAAGTGGATATCAGTTGCCCCTTCTGCAAGGGTGAGGGGTGTCGGGTGTGTAAGCGGACGGGCTGGATCGAAGTTCTGGGAGCCGGCATGGTTCATCCCCGGCTGTTTGAGAAAGTCGGATACGACCCCCGACGCTACACCGGGTTTGCATGGGGAATGGGGATTGATCGACTGGCCCTGCTCAAGTACCAGATTCATGATATGCGTCTGCTTTTCGAGAACGATATGCGGTTCCTGAAGCAGTTTTGAAGCGTCGACCGTTGTGGCAGCCCGTGGGACTTTCACCACGGGCTGCTAGTGAAAAGGCCACTCCATGAAGGTCTCTTACAATTGGCTTTGTGACTTTCTCGACCTGAGGGCTGAAGACCGATCTCCGGATGAGGTTGCGATCGCCCTGGCCCGGATCGGGTTTGCCTTGGAAGATTGGGAGGAGTACGGCCAGGACGTTGTGTATGACCTCGAGATTCATGCCAACCGGCCGGATTGTCTGAATCACCGGGGTATTGCCCGGGAACTCGGTGCTCATTACGGAGTGACGCTGCAGCTTCCCGATTTGACTCCTCCGCCGGGAGGGGATCAAGAGAACCCGGCGTCGGTCGCGATTCAGGATATCGACCTGTGCCCTCGATACACCGCACGCCTGATTGAAAACGTCAAGGTGGAGAGCTCGCCCGGCTGGTTGCAGCAGCGGCTGGAGGGTCTGGGGCAGAGGCCCATCAACAACGTCGTCGACATTACGAATTATGTCATGCTCCACATCGGGCAACCCCTTCATGCATTTGATTTCGAGCGGCTGGAAGGAGGATCGATCCTGGTTCGCAGGTCTCGGCCCGGCGAAAGAATGAAGACTCTGGACGGTGAAGAGCGGGAGCTGGACAACGAGATGCTGATGATCTGTGATGCCAGGCAGCCGGTGGCGGTCGCCGGGGTCATGGGAGGTCTCGAGAATGAAGTCAGCGGAGAAACATCGACTGTCCTCCTGGAGAGCGCCTACTTCAGTCCTCTCCAGGTACGCCGCACCTCCAAGCGACTGGGAGTCAGTACGGAGGCCTCCTATCGCTTTGAGCGGGGCAGTGATCCGGATCTGCCGCCCCTGGGTCTCCACCTGGCCAGCCGCATGATCGAGGAGATCGCCGTAGGTTCCCACTGTCGGGGCCCGGTGCTCGACGAGTATCCAGAGCCGATTCAAAGGACCGCTATCCCTCTGACTTCCGGACGCATCCGCCAGGTCACCGGCATTGATATCGAGGACGAAAAAGTCGAGAGAATTCTGGGTTTCCTGGGATTCGAAGTGGATGGAGAGGGCGGCGACTGGGAGGTGGTACCGCCGGGCTTCCGCGGTGATGTTGCCCTGGAAGCCGACCTCGTCGAAGAAGTGCTGCGTCACCACGGCTATGATCGAGTTGAGAGTACTTTTCCCGTCAGCAAGGGAACTGGAGCGTTCCTTTCAACCAGGAAAAAACAGCGTCCTCTGATTGAGCTCCTGGTCGGACAGGGTTTTTCGGAGGCGATCAATGTGGCTTTCACGGATCCCGAAAGGGAAAAAGGCTTCTGGGAGGAGCCGACCGACATGGTGGCGGTGGAAAACCCGCTCACCGAGGAACATACCCATTTGCGGAAGGGTCTGCTGCCCGGTCTTGTGGAGTCGATCCGGCGCAACACCTATCGTGGAAGAACGCAAGTCAAGCTATTCGAACTGGGGAAGGTCTTCCGAATGGCCTCTCAGGGGATTGCCGAGGAAACCCGCCTGGGGCTGGCGGCCACCGGCCTGAGTCATGCCCTTCACTGGCAAAGTCCAGGGGACGATCGGGTCTTCTCTCTTTTCCATCTAAAGGGCGTGGTGTCTTCTCTGACCTACGGATTGGGCGGGACTGTCAGATATCGAAAGACGGAGCGGATGTTTCTCGAGGAAGGGAGCGGAATCTCGGTGGAACTGGACGGCCGGGAGGTGGGGCTCCTGGGAACACTTGCGGCTCACTTGCGGCATCCTCTGCGCATTTCGAAGCCGCTGGTCGTAGCCGAGTTATCACTTGATCCGTTTTACAGTAAACCCTTGCTGGACCCAAGTTTTCAGGAAATCCAGAAATACCCGTCTGTGGAATCCGATCTCTCCTTCGTGGTTGACACGGGGATTGATTTCGATAGAATTGAAGAAGTTGCTCAACAATTGAATATCCCCGAACTTCGGGGTGTTCATCTGATTGATCTCTATCGAGGCCTAAAGCTTCCCGTCGGAAAGATTAGCCTGACTGTAAGGCTAACTTTCGCAAACCTGGAACGGACCTTGACGCAAGACGAGGCGAACGGATTCAGCCAGCAGGTGTTTGCTGAATTGTCCGCTCGTTTTCGCATTGAGGCTCGTTCGTAACTTGCTGCCCATGTCGGTTGCTGAGAAGACAATCCTCACTGAAGTTGAAGAGGTCGCCGTTCAACTTGTTGAACGGTTTCGCAGTATCCGCGAAGATAACCTGAATCTCAGGCGGCAGGTAACCGAATTGCAACAGGATTTGGAGGTGCTTGAAAGGGATTTTCGTGGAAAGTGTGATCAGGTGAAGTTACTGGAAAAGGATCGGAAAAAGGCTCTGTCCAGTGTCGAGAGAATGCTGAACTCGTTGGCTACCCTGGAAAAGGATCAGGGCTAGCCGAAAGCTGGGGACCAGCCAGGTGACCCACATGGAACCGGTACAGGAACAGGTAACCACGGTAACGATCTTCGATCAGACCTTTCGGGTCCGAAGCGGAGACAATCCGGAATACGTTCACGAGCTGGCCAGATACGTCGATGAGAAGATGTCGGAACTGGTCGAGCAGACTCTTACCGTGGATACCTTGAAGATCGCTATTCTGGCGGCTTTGAACATCGCTGACGATTACCTCTCGTCACGTGAGGAACTGGAGCAATTCGAGCGTCGTGTTTCGGAGTCCACCAGCCGCCTCACAGAGCTTCTGACTTCGCCGTTTCAAGAGGTGAACTCAAGTTGACGCCGCTCGCGAGCCTGGGATACACTTCCTTGCTCCCTGCGAGGCCCGTGATGGTTCAGTAGAAATTGAGCCAACAGTTTCTACTTGGGATTTCGCGTCCCGCGACTGTGCGCAGTCGAGGGTAGATTTCCCACCTGCTTGGTGCAGGTTCAATCTTCACGGCCACACGGCTGAGCAGGGCGCTTCTTTTTTTCCCAACAGGCCCTCCCATGGAGAGTTGTTATGTTGGATCCGTCGTCTGAATGGCTGATCCCGGTCGTCCTGGGCGCTGCCTTCTTGATCTGGTTCTATCTCAAAACTCGAGTCATCCAAGGCAAGCTGGCCGATGCTGAAGCCAGAGCAGAAGAACTGCGCAAGGGTGCTCTGGAAGAGGGCGAGCGAGTCAAGAAAGAACGGCTGCTGGAGGCCCGCGAAGAAATCCTGGGCTGGAGAACCGATGCGGAGTCTGAGATTCGAGACAAGAAGCGCGACCTGGAAGTTGTTGAGAAAGAATCCAGGGAAACTCGAAGGTCTCTGCAGCGTCAGGAGGAGTCCTTCCAGCGGAAGCAGAGTGAGGTGGAGGACGCCCGTGAGAAGCTTAAATTGGAGCAGCGAAAAGCAGAGAACCTGAGAAGCGAGCTGAATGAATTGCGCATGGAGCAGGTGCAAAGACTGGAATCGCTCGCCGGGATCACCGCGGAGGAGGCCAAGAGGAAGCTCTCGAGTGCGATTGCGGAGGAGGCCCGTGGCGACGCCGCTCTGCTGGCCAGGAGAATCGAGGACCAAGCCCGTGAGAAAGCGGAGATTACGGCCCGCAAGATCGTCGTACAGGCGATCCAGCGCTGCGCCGCCGAGCACGTGGTGGAATCGTCTGTTTCGGTTGTAGACCTTCCCAGCGATGACATGAAAGGCCGCATCATCGGTCGGGAGGGACGGAATATTCGAGCCCTGGAACAGGCTACCGGGGTGGACCTGATCGTGGATGACACCCCCGAGGCCGTGATCCTGTCGGCTTTTGATCCCCTGCGCCGGGAGATCGCCAGGCAGGCGATCGAGAAGCTGATCCAGGACGGACGCATTCATCCGGCGCGGATTGAGGAAGTTGTCAGCAAGGTTTCGGACGAGATGGACAAGGCGCTGCTTGTGGAAGGGGAGCAGACTGCCTTCGAACTCGGTATCCATGACATGCATCAGCAGCTTCTGGTGCATGTGGGACGACTCAAGTATCGCACCAGCTATGGTCAGAATGCCCTGGCCCACAGCCGCCAGGTCGCTTTTCTTGCGGGCCTGATGTCGGAAGAGGTCGGAGCGAACACCCGAGTGTGCGTCCGCGGGGGCCTCCTTCACGACGTCGGCAAGGCAGTGGATCAGCAACTCACCGGAACTCACCTTCAACTCGGCCTGGAACTGGTCAAGAAGTACGGCGAGGCTCCGGAAGTGATTCATGCCGTGGAGGCCCACCACTTTGATGTCCCGTTCGACACGATTGAGGCCATACTCGTGCAGGCTGCCGACGCGGTTTCAGCAGCCAGACCCGGGGCCAGGCGCGAGGTGTTGGAGAACTATGTCCGACGCCTCGAGCAGCTGGAGGAGATCGCGTCTTCTTTCCAGGGTGTCGCCAAGGCTTTTGCTATCCAGGCCGGGAGGGAAGTCAGAATCATTGTCGAGAGCAGCGAGGTATCCGATGAGCAGGCCTTCTGGATCAGCAAAGACATCGCGAAAAGGATCGAGAAGGAAGTAAAATACCCGGGCCAGATCAAGGTTACTGTGATCCGTGAGATGAGAGCCGTTGACTACGCCAAGTAACCGCGTTCCTCGACTAACTGATCAGACCGAGGTAGTCGATGGACCTGGCCTTTCCGGTAGCCGGATCCACCTCCAGGACCAGAGAGGACAACTGTGGCAGCGCCGTCTCGGGCTGCAGGCGACCCGGGAGGCCGGTTAAGAATCGTTCGATGGCCCGCTCCCGAGACATGCCGATTACCGACTCATAGGAACCGCTCATCCCCGCATCCGTCATGTAGGCGGTTCCGCCGGGGAGAACCCTGGCATCGGCCGTGGGTACATGTGTGTGTGTTCCGATCAGGGCGGACACCTTCCCATCCAGAAACCATCCCATGGCCATCTTCTCCGAGGTGGCCTCTGCGTGAAAGTCGACAACGACCACGGTTACTTCTTGCGGAAGGCGTGCCAGAATTTGTTCCGCGGCCTGAAATGGACAATCGATACTGGGCATGAAGACCCTGCCCTGAAGACTGATGACAGCGACCGGTATTCCAATCGAGCTGTCAGTTGTCAAGACGCCCTTTCCGGGCAGGCTATTTGGATAGTTGGCAGGACGCAGAAGGCGAGGTTCTTGATCCAGGAAAGGGTAGATGTCTTTCTGATCCCAGATGTGGTTGCCAGAGGTCATGACATCCACTCCCAGGTCAAACATCTGGCGGGCAAGATTCGGCGTCAGACCGAACCCACCGGCTGCATTCTCCACATTGACAATCGTGAAATCCACACGGTGAAGGGACTGAAGGCGGGCCAGCTGCTCGCGCAGCACCCGACGACCTCCCTTTCCGACAATATCGCCCACGAACAGAATCCTCATGGTTTCTCTTCCTCGAGGATATTTCTCAGAAACTGACCGGTGTGAGAGTTCTCACTGGCCGCAATGGCTTCCGGTGCCCCCTCGGCTACCAGACGCCCTCCCCGTTCACCGCCTTCCGGGCCGAGATCGATGATCCAGTCTGCACATTTTATGACATCCAGGTTGTGCTCAATCACAATGACTGAGCCTCCCGCGGCTGTGATTCGGTTGAAAGCACGGAGCAGTTTGCCGATGTCGTCAAAATGAAGCCCGGTTGTGGGCTCGTCAAAAATAAAGAGGGGGTGCCCTTTCGTCCGGCGTGCCATATAGGATGCCAGCTTGATTCTCTGAGCCTCGCCGCCGGAGAGCGTGGTGGCGGGTTGACCCAATCTCAAATAGCCCAGGCCGACTTCCTCGAGCTGGCGGAGTTTTCGGAGCAGTGCAGTGTGATCCGCAAAAAACCTTCTGGCCTCGGAAACCGTCAGGCTTAGGACCTGGTCGATGTTCTTTCCCTTGTAGCTGACTTCCAGGAGCTTCTTCTGGTAACGCTTGCCCCGACACTCTTCGCAGACCAGCTGGACGTCAGCCAGAAACTGCATCTCGATGGTCTCGATCCCGGCCCCCTGACAGACCTCACAGCGCCCCCCGGGGACGTTGAAAGAGAAGTGACCGGGACCGAAGTTGCGAGCTCTTGCTTCTCTTAACGAGGCGAAGATCTTCCGGATGTCGTCAAAGGCTTTCAGATATGTAACCGGGTTGGAGCGGGGTGTTTTTCCAATCGGCGACTGGTCGACCAGCAGGATATCGCTGAGGAACTCCCAACCCTCGATGGAATCAACAGCCCCGACCTCCGCCTTCCATTCATGTCGCAATTTCTTGATTCCCGCGTAGAGAACGTCCTGCACGAGTGTGGACTTTCCCGAACCGGACACACCGGTGACGCAGGTGAGCAGTCCCAGGGGAATCTTTACCTCGAGATTCTTGAGATTGTTGTGCCGGGCTCCGCGTACGATCAGGCTGCGGTGGTTCAGGGAGCGGCGAAACACAGGCGTGGGGACACGTAGCTCCCGACTGAGGTATTTTCCGGTGATCGAGTTTGCATTCTCGAGCAACGACTGGAGGTTTCCGGAGTGAACGACTTCTCCACCGAGTTCGCCGGCTCCCGGCCCCATGTCGATAATCTGATCGGCGGCACTGATCATTTCCCGCTCATGTTCCACAACCACCACGGTGTTTCCCAGATCTCTGAGCCGGCGGAGAATGTGGATCAGCTTCAGCTCATCTCGTGGATGCAGGCCCACGGTGGGTTCGTCCAGAACATAGAGAGTCCCGATCAGGGCAGATCCGAGCGAGGCAGCCAGGTGGATTCTCTGCATTTCGCCACCGCTCAGAGTGGAGGTCAGGCGGTCGAGTGTCAGGTACTCCAGACCAACTTTGACCAGGAATTCAACTCGCTTGGAGATTTGCTCGTGCAACTGGCGGGCGATCGTCTGTTGCTCGGGTGGCAGTTCGAGATTGGCAAAGAAATCCCAGAGCCGGGCAATGGGAAATGCTGTCAGCTGACTGATCCGGTGTGCCCCGACCGTGACGTCCTGGGCGTCGGGACAGAGTCGCTCGCCGGAGCAGTCTGGACAGCGGGTGTAACCACGGTAGCGGCTGATCAGGATCCGGACGTGCATTTTGTACTTCTTGCGGTCCAGATAGCGAAAGAAGCCCTTGACGCCGGGAAAGGAATCCGTCCCATCCCAGATCCGAGTGCGGACGGCATCCGGCAGGTCAGCGTAACTTGTTGCAGGGTCGATCCCCTGATCCCGGACGAAGTCCACCAGGTGCCTTTGAAAGCCTTTGTACTTCGGCTTCGTAAAGGGCGCGACCGGGCCATCGTTGATCGAGACAGACCAGTCCGGGACTACCAGATCGGGATCGATGCTGATGGTGTTTCCAAAGCCCTGGCAGGTGGGACAGGCTCCGTAAGGATTGTTGAAGGAAAAAAGGCGCGGTTCGAGCTCGCGGTAACTGATCTGGCAGTACTGGCACTCAAGACGTTCACTGAAGTGCAGGACCTCAGGGGAGCCGCTGGGAGCGGCCATCAGAACTTCGACGACTCCGTTTCCCTCGGCAAAGCAGGATTCGATCGAATCGGCCAGTCGGTCTGCGACATCAGCACCCACCACCAGCCGGTCGATCAGGATCCGCGACATCTTCAGCTGATTCTCAGTGAGGGCCACATGCCCCGGCAGCTGCAGGATCTTGCCGGGCTCCTCGGCATTCAGCAGCAGACGATGGTAGCCATGTCGAACCAGGTTCTCCACGAGCGCAGGGGCTGACAGTCCTCTCTTCGAATAACTGTTCAGGTCCAATCTGCTGAGTTCGTAGGGAAAGACGAGTGTCAGCCGCGTTCCCTCCGGGAGTTCCAACAGTTCCTCGACGACATGATCGGAAGTATCACGTCGAACCGGCCGCTGGCAGGAACGGCAGCAGATCTGGCCCACACGAGCATAGAGGAGCCGCAGGTAATCGTAGATCTCCGTAACTGTACCGACCGTCGAGCGGGGGTTTCGGGTGGTGTTCTTCTGCCGGATGGAGACTCCCGGACGGATCCCGATGATCTCCTTGACCCGGGGTTTTTGGAGTCTCTCCAGGAACTGTCTGGCGTAGGCCGACAGCGACTCCACATAACGCCGCTGACCCTCTGCGTAGAGGATGTCGAAGGCCAGGGTGGATTTCCCCGAACCGCTCACTCCTGTGATGACAGTGAGCCGGTTGTCAGGAATCGTGACGTCGATGTTCTTGAGGTTGTTCTGTTCGGCCCCCCGAACAGTGATGGGACTCTCTCCTGATCTCTTTTCCGGCATAAACCAAAGAGACCAGTCTAGCATGGTGGTTGGCCGGGCGCTTCAGTTCCGAGTCAAAATTGAGGTTCGTAATTGCATGTTATAGTTGGGCCCCATGCGCATCACGTCGGTGCAGCCAAGACTGGCTCTACCCGGAGGAGTTATTCAGATCGGAGTTGAGGGACTGTCGAATCCCGCCGAAGTGGAGATCTCCATCGGCGGAGAGCCGGCCAGCACGGTGGCAGCTTCTCCTTCCCGGTTGACGGTGAGAGTGCCCGAAAGTCCTTTGGGCGGACAGGTTGAAGTTGTCTCTGGAGAAGACCACGACGTCACGGAGATCACAGTGGGTCACCTTCTGGTAACCGACTTGCATTCGGTGGGGAATCCGGTGGTTGACAACGAAGGAAGGATTTACGTCACCTTCAGCGGAACGCGAGGCGAGAAAGTTCCGTTCAGCGTGTTCGTGATCGCCAGCGATGGAACCAAAGAGCCCTTTCTTGCCGAGATCATGAATCCAACTGGACTGGCTTTGGGGCCCGATGAGTGTCTGTACATTACAAGCCGGCACACGGGGACTGCGTACAGATCCACACTGGACAAGCGGGTTGAGAAGTATGCCGATGGGCTGGGCCTGGCCACGGGACTGGCCTTTGACTCCGCTGGAAATCTTTTCGTTGGTGACCGCGGTGGTCTTGTTTACAGGGTGGCCGGGGACCGGAGTGTCTCGGTGTTTTCGGAGCTGGAGCCGAGCATCTCCGCCTATCACTTTGCCATGTCCCCCGACAACAATCTGTATGTTTCAGGCCCCACTCTCTCGACCCAGGATTGCATCTACAGGATCGGTGACGACGGCGACCCCCAGGTCGTTTTCCGGGGACTGGGACGACCTCAGGGTATGGCCTTCAGTCCCGACGGGAACCTGCAGATTGCAGCCTCTTACCGGGGAACGAGGGGCGTCTTTACCCTCTCTAACGGAGGCCTGGAACACACCATCGCGGCTCCCATGATGGTTGGACTCGCCTACAGTCCAGACGGCTCAAAACTGTTCCTCTCAAACAACCGCAGTCTTTTCGAACTGGCTGTATAGTTCCTCGCAGGGCTGGATGAGTTTTCAGTTCAGCGTCCATCATCGGGACGGTCGGGCCCGTACCGGGACTCTGGAGACCGGTCACGGGCGAGTCCGGACGCCCGTCTTCATGCCGGTCGGGACGGCAGGGACCGTCAAGGCAATGACTCAGGAATGGCTGCAGGAGCTGGGGGCTGAAGTCCTTCTTTCCAACACGTATCACCTCTATCTCCGGCCCGGCTCAGACTTGATCGCAAGAAGTGGAGGCTTGCATCAGTTTATGAGCTGGAAGGGGGCAATCCTGACTGACAGTGGCGGATACCAGGTCTTCAGCCACCGCGAGCTGGCCCGCATCTCGGAAGAGGGTGTCAAGTTTCGATCCCATCTGGATGGGAGTGCCCACTTCATTACTCCGGAGCTCTCCGTTCAGATCCAGCAACAGCTCGGCGCCGACATCATCATGGCTTTCGATGAGTGCACACCCTATCCGGTGACGCCGGCCCAAGCCCGGGAATCGATGCGGAGATCAATGCACTGGGCCCAGCGCTCCCGCTCGACACACACCGATCAGCGTCAGGCTCTTTTTGGAATCATGCAAGGGAGTGTCTATCTCGACCTGCGGCGGGAGAGCCTGGGGAACCTCAACGAGATCGGGTTTGAGGGATTGGCTCTGGGCGGGTTCAGTGTTGGTGAACCCAGGGACCTGATGTTCGAGATCCTGGACCAGCTTTCCGATGAACTGCCGCCCGATCAGCCTCGTTATCTGATGGGAGTGGGAACTCCTCTGGATCTGCTGCGGGCTGTGGAGCTGGGAATGGACATGTTCGATTGCGTCCTTCCGACCCGGAATGCCCGAAACGGGATGTTGTTTACCAGATGTGGACAGCTGCGAATCAAGAATTCACGGTACAGGGATGATGAGCGGCCGGTTGACCCCAACTGTGAGTGCTTCGTGTGTGCCCGCTACTCGCGAGCCTATCTGCGCCACCTCTTTGTCTCGCGCGAGATTCTGAGCAGCATGCTCAACACCTTTCACAACCTTCACTTCTATCTGGAAATGATGAGCAACATGCGGAAAACGATTGAGCTGGGCGGCCTTGATTCGTTTGCTCGGGACTTCAGAGAGCAATATTCCTCAGGTTGCTGAACTCTGCTATACTCTGTTTTTTTGTTTGGAGAGCGTCTCTTCCATGGGGTTTTTCTTGGCCCAGCAGGGTGCCGGATCGGGGGCAAGCTCAGTGGTCAGTTTGTTTCCGATTGCACTGATCATCCTGATCTTCTACTTCATCATGTATCGCCCTATCCGTCAGCGCCAAAAGAGTCTGGAGACGATGATTGCCGGGCTGGAAAAGGGGGATCGAGTCATCACAACCGGTGGGGTTTATGGGACAGTGGTGGATGTCAAGGAGCACATTATCATGCTCAGGATCAGCGATCAGATTAAGATCAAGGTCTCCAGAAACGCAATCGCCTCACTTCAAAGCCAGCCTGATGAGACTGCCGCCAAGTAGTGTATGTACTCCACTAGAGCGTAAAACATGAACCGGACGACACAGTACCGACTCCTGTTGATCATTCTGCTGGTGGCGGGAAGCGGCCTCGTCTGGCGGCTGAAGGGCATCAACCTGGGACTGGACCTGCAGGGAGGAATTCACCTCATCGTCCAGGTCGAGACCAGCGAGGCTATGGAGGCCGAAATCGACCAGGTGCGCGAGCGCATTGCCGGCGGGCTGACCGACAAAGAAATCGCTTTCGATCAGGTTGCGGTCACGGAAGGCCTGAAGATCGAAGTCACGGGAGTTCCAGATGCCCAGGACAGTGTTGCCCGGGACGAACTGGAAAATACCATCAACTGGTCCCTGACCGGGTCCAGCAGTGACGGGTTCCGCCTTACGATGCAGGCCTCGGCGCGAAAAGGTCTGCTGGAACTCACGGTTCGTCAGGCTCGAGAGGTCATCCAGAAGAGGATTGACCAGTACGGGGTCCGCGAGCCCACCATTGCCGTGTACGGGAGTGGCGAGGTGAAGGACCAGATCGTCATCGAGCTTCCCGGAGTCGAAGACTTTGAGCGCGTAAAAGAACTCATCGGTCAAACAGCCAATCTCGAGTTGAAACTTGTGCACCCCGAGCATCAGGAGACATTCCCCTCGCCGGCTCTGGCCGCCCAGGCATTTGGAGGGAAGATTCCGGACGATTATGAAGTTCACAAGATGGAAGACCGTGATCGGGCGGCGCCGGACGGGAGCATTCCCGATGCCTACATGGTGGCCAAGAAAGCCGCTGCCATCACGGGTCGCCACCTCAAGAACGCACAGCGGTCGGAAGACCCCTATACCGGAAGGTCGGAAGTCGCCTTTTTTCTGAACGGCGAAGGAGTCCGGCTCTTCAGCGAGGTCACTGCTGCGAATGTGAACCGGTTGCTGGCCATTGTTCTGGATGACCTGATTCGATCGGCTCCCCGCATCGAGGGGGCGATCCGTCAGGAGTCAGCCCGGATCACAGGAACCTTCACCCGCCAGGAGGCGGAAGATCTGGCTCTGGTCCTGCGCTCGGGTGCACTGCCCGCCAGTATCAGGTTTCTCGAAAACCGGCAAATTGGTCCTTCGCTGGGGGCCGATTCCATCCGTAACGGTCTCCATGCCTCGATTTTGGGGCTTGTCCTGGTCGTGCTTGGGATGCTGGTCGTGTACAAAATCTCGGGGCTGAATGCCATCCTCTGCCTGACGCTCAACCTCTTCTTTCTGGCTGGCTCACTCGCCTACCTGGGTGCAACCCTGACCCTTCCGGGAATAGCCGGAGTCATTCTGACGATTGGGATGGCGGTGGATGCCAACATTCTGATCTTTGAACGGATCAAGGAGGAGTTACGTTCCGGCAAGACTGTGAAGAGTGCCGTAGCAGCAGGTTTTGACCGGGTGTTCTCCACCATCATTGACACCAATATTACGACCCTGGTAGCAGCCGTCTTTCTCTATCAGTTTGGAACCGGGCCCGTGAAAGGGTTTGCCGTCACTCTGGCGATCGGTCTGGTGGCCAACATTTTTACTGCCACCTTTGTATCCCGCACCGTTTTCAATCTTTTTCTGCAGGGCCGGGGAGTGGCCCGGCTTTCGATTTAGCTTTCTATATTAGATCGGAACAAAAAAGCAGCTGGAGTAACTATATTTTGGAGCAACCGGGCTGAAATGGATATCGTCAAAGATGCGAAGATCGAATGGCTCAGATTCAAGTGGCTCTTCATAGCGATGTCCGCGCTGCTGGCTGCTGTCGGTGCAGCCTCCCTGCTGGGGCGCGGTCTGAACCTGGGCATTGATTTCACCGGAGGAACGCTGGTCTACGTGAAATTCAAGGAAGCGCCCGATATCGAAAGAGTTCGAAGAGTCCTGTCGGCTGCAGACTTGAACGCCGAGGGGGTCACGCGCTTCGACGATCCTTCCAAGAATCAGCTGCAGATCCGACTCTCCCGAGTCGCCGACGAAGCCGAAAGAGATCTGAACGAGGACAGTCGACAGGTGTCTGTGACTCTCAAAGAGGAGTTTGACGGCGATATGCCGGCAAATCGGCTCGATCTGAACAATACCAGCGCCTTCGCGTTGACGCGTTGCTTTCGAAATGTTCTTGACGGTCGGGACTGTCAGGAAGATGTGTCGGGGAACCTGATGGCTGAGCTGACGGAGGGTGAGGATCCGAGCCCGGTGCAGCTGGCCCGGCAGGTGATCGACTACCGCACGGCCAATGGCGGCATCGTCCAGAGCGAGGCTCAGTTTGACGAGATGGGGCTTCCGGAGAATATCGCGCGCATACTGAAAGACCATTTTTATCTGGGCAGTTTCAATGTTCTGAGTGTCGAGAGCGTAGGTCCAAAGGTGGGTCGAGAGTTGCAGAAGAAGGCCCAAAACGCGATCATTTTCTCGCTGATCGGGATCGTGCTGTACATCTGGTTTCGCTTCAAGGGGATCGCCTACGGTCTGGCGGCGATCGTGGCCCTGTTCCACGACGTTTTGATCACCCTGGGGTTTTTCTCGCTTTTCAGCAAGGAGATTTCTCTGACCGTAGTCGCTGCCCTGCTCACTCTGATGGGATATTCCATTAACGACACGATTGTCGTGTTCGACCGTGTGCGCGAGAACCTGAGGCTGATGCGGCGCACTGATTTCGCTTCCGTGATCAATACCAGCATCAATCAGACTCTGAACCGCACGATTCTCACTTCGGGTATGACGTTTCTGGCGGTCATGGCCCTGTATCTGAAGGGTGGGGAGGTACTGAACGGCTTTTCGTTCGCCCTGGCCGTCGGGGTTCTCGTCGGGACCTATTCGTCCGTGGCGATTGCCAGTCCTATTGTTCACGCGTGGCAGGCCCTGCGGGAGAGAAGGCAGGCTCGGGCCACATGAGTACTAAGGGATGTGAAAATCATTTTTTGATGCAGTTTTGAGCAGTGAGGTGTGTCCCAAATGGAAGCTTGACTCGCCAGGAGACGGGTAGTAACATCACCGCCCTGTGCGGAGAGAAGTTCACTTCACGGGAACTTCACGTCCGCGAGGGGTCGATCAAGAAGGAAAGGCAGCCGGATGTTTGAGGAACTGATCGAATCTTCTTATGGCAGCGAAAGAAGAAAGTCGGGGACTTTCTTCGTCTCGCTGGTGGTACATTCCATAGTACTGGCGGTCATTGTTCTCATCCCGCTGATTTACTATGACGCTCTTCCCGAAAATGAGCTGCTGACTTTCCTGGCGGCACCGCCGCCACCTCCCCCGCCGCCCCCGCCCCCACCACCACCTGCCGCGCCGCGTCCCGTGCAGAAGGTCCAGGTGGTCAGGTTGGATCCAAACCAGTTCACGGCTCCGACCGAGATCCCCAAGGAAATTCCACCGCCCGTAGACGATATACCGGTCATGTCCAGTGTGAACATTTCCGGGCAAGGAGTGCCCGGAGGAATTCCTGGTGGAGTTGTGGGAGGTGTTCCTGGAGGGGTAGCCGGGGGTGTACTCGGGGGAGTTACGGGTGCTCCGCCGCCGCCGCCGCCACCTAAGCCCAAGGTGGCCATCCGAGTGGGTGGGAACGTGCAGAACTCCAAGCTGATTCAGAAGATCGACCCGACCTACCCAGAGCTGGCCAAGAGGGCCCGTGTGGCAGGTATCGTCCTGCTTCAGGTGACCGTGAATGAGCAGGGGATGGTGGAAGAGGTCAAGCTCATCCGTGGACACCCGCTCTTGAATCAGTCTGCAATTGACGCAGTGAGCCAGTGGAGGTACTCACCGACACTGCTAAACGGTGAACCAGTGCCGGTTATCGCTACGGTGACTGTGAATTTCGTCCTCAGGTAAAGTATTCGAATTCAGTACTCGCTTTTTACAAACCACGATAACAACTGATCAAAACTTCATGAGGCTGTAACGGAGGTTTAAGACATGGATTTAGTGGAGATGTGGGGTCAAATGGGCTACCTTGCCCAGTCCGTTGTGGTCTTACTGGGCGTCATGTCCGTCTGGTCCATCGGAGTGATGGTCGAGCGATTCTTCACCTACCGGGCAGCTCGGAATCAGTCGCGAGAGTTCGCTCCCGCAGTAGCCGAGGCGCTCGGGAGAGGGAACTTGCGGGAAGCTCTGGAGATTGCTGAGCAGTACAACAAGAGCCATCTGGCCAAGGTGGTGCATGCCGGATTACAAGAATTCCAGGCCCACGAGGGTGGCACCTCGATCTCCGGCCAGACGATCGACGCCTCCAAGCGGGCTTTGCAGCGAGCCACCGCGCTCGGTGTTGAAGAATTCAAACGGGGACTGGGGGGGCTGGCAACGGTTGGTTCAACGGCTCCCTTCGTAGGCTTGTTCGGCACTACCGTAGGGATCATCAACGCGTTTACGGGAATGAGTAAGGCGGAAGGCATGGGCCTGGCAGCGGTCGCTGGCGGGATCTCGGAGGCCCTTGTGGCCACCGCGTTTGGTCTTTTCGTGGCGGTTCCGGCCGTATGGATGTACAACTATTTCACCTCCAAGATCGAATCTTTCGTCGTGGAGATGGACAACTCATCCTCCGAGTTGATCGACTATTTCCTGAAGAGGAGGGCTGTCAAAGATGGGCATGAGTAGTGGCGGCAGCAGCAGCAGCGAAGTCACCTCGGACATCAATGTCACGCCGATGGCCGACATCATGCTGGTGCTGCTGATCATTTTCATGATCACCACGCCTTTGCTCCAGGAGGGCATCGCGGTCAATAAGCCCAAGGCCCGAAATGCGCAGGAAGCCCCCGAAGTGGAGGGCAAGGAGGCCACCACTGTAACCGTCACTCGGGGTCAGGAAATCTATGTGAATGACCAGCCCGTGGCTCCCGAGGATCTCCTCGACGAACTGACGACGCGAGCGGCATTGGCTCCCGAGAAGCCGCTCTTCATAAAAAGTGACGTAGCCGCCCCCTACGGGATGATTGTCAGCATTGTGAACAAGTCACGCGAGGCAGGAGTTGAGCGGGTCGGGCTTCTCGTAGACCGTGAGCGGCAGCAGGGGAGGTAACTAGACATGGCCATGTCATCGGGCAACATTAGTGGCCCCAAATCGGACATCAATATCACTCCGTACATTGACATCCTTCTGGTGCTTCTCATCATCTTTATGGTGATTCAGCCGACGACTCAGTACGACTTGAGAGCCCGAGTTCCCGACAAGCCCCCCGAGGATCTCCCTGAGAACGTGGTGATCAAGTCGGACGCCATCGTGGTGGCAGTCACTCTTGAGGGTGAGATATCCATCAACCAGGACCCGGTCCCATTGAGCCAGCTGGGGACACGCCTCTTCGATATCTACAGCGCCCGCGCCAATAAGAACCTGTTCGTGCAAGCTGATGATGAGCTCCCGTTTGGAGACGTGATCCGGGTGATCGATTTAGCCAAAGGAGCGGGCGTCGGCGACATTGGACTCATGACAGCAAGACCCTGACCCAGAGATTGTGAAGATGAAGAAGAGCCCATTGTCCCGGTTTTTGCCCGCTTTACTGATCAGCCTGGCGCTGTCGATGACTGGCTGTGGAATGTTCAATCAGCTGAGAGCCAGGGATCAGTTGAACAAAGGTGTTAAGGCCTACCGGAGTGAGCACTATGAGGTGGCGATCGAGCACTTCAGGCTGGCGATCGAGTACGATCCTGAGCTACTGAACGCGCAGCTCTACCTGGCCACCACGTACCGTTCCCAGTGGTTACCCGGTGTCTATACCGAAGCGAACGCCGCTTTCGCTGAAAGGGCCATCGAAACGTTCAAAGAGGTCCTTCAGAAGGATCCGGTCAACATCAACGCCATGGCCAACATCGCCGGTATCTACGGTGGTAACGACGAACCTGAGCAAGCCAAGGACTGGTACCGAAAGCGAGTGGAAGTCGATCCCGACAACCCCGAGCCCTTTTACGGAATCGGAACCATCAATTGGAAGCTTGCTCATGACGAGACGGGCATCAACGGAGACGCAGTCAGCTTTCTCGAGGAAGAAGACAAGATCCGAGTCGCCCAGCTCGTAGATGAAGGAGTCGAGGCTCTGAAGCAAGCCCTGGAGGTCGATGATGAGTACACCGATGCCCTCCAGTATCTGAACTTGATGTACCGGGAGCGGGCTTATCTCGCCGCGGATGAGGAAGAGAAGCGCAAGTGGCAAATCGAAGCCGACAAACTCGCTCTGCAGGCTCTCGAGTTGCGAAAGCGCCAGGAAGAAGAAGCGGAGCGTGCTCGTCACAGCTTCGGGGGTACTCAGGGACAGTAGCAGCCTAGCAGCCCGTGGCTTGCCAGCGAACACAGATCCCTGGCGCGCGACCGCGCGCGGCTTTCACCCACGGACTGCCAGCAGAGTGTGATTTTGGGGCGGCCTTCCGGGCCGCCTTTTTTTGTGCCTGACAGGATCTCAGAAATCCAGCCTTTCGGCGAGCCCCAGCACTGAAGAAACTGCTGGCAAGCGGCACCGAGATGCTACACTTGACACGGGTCCTTGAATGCTGAGTCTTGAAGAACTTTGCGCTAAAGTGGGAGCCTACGCGCCGAGGGCCGACCTGGATCCCCTGCGGGACGCGTACCGCTTTTCAGAAAAAGCCCACCAGGACCAGGTTCGGAAATCCGGGGAGCCCTATTTCTCTCATCCAGTTGAGGTTGCCGCCATCCTGGCCGATATGCAACTGGATGTTGTGTGCGTCTCCGTGGGCCTGCTTCACGATGTAGTCGAAGACACCCTGACCACTGTGGAGCGGATTCGGGAACTCTTTGGAGAGGACATCGCCAGCCTGGTCGATGGCGTGACCAAGCTGAGTCAGATCCAGTTCTCCTCGAAGAAGGAGAAGCAGGTGGAGAACTTTCGCAAGCTTCTCCTGGCGATGGTGGACGACATCCGCGTCATCCTCGTGAAGCTCGCGGACCGACTGCACAATATGCGGACTCTGCGTCCCATGTCCGGGGAAAAGCAGAAATCGATTGCCCGCGAGACCATCGAGATTTACGCGCCCATCGCTCATCGGTTGGGAATCGCCAGGATTCGCGGTGAGCTGGAGGATCTCGCCTTTAGCTACCTGGATCCGGCATCCTTCAAGCGGCTCGAGGATCAGGTGAGCAAGAAGCTGGCCCACAGCGACGGCTTCATCCGCGGAGTGATCAAGCGCATTGAATCGACCTTCCAGGGTCAGGAAATGGAAGCGATGGTCCAGAGCCGGATCAAGCGTCCCTACAGCATCTCTGCAAAGATGAAGCGACAGCGAATCGAACTGGATCAGGTGTACGACTTCTACGCCTTCCGATTGATTCTGCCGTCGATCAAGGACTGCTACACCGCACTCGGGGTCATCAATAACATGTGGAATCCGGTTCCGGACAGGATCAAGGATTACATTGCCATTCCCCGTCCCAATATGTACCAGTCCCTGCATACGACCGTGTTGAGCCAGAGTGGCCAGCCTTTCGAAGTCCAGATCCGTACGCGCCAGATGCACCGGGTCGCAGAGGAGGGGATCGCCTCTCACTGGAAGTACAAAGAAGGGCTCCAGGTTCAGGCGGACGAGACACAGTTCGGCTGGTTGAGGCGGGTGCTCGAGTGGCAGAAGGAAGTCAAAGATCCCCATCAGTTTCTGAGCAACCTCAAAATCGATCTGTACCCAAAAGAGGTGTACATCTTCACTCCCAAGGGAGAAGTGATCACCCTGTCAAAGGGTTCAACGCCGGTGGATTTTGCCTACTCGATTCACACGGAGATCGGTCACCGCTGCCTGGGTGCCAAGATCAACGGTAGACTCCTGCCCCTCAAGTCACGTCTGAAGAGCGGCGACCGGGTCGAGATCCTGACCTCGAATCAGAGCCGCCCCAGAAGGGGTTGGCTGGAGTTTGTCAAGACCTCGAAGGCCCGTAACGCGATTCGGCGCTGGCTCACCCAGAGGCAGAGGGAGCACGCGGAAGTTCTGGGGAGAAAACTCTATGAGAAAGAAGCCCGGAAGTATGAGATCAGTCCCAAGCGATATCGCAAGAAACTGAAGGAGTTGCTTCCAACCTGGAACTTTAAAGAGACGGAGGACCTGTATGCCGCCCTCGGGTTCGGGAAGCTGCCTGCAGGCGTGGTCATCAAGAAGCTGGCCCCGGAGCGAACGACCAGGGGACCGGAAAGCGAAGAATCGAGACTGGGGAAGGTGGTTCGAAGAGTGCTGGGCCGCCAGGATGACGGAATCCTGGTGCAGGGGGAGTCAGATCTGATGGTGTCGCGAGCCAAGTGCTGCAACCCGATCCGGGGTGAAGAGATTATTGGCTACATTACCGTGGGGCGGGGAATCTCGGTTCACTCCCCAACCTGCCGCAACGTGGAAAACCTTCTCCTGAATCCGGAAAGAACGATCGAGCTGGAGTGGGCTTCCGATACCGAAGAAGACCGCTACGCCGTTCCCCTGAGAATCTACACGGAAGACCGGAGAGGGATGCTGGCCGATATCTCGAACGCCATCTCCAACATCAAAACCAACATCGTCAACGCAACAGCCGATACCGTGGAGGGGCGATTCGGGCTCTTTGATTTGACGGTTGAGGTCACCGACACCGCGCACCTGGACCGGGTCGTCAATGTGATCAAGGGCATAGAGGGTGTACGCGATGTGGATCGATCGGGCAACCGGGCCAGGGAAGTGGGGGCGTAGCCGCCCTGCGGCGGCTACGCGTTCCAAGTTCCACGTCTTGTCAACTCCACTTCCCATGCAGACGAATCCGGAAGCTGATCAACCAGGTTCTTTCTTCCCAGCAACCGGTACTTCCAAGGTGAAACGTGGAACATGGAACTTGGAACGTGAAATGATGAGGTCATGAAACAGGCATTTATTGTTTCCGCATGTCGAACCGCGATCGGACGCTTTCTGGGTAGCCTGAAAGGCTTTTCTGCGGTTGATCTGGGGCAGAGAATTGTGGCCGAGGCGGTGAGTCGCGCCGGTCTTTCCGGCGAACAGGTGGATGAGGTTATCCTGGGAAATGTTCTGTCCGCCGGACTGGGGCAGAACCCGGCTCGACAGGCGGCTCTGGGAGCCGGGCTTCCGACCTCGGTGGCGGCGCTGACCATCAACAAAGTGTGCGGCTCGGGCCTGAAGTCCGTTACTCTGGCCGCCCAGGGTATCCAGGTCAGTGACATCGAGGTGGCTGTTGCGGGCGGCATGGAGAGTATGACGAATGCCCCTCACCTTCTCCTGGGTTCTCGAGAGGGATATCGAATGGGCACTGCCAGAGCTGTCGACTCGATGATCCATGACGGTCTGTGGGAGGCCTATCACGACTACCACATGGGGAACACAGGTGAGGTGGTCGCTGACCGTTACTCGGTTGGGCGGGCCGAGCAGGACGCCTACGCCGCTGAATCTCACAGGCGAGCTGCTGCCGCCGCCAGCCGGGGACTGTTCCAGGAAGAGATCCTTCTTCTCAAAATCCCGCGAAAGAAGGGAGATCCGATTCATTTCGACCAGGATGAAGGACCACGGACCGACACCTGCCTGGAGTCACTGGCCCGGCTCAGGCCGGTGTTCCAGAAGGAGGGAACGGTCACCGCCGGGAATTCCTCGCAGATCAGCGATGGCGCGGCGGCGCTGGTTGTGATGTCCGAGGAGGCGATGCAGAAGGCCGGCGCCATTCCACTGGCCCGAGTGGTGGCGACTGCCACCTCGGGAGTCGATCCGGAAATGGTCATGATGGCACCTCAGAGAGCCATCGAAAAGGTTCTACGGCGGGCCGGTTGGAGCGACGATCAGGTGGATCTCTACGAGGTGAACGAAGCGTTCTCCGTTCAGGCGGTGGCTCTGTGCAAAGAGATCCCACTCGATCACCGGAGACTCAATGTACACGGAGGTGCTGTAGCTCTGGGCCATCCCATCGGAGCGAGTGGTGCCAGAATTCTAGTCACCCTTCTGCATGCCCTGAAGAACCGAAAGGCTACACGCGGAGTTGCCGCTCTCTGTCTGGGAGGGGGTAACGGTGTGGCCATGGCTGTCGAGATGGTCTAGTGCACTGTCCGGAAAGTTCACGCCGCTACTTCGGGCGTCTTTTCGCCGACAGCTTTGTTGCGCTACCTCGAAAGGCTCCCGGCATTCCTGCGTCGCGCGCCTCACTGGCGACGCCAATGAATCCATCCCAAATTAACACCGTGCCCTATATTCGCACTTTCAAGGGGTAGCGGCGTTTATAGAAAGTAGAGACGTAAATTCAAGCTGAACAGGGAGAGTGAATAAAAGGTGAATACTGTCGGCATTTTGTGCTAGACTTCATCCCTGAATTCACCCTGTCCCTGGCAGCAATCAGCGGATCTGGAAGTCGGAAAGGAACAAAACGTATGGCTGATGAGAATAAAGATAAGCGACGGGCCATTGACATGGCGCTGGGTCAGATCGAGCGCCGGTTCGGAAAGGGTTCGATCATGAAACTGGGTGACCGAACCACTCTCAGAGTGCCCGTGATCTCTTCCGGTTCGATTGGCACGGATGCGGCCATGGGAATCGGGGGGTATCCGCGAGGCCGAGTGGTTGAGATTTATGGTCCCGAGTCGAGCGGGAAGACGACGCTGGCTCTGCATGCCATTGCAGAGGCTCAAAAAACAGGGGGTACGGCCGCCTTCATTGATGCCGAACATGCAATGGACGCGGAGTACTCCCGTAACCTGGGAGTGGATATTGACGCCCTCCTGGTTTCCCAGCCCGATTCCGGTGAACAGGCACTCGAGATCGGCGAAATGCTGGTACGAAGTGGCGCCATTGACATCCTGGTGGTCGATTCCGTGGCAGCCCTGGTTCCCAGCGCCGAGTTGGAAGGCGAAATGGGAGACTCCTTCGTTGGGCTTCATGCGCGGCTGATGTCCAAAGCAATGCGTAAGCTGACGGCGATTGTTTCCAAGTCGAACACCTGCCTGATCTTCATTAACCAGATTCGGGAAAAGATCGGCGTCATGTTTGGAAGCCCGGAGACGACCACAGGTGGCCGTGCGCTCAAGTTTTATTCCTCGGTGCGGGTCGACATTCGGCGGATCGGAGCCATCAAAGAGGGGGAACGGACGATTGGAAATCGGACCAGGGCGAAAATCGTCAAGAACAAGATGGCGCCTCCCTTTCGCCAGGCGGAGTTCGACATCATGTTCGGCCTGGGCATCTCGAAAAACGGAGAAATCCTGGACCTCGGTGTCAACAACCGGGTAGTCGAAAAGAGCGGTTCCTGGTTTTCCTACGGTGGGGAGCGGCTGGGTCAGGGACGGGAGAACTGCAAGCAGTTTCTCCTCGAGAATCCTGACATTGCCGCCGAGATTGAGGAAAAGATAAGGATTGCCCTGGGATTGATTCACCCGCAATTGAAGAAAGTGGAGGGGGGCAAGTCCTCCTGACCGTTGCCCAGGTGCGCGATCTGACCGGGATGGTCGTACCCGTCTACTTTGATCCATCCGTGGAGGAGGAGATGGTCCGGCAGATCCTTCGGGCCACTCTCAGCGACCAGAATCTCTTTCTGGAGCCCCGTCGGGTTGTGTTCGTTGTCGACCGGGACACGACGGCTGAGCGCATCCTCGAAGAACTCAACCGAGACCTTCAGCCTGGTTCTAGGACGGTTCGTCTGGAGCGGAATCAGGGCAAGATGGGAGCCGTCCGGGAGGGATTGCGAAGGTTGCTCCAGGAACCCGTCCGTTACCTGGTGACACGGGATTGCGATGGAGATCATGTACTCGAGGACCTGGGCAGAATAGTGCGCCTGGCCCAGGAAATGCGCAAGGCAGCTCCGGGCCGGCCGATCTCCGTTTTCGGGCGCCGTCCTTCCCTCGAGCGACCGATGGAATGGGTTCGCAAGGAATGGGAGATCCTGACAAACGGCATATTCGAGAGTCTCGCGGAATTCCTGCTGGCGGGCGAGGGCAGAGTTCTGGACCGTCGCTATTGGAACGGGTACCCGCTGGATTTACAGAGCGGCTATCGGCTCTACGATCGGAGCGGGGCCGAGCTTGCGGTGCGCTCGATGGAGCGGGTGCCCGACGAACGGGCAACCTATCTCATGGCCTGTGAGATAGTTCCTTTTCTAGAGATTTCACTGGAAAGTGGATTCGTCGGACAGGTTCAGCGTATGACCTGCGTCGAGCAGCCGGTTTCCAGCTTCAAGGACATCGACTTTGCTACCTCCTACGGCAAGCTCCTGGTGTTTCTGAAAGACCTCTACAAGATCGACTCGGCTTTGCTGCTGCGCGTCTTTGACAATCACATGCTTGGGTCAGAGATGTTTTTCAGCAGCGCACGCCAGGAGGTTCTGAAATGCCGGGATTTACTGGGTGGCGTCGACCTTCCAATTCACCAGCCTTCCATCATGTGATCCAACACCTCATGGCTAGTTCACTCTGTTGCTTATCGGTGGCCCTTGGAACGCTCTTTTCCTTCCCGGGTGAGACCAGGGCGGCGGCTGAGGTTCAACGTGAGGTTGGGCCCAACCTCATCATTATGTTTGCCGATGACATGGGATATGGCGACCTGGGTAGCTACGGCCATCCCACCATCCGGACCCCTCAGCTTGACCGCATGGCCCGGCAGGGTATGAAGTTTACACAGTTCTACGTGGCATCTTCGGTTTGCACCCCCAGCCGCGCAGCTCTCCTGACGGGTCGCTATCCGATCCGCAGCGGTCTTTCCAAGGTGCTCATTCCCAGCTCGAGCGGTGGCCTGCCAGCAGGCGAGATCACCCTGGCCGAGGCTCTCGGAGAAGAGGGATATGCCACGGCTTGCGTTGGCAAATGGCATCTCGGATGGCAGGGGAAGTACCTCCCGGGTAGCCACGGTTTCGATCAATACTACGGAGTCCCATATTCCAATGACATGAGCCCCGGCACGCAACCGGGCAATCCGGTGTTCAAGGATGCGCCGCCGACACCGGTCATCCGCAACTTCACGGTCACGAATCCGGACAGCGAGCCTGACCAGAGTCTGTTGACCCGCCGGTACACAGAGGAGTCCCTGGCCTTCATAAGGCGGCATGCTGGAAAACGTCCTTTTTTCCTGTACCTGGCTCACACCATGCCCCACGTCCCATTGAACGCCGGCAGGGATTTCGAAGGGCGCAGCCACAGGGGGATTTATGGGGATACGATCGAGGAGATTGACTGGTCTGCAGGCCAGATCCTGCAAACTCTCGGCCAACTGGGGATCGATGAAAACACGCTGGTGGTCTTCACCTCGGACAACGGACCGTGGTTGAGCCAGAAGCTGAACGGAGGCTCGGCTGGTCCCTTCTTTGAGGGCAAAGTCAGCACCTGGGAAGGCGGCTTTCGTGTGCCTGCGATTTTTCGCTGGCCCGGTAAGATCAGGTCGGGTGTGACCACCACTGCCTTCGGCACGACCATGGACCTGTTCACGACCTTCATTCTCCTGGGGGGAGGAAAGGTCCCCTCAGACCGCGAGATCGACGGGCAGGATCTCACACCCGTTCTGTTGCACAACCAGCCGGGACGAGAGCCGCTCCTGTATTACTACTTCGGGGATGAGCTGTGGGGTGTGAGGAGGGGACCCTGGAAACTCCATTTCAAAACCACAGATCCCTCTTCGGTCACGACCTGGGGAGCCTGGGTGATAGAAGAACACAACCCGCCCATTCTGTTCAACGTCGAGCACGATCCGGGCGAGAAATACAACACGGCTGCGTCGAACCCGGAGGTCGCTGCAGAGCTGACAGCTCTGGCCCAGAGTCACCGGGAAACCCTCAAACCTGGCACTCCACAACGTTAAGAAGGGACAGTCTACTCTGTCCCCTTTTTCGAGCGCAGCGACAAGAGCCGGCGATACCGGCAGGCGCCATCAGCGCACTGATTTCTAGCGTCGCCCATTGCCTGCTGGAAAACGATGTCCTCAATACAGGTTCATCGAGTGATTATCCCTGACGGCCACTCAACTTGGCAGAGCCCAGCTGGTAGACTTCCTCGTTCTCGTTCTCCTCTGAGAAAGCAGCCCCGTTGAACCGGGCCAGCTCTTTCTCGGTTACCTTCAAGCGGCGGGTTGTCTTCTTGTAGTAATGCGGATGCTCGTTCTTACGTGCATCGTACACTTCAGTCCAGCACAGCTTGCACTCCCGGATGTGGTCCAGGAAATCGAGCTGCTCGTCCAAAGCGAGTTCATTGCAGAGAAAACGAACAACCGTCTGGCGATTGCAAATCTCTGTCAGAATCATTTAGGAATCTCCTATAAACGGCCATTCCTCATAGGTAGCTCCGGCTCGAACTTGCAGTCAGTGCTTTCCTGGCTCACCCAAGAACTGAGCCTCTTCAGAGCGCACAAACTCAGCCCGGAAATCGACTTCTTAAAAACCCCTGACACGAGGTGTGACACTACGCTTGTTCCAACTATAAGTCAAGCAAAAAATGTGATTCCAGTCACACCATAAGTGCCTTTTAATCAGATACTTACAGAGTAAGTACTATTTGATTACAGAGAGTTGAATTCGGGTCAAAATATGGCTAGGTGGACGTCTCTTATGTCGTTTGATGTTGATTGAATCAGATTGGTAGATCTTGCTTCTGCCCTGGTGCCCCGGAGAGGTCCTCTGAGCTGCAGCCCCGAAAACTGGTGAGGCCATAATGGAGTCTTGACCAATACATGTACCAGTGGCTCTCCTGGTGAGTGCATTGGTTCTAAGTACCTGAGAAAAAGCGACTTGGCGGGAGGATGGAGCTGGCTCGGGGGCCAGGGCTCGAACCTGGATCGGCGGCTCCAAAGGCCGCTGTCCTACCAATTGGACGACCCCCGAGCAGAACTGGGGAATCTTATCCTAGAAGAGGTTCTCGGTTCCAGGTATGGCACTCGCTGTCGCTCGTGCCGTTACTGGTTCCGGGTTACTGGTTACCGGTTAGCGAAAATCTTCTACCTTTAACCTGTAACCTTCAACCTGTAACCTTCAACCTGTAACCTTCAACCTGTAACCTTCAACCTGTAACCTTCAACCTGTAACTAGTAACCAGCAACCAGGAATCAACGAATGCCCGAACTTCCGGAAGTGGAGACGATTCGTCGCGGCCTCGAGAGCCGGGTCGAGAAACTGGAGATCCTCGGCATCGAGGCTAGTGGCTGCAGAATCTTTCAGGTCGATCCTGCCCAGTTAGCGGGCGCGCTGGAAGGGGAGTGCATTACGGCACTGGAGCGACTGGGGAAGTTCCTCATCTTTCGGTTGAAGGAAAGAACGCTGGTGGTTCATCTGGGGATGACTGGTCAGCTCACCCTCCGCCAGCCGGAGGTTGCCGACGCGCCGGGTTTTGTTCGCCATCCCCTGACGGGTTTGCAGCGTGTTCGTCAGCATTCACCGGACCGGCACACACACTTTCAGATTCATTTTGAAAACGGCTCCTCTCTCTTGTATCGGGACATTCGAATGTTCGGAAGGGTCTATTTGCTTTCTCCAGCCGAGGCGGCCCGGGATCGCTTTTTTGCTCGACTCGGCCTGGAGCCCTTTTCCGAGGAATACCAGCTGGATGCATTTCTGGCTCGCTTTCGCGGGAGAACCCTGGCCGTGAAGTCGCTCCTTCTGGATCAGCGTTTTGTAGCCGGTGTCGGGAACATCTATGCAGATGAAGCTCTCTTTGAAGCCAGCATCCACCCCTTGAGACGAGTGACGGCGCTTCGCCGCTATGAGAAGAAACGGCTTTTTCGGACGATCAAGGTCGTTCTGGAGAAGGGAATTCACTTTGGCGGAACTTCGATGCGCGACTACATCAACAGCGATGGGGAAATCGGGAGCTTTCAGGAAGAGTTGCTAGTATACGGTCGGCGGGGCGAGGAGTGTTTTCTGTGCGGAACCGAAATTGAGAAGATTGTGGTTTCCCAGCGGGGCACCCATTTCTGTCCTGCCTGCCAGCCCCGCAGCCGGCCGGTGAGGCGATGACCTTTCAAGGAGTTCCGTCCTCCGAGGTTCGCGTTCCACGTCGAATTCCGTGCAGAGTTTCCTGATGCCGGGCTCCTTGCTCGTTGCCGCCCTGGTGAAGGCCGTCAACCTGGGCCCTTGGAACTCTGGAACGTTTCTTGAAGTCGCCCAAAGTGACTTTTCTCCGAATTGGGAGAATGAGAGTATGGCCGGAGCAGGCCGCCAGGTGTTCTAGGGGGCTTTGCCCAAAAATATCCCGTTTTATTTGCCTTTATTTGTTGCTTTTCGCTATAATTTCTTTGTTTGTTCAAGAACGGTGGGCGCGCCCTCCCCCAACCCCTGACTTGTCGCGTCCACCACCCCTTCTCCTGGCCGACCCCGCACTCCCAGTACCCCGCACTCCCAGTCATGCTGAGAGGTGTGGTGCAGCCGGTGTTTTCGAGGGCCTGCGGAGCCAGGCTGGGCCCCCGGCGAAGTTGTTTGTTTGGAGTTGACAGGGGCACAGAACTTACTTAAGATTGTAGTTTGTCCTTTTGGACAAGTTGTGCTTCTAGGGCACGCAGATCTTTGACAATTTGATTGTAATTTAGAAGGGCAAACCACAAGTAACATGGCAACAAGAATATTTTGGTGCGACTGTGCGCCAAAATATTCTAGGTCAAGCTACTAAGGGTAGACGGTGGATGCCTAGGCGCAAAGAGGCGATGAAGGACGTGGCAAGCTGCGATAAGCCTCGGGGAGCTGCAAGCGAGCTTTGATCCGGGGATGTCCGAATGGGGGAACCCGGCTCCGGTAAAGCGGAGTCATCCATCACTGAATTCATAGGTGATGGAAGCAAACTCGGGGAAGTGAACCATCTCAGTACCCGAAGGAAGAGAAAGCAATCGCGATTTCCTGAGTAGCGGCGAGCGAAACGGAAACAGCCCAAACCCGCCCGGCTACGGCTGGACGGGGGTTGTGGGACCAGGCAAAAGACTGCTGAACCTAGTCGAATCGTGCTGGAAAGTCGATCCATAGAAGGTAATAGACCTGTAGACAAAAGGGAATGCAGTGGGCTTGGATTCCCGAGTACCACGGGACACGAGAAATCCTGTGGGAAGCTGGGAGGACCATCTCCCAAGGCTAAATACTCCTTTGCGACCGATAGTGAACTAGTACCGTGAGGGAAAGGTGAAAAGTACTCCTGCGAGGAGAGTTAAAAGTACCTGAAACCGTCTACTTACAAGCAGTCGGAGCCTCCATGAGGGGTGACGGCGTGCCTTTTGCATAATGAGCCGGCTAGTTATTCTAGGCAGCGAGGTTAATCTGAAGATAAAGAGGAGCCGAAGGGAAACCGAGTCTGAACAGGGCGTCTAGTTGTCTGGAATAAACGCGAATCTGAGTGATCTATCCTTGGCCAGGGTGAAGGCAGGGTAACACCTGTTGGAGGCCCGAACCAGTGTCGGTTGAAAACGGCTTGGATGAGCTGAGGATAGGGGTGAAAGGCCAATCAAACTCAGTTATAGCTCGTTCTCCCCGAAATAGCTTTAGGGCTAGCCTCGGGTGATTCGTTCCGGAGGTAGAGCACTGGATGGACTAGGGGGCTTCACCGCTTACCGAATCCAACCAAACTCCGAATGCCGGAAACGACAGCCCGGGAGTCAGACTGTGGGGGCTAAGCTCCATAGTCGAGAGGGAAACAGCCCAGACCGCCAGCTAAGGTCCCTAAATGTGTGCTAAGTGGGAAAGGATGTGGAGACGCACAGACAACCAGGAGGTTGGCTTAGAAGCAGCCATCCTTGAAAGAAAGCGTAACAGCTCACTGGTCAAGCGGCTCTGTGCCGATAATGTAACGGGGCTCAAGCACATTACCGAAGCTGCGGGTATCCAGAACCTTCGGGTTTTGGGTGCGGTAGGGGAGCATTGCCTGGGCCGTGAAGGTGAACCGAAAGGTAAACTGGAGCGCAGGCAAGAGACTCTGCCGGCATAAGTAGCGATAAAACTTGTGAAAATCAAGTTCGCCGTAAGTCTAAGGTTTCCTGGGGAAGGTTCATCCGCCCAGGGTTAGTCGGCTCCTAAGGCGAGGTCGAAAGGCGTAGTCGATGGAAAACAGGCGAATATTCCTGTACCACCGTAATTCGTTATTAGCGATGGGGGGACGCAGAGGGATAGACGAGCCGGGCATTGGTTGTCTCGGTCGAAGCGTGTAAGTAGGCTCCATAGGCAAATCCGTGGAGCTATTACTGAGGCGTGTAAGGGCCCCGAGGAGAGATCTGACGGGTAACTCGTTGATTCCGCACTGCCAAGAAAAGCCTCTAGCGAGAATGAAGGTGGCCGTACCGCAAACCGACACAGGTAGACGGGGAGAGTATCCCAAGGCGCTTGAGAGAACTCTTGTTAAGGAACTCGGCAAAATTCCACCGTAACTTCGGGAGAAGGTGGGCCTTCATTAGGTGATGTCACTAGCTGGCTGAGCTGAAGGAGGTTGCAGAGAAATGGCCCAGGCGACTGTTTACTAAAAACACAGGACTCTGCTAAGTCAACAAAACGACGTATAGGGTCTGACGCCTGCCCGGTGCCGGAAGGTTAAAAGGAGGGGTTAGCGCTTCGGTGCGAAGCTCTGAATTGAAGCCCCGGTGAACGGCGGCCGTAACTATAACGGTCCTAAGGTAGCGAAATTCCTTGTCGGGTAAGTTCCGACCTGCACGAATGGCGTAACGATCTGGGCGCTGTCTTGACAAGAGACTCAGCGAATTTGTAGTACCGGTGAAGATGCCGGTTGCCCGCAGCAAGACGGAAAGACCCCGTGCACCTTTACTACACCTTAGCTTTGGTGTCCGGTGCAGGATGTGCAGGATAGGTGGGAGGCTTTGAAACCAGGCCGTCAGGCTTGGTGGAGCCAATGGTGAGATACCACCCTTCTTGTATTGAGCATCTAACCTTGTCCCCTGAACCGGGGAGAGGAACAGAGTTAGGCGGGTAGTTTGACTGGGGCGGTCGCCTCCTAAAAGGTAACGGAGGCGCGCAAAGGTGGGCTCAGGCTGATTGGAAACCAGCCGTAGAGTGTAAAGGCATAAGCCCGCTTGACTGCGAGACAGACAAGTCGAGCAGAGACGAAAGTCGGCCTTAGTGATCCGGTGGTTCCGCATGGAAGGGCCATCGCTCAACGGATAAAAGGTACGCCGGGGATAACAGGCTTATCTTGGCCAAGAGTTCACATCGACGCCAAGGTTTGGCACCTCGATGTCGGCTCATCGCATCCTGGGGCTGAAGAAGGTCCCAAGGGTTCGGCTGTTCGCCGATTAAAGCGGTACGTGAGCTGGGTTTAGAACGTCGTGAGACAGTTCGGTCCCTATCTGCTGTGGGCGTAGGAGATTTGAGGGAGGCTGACCCTAGTACGAGAGGACCGGGTTGGACGTACCCCTGATGTTCCAGTTGTTCCGCCAGGAGCACCGCTGGGTAGTTAAGTACGGAAGAGATAAACGCTGAATGCATCTAAGCGTGAAGCTCGTCCCGAGATGAGATCTCCCGCTGGTTTACCAGCCTGAAGACCCCTTGAAGACTACGAGGTTGATAGGCAGGGTGTGGAAGTCCGGTAACGGATGAAGCTGACCTGTACTAATCGGTCGTGAGGCTTGACCTAGAATATTTTGTCGCACAAAACACTGGTGTGTTTGCCCGACGACATCGATCTTTAACAGTTTCCGGTGACTTTAGCGGAGGAGCCACACCTGTTCCCATCCCGAACACAGAAGTTAAGTCCTCCAGCGCCGATGATACTGCATGGGAGACTATGTGGGAACGTAGGTCGTTGCCGGATCTTTATGCCCCTGGAGCCCGCCTGGGTTGCAGGGGCTTTTTGCTTTGCACGGCGTCGCCCTCTCGACACTTCTTCTCAGAAGCACGAATCAAGTGTGAGGAACGAGACAATTGCCAGCAAACTCAATCGAATAGGATGGAGAGCATGGCGGAAACCGGAAAGATCTCTGACGATCACAAAATCATCATCGAACGGTTGCGCAAGGAGCTGCTCCACGAAGACGCAATCGCGCTGGGCGAGGGTCTGCCACAGCGTCTCCGGGGACTCCTTCCCACGGACAAGGTGATCCGAAGCCTGGGTGAGGGCGGACTCGTAGGCCCCTCCGTCAACGTCATCGTAATCGAAGCGGATGAAGTGTCGGCGAGCGGTGACGTCGTCGCCACCGGCCACGACTCGCTCCAGTTGCACAATGGGAGTCGGGTGATCGTCGCCACGTCCCACAATTGCGCGGATGGAGAACCAAAGCTGCTCAAAGAGTGTCGGTCCCCCGTCAGCTGCAGGGGCTGCGTCGAGAAAGTCATCACGGAGTTGGGAGTGATTGAGATCTCCGAGCTGGGGTTGGTCCTGACCGAAGTAGCCCCCCAGGTGGCCACGGACGAGGTGAAGATTCGCACGGGTACCAGCCTGCACATCGCCGACGACATTCGAGTCATGGAGCTATGGGACTGAAGTGGAAGAAGTTTCTTTTTCCCGGTATCAGCGGAGCCGTGGTTGGATTCGCCGCCGTGTTGGCCAGGCGCCGGAGAGTTCGCAGAGCCTCCGTGTCCCGGGATGTGCGGGGTAGTGAGAAGAGAATTCTCATCGTTGCCGCAGAACAGTCTCGGCCCTATCGGGGACGAGAATACCTTTCCAAGGTGATCTACACCTGCGAGCCCAGTCGCTTCAAGGTCTGGCGATTCTTGCACCCTTCCGGAGAGGATGATGGGGAGGCTGCGAGCCAGCGGATTTACCACATCACTCCCGTGATCGAGTTCAAGTCAAGTGACGGCGACCAGGCAGAGGTCGTCCAGGAGGCGAAGTTCTACGCCACCTTGCATGGTCTGATCGCAGGTCGAGTCACTCCGGACAGAATTGCTGAGGGGTCGCTCATCGAATTCCACAAATGCCATGTGGGCGGAAGCATGAATGGAATCGAAACAGGGGAAAAAGTGGTCTCTCGATCGCCCGTGGCACGCTTTCAGTTTCTGGACTGAATGGGTTCCACGTTCCACGTTTCACGCTGGACGTAATGGAGAATTGTAGTGGAATCTGGAATTGGCCCTCGGTCTACTCGACGATCACGGCGGTTCCATAGACGAGGAAGTTCGGCCGCGCCGGACATGATCATGGCGGTTCCAAAGCGAATGCCGACGATGCCGTTGGCTCCTAGTTCTTCAGCCTCATCCACCATTCGGTCCATGGCCTGCTCGCGAGCTTCCGCCGCCAGCTTCACATACTCATGGATCTCACCCCCGACGACGTTGCGCAGAACCGCCAGGATGTCTTGACCCAGGTGTCTCGATCGCACTGCATTGCCGCGAACGACGCCGATTGTCTTGACGATTCGCCGACCGGCAATATCGTCCGTAGTGCTAACGATCATTTGTAGACTCCCTTGTATTTGTCCGTGCGACTCTCGCGCACTCGCTGAGCGAGAACCGAGAAAAAGAGAAGCGCAACTCCCAGAAAGACCCCGAAAACCAGGAGTTTCCCTAGCAACGGCTCATCAGGGGCCGTGGCCAGCTCCCACAGTCCGTAAGACGTCAGAACGACTGCCCAGACCGACAGGATGACCCATCCCAGACCTCGACTGACGTCCTCCACAAGGCTCTTCTCCATGATCTTCCAGTCTCCGGAACTGGGCTCCTCATAGTTGAGGCTCTCGGTTTCAGTTTTCACCCGTTCGAGTTCCGCCAGGATCTCACGGTAACGCTCATCGCGCTCCAGATACACACCTACTTTCTGTCTCTCCTGTTGTGTGAGTTCACCGTCAAGATAGCCGGAGAGAAGTACCTCGATCTCTTTCTCAGACATTCCTGCTCTCCTTGAGCAGCGCCGCCAGTTTCTTGCGTGCATGGTGAAGTCGGGACATCACGGTACCCAGTGGAATGTCCACAATTTCGGCGATTTCGGCGTAGCTGTGGCCCTGATAGTCTTTTAAGAAAATAATCTCTCTCTGGTCTTTTGAGAGCTCATTTATCAGATCCCAGATCTCCCTCTTGAGCAGCTTCTGATCGGCATGAGTCCGGTTGCTGCGCTCAGGCAGAACAGCAGGTAATTCATCTGTGCGGGTGCGTTTTCGCTTGCGCAGCAGGTCGATGGCCAGATTGCGCACGATCGATAGGAGCCAGGGACGAAACTCGCGTCGGAAGTCGAACTTGTTCAGGTTCAGATAAGCCCGCATGAAAGCGTCCTGGACGACATCCATGGCGTCTTCTTTGTTCTTCGTGTAGTGAAAGGCCAATCCGTAGGCTCTGCCTCGATGAAGCTTAAAGATCCGACCGTAAGCTTCTCTGGTTCCGGCTGCAGCCTGCTGCAACAGCTTCTCCTCTGTCGTACCAAGATCGTTCTTTGACACGGGTATTACGTCTGAGCCTCGGGTTTATTCAGAAGCCTGAGCGAAGTTCGTCTGCCGGCGGGACCGTAGAAATCCCTGCCGTCTCAAGGGTCTGCCACGATTCGATAAACCTTCATGCTCTCATATTTGGCCTGCAGCTGGATGACTCCCTTCTCTTCTGCTGCCAAAACCCACGGACCCCACGTGGATGGAGAGCTGCCAACGAGTCCATCAATCACCGGATAGGAAAGTTTGGGAGTGTCACGGTCAAAGTCGCAGACCAGCAGAACGTCTCCCCGCTGCCACAGAACCTCTCCTTCCCACTCCAGCTTCCCCATCCAGTTGCTGCGGCTGTCGACCTCCGCCCGGTCGAGTTCGGCCAGGAGCAGAGGATTCGTCCAGATAGATCCCGTTAGGTTCGCGTGCTCGGCCTGCCAGGCGGTCAGGTCGGCGAGTGCGGGTTGAAGGAATCTGAGCTTGTTGTGGCGGGCCGTCAGGGGGGGGCTTTGATCCAGTGCCTTCCGGGTTGCCAGTCCATGGCTCTGGCCGCGCCGACTCGAAAGTCCGGAGCAAACTGTGGAATCAGATAGGCAAGAAGGCAGGTGACCTGCAGAGAGAGCACGATCGAGTAACGCAGACTCGCGTTGCGGACACGGTCGAGAATCACGTCTAGGCCGGCCAGCGAAAGAACCACAGCCGCAATCTGAAAGGGCATGAGAGCTCTCGTATCGTAGTTCGCGGTTGCCATCCAGACAAGAGCCCCGACCAGGGCAGCACCCCCCAGGGCGAACGCCTCTGCGCTTCTCCGGGATCCAATAAAGAAAAGGGCGAATCCTGCCAGGAACACAGAGACATCTATGAATGATGAATTGAAGGCCGTTGTACCCGCCACAAGCACCCGGGCCCCGTCGACGAGAATTTCGATCCTGGAAGCGTCTCCATGGATTCCTGTCGTGACATAGTGGAGCAGCGGATCCGTCAGGGCCGCGCTGCTGGACAGAACCCAGGGAGCAATCACGACCAGGCCCGCCAATCCACTCAGTACCGAGAGTCGCAGGCGCCGACCCAGGCCAGACCGGCCCGCCAGGACGACCAGGCCGAGCAGGAGCGCGCCGAAGCCCAGGGGAGCCAGCAGCTTGTAGTGGAAAGCAGTTCCTGCCGCCAGGCCGGCCAGAAGAGCCCGGTTCCGGGTGGAACGCCACAGAACCGGGTCCCCCCGGACTCGGGAAGCGGAAAAGGCTTCCAGGGTCAGGGCCAGAGCCAGACAAGAGAAACCGCTGGCTGCGATATCGGAATAACCGGTACCCGCGTAGCTGGACACGCCCAGAGGAACCATGACTGCAGCGCAGGCAAGGGCTCCCGGAACCGAGAAGCAGGTGGAGAGCCTCCAGACGCCGGGCCAAAGGATCAGAAAGCAGAAGAACGCAAAGCCGTGAGCGGACGGCTCCTGAGAGGCATCCCCAGAGAGGACATAGGGCCCACCGGTTCCAGGAGGCGATGCTGTCCCAGGCAAAGAAGGGCAGGGCGAAGGACTTGTATGCCACGATGGCAAGGACGGGGACGAGCAGCCTGGTGGAGGCCTGTGGGGCCGTGGCCAGTGCTGGAACCTGGAACCTCGACCGGATCCAGTCCCGCTCTTGACGGATGAACAGCGTCACTCCCAGGAGAATCGTTAACCAGATCCAGCCGATCACCAGGGTGTAGGTCTTGAAAAGAACCAGCAGCATGACCAGAAAGGAGTTCAAGGCCACGCTAATGGCGACGGACGTACCCAGTTGCTCGATGAAAGGGCGCCTTCGGTCCAGCAGGGCCACGCCCGGCAAGAGGCTGAAGGCAAGCAGACCGATCAGGGCGGGGATGAAGGTGGGCAAAGCCGTCTCCTCAAGTTGTCACCGCCCCACGTAGCTCAGGATCGTGACGGCTACGTAGGAGACCAGCAGAATCGTGCCGAAGGGCCGGGTGAGGTGATCCTTACAGACAAAAATTCCAATCCGTAGAACCAGCAGGAGAAACAACATGGATGGAAAGTAGAGAGAGAAAAAATGAGCCGGGGCCGGCAGGCCTGCAGGAGTAACCGCCGCCGCCGCTCCCGCTACAAAAAGGACGTTGAGGATGTCCGCTCCGATGACGTTGCCGACGGCCAGCTCGCCGTGGCCCTGGCGTGCGGCCGTGATAGCCGTAACCAGTTCCGGAAGGGACGTGCCAAAAGCGACCAGGGTGGCAGCGATGATACTTTCCGGCACGCGTATGCGGCCGGCGGCCTCACTGACGGCTGGAATGAGGATCCAGGATGCGGCGACTACGAGAGCAGTGGCAAGAATCAGGCGTACGAGAATCGCCAGGTTACTCCCCCGGTTCTCCAAGCGGGGCTTTGATGGAGTTGCAGGAGCCTCTCTCCTGGCCCAGACCACCGAGATCCAGAGGTAGACGGCCAGCAGCATAAGAAGGAACAGGCCGCTGCTCTGGGCTAGATTCCCGCCCCTGGTGAATACTGAGTCCAGGCTGCTCCAGGGTAGGCAGGCCAGAACCAGCCCCAGCCCGGAAAGAATCTGGATCCAGCCCTGCCGATTCACGATTTTCCGATCGAGTGGCAGGGGAGCAATCAGACAGGCCAGGCCGAGGATGAGTCCTGTGTCGCAAATGATGGAACCGACGGCGTTGCCGAGTGCCAGGCCGGGCTTTCCCTGCACCGCTGCCAGGACGGAAACCGCCGCCTCAGGGGTCGTGGTCCCCAGACTCACGATGGTCGCCCCGACCACCACTTTGGGAATGCCTGACCGGGCCGAGAGCAAGACAGCCTGGTCGACGAGCCAGTCGGCTCCCTTTGCCAGCAGGCCAAGGGTAGCCGCGATGGTCAGAACCAGGAAGGGCCAGGACAGCGGGGAAATGAATTCGTGAACGGCTTTTTCCATAGCAGCAGTAGAGGGAGCAGCAACCTTCCCGATCTGGATCTAAACAGTGGCTGCAGCTTCAGGTGGTCCGGGTTTTCCGGGCCCCTGCCATTTTCCTGACCTGCTCGAGTCTTTGTTTGAGTCGAGCTTCATGACCATGATCGGTCGCCCTATAGTAGCTTCTGCCACTGAGGTTTTCAGGCAAACAGGACATGGCGGTTATGGCGTCGGGATCATCATGCGCGTATTCATAGCCGGCTCCGTAACCAATTTCTTTCATCAAGCCGGTGGGAGCATTCCTGAGGTGCAGCGGCACGGGATCGTTTCGAGTTGACTCCACATCACCGGCTGCCCCGGCGTAAGCTCGGTAAACGGAATTGGACTTCGGAGCCAGAGCCAGGTCGATGGCTACCTGGGCGAGCGCCAGCTTGCCTTCCGGAAGCCCGATGAACTGAAACGCGCGAAGGCCGTCGATGGCCCTTCCAACCGCCCCTGGGTCAGCCAGACCGACATCCTCGGAGGCGAAGCGGATCATCCGCCGGGCTATAAAGAGGGGGTCCTCTCCCGCCTCCAACATGCGGGCCAACCAGTAGAGGGCAGCGTCCGGGTCACTGTTGCGAAGCGACTTGTGCAGGGCCGAAATCAGATTGAAGTGTTCTTCACCGGATTTGTCATAGAGAAGCGTCTTTTTCTGAAGGGCTTCCCTCACGAGTTTCGGCGTAAGGGTGCGATCACTTGCAGAGTCGATCAGGCTGGCGGCGACTTCCAGAGCGTTGAGAGCAACGCGTGCATCGCCGTTGGCATGGGTAGCGATCAGACTAAGGGTCTCCTCAGTGCAGGATAAATGAAGGGATCCGAGGCCTCGCTCTTCTTCCTGCAGGGCCCGCTTGAGCAGTTGCATCAGATCTGGCTCCGACAGGGATTCGAGAACGACCACCCTGGATCTCGAGAGCAGAGGCGAGATCACTTCAAAAGAAGGGTTCTCGGTCGTCGCCCCGATCAGCGTGATGGAGCCTCTTTCGACGTGAGGCAGAAAAGCGTCCTGCTGAGCCTTGTTAAAGCGGTGAATCTCGTCTACGAAGAGGATCGTCCGCCGGGAGAAAGCCCGCTGCTGGTATTCAGCCTCCTTGAGCACCTGCTTCACCTCTTTCACCCCGGAAAAAACAGCACTCAGGGCAACGAAATGCGCCCCCGTCGCTCCGGCGATCACTCTTGCAACGGTTGTTTTTCCGACACCCGGAGGGCCCCACAAGATCAAGGAAGGAACCTGATCCTGATCGATCACCCGGCGCAGAAACCGGCCTTCCGACAAGAGGGCTTCCTGACCGACCACTTCCGACAGCGACCGGGGACGCATCCGTTCGGCCAGTGGTCCGGCTTCCTCCGGAGATGAAGGCGACTCATCACTGGAAAACAGGTCCTGGCTCATTTTCGGGGTCTCTAACTGCTAAGGTATACCTGGTACATGATAAGCGATCCCGCAACCGACGCGTTCAGGCTATCGCATCCCGTCTCCATGGGAATCCGAAAAACCTGGTCAGACATTTCCAGGGCTTTTCCGGTCACGCCCTGGCCTTCGTTTCCCAGGATAAAAGCGGTCCTGGGAGCGAATTGCTGGTCCAAAAGACTTTCCCGGCCGGAAGCAGAGGCAGCAATGACTCGGTAGTTTCGCCGTTTCAATTCTGCCACAGCAACACCCTCCAGAAAGGGAACCTGGAACAAAGCTCCACTGGAGGCTCGCACGACCTTTGAATTGAAGAAGGAAACTGCGCCAGGGTCTGAGACAAGTGAAAAGCGGCCGGTGGCCCGGGCCGTACGGAGAAGGGTCCCGAGATTGCCTGGATCCTGTATCCCTTCCAGATAGAGGATCCATTCCGAAGCGTCATCCCAGCTCCAGACCGGCTTCTCAAAAAAAGCAATGACACCTTGATGACTGCGGACTCTGGAGAGCCGGGACAAGAGATCCGAGGGGAGGCGGACACAGGGGGGAGCTTGCCTGCTCAGAATCGGAGCGAGGGAGTCGTCAGCAGAGTAGAGAAGGAGTTCGATCCTATGTTTCGAACTCAGATCAAGAGCCTGCTTTGGGCCCTCCACAGCAATCCAGGGGCAGTTCCCGTCTTGGGGCGACTGAATGTACGATTTCCAGAGTTTAAACCGGGGATTCTGAGAACTGGTGATGGCCTCGCCTTCCACCCGGGTATTTTAGCGGATGGACAGTGGCCCGGTTCATCGGGTCGGAAATTTCAAAGTGGGAGGCGTCTTCGGCGGCGACCGGCGTTGGTGAACATCACGCCCGGAGGTCGCGGCCTCGGGGCCCCTCCCACCCTCGGAGATGTCCAGTACCAGAAGCAGATGTTTCAGTCGTCGAGGTAACTCTCCAGGGGAGGGCAGGCACACATCAGGTTGCGATCTCCGTAAACATTGTCCACGCGTCCCACTGCCGGCCAGAATTTTCGTGCCCGGACCCAGGGTAGAGGGTAGGCTGCAGTTTCCCGGGCGTAAGGTTCATCCCAGTCATCGGAGATCAGGGTCTCGGCTGTGTGTGGAGCATTCTTCAGCGGATTCCGTTCGCGATCGGAACGTCCTTCTTCAATGTCCCGTATCTCCTCTCTGATCTGCATCATCGCCTCGCAGAAGCGATCCAGTTCTTCCTTCGATTCGCTCTCCGTGGGCTCGATCATGAGGGTGCCCGGGACCGGAAACGACATGGTGGGTGCATGAAAGCCGTAATCCATCAGGCGCTTGGCCACATCGTCCACATCAATTCCGGTGCTCTTCTTGAAGGGTCTGAGATCGATGATGCATTCATGGGCCACCAGGCCGTTCTTTCCGACGAAAAGAACCGGATAGTGGTCCTGCAGGCGCGAAGCAATGTAGTTCGCGTTCAAAATGGCCACCTGGGTTGCGCGTTTGAGTCCCGCTGCCCCCATCAGTGCGATGTAGGCCCAGGAAATGGGAAGGATGCCGGGGCTTCCCCAGGGGGCAGCCGAAACGGCGGAAATGCCGCTTGCGGATCCGGCTTCCGGCCGCAGGATGTGTCCCGGGAGATAAGGAGCCAGGTGTTCCCGGACGCCGATTGGCCCCACGCCGGGGCCGCCTCCGCCGTGGGGAATACAGAAGGTCTTGTGCAGGTTCAGATGAGCCACGTCGGGACCGAAGTCCGCCGGCCGACAGACCCCGAGCAGCGCATTCAGGTTGGCCCCGTCCAGATAGACCTGTCCACGGTGTCTGTGTACGATCGCACAGACTTCACGGATCCCTTCTTCAAAGACACCGTGAGTGGAAGGGTAGGTCACCATGAGGGCAGCCAACCGCTCGGAGTTTTCCCGGGCCTTTCCCTCCAGGTCAGCGAGATCGATGTTGCCTTCCCGGTCACAGGCCACCACGACAACCCTGAGACCCGCCATGGCGGCACTGGCCGGGTTGGTGCCGTGGGCGGAACTCGGGATCAGGCAGACATCTCGCTGCCCTTCACCCCGTTCCTGGTAGTAGCGCCGGATCACGAGCAGACCGGCGTACTCGCCCTGCGACCCGGCATTGGGCTGCAGGGAAACAGCCGAAAACCCGGTCACGACCCCGAGCATCTCCTCCAGTTCGTGGATGAGCTGGAGATAGCCGGGAACCTGTTCGAGCGGAACGAAAGGGTGCACCTGAGCAAATCCCGGCTCGCTGATGGGGAGCATCTCCGCAGTAGCGTTCAGCTTCATTGTGCAGGAACCGAGGGGGATCATGGAGTGAGTCAGGGAAAGATCTCGAGCCTGTAAGCGGTGCAGATACCGGAGCATCTCCGTCTCCGATCGGTAGCGGTTGAAGACCGGGTGACTTAAGTATGGAGAGCTGCGTCTTAGACTCGCAGGAATTCCAACTCGCACAGACTCATTTTCAGCTTCCCGAGAATTGCCCTGAGAGAAAAGCTCCAGAAGAGCTTCCACATCTTCCAGAGAGGCGGTCTCGTCCAGGGAGATGGCGACCGTCAGCTCATCGATCGCTCTCAGGTTATACCCGGCAGCAGCAGCATCCTGCAGCAGGGCTGCCCGTCTAGCCGCGTCGACCCGTACGGCAACGGTATCGAAGAAGCGCAGAGAGATCAAATCGTGGCCACGCTGCAGGAAGCCGACCGCCAGGTCGCAGGCCAGATCGTGGACCCGAGAGGCAATGGCCTGGAGACCTTGAGGGCCGTGGTAGACGGCATACATGCTGGCCATCACGGCCAGCAGAACCTGGGCCGTGCAGATGTTGCTGGTGGCCTTCTCGCGTCGAATGTGTTGCTCTCGCGTTTGCAGAGCCAGACGGAGCGCGAAGCGATCGTGGCGGTCCCGTGTAACTCCCACGATTCGTCCGGGGACCCTTCTCTGAAATCTTTCCCTGGTTGCAAAAAAAGCAGCATGCGGTCCGCCGAAACCGAGCGGGACGCCGAAACGCTGCGAGTTTCCGATCACCACATCAGCGCCAAACTCACCCGGAGGCTTGAGAAGACAGAGACTCAAAAGGTCCGTGGCGCAAATCACCAGGGTCTGGTCTCGGTGAGCCCGCTTGACCAGTGCCTCCAGGTTGTTCAGGGAGCCGTCGGTGGCCGGGTACTGAAGCAGAATTGCAAAGTAATCCTCAGTTGTGTCCAGCTGGCCGGAGTGACCGGTGACCACGCTGACGCCCAGTGGTCGGGAGCGAGTCTGGACGACGTCGATCGTCTGAGGATGACAGCCGGTCGAGACCCATACGCCCCTTCCTTCCGCTTGCCTTCCGGCGACGGACCGGCAGAAGCTCACCGCCTCTGCGGCAGCCGTCGCCTCATCCAGCAGTGATGCGTTGGCGATCTCCATCCCGGTGAGATCGATGGCCATGGTCTGAAAATTGAGCAAGGCCTCCATCCGGCCCTGAGAGATTTCCGCCTGATAGGGAGTGTAGGCCGTGTACCAGCCCGGATTCTCCAGAATATTTCGGAGAATGACAGGGGGTGTGATCGTGGCTGAGTACCCAAGCCCTAGAAAAGATTTCTTCAGCTGATTCTGCGAGGCAAGATGAGTGAGAGTAGAGATCACCTCGGTTTCGGTTCGGGCCGGGGGCAAGGCCAGCGGCCTCAGGTCACGGATCGTTTCGGGGATCGTTTTTTCTATGAGATCGTCGAGCGAAGCGAGGCCCAGGCGGCGCAGCATGCCCTGGACGTCGTCCGGCCCCGGCCCGATGTGTCGGTGAACGAAACTGCCCGCGCTCAATTGGACGATTCTTCCTCGACGTAGGCCCGGTATTCTCGGGCTGTCATCAGCCCGGTCAGTTGTCCGCTGTCGGTGAGCCGTATCTTTGCGATCCACCCTGCGCCGTAGGGATCTTCATTGATCTTTTCGGGGTGATCGACCAGATCCTCGTTGGCGTCTTCGATTCTACCGGTGACCGGCGAATACACATCTGAGACCGCCTTCACGGATTCGACAGACGCCATCGATGCTCCCATCTCGATCGCTTCATTCTTCCTGGGGATTTCGACGTAGACCACATCTCCCAGTTCCTGTTGTGCATGGTCACTGATTCCAACCGTGGCGATCTCTGCCTTTTGACGGATCCACTCGTGATCTCTTGTGTACAGAAGAGCCTCAGGATACTCCATTGATCAACCGTCCTTTCGGGACTTGGTGCTCACCTTACCAGGATTCAGGGCAGCTCATCGGCGTGCTTGAACACGGTCTGCCCGGTAAGAGCGCGGAAAAAGGCCAGTCCCTGGAGAGCAGTCCGCTCAGCTGCCGGAGCCCGATAGATCCAGACACTGGCCGAGAGCTCCTGGCCTACAATGGACTGAACATCGTAGAGAGTATTGAACGTCTGGATGCGAACCTCCGACCGCCCCGATGGAGGATTCCGGAACCAGACATTCACCCGTAGCGAGCCTCCTTCGTCACTGACTCCCAGTACCTGGTAGCGATCATTGGACAAACGATTGATCTCCATCTGGTAGTTTTTAAAATTGCTGATCGGCCTCATTTCGGGGCGGGGGCCACCAAAGAAAATGCTATAGAAAATGAGGGCCGGCAGACCGACCGCGATCACAAGAATCGGGAGAATTGCTCTGGCAGACATCGGAGGGTGATATTATCATAAGGATATCTTGCTCAAGTGGGGGCCTCGGCCGATCTCCCCATGAAACTTTTTGGTGGGTGGGGACTCTATAATGGATAGCAAAAACGGGAATAAGAACGGAGTCTTTGGACTTCTCAATGGAGGAGAAAATGGACGGATCCGATGACAGGAAGCAGTACGAAGATCCCCTGATTGATCGAATGCTCGGCAAGGGCCGGCCGGCCCGCGAGAGCCGCTCCGGGTCGGGGGATGAGCCCAAGAACTACTGGCGATACATTGTGGGTGCCCTCTTTGCAGTTGGACTGCTCGCACTGGCTTATTTCCTTTACCAGTCGCAGCAGCAGCTCGTTGCTATGAACACCCGGCTGGAATCCAGCCAGGAGCAACTTGTCGCGGTAAGCGAGCAACTGGAGACTTCCGACGAAAAGATCGGGAAACTCCAGACGGGCCTGAATAAGAGCGAGTCCCAACTTGGCGCTCAGGGCCTTGAGATCGATCGCTACCAGAAGCTCTACTCTAATCTCCAGTACAGCCAGTCCCAGCAGGAAAAAGAGCTCGAGGCGATGGCGATTGGCAAGGCTGATCAGGAGGAAGTCGGCGCGCTGAAGGATGAGTTGCAGCAGAAAACCGACGGATTAGAACAGCAGGTAGGTGCGGTCAGCACGCGGCTGAACGAAACCAACACGAATATGTCCGGTCTCGAGGCAGCGGCCGAGGCCGACCGGGCTGAAATTGCCAGTAATCGGGATTCGCTGGGTTCGCTGGTTACCAAGGTCGATGCGAACGCCGAGGAGATCGGCGGAGTCAAACGGTCTCTGGATCGGGACTACTACAATTTCGAGCTGCAGCGAAGCGGGGGCGTTATGAAAGTCTTCAACGTCGCCATGCTGCTAAAGAATACCGACTTCAAGAACCAGCGCTACCACGTGGAGATCGTTGCGGATGGGCGTCGCATCAACAAGAAGCGAGTCAATGTCAACGAGCCGATCTTCTTTTACGTCGAAGGCCAGAAGAAACCCTATGAGATTCTGGTCAACCGAGTGGACAAGAAGTTCGTGGTTGGTTACCTGAGCGTACCCAAGACCTGATCGCGCCGGCACGGGCTGCTAGCGGGGCGCGGCTTCCTTCTTTGCGCCTACCTGGAAATGATCCACCAGGCGGGCCAGCGGGCCGGGTCGCCGTGGCAGCCAGGCTGGACCTTGTGCTGCAGGGTTTCGCCTCCACCGCCGAGGAACCCTGTCAATTCCAAAGAAGAAACCCTCCAGGAGGCCATCTGGACTGACCCGAATCCGCAGAAAGCCCTTCCAGTCCTCGATGCGAAGGGCGCTGAAAGACTCGTTCAAATGTCTTCCGAAGAGGTTGAGTGAAAAGAACAGGTAGAGCCCCACAATGGTGGAGCCCACGGCCCACGCACCACCAGCGAAGAGAGCCCCGACAGTCAGGTAATGGGCGATGGACTCCGGCTCGAGGTTCAGCCAGGACAAAGCAACGCGCGAACTGCTCCAGAGGAGAATCCAGCCTGCCCCGACATGAAGCAGTGCGTGAGAGGTGCCGGCAACCCAGCGGAACCAGCGCGTTGAGCTGTCGGCAAAGAAAACACACCCGGCAACCAGTAGAAGGTAGAGAGAGAGACCGGTCGGGCTGGCAGCTCTCACCGAGGTTAGGAGCACATAGACGGTGACAGCGAGCATTCCGAATCTAGGGTTTCTGAGCGCGAACCAGAGGTTGGCCAAGCTCAGGGCCGAGGACACGCGCCGATCAGGGTAGAATTTCTCCTGCCGATACCCGTCGGCCCGCGCCTCGCACGGGACAACGTGTGTTGGATGGAGAAAGGCACCACCTGTTCCACACACCACGCGGTGACACTGCCCTCGCGAGGACCGCTGATAATTATGGCTGTCTCCCGACAACTCGAGAAGCTGGTGGGAATCTCTCAGCCTGGCTTCCAGCTTCTTCACGCGTCCCTCGATGTGAGGAGAGGAAGCGGATGAGGGGCGCAGCCATGGAGGCTCAGGGTAACAAATGATCACTCGATCCGCGGGGGTCATCTGGTCAAGGATCGAGTGGAAATAGCGAGCCTGACGGGCATCAATGTCTTACCGTAGCCCGGTGTCAAGGCCCAGAATCCACCAGCTGTAAGGCAAGCGCGCCGCAAAATAACTGCAGGATTGGCGCGTCTTCCAGGCTGCAAAGTCGCCTCCCGAGCAGAACAGCCGGCGGAACCAGACGAGCCCGTCATACCAGTCATGGTTGCCGGGAATGGCCAGGACTTCGGGTTGGGGCTCCGGAACCTGGGGGAGTGCCTCAGAATAAGGTTTGACCAATCTCTGCTGGTAGGCTCCGTCTCCGGGATAGGGGTAGACCAGGTCGCCCCCGAGGACCAGGATCTCTGCCCTGGGGAGCGTGGCAGCCTGGCGACTTCTGTGGAGCTTCTGCTCCAGAACCAGGGAGTAGGCAACTGAATAAGTCGATCTCCACCCGTCCCCGCAGTCCGCAAGATAGTCGATATGAAAGGAGCTGTGGGAATGGGAGCTGTAGTCAATGAAAGGCGGATCTCGTCTTATTGGATCAGAGGGCTCTCCCGGTCTGCTTTTCCGATGGACCCACCTGGCCGACAGCAAAACCTGAGCTCCCGTGCGCAGCAATTGGAACGGGTTGTACCAGCCCACCATTGCAGGCTTGCCCGGGGGCGGCGCTCGCAGAAGGTGTCGAAGTACTCGCATCCCTAGAAGGCAATTCGGTAGACATCGGAGAAATGACCTGCGAAATGTACCTCAAGCCCGTTCTTGAGGTAGTCGGGCAGGCGCCCAAAATCACCTTGATTCTCTTTCGGGAAAATCAGTTTGTCGCACCCGGTGCGGCGAGCAGAGATCACTTTTTCCTTGAGACCTCCGATGGCAAGAACACGTCCCGTCAGAGTCAGTTCCCCGGTCATGGCTAGTCCGGAAAGAACGGCTTCCTCCTTCACCATGGAAACCAAAGCTGCGGCCATCGTGATTCCAGCGGAAGGCCCGTCCTTGGGTGTTGCTCCGGCCGGGACATGGAGGTGGACAAAATGCTCGTCGAAGAAGTCTTCCCGGACTCCGTATTCGGGGAGGTGTGACATCACGTACGAGTAAGCAATCTCGGAGCTTTCGACCATGACACTCCCGAGTTGCCCGGTTTGCTTGAAACCGCTGCTCTTGCTGGGAGCTGCCGTCGCCTCAATCTGAAGCGTGGCCCCTCCCAGACGGGTCCAGGCCAGCCCGGTCACGACACCGGGTGTCCCGGCAGCAACTGCTTCTCGTTTGAAGTCAGGTTCTCCTAAAAACTCGCGGACGTTGTCCTTACGCACGCTCACCGTCTCAGTCGGGTCCCTGGCAAGACTGATGGCCGATCTGCGCAGGATTTTCTTGATCTGTTTCTCGAGGCCCCGGACTCCCGCCTCCCGTGCATAGCCGTCGATGATCCCTCGCAGGGCGGCCTTTGTGATTCGGACCTGTTTTCTGGTGAGACCATGGCTCTCGAGGGCGCGTGGAATCAGATGCCTGCGGGCAATCTCCAACTTCTCTTCCAGAATGTAGCCGGGGAGCCGGATGATTTCCATGCGGTCAAGAAGGGGTAAAGGGATCGTATCCATCTGGTTGGCCGTCGAGATGAAGAGCACGTTGGACAAATCGAAGGGAACATCCAGATAGTGGTCTCGAAAGGACGAGTTCTGTTCGGGATCGAGAACTTCGAGAAGAGCGGAGGCAGGGTCACCCTGAAAGGAAGCGCCGACTTTGTCAATCTCATCGAGCATGATGACGGGATTCGCCGTGCTGGCGGTTTTCAGTGCAGAAAGAAACTTGCCCGGCATGGAACCGATGTAGGTTCTGCGGTGCCCTTTGATTTCAGCCTCGTCACGCATTCCCCCCAGAGAAAAACGGTAGAATCTGCGGCCCAGTGCCTCGGCAATACTCCTTCCAATCGAGGTCTTGCCAACTCCCGGTGGACCGACCAGGCAGAGGATTGACCCTGAGATATCTCCCTTCATCTTGCCTACGGCGATGAACTCAATAATGCGATCTTTCACGTCGTCCAGTCCGTAGTGATCACGATCCAGGATTTGACGGGACCGCACGAGCCGATAGGAATCTTTGCTCAGTTTGCCCCAGGGCAGTGCGGTCAGCCAGTCCAGGTAGTTTCGCGTGACCGTATATTCTGGAGACGCCGGCTCCAGTAAGGCTAACTTCTCCATTTCTTCGGAGATCACCTTGACGGCTTCCGGGCCGGGTGAGAGCACCCGCAGTCGCTCCTGAAAGCGTTCAATCTCAGAGGTCTTTCCTTCCTTTTCGATCCCCAGCTCCTGCTTGATTGCCTTCAGCTGCTCCCGCAGGAAGAACTCCCTCTGGCGTTCGCTCATCTGGTCTTCAATCTGATCCGTGATTTTCTGCTGGAGTCTGGACATCTCGAGTTCTTTGCGGAGCAGAAGCAAGACCCTGTCGATGCGGCTACGCACATCGAAGGTCTCGAGGACTTGCTGGAGCTCCTCCGGACTCGCGGTCGTGAGAGCGGCGGAAAAGTCGGCCAGCTTTCCCGGATCTTCCATTGCTGAGCGGTTGAGGAAGAGTTTAATGGCTTCCGACTGCAGAGGGTCCAGTTGGACAAGCTCTTTGAGTGTCGCGACAATGGCCATGGAATAAGCCTTCAGTTCCTCGTTGACCGTCAACTCCGGCTCGTGGTGGTACTTGACCAGGGCGGTCCAACTCTGGTTGGACTCTTTCAGCTCCTGAATGGTGAAGCGCACCAGGCAATTCAAGAGAACATGGGCCGTTTCGGAATCCGCCTGAACCGCTTTCACAATCTTGGCAGCCACGCCCACGGGATAAAGATTCTCGGGCGACTCATCGGCATCCGCATCCTGAACCAGCACCAGGCCGATGGCCTGATCAGGGCCTTCCATCACCTTTTGAATGCGCTCGAGATGTTCTCCGGTGACCGCCAGGGGAGCCGTAAAGCCGGGGAAATACGGGCGCAGACGGACGCTCAGGATGGGCAGCATGTCTGGGAGAACCTCGGATATCAGAACCAGGCCCGGTTGGGCCTGCTGGTCGCCGGATGGAGCTCCCTTCGGGACCGGGTTTTCGGCCTTCTTTTCCTTTCCCATAATCGTTCTCCTACACCGGAACGACAAACGATAGCATATGTCAGGAGACTGCCCAGGATCCAGGGAGATTGAAATTGAAATTCATATTCATTTAAGTCTCTTGTTTTCAATATCTTATGGGTTGATGTCAGAAGCTGAAAACGGTATCCTGGAGCTGTTGTAAAACGATTTATTGTGCCTGCTGCGCAGGCAGACAAGAAAGAAACATCGAAGGAGAACTGAATGCTTTCTGAGAATATGAATGAAGTCCTGAACGAGCAGATCCAGGCGGAATTCCAGGCTTCTTATCTCTACCTGGCCATGTCGTCCTACTGTGAAGAACTGAATTTGCCGGGCTTTGGGGGTTGGTTGCGGACTCAGAGTGAGGAAGAAAGAGTCCACGCGCTGCGCCTTTTTGACTTTCTGCTCAGCCGGGAAGGACATGTCGAACTGCGTGAGATCGACCGGCCACCCTCAGGCTTCGGGTCGGCCCAGGAGATGTTCGAGGCAGTTCTGGAGCACGAAAAAAAGGTCACGAAGAGGATCGACGAGGCCTATCGAGCAGCCCTGGAGGAGCGTGACAATGCGACTGCAGTGGAACTGCAGTGGTTCATCACAGAGCAGGTGGAAGAGGAAAAGACAGCCGGTGATATTGTGGCCCAGCTCAAAATGGTGGGAGACAATTCGGTCGCGCTGCTAATGGTCGATCGGGAGATAGCCGGGAGTGAGTAGCTCGCTTCGTTCGCTGGCCAGGAGTTCCAGAGGCAGTGGGCGGATCATGGGTTAAAGGCTCTCAGCGGAAACTTGAATATCTTACCGAAAGTGTGTCCGACTTTCCTGGCTTGATATCCCATCACATCTCCGTTGGAAAGAAGGCTGTCAAAATCACGAGAATTCCATTTGACGACAGAAAGAGTGTAGAGAAAACGCCTGGGGAACTCTTTCATGACCTGGCCGCTGAGTTGCTGCATGACCAGCTGATCCTGTTTGAGCTCCGGATCCAGTTCGTAAAGGATGCCGCTGATGGTAAGCTGCGACTTGACGAACAGAGCCAGATTAAAGGGTACTTCATAGCCCTGTTTCGCCAGCTCGGCCGAGATCGCCTCCAGCAGAACAAACGAGCCCTGCCCCGAGAATGAGTTCTGAGCATCTTGAATGATTTGATCGATTTTTTCCCGTTCTGGTTCAGAGTCGGGCAGACCTCCTTCGATGAGAACTCCGATGTTTCCTTGCAGCTTCTTCCTGTGGCCTAGTTGAATGCCGAACAGGAGCTGGACCAGCTGTTTCCGTTCCTGGAGGGTGAATTCCCCCAGAAGGCCCCAGTCCAGGAGGGCCAGCCGGTAGCGATCCCCGGTCCCTGCCGTGACATGATAGACGTTGCCCGCATGGGGGTCCCCATGGAAGATGGCGAGATCCCGACGATTAAAAATGACGTCGTAGGTCAGGGCGTTGCTCAACCTTCGTGCCACCTTGGCGCGGGCTTCTTGATCTCCTGGAAAGGCCTCGCTCACCTTGACTCCGTCAACGAAGTCCATGACGGTCACGTTCGGGGTCGAGATCTCGTATATCTCGGGCACGAGAATCCGCGGGTTGTTTGCATAGTAATCTGCCGCTCTCGACAGGTTGCGCTGTTCTTCGACAACCAGGATCTCTTTGGCGAGCGCGTCCCGAATCTCATTGAAGAGATCAGCGAGCGGAAAATCCCCGAGCTCATAAAATGCACTGTTTTCCTGCAGGTACGAACCGAGAGAGTCGAAGGCCTGCAGTTGGTGGCGTAAGCCCTTCTCCGCTTCCGGCTTGATCACCTTACATACAATCCGACGGGGACCTGGTTCGCCGGGCAAGGTCAGGGAACCGGCAATCACGCTCCCGACACTGGCCTCAGCCAGGATCTCTGACGCCAACTCGAGCCGGTAGGCAGCGATTATCTCCTCACCCAGATCGGCCCGAATCATGGCGCGCAGGGTTTCCGCATCTGTGGTCAGAATGGCGTTTTCCAGCTTTTGTAAGGAGACCCGAAAATCTTGTGGGATTGCCTGGTTACGTGCCAGTATCTGACCTATTTTCTGAAGAATAGGTGTTCCTGCGGCAAACTCGAGAACGCGGCCACCCCGGTCGACATCGCCTGAGATTTGCAGCTGGCTGAGGAATCTCTTGAGCACCTCTTCGGGCCCAAGTTCATGAAGAAAGTAAATGAGCGAGTCGTGGACAAAGGGTCGCCACTTGACGAGCTCCGGCGTGATCATTTCCAGAACCCGCGAGCGGTGAATCAGCTGTTCCAGAATCTCCTGTTCCCAGTCTTGCCGGGGGAGCTCAGAAAGTAGGGTAGAAATGTCGGCCGAAAGTTCCAAGGAGCCGGAGGTCATCTTGGCCAGGAGGGTTGGAAGGATGGCCTGCACCTCGGGGTGGGTTCGCATCAGATCCGTGAGAAGCGCCTGAGCGTGAGCCTCCACATTGAATTCTTCATAGTGCTCCATGAGAGTCGGAAGACTCAACGCGTCGGCCACATGGTGCAGGCCCCTGCTGGAGCGCGAATAGTAAGGGAATTAGAGAGAAGGGAGTGGCCTGGAGGGAAAGCATGATAGACGTGCTATTCTCTGGAGTGCTTGCCAGGCTGTCAACAGCCTTCCAGACAATCGCAAGCAGTGCAGATCCAAAGAGGAGGACATTTGTCAAGATCAGGACGACTGCTTCTGGCGGGGGCAGGCATCCTCTTTCTGTTCACCTGCCTGCTGGCCTGGCGGGGATCTCCTTTCCGCTGGGAGATTCAGTTGGCCGGCTGGATTTACCGGCTGCAGGAACCGGTTGTTGGGTGGATATTGAGAGCCGTATCCTGGATCGGCAGTGGTTATTTGCCGTTTCTGATGGTCCCGATCCTGGCGCTCTTCCTGTGGAAGGCAGGCCTGGTCTTGCGGTGCTGGGTCCTTCTGGCAGGTGCCGGGGGAGCTTCCCTGACCAATCTGGTTCTGAAGCACCTGATCGATCGACCGCGGCCCGGAGGGAGGTTGTTTCCAGCCTACAACGATCCGGGTGGCCCCGGCTTTCCATCGGGCCACGTGGTCCTGTTTGTAGCATGCTTTGGTTACCTCCTGCTGCTGGCCTGGAGGCACCTGTCTGGTTCCCTCCGTACAGTTGTGACGGGAGGACTGGGTTTCTTGATCCTGGCCGTCGGGATCTCCCGTGTCTGGCTGGGCGTGCACTGGCCGTTGGATTGTATCGGTGGCTATCTGCTGGGAGCGCTGATGGTTGGTGCCATGCGGCGGCTGGATCCGGAATGATTCCCGGCTCCACAGTTCACAGAGAAGTCTTTCAGAACCCGCGTCAGCGAGGGCTGAGTGGTAGCCGCAGCCTAACGCCCACCGTTTCGTTATCGGTTTTTTGGCAGCGCCCGTTCCAGATAGGATCCACCAGTCACCTTTGAACGAGAAACAGGACCTGCTGTCCTGCGTAGAAACCGTTGAGCCGGTTTGTGTAACCGGCGAATCGGGGAGTTCGTTCAGAATGGGGTGAGTCTGATGATTGCATGGCCGACTTTGTTACTGGCACGGAAAAATCTCCAACCTGTCCAGTCCTGGCGAATACCAGATCGTTCTCTTAGACGCCGCCGCCGATGAGGTCTACGGGGGTGCCTGGAAGCCACTTGGGAGCGACTCGAGTGGAGCCTTCGCAGTGAACGCGCGGTTCAGCCTGGACCAACTCGAACCCGGCGACTACCAGGTGCTCATCAAGGTTCGGCTTGGCAGGCAGGAAGTAGGGTCCCTGAGGGAACGGTTCGTCGTGGTTTTGAGCAGGGCGAATCAATCCTGAGCTGGACGGACTCATGCTCATTGAAACCCTTCTCCTCGCCTCCCTGGTTCTCCAGGAGATTCCTGCCCCGATCCCGATCATGATACAGGGGCGGACCGATGCCGGGACCGTCTCGGTTTCTCCAGAGTGGGGAATTTCCGGAGAGTTCGGGACCTGGACAGTCAGCTATGTGGTGGGTCCCGATGGGATCGATAGGGGCGGTGGGATTCGGGTGCAATTGCCCGACGCATGGCATTCCGGGCCTCGCAACTCGGCAAATCGGCTTCAGGCTTCTTTTCCTGCCGAGGAACACTATGTCAGCGCCTACATCGGCCGCGCTGATGTGGAGCTGTCGACCATCGTTGAATCTGAAACGGCCATCAGGCTCGTCAAGCACGAGAAAGAGTCACTGGATGGTCGCAGCGAGCGCTACGTCTTTGTAGTTCGGGTCGTTGTCAGAGCTGGACGGCTGGTGGAGGGTGATCGAATCGAGGTGGTCTACGGTGATGTGGGAGGAGGAAGTCCAGGTTACCGAGCTGCCGCTGTTTCCTCCGGACCAAGCCCCATTCTCCTGGCACTTGACCCCAAAGGTAGCAATCGATTCCAGCTGCACCTGGATGGACCCTTGCTGACGGCGCGCCCCGGTGCTCCCACAGCTCTGCAACTACACGCGCCTTCTCAGGGAGAGGTCGGCAGGCGCTCGAGGTTCGTTGTTTCGGCTGTCGACAAAGAAGACAACGCAGTCTGGGTGCCTTTGGAGATCGAACTCGAGGCGGTGACGGGGAGAGCCGAGATATCCCGGATGCTTCGGATGTCCGAAGACCAGGGTCACGTTGCCTTCTACGTGACTCCGAAAGAAGAAGGAGTGCTGCGGCTGCTCTCCCGAGTCGCCGGCTATCGACTCGAAAGCGTCTCCAACCCGATGCTTGTCAGGGAAACCGAAAGCGTGGAATCTGTGTTTTGGGGAGATCTTCATTCGCACACTCGTTTCAGCTGGGATGGAGTCGGCAAAGGCAACTTTGATTACGCCCGTCACATATCGGCCCTCGATTTCTATGCCATGACCGACCACCTCCTGGTTTCGAGAGAAGGGAAGACTCGGGGACTCAGCCAGGCCTACTGGGATGAATATACGGCGCTGACTGAACGACATCACGATCCCGGCTCCTTCGTCACTTTACATGCCTATGAGTGTTCCCTCCCGGCCCCCTACGGGCATCACAATATTTACTTCCGCGCCCGACCCGGAGCGCTCTTCTTCCCGTCCACATCGACTCTTCCGGAGATCTGGGCAGCGCTAGGCGACGCGCAGGCGATTACGGTTCCGCACCACACGGGCAAGTTCCCCGGAGGCGTCAACTTTTCCATTCATGACCCGGGATTTCGCCGCAATTTCGAGCTCTATTCGGCCCACGGGCTCAGCGAAACCTACAACCCTGACCACCCGCTCTCATTTGAACACAGTGATTTCACAGCTCCTTCTGTCAGCCTGCAGACCCCCGCCAACGCCCAGGATGCATGGAAGCAAGGCCTTCAGCTCTCGACCATCGCCGCATCCGATGATCACCGGGCGCATCCGGGCTTACCCCACTACGGGCTGACCGCTGTTCGTGCCTCCCAGTTGACCAGGGATGCGATTTTCCAGGCCCTCTACGATCGGAGGACCTATGGAACCACAGGGGCAAGGATCATCCTCAAAGTGACTGTAAACGGTGCATCCATGGGGCAGACGGCAGCGCTGCTCCGTCCTACCGTCGTGACGGTTGAAGCATACGGCACCAATCGCATTCGGAGAATCGATGTGTTGCGCTACCAGCCCGGCCAGAAAGACTTTGAAGTCGTTCATCAGTGGACTCCTGGTTGCCTGGATTTCCTGGGAGAGCACGCCGACGCGGAAGTGCAGTCCGGGGCCGTCTATTACGTTCGTCTCGAGCAGAGTGTGCCGGTACGAGGGCGGGTTGCCATGGCTTGGTCATCGCCCGTCTGGATCCGCCACGACGCCCGGGAGTGAGGCGGTTATGCTAAAATTTTCCTCGCCATGACGGAAAAGGTCTTCCTGGCCGCCCCCAGGGGTTTCTGCGCCGGAGTTGTCCGGGCCATTGATATTGTGAACATTGCCCTGGACGTCTTCCCAAAACCCGTCTATGTCCGCAAAGAAATCGTACACAACCGGCATGTAGTTGCCAGACTGCAAGATCAGGGGGCTATCTTTGTGGAGTCCCTGGAGGAGGTTCCCAGGGGAAAAACAGTCATCTTCAGTGCGCATGGTGTCTCCCCCCAGGTGTGGGAAGAGGCTCGCAGTCGGGAGCTTCGAGTGATCGATGCAACTTGTCCGCTGGTCACGAAGGTGCATCTTGAGGCTGCACGCTACGCTGACCGGGACCGCACGATTCTGCTCATCGGACACGAGGGGCACGATGAAGTGATCGGGACCATGGGAGTGGCTCCGGAGCGCATCAGGCTGGTTACGAGTGTGGAAGATGTCGCCCGGCTCCAGATCGAAGAGGGTACCCCGCTTGCCTATCTGACACAAACCACGCTGAGTCTGGAGGACACACGGGAAATTGTAGAGGCACTTCGGCAACGCTTTCCGCAGGTCCAGGGGCCACCCTCCGAGGACATCTGCTATGCAACCCAGAATCGACAACTGGCAGTGGGCGAGCTGGCCCGCAAATCGGATCTGATCCTGGTGGTCGGTTCCAGGAACAGCAGTAATTCCAACCGTCTCGTGGAAGAGGCGATCAAGGAAGGGACTCCGGCCTACCTGATCGACGATCACGAGGGAATCCGTTCGGAGTGGCTCCGGGATGCGAAAATTGTGGGCGTGACTTCAGGCGCCTCGGCTCCCGAAAGGCTGGTCTCGGAAGTCGTGAACTGGCTCTGTCGTGATGGGGCCGAGGTGGAAGAGCTGGTCACCCGTACAGAGAACGTGCAGTTCGCGCTGCCAGAGGAACTGGAAGACAGGTTGGAAAAGCAGAGGGTCTCTTAGCAGTCTGTGGTGAAAGTCGCGCGCGATGGTCTCAATCACCTCCCTTGGTCACTTACCATCCAAATCAGAACCGATCGCCGGCGAGGGCTGAGTAGTAGCCGCGGCCTGCGCCCTCGGTTCTGTTGAACCTGTACAGGTCACACCCTGAGAACCCCCCCGAGCGCCAGCGAGGCCCCTTGTCTCCTCCCCGAGTCCGTCTCTCTCTGGAATCTGCAGTCGTCACGAGGCTACAATTCACTGCTGTGAAACATCCACCGCTGTTTCCAACCTACCCCATCGCCACGCTTCAGGATCTGGTTGAAGAAGTCGGCGCCCGGCACCGCGAGAAGGTGGCGCTGGCCACCAAGAAGAAAGGTGCCTACCAAACGACGTCCTTTCTGCAGTTGAAGGCTCGTGTTCTAGAGTTGAGTGCCGGCTTGGCGGCGCTCGGAACGAGAGAGGGCGACCCGGTCGCGCTGATTGGCGAGAACACGACCGCGTGGGCCCTTGGCTACCTGGCGATTGTGTCATCCGGGAGGGTCGTGATACCTGTAGACCGGGATTTGAGACCGGGGGAAATTCGACACATCCTTGAGTTCTCCGAGGTAGACACGGTTCTGTGCAGCGGTCGTTTCGTGGATGACATGGTAGCCCTGCGTGCCGAGACAGGACGACCCAGCCGAGTTGTCTCTCTGGAGGAGGAAGCAGGAAAGGGGGACCACTCCTTCCCCGAGTTGTTGCAGCGCGGCTACCAGGGACTGGAGAGAGCGTCCGGCTACCGCCTCCCCGAGGTTGGACCTGAAACGCTGGCAGCTATCATTTTCACGTCGGGGACTATGGGGAGTTCCAAGGCCGTGATGTTGACTCACGGGAATCTCTCCTCCAACATCATTGCGACCTCAAAAGTCGTTTCCATTCAAAACGATGATCGCTGTCTTTCCGTCCTGCCTCTTCACCACACCTATGAATGCACCTGCGGGTTTCTGACGGCTCTCTACCAGGGAGCCTCCATTTATCACGCTGAAAATCTCCGCCGGATCCCCGAGAACCTGGCTGAGACCCGGGTCACGGTGGTGCTGGGAGTGCCGTTACTGTTTGAAACGATGTATCGGCGGATTGAGAAAGGCATTCAGGAAACCGGCGAGCGGAAGTTTCGCATTGCCAAGGGAGTGGCTTCCTTCACCGAGCGGTTCGGCCTGAGCATCAGACGCCGGCTTTTCAAACTTGTCCATGACCGTCTCGGTGGCAACCTGCGCCTCCTGATTACCGGGGGAGCTGCCATGAATCCGGAGGTCTCACGCGGCTTTCGAGACCTGGGTATCCAGTGCATTCAGGGTTACGGGATGACGGAGGCTTCGCCTCTGATCGCTGTCAACCGGGAGGCCAATCCGAAAGACCGCTCGGTGGGAATGCCCCTGCCCGGGGTGGAAGCCCGCATCATTGAGGGTGAGATAGCAGTCCGGGGTCCGAACGTGATGCTGGGCTACTACAAGAACCGGCAGGCGACCGAGGAAACCGTTGAAAATGGGTGGTTGCACACGGGTGACCTGGGCCACATCGACAAGGACGGTTTTCTTTATGTGAGTGGACGTAAGAAATCGGTCGTTGTCACGCCGAACGGAAAGAATGTCTACCCTGAAGAACTGGAGGCACACCTGAACGACAGCCGGTTCATCGCCGAATCCCTGGTCTGGGGAGGCCCTTCCGCCGATCCAGCCTTGACTGAGGTTCAGGCGATCATCGTGCCGGATGTGGAGGCACTTGACGAGCAGTTCGGAGCCAGTGAGTACGATGAAGACAGAATTGAGAAGGCCATTGCCGAAGAGGTGAAGCAGGTCAACCGAGTCCTGGCCAACTACAAGAGGATTCGCCAGTTCAGTCTCCGCCACCAAGAGTTCGAGAAGACCACGACTCGCAAAATCAAACGGTACCTGTACACCGGGATCGCCGAGCCTCTGTAAGGAACATGAAACGAATATGAGCACATTTCCCAGCTTCGAGACTGTAAAGAATGAGTACCAGGGGCGCGAATACGAGGTGGACATCGTCTGCCCTGAGTTTACCTGTGTCTGTCCGCGAACCGGACAGCCGGACTTCGGCACGATTCGAATTCGCTACGTCCCAGATACCGCTATCGTTGAACTGAAGTCCTTGAAACTGTATCTTTTCTCTTTTCGCGATCATGGCATTTTTCACGAGCACGTGACGAACCGGATCCTGGATGACTTTGTAGCCGCCAGCCAACCGATTCGCTGCAGTGTAGAAGGGGATTTCAATTTCAGGGGTGGCATCAAGACGACGGTACGCGCTGAGTACGAGCGCCCTTGAATTCGGTTTCACGTTCCACCCACGTTTGGAGGATTGTGGATTAGGGGTCGGATCCCGAGAATGGGCAGGACCCTCGTGGAACGTGGAACGCCGGAGGTCAGGCACTGCGACCGGTGGACGCGATGAAGTCCCGAAAAGAAGAGAAATCGGAAAAATAGAACAAGTCGATCGAGCTTTCAAAGCCTCCATCCATGGGGAGAGCCCCGCCCAGGCAAACCAGCGGCAGGCGGTACTCGTGAACGGCTTCGAGCAGCATCTCCAGCTCGGGAGTGGACGCCACCGGGGCGGAGCCGTTCGAAACGATGCAAACCATGTTAATGGGTTCTTCCTCGACCATGGCGGCCATGGCGGGGAAAGGCACCGACCAGCCCAGGTTGAGGACTTCCCAGCCCTCGACCTCCAGGATTCGGGCGGCAGCATTCACGGGGAGATACTGGGCCCGATCCGGACTGGAGCAAAGACTAATGCGTCCATTGCGTCGTCTTCGGATGATATGAGGGAACAGGTACGACATGGCCTCTTCCAGGTTCACCTGAATCAGTTTGGCCTGCCCCCTGGAGAGAACCTGATCGGAAAGGGCTGCTTGAGTCGAACGAGCGACCGGCATGACGACGTAGTCGTAGAGGTGCTCGAGCGACATCCCGCGCAGGTAGAGTCTCTTCAGGAGCTCTTCGATCTGGGACCTCTGATTGTGGGCGGCCAGAAAGCTCACCTGCTCTCGGACACGAGCAAAGTCCTTGCGGTTTAGAAGATCTTCGACACTGGGATCCTCCCACCGTTCGGTGGTCAGAAGCCCGGTGGCCTCGAAGCCACGATCCTGCTGGAAACCCCGGATGTCTTCCAGAGAGAATCGACGATGGCCTCCCGGAGTTCGCTGGCACCCCAGGCCGGCGGTATCAGCCCAGCGCTTCACGGTGGATTCGCTGACATTCCACATCTGAGCGACTTCACGAGTAGAGTAGGTTCGGTCCATCTGAAGCTACAAAGCGATCTCTTGGCAACCCGGCTTGAGTGAAGACCTGGATCATAGGAACTTTGAATAGGCTTGTCAAACATGCGAGAACCCGGACTCTTGCGGGGCACTTTTCGGGAACTGGAGAATTGCAGAAATTATTATAAAATTGGGCAAGAAGGAGTCTCCCTCATGCGCTTCATGCTGAGACGAAACGTTTGTCTTCTGGTGGCTTTCTACGTGGTGGGAGTCGGGCTGGGTCAGGGCCGAATCGCGGTGGACCGGGTGACTCTCGACCCCGGCTTTCAGATCTCGATTTACGCTGAAGGAGTCAAGGAGGCCCGCTCGATGGCCCGATCTCCCTCAGGCACGATTTTCGTGGGCACCCGCCGGGAGGGCAACCTCTATGCGCTGGTCGACCAGGATGGCGACGACCGCGCAGAAAAAGTCCTTACCCTTGCGAACGGGATGACCCTGCCCAACGGAGTCGCTTACCGTGGCAACTCACTCTACGTGGCCGAGGTGGATCGCATTCTGCGCTACGATGATATCGACTCTCGATTGGATGACCCACCGGAGCCACAGGTGGTGAAGGACGGCTTTCCTGCCGACCGGTGGCACGGCTGGAAATTCATCGCCTTCGGGCCGGATGGAATGCTCTACGTACCGGTAGGAGCGCCCTGCAATATCTGCGAGAAAGCGGATTCACGCTACGCCACGATCATGCGTATGAATGCCGATGGAAGCGACCTGGAGATCTTCTCCTCGGGTGTGCGCAACACGGTGGGCTTTGACTGGCATCCGACCACCGGTGAGCTCTGGTTCACCGACAACGGGCGTGACTGGCTGGGGGAAAATATTCCTCCTGACGAACTCAACCGAGCCCCTCGCAAGGGAATCCACTTTGGTTTTCCGTACTGCCACGGCGGCTACATACCGGACTCCGAGTTTGGCGCAAAGCGTCTCTGCTCCGAGTTTGAACCTCCGGCGCTGAACCTGGCTGCTCACGTGGCCGCACTGGCTGTCCACTTCTATCGGGGGAACCTCTTTCCCACTCAGTATTTGCACCAGCTGTTTGTGGTCGAGCACGGGTCCTGGAATCGTGAGATTCCCCTGGGATACCGAGTGATGTTGATCGAGCTTTCTGCAGACGGGCGACCTCTGGACTACCGGGTCTTTGCCGAGGGGTGGCTGCAAGGAAAGGAAGCGTGGGGTCGGCCGGTTGCTCTTCTGGAACTGCCCGACGGCTCGCTGCTGCTCTCGGATGACAAAGCGAACGTGATCTATCGGATTACCTACGAGGAGCCGACCAAGGCTGCTGAGACGTCGAATTCACCCTGAAATCTTGAGAAAGAGCTCCTTGAGCTGCCTTTGGTCCACAGCTGAGGGAGCGCCGCACATCAGATCCTGAGCCCGGGCCGTCTTGGGAAAAGCAATCACCTCGCGAATGGACGGTTCACCCGTCAGCAACATGATGATCCGGTCCAGTCCCAGGGCAATTCCTCCATGCGGAGGAGCCCCATATTGGAGCGCCTCTAGCAAAAAGCCGAAGCGCTGCTTAGCCTTTTCACTCGATATGCCAAGGGCCTCAAAAACCTGACGCTGCACCGCAGGGTTGTGGATCCGGATCGAGCCGCCACCGATTTCCAGCCCATTCAGGACGATGTCATAGGCTCGTGCAACAACCTGCGCCGGGTCGGATTCGAGCAGGCCCAGAGTTTCGTCCGTCGGAGAAGTGAATGGATGGTGCAAGGAGAAGAAGCGGCCTTCCTTCTCGTCCCATTCCATGAGAGGAAACTCGGAAATCCAAACAAAGCTGTGCTCGTTCTCGGGAATCAAGTCGAGTCGCTCGGCCAAATGTAAGCGCAACGCCGCCAGGCCATCATGTACGACCTGGTGTTCTCCGGCCAGGATGAGCAGGATGTCGCCTTCCTCGAGGCCGGCAAGCTGAGCAGCTCTTTCCACTTCCTCCGCCGGTACTACTTTGGGAAAAGAAGATCCCAATCCCTTCTCTGAGCGCCGGATCCAGCTCAACGCCGGGGCGCCGAAGTTTCGAACAAACTCGGTGAGTTCGTCCACTTCTCGTCGCGAAAATGAACCCGCGCCGGGAATGCAGATCCCCTTGAGTGAACCCCCGGTTTCGAGAATCGTTCTGAAGACCTGGAAAGGGGTCTCCAGGAAGGCCTCGCTGAGGTCGACGAGTTCCAGGGAAAAACGGGTATCCGGGCGATCCGTGCCGTAGCGGCGGATCGCTTCCTGATAGCTCATCCTGGGCACCTGATCGGGTACCGATATCCTATTCACGGCGAATATTTTCCTGAGCAGGCTCTCCACCACCGAGAACACCGTCTCCTCCTGTGGAAAGGACATTTCGATGTCCACCTGTGTGAATTCAGGTTGACGATCGGCTCTCAGATCCTCGTCCCGGAAACAACGAACGATCTGAAAGTATTTGTCGAGGCCGGAGACCATCAACAACTGCTTGAAGATCTGGGGTGACTGGGGAAGGGCATAGAACTCGCCGGGATAGACGCGGCTGGGAACAAGATAGTCGCGGGCACCTTCGGGAGTCGATTTGGTAAGAAAGGGAGTCTCGATCTCGAGAAACCCGCGGGCGTCGAGATGATTCCGAACGACCATGCAGACCTGATGCCGGAGCCGAAGATTGCGCTGCAGCCGCGGGCGCCTCAGGTCGAGATAGCGATGGCGCAGCCGATTCTCTTCAGCCGTGGTGGCTTCTTTGTTGATCGGAAAAGGCGGAGTTTTGGAGGTGGCCAGCAAGTGAATGAATTCGGCCTGTATTTCAACTTTTCCGGTGGCTATCTCGGGGTTCACGGTGTCCTTGGATCGTTCCACCACTTTTCCCGTTACCGCCAGTACGTACTCGGATCGGAGAAGCTTTGACTTCTCAAGGATGTCGGTCCGATCTGGATGGACGACGACCTGGACGACGCCTTCTCTGTCCCGCAAATCGATGAAGATCAGTCCTCCCAGATCGCGGCGCCTGTCAACCCATCCCATGACAGTCATTTCCTGACCAACATGTTGCAGGCGCAGGTGACCGCAGTACTCAGTGCGCTGTAGGTCCCCCAGAGGGTCGGTGTGGCCGCTGCTCATCGGTTTGCTTTCTGTTGGCTCAGAATCGTGTCTATTTCTGTGGTCTCAGTCTCAGTCTGCTCGCCATCCGACATCCGCTTGAGCTTAACCCTGCCAGTTGCCATCTCCTCTTCGCCAATGACACAACTGAACCTGCACTTCAATCGGTTGGCCAGACGCAGCTGGGCACGAAGAGAACGGCCCTCATAGTCCACGTAGACGTAGAACCCTAGGCCCCGCAGCCGAGTCGCCATGAGAACACACTCTTTCAGCGAGTTGTCGTCCAGGTAGGCCAGGAAAAGATCGGGAGCCGGCATTGAAAAATCGAGGTTTTCTTCTCCCTGCTCGCTGAGCAGCAGAACCAGCCGTTCTAGTCCCAGCGCAAAACCGTAAGCCGGGGCCCGAGGTCCTCCCAGCAGTTCAGAGAGGCCATCGTAGCGGCCTCCTCCCAGGATGGCGTTCTGGGTCGGACCCAGCTCCTCACTGATCAGTTCGAAAGTCGTTCTCACGTAATAGTCAAGGCCTCTAACCAGCGTCGGATCCTCAATGAAATTGATTTCAAGAGTCTCCAGCCACTTCAAGAATTCCTGGTGGTGCCGGCGGCAGTCTTCGCAAAGATGGTCAATGAGCCGGGGCAGCCTGGGCAGCAGCTTGCGGCAGGAAGGGACCTTACAGTCAAAGATCCTGAGCGGATTCGTCTTGTGCCTGGTCTGACACTGCCCGCAAAACTCCTCCAGCAGGGGCTCCATGGCCGCGGCCAGCGTTTTGACGTAGGCCGGCCGGCAGTTCGCATCTCCCACCGAGTTGACCACAAGATCGAAGCGCTGAAGTCCGAGTTCGTTGAGAAAGCGGACAACAGCTTCGATCACCTCGGCCTCCACGACTGGGCTCTGGGAGCCGATCACCTCAATCCCCAGCTGGTGAAACTGGCGGTAGCGGCCCTTCTGGGGACGCTCGTGGCGAAACATCGGACCGATGTAGTAGAGCCGATTCACAGAAGCCGCCCGATCCAGACGATGCTCAATGTAAGAGCGAATCACCGGAGCCGTTCCTTCAGGACGAAGCGTGATGCTCCTTCCTTTGCTGTCCGTCAGCGAGTACATCTCCTTCTGAACCAGCTCCGTTGCGCTGCCGATCCCACGGGCAAACAGCTCTGTCCACTCCAGAACGGGAGTCCGTATTTCCGCAAAGCCGTACCTGCCAAAGACGCTGCGGATCGTGTCTTCGATGCGCTGCCAGACCTCTACTGTGCCGGGGAGAATGTCATGTGTTCCCTGTATTGACCGGATCGCCATGGTTCGACCAAAAAGAGAGATTATAGCGAGAGCGCCTCGTGTGTTCTATCCAGGGAGCACTTAGAATGGCAGGATGAGAACGCGGCAGATCCGCTCCCTTGTCCTGTCGAGCAGACCAGCCGACCATTTATGGAGCCATTGAACAAGATGCCCCTGCCCAATCGTATACTGGCAGTGTAAGAGGATCCTGTATGAAATTTTTCCGGCTCTTGCTCAAGAACCTGTTCCGGAACAAGTTGAGAACCGCGCTCACCGTCAGCAGTATTGCCGCTTCGATTTTCCTGGTGGCAGTCCTCATTTCTCTCCTGGACGGACTCACCAATCCCGTGGAGACCCCTGATTCGGCTCTGCGCCTGATCACCCGTCACAAGATCTCACTGTTCAACACTCTGCCGGTTGGCCACCGGGAGAAAATTGCCGCGGTAGAGGGAGTCGAGACCGTGATCGGCTCCATGTGGTTTGGTGGGATGTACGACAACAAGGGCGTGGATCAGATGCTGGCCCAGTTCGCCGTCGACACGGATCAGTTCTTCGAAGTTAATCCGGACATCTCGCTGCCCGATGACCAGAAAGAGGCCTTCCTGGAGGATCGTGCCGGGGCGATCGTAGGAAATGTGGTGGCCGACACCTTTGGGTGGAAGATCGGAGATCGGATTCACACCCGGTCGAATCTGTGGCCCATCGAACCCCTGGAGCTGAATGTCCGCGGCATCTACGAGGGAGGAGGAGACCAGGGAGGCAGCATCTTTTATCACTGGGACTACTTTGACGAGGTGATCAAGGCGGCCGGCATCGGCGATTCGTTTACGGGTACCTTCACCATTCGAGCTCGCTCGGCCGAGGACGTACCCCGCATTGCCGAGAAAGTGGATGCGCTGTTCCAGAACTCCAGAGGGCCCACCAAGACGGAAACCGAGAAGGCATTCATCCTCGGGTTCCTCAACATGCTGGGTAATGTCCAGCTCCTGATCAGTGGAATTTGCACGGCCATTCTTTTTGCCGTCATCCTGGTGGCCGCCAACACGATGGCCATGTCCATCCGGGAGAGAACCCGGGAAATCGGGATCATGAAGGCCCTGGGTTTTCGCCGCATTCAAGTGTTGCGGCTGTTGCTGTTCGAATCCGTCCTCCTGGCTTTCATCGGATCTGCCCTGGGGGCCGGCCTGGCTCGACTGCTTCTTGGCAACACAAATCTGGCTATGCAAAGTGGCGGGATGGTGCCGAACCTGACCATCGGATTGGGGATTCTTCTCGCTTGCACAGGCATCGGCGCGCTGGTTGGTTTTCTGGCCGCAGGGATCCCCGCTTATCGAGCGGCCAACCGGCCGGTGGTGCAAGCCATTCGCAACGTGGCTTGACGACAGAAGGGTGGCAGTCATGAAGATACCCCTTAAATACAATCTTCGAAGCCTCTGGGTCCGGAAGGTCGGCACCCTGATGACAGCCTTCGGCATCGGTCTTACGGTGGCGGTTCTCGTGACCATGATGGCCTTGGTCCGGGGGTTGGAAGGTACGTTCCTGGAAACGGGACAGGAACACGACGTGATTGTCCTCCGCAAGGGTTCTGAAGTCGAAACCAACAGCTACTTCAACCGTGATTATTTTCCCACCATTCGGCGTCTTCCAGGGGTGGCGAAAGGAGAGGATGGAGAGCCCCTGGCAGTGGGTGAAATCGTTGTCGTCATTAACTATCCCCGGCACAGCGGTGAAGATTCAAACGTGATGGTCCGGGGCACCACGCCCCTGGGCCTGGCCATGCGCCCTGAAATCGAGATGGTAGAGGGCAGGTTCTTTCGAAAAGGGCTGCGCGAGATCATCGTAAGCCGTTCTCTGGCCAACCGCTTTCAAGACATGGAGCTCGGCGACCAGTTGGCAACGGCAGGACGAGAATGGAAGGTTGTGGGTGTTTTCAAGGCGGGAGGGTCCGCTTACAACTCCGAGATCTGGGGCGATTATGACGAAATCGCTCAGGCTTGGACCCGGCCGATCTACACCTCCATTCTGGTTCGAACCACCGGAACCGAGACCGCCAGGGAGTTTCAGAACAGGGTTGGCGAGGATCGACGGATTCAGCTCATGGCGATGCCTCAAAGAGACTACTATGCGCAGCAGGCCACGAGTTCGATGGGAATCAAGGCGCTGGGCTGGTTCCTGGCGGTGGTGATGGGAATCGGGTCTTGCTTCGCCGCCATGAACATGATGTACGGAACGATCATGACCCGCTTCAAGGAGGTCGGCACCCTGAGATCGATTGGCTTCAGGCGCAGCAGCATTCTTGCATCCTTTCTCATGGAAGCGATTCTACTGGCGGTTCTGGGTGGTGTGATCGGTTGTGTACTGGCGCTCCCCGTGCACGGGATATCGACGGGGACGACCAATTTCACTTTGTTTACCGAAGTCCTGTTCAACTTTCGTATCACTCCAGACATCCTCTTGAAAGCCGTTCTCTACTCGGCTGTGGTGGGTGTGCTGGGAGGCTTCTTCCCCGCTTTGCGTGCCGCCCGGCTGAAGCTGGTTGAGGTACTGAGAGACTGATGATGAGAGAGGACCTGAAAGCCCTGCGCATCGATCGAGATCAAAAGAGGTCCGGCTCTCGCGGCCCGGCCTCGTGGCTGCTTCTTCTGATGGGTCTCTTTATGGGAGCTGTCCTCACTTTTTCCGCTTTCCAAATATACTTTTCCGACCGGGAGGCGCCCGCCCAGTTGGTGGCGGCAGCCGAGATGGATGTGGCTTCGCGGCCCGAGCCGTTGCCCCTTGGGGCCGGAGAGCCCGTCCTGATTGCTTCGGGCTATATCGTGCCCCACCATCGAATCGAAGTGGGGTCCAGAATTGTCGGCAAGATTTTGTGGGTCGGCGTGGAAAAGGCAGATCTGGTCGAGAAGGGTCAACTCCTCGTGAAGCTGGATGACAGGGAGTTCCAAGCCCAGCACGACCAGGCTGTTGCGTCCCAGGCTACAGCAGCCGCCCAACTTCAGGAGCTGGAAGCCGGCACCCGCCCCGAGGAGATCGAGCGGGCCGCAGCGGAGCTGGAGCGGGCCAGGGCCGATCTCCGCAACGCTTCGCTGGAGCATCGTCGCCTCCGGGCACTGCAGGATAGCGGAGTCATTTCGGACCAGATGCTGGATGACGCGGCTTCCCGGGAGGACATGGCGCGGGCGACTGTAGGAGTGGCCGACAAAATCCACCGGCTGTCAGTACTGGGGCCCCGCCAGGAAGAGATTGCTTCCGCCAGGGGAGAGCTGGCAAGAGCGCGTGCGACGGTGCGCTACTGGGAAACCCAACTTGCCCTCACGGAAATAAGGGCGCCGGTGTCAGGAACGGTACTCGAGAGAGTGGCCGAAGAGGGCGAGATGGTATCTACGTCTTTTGCCGGGGGTGCGGTGGTCGTAGCACTCGCCGACCTGGCCGACCTCGAGGTGGAACTGGAAATCAGCCAGTCGGATTTCCACCACATCGATGAACGCAACGGCTGCGAGATGTCGCCGATGGCCTATCCCGAAAGAGAATACGCCTGCGGGGTTTCCGAGATCGCTCCAGAAGCCAACCGGCAGAGAGCCACCATCCAGGTAAAGGTTCAGATACTGGAACCGGACTCCTATCTGCGCCCGGAGATGGATGCCGAGGTCAAGTTTTTCAAACCCCAGGAAAATGAGCAGTGACTCTTGCCGTCAGGCAAGCGGAGGATTGTCAAAATGAGCAGTGCGCTGGTCCAAGTCAGAGAGCTGGGGAAAGTCTTCACCAAGGGAGCTCAGCACATCGTCGCCCTGGAGAACATCAACCTGGAGATCCGAGAAGGCGAGTTCGTGAGCCTGATGGGTCCATCGGGTTCTGGAAAAACGACGCTTCTCAACCTGATGGCCGGCATCGATCGCCCCACCTCGGGCAGCCTTCAGGTGCTGGGGACCGAACTGGTGGGCCTGACCGAAGATCAGCTGGCCACCTGGAGGAACCGGAACATCGGCTTCGTCTTTCAGCACTTCAATCTGATTCCGGTGCTCACTGCCCTTGAGAACGTGGAGTTGCCCCTGTTGCTGACCTCGCTTTCCAAGTCGGAACGGCGGCTGCACGTGGAGACGGCCTTGCGGTTGGTGGACCTCACCGAGCGCGCCAGCCACTATCCCCGGCAACTCTCGGGAGGGGAGGAGCAGCGCGTGGCCATCGCACGAGCGATTGTGACCGATCCCCGGCTGATTCTCGCAGATGAGCCCACCGGAGATCTGGATGCCGACTCTGCCAGGGCCGTGCTGGATATTCTGGCTGCCCTGAACCAGGAGTTTGGGAAGACCATCGTCATGGTGACCCACGACCCGAAGGCGGCCGCCTTTGCCGGGACCAGGCATGATCTCGAAAAGGGTGTGCTTCAAACCCAGCAGCGGGCGGAGCCGGTCCACGGGATCTAGTGCACTAGTGCATCTCGCCATAAGTTCTGATCCAGGGTCAGCGCGTCAATCGTCGTCGCTGGCTAGGCGTCGGGAGCGAGTCATATCCAGCTATATGGCGAGCGAGCGCAACAACGCCAGTGGCGGGGAGGGGCGCCTGAAGCTGGGTCAGAACTTATGGCGGGCTGCACTAGCAACAAGGTTCCAACGTTCCAGAGTTCCAAAGTTCCAAGGCCGGAAGGCCAAGAGCAACACTTGCATCTGTACCGCAAATGGAAGACAGTCCGCCGACCCACGGTTCGAACTACGGAGGGTCATCCCCTGACCGTTCCTGCACCCCAGAGGGGTTCCATCCTTGCCGGTAACGCGGAAAAGAGGTGCACGTTGGAACCTTGGAACGTTGGAACCTTGGAACGTTGGAACCTTGAAACATTGGAACCTACCTCCCAAACCTCCGGTAGATGTTGAAACCGAAGGCGTAGTCGGTGGTAGTGGCGTTGACCGCGTAACGGCTTGGGCTCATGAAGCGATTGTTGGTGATCATTATCTGAAAGACGTGTCGCCTCGTTCTGATCTTTACGCCGCCGGCCAGGGAGGCCCGATCGTTGCCAAAGCCGCCGAACCCGGCCAGGCGTGGAATGTACTCCCCGACCAGGGAAAGACGTCGATTGAAGGCGATGTCCGTCCCCACACCCAGTGAGAAGGTGTGGTTTTTGTCTCCGTTGATGGCCCCGGGACGAAACTCAGCCTCCAGATCGGAGCGTGAATTGAAGACAGCGATCGGGGTTGCATGGAGACGGAAAGCCTTGTAATCCCATTGCGCCGGAACTTCGATAAATCCGGTGTAATGTCTCCCGAAATTGCCTTCGCCCTCCATTCCGCCGCGAACGGCGATCTTGAAGGGAGATTCCTTCTCGGTCAGGAGCTCCACAGTGCTGCTGAATCCGACCCGCTGGTCGAAACGTTCACGCGAGACTCCGACGCTGACCCGGTCGGTCAACGCGTAGGTCATCCCCAGCTTGATATTGGCTCCAAAATCAAGTCCGAAAGCGTTTCCGGCGTCCACAGACCCATCATCGAGGATCGTCCCCAGGAAGCGGTGCTGAATCAGAATTTCGACGTTTCCCCGGTTCAGGTTAAGGGGAGCGCCCACGTGGACGAGGCGCGGGTCCTCATTGAGCCTTCGGGTCTGGCGAGGCTCGGATGAGGGCTCCTGTCGCTGGACGACCGGGAGGATCTCCACCTGGTCAGCAGGTATCGAATAACCACTGGCCGTGTAGACATAGTCATCGGTTGTATTGTCGTCTCCATTGGCTGCATTCCCCGCGGCGTTGAAGAGGACATCGCCCAGGGCCTGATCGGGTGCGATCCAGTTCACGGTGAACTCGACCGGGCCATGCTGCAGACCCTTTCTGGACCCCGCCTCAGTGTGGGAGGCATACTGAACCCGAGCCGCAGTCTGAACCTGGGAATGGTCGTCGGCGGGGACCAGTTGCCCGGCCTGTTGCCTGCTGCCTGTAAAGCGGGCGGAGAGTTCAAACCCCCAGCGCTGCTGTCCCGGCTGACCGATGACAACAGTAATCAAGTAGGTTTCACCCGGCTGGTATCGGCCGGGGACTCCACGCAAATAGAAAACGCCGCCCAGGGTCCGGCCTTCGTTCAATAAGAAGTCCTTGTGACACTGCAGGCAGGTCTCCTCTTCGAATCCGCCGGTTAGCCGGGGCAAGGGCCCACCGGAGTAAGCCATCAGGAGCGCGGTCAAGGGCAAAAGCGATGCAGCCAGAAGTCCAAGAATGTGTCGCAGCTTCATCATGTCAAACCTTTCCGTGTTGGGTCGAAAATTTGTTCCAGAGTAACAGAGCAGGGTGGATTGCTTGCCGCATCCCTTCCCAGCTCCCTCCTACACGCACCTGTACTTCTTTGACATTGACGGGGTGACTTTGTCCAGGGTTCATCCCACTTGAACCCCAGCAGCCGGCGGTGAAAGTCGCGCGCGGCCGTGGACGTGGGTTGGCGTGGGATTTTCACCACGGACTGCTAGTACACTGCCCCTGGAATGTGGGCCGTTCCTCGGGGTAGAGTCAGAGCGAAAGAAATCATGCGTATCGGAATTGACTACCGCCCGGTCCTGCGCCCTAACTCGAGGCGCCGCGGCATAGGCAAATTCACGGCCCGTCAGATTGAGCATGTCCTGCAGACGAGCGACCATGATTTCGTGCTCTATACGATCGGCAGTGAGCGCCCAACTCTAGCCAGAAAGGTGACCTGGAGAGAGTTGCCGCAGGTCCGGAGACCCAGCCGTCTGAACTGGCTGCTGGACCGTTTTCGCTTACACAACTGGATCCATTCGGATGGTCTCGACCTCTATCATGCGACCGAAGTAACAGCGCTTCCGAAACGTTGCTCGTGCCCCCTGGTTGTCACTGTGCATGACGTGATCCCTTTGGTTTACTGGGCCCAGATGAAGACCCGCATACCGGTCGACTATCGGATCGGCCTGAAACACGCCTATAACCGGACCGGAATTGCCGACCGGATCATCACTATTTCGGAATCGGCCCGACAGGATATCTGTTCTCACCTGGGGATAGGAGAGGAAAAGGTCGAGGTCGTGTACCCGGGCTGCAACGCGTTGTTTCGACCTGTGGAGCCCGACACGGCCCGGGAGAGACTGAAGAGCAAGCATGAGATCGAGGGTTCCTTTCTCTTCTACGTGGGCGGGAGCGACTTTCGGAAGAACCTCGATTTTCTGATCACGGGATTCGCTCAGGTTCGAGAGCAGGGGTATGCCGGCTCACTGGTTCTGGCCGGGGAGACTTTCCGGACAGAGATTCCTGAAGTTCAGGAACTCACGCGCAAAATTCAGGAGTTGGATCTCGAGAATTGGGTCCTGTGTCCGGGCTATGTCGAGGATAACGACTTGCCCGCCTTCTACAGCGCCAGTGATTTGTTTGTCTTTCCTTCGCTCTACGAAGGATTCGGTTTACCTGTACTCGAAGCCCTGGCCTGTGGGGCCCCCGTCCTGGCCTCTGACCGTTCTTCCATCCCCGAAGTGGGAGGGTCAGTGGTCGAATACTTTGATCCGGAAAGATTGGAAGATCTGGTCGCGCGGGTCCTGGAACTGCTCGAGAATCCGGAACGCCTCGGGCAAATGCGGGCCGCCGGGCCGGAGAGAGCGGCTCAGTTCAGCTGGGAAGAGAATGCCAGAGCGGTGACATCCATCTATGAGTCGTTGAAATAAATACCGTGCCTCCTCCCTCCCGCGTTTCTCGTTCGCTGTAGGGCACGCCAATCTGATCCGCCGAGCGGTGCGAGATGACAGGAGATTTCCAAGAGGGGGCCGACGAAAGGGACCGTCTGTTACTGTGACAGATTATGAAGGCGGGATATTTTCAACAGGTGTACCGCATTGTGCGGGCGGTCCCACCGGGGAAGGTGACCACCTACGGAACCGTGGCCGCTCGGGCCGGCCGGCCGGGTGGCGCCAGAGCGGTGGGCTGGGCCATGCGCGCGCTGCAGCGGGGAACTGAGGTTCCATGGCACCGAGTTCTCAATGCTCAGGGTCGCATCAGCCTTCCTTCGCCATCCGCCGAGCTTCAGCAGGTCCTGCTCGAGAACGAGGGTGTCGAGTTCAATGAAAAGGGGCGGGTGGACCTGAGGCGCTATGGCTGGCAAGGGTGACTGGTTCTTCGTTTGTTAGACACAGAACCCATTATTGACGGTACTTTGCGGGTTTGCAGGGGTGTCAGGTGCGGTCAGGAAGGTCGTTTAAGCGCACTTTCCACACCCTATACGCACCCAAAAAGAAAAAAAGAAACCGGCCGGCGCCGTATATATGAAAAGCAATCCCCTGTTTTGATTTTTTCCGGGGGCTGATTTTTTTCCGGGGAGGATTTTTTCGCAAAGGACAGGCGATTCGACGCGCCGCAGGTTCTGGTAGCAACTTCGGTGTGGGGCACAACGCAACTCGCACAGCTTGGCGTCGACGTGCCGGTCCATCCCCATCGGGCAGAAATGGCATTTTTTCAGACCCCATCTGTAGCCGAATTTCACCTGTCGCGAATCGTGACCGACGCGCGGTCGTTGCTTTACCTTCGACCGGAAGGGGATGCACAGATGTTCGTCGGTTGGCGGGAAGGTGATCGTCTGCACGGCGTGAAGGACTTTGTCGCGGAGGACCCCGATCATTACAAGCAGACCGCCCATTACGAGTCCCTCGCGGACATGCATCGCCGTTTGGCGATCACGCTGCCACCGATGGCCAGTGGTTTTGTTCACCGGACCTACGCCTGCGTCTACGACTATACCCCCGACGGAGTTCCGATTCTGGATCGAGCGGCTACGCTCGACGGCCTTTTCTACGCGCTCGGGTTCAGTGGAGGGGGTTTTTCGCTATCACCCTGGGTTGGTCGATCCATGGCAGAATTCATTGTCGAAAATGAAGTCCCTCAACATATCGAACGCTTCGACTTGAAACGGTTCGCGGAAGGGCGAACTTTCGTGTGGTCGAACGTGGCGTCCAGCGACGGCCGGGGTGAGTAGACCGTCCAACTGAGATTCACTCGACTGGTTTGACCTGCCGACCCATTACCCTTAAGGTTGAATTCCACAATTCCATTCATGAAACCCCGTTTGAGGAACCGCGCAATGTTGTTGCAATCCGTCCTGCTTTCTCTGATATCTCAGGTCGCCGCACCAATCGATTTGGGCGCGCACCCTGAGGTTCGATCCTCGATGGTGGCTGAGGGGCAGGGGCATTTCCCAGTGATCGATCTCGCTCCCGATGGTCGAGCCGTTGTGGTCCTGCGGGGAGGAGGCGGACATCTGGGAATCGGAGGGCGACTGGACCTGTTCTTCTCCAATGATGGGCTTTTGTGGTATGGGAAGCGGACGGCAGTTGATACATCAGCCGATGACCGCAACCCGGCGTTTGGCATCACGCCTGAGGGGAGATTTCTGCTTGGGTTTCACCATCAGTCCAGCTACACCGGGGACGGAATTTACGAACCCTCCTTCGATTTGGCGAGAGACATACAGGTCTATTCCGATGATGAGGGTCGGACTTGGTCTGAATTCCAGAACCTGAAGTTGGGTACCGTGGAAACGACTTCACCCTACGGTCGCATCATTCGTCTGTCCGACGGTAGCTATATCCAAAACGTCTACGGCGCACATGCCCCCGACGTCCCAGGGATCACGAACCCTACGGATGACGTTGAGGATTATGCTTACCTGGCCCGATCCACGAATGAAGGGGTCAGCTGGGGAGACGTTTCGTTGATCGCCGCGGGCCACAACGAAACGAGCTTGCTCGCACTCGACAGTGGCACGCTGCTTGCCGCCGCGCGCGATGCCCACCATGGTGCGCACTTGGATATTTACAGCAGCGTCGATCAGGGCCGCAGTTGGCGGCATGTGGCGAAAGCGACTGATAAAAGGCAGCATCCTGCTGACCTTATCGATCTGGGTCATGACACGATCCTCCTGATTTTCGGCAATCGAAGAGATAAGGAGAGAGACATCCAAGGAATCCTTTCACGGGATAGCGGCAAGACCTGGGACACTTCGAACCAGCTTCGATTGACGACTCCTGTCAGTGGCGATTTCGGTTATCCCAGCGCTGTGGTGATGGGTGAAGACCTGCTCATCGTTCATTACTGGGCAGGATCGCCGCACAGTTATTTACGAGAGTTCGAAAGCGCAGTGTCGCGCGACCTTGATTCCTATCAGGTTAATTTTGGACGCAGCGCAGTAGTTGGACGGCGCATTATGGAGTAACCTGCGATTTTCGTAATATGTATCAGCCGCCCTGCGGCTGATGTAGATCGCGACCTTAGGGCTGGCGCAAAAACAAAATCACAGTACTCAGGGCATCAATACCACCCGTAGCTTCCCGATGTTTCCGCTCATTTCTCATTAAACTTCGTTAAGTTAAGCAGTTACGACGGTTGTAAGGAGTGGGAATAGTTGGTATAATTACCCCTTGTGTGATACGTAGAGGGGAAACTATACCAAATGAAAAGGTCACGAGAACGCGATACGAAACTGCACAACCTGTTAACTGACAATAGGATAGCCACGATTGAGGAGCTCAAGGCAGCTCTTGAGACCACAGCCACCATGACGGTGTTCCGTGGTCTGTCACGACTGGGCTATCTGAGCAGCTATTCACACCGGGGCCGGTTCTACACCTTGGCGGAGATTGCTGACTTCGATGGTCGGGGTTTGTGGAGCTGGCGCTCGGCCCGCTTCAGCCGATTCGGGAATCTGCAGGAGACGGCAGCCGTGTTGGTGCAGCGATCCGAAGCGGGCTACACCGCCTCGGAGTTGGAGTCGGTGCTGCAGGTGGAGGTCAAGCATGCCTTGCTGCGACAGGTGCGCCGAGGCAGGATTGGGCGCACTCGCTTGGGGGGAAACTTCGTCTACCTCAGCGAGGAGGCTGGTGAGCGGAGGCGTCAGGAGTTGATGCGCCAAGAGGGCGAGGATCGCCGGCAGGTGGGTGCCACCCTGGAGAGCGAGTTTCTGCCGGACGAACTCAGGGCGGCCATCATCCTGTTTTTCAGTCTGCTGGATGAGAAGCAAAGACGGCTCTACGCCGGCCTGGAGGCGGCCAAACTGGGCCACGGAGGTGACCGGAAGATGGCCGAGCTTCTGGATCTGGTCCCCCAGACCGTGGCCAAGGGGCGTCGGCAACTGTTGACCGGTTCGGTGAGGCGGGGCCGGGTGCGCAAGGCGGGCGGGGGTCGAAAACGCATCGAAAAAAAACGCCGCAGGTAATCGAGCAGATCCGTTGCCTGCTGGAGCCGGATACCGCTGGTGACCCGATGTCGGCCAGGAGATGGACTCATCAAACGGCCGAAAAGATCGCCCGCTGCCTGGCCGAAAGTCTGCAGCTGAAGATCTCGGCCACGGCTGTGCGTCGCTTGCTCAAAAAGCTGGGCTATTCGTTAAAGAGTAACCGAAAATGCCTGTCGGCGGGAAACTCCCCTTATCGGGACGCCCAGTTCGCGATCATCAAACGATTGCGCCAGCAGTTCGCCCAGAGCGGCGACCCGGTCATCTGCGTCGATAGTAAGAAAAAAGAGCTCATCGGTCTGTTCAAGAACCCCGGTAAGATCTGGTGTCGCGACGCCCCGCAGGTCCAAGACCATGACTTTCGTTCCCAGGCTGTGGGCTTGGCCTGCCCCTATGGGATCTACGATGTGGGCCGCAACTTTGGCGTGCTGGTGGTGGGGCAGTCCGCCGATACGCCAGCCTTTGCCGTCAACAGCATCCTCACCTGGTGGCGTCAGCACGGTCAAGACCACTACCGCCGGTCCCAACGCCTGCTGGTTCTCGCCGACTGTGGCGGAAGCAACGGAGCCGCCCCTCGCGCCTGGAAGAAGCTTCTCCAGGAGAGGCTCGCCGACCCCTATGGACTCACCATTACCGTGGCCCACTATCCCCCGGGCGCCAGCAAGTGGAACCCCATCGAACACCGACTCTTCAGCGAAATCACCAAGAACTGGGCCGGAGAGCCGCTCAAAAGTTTTCAGACCCTCGTCGACTTCGCCCGCAAAACACGCACCCTGACCGGGCTACGCGTGGAGGCCTACCGCGACCGGCGAGTTTACCAGAAAGGAATCAAGGTTTCAGACCAGCAACTGGAGCAGCTTTCCTTCGCTAGAAGCAACTTCCTCGGAAAATGGAACTACACTTTCTCACCCAGACCCCAAAGCCGTGCACAACCGCACTCGGAGGCGATTCTAACCACCGTTCAAGCCGACCCGCCGACCCCTGAAACCCAGCAAGCTGCTTAGTCCAAAATGTAAAGTTAATTCCGCGCCGACCCTTAGTGGCGCTGTCCAATTAGGCTTCGCCTCAAAAACCGTCTCATCCCCATGAATAACCGCTTCGATGATTCGCTTTCCAGTCCGCTTGCCGGGATCGTCTTTCTGTCCATGCTGCTCTTCCTACTCGGTGCCTCGGCGCTGCGCGGGGAGGAGAGAGGACGGGAAGCGATTCCGGACAAACTTATAGTCCTGACGTTTGACGATGGCAACAAATCGGACCTTACGTATGTCGCTCACGCGCTCACGCGGCTGGGATTCGGAGCAACGTTCTTTGTGACCGAAGCGTTAGGGTTTGGAGGCGAGGGGCGCCTGACATGGGAAGACGTGCGCGAACTGGACAAACTTGGTTTCGAAGTCGCCAATCACACGATTAGTCACCCCAACCTGGTGAAGATTCCGCCACAGGAAGTCCGTCGCCAGATCGCCGACTTTACACGGCACTGCCAGGAAAATGGAAGAGAAGATAGGAATTTGCTTTTCGAGCTGAGGTTAGCAAGTACTGAAATGAGCGTCAAGATGGGCCAACAGGGGGCCATGAGGGCCGGGTTTCCGCCGGGTTTCCAGGTGTTTTGGGGATGTAAGAAGGGAAGCGTGGAGGGGGAGACGAGGGCAGCAACAAGGCAACGGAATGAGGGCAAACCAAGACGCACTTCAAGCAGGGCATCGCTTCCTGAAAGCCGTAGATCTCAGGAATCCGGCCAGGTGGGCACGTCGTCCCAGAAGATGGAATCGGTGGAGAGCTGGATCTGGCGGGCCTGCTCAGGAGAGAGCGAGGCCAGCAGCTGGTCTAGCTTGTGAGCCAAGAGTCGGGGCGGTGGGGCGCGCTGGGAGACCTCCCAAAGCTTCAGATGGTGGAGGATCTGGCGGATGGTTTCCGGTTGCTCGATGACCGCCACAATTTTCATCGGCCCCGAGCAACGAGGACAAGTGAAGGGGTCGACTTCGTAGATCTTGCGCAGCAGCCTGGCCCAGTTCTGACGTGGGGCTCGGGAAAAGCAATCGGCTTCGGTCTCTGGTCCATCTGAAGGTGCCTTGGCCGCTGCAGCTTGTCCCCCCAGTGGTCGCTTCCCGCGAGAGGCATTCGAATACCAGCCGTAATAGCGCACCATCTGCGCGCCGGGGTCAGGAATGTGAGAGATGACCTGAGCGATCCAGTCCAGGGCGTCCATGGATCGGGCCACGCCTTTGGCTGTGCGGTAGTGAACCTGTCCCGTGTTGGGTTGAAAACGCAAGCGGGTGGCGGCAAAGCTGGGGCGCAGGATGTAGGCAGCCAGCCGCTCGAGGGCCTGTCGGTCGTCGGCTTGTACCGTCTGGGAGCAGTAGACTTGAAAGCCGCCGCCGTGCCGCCAGTGGGAGATCTTGTGAGCGAAGGCGGTGCTGAGGCGGCGCTTTTGCACCATCATTTCCAGCACCTGTTGGCGGAAAATAGCGCTGAGGATGTCCGAGTCCAGCCAGCTGACGGACTGAAATGTGCCGTCGTCTCGGCCCCAACCTCCCTCCGCCACCAGGCTGTGCAGGTGGGGGTGAAAGTTGAGCTGGTCTCCGTAGGTCTGAATCGCCAAAACGGCTGCCGGCACCGTGTCCGACCCCAGGGCGTGCTGCAGGTACAGGCGGAGGCTTCGCCAGGCACAGCGGCTGAGCTCCCCCAACAGCTTTCGATCGCGTCCCAAGGCAGGTCGCAGCACCTTAGGAATGGTCCACACCAGCTGGCAGTGAGGAACCGGTTCCAGCACCTCGCCGGTGACCCACTCCACAAAAGCGGCTACCCGCTTGGCCTGACACGATGGACAGAAGTAGCGGGTCTTGCAGCTGAAAGCCAGCAGATACTCCTGGGAGCAGTCCGGACAGAGGATGCGGGCAAAGCCGTGGCAATAGATGCCACACTCGAGAAAACGATCGACGGTTTTTCCCACGACCGGGCGCAGCTGACCGTAGTTGGCTTCATAGAAGTAGGGGTAGGCCTCCTTAAACTCCTCCCAATAGCCGTCCAGGCACTGGTAGAAAGGGGTGTTTTGGGGCCGGCGCGGGCGGTAGACTTGAGGCGATGCTCCCATCGCCTGCTACAACGTTCAAGTCTCAAAAAGTGCGAGATTAGTTCCACCCCGCCTCGTGGAATATTCGCCGATATGAGGTTCCCGCGCACGCCGTTGAAGAGAACCGGGAAATCCGAGGGAATGAAGGCTCCCCGATTGAAGAGCAGTCCGACTTCACACGAGTCCTGAACGGCGTCAATGTTCGTGACTTGCACGCTTCTGACCGCAATTCGGTCGCTCCCCAGAGGCCCCGCAAATGTCTGACCAATAATCGAAAAGAGAAGGTGTGGACGTTCGTTTATCGCAACCTGGCCGGTCACCAGCGGCGCTACCGTATCGGCTCCTGACATGGGCGCCGGGCTATCTTTCCTGTATAGAAAGCACAACACACCGGTCTGGAGAGCGTGGTGTGGATGTGCTACCTCGCAATAAGCGGCGGCGACACAGACGACGCTAACAAGACAGCAAGGTCTGTCCATTCACTGCTCGAGCCCTGGCACGAGCGTCTAGGCGATGTAGTAGTTGAGCTGCCGGCCATCAATGATTCGCCTAATGCTCAGGTGCACACTTCGTTGTCAGGCGATGGCAAGTTTCTCACTTTCGCCTCGTGGAATCGGCCCAGTTCAGGGGGACGTTGGGACGTTCAACTCTATGACAAAGCGGGCGGGAGATTGCTGCCGCTGCCCGGACTGAACACGCAAGTGTTTGACGAGCGAATGCCGGACGTCAGCGGTGACGGGCGATTGATCGCATATTCCTCGAATTCCACGGGTACCCCAGGTCCACCGAACATCTATTTGTACAGACTGGGGGAAGGCGACGTTGTCGCGAATGCAAAGATGAACTCGGCCGGACGAGACATCGAACCGGCCCTGAGTTCAGACGGCCGGTTACTGGCCTTCGTTTCGGATAGGCCCGAAGGGCAGGGAGGGCTGGATATTTATCTTTACGATCGCGTGGCAGATGAACATCTCGCTTTACCCGAAGTCAACTCGGTCGCTCACGAGCAATCGCCGTCACTTAGCCAAGACGGCCGATTCATCGCATTCGTCTCGGAACGGCTGAGCGGCAAAGGAGAACGTGACATCTTTATCTATGACCGCAACACTCAGAAACTGCTGCCAACCCCCGAATTGAATGCTGTACAAGAGGACTTCGATCCTTGCGTCGTCGTATTGCCAAGTCGCTGATACGAACGGCTTCCGCTTCGAATGGTTCCCCGACGACCACGGCGTCCGCGTGGCGACACAAACGTAGGGAAACTCGTTTGTGGGCAACTATTTCCAGGCGACCTGGGGATTGAACTGGACCCCGTGTGAGAATCTCACGGTTCCTCCTGAATTGCGATACGACTGGTTCGAAGGGCGCAATTCTGATCTGGTAAATTTGGCAAAACCCCGCCAAAACGACCGCCATGAGGGAAAAGCACAGTGAATCGCGGTCATTGAAAATCTCCACCTCGTCGCTTGACTTTGTCGTTCGTAAGCTATTATTGGGGGGGAAGCAAATGAATCTGTCGGGGGACACCCCGCCAGGTGAGGAACTTTTTGCGTTGGTTGGAAACTGGGAAGGAAGATAGGTGTCGCGACAGGATGTCGTATTAGGAACGAGCCGTTGGCATACGCTAGATGTCTGCGGCTCGTATTTTTTTATTAAAGAGGGCACGTCAAACCAACGACTGATCACGGCCAAGCAATCGACATCCTGTTGCGGACTGACTTATCGCTTCAGTAGCTCATCAATCGAGATCTTTTCAAACACTAAATGGGACCCACTGCCCTCGTACACAATCCCCACGTGTTTGTCGTCAACCCGACTCACGCTTGGGTAGCCCGCGCCGCGGCCTTCGTCCAGCAGTAGCCGGTGGTCTTTCGGCCACGTTTTGCCTTCGTCGAAACTCAGCTGAATGCTGTGGTGCGTCCGACCTTGTTGTGAGTGCGGATTGGCGAACAGCAGTACTGTCCGCGCCTTGTCGCCCTCACGGTAGTCGAAGCTGTACAGGCTGCCGTTGCAGTTGGGCTCGATCAAGCCCTTGCGATTCGTCGGGTGCGGCGTCCACGTTTGGCCGAGGTCGCGCGTCACGGCGACGGTGCGGAACTTCGTCGGTCTGTCCGTGCGGCAGTTCAGCATGATGGAACCGTCGGACAGCTGCACCGCCTGGCATTCGGTGTTGCCCAGCGATGCCGGCTCGCTGACCGTCCACGTCTTTCCATGGTCACGGCTGATGAGCAAGTTGGAAAAGCGTCGGTCCTGGGCGTCACGGCCCTCCGTGGGCATGACCAGCGTGCCGTCTTTCAGCGCGATCCCTTGCTGGGGCGATGGCGCGTAAAGAATCCACTTCGGATTCTTCCACGCGCGCGTCATGTTCTGCGGCTTCGACCACGTCAGCCCGTCGTCTTTCGAGCGCACCATCATGAATTGCGCGCTCTCGCCAATCTCGAAGCCCGGTTCCGAACCGCCCTTGTGCCACTGATGCTTGCCAGCCCTTCCGTTCATCCACACGGCGAAGCAGAAGATCTGGCCCGTTTTCGGGTCAATGATGATGCCCGGGTCGCTGCACCCGTTCAACTCCTGTGGCATGCCGCCGAACGTGCCCATGTCCATGATCACTTGTTGGGCGCCCCAGGTGCGTCCTCCGTCGGTGCTGCGCAGCAGGCCGATGTCGATGTCCTCCTGCAAATCGCGCCCCATCCGCCGCCTCATGTCGTAGACGGCCATCAGGGTCCCCTTCGCCGTTGTCGCAAGTGCTGGGATGCGGTAAGTGTGCACGCCGTCATCCCAGTGCCTCCTCAGCGCGATCCCAATGCGCTTGTGGACCTGTGGCGTCTCGTCGCGGGGCACAACACGGCCGGCGGATGTCTCGATGGTCTCCACCCACGCATCAACCTTGTGGGTAAGTTCCGCGTTGGCCCGCACTCGGCAGGACAGCCAGAAGTAATTCGGCCCCGAGCCGAGTCGCGCGTGGCCTCTGAACACGACCGTCTCCTCTGCGCGCTTGCGTTCGCCGAAGGGCTTCTCGCTGGAGAATCCTGTCTCGCCGCCCGTGAAATAGAACTGCAGCGACTCGAGATCACTTGTGCCCTGCAGCGACACTGTGATGGACTTGAGCTGCACGAAAGGCTCATCCGCCCGGACGGTCAGCCGCAGTAACGTGTTGTGCTCGTTGCGAATCAGCAGCGGCCGCACGATCTGGCGGGTGACGGCCTCGGTGTCCGCCGCGGTCGCCAGACACGGTGACAAGGACAGCACGAACAACAGGGCCTGGCGCTGATGACATTCACGATAGTGCCCCCCGGGAGCGGCTTTCGCATTGGAATTGACCAGAATTCCGATGGAATTCTGAACGGCGATGAAACTCCCAGGCGCGCACCAGCGGTGAAGGGGTGGCAGCGCCGCCGCTGATACTTGCGTAGGAAACGCAATCGATGCATTTGATCCAGCGTACTGCAGATTTTGGGAACGCCCTGGCCATAGTCGACCCGGCAGGAGAACACTCCTTTTCTGATCTGGACCGTGCAGCCCGAAGTGTTGCCGCCTGTCTTTCGGAAACCCTTTCCCCGCCCGCGGGCAGCCGCGTTGCCCTTTTGATCGCCCCCGGCTTCGAATATGTCGCGACTCTATGGGGTATCTGGAGGGCCGGGGCGACCGCCGTACCTCTGTGTCGGAGCCACCCGCCACCCGAGATTCACTTCGCCCTGAAAGACAGCGAGGCGAACCTAGCAGTGGCGAGCTCTCTCGAGATGGACCTTCTCCGGAAAGGAACCGAGGGCACGCAGTCCAAGGTGTTGCCTGTGGATGAACTCCTGAACCGGGAGACGGATGGGCCCGCTCCTTCGGACTCCAAAGATGCCATGATCCTCTACACCAGCGGATCAACGGGGGCACCCAAAGGGGTTCTTCTGACGCACGCCAACCTGGAAGCTCAGATCAGGATGCTGTGCTCGGCCTGGGGCTGGGCTCGATCGGACCGCATCCTTCACACACTACCCCTTCACCACACTCATGGCCTGGTCAACGCCCTTTTGTGCTCTCTCTGGACCGGGGCCGTCTGCGAGTTCCTGCCCCGTTTTGAGACAGCCGCAGTCTGGACACGGTTGGCCAGCGGGGATATCACCCTCTTCATGGGTGTCCCCACCATGTATGCGAAGCTCATCGCTCACTGGAAGGGGCTGGCCCGGCCGGGGAGGGAGAGACTGGCACGAGGATGTGCGCAGCTGCGTCTGATGGTGTCGGGATCGGCGGCGCTTCCAGGTCATGTCTTCGCCGAATGGGAGGAAATCACAGATCAGATTCTCTTGGAACGCTACGGCATGACCGAAATCGGGATGGCCCTCTCAAATCCGTTGCAAGGTCAGAGAAGAGCTGGGACCGTAGGAGCGCCTTTGGCGGGGGTCGAGATTCGCCGTGTGACCGAAGACGGCGCTGCCCTCACCCGGGACGACATCCCGGGCGAGATCGAAGTGAAGGGTCCGGCCGTTTTCGAGCAATACTGGAGACGGCCCGACGAGACCATTGAAAGCTTTCATGACGGGTGGTTTGGCACCGGTGATGTAGCGGTGATTGAAGATGGCTACTGGAAGATCCTGGGGCGCCAGTCGGTTGACATCATCAAGACCGGCGGCTACAAAATCTCAGCATTGGAAGTGGAGAATGTGCTGCTGTATCACCCTTGGATCCACGAGTGTGCGGTGATTGGCCTGGCCGATGCAGTCTGGGGCGAGAGGGTATGTGCCATTGTGTCTCTGAGAAAGGAACAGGATCTGGGTCTGAAAGACCTGCGTTCCTGGTCGAAGGAGCGGCTGGCCCCCTACAAAGTCCCCACCCGACTCGTGGTTCTGGACTCGCTTCCCAGGAATGCCATCGGAAAGGTGATCAAACCTCTGCTTCGGGAGATCGTCTCGAGCGATGTCCGGGCTTCCACCGCGGAGAAGCGATGAAACTGCAGGAGATAGCACACAAATCCGCCGTTGAATTGCGCCGCCTCATCGGCCGGCGGGAACTCTCGCCCGTCCAGGTAGTCAAGGCCTGTCTGCACCAGATTGAGAGGTGGAACAACGAGGTCAATGCGGTGGTGACCTTATCTCCGGAAGTGCTTGGTGACGCTCGAAGTGCGGAGCAGAAGGTCATGTCCGGGGAGGAGCTGGGGGCGCTGCATGGGCTGCCCGTCGGGATCAAGGACATCACGCCGGTGGCCGACATGCGCACCACCTTTGGCTCGAGCGTCTACGCGGATCACGTGGCCGAGGAGGATGCGCTTGTCGTCAGCAGGCTCAAGCAGGCCGGCGCGATTGTTCTGGGAAAGACGAACACGTCGGAGTTCGCGGCCGGCGCCAATACGTTTAATGATGTTTTCGGACCCACCCGAAATCCGTGGAATCTGGAGTTGACAGCCGGAGGTTCGACCGGCGGTGGCGCCGCCGGGCTGGCGACGGGTATGTTTACGCTGGGGGAGGGAACGGATCTCGGGGGTTCGTTGCGGATTCCCGCTGCTTTTTGCGGCGTCGTGGGCCTGCGCCCGACCGTTGGGCTCGTCCCCACTCATCCATCCGATTACCTGTGGGACAGCCTTTCGGTGACCGGTCCCATAGCCAGACGAGTGGAGGACGTAGCTCTGATGCTGCAGGTCATCTCCGGACCGTCGCTGCAGTCAGTCTTGACGCAGCCTGTGGAGGGGCGCGATTTTGTGGCTGCAGTCGAGGGGGAGCTCGACGCTGGGCTGGCAGTTGCCTACTGCGCCGACGTGTCGGGAATCGGCATCGACCCGGAACTAGACGAGTGCTGTCGCGCAGCCTGCAACGGTCTGAACTCGACAGGTGTGAGGGTGGACGAAGTGGAGGTGGACCTTTCCTTCAGTCGGAAAGCGTTTCTCTCGCTGAGAGCCCACTGGATGCTGTCACACCATCTCACCCGACTGGAGCACCTGGATTCGTTCGGTCCCAACCTGGCCGGAAACATTCGAGCCGGACTGGAGCTGAAGGCTCACGAGCTGGCCGCGGCCGAGCGAGTGCGGACGACGATCTGGCATCAACTACACCGTTTCTTTCTGCGTTATGATCTACTCTTGACTCCCACCACGGCGGTAGCGCCCTTCCCGGTGGAAGCAGCTTATCCTGAGATCGTGGCAGGCCGGAGAATGGAGACCTACATTGATTGGGCGGCGCCCACTTTTGTCTTGAGCGTCAGTGGACTGCCGGTCGCTTCGGTCCCCTGTGGAAAAGACTTGCGCGGCCTCCCTGTTGGGATACAGATTGCCGGCCCTCCCCGGTCAGAAGAACTGATCCTGCGGGTGGCACGCGCCATTCAGGAAGCCAATCCGATCGGCTTCCCTTGACGGGATTCCACGTTCCACGCCTCTCGACCACCCTGGAGTTCCTCCTCGTGAAACGTGGAACGGAATTCACCCCAGCCACAGCTTGAGGGCGAAAACGACGATGGTGATCGTCACCACTCGCCGCACCCAGGCATGGCCGTGAGTCAGGGTCAGCCGGGCTCCCAGCCTGCCCCCGACGGCAAAGCCTGCAGCCAGCACCACCCCGGTCGTCCACACGACCTTGTCCTGCCATGCATACACCCCCAGCGCCATCACGGTAAAGCCCCGAAGCGTAACTGCCTTGACAGCGTTGCCCCGGACCAGATCGAGCCCCGCCCAGGTGGTGGCTGCCAGCAGTAAGAACCCGACTCCGGCTTGTACAAATCCACCGTAGATTCCCACAGCAAAGAACGCCGCGCCCAGAAACCGAGTGCTGCGCTGTCCACCGTGAGCCGAGTCTTTCGGTTTGAAAGGGTTCCACAGGGTCCACAGAGTAACGACAACCATCAGGATGGCCAGGATCTTCTGGAAAGCCTGATCATCCAGCCGGACGGCAATCAGGCTTCCCACCAATGCTCCCCCCGCCGCCGGTAGGGCAGCCCACCGGAGTGATCCCCAGTCAAGGACCCCCTGACTCGAAAAACTGTGCACGGCCGCAACGCTCTCGACCAAGATTCCCACCCGGTTCGTTCCGTTCGCTACCATGGCCGGAAGTCTCAGGAAAATGAGGACCGGAAGGGTCAGAAACGACCCGCCCCCGGCGATCACGTTCAATGTGCCCGCCACCGCTCCGGCCAGGAAGAGAATGAGGTGTTCAGGCCAGCCTTCCATTCACGGAGTATTCTGCTGCTTCCGATGCACAGTTTCAACATCTTGAGTTGCCCGTAACTTGCACTTGTCCGAAACACGTATTAAATTAACCCCAGCCCCCCGGGGAGGGGTATACCGAAAGACATCGGAAGCAATCAGAGCCCCTGGCGGAAAGCCAGGGGAAAGAAGCCGGGCACTTATTGCAAAGGAATAGAGCTATGGAAGAGAGACACGAGATCCTGCAGCGCATGAAGAGCATCGAGGGTCACGTGGCAGGTGTTTCACGAATGGTCGAGAAAGATGCGTACTGTATTGACGTTGTGCATCAGCTCCTGGCGGTGCAGAAAGCGGTCCAGCGAGTGAGCGGGATCATCCTGGGCCAGCACCTCCGACACTGCGTGGCCGGAGTGCTGGAGGGCAGAGATCAAGAGAAGAAAGAAGAAATGATCGGGGAGATTCTCAGTATATTTGAGGCAAATAGTCGTGGATAAAGAAGAAAGAGTTCGAGTCCTTGAGTCCGAGTCAGGGCACCAGGCGGAGACAGGTGAGATCGAGTTGGAGATCGGGGGAATGAGTTGCGCCGCCTGCCAGTCCGCGGTGGAGGGAGCACTCGGGAAAGTCGATGGGGTCATTGATGCCAGCGTGAATCTGGCGACAGAGAAGGCGAAAGTCGTCCATCGGGCTGGAGCGACGCGAGTCACTGATCTTGTGGAAGCCGTAGAGCGGTCCGGCTACCAGGCGAGTGATGCAGGCCGGGGTATCGAAACCAAGGAGGCCCAGGAGACCCGGTCGAAGTCGGGGATCAAGGGCCTGGCGCTTTTCTGGTGGGGTGTGGCCTTCACTTTACCCGTTTTCGTGATCAGCATGGGCCGCGACTTCGGGTTGCTGGGAGAGTGGGCCCATGCTCCCCTCGTGAACTGGCTGCTTCTGGCTCTGACCACGCCGGTTCAGTTCTATGTCGGATGGGGCTTCTATCGGGGCTCCGCTCGGGCAATTCGGAATGCCGCGGCCAATATGGATGTGCTGGTGGCACTGGGATCGTCCACCGCCTACTTTTTCAGTCTGAGTGTCCTGCTCTTCCTGGCTTCCGGATCAACTACCCTGGGATCGCACACCTACTTTGAAACCGCTGCCCTCATTGTCACGCTGGTTAAGCTGGGGAAACTCCTGGAGAAAAGAGCCAAGAGGAAGACCCGGAAGGCCCTGACCAGCCTCCTTGATCTGAGACCGCCGACAGCGCGGGTCCTGAGGGATGGGGCAGAGATCGAGGTCGCACTGGAGGAAGTCCGCGTCGGGGATACGGTGGTAGTGCGCCCCGGTGGCAACATACCCCTGGACGGCCGGGTCAAGCAGGGCACCTCCTCGGTGGATGAGAGCATGCTGACCGGAGAGAGCATCGCGGTGGAGAAGCAAATCGGATCTCGCGTCACCGGTGGCACGGTCAACCAGAGCGGGCTTCTCGAGGTTGAGGTCACTCGCACGGGTGAGGACACACGGCTGGCGCAGATCATCCGCATCGTGGAGGAAGCCCAGTCCGGAAAGGCGGCGACTCAGGCACTGGTAGACCGAATATCCGCCGTCTTTGTGCCTTTCGTGCTCGTTGCGGCGGTGCTCACATTCCTAATCTGGCTTTCATTCTCGCCACTGGGTGTGCCGGAGGCCCTGCTCAGAATGGTGGCTGTGCTGGTCATTGCCTGTCCCTGTGCACTCGGACTGGCGACGCCCACAGCCGTTATGGTCGGAACGGGCCTGGCCGCCCGGGACGGGATCCTCTTCAAAAACGTGGATGCCCTGGAGGTGGCTCGCTCTATCCAAGTCGTCGTATTCGACAAGACCGGCACCCTGACCGAAGGGCGCCCCGTGGTGACAGACATCGTCGCAGCCCAACCAGAGCCGGCCGAGAACAGCCGAGAAGAAGCCCGGCGGCGGGTGTTGCAGGTCGCAGCCTCGGTCGAGCATGGAAGCGAGCACCCGCTGGCCGGGGCGATCATTGAGGAGGCCCGGAAGCAGGGAATCGAGCGGTCCCACCTCGATCAGTTTTACTCGATTGCAGGGAAAGGCGTCCGGGCAGAGTCGGAAGGGGAACTCTGGGGAATCGGAAATCTGGCCTTCATGCAGGCCCACGGGTTGCGTCTCAATGGGCTGAAGGCGGAACAGCAGCGTTTGGCCAGAGAGGGGAAGACCACCATCTGGGTGAGTCGAGATGAAACGGCCGTCGGTCTGATTGCCGTGGCGGATCAGGCCCGTTCCGAAGCCGCTCGCGTAGTTGATTCCCTTCGCGATGCGGGGCGACGAGTTGTTCTTTTTAGTGGTGACAGTTCGGAAACATCAGCAGCTATTGGGCGTGAAGTTGGAATTGTTGAACATGTGGGCGAGTTGACGCCGGAAGATAAGGCAGAACGAATCCGTGAAATGCAGGAGGATGGGCAGGTCGTGGCGATGGTCGGCGACGGAGTCAATGATGCCCCGGCTCTGGCCCAGGCCGATCTGGGCATTGCCATGGGCAGTGGCACCGACGTCGCGATTCAGACGAGCGACATCACCGTTCTGGGGAACCGCCTGGAGTTGATTCCCCGGGCTCTGCGCATCAGCGACGTAACGATTCGGACGATTCGCCAGAACCTGGTCTGGGCATTCCTTTACAATGTGGTGTTGATCCCGACGGCTGCAGGCACCCTCTATCCTCTCGAATTCGTGCCTGATTTCATCCGGTCGCTGCATCCGGCGATGGCTGCCGTGGCCATGGCCTTCAGCAGCGTGAGTGTGGTCGCCAACAGCCTCCGACAGCGCCGAGTCTTGCGACCTCCGGACAATGATTCGTAGGGCACGCCGATCTGGCGTGCCGAGCTTTCCGAAATGGTCAAGTATTCCAGCTGCTTGCAGCTCGGAACGGTTTTTCATGTTGAGATCTTTCTCCTACCGATCTCCTGCCCAACTGGGGTTTGTTCTGTCGTCCGGATGCATGAGCTTCGCATCGCCAGCCGCATGCCACATTGACGAATCGATCGGGGCGTCGCAGTAGTTGCACTTCTGATTATGGCCGAACGGACACCACCACTGCTCTACGACTTTGACGAGATAGTAACTGTAGCCGATCAACGCCACAGAAAGGGGGCAATAGAGCTTACAGTTGAAGATCCAGAAGAGCTTGGACCGACCGAGGTCTCCGATCAGGCCTAATCGAGCGACCAGCCCGCTGGAGACGATCTGACTCTTGCGAGTATAGCGATGACTTGTCCATGACGGTGCGAAGTCGCTCCAATAGGACTTCAAGTTGTGACCGCCGACCAGCGTAAGGTGTGCCCGGACAAGCAAGACAGCCACGATCAGCGGCAGCACAGTCACGAGAATTGGGATGTAAATCAATGGCACACCGAGAAGCCATTTCCAGGTTGGCTGGCTGTGGAAGTTGCACCCGATCTGGACACGTTGATTCTGGAGGTTTGCCTGTTGCCTGACAAGCCACTCGAATCTTAGACCCAGATTAGCCGCGGTCTCGCCATTTCGCCTGGGAGCGCCCATCTCGTCCAGTACTCCATGTAAGGCCGGGAGCGGCACAGACGCCTGTTCCAGGGCCGACTCAAAGCGGCGACTGAGTTCAGCCTGAGTAAACGGTTGCTTCGCTAGGGGTTCCATCGGACCCTCCCAATGATCAGCATACAAGCCCTTCGGCGATTCAGGCAGGGATACTGTTGTGCGCCTCCAAGAATGCTATGCCGCCAGGATCGATGCCGACGTCTTCGAGAATGGGCATAAGTGTCTCAGAGAACTTGTCGAAAGTTTCCCTGGACTCCCACACATCGGAAACCATCAGATTCCCGGGCTCTCCGAAGCACACATGGAAAAGGCGTCCAGGTGGATGGCCAAGGCCGGCGGCCGCAAGGCGCCTGATCGCCTCATCGTATCGACCGGTGGTCAACCCGACCGGAGTGTGTCTGACAACAATCGCCATTGTTAGTTCCTCCAAATGATGAAAAAGTTTCGTCGCAGGGAAACTGCCATTGTAGGCGCACGGTCTCCGTGCTTTCAATGAGGAGTTCGCCACGAGCTGTTGTTGATGGGGGCTGGGAAGAGACTCGGCGGATAACGCCTCGGATTCACCACTTGAGATGGATGACCACCTGCGCCCTGTTTCACGGTTGATAACCGTGCCCTACGATTCAAATCGACAGGTAGTTCTCCAACTCGGCCAGTTCCCGTTCAAAGCCGCCGGAAAGAATGGGGAAACGGCACCACGTTTTCGGATCCAGGTTTTCGTCATCTACATGAAAGGAGGGCGCGTAGCGCTCCCGCTTCCACTGATTTCGGCACCACAGGACAAAGAACCTTCGGACCCAGTCACCCAGCTGCCGCGGGGAGTAGTCGGGGAAGCGGTCTTCCATGAGGCGAAACACCTCCAGGGGCGACTTCTTGTCGCGAATGGCGGCCCTCTCGATGGCATCGAGCAGAACATAGGGCATCAAGTCGCCTTCGTCCGTCTGTTTCTGATCGGCCGGACGCAGTTCCGCCGTGGGCTGTTGAGAGTTGACGGCAGCCAGAGCAGGCAGTGGATCATGCCCCTCGGGCCCATGCTCCTCCAGCCACTTCAGCCAGCGCCGCAGAAAGGCTTTGTCAATCCCGGCAATGGGACTCAGGCCGCCCGACGTGTCACCGTCCATGGTGGCGTAACCCACAGCCGCTTCCGAGCGGTTGCTGGTGGAAAGGAGCAGGGCCTTATGCAGATTGGCCAGCATCCAGATGCCCGGAGAGCGGACTCGTGCCTGAATGTTCTGCAGGGCAATGTCGTCTGCGTCCCAGGTGAGTTCTCGTCCGATCTGGGCAGAAACCAGATCCTGATAGCTCTGGGCGATGGCATCCACGTCAAACTCGTAAAAGCGGGCGTGCAGGGCCTCGGCCAGAGATTGGGCCGCCTGGCGGGTTCGATCCGAACTGTTTCGGGTGGACTGATAAACGCAGCTCAAGAGGGCGCCTGTCAGCTCGAAAACCGTCTCTCGAGAAGCAAGGTCGGAAACATGGGAGAGTTTCGACTTGAAGCCGTCGATTCCGAGCTCCCGGATAGCCAGTTCAATGGTGAGGGCGACCAGGCAGGCCACCGCGCTCGAGTCGGCTCCGCCACTCAGCGAGACCACAAAACCGTGGGAACGACTTTTTCGAAGGTAGTCGAAGAGCCCGATTGCTACTGCCCTCAGAAACTCCTCCTCCTTATGAGAGCTGGACTGTTCCCAGGACGGCTGTTCAGGGGTTGATATCTCCGGGGGGATCTCCGGATAGGACATGTCCACAAGGATCCGGTCGGAAGCGTCCTCCTCCACTTTGGGGTCGGCGCCGGCACTGCGGGCCTGTCCCATGCGCGTCAGATCGAGATCCACCGTGGCGCCGGCTACCTGAAACGGAAGGAAGGAAAACCGCTTTGTAGAACTCACCAGCTCCCCGGCTGAGGCGATCAGGGCTCCCCCGTCATAAATGGCGCGGCCGGCTTCGTTACCGAGCAGGTTCGAATACACGTAGGTCACCCCGAAAGCACGCGAGCCCTCCAGGACAAAGCGCTGCCGGATCTGCTGTTTCTTGAACGCAAAGTGGCTGGCGCTGGGGTTGAGGATAATATCCACCCCCTTCAGAAACATGTTCCCCCCGGGACGGTCAGCCACCCAGGCATCTTCACAGATCTCAAAGGCGATTCGGACTCCGCCGCAGTCGAAATAAAGATCCCCAAAGGGGTACTCGTTGTCCCCAATCCGGATCGACACCTGCTTTCCTATCGGCCACGGCTTGAACCAGCGGGGCTCGTAGTGGATGCCGGAGCGGGCCAGATAGCGTTTGGCCACGAATCCGGCAATGCGACCGCTGGCCGCCAGGCAGGCCGTGTTGAACACCACGTTGTTGTAAGCGACAGGAAGCCCCAGGGAGACAACCATCCCTTTTGTATGGGGAAGAATCTCCTCGAGTACCTGGAGTGCCGTGGAATGCAAACTGGCCGAAAGAAACGCATCCTCGCAGCCGTAACCGGTGATGCAAAGCTCGGGAAGACACAGCACCGTCACCCGGCGATCGCGGGCTTCTTCGATGGCTCCCAGGATGGTCGCTTTGTTGGCTTCCCAGTCCAGAGGGGTCTGGTTCAGTGTGGCCGCCCCTACCTTGATCAGTTTCATGCGTAGTCCTCGACCCACACTTCGCCGTCAACGTAGAACTCCTTCTTCCAGATAGGAACCGTCGTTTTCAGGCTGTCGATCACAAACCGGCAGGCCTCAAAGGCGTCACCGCGATGGTCTGCAGAGACAGCGATGAAAACGCTGCTGTCACCGATCTCGAGCCGGCCCACGCGGTGAACGACCGCCAGTTTCCGGATGGGCCAGCGAGCCAGGGCACGATCCCGAATGGTTTCCATTTCCTGGACAGCCATGTGGTCGTAGGCTTCATAAAAGAGATGCGTCACGGACTTGTCCCGGGCGTGGTTTCTGACGGTCCCGTCGAAAGTCACTATGGCACCGGCTTCCGGGCACTGAACCGCCGCGATCACTTCGCGAGCTTCGATTCTTTCTCTTACAATTCGGATCAACGGCTTCCTCCACTGACGGGGGGAAAGAAGGCAACCTCATCCCCATCCTGGACCGCCCCGTCCCAGTCTGCATACTCCTGGTTCACGGCCACCAGCAGGCTGCGGCGGAAAGGCTCCACACCGGGATGGAGAAGGGTCAGCTGGTGAAAGACTTCCGAGACCCTCGCCGATGGGGGCAATTCCATTTCCAGGACGCCCTTGCCCGCAGCATCTCTCATGCCTGCAAAGAGTCGAATCGTGAGCATTTGTTAGCAGAGTATTATACTGGAGACTGGTGGAACACTGGCTCGCAAAGAAACGCACCATGATGAGAGTCTTGTGTGGCCTCCTGCCCTGTTTGCTGGCGCAGCCGGTCCTGGCCGAAATCGTCAAGATTGAGGTTGTGGGTGCCATTGATCCAGTTCAGGCGGAGTTCATCCGAGGGGCTGTTGAACATGCCGCGGATGTGGAGGCTGAGTTTCTACTGATTCGCCTGGCGACCCCCGGGGGCCTGGGGATCTCGATGCAGGAGATTGTGCAGGCGATTCTCAATTCTGAGGTCCCGGTCGTCTGCTATGTGGCGCCTCCCGGGAGCCATGCGGCTTCGGCCGGTTTTTTCATCCTGCTGGCTGCGGATGTGGCGGCCATGGCCCCGGCTACCAACACCGGTGCCGCTCATCCGGTGTTTCCTTTCGGCGTCGAGGATGAGGTCTTGCTGGAGAAAGTCCGCAACGATGCCCTGGCCAGCCTGAGAAGCATCGTGGAGCAGCGCAAGCGAAACTATGAGCTAGCGGAACAAGGGGTCACCGAGAGCAAATCCTACACGGCTCAGGAAGCATTGGACGGGTCGTTGATCGACCTGATCGCCGAGGACGAGCAGGACCTTCTCAGCCGGCTCGAAGGGCGAAGAATTGAGCGCCTGCACGGTGAAATCCACACCCTGAGCGTGGGAGGACAGACCGTCGAAACGCTGGGAATGACGGGGAGGCAACAACTCCTGTCCGCCATTGCCAGTCCCAATCTGGCACTTCTGCTGGGGGTTCTCGGTCTGCTGGGCCTGTATCTGGAGTTTCAGTCTCCCGGGCTGGTGATCCCGGGCGTAGGCGGGGCCATTTGCCTGGTCCTGTCACTGCTCGGCTTCTCGCTGCTGCCAATCAACTATATTGGGGTTCTTCTCCTGCTGTTGGGTGGCGGTCTCCTGGTGGCCGAGGTTCTGATCCAGGGCTTCGGGTTTCTGGGGATCGGAGGGGCCGTGTCGATGATTCTCGGTCTTCTTTTCTTGATTGATTCACCCTACCCAGAGATGAGAATCGGCTGGGGCATGGCTCTGGCGGTGGGGATTCCGGTGGCGGTGATTTCACTCGTCTTTTTGTGGACACTGGTCAAGGGTTTTAGGAGCCGGGTCGTGACTGGACGAGAAGGACTGATTGGAGAGATTGCAGTGGCCCGCTCCCCGGTCACGGATCAGGGTGGCCGCGTTTTTGTGCACGGAGAGCTCTGGAACGCCGTTTCGGATGAGCCGGTTGAAAACGGCCAACGGGTCCGTATCGTACAAGTAGAGAACCTGACGCTGTTTGTTGAACCACATGGTTGAGTCCTTCCTTTCGGAAACCCGCTCATTCGTCTGAAAGGGAGCACCAAGTCTGCTGGAGGTGACGTATGAATTTAGCTCCGATGCTTTTGTTGTTGGGGATCACGGTGGCCTATCTGCTGTCGGTGATTGTGATCTTGAGGGAATACGAGAGGGCCGTCGTGTTTCGTCTCGGGCGTATTGTCGGTGAGCCCTGGGGGCCGGGATTGATGCTTGTCCTGCGACCCCTGTACCGGATCGAACGTGTGAGTCTCCGGACGGTGACCATGGACGTGCCGGCCCAGGACATCATCACGCGAGACAACGTCTCACTGAAGGTGAACGCCATCGTCTACTTCCGGGTTGTGGATGCCAACAAGGCTGTGCTGGAAGTGGAAAACTATCTTTACGCAACGTCTCAACTGGCCCAGACCACCCTGCGATCCGTGCTTGGAGAAGTCGAGCTGGATGACCTGTTGAGCCAGCGCGAAGACCTCAACGAACGCCTTCAGACCATCCTCGATCAAAGTACAGATGCCTGGGGTATAAAGGTCTCGATGGTGGAGGTGAAGACGGTCGATCTGCCGGCCGAGATGCAGCGCGCGATGGCAAGACAGGCCGAGGCCGAGCGGGAAAAGAGAGCCAAGATTATTCACGCAGAGGGAGAGTTTCAGGCAGCGGAGAAGCTTCTGCAGGCGGCCCAGACTCTGGCTGCGGAACCGGCCGCCATTCAACTGCGCTACCTTTCAACTCTGACCGAGATCGGCATGGAGCAGAACTCAACGATTATTTTCCCGGTGCCCATTGACTTGCTGGCATCCTTAACAGCCAAGAGATCGGGCGAGTAGCGGGTTGGCCATGTCGCGTCTGGGACCCAAGCAGACTCTGACGGTCTACGCACTTATTCTGTGCTGGTCGGCGCTGGTCTTCTGGGCGGGATTCACTTTCGGGATTCGCAAACCAGCGCCCGATCCGATGGGCGAAGAGAGTACCCGATTCCCTGCGGGGACAAAGTCCCGCGTCCATCCGACGACACCGGAATCAACCTTTCAAGATCCCGTCCCGGAGTCAGAGTCGAGCCCGCATGAGACCGCCGCGGCCCTGGAAGTGAGGAGTAGCGTTGCAGATCCCGAGGCCCAGGCAGGGACGGACGGACCGGAGGCGGTAGCGCCGGTTCACACCGTGCAGATCGGGGCGGTGAGAACGGAAGCCGAGGGACACTTGCTGTTGGGCAGGCTAGGGGAGCGAGGACACCAGGGACGGATCGTGCCGCCCTCGACTGACGACTTTTATCGCGTCTGGGTGGGTAAGTTCGGCACTGAAGCCGCAGCCGCCCAGATGGAAGAAACCCTCAAGAGCGACGGCTTCAGCACGTTCGTGCGGCAGGCTCCTGATTCGTTCAGCCGATGACCAGCCGACTCGCCGGCCGACTCGGGCTGCTGGGCGGTGCTGTGGGACTGGCTCTGAGTTTCCCCTCGGCTTCGATCTTCCCACTGGCCTGGGTCTCGGTAGTTCCCCTGCAGCTTCGAATACTCGAGAGTCGCGGGCTGGCTCCCGTCGTCAGAGGACATTTTCTGTTCTTCCTTTCCGGTTTCAGCCTGGTGCTCTACTGGATCCCGGGAGTCATGATCGATCACGGGGGCCTGCACTTCATAGCGGCTGCAGGAATTTTCTTCCTGCTGGCGGGCGGCATGTCCGTCCTGATGCTCCCTTTCTCGATTCTGACCTGGCTCATCGCCCGAACCTTCAGTTCTGGAGCCGCTCTGGTGGCTGCTCCGGCCCTGTGGACAGCCTGCGAGCTGTTTCGTGGACACTTCGTCGTGGGAGGCTTTCCCTGGGCTTCACTGGGTTATTCCCAGTACAGCTTTGGCACACTACTGCAGGCGGCCGACGTGGGGGGAGTCTACTTTCTGTCTTTCCTGGTGGTCTCCGGCACTTCGGCAGCGCTTCTTTGGACGACTGTGAAGCGCCGGGGACCGGCCCTGGTTTATGCTGCTCTGATTGGTCTTTCCCTGCTCTACGGCACCTATCGCCTCAGGCTCTGGGAGATAGAAACGGATCACACGCATCAGGTCGCCCTGGTGCAGCCGGGTATCGATCTGAAGGGAACGGACAGCTATTTTCGTAAGGTCTATTTTCAACAGCTGCCGGAAGCCTATGCGCTGGCCAGCCAGGCGGGAGCCGAGTGGGTCATCTTTCCGGAGGCTCCCAACCCCTTTTCTCTTGAAAGAGGCCAGCCCTTCCGAAAGCACTGGCGAACGGTTGTCTCGGGACAGGGGCGACCTCTGGTCCTGAACGGCTTCAGGCTTACACCGGAAGCCGGTGTCTACTACAACAGTGCCTTCCTGCTTGACGAGGCCGGAGAGTTTGTCTACCGGTACGACAAGCGGCGGCTGGTGCCATTCGGCGAGTACCTGCCGCGCGGGAGCACGGTACTGGGGCTGTCCCAGGCTCTGGTTCGCGAGGTCAGCCAGTTTACCCCGGGGCAGCCGATGCAGGAGCCGGCCCAAACCGGCCACGAGCGTTTCGGTTTCCTGATCTGCTACGAGAGCATCTTTCCCGAATTGAGCCGTCAGGCCGTCCAAGCAGGTGCCAGGTTTCTGGTCAATATCACGAATGATCTGTGGTTTGGGGACACACCAGCACCGAGGCAGCATCTTCAGATGGCTGCGGTCCGTGCGGTTGAGCTGCGCAAACCGCTACTTCGGGTTGCCAATTCAGGGATCTCCGCCCGCATTGATTCTTACGGAAGGGTTCGGGAACGGCTGGAGCTGTTTGAAGTGGACACCCTCAACGTGAAGTTTTCCCCGAATTCTTATCGGTCACACTTCGCCCGTTTCGGCCAGGGAACCGTTGGATTCATTATAATACTGGCATTGGTGGGCGCATTTGGCGAGTCCATCTTGGCCGGGAGGAAAGGAAAACACAGTGGAAGGCTATCGTGACCAGGTGGAGGACTTGAAGGAACGGATCAATCATCTCTGGGAGTATCTTTGACGTAGAGGGCAAAGAACGGAGAATGCGGAAGATTGAATCCCAACTGTCGGATGGCTCGGCTTGGGAATCGCACGATGCAACGCGGCCTCTGCTCAAAATGCACCGCCGACTCGAGGTCGATTTGCAGCTGGCAAGTGAATGCCGAAGTGCGATCGAGGACGTGGAAGCCCTCGAGGAGTTACTGGTAGAGGGCGAGGATGTTGAGGCTGACCTTCAAAAGGAGCTGAAGAACCTCGAAAAGCTGGTTGCGGATACAGAGACTCGGACCCTGCTTTCCGGAGAGCACTCCGTGAACAATGCCATCGTGACGATTCATCCGGGGGCCGGCGGTACCGAGAGTCAGGACTGGGCTGAAATGCTGCTGCGCATGTATCAGCGGTGGGCTGAGAAGTCCGGTTATAAGACCGAACTGACGGATTTGCAGCCCGGGGACGAGGCCGGCGTGAAGTCTGCCACCTTCCTGGTGAAGGGCGACTGGGCCTATGGTCGACTGGTACCGGAAATCGGGGTTCACCGGCTGGTGCGCATTTCGCCCTATGACGCCGCGGCGCGCCGCCACACTTCGTTTGCGTCGCTGTTTGTCACTCCCGAACTGGATGACGATGTCGACATTGTCATTGATGAGAAGGATCTGAGGATCGACACCTATCGTTCATCGGGAGCGGGGGGACAACATGTCAACGTCACCGACTCGGCCGTCCGCATCACGCACCTGCCATCGGGAATCGTCGTGCAATGTCAGAATGAACGTTCTCAGCATCGCAACAAGGACATGGCCATGAAGATCCTGCGCTCAAAGCTATTTGAATTGGAGATGAAGAAGCGACAGGAAGAGCTGAATGCGGTTGAGAACGGGAAGGCTGAGATCGCCTGGGGGAGCCAGATTCGATCCTACGTCCTCCATCCTTATCGGATGGCGAAGGATCATCGTACCAAGTTGGAGCGTGGCAATGTGGATTCCGTTTTGGACGGTGATCTGGATGAGTTCATTCTGGCATCATTGAAGTTACGGGCCCGGCAAAGGGCGACCGGCAAGAAGTGATGAAAGAAAGTGAACCCCCTCCCGACACGGCCGACAGTTTGCGCGAGCAGGCGCAGAACATTCGCGAGATCGTGTCACAGCGATTAGGACGGGTCGAACATGCCCTGGCTCCGTGGCAGCAGATTCTGGCCGTTCCGCTGGTGATCCTGGTCCTGGCTGCGAGCCTGATGCTCCTGGTGGCCGGGGATCTCCGGGGAAGGCTCCTGGAGAGAATCGCCGCTTCCTGGTTCATTGCATTCGAACCGGCGCCCGAGGTTTATCGTCTGCCTCCTCCGCCCCCTAGGCCGGCCCGTGTCGACCTCCGGTTTTCCTCCCAGCCGATACCCGAGTCTCGACCACTGGTGGTCCCGGTGGGTGGGGCGGTAATGGGCTCCGCTCCGGCACAGGGAAGCAGTCCCGCCGAATTCACACCTCCCGTCAAGAACCCGGACTGGGAATCCGCATTTCAAGTATTGCGGGAGGAGTCGGAAGTGGTTGGGAAACTGATCGGCGGCGAAGTGAGCGGGCTCCGATTTGAAGAGTGGGAGCCGCTCAGGGCAAAGCCTCCCCGCTACTCGATCAAGCTGGACATCTTCCGTGAGTCGGAGCAGCGCATCGTGGCTTTTGCCTGGTCCGTAGACGTGTCCACAAGGGAGACCCGCCCCGAAAACCAGGAGGCCCGGGACCTCTTTTTCAAGCTGCGCCGACACTGAATCAGTCGGGGAAATGGCCACATCTTGCTGATAGACTTTTGCGGTGAAAATCAGGTGGAATGTAAGACGGGCGGATCCAAAGCTCGTTGACTCACTGTGTGGAAAGCTGGAGGTAGAACCCCTGGTGGCTCAGATCCTGATCCACCGCGGCCTGGCCGATCCTGAGCAGGCAGCTGTTTTTCTGAATCCACGCCTTGAGGATCTTCACGATCCCAGCCTCATGCTGGGGGTTGACCGCGTGGTTGCACGAATCTTGAAGGCCCGTGATCGTCACGAGAAGGTTCTGATTTACGGGGACTACGACGTAGACGGAATCACTTCGACAGCCGTGCTGAAGCGAGCCCTCGAAATGGTTGGGGTTGAGGTGGGCTTCTACCTGCCCCGTCGACTCGAGGAGGGCTACGGTCTCAAGACGGACGTGATTCGGAAAGCTCATGAGCAGGGTTTCTCACTGGTCATCACAGCCGATTCCGGGATTCGGGCCTTCGAGGTGTGCCAAGCTGCTCGAGAGCTGGGGATGGATCTCGTCGTCACAGATCATCATCTTCCAGACACGACGCTTCCCGAGGCTTGGGCGATCGTGAACCCGCGGCAGCCTGGCTGTGGGTACCCGGATAAGAATCTGGCTGCTGTGGGCGTCGTCTTCAAGCTGGTTCAGGCCCTTTTTCGACTGGTTGGTCGCGAAAGTGTAGTCCACCACTTCCTGAAACTCGTGGCGATTGGCACCATCGCCGACCTGGTTCCTCTGGTGGGTGAGAACCGGATCCTTACAAGATTCGGGCTCGACGGCCTGGCCAGCCCTCGAAACCTGGGCCTGAAAGCACTGCTCGAGGGTTCGGGGGTGGGCGAACAGATTAATCCCTTTGACATAGGGTTCAAGGTGGCTCCCCGCATTAACGCGGTCACGCGAATGGGGGGTGGCCGGGAAGTCGTTGACCTCTTCTCGGTCAAGGACTCTCAGACAGCGGAACGAATTGTCGAGGAGATGAACTCGAAGAATCTGCTGCGAAGGGAGACCGAGAAAGGAATTCTGACAGAACTCGAGGAACAACTTGCCCGCCACCCGGAACGGCTGGAAAGACGCTTCGTCGTGCTGTCCGGTCAGAACTGGCACAGGGGAGTCATTGGCATTGTCGCTTCGCGTGTCGTCGACCGTTGCTACCGACCCACCCTGATTCTCTCCCTTGACGAGAAAGGTAGTCAGGGCTCTGGAAGAAGTGTCCCGGGCTTCCACATGCTCGATGCGCTCACCTCCTGTCGTGATCATTTCGCTCAGTTTGGAGGCCACGCCCAGGCCGTGGGGTGCACCCTTTCCGGTCCCGACCTCGAGTCCAAGGTGAGCCAGCTGGAGGAAAGACTGGAAGAATACGCCCGCCAACACCTTTCGGATGATCTGCTCGTTCCTTCGCTGGATATCGATGCGATTCTCCCGCTCGAGCAGCTTTCTTTCTCACTCCTTCACAAGGTGGAACAACTGTCCCCCTTCGGCATGGGGAATCCACTACCGGTTTTCGCCTCACAAAGTGCTCCTCTTGCCGCCGGACCCTTCCTGCTCAAAGAAAAGCACCTGAAACTCTACGTGGGTACCAACGGCCATCGGCTGGAAGCCATCTGGTGGCGAAATGGAAGCGTGGCAGGTTCTCTGGAGCGGGTGAGTTCTCTGGATCTCGCCTACACACTGAGCCGCGAAGTCTACAGGGGTGAGTCCAAGCTGCTCCTCACCATTGAGGACTTGAGGGCTGTCTGATTGCCCTTCTCTTCGGTCCGTCGTGCGACACTTCCCGAGCCGCCTGTAATTCTGGTTGAATACTAGCAGCCCGCGAACGAGCTCCCACGGGCTGCTAGAGTACCTAGAGTACTCGGTAGGGAAAGCCATGCTACAAAACCGGTTGCTTAAGGGTGCTTTGATCGGAATCTTTCTGGTGGTCACAGGGGCCATCACGGTCAACTTCCTGACCAAACTGGCTGAGCGACCCACGGCCCCCACGGTAGAGCCACTGGCGCCCGACACCGACCAACTCAGCCGCGACGTGGAGTTCAAGAACTACGATGGGGGAGATGTCGTCTTTCAGGTTCGCTCTGCCCAGAGCAGCGTCAACGAAGACGGGATACAGGATCTGGTCAAGGTCCATCTAAACATTTTTCGGCCCCCGCAAAGGGAGCTGGCCGACCGGGTGTGGGCTGAGAGTGCACGCTATGACGATGTCCGGAAGGCAGTTCAGTTTGAAGAGGACGTCTCCATCTCCCTGGAAGATGGCACCGAGATTCGCTCGCAGCGGGCATCGGCCGACCTCGAGGAACGCGCCGTGCGCATCGAGGAAGCTTTTTCACTCAGGCGCGGAAAGGTCGAAGGCGAGGGACGTGCACTTCTCTATAGCGCCGGGGAAAATCGGCTCGATGTCCAGGAAGGAATCCACTTGCGGATCCCTGCGGGGGAGAGAGTGGTTGACATTCGAGCTCTGACTGCCCGCTACTGGCCCCGACTCGGAAGACTTCTCCTGGTGGGCAAGTGCAGCATCAAGAGTCTGGCTCAGAGCCTGGCCGCCGAGAAGGTCGACATTCAACTGACCGAGAAGCAAGAGCTTCGCCTGGCCACTGCTCTTGGAACTGTGGTCTTCAGGAGTGCGGACACTGTCATCGAGGGAGACAGCTTGAGCCTTGAGTTTGAGCCGGACCAGGGAGCAGTGCGCAGCTTTCGCCTGGCCTCCAAGCCTGACCAGAGGGCCCTCTACCGCCGGGGATCGGGAACCGAGGGTCAAATTCTCCGGGCTCGACTCATTACCGGCGTGCCGGCGCCGGAGAGTCCTGCGGACAACATTTTGCTGCGCACATTGAAGGCGACCGGGGATGTCCAGATCGAATGGCCTGAGGCCGGGATTGACAAGGTCCAGGCTGACCACATGACAGGAGTGTCCGGTTCAGGCCCGCATTTCGAAGAACTGGCTTTCGCAGGTCAGGTTGAACTGGTTCGCCAGACGGGACAGGGGAGAGAAACGATCCAAAGTGAAGCATTGAGTGTGACCCTCGCCCCGGGTGCCCTCCTGCATCAACTGATTGCGCGAGGCCAGCCTTTGCTGGTGGCGGATGGGAGCCTCGTGAAGCGAACTCTGGAGGCGGAAAAGGAGATTCGCATCTTCTTTCAAGAGGGGCAACTGGCAAAGCTGGACACACTTGGAAGGTCAAGAATTGTGGAGGAATCATCGACCGAGAGGACGGTGATACGGGCTGCAGGTTTCAGCAACGCCTATGAAAACGCAGTACCAGTGTCATTGATAGCCACCGGACCGGTGCACCTGGAAAGAGGTCTGGAGAATCCCCTGACGGCCGAAGCCCGCGACATGAGAGTCACCTACGACAGCGAAGGGGGCCTGAAAGAAGCTGAACTGGTGGGCGATCTGGAACTGGCGGAGGAGGGGCCGGATGGTCTCATGCAGCTTTCCGGTCAGAAGGGCATCATTTCGAAGGGAGGCCGCCTCATCGAACTTAGCGGCGAGCCCTTCCCGGTGCTACGCAGCCTGACCGCGGAAAAGGAGTTGGCCAGCCGGACCACCGCCACCCGTCTTCGACTGGATGCTTCCAGTCACGGTATTCAAGCGGACGGACAGGTTGAGACACGAGTTCAAGGGGACCAGCCCCTGACGATCCGCGCTGAGAAGATGAAAGCCGGGGGTGAGAGTTCCTGGATTCTGTACGCGGGTCGGCCCCGGCTCGAGTTCGGCGAGAATAGGATCGAGAGCGATCGGATGAGGCTGGAGTCGAGGCGGCTAATCCTGGAAGCCGAGGGGAGTGTGACTGCATGGGTACACACAGCCCAGGCAGAACGACTCGCAAGCTACCATGTCAAAGCGGACCGACTGGTACTCGATCGCCAGTCGCAGCAGGCAGTCTTCTCGGGGAATGTCTGGGCCGAGTCCGAAGAATTCGAAGTGGAAACTTCCGAGATGACTCTCTGGTTTGACGGACCCGACCTGGAGACGCTCCTCCAAATGACCGCTCTCGGAGAAGTGATCCTGTCCGAAGAAGGGCGAAGGGCGATGGGTGACAAAGCCGTCTATCTACCCGCAGAAGGAAGCATGAAGGTTGAAGGAGAACCGGCTCAAGTGATTGATTCTAAACAAGGTAAGGCGATTGGACGCAAATTGACCTTCACTCTGGGTGATGATACTCTGCTGATTGAAGGACATCAATGAGCCCGACATTTCGGACAGTCGAGAAGACGCTTGCTGCTGAAGATCTCGATAAGTCCTATCGAGGGCGCAGGGTTGTACAGGAAGTCAGCCTGGAGATCAATGAGGGTGAGGTCGTCGGTCTCCTCGGTCCGAATGGAGCGGGAAAGACGACTACTTTCTACATGATTGTCGGACTAACTCCTCCAAACGGTGGACGTGTCCTGCTCGACGGGGAGGACATCACGCACCTTCCCATGTACCTGAGAGCCCGGAAAGGGATCAGCTATCTTCCTCAGGAGCCATCTGTTTTTCGACGTCTGAGTGTCGAGGACAATCTCTACGCGATCGCTGAGACCCTGGATCTCAGCCCGGGACTGGCTGATCAAACCGTGAGTGAGCTCCTGGAGGAGTTTGGGATTGCGTCGCTTCGAACCCAGGCGGCCTACGCTCTTTCCGGCGGGGAGAGAAGGCGTCTTGAAATCGCACGGTCGCTGGTCACCCGACCTTCCTTCATTCTGCTCGATGAACCCTTTGCGGGAATCGACCCCCTGGCGGTACAGGATATCCAAGGAATCGTGGTTCACTTGAAAGAGCGGAACATCGGTGTCCTGATCACCGACCATAACGTGAGGGAGACTTTGAAGATCACGGATCGCGCTTATATCATCAGAGAAGGAACCATCTTCCGATCGGGCACACCGGGCGTTCTTTCCTCCGATCTAGAAGTACGCAAGGTTTATCTGGGTGAACAGTTTCGTCTCTACTAGTGTACTGTCTGGGAAGTTCGCGATGTTAATTCGGGATGGATTTTTGTCGTCAGTGAGGCGCGCGACGCAGGAAGACCGGGAGTCTTTCGAGGTAGCGCAACAAAGCTGTCGGCGAAAAGACGCCCGAAGTAGCGGCGTGAACTTTCCGGACAGTGCACTAGGGTTGAAGCGGGGCGGTGAATCGCCTCAGGGAGTATTGGGTTGAATCGACTACAGCTCAGAACAACCCTCAATGTCAAGCTTTCACAACGCTTGACGATGACACCTGCGCTACTGCAGAAGATCGAACTCCTGACGCTGAATCGGCTGGAGCTTGCAGAAGTGCTCCAGCAGGAGCTTTCGGAGAACCCCGTGCTCGAGGAAGCTGACGGGGCGGAACTGACGATCGAGACGGCTGATGAGGGGGAAGGCCCGGACGAGGGTGATGATCCCTTTGCGGACATCGATGTGGAATACTTCTTTGAAGAATACCTCCCGTCTCCAGCCCGAACCCGTTCAGAGCACGAAAGCCTGGAGGACAAACCTTCTTTTGAGAGTTTCCTTTCTAACCCCGTCACCTTGCAGGATCACCTGAACTGGCAGCTGAATCTGACCGAGGTCAGTCCGGAGATCCACAAGATCGCTGAATTCATTATCGGCAATATCAACTCGGATGGTTACGCCTGTGTGACCGATGAAGAAATCTGTGCTCAGCTCATGGTCTCGGCCGAGGACGTCGAGGAAGCTTTTCGAACCGTCAAGTCCTTCGATCCGGGGGGCGTTGCAGCCAGAGACCTGGGTGAATGCCTGTTGATTCAGCTGAAGAGCCTGGGGCTCGGGGAGGGGTTGGCAGGAGAACTCCTACGGGATCATCTGGCCGACCTCCAGGTCCAGAACATTCCGGGACTTGCCCGCCGAGTCGGTCGCCCGGTGGAGGAGGTGGGAGAGGCTTTAAGAGTGATTCGGACTCTCTCACCCAAACCCGGTCAGCGGTACGATTCGCGGGAACCGGAGTACGTCCAACCAGATGTTCACATTCTGAAGACTGAGGATGGTTACCGCGTAGTGGTGAGTGACGATGGCCTGCCGCGTCTGCGGCTGAGTGCTGCTTACCGGGCCCTGCTTCGACAGAAGAGTACCTCCAAGGAAACGAAGAGCTTCATTCGTGAGCGGTTTCGTTCGGCGATCGAACTTCTCAAGAGTGTGGATCAAAGAGAGGCAACGATCTACCGTGTCTGCCGAGCCATCATCGAGCGCCAGACTCCATTTTTTGACCATGGGCTCCTCTACTTGAGACCGATGCTTATCAAAGAAGTGGCCGAGGAACTCAAGGTTCACTCCTCCACCATCAGCCGAGTCGTGGCCAACAAGTATGCCCACACGCCGCAGGGGATTGTTGAACTCCGGCGTTTCTTCAGTGTGGGAGTCGAAGGCGCGAACGGCCAGAGTTTTTCGACCATTCAAGTCAAGGAGATGATTCGAAAAATCATCGAATCGGAAAACACTTCCAAGCCACTCTCCGACCAAAAGATAGCTCAGAGTCTCAATATAGAAGGCCTCCAGATAACTCGGCGAACCGTAGCCAAGTATCGCGACCAGATGAACATCGCAGGTTCGCGCCGCCGCCGTGCCACTGCCTGACGGATGACCGGCCCGCTAAGAGCTCCGCAACAGATCGTCATTGTCACGGGGATGAGTGGCTCGGGAAAACGTACCGTCTTCAAAGCCCTGGAAGACCTGGGATACTTCTGTGTTGATAACCTGCCTCCGGCTCTGCTCCCGAAGCTCATCGAAATGGGGCGGGCGGCCGGAGGAGGCGTTTCCAGGCTGGCCGTGGTGACAGACGTTCGCTCCGGGCAGACCCTGGCCGACTTCGAATCAGTCTACGGTCATCTCAAAAAATCAAGATTCAGTACCAGGCTTGTGTTTGTGGATGCTTCTGACGAGGTTCTGGCTCGTCGCTACAGTGAAACACGGCGGGTGCACCCTCTTGCCCAGGGACAGGGGGTTCTCGAAGGCGTCCGCTCAGAACGACGTCGGATCGCAAGTCTGAAGGAACTGTGTGACCTGGTGATTGACACCAGCCAGACTTCCGTCCACGAATTAAAGCACCTGATTCAGCAAACTTTTGCGAGTGACTCGGATTCGGAGCGACCACAGATCACCTTCGTCTCTTTCGGCTTCAAATATGGCCTGCCCTTCAATGCCGACTTGGTTCTGGATGTGAGGTTTCTGCCCAACCCTTATTTCGATCCTGATTTGAAACAGCTGAGGGGTGATCATCCAGCCCTGGCAACCTTCTTCCAGAAAGAGCCCGAGACCGAGCAGTCCGTTGAACGGATTGCGCAGCTACTGCACTACCTGGTGCCGAAATACCGGAGAGAAGGCAAGAATTATCTCACCATAGGCATTGGCTGTACCGGAGGTCGACATCGCTCTGTCTATGTCTGTCAAGAGTTGTCGAGAGTCCTTCGCGAGCGCGCCTACAGCCGATTGTGCAGCACCGGGACGTGCACAAAGATGAATTCTAAGCGGACGGAGACGTGAACCATTTTGGATCTGCTACAATCTAAACAAGTGATGAAATACCCACTGTTCTCACTACCAGCCAATGTGTCCAGACTGTTTGGGACCGCAACGGTGGCCCTGTTTCTGGCAGCGTCTCTGTTTGGCAAGGGCTACTACCCTCCCAGAATCAGCTTTATTGACGGAAAAGCGAGCTACGAGCCGGCAGGCGATGTGGACTGGACGGAAGTGACCATCAATTTACCGCTCCTGAGCGGCGACCGAATTGTTTCGCAACCCGATTCCCGTGTGGAAGTGGAGCTGGGTGAGGGCAACTTTCTGCGGCTTGGTGGAAATACGGATATTGTCTTCGGTAACGTATCCGGCAGCAACGGTGACATTGAGATGCAGCTCGGAGAACTTGTGCTCCGGGTCAACGACTCTGCCCGCTACTTCGTACACTTGCCCGGTGCCAGTGTGAAGATCAAGAAAAAGGGCTATTACCGCTTTTCGGTCAATGAGCAGGCCGACAGCCGCGTGGTTGTCTGGAAAGGGCAAGCAGAAGTTGAGAACGCCGTCGGTGAGACACGCTTAAAGGGCGGTGAGCAGCTCATCCTCGCGAGCACGAATACTCCGCTTCAGAAGGCCTTGCTTGCACCCGATCGTGACGATCTGGATTTGTGGAGCGATCGTCGCGATGCCCACTTTGCCAGCAGTCAGTCAGTAGCCAAGCTCGGCGGCGCCTCTTACGTGGGAGCCTACGATCTCGACGATCACGGAGCCTGGGATTATGTTCCCAGCCACGGAAACGTCTGGTTTCCGAGTGTGAGCGTGGGCTGGGCGCCCTATCGTGCCGGACGCTGGAGCCACTATCCAACTTGGGGCTGGACCTGGGTCAGCCACGAGCCCTGGGGCTGGCTCCCCTACCACCATGGTCGCTGGTACTACTACCAGCCCTACAATCGGTGGTGCTGGGCTCCCGGGTCTTTTTCCTACTGGTCTCCGGCGCGGGTTCATTTTTATTGGGGATCCGGCTATGTGGGTTGGTCGCCTTATGGCTTTGGCTTCGGTTCCGGTGGAGGGTACTATGGCGGCGGCGGATACATCAACAACTCTGTGACGATCGTCAATAACAAGACCATCGTAAACCACTATCGGGATCCTGGCTCTGGGCTCACGGTAGTGACGGAAGACGATTTCCGTGCTTCCCGCGTGGATAGGGCCCGTGTCAAGAGCATTGACCGGCAGCTGGTCGACAATCTGAGGGCAGGGCTCCCCAGAAGGCTGGCGGCCGGAACCAGCCACAGCCGGCCTCGCAACACTGTAGTTGCGGGAAAGAATCGGGGCGTCGACACGACGAGGGCCCAGCGAGGAGTCACTGGCAGCTTTTCCAGATCAAGGACTTCGACTCTGGCGGGACGCCCAGCCTCGAGTTCCAAGGCGCGGTCTGGAGATAGGAGTGTCACCAGGTCGCCCCTGGGAGCGCGTAAGGTAACGTCAACTGGAAGCGGCAGTTCCAGCAGCAGAGTCGCCACGAGGTCCGCAAGAACGAGGACGACGGGCCGCGGAGAGACCAGCTCCCGCGCACCCTCCCGGCAGACGGGAAGTGCTTTTACTTCCTCGAGCCGCAGCCGCACCTCTCGCCCGCAGGTGACGACGATTCCTCGCAGCAGTGTGGGAAGCCTCTTTTCGAAGTCGCGCAGCAGCAGCGGATCCAGAAGCTCGAGTGTGGGATCGCGATCCTCGTCCAGGTCTTCTCGCTCGGCTGTGACCAGAAGTAGTTATTCTCGAGGCTCGAGTGTTTCGCGGAGCAGCAGTCGAGTTCGGACGTCCAGCAGGCCAAGTTCCTCCTCGGTACGGTCAAGTCGTCCTTCCAGCAGCTCAAGGTCCCGGTCCAGCGTCAGCCGGCCGAGCAGCCGATCTTCGAGTCGTTCCAGTGTCGGCCGGTCGAGCAATCGCTCTTTCAGTGGCTCCCGCGTCGGCCGATCGAGTTCGCGGCCTTCGAGCAGCCCCTCGAGGTCAACCAGCAGGCCAGCGCCCACCTCCAGATCACGCTCGCCCAGGTAGGAAGGCGCGCTCATTGGCATTAGCGCAGTTTCGGTCAGTACCAGGTTTCAGGTCCAGGTTCCTCGTTGCGCGCTCGTCAAGACTTTCGTTTAAGGGGAAAATCTTATCTCACAGCATCTGAGCGGTCATCTCCTCGGGCTGAAGGCATCGGAGCGACGTTCGCTGGAACGAACCTATCGGCGCAAAGTGGCTCCCCATGAAATCGTCTCCCTGGAACTGGCACGTCACCTCTGTTCGCTCTCCCGAGAGCTGAGCCGGCAGGTAGGGGTTCTGATCACACGGGCGGGCTCCATTCAGAATGTAGTCGTGGGAGATGCGGTGCATCTGATGCTTCCCGATATTGGACGCATGCGCGGCGGAGCCGGGCGTTTCCGCGGTCTTCGTCTGGTTCACACCCATCTGAATGGCGAACCACTGACAGCCGATGATCTGAACGACTTGGCCCTTTTGCGATTGGATTTGATCGCCGCCCTCGCGGCTCGCCCCGACGGGAGCCCCGGCCGACTCCACGCGGCTTACGTTAACCCGCTATCTGAAGACTACGAAAAAAACGGAAAACCTTTTCAGTTTTTGGAGGCGCATCGGTTGCACCAGCTCGATTTCGATTTTGCAGCCACGATTCGGGCAGTCGAGGACGAATTCTCAAGGCGGCGTGGCCGACACCCCCGAGGCCAGGGCAGCGAAAGAGCACTTTTGATCAGCCTGACCCAGGATGAGGATCATTTTGCCGAAATGGTCGAACTCATCAAGTCGGCAGGTGCAGAGCTGGCTGGCGTCATTCGACAGCGGCGCCGGCGAGTCCACCCCCGCACCGTCGTCGGCCGGGGCAAACTACAGGAAATTGTTCTGGAAGGTATGCATCGTCAGACTGAAGTCGCTATTTTTGACATGGATTTGAAGCCCGCGCAAGCAAGGGCTTTTGAGGATGCAACCGGCCTAAAGGCCATTGATCGGACTCAGTTGATCCTGGACATTTTTGCGCAGAGGGCGCGCAGCGGAGACGGGAAGCTACAGGTCGAGCTGGCCCAGCTGAAGTATTCTCTGCCGCGGCTGACAGAGAAGGATGCAGGCCTCTCCAGACTGGTGGGAGGGATTGGTGGACGCGGACCCGGCGAGACGGTGATGGAGATCGGGCGACGCCGTATTCGACAACGAATCCGGGCTCTCGAAAAAAAGATTGCCGCGCTGTCCCGGCAGCGAGACTTACGAAGGAGCAGACGCCGCAGAGAAAACCTACCGGTCTTGTCTATCGTGGGCTACACAAACGCCGGAAAATCGACGCTTCTGAACGCACTCACAAATAGCAATATTGAGACGGCCGATCAACTCTTCGTGACACTCGACCCGACGAGCCGACGGCTCCGATTCCCGCAACAGGGAGAAGTAATCATCACCGACACGGTGGGCTTTATTTCAGGCCTACCGAAGGATCTGGTCACTGCCTTTCGAGCTACCCTGGAAGAGCTGGAAGATGCCGACCTGCTTCTTCATGTGGCGGACGTCTCTGACGAGCGCATCGGTCACCATGTCACAGCCGTCGACCAAACGATCGAAGGGATTGGTCTCGGCGATACCCCGAAATTGCTGGTTCTCAACAAAATGGACCTGGTGGACCGAGAGCGGGGCGAACAGGTGATGCGCAGATATCCGGGTGTTGGGGTTAGCGCCCGCCACCGCCAGGGCCTTGAGAATCTGATTGACTCAGTGATCTCCATGTTACGGCAGAAAAGGGAATGTTTCCGTCCCCCCTCGCGGGGAACAAGAGCTCAACCAGGCGGGGTGAATTCTGACGACGAGAGGCCAGAAGCATGACTGTGAATGATTTTCACTGCCACTTTTTCTCGAGCAGCTTCTTGCGGGCACTGGGACTTCAGGCCGGCTTGGAGGAGGCAGAAGAACTGGCCGGCAATGTGGCCGGGAGATTGGAATGGGACAACCCCGGCTCCAACCTGCAACTGGCAGGGCGCTGGATAGAAGAACTGGATCGAGAGGGTGTGAACCGCATCGGCTTGATTGCCAGCCTGCCGGGTGAGGAAACCTCAGTGGCCGAAGCCGTCAAGGCCTTTCCGGAACGCCTTGTGGGTCAGTTCATGGTCGACCCCCGGCAGGCTGACGCTGTGAGCAGGACAAGGCACGCCTTTGAGGAGCTGGGCCTTCGGGTAGTGTGTCTCTTTCCCGCCATGCACCACTATTGCCTGGACTCTGATGAAGCCATGGGGATTCTGGAAGTCGCCGATGAGCTCAACGGAGCTGCCTTCGTCCACTGCGGCGTGTTGAGCCTCGGAGTTCGAAAAAAGCTGGGCCTTCCGAGCCCTTTCGATGTCCGGTTGGGCAACCCGCTGGATTTGCAGCGCGCTACCAACTCATTTCCGCAACTGCCCATTGTCATTCCGCATTTTGGAGCTGGGTTCTTCAGGGAAGTTCTGGTTATGGCGGACCTGCACCCCGGTATTTACCTGGATACCTCCAGTTCGAACTCCTGGGTCAAATACTCGCCAAACCTGGACCTGCACGCAGTGTTCTCGACCGCTTTCGAGGTTGTTGGATCTGAACGACTCCTTTTTGGCACTGACTCGTCGTTTTTCCCGAGAGGCTGGCAGGGTTCGATCCTAAGAACGCAGCTGGCGATTCTCAACCATCTCGGGATTGCGAAGCAGGGCCAAGAAGCCCTCTTCGGGGCCAATTTCGACAGACTGTTTCCGGCCGGGTGACTTCGCGGCCAAGCGCGACTTATCAGAACCGATCCCCGTTGTGGGGCAGAGAAGTGGCGGCACTGAGGGCGTCTGTGTTAATCAAGAGTTTCCGGCCCTGATACTGTACCCAGCCCCGCTTCCTGAACCTGGACATTATCGTGGATATGTGCGGCCGGTTGCCACCGATCATGCGGGCGAGTTGCTCATGGGAGACCGGGATGATGAGTTTGATCATGTCCCTGTCCGTGACCGTCCGTTTTCCGTGCCGGGCTGCCAGCCTGAGCAGAGTCTTGGCAACTCGATGTTCGGTGTCAAGAAAGCTCAGTGCTCCAATGTCTTCTCGCGTTTCCGCCAGCTTGTGCGCGAGAATCTCGATCAGGTTCAACGCCAGTCCCGGTTTCAGACTCATCATGCGTAGAAAGTTGTCTCGACTGACAATCGACACCCAGCACTCTTCATGGGCGGTCGCCTGAACCTTGCGCGTCTGAGGATGTCCAAGAACATTCTCGCCAAAGACATCTCCGGTCTTGAAAAGACTGATGATCTTTTCGCGGCCGGCCGGGTTGACGACGGAAATGCGGACGCACCCGCGGTTCAAAATGAAGATGGAGTCGGCCACATCCTCCTGAGAAAAGATCACTTCCCCCTTGGAGTAAATGCGGTCCGAACAAATTCGTGCGACGGCTGTCAGATCGGAAACGGACAGACCCTTGAGTAAAACGGCTTGCCTCAAGTGCCAGATTTTGTCGACGCCCTGCAGCTCTTCGAATCGAAGTGCTACTCCGCTCATGTCACCTCCTCTGCTGCCTGGGCATCAATTAACCGAGTAGGCCTGTTCAGTCGGGAATCTTGCAACCCCGGGAACTCAACTCAACCCTTTCTCTGGGAGGGTATGAGTTGTGTCTTCCGGGTTCAGTACTCTTACACGAGGCTGATCTCGGTAGTGTTCACTTTATTTACACCAGCCCAGCCTGGCAGTCCGTGGTGGAAGTCCCACTGGCTGCTCGATACAAGCCTTGCTGTTGTCTTAGACGCCGGCGGTGGGGAAAGAGTTCATCGGCGTTAGTATTCACCCGCGCGAATTCGGTATCGTATCCAGGGCCTTCACCAGTCAGCTATGTTCAGAGAGAACAGGAAGACATTTCAGTCTCAAGGATCCCTGTTGACGGTCACTGTGTTGATGACTTTCGGGGCGCTTTCGAGCATCGAGAGTTGGCCGCAGGACCCGGTGGGGAGCCTGGCTGGGGCCGGGGACGAAAGCCGGGAGGCCGACTGGCCCATGCTGGGTGGATCTTCAGACCGCCGCATGGTCTCTGCCACCGAGGACCTACCGGCGAAATGGGATGTGGGGAAGGGAATCAACGTTCGATGGGTGGCAGCGCTTGGCTCCCAGACCTACTCTTCTCCCGTCATTTCAGGTGGAAAGGTGTTCGTCGGCACCAACAATGACATTGCCAGAGATCCTGACCAAAACCAGGACATGGGGGCACTGATGGTTTTTCGGGAATCTGATGGGGCATTCCTGTGGCAGGCCCTGAGTCCAAAGCTGGCTACTGGCGGGGCGCAGGACTGGCCGGGTGTAGGAATCTGCTCAACACCTCTGGTCGTCGGAGATCGAATCTATTTCATCAATAACCGCAACGAACTCACGGCCCTCGACACGGAGGGCTTTCGGGATGAAGAAGACGACGGGCCCTACGGGGACGAGGTGGTGATTCAAGACGAGGCGGATCATATTTGGATTCTAGACTTGATCAATGAACTGGGGGTCTATCCTCACAATGCCTCAAATTCTTCACCGGCCCTTCTGGGCGACATCCTTTTTGTAGGCACATCCAATGGTCGCAGCGAGGATCACTCGACAGTGCCGGCCCCCGACGCCCCCTCGCTGGTTGCTGTGAATCGCAAGTCCGGGAAGGTCATCTGGACGGACGGCTCTCCGGGAAACCAGATTCTCAACGGGCAGTGGACTTCTCCCACGGTGGCCAGAATTGGCGGAGTCGATCAGGTGATCATCGGCCAGGGAGATGGTTGGGTCCGCTCCTTTCAAGCTCACACAGGCGACAAGTTGTGGGAGTTCGACAGCAATCCGAAAGAAGCCGTGTATCCCAGAACCCGCAACAGCATTCTCGCCACGCCCGGGGTGTGGAACAATCGGGTCTACCTGGCCAATGGACAGGATCCTGAGAATGGCGAAGGTGAAGGGCACCTGTACTGCATCGACGCCACCAAGCGCGGGAACATCACCGAAAGCGGACTGGTCTGGCAGTATTCCGACATCCGGCGCTCCATCTCGAGCCCGGTGATTCATGAGGGCCTGGTGTATTACCCTGATTTCAGCGGTTTCCTGCATTGTCTGGATGCACGTTCTGGAAAACCCTACTGGGTGCATGACACATTTTCGGGAATCTGGGGATCGCCGGTTATTGCAGACGGCAAACTCTATCTGGGAGACGAGGATGGCGACGTGGTGGTACTGCAGCCGGGAAAGGAAGAGAAGATACTGGCCCAGAATAACCTGGGCACCTCTATCTATTCCATGCCGTCACCGGCGAACCACACTCTCTTCATTGCAGCTCGAGATCAGCTGTTTGCACTCGCTCTTCCCAGGTGATGTAGTACTCCCCAGCCCATGAAAGACACCCAGTTTCCGGACCTCCGAGACTTTTTGAGTCACCTTCGCTCCGATGGTGACCTGGCGATCATTGAGGCAGCCGTTGATCCCGACCAGGAAGCGGCAGAGATTCACCGTCGCGTCATCGCTGCGGAAGGCCCCGCACTCCTCTTCAACAACGTCAAGGGCTCGCCGTTTCCGCTCGTCACGAACCTGTTTGGAACCCGCCGGCGAGCCGAGGCGGCGTTCGGCAACAAACCGTTCCGTCTCATCAAAAGCCTGGTCTCGATGGTCCAGGAGTTTCCTCCCGGTCTCAGCACTCTGTGGGAAAACCGGGAAGTCGCACTGGCTGGTTTGCACCTGGGAACTCGCAGGCGCCGCTCGGGACCAGTCACGGAAGTCATCGATTCGAACCCGGACTTGAAGCAGCTCCCGGTGATCACCTGTTGGCCCGAAGACGGTGGCCCGTTTCTTACGCTTCCACTCGTGTACACTACGAGTCTGGAGAAGGCAGGACCGAATCTGGGCATTTATCGAATGCAGGTGCTCAGCCGCCGGGAAACGGGGATGCACTGGCAGATCGGAAAGGGCGGTGGATTCCACTATGCAGTTGCCGAAGAGAGAGGGGAGTCCTTACCGGTGACCGTGTTCCTGGGAGGCCCCCCCTGCCTGGTTCTTTCAGCGGTGGCCCCCCTACCCGAGAATGTCCCGGAGCTTTTGCTCGCTTCGCTGATTCTGGGAAGGCGTCTCGAGGTGGTCACCGGGCAGGGGCCCCATCCGCTCCTGGCAGAGTCGGAATTTGCATTGCTGGGACAGGTTCGGCCCGGCAATCGAAGACCGGAAGGCCCTTTCGGCGATCATTACGGCTACTACTCTCTGATCCACGAATACCCGGTGTTCGAGGTGCAAAGAATCTGCCGACGGAAGGATGCCATATTTCCGGCCACTGTCGTGGGGAAACCCAGGCAGGAGGATTTCTACATCGGAGATCTCTTGCAAGAGCTGCTAAAGCCGATCTTTCCCCTGGTGATGCCGGCTGTCAAGGATATCTGGGCCTACGGTGAAACTGGGTATCACTCCCTGGCAGCTGCAGTAGTCCGGCAGCGCTACCGCCGGGAAGCTATGGCAAGTGCCTTTCGAATCCTGGGAGAGGGGCAGCTATCCCTGACCAAATTTCTGCTGGTAACGGACGAGACAGTGGACTTGAAAGATTTTGGGAAGACGCTGACCCACATCCTGGAGAGAACAGATCCGGAAACGGATCTGTATGTGTTTTCGAATCTCTCCATGGACACACTCGACTACACAGGCCCACGTGTGAATGAGGGTTCAAAAGGTGTCTGGATGGGTCTGGGGAAACCAAGGAGAAAGCTGCCACGCGAGTTTTCCAGCTCGGACATTCCGCAAGGAGTCAAAGAAGTTCATGTCTTTTCACCCGGCTGTCTCGTGGTGGGAGGACCCTCCTACCAGGAAGACGAGAACTTTGGGGCCCGGCTGGCCCGTCACGGCGGCTTTTCTGACTGGCCCCTGATTGTTCTTACGGATGAGGGGGAAAGGGCGGTTCGCAGTGAAACCAACTTTCTGTGGACAACGTTCACTCGCTTTGAACCAGCGGCAGACCTCTACGCTGGCCAGACTTCCGTCTCTCGTCATCACCTGTCCTATCGGTTTCCGATCGTCATCGACGCTCGGATGAAACCCCCCTATCCGAAAGAACTCAGCTGTGCGCCTGAGGTGGCTCAACTCGTTACCACGCGCTGGAAGGAATACTTTCCGGGCGGCCTGGAAATGGGCGACTCAGAGAAAGGCCATCTGGATTGAAGGGGCGGCCGGGACCTTCCCTTTCATCTCCACGGTGAAGATCATGACTCCCAGCCGGCGGGGATCGGTTTGGGAATGTTCGGCGAAGGTCGGAGTGCACTCCAGCTCGATTCGCCAGATGTCAGGCCGGGGCTGCTCGAAAGGGACCAGGTAGCTGAGGCGAAATTCGGTCCCCTCGTCTATCTCTCTGACTCCCACCAGAAGCCCATTCACTCGGATCAGGAGACGAGTTTCTCTGGGCCCATACCCGTGGATGTTCAGCAATCGGGGCGGCTGATCCGTCTGCAGAAAGCAGATCGCTTTCCCGGCGGTCCACCGAAACCCAAGCCGGTCCCGCTCCTGCCAGTACCATCCCGGCCCCAGCTGTGGATTATAGAATCCTCTCTCGAAATCGATGCAACAACCGAAATCAACAACACCCGTAGGAGACGGCTGTCTTTGCTCGTAAGTCCAGCACTTCGGTAACTTGAGACGCAACTTATCTCTCATCTCCCGACCAACCAAAATTCCCCAGAATTCAGCATGCGGGTACCACCCCAGACCCAGATAGCCGAGCAGTCCCCGAATCGGAAAATGACGGATAAAGTCAGACCGGTCCAATCCGCACGGAAGCTGGTGCAGAAACGCCAGGTTGCTCTTCTTGAGGCTTCTTTGCAGAGCGGCCGGCGTCAGGCTGGTGATTTCTGAAAAGCTCGCGTGTTCTTTTAGAAACCCGGGATTGGACCTGCGAATATAGAGATGACGAAGCCATTTCGGCAGATACTGAGGAAAGAACAGACCCGTGTGTCCTTCATACGGATGGAGCCGGTTGGGAGTGGACAAGCAAATCATTCCGACAGGTGTCACGACCCGCCGCAATTCGTTGAGAAAGGCAACCTGGTCGTCCAGGGCGCCCTGCACGTGTTCCAGAACGTCAAGGGCAAACACGTAGTCAAAGGAGTCATCGGGGAAGGGAAGAGCTGTTCCCGAAGCCTCGATGAAATGCGTGTTCTTCCGGGGGGTGGCCAGCCTGATCACGTGGTCTGTGGGATCCACACCCGCATAACAACGACAACGACCTTCCAGGATGTCTCCCATTCCCCCGGTTCCACATCCCACATCCAGAACCCGCTGGTCCGTGAGTTTCATGAGCGCCAGAGCCTGAAAAGTGTCCAGCATGAAGGATGCCCTGGGCCGAGCCGACCCCCAGAAATCCACCCAGCGTTGCACCGACTCGCTGTCGTCTTCGCCAAAGATGGTCTCGGCAACCCGGCGAAGCCTGGCTTCCGAAGGATTCTCCTCGGCCTGAACCGGCGCCGGCCCGCCAGAGGGCAGCTGGCCAGGCCACTGGCCCCCGGCTGCCGCCGGGGGCTCTGATGAGCCCGGGTCGGAAAACCAGAAATTGATTTCTGCACAGTCGGGGCAGTTGTAAACCTTCCAGAACAGAAAAGGTCTGGGGATGAGAGATCCGGCGCTGGACGATCCGCCACAGCCGAAACAGACATTGATATGAGTCGAAACGGTGCGTGGCCCGTCTTCCCTGGCTTCCCTGGCCATCGTGAGCGCCCAGCCATATTGACTCAGGCATCCACCAAATCGCCTGTCAACCACCCTGACAAGGAGATTCAGCCAGCGAATCGCTCGCCGTAGTACGCGGGAGGGAACCCAGCCTAGAAATCGCGCCCGCAACGGGTAATGCTTCAAGCGGATGGCGTCCGGTGGATTCAGGAAGACAAATCCGGTGTGCAACGTTTGGACCTGCTGGGGCTGCAGCCCGGCGCATTCCTGAACTCGAGCGAGAAAGCTCTCCAGTGTGAACTGATTCACATGCCCCCCTCCGGCGAAAAGGAAGCGGTAGAACCGATCGTCGAAAGACCTGGCGTCCGGCACCGAGGCCCAGAGAACTCCTACAGGCTTCAGCACGCGCTCGATTTCAGCGAGAGTCCGATCCAGTCCTTCAAAGTGTTCCAGAGTGTTGTTGCAGATCACCAGATCGACGCAGCCATCCGCGAGAGGGATGGCTGCGGCATCGCCGATGATGTGAAGACCTTCCGGATCGGCTTTTCGGGAAAACGAGAGATCCATCGCCAGCACGGTAGCCCGAATCCCCGTGTAACGAAAACTGCCCTCTCCAGCTCCCAGATCAAGCACGACCTGGCCCTCAACCAGAGTCTCCAGAATTTCTTTCATCCGGAGGTCATGATAGCCCTGGAGGCAGAAGTGAGGAAACGAGTCGAGAGGTGGAGCCTTCTTGGGAAGCAACGGCCCCGGAACTCGGAACCCTATTCTTCAACCACGGCCCGCTTGATGTAATCGAGGTTCGGGAAATCGCTTTTCAGATAGGCGTTCCCTTGCTCTTGAATTCGACCCTGTGAGGGGCGCTCGCCGTAGCCGGAATAGAGGGAATCCACTACTTCCATGCCTTCCCCAACCCGACCGAAGGGTGAGAACCCCTGGCCGTCGAGGCCGAAATTGTCCTGGAAATTGATGAAAAACTGCACCGACCGGCTGTTGGGCCTGCCCGTCTTCGCGAAGACGATCGTTGCACGCTGGTTCCGCTGTTTCACTTCATCGTCCTGAATCGTCGCCGAGTTCCAGGCCTGATTCACTTTCGGATCTCCGTGGATTCCGAATTGAGCAACAAAGTCGGGAACAATGCGAAAGAATGCAATGTCCGTAAAGTAACCGGATGTGACCAGATTGTAGAAACGGTCGGCACCACGGGGTGACCAGAAGCGCACGACTTCGATGACAACATCACCTTTCGTGGTTTCGAGTCTGACTTTGAATTCGTCTGGAGCCTTCGCCGTGAGGCTGGAGGGGTCCAACACGTTGCCGGCACTCGGCGCAGGAGTGGGTTCAAGTTTTTTCATTTTCATCTCTGAAGCTCTCGGCGGCGGTGGATCCGGTTTGTCAGGCGTCGGCGCTGCCGCATTCTCCGCGCCGTGAGAGTCGAGTTTCTGGCTCGCTCGGGCCGGAGGTGGTGTGGTTATTTCATCCGTGGCTGGCGAGCTGTCCTGCCGCGAGGCCGGCTCATCAGTAGCCGGCTCGGCACCTCCGCTCTCCTCGGAACCGCAGGCGCCAAGAATCAACGCGACCAACAGGAAGCCAGAACGAATGATACATTTCATGATATCTCTCATAAGTTTCCAGATCGCAGCATCATTCCATTTGCGGGTTCAGATTTCAAGTTCATTTGCCAAATTGTAGGACGACCCTCCGTGGTCCGATCCCTTACCGGTTTCTTGAGCCAGTCTCATCTTCAGGAGGCATCGGCGAGGGCTGATGCGGCTGGCTTCCGCCCCACCAGCCTTGCAGCGATGTCCTTGAGATCCTCCAGGATCAGATAGGCCGAAGGCAGGACGATCAAGGCGATGAACGTGGCAAAAAGGACACCGAATGCCAGGGACACCGCCATGGGCATCAAGAACTGGGCCTGGATGCTCTTCTCAAGCAGCAGTGGAGTCAACCCCAGAAAGGTCGTGACCGAAGTCAGCAGGATAGGCCGAAATCGGGAGCGGCCCCCAAGGCCTAGCGCCTGCAATAGCGGCAGGCCCTCACGCCGTCTGCGATTGACATAATCGACCAGCACCAGACTGTCATTCACCACCACCCCGGCCAGGGCCACGACTCCAAACATGGAAAGGATGGTGAGGTCCATGCCCAGGAGGAGGTGCCCCAGGACTGCGCCCACCAGGCCAAAGGGAATGGCTGACATGATAATCAGGGGTTGGAGGTAAGAGCGGAGGGGCACGGCCAGAAGAGCAAAAATAGCCAGAAGCGCAATGAGAAAGCCGTCGGCCAGGTCGTCGAGTGTGTCCTGCTGGTTTCTCTGTCCCCCTTCGAAGGAGAAGTTGAGTCCCGCAAAACGTCGTGCCAGGTCGGGCAGAAAAGTTCTTCTCAGGTCGGCGATGATCTCATTCGAGTTGGATTGGCTCTCGTCAACATTGGCCGTGACGTTGACAGCGCGGTTTCGGTCCACGCGCCGGATGTCTGCCGGACCTCGTCCCAGGCTCAACTCGGCTACTAACCCGAAGGGTACTTCACTTCCGGAGGGAGTGCGGATGCGCATCGTTTCCAGGTCCGCCAGGGAGCGCCGCCGGGAGGAGGGATACCGGACCATGACCTTGACTTCATCCCGACCCCGCTGGATGCGCTGCGCTTCGGCTCCGTAGAAGGCCTGGCGCACCTGACGGGAAAGGTCCGCCAGAGTCAACCCCAGCGTCTCGGCCTTGGGCAGAATAGACAGCTTGATTTCCTGTTTCCCGGCCAGTAACGAGTCGGAGATCTCATCAACACCAGCGTACTGCCCGAGATACTGCTTCAGCTCTTCAGCCGCCTTCTCCAGCTCGTCGAGCCGATCACTGGTGAGTTGGACGTTGATGTCCTCTCCGGAGTTCAAGAGCGAAGTGGAAAAGGTAAGTTCTACCGCGTCGGGAATGGGGGGGGTCAATTTCCGCCACAGGTTTCCGATGTCCAGGCTGGAAACCGTGCGTTCTTCGGAAGAGGCGAGCTGGATGTTTATTTCTCCCAGATGAGCTCCCGAGATATTCTGACCGCCACCGGGCATCCCGGGGCGAAGCTGAGTGGCGAGGAAGGGTTGCTCGCCAATGGACGTCAGTGTGTGCACAACCACGTGCTGCCCGTCTCGTTCCACTTCCTGCCGCATTCTTTCTGCAGAATCTTCCAGCTGCCGAAGAGCCCTGGCGGTGACATCCGGCGGCGTTCCCCTGGGCATGGTCAACAGTGCTACCACGTTATCAGCCTCCACATCGGGCAGAAATTGAAACTTGATCCAACCTCCGAACCAGAGCCCTACCGAGAACATCAGGGTGAAGATTCCGACGGTCACGGTCAGATAGCGCCATTCCAGCGACCAGTCCAGAATCCGGCCGTAGATGTTGTCAATGAACCATTTCAGGCCGCGGGTAAAAGTCGACTGAAAGAGATCCCAGGCTCTCCCCACAGCCGTGAATGGCACCGGGCGCAGATGAGACAGGTGGGAGGGCAGAATCAGGAGGGACTCGATCAGGGAAAAAAGAAGGGTCGGGATCACGATCAGGGGAAGTACTCGGAACATCTGACCCGTCGTTCCCCCCAGTGCGAGGAGTGGAGAGAAGGCAGCCACACTGGTGAGCACCCCAAAGATCACAGGAACCAGCACTTCCCTGGTTCCGCGGATGGCCGCCTCCAGACCCGGTGTGCCGGCCTCTAGGTGGCGGTGGATGTTCTCCCCGACGATGATGGCATCGTCAACCACGATTCCAAGGACCACGATGAAGGCAAAGAGAGAGATGAGATTGACCGAGACTCCCAAATGCGGCATCAGCAGGATCGCTCCCAGAAACGAGATGGGTATACCCAGAGACGCCCACAGGGCCAGACCGAGTCTCAGAAACAGCGCCAAGCTGATCACCACCAGAACGAACCCGAAACGGGCGTTTCGGGCCAGCAGCTCGAGGCGGCTCCTCAGAACCTGCGAGTCATCCCGCCAGGTGGTCAGGTTGATGCCGGGGAGAAGGCGCCTGGCTGCCTCTTTGACATAGTCCTTTACCGAGTTGGCGATTTCGATGGCGCTTTGCTCGCCTACGCGAAACACAGTGATGAGTACGGCCGGCTCCCCATCGAAGCGTGAAGCCTGATCTGTCTCGGCGAAACCGTCCACGACAGTGGCCACGTCACCCAGCAAGATGCGGGTTCCGTCCGCCCGGCTGAGAAGAATCAGGCTTTCGAATTCTTCGCCGACGTAGGCCTGCCCTTTACCCCGAAGCAGGATTTCGCCGCCCGCTGTGCGAAGCGAGCCTCCCGGAAGATCCAGAGAGCTGCGGCGGACTGCTTCGGCAACTCTGCCGAAAGTGAGACGATGGCGGCGAAGCGCGGTCTCGGAGACTTCGATGGAGATTTCATAGGGCCGGGCACTGGTCAGCTCGACCTGGGTGATCCCCGGTAAGGCAGCCAGGTCGTCCCGAATCCGCTCACCAATTCGCTTCAGGGTTTTCTCGTCAGCCTGCCCCGAAACCGCTACGTTGATCACCTGCCTCTTCACCAGTTGATGCTGGACAATCGGCTTTTCGGTCTCGTCTGGAAACGTTTCTATAGCGTCGACTCGATTCTTCACGTCGTCCAGAAGCTCGCGGGGTTCGGTTCCCTCCAGCACCTCGATCAATACGGTTCCAACCCCTTCAGCCGCCGTTGACGTGATCTTCTTGACCCCGGTAAGACTGGCTACCGCTTCTTCGATGCGGGCACAGACTCCTTCTTCGACCTCTTCCGGCGCCGCTCCCAGGTACGGAACCATCACACTGATGATCTCGGGATCGAGTTCCGGGATCACCTCTTCGCGAATATCGGAAAGAGCCAGCAGGCCGGCCCCCACGATGACCGCCATCAGCAAGTTGGCTGCGACGCGGTTGCGAGCAAACCAGGCGACGACGGTATTCATCCTTGCTCTCCCAGGATCGCTAGGGGGGCCGGAATCTCTGCTTCCTCCAGCACCCGGACCTGCATTCCGTCGACCACAGATTCGAGGGTGGCTACAGAGACACGCTCGCCGGGCTCCAATCCCTTACTGATCAGGACCGTGTCGTTGCTTCTCCGCAGGACTTCAACCCGCCGAAATCGCAGCCGACTGTCCTCATCCACGACCACGACGCGGTCCTTTCCCCGGAGAGCCGCCCGAGGAACCTGAAAGATGTTCTCGGCCAGATGCCCCATGATCTCGGCCTCCACGAACATGCCAACGGCCAGGGGTGGGCGTGTGAGGTCTTTTCCCCGGCCGTAAGGGTTTTGGACCTCAGCGATCGCGTGTACCACCCGGGTTTGAGGGTCGATCTCTCCTTCGGTTCGAACGATTCGTCCGGTCCAGGTGTGCTCGGAACCGGCAAAGCGGGCCCGAATGACGACCCTGGGCCGGGGCCAGGGCTGATGGTCGCCGCGATAGTTCAAGGGGAGATTCACGAAAGCCAGCTCTTCATCCGGAAGGGGCAGTCTGATTTCGGCAGAGTCTACTGAATAGATGGTAGCCAGAGGAGTTCCCGCGGTTACGAACTGTCCAAGATCGACTTGCTTCCGGCGCACTCGCCCGGCAAAAGGAGCCACGATCTCAGTGCGACCCAGATTCCTTTGGGCTTGCTGGGAGGCTGCCCTCGCCGACTCAAGTGCAGCCTGAGCCAACGCCAGCTGGGGCTCCCTTCTCAACAGGGAGCTCGCTTCTCCCTCGCCTAGACTCTTCCATTCGCGCAGTGCTATGGCAGCTTCTGCCTGTTCCTGTTCGAGGCGGAGCTGGGCCTGGGAGACAGCGGATCTCGCCTGCACCCCTGCCAGCTCGTAGTCGGTTGACTCGAGCTGGACCAGACGCTCCCCCGCTTCGAAGAAACCGCCTGATCGCAGGGAAGGAGATACATAGATGATCCGGCCCGCAATTTCAGGAGCCAGCACGCTTTGGGTTCGGGGAACGACGGTCCCGTGGGCTCTGACGGAGAGCCGCACCGATTCCGGATAAACCTGAATCGTGCGAATGACAGGAATCATCACCTCGGGGTCCCGAACCTCAACGGGAGGCCGCGACAGAATCATCTTCCGGGCTGCCAGCGCGCCGGCCACGATGACGAGAACGGGCAGGATGATCTTCAGGGCAAGTTTCATTCTCTTTTTCCGCCGCTGGTGCCGCTGTTCACATCGGGAAGGGAAGCGCCGGGATCGGGACTCGCCTGGCGAAGTTCCCCCCCGAGAGCCAGATGGAGATCGATCCGGTTGTCCAGACGCTCTCTCTTGACCGTCAAAACCTGGCTTCGTGCTGTCAGAACGCGGCGCTGTGAATCAAGAACACTCAACACATCTCCGACTCCCTGACTGTATCGGAGCCGGGCCAGGGCCACCGCAGCCTGGGCCTGCTCAGCGGCCTGCTCCAGTGCTCGAAGTCGCTCATTCAGAGAAGCCTCGGCTGCCAGGGCCGACTCGACTTCTGCCAGGGCCAGAAGCACGGAGCCGGCATAGAACTGAAGAGCTTCCTCCGCATGAGCCCGAGCCAGATCGACTCCTTTGCGGAGTCGTCCAGATTCAAAAACGGGCTGAAGCAGATTCCCCGCCAGACTCCAGACTGAAAAATCTCCGTTCAGCAGGTCCCGGAGCGCGTCTGTGGAAGTCCCCAGGCTTCCCGTCAGACTGAGCCTCGGGTAAAGCGCCGCTCTGGACTGTGCGATCTGTGCATCCGCCGCCAGCAATCTTTTTTGTGCGGCCATCAGATCCGGGCGGCGAGCCACCATATCCGCCGGAAGTCCGGCTGGAACCGGTCCCGGTAGATCGGGCAGGAAATCACTGAGTGCTAGCGCCCCCGAAGGATACTGCCCGCTCAAGATCTCGAGCTGGCGCAAGGTTCGATCGAGCTGTTCCTGACGCTGTTGAACCAGGGACTCAGCGCTGGCCAGATCCGTCAAGGCCAGGCGCAGGTCAAAAGCGGGTCGGACGCCGGCCTCAAAGCGGATCCGGACCGCCCGGCTGGACTCTTCAAAGCTGACCACCGTCTCCGCTGCCAGGGTGAGTTGATTGGCCGACTCGATCGCGGCGAACCAGATCTTGGCTGCCTGTCCGGCCAGTGAGAGCTGCAGCGCTCTGAGTTCCGCCTCCTGTGCTTCGTAAAGCTGGTAGGCTGCCAGCTCGCCTGAGCGAAGTCGCCCCCACAGATCGGCCTCCCAGCTCACATCCAGTGAGACCCCATAGGTCGTGAAGGTTCGGCTCAACACCCCTTCCTCAGATCCTGGAAACGGAAAGCCAATGAAGTTCTGCTTGCGGTTGATGGCACCGAAACCCGCAGCCACCGACGGTTTCAACTCGGTCCCGGCGATCCTTGCTTCCGTGAGTGCAGCCTGAACCCGGGCAACGGCCGCCCGGCTGTCCCGGTTCTGTTGCAGAGTTCGCTCAATCACCCGGGACAGTCCAGAGTCTTGAAAGGTTGTCCACCAGGCGGCCAGGGGATCGTCCTGGGCGGCCGCTCCCGACTGCCAGGTCTCCTTGATGTCCACGTCCAGATCGTACTGACCCTGTAGCTTGGGCTTCGCGCAACCCGAGGTCAAGAGAAAGAGAATGACGCCTGTCCAGCGGGCACTCACGTTTTTGTCTCCACTCCGTCGGGAGCCCGCATACCGGCGACAACGAAATCAACCAGCCGGTCCACAGCTTCCTCTGGATCTTCCAGGGAGCACCGGCCTCCTGAAATGAAACGCAGTCCCTCCGAGGCCGCCATGGTGTGGGCCATAGCCCCAACTAGAAAATGGATGCGCCAGAAAAATGTTTCCGTCGTGAGGTCTTCCAGATGATGACGAAATACAGGGAAAAACCGCCGGGCCAATCCTTCAAACTGGCGCAACACCAGTTCATCGACCCCATGTCCCGGCTCGGAGAAGGCACGACCCATCAGGAGCATGAACCGTTCCCCTCCACGGGCAGGGTCCTGGCTGAGCCGCAGGGCCGGGCCAACCAGCGCTCTTACTGACTTCCCGAGGGAGGGTATTCCCCCCTCAGACTCTTTGCAGCAGCGCTCCAGTAGTCCAATTCGCTCTTCGTTCAGGGGGTTCAGACGGCGGGCGAACACGGCTGAAATCAGCTTTTCCTTGGATCCGAAGTGGTAGTTCATAGCCGCCAGATTCACGCTGGCGGCGGCGCTAATCTGACGGACCGAGGTTGCCGAGAAGCCTTGTTTGGAAAAGAGCTTCTCAGCCGAGTCAAGAAGGCGGTCTTTTGTAGTGCTCATGAGAATCAAACCCTCGTTTAAAATAAACGTTTGATTCCATCTGAGTCAAGTCCGCGCGGGACAGCGTGTTAAACTTCGGCCGGAATGAAGCGCCGCGTCCTTTTCGTTTGCATGGGAAATATTTGCCGCTCTCCGGCAGCCGAGGGAGTGTTTCGACATCTGCTCAAGAGCCTCGATCTGGAATCGGAAATTGGAGTCGATTCCGCCGGAACGATTGCTTATCACGGGGGGAATCCTCCAGACAAGAGAATGCAGCAGGCCGCTCAAGGGCGCGGATACCAGTTGCAGGGCCAGGCCCGCGTTTTCGACGGAGATGATCTGGAAGAATTTGACCTCGTGGTGGCCATGGACAAGTCCAACTACCAGGACATCCTAGACCGATCCCTCCGCCAGGGGGGTACCCACAAAGCCAGGATCTGCTTGTTGAGCGACTTTCTCGATTCCGGCTGGCCTCAGGACGTGCCGGATCCGTACTACGGTGGATCCAAGGGGTTTGAGCTGGTTCTGGACATGATCGAAACGGCTTGCCCGGCGATCCTTCGCGATCTGTCCCTCGATGAATGACCGTCTGAGGTCAGCCATCGAAAATGTCATCGGGGAGGCGACGGGTAAACCGGCCCGCGTCTCAGCGGCATCTTCACTCTCCGGCGGGTGCATTCATTCTTCTCGGAAGCTGACTCTGGAGGATGGTCGCACCTTCTTTTGCAAGGTCGGCTCCAGCGAGCCAAAAGACATTCTGGAACGTGAGTTCGAGGGTTTGTGTGCCCTTGGCCGCGGCAAGTCGATTCGAACGGCAAAACCCCTCGGCTGGAAGTCGCTGCCCGAATTGGGAAATCAGTTTTTGATTACGGAGTTCGTGCCTCCGGGGAAGCCCACCAGTGGCTTTTTTGAGGGTTTTGGCCGAGATCTGGCCCATCTCCACCGGGACTGCACTGCACCTCAGTTTGGGTTCGAACACGACAACTACATCGGCAGGACACCCCAATCCAATCGATGGACCTCAGACTGGTGTGAGTTCTGGGGAAGAGACCGGTTTGGCTTTCAGCTCGAGTTGGCACGGCACAATGGTTACAACAGCCCCGAGCTACACCGGCTGGGAGGAAAACTGACCGATCAGCTTGCGGAGAGGATTGGCGACTCCGGTGACCCGCCAAGTCTCCTGCACGGGGATCTCTGGAGCGGGAACTTCCTGGTCGACGAAGAGGGCTGTGCTGTCCTCATTGATCCGGCTGTTTATTATGGCCACCGTGAAGCCGAGCTGGCCATGTGTCAGCTCTTCGGAGGCTTCAGCAGGGCTTTTTACGATTCTTATCGGGAAGCCTGGCCTCTGCAGCCCGGGGTCCAAGAGAGAATCAAGGTGTATCAGCTCTACCACTTGTTGAACCACCTGAATCTCTTCGGGACCGGCTATCTGGCCGGGTGCATCAGTCTTTTGAAGAAGATACTTGGTTAGCTGCAACGTCATCAGAACCCGAGCGGGTTGCCACCCGCCGCTCTGATCGCTCGCTGACCTCTTCGCTAAAAAAGCTTGAAATCTTCCAGGTGAACTCGCCCGGCCTGGTGGCACAGCACCGCGTTGGCCAGTTCGATGGCCAGGCGCGACTCCAGAGTGATTCCGGCACGGATGCCAACACAGGGATCGTGGCGTCCTCCCTTGAGTTGGAAATCAATCTCCACGAGATCTTTGCGCACGGACTTCTGGGGTTGCGGGATGCTGGAAGTGGGTTTGAATCCGACACGACACACAATCGGCATTCCCGTGGTCACGCCTCCGATCAACCCCCCGTGGCTGTTACTCTGGTAGCCGGAGTTGCGAATCGAGTCATTGTTCTCACTGCCTCGGCGCCCGACCACTTCAAAACCATCGCCCGCTTCACAGCCCTGGACGGCATGCAAACCCCCCAGCGAGCCCATGAGTCGCATCTTGAGACTGTTGTAGAGGGGTTCTCCGGCTAACGCCGGGGGATTGAATGCCACTACGTCAATGGCGGCGCCCAGGGAGTCCCTTGCGATGCGGGTCTGCCGAATCAAGTCCACTGCAGCAGCGGCAAAACCCGGATCAATAGTGTGAATCTCGGTGGTTGCCAGCTTCTCCTCCAGGGCAGCAAGTTCCTCCGCTGGAGGCTTCCCCGAAAGCACCTGGGAGAGCCGCTGCTCGGTCCGGAGAGGACCCACTTGAGAGATCGAGGAAAAGATTCTGGTTCCGAAACGCTCTCTCAGGAACACCCGGGCAATCGACCCGCCGATGACGTCGGAAATGGTAGACCGATAACTGGATCGCCCGCTCCCCCGGATGTCGGCGTACCCGGATGACTTGTGGTACTTCACAAGGTCGGTGTGGCCCGGCCTGACTTCACCCTCCGGGCCCTTGAACTGCGTGTAGTCCGTGGACTTCTTGGAAGTAGAGAGGACCAGAGCAGCGATCGGCTCTCCGGTGCTGAAGCCTTCTTCGTAGGTTTCGGTGGCACCCGACTCGACTCCGCCCAGAGAGACTGACGGGCCTGCAAGCAACGCGCCGGGATCGTCTGAGAAGAGACCGGACAGCAGGGCGACTCGATCCGCCTCACGCCGGGTAGTGCCGTGTTTGGTACTGCCCGGTCGGCGACGATCGAGCCACGCCTGAATCTGGGAACGCTTCAGGTTCAGACCTGCCGGACACCCAAAAACAACCGTGACGATTGCTGGTCCATGGGATTCACCGCCTCCTGCGACGGCAAAAAGAGGCCCGCCCAGAATCTCCATGCTGAATTCCTATCCCTCTACTTTTGTGATCCCGGAGGTGGATTGTACCAAGCCCTCACTCACTAAGTACTCCCTCCCGGGCGAACTAAACCAGTACTTTGGAAAGGGGCGGCAGAGTGAAAGAGCCAGATTTCTGGATCTCTTCGGCCAACGGAGTGGCGGTCGCAGAACTGACAGCAGTCCCTCTAGTTATTCTTCTTTTTTTTCCGCGCCCGTTTTTCCTTCAGTGTACGGGTAGCTTTTTTTTGTGTTTCTTTCTTAGCCTTATCTCTTTTCCCTCTGTCTCCCATATCTATTTCTCCTTCATCAATATTCTATTACGAAAGGCAACAGGTACGGCAGCCCAAACAGGCATTCTCCTTCTCTTACCTCCAGTGGTTCTCCACAATGAGAACTGCAAAAGCAGGCCGATGAAGACAGATTGTTCCGCGAATATTCAGGAGGATAACCGGATGAGTTGACTGACGCAATCTGACGCTGACGGGTCAGGCCTCTTCTTCGTAAAACTGGCCCATCTGCCGGAACTTTTCGTGCCGCAGTGAGATCAACTCCTGGGGGTCAATTCCCTCAAGCTCGCGCAGGTTCTGGATGAGCCGGTCTTTCAGGAGAGATGCGGCCTCGTCGTAGTTGAGGTGGGCCCCGCCGGATGGTTCAGGCACGATCTCGTCCACGACCTTGTGCTTGAGGAGATGCTCTGGTGTCAGTTTCAGGGAGGCGGCCGCCTCCCGAGCGTGCTCCTGATCTTTCCAGAGGATAGCGGAGCAGCTTTCCGGTGAGATCACAGAGTAGATGGAGTGCTCCAGCATCAGAATTCGGTCGCCCAGAGCGATCGCCAGCGCGCCTCCGCTTCCACCCTCGCCAATCACCACGCAGATCAGCGGAACCTGAATCCGAGCCATGGTTCGCAGATTTAGAGCGATTGCCTGCGCCTGACCCCTTTCTTCAGCCCCCATCCCCGGATAGGCCCCAGGGGTGTCAATGAAGGCGAAAATGGGACGACGAAACTTCTCAGCAAGCTCCATGAGCCGGATGGCTTTGCGATATCCCTCCGGCTTGGGCATCCCGTAGTTTCGGTAAATGCGCTGCTTCGTATTACGACCCTTTTGATGGCCGATAATCAGCACGGGTTCGTCGTCGAGCCGGGCCATTCCCCCGATCATGGCAGGATCATCATAGAATCTCCGGTCCCCGTGCAGTTCGCTGAACCCGGAGAAAACTCGCGAAACATAATCGAGCGTATAGGGTCGATCAGGATGCCGCGCCAGTTGAACCTGGTCCCAGGGTGTCAGTCCCTTCTCGATCTGTGACCGCAGCTGAGCGATTTGTTCCTGGAGACGCTCGATCTCTGCGGTCTGGTCCGCGGGAAGATTCTGGACCTGCTCGCGCAAGCGGTTGATCTGTTGAACCTTGTTATCCACATCAAACCCCAGGTGCGGGAGTGGTCAATTGAAAGGAAGTCGGAAGCACGCTGGCTGTGCCTGAGCTCTAAGTATACAGCGTCACGGAATTCTCACCAAAGAGCTTTTCCACTTCGGTCACGAAGGCGGGAGCGGGATTGACCTCTGTAGGGTCACTGGGAATGAGCCTAATACGGAACCGATGCCGCTCGCAGATCTCGAATTCCAGGGGACAGGGGCCCGGATTATGTTTGATCAGATCCTGAAGCCGAGAAACGGAAAGCGAGTCAATTGAGGGCACCGACACAGAGATGAGCATCTTTTCGACACCCCGTTTCCAGAGGGAGTCGAGAACAGCGATGCTGGCGGCGATAAGGCGTGCGGCGCCGCGTCCGTCCACCTCACAGCGCCCTCGAACGAGCATCGGTTGGTCGGGTTCAGACAGCAGATCGCTACATTTCTCGTAACACTTGGGGAAGACAACGACCTCGACCGTGCCGCTCAGATCCTCGAGTTGGAAGGTTGCCATCGACGCCCCCTTTCGGGTCTGGAGCCGTCGCACCGCCGTGACCATGCCACCGATCGAGGTCTCCCGGCCTGCCATCTCTTCTCCCAGCCGGGCACTATCCCCCAGCGAAAACTTGCGCAGCTCCTGCTCATATTTCTGAAGGGGATGACCGGTTACATAGAAACCCAGGGTTTCCTTTTCGTATCCCCATTGTTCTCGATCGGGCCAGTTGCCTCTAAAGGGTACGTCGTCAGCCTCGGAAGCAGCCGCTGCGGGGTCCCCAAAGAGCCCGATTTGACCGCTCAGGCGGTCTCTGTGGGCTTTCTGGCCTCTTTCCACGGCCCTGTCGAGCACCTCCATCAGGGATCGCCGAGAGGAGTGGAGTGAATCAAAAACGCCAGCCTTAATGAGGGATTCCAGGACTCGCTTGTTGGCGACGCGCAGATCCACGTTCTCGCAGAACTCAAAGATGTTCTTGAACGGGCCGATCTCATTTCGGCACTCAATGACGCCTTGTATCGCTCCCTCACCGACGTTCTTGATGGCCGCCAGACCGAAAACGATCTGGTCTGCGGAGGCTCGAAAATGGATATCACTCTCATTGACATCCGGAGGCCGAACCGTGATACCCATCTCCTTGCACTCACTCAGATATCTGACCACCTTGTCGGTCGTGCCCATCTCGCTGGTCAGCATGGCGGCCATGAACTGCACCGGAAAATGAACCTTGAGGTAGGCCGTCTGGTAGGCGAGAAGGGCATACGCCGTCGAATGACTCTTGTTGAAGCCATAGCCTGCAAACTGTGCCATCAGCTCGAAGATATGTTCTGCCTTGCCGGGAGCAACTCCTCTCTCCCTGGCCCCCACAAGGAAGCGCTTTCTCTGCTTCTCCATGACCGTCTTCTTCTTCTTGCCCATCGCTCGTCGAAGAAGATCGGCTTCTCCCAGTGAGAAGCCTCCCAGCAGACTGGCAATCCGCATGACCTGTTCCTGGTAGACAATCACACCGTAGGTCTCTTCCAGGATCTCTTCCAGCTGGGAAACTACGTACTCGATCTGAACCTTGCCGTGCCGACGATCGATGAAATCGTCGATCATGCCCCCCTGAATCGGCCCGGGCCGGTAGAGGGCATTCAGCGCGATCAGATCTTCGAACTTATCAGGTTGCAGGCGGCGAAGAATGTCGCGCATCCCACCGGATTCGAACTGGAAAATACCGGAGGTGCGGCCGTCACAGAACAGCTCCAGAGTTTCCGGATCATCCAGATCGATCTGAGAGAGATCCAGATCCACGTCCGTTTGCTCCCGGATCTGCTGAAGCGCCTGGTCAATGACGGTCAGAGTCGTCAGAGCCAGAAAGTCCATCTTGAGCAATCCCAGCCGCTCCAGGTCGGTCATGGGATACTGCGTCATCACCTCGCCTTTGGTGGTCTTGTAGAGCGGGATCAGGTCAATCAGCGGCCGCGGTGCGATGACGACACCGGCGGCATGCGTCGAGGCGTGTCGGACCAGCCCCTCGAGCCGCTGAGCGATCGTTACAAGCTGCTCGTAACTCGATGAGCTGGAGGCCAGAGCCCGGAGTTCCCGAACATTGCTCATGGCTTTCGAAAGGCTGGCGTGGGGCTCCTGGGGAACCAGCTTGGCCATTTTGTCAACGTCGGCATAGGCAACGTTCAAAGCACGACCAACATCCCGGATGGCCCCGCGTGCGGCCATGGTTCCGAAAGTAATGATCTGGCTGACATTGTCACGCCCGTACTTCTCCATCACGTAGTCAATCACTCTGGAGCGCCCGTGCATGCAGAAGTCGATGTCAATGTCGGGAGGTGTCACTCTCTCGGGGTTCAGGAAGCGCTCAAAGAGCAGGTCATACTGAATCGGGTCGACGTTGGTGATCTTCAGCGCGTAGGAGACCAGGCTACCGGCAACCGATCCACGCCCGGGACCGACCGGAATCCCCTCTTCCCGGGCATAGCGGATGAAATCCCAGACGATCAGAAAGTAGCCTGGAAACTTCATCTCCTGAATGAGCCGGATTTCGTCGTCGAGGCGTTCCTTGTACTCGTCGACTCCGTGACGAAGACGCCCTTCCCGCTCCAGTTCCTGCAGCACGGGAAGACGCTCCTCAAAACCTTCGCGCGCAATCTTCTCGAAGTGGCTGTCGATGGTGCGACCCGGTGGAACTTCAAACTGGGGAAAAACGCTTTCCGTCGGACCAAAATGAAAATCGCACTTCTGGGCGACTTCCAGAGTGTTGGACAGGGCCCCGGGGACATTCCCGAAGAGCTTTTCCATCTCCTGGGCCGTCTTGAAGAAAAACTGGTCGGTCTTGTAACTGAGCCGATCGCGATCGTAGATGGTCTTTCCCGTCTGGACACAAAGCAGCACGTCGTGGGCAAACGAGTCGTCCTGAGAAAGGTAGTGACAGTCGTTCGTGGCAAGCACCGGGAGCTCCTGGCTGCGTGAAATCTTCAGGACAGCCTGGTTGACTCGAGCCTGCTCTTCAATCCCATGGTCCTGCACTTCCAGGTAGAAATTGCCGGGGCCCAGAATCTCAGAGAGTTCGCCGGCTCTTTTTGCTGCCTCGTCAAACCGGTCCTGCATAACATTCCAGGCAACGATTCCCTTCAGACAGGCGGAAAGTCCGATCAGACCGTCGGAGTAGCGGGAAAGGAGTTCCAGATCGATTCTGGGCCGGTAGTAGAAACCCTCCTGATAACCCAAAGAGACCAGGCGGATCAGATTTCGGTAACCAACTTCATTCTTGCAGAGCAGAACCAGATGATTGCTGCGGTCGGAGCGCCCGCCTTTGGTGCGACGTCCTTCCCGGGCTACGTAGGCCTCGCAGCCGATGATGGGTTTGATTCCGGCTCGAACCGCTGCGTCGTGGAACTGCACGGCTCCGAACAGATTCCCATGATCGGTGAGAGCCAGAGCCGGCATGTTCAGCTCGGCTGCTTTGCCGACAACGTCTTCGATGCGATTGGCGCCATCGAGAAGACTGTAATGGCTGTGAAGATGAAGATGGACAAAAGGGTCCTGGCCCATAAGTCTTAGTACTCACTCCCACTCGATAGTGCCGGGGGGTTTGGAGCTGATGTCGTAGACCACCCGATTGATTCCCCGGACCTCATTGACGATCCGACTGGACATGGTCGCCAGGACCTCATAAGGGACCTTGACCCAATCGGCGGTCATTCCGTCGGCACTGTCCACGATGCGCAGGGCAGCCACGTTTTCATAGGTCCGATCGTCTCCCATCACGCCGACGGCCTGCACCGGCAGCAGCAACGCAAACGCCTGCCAGACATCTGTGTAGAGCCCCGCCCTCCGAATTTCCTCCAGGACAATCTGATCGGCCTCGCGAACGATCCGCAGTCTCTCCGGAGTCACCTCTCCCAGGATACGGATGGCCAGACCAGGTCCCGGAAAGGGGTGCCTTTGTAGAATTGAATCGGAAATCTTGAGGGCCTTTCCCACTCGCCGCACCTCATCCTTGAACAACTCCCGCAGGGGCTCGACCAGTTCCAGGGTCATCTGTTCCGGGAGTCCGCCCACATTGTGATGGCTCTTGATCACGGCCGAGGGGCCCTTGACCGAGACGGACTCGATTACATCGGGGTAAAGAGTTCCCTGGACCAGGTAGCGATAGTCCCGATCGGGGTGCGACTGCTCTTCAAAGACTCGGATGAACTCCTCCCCAATCCTCTTGCGTTTCAATTCCGGCTCGACCACTCCTTCCAGCCTGGAAAGGAATCGCTCGCCGGCGTCCACCCCTACAATCTTCAGGTCGAGTTGCTCATCAAAGGCCTGCAGAACAGCCTCGAATTCGTTCATTCGCAGCAGCCCGTTGTCGACAAACACGCAAGTCAACCGGTCGCCCACAGCACGATGGACCAGCACCGCGGCCACCACCGAGTCGACTCCCCCGGACAGTCCACAGAGGGCATGACCATCCTTCACTTGACTCTTGATTCTCTCGACCGCGTCGTCAATGAAAGACCGGACCGTCCAGTCTCCTCGGCACTCACAGATCTCAAAGAGAAAATTCTTCAGAATCGCATCGCCCTCGGCAGTGTGTACAACTTCCGGATGAAACTGAACTCCATAGCGCCGCGTCTCGCGATTCTCGCAGGCGGCAATTGTCTGCCCGGCGCGGGCTACGATCTGAAAGCCGGAGGGAAGCTCTTCGATCTTGTCACCGTGGCTCATCCACACTTGGGAAGACGGGGGAATTCCGTGCAGGATTTGACTCTCACTGCAGACTTCGAGGGTGGCAGGGCCATACTGGCGATCCGTTGCCGCGTGGACATTTCCTCCCAGCTTGTGGGCCATCAACTGCATGCCGTAGCAGATTCCGAGGAGCGGCCTGGACACCTCATAAATCGCCTCGTTCGGATGCGGAGAGTCAGCGCCAAACACCGAGTCAGGGCCACCGGAGAGAATAATTCCCCGAGGCTCGCGACTCTCGATTTCTGAAGGGTCGACATGGTAGGGGAGAATTTCACAGTAAACTCCGGCATCGCGGACTCGTCGCGCGATCAACTGCGTATACTGGGAGCCAAAGTCGAGGACGACAATGGTCTCGTGGCCTTCAGACATTCGCTGCGTTCACCAGGGTGGTGCCGCTCAAAGTTCTCGAAAAGGTTACGGTTAGCCTCTCATAGAAGGAGGCAGTATAGCACGCTCAGGCGACGTCGAAATATGGCGGTGAAGCCGGCCCTCAGCTCCCCGCTGAGAGCCTCGAAAACGAGAGTTGGAGGTACCTCAAAATGATACCGGAATCGTGGATCCGAGCCATCATCCTGGGAACCCTCCAGGGATTCACGGAGTTTCTTCCTGTCAGCAGTTCCGCCCACCTTCTGGCCCTCCCCTGGCTTCTGGGCTGGGTACCGCGAGGCCTTACTTTTGACATCCTGCTCCACGGGGGCACCCTGCTGGCCCTGATCCTTTACTTTCGCGAGCCCCTGGCGCGCTTGATCCAGGGGGTTGTTTCTCCAGCCGCGGCCGCCGGAGAGTGGGACCGACTACTCCTTCCCCTGGTCACCGGGACACTGCCGATCCTGGTTGCCGGGGTGGCCTTGACCTTCCTGGACAATGAGCGCCTTCGAACCCCTGGACTGACCTGTTTCAATCTGACCTTTTTTGGGCTGCTGCTGTGGCTGGCTGACAGTGTCAAAAGCAAACAGACCGGGCTCTGGTCCCTGACCGCCCAGCGGGGATTCTGGATCGGGCTGGCTCAAGCCCTGGCCCTGATGCCCGGAGTCAGCCGGTCTGGAGTTGCCATGACAGCGGCCCTGCTGCTGGGGCTGGGCCGCCCTGAAGCAGCTCGTTTTGCCTTTCTTCTCGGAATTCCTGCTATCTCGATGGCTATCGGGGCGAAAGTTCTCGAACTGTCGGCGTCGCCGGACCTGCTGGCTGCTTCGTTGAGTGGCGAAAACCTGGCGGGTCTCCTGGCTGCTTTCTTGAGCGGCCTCTTTTCCATCCGATTTCTGCTCAGGTTCCTGGAGAGCCACACCGTGAAACCGTTCGTTTTCTATCGACTCGTCTTGTCCCTCGTGCTTCTGGGTTGGATGCTGAGTCCATGAGACGGCCAGCGGCGGGGAGGGACGTCTTGACCTGGGTCAAGATTTATGGCGAGCTGCGCTAGTGTATCATTCTTGGACAGGGCTGCTGATGGTTGGAGAAAACGCTTTGAAGCGCAGGGGAGTCCGGAAAGCCGAGAGCGTGGCGGTGCTGGTACTTTTTTCCTGCACGAATCTGGCGGGCCGGGAGGAGGACAAGATTCCTGCCACGGCTCTTCAGAACCAGATTCTCCGATCTCACTTCCGGGACCAGTTCCTGTCCCTGCACCGTTCCGTCGAACCGTACGAAACCCCTGCCAGGTTTACCCAGAAATTTGTGGACCGTCAGATCGAGCATTTTCTGAAGCGGGTCGAGGAAAAGCTGGAGATTTTGGAGAACTCCGTAGACGATCTGACCGAGATTCGACGGCAGGTCGTGGACGGAGAGATAGAATTGGATTCGAAAGTCCGGGGTCAATGGAAAGAACAGACCCGGAAGATCTCCGGGAGCGCTGATGACCTCCGCGACATGCTGGCCGTTATATTCCTGCAGCTCCGGTCCAAGGACGATTTCAAGCCGGAGGTCCACACGGCTGAAAACAACTTCTTCTTCGAGGTCGAAATCAGGCGTCTGAATCGGGAGACTGAGTCTGCCACCCGACTCATTCGTTCCTACCTGTTCAATGCCGCCTCGACAGTTCACATCACCGATCTTCGACACACGAATATGCTCATCTTTCTCCACCACATACGGCAGATGGCCAAGATGCTTCAAGAGAAGGTTTAGGACTGCCACCTCCCAAAACAAATGACACTAGATTCGGGTCTCGCCTCACTTCGGGATCGCGTCAGCGTGGAGCGAAACCTCATACTCTCGCGGTTTCGGGACCAGCTCGACAGCAGAGAGACTCTGTCAAGCCTGGCAGATCATCTGGACGACGTCATTTCGATTCTGGCAGGTGAGTCCCTCCAGGAGCACCAGGTCGGACTGTTCAGTTTGGGTGGTTGCGGTCGTCGCGAAGTGTTCCCATTCTCCGATGTTGATCTCCTCTTTCTCCATTCCGGAAAGACTCTGACCCCGGAACTGGAGAAAGGGATCGGGTCGATGCTGGGGAGCCTCTATGATCTTGGCCTGTCAGTGGGCCAGCAGGTTTGGCCCGTCCAGGATCTGAAGTCGATCGATCTGGAGGAGGTCAGCTTTCTTCTGGCCCTGATGGATGGGAGATTCATCTGGGGGGCGATGGAGTTGGTGGATGAGTTCAGAGAGGCCAGAGAGGGCCTGTTGACGCGGCATCGTCCCGGTCTGATCGACGCAATCCTGCAAATCACCCAGGCTCGCCATGGGGAGCATGGAAACACCATCTACGAGCTGGAACCCGACCTGAAGCACTCACCCGGTGGATTGCGAGATCATCTGGTGACTCACTGGATGAGCCTTCTGCAGGAGATGAACTGGCTGGGGCCCTACGATCGAGCTCGGGTTGAGCATTCCTTTCAGTTCCTGGCCCGGGCCAGGATCGGACTGCACCTGATTCAGGGACGGGACCACAACCGTTTGACCCATCCGCTTCAGGAGCAGGTCGCGGCGCTACTCGGTTTCGGAAAGAACCCCGATTCCGGCTCCGAGTCATTGATGAAGGAGTACTTCCTGCGGGCCCGGGTTCTTCAACGAGCCTGCCTGGGCACATTTCGCTTGGGGGAGGGAAGAGAAGAGGTGGACCTGGCAGAGCCCCCGGGCAGCCTGAAATCCATCCTCCAGGTGTTCCTCGACTTGAAGACCGGGGGAGTTCTTTCGCCTCGGGCTGCTGAGCAGATCCGCAATGCGCTCGGGCCGGTTTCTAAAGAGGCTGTGCTTTCCGAAACAAGGGAGCTGATCCAGGCGATCTTGACTCCCCATCCGAAGCTTTACGCCATCCTCTCCGAAATGTACGAGCTCGGAGTCCTGGAGCTGCTGTTTCCCGAGTTCGGAACGATCAAAGCCCTGGTGATTCGTGACTTCTACCACCGCTACACCGTGGATGAGCACACGCTTCTCGCCGTCAAGGAGATCTGTGATCTGCTGCCCGAGAGTGAAGCCGTGGATCATCGATTTCGTGAGCTCCTGATGGAGACGGACGCAGCTTCGATTCTGACGCTGGCCCTCTTACTGCACGACGTGGGCAAAAGCCGGGAGGGACCACATGTCGACGCCAGTTCAAGGATGGCGGCGCAGGCCTGCCGCCGCTTCCGGTTCTCGCGAGATGTGGTTGATCAGGTCACGTTCCTGATCCGTCACCATCTGGCGATGTCGCAGCTGGCTTTTCGGAGAAATGTGGATGATCCGGCTGTGGTTGAGCAGCTGGCGGATATCGTGGGGACAATCTCCAATCTGCGACTGCTGACGCTCCTGACTTACGCCGATATCAAGGCCGTTGGCCCCGGAATTCTGAGCGACTGGAAAAGAGACCTGCTCTGGCAGCTCTACGTCGGGGCCTACGTGCGTCTGACCCGGGGCTTCGGTCAGGCCGTCATCGAGGGACTTCCAGATCTTCTCGGGCCCGGCGCCAGCCTTCCTGAGGATCTGGATCGCGCCGACCTGAAGATGTTTCTGAAGGGTCTGCCTCGCCGTTACCTCTTGAATACGGAACCGCGGGAAGTCTTTGAGCACTGTCGAATGGCGCACCGGGTCCTGGAAACGCAGGCGCCTCAGCTCAGGCTGCGTCGCACAGATACCCGTTACGAACTGTGCGTTCTCGCCACCGATCGGCACCAGCTCTTTGCCAGAATCGTGGGAGTACTTTCCTATTTTGGCCTGAACATCCTGCGTGGATACGCCCTTTCCAACCGGCAAGGCACGATCCTGGACATTTTCGAGTTCACCGACACGACGAAGAGACTGGAACGGAACCCCAGCGAGCGCCACCGCTGCCGCAAGCTTCTGAAAGAGGCGATCCTGGGCAAGCTGGATGTAGAACGGCTCCTGGCAGGCAAAGAGCAGAGTTTTCTCCTGCAACCGATCTCGCCTTGGTTTCCTCCAACTTTCTATTTCGAAGAGACAGCCGAGTCGGTCTACACAATCATGGAAATCGTGGCACCAGATTCAGTAGGACTGTTGTATCGTATTAGTCGCGAGATTTCGGAAGTTGGCTGCAATATTGAGCTGGCGCTGATCTCCACCGAGGGAGCGAAAGCGATCGATGTCTTTTATTTGACACTGGATGGAAAGGGACTCCCCGAGGACGTCGGAGCCGGTTTACTGGCCCGCATCCGAAGGGTGGTGAGTGGTGGAAATGAAACTGATCCTGGCGATCATTCGCCCCAGCAAGCTGGAAGAAGTTAAGGACGCGCTGGCCGATCTACAGATCTCGGGCATGACGGTCTCGGATGTGCGCGGGCACGGCCGGCAGCGTGGCAAGAGCGCCATCTACCGCGGCCAGGAGTACAAGATCAGCCTACTCCCCAAGGTGATGATCCAGGTGGTGGTCCCGGACGAGATGGTCAAAGAGGCCATCCAAACCATTGTGGAGACGGCCCGTACCGGCGAGATTGGAGACGGTCGTGTCTTCGTGCTCCCGGTGGAAGAAGGCTACAACATCCGCACCGGCGAACTGGATGTGACTTGAAGTTTGGTCTTCCGAGATGAACTCTTAAAGCTTTTAGAAACAAATGGTTAGGGGATATTGCCTTGTCAATGATATGGCGATGTTTCCTCGTAGGGTGCGGTGAGGGTGCGTTTTTGGACCCGACAACACAGACTTTCATCCTGGGTCTGGCTGGTATCATCGCGACGCTTCTTTCTGGCTTCTTTGGTTGGTATTTAGCCGATCGAGCGCAAACTGCACCGATGCGTGAGCTGTTGTACACCAAGCAACTTGAGTTTTCGATGGAGCTTCAGATGGGTATCAGCGTCGTTCTAAGGGAAGCGTTTTTGTTAGCAAGTGCTACAGACGCTTCAGGTGGCTCAAGTAGCATCCAATTCAGAGAGGCTGTCCGGAAACTTTTCGACGTGACTTGTGTCTGCTTTGTCAGTGCCCATAGGGTGCGTGTTTTCAGTTTTCTTCAGGGTGAGAGTTGAAAAAAGGGCCTAGTAACGGACTGACAATACTGACGGAAGCCAGGAAAAACTTAAATGTGCGGGGGGAGGGGACCGACAAAACGGACAGAAGAGATAATGTTGCACGTGCCGTATCAGGCCCGGCTGAAGTAGAGAGCCCCCTTATTTCGCTTACTTAGCTTATTTCGCGTTCGCAGAAGGGTTTGACCCGTGTGCTGTCCTTCACTGCCATGACCAAGCCCTTTCACAAGCCCAGTATCAGGATGGTCGGTGATGTGAGCCGGTTGACGCAACTTGTCACTGGGGATTCGAACGGACAATCGCCCCAGAGACGACCTTACGACATTACCTAGTGCACTGTCCGGAAAGTTCACGCCGCTACTTCGGGCGTCTTTTCGCCGACAGCTTTGTTGCGCTACCTCGAAAGACTCGCGGTCTTCCTGCGTCGCGCGCCTCACTGGCGACGAAAATCCATCCCGAATTAACACCGCGAACTTCCCGGACAGTACACTAGTCCGTCTCTTGACCCGTTCACCCTGGCCAGCCACCCTGGTCCCTATTACTATTACTCTTAGTACTACTTGGCGTACACGCTTTTTCGCGTGTGACAAGGTGACGGTGGCTGCCCCCAATTAAGTATTAATGTGGCGGGACGGCTGCTGAATCTCGATCGGGAAGCTGTTGTTCAGCAAGTGAAGCTAACCAACGGGATCCCGGTGGAATGAAAACGCAGGAGAGCTGACTCGAACATAGTCGGTCTCAACAATGGAGGCAGCAGATCGTGGACAAAACAGAAAATGGCATCCGGATTGTGACGATCCTGGGGACAAGTCGGCCCGGCAATTTTACTTCGAAGGCATTGGCTCTTGCGGTCGATGAGCTGAAAGCCCAGCCGGGTGTGCAGGTGATGTCGCTCGATCCGACACACCTAAGCCTTCCGTTCCCAGGTCAGCCCGGCGAGTTTCCAGATCGAGAAGAACTACAGAGTGCGGTCAAGGACGCCACAGGGGTTATCCTAGCAACGCCCGAGTACCACGGCAGTTTCGCAGCGATGATGAAACTCGTCATAGAGAACCTCGGCTTCCCATCAACACTCGCAGGGAAGCCAGTGGCCCTCCTCGGGGTTGCTGCTGGTCGGATCGGAGCCATAAAGTCGCTTGAACAGCTGCGAAGTGTCTGTTCCCATGTTGGAGCTATTGTACTGCCTGGCCCTGTTTCTGTGGCCAATGTTCAGAAGGCATTCGATGACCAGGGGCGGTGTCTCGATGAAGGAGTCCAGAAGCAGCTCCAGGGAGTCGCTACGGGTCTCCTCAACTACATACATGAACACATTTGTCCCAAGTTCGCCCTTGAACAAATGGTTCGATCTCAACCGGGAGAGGCGGCGTGATACATGTCCGTGCGTTAAGGTCTGCGCGATTGCAGTTTAACTAATATTGGGAGACAAGGATTTCCCCTGTGACAGGGTGACACACGTCGGACAATTTTCCCCTCTTATTAGTATTAGTTAAAGAGAGTAGGGAAGCTGTTTGGATCGATTAAACAGGAGGCACAAGAGTCATGAAACAGTCAAAATCGCAAGATAAAACAAAGTCTCGCCGTGTTTTTCTGCGCACGGCCGCAGCAGCTTCAATAGCCTCTGCCTTTGAGTGGCGGACACAAGGCCAGCAAGGCAAGTCCGGCTCAAACCCATGCTTCATTTCGAGCTGCTGCGTTTGCTCGAGGACGGCTATATGAGCTACGACGAGGCTTTTCAAATCAAAGCCCAAAACCGGGAGGCGGCCTTCCGGGGCGAGCTGGTTCGATGTGAGGGTCTTTTTCAGACAGCCCATCGGAAGGCGCGCGAGGTGGCCGAAAAAGAGGCGGAATTCATCGATCATCCTTCTGATCTGGCCATTCTCTTTGAGCTCAACTCGGAAGTCTTGACGGCGACGGAGGAGTTCGCGAAGTTCATCAAGAATGTGGTCAATTTCCATCATGGCCGTCCCTACTGGGAAAAAGTGAGCTGGCAGCGCTGGGCTACGCGCTATACGAATGAGATCATCAAATTAGATCCAGGCCGAGGGCTCGCCTAGTACTTAACCGCGTAAATCCGAGTAATTAGATTTGAAACCCTTGGGATGAACCACGGCCTTGGTCCATTCGAAGGGTGCGGCCTGCGGATTCCAGACCTGCACGAATTCGTCAATAGCATTGCGCAATTCTCGGGGCGAAGTGAAACTGGCACCCTGAATGGCTCCCCGGCTCAAGAGGCTGAACCAGATTTCAATCTGGTTGGTAAAGCAGGCATTGGTCGGCGTGAAATGAAAGCGCACGTTGTCGTGTCGAGCCAGCCAGCGGTCGTTTTTGGGCTTGTGCGTGCTCAGGTTATCGAGGATCACATGGATCTCACGGTCCGGATAATCGGCCACTACTTGGTTCATGAAGTCCAGGAACTCGCGACGCCTGCGTCGTTTGTAGTGACCAATCTTGACCAGTCCCGTGGCCACTTCCAGGGCTCCAAACAGGGTGGTCGTGCCGTTGCGTTTGTATCGGTGATTCTCTCCCGTGATAGCCTTTCCGTTGGGCAGCTTCAGCCACCCCTGAGATCGTTCCAGTGCTTGAATGTGTGGTTTTTCGTCGATGCACAGTACGACGGCGTTTTCGGGCGGGGCAAGATAAAGCCCTACAATGTCGGCCGCTTTGCGGGCAAACTCCGGATCGGTGCTCAAGCACCAGCTGCGGCGCCGCTGCAGAGAGATCCGGTGGTGCTGCAGGACTCTCCAGACCTGATCTCGGCTGACATCACCCAGGTGTTCAGCCAGCAGGCGGCCGTTCCACGTTGCGTAGCCACGGGGAGGCTTTTCGTCCAGAGCCGCCAGAATTCTCTCCTCCGTTGTCTCGTCGTAGCGGCGGGGCTTTCCGCTGCGCGGCGCGTCCTGCAGCCCTTGTGTCCTTTGGGCCGCGAACCGCTTGCGCCACTTGCTGACCTGTGAAGGCCAGATCTTCAATTGTTTCGCGACCTCCTGAGTCGTTTTCCCGGCCGCGGCCTCCAGAATGATGCGGGCTCGATGGACCAGCCTATGCTCGGTCGTTCCCGAACGGAGCCAGCCGCGAAGCTTCTCCTCTTCCTCCTCAGTCAATACGATTTCGGTCGCTCGCCCCATGGTTTGCCTCCAGTGTGCCCTGGAAGAGAACTGGAGGCAATTCTAACATATGATTCTTCGTATTAATGCTGTTAAGTACTAGGTGACACGTGGATGGCCCCCGACACCCTTTCGGCACCTGAGATGCCTCCTATATTCTTTCCCAAGCGCCTAGCCCGGATCATGCAGTGCGCCGTGGAAAGGCGGCGATTTTCAGTGGGTGCAAAACCCACCCGGCAAGTGTCGCTCCAGCCGGTAGCAATCGGATTTAAAGGATAGTGCCCTCATCTCTGGCCTGGCTTGACCACGATCCGACGGAGCGGGATCGGATGTACCGGATCCTTGCTCTGTTCCGGGAGCGAGAGACCCGGGACGAACGATGGTGTCGCGTTCAATGATCATGAGGATCGTTCTTCATTACTATGGCAGAGCAGCCCAGACCACTCTCAGTCGGTCAAATCGGTAGCAGGCTTTCGAGCACCTCCCTGCTATAATTTGTGCCACACGCTCAAGTACCATCGGTTCGTTCACTCCGACTCTGGGAAGCGCAGCTGTCCCAGACTCTAAAAAAGTGGCACAAACGTAACCTTTAGGAGGAGTACAAATGCAAGCGAGTTACGGAGCAACGGGCTGGAGTTCCCTCAGGACGCTGTGATCGAGATCATTGAACAGAGACGGAACCGAATAACAATGATTGGTTCAGGCGGATGTGGGGCCAGTACGCCGAGAGTATCCTACCTGGAGCGAATCCCTTAGCGTCGCTACCGATCACTGGGCCGGAAGCTCCGTCAGTATTCGGTCGCTTATGGGACTATCTACCACAGCAAAGTGAGCAGCCGTATCTACCACGACCATGGCTGCCGTTACTACAACTGCAAGAACTGCACCAGGGAGTTCAGGAGCAAGGAAGAAGCACACAGTGCTGGGTACAGTAGGGGGCAAGATCTGCAAACCTTAAATCCAACCCAGAGTTCCCCTATAATCTTTCCATCCGATGAATCCAAACCGTTCTCTTTTCTCGGGAAGCATGTCAGTGACCCGGCACGACATGAAGCCTCTCGGTAGACTTGACAGCCACCATCGCAAAGGTTGTCGCCCTCACCTAGTCACTGTCTCATTAGTATTATCAGTGGTTCTCTCGGGATGTGGCGGCAGTCGGCATCCAGACATTGTTTTCATCTGCCTTGACTCACTTAGCCCGGATTATGCAGGAGATCTAAATTCAAGTGAGATTTGGGCCCAGAAAAAAGGCCGTAGCTCTCTGATATAAAAGGGTTTAGAGAAACAAAGACCCTAAACAGGAGCTACGGCAATGTCAAAAACAGTCTGCCAGAATACCCTGCCATTTCATAGCCACAGAAACATCACGGCTCGTTTTGATGGGGGGAGCCTCACTTCCGACGCAGGATGGTTGTTGTTTGGATCGCTGGATCGTCAACATCGATTGTGCGAGGGCTTCAGTTCCTGTATTTCGGAAAGTCGAGACCAACGCTACATTCGTCATGACCTGTTGAAGTTGATCCGACAACGAGTCTTGCAGATCGTGGCCGGCTACGAAGACTGTAACGACGCCGATACGCTGCGCTCGGATCCGATGCTCAAGACAGTCTGTGATCAGTTGCCCGAGAGCGATCCCGACTTGGCCACCCAGCCGACTTTCTCCCGTTTGGAGAACTCCGTCACCAAGAAGGATCTGATGCGTCTGAGCCGGTGGCTGCTAGCCCGGATTATGCAAGAACCGTAGTCCGGTGTTGAAAAACGACTCGAGAAGTGGCCCAACTCGGAAGCGGGCAGGTGTGACAGGCGGATTTGCGAAGAATATGGGTTGGCGAGGCGTTTGAGTGGTTTGGGGAGTGAATTTCAGACAGATCTGGGCCTGGATGAGTGTCGGAAGCGGTTTTCCGGGGGAGCTGGGAAAAGCTAACTGGAGTTCAGGCGACTCAAGACGAGGTGGAAGAGGGGTTGTTCGGGGAAGGCTGAGGAAAGATGGACCCAGATGCGTCGAGTGGTTTGTCGGATCCGGGCCCCAATCTTGAGGACCCGACGACGTAAGGTTTCGATTTCGAGCTTGTGCCAGGGGGTTCCGTGCAGATAGTCGCGCAGGCGCACGAACATCTGGTAAGCCAGTGCATGCAGGAGGAGTCGAAACTGATTGGCCAGGAATCGATGACAGCTGAGTCGGTCCATGCTCAGATGATTCTTGAAGGCCTTGATGAAGTTCTCGGTCTGCCCTCGGTTTGTGTAGTGGTCATAAAGTGATTGGGAGCAGAGATCGTCCCGGTTGGTGACTACAAAGCGACGGTTGATCCCACGCTGATCGACCTCCACTTTGACAATGACGCGACGGGATCGATCCCAGCTGTGGGCTCGATAAAGAAACTCGTCAAACTGACGCTGTTTTTCCTCCAGCTCAACGAACCTCAGCCGAGTCGAATCCAGCAGCGGCTCGACCACTCGCTGCAGGCGAGGGTTTCGACTTAACCCAATGACATATTGGAGTTTATTCTCTTCACCTTCACAGAACTCGTAGAGCCGAGGCGTGGCAAAGCCGCTGTCGGCCCGAATCTCAATCTCGACATCCGTCCCCACTCCTTGTCGGATGGCCTCCACGACGCGCTTCAAAACGGGCACGATGTGAGAGGCAGCCCCCTTGTTGCCAGGTCTCAACATGGCACACACCAGGTCTCCCGTGGCGGCATCGAAGATCAGCAAAGGATGCAGAATGTGGTTTCGGTAATACCCGTGGTAGAAGGAGAACTCCTGTTGGCCGTGAGTGTGGTCATCGGTACTGTCCAGATCCAGGATGATCTTGCTGGGGCGTCTCTTCTTCAGGGAGCGCACATAACGGCCTAGCAGCCACCGGCTCAGACGTATCAGATCCTTCTTGGTGACGGAGTTCTCCAAACGGGAGAAAGTCGGCTGGGTGGCCAAGTCGGGATCGCTCTCGGGCAACTGATCACAGACTGTCTTGAGCATCGGATCCGAGCGCAGCGTATCGGCGTCGTTACAGTCTTCGTAGCCGGCCACGATCTGCAAGACTCGTTGTCGGATCAACTTCAACAGGTCATGACGAATGTAGCGTTGGTCTCGACTTTCCGAAATACAGGAACTGAAGCCCTCGCACAATCGATGTTGACGATCCAGCGATCCAAACAACAACCATCCTGCGTCGGAAGTGAGGCTCCCCCCATCAAAACGAGCCGTGATGTTTCTGTGGCTATGAAATGGCAGGGTATTCTGGCAGACTGTTTTTGACATTGCCGTAGCTCCTGTTTAGGGTCTTTGTTTCTCTAAACCCTTTTATATCAGAGAGCTACGGCCTTTTTTCTGGGCCCAAATCTCACTTGAATTTAGATCTCCTGCATAATCCGGGCTAGGCCGTTATGTGCGCTCCCTGAAGAAGAGACGCCCCAGCAAGATCATCCTGGATCTGGACAGTACCGATGACCACACTCACGGCCAACAGGAGTTCTCCTTCTACCACGGGTATTACCGAAACCACATTCTGCATCCTTTGCTGATCTTCGATGCCGCCACGGGAGACCTGGTGTGTGCCATGTTGAGACCTGGCAACAAGGGGGCTGCCTCTCACATCGTGCCCGTTTTGAAGCGCGTCGTGGAGGCCATCCGACAAGGAGTGGGGACGGATGTCGAGATTGAGATTCGGGCCGACAGCGGCTTTGCCACGCCTCGGCTCTACGAGTTCTGTGAAGGTGAAGAGAATAAACTCCAATATGTCATTGGGTTAAGTCGAAACCCTCGCCTGCAGCGAGTGGTCGAGCCGCTGCTGGATTCGACTCGGCTGAGGTTCGTTGAGCTGGAGGAAAAACAGCGTCAGTTTGATGAGTTTCTTTATCGAGCTAACAGCTGGGATCGATCCCGTCGCGTCATCGTCAAGGTGGAGGTCGATCAGCGCGGGATCAATCGTCGCTTTGTGGTCACCAACCGGGACGATCTCTGCTCCCAATCACTTTATGACCACTACACAGACCGAGGGCAGACCGAGAACTTCATCAAGGCCTTTAAGAATCATCTGAGCATGGACCGACTCAGCTGTCATCGATTTCTGGCCAACCAGTTTCGACTCCTCCTGCATGCACTGGCTTACCAGATGTTCGTGCGCCTGCGCGACTATCTTCACGGAACCCCCTGGCACAAGCTCGAAATCGAAACCTTACGTCGTCGTGTCCTCAAGATTGGGGCCCGGATCCGACAAACCACTCGACGCATCTGGGTCCATCTTTCCTCAGCCTTTCCCGAACAACCCCTCTTCCACCTCGTCTTGAGTCGCCTCAACTCCAGCTAGCCTCTCCCAGCTCCCCAAAAAACCGCTTCCTACACACATCGAGGCCCAGATCTGTCTGAAATTCACTCCCCCAAGCATTTCAACCCCCTCGCCAACCGATATTCTTCGCAAATCCACCGGTCACACGTGCCCGCTTCCGATTTGGGCCACTTCTCAAGTCTTTTTCAATACCCGATTACGGTTCTTGCATAATCCGGGTTAGAGCAGATCATTTCACACCTGACTTGACACCAAACCTGTGGGAATTTGGAAATGATTCTGTTGTCTTTCATGACGTTGTTTCCAATGCACCTTGGACACCGCCTTCCATTGCCTCCGTCTTTACGGGGGCGTTTCCTGCGACGCATGGGCTGAATTCTGAGGCGCATAGCCTCGCTGCTAAGTTCCCTCCCATCTCTCAAGATCTGGTGACTCTGGCCGAGGTGCTGAGACAAGGTGGCTACGCGACGGCTGCTTATGTGACACACGGTCCACTCGCTTCTCAACTCGGATTCGATCGTGGCTTTGATGAGTACATCGAGGTCGATCGAACGGACGGGAGCGACATCAAGCAGATAGTCGATTTGGGCTTGCGGTTGCTTTCTAGCGCCGAGAGTCCGATCTTCTTGTATCTTCACAGTTTTGAGCCCCATTTCCCCGACGTAACTGGATCTTATGCTGGCGACATAGCACGAATGGACTCCGAACTGGGACGATTCCTTGAGGCCGTGCAACGGAGGAATGCCCTGATCGCTGTGTTCTCGGATCACGGTGAAGATCCTTCTCGGGCATCACGCAGACACGGATTTGATCTTAAACAGGATCTACTCAGCGTCCCTTTGATTGTTAGGGATGGACTTCATGCCGGAGTCGTCTCGGACCTGGCTCAGTTGGTCGATTTGATGCCCACGATTCTTGAGTTTGTTGATGTCAGAATACCTGGTTCTGTCCAGGGTAGAAGTCTTTTGCCAGCCCTTAGGGGAGAGCGACTCCAGTCAACTCTCATTGTCTCGGAAGCACCATTTCAGGGCTCCAGCGGTTCTCTGCGAGGCGTGGAGAGTTCAAACTGGTCTTCCGTCCAGTTGAGGATTCATCTTCCAACCTTTGGTGGTGGGATGAGGTCACTGGTCCTCAGATAGCTCTCTACAATCTGGCGCTTGACCCCAATGAGAAGTCCAACGTGTTTGAAACTGAGAAGAAGATCGCCCTATCACTTCTCGCCGAAATGGCCGAGTTGCGGTCTGGCACCTCCCAGCCAACTGAAGGCGAGTCTGACATGTTGGAGCGTCTTCGTTCCCTTGGGTATTTGGACTAAAGAGCTTTGCCTAGAGACCGTGCTTGAGAAACTCTGAGTTTCCCAAGGGTCTCCTGCACCTGGTCCACACCTGCCTCAGACGCCTGCTCAAACAGCTCCTCCAGGCTCTCATCACACCAGGGCCGGAACTCAGGGCCGTCTGAGACTTCGAAGGAGCACCTAACTACGGCTCCCACTGCCACCCCGGTTTGGTGGGTTATAATTTAAGAAATCCCGAAACAATTGAGCAGATCATGCGGCACCTGTTCTTGCTATTCCTTTTTCTCTTGGCTCCTCTCGCCTCTCTCCATTCCGCACAGGAACCACTTGACGCCGCTGTCATAGCCGAACTTCGCTCGGACGCCGAGCAAGGCCACGCCGAGGCCCAATTCAGCCTTGGCTGGCTCTACCATAACGGCGACGGCGTTGCGCAGGATTACGTCAAGGCCCGGGACTGGTATCTCAAAGCCGCCGAGCAGGGCCACGCCGAGGCCCAATCCAGCCTTGGCGGTCTCTACGTTAACGGCCACGGCGTTGCGCAGGATTACACCATGGCCTACGTCTGGTTCAACAGCGCCGCAGCACAGGGCAACACCGACGCAAAGAAAAACCGCGACGCTGTTGCTGGAGAACTCGACGCCGCTTCCCTTTCCGAAGCTCAGAAACTTTCAAAGGAGTACATTGCCCGGAAAGCACAACGGCCGCGGCGCGAACAGGAGCAGCACAATCAGCCCTTTGAAGCCTCTTCGAAGGACTCACTGCCTGATCTGGACGAGCAAAGTGGCAGGAAGGACAAAGGTAAAAGGCCTCAAACGTTACCAGGCTTGTTGGATCGTTCTCCGGTGGGATGCGAATCGATCGCCGTGTATGAGAACTCAAAAACCTATCCCATGCTGCAAGATGAGCAGGTAGAGCAGTTACTGGTGGAAGCCTACGACCTGATGAAGCGAGACCAATACGAAGACGCCATGAGGGCTTTCAAGGAAGCCAATCGAAAAAGTGGAGGTGACTGTGAGGATTGCCTTCTGGGTCTGGCCAAGGCCTTCAACAAGATGGGAGCCTTCAAGAACGCCGCCAAAGAAGCGCGTCGAGCAGTCGAGGCATCGACTTACCTAGCGAATCGCATTCACGCCTACAATGAGCTGGGCCTTGCCTTGTTCTCGGCACCAGACAACAAGAAGTCGCTGGAAGAAGGGGAGCAGGCGTTCACGAAAATCCTTGAACTCTCTGAAGGCGACAGCAACATGGCCCGCTTCAACCTGGCTCACATCCTGCTTAGACTAAAACGCGATACCGAGGCAAGAGCTTTATTACAAGAGTTCATAGATTATGATCCCGAGAGTGCGACGGCAGACAGAGCCCGAGCCATATTGAAAAATCCACGCCGAGCGATTGAGCCAGCGGCACCTGATTTTTCGATGGTGACACTGGACGGAGAGTACCTCACCTCGGAAGATCTGCAAGGTAAGGTGGTACTTCTGGACTTTTGGGCCACCTGGTTGTGCACCGTGTAGGACCGCGCTTCCGGCCTTGAGACGGCTCAGCAAGAAAATGAAGAAGGATCCCTTTGTTCTGATTAGTCTCAGCAGCGAGGATGAAGGTGTGATCAGAGCCTTCGTCGAAGCAAACGGAATGAACTGGCCACACTATCGGGATGAGCGAGGGCACTTCTTCCAAGAACTCTTTCAAGCCAGGACGCTGCCCACCTATGTCCTGATTGACCATGAGGGCATCATAGTCTTCCGTTCCACTGGATGGTCTTCTTCAAGAGAGAGCGCGCTTACCTCTAGAGTTTCCAAAGCCATCAAGACGGCCCGGAAAGCACAACCGCCACTGCGCGAATAGGAGCAGCACAATCTCGACCGCGTCCCTTTTCGAGAGATCCTCAGCTCCCTGAGGAACCGTGAGCACGACCATGCGGTGAACCTGATCGAAGCCGCCATCCAGAAGGGTGAGGACCCCGGCCAGCGCTGTTGCCTGTGTCGCTATAGCAGTGGCTGCTTCGGGGTTGCGACTGACCTCTTTTACGAACCTTGAAGGTCTCTATCTAATCACCACCATCTGGTGCCTGTTACCGCTGGTGTCGGGCATCTGGGTGCATCGTGATTCCGAGACCTTGGGTTCCCCACCGTCTGCCTCTGGGGAGCGATTCTGGGAGTGATTGCGGGCCTGGTCGTGCTCTTCGGCTAAGGCCATGCTTCCCCTCCATCAAATAATTCCACTCCAGGGCCCAGCTCCGGGAGACTCAGCAGCAGTCCGCGCTCTGCCTCGGTCACGACCAGCCCCCAGTGCCGGGATGGATCAAAGGCGACGTTGGTCGGATTCCTTCCAGGCAAATCGAAAGTTCGGACGATTTCACCGCCAGAGTCCACGGCCTTGATCTGACCGGAGCCGTAGACGGCAACGTAGACCAGCCCATCCATCCCGACGGCCATGCCATCGGGGCCATTCGGGCCGCCTACATCTGCCCACGGGCGCGGCTTGACCCACTCACCGGCATTCTCATTCCAGCTCCCTTTCCACAACCGTTGGCGACGCGTTTCAGCCACGATCAAGGTACGACCTTGATCAGCAAAGGCCAGCCCGTTGGGAAAGTACATACCGTCAGCGATCTTTCGCAGTGTCTCATCAGACCGCAGGCAGCAGACGTACCCGGTAGGTTCGGTGCGCGAGTCGCCCGGGCAAGTAAAGGTCAGGTTTCCGGCGCCGTCAAAGGCTAAATCGTTAGGTTTGTTGAGTGGTTGCCCGTCAAGCGTGTCCGCAATCGTGTCCCACTCTCCGGTCTGCGGATGAAAGCGCCGGACCCCGTTGCGCTGACCGTCACAGAAACAGAGGCGGCCTCGCCTGTCGAAAGCTAGGCCGGTAGGAGCTCCGTCGGCGGCATAACGATGAAGGTGTCCATCCGACCAGGACACCAGATTGCCGGCTCCCAACTCCACGCACCAGAGGTTGCCGTGGTGGTCGAAAGTCGGGCCCTCGGGAATCTTGAGTCCCGTAGCAAGGATTTCAAGCCGATCAGTCATAGCGGAGCGGAGTCCTCTCCGCTGGCACTAAAAGGTGCCGAATCTCAAGTTCTTGACCAGTCCCAGTTCTGGGGCTGTATCTGTAGGAGAGAAGAAATTCGCTGCCATTCAAGAAACGGTTCTCCGCAAGATGACTCCCATTATAGGGGAAGAGCGATCCATCTTTTCCCGGGTTGGGCAGAGAAAAAGCGGCGGTGAAAAGTCCGCAGGAGATAGTCAGGGATTGAGGAGAAGCTAACCGCGAAGCTGTCAGGAAGTACCTGCGTGAGGTCAGGGCTTGGGAGACACACAGGTGCGAGCTTCTCAAGAAAAAACTCCGAAAGAAATGACCAATAAAGAGGATGCCTCTGGGGTGCGGTTGTGCTTCGGGGGCGGACTCTTCAATTCCAAAGAACAACAGGCCGACTCAGACAATATTGTGTCCTGAGAGCAGATACAGATTCCGTGGATGTCCTGATCAGGTCCCATATGGTGTTCACCAATCCGTCGTACTCGGCCCTTGCGCTGACTACCGGTGCTACGAAGAAGACCAAGCCCGCCGGGACAACAAAAAAGAGCACGTCTTCTCTAGTGGCGTTTCGCACAATTCCATGCCTTGAAAGAAACCCAGGTTTTGTCATCATCTCAGGTCACCGTTCCTATCGATGTTCCAGGGCGATGAGGACGAAGTCGGATGTGTGTTGGGTCAAGCAAACATGACTTCGATGATCACCCAGACCACGATGACCGCCAACCCACCCGGCGTCAGATAGATCCGGCTCTTCGCAATAAGCATTGCCTGGCTGCATTGTGAGTCGGCCTAATAAGGGTTGTATCCGGAGTGCTACGAGAAAGCAAGACGTTTCCGAGGGCTGCAAGACGACTGGGCTCAGCAATTCACCGTCACATATATCTCATTCGGAATGACAAGGGAAAAGTGACCCGGCTTGATCACGTAATAGTGCCCCACCTGGTTGTAGATTGTTGTAACTGATCCTGGGAAACGATCTCCTCGAGTTCCTGAAGACTGAGAGAGGGGACGCAGTGAGGGCGAGCCCGAACGGAGTGCCCCTCTCGGCGGCCGACTCAACCCGGTCCCCTGAGTGGTCTACTCGCCCCGTTAACCCCCTTGAAGTCTCTGCTGTTGGAGATATCCAACCCAGCGGTCGAGGCGACATAGCTGTGTGGCCGTCAGGAGACACTTCCGGGGACCCAGAAGGCTATTTTGACCTCGACTTGGCTCTTTGCCGGCGCCTCTTCTTTTGCCGTTTGAGACTCTCGGCCAGACGGATGCTCTCCCAGTCGAACTCGTAGATCTGGCAGCGATGGGTGAGCCGGTCCAGCAGGGCCGCCGTCAGGGAAGCATCGCCAAAGACCCGGGTCCATTCGGCAAAGGCCAGGTTGGAGGTCACCAGCAGTGAAGCCTTCTCGTAACGATTGGAAAAGACTTGATATAGCAGTTGGGCTCCTTCTTCCGAAAACGGGATGTAGCCGAGCTCATCGAGGACGATCAGGTGAAAGCGATCGAGCTTTCGAAACACTCGCTCCAGCTGTCTTTCCTCCCGGGCCTCCACCAGCGTATTGACCAGGCCCGAAGCACTGTAAAACCCAACCCGGTGACCGCGCCGGCAGGCCTCCACTCCCAGCATCGTGGCCACATGCGTCTTGCCCGTACCGTGTTTGCCGATCAAAGCCACGTTCTCTCGCTCATTGATCCAAGTGCATTCGGTCAGCTCCCGTACCTCGACCCCGTCCAGTGTGGGCCACAGTGCGAGATCCGTCTTCTCCAGCGTTTTCATCACCGGAAAGCGCGCTTCCTTGAGCCGGCGCTCCAGCTGATTGGCACGACGCTGCTCGAGTTGCCGGCTCACCAGATCCAGCAAGAACGCCTCGTAGCTGGCCCTCGTTTCCCGGGCCTGGCGCGCACACTCGGCGTAATCTCGCCGCATCGTAGGCAGCCGCAGCTCCTTGAGGTGATCCTTCAGCAATACCGCTTCACTGGCGCGGCTCATCGCCTACTCCCCAGCAAGGCATTGAAGCTCGCCACAGCCATCCTCTCGACCCGACGGTCCGTGATCCCCGGAATCAGCTGGGCTGGCAGGGGCTTGATCGAGCGGCTGGAACTTTCCTGGTAGCGGATCCAGTGCCGGATCGAAGCCAGGCTCGGGCATTGCAGCTCCAGCACCCGGGTAATTGCTTTTTCGACAAGTGTTTCCGGATAGCGCTGATGCAAGCCCAGGATGCCGATAAACTCTCGAGTGCCGGAGTTCTCGCCCAGGCGGCTGCGCAACCTGGCGAGCAGCACCTCGTAGTCCGCAGGCCAGCGGGCTCGCCACTGCAGAATGGGCCGGGCACTTTCAAACGATCCAGGCCGCTGCTGGAGCAGATCCAGATAGTGCAGCGAATCGATCTTCCACTTGCTGTTGGAAAAAACTCGCTCGTGCTCGGCGATCTTCCGATCCTCTGCAAACACCTCCACCTTCCAGCAGCTCACATGCGACCACACCCAGCGACCCACATACGCTCTGGGCACGGAGTAGCGATTGCGGTCCACTCGCACCGTCTGGTAGAGATCCACTTTCACTCGCAGCGGCTTGTAGTTGTCATAGGGGCGCTGGGGCAGGGGCAGCAGTCGCGATCTCTCCGACTCGAATCGCTCCTGGACAGTTCGATCATCTTCCCGGACCGCAATCCGGTGACTGCCATACTTCTGGCAGCGTTCCAAGAGCATCTGGTTGAGCTGTTCGAAGTCTTTGACTCGGGGCAACGGCACCAGGAAGTTTCTCCGCGCAAAGCCGACCAGGCCCTCCACTCCACCCTTCTCTCGGCCTAATCCCGGAGTGCAAAAGCGGGCCTGGTACGTGTAGTAGCTGCGAAAGGAGACAAAGCGTTCCTGCTCCACTCGTTTCTTGCCCCGCAGAATCTTTTTCACCGCGGGGCTCAGGTTGTCATACACCAGGGTCCGAAAGATCCCCTGGAAGTAGGCAAAGGCTCGCATGTGGGCGTCAAAGAACATCTCCTGACGCTCCCAGGGATAGGCTCTCACGAAGGCCTTGCCCGAGTAGCGTGAGCGCATCATGAACAGCTTCACCATCCGCCGCTCCCCTGCCATCTCGACCCAGGCTGTCCCCCAGTCTAACTTCTGCCTCCCGGGCCACTTCCGGGTCCAGTGGAACCACCGCCTGCTTGCCTCCGTAGCCGTGAGCCGCCTTCCACTCCCGCACCCAGCGCCGCACCGTCGACTCGGCTCCCCCAAATCCGTACTCCTCGACCAGCCGATCCCAGATCCGGCGAGACGTGTGACGCTGACGCCGCGGCCGATCCCGGTCTCCCAGCAGCCAGCCCTCGATGATCTTTTCCACCGGATTCATGACCGGGCATCTGGTTGGCTTTCGGCGTCGGTACTTGGGCTCCAATCCTTTCAAGGCTTTGCGAATCGTTTCCCGATGATGACCTGTCTCCCGACGGATCTCTCGGATGCTCTTTCCGTATACGCGGTGGGCTGTTCTGATAAGCTCGTACTGGTCCATCCCAATCACTCCGGCCTCCGTTCCAGTTGTTCGTTTTGCTTTTGAACAAAACTAGAACAGAGGTCTGATTGGGGTGGGTCACTTTTACTCGATCACTCGCCCCAATCCGGGTCACATTTACGATAGCGAAATCATCTCATGCCGTTTGATGGTGACATCGACAGCCCTTTTCGAGAGGCTGCCGTCGTAGCCATCAACCGAGAGTTGGCGCCTAACCGTTGCAAACTGGACAGCGGGGAAGTACGACAACTAGAAAGCAGTAGAGAGACACCCGACTTTGCAAAAAGGGGTGTGCGGGGTCCGTCATTGGTTCTTGGGTGTCCTTTTCCGGAAAATCCGCTCCCCGAAAATTCCCGCCCCGAAAAAAACGGCCCCCGAAAAATTCCAGTCCCAGTTTTCGGTTTCCCCTGAAATTAGCCGGCTTTGGATATACACATACACCGCAGAGGGCGGCCGGTTTCTTTTTTTACCTTTTGGGTGCGCCCAGGGTGCGGAAGTGCGCTTTAACGACCCTTCCTGACCGCACCTGACACCCCCACCAATCCGTAAGTTACTGTCAGCAAGGGGTACTCATAAGAACCGGCGAACTGGACGTGACCTGACAGGGAAGGGAAGTTTCCTACTCTTCAAGTCTTTTAGAAACAAGTCATTCGTCGTATCTTTCCCGTCTTGGTTTGGTTGATGCTCGGTCTGACGATGTTCCGCTGCACCGTGATGAAGTTCCCGAAGAGGTCGATGTCTCCCCACTTGAGACCCACCAGGCAGTTGTGTTAGCGATCAGCAGAAAACGCAGTCTTCCGGACAGGCGCCGCCGGTGCTAGGGGGGATGCTGGTGGATGCTTTGGAGGACGAGTCGACATATCTCGGTGTAGGGAGCCCCAGACCTGGCCGTGGCTCTCTACCACAACTGTGTGGCGGTTGGGAAGTATGATCCGTCACGCTGAGTGAGTTACCGAAGTAGTTGGCTTCAGTCAGGCTTTAGGGTCTCGCCGCTCCTTTGAGCTCTATCTGGACCACCTCCCAGAGCATTTCGCCCACGTTCTCACTGGCATGACTTTGAGGCCCGTTCCAGGCCACTTTCCCAGCATCCGCCTCCAGGTCTCTGGTGGTGCCATCTGGATTGGTGAATTCCACGTGACCGCCACTGAGGAGTATGGATATGCTTGCCGGGTGTTCGTGCATCGGGACCTTCTCACCCGGACCTACGTTCCAGCGCAGCACCCTGACGTAGTCATTTTCGAACTCGACCTTACACTTGTTAGCGCCAACCTTGGCCGGATCTTGGGCTCCGAGGGAAACTGCGAAAAGCAGTAGCGGCACTCCAGCTAAAAAGACTCGTGTTTTACGCATCTGTTTTGTCCCTTTTTGGCATTTCAACGCTTATAGCACTCTGAAGTCTGGGAGGCAAGGGAAGGGTTTATCCACGCGGCGACCCGACTCGCCGCTTCCAGAGTCGTGAAAGTCCTGATTTGAGGCCCTTTAGTATGGAGCCACCTGTGAGATCGAGCCGCCGCGCACAGACGAGCCCCTTTCCCTCAAACGGGGGACAATCTCCGTCTTCGGCAAGAAAGATCCCCCCAGACTGAAATTTAGGGTCGGCAGTCGTATCGGTGGCGCAGTCATTGGTGTCGCCGGGCGCGACTTTAGGGGTGTCCGCGCTGCAGAGGGCATCACCCGGCCCGCCGGGCCGTATGGGGAAGAATCCGTGGAAGAAGCGCTCCCCGAAAACCTGTAGATGGCCCCGAAAAGGGCTTACCGCACCACTATTTTCGAAAGAGCGAACTCGCGCCCCTCTTTTCCTCGTTCAAGATTTTGGAACTCGATGTCGATGCCGCGAATCACTTTTCGCTTGTTGCACGAAGGGTTGGGTAACCTAATCAAAGGCTTCGTGCCGAACACAGGTGCATCCAGTAACAAAGTGCTGGCAATCGCCACCGACCCAAGAGTGATTAGGAGGAACAGGCGGGATCGGTCCGAGAAACCCGGGCGTGAGCCTTGGTCTCTTCGAAGGAGAACTGCAGAATAGAACCGTCGCCATATCCGACGATGTATTTACACTGCGCAAAGGGATCAGCTTGTGAAGCAAGGCGGATTTCAATCTGAACCACCTTTGTGCGTTTTTCTGTGACTTGATCTTGAAAAAGCGAACCCAGGATTGAGGTCACGTCAACCCATTCCGTGTCGGCCGGCCGAAGTTTCAGCGGTGCTTCCAAGAGAGGCTTGCTGCGAAACTCCCCTTCGTCCGAGAGGAACAGGTTGTCTACGACAATCGTCTCATGGGAGTAGTTTCGCACCTTGAGAATAGCCTTTCCCGACTCGAACTCCGGAAGCGCTCGAACGGCCGGAAAAAAGGGGTTGTTGAGAAGGAGGTAGGCGCGTCCTCGGTTGCCGATTGCCTGATTGCCCTGAGAAAAAGGCTCTGACTGAAACTTGAAAGAGCCGGTGGACAAGATTGTGACCAGCAGAGCCAAGCTCGCTGGCCAGCGGAGTAGAGAAGTTGGCATCACGAGTCTCCCTTACTGGGGTATGTTACCAGGTATGAGTTCACTACCGAAGCCCGTCCTCGATGCCCAGGCCCGAGCTGAATCTGCCTCCTTTCAGTATTCCTGTGAACCCGGGGTTGGCCACCTGCTTGCTACCGTTGCAGCTGCAGTTCCGCGAAAGGGAAGGATCCTGGAGCTGGGTACGGGTTGTGGAGTCGGCCTGGGCGGCCACAGAACACATGAAGAATGAAGCGAATCCGAAAGAGAATAGTTTGAGTGCACCTTTTGAACTCGGAACGCAGCCTGAGGGCTTACTCAGAAGCAGAGAAAACGCGCAGATAGATTTCGCGAACGTCTTCCGTGGTTTTCTGGTAGTGAGCCAAGAAAGGCTCGCTGTCATCGAACTCGAGGAGCCTTGCCACCAACTCCGCTTCCAGACTTCTCGGTCTCAGGGTTTCCGTCGTTCTGGAGCGAATCAGGCGCAACGCACTTTCCACAGAAGACAAGAAGATCCAAGCCTTCTCCAGAGTCCGGCACTCCCCCCTGGAAAGCAGTTCACGCGTCTCAACTTGCGCCAGAGCCTGCAGGGTGTTCGGAACCGGCGGGCGGTTCCCGAGCAGCAAGAAGGACGCAAGGATCTGAATATCCAGCAGCCCACCGTAGCCGGATTTCACGTGCCTTTTCTTTCCTGCGGCCTCGGCGGCCAGCTCTTTCTCCTTTCGCATTCTGAGACTGTGAATGGCGGCCGGATCCAGGCGGTCGTACGCTTTCAGCGCAGCTGAGCAGCGTTCCGGAATGTTGGAGGCGCCGGTCGACGCGATCTCTCGAAGACGGCTATAGGCGACCGCTTCCCAGGGCTCCGCCCTCTCAACCCAGTAATCCTCAAATACAGAAAGGGGAGTAGCGGGGCTGGAGCGGCGGCCCTCAGGTCGCAAACGAAGATCGACCGACTGGCCACCACCTTCCTCTGAGTACTCACTGAGGCGCGTCTGGAAGTCCTCGATCCAGTGGTTGAACGCCTGTGGTTCAAGCCCGGTGTTTCGGTCGTCGTAAACACAGATCAGATCCAGATCCGAAAAAAAAGTCAGCTCTGTTCCGCCCAGAGTGCCCAGGCCGAAGAGCATGATCGATTCATTCTCCAGAGCGGGATGATCCCCGAGAGTCGCCTGGAAGCAGAAGCGGACCAGTTCGTCGGCCAGGCAAGTCTGCTCCCGGCGGGCCTGAGACTCCGGACAGCCACCGAAAAAGCGTCGAATTCCAATCTTGAAACGTTCTTTCCAGATCCGTCGTCTCAGAACATCCAGATCGAGCGCCGGATTTTCCGTCCACTCAGGCGGTTCGAACTGCAGCTCGTCGACCTCGGCCAGGCTGTCGAGCAACTCCGGGAACCTGAGAAGGGTCTCGAACAGGAAGCCCCCCTGCAGGCAGATCTCGAGCACCGAGACCCGCAGAACCGGACTTTCCAGAAGACTGCGCAAGAGGCTTTGGGCGGACCCAAAGGCGGAAATAAGACGTGAAAAGCGACCAAAAAAGTGTCCCGGCTGACCACCCACCTCACAGACAGTCAGCAGGTCGGGAAGGAGATTAGCCACCAGGTTTCGAACCCGGGTGGGGGACTGGGGATAGGCGGGCCGCGCCAGCAGCTTCTTGATCCCCTCATACACTCCCGGTGCATCCCGGACCCCTTCCCGTTGCAAGACCTCTATGGCCTCTGAAGCCGGCTGCTTCGGGTTCAGCGCGACGGACGGGAGAGCCGGCTGGGAGGCGTTTGAAAACAGACTTGTGAAGATACGGTGCACGACGGCGGTTGTATCCTCCATTCTTTTCTCGAAGCAGGGAACTGCATCGCTGCGCGACTCACCGAGGCTGGTTCGCGCCAGACGGGTAAGCTCTTTTCCTCTTGGCGGCAAGATCTGGCTGGGCTGGTTGTGAACCAGCTGCAGGCGGTGTTCCACCTCGCGCAGCCAGCGATAGGCATCACTGAGATGCCGGTAATCGGCCGACAGGATATATCCGCCGTCGACCAGCCGGTCCAAAAGTTCCAGGGTCGAGGTGGTCCGCAGCGACTTGTCCTGTCCGGCATAGAGGAGCTGAAAGCTCTGGACGAAGTATTCAATCTCCCGAATCCCGCCCTGGCCCAGCTTGACATTTTGTCCGGGCTGAGCGCTGCTCTGCTGTTCGCGGTCCATGGACTGTTTCAACCAGGAAATCTCTTCCACCGCCGCATGGTCGAGGTACTTCCGATACACGAAACCCTGTATTGAAGAGAGAAACTTTGCGGCCAGCTCGCTGCTGCCGGCACAGCGCCGGCATTTCAGCAGGGCCAGACGATCGAACGTGTCACCCCAGCTCGAGTAATAGTGCTGGAGTGCTTTCAGGGGATAGATGATTTCCCCGCTCCGGCCCATGGGGCGCAACCTCAAGTCGACCCGGAACAGGTGACCCTCCTGGGTGACCTCCGCCACCGCTCGAGTAAATCTCCGGGCAAAACGGATCGCCGCCTCATGGTCGCACTCGTCCGGGCAAATGTAGAGGAGGTCAACATCCGAACTGTAGTTCAATTCCCGGCCACCCAGCTTCCCCAGAGCCAGAACAGTGAAGTCGAGGCGGGGATCGAACTCATCCTTCACTAGCGCCAGCGTAGCCTGCAGCAACACGTCGGCCAGGTCGGAAATCTGTTCCACCACGCCCGGAAACTCTATGAATCCAAGCAGATCCTGCGCGGCAATGCGCAGAATCTCCCGCCTTCTCAGCCGCCGCACGGCGTTGATCCGGGAGGAGGGACTGGCGCCTTTCGAGGCTCGCGCCTGCTGCTCCAGGGCTGCCCTCGAAATGGGCTCTTCCAGGAGCCCCGGCTGGAGCAGCCAGTAGAAGTAATCCGGGCTGCGGATCAGCGACTGGGACAGGTAGGGAGAGGTTCCGGCAATCTGGACCAGTGCGCTCAGCGCCGGCGGAACCTCCAGCAGAAACTGCAACAGGGATGGAAGGTTGCCGACCGCCTCGCAGAAACTGTGCAGATGGACTACAGCCAGATCGGGGTCCGGAGAGGTCTTCAGCTCTTCAAAGAGAGGGGGGGCGAGGCCGGCCAGCAGCTCCCGCAAGTGAGGCGCCTCTCCCAGTCGGCTCAGAATCTGATCCGCTTTGAGGGGATCAGAAAAACCGAGCTCCTGCAGGAACGAAATGGCGCGTTCCCGGCTCATACCGGGATCGGTAAAGTACTCCTCTCGGCCCACGGCGGCATTCTACCAACGCCTGATTCCCCTGTCGCCGCCCCGGCCGGCTGCCGCTCTAGATGTCGAAGTACAGGGCAAACTCGTGCGGATGGGGGCGCAATCTCATGGCATCCACCTCATGCTCTCGCTTGTACCCGATCCACATCTCGATCAGGTCCTTCGTGAACACATCGCCTTTGAGCAAGAATTCGTGATCCGCCTCCAGAGCGTCGAGAACCTCAGCCAGACTTCCCGGAAGCAACTCAACTTCGGTCGTGTCCTCCGGTGGGAGGTCGTAGAGATCCTTGTCGATGGGATCGGGCGGCAGGATCTTGTTCTGTATTCCGTCCAGGCCGGCCATCAGCATGGCTGCAAAGGCCAGATAACCGTTGGCTGTGGGGTCCGGGGGTCGAAACTCAATGCGCTTGGCTTTCTCGCTTCGCGAGTAGGCGGGTATCCTCACACAGGCACTTCGGTTGCGCTGCGAGTAGACCAGATTGATGGGAGCTTCATAACCCGGTACCAGCCTTCGAAACGAATTCGTCGAACAAGCGCAGAAAGCCAGCAGAGCCGGGGCGTGTTTGAGAACTCCACCGATATAGTGAACAGCCGATTCACTCAGATCGGCATACGTGCCCGCCTCATAGAAGATGTTCCGGCCTTCTTTCCAGAGACTCTGATGGCAATGCATACCCGACCCGTTGTCCATGAAGATCGGTTTCGGCATGAAGGTGGCCGTCTTCCCGTAGCGCCTGGCCACATTCTTAACAATATACTTGAACTTCAGGAACTTATCTCCCATGGTCAAAAGGGAATCGAACCTCAGGTCAATCTCACACTGGCCTCCGGTTGCCACTTCATGATGGTGCACCTCCACATCCACTCCGGCTTCGATCAGAGTCAGCATCATCTCGGTGCGCAGGTCGTGCAGAGAGTCCATGGGAGGTACCGGGAAATATCCTTCTTTGTAGCGCGGTTTGTAACCCAGGTTGGGGTTCTCTTCACGGCCCGAATTCCAGTGACCCTCCACGGAATCCACAAAATAGTAAGCCTGGTTGTAGGTTTGATCAAAGCGGACGTCGTCGAAAACGAAGAATTCCGGCTCCGGCCCCACATAGGCGGTATCGGCCATCCCGGTCGACTTCAGCCACTTTTCCGCCTTGCGGGCCACATAGCGAGGATCCCGTGAGTACGGTTCTCCCGTCACAGGGTCACCCACGTCACAGATCAGCACCATCGTCGGAGCCTTGGTAAACGGGTCCTCAAAGGCGGTGGTCGGGTCGGGGAAGAGAATCATGTCACTTTCCTGGATCTGCTGGAATCCTCGAATACTGGATCCGTCAAACCCAAAACCCTCGGCAAATGCTTCTTCTGTGACATCGCCGGACGCAACCGTAAAGTGTTGCCACAGTCCAGGAAGATCACAAAAGCGCAGGTCCACGACCTGAATGTCCCGTTCTCGAATCAAGTTCACTACTTCTTTTGCATCCATTGCTTTCCTATCCTCGACACATTTGATGAACTGGTTGTTTGGCTGCCCGCAGCGTACTGACTTGTCGGCGTTTATGTCCTTCTCTATAACTTCGGGGTGCCTCTCTCGCGCTCCTCTCGAGCCCCGCAAGCCGCTGCCGCGAACTGTAGACTGTAGCATGTTTTTCTGCCAGCCAACCAGTCCCTGCTTGACGATTTTCCATGCTTTCCGGTCTTTCCGACAATTCGTCACTCACTGCCGTTGACTTTTGTGAGAATTGAGCATGCAATCTGGATCCGCAGTGGCCCTGTTGGGACGGCACAACACCCCTCCAGTGCCGCTCTACGGTTCCTGGGTCTCAACGGATTGACTCCGGACCCGGACAATGAAATCCTTGAGGACGTCGGGGCTGCCCTGACGGCCATTGAACCTGGCGTTTGTATGTCCGAGTACACTCATCATCTTTTCGTCTGCGGAAACCAGCGTCCCGACGGCCATCCGCGGGGTTGCTGCGACCCCCAGGGCGCGGAGCTTCTTCGCGCCGCCTTCAAGAAAGCTCTGAGAACTCGAAGCCTTCGTGCTTCGATGCGGGCCAATCGCAGTGGCTGCCTGGACCAGTGCGAACACGGCCCCTGCGTCGTCATCTATCCTGACGCCATCTGGTACGGAGGTGTCCAACTGACGGATGTGGACGAAATCGTTGAGCGACACCTCCGGGGCGGCGAGATCGTGCAGCGACTTCTGATTGCCGAGGACTGCATCAACAATCCGGACTGCCCGCACCGACGCAAACGGGCCGGGGCTCTGCAGAACTGGCTTCGGGAACACCCAAAGAAGTAGAGAGACCAGGCCCGGCAGGGAACTGCCGGAAGCCCCCAATTCCAGTTCCATCCTTACCCGGTTGTTACGTCGTATAAGTAATATTATGTTAAGTATTATGGATTCACTGAAACTTCCTTTGGTCCTCTGGGAAGCAGTGGGAAGCTTTTGTTTGTAGCTGTTTAGAGGTCTGGAGAAGAGATGCGAGGTAAAAAAAGAAGGTAAGCCAGGTCCGGAATCCTACATTTCGTAACGGCCGAGGTCTTCCGGGTTCAGGTTTTCCAGCCACTCCTGAACATCCTTTGGATCGAGATCCTTCTTATCCAGAGCCAGGCTGCGGCTGTTGGCGATGACCTGTTCTGTGACGAAGATGGGCGCGTCCGTGCGCAGAGCCAGGGCAATAGCATCGCTGGGACGGCTGTCGAGTGTGGTGGGCTGGCCATCCAGGTCCATGTGAATCATGGCGTAGAAGGTATTGTCCTTGAGCTCCGTAACCACGATTTTCTTGATCTCGGCGCCCAGGTGAAGGAGGACATTCTTGAGAAGATCGTGGGTCATGGGGCGAGGAGTGTCGACTCTTTCAATCTGGAGAGCAATTGCGTTGGCCTCAAAGATCCCCACCCAGATAGGGAGAAGAGTGGTCTCTTCCAGGTCCTGAAGAATGACGATGGGCGAATTGGTGACCGGGTCCATCATCAGGCCTTTGATCTTGAATTCCTTTTCCATGCTGTCTTTCCTTCGGCTCACAAGGCCACCGGCGCCAGCTGTTCGCCTTTGAGGCTATTGGGACCGCCAGCCAGAACCCTGACTGGCACCAGGGTACCCGGATCTTCGGTACCTGCAAAGTTGACAATGCGGTTACTGGTGGTACGCCCGAAGATGTTGATACCGTCTCGGGCCGTCCCTTCGACCAGCACCTCGAAGATCTTGCCCAGGTAGCGTTCCTGATGGAGGCGCAGTTGGATGCCCTGCTGCAGCCGCTGCAGAAGCATGAGCCGCCTGGTCTTCTCACTCTCGGGTACGCCGTCTTGCCATTGGTGGGCTTCGGTATAGGGTCGCGGAGAGTACTTGAATGAAAACATCGACTCAAACTCGACGGCTTCAACCAGGCTCAGGGTCAATTGAAAATCTTCTTCGGTTTCCCCAGGGAATCCGACGATCACGTCCGTTGAAAACGCTATCGGACGCCCACAACCGTTGAATTTTTCGACCAGCTCCAGAAACCGGTCTCGGGAGTACTGGCGTCGCATGCGGCTCAACACGCGATCCGAACCCGACTGGACGGGCAAATGGACCTGGTTGCAGATGACGCTGGATCCGCCAATTACAGCGATTGTTTCATCGTCGAATTCCTTTGGATGGGGAGACGTAAAGCGGAGTCGCTCAAGCCCCCGAATCGAGGAAATGTCGTCCAACAATCGGGCAAATCGGTATCTTGGGCGTTCCGGGTTGCGATAAGCATTGACCGTTTGCCCGAGCAACAGGATCTCCCGAAAGCCGTTGTCGACGGCATGCTCAGCCTCTTCCAGAATTCGCCGGACGGGTCGATTTCGTTCCTTACCCCGGGTGAAGGGTACGATGCAGAAACTGCAGTGCTTGTTGCAGCCCTCCATGATCGTGATATTGGCTCGAAAGGAATTGGCGCGGGCCCGAGCCTCCATCTCCACCGGAACCGGGTCTTCCAGAAAGCGTGTCTCTACGACACCGGCCCCGGTCGGCAGGGCGGCCCGCTGCTCGATCTCGTCTAGAAGATCAGGTATGGCATGGTACATGTGGGTTCCCACGACCAGGTCCACAAAGGGAGCCTTGCGGGCCATTTCCTCGCCCTCCTGCTGGGCCACACACCCGACAACTCCGATCAGAACTCCATTCTTCTGGCGTTTTCGGTGCTTGATTTCACCGAGCCGGCTGTAAACCTTTTGAGCTGCCTTTTCGCGCACGCTGCAGGTGTTGAGAATGACCAGGTCGGCTTCGTTTGAAGACAGAACCGGCACCATCCCGCGATGACACAGAAGTCCCCGGATTTTCTCCGAGTCGTGCACGTTCATCTGGCAGCCAAAGGTTTCTATGTAGAAGCTTCTTGCTTTCATGAGCGTCTAGTACTTCTGCAAGTAAGTACTAAATTCTAACTGATTGTGGAATTTCACGTCGTGCTGCTGCGCTCCAGCAGCTCACTGGCCTGTGCCAGGGTTATTTCGCTGACCTGGTCCCCGGTGAGCTGGGCCACCGCATTAATGAGGATGGACTTCCCGGACCCGGTCTCTCCAGTCAACAGGTTCAGGCCGGCGCACAGATCGAATTCCATCCGATCGATCAGGGAAAAGTCCCGGACGGCTAGATACTGGAGCATTTCGACTTTCTTCGCTGCGACCGCATCTTTCTTAAAGCGCGGATATGCTGGCTGGCGACCGTGTTGGCAGACCCGGACGCTATGGTATCCTAGTGGAATCCTCGGGTACAATGAACCCCGATCGAGCTGCTTGAGCATGTTCCACACAGGTCCAAACCATGATGATCCTGCAGTCATTTGGGAACCTTTGGTCCCTCATAGCCAACAGTGGCTTGGTGGTGCAGCTGGTCCTCCTGATCCTGCTCGGTTTTTCTGTCTTTTCCTGGGCCATCACCTATCGGAAATACACGCTGTTCCGTGAGTCGAGAAGCCAGTCACAGGCGTTCCATTCTTATTTTCGCAGCACCTCCAGTCTTTCGGCTATCCACGCTGAATGCGAACAGTTTCCGAAATCTCCGCTGGCCGGTATTTTCAAGGCGGCTTTCTACGAGCTACAGCAGGAAATTGAGGCCGGCCGGCAACCTTCAACTGCGGTTCGGAACTGGAGCAGCATCCAGCGGGCCATGCGTCGGGCTGCCCAGATCGAGATGACAGTACTGGAATCCTCGCTGAACTGGCTGGCGACGACAGCAGCGGCGACCCCTTTTATCGGCCTGTTCGGAACCGTCATCGGAATCATCAACGCCTTCCAGGGCCTGGGAGAAGGCTCAACGACCACCATTCAGGCGGTGGCTCCCGGCATCAGCGAAGCCCTGGTCGCCACGGCGGCCGGGCTCTTCGCTGCCATCCCGGCCGTGATTACCTATAACCAGTTCCTGGGAGATCTGAAGGTCTTCGGCGCTGAAATGGACGACTTCTCGATCGAGCTTCTCAACCTGCTGGAAAGAAGCTTTAGCGGCTGATGGAAGGAGACGACGAATGGCCTTTGGAGCCGATCCCGGTACTGGAACTTCTCTTTCTGAGATAAACGTCACGCCCCTGGTGGATGTCATGCTCGTCCTCCTCATCATTTTCATGGTGACGGCCCCCATCCTGCAGACTGGAATTGAAGTCAACCTGCCCAGGACACGCAGCGTGAAAACCGTCGACCCGGAGAACCTGGCAGTAGTCACCATTGGCCGCGAGGAGGTTCTCTATTACCGGTCCGAGCCGATCCAGTTTCATCTGCTGGGAGAGCGCCTCCGTGAAGACGTTACCGAGCAGGACGAGCTGATCTATGTCCAGGCCGACGAGGATGTCCGGGTCAAGACTCTATTTCAGGTTCTGGATGAGATCCGGGTGACTGGATTTGAGAACGTTTCTCTGGTCACGAGGCCTCTAGAGCCAACTTCCGCAGGCAGGCCTTAGTACGCACCGCTATGAAAGCAACGACTTTACGTCCACATGTGCAGGAGGAGCCCAGCGGCCGACCATGGGCTTTCTCGGCCTCGGCTCATGTGCTTCTACTGGCGGCAGTCGCACTGGGCTCAACGCTGTGCCAGCCGGGACTCGAGCTGGAAGCGGGTGACGGCGGGGTACTCGGCACCGGGTCCATTTTTCCGGTGGTTCTCAGCGGCGAACTGACAGGAGGGGCGGGAAATGTCGCGCCGCCGCTGACTCCGGCACCCCAGGCCGTCGAGCCTAAGGAGATCCCCCAGGCTGCGCCCGCAAAGGCTGTCGAACTCCCGAAGTTCGATGACCCCAACAAAGATGGCAGAAAAGAAACAGACGACGCTCCTGCGCCTCCCCGGCCTGAGTACAGTACTGACCCGGCCCCGGGGACGATTCCCGCTGAGGTGCGTCCCGGAATCGGCCCAGAAGCGGGAGGACCACCTGGCTCAGCAACCGGACTTCGGATCGGATCGGGACGAGGTGGACCAGGTGTAGCGAGCTGGTATGTTCGCCAACTCGAGCAGCGCATTGCTCGAAGCTGGCTCCAGGCAGCCCTGGGAGGGATCACCACGCGGGTTCTGACGCGGATTAGTTTCACCATCTCAAAGCGCGGTGAGATCGAAAACATTCAAATGCTCGAGTCGAGCGGACACTCGGGCGTCGACCGGGCTGCCCAGAGGGCCATCCGGGCCAGCAGTCCCCTGCCCCCCCTGCCTGTCGAGCTGCGGGGCCGGCGCGTCGAGTTTGTCGCTTACTTCGAGTATCCTCCACGCTGACGAAGGGATACAGGATGAAACTCAAGATGATGATCGTTCAACTGGTTCTCTGCAGCCTGGTGGCGGGTCCCGCCTCCGGCCAGGACGATCCGGTGATCCTGCGCTTCGGCACACCCGTGATGACCAAACTGGCCGCTTTGAGTTACTATCCGCGCTCCCTTGCCAACCCGGAAACCGAGACAGCGCTCACGACCTTTAACCAGGTTCTTCTGGACGATTTCAAGTTTTCCGGCTCCTTTGAGATTCCGTCTCGTTCCTTTTATCCCCCGGGAGCCGCCAAGCTGCCCCAGGAAATCGATTTTGATGCCTGGGACGCTTCACCGCTCGAGCCGGACTATCTGACCTTCGGGAATCTCCAGGTCTACGACAGTGGTGTCGTGGTGGAGGCATTTCTGTACGACGCGAAAACCCGGGAACAGGTGCTGGGTCGCCGCTATACAGTCAGCGACGAAAGCATGATTCGGCAGGCCGCCCACCAGGTCGCGGACCAGATCGTTTACCAGCTGTCCTCCGGAGCAAGCCGCGGTGTGGCCCAGACACAGATTGCTTTTTCTTCCTTGAAAGGAAGCAGCAAAGAGATCTACGTGATGGACTATGACGGTGAGAACGTTCGCACGATCACCGCCAACGGTGGAATCAACAAGTTTCCGGAATGGGCCATCGACAACAGCAAGCTTGTCTTTATCACAAAACTACCCCGGAAGGCCGCCTGGGAACTCTGGATTCAGGATCTCACAGGCGGCCGCACCGTGATTCCCACACCGACCTCCTATGTTTCCTCACCCGCACTCTCTCCGGATGGAGCTCAGGTCGTATTTTCGGCCCGTGCTCGTGGGCGAGTGGACTCTGATGTCTTTGTGTCGGAGCTCGACGGGAGGGGACGACGGCAACTCACCAACCATTCGTCGATCGACACATCGCCGGCGTGGAGTCCCACCGCTCGGCAGATCGCCTTCGTCTCTGACAGAAGTGGCACACCTCAAGTCTGGATGATGGATGTTGACGGCTCCAATATTCGCCGTCTGGTGGATCGAGGAGGTCACTGTGACAGCCCCTCCTGGTCACCGGATGGGAGTTATGTTCTTTATTCCTGGCAGGCTCCTCGACGTTACAAGCACGACATTTTTGTCGTAGAAGTGGTCTCCGGTAACCTCCTTCAGCTGACCTCCGGCAGGGGGAGCAACGAGAACCCGCACTGGTCGCCGGATGGCCGACACGTTGCCTTCCAGAGTGACCGAAGTGGTACCAAGCAGATCTTCGTCATGAACTTGAACGGGAACCACTTAAAGCAGCTGACCGCCTATGGTATAAATGAGAGTCCCGCATGGTCTTCGTACATGAGTGAGGTCCGATAGACTGACGACCTTCTTTTTCTGGAGTGTTTTCATGAAACGCAATTCTTGTAGTCTGTTTTTTTGTTTTCTTTTTTTGGGACTGATTCTCATCCCGGCGTGCACAAGGAATCCGCCTCCCGTTCGGCCGGACCCTCCTCCGCCGACGCGCACCGAGACGCCGGATCCTGATCTGCCGCCCGCCGCGGCCCCTACGGTTTCCCTGACGGCTTCTCCCGGCACCATCGAACGGGGGGAGCAGACCTCCCTGAAGTGGAGCTCTGAAGACGGCACCTCTCTGGTGATCGACAACGGAATCGGCAATGTTCGACCTGCCGGAGAAATCGTGGTCAGCCCGGGCCAATCGACTACCTACTCCGCGATAGTCAGAGGTCGAGGCGGCGAGGCCAGAGCCAGTACCCGGGTCACTGTTCTGGAACCCCGCCCGGACCGGCCTGTGATGAGAGACGCTGATCAGATTAGGAAATTAATCGAGCAAGGCACGATCAAGATGGTTCACTTCGGCTACGACAAGGCGCAGTTGAGCGCCGCCGCCAAGGCCACGCTGCAACAGAATGCCCTTCACTTCCGGGAGTACCCGGATGCGAATTTCGTTGTGGAAGGGCACTGTGACGAGCGGGGGTCGGAAGAATACAACCTGGCTCTGGGCGACCGCCGGGGAATCGCTGTCCGGGATTATCTGATTCAGCTGGGGATCGAGCGGGGACGCATGCAGAGTGTCTCCTATGGGGAGGAACAGCCATTGGACACCCGTAAAAATGAAGAGGCCTTTTCAAGGAATCGACGAGCCCAGTTCAGCCTGGCTCACTAGTAGTGGAATGAGAAAGAACTTTGCCGCTGTCGCCCTGATCCTTCTCTTGACCCCGAGGCCGGTCTTCTCTGGGACCAAAGAGGAAGTCATTCGGCTCCAGAGTGATGTCCTGCAGCTCCAGAATCTGGTCAGGGCTCTGCAGAAAAGCTTTGACGACAATCAGGGCTCCAATCAAAGTCTGCTGGAACAACTCAACGACCAGGTTGCGACGACCAACAGGTTGCTTCAGGACATGGTCACTGCCATGCGCTCACGGCAGGGGGAAGCAGCCGCAATGGCTTCGGCGCTGCGCGACGAGATGCAGAACATCACCATTAAGCTGGACGACACCAACAACCGGGTCGCGGCATTACACCGCAAGGTGGAGGAGAGCCAGACTCGCAGCCAGACCCTTCCTTTGCCGTCTCCTATCGCGGGCACCGATCCCAAACCGGATCAGATCTACTACCTGATCTACAACGATTATCTGGTGGGCAATTACGAGCTGGCTATCACCGGCTTCCGAGACTTCCTGAGCCGTTACGCCGAGAGTGAGTACGCCGACAACGCCGCCTTCTATTTGGCCATCTGCCATCAGATGCAGGGTCGCTACGAGCAGGCCATTCAGGTCTTCGATGAAGTGATCAATATGTATCCCAAATCGGATATGGCGCCCAGTGCCTATTACAAGAAGGCGACCACACAGATGGAGCTACAAAAGAACGACGAGGCGATCCAGACTCTTTCCCGACTCGTCAACCTTTACCCGGATTCCCAGGAATCTGAGCTGGCCAAGCGCGAGTTGAATACCCTGGGAGTGGAAGTCGGCCAATAAGGCGCTTCGCGCATTCCAAGTTCCAGGTTCCACGTGCCTTGCCCGCGTCACACATTGCGTGGAACGTGAAACATGAAACATGGAATCAGAACGGTATATCGTCGTCGGTAATCCCGACTTCCATATCATCGTTGCTGGATTCAGAACCGCTTCCGGTTTCAGCGGGGACGGCCTGTCCCGGCGGACCATCTTCTCGTCTGCCCCCCAGCATTTTCATGTCACTGGCGACGATCTCAGTGGTACGGCGCTTGTTGCCGTCCTTATCCTCCCAGTCCCGAGTCTGCAGCCGCCCTTCGATAAATACGAGGCGCCCCTTGGTCAGGTATTGATTGCAGATCTCAGCCAGCTTGCTCCACACCACAATGTTGTGCCACTCGGTCCTTTTCTGGGTCTCCCCGTTGGAACTCCAGCGTTCGTCGGTGGCCAGGGAAAAGTTGGCGACGGCCGCTCCCGACGGTGTGTACCGCATTTCGGGATCGCGCCCGAGCCTGCCTACCAGGATCACTTTGTTTATCATCTTGTCTTCAACCTCCTGAAAAAACGTCTGTCTATCTGTCTATATATAACGCCCCAGTCTGAAAGAAATGCGAAGCTTTCTCAAAAGCGGATCCGTCGTTCCGCGGCATCATGCCCGACCAATTCAATCTTTTTTTCCCTCTTGCGTGCTTTTCGATAGTAGACAATCCCTACTTCGTCACCGGGACGCTTGTCCTGAAGACCCCGCAGAATATCCCAACGGTCCCTGACTCCCTGGCCATCGATCTCAACCAGGATGTCACCTCCCACGAGGATGATTGAATTCCCGTACAGGTATCGCTGGCTGCCGCCGCGCAGTCCCGCCAGGTCCGCCGTGCTTCCTTCCTCGATCCGTTCGAGCAGAAAGCCCTTCTCAACCGGAGAATCGAGCGCCTGGGCCAGGCGAGACGTCAGGGGCCTTCCGCTCACACCGATCCAGGGGCGCAGAACTCGCCCGTTCTCGATCAGGTCGGGGAGGACCCGGGAGAGGGTATCCACGGGGATGGCAAAGCCAATCCCGGCACTATCGCCGGTTCTCGAAAAAATCGCCGTATTGATTCCGATGATCTCTCCTTGTGAGTTGAGAAGAGGGCCCCCACTGTTCCCGGGATTGATGGCTGCGTCGGTCTGAATCACGTTCTCCACATACCCTTGCTCGGTTCTCAAGCTGCGCCCGGTTGAGGAGATGATCCCGGTCGTCAGGGTGTGTTGCAAACCAAACGGATTCCCAATGGCAAGAACGTTCTGACCTACCCGCAAAACGTCGCTCTTCCCCAGAACGGCAGGGCGACAGGTCTGTTCGGGACATTCGATCCGAAGAACCGCCAGATCATTGGGCGGATCGATCCCAACCCTCTCCGCCTCCACAACTGTCTTGTCGTGGAGGGTCACTTCCAGGTGCCTGGCTCCCTCGATCACATGATAGTTGGTGACCACGTGTCCCTCAGTGTCGATCAAGATCCCGCTTCCAATGCCTTTGCGGGGAATGATTTCGTAGAACCAGTTGTACTCCATGGAAGTACTGGTGATGTTCACGACGGCGGAAGAGACTCTCTGGTAGATCTCGATGTTGGTCTGCTCTTCCTGACTCAAATCAGGGGTAGGCGGCGGGGGCGGGGGCGCGGTCAATTGCAGGGCAGAAGCCGGAGGTGGGGCAGACCAGTAGATAATGAACAGGGTGAATCCCGAAGAGAATACGCTGCAGATCAAAACAATCATCCAAAAGTCTCGACGACTCATCTCAACCTTCCTTTTTTTTCGATTCGCTCCCTGGAGCATACGCAAGTAAGGACTAGCGAGTTGTTGCATAGAACATACTGTTGAAGAGCAGTTTGTAGGTCACGCGGGTCTGGGCCCGAAACTGGCATCGGAATCCGATCACGATGATCCTCCCCCTGCCCATGGGAACTTCAAAGACGGCCTTTTTTCCAGTGAGATACTCTTCTCCGTCAATCCACCCGCTCAGGAGCAGATCCTCCTCGGGATAGCTCGCGACCACGACGGCAGAGTCTGTTTCGAAGGCGGGGCTTGAAACAAACATTGCAGCACTTTGTTCCGACATGCCGTAGCCGATGGGGTGGCGACGGTTGACCTGGATCCTCAAGAGGGACCCGGGAACGAAAAAGTCGCTTTTCGGAAGTTCTCCGATCACTTCCCGAAAACCCACTTTCCACTCTTCAGCAGGAAGTTGGGCCGACTCTCCCAGGAAGACCAGTGTACCTCCCTGTTTGGCATATCGCTTCAGACTCTCCATTCCCTCGGTTCCGATCCCTCCCCGGAATTCTTCAGGGTAGGGCTCGGATAGGCCTTCCCGGATCTCCCGCGCCGACTGCTCGGCAAAGAGGAGGACGTCGAAGTCCTGGAGCTTGCCCTTCCGGATGTCTCTGTCAAGGAGGGACGTGTAGGAGAATTCGTTTTGCTCCAGGATCCAGCGGGTCCATCCTTCATCCATCGACGAATCGTAGCTCTGGTAAAGACCGACTCTTGGCTTCCGGATCCTCTGCCAGGCCAGCTGGGGCCACTTTTCTACCCGTTGTACGTGAACCGGGAGACTCTGTAGCAGGTCCCTCAACTCCTCATCGCTTCCCTGCCCCGCGCGAGCCATCAGCGTTCCCACTGGATAGGGGCGGTCTTCGACCCGGAATCCGTAGGTGGCCCAGTCCACCCGATGTCCACGCTGAAGCAGGCGGTTCGTAAGTCGGGCGAAAGCATTGTCGTCATGAGAGAAAAGCCAGTAGCCCCCTGTGCCCGAAAAAGTACCGGACGGTCGCACAACCTTCTCCAGGCGTTCTATCTTTGCCGGCAAGGGGTCGTCGATCCGATAGACACTGACTCCCAGCTGGGTCCCCAGCGTATGAGCCGTGACGTCATAGGGGCGCTTGAGGGGGCCTCCCGGGTACTGGCGCAACTCCGGGTACTCTTGAATCTCGAGCATGGTCCTGGCAAAGGAGCTGTAGGGCTGCTGCTGTAAGACCAAATGATCACCTGCTTCGATGCGAAGGGCACCTTCAGCGCAAAACGGTGGCGAGGAGCACTCCGCTGCTTCCACTTGAAAACTCTCCTGCGCCTGGTGAATCTCAACCAGCCCGAACTCGAGGGTCTCGAGCAGATCGTAGAGGCCTTGACGATCCTTCTGACTGGCCGGGATTAAAAAGGCGTGGGGATCGCTTCGCCGGATGCTGTTGAGCCCAATCTGGTAAAAGTTCCGCAGCCAGCCTGAGCGGTTGCGCGCGGCATGGAGAAGGCAGGCTTTGAGCGCCACCTTCTGATCTTCCACGATGTCTCGCAGGCGCCATTCGCCCCCGGGCCAGGGCTCCGGAAAGTTCCAGCTCGATCGGGCAGCGTGATAATTACGACCCCCACGCAGCTGCTCGGGAACGATGATCACCGGAGTTGCCAGCTGAGCCGAGGCGGACTCCGATAAGAGACGAACTCCTCCATGGTAGTGCTGGTAGGCGCGTGCCGGTGTAAAGGCGTCATAGATCGCATTGGTGACGACTCCTTTTCGTCCTGAGGCAACCAGTGCGGAAAACATGAAGCCACCGATATCCACGATCTGGGCCTGAATGAGGGGGTCCACATTGCGCTCGATGGGATCGATGAAAGGAGGAACAAAGATGCGTGCGGCCGTGGGGCCCATCTGGTGGACATCGTAGACAATCTGCGGATGCCATCGATTCTGTACCTGCTGGATGGCGATTCGGGTCTCCTTTTGAGTAAACATGTACCAGTCGCGATTGTTGTCGTGTCCCACATATTTCTGGTAGAGCCTCGGGGGGTGCGTGCCTTCAGCGGGTGTCCCCACCGTCTCCCGGTACCAGTTCACGACGATATTCACACCATCCGGGTTCAAGGAGGGGACGAACAGAAAAATAACGTCCTCGAGAACCTCGAGCGTTTCTGGGTCCATGCCGCTGGCCATCTCCCAGGCAAACTCCAGACTCATCTGCGGAGAGGCGACTTCTGTGGAGTGGATGCCGCAGGTGATCAGGACAATCGTCTTGCCTTCTCGAATCAGTTCCTCGACACTTCCCTCCACCCGGCGGGGATCAGCTAGCAACTTCTGTACCTGACGGTAATCTTCGAGCTTCTCCAGGGTTTCGGGGCTGCTGATGGTGGTCAGAAGAAATGGATTCCCTTCGGTCGTTCGACCCACCTCCTGCACCAGCACGCGGTCACTCTGCTCGTCCAACAGGCGAAAGTAGGACGAGATCTGCCGCCAGTCTGCCAGTTTCCGGTCCGCCCCCACCTGGAAACCAAGGAACTCCTCGGGTGAAGTGATCCGTGAGGCCTGGACAACGTGAAAACTCGGCACTAGAAACAGGAGCGGAAGAACTCTCTTCATGTGCATACTTCCGTTTCCATTCTACTTCTAAAGTGGGACCTCAGGCCGCGACCGCCGGGAGTGATGTTGACAAACCTTGACCGCCCAGGGCACCTCCCACTCTCACGTACCAACGTGCCGACCTCATAACGTAACAGGTCATTCCGACCCGGGCTCCGCTACAAAAAGGAAGAACACCAGGCTGGCTGCCAGAGTCAACCCGATTGTGAAAGCGACGACTCCCGGAAACCCTCCCACCTCAAAGAGGTAGGCGGCAACAGCAACGCAGCAGGAAACGCCCAGCTGCGAGAACCCGTTGCGCAGGCCCAGAAAAGTTCCTCTTCGGGCTGCGCCTACCAGTTCGGTCTGGACGGCTTGAAGAGCTGTCTGGCGAGCTGCCGCCAGCACCATCACAGAAAAAAAGAGCCAGAAGAGCCGGCCTCCCCAGCCACCCGACGCCAGGAAGAGGAGAGGAACAACCAGAAGGGTGTTGCCCGCCAGGAACACGACCCGTTTGGAGAGACGATCGCTCAACCAGCCTGCAGCGGGGGCTCCCAAGACCGACGCCACACCGGTGATCATGAACAACCAGGTAATCTGCTCGGGGCTGAGACCCAGCCCGGAAATGTAGGCCAGGAACGCAAGCGTCGCTCCTGAGGTCAGAAAGGAGACAATCAGCGCACCTCTCATTTGTGCATCCCGCCAGAAGCTTCGATACGCCTGAACCAGTGATTCACTGATTCGTGGGGAAAGACTGTAGGAGCCGCTTCCATGCGGCGATCTGATCGGATCACGGAGGGTCCTCCTACGCGCTTCCATTGACCTGGAAGGAAAGAGGAAATAGGAGAGCAGCAGCGAGACCCCGGCAAGCAAAGAGATCCCAAGAAATCCACTGCGCCAGTTGAAGTGCTCCGCAATCTGGACACTGATCGGAATACCCAGGATGAGCGCCCCAAAATGCGCACTCAGCAGAATGCCGACAGCTCTGCCCCTGGTCCTGTAGGAGAACCAGTCTCCCACCAGGCTGGCCGTGCACACGGAAAGAAGTCCGCCGGCAACTCCTGCTGTGGCCCGCACCACCAAGAGTTGCCAGAAAGATTGGCAGAACTGCGTCGCTATCGACGCCGCGACGAGGAGCAGAAGACCCACTCGAAGGAATCCAATTCGCCCTCGACGATCGCCGACTGGTCCCAGCACAAGGTTGGAGACTGTCGCAGCCAGTGCGTAGACACTGAACAGCAGGCCCAGGATAGATACCCTGGTTGCCAAATCCACGCTCAAGCGCCCAAGCAGAGGGATCAAAAGTTGGCTGTCAACGGTTGCCGTGAAGAGGATGACAAAGAGCCCGATCAGAAGTGATGCGCGATGGCTGGCTGGGGATGGGTCGTTTGTCGTGATGGATCGGGCCGGGACAGGATCCGTCACAGTGTGTGCTTCGCCATCAGTAGAGCATCCTCCTGTGTGTCTCGGTAGTAGCCTTCCCGCCTTCCCACCACGCGAAATCCACAGGAGTCGTACAAGTGAATGGCTGCGGCATTGCTCTCACGAACGTCCAGATACACACTCTGACATCCACTTTTTTCTACCCGGAGAAGAAACTGCTGCACAAGTCTGCGCCCCACTCCTTGGCGCCGGTATGTTTCGATCACCACCAGCTTGAGAATCTCTGCTTCGCGGGCAACAGAGCGACCGCACACAAAGCCGACTGGACAAGAGACTCTTCCGGCCACCAGGATCAGCGCGTGCCTTTCGCTCCAGAACTCCCGATAGTCCTGTAGCGACCATTGTGGCAGATCCGAAAGCCGGTCCAGTTGCTGGAGGATCGGAAGGTCCTCTCTCTGGATTTCGGCAATGCCAACCGGTCCCTCTTCAGACACCCTTCCTCCCCAGTTCCGCATCGGAAGGCCGAATGTAATTGGCCCGAATCTCCTCCACGGCACCGGCCGCTGCCGCCCTCTCCTCAGCAAGTTGGATCAGGGCGGAGAGCAAGGGTGGCTGCTCCGCGATCAGCACAGCTCCCGGGCGAGAGCCTCGGATCAGATCCTCACAGGAGGCTGCCCCGGTCCCGACGAAGAGAGGGTTCAGGTCCTCCGGGATACTCTCCAGCAAGCTCTCCGGAGAACCCACCTGCTCCTCGACGCTCACCCGGACCTGGCTCTCCGCCCAGGAATAGACGGCCCCGTAAACCTGGCCCCGTCTCGCATCCAGGATGGCTGCGACCGGTTGGGAGTAGTCCCAAAAACAACAGGCAAGTGCTTCCAGAGTTGACAGCCCGAGGCCCGGAATCTTTCTTGACTGGCCGATGGCCTTGGCCACCGCCAGACCGATTCTCACTCCCGTGAAGGAACCCGGGCCCGTCGCAACGGCCAGGAGATCAATCTCGGCCAGGCTTCCCTTCAGTTGCGCCAGAACGAAATCAAGCATGGGGATCAGAGTCTGGGAATAGCGCTGTGGGGTGCGAAGCAGGACTGCACCCTCGAGAACGCCGTCACTTCCCACGGCCACTCCCCCCAGATCCGTTGTCGTGTCCACGGCCAGGATCTTCATGACTCTTCGTACTCCCAGTGTAGTTGGAGACCCAGGATACTGTGGAGGCGCTCCCGGAATCAAAACTGCTAAGATAAGGCCCTCGATGGAAGCCCACACCCCCATGATGCGTCAGTATCTGGAGATCAAGAAACAGCATCCGGACAAGTTTCTTTTCTTCCGCCTGGGCGACTTTTACGAGATGTTTTTTGAGGACGCCATCAAGGCCTCTCGCTTCCTGGGAATCACCTTGACCTCCAGGAACTCGGATCAGGCCGGCAAGGCAATCCCCATGTGTGGGATTCCATGGCATGCGGTCGAAGGCTATCTGGTCAAGCTACTGAAACAGGGTTACAAAGTTGCGATTTGTGATCAGACCGAGGATGCGAAGAAGGTAAAGGGCCTGGTCAGACGTGAAGTGACTCGCGTTATGACGCCCGGGATGCCCGTCCAGGAAGGCATACTCGACGCCTCAGAGAACAACTATGTGGCGAGTCTTCTGGAGATGGAAGGATCGGTTGGAGCTGCCTTTCTGGATGTATCCACAGGGGAATTCTGGCTCAGCCAGGCGGAGAGCCCGCAGGCTTGGGAAGCCATGTTCAGCAACCTGGCTCACTTTGGTCCCAGAGAGCTCATCGTACCGGAACAGTTTGCAGACCAGTACCTGTCTCAGATGCCGGAAGATCTTCGCAACCAGTTCATCGATACGCGGCAGCCTGATTGGACCTTTCACAGTGACTACAGCCGCCGCGCACTCCTGGATCACTTCGGAGTGACGAGCCTGGAGTGTTTCGGAGTCAACGCTGAAAACGCTGCCATCGCCGCAGCGGGCAGCCTGCTGGGATACGCACGGGAAACCCAGAAGACCGCCCTGTCCCACATTGTTTCACTGCGTCTTTTTGAGCCGGCGCACTACCTGAAGCTGGATGAAACCACGGTTTCGAATCTGGAACTGGTTCGAGGCCTGGATGGGAACCGCAAGTGGACCCTGCTGGCTACCGTCGACCTGACCAGGACCGGAATGGGAGCCCGGCTGCTGCGTAGCTGGCTCTTACGCCCATCGCTGGACCGGTTGGAGATCGAGTCCCGCCTCGACGCTGCCGAAGAGCTGCTTGGCTCGGCCATCCTGATGGGCAAACTGGGGTCGCTGCTCGACCAGGTTTACGACCTCGAGAGGCTCTTGAGCCGCGTGACCCTGGAAACGGCTCACCCCAAGGACTTGCTCTCACTGGGGTCCTCATTCGGGGTACTTCCAGCCCTGGCAGCTGAACTCGAGCCATGCAAGACCGGGCTCCTGAGGCCCTGCTTTGACCAGCTTCAGGACGTCCGGGAGTTTCTGGAGAGCGCAATTGACTCGGAGGCCCCCGTGACGCTCCAGGATGGAGGAGTAATCCGCCTGGGTTTCGATCCCGAGCTGGCCCAACTGAAAGCTATTTCCACCTCTGGAAAGGGGTTCATCGCGGCCCTGGAGGTGAAGGAGAAGGAACGAACCGGAATCTCGAGTCTCAAGGTCAAGTACAACCGGGTCTTCGGTTACTTTATCGAGGTCACCAGGGCCAACCTGGCGCAGGTTCCAGAGGATTATATTCGCAAACAGACGCTGGTCAACTCCGAGCGTTTTATCACACCGGAGTTGAAGGAGCACGAAGAGAAGGTTCTGAGCGCCGAAGAGAGAATCGTGGAGCTCGAGAGAGAGTTATTTATAAAGATTCGAGCCGAGATCGGTGAGGAAGCTGTCAGGATTCAGACCACAGCCAACTTCCTGGCTCACCTCGATGCCCTTCTTTCCTTTGCCGAACTGGCACAGGCCGAGCGTTACGTCCGGCCGGTACTGGATGATTCTTGCGAACTGCTCATCAAGGGTGGTCGACACCCGGTTCTGGAGCGGAGAACCGAGCAGCCCTTTGTCCCCAATGATCTACACTGCAATGCCGGGTCCAATCAGCTCTTGATCCTGACCGGCCCCAATATGGGTGGGAAGTCGACCTACCTCCGCCAGAACGCTCTGATCGTCATCCTGGCCCAGATGGGCTGCTTTGTGCCGGCAGCCGAGGCTCACATTGGTCTGGTGGATCAGATCTTCACTCGAGTCGGGGCAAGTGACAACCTGGCCCGCGGCCGATCCACGTTCATGGTGGAGATGATCGAAACGGCCCACATTCTCAACACCGCAACTCCCAGAAGCTTCATCCTTCTGGACGAAGTGGGGCGTGGCACGGCTACCTTTGATGGGCTGTCGCTGGCCTGGTCGATTGCCGAGTTCCTTTTGACCGAGAAAGAGCGCCGGGCAAGGACTCTCTTCGCCACCCACTACCACGAACTCACCAAGCTGGAGTCACTGTATGACGGCGCCGAGAACTATCGCGTGACGGTCCGCCAGTCGAAAGGCGAAATCATCTTCTTTCACCGCGTTCAGCCGGGGGTAGCCAGCCGCAGCTATGGCATCGAAGTGGCGCGTCTGGCCGGAATCCCCTCCTCTGTCCTGGAGCGGGCCCGGGGAATCCTGGCGCGGCTGGAACGCAAACAACTCGATGTCTCGGGCCACCAGAGCTCCAGTTCCACCCACCAGGTCTTGGAAGAGCTGCAGAAGCAGCTCTTTTGATTCCACGTTTCACGTTTCACGTTTCACGCGGTGCCGCCTTCTTCTGCCGGGCTTGTTACGAATGTCCCCACCTGCCACGACCGGCAGACTCAGATCACTTCAGGTTTCCATGTATCGGCAAGTAGGGCAATGCAGCTTACAGCGCCGCTCAAGCATGGATGCACCGCAAACTGGACAGAGAGGCAACCTCACGCTGTCACGCTAACAGCTGAAGGCGACATACCTCCACTATCGACGAGATGTTCAAAGCCCAGCGTGAATGACAATGGCGAGCTGAGATCCACACCCGTTCTTCCTACAAGTTCCACGAAGTTGTCTGGGGCGCTCGCTTCGGGGACATGTTCATGCGCGACGCACTCGATCCTGAATTGCTCAGCATTGACCTGGGCCGCCTCCATGAGATTGAGATGGTCTCAGTTTCGGCTTGAGGAGCGAGGCCAGTAGCCGCGCGTGAGCAGCACTCCGAGCACCCCGGGCCGAGTGGTGGCCACGGTGAGGGGATACATCCGTTGGGACGATCGATCCTTGCGGCTGCGGATCCGCAGCGTGTAGAGATGATCTAGTTCTTCACTGATCCGATTGTAAATCCCTGTCAGATCTCCGCTTTTTGTGGTCATATAACAGCGCCCGCGACCCGCCTCTGCAACCAGGCGGAGATATCCTGTGGCACGGGCCAGGGTTTTCTTCAGCTTGTAGTCAGCCACATCACGGCTGGATGGGCGCCCGCTTCCCACAAAAATTCCACCCACATCCCCGCCGGTTGATCCGGGAGGAGGCTGCATTGTGGGATCCTCGGGAAGCGGCCCTTCGTAGCGCCTCCGGTAGTGTTCGCTGGCATCGAACTGCACTACGAAAACGGGAAAGCCGTGTTGACGAAGGACTTGCAGGGACTCTTTTTCCGAAGTGTCTTCGCTTCCCACTTCGACGCCGTCGCTCAGGAAAAGAAGAGCTCTTCGGTCGCCCAATCCAGTTAATTTCTGTTCTATCGCCACTGCCAGAGCGTCGTAGATGGCACTGGAATCCCCTCCCTTGTGGAGACCGAACTCAAAAATGGCCTCGTCGATCTTCCTTCGATCGGTGGTCCAATCACAGTCCAGATAGATCTTCGAATCAAAGGTGATGATCAGGCCTTCCTCGTCCTCTCGAAGAGCATAAAAGAAGGCCTGGGTGCTGCGGCGAATCTCATCGATGCGGGCCTCGGTACTGGGGCTTACGTCGAGGAGCAGGCCCACGTGGAACGGTTCGGCAGGACCCATCAGAGCCATGATCTCCAGTTCCCTGCCCCCATCATAGATCTTGATTTCGTCCGCCTTCAGATCGGAAATCTCCAACCCTTCCTCAGTGACAAAACGGGCGTGGAGAACTACTTCAGGAGAGGACTGTGCAAGCCCCCGGGCAAAACACAGCAGGAAAAGTCCGAAGCACGCCAGGGATCGGAACGAACGGTATCTGGTGAGCATCACCTGACTGGATTGTTGTTGTGCTCCGGAGGGTTCAAAACGACTCCAGGGCTCGAGGAAAGGGAACGTAGGGGCGATCCTTGTGGTCACCCGTCGACCGGAACAAAACCGACACCTACTTGAAACGGTAAACAAGCCGGCCGCGGCTCAGATCATAAGGCGACAGTTCGACCATGACCCGGTCACCACGAAGGATTCGAATGAAATACCTTCGCATCTTCCCGGAGATGTGGGCCAGTACAACGTGCTCGTTTTCGAGTTCCACCTTGAACATGGCATTGGGGAGGGCTTCAACGACCGTTCCAGTGACCTCGATAGCGTCCGCTTTCCCGGCTCGCGGACCGTCGGTGGTGGGCCTGGTTCGAGTCTTTCTCTTCTTCTTTTTCCCGGTGCGAAAGCGCGGCCGGTAAGGCCGTCTTGCCATTCCTTTTCCTCCGTTCTGATAGTCCCGGCGGGGTCAATGTTCAACTCTTCTGCCAAAACCCCACAAACTATTACCATAACAGGATTTATGGTTGATTACCAGCCCAGGAAATGGAATTCCCGTGCTCCCGGTTGATCAGGTCTTGGTACTCCTCGACGCTCGAGCGACACAGCCATCCGCGAAGGCGTACAGGTCGGCGAGTAGAAAGTTGGCAACTCCGCAGACTCCGACTGCAATCAAGTTGGCCACAAGAGGTGTAAGCGCCAGCACGTGAAGGCAAATCGGCACGACCACGGCGTGACCCAGAAGCGAAGTTCCCCCGCTGCTCAGGTGAAAACGCGCCAATCTTCGCAGCTCGACGCCAAGGCCGGCCGCCGGACGATCTTTCCAGGTCCAGACCCGATGCAGGGGGAAGTTGTGAAGAACAGCGGCTTCCACTGCCAGTAGAGAAGCCACCACCGGCTCGACGCCCAGATACAGAAGCAACATTAGGGTCCAGAGTTGCACTCCCAGCCCGATGGCTCCTACTGACAGAAATCGCACCCAGCGCTGCACCGCAGAAAGATTAGCGGGACTGCTATACCCGTTCGAGGTCATAGAGAGCTCGAGTTGCGCTGGTTGTTGAAATCACGAGTACCAGGGCCAGAATTACAATTCCCACGACTCCCCCCACGTCAAACAGAAGCAAGCGGTAGCCCCATAGCGAAACAAAGGGCTTGCAGAACACTACCAGGTTCCCGACCCCCAGCAGAAGGCGCAGCTCCGTAGGACTGAAATAGAAAAAGGAAATACGGAACACGCCCAGTGTGTGGGCCGCAAGATAGGAGTGAATGGAGAGGAGAAGATAGAGAGCCAGCAGCGAGAGGGCGACCCTTTCACTCATCAGTCCCGACACGGCCAACCCCGCCAACAGAAAGACAGCCCCGAAGCTGTCAATAATATGATCCACGTAGAACCCGTATCTGGGCCTCAACTTGTTCCGATACCTGGCCAGTGTTCCATCCAGACTGTCCCCCAGCCAGTTCAGGAAGATACAGAAATTGACCAGATGTAGAAGCTGAGCATGGGTGCCTGAAAACCCATAGGCCAGTCCAGCACCCGCCATGGCAAAAAGCCCCAGTAGTGTGAGGTGATCGGGACCGATCGATTTCGGCAGGCGTTCGACGATCCACCTCAGAATCCTACTCTCGACTCCCGAAAGAATGCCGTTCTGAACTCGCGTCTCAATGGTTTTTGTCGTAGTCACGAACCTTTCTCCTTTCCCGGCTGGCTTACTGCAACAGGCATGCCAGACTCTTCAGGACTACTCCAAATATCCGGTAAGTTATCTGTTTATATCGACTTGCAGACCATCGGCAGAGAGGCGAGAAGGATGGGGTGCAGCAAAAACATAGCACTGGCCGCAGTCTCCCGGGACGGGCCGGCCCTTACACTTCTTTGTCGGGAAAGGAGGACACGACCGAATAGCCCGCGTGATCATGGCCCCCGGTGAGTGTAATGGGACCGAAGTCGATCCAGGCGTGTGCTTCAAACTCGTCCTGCTCCCCTTTTCTCACACCCAGGAACAGGGTGCTGGGTAGCCGGCGACGGTGCAGCATCCGTTTTGCGGCGATGGCCTGGGCCAGGCAGTTGCTCTTCCAGGGGGTGTACTTGCTGGCCAGACGCAGGGCCCGGCCGACAGTCCGGGCTTGAGCCTGGCCGGACTCCTGGACCGAGCCGGGCAGGCGCGCCCGCAGCCCCGGAGCGATCCACCGAAAGGGCAGCGTCAGGACCATGCCCCGGGAGAGGCCCAGGGTGATCCAGGCCTCCAGTAGAAGAACTTTGCGGCTCAGTGGCAGCCGAAGAAACTTCACCGCCCGGGTACCGACCGGACTCTTTGTCTGCGCCATAGCTGCCTGCCGAGCTTATTCCACCACGGTCACTTGCAGAGTCGTGAACTCTCCGTCCCCAGTTCCCTGCTCGATGGCAATCACCGCCACCTCACTATCGTCCGTACTCACACATACGGTACCCCGAAAGCCAACGGTATCGGCGTCCTCGAACAGCCGACGAATTTCGCGATTCTGGCCATGGGGTCGAGATTCTCGGCCGCGACGTCAACGACATCACCATTTTCATCTTTCAACTCGAGAAAGACAACGACGTTCTCATCGGTGGTGTTGAGAATCGCGATGCCGGTATTGACACTCCCCTCCCGGCGTGCGAGCGCGATCAGCCTGGTTCCGGGCTGACTCGGACTCACGCCGGCGATTCCGGTCCCGAGCAGCGAAAAGCGGATGACTCCGGAGACATCCTCGTCACTGGAGACCCACACCGATCCGGAGACGATGTCGCCCGTACCGCTGGTCGAGAAAGTGGACGATCCCAGCGGACCGATCTCAAAGCTCCCACCTCCCGAAGCCAGAATCGAATCGGCCTCCAGAACGTTCCCATCCGGATCCTTGAACACGATTGTCCCCTCGGTAGTCCTGCTGGTATGGGGGTTGTAGAGCACGATGTCGCTGGTCAGAACCAGAGCACCGCTCCGCCCGTTCCCAAAGGTGGCAAAAAGTGTGAATTCTCTCAGATTCTCCTCAATCCAGCCGACATACTCGGAAACTCTGGTGTAAACCCCAGGAAAGTCAGGATCTGCACAACCGATTCCGAAGCTGGTAATGCCCACCTGAACGAAGTTCGACTCTCCCCCAGCCAGCTCGCTCTCCAGCACCAGCAGTGGGCCACCGCTGTCGGCGGCGCAAGTATCGACCTCCGGCTCCTGGGCGCAGATGTGGGTTTCGTCGATGTCTGTGGAAACAGCCGCCCAGGCATCCCCGCAATCCCCATTGGAGACAACCTTGGTGTCGGCCTCCTGCAGAATCGTGGGATAGCTGGTGGCCTCATTTGTGTTGTTGTTGTACCCGTCGGCACCCCAGCCAACGATTGTAGCGCTCGTTCCCGCGGAGACGCCAGCCGTTCCAACCCCACCCCCCCCGGGGCCTGCAGCGTACGGCATGGTGGGCTGGTCGGGAAAATCGGTCGCCAGCTTCAAGAGAGCGATATCGGCGATGACCGTAGGGCTGTCAAGTCTGCCGTTAAAGTCCTGGTGGACAATGATCCTCTCGACGTCCGAAAAGTCGCCCTCATTCGCGTCCAGATCCGTCATGTTAAGAACTGCAATCAATTCTCGAGGATCAATTGGGATCTGAGTTGGGAAACCGTCCGGGTCCTCCCCGGTAACGCAGTGGGCGCTGGTCAGAACCCAGTTGGGAGCGATCAGGGTGCCAGCGCAAACCTGAGCATTGAATTTGTCCCCCTCCAACGAGAAGGACTCAAAAATAGCACGATCCAAAATCGCAACCATGGACGGATAATCTTCGATACTGGCGTCCTGACCCCCAATGATGAACTTCTGACCCGGCTGCACCGTGTCCTTTTCTTCAGCGGCAGCAGCAGGGGCCATTAGGCCCAGCATTAGAATCATCAAACTGATACGCCTCATGTTCTTCCTCCTGTCTTCCCCTCCTACGATTCTCCGGTATTGTACTTCACCGCCGGTGCCATCGGGTTCAGGCTAGCAGCCCGATGGCTCTCTAAGAAAACAGAGCGCCCTTCGAAACATTTGGTTCGATCGCCCGTCCAATATTATTGTGCAGTCAAGAATCAAGAAGCTGGGCAGGTGAGCGCAAACGCAGAATGAGATGTTGATGATAATCGTGACAATCGTGGCCCTGACTCTCTTTGGCTGGATTGCCTGGCGGAAGGCAAAGTCGGGACAGCAAGCCTCCTGGATAGAGCAGGAGGAGACCAGGCTGAAGGACCGGTGTCTGGACAGGCAACCTTCCTTCAACCAGGATTGATGGGGCCGTCGGGGGCCTCTTCCTGCCCCTGGCTTCCGCCAGGGGCTCTGATGCAGGTCAGCCTGGAACCACTCGGACGTTTCTGGCAAAGTGAAAGAATGACCCGCCCGGATGATGGCAGTCTGATAGAGATCCACAGGGACCTCCGGATTCCGTCCTCGGAGATCTCGTTTACAAGTTCCCGCAGCAGTGGACCCGGAGGGCAGAACGTCAACAAGGTCAGCACCAGGGTCACTCTTCTATTCAATGTGGCTGCGTCCCCGAGCCTCACCAAAGCTCAGAAGGAGCGACTGGGGGAACGCCTGGGAAGGCGCATCAGCCAGGCAGGAGTGCTGCAGGTCAACAGTCAGGAACATCGCAGCCAGTTGCGCAATCGAGAGGCTGCCCTGGGCCGTTTTGAACGCCTCCTCCGCCAAGCCCTGCACAGGCCCAGGCCGCGCAGGCCCACCCGAAAACCCCGGCGCGCCAAGGAAGAGAGGCTCCGCCGGAAAAAGCAGCGTGGGCAGATCAAGAAAAGAAGATCAGGCGTCGAGGCAGACGACTTTTAGGGGAAGGTTCCAATGTTCCAGCGTCCCAACGTTCGAAGAATAACGTGAAACGTGGAACGTGAAAATGATCAGACGTACCCGTTCTCCTGCAGAATCGTCTTCAGCCCCTGCACCGCCGAGGCTGACTTCTGCACTGCCGCCTGCTCTTCGGTGGTGAGGCTGATCTGGAAGACTTCCTCCATTCCGCGGCGTCCCAGCTTCACAGGGGCACCCATAAAGAGCTCGCTGACGCCGTACTCTCCTTCCAGGTAGGCGGCACAGGGGAGAATCTTCTTCTGGTCTTTCAAAATCGATTCCACCATCTCCGTGGCGCCTGCGCTGGGGGCATAGAAGGCACTTCCCGTCCTGAGCAGCTTCACAATCTCCGCTCCGCCGTCACGGGTCCTTTGGATGACAGCTTCCAGACGATCAGGCGCAATCAGCTCCGACACGGGCACTCCGGCTACGGTTGTGTAGCGGGCCAGGGGAACCATCGTGTCCCCGTGTCCCCCGAGAACGAAGGCATGAGTGTTTTCCACCGAAACCCGCAGTTCCATGGCAATGAACGTCCGGAAGCGGGCAGAGTCGAGGATGCCTGCCATGCCGATGACGCGTTCCCGCGGAAAGCCACTGACCCATTTGGCCACGTGACACATGGCGTCCAGCGGGTTGCTGACCACGATGATGATGCAGTTGGGGCTGCGGCGCGCCAGGTTCTCCGTGACCGACTTGACGATGGCGGCGTTCTTGAGCAGCAGGTCGTCACGACTCATGCCGGGTTTGCGAGGCAGGCCAGCCGTGATGACGGCCACGTCGGAGCCTTCGGTGGCCTCGTAAGTGTTGGCCCCCGTTACCTTTGTGTCGTAGTGCTCCACCGGACCGGCCTCCATCAGATCCAGTGCCTTGCCCTGCGGCGTCCCTTCAATGATATCCACCAAGACGACGTCTGCGAGTTCCTTCTCGGCAATCCTCTGCGCTGTGGTAGCCCCTACGTGTCCTGCGCCTACAACCGTTACTTTTGCTTCCACATCAACTCCTCCACTTCTAACTGTCCACCACTCAGCGCCCCCGGCTCAAGCACTCGAAGCCACTTTGCACTCTCAACTTTCAACTTTCAACTTTCAACTTTTAACTTTAGCTTCCATATTCTCCAAAATTGCAGCCCCAAATTCACTCGTCTTAAGTCTGGTTGCCCCTTCCATCTGGCGCTCCAGGTCATAAGTAACTCTCTTCTGGGAAATGGTTCGTTCCAGCGCCTGACTGATCAACTCGGCGGCATCGTGCCACCCCATATGTTCGAGCATCATAACACCGGACAGAATCAGAGATCCCGGGTTTACCTTGTCCTGACCCGCGTACTTCGGAGCCGTCCCATGGGTGGCCTCGAAAAGAGCCACCTGGTCTCCGATATTCGCCCCGGGAGCCATCCCCAATCCGCCCACCTGGGCCGCACAGGCATCGGAAAGATAGTCTCCGTTCAGATTGGGGAGAGCGAGGATCTGGTACTCGTCCGGCCGAAGCAGGATCTGTTGAAACATGGCATCCGCTATGCGGTCATTGATGAGGATCTTGCCGTCCGGAATCTGACCCCCGTAGGCCTTCCAGAGCGTGTCCTCCTCGACGCAGGTGTCGGAAAATTCCCGACGAACAGTCTGGTAGCCCCAGTCGCGAAAGGCACCCTCGGTGAACTTCTGAATGTTTCCCTTGTGGACCAGGGTGACTCGACTGCGGCCTCGATCAATGGCGTAACGAACAGCCTTACGGACGAGACGCGAAGTACCGAATTCGGAAATGGGCTTAATCCCGATTCCTGATCCCGCCCGGATCTTGCTGGCAGACCGAGCGTTTGCGAATTCAATTAGGTCATCGGCCTCGGCTGTCCCGGCAGCCCATTCCACACCGGCGTAGACATCTTCCGTATTCTCCCGGAAGATGACGACATTGAGTCTCTCGGGCTCCTTTACAGGGGAGGGCACTCCCGGGATATACCGGCAGGGACGGATACAGGCGTAGAGATCGAGCACTTGCCTGAGCGTGACATTGAGGCTGCGGATCCCTCTACCGACGGGGGTAGTCAGGGGGCCCTTAATGGAAACGATATGCTCCGCGATGACGTCAATTGTCGTCTGGGGAAGCCACTCACCGGTCTCTTCGAAGGCTTTCTCCCCGGCCAGAACCTCTTTCCATTCGACCTGCCTCGAACCACCGGAAGCCTTTGCGACGGCTCCATCCAGGACATTCCGGGTAGCTTTCCAGATGTCCGGCCCGATGCCGTCCCCTTCGATGAAAGGAATGACAGGATGGTTGGGGACTTGTAAACGACCACTTTCGATGCTGATGGTCTTTCCCATGAGGTGTATTTTTCCTTTCCAACCCGGCGACCCGGGACAAAAGAGGTAACAACTTACTCAGGACACCCGAGGCGAGTCAATGGAAACGTGGAACCTGGAACGCTTCAGGGTTCCCAGTAACAAGACCCATCCGCGACCAGTTCGGCATCTCCGGTCAGCAGCACATTCTTCCCGGGACTCCACTCCACCTGCTGAGTTCCCGTGCGGGTCTCGACCCTTACCGGAGAATCGACGCGTCCCAGCCGGATCGCCGTCACAGCAGCTCCGCAGCACCCGGTCCCCGAGGAGGAAGTGGGTCCCACACCCCGCTCCCAGATCTGGATAGCTACTTGCCTCCGGTTGACCACTAGAACAAAGCTCACGTTGGTTCGCCGCGGGAACAAGGGGTGCATCTCCAATTTCGAGCCCAGCAGCCGAAACTGATCTGCTCCCGGCTGTTTCTCGACAAGGATGGCACACTGTGGATTGCCCACAGACAGAGCATTCAGCAGCAGTTGTTGACCTTCGATTCGGACGGGATACTCCGACACCACTTCTCTGTCATCGATCAGGCAGGGGACTTCCGACGGGGAGAAGAGCGGCTCTCCCAGGTCCGCCAGGTAGCTCCACCTTGTGGCACTCTCTTGCTCCAGCAGCTGATAGGCCTTCTTACCGCTCCTCGTGTGCAGGACCAGACTGGATGAGGCACTTTGACCGCTACGGTGGATCTGGGCAGCCGCGCAACGGAAACCGTTGCCCGACATTCCGGCCTCGCTGCCGTCACGGTTGAGAATTCGAACCTCAAAATCACATTCCGATCGTTTTCGTACAAAGACACAGCCATCCGCCCCCAGACCCACATGGGGCCGGCACATGGCTCTGGTGAACGCGGCGAACCAGCTTTCCTGAAAGGATTCTGACTCCAAAACCAGGAAGTCGTTTCCGTAACCGTGCCACTTGGCAAAGGAGATCTGCATGGGATCAGACTCGCGGCCTCATGTCAGCGACTCCAGGTTCCGGCTGACCCCTTCTAGCTTCGATTCGACGATCGACCGGATTCCCTCGAGACGATCCGGTGTGGACGCTTCGAAACGCAGAACCAGAGCCGGCTGAGTGTTGGAGGCCCGGACCAGACCCCAGCCCTCCTCAAACAGGACCCGTACACCATCGACCGTAACCGTCTCGTAATGGCGGCTGAAATACTCCTGAAGCCGGCGAACGATCTCGAACTTCTCGCTTTCGCTTACCTCCACTCTGATTTCCGGGGTGCTATAGAGCAGGGGAATATCCTCCAGCAGTTGACTGAGTGACCCCCCTGAGTCCGCGACCAGCTGAAGCAGCCGGGCTCCCGCATAGGTTGCATCATCAAACCCGTAAAAGCCGTCGGCAAAAAAGATATGACCGCTCACTTCACCTGCCAGGGCCGCTCCCGTTTCTTTCATCTTGGCCTTAATCAGTGAGTGGCCGGCCTTCCACATGATGCCGACTCCACCATGGGACTCAATCTGTCTGTACAGATTCATGGAGCACTTGACCTCTCCAATGATGGTGGCGCCCGGGTGTCGGGCCAGGATTTCACGGCTGAAAAGAATCATCAGCTCATCTCCCCAGAGTATCCTTCCGGTATCATCCACGGCCCCGATTCGGTCTCCATCACCGTCAAACGCTATGCCCAGGTCCGCTTCGTTTTGCTGCACAGCAGCGACCAGGTCTTTCAGATTCTCGGCAACCGTCGGATCCGGGTGGTGATTGGGAAAGCTCCCGTCCATCTCACAGAAAAGCTCAACCACTTCACAGCCAAGTTCCCGGTAGACCGCGGGAGACAGATCCGAGGAAGTTCCGTTTCCGGCATCCACCACAACCTTAAGTGGTCTGGACAGTCGCCCGATTCGTTCTCTGATCATTCTTCGATACGGATCTTCGATGTCCCGGAATTCGGTGCCGCCACTCCCCTGCTCCAGATCCTCACTCTCGAGAATTCGCCCGATCTTCTGAATCTCCTTCCCGTGAATCGTGCTCTTGCCGGAAGAGATCTTGAGGCCGTTGTAGTCAGCAGGGTTGTGGCTTCCCGTGATCATCACGCCTCCGTCAACATCTCCGAAATGGTAGAGCGAAAAGTAGAGCAATGGTGTCGGAACCACACCAACGTCAATGACTTCGAGGCCCGCCATCTGCAGACCTCTCCCCACTTCTGAGGCCAGTCGTTCTGAGCTGAGCCTGCAGTCGCGGGCCAGCGTAATGCGGGACCGTCCCCCTCTTTTGAGGTAGGTTCCAACAGCCTGCCCCAGAGAGATCGAAATCGGGAAGGCCAGATCGCGGTCGGCGATACCCCGGATGTCGTATTCTCGAAAAATCTCAGAGTTAGCCCTCATCCGCAGCAGTCTCCTATTTACTCCTCTTTCAAGCGGCGCTTGAATTCTTCAATCACTTCGACGGGCGTGGGATCCTCGCGATTCAGGATTCCCGTGTACACACTGGCGAAGTCACCCAGCAAAACCAGTGACCACAGTCTCTCCGGCCAGCTCGATCCGCTCGACCAGACTTCCTCGCAGTGTCCCGCCCGTTCCCGAACCAGTTCGACGCTCAATTGAAACCGCCTGGAGACCTCCTGATGCTCCGCGTGATCCCGCAGAAAGATCGCCGCCAGCCGGCTCAGCGGTTTCTCAGGATGCTTCCAACCGACCAGTTCATTGTGATTCATCTCCGGGATCACGCTGAAGTGGGCGAATTGTTTTCCGTTTTCGGCAAACTGCCCGGCCCACCTTCTGGCTACCGACCCCAGCCGACCCTGGCTGCCATAGATCAATAGAATGCAGCCCCGCAATCGTTCTGCCAGCTGCTTGGCAGAGTTCTCCCGGACCGGAATCTCCGGTCCCAGTGCCTTGGCCCGGGCCTCAAGCCAGGACCCCCATCCGGCGACATCGAGATCCGGTGCCAGACGCAGCCTCGCCAGCAGACTCAGCAGCAGGACAGAGGTAAACCCGATGGCACAACGAGGCGGATAACCTCCGGGTATGACCACGGCGGGGGTTCCGTAGCGTCGACTTGCTTCCAGCAGCTGCCCCCCTGAAGTGATCGAGAGGATCCTGGCTCCGGCTTCTCGAGCCTGGGAAAAACAGGAGAGAGTTTCCGCTGTGTTACCCGAATAGCTGCACAGGACGACCAGCGTTTTGGAGTCAACAAAGGGCAAGGAATAGCTCCGGTTCACCAGGAGCGGGACCCCGAGATCCGGACCCAGCAAGTCTCGAACCAGGTCACCGCCAATCGCCGAGCCACCCATTCCCGAGACCAAGATCTGCCCGGGCGGAACCCCCTGAACCATCCACTGCTCAGGATCGAGCTGCTCTGAGAGTGTCAGGGCTTGAGCGACCTGTCGATCAAAACGGTGCAGGTAGGAGAAGATGTTCCCGGAATCGATCCCCTTGATCAGATCCGGGTTATCCAGGCGGGACAAGTCATCCATCGATATTAGTAGTTTTATTACAGTAGTTTATCATCAATGATATTAAGTAATTGCTTAACTTCTTGAGTTCGTTTTCGATCGCAGACCAGAAGGGCATCGGCCGTGTCCACGACGACCAGGTCCTTTACACCCAGCAAGGCGACCAGTTTTCCGTCCCGGCTGTAGGCAAGACAGTTTCGAGCGTCCAGAGTTGCCACATCCGTATTGCTGTGATTCCCTTCCTGGTCGCCGGGCAAGTGATCGAAGAGGGATCTCCAGTCTCCCACATCATCCCACTGCAGGCGGGCCGGAATGACTGCCACGCGGCTGGCGTGTTCCATTACGGCATAATCGATGGAGAGGCTGCTCAGCCCTTCAAAGAGTCGAGTTGCCCGGGCCGGGTCCTCTTTACTGTGGTTGACTTCCTGCAGGACCGAGGAAAGATCGGGTTGGGAGGCCGCGATCGCCTCCAGAATCGAAGAAGTCCGCCACACAAACATGCCGCTGTTCCAGTAGTGCTGTCCGCCCTGCACGTACTCCCGGGCGGTCTCGAGATCCGGCTTCTCGGTAAAACGTCGCACGGAATAGGCCTGAAAGTCGGAGAAAACACCCAGATCGTTTTCTCTCTCAATGTAGCCGTAACCGGTCGCCGGCCGCGTCGGCTCGAGCCCGAAGGTCACCAGCCAGTCTTTCCGGGCCAGTGATTCAGCGGCTTCCAAGGCCCGGTGGAAGGTATCGATGTCCCCGATCACGTGGTCGGCTGGAAGGACCGCCATCACCTCATCAGGAAAGTGTTCGGCCAGGTACTGAGCAGCCAGCCCGATACAGGGTGCTGTGTTTCTCGATGCCGGTTCAAGGATGAGTTGCTCATCAGCCAGATCCGGAATCTGCCGGTGCACGATCCTGGCGTACTCGGGACTGCAGACAAAGAAAATATCTCGCCGCGAGAGCAGCGGCAAGAGCCTGTCGAAGGTCTGCTGGAGCAACGTTTTCCGGTCGGTGATAGGGAGAAACTGCTTCGGCTTTCGGGAGCGGCTTGCAGGCCAGAATCGGGTTCCTCGCCCGCCGCTCATGATGACGGCTTTCATTGCTGCCCCGGATTATCTACTGGCGTGCTGAAGTGAGCAAGGGGGCCCAGGAAGCGCGCTGCTGCCACCCGCAGGTCGTCGGCCTGCAGAGATCGGATGGTAGTCAGGTACTCACGCTGGTAGTCAGTTTTCTCGCCGGCCAGCAGGTGCCGGGCCAGGTCCAGCAGGTAATCCGGTCCGCTACCCCGCTGTCGATGATAGTCGGTGATGGTGAGAACGATGCTGTTTCGAACGTCCTGCTCGGTGACCCGGGTCTGACCCAAACCCGCCAGTTGCCGGAAAAAGTCTCGCCTTTCCGATTCCGAGGACGGGCTTGGCCTGCCAAAAAACAGGACTCCCGCCTCAAAGAGGGCATCTCGCTGCGATTTGATATGAGTGGGGAGTTGTTCCTGCCCGGGCTTGTCGGGGCGGAACCGCTTCAATCTCAGAAGATTACCCAGCACGTCCAGAGTCCAGTCGGCCCGGGTCCCCTGGGCCGGGCCGGGAACACCGCCGAAAATCCAGTTTTCACCGATCTGAAGTAAACGAGGACGGCTCTGCTGTGTGGGAGTCGGGTGGTCTTCTTTGCTCCGATACCGATACTTGGAACTGCTGAGAAGAGGAATCAGATCGGGCAGAAAAGCGGTGCCCTCCACATCTCCGTAGAGGACAATCAGCGGATGGACACCCTTCATCAGATCCGCGTACCACTGTTGGACGGCCTCCAGATCGAGGCTGGCAAGGCTCTTCTCATCCCCAAAGCGGCTCATGCCGTATCCATGCCCGGGAAATAGCTGTTTGCGGATGGCCAGACGGCCCGCCGAGAAGAGGTCTCTCTGCTCTCCTTGCCGCAGGATCGACAGGACCTGGCGGGATGCAGTAATTTGCTCGGATGTAATGCGGCCGGCCCGCAGCCATCGAGTAAACTCGGCCACAGTGTCCTGGAGATGCTGGCTTAAGAGCTGGAGACGGAAGCCGAAAAAGTCGGGCTCATTAACGATCTCAATGGCCGTCCCCTGTTCCTCCAGAGCCTCCCAGGTCCTCCAGTTACTGCCTTCCGCCGTGCCCGTGACCAGCGAGCGAAGCATGAGCTCCGTCAGTCCCTGGTTCGCCTCCGTTTCTTGAACTCTTCCGCCGGGAAAGAAAACGCCAATGTCGATGAGTGGACAGGTGTGCTCCTCTTCCTCAAAAATCTTAGGGCCTCTGAGGACGGATGTCCTCTTCAGGGAGGATCCCTGCTTGCGCTGGGGGATCTTTGCGATCTTGAAGCTGGCGGCCGGCCCATCCCAGCGTACTTGCTGGTCTCTCTGCACTTCTGCTACGGCTACGGGAACCAGCAGGCCCAGTGTTTCGGCCAGCGATTCCGTGGTGAATTGCCTGAGGGGGCCGGAGGCAGGAAAAGACTCCAGAAGACTCAGGTTATCGCGGCTCAGGTAGCGGCTCGCGACTCTCTTGACCTGCTTATTCGTCAGCATGGAGACACGACGAGGCCATTCGTTGAGATCTGACCAGTTCTCTTCGCGGGCCTGAGCGGAGAGAATCCGTGCTCGTTCCTGGTGGCTTCTCAGCCGGGCCATGTATTGTCGGACCAGCTGCGCTTTGGCGCGTACGAGATCGTGTGGCTCAAGGCCATTCTCAGAAATCGAACGGAGCAATGCCAGAAGCCGGACTTCTGCCTCGTCGATCTTCTCCCCATTAGGAAAGAGCAGTATGGCAAAGAGTCCTCCCTGAGCCGAAGGCCAGCGCCTGACGTCTGCATTGAAAGCGAGTCCCTTTTGGACCAGGTGGTAAACCAGTAGCCCTCGGGATCCCGAGAGGGCAGCCTGAACCAGTTGCAGAACCGGCATGTCCGGATGTGCGCGCCCCGGAACCCGATAGCCGAACAGGCATTGCAGGGGGACCTTCTCCTCGCGCCGGTACTCATAGCGAAAGCGCCGTTGCTCTACAGATGCGGTTGCAGGGGAAGCGGCCACCGTTGTATTCCCCAGCCTGGCAAAGAGCTCGCCGATCCTGGCCAGTATCCGCTCTCGCACGATCCCCCCGGAGACAATGATGCTCAGGTTGCCGGGTTGATAGTGGTCTCGATGAAACTGGGCCAGGGACTCAGATTTCAGGTCGGTTCCCAGGACGGGGACCTTCGCGATTTCCAGGGCTGCGACCCGTGATCCGAACTCCGGATTGACCAGTTCCCAGAGTCTCCTTTCAGCACCCTGAAAAGTGAGCCAGTCTTCGTGTCCTCTGCCGGTCGTGGCCGGAACTCGGATTTGATCCAGGGAAACCTCCTTGAGTAAAGAGGAGTCCACCAGGCCGGCCAGAATGTCCAGGGCCGACAGCAGGTTCGCAGCAGGCAGGACAACGGTGAAAAGCGTTTGCCGGGCAGACGCTTCTGATTCCAGTTGGCCTCCCTCCTCTGCGATCTTCTCAGCCAGCGCAGAGTGAAGGCGAATCCACCAGGCCAGCGCAGAGGCGGCTCCCAGACTGGAGGCGTCTTCGTCTGCGTACCCTGTCCCGACGACTACGGTGACGGCGGCAACGGGGCGAACCGCATATTCTTCGACAATGACTTTGAGGCCGTTACGCAACTCCGCCCGAGCCGAGGTGCCGACGTTTTCCCTCCGCACAAACTGACGATAGAAGTCTGGAATCTCCTGCCCTTGATTTGAGGACCCCATCGCCCGGGAGTCAAGGCACAGAACCGGTCCCAAAAAGATGAGAAGAGCTCCTGAGGCAACTACCTTTTTGATCAGGGCGGGGATGCGCGTCCGGCAGGGATCCATTGTGTGGCTGTCTTGCTTGGCAGTCCCTTGTGTGCTTAAGTAGGATCGACTGGATCATATCATGAAGGCATCAGCCACCGACGAGCGGTCCATCATTGACGGGCTCAAGGCTCAAGACGCCCTGGCCATTGATGATTTTGTCAATCGCTATTCCAAGCCACTGTTCGGAGTTATTCTCAACTACCTCAAAGATCCTGCCGACGCCGAAGAAGTCCTCCAGGAAACGCTGCTCAAGGTAGTCCGGAAAATCGGAACCTTTCGCGAAGAAAGTCATCTATGGCCCTGGATGAAGCGCATTGCCATTAACAACTGCATCATGTGGCTCCGAAAACACCGGACCGTGCGAGAGCGGGAAGTGCAGATGGAAGACGAGCTTCCCCAGTTCAACCGGGACGGGTACCACAAGACTCTGATCAATGACTGGCCGGTCGATCCCGAATCGATAGCTCTCAATAGTGAGTTGTCTCAGCGGCTCTATGATGCCATTCAGTCGCTTCCTTATGAGTACCGGATACCGCTCGTACTCCGGGATGTGGAGGGATACTCCATCCGGGAGATTGCAACCCTGCTCGATCTGAAGGAGGCAACCACGAAGACTCGCATCCACCGAGCTCGGCTTTTCGTTCGAGAGAAACTTTCTACCTACTTCGAGGGGCGATGAGCATGGACGAATATGTGACCTGTCGAGAATGCACCCAGCTTCTGGATGATTTTCTGGATTTCAATCTCGATCCCGAAACCGCTCGGCGTCTGGAAGAGCATCTGGCCGACTGCCCGCCCTGTGTACACTTCCTGAATACTTATCGCTCCTGTTCTCAGCTGAGCCAGAAGCTCCGCGACCGCCCCGTCGAAATCCCCCTCAAGCTGGCCGAGAGGATCAAGGATTTCCTGAAAAACGAAATGAAGCTCACACAGGAATGACTCCAGATCGCAAATTCAAGACACAGGGAGCGTCTTACTGGCGTGCCGAGCTTCAGGAGATGGCAGGACTACCGGGGCCGAGCCTACCTCTTCTTGCGGAGAAGCACATAGAGAGCTCCCCCTCCTCCATCCAGAGCCGGGGCTGATGTGAACGCCGCCACAAACTGAGCGTTCTGCCTCCAGAGTAGCCATTCAGGAAGGCGCTTTTTGAGGACCGGGGTCTGGTTCGGTGAATGATGACCCAGTCCATGGATGATCCGTACACAGCTCAGACCTCGACTGACACATTCTTCGAGAAACCGGTGCAGTTCCCGCCGAGCTTCCTGCTGGCTGTAGCCGTGCAGATCCAGTTCGGCCTGTACTGTGAACTGACCTTTGCGAAGCCGACGCAGCAGTCGCCGGTTCCACTGCAGGTCCCCACCCTCCACATAGCCTGGAGCAAAGGGCCACTCGAACTCCTTCACGTCCTCGAGTGCCTCTTCCATCAGATCGGAGGGATTCACCGGCTCCAGCTTGCCCCGCCTGGCGGCCGGGGGGATCACCCTCTGCTGCCCGGCTAGCGGTCGGACGCCTTCCATGGCACGTTCGAACAACTCTTTCTCGTCCAGCTCTTCTTCGAATTCAAGGGTCGGGGGATGAAACTTGTCTCGCGACTCGGGCCGTCCCATGTCTGGTCCCCTTTCTGGATCCTTCACTGAAGTATAACGCTGACCGATGCTGGTTGGTTCCCGGTTTTCCGTTTACCGGTTGCTGGTCACCAGATTGACCCAGATGGGAGAGCTCCATGCAGTCTGGCCATCTTCCTGCCGCACCCGTACATAGTAGTAGTTCAGGTCGGCTTCGGGGATTAGATCCTGATAGGTGAGATCTATTTCCCTACTCTTCAATTCCTGCCGGTAAATCGAGTGTGTGTTGCGGAGGATCTCGATTTCGGAAAAAGGCCGGGTTCCGACTGCTCGGATGCTGAGTGGATCCACCTCATAGGCAGTGAACTCCTCTCCCATGAAGTGTTCCCCGATTCGAAATTCAAGAATGATGTTGTCCGTGGCCGCGTAGGTTCTGCGGCTCTTCATGGCCTCCAGAATGCCCTCGCGACTTCTCTCTTCAGTCCAGACCATGGCGTAGGAGATATGCGTCGACACATGGTCGGAACTGGCAATGACTCCCAGTCGATAGCCCTTCTTCCAGGCATTCGCAACATAGCCTTCGGATCGGATAGCGGGCGGCTGGTCCTCCTCCCAGAGATCCTTTTGGTCAGACAACGGAGTTCCCGCCGCCTCGTAGCTGTGGCGATCACCCTGGAAGATCTCGACCAGCGTCTCCACTTCGGGATCGTGGTCCCGCCAGTCCGTCCCCATGTTGGTGGCACTGGTGTGCGGAATGGTGACGCCGCCGGTTAGCCGGACATGCTCGTAGAGAAGCCGGGTATCCTGGGAAAGCAGGTCTCCCCAGACAGCATTGTGCCGCCGGAAGGCATCTGTGACCTGCTGAAAGAAGGGCAGTGCTCGAATCCCCCGCCTGGACCGAACGACGTTCCGGTGCCCGTTGGGGAAGCTCACCGAGCGCTCGTATCCGAAGAGCGGAATATAGCCGGTCGGAGAGTGGAACAAGTCGGCCAGTTTCTCTTCCAGCCACCACCAGTACTCCCGGTCGGCCCCGTACTGATGATCGCTGATGAGCCCGAAGTCCATTGAGGCCGCGTCCAGCATATAGCGATAGAAGTCGAGTACGGATCCGTCCGGTACACCACGCAGATCCAGCGAAAACTCCGTATGACGATGGGTATCGCCGCGGAGAATCTGTAAGCTCTTTCCTCTGACCAGGGTCCGCCAGTCGCGGATGCGCCGGACATCGTCGTCTTCGCTCTCGTGTCCCGCTTCCCGGACCTGGAACGCCGCCTCAAAGGGGTCTCCAAGCCGGACTCCCCTCCCTTCCTCAGAAACAAAACGGGCCGCATAGACATTCTCGATCATCGTCTCTGCCGGGGGAATCACGGCACTGCGGAAGGTGGGAAAATGATCCCGAGCCCAGCTCACCCACAGACCGGATCCAGGGGCCGGTGCCGCAGCGCCATACATCGCGCTCCGTCCCACGCTGTAGGGGAACGCTACTGGACTGCTCCACCCACCCTGGGTCATGGTCAGGAGATACGGCCGCCAGTATTCGCTTCCGTTCTCGGGCCTCTCCAGCTTCCGGACTGCCAGATGAATCCGCCCGTTTCCATTCATCCACAGAAGCGGGTGGCTCAAGTGAGGTCGATCGGTCCGGACGAAAACTTTCCAGCGCCGGGGAGGAAAGAGGGAGGCGATCTCGGGCTCGGCCTCACGGACCGGTCGCCCCATCACACGAACCTTGACCTGACGGTGGAGATTGAGCATGGCTCCCGGGGTTCGATTCGGATCGACCAGCAGCCCCTGGTCCTTTCCCCAGCCGTATTCTCCGACTTCGTAAGCCACCCAAACCCGATCCTCCCGATCTACCAGAAGACTGGGCCGTGCTTCGAATTGTCCGGAGCCAGCCACGACCTGCAGTTTCCCGGGTCTTGCGTCCAGGACCGGCTTCAGGACCACGTCGTAGTTCCCTTCCCGGTAGGTGTCCCACGCCACCCAGGCGGTTCCCCGAGAGTCCACGGCCAGCGAAGGCGCCCAGTCGTTAGCTGGACTCTTCGAAACCTGCACCTCAGGGCCCCAGCCGGCCAGGTCGTGTCGACGGTAGAAAATCTCCGACTGACCCTCTCGGAAGCTCTGCCAGGCCAGATGGAGGTCGCCCCTGGCCATCCACAGCCACAGTCTGATCGAAGTCCCCTTCCGGGTTGCTGGTAAGGTGCACCAGGGGGCCCCATTGGCGGCCATCAAACCAGCGCCCAAAGAGATCGAAATTAGCCGCGAACAGATCCTGCTGGGACCACATGATCCAGGCTCGCTCACCCGTCAGGATCACCGAAGGCCGCCACACGTCACCACTCACTCCGGGCACCAGGTTCCAGGTTCCCCATTGTCCCGTGTCCGGGTCGCGCCGGGTCAGGTGGATTTCATCGCGCCGCCCTCTGTAACTGGTCCAGGCTACCCAGACTTCTTCCCGATTGGCTGGATTGGAGGCGATGACTGGAAAGTCGTCGCTGCCTGTATCGTCGCTGAGACGAATGACATCTTGAAAGCGCGGATCCGGCTACCAGGAGCGGTGCCGGCTGGCTTCCGGTCAGTTCGCCCCGGGGGCTTCGACCGTACTCCGTGGCCAGTTCATGCTGAGCGGGAGCGTCGGTCCTGACCCGGCCCGGGGCGTTGGGGTGGGCAGCAGACCCGGGGTTGCGCCCAGTGCCCTGAAAGATGGTCTCTGCGGCGTGAGGCTCCCTGGTCGCCTCAGCTCTAGGATTGAAGATGAACTTGTGGTCATGCTGGCTGGAGAGGAGCGGAATCTCTTGCTCCTGAGCACTGGACAGGCTCCACGCCAGGTGTGATGCCAGCGAGCAGGACTAGTCCCTGCCGCGCTCTGGTTGTTTTTCTCTTGAGACGCTCTGGATTCATAGTGGGCCTGGAAGAGAGTTTAGAGCTGAAAGCGGCTGTTATCCACCTCCAGAACGATGGTTGTCACCGTTTTGATCTATAGGTTCATGCGGAAGTTTTATGGTTAATCCACGCCAGTTTATAAACTCCAATTCCTGACCCGACTCCAATACATAAGCTTTCTCCGGCTGGATAAACGCATGAATTCTCAGTCTTCCGTCCTCCGGCCATTGATCTACAAAGCAGTAGACCCTGGTTGTACCGTTGCCTTGATCTTTCATGGTGATATCACCCCAACCGGGATGACGATCAAACGGATTCGGTCTGGTTTCATAAATCCCTTCTCCGTTGACATACAGCCATGCGCCAATCGCTCGCAAACGGCGAATACTTGCGGCCGGGAAGGTCCCATCCGGCTTGGCTCCAACATTCAGGTTAAAATTCCCATTTCGAGCGGCATTGTTTGTCAGCTTGCTGATTAAGTCCCTGGTCGAGAACCAATCGTGATCCGCTTTGTGGTATCCCCATGATCCAGACATGGTTCCCATGGTTTCCCATGCCTGTTTATTTGATTTGTCGGGAAATGTGTTGTCCATCATCGAGAGATAATCGACTTTCCCGGCAATGCCGGGTCTCGTCATCACAATACGGCTGTTCACCAGACAGCTGGGATTAATATCTTTCACCGTCTTAATTAATTCGTTCACGCGATCATCGGTTAAGACTTCAGGGTTTCCCCAGGTATCGAACCACCAAAATGCAGGTTCATAATCCATCAACTCTTTGACTTGAGGAATACACTTTTCTTGCCAGTATTTCTGGAATTGTTCATCAGTTACCTGCACAGGCCTCGGTATGCTGTGAAACACATCAGCCGGCGGCTTGGCTCCTCCCTCGTGTTCCCAGTCTTGCCAGTGCGAATAGTAGAAGCCCAGTTTGATGTCGTACTTCTTACAGGCTTCCGTCAGTTCGGCCAAAATATCCCGCTGAAAAGGAGTGGCGTCTGCGACATCATATTTGGATACCTTACTCGGCCAGAGTGCGAAACCATCATGGTGCTTTGCCGTCACCAGAAAGTACTTCATTCCCGCGTTCTTAACTTCTCGAATCCATTCATCAGCATTAAATCTGGTCGGGTTAAATTGTTTTGCCAGGGCCTGATAGTCCTGGGCACTGATTCCATACGGCCAATTCCCTTGCTTTTGAATCCACTCAGCATTCATATTTCGCCCGGCAATTCTTCCTTCCCAAACACCTCCGGGAATACTGTACAAACCAAAAGTCAGAAACATGCCGAATCGAGAATCACTAAACCACCGGGTTATCTCTTTTTCCCGATTTGAGTCTTGTGAGAAACCAGGACGATTTGATGCTAGTAATGCGAATAATCCCAACAGGACGACAATTCTAATCTTCTGCATATGGACTCGATCCTTTCTCCAGCGACCATACCCATTGCTTCCAGTCCGAGGAGTTGGCGTGCACCATCTGATCCAGGACAGAGCCGATCGTCCCTCCGGGAAAGTCTGGAAATCCGTGGTCAAGCAGCCTACCAAACGGAGAGCGGATAGCCAAAATAAGTTGAGCCTCAAGTTCAGGTCACCGGCTGTGCACAACACTTGACAGTCTCCTGCTAAATAGCTGAACCTAGGCGGGTCGTTCGATGGCGTGGGCGGTTAGCTCAGCTGGTAGAGCGCCTCCCTTACAAGGAGGAAGTCGCTGGTTCGAGTCCAGTACTGCCCACCATTATAAGTCCTTTTTTCCAACTACTTAATCACTTCCGGGTCCGCCACTGACAGACCCTGGACAGAACCAGGGTGCGGATAGGGTGCATTTTCGGCGAGGTTAGGGGCATCGACCCTCTGCTTGCCAAGCAGATCCTGGGCCAGGACCACCAAGGATTCCTTCGTTCACCAAGTTCTTCAGACTAAGGAATCTGCCAAATCGTTTACAAGTGGAATGCGAAGACTGATTTCCAGTAAATCGAAGGGGGATGTGTAACAAACCCACAGGCCGGGCCACGGCACCCAGCGCCTTCGATTAAAGCGGTTCTCCATCCGCACACACTGGGATTGTGTTCGCGGCTTCGCGGCGCTACACTGCCAATATTGGTTTCCTTCTTCATAACAGGTACCCTCCTGAGATTGGCCGCTCGTCCCTCAACGGGCGGCCTTCTTTTTTGCCCTTCCAGATTCTCAGCTATTGCTGGCCTTCTTGATCGGCTCCGCTGGTGCGTCCTTGATAGTCGGCAGCTTGTTGACTGCCTGCCGATTCGCCCCAGGAACCAAGTGACCGTAGATGTCCACTGTGAGCTTGATGGTGGAGTGTCCGAGCTGGTCCCGGACATAGGCCAGTGACTCGCCGTTGCCAATCAGCAGCGAAGCATAGGTGTGCCTCAGATCGTGAAAGCGGATGCGTCGCAGCTTCGCCCTCGCCAGGCACTTGAAGAAGTGCCGTGTCTTCAGGTTCGCCATGTCGGCGGGGTTGCCCTCCTGATTGGCAAACACCCACACAGGAAGCTCACTGGAGCCTTTCTTGAGCCGCTCCTGACGCTTGGCCCGTCTGTGGTCGTGAAGAGCCTCCAGGAGAGCGTCCGAGAGGTCCACACGCCGGATCCTGTCGTTTTTGGTGCTGGTGACACGACCACGATAGCGATTACGCCGGACGGTAATGAACTTCCCTTCCCAGTCGATATCACCCCACCGCAAGGCTTCCAGCTCTCCACTCCTCATGCCCGTATGAATCGCGCAAAGGCTCCTCTCCAACACCACCGGTGAACGGAACACGGCCAGTGGGTTCGGGGCACTCATCTCCAACACCACCGGTTCCTCGAACATTGCCCTTGGGTTCGGGGCAGGACTGAACCTAACAGCTGGAGACAACAACATTTATCTCGGCAACCCTGGCGTGGCGGCGGAATCGAACACGATCCGGATTGGTGACTCAGGCCATGCCAATGTCTTCGCCGCCGGTGTCCTTGTTGTTGGTGCTTCCTCGCGGCAATTCAAACAAGACATCCACGACATGGACAGGGCCAGCAACAATCTGATGCGGCTGCGGCCTGTGACCTTCCGTTACAAGAAAGAGTACGACTCCGGAGAGGGTCGTTTGCAATATGGCCTCATTGCAGAGGAAGTGGCTGAGGTGTATCCAGAGATGGTCGTCCACGACGACACGGACAAAGTCAAAACTGTTGAGTATCAGAAATTGCCCGCGATGCTGCTGAACGAACTCCAGAAACAGCATCGAGAGATTCAAGGTCTCACAGAAAGACTGGCGCGGCTGGAGCAGGCCCTGACCGCGCAGCAGCTTCTTGCCTCACTCAAGGAGTAACCGAGAAACAACGTGTATCCCCATCATCGGCCAAGTTTCCCTGGCAGAGTTACGAGGAAGTCACTCAGTTACCTGGGCGATGCGGAGCTGCAGGCGAGGGCCGAAGGGGTAGGGGTGTGGTCCCTGGCGGATCCGATCCCGCCCTGGGAGCAGAGAATGGGTGCCTCAGGGCGCTGGGAGAGATCCGTAGAGAGCAGCTCTCAATCAGGCACTGTCTACAACGGCAACGTGAACAGCCGTATCTACCACGATTCGGGTTGCCGGTATTACAACTGCAAAAACTGCACCAGGGAGTTCAGGAGTAAGGAAGAGGCGCACAATGCCGGGTACCGGGGGTGTAAGATCTGTAAGCCCTGACCTCGGATCCGCTGGCTAACGAAAGTCAAAGGTACGGTCCGGGAGGAGAATCTTGACAAGGCTCACCAGCTCTCCTTGTCGTTCATAGACAACCCCTGGGGAAGAATCTAACCAGTTGGTCTCCGAGACCAATCTCACCGAGGCCGTCATCATCAACGTCTTCTGTTTCACTTCAGTCCCGCGGAAAAAGCACATGAGCCCCTTGTCGTCCTTCCTCTGCAGGAAAACAGTCTGGTAGAGACCGGCGGGTAACTTCGTAGTTGCGAACCAGACTGATCGGTTCAGGTAGACCTCCACCTTTTTCTTTTTCGCCTTCTTGAGGTCTTTCCTCACCTGCTTCCTTTCGGACGGCAGGCTTGTCCAAGCCGTCCCGGACACGCGCTGGAGATCATCAAGAAGAGAAACGTACTGATTGCCTTCCGCCTCTATGACCAGCAATTCGGGCTGATCCTCACGGATCCAGACGATGTGGATAAAGTGGTGGTTAACGTCAAAAGGTGCAAGGACGGCAGCCCCTGTTCCGATGACAAGTCCTGCAGCGATCAAGCCCAGCGGGGTACCAGCAGCAGTCCAAACTCCCTTGGTGCCTTTCAGCCAGCGGCCTGCCAGGTTGTGGGCCTTATGGTCATAGAGAATCCCCGTGATCGCCGAAGCAGGGACCGTGACTGCGCTGATCCCCGTGCTTTCAAAGAGAACCTGGTCCTGCGTGACTGCGATCTTCAGCGCTGCCCCTTGTTCCAGGGGAAGCGCTCCCAGCGCAAATCGCCCCTTCCAAACCTGCTGCGTACTTCCTTTGCTTGAATGGTCTGTCCGACGCCGGACAAGACCTGGGCCGACAATAAACAGGTCAAGACGATGATTGTTCTGCCAGGTACCCAACAGGGGCTGATCATAGGAGGGCTCCATCGAGTTAAGGAGTGATTGGTGTCGATATCGTACTACTAGCACACTGCACGGGCCAAGCCCATCGCCCAGAGTATGCATGAGCCGTGGCATCGGCTTGATGCAGCAACCGTCTGCCTAGGACCCGGGTGCGCTCGCGTAACACTCTGGAAACCGGGTCCTCGGGTGCATCTCCTTGTAACCCAGTCTCTGCATCGTCGCTGCCCACAGCTCGTCTGTGACGGCCCCCTGGTAAAAGCAGCGCTGGTCGTTGGCTCTGGAGTACGGCCGCACCTCGTTCAGAAGAGGGGTCTGCCAGCTGCTACTGCTGGCACCCCCGTAGAGATCCATCAGAGCCTGCTCAAGTCCCATCATTTAGAGGTGGACCCCATTGGCTGGACCACTCGGCGGCATTTCTAAGGTGGACTCCGTAGTTCTTGTTGCCGCCAGTCAGGGAAATTCTGAGAGGGGATGAGCCCGAGGGCGAGGCCCCTCTCAGAATTTTTGTCCAAGCCAGTGTACACCTCTTCGGGCGTCGCTCCGTTGTGTGCCGAGTGAGGTCTCTGGCTGTTGTATAGATTGATCCAGTGGCCGATCCCTCGGCGGGCCTCCGACCCGGTTTCGAAAGCGTTCAGATAAACGCATTCGTACTTGAGTGAACGCCACAGCCGCTCGATGAAGATGTTGTCCATCCAGCGGCCCCGGCCGTCCATCGAGATACGCACCCCGGCCTCTTTGAGTAGTCCCGTGAACTCCGCACTGGTGAACTGACTCCCCTGGTCGGTATTGAAGATCTCCGGGGGATCGTACCTGTTGAGCGCCTCCTCGAGTGCCTCGCAACAAGAGAACGGCTCCAGCGTGTTCGACAGCCTCCAGGACAGAACCCGGCGGCTGTACCAGTCCATGATCGCCACCAGGTACAAAAAACCTCGACGCATCGGGATGTAGGTGACATCCGCACACCACACCTGATCGGGCCGGCTGACCGCCAAGCCTCGAAGAAGATACGGATACACTCGATTCTCCGGGTGCGGCTGTGAGGTCCGCGGCTTTGGATAGATGACCGCCAGGCCCATTTTGTCCATCAGGCGACGAACCCGTTTGCGGCCCACCTGGTAGCCTTGCCGTTTCAAGTGATAGACCATCTGCCGGGATCCGTAGTAGGGAGTCTCTAAGAACTGCTCGTCCAGTCGTCTCATCAGTTGCAGGTTTTCTTCGCTCTCACCTTTGGGCTCATAGTACAAAGTCGAGCGGTTCAGACTCATCAGCCTGCATTGTCTGCGCATGCTCAGTCTCGGGTGCTCCGGCTCGATCGCGGCCTTTCTGGCCTTGACACTCAGCGATCGAGCACTTTGGACAAAAAATCCTTTTCCACCGTCAGTTCGCCGATCTTGGCGTACTGCTCTTTGGTCTTCGCCTCGCTTCCTCTCTGACGCTTCTCAACTTTGCCCGCGAACACATCGACCAGGCCCTCTCGGGCCCGCTTTTTCCAATTCGTGATCATATTCGGGTGGATCTCGTAGCGAGCCGCCAGCTCGCTCAGGGTGTGCTCGCCTCGCAGCGCTTCCAGTGCCACCTTCGCTTTAAACTGAGCTGAAAAATTCCTTCGTTTTTCCATGACTCCTCATCCTTTCTGATTCAGGTCGGAGCCACCTTAGCAAATGGTCCAGTTTTCCGGGTCCACCTCTTTTCGTACCAGGTCAGGTCGTTTCCCCAGACGATGTAGGGGTTCAGATGGGATTTTCCAGGAGTGCCAAGGTGGGCGTTGATGCGGCTGTGGACATCCCCGCGGCCCACATACCTGACCACGTTGTTGGAGTCCATAAGTATGTAGATTCCGTTGCTGGTATAAGGGCGCTGGGCGGCAATAGGGGCTGCTGCTGGTTGGTTGTACTCGACCGAGGTGGTGGGTGTAGGAGTGGTGCCATCGGAGCAGGTGGTCGCTTTCAGAGCGAACAGCGCAAAGCTGCCACACAGGACCAGGGTCGTGACCAAGCGTTTGTCGGAGAACTGGAGTTGACCCGTTTTCGTGGACACCTAATCATTTGGGAAGGAGTCTACGATGCCAAAAACACACCGACCATATCCACCAGAGTTTCGTCGCCAGATGGTCGAACTCGTGCGAACCGGGCGCAGTCCGGGATCACTATCGCGTGAGTTTGAGCCGTCGGCGCAATCCATTCGCAACTGGGTGTACCGAGCCGATCTGGATGAGGGCCGCCGTGAGGACGGCCTGACGACCCCGGAACGAGACGAGCTGCGCCGGCTGCGTGGTGAGAATCGTCGCCTGCGTGAAGAGCGGGAGATCTTAAAAAAAGCCGCGGCCTGGTTTGCTCGGGAGACCAACTCGATCCCGTCCGGATCTTCGGGTTCGTCGAGATGAATCAGGCCGAGCACAAGATTGCCACCCTGTGCCGTGTACTGGGTGTCTCCACCAGCGGCTACTATGCGTGGCGCCGACGTCGCATGAGTACTCGGGTGCGAGAAGATGTTCGTTTGCTGGCCTGGATTCGAGCCATTCATGAACGCTCTCGAGGCACCTACGGTGCCCCCCGGATCCATGCCCAGCTGGCCGCAGAGGGACCCCGTGTGGGTCGCAAGCGCGTCGCTCGTCTGATGCGTGAAGCGGGTTTGCAGGGCGTTAGTCGCCGCAAGAAACGCACCACGACGGTGCGCAATGAGAAGGCCCGGCCGGCCTCGGATCTGGTCGAGCGTGACTTCTCGGCCGCAGGTCCGAATCGGCTCTGGGTAGCCGACCTGACCTACGTTTCTACCCGGGCAGGTTTTCTTTACCTGGCCGTGGTTGTCGATGCCTTCAGCCGCCGGGCCCTGTGTCAGCGCCGTCCCGTGGCGGTGATCCATCACTCGGACCAGGGCTGCCAATACACCTCGATTGCCTTCGGGCTGCGCTGTCGAAAGGCCGGCGTGAGGCCCTCGATGGGATCCGTGGGCGACTGTTACGATAACGCTCTGTGTGAGAGTTTTTTTGCCACGCTCGAGTGCGAGCTGCTGGACCGAAACAACTTTGCAACGCCCGACGAGGCCCGCAGGGCCGTCTTCGAGTTCATGGAGGGCTGGTACAACCCGCATCGCCTGCACTCGTCTCTCGATTATCAGTCACCCATCCACTTCGAAAGGAGGAGCCGTCAGGAGCAGAAAATCGCAAGCTGAAAACTGTCCACGAAAGTGGGGTAGGCCCAAACCAACTCATTTACTGGACTGGATGTTACAGCAGGCAAGTAGGTTCAGCCCACTAGTCCATCACTGGCATGGGGAATCCACCCAGGCCTGGCTACCTCGGCGCAGATGACAGATTTCACTTGTCGCCATTCGATTCCCTCAGCCAACGTCGCCCCTATTGCGTGAACTCAAAGCAAAGTCCCCGGCTGAGCGAGGCGCCCGGAGCGGGTGTATTGTCAAGCGTCTTGCTAGGATTGAGGCAAGCAGCAACCAAATAGCTAGCGACTCGTCCCAAATCGGATGGATCTCTAGGATTGGAGGACCCAATGCGCCATCGAATCGCCTTGGCGAGCGGCATTCTGCTCGTTCTTTCTCTATCCACAAATGTTGTTCCGGCTCAGCCACCTACCCCAAAAGACGACGACGAGCTTCGCGCCCACTTTCTTGATATCGGTGCGGGTTCCTGTCAGGTCATCGAGTGTCCAGGCACCCCGGCGACTACACATCCGCTTATTGTCGAACATTCGCACAAAGGCGGGCTCGTAACCGTTTCCGCTCATTTCTTTAGAAGAGAGTGAGGAAACGATGAAAGCACAATCTTCTTTGGGAGGAATCCTGATGAATCGCAAGATCTGCTTGCCCTTCTTCCTGTTCTGTGCTCTCTCGCCTGCGTTCGGGGCGACCGAGCAATCGAAGCTCGACCTGAGCCAGCCGTACCTGTTGCTCGAGGCGAAAGAAACCTACATTCTGCAGAATGAACTCAGCCTGGCGGGCTCCGCTGGCTACCAGGTTTCGGCCACCTGGACGGCCGGGAAGATGCTGGTGCTTCTGAAAGCAGGGCCACCACGCCCGCGTGAGTTCCGGGTTGTCTCCGGCGAAGTCCTTGCTGTCCTGGAAGAAGATCTGACGGAGACCGCCAGGCTGGGTTTTCGTCTCGTGCCAGCCGGGGTTTTCCGAAGTGGACCGGAGATCGTGTTGCTGCTGGAGCGGACCGCGGGCTCGGCTTCGGACTACACGTACGTCGTCAAGGCCTTTTCCACCGACTATGACCTGGTCCGCATCACCGAGCTAACCCATGAGACACCGCGCCCGGCCGGAAGGATGAACCGGGAACCGTTACGAGTCGCGCTGAGACAACTGGCTGCGGAGTACTATGATGTTGTCGGACTGGGGAGCCGGAGCCAGGACGTGGAACGGGACGGGCAGCCAGTCAGGAACGTTCAGCACATTCTGATCGGCGAGAAGACTTCCGGGCCAACACTTCGGACGACAGAGGAGCAAGCCGACGCCTTGCGCGACCGCTACCGTTTGATCGTACACGGGGACACTACGACTCTGCAGGCAGAACTCAGCCAGCTTGCCTCCCAAGGTTACCGGCTGCTTCTCACCTCGCCGGTTGCCATCCCGGAACTGGTTGGCATTATGGAGAGGATTCCCGACCCCGAAGCCACCTATGAATACCAGGTGCTGGAGACCAACCGGGTCTCCACGATGCGAAAAGAGCTGAATCAAGCTGCGGCGAGGGGCTTCCGACCTCACCCGCGAGCCATATTCCGAGAACCCCTGCTGGTGGTCATGGAAAGAGAGCCGGGCAGGAAGCCGGCCCCGGAGTATTCGTTGTATGCAAAAGGGCGCACAACGACCCTGCGAGAAGCAATCTTCGAGGCCGCCGCGAATGGATACTCTGTGGTCGGGGCGAGCGGCAACGATTCTCTGGTGGTCATGGAGGAAGGTGTTGAGCCCGTTCCCCCGCCTCTCCAACAGTTGCCAACAACAGCCACAGCCGAGCTTCGCAGTTACACGATCGATCTGAGAGGCCAGGAAGCCTCTAAGATCCAAGAGCAGCTCGACGAGGCCACCAATCGGGTCTACTGCATCACGGGGAGTTCGGGAATTGATCCGGACGTCGTCAACCTGGAGATGAATGCCGAGCCGTCCGAGAGGTGCGAATATCGGATACTGACCACAGATAAAGTCTCGAGTCTGGAGAACGAGTTGAATCAGGCTGGTGCCGAAGGCTTTCGGCTGATCCCCCACGGATTCAACGAAAGGGACACCTTTGTTGGACACTCGGTTCAGACGGTTCTTGAAAGAACACAGGGTTCTGCGAAACCCTACAACTACCGGGCACTTTGCACCAGCCGAATCTCGACCTTGCAGGGGGAGCTGAAACAATCTTCGGACGCCGGTTTTCGGTTGGTCCCCTTCGCCGTTCTCGAAAGAACCCCTTATGTGGGATGCGACCTTCTGGTAGTCGCTGAGAAGACGCCTGATTCACCGCCGCCCTGCGAATACCTGGTTCTATCGACTCAAAGGGCTTCCACGTTGGACGAGGAGATTCTGGAAGCTGTTCTTGAGGGTTACGAAGTTTTAGTTCAGCTCACCCGAGGCGGCAGGGGCCCACTTGCGGAGCCCTACGTTGCCTTCCTGGAGCGCCCGGTAACTGTACCGAGTGCAACATCTGCTGGAGATCGTGTTGCTCACATAGAAGATCTGAAGAACCGAGCATCTTCCAGTCACGATGAGAAGCTGGTGGAAGAGGTCTCGAATCCTCCCCTGACGATCACATCCACCGGGAGAAAGCCATCCTGGATTCAGAAGCAACTCAACAAGGCGGCCGCCCTGGGTTACTGTTTCAAGAGCGATACGGATGACGATCCATCCGTTGTCACACTTGAGAAGAGGGCGGAGTCACGAGCCAGGTGTGAACATCGGGTGCTTAGCACCACCAAAGTCTCGACCATGCAGAAAGAATTGAATAAAGCTGCGTCCGAAGGTTTTCAGCTGGTTCACGCCGCCGTTCCTAAGACCAAAACAGCGTCTGGATCTTTGCTCGGCGGCCTGTTGGGGGCACAGATAGACGAGGTTATGGCGGTTGTCGAGAAGACACTTGATGCACCGGCATCTTACGACTACCTGGTTTTATCGACGCAGATTAGAGGCTCCTTGGATATGGAGATTGAGAAAACGACTGAGGAGGGTTACGAATTGAGGCGCGTGCTTCAGCGAAGCGATGATCCGTTTGCGGACTCCTACGTTGCTTTTCTTGAGCGGCCCATCTCTGCTTCACGTCCCGAATCTGCCGATCAGCCCACGGACACCGTCTCAATCGATGGCCATGACATCGCCGACGTTCAGCGAAGGGTCAACGAAACTGCAGCTAAAGGGTACCGTTTAACCTCGGTCTCTACATTCGAGAGAGGGGCTTTTGCAGCCAGTCTTTTATTGAAGATGGAAAAAGGTACTGATCCAACCACCGGATATGAATATCAATTACTCAGCAACAAGAAGCTATCGACCCTACAGAAGAAGATCAACAAAGCCGCAGCCAAGGGTTTTCGCCTACTCCCTAATGGCATTCTGGTGAAAGCGGCGGCGTTTTCCGGGTACGCGGTCTTCGTTGTGCTTGAGAAATCATTTGATCCATTGGCATCCTATCAGTATTTGGTGGTTTCGACTGAAGAAGAGTTTACACTTGAAACAGAAATCGCACAGGCTCGTTCGGAGGGATACGAATTTGTGGCAAGGGTCTCCCGGGCGGGCTGGGTCGGCATGTTAGGCCCACGTCCCGGGGATCATGTTGCGTTTCTGGAGCGACCCGGGCCGAAGTGATGCACGCATAGAAGGTGGAGCCCAACGCTTGGCTCCGGCTAAGACTGCTCGGCGCGAGGCTTGACTTGTTCTTCCAGCACGTGTGAGGCCTTGGCGCGGGCTTCGGGGTTATGGCGTAGTTCCTGGTCGGCCAGGGCAATGACTCAATTCCCAGATTCCGGACCGGCGGAACCTGGGACATGACTCGGCTCGCCAATTCACCGTCACATATATCTCATGCCGTTTGATGGTGACATCGACAGCCCTTTTCGAGAGGCTGCCGTCGTAGCCATCAACCGAGAGTTGGTGCCTAGCGGTTGCAAACTGCACAGCGGAGGAAGCAGTTCGCCGCAAGGTGCGCCCAGGGCTCGGAAGTGGGCTCTAACGATCCGCGCTGACCGCACCTGACACCCCCTACAACCCGCAAAGTACCGTGGATAAAAGGCATTGCGGAGTCCACCATGAAATCCTGCATCCTTCTGAATTCCCATTGTGCTGGTGCTGTAAGTACCATCTCGTCAACTAGTTACAGGAGTGAAGGAGAAACACCTGCCCACCTGAAAAACCGCAGGGTGCGGATAGGTACGGTTTTCGTCATCTATTGAGCAAATCAAACAAAGGATTGTTACGCTGCGGGATTACGAGCCCAGACCTCGCAAGGAGAGAGGGCTAGAATTATCAGCCGGGCCCCGAGGAGGGGCGGGGCCCGAAACAGTCTCATTTCTTGTGGAGCCCTCTAGCTGTGGAGCATTCTAAGTCACCATTCCCCTGAATACTTGTGACGGTCGGCACCAGCGGGTGGCTTTTCGGGTCAGAATTCGTTGCGTTTTGTGCTCATCAACCACAAAACGCTGCCTTGAGATGCGTATTGGCGTTTTTGCAGGGATGCCGAACAGAACTGTACACAGACCAACATCGCCCGTATTTGCGTTCTGAGGTGATTAAAGGGTGAAGATGACCCTGGGCATGGGTTGGGCAGAGAAAACGCACTGAGGCGGCAAAATCACAGGCGGATCTTGCGGTTAATCAGGTTAGTGCTCTCCGCTTCCGAAAAAAAAAGAAAAAAAAGAAAAAAACCAACTGTTGGTCTGTATATTCATATACACAGAAAGTTCCGACTTCATGGTACCCCCCCCTTGCCCCTCTGGGTGCGGATCGGGTGCGGAAGTGCGCTATAATGACCCTTCCTGACCGCTCCTGACCCCCCCTGTAACCCGCAAAGTACTGTGGATAAAGGGTTGTAGGACGAACTTACAAGGAGGAAGTCGCTGGTTCGAGTCCAGTACTGCCCACCATTGATAATAAAGGACTTACAGGATTCTAGGCCGCCGGGAAAAGCGAAAGTAAAATCAAACGGAGTCACAGGCTATGGTCAAGACAGCAAGCACGATGTTGGAGTTGGGGAGGAAGGCGCCTGATTTCTCGTTGCCGAACGTCGACGGGACGACGGTTTCATTGTCGGATTTCGAGGACGCGCCCGCGTTGGTCGTCGTTTTCATGTGCAACCACTGCCCGTTCGTGCAACACCTTGCCGCCGAACTCGCCAACTTCGGAGGTGATTGTCAGGCCAAAGGCGTCGCGGTCGTCGCGATCAGCTCGAACGACGTCAGTACTCACCCTGAAGACTCGCCCGAGCAAATGATTCACGAAGTCGAAGGGCGCGGTTACACGTTCGCCTATCTTTACGACGAAACACAGGAAGTTGCTAGAGCATACCGAGCGGCCTGCACGCCGGACTTCTATGTTTTCGACAAGGACCAGCGGCTAGTGTACCGCGGACAATTCGACGACAGCCGACCCGATTCCGGCATTCCCGTCACCGGCGCCGACTTGCGAAGCGGCGTCGACGCCGTATTGGCAGGCAAACCAATTCCCGAGCCGCAAAAACCCAGCATCGGCTGCAACATCAAGTGGAAAGAAGGCGCCGAACCCGACTATTTCAATCCCGCCGGAGTGGCGTAGGGGCACGTGCGTCGGGCTTGTTCGGATTTTAGGTGCTTCTTCAGGTAAGTGTTGTTGAGGGCCATCGCGGCCGGGCACGCCGTATTCACTTTCGAGGGGGAGAAGCCATGAGCCAGTCGGAATCGTCAGGCTATCTGCGCCGGCTGGGGCTGTTCGATGCCACCATGGCGGTCGTGGGAGGCATCATCGGGGCCGGCATCTTCGTGAGCCCGGCGATCGTGGCCGAACGCGTTGGTACCTCGTCCGGAATCCTGTTGGTTTGGGTGCTGGGAAGTGCCATTGCCATGGCCGGTGCTCTCTGTTTTGGGGAACTCGGAGCCTCCAATCCCAAAGTTGGTGGAGGATATGCCTATCTGCGCGATGCCTTTGGCCCGCTTCCCGCCTTTCTGTATGGATGGACCCTGTTGCTGGTCATCCACACTGGTGGGATTGCGGCTGTGAGCATGGTGTTTGCCCGTTATGCTATCGCTTTGCTGCGTCTTTCTTCCGAGTTGACCCTGCCCCTGGCAGTGGGGGCCATCGTTTCGCTCTCGGTGATCAATTACCTGGGCACGAAACCAGGCGCCACGACTCAAAACATCTTCACGCTGCTCAAGCTGGCAGCACTGGCGGTGCTCATTGTTGCGGGTTTGATCCAGTTTGGACGGGTGGATCCGGTGGCGCCTCCGAGCGCCGTGACGACCCCCGGCCCCGGTCTCACGTGGAGTGCCCTGAGCGCAGCCTTGGTCCCGGTTCTGTTTGCCTATAGCGGCTGGCAAAGTACGAATTTCATAGCCGGAGAGATTCGCCGACCGGAACACAACCTTCCAAGAGCACTGCTGATGGGAGTCTCCATAGTGGTAACGACCTACCTGCTCGTGAATGTGGTCTACCTGAATATCCTTGGCGTGGAGGGGTTGGCCGGGTCGCAGGCTCCAGCTACGGAGGCCATGCTGCGGCTTCTGGGTGAAGTGGGGGCCAGCCTGATCGGCGCTGGTATTGTTGTGTCTACGTTCGGGGTCCTCAGCCTGGTCATCCTGGCCACGCCGCGTGTCTACCAGGCGATGGGTGAAGACGGCGTGTTTTTCGGCTGGGCCTCGCGCCTCCACCCCCGCTACCGGACACCGGCCAATGCCATCTGGCTGCAGGCCGGATGGGCCGTGGTTCTGACCTGCAGCGGCACCTATGGTCAGCTCATGGACTATGTGGTTTTCGGAGATTGGATCTTTTTTGCAGCGATTGCCTCGACTCTGTTTGTCTACCGAAAGAGAGGGTCCCGTGGCGGAGACTCTTCCACTTTCCGTGTCCCCGCTTACCCGTGGGTGCCCGGGGCCTTCGTTCTGGCGTCCACTTATGTAGTGCTCGGCTCCGTCGCCTGGAACCCCGGGAACGCGGTGCTGGGTGCGAGCCTTATCCTGATCGGGATCCCCGTGTACTATTGGTGGAGAAGATGAGCCGATTGAAAGCAAGCCCTTACATCGAGTGGGCCAAGTCCCGGGCTGGCGTTCGCTATAACCTGGCCGACAGCAGTGTGCGAAAGTGCCCTCCCCAGTTGCTGGCCGCGCGCTCCGAAGACTTCGCCTACTCGGGAGACAACCTGGACGGCTGGCCGCCGCTTCTGGCTCAAATCGGAGAGCGTTACCGGGTGGATCCGCAACAGGTCGTGTTCGCACACGGCACGTCGATGGCCAACCATCTGGTCTGTGCCACCCTGCTCGAGCCGGGGGATCAGGTGCTCATTGAAAGCCCCGTGTACGAGCCTCTGCACAAGTTACCCGCCTTCTTTCGGGCACAGATTCAGTATTTCGAGCGCCGGGCGGAAGACGGCTATCGGATCGATCCGGGTCGGATCGAACGGCTTCTAGGCGCTGATACTCGCCTACTCATCCTTTCCAATCTCCATAACCCCACGGGAACGCTCACCGACACTGCCTCCCTGGAAAGTCTGGCCGATCTGGCGGAGAGTTACGATTTCCACATTCTGGTCGACGAGATTTACCTGGAGTTTCTCTTTCCTCAGGGGCAGGGCAGCGCTCATGGTCTTTCTCCGCGATTCATCACCACCAGCGGATTGACGAAAGCCTATGGACTGCACGGCCTCAGGGCCGGATGGATTTTGGCCGAGGCCTCCCTGGCCGAGAAGATCCGGCGCCTCAACGATCTGTTTACGGTCGTCAATTCCCACCCCTGCGAAAGGCTGACCCTGCGGGCTCTGGAGCGGGCCGATGTGATTCTGGAGGAGACCCGGAAAGTGACCACCGGCAACTTCGCCCGGGTGTCTGATTGGATCGATGCTCACCAGTGCCTCACCTGGTCTCCTCCGCCCGGGGGCCCGCTTGCCTGGGTTCGACTGGCAGGGCGATCAGTGGAAGAAATGATGGACCGGCTGGAGGGGGAATTCGAAACCACCGTGGCCCCGGGTTTGTTCTTTGGCCAGCCCGATCACTTTCGGATCGGCTTTGGCGGGGAGCCCGAGATGGTCCAGGAAGGACTACGGCGAATCAGTCAGGTTCTCTCGTAGGGCACGGTTATCCATTGTGCCGAACTGAACCAGTTGCCGGCGGGTTACGTTCGGCACCAGCGGGTGAAAAGAATATGACAGTCTGACAGCTGTCTTGGTCAAGCCTTTCCTCGCTGGGACTGGGGCTGTATGAGTTGCTGCCCGATTATCGGGACTGCCGTCCGCTGTGCCGGGGAAGCGATTGCGCGGTGCGCCATGGTTCTTACTATCGGCGCCTGGTGGATGTCGACGAACGGGTTTATGAGCGCTTAGAGATGGAATTTGGAATCTGGAATCTGGAATTCAGTAAGAAATCGCCATCTCACTGGTGGCGCTGAGTGGGACCGATGGGAACATGACAGTGACCGGCTGGAAATTGTATTGGATAGTGACGTTGACAGCGCTTGCCTGCGAATTATCCGGAGTCCAGGTCGTAGTGACGCTGACCCCCGATATTCCCCCCAGCTTCTCGACCACGTAGTCCTGGATGTCGGTGGATGTAGCCGGAGTGGCGGCTCGCTCGCCGTGGACGATCGCATAGCGAGTTGCTTCGCGAGCCGCAGAGCAGATTGAACTGTAAACAAAAACGACACGCCCGACGTCGAGGAGACCGAGCGTCAGGACAAAAAAGGCCATGATCACAAGACACAACTCAACAATCGTCGTTCCTTGTTCCTGCCCTGGGCGATGCCGAAGGCCGTCTCTCCGCTGAAGTCGAGGATCGTCCCCAAGCTGGTTCCAAGCAGTCACTCTAGCCCGGATTATGCAGGAGATCTAAATTCAAGTGAGATTTGGGCCCAGAAAAAAGGCCGTAGCTCTCTGATATAAAAGGGTTTAGAGAAACAAAGACCCTAAACAGGAGCTACGGCAATGTCAAAAACAGTCTGCCAGAATACCCTGCCATTTCATAGCCACAGAAACATCACGGCTCGTTTTGATGGGGGGAGCCTCACTTCCGACGCAGGATGGTTGTTGTTTGGATCGCTGGATCGTCAACATCGATTGTGCGAGGGCTTCAGTTCCTGTATTTCGGAAAGTCGAGACCAACGCTACATTCGTCATGACCTGTTGAAGTTGATCCGACAACGAGTCTTGCAGATCGTGGCCGGCTACGAAGACTGTAACGACGCCGATACGCTGCGCTCGGATCCGATGCTCAAGACAGTCTGTGATCAGTTGCCCGAGAGCGATCCCGACTTGGCCACCCAGCCGACTTTCTCCCGTTTGGAGAACTCCGTCACCAAGAAGGATCTGATGCGTCTGAGCCGGTGGCTGCTAGGCCGTTATGTGCGCTCCCTGAAGAAGAGACGCCCCAGCAAGATCATCCTGGATCTGGACAGTACCGATGACCACACTCACGGCCAACAGGAGTTCTCCTTCTACCACGGGTATTACCGAAACCACATTCTGCATCCTTTGCTGATCTTCGATGCCGCCACGGGAGACCTGGTGTGTGCCATGTTGAGACCTGGCAACAAGGGGGCTGCCTCTCACATCGTGCCCGTTTTGAAGCGCGTCGTGGAGGCCATCCGACAAGGAGTGGGGACGGATGTCGAGATTGAGATTCGGGCCGACAGCGGCTTTGCCACGCCTCGGCTCTACGAGTTCTGTGAAGGTGAAGAGAATAAACTCCAATATGTCATTGGGTTAAGTCGAAACCCTCGCCTGCAGCGAGTGGTCGAGCCGCTGCTGGATTCGACTCGGCTGAGGTTCGTTGAGCTGGAGGAAAAACAGCGTCAGTTTGACGAGTTTCTTTATCGAGCCCACAGCTGGGATCGATCCCGTCGCGTCATTGTCAAAGTGGAGGTCGATCAGCGTGGGATCAACCGTCGCTTTGTAGTCACCAACCGGGACGATCTCTGCTCCCAATCACTTTATGACCACTACACAAACCGAGGGCAGACCGAGAACTTCATCAAGGCCTTCAAGAATCATCTGAGCATGGACCGACTCAGCTGTCATCGATTCCTGGCCAATCAGTTTCGACTCCTCCTGCATGCACTGGCTTACCAGATGTTCGTGCGCCTGCGCGACTATCTGCACGGAACCCCCTGGCACAAGCTCGAAATCGAAACCTTACGTCGTCGGGTCCTCAAGATTGGGGCCCGGATCCGACAAACCACTCGACGCATCTGGGTCCATCTTTCCTCAGCCTTCCCCGAACAACCCCTCTTCCACCTCGTCTTGAGTCGCCTGAACTCCAGTTAGCTTTTCCCAGCTCCCCCGGAAAACCGCTTCCGACACTCATCCAGGCCCAGATCTGTCTGAAATTCACTCCCCAAACCACTCAAACGCCTCGCCAACCCATATTCTTCGCAAATCCGCCTGTCACACCTGCCCGCTTCCGAGTTGGGCCACTTCTCGAGTCGTTTTTCAACACCGGACTACGGTTCTTGCATAATCCGGGCTAGGGATTCTCGTCAAAATCTTGACTCGCACGATACGTTCCTGAATCGGGTTTACCGCGCCCGCATATAGGCATCGCGGGTAATGTTGAAAGTGCTCGGTATGCCCGGGTACGCAAACGACGTCTCAAAGGTCTTCGAGGCCGTGACCCTAGCATACACTCGCGAAGCGCCTTCACTACATGTCCCAGTCTCACAATCAACTACAGTGGTGTCATCACATTGACAAATGCGCCCTATCACGAAGCTGATTCCACTCTGGACGTTGTGGGCATCAGCGCTAGCAAACTCCGTCATCTTGGAAGAATCGTAGGATTTTGCTGAGTTCAGAGAGCCGTAGGAGAGCCCTGCACGAGCGGCGCTGGTCACGGTGACAATGGTGTAAAAGACCCTGCCCAGATCTACTCCGCCTAAAGCGAGTAGAACCAAAAAGGGCACCACCAGTGCCATTTCAACGGAGGACGTTCCTCGGCTGTTCTTCGATCTTTTCATTCGTTCGTTTGTCATGTCCCTACTCCACAAGGGTTGGTTCGTCGATTCCCCCGCTGCCACCGTCGAGATCGCCAACCATGCCCATTTGGGTCCCGCTGGAGACCTCCAACGTGTCGGAAATGCTTATCGTATAGTCCCCTCCCCCTTCCCCAACGGTGTTACTGTGGAACATCAAGTGTTGGGTCGGGAAATAAAGTATCCCTTCGTAATAAGAACCGGTATCGCTCTCGATCTTGTTGTCGTATTCCCCCACCACGTCGCGGTCCTGCCAGAAGAGCATCTTGTCAAAGACCGTGTCGGTACCGGTGGTAGCCGTGAACTGGGCGTTGGAGCCACTCGCTATCTGAATCGGCATGAAAGGGTAGTCGGAGTTGTAATCCGTGTTGTAGAAGGTGACCCCAAATCCGGTGGCTGAGGAGCCACTGCCAATGTTCAGGCCTGCCACCTTTCCCCCCTTCAGATAATAGATCCCCGGATTGAAATTGACATGCGAGGTACTCTCGATGCTGATGCCGCCGCAAAAGGTCCCGGGATAGATCTGGACGGGTTCACTAGGAGTCCCCTCAGTGCTGGTCGCGAACTCGGTGTGGTCGCAGGTGCTGGGTACGGTGGGTTGTTGAAGGTGGGCCAGCGGATCCACTCCGTCTAAGCATTTCCTTCCGTCGCACCGACCCGTGTCCGGGTCTGGTGTAATGAGTCCACCTGAATCATTCACCCCTCCACAGACATCAATATCGGAGGCGTTGAGCTCTGAGAGGCTGGTAACGTTCAGCGCTTCGTTGGCACAGGAAGAGACTTTGACGGTGCAGTTCTCAGCAGTCATTTCGGTTCCACTACTGACTTCCATGGCTTTTTCCGCGGTACCGTTGAGGACGTAAATGCAGCCAGCGCCAGTTCCGAATCCAGCCACGGCTCGAGCGCTTACCGTCATCTGGTTAATCCCCAGGACAGGCATGAAATAGGTCGCCAGATCCTGGCTGATGACCACTTCGATGAAGTTTTCGTCGCCCTCAAAGTCGCCGCCAGTGGGCGGTATGTTCACGCTTCTGGTCTCACCGCGGGTCCCATCGAAATTATTCATAGCTGCGTCGTAGAGAGCATCGGTTTCAATAGTTGTCTCCGTTTCGTCGGCAAGAAGCGAATGAGCTGCTCCCAGCGCACCGGCGGCGGCGGCCGTCTGCATGAACCGCTTGTGCTGGTAAGCCATCCCGAGGTCGATGATGAGGCCCAGCATTCCAAGCAGGATGGGAAGCATCAATGCCGTGACGAGCGCAATGATGCCGGATTCTGTGCAGAAACGTTTCTTCGAATTCCCCATGTTACCCCCTTGCCTTCGAAAGCGCGCCACGTTGAAGAGCGGCTTTTTCCAGTAGAGGTAGGGTAGCTCCCAAGAATCCAAATCATTGTGACAACGGACACCCATCTGCGCATTTACACCAATCTCCTCCCCTCCGAGGGCACCGAGCGTAACGCAGTCAGGGCGGGAGATTCTCACGCTGCAGTAGAAAACTTAGTAGAGTCGAGATGTGGCGCGGTGGTTTAGGAAGAGCCTATCCGTTGCCGACCCTTTCGTCTGTCGGTGCCTCACTAGCTCGTCCATGCTCCGTTTCCACATCCCGCTCGTCGAACCGGACGTGCGGTTTTCCCGCATCCGGCTCTCGGACAAGGTCTTACGCTTTCGCCCACGGAAGGTCGCGAGTCCGCTCGGTCAGTCGTACCAGCCCCAACCTTTCGTACAGGAACTGGTCCGGGAACTGCCGCGTTCCCTTGCTGCCTTGCTTCTTGTGTTTTCGTCGCAACCACTGACGAAGCCTCCATCGGGTGTGGGCATCCACCGCCCGATAGGCTTTGCTGACCCCACCCAAGCAGAAGTAATTGGCCCATCCCACCAACATTCGGTTCAGACGGGCCACCTCTTGCTCGGCTGACCTGAGCCCACTCCAGGGCCGCGTCTCCCTGTGGATTTCGCGACAGATCTTGCCGATCGACTTCTTCGAAGGTCGAGTCCCCATGTAGGGAACCCCGCTCCTCGCTCGATGACAGATCCCCAGTGTGTAGCCCAGAAAGTCCAAGCTCTCTTCCGGCAGCCGTCTCACACAGGTCTTGGTCTCGTTCAGTTTCAGGCCCAGACGCCCCAGTATCTCCCGCGTTGCTCGCAGAGCCTTCCCTGCTTCGCCTTGACAGCAGATCACAAAGTCGTCCGCATAGGACACAATCCTGCCCTGACACTGCTTCGGTCCCAGTTTCCTCCACCCCATTATGAAGCGACGAAAGTACAGGTTGGCTAAAAGGGGTGAGATCGGAGACCCTTGTGTGGTTCCCCTTTTCCCTCCTCCTTTCGGTTCGTCCTTGTCCTTCTTGGAGACCTCCACAACCGGGGTATTCAGCCACATCTTGATCAGCTTTAACATCTGCCGATCGCAGATACGACGCGCCACCGATTGCATCAGCTCCTTCCGCGGGATACTGTCAAAGTAGCCACTCAAATCTGCATCCACCACCTCTCGGTGGCCTGTGTTGATCAGAGCGTGCACCGCTTGAACCGCATCCTGCGCGCTTCGTCGGGGGCGGTAGCCATGTTGTTCCGGCTGCAGATCTGCCTCGAAGATCGGCTCGATGACTAGCATCGCCGCCGTTTGCACCACCCGATCCTTGATCGTCGGCACTCCCAGCGGGCGCTTTCCTCCGTTGGTTTTGTCAATCCACACCCGGCGCACTGCCGCCGGCCGGTAGCTTTTGCTTTTCAGCTCCCTCGCCAGTTCGCCCAGCCACTTCTCTCGTCCGCGCGCCTCAATGTCTTCGAAGCTCTCTCGGTCCACCCCCGCTGCTCCGCCATTGGCTTTGCATTTCCGGTAAGCGAACTCCAGAAAGTCTTCTCTCCACACCTTGTCGTACAGCTGATGAAAGCGGCGCTCGGGCTGCTCCTTCGCTTTGGCGTACAACGTCCTTTGCAGCTTCCCAATCTTTTCCGGAGTTTTCAGCCCCATTCGGGTCAATCTCCGCGCTGTCGCTTCAGCAGACGTCTGCCTCGAACTCAGGCCCCTTCCCTCCAGCGGGGTTAGCCGCTTTCCTCAGTAATACGAGCCTGTCCGCCACCCCTGCCCGCCCGACCTGTCCCTCGCGGGTTGCCGGTTGAGGACCGTGCGGCCGTCTTCGCCGACAGGGGCTTCCCGTGTATGCTTGCGATTTCCTCTTAAGTGCGTGCCGTCGCCATTACCCCGGCGGAACCAACGGGTGCTGTTGCTCGACTTCCCCGCTGACGGCGGCCTTCCCTGTAATTCAGCCAGGTCGGCTTCCGCATTGCCCTTTTCGAGGCCTGCTTAGCGTTCACTACTCGTTACGGCCTGCACCTTCGCCAAGTCGCCTAACGCGACCCTCTGCACCGAAGGCTTCAGCAGATTCGTTACCTCCTCTACTGCTCCGATTGCTACCGGCTGGAGCGACAGTTGCCGGGTGGGTTTTGCACCCACTGAAAATCGCCGCCTTTTCACGGCGCACTGAATCATCCAGGTTAGACCAATCCGTCTCTAAATCGACGTGATTGTCCTGATTTTAATGCACAGACAACATACGAGAACGAACTCTAACGACAAACGCACAATTTGGTGTCAACCGTCACAATATTCCGCGCGCCGGTGATCTAGATTACAGGTACTCGAAGCAGCTTGTTTCTTGGGTAGGCGGATCAGAGTCAGGGCTAGAGTCAGGAAGTCGGGGTTGCAAAGAAGAGAGCAAACCGAAAAAAGGGGGAATTTATGAAAGTCAAAAAACTACAAACAAAGATGGCAATTCTGGGGGCAGTACTCGCTTTAGCCGGGCTTCAGGTGATGGCTCAGAACGGGACGCGGCTCGACGACGCGATGCGGCTCCCGAACGGGAACCTGGTCCTGATCGTGGACGAGGACTTCATCGACAACGGTATCAACTGCAGCGATGTCGACTTCGCCACATTTCTTCCGGATGTCGGACTTTGTGGGCAAGGGCTGGAGGTGTGCACGGAGTGCTTCCCGAACTCTTGTCCTGGTGCGGGAGATCTCTGTGACTCCGGAGATATCTGTGTCTCCATCGAGGAGTGCGCTTTTAGCGGGTGTAATGGTGGTGACCATGACCCGGACACCCTGGTAAATGACGACGACCCCAGCATCCCCGGCGTCGCTGGAGGCTGTCAGCACCACTCCCCTCGCCGCCGGCGCGAGCGAGCGGGAGCTCCGTTCGGGCTACGCCCTCACTCCGTCCCGCTCGCATTCTAAGAACATCTCTCTTTTTTACAGAAAGGAGGACCGCGGAAAGAGTCGTCTCAGAGAACGGCTACAGCTCTTTTTTATCAATCCCTTGTGTGGGGATTTCCAATCGTCGCTGCGGGAATTCTATTTGACGTTGATCACCAGTCTGAACAAGACGCTGTACTTTATCCCAGACTGCGCAACGCACGTCCCGATCGGAGTGACTGCGGGGCCCAACCTGGGGGTTCTCGCCAAGATTCCCGTACTCGTGCAATAGACTGGCGAGTCGACGTCAGAAGATTTCTCTTTCCCAGAGCATCTTCGCAAAGATTTGAGCGGGGAGGATTTCGATCCCATCCAGTGTCTCCCGCGGTTTCCAGGCAGACAGTGATCCGTCGCTGCAAATCGGGCTGGTCCTGCCCGAGTCGGCGCAGTCTGCACCCAGCTCCTTGTTTTGAAAATCTAAGTTTGTCAGAATCGTGAAGAGGGTAGTAGAACCACAGCCTTTCTCGGAGAGAGGGAATTATGTTTCTTCGCGTATCCGCAGCCACCTTGATCCTTTTCAGCCTGGCCACATCCCGTTCTGATGCCGGAGCCAAGACTCCGAATGACATCAAGCGTAACCCCGCTGCCAGGTCGGACGCCCGCTTGGACGGTGGCGAGCTGTGTATATTTTTATCCTTATTCTCTGATGGTCTATGGGAAGTGGATTTCGCGGCCGTCAAACCCGGAACAGAATTCAAGGACGGAGAAGTAGGCACGTTTGGGCTGTCGGTCGATGAGGAATATGGAAAGATCATGCTGGAAGAGCAGAAGCTTGGAGGGAGCTTCTCTTTTCGTCTGGGAAGCGGGGACGAGATCGCGACCGGGACCTTTAATGAGAGAAGCCAGGTGCTGGAATTGGAACCAGCGCAGCCGCTGGCGGAGCAGCAACTGACCGTCCGATTCTACCCCGAAGTCTTCATTCCGGAGGTCCCGGGTCCGCGCGTAGAATTCCGGGTTGGCGAAACAAGCGCTCGCCAGCTCTTGAGCCCGCTGTTCACGGCTGCTGCTCCCTTTGTCAATTGCCAGAACGGTGTGGTTATCGAGTCAAGTCTCTCGCTGTGCAATCCTACTACCGAGCCAGTTGATTTCCGGCTGATTCACGTTACAGGGAGCGGCGGGTTCGGATCCGATCAGACGATCGAGATTGCTCCCGTCAGCTGTGGGCCCGGAAGCGTTTCGACCCCTGTGACCGGGGATTGTACTCCGGGGAGCCTTCAGCTGATCAGCGACCGTTCTGGGCCGAATCAGTCAACCATCACTTTCGCGGTGACGCTGGGCGGTGGTCCACAGGGCGCTGCGCGAACCCAGGGATTTGCGGGAATCGCTGTATCGGGGCCCTCCACCTTTGGCATCATTCGAGTTCGCAAAACGCGCACAGGAATTGACACAGGTATTGCCATGGCTAACATCATTAACACGACCACGGTCGACGTCCTGGTAGAGAGTGATGATCAGTCCGTGCAGGAGGTTGCGTCGTTTGAGCTGGCCGATAGTGCTACTCGATCTCAATTTTTCTGGGAGTACGTGGGGCTGGATGTCGAGGAGTTCGACGGAACCTTTATCTTCACCAGCGCCGCGGACATTGCAGTCAACTCACTTGAGACTCTGGATGGACTCCCCACTGCCAGTCTGCCGGTTACGACCCCTTGAACCGGGATCCCACACCTGTGTCTAGAACGACCCCGATCAGGTAGGTAACCATAGGTTCGGCCGATCCCTCGATAGGATCTATCTAAACGCTACCCTGTTGACTACTATAGATTAAATAAAATGTTTAATGGATGGAATACTTATGCCTTTACCCAAAAACATAAGAACATCTAATAGCCGATTACATTACGTTCTCATCCTGCAGGCTGCACTGATCTCGACCGGTTGCGGAAGTGAGCAGAAGGTCGTCAGGGAAGGCATTCCCGAGTGGGTAGTGTATCCGGACGAAGCGTGGCAGACGATCACACCCGAAGAAGCGGGGATCAATGATCTAGAGGCATGGAACCGTTGGGTGTCTAGCACGAAGGAGAAGGTGAAGGGGGATTCTTTTTACCGATCTTCTCGAGCAAGGGGTACCACTCGGAAGGGGGAGGATCACAGTGGCAGCAACTGGGGTGTCGCCATCGCCCGCGGCGGATACTTGTTGCAGACCTTTGGTGACCCCGACTTTAAGTTTCAGACGGCCTCCCTTGGAAAGTCCTTTACACTCGCCTGTTTACAGCTTGCAATTGAAGACGACCTGATCGGAAGCGCCGATGATTTGATCAAAGACGTCTGGACCGGGGAGGATCAACTCAATCACCCGCACAAGTACTTGAATCAGGGCCACCACAACTCTCTCACTTTCTCGCATCTGGCCAACCATGTGGGGGGATTTCCCATCACCAACGGGGAATCCTGGAAGGCTTGTAACGACTACGACAGGGTTGCTTTCACGGCGAGATCGCTGGGCCCGACCGGGTTCCCGGAGTGGGCAAATTGTACAGGGGATGCGGACCATGACAACTACGCTCATGCTGAGCCGGATAGTGTGGGCTGGGTGTACAGCAGCGGCGGGTATTGGCGCCTGGCCCAGGCACTCACGGCCCTCTGGAAAAAGGACCTCAAAGTGGTGATGGACGAGCGGTTGTTCTCCAAGATGGGAATTCCGGCCGACCGTTGGGACTGGACGCCCGGGCAAAAGGTACGCGAGGATCCGGGCTGGTACCCCTCGATGCCGGGTTACGGCCTCTTTCTTGACCCCCCTTACGAGATTGACGGCAACGTGGTCCGCGGCGGACCCGGTTGGGTCGTGATGAGCGCTAAGGACCTGGCTCGTGTCGGCCTCCTGGTTGCGACGAGAGGGGTGTGGAAAGGCGAGCGTTTGATCAGCGGGACCAGTTTCTTGCGTGGCCATGGGGGAGGAAACGCTAGCCACATGACCGGGGTAGGCGGGGATCTCATGGTTTCCTGGGGGAAGGTTACGACATCGGGCATCAATTTCGATGATCTGCCCGTTGACCTTTTCGTGGAGCAATACTCCGCGGTTGAGCGCCGCGGTATCCCTTCCCAATAGGGCTAATGCCAGCTAAACAAAGTGGGCTCGTTTTGTTTCTTTGTTTCTTCCCACTGGCGTGCTGGCCAAAGGAGCAACCGGAGAGCGCTTGGGAGAATCTGATCTCAAATGCTCTGCCCACCGCTCCAGAGCCCGCCGGCGCTCCTCGAGGTAAGGGTGCCTTATGTAATAGAGACCCTTTTTCCTAGGGATCGACTCAAGGAGGTTCTGTCGTGAAGAAACTGACCATTGTGCTTCTGTTTCTTGCATTCTTGCCCGTCGCTTTGCAGGCTCAGTCGCAGTCTTCGCTTCCGCACATCGCCAACGGCGGTTTCCCCGGAGGACGAATTACCACAACCTTTGTGGCTTTTAACAACTCCAACTCGGAAGTTACAGTAGGGTTGATCCTTAGAAAGAATGACGGTTCTCCCTTTGTGGTCACGATACCGGGCCTGGGAACCGATTCCGTGTTTTTTCTCAGCCTGGATCCGGGCGAGACTCAGTTTCTTCAGACCGATGGGAGTGGGGATTTGGCTGAAGGGTCCGGCCGCATCGAAGCCTCTGCAGACATCGGCTTCTCCGGGATCTTCACGATTCAGGACGATCAGGGCAACTTCCTCACGGAAACAGGGGTGGGGGCTTCGCCCGGCTTCACCTCGGCCGCCATCGCCGTGGATGCTTCTGGAAACTCCTTGACTGGAGTCGGTCTGCAGGATCTGACCGGTCAATCCAACCAGATCACTTTCACGCTGTTCAATTCCCAGGGTCAGCAGCAGGGGGACTCAGTGACCCGGACGCTCGATTCCCTGGGGCATCTGGGAATCTTCGCAACCGGGCCGGGCGGGCTTTTCCCTGCTATCGAGGATTTCCGGGGGAAACTGCTGATGACTTCAAACCTGCAGTTTTCTGCAGTGACGCTGCGCCAGAACAGTTCGCCTCTGTCCTTCACGACTCTGCCGGTTTTCTCGACAAACTCGGAGCGTACCTCCTTCGAGCTTCCCCAGTTCGCCAGTGGCGGAGGAATCCTGACCACCACCTTTGTTCTCTTCAACCTGGGAAACACGGCGGCCAATGTGACGATCACGTTGACAACCGGCAAGGGCCTGCCGTTCAGCGTGAATCTTGACAACGGAGAAAGTGGAAGTGAGTTTCAGGTTCAGGTTCCGGCCTGCGGGTCCCTGTTTCTGCAGACGGATGGCGCCGGCGACGTTCGTGCAGGCGCCGCCCAGATCACTGCGTCAGTTCCCATCGGCGTGGGAGGAGTCTATACCCTGCTTAGCGGTGGTACCTTTCAAACCGAAACTGGAGTGGGCGCCTCGGACGATATCCTGCTGGCCAGCCTGCCCGTTGACACAACGGGCGTCTTCGATACCGGCGTGGCACTTTTCAACAGTGGAAAAGCGGCCACTGAAGTCGCCCTGAGCTTTATTTCAGGAGCCGCGGCTCCGGCAGGTGCCGTGGACTTTTCAACACAACTGACACTGGATCCGGGAGAGCAAAAGGCCCAGCTCGTCAAGGGAGACCTGTTTCGCGAAATCGGCGAGCGTCGCGGGATGCTGGCGATCGATTCGGAAGGTGAAATCTCGGCAGTCACCATTCGCCAGAATTCTCAGCCTCTCAGCTTCACGACCCTTCCCGTCGACGTTGGGGCTTTCACCGAGACTCAGCAGGGAGACATTCCCCTGCCGGCCACTTTCGTGGTCTCGGAGATCTTGTCCAATATGACCCTCGATTTTCAGCTCCCGGGAGGCTTCAGCGTCTCCGGTCAAGTGGGTGTCAAAGAGGAAGGTGCCGGTGCCCAGGGGTTTTCCCCCGCGTTGGCCTTGGTCTCGATGACTGCGGTATCCCCATCTGATGAGACCCATCCTGGAGGCGTGGCCGCATTCAACGATGAGTATGAAGTGATTGTTCCTTCGGGCCGGTACGCGCTGCGGGCGTGCTACCAAAGCCTCAGCGGTGGAGGAGGTCTGTTCGAATTCACCCGCTTCTCCTATACGACGGAGCCCATAGTGATTACCGAGGACACCGTCTGGGACTTCGACGTGCCGCTTCCCCCAACGATGCAAGTCTCGGGGGTCCTGTCCGGGATGGGGAACCTAGCCCAACTAGGTACGGGGGTTCCCTCCGGGATCGGAGGTCTACCCGACCTGGGGCTTGCTTTCGTGGTCTTTGAGGACAGGGAGACGGACACCACGGCAGCAGCTGAAGTGTCGCTGAGCGACGGTAGTTTTGACGTCAAGCTGCCCGAGGGAAACTATGTGGTCCACGCGGCGCTCCTCTCGACCGTGGGTTTTCTGGTCGACTACTCGGTTATCCAGCTCGACCTGGGCAACGTCCAGGTGGGAGGTGCTCAACCTCAAGGCGAGGCGGACGTAACTCTGCGACCTCTAATCGAACTCTCGGGGGCAGTGGGCCAGGAGCCTTCTTCGAACGTCTTCTCGGCCAGCGGTGTCGGGGCACGTCAGTTCGAGGCCCGGATTGACCCGGATCGACTCTGTGCCGATCTGAGCGGATTCTTCCGCGGCTTTAGCTCTCTTTTTGATCCGCAGAAGGGCCTTCAGAATTCCTACGACCACCTTTTTGTAGAGCCAGGAACCGCGTACAACTTCTCGCTTTTCGGCAGCACTTCGCTCGACCTCGGAGAAGTCGTCACTCCATTCAACAACGTCCGGGTCTTTCCCGATGCACAGCCGAATCCTCAGGGAACAGGAGTGACCTTCGATCTGACCGCTCCTGCCTTGCCCGAGCCGGTCCAAGTGGAGGGCACACTTAGAGGTCCGGACGGACAGCCGCTGGACGGAAATCCCCAGATCACGTTTCGGAGCCTGCACGTCGTGGGTGCCGAGAACACCAGCTATTCGAACGGCCGTTCCGCAGTCAACGGAGGCTACAGCCTGCCGTTGTTTGCCGGGCCGGAGTTATCTGGTTGAGGTGACCCCTCCGGTGCGCACAGTACTGCCCTTCGAGGCTCGCAAAGAGACGGGGGAAGAACGCTAGTGCACTGTCCTGTTCCCATCGGTCCCACTCAGCGCCACCAGTGAGATGGCGGAGCTGCAGTCTTAAGAGTTGGCTGAGCCTCCACGAGAAACTCCTACTCTCTTGGTGGGGCCCGAGTCGCGGAATTCGGGCCTCACTTTCCTCCCTATCCGCGGAACGTATTCTTTCCCGGGAAGGTGGAGGTGGTGGGCTAGCTGGGACAAATCCTATCCAACTTCAGTACCGGATCAGTTCCAGTATGCAGCGGGCATCCTGCACATCGACAATGCCGTCTCCCGAACAGTCGCTGGCCGGATCGACCTGCCCGCTCAGAATCCAGCCAAGGACTGCCACCATATCTGCAACGTTCACATTCCCATCTCCGTTGGGATCGCCGTTCAAAATGCCGACCAGCGGCGTCATCGAGGTGAACGCCCTCTCCGAGGCGTCATCCGAGACCGTCGCATGGAAACGGATCATTTCCCCGCTGGTAGTATTCGACTGGATCACGGGAGGAATGGATACGGTCTTGCTGCCTCCGGCTGCCAGGTTGCCGAGATCCCAAACCACAGTTTCGAAACTGTTGCACTGGTTCCCAATGAGAAGGAGCGTGCAGTCCCCTTCATCCGAAATCTGCGCGTCGACCAGGGCGTTCAAAAAGACGGGAAAGAAAAGCCGTGCGGTCACTCCCGTCAACACCGAATTGCTGGTGTTGGTCACGACCACTTGAGCCGGTATCGTTTGGCCGGCCTGAAAGGCCTCAAAACCGACCTGCAACGCGATCTCGACGCCGACACCGGTTTCCGTGCGGGTGGTGGGATTGGCCCTTGCCTGGTGAACCTGCAGGTCGGCCTCAGCCCTCAGCACGGTTGGCTCAGATTCAAGGAGGACGCCATTGGGCAGGGCGGAATCGACTTCAAGGGCAGCCCTCACCCGACCGCCTTCGCCCGGGGCCAGCATGCCCAGATCCCATATGATCAGGCCGTTATCCAGATGAGGCAGACCGTTGGCTGCAACCAATCGTGTCCCCGCCGGCAAGGGGAAGCTGAGCCGGGCCTGGTCGACACCGCTCGCCCCCCGGTTAGTAAAGGTGAAGTGATACTTCACAAGGTCGCCAGGTGCCACTGGATTGCGGTCCACGTCAACCCTCAGGTTGAGGGGACGGTCCTGCTCGACCAAGACACTTCGGCGTTCCCAGATTGTGCGTGAAAAGTCCGACGAGACTCTGGCTCGCAGGGGTATCAGAGTCCCTTCTGTTGTACCTTGCGCCACAACGGGGGGGAGCGTCACTGTTCTGCCACCCCCCGGCCCCAGGGTTCCGAGGTTCCACATGACGAACTCAGCATTGTTGCACTGATTTCCAATGAGAAGGAGGGTACAGTCCCCTTCATCCGAAATCAGCACATCCCTTGTAGCCGCCAGGTAATCTGGATATTGAAGGAGCAGCATAACTCCGGTGAGAGGCTCGTTGGACTGATTGGTGACTGTCAGGCGCGTTTCCAGGAACTCTCCGGGCCGAACAGGATCCAGGTTGGGTTCAATCGCCAGCGATACCACCGGCTGGGACTCAATCCGCGAAGTGACCGGAGTTCGAGATTCCTGGGCGACCAGGTCGGCCAGGCCGCTCAAAACGGCCACATCGCTTTCCAGCACCGAACCGGCAGGGATAACGGTGTCGACGTCTACTATGGCTTCGAAGCGATGCCCCTCTCCTGCCGGCAGCGTTCCGATGTCCCAAACGACATCCTCCCCGTCCTGGATGCCGTCTCCGCTTGCCGACACCAACGAGGTGCCTGGGGGCAGGGGAAAGCGCAGCATGGTTTCCCTGGAAGCGATATCACCCCGGTTCGAGAACGAGAGCACGTAGGTGAGGCGGCTGCCCGGCACGACTGGCTCCTGGGAGGGGTCGATGGCCAGGTTCAGCAGCCGGTCGGCTTTCACTGCCACCGCCCGCCGTGTCCCAGAGTTCCGGCACGCCATCCCCAAAGGCTCTGGCTTGAAGCCGGATCAGGGCGCCGTCAGGGACATTGTTACTGGGCCGAGGACCCAGAAAAACAACTGCACCTCGGCCCGGCCCCAAGATTCCCACATTCCAGAAGACCACTTCACGGTTGTTGCATTGGTTGGCAATGAGAAGGAGGGTGCAGTCCCCTCCGTCCGACAGCAGCACGTCCCTCAGCGCATCCACAGACCCCGGATAGAGAAGTTCCACGACGACACCCGTGATGACACTGTTTGACACATTGGTGACTGTCAACCGGGTGTTCAGCTGTTCTCCGGGACGAATGGGATCGGCTGAGGATTCAATCGACAGCCTCAGATCCGGCACAATTCCGACTCGCGTCACAGCTCTCGCTCGGGCCTGGATGACAGCGAAGTTCAGCTCGCCCGAGAGCGTGGCCGCACCCACTTCCAGCAGGGTGCCCCGTGCATTGATGTCTTCGACCTGCACCGTGACTTCGAAGCGGCTGCTCTGGCCCGAAAAAAAGGTACCCAGATTCCAGCGCACGAATCCGTCGTTGACGGCAGCGCCGCTGCTGGCTGAGACAAAGGTCGTACCGGCGGGAAGGGGAAACTGCAACTCGGTGTTTCTGACCGAGCTGGCGCCTCTGTTGCCGGCCGTAAGGACGTACCTCAGGAGCGCTCCAGCGGGCACAGGCTCCCGATCGGCGTCCACTGAAAGGCTAGTGGCCGTCTCAGCCACGATTTCGACGTTTTGAGCTGTGCTGTCGAGCTCAACGTCATTTTCCAGCACCCTGACTTCGAAGGGGATCATGGTTCCTGCTTCGGTCCCAGCAGCAACGACGGGCGGGAAAGTCAGCGTTCTGCCGCCACCGGGCCCAAGAATTCCCAAATCCCAGAACATGACTTCCCCGGTGTTGCACTGATTCCCGATTAAGAGGAGTGTACAGTCGCCTCCGTCCGACAGCAAAACGTCGACGAGGGCCTCCAGACCCTCCGGGTCGGGTACTCCATTTCCAGCCGAACCGATCCGGACGCGCTGGTGGCTGTGTTGGAAACCGTGATTCGAGCGTAGAGGATGCTCCCGGGCATGGCGGGATCGGGGTTGACCTCGACGGCCACATAGAGCTGTGCCATGGCTTCAACTTGCAGCGCGCAGCCCAGCATCAGCAGGGAGCAGATACTGGAGGCACGGAATTGTCTCAAGAGGATCTTAATTTGATAGAGCATTGGTTACCCGCCTGAAGTCGTCTCGGATCAAAGCGTTTATCGGTCCATATGTGCCACTTTTCCTTCACGGCTCGGGTTCGAGCAGACTCACAGGCAAAGTAGTGAATAATCCTCTCTGATCCTGTCTCAACGAGATGACCGAGATCGGCTGGTCAGAAGAAATCTCCATGGTTCCCTCAAACTTCGGTTCGTCCGCAATCAACGGGAAGAGCCCTGATGCAAACTGGGCCGTGTGCTCACCGGCGGGCAGGAGGAGTGGAGTCATGGTTGCTCCCCCTGGACCGCGCAGCGTCAGCTGGATCGAGGCGTCGGCTCCCAGGTTCGCAATCGCCACACCCGTGTCTACAGATTGCCGTTCGAAACTGGCTGGAATAACAAAATTTCGTCCCGATGGAGAATCGCTGACTCCAGCCTCCGAGAAGCGTAGGTCGGCTGGCGGAGTGCGAAGCGTAAAAAGCAAGGTGCCACCCACCGGAGCTGAAGCGTCCAGCACAGCGTAACCAACTGCCAGGTCGCCCAGCCCATTGCTCTCCACAAAGGTTGCCCCTCCGGGCGGCAGGTCGAGGGAGAACTCACTCCCACTCTGACCATCCGCAAGCGTGATCACGAAGGGGCTGCCATTTGAGAGTACGAAGCGAATCGAGGCAGTGGCTGGGGCCTCCGTCAGGTTGACGGCGATGAGTGTGACAGCGAAGCTTCCAAATCCCTGGAGGGTGCCGTTTGCCATCTGGGGAAAAATCAGGCGATTCTGACCCTCAATGGGAGCTGACACCATTCCCGAAACCGTCACCTCTCCATCCGTCGTAGTCAGCAAGACCGCATCACCAGACACGTCTGAACCAATGGCACCGACAATCTGCAGGGGCAGACGAGCGCCATTGTTGGCTTGCTGGCTGACGTTCAGCAGGAGTTGAACAACCGATCCGCCGTTGCTGCTCAAAGGGGCCAGGGAAGTCGAAAAGACAACAATCTGAAGGTCACTCCCCGCCGCACTGTGGGTAAAGCTGTGGTCGGCCAGGGTATCGCCGGCCCGCAGCGCACTACTTGCATTAAATAGACTCAGACCTTGCGGCAAACGCACAGTCACCTCGACCGCGGTGACTCCCGAGTCCGGCGTAATCAGGATCGGTGCCACCAGCAAGGAGCCCGCCGGGCCTGAGATGGAGGGAATGCCCACACCGGGTTGGCCCAGGGACGGAGAGGCGAGGCAAAAGAAGACGATGGTCAGAAGAAATGCTTTTCTCATGGGTTCATGGAGTCCTTGGTTTCACGTTTCCGCCTGGCAACAAGCCGGCAGGAACGCCAGTTCACCCTTTAGGAACGGTGGGCCAAGCAGAGAGACGACTATCCGCCGATCTGCAGGCCCCGTCATCCGGTTCAGCTTTCCGAAGTTAAGTACACGCGCGACCGTAAGTCTTCCACGCGCTAGGGCAAACGTCAAACAGGACCATGAATCATCTAAGTGGAGGGAAATCAGTCTGGTAGACCTAAGTAACGCCATTCAGAACCCCACTGAGTTCGACCATCGGAAGGTCCAGGAGTTGTGGGAGGATGCCAGCTTCCGGCGATACGCATCAAATGAGCTGTTCGACCGGGACTTCCTGCGCAGGGAGGAGCTGGGTTTCGTGGGGTGCTATCCCGCGTGAGCTCGACAGCTTTCAGATGGGTTCTGCCTGATCCAAAAGCTCCACCCACTCCTCTTGAATCCCCAGCCTCGAGACCCACTCGGCGAGATAATCCATATTCAGAGAATCAAGATTCACTTCGTAGATCCTCAAAGCGTCCACGGAGTGCTTCTGGCTACCACCCGACTCCCTGGCCCATTTCAGCTTCATCAAGATCGTGTCTTCAGGACTGGAAACCTTGAGGCTCAAACCGAAGACCCTCTCAGTCTGGCGTCGCCGAAAACGAACCTGGTCGAATTCGTCGCCAGTAAGAATCCAGAAATCAACTTTGTCCCCAGTCTCCGAGTTGATCAAATTGAACAGGCCAGTTCTCTTGGACACAGCTCTTACTGCGGCTTTCTCGCTCAAGTAGAACTCCGGTCTCTGCAAGCCCTCAATGAGCGCCTGGCAGGACTCGGGTTTCAGCTCCAATACCAGGTCGATGTCGTGGGTCGCCCTCGGCTCGCCCTGCAGGCTGGAGGCAAACGACCCGGTCAACATGTAGTCGATGTTCAGCTGGTTCAGTTGGCCGACAACGAGTGCTAGTAATTCCTGTTGTGACAAAGCTCGAGACGCTCCAGATAGAGCCGTTGGAACTCATCATCAGAAAGCTCCGGGAATCTCTGACGGAGACCTGCCCGGAACAGGCTGCGAGCTGCGTCGGATAGCTCCAGGGCCTTGGACAATCTCTGCTCAGGAGTCATGTGGCGAAGAGCTCGCAGATAGATCTTGTGGTTGGGTCGGTCCTTGAGGTCCACTGACCTCACTTTAGCACACGGTCTGGTCGTTTTCGGCTGTCTGACGGCGCTTCACGCCCGGCGGTCGCGGAGCTGAGTCCCGGTAGGGATGCCAGTTGCCTGGCACCTGTCCACCCGAAAAACTCCATCCAGCCGCCCAGACAGACCTTGCCTGTGTCGGACAGATGTTGAGGGAGTCGGTTGTGGACCTGAGTCCTACGCTGCCACCCATTCGTAAGTCATTGCTGTACAAGGTGGACGGGATTTTTCGGGGCGACAGCGATTGTGTGGAATTGAGCCGTCAGTTCGAGCAGCCGTCCCGGGTGTGCTCTATCTGAACCTGGCCCAGGATCTCATCGGTTACTCGATCCAGCAGGAAGAACTGCATCCCGTCTCGAACCCAGTTTCCGGTCTCAGCCGATCCCACCGGACCTCCTCGAGCCATCAGTTTGCCAGTGGGAGAGGCGACCCGGATCTCCACTCTATTCACACTGAACCAGCTCAGGGTCGTCACACCCACAGAACCTTCACACACAGAGATGGGGTTGGGTGTAGCCGAGAACACTTCACAGCCAGAGTTGGTCAGTCTTACGGTTGTCTGGGCAAGGACCTCTCCGGTGGCCGATCTGAGCAGGAAAAACTCCATTCCTTCTCGGACCCAGTTTCCCGTAGCCTTTGCTCCTTGCTGGCGGCTGCGGGCAAAGAGTGGGCCATCCGGCGTAACGACCCGGACCTGTGTTTTCGGAATCCCGGGGGCATGCCACATGATCCGAGTCGCTCTCGCGGTCTCTCCACATAACCGAATGGGATTCGGATCGGCAAAAATGGCGAAGGCTTCCTGGCCGTCGTCCTCCAGAAATCGAGCGAAGACTCCACCGCCATCCGTGCCAGCAGAGAGAATCCGGCGCTGGGCATCCAGATCCAGGTCCAACACCCGCTTGGTGGTCAGGCCTTCATTGAACTGGGTCCATGTGACTCCACCGTCTACACTTCTAAGGACGCCCAGGTCCCGTCTAACGAAGCCCAGTCCCCGGGTTGCAGCGTAGATCGTGGAAGACACCAGGGGATCGATCAGCCAGATCAGTCGCCACGAGGTCATCCGGCCAGTCGCGGTCGACTTGCCACCAGAGTTGGGCCCCGTCAGTGGTCTTGTAGATACCTTGATCGGTTGCAGCCACCAGATTGTCTGGGCTCACTGCATCGATGGCGAGCGCCGAGGTGGCGGTGCTTCCATCGTTACTCGGGGGCAATCCGTCACTGTGTTCCACCCAGGTTTCTCCGCTATCCACCGTCTTCATGAAACCGTTGTCGAAAAGCCCGGACCCACGGATGCCGTTACCAACGTACAGAGTGGACGGGTTCAGAGGATCTATCACCGGGACCATGAAAGCGTCGTCGAGCTCCAGCGATAAATTCCAGCTCTCGCCTGCGTCGATGCTTCGGTAAAGGTGCGCCTCAAGGACCAAGAGAGCCTCGGTTCCCACATAGAGCGTCGATGGGTCCCAGGGATCAACGAGGATGGTACTCGGTAAATGAAAAAGGTCGAAATCTGATGCCAGCTGGTCCCAGCTATCTCCCTCGTCGAGACTGACAAACATCCCTGGAATACATAAACCACCGCCAGCGGGGAACACCACTCCGGCATACAGAGCCGGCGTCACTGGATCCACGGTCAGCGCTGTGACTCTTCCTGGAACACCGGACCTCGACAAGGGGCTCTCCAGCAAAACCCAACTACCTCCACCATCGAGGCTTCGGAAAAACCCTTCCCCGAGTGCATATAGCGAAGAGGTGCCCTCCGGCCCCAGCCTAATCTGATTGATCGTTTTGTCCTGAACCTCCGAGCCAAATGGAATCCACGACTCACCCAGGTCCCAGCTCTGGTAGAGGCCCCTCGCGTTGCGGCGTGTCGCTGCATACACCACATTCGAAGCAGCATCGAAGGCGAGCGACTGGAGGTACTCGGGCGTCTCAAACGACGCCCAGTTCGTCCCCTGATCGTTACTTTTCCACAACCTTGGCCCACGGTTTCCATCCGGAGCCAGTATCGTTGAGAGGTTGTTCGGATCCAGGACGATTTCTGGGAGAGACAGTGTGCCGGGCGGCGTGAGGACGGTCCAGGTGTTCCCTCCGTCCAGGGTGCGGTGGACGTGACTTCGTGAGGTCGCATAGACCGTAGCCGAGTCGCTCGGGTCCACGACGATCTGGGAGATGAAGTTAGTGAAGGCCGAGTAGAGTTCTTCCCAGTTCTCGCCCCTGTCCACACTGCGAAAGAGCGCAAACCAATTCGCTGGAGTGGGTTTCACCAACCCGGCATAGACCACCATCGGGTTGAGAGCGTCTACCGCCAGGGCTTGCACCCTTGGAAGACTGCCGGAGGCGGACAACGGCAGTCCGGAGTTGATTCCATGCCAGGTCTGCCCGCCATCCAGGCTACGGAAAATCCCAAAGTAACCTGCCGCGAAGAGAATCTGCGGCGACACAGGATCGAGCGTCAAAATCCTCAAGCCGACGTTTTGGATGGGAGGATCGACCTCTTTGGAGAGGGACACCCAGGTGGCGCCGCCATCTTCAGACCTGGAGAAGCCGAAATACAGAACCGATGGATCGGCGGGGTGGAATCTGAGGCTACTATCGCCTCTCGGGGCCTGCTCCAGCAGCTCCCAACTCTCACCCCCGTTTGTGGACTTGAAGATACCGGCTTTGGGGCTGGCGGCATACATGGTCAGAGGATCCTGAGGGTCAACGACTACGGACCGGAAGCTCCCTGGCCCTGCCGGTCCCAGCTGGTGCCAGGGCTCAGCAGCAGCAATGGCAAGGGACAAAGTCATGGAAACCATCGCGAGTGCGACGGCGGGCCCAGGATTCGATCGGCGGGGTGATTGAAGTTCGCCACTCATTGGAAAGGCCTCCTTGACTTGGATCTGTATCTCTTTTTCTCAGCCCTGCCTGATTACAGGCAACCTGCATGCCTGAGCTGGTCAGTGCTGCACCAGGCTCGCCCTGAAGGGACTCAGCTTGCCGATGCTCCTGCCGGGTCATGTGAACTGGTTCTCAAGACTTTCGCGGTGAGGCTTGAATTCCCGGGCTCAGGTGCGTCATCTTACGCAAAAGATGCGTAAATTTTAGCACATTGCTCTACAACAACCCAAACGCTCCTTCCAGATAGCAGAATAGTTAACGGGAATAGCAGGTTGACCTCTCAGTTTCTGGCTTCGCCGACTGGTGAAACGTTTCGGCCCACGATCCGAGTCGCTGCCGGCCGAGTGACCTCCCCCGATCTTCTACACGTGTAGATTTTTTGGGACCAATTTGGGACCATTTCTAGTCCAAATGTGGGATATTTGAGAAATGAGTCCGGAAGTGGGAAGGGGACAGACTGGAGGATGGGGAGCTGATAAAACGTTTAGAATCAGCTAAGTGCAGTAAAATCAGTCTGGTAGCCCCAAGGGGATTCGAACCCCTGTTTCCGGCGTGAGAGGCCGGCGTCCTAGTCCCCTAGACGATGGGGCCACCTGAATAGCCAGGCCGTTCATTCAATCGAATTCTCGCCGGTTTTGTCAAGGCAACCAGGAACTCGGAACCCGGACTCGCAACGCAGGACGTGGAACGTGGAACCTGGAACCTGGAACCTCTATACTGCCCCCATGGGGCGGGTGCGCGTTCTTTCCGATGTTCTGGCCCACAAGATTGCAGCCGGGGAAATCGTCGATCGCCCGGCTTCGGTCGTCAAGGAGCTCGTCGAAAACTCTCTCGACGCCCAAGCAACCCGAGTCATCGTCAGGATCGAGAACGGAGGAAAACGCCTGATTTCGGTTCTCGACGATGGGTTTGGGATGTCGATCGAGGACGCGAAGACCGCCTTTCTGCATCACGCCACCAGCAAGATCAGCACTTTTGAGGATCTGACCCGCATTTCAACCCTGGGTTTTCGGGGCGAGGCTCTTCCCTCCATGGCGGCTGTCTCGCGGCTCACGCTGCGGACCATCGAGCGCAGCGACGGTGCCGACCCCAAACCTGGATTCGAGCTGTCCTTCGAAGCAGGAAAAATCGTTGGAAGCCGCGAGATTGCCTGGCCGGAGGGGACTCTGGTCGAGGTCCGCGAGCTCTTCTACAACGTCCCGGCGCGACAGAAGTTCATGAAGTCGATCGCCACTGAAATCCAGCACATCAGCAAGCAGGTGACCCACTATGCTCTGGCTTATCCGGATGTCGAATTTCAATTGCACCATCAGCAACGCCCACTGATTGAAGCCCCGGGCGTGAAGTCTCTGGAAGACCGCGTCTACCAGATACTGGGCGAGTCATTTCTCGAGAACCTGGCGGCGATCGATTACGAACGGGAGGGCGTGCGGATCACGGGATACACTTCCCTTCCCCACGAACAGAGAAGCACGTCCAGGGCGCAATACCTTTTCGTCAACCGCAGAGTGATCCGCGACCGGGTGATGGGCCACGCCATTCGGCTCGCCTATCAGGACCTTATCCCTTCGTCATCGCATCCTGTAGTTCTCCTCTTCCTGAACATCGACCCTGTCGAAATCGATGTCAATGTTCATCCCAGCAAGACGGAAATCCGCTTTCGGGACTCGCGTCGAGTCCACCGCTGCATTCATCACGCTCTGGAAGAGTCTCTGCTGCGCCCTCGGGAAACCCTGGGAGATCTGGCGCGCGACATCCCCTTGAGCCACCTCCGTACTCAGACCCTCCCCGGCCACCAGCAGAACGTGGCCCGCAGCATCGAGAAGTTCTTTCATCGCCATCCCGACAGCTCGCTCGGCTTCAGGGAGTTTCGAGGCTATCCCGGGGACACCGGCCCGGCTGGAGCGGCCACATCTACACCGGTTTCAGGAGAAGATCCACACCGATTCAACATTCCTGAAACAGCCGACTTGAGTCCTCTTCCAGTGGTCCTGGGTCAGTTCGTGGAGAGTTTCGTGGTGGTCTCGGATCGGGAGGGCGTCATGCTCATCGACCAGCACGTAGCTCACGAGCGAATCCTCTTCGATCAGGCTCTGAGGACGATGTCGGTCGGTCAGAAGGTGCCGACCCAGAGACTGCTCATGCCCCAGACAGTTGAACTGACAGCCGAGCAGAAGACCTTGCTCGAACCCCTCCTGGAGCACCTCAACTCGAATGGGTTCGAAGTGGAATGGTTTGGAGAAAAAACGATCGTCCTGAAAGGCGTCCCGAGTATCGCCAGGGACTGCCGTGAGCTTCCCAAACTGATGGAGGAGATCATCGCCAGCGTCGATGTCGATCCCTCCGCTATCGGCAGCGGCGCGGAGGTCCAGCGGCTGCGCGAGAAGATTGCCATCAGTGTTTCCTGCCGTTCCGCCATCAAGATCAACACTCCCCTGTCGCCCGAGAAGATGCGCTGGCTGGTGGATGAGCTGTTTCGCTGCGAGAACCCCTACACCTGCCCCCACGGTCGTCCCATCACCCTCCGCATGAACATCGAAGACGTGCTGCGCGGTTTCAAGCGGATCTAGCGAAGTGCACTCCATTTCAAATCGTGGACCGTGGACCGTGGACCGTGGAACGTGGAATGCGGGACGCTAGGTGTGACCGGTGTCACACGGTGAGATTAGCTTTGAAGAGATGATCAGGTCTGGTCGTAGTGTCTACAAAGGGAATGCTGAATCCGGGGCTTGCAGGGGTTGCATGACCCGGGTTTAGAAGACGGAGAAACAGAAATGGAATGGGGTTACCTGGGGCTGTGGATCATCCTGGCTGGAATCTTCCTGGCCGGCGAGATTTTCACGGCAGGATTCTTCTTGTTCTGGTTTGGCGTGGCGGCAGGCGTGACCGCCGTCGTCTCGCTGTTCGGTGTCGCTCCCACCTGGCAACTGGCGACGTTTGTTGTCGTGTCGCTAGGGCTGCTTATGATCTCCCGGCCGTTTGCAGAGAAGGTCTCCGGAGAACAGGTGTCCGGCATCGGTGCCAATCGCTTCGTGGGCGAGAGGTGCCGGGTCCTGGAGGATATCGATCCCGATGAAAACACCGGTCGAGTGAGACTGGTCCAGGACCAGTGGCGGGCGGAGAGCAAGAGCAAAGAGCCAATCGTGGCCGGCCAGCAAGTGGAGGTCGTGGCTGTGAACGGGACACGCCTCGTGGTTGCCCCTGTCCAGGAGGGTTAAGAAATGGATCTTGGTTTGATTGGTGTTCTGGTTTTTCTCGTTGTCTTTGTTTTCATCGTCGCGGCCACCGGCCTGCGGATCGTGAGGCCCTGGGAGAAAGGACTGGTCGAGCGCCTGGGAAGATATCAACGCACCGTCGGCGGCGGGCTCCTGCTGATCATTCCTTTTCTGGATCGACTCCTAAAAGTGGACATGCGCGAGCAGGTTGTCGACGTGCCGCCTCAGCAGGTCATTACCAAGGACAACGTTGTTGTCGAAGTGGATGCGGTCGTCTACTACGAGGTCACCGACCCGGTCAAGGTCGAATACAATGTGGCCAACTTCTATCTGGCGGCCACCAAGCTGGCCCAGACCAACCTGCGAAATCTGATCGGAGACCTGGCTCTGGACGAATCACTGACCTCTCGTGAATTGGTCAACAACAAGCTCCGTCAGATCCTGGACGATGCCACCGACAAGTGGGGAACCCGCGTCACCCGTGTGGAGCTGCAGAGAATCGAGCCACCTCAGGACGTCACTGACGCGATGCATCGCCAGATGAAGGCGGAGCGGGAGCGACGAGCCATGATCCTGGAAGCGGAAGGACATAAGAGGTCGGCCATCCTGAGCGCCGAAGGAGTCAAGCAGTCAGCGATTCTCGAAGCCCAGGGCCAGGCCGAAGCGATCAAGCTGGTGGCCGACGCCGAAAAGTATCAAAAGCTCACCGTCGCCGAAGGCGAAGGTCAGGCAATAGAACGGGTCTTCAGCGCGATCCACAACGGGAACCCGACCAACGACCTGATCGCCATCAAGTACCTGGAGGCTCTGGCCCAGATCGCAGACGGAAAGGGACCAAGATCTTCCTGCCCCTGGAAACATCCGGGGTTCTGGGGAGCATTGGAGCCGTGCGGGAGTTGTTCACCGATCAGCCGGATTCCGAGCCCGAGACGGGGGGCTAGAACTGCAGGGCGTCCAGCCCCACCAGGAGAGCCGCGATCAGCGCCAGGGTGGCCACCAGCCCCAGAATCTTCCACCAGCTCTTCGGGTACTTTCCTGCCATCTGGCCGGTGTAGCCGTTGACGACTACCTGGAACTTGCGGGAGCCATAGTCATAGCTGAGTAACCACACCGGCACGAGCACGTGCTTGAAGGTCTCGGACGAGTAGCTGGGACGGATGGTCAGATTGCGGTGTGTGTCCGCATGGATGGCACCGGCAGCCATCCTTTTCAGATTCGCCCGCATCGATTCGCGGGCCAGCTTGACGGCCTCGATCAGGACGATCTGGTAGTGCTCAACCACAAAACCAGACAGGTAAGCCGTGTCGTAGGGAACCAGGTGGTGTGTGGGGAACGGCTCCACCCGTCGCAGCAGATCGATTTCAATCCCGCGGGTTGCCGGCACCGGATGGTCGTCGAAGAAGTGCTCGATGACGCCGTTGACATGTTCCCAGCGCACCCGGCGAACACGTCGCTTGTTCATCGTCACGTAGTAGTAGTGACCGGCATCCGCCGACCAGGGACAATACACATTCGCATCGAACGTCCAGTAGGGAATGTAGAGCCCGTGGACGGTATCCATTAGAGCCCGGCTCTTCAGTGTATTGGGCGCAAACCAGCGACCCCGGTACCAGGCACGAATCGACTCCCTGACCTGTGGTTCGGTGACTTTGAAGGGGAGTAGGCTGCTGGGGCGAATCGGAGGCTTTAGCTCCTCATAGTCAACCATCTCGGGAGAGCCGCAGAATTCGCAATTCTGCCCGACCCGCTCCGGATCAAAGACACTCACGGCGCGGCAGCTGCGACATCGTACAGCTCGCCTCTCCAGGCTCCAGCCCCGCATCTCCTCGGGAAGTTCCCGGAGTGTCTTGACCAGGTCTATCTCCTGAATTGCTCCACTCTCGACGTCGACCTCGTAGGGCGCCTCGGTCCCGCAGTAAGGACAGATCAGGCGCTGCTCGGCGGGATTCCATTCCGCCCGGGCTCCGCAGGCCGGACAGGCGTGTTTCTCGAGAGCAGTCAGTTCAGGGGTCCGATCAGACATCGATCCTGGCAGGCACTCTAGTCAGCCAGATACGACTCCAGTGCAGACCGCTTGATCCGGTAGCTGGAGCCGATTTTCTTGGCCGGCAGTTCTCCCGATTCAATGATACTCAGAACATCGTCAGTGGAGACTCGCAGAGCCCCGGCCACCTGGTCCAGGTCGAGCAGTTCGGGAATGGCCGATTCGCTTGCCCCGAACGGCGCCCCGGCCGCCGGCTGAGACCCCAGAATGCCGCCGCCCTGCTGCATCATCTGCTGGGCAATGGCCAGTCCAACCGCCATTTCAGTGGCCAGTCCTCCCGCGCCACCCTCACCTGATTCCATTCCCTGCGCCATCTGGTATTTGACGTAGTCATTGAGATTCCCCACGGCCGTCATGCTGGCCCGTTTGTCCATGGCTTCTTCCACTTCGGGTGGAACCGAAACGTTCTCCACGATGAAGCTGGCAATCTCAATTCCGTATTTCGTTGACATCATGGGATTGATCAAGGGAAGGAGGGCGTCCCCCAGCTCCGTGAAGCGGGTTGCGGCATCCAGCACCGGGACACTGGCGGTGGCCAGGGCGTCACTGAAGACGCTGACTACCCGCGAGCGCATGGTGTCGGAGAACTCATCCAAACGAAAATTGTGATCCGATCCTGCCACCTCACGCAAGAACAGTTTCAAATCGGTGACCCTGAAATCGTAGGTGCCGAAAGCTCTGACCCGGACGATTCCAAAGTCTTTATCTCTCATCATTACCGGGTTCGATGTACCCCACTTATTCCCCGTGAAGAGCCGGCTGTTGACAAAATAGAGATCGGCTTTGAAGGGTGACTCCAGGCCGAACTTCCACGATTTCAGCCGAGTCAGGATGGGGATGTTGTCGGTGGTGAGAGTGTGCTTACCCGGTCCAAAGGTGTCGCCGAATTCACCCAGATAGACAAACTGGGCAAACTGAGACTCACGGACAATCAGGGCAGCGCCATTCTTGATCGCTTTGTCTTCGTCGGGGAAACGCCAGGACAGAGTGTCTCTCGAATCATCCTGCCACTCGATGATTTCAATCAGTTCGCCTTTCAGGAAGTCCCAAATAGCCATGCTTTTCCCTCAATCAGAGTGATTCATCTCGTAGTACTTCATTCCGGAAGATTCTATTCGTTCGACGCCGGGTCTGCCAGGTTTTCAGCTGGAGTTCGGCCCACCCGGATGCACGGCTCGTACTCCGCCCGGGAGTGTTTGATCAAGCTTTACTTTCTGGGACGTTCACAATATAAGCTCTCATGACAATGTCACCCATTTCTTAAGGAAGGGTCTTCATGAAATTTCGTCCGATCACACTTGTCGGTTTGTCTTTTCTGTTGGCTGGAACGGCTCAAGCCTCCAGCACTCTGATCTTCCCGCGTCTGTCCTTCGCTCCGCAGGATCTGACCGGCATCGCCATCGTCAATCCCGGAGACGAAACGGCTTCGGTGACCTTTACCGCCTACGGGGTCGACGGACAGCAACTGGCTGCTGAAAACTCTTCCCAGACAGCTGGCAGCGACGAGGGAGCCGGGCCCCAGGGGGCCTTCACGAATCCAGTTTCCTTCGATATCCTGGCCGGCCGGCAGTTTGCCCAGGTCACCTCCAGCATCTTCGGATCCGGTATCGATCCGGAAGTGATCGGCTGGGTTGAAGCGAACCAGTGACGCCGATGACCTGACTGGCTTTTTTCAGTTTCTGGACACTTCCATTTCGTTTCTGGACGGTGCTGACCTGCCTCCTGTGGCCGCGAAGCTGATCTTTCAGGACGTGCGAGTGGATGAAGGATTCTCCACCACTGCCTTTCTGGTGAATCCGAATGACGAAGCAATCGCTTCGGTCAGCCTGAGCCTGATCACCTCCGAGTCGACCCGGACGCAGAATCTGCAGATTCCCGCCAAAGGGATGGTGGAAGTCAGGGTGGAGGAGTTCTTCAAGGATGTTTTTGCAACCCGCCGGTCAACTGGCTTCCGAGGCTTATTTGATCGCCGACTCCAACATCGAGATTGCCGGCTTTGAGTTCGTGGGTAAAGAAGACAGTGACCTGCTGGGTCTCAATGCCCGCCCGGCTTCAGAACTTCTCAACACCCTGCTCTTTCCGCAACTGGCTGTCTTAGGCCCTTTTATCACCGAAGCCGTCGTCGGCAACTTCGGTGAAGTCGCCACCATCCTCACCCTGACGGCTTATCAGGGAAACGGCCAGATCTACACAGACGAAGTCCAGACCAACCCGGTCATAGTAGCCCTGGATCCGGGAGAGATCTTAAGAGCCGATCTGGAAGAGACCTTCGGTTTTTCTGGAAAGGCCTTTCTGGAAGGCTGGTTGAAGGTGGAATCCACCTCCCAGTCCATCAATGGATCCATCTCCTACTCCCTATCCCTCGCTGGGACCGATTGCTTCCGTTTCGAGTGTGACCCAGGGAAGTCGCAGAGCCCTGTTTTCCCACATTGGGACATCACTGGGGTTTTTTACGGGACTGGCCACACTGAATGCCGGGGCCCTGGCAGCCAATGTGAGAGTGGTGGCCTCGAAACCAGACGGTGAGGTACTGGGGACGTTTACGACCACGCTGCAGCCGGGAGAGAGAAGAAATGATCTGCTCTCGAACATCATTCGTGAGGCGGACGGGCAAGCGGGAGGGACGATCTGGATCGAGAGTGATGTTCCGGTGTATCTGACGGCCATCTTCGGAAGTGTCGATCCCGACAAGCCAGTTCTTTGCCAACGTTCCTCCTCAGCCGGTACCGGAGAGTTTCGAGCCGGATATAGGGATTGCTCAGATTGGAGTCTCACCGCCGTTGGCCATCCTGGGACCGGGACAGGTCCAGCAGTTTCAGTTGACGCAGGGAGGAGCCTCGGCCGCGGGAGCGACGATATGGGGAGTCAATGGACTAGCAGGAGGCAATCCTCAGACGGGAACCATCAGTGCAGGAGGACTATGTACACGGCTCCAGCAGTACTTCCGACGGCGCAGCCGGTGACGATCACGGCCTCGAACGACAATCAGACCGCTGGGGCAAGCGTAGAGGTACAGGCCAAGACGGTGCTGGTGGGCGGACTGGGAATCGTCCAGTCGATAGCGTACCTGTCGGGACTGGATAAGTTGTACACGTCAGAGCTGTCCTTCGGTGCAGGCCCGGCCACGGCCGGAAGTCCCCAGGGACCGACCGAGCAGTCGACGATCTTTGATGTTGATGTGACGACGGGAGTCCAGGATCAGGTGGCACAGTTCAACGACGACATACCGAAGATGATCTCTTACCTGGCAGTGGACGGAAGGGAATACTTGCTGCTGGCGGGCAGACCTCGGGGAGCATCCGCAGGCTGGATCCCCAGTCCGAGACATCGGCGGAAGTGGCAACGGGGCTAAACGGATACCCAACGCGCTGGTTATCGATGTGGGGACGGGAGATCTGCTGGTGGCGGAAGCGGATCAGGTGTCGACGATTTCCGGCCTCTCAGATCAATCAGGGGCTGACGGGTGGGGGACTGGCGGAGGTGGAGATTCCCCCAGGAGGCAGACAGACTGCAACCGTGGAGGCACCGACCGGGATTGCGGTGGATCCGTGTACGGGGGATGTGTACATCTCGCAGGCCTCCACGGGAGAGGTGCTGAAGATCAACCTCTTGACGGGAGAGGTGACGGTTCTGGCCGAGGGATTGTATAACCCGACCCACCTGCTGGTGCTTTCGCGGTTGGGGATCTCCTGTCCGTCAAGCACTCACCTGCTGGTGGTAGAGAGACACGATTTCAGAACTCAGACACAGGCCTCGGAGGGTCAGATTCGCCTGATCGTGCCAGCCACGGGCACGGTAACGGTGTGGGTGCCGTTTGGCAGGCCGATTGTAGATATTACCCTGCAGCCTGCCGGCGGTATGGGCAATCCTGCGGGTCTGCAGCAAAGTGGCGGTTTGGGCAATCTCGCGGTCTTGATCGCGGAGAGGGATGACCGGCAGGGACTGTTGTCGCGGGTGGGACTTGCCGGCCGCTACGAGTCACAGGCCACCCCCATGAATCCACCTGAGGTGAGCCCGTGCCTGGGTTTTGCGAACATCGTAGATTCCAAGCTGGACGCGATCGTCCGAGACGAGATTGGCGGGCAGTTGCCGCAGGGGGGCTCCAAGGGCCCGATCACCTGTGAAGCCGCACGAACGCTGACGACACTCTCCGCCGACTTTGCCAATATCGAAACCCTGGAGGGCCTGGAGGCATTCCAGAACCTGGAAGAGGCGTTCTTCTTCACAAACTCGATCCGGGACGGCAGCCCCTTGTCCGAGTTGTATCGACTGTTCCATCTGGACATCGGGCAAAATCTTCTCACTGACACTGAGTTTCTTGCGAGGCTGACCGCGATGCGACGTCTCTACCTGGACAGCAACCTGCTCAGCGACACGGGTCCGATCAAAGGAGCGGAGAGCACGCAAGGAGCGCCCACTGCGGTGCTGGCCCCTCTGGCCAATCTGGTCCACCTGGAGTTCATCCTGCTGGGTTTCAACCAGATCGTGGATCTCAGCCCGCTGGCTGCCGCCCCGCGGTTGGGGAACCTGTCCGCTCCACTGAATCAGATCAGCGACGTCAGTATCGTCTCGCAATGGCCGCTACTGGTGGGCTTGTTCGTAGGCGGCAATCCGATCGGCGATCTGAGTCCGGTCTACGCGAAAACCGGGCTCCTTTTTCTGGGACTCGAAGGGCTGGGACTCACCACCCTGGATCCCCTATCGGGCATGACCGGCCTGGACACTCTCGGGCTGGACGACAACGAAATCAGCGATATCAGTGCTCTGTCGAATTTCCCAAACCTCTTCGAACTGGATCTGACCAACAATCCCGTTTCCGACCACACGCCCATTGCCTCCCTGAGCAATCTGGGTATACTGGACCTCGCCGACACGGGCCTGGGGGGCGGCGCTGCAGCGGCTCCGGGACCCTCCGGTAACGGTTCGGGCGAGCTGGACTTTCTGACTAACCTGACTTTCCTCCAGATTTTGTTCCTGGATGCCAACCAGATCGTGAACCTGGGGCCGTTGAGCGGACTGATCAACCTTTCAACTCTGGAACTGGACACCAACCTGATTGCTGATATCGCAGCCCTGGTGGCCAACAGCGGTCTCGGGAGCGGTGCATCTGGGCCCGATTTCATAGACCTTCGAGACAACCAGCTCGGGGCCGACGACTGTGCCAATATCCGGGCTCTCGAGGGCCGGGGGGCAACGGTTGCAAACGATGTAGACTGTAATCCCTAAGGGGCAGTCAATGCCCGGTTCCCGGTTCCAACAGTCTTTCTCTCATTGACATTGGCTTTAACATCCGTATATTCGGATGAGTGGATATAAGAGCACTCGACTCCACTTTTCAGTACTTTGCCGACGAAGGACGCAGATCCCTGTCGAGACTTCTGGCCGAAGTTCCTTTGAGCGTCGGCGAGATCTCTGAGGTCATGAGGCTTCCCCAGTCCACGGTGAGCCGGCATCTGAAGGCGCTACGGCCCACCGGTCTTCTGGTGGAGCAACGCCAGGGAAACCGGGTCATCTGCAGTCTGGCTCCGGCCGCTGAAAACGGCGACGGCCACCTCTTCGACTTGCTCAATCAGTGGCTGCGCGATCAGTCACTGACGCCTGAGATCAAAACTCGGCTCGACTTTTTTTTGAGCGACCGGGAGAACCGAGTGGACGCTTTCGGCCGACTGGCCCACCGCTGGGATGAGCTGCGCCACGCCTACCTCGGGAACCAGTTTCATCTGGAGGCGCTCACAGCCCTGCTTCCGAGAGACTGGCATGTCCTGGACCTGGGAACCGGTACCGGCTACCTGCTTCCGGTTCTGTCCGGCCATTTTCGAGAGGTGACAGCCGTTGATCCGTCCCAAGCGATGCTGGAACTGGCCGAGCGACGAGCCCGGCAACTGGAACTCGAAAACGTGACCTTTCACCATGGAACCATGGAGTCACTGGAACTTGGAGATGACAACGTGGAGGCCGTTTTTGCCATCCTCGTCTTTCACCACATCGAACACCCGGCGCAAACCCTGCGAGAACTCGGGCGAGTGATAAAACCGGGTGGGAGAATACTCATCCTGGAGCTGGAGGCGCACGAAAACGAGGAATTCCAGCGCGAAATGGGAGACCCTGTCAGGGGCTTTCCTCCTGACGAATTGAAGGCAATTTTAGGAGAGGCGGGATTGCAACTCGAGATCCAGCGCCGACTCGAAATCGGTCCCGAGTCGGGGGCTGAAAAGACGGCCCCGGACCTCTACCTGGTCCGGGCCCAAAAGCCGGAAGACCACCTGGACAATCGATCTATCAATTGAAGCACGGCACGCCGGATTGGCGTGCTCTACAATGCAACCAGGGAACTTTCAGGGATAAAGAAGGAGAAAGAATCATGGCCACCACAGTTGCTGCCGACTATAAGGTAGCTGATATTACGCTTGCCGACTTCGGCAGGAAGGAAATCGAACTGGCCGAGCTGGAAATGCCCGGTCTGATGTCCGTTCGCGATGAGTATCGCGGGAAGAAGCCGCTGCAGGGTTGCCGCATCATGGGTTCTCTGCACATGACCATTCAGACGGCTGTCCTGATCGAGACGCTGCGCGATCTGGGTGCCGACGTGCGCTGGGCGAGCTGCAACATTTTCAGTACTCAGGACCATGCCGCGGCTGCTATTGCACGGGCCGGACTGCCGGTTTTTGCCTGGAAGGGGGAAACGCTCGAGGAGTATGGTGGTGCACTCTCAAGGCCCTGGAGTTCCCGGACGGAGGCCCCACGGCCATTGTCGACGACGGCGGAGATGCGACGCTGCTCATTCACCTCGGGCACGAGGCGGAAAAAGCCTACGCTCAGGATGGCTCCCTGCCCGATCCAGCCGGCAGCGATGTGAAGGAAATGCAGGTCATCCTGACCCTCTTGCGGCGGCGTCTGCAGGAAGATCCTGAATTCTGGCATCGCATGGTGCCGGGAATCGTGGGGGTGAGCGAAGAGACGACGACGGGTGTACACCGCCTCTACGAGCGCGCCCGCGACGGGTCACTTCTCTTCCCCGCCATCAATGTCAACGACAGTGTCACCAAGAGCAAGTTCGACAACATCTATGGCTGCCGACATTCCCTTCCCGACGGGATCATGCGGGCCACCGACGTCATGATCGGTGGAAAACTGGTTGTGGTGTGTGGTTTCGGCGAGGTGGGTAAGGGTTGTGCCCAGGCCATGCGTGGCCAGGGCGCTCGCGTTGTGATTACCGAGATCGATCCCATCTGCGCTCTGCAGGCCTGCATGGAGGGTTATCAGGTGGTACGTCTCGAGGATGTGGTTTCCGAAGCCGACATTTTTGTCACTTCAACCGGGAACCGGGATGTCATCCTGCTCGAACAGATGCGACAGATGAAGAACAACGCCATCGTCTGCAACATTGGGCACTTTGACAATGAGATTGACATGGCGGGGCTGGAAAACTCCGGTGCGACCCGGGAGACGATCAAGCCCCAGGTCGATCAGTGGCGTTTTCCGGAGGGGAACGCGATCATCGTCCTGGCCGAGGGACGACTGGTGAACCTGGGCTGCGCCACGGGGCATCCAAGCTTCGTGATGAGCAACAGCTTCTCAAACCAGGTGATTGCTCAGATCGAGCTCTGGAAGAATAGCCAGGACTATGACCGGCAGGTCTATGTGCTCCCCAAGCATCTCGACGAGAAAGTGGCGCGCCTCCATCTCCAGAAACTGGGCGCCCGGCTTTCAGAGTTGACACCTGAGCAGGCGGACTACCTCGGCGTGTCGGTCGACGGCCCCTACAAGCCCGACCATTACCGCTACTGAGAGGCCTCTTATTCGGACCGGTTCAGGAGAACTTGCTCCTGGCCGGTCCCTTCCGACGGTCGTGCGGTGGCCGTATGATCCAGGCTCAGGCTCTCCACAAATCGATTCGGAACCGAGATTCCGACGAGTCCCAGAAGAAACAGGGCACCCAGTGTGACGAGTATCACGCGCTGAATTGTTTTCACCACTCTTTCGGCCATACCAGTTTCGCGCCCTGAGATTCGATTCTTCCTGACTCCTACTGCTCTCCGCACGGCCCGATCGGGCGTATTGGGACGTTGGTGATGGGAATCCGCATCCTTTGTACCCTCTCCTGAACCCTGAAAGTGAGGACTTGCGTCACACTTTGGTCTGTTTTCATTGGTCCGGCCTTGTCTTGTCATTGGTTTGCAGACTCTGACCGTCACGGTCGCATTGGCCGGGGACGAGCCGAAGCCCCTGGGGAGCTGTGACCGCCGACACCATTCCTACAACAGCCCAGGTGTATAACAAAGTTCGGGGAGCCCACCAGGGTCTTTCACAAGAGGGCGCTCCGCTTTTGGGGGACTAGAGGCGGTGGCGCCTCCCCTCGGAAGCCCAGGCCGGAACCGGATGGGCGCTGTTACTTTTGCTGGTCAGCCTGTGCAAAGGCCCCGTAGAGAGCCAAGTGGTTCCCCACTCGGGGGGGAACCCCCCATCGGGGCCAGCTAGAGTCCAGCACTGAGTTCGCTGGAAATGCAGAACCAATGTGCCCAGCTGAAGCTGCGGGCGGAGCGGAAGGCGAGTGCGTTACCCGGGCAAGTCATACGGCCTTCTAGTGAATCAGCGTAAATCACTAGATTATCAGGACTTAAACTGGCGTCCCCAAGGGGATTTGAACCCCTGTCGCCGCCGTGAAAGGGCGGTGTCCTAGACCTGGCTAGACGATGGGGACGCCCTGATTGAAGAGCGGAATTTTAGCATGGGGGTTTTTTGCGTGTCCACAAAGCCCTCAAGGCGGGCGCCTTGATCCATCCCCGTTTTGCTGGTCTGCCTCTGACGACTTTCCAACGCCTGGCTGCACGAATTCCAGGGTCACAGTTAACGCCGAGACGCTTTACCTGTAATATTGTTTCTCAGGGGGCCCGTCAGGAGCCCCTCTTTACGAGGTCAGAACTTGCTCTTCATGAGTTCCACCAGCTCAAAAGCCGGTTTCTTGGGTCTGGCGTTGGGCCTGTTGCTGAATCTTCCGGCGGCCGCAAATGCCTCGGAGTCCGGTGTGCTTGTGATGGCTCACGGAGGCACCGATCAGTGGAACGCCGCGATCCAGGAAGCGGTCGCACCCCTTCATCAATACTGCCCCACGGTGGTCTCCTTTGGAATGGCCGACCCCGAGACTCTGCAGGAAAGCGTCCGGGACCTTGAATCTCGGGGGGTTACCCGGATTGTTGTCGCCCGGCTGTTCGTCTCCGGAGAGTCCTTTCGGGAGCAGACCGAGTATTTACTGGGTCTTCGACCCGACCCCCCTGAGTATTTCCTGCTCCATCACAGCCCTGGAGTCATGAGTTCAGGCTCAGGCCACGACACCGACAGGCCACGGCCTCACGACATGCTCTACCCGAGCGAGTCACATCCAATTGATCCGATTCACACGACATCGTCTTTCGTCTTGACGCACAACGGCCTCTACGACTCCCCCGAGATGGGCAAGATTGTGGCGGAGCGAGTCCGAGACTTGAGCCGGAGACCGGAATCCGAATCGGTTCTCGTTCTGGCTCATGGAGTCGGAGACGACAGGCTGAATTCACACTGGGTGGACCGAATCGAGCAAATCAGCGGCGAGATCCGACGGATCGGGTCGTTCCAGGATATCCGGGTGGAGACGCTCCGCGAGGACTGGCGCGACAAGAGAAAGCTCGCCGAGCAGAGGATTCGTGACTACGTAGTTGAAGAGGACCACAGCGGTGAAGTGCTGGTCGTTCCCTTTCGGGTCTACGGCTTCGGCCCCTATGAATCGGTCCTCGAAGGCCTCAGCTACCGCTCCGATGGCCGTGGTCTTCTGCCTCACCCCTCGGTCACCGAGTGGCTCATAAAGGAGGCTTCTCGTTGTTTTCACAAGCAGGGCTGGCACAACCCGTTCCAGCAGACGAGTCGCCAATCTGAGCCTTCGTCGTCCCCCGCCCAACAGCGTTTCTGATGTGGGACACTTTCCTGAGCGTTCTAGTAGTCGTCGCGATCCTTGGAGTCAGTGCGGTGGTCACCCAGCTCTTCGCCCGCACCATGTACAATCAGTGCCCCTCCTGCCACACCCTCAACGCAAAGCGCCGCGACCAGTGTCGGAGCTGCGGTCAGCCGTTTTCAGAGCTCTAGTCGGGTAGGTTGCACACGATCAGTATCGACTCCTGAAGCGACGAAAATCGACCTTACATCGGTGGTGAGAGAGGAAGGCCAGGAAGCGCCGATAGTCCTTCTCCGGAAGATGAAACTTTCTTACCAGCTGCCGATAGCTGCCGTTGGTTGAAGCCAGCCCCAGCGAGATGATTCCCCGGACCTCGAGGCGAGACAGGTCGCGGGCCAGAAACCGCTTTCTGATGTCAGCCCAGAAATCGACTTCGCCGCGAACCAGCTTCCTGAACAAGCGCTGGCTTTGACGGCTCACTATCTCCTCGTCTACCGAAATTCGATCCACCGTGGGCATGTTGACGTCGACGGCGTGCAACCGCTTCTCGGGACTCAGTAGATAGGCTTGCTCGACCACATTCTGCAATTCCCGGGCGTTGCCTCGAAAATGAAAGCCCTCCAGTCGTGCCAGGAACCCGGGCGTGGCCTCTTTCGTCTGTCCGTGCCTCAGCTCGAGCTCTTTCAAAAAGTGTCTGGCCAGCAGAGGAATGTCTGAGGCGCGTTCACGAAGAGGTGGAATGACCATCTGGATTACATTGAGCCGATGGAAAAGATCTTCCCGAAACTCGCCTCGTTCCACCAGGACACCCAACGACTGATTCGTTGCCGCAATGATGCGGACGTCAACTCGTCGCTCGCTCAATTCCCCCAGTCTTCGAACCTCCTTCTCCTGCAACACGCGGAGTAGTCGTGACTGGTGCTCAATGGGCATCGAGGCAATCTCGTCGAGAAACAAGGTGCCGCCGCTGGCAGCTTCTACAAGTCCTGGCCTGTCTTCGCTGGCTCCCGTAAAACTCCCTTTTCGGTACCCAAAAAGCTCGCTCTCGATGAGATCAGCGGGGAGAGCGGCACAGTTGACCGCAACCCAGGTGTCTGTAGCCCGACCGCTCAGGTCGTGCAGCGCTCGAGCCACCAGCTCTTTTCCTGTCCCGCTTTCGCCATGGACCAACACCGTCGCTCCGGTCGGTCCAATTTTCCGAATGAGACCGAACAGTTGCAGCATCTTTGGATGCCTTCCCACAATCAGGCGACCATCTGACAGCTCAAGAGGTGCTTCCTGTGTCATCTGCTGCTTTTCGAGAGACGGTTCACTCCAGTCTGGCCGCAGAGCTTCCAGGATTCGGACGAGGCACTTGATCAAGTCGTACTCTGACTCGGTAAACCCTCCGCTGTGACTGGTCACGCAAAGGTCCAGGCGTCCAACTCCAAGCAAACGGAATGTCTCTTTCAAGCTGCCGCTGTCAAACGCCGACGTCTCTGCCGGAATGAATTGGGAACTCGAGCTTCCGGCGTGTCTTTCGGCGAGGGTTGAGGTGCGGCCGTTCGCGTAGACTCGCCCCAGACTAGCCGAGCTGTGGCCGACCGCAGAGGTGATCGCCTGAACCATCTCCTGACCGAGCTCCTCGATGTTCCCGAGGGTACTGGAGCGAGCGGCGAATCTCTCAACTGCCTGCAGGCAACTTAGCTGCGAACGCCGGGACTTTGCCATGTAAGCCAGCTCCCTCTCGATGGGATCGATCCAGAGATCATCGAACTTCTGGCGGTGCTTGTCTGCCAGCTGGAGCGACTTCTCACGCAGAATCCGCAGGGCCCGGACGAAGTTCAAACGAGCTTCTTCGTGGCGATTCAGTTGGGTCAGGATCTGGCCCAGGATTCGGTAGATTTCGGCCAGGAACCCCGGCCGCTCCACGCGGGCCATCACCTGCAACGCCCGTGCTGCAAAAACACGCCCCTGCCTCGGATCACCCAGAAGAGCCAGACATTTCCCTTTCAAAGCATATCCCCGTGCCATTAAGGGGTAGTAAAACTGGTCTTTGGCAATACGGAGACTAGACCCGTAAGGAGTCCCCCCGGCTCTGCCGGGGAGGCAGCCAGAGTTTGACAGTTCCGGGAACAAGTGAAAAAACTCCCTTCCGTGAGCCGAGCAAAGCATCACGAAAAGGAGTTTTATGAGTAACTATAAGAGCTTACAGCATACGAAATGGGAGTGTAAGTACCATGTGGTGTTCATCTCCAAGTACCGCAAAAAGTTGATTTATGGGGAGCTGCGCAGACATCTCGGTCAGGTGCTGCGACGGTTGGCTGGGCAGAAGGAAAGCTTGATTGAGGAGGGCCACCTGCTGCCGGATCACGTGCACGTGATGATCTCGATTCCGCCAAAGTTCTCTGTGGCGCAGGTGATAGGCTACATCAAAGGGAAAAGCGCCATCCACATTGCGCGGAACTTTTCAGAGAGTCGGCGTAACTTTGTTGGACAGCACTTCTGGGCTCGCGGATACTTCGTATCGACCGTGGGCCGGGATGAGAAAGTGATCCGTGAGTATATCCGGCGGCAAGAAGCAGAAGATCGTCGCCAGGATCAGCTCAGGCTACTGTAGTCAGGCCACCTTTAGGTGGCAAAAGTGGCCGCGGTAGCGGCAACGTCAAGTCCGCTTTGAGCGGCTCACAAGATTAAAGCCCCCGGCTTTGCCGGGGGATACTTACTCTCAAAGTTCTCGAGCGCCTCCTGAATTCTCTCCTCCGCCAGGCAGACCAACCCCATTTGCTGATGGGCTTTGGTACGGGGATAGATCAGGTAGTCCGGGAGTGTGACGAGGGCTTCCTCGGCTTCCTTCCTGGCCTGGGCAAACTGTCCCAGCTGCAGATAGGCCTGAGCTCGTGCCATCTGGCGCTGGGCGCGGATGACAAGGTGGCGGGGATCCCTCGACACGGGAACCAACGCGAGGGCCCTTGATGGGCAACCGAGTAGTATCCAGGACCAGGCACGAGCTGAGTCCTTTTTCTTTTCCCACCAAGAACTGTGGGGCCCGGCTCCAAGCTGTTGCAAAGCTTCCTCGAAGAGAAGTAGATACGTCAGGTTCTTGGCCTTCAGCATCGCAAAGTGGTCGAGCCACAAAGGAATCGCACCCGCCGATTCAACGATCGGTGAAAAGGTCTCAACCCCCTCGAGGGAGCGTCTTGTCTCGCCCTGCTTCCTCCTCATTGTAGCCAGATTCATAGATTGCTGAATCGCAAGATCCGGGTGGCGGAACATCCGGGCTTCTTGATCACAGTAGCGCCCTAGTACTTAACCGCGTAAATCCGAGTAATTAGATTTGAAACCCTTGGGATGAACCACGGCCTTGGTCCATTCGAAGGGTGCGGCCTGCGGATTCCAGACCTGCACGAATTCGTCAATAGCATTGCGCAATTCTCGGGGCGAAGTGAAACTGGCACCCTGAATGGCTCCCCGGCTCAAGAGGCTGAACCAGATTTCAATCTGGTTGAGAAAGCAGGCATTGGTCGGCGTGAAATGAAAGCGCACGTTGTCGTGTCGAGCCAGCCAGCGGTCGTTTTTGGGCTTGTGCGTGCTCAGGTTATCGAGGATCACATGGATCTCACGGTCCGGATAATCGGCCACTACTTGGTTCATGAAGTCCAGGAACTCGCGACGCCTGCGTCGTTTGTAGTGACCAATCTTGACCAGTCCCGTGGCCACTTCCAGGGCTCCAAACAGGGTGGTCGTGCCGTTGCGTTTGTATCGGTGATTCTCTCCCGTGATAGCCTTTCCGTTGGGCAGCTTCAGCCACCCCTGAGATCGTTCCAGTGCTTGAATGTGTGGTTTTTCGTCGATGCACAGTACGACGGCGTTTTCGGGCGGGGCAAGATAAAGCCCTACAATGTCGGCCGCTTTGCGGGCAAACTCCGGATCGGTGCTCAAGCACCAGCTGCGGCGCCGCTGCAGAGAGATCCGGTGGTGCTGCAGGACTCTCCAGACCTGATCTCGGCTGACATCACCCAGGTGTTCAGCCAGCAGGCGGCCGTTCCACGTTGCGTAGCCACGGGGAGGCTTTTCGTCCAGAGCCGCCAGAATTCTCTCCTCCGTTGTCTCGTCGTAGCGGCGGGGCTTTCCGCTGCGCGGCGCGTCCTGCAGCCCTTGTGTCCTTTGGGCCGCGAACCGCTTGCGCCACTTGCTGACCTGTGAAGGCCAGATCTTCAATTGTTTCGCGACCTCCTGAGTCGTTTTCCCGGCCGCGGCCTCCAGAATGATGCGGGCTCGATGGACCAGCCTATGCTCGGTCGTTCCCGAACGGAGCCAGCCGCGAAGCTTCTCCTCTTCCTCCTCAGTCAATACGATTTCGGTCGCTCGCCCCATGGTTTGCCTCCAGTGTGCCCTGGAAGAGAACTGGAGGCAATTCTAACATATGATTCTGCGTATTAATGCTGTTGATTTCGCTATCGTAAATGTGACCCGGATTGGGGCGAGTGATCGAGTAAAAGTGACCCACCCCAATCAGACCTCTGTTCTAGTTTTGTTCAAAAGCAAAACGAACAACTGGAACGGAGGCCGGAGTGATTGGGATGGACCAGTACGAGCTTATCAGAACAGCCCACCGCGTATACGGAAAGAGCATCCGAGAGATCCGTCGGGAGACAGGTCATCATCGGGAAACGATTCGCAAAGCCTTGAAAGGATTGGAGCCCAAGTACCGACGCCGAAAGCCAACCAGATGCCCGGTCATGAATCCGGTGGAAAAGATCATCGAGGGCTGGCTGCTGGGAGACCGGGATCGGCCGCGGCGTCAGCGTCACACGTCTCGCCGGATCTGGGATCGGCTGGTCGAGGAGTACGGATTTGGGGGAGCCGAGTCGACGGTGCGGCGCTGGGTGCGGGAGTGGAAGGCGGCTCACGGCTACGGAGGCAAGCAGGCGGTGGTTCCACTGGACCCGGAAGTGGCCCGGGAGGCAGAAGTTAGACTGGGGGACAGCCTGGGTCGAGATGGCAGGGGAGCGGCGGATGGTGAAGCTGTTCATGATGCGCTCACGCTACTCGGGCAAGGCCTTCGTGAGAGCCTATCCCTGGGAGCGTCAGGAGATGTTCTTTGACGCCCACATGCGAGCCTTTGCCTACTTCCAGGGGATCTTTCGGACCCTGGTGTATGACAACCTGAGCCCCGCGGTGAAAAAGATTCTGCGGGGCAAGAAACGAGTGGAGCAGGAACGCTTTGTCTCCTTTCGCAGCTACTACACGTACCAGGCCCGCTTTTGCACTCCGGGATTAGGCCGAGAGAAGGGTGGAGTGGAGGGCCTGGTCGGCTTTGCGCGGAGAAACTTCCTGGTGCCGTTGCCCCGAGTCAAAGACTTCGAACAGCTCAACCAGATGCTCTTGGAACGCTGCCAGAAGTATGGCAGTCACCGGATTGCGGTCCGGGAAGATGATCGAACTGTCCAGGAGCGATTCGAGTCGGAGAGATCGCGACTGCTGCCCCTGCCCCAGCGCCCCTATGACAACTACAAGCCGCTGCGAGTGAAAGTGGATCTCTACCAGACGGTGCGAGTGGACCGCAATCGCTACTCCGTGCCCAGAGCGTATGTGGGTCGCTGGGTGTGGTCGCATGTGAGCTGCTGGAAGGTGGAGGTGTTTGCAGAGGATCGGAAGATCGCCGAGCACGAGCGAGTTTTTTCCAACAGCAAGTGGAAGATCGATTCGCTGCACTATCTGGATCTGCTCCAGCAGCGGCCTGGATCGTTTGAAAGTGCCCGGCCCATTCTGCAGTGGCGAGCCCGCTGGCCTGCGGACTACGAGGTGCTGCTCGCCAGGTTGCGCAGCCGCCTGGGCGAGAACTCCGGCACTCGAGAGTTTATCGGCATCCTGGGCTTGCATCAGCGCTATCCGGAAACACTTGTCGAAAAAGCAATTACCCGGGTGCTGGAGCTGCAATGCCCGAGCCTGGCTTCGATCCGGCACTGGATCCGCTACCAGGAAAGTTCCAGCCGCTCGATCAAGCCCCTGCCAGCCCAGCTGATTCCGGGGATCACGGACCGTCGGGTCGAGAGGATGGCTGTGGCGAGCTTCAATGCCTTGCTGGGGAGTAGGCGATGAGCCGCGCCAGTGAAGCGGTATTGCTGAAGGATCACCTCAAGGAGCTGCGGCTGCCTACGATGCGGCGAGATTACGCCGAGTGTGCGCGCCAGGCCCGGGAAACGAGGGCCAGCTACGAGGCGTTCTTGCTGGATCTGGTGAGCCGGCAACTCGAGCAGCGTCGTGCCAATCAGCTGGAGCGCCGGCTCAAGGAAGCGCGCTTTCCGGTGATGAAAACGCTGGAGAAGACGGATCTCGCACTGTGGCCCACACTGGACGGGGTCGAGGTACGGGAGCTGACCGAATGCACTTGGATCAATGAGCGAGAGAACGTGGCTTTGATCGGCAAACACGGTACGGGCAAGACGCATGCGGCCACGATGCTGGGAGTGGAGGCCTGCCGGCGCGGTCACCGGGTTGGGTTTTACAGTGCTTCGGGCCTGGTCAATACGCTGGTGGAGGCCCGGGAGGAAAGACAGCTGGAGCGAGTGTTTCGAAAGCTCGATCGCTTTCACCTGATCGTCCTCGATGAGCTCGGCTACATCCCGTTTTCGGAAGAAGGAGCCCAACTGCTATATCAAGTCTTTTCCAATCGTTACGAGAAGGCTTCACTGCTGGTGACCTCCAACCTGGCCTTTGCCGAATGGACCCGGGTCTTTGGCGATGCTTCCCTGACGGCGGCCCTGCTGGACCGGCTCACCCATCGCTGCCAGATCTACGAGTTCGACTGGGAGAGCATCCGTCTGGCCGAGAGTCTCAAACGGCAAAAGAAGAGGCGCCGGCAAAGAGCCAAGTCGAGGTCAAAATAGCCTTCTGGGTCCCCGGAAGTGTCTCCTGACGGCCACACAGCTATGTCGCCTCGACCGCTGGGTTGGATATCTCCAACAGCAGAGACTTCAAGGGGGTTAACGGGGCGAGTAGACCACTCAGGGGACCGGGTTGAGTCGGCCGCCGAGAGGGGCACTCCGTTCGGGCTCGCCCTCACTGCGTCCCCTCTCTCAGTCTTCAGGAACTCGAGGAGATCGTTTCCCAGGATCAGTTACAACAATCTACAACCAGGTGGGGCACTATTACGTGATCAAGCCGGGTCACTTTTCCCTTGTCATTCCGATGCTGTTAAGTACTAGTAGCGTAGCAGAGTGGGGGAGTGGGTCAAGGAGATGGTTTCGATGGTGGAAAGCACGGCGCTTCTAGAACAGCACGCGTATCCCAAAATTTGCTGTGGCACCAAATGCCAGCTGAGTGCCGTTTAGTTGCTGGAAGACCGGGATCTGAAAAGCCGTCTCGAAAAGGAACCGAGGGTTCAAGACGACTTGAAAACCAGGGGTTAGGAAAGCGAGGGTTCCTCCCGAATCGAGGACCTCCTTACCATTGGACAAAGCTCGATCTGAAAAGGCTGTGTTCAGCTCCAGGTAAAGATTGAGCACTTTGTCTTGGAACGATCTGTACTTCCTAGGAAAGAGGCGATAGCCGACAGCCAAATTTACTCTAGTCTCGTCACCGAAGCGAAACCCGTCGGACTGATTATTGAATTGATACAAGACATCAGACGTGAAGCCGATCCGATTCTTGAACGCTGTAAAGGTAAACCCAATGGGCACATCTACAGACCCTGTACCGAGTTGTAGTCCGGGAGGCAGTAGGTCCTCCTGGGCGTCGCGCTGATCGTGATCGCCAGTGGGGAGTTTTAAGCCCCCCAGGATGGCGGCTTGAATGCCTCCTTCAAGGGAGTCGTTCTGATAAACACGACGCTTCAGCAACAAGGTCGTGTCTCCCAGACCGCTGTCAGAAAGCGTAGTCTGGGAGGGACTAGCGGCGAAGCTCAGTTCCTTGTGTAGGATGGGTGCCGAGATAGCGAGGACGGTGTCCCCGTCGAGTCGAACTGGGACAGCGAAGACCTGGGCAAAGACAAAAACATCTCGATCCTCAGGATCGGCGATTTCCCTTCCTTCAATCTCCAGTCGGTTCCTCCACAGGGACCGCGAAAAGGTCCGGAAGGCGTTGGACTCAAAGCCGACCGTCTGCGCCGTTTTGGTGAAGAAGGGAAGCACCTGAGCGAGAAGCGGAGAACTGAACGAGAGAGAAATGGACAGAAGTACTGCCGGTCTTGCTCGACGAGTCATCTCGGTACCTACTGGTGCCGCTCAATCGTCTCCTTCTTCAGAGATGCCACCGAAAAACCTGCCTTTTTAACCGCTTTGCGAATGGCTTCCTCCTGGACGACGGCTTCCTCCTGGATGAGGAGTATGGCTTCGTCCTTTTCGAGATCAATAGAGACGGATTCAACGCCTTTGACCTTTTTCAACTTCTTCTCCAGGCCATAGGCGCAGAAAGGGCAGGTGAGACCGTTGACTTTGAGGACGTACTTCGTCTGGGGCAGGGCAAAGCCAAGGCCGACCAGGGAGATAAGTAAGAAGGCTATCAATGCTGCTTTCAGTTTCACGATTTGTAAACTCCTTTTCGTATACTTCGGGGACACACTCACGGGAGCGCCTCGAACTTCTGAATTCGATGGTTGCCAAAGTCGACGACGAAGACATCCCCGCGATCATCGACGGCCATGTCAATAGGCCGATCGAGTTGACCAGGGCCGCTGCCGAAAGAGCCGAAAGCGACCAGAAACTTTCCGTGCTTGGAGAACTTCTGAATTCGATGGTTGTAGAAATCGGCCACAAAGATGTTGCTGTTCGGCCCGGCCGTCACCGCCGTTGCCGTTCTAAACCAGGCATTACCAGCCCCTGGAATCCGGATCGCAAAAGGGCCACCCCACTTCTGCAGAAGATCACCGTCTGAGCTGAAGAGCTGCACTCGGTGGTTGTAGGCGTCCGCCACGACCAAGTCCTGATTGGAAAGTAGAGTCACGTCGGTCGGATAGTTGAAACGACCCGCAGATCGACCCGGTTGGGCAGTGGCTCCGAACTGACGGATAAACTCTCCATTCGAGCCGATGACTTGGACACGATGGTTATAGAAATCGGCTACGTAGAGATGCCCATGCGGGGACACGGCGACCCCGCCGGGCGCGTCGAATTCTCCAGGACCTGAGCCAGAGGCGCCGATAGCCCCAAGGGATTCGCCGTCGAAAGAGAAGATCTGAATGCGGTCATTGAGATACTCGGCCACATAGAGCCGATCATTTTGAATATCTAGCCCGGATTATGCAGGAGATCTAAATTCAAGTGAGATTTGGGCCCAGAAAAAAGTCCGTAGCTCTCTGATATAAAAGGGTTTAGAGAAACAAAGACCCTAAACAGGAGCTACGGCAATGTCAAAAACAGTCTGCCAGAATACCCTGCCATTTCATAGCCACAGAAACATCACGGCTCGTTTTGATGGGGGGAGCCTCACTTCCGACGCAGGATGGTTGTTGTTTGGATCGCTGGATCGTCAACATCGATTGTGCGAGGGCTTCAGTTCCTGTATTTCGGAAAGTCGAGACCAACGCTACATTCGTCATGACCTGTTGAAGTTGATCCGACAACGAGTCTTGCAGATCGTGGCCGGCTACGAAGACTGTAACGACGCCGATACGCTGCGCTCGGATCCGATGCTCAAGACAGTCTGTGATCAGTTGCCCGAGAGCGATCCCGACTTGGCCACCCAGCCGACTTTCTCCCGTTTGGAGAACTCCGTCACCAAGAAGGATCTGATGCGTCTGAGCCGGTGGCTGCTAGGCCGTTATGTGCGCTCCCTGAAGAAGAGACGCCCCAGCAAGATCATCCTGGATCTGGACAGTACCGATGACCACACTCACGGCCAACAGGAGTTCTCCTTCTACCACGGGTATTACCGAAACCACATTCTGCATCCTTTGCTGATCTTCGATGCCGCCACGGGAGACCTGGTGTGTGCCATGTTGAGACCTGGCAACAAGGGGGCTGCCTCTCACATCGTGCCCGTTTTGAAGCGCGTCGTGGAGGCCATCCGACAAGGAGTGGGGACGGATGTCGAGATTGAGATTCGGGCCGACAGCGGCTTTGCCACGCCTCGGCTCTACGAGTTCTGTGAAGGTGAAGAGAATAAACTCCAATATGTCATTGGGTTAAGTCGAAACCCTCGCCTGCAGCGAGTGGTCGAGCCGCTGCTGGATTCGACTCGGCTGAGGTTCGTTGAGCTGGAGGAAAAACAGCGTCAGTTTGACGAGTTTCTTTATCGAGCCCACAGCTGGGATCGATCCCGTCGCGTCATTGTCAAAGTGGAGGTCGATCAGCGTGGGATCAACCGTCGCTTTGTAGTCACCAACCGGGACGATCTCTGCTCCCAATCACTTTATGACCACTACACAAACCGAGGGCAGACCGAGAACTTCATCAAGGCCTTCAAGAATCATCTGAGCATGGACCGACTCAGCTGTCATCGATTCCTGGCCAATCAGTTTCGACTCCTCCTGCATGCACTGGCTTACCAGATGTTCGTGCGCCTGCGCGACTATCTGCACGGAACCCCCTGGCACAAGCTCGAAATCGAAACCTTACGTCGTCGGGTCCTCAAGATTGGGGCCCGGATCCGACAAACCACTCGACGCATCTGGGTCCATCTTTCCTCAGCCTTCCCCGAACAACCCCTCTTCCACCTCGTCTTGAGTCGCCTGAACTCCAGTTAGCTTTTCCCAGCTCCCCCGGAAAACCGCTTCCGACACTCATCCAGGCCCAGATCTGTCTGAAATTCACTCCCCAAACCACTCAAACGCCTCGCCAACCCATATTCTTCGCAAATCCGCCTGTCACACCTGCCCGCTTCCGAGTTGGGCCACTTCTCGAGTCGTTTTTCAACACCGGACTACGGTTCTTGCATAATCCGGGCTAGGTGCATCGGTCGGGACAGTTCCCCGGGAGCACTGCCTTCCCCTCCGAACTGGCGGATGAAGTTTCCGTCCCTGTCAAAGACCTGAATGCGATTATTACCCGAGTCGCTTACAAAGATTTCGTTCTGGGAAAAAGCAATGCCTATAGGATTTTCGAATTGCCCCGGACCTTGTCCGCGCTGCCCCCAGGCTTGGACGAATCGATAGCCAGGTTCCCGTGGTGAGGGAAAGCAGGACCAGAGAAACCACACGGCTGCTCCAGCCACTAAAATCGCCAAGACCAACCAAAAGAGTCTTTTAGGTTTCATCGTTGTCAGCTGTAAAAAACGAGCCCTCGGTCTCAGTTGACCGAGGGCTTCAGCTTTGTCTCAGGCTAGCGGCTGGCCCAGGCCAGCGGCTTGTAATGCGGTTTGCTCGGGCCCGCGTCCTATGCAGCAACCGGCCAGCTGGCCGTCGATGGCCACAGCGGGGACCGAACGGATTCCCAGCTGCTTAGCCCGCTGGGCGATGTGCGGATCGTTCATGTCCAGCACACTGACCTCGCAGGAAGGGCAGGCCAGGCGATTGACGAGCTGGATCGTTTCCTCACAAGCGGGACAGCCCGCGCTGAAAACTTCAATGGATCGCTTTGCAGTCATATTGAAACCTCCTTATGGTTGCGGTTGAGGGGATTGAGAACAGACAGGACAATGAGCTTTTCCGTGGGAATGCTTTGGCCAGGCGTTCCACAAACTAGCACCCAAGAGAAAGCCAATACCGACGTAGAGAATTGGGTCGCTGCTGGAAAAGAACTTTCCGGCGACGATCAGGGCAGCGGCAGTGATGCCTAAGAGCAGAGGGCCGTACCCTCGGCGGGTGCGCGCCCGGTATCCCAGACCAGCGACCGCAAGAGCAAGAAAAACAATAGTCAGGGGCACGAGATAGCGAAGCTGAAGCAGGAATCCGAGCCCAATTGACCCGAAAAGAGCGGCGTAGGCGGGCCAGCAAGCTGGGCACAGTCCTACGGGTAGAAACGAGATAATGCTGGCTGGGGCACTCGGCAATATGCCTCGAGTAGTCCGTAGTAGGGAGTGGATTCGCGAAGGGGCGGGTGTAAGCGCCTGCACAATTGTGTCAACTGAGGGAGCACGACTAAGATCGCCTGAAGGGCTTTTATAGACCCGGCAGTGATCGCGCGCGCGCTCCGCTTCGGCGGAAGGGGAAAATCCGGCGATGTCTTGACCATCCACTAAGATGGTCGGCGAGCCATAGTGGTGGACATAATGGGGGCTTTTGGGGTCTTCCTGATCCCACTCTTTCCACTGGGGTGGTAGGCCGACACGGGCAAAGGCGCGCTGCAATCGCTCCCGAGTTGTAGCGACGTTAGGACAGCTGGTGTTGTAAATAAGTTCAACCATAGAATCAGTCCTCTATCTCCTCAAGGGCTTCTAAGATGGGGCACTCGCTGGTGGGGCCCGGCCCGCCGCTACAGGCTGCCGTGAGCTTCTCGAGAGCTTTCCTCATCTTCTGCAGATCTCGTATCTTCTGGTGGATTTCCGCAATTTTTGCTTGGGCCTGGGCCTTCACGTCGGCGCAGGTTGTGCTGGGATCGACCCGCAGAGAAAGGAGTTTGGAGATCTCTTTTAATGAAAAACCCAGCTCCTGGGCGCGCTTAATAAAGCGCAACCGCGAAATGATATGTTGGGGATAAAGGCGGTAGCCGGAATCGTTCCGGGGTGGCTCTGGGATGAGTCCCTTTCGCTCATAAAAGCGTAGAGCTTCAATTCCGATTCGTGCTTTCAGGGCGGCTTCGCCACGGGTCAGAGGCTTCATCATTTTTGTCTCCACGTATATATAAGATGCACCCTGTACCTTAGTACAGTGTCAAGGAATTTCTTTTTTGGGGGTGCCCATATTATACCGGCCCTCGTCACGGTCACAAAGCTGACCGCGAGCACCGGATCCTTTTCGACGCGGGCGTGAGCCCGTACGGCGTCGTCGAGAACATGCCCCGACTCGAGCTCGATCAGATGTCGGCAAAGGCGCCTGGATAACTCAGGGCCAAGACTCGAGGATGCTTGTCCAGGCAAACCATGCTGACGATGGTCTTCAAACTGTGCAGAAGCGCTGAGAAAAGATGGCGCCGGCTACAAGGCTACCGGCGTCTGGGAGAGGTGGTCGACAACGTTAGATTTGTTAATGGAGTACGAGAGGATGAGGTCGCGGCTTGACTATGGGAGCGGTTGCTAAAGTCTGTACGAAAGCTGGTTTCCTTAGCACAAGCAGTCAGACAACAGAGCCGTTCAGCTGCCGGCACAGCCGGTCAGCTGCACCGACCTGTTAGGCGGTTCTTCTAAGCGTTTGGATCGAAGACTACCACAAGGAAATTGCAACCGGCGATGACCAAAAGGCAAAGGAGACCACCTGCGAACCGACTGGCTGACCATGTGCTTGGAGCAAAGACATTGAAAAGGAATAGACTCATTCCGAGCAATGTTGAGATCCATGCTGGATAATGCATTGGGCTTCTAAATAGGTGTAGAACCTTGGGCACCGTGAAAAAGAATAAACCGATCCAGAAAATGATCGCAATGCCACTAAGCAAACGCAAAGCAATAATGGAATCTACATGTCCCACTATGAGGGTGAGGACGGATAGAAAACCGACAAAAAGGGAAAGTAAAGCCACATCGCGAAGAAGGATCTGGATTCCCCCTGAGATGTTCACACCTGAAAGTCTTGGACCAAGAATCCCAGCAACACCAGACATTGCAGCAAGCGTTACTGATACTTGTGCAAGCGTAGAGAGAACAAGCTCAAAATTCATATTCTACGCCTAACGGCTCTGCCCATCACCTGCAGGCGACTCCTCAAGGATCGCCCAGCGTATTGACCGTTGCAAGGAAATCGTGAGCGAACAACCACAATGGATTCCTCTAAAACGAGAGCGCCTGTCTGGTGCATGGACTTGTTCGGCGCCTCCGGGGTATGCGCTTTTCTTACCATCGCCTCTCTCTCCCACAGGCACGGACGGTGAAGTCCTGCATACTAAGAGAGTGGCGCAATAAGAAAACGACCGTAGGCAACAAACGCGGCAAGGCCCCCGAGCATCAGAGACGGGACCGCCATCAGTGTCTCAGACCGACGAAGATGCGTTACGGCCGCGCCGAGCATCACTATTACGAGACCGGCGCCGGCCAATGGCGTCAGCACCGGTGCGATACCAGTCACCCCTGGTAGCACCATGCCCAGGGCCGCGGCTGCCTCCGCCGCGCCGATGAACTTCACGAACCCGCCCGAAAAATCGTTGGCCCATCCCATCTTCGGGTCGGCGATTAGTGAACTGTAACTCTTGAGCATCTTCATCAGACCAGCGCCGGTGAAGGCCACGCCGAGCAGCCCTTGTACGATCCAAAGGGCGATTTCCATGTCTAGTCCTCCTGGCGATGTGCGTATTGAAAGATTCCCCGTTGGATGAGGCCCCCTAACGATTGATTATCGGGCTTGCAGATAAGTCCGCTATCGGTGCTTCGCTTCCAGATGAATACGCCCAGCAGATTATGCGGTCTAGCCCCGGTGTTCGCAACCTTTGGAACACTGCGACCTGGTCCCGAGCGTGTTATGGGGTTTCCTCATAATGGCAACAGGACTGCTCTTCAACCTCCACCGGCTGGTGGAGGGAGGAAGAACAGCGGGAGTCGACAGGGAACTCAAATCCCAATCCGCTCGACCTCGTCGAGCGTGATCTCGTCGCCGCTGTGGTCGTAGAGCTTGGTCGTCCGCGGGCTCTCATGTGCCGCGATCGCCTGGGCGTTTTCAATTGTTCCGCCATTTTCCAGGTAGGCAGTAATGCCTGTAGCTCGGAGTGTGTGACAGGTGGTAGAGGAGGGGAGTCCGGCTTGGCGAGCTCTCCGTTTGATCATTCGGAGTATGTCCGTTCGGGTGAGGGCATCCTCAGTGAGCTGCCGGCGTCGATCGACAGTTCGAAAGAGGGGAGTTTTCTTGAGCTTCCGATCGGCCTGCAGGCCAGTTTCAGTCAGGTAGGCATCCGTGTAGGCTTCGGCGTTGTGGTGAGCCGGCACCTCGTGCCTCTTTCCTCCCTTCTCCGCCAATCGAAACCACCAACGCTTACCGCTCTGGTAGTAGTCCTCCACGCGCATGCCGGTTACAGCTCCGACCCTGGCGAAGGTGTAACACATGACGCCGAGGATGGCTCGATCGCGAAGGCCCACAATCGAGGTCGTGTCGATGGAATCTAAAAGCCTGCGGGCCTGGTCAGCGCGAAGCACTGGCGTTTTGCCACGTTTCACGACGTGCTTAGGGCCCCGGACGGAGGCTGCGGGGTTGCTGGGAACGATCTGACCGATCACCAGGTAGTCAAAGAGCATGCGGATGGCGGACAGCGCCTGCTTGACCGTCGCCTTTGAGCCAGGATGGGTTTCAATATAAGCGGCGACCACGACCGGCTGGATATTGCCAAGCTGAAGCTGGTGTGTCTCACACCACTGGAAAAATTGCGCCACTGCCCGGCCGTAAGCTGCCCGGGTATTTTTGTTGCGAATGTTGGCGGTAAAAAATTCGATAAAGCGCCGGGTGGCGTTGGTGCCGGCGTCGGTGATCGTGGCCGGCAGGTTCTCGAGCCCGGCTCGGGCCAGTTGTCCGCGACGATAAGGGGTGATTTCTTGGGTCATGCTGGTTGGGTCAGAGAACGTATCATAACGTCCTTTATGCTACGTTCAGCATAGCCTACGGGTGTGAGCCGTCAAGGAGGGTTGTCCACAGCGGGGGAGTGGCGGGATTTGACTCTCTGGATAAAGAAAAAACACCCCCGGAGAGCAGGGGGGCAGGGGCTAGTCGACGTAGCGTTACAGAATAACTGTACTGTTGATAACTCTAGCAGGAGACCCGCATAAACACAAGAAAAGCCGCCCCTGGTGGGGGGCGGGCTTTTCACTGTTATGTTGAATTCACGTGAGGAGCAAATAGAAATCGAGCGCCCCAGACCACGGGAGATTCTGGAAGAGCCTGATCGAGGAAGAACAGAAGCCTTTCGAGAGGTCCTGGAGAAGTTGTTTAACGTGGCCATGCGAGTGGAGAGAAGCGAGAGCGGATAGGCCGGGCTACGCTCGTCATTGCAGATCCCCGGTGCTGCTCACCAATTCCATGGCCTTCTTGAGTTGGCCCTTGGTGCCGCACATGACCAGCAGATCCCCCGTCTGGATCGTGGTGGACGGGCTGAGATCAATCAGTGTCTCGCCCTCCCGGATGATGCCGAGGATGAGAGCGCCGGATTTCTGACTCAGGTTGGTCTCGTCGATGGGGCGGCCGGACATGACGGAGTCCGATTCGATCTTGAAGGTCTCGGTATAGATGTCCAGCTGCGTGCTCAATCGAAGCCGGGGCACCGTGGTGTGGTGGTCGCGAAAGATCCGGTACCGGCCGTCCCGGATGCTCTTGATCTCCTGGGCCACTAGCTGCCGGGGAAAGTTGTAAAGGCGGAGTGTGCGGGAGAGGAGTTCGATCGAGGTCTCGAATTCCTCCGAGATCACTTCATTCGCTCCCAGGTTCAGCAGCGTGTCGATCTCGGCCAGGTATTTGTTTCGCGCCAGGATCGCGAGCTCGGGATTGAGGCTCCGCGCCGACTTGACGGCCAGCCGGGTGGCAAAGGGATCCGAGATGGCGATCACCTGCACGCGCGCCCTGCCGATGCCCGCGTGAGTAAGGATAACCGGGTCCGTGCAATCCCCGAAGAAGATGGGTTCTCCGTTCTTTCGCTCCTCCCGGACCACGCGGGCATTTAGCTCTAAGATCGCGTAGGTCAGCTTGTTCGCCTTTAGGACGCCGGCGATGCTTTGGCCCGTTACCCCGAATCCGCAAATGAGGACATGGTCCTGCATGATCTCGGAGGCGCGGTCGAGCTCCTGTATGCTCGCCCCCCTCCCGGGCCGCCGCACCAGCGAGGCGAAACGGCCTTGCGCTAGCTTGTGCGGAATCCGCGATAGAAACGGCGTCAGGATCATGGTCACCACGGCCGAGGTGAGGATCAGCTGGTACAGGGCCGGCGGGACCAGGCCGCTCTTGAAGCCTTCCTCAAGTAACACGAACGAAAACTCCCCGATCTGGGCCATGGAAAAGCCGACCATGAGCGCGATCTGGAAGGGCAAGCGCATGGCACAGACGGCCAAGATCAGGATCATGGCCTTGCCGATCACCACAGCCCCAATCGTCGCCAGCACCGCTCCAGCGTGACTCCAGATAAAGCCGGTGTCGACCAGCATCCCGATGGAAACGAAGAAGAGGCTATTGAGGCCATCGCGAAAGGGGCGGATGTCGACAAAAATCTGTTGGCTATGTTCCGATTCGGAGACGGTCAGTCCGGCTAAGAAAGCGCCCAGGGCGAGCGAGAATCCGAACTGGGCCAGCCCCCAGGCCATGCCCAGGAGAATAAAGAGCGAGGCAATTACGAACAGCTCTTTGCTCCCTGACTCCATTACGTGCTGCAGGAGGCCGGGAAATACACGGCGCGCCAGCACCACGACCACAACCAGAATGATGGCCGCCTTCCCCAGGGCCGATGCAAGGGCGAGCCAGATCGGTTCCTGCTGGGCCAACGGCGAAACTACCACGATCATCGGGATGACACAGAGATCCTGGAAAATCAGCACCCCCAGGGAGGTGCGGCCTTGAACCGAGTCGATTTCCCCGCGCTCGAGCAGCATCTTGAGCACAATGGCGGTGCTGCTCAGGGCCACCAGGAAGCCCAGGAAGACCGCTACCCGTAGATCAAGCCCCAGCAGCAGGGCGAGACCGAGCCCCGCACCGACCGTGAGCGATACTTGCAGGGACCCAGCCCCGAAGACGACATGGCGGATCTGCATCAGCTTCTTGAAGGAGAATTCCAAGCCCAGGGAGAAGAGAAGGAGCATCACGCCGATCTCCGCCAGCAGATGCACGCTCTCCGTGTCGCTGATCAGGCTCAGGCCAAAAGGGCCAACCAGGACCCCCGTCATCAGAAAGCCTACGATGTTGGACTGGCGCAGCTTCTGGAAAACGAAGACGACCAGCGCTGCGACTCCGTAGATGACGACCAGATCTTTGAGAAAGTGGGTTTGTTCCATGGCGACTCTAGGTCCCGCGTTCCATCACAACTGAAGGGGTGGTCCTCGGATCAGTCTCGAAATCCACTCCATTTTGGCCTGAGTTGGCTGGATTTGGATAGAGTTGGATCCTCGCGGGCATCACTTTGAGGGTAGCGCCCAGAATCGTGTAATTTTATACTTTAGGCGCCGACACCGATCGGCAAGTGCTTTAAATAGAAGGACTTGTGGAGTGCCTGCGCCAAGCCCCAACGCCGTTTGGCTGTCTGGTTTTCTCGTTTGTTGTAGGGATGAGCTGGGCACCGGTTTCGCCTGTAAACGACTCAATCCATTGGACTTTCTGAATAGCTACTGATCACGACCTTTTTCAGACACACCCCTCCCCCACTCTGCTACGCTGCCCTCAACAATTCTAAATCCCTCTCCCTTCATGGCCATTAAGGGTAGCGCCCAGATTGCAGCAAAAATATACGCTAAGGTTCGTCAAGGGATTGGGGGTTCCGACAGTAAAGGTGCAAGAGCGCACGCTAAGGGTCGTTACCGGGACTCCTTAGCGGTCGGAGACCATCCGGTCGACCCTCGATTTCGAAGCGGTACTTGCCGTAAGGATTGATGTGCCCATAGAGGGCGGGCGACAGGTGGCCGAGTTCGATGTTTCGGTCGATCCGCCCCTCCGCTCGGAGCTGTTCTACGGCGGCATTCATGTAGACGGTGTTCCAGGTGACAATGGCGTTCGTGACCAGGTTGAGGCAGAGGGCCTGGTTCGTCTGCTGATCGGCCTGGCGGCGCTGCACCTTGCCCTCGCGGGCGAAGAAGCAGGAAGCGACGGAGTGCGTGTAGAGCCTCACCCTTGTTCAGCTGGCGGTGGATTCGGCGACGATAGTCCTCGTTCTCGATCCACTGAAGGATGAACTGCGTCTTGACCAGGCGACCGAGATCACGGAGGGCGCGGGAGAGAGAGTTCTCCCTGGCTCCTGCCTGGAGTTTCGAGATCAGCAGCGAGGCAGTCACCCAACCCAGCTTGAGCGTGCCTGCCACCCGTAGGAGATCATCCCAGTGTTCGAGAATGTTCTTGCTGCGAACCAGGCCCTTCAGCAAGACTGCCGCACCTTCCTTTCGTGGTGGAGCATCGAGACGGTAGAGACGTTGGGCGCCGAGATCCCGAATTCGCGGAGCGAACTGCAGCCCCAGAAGATGGAACAGCGCGAAGACGATCTCGGTGTAGCCAGCGGTATCCGTGGTGTGCTCGAGGATCGGTAGATTGGGACCTATTCTCTCAAGAATCCCGTGAATCTCTGCAGGATCGAACGAATTACAACAAATCCTCCAACTGCGAATCGATAAACACGATAAACACCTTGTCAAGGCAAGGACAGCACTATATGATTTGTGATGGTCGTCACAAAACTAAACCGCCAGGTGACGGACATCACAACTCAGCCTTAGCGGATCAGGCAGGCAGTGTTCGGTCAGGGTGGGGGTTGGCACGATGACGCTCTGTTTTTTCGTGGCAATCCCCCGAGACCGAAAAATCGAGAGGATGTGGGCCTCTCGACCGGATGAGATTGGGAGTTCGTCATGTTTTGTAGACAACGTTCCAGCCCGATTCAGCTAGTCTTACTCGTTCTGCTTTTGGCCGGCTCTACGGCTTCTTTCGGCCAGAGAGCCCAAAGCAGGCAGCTTTCAGAATCGGCCCGGAAGATCTCCCCCTATCTGGCCGACGAAATCGGCTTTTTACGGGACAATCCCGAATACGAATACAAGATACCGGTGATCGTGCGTCTTGCCCAGTCGGCCAGGATGTCCGGGACTCTCACCGGCCGTGCGCGGACCCTTACTTCGATCCGCAGCTACAGTACTTTCTTGCGAAGCGAGGAGATCGACCGGCTTTTGGAGTCGGGGGACGTCGAGCGGATCAGTATCGACTCGGTCGTAAGCGCCAGCAGGATTAATCGTTCCGCGAAGCGGTCGGCCAACCCGAACCTGGCCGGCAATGACTACCTTGCCACGATAGGAGCGCAGGGCATCAGTCGAGCTGGCCTGGACGGGGACGGAATGACCGTGGCTGTGTTTGACTCGGGGATCTATGCTCACCCGGATCTCGACTTCGGAAACAAGATCGTGTTTTCGGTGGACTTCACCTCAGGCGAGGCGGTGATCACAGACCAAAATCACGACGGCTACGGACACGGCACCCATGTTGCCGGCTTGATTGCGGGCGACGGGCGGTCTTCCGGAGGACTGTATCGGGGCGTGGCACCGCGAGCTTCGCTGATCGACGTAAAGGTCCTTGGAGACGATGGCACGGGTCGGGTCAGCAACCTGATTGCGGCCATCGAGTGGATCACGGAATACCGACAGGAACTCGATGTCCGCGTGGCCAACTTCTCGGTGAGCACGCCTGCTTTTGAACCTTTTTATGAGGATCCTCTGTGCCAAGCCGTCAAGAGCATGACCCGCGCAGGGATCACGGTAGTGGCTTCCTCCGGCAACCTCGGCAAGCTGGAGGGTTATCCACAGATCTGGGGAGCTGTGACGAGCCCTGGAACGTCTCCTTATGTCATTACCGCATACCCGCTGAATCACAGGGGCACTGCCGATCGAACGGACGATGTTGCCACGACTTACGGTTCTCGGGGCCCGAGCTTTGGCACGGGGCTGTGGAAGCCTGACCTTGCTGCGCCCGGCAACCGAATCACGAGTCTGGGCTCGCCTGAGAGCTTCCTTGCAGCGGAGCGGTCCGACTCTCGCATTGGCAATGATTACCTGGAAATGAGTGGCTCCAGCATGGCCGTTCCACTGGTCAGTGGCTCAGCGTTGCTTCTCTTGCAAGCGGAGCCAAGACTTTCCCCGTTTGGCGTCAAGCGAGCATTGCTTGCGACTGTTACCCATGATGCTCAAGCACACCCGTTGGAGACGGGCAGAGGCACTTTGAATGTACACCAGGCGCTTAAGTTGACGGCCCGGTTCTCAGAGACTCGAAGCGATAGCACAACTGACGTCTCGATCAGAAATCCGGTTCGTTACCTCGAGACTAGCGCCTCCAAGCCCACAGCCCTTCCAAGCAGATCAATGACTGATAGCAGGGGAGCGATGTGGGCTGACGACAGTTCCATGTGGGGAGCGATGTGGGCTGACGGCTCCGCAGCTTTAGACGGTGATGACTGAGAAGGGAGAAAGGCAGATGTCACGGATGGTTCATTTGGTTCATTAACTAGCGATTCGAGCGGGCAACAACCTTGATGTGTGATTACTCAAAATTAGTGGGGTTCAAAGCAAAGGAGATAAGAAATGGTTCATTGGATTGACTAAGAAAGCACACAATTAGTTACCCCGGGCTTCCCTCCAGGCCCCTGGAATCTCCAATGGGCCGCAATTGGCTGCGGGAGACCCCAAAGGGACTTTAGTCTTTTCCGAATGCGAAGTGCATGGTGCTTGTGCTAGGCTAAAAAGCCTAGTTGGGGCTCATGGTTTCTGAAGGTTTTTTTGGAAAGGATCAACTCCCGAGAGCGTGTACGACGTTTGTCTTCGGCGTAATTATCGCCGGAGTTCCCACCTTCCTCTATTGCCTCATTGATGCCTCAATACAACACGGAGCGCAGTGGCTGCTCTTAGCTTCTCTAACAGTATTATCTAGTCTCTTTCCAATCCACATTGTCACTTCTGTCCGGGAGGGAAAAACTCATTCTCTTTGCGTCACTGTGAGCGACGTCTTCGTCTTCCTGGGATTACTGCTGTTTGGCCCAAGCGTGGCTGCAAGTCTCGCCACAATGGACGGAGCGGTGACCGGTCTAAGGGGTCAGTTCAAGAAACCCTACAAGTACTTCTTCAATCTCTCGCTTCTTTGTATTGCTGCATGGGTCAGTGGATGGACTTTCCATTTTCTCTTGAGAGTGCCTCCGCCTATCGGGAGTCCCGAAAAAGTGCAGGATTTTGGAACTTTCTTCGCCCTCGTTGGAGTAGCTAGTCTGCTTTTCTACACCATCAATTCGGGTGGAGTCGTGCTTGCAATCGCGTTGGCCTCGAGGCGCCCTCTAGCTGAGGCGTGGAGAGAGAATTTCTTTACCTCTGCCCTGGCCACGCTGGCTGGTTCTTCGGTTGCTGCTTTTGTTTTTCTCAATCTTGATCGAGGGCGCGTTCTTTCTCTGGTCGTAGCAATTCCCATCGTCGCCGCCTTGTACTATGCGTACCGGCTAAACACTACCCGGATCAACGCTGCCCTGGCTCACGCCGATCAGATGAGGCAGCTTTTCCACTCTACGATCGCTTCGCTGGCCATGGCCATCGACGCCAAGGATCAGTACACTCATGGACACGTCAACCGGGTTCAGCAACTCGTGTTGATGATCGCTGAGAAGCTGCGCTGGAAAGAGGGCCGGGAGGAAGATGTCGAGGGACTGAAGGCTGCCGCGCTGCTGCATGACATCGGGAAACTGGCGATCCCCGAGTACATCCTCAACAAGCCCTCAGGGCTGACCAAATGGGAAATCCAGAAGATGCAGACCCACCCTGAGGTGGGGGCAGAAATCCTGAAGACAGTTCCCTTCCCCTACGAGGTCGTCCCTTATGTTCGGCACCACCACGAAAAGTGGGACGGAAGCGGATACCCCGACGGTCTGAAAGGAGAAGATATCCCTCTCGGAGCTCGTATCCTCACGGTGGCCGACTGCTACGCCGCCCTGCGGTCGGATCGACCCTACCGGGGGGCCATGAGCCGGGAAGTCGCTCTCGAGTACATTATGGGCCTGGCGGAGAAATCTTACGATCCGGCCGTAGTTCAAGCCCTTGTCGAAAATGTTGAAGAGTTTGAGACCAAGATGGCCGCATCGGAAGCCGCCAACCCGGTCCCTCCCGAAACCGTCGCTGCCAGCCTCCAGGAACCGGCTCCTGATCCCGACATCGCAAAGACCGTGTTCCACGACATTGCCTCGGCCCACCGCGAGATTCAGGCCGTTTATGAGATCTCGGAAAGCGTCGGAAAAACTCTGAATGTGTCGGAGACACTGGCCCTGATCACGACTAAGGTCAGCAACCTTGTTCCCTATGACGGGTGTGCCGTTTTCCTGGCTGACCCTCACTCCGACCAGCTGGTGCCCTACAACACCTCCGGCGAACTGACGGAAGAACTGGATCAACTGAGCATCACGATCGGGGATGGCGTGACGGGCTGGGTGGCAGCCAATAACCAAATGCTTGCCAATGTGTCACCCGCTCCCGACTTCGCCAACCATCCAGGGCTCAAAGAGTCGTTCCAGAGTTGCGTCTCCATTCCCCTGAGTCTGGATGACCGGGTCGTCGGCGTCATCACGGTCTACGCCAAGGTGAAGGCGATCTTTCACGACAACCACCTGCGCCTGCTTGACACTCTCTCCCGGCAGGCGGCGGCTGCTGTCAACAATGCCCTCGTCTACGAAGAGACCCAGGAAGACGCCTATACGGACGCCCTGACGGGCTTGCCCAACCTGCGCTACTTTCGGGTGTTCGGAGAGCAGGAGCTGAGACGAGCCCGGCGGGTCGACCATCCGGTCACCCTCCTCATGATGGATCTCGACTCCTTCAAGGGCGTTAACGACAGCTGGGGGCACCGCATCGGTGATCGGGTACTGATCGAAGTCTCCCATGTTCTGAGAAACCAGCTCAGGAGATCCGATACCTGTATCCGCTACGGGGGCGACGAGTTTGTAGCCCTGCTGCCGGGAGCCGGCAGCGAACTGGCCAAGTCGACCATCGAGCGACTTCAGGAGGCCGTGGGAGCGCACAAAATTGTCCTCCGGCGGGGGGAGGTTGTGGGTGTGGGCCTGAGCGTGGGAAGCGCCACCTTTCCGCACGACGGCAAAGACCTCGACCTGCTGCTGTCCCTGGCGGACCAGGCGATGTATAAAGACAAGATCCGGCGTAACCGTGAGATCTCCGCAGCCATTCTGCCCTTTGACCTGCGGGGCAAAGCCTGACTCCGCTTTGATCAGCGTTATCATTCCCACTTTTAACCGGAAACAGCTGCTCCTGGAAGCGGTTGAGTCGGTTCGCACGCAGAGCTTCCGGGATTGGGAACTGCTGGTGATTGACGACGGGTCAAGCGACGGGACGAGCCAGGCAATCGAGCCCCTGATCGGGGATGGGATCCGCTGCATCCGGCAGGAGCACAGCGGCGTCAGTGCAGCCCGCAACAGGGGTATTCGAGCCGCCCGATACGACTGGGTTGCTTTCCTGGACAGCGACGACTACTGGCACAAACAGAAGCTGCAACAGCAGGTCGAAGCTCTGGAGTCGAATCCGGAGTATCAGGCTGTTCATACCGACGAAATCTGGATTCGCTCCGGGGTCCGCGTCAACCCCCGCAAGCATCACCAGAAGCGCTCCGGCTGGATGTTTCACCATTGTCTCCGGCTTTGCCTGATCAGCCCCAGTTCTATCCTGCTGCACCGAACTCTGCTGGAGGAATCCGGTCTTTTCGACGAAAGCTATCCGGTCTGCGAGGACTACGAACTGTGGCTCAGGATTACGGCCCGCCGGCCGGTCTTATTTCTGCCTGAAAAGCTGGTGGTCAAGCGGGGAGGACATGCCGATCAACTCTCACGAAGTCGCTGGGGCATGGACCGATACCGCCTGCGAGCTCTCCTGAAATCGGTGGACAGCGGTTGCCTCACACCCCAACAATGCCAGTGGGCTGCCGCAGAAATTGTGCGCAAGGCGGAGATCCTGGAACAGGGCTTTGCAAAACGAGGCAAAATGGATCGGGCTTCCCACTACGGCGAACTCAGACGGCGCTTCGGCCAGGGTGATTCGGACCTGAAAAGCAGCGGCCAGTGAACTCCGCTTGCCGAGGCGCTCTTAGTTTGCCAGAGGCAAGCGATAACCTTGAGGACGAGTTCTCATTCGATTTCGGTTTTTGAAATCGAGAACAGGAGGAGATCATGTCCCAGTTTCAGAACTACCTCGATCTACTGCACAAGTATGTCGGCGTGCACCTCCCGACACTTCTGACGTCCATTCTGATTCTCGTCGTCGGATGGCTGGCTGCCCGCATCATCGCTGCAATCGTCAGGCGGATCCTGACTCGCACCGAACTGGACAACCGGGTGGCCGACTGGATCTGGCCCCGCCAGGAGGGACCGCCCGTCCCCATTGAGAAGTGGGTGTCGAAGGCCGTCTTCTATGTCCTGCTCCTGTTCGTCCTGGTCGCTTTCTCCCAGTCCCTGGGGATGACGGTAGTGACGGAACCGTTGAGCGGGTTTCTGACTCGGGTCTTCGAATTTGCCCCCCGCCTCATCGGCCCGATTGTCCTCATCTTCCTGGCCTGGGCCCTGGCCAGCGTGCTTCGGTCGCTGCTGCGAAGAGCACTCGAGCGTGCTAACCTGGATGCTCGGGTCAGTGCCCAGACAGAACGCGAGGAGGACAAACAGCTTCCCCTTGCACAGACCCTGAGCGAAGCCGTGTACTGGCTGGTTTTCCTCTTTTTTCTTCCTGCCATCCTCAGCCCTCTTGGTCTGGACGGCTTGCTGGCTCCAGTACAGAATCTGGTCGACAAGCTGCTGGCCTTTCTGCCGCAACTCCTGGCAGCCGGTCTCATCCTGGCAGTCGGCTGGTTTGTGGCCCGCATCGTCCAGCAAATTGTTACCAGTCTGCTGGTGGCGATTGGAGCTGACAGTTTTGGCGAGTCGATTGGTCTGTCCCGAGCTCTGGGAAAGCAGCGGCTGTCGAACCTGCTGGGAACCGTCCTCTATGTGCTGATTCTCATTCCAGTCCTGATCGCGGCACTGGAAGCACTCGCCATCGAGTCGATTACCAGGCCCGCCAGCCAGATGCTGAATACGATGTTGATGGCGATTCCCAACGTGTTCGCGGCCTGCCTGGTGCTGGCCATTGCCTACATGGTGGGCAAAGTAGTTGCCGGCCTGGGCCAGAACCTGCTCTCGGCAATCGGATTCGACTTCATTCTGGCCAGGATCGGCTTCAGCAAGATGCAGGTGGAAGGACAGAGGTCCCCTTCGGTTGTGGCTGGCAATCTGGTCTTGATCGTGCTGATGCTGTTTGCCTCAGCGGAGGCGGCGGAACTGATGGGCTTCGATGTAGTAGGACAGCTGATGTCCCAGTTCCTGGTCTTCGGCGGCCGCATCGTCTTGGGGCTTGTCATTCTGGGCGTGGGTATGTATCTGGCAGGAGTCGCTTACAATACTGTTTCTGCCAGCAACGCTTCACAGGCACGGATTCTGGCAAATGGCGCCCGACTCGCGATTCTCATTCTGACCGGAGCCATGGCACTGGGGGAAATGGGACTGGCCAACGAGATCATCAACCTGGCTTTCGGGATGACCGTCGGTGCCATCGCTGTGGCGATAGCTCTGGCCTTCGGCCTGGGGGGACGGGACGTGGCAGCCCGGCAGGTCGAGGAATGGAGAGAACAGATCAGCTCTGGCCCGAAGAACCGGAACTAGCGAGGGCCGTTCATGGCAAATTCTTTGAACTCTTTCAGCATGGTTCCTCCTCGCTTCAGGTTGAGTGGACTGGAAGTTCAGCTGGGACTCTTCAGGGGCGCAAAGTACCCTTTCCGGTAATAGAGGATGGTGTTCCCGCGTTTGACCCTCACCCTCAGTTTCCGGAAAGTGCCGTCCGCTTTTTTGTTGGTCGGAGTGTAGGCGATATTGTACTGGTTGCGCAGTTCCTCATTGATCGCTCTGAAAGCCTTGGTCAGGTCTTTCGTCGAATAGGGAAAATAGACCCGCCCGCCGGTGCTGTGCGCCATCTGTTTGAGAGCATTGTCTCCTTCGTGGTCGATTTCCGCTCCAAAACGCGTCGTACTGATGGCATAAACAGCCGCTTCCGCCTCGAAAGCAGCCCGTAAAGCCTCCTCGAAAGTCGTCTGGCTGGTCTGGTCGGCTCCATCAGAGAGGATGACCAGTGTCCTGCGCCCCTTGACATCCATCATCTTCTGCTTCGAGACCAGATAAATCGCATCGTAAAGCGAGGTTCCACCTCCGGCTCGAAGATGATCGATCTCACGAGTCAGATCGTTGGGATTGGAAGTGAAATCATGGAGCAGAGTGGCGGCTGTATCGAACTCCAGGAGTAGGGTCAGATCCGACGGCCTCATCACCGCGTGCAGGAAGTCCGTAGCCGCCTCCTTTTCAAACTTGAGTTTGATCCGGACGCTCGAACTCGTATCGATACAGAGGGCGATAGCCAGGGGCAGATTGATCTGCTCCACGAAGTTCGTGATCTCCTGGCGGACCCCATCCTCATAGATCTCAAAGTCGTGGGGAGACAGGTTCCTCAGAAAGGTGCCGGTCTTTTCCTGGTGCACCGAGACCAGCAGGTTGACGGCTTCCACTTCAACCCGGATCGCATCTACTGGATCACCATCGGACTGGGCCAGAGCGGTCGCCACCTGGCAAGGGGCAAGGCAAAGGCAGAGTGCAGCGTTTTGGAAACCACGTGACGACACTCCCATCATTATTCCAGAAGCTCCAAAATCGTAGCAAGGTCCCTTGCCGGCGGCGATTCGAATCTCTGTGCAGCACCCGTTACGGGATGCGCGAATCCGAGGATCGAAGCATGCAGAAACTGGCGATCCAGTTGGCCGATCAATTGGCCGGCCGACGAGTCCCCCTGCACCGGCTTCCGGTTGGCACAGTACACCGGATCTCCCACAACCGGATGACCGATATGTTCCAGATGCACTCTGATTTGATGGGTCCGCCCGGTGTGAAGTTTCACTTCCAGATACGAGAATTCGGCTAAGCGCCGGATAACGCGATACCCCGTGAGAGCAGGGCGCGGAGCCCGGCTGCGCGTCGACATCCTGGTCCTCCTGGTAACATGCCGTCCAACCGGGATATCGATCTCGCCGCGGTCGCTTTCGATGCGTCCATGAACCAGGCACAGGTAGAGCTTGGTTACCAGTCGCTCCTGGAACTGCCGGGCCAGGTGATCATGAGCCCGGTCGGTCTTGGCCACGACCAGAAGGCCTGAGGTGTCCTTGTCAAGACGGTGCACGATCCCCGGCCTGATGGTGTCCCCGCGACTGATCCTCTCAAAGTGATACAGCAAGGCGTTTACGAGCGTTCCAGTGTGGTTGCCCGCTCCCGGATGCACCACCATTCCGGCCGGCTTGTCCACAACCACCAGGGACTCGTCCTCGAAAACAGTGGAGAGCGGCAGATTCTCTGGGACCAGATCCATGGCCGGGGGCGGAAGAGGCTCCACCTCGATCTCGTCGGCCGGCCGGAGGCGCCGGCTCGCCTTGCATTCCTGGCCGTTGATGGCGACGTGCCCCTCTTTGATCCACCTCTGTATCACACTGCGCGACTCTCCCATGCGTCTCTGGAGAAAACTGTCGATGCGCAGCCCTTCATCCGGAAGATTGGCTCGGAAAGTGCGCGTTTCAGGCACGTTGTGGATTCGATTTCTTGCGAGTAGAGTAGAGAATAATGAGGGCCGCCAGAACCAGACCGACCGCGATCAACTGGTGGATGGACACCTGGCCGTCAAACAGAAGCCCACGGTCCCGATCGCCCCGAAAGAACTCATTCGCAAACCTGAGAAGGCCATAGCCCATCAGATAGGCGGCAAATACCTGGCCTGCGAAACGCCTGCGGCCGTGAATCCAAAGCAGGATGAAGAAAAGCAATAAGGCTCCCACCGATTCGTAAAGCTGGGTGGGATGGAGGGTGACATTGAGAGGAACACCCACATTCTGATTCGCATATTCGCTGGTGAATGTGACCCCCCAGGGCTGGCTGGTCGGCTTCCCGTAGTCACACCCTGCACCAAAACAACCCAGCCGCCCGAGCGTCTGGCCCAGCGCGATGGCCGGCGCTGCGGCGTCCGCCATCACCGGAAAATTGAGGTCGGAAGAGCGAGATATGTACCAGTAACTACCCAGGATGGCGCCGATCAGACCTCCGAAATAGGCTCCGCCGGCCTGCCAGAATTCCAGACTCACAAACCTCGAGGGCTGAGAGAGGTAGTAGTTGAAATTGTTCAGCACCATCAGCAGCTTCGCTCCCAGGAGGGAGGAGAGAATCACCACGAAGGCGAGATCCCAGGCCCGGCTTCGGGGAACCTGTTCACGAGCAGCGAGGCGAGCCAGCAGAGCGGTAGCCGAAAGGAAGGCCAGGGCCAGCAAGAGACCGTAGGAGTGCAGCGTTATGGGACCCAGTTCCAGGATTTTGGGGTACAAGAGGCTCCTCTCCGTCCACCGGGCTCAGTACTTGGCACTCAGTCGTCGTCTTTGTTTGCCTCGGAGATGATCTTTTCGACCAGATGAGGCGGCACGATTTCGTAATGCGAGTTCTCCATATGGTAGCTCCCCCGGCCGCCGGTTACAGAGGTCAGAACCGGAGCGTAGTTGAGCATTTCGGCAAATGGCACCTGGGCCCGGATCACCTGGGTCTTGCCTTTCACATCCATACCCTGGATCTTACCCCGCCGCCCGTTCAGATCCCCCATCACGTCTCCCGCAAATTCTTCCGGGACATAGACCTCAATGTTCATGACGGGCTCGATTAGCACGGGCCGGGCAGTTGCCATTGCCTTCTTGAAGGCCAGCGACCCGGCGATCTTGAACGCCATTTCAGAGGAGTCGACATTGTGATAGCTACCATCGTACAGAGTCACCTTGAAATCGACCACCGGGAACCCGGCCACAAATCCCCTGGCCGCCGTCTCCTGGATGCCCTTGTCAACAGCAGGGATGTATCCCTTGGGGATCGAACCCCCAAAGATCTTATCCTCGAACTCGTATCCTTCTCCCCGCTCCCGGGGCTCCATCCTGATCTTGCAGTCTCCAAACTGGCCGTGGCCTCCGGTCTGCTTCTTATGCCGCCCCTGAGCATCGGCCGTCCCGATGATGGTCTCTCGATAAGGGACCTTGGGTGGCTTCAAGTCCACTTCTACACCGAAGCGCTGCTTGAGCCGGTTCACCACAACTTCGATGTGCAGTTGACCCGTACCCGCCAGCAGAAACTGCTGGGTCTGAGGATCCCTCCGAAACTGCAGCGACGGGTCCTCCTCCAGAACCTTGGCTATGGCTGAACCGATTTTTTCTTCGTCCCCCCGCGTCCTGGGCTCAACAGCGAAGCTGATCGCCGGCTCCGGGAACTTGACTTCCTTGACGCGGGCCTTCAAGGGTGGAGCCCCGAGTGTGTCTCCCGTCCTGGTGTCTTTTAGTTTGAGGACTCCCCCGATATCCCCGGCCCGCAGTTCAGACACGGGCTGGTGAGACTTGCCTTGAAACACCTGCAGCGACCCAAACCGCTCGGACTGATCCCGGGTCAGATTCTTGAGACTATTGTCGGATTTGAGTGTGCCCGAAATGACTCGCAGAATGTTAATGCGTCCGGCAAACGGATCGGCAAAAGTCTTGAAGGCGTAGACGGCCAACGGGCCGTCCTTCGAGGGTACGATTTCCGCGGGCTCACCCTCCATTGTAACGGCTGCGAAGGGCTTTCTTTGCAGTGGGTTCGGAAACAGATTCACAATCTGATCGAGCAGCTGCTTAACGCCGGTGTTCCGGGTCGAAGAGACGCAAAAAACCGGGAATATCAGGCCTTTGGCCAGAGACCCTCTCAGGCCGGCTCTCACTTCTTCCTCGGACAGGGTGCCTTCTTCGAAGAACCGTTCCATCAGGTCGTCATCGCTTTCTGCGATCATTTCCACCAGTTCTTCTCGTATCTGTTCGGCGTCGCTCTTCATGTCCTCCGGAACCTCCACTTCCTTGAAATCGCCACTCCCGTCCGTCGGACCGGCGAAGGCTGTGCCGGAGATCAGATCGACAACCCCCTCGAACTCACTCTCCTGTCCAAGCGGAAGTTGGACCGGAACCACCGAACGTCCAAAGGCGTCCCGGAGGGAACCGAGACTGCGCTGAAGACTGGCCCGGTCGCGCCCCATTTTGGAGAGGACAATCGCCCTGGCCAGACCCAGCTCCTCCGCAAAACCCCAGACCTGGTGGGTTTGAACTTCGACGCCTTCCACCCCATCGACCACCACAAGAGCGGTTTCAACCCCAAGCAGAGCGGTCTTGGCATCGAACACAAAGGCCGAGTAACCCGGAGTGTCGATGAGGTTGATTTTGTGGCCCTTCCAATTGCAGTGAGCCACAGAACTGCTGATCGTCACCTGCCTCTCAATCTCGTCTTCGTCGTAGTCGGTGACGGTGTTGCCTTCCTCGACCCTTCCCAGCCGGCTCACATCGCCCGATGAGAAGAGCATCGCGCTCGCCAGCGAGGTCTTTCCGGCGTCACCATGCCCCACGATACCTATGTTCCGAATGCTCTCACTATCGAATGTGGCCATGCATACTCCTACCTGTAGTCAAGGGACCGGAATTTAACACAGCCGCAGACAGGTTTCAATTTGCTGCGGTTTAGCAGCCTGTGGTGGAAGCCCCATGGGCCGCGTCACGGGCGCCTGGGGCTGCTGCGGGGAGCGCAGCCTCAGGCCGCTTCAGAGGATAAAGAACTCGCCTTCGCTGGCGGCGTGAACCTTGGCGAAGTGAAGTCTGGCTTCCTTGATGATGTCCGTCATCATGGTGTCGTCATGGGCGGGATCATGGTGAAACAGGATCAGCTGATCGACCGCCGCGTCGGTGGCAACCCGGGCCGCTTCCAGCCAGGTGCTATGACCCCAGCCGAGCCGCTGCTGGTATTCCTCAGGGGTGTACTGAGCGTCATAGACGAGAACCCTGGCGTCCGCAGCATGGTTTCGGACAGAAGCATCGAGATGGCTGTCTCCGTGCTCGTGGTCGCTCGCGTAGACAATCCCTTTGCCCTCTCTTTCGATCCGATATCCGGTTGCCCCCTGCGGATGGTTCATGGGGAAAGGTGAGATCTCGACACCACCGATTTTGAAAGGGCTATGCCCGATGGGATGGAACTCCAGCTGGGCGGGAAGAAAATCGAAGCTGATGGGAAAATAGGGTTCTGTCATCTGTCCTTTGAGCATATCCTCCGCCCGGTTCTCAAAAGAAAAAAACGTGACCTTGTTGTCGGCCGAGTAGAGGGGCTGAAAGAAAGGAATACCCTGAGTATGGTCCCAGTGAAAGTGGGTCATGAAGATCTTGACGTCCAGGGGACCGTTTCCCTTCTCAACCAGATGCCATCCCAGAGGGGTGATGCCGGTTCCAGCGTCAAAGATCAGCACCTCTCCCTCGCCGGTTTGAACCTCCAGGCAGGAGGTATTCCCCCCGAAGGCCAGATTCTCGATTCGGGGTGTAGGCGTGGATCCCCGCACACCCCAGAATGTCAGTTTGAGAAGATAGTTCTCTTCCATCCCCTATTTTCGGTTCCTTCCTGGACCGCCCAAGCTGAAATTATAACTTTGAGGCCGGACGCCGGACATGACTCTAGTACTAGTGCATCTCGCCATAAGTTCTGAGCCACCCCGGGCGACGTCAGAGCGAAGAGTCATTTTACATGGATGTGGATCCAGCTGACCCCGAAGCAGCAGGGTGGGTTGGAGAGGCTGGTACGAGGGGGCAAGACGGAGGTGCGAAAGTACCGGCGGGCGGAGATGGTGCTGCTGGCCGGCCAGGGAGTGTCGGTGAAGTCGATTGCGCGCCGTTTGGGGACGAATCGCTCCCTGGTCAAGAAATGGCTTGGACGTTTCCGAGGCAAAGGCTTACCTGGGCTGGACGATCTGCCGCGATCGGGGCGTCCGCAGAGGGTCCAGTGTCTGGAGCGGACCCAGGTGGTAGCTGCGGCCTGCCAAGCGCCCGAACAGTATGGCTTGCAGCGTGTACTGTGGAGTCATTCGGCTCTGAGCGAGGCATTGGTTGAGTCTGGATTGGTGAGATCGATCAGCGCCCGTACGGTAGGGCGGATTCTCCGCCAGGCCCAGATCAAGCCGCATCGGGTCAAGATGTGGTGTCATAGCGAAGATCCTCGGTTTCAGGAAAAGCTGCGTGACATTGTCAGACTGTACATGGACGCTCCTGTCCGGGAACCGGTGTTGTGCGTAGATGAAAAAAGCGGGATGCAAGCGCTGAGTCGTGCTCGAGGGTTGATCGGTCCCCAAGTGGGTGGCTGGGGCCGACTCGAGTACGAGTACAAACGGCATGGAACTCGTTGTCTTTTCGCCTGTTTCAACGTGCGCACGGGGCGAGTCCTGGGCCGCTGTCACCACTATCGAAAACGGGCTGACTTTCTCTCCTTCATGGATCTGGTGGCGGCCCATTATCGACAAAAACGCGTGCACGTGGTGCTGGACAACCTTAACACTCATCTAGACACCAGCGCGGGAGCCTTCATCAGTGAATGGAATCGAAAGCACCGCAACCGCTTTGTGTTTCACTATACGCCGACGCACGGGTCGTGGTTGAATCAGATCGAGCTTTGGTTTTCGATCCTGAGCCGTCGGGTGCTTCGCTACGGAAGCTTCGCAACGGCTCGGGATCTGGTCGAGAAGGTGGAGGCCTTCATCGAGCAGTGGAACGAGCGGGAAGCCCATCCCTTCCGCTGGACTTGTGAAGGACTTCCTCTGGTAGCTTGAAGGCCCGAGCATGAGCTTTGAAATGGAGGCCGATCAGGATGCTTTGTCCTGTTTGCTGGAAGGCCACGAAACCACTCGCGGCCTCTACGTTCGCATCTGGGGCAAACACTTGATCGTGGGTCGGGAGGAGGCTTTCGGGCCCGACAGGGCGCCGCAAAAATCAGATCGAGTTCGTCTGACCTGCCTCAATGCATCGACCTATGGCTTGAGCGTCAAACGGCATACTGGACGTTGGGAAAAAACGCCCTTCTCAGGCAGTATGAAAGACCTGGTCGAGGTGATGCAAAGCCTCATGCAGCACCTGCTCGCTCCCTACTGAGAGGTGGCTCAAGACTTACGGCGAGCTGCACTAGTCACTTTGAGAGATCGTCAAATTGACCCAGGAAACTGCTAGCAGCCCGTGGTGGAATTCCCACGGGCTGCTAGAGACCAAAGAACTTTTGAATCCTGGAGAGCAGGTTCTTCTGAGCGGCCCGCCTGGCGAGTAGCTCACCGCCCAGTTCTTCCTTCTTCTCATCCAAAACCTCCTTCCTGGCCGCCATCACAGCACTGATCTGTCCGGCTACATCTTTATCGCTCATGAGGACCTTCTTGAAGCCGGGTTTGTCGAGAACGTAGGACTCGACATCCCCTACAGCGAATGCGCTGGCCACACGGGGCTCCCCGGTCAGCAGGGCCATCTCTCCCAGGTACTGTCCTCTCCCGAGGACGGCCAGCTCCTTAGCCGCCCCCTCCTCCTGGATCACAATACGAACCTTTCCCCGCTCGATGAAGAACATGGATTCGCCCGAGGCTCCTTGAATGAGAATTCGCTCTCCGGCACCAAAGGTGTAGAGCTTCATTTGACGCGCAACCAGCTCTTTGCTCCGCTCTTTCAAACCCGAGAAGAGGTCGACGCTTTCGACGAAGGCAAGTCGCCTGTCGGTGGCCCGATCCACGGCTCGGCCGGAATCTCCTTCTCTACCCAGGCGTACATTCTGGGTGGGAAGCGGAAGCGGCAGCCCGGCCCGCAGCAGCCGATAGTAGAGGAGCGTGCAGAAGTTGTCCAGAATGGGCTCGCTGCGAGCATAGTCATTGATCCAGAAGCGGCAGCGGTACTGCAGCGAATACTCGTCGTATTCATGGGTCAGCACATCGGGAGCGGGATTTTCGAGAGATTCGGGCATGTCCGCAAAGACTTCCATGGCCGCTTTCTTGAAGTCGTTGGGGTGGATCCTGTGACCCATCCGCACGACCCTCTCCAGGCGCTGCTCGGTGGTCGGCTGGGAGTAATTGATGATGGCCTCCTGAGCGATGACGCTATTCGAAACGATCACAAAGTTGCCGGCCTTGGTGCGAATCTTGGTGGCACGCCAGGTCGCCTCCTGAACCTGTCCTTCATGGTCTCCCAAAACCACCCAGTCACCGACATGAAACGGTTTCTCACTCTGCAGTGCCAGGCCCGCGAACAGATTACCCAGTGTGTCCTTGAGGGCGATGCCAATGACTACTGAGCCCGCAACTCCCAAAGCCAGGAGTTGCTCCGAGAACCTGAAAAACACAAAGATCATGGGGCCGGCCAGCACCAGGACATCCTGCACGATGGACGGGCAGCTGTCGGAAGCACCTTGCCCGCGCAAGGGATTGAACAGAATAGCTACCAGGGCGTTCAGAGCAGCCACAGCGGCACTGAAATGGACCACCTGAACGGCTACCGAAAAGACGATATCTGAGAGCTCGAGAAAAAAAGCCCCGACCAGGTAGAAGCCGGCGCCGAGAAGAAAGACGACGCTGCTGAAAAGCAGCCGCCGCCTGATCCAGCGGTTCGGGATCAACACCATCAGGACCAGGCAGACGACGGCAGCGACCAGGTAGGCGTTGGGATGTAGAATCCAGTTCAAGCTGACTCCCGGGATCCCTATTCAAGAAGTTCCATGATCGTCCTTCGATCATGGTAGGGAATACTAAGTACTCCCCTCCATAAATACAATTATGGAAGTGAGTACCAAGCTTAGGGAAAAAGCTATGGGGATTTCTACTTCGCGGTGAGTTCGTAGACCCCATCCCAGTCTGCCACCGGTGGAGAGTCGCTGAAACTCCGGCAGCGATCCCGGTAGACCAGCGCCACACCGTCCTCTGGAAAGGTCTTCAGGTGCTTGTCCAACAACCTGCCTGCCCCCTCCCAGTCCCGACTCGCGTAGGACTCGAGAATCTCATTGAAGGACTCCACCATTTCCCGAACCTGATCCGAGGTCTGTCCGCCATCACCGCCAACAATTTCGTAGACCCTGACCGGTTGAGCACGACCCACGACTCGAATGAGATCCAGCTGCCTGGTCAGGAAATGATCTCTTACCAGCACCTCCGTGAACTCGCTGATCATGATCGCGGTCCCAAACACCTTGTTGGCACCCTCCAGGCGGGATGCCAGATTCACAGCATCTCCAATCACCGTGTATTCCATTCGCTCGTGGTGTCCCAGGTTTCCCGCGATCATGGTTCCCGTATTGAGGCCGTAGCGGGTTCGGAATCCGCCCTCCATTTCCTCTACCTGACGACTCATTTCCAGGGCAGACTCACAGGCCAGAATCGAGTGCCGCTCATTCCGGAGGGGAGCACCCCAGATCGCCATGATGGCGTCCCCTATGTACTTGTTGATCATGCCGTCTCGCTGCATGATCACGTCACCCATTCTCGTAAAGTACTCATTGAGACGAGTGGACAGCTCTTGGGGAGTGATCTTCTCCGAGATCTTCGAGAATCCGGCGATGTCGGAAAACAGGACGGTAGCTTCTACCTCAACACCCCCCAGCTCCAGCTTGGCAGGGTCTTTCATGATGGGGCTGATGACGTCTTTCGACACATAACCACTCAGCATCTGCTCGATCTGCTGCCGCTCTTTTTCTGTCGTCCGGTACTGATAGACGGTGTTCATCGCGACGGCGAGTAGGCCCACCAGAAAAGGCTGGAAGCCAAGAATCCAGTAGTCAAAACCTATGAACGCCAACCAGGTAAGGCCCAGAAAGCCAAAAAGAAGAAGCAGGGACCAGAGGATTTTGTTGCGGATCGTCGAGAATACCAGCATCAATGTCGACGCCGCCGCACCCAGGACCAGAACCAGAATCAGAACTGCGGCGCGGGGCGCCTTGCCGATGAACCGCTGCTGGTTGAGGGTATGGAATATGTTGGCATGGATCTCGGCACCCGAGATCTGCTGGCTGCCGCCCAGGAAATCGAAGGGCGAGGTGAACATGTCAGCTCCACCCGACTGAGCTATCAGGTCATGGATCGATTCGGAACGACCGACAAAGATCACCTGATCCTGGAAAACACCTTCCGGCAGTGATTCTTCGTAGGTCAGAGCCTGATGGAAGCTCACTGTTTTAATGGACTGGGCCTGACCGACGTAGTTGATCAGAATCTCCGGATCGTCTTCTTCTGAGGCAACTATCGGGACATTCTCCAGGTCAAGTTCTCCACTCAGCAATGTGTGGAGCATCAGGGCCAGAGTCGGCTCACCTCCGACGGTCAAACGGGCATGTCGCACCACCGCATCCCGGTCAGGGTTAACGACTGTGTAAGCGTGGCTGGCCCCTGCTTCGGTCAAACTCTCCAGAGGCAGGACTTCCTGCTGAAAGGAGTAGGCCGGGGTGACCACATTTTCGATCGTTGCAGCCAGGACCACCGGAACCTGACTGCTTCGGATGGCTTCGGCAAAGGCCAGGTCACTCTCTGGATCAGCCGGCATATCAAAGATCACGTCAAAAGCGACTCCCCGGACACCCGCTTCATTCAGGCAATGGATCAATTCTGCGTAGACCACTCGGTCCCAGGGCCAGCTCATTTCGAGTTCTTGGGCAAAGACGTCGAGGCTAAAGCGATCGATAGCCACGATCGCGACGTCCTCTGGTGCCAGATCCGGGCCTCGCAGGTACATCATGAAGTCGTAGTTCTTGAGCTCCAGGTTCTCGATCAGAGGACTGACGAGAGACCCGGTGCCGACGATCAAGATCGAGAGAATCAGAAAGATGGCCCCGGCAATAATCTGGCGTTTCATCGGCTGATCCTATACCAGCAGCCTGGAGACGAAGGCGAGAGCTTCCTGAAACACTTGATCCCTCCCCGGGATCTCGAGTTCGGCGGCCAGCAGATCGATCTCTTGCTGCGAAGTCCCTGGAAGGATCTGGTGGCTTAGCCGCCGGCCCTGGCACTCCGCCCAGGTTTCCAGAAAGGCTCCGTTTGAATCGCGCCGTTGCAGCTGCACAGCCAGGTCACCAGCGGCGGAAAGCTGCATCCGGCAAAGCCCCTTGCCCGCTGTACGATGAAGTTCGATCGTGAAATCCGAAGTGGCTGTCTGACCGTCCAACTTGTAACCAAAGTCTGTCTCGACAAGAGAAGACCGAAGCTCCCAGTTCAATCGACTTGCCAGCCAGGACAGCAAGTAGACCACTTCGTTGGGAAGGGGGTCCGTCGCTCCGAACTCCAGACGGATCCCTGTGGCCCTGGTCAGGACCCCCCGGGTCAGACCGGAGTCGTAGAGACCTGCCAGGGCACGCCGCCAGACCTGGAGTCGAGCCCAGGCCAGATCACTGATCGTCAGGTCCTTCCCAAGTGCCAGGAGCTTCGACAGAGCGAGCACATCGTCAACTCCCCTGCGGGCCGAATCGACGACAAGGCGATCCGAAATCCTGGCGAGCCGCCGCAAAAGTACGGAATCGAGATCAACCCTTCGACGCCACCAGAGAAACACCGGTAGATCGTGAATAAGCAGAGGCGTTACTACGGAAGCACTTCGACTGGCTGCTTCCCCATGGGCCACGATCCGCATGATCTCACCACAGATCTGTTCCCGCCCCCCCGTCTGCCTCTGGCAGTGAGCCGAGACCCGGGCATCGAAGCCGTCGGAAGAGGACTCTTCATCGGTGAGGAGGAGAATGAGGCGTCCGGGCTGGCTGTCACCGGCAGAGGTGAGATCCAAGGCGAGTTGATCAACTTCTTCATCCAGGTTGGAGCAAACAACCAGGTTGACGACACAAGCTCGGAGAACCTCCTCATCATTTTTCTTCGTTTCCTGCGCGATTTGCCTCCACAGCGTTTTTAGTTCCGATTCGATGAGGAATGCATCAAGTCTCTGCGCTAGTGCAGATTCGGCCATCATCTAGGGACGTCTCCACCGGTGCCGATCGCGGGCGATCCATGAATTTGCTTCCTCGGGACCCCACGAGCCAGCCTCGTAGTTGGGAAAGTGAGCAGCCGTGCTCTCCTCCCATTCCTCCAGAAGGGGCATCACCAGCCGCCAGGAGGCCTCCACCATGTCACCTCTCGAAAACAGCGTGGCGTCACCGATCAGAGCGTCCAGAAGCAGGCGTTCATAGGCGGGCGGCGAGGAACGTCCAAAGGAACTTCCATAGTCAAAGTCCATGCTGACATTTCGAATCCTGATCGCCTGGCCTGGAATCTTGGCTTTAAAGCGCAGGGTGATCCCTTCGTCCGGTTGAATCCGCACAATCAGCACATTCGGGTCTGTGAGAATGCCGGCGTCCTGCCGAAACAGGAGGTGAGGGGCCCGCTTAAACTGGATCGCCACTTCGGTCACCTTTCTGGGCAGTCTTTTACCGGTACGTAGATAAAACGGGACCCCGGCCCAGCGCCAGTTGTCCACCAGGAGACGGATGGCGGCATAGGTCGGAGTGTTGGATGCGGTATCGACGTTCGCTTCCTCCCGATAACCCGGAATGGGCTCTCCGGCGATTGCCCCGGGGCCGTATTGTCCTGGTAGCGCCGCCGTTGCTACCTCTTCATGCCTGATCGGCCGGATGGAACGGGCCACCTTGGTCTTCTCGTCGCGGATCGCGTTCGAATCCAACGAGACAGGTGGTTCCATGGCGATGAGGGAGAGAACCTGCAGGAGATGGTTCTGGATCATGTCTCGAACTGCGCCCGACTGATCGTAGTAGGCACCTCGGCTTCCAATACCTATGCTTTCTGCAGCTGTGATCTGCACGTGGTCGACGTACTGCTGGTTCCAGAAGGGCTCGAAGATTCCGTTGGCAAAACGCAGGACCATGATGTTCTGGACGGTCTCCTTGCCCAGGTAATGATCGATACGATAAACCTGGTCCTCTTTGAAGACTTCGAGTACCTTGCGGTTCAGTGCCAGCATGCTTGCCAGGTCTCGGCCGAATGGTTTCTCAACAATCAGACGAGTCCATCCAGTGGACCTGTTCAGCCCGGCTTCACCGAGTGCCTCCGTAATGGGACCGTAGCCGGAGGGAGGGACCGCCAGGTAAAAGAGACGATTTCCCGAGGTGCCCGACGAATCGTCCAGCCCCTGGAGATGCGAGCCGAGTTGTCGAAAGCTGGCGGCGTCCTCCGCTTCGGCCCGGATGTAGGTCAAATCTTCCAGAAAGCTTTCCAGTAACTCGCTCTCGGAGGGGCCCACCGAAGCGAACTCCGCGAGTCCAGTTCTCACGGAGTCCCTGAACTGCTCGTCCGCCAGATCGGATCTGGAAATTCCAATCACCCGAAAACACTGGGGCAAAAGTCCCTGGCGAGCCAGATTGAAAAGGCCCGGCATCAACTTGCGTCGGGTCAAATCCCCGGTGGCACCGAAGATCACGACAGTACAAGGAGCGGGCCTCGGCAGCAGGCGCAGCCCCTCAGTCAAGGGATTGTCGAGGCTGTCGAAGTTCATCCCCTCAAGCTCCTGGTCCCGTTTCTTCGTCCCAACTGGTGTGGACGGGTTCGCCTTCAGGGTCATCGATCCGCTGGTAGCGATGGGCTCCGAAGTAATCCCGCTGTGCCTGGGTCAGGTTCAAGGGCAGCGTGGAGGATCGAAAGGCGTCGAAATAGGCCAGGCTGGCCGACATCGCCAGGGCAGGGAGCCCTGCCTGTCGGGCCTTCGTGACCAGGCCTCTCCAATTCTCCTCGAAACCCAGCATCAAGGTAGTGATGCGGGAATCGAGAAGCAGGTTCGGGATCGTCGGTGTGGCCTGAAAGACCTCCCGGATATCGTCCAGAACGCGTGCTCGGATGATGCAGCCTGCTTTCCAGACCCGACATACTTCGGCCGGGTCGATGTTCCAATCGTGCTCCCCTGAACCGGAACGAATGACCGACATTCCCTGGGCATAGCAGCAGATTCTGGAGGCGTAGAGGGCTGCCTCGAGCTGCTTCACGATAGTCTCTTGGGAGGAGTCCAACCTCCCTCGAGGTGGCGACATGGAACGGGCGGCCTCGACCCGCTGCTCTTTGATAGCCGAAAGAAAGCGGGCATCGAGTGCGGCGGCAATGGTGGGAACGGGCACCCCCAGGTCCAGCGCGGATTGCGCCGTCCACTTTCCTGTTCCTTTTTGCCCGGCCCTGTCGAGAATCATCTCCACCAGAGGGTTGCCGGTCTTCGTGTCCTTGACCTGCAAGATCCGGGACGTGATGTCGATCAGATAGGAGGAGAGCCTTTGGTGGTTCCATTCCTCAAAAACTCCTGCGATTCGACGGGCCTCCATCCCCAGACCTCGGCTCATCACTTCATAGGCTTCCGCAATCAACTGCATGTCACCGTATTCGATCCCGTTGTGGACCATCTTGACAAAGTGGCCGGCACCACCGGGACCGATGTAACTCACACAGGGGCCTGCGTCAGAGACCGCAGCAATCTTTTCCAGCATTGAGTGCAGTTTCTGCTCGTAAGCCAGGCGGTCTCCCCCGGGCATCAGAGAGGGACCGTAACGGGCCCCTTCCTCACCCCCGGAAATACCCAGACCAAAGAAATGGACGCCCTTTCCGCCAGCCAGCTGCTGGCGACGCAAAGTGTCCTCGAAGTGAGAATTTCCGCCGTCGACAACGAGGTCCCCGGGCTCCAGGCAGGGAAGAAGGCTCTCCAGGGTGGCGTCGACCGGGCTGCCCGCCTTGATCATCATCAGAATTCGGCGTGGGCGATCAAGGGCGCGAACGAGTTCCGGAAAGCTCTTGGTACCGATCATCCTTCGGCCCCGTCCCTCCTGGTCCAGAAAAGCGTCGGTCCAATCGCTTTCCAGGTTCCAGACGGCCACTGAAAAGCCCTGGTCCTCGAGGTTGAGGACCAGGTTGCGGCCCATCACTCCCAGCCCGATCATTCCAAGGTCCGCTTTTTCATCATTCATCGGGGCTGATTATGAACTCCATTGATTCCGAATTCAAAGCAGGGACGGGCGCCGGATACGGAAGTGGCCCTCGCTGCGCTTCAGGTTCTGATTTGGATGGTAAGTGACCGAGAGAGTTGATTAACAACACCGCGGGCGCCAGGCCGCGGCCAACTTGGAACCTTGGAACCTTCAGAAATTAAAACTGAGCGAAATCTCGTATTGACGCTTGGGAATGCGCTGGTTCAGCGCCAGCGGGTCGACCAGGAACTGGTAGCGGCGGTCGAAAAGGTTGCTGATTCGAAATGAAACCAATCCTCGTCTCTCCGGAAATTGGTAGGAGACGCTCAGATCGGTGGTGAACACCTCAGTTTCGGGCAACGGCACCCCCAACACGCCATTCTGCTTGAAGAAATTCTGGCTGGCGTTGAAAAAGAAGCCCCGGGGGTTAATATAGTTGAGGCTCACGCTTCCCTCGTGGTTCCTGCGATAAGGACTAAGGGTTCTTTCACTGATCAGATCGACGGGAGCTAAGCCTTCGTCCTGGGTGAAATCATACCTAGTCACAAACGTGATCTGACGACCGACGAACTGATCCCACTCGATTCCAGCTCTGTAGAGCTGTCCTTCGAAGAGCAGGCGAGTTTGGACTGCCAACTCCACTCCGTAGGGAATCTTCCGGTCGCGACGGGAGGCCGTGGCCCGAATAAAGGTCTTGCGTCCGATCTCTTGATCCCATCCGACGTTGTAGCTCCAGGAGCGAGACAGTTCGATCTCGTTGAGAGTGGAAAGAAATCCGTTCAGGTGGACGGGCACTAACCGCTCTCGAGTAAAGGCCCCGCCGCTACCACCCGAGACGAGCGACTGGCGCGACCGCATCACTGCCACCCGCAGGGTTGAGGATTCGACGGGGTTGAAGAGCGCCCCGAACTGAGGATTGAGCCGCCAGTCAGAGTTGTTTTCACCGAAAATGGCAAACCCCTTCTCATCTACCCCCACGACGTCGGTTTGGTCGATGTAAACATTGTCATCGCTGGACCATTCGTAGTTGAGCCCGCCGCTCAGGATCAGGTTGGACCGGGCATGGTAGTTGGTGTGGAAGAAAAGGGTTCGGTAGCTAAGGTCCTGCTTTTCTTGTATCGGATCCAGCACCACCTCAATCGGATCCCTCGGAGGGGGGAACAACTGATCCTCTCGGTAGTACAAATACAGTGTAAGGTTGCGCCGGCCTTCTAAGGAATCAAACCCGTACTTGAAATCGAAGTCATCCACCTTCAAGTAGTGAGCAGCCTGGAAGGTCAGATTGGGGGTCTTTAGTGAGTTCCGACGACTCACGAAGCCGCAAGGAGGAGGGACTCGTTCCAGTATGCATTGCCTGCGAGCGCTCGGGGATCTAACCGTAAAGAGATCATCGGTTACGATTTCGCTGGTGCGCCCGGCGAAGTAGAACATCAGCTCCGAACCGGGTCGAAGCCTGTGATGGTAGCCGACTTCGACACGGTTCGACCGGGTGAAGGTAGTCTCGTCGGGATCGGGAGTCTCATCCGTGATCAGGACCTGGCCGACGTCGCCCAGCCGCTGCTGCTGGTGAGCATAGCTGACGAGCAGGCTACTGTGTGGGGTCAGGGCAAACTTGAAATTGTTCGATGTCGTGTAGGCTTTTTGCCCGTCATTCCCATCCCGAAAGCCGGCGGTCTTGTCGTACTGAAAGACGGAGCCGTAAGCGAAACGGCTGGTCCCTCCCGAGGCCACAAGCCGGCCCAGCACGCTGTCGAAACTGCCGTAGGCGCCCTCGGTGGTCCAATTCATGTTGGGACGTTCGTAAAGCGTCGTGTAGTCGTTGAAGGCGTTGAAAGAGTTGGCGTTCACAGGCTGTAGAAGCTTGGCTAGGAGCAGTTCCGAGCCGGCGGCCCCCGTTCGGCCGGGCAAATTCAGGAAGGTGTTGGCCAGAAACACGTGGGCCGAGCTGTTGGTCGGATCATCCAGATTGGAAAGCACCGCTTCCAGGTTGGCCCACTCGGAAAGACCCAGACGGTTGTAGGCCGTGGCCAGCTGGACGTTTCGGGTGGCCCGGTCTTCATCCAGGACAAAACGACTGCGATAGACCGCCCGCTTGTCGTTCAGGAGGATCGAGTCCTGGAAGTGGTCCACTGCCACTCCGGGGCGATTCAGATCATTCTGGAAAATGCCCGAGTACAGATGAGGGGTCGGATCGCGCGGATCCAGCTCCACGGCGGCATCGAGGGCGCTGAAGGCCTGTTCGAATTTGCGTTCTTCGTAAAACGCTTTACCCAGGTAGCTGTGGTAAATGGAAAGCCTGGGTTCCAGGGTAGTCGCGACCAGGATTTCGGCCACCGCATCGGGGAACTGTCCCCGGCGCATCAGGGCGATTCCCAGGCCAAGACGCGGGTTGGCCTGGCCGGAATTGATCTGGATCGCCCGTTCAAACTCGGCCACGGCAGCATCCGTCTTGGCCTGGCCGAGCAGCACGAAACCGAGCGCCGAGTGAACGCTTGCTTCTTCCGGAGCCAGTGCCGCTGCCTGTTGGATGACCTTTCGCGCCTCTCGGCTGTTCCCGGCTCCGTACAGAAGCCCGGAGTATTGGACCAGGGCCGGCACAAAACCAGGATCCAGGTCGAGCGCATCTCGGGCCGACCGCGTTGCAGCGGGCAAGTCAAAATAGCTCTGTTGAACGCGGCTAAGATTCAGATGTCCCGAAGGTGATTCCGGACTGGCAGCGACGGCATTCAGAGCTGCCTGCAGTGCTTCCTCTTTCCGATTGGCCACCAGGTTCAGGTTGGCCAGCAAACCCTGGGCCAGCCCATATGCCGCGGCCGTCGGACCAAGGGATTCCAGAGTCGTGCGGGCCGAGGCCACTTCGCCCGCCAGCAAGTCGAGCCGTGCCCGGTGCAGCTACAGGGCGGTGTCGGCGCCCGGATCGGCGACCATCTCGTAGGCTTGTTCGAATTCGTTCAGCCTCAAGTGCACGATGGAGCGGCCCAGTCGCGCCCGGGTTCTGGAACCCGCCTCCTGAAATGCCTGAAACGCCGATGCCAGCTGGTTCTGCTCAAGTAGGATCCAGCCTCGCATCTCGGCGGCATGCTCTGAGGTCTCTGGCTGAAGGGTGGTCAGAGCCCCTTCCAGATCACCGGCGTCGTGGAGAGCCTCTGCTCGAGCCACCGGTGAGATCCCGATGGCCTGGGCGGCCTGGCGCGCCTCGGCTCGGGTCCGATAGCGAAAGGGATAGTCGCGGGGGCTGACTTCGGCCGAGTAAAAGAAGGTCCACTGCACCGCATCGTCGGGGTTCACAATGACAATCTTGGTCGGAGCTTCGCCAATCCGGGCCCGTCCCTGCTCACTCGAGTTGACGATCACGGCTCCCTGGTTATTGCTCATGTCGACGGAACCGTCCAGAACCGTTACAAACGACTCGCCGTCACTTCGCACGTCGACGACGAACTCGGTTCCCCGGATAGCAGCCGTGACAGCGGGGGTCCGGACCCGGACCCGAGCGGGAACCCGCTTCGAACGTAACCAGACCTTTCCAGACTCCAGATTGAGGATGCTTTGCTCCGCGCCAGCGACAACCTGGCTCACTCTTTCCAGCAGATTGCTGGAGCGTCGCACTTGCCGCAGCTGCAGCCTCGCGTTGGGTCCGATTTTCAGTTGTGTCTCATCAGCCAGGAGAAGGGCTGCGCGGCTGCGAATCGCGGTGCGAACGACTGCCCCTGCTGCCAGAGTCTGGTTTACCTGCGCCGGTGCCCAGTTGAGAGTTCCCTCCTGGACCTCTACAGTTCCCTGGACCGAAAGGATCTTTGCGGCGATGTCCTGCCCCCGGGACGAAGTCGAGGAGAAAAAGGCCAGAAGACTCAGTACAACAACCTGGCGCTGCATTTCGCTGCTACTCCATAAGACCTGATCCGCGCGTCACAAGTTCAGTGGATCACAAATCAGAACTGATGACGCCCTACACTAGCTGGTACTCCCTGTACCCACAAAGGAGCACTTAAGAATTACAAATGGGCCTGCCAAAAGTTGGTGATCGGAGCCCGGCCGCTACTTCAGACCCTCGGGCACGGGCCGCAGGCCCATCCATCGGCCCCCGGTGGGAGCTCTTCGAAAGCGGAGACGGCTACCGCTCGAGGCTGCACCCGGGTGGGGCTGCGACTCCTGAAGCGAATCTCCCTGCTTCGCCACGGAGGTGATGAAGCCGATATCGGGAGCAACGTCGGTGGGCTCGGCGCCGTCACCGAAGAACGGCCGGGCATTACCAAAAACCCCAGCAATGTTCATGGTGCTGTCATCGCCCAGCAGCGAAAGCGGGATGGAAAAGGACACGCTGTGGGTCCCAAAGTCCACGGGCACGCGGCCCACTTCCACGAAATCTTCTCCGATCAATAGAAGGACAGGGAGCCCGCCGGCATCCTCATCGTAAAACTCAAAGGCTGCGCAGGCCTCAACCCCCAGACCCGTATCAGCAGTAGAGTTGAGATCGGAAAACGCCAGTGCCCCGCTGGTAGCATCCCGGTCCAGGTCCAGGTCCAGGAACCCGACCAGCGCGTCCAGGGCCCCGTCTTCTGGACTCTCGCAGGGTGCATTACAGGGACTGATGGTCTCGGCGAAGGCAACGCTCACGTGAAGCTCGGAGTCGTCGTAATAGGCCGAGAGATCGAGAATGTCATGCTGCACGGATTGAATTCCATAAGAGTCGCCAAGTGAATCCGCCGCGCTTCCGGGGATCCCCAGTCCCACTGTGTTGGTAGCGTAGCCTTGATGCTGATCGGGCGCCCTCGCGCTGACCACGTCCCCCAACGGCCCATTACCGGCGGGAACTGGAAGCTGGGAAGCCACCAGCAGCAAATCGCCCGATCCCAGGCCGGAGGGGACAAAGACCAGGTCTTCGGGTGAGTCGACCTGAGCGAGCTCCGCTGGAGCCGGATCGGACGGATCGATGAGACTGACCTCCCCGCCGCCAGTCTGCGCAACCAGGAGTCGAAGGGCGGTCGGACAGCCGGCATCACTGCGGTAAAGGGCCACCATCGACTCCGGAAGGCCGAGACCGTCGACGACTGTCGAGACGCTTCCCGTCACCGGATCAAAGGATTGAACCTCTCCCAGACTGTTGGTCCAGAAAACTTTCCCGCTGCAGGCGTCGGCTGCCAGCCCCTGCACGGCATTCAGGGTCGCCAGGGCAACCTTCTCTCGCCCGTTACCGGCGAATCCCGAAACCAGGTCGGATTCCAGCTCCACACGGGATACCGAAAAGAGGCTGTTCTCATCCGCCACCAGCAGGTTGCCGGTGACCGGATTCCAGGCCATGGCCACGGGGCCGTCCAGCCCGCTGACGATCTCGGTAGCGCTAGGGAATTCCAGGTCGATGCGGAAGATGCGGTCGCTTGTCCGGCTCAGGGCCAGAAGAAAGCTCTCTCCCACCGAAGCCTCGAAAGCGAGCAGATCGCTGATTTCTTCACCGGGGAGGTCCACCAGCAGGGTGCGGGCATCCTCCTCTATCTCGATCACCGAGTTCAGGATCTGGCCGGCCGGAGCGGCTCCGCCGACGCCGGGATTAAGAACGGCGTAGAGCGCGTCGACAGCGGGGACGTAGGCGAGTTGCGTGAGGAATCCCGGAATGGAATCCTGATTGAAGGTAGCCAGCTCCAGGAGGTCGATCGTGGCTGCGGCGATGAGATCGTCCTCTTCCGCCACCACCATGAGCGGCCCGGCAGGTTCGGGAAAAGCTGTGGGTGCGTCGTAGTTTCCGGCTTCATCAATTTCACCCAGAGCAGCACTTCCCCCGGGTTCGTCGTCAATCGACCACCCAGTTTGTGCACCCATTCCCCCCCCGGTCATGAAACTCGAATCGCCCGCCAGATTTACCAGGGCAAAGGAAGGTTCGACCTGGAAATCCGGCTTGCCGGCATCAGGCAGAAATCCATCCGGTACAGGCTGGGGAGGCACGTTGGCCAGCAAGGTGGCGTTACTGGAACCGAAGAGTGAGCTGAAGTGCAGGGGCTGGCTGCTCTCGGCCCACACATATCCCCCATTCTGGCCCGCAGCTCCGGGAATGATGTTCGTGATGAGCTCTGCAATCCTCTGTCCCGGTCCCAGAACTGTGTCGTACAGGCCCAGTTCGACTCCTTCTTCGGTAAAGGCCATGATTCGCAGATTGGAGGCCGCCGAGGAACTATTGTAGGCCGCCAAGCCGGTAAAAAACCTTTCCTCGGGCTTCGCTTCTTCTTCCGTGGTCGCCAGGTGAGAGAATACTGCCCTTTTCTGGGCGGCCGGCAGCGCTGCAACTGCCGCTTCCGATCCGGTGGCCACGACCCCATAGCGGACGGAACCGTTGATCGCCGCAATCGGTTCCCCGCCTCCCCCGTCGACTCCCAGGGGAGCTTTGCCCTGGCGATAAGCCGCCACTTTCAAAGACCCTTCAAAGGGGCCTCCACCGGGACCGTCACCGCTGAACTCGAAAAGCTCTTCCACGTTTTCTACCAGGCCGGTGGCCGGATTCAAGTCCTGCGACACGGGGTTCCGGAGTCCGTTTTCCTGCGGGTAGAGCTGACCATCGGGTCGCGTGGCTGAGAACACCAGCGTAACGGGGTCCAGGGAATAGTTCACGACGTTCACTTCCATCTTCAATCCCCCCCTGACCGCCAGCTGGGGAAAGTAGAGGACCTTCAGGTGCTCGAGACGGCGTTTTGCATTCAGACCCAGCAGGTCACCGCCGGAAGTGCGAAGGAACTGGAATCCACCGATCGGCGTGTCGGAGAGAACCTCCAGGTAGGAGCCCTCCGGGATCAAGGCCACGTCAAAGAATTCGGCAACATCCTCAATGTGCAACAGGCCCTTGGCCGGAAACGTGGGCGCGAAGCCTTGCGCCGGGGGAGCGCCGACAGTTACCGGAGGAAGAATCTCGTCGGGTGTAAGGAGTACCAGATCCAGCTGGGTAGTTGTGTCGGCCGTGTTGAAGATGTTGACCTCGGTCGTGAACTCAGCAGATTCACGGATGTCATTGAAGGCGATCTTGCGGCTGATCAGGGGCTGGTCGGCGCCATCCAGCTGGCTCTGCTCGAGGATAAGGAAAAGGAAGAAGCCCGTTAATCCATCGGCGCTTGCTGGTGGCCTCGACCCAGCCCACGATGGAAGGATCCACCGGGCCAAATACTTCGGCGGCTGTGACCGCCGTGTTCTGTCCCGCAGGGACTTCTAGAACTGCCGGGTTCGTGATCCCCTTTCCAGAAACCAGATCACCATTCGTGTCGTAGAGACTCAAGGTGATCTCGTCATCGGCTGCGGTGGAGGGGGCGGGACCCGCGCCGGGATTGAAAATGGTCAGACCATTGATACCCGAAGTGGAAATCCGGGGGAAGTAGAGTTTTGACTCTGCGCCGGCGCCCTGGACCGAAAAAACCACCAGAAACACAGTAACGATCGCTCGAAGCACGCGTTGGGACTGACTCACTGTTGTCAACTCCTTCCCCCTCCCTGGGCTATCAATCTACTGCGAAACACAGCAATGACCAAGTACTTTAGACAATACGCAGGGCAAGGGTGACTGTTTCCCCGGAAGCAGCGGGACTCCACTGGCCCGGGTCCTTCGAGGAGAATCATGCACGGCGCCCGGGAGTCAGATCAATCCGGAATCAGCATGGCCCGGACAGGAAGGCTTGTGGACCCTAGAGGTCCTGGTACAATTACCAGTCGTGAGCGGTGCAGCGGGCCCCTCTGGATGGGAATCCATTGACCCCGGGGCGAGTGGCGGGTTTGGGTTCCTTCTTCCATCTGCTGTGAAAGTGGCTATGAAACAAAGACCTCTGCTGCTGGTAGTTGCCTGCTTCCTCTTCACGACCCTGCTCGCGAGCGAAGCTTCCCGGAGCCCGGCCCAGAGCACGCTTTACGATTTTCCCTTGACGTTTGAAGAGAACCGCGGCCAGGCTAACGATCGTTTCGACTATGTGGCACGGGGACCCGGTTACGGGCTGTACCTGTCCGGAGGCGAGACCCTCTTCGGGCTTCGCCGTGGTTCTGGCCCTGAGGCGTCTGTGAAAGTCCTCCGCATGCGGCTGGCCGGGGGCCTTGCCGCTCCTTCGGTTCGGCCACTCCAGGCCGTGGCCACAAAGAGCCACTATTATCTGGGCAACGATCCAGCGAAATGGCTCACGGACATCCCCCACTACGAGCGAATTCTCTACTCCGAAGTGTATCCCGGGGTCGATCTGGTCTTTTACGGAACTCCGGGACACCTCGAATACGACTTCATTGTTGCTCCGGGCGCTTCCTGGGAACAGATTCGGCTGCAATTCGAAGGCGTAGACGACCTTTCGATCAGCCCGCAAGGACACCTGGTTCTGAAACTGAAGAACGGCCAGATTGTCCAGCCGCCTCCAGCCATCTACCAGGAGTCTCAGGAGGGCGAACGGCTGCCGATCAGCGGGTCTTACGTCCTGGCAGATTCTCGAGAGGTTGCTTTCCGGGTCGGATCGTTTGATCCAGCCCTCCCCCTCGTCATCGACCCGATAGTGATCTACCTGGGTTATCTCGGTGGGTCCAGTCTCATGGACGACCCGAGGGGCATCGCCACCGATTCCAGCGGAGCCGCCTACGTTACCGGCGAGACGTTGTCGTCCGACTTTCCAGCCACCCTCGGCTCTCCGAGTGGGGGCAGTGATGCGTACGTGGCCAAGATCAACGCGCAGGGGACGGCCATTGAGTGGGCCGCCTTCTTCGGCGGCACCTCTGGCGACCGGGGAAACTCGATCGCCGTGGACGCAAGCCTGCAGGTCTATTTCTGCGACGCCACCAGATCCTCCGATCTGCCCACAGCCAGCGCCTACCAGGGTTTACGAGACGGGGACGAAGACGCTTTCGTGGCCATGCTCTCTTCCAGCGGGGCCTCCCTGCTCTATTCGAGCTATCTGGGGGGGACCACGGCGCCGGAGGTTTTCTTGAGCGCCTGCAACGGCATCGACGTCGACAGCGGCCTCATCTATGTCGGCGGCGTGACCAATACGAGCGACTTCGACACTACCCTGGGAGCTTTCGATACGACCGGGCCGTCGGGGTTCTCAAAGAGCGGTTTTTTCGACGGAGACGACGCCTTCATCTCGGTCTTTGATCCCAGCCTGTCCGGGGCTTCTTCGCTGGTCTATTCGACCTACCTGGGAGGGGAACAGGGCGGAGATGTCATCTACGATCTGGCCGTGATCGCTCCCGGGCAAGTGGTCGTCACCGGAGGCACTTCTGTCGACGCTCTGTCTGAGCCTGGTTCGCTCGCGCCTGCCGGAGGGAGCACCCCGTTTCCGACGACGGTCGATGCTTTCCAGACTTCTTTTCAGGGCGGCTTTTCCGACGCCTTCGTCACCCGCCTCGATACCACGGCGATTGCGGCTGCTGCGCTGGTCTACTCCACTTTTTTCGGCAGTACTACGAACCGCGATGAGGGACACGCCATTGACGTCCTGGGTGACGATGCATTCATTCTGGGGAAGACGTCTGCATCCGGATTGGGATTCCCGACAACCCCAGGTGCTTACCAGACTTCCAACAACGGTGGTTCCGAAGTCTTCATAGCTCGATTTGACACCTCGGGAACAGGCAGTCCGGGACCTTCCATTGCACCGCAGGGCTTCCCCAGCACTCTTATCTTCTCCACGCTCTACGGCGGAAGCTTCGACGAGTTACCTGATTTACTCGGAGAGTCACCTGCGACACGCGGAGGGATTGCTGTAAATAGCCTGGGAGAAGCCTGGATTCTGGGAGACAGCCTGTCCTCCGACCTGACGCTCATGGATGCGTTCCAGGCCATCTCCAACACCGACGGCGACGGGAGTCCCGACCTCTTTGTTGCCAGGATCGACAGTACGGGAACGGAACTCGACTTTGCCTCTTACCTGGGCGGAACCAACGACGAGTTCGCGACGGGAGGAGTTGCCCTTGCACCCGGAGGCATGGTGATTGCGGCCCTCAGTGCTTCTTCCGGACTGGCCACGCCCGGCAGCTTTGACGAGACTCTCGAACTCGAAGTTAAGTCCGCTTTCGGCCAGGACGGCATTGTAGCGTGGATTGGGGAGGAACCAGCCGATCTCGACCTCACGGTTTCCGACAGTCCTGATCCGGTCCTGGCCGGAAACAGTGTCACTTACAGCATCACCGCCCAGAATCTTGGTACCGCCGCCGCCGAGAACGCGACTCTCAGCCTCGAGCTCAACCAATCCTCTTTCCTGTCCGCAACCGTGGTGCCCTGCAACGAGGACCTGGGGGTGGTCACCTGCGAACTGGGTACGATGCCGGCAGGTGGGGGCCTCGGCCCGGCACCCGCCGGGTCCAGCATCCTCTCGTTTGATATGACCGTCGAAGTCGATGCCCTTTTTACGCCCCCGGGCTGCATGAACAACTCCCTGATCTTGTTTCCTGACGTACCCTTTACCGAGGTGTTCTACATTTCCAAAGCCAACGCCGACGGGGACCGGCTTGTCGTCGGGGCCATGTCGCCGCAGACTCTTGACCTGGTTCCGCTGCCCGGGGCCCTGAATCAGATGTTCTGTGATCCGGTGGAGCTGGCCGCCGGGCTTGTGGTCCGGGCCTATGTTCCAACTGCCCCCGAGCGTTCGGGAGACTTCTCCGATTTTGCAGAGGAGCTGATTGATCCTTTGACGAACGAGCCGTTTCCCGGAGGAATCATCCCGGGCAACCGTCTGGGAGAGATTCATGCCTGGAGAATCAGGAACCAGGGCACTGCCAGCACGCTCTCCCACACCTTCCTGCTCTCCAGCGACCGCTTCGACCCGGACCTGTTGAACAATTCGGTCACTGAGGACACGACGGTGAGTTTCGAGACCGATCTGGAGGTGACCAAGACTGATTCCGACGACCCGGTCGGGGAAGAGGATGGTTATTCCTATGAGGTGACGATCACGAACAACGGGCCGTCGGTCGCCTGGAACGTTTCGCTGATCGACACGATTCCGCTCGAAATCTTGTTCGATTCGTCCGACCCCGACGATTCCGAGGAGATTTGTTTCTTCGAGGACCCCCAGCTGAGCTGCTTTTTCGGAAACCTGGATCCCGGGGAAAGCAGAGTGGTCACGATCCAGGTAACGGCGGGGCCGGGGCCGGCAACCGCCACCAACACCGCCACCGTGAGCAGTGAAACCGCTGATTCGAACCCGGGCAATAACTCGACGGACGAGACGACCACCATCCTGGGCCGCCCCGATCTGACGGTGGAAGTCACTGACGTCCCCGACCCCGTCGCGGCGGGCACCAGTTTGACCTACAACGTCTCCGTGGGGAACGCAGGCACGAGGGAGTCCACCAATACGCTTTTGGATGTGACCCTGGATCCGGGCTTGAGTCTGGTATCCACCAGCCAGCCACCACCTGTCGGGATCTCTATACAGGGGACAATCGTTTGTACACCCAACGGGAACTCCCTGTCATGTGACCTGGGAACCATCGCCGCCGGAAGTTCGACCAGTGTCTCGATCGTCACTGCGGTCGACCCGGGACAGACCACTGCTCTGTTCAGTCAGTTCGACGTCTCAACCGACCTGGACGAGCAGAACGAGCTGAACAATAGTGCGACCGAGAATACGGACGTGACTGCCCTCACGGATCTTTTCATCTCCAAGACAGATTCCCCCGACCCTGTGGCTACCGACCCTGTGGGTACGGGCGAAGTCCTCACCTACACGATTACAGCGACCAACCTGGGCCCGACGAATGCCAGCGGCGTGGTCGTCGAGGACACGCTCCCTGAAGGCGTCATTTTCTTCTCCTCCAACCCGTCCATTTGTGCACTGAACGGGTCTCTGTCCTGCACTTTTGGAGACCTGGCGGCTGAGCAATCCAAACAGGTTGCCGTGTCCGTGGGCGTCACCGCCCTGCCTGGAACCACCTTGAGCAACACCGCCATCATCTCTGGCTCTCAGGACGACCCCAACTCCGGAAACAACTCGGCAACTGAGTTGACCAGCGTGGAGTTGACAGCGGATCTGGCGGTAGAGTTGACCCACTCCCCCGATGTCCCCTCCTCAGGGGTGAGCCATGACCATCCACGCAGCCTTCCGTAATTTAGGACCCAAAGATGCCTTCGAAGGCACTGCCGGCATCGTGCTCCCGGGCCTCCTCCAGATCGATTCTGTGAACAGCGACCTGGGCTTCAATTGCCATACACTCGGGAACCAGGTCCTCTGTACCTTTTCCAGCTTCGAGTCCGGGGAATTGGCCGGCGTGTTGATCACAGCGATACCGGCCCAGGGAGGTGACTACACAGTCTCGGCGTCGATTGACTCACTGTCGACGGATCCGGTTCTGGGAAACAGTACCGACCAAATCATGTTCACTGTCCCCACTGAACTGGACCTTTCGATTGTCAAGACCCCGCGTTTCGATGTCGCAGCTTCCGGAAGGGCTTTCTGGTACAGGATTGAAGATCGAGAACGTTGGCAATGCCCCACTGGCCGACGTCACAGTAACCGATGAATTGACGGCCGGCCTGCAGGTGAATGACGTCACCACTGAAGATCCGATCGTCTGTATGGAGGCATCAACATCCATTTCCTGTGAGATTGCCACTCTGAATCCCGGAGAGGTCATGAGTTTGCTCCTCGAAGTGCAGCTCGCCGGGCTGCTCGGTCCCTTTCTCAACACCGTGGAGGCTGCGGCTGAGGGCGATCAGGATCCCGAGAACAACTCCTCGACCGCTGCCGCGGTGGGGGCTGCTCCCGGAGATGCGAACGCCGATGGAGCCTTCAATGCAGCGGACATTGTTTTGCTGGTCCTGGAGATCAATGACGGGGATGGAGACGAGGTCTTCGAGGCGGACGGGGGAACCTTCAAAGGGAATCCCGCCATGGATGTGGACGGTGACGGGCTGATCACTCTGGCGGACTACGATGCCCTCGTGGCCCTGATCTTCCCACCCTCGGGAACTCCCTAGTGCAGCCCGCCACTAGCCTTCAGGACAGGAACCCGAAGATCAGGAATAGAAGCAGCGCTCCCGCAGCCGCCGCCAGAGCATAGGGGAGCTGGGTTCTCACATGCTCGATATGATCCGTGGCTGATGCCATGGAAGCCACAATGGTACTGTCAGAGATCGGAGAGCAGTGGTCTCCGAAGATACCACCCCCCATTGCAGCACCCAGAACAAGGGGTACGTTGAGGTCGAGAATCCGAGCCATGGGCAGCACAATCGGGATCATGATGGCAAACGTCCCCCAGGACGTCCCCGTGGAAAAGGCAACGAAGCAACCCAGGCAGAAAATCAGGGCGGGGACAAAGCCCGGATGCAGAGCCGCCTGAGCGGCTCCGGCTACGAACTCGCCAGTTCCCAACGCCCGGGTCGTGGACGCGATGGTAAAGGCCAGGGCCAGGATCACGACCAGCGGAGTGAGACCCTTGATCCCCTCCATAAGGCTGTCACTTAGCTCAGGAAAGGTCATGATCCCCTGCATGCGGTAGGCCATCGCTCCCACCAGCAACCCCACAATTACGCCCCAGAGAATCGCTTTCGATCCATCCCCTGTCATCATGTCCCCGCTGCCAGTGGCGTAGAGAACAAAGAAAACTGTCCCGACCATGCAGACCAGAGGCAGCACCATATTGATAGCGCGCTCGGGGATGCCCTCCTTGGGACCGGCCATGCTCACTTCTGAGGATACCAGCGGCATGGCTCCGTCGGCGAGGAGCTTCCCTTCCTCGCGTGTTCTTTGCTCTGCACGCCTCATGGGTCCGTAGTCCAGATCGAACCACACGACAGAAAAAACCAACAGCAAGGACAGGATGGCGTAGAAATTCGCCGGGATCGTCGCTGCCAGCAGTGCTACGGGCCTCTCAACACCCTCGGCCACCAGCAATCCGATCACGTAAGCTCCCCACCCGTTGAGAGGAATGAGAATGCACTTCGGTGCACAGGTGGCGTCGATCACGTAACTCAACTTCTCCCGGGAAATCCGGAACTTGTCATACAGGGGGCGGGCCACCGAGCCGGAGACCAGCAATCCAAAGTTGGACTCCAGAAAAAGCGGTAGACTGACGGCCACGCTGAGAAGGCGGACCGAGCGACGCCCCTTCACCACACCCTTTTGTTCGACCCAGCCAATGAATCCCTGCATACCACCGGAGCGCTGGACGAAAAGAATCATCGATCCCACCAGGGCACTGAAAACCAGAGTCCGCAGATTGGAGGGCTGGCTGACGGCCAGGAGAAAGGTTTCCACTGAGGCGATTAGCCCGGTGACCGGGTTTCCGCCGTGAATGAGGGTCCAGCCCAGCCAGATGTACAGCCCCAGCGCCAGGTAGACCTGCTTCGTCCTGATGGCCAGTGCAATGGCTATGACCGGGGGAAGTATCGAAAGCCAGCCGATTCCATCCATTAGCAGCCCGTGGTGAGAGTCACTCAGCCGGAATGCTAGCGGATCGAGGTGTCTTTGGGTAGGTGAGACGTATGTGTTTAGCGCCTTTGCCTTTGCCTTTGCCCGTGCCCGTATGGACATCCTGGGGGCCTTTCTTGATGGGACGCAGGGCAAAGGCAAGGGCAAGATGTCCCCGCCGGCTAACGTGTGATAGTTTCAGGGTATGACACCCATCACTGAGTCGCTCAAGGTCAAGTCGCTGCTGGAAAAGCTGGGGATCAGACCTGTGAACTCCGGGGCCTGTAGCGGTCCGAAGGGGTGGATCGAAGATGAACAGGGAATCGAACTGATTTCCTACGATCCGACCACAGGGGAACCCATCGCCCGCGTGATCCAGGCCACGGAAGCTACCTATTCGGCGATCGTTGATGACGCCGCTTCTGCGTTTTCAACCTGGCGAGAAGTCCCAGCCCCGCAAAGGGGCCAGCTTATTCGTGACCTGGCCCAGGAGTTGCGGCGTTTCAAGGAACCTCTCGGGGAGCTGGTCAGTCTGGAAATGGGCAAGATCCGGGCAGAGGGGATCGGTGAAGTTCAGGAGATGATTGACATCTGCGACTTTGCCGTCGGGCTTTCCCGGCAACTTTATGGACTCACGATGCACTCGGAAAGGCCCCGGCATCGAATGTATGAGCAGTGGCATCCGCTCGGACCTATCGGCATCATCACCGCTTTCAACTTTCCCGTGGCGGTCTGGTCCTGGAATGCTGCCATCGCAGCGGTGTGTGGGGATTCGATGGTGTGGAAACCCTCCTCCAGTACTCCGCTGTGCGCTCTGGCGGTGCAACACATCAGCAACCGGATATCGGGTGACCACGGGGTCTCGGGACTCTTCTGCTTGACCGTGGGCGCCGGTAGTGCGGTGGGTGAAGCACTTCTGAATGATCCACGAGTTCCTCTGGTCAGTTTTACCGGCTCGGTGAGGATGGGACGCCACGTGGCTCAGCGGGTGGCGTCCAGGCTGGGAAAGTCCCTCCTGGAACTGGGCGGGAACAACGCTATTATCGTCACCGAGAACTGCGACCTGGAAATGGCAACCCGGGCTATTCTTTTCGGGGCGGTTGGCACCTCGGGCCAGAGATGCACCTCGACGCGGCGCATCATTGTCCATCGGTCGGTAGTTGAAGAGTTGACGGCCAGGCTCGTCCGGGCCTATGAGCAGGTTCAGATCGGGGACCCCCTGAGTGACTCAACCCTGATGGGACCGCTGGTAAGCGAGCCTGCCGTCGAGGGCATGATGGCGGCTCTCGAAAAGGCCCGGGAACAGGGTGCTCGAGTCGTAGCCGGCGGTGGCCGCCTCCCGGAAAAGGGGACCTGTTTCGTGGAGCCCACCATCGTCGTCATGCCGGGCCAGACTCCCATGGTTTGCGAGGAAACCTTCGCCCCGATTCTCTACATTTTGGGCTATGACACTCTGGATGAGGCGATTGCGATCCACAACGCCGTCCCCCAGGGTCTCTCCAGTGCCATTTTTACTACCAACTTCCTGGAAGCCGAGAGATTTCTGTCGGTTGCAGGGTCGGACTGCGGGATTGCCAACGTGAATATCGGCACCAGCGGCGCAGAGATTGGGGGAGCTTTCGGAGGAGAAAAAGAAACCGGCGGAGGGCGGGAATCAGGATCAGACGCCTGGAAAGCTTACATGCGGCGACAGACGAACACGCTCAACTGGTCGCGGGAGCTCCCGCTGGCACAGGGGATCCAGTTCGGCGACTGAGTACTAGTACTAGTGCAGTTATAACGAGCTGCACTAGCATCGGCGAGAACGATCCCCCGAACCAGTGGGGCTGATCTCCTTACCAGTTGGTCTGGTTGTGCCAGTAGTAGCGCCCGGCCGCGACCAGAAGGCCACCCACGAGGCCCACCGGTAAGAACTGCCGTATCTCAGGAACTCCAATCGAGAAGATCAGGACCGTTCCGAGTGCAAAAATCAGGCCTCCAGCTCCTTCGGCTGGTATCTGATCAATAAGAATGCCGCGATGCCGTTTCGTTGTTTTCATCAAACTTTCTCCTTTTCCTCTATGTACGCGATTGACCTGGAAATGTGTCACTTCCGAGAGAAGAAAGTTTGCTTTTCAACAATTCTTTTCGTGATGGCCAGGTTACCAGATCACGAATGCTGAACCCTGAAAGCCAGAGCAGCCAGTACTCCGCCGACCAGCGGCCCCGCGATGTAAATGTGCAGATGGCTCAGTGAGCCTCCTGCCAGGGCGGCGTTGACCAGGACCGGGCCGATTCCCACTGCAGGATTGAAAGCTCCTCCCGAGATGGGACCACCGGCAAAAGCAGCTACAACAATGGTGAACCCGATGGCCAGCCCGTAATAGGAATTGCCCTCAGTCGCCTTAGCGGTTGCACAGTTGAGCACCACCAGGCAGAGTGCGAATGTGTAGAGGATCTCGACCAGCACGGCCGACCCGACGCTGACATCCTGGCCCGGAGCCGGTGCAAAAGTGCTTCCCATGATCAAGAAAGCGGCCAGGCTGGCGGCCACAGCGCCCACGATCTGGGCCAGCCAATAGGGAACGATCTCCGACGTGGACAGCTTCCCTCGCATCAGAACTGCAAGTGACACGGCTGGATTGTAATGGCCCCCCGAAACGTGCCCGCCCATGTAGACCATGATCATCAGCGAACACCCGATAGCCAGGGGTGCCATGCTCACACTCCCCATGACGGTTAATCCGATAGTGAGAACCAAAAAAAATGTGCCAATGAACTCTGTCAGCAGCTTTGCCATAACCTTCCCTCCTGAGAACCAAGGACTGAGAACTGAGAACCCAAACTCGAGAGCCTCCGACAGCTCCCGACTTTGAACAAGTCTAAAGTCTCAGGTCGAAAGTCGAAAGTCGAAAGTCGAAAGTTCGATAATTTGGAATTTGGAATCGCTTTCGAGTAGCTTGTGCCTATGGTCTCCACAAAGTACGTGCTGGTCCCCCTGCTCCTTCTCCTGTGCCTCTCATCTCTCGAGGGAGGAGCCTCGAAGCCTCCGGTAAGAGCCCGGCACGGGATGGTTGTTTCTGGCCACATCCTCTCTTCGCAGGTCGGCGTTGAAATACTCAAGGCGGGCGGGAATGCCATTGACGCTGCCATTGCTACAGGCTTTTCACTGGCCGTGAACCTACCCTCGGCCGGGAATATCGGAGGGGGAGGATTCATGCTGGTCTACCGCGCGAACGGCGAAGTCACTGCCTTCGACTTTCGAGAGAAGGCCCCCCATGGTGCTCACGCCAGAATGTTTCTGGACGAGGACGGTAACTACGATGGCGAGATCAACCACAAAGGCTACCTTGCCGTGGGAGTTCCCGGAACTGTGGCGGGATTCTTTCTGGCCCGCCACCGCTTCGGCACGCTCCCCATGGCGGAACTGATCGAACCTGCGGTGCGGATGGCCAGGCAGGGTTTTGTGGTGACGGCAAAACTGGCCGGCGATCTGCAGGAGGAAGCACCGGAGTTCCGCAAATACCCGGGATCTCGTCAGGCTCTTCTCAAGCCCGACGGAGAGCCCTACCTGCCCGGCGAACTCTGGCAGCAGCCCGAGTTGGCCCGCACCCTGCGCCGGATCAAGAAAGATGGCCGCGACGGCTTTTACAAGGGAAAGACTGCACGCCTGGTTGCCGGAGAGATGCTCGCCAACGGAGGACTCATCACCCTGGAGGATCTGGCCGGCTACGAAGCGAAAGAGCGCCAGCCAGTCGAGGGGAGCTATCGGGGGCACCGGATCATTTCCATGCCTCCGCCCAGTTCAGGAGGTGTGGCGCTGATTGAAGTGCTCCACATTCTGGAGGGTTTCGACCTCTCGTCGGCCGGCTCAGGCTCAGCTCAGCATCTGCATCTGATGGCTGAGTCGATGCGGCGGGCGTTTGCTGATCGAGCCAGGTACCTGGGTGACCCGGATTTCAATCCCGAGATGCCGATCCAACGCCTGCTCTCCAGGGACTATGCTGCCGGGTTGCGCAGCAAGATCGCGTTGGGGCGTGCCTCGGTCAGCGATCCCGATCGTTTCAACCAGGCTTATGAGTCAGAGCAGACCACTCATTACTCGGTTGTTGATTCTCTCGGAAATGCCGTCGTAGTCACGTACACACTTGAAGACCTCTACGGCTCCCGTATCGCGGTCGAGGGGACGGGTTTCCTCCTGAACAACGAAATGGGCGACTTCAACCCGGTGCCCGGGGCAACCAACCTGGAAGGTCAAATTGGAACAGCCCCCAACCTGGTGGCTCCAGGCAAGCGGATGTTGTCTTCCATGACACCTACGATCGTGCTCAAGCACGACCGTCCCTTTCTGCTGATCGGTTCTCCCGGGGGAAAAAGCATCATCAACACGGTGGCGCAGGTGATCGTGAATGTCGTCGACTTTGAAATGGACATTTCCGAGGCCATCGACGCCGCCAGAATACATCACCAGTGGTTGCCCGATGAGTTGAAAGTGGAGCGCTTCGGGTTTTCTCCTGACACCCTGCGCCTGCTGCGAGAGATGGGACACAAGGTAAAACCGTTCGACACATCACGGTCCCAGGGTCGTGCCATGGGAATTGTGATCGATCCTGAGACAGGATGGTTCCTGGGCGTGTCCGATCCCCGAAGCCCAGACGGTGCAGCTCTGGGCTTTTGAACGCGGAGGATTCCCGAATGTCAGCCAAGCCTTCTCCGGCGCCCTGGCCCGTCTCTTCCAGGAACAGGTGGAAACCTCGAAGCACTTCGACCTGGCGGCACCGGTCCGCCTCAACCTGGTCTGCTTTCGACACAAGCAGGGTGATGAGGCTACCCGGGGCGTGCTGGAACGGGTGAACGGTTCCGGGAAAATGTACCTGACTCACACCCGACTGGGCGGCCGGACCGTCCTGCGCATGTGTATTGGTCAGACTCGCACCACCCAGCGGCACGTCGATGCTGCCTGGCAGCTCCTGCAGACGGCCGCCGAGGAAGTGTCGATCAGCTCTTGAGCCTGCTGAAATGGGCGGCGTCTACTTGCAGGCCATCCTTGTAATAGAGAAATGTTCGCGGGTGGGGACGTACCCGGTCCCCGGGGGTAACGATTCCCACCAGGTTCAGGGGATCCGCCGCCGAGATGCGGACAACCGCTCCAGGGACAGAGGCTCGGCGCACGGCCCGAAGTGCGTCCACGGCTTCCGGCGCGCCAAACTGCTCCCCTGCAAACCCGGACACAAACCTGCCTGCTCGAATCCGTCCCTGGGCTTCCAGTCTCCGAAAGACCCGCACCAGATCCCTCCAGGCGGGGGCAAAGGTCTCGCGCTTCAGAATATCGCGGAACACAACACCCCATCTTTGCAGCAGCACCCAGGCAAACCATTCCAGTTCGGCGTCTGATCGGGCCTCTCCCGAATCGGCTGGACCGGGAGCCGGACGAGGTGGCCGGATCAAGGTCCAGCGACCACTGGAAAGATTTTTCTGACGCAAGCGTTTGCGGGCGGGAAACTTGTTTCCGCCTCCCCGTTGTCTGGGATCAATCAGCGCCCTGAGGGTAGAAAAACCGTCCGCCGTCACCACGCCCGCCGCTACCAGCTCCCAGAGGCCCGACTCGACTTCAACCGGGAGGCGGCCTGTGTGGCTCACCAGGTCGTTAAAGAACAGTGCCCCCCACTTCTGCAGTTGCTCGGCCACCTCGCGTGCAGGGTGAGTCAGTCGCGAATCGAGGAGAACCGTATCGCCAGGTCCTTCGCCGTTCGGATCGGAAAGGGACAGAAAACGCAGCAGATGTTTTCGTCGCAGAAAAGCTACCGGGGCAATTTTTGAGGGTCTCGTTGTGGTGGATCGCTGCCCAGGGGAAGGAACGGAGCCGGGACGGCGCAGGCGCCCCCAGGTGAAGTGGCCGGAAAGACACAGAGCATCCAGAAACTCTGGCGAATAGTCAGGAACTCTGGCCGGGAGCAGAGAGCTCTCCCACCCGGATGCCGGAGCTTCGAAGCCTTGCAGTTGCTCAAGGACGGCATTGACCCCTTCCTGCCCATAGAGTCGCGTCCCCGATTCCACCTTTTGCCACTTGAAAAGGAATCTCATGAAGTCAGCCGCCGTAACGGGCTCAATTTCCCGACGCAACCGTCCCAGCGTGAGACGATGGATTCTGGCCAGAAGTGTGCGATCACACCACTCGAGCTGCTCCTGTCCGGGTGTGAAGTGACCGCGCAGAACCTGTCCCTGGGATTCCAGCGCCACAAGAGCCTGGTGGACCTCTTTCCCGGATAGCTTCAGAGCATCACCCACCACAGCTTCTGTGAGAGGTCCACTGCACTCCATTAAGTAGCGAACCAGTTCTCTGACAGCCGTTGGGTGGTCCAGATCCTGATCCCGATTCCACTGAGCCTCCTGCACCGCTGGTTCGTCCCAGATGTCCGGCGGCTGAAGGCCCGGGCAGGCACTCAGAATCAGCCCAAGTCGTTCGGTGGCCGCAACCATTTCCTGTCCATCACCCACTTCCAGGATCAGCGCCCGCCGGTCGGCAATGAGTTCCTGAACACTTTCCCAGACCCCCGAGAGCCGTTCCCGACTCACCAGAGCCAGGGTTAAAAGGGCATCGTGGACTTCATCCCGGTCCCGCATCAGCGGCCAGGCCTCTCCCTGAACCGTTTCAATCGCGTCCCGGTCCAGAGCAGCCAGGTCCCCCGCCTGCTCGGGAAGGAGGCTTCTCCTGGCCATGACGGCCCGGGTTCTCCTTTCCTCCAGGGGGGCTTCGTCTAGAAAGGCATAGGGGTTGGCGTTAAGAATCTCATGGCTCAACGGGGACGGTTCCCTGGTATCGATGGCCAGGCACTCAATTTCCCCTGACTCGATGGCGGTGAGAATGCGCTCCAGGCCCTCGGTGTCCATCGCCTCGGTCAGGCAGTCATCCACCGTTTCCCTGACCAGCGGATGATCGGGAAGCTCAATGTCTCCATGGATGTGTTCCAGGCAGGCAGCCTGCTCCGGGAAGACGGCCGCCAGCAAATCATCAGCCCACAGCCGCTGCAAGGGAGGAGGGACCTTGCGGCCACCGGAAAAGCGCCTGACCTGCAGCGCGCGGGTGGCTGTCCAGCGCCAGCGTGTGCCGAACAGCGGCACCGCCAGCAGGGCCTGGACCAGGACTTCCCGGGCATTCTGGGGAGAAAGAAACGAGAAGACGCTGTCCAGTGGAAAACTGTGCTGGTCGCTGAGAGAAATCACGATTCCGTTGTCGGTGGCGGCCGCCTGGAGTTCGAAGTTGAAAGACCGGCAGAAGCGCTTTCGAAGTGCCCGCCCCCACGCCCTGTTGATGCGGCTGCCCAGCGGAGCATGCAGAACCAGTTGCATCCCTCCACCCTCGTCGAAGAAGCGCTCAGCCACGATCCGCCGGTTGGTGGGAGTCGCCTTCAGACCGGCACTCCCCGACCTCAGGTAGGCAACCACCTGCTCTGCGGCACTCCGGAGCAGCCGCATTCCTCCACAAGATACTGCTGAGCCCGGGCAGCCGGGCGGACGGCTACCAGCTCCCGGAGTTCGGAGACACTGTTGCTGAGTTCGTCGGTACGACCCGGGGCTTCACCCCGCCAGAAGGGAATCGTAGGAGGCATTCCTCCAGCGTCCTGGACCCGAACAACCCCTGCCTCCACCCTCTGGATCCTCCATGAGGTGTTCCCCAGCAGGAAGATGTCGCCGCGGTTGCTCTCCACTGCGAAGTCTTCATCCAGATTGCCGATGATGGCTTCGTCCGGGTCCACCTTCACCAGATAGTTGGCATTCTCGGGAATCGCCCCTCCGGATGTGATGGCCAGCAACTGAGCCCCTCGCCGACCCTTGACCCTGCCATTGATGCGGTCGCGGTGAAGGAGGGCCCGTGTTCTCCCTTTGCGAGTTGAGATGCCTTCCGACAGCATGCAGAGAATCGCCTCGAAGTCCCCCTCACTCAGTCCCCGATAAGGCGAAGCCCTGCGGACAATCTCCAGCAGCCGCCCCTCCTCCCATTCCTGGTTGGAGGCGGCGGCCACCAGGAGCTGAGCCAGGATGTCGAGCGGCCCCACCGGAATTCGGATCCGGTCCAGTTCCCCACGGCGGATCGATCGAATCAGAGCCGAGCACTCGACCAGATCGTCTCGAGTGGTCGGGAAAAGGACCCCTTTGGGTCGGCCGCCCAGCTGATGTCCCGATCGACCCACTCGTTGCAGGACCAGTGCAATCGAACGCGTAGAGCCGATCTGGCACACCAGGTCTACCGAACCAATGTCGATTCCCAGCTCCAGCGAAGCGGTAGCCACGACGACCCGCAGACGACCCTGCTTCAGCTTCTGTTCAGCATCCAGGCGGATTTCCCTGGCAAGGCTCCCATGGTGGGCCGCAACGTTGTCCGGTCCCAACCGCTCGGTGAGCTGCTGAGAGAGTCTTTCGGCCAGGCGTCGTGTGTTCACAAAAACCAGGGTGGTTCGGTGGGCGTCGATGAGCCTGGCGAGATGATCGTAAATCTCTTCCCAGATTTCGTGGGTGGCGACAGCGCCGAGCTCGATCGGAGGCACATCCACTCGGATGTCCATTTTCCGGCTGTGGCCCGTGTCGATGACAGTAGTCGGACGGCCGCCGGAAAGAAATTCGGCGATCCGATCAATCGGCTTCTGGGTTGCTGACAGGCCGATTCGCTGGAGCGGCCTGCCTGCCAGTTCCTCCAGGAATTCCAGGGTCAGAGAGAGATGGGAGCCCCGCTTGTCCCGGGCCAGGGAATGAATCTCGTCGACAATGACCGACCGGGCCTCGGACAGCAAATTCCGGCCGCGGGGGGTCGTCATCAGAATGAACAGGGACTCCGGGTTCGTAACAAAGATGTGGGGCGGTTTCTCCAGCGTCTTGCGCCTCTGACTCTGGGGAGTGTCTCCCGTACGCACGCTCACGCGGATCCGGGGCAGATCGAGTCCCTGTTCCCGGGCCAGAGCCTGGATTTCTGCGAGGGGCTCCAGCAGGTTGGTGCCGATGTCATTGGCCAGGGCTTTCAGCGGAGACACATAGACAATTCTTGTTTCCGCCTGCAGCTCGCCCTTCAGACCCAAACGGACCAACTCATCGATGGCACACAAGAAGGCAGAAAGAGTCTTTCCGGATCCAGTGGGAGCTGCGATGAGAACGTTGTGCCCCTCCTGGATGACGGGCCACCCTTTCCTTTGTGGCGGGCTGGGATTTTCAAAACGGCCTTCAAACCATTCCTGAACTAGAGGGTGGAAATCCATCATCTCACTCTCCTCGGCCCGTTCCACCTACTTTAGCAGACGGCCGGCAGACAGCGACTCTCGACGTCGGGGAAGGTGCTACCTGTCACAGTCATTTGGAAGAGCGAATGCGACAATCCATTTGCATCATCCGGGCTGATAGAGGTCATGAGTCAAAGCGAGAGGCACTCGAATAGTACAAGTGCGGCTCCCTTGAATGGAGCCGTCCAGGCACCCGCCGAGCCCGCAGTGAACCTCCGGATATTGACGGTTGCCGCGGCGTTGTCGGCCATCTGCGCCCTCAACTCGTCCATCCTGGGTTGGGGAGTTATTCAGAGCTGGGCCTTCACACTGGCAGCCCTGGCTCTCTTCCTGCTGAGGGTACTGCTGGGTCGCCAGTCTGAACTGTCAGATCAGCCCAAGTCGCTGCTGTCCCAGGGGGCCATGATCCTGCCGGGCTTGTCGGTGCTGCTGGTCCTTTCGGTGAGCCGTGAACTCACCGGTCTGCACTTCGTTCTTTGCACTCTGGCTTTGCTGTGCGCCTTTCTCCGCAGCCGCGACATTGTCCATGTAGCGTTCGGGGTACTGCTCCTTTACTTCTTTGTCCAGTTTGCCGACGAGATGGCCAGCTACTGGAACGCTCTGGCACTGGGAGTTTTTCTGGCTGCATCTCTGCGCTTCGGGTACGATATGGCGTCGCAGAGAACTCCCCTACAATCAGGGGAACTGGAACGTCTTTCCGAGAACGTCGAGCAACTGCACGCCTATTTCCACACCCATTTTGAAAAGGCAGTCAGGGAGTCAGGGGGATGTGTCCTCACTCTTTCGCCGTCCGGGAAGCTGATTGGGATCAGCGGAGAGTTCGACGAAGTGGTCGGATGCGAGGGTGCCCAGTTCCAGAACTGCGACCTCGAAAGCGTGGTTTCCCCGGATGACGTAGGCTCCCTGAGAAACGCCGTGGCGGCTGCCAACCGAAAGGAATCACTTCTCATCGAAGTCAGTTTCGTCGCTGAGAATTCGACCTCGCCGAGAATGGAACTCACTCTCATTCCAATTGTGACTAGAGACGAGGTGAATGAGATCACCGTGATTGTGCGCGACCCTTCTCGCGAAAGCCACCTGCAGGACAAGCTCGAGGACAGCCGGCGCCGTTTCGATATGGCCGCGCGGGGAACCAATGACGGCATCTGGGAATGGGACCTGCGGCGCAACACGCTCTACTACTCACCACGCTGGAAGTCGATGCTGGGGTACGACGAGGAGGAAATCGAGAACAGCCTGGATGAATGGCTCGATCGCGTGCATCCCGAGGACCGGAGACCCCTGCAGATTTCACTGACGTCGCTGGTTCAGGGACCCAACGAACGACTTTCCGCCGAGTACCGCATCAAGCATCGAAACGGGAACTACCTGTGGGCGCGCTGCAGCGGATTGGCGGAGAGGGACGAGAGCATGGCCATCCGGATCATTGGTTCGCAAACAGACATCACCAGCTTCAAGGTGACGGAAGAGCGGCTCATGCATGATGCTTTTCACGATCCCCTGACCGGTCTGGCGAATCGGACCCATTTTCAGGAAAGACTTGCCAGAGCGCTGGAGAGAACGAAGAGAAACAAGGACTTTCATTTTGCTCTCCTCTTCCTGGACCTGGACAAGCTAAAGAGGGTCAACGACACATTCGGCCACGACACCGGAGACCGCCTGCTGGCTGAAACCGGGCGACGTCTACAGTCGTGTGTCGGACCCGCTGACCTGGTGGCACGGGTGGGGGGCGATGAGTTCACCATTTTGTGTGAAAGAGTCAGAAGCGGGGAGGATGCCTCCAGCATCGCCGAGCGTATCGGCTCCCGCCTCCAGGAGTCTTTTCGTTTTCCGGACCAACTGATCGATGTCTCGCTCAGCATCGGAATTGCCTTGAGCGAATCCGGCTACGAGCGCTCCCAGGATATGTTGAGAGACGCCGATTCGGCAATGTATCGAGCCAAGCTGGGGGGGCCGGGAGGCTACAAGATCTTCGATGCGGAGATGAAGGCTCGCTCACTCGAACAACGGAACCTCGAGGGCGATCTCTACCTGGCACTGGAAAGGGGCGAATTCACGCTCTATTACCAGCCCGTCGTCAAGATTGAGACTTCCGAGATCGTCGGCTTTGAAGCACTGCTGAGGTGGCGCCATCCCGAAAAGGGGCTTCTCAGGCCGAGAGAATTCGTCCCTCTCGCTCGCGAATGCGGCCTGGCGGCAGATCTGGACTGGTGGGCCCTGGAAGAAGCCTGTCAACAGATTCGAGTGTGGAACCGGCTGATCCCCGGCCAGGAGAGATTGTGGGTGAGCGTCAACGTCGAGACCGGAATGATCAGGCAGCCCAACCTGGTCGACGGCCTCAGTGAAACTCTGACCAAAACAGGTTTGGATCCGGTCTGCCTCAAGCTCGAGCTTCCCGAGACGCAACCGGACGACGCGGAACAGAGCCGAAAACTCGACGAGATCAAGCGACTCGGAGTTGCGATGCAATTGGATGACTTCGGGACAGGAAATTTTTCCCTCAATCACCTTCAACAACTGCCCATCGAGTCGATCAAAGTAAACCGCAGTCTGATTCGCCGCCTCGACGACGAGAACACGGTCAATCTTGTCGAGGCCATGATTCGACTCAGCAATTCCCTGGGTGTAAGCGTGATTGCCGAGGGGATTGATTCGGCCTCAAATGCCGCAATCCTCCGCAACTTCAAATGCCACTACGGTCAGGGCAACCTCTACTCCCCGGCGGCCAGCAAGAGCACGACCGAGCGCCTGCTGGTCAACTTGTATGGATACAGAACCCAGGCGACCCAACAGGATTTGATTGCTGTCAGCTAGCGCGCGGAACGCGGAAGACGTTCCAACGTTCCAAGGTTCCAACGTTCCAAGGTTCCAACGTTCCAGCGTTCGAGGGTTCCAACGTTGGAACGTTGGAACCCTCAGGAGAGCGCCCCCGAGTAGCTGGCCGATTGTCCCGGTGATTCGATCACCTCGACACTGAGCGAGTCCAGGCGCTCGAGGTCTGCAGCCGGAAGGCGCTCTCGAATGGATTCGAAGATGTGCAAGGCCAGCATTTCTGATGTTAAGTTCTCCACGTCAAGGAGAACAACATCGCGGGTTGGCAGTTCCAGCTGCTCGTCGGCGAAGCGAATCCTGGTGGATTTCTCGCCCTGTTCGATGGACAGACCGGGGTGTCTTCCCGGAACCAGAGTTCGGTGGTTGAGAGTGCCCTTGATCGACTTCACGATCTCCTTGACCACCCGAAAATCAATAACCAGGCAGTCCTTGTCCAGGGGGCCTCGGATCTCGATGGACAACTGATAGTTGTGGCCATGTTGCCCCTCCATCAAGTCTCCATAGGTTGAAATGTGGGCCGCGGAGAAGTTCAGATCTTCACGATAGAGTCGAACTGCAAAGCCGGGCCTGCCGTTTCCGTTTTCCATCTGACACCTTCCGCGAGTCCTTCATGGTATGCCATGAGAGTCAGTACTTACAGTACTCAAAAATCAAAGAGGACCATGAATCCGCCAGACCGGCCCGGGGCCAGTGGGGAGCGCGAATCGGGGCTGGCCGGATAGTCTTTGTCGAGCAGGTTTCTCATCTCTCCGACCAGCGAGACGAGCCGGCCCAATCGAACTCTCCCGAGTAGATCAAAGCGGACATGCCCCGGAGTTGCCACCTCCGTCGGCCCGGGTCTGTCGTCACGGTCAAACAGGGTGGATCGAAGCTGGATCTGAGCCCTTTCAGAAATGCGCTTCGACACGTGAAAGCCCAGGCTTCGGGGGGGGATGTCAGCCAGAGCATCACCTTCTTCGGATTCTCCGCGGAGCCACTGTGCTGCTGCTTTCAGCCCCCAACCTCCAGTCACCAGGAAATGCGACTCCACTTCGACCCCACGGATCAGAGCCTCGCCGCGATTCCGAAAAAAGAACATATCCGGCTCGGCTTCAAAGCGCTCGATCAGGCCAGAGATTCGGTATCGATACAGGTAGAGAGCGATTCCAGCCCCTCTGTGGCTGTAACGAGCAGCAAGATCGTACTGGAGGCTTGTTTCCGGCTCCAGGAGAGGGTTCCCTGTAATGAGACCTCTGCCGCTCAAGCCTTGAAAGTACCGATCTGAAAGGGTCGGGTCCCGAAACCCACGGGACACCTGGCCAGTGAGCGAGAATCCCGACCGCAGAGTCAGACTTGCCGAGCCATAGCCTGAAAAAGCAGAATCTGAAGTCGAAAGATCACCGAAGATGCCACCCTGATTCTTCGTCGAGATGTGGTCGAATCGGATCCCGCCGGCTATGCTGACGGCACGGCTCAAGCCGACTTCAGCGTTGGAAAACAAGCCCGCGTCAAAGCTGCCGGCATTCTCAATGGCCTTTTCGCTGGTACTGCTGAGGATCTGTTCCGAGGTGTCGAAGACCCTCTCTGTTCCCACAGCTTCAAGGCCAAAACGCCCGTTCATATCTATGCCGAACTCGAGACGGGCACGCCGCAAGGGCTTGATCCCGAGGACCCGAAAGCCGAAGTCTGAAGCGTCCACGTCCGAGGTTGAAATCGTCCGTCCTGCATCATCTTGAGGAGATTGATCGCGGGTCGTAACCAGCCGGTACTGGCCGACAAAGAAGTCCATCTTGAGCCGCGAGAGCTCAGCGAAAGGCGGGAACTCGTAGCTTGCCGTGAATCGATTCGACTCTTCCTCGGGGTAGTAGAAAAGATTGCTCAGGGAGTCATTCCGCGGTTTTCCTATCTCCCGTCCGAGGTCGGTCTGCCAGCCCAGAGTCAGAAGGCCCTCCGCCAGCCCATGGAGCGTGGAGAAGCCGACATTACGGCTCTTGGCTCCGGAATTGGTGATTTCTCCCGCCGGACTGCGGTAGTCCTGGAACTCCCTGACACTGCCGCGCAGCAGGTACGCCCAGTTCTGAAAGCCCTGGGCTGCCTGCATGCTGCCCATCAGGCCCGGAATGCCGAAGCCCGCTCCCGCTGCCAGCTTCACGTCGAGATCCTGGCTCAATCGCGGTTTTCGCGTTCTCATGTGGATCACGCCCCCAAACGCATCAGAACCGTAAGCCACTGAGCCGGGCCCCCGGGCGACCTCGACTGCTTCCAGCATGAAGGGATCCACAAAAGTGGCGCTGGGACCAGCCCGGCGTTCGGTAGAGACCCTGCCTCCGTCGATCAGGACGATCGTACGCCCCCGGGCCAGCCCTCGTATGGTGGGCACAGCCGCCTGGCCTTCGGAGATGCTGCTGACTCCGGGAAGACTGGTCAGAGCTTCCACAACCCGCCCCGGCTGCTCGATCTCCAGTTCGGCCGCACTCAGTGTGGTCTTGCCGTTGGCGTTCGGGACTTCTATGTTTGGAGTGACGCCGGAGGTGACCACAATTTCATCCTCGGCGACCGGCACAACCCGTACCTGGAGGATTCCGTCGGGGGAGATCTCCCTGATCAGTACCGGTGCCGAATACTGGCCGTTGGGAAGGACCACCAGCACTTCAAAGGGGGGCCAGGGCAGGGGGTTCCAGCGAAAGCGGCCGTTGTGGTCTGTGCGGGCACTGCCCGAGTGCCCCAGGATCGTGACCGTGGCATTCGAAACAGCCCGACCATCCATCAGAACGACTCCCTCCCTGGCAATCACATTTGCAAACACGCAGAGGGTTAGAAGCAGGGGAGTACACGGGAAAGGCATCCTTCTAAATCGAGCCATGTATCCGACCAATCGTATATTATGACGGTTCTAGTGTGTGCTGTCCGGGAAGTCCGCGGAGAGGGCTCAGGGCGGAGAACGTTTAAATTCCCGGCCGTAGCCCTGAGCCCTCTCCGCGGACTTCCCGGACAGTGCACTAGCTGCCGCAGGTGGGGCGAGGGCTCTCGTGCACCACGACCAGCAGGCGCAAGGGGAAGGAGAAGAATGGGACTCAGGCAAACCGGTGGCTCCGTCGTGTGCCGCTCCTGTAGCTTGCTGGTGGGGGTCAATGATGCCACCTGCTACCACTGCGGAACCCCTTACCCCGGCCTCTGGGGCTTTGGCCCGACGCTGCGCAGGTTGGGCAGCGATCTGGGCTTCACCAAGATCGCCATGGTCACCTGTGGTGTGCTCTATCTGGTTTCGCTGGCACTTGATCCGAGTGGGATCGGCGGCGGAGGTCTTTTTAGCCTGCTGGCTCCGAGCCTCAAGGGCTCCTACGTCCTGGGGATGAGCGGTGCGGTTCCCGTCTTTCAACTGGGCCGCTGGTGGACGGTTTTGAGCGCCGGGTGGCTGCACGGCAGCTTGCTGCACATCGCTTTCAATCTGATGTGGGTCCGGCAGCTGGCTCCGGTCACAGCCGAAATCTATGGGCCCGGCCGCACGGTTGTGATTTACACCGCCTCCAGCGCCGTAGGTTTCTCCTTCTCCAGCCTGGCTGGACTCTTTTTCGGGGGGATACCGTTCATCGGTGGAGCCGATTTCACCCTGGGGGCCTCGGCTGCCATTTTTGGACTGCTCGGGGCCCTGGTCTACTCGGGCCGGCGAGGCATAGCCTCGCAGATCAGTCGCCAGGCCCAGACCTACGCTGTCATTCTGTTCCTCTTCGGGTTCATGATGCCCCAAATCGATAATTGGGCCCACCTGGGGGGCTTCGTCGGCGGATTCGCAACAGCTGCATTCCTCAATCCCCTTTTGCCTGAGCGCTTGAACCATCTGGCCGCGGCAGGCGTTTGTCTGCTCCTGACCGCCGCTGCCGTCGTTCTCTCGTTCGTTACTGGCGTAGGTGATGTTTAGATCCTGGCTTGAGGAAACCATGCGACGACTTGCTGGTTGGCGGATCCTGATTCTGGTGATGGTGCCCCTTCGGGCCGGAGGACTGTCTGCCGAAAGCGAATGGATTCAGGTCCGAAGTCCACACTTCACGCTGGTGTCCAACGCCGGCGTCGAAGCGGCCAGCGAGGCGACACTTCGGTTCGAGCAGATTCGAGGGGCCTTCCGACAGGCACTTCCGGGTGCCAGGACGGACCCCGGACAGCCCATCGTCATCCTCGCTGTAAGGGATGAAGAATCACTTCGAGAACTCTTGCCCCAGTACTGGGAACGATCCAACTCACTGAAACCGGCAGGAGTGTTCTTGGCCGGCCCCGAAAGACACTACGTCGCTCTGCGCCTGGACGTACAGGGCTCAACACCCTATCGGACGCTCTACCACGAGTACTTTCACCTGCTCTTGAGGATCAACCATCCCAGGGTTCCGCTGTGGCTGAGCGAGGGTCTGGCTGAGTTCTACGCTCATACTCGAATCTCCGAGGACGGAATTGCGGTTGGCCTTCCCAGTCAAGGGCACGTTTCCCGGCTTCGCTCCGAGAAAATGCTTCCCCTCAGAACCCTCTTTGCAGTGGATCGGAGATCTGCATACTACAACGAGGCGCAGAAAGCGTCCATCTTTTACAGCCAGGCCTGGGCGATGACCCACTATCTGATGACGGCGGGCCGGGGCGAGGGAACCAACAGCCCGATTGACGAACTTCTGGGCCTCATGCAGCGGGGAGAGCTCAGAGAGCGGGCTGTGCAAATGGCTCTGGGAGCTCTTCCCGAGCTGGAGAAGAACCTGGCCGATTACGTGGCCGGGGACGAGTTTCGCTTCTATACCTACCCTCCTGGGCTCCGGGAACCAGTTGATCTTGAAGCCTCATCCTTGTCGCCGGCCGAGGCCTTTTCCATTCGCGCGGCATTTCTGGTTCGAAATGACCGGGAGGGTGAAGCGCAGGACCTGATCTATCGTGCCTTGAGTGTGAATCCAAACGAGGCGCTGTCCTTTGAAAGCCTCGGTTACCTGCACTATCGCGCAGGGCGCATGAAGAGAGCCTTCGATGCCTTTGAACAAGCGGTCAATCTAAACTCCTCCAGCTACCTGTCGCACTACCTTTTTGCCTATCTCGCCTCAACGGAGAGGCATGAATCGGATCCGGCCAGGGGCCGTATCGAGAGCAGTCTGCGCCAGGCTATCCGACTACGCCCTGCTTTCCCATATTCTTACTCGGCTCTGGCACGCCATTTCCTGCGACAAAACGCAAAACTGGAAGAGGCTGTTGATCTCGCCACCGAGGCCTGCCGGCTGGAGCCTGCCAACATGAGACTTCTCCAAACGCTGGGCTATTCACTGCTGGCCCGGGAACGATTGGATGAAGCTAGACAGGTGGTGGCCAAAATGGAAAGAATCGCCACTACCAGAGAGGACCGCGAGATCTCCGAAAGGCTGTCCCGGCAGATCGATGAACGCCCGGTCGAGAGCACGGCCGGTTGGACCTATGAGTACGCTCTGGAAACAGGAAGCTCCGATGAAAACCAGCCAGGCGAGATCCCGACCAGTCTGATTCGCGAGGCTGCGGGCAAGTTCTCGTCCGTTCGCTACCAAGAGCCGGCTTATCTGGAACTGACGGTCCAGGGGAAAGAGGGAGCACTCAGCCTCATTTCCTGGGACTACACGGTTGTCGAGTACATCGTGCCCTCCAGGAGCGATCCCTTCAACCCCTGTCGTCACCTGCAGGGAAAGGCGGGTACTGCACGGTTTTTCGAAGATAGGGAAGAGGGATCCCGGCGCCTGCTCGGTGTGAGGATTTCCGACGGTAACTAGCCCGGCCCGGCCAGCGGGCGACCACCAGGGGTCGCCCTTCTACAAGCCTAAAATATGGGAGAATACCCTTTATGGACCGGCTGGCGCCAAGAGAACGCAACCATCACCCGGCATTGCTTGTGGCGATTGCCGCCGCTGTGGTTCTACTGCTGCTCTCGCTGGCGCTTCTCTATCGTATCAGTCGACTCGAGGAGCAACTTACCGATCTTGCCGGACAGGTCAAAGAGAACGCAGCCAGGGCGAGCACAGCCGCAACAGGAGCAGAGAAGGCTGCACGGCAGGCCTCCAGCGCCCAAGAGAACGCTCGAATTGCGGCCCTGGGCCGACGGGTTGCGGAAACTGAGGCAGCCTCGGCCCGGGCCCACGCCGATCAGGCACTCTCCGATGCGGCGCAGGCTCGAACTGAGCTGGAACAGGTTCGGCATGACGCGGAGACGGAATTGAACCGGCTGCACGGTGCTCTGGGCCAGATCGTCGAAACTCGCCGGACGGCACTCGGTCTTGTCATGAACCTGGGCAGCGATGCACTCGAGTTCGACTTCGACAAGGCCTTTCTGCGACCCGAGAACAGAGAACTGTTGAGCCGCATCGCCGGAATCCTCTTGACCTCCCGGGACTACGCGATCTACGTCTACGGTCATACGGACGATATTGGTTCAGACCATTACAACCTCGAACTGTCCGAACGGCGTGCTCAATCGGTGCGAGATTACATTGTCGAAGTTGGAGTCGACTCAGGCTTGATCGAGACCAAAGGATTCGGGAAAACGAAGCCGCTCGTGGCCGGAACCTCGGCCCAGGCTCGGGCGCGGAATCGACGCGTTGAAATTGGTATCGTCAATACCCACGTGCGCTACACGGACACGGTTCGTGAAGCCCAATAACCGTAAGACGGTCCTAGTGGACTGGCTTCGCTGCCTTTCTCCAATCGCTCTTCCCATTTATAGTATGTACATGAGCAATCAAGACAGATTGAGCCGAAGAAAATTCATTCAAACCTCCAGCCTGGCAGCAGCGACGCTTCCGGCCTTGAGTGCGCGCAGCTACGCCAACGTAAGCGGGGCGAACGATCGTTTGAAGGTTGGCCTCATCGGGTGCGGTTCGATCGGAGGAGCCCACTTGAAGGCCTTGCTCCAGGTCAGGAAAGATCAGAACCTGGAGGTCTCAGCGGTTTGTGACATCTTTGAAAGGAGAGCGAGGGCCTTTGATGACCACCTTTCGAAGATGGGCGAACGGGTCCGGGTCCACACGGATTATCGCCGTCTCCTGGAAACCCCCGACCTCGACTACGTAGTCGTTTCTACGCCGGAACACTGGCACGCTCCTATCGCCATCGACGCCCTGGATGCCGGTTTGGACGTGTACTGCGAGAAGCCGCTGGCCCACAAGCTGGCTGAGGCCCAGGAGATCTGGGCAAAAGTCCGAGAAACCGGGCGCAAGCTGCAAGTAGGAGTGCAGGGAACGAGCGACGACAGCTACGAGTCTGCCGCACGCGCCATTCGGGGTGGCAAACTCGGGCCAGTTGTCCAGGCCCAGGTCGACTATGTGCGCAACTACGCGCGCGATCTTGGTCCCTGGCGAACAGGGGTCCGCGCCGACCTGCCCCAGCCCTCCGATCTGGATTGGGAGACCTGGTTGGGAACCAGGCAGAAGCGTCCCTGGGATCCCGGGAGATACTTCGAGTGGCGCTGTTACCGTGATTATTCGGGGGGAATCTCCACGGACCTTTTCGTACACCGTCTCACTCGAATTCTGAAGGCCTGCAGCTTGACCTATCCTTCCCGGGTGAGTGGCATGGGAGGAATCTACATCTGGGACGATGGCCGCGAATTACCCGACAACATGGAAGTCCTGCTGGAGTATCCGGCGGTGGAAGGAGTGACCAACGGGATGACCGTGCACCTGCTCGGTACCATGGCCAATGGGAACGGAAATAAGCACATCATTCGGGGCAAAGAGGCCAGCCTGGTCTTCAATTCCAAGGGCTGGGAAATTGTCTCTGAGGAGACCGGCGAAGTCCTCCAGACGCACACGAGATCGGGAGCTGAAGAAATTGCTCTGCACCATGTCAATCTGCAGGACGCTATCCGCCGCGGCGAGGAACTTCACTGTCCTGTGCAACTCGGAGTTTACGGCGTTGCTGCGCTCGATGGGGCCAATCAATCCTGGCTCTCCGGCAGGATGCTGAACTGGGATGATTCGGCCCAGAAGTGGGTCTGAAATCAGTAACTGGCTTACTCCATCTCCTCGAGCTGCACCGGCCGCCCCTCCTCGGCTGCAAGGTCCGCCGCCAGACAGACTCGGTGCGAGAAGATCGAGTCCTGGAAAGAGAACATCGGATCGCGCCCTTCCTTCATCGATTCGATGAAGTCAGCGAAAAGAGCCTGGTAAGGGTGGTCGGCCACGTCTCCAGAATCGATCATCTGAGCGTGCATTTTGCTCCAGCCCTTCTGGTCGAGCCCACCCAGCTTGCGCGTGAAGAACTTGTCGTTCCAGATCGCCCCGTCTGAACCGGTCAGATACACATTCAACTGGTAGGGTTGGAAGACGTCGATTGCCGAGGCCACTTTTCCGATGGCTCCACTCTCGAAACGCATCACTGTACTGCTCGTGGTGGGATACTCGTAGGGCTCGAATTCAGGGGCACTGGACCGGGTAGCATAGCCGAAGACCTCAACAGGTCTCGAGTCCATCAGCCAGATCAGACCGTCCAGAGCATGACAGCCGGCGGTCAGGAGCGATGATCCGCCGAAGTTCTTCTTTACGTTCCACTCATATTGCCCATACCAGGGTCCGATTCCGTGAAAGTAGTCGGACTCTCCATAGTGAATCTCCCCCAGCAGTCCCTGACGGATCATCTCGCGCATGGTCTGAAAATGCCCGATAACCTTGGCTTCAAAACAAACCATGGCTCGGACCCCACTCGATTGAACCGCCTGCTCAACGCGGCGGACTCCTTCCAGATCGATCGCCACCGGCTTCTCGATCACAAGGTTCTTTCCAGCTTTTGCGGCGATCTCCACCTGCTCAGCGTGGAACGGATGGGGGGTGCAGATCGACACCAGGTCAATGTCTGCTCGACACATCTCCTCGAGATCGTTGAAAACCCTGATCTTGGATCGATGCCTTGCCGAGAGTTCCGACTCGTCCAGTTCTCGACGGGAGCAGACCGCCGTGGTTTCGACCCCTTCGATTGCGTTGTATTCGCTCGCGTGTGCCTGACCCGCCCAACCGTAGCCGACAATACCAACTCGCATTCTTCCCTCCGTCAGTCGTTCGTGTTGCGGATGCGGGGGGAATCGTAAAACCGGCTGATGGGAAAGTCAATTAATGAACGGTAGTTGACCCGGCGACGGGTTGGGCCTGAACCGTCTGAGGCTCCGTCAATCGAACGAAGAAGCGGCATCGGCCCACCCGGCTTTCCCCGTAAAACAGTTCGAGCCAGTGCTCACCTTTCTGTTTGAGTGGAAGGCCCTGGAGTTGAACATATCCCTGAACCGTACCCTGGTGACCGACCTTCACCTCCATTTTGGGAAGGCTTTCGGTTTCCCCACTGGGCCGCTCGAGGTACATTGTCACGGTACGGGTCTTCCCCTCCTCAACCCAGTCGCCTTCCTCCATGAGAAACCGAAAGAAGACCCACATGCGACCATGCCTGGTGGGCAACTGAAAGGCGTTGATGACATCGAAGAGGCCCTGGAGCTGAACCTTTCCCTCGGGCGTCGTTACGACCAGGTCACAGAGTAATAAAGCCTGCAACTGCGCCATCGCGGCGACTATACCACAGGTTGATCCGACCGACCGTGAAAGGGTTCTTCTCTTGTCCAGCCCCCGGGGAACGTCTCCCTGATTTGAGAAAATAGCCTCAGGCTCTGGGGTCGATTCCCTACTGTGAGAAGGTGCGAACCAGGAGTACCAAAGTGACGTTTCATCTCTTGTCCGAAGAACTCAAGCACAAGATCCCAAGAATCGGGGCCAACCCGCTCGAGCCGTTAGAGCAACGGATGGTTCATGTCCGCTTCTTTGATCCGACTCCCGGGTAATCCACCTTCCCTGATTCAGAAAACTGACCGCTGGTGGTCCCGCAACTCAAATGAATGTTCTACAATGGGGGCCTGCCGGACACCTGATCGGATGGCTGGGCAAGGGTCTTCAAGGGTGACCGACGGAGCACGAACCTGGACGGAGGAATCTCATGCGGTCGTTACTTCTTAAGCTCACGGAACCAGCCTACGCGCTCATGAGGATCGCATTCGGAGTGCTTTTCGCCTGTCACGGCGCCCAGAAGCTGTTTGGCGCTTTCGGAGGGAGCCAGGCGAACTCGGGGCTGATGTGGGTTGCTGGAACCGTCGAGTTCGTCGGTGGTGTGGCGATAGCGGTGGGCTTGTTTACCAATTTTGCCGCGCTGCTGGCCTCTGGTCAGATGTTTGTCGGCTATTTCTGGAAGCACCAGCCAAACGACTTGTTTCCGATTCAGAACCGCGGGGAACTAGCCCTACTCTACGCGTTTGCCTTCCTCTTCATCCTCTGCAGAGGAGCCGGAATCTGGTCGGTCGATAAGAAAAATTCCTGAAATGAAACCTGTTCGTGAAGTCGGCCCTGACCGCCATGGGCCGCTCTTTTCAACGTGATATCATGACGCGGTGTACAAGCGCCGCATCTTCACACCGGGCCCCACCCCGCTGATGCCGGCGGCGCAACTGGCCGCCTCGAAACCGATCGTTCACCACCGAACCGAGGAGTTTCGAGATCTTGTTCTGACCACTCGAAAAAACCTCCAGAAGATCTTCAAGACGACCGGAGACCTGGTGATTCTCAGCTGCTCGGGCACGGGCGCTATGGAAGCCACGGTGGCCAATCTAGTGAGTACCAAGACCCCGGCTATGACGGTTGTCATCGGAAAATTCGGTGAGCGCTGGGGCGAAATCTGTCAGGCACACGGGCACTCCTGTGTCACTCTCTCGAAAGACCCCGGCGAGGCTGCAGAAGCGGCCGAAATCTGTGTAGAACTCGAGAAAAACCCGGGGGTGAAGACCTTGTTTCTACAGGGCTGTGAAACCTCGACAGGGACGATGCACGATCTCGAAGCGATCGGAAAAACCGTCCGAGAGCGTTTTCCTGAAGTTCTTCTCGTCGTGGATGGCATTACGGCTGTGGGAAGTCAGCCTGTTCACACGGACGAATGGGGTCTGGATGTAGTCATCAGCGGTTCCCAGAAATCCTTTGCCATGTCTCCGGGGCTGGCGTTCGTATCTTTGAATCAACGAGCCCTGACCCGTCTACGGGACAACGGCGGGGGTTATTATTTCAACCTGGGGCGAGAGGTGGCGAGCCAACGCCAGGGTAAGACAACTTTCACCCCTGCCGTCAGCCTCTACCAATCGCTCTTGGCCTCAACCAGCGAGATCCTGGATCAGGGTGTTGACAGGATCGTCGAGGAGGCAGCGCAGATGGCCCGGGCCACGCGGGCCGGACTTCGCGCGCTGCGGTGCACCCTTCTGTCCACGTCTCCGGCTAACGCGGCAACGGCCGCTTTCCCGCCACCCGGGGTCCAGGCTACCGACTTGATGCGAGTGCTCGAAGAGCGGTTTGGTGTCAAGATTGCAGGGGGTCAGGGAAAACTGAAAAGCAAGATCTTCAGGATCGCCCATCTCGGATATTTCGATTTCCTGGATGTCGTTTCGGTTGTGGGAGGGTTAGAACTCGCGATCGGGGAGTTGAGTGGCAGGAAACCCGACGGGTCCGGCCTGCGCGCTACCCTGGCGTCCTGGCCTGGTTAAGTACTTCCCTGCAGAAAGTACTCTATGAAGATTCTCGTCTCCGATCGAATCTCAGAAAAAGGACGAGCCGTTCTGATGAAGGTGTCCGGCCTGAAAGTAAGCTACCAGACGGATCTGAACCAGGACCAGCTACTTAGCGAGATCCAGGACGCTGCGGCGCTGATCGTCCGCAGTCGAACGCAGGTCACAGCGGAGGTGATCGAGGCAGCCTCGGAACTGCGGGCCATCGGTCGCGCCGGTTCTGGTGTTGATAATATTGATCTCGACACCGCTACCCAAAAAGGGATCCTGGTGATGAATACCCCCGGAGGGAACAGTATCAGCGCGGCAGAGCACACTTTCGCACTGCTGATTGCCCTGGCCCGGAAACTGTCGGGCGCAGATGCCTCCGTCAAGGCGGGCGAATGGAACAAAGCGGCGTTCGTGGGCCAGGAACTGAGAGGGAAAACGCTGGGAATCCTGGGTCTCGGACAGATCGGATCACTGCTGGCGCGGCGGGCGCAAGCCTTTCAAATGCGCGTGATCGCCTACGACCCTTTCGTGGGCCAGGGCTACGCCAATGATCTGGAAGTCACACTATCGGATCTGATCTCAGTTGTTCAGGAGTCCGACTTCCTGAGCCTGCACTTGCCGCTCACCGAGGGGACCCGGGAGATCATCAGCCGCAAGACGCTGTCGCGAATGAAACCCGGAGCTTTTCTCATCAACGCCGCCCGCGGGGGACTCATCGCCGAGGATGATCTTCTGGACTTCCTGGAAGAGGGTAGGCTGGGCGGCGCCGCACTCGACGTTTTTCAGAGTGAGCCCCGGGTCAACGAACGGCTGCTCCGGTCGGATCGAGTGATTCTGACGCCCCATATTGCCGGTTCAACGGTCGAAGCACAGGAACAGGTCGGACATACCATTGCAACCCAGGTGGTGGACTATCTCGAGAGAAGTCTCATTACAAATGCCGTTAATTTCCCCTCCCTATCGATCGGGGAACTGGAGAAGATCACGCCCTTTTTGAATCTGGCTTCCAGGCTTGGCACGTTTGCTTCTCAGATTTGTGAGATTCGCATCAGCTCAATCGGCATCCGCTACTACGGCGATCTGACCGGGGTGGACTACCGACCGATCACGAACCACATTCTGAAGGCCGTCCTCCAGCCCATGCTGGCCGAACCGGTCAATGAAGTGAATGCTCGTACCTACGCGAGTCAGAGAGGCATTGAAGTCATCGAAACTGTCAGCAGCAGCAGCAGAGACCATGCCAACTTGATCAGCGTCCAACTGGGCAACCCCGACGAGACGGGATGGGTGGAGGGGGCGATCCTGCACCAGGGGAAGATCTGGCTTGCTTCGGTCGACGGAATTCCGCTCGAGACACCTCTCGGGGATTACGTTCTCTTTATCCGCAACCAGGACACTCCAGGTGTTATTGGAGCGGTTGGAACCCTCCTGGGAAAGAGTGCGGTCAACATTGCCTCGTTCGTTCTGGGCCGCGAGGACAGCCTTTCACAGACGCTGGGGGTCATCAACACGGACAACCCGGTGCCCGAGGAGGTGATGACCAGGATCCGCAAGATTCCGGCGATTTCCTATGCTCAGCTCATCAAGTTTTGAGAGTCGACCCGCACCACCCTAGAGATGATTCCTTTCAAGGACAACATCCCATCCAGGACTTATCCTCTGGTCACCATTGGGCTGGTCGGGGTGAACCTGCTCGTGTTGCTCTACGAATTGAGTTTTCCAGAAGGTCAGCTGGCCAGCTTCTTCGAGTTGAACGGTCTGGTCCCTTCACGCATCAAAGAAATCGGAGTTCAACCCCTGTCGACTGGGCTGGCGGTAACCCGAGTCACCCTGTTCTCGATGTTCCTCCACGCCGGTTGGCTGCATTTGATCGGGAATATGTGGTACCTGTGGATCTTTGGAGATAACATCGAGGATCGAATGGGGCACCTGCGCTTTCTGGGCTTTTACCTTCTGTGCGGGATCGTGGCCTCTTTGACCCACCTCGCCTTCCACAGCGAAAGTTCGGTGCCCACGATCGGGGCCAGCGGGGCGGTAGCCGGAGTACTCGGGGCCTATCTGATCAGTTATCCCTTCGCCAGAATTCTGACCGTCATACCGTTTATCATTGTGTGGCCTGTGGTCCAGCTTCCGGCGATCGTGGTACTGGGTTTCTGGTTCGCCGTGCAAATTGTCAATGGAACCGTGGGACTGGTTGGAAACGGCGCCGAAGCTGCAGGAATTGCCTGGTGGTCTCATATCGGCGGGTTCCTGGCCGGACTCTTCTTAGTTAGATTGCTGGCCCGGCCCCAGACACGTCGATACAAATGGGAGAGAGTCGCATGAAGAAGTACAAATGGTTGCTCGTTTGCCTGCCCTTTCTGACAGCCGCTCAGGGCGATCAGAAGGAGATCGTCATTCCCAGCAAGACGAATCTTTTCGTGACGCTGCAAACCGCGGTGAGCACCGAAACTGCCCGGCCGGGAGACAAATTCCACGCCCGACTTGCCGTGCCGATCACCTCGGAGGATCAGATCGTGATTCCAGTCGGAAGCTACCTGATCGGCCAGGTAGATGATGTGATCAGACCCGGCAGGCTCAAGGGCAAGGGAGAGATTGTCCTGTCTTTCGATACCATCATCTTCCCGAGCGGTGTCACCAGAAGCCTGGAGGCCCGAGCGGAACATGCGGAAGGCTTTGTGAGCGGCTCTGGTGCAAAGGAAGGCAAGATCACGACCACCAGCAAACAGGCAGACGATGTCCTCAAATACGGTACGGTTGGAGGTGCCGGCGGCGCCGGGATCGGAGCCATTGCCGACCGCAGTCTCGAGGGAGCGGGCATCGGTGGTGCCATCGGAGCAGCCGGCGGCGCTGTGATCGGACTCCTTATGAGGGGCCAGCAGGTGGCCATGACTCGAGGGACGTCCCTGACCGTTCAACTCCAGCAGGATGCCGTTCTGAGGCAGCCGATCAAGCGCCAGCGCCGGAAGCTGGTTCCCTAGAAATCCGTGGTAAGAGTCGCTCGCGGTCGCGCCAGGGCCCGCACGGCGGATCCTATGACGCCCAGTACTGGTTTTTTCTCAAGTTCTGTATTAGCCTGTCAAGCGTGATGAGTTTTGATCCAGGTCAGGCTTTCATCGATCAGGCGATTCAACTTCTCCGTGCCGATTTTTTCCCCAAGATTCGCAGTTGCCTGACCCTGCTGGATGACGCCGAGGTCTGGTGGAGACCCAACCAGCACTCCAACAGCATCGGCAACCTGATGCTTCACCTCAGCGGAAACGTTCGACAGTGGATCGTATCCGGGCTGGGCGGTGCGCCGGACGAGCGCCGCCGTGACGGCGAGTTCAAGGCTCGTAGCGGGATGACCCGATCGGAACTCCTCGGGCAGCTGGACGCGACCCTCCAGGAAGCCGTTGCGACTCTTCAGAGCCTGGCGCCCGACTCCCTGGAGCGGACTTTTCAGGTCCAGGCCTACGAAGTCACCGGCCTCCAGGCCATCTTCCACGTCGTGGAGCACTTCTCGTATCACACCGGCCAGATTCTCTTCATCACGAAGCAGCTCAAGGACGTTGACCTGGGCTTCTACGCCGAACTCGAGAAAGAGGAAGACGCAGAGGAACAGAGCTGACTCAAGGTCTCTCGGTTCACATTTCCGCCACAAAGTACGACGGCGCAACATCGAGACGGGGCGGCACCTTTCAAGAACCCGGCCACCGCGACACCCGCTGCCCCTTCGATGACAAGCCTGTGACGCTCAAGCACGAACTTCATCGCCGCCTCGATCTCACACTCGGTCACAAGTAGAGAATCGTCGATCAGGGTGCGACACAGCTCAAACGTGATCGACTCCGGCTCGATGGCCCCGGCAGTTCCGTCTGACAGCGTGGGAAGACTCTCCATATCCACCACCTGTCCTGCCTTCAGGCTCTCGTGCATCACTCGCGAGTTGAGCGGTGAACAGGCGACAATCCGGATCTGCGGGTTGACTTCCTTGAGCCAGGCCGCAAGCCCCGAGATCAGCCCGCCACCGCCGACCGCTATGAATACCGTATCCAGCTGGGGAGCCTGGCGAGCAAGCTCGATTCCTAGAGTTCCCTGACCTCCCACAATCTCGGGGTCATTGTAAGGTGAGATATAGGGGATTCCGTCAGTTTCAGCCCACTTCCGCGCCTCTCTCTCCGCCTCCAGACACTCCCCGTTCACGAGTTGGAGATCGACCTTCTGCTCCTCAAGAGCCCGGAGCTTGACGACAGAGACATCTCGAGGGAGAAAAATTCTTCCCTGCAGCCCCGTCAAGCGCATGGAGTAGGCCACCGCCATTCCGTGGTTCCCCGAAGACGCGGTAGCTACCCTGGAATAACCGGCTTCCTTGAGTGCGATCAGCTTGTTGAGCGCCCCTCGGATCTTGAATGAACCCGTCAACTGCAGGTTCTCAGCCTTCAGATACGCGCTGCACTCTCTGGCAGCTCCCAGGGCAGCCGAAGGGATCAGGCTCGTGCAGCGAACAAAGGAGCGGATTCTCCCCTCGGCAAGATCGATTTCCCGGCGAATCCGGCCTAACACTAGCAGCCAGCAAGAGTCCGGACGCAGTCCAGAGCGGCGTCATAATCAGGCTGATCAGCAATCTCGCCGACATATTCAACGTGACGAATGACGCCCTCCCCATCGACAACAAAAATGGCCCTTGAGTCGAGGCGAAGTTCCTTGACCAGCGTTCCGTAGCTCTCCCCGAACGAACCGGTACGGTGATCCGAGAGCATGACGATGTTGTCGACCCGGCTGGCCGCACACCAGCGACTCTGTGCAAAAGGCAAATCCATGCTCACAGTGTAGATCTTGACCTCACTCAACCCCGCTGCCTCCGCGTTGAAGCGGCGGGTCTGCGTATCGCAGACCGGAGTATCGAGAGATGGCACAGCGCTGAATATTCTGATTTTTCCGGCCGTATCCTGTAGAGTGACCGGCGTTAAGTCCGCCCCGACAACCTCAAAATCAGGAGCTGGATCTCCAGACTTCAATTCCGGCCCAACCAGCGTAAAAGGATTGCCTTTCAAAGTCACAGCGTTGCGTCGCTCTTCAGCCATTCGAACATCCTCCTTAAGGACCTAAGACAACAAAAGCAGGATTGTACACCAAGAGCACGGAAGAAAAGTTCTCGAAGCCATCCAAACGCATGCCAAGTAATTTATTATCAATAACTTAACAACTAGAGTACAGAATGGATGCGGGGCAGAGACTTGCCGTCTAAACGAAACTTTTCCGGCTGCCGCGCGTCAAAAGAGTAGGAGCTAAAAAAAGCGGTGCTATCCGGAATCAATAGAAAAGAAAAGGTTGAGTCTGTGAAACAACAGAGAAATAGTTCAAGCCTCGAAAGCGCAGGGCTTTACCCGCGTGAACACAGGCCTGAATCCTCCCTTAGAAATCTTTCCCTGGGCATTTTGCTGCAGGCGTTTCGTGACGTGGTTGCCCCCAAGAAGTCGTCCAACAAAGAGTGGAGACTGTGGCGACAGGATGCCCTTGACTGGTTTGCTTCCGAAGAGAGCTACCCGGGCAGCTTTCAATGGGTCTGTGAAGTTCTGGAAATGAATCAGAGAGAGCTCCGGCAGTGGCTGGAAATCTATCTCCTGAGTGACAAGGATCGACAGCGGGAGATGGCCCGGAAACTGACCCGGTTTCAGATCCGTCACTAGTGGACTGTAATGCTTGAATCGGTAGTGGATGAGCGAGCCGGTCGGGCCCGAGGTCAAGGCGTGCGGACGAGGCATAGCAGGGACTATGGCGAGGAGGCGCAACGCAGAGATCGGGGTCGAGGGCCGCTCAGGCGCTAGCGATTCAGGTGTTACAGTCCACTAGAACTCACTCTAACCGGCATTGCCTGGCGGCCGTCGGGGACCCAACCCGGTGGCTGCCGGGCCTCAGTGTCTTTTCTCCTGCCTTCCAAACTCTCAGCCACTCACGGTACTCGAGCCGGTGCTTCCGCACCGGGCTCTGATTTGCGTCGGCCAAGCGATCAGAGCCCCTGCGGAAGCCAGGGGAAGCCTGTCAGCTGTTGTCAGTTGTTTAGGTAAGATGGGCTCGGATGTTTTTCAAGATCTTCATCGCCCTGTTCTTTGGCGTCTATCTGACTATTCTAGTCTTCCTGGTGGCAGGAGGTTTTTTCCGGCCCAGCCGCCAGAAGCTTGTTCGACGAAAGATCCCCATGGACGACAGCGAGGGCGAGGATGTCATTGAAGTGCTCAACCTCGAAAAATCCTTTGATCACCCGGTCCTGTCCACCGTCTCATTGAAGATCAAGAAGGGCGAGACGGTGGGAGTCCTGGGCCAGAGCGGAACCGGAAAGAGCGTTCTACTCAAGTTGATCGCGGGATTCCTCAAACCGGACCACGGCTGGATCTTCTTCAAAGGAAGGGATATTGGAAGCATGACGGAAAGTGAACTGCTGGAAGTTCGTAAGAGAGTGTCGTACGTGTTTCAGCATGGAGCCGTCTTTGATTTCTTGGATGTAGGGGAGAACATCGCCTACCCACTGCGGGAACAGGGCGTAACGGATGAAGAAGTGATCCGGAGACGTGTCGAGTATCTGCTTGAGGCAGTGGAACTGGAGGGAATGGGAAACAGCCTGAACGATGAACTGAGCGCAGGGGGGAAGAAACAGGTGGCGATTGCGCGAGCCATCGCCAATGACCCCGAGGTGATCCTCTACGATGAGCCCACGACTGGAGTCGATCCCATCATCGGAAAATCGGTCAGCCGCTTGATACGGAAGCTGAACCGGCAGGAAGAACTGACTTCCATCGTGGTGACCCACGATCTCAGGTGCATGGAGATTGTCGCCGACCGGGTGATCCTTCTGAAAGATGGCAAGATTCGCTTCCAGGGAGACGTCCCCTCCCTCAAGAGCTCGGAAGATCCCTATGTCCAGGCCTTCATCGCAGGGAAGAGATACGAAGAAGTCTCAGCCTAGTTTCTCAGGGGTTTGCCTGTCTTGAGGATGTGCTCCATCCGCTGCTGCGTCTTTTCTTCACCACAGAGTGACAGAAACGCCTCTCTCTCCAGGTCGAGAAAATGCTGTCCGCTCACCTGCGTGGCATGATTCAGATCCCCACCGGAGAGAACCAGGGCCAGCTTTCTTCCAATGAGAACGTCGTGGTCCGAGAGATATCCTGCCCTGTGCATCGCGTGCACAGTCACCTTGAGGCGGGCAAGGCAAGACTCTCCACAGGCTGTCATAGGAGCCGGGTCGGGAGGCTGGTAACTCGAGCTCAAGCCGATGGCTCTCTGTTTGGCATGATAGAGCAGTCGGTCCTCACTCATTTCAATCTGATCCCGGGTTCGGAGAAATCCCAGTTCCCGCGCTTCCACGGCGCTGCCCGATACTTTTGCCATCCCGATGACTTCAAACGCCTTCACGACTCCCGCCTGGCCTTGAGCTTTTGAATCGCGGTCCGCCGGTTCGTTCCGGAGCAACATCTCCTTGCACCCACCGCCTGCCGGAATCAGTCCGACACCGACTTCCACCAGTCCGATGTAGGTCTCAGCCGCCATCACCAGCTGATCGCAGGGCAGACACACTTCGGCTCCTCCCGCCAGAGTCTGCCGGCGGGGTGCCGCCACGACCGGAAAAGAGGCCTGCTTCAGGCCCTGGCAAAACTCCTGGAAGGCTCGGACTTGTTCGTCGATTTCCTGCCAGGCAGCGCGACCGCAGGACTCCAGAAGCCCGACCAGGTTCGCCCCCGCAGAAAAGTTGATTCCCTGATTGCCAATGACCAGCGCTCGGAAATCCCTTCCAACTCTCTCCCTAGCCTCCGCTCCGAGTTCCACGATGTGATGATCGATCGTGTTCATCTTGGAATGAAACTCCAGGCAGGCCACTCCATCGCCCAGGTCTATCAGACTGGCTGACGGATTCGAAAGAACCACTTCGTTGCCCGCTTTGACGACTTCCAGATGCAGGCTCTCCGCTTCTCGAGGCATGTGCTGATGGGTCGACGAAGCCAGGTCGAAGTAGCCGGGAGGATCCCCTGAAGCGTAGAAATCACCGCCTTCCGAAGACACAGCTTTCGCCACCCACTCTGGAAGGTCGACGCCATCTTCCTGGATCCGTCGCGCAACCTCACCGGCCCCCAGGGCATCCCATAGCTCGAAGGGCCCATGTCCCCAGGCCCACCCCCAGCGCATCGCCTGATCGACCTGGTACAGGTGATCACAGATCTCTCCAATCAGACCGGCTGAGTAGGCGAAAGTGTCTCGCAACAACGGCCACAGAAAAGTTTCGCTCTGGTCGCCTGAGCGGATCAGATGCTGGATGCGGGCGATTGGGTCGGGTTCACCTTTGACCGCAGCAAGGGATGAAATCTGGACCGGTTGCTGGCTTCGATACTCCATCGTCTCGAGATCCAGGACCAGGAATTCCCGGCCTTGCTTGCGGTAATAACCCTGCCCGGTCTTGCGTCCGTTCCAGCCCCGTTCCACCAGCTTGCGCAGCAGATCGGGTGGTGCCAGCAGTTCGCGCCAGGGGTCTTCCGGAAGGTTTTCATAGAGGTTGTCGGACACTTGACACATGACATCGTTGCCGATCAAGTCAGCCAGACGGAAAGTCGCCGTGGTCGGCCGCCCGATGACCGGCCCGCTCAAGGCGTCTACTTCCTCTATAGAGAGACCGAGCTTTTCTGTCAGATGCATGGCAAGCGACGCGGCAAACGCTCCAATTCGGTTGGCCACGAAATTGGGCTGATCTTTGGCCAGAACAATCCCCTTGCCGAGTTTCCGGTCGCCGAACTCCGACATGAACTCGACCAGCTCAGGAGGTGTGTCCGGGCCGGGGATGATTTCGAGCAGCCTCATGTATCGAGGAGGGTTGAAGAAATGGGTCCCCAGCCAGTGACGTCGAAACTCTTGCGAGCGATCCCTGGCAATCCCGGCGATCGATAACCCGCTGGTATTACTGGAGACAATGGTTCCGCTCTTCAGATGCGGCTCCACTCTCTCCCACAGATCCCGTTTCAGATCCATGCGCTCGGCAATGGCCTCGACGACCCAATCGCAGTCGCTCAGTAACGGAAGATCGTCTGCAAAGTTACCCGGCTGGATCAAGCCCGAAGCCCCCGTCCAGTAAAAGGGCGGGGGTTTCATCCTGGTCAAGCGTTTCACAGCCAAACGGGCCAGAACGCTCTTGTCCCTTCCATCCTGAGGAAGATCCAGCAGCACCGAGGGAATTCCAGCGTTTGCCAGATGAGCCGCGATCTGGGCCCCCATGGTTCCCGCCCCCAGCACACCTGCTTTTCGAATCATTTTATCCATGGCCATGAACTTGCCTGATGCGGCGCGCAGATGCAAGAGCAACCTTCATCATTTGAGACGTGAGACGTTAAACGTGGAACGTGGAACCTATTCGAGCTCCCGCATGGCTTCGGTCAGAGCGTCCGGTCCCGGCTTGATGTCCCGGCCAGACAGCTGAGCCAGCGGCGTTGTGTGTAGGTTCAACAGATCAAGAAAGTTCTCTGCAACTGGATTGACATAAATCAGGCCGGTAACAAACTCACCTGCAGAGCTGGTCTGGCGGACCATTTGCAGGGCCGCGTTCCGGTCCATGGGATTGTATTCCCTCTCGACCTTTCTGAGTCTGAGGTGTGAGCCATCATGCATTTCGACGTCGACCACGTCACCAGGTTCGTATTTCACTTCCTCCACCGGTTCAAAGTGGGGGACAAAGTCGATTTCATGCAGCAGCTCTTCGTGTTCTTTGGCCCAGGAGTAGCTCTTCGTCGAACCAGGTTGGTTGTTGAATGTCACACAGGGACTGATGATATCCAGCATACTCGTGCCGCTGTGGCTCAGCGCTCCGCGCAGCAGGGCCACAACCTGCTTCGGATCTCCGGCAAACGACCGGGCCACATAACTGCATCCCATTTCTATGGCCAGAGAGCAGCAGTCAATCGGCGGCAGGTCGTTCACAACTCCCGTCTTGAGCGTTGAGCCCAGGTCGGCAGTTGCCGAAAACTGTCCCTTGGTCAGCCCGTAGACGCCATTGTTCTCGATCACATAGATCATCGGAACGTTGCGGCGCAGCAGATGACAAAATTGACCCAGCCCGATGGAGGCCGTGTCGCCGTCGCCACTGATCCCAATGCAGACCAACTCCCGGTTCGCCAGCATGGCCCCGGTGGCCAGGGATGGCATCCGCCCGTGAACGCCGTTGAATCCATGCGCCCGGCTGAAGAAATAGGCGGGGGTCTTGCTTGAACAGCCGATCCCGCTCATTTTCGCGATTCTGTGCGGCTCTACCCCGCTTTCGTAGAAAGCCTTGATGATCTGATTGGTAATCGAGTCGTGACCGCAGCCCGCGCAGAGAGTCGAAGGACCTCCCTTGTAGTCCTTGGCCGTCAGGCCGATGCGATTCGTCTTCTTCCGGCGCTGGGGCGGATCGGGTGTCTGCACTGGCATTAGTCGATCCTTTCCAGCCGCGCCATGGCGACCAGGTGATCGGTGATGAATCTTGCATCGATGGGGTGCCCGGTATAGTGCAGGACGCTCTTGATTCTAGCCATCTCAGGTCCAACAGCCAGACGGATGATATCGGCTACCTGCCCGTCGTGGTTCTGTTCGACCACGTAGATCTGTTCGTGCTCTGAGACAAATGCCTCCACGTCTTCGGTCAGGGGCAGAGCTCTCAGGCGCAGATAGCTGACGTCCGTTCCGTACTCCGAGCTCAACTGGTCCCGGCACTCCTGAATGGACGCATCCGTAGACCCGTAAGCAATCAGTCCGATTTGAGCACCCTCAATTCGATCCACAACGGGGGCCGGAACGAAGGATCTGGCTGTCTGATGCTTACGGGCCAGGCGATCCAGCAGGTAGACGTAGTCCTCGGGTCGTTCCGAGTAACGGGCCATTTCATCGTGCCCACTTCCCCTGGTCAGGTAGGCTGCCAACTCGTGATCGGTTCCGGGAAGCGTGCGATAGGGGATGCCATCGCCGTCCACGTCCTTGTACCGCCCAAACTCACCCAGTCGACGCAGATCCTCGGCACTCAGAACTTTCCCCCGATCACAAGGTTGACTCGGGTACTCGAAGTGATCGGACATCCAATTGTTCATGGCCAGATCCAGATCGGAGGCGATGAACACCGGCTGCTGGAATCGTTCCGCGAGATCGAAGGACATGTGGGCAAAATCGAAACACTCTTTCATGTCGCAGGGAAACAAGACCAGGTGCTTCGTGTCTCCATGAGAGTTGAGATACAGCAGGTTGATGTCCCCCTGCGATGTTCGCGTGGGCAGACCGGTGCTGGGTCCCACCCGCTGCACATCCACAATCACGCAGGGAATTTCGGCAAAGTAGGCCAGCCCCGCAAACTCCGACATCAGCGAGATTCCCGGACCCGAGGTTGAGGTCAAAGAACGGGCACCGGCCCAACCTGCGCCAATCGCCATCCCCACAGCAGCCAACTCGTCCTCGGCCTGCACGACTGCAAAGGTCGCTTTTCCGGACTTCTTGTCGATTCGGTACTTCTCTGAGTAACTGATCACTGACTCGCAGAGGCTGCTCGAGGGGGTGATCGGGTACCAGGTAGCGACCGTGAAACCACCAAAGACAAATCCCAGCGCGGCGGCCGAATTGCCGTCGATGATGATCTTGCCCGTAGTTGCTTCCATGCGCTCGATTCGAAAGGGGTCTTGCTTCTCGACATGCTCCCTGATGTAGTCGGCCCCCAGCCGCGCCGCCTGCACGTTGAACTCGATCGCCTTCTTCTTGCTCTTGAACCACTTGCCAATAGCCGACTCCACTTCTTCGAGATCAATGGAGAGGATCTGGGCAAGGCTCCCCACATAGACCATATTGGCCACCAGCTTGCGCAGTCGGGCATCTCGAATCACCTCGGCAGCCAGCTGGGAAAAGGGGATGGGGTAAAAGCAGACATCGTCCCGAATCCGGGAAAGACGGAGCTTTTCTTCGTAAATCACGACTCCCCCGGGCTCGAGGCTCTCGACGTCTTCCCGGGCTGTTTGCGGATTCATCGCGATCAGAATGTCGTTTTCTTTTTTTCTTCCAACATATCCGCGCTTGGAGGCACGTATGGTAAACCAGGTGGGCAACCCGGCTATGTTCGAGGGAAACAGGTTCTTGCCACTGATGGGGACGCCCATTTGAAAAATGGAGCGCATCAGCACATTGTTGGAAGACTGGCTTCCGGAGCCGTTTACTGTCGCAATCTGGATGCTGAAATCGTTGACCACTTCCTCGACGGCGGAAGGCGCCTTCTCCGGCCCGGTCAAGAGGTCTGTCCGACTCAAATTTCGAGCTCCAGCAACAAGCTGTCCAAAGCGCGGGTAATATAACAGATCTGGGTGATCACTGTGCAGGAAAACGGCTAGTGTGCTGTCTGGGAAGTTGGCGGGGTTAATTCGGGATGGATTTTCGTCGCCAGTGAGGCGCGCGACGCAGGAATGCCGGGAGTATTTCGAGGTAGCGCAACGAAGCTGTCGGCGAAAAGACGCCCGAAGTAGCGGCGTGAACTTTCCGGACAGTACACTAGAGCTGCGGACCCGTCTCAAAACCAGGAGCGATCGCCTATTTCCGGTCGCGATTCAGGTACTCCCTGCCAGCTCTTCGTTTCTCAGCTTTCTGGGAGGGTCAGGGGAGCATGCGAGCGATGGATTTGGCCTGCGTAAAAAGGAGCATGTAGTCGCGACCGCCGGCCTTGGAATCGGTCCCGCTCATGTTGAATCCCCCAAAAGGATGGATTGCCGACCAGTGTGCCGGTACACTTCCGGTTCAAGTACAAGTTTCCGACGTGGAACTCTTGCCTGGCTCTCTCGAGCTTCTCGGAATTCGTCGTGTAAACAGCTCCAGTCAGGACAAAAATCGTGTTGTTGGCAATCCCAAGAGCCTCTTCATAGTCGCGCGCCCGGATGACGGCCAGGACAGGTCCGAAGATCTCCTCCTGAGCGATCACCGCCCGGGGATCGACGTTCGTGAGGATGGTCGGTTCAATGTAGTAACCCTCTTCAGCACCCGAGTGTCCGCCGCTGAGCAGATCGCCCTGCTCCTTGCCCTTTTCAATATAAGAAAAAATTCTTTCGCTGGCTCTCTGATTGATCACCGGGCCAAAGTTGACAGACGGGTCTTCCACGCTGCCCACTCTGACCAGTTCCCTGGTTTTTTGCTCCAGCAGTTCCACGAAGTCGTCATGGATCGACTCCAGGACAATTGCTCTGGAGCAAGCTGAGCACTTCTGTCCCTGGAAGCCGAAGGCGGCAGCCACCACGCCGCCGGCAGCTTCCTCGAGATCGCATTCCTCATCCACGATGATGGCATCCTTGCCTCCCATCTCGGCCACCACCCGCTTGAGCCAGATCTGCCCGGGTTGTCGCCGGGCGGCCAGTTCGTTAATCCTCGTCCCGACCTGCATTGAACCTGTAAACGAGACAAACCGGGTCCTGGGATGTACGACCAGGGGCTCGCCGATATCGCCTCCGCCCCCCGTGACGAAGTTGATGACCCCCGGTGGAAAGCCAACCTCCTCACAGATCTTGACGAACTGAGCAGCAATAGTGGGGGAGTCACTGGAAGGCTTGAGAACAACGGTGTTGCCGGCGACTATGGCAGCCATGCTCATGCCGGTCAGAATGGCCAACGGGAAATTCCAGGGCGGAATAATCACTCCGACTCCCAGCGGGATGTAGACCGTTTCGTTCTCCTCTGGCTCGTAGTGGACCAGTGCCTGGGGCTGGGCCAGGCGCAGCATCTCGCGCCCATAAAACTCGCAGAAATCCACCGCTTCGGCCAGATCGGCATCCGCCTCGACCCATGACTTTCCGACTTCGAGCACCATCCAGGCAGAGAGTTCGAAGCGACGCTCGCGGAGCAATCTGGCGACCTCCAGAACAAGCTTGACCCGTTCTTCCGGCGAAGTTCGACTCCACTCCCCAAAAGCACTCTCAGCCGCCTTCATGGCGGGTTCCACCAGGGCTCCATCACCTTTCTGAAACACTCCCACAACTTCAGATTTCAACGAAGGGTTGAAAGACTGGAACTTGTTCTCGGTTCTCAAATGACGGCCCCCGATGACGATGTCGTATTCGTGGCCCAGCTGAGACCGAACCAGGGCGATTGCCTGTTCCATCCTCTCTTGATTCTCAGAAATGGAGAAATCGACCAGTTCCAGATTCCTGAAAACACTCAGTTGCAATCTTCTCTCCCTCCACGCGGCGGGCGTATCACGTCCATAAAGCTAGAAACCGAAAACACTGCATTCCCGATCCCAGGCTTCCCATAGCCCGGCGGAGCTGGAAGCGAGTATCTTTCTAAAGTTTCCCGCCAGGTGGCCAGCAGCAGAAGGTGATAGGCCAGAGGGGCGCCTTGGGGATTGGTTTTTCCAAGCAGGCTCAGGGGCTCAGGACACCACGTAGTAAACCGGGGCACGATTCCCCTGGACATGAAGAAATCGAGTCCCTCGGCTGTGGATTCGACGGCTTCAGCGGGCGTTTCGAAACCGTAAGGCCGGGCCATTTCGATACCCGCAACAAAATTGGGGATCACCTGAGAGGGTCCGAAGATCTCCGCGGCGCCAAGAATTCTCTCCATCCATTGGTCGCGGCCGATGTACCTGTCTTTCCCGGCGCAGATGATCCGAAAGAGACGCGGATCCCAGACCTCGTAGTTGGGATGATAGATTTGAACTCCCGCATCCTTGAAACGCTGCACGTCCTCTCTGGGCAGAGCCTGAACGACAACTTTGCTGATCCAGCGGCCGGGAAACCGGCCTTCGATGGCTTCCGGATAGCGGGCGTAGAACTCCACCTCACTCTTGCCCTCCAGAGTCGAGGTAATGCTGCCTCCCGTCACTGTGTAGGCCCCTGCGACCGTGTCCGTTTCGTCGATGATCTCCAGGGCCTGCAGGATCTCCTCAACACTCTTCACCCCTGTGTAAGGACGACCAGCCCGCTTTTGCTGCCGGTAGTTTTCATTGATATCGCAGAACTGGCACTCCTCTTTCTTGCCAAAGTACTGGCAGATCCTGAACACCGTCAGGTACAACAGGTATCCCCACTCGATGGTGGGGCAAATGTCCGGGATGGGCTTTCCATTTGGAAGCTGCCGCCTGTAGTACTCGGGAAGAGCCTGATAGTCGACTTCGCAAACGTCGATCCCGTCAAGAGTCAGCTTCAACCTTCCGTGGTCGGCCAGCTCCACAACATAGCGGGAAGCGGGATTGAGCCGGACAGACACGATGGTGCGTCGAAATCCGCGGGCTCCGCCGTGCAGGCAGATTTCTTCCGGGGCACGCCAGCTCTCACGGTTTTCCATCTCCTCAACGGGCAGAAAATCGAAGGAGAAAATGAAGTATGCCTTGGGCTTACAGCCAGCAGCGATGCGAAGCGCGTCTTCTGAGAATGCGACACCGGTCCTCAGCAAATCCTCTTTGAAGACGACCTCCGGGGGCAGAGTTGGAAAGGCCTCTATCAGCTCCTCAACTCGCTCCAGCCTGGCAGACATAGGAGGGAACTTAACAGACGACCCGAAAAGAGATCAATGCGACCCGTGGGACTGGCACCACGGGCTGTCAAGTCTGCCTTACCTGCCCGAGGCGATCCTTGACTCAGTTCGAGGTCGCCTTATAATAGGGGACTTTCAAGGCTCTCGAAGATTCATTTGGAGGGACGATGCCGGCCACGAAATCGCGCCGCACCAAGAAGAATCCGGCGCACACCGCTTACGAACGCGCTCTAAAACTCCTTTATAAGAGTGATTACGCGAAGGCACAGGCAGCGCTGGAAGCTGTTGCCGAGAAGTACCCGGATGAGAAGCAGATTCTGGCACGAGTGAACCTGTTTCTCAGGCTTTGCCAGGAGAACAACCAGCAGCCGAAGAAGGTGGGCCAGGGCGGTGTCGAACTGTATGATTTGGGTGTATTCGAACACAACCGCGGTCGCTTCGAGGAGGCCCTTGACCACTTCAAGAGGGCGCTGAAAAAAGTAAGCGACAAGACCGACGAAGCAGCCGTTTACGGTGCCATGGCAGCCAGCTTCGCCAGGATCGGCGCTGCCGACGAAGCCGTGCAAAGTCTGGGAAAAGCCATCAAAGCGGACGAGATCCATCGCTATCATGCCCAGCACGATCCCGATTTTGACTCCCTGGCTTCCAACCAGGGGTTCAAGGAGCTGGTCGCGACTGACCGGGGCTAGCAGCCCGTGGTGAAAGTCGCGCGCGGTCGCGCGCCAGGGGTAGTACTCAAAGAAAACCCGAGATCGGTCCGGGGCGCGTTCCCCAGCTATGCAGTCGTTCTGGCAGCTGGTAAGGGGACCCGCCTCCGCTCGACTCTTCCGAAAGTCCTTTATCCTCTGTGTGGCAGGCCCATGCTGGAGCATATACTCGTCCAGCTTCGAGCCCTCAGCCTGACTCAGATTCTCGTGGTCGTCGGGAACCAGGCCGAAATCGTAAAAGAACGCTTTTCGGGGTGGCCAGTGGAATGGGTTCTCCAGGAGCAGCAACTGGGCACCGGACATGCGGTGCTCATGTCGGAACCCTGGCTGCGAGAAAAGACTGGAAGCGTCCTTGTCCTGTACGGGGATGGGCCCCTGATTACGGCTGCACGGCTGGGCGAACTTCTCCGGGCCCGTGAGAAATGCGGTGCAGCGCTCGCTTTGATCACCAGTCGCCTGGAGAATCCCACCGGGTACGGGCGTGTGATCCGCTCGCCCGGCGAACCGCTCCGTATTGTAGAGGAAAAGGACGCCAGCCCGGAGCAGGAGGAGATCCGTGAGGCGAATCCAGGCTATTACTGCTTTGACCTCCCGCTACTGTTCACGGCCCTGCACCAGCTCTCCGATGACAATGCCCAGGGGGAATATCTCTTGACGGACACGGTTGGGGTCCTGAGCCGGGAGGGCAAGACTGTTGTCACCATCGAGGCACCCGTAGAGGAGATCCTCGGTGTCAACGATCACAGCGAGCTGGCCCGCGCCGAGAGAATCCTGCAGCGCCGTGCCCGGCAGAAGTGATCTATCCCGGATTATGCAGGAGATCTAAATTCAAGTGAGATTTGGGCCCAGAAAAAAGGCCGTAGCTCTCTGATATAAAAGGGTTTAGAGAAACAAAGACCCTAAACAGGAGCTACGGCAATGTCAAAAACAGTCTGCCAGAATACCCTGCCATTTCATAGCCACAGAAACATCACGGCTCGTTTTGATGGGGGGAGCCTCACTTCCGACGCAGGATGGTTGTTGTTTGGATCGCTGGATCGTCAACATCGATTGTGCGAGGGCTTCAGTTCCTGTATTTCGGAAAGTCGAGACCAACGCTACATTCGTCATGACCTGTTGAAGTTGATCCGACAACGAGTCTTGCAGATCGTGGCCGGCTACGAAGACTGTAACGACGCCGATACGCTGCGCTCGGATCCGATGCTCAAGACAGTCTGTGATCAGTTGCCCGAGAGCGATCCCGACTTGGCCACCCAGCCGACTTTCTCCCGTTTGGAGAACTCCGTCACCAAGAAGGATCTGATGCGTCTGAGCCGGTGGCTGCTAGGCCGTTATGTGCGCTCCCTGAAGAAGAGACGCCCCAGCAAGATCATCCTGGATCTGGACAGTACCGATGACCACACTCACGGCCAACAGGAGTTCTCCTTCTACCACGGGTATTACCGAAACCACATTCTGCATCCTTTGCTGATCTTCGATGCCGCCACGGGAGACCTGGTGTGTGCCATGTTGAGACCTGGCAACAAGGGGGCTGCCTCTCACATCGTGCCCGTTTTGAAGCGCGTCGTGGAGGCCATCCGACAAGGAGTGGGGACGGATGTCGAGATTGAGATTCGGGCCGACAGCGGCTTTGCCACGCCTCGGCTCTACGAGTTCTGTGAAGGTGAAGAGAATAAACTCCAATATGTCATTGGGTTAAGTCGAAACCCTCGCCTGCAGCGAGTGGTCGAGCCGCTGCTGGATTCGACTCGGCTGAGGTTCGTTGAGCTGGAGGAAAAACAGCGTCAGTTTGACGAGTTTCTTTATCGAGCCCACAGCTGGGATCGATCCCGTCGCGTCATTGTCAAAGTGGAGGTCGATCAGCGTGGGATCAACCGTCGCTTTGTAGTCACCAACCGGGACGATCTCTGCTCCCAATCACTTTATGACCACTACACAAACCGAGGGCAGACCGAGAACTTCATCAAGGCCTTCAAGAATCATCTGAGCATGGACCGACTCAGCTGTCATCGATTCCTGGCCAATCAGTTTCGACTCCTCCTGCATGCACTGGCTTACCAGATGTTCGTGCGCCTGCGCGACTATCTGCACGGAACCCCCTGGCACAAGCTCGAAATCGAAACCTTACGTCGTCGGGTCCTCAAGATTGGGGCCCGGATCCGACAAACCACTCGACGCATCTGGGTCCATCTTTCCTCAGCCTTCCCCGAACAACCCCTCTTCCACCTCGTCTTGAGTCGCCTGAACTCCAGTTAGCTTTTCCCAGCTCCCCCGGAAAACCGCTTCCGACACTCATCCAGGCCCAGATCTGTCTGAAATTCACTCCCCAAACCACTCAAACGCCTCGCCAACCCATATTCTTCGCAAATCCGCCTGTCACACCTGCCCGCTTCCGAGTTGGGCCACTTCTCGAGTCGTTTTTCAACACCGGACTACGGTTCTTGCATAATCCGGGCTATTGCAGCTCGCCATAAGTTCTGAGCCAGGGTCAGCGCGTCAATCGTCGTCGCTGGCTAGGCGTCGGGAGCGAGTCATATCAAGCTATATGGCGAGCGAGCGCAACAACGCCAGCTAGTTCCAGGTTTCACGTTTCACGTTCCACGAACTTGGAACGTGGAACTTGGAACGTTGAACGTTGAACTTAGAACGCCGGCTCGGTGGCGTGGTACTCCTGCATGCTGAGTACCTGAACCTGTTCTCGTTGCAGCGCCTGGATTGCCCGAACTGCTGCTGCGGCTGCGGAGAGCGTCGTGATACAGGGAGTTCCGTACTGGATGCAGGCCCGACGAATTGCTTTTTCGTCGAAGAAGGACTCTTTTCCGAGGGGCGTGTTCACCACCAGATCCACTCTCTCACTGCGGATCAGATCGACAATGTTGGGACGGCCTTCATTCACCTTGTAGACTGAATCGACATCCTGGCCGTCGCCTCGTAATCTCTCAGCCGTGCCTCTGGTGGCCACCAGGTCGAATCCAAGCTCCCGAAATTCCTTCGCCAGGCTGGATATGGAGCGTTTGTCCCTATCATTGACACTGATGAAGGCGACACCTCCCTTGGGAAGAGTGACGCCGGCACTGAGCTGAGCCTTGGCATAAGCGTCACCAAAAGACTCCGCCACGCCCATGACCTCCCCGGTGGAGCGCATTTCCGGTCCCAGGATCGTATCCACGCCCGGGAATTTGTCGAATGGAAAGACGGGAGCCTTGATAAAACAGTGCTTCACTTCCAGATCATCTGAGAATCCCAGGTCCTTGAGACGATGGCCAATCATCAACCCAGCTGCAATCTTGGCCAGTGGGACCCCCGTCGCTTTGCTCACAAAAGGTACCGTTCGGCTTGCCCGCGGGTTCACTTCCAGCACGTAGACGTGGTTACCTGCCACCGCGAACTGAACGTTCATCAGCCCCACGACACCCAGGGCCAAAGCCAGCTCTCGGGTGATTCGGCGCATTTCCTCCAGGTGTTCAGCGTCAATCGCAAAGGGTGGCAGGACCGAGGTGCTGTCTCCGGAGTGGATTCCAGCCTCCTCTATGTGCTCCATAATCCCACCGATCACGACCTGCTCCCCATCACACAGGGCATCCACATCAAATTCCTGTGCATCCTCCAGAAAACGGTCGATCAGCAGGGGGCGACCCGGGACAGCCCGGGCTGCCTTCTCCACATATTTCTCCAGGGAATCATAGTCGTAGACAATGGCCATGGCGCGCCCCCCGAGGACATAGGACGGCCGCACCAGGACCGGATAGCCAATCCGGCTGGCAATCTCAGCGGCTTCTTTCACCGAAACTGCAGTTCCGTTCTCAGGCTGTCGGATGGAGAGTTCCTGCAGGTGTCTTCCAAATCTCTTGCGGTCCTCAGCCAGGTCGATCGACTCTGGAGAAGTTCCAATAATCGGTACGCCGGCCCGGAACAGCTTGAGCGCCAGTTTCAGTGGTGTCTGTCCCCCAAACTGGACAATGACGCCTTCCGGCTTCTCCACCTCTACAACCGCCATCACGTCTTCAAAGGTCAGCGGCTCAAAATAGAGACGGTCAGAAGTGTCATAGTCGGTCGAAACCGTCTCCGGGTTGCAGTTGACCATGATGGTCTCGAAGCCGGCTTCCTTGAGCGCGAAAGCCGCGTGGCAGCAGCAGTAGTCAAACTCGATGCCCTGTCCAATCCGGTTTGGGCCGCTTCCCAGGATGACGATCTTACGATCCCGGGTCGGGTCGGCCTCGTCCTCTTGTTCGTAGGTCGAGTACAGATAGGGAGTGAAGGACTCAAACTCGGCTGCACAGGTGTCGACGCGCTTGAAGACCGGAGTGATACCCCGCGCCAGGCGCCGGGCTCTGACCTCTTCGTCTGTCAGCTCCCCTTCTCCGTCTCCGATCAGAATCTCTGCCAGCCTCTGGTCAGATAGACCGTACTGCTTGGCCTGGATCAACGCTTCATCAGACAACTCGTCGAGTTTCTTGTTCTCCAGCTCGCTTTCCAGCGCCACAATTTGCTGAAAGCTGTCCAGAAACCAGGGGTCGATTCCGGTGAGCCGATAGATCTCCTCCGAATCGAATCCCTCCAGGAAAGCCAGGCGGATGTAGGCCAGCCGCGAAGGAGTTGGTTGAATCAGATTCTCGCGGATCCGGCTGGGATCAACCGGCTCCGAGGCTAGCGTCCTGTCCGTCTCCAGCGATCGAATTCCTTTAGAGAGAGCTTCTTTGAAGGTCCTCCCGATCGACATCACCTCACCGACCGATTTCATCTGCGTCCCCAGAAGCTGCGGAGTTTCTGGGAACTTTTCAAAATTCCATCTGGGAATCTTGACCACCACGTAGTCAAGGGTCGGCTCGAAGCTGGCCGGCGTCTTCAGGGTGATGTCATTGTGGATTTCGTTCAACAAGTATCCCACGGCCAGTTTGGCTGCAATCTTGGCGATCGGAAAGCCCGTAGCCTTCGAGGCCAGCGCCGAACTCCGACTGACTCGAGGATTCATCTCAATAATGGCAACCCTGCCATCCTCCGGATTGACCGCGAACTGGATATTGGACCCTCCCGTCTCGACGCCCACCTTTCGAATGATCTTCTTGGCCATATCTCTCAGGTTCTGGTACTCGCGATCAGTGAGGGTCTGGGCGGGAGCCACGGTGATGGAGTCGCCGGTGTGGACTCCCATCGCGTCGAAGTTTTCTATCGAGCAGACGATCACGACATTGTCATTCAAGTCGCGCATGACCTCGAGCTCGAATTCCTTCCAGCCCAGGATCGATTCCTCGATCAGCAACTCATGGATGGGAGAAAGCTGGAGACCCCGGTCGACCACCTCACGAAACTCCTCCAGATTGAAAGCTATTCCTCCACCTGTTCCGCCTAGCGTGTAGGAAGGCCGGATCACTGCCGGCAAACCGATTTCCTGGAGCAGGGCCTGGGCTTCCTTGCGGCTGTTGGCGAAGCCCGACCTGGGAACCTCCAGACCGATCTGCTCCATGGCCGCGCGAAAAAGCCTCCGATCCTCAGCCACCTTGATGGATTCCAGCTTGGCGCCGATGAGTTCCACCCCGAAGCGACTCAGCACATCGCTCTCCGAAAGCTCGACGGACAAGTTCAATCCGGTTTGCCCACCCACGGTAGGAAGGAGAGCATCCGGCCGCTCGCGCTTGATGATCTCGGCTACGAACTCCAGCGTGAGAGGTTCGATGTAGGTGCGCGTAGCCGTTTCCGGATCGGTCATGATGGTGGCCGGGTTCGAATTCACAAGAACCACTTCGAAGCCGTCTGCCACCAGAGCTTTGCAGGCCTGGGTGCCCGAATAGTCGAACTCGCAGGCCTGGCCGATCACGATGGGCCCGGATCCGATGATCAGAATTCGTTTGAGGTCAGTCCGTCGGGGCATGGGTTCTCAGAGCAAAAAGGATTTCAGTCTTCTTCAAGATGTCTGCTCCATCAGCTCAATGAAATGGTCGAACAGATAGAGCGAATCCCTGGGTCCCGGAGAGGCTTCCGGATGGTACTGGACAGAGAAAACCGGTAGATAGCGATGGCGCAGGCCTTCCAGGGTCTGGTCGTTCAAGTTGAAGTGGGTACATTCAATCTGTCTGGCATCGAGGGAGTCCGGATCCACAGCGAAACCATGGTTCTGACAGGTGATCTCGACTCGGCCCGTCTCCTCGTTCAACACCGGCTGGTTACCACCCCGATGCCCGAACTTGAGTTTGAAAGTCTCACCTCCAAAAGCCAGCCCCAGCAACTGGTGGCCAAGGCAGATCCCGAAGACAGGCTTGCGCGCCACAAACTGCCTGATCTCCCGGACGATGTATTCGAGCGGTTCCGGGTCTCCCGGTCCGTTGGACAGGAAGATCCCATCGGGATCCAGTGACAGGACTTCCTGGGCGGAAGTCTGCGCTGGGACAATCACGACGTCGCAGCCTCGCCGGGAGAGACATCTCAGGATGTTCGTCTTGATACCGAAATCGTAGGCAACCACCCGAAAGCGGCTCGCCGAGGCCTTGTGCTCGTAGCGATTGTCAGCGGTGACGTGACGGACATGATCACTCCCGCTCATGGGAGGGTGGTTCAGGACCTTTTGCTCCAGACTCTGGTGCGAAAGACCTTCCGTTGAGATGATCCCCCGCATGGCTCCCCGAGTCCGGATGTGTTTCACAAGCGAGCGCGTGTCAATCTCAGAAATACCGGAGATGGAGTGTTTGCGCAAATAGGAGTCAAGTGTCGATCTCCCTCTCCAGTTGCTGAACACCCGGCTGCACTCTCTGACCACGAATCCCTCGACAAAGGGCCGCCGGGATTCGCTGTCTTCGTCGTTGGTACCGTAATTCCCAATCTCGGGCTGTGTCATGACGACGATCTGCCCAGCATAGGAGGGATCGGTGAGGATTTCCTGGTAGCCGGTCATTGAGGTATTGAAGACGACCTCGCCCAGAGAGTCAGGGACAGCTCCAAAAGAAACTCCATCGAAATGCGTGCCGTCTTCGAGGTAAAGGACTGCTGTTCTATTCAAACCGGTACGGGGTGCTCCCTTCCATAAGTGAGGTACCAATGAGGTACTAAATTAGCCCGAAGAGACGCATGATTTCAAACTGGAAATGACTCGGCTAATCAACCAGGCCCATTTTGGAGACGGGCCAGTAACGGAAGATTGCCTTACCGAAGATCGAGCTTGCCGGGACACAACCCCAGTGCCGGCTGTCATTGCTCGAGTTTCGATGGTCCCCCATCACGAAATAACTGTCCCAGCCAACCTTCACAGGAGGATAAGAGTAGTAGTCGACATATTCCGCAAGGAGGTAGTGCTCCTGGAGCGGCTTGCCGTCGACAGAAACGATGCCCAGGCGAACCTCCACAATTTCTCCGGGCAGCCCGATAACTCGCTTGATGAAAGACTTCGAGCGGTCCTTTGGGTACCAGAAGACGACTACATCTCCCCGCCGAATGTCGCTCAGATGGTAGACGAACTTGTTGACAAATATCCTTTCCTGGTCGGCGAGATTCGGCTGCATGCTGGTCCCTTCAACCCTCACCGGCTGGACCACGAACACAACGATCAGAATGGCTGTCAGCGCTGCAAAAAAGATGTCCCGAGTCCAGCTCTTCAGCTCAGCCAGAGAGGAACCCATGCCGTGGTGGCCGGAGATTCTCTCTGAATCATCTGTCTCGTCTTTGAAGCGGTATTCTGGATCTGTCATCGCTACTCGTGAAAATGTCCCCTCTTAGGAGACGACAGGGAAAAGGCCAAAGTTTCAGCTTTGTACCGCGTCAGACCTCCAGGATCTCCTTCTCTTTCTGAGAGGCCAGCTCATCGACCCTGCCGACAAACTCGTTGGTCACCCTCTGTACTTCTCCAAGGCTTCGGTATTCCTCATCTTCCGAAATCTCTTTTTCCTTCAAAGCCTTCTTGAGCGCATCGTTCGAGTCGCGCCTGACGTTTCGCAGCGCAGTCCGGTGCTCTTCCGCGATCTTGCCGACGTGTCGGGCCAGTTCCTGCCGTCTCTCCTGGGTCAGGGGAGGGATCGGGAGCCTGATCAATCTACCGTCGTTGGACGGATTAACCCCCAGATCCGAAGCCAGGATGGCCTTCTCGATTTCGCCGATCTGAGAAATGTCCCAGGGCTGAACCGTAATGAGACTGGGCTCGGGAACGTGCAGGGTGGACAGCTGGTTGATGGGAGTCTGTGTCCCGTAGTAATTGACCATCACGTGATCGAGAAAATGGACTGAGGCGCGTCCCGTTCGAATCGTGGATAGACTGCGGGACAGATCGCCAAGCGTCTTGTCCATACGTCCCCGGGTCTCTGCCAGCAGTGCCGAAATCATAGTCCTTGGTAAACCATGCTAGTGGACTGTAACGCCTGAATCGCTAGTGCCTGAGCGGCCCTCGACCCCGATCTCTGCGTTGCGCCTCCTCGCCATAGTCCTGGCTATACCTCATCCGCGCGCCTTGACCTCGTGCCCGAATGGCTCGCACATCCACTAGTGCACTAGTCGGTGATCAGCGATCCCACCTGTTTCCCGAGAACAACATCCTTGATGCTCCCGGCTTTTCTCAGGTTGAAGACGATGATGGGCAGATGGTTGTCCCGGCACAGCGAAATGGCCGCGGCATCCATAATGGCGAGCTTCTGATTCAGGACTTCGTCGTAGCTCACTCTTTCCCGAAAACGCGCATCTGAGTTCAGATTCGGGTCCGAGTCGTAGACACCGTCCACTTTGGTGCCTTTAAGAATGATGTCCGCCTTGATTTCCATGGCACGGAGGGCAGCAGCGCTGTCCGTAGAAAAATAGGGGTTCCCTGTACCGGCAGCCAGAATCACGATCCGGCGTTTTTCCAGATGGCGGATGGCTCGCCGCCGGATGAAAGGCTCTGCCACTTCAGCCATGTGAATTGCGCTCAGAACCCGGGTAAAGGTGCCCGCTTTCTCGAGTGCGTTTTGAAGGGCCAGGGCGTTAATGACGGTGGCCAGCATCCCCATGTAATCACCGGTGGCCCGGTCGAACCCGGCCCGACTGACGTTCACACCCCGGATGATGTTGCCACCACCGACTACAATGGCGATCTCCACACCGAGCTGATGGACCTCCTGGATCTCCCGGGCGAGGTCCTCCATCATGGCAGGGTCGACACCAAAGGTCTGGGACCCGATGAGTGCCTCACCACTCAGTTTCATGAGGACGCGTTTGAACTTGGGCTTGGCAAAGGCAGGACGGGGCCGTTGAGCTTCTTTCTCTTTGACCGCGTCGGCTGCCATATCTGTGGAGTCCCCGAAGAGGCGCCGCCCGGGTTGATGGGCCCGGAGACTACTCTCCTATCTTGAAGCGGGCAAAGCGGCGCACCAGGATGTTTTCGCCAAGCTTCGCGACCATCGACCCAACCAGCTCTTCGACCGTAACGTCTGGATCTTTTACAAAAGCCTGATCATACAGGCAGACTTCAGAATAGTATTTCTTCAACCGTCCTTCAACAATTTTGTCTGCGATGTGATCCGGTTTTCCTGCCTTTTGAGCCTGGCTTCGGTAGATTTCGCTTTCCCCAGCGATTTCCTCTTCCGGAACCTCAGTCGAGCGCACGTGGGTGGGATTGGAGGCGGCAATGTGCATGGCGATGTCCCGGACCAGCCTCTGGAAGTCGGATGTGCGAGCCACAAAGTCGGTTTCACAGTTCACTTCAACCAGGACTCCCAGCTTGCCTCCCGCGTGAATATACTCACCCACCAGTCCTTCCCGTGCAGTTCTGGTCGCCTTCTTTGCAGCGGCAGCAATTCCTTTCTCCCGCAGAACCCGAACGGCCTTATCCATGTCGCCGTCTGCCTCTACGAGAGCTTGCTTGCAGTCCATCATTCCTGCGCCGGTCTTCTCACGCAGTTCTTTGACTTGTTGGGCACTTATCCCCATCACTAGGTCCTCCGCTGTTCAATGGAATTGAACTGAAGAGTAGTAGCTACTTAGAGCTCGCGCAGAAATAACTTGGCATTTTGGCATCTCATCTTCACACCATCTTCGGCCGCTCCTCAATCGCGAAATCCTCAACGTAGACCCGGCTACGCCTGCGGTTTCGCTCAATCGTTCGCGGCCAAATCTGATGCAAATCTAAGCGCCAATTCTACCAAGTTATTTCTGCGCGAGACCTTAGCTCTGCGTCGAGACTTCTGAGGCCGTCTCGGCCACCGCTTCAGTCGATTCTGCGGGATCTTCCGCTCCTTCTGCAGCTTTCTGAGCCTCCGGCTTCTTCGCCTTGACTGGCTTCTGCCTGGCTGGGCGCTTCTTCGCAGGCGATGCTTCCTGGACGGGCAGTTCCTCAGCTTGGGCGGGAGCCTCTACAGGCTCTTCCTTAGCTTCCACAGTTTCTGCCTCGGAAACCTTTTCCGCTTGGGCTGTCTTCACCTCTACCGACTCCCCCCTTTCAGAGGGGCTTTCTTCAGTCACGGATTCTTCTGGAGCATCAGTGTCCGGCTCGGAAACGGCTGCTTCCTCCATGGCGGATGCCTCCCCAGATGCAGCCTCCTCAGCTGGCGGCTCTGCCTTAGCTTTAGGAGCTGCCTTAGCTTTAGGAGCTGCCTTAGCTTTAGGAGCTGCCTTAGCTTTAGGAGCTGCCTTTGCTTCGGGAGCTGCTTGGGCAGCGGTGGCCTTCGCAGCCTCAGCAGGAGGTTCAACCACTTCGGGAGCGGCCTTCTTCACCTCACTCCCTGCAAGCGCAGCGGCCGCAGCTTCTTCCTTGGCTTTCCGTGCGGCCTCTCGGGCCGCTGCCTCTCGGGCGGCTCGCTCTTCTGATGCTTGTACTTCCGCGGCCACCTGCGCCTCATACACGGAACGGCCGGCCCGAATCGCCTCGGCGATCGTTGAGGTGATCAGGCGGACTGAGCGCTGCGCGTCATCGTTGGCGGGTATGACGTAATCAATGGGCGTAGGGTCGCAATTCGTATCCACCAGCGCGACCACTGGGATCCCCAGTCGGCCAGCCTCTTTGACTGCGATCGATTCCTTTTCTGTATCGACTACAAACAGGGCAGCCGGCAACCCGTTCATCTCGCGGATACCGCGGAGGTTCTTCTCCAGCTTCTTTCGCTCTCGTTCCAGACGTGCCGCTTCCTTCTTGGACACCTTCTGATAAAAACCGTCGGTCTTCATCGTTTCCAGCTCTTCGTAGCGCTTGAGGCTGTTGGTGATGGTCGCAAAGTTGGTCAGAAGGCCACCCAGCCAGCGATTCGTCACGAAGAACATTCCACACCGAGTGGCTTCCTCCTCAACCGTTTCCTGGGCCTGTCGCTTGGTTCCTACAAAGAGGATGGATCGGCCGCTGGCTGAGACATCGGAGACAAATTGGACTGCCTCCTTGAAAAGCCCCAGCGTCTTTTGCAGGTCGATGATGTAGATGCCGTTTCGCTCCCCAAAAATGTAATCGCGCATCTTGGGGTTCCAGCGGTGCGTCTGATGCCCGAAATGAACACCAGCTTCCAGAAGTTGCTTTATGGAAATCGCTGCCAAGAAGTCCTCCGAATCTACCGCTTAGAGAATTGAAACCGCTTCCTGGCCCCAGGCTGACCGGGCTTCTTCCGTTCCTTCATTCGAGGATCCCTTCTGAGAAAGCCAGCTTTCTTCAGCTGGGGTCGAAGTTCCAGATCAAAATCCAGCAGCGCCCGCGCCAGGCCCATTCGAATTGCCCCCGCCTGCCCGGTCGTTCCGCCGCCCTTTACGTTCACATAAACATCGAATTTCTCGGAGAGTCCAGTCTCCTGGAGAGCTTCCGCGATGATCTTCTGCTGCGTCTGGCTCGTGAAATACTCCTGATAGTCGGCGCGATTCACAACAAACTGCCCGGTTCCCGGCATCAGAAATACTCGGGCAGTCGCTGTCTTTCGCTTGCCGGTTCCGCAGTATTGAACTTTTTCGATTGTGTTCATAGTGACAGTGTCCTGGGTTGCTGGGCCTGATGAGGATGGTCGCCGCCTGCGTATACCTTCAGTTTCGAGAGCATCTTCCGGCCCAGCTTGTTCCTGGGAAGCATCCCTTTGACTGCAGACCGAATCAAGCGGTCCGGATGTTTCTCCAAGACTTCAGCAGCGGTCATCTGTTTCAAGCCACCCGGATACCCGCTGTGCCGATAATAGATTTTGTCCGAGAGCTTGGTTCCCGTCAGCCGGACCTTTTCGGCATTCACTACGATGACGAAATCTCCACAGTCGAGAAAATCCGTGTAGATCGGTTTTCCCTTGCCCATCAAGATGGACGCAATCCGCGACGCGAGGCGCCCCAGGACCAGTCCCTCAGCGTCCACGAGATGCCAGTCTTGCGTTATGTCTTTCAGCTTCGGTACAAATGTCTTCATTCCTCGTCCTTCCAGCGAGAAAAAGCAAACGCCAAATGTACAGGAGCCCCTCCTCCGGTGTCAAGGCAAAGGCGAGTGGCTCAATCGCCCTGCAAAACGAGGCCTCTCAGGCTCGCACTTTTCCTCCCTGTGGCGTTCATTGAGATAGCAGGATCGGGCCGCCAACCCGGGAATCGGGCAAGCTGCGGCCCCCTCAAAAAGAGCGTGCGTGAGCAGAGTGCGGGCCCGGGTGAAGAGCATGGGGAAAAAGGAGTTTCAGCACGGCGACATCGTCATGATTCGCCCCGGCTCGGATTCAGGAGCGGGAGCTGCCAACGGTTTGGGCGAACTTCCTTCAGCTAGCTCTCGGCTCCCCCTCAGGGTTGCTCTTTCTGTCGCCTTGCCCCCGTTGCTTCTGGTGGTGTGGGGTTTGAGAGCCTCCCGGGAGACTGGCCGCCAACAGGAGCAACTGACGGTAGTGGATCGTCAACTGGGTATGGGCCGGGGAATTGGGCAGCGCCTACGGGCTCTGCAGGAGCGAGAGCGAGATCTACAGGCCGCTGCCGAAACCATCCGGAACCTGGATCAGCGCCGACCGCTGGCCGCTCACTTGCTGGAGACTATCGGGCGGAGCACCTCGAGAACTCGAGGTCTGTGGCTGACCCGAGTCCACCTGGACCCGTCAGGACTCCTGATCCGAGGACAGTCTCTTCAGGCAGCCCCGGTCGGAACTCTCATTGCATCCCTCCAGCGATCCCCACTTCTCAAACAGGTGCAGCTCCGGAGCCGTTCGCAGGACCAGGAGACAGGACTCTGGGAGTTCGAAATGAAGGCTCTGTTGGAACCCAATGAGAATCCGTGAACCCGTTCCCTCAGCTTCACACAAGGCGACGCGAGGCCGGCTGCGGTTGCCGATCACGATCTCTGTCCTGGCCTCTCTGTGGTTGTGGTTCGGTTATGTCTCTTCCGTGAAACAGAAATCCGTGCGCCTGCAACAGAAGATCGAGAAAGCTCAATCCGGCCTGGCCGGAATCCATGACGAAGAGGCCCGCCTCCGAGAACTCGAACAAAGGTTGCCTGCTCTGGAGCGCGAACTGCGCACCCTGAGTCGGATGCTGTGGGTCGCGAAAGGGGGCGGATCTCTGCTGCCGCACATAGACCGAATCGCCCGCTCCGCCAAGGTACGCATCGAGACTTTCTCCGCAGCTTCCAAGGAAAGTGGATCGGGTTCCCTCAGGTACTGGAAATGTGATCTCAAAGCTTCCTTTCAGCCGCTGCTGGTCTTTCTCCGAGAGATGAGCAGTTCCGAGCGGATCATCCACATCCGGAGTCTGACGATGAGCCCGGCCTCAGCCCGGAGCAAGTCTCCGCGCCAGCTACGGCTATCTCTTCATCTGGCTGCCCCTACCAGGGAGGACGATATCCGATGAGCCGAACCGGGGGGTCAAGCGGGCGCCGCAATGCACGCCCTTTGCGAGTCGGAGAAAAAACCCGGATCCTGCTGTTGATCGTGCAGGTCAGCGGGACGGTCTTTGGACAAGATCCCCCTGTTGACCCCTTTTCTCCCGCGCGGGTGGAAAAACAGCAGGGCCTTTCGCCAACTGCAAACGTCGACAGACTGGAGAGCCATCGGGCCCAGATTCCTGAAACCAGGGTTCGAGGAACGGGTGCACGGGGACATCTCCGCCTCCTTCTCGTAGACGGGAAAAATGGAATGACCTACATTCTTCCAGATCCCGGGTTGATCGCCCCCCCCTGAAACGCGGGCAAGACGAACCGGACGACTTGATTTCCATAAGATTGTCACGGGCTTCACTCTCCGACTTTTTTCGCCTGCTGGCACAACTGTCGGATCTGAACATCGTGGTCGATCCCGATGTGAAAGGGGCCCTCACCCTGGACGTCACCAGGTTAGCGGCCACTCGGATCCTGGAAACCGTGCTGGAGAGCCACCGGCTGGCCAAAACCGAGGGCGGCGAGCTCATCCGAATCATGACTCACCAGACCGCCCAAAAAGAGGAGGAAGCGGACCGACCGGAGAGTGAAACCAGAAAACAAGCGGCACCCGGACGAACTCTGGTACGGCAGCTCAACTATGCCAACGCAAGGACTCTGTCTGAACAGATTCAGAAGCGCGGTTCCTTTCTCTCTGAGCAGGGAACACTGGTCGTTGACGAGAGAACAAACACCCTGTTTGTCACGGATCTGGAGGCTAACCTAGAGCGCCTCGGAAAAATGCTCTCGGTGGTGGACGTTCCCGATCCCCAGGTTGAGATCGAGGCCAGAATTGTGGAGGTGACAACCGGCTTTGCCAGGGAGATTGGTACCGAGTTCGGATTTCAGATCGGCTCTCCCGGGGCTAGAAATCGGGCGACAGGGCGTTTTCAGAACCCGAGTTCGGCAAGCAATGGAGTGCTTTCCTTCATGAGCGGCCGCCTCATTGACACCCTCAGGCTGGATGCCGTACTTAGCGCCGGTGAGATTCAGGGCAAGGCCCGCATGCTCTCCAAACCCCGGGTCAGCGCCCAGAACAATACGGAGGCGATCATCACGCAGGGCTCCAAGATCCCCATACCGGTTCATTCCAACTTCTCGACCCGGGTCCGCTTCGAGACAGCCGCTCTGCGCCTGACGGTCAAGCCCCGGATAAGCGGTCAGAAAACCGTTCTCCTCAAGCTCAAACTGGAGAATAATGTTCCCGATTTCACACAGACCGTGTTCGGCATTCCTACCATCCTGACAAGCGAAGCCGACACAGTGGTCCTGGTTCCTGACGGTGGAACAGCGGTGATTGGGGGGATACTGGTTGAGACAGACCGGCAATCCTCCAGCCGAGTTCCGGGACTGTCACGCATTCCCATACTGAGAGCGGCCTTTCGCAAGACTTCCAAACAACGGGAAACTCGGGAGATTCTGTTCTTTCTGACCTCCAAGATCCAGAGCTTCGACTTCTTGCAGGGACAGTCTACTCTGCCACCTGTTGTCGAGCAGGGGGGGCATGGGCAAGGGCAAGGGCAAGAAGAACATGTACCAGAGTAAACTGTCCGCTTAAACATGAATAAATTCCAGGTGCGCTACCGCCGCTTTCTGAAAGCAGTTGAAGAAAATGAGCTGGATGGCTTCCTCAGCTCGCGGAGAGCCAACATTCGCTATCTGTTTAACCTCGACGCCAGCATCGCCTTTGGCGTCACCTGGGAGGGAGAAACCACCCTTCTGGTGGATTCGAGATACTTTGAAGCGGCCTCCCGACAGGCAGTCAACTGCCGGGTGGAGTTAGCACGTCGAATACCCGATACGTTGCTCGTGGAATTCCTCTCGGGAGGACCTAAGCAGAAGGGCCGGCTGGGATTTGAAGGGGATCATCTGACCTACGGGCTTGTAAAAACCCTGGAGTCGGAGCTCTCCAGGAAGAGGCTAATCGCAACCTCTGGGCTGGTCGAACACCTGCGACAGGTCAAGAGCCAGGATGAACTGGTGAAAATCCGTCGGGCCTTCGAGGTGGCGAGCAGTGGTTACCATGACACGTTTGGAGATTTTGTCTGGAAAGGAACGGAGCTGGAACTGGCAGGCCTGCTCGAATATCAACTCCGGAGGGCAGGGGCTGAGGGGCCCGCTTTTGAAACCATTGTGGCCGGTGATGTTCGTTCTTCACTGCCTCATGCTCGGCCAACTCCCGAGCGCATCGACGATTCCTCCCTGCTGCTGGTTGACTTTGGAGCTGTCGTGGGCGGTTACCACAGCGACACCACCAGGGTGTGCCTGCGCCAGGGCTCCGACGAACCTGACGAACTGAGGATCGTCAAAGAAGCTCAAGCGAGAGCCATCTCGGCAGTCCGCCCGGGAATCCACGCTGCCGCAATTGACGCTCTGGCCCGCGATTACATCGCCGAGCACGGCTATGGAGAACACTTTGGACACAGTCTCGGCCACGGCCTGGGACTGCAGATTCACGAGTTGCCCCGGATTCACAGAGACTCTTCCGTCCTCTTGGAGCCAGGCATGGTCTTTACGGTGGAACCGGGAATCTATCTTCCGGGGCAGTACGGCGTGAGGTGGGAGGACGCTGTCATTGTGACGGAATCCGGTTGCGAAGTGCTGCGGATTGACTCTTAAGGGCAAGGGCAAAGGCAAAGGCAAAGGCAAGGGTAAGACGGAGACTGTTTTCAATCGGTTGCCCACGAACAAGAAGATTGACTAATCCTCTTTGACCACAGACAATGGCGACTCTCGCGAGAATGGGAAAAGTGTATGCAGATGAAAGAGATTGAGGAACTCATACAGCTGATTGAACGATCTCAGATCGAAGAGTTCGAGCTGGAACGGGCGGGCACGCGAATTCGCGTGAAGAAAGCGACCAGCGCAGCGCCTCCGGTCGCGCCGCCGCCGCCGGCCACGGCTCGGGAAGCCGGCTCAGTAGTAGAACCGGTTGAAGGTGTCGAAGTACAGCCGGAAAAGGAAGTTGAGGAGGAAGCTGAACAGCTTCATGTGTTCTCGGCTCCCATCGTGGGAACTTTTTATCTCACACACAAACCGGACGCCGACCCGCTGGTAGAGCCAGGCAGTCCCGTCCAGACCGGGCAGGTGATCTGCATCATCGAAGCAATGAAGATCTTCAACCAGATCGAATCGGATGTCGAGGGGGAAGTCGTCAGGATACTGGTCGAGAACGGCCAGCCGGTAGAGTACGGCGAAGCCCTTCTTGAAATTCGACTCTCCTCTCAATCAGATGTTCAAGAAGATTCTAGTAGCGAATCGCGGTGAAATCGCTCTTCGCGTCATCTGCGCCTGCAAGGAGCTAGGGATCCCCACCGTGGCTGTCTACTCCGAGCCGGACGGGGACTCGCTGCACGTGCGGTTTGCCGACGAAGCGGTGTGCATCGGCCCGGCTCCCAGCACTGAGAGCTACCTGAACGTTCCCAGTATTATCAGTGCCGCCGAAATCACCGACGTGGAAGCGATCCATCCGGGCTACGGCTATCTGGCTGAAAATCCCGACTTTGCAGAAGTCTGTGAGACCTGCGGCATCACGTTTATTGGTCCAAGCTCGGAATCGATCAGCCTGATGGGAGACAAAGCCAGGGCTCGCGAAGTGATCCAGCAGGCAGGGCTGCCCATCATTCCGGGCACCGGAGTTGTGGGCGAATCGCAGGCCGAGATGCTGGAAGCTGCGGACTCAGTTGGTTTTCCGCTGATTGTGAAGGCCTCTGCAGGAGGCGGTGGCCGGGGAATGAGGATCGTAAAGAACTCTGGCCAGGTGGTTGAAGCCATCGGGACCGCCCGCTCAGAGGCGCAAAGCGCCTTTGGCAGGGATGAGGTCTACCTGGAGCGCTACCTGAGCAGCCCCCGCCACATTGAATTCCAGGTGCTGGCCGATCAGAATGGGAACGTCGTTCACCTGGGAGAGAGGGAGTGTTCAATTCAACGCCGCCATCAGAAGCTCCTCGAGGAGTGCCCGAGTCCTCTCATGACGCCCGAACTGCGCGAATCTCTGGGAAACCTGGTGAGCCGCGCCGTGGCCTCCATCGGGTATGTCAATGCCGGAACTGTCGAGTTCCTGTTCGATGATCAGGGCAACTACTACTTCATTGAGATGAACACTCGAATCCAGGTCGAACACCCTGTGACCGAAAAGGTCACCGGGATCGACCTGATCAAAGAGCAGGTCCGGATCGCGGCCGGAAAACCCCTCTCCATTCGTCAGGAGGACGTCCGGCTGGAGGGCCACAGCATCGAGTGCAGGATCAACGCGGAATCTCCGAGCACGCTCCAGCCCTCTCCCGGCCGGATCAGCGCCTACCACGCCCCCGGCGGGCCAGGGGTTCGCGTCGATTCGATGGCCTATGCCGGCATGACCGTGAGTCCCTTCTACGATTCGATGATCGCCAAGCTGATCGTGAAGGGTGGAGACCGAAGTGAGGCGATTAGACGGATGGATCGAGCTCTCGACATGTTCGTGATTGAAGGCATCGAGACCACCATTGCACTCCACAAGAAAATCATCGCCGGTCCAGACTTTCAGGAGGGCAGGGTATCAACTGTTTTCCTGGAGTCGTTTGACTTTGACGGCCCCTGACCGTCTTCAGTGTGAGTACTAAGAGAGAGTCCTCCACAGTGGAAGCTTCAGCCGACCGCGGAACCTGGAACTCGAGACTTGGATTTATCATGTCCGCCGCCGGCTCGGCGGTTGGACTGGGCAACATCTGGGCCTTCCCCAACCAGGTGGCCTCCAACGGCGGGGCTGCTTTTCTGCTCGTCTATCTTGTGTGCTGCTTCAGCGTCGGCTATCCACTGATCGTCGCCGAATTGACCATTGGACGTCACACGGGAAGAAACCCGGTTGGTGCCCTTCGCGCTCTGGCCCCGGCAGCCGCGTGTACCCGCTCATCGGATTCTGGGGAATCCTGTGCGGAATCGGAATCCATGCCTTTTACAATGTAATCGCCGGATGGACGCTTGGCTATGTTTTCGAGGAAGTCACTTATGCAGCCGGCGCTACGAGGTTGAGCCAGGTGCTGTCCGATCTCTCACACGGGCACAAGAACGCACTCTTTTCCTGCCTCTTCATGGTGGCCACGGTCACGATTGTGGCCGGCGGTGTCGCATCGGGAATTGAAAGGGCCACCAAGACCATGATGCCAGCTCTGCTGGTGATTCTCCTGACCATGATCGCCTACGTGATCTTCCAGGAGGGAAGTCGTGAAGGGTTGCGCCTCTATTTGCAACCGGATCTCTCCAAGATCAATCCTCGGCTGGTCCTGAACGCTATGGGACAGGCCTTCTTCTCTCTTTCCCTGGGGATTGGAACGCTCATCACCTATGGCTCTTATCTAAACCGAAAGCAGAACATACCCAGGGCGGCCGCCTTCGTAACGGGAGCCGACATCTCTATCGCCTTCCTGGCCGGTTTTCTGATCATACCGGCCATGTTCGTGGCCCAGCGCAGCGGCATTCAGATCTTTGACGATCAGGGCAACCTGGTTTCCAGCACGGGTTTGGTATTCAACACCCTGCCCAGCCTTTTTCACACGCTGGGACCGGTGGGGGCGGTGCTCGGCCTCCTTTTCTTTGTGTTGCTGAGTATCGCAGCCCTGACGTCAACCATTTCGCTGCTGGAAGTTCCGGTCGCATACCTGTTCGACGAATGGGGCATCGAGCGCCGCCGGGCCGCCATTGGAATGGGGATCGTCGGCGCCCTCCTCTCGCTGGTCGTGGCCTACGATCCCAGCTGGATCGACACCCTGGTCAACGTTTTCCTCAATGTCGGGCTGCCTGTGGGCGGCCTGATGATCTGCCTGTTTCTTGGATTCGGCTGGAAGACGCAACCTGCGTTGACCGAAATCGAGAAGGGCAGATCCGGGACACTGACAGGGCCCTTTGGGAAACTGTGGCCAGTATTTGTCAAGTTCTTCTGCCCGATCCTGATCCTGCTGGTTTTCCTGAATACGATTGGAGTTCTCCAGTGGCTCTTCTCCGCCCCTGAATCGAGATGAGTACCACGGAACGCTTCTCTTCGCGCTCGGGCCTGATCCTGTCGGTCATCGGCATTGCCGTGGGAACCGGCAACATCTGGAGATTCCCGCGTATTGCTGCCACCAACGGCGGAGGGACATTTCTGATCCCCTGGGTCGTGTTCCTCTTCTTGTGGAGCCTTCCGTTGATCATGGCCGAGTTCGCCATTGGCAAGAAAACCCGTCAGGGGACGGTTGGCTCCTTCGCCCAGATGATGGGGCCCCGATTTGCCTGGATGGGTGGGTACATTGGGGTTGTAGCGATCGGAATCATGTTCTACTACTCGGTTGTGGCGGGATGGTGCATTCGCTATTTCCTGCTGGCAGCCAGCGGACAGCTCCTGTCGGTTTCCGACCACTCGGCCCACTGGGAATCCTTCACCGGCTCCCAGTGGCAACCGATTGTCTTCCATTTTGCCGCCATCTCCATTTGTATTCTGGTGGTTTCACGGGGAGTTGTCTCCGGTATCGAGCGGGTCAATCGAGTCCTGGTTCCATGGCTGCTGCTGCTGATTGTCGTCTCAGCAGTCCGCGCCGTCACCTTGCCGGGTGCCTTCAAGGGGCTGGAGTTTCTGTTCACTCCGGATTTCTGGGAGCTGACCGATGCAGCGGTGTGGCTGCAAGCCCTCACTCAGAATGCCTGGGATACCGGGGCCGGGTGGGGCCTGATCCTGACCTACGCCGTGTACATGCGGCCTCAGGAAGATGTCCCGTTGAATGCGGCCCTGATTGGTTTCGGCAACAATTCCGTGTCCCTGCTGGCCGGCATTACGGTCTTCTGCACGGTTTTTGCGCTGGCACCGGGGAACGCAGAGGAACTGATTCAGACTCCCGGACCCGCCAATACCGGTCTCACTTTCATCTGGATTCCCCAACTCTTTGCCCAGATGCCCGGTGGCACGATCTTTGCCGGGATGTTTTTCCTGGCCCTGAGTTTCGCCGCCATCAGCTCACTCATCTCCATGGTGGAACTGGCCACCCGCATCCTCATGGATATGAAGCTCACGCGGAAGCGCGCCATTCTCATCGTCTACGGTGGGACTTTCCTTCTTGGTTTGCCGTCTGCACTGAGTGTGGACATCTTCCTGAACCAGGACTGGGTATGGGGTATGGGACTGATTCTGGCTGGTTTGTTCATGGCTCTGATTGCGACTCGCTACGGAGCGAACAGGTTCCGGCACGAGCTGATCAACAAGTCGGGTGACATTCACGTGGGGCGCTGGTGGAGCCTGACCGTGAAGTACCTGATCCCTCTTCAGGTGGTGGTTCTGGTGACCTGGTGGTTTGCCCAGGTGATTACTGCAGACCCCGAGAACTGGTGGAATCCGCTGGTGCCCGAATCGGTCGGCACTTGTCTGTTCCAATGGGGAATCGTTTTGCTGGTCCTGATCTCCATGAACTCGCTCATTATCAAGAGAACGGTCAAACCATGAAAGCGGCAACTCTGGTGACGCTGGTAGTGGTCCTCACCGTGGTGTGGGGAGGCTTTGTTGTCTGCCTGCTGCGGGCCATCCGACGCGAACGGAACAAGAAATGAATCTTCTCGTCTTTCGCAGCCCGGATGGGCGGGCTCACTTCCTTCTGCAGCGAGTCGATCGCCCGGATCCTGCCGAAACCCAGGAAGGAAGTTGGTGGACCCGCCTGCGATCGCGGATTGTGGATGGTTACCGGCGGCTGCGGCGGCACTTTGCCTACCAGGAACGAATGCTCGGACAACTGCGCCACGCAGAGCAACTTTCCGTGTTTCACGCAGTCAGTTTTGAACCGGATCGAGTCGAGAGAGACCTCCTGAAACACTTGCAGGTAAGCCATGGGAAGCACACCAGATGGTTCATCCTGGACGCTATTGTGGCGGGGCTCGGTGGTATCCTGACACCGTTGCCTGGGCCCAATGTGTTTTTCTTCTACCCGGCGATCCGGGTACTGGGTCATTACCTGGCCAGAAAAGGAGCCCGACATGCAGGCCGGCTCCCACGGTCGATCAACGGTGAACCGTTGATCGACAAGGTAGAGGAGTCGGGACCGACCGGCTTTGAGCGCGTCGCCGGCGAGTTGAGATTACTGGAAGAGCTTTATTCGATGGACCCCTTGGCGAAACTCCTGGAATCGGAAGTCTATGAGCGTTGACACATCATTTCTAAAGAACGTAACCCTTTTTGAAGATCTCAGCGAAGAAGAACTGGCGATCGTGGCTTCCCGCTTCCGGGAACGTGCGTACGTCAAGAATGAGATCGTCTTCTTCGAAGAAGATACCGGGAATTACATGTACATCGTCCAGGAAGGACGAGTGAAAGTCTCGCGTCTGCTTCCCAATGGAAAAGAGATGATCCTGGCCTTTCACGAAGCACGAGAGTATTTCGGAGAGATGTCCCTGATCGACGGGGGTACTTCGCCGGCAACCGTGACAACCGTGATCCCCTCTCGTATCTTGACTGTCACTCGAGACAATTTCATCGAGTTACTGGAACAGCCCAGCATCAATCGAGCCGTGCTCAAGATGCTTTGCGCGCGGTGCCGCGATGCCTGGGGACAGATTGAAGTGCTGACCTTCCACAATGCAGATGCCCGCATCCGGACGGCTCTCTACCAGCTTTGCCAGAGAAAGGGAATCGAGACCGAGGGTGGCGTCAAGATCAACCTGAGGCTGACTCACAAGGAGCTCGCCGACATCACCGGGATCTCCAGAGAAACCGCCACTCGAGTCCTGAGCAGCATGCAGAGCGCGGGGGGTCGTCAAGGTGGAGAAGAAGCAGTTCTTCATCTCCGACCCGGACTCTCTGGTCGACGCTCTCCTCCTGGAGTAGCCTGGCACCCAGGTACCTGCGTCAGTCGAGCCGCGCTTCCAGCAGAAAGTCCTCCCCCAGTCTGCGAATTCGGGTGAGGTTCACCCGGAAGGCTTTTTCCAGGCTCTTGACGCCGAGGGGACCAAACCCGGGCAGGCCGTCTCCCCCGATGATCCTGGGCGCGTAGAACAGCAGCATCCGCTGTACGGCCCCGGCCCGGAGGGCCGAAGCAGCCACTGTTCCGCCTCCTTCAATGAGCAGGCTGTTCAAGCCGCGCCGGCCTGTTTCCTTCAGAATTTCAGCCCACTTCAGACCCTCCGAGCCTCGGGCAACACCCACCAGGGCGGCGGCTTTTGAAAGCCCGCCACATCCAGTTTCCGAGGCCTTCTCGGAGTGAAAGACCACGACCGGATCTCCAGACCGGAACAATCGAGCCCCGGGCTTGGTCCGCAGCTCACTGTCGAGGACCATTTTCACGATCCGGTTTTTCCTCGGTCCGCGCACATCCAGCCAAGGATCATCCTGGGCAACTGTCCCGATTCCCACCAGAATCGCGTCGTGCTCATAGCGGAGCCGGTGAACGACGCGGCGGGCCCTGTCGCCGGTGATCCACTTGGAGGATCCCGTGCTGGTGGCAATTCTGCCGTCCAGCGAAAGGCCCAGCTTCAGGGTGACAAACGGCTTGCCGGTTCGCACCAGATGAAAGAAGGGCTCGTTCAAACGAGTAGCCTCGGCCTCACACAGCCCCTCGTGGACTGTGATCCCCGCCGCCTCCAGGCGCTCGATCCCCTTCCCGTTCACCCGGGGATTCGGATCCCGGGTGGCTACATAGACCCGTCTCATCCGAGCGCGAATGATCTCATCCACACAGGGAGGGGTTCGCCCGGTGTGGGTGCACGGCTCCAGGGTCACATAGAGATCCGATCCCTGGGCGTGCTCACCAGCGTTGCGTAAAGCGACGACCTCAGCATGATCGCGCTTTGAGAAGACATGACTTCCCTCCCCCACGGTCTCACCACCGCGGACCACCACGGCTCCAACCATCGGATTGGGGCTGGCCCGGCCGGCTCCCCGCCTGGCCAAGCGCAGAGCCCGGCGCATGTAAGTCACGTGTGGCCGAGTCGGATCCTTCCTGGGCATAGTTTAACTGATGCGCATCAGCTTGATCCGTTTTCGGTCTGCGTCGAGGACTTTGACGGCAATCCCATTCACCTCGATTTCCTGGCCACGAGAAGGCACGTGGCCCAGGTGCTCGACCACCAGCCCCGAAATGGTGGTGGCATCGCTGTGGCCCAGATCAATCCCGAGAACCTGTTCCAGGCGGGAAAGTTCCATGGCTCCCTGGACGCGATACGCACCCCCCCCCTCGTCAACGGGGGCCACCTCGTGGGGTTCGTCTTCGTCGTAAATCTCACCCACGATTTCTTCCACCAGATCCTCGATCGTGACCAGGCCCGACACCGATCCATATTCGCTGACCACAATGGCCAGCGGCTGAGACTCCCGCTGCATTTCCTGCAGAAGCTCTGTCGTTTTCTTGGTCTCCGGCACGAACCACACTTCCTTGAGAAGACGGGTAATCGGATCAGAGCCCTTGCCTTTGGAAAGATAGGAGACCAGGTTGCGTACGTAGACGACGCCCACAATGTTGTCGGCTGTCTCCCGATAGACGGGAACCCTGGAGAACTTGCTGCCGGCGATCAGCTCCGCCAGCTCCGAAGTGGTGGCCGACTCGGCAATCGAGATAATCCGGGAGCGCGGGGTCATGATTTCCCGCACCAGCGTGCCCCTGAATTCCAGGGCACTCTGAATGAGCCCGGTTTGATGCTCCTCAAAAATACCGGCTTCCTCACCGACATCCAGATAGGCCTGAATCTCTTCTTCGGAAGCTTCTCCACCGTTTCGGGTCGGAGGCTCCCCAACCCTGGCCTGACGAAACCTCAAGACCCACAGAATGGGGGCTGCGAAGAGGGAGATGAACTGGTAGGTCCTGCTCCACAGGGAGAGAAGCCTCTTCACCCACCTCTCTGGATCCTTCTGCGTCAGCCAATTCGGCACGATCTCCCGGACAAGCCCCATCAGCACCACGGCAGAGGCAATCGCCCAGAGCACGGCATAGGCCAACCCGAGATCCAGAAGCAGCTTGGCGATCAGGACGGCAATGACCACGGTGAGAGCCTGAATTGCAAACTGAAGGGGGACCAGGAACTGGGTGCGATCACGCAGCAGATCCTGCAACAACCCAGTTTCCTGGTCGCGATCTTTCTCCAGCATGACTCGCAAAGCGACCTGTGAGAGTCGAGAGATGGAACTCTCCAGCAGGGACAGCCAGAACAGGAAGATCAGGGCCAGTGAAGAAAACAGGATCAGAGTCAAGCTCAAGCCAGACGAAACTCCTTCTTGAGCGTTTCTTCGAGCCGGGCCATCTCTCCGTCGTCGCTGTGGTGGTCGTATCCAAGGAGGTGGAGGAGGCCGTGAAGACTCAACGCCTTCAATTCATTCGTAAGGTCTCCCCGGGTCTGACGCAGGGCTGTCTCAACCGAGATCAGGACATCACCCGCATAGGGAGTCTCCATGGGCCAATCTTGCTCAGCGGGAAAGGAAAGCACGTCCGTCGAAGTTTCCTTGCCCGCGTACAGACAATTATATTCCTGCATCATGTCATCGCTAACCAGCACCACGGAGAACCCGTCCGCCACCGCCAGCCGTTCAGCCAGTTGATGGAGAAAGCCCTCCAGGTCCCTGGCGTCGAGGTCCTGCCCCTGCTTATTGAACAGGTTGATCTTCTGGCTGCTCGTGCTCAACTCGCTTATTAAAATCAAAACCGGGATAGTCAACCCGATGGTGATACATCCCGGTAATGACCCTCTCGAAGGAGCGTGTGATCTGGTCAAGATCTCGTGTCGTGATGTCACACTCGTCAAATTGCCGGTCCTGGATCGTTCCCTGGATCAGCCGCCGGATCATGCTTCGGATCTGGCCGGGGTTCGGATCCTGAAGAGTCCGAGAAGCAGCTTCCACCTGATCCGCGAGCATCATGATGGCAGCCTCCCGGGTCTGCGGCTTTGGACCTGGATAGCGAAATTCCTCTTCCCCCACTTCCGTATCTGTGCTGCGGGCTGCCTGTTTCGCCTTCTGGTAAAAGAAGGACATCAGCTTGGTCCCGTGATGCTGCGGTATCAGGGCGGCCACGTCCGGTGCCAGACCGATCTCGCTGGCCATCTGTTTGCCGTCTTTGACATGGCTGGCCAGGATCAGACTGGACATACTGGGTGAAAGGCCCTCGTGCTTGTTTGCCATGTATATCTGGTTCTCGACGTAGTACTCCGGCTTCTTGAGCTTCCCGATGTCGTGGTAATAGGCCCCCACTCTGGCCAGCAGAGGATTCGCTCCAATCGCCTCGGCTCCGGCCTCCGCCAGCACGCCGACATTCAGACTGTGGTGATAGGTTCCCGGAGCTTCCAGAGCCAGACGCCGCAGAATCGGACTGTTCAGATTGGACAACTCCAGGAGGCGGATATCGGTGGTCATCTTGAACAGGGTTTCCAGAAGCGGCAGCAGCAGAGCCGCCAGCATGGCCGAGATAATGCCGCTCAGCAGAGCCAGTGAGGTGCGGACGCCAAAGACCCCCCATTGGAAGGACCCGGTGTGAAGCTGCAGTCCCAGAGCCGCCAGGACGTTGACCAGCCCCACCATCACGGCCGCTCTTCCCACAGCCGATCTTTCGCGGTAATGGCGCAGCGCATAGACGGCTGTCAGACTCGAAACCACCGTAAAGACACCCATGGTCAGCTCACCTGTCATCAGTCCGATGAACACGGACGCAGGCAGCGAATACAGAATGGCGAGTTGGCCACCGGCCAACAAGACCAGCAGGATGGAACCAAAGGAGACCGGGACGATCCAGTAGAAGTTAGAAGCGTCCTGCAGCGCCTGGATGGTGAGGCTCTGGGAAAAGAGCTCGGCCAGCAGGGCGTGAGCCTTGGCAATTCCGAGATGTACAACCAGGATCAAGGCCGCCAGCAAGAAACGCCCCGGGACCTCCTCCGGCTTTTCGTGATAGCTCAGGAGGTAGCGCCACAGCGCGAAAACAAAGAAAAGAGCCAGTAACAGGAGTCCCACGAACTCGTCGGTCGCCTGAGTCGCCTGCTCCTGGCTCTTCAGCTCCCGAAGGATCATGAGGCTCTGCGCGCCAACCGGATCCCCGGCCCGAATGATCTTATGCCCCTGCCTGATCTGGATGAGAACGGGCGGAACCTGCTCCATAGCCAGTTCTTCACGCAGCCGGGTCTCATCTTCATTGAAACGAACGGTGGGCTCGATTCGGTCCTCCAGGAAGCCTATCAGCTGCAGCTTCTGGGTCCCCTGGACGGCGGTTAGTTCAAATTCGTTTTGACGGAGTAGCGCCCGCGCCTGGGTCAGGTCCCGGATCAGAGAGGCATCGCTCAGGACTTCGTCGTTTCCGGTGATTCTGTTGAGAAGAATGATGCTGCGGTCACGATAGATAAAAAGGAGATCTCTGGAGGCAACAACCCCCGGATGTTTCATGGCGCTCTGGAGCAGACTCACCATCTGGCTTTCGAGCTCGGCCGAGAATCCATGCTCAAAGAGAATCTCCATGACGGAATCTCTTTCGGCAAAGATGGGCAGGGTTTGCCTCAGCTGTTCGACCAGCTGGTTCCGGTCTTCCTCTTCAAGAGACTGGTCATCGCTCAGGCCCAGTTCCTCTCGGCGTTCGGCACTAGCCCTTCGTGCCTCGGCAAAATTGCTTCGTAGAATCGACTCCAGCCGACTGTTGATGGCCAGGTCGAGGTCAAAGACCGCGGGCACCGAAGCGAGGCTCTCCTCGCGCTTCTGCTGGGTAGCCGTCGCATCCTTGACAGTGAAGTCATGAGGTGCCGCGATATCCCGGTCGGCAATCGCCCCCGGTTCATAATCAGGAATTCGACGGAAATCGTAGCCGAGCACCAGGAACGCCAGGATCAACGCGGTTCCAACACCGATGAGAAGCTGTTTGAAAGTCAACCCCTGTGCCCATGCACTCCACCACCGCTCCAGCCGTCCCGGCCGGTCCTGCGCCCCCAGTCTACGAATTCGATCTTTGTCGGCCATTCTTGTGTCCAACAGGACCTGAGGCTGCCTCCTTAGGGAACAGCCCTGAGTAAAAGAGATTAGAGGATTGCCCGAAGAGAGACTCGCCCCCAACAGACGCTACCGTACTTATGGACGGGAGCACCAAACATCGCGGGGTCAGTGTTCATGGGTGATCGAGCCCTATTATAGCACCCTTTTCAGCTGTCAAACCGCTTGAAGACAAGGGCGGCATTGGTCCCGCCAAAGCCAAAAGAATTGGACAGGGCATAGTCAATTCTGGCTTCTCGAGCCGTGTTGGGGACGTAATCAAGATCACAATCCGGATCTTGATTCTCATAGTTGATGGTCGGGGGAAGGAGCTGGTCGCGGATGGCCAGAGAAGTAATTCCGCCTTCCAGACCTCCGGCCGCTCCCAGCAAGTGACCGGTCATGGACTTCGTCGAACTGACGGCGAGCTGCGAGGCATGCGATCCGAAGAGGCGCTTGATGGCCAGAGTCTCGATCCGGTCATTCTGAGGAGTACTGGTGCCGTGGGCATTAATGTAGTCTACGCTGGAACCCTCAATTCCGGCATCATTCAGAGCCGCCTCCATGGCTCGATAAGCTCCCGAGCCATCTTCGGGCGGGGCGGTCATGTGATGCGCGTCGCCACTCATGCCGTAACCGACCAGCTCTGCAATGATTCGTGCTCCTCTCCGGCGGGCTAACTCGAGCTCTTCCAGAATCACGATGCCGGCACCCTCTCCCACGACAAAACCATCCCGTTCAAGGTCAAAGGGGCGACTGGCCTGCTCGGGAGCGTCATTCCTGGTCGAGAGAGCCCGCATGGCAGCAAACCCGCCGACTCCCATGGGCGTGATGGCTGCCTCCGAACCTCCGGCAATCATCGCATCTGCATCTCCACGCTGGATAATCTTGAGCGAATCACCAAGGGCATGGGCACCGGCGGAACAGGCCGTACAGCTGGCCAAGTTCGGTCCGCAGGCCCCCACCCGGATGGAGACCTGTCCGGCAGCCAAATTGATAATCGCAGATGGAATGAAGAAGGGTGAGATCCGTCTGGGTCCCAGCTTTACGAACTTCTCGTGTTCCCTCTCAATGGTCCCGAAGCCTCCGATGCCTGAGCCGATGTAGACTCCGACCCGATTCGCGTTCTCAGGGTTGATTTCGAGTCCCGAGTGCTCCAGAGCACAGTCGCTCCCGACCACCGCCAGCAGTATGAACCGGTCCATCTTGCGGGCTAGTTTCCGGTCGACGAAGTCGAGAGGCTCCAGACCCCTGACTTCGGCGGCAATGGTTGCGGGAAAGCCACTCGGGTCGAAGTGCGAAATCCTCCTGACCCCGCTCTCCCCTTTTCGGATGGATGCCCACGTGTGGTCCGTGTCGTTACCCAGTCCACACACCAGGCCGACTCCGGTGACGACCACTCTTCGCAAACTGAATGTTCTCCTGGGAGATATAAGTACTAAGCGTGGTGAGTCTGGATGTAGTTTATGGCGTCCTGGACCGTTTGAATCTTCTCGGCATCCTCGTCTGGTATCTCGATGTCAAAGTCTTCTTCAAACTTCATGACAAGCTCGACGGTGTCCAGCGAGTCGGCCCCAAGATCGTCTACAAAACTCGCATCGGCTGAGACGTCCGATGACTTTACCCCCAGCTGTTCTACTATGATCTCTTTGACTTTTTCTTGTATTTCCTGAACTGCCATTTCTCCTCCATTTGAATGGCCGACTGAAAAGCTACATGTACATGCCGCCGTTAATATTTAGCACATGGCCTGTGATATATCCAGCTTCTTCTGATGCCAGGAAAAGGACACCAGGGGATACGTCTTCCACTGTTCCCGCACGACGTAGCGGAACCGTTTTGACCAGTTGCTCGCGCACGCGTTCGTGGAGCACCTCCGTCATGTCGGTTTCAATGAATCCCGGCGCTACGGCGTTCACCGTCACGTTTCGGGAAGCGATTTCCAGGGCCAGGGTCTTGGTGAGACCGATCAGTCCGGCTTTGCTGGCAACATAGTTTGCCTGCCCCGGATTCCCGGTCTGGGCGACCACAGAGGAAATGTTGATAATCCGTCCGTAACGCTTTCTGAGCATGTGCGGCATCACTTTCCGGATCAGGCGGAATACTCCCTTCAGATTGGTGGCCATGACCTGATCCCAATCCTCGTCCTTCATCCGCATGAGCAGTCCGTCCCGGGTCACACCGGCGTTGTTGACCAGGATGTCAATTTGGCCCTCGTTCTCGATGACCTCTTCGACTGCCGAGCGAATCGAAGCATCGTCGGTAACGTCCAACTGCATACCGACAGCGGACTTACCCCCGGCCTGCAGGATTTCCGTGTGTTGTCGAATGAGATCGAGGTTGCGGGCAGCGAGAACGGTACGGGCGCCCCTGGCGGCGAAATCGCGGGCGATCTGCAAGCCGATTCCCCGGGAGGCTCCGGTGATCAGGGCGACTCTGTCAGAGAAATCAAACATACTTTTCCACCTGTGCCGAGGTACCAATCGACTGCATCTGAATCGACCGGTCGATTCTTCGGATCAAGCCCGTCAGAACTCGCCCCGGCCCGACTTCAACAGCCGCTTCCACACCGAGCCGTACCAGTTCCCTGACGCTCTCGCTCCACCGAACCACCGATGTCACCTGCCGAATCAGGTTCTCCCGGACCTCGGCCGCACCCGTAACCGGGACAGCATCCACGTTATTCACAAGGGGTACCCTCAGGTCCCGAAACTCCACTCCCTGCAGGACTGCCGCCAATCTCTCTTGGGCAGGCCTCATGAGGGCACAGTGGAAGGGCGCGCTCACCGACAGGCGCAGCACGCGCTGCGCGCCTCGTTTCTGCGCCAGCCGGGAAGCCCTTCCCACAGCGGCGACATGCCCGGCTATCACTACCTGGCCGGGTGCGTTCAGGTTTGCAGGCGAGACGACTTCGGAGTCGGCGGTGTCCACACAGATCTGGGAGACGAGCTCTGCATCGAGGCCCAGCACAGCCGCCATCGCTCCCTTTCCGACCGGGACGGCCTCTTGCATGAACCTTCCCCGCTCCCGCACGACTCGAACGGCGTCGCCGAAGCTCATGCCTCCGGCGCAAACAACCGCACTGTACTCTCCCAGGCTGTGACCAGCCACGACATCGGCCCGCTGTCCCCGGTCCTCCAGCACACGAAGAGACGCTATAGAGGCGGTGAGAACAGCCGGCTGCGTGTTCTCGGTCAGCGTCAATTCTTCGGCTGGTCCCGCAAAGCAAAGCCTCGAGAGCGGGAAAGACAGAGCTGCATCCGCTTCATCAAAGACTTCCCGAGCGCACGGAAACGCCTCGTACAAGTCCTTCCCCATTCCGGGAGACTGCGAGCCCTGCCCTGGAAAAACGAATGCCTTCATCGTTTCCCGATCACTAGTGCACTAGTCCTCTACTTCCTGGACCTGACGTCCCTTGTAGTAACCACACTCGGGACACACCCGGTGGGGAAGGGTTATCGATCCGCACTCCGGGCAGACCGACGTGCCGGGTGCGGTCAGGGCGTCATGTGCCCGCCGCTTGCCACGACGTGACTTGGAGTGTCTCCTCTTTGGATTTGCCATTTCGGAACCCTCTCTTGCCTATTGATGATCGACTAACTTTCAGTAAATCTCTTCTTGAACTCAGCCAACGCCTCCCAGCGCGTGTCCGTGGTCGGCTCACAGGTGCAACTGGAGGTATTGAGATTGATTCCACACTGGTCGCAAAGTCCCTTGCAGTCCGGATCACAAACCATTTTCATGGGAAGGTCAATAAGAATCGGCTCCAGGATCACACCGCGAAGATCAATCCTGTCATCCCGATAGAACCCGAGCTCCAGGTCGTCATACTTCAGATTGATGTCGTCGCCTCCATCCACCTGCGGGTCCGGGGCATAGACCAGGTCAAAGTACTTCTCGACAGGCCTCGAAAAGCCGCTCAAGCAGCGACTGCAGGTAGCGGCTAGTTCTGTCTTCACTTCTCCCTGGACTCGAACAAGATCCTCAGCCAGCAAGGTCAGCTCGCAGAATCCTTTGACCGGTTCCGCCAGCTGCAGAGAGATCTCTTGAGAGTCGAGTTCAATCTGGTCGGGAGACAAGGCAACTTCTAGGCGATGAGGCGACCGGCTTTTCCTGATTACGCCGAGCTCAACGAACATGAGGGCTCACTCTCCCATTACAAAAACGACAAACTTACTGCACGGGGCGTGATTCTGTCAAGCAGTTCCCAGACGGATGAACAGACCTTAACTTATTATTATTCAAATGTTTACGTGGTTTCAGTTTCTCAGTCTCGGTTGATTTTCCGGAGCTGTTGCTCGGCGAAACCGTCTGTCATTCCGGCAATGTAGTCACTAACCACTCGCGGCAGTTCCGAGGCCCTGAGTCGGGATCGGTGGTGGTCGGGCAAAGCCTCTGGATTCAGCAAATAGTACCCGAACAGGCCTTCAATGAGTTCCTGGGCAGACAAACGAGCCTGCTTGAGGGTCGGGTCGTCGTAAAGCCGCTTGTTCAGGAAGCGCTTCAGGCGTTGATTCAGCCGTGAAGTCGGAGGACTAAGCGACACGATCTGCGTCTTCTGCCGGCGCACGTCTTCTACGCTTTGAATGCCGCAGGCCCTGATTTCACTCCAGGTAAACTCGATCAGATCCGTGACCAGGAAGTCAATCAGCCGCCGCAGGGTCTCACTGACCCAGATTCGTTCCTGAGCCCGGGGGTACTCGCTTCTCACAGTCCCGGAGAGCCTCTCGAAGAGCGGGACTTCCTCCTGGATCAGGTCAGCCCGGAGAAGCCCTGAACCGTACCCGTCATCGAGATCCGCTGCGTTATAGGCGATTTCGTCAGCGAGATCGATGATCTGGGCCTCCAGCGGTGGTTTGACGCCGGGTTCGTATTCGCTCAAGTCAATATAGGATCGAGTCGAATCCTCCCAGTCGCTACTGTGCTTGACGATCCCTTCCCGGACTTCATAGGTTAGATTCAGTCCCCGAAACGCCGGATATTTCACCTCAAAATCCTCCACGATCCGGAGAGCATGGAGATTATGGTCGAAGCCTGAGCCGTGCTCCCCCATGATCTGGTCGAGCACCTTTTCCCCCTCGTGGCCAAACGGGGGATGTCCAATGTCATGGCTCAAGGCGAGGACTTCACAGAGGTCAGTGTTCAGGCCCAGCGCCCGGGCAATGGTGGTGGAAACCTGAGTCACTTCCAGGGTGTGGGTGAGGCGGGTGCGGAAATGATCCGAGAACAGGGGAGCGAACACTTGAGTCTTGTTTTCCAGGCGTCGAAAGGCCTTGCTGTGAACAATCCGATCCCGGTCGCGCTGAAACTCTGTGCGATACGGATGGACAACTTCCGGGTGGCGTCTTCCGCGGCTCTGCTCGTCCCGCACCGCGTAGGGAGCAAGGACGCCACTGACAGTTTGTGCTGTGGGTTTGGAGAAGCGGTGCCTCAACTTCTTCCACCATAGCACGAGGTCGAGCCTTTTTGCTAAACTACCTTCTTTTCAGCGCCTGTAGCTCAGAAGGATAGAGCAACGGGTTCCTAACCCGTGTGTCGCAGGTTCGAGTCCTGCCAGGCGCAAAGTTTTGAAAGAGAGTACTTATATTGGCCAGGCCCAAGCATCTCACCCGCAAGGAGATCACAGAAGATCGAATCCGCTTTCTTCTCGTCGAAACCTGGGAGTGGGTGATCGAATACCGCAATTCTCTTCTGGGTGGCCTCGCAGCCATCTTGTTGCTGGGTGCCGGGTACTGGGGCTTTGACGCGATCAGATCCGGCCGCGCGGCTGCCGCCCAGGAAGAACTGGCCGGAGCCCTGAAAATCTTCAATTCCGTTCTTCCAGGGGGCGAGGACCCGGATCAGCCGGAGCAGGAGCCCCCCTATACGAGTGAAGAGGAGCGCGATCAGCAGGCGCTCAGAGAGTTCCGCCGGATTGCCCAGGAGCAGGGCTGGTCAAGCGTCGGCGAACTGGCACATTTCTATGTCGCTGTGACGCAACGGCGGCTGAAGCAGATCGACGAATCCAGGCAGTCTTTCCGAGAGGTGGTGGATCACTCGTCCAGCATGGAACTCCGCAACCTGGCTCGCAATCATGTGGCTCAGCTGGCCCTGGAAATGGGCCGGAGAGAGGAAGCAATTGAAGCATGGAACGCCATCCTGGACCAGCCGTCGACTCTTGTTCCGGCTGCAGAGATCTTGGCCAGCCTGGCCAAGACTTACGACGCGGCGGGACAAAAGGCCAAAGCTCTGGATCTGTTCAAGAGGCTCAATACAGAGAACCCATCAGGTCCTGATGCTGCCTCTATTGAAGCGCGCATTGCCCTTCTGGAAAGCGAGACAGCTTCCCGCCAAGAGACCGAACCAACTCCGGAAGGCGGCGAGTCCGACTCGGAGACTCCGGGTGATACCAGCGACTAGTAGCGCAGCAGTGAGAACACCTCAACGTTCTCGAGCTGGTCTCGGCCGCAGAGGAACTCCAGCTCAATGAGAAAGGCCAGGGCGGTCACCTGCCCTCCCAGCCTGCGCACCAGCTCCAGGGCCGCTCTGGCAGTCCCCCCCGTCGCAATCAGGTCGTCGACAATCAAGACATTCTCGCCTTCTTCAACAGCGTCCCGGTGGATTTCCAGGCTGTCCTGCCCGTATTCCAGTTCATAGGATGCCTGGATCGTCTCCGCCGGCAGCTTTCCCGCCTTGCGGATCGGAACGAATCCCGCATTCAGGAGGCTGGCTACCGTGGGAGCCAGAATGAACCCTCTGGACTCGATGCCGACCACCTTGTCCACCGGCTGTCCACGAAAAGCCTCTTCAAAGTGCCGCAGCACTTCCTGCAAAGCAAATGGATCCTTCAGAAGCGTCGTCACGTCGTAGAAAAGGATGCCGGGTTTGGGAAAATCCGGAATCTCACGGATCAGCCTCTTGAGTTCCTCCATTTCACACCTCAATCGAAAAGTCAGCGTATTGCCTGGGAGCCAGATCTTCTTTGTCTATAGATTCCACGCGGCCCCAGCGGGGTCCATTCCAGAGATGCTCTTCAAACAGCTCGAGAGCCCCGGGCGTTGCTTCACCCCAGCACTCCACCCGGCCGTCATTCAGATTTCGTACCCAGCCCATTACCTTGAGCTCGAGTGCCCTGCGATAGGCATAATAACGAAAACCCACTCCCTGGACACGCCCAGCCAGGAGATATCGTCGACAGCGAATCATGTTCAGGGAAAAGGTGGTCGGGGCGAGAGGATTTGAACCTCCGACCTCACGGTCCCGAACCGTGCGCGCTACCAAACTGCGCCACGCCCCGTTTCTTTCTAAACTACATACTTCAGAACCAAAAATCCACCAACCAACATCACCACAAAGAGAATTGTCAGCTGGTTGAAATACCGGTCAATTTTCTCTTTGATTGCCGGCCCAAAGTAATAGATTAACCCAGAAACCAGAAAAAAGCGGGCACTTCTACTGGCGGCGGAGGCCAGGAAGAAGGTCAGGAGATGGACCCGAAACGCCCCCGCGGCGATGGTGAATACCTTGAAGGGAATGGGCGTAAACCCGGCAACGGCCACAGCGACCGCGTTCCAGGTTTCGAACAGCTCGCGTACCCTTTGGTACTGATCGGCGGCCGAGTAAAAATCGATGATAGGTTTTCCAACCAGAGCATAGAACTGGTACCCCAGCAGATAGCCGAGCAGACCGCCCATCAGAGATCCGAGGGTACAGACCAGGGCAAACCGGAACGCCCTGCGCGGCTTACCGATAGCCATTGCCATCAGCAGCACGTCCGGGGGAATCGGGAAAAACGAGGCTTCGGCAAAGGCCAGGGCCCACAGCGCCCACAACGCCGACTTTCGCTGGGCCCAGCTCAGCACCCAGTCATAGAGTCGTCTCAGCAAGCCAAACGGAGAGTAACGACGAGCCCCAACCACTGCAGTCACTTGCTGCTCTCCAGCGAGTCAAGGGCATCCAACTCGAGCTGTTGAAGGTCCGCTAGTTTCTGATAATCCGTTTGCACCAGCTGCATCGGCGTGATGGAGACTCGTCCGCCGAGGATGGCTTCATAGTCGCTGTCAGGGCTGATCATCCACTGACTCTGGTCCGGTCCGATCCAATAGTAGGTGCGACCGCGAAGGTCCGTTTTCTCGGCAATTCCACTCGTGACTCTTTTACTTCCCTGCCTGGTGAACCGATTCTCGTCGGGCCGACCTTCAGGGATATTGATATTCAGGAAGGTGCCCCCTTCGACCCGAGACCAGAGTGACTCGACCAGGCGTCCGAGGACGCCGCTCGCATGCTCGAAATCACTCTTCTGTTTTCCCAGCGTGGAAACCGCTAAAGAAGGAATCTCGTGTAGAGCAGCTTCGCGAGCCGCCGCCACCGTGCCGGAGTAGAAAACGTCCTCGCCCAGATTGGCTCCGTGATTGATCCCGCTCACCACCAGATCGGGGAAGCGCTCGAGGATCTTTCTGAAGCCGAGAATCACACAGTCCACCGGTGTCCCGGTCGTCGCATAGCGATCGGATTCGAGGTGCTCGATCCGAACCGGCTGAGTGAGAGACAGGCTGTGGCTGGCTCCGCTACGCTCTTCGACCGGTGCCACGACCACAACCCGGCCCAGGTCTTCCAATGCCCTGCGGGCCATCTCCAGCCCCAGGGCATTCACTCCATCATCGTTGGTCAACAGAATCAGCGGTTCTGCCATAGGACCTCGGATTATACCGGACAATTAGTGTAGCTCGTCATGAGTTCTGATCCAGGCGTCAGCGACTCCCGAAAGGGACCGCTCGCGTTGCGAGTGCTGCGATCACTAACCAAAGTTGCTAAACTAGCGGAACTTGCAGTTTTGCTCGAACCTGGGATTCTGAGAGGGCCCCTAAATGAAGCTACGACTTGTTTTGACCATCTGTTCCATCAGCCTTTTGTCTGTCGTCGGCCAGGCTGCCGACAAGAAACGCGTGGCCGTGATGAACTTTGAGTTCGGCACGGTCCAGCAGTGGTGGAGCGGCAACTGGGACATCGGCAAGGGCATCTCCGATATGATCGTCAACGAACTCGTCACCGCGGGAACCTATCGCGTCATCGAGCGCAACCGCCTGGACCAAATCCTGGCCGAGCAGGACCTGGGAGAGAGTGGCCGGGCCAATCCGACGTCTGCCGCCAAAGTGGGCAAAGTACTGGGTGTGAACGCCATGGTCGTGGGCACCATTACCCAGTTTGGCACGGAGAAAAAGAAGAAGGGAATTGGCGGTGCCTTTAGCAAAATCGGCGGGTTTGGAGGCGGATCCTACGGGACTCAGAAGGGGAAAGCCAAAGTGGCCATCGATGCCAGAATCGTGGACACGACCACCGGCGAGATCCTGGCGGTCGCCAAGGGAAGAGGAGAATCTTCGCGCTCGGGATTGATGCTGGGAGGCTATGGCGGCGGCGGCGGTGGGGCCGGTGCCGGCAGCATCGACATGTCCAGCAGCGATTTTCGGGAAACCATTCTCGGAGAAGCCGTGGAGCTGGCGGTCCAGCAACTGTCTCAAGAGCTCATCGAGGCCGATGAACGCATCCCCGAAGTGACGGTCAAGATCGATGGCATGGTAGCGGATGTGGATGGGTCCATGGTCATACTGAATGTGGGCTCTTCCCACGGACTGCAAGCGGGTGCGTTACTGAAGGTGAAGCGTGTGACACGGACCGTTAAGGATCCGGCTACAGGAAGAGTGCTTCGCGAGATCAGCACCATTATCGGTGAGATCCGTTTGGACGAAGTGGACGAAGTGGATGAAGGCTCATCCGTCGGCACCATCATCTCCGGTGATTCCGTGGCAGTCGGAGACAAAGTTACGAACTGACTTGGAACCTGGAACGTGAAAGGCGGAACTCAGCGCAGCAGGGCCAGCCCGGCCTCGATTCTTTGGAAGTCCGACACTTTCAGGCGGTAGCCTCCAAACCTGGCCTGATAGTAGAGACTCGTAATTTCGACCGGGACTCGGCTGTTCAGCGTGAAACCGGCTCGCTCCGCGAACTCCAGAGGCGTCTCCGCGGTAAGACGAGCCAGCCCGCGCTTCCGCAACACTCTCTCCAACTGCCGGTGATAGGCGCGCGCTTCGCCGGAGACCCCTGAGACTCCTCCCCGCTGCAGTCGCCTCAGCCGTTGACGCGTCCTCCGCAGCGCTGGGCGAATCAAGAATGCCAGAAGCAAGAACCCCAGAAGAAGCCCCCAGCTCTCAAGCTGGCGGGAGTAGAGACGGACCAGGATCGTTGCTCCCCAGAGTCTAAGCGAACCCACCAGCTGCCCCAGACTTTCAACCCCGGAACGTACCTCCTGGAGGCCCGCCACGATCAGACTGAGCTGGGAGATTCGGTCGAAAGACACCAGCTGATTCCAGAAGAGCTCCAGGGCGTCCCCCATCTGAGTAGCCAGAAAAAAGATTCCGTCATCGTAACCGGCCTGAGCAGGAGTGGCATCCAGTTCGATCCAACCGGCACCCGGCAAGCGTGCTTCCACCCAGCTGTGAGCGTCCGACTGGCGAACAATCAGGTCCTCACTCCACACATTCAGCGCTCCCCGACGAAAGCCATTGATGACGCGGCTGGGGATCCCTTCAATGCGAAGCATGATTGCCAGGGCCGTAGCATAGTACTCACAGTGTCCTGAGCCACCTTCCAGGAGGAAGTGGGCCAGGGGGTCCGGGCTGGCAGCCGAAGCGTTCTCCAGGCTGTAGGAATAGTTCTCTTTCAGAAAGCGCTCGAGGGCCAGTGCCCTGGAGATCGCATCCGGGCGAGGACTGGTGATCCTTCTTGTCAATTCGACAATCCGGGGGTCGATCCGAGGAAGCTGCAGGTATCTCTGCCTCACATCCGGGGGGAGGCTGTCGCTTCCCCCGCGGGAGAGTTTCTCGGTGCGGTCGATCAGGTCGGAATCCACCCGGTAACTGAAAGATCGAGGTCGGGTTCGACTGAAGAAGAGAGATCCGTTGTGATCGGCTCGAATCGACTTCTCACCCTCTCCAAGACCCGCCACCCAGACCAGCTGGTCGGCGCCGAAGATGGTTCTGTTGGGTGACTCCTGGGTAATGATCTGGGTCAGAATCTCCTCGTTGCTGCGCCGTGACCGGGAAACCAGAAATCCCTGTCTCGCCGGGCTACGGGAAATTCGCCGCGGCGCCCGGGGGGTACTCGACCAGGACCGGCCGTCGTAGTGATTGAGAACGACTCCCCTCCATTTCAGGTCGGGGGGAATCTGGTCAAGGGGCCGTGAGAGCCTGATGCGCATAAAGATCTGGCGGCTGCTCAGAATCCGTCCGATGTCACCCAGGGTCACGTGGTCGGAGAAGCCCGATACCAGGAAGCCAGCACCGCCTCGGACACTCCACAAGCCCAGCCGGCTGCGCGGCACGGAGACAAAGATGGGGGTAGCCACGAGGGCAATCAAGATCGTGACCACGGCGGAGACACCAACATAGCCGGAGAGCGGAAAAGGAGCTCTCGGGTGATCGATATAGGCGCGGCGAGTCTCAAAGTGGAGAAAGCTGAGAATGGAAAAGAAAACAAAGGCGACAAGAACGGCAAGAAAGGCAGGTGAAACGGAACCCGAAGCGGCCACCAGAACCAGTGTGAAGCTGCTCGAGAGGACAAGGAGATAGTCGCGGTCGGAACGCCCGGCCCACACCTTGAGAAGACCCACGAACAACATCAGGCGAGTCGAGGCTGTCACATATCCCGAGATGTGAAGTACATCTACCACGAAGAAGACCAGGAAACTGCTGAACAACAGGGTCTGGGATTTCGGTCCGATGTTGGCTGGAAACACGAGGCTCGCAACAACCCCGAGAAAACAGGCGCCGACGACCCCGGGATGAACGGAGTCGGACACCAGAAGCGCGGCTGCACCGGTAAGAAGCGTCAGGCTGGTCCAGATGTGCAGGGATTTCTCAAACTTCACGCCAGCCCCACCCACGTTCTGTCGGTAGGAGTTTCTCCCCAGGGGCAGGCTGCGCTGAAGAAAACCTGCCCGGGTTGCACGTTCCGAGGCAAAACCGGATCCGCCCCGGCAAGCGGCCTCACCAGCGCCAGATAACGCATGACCTCCCGATAGTCCTTCCGTTCTCCCACCTCACAGCTGAATTCGGTGGACGACACCTGGGCTCGCTGCCGGCATTTCCAGAGATGCTGCACGATGGTCGCGACGGCTGAGACGGCACTCTCAAAACCGGCCCCATCCTCGCAAGACCGGATCTCCCTGAACAGGTAAAGCCGATGTGGAGGTGCTTCCTCAGCCAGAAACTCCTTGACCATCAATCGCCCGGTCCTGGCAGTTGCTTTCCAGTGCACGGACTGGCTGCGGTCTCCACTGCGATAGTCCCGAATCGTGTAAACCTCGCGCCCCTGTCCTGGCCTGAACCTGGCGGTGGTCCCGCGCAGCAACGGGTGACGGCGGAGCAGGTTTTCCGTCTCGAGCAGGCGTGGGTAGACGACAATCATGCCCCGAGCTTCGAGGTGACGCCGGCGCACCAGGAATCCAAACGGAAAACTGGTGGTGACCTCGAATCCTTCCAGCGAGTAGGCTCCCCGCTCTCCGAAAATGGTCTCCATCTGCAGTTCCAGGCTGCCTCCCGCTGCCAGATAAGGAAAGTGCTGCTCCTGCCCGAAAAAGTCGGTTGACTCCTCGCCGACCTCCTCACAGCGGCGGTTACGCAGCCGAATCCCAAAGGATGGCACCCAGCGCTTGAGGTTTCGCAGAGTGAGCAGAAACACGGCCTTTTGACCTGCGTGAATCCGAGAAGGCAACTGGAGCGAGATGTGGAGGTTTTGAAGCCCAAGATTGGATCCGAAACCGGACACCAGGAGGGCCGCCACAAGAGTTGACAAGACCAGAATCAGCAAGTTGTTTCCGCTGTCGATCGTCGACGCCCCCAGCAGCAGAACGACCAGCAAGAATACGATTCCGCGCGCTGTGAGTTGTAGTGCTCGGCGCGCTCTCGGCAATCCCGGCTTGTTGTCCCGCAGGAACCGGGGCACCACCAGTGCCACCGAAAAGGCGGCCAGCAGCAGGGCTGCAACGGTCAGAAGACGCGCCCACTCCACCTCGGCCAGGCCTGCCGCGAATCGAGCCAGGACACCACACAGCACGGATGTCAGTAAGAGCCCGACACTGAAGAGTACTCTTCGACTGTTCAAACGGGAACTTCTGCCCCCTCCACAACGGTGCGGATGATGGCTTCGGACTCCTGGGTTCGCGGCAGCGGCGATGTGTAGCGGCTACTCACCATTACCCGGTGGGAAAGAACCGGAATCGCCAGAGTCTTAATGTCGTCGGGGAAACAGTAGGAACGCCCATGGACAAAGGCTCGGGCTTTGGCTGCGTTATAAAGAGCCATCGCTCCCCGTGGACTGACCCCGAGATCCAGATCCGGGCTCTCCCGGGTTCCTTTTACGATCGCCATCAGGTAGTCGAGGAGAGACTCTTCCATGGCCACTTCCGAGACGGCTGACTGGGCAGAGATGATTTCTTCCACCGAGGCCGAAGGTGTCAGCGCCTCCGCAGAAACGTAGCTGATCTGCTCCCTCAGGATCTCTTTTTCGTAGTCCAGATCCGGATACCCGATCCGAATTCGCATCAGAAAGCGGTCAAGCTGTGACTCGGGTAACGGATAGGTCCCATGGTGCTCTCTGGGGTTTTGGGTGGCAACCACCATGAACGGCTGGGAGAGGTCGTGAGTCTCGTCATCCACAGTGACTTTGCCTTCGCTCATGGCCTCCAACAAAGCACTCTGGGTTTTCGGTGTTGCGCGGTTGATCTCGTCGGCCAGGACGACATTGGCGAACAGAGGTCCCCTGCGAAACTCAAATTCTCGACTGGACTGATTGAAGACCGAGACTCCCGTGAGGTCTGAGGGCAGCAGATCGCTGGTGAACTGAATCCGTTTGAAGGTGCCCTCCAGCGACCGGGCCAGAGCATGAGCCAGGGTGGTCTTGCCGATCCCCGGGACATCTTCGATCAGCAGGTGTCCCCGGGCCAGAAGGGCGATCAGCGTCAGATCAAGGACCTCGCTTTTTCCCTTGATGATCTGCCCCAGAGCACTTGAAACCTTGCCCAGTCTTTCCTGAACCAGATTCTCTTCAGTCACCGTTTCTATTTTTTCACATTCCGGCCGATCAAGCCTTTGCCTTTTTTGAGATCTCAGGTTGCATCAAGATGCTGAGAATAAGGCGAAAGAAGGGCAAGGGCAACGGCAAGGGAGAAGTGTCCTGCTTCGAACTTCAGAAGAGTCCCTTTTGGGGGACCGGCTGGTAGGGCTTCCCGAGGTGCTCGAAGGCCAGGCGGGTGGCCACCCTTCCCCTGCGGGTACGATTCAGAAAACCGACCTGAATCAAGTAGGGCTCGTAAATATCCTCAATGGCATCCGTTTCTTCGGCGATGGCCGCCGAGATCGTCTTGATTCCGACCGGCCCACCGTCGAATTTGTCAATGATGGTCAGAAGAAGTTTACGATCGGTTTCGTCGAGGCCGTGCGAATCGACGTTCATCAACTCCAGACCTCGACGAGCGATGGCGTCGTTGACGAACCCATCTTCCCTGACCTGGGCGTAGTCTCGAACCCTTCGGAGCAGCCGGTTGGCGACCCGGGGAGTTCCCCGACTTCGCCGTGCGATTTCCCGAGCGCCCTTGAGATCCACCTCCACTCCCAGGATCCCGCCGGATCGGCTCACCACCTTCGTCAAATCTTTGCGGGTGTAAAAATCAAGTCTCTGCAGGATCCCGAACCGGGCTCGTAAGGGAGACGTTAGCAAGCCGCTTCGTGTGGTCGCTCCCACCAGAGTGAAGTGGGGAATGTCCAGGGGAATCGAGCGGGCGCCCGGCCCCTCTCCAATCATGATGTCGATCTTGAAATCCTCCATGGCCGGGTAGAGGATCTCCTCAATGGCCGGATGAAGACGGTGAATCTCGTCAATGAAAAGGACATCGTTGGGTTCGAGGTTAGTCAAAATAGCAGCCAGATCCCCGCGTTTCTCAATGGTCGGTCCGGAGGTGCTTCTGATATTCACTCCCAGTTCATGGGCAATGATCTGGGCCAGCGTGGTCTTACCCAGACCCGGCGGGCCGTACAGAAGCACATGGTCGAGGGGTTCGCCTCGATGGATCGCTGCCTGGATCGAGATTCCCAGGCTTTCCTTGATCGTCGGTTGTCCGATGAACTCCTTCAAGGTCTTCGGGCGCAGGTTGTTTTCGATCGATCGATCCGTGTCTTTCACCGATGGGTCTAGAAAGCGATTCTCTTCTTCCATCAAGTATCGTCCAAACCTTTCGCCGGTCAGGAACCCGAGAGATGACTGAGGGCGCCCCTTAAGACGCTTTCAAAACCTGTGTCACTTCTTTCCAGACTGACCTCTCTGACCGCCTTCTCCGCAGCTGTCCTCTGGTATCCGAGATTCACCAGAGCAGAAACGACGTCCCCGTTGACACCCCCGGGCAGGTTTCTCGCCTCTTCGGGAGAACGGTCCGGGATCAGCTTGTCGAGCTTCTCCTTGAGCTCGAGAACGATCCTCTCAGCCGTCTTTTTCCCAACCCCCGGAATCGAAGTCAACCGCACCAGGTCCCCGGCCACCACGGCCTCAGCCAGCTCCTCGGCAGGGAGTCCGGACAAAATGATGACTCCCAGCTTGGGGCCGATGCCGGAAATCTGAATCAACAGGTTAAACAGCTCTTTCTCACGCTGGGTCAGGAAGCCGTAAAGACTCAGGTCATTTTCTTTCACGTGAGTGTAGATTCGAAGCGTGACTTTCTCCCCCACCCCGCCCAGTTCATAGTAGGTCGAACAGGGAATGAACACTTCATACCCGACACCCCCGACGTCAATAATGAGCTGTCCAGCCGACTTTTCATTCAGGGTTCCCGTCAGTCGCGCAAGCATGGTTTGCATTATAGCGAACGGGACTGGTCGAACCTCGGTTGAAAATTGAAGGTTGAAAGTTGAAGGTTGAGAGTTCAAAGTTGATGCTTGAAAGTTGGACGTTCGAAGTTCGCGGAACGGGGAACGTGGAACTTGGAACGATGCTGAGAGAATGGCAAGCGCGGGAACTCATTTGCGAGATTGGCAGGCGGATGTATGCCAAGGAGCTGATCTGTGCCAACGAAGGAAATCTGTCGATCCGTCTGGGTGAACGGCTGCTTGCGACTCCCACGGGCTTGTGCAAGGGCGACCTGGAGCCCGACGACCTGGTGTTGACCAACCTGGAGGGGGATCGACTTGAAGGCATGCGGGAGGTCTCGAGTGAGATCAAGATGCACGTCGTTGTCTACCGGGGAAGGTCTGACGTGGGCGCTGTTTGCCATGGACACCCCGTCTACGGCACGGCACACGCAGTGGCCGGCATTCCCTTGCGTGAAGCTTTGATGCCGGAGGTCGTCCTGACGCTGGGTTGTGTTCCGATTGCCCCCTACGGGACTCCTTCCACAGATGAACTGGCAAACAGCCTGAATGATCTGGTGCCTCGGCATGATGCGATCCTTCTGGCCAACCACGGCGCCATCACCCTGGGAGCTGACCTTCAGAAGGCCTTTTTTCGGATGGAAATACTGGAGCACTTTGCCAAAATTTCGCTATTGACTCGCATCCTTGGAAAGCAAAGTCTGCTCACTCAGGAATCTGTTGACAAACTTTTTGACGTCACTGGGAAGTATGGTATAACTGCTCCAGTTTCGCGGCAGTTAGACTGCCCGGTCACTGCCAATGGCGAACACCCTCTCACGCTGTCTCCGCGGGAAATCGAAGAGATCGTCGAGAGAGTCATACTGGAGATGAACAGGGACCGATAGACGGGTCCTGTTTCCTGGGAGGCACCACTAGCCAATGGCCGATTCGATGGAAGCGTTGGGGATGGTTGAGACCAAGGGTCTCGTTGCCATGGTTGAAGCCGCCGACGCCATGGTCAAGGCCGCCAAGGTCACCCTGGTCGGCTACGAGAAAGTCGGCAGTGGCCTGGTAACCGCAATGGTGCGCGGGGATGTAGCAGCGGTCAAAGCTGCCACCGATGCGGGTGCTGCTGCTGCACGGCGGGTAGGCGAACTGGTCAGCGTTCACGTGATACCGCGGCCGCACTCGAGTCTGGACGAACGCCTTCCGATCGTCCCGAAATAGCAGTGGACTGCAATGCTTGAATCGGTAGTGGATGAGCGAGCCATTCGGGCCCGAGGTCAAGACCCGCGGACGAGGCATAGTCAGGACTATGGCGAGGAGGCGCAACGCAGAGATCGGGTTCGAGGGCCGCTCAGGCGCTAGCGATTCAGGTGTTACAGTCCACTAGTACCGGTCCGTGACTCCGGATAGAAAGTTCTGACCAGCCATGCTTCTAGGTAGGATTGCCGGAACGGTAGTCGCCACCCGCAAGGACGAGAAGCTTCAGGGGAAGAAACTGCTCATCGTCCGAACCATCGATCCCGAGACTGGCGAGGACTCCGGCTACCAGGTGGCAGTCGATACAGTCGGCGCCGGTGCCGGCGAGATCGTGATCATTGTCAAAGGCAGTTCCTCCCGCATGGCGACGGGGATGGCCGATCATCCCGTCGACTGCACGATTATCGGAATCGTGGACACGATCGACTTTCACGATAAGCCATCATGAACCTGGCGGAAGTTGTTGGAACCGTTGTCGCCACCATGAAAGATCCGCCCCTGAGAGGCCGGCGGATTCTCCTCATCAAACCGATTGACCGAGACGGCTATTCAATCGGCCCGGTCCGCGTGGCCCTGGACTCTGTAGGCGCGGGACCCGGTGAGCGGGTCTTCTATGTGACCGGCAAGGAGGGAAGCTTTCCCTGGTCTCCAGACCTGGTTCCGTCGGACTGCTCGATTGTCGGGATTCTCGACAGTGAGAACTTCCCGGATTCCGGTTCATGATCATTGGAAGAGTCGTAGACCAGCTTTTCTCCACTCAAAAGGACATCTGTTTCGAAGGGCAGAAGCTCCTTCTAGTCCAGCCGCTTACCCCCGAAGGAGAAGAGGTTGGAGAGCAGGTCCTGGCCATCGACGGAGCCGACTCGGGAGTCGGGGACAGGGTGCTCTGCGTGCTGGACGGCTGGGCTGCCATGAAAGTGCTTGGCGAGTTCGATACTCCGGTGAACGCCGCCGTCGTCGGAGTCGTCGACCACGTCGATTTGTGCGACACAGAATAGTGTTAGAATGAGCTCGTTCGAGGGAGGTAGCCAGAAGGCGCGTATATTTCTCATACGGGTGTATTTCTCATGAAGGTCCAAATTGTGGTCAAGCTCAAGGACGAAGTACTGGATCCTCAGGGACAGGCGATCCAACGCTCTCTAAAAAAACTGGGTCACGAGGAGATCTCACGAGTTCGCCAGGGGCGCTACTTCGAGCTAGAAATCGACGACCAGGATCAGGCTGTTGTGACTCAACTCAGCGAGCAGATCGCTGCTGACGTACTCTCCAATCCCATTATCGAAGACTTTGAGATCCGGCAGATATCGTGAAGTTTGGAGTGGTGGTCTTTCCAGGCTCGAACTGTGATCACGACACCTACCACGTGATCCGTCATGTAGTCGGAGAGGAAGCCGTTTTCCTCTGGCATCAGGACACCGATTTACGCGAAGTGGATGTGGTTGTCCTGCCCGGAGGGTTTTCTTACGGCGATTACCTGCGCAGCGGAGCCATCGCAAAATTCTCTCCCATCATGGAGAGAGTCAAGGATCATGCCGCCAGAGGCGGTCTCGTCCTGGGGATCTGCAATGGTTTTCAGATTCTTCAGGAGGCGGGTCTTCTACCCGGAGCCATGCTCAGGAACGCCAATCTGAAGTTTCTCTGTCAACCGGTTTTTCTACGCACCGAGCAGTTGAATACCCCTTTTACCTCAGGATTGACACAGGGAGAAATCCTTGAGATACCCATTGCCCACAACGACGGCAATTTTTTTCTGCCGGCGGCTGAACTCAACGAACTGGAAGCACGCGAGCAGGTGGTTTTTCGGTACGTCGACGCCCGGGGCAGCCAGGCTCCCCGGGCGAACCCAAATGGATCGCTCAACGCCATCGCCGGGATCGTCAACGCTGGACGGAACGTGATGGGAATGATGCCGCATCCCGAACGGGCGTCGGAAGCCGTTCTGGGCTCCTGCGACGGATTGAGGCTCATCAGGTCCCTTGTCGGATCTGTCAGACAGGTCCGGAGTTAGTACTTGAGTACAAACGTGGCAGTCACGTCCGACCTCGTTGCCAGTCACGGCCTGACTCCCGAAGAATTCGATCAGATCTGCCAGAGCCTGGGACGAACTCCGAACCTGACCGAGCTCGGGATCTTCTCCGTGATGTGGTCGGAACACTGTAGCTACAAGAGTTCCAGGGTCCATCTGAAAAAACTGCCCACGGAAGGCTCCCAGGTCATCCAGGGACCGGGAGAGAATGCCGGCGTAGTGGACATCGGGGACGGCCTGGCTGCCGTTTTCAAGATCGAGTCGCACAACCACCCGTCCTTCATAGAGCCCTATCAGGGCGCCGCAACCGGTGTCGGCGGCATCATTCGGGACATATTCACCATGGGCGCCCGACCCATCGCGGTGATGAACTCCCTGCACTTTGGTCCTCTCAGCCACGCCCGCAATCAGTACATCATGGAAGGGGTCGTGGCGGGCGTCGGGGGCTATGGAAACTGCATCGGGATTCCTACGGTGGGCGGAGAGGTCAAGTTTGAGGAAAGATACAGCAACAACCCCCTGGTGAACGCCTATTGCCTCGGGGTGGCTCCCCGGGAGAGCATTTTCTACGCCGAGGCTTCGGGAGTTGGCAACCCGGTGATCTACGTGGGAGCCAAAACGGGACGGGACGGCATTCATGGCGTCACCATGGCCTCCGAGCAGTTCGCGGAGGGAGAAGAATCCAAACGGCCCACGGTTCAAGTGGGTGATCCGTTCCTCGAAAAGCTTCTCATGGAAGCCTGCCTGGAAGCCATGGGTTCCGGCACCATCATCGGAATCCAGGATATGGGAGGAGCCGGGCTCACCTGCTCTACCTGTGAAATGGGGGCACGTGCGGATCTCGGAGTTGAGATTCATCTGGATCGGGTCCCCCAGCGTGAACCGGGAATGATACCCTATGAAATCATGCTCTCCGAGTCCCAGGAGAGGATGCTGCTGGTCTGCCATAAGGGCCGTGAGGAGGAGGTGAAAGAGATCTTCTCTCGATGGGACCTGGACGCCGTCGTGATCGGAGAGGTCAAAGATCACGGGAAACTGGTCGTCTATGACCGGGGAGTGAAGGTTGCCGAAATCGCAAACTGTGCGCTCACAGATGAGGCTCCTGCTTATTCTCGGCCCACCAGGAGGCCTGGTTATCTGGAAAGTCAGGGAGACTGGCGGGACAGAGAACTCCCGGAACCTGAAGATTACAACGCCCTGCTGCTGGGTATGGCCGGATCGCCTCAGTTGTGCAGTCGACGCTGGGTCTACCGTCAGTACGACTATGACGTTCGAACCAACACCGTGGCGGGTCCCGGGAGCGATGCTGCCGTGCTCAGACTGAAAGAAGGTACCGGCGGCCTGGCCATGAGTCTGGATGGGAACCCGTTCTATTGTTATCTCGATCCTCGCCAGGGAGCGGAGCACGCGGTCGCGGAAAGCTGCCGCAACCTGGTCTGTACAGGTGCACAGCCGCTGGCAGCTACCAATTGCCTCAATTTCGCCAATCCGGAGAACCCGGAGATCATGTGGCAGTTTGCCGAAACCATCACGGGAATCGCCGAAGCCTGTAGGGTTTTCGGCACTCCCATCACCGGGGGCAACGTCAGCTTTTACAACGAGACGGACGAGAGCGGGATTCTCCCAACTCCGGTGATAGGCGTGATCGGCAAGGTCGATCGGCTGGAGAGTGTCTGCCCTTCCAGTTTTCAACAGCCGGGCCACCTGGTCTTCCTGCTGGGAGAGACTCGGGCGGAACTCGGCGGTAGCGTCTACCTGCAGTTGCATGACGCTCCTCTAGAAGGACCGATCCCGAGTCTCGACCTGGAGGTTGAAAAGACTCTGCAGGAGAGGCTTCTCTCGGCCATCCGGGGAGGGATCATCCGCTCGGCACACGACGTGTCGGATGGAGGCCTGCTCTTTTGCCTGGCGGAGTCCTGTCTTTACAGCAGCCTCGGCCTGAAGGCCGCGGTTGATGCCGGGTCCCTGCGACCGGACCAATTCCTGTTGAGTGAGACGGCGTCGAGGGTGGTCGTGTCGATTGACCCGCGGGACGAAACCCGTCTCTTGGAATACTTCACTGACGTTCCAGTGACCAGACTCGGGGTCGTCAACGAGACTCGCTTTGAAGTCGATGTGAATGACCAGACCCTGATTGGCCTGCCCATCGAGGATGTGATGAGTCCTTGGGAAGCCGGGTTCGAGGAGGTTTTTCGCCATTGAGAGTCATGGATACTTCCTTCTCCGACGACAAGTTCCACGACGAATGTGGAGTTTTTGCGATTTCCAATCATCCCGAGGCTGCGCGGATGGCGTATCTGGGTCTCTATGCCCTGCAGCACCGGGGGCAGGAATCGGCCGGCATTGTCACTGTCAACGGCGGCAAACTGCTTCAACGTCAGGGGATGGGCTATGTTGCGGACGTCTTCGGCGACGACGACCTGGACAGTTTGAAGGGGACTGCAGCCATCGGCCACGTTCGCTATTCCACCACCGGCGAAAGCCGCCTGGCCAATGCCCAGCCGATGCTCACCAACTCGCGACGCGGCCAGATGGCTCTGGGCCACAATGGGAACCTGCTGCAGACGGAACAGATCCGTGCAGAACTCGAGGGTGAGGGAGCCGTCTTCCGGTCCACGACCGACAGCGAGGTCATGCTGCACCTGCTGGCCCGTTCTCGTCACAAGGAGATGGGCAGTGCCATCAAAGAAGTTTTCGGGCGAGTAGCCGGGGCTTTTTCGCTGGTGCTGGCCACGCCCGAAGCGATCTGGGCTGCACGCGATCCGTACGGAGTCCGCCCGCTTTGCCTGGGCAAGCTGAACAGCTCCTGGGTAGTCGCTTCGGAAACCTGTGCCTTCGACTTGATTGGGGCCCACTACGTCAGAGATGTCAACCCCGGCGAAGCGGTGGAGTTGCGAAGCGAACATCTGACCTCTTGTACCATTGTTGAGCCCGACGAGACGGCCCATTGCATCTTTGAGCATGTCTACTTTGCCCGGCCCGACTCCAAAGTCTTCCAGAGGAGTGTGCATTCCAGTCGCTACGAGATGGGGCAACAGCTGGCCAGAGAGCATCCGGCGGATGCAGATTTGGTGGTTCCGGTTCCCGATTCCGGCGTGACTGCGGCTCTCGGCTTTTCAAATGCCACCGAGATCCCTTTTCAGTTCGGCCTGATCCGCAACCACTACGTGGGGCGAACCTTCATCGAGCCGAAGAAATCCATCCGGCACTTCGGAGTCAAAGTCAAGCTGAACCCCGTGCGCCAACTCCTGGAAGGCCGCCGAGTGGTGATCGTCGACGATTCGATCGTCCGCGGTACGACCAGCAAGAAAATTGTCGAGATGCTTCGTCAGGCCGGAGCCACTGAGGTACACATGCGAATCGCATCTCCACCCACCGTGTCTCCCTGTCATTACGGTATCAATACACCAACCTATTCGGAGCTGATTGCCAACCGGATGAGCGTGCAGGAGATCCGGAAGTACATCCAGGCCGACACCCTGGCCTTCTTGAGTGTCGAAGGGATGAAGGTCGCAGTCGGAGCCGAGGAAGGTTTCTGTGCTGCATGCTTCGATCGGAAGTACCCGATCCCACACACGCCGCGGGCCCCTCAGAGAGAGCTCTTCGAGATGGAAGGCGTCTAGCGTACTTGCTTGCAGTCCGTGGTGAGAGTCGCGTGAGCGAAGAAAGTCAGAGCTCCAAGGAAGCCGGCCCGCAGTCCGGGCTGACCTACGCTGACGCCGGGGTCGATATTGACCGGGCTGACCAGACCAAGCAACGCATCAAGGATCTGGCTCGTTCAACATTCACAGCCGAAGTAGCCGGCGACATCGGTCTCTTTGGAGCTTTGTTCCGGCCCGATTTTTCGAGGCTTCAAATTCCCGTCCTCGTATCCAGTGTCGACGGCGTGGGCACCAAGCTGAAGATCGCCTTTATGACGGGAATCCACAACACGGTCGGGGTCGATATCGTCTCCCATTGCGTGAATGACATTCTGGTTCAGGGCGCGCTGCCCCTGTTCTTTATGGACTACATTGCCGCAGGACGGCTGGAGCCGAATGTCATCGAAGAGGTTGTCAGCGGCCTTGCCGCCGCCTGTCGCGAATCTCGCTGTGCTCTTCTGGGAGGAGAGACTGCAGAAATGCCGGATTTTTACTCCGACGGCGAGTACGATCTGGCCGGGTTCGTCGTTGGAGTCGGGGACCAGTCCAAACTGCTCGGTGCTGACCGCGTGGAGCCAGGTGATCGGCTGATCGGACTGCCCTCCTCAGGGCTTCATACCAACGGGTTCTCCCTGGTCCGGAAACTCTTCTTTGAGATGGAAAAGATGTCTCCCACAGATCACCTGCGGGAAATTGGTCGCAGCCTGGGTGAGGAGTTGCTCGAGCCACATCGCAATTATCTGACCGTTTTGCGGGAACTGATCCAGGCAGATGACCTTCACGCGGCGGCCCACATTACGGGTGGAGGCATCCCTGGAAACCTGGAGCGAATTCTGCCTCCCCACCTGGACGCGCTGGTTGAGGAGGGGAGCTGGCAGGTACTGCCCATCTTTCGGCTCATTCGGAGCCTCGGCCGGGTCAGCCAGAAGGAGATGTACCGGACCTTCAATATGGGTCTTGGAGCCGTTCTTGCGGTCTCACAGCAGCGTTTCGATCGTGTCCAGGAGTATCTCCAGCACCGGGGAGAGAAGTACTTCCTAATCGGAGAAATCAGCCGGGGGACTCAGCGGGTTCGCTTCCAATGAAGAACGTGGCCATTCTACTGAGTGGAAGAGGGTCCAACTTCATGGCCCTGGCCGACGCTATCGATCGTGGTGAAATTCCTGCCAGGATTGTTGCAGTGATCTCAAACCGTGCCGAAGCTCCCGGTCTGGAAGAGGCTCGGAAGAGAGGTTACCCGACAGCTTTTATTTCCTCCTGCGGCAGGTCCAGGAAGGAATTCGATGGGGAGGTAGTGGCCAGACTTGAGGAAGCCGGAGCAGATATTGTGTGCCTGGCCGGATTCATGAGGCTGTTGAGCCCTCTCTTCGTCCGCCATTTCCCCATGCGCGTTCTCAACATTCATCCCTCTTTGCTGCCGGCCTTCCCCGGGCTCCATGCCCAGGAACAGGCGCTGGCCTGGGGTTCGAGAGTCTCGGGCTGCACGGTCCATTTTGTTGACAAAGAGCTTGATCACGGCCCCATCATTATTCAGCGGTCAGTGCCCGTGCTGGACGACGACGATGAGGAAAGCCTTTCGGCACGGATTCTGGAGGTCGAACACCAGGTCTACCCGGAAGCCCTCCGCCTGATCTGTGAGGATCGGGTTCGGGTGGAGGGGCGAAGAGTGGTTCACCTCGAAGAAGAAAGTTGAAAGTTAAAGGTTGAAAGTTGAAGGTTGGACTCCAAAGTCGCGTGAAAGGCGAAGGCGTGACGGAGGCTACCCGGAGAGGTCTCTGCGCAGGTGGTCGGCCAGGGACTCGAGTTCTTTTCGCACTTCCAGGCAGGCTTTTCCATAGGAGAGATCCTGCTTCTTGAAGAGCGGCAACTCTGAGCCCGCCGCCCGGTCACCCAGCTTCTTTCGGGCTCCGGCAATCGTGTATCCCTCTTCGTACAACAATCGGCTGATTGCGTCGATCAACTCCAGGTCCTTGGAACGGTAAATCCTCTGCCCGGCTCGATTCTTTCCCGGCGACAGGGTAGGAAACTCCGATTCCCAGTAGCGCAAAACATGTGGCTCCACGCCACAGATTTCGCAAACCTCGCCAATTTTGTAAAAGAGTTTCCGTCCTGCGCGACGCGCCACTGTAGTACTCCCCAGTACTTTCTTAAAACACCTTCCTCGAAGGCCTGAAGGTCACATATCTGCTGGGCTTGAGACGAATCCGGTCACCGGTTTGGGGATTGCGACCCGTTCTGGCCTTTCGATGGATCACATTGAGCGAGCCAAAACCCGAGAGCTTCACGTTCTCTCCGTCGACCAGGGCGGCCTTCAGCTCGTCGATGATCAGGTCAACTATTTCCCTGGCTTCTTTCTGGGAAATTCCACCGTGTGTTTCGTAGACGGCTTTAGCTAGATCCGCTTTGATCAATGAACCGCCTCGAGATGGCCAGGCTATCGAACCCGCGTAGAATGAACTGAATGATAGGCACCGGCTCAGAAGCTGTCAAGCTGCCTCAGTACTCCCTTCCACAGGTACGGTAATGTTTGCGGACGGGAGTACTGAGATCAAGATGACCCAGGCCTGATCCGAGGACGCGTCCGCTGGATCACGCGGATCGGTGTCGCGTAGAAATCGTACGCTTCTCGCAGTTGATTCACGAAGTAACGCTCGATCGAGAAATGGAGCTTTTTTCGGGTGCGGGTGAAGAGAACAAAGGTAGGAGGGGCGGTCTTCACCTGAGCCACATACAGGAGAGGGTGCCTCTCCCTTCCAGCAGATGGTATTCGGGATTGGATCCGACGCTCTACAAGGCGATTCAACTCCGCTGTCGGGACTCGAGACCGTCGGGCCTTACTGGCACGATCCACATAATCCAGAAGCTTGGGCACCCGCTGACCTGTCCTGGCAGAGACAAAAACCATCGGAGCGTAGGCCAGGAAGCGCATGCGGTGACGGAACTTCTCTTCCAGCTGGTGGGCGGTAAAAGTGTCCTTCTCAATCAAGTCCCACTTGTTGATCACAACAATGAGTGATTTACCTGCGTCATGAGCATAGCCTCCAATCGTGGCGTCCAGCTTGGTGGCACCTTCCGTCACGTCGAGAATCAGCAGCACGACATCACAGCGGTCAATACTCTTCCTTGCCATCACCACGCTGAGCTTCTCTGCCATTCCCGTGGTCTTGCCCTTACGTCGGATACCAGCCGTATCAATGAGCCGATAGGTTGTGCCCTCCCTGACCATCAAGGTGTCGATCGAATCCCGTGTCGTCCCCGGTATCTCCGTTACAATTGACCTCTCCCGCCCCACAAACTGGTTCAGCAGAGAAGACTTACCCATGTTGGGACGGCCAATGATGGCGATCCGTGTCTGCGCCTGAAACTCCTCTGACACACCCTGTGGAAGAACCGAAATCAAATCAGTGACTAATTCCTCAAGGCCAGGCCCATGCTCGGCCGACACCCCATAGAGCTTTTCGACTCCCAGGCCGTGAAAGGCATGGATGAGGTCTTCCAGCTGCGGAACATCCAGTTTGTTGACGACGAGATAGAAGCTCTGACCCGACTGCCTGAGGAGGGAGACCAGAGAGGCGTCGAGGTGAGTCGGGCCAACCCGTCCGTCCACAACCAGCAGGACCAGGTCCGCCTCGCTGATGGCGATCCGCGCCTGGCTCAAGACCTGCCCGGGGATCACGTCCCTGTCCTCGGGAACGATCCCTCCGGTGTCGACGAACTCGACTTCCCTGGCATCAAAGTGGGTCCGGGCATAAATCCGATCGCGAGTAATGCCCGGCTCGTCGCCCACGATGGCCTTGCGGCTCCTTATCAGGCGGTTGAAAAGAGAGGACTTCCCGACATTCGGACGGCCCACGATTGCAATCCTGAACATCTTCTTGCGAAGCGCCTCCCGGCCTTCTGGAATCTCACTCGACAGTCCGGGTCTCCGGCCAGTGGCGGAAAATCTGCTCACCGTGGAAACGACCGTTCTCGATGAAGATCCGGTTGGTCATGCGTCCAGAAACAATGGCCCCGGCCAGGTAGATCCCCTTCGCATTCGTCTCCAGAGTTTCAGGGTCGTGCTGTGGAATCATCGTATCTTTGTCCACCTCGATCCCCAAGTTGCTCAGAAACTCAATGTCTGGATGATAGCCGGTCATGGCCAGAACGAAGTCGTTGGAGATTGTGACCACGCCCTCCGGAGTCTTGATGATGACTTCCCTGGGTCTGATTTCAATGACTTCAGTGGAAAGATAGGCACGTATTTCGCCGTTTCGAATGCGGTTTTGAATGTCCGGTAGTACCCAGTACTTGATGTGCTTTCCCAGGGCTTCGCCTCGGTAGATCAGGGTCACATCGACATGACTTCGATAGAGTTCCAAAGCTGTTTCTACGGCGGAGTTCTTGCCTCCGATCACGGCCACTTGTTTGCCGAAGTAGGGGTGCGCTTCGGTGTAATAGTGGCTCAGTTTGTCCAGCTCTTCACCAGGAACATTCATCCTGTTGGGGTTGTCAAAGTACCCGGTTGCGACGATGATCTTCCGACAATGAAGGACATGCTTTTCTGCCAGGCGGCCTTTCGTTTCCAGCTCAAAATCGCCATCCGAACCGACCACCTTCAAGACCTCCTCGTAGTCTCGGAGAGGAAGGTCGTAGTGACGGGTAACGCGTCGATAGTACTTCAGCACCTCAGGACGACGCGGCTTCAGAGTTGGCGATATCAGGGGAAGAGCTCCAATCTCCAGAAGATCGGCGGAGGTAAAGAACTCCATATTCACCGGGAAGCGGTAAATCGAGTTGACCACACTTCCCCGCTCGATGATGTGAAAGGCGAGGCCCCGGCGCTTTGCCTCGATTCCGCAGGCAAGTCCCGCAGCCCCGGCTCCAATGATGATCAAGTCCAGTTTTTCACTCATTTGACACAACTTAAGTGGTTTCAATAAAATGTGGAATCCTTCCGATGGGCGATTAGCTCAGCTGGTTAGAGCGCCGTCTTCACACGGCGGAGGTCACTGGTTCGAGTCCAGTATCGCCCACCACTCAAGCCTCGCGAACCAGGAGTATAGCAGGAGCGCGGACCTGGATTGGTTTGGTTGAAGCAGAGTCCGACGGAAACCACTCCGAGCGCGGGCGCCACAGATTTCCCTGATCTCTGGCAGTCCGTGGTGGAATCAGGAGAGCTTTTCTGATTGAATCTACCTCGGAAACCCTGCTGGCGATGGCAAGAAAAAGGAAAACACGGAAGATCACACCTCAGATGCTCAAGTCGGGCCCATTGCGGGACCCCAGAAAGTCGCTCCGGATGGGACGCAATGAACCTTGCCCCTGTGGCAGCGGGAGCAAGTACAAAGACTGCCACCAGTCTGAGGGCGTCGAGTTCTTGCAGAAGCTGCTTAGGCGGCAAGAACAAGAGGAACTCAAGCGAGAGGGAGTTCCCTGGTACAAACGGCTCCTCCACCCCTAGTACAGCCCGCCACACACACAAACAATCCGTGTTGATTACCAACAATCCGTGTTGATACCAATCCGTCTCGATACGATATATGAATGATTTCGGTATAATATCAGTATAATATAAAAGAGGAGGTTAAAAATGATACAAGAAAAGCAGATCAAAGCCATTGCCGGTCTGGGAGTTTTGCCCATCGCGTTCTTCCTGCAGATTCTGTCGGTACTGGCCGTCATCGAAGCGATCCGCCGAGAGAGCGCTCTCGCCATCGTCCTCTCGTTTTTTTTCGCAGTGCTGGTGGTTCTAGTGTGGGGCGGGCTCTTCATGGTTCACCCCAACCAGGGCAAGGTTCTTCAGCTCTTTGGTAAGTACGTGGGCACTGTCCGGACCGCCGGGTTGAAATGGGCCAATCCCTTCTACAGCAAGAAGGCCCTGTCACTTCGAGTCAGAAACTTCGAGAGCGGAAAGCTGAAGGTCAACGACAGCCTGGGTAACCCCGTCGAAATTGCCGCCGTTGTGGTGTGGCGGGTCGTGGACACGGCCGAGGCCATCTTTGAAGTCGACGACTTCAGAAGCTTCGTTCAGATTCAGAGCGAGGCTGCCCTTCGCAACATGGCGACCAACTACCCCTACGACCAGCACCACGAGGGTGAAAAGTCGCTCCGCAGCCACACAGTGGAAATTGCCGACGGGCTTCGCGTCGAGATCCAAGAGCGACTGGGAAAGGCCGGGGTTGAAGTGCTGGAGTCGAGAATCAGCCATCTGGCTTACTCGCCCGAAATCGCCCAGGCGATGCTGCAGCGCCAGCAGGCCACGGCCATAGTAGCGGCTCGCCGAAAAATTGTGGAAGGAGCCGTCGGTATGGTCGAGCAGGCCCTGAACGAACTGTCCGAAAAAAAGGTGGTCGATCTGGACGACGAACGGAAGGCTGCCATGATCGGCAACCTTCTGGTGGTGCTGTGCGGCGACCACAATGTTCAGCCCATCGTCAATGCCGGTTCCCTTTACTAGTGTACTGTCCGGGAAGTTCACGGTGTTCATTCGGGATGGATTCATTAGCGTCGCCAGTGAGGCGCGCGACGCAGGAATGCCGGGAGCCTTTCGAGGTAGCGCAACAAAGCTCTCGGCGAAAAGACGCCAGAAGTAGCGGCGTTAACTTTCCGGACAGTTTACTAGAGCCGGTGGGCTGCTAGGGATGGCGAGAAAGAAGTCGTTTCTGCTCCGGGCAAGACCGGAAATCATGGGCGCCCTGCAAAGATGGGCGGATGATGAACTCCGGAGTGTCAACGCTCAAATCGAGTATGTCTTGCGGGGCGCTCTGCGCAAGGCGGGGCGCCTCCCCTCGCCGGATGCTGACCCTGCTGCTTCAGAGCCCGACAAAGAAAATGAGTTAGACCGGCTCCTGTGCAGCCGGGAGAACCGGACTGGCTCCGGGCCTGCCAGAAGCCGTCGCAACCAGGCAACTGGCCCCCAGGATCAGAATTAGCAGTCCCTGGTGGAAGTCACGCGCATCCATCGGCCCCTATTCATACCGCAGGGCTTCAACAGGGTCCAGCCGGGAGGCACGAAAGGCCGGAAAGAAGCCCGAAACCAAATGGGGGCTGGGGGGCTGACAGGCAATGATCAGAGCCCCGGGCGGGAAGCCCGGGGTCCGGGAAGAGATGCTCTCGCTAAGAGGAAGTCTTCTTCAAGGCGGCGGCCACCCCTCCGAAGAGCATGCCTACGATGATCGTGAAGGCGATCCAGAACGTCAACTGAGGGAACAAGCCCGAGATAAGCCACTCTACAAAAGGCCCTGTTTCAGGGAAATCCGGGGGCGGGCCGTCGTAGTGTGTTCCCCAGTCACCCATGGTCGCGAAGAACATGACAACTGCCACCGGAATTCGCGCAGCCAGCCCGTAGGAGACGAGCGTGGAGTACAAAGCGGGCCAGGTCTTCCTCATCAGCAGGACAGCCGCACCAAGAACCAGGATACCGAGCATCAAGATCCAGATGATCCGGTTCGAGATCACCGACACGCTAAGCGCAATGATCACAGCTATCAATCCTAACGAAATCAGCGCCCACAGAGCCACTTTCCAGCCGCTCTCCGGTCCCTTTCCTGCATTCTTCAGCTTCACGGAAAAGTAGATCCCAAACACAGGCACCAGCAGCCAGATCCCGAACAACGCTCCCCCGCCGCCCGCCTCTGGATTAAAGAGCACACGGGACCAGCCCTGCAGTTCACCTGTCAGCCGAAGCAAAGTCACCACTAGAGTGATGACGGCGGGTACCATGATCAGTCGTCTGGTCGCTTCACTGGAACGGAACATCTTTCTTATCTCCCCGCATCGCAGTAGATGGTTCGACGACAAGTATAGGAAATACCGAACGTGTTCGCCACGTTTTAGACTTCGAGGAAACTCGGAACCCTCACTAGTGCATCTCGCCATAAGTTCTGAGCCAGGGTCAGCGCGTCAATCGTCGTCGCTGGTTAGGCGTCGCGAGAGAGTCATATCCAGCTATATGGCGAGCGAGCGCAACAACGCCAGCGGCGGGGAGGGGCGCCTGAACCTGGGTCAGAACTTATGGCGGGCTGCACTAGGTCGCGTGGAAGAGCTCGCTCGAGGGATCCAGTCTCTCCCAGCTCCAACCGCCCAGAGCAATCATGAGAGTCAGAAGGAACAGAATGGGAAGCGAGGCGACCAGTCCCAGCAGAGGCATTTCCCAGAAAGAGAAGGGAATCTCGAGCCACCACATCTGGATTTGCAATGTGACACCAAGCAGAAGTGCGCTGGGTAAGATCCCGAGTGCCATCAACAGCATGATCACAATTGTGATCAGCAGGTTCTGTCCCAGGTTTGCAGCCGCATCCTGGCGTTTCAGCCCCAGGGGAACCCAACCTGGAAGGTTCAGAGCCAGCAGGTTGTGTATGGCACAACACATCGCCCCTGCGAACAGTACAAAAGGCGAAGCGCCCAACATCATCCAGGCCAGCACCAGGACACGGGGTAGCGAGGTGTCCCCCATGAACGACTCCGGAAAAATAACCATTCTTTCCACGCCCACAGAGTCGATGGCGAGTTGAGTGACCAGAGTGATTCCACAACCCAGCGCAGAATAGAGGCCGATCTGAACCGCGGGGCCTCCTATTTCTGCGACAAACAATCGCCATGATGCAGTTGGCCAGGATCGTACCAGCTCGAGATTGGTCAGATCGGTCCGAAAATCATTGCGATAACCGCTGCCCGCGAACATCGGGAAAAAGAAGAACAGTACCAGACCTGTTACCAGGAATACTGCATACATCCAGTCCGGGACGGGCAGCAGCAGCAAGGCGAAATAGAGCCCCGTAACGGCAAGAAGACCAATGAACACCTGTCGCCGAAGTGGCATCCGTGTCGAGGCCAGAAGGTTTTTCCAGATGACAGCAGTTTCTGGGGAGTTGACGAACCGCAGAGGGAAGGGTATGTCCCGTCGGCGCCGCAGCGATGTACTTCGGTATCGTCCACCACCATCTCTCAACTGGCTGGCCCGACGAGCTTTCTCGAGCGCGGCTTCTTCAAATCGGGTCGCCGATCTTACGACCCATTCGTTCTGAATCACGATCAGGAGCAGATTCACGACAAGACCCGAGACAAAGACAGTGGAAACCGCAGAGGAAGTGAAGTGCAGGCCCAGAAAGACAACAAAAGGTGCCAGCAGAACCGACAGCCATGATTCGGAGATGGCATCAGTCACCACCTGTACGGCCTGGAGGTAAGTGGCTGAACTACCAACCGCGTCAAGCACAGCCAGTATGAGCTTACGACTCAGGGAGATGAAGAGAGTCCAGTAGAGGAGAATGCCCCCGACCAGACCGACACGGCGTATCCAGGCCCTCTCACGCGGCAACTCTTTGTTCCGGGCGATCCAGAGATTGCGAGCTTTGGCATGAAGATCCCAGTTCGTCAGGAATAACCAGTAGGACAGAAGTCCCAGCAGGAAACCTCGGTTGCCGATGCCAATGAGAAAGCTCATGAGACAACAGCTCAAGAGGACCCTGGGCTGGTTTTTCAGGATGGCGTACTGGAGAACCTGTCGTCTGGGCAGAGGAGCGGGGATCAGCAGATGAACCTCCGACTCCTGCAGGGTCAGCGGCTGGCTCCCCCACTGCATCAGCCACCAGATGCTGAGCAACAGGGCCAGGCCAAAGCTCGACAGAAGGTGCAAAGCAGGCAGAAGGCGGGTCGAGGTCTCTAGGACTTGCCTGGACAGCCCCAACTCAACACTTTCCGAGTTCAGCAGGAGCGGTCCCAGCCAGAAGAGCAGCCAGGCGATCCCTGCCAGGCAGCCGAGCAAGTAGGCCGGGTGCCGGAGCATACGGCCAAAGTGGACAACCTGTCCCCTGAAACTCTGGGTGAGCAACCGTATCAGGGGACGGCTGATCACTGGCTCTTGTCCCCGACCCCAGTTGCCTTCATGAAGATCTCCTCGAGGTCAGCTCCCTCGTCTATCTCTGGAAGAGCCTGCCTGATCTGACTGAGGGATCCCTCCAGTACCTTCTGGCCGTGCTGGAGAATCAAGATTCGGGAACAGACTTCCTCGACCAGGTGAAGCATGTGCGAGGAGACAATCACGGCTGCACCCTCCTCGGCAGTACGGAGAATCATGCGCTTGGTTCTTCGGATGGCACCCGGATCAAGGCCTGTCAAGGGTTCGTCCAGGACCAGCACCCTGGGGGAATGGAGCAGAGCGCAGGCGAGGATCAGTTTCTGCTTCATACCCCGGGATAGTTCGGCCGGATAAGCATACTTCTGGTCAGCAAGGCCATGCTCTTCCAGCAGGGTCTCGGCCCGGTCAACGCCGTCTTCGACCCCGTAGAGTTTGGCGAAAAGCATGAGATGGTCCCAGGCAGTCAGGTATTCGAAAAGATGAGGCTCGTCCGGGACAAAGGCGAGAATCTGCTTTGCGGCAATCGGGTTCTGGTCGAGATCGATCCCTCCGATCCGAACACTCCCCCCGGTGGCCGGGATGATCCCGCACAGGCAGCGCAGTGTTGTCGTCTTGCCCGCTCCATTGGGTCCTACCAAACCCAGGATTTCCCGCGGAGCCACCTCGAACGAGAGCCGTCTGACGGCCTGAAACCCACTATAGGATTTGATCAAGGAATGCACCGAAATCATAGATCCTTCCGGGGCAACGTGATCAATGAAGATAGGCTTTCCAAGTGATTTCGTTCCTATTCCTTCTTTTTCTCAAGTGGCCTGAAGTACAGGATCTTTTTGTGAGCTGCTACGTCCTCCCCCCGGGTCCACCGGTGGTAAAGGGTGTATCCGTGATCCTTCACTTCAAACTCATGGATACTCCATTCTACGAGGGCGTCCCGTCGTCCCTCAAAGATTCGCGTCCAGACCCTCAGCCGCGTCTCGTCGAATTCCACGTATTGCTTCCAAACCCTGCCATCCTTGGAGCGCCCCATAGAGTCTCCCACTTTGTAGGCGTACTTATATGGAGTTATCTTTCCGTCCTTCGTTTCCTCCCAAGCCCAGACCACTTGACGTTTGCGTATTTTGATCGTCCAGACCAGATCATCCGCTTCTTCGTGGGGCGATCGGACCTTGTCCAGCTGCCATTCTCCAGCCACGGCGCAAACCGGCGTCTTACGTCGTTGCTGAACAGACGGCGAGATCAGCAGAATGAGCAGACATACCTTCAAATACATAGCCAGTCTCGAGGCTCGATGAGGATAGCACAGAGGGCCCCGCGGGCTGACCATCCGGTTGCCAAGTCCCGGTGGGAATGGTAGCGTTTCTGCTCAATTCCGATGCTCGTCCCTGAGGGAAGCAGCGATCATTGACTGGCCATGAGTGAGAACCAAAGCCTGCGGAGCCGCCTGATCGATCAGTTCTTGGCAGGAGCTGGAGACGTGATCAACAGAACCGCGGTCGCCAGGCCGCGGCCACTGCTCAGCCCTCGCTGGCGTTCGGGTTCTGAGGAGTGCTCGGTGAACTGGCCCACAACCCAGAACTCAGAACCCAGAACCTATTCAATCTCCGCCGTCGCGTCGCCCAGTGCGACTTTCCCGCCGGCCAGTTTCGGGCCCCAGTGCTTCGACTTCACATAGATGAAACCCTGGATCGATTCGCCCGGCTGCAGGGCTCCCTGCTTCAATCGATACCCGTCCAGAACCAGCCTGAGCTGCTCTGTGATGATAACGGAGTAACTACTGTTGCTGGCGTTCGGATTCCCTGCAGGAGCGCTGGGGCGAGCCGTGGCCGGACCACCGGCATAGACCTCACCGCCAATCCCGGTGCTGCCCGCCCGATAGAACTTCACCAGCTTGGGGAGAATCTTGGTCGACGGCACCTGGGCAAGTTTCTTCTTCTTGGGCGACCAGGCCTGGACCAGATCGGGTGCGACCTGAATCGGGGCCTCTCCAGTATTGCCCACAGTCACGTCAATGACGGCGAAGCCCGCATCCAGGACCTGCACCGGAAAGCCAAGCGGCAGATCGCCTTTCGGAATCGATCTGGCTCGCAGCTCAATGCTCTGTCCACAAAGGAAGGTGGAGCTAACCCCCAAAAGGAAGAGCAGAGCTACCTTGTTCTTCATGCCGCTATTGTACCGTGAAACTTCGTACCGGCGGGAAAACAGTCCTGGTATGTGAGACAATTCAGCCGGAGGACAGCACAAGAAATGCCGGGATCCCTAAATCTGGACCAGGAGGAGGAGAAGGCGTTTCCCAGCAACGGTTTGAGCCGGTCCGTTCTGAGCCTGATCGTTCTGATCAGTCTCTGTGTTATTGCGTTCCTTCTATGGATTCTCTACGTCAAGGAACCCCTGGTTGAGTTCGACGACCGATTTCTTTTTCTGCCGGCCCTGAATGCTCTGCTGAACGCTCTGAGTGCCACCTGTGTGATTCTGGGTGTCCGAGCCATCCGTCGTCGTCGACCTCGGGTTCACATGCGTTTTGTCCTGAGTGGATGTTTCTTCACCGTGGTGTTTCTCATCAGTTACATCTTTCACCATGTTCTGCATGGGAACACACCGTTCCTGGGTATCTGGTGGCTCAAAGCCTTCTATTTCGGGATGCTCGGGACTCACATTCTGGTGGCTGCCCTAACGCTGCCCCTCATCCTCGCCACTCTGTACCTCGCATTTACGGGTCAATTCTCAGTTCATCGGAAGCTGGCCCGCTATACATTTCCCGCCTGGCTGTACATGTCCATCACGGGCGTTCTGGTCTTTGTCCTGCTCAAACTCACCGGCTCGGCCTGAGGGAGAGTTCCGGGTTCCGAGTTTCCTGCGCTCACCCTTTCACAAGGCGTTCTCGGGCGACGATCGCAGCTCCAATGGTTCCGGAATCGTCTCCAAGCTTCGTCACGACAACCTTCACCTTCCTGAGCTTATCGGGCCAGACGTGTTCGACTATCGATTCCCGAACCCACTCTGCCCAGGCCGGTCCCAGCTCCGTAGGTAAGCCGCCGCCCAGAACCACACAGGGCAGACTGAGCACGGTGACGAAATTGGCGGCGACGATACCCGTAAAGCGGGCCGCGTCGCGGACGACTCGGATCGCCAGTTTATCCCCCGCCAGGACTGCCTTGGCCAGTATTTTCGACTTGAGATGATTGAAGTCACCTTCGACCATCTCATTGATCATGCTGGCGTGACCGCACTGAATCAGGTCTCTCAGAGTTCTGACGATTGCCCCCCGGCTGGCAACTTCTTCCAGTGTCTCACGGCCCAGGCCGGTCCCCGGCAGAATCACCGTGTGTCCAATCTCCCCTGCAGTAAAGTGGTGGCCATAGTAGAGACGTCCCGACAGCACCAGGCCTCCACCAACACCGGTTCCGGTCCAGATTCCGAGGGCGTCCTCGAAGCCGACGGCGGCTCCCGCCTTCACTTCGCCATAGAGAGCTACATTGACATCGTTGTCGATAGCCGTTGGTAACCCAGTGATCTTCTCCAGGGCCGTGCGGATTTCCAGGTGCTTCCATCCCAGGTTGGGCGCGTCCAGGGCGACTCCGCTCTCGAGGTCGATCGCCGCGGCAACACCGATGCCTATCCCTGCGATCTGTCTCCGCTTGAGACCGGCTTCTTTGCGCGCGAGGGTGGCCATTTCTCCGATTCGCTCCAGGACTGACTCATGCCCCAGATGAGCTCGTGTCTTGCGGCGCACAGCTCGGATCGACCGGTTTTTGGAATCAACGATGGCTGCACTCATATTGGTGCCGCCCAGGTCAACTCCGATATGAAAAAGATGCGTATTCGACGACATGTTTGATGGATTCTAGTCGATCGTGGATCCCATATTCCACTTGTGGAACGTGGAACTATTCTCGTTCGGACCGCCCCCCGGTCCAGCGGTAAAGCACGGCTTCCGGCACGCACTTTCCCCGCCAGGTATCCGATTCGAGAGTCCGCCAGCAGATTTCTCCCCGAACCTCACTGACGCTGCGCCCCACCAGATCGAGGCCGTTGCGAAAGACGTAGGCCCCAAAATAATGATCAGGGACTCGATCCAGTCGCTTGGGCCCTGCCGGCAGACCCGCCAGCTCCTGAACGATGAGGTGACTCTGTTTCCCGGCCTCCCTCCACGGGAGGTTATGGGCAAACAGCAGCGCGCCGAGGGTCACCAGGTAAAAAGGAATCACAACGCGACGGTCTCGCCTGGCCACCAGAAACGAAGCCAGCCAGAGGGCAAAAACGGCGCCCGGAAGATAGTAGTAACGTGAACTTTGAAGATTGGGGTAAACCATAGCCAGATTCACCAGCGGCAAAGCCATGATGTAAAGAAGTACAGCCAAGAAGGCAGTGGTTCGCGGCGCGGTCTGGAGCTGGGAGAGCGCCCCCAAATGGACGGAGGTCACCACGGGAAACAGCAACCCTGCCAGACGAAAAGGGGAATCGAGCAGCGCCGTATTCCAGGGGAAGAAAAGCACCTCCAGCGGACTCCAGAGGAGGCGAAGTGAGGACCACGACCATCGGAACTGGCTGGCGTAGCCCCCCAGAGATCCGGCGACGGAGAAGCGAATTGCCAGAAACAGGAGGATCAGCGCAAAGAATGGCCAAAGCTTTCTCGCAACCTGTCGGGAGCTGAAATCCGGTCTTCGATGGTGCACAAAAGCAAAGGCGACCAGTGCCAAGCTGAGGGCCATTTCTTTACTCAGTAGAGCCAGCAGGCAGCACAGGGCCGAAAAGCCCAACCAGGCCTTCTTTTCGTCCTTCAGATGCTTCGTCAGCAACAGCAGGCTCATCAGGTAAAAAAACCGCAGAGCAAATCGAAACGGCCCGAAAGCCAGGTCACCGCCTCGGGATGAATCGGAAAGAGGCAGAAGATGCCGGCAGCCAGCAGGCCGGTCTCTTCACTCTTCAGTAGTTCTCGTCCCAGCAGGTAGAGCAGCACACAGTTGAGCAAATGGACAACCAGGTTGCAGGAATGGTGAGCGCGGGCCGAGTACCCGAACAGTTCTACGGTGAGCTTCCAGAAGGCCAGGCCCAGGGGGCGAAGCCACCGTTCGTCGAGAGCCGCTAGCGCAAGCCAGGGTTCGCGCACCCTGGCCAGAAAAACAAAGTCGTCTGAGGCAAAATAACTCCCCAGGACAGGCCAATAGCAGAAGATGGCTGCCCCCCCCAATACCGAGCCCAGTATCAACCGATGCCTGGAAAGTTTAACCTTCACAGAATGGCTCCTGGGAGCTGAGAGGGACCTCGTTAGTTCCTGGTTCCTGGTTTCTCGTTTCTCCCCGGACGCCTCAAACTCGGAACGTGGAACTTGGAACGTGGAACGTGGAACTTGGAACATCAGATGGTTCAGCCAGCGGCTGAACTATCTGAGCGACCCCGCCGCACGGAGACCAGTTTGCCCACTATGCTCAGGGCAATTTCTTCGGGACCATCGGCGCCAATGTCCAATCCGATCGGTGTGTCGATGCGGGCCAGGGCCTCATCCGACGGGAGGGCACCGTCCTTTCCAAGCAGCTTCCACACTTTCTCGAAACGGTGGCGAGGACCGAGCAACCCGACATAACTGCATTCTTTCGCCAGTGCCAGCCGCAGAGCGACAGCGTCTTTGGCCACATGATGATGCATGATGACAACATAGCTGATGGGACTGAGCGGAACCCCTTCGTATTCCTCGGGAGGCAGGATGATAAGCCGGGTCTCAGGAAAGCGCTCCTGCGTCGCCAGGTCGCTGCGCGCGTCCACCACACTCACACTGAAGCTGGCCATCCGGGCCAGTCTGGCCACCGGAACGGCATCGTCCCCGGCCCCGAAGACCACCAACCTGGGAGGGGGCTGGGAAATGTCCAGCAGAAGACGGATGCTGTCGACTTCCAGATCGCGGGCCTGGCCTGTGCCCTCCTGAAGGAGCTCCAGAGATTTTTCCGCGATCTTCCGATCCAGATCCACATCTCCCGTAGATCCCGCATCACCTTCCAGCCCGACCACCAGGCAGCCACCGATCGAAACATCATCTCGCAGCGACTCGTAGACAACAGCCCTGACAACCGGTCGGTTTTCCCTGAAGGCGTCCATCCAGGACCGCCACTCGGGCTGATTGCAGACCTCCTCAATGAGCACTCCCACCATCCCGCCGCAGCCCATTCCGAGACCGAAAACGGAGTCGTCTCGCAGATCGAAGTGTCTGTAGATGGGTAGGTCGAGGTCAAACCTGGCCGTGGTTTCGGCTATTTCGGGCTCCAGACAGCCGCCCGAAATCATGCCCTGATAGCTTCCGTCTTCGAGTACCAGGAGCCTGGCGCCTTCATGGCGATAGGCAGAGCCCTCGACATTGACGACAGTGGCCATAAAAGCTCTCTCGCCGCGCTGCCAGGCCGCACTTACGGATTCAATCAGATCAAGCAATCAGACTCCTTCTACAGTGTATCCAAGCAGACGTTCGTAGTCTGCCGGGGTATCTATATCTGCCAGGGGTCGTCCGCTTGCGAGCTCGACCTCCACCACAAGTTCAGGGCAGCGACGGATGATCTCCCGCCCTCCCTGGTCCTTCCTCAGAGCCTGCAGATCGGCGAATAGCTTCCGTGCAAAGAGAGCCGGCGAGCCGCGCTGCCCCTCAAAAGAGGGGACGACGATCGCCGCTCTGGTCTGAGTGTACCTTGACACGATTCGGTCGATGACGCCTTTGGTCAAGAGAGGCTGGTCTGCGGTCATGAAGAGGGCTGCCTCCGCTGCTGGGTTAATACTGCGGATTCCGACGCCAATGGACCCGCTCAGGCCCTCGCGGTAGCGCGAGTTGGGAACGCTGCGGAGGTCAAGTCCCGCCAGGGCCGCTTCCACTGCTGCGGCGCGATGGCCGACAACTGCCACCACTTCTCCAAGTAGCGACCGGCAGGCCTCCCGGGCAACCCGGCGAATCAACGGCTCTCCAGCAAAGCCGAGCAGTTGTTTCGTTTCTCCGCCGAAACGCCGTGACCGTCCGGCGGCGAGGAGGATCCCGGAAACGCTCACCGGGAGTGACCTCTAGCAGACCGCCGTGAAAGTCCCACGGGTAGCCGGCTCCCCTGTTCGCTCCGGGGCATCTGCCACATCTTGCCGCGGGGCCGAAGTCGGGGCTGCGCCACTCCAGAGATCTCTTGAAGCAGACCAGCCAGTCGCTCCAGGCTGACCAGATTGTGAACGGGTAGAAAAAAGTCGGTGCGAGGCAGAGCGGCTTGAATCCCTCGGGTAAGAGGTTGATACCCCGGCGTTCCAAGGAGGGGGTTCAACCAGATCAACGTGTGGCAACTACGACGCAGACGGTCCATTTCGGCAGCCAGTCTGTCCGCATCCCCACGGTCCCAACCATCGCTGACGATGATCACGATGGGGCCTCCCCCGAGTACCCGGCGAGACCAACGATAATTGAAGTCCCTGAGAGCTTCTCCAATCCTCGTTCCCCCGCCCCAGTCCGAAGCGACCGACACTGCCCGGGCCAGGGCGAGGTCGATATTCTTGTGCCGAAGTTGGCGAGTAATTCGAGTCAGCCTGGTACTGAAGAGAAATACTTCGACATGCTGCCACCCCCGGCTCAGCACATAACAGAACTGGAGCAGAATTCGAGAATACGATTCCATAGACCCGCTCACGTCACAGATCAGAACCAGAGGGCGATAGCGCTTCTTTCGAGATCTCCACATCAATTCCAACGGCCAGCCCTGATACTTCAGGCTGGCTCGAAACATGCGTCTCAAATCCAGGTGCGCGCCACGCCGGGTTGCGATTTTTCGGCGTGTCCTTCGGAGCGGCGGTGACCAGGAAAAGCGACTCATCAGAGTCTTGACCAACTCCATCTCTTTCGTCGTCAACCTGGCAAAGTCCTGGCGACGCAGACGTTCCAGCGAGCTGAAAAGCTTCCTGCCGGGATGGGGCTCCTGCTCCGGTCCTTCCTCTGTCCGGCCCGAGTCAGAATCGGCGAGAACCGAATCCAGGAGGGCAGACTGCCGGATCCATGTGGTTCGCTGCAGCAGCTTCCCCAGCTCCAGCTCGGCTTTCCCGGCAGAAGAGCTCCAGAAGGCATCGAAAGATTCGTTGAACGTGTCCAAGTCTTCTTTCCGATTGACTAAGATCGCTCTGAGCGCTGCCTTGACATCTTCTCGTTTGGCCAGGGAGACGTGGCGGGCCGCGTCGACCGCCGCCAGAACCTGACCTGTCGTCACGGCAAGTCCTCGCTGCCTGAGAGTCCTGCAGAATAAAACGATGTTGTGGAGAATCTTGTCCGGGTTGGCCATGCTTGCTCAGCCAGTCTGGGCGGCTAGTTCGAGGAGGCAGTCGCCCTCTTCAGAATCTCTCCGGCCCGGTCGCCTCGCACCAGCTCAACATCGTCCTGGTACTTCAAGAGGACGCCCAGGGTCTCCTCAGCGACCTCCGCGCTCACCGTACCCTGGTTCAAGGCGACAAGCGCGTTCACCCAGTCCAGGGTCTCCGCTATTCCGGGGACCTTGAAGAGTTCCTCTTTCCTGAGTTCCTGCACAAAGCCAACCACCTGTGAAGCCAGGGCCTGAGAGACCTCGGGACATCGCAGCTCCACGATCGCCAGCTCCTTCTCCAGGCTGGGATAGTCGATCCAGTGGTAGAGACACCTTCTCTTGAGGGCGTCGTGAATCTCGCGGGTGCGGTTTGAGGTGACCACCACAATCGGAGGCCTGGCAGCTCGGATCGTCCCCAGTTCTGGAATGCTGACCTGAAAGTCGGACAGGAGTTCCAGCAGGAAGGCCTCAAACTCCTCGTCAGCCCGATCGATTTCGTCGATCAACAGGACGGGCGGGTTTTCGTCGTCATGATCGATGGCTTCCAGGAGGGGCCTCTTCAGGAGAAACCGGGGGCTGAACAGCTGCGGTGGCCCCGAGCCGCTCCCAGCATCCTCCCGCGCCTCCATAAGCCGGATTTCCAGCATTTGGTGGCTGTAGTTCCACTCGTAGACGGCGCTGTTGATGTCCAGACCCTCGTAGCACTGCAGGCGAATGAGCCGGCGGTCCAGGAGATCCGACAAGACCTTGGCGACCTCGGTCTTTCCGACCCCGGCCTCCCCTTCCAGGAACAACGGTTTGCCCAGGCGCAGACACAGAAACAGAGAAACGGCCAGCGACCGGTCGGCCACATAAAGATATTCCTCCAGGCCTTTCTGGAGTTCGTCGATCGAAGGTTCCTGCACGTTAGCAGTCCGTGTACTAAGGGCGCGCCCGGTCGCGGGCCGTCTTCAGGGCCCGCTTCCCGTAGACATGGGCCAGATGCACCCGGTAGGGCCCGGAGGCATAAATGTCGCCCATCGGGTCGGAAACCGACAGATTGTCATCCACCGCACGATCGATGTCATCCTCTCCCAGAGTGCTTCCGGACAGAGCACTGCCGATCCCGGAGACACTCACGGGCGTGGCAGCCACTCCGTTCAGGCTGAGCGCCGCCCCCCGGCAACGCCCATCTTCGCCCACAGAAACGATGGCAGCAGCCCCGCAAACGGCGTAACCGGACGCCGGGTGCTCGAACTTGAGATAACAGGACCCTGCTCCACCGGACAAGATCGGGATCTCAATTGCGGTCAGGATCTCATCTGACCTCAAATCGCTCTCCAGGAGGTCGACAAAGAAGTCTCGAGCCGCAACACTGCGTGATCCGTCCGGGCCCATCACCACCAGAGTGGCGTTCAGGGCCTGCACGACTGCAGGAAGGTCCGAGCCCGGATCGCTGTGGGCCAGATTCCCCCCGATTGTCCCTTTATTTCGGACGGCCGGATCGGCAATTTGACCGGCCGCTTCGGCCAACAGTGGACAAGAGCTTCTGACCAGTTCGCTGGAAGCGAGTTCAGCATGTGTTGTCAGGGCCCCGACTCGCAGCGTGTCTCCCTCCAACTCGACTCCGCTCAACTCGGGCAGTCGACTGATATCAATCAAAACGGCAGGCTGAGCGAGGCGCAGCTTCATCATGGGAAGCAGACTGTGCCCACCGGCCAGGAATTTAGCTCCGTCATGGGCGCGGACCAGGTCAATGGCCTCGGCCAGATTGCTGGCACGAAGATATTCAAAACGGGCTGGATACATATCAGGACTTCCCCTCAGATTGCATTGCGTTCCACACCTTCTCGGGAGTCAGGGGCATGTCCAGATGCCTGATTCCAAAAGGCTTTAAAGCATCGATCACGGCATTGGCTACGGCCGCCGGCGAGGCAATCGCGCCTGCCTCGCCACAACCTTTCACACCGAGAGGGTTGTGCGGACAGGGTGTGACGGTGTGGCCCAGGTCGTAGGAAATCACCTGGTGAGCCTTGGGAACCGCATAGTCCAGCAGCTCACCCGATATCAACTGACCGTTCTCGTCGTAGACCGCCTCTTCCAACAGGCACTGGCCGATTCCGTGAGTAATCCCTCCGTGCAGCTGGCCGGCGACAATCATCGGATTGATCAGGTTTCCGACATCGTCAACCGCCGTGTAGCTGACCAGGTCCACTCTCCCGGTTTCTTGGTCAACCTCTACGACAGCAATGTGGGTGCCAAACGGGAAAGTAAAGTTAGCCGGGTCGTAAAAGGTTGTTGCCCTCAGCCCCGGCTCCATGCCCTCGGGCAGGTTGTGGGCCAAATGGGCCTGAAGCGAGATCTCCTGGATGGTATGGGACTTGTCGGGTACGCCTTTCACGGAGTACTGTCCATCTTCAAAGATGACGTCCTCCTCCGCGGCCTCCAGCAGATGGGCGGCAATCTTGCGCCCTTTCTGGATGATCTTGTCGGCAGAGCCGGCCAGGGCACTCCCCCCCACAGCAGCGCTTCGGCTGCCGTAGGTCCCCCACCCGAAGGGTACTTTGTCGGTGTCTCCATGGATGATATCCACGCTTCCCACATCGATGCCGAGTCGATCGGCAACGATCTGCGAAAAAGTCGTGTGGTGTCCCTGGCCGTGGGACGAGGACCCCGTATAGACCGTCACGCTGCCGGTGGGATGAAAGCGAATCTCGCCACATTCCCATTGACCGGCCTGCGCCCCCAGCGATCCGACCACCGCGGAGGGTGCCAGACCACAGGCTTCGATGTAGGTGGAAATCCCGATTCCCAGAAGCTTACCGCCTTCCCGGATCCTGGTCTGCTGCTCTTCGCAGAGCTTTGAGTAGCCGACCATTTCGAGAGCCTTGTCCAGTGCACCCTCGTAGTTGCCACTGTCGTACTGCAGGGCTACCTGGGTCTGGTAGGGAAAATCCCCTGGCTGGACAAAATTGAGGCGGCGAATCTCGACGGGATCCATGCCCATCTGGCCGGCTGCCAGATCCATGAGCCTCTCGACGATGAACGTTGCCTCCGGCCGACCGGCTCCGCGCACCGCGTCCACCGGTGTGGTCGTAGTGAAGGTTCCGATCGTCTGCACGTGAATCGCCGGAATGTCATACTCGCCGGACATCAGAGTACCGTAAAGGTACGTGGGCACTGCCGGAGCGAAGGTGGAAAGATAGGCCCCCATGTTGGCATAGGTCTTCGCCCGCAGCCCGGTAATCCGACCCTGCGAGTCGGTTGCCAGCGCCGCATCCGTCACATGATCCCGTCCATGAGCGTCCGTCAGGCTGGCTTCAGAGCGCGTGGACGTCCATTTCACGGGGCGGTTCAGCTGAATTGCACACCAGGCGGTGATGGCTTCGTCCGCATAGTGGTGGATCTTGCTCCCGAAGCCTCCGCCCACCTCAGGGGCAATGACCCGAATCTTGTGTTCAGGAAGCCCCAGTGAGGCCAACGAGATCAGAAGGCGATGAAGATGGGGATTCTGCGATGTCATCGTGAGCGTCAGTTCACTGCTGGAGTCGTCGAACTCAGCCACCACGCAGCGAGGCTCGATGGCGACTGGAATCAGCCGGTTATTTCGAGTCGTGAACTCAACGACTTGAGCCGCCTCGGCAAAGGCGGCATCCGTAGCCTCCCTGTCTCCAAGCTCCCAGTCAAAGGCGATGTTGCCCGGAGCTTCTTCGTGAATCTGGACAACTCCCTCTTCCGTAGTCGACCTGGGATTCACCGCGGCGGGAAGAGGATCGTAGTCGACCGACATAAAATCGACTGCATCTCGGGCAGCGTGGCGACTTTCTGCGACGATCACAGCAACTGCGTCCCCCACGTACCGGACTGTGTCCACAGCCAACATGGGATGCCCGGGGACCTTGATGTCGGGCAAGAGCCATCCGACAGGGATCGCTCCTGCGGTTCCGCTATCGCTCACATCCTGATGCGTATAGACTCCAAGGACACCCTCCGCAGCTCCAGCCTGTGAAGTGTCGATGGAGCGGATTCTAGCATGGGCGTAGGGACTTCTAACGATGGCTGCATAAGCCATGTTGGGACGCTTGAAATCGTCACTGTACTTCCCTTTTCCGGTGATCAGGGCCGGATCTTCACGCCGCCGAATGGAAGAGCCAAGAATTCCTGCCATCAGGCACCTCCTTCCTGGCCTGCCATAGCCTGACTGGCTGCATGAACCGCTTTCACAATGTTGTGGTACCCGGTGCAGCGGCAGAGATTTCCCTTCAGCCCCTTGCGGATCTCTTCTTCGCTGGGCGTGGGGTTGTCTTGCAGCAGGCCCACAGCCGCCAGGATCATTCCGGGCGTGCAATAGCCACACTGCAACCCGTGATTGTCCCAGAAGCTCTGCTGCAGCGGATGCAGCCCCCCTTCACCGGCAAGCCCTTCGATGGTCGTCACCGAAGTACCGTCTGCCTGAACCGCAAGCTGAGTACAGGACTTGACCGACTTTCCATCCATAAGGATGGTGCAGGCCCCGCACAAACTGGTCTCACAACCGATGTTGGTGCCGGTAAGATCCAGTTCCTCTCGCAAGAAATGAACCAGCAGGGTCCGGGGTTCGACATCCCTCTCCACCTGCCGGCCGTTGACAACAACAGAAACTCTCATAACACCTCTCCGGCTTGTTCAAGTTGCTTCGTTCAAACTGATTCCGAAGGTTTATATGTTGTGGAGAGAAAGGTCAAGGATTTATGCAGCAGCGGAGTCATCGAAGGCTGATGACCGGCCAACCGCGAGCAGCAGCTTCTTTTCTGAGCCGGGGGTCTGGATCCACTGCAACCGGGTGGTCGACTTCACGGAGAAGCGGAAGGTCGTTGTGACTGTCGGAGTAAAACCACATCCGGCGGGGCGACCACCGCCGGTCAAGCAGCCACACCTGCAAGCGCTTCACCTTTCCCTCGCGAAAACTGGGGATTCCAAGGGGCCGACCGGTGAGCCTTCCTTCCACCATCTCCAAATCAACGGCAATCAGATCTCGAATCCCGAACAGCTCCGCTATCGGCTCCGTCACGAAGCGATTCGTGGCCGTAACGATCAGGGTCTCATGTCCCTGTTCTTCGTGCTGTCTTACCAGCGATTGGGCCCTGGGCAGAACGATAGGACGAATGCAGTCCTCCAGGAACTCCTGCCTGAGTGACTTCAACTCTCCCAGGGGCATGCGGGAAAGATTCTCGAGTTGAAAGGCAAGGAATGCCTGCATGTCGAGGCTTCCCTCCAGGTAGTCTCGATAGTAGTCTGTATTCCTGTTCAGAGAGTCCTCGTCCAGATGTCCCTTGGAAGCGAGAAACTCCAACCACAAAGAGTCGCTGTCTCCGCCGATCAGAGTGTGGTCCAGGTCGAAGATGGCCAACCCGGGTCGCTGGCGCGACTCCGATTCCACGTTCCACGTTTCAGGTTCCACGGCTCACGCTCGAGACTGGACGATCGCCATGTCGTAGATGTGAGGATGAAGCATCGGCTCTCGCCATCCTGTAAAGTCGACGGTGTGAGCCAGGTGCATCGCGTCGACGATGCGCGAGTAGGTTTCCATTGACATGTCCAGATGCGGATCCACGCTGGAGAAACGGGGGCACATTTCGCAGAACAAATTGCAACGGAAGGTGGGCTCCAGGTTGATGGCAATGGAATTGGGCTGAAGCACCCGGGCATTATACTCCTGGGGCCCCCTTGCAGTCCGCTGTAGCCCGATCGACAACTGAAGTAAACTATCCACAAACAAACCACAAATCAGGAGAGAGACCCACATGAAATCTGATTTTCTGAGCCTGGAGCTACTCGAAAGATGCTGGGAGCGAGCTCCCCGGTACGACCAGGAGAATCGCTTTTTCTCTGAAGATTTCGATGATCTGAAGAAGGCCGGGTACTTGACGCTCGCCGTTCCTGAAGAGTTCGGTGGCAAAGGATTGACTCTGGCCGAACTTTGTCGAGAGCAGCGGGCCCTGGCCTACTACGCGGCTCCCACCGCCCTGGCCTTGAACATGCATCTTTACTGGACGGGGCTGGCAGCTGACTTGTGGCGATCGGGAGATACATCACTCGAATGGCTCCTGAAGAAGGCCGTTGAGGGGGAAGTGTTTGCAGCTGGTCACGCGGAGACGGGCAACGATATCCCGGTTCTTTACTCCACCACACAGGCCCGGAGAGTCGAGGGGGGCTATCGCTTCACCGGAAAGAAGTCCTTCGGAAGTCTGACTCCGGTCTGGACCTACCTGGGCCTTCACGGAACCGACTCGAGCGACCCGGAGAATCCCCGGATTGTGCACGCGTTCATGCCTCGCGGAAGTGAGGGAAGTGAGATCAAGGAAGCCTGGGATGTGATGGGAATGAGAGCCACGACGAGTGAGGATACGCTGCTCGAGAATGTCTTCGTACCCGACGAACTCATTGCCCGAGTCGTGCCACCGGGTGCCGCTGGAGTGGATCTGTTCGTCCTGGGGATCTTTGCCTGGGGGCTGCTGGGCTTCGGGAACGTGTACTACGGGCTGGCCCGCAGGGTATTCGACATTACGGTCGATTCCGTCAAGAACAAGAAATCACTGGCGCTCTCTCGTACGATGGCCCATCACGCCGGCATCCAGCACCTGATTGCCGAAATGGCCATCGAGCTGGAATCGATCGAGCCCCACCTCGACCGGATTGCAGCAGACTGGTCAGATGGGGTGGACCACGGGGGAAACTGGCCTCTCAAGATCGTCTCCGCCAAGTATAGGGCTGTAGAGGGATCCTGGCGGGTGGTCGATCAGGCACTCGACGTCATTGGGGGATTCGGTATTTTCCGGAAAAGCGATTTCGAGCGTCTGTTCCGGGACGCACGTCTGGGCAGGCTCCACCCGGCCAATTCCATGCTGACGCGGGAATTCGTTGCCAAGACTGCCCTGGGGGTCGATTTTGACGAAAAGCCGCGCTGGGGATGAGCCCTGTCCGAGGGTTCACCTTCAGACAAACATCTGGGGATTGATTTCCAACTCGACGCGCGTAATCCGATCGGCGGGGAGTCCGGCCCTGCGAGCATGGTCTCGAATCGACTCTTCCTCGGGGCCATCGTACTCGAATCCCTGATGAGCCAAGTCCTCCAGTTCCAGAAAGATTTCGAGACCCTCCTGATAGCACTTCAAGGCCCTTTCATACTCCTTCTGCTGCCACTCCAGAATCCCCAGCGTGTTGAGAATGCGACCCTGGAAGGTTGGAGGTTGGAGGTTGGAGGTTGGAGGTTGGAATCGTGCATGGATAGGGTGACAAGAACGAGACAACAGGGGCCAGCCTGCTGCCATCTCCCGTCTGGAATTTGCAATCTGCAATGAGTATCTTGGTCGGTATGAATCGACGTCAGTTCTTGAAGAGCAGTGCAGCCGCCGGAACGATTGCCCATGTGTCCATGTCCCAGGCCGGGCCGATTCCTCCCAGTGACCGGGTTACGGTTGGGGTTCTGGGATCCGGAGCCAGAGCCCAGCAGATTGTGGATGAGATGGTCACGATCCCTGGAGTTGAGGTGGTGGCCGTCTGTGACGCCTACACGGGCCGCGCCCTGAGAGTCAGAGAGAGGACCGGTGGCCGGGCCCAGATCCATCATCACTACCAGGAAGTCCTCGACCGCCAGGATGTCGACACAGTCGTGATTGGTTCACCCGATCACTGGCACCGCGACATGGCGGTCGACGCTGTAGAAGCTGGAAAAGACGTCTACATTGAAAAGCCGCTGACCTACACTATCGACGAAGGCCTGGAAATCATTGAGGCAGTCAAGCGGACGAAGCGAATGCTTATGGTTGGAAGCCAGGGGATCAGCTCAGCTACCCAGCAGAAAGCCCGGCAACTGATCAAAGAAGGCCGACTGGGCAGGATTACGATGATCCGGGCCAGCTACAACAGAAATACCGCCAGTGGAGCCTGGCTTTACCCGATCCCGCCGGATGCCTCACCCAGGACCGTCAACTGGGAACAGTTTCTGGGACGAGCTCCACGACATCCTTTCAGCCTGGAACGTTTCTTTCGGTGGCGGTGCTACGGGGACTATTCAGGTGGGATAGCCACCGATCTCTTTGTTCACCTGGTGACCACCATTCACTATGTAACAGGGGCGAAAATGCCCCAGAGTGCTGTGGCCAGCGGTCAGCTGTATCGCTGGAAGGAGTCCCGGGACGTCCCGGATACGATCAACGCCATCCTGGTCTATCCCGAAGGATTCACTGCCAACCTCAGCTCGACATTCAACAACCAGTCGAGCGCAGAGTCCGGCTTCGAGATTCTGGGAACGGAAGGCACCCTGTCGTTTCGGGGGTCCGCTCTCGTCTTCACGCCAGAAAATGTCCATGAAGACAATCGCTGGGTCGTCCGATCCTGGACACGAGAGTTGGAGGATGCCTACTACAGTGACCCGAAAGTCCAGAAGATGGAGAGCCCGTCGACTTGGGCCTCCACCATGTCAGACGGGGCTGAGACCTGGCATGGACAGGGAAGATCGGCCACCTACAACCATTTCGTGAATTTCCTGGAGTCTGTGAAGTCGAGAAAACAGCCGGTTGAGAATGCTCTCATTGGTCACCGCGCGGCCTCCTGTGCTCATTTGATCAACACCTCAGCCGAAGAAGAAACGATGGTCTCCTGGGACTTTGAGAAGGAGCGGATGGCCTGACGGCCGAGTTCCGGGTTCCGAGTTCCGAGTTCCAGGTTGTCCGGTCGGGGACGTTCGACTTGACCTGGGCCGTCCTCTACCAGTCCAGGTCGGCCAAGACGGGAGCGTGATCGGAGGCGATCATTCCGTTCTTTTTCTTTCGATAGTCACGATCGATTAGAACTTCTGTCACCCGATCCAGGACAGGTGGTGTGGCCAGTAGGAAATCGATCCTGAGACCCTGATTGCGATGAAAAGATCCTGCCCGGTAGTCCCACCAAGAGAACTTCTGTTCGCGAGGATAGAGTTCACGGAAGAGATCGACGAGACCCAACTTTCGTAAATCCTGAAAGCGTTTCCTCTCCTCTCTGGTGTGAAAAATCTGACCTTCGAGGCCCTCCTCGCTCCAGCTGTCTATGGGGGCCGGACAAAGATTTAGGTCACCGCAGAGAATCAGAGGCTGCTTCAGGGAGTGGTGGTTGCCCAGATACCTCGCCAGAGAATCAAACCAGGTCAGCTTGCGAGGGAAATCGGGGTGGCCCACATGTTTGCCGTTGGGGCAATACACGGTGATGAAGGTCAGGTCTCCGACTTGCGCCTCCACGAGCCGTGCCCCTAGGCTCTCCTCTCCCGGAAGTCCCTTCTGGCCCGGCCCGGGAGTCTGGCGGCTCAGGATGGCGACCCCGTTCCAGGCTTTTTGGGCTTCGACCACGGCGGAATATCCTTCGGACTCGAACGCTTCAAAAGGAAACTGGTCCTCAGTGACCTTGAGTTCCTGCAGCCCCACGATGTCCGGCTTCCTCGATCGAAGCCAGTGCAGGACAAAATCAAGTCGGGCCCGCAGGCCATTGATGTTCCAGGTAGCGATACGCATCTCTTACAGATTAAGGGTTGGAGTCTGAAAGTTGAAGGTGTTCGGATCAAGGATTCGATTTGGAATGTGGCAGGCGCCTCGGGAAGGACACTTCAAACGGAGCCGGGAGCGTGAGCGACCAGAGAACAAGGATCTCCCCTCCCATACGGTCGGGGCTCCGTTTTTCGGCGTTTGCGGCCACCTCAGAACCCAGAACCCAGAACCCATTTTGGGTTAAGATGAGTGAATAAAAGGTGAATATGGATCTGAAAGGTCGCGGCACCAGTCAAAACCCCGGAAACCGCTTCGAACCCATCCATTTCTGCCGGGACGAAGGCACCGGCCCAGCAAAGACGACCACCCGGTTCTTGGCTGACCCGAGCCGGTCCGTTCTCAGCTACAACAACAGTCCCGACGTGGGGTTCGATGTCAGTCTCAACCCCTACCGGGGCTGTGAACACGGCTGCATCTACTGTTACGCCAGGCCGACCCATGAATACCTGGGTTTTTCTGCGGGGCTCGATTTCGAAACCAGGATTCTGGTCAAGGAAGACGCCCCGCTTCTGTTGCGTCGAGAACTGATGTCCCCCCGCTGGCAACCTCAACCAGTTGCACTCAGTGGAAATACCGACCCCTACCAGCCCATCGAGCGTGAGCTGGGATTGACCCGGCGCTGTCTCGAGGTCTTCAAAGACTTTCGAAATCCGGTGATCATTGTGACCAAGAACCATCTGGTTACCCGCGACATCGATCTTCTCAAGGAGCTGGCCGGATGGCGTGCAGTTATCGTCAATGTCTCCATAACCACTCTGAATGCAAGCCTGCAGAGAGTCCTGGAGCCTCGCGCATCGACCCCGGCCCGCAGGATGCGGGCCGTGTCGGAACTGACCGGCCATGGAATCCCCGTTCGGGTGCTGGTGGCGCCGGTAATCCCTGGCCTGACCGAGCACGAGATCCCGGCCATCCTGGAACAGGCGGCCAGGGCCGGGGCCTTCGACGCAAGCTACATTCTGCTGAGACTGCCCCATGGAGTGAGAGAACTGTTTGCCGCCTGGCTCCAACGCCATTTTCCAGAGCGGGCCCGGCGTGTCCTCAACCGCTTTCGAGAAGTCCGTTCGGGGAAGCTGAATGATCCCGGATTCGCCACGCGAATGAGGGGGGAGGGTGTCTACGCCGAACAGATTCAGGGACTCTTCCGGGCAACTCGCAAAAGGCTTGGACTGGGCTGTAGGACCCTGGACGTCTGCACCTCCAGTTTCAGAAGACCGGGCCTTCCGGACCAGAAAGCTTTGTTTTAGGTAACCAGTAACCATGAACAGGCGTGAGTGACAACGAGCGCTCACCCTATCGAGACAACAGCCACCACGGCCGCGAGCAAGGCCGCTACCGACAGGGTCACGACCCAGGCCAGGGTGATGCCCAGGATCATCTCCCAGCGGGCCGTCCCTGTCACCGCCCCCAGGCCGAAGAGGCTTCCACAGGAAACGTGAGTCGTGGAGACAGGAATCCCGAGGCGCGAAGCAACGGTCACCAGGAAAGCCGTTACCAGATTAGCTGTGAAGCCTTGACCGTGGTTCATCTCCACGATGCGGTCGCTCATGGTAACGGCCACCCTGCGGGCGCCCAAGAGTCCGCCAATCGCCATCACAATCCCAACCAGGGAGAGACTGGTTGGCATCGAATCCCAGTAGCCGGCCCTGGTAACGCTCTTCGCACCGCTGGAGCTGATCGGCAGTCAGAGTCACGCCACTGGCCCTCAGCTTCATCACTCCGTTGGCCTCGAGCTGAACCAGCGCCGGAGGATCGTCTTCGAGACACTCACACCTCAGGGCCTGGGCCCGGGAATCGACTTGAGCAGGTAGAGCGAGCAGGCCAGAAGCAATGGAGAGGACCAGGCACCCGCAAGAAATTGCCCGTACCAGAGCGCGAGAAAACCATGAAGCAGCGCGTTGGCGACCATCAACCCGCCATAGATGTAGGCGACGGGTTTCATTCCCCACTTCCCTCTAAAGACCAGAACACTGAGGAGAAGCAGCGCGACTACTGCAAAGATCAGAAGAGAAAGCCAGGTCGCAAAATCGAAAACCGGAAGCGGCAGCCAGGGGAAGCTGGCACGGATAGAAAGAACGGCAGGATTGTAGAAGCCAAGAAAGTCGTTCACAGCTTCGTCGAGCACGTGCACGGCCAGCGAAGCAGTCAGCAGTACCCACGCCATTCCCCATCTGCGGTTTTCCCGGGCGCGGGTGGCCGATACCATCAACCAAAATCTGGCATGCCCATCGGAGAGCTCACTCCTGGTCGAGCCGGCGCAGGAACAGGGCTCTCCACCGGACTTCATAGGGACCGCTTCCCTGCGGGACTTGATGGACCTGCAGCCCAATGAAGCCGGAACGGAATGAGTCTTCGTCGAACAGATCGGCGATCTTCAGACCGTTCAGCCAAGTCTCGATCTGAGGGCCCTTTGCCCTCACCCGGTACTGGTTCCACTCTCCACTCTTGAACACACCCTGACGAGAGCGATCCTGGCTGAGCCAGCCTCTCCCGGTGGCCTCCGAGTAGACATACCCGGCGCTGCCCTCCGGGCCGGTCGCAATCTCGACCTGAGGCCCATGCACGCGCCCGTTGCTGTAGTCCACCCGACTCCGGGAGCGAATCTGAACACCAGAGTTCAGGGGGTCGTCCAGCATCACCTCAAACTTGAGCTCGAAATCCGCGTAGTCCTGGCGGGTACAGAGGAAGGCGTTGGGGCTTCCCTCAACCGTTTTCCCAAGGATCACGCCTTTCTCGACGCTGTAAGTCGCCCGGCCGTTTTTCTGGACCCACCCCTTCAGAGTGTGGCCATTGAACAAGGAGAGCCAGACACCCTCTTCCTTCCCGCTGGGATCACGGTAGACGGCGTATTCATCATTCAGAAAGTCCGCGCCGGAAGCCGGAATCGTCACCTGTCCAGTGGCAGCCCATTCCGTACCCCGTAACAGCGTGATCTGGAAGCCGAGACCGCTCATGGCCACGGTGTTGTGACCCAGAACCGTGTGGAAGATAAGGCCTTCCCCAAAAGAGACCGTCATCAGCATCGGTTCGTGCTCACCGGTGCCGCCGGTCGAGATCTCGGAATAGGCCGTCGCCAGCACCTCCACCTGCTCAGCCGGTCCCCGGAGACGATCGTACAACTCATCCCGAGCGTGCATCCACCACCGGGGCAACCCCTCCAGAATAGGATGGTGGGGCTGTCGCGCGACGACCAGGAACTCATGTCGAAAGCCGTGGCTTCCCCCGCGACCGGGAGAGGTGTCTCGCACAACCCTCCCGTCTCGGAAGCGGAGATACGGACCATCCTTCTCGGTCCTTCCCCTCCAGCCGCCGACTCCGATCATGCGGTTGTACTCCGGCCACTCCGGAAAGGAGTTGTTGGCCCCATGAATGACGACGAGGCCTCCCCCGCTGCGCACAAACCCGGCAAACCTGTCCATGGTCTGCTCGGGCCAGGGCCGGCCCTCAGGCAATCCCGCTCGGATCATGTCGTTGAAAGTGGAAACCACGGCGTCGTAGCCAGAGAAGTCGGGGGCGAAGGGCTGGCCGTCCACCACCGTGGCCACGGAGACCTCGAAGTAAGGCGCGAGAATGGCCTTGAGCACGGGAGTGGTTTCGCGCCGGTCGTGGTGGCGCTCGTCGCCATCGATCAGAAGGATAGAGGGCTTCGAGGCTCCGGCCCCGAGAGATGTGCCACCGACAAGGGCCAGGATGAAGACAAATGAATGGAGTCGACTCGAGAGCGCCATCGATATTCCCCCGCAATCATGAGAATTTCACCCCCCCGGGGAGGCATTCTCAATCTTAAGGGAAATCGGAACGAGAAGAAAACCCGCGAGCGTCAGAGTTGGGCGCTCGGGTTGGGTTTTGGCCGAACCTATCTATATTCTCTTTTCCTTTACGATCTTCCGAAGAGCTTTGTTCATCTCCTTGCGTTTCTTCTTTTCCTCCAGTGAGGCGGACAGATCGAGCCGACGGGCCTGAAAGTCCAGCTCCTTTCTGATCTTGAGATAGTTCTGGTAGCGTTCCGGGTCGAGTCGGCCCTGGGCAACCGCCTCCTGAACCCCGCAATCCGGCTCCGTCTGGTGCCGGCAGTCACGATAGCGGCACTGACCGGCCAGGTCCTCGATATCCCCAAAGGTTGAATCAAAGCCTGCCTCTGCGTCGACGAACTGGATCTCTCTCAGGCCAGGTGCATCGACCAGAACTCCTCCCGCCGGCAGCAGGAACAGCTCACGATGAGTCGTCGTGTGGCGGCCTCGATCGTCTCCCGATCTAATCTCCTGCGTCGGAATGATATCCTCGCCCAGCAGGCGATTGATCAGAGTTGATTTACCCACACCCGAGGAACCGACGAAGGCAATTGTCTTCTGCTTTTCGAGATAGGGATTCAGACAAGAGAGCCCCTGGCCTGTCAAGCAGCTCACCGCTGCCACCGGAATCCCAAGAGCCACCTCCTCCGCCTCTGCAATCTTCCCGGCCGGGTCCGGGCACAGGTCAGCCTTGCTCAGAACGATTACGGGACTGGCTCCGCTGTCCCAGGCCAGGATCAGATAACGTTCCAGACGCCTCAGATTGTAGTCCCTGTTCAGGGACATCATGACGAAGATGGTGTCGATATTGGCTGCTATAGCCTGCTGCCGAGATCCTCGCCCGGGCGCCTTTCGGAGGATGAGGCTAGAGCGGTTCAGAACCTCTTCGATCATGCCCGTTCCGCTCGTGTCCGGGCTCACAGCCACCCAATCGCCTACCACCGGGTACGTTCCCTGGCGCCGGAGTCTCCCCCGAACACCCGCCTCAATCTCCCCCTCCCGGCAGATCACCTGAAACCTCCCGTGCTGTTGACGAAGAATCCGGCCGGGAAAGGCTCCTTGTGGAGCCCGCTCTGCGAACTCTTGGGCCCGCTCTTCAGTCCACCCGAAGCATCTCAACCTGTGGTCTTTGATTGGTGTATTCCGGCTTTCCATCGGGCGGTGGTGGATTCCTACTTCTCAGAGTGGACGCGAGCCCTGTGCAGCGGAGATCAAGACAAAGAGGATCGCCAGAAACAGACGGAGACTTCTGTGACGGCTCATTACACCTCTAAGAAAGATTCGGCGTCGGGAGACGCCCGAGCCACCGAGCTCTGACACCCAATCCATTTGAGCTACTATTATAAGGCCACTCAGCGGGGAGCCCAGTTTCAGGATTTCTTGCCCACAACGAAGTCTCGCATGGCGGCGATCGTCGCGAAGTTCTCGATCAGCATTTCCCGGGGTTCGATTTGAATCTGGAAGGTCTGCTCCAGGAAGCGCATCAAGGTCAGGACCCCCATTGAGTCGACAATCCCTTCATGAAAGAGTTCGGTGTCCTGGTTGATTCGGGATGGGTCACGGGCGCCGAACTGGTCTCTGACAAACGAGGCGATCTGGCTGACAACGGCGGCGGTGTTCTGATCTGGTTCCGTCATTGGTGACTCCGGACGGGCTTATACGCCCTCACGTAGCTGTTCGTGTTCAGGAGGGAAAGGGGGCAGTGCTCAGTTTCTCTGAATCCGGCTTCCCTCAGCCACACGCTGGTTTCTTCCACAGTGTGGTTTTCTCCCCGCTGAGATCCGCACAGCATGATTAGATCGAGAATGGCGGGCCAGCGAAGTCCCAGGCCTCCGGTACCCAGAAACTGGGCCTGGACTACCAGTGAACCCCCCGGCTTGACCCTGGGGAAAAGGCGACTCATCAGTTTTCGACTCGCCTTGTGACCCAGCATGTGGAGCGTGTTCGAAATGAGAATGACATCGTAACTTCCGGGAAGCTCCTCTTGCAGGAGGTCCAACGGAAGATACTGGATGGGGTTCTGAAGATCGGCCCATTGCCCAAGCCGGCTGGTCTCTTCGATCACGGCGGGAAGATCGGCCAGATACAGTTCCAGCCGGGGATTCCTCACGGCCAAATGGTAGGCATAGGTTCCAGGGCCACAGCCCAGATCCAGAAGTGAGGTGGTGCCGTCCAGATCGAGGTAGTCGGCCAGTTCCCGACCTCGCAGACGGGCGTAGGTGTCCATGGCTCGATTGAAGCTTCTGGCAGCTCCTGGGGCCTCCAGTTCCCGGGCAAGATCGAGAACCGGATGTCCCGCCAGAACAGCCTCGTCGAGTTGTCCAAAGACCCTGTAAAGAGTGTGTAGAAAATGGAGCCAGTCTCCCAGGTAGTATTCCGGTGAACTCTTCAGAAGAACCACGCGGGCTGGCTTCGAAAGCGTGAAGTGCTCGCCGTCGCGGCTCTCCAGAAATCCCATAGTGGCGGCACAGCGCAACAGTCGACCCAGGCGTCCGGCATCGGCTCGAGTCTTACGAGACAGCTCACTGATCGAGTGTGCGCGGTGCTCCAGGGCCTCGAACAGATCGAGCCGGAGTAGTGCAAACATCACCGACGCCTCGAAAAACCCCTCCACCTTGGAGAGAATCGCAATCTGCTCACGAATGGCATCGCTTCGGTCCACGTGGGGTCCTTCCTGGAAAGAGTTAAGGTTAGCAGACACCATTTGCCCCGGCAAAGACAACCCGGGCCACCAGTTGAGCGGCGGTCTCTTCCTTCGTTAACATGACCTTGTATGGAGAGGAGGTTGCGGCGCCTGCCAGACCGATTCTATTTTTTCGGGCTGCTTCCGGCCCTGGCCGCTCTGCCCCGGGGGCCTTCCTATTGGCTGGCACGAAGGCTGGGGTGGGCCCTGGAGAAAAAGCACCCTGAAACCCGGAAAGCCATCCTGGAGAACCTGCGCACGCTCTCCCCTCAGGAAACCGCCCGGGATCTCCGTCCACTGGTTCAAAACTGCTTCGAGTACCTTGCCTGTGAAGACCTCGACGCCTACTACTATCCTTTCTGGACCAGACGGAATCTAGACAGCTACTTCGAAGTCTCCGGGCTCCGGCATCTGGATCGAGCCCTGGATCAGGGAAGAGGCGCCATCCTGCTGACCGGCCACCTGGGAGGGGTCTGTGCAGGCATGGTCGCACTGGGAGTTCTGGGATACCCGATTCATCACGTGGCTCGTGACCACCGGTCAGATACTTCAATCGAGCCGGCCTTCCGAGACTTCGCCTTGGTCAAGATTCGGTGGATGGAATCCAAGATGGGCCGCCCGCTGATTTACACGAACAGAGGCGACGCTCCGAATCTGGCAGGGGCAGTGCTGGAGATCAAACAGGCCCTGTCGAATAACCAGCTTGTCTCCATGGCGATCGATGTGACTCCAGGCTGGGTGAATGACGCCGTTCCGGTGACTTTTCTGGGAGGACGATACCAGTTCACCTCAAGCCTGGTCCGCCTGGCCTATGACTGTCGGTGTCCGATCATTCCCTACTTCGACTTTCGTCATTCGCAGTCCTGGTTCCGGCACAGTTTGGAGGTCCTGCCCGAGCTGGAGCTGTCCGGCCATGTCGTGTCTGACGTGCAGTGTTGTGCCGACCAGCTCCAAACCGCGATCCAGAAAAATCCGGCTCAGTGGTTCAGCTGGGATTCCCTGACTCAATTTGCGGCCGAGACCGCGGAAAGTTGAAGGTTGGAAGCTCGTGGAACGTGGAACCCGTCACAGCCCCAGCACCCAGGCGAAAACCAGCGGCGCCACAATGGTGGCGTCGGACTCAATCATGAAGCTGGGAGTCTCGACGCCGAGTTTGCCCCAGCTGATCTTTTCGTTGGGAACCGCTCCGGAATAGGAACCGTAACTCGTGGTTGAATCTGAAATCTGGCAGAAAAAGCTCCACACGGGCGTTTCGTCGCGTTCCAGATCCTGGTTGAGCATGGGCACAACGCAAATTGGAAAGTCGCCTGCGATCCCACCGCCGATCTGGAAAAGACCTACGGGTGTTCCCTGCGACTCCCTCGCATACCAGTCAGACAGGGCCATCATGTACTCGGTTCCAGACTTCACGATACCCGGACTCAATGCCCCCCGCATGCAGTGGGCTGCAAACATGTTGCCGAGGGTCGAGTCTTCCCAGCCGGGCACCACCAGGGGGACGTCCATTTCACAGGCTGCAACCACCCAGGAATCAGCCGGATCGATCTGGTACGAGGGCTCGAGGTTACCCTCTCGCAGAGCCTGAAAAACAAATTCGTGAGGCAGGTATCGCTCCCCTCTTTGCTGGGCCAGCCGCCATTGGAACAGCACCTGTTTTTCCAGCTGACGCATGGCCTCCTCCTCCGGAATACAGGTGTCGGTGACCCGATTCAGCCCCTGCTCCAGCAATCTCTGTTCCTCTCCGGCGCTCAGTTCCCGGTAGCGTGGAATTCTCAGGTAGGCGTCATGAGCCACCAGGTTGAACAGATCTTCCTCCAGATTCGCCCCGCTACAGGAGATGATGTGAACCTTTCGCCGACGAATCATCTCAGCCAGAGAGCAGCCCAGTTCTGCCGTGCTCATGGCTCCTGCGAGCGTGATCATCATCTTTCCGCCGCACTCGAGATGCTGGCGATAGGCTTCGGCCGCGTCAACCAGTGTGCCGGCGTTGAAGTGCCGGAAATGATGACGCAGGAATTCGGTCACGGGACGCTGACTCATATCGACTCTCCTTCCCGTTCCACGCTCCACATTCCACGAACTTTCAACCTTCAACGAGTAACCAGTAACTAGCTTCGCTCGAGCGAAGCTAGCGCCGCGCAACACAGGCGATAGAGCAGCCGGGCGCCGATGTAAGCGTCCGAGAGATCGATGCCCGGCACCACCTCGCAGAGGTCAAAGGCCACAATTCGCCTCCCACCGGCCACGATCTCATCGATCAGGTAAAGAGCTTGTTCAAACATCAACCCACCCGGCGCCGGTGTCCCCGTACCAGGGCAGAGCGAGGGGTCCAGGCCGTCGATGTCGAAGCTGATGTACACCCTGTGCGGAAGGTGGGGCAGGATCTCGTCACAGAGCTCGGCCCAGGTAGCCCCCTCGAGACTCCTGCGCCACAGGCGGCGACCTTCGACCAGAACCACTCGACCGGCCTCTCGAGCGACTGTTCCCACTTCCTCCCGGCTGTAATCTCGAACCCCCACTTGAACGAGTTTCCGGACCCGGGGACAGCCCAGTGCATTGAACATGATGGACGCGTGGGAGAACTCAAAGCCCTGATAGCTTTCCCTCAGGTCCGAATGTGCATCAATCTGAAGGATCCCAAAGTCGCGGCCCTGGTCGGCCACTGCCTGGATCAGGCCCAGTGGAGAACTGTGATCGCCGCCCAGGACGGCCGGCAGTTTTCCCTTCTCCAAGACATCGGTCGATCTGGCCCGCACCCATCTCACCATCTCACGGCAGCCCTGATTCACCTCGTATTGAAGCTCTCGCGTTCGAGACGAGAGATTTCCACTCTCGATATCCTCGACAACCGACTTGGCGACTCGTCTCAGGTATTGCCCTCGTTCTTTCAAGTCTTCGGGAACCTGCTGCATGGCGATTCCCTTCTTCCAGGCCTCCGGATACGCCGCGTCGTAGAGGTCCACGTGAGAGGACGCTTCCAAAATCCCCTCGGGGCCCCGGGCCGTTCCCGCTCGAAACGTCACCGTCACCTCCCAGGGAACGGGAACCACGATCAAGCAGGCACTTTCGGTGTCGAAAGGCAAATCCCAGAGCGTGTTGCTACTGGGCGCCCGGCTGGGGTCGAAAGAGAAACGGTTCTCGGGTGTCATGTGATGGAATCATCGTCTGACAGGCTGACAACTCCCGGGGAACTGACAAGCCGGCAGACTGGCAAGAGCACCGCAGGCGGCCCTCGCTAGCGCTCGGGTCTGCCATGAAAAGGCCGTGGCTGGAGACGATCCAGGCGCTCTCATTTGAAGGTGAGCCGCCAAGTCTGCCAAGATGTCCCGAGAAAGAAACCAGTAACCAGCAACTAGTAACCAGAAACCCTATGACGACCTTCGTATCCGAACTGGAACCCAGAGACTTGTGGAATCATTTTGACAGGATCCTGACGATTTTTCGCGGGTCGGGCCAGGAGCAGCAAATGGCAGCGTATGTTTCGGACCTGGCGCATCGCCTCGGGTTGGAGGCCAATCAGGACGGGACCGGAAATGTGATCGTCCGAAAACCCGCGAGGGGCGGCCGTTCGGGTGCCCCGATCGCAGTCCTGCAGTGTCATCTCGACATGGTGAACGAAAAGAACTCAGAGGTGGACCATGACTTCTCCACTGACCCGATTCGTCCCCGCAGAGACAGAGATTACCTGAAGGCAACCGGCACCACGCTGGGATCGGACAACGGGATCGGAGTGGCAGCCTGCCTGGCTCTCATGGAAGACAGCGAGAGTCCACACGGTCCGTTAGAGTTCTTGTTCACGGTTGATGAAGAGACCGGCCTGACCGGGGCCGCCCAGCTGGAGGGAGATTTTCTGCAAGGCCGTCTACTCCTCAACCTCGACTGCGAAGAAGAGGAAGCCCTCTACGTCGGCTGCGCCGGCGGAGCGGGCCTCGACTTCACCCTGCAGCTGGAAGGTAATGCCACGGGTCCCGGCAAATCTGCCCTCAGTGTAGAGCTCAGGGGCCTGCAGGGTGGACACTCGGGTGTGGACATCCATCTTCAGAGGGGGAATGCAGTGCAGTTGCTCGCCCGCGCTCTGGAATCAGCTCTGCAGGCTATCCCTTTTCACTTGAGCGAATTTCGGGGTGGGAGCGCCCACAATGCCATTCCCCGCGAAGCCAGAACCGTCCTGGTCTGCTCCCAGAGTGATCGGCAGACTCTCTCCACGGCCCTTGAGAATGATCTGGCTACTCTGGGAAAAGAGTTCCGTGCCGTCGAACCTGAAATGAGTTGGAAAATCGACTCAGCTCAATTGCCCGGGGAGTCCTGGGACACAGACTCGACCAGACGATTTCTCGATCTTCTCAACTCCCTGCCCCATGGTGTCATCTCCACCAGCTATGACATCCCTGATCTCGTCGAGACCAGCGCCAGCCTGGCCTCAGCCCACGCCACCAATGGGGAGGCGGATATCCACGTCAGCACCCGCAGTTCGGTCAAGTCTGCGCTACAGGCACTCCAACTGCGTTTGAAGGCGATCGGGGACCTGGCCGGCTGCCGGACCCGGGAACTGGAGAGCTACCCCGGATGGCAGCCCGATCTCTCGTCTCCCCTGCTGGCCACAGCCCGTGAAGTGTACCGGGACGAGACAGGAAAGGACCCCGAAGTAAAAGCAATCCACGCCGGGCTCGAATGTGGACTCATCGGGGAAAAGTACCCGGGCATGGACATGATCTCCCTGGGACCCCAGATCGAGTTCCCCCATTCTCCCGATGAACGGGTGATGATTCCCTCGGTAGGCAGGTTCTACCGGATTCTGAAGAGCTTGCTGTTGGCACTCTCCGATGTTAGCCGATGAAGCAGCAATCGACTGAAACGGGGCAGATCCGCGTCGATAGATGGCTGGATATCGCCTGCATTTTCAAGACCCGCAGCCAGGCACAGGGAGCCTGCCTGAAGGGACGGGTATCCATCAACGGCCGTGTCTGCAAGCCGAGACGACCGGTGAAAGTCGGCGACGAGATCTCTATCCGACGTTCCGGCTGGACCAGGATGCTGCGGGTGCGGGATCTGTCGGCAAGGAATCTTCCCAGGAGTGAGGCAAAGTCTCTCTACGAGGATCTCACACCCGAGAGACCGAAACTGGACCCCATTGAGCAGATCATGAAGGATTCCCGCCCCGGGGGATCGGGCAGGCCCACCAAGAAGGAACGGCGGAGTCTGAGCCGGCTGAGGAGAAGGTAGGTCCATACTGATGACAATGCCGTGGTGGGTCGAACGCTCCATCCTGTTCTTTTTTCTCACCGTGGTCTTCCTGGTTTTCTACGCCGTGGCCTACTCCACTATCCTGGGTATCCGCGACAACTACTATCGCTACGCGCAGAAAACTTGGCTGCAGTGGACCGGTCCAGGGAGACGCATCAAGAAGCCCAGAGTGATCAAGGGAATCTGGGTGCTGATCGCCGCTCTGGCCAGCGCCGCAGTGGTCGTGAACTGGATCATTTTTTAGGTTCCAACGTTTCAACGTTCCAAGGCTCATCTCGTTTCTTTACCTCCCAACGGCGTAATAGTAGATGTGAGAGAAGGAGTGAAGTGCTTTGAGGATCTTGTCGTGTGGCAGAAGACCAGGGAGCTGGCTTCGACAGTTTATGAGCTGTCCTCCGAAGGTGCGTGGTCCAGGGATTTCGAATTCAGGGGCCAGATCAGGAGGTCTGCAGTGTCAATCATGTCAAACATTGCCGAGGGCTTCTGGATCGAGACCAGTTCGACCAGCTAATGGCTCAGATTCAGTTCATTGCTCGAATGCTTTCGAACTTTGGTCGCCATCTACAGGAATCTACCCTGCGCGGACGGAAGTTCCGCACTGACTCCTGGAACGCTGGAGCCCTGGAACGTTGGAACGTTGAAACATCCCGGGGGAGCGTTCACGCGACCCGCGGGACCTCTTCCAGGGCGGCGATACAGGGCAGGCTGCGGAAGTGGCCCTGAAAGTCGAGTCCATAGCCGACGAGAAACTGATCATCCACCTCGAAACCACGGTATTTGAGGGGGAGTTCGACAAGCCTGAGCTGAGGGCGGTCGAGCAGAGAACAGATGGCAAGGGAGGCGGGTTTGCGATCTTCCAGTGCCTGACACAGGTAATTGAGGCTTAAACCGGTGTCCACCAGGTCCTCTACGATGAGTACCTCGCGCCCCTCGATACTTTCCTCCAGGTCCAGGGTAATCTCCACCTGCCTGTTCGCCGAGTTCTCCGGGGAAAATCGTCGAAGGGAGAGGAAATCGAGCGTGACCGGAGTTTCAATCCGGCGGATCAGATCACAGGCAAAAAAGAAGGCACCGTTGAGAACTCCCACGACTACCGGATTCCGATCAAGGTAATCCCGCGTGATCTCGCGTCCGAGCCTCCGGACCGCACCCTGAATGTCCTCTTCGCTCAGGACAATCCGATTCACCCGGGGCGCCGCGTGGGTAGACGCTGGCTTCATGCGAAGACACCAAACTTGAAGGCCAGTCTCTTGTAGTCCTTCCCGTAAAAGATCTTGACATTGATCTCCGGATAGAGCTCGCGTAGTCGCCTCAATTTGCGGTTCTTACGGGTTACAAGGCTCTGCTTCATGGTGGTGAGCTCAATATAAAGATCGAATTGGGGAAGATAGAAGTCAGGAGCCACACTCTCGGTGACACGTCCCGTTCCATCCCACTGCAGCGGGAAACAAGTTGGCTCGTAGTGCCACTCGATATTATAGAAATCGAGGAAGTGAGCAAAGTCTTCCTCACTTCCATGGGCAAACGAAATCACGTCGTCTGAATGCGTGTTGATCTGCCTCACTCGAGACGATTTCTATCAGAGGACTCTGACTCTTAGGGGTCTGATGGTTACTGGTTACCAGTTACTGGTTTCTGGTTGACTTGGTAATGGTGCGCCCGCCGGGACGTCAGCCCGGTACTCGAAACCAGCAACGAGGAACGCGTCAGTACCCTTCAATTTCCCCGTGTCCGACCAAGACGAGTCCGAAGGTGACTCCGGCGCTCTTGACGACCAGGGTCGGCTGGTCCAGCTCGTTGTTGAGTACAGTCTCACTTTCGGGCTCTTCCCACACGGGAAACATTCCCATGACTACGGGGTGGGTTGAGATGGAAGCTCCTTGGCTCATGGCTACCAGTTGCTGTTGCGTGTACTCTCCGTCCGGTTCCTGGTCCTGGCCAGCGGGAACCAGAAGCAGAAAGTCGCGGTAAAGCGATCTTCCGGTGTGATCGCCATCCGCAGGCTGGGCAGCGTATCGCAGGGCGTAGACGCCTGCTTTCACCGCCGATTTTCTGTAGTCTTTCCACTGTGAGGAAAAACGAACAATGCCCAGCAGCGCTCCCCGCTTGAAAAGCCCGAAATTGACACCCAGATCACCCTGCGAACCTTCTGTGACGGGAATCTCGTCTCTGAACCAGAACTCGGCAGTGGAGTTGCCTTTCAATTCCACCTTGTAGAGCCGGTTGGAGAGTGCCGGGCGGATCTGATCGGAAACCTCCTCGGGGGGTGGTTCTTCCAGAATCTGCACCGTTTCGGGCGCAGCCGCAAGAACACCCAGGGTGAAGGCAAAGACCAGCAGCCGCAACATCCTGTTCGACTACCGGATGAACTGGCCGACGAAGGCGCTGGCCCGGTGAGGGCTGCTCCAACGGCTTCCCAGGCCGTCTCCTCGAAACTCGTGCTCGAGCGTAAACGCCGGCTCCGCATCTACCCGGACGAGAGGCGGATAAAGAACCGTCTCGTTGCCGCAGAAATGATCATCCTTGCGGAACCCTCGTGTCGAGAAACTCGCAATATCGCCGACCTGCACAGAGGCTTGCTGCTGCCTGTCCACGGTCAGCTCAATGGGAGCAGACTCGACGCTCACGACGCGATCGAGCAATCCGGGGGCCATAGAACGAGCCAGGCTCACAAGAGCTTGCCTCTGAGGCTGACTGGCGGCTCGGTCCACCACGATGACAGAACGAGCGGACTCGGTTTCTCCTGCAAAAGGATCTCCAAGGGTTGCGTCGGCTCTCACAACGGCGACCACGCTCAAGCCTTCGATGGACGTGCCGTCCCAACTGCCTTCGTTTACCCGCCAGGCCAGAATCGCTTCCTTGCCGGTCAAGTTGACCTCTCCGTTGGCAATGCAGGGACCCACAAACACGTTGGAGGTGCGGACCTCCAGGTAATCTCCCCTGATCTGGGCATCGGCGCCGACAGCGACACTGACTGCCAGCAGGACGGACGCAAGGAAAACGGTGATTTCTTTCATTTCAAATGCTCCAAGATTTAGTACTCACTTCGTTCTTCTTATTCTAACAGAGCCGTCCCCCGTTGAGAGTACTGGGTCATTAGACGTTGCAGATTCAGACGCACATCCGGCGGAAAGGTTTCGTGGACTCGGATGGCAGTGAAACTAAATGGCTTCGTAGCACTCGCGGCCGGTGACGCAGTGGTCTTCATCCACCGGCTCGGTGTCGGGACCTAGGCAGTTCTGGGTGTGGCTGCACCAGCAGAATCCGTCGCTGGTGTTGGGGACCAGTGGATCCGGTTCGACCTCAATATACATACCCTTGAATCGAAGCCGGCGGCAAACTTCCTTTGTGTCCGGGGAACGATCCATAGCCTAACTCTCCGTGTCTGCTGCTCGCAGGATTGCGCGGGTGGCAGCCACACGTGCGAGCTGTATTTTGTATCCATTCCGGCTCAGCGCCCTGGCTCCGCTGGTGGCTGCTTCCCCGGCCCGCCGGGCAAGATCCGCATTCAACGTCCGGCCTCTCAACACCTCGGCCGCCCCCGCAGATGGCCACGGTACCGGCGCCACGTGACCCAGAACCACCGAGGCTGAGCGTACCATTGCCCCGTCCATGTTGAGCGAAACGGCAGCCGCTGCCAGAGGCCAGTCCAAAGCCTGTCCCTGGCGCACCTCGTAGGTCGCGTTGGAACTTTCGCGCAGCGGGATGCGAACTTCCACCAGCAACTCATTCTCGCCGAGTACATACTCTTTCTCGCCCTCACTCTGGGGAGTTCGATGGAATTCGGCCACTGGGATGGTCCGCGAGTCCGCAGGCCCGGAAATTTTTGCCTCAGCGCCCAACGCAATCAAGGCGGGCGCCAGGCTGGACGGACTCACGAACCGTGCGGGTCCGGCATTTCCCAGGATGGCGTGGTAGCGGTTGTCGCCATCCTCGACCATGGAATGTCCATCATGTGTGGCCAGGAGGCCGAACCCGCGGCGAAAATACCAGCATCGAGGTCTCTGACAAAGGTCTCCGCCAACCGTTCCCATGTTGCGTATCTGGGGGCTCGCGATCCCCTCGGCAGCCTGCACCAGAGACGGGTATCGGCTGCTGACCGTCGAATCCTCAATGAGTTCGGTGAGAGTCGTTGTGGCGCCGATTCGCAGGTGGCTCCCCTGTCGGCTGATCCCGGAGAGCTCCGAGATCGCCTTCACATTCACGACCACGGCCGGAGAAACCACCGAGTCCTTCATCAGACTCAACAAATCGGTCCCGCCGGCCAGGACAGCGGCCTGACCTCTGTGCTCATTCAGAATCTTGAGGGCCTCACCTGTGGTCCCGGGTTTTGCATATGAGAAAGCTCTCATCTCTACGCTCCTTTCCCTAATGCATTGAGGACTCTGTCTGGAGTTAAAGGCAGAGTCGGGACTCGAACTCCAATGGCATTGGCAACCGCGTTCGAGATGGCGGCTCCTGGAGAGATCACCGGAGGCTCACCCAGGCCAATGACTCCACGCTCGTCGTAGCCGGGCCCCGTCATCATGTGGACCTCCAGGCGCCCCACGTCAAACAACCCGGGCAGCCTGTAAAACTCCATGTCCGGATTGAGCAGCCTTCCGCTGACGGGATCCGTGATCTTTTCTTCCGTTAGTGCATAGGCTATGCCCTGGATCAAGGCACCGAACACCTGACTGCGGGCTGTCTTCATGTCCAGAATCAGGCCACAATCCTGAACCGCTACCATCTTCTTGATCCTGACGACCCCGGTTTCGGTGTCCACCACCACCTCCGCCATCTGGATTCCACCAACCCCGCTGTTGTTCAGGTTCCCCGCGCCGGGGTTGCGGCCGGTCGCGGTGAGTGGATTGGGGCCAATCCGGGCAGCCGCACGCTTCCACTCCAGACGCCGCGAAGGATTTTCCTTGACCCGAATCGAACCTCGCCATGCCTCCAGTTCATCCGCCGATTCCACTCCCAGTTCAGGAGCTGCAGCCTCCAGTATTTTCTGCAGGGCATCCTGAGAGGCTCTTCGGGTCGAGCCGCTGACTCCTCCGACTGTGGTGCTTCCGCCCGACGGTCCCGACTGGGGATAACGGCTGTCTCCGATGCTGACTTTCACGTCATGGATACCCAGCCCAAAGGTCTCGGCCAGAACCATGGCGATGATCGTCCTGGTTCCGGTACCCAGATCCTGACTGCCGAGCCGGGCCTCGACGCCACCGTCGGGATAGACGATGACCTCGCAGTTGCTGGCGTGGCCGCGGCCGCCCCAGGTGTGAATTCCCAGGCCCAGCCCTCGCTTGATCGGGCCCGCTCCGCCTTCTCCCCGGGGATGCCAGTTCTCGCCCCACCCAATCACCTTGGCACCGATACTCAACTCCTGCTTGTAGACGCCCGCCATCCGACCTGTCAGATGGATGTTGCGCATCATGAGTTCGAGCGGGTCCATTCCGATCTTGGCAGCTGTGTCTTCCAGGGCGGCCATCGTGATCAGGCAGCCCTGGGGGTGATTCGGAGCCCGCCAAGCGCGAGACGAGGCCGTGTTGGTCGGCACCGCAATGTGCAGCTTCTTGACATTGGGAATTTCGACAACGTAGGGGAGAGGCGGATTCCCCGCTCGGGACACGCCTCCCGTTCCCCAGGACTCCGACTCCCAGGCGGTCAATTCGCCCTCTTTTGTACATCCAACCTTCACTCTGGCAAAGGCGGAAGGCCGGTCGCCGGCGACAGCGATTTCTGCATCGCGGAGAAGCATCATCTTGACGGGCGCTTTGGCTTCACGAGCCAGCTGTGCACATTCCACGCCCCAGCGGTCGACGCCGAACTTACTGCCGAAGCCCCCACCCATGTACTGGGTGATAACTCTGACATTGGCGGCGGGGATTCCCAGCCCTTCCGCAAACTGAGGCGGCAGGCCCGAGACATTCTGAGTCGAGCACCAGGCGGTCAAATGCTCATCGTCCTCCCATTCGCAAACCTGACCGTGAGGCTCGAGGCAGCAATGTGCAATCTTGGCCAGCCCGTAGTAACCCTCCATAACCACATCCGCATCGGCCAGGGCCTGGTCCGGATCACCCGTCGTTTGAGCCTCCCCGGGGGTGACTTGGGGAGCGTCCTCTTTTTGCTCCTCACTGACAAAGTGGGGCAGGACTTCGAAATCGATCTCAATCGCCTCGAGAGCATCGTGAAGGGCGGCCTCACTGGTGGCGGCCACGCCCACGATCTCGTCCAGCTCCCACTTGATCTCGGTCCCTGCGTCCTGAATCACGCGGACCGCTTTCACCTCGGACATGGATCTCGCAGCGGAAACATCCAGGCGAGTGATCCGGGCATGAGCATGGGGACAACGAAGAATGCCCCCAAACAGCATGCCGGGACGGTTCACATCATAGGTGTACTCGGCCTCACCGGATACCTTGACGGGTCCGTCCAGGCGCGAGACATGCCGGCCGATGAGTGATCTTTTCGAGAGTTCGGGCCACGAGTACTCAGCCATTCGCCACCTCCTCCTCGAGCAGGTCCGCCAGCGCGTCATGGATTCCCGCGTAGGTACCACAGCGGCACAGATTGCCGCCCAGGCCCTTCTTCAGGTCATGCCTCGATGCTTGCGGATACTTGTCCAGTACCGCCTTGCTGGCAACGATGAAGCCGGGTGTGCAGAATCCGCACTGGGAGGCGTCGTGATCCACAAAGGCTTCCTGGACCGGATGCAGGTTGGTCGAGGATCCGACCGAGGCCACGGTCTCGATGCTGCTTCCCTGAGCATCTATGGCCAGGACCGAGCAGGCGTACACCACCTTGCCGCCCATCAGGACCGTGCAGGCCCCGCAGGTGCCGCGATCGCAAACTCGCTTCGCCCCCGTTACGTCGAGGTCATTCCGCAGGGCGTCGAGCAGGGTGATCCTGGGCTCTACTTCGAGGGAACGGTTCCTTCCGTCTACTTGGAGAGTAATGGAAACCGGGGCAGGTCCGGCCAGCTCATCCGCGGCAGCAGCCGCGAGAGTCGAAGCAGCTTCTGCTACCAGGCTCCCGGTCAGGGCCCCGGCCGCGCCGGTTCTGAAGAAATCACGGCGGGTGTAACCGGGCTTTTCCTTCCCATCCCTGTTGTTTTCCGACATAGATCCTCCTCCGCTGAAAGCCGATTCTGGCGGTCTTCGCCTAACTATACTTGGTGAAGCATAGAACCACAAATCGGGAAGGAGGCGGTTGCCGGGAGGCAGGGTCAGGACGACCAGGTGGAGGGCGAAATCACTTGGAGTGTGAGTTCTTTCTCATCTGGTGCCGTCGCTTGCGGCGGAGCTTGCCCCGTCTTTTTCTTTTCTTTTTAAGAACACTACCCATTTAATTTCTCTCTCCAACAAGGCAGAATGGCTTTGAGGTATCTATCCTAATCGAAAACAGCATCCCCTGTGAAGTCGCGCACTCCCCGCTTGGGAGCGAGCGTGGCTCATTCTTCAAGAAAAAAAAGGAGGTAGTCCATGGATCCTCAAGACTACATTGATTTGAAAAAGATTAAGATTCCGAATCTGAGCCAGCTGAAAATTCTTCCAATGGCCGCGGTGTTCCTGGCTGCGATTCTCCTCTTCACCGCCTGGTTTCAAGTGGAAGCGGACAGTGAAGGAGTTGTTCTCAGGCTGGGGAAGTACAACCGGACAGAGGGCCCCGGGCTACACATAAAAATCCCTTTTGGTATCGAAAGACTCTACATTGTCCCGTCGCAGCGTCAGCTCAAGGAAGAGTATGGCTTCAGAACCGCCAGGGCGGGGGTAAGAACCCAGTATTCCGGGCGCGATTTCCGGGAAGAATCCCTGATGCTGACCGGCGATCTCAACATCGCCGATCTGGAATGGAGTGTTCAATATCGCATTTCCAGGCCCCGTGACTATCTCTTCAAGGTCAGAAACGTTCCCAAGACGTTTCGCGACATGACCGAAGCCGTCATGAGAGAAATCGTCGGAGACAGAACGGTGAACGAGGTCCTGACGGTTGGTCGAACCGAGCTGGCCCAGGCCGTCGAAGACGAGCTTCAGAAGCTGTGTGACCAGTACGAGACCGGCCTTCGAGTGATTCAGGTCATCCTCCAGGATGTCTCTCCACCGGACCAGGTCAAGCCCTCCTTCAACGAGGTCAACCAGGCCCAGCAGGAGCGCGAAAAGCTAATCAACCAGGCCAGGGGTGAGTACAACCGTGATGTCCCCCGGGCCCGGGGGCAGGCCGAGCAGCAGATCAGCCAGGCGGAAGGCTATGCCATCGACCGGATCAATCGCGCCAAAGGCGAGGCCTCCCGATTCGACCAGCTCTATGCGGAATACCGCAAAGCTCCCGAAGTGACGAGGCGGCGCATCTACATCGAAACCCTGAATCGGGTCCTGCCCAAAGTGGGGAGAAAACTGATCATGAACAAGGACGCTCAAAACATCGTGCCTCTGCTGCAACTCGGAAAGGAGGGGACGGGACAATGAAAGCCAGTTACTTATTACTTGTCATCTTCATCATTGCCGCCATCATTTTGTGGACTGGTCTCTTCATCGTTGACGAGACTGAACAGGTTGTGATCACCCGCTTTGGAAAGCCGATCGGAGAAGCGATCCTGGAACCCGGAGTTAAGTTCAAGTGGCCCCTGGTGGACCGGGCTCACTTTTACGACAAGCGATTTCTGGAATGGGACGGCGACAGTGATCAGGCAACGACCTCAGACAAGAGATTTATCTGGGTCGACACCTATGCGCGCTGGCGGATTGAGGACCCCCAGCTCTTTCTGGAGCGCCTGGCCGATGAGCGGGCAGCCCAGACCCGACTCGACGACATTATCGACGGGGCCACCAAACGGGCCGTTGCCAAGCATGAACTCGTGGAACTCGTCCGTTCCACCAACCGAACAGTGACTCCGGACCCCAGTCTGCCGGAATCGGAGAAGACGGAACTGAGCGTGATCGAGACAGGCCGGAGAGAGATCATGGCCGAAATCCTGACTAACGCGGCGGCTGATGCAAAGGATCTCGGGATCGAGGTGGTGGACGTTCGCTTCAAGAGCATTGACTACGTGGACGAGGTTCGCGAGAACGCCTACCAGCGCATGATCGCTGAACGACAACGAATTGCCGAGAGGTTTCTCTCCGAAGGACAAGGGGAAAGCGCCCGCATTCAAGGTGAAAAAGAGCGCGAGCTCAAGCAGATTGAATCTGAAGCGTACCGCAAGTCCCAGGAGCTGATCGGTCAGGCTGATGGAGAGGCTACCTCGATTTACGCGGCGGCCTACAACAAAGATCCAGACTTTTACCAGTTCCTAAAGACCATGGAATCCTATGAAGAAGCTCTGGACAAGGAGTCTTGGCTGATCCTTTCCACGGACAGCGATTTCTTCAAGTTCCTGGACAGTAGTCGAGGGCGGTGACGACTGGGTTCTGGGTGCTGGTCCTGGGTTCTGGGGTCTGGGTCCTGGGTTCACGTTGCAGTTGCATGTTGCGCGTGTTGGTGCGTGTTGGTTAGGGTCGGTGAACCGTGAACAAGCTTCAACTTTTAACCTTCAACTTTTAACCTGTAACCGTGATCCTGACTGAACAATCCAACCCCGAGACTCAGAACATTGACCAGCAATCTACGATCGGAATTCTAAAATTAATAAATAGGGAGGACGCCCGAGTCGCTGCCGCAGTCGGACAGCAACTGGGATCCATCGCCCGTGTTATCGACGCCGTGGTTTTAGGGCTGGAGGGTGGCGGACGGCTCTTTTATGTTGGCTCCGGTACCAGTGGTCGGCTGGGTCTGCTCGACGCCGTCGAGTGTCCTCCCACGTTTGGCACCAATCCCAGGCTGGTACAGGCCATCCTGGCCGGGGGCCCCACGGCTGCTCTCCGTTCGGCTGAGGGGGTGGAGGACGACCAGCCGCGCGGTGCAGGGGACCTTGTCCGGGCCGGCGTGACGGCCCGCGATGCCGTTGTCGGAATCACTGCCAGCGGAAGCACAGCCTACACTCTGGGAGCTATTTGGAAGGCGGCTCAGCTTAGAGCCTTCACGGCGTCTATCTCGTGCAACCAGGGCTCGGAGATCTCAGGCCTGGTCGACGAGCCCATCGAAGTAGTCTGTGGACCGGAAGTCGTGGCCGGTTCCACCCGGCTCAAGGCGGGCACGGCTCAGAAAATGGTGCTGAATATGATCAGCACCACAACCATGATCCGCCTGGGAAATGTCTACTCGAACCTGATGGTGAATCTGAACCTGTCCAACCGCAAGCTGATCAAGCGCGGCATCCGGATCGTGGCAGAAGCCGCGAAGACCCCGCTGGGAGAGGCCGAGAAGGCTCTCAAGGAGACGGGCGACGTGAGATCGGCCGTGGTCATGATCTCACTGAAGTGCACGGCAGACGAAGCCCGGGGCCTGGTGTCGCAGTCAGCAAGGCTCAACGAGATCCTGAAAGCAGGAAAGCGCAGGAATGCCGGGAGTATTTCGAGGAGCGCAGCAAAGCTGCCAGCGAAAAGACGCCCGAAGTAGCGGCGTGAACTTCCCGGACAGTACACTAGAGCCAGGAAGGAGACCAGAGTGAAAGCCCGAGATGAGCAGAGGCCACCGCCAGCCCGGACCCCAGATCAGGTCAGCCCGCTAAGGAAATACTTCGACGAAGTCGCAATCGGAGACGACTACACAACTCCTGCTCGGACGATCACTGAGGCCGATGTCGTGAACTTCGCGTGCCTGACGGGTGATTTCTACTATCTTCACGTCGACCGGGAAGCCGCCCGGAAGTCACCCTACGGCCGGAGAATCGCACACGGGTTCCTCGTCGTTTCCCTGGCCACAGGGCTGATGGTGCCCAGTCGCCCGGGCCCGGTGGTGGCGAACTACGGCTCGGACAAGCTTCGCTTTGTTCGCCCTGTATTCCTGGGAGACACGATCTGCGCGCACCTGAAATGCGTCCAGAAGCGGGCCCGGGCGAAACCGCTGAGAGACCAACCGGTTGGAGTGGTGGACTGGAAAATTCGGGTCATGAATCAGAATGACGAACTGGTTGCCACCTGGATCTTCAAGACTCTCGTTTTGTGCAGCCAGTGACTGCCAGGCGGGTGAGATCCCTCACCGGAAATGGCCACATACCAGTGATCCATCTGTCTTTACCGGCCGATCTTGTGACCGTGATCACTGGATATTGGCAGCAAAATAGCCTAGAATAAGATTCATAATGCGTCAGTGCCCCCAGTGCAGCCAGCTTATCCAGGATGCAGCAGTCCACTGCAGGTTCTGCGCCCATGACGTCAATCCGACCATTGCCAGCTCCGAGGAATGGACCCAGTTTGGAAAGAAGTTTCACCGACTTTCGGCTGCCAGCCAGCAAACGGAGTGGGACGGGCTCTCACGCGACGACCAGGCCTTTCTCCAGAAGACTATGGGGATCGTCCCACCCGAGCTGCCGGGAATCCGGGAAGCCCTGGACGATCTGAGAGAAAGTAAACAGGCACGGAGATCGGGTGCCTTTTCGGGCCTTGTCAAGGTCGCCAGTTTCTGCGCACTGATCATCGTTGGCGCTTATTTCCTGCTCCCGCTTGTTGAAGCTCCAGTCAGCCATTCCGGGGATGGCGTAGTCCAGGTTTTGTCAACTTCGGAGAGAATTGCCAAGGCCGTCGACGGGGCGGTTGAAACTGTGACTGCGCTGCTGGCAGACTTCGGTGGGGTGGGCACTGACACCGTCTCGAGCGCAGCCGTGGATGTTGCCTCCGACACCCGGCCGGGAGCCACCCTGGATACGCCTCCGAACCCTTAGCAGGCGGCCGCCAGTTCTGCCATCCCGAAAAGCTCGACACGCCAGATTGGCGTGCTCTACAAAGCACCCAACCCTGCACTTGCCTCATCAACTCTCAAATCCTGCCCAGCCCTGAGAGGAGACAGTCGCGAGATCGATCTGGCCGTTTCTTGCTGCTGCGATCCGAATCACAGGCGGAAGCGGCGACCTGTCGTACCATCTTTGGACCATGAGAGTCTGTCCACAGTGCACTCAGTTGATTCACGACGCCGCGATCTTGTGTCGCTTCTGTAAAGAACCCGTTCCTGGACATTTCGCCGTCGCGCCTGGATGGAGGAACTTCGCCGACGAGTTTCATCAGGCTACCAAAAGAAAGCAGTGGAATCTCTGGCAGAAATTGAGCGATGAGCATAGATCCTACGCCCAAAAGGCTTTGGGAATGGAGCCGCCGGAAAGGTTGGAATTCACTTCCAGGACCCGAAATCAGACCGCGCTGGCTCTTCTGCCCGCCCTCGAGCTGGGCGGTTCCCAGTTGAAGCGCTTGCTGACCGGATACATACTGCTGTTTATCATATCCCTGGCGCTCGTTGCCGGAGTCATGCTGTTTCGGATCGTTGAGGTCCCGAGCCTGGCCTCCCAGGCTCTCATCCTCGCCACGCCGACGATATCGCAAGATCTGGACTAGACTAGTGCAGCCCACGCTCACCGGTGTCTTCGATGGGTTCGATCGTGAAACCGGTGAATCCATAGATTGCCGAGACAACCGGACTCATCAGGTTGAAGAAACAGAAGGGCAAGTAAGAAAAGGTTGCCACAGACAGAGTCTGTGCCATGAAGGCTCCACAGGTGTTCCAGGGCACCAGTGGCGAAGTCAGGGTGCCTGCGTCCTCGAGACAACGGGACAGGTTCTTGGCTTTCAATCCCCGTTTTCGAAACTCGGCGCGGTACATTCGGCCTGGAACCACGATGGAAACGTACTGATCGGAAGCGATGATGTTCATTCCGATGCAGGTGGCGAGTGTCGCGAAGACGAGAGAGCCGGTACTTTGCGCCCGCGACAGAATGCTCCCGGCGATTACCTGAAGCATTCCCGTCTTTTCCATCACCCCTCCAAATACCATGGCCGAAAGTATCAGCCAGACGGTGTCCAGCATGCTTCGCATCCCGCCGCGGGTCAGAAGCTCGTCAATCTGGGCATTCCCTGTGCTGCAGGTATAGCCGGCAAACAGAGCCGTCCAAGAACCCTTCAGGAGACCCAGTAAACTTCCCAGTTCCGGCTGGTCCACAAACTGAAGCACGACGCGTTGTTGAAACAGACAGGCAAATACACCTCCCAGCAGGGCACCGATCAGAAGGGCTGGAAAGGCAGGTGTTTTCCGCATCACCAGCAGCAGGACGATCCCTGGTGGAATGAGCAGGTGCGGACCGATGTCGAAGGAGGAGGAGAGCGTAGCCACGACCTCCTGCAGGCCTTCGCCTGTCACCCCTGTCTCGGCTCGCAAACCCAGAATTGTGAAGATGACGAGAGAGATGGAGATCGTCGGCACCGTCGTCCACAGCAGATGGCGTATGTGGGTAAACAGTTCGGTTCCCGCCATTGCCGGGGCCAGGTTCGTGGTGTCGGAAAGGGGCGAAAGCTTATCTCCAAAGTAAGCTCCGGAAACGATGGCCCCGGCCACAACCGGCAAGCTCAAATCCAGGGCTACAGCGACTCCAACGAGCGCGATTCCGATGGTGCTGACAGTGGTCCAGGAGCTACCGGTTACAAACGAGATCAAGGCGCAGATCGCACAGGCGGAGACGAAAAAAAAAGTCGGGTTCAGTATCTGCAGACCCCAGTAGATGAGCGCCGGCACGATGCCAGAGAGAATCCAGGTTCCGATCAGAGAACCAACCACCAGCAGGATCAGGATCGCTCCGGAGGCCAGAGAGATTCCCTTGACGATCCCCTCTTCCAGCTCCTTCCAGGTATACCCGCTGCGAATTCCCAGTAGAACCCCCACTGCGGCCGAAAGGATCAGCGCTATCTGATTCGGCCCATAGGAGGCATCTTCTCCGAAGAAGTAAACCGCGAACGAGAGCAGGACAATCAGGAAAAGAACCGGCACAAGGGACTGGAAAAGCCCCGGACGAGAGGGCGGTTGAGTACTCACTGCGGCGAACTATACCAGCGCCCCTGTTCAATTCACAAACCCTTGCCGCAGTAACTCCCTGTCTAGTCTTCAACCTGGAAATGGTGAAGAAACTACTCGATTTCAGCTGGTCTTTCCGCTAAAAGAGTCTCTAGTGTAGTGTCCGGGAAGTTCGCGGTGTTAATTCGGGATGGATTTTCGTCGCCAGCTAGGCGCGCGACGCAGGAATGCCGGGAGTCTTTCGAGGAGCGCAACAAAGCTGTCGGCGAAAAGACGCCCGAAGTAGCGGCGTGAACTTTCCGGACAGTGCACTAGGTGCTCACTTCCATAAGTACGGCAGAGCCGGGGCGGGAGTGCCAAGGCTTGCTGATGTCCTACTACTGCTTCCGTTTCTTCCAACCCACACGTCTCCTCCAGATTGTCCTACTTCTCAGCCACGGCTCCTTGCTGGCTCAGTCACAGCTTCACTCCCCAATGGTGAGTGACAGACCCGGTGTCTACTGCGGTGCCCAGACGGTCGGAAAAGGCATCTTTCACATCGAGACGGGATTCAGCTACGACCGGACAGCCGAAGATTCGGTGAGCGTGGAAGGCTGGTTCTTTCCCATGGTGTTCCGTTTGGGCCTCATTCAAGACCTGGAACTTCGCCTCAAGACAGCCGGACCGGGACGGGCCAGCACAACGATCGGAGACCTGAGCCAGACAGAATCTGGATTCTCGAGCCCCGTGGTCGAAGTGAAATGGAAGTTCCTCGATTTGGAGGAAACTCGCCTGGCGCTGCTCTTCTCAGCTGACCTGGAAGCCGGTACGAAAGCCTTCCGCCCTCACAAGACCCAGCCTGGAGTCAATTTCGCATCCGATTTCAGCCTGGGTGATTCATACTCCCTGAACACGAATCTCGGAGTGATCTCGGCGTCGGATCCGGACACCGAGACCCGCTTTGCCCAACCCTTCTACACGGTGGTGCTGTGGCGATCCATCTCTTCCGCTGCCTCGGTCTTCATTGAAGCCTTTGGCACCTATCCTCACCAGAAGGGCGGAGAGTGGCAAAACCTGATCAACGGGGGTCTGGCCTACCTGGTCAACGACGACCTTCAACTCGACGTGTCGCTGGCGCGGGGGCTGACCCCCGAGACTTCGGACTGGACGCTAGCCACTGGGATTTCGCTGCGTTTTTACTGAGGTCTGCTTAGTTAAGGGTTACCGGTTATTGGTTACTGGTTTCTGGTTGTTGGTGTCAACTGGTAACCGGTAACCGGTAACCGCCGCGAGCGCCAGCGAGCGGCCCCTACGCCACACCGAACCTCTTTTCTACATACTCCTCCAGGATGGTGAGGAAGTCGCTGGCAATAGTGGGTCCTCTCAAAGTGGTGACATGGCGGCCGTCTACGTAGACCGGAGCCTTGGGACTCTCTCCCGTACCGGGAAGTGAGATCCCAATATCTGCGTGCTTCGACTCTCCCGGACCGTTCACCACGCAGCCCATGACCGCAATCTTGAGGTCCACGACGCCAGGATAGATCTTCCTCCAGCTGCTTAGGCTTCGGGAGAGCTGAGTCTGGATCTCTTCGGCCAGCTCCTGGAAAAAAGTACTGGTGGTGCGACCACATCCCGGACAGGCACTGACCTGGGGAGCAAAGCTCCGGACTCCCACAGCCTGAAGAATCTGCTGAGCCACCAGAACCTCCTCGCACCGATCGCCGCCGGGCCGGGGGGTCAGACTCACGCGAATCGTATCCCCTACGCCCTCAGTCAAGAGCACTGCCAGCCCCGAGGCACTGACCACAATCCCCGGGGTTCCCATACCGGCTTCGGTCAGACCCAGATGGAGGGGATAGTCACAGCGCTCACCCAGATCCCGGTAAACCTGAATCAGATCGGGCACTTTGGAGACTTTGGAACTGATGATGATCCGATCGTGAGGCAGCCCGTACTCTTCAGCCATTTCGGCCGATCGCAGCGCACTCTCCACGATCGTTTTCATCAACACGTCATTGGCATCTGCAGGTTCCGGCCGCCGGGCATTCTCGTCCATAAACCCATCCAGAAGAGCCTGGTCGAGAGATCCCCAGTTCACTCCGATTCGGACCGGCTTGTCATTGTCGAGTGCAATCTCGATCATTTGCCGAAAATTGGTGTCGCGGTGCCTTCCCATGCCCACATTACCGGGGTTGATCCGGTACTTGGCAAGCTTTCCCGCACAATCCGGGAATTTGGCCAGCAGCAGGTGGCCGTTGTAGTGAAAGTCTCCGATGATTGGAGCCGGACAACCCGTGTCCGAGAGGCGAGCGATGATCTCGGGGACCGACCTTGCTGCGGCCTCGTTATTCACTGTTATACGAACCAGTTCCGAGCCCGCCTCGGCAAGTTCGCGGACTTGCCTGACCGTTGACTCCACGTCCGTCGTGTCGGTGTTCGTCATGCTCTGAACGACCACCGGGTGTTCGGAGCCCACGGGTATCCCACCTACCCTCGCAGTGACACTCTTCCGCCTCGCGATCATGCTCTCATTCTACCGCGAAAGGGCAAGCTGCAAGTTGAAGGTTGCAAGTTGAAGGTTGAAAGTTGCAAGCTATTGGTTGAAGGTTGAAGGTTGAAGGTTCGAACCTAGAACCTAGAACCCGAACCGAGAGAAGAATGAACGAGGTTCTACACCAACTCTTTGAGAGCTCCAACCCGAAGGCGTTCGTCAAGCTGTTCAAAACGGGCCAGGAGGAGTGGGGGAAGCCACGGGAGTTCATCCGCCGGGTAGCCGCCGAGATGCCCGTGAAACTGTACGAGAAATACTATGGCGATCTGGTTCCACACAGTTTCTTCGGCCTCTCCTGTGCAGCAGCCACGCTGAGTCTTTTCCCTGAGGAACGTCTCTGGTGGCCCTGCGTCCAGCAGGCCTGGCTGATCGCCAATTCACGAAAGCGAGGACCCTGGAACGGCGTCTCAGAGGAGACCGGAACCGACCAGCCCCTGAAAGATCGCTGGAATCAGTTCGAGAAGGCTGCCTCGAACCACCAGTTCGAGACATGCTACGCCCTGGTCAGGGGATTCCTGGGAAACTCCGAGGAGCGGGACTTCTTCCGAACTCACAGCTTGAACGGCGCACTCAACGACACGGCTCACGGCGGATTGAAGTTCATTCAGCTGGCCCAGGCCTGGGAAATGGCCGAGTCACTCAACTGGGACCACTCCGAGCTGATCCTCTTTCCGGCGCTCCATTTTCTCGTTCTGGGCCCCCGCCAGGATCGGCTGGCCGATCTGGCCGTTCAGGCGGAACCCTTCGAGATCTCGGAAGAGGGAGACAGGGCCGTGGTCGAGCAAGAGCTGGAGATCTTCGAAGAGACACTTCTCTACTCTGACGACCCGTCCGCCGCTCTCGCCGCACTGAGCCGGCTGTCCAGTCAGGGAAACACTTTTGACTCCATTCACGAAGCCCTCCTGTTGACGGCAGTCCAGGCGCTCAACAACGCCCAAATCGGCCGCTGGCTGCTTCCGGTGAGGGCGCTGCTCTATGCCGATGCCTGTCAAGGCTGGACAGAAAGGGCCGGGACCGGGAACCGAGGCCACGGCCTGGCCGTTGCTGCGCTTCTCGTGCAGGAGGCTTCTCGGAAAAGCCGTGAGGCCCGGCAGGCCCGCCAGGTGGTCGACATGGTAGAGAGTGTCTGTCCGACGGATCCCTTCCAGACTCTCCGCAGCCTGGTGAGTCATAGCGATCCGTTCGCCTCAGCAAATACAGCGCAGGCGATCCTGGGAATGGGGGACGAAGGCCGCCCGGAACTGGTCCAGACTCTGGCCACTCTAGCCGCCAAGAACGATGCGAGTGTGGGCCAGGGCTACGATCTGCTGCTGGTGAAAACGTGCGCTGCGGCCCACGAACGTTCCCAGTCGCAACTGAAAGACAGGTTCCTGGTCGGCTGTGCTTTCTTCCTGGGGCGTATTTTGAAGAACTACGAGCTGTTTGTTGCCTACGGGGTGAAGTAGATCGGGCACTCACTCCAACAGCAGGGTTTCGTCCCCCCAGACATAGTCCAGGTCTCCCTGCAAAGCAGCAGCCCCCCGCCGCAGGTCATCCGGACAAAGCAGGCTGAAAAAAAGAAAAGCCGGGAGGTCGAGACGCGCCGACAGCAAACGGAGCAACCGCTCCCGATCTCCCAGTTTCCACCCCTCTAACAGATCAAGAAAGCGTCGGGCGCGCAGATATTCCGAAACAACCTGGCGTCGCTGGACCGATCGGCGACCGGAAATCGGGTAACGGGTAGCCAGGTGACTCTGAACAGGATCACGATCGATGGCCTCTCGAACTTCCGGAAATTCCGTGACCCAGGTGCTGCTCAACCTGGTTCCGACTTCGACTCTTGCCAGACGCCGGACTGCTGCCTCCACTTCCACGGCCCCTCGCACCGTCCACTGAATCGCGAAGTGCCCCTCGGGTACCCGGAAGTTACTAGAAAGGCATTGTGCGAGAACAGAATTCGGGCCGTCAGGCTGGCCTGCGGATCAAGCCGCAGGACACCCCGTCCGGGCAACTCCGCTTTCCATGGTCGTCTCAGGACAAAGCTCAGATCAACAGGTCGAGTCCGTCGCACCGCTCCTCCAGGTGAAAGACCGGCAATCAGTTTCGCCGTTCTTCCAGCAAGTCGAGCTTCGATCTCCCCTCCCCGAACGAGTTCTCCGTATCCACCTTTCAGCTTCCAGTCGAATTCGGCTATGCTCACTGGTTAAAGGTTAAAGGTTGAAGGTTGAAAGTTGAAGGATTCGATGCCCCAACTTTTCACTTTCAACTTTTAACTTTCAACTTTAAACAGGGCGGGAGCGGCAGCGAGCGCCCATCCCAGAACCCGGAAGATGCTAAGATTTCCGGGACCAATTGAGTCCTGCTGCGTCATTAAGAGGAGAAGGGGACCTGGAATGGCAAAAGAAACCATCCGAAATACATACTCCAGGGCGGCTGAAGCGACTGATCCGGCACTGTGCTGCGCGGTCGATTACCGAGAGTTTTTCAGCGAATCGGATCTGGCCCACCTGCCCGAAGAAGTACTCGAGCGAAACTATGGGTGCGGTGTTCCCGCCGAGCTGCGGTCTCTGGGCCAAGGGCTGACGGTTCTCGATTTGGGCCCCGGTCTGGGACGGGACTGCTTCATTGCCGCCAGGAAGGTCGGACCGGCCGGCCGGGTCTACGGGCTGGACATGAACTCAGAAATGCTGAAGAAAGCCCGAGCTTTTCAAGTCACGGCGGCGGACGGCCTCGGTTATGACAACATCCAATTCTTAAGCGGACAATTTGACGTTAAGATTCCGCTTCCGGCAGAAACGGTGGACGTCATTTTCTCGAATTGCGTGAACAATCTGGCGGTCGATAAGTCCACGGCCTATCGTGAGATGTACCGCGTACTCAAGCCCGGCAAGAAGCTGTCTTTTTCGGACGTCGTTTCCTGGGCCCCGATTCCAGAAATCCTGCGCAAGAGCGAACAGGCCTGGGCTGACTGCGTAGCTGGAGTCCTGTCTTACCAGGAGCTCAACTCACTTCTCAAGGAGACCGGATTTCACGGAATCCAGCTGGTGACCGATTACCTCTGGCAGGACGGTCCCCACATCAGCGAGCGTTATTTCTCAGGAAAGCTGCTGTCAGAGGTTCACCGCAGGTCACTCCAACAAGTGAAACTCTATTCGGTGATGGTGGAGGCTTTCAAACCTGCCGGCGACCCCGGTGGAGATTGCTATTTCACAGGGCAGCGGGCCATGTTTCACGGCCCCGGCGCGGCATTCCATCTTGATGATGATCCGGATCACGTCTTTCCGGCGGGAGAAACGAAAGAGGTGTGCGAGAAGACGGCTTCGATACTGAAGTCTGAGCCCTTTGCCAGCTACTTCACGGTGTTCGAGCCCGCCGGCGAAGTGGAGGCCCGACTTTGCGTCACCGGCCAGAGCTGCTGCTAGCAGTCCGTGGGAAAAGTCCCACGGGCTGCTAGTGTACTGTCCGGGAAGTTCGCGGCGTTAATTCGGGATGGATTTTCGTCGTCAGTGAGGCGCGCGACGCAGGAATGCCGGGAGCCTTTCGAGGTAGCGCAACAAAGCTGTCGGCGAAAAGACGCCCGAAGTAGCGGCGTGAACTTTCCGGACAGTGCACTAGGGACTGAGTCGATTGCGGTAGTAGGCTGGGACCTCCAGGTCCCTTTCCTGATCAGGGCCCCCGTGCTCGGAAACCTCAAAGCGTCGGGCTGGTGATTCGGTCGGCGATCCGAAATTGCCTGGAACAGGCTCAACCTGGTCGAAACTCTCTTCCGGACGGGATTTCTCGAACCCGAAGTGATCGAAACCGGTCGCGATCACTGTGATTTTGATCTTGTCTTCAATCTCCTCGTCAAGAACGGATCCGAAAATGATGTTGGCATCCGGATGAGCTGACTCCTGGATGATGCGGCTTGCCTCACTCACCTCGTGCAGCGTGATGGACTGGCTGCCGGTCACGTTGATCAGGACGCCCTGAGCACCCTGGATGGTCGTGTCCTCGAGAAGGGGGCTGGAAATGGCATTCCTGGCTGCCTGCGCAGCCCGGTCTTCACCCGAACCAACCCCGGTTCCCATCAGTGCCATCCCCATGTCGGTCATGATGGTCCTGACATCTGCGAAGTCCAGGTTGATGACACCGGGAACCGTGATGAGATCACTGATCCCCTGCACGGCCTGGCGCAGGACGTCGTCCGCAAACTTGAAAGCGTCGGCCAGTGAAGTGCCTTCTGGAACCGTCTCCAGAAGGCGCTGATTCGGAATCGTGATCACGGTGTCCGCACTTTCCTTCAGCTCCTCCAGAGCGCGGTCCGCATACAGACGCCTTTTCTTGCCTTCGAACTCGAAGGGCTTGGTGACAACCGCTACGGTCAGCGCGCCGAGCTCGGTAGCCAAACTGGCCGCTATGGGAGCACCCCCTCCTCCCGTGCCGCCGCCGAGTCCTACGGTCACGAAGACCATGTCCGCGCCCTCCAGGAGCTCGATGATCTTCTCCGTGTCCTCGAGGGCGGCCTGTCGACCGATATCGGGATTCGCCCCCGCCCCCAGACCCTTAGTCAACTTGGTACCGAGCTGGACTCTCATCGGGGCATGACACAGACGAAGAGCCTGCATGTCGGTATTCGCCGCGATAAATTCGACGCCTTCAATGCCGGCCTCAATCATCCGATTCACGGCATTGCATCCCCCTCCGCCGATTCCGATCACCTTGATACGTGCGCCGTTGAGGGGACCTTCTTCGAAGGCCAGCTTGATCGTTTTTTTATCGAAGCTCAGTCGACTCACAGGTCTCTCCTTAAGCAGGTTGCCATATGGTTTCTTTCAGTTGCGACAGCTCATGAGATTGTCTCCAGGAGCCATCTCTTCATTCGATGTGTTCTTGCCTTGGACCGACCGTAGACCGGTTTCGCCCGGGCCGCGGGAACCTCTCTTCTCAGCTCATGTGCGTAGCGAAGAAGACCGAGGGCCGTGCAGAAGGCGGGGTGATAGATCTCGTGATCCGGCCCCACCAGGTTCACCGGATATCCGATTCGCACCGGCATTCTGAGGATCTTCTCGGCTCGGTCCCGAAAGCCGTCCAGCATGGCTCCGCCACCCGTCAGCACCACCCCGGTTGCAAGCTCGTTGTTCACCCCTACAGCCTGCGTGATCCTGGCCACCCAATTCAGGAGCTCGTCACAGCGTGCCTGAATGATCCGGCAAACCAGCTGCCGCTGTATGGTCTTCTCGCGACCCGAGCCAACCTCTGTTATCTCCACAACTTCCTCGACGGGAACGCTTTCCGGGAAGACACTTCCCACCGCCTTTTTCACCTGTTCCGCCTCGGCAATTGGGGCTTTCGTTCCGATAGCAATGTCCTTAGTGATCAGGTTTCCGCCCAGGGGAATGACCTCCGAGTGCCAGATGGCACCCTGGCTGTAGACAGCCAGATCCGTGGTGCCGCCCCCGATGTCTACCAGAAAGGCTCCCAGTTCCTTCTCGTCGTTGCTCAGGATCGATTCGGCAGAGGCAAGCTGTTGCATGACGACGCCGTCGGCCGCTACGCCCGCCTTGTTGACAGCATTGACGATGTTTTGAAGTACCGACGACGCCGTCACCACCAGGTGGAGATTGACCGAGAGTTCGCTACCGTACATCCCCTTTGGATCCTCGATCCCGTCCTCGCCGTCGACTTTGAATTGCTGGGTCAGAACGTGGATCACCTCGTACCCAGCGGCGATCTCCATATCCCGCGCGGCGGCTATGGCGCGCTGGATATCCTCGGAGGTGATCTCATTATTGCGGCCCCGCACCTCGGTCGTCCCGGATCGATTCACTCCCCGTAGATAGGCGCTTCCAAGGCTGACATAGGCGGATTCCACAACCGTCTTGGACCGCTCTTCGGCCAATTCAAGAGCTGCTCGAATGCAGTCGATGGTCTCTGACAGATTGATGACAATTCCCTTGCGCAGACCTGCTGAGGGTACGGTTCCTGAGCCCAGTACTCGCAACCTGGGCCCGTCGGTTGCAGCTACCACTGCGCAGATCTTGGTGGACCCGATATCAATTCCGGCAATCAGTCGGTTCTTTCTGCCCATAGCGATACGTAACCTAATCCGAACCCAGAGCTTCCACCGTGGATTGATCCTTCCCTCTTGGAGTGTGGATGATGATTCGATTGTCGAACGTCACATCGATCCAGTCGATTCTCCCGTGCTTGTTCTTCACTTCCTGGACCAGGTCCATCCGGGAGATGAAGGTCTCGTACCGCTGCAGGAAATCGCCTTCACCCAGGAGCACCGGAACTGGTTCCCGAGAGGGGATCACCTTGACCCGGCGGACGTCGCCGACGTCTATCTCGGAAATAGTTGCTGTGTAGTCCTGATCCCCCGCCTCCAATTCATCGAGGATGCGAAGATATACCTGCATACGCCGGCTGTTCGAGGCCCGAGCTCCCTCGACGGCCGGGCTCAGCAGGCCTTTCACGATGGGCCTGTCCAGGTGCTGAAATCCGGGCCCGAAGGGCGCTAGAGCAACACCTTCCGGATCGACGATTGTCAGTTCGCCGTCGATGGTCGCCACGGCTTCGGGAGTCCGCTCCTGAACATAAACCTCCAGCTGATTCGGCAGCCTTCTTCGAACCACGGCTGACCGGACCCAGGCCTCCGCTTCAACCCGTTTGCGCACTTCTGAGAGCCTCACGGTCAGAACATTGGTGGAGACTAGGGGTTGCACAAGTTGTTGAAGGCGATCTTCGTCGGCATGTTCTAGCCCCTGAAAGGTCACCCTCTGCAAATGAAAGGTCCGGGCGGACGTGGTCAGATTGTTAAACAGGAGCACTCCGTAGAGGATGCTTGAGACCAGGGCGACAACCAGAGCAATACGGGCAGTCGAGCGAGCCACCCTCTTCAGATTTTCACGATTGCGGTGCCTGGTCGTCTTCTTAGCCAAGAAACTCTTCCCCCACCTTCCAGACGTCTCCTGCGCCCATCGTCACGACCAGATCGCCTGGCTTCGTCTCCTGCTCCAGGATGCGGACCATGGCGGTTGGTTCTTCGACGAATGTGACCTCACGGCTCCTGCGAATCCGATCGACCAACTCCCGGGAATCGACTCCGGGAATCGGCTCTTCTCCGGCAGCGTAGATTTCCATGACGAAGAGTCGGTCGGCAGCTTCGAAGCAATTCCCCATCCGGTCCATCAAGTATTCCGTCCGGGTGTATCGGTGGGGCTGGTACACGACGACGGTCCTTTGACCAAATTCTCCCAGACCGTCCAGCGTGGCCCGGATCTCGGTTGGGTGATGCGCATAGTCATCGATTACGGCGACTCCGTCTCGTTCACCTTTGAACTGCTGGCGCCTTTCGGTCCCCTGAAAGCAGGCCAAGGCCTCGGCCACCTTCTCAAAAGGGACTTCCAACCGTAAGCCGGTGGCAACTGCCGCCAGAGCATTCTGGACGTTGTGGCGACCGGGAACATGAAGCTCCGCTCTGCCCAGTTTCCGTCCTCTGTGGAAACATGTGAAGGCCGTACCGAAAGCCTTATTTTCCAAGTGTTTCGCCGACACGTCGGCGTCTTCATCCAGGCCGTAAGTTAACACTCGACGGTGAACTTTTTTGGTCAGATCCCGGAGCCCGGGATCGTCCCGGCAGGCGATGACAAGACCGTAGAATGGAACCGAGTTCATGAACTCCAGAAAAGCGTTCTCCAGATCTTCCCGATCCCGATAAACGTCCATGTGGTCCGCGTCAATGTTGGTCACAATCTTGAGAACGGCCGGCACTCTCAGAAAGCTTCGATCACTCTCGTCGGCCTCACACACCAGATGGGGCCCGAAGCCCAACACTGCGTTGGTCCCGAGATTGCTCAGGCGCGCTCCCACGATGGCAGTAGGGTCGAGTCCGACCTCCTTCAGGAGGGTGGCAATCATGGCAGAGGTGGTTGTCTTCCCATGGGTTCCCGAAACAGCGATTCCCACCCTGTAACGCAGGAGCTCGGCCAGCATTTCGGAGCGGTGAAGAATCTGAAGCCCCCTTCCCCGTGCGGCTTCGAGTTCTACGTTCTCCCCGGAAATCGCACTCGAGACGACCAGCAGGCCTGCCTCTGGGAGGTTCTCTTCTCGATGGCCAATCTCAACTCGGACTCCAAGGCTCCGAAGGGAATCGAGCACCTCTCCTTCCTGCTGATCGGAACCGGAGACTTGAACATGGCTCTGGGCCAGGATCCGGGCCAGTCCACTCATGCCGATTCCACCGATACCCACGAAATGAACCGGGCCCACACGATGACCTGCAAAGAAACCGGAATCGCTCATCGACAAAGATCCTGCACCAGGTCGGTGATGCGCTCAGCACTGTCGAGCCTGGCCAGGTGCCGGGAGAACTCGGCCATGCGCTGAAGTCTATTTCGATCCGAATTGAGTTGAGCGACGAGAAGGGCCAGTTCCCTGCCTTCTAACTCGGCCTGTTCCTTGACCAGGGCGGCTCCTCGCTGCTCGAGGGAGCGAGCGTTTTTTCGTTGATGATCATCGGCAGCGGTTGGAAGAGGAATCAAAATTGAGGCCCGCCCGGCTGCCGTAATTTCAGCCACGGTAGAGGCCCCAGCCCGTGAAATCACAAGATCGGCACCAGAGAACTCAACCGGCATGTCCTCCAGATACTCCAACACCCTGCCCTGAACACCTGCCGCCTGATACCGCTGCCGCACCCATTCCACATCATGCCGACCGGTCTGATGGGTAATATGCAACCCCTGCGGTAGAGAGTTGAGGGCATCGCACACTACCTGGTTGATAGGGCGGCTCCCCCGGCTGCCGCCGAAGATAAGAACTCGTAATGGTTCAGCGGATGGCTTCCAGGCTGGTGCCTGGTAGAACTCTTTGCGGATTGGAATTCCGGTAAGCACGGCCCTGGAGCCGAAAAAGCGAGTCGTCTCCTCGAAGGCTACCGCTGCCCGCGCGACCCATCGCGCCAGGACGCGATTGGTGAAACCGGGAAAGACGTTGGGTTCGATCAGAAGGGCCGGGCATCCGGTCAGCCGGGCGGCCACCATCACCGGGCCCGAAGAGTATCCTCCCAGACCCACAACCACGCAGGGCCGAAAGCTGCGCATGATCCGCAGCGACCCCAGCAGACTGCCGGGAAGCTGAACCAGGGTTCGAACCATTCTCACCGGATCCACCCGGTTCAGGCCTCCGATCCGGATCGTCTTAAGGGGAAAGTCGAGCGGCGGCAGAATGCGGCTCTCCAGGCCATCCTCCGTACCCACGAAGAGAACCCGGCACCCGGGGTCCCGCTTCCTTAACTCCTGTCGCAGCGCTACCGCCATGTAGACGTGCCCTCCCGTCCCACCTCCTGCAAAGAGAATCCGAGCACTGCCAGCCCCGCCTCCCCGGTTCCTCTGGCCACTCATCATCCCTCCGCATACCAGGGAGTATCGGTCGGATTTCGGGAGTGAGTCGAGACGTTGAGCAGGATTCCGGCCGAAGCCAGTGTCACCAGCAGAGACGATCCTCCGGCAGAAATAAAGGGCAGAGGGATTCCCTTGGTCGGGAGAAGACCCATCGCAACGCTGATGTTGACCAGCGCCTGAGTCACAATCATGAGGACAATGCCCAGCCCCACGAGGGACCCGAAGGGTGTGACTGAGCGCAGTGAGACCTTGACTCCTTTCCAGAAGAAGAGCAGGACGAGCCCAACCAGAACAGTGGCGCCGAGAAGACCAAGTTCCTCGCCAATAATCGAAAAAATGAAGTCGTTGTGGGCCTCTGGCAGAAAGGACAACTTCTGATTGCCCTGAGCAAATCCCTGTCCGCCCGGCCCGCCCGATCCGATGGCGATCAGGCTCTGGCGAATCTGATAACCCGTTCCCAGCGGATCGGCCTCAGGGTTCAGGAAGGCAAGAATCCGATCTCGTCTGTAGGGCACCCGGTATACGAGCAGGTAAAAGGATGGAACCGAAGCCAGGAAGGCCACCCCAAAATAGCGAAGCCGAAGACCGGAAAGGAAAAGCAGAACGGCGGCGATGAAGGCGATGCAGGCCGCGGTTCCAAAGTCGGGCTGGACCAGGATGAGTCCCAGAATGGATCCCAGGATCGCGCAGTAAGTGAACGCTTCGCGCCGGTTCGGCTCGCCCTCCTGATAGCGAGCAAAGAAATAGGAAGTAAAGAGAATGGCGACCAGTTTGGCAAGTTCCGACGGCTGGGCTCTAAATGGCCCGACCACCAGCCAGCGATTGGCGTTGTTGATGGGCGGCGATGCCAGAGCCCCCAGCAGCAGAAGGTAAGTCAGCGCCAGCAGTGCCAGCATGACGGGTTTGCTGCCGAAGTAGCGGTAGTCCACGCGCATGGTCACGAGCATGACCCCGAGCCCGAGAGCCATGAAAATGACCTGTCGAAAGAACGTACTGCTGCTTCCCGTTCCCACCGCCGAAGAGCTGAAAACCATCACCAGGCCAAAGCTCAGAAGGACGAAAATCAAGAGCAGCAGTGTTTTGTCGACAGCAATACGATTTCTCAATTCCCTGACTCCCGATGATGAATGTAGCGGGCGACACTTTCCTTGAACTCCCGCCCCCGATGCTCGTAGTCATCGAACATGTCAAAGCTGGCACAGCCGGGAGCCAGTAAAACCGTGTCTCCCGTGCTTGCGGCCTGACTCGCCTGAACAACGGCTTCCTGCAGATCCGCCGCTTCCGAAACTACGGCGGATGAACCCACTGCGCAGGTTATCTTGCCGGCGGCCTCGCCGATCAGGATGAGCCGTCGGACGCGTTCCTTCATCAGATCGGCAAGCTGCTCGAAATCTCCACCCTTGTCCCGTCCACCCATGATGAGGACAACCGGGTTCGAAAAAGCCTGCAGGGCCCTTTTCGCCGACTCCACATTCGTCGCTTTGGAGTCATTGTAGTAAGTCACACCGTCGTGAACGGCAACCCGCTCCAGCCGGTGCTCGACGCCTTGAAAGTTCTGAATCGTGCGGCGGACGGCCCCGAGAGAAAGCCCGGACAGATGGGCCGCGCAGGTAGCGGCCAGCACGTTTTCCAAGTTGTGTGCTCCCTTCATGGCAACCTCCGAAGCCGGCATGACACTGGCCGTCTCCCCCTTCTGCCTGATGACAATCTGCCCCGCCTCGACACAGACGCCCTCCGGCAGGGGGCGCCGACTGAACAAGCAGACACTTCCTGCGACCTCAGATCGCATGCCTGAAGAGAGTTCATCATCTGCGTTCAGAACGGCCCAGTCTTCCCGGGTCTGATTCAGTAGAATCCGCTGCTTTGCTCGTGCATAGGATTGCAGGCTTCCATGACGATCCAGATGATCAGGCGTGAGGTTGAGAATCAGGGCGATGTGAGCGCGGAAGTCTTGAATCCCCTGCAGCTGAAAAGAAGACAATTCAACCACCAGGGTGGTTCCCCGGCCGGGGCCGAGGAGGGCGATCTCTGTAAGTGGAGTCCCGATATTTCCGGCCACCGCCACAGGTGCGTGCGCATCTTGAAACATCTTCCCGATGAGAGTTGTGGTGGTTGTTTTTCCATTGGTCCCCGTGACACCGATGATGGGTCCAGAGAGAAAGTGAAAAGCCAGTTCCACTTCCGCGAGCACCGGAACCCCGGCGGATTGCGCTCTTCGAACCGGATCCATGTCTGGCGGGACGCCCGGACTCAGAATAATCAGATCGGCCTGGAGAAAGTCAGCTGCCCGATGGCGGCCCAGAGTCGTCTCGACTTCCCCCTGAAGCTTCTGCTTGAGATCATCTCTAAAACTGTCTCCCGGCTTCCGGTGATCTGTGACGTGTACACGCGCCCCCTGAGACAAAAGCAGGTTGGCCGCCGCTACGCCGCTCCGCGCCAGGCCTACGACCAGAACCTGTTTGTGGTGAAGCTGAAGCATGGCTCTATCTCAACTTGAGAGTGGTCAGACTGAAGAGGGCAAAAACCAATCCCAGGATCCAGAAGCGCACGACGACTTGAGTTTCGGTCCACCCCTTCAGTTCAAAATGATGGTGAATGGGGGCCATCAGGAAGGGCCGCTTCCCGAAAAGCTTGAAGGACCCGACCTGGAGAATCACCGACAAGATCTCCACCACGAAGATGCCGCCGATCGAAAAGAGCAGAAGTTCCTGTTTGATCAAGACGGCTACAGTCCCGATGGCCCCGCCCAGCGACACGGAGCCGACGTCCCCCATGAAAACCCGGGCCGGATGCGCATTGTGCCAGAGGAACCCCAGCGTGGCGCCCACCATCGACCCGCAGAAGATGGTCAACTCGCTGGCATAGGTGTTCTTGATCAGGTCCAGATAGGTCGCGATCTCAGCGTGCCCCGTCACGTAGGTCAACACGGTCAGGGCCGATGCCGCGACGATGATCAACCCGGTGGCCAGGCCGTCAAGGCCGTCCGTGAGGTTGACCGCGTTACTGCTCCCCACCAGCACCAGGACCGTGAACACAACGAGTGGAAAGAAAGTCGAAACTCCCAGGACCACAAGATCGAGTTCGGGAGTGAACTCCTTGAAAAAGGGTACAGAGAGTTCCGTACTGTAAAGCTGTCGCGAGTGCAAAACAACCAGAGTCAGGGCAATTCCAAGAGCCACCAAAGACTGGAGCAGCAGTTTGTCTCGAGCCCGCAACCCGAGGCTGCGCTGTTTCGAAACCTTCAGAAAATCATCAATAAATCCAATGGCCCCGTACACCACCAGCGAGGAGAGAGCAATCCAGATGTAGAGGTTCGTCAAGTCAGCCCAGAGAAGGGTTGGCAGGACAATACTGATGATGATGAACAGCCCTCCCATGGTGGGTGTCCCTGCCTTGGCCTGGTGGCTGGCAGGCCCTTCCGTCCGGATGAACTGGCCGATCTGAAAGTCGCGCAGCTTGCGGATCACCCAGGGGCCCAGAAGAAGGCTGATGAGGAGGGCGGTCAAAGACGCGTAGGCGGTCCGAAAGGTGATGTACCGGACCACGTTGAGAGGAGAAAAGTAATCCTGCAGGGAGGAGAGAAGATGGTAGATCAAGAGAATACCTCGAGCTTTCGAATCATCCGGTTCAGGCCCACCCCCCGAGATGCTTTCACAAGAACCAGGTCCCCATCCTGCACAAGCCCGCGGAGCCGTTTAGCTGCCGTCAGACTGTCTTGGGCCGAGAACACCCGGTGAGAGGGAATCCCCGCCTCTACCGCCCCCTCCAGGATGTGCCGGGCCAGGTTGCCGACAGTCAACACGAGATCAATCTCGAGGGAGGCCAGATGCCGTCCCGTCTCACGATGGAACTCAGCTGCGCTCTCTCCCAGTTCGAGCATGTCACCCAGCACAACCAGCTTGCGACCCTCCCAGGTCCAGCCCGAGAAATCCTCCAGAACCGAGTCCAGAGCTTCCGGGTTCGAGTTGTATGATTCGTCGATCAGGGTCAGGTTGACACCCCTGACCGGGTTCAATGATCTGATCTCCCCTCTTTGCTCCAGCGCCGCCAGGTCACCGACGCCCTGCCGAATCTGTGCATCGGAGAGATCCAGAGTGACGGCCACGGCCACGGCCGCCGCGATGTTGTAGAGATGATGCTTTCCGAAAAGCGGAATCGCGGCCTGAAAACGGCCTGTCGGAGTCCGGATGGCGATTTGCATGCCCTGGAGATTCGGCCGGGACCGGGTCGTTACCGAGAACCGATGGTCCCCCGCCGTGCCAAAGTCCAGAGAGGGTCCCTCGAAACGCCGGGCAATCGAGCAGAGCCTTTCGTCGTCTCCATTGAAGAGCAGCTTGCCCCCATCTCTCAGTCCCTCCAGAATCTCCGCCTTGGCCTCGGCGATGTGGTCCAGCGAGCGGAAAAACTCGAGATGTACCGGGGCCACATTCGTAATCACGACTACATCCGGCCGACAGATCAGAGAGAGAGTCCGGATCTCCCCGGGATGGTTCATGCCCAGTTCGACAACAGCGACTTCATCATCGTCCTGGAGGCGCAGGAGACTGAGTGGAACTCCGAAGTGGTTGTTCAGGTTCCCGGGAGATTCGCAGACCTGATACTGCTGCCTCAGGAGGGTCGAGGAAAAACGCCGTGTTGTGGTCTTGCCCATGCTGCCGGTCACGGCCACCAGTGACCCCGACCATTTTTCCCGAACGCAACGAGCCAGTTTCTGCAAGGCTGCGGTGGTGTCGTCTACTCTCAAGAAAACAACGTCGGAGTCTCGGCCAGTTGCTGGATGAGTTCGCGAGTGAACCACCATGCCGGCACCCTTGGCGACAGCCTCGTCGATGAAATCATGGCCGTCGAAGCGTGATCCTTGAATGGCCAGAAAACAATCCCCCGGTTCCAGGCTGCGAGTGTCTATGGAAACTGGAGGAAATGGTGCTGCATTGGAGAAGGTCGGATTCTCGGGAAGCGTCGTCTCCAAGACATCCGCCACCTCACTGGTGGAGAGCGTGATCATAGATTTCTTCAGCCACGCGCACATCGTCGAAGTCGATTTTCTCGCCTCCGCTTTCCTGGTAAGTCTCGTGTCCCTTTCCCGCTATCAGAATGAGATCTCCGGGCCGGGCCAGCTCGAAAGCCCGCTCCATCGCCTGGCGGCGGTCTGTGATCGACTCGCACTGACTGTTCGGGGAAACTCCTAGTTCGATCTGCCTGATGATCTCCTCCGGAGTCTCCAACCTCGGGTTGTCGGAGGTCAACACGATCAGGTCTGCCTGTTCGGAGGCAACCCGTCCCATGCGCGGCCGTTTCGCGCGGTCCCGGTTCCCCCCGCAACCGAACACACAGATCAGCCGGCGCCGGCACAGATCCCGGGCCAGCCTCAAAGCATTGGCCAGAGCGTCGGGGGTGTGAGCATAGTCCACAAAGACGGAGAATGGGGCATCAATGGATACTCTTTCGAAACGACCCGGCACCCGCTCGAGCCGGGCTATTCCCCTTGCGATTTCCTGATCCTGGAATCCCAGATGGGCGCAGGCACTCACGGCTGCCATCAGATTGTAGACGTTGTGCTCACCTGCCAGAGCACTGGAGATCTCAAGGCGCCTGCCTTCGACGTTCAGGACCAACTCGGTCCCTTCCACCCCGGTCTTGATCACAAGGGGATGAACCTCATGCTCCTTCGACACTCCGAAGGCGACTCTGCGAACGGAATCGGGGAGGGGGCACTTCGCGACCGTTGGATCATCTCCATTCACCACAGCAACCCGAAGTCCGGCGTTGTAGGACAAATCGAAGAGTCGTCGCTTCGAAGCAAAGTATTGATCGAACGACTCGTGAAAATCGAGGTGATCCTGAGTGAGATTAGTAAAGATTCCCACCTCGAAACTGCACTGATAGGCTCGCTCCAGTGCCAGAGCGTGAGAAGAGACCTCGATGACTCCGCTCCCGCACTTCTCTTCCACGGCGCGGGCAAGAATCTTCTGTATCTCCGTTGCCTCGGGCGTGGTTCGAATCGACTCCTCAACCTGCCTGCCCACAATGGTCTGGATCGTGCCCACCAGGACGGAAGGCCCCCGCGTCTGCAGAACCGAATGAATCAGATAGGCCGTTGTGGTCTTACCATTGGTACCCGTAACGCCCGCCAGCTTCAGTTCATGGGACGGGTAACCGTAGTAGTGATTTGCCATCTGGGCCATGTAGCGGCGAACTCTTGGAACTTCCAGCCAGACGCCCGGAAAACCAGCCGGGACCGGACGCTCCGAGACGATAGCCGCTGCCCCCTTGGAAAGGGCCTGGGGGATGAACTGATGGCCATCCAGCTCATGGCCGTCGATGGCAAAGAACACCGAGTCGGAGCTGACCCTTCTGGAGTCGTACTCGAGAGAGGATACGTCAATTCTCAAGTCTCGTTCCTCGCCCACCTGCAACGACCTGGGCGGAAGCGCCGCGACGAGCTCTTCGAGTTGCAACTTCTCTTTCTCCTTCCTCTGAAAGCACCACCTCACAAACAGTTCCGGGGCTGACCAGAGTCTGCGCTGCCGGTCTTTGCCCCACAACCCGGCCTTCACCCGTGTAGCTCAAGTTGAGACCATGGCGTGCGCTCATGACTGCGACTTGACGAAGGCTCAGGCCCTCAAAATCAGGCAGGTCAAAACCATCCGTGACTCGGGTCACCACCGCGTCTTCAGACAACCCGCCTGGGCCTTTGCTGACCAGAGCCGCCACCGCTTCGGGAAGCCCTTCCATCGAAAGATCCCTCTTCTCTGAGACCCCGGGAATGGTTCCAGGTTCCCGTTGTCGGTGGTAGGAGGCCTTCTGAACCGAGTTCGGGCGGTCACGGGGAACTCCCAGCTTGATCAGTGCCCGCTCCATAACCTCCTTGAAGACCGCCGCCGCCACCAGGCCACCGTAGTATTGTCCAACCGGCTCATTCACGACCACGATCGAGGCGAGAACAGGCTTCTCGATGGGAGCAAACCCCATGTAGGAGGCCACGTACTTCGTCTTGGAATATCCCGTACCCACAAACTTCTGAGCTGTCCCGGTCTTGCCCCCGCCCGAGAAACCGGACAAGCGGGCACGGCTACCCGTCCCATGTTCTACGGTGTGACTCATCGCCTCTCGCATCTGTCGCGCGGTCTCCTCCGAGAGGACCCGACGTCGAATTATTTCCGGGGCGGCGACCAGCTGACCATCCGGGCTCAGAATCCGCCGCACAATCCGGGGCTCCACGAGGTACCCTCCGTTGGCAATCACGGAGACGGCGCGCAGCATCTGCAAAGCTGTGACGCTCAGCTCCTGGCCAATTGCCAGGGCCCCGATCGAAATCTTCGACCATTCGGATGTGGGACGTACACGGCCCTTCGCTTCAAAGGGCAGGTCAATTCCGGTCGGTTCCCCGAAACCAAATCGCTTGATGTAGTCGTGGAGCCGCTGGTTGCCGAGTCGCAACGCCAGTTTGATCGTGCCGACGTTGCTGGACTTGGCGAGAACCTCCCTCACCTCCAACTGGCCGTAGCTGTGAGTCGCCTCCCGGTAGACTTTGCCGGCCAGACGCAGGGTTCCCACCTGGCAGTTCACTTTCTCGCTCAGGTCGGCCATTCCCTCGTTCAAGACGGCGGCGATGGTGACCACCTTGAAGGTTGACCCGGGCTCATAGGTGTCCTGCATTGCAAGATTTCTTTGGTTCTTACTCTGGTCAGTGTTGTAGAGGTTCGGATCGAACGGCGGATAGGATGCCATGGCCAGGATCTCCCCGTTCTGGGGATTCATCACGATGGCACTCCCGTTGACCGCCTGAGTCGATTCGATGGTATTCCTGAGCGCCTGCTCGGCCGCGAACTGAATCGTGCTGTCCAGGGTCAGGATCAGGGAATCTCCAGCGGTCGAACGAGGGCTTCTCTGACTGCGGAAGCTGCGGCGTCTGGCGTCCAGGCTGAGCTCGACCTGATCCGAAGCACCTCTCAGGTTGGCGTTGTACTCGAGTTCCACCCCACTCCAGGCGCGCCCGTATATTCCTACAAACCCCAGAATCTGGCCCGCCAGTTCGTTGGCGGGATAGAACCGCTTCGATTCGCTTTGCAGGTAGATTCCCTTGAGTTTCATCTCCCGGATCGCTTCACTTACCTCGGAATCGAGCCGGCGCTTCAGGTAGACATGAACTCCGTCGGCCTGGAGACGATCAAAGATCTGCTCCTCTTCCATCCCGATCAGAGGCGCCAGCTGGCGCGTTACTTCAGATGGGTTCTCGATGTGACGAGGATTTGCTGAGAGAGATTTCACGGGCAGGCTGACTGCCAGCTCCCGGAGCTGACGATCGAACACTTCCCCTCGCCGCCCGATTAACTTGCGGAAGCCGGAGCCCTGCTGGGCCGCCGCGTCCCGATACGCTTCCGTCTTGAAAACCTGAAGGTCGAGAAGCCTGACAAGAATGAGTGCGGACCAGCCCAGGACGATCACGTACACGACCAGCAGCCTGTGTACAAAGATGCCCTGCGTCAGCCAGGTCCCGGTGCCCTTCTTCATGGTTGACCGGTCAGCTTTGTAGTCTCCGCCGAAGCCCGGAGATGTCTGGCCATTCCGATCGGCGTGCCAGCCTCGATGATGGTCACCTCGGGCCGGTTGGCACTGACCAGACCCAGCTGGCCCGCTTTGCGGTCCAGTCGATCGGCGCTGGTCTGGGTCTCGTATTCAGCTCGCAGGGCCTGCTGCCTTTCAGACAGTTTTCGGTTCTCTTCGCGCAGCGTCTCAATCTGGTACCCGAGTCCAATCATCTGCTGCTGATTCCAGCCGTAGATCAACGCCAGAGAGACCAGCAGTGTACCGGTAGTGAGCCACCCGGCTACCTCCCAGCTCGAGATCCCCTTCTTGTGGTTCAGCTTCTGGTTCCTGAGCACCAGCGTGGACATGTCAACCATTCATCACACTCCCTTTTCTTCAAACGCTTCAAAGGCTCGCAGCTTGGCACTCCGCGAGCGCGGGTTTTCAATGAGCTCTCTCTGCCCCGGGACAAGGGGCCGTGCCGTTAGAACGCGACCCTTCGACACCCGCGGGCAGGTACACAGCCGGGCTGGTCGAAAGCAAACACAGCGTCCGGCGGATCTGCGAAAGATCGTCTTGGAAATTCGATCCTCGAGGCTGTGAAAGGAGATCACCACCAGCCTTCCGCCGGGATGGAGCAGGTCAATCACTTCTTCCAGGAACCGGTCCAATCCCTCCAGTTCCTGGTTGACTCGAATGCGCAGTGCCTGGAACACTCTGGTTGCCGGATGAGTCTTTCGCCCGGACCTGGCCGATTTGACTCGCTCGACCAGTTCGGCTAGCTGCACAGTGGTTCTCAGAGGAGCCTGTTCGCGCTGACGCACGATCTCACGGGCGATGGCCCGGGAGCGACGCTCTTCTCCATTGCGCCAGAAGATGCGCGCCAGCTCTTCTTCGGGAAGCTGATTCACCAGGTCGGCTGCGGTTGTCCTGGATCTTCGGTCCTGCCTCATGTCAAGAGGACCCTCCAGCCTGAAGCTGAATCCGCGCTCCGCACTCTCGAGTTGGAGGGAGGAAACGCCCAGGTCCAGCAAGCAGCCGTCAATTCCGTCCAGGCCCAGGCCATTCAGCAGCAGCGGCAGATTGCGAAAGTTCTCGTGGTGGAAGGAAACGATGCTGCCGTGCGACAAAAGAAGATCCCTCGCCTCTTCCAGCGCCTCCTCGTCCCGATCAATGGCAATGATCCTGCCCTCGCCGGCCAGGGATTCCACGATGCGCGCCGTGTGCCCTCCCAGGCCCACGGTTCCGTCTACGTAAGTCCCTCCCTTGTGCACCTTTAACAAGCCGATCGCTTCGTCGAGCAGGACCGGCATGTGGCGGGCGGCAACCATGAGCATTCTAAATTCCGAGGTCAGCGAGGGAGATGGAATCGTCGTCCGTATAGGGATCAGTGTCCAGGATCTTCTCGAAGCGGGACCGGTTCCACACTTCCAGGTAGTTCAGCTGTCCCATGACATCGACTTCTTCTTTTTCGACGCCGGCAGCTTCTCGCAGATGCGGCTGGATAAGGACCCGTCCCTGACGGTCGACTCGAGCCAGCTGGCCATAGTAACTGGTGTTTCGGAGGAATTTGACTTTGCCCGGGAGCATCTTGGGCGGCTCCAGCAGTTTCGCCTCCAGCTTTTCCCATTCGTGCAGCGGGTAAATGAGCACGTTTTGACCGGTGAGGCTGGTGACGAACACTTCAGTGCCATAGTCAGCGGTTAATATCTTCCGGTGCGTGGACGGAATCTTGATTCGACCCTGTCCGTCGATCTTGGCTGGGAAGTTGCCGCGAAACATGTTCGTACCCGTTGTCCTGAGGCTAATATTCCTGTTTCGACCTCTTTCGTCTATTGTGCTCCAAAAAAGTCCAAAGTCAAGCAGAAAAACGACCTTTCGTGCCTGCTCCTGGAGAAAAACTGTGCTTTGGCAACCTGATTCTGCGGCTACGCCTCGGGTGCTCTCCGGGGGACGTTTGGGCTGGATTGACCGTCTTGTCAAACTGGGCTAGCATGTCTCGGGTTTCGGCGGCGATTACCCCGTGGGAAATGAGAAATGTGCGCCACAGTTGCATCGAAAATACTGATGACGGAATCACCGTCAACAAGAACGCCATTCCGTTTGACGAGCATCTGCCAATGGTGACGAGTGGGATAAGGATCGGATTCCCTGCGCTGACCACTCGGGGAATGAAGGCCCCGGAAATGCAGGTGGTCGGAGAGTGGATCGGGCAGAGTGTCAGTGCCTGACAGCCACCCGAGTCTCGAGGACGTTTTCAGACCGGGAGGGCTCCTTGGTGCCCGACTGGCCGCCTATGAACACCGTCCATCCCAAGTCGAGATGGCGCAGGCGGTCAGGGATGCCATAGCCAACAGGCATCACCTGGCTGTGGAAGCCGGAACCGGCACGGGGAAGACGCTCGCCTACTTGATCCCCAGTCTCTTTTCGACGAAGCGGGTCATTGTTTCTACGGCCACCAGAACCCTCCAGGATCAGCTGATCCACAACGATCTGCCTTTTCTGAAGGAGCATCTGGCCCCGAACCTGGCCATTGCCTGCATGAAGGGGCGTAACAACTACCTGTGCCTGAGACGCATGAGTCGAGAACTGGGCAAGGGCCACCTCCTTGCCGAAGAGCGTCAAAAGCTGGCCCGGCTAGGCAGTTGGGCCAATTCCACACCCACCGGAGAGCGCAGTGAAATTGACTGGTTGGCAGATGGTGATCCCCTCTGGCATTCGCTGGACGCACGCAGCGACATCTGCACGGGGCAGGCCTGCGACGACTTCGCGCACTGCTTCATCACCCGCATGAGACAGGAGGCTTTCGAGGCCGATCTTGTGGTCGTGAATCACGCCCTGTTTTTTGCCAACCTGGCTATGGAAAGTGACGAAATCGGGAAGATCCTTCCCCACCACGGGGTACTCATTCTCGATGAAGCCCACCAGGTGGAGAGCATCGTGGCCCAACACTTCGGCAGCCACCTGAGCAACTACCGCTTGGAAGATCTGGTGGGTGATCTGCGCAGGGCTTTTTCGCGGCAGGAGGCCCTCCTGCCCGTCTTCGACAGGCTTCAGCAGGAGACCCGTCGACTTTTCGCCGCCTTCCCCGGAGAGGACGATCGATACTCACTCAACTTCTTTCCCTCCGCGCACGGCTTCATCGACCTGCGAGACGAGCTGGGACCGGATTATGCCCGATTGCGAAGTACGCTGCAGGTACTCTATTCGGAGTTGCAGCTGGTCCGATCACGTCCGGACGAGTGGGAAGCGCTGGTCCGGAGGTTGGAGCACTTGACGGAGGATCTGGATAGCATCTTCACCCGTGACAGCTACGAAAATGTGTACTGGTTTGAGAAGCGGCAGGGTGGCGTCTTTGTTCACGTCACTCCCATCCATGTCGCTGACCTGCTCTATGAAAAGCTTTTCGACAGAACCGACACCGTGATTCTCACATCCGCGACTTTGACCACTGGCGGAAGTTTTCAATACTTCCGGGAGAGACTGGGCATTCCCGAACCCGTGGAGTTGAGTGTGGAAAGCGAGTTCGACTACCAGCAGCAGGCGATCCTCTACATCGCCAGAGATCTCCCCGAGCCCAGCAACCCGCAGTTTCTTGCCAGAGCCCTGCCTGTCGTCGAGGAGCTGTTGAAGATCACCGAGGGCCACACCTTTGTCCTCTGCACCAGTATCCGTAATATGAACCGGTTCTATGCGTCTCTTTCGGAAACGGTTCCCTACCCCGTCTTCAGACAGGGAGACATGCCCAGACACCGGCTTCTCCAGAAATTCAAGACGACTCCGAATGCGGTTCTCTGTGCCACTGCCAGTTTCTGGGAGGGGGTCGACGTGAAGGGAGAGGCCCTGCGGGCGGTGATCGTCGACAAACTGCCTTTTCAGGTTCCGACCGAGCCGGTGGTGGCCGCTCGCCTCAACCGGATTCGAGAAATGGGCGGCGACCCGTTCCTCGACTATACGGTCCCTGAAGCCATCATCTCGCTCAAGCAGGGACTGGGACGCCTGATCCGATCCCGAACCGACTCAGGCCTTCTGGCCATTCTTGACTCCCGGATCAGCACGCGGCGATACGGCGAGCTGTTCATGCGAAGCTTGCCAAAGTGTCGAGTCACAGATAATATGGATTCCCTGAGAAACTTCTTCCAGCCAACCACGTCCCAGGTAAGGGGGGGTGAACCGCGATGAAGACGAAATCTTTCTCCTTTTTCCTAATCCTTTTCCTGATCATTCCGGCCACCGGATTCGCTCAGGTCGGGCGCCTCAGGGGTACTGTGACCGACCCCGAAGGAAACCCGCTCAAGGCTGCCCAGATCGAAATCAGCGGACTGAATATCAAGCGGAACTACAAGGTCAAGACGGACAAGAAGGGGAAGTATCTGCACCTTGGCGTTGCGCTGGCGGGCGTTTATCGAATTCTGGTCTCATTCGAGGGATATCAACGGGCCTACGCTGAAGGTGTAAGGCCCACTTCGGACCATCTAAGCGAAAAACTGGGCGTCTATGACTTTGAGCTTCAGCCGCTTCAGCAGGGCCAGACCGAGCGGAGTCTCTCCTTCGAGCTGACGGACGAAGAGAAGGCCAGGCTGGCCAAGCTGAAGGCCGACCAGGAAAAGCACGCTGTCGCCTCGGCCAAACTAGTCGAGAAATTTGATCAGGCCAAGGCAGAGATCGAGGCCGGCAACTATGAACAGGCCGTCCAGCTCTTGACTGAGGCAGCTGACTTGGATGCCACCCAGGGCGGAGTCTGGATCAGCCTGGCCCAGACTCAGGAGCAACTGGCCAACCACGAAGAGGCGCTTTCTGCCTACGAGAAGGCTGCCATGCTGCAGCCGAGTCCCGGCCTTTATCAGAACATGGGCAACCTCTATGCCAAGATGAAGAACAAAGAGAAGGCGCAGGAGTGCTACGACAAAGCCGTCGAAATGAGTGCCGGCATTGATCCTTCCACCGCGGCCGCCACCTACTACAACATGGCTGTGGGCCACATCAATTCGCTGGACACCGGGAAGGCCAAAGAAGCGCTGCAAAAGGCCATCGAGATCGATCCCAGCTACGCAGAGGCCCATTACCAGCTTGGCATCATTCTGACCAACGACATGAATGCCATTGCGCAGGCAGTAGAGCACTTGAAGAAGTATCTGGAGCTGGCTCCCGAGGGTCCCAATTCCGAAATGGCCCGGCTGCTGGTGGAAGGCCTGAGCGGGTAGCAGCCCGCGCGACTTTCACCACGGACCGGCTAGCCGTCGAGTAGCTCCAGAGCCCGGCGACACCCCACACTTCAGCCAGGCCGTAGAACGCCGAGAACGCTGCCATCCTCACCTCCAGCGAGGTGTCCTGGCTGGAATTGATCAGAGCCTCGAGCACCTCCTCGGGAACCTTGTCGGGAGTGTGCCAGTAGCCGGTTCCCAACTCCAGCGCAGCCTGCGCGCGGACTCCGGGGTCTTTGTCCTTGAGCATTTCCTGCAGGGGCTCCCGGGCCGCCGGCACATCCTGCTGAAGCAGCTTGCCCATGGCGGAGACAACCACACGTCGCCGTCTTCGAGTAAACCCGTCGCCGTCTTCCTGATGGGCAAAGATCTTCTGCAAGGCCGGTACGCCCTGCTCACTTCCGGTCTCGCCAATTGCGACAATGATCGCCGTCTGCAGGGAACGGCTACCGCGACCGGTCAGAGTAGACGGCTCGTCAAAGCGGTCGATCAGAGGGATGAGCCCCTCGGGTCGGGCTACCGCACCCAGCGCCATGGCCGCAAAGATCTGCCTGTTGCGAAACCGGGAGGCAAGAAGCTGCGAGAGAGGCTTCAGGAATGATCGGCAGCGCAGCAGGCTGATGTGAGGGAGGATCGAAAAGAGACTCTCAGAATTGCCTCTCAGCAGGAGCCGTTGACAGGTCTCGATCAACTCTTCCTTGGTGCCGATGTCCTTGCCGGTGCCGATGTCCTTGCCACGGTACATGCTTCAGGCCGTACATCAAGAGTGTGAAAACCCGCCAGTTGCCGATGTCGGGCTATGTTAACATACGGCCAGAAATGAAGAATAAGCAGGTCCCCTTCCTCATCGTAGGAATTCTGGTGGGTTTTGTGGGTGGCTTCTTCCTGGGCCAGGGCTTCGTCCAGCCCGTTACGGGTGTCCCCTCCCCGCAGAGCCCGCCTGCTCAGAACCAGTCCTCTCTTCCTGAGAATCATCCTTCGCCCGAGTTCATTGAGCAACTCCAGGCGCTGGAACAGCACGCAGGAGAACACAAGAATGATGTCGAGGCTCGGTTAGCGCTGGGAAATGCCTACTACGATATGAGCCGCTTCGATCTGGCCATCCGCTGGTATGAAGAGGCGATGGCCCTGGATGATCAGGATCCTGACATGGTGACGGACCTCGGCACTGCCTACTTCTATTCGGGAAACCCCGGGAAGGCGATTGATCTGTTTCAGCACTCCCTCGAACTGGAGGAAGATCATCCCCAGACCCTGCAGAATCTCGGCTGGGTGCAGTTTCAATCGGAGAATCTCGAAGCCGCCGCTGAAGCCTGGGAAAAACTGATCCGGGTTCACCCGGCCTACGAACAGATCGAGGCGGTCAAGAAGCAACTCGAGGTGGTCAAAGGGCACCTGCAGGGAGACCATTCTTAAGTTTCCTGAGTACTAAGATGCCAATCCTTAAGGTTCTCCTCTTCTTTCTCTTCGTCGGCGCGGCCCGCTGGATGGTGTCCCGACTCAGAGAGATCCAGCGTGGCCAGGGGGCCACCAGGAAAACTCCTCCTCGAGCAACCAGAGGAAAGATGATCCAGGATCCCCACTGCGGGACCTATTTCGCCCCCGAACTTGCCGTCGCCGGGTCCCACCAGGGAGAGACGCTGCTCTTCTGCTCGAAGAGCTGTCGCGACGACTACCTGAAGCTCAAAACACAAACCTCGTGAAGGTCGGAGTTGTAGCCAAAACACGCATTCAGGAGTTTGCCACGCAACTGGTCGGGATTCTGGAGCGTCTGCGCTCTTACGGCTGCCAGGTATTCGTGGACCAGCAGGTTGTCGACGACCTCGCGCTCGAGCATGTGGAAGGCCACCCCCGGGAAGTCCTCCCCGAGATTTCGGATGCTCTCATTGTTTTGGGGGGCGACGGAACACTGCTTTCGGTCGCTCGTCTCATCGGCGGGCAAAGCTGCCCAATACTGGGCGTGAACCTGGGATCCCTGGGGTTCCTGACCGAGGTTGCGCTGGAGGAATTCGATGCCGCCGTCAGGAAGCTGGTCAGCGGCGACTTTCGAACCAGCCGCCGTTCCCTCCTGGAGATTAACCTTCTGCGGCAGCATGGGACCACGGCGAAGTACAGGGCCCTCAACGATGCCGTCATCAACAAGGGAGCCCTGGCCCGCATTATCAGCATGGAGGCGTACTGTGATGAGGACTTCATCGCCAACTTTCTCGCGGACGGTATCATCGTTGCGACTTCAACCGGGTCCACCGCCTATTCACTCTCGGCCGGGGGACCCGTCGTCCACCCCTCTCAGGATCTTATCGTGCTGACTCCCATCTGCCCTCACACCCTGACGAATAGAACTCTGATCATCCCGCGGCAGAGTGAGGTGCGCATCAGTTTGAAGGCAGGCGAAGAGGTCATGCTGACGGTGGACGGTCAGGTGGGAACAACAGTCAATCCGGGGGACGAGATCCGCTGCCGGCTTTCAGAAGAGTTCATCGAGCTGATCAAGCCCAGCTCGCGGAACTTTTTCGACGTGCTTCGCCAGAAGCTGAAATGGGCCGAGCGCCTCTAACCCGCCCCCAGCCCCCCCAACGCGTCCCTCAATTCGGAGGCCGCGTGAGTGTCGCCGGCCTCTTCGCAGATCCGAATCCCTTTCTCATAAACCTGTCGGGCGCCCTCAACTTCTCCCAGACTCACCAGGGTAAGGCCATGCTGCATGAAAGCCGCACGGTACCCGGGGAACTGGGTCAGCAACTCCTCAAAGTACCCCGAGGCTCGTTCCAACTCCCCACGGCTTCGATACTCCATTGCGATTCCGTAGAGGGCGAACGAGTTCGCCGGGTTTTTCTCCAGTAGGCTCTTCAATTTGCCAAGGCGGTCCGTTTTCGTCATCAGTTGGTCACCGTCTGTTGAGGAACCGCACTCAGGAACTCCAGATCTTGCCTGCCGAAGAGCTCAAAACCCAGGATCCCTCGACTGGAGCGGACTCGAATGAACCCTTTCTCCTGGTTTCCGAACTCTGCGAAGACTTCAGGAAGAACAAAAGCGATCTTCTGGTTCGACTCCAGTTCGAGCAGCGAAGTACCTCTCAGAACACCTTCGGCGGCGAAGACCTCGACGCTGACCTTCGCCACCCCTGTGGAAACGTTGAGCAGCGTGACGCCCGTGAAAATCTCCGGGGTCTGCGCTACCTGGCTGAGCAGGAACTCGCGGGCACCCCTTGCCTGCAAGGGCAGCGAAGCCAGAAAGAGTCCAGCGGGATCCTGGAACGAGATCGAACCCAGAAGTCGGCCAGTCAGGGAATGAACTGCCAGCCAGCCCTCCACGAACTCCTCTTCCAGCCCGACAAGATCCCTGACAGAACCAGTCAGGTGCCCGTTCGGGCCCAGTTCCTTCATCTGTGAGGCCAGGACATCGCCCTTCTCACTTCTCACAACCAGGTTCACGAGCACCCGGCCCTCTCCCGTGTGAATGAGGCTGAGAAAAGTCTCGACTTCCGGCCCGGATGCCAGATGAGCTCCATACAGATTCGAGTCCACCGATCCCTTGTCCAGGGCCAGCAGCCCGCCCGTTGCCCGATCGTCTCCAAACAGCTCCATGCCAAAGATCGAGTCTTCCCCTTCGGCGCTGATGTAACCGGCGGAAGCGGTCGATCCCAGGTCGTCCTAGACTGGTTCGTAGCGATCCTCTGGCCGGAATCGGTCGAATATCCAGCAGCTCCCGCTCCAGCCCCGCCGGGTGCCAGTAGAAAGCGACGTTCATGGGAGACTCATGCGGGTTGACGACGAAAAATGTCGTCGTCTCACCCTCAGAATTGCGGATCTCGGGAAAAAAGAGCCTGGATTCCCGGGCGGGCTCCAACTGGCTGCCATCCATCCGGGTCAACCCCGCGTCTCCCGTCAGCGTGAAACTCATCAGATCCTTCCGGGAGGGAAGAATCTCGAGCCAGCCTTCGCTGAGATCAGGAAATTTTTCCCGTACCAGAAAAGCATCCTGGGTCAGATTGGCCGCCTCGAGCTGGACGCTTCCGGCCTGGCTTCCATCCGGCCTGTAGGCCTGGATCGTGATCTCATTGGGCCCAGCGGAAGGGGTGTCCGCAGACACAGCATTGGCCAGAGCCAGGCCAATGAAATGGCTTGCTTCAGCGGTGAGCACCGGCAGGATCAGGGGCTCAGTGTTCTGGGAGCCGAACTCCAGGGCACCCACATCGTCCCGGGCGTCACCGTCGCCGTCGCCGTCCACAACGCGGCGGTGGAAGTCCAGATCAACCGTCGCCAGTGAAACAGTGTGCGTACCCCGATCCACGGCGTCCGAATCGGTAGTCAGAGCGAAATCCAAGCTGTGGGGATCCACAAAGCCCGGGTTGCCCGTAAAATTACCACCCTCTCCTGCGGGGGAGAGATCTCCCAGCAGGTTAGACGTCACGGAACTGCCCGATCCGTCATCCTGCAGATCTCCCGCCAGATTCTGAAAAAGAATGGAATTGGCGACCACTGCCGGAGTCGAGACAATCTGAACTCCTGTTCCCCCGCTGCCGTGTACCGTCGTGTTGATCAGCGTCAACTGGCTGTCGGTCACCTCCACCCCGTCGTCCTTCGTCTGCAGGGCAATCGCCCCCTTGCTGTTGGCGGCAAGCAGGCTGGAGCGGACCCGAAGGGAGGCCGCTTGAGCGATCAACCCGGCCGCCTCGTTGCCCCCGATCTCACTCCCCTGGATCGTGGACACTGCACCATCGAATGAGGAAACCCCGGCCCTCCGGTTGTTCATGATCGAGCTGTCGGAGAGATCCACTTGGCTCTCGCCCAGAGCCAGGACGCCGTCCCCAAGGCTCCCCTGGCTGTTCACAATTCGGCTTCCTTTCACCAGAACCCGGCTGCCGGAAGCTCGAACACCCTGGCCGCTCGAGGACTCTCCTGACCCAATGATGTCGGTGTCGAAAATCGCCAGGGTGCTTCCGAGTGCGGCAAAAACGCCATGCACGGCACTCCCCTGCTCCTCCCCTCCGATCCGACAGTGCTCAACCAGCACCTCTGAAGAAAAAGCAGCGAGACCGTTCCCGGAACCCGACGCCAACTCCGATTCATAAACATGGGCGCGGCTGTCCGTCAGGTGGATGGCTCCACTCTGGTCAGAGGGTTGGCCACTCGTCTCAACGCGGCAGCCGATGATCTTCACACTCGAATTCTGAGCCTTGATCCCGGTCCGGGGACCCCGGACTAGCAGACCCTGAAAGGTGACATCTCTAAGATTGCGAACCTCGACAGCGGCGTCGCCCTCCGACACCTGGATCACCGGCGACTGTCCCTGAGCAGCCTGCAGAGTGATCCCTTCCAGGCGGGTGCCGTGCGCGTTGAACTCAATCACAAGAGGAGTCTGATAGACCCCACCGTCGATGATCTCAATCGTGTCACCCGGGCCGGCTTCGGCCAGGGCCTCTTCCAGAGAGGCAAATTCACCCTGTTTCGGGGTTTGTGACACTTGGAGATGGTCCACGGAGTTGGCGACCAGGGTCCCCCAGAAAGCTGTCCGCAGATCGGCGCCGTCGTGACCGGAAGGGATCAGGATGAGAGCACCCCAAAAGCCCTGTTCGCGGTCGGCCCCACCGGGGCAGCCTCCAGGTGCACCTCAACGGTCTGGAGTGGGCCCAACTCCAGTGTCTGCGGCGTGACAGCCACGGTTACTTCTCCCTCTCCAACCAGAATCTCAGCAGAGAGTTGGTAGGTGTGCGTCTCGCTCACGGCGTTGGTGACAAGGATGCTTCTTCGAGTACTGCTGACCGCCGGCATATTGCCGAAACTGGTGCTGACCGGATCTAGAAAGGCCACCACCTCAAAGACCCGGCCCAGATCCAGCCGCCCGTTTCCGACCTGGTTGACAAGACCTTCGGTTCCATTCACCGTCACCACCTGAACCGCTGAGTTGACCAGAGCCGACTTGACCTGGGCGGCACTCCAGTCTGGAAAGCGCTGCAGCAGCACGGCGGCCCCTCCACCCACAATGGGAGTGGCAAAGCTGGTACCGACGGCCGACAGAGTAAAGCCGGAGCCGTTGGAGGCTGTGTGAATGGCCATGCCGGGGGCGATCAGGTCGGGCTTGATTGAGAGATCGATGTTGGGGCCCCTTCCGCTGAACCCGGCCAGAAGGTCGGGGGACGTGGGGAAAGGCCTCAAATCCTCCTGAGTCAGAAAGGTCACCTCGACCACGACCTGCGGAGGGCCTGACAGGTTGGGCCCATCCAGGAACTCCAGCAGAGCTTCCCCATCGGACTTCGTGATCATGACAGCCGGTTGGGCTGGGACAGAGGTACCGAAGTCCATCGAGATGGGACTGCCCCCCACACTGTTGTAGACAATCATTCCGGCTGCGCCACCCGCACCGAACACATTCTGGCCCTTCAGGCTGAACGTGCACTCGCCCCGCCTGACCAGGACGACCGCTCCCGCCAGGCTTCCCGCCGGAAGTGGCGTGCAGGCTTCCCGAGTGGGGTCCACAGCTGTAATAGTCGTGACTGGAAGGGGCCCGATCTCGTCCTCGATTGGATTGCCATTCCCGGCAACGGCCAGAATCGTGCCCAGTGCGACCGGAAAATCCGGTGCATTCGATGTCAGCTCGACAGCTCCCCCAAATGTCCTTGCGTTCGTCGACGCGCCTACTGTGATCGCCGCAGGACTGGTTCCAGGTGAGAGCATACTGCCCCGGCCCGGCCCGGCATTGCCCGCGGCAATCACGAAGACAAATCCCAGGGCGGTGGCGCTAGCAATGACCATCTGTTCCGGATCCCGGTCGGGATGGATGGCGGGACCCCCGATACTCAGGTTGATCACATCCATCCCGTCAGCCACCGCCGCACTGGTGGTTGTGGAGTTTCGTCCCGGTGTTCCAAAAACCTTGTAGTTGCCCAGAAAAGCCCGGAGGGCGATCCCGCTCACAGGTGCCAGGGGCGAGTCCACCGGCGCTCCCGCTGCAGCGCCCGCCACCCGCGACCCGTGCCCGATCTCGTCTCGGGGAGTCTGGTCACTCTGGAAATTCAACCCGAACTCGGTCTTCACGAAGGTGCGAGCGACAATCACCTTGTTGGTGGCAAACCCCTCGGTCTCAGAAATGGGGAACCCCTCCGGCGGGACCAGGTCGGGATCCTGAAACATCACGTGATCCTGGTTGATGCCGGAGTCAATGAGTCCGATCCTGATTCCCAGCCCCGCCTCCTCACTGCCGCCGACCTTCTGCCAGGCCACGGGCGCCCCCACCAGGGCGGGAGCGGCGTCCATGAGTAGGTATCGCTCGAGATTCGGGTAGACTCCCTGTACGGAAGGATGGTTCTCGAGTTCCTGTACTTCCAGAGCGGTAGCTTTCACCACCAGACTGTTGATCAGGAGAGTTTCCCGGTGAAGTACCTGGACACCGTCAGTGCCGGGATTTTGCCCAATGGAGGACAGAAAGCGGCGCTGACTCGATTCGACGGCCCGATCGTGAGCGACGGTCCCGGCGCCCTTCAGGAGCTGCCGGGCAGGCAGCGCGGGCGCTGCCGAACGGCTGCGGAGCACACGTTGGGCCACCGATGGCTCCTGGAGCACGACAATGTAGGTCGATTCCCCCGAACCGGACTGGAAGGCTTGGTAGGCCCTGGGAGCCTGGGCTAAGATGACCAGGACGAGAGCCACCGCCGGCAAGGATCTCTTCATGAAGAGTCGGTCATTCATCAGCGAATTGAGCTATTCACTTATCATCACCGCCCTGGTCGTCCTGCTGCTGCTCGTCTTCACCCCTGAAATCACGCTGCCTTCACTGGCCGTCTTCGCGTATATTCTTCTGGCCGTCGGGATCGTGCTCCTGGTCGCCCAGAAGCTGATCGAAATTATACAGCAGGAGCAGCTTCGCCGATCGAGAGTCCAATGCGAAGCCTGTGGTTGGGATGGCATGATCCACCGCTCCCGAGTGTGCCCGGAATGTGATTCTGACCGGCTGTCTGTAGTTGAGGAAGTTGAAGGTTGAAAGTTGAAAGTTGGAGGTCGAAGATTTTAACTTTCAACTTGTAACCTTCAACTTTCAACTCGGTCCAGAAGGCAAGTATGAACTCGTTCTCGTCAACCTTTTCCAGACGCGTGGGCTACGCCCTCGACTGCCGCTTTCTGGATCACCGAAACCCCTCCGGCCACCCGGAGTGTCCCGAGCGCCTGGAATCGGTCATGGCGATGCTGGACGAACTCGGGACAAGAGATCAGTTGGAAAAGGTCTGCGGGGAAATGGTGCCGCTGGACCTCGTCACTCAAGTTCACAGCAAAGAACTTGTGCAGGCGCTTAGTGACTCGATGCGGCAGCCGTACACCCGCTTCGACGCCGACACCTACGCCTGTTCTGACTCGTTTGAGGTGGCCCGCTTAGCCGCAGGACACGGGGTGGAGTTGACCCGGAGGGTTCTGGCCGGGACCCTGGGGGCCGGCTTTGCCCTGATCCGCCCCCCCGGGCACCACGCTGAGAGTAATCGAGCCATGGGCTTTTGCCTGCTCAACAATGTGGCCGTTGCAGCACAGGCTGCCCTGCGGGAAACCAGTGTCGACCGCGTCGCGATCGTCGATTTCGATGTTCATCATGGAAACGGGACGCAGGAGATCTTCTACTCGCGCAGCGATGTGCTTTACATCTCTGCCCACCAGTACCCGCTCTATCCAGGAACGGGGGCTCTCCAGGAAAGCGGTCAGGACCAGGGGCTGGGGTTCACCGCCAACTTCCCTCTGCCCGCGGGACTGGGAAATCCCACCTACAACAGTCTTTTCTTCGATCTGGTCTGCCCGCTTGTCGAAGCCTTCGGACCACAACTGATCCTGGTCTCGGCCGGCTATGACGCCCACGCACAGGATCCCCTGGCCACCATGAACGTCAGCGAGGATGGATTTGGACAGGTGACACGGCAGCTCAACCGCTCGGCCGACCGGGCCTGTCAGGGAAAGATCGTCTACTTCCTGGAAGGTGGGTACAACCTGGAGGCTCTGGCCGGGAGTGTTTGCGTCACCATTCGGGAAACCTTGTCTCCCGGCAGCGACCGTCTTGATCGTGACCGCTCAGACTTCTACCGGAGCTACCGTGACCAGGCTGTGACTCATCTACACACGTGGTGGCCGAACTTGTGACGTTCCACGTTCCACGTTCCAAGTTCCAGGTTCCTAGGACCTTTGAAAGTGGGAGGGGCCTCAGGGCGGAGGACGTTTAAATTCCCGGACGCAGCCCTGAGGCCCCTCCCACTTTCAATCGCCACCCCTTCAGGCCGGGAAGGCCTCTTTCAGAACCTCCGGAAGACGGTAAACAGTGGAACACTCCTCGCACTTGAGAAGCACCAGTTTCGGGTTGCGGCCGAATTCCGCCTCGATCTCCCCGAGGAGTTCTTCCTCCGTTTCGTTGTAGTAGCCGGCAAAGGGATAGTATCTCTTGAGCCCCCTGTGGCAGGGTTTCCCCTTGTCGCTCTTGGTACTGCACACCACCTGGCGCGGTATCAGATCCTTGATCACTGCGATCTCCCTTCTCTTTAGTGCACTGTACTAGTCGCGGTATTCTTCTTTGCTCAAGACTTTCATCAGGCGCCCCAGCGAGTAACAATTCACCACACTCTCCGCCGTCAGCCAGGCCCGTCTGGCCGTGGCCACCCCGTACTCGATCATGTGCAGAGCCTGGTGGCTGTGGGCGTCCGAGTTAACGGCTATCAGAACGCCCTGATCATACGCCATGCGAGCCGCGACGTCATTCAAATCGAGTCTTTTGGGATGGGCATTGATCTCCAGGCAAACCCGATGTTCGCGGGCACAGGAAATCACCGGCTCCAGATCGACCTCGTAGGGCCGACGTCTGAACAGAATCCGCCCGGTCGGGTGGGCCAGAATATTCACATGGGGGTTCTGCAGAGCACGGCAGATCCGGCTCGTCATGTCGTTCCGGCTCAAATCGAATCGACTGTGAATGGCGGCGATCACGACGTCGAGACGGGCCAGCACCTCGTCGCTCATGTCCAGGACTCCATCGGCCAGGATGTCTACCTCGATACCGGTCAGGACTCTGAGACCCGGATTCGAGAGGTTGAGGCGATCTATCTGCCGGCACTGAGCCAGAACTCTTTGCTCGTCCAGACCTCCCACCATAGCCAGGGTTCTGGAGTGGTCGGTGATGGCCAGGTACTCGTAACCCAGCATGAGGGCTGCCGAGACCATGTCTTCGAGACCATCCTTCCCATCCGAATCGGTCGTGTGCGTGTGCAGCTCTCCCCGTAACTGTTCCGCTGTCACCAGGTCGGGGAGCCGGCCCTCGCGTGCCTTCTCCAGCTCACCCCGATTCTCGCGAAGCTCCGGTGGAATGAAAGAAAGATCGAGGCGGGAATAAAGCTCCTGTTCCTCACGGCCGGCCACCCTCTCTTCGCTCTCGGTCCGAAACAGCCCGTACTCGTTGATCTTGAAGCCCCGCCGCTTCGCTTGCTCCCGCAAAACGACATTGTGTTCCTTCGACCCTGTGAAGTACTGCAGAGCGGACCAAACTCGTCGTTCTCCACGCTTCTCAAGTCGCAGCCGGGGCCTCTTCCCAGTCGAACTGAAGCTTTGGTGGGGCCGCTGGCCATGACTTCTGTGACCCCGGGATACTGGAGAAGGGATTGCACGGTCTGGTCGGCCCGCGAGCCGGCCACCAGAATGTCAATGTCCCGAATGGTTTCTTTCCATCGGCGCAGGCTGCCGGCGACAGCGATTCTCTCGGGCTCAGCGATGTTCTTCAGATACTGCAGTAGCGAATCCGCAGCTTCCCTTCCCCGGTCCAGGCGATGCCGTCCCCGGGTACTCAGCAGCAACTCGATTGAGCTCAGAATTCGCTCTTCGCTCTTGAGCCCCATTCCCGACATTTTCCTGAGTCGCCCTTCCGCAGCGGCCTCCCGCAGCTGTTCGAGGGTCTGGATTCCCGTCTCCTGCCACAGGCGCTTCACCTTCTTTGGGCCCAGAGAAGACACTCTCAGCAAATCGAGCAAAGAAAGTGGGACTCTCTCTCCCATACTCTGGAGCTCCCGGCAACTGCCTGTCTGGAGGATTTCCTGAATTCGGGTCATGGTCCCGGCTCCGATCCCGGGCACTTTGTGCAGACGGGCGGGATTCTCCTTCATCACCTGATCGACGCTGAAACTAAGAGTCTCCAGTACCTGGGCTGCCCGGCGAAAGGAGCGAATTCGGAAAGGATTCCCGTCCTCGAGCTCCAGCAGGGCGGCCATCTGCTCGAAGATCTGAGCGATGTCCGCGTTCTTCACAGCGACGGTCCAGCAGCCCGTGGTGGAAGTCCCACGGGCAGCTACTACTCAACTACGCCGGGTGGCCAGGTACTCCAGGCCTTTCTGCATGAGGGCGGCGAACCCCTCTTCGTCCCCGGCTCGCACTACTGAGCGCAAGCGTTCAACGGCGTCCACAAGGGCACTCAGCGACTCGCTTCCATAATCGTTGAGTGATTGGATCTCGAAGTACAAATGCGGATTATCTCCCGCCACGCTCGCAGCCACTGCCATCTGTGCATCGAACGTCGTGCTGGAGAGGCGGGCCAGGCGTAGGGCTGCCTCCCCGCTCTCTGCCAGAGCACTGAAAAAAACGATGTTCAAGGCATGAGAAAGCCCCAGCACGTAGGCGATCAGCCGATCATGATCTTCCAGGTCCATTTCCACCAGCTCCGCCATAGTCGGCTCGAAGAGCCGCCGCACCTCGAGATTCGCCTCGCCTGGGCCCAGCGTGATGAAAATGACGTGCCGTCCTGACAGAAGCTCGGTATCCGGGCCGAACATGGGATGAATGGAACACACCTGAAGGCCCGCATCCGCCAGCGCAAAGAGCTTTGTCCGGAGAGGACTCTTGAGAGAGGCGATGTCCAGAATGACTCCTGGAGGCCGACGCTGCAGGAGCTCCTGCAGGATTCCGGCGGCCGTGCGAATCGGGCAGGCGACCACAATGAGGTCCTGATCCAGGGATGCGTCCCTCCAGTCGGTGCGATGACGGAACCCTTCGACAGGTCCAGCCGGATCGGCAATCTCGACCTCGAAACCATGGGAATTCAGAAAACGCACAAACCAGCTGCCCATTTTTCCTGCTCCACCGATCACCAGGACTCGCCGGCCGTCGCCACCGCCGTGGAACTCGACACGCTGGCGTTCCTGTGTGGTCAGCGCGTGTCGAATCAGCAGCGAAAACAGCTCGTCTGCCAGAGACTCAGGGAGCCGCAGCCTCCGCGACAGCCGACGCGCTCTTTCGATGACTTCCTTTTCCTGCTCATAGTTCCTCGTATCCTCACCGAGGTCGTGCTTGAGCCGGCCAATTCGAGTGGCGGTTTCCTGTCGCTCGGCTACCAGCTCGAGAAGTCTCCGATCGAGCTCGGTCAGCTCCCCGCGAAGGGCCGCCAGATCAGAATTCGGTTTCTCAGAGTTAGTACTCACGTTCATAAACACGGTAGCATTTGTTGGGACGGGAGTACTTAGTCATGTGGCTTTCAGCCGCTCCAGGCGACGAGCCGCCTCTTTCAGCAAGTCCATGGTCTTGCAGAATGCAAATCGGATCAGGTGTCGGCCCATCTCGGGTCGATGATAGAAGCTGCTACCCGGGACCGCGGCTACACCGATGTTCCTGATCATCCAGTCTACGAAATGAACATCGTCCAGGTCGGTGAGGCCGGTAATTTGGGCCATGATGTAGTACGCACCTCTGGGTTCCCACACTCGAAATCCGCTCTCTTTCAAAGCGCCCACCAGAAAGTCACGCCTCTGGGTATAGTCCCCACGCAGCTTCTCAAAGTAAGAGTCGGGGGCCTCCAGGGCCCTGGCTCCCGCCTCTTGCAGGGGCGCCGGCGCTCCTACTGTCAGAAAGTCGTGCATCTTGCGAATCGCAGAGGTCAAATCCGGCGGGGCCAGGATATAGCCGATTCGCCAGCCCGTTACGGAAAAAGTCTTGGAAAGTCCGCTGATGGTGATCGTCCTCTCCCTCATTCCTGGCAGGGCGGCCATCAGGTGATGCTCCCCATCATAGACGATGTGCTCGTAGATTTCGTCGGTCAGAATGTAGAAGTCGAATTCCACCGCCAGGCGGGCCAGTTGTTCGAGTTCCTGGAGGGAGAAGACCTTGCCGGTGGGGTTGTTGGGGGTATTCAGGATCAAGGCCCTGACTCCCCCGCTCCCCCGCAGCCTTGTAGCCAGGGCTCTCAGCTCATCCAGGTCAAACGAGAAATCGTTCTCGGGATCCAGGTTGACAAAGTGAGGCGTGGCCCCCGAAATGATGGCATCCGGACCGTAGTTCTCGTAAAACGGTTCGAAGATGATGACGTTTTGTCCTGGATTGACCGTAGCCAGCATCGCGGAAATCATGCTCTCGGTGGCCCCGCAACAGACTGTCATCTCCCGGTCGGGATCCACCTCAAAGCCGTAGAATCTCTGATAATAACGGGCCAGTGACTGGCGCAGCGAGAGTGATCCCCAGGTGATGGCGTACTGGTTGATCTCGGAGCGAATCGCCTCGCAGGCTGCTTCCTTGATGAACTCGGGAGCCGGGAAATCAGGGTATCCCTGGGACAGATTGATGGCCCCGTGCTGGTTGGCCAGGCGGGTCATCTCCCGGATGACAGATTCCGTGAATTGCCCAGCTTTTTGACTGACTCGGCTGCCGGAGCCCTGCTTAGTACTCACGTCCTTAAATACGGTAGCATTTGTTCACTTCGCTCACTGCGGTTCCTGGGCCAGATCAACATAGCCTTTACCTGACTTGACCGCAAGATGCACAATGAGCCGCCGACTTATGGTTGGGAGCGTGACGCGAGGCGATCGAGGCGGAGTACTTAGTTGCCGTGGCGGATTTGACCCATCGGGCCGCTCAGACACTAGCGATTCAGGTGTTATAGTCCACTAGCTGACGCGAGGTCCGGGATACTGCTCGCCCAGGCGCTTTCTTTCCCCGGAAGCGAGAATGCGAACCACCTCGAGGTCAAAGCAGTCTTCCTCGGAACGTACCGAGGGATGGGCGCGCCTCTCGTACATTTCCCAGCTACGGTCGATATCGTGTCTGAGGCGATCGTAGATGTCGGAGGTTTCGCGGCCCTCGTCGACTGCTTCCGAGTTGTAAAGCTTGATTTCGGAGACGAGAAGGCGGGCGAATCGGAGAGCTTCCTCTCGAAGAACCTCAAAGTCCTTCTCTTCTTCTTCCTCTTCTCCCTCGCCGGCTTCTTCCTCGGTTTCGTCCGCCGCAGCTTCCACCAACTCCTCGTCCTCCACCTCCTCGTTGGCCGCTTCTACTTCCTCGGGCTCGTCTGCGGCCTCTTCGTCTTCAGCTTCTTCCGCCGCCGGCTCTTCTTCAGAAAGTTCTTCGGCAGCAGGCTCCTCAACAGACTCTTCCGCATCGAGGCTCTCGGCGGGGGCTTCGTCCTTCTCCTTCGGCTCGATCGTTTCCTCCGCCTCGTCTTCGTCCGCTTCTTCCGCAGCAACAGCCTCTGCACCCTCGGCCGCCGCGGATTCTTCCTCCGCGTCGCTCTTATCCGGGGGTGCTATCGGAGGGGGGGCAAGTGTTGACTGTTCCCCTCCTCCCTCGACATGGCCCTGCTGGAGAGCATGGTTCTTGAGAACCAGCGCGGCCAGAAGGGACAGAAACTCGAGTCCCACCGGCGAAAAGTTCTCGTCGGAATCGGCGTAGAGAACGACCGGCACCAGCTCGTCAAAGCAGAGCGGAATTCCAACCGCTGCTTTGGGAAGGCTGTCCTCATCTCCCCAGCCAAAGTCTTTCACCTTCTGGTCTTCCGCGTAGATGATGGACTGCTCCCGCACACAGCGGGCCATCAGCGAGTTTTTATCTTTGACCTTGACTCTGGCCAGATCATCCAGATCCAGGCCAGTTGCCCTCCACGGGACCAGAGTGCCGTTGCGGTTCAGGAACAGGACGGAACGAGGAACCCAGGTTGAGGCCAGTCCCAGGTACTCTTCCAGAATCTCGGGCTGGGTCTCTCTGCCAGCAAGGCGACGAATGGCATCATTGGCCACAGTCAGGAGACTGGTGATTCGAGCCGACTCCTCCGAGGAGTCGGAGCCGAAATCAAAAGGCAGAGCCGAGCGCTCCAGCCGCCCGAGCCTCTTGGACACCTCACCCAGGCTCTGGTTTACAGTTTCAATTCTCTCAAGGAGAGTGTCTTGATCCATGATGACTCCCCACCACTTGAAAACAACGTTTCAAGCTAAGCCCCGACCGCTTTTCGGTCAGGACACAACCGGCGTGGTTGGCCCGTTCCCAGAAAAAGAACCATCTTTCCGACCGCCGCCAGATCCTTCACCGCATGCTCAGCCAGGAGAAGTCCCTGCGATGTAGGTCTCTAGCCTACCAATTTCCTCCTCCTGAGCAGATATGATCCACATCACCAAATCCCCGATTGAGACGATTCCGACCACTTTCTTCTTCTCGAGCACGAAAAGATAGCGGACTTTCTTGTCCGTCATCTCCTTAGAGGAACGAAGACACGGTGTCGCGGGAAGAAACCTCCCGGGAACTCATCGCATTGTAACAGGAGTCTCCGAATAGAACCAAGACGCAACAGTTCGATTCTCTCCGGGCTCGAATTGCATTATCTTTATTGTATCTATGGAGGGGATAGTGGGCGCCGGCTTTCACAAATGCGACCCGAAACGTTATCGTATTTATGGAAGGGAGCGCTAAGCCATGAAAGATCCGTTGGCCCAGAAAATAGCAATTATCGGGCTGGGCAAGCTGGGGAGCATTCTGGCCCGAGCCTTCCTGGAAAAAGGACTCATCGGTAAGGACCAGACTGCCGCCACGGTAGCTCACCAGGCCCGGGCCGAGACCCTGGCCGGGGAGTTCCTGTTTCCGGTGACGACTGACAACTCCGCCCTGGTTCAGAACGCTGAGATTGTGCTCCTCTGCGTCCAGCCCCAGAATGTGGGTCGTGTGTGTCAGGAGATTGACAGCGCTCTTTCCCCTTCTCACCTCCTCATCTCGGTAGCTGCCTCGGTGCCAACGCGGTTCATCCAGGACCACTTGACTCGACAGGTTCCAGTTGTACGTGTCATGCCCAACACTCCCTGTCAGGTGGGAGAGGGTATGACGGCCGTATGTCCGGGCCGGTTCGCTGACTCCGACCACCTGAATCTCACCCGAAAGCTCTTTGACACAGTGGGGCGCACCGTCATCCTGGACGAGAAGAACATGGATGCGGCGACCGGACTGTCGGCCAGCGGCCCTGCCTTTATCTACGTAATCCTGGAATCGCTGGCGGAAGCCGGGGTGAAGGTGGGATTGCCGCGCGGAACCGCGACCCTGCTGGCGGCACAGACCGTCCTGGGAGCTGCCCGCGTAGTCCTGGAGACGGGCAGCCATCCGGCCCTTCTCAAGGACAATGTCACCACTCCGGCGGGTTGCACGATCGACGGCCTCCTGGAGTTGGAGGAGGGAAAACTTCGCGTGACCCTGATCAAGGCCGTTGTCAAAGCGGTCCAGAGAGCCGGGGAGCTGCTGCCTGACGAGTGAACACCACGGCAGGAGCGGAAACGACTGGGTGAAAGTGGGAGCGGCCTCTGCGCCGCGAACCTGTTTGGACCACGGAGACATCCTCCCACACTGGGTCCGGAAGGTCGCCGGAAAGCGGCTCTTGGATTTCCAATCACATGACACTACCGGGCCGATGACGTATCATCGAATTCCCGTGACCGCCCCGACCTTCACACTTGCTCTTGCTGCGCTGCTCGTACTCTCAGGAGTGCTTTGTGCGAAACCGGGCAACCCGCTTCTGACCGCTGCCCCCGGACAGAAACAAGACGTGCCCACACTTCAGCTCCTGGGCCAGATCGAGACCGAGCCGGGAGTCCGACTCAAGGGATTCTTCTCGAACGTTGTATTGAGAGGAGCCTACCACCCTTTTTCCCTGAAGACCGTCACAAACCTGGGAGGTCGCTTTAAGTTCAAGAAGGTACCGGCGGGAACTTACGTCGTGACGGTGACGACCCCCCGCAACGGTTCTTCCTCCAGGACGATTGCGGTCACAACCAGCTTTGCTGATTCGGAGGGCCGGGTTCACACTTCTATCCAGATGAACCTGAATCAGACTCGTTTGGGTTCTCGCATCTCGGTTGCCGAACTGGCAGTACCGGAAAAGGCCTGGAAGGAGTACCTGAAAGCCCAGGATGAACTCTCTCGAAGCCACACCGATGCCGCCATTACCCACTTGAAGCGGGCGTTGAAGGCAGCGCCGGAGTTCCCGACGGCGCTGAACACTCTGGGAACCATTTGCTACCAGACCAGGAAGTACAAGAAGGCGGAGGAGTACTTCAGGCGGGCGCTCGATCTGGACCCCGACTTATTCCCGCCCCTGGTCAATCTGGGGGGAGCCCTTCTCTCACTGGGTCAGTTCGAGGAGGCTCTCCAGGTCAATCTGAGAGCACGCGAGCAGCGCCCTTCGGATGCTCTGGCCCGGTCTCAGCTGGGTTTGAGTTATGAAGGCCTGGGAGAGTTAGACAAAGCCATCGCGAGTCTTCAGGAGGCGAAACGGCTGGAGCCGGCTCACTTCAGCAACCCCCAGTTGTCCATTGCCCGGCTGCTCCGGAAACAGGGCCGGCTCGAGGCCTCCGTCAAGGAGTACGAAGAGTTCCTCTCGCTGCACCCCGACTCCTCTCAAGCGGAGGGAGTTCTCCGATTCATTGAAAGCGTCCGCCAACAACGACCTTGAAAAAAGGGTGGCAGAGTAGACTGTTTGAATGCATAAGTGACGAGAGTTGACAGAGTAGAGATGGAGAATCCTCCCATAACCAAAAACAAGCGAGCACGAGCTCGGCAAGCAAGGAGGATTCTCCAATGGCAGAAACATACTACGTGGGTCTGGACATCCACAAGAAGGTGGTGAGCTACTGTGTCAAGCGGGCCTGTGGCGAGGTGGTTGATGAGGGAGTGATCGCAGCCCGTCGTAAGGATCTTGTCAGATGGGCGGAACAGCTGGAGGGAAGGTGGATTGGAGCGATGGAGGCGACCCTGTTCACGGGATGGATCTACGACACTCTGAAGCCTTTTGCTGAAGAGCTGAAGGTGGCCCATCCGGCCATGCTCAAAGCCATCGCGGTGGGGAAGAACAAGAGCGATCGACTGGACGCGCGCAAGATCGCCGATTTGACCCGCTGCAATCTTCTGGTGGAGTCCTATATGCCCCCGCCCGAGATGCGGCAACTCAGAACAGTGCTGCGCTACCGCAACCTGGTGGTGGGCCAGGCGGTACAGATCAAAAACCGAATCGCCGGACTGCTGATGGAAACGGGAACGGCCTACAACAGCAAGAAGTTGCACGGCCAGAGGTACTTTCGAGAGCTGATGAGCGAACTGGAGGGGGTCCCCGACTCGGTAGTGCAGCTGTTGAGGCTGAGCCGCAACGGTCTGGAGAGCCTGCTGCAGCTCGAGCGTCAACTGATCCGAGGCCTGTTGGGGCAACCGCTGCTGGTCCAGCGGGTCGAGTTGTTGAGAACGATCCCGGGTGTGGGGATCATCACGGGACTGACCTGGGCCCTGGAGATCGGAGAGGTGAGTCGAATTCCCTCCATCGGGCAGGGGATCAGCTACTGTGGGCTGTGCCAAGGCCTGAATGAATCGGCCGGCAAAGCCCAGCGAGGGCCGATTTCAAAGCAGCGCAACAAGCACCTGCAGCGCACCTTGATTGAAGCAGCTAAACTGGCTCCTCGATTTCACCCCGGACTGGCTGCCGTCTACCACAAGGCCCTCGAGCAGGGTCATGCCAATCGAGCCACTATCCAGGTGGCACGCAAACTGGTGGCCTATCTGCTGGCCGTGGATCGCTCGGGCAGGCCCTTCCAGCTACGGGTCTGAAGAGCTGGGGACGCAAGTTCGTGGAAGGTTTTGAAGATTTTTGGCTAATCGAGACTCCCGCCGGTCCTCCCTTAAAGGGACTGTGACGGCCGCAGACAACGGCTCCGATACACCCGTAGACTGTTTGGAGGCCGGCGGGTTGACCCAAACTCAATCTTCTGTGACGGCCCTTCGGGGCCCGATACAGCTCATGGATGTCTGGTCATGCTTGCCATTGACCACTACGATTGAAAAGTCTCGAGGCACTCTGTTCATAATTCAGCGGTGCTCTCCACAGCACCGAGGGGGGATCCTTGTCTCACTTGACAATTACTTATCATGGATGTCCCCTTTTTTCCGCGCGGGCGGCCAAGTTGAGAAGGTGACTTCATGGGGAAACATTATCAGGAAGAGCCTGCTCTGTCATACTGCTGCCCATGTTCCGATGCTCCTGGTTCACGCCCCTGGTTCTGGCAGTCGTTTCCCTGCCGGGGTGTGCAACCGGGCCCCGGCCAGAAACCGACCAACGACCCCTCAACTTCGTTTTGATCCTGGTGGACGATCTGGGATGGATGGACACCGGGGTCTATGGAACCACTTTTTACGAGACGCCGAACATCGACCAACTGGCCAAGAACAGCATGCGATTCACGCAATTCTACACCGCAGGCTGTGTTTGCTCCCCCACCCGGGCCAGCATCATGTCCGGGAAGCACCCGGCCCGCTTGAACATTACCGACTGGATCAGCGGCCACCAGAAAGGTCGGTTATTGCCGGCAAGCTATGACCACCAGCTGCCTCTTGAAGAGTTGACTCTGGGCGAAGCCTTCCAGGCACAAGGCTATCTCACCGCTTACATCGGAAAATGGCACCTGGGTGGCGAACCATACTTCCCGGATCAGCAGGGTTTTCGCTTTACCCGGGCGGTCGCGAAGGCGGGCTTCCCAGCGACTTATTTCTATCCCTACCGAAACCCACAACCCTCGAATCAGGATGTACCTGATCTCGAGTCCGGGGAAGACGGAGAGTATCTGACGGACCGACTGACGGACGAGGCGATCCACTTCCTGCGAGAGAACCACAGCCGTCCCTTCTTGCTGACCCTGTCCCATTACGCCGTTCACGTTCCGCTGGAGTCAAAGCAAGAACTGGTTCAGAAGTACGATTTGAAAGCCTCCCGGTTGTCGGCATCGGATGGCCCCGGGTTCTTGCCCGAGGGCCGCCAGGCGACCACCAAGCAATGGCAGGACAACGCCGTCTACGCGGGGATGATCGAAAGCCTGGACAAGAGCGTCGGCCGCATCAGGTCCACTCTAAGCGAGCTGGGCATAGCCGAGGACACGGCCCTGATCCTGCTCTCTGATAACGGAGGGCTGAGTACCCTCGCCAGCGATAGCACAGCCATTCCCACACCGCCTACATCGAACCTGCCCTTGCGGGCCGGCAAGGGATGGCTCTACGAAGGCGGTATTCGCGCTCCGCTGATCGTCAGTTGGCCCGGTGTGACCCGGGGTGGGAGTGAGAATGAGGAACCGGTCATCAGCATGGATCTTTTCCCGACCATGCTGGAGATGGCCGGCCTGAAGCTGAGACCCGATCAGCATCAGGACGGCGTCAGCATGGTTCCACTTCTGACTGAAAGTGGTGATCTGGGGCGTGATGCCATCTTTTGGCATTATCCGCACTATCTGGCGGGAAACACGCCCTCGGGCGCCGTGCGCGCCGGCGACTACAAGTTGATTGAATGGTTCGAGGACGATCGCGTCGAACTCTACAACCTGGCCGAAGACATTGGCGAGGTTCACGACCTGACCATACCGCTACCTGATAAAACCGAACAGTTGCGCGAGTTGCTCCAAAAATGGCGGAAAGAGGCGGATGCCAGGATGCCCACACCCAACCCGGAGTGGATCCCACAAGATTGAGACCGTCTTAAGAAAAAAGGGGACATCCATGATAAGTAATTGTCAAGTGAGACAAGGATCCCCCCTCGGTGCTGTGGAGAGCACCGTTGAGTATGAAGAAAGTGCCTCGAGACTTTCAATCGTGGGGGTCAATGGCAAGCATGACCAGACATCCATGAGCTGTATCGGGCCTCGAAGGGCCGTCACAGAAGATTGAGTTTGGGTTAACCCGCCGGCCTCCAAACAGTCTACGGGTGTATCGGAGCCGTTGTCTGCGGCCGTCACACAGTCCCTTTAAGGGAGGACCGGCGGGAGTCTCGATTAGCCAAAAATCTTCAAAACCTTCCACGAACTTGCGTCCCCAGCTCTTCAGACCCGTAGCTGGAAGGGCCTGCCCGAGCGATCCACGGCCAGCAGATAGGCCACCAGTTTGCGTGCCACCTGGATAGTGGCTCGATTGGCATGACCCTGCTCGAGGGCCTTGTGGTAGACGGCAGCCAGTCCGGGGTGAAATCGAGGAGCCAGTTTAGCTGCTTCAATCAAGGTGCGCTGCAGGTGCTTGTTGCGCTGCTTTGAAATCGGCCCTCGCTGGGCTTTGCCGGCCGATTCATTCAGGCCTTGGCACAGCCCACAGTAGCTGATCCCCTGCCCGATGGAGGGAATTCGACTCACCTCTCCGATCTCCAGGGCCCAGGTCAGTCCCGTGATGATCCCCACACCCGGGATCGTTCTCAACAACTCGACCCGCTGGACCAGCAGCGGTTGCCCCAACAGGCCTCGGATCAGTTGACGCTCGAGCTGCAGCAGGCTCTCCAGACCGTTGCGGCTCAGCCTCAACAGCTGCACTACCGAGTCGGGGACCCCCTCCAGTTCGCTCATCAGCTCTCGAAAGTACCTCTGGCCGTGCAACTTCTTGCTGTTGTAGGCCGTTCCCGTTTCCATCAGCAGTCCGGCGATTCGGTTTTTGATCTGTACCGCCTGGCCCACCACCAGGTTGCGGTAGCGCAGCACTGTTCTGAGTTGCCGCATCTCGGGCGGGGGCATATAGGACTCCACCAGAAGATTGCAGCGGGTCAAATCGGCGATCTTGCGCGCGTCCAGTCGATCGCTCTTGTTCTTCCCCACCGCGATGGCTTTGAGCATGGCCGGATGGGCCACCTTCAGCTCTTCAGCAAAAGGCTTCAGAGTGTCGTAGATCCATCCCGTGAACAGGGTCGCCTCCATCGCTCCAATCCACCTTCCCTCCAGCTGTTCCGCCCATCTGACAAGATCCTTACGACGGGCTGCGATCACTCCCTCATCAACCACCTCGCCACAGGCCCGCTTGACACAGTAGCTCACCACCTTCTTGTGGATGTCCAGACCCACGTAGTATGTTTCTGCCATTGGAGAATCCTCCTTGCTTGCCGAGCTCGTGCTCGCTTGTTTTTGGTTATGGGAGGATTCTCCATCTCTACTCTGTCAACTCTCGTCACTTATGCATTCAAACAGTCTACTCTGTCCCCTTTTTTCCCACCGCTATCTTGAACACCGATTTCATTGTTCACGACGATCCCGTCACCTCGAGATGAGAAAAAGTGGGCTGTGATGCTGGTGCACCTGCAGGAGGTTTCCAAGAGCTATGGAAGCGAGACGGTTCTGGAGGGAGTTACGCTTCAGATCGAGCATCGAGACCGGGTGGGACTGGTGGGGCCCAACGGCTGCGGCAAGACGACACTGGTCAAGTTGATTAAGGGACAACTGGAAGCCGATCACGGCCACGTCACCACTCGTTCGGGTCTGACTCTGGCCAGTATTCCGCAGGTCCCTGAACTGTCCGGTGATACCACTGTGGTGGAGGAGACTCTGAGCGTTTTCCGATCGCTGCGGGAGACGGAACGGGAACTGGGGAGACTGCGCGAGCGATTGAGCGAGGCGAAGGAGGGCGAGAATCTCGGGTTGTCGGAGCACTACGCCGACCTGCAGACACATTTCGAGCACCTGGGCGGTTACGACTATCCCGCCCGGACGGAGGCCGTGCTGATGGGAATCGGCTTCTCCCGACAGCAACTGCACCAGCCCTGTGGCACCCTCAGCGGCGGCCAGGTTCGCAGGCTTGTCCTGGCTCAGGCCCTCCTGAAGCCGGCCCAACTCATTCTTCTCGACGAACCGACCAATCATCTCGATCTTCAGGGAACCATGTGGCTGGTCGATTACCTGACCTCTCTGTCCGTAGCCTTCATGGTTGTGAGCCATGATCGCTACCTGCTGGATGAGGTGACGAACAGGACCTTCGAGATTCTGAATCGAAGGCTGACCATCTATCCGGGAAACTTCAGCAAAGCCGGTCGACTGCGAAGCCAGCGGCTCGTGGAGCAGAAGAAGCAGTACCGGAAACAGCAGGAGTGGAAGCAACGAAACGAAGAGTTCATCCGGCGTAATCTTTTCGGCCAGAAGACTCGTCAGGCTCAGGATCGGAGAAAAAAACTGGCAAAAACGAAGTGGATTCAGCCTCCCGCGGCTTTAACGGAGCAACCGGTCATTTCGGTGTCGGCGGCGAGGGCTCCCTGCCGGGTCTACCTGGAAATGGAGAAGACATCGGTGGGATTTCCGGCGACGACACTGCTTCAGGGCCTTAATCTGACTGTCCTGAAAGGAGAGAGAATTGCGATCCTGGGGTCCAATGGAAGCGGGAAAACTACGCTGGCTCGCGTGATTGCCGGAGATCTCCAGCCCCTGGACGGCCAGGTTCGGCTGGGGTCCGGTGTGGTGAGCCGATTTCTCCGCCAGGATCCACGCTTCGACGAGGACGATTCCACCGTTCTCGACGTGCTCAGAAGCCTGGACGGCAGCCGTCGCGATGAAGAACTCCGCTCTTACCTGGCGGGCTTTCAGTTTCGTGGAGACGATGTATTCAAGAGCCTTGGCGGTCTGAGCGGTGGTGAGCGCAATCGATTGGCTCTGGCGCGACTCTTCTATCGTCCGGCAGATCTCCTGATTCTGGACGAGCCGACCAACCATCTCGATATCTACACCCGGGATGCACTGGTGTCGGCGCTGGCAGGGTTTCCCGGGTCGATGATTCTCATCTCCCATGACATCCACCTGATCCGCTCAGTTGCGCGGCGGTATTTCCTGGTGGCTGACAAGGGCCTTCGAGAGCTACCCGGCCTGGATGCTCTGTGGGGAGGCGACAAGCCGGCCCGCCCTGGGAAAGCAAGGCGCAAACTAGGAGGGAGCGCATCCCAAACCACCCAGAGCCAATCGATCTCCAAGAACGAGCTGCGACGGCTTGTCAGTGAAGTCGAATCTCTGGAAGCTGAGATCTCCGCCCTGGAGGCCCGTCAGCAGGAGCGGGTGATTGCCCTCTCCGAGCAGTCCGAATTCAGTCGAGCTCAGGATCTGGCCCGTCGTCACCAACAGACCGCTGCCCGGCTGGAGACCCTCTACCGGCGCTGGGAAGAAAAGTCGGCACGACTGCAGTCGGCCGACTAGAGACCATCGCAGACCACTTGTTCACCCCAGAATGGACGGAGGCACTAGAATAGACGCAACATCGCCCTAAGGAAAGCGGCTTTCTCGAGAGCCGGCTAACCGAAGGTGAAGTCGGAAAGTAGAGATCCTCGATGCGATCGGTTCCAGAAGGATTTGCTTGCTTCCGCCCAGAAGCTTGGTTGATTGGGGCTGGCACTGTCTCTGGAGTCCTGTACTGGAAAGTGGCTACAATGCAGGCCGCCAACGGGACGCCGGTTCTCTATTTCCTGACATCCTTTCTTCTCCTTTTTCTGATTTATGCCGGCACCGCCCTCTTTGTGTCGCAGCGCGAAAAGGAGGCACATTCGCCGTCGATCTGGTGGATTCTTCTCTTCGCGTTGCTATTTCGTCTGATTCTGATCCCCGCGGGTTTGCGTCCTGATCTCCCGTGGGACCGGGCACTCTTGGAAGATCTTCGTGGAACGCAGGTCAACTACGATACCTTTCTTCTTTATGATCAGGATATCTGGCGCTATCTCTGGGAGGGTCGGGTCTGGGCCGCAGGCGAGAACCCCTACCTGCTGGCACCTGGTGATCCGGGGCTGGATCAAGTCGTAGAATGGCGAGCCGGCGAGGAAGACGTGTGGTACGAGATCCGGGAGCGGGTCACATTTCCCGAGTTAGGTAGCATCTATCCGCCTCTGACTCAACTCCTCTTTCGAGTGCTGGATCGGGTTGCTTCTCCAAGTGTGGCGGCCTGGAAGCTCGGCCTGATCCTGATTGAGGGGTTGGCGGTTGGGCTGGTAGCGCTAGCGGTCAGACAGCTAAGAAGACCGATGGGCCTAACCCTCTTGCTCTTCTGCTGGAATCCGCTACTTGTGAACTCGTTTGCCGGCAGCGCCCACTTCGATGTCCTGATCGTCCTGACCATGGCCCTGGCGGCCTACTGTATTGTTTCCGACAGACCGCTCCTCGGCTACGCAGCGATCGGTCTGGCCACATTGAGCAAGTTTGTGCCGCTGGTGGTCGTAACGGTGCTCAAACCGATGCGATGGCAGAGACTCCTTCTTCTCGCTGCGGTTGTGGCTTTGGGCTACCTCCCGCTAGTTGACACCCTCACTGAGAACTTCACTTCGACCGGCCAGACCTTTGTCCGCTACTGGAGATTCAACAGCGGCCCGTACCTGCTGGCAGAGACCTTGATCGGAACCTGGGGTGCGAACGCTGCGTATATTGGCCTTGTTGGTGCTTCGATTCTGCTCGTCCGATTACGAGTGTCTGAGGCGATCGAAGATCAATTGTCTTCGATGTTATGGATTCTGGGATTGTCGATTGTTCTGAGCCCGGTAGTCAACCCCTGGTATCTTACCTGGCTTCTGCCTCTGGCTGCTCTCACGGCGAGCACGACCTGGCTCGCCTTTTCGGGAATCGTCTTCTGCGCCTTCTTCATCATGTATGATGGGCTAGAACGGTCCTGGATTCTTACCATTGAGTATCTGGCGCTGGCGGGGGCAATGGCGCTCGAATACTCTAACCGTAGAGAGGATAAATATGCCGAAGACTCGATTCACGATCCTGCTGGCCCTTAACCTGCTCGTTTTCCCTGTAGCCCTGAGCGCCCAGGGAAGCGGATCAACCGCCCCTTTGCCTGTGCCTGTGCACGGAGGTGGAGCAATCCAGGCTTACAATGTGACTGTCTCGATTACCGGAACACTCCTGAGGTTGGCCGACAACGGAAAGACGTTTCAGGTAATGGATGAAAGAACCGGCCAGGCCTACACATTTACTTTGGGTGAAAGGACGCGGTTTCGCGCCGACAAGAAAGTGATGGGAAAAAAGAAGATTGAATGGTCAGAACTTGAGGAGGGCCACCGTGTTCGTGTCACCGTCAAGGTTCCTCAAAACAGCGCGACCAAAGTCGATCCCCTCTCGTTGGACGTGAGAGAAATCAAGGTCATCAAACCGAAGGTTACCTAGGTTGGAACTCTTCAGGTGGCAGGGTGGCAGCGTCTTCTGAGACTCGACTAGTACTAGTGCTAGTGCTGGCCTTCCTGGTGCAGTCCTCGTGCGGGGATGGGAATTTTCTGGAGGCCCCGAACACCCAGGAGGGCATTGTCTCCTCGCCCGGGCAGGCGCTCCGCGACATAGCGGCCCCCGAGGGTTTCTCGGTCAGCCTGTTTGCCGCCGAGCCGGACGTTCGGCAACCGATCGCGCTCGCCACGGACAGCCGAGGTCGTTTGTGGGTGGCCGAGAACTACACCTATGGCGAGCTGCCGGTCAACTTCGCCACTCACTTGCGGGACCGCATCATCATCCTTGAGGACACCAACCACGACGGCCGTTTCGATCGGAGGAAGGTCTTCTGGGATCAGGCCAGCAAGCTGACCAGTATCGAGGTTGGGTTTGGTGGTGTTTGGGCCCTGTGTGCTCCTTACTTGCTCTTCATCCCCGACCGCGACGGCGACGATCGCCCGGACGGCGAACCGGTCGTGGTGCTCGATGGCTGGGATGACGATCGTGTTCGCCACAATATCGTCAACGGGTTGCGATGGGGGCCGGATGGCTGGCTCTATGGACGCCATGGGATCCTGGCCACCTCGAACGTGGGTCGACCCGGCGATTCCCCCGATCAGCGACAGCTGATCAACTGTGGCATCTGGCGCTACCATCCTACTCGTCAGGTCTTCGAGGTTGTTGCAAAGGGGACCACCAACCCCTGGGGCATGGACTGGGACGAGCACGGGCAGATGTTCTTCATCAACACGGTCATAGGGCACCTCTGGCATGTCGTTCCGGGCGCTCGTTACAAGAGAATGTTTGGCGAACATTTCAATCCGTACCTCTATGAGTTGCTTCCCCAGACTGCCGATCACTTCCACTGGGACACAGCCGAGCCATGGGACGATATTCGCATTCGCGGAGGTTCCACCGATTCGACCAGGCAGGCCGGGGGCGGACACGCGCACAGCGGCTTCTTGATCTATCAGGGCGAGAATTGGCCGGACCGGTTTCGCGGGGCGGCGCTGACGCTCAACTTTCACGGCCGGCAGATCAATCACGACGTGCTGCAACGAAGTGGAAGCAGCTATGTTGCCCGCCATGCTCCCGACCTTTTGATCTCTTCCGATTCCTGGTTCCGTGGCGTCGAATTGATCTCCGGAGCCGACGGGGGCGTCTACATCGCCGACTGGAGCGACATCGGCGATTGCCACGAGGACGACGGCGTGCACCGCACGTCGGGAAGGATTTACAAGGTGGCCTACAAGAAGCCGGTCCCGTCCATGGTCAGGGATGTCGCCAAGCTGACGGATACGGAACTGGTGCAACTGCAGCTGCATGAAAACGATTGGTATGTGCGACAGTCCCGCCGGGTGTTGCAGGAGCGTGCCGCGAGAGGCAGCGACATGAGCGGGGTTCACCGGTTGCTGGGGGAAATGTATGCCGGCCAACGCGACGTCACCCGCCGACTGAGGGCATTGTGGTCGCTGTACGTGACCGGGGGATTGGATGAGGCGTGGCTACTCGAACAACTGGACGAGCCGGACGAGCACGTGCGGGTATGGGCGGTCAAGCTGGTGGTGGACCAGGGACAGCCATCATCGGCTGCCGCTGCTGCGCTGGTGCAGCTATCGGAGCGTGAGTCGTCGGGGCTGGTCTTACTGTTTCTGGCCTCCGCCCTTCAGCAACTACCGCCGGAACAGAGCTGGGCCGCAGCGATGCACTTGTCCTCGAAGTCGCAGTTTGCTGAAGATCCGGTCCTGCCTTTGATGATCTGGTATGGAATCGAACCCTTAATACCGTCAAACCCGGCGAGGGCGATCGAAATGGTGGGGTCGACACGGATAGGCCGAATACGCCGGTTCCTGGCCAGACGGATGACCACCGAGCTGACGGCTCGGCCCGAGCCGGTCAACGAATTGCTGAAGCTTGCCCTGGCCATGGGTGACGCCGAGGCCCGGCTCCAGATCTTGGAAGGGATGTCCACGGCGCTGCGCGGCTGGCGGCGTGCGAAACCACCAGCGGCGTGGAAGTCCGTAGCGGCGGCTTTGTCGAAGAGCCCTCATTTGCAGATAGGCCAACTCCTCCGCGAGCTGGGCGCCGTGTTCGGCGATGGCCTGGCGCTCGAAGAGCTCCGGGAGATCGCTACTTCCGACAACACCGGTCTGTCGGTCCGCCGCAATGCCATTCGCTCATTGGTGAGCAGCCGAGCTGACAATCTGGTTCCATTGCTCGAGCACCTGCTCGAAAACCCCGAGCTTGCACCTGACGCTCTCCGCGGATTCTCGGCCATCAATTACCCCAGCGCTCCGGGGCTGATCGTTCAGCACTACGATCGACTGCGCGTGCAGGGGCGTTTAGAGGCGATCAGTACCTTGGCCTCGCGGCCCAGCTACGCCCTCTCTCTGCTGACCGCAGTCCGCGATGGGGCGATACGCCGCGAGGACATCACGGCGTTTCAGATTCGCCAGATGCACAGTTTCGGCGACCTGGAGATCAGTCGGCACCTCCACGCGTTGTGGCCGGAACTACGGCATACGTCGGCCGACCAGGCGAGCAAGATCAACGAGTACCAGCTTGCCCTGACTCCCGCCCTGCTGACGAAGGCCGATCTGGGAAACGGGCGATTGATGTACAAGCGGGCCTGTGCTTCCTGTCACCGCTTGTTCGGTGACGGAGGGCGCGTCGGACCCGAGCTCACGGGCGCCCAGCGCGACAACCTCACTTACTTGCTGGAAAACATAGTCACCCCCAGCACACAACTAGCGGAAGACTATCGGATGTCGATCATCCATCTGGAAGACGGGCGGGTGCTGAACGGGGTCGTCAGCCAGCAGACAGGTAAGACTATGCTGGTCCAGACTCCGACGCAGCAACTGGTGATTCGTCGCGCGGAGGTCGAGAAGATCCGGGAGGAAGAACTTTCTATGATGCCCGAACAACTACTGGATGCGCTGAGCGACGAACAGGTGCGCGACTTGATCGCTTACCTGATGTCGAACCGGCAGGTGCCTCTCCCCGCCGGTGGCGAGATCGAGTAGCTCGATTACAGCCAACACCGTCGGGAGATAATGACGTGAAACAAACGGCATGGCCAACCGATTTAGTGAACAGAGTTCTCAGTCTTCTTTTCAGTGGTCGAGGCGGTCTTACAGATCAGGGCAATGAGCTGATGATGTCGCGGTACTCGTCCTCTGAGAAGGCCAGAAGGCTCTCGGTCCGTACTCCACCCTGCGCTCCGATTGTCAACACAAACTTCGCGATCGCAGCGTCATCCGGAGCCTCACAAACGACAACCATGTCGTAGGCTCCCATGGTCATATAGAAGTCCTTGAAGTCTCCTCCAACTGCCCTCAGGGCTGCTTTTGCCTGATCCAGTCGAGAGGGGCTGTCCTTCACATTTTCGATTCCCTTCTGGGTCCAGCGAAGCAAAGCGATATAGTTGGGCATGATCACCTCCTAGTTGGAATTCCTGGATCTGTTATGGACCTCCCCCTGGAAGCTGTCAAGTCCGGAGGGAACCGGCGGCTCGATTCGGCGTTGCGAGCGATCTCAATCCCAACGACCTTGCCCTACGGTTTGCAGATCTAGTACTTACTTGCGGCCCCCCGGGACGACCAACAGGATCACACGAAAGCAGGCAACTGAATAGTGGTGACAGGTGAAGATCCACAAGTACCCCTTCCCTTTCACGCGGTCGCCCACTTTCTGGACCTCTCCCAAGGTCAATTACAGGCTTTGCTGCAACTCAGACAAGAAACAGAACCGGCCCTCGCCGAAGCCCGCCGCCGAGTCGAGGAGCTACAGTCCTGGCTGGAGCGAAGCTTGCACGAGGAAGTGGCTGATGCGGAAGAATTGGGAAACGTACTTCTTAACCTGCAGGCGGCTCGCCAAAACGTGCGTCACCTGCACCAGTCTTTTGTCGAGCGCTTCAGCGAGACACTCGGTGAGGAGCAGCGGCACAAACTCCATTCCGTGTTCCGTGCTGCGCAGGTGCAGAGGATCCTGTCCGAGAACCGTCTCTGAGCGTCATGTTCCGCTTCCATGGATAAGAGAACGCGACGACCAAGGCGAGATAGAGGTAACAACACGGATTCCCCAGACCGGGGTGTGTTCCACGAACTTCAGACTGCACCAGCTGTGGTGGTGTTGCGGGCACAGCACTTTCAATAAGGATTCAATCGAGACCGGTTCACCAGGCTTCCCGCACCCGCCACCTCATCGGTAGCGTGGGGGACCTCGACCCTCATCCTACAATCACTTCCTACAATCACTTCCCGCACTTTGATCGCTTTGCATTGCCGGCCCTGGTCGTCCCTGTGGCGGAAGTCCGAGTAGGCGACCAGGAACCGATCCGGAGCGGTGATGACGACGTCGGTATTGCTGCAGCTGATTTTCCCGCTGAAAGCCCACCGCTCTTCAGGCGACATTTTCAGCAACTCCGTCTCGGAGGGACCCACCAGGGATAGGGCTTCGCTCCAAGTCTGGCCGCTGTCCGCCGAAGCGCGGACGTGCACTCCCGGGCGGCCATAGACCACCGCCACGAGGCCGTTTCCCAAACGGCGAAGATGCGGAGTGACGCTGAACGCAGCCAATCGCCGCGGAGGCGTCCAAGTGTGACCGTCATCAGAAGAACGGGCCACCGCGAGGTAATTACTCGCTTCCGGATCGCCACCCAGCTGAGTCCGCATGACGCAGAGTAAGTCACCATTCGGCATGCGCTCGATCGACTGTTCACCAGCGCCGTAACCGAATGTGGCCAGGTCAGGCTGATCGGCGATGGTCCCACGAACTTGCCAGCTCCGTCCCCCATCGCTCGACGCGAGGCACTGAACACGAAAAAACGTTCTCTCAAACCGCGGGTCTTGTGTCGAGTGAGCCCAGAGAAGAGTGCCCTCCGGCAGTGCCAGGATCACCTTGGGCCAATCCGGGGGCCGGAAAATACTGCCAACTTGACAATAAGGGCGGACTCTCACCACTCGTGGCAGGTCATACCACTCCCCGGCGGCATCCTTGGCTTTGACCAGGACTCCCAGCAGCATGTCCGAGGGTTCCACACTGCCATGCTCGTTTTCCCAGGGAGCGTCGGGTCCTGCACGTCTTGCCAGGGGAAATCGCCGCACCTCCGGTGGGAGATCAGCGTAGCGATAGTAGGCATAAACCTGCACATCCCAAGCGTCTCGGAAGGTTATGACCGGTTTCAAACCCAGCTTGTCAAGGGAGATCTCTTCTCGATTGCGGTGACCGTAACTGGAGTAATGATAGACGTACTTCTCGGTACCGAATGCAACCTGCTCTCCGGTTGGCAGGGTCAGAATATCGGGCGAAAAATTGACTTGATCTTCCGGGATTGTCTCCCAGGATTGACCCTCATCCAGGGAAACGAAGAACTCTGTCGGCTGATGTACGCCCACTTCTGCGTCTTCCCCGACGTTCATCGCCAAATAAATCTCGCCGCCACGACCTCGCCACATATCGGGGAATTGGTAAAAACCCCAGCGTTTTTCGCCGGGCGGGCTCACGGCGACGACCACCGGCTCGCCAAGAGTAATCTGAGGAACGCGCGAAACTCCCTCTGATTCACCTGGCTCCTGGGTACAACCACCAAAGGCCCACAGGAGAATCAGTGCACCCGTTCTCACCACGTCTTTGCGTCTTGCTTTTCTATCCGCGGCTCCACCCGGCCGGGGAGGGGGCCGCCTTCTCACAGGAAATTTCTCACGCGGATCAACTGATACGACATTCCTCATATTAACTTCGGATCCGAGTTGCTCTGACCTCCCGGTGATGAATGATCAAAACTTATCAGCCCTCCAACCAAGGAACAAGTGTTTTTCCTCATATTTCGGCTGAAAAGACCCTCTGATTCGTGGTCTATCCAGGTGTTTTTGTCAAAATCTGATAAGCGGAGACACCTCTCCAGCCGTTCGGTCAGAAATACTTGGCGCTAGGCTGTCATCCATCTCAAGCGGTCAATCCGAGACAACATCTCGGCCCATACCTCTTTGCTGACCGCGACTTCCGCCATCTGAAACGTCACGATTCGACTATGATGAACCACCTTCGCTCCGATCTTGATCAACTTGGCCAAATAGGGTGCGCAGGGACCAGTGTTTGATTCTTCTGGGAAGGACCATACGTCGCAGAAAATTGCCCAGGTTGTAGGCCAAAACAAACAGAGCCAACCTCACCTGATTCGGGACAAAGCGCTGGCAGGACAACCGCGTCCAGTTCAAGGCATACCTTGCCTTCCTTGATCCACTGCTCGGCCGTGCCGCGACCGTTGTAAAAGTGAACCACCCCCGGGGGCTCGTGCGCTCCTGTTGGTCACGATGAAACCGACTCTCGGAAAGAGTTCGCCGCGATGCCACTCGACCTTGGCAATCACGCGACGAGGCCGGTCCCAACTGGCCGCTTGATATTTGGAATCGGCAAACCAAACGACGGGTTTTCTGGGTGGGCGCCCCACAGGTCGGGTCAGCAGGTGTCGAATCTTGGCTTGAAGCACCTGGTTGGCGGGAAGCCGGATGGCATACAAAAAGCCCTTCTCCTCCAGGTATTCATAAATCTCTGGCTTGGCGAAGGCAGCGTCACCACGAAAGTATTTGCGGACTGTTTTCCTCTCGTAGCGAGCCACGATTGGTTCCAGCAGCTCCTTCCAGCGATCCGCACTGTGCACGTTGCCGGGCCGAAGCAGTGAACCTTCGCAATCTCCGAACTGGTTGAAACAAAACAGGGGATGGTAACAAGTGCATCCGAAATGCCCGTTGTAGGCAGAGGCTTCTTGCTCGCCGTGGACCGGACTGGCTAAACTGTCCATATCCAAAATGATGCGTCGATGAGTTGTTTTCTGCAGCGCTCTTTCTACCCATCGGCCATTGACTTCCGAAAGGGCTTTGAGGTTGTCCTCGACGGACAGCATTTTGGTCTCGAATCGACCCATCGTGTTGGCGCTGGCGGCATTCTTATCGTCGAGCTTCTTTCCGGTGATCCTCCGCATCGTCGGATCAACCGACAGACGATGGGCATCGTTGACATCTTCATAACCCGCCAGTCGGCTGTATACCGATTGACGCAGCAAGACCGTGAGGTGGTGCTGGATGTTGCGCCCGGTCCGCGAATCGTGAAACACGAAGGGTACACTATCGAATAAACCCAACGCCTCATCCAGATCACGATAGGCGAGAAGTCCGGCATCCGAGGTGACCTTATCCCCATGAAATTCGAGCCTCAAACTGCCATCAAAACCGACCTTCACACCTTCACCCTTGGGGTCAGTCATTTCTTGCCCCCTTTATGCGCTATATCTCCTTTAATTATAGTAGTTTAGACCGAGTCAGGCAAGCACTCTTGGGGTCCTATATGGTGAATGTGGGAACAAATGAAGACGGCTCGCAATGCCCTCTTCCAGGCGACTTCCTGTGGACGCGCTGCTGGTTGCTCAGTTCCCCTTGGCGCCTGATCGCCACAATGCAGAGCAAAATGATGCTCAGACATGGAGACGAATCGCAGCGACCAGAGAACCCAGAAAGAAACGATGCCTCCGGTGGGGGCGAACCAGGGAAAGATCTGGGGGTCCCAAACGGAGAATCGAAGTGCGGGCGACCCGAAAAAGAACACACCTAACAAGACATAGCAAAAAGCCTTCACTAGTTCCTTCCAGCCCGCCCCTGGCCATCGCCAGCCGCTCTTCTTGCGGTGAACGACAGCAAGGCCAAAAAGGATGCCAGCCAGCACCGCTTCAGCGACGAGGTAGAAAGCAAAGCTCCCCAAACTGCCGGTTGCCAACAGGAGCACAATGGACCCGACGAAGTAGACGAAAAACAGCTTGAAGTCGTAGGACCTCTCCTTCCAATCCCAGGGATAGTGTGTTTCGTCGAGACCAACCATGCGTGTGTCTCTCGGCAAGATTCCCTATCAGCCGATCGTAGATCCGAATTCCGGCCGCCACTCTCCGTCGCTGCCAGGTCCTTCGGGAAGTTTATCTCTCCGACGCCAATGAAGCGACAAGTGGAGGCTGTTAAGCTCTAACGAATCAGGGCGGAGCATTATTCATAAGGTTTTCGTAGCGAATTTGCGCTTGTCAGGTATAGGAGTGGATCTCCGCCGAAGATTTTTTGAGTATGAATCTAATGTGGTAAGCCTTGTTTGGCGCGTCTCCGAAGAAAAAGCCATGTACGGCTAAGAGAATCATCAAGCCCCAAATGACAACGGAGAAGGCAAAATCCAGAGAAGCCCATATGAGTGTCCAGTCGCGGCAAACTGCAATTGTCTGGACTCCGTCTCGTTCTCGGCAACAAGCAAGCCTTAGATCCTGAGATCGTCGCCAACTCTAGTCCCTTGTGCTCGTCTTAGCGATCATCGGTATACTGAGCCACCACCTCATCCCTCCCCGACAGAGAGGAGGGGCAGGCGTGGTTGTTTGTTATTGGAATGGCTCGACGTAGCGTTTGAAGTATTCCGTTGACAGTTTCTCAGCTTCGGCGAGCGATGCAGGGTCGAGCTTTGCGGCAACGGCCTCGCGGTCTGTTATTGTTTCGGCGTCGCCATGTGCTGCAGCGAGGTTGAGCCAGGCGTAGGCCACAACGTAGTCCTGCGACACAGCTTTGCCATCGAAGTAAAGCCAGGCGAGGTTGTGCTGTGCATGGGCAAGACCTTGTTCGGCAGCTCTGAGGTACCATTTCCGCGCCTCGTCGTAATCTTGAGGGACCCCGTAGGCTTGATCATAGAGCGCACCAAGGTTGTATTGGGCTTCGGCGTCTCCCTGCTCGGCGGCTTGTAGCCACCATTTCCGCGCCTCGAGGTAGTCTTGCGGAATTCCGTGGCCCTCGAAGTAGAGTGAGCCAAGCGCGAATTGAGCGCCAGCGTGTCTGCACCCGGCAGCCTTCAGACACCATTTCCGCGCCTCGCCATAGTCCTGCGCGACGCCGAAGCCCTGGTAGTAGAGCTCGCCAAGGTTGTATTGGGCCTCGGGGTCTGCCTGATCGGCAGCTTTAAGATACCAGTTTCGCGCCTCGACGTAGTCTTGCGGGACACCGTGACCGTGGCAGTAGAGATTGCCAATGCTAGTTTGAGCGTTGGCCGCACCCTGCTCGGCAGCTTGAAGCCACCACCTCCGCGCCTCGACGTAGTCTTGCGGAACTCCGTGGCCCTCGAAGCAGAATGACCCAAGTGCGAATTGAGCGCCAGTGTGGCCGCCCTCGGCAGCCTTCAGACACCATTTCCCCGCCTCAAGGTAGTCTTGCGGCACTCCGTGGCCCTCGAAGTAGAGCTCGCCAAGGTTGTATTGCGCTTCGGCGTGTCCCTGCTCAGCAGCTCTGAGGTACCATTTCCGCGCCTCGCCATAGTCCTGCGCGACGCCGTCGGCGCTGTAGTAGAAGTAGCCAACTATGTATTGGGCTTTGGCGTGTCCTTGCTGAGCAGCTTTGAGATACCACTTTCGCGCCTCGATGGAGTCCTGCGGGACACCGTGAGCGTTGTAGTAGAGCCCGCCAATGCTACTTTGAGCGTTGGCCGCACCCTGCTCGGCAGCTTGAAGCCACCACTTCCGCGCCTCGACGTAGTCTTGCGGCACTCCGTGGCCCTCGAAGTAGAGTGAACCAAGCGCGAATTGAGCGCCAGCGTGTCTGCACTCGGCAGCCTTCAGCCACCATTTCCGCGCCTCGCCATAGTCCCGCGGGACGCTCTCGGCGTAGTAGTAGAGCACGCCAAGGTTGTATTGGGCTTCGGCGTCTCCTTGCTCGGCTGCAGAGCGAAGTTTCGCTAACGACAAGCTAGGCACGGTCGGCTCCTCTGGTCAGGGCGTGCTAAGAATAGTATAGCCCACGAAGCAAGCCCCCTCACCAATCTCGTGGGCTTGTGGAAACATCGGAGCCAGTAGTCACATCATACTCCAGGCCCACAGATACCAGTCGCAGGATCACATATATACTTATCAGGAAGACCAGATGGTGGCACATCAGATGGTGGCACATCTTGACATCCGCAGTCCGGCGGGTTCTGAGGACGCGGGATCGGAAGGGGTGGGCTGCCCACGTCAAAAGGGTCGAAGGGAGGGACGGGGGGTCTGGTCAACTGAGGGTCCCCAAAAGGGGCCGTCTCATCAGGACCGTGTGCCCTACCTAAACCGTGTCTTGGGACGATACGCTTCGGAGGCCACCTAGGATTGCTCGGTGGTCTGGGTACCGCATCAGGCCTCGGAGGCTTCAGACGGCATATACGAGGGAAGGGTTTGCCTGCCGGTTGTCCTAATCTCCCAAAGTTACGCATTATTGGAAACTTCGAGCCAAAAACGATCCACCCACCACCACCAAACATGATGGACGTCAACCCGTTCGGGTCTGTGAAACTGAGCGGGTTGCCAGCTGCATAAACATACAGATGCTGAGACCTCGTGTCCTGGAAACCGTTCAGGCTACGATTCAACTCGATCGGATCAGTGGTGAGATACCTTCCGGTCTTCGGATCGTAGTATCGATTCCAGTTGTAGTACAGCCCCGATTCCGCATCTGCGTATTGCCCCGGGAACCGCAGGTTGACGGTGGTCGGATTCTCAACCGGCTGAGTCCCCCCAAAGGATGTTCCTTCCCACCGCCAAACCACGTTGCCACCGACATCCGTACCGAGTCGGGGGGTTGCCAGATGATCCGTGTGCAGGTAGGTCAGTGTATCAATGACGGTGTCGCCCTCGATTTGGGCGATGGGGCTGTCGTCCTGCCATATATAGTCCTTGAGCGGGGTCCCGTCATCCGCTGTCTCCCCAATCAAGCGACCCGCGAGATCGTAGTGATAGACGGTCGTACTGGTAGCTGTCGCTTTGCGTATCCGCTGCCCTGGAGCGTTGTAGACGTAAGTTGCCGTTAGGACGGCGTTGTCAAATAGCTGGGATAGACGGTTGGCATCGTTGTATGCGTAGGTCTGGCCCTGACCGCTATCGGTGAGATTGCCAGCGAGGTCGTAGAAGAGTGCAGAGGCGTCGATGGCGATCAGTCGGTTGTTGCCGGCCCCGTAGACATACTGGGTAATCTGGACCCCATCGTCCTCGGTCAAGCGGTTGTGGTTGGGATCGTAGGTGTAGTCGATCGTGGCTCCGTCATTTGTCTCTGCTTCTAGCCGATCCAGGACGTCGTAGCCGTGGGTGTGGGTATTCGTCTGGGTATCTCGGCTGAGTACGTTGCTATTGGTGTCGTAGCTCCAGAGGATAGAATCGGCGGTACCGATCGTTTGCTCAACGAGTCGCCGTTGCTGGTCATAAACCCTGTTCTCGGCAATACCGTTTTCATACTGCCTTGCGGTCACGACGCCATCGGACCGGTAAAAGATACCGCTCACCAGATTCGTGTTGATCCCGCTGATCTCCGCCTCTATGCTGCTGATCCGCCGGAGCCCGTCGCGCTGATAAGTGACGGTCCTTCCGCTGGGCAGCGTCATGCTTGTCACGCGATGCTCGGCATCGTACTGATAGGTCGTCGAATACGTGACCCCGAGAGTCGTGCTGTCGACCTGGGTAATGTTGCCGTGGGCGTCGTACGTGAAGTCATATGTGCCGCTCTCGTCGGTGGTGCTGCAGAGCCGTCCTTCCCCGAATGTACAGGTGTCGTAAACGAAAGTAACGTTCTCGCTTGAATCGGGATAGGTAGCGCTCGTCACTCGGTTGAGATCGTCATAGGTAAATGTAGCCACGATGCCACGGGCGTCGGTAACGGACGAGCGATTGTTCGCGAGATCGTAGCTAGAGGTAATAGTCCCCCGATCGGGGCTGGCCTCCGTGAGCCGCCGACTCAAGGCGTCGTAAGCATAGGTCGTGATGCTCCCGTTGGGGGCAGTGACCTGGATGATATTTCCGTTGTCATCGTAGCCATAAGCAGTGACGCCGGTGGCCGCATCTGTACTCTGGATCAGCCGGTCACCGGGATCGTAAATACGGGATGAGCTGTTCCCGTTGGGGTCGGTCTGCCCTGTCACATTTCCTGCGTTGTCGTATTGAAACTGGGTGATCGAATCGGTGCCCGGGATATGGGGCCGGGTTGCCATCAGCAGCCGATCCAGGTTGTCGAAGGTCTCCTGGACCGTGATGACTAGCGTCCCATCCGGATCTCTAATGTCTGTTCGGATCCGGTTGCCCTCCCCGTCGTAGGCGTACTCGATCTTCTGGTTGAGGTTGTCGGTGATCCGGACCAGCCGGCCGGTCGGGTCGTAATCCAGGGTCAGGTTGATCGCTTCAGGCGTGATTATCTGGGTGACGTGCCCGGCGGCATCGTAGGTGAAAGTGGTCGTCCGAGTCAGGCCGCCGCCGGATGGCGGAGTCTCGGTCAGCGTGGCCAGAAGATCCGCGGCGCTGTAGGAGTAAGTCACTACCAGCCCATTCGGATCGGTCATCTGGGTCGCAAGTCCCTGGGCGTTGTAGGCCATAGTGGTCACGTGGCCGAGATCGTTGATCTCCTGGATCAGATTGCCGTTGGCATCCCGCGTGAAGGTCGTTGTGTTGCCCCGGGGATCCGTGGTCGAGGTCAGCATATTGAAGGTCGGATCATACGTGTTGGAGGTCACCGCTCCATTGAAGACTGCGGTCACGGTCAGAAGATTGCCTTTTTCGTCAAAGGTGCGGAGAATCTCGGAGCCGTCGGGCCGTACAGTTCGAATGGCATTCCCGTCGTCATCGCGGTCGGTAATCGTGGTCAGGGCGTTAGCATCAGTCATCCGCGTGAGTTTGCCGAAGCGATCGGTCTCGAAGGTCTGAACATGGCCGTTGCCGTCCGTGAAAGTGCTGACCGCTGCATCAGGTCGGACGAAGGGAGCGGGATTGGCTGCGGTGCCAAGACCAGAGGCGGGATCCACTAGCCCCACAGACTGCATATTGGTTGTCTGACGAGTGGAGAGGGTGGAGAGGTGGACCCCATTGGCTGGACCACTCGGCGGCATTTCTAAGGTGGACTCCGTAGTTCTTGTTGCCGCCAGTCAGGGGAATTCTGAGAGGGGATGAGCCCGAGGGCGAGGCCCCTCTCAGAATTTTTGTCCAAGCCAGTGTACACCTCTTCGGGCGTCGCTCCGTTGTGTGCCGAGTGAGGTCTCTGGCTGTTGTATAGATTGATCCAGTGGCCGATCCCTCGGCGGGCCTCCGACCCGGTTTCGAAAGCGTTCAGATAAACGCATTCGTACTTGAGTGAACGCCACAGCCGCTCGATGAAGATGTTGTCCATCCAGCGGCCCCGGCCGTCCATCGAGATACGCACCCCGGCCTCTTTGAGTAGTCCCGTGAACTCCGCACTGGTGAACTGACTCCCCTGGTCGGTATTGAAGATCTCCGGGGGATCGTACCTGTTGAGCGCCTCCTCGAGTGCCTCGCAACAAGAGAACGGCTCCAGCGTGTTCGACAGCCTCCAGGACAGAACCCGGCGGCTGTACCAGTCCATGATCGCCACCAGGTACAAAAAACCTCGACGCATCGGGATGTAGGTGACATCCGCACACCACACCTGATCGGGCCGGCTGACCGCCAAGCCTCGAAGAAGATACGGATACACTCGATTCTCCGGGTGCGGCTGTGAGGTCCGCGGCTTTGGATAGATGACCGCCAGGCCCATTTTGTCCATCAGGCGACGAACCCGTTTGCGGCCCACCTGGTAGCCTTGCCGTTTCAAGTGATAGACCATCTGCCGGGATCCGTAGTAGGGAGTCTCTAAGAACTGCTCGTCCAGTCGTCTCATCAGTTGCAGGTTTTCTTCGCTCTCACCTTTGGGCTCATAGTACAAAGTCGAGCGGTTCAGACTCATCAGCCTGCATTGTCTGCGCATGCTCAGTCTCGGGTGCTCCGGCTCGATCGCGGCCTTTCTGGCCTTGACACTCAGCGATCGAGCACTTTGGACAAAAAATCCTTTTCCACCGTCAGTTCGCCGATCTTGGCGTACTGCTCTTTGGTCTTCGCCTCGCTTCCTCTCTGACGCTTCTCAACTTTGCCCGCGAACACATCGACCAGGCCCTCTCGGGCCCGCTTTTTCCAATTCGTGATCATATTCGGGTGGATCTCGTAGCGAGCCGCCAGCTCGCTCAGGGTGTGCTCGCCTCGCAGCGCTTCCAGTGCCACCTTCGCTTTAAACTGAGCTGAAAAATTCCTTCGTTTTTCCATGACTCCTCATCCTTTCTGATTCAGGTCGGAGCCACCTTAGCAAATGGTCCAGTTTTCCGGGTCCACCTCTTGGAGCCGTCGGCCAGCGTGGACTGGATGAAACGGCCTGTGAAATCGAACTGCCGCGTCGAGGTCAGATTTCGGGCATTCGTCTCGGAGGTCATCAAGTGCCGGTTGTCGTAGCCGAAGCTGCGGCTGGTGGAGTCAGGAAACGTCACCTGGGTCATATTCCCGTCGGCGTCATGGGCAAAGGTCGTGACACGGCTCGCCGGATCGGTCACGCTCGTCAGGTTGCTACCGCTGTAGGCCAGGGTCGTCACCTTGCCCACCGGATCGGTGATGGAGATCAAGCGTTCCTGAGCGTCATAGGCATAGGTAGTCGTGTTGCCGTTGCGGTCTACTTTGGCGGTTTGCAGTCCGTTGGCGTCGTACTCGAAGCGTGTTCCATTCTTGAGCGTACGGCTGAAGGTGCCGTCCTCATAGCCGATCAGTTCAGAGAAGTCACCGTCGAGACTCGTGAAGGTCCCCACGGAGGTGAATAGCTCGTAGCGAACGTTCGACTGGGAGAAGTTGTAGAAGCCGAAGCGACCGGGTGGAAACGATCCTGCTACATCGTAGATTTCCACGTCGTCGATGCTGATGACGATGCGATCGGTGTCGTACTGGAGGGTGAACAGGTGATCGGTGAAGTTGATCCACTGGCTGCTTTGAAACGGACCCAGTATCTCGACGTTGGCGCTCGGCTGGTGCTCCCAGAAGGTCGATCCCCAGCTAGAGTTATCGGAGGGAACACCCTCGACCCGAAACAAGGGATGCCCGGCGAAAGCAAAGTAGCCCCCCGGGAAGGATTGCGAGCCCTGTTTCCAGTCGAAAATGATCGCCCTCACTGTTTCGTCCGGATCGCCGTTGCCGGTAATGGGGGAACGGTAGCCGAAGACGAAGCCGATGAAGTCGTCGTCAAAAGAGTTCTGGACCCGCATCTTGCCGCTGAGCGTCGTGTTGATGAAGTTATTGGGACTGATGAAGTAGGTGGGGCCACCGTTGCCGGGTTCTGTGAGCACCACTGACTTCCCGTCCGGCGCTACGGTCCAGGTGTTCACCGACAGATCGCCTTCCGGTTGCCAGTCATTCAATGTGAGCGGAGCCGGCAAGAACACGCTCTGGGAGCCGTCACCGCCGACAATCAGCGCCCCCTCGTCGAAGTTAAGATACAGTCGTGTCAGGCCCGAGATCCCCCAACCCGCAACGAGCGGGCTCGCCTGCTCGTTGATCACCACCGTCCGGTCCGTGAACGTCGCAGAGACGCGGCTGCTTAGATAATTGCTCGTCAAGCGTGCGGTGTAGGGATAGACACCTGTCGTCAGGTTCGTCCCGTCCACAGCGATGACGCTCCGGAAGGTCTCGTCCTGGTCTTCGTCAAAGCCGGCGGTACTGACGAAGGTCTCGCCTGGCTGGTCCACACCCCCGACGTTGATCTGGTAGGAGAGGGTAGGCGGCACCGCCGCCCGAGTTATCACGGTACCGTCAAACGGGACCACGGGCTGAGGATAGGCGCGCTCGCTGCGATAGACAAACCGAAGCCCACGGGACTGACCTTGTGAGCGGTAATTGGGTATCGAGAAATCGGTGCTCACCCAACCCCCGCGCGTGTTGATCTGTGAGCTGCCCTCATTGCTATCGCCGCATCTGCAGTTAGGTGCATCCTGTTGCCCGCTACCGTCACACTCCGGTGGCTGCTCTGTGTGCCAGTCGGCCGCACGTACGCCTCCGAGATGGTCTCAAGCGACTGTCCGTCAGCCGAGACCTCACCTGTGCCAACGATTGAAAATGCACCCGTTGCAGGATCGAGCGACCAGATGTCAACTTCATTGCCGACGGGCAGCTGATCCAGGTTGGGGAAAGTAATGGGTACGGGTGTGGCAAAGGTGATGCCCACCGGCTGGATGGTGACCAGCAGCGCCGGATCGAGTGTGTCCGGCAAGGGTGCCGGTGCTAAACCTCTCGGCACCTCGGAGATCGACATCTGGCCAGTGAAGTCGGTGCCGTTCGGGTTCTTGGCCGTATGCGGCGGAATCGTGATCGAGACTCCCAAGGCAGCATTGGTCACCACTGTCGTGGCATTGGGATCGACCGTCGTCAGACTCGAATCCGCGATCCTCGGAAGGAAAAACGGTCGACTCACGAAGTTGGTCGAGTTTGCTTCCACAACAAACTGCTCCCGGAAGCCCGCGTAGTTCGACCCATCGGGTGCTAGAGCGGCTGTGGTGGAATCAATGTCGAGCACCTGGCCGCCGCTGGGGAGACCTGTCAGGGTGACGAAGCCGTTCCCGTCAGAGAGGTCAGAAATCCCGGTGTTTAGAAACGACACGGTTGCACCCACGATGGGCGTTACAGTCCCGAGTTCAAAGTCGTTGGCATCCAGCAGCTGTCCTGTAAAGCTCGTCGGGTCGGACGGATCGGGCGCCGGCACCGTGATCTGTATGGTCTGCAGAAGGGTTTGGTCTCCGTTGGTGGCAAAGAGGGTTACCGAGATGATGCCGACCTCGGAGCTCGTCGGTGTGAAGGTGAATAGACCAGTCGTTGCATCGAGCGTAGCGTCGCCCGGCAATGGCAGTGTGGAGGTACCGAAGGTCACCGGGTTGCCGCTGGGATCGGTAGCCGTCAGCGTCAAACTCAATGTAGTTCCCACGTCCACTATCTGGTTGCCGATCGGATCGAAGGTAAATAAGCCCGGCATAACGAAGGTGACGGTGACCGTTGCGGGGGTCGTATTGCCGGCCAGGTCCGTCGCCAGCAGCTGGAAAACATTCGGACCTTCGATGAGGGTCACAGGGCCATGGTCGAACTCGTTACTTGGACCCAGCATGACGGGATTGCCGTCCAGCGTCAGGGTGCCCATCTCGTTGAGACTGCCAACGAAGTTGATCTCCTCGGTTGTGACTTCCTCCCCGTCCTGGGGACTGTTCAGGGTGATCACCGGCGCGATAGTGTCCACGGTAAAGCTGAGGCTGGCCTGATTCGAGACATTCCCCTCGAAGTCGGCTATCGTGGCCGTAAGGTTTGCGAGACCTTCCGGCAATGCACTTAGTTAGCGGCGTGCAGGTTGCAGTGGTCGCTGTGAACGTGCAGGAGACACCCAGCGGATTGCCGCCCAGTTGAATCGCCAGTGTAGAGGTGTCGACACCAATCCCGTCATCGCTGAAGCTCAAACCCAGAGTGGGGACATTTGTGGCTATGAAGCTTCCTGGTGGAGGGCTGGTGAAGGTGATCTCGGGTGAGGTCGTGTCCGCGCAGAGGCTTCTCGAAGTCGAAGATCTTGATGTCTACTTCCGGTAGTGTCGAGCCGCTCTGAGGCGTCACAGCCACAACCTCGAAGGCGACGGTTCCCAGGTTGGCACCCTTGAGGCTCGCTTCCATGGTACTGAAGTCAACACTGACGTCGCTGTCATATACGACCGCACAGACGCGCTGTCCGATCCGTTGTTGCAGCTCGGTTTCGCCAAGGGGAAGTACATTCGGAATGTTATCAAGCAGCGCCTCGCGATCTCCGTTGCTGTCGGGTGCACCGAGGCCGGGTCCAACATTGTGCGGCAGGGGAAGGCCAGGGTCGCCAAAGAAGTTCCGATGGCCATCACTGGTGGGTCCGGCCCCGTCCCAGGAAACGGGAACAGTCGGGAGCGCGATCCAGCCAAAGTCTCCCTCCTGGCCGGTTCGAAGTGTGATGGTCGCGCCCACGTTGGCTTCGAAAAAGCGCAGCTGGGTCCGTACACCGATCTCCTTCAGATCGAGGTTGACATCTTGCTCCGAGAAGAAGTTCGGGGGGTCGTCTTTCTTAATGCTGTCGTCATCAATCACCAAGAACTCAAGCGGCGGGAGGCTGCCGCCACCCTCAGTGCTGTAGCCCGAGCCCACGGGTAGAACGGGATTCCAGCGCCCGGCTCCAGAACGCTCGCGCTCTTCTCCAGTCGCCGGGTCCTCGCCAACCGGACTCTCAGCGATCCCATTCGACTGGTCACCAAAATCGGCATAGTCAGCAGAGCAGGATGAATCAATCGCATAGGAGGACGCAGTGAAGCGAAACTGACCTTCTCCGGTGGCTGGTGGCTGAAAGAATGCTTCCGGTCCAGTCGAAATTCGATTCGTAGTCCAGTGAAGGAGCCTCAACGCCAAACGGCCCCATCGTCCCCGTACAAGTGGCTCGAAACTCACTCGCCTGGAAAGGAATGCTCTCCCCGACTTCAAACACCGGGGAAGGAGGAAGGAGTGCTCCGTAAGGGGCCTCGTAACAACAACCTGTTCCCTGAAAACCGAAATGCCCGCCGCCGATGATGTCTGCTTCCGTTCTTGCAATCAGTGCCAGGCTTCCTGCTCTCGAAGACCAGCGCAACACTGCGTTTTCGTATCCGGGCTCGAGGACTCTGCCCAATATGTCTGGGGGACCGTCCTCGGCAAGCTCAGCGATATCGATTCTGTGCGAGGCCCCTGGCTCGACGGATTGATGGAGGGAAGTGCGTAGCTTCCGCCCTCCCAGTCGATCTGCGCCACAACGCCTGCCGACTCGCTGCCCAGATTCGTCAATGTGGCGACGACTGAATGCTCATCCAGCCCGGGTAACGGAACCATGCCGTTGTGATGAGCACTTCTCACGCCCACCAGAGGAACGTAAACCACTTGATTGTCCGAGCCGACACTGCGGGCAGAGACAAGAACAGACCCGGGTTCACCTGAATGGGTCAGTGAGACCCTCACGCCGTCGCCGTCTAGGGTTGTGCCGGCTGCTGAGAGCAGCTCGGAGATATCAAGCGTATTCACGCCGCCCGGCTCGAGGATTCCTTCATGACGGGCCAGTTCGTCGCCGGTCGCCGGGTCGAAAACGACGACGGTGGCTTCTTGGTGCTCCCGAGTGGAGTTGAACGCTGAAACAAGTGCCCGCATGGAAACGGGATTGCCCTGGAGGTCCGTGGTTCGTATGGGTGTCCTGACGGCGTGGTATTGCGTAGATACATCGGTCTGTGGATGAAATACCGGCAACGGATTCAGAAAGGACTCCCCCTGCAAGAGTCCGATGGAGATGAGATCTCCAAGGAGGCCATCATGCTCGATCGTGATCGAACCAGCCGCGCAGCCGTCGCTGCCTCGCCCGGGCGACAAGAGCTCCACAGCCAGAGGCGGGAGCTTCCCCGTGTAGGCCGTTTGCCTGCCATCCTCTGACGTAGTAACGGTCGCTGAGTACTCGAGTACCGAATCACTGGTGTTCAGCAGGGCATACACCGGCTCGATCCTGCTTGTCCTCTCTAAAGACCGTGTGTCCCAAAACGACAGTGCTCGTGCCGACTGAATCTTGCTTAGATCGCTGAAAGGGATTTCTGCTGCTTGCGATCCCGCTTTCACGACCGCCCAGGCGTCAAGTAACCGCTCTTCACCCAGGTAGTCGATCCGAACGCTGCCATCTACGAACTCACTCTCGGCGTCGGCCAGAACTTCATTAAGCAAAAGCGAGGTCTGGGAGCCACCTGCGATCTCCAGGTCGACAGGCAAGAGGGCTTCTCCCTGGGAGGTAAAGGCGGTTAGCCTCACCGCAAAGGAGTCAGAGAACCGATTCAGGACAGAAAGAGAAGTTTCAACGCCCGGCGCAATCGAAGCGTAGGGTAAGAACAAAGTGACAGGATGAAAGTTGTCGCGGTGTTGCTCCCGGTGGGCCTCGGTCATCGCCTCGACGATTGATTTGGTGAATACTTGGCGGACGGATTCTGAGACTCCCTCTTCGTGTGCTGCCGACGGCTGCAGCAGAATCGGGACGGCGATGACGAGCAAAAGCGCTAGGAAGGTGAAGAGCGTTTTCATGGGGAAGGGCCTCCTGTAGGATCGAAAGTTCTCTCAGCATCGTTCTGTACATCACAAAGCAAGCTGTGTGCCAATAACAGGACCGATCCTGCTAAAAGCAAGAAACTAATATAGTTACTTCAGTTTCTTGCAGAGCTTTCGTAACCTACGATCATCCAAACCTCCGAAAATGCCCGAACGAAAAGTCACACTGCCTATCTGACTTTTCTGTTGTCGCACAACGCCTCCAAAATGATCGGATTCTTGTAGCAGCCAAGAGTCGATGGGACTTCGACCTGAGATGAGGACCGGTGTAGCGATGAGATCGGGTAATGCCGAAGGAGTGAAGGTCCCCACGGTGAGTCGATCGCGGGCGGACAAACATTCGCCCTACGCAGAGGAGGGATAACGGATGGCAAGAGACCTAACGCGAATAAGGGAGAAGGCGCGCAAAGAATCGCAGACGTGCTTTACGTCGATTTTATCTTACCGCTTTCTGTCGACACACCTGACGCAAATAAACGCCGCCGAAGGGGCGAACGCCGCGGCCAGCGGGATGCGCCAGCCAATCGGCATCAGCGCCAGGTTCACCAACGGGGCGAGCGCGCCGATCAAGCCTGCGCGCGGCTTGCGCCCGATAAAACGGCGGGCGAGCACGTACCAACCCTCGCGGTCGAGGATCTCTTCTAGCATCCAGTATGGCAGGATCGTCAGGTGTCCCAAGCGGCCCTGGCGTAGCCCTGACACGCAACCGCGCGGAAACAGCCAGAGATCGCCTTGAATCAGGAACTGTCTTCGCGAATCCAGATCGACGACGTTGGGCGTCGTCACGATCAGGACGCCATCCGGCTTCAGCAGGGCGTGCGCTTTCTTTAGAAATTGATAGGGGTTCTCCAGATGCTCGATCACCTCGATGGCAACAATTGCATCAAACCTCTTGCCCAACGCGTCCGCGTAGCTGGGCGACGCATCGAGGTCGAGCTGTTGAACGTGAAGGTCGAGATCCGACGGTGGCGCGATGTCCGCCACCACCACATTGTAGCCCGCATCACGAGATAACAATGCGAAGGCACCAGAACCGCCACCGAGGTCGACAATGGGCGCCGGCGGCGCGATATGTGCTTTCAACATCTTCAGCACGCTTTCATGCACGCCCGGCATGGCATGAATAGGTCGCCCGCGATAATAGCGCCGCCACCAAGGATCCTGCGTCGACGATTTCGCCACAGTCATCATTCTAGTGTACTGTCCGGGAAGTTCACGGTGTTAATTCGGGATGGATTTTCGTCGCCAGTGAGGCGCGCGACGCAGGAATGCCGGGAGTCTTTCGAGGTAGCGCAACAAAGCTGGCGGCGAAAAGACGCCCGAAGTAGCGGCGTGAACTTTCCGGACAGTGCACTAGCCCCACGCTCTGGGGTGATGCCTACGATGTCGAGATTGTCGGCTACAATTGAAACAGTGGAAGGAAGGTTTAGATGAGCGCGAGAAAGAAAAAACTACCTTTAGTTCATCCAGGCGAAATCCTTCTGGAGGAGTTTCTGGAGCCCCGGAGGAGGACTTTGGCTAAGAGCAAGTGCGCAGCCTGCGGCCCGCACAGACCTGCCGCGTGGACGGGGACGCCGCTGGTCGACATGGCGGCGGACGCCTGAGGCATGCCAGACAGCGGACTGCACACCGTGGTCGTGGGGGGCGGCATCTGGGGCCTCAGCACGGCCTATCACCTCGCACTGAGGGGTGCCTCGGTGCGACTGCTCGAGCGCAGTGGGGACATCGCGGGAGAGACCACCCCGAGAGCGGCCGGAATTATCGGGCAGATCCGCTCGTCGCCCACCATGTGCCGGGCAGTGCAATACGCCCTCGAGCTCTGCGAGCGCCTGGGCGCAGAAACGGGGCTGGATCTGGGTCTGCGCCGGCCGGGAAGCCTGCTCGTGGCCCTGACACCTGAGCGCATGGAGGCCTACGCACGTCAGGTGGAGCTGGCTGTGGCCAACGGCGTGGATGCGGCCTTTGTGGCGGACGACGAGATGCTGCGCCTGGCCCCGGCCCTGGACGTGACCCACCTGCTGGGCGGCTACTTCGTCGCCGGTGACGGCTACGTCGATCCGCGGCAGTGCGCGCTGGCCTATGCGGCGGCGGGGCGGGAGCGCGGTGTGTCGGTGGAACTGAATACGCGTGTCACCGGCCTGGCCATCGAGCGCGACGCGATCCGCGGCGTCCACACCGAGGACGGACTCGCGGAGGCCGATGCCGTGGTCGTCACTTCGGGGCCGTGGACGGACACCCTGGTGCGCAAAAGCGCCTATCGCCTCCCCGTGCAGGCCATCCGCCATCAACGGGTGCGCACCGTGCCGGTCGCCGGCATACCCGCGCACCACCCGGTCGTGCGCGTCACCGATGTCAGCTGCTACGTGCGGCCGGAGCAGGGCGGCTACCTGTACGGGTTCTTCGAGCCCGATCCCACGCCCTTCGACCTCGAGAACATGCCGGATAACTTCGGCACCGACGACATTGAGCCGCCTGTAGAGGTCATGTCCGAGGCGCGGCAGCTTCTGTCGTCGACCTTTCCGGTCCTCGCCGACCTGGACATCGCCGAACGCCGACAGGGGTTGACTACCTTCGCTCCCGACGGGCAGTATCTGATCGGTCCGGTACCGGAGGTGAAGGGACTCTTTGCGGCTGCCGGCTGCGCCGCTCTCGGCATCGCCGGCTCTGCTGCTATCGGCCGCTGGCTGGCCGGGTGGGTTGCGGATGGCGAGCCCGACGACGACCTGCGGGGCTTCGACCTACTCCGATTTGGCGACCGGGCCGCCGACCGAAGCTGGGTGCTCGATGAGAGCAGTCGTTTCTACGGTACGTATTACGACATACGCTGATCGCGGATCTACTTGAGCCCATCCGCCTTTGAACTACTAAGGGCTCGCGCAGAAATAACTTGGTAGAATTGGCGCTTAGATTTGCATCAGATTTGGCCGCGAACGATTGAGCGAAACCGCAGGCGTAGCCGGGTCTACGTTGAGGATTTCGCGATTGAGGAGCGGCCGAAGATGGTGTGAAGATGAGATGCCAAAATGCCAAGTTATTTCTGCGCGAGCCCTAAGGACGCGATCCGTTTCGTTCAGGGTCGCGATTTGATTTGAGGAGAACAATGAAACGTAATCGAGTGAGAGAAATTTTTGACTCAGGTGAACTTTTGCTGGATACCCGGATGCACAGTCCATGGGCCAACGAAATTGACATGATCGGTTGCAGCGCTCTCAATACGGTGCAGGTTGTCGCCGAGTATGGCGCCCTTGAAACGCTAGATTTTGAAAACCTGTGCCGTGCGGCTGAAGCGCACGACCTGGGTAAGATTATTAAGATCGACAGCTCCGGGCAACAACTCCGGGTGCAAAGGGCAATTGGCGCTGGCTTTGAAGCCGTGGTCTTCGTCGACGTGCATAACCGCTCCGAGGCACAAGAGTGCGTGCGCATTATTCGCGCTACGACACCTGAGGAAGGTGGACTGAATCCGGTTCGATCAGTGCGGGCTTTCTATCCCAGTTATGGGGGTACACGAAAGTATATTGAGGTACTGAGAGAAATCGTGGTGATCCTCATGATTGAAAGGGCTGAGGCCGTTGAGAATCTGGAATCAATCCTTACTGTTGAAGGCGTTGATGGGATCATCTGGGGACCCGCGGATTTTTGGCAGAGTAGGGGGGAACCCGAAAAAAGAGGCACCAAAGCCGATCTAGCCATACAGATGGAGGTGTACCGCGAGGCTCTGCGGGTGGGTGTTGAACCAATCGTCGAGATCAACGCGTTCGACGAGGCGGCGCCATGGCTTGATATGGGCATTCGCATGTTCTCGCTGGGAACGACAATCAGTATTCTCCATGCTTATTGGCGTAAACATGGGGACGGTCTTCGGGAACTGCACGCACAGCGTCGACAAAGCTGATGTAGTCAATTCGGCCGAGGACAATCGTCGCCTTCATGCACCGCATGGCGATGGCCTCCACATGCACCAGCTTCTCCCGGCTGACCTCGACCGGCTCTTCCAGTCCACTGGAACTTAAGAGGCGCAGCACCTGTGCAAAGGAAGCCTCGTACTTCATCCGTCTAACGCCAAATGACCTGGCTGGTGTTTGCTCCACCAGAGCTGCTCCTTCTCCTCTGTCCAGAGCTACCCTAGTACTTAACCGCGTAAATCCGAGTAATTAGATTTGAAACCCTTGGGATGAACCACGGCCTTGGTCCATTCGAAGGGTGCGGCCTGCGGATTCCAGACCTGCACGAATTCGTCAATAGCATTGCGCAATTCTCGGGGCGAAGTGAAACTGGCACCCTGAATGGCTCCCCGGCTCAAGAGGCTGAACCAGATTTCAATCTGGTTGAGAAAGCAGGCATTGGTCGGCGTGAAATGAAAGCGCACGTTGTCGTGTCGAGCCAGCCAGCGGTCGTTTTTGGGCTTGTGCGTGCTCAGGTTATCGAGGATCACATGGATCTCACGGTCCGGATAATCGGCCACTACTTGGTTCATGAAGTCCAGGAACTCGCGACGCCTGCGTCGTTTGTAGTGACCAATCTTGACCAGTCCCGTGGCCACTTCCAGGGCTCCAAACAGGGTGGTCGTGCCGTTGCGTTTGTATCGGTGATTCTCTCCCGTGATAGCCTTTCCGTTGGGCAGCTTCAGCCACCCCTGAGATCGTTCCAGTGCTTGAATGTGTGGTTTTTCGTCGATGCACAGTACGACGGCGTTTTCGGGCGGGGCAAGATAAAGCCCTACAATGTCGGCCGCTTTGCGGGCAAACTCCGGATCGGTGCTCAAGCACCAGCTGCGGCGCCGCTGCAGAGAGATCCGGTGGTGCTGCAGGACTCTCCAGACCTGATCTCGGCTGACATCACCCAGGTGTTCAGCCAGCAGGCGGCCGTTCCACGTTGCGTAGCCACGGGGAGGCTTTTCGTCCAGAGCCGCCAGAATTCTCTCCTCCGTTGTCTCGTCGTAGCGGCGGGGCTTTCCGCTGCGCGGCGCGTCCTGCAGCCCTTGTGTCCTTTGGGCCGCGAACCGCTTGCGCCACTTGCTGACCTGTGAAGGCCAGATCTTCAATTGTTTCGCGACCTCCTGAGTCGTTTTCCCGGCCGCGGCCTCCAGAATGATGCGGGCTCGATGGACCAGCCTATGCTCGGTCGTTCCCGAACGGAGCCAGCCGCGAAGCTTCTCCTCTTCCTCCTCAGTCAATACGATTTCGGTCGCTCGCCCCATGGTTTGCCTCCAGTGTGCCCTGGAAGAGAACTGGAGGCAATTCTAACATATGATTCTGCGTATTAATGCTGTTAAGTACTAGGGTGTCTGGTTATCTTCTTACAGAACCCAGCTGATGCTCAGCTGGATGAGGTCAGCGTCGGGGTCGCTGAACTCTGCAAAAGAGTGGAGGCAGAGCCTGGATCTGTGCGCGTGTTTTACGTGCTGCAGGACACGGAGCTAGTCCAACACCTGCTGGTTGATTCTGGAGTCAAATACGAGAGTCATATAACCGATGCGCTTCCCGACACTGTCTGGTACATAGTGCAGGCTTCCGCAACCTGTGTTTCTTCATCACGCTATGATGCCTATTCTGTAATCGGCGGGATGCTTCAAGCCCGCATTTCCGGTGCCGCTTGTTCAGTGGCTGTCGATGTCCCCAAAAGGGGGGATGGTCTTCCGGAGAAAACGCCCCATGTCCTGGACCGCTTGCTCTGCAGTTGGGATGAACGACGCAAAATTTTGAAATGTGTGGAACATATCCTCGTACTCTTCGAGGCACGTCACCATCCCACTGTCTTGCGCTCGCACAGCAAAACGCTGCACTTGATCGAGCAAGATCTCAGCCGTACCCACCTGAATCAAGAGAGGTGGAAGCCCTGTGAGGTCTGCGCATACGGGGGCGACGCTTGGACGGGTGGGGCTCCTACCGCTCATGTAGGCCTCGATACACGTGACCAGGAACTCTCTGTCACCGACGTCGAACGGCTCGTTGGTTTCGATACTGCCAGTGGCCGCGAGCGGATCAACCCAGGGAGAGATGAGTAGGGCTGCGCCGGGGTAAGGCTCGCCTGCGTCGCGAAGAGCCAAGAGGGTGGCGATACACAGGGTCCCTCCGGCTGAGTCTCCCACCAGCGCGACAGACGATGCCCCCCAGCCCGCAGCGACCACCCATCGATAGGCTATCAGACAGTCGTCTTGTGCCGCAGGGAAGGGAAATTCAGGTGCCAGTCGGTAATTGACGCTGAGCACACGAGACTGCGCTTCCAGGCTAAGCCGCGCAACGAACTCGCGATACGTCTTGAGGGACCCGGCGACGTATCCCCCGCCATGAAAATAGATGAGCACTCTCGTGGGCTCGCCACCTGCCTTCGGTAGGCACCACTCGGCCGCAACACCTGCCGCATCAGCGGGCTCGAATCGTATCTGCGTGAAGACGGGTGAGCGCGTGGGAATCGTCTCCAGAGTCTCGCGGAGCCACTTGAAGCCCCAGCGCTTGGAGCAGCGAAACGTGGTACGAACCGCCATGGCAACCCACTCGGTCCGGATGGACCGGGACGGGCACAGAGGGCCGCGGAGGAGTCTTCGTCCCAAGACGACGATACCACCGTACAGGATCAGTAAGAGGTAATAGAGGCTTCTCATGGAACACTGACAGTAGGGACCCGTCTTGTGAGGGCCCGGGTGACATTTCCAACACCACAGCCGAACTCGACCAAGAACGCCGGCACCCCATCGTTGATGTGAAACGGGTGGGTGATCCCTTGATCCAGGCTGCGGCGCACGTCGGTAAAGATCATCCCCTCTCTGGGCTCAGATCTAAAGTACAAGTACTGCCGATTTTGGCTTGTCGGCCTGGGTGCGCAGACGAAATGCTGCCTCTGATTGTGGAGTCAGAGTAAGCCCATACTGCTGGGCGCCCTCCGTATCAATGAGCGTACCCTTGTCGTCGAAGTACTGAACTTCCAAGTAGATGTCTTCCCAGGCGAAATCGCTGTCATTGCGAATCTTGCCAACAGTCGAAACGTTGGCGTTGTCCTCTTGTTCGCTGAAATGCACGCTGGACTCAGTCACCACAACCTTGTCTCGATGTCTCGAAAAGCTTTCTTTGCTACCCCGGTCCGTGGCGTGATCAATCCAGAAGAACATATACCCGATGAGGATCAGAACAAGAAAGAGCGGCAGATACGGATTCCCCAACCACCTCCCAAGCCACTGGCGGCAGTGGGGGCACTTGCAAGCCTTCGGGCGAACTGGCTCGCAGCAGTACCGACAGATTCGATCGATCTCGTCGGTCATAGGCGACAACTCTTCGGAAAGATGGACCCAACGCTGCTATCCATTCGTCATTGTACCAGGGGAACAGCCCGCCCTTGGCCTGCAGGGTGCCATCCTGAAACTCCCAGCCCAGCAATCCCAGTGCCATGAGGCCGTCTCGCAGGGCCTGCTGCAGATCTGTGCGAACTCAGGGTCGTCGTCTGAGGCCTCGATGAACTGTACGTCCCCTCGTGTGTAGGTACCGAATAGGCAAGATACTGCCAATCGTCACCGAACTTGCGTGCCCGGGACACTTGTCAGCTGAAATCTCAACTGCTTTGCGGGGATGATCTCCTGGCGCACGACGACCGGATAAAAACTCACTCCGGATTCTACTCGCACGAATCCGGTGAAGTTGTCCGGCACCCCGGAGAAGATCTGGTCAATGAAGCTTGCCCCATCCAATTCCAGGTTGACTGTGTCGATCAGGGCCCCGTCACTTCCAAGCAGCAAAAGCGTCAGGGGGGCTCCTCCTCTGCGAATGGCAATTCCAGTGTTCACATTTGCTGATTTTTCGACAGGAAAGGCAAAGCCTGTCGTCGGAATTGCGGAACCTACCCCGGTGGAGTCCAAGAGTTCCGAACCTGTTGAAAAATTAAAGAAATAGGTAGTTGCGAGGTCGCTGAAGTCAGAACCGGCGCTGCCCACGATCTCAAGCCAGCCGGAAACGACGTCGGTGTCCCGACTCATCCGATACTGCACTGTCCCAGAGGGCGCAATAATGATGTCGAACCCGGAAGAACCTGTCTGGTCTACGCCATTCAGAGACCAGGGCTCTCCGACTGACCAGGAACCCCCATTCAGGCTCGCGCGGCCCTCCCATGTTTTCGCGCTATCCGTGTTGCTGACCAGAAGCAGCACCTCGAATCCTCCTCCAATTGCGAGCTGAGGATAAAGAATTCCGTGAAAGATGGCATTGGAGATCAGTGGATAGCCAAGGTCGGCAAGGATGGCCGCGTCGAGGGGAGTAATCGGCTGCCGGGAGCCCGTCCGCACGCTGCAACCGTTCATGAGGCTATCTGTCAAGATCAAACGCGCTCCACAAGTTCCCAGGTGGTAAAAATCTTGAGAGGAAAGGAACCGACAGGAGAACCGTCGTTTCCAAAGTAAGTCATCGAATCAAAGAGAGTGACGAATCCCCGTTTGGGGATTCCACGGTCCACAACGTCATCGACATTGCGCTCCCCGGCCATTCCCCAGCCGTGCCCCAACTCCTCCAGGACTATGCTCACCATGTCGGCTCGCCCCTCGGGAACTCTCTCGAATCGCTCGGCTGGACTCGGATCCAGCCAATAGTTTAAATCGATGAACGGGGAGTTGATGTCCAGGAAGATGTCGATGTCTTCAGCACCCGCCCCCGGATTCTGGCCGGTGAGAATGCGCGATAGTGGGCCCGGCTCAAAGATTTCGTTGGCGTTTATGCCCTGGCCAAGGAACCGGCCGTTGGAGAAGGTCCCGCCGGCCCGAAGCACACTGCGATTTGCTCTCACCTGGACGCGAATCGTTTCCTGCGAATCAATCAATCCACCCCAGATCGCAGCAGCCGCTCGGACATTCTGCTGAAAGACAGAATCGGGATCCAACCACCCGCGCGAAAGGAAGTCACCCTCCGGGTTGTCCAGGTATACGAAACTGAAGTCGACAGCTTCAACAACCGTCGTCAGAAGGAACAGGAACAAGAGGGTGGATGGCACGCAAATCTTCGTTTGCCTGAGCCTGGGGGGATGGATCCTTTGGGCGACTAAGACCTCTTGGATTGTCATGACTCCTCCTTACTGGATGAGATTCAATTGGTGCTCACGGTGCGGCACCGTTGGCACGAAGCGTCTGAGCAACCTCATGGCTGTGGCGCGTCGGATCTTCAGAAGAGTAGCAGCTTTCGGGCTCTGCTGAATCGGACTTGGACAAGCATCAACGATGCGGGTTGCTGCTTAATAATGTCAGCTCTACCTTGTCGATCAACGGTTCACCGTTGATCGACCGTGGGAGCCGGCCTGCATGTCGGGCCCCTTTTCTGGCCAAGTAATGACCCAGTACCCGGATCGCCGGACAGAAGAAAAAAAACAGTGGGTCCCGGCAGCGGTGCCAGGATACCACCCAGCCCCCCCCAATAGCGTCTTCTACTCGATCCGGGAGATGGACTGGGCAGAGATGAAGAAACCGTCCAGAGTGATCAACCCTGTCATGACGATCTCAGCGTCTCCGTCCACTGTTACGATCAGTGTTCCCTCGTCAATGGGAAGGCCCTCTGGAAAGCGTTCTGCCAGAAAGAAGGCCTGCATTCCCGAAGGCTGGAGCAGTTGCGCCACCACGGCAACTGGGTCATCCGTCTATGGCAGCTCCGTTCCGCACTAGCAGTTGGAAGGTAAGTGTTTCCTCCTGGGTGATGTCCGTGACGCGGACCTTGGCCATCTTCTAGTCGAGAGCCTTGGTGAAAACCTGGGTACCGCTGGTCTGGGTCCACTCGAACACCAGGTTGGTAAATCGGACTGAGTACCGATAATGGGCCTAGCAGTCTTCCCACTTCTGAGGTGAGTTTCCCGGCGAAAACACCACCCGCCCAAAGCCCTTCATAGGGGAACCACGCCTCGGACAATTTGTCCCGTGTTTCCGGTCACTCCTGTTATAATTGCGGGACACGTTCAAGCACTACTTCAAGTTGGGTTGGGGAAGCGCTACTTCACGGCGAGGCACAAGTAACACAATTGCTATTGGAATTCTCTCGTCTAATCCCCTTAGTCGGCAGAGGACTGGAAACTAATCAACCTTGGTGAGTCACTGAAATATGGAGGGATTCGGCGGAACGCTTCGCTCATTCCTGGATGAGATTGGGCTCTTGGTTGAGTCCCTCAGTGGTTTCGGCTTGGTGATTTTCCTTGGGTTTCTCGTCGTGGCAGTCTTGGTAGTGTTTGGGTTGGTTCGCAGGTAGAAAACAAGGGAATCTACTCACTTCCATAATTACAAGCGACCTACTGCTCCTGACGGATCACAACACGTTGTCGGCTGGAGTCCTTATCGTCGTGCCGAAGAACTTCAAAGCAGGTTCGCCGCTCCAGGCGATGCGGTCCCACAATAGCTTGCCGCTCCGCCGATCGAGGCACATCACGAAAACTCTCCAATCATTTCGGGGAATCAGCAAACAACGGCGCCGCGCGCTCCTTCTGCCGCGCGACGATTCGCTGCACGTCTTCGTCCAACAAGTATCGCTTGGCGGCCAGTTTTCTACAATTGTCTTCGAGCTGTCGTAAATACGATGGCCAGTCACCGTAACGTTCTGCCAGCGATCGCCGCGGATCGCCGCTCATTTCGCGGTCGGCCTTTGTCCGGGGAAACGGAATGTACGAGCCGTTGAGACCGACGAGGTCGTTTTCGGCGCCGGCGTCTCGGCTGCGCAAACTCCAACCCGAAAACGTGGCCACGGGCACGGCGACCTCCGGCGGCAACAGGCAACCAAGTTCGTTGCCGTCGCGGTCGCACTTGGGTACCAGCACTTTGTAGCGGCCGGCCGCGCGCGGCGGTTGCCGATCGATAATCCGGTCGCTCGCCCAGCGCGAGCCTAGGTCGAGCAAACTCGGCTCGTTAATCACTTCCGGATAACGCACGCCCGGCAACGCCGGGAAGCCGGTCGCTTGCTGCCGCCAATCGCTCAGCGTGCCGCTCTTCAGCGTCGGATGCCGGCTGGCCGGCGGCAATGTGCCGTCGCGACACCAACCGTCGAGCGCCGTCAGCAGCGCACGCAGCAGCGGCCGATAATCGGCCGGATTGGCCAGCGTTTGCCCAATTCCCTGACTCGGCGGAAAACTCGCGGGACCATGCTGCGTGCCGCCGAATGCATAGATGCGCACGTTGTCCAGCGCCTCGGCGTCATGCCGTCCGAGCGGATCGGTGTGCACCAACGAGCCGCTTCGCGACCAATACTCGGTGGCCGACTGCGTGTGCATCACTTTGGGCGCGCTGTTCGAGGCCGCCGCGTGCCGCAGAATGCCGTCTGTCTGCTTGCTGAGCGGATCGGTTTGCGTCGCGTAGGCGAATGGAAAGCGGTCGACCGGCCAATCGTAATGTTCGTGCTGCGTGGCGTAGGCGGTCGGTTGCGCGAAACGATGATTGAACGAACCGAGACCGCCGCCCGCAACGTGCGGCATCAAGCCGTCGAAGACCTGCCGCCGGTGTTCGTCGGCGTTGAATCCCCAATAAAGAAACTCGCGGAGAAAACGTCCGCTTTGCGACACGCCGAAACCATAGGCCAGATCGATGGGCGACTCGCCGCCGGCGACCAGCGGATTGTCTTTTCCCGTGCCGTGCTTCAGGGCCGCAACCAGGTCGCGCACCGCGGCAAAACAAACGCCGTGCACGAGCGGGTCCCGCGCCTCGTAAATCAGCTCGTACAGATAGCCCTGGCGAAAGCCGGCGGCGAGTTCCAATTCAACTTCGGGCAATTGTCCTTGATTGGTCGAATCGACATCGCGGACGTGCAATTGAAACTGCTCGCGCGGAATCGACACGCGGCGCTCGGCGGGCCGCAACCGCCAAGTGAGCGTGGCGTTTTTCAGCCCGCGCACCGTCGGACGATACGCGCCGTGACCCTCGCGGTTGATGTTTGTCTTCTTGGTTTCCTTGTCGGTGATGATTTCGTAACGCACCAGGCCGGTGATCGGCTTCCCGCCGTTGGTGCCGATCGGAGCGTGCAGTTGCAGGCGATCGTCGCCGGGCAGGAGTTCTCCGTTCCAACCGCTCCAAACGATCGTGTAACCCTGCCGCATCAAAAAGCCGTTGGCCGCGTCGGTGGGGTTGTTGCCGTCCGGCGCATCGTTGAAGAACCGCACCGCCAGCTTGTTACCGCGGTTGTTCACATCGTAAAGGACGGCACCGTTCCCCTGGGAAATGTCCGTGGGAGCCAGTATGAACAAGTCCGCGCTGAACGTGACTCGACCGCTATCGTCGAGCGGCGCCAGGTCGAGGTCGATGATCTCACCGTTGCTGCGGTCCCTCGCGTCAATCGCGTACACGGCCTTGCCGATGATTCGTTCGTACGGTCCAACTTCGCCAAACGACCTTCCGTCGGCAAACGGGCTGCGCTCGCTGATCTCGAAGCGGACCACTTCGGCGCGGCCGGGCTGGCCGCACGCAAAGAGAACCAGCGCAAAACCAAAGACGATCACCGTAAGGTGGCCGGAGTTGTTCATGATCAAATCTCAGCAGAAGAAAGGTCCACGATTGACGGGCACCATCATAAGACGGCTGCCTACCGCAAGCAATCATTCGGCCGCTGGCTGCCGAGGGTATGAGACTTTCCGACTGCTATTCCGCAGCGCCGGTCTGTTCCCCTCAGGACCAGATCAACGAATCCGTTACACATACCGCAGACACCGTCAAAGAATATGATCGGATTCTCCCTCAACGACCTCATGTTCACTTCGCCGCTCTGATTTTTCATTTTGGGCCTCACTTTCATAGGTCGATGGTATCCAAGTTCGGTTGCAGGGCAGTAAAACCGTAGAGAAGAGTGAAGCCAACGAACAGGAGCGTCAGCGCGTGGTATCCCAGCTTCAACCACCAGGTAGTGAGATGTTCCTTGACATCAAAGACTCCTTGCAACAGAACTCGAAAGCCCCAGAACACCGAGATATAGGCGCAGATTCCACGGGCCAGACCGGTTCCGCCCGACAGTTCCCGAGCGTTGAACAGGCTGATCAAGCCGAAGGCGATGATCGCCACTACGACGTATCCTCCATAGACCCAGTACATCTGGCGGTGCAGTTTTGGAAGAACACTCAGTTCCTTCTTCCAGTTGAGCCGGAACGGCACCAACGCTGATGCGATCAATACTCCCAATTGCCCGACCCCCGCTCCCATGATCAATGTTTCCAGCACAGTGCAACCTCCAGTCATCACTCACCCGGCCCCCAGCGCCTCCATGAAGGGAAGAAAGATGTTCCTTACGAAAGGTGGATGGAACAACCCATAGGCAGCCGGTCCCAGGACAAGCATCGTGAACGACCAGCCACGCCAACCCCGGCCAAGTCCGATGGCGCGTCCGGCCGTGGATCGCTCCACCAGCACGGCGATAGCCTGAACGATAAAGAACAGCGTCGGCCAGCCGTACCCTCCCCCGGCCGGCACCGAGATCACCAGGTCATGAACCAGGCCACTTAGCACGAACCCGATCAGGACCGCCCATCGGGGCCCGACTTTTCGTGTCAGGGGGCGAAAAAGGAACTGATGAGTGAGATCGCGGAACGCCTTGTTCCATCTCCTTCCCCAAAACTCGCTCACACTGACCGAGGCCAGTGGACAGTTCATGAGAGGCCGGGCCTCGACCCCAATCGAGCGCCACAGACAGCTCAGCAAGTGAAACGAACCGAAATGCAGCATCAGGATCATGCCAGCCATTCCCACCCAGCCCCTGAGCACTTCCTGACTCGTGGGCACCGTCCTGGAAATGCCCCAGAACAGGGCGACTCCAATCAAAGCCCTGGCGCTGGCTCGAATCCATTCTCCTGGAAGCGGCCGGTCTTCCTTCCCGAGGGGACTCGTGTCCAAGAAGGCCCTGGCGTCAAGTCCCGGCCATGCCAGCAGGTATCCGGCATGGCGCCATGTCGGAGTCGCTTGAAACTGCGGGGCTGCCGCCCGGCTCAGCCACTTGCAGCCGGCGAATACCCCGAATGCCAGCAGCCACATGAACGACCAGCGAGGCCACTCGGCGGGAGTCAGGACCAGGATGGCAGTTGGAAAGAGTATGAGTGGGATCCAACTCCACGAGTCCATACGTCCGAAAACTTTTCCAGTTGACAGCATCAATCTATTACTATAAGTTCTGTAAGTACAGAAATAAATGAAATAGATAGAAGGAGAGGCCGCGAATGGAGCTAGGGCCGACTCAACGCAAGTTCATCTTCCACTGGGGTGAGATGGGGACACGCTGGGGCATCAATCGCACGGTAGCCCAAATCCATGCGCTGCTTTACATCAGCAGAGATCCGCTGAACGCCGAGCAGATTACTGAGACCTTGCAAGTGGCCCGATCGAACGTGAGCACCAGCCTGAAAGAGCTCCAGTCCTGGGGGATCGTCCAGAGAGCCCACGTGCTGGGCGAGAGACGGGATCACTTCAAATCAATGGGCGACGTGTGGGAAATGTTCGACAAAATCCTTGAAGAGCGAAAGCGGCGTGAATTCGACCCGACACTGAAGGTGCTCGCCGAATGCTTGGAAGAAGCCGAGGCAAAGGGCGATGGCCATCTAGCCGGACGGCTGGGGGCTCTTCACGAATTCTTCGAGACTATGACCGGCTGGTATGCACAAATGCGCCGTCTGCCCCGCGGCACGCTCCAGAGTTTCTTCAAAATGGGGACGAAGGTGAAAAAATTCCTGGGCCTGGCCTCGTAGCTCTCGAGGCGTCGATTCGAAATGTTATTTCACTTGTTTCAGAAACACGAGACACACATGCAAGTTGGTAGTCTCTCATCAACACCACATCGTGTTCCTCCGCGGTTCCCGCGACTGGTCGCGATTGAGAAATGGGTGATGGATGTCGATTCATCCCCGTAGAGTGCCGTTGTACCTGAGCCGCGAAAAGGAGTCTCGTCAACTGCTTTGTGATCCCTTCCTTCAACCTTCGAAGGAGGTCGAAGAATAGCATGCCTGCAATTCAAGACGTCTTACCCGTACTGCTGAAAGTGTGCGCCGCCGCCCAAATCGCGGTGGCGGTTCTGAATCTGTTCCTGGTCAGACTACTGGGCTGGCGAGCCGACCTGGATCGCATGTCGCTCTTGCCACGACAGGTGTTCCAGGTGCATCTCTGGTTCATCTCCATGACGCTCCTGATCTTCGGGGTGCTGACCTGGCGCTTTGTCGATGATTTCGCAGATGGGACCAACGCTGTAGCGGTCTGGTTGGCGGGCGCCATCGCTTTGTTCTGGGGACTGCGGACGGTGCTGCAGGTCACGTATTACAGTCGCAAGCATTGGCAGGGCAGACGCCCCCAAACTGTCGCCCACATCATGCTCCTTCTGGCCTACGCGGGAATGACGATTACGTACGGCACGGTCGCGCTGAGGGGAACACTCTGACGGAGCCCTTAGAAACCAGGATCAGGGTCCCCTGTAGACCCTGGAAAGGACTCGCGCATGATCTTTCTCATCAAACACCGCTGGTGGCTGGCCCTGCTGGTCACAATTGCCTGGTTCGGAGTCAACTTGCTGACCGGCGGCTGGCGCCAGGTGACAGGGGATGAAATGAGTCTTACCTGGCAGATCGCACTGGGTCTGGCAGGTGGCACCGCAGCACTGCTGTTCAATGGGGTGCTGCATGAAGTCTTGAAGGCGGCTCTCGGGAACCGCTACCTGGCAGCCTGTGAGCGTTACGCCGGAGAGATTCTAAATGGCATGTCGTGGCCGGCCTACCTGGCAGGCGGCCTCATGGCGGCGGTGGCCGAAGAGCCGTTCTTCCGAGGCTTCGTGCTCCGGAGCTTCGACAGTCCCATGTCCGGGATCGGAGTGGCGGCGTTGCTGTTCGCCCTCTGCCACTGGTTGCGGCTGTCCTACTTTGGATTCTGGTTGTGGGCGATGTGGGAAGGTATCTTTTTCGGCATTCTGCTTGTCCTCACCGGGTCGCTGCTCGTCCCCATGATCGCCCACGGGTTTCACGACGTGGTCGCGTATCGCGTTTTCCAGTCGCTGCTGAGGAAAGCTAGATGAGCCCTTTCTTTTTAACTTACTTTCATCAGCGATGAAGATTCCCTCGATCTCATCCCGGCGACCACCTAGTATGGTCAAACAAGTCATTCCGGTCGACTCGCGAGGTGCGTACAGAGCCCGTTGATCAACGACGAATAGAATTCCCGCAGCGACAATTGGAAATCCCCACACAAGGGATTGATAAAAAAGAGCTGTAGCCGTCCTCTAAGACGACTCTTTCCGGGTCCTCCGTTCTGTAAAAAAGAGAGATGTTCTTAGAATGCGAGGGGGACGGAGTGAGGGCGTAGCCCGAACGGAGCTCCCGCTCGCTCGCGCCGGCGTCGAGGGGAGTGGACCAGATCCACAAGGGTCCTGAGTGGCCTCTGTAGGGCGCTGTACGACCTGTCCTCTTCGCGGACACTCGTCTATCGCTTCCACCAAGCACTTCCCGGGGCCCAATCAGCCGATTTGCCCGGATTTGACCTCCTCGCGGTTTCCTCATTTTGTGGTTCCCTGCTGTTTCTTCTTGGCGCTCTCCATCCGGTAGCTCGAGACGTTGAGTTCTAGAATCACACTGTGGTGCACCACTCGGTCGATGGCCGCAGCCGTCGTCATGGGGTCCTTGAAGATCCTCTCCCAGTCCGAGAAGATCAGGTTGCTAGTCAGCAAGATGCTGCGGCGTTCGTAGCGATGGGCCAGCAGTGTGAAAAGAACCTCCATTTCCTCCCGGCTTTGCTGAACGTATCCTATGTCGTCGATTATGAGAGCCTCGAAGCGATCCAGTTTCTTGAACTCCTTCTCCAGGGTCAGATCGATTTTGGCCCGCAGTAATCGCTGTACCAGCAGGGCGCAGGTAGAGAACAAAACCCGGCGCCCCAGCAGAACCAACTCCTGGCCGAGAGCACAGACCAGATGGGTCTTGCCACTTCCAGGGTTGCCGAAAGCCAAAACGTTCTCGGCACGATCCAAAAAAGTACCTTCCAGCAGCGCCGTCAGTTGGCGATCCACGCTTTGGGGCAAGCGCGAGCGGTCCAACGCCGTCAGCGTTTTCTCCCAGGGAAGCTTCGAGATTCGGCGCAAGCGCTGGATTTTGCGCTCGTGCCGCTCCGCCACTTCGATCTCAGATAACGACAAGAGAAACCGGGGATAGGAAAGACTTTCCTTCGTGGCCAGTGCCGCCTGGGCGGCATAGTGCTCCCGAAAGGCCGGTAGATGGAGCTGGATAAGGCACTCGCGAAGCCGGGTCAAGCTGCCTGTGCTCATGACCTCACCTCCAAGCTTTCCAGAAGCGTGTCATAGACGCCCACGTCCATCTTCTCCACCGCCACTTCCCAGGGTTCCACGACTGGATCGACGAGGCATTCTCGTACTGCTTCGAAACGGATTCTTTGTCCCCTCTCAATCAGCCCCTGAAGCGCTTCTCGCACCCGCTGCTCTCCTTCCTGGGCAGCCAACTCGAGGATCTTCAGATATTGGCGATCCGCCGTGGCCGGACAATCCTGGCGCAGCTCGTCGTAGGCGACTCGAAACAAGATCCCCGGAAACAGATCCTCGCGCCAGCGATAGCGAATGAACGCCCCTGGTTTGCGCACCAGGGAATGGATCACGTGCCGGTAGTCAATGCGATGCTTGCCTTCTCCACGCAAGCGCGGCATCCGTGCTTGCCGCTGACCCCCGTAGTAGACCTCCAGCTGATCCGCCCACACCCGCACTTGCACTCGCTCGCCGATCAACCGGCTGTCCACCGAATAGGTGTTGTGGAGAACCCGGATCGTACTGCTGGGGGAGACTCTCACCCACTGCCGGGTGAAGTCGTCCAGACGGCGTGCCGGCAACGGGCGCATCACTGCCAGCTCTTCTCCCAGGCGCTTTTGTCGGGCCGCATTGCGCCGGGCCACAATCACCGCTACAAAGCCCTCGTACTCTTCCCGGCTGGAAAAATCACGGCTGCACCGCAGCAGCAGTTCCTGCTCGATGGCCCGTTTCAAGCGGTGATGGGCCTGTTCCACATCCCCGTTCTCGTGTGCCTTGCCTGCCTGGGTGCGACTCGAGCGCATCCCGAAGTGGTTCAGCAACCCTTGATAGCGCTCGGTGAACTCTTCCCGCTTCAGGTTGTTGACTGCCGCCGAGAGCCGGTCTGTTCGGTGTTCCTCGGGCAGCGCCCCCAACTCCCACAACGCGTTCTGAAGCCCCAGGCTGAGGCTCTCAAACGACTCACTGAAACACAGCGTGGTCGCTTCCCAGTTCGAGTAGGCCAACACAAAGTGGTACAGCAGATGGGGAAACGGCTGACCCTGGATCGTCACTCCCAGACGCCCCATAAAGGTAAAGTCCGATTGTGCTTGATGTCCCGGCCTATACTTCTGCGGGAACATCACCTCCTTCGCTTCTCCGTGTTCTACCTTCCACTGCTTGATCCTCCGCTGCAGTGTTCTCAACTGGCCTTGCTGGAAGGCCCCTTCCTGCTGACGGCACAAATACTCGAACACCGCTGTCGCCTCCACCGTCGGCGATCGCTTCAGGATCTCTTCCACTTCCGGCCATACCGACTCGAACGGATCCGATCGAGTTCTCCAATACCGCTCCGGCTGACACTGGCTCGGCAGCTTTCCCGACTTCAGGTACTTCCGAGCCGTCTTTCGCGACAGCCCCGCTCTCGCCGCCGCCATCGTTAGCGTCTTCTCGTTCTTTCGCAACTTCACTAACCTCCGCACTTGCTGATCCTTAACCATGCCTTCATGGTCAGGATCAGCCCTGAAAAAGCGGGGAATTCTATTTGTCGTCGCGGGGAATTCTACCTGTCGCCAATCAGCCCGTAGAGTGTCGCAAAAGTCGAAGGAATTGACAACGGAGCCCCGAACCTCTGAGAGGGGATCCGGGGATCAAAATCGGGGAAACTATAGACGAGATCCAGGGGATCGTGACAGCCGGTGCACTCGTAAATGCTTTCAAGAGCGTCGTACTCTCTCCCGCATTCAGGATTGATGCACCGGAAGAAGAAGGACGAACTCATTCCCCCAGCGCTTCGCGGAACAGATCGACGACTGACGGGGTGTCCCACTCAGCCGGACCCATGTGGCTGTAAATAACACGCCGGTCTTCATCCAGGACAAAGGTGGTGGGAAGCGCCACGATTCGCAGCCGTCGCGTTAGCTGTCCTGTGGGATCGATCATGATGGGAAAGGGATAGGGATGCTGCTCCAGGTACCGGGTCACCAGCTCTCTGGGTTCTTCGGTCACGGCTACCATGCTCAGGCCGTCTTCTTTCAGGAGTCCGTAGAGTTCCGCCATGGAGGGCATCTCAGCTCGGCAGGGGCCGCACCAGGTTGCCCAGAAATTCAGGAACAGCACCTTTCCCTTGTTGTCTGCCAGAGATACTTTTTTCCCGTCCAGCGTGAGCAGTACTCCGGATAGATCTACACCCTCCGTGGAACTGTCGGGAGACGAACTTAAATCAAAGTACTTCTCAATGATCCAATCGGGTTGCCAGCGGTCCGGTTGCCGCTCTCGTCCGGTCAAATCAATTTCCAGAGGCCCGGGGTCCTCGCTGCTCAGAGCCTGATCGTCTTCCAGGTGCTCCTGCCACTCCTCCAGCAGGACGGTGAGCCGGGCGATTCTGTCGGCCTGGGCTGAATCGTCTGCCAGGTTGACGATCTCGTGCGGATCCCGTTTCAGGTTGAAGAGTTGCAGGTGGTTGACGTGCGGATACACGATCAGCTTCCAGCGGTCGTAGCGGACCGCTCGCATGCTGTCGGTGAAGGAGAGGAAAAGAGCCTGGCGCACAGAATCGCTCTCGCCTCGCCAGATCGGGGCCAGGTCCCTCCCGTCGATGGGCGAAGGCACGGGTGCGCCTGCCAGGCCCAGGATCGTTGGGAAAATGTCGAGCAGATAAGTGAGCGCCTCAGTGGATCTCCCTCCGGGGATTGCGGGACCTGCAATGATCAGGGGTGCTCGCATACTGTGCTCATAAAGACTCTGCTTGCCCAACAGGCCGTGACTCCCCATGGCCAGGCCGTGATCCGCTGCGTAGACAATGTAGGTATTGTCCGCCTGACCCGATGCCTCCAGAGCCTCCAGGATCCGGCCGATCTGCTCGTCCAGGTGGGTAATCAGGCCGTAGTACTCAGCCAGCTGGTCGCTGATCACTTCAGGGGTGCGGGGCCAGGCCGCCAGTTCTTCATCACGGACAACCAGAAAGCCGTTGTCGAAAGGATGCTGGGGCAAGAAGTTCTCGGGGAGGGGAGGCCGGGCCTCATAGTAGGGGTCTCGAAAAGACTCGGGCGGCTGTCGGGGATCATGTGGAGCCGTAAAGGCAACGTAGGCATAAAACGGCTGCTCCTTCTCATGAGTCTTCAGGAAGTCAATGACTGCATCCGCAAAGCTCTGGCTGGAGAACTTCCCTCCGATTCGCTTGTTGTGCAGGATTCCGTCACTCGACAGGTCTTCAATGAGAACCTTGGTGTGGTCTGCCATTCCACCGAAGAAGACCTTTTTGGCCTGACTGAAGCTGCGGAGAAAAGAAGGCCGCTGGTTGTGCCATTTGCCGGTTGCAAACGTGACATACCCCTGTTCGCGGAGAATCTCGGGAAGAGCTCGAACGCCCTCCAGGTCGTTGGGAATCCGGTGGTAGGCAAGCCCCGAGTGCATCATCGCCCGGCTGGGCACGCAGACTGCACCGCTGTTGGAGCCCAGGCAGTAGTTGGAGCGAAAGCTGAAACCCCGGAAAACAAGCCGGTCCAGGTGGGGAGTTTCTATGTATCGGTTGCCGTACGCGGCAATGGTGTCGGCACGCTGATCATCAGCGAGCAGAAACAGAAAATTGGGTCGGGTGTCCGGCTCCTGCTGGCTGCAGCCGGCTCCAGCCAGCAGGAGACTCCACACCAACAGCGCTCCTCCTAGCGTAAGAAAGGGAATCACTCTCGATCCTCCCACCAGAACGTACCTCAGAGTCCAGCTTACAGGGCATCTGTAAACTTTCAACCTCGAGTTTCATTTTGAGGGTGAATAAGGAGGAAAACGCGAACTTGCACTCAACAGCGACGGCCGGGCCCGATGGTCATAAAGATAAGAATAATGGCCATTTGACTTCGGTCCCCAAGATGGGCGAGGGTATGAGCAAGCAAACACCTTGATTGCTCAATTCAAATGCCCTTCCAGCGACTGAAGAACAAACTGCCAATCATCGTACTCATACTGTTATCCCCTCTCATTTTAGTTTTCAACATACTTCTGATCTTAATCATGTGTCTCGATCCGCGAGCTCGAAGGTTCGACAAAGAGGAAGCCCGATTCATTCTTTTGGACGAGCTCGAAAAAGTCAGGAATCTCGGATACGCGCAACTCCGAAACGTATTCGTTGAACGGAAAGATATCCAGAATTTCAACGTGACCGGTGCTTCGGGAGTTGAGTACCAGGTTGAAATACAGGGATGGTGGGATGGCGATGAAGAGGAAGATATTCGCATTCTTGGCGGTATTGATAACGGAGGCCTTCGCGCCTATTTCCCGTTAAGTGATTCGTTTATTGTGAGGACGGACGGATCCCTTCTTGAAGACTGATGAGACGTGCCCACGTTTGGGTGGGTCGAGAACTCACAGATCAGGAGATTCGCCCAGCCGTCTTTCACCACGCATTGCTAGCATTTAGACTGGAGAACGCGTTTTGTGGTAGCTAATAGAGCAGGATCCCACAAGAATTCCCGTCCGGCACCAGCCGAGATGGGCAAGAAGCGCGAGCCACTGTCTGAGTACCAGGGGGCACGTCGCCGGGCGACTGACTGGCTCCTGGCCCAGATGAATGCCGACGGCTCGATCGGTGATCCGAGCCAGGGCTATTACTTTTACCGAGCGCCCTGGACCTTCACGCTGGTCGGGGAGTCCCAGGCCGCAAGTGAGATCTGTGGCTGGATCCGCCGCAACATGATCCAGCCGGACGGGACAATCGGAGGGCCCTACCGCGTTTTCGACGACGCTTGGGCCTACCGTGACTCGGCGTTGATTGTCGGGGCACAAATGGCGGGGCATTACGACCTTTCCCACGGGCTCATGCCGGCGCTGCTGTGCTGGCAGGATCCCGTCTCGGGGGGCTTCGCGAACGATCGCCTACCGGACGGCTCAATGAGTGATGACCAGAGCATCCCCTACGCTGCTGGGCCCGGGTTCGCCTGCCTGGCCACGGGACACGTGGCAGAGGCGCGTGCCGTCTACCGGTTCCTGAAGCGGCTTTACGACGCTCAGCCGGAGCTGCCGGAGCGCTTCTACTACGACTGGTCGCGGTCAAACCAGGCGCCCACGCTCCAGTATCCTCAAGAGAAGCAGTTCTGGTACATTGTCGAGCGCCAGGTGGATCGCCACCAGCGCTGGACCATTGGGGGGATCGCGGCCGGCTTCCTGTGTCGGCTCTACCTGAGCGAACCCCGGCCCGAGTATCTTGAGCTGGCCCGACGATACCAGGCTTTTTCGATGACATCGACCGAAAAACAGTTCGACTATCTGACGGTCTGCAAGAGCGGCTGGGGAAGCTCGCTTCTCTACCTCATCACCGGTGAATCCCAGTACCAAGCCTGGACTTACCGGATGGGCGACTGGTTCGTAGCGCGCCAGCATCCGGACGGCTACTGGCCCACGGACACACCCGATACTCAGAAGGGCAGACTGATCCACAACGCGCTCGAGTTCGTCATGCATGTCGACACCATCATCGCCGGCCTCTCTTCACGGCCGATCGGTCAGGACACTTGACGGTAGGGGCCGTGGCGCATCTTCACTACAGAAAGGCCGGCGAGGAGGATCTGGAACGCACCTACGAAATCTTCCTCGAGACTTCGCAGGATCTGAACCGGAGGCACGGACGCAGTGCTGACCTGACAAGCAGCGTGCCCCGGGTCCGAGCCCTCGCCTTCAGGAGTAATGTTCTTCGTCTCGACCCGGAGCGGTTTTGGGTCGCCGAGTCAGGTGGTGATCTGGTCGGATTCGGAGTCGCCACGCAGCGCGGTCGTGTCTGGTACCTGGCTGCTCTGCACGTAATTCCTGGATTCCAGTCTCAGGGTGCGGGTGGTGAGTTGCTCCGGCGCTGTCTGGCAGCAAGCGCTAAAGTCAGCATCTACACGGTTGTCACGGACTCCATTAATCCAGTCTCGAACGCGCTCTATGGCAAGTACGGAATGTTTCCCCAGACGGCGCTGGTGACTCTGGAGGGTCCCACCAGCGGACCAGCCGGATCAAGCGACCTTTCCCTTGAAAAGCTGAAGACTGGCACTGGCGGTCCTGACACGTTCGAGGCTGCTGATGTTGCTGTCCTCGGATATCGCCGTCCAGAGGATCATGCCCTCTGGGACAGAGTGTCCGACCTTCACGGTTTCGTCGTCAGGCGGGGCGGACCGGCCGGATACCTTTACGTGTCGGAGTCGGGCGTCCTCGGACCCGTGGCAGTTTTCCACCCGGAGGATCTCGCGCCCACCCTGGATCTGGGTATCGTAGTCGCCGGGGAACTGGGCGCTCCAAAAGCGAGGGTACAGATACCGGGAATTTGCCGGGCTCCCATCGCACGACTGCTAGCCTGTGGCTTTCGCTTCGGGGTTAGCATCGGACTCTTCCTCTCGTCCGAACCTTTCGGACAGTTGGACTGCTATATACCTTCCGGGGAGGACGCCCTCTTCTGAGGGCCATCTGCCTCACCGAGTGATCTTCGGTTGCCCGAAGGAACGGATTTCGAGAGGATAATCTAGATTGACCCACCTGTTAGAGATACGGAACTTGACAGCGCATTTCTACACCCGGGAAGGAGTCGTCCAGGCGGTCAACGGCATTTCCTATGCTTTGGACGAGGGAGAGACCGTGGGAATCGTCGGAGAGAGCGGCTGCGGGAAGAGTGTGAGCACTCTTTCCATCATGAGGTTGATCCCGAACCCGCCGGGCAAGATCGTCGCTGGAGAGATCCTTTTCAAGGGCACGGACCTGCTCAAGCTCAGCCACGAAGAAATGCGGAGTGTGAGGTGGGCGCAAATTGCCATGGTCTTTCAAGACCCTCTGACCTACCTCAACCCGGTGCTGACAGTCGGCTTTCAAATCAGTGAGGCGCTAAAGCTCCACCAGGGGATGACCGCAGCCGCAGCCCGGGATCGTGCGACCCAGCTATTGGATATGGTGGGGATCCCGGATCCGGCTAGTCGGTTGGATGACTATCCTCACCAGTTCTCCGGTGGGATGCGGCAGCGGGCCATGATCGCGATGGCGCTGTCCTGCGATCCACTGTTGCTGATCGCTGATGAACCTACCACCGCTCTGGATGTGACGGTACAGTCACAGATCGTGGATCTGGTGAAGCGCTTGCAGAAGCAGCTGGGGATGGCCGTCATCTGGATTACCCACGACCTGGGAGTCATCGCCCGCCTGGCCCAGCGGGTTATCGTCATGTATGCGGGATACATTGTCGAAGCGGCCCGGGTGGAAGACTTGTACGCCTCCACGCGTCACCCCTACACCATTGACCTGCTGAGGTCGCTGCCCAGGCTGGATGAAGCGCCCGGCACGAAACTGTTCTCCATTCCCGGCCAGCCGCCCGATCTGACGGACTTACGTCAGGGATGCCCTTTTGCACCTAGGTGCGGTTACGTGACCGACCAATGCAGAAAGGAGAACCCGCCCTTGGAACGGGTTGCAGCAGGCCACCAGGTGGCCTGCTGGGAAAAGGACAAGACAATCGGGGATAGGACCGGTGCCTACTGACCGCAGCAAGGAAGTTTTGGTGCGTGTTGAAGGCCTCAGGCAGTACTTTCCCATCACGCGCGGGGTCATCTTCCAGCATCGCATGGGCGATGTGAAAGCGGTGGATGACATCAGTTTCGAGATATATCGCGGAGAGACCCTAGGCCTGGTGGGTGAAAGCGGCTGTGGAAAGTCCACTGCAGCCCGAGCCATTCTGCAGCTCAATCGACCCACCGCCGGTAAAGTCTATCTGGATGGTGTGGACCTGGTCAGCTTGAAGGGGAACAAGCTGCGGAAAATGCGCCGCCGCATGCAAATGATTTTTCAGGATCCCTATGCTTCATTGAACCCCCGAATGACGGTCAGCAGTATCGTCGCTGAGCCGCTGGTCGTCTATGGGGTTGCGCAGCGCAAGGAGAGGCAGGCACGGGTGGAAGAACTGCTGCAGATGGTAGGCCTAGATCCCTACTTCGCCAACCGCTATCCACATGAGTTCTCGGGGGGTCAACGGCAGCGGATCGGGATCGCACGTGCTTTGGCACTGCGACCTGACTTCATTGTATGTGATGAACCCATCTCGGCATTGGACGTGTCGATTCAGGCTCAGGTGGTCAATTTGCTGGAAGATCTGCAGGAGCGGTTGGGTCTAACCTATTTGTTCATCGCTCATGACCTGAGCATGGTACGTCACATCAGCGATCGGGTGGCGGTAATGTATTTGGGGAAAATCGTTGAGCTGACAGACCGAGACACGCTGTATGCCAATCCGCTTCATCCCTACACACAGGCGCTGCTATCAGCTGTCCCCATTCCCGACCCGGCCCTCGGCGACGAAGAACAACAGCCGGTTTTGGAAGGGGACCTCCCCAGTCCATCCAACCCTCCCAAGGGCTGTAATTTCAACACTCGGTGTCCGTTTGCCAAAGATGCCTGCTTCAGCGTGGAGCCTGAGTTCAAGGAAGTGTCCCCGGATCATTGGGTGGCCTGCCACTTGACAGAAGAGGGGGTTGCAGAAGCTCACTGAGGGAGAAACAGAGGGAAGAGTGTGTGCTAGTGCAGCCCGCACTCTAGTGCTCCGTTCTGGGAATAACCGAGCGCAGATCAAGGGCATCGCGCAAACCGTCCCCAATGAAGTTCACCGCCAAAACAGTCACCGCGATGGCGATTCCGGGTGGAGCCCACAGCCAGGGCATGCTGGCAAGCACAGCCGGCGACTGTGCCTCGTTGAGCATGCCACCCCAGGTCGGTGTTGGAGGGCGGACGCCCAAACCCAGAAAACTCAATGCTGCCTCCAGCAAAATGGCATTGGCTACTCCGAGAGTAGCCAGCACGGTGAGCGGTCCAAAAATGTTTGGCAGTATGTGCCTGAAAATGATGCGGGCATCACTGTTGCCGACAGAACGTGCAGCAGTAATGAATTCTTCCTCGCGAATGGCAAGGATTTGCCCCCGCACCAGGCGGCAAGTCCTGGACCAGCCGAGGAGCCCGATCACGACAATCACCGAGCCCAAACTCGGACCGATCACCGAAACGAACACGATGACCATCAACAGACTGGGTATGCTCATCACCGTATCGGTGAAACGCATGATCAACTGATCCAGAAGACCTCCAAAATAACCCGCCAGCGAGCCCAAGAACGAACCGATCGCGACATAGAGTCCCACTGCCAGAATCCCCACCATCAAGGACGTACGACCTCCGAAAATGACACGACTCCAGACGTCACGACCGATCAGGTCGGTTCCGAGCCAGTGCGCGGCACTGGGAGCCTGACGGGGAGCCCGCAGGTCAATGTGCAACGGATCGTGCTGGGTTAGGAGGGGAGCCAGCACGGTCGCCAGGATGACTATCGTCATCAAGACCACCCCACAGACTGCCAGGCGGTGTCGAAGAAAGCGACGCAGGGCATGACTGGCAAGTGTTTCGTGTTTCAACCGGGTATTGCTTTTCCCCGGGGAGGAGGTGTCCTGAGAATCGGGCAAACTCACTTTGATTTCTCCTCAGCTGTATCGAATCCGCGAATCGACAATTGCATAGGCGATGTCCGCCAGCAGGTTGGCCAGCAGGACACCAGTGCCGACCACCAAGACCACGCCCATCAGCATCGATGGATCCCGATCTGCCGCGGCACGTACCGCCATAAAACCCATTCCCGGCCAGGCGAAGATTTGTTCGGTCACGATGGCGCCGGCTACTAGCTCGGGAAGCAAGAACCCGATGACCGTGATCACGGAAATCAGTGCGTTTCGAAGCGCATGTCGAAGCACGATGGTTGACCTTGGCAGCCCTTTGGCGCGGGCCGTGGTGATGTATTCTTTCTGCAGTGTCTCCAACATACTGGCGCGCGTGTAACGCATCAGCTGAGCGGCATTTGCCAGCCCCAGGATCCCGGCGGGCAGCACGAGATGGCTCAAGCGGTCCACGAGAGACGGAGGCGCGCCGAGCGTAAACGCGCCACTGGTGGGCAAGAGACGAAGATGGACCCCGAACACATAAATAGCCAACATGCCCAGAAAGAACGTGGGAGTCGAGATCATGGTGATGCTAAAGGTGGTCAGGGCATAGTCGAGCTTTGAGTACTGCTTGACGGCGGCAATCACCCCGAAAGGTATCCCCACACACATGCCAATGAGTAGCGCCGTTCCCATGAGTTGCAACGTCACGGGTAGCCGGGACACCAGCTCATCCGCAATAGACCGGCGCGTGACGATGGAAAACCCCAGATCACCCCGTGCCACTCCCACCAGCCATTTTGTGTAGCGGATCAAGACGGGCTGATCGAGACCGAGTTCGTGGCGTTGCTGTTCGATCCACTCGGGTGATTGCTGTGCCAGTATGCTGGGATCGATTCGTGCCAGAATTGGGTCACCCGGAGCCAATGAAAGCGCCGTGAAGGCGATGAGTGTGATGCCGAGCAGGACAGGGACTGAAATCAGCAAACGCCGTAAAATAAAGCGAGTCACCTGGAGCTACTCCTAAAGCGGCGGGGAAGAAGATCTCGACCGCTAGCCCGGATTATGCTAGTCCAGTGTCCAGGTTTCAATCTTCGTAAACGTGCGCCTGGCATCTCGATGAATTGCAAAACCTCCGCCCAGTCGATGGGTGGCAGCGTGGAGGTCATCAGGAGTCCACAGGGGCAGTCGAGGTACATCTTCATTGAACATTCGTGCCGCTTTGCCATAAATCTGATCACGCTCTCGAGGGTCAACGGTCATGCTGGCGCGAACGAAGAGATCGTCAAATTCGCAGTTGGTATAACCCGTATACCATCCCGGTCTTTCACAGTTGTAGTAGGTGGCCGTGACATAGGGACCCAGTCCGTACGCCCCGCCGAAGGCTCCCTGCATGTCGTAGCTGTCGCGCTGCTGGTAAGTTCGGGTTATGAAGGCCGTCGCATCTACAGCGTCGAGTTGAACGTTGATGCCCACCTGTCGCAGCAGCTGCCCGATGACTGGATAGACCAGTGAGGCAGCCGGCGTGTTCTGGTCGTACAGAAGCCGAAACGGTCTGGCAAAATCGAAGCCGGCGTCGTGAAGCAGCTGCCTTGCCTTCTCAGGGTCATACGGATAGGGATTCAGATGCGCGTAATGATCCATCGCGGGAGGTGCACCCTTGAGCACTGTGGCTCGGCCGTGGAGGATGGCATTCACGATTCCCTGCCGGTCAATCGCATGGTAGATTGCCTGGCGCACACGCTTGTCCCTTACTCGCGGCTGTTCCGTTGGGAAGCTGAGTGCGTTGGAGCCGATTCCCGGGGGAGTGAAGATGTTCAGATCCGGTACCCTCGACAGTCGCTCGAAAGAGATGGGATTGAGTCGCAGCGCCAAATCCACCTCTCCGCTCTCCAGCTGTGCAACTGCCACCCCGGCCTTGAGTCGCTTCATGAAGACGCGATCGATCTGGGGCCTGCCTTTGAAGTAGTCCGCATTGACATCCAATTCGACGACCTGATCCGTCAGGTAACGCACAAACTTGTAAGGCCCCGTGCCGATGGGTGAACTCGTCGCAAAGTGGGAAGACTCGATCCCATCCGGTTTGACGTCCTTCAGGAGGTGTTCCGGCACAATGACGCAGGTGGGCTCAGTCAAATAGCGTAGAAAGAGAGCATTCGGCTGGACGAGAGTGATCTGGACACTGAAATCGTTCAGCTGTCTGAGTCCTTCGACGTTATCCTTTTTGTCTTCCCGGTATTCCCCAGTGCCCTCTATGGACCCCATGTATTTCACGTATCGGTAAGGCTCGAGCACCTGGCGAGTGAACGAAAATATGACGTCTTTTGCAGTAAAAGGTGTGCCATCGTGCCACTTGACATCCTGGCGCAGCTGGAAGGTGAACACTCGTGCGTCAGGCGAGATTTCCCAGCTCTTGGCCAGGTCTGGAACGATCGTTTCCAAGTCCTTATCCAAACTCACCAGATTATTGAAGATAAGGTAGAAAATGCAGGCCTGGCTGAAGGTCTGGTACCCGGCCGGATGCCACAATGGACTTAGATCGCCTCCCCAAAAAAAACGCAACGTCTTTGGCGCGATGGCTTCGTGCGATAGCTGATCATCAGGGGATGATGTTCCGCAAGCGAGCACAAGACAAGCGAGCACAAGAAAGGGGAAGAGTACCCCCAGTGGGATTAGAAGCGACCATCTGGTTTTCAAAGCGACCCCTTCTTCACCTGCTCGCTTGGCGGCGCCGGAACTTGCGATATGGGTAGGGGCGGGCCCTTGTGTCCGCCCCTCGGCGTACCCTCCTCTTCAATACTCGGTCGGTGGTCCCAGGCCCAGCATCTGGCGCGCTTCCTGGCCAGTGGCGGTCCGGCGACCCAAATCATTGGCAATGCGAACGATTCGTTCCACCAGCTGAACATTGCCCCGGACCGGCTCATTGCCCTGGTAGTGAAGGTTATCTTCCATCCCCGTGCGCACGTGTCCACCCAGAAGGATGGACAGAACATTGACGTGGATCTGCTCCAAACCCAGGGCGCAGGTTTGGAATATGCAGTCTTCGGGCAAATTCCTGACCATGAAAAGGACACTGTCGGGGCTGGTGGGGATCCCACTCTGCTGGCCGAAAACAAGCTGCACGAAGTAGGGCTTGTCGAGCGCGTCTCGCGTAATCAGGTGTTCCAACGAGTCCAGGTGGCCGGCGTGATAGAGAAACACTTGAGGCTTGATACCGTGCTCTCGCAAGTCATTGGCCAGACGCTCCGTATCATCGAAGGTGGTCACCAGGACTTTGCCGGGCGAGTTGTCTCCGCCGCGAAAAGTCATCGGTCCCGGGCTGAGTGACATAATCTCCGGTTTGGCTTCCTGGGGTGCCGATTTGAAACGATAGGCCCTGCCAGCCAATTCACCTGCGTCGATTCGCAGCTCGTCCACTGTTTGCGTGTTGTCAATGATGATTTGGAAGGCCTTGTTTCTCATCAAAGCGTTGATCTGGCGAAGGCGCAAGGGATCGTTGGACTCCTGGGTAGGGTCGTCGGCCTCGCGGCCATGAATATGGACGATCTGCGCTCCCGCGTCATACACAGCAGCAGCCGTCTCGGCCTGTTCCTCAGCGGTGACCGGGAGGTTGGGGTTTTCACGCTTCTGATGCTTGCCGGTTACCGCACAAGTGATCATCAGAGGAGGCATACCCTCGACTATCTTCCTGCGATACTGGTTTGTGTCTGTGTAGCTCCAGGTGATCGTTTGTGTCATCTGCTGGAGCCTGGCGGAACTTCAGTCACGGGCACCCTCACTAACCGCATGGTACAGAGTTTGACCCCCCGACCCAAACCACTGGAACGGTATTCGAACTTCCAGCTCCTTGATCGGAAAATGAACTTTGCAATTGTCGTGCTGGGATGAGTAATGAGTAGCCAGGATTTGCTCCAGCGCGCGCCGGGCAGTACCGCCATTCGACACCGGATCACGTCCGCTCTCCACTGCCTCTAATAGATCTTGCAGCAGGTAAACCATGGGCGCGGTGTAGCGCATAGCTTGTGGGAAACGATGCTTCAGTAGCTCGCGGAAGGGGCTACTCTGATTGTTCTTCCACAACTCTGCCTCGTTGTCATCTAACCTGATAACTCCTTTCGTTCCAAAAATGTCGGTGCGAAAGCCTACGTTGCCGTCACGGCCGTTGAAGAAAACTCGTACTCCGTTCTGGTATACGCCATAGGTTGTCCCCCCCACGTCCACGCCGCGCCGCGTCGGAACGACGGTCATTTGCGCGGTGGGTTCCTCGACATGCCCAATCAGCCACGCTGTCGGATTGTCATCCACCAAATAGTTGGCCAGATCGTAGCTATGTGTCCCTGTCAAAAAGAGTCGGCCAGCCCAGGTGATCGTGATGGTCAGGACATCGCCGATTGCTCCATCCTTCAATAGCCGAAGCGCCTGGTGGACGTAGGGATCGCCGCGCCGCGTATGATTAATGCAAAGCCGGACGCCGTTCGCCTCACATGCGCGGATCATTTCGTCAGCCTCGCGCAACGTGGGGGTCAAAGGCTTTTCGCAGAATATGCCTGCGACCCCACGCTCAGCACAGTCGATCACGTGTTGGGCGTGCAAAGTTGGAGGGCTGGCGATACTCACGATCTCTGGGCACTCGCGTTCCAGCATCTCCCGGTGGTCAGTATAAAGGTTAGAGATTTCCCAGCGGCGGCCGAAGTCTTCCAAGCGACCTTGATGCGGATCTGCCCCGGCGATTAGTTCCGTCTGGGGATGAGTCTTCAATACCTCGGCGTGCCCAACTGGTAGGATCGCGCGCTTCGTCAGACCCACCAGCTCATCCATATAATAGCTGCCCATCGAACCGCACCCAATGAGACCAGCACGATAGAGCTTGTGGCTTTTGTTCAGTACCATAGGGACCTCCCACACCACGCGTAGTGAGCTTCTGCTTCCTGCTATTCGCGGACAATCGTGGTCGCCAAGAATTTTTCTTAAGGAGAACAGATGTCCGGTTTGGGTCTCATCCTTGAAAAAGATCCGGCCTTACAAAGAGAATCAGTCCACTCCCAAAAACCACAACGCAAAGAGAAATGCAAGCAATGGTTCCGACGCGGGAAAAGGGCTGGAAGACCTCATAGGTCTGGATTCGAAACCTCAGCGGCATCCACTGCAGTCTGTCCCCGGAAGAGCGTCCAGGCCCTGTATTCACTCCCGCTGTAGGTATAGAAAGTGACAAGATCAAGGGCCTGAAAAATGGCCTGGATCACGACTGGGGCCGCCAGTTCTTTGATCCCGAAGTCCTGCATCAAATCCTCTTTGTCCTGTTCCTCGAGACCTGCAAGCTCTGACTCGATGTCGGCACAGATAGCCCGAGATGCATGGCCGGCCGCCTGGAAGGGAGCCAGCAGCGACTCCTGTTTTTCGATCTGTTCCTCACCGATGTTGAGCAGGACGAAGGCCGGCTTCAGGCTCAAAAAGCCGAACCCTCGCAGGCACCTGCTCTCCCACTCAGTGAAGTCCATCCCGCGAAGAGGCTGCCCCCCCTCCAGAAGTGTGCGGCAGCGTTCCAGGACCTGCATTTCCCGCTCGTCCTCTTCATCCTTCCGTTTACCGAGACCGACTTTGAGTCTCTGCAGCCGGCTTTCCACGATCTGGAGATCGGCCAGCAGAATCTCTTCACCCAGGCTCTGCAGGTCGAGACTCGGGTCAACACGACCTCGAGGGTGGGGAACAGACGAGCTCTGAAAAGCCCGCAGAACGAGAGCCAGTAAGTCGGATTCACGGCTCCGAGCGACCGCTCTGGGGTCCAGACGGTCGCCGAAAAGGCTCGGGAACTCGATGAATTCAATGGCTGCGGCTACGGTTTTCCTGGGCTGGAACACCTCTGCAATGAGGTCGAGGCGGGGGTCCGGAACCTGCAGAACCGCGATGCGGTGGGCGCCAAAACTCTGCGGGGATCCGTCGCCCAGGGCGCCCACTTCCATGATCGCAGAAAAGACGGTCTTGACTCCTGCGCCCGGCAGTCCAATCAGTGCGACTATTTTGCTGGGCCGCAGTTCGTCGGTCCTCATCCACGCCATCTTAAAGAGGTTACCTTACCGCTGTCCGAAGTGTTCCCACTTACGGCATGCAGTCTGAAGTCGGCCCCTTCCGCCGTTAATTGGGCTTCGACCCAGCCGAGCGGCTCCGACTCCCTGAAGTTATAGGCCGGCGTTCCCCCGGATGTTCTCCAGCACCATCTCTTGATTCGCCGGAAGTTTCATTGCCTCGACGCGCTGATGATCCCGGCGCAGGGATTCGATGTCACCCGCCGGGACGATGGTCAGCTCGTCTCGCTGAGGCAAGGTCAGGCGGCGCGGCAAGGTCATGATCTGGTCCCAGCCGCTGGTGGGCTTTCCCGGATTCATGTTGAAAATGGCGATGATCCCGCCCTGACCGTCCGGGTAGGCGGACGGTGCATGGACACCGGCCGGGTCCCATGCTCCAAAATTGAAGTCCCCTCCGGCGGTCACGACAAACTTGTCGCGCTGCTGGTCATAGTCTCCGAGCAGATACTTGGCTCCGCTCATGTGACTGAAGTGAAGCAGGATGTGGCGGTCTCCGATCGGCCAGAAATAAGGACAGGCCCCGTCGTCTCCAATCAGGCCATACTGATCGTCCTCCAGGAACGGGTGCAGGTACTGCCAGCTTTTCAGATCCTTGGAACGGTGCAGGAACTCGGCCCGGATGGGCTTTCCGCCAGGTCCTTCCCGCCGGACACCTGCCGTCAACGCGTAGTAGATCCCGTCCTTTTTCCAGATACAGGGATCGAAGACGCCGTACGGCAACCGAGGCCCACCGGGCTTCCTCACCGGGATCACCGGCCCTCCCGTGACCTTCTTCCAGTTCAGGAGCAGAGGATCGCTCGATACCGCCACCATGGTCCCTGCGCCCCACCCATGGTAGATGGCGATGACGCGATCGTCTTCCACAAACGTCGCTCCGGACCAGCAACCCTTCTCGGGATTCGGGTAGATGGCCAGGGGCAGGTCCCGCCAGTGGATCAGGTCGTCGCTCACCGCGTGCCCCCAGTGCTGGCGTGGATCCTCGGGTGGGTAGGCCTGATAAAACAGGTGCCAGCGACCCTGCCAGAAGCAAAGTCCGTTCGGATCGTTCAGAAGTCCTTCCGGGTTGACGTAGTGGTAGATCGGTCGATAGCGTTCACCGGCCATCTTCTTCCGTGACGCGGCAAACCGAAGCATCAACGGGTTCGTCTTCAACTCCGCTTCCTGCTGTTCCCGGAGAGTTGGTTATCTTCCGCGCAAAGGCTCGCGGCTCTCAAAAGGCAGAGCTGCTCGAACCGGTGCCGGGTGTGCCTCTTGACCAGATCGAGCCGCCGTCCTGACGGTGTAGTCTTTCCGATCTCCCAGTTCACGATCGTCATTTCGTGAACTCCGAGCAGGGCGGCCAGTTCAACCTGCTTCAGCCCCATGACGAGCCGTTTCTTCTTGATCTTCTCGCCCGGGGTTCGGGCTTGGTAACGAGAGGCCCGGAACGTGATCAGAGTGGCATTAGGTTTTTTTAAGTTTGCAACCGCATGGGTGTCCCTGTGGCTAGGGTTTCTAAGAAGATCTCATTTGTTGATGAGCTCAAGGGCGCCCTGCCCAGTTTTGTCTCTGACGACCAGCCGGTTCAAATCGGCTGAACTGGTGGACAACGGTGACAGAGCGTCCTAGAATCGGTCCATCCCCCCCGTCGCGGTCTGGCTGGGGCAGAAAGAATCTCAAATCGGAATGGGTTGTGTCTGAATGCCATCACCGCCGAGCACGAAAGGGATTCTCGCTGGCCACCTGGTCCTGATCCTGCTGGCCCCCGACCTCATCTGGGCCCTTCCGCGTGCCTTCGAATCGATCGAGGCTTCCCCGACTGCAGCCGCGCTGACGCCATCCCAAGAGTTTCCGTGGGTCTCTCTAAGGCTGTACCGGAGGCCGGATGACGGGGCCGCGGGGCAGAGCTCCCTGCAGGCCAACGCAGTGACGATCGTGTCCATGCAGGCCGGGGACTTCGACGAAGATGGGATCCGAGATCTCATCACTGCAGTCGAGAGCCCGTCCGGGGGGCTGATCCGATTCCATCGGGGGAATCTCGCCGCCATCTACCCGAATTCTGCAGGCGCGCAGGAGAAGAAGGCGCTGGGTGCTTTTACAGACCAGCCTTTCTTTGCAGCCGTCGCGAGCGTGGCCGTGTCGTTCCTCCCCGGGCTGATTGCCGCCGGCGACTTCAATGGTGACGGCCACCTGGACCTGGCGGCTGCCGCCGAAGGCTACCACTCCCTCCATTTTTTGACCGGAGACGGTACCGGAAACCTGAATCTGGAGCGCTCGGCTGATCTGGGCATTCCGATCACCCACCTGATAGCGGGCGACGTCAACCGGCGGGACGGACTCAGTGACCTGGTAGTGGGCTTGTCCGGAGACAGGTCTGAGGTCAGGGTGTACGAGGGCCCGCACGGTGCCATGAGCGCCCGGCCCGAAGCCTTCGAGATCGACGGCCCCCTCTCCGCCCTGACCGTGGGCCAGCTGGATGCGGATCCCGCCATTGACATCGCAGCCGCCGCGGGCCGGGAGATCGTTCTGATTCGAGGCAGGGATCGCAAGCTTTCGGTTGCCCGACCCGGTGAGGCGGCTGTGTTCCGAAGCTATCAGTTCGATTTCCAGATCCGGCAACTCGTAACCGGAGATTTCAGGGGCGACTACCGCTACGAGCTGGCGGCGCTGGTCGACAACGGGGAAGTCCAGCTGATCAGCTTTCCGGAAGCAGCCGCCTTCCCGTCGTCGACGCTGTGGCACCGGCCGGCCCGGTCGGCGGTAGGTCCCGAGGAGTTGAGCACTCCAGTCCGAAGCGTCCGGAGGCTCGTCCCGGCGAGGGTTTCCACCTTCCCCAAGGAGGATCTGATCCTGTTCGAACCCGGGTCGTCGGGGTTTGCCGTGCTGCTGGGAGACGGGCGCAGCCAGAGCGTCGAATTCGATCCTTTCACGAACCCGTCCAGTCTGAAAGTCACTTACTCGACCAGCGGGGAACTCATGGCGGTTCTCCCGATGCGCCTGAGTCCGGATGCGCTGGATGATCTGGTACTGGCGGCGGGTGGCTCCGAGGGAGTCATTGTTGTCCAGACGACGCCCAACAACACCTACACTGTCAACACGAATCTCGCCGGCAACGATCTCACCGACGATGGCATCTGTGATTTCGACCCGGATCCCGAAAGCACGCTGTGCAACTGGAACTCCGCACTTCGAAGTGCCAACGGGACGCCGGGTCTGGACAAGATCGACTTCGACATTGCGGAGGTGCATCCTCCATTCGGACAGCCCCTCATCACCGAGCCGATCCTGGTTGATGGCACCAGTCAGGGACGCGTCCTGTTCAACGGCTCCCTCCGTCTCTCCCAGATCGGGAGTTCCACAGTTCGTGGACTGGCCATGCACGGGGCCAGCAGTCGACTGACGCTGCAAAACTTCGGTGACAACATCGTCGAAGACAACTATTTCGGGACCATCGACGGCGAGACCTCGGACTCCAGTGGGTGGGTCTGGATGGACGATTCACCCCGAAACCAGATCGGGGGGACCACCGCCGAGGCGCGAAATCTCTTCGCGCCAACCGGGGGAACGGCCATCCAGATCTCCTCTCGAAATGCCTCCGACGCCGGATCCATTGACAACGAGGTAAGAGGAAACTACGTGGGCACGGACGCCAGCGGGCTCAATCCGATCGGCGGCATTGGGATTGGTATTGCCATTACCAAAACCGAAAACAACACGATCGGCAGCCTGTCGCCCGGGGGTCGAAACGTGGTGGCTCAAGGAGTGCGGCTGGTAAATGCTGCAGACAATCTTGTCCAGGGCAACTATATCGGTACCGACGCGAGCGGCACCGCTGCAATCGGGAATCGACCGGGGATTGTCGTCCATGCGAACAGAAACACGATAGGAGGAACAATCAGTGCCGCCCGCAATGTCATATCCGGCAACACCAACGGGATTACCCTGGAGGGCACTTCCAGCCAGAATCTGATTCAAGGTAACTACATCGGCCTGGACGCGACGGGCGCGGCGATCCTGGGGAACCAGGGACGCGGCGTGCAGGTCGATCAGAGCTCTAACAACACCATCGGAGGAGTTGTGGAGGGGGCCGGCAACGTCATAACGGGGAACCGAGACGGTCTGAGCCTGAGCACAACTTCAACCACAACCATGGTTCAGCGTAATCTGATCGGAACCGATTCCGCGGGACAGCTGGTTCTGGGCAATCGGCGGGTGGGGATCGCTGTGCATGGAAGCGACCATGTGGTGGGAGGTTCCGAAGAAACTGGCAATGTCGTGGTTGGCAGCCAGTTTGACGGAATCCAGGTCTCGGGTACCAACCACGTGATTCGCGGGAACTTCATTGGAACCGACGCCGATCGGACCCTGGCTGGAGGTAACAATTCGAACGGGATCGCGCTCATCGTGGCTGAAAACACCAAGATCGGAGGAACCGAACCGGGCCAGGGCAACGTGATCGCGTTCAACGGGCTGGCCGGCGTCGTCCTTCCCTGGGGCGGGGGCCACTCGATTCTGGGCAACTCGATCTTCTCCAACGGGCAGTTGGGAATCAACGCTAATGCCCCGGACGTGCCGGTCTTGACCTCGGTCACCGACGGCAACATTCAGGGCAGCCTGACGGCGACCCCCAATACGAAGTATCGAATCGAACTGTTCTCCAGCGCCGAATGCGACCTCTCCGGTTTCGGTGAAGGCGAGATCTTCCTGGGCGCATTACCGGAAACGACGACGAACGAGAGCGGAAGCGTTAACTTTGTGGCCCCGTTTCAGCTTCAGGGGCCGGCAGTGACGGCGACGGCGACCGACCCCGACGATAATACTTCCTCCTTTTCCAACTGTCTCGAACTGGCCCAGGACAAGATCAGCATCACCGCGATCTCTCCGGATCCGGCGTTGGGCTTCCCCCCCGTCAACCCGGACCTCAGCGTGAGCTTCACCCAGATCGGCGTTAACTACACTCTGGTGACCGACACCAGTGGCACAGTGGTCATCCGGGTCTTGGCTGAAGGAGACCCGAACCGAATTCTGGGAGAAGCGTTGCAGAACATCTCGGTCACCGAGCAACAGCCCAGCGGTTCGATCGTCTTTCCGGAGGTAACGGCGACCAATGTCACCCCGGAAATCAACTCTATTTCGGTCCGCGCCTTCATCCTGCCGACGAACTCGGAGGACTTCACCGTCGAAAGTGAGGTGATTTACGACCGGGGCGATTCGGTGGAGTTCGTCATGACGACTCCGGACCCCACCCTACCGCTCAGCGCCCCGGCAATGGTCACCGTCGCGGCCGTTTTCGAGTTCCGCCTTACCAGCGCCCAGGAGGGGTTCCTGGAACTTCAGATCCGGGATCAGGAGGGCGATCTGCTCGTCGAGCCGCCCTTCGAAAGAGTGAGCTCCGGCCTCAACAGCCTGCCGCTCGAGGCGACTGTCGAAGTCCCGAACGATTCCAACACGATCACAGTCGACGGGCTGCTGACGTCCGGAGCCGGTCCGGAAACGATCACAGAGCCTTCGGTGATCTACCACGTCAACCGGATCCGCATGGAGAACCTCAACCCCCTGCCCACCATGGTGATTCAGGGGGGGCGTGAGCAAACCTTCCAGGCGACGCTCGACTACAACATTGCCACCCAGACCGACCAGGGCTCGATTCTGCTGGCCGTGCTGGACAGCCAGGGGAACCTGATCGATCCGGTTGACGGCAACGGCCAGGTAGACGACCTCTCGACGGGGCCGGGCCAGGTCGACCTCTCGACCCGTGTCTTCGCGCCCGAAGACGCGACGACCTTCAAACTGCTGGCGGTTCTGGCCGACCTGGCCGGCGACGGGATGGAGCTGGCCCGGGATGAGGCGACCTACCAGTTTTCCCTGGCAGGCCGCGTGCTGATCCTGACATCAGGGGCTGAGATCCCCCTGGTTCGAGCTCGCGTCGCGGCGGAGCCGCTGGTGGGGAACATCATCGAGGATTTCACTGACGACGACGGGGTTTACCGGCTCCCCCTGGCGCGCGGCACCTACAAGCTGACAGCTGAGCCGCCTCACGAAGATCGGGCGCTGCGCGTGCCGGAGGAAATGATGATCGAAGTCGACGAACTTCGGAACTCGCTTCCCGATTTCGAGCTGGGCGCGGTCAATCGCGGTGACCAGGTGATCCAACATGCGATCGAGCTGGGGATGCTCGGGGAGAACACAGCAGCGGTGAATCTGATCGACAGTCTCGATCTGTTTCCGGCCAGGCCCTACAGTGACGAAATCGAGCAGCTCAAAGGTTTTGCCGACTCGCAGCCTGCCCCGCCAGAGGAAACCGAAGAAGGCCTTTACCGACTTTTTCTGGCGACACGGGCGGCCACGGCTCTGGCCGAGGACGCAAGCGGACTTCTCAAAGATCCTGCCAGCACGATCGCGGGCTTCCTGCCCGGCCTCGCCTTGCTGGATAAGTTCGACGGAAAAATAAAAGAGGCCCTGAAAGCGCTGATCCGCAACCAGACGACTCGTGTGCTCGGCTCAATCATCGAGTCCATGGAGGCGATGTTCACAGGGGTCCTCAACCGGGTCAGCTCGCTCGCCAGCAGCATGCGCAGCTAGGACCTTCAGATCATTTAAAGTCGGAAGCCCCAGGTATCCGACCGCTTGTGATCCGGCATCGGCAGTGGCTTGCCCCAGTAGCCGTAGGTGGTGCCGCCGGCGACGGCGTACCAGCGATACTCGCGATCCAGCGCCCCCGGCGCAAGTTCAGCGGTGACGCTGGCGCGCTCACCGTCGCTGACTCGTTTATGGGTGCTGATATAGGTGCCGTCGGCCCAGAAGAAAGAGACGTCCATGGTCTCCTTGCCGTGTGCCGTAACCTGCAGCGTTACCCGTTCTACGTCGTCCGGAAAAGGCATATCCAGGCGTGCTCCGGGTTTTGGCGACGGTTTATCCGGTGTACCGACATCGGCGTCGACGGTGTCGATGTCAAAGGTTCCACCAAACTGCTTGCGCCAACCCCAACCCCAGGTGTCGAGCTCCGCCTTCTCGGTCACAGTCCAGAGGATGGTGCTCTCGTCGACAATGCTGAATACGGGGTGCCAGTAGCCATTTTCCCAGCGGCTGTACGTGCCGTCGCCGGGATTTTCGCGGCTTTCATTGTAGATAACCCGGGGCTCGCCCCAATTGGTGCCGTCACGGCTGGTGCGCAGCGTCACCCCGCGGGTGTCGTCGCTGAGCATCATGAAGTAGGTGTCGCCATAACGGTCGATGGCGGCGGCATTGCCGGTGGACGGGATCTTGGTGTCGGCGTCCTTACCCCAGGTGCGGCCACCATCGCTACTCTTGACGTAATGCATCGTCCCGGCGGTGTTTCCCATGGGGCGTTGGTAGTACACCAGGAGGGTCTGTTCGTCGATCTGCAGCACGCGCGGCCGGTTGGAGCCAGGGCTCGCGATTTTGTGCGGCCCGCTGAATTTTTTGGTCGCCTTCGTCCACTCCCAGTAGTAGATAGTGTTCGGGTCATGGATCCACGCCAGCACCCAGCCCTTGTCGGGGCCGAAGGAGTAGATACCCGGGAACTGTCCGCTCTGCTCAGGCTGGTCTTTCGTGGAGTAGATCAACGTCGCTTTTGACTGGTCCATCTCCTGCAGCTCCTCCTAGGAGCCGGAGAGATATTCGATGCGGTGCGTATCCCGGTCTTTCCATGCATACCACAGCCGATGGTCCCAGTAGGCGAGCAGTGATTGCTCCTGATCGATACCTTTCTTCTCGGCCACCGTGTACCCCTTCTCGATCCAGCCCTGGTCACGGTCATACTCGCGGGTCATGACATAATGATCGTTCTTCAGTTCCTTCCATTGATACGGATGATACTCATAGGCGAGGCGAAAGCGGCCCTTGCCGGTCACCGACTGGGCGGTCCACGAGACCCCCATGCAATAGGCGATGCCCAGATAGTGCGCCTTAGGCTCGGTGGTAAAGACCGCCTTGGCCACACCAGTGTTGTCGCCGGAGGAGACGCGGACACGCCAGCGATACTCGCTGGCGAAGCCGGCTAACTTCGGCGCCTTTACGGTATAGCGGCCATCACCGACACCGGTGAACGTCTTCAGCGTTGTCCAGTCGCCGTCGTTGTCGATCTCAAATACAACATCCATCCGCTTCTTTTGCGGATGAGCGATGTCGGCGGCGAACAACGGTCTGCGGGTGACCGCGGTGGCGCCGTCCGCCGGCATGAGGTTGGTCACCACTGGCATGTGTGCATCCTTGCTGGCGCCAGCGGCTGTTGATGGCGGTGCGTTGCTGGGGGCATTGGCTTTCCCCGGCGTCGGCGCTTGCGCTGAACACCTCGATGCCAGGAGTAGCACGATGATGATGACGTGACGCATCGGCAGTTTATTTTAATTCCTTCGTCCTGCTGACGTAAATCTGCTACGCGCTCTTTATCTCTAGCTCGGCTACGCTAGGTGCGGGTGTTTGAACCGGGCTTGGTCTTGCTCGAAGTGCTTGCCTCTTTGCCATCTGTTCGTTACCAGTTTCTGCTGGTAGAGACCATGTCTTTGAGATCTCGGACCGTGCCATAAATGAGCGTCTGTTGATGGAATCTTGGTGTTCATGTCTTTCCTCCTTCCGTCAGGAAGGCCTTGAGTTTCTCCGTGTCGACATGGGCTTTCCGGAAGGACCGGCGGGCGTCTTTCGGCTGACTCGAAGGCCTTCCATCGTGTCTTCGCGGAACGCTTTTGAGAAATGTTTCCACGTTTTCCCTTTATTGTCGGAGCGGAACGCGCCATGATCGCTGATCACGACCACGCCGCCGTCTTTGGTCGTTCCGATTGCGATCAGGTGCAGCTTATAGCCCAGATAGGGGTCCTGCTTCGGGTTGAACTTATAGCGATGTGAAAGAGGGGTAAATCCGCCCCGGTTGCGGTTTTCCGGCTTGATGCAATCGCGGAGGTCGTAAGGCTCAGACCAGCTCTTGCCGCCGTCTGTGGAGGACACCACGACGGAGTAGCTCGACGTCTGATCCTGTTCCTGGTAGGAGGCTTTTTTGTGGCCGAGATTGCGGCGGTGGCAGACGATTAGCGTGTCGTCAATCATCGTGGCCACCGGCCAGCCAAAGTGGTCGTTGTCGCCTGAGTAGCGATCCGGCGTCGGCAGGTTGACCGGCGCAAGTTCCATGAGACCTTTCTGACGGGCCTGCTCTAGTTTCTCCAGTTGCGGATCGGACATTTGGAGGAGCTTGCGGGCGAGAGGGTTCCGGGCAAGCGGAGACTCCAGTGCGGCGGTGGCAATCTCGTAGAACTCGGAGCTGTGGGCGGCGACAAGCGCGGCGGAGCCGGCCACTTTCAAGAACCGCCGCCGCGGAAAACGGCGCCCGCTTTGGGTGTAGTTCATTCTGACCTCCCCTTCAAGATTTAGTGGCGGCGCTTGTCCCGCTTTTCATCGGTAATCGGGATCTAGCCCCGAAGCCCCTCCAGGACGATCCGGATCTTCTCATCAGCGGGAAAACTTCCGGCGGGTCCTTCTACGAATCTGTTTTACTATATCTGTGGCCATGGTGGTTTCTCCTCTCGTGTTACGCCACCGCCAGCATCGACGACCCGACAGAACCTGTCAAGTTCTCCCTCTCTAAGACCACTGTCCACCCGAAAAACTCCATCCAACCAGTGAGAGAGCCTGTGGGCGCAGCCGTCGGGTCGCAGATTTGAATGATCTTCCTCGGCGAGCACTTCGAACCACGATGAGAATTAGTGGACAGGCGTTCTTCTTGTGGCTGAAGAAGCCCCAGGAGGGGTCTGGGGAGCTAGCTCGCGCCCGTGGGGTTTGGAGATGAGGCCTCGACCGAACGAAGTCGCAACAATCAGTTTAGAGGCACAACCACCGGGAGTGTCGTCAGCAAGCCAGAACTGAGTTGCTTGAGCGTGATCACCGAAACCGGCACCGAGGAGATGATTTCCATCGAGCCTTCGAAGACGCCACCGGAGTTGAGTTGCGGAAAGAGCTGGGTGCTGAAGAGCGAGACGTGCGTCCCCGCTGCAAAGGACCGATCGTCAGTGGCGACTTCCAGGCCCGATGCATCCTTCAACACGAAGTCGACGTCGGACGATCCCGACCCAAAATTGGCCAGAGCCAGGCCCGTGTCGGTGGCTCCTGGGCTCACGAGCAGCGGGATAAAAAACCGTGTTCCCACAGGAGAGGCGCCCACACCGGCCTCGGTAATGGTCGACTGAGTGCCGTCGTTCCAGGTGAAAACCAGCGTGCCGCCGACGGGCAGGTTCGAGTCGAGCACCGCATAGCCGGTGGCCAGGTCCCCGCTGCCGTCAGTGGCGAGAAACACGGAGCCCCCGGGCGGCACTTTGAACTCGAAGCCGCTCCCGGCCAGCCTGGACACGAGGCTCACTTCGAACTCGCTGCCGTCCGACTTGAAAAACCTGATCCGAGCGTCAGCCTCGATCTCGGTGCGGTTCACGAAAACCAGGGAGACGAAGAACACGCCGCCGGGAAAGGTACCATTGGCGATCTGCGGGAACACCTGGCGGTTCGCCCCCCCGAGAGGGCTGTTGAGGTCATCGCTGATCGTTACCGTGCCGCCTTCTTCCGCCAGCGGGATCTCGGTTCCAGTCGGGCCCGACGCGTGGGCGTCGGTGATATCAATGGCGATTTCGGTCCCTGGGCTGCCTCCCTGCACTTCGAAGACAACGTGCGCCACCGGTCTGACTCCGGTGGGCAGGGTTTCCAGAGCACTAGAGAAAATAACGACGGACACGCCGCCGGCCGACGAATCCGAAAGCACCCGGTGGGCGCTGTCCACCTCAGAGACAAAGACCGCCGGTGCTTCGACCGCCGAAAGGCTGCCGGCCGGAAAAGTCAGTCTGAACTGCAGCGCAGAAACCAGGCTGTCCGCTTGCTCCAGTACGATCGGGACGACAACGATGGAGTTAGCCGCTGCGTTGACGTTTTCCACCGCCAATCCGACCTGGGCTGAGGACTGATTGATCGACAGAGTGACCAGCAACACTGGCAATCCGTATCGGAGAATCGCGTTTTTCATGCTAAACCTCACCAACTGTGGCTCACTGCCCCTGCACCGTCTGGTTGAGTAGCAGGGTCACATCTTCGATGTCGACGTGGTCGTCCCCGTTCACGTCGCCCAGCGACAGCGGGAAGGGTGCAAGGCCTTCTCCTGAAAGGTAACGCAGCAGGAAGATGACGTCTTGAATGTTGATAGCTCCGTCCTTGTTCACATCGCCAGTCTCCCGAGCGTCGCTGTCCGGTGTCGAATCCGGGTCGAGGGGATCGGAGCCCGCCTCCACTTCATCGCCATCGGATACACCGTCGTCATCGGTGTCCGGATCGTCGGGACGCGTTTCGATCAGATACTCGGAGTAGTTCAGCAGCCCATCCCCGTCTTTGTCTTCCTGGCTGCTGACCTGGTTGACGCCCAGGCCGAACTCGGTTTCATAGCTGTCAGGGAGTCCATCTTCATCCGCATCGGCTACCTCCACGATCGGCAGAAGCAGCTGGAAGAAGCCCGGTATGAAGGCCGCGTCCTCCGGCACAACTTCCAGCATCACGGTCAGCGGGAGCGCCGCCGGCTGCTCTGTGGGGTCGCAAGTCAGTTCCCAGTTCACCTGAGTGCTCTGGCCGGGACCCAGAGTCGGGAGGCTGATGCGTTGGGGAGACTGAAATGAAACGCCGAGCACCTCATCCAGGCTCGGCATCTCGGCTTCCAGGCCCGCAATCGACTGGTCGGAGACATTCTCAATCTCCGCGACGACTTCAAAGCTCTCCGGGCCCGGAGGAATCGACGTGATCTCCACGCCGCCCGACCTCGCGACAGCTGCAGTGATGACGGCCGTTGCCACGCCGGTTCCGGCTTCAGCGGCGGCCTCGTTCACGGCCTCGGTCGCGGAATGGAGGGCCTCCACCGTGTCACGCACAGTCACGAACTCTGCCAGCAGCTCGGCCTTGCGCTCCAGGTAGTCGGGGTCCTCGAAGGAGTCGATCTGCGTGGCCTCTGAAACATAGGAAAGAATGTCGAAGTAAAGCAGCATTCGCGCGGTCACGGAAGCGAGGGTGCTGTCCAGCACCGACTCGAAGGCAGGCCGCGACGAGGGGTCCTGATCGATGGTTGGAAAGAGAGCGCCGAGAGCTGGTCCGATGGCAGCCCGGAGCTCAGCTTCGAACGCCGCGTCGCTTGCCAGCAGGGCTGGAACATGGTCGACCAGCTCCTGGAACCGGTCGTTAGTGACAAACTGCATCGCTTGATCCAGACTCGCCTGGAATTCGGATCCCGTCGACAGGAAAGCGGTCCGGCTGGTAGCCGCGACGCCGGCAGCTGGAATCAGTGAGCGTGCGGGCGAACGCCGCGCCGGGAAAGCGGGACTGGAAGCCTCGCTAAAGGAGATGCGGACGATGCGGTCGAGATCGCCCGGAATCTGCAGGTAAACTCGTTGGCCGGCGTCGATGAGGTTCTTGGCCTTGAAGAACTTTGCAGCATGTCCAAGGAACGTCTGCAGGCGACGCACGGCTGTCTGCACCGGAATGACCACAGGTGCGGTCGGAGGAAAAGCGAGAAACGGAGTTAGCAGTGCCGAGACGAGGCTGGCAGTTCTCTGCATCGACTTAAAACCAGTCCTTGACGAAAGCTTCCGTGCCGGTTCCCATTGAGGCGGTGCGCGCCCGTGCCGCTGAAAGAGCGTTGGCGACAGCGATCTGGTCCAGGCGCAGCTCGTCATTAGCTGGTTGGAAGCTCTGAGCCCGGGAAACGGCCTCCGCAATGGACTCGTCCGTCAGGAACGCATAGAAGGCCAGCAGCAGTTCCTTGACGATGCTGCTCAACTGCTTCTTTACGTTCTCGCCCGGTAGAAGGGATTTTCCGGTACCGCTGCCCACGATTAACGTGTGGGTAAAGCCTTCGAAGGCCTGCTTAACCCGGATTATGCAGGAGATCTAAATTCAAGTGAGATTTGGGCCCAGAAAAAAGGCCGTAGCTCTCTGATATAAAAGGGTTTAGAGAAACAAAGACCCTAAACAGGAGCTACGGCAATGTCAAAAACAGTCTGCCAGAATACCCTGCCATTTCATAGCCACAGAAACATCACGGCTCGTTTTGATGGGGGGAGCCTCACTTCCGACGCAGGATGGTTGTTGTTTGGATCGCTGGATCGTCAACATCGATTGTGCGAGGGCTTCAGTTCCTGTATTTCGGAAAGTCGAGACCAACGCTACATTCGTCATGACCTGTTGAAGTTGATCCGACAACGAGTCTTGCAGATCGTGGCCGGCTACGAAGACTGTAACGACGCCGATACGCTGCGCTCGGATCCGATGCTCAAGACAGTCTGTGATCAGTTGCCCGAGAGCGATCCCGACTTGGCCACCCAGCCGACTTTCTCCCGTTTGGAGAACTCCGTCACCAAGAAGGATCTGATACGTCTGAGCCGGTGGCTGCTAGGCCGTTATGTGCGCTCCCTGAAGAAGAGACGCCCCAGCAAGATCATCCTGGATCTGGACAGTACCGATGACCACACTCACGGCCAACAGGAGTTCTCCTTCTACCACGGGTATTACCGAAACCACATTCTGCATCCTTTGCTGATCTTCGATGCCGCCACGGGAGACCTGGTGTGTGCCATGTTGAGACCTGGCAACAAGGGGGCTGCCTCTCACATCGTGCCCGTTTTGAAGCGCGTCGTGGAGGCCATCCGACAAGGAGTGGGGACGGATGTCGAGATTGAGATTCGGGCCGACAGCGGCTTTGCCACGCCTCGGCTCTACGAGTTCTGTGAAGGTGAAGAGAATAAACTCCAATATGTCATTGGGTTAAGTCGAAACCCTCGCCTGCAGCGAGTGGTCGAGCCGCTGCTGGATTCGACTCGGCTGAGGTTCGTTGAGCTGGAGGAAAAACAGCGTCAGTTTGACGAGTTTCTTTATCGAGCCCACAGCTGGGATCGATCCCGTCGCGTCATTGTCAAAGTGGAGGTCGATCAGCGTGGGATCAACCGTCGCTTTGTAGTCACCAACCGGGACGATCTCTGCTCCCAATCACTTTATGACCACTACACAAACCGAGGGCAGACCGAGAACTTCATCAAGGCCTTCAAGAATCATCTGAGCATGGACCGACTCAGCTGTCATCGATTCCTGGCCAATCAGTTTCGACTCCTCCTGCATGCACTGGCTTACCAGATGTTCGTGCGCCTGCGCGACTATCTGCACGGAACCCCCTGGCACAAGCTCGAAATCGAAACCTTACGTCGTCGGGTCCTCAAGATTGGGGCCCGGATCCGACAAACCACTCGACGCATCTGGGTCCATCTTTCCTCAGCCTTCCCCGAACAACCCCTCTTCCACCTCGTCTTGAGTCGCCTGAACTCCAGTTAGCTTTTCCCAGCTCCCCCGGAAAACCGCTTCCGACACTCATCCAGGCCCAGATCTGTCTGAAATTCACTCCCCAAACCACTCAAACGCCTCGCCAACCCATATTCTTCGCAAATCCGCCTGTCACACCTGCCCGCTTCCGAGTTGGGCCACTTCTCGAGTCGTTTTTCAACACCGGACTACGGTTCTTGCATAATCCGGGCTTAAAGCGGGGGGCCCACGAGGTCGGGCCCCCGGAAAGACTGTTCATCACGAAGTTGAGCATGCTAGGGCCGGCCTGGCTCAACAACACTTGCCTGAAGAAGCACCAGATCCGGGTGAAGATCGCGTATACCATGCCTCCCCCTGTTCATCATCAGGTGGAAAGCTGTACCCGCTTCCATTTTTCCTGAAATCCCGGCTGCTCGAAAACCTCAGGGTTGAGCACGCCTCGGGGTCTCTTTCCCTGTGCCAGGTCGATCATGCTCTGGCAGGCCGCCCCCCCGATATCTCTAAACAGTTCGTGGCTGAAGCCGATACAGTGGAGTGCCATCACGACGTTGTCGAGCCGGCTGAACCGAGGGGGAGTGGTCAGAGGCTCACCGACAAAGGTGTCGAGGGCCGCCCCCGCGATGCGCTGCTCCTGCAATGCGGTAAACAGCGCGTCTTCGTTGATGATCCCGCCGCGGGCGGTGTTGATCAAAAAGGCGGTCGGTTTCATGAGGGCGATTTCCTTAGCGCCGATCAGGTCGAGCGTGCTGTCGGACAAAGGACAGTGGACGGACACGAAATCAGCCTCGGACATGAGTTGATCCAGGCTGACTAATTGTACGCCCAGGACAGCGGCGTCCGCCTCGCTTACGAACGGGTCAAAGGCGATCGGCGGATTCATACGGAAGCCCTGGAGCAACTCGATCGCCCTGCGGGCAATCCGACCCAGGCCGACCGCGCCGAATGTGTGGTCGCGCAGTTCACTACCTGACAAACTCCCTCTCAACTCCCACCGGCCCGTACGTGCCACCTGGTCTTTTGCCCGAACCCGGTGGCACAGAGCCAACATCCAGCTGACGGTGCCTTCCGCCATCGAGTGGTCAACCGCACCCGGGGTGGTCAGTGCCAGTACATCGGCGCTGGTGCAGGCGGACACGTCCACCTTGTCATAGCCGACTCCAAAACGGCCGATGGCCAGCAGGTCGTCGGCACCGGCTACCGTCCGAGCCGTGACCGCTGGACTGCCCACGATAATGCCGTTGGCGTCGCCGTACTGGTCGGGGCCGATCTCGGGGCGATGCTGGTCGAAGGGTCTGGTCTCGATCCATTGGTAGGGCTCGAACGCTGAAAAACCTGTTTCCGAAAGCTGCGGATTGGTTAACAGGTCGGCGGTCACGGCAACTCGAAAGGATCGTGACATGTGACTTACGATAGCTAGCCTAACGGATCGCAATCGGGTTGATTACCATCTGCACGGCTCCAACGAATTTGGGTTGGCCAATAACGAGAAGGAACTCATAAGCCTTGTCCCGGGCAAGTTCTTCTGTGCGGATGTTTTCAAGAACATAGACTCCGTTCTTTGCCAGCAGAGTTTGATGCACGGGAGCACTTCTTTCCGGGTCTTCCCAGGGGATTACTTCAAGCGCTGCGGTGTCGGCGCCAACCGCCACTACACCGAGGTCCGCGAGGTACTCGGCTCCCTCCACGCCCGGACCTGGATGTACTGAGACCCAACGCTCATTTTCTTTGCCGAGCAACTGCATCCAGCCACTATGAAAGATGACAACATCACCTTTGCGGATAGTAACTCCTTGGCGGCGGGCCGCTCCCTCAATTTCCTTACGGTTATAAGCCGTGCCTTCGGATACCATGCTGACCCCGAAATAGGCGGCCATGTCGAGCAGGACGCCGCGAGTGACGATAGGAGGGATCGTATGAGTGCCGAACTTCTTGAGCCCCTTACGATCCACAAAATCTGAGGCATGGACCCCGTTGTAATATCGGTGATTGATGCCCACATGGCCAAACCCATCGATTTGCGTCCCGATGCCGAGCCAGGTTTGGAGAAGGTCGTCGTTGCCCGTATGGAGGCTCTTGCTTTCAGGCTGGCCGGTGGCGTCAACTCCTGTTGGCACAACGAATAGCTCAAATGACCGTGGGAAATAGGCGGGCGTGGTACGTCCGGTCTCGATTGCCAACGAATAGGTCTTGCCGGTTTTGACGAGTTTGACGGCTTCAAGTACCTTTTCAAGGCTCAGGTTGTTAGCCGCCCCAATTGTGTCATCAGGGCCGTATTTTGACGGATACCAATCTTCAGCCGCCAGTACGGTGCTGGATAACAGGATGGCTGTGGCTGCCATTGTAGCCACCAAGTTTTGCATGATCGTCCCCTCCTTTTACCTGCAATTTATAAGTGAACCGGAGTTTCCGATTGAACTTACCTTCAAGTAAAATCATACGCTAAGAAGAAAGAAGCACCCAACTTGTTACCCTAAATAGTATTGATTACTCCCAGTATCCCACGCAATTTTATACTCCTGCTTTGTGCTTTGTGGCTCATGGTAACCGGATTGTTTGCCGCAAGACCGAACCCCGACTATCTCGAATGGACACACACTGCCGACCTGCCTCCCGTTGGCGAACAAACCGAATCTCTCGGCGTGGCAGGTCCCTTCGTCGGAGTTCATAACAATGCCCTTATCGTCGCGGGCGGAGCCAACTTTCCCAAACCTTATTGGGGCGAAGATAAGGTGTGGCATGACGACAAATGGGTGTTGGACCGATCTGGACAATGGCACAATGCAGGAAAGCTACCCCGACCCTTGGGTTACGGCGCATCCGTTTCAACGGACCTGGGTGTCCTTTGCATGGGCGGAAATGATGCAGAACGTACTTACAATGACGTATTCCTCCTAAAATGGAATGATTCAACAAAAACCGTAGAACAGGAATCTCTTCCCGGCCTTCCAACCACGATTGCCTTCACCGCCGCCTCAACCTTGGGCAGCAAAGTCTATCTGGCGGGTGGCACCGAAACGAACGACCTGGCCTCGGCTATGAACAATTTCTGGATGCTGGATCTGGAAAAGGTAGAGGAGGGCTGGCAAGAACTGCCTGGCTGGCCCGGACCGACCCGAGGTCTGAACCTCACCATAGCCCAGCACAACGGCAAAGAAGACCAGGTCTATGTCTTTAGCGGCAGGCGGGTCGGTGAGAATGGAGAACTGGAGTTTCTGAAAGACGCCTACGCGTTCAGCCCGGGAACTAATAGATGGAAGCGAGTCTCCGACTCACCCGTGTGTGTCATGGCTGGTGAAGCCTTCCCGGCTGGAGAAAACCATATCTTGGTAGTGGGAGGCGCCGACGGAACCCTCTTTCACCAAGCTGATGACCTTAAGGACAAACACCCGGGATTTCCAAAACAGGTTTGGGGATACAACGCTCTGAACGATACCTGGCAAAAGGCAGGAGAGCTCCCCCAAAACCATGTTACCACTCAAGTCGCCAAATGGGGAGACGACTACATCATTGCCTCGGGCGAGATTCGGCCACGCGTCCGCACCCCTAAGATATGGAAAGTGGCCAGCCTTCCCACCGCATCCTCTTTTGGAGCCCTCAATTGGATCACTCTGATCGCCTATCTTGGGGGGTTGTTGGTAGTCGGGTTCGTTTGCGCCCGAAAGACCCAATCCACGGAAGACTTTTATGTCGGAGGTCGTTCCATTCCTTGGTGGGCTGCAGGTATCAGTATTTTCGGTACGGCCTTGAGTGCCATCACTTACCTTGCTCTTCCGGCTCGGGTTTTTGCCACCAGTTGGGGAGTAATTCTGCTCAACGTGGGCATTGTTCTGGTGGCCCCCATCATCGCCTACATGTATATTCCGAAGTTGAGAAGGCTGAATGCGGTAACCGCCTACCAACTTCTGGAAGATCGGTTCGATCTGGGACTGAGGCTTTTCGGCAGCGCCTCCTTCATTCTTTTTCAACTCTTTCGCATGGGCGTCGTCATATTCCTGCCGGCCCTCGCCCTATCGGCCGTCACGGGATTCAATCTGACCTCCTGCATCATATCGATGGGCATCATCAGTACCGTTTATACGGCATTCGGAGGGATTAAGGCAGTCATCTGGACCGACGTACTGCAAGTCATCGTATTGGTCGGCGGAGCTTTATTGGCCCTGATCCTGATCGCCTTAAACCTGGAAGGAGGCTTCTCGACTGTAGTTTCTTTAGGCAGAGAAGCGGGAAAGTTTAATTTCCCAGCCATCGAATGGTCCTGGGCGGCCGATTCCTTTTTGGTATTTTTATTTGCCGCCATCTTCTCCAATGCTCTGGTCCCCTACACCTCCGATCAAGCTGTGGTCCAACGCTACCTGACCACCTCCACCGAACAGCAAGCCCAAAAGGCAGTATGGACCAATGTATTTCTTTCCATACCCGCCACAATTCTATTCGCCCTCATGGGGATCGCCCTGTTCGTCTTTTACAAGGTGAACCCGGATCTGCTGGGACCGTTAGACAAAAACGACCAAATTCTCCCTTGGTTTGTAGCCCATGAAATGCCAGCCGGACTGGCTGGGTTGGTTATAGCCGGAGTATTCGCGGCCGCCATGTCCAGCTTGGACAGCAGCATGCACTCCATTTGCACAGCGATTTCCAACGACTTCGTAAAGCGATTCAAGTCCGATTGGGCCGATCATCATCAACTCAACTTTGCCCGTATCCTAATCGCCTTTCTTGGAATTCTGGGTACAATTACCGCCTTAGTGATGTCCACCCTTGAGATCGGACATCTCTTCGACTTCTTCATTAGCTTAATCGGCTTGATTGCCAGTCCGCTGGCGGGACTTTTCCTGCTTTGCATACTCGTTCCTCAGGCCAATCGCTTGCACGCCTGGATTGGCCTAGGCGCTAGCCTTGTCTCCCTCACTTACGCCAAGTACTTCACCTCGACCAACAGCATGCTCTACGGCCTGGTTGGCATTGGGGTCTGCGTGGGAGTTGGCTTTCTCGCCTCCTTATTCTTATGCCAAAAACCCCAACGCTAACCGTCAATAAAATCTATGAAAAAAATCCTATTGCTAACCGCCTCATCTCTATTCGCCTTCATAAGCCCAGCCTACATGAAACAAAGCCCGACAACCATCGCCGAATCGGTCATTATTCAGAACAAGGAATTCAATACGGAAGCTCTTCCTAAGAGGTTAAAGTTAAATCGGGATTTGGGAATCATTTCAGCTCCCTATGTTAACGGCAAAATAATTCACCGGGCTCGCGATGCCAAGCGAGGACTGTATGAAATTCGCGGCACGGTGACCCCGAAAGGCGATTACCTGGTAATGTTTCCCGATGGCGGACATTATGGTGGCGCCGGCAAGCGGGGCGAAGGAAAGGTCAACGACATACTTGCCTACCGGTCCAAAGATAAAGGAAAAACGTGGGAAGGCCCAACAGTCGCCTTCGATATCGATTATAATCAACATGGCTTCATCCCGTTTATTCCCAAGGATTCCGAACGTATATATTCCTTCGGTACGCAACCAATATGGGATATGTATGAACCTGAAAAGCTAGGCCTCTCGGAAAATACCCCCATCGGATATCGCTACTCCGATGACGACGGCCAGACCTGGTCAGAGGTAAGAATCATTCGCCCCAAGAATGATCCTGACTTCCGTGGAATGTCCGTTATGCGTATGACGGAAACCGATTCGGGCACCTGGTTGCTCGGATCCCACGAGGCCGATTGGTCTTACAAACCCTTAATGACCCGGCAATACCTATTGCGGAGCGAAGACCAAGGCCAGACCTGGGAACTGCTGCCCCATCAGCGTCATGGAGGCTGGTATGCCAGGGGTTTCAACCGTATGGACGAAGGCAGGCCGATCAATCTTGGAAAAGGCAAGGTGTTTCTCATGACCCGAACCGCGGCGGGACATCTTTGGGGTGCATGGAGCGAGGACGACGGCAAGACCTGGACCTATCCAAAGCCCACTCCATTAGTTCATCCCGATGCGCCACCTATGTTATTCAAATTGTCCGATGGCAAAACGCTCATCGCCTTCCATCACAATCGGAGCAAGATCCAAACCGCGGACCTGGGTGGCAACCGCGTCCAGCATTACGACCGCTCTGAAATCTGGTTTGCCACCTCTGCAGATGGGGGCCACAGCTGGCGCGAGCCGCAGTTTGTGTTTGCCACCGCCCTCGAGCCGTATTTCGACAATATCTGGCGTGACTACAATACCTCCTACCTCGATGTATTCATCGATGACGGAATCCTAAATATCTTCTGCCCCCACCGGTGGGAACGCGTCCTGTATCTGCAAATCAAGGAAAAGGACTTGGGGAAATTTCCCAGACGCGAGGAGTTCCTGGAATAAAGCATCAATTTATTATGACTCTTCAATTGTCGAACGTAGGAGCGGCTTTACGCGGCGAGGCCCATTTTATAAGCTCGCTTGATGTTCATGGCCACATTCAGATAAAACGTGGCTATATTTTGCAAAGGACCATACAGCAATGGACTTAAACTCAGTAGGCTTGCCTTTGTGTAAAAGTGTCCATTCAAGATTAGAGCCCCCGACACCGAACTCTGAAGATAGAAGATAGGAATTTGCCTTTTCGAGCTGAGAATTTCGTAGCGCCACTGTTATCGCTTATACTGATCAGCAACTCATTTCTAGAGCCTATTCCGTGGCATTGGAAGAGATCGAGTTCGTCTCAACCCAAGAGGGAAGGAGGAGATGTATGAGAGCGTACTGCCGGTACTTCTGGTTGACACTACCCGGGCTGACTCTTGCAGGTGCGGTCCCGTTTGGCACGGCTGAGTCGTTCCATCTCCAATTTTTTAGTTGGTACATACAAGAGGGACATTATGATGAGATTATTTACACTAATTCTGGTGATAGCCTTTTCGCTACCCTCCTTACTTCTCGCGAACGACGAGCTTCTCCGGCTTCAGCAAGATGTTACACAGTGGGTGATGCCGGGCAAGAATTACGCCAGTACCCGTTACAGTGCACTGGGCCAGATTACCACCGATAACATCAAGAATCTCAGGCCTGCCTGGATGTTCTCGACTGGCGTGTTGCGGGGACATGAGGGTGCACCACTGGTGGTAGGCAGCACGATGTATGTCCATACTCCCTTCCCCAACACGGTGTATGCCCTGGACCTGGCGCGAGAGGGTGCCCCGATCAAGTGGAAGTACACCCCTGAGCAGGACCCAGAGGTAATTGCGATCGCCTGCTGCGATACGGTCAACCGGGGACTTGCCTACGCTGAAGGAAAGATCTTCCAGTGCCAATTGGATACCCACGTCGTGGCCCTGGATGCCGCAACCGGCAAGGAACTCTGGAAGACGAAGCAGGGAGACTACAAGAGGGGCGAGACGCTCACCAGTGCTCCCCTGGTGGTTAAGGATAAGGTCATTAGCGGCATTAGCGGGGGTGAGTACGGCGTCCGCGGGTTTATCACAGCTAATGATATGAATACCGGCAAACAGATCTGGCGCATGTACAGCACCGGCCCAGAGGAGGAAGTGGGCTTTCCGGGATCCGTAGAGACTTGGAAGGGTGATCAATGGAAAATCGGGGGAGGCACAACTTGGGGCTGGTACTCCTACGATCCCGAGCTCGACCTTCTCTACCACGGCACCGGCAACCCTGGAACCTGGAATCCCGACCAGCGGCCTGGAGACAACAAATGGTCGATGACGATTTTCGCGCGGGATCCTGATACCGGGAAGGCGAAGTGGGCCTACCAGAAGACTCCCCACGATGCCTGGGACTATGATGGGATCAATGAGAATGTTCTTGTGGATCTGAAGATCGACGGAAAGATCAGGAAGGTCCTCGTTAACTTCGACCGCAATGGGTTTTCCTACACGCTGGATCGCGAAACTGGTGAGCTGCTCGCGGCCGAACCCTTCGCGTATATCAACTGGGCCAAGGGGATAGACATGAGCACGGGGAGGCCCATTGAAGATCCCGCGAAGAGAACTTCGGCGACGAAGAACACCAAGAACATCTGTCCCTCTGCCATGGGAGCAAAGAACCAGCAGCCCGTCGCCTACTCCCCCAGAACAGGCCTCTTCTACGTTCCCACCAACAATCTTTGTATGGACCTTGAGGGCGTTGAAATCAAATACCAGGCGGGTCAGCCCTACGTTGGCGCGATTGTGGTGAGTTCTCCCGGTCCGGGCGGGCACAGGGGCGAGTTCATGGCCTGGGATGCGAGCACCGGAAAGAAGGTGTGGGGGGTCAAGGAGAATTTAGCCGCCTGGGGAGGCGCCCTCGCCACTGCCGGTGATGTCGTCTTCTATGGCACCATGGAAGGGTGGCTGAAGGCGGTTCACGCCGAGAGCGGGGAAGTCCTGTGGAAGTTCAAGACCCCTTCCGGCATTATCGGTAATCCGATCACTTATATGGGCCCTGACGGCAAGCAGTATGTCGCCATCCTATCGGGTGTCGGCGGATGGTCAGGCATTGCGATTGCTGCTGGAATCGGCCCGGAAGATCCTACTGCGGGGCTGGGAGCCCTTGGCGCTTTTGCAGACGTAGATCAACATAGCAACCTGGGTGGCGTGTTGACTGTCTTCTCGCTTCCTTAAGTGCGAGGCACATCCAACTGCGACGCAGGTCTGCCGGTGGCGCTGGACAGCGACTCGGGGGCCTATGGTCGAGAGACGACATGTCGGTATTTCTGGATTGTTCCTCCTCCTGATCTACGCTCTGTGGATCGTGAGCACGTGGGGAGGCGAGATGAAACAGTTTCGGATGTGTGCCGATCCCGACAATCTGCCTTTTACCAACCGGCGCTTGGAGGGGTTTGAAAACAAAATCGGCAATCTCATCGCGGAAGAATTTGGAGCTTCCCCCACCTACGTCTGGTGGGGACAACGCATGGGCTTTATCCGGAACACCCTGAATGCTACCCTGAAGGAGGCTCGATGCGATGTAGTGATGGGCGTTCCGAAAGGGTATGATCCGGTTCTTTGGACCCAGCCCTATTACCGCTCCACGTTTGTCTTCGTCTTTCGCAAAGATAAGGGAATTCGCGTCAAATCCCTGGATGATCCGGTTCTGCGGCGTCTCAAAATTGGCGTGCATCTGCTTGGCAGCGACTACACGAATCCCCCGCCTGTCCACGAGTTAACGAGAAGGGGTATCGTGAAGAATGTGGTCGGGTACAGCACCTTTTACTCGCCAGAGAATCGGCCCAGCAGGATCATCGAAGCAGTTACCACCGGGGAGATCGATGTGGCGATTGTATGGGGGCCCGTCGCTGGGTACTTTGCGAAGAAACAGGGTGCGGCGTTGGAGCTAGTGCCTGTCCCATCTGGCGAGGGCGATCTGCCTTTTGCCTTCGATATCTCGATGGGGGTCAGACACGGTGAAAAGACCCTCAAAGCCCGATTGGAAGAGGTGCTTGACAGGAAGCGAGCTGAAATCAGAAAGATCCTGACCGATTATGGAGTGCCCCTCATGGATAACAGGGTAGATGCAGCTCAGTGAGTGAGTCGCTCATCAAGATCTCAAAAGACCGCATCTTGAGAACAGTGACGGTCATTTGCCTCGCACTTTTGGTCTGGATCCTGGGGACTTCGGCTAATCTCCGGAGCATTGGGGAGGCCGCCATCCAGGACCCTCAGGACGCTTCAACGGTTTATAAACGGGTTTACAATGGCTGGAAATGGTGGCATGTGTACTGTGCCAGATGTCACGGCGAGCATGCCCTGGGCAGTCCCCTGGCACCGAACCTGAGAGAACCGCTGCTCCCCTACGAGGAGTTTCTCCGGGTCGCTCGCGATGGAGCCCCCGAGAAGGGGATGCCGGCGTGGAATCAACTGCTCGACGACGAACAGATCACCGACATTTATATCTATGTCAGGGCAAGAAGTGAGAAGGTGTTGCCTCCGGGGAGGCCAGATGAGGTTGGACCGAACGGGGGGGCCTGGATTCCACCGGCGGACTGGCCCGAAGCGCAGACAGGTAGCGCGCCCGAGAAAGCTCAGACCGATGCTGTCGCGTCCCCCCAGCCGACAGCCTCCGAGGCCGCGTCGTCTCCCCGGGTGTACGTCAGCAATGAGGGCTCGGGCGACGTCACTGTGATTGACGCGGGCACCGACAGTGTCCTCACCACAATTCCGGTGGGGAGCCGGCCTAGAGAAATTCAGGTGAGCCCGGACGGAAAGACTGTGTATGTTGCCTTGAGCGGCTCCTCCCTTTCCCCGGCAAGCGCGCACCAGGGAAACCTTCCCCCCACTGGCCAGAAAGCGGGCGGCATAGGTCTTATCGACACCCTCAGCAACGAGCTCGTCAAGGTCATTTCTGGAGGATCGAATCCGGAGCAATTTGTGGCTAGCCGTGACGGGACGAAGCTGTACGTCGCCAACCAAGATGCATCGTTGGTCAGCGTGGTGGACGTGGCGAGCGGCAAGATGGTTCAAGCCATTGCTGTGGGAAAGGAGCCCGAGGGCGTAGCCTTGAGCCCCGACGGGAAGATCGTCTATGTGACGAATGAGACGAGCCAGACGGTGTCCGTCATTGACACTGAAACGAACAAAGTCACGGCGACCTTCGTGGTTGGGGGCGGGCCTCGTGCCGTCGCTTTCATGCCAAATGGTTCCCGCGCCTACGTCACGTCAGAGACGCTCTGGACCCTTTCGGTTGTGGACACGGAAAACCATCGAGTGACCCACAGAGTCAAACTGGAAGGCGACAAGGTAAGGCCGATGGGCGTTGCTGTAGCCCCCGATGGAAAGAGAGTCTATGTCACCACCGGCGATGGCGATCGTGTTTTCGTGATCGACACGTCAACCCATGAAGTTATCGCCTCGTTTGAAATCGGCAAACGCCCCTGGGGCATTGCCATCACGCCGGACGGGAGAAAACTCTATATCGCTAACGGCCCATCGGATGATGTGTCTGTGGTTGAAGTGGAAACCCTGCAGGTGGTGGCCCGAATTAAGGTCGGAGAACGACCGTGGGGCGTCGCGATTGTGCCCTGAGAAGGCATCGACAGTTGTCACGCCCCTTATACTAGCTTGGGCGCTCGGCCCTAGAAATCATGTCAGGTATCGAATAGCCGCTTGCGACCCAAAGCAGCACTTGGCCTGACCCGAAAATAGGGCTGATTTACCTGAGTTGAAGTTCCGCCGGAAGCCATTAGCGGACCTTCATCCCGGTGATGTGGAATGACCACACACCTGAGCCGTATCACAAGACCGAGCACCTGGATAAAGATCTTGCCGATCGCGCGATACAGTGGATCACCGGACACAAATCACTAAAACCTCATTTGCCATTCATGATGTTATGGGCTTCGGGATCAATGCACTCACCGCACCATGCTCCTGATGATTATCTCGACAAGTATGCCGGCAAATTTGACATGGGCTGGGACCAGGCGCGCATAGAGATCATGGCGAACCAGAAACGTCTTGGTATCATCCCGCAAAATACGAAACTGACCGAACGTATTGACGAGCTTCCTGCCTGGGACTCGCTGCGTGACGATGAAAAGCGCCTCTACGCGAGGCAGATGGAAGTATTTGCCGCCCAGTTGGAATACGTGGACCATCAGATAGGCCGGGTTGTCGAGACCCTCAGGCGCATCGGTGAACTGGACAATACTTTGATTCTTGTCACCTCGGATAACGGCGCCAGCGGTGAAGGCGGACTGGCCGGCACATTCAACGAAACCTACGTGCTCAATGGCCTGCAAACCCCTTTCGATGCCAGCATGCGTAACCTGGAGAGGTGGGGGCAGTGGGACACTTATCCGCACTATCACGCGGGTTGGGCCATGGCCGGCAATACCCCGTTCCGCTACTTCAAGCAAGCCGAGCATCGCGGCGTCCAGGCTGACGCACTGGTCGTGCACTGGCCGAACGGAATTGAAGGCAAAGGTGAAATTCGCGACCAATATCACCACATCAGTGACATTGCGCCAACCATCCTCGAGGCTGCCGGCATAGAGAAGCCGGAGATTTACCACGGAATTCCTCAGCAGCCGTTTACCGGTGTGGCAATGAACTACTCATTCAACGATCCCGACGCGCCAAATGCCAAGAAACGACAGTACTATGAGATGTATGGCAATCGTGCAATCTGGGAGGATGGCTGGAAAGCTGTAACCCTGCATGCCAACCGGATGCCGTGGGAACTCAACAAGGTTGTGCCTTTCGAGGACGACGTGTGGGAGCTGTACCACGTGGCCGAGGATTTTTCCGAGAGCAACGATCTTGCCGAAAAGTATCCTGAGAAGCTCAAGGAACTTCAACAGGTGTTCGACGAAGAAGCCTGGGCGAATAACGTCTATCCGCTCTACGATGACATGATCAAGCGACTGGCCAATACCCAGGACATATTGTTCGGCGACCAGAAGGAGTTTGTCTATTTTGCGCCGGGTGCTTTCCGGATTGCCGAGAAAGCCTCCGCCCCGGTCAAGAACCGTCCACATGAAATCGTGACCACCGTTGACCTCAAGGGAGGTGAAGAAGGTGTGATTGTCGCAGTAGGCGGCATGACCGGCGGCTTCACGATGTATATAAAAGGCGGCAAGCTGCACTACGACTACAACTACCTCGACGGCGTGCACTACCACTTGAGCTCCCCGCCACTACCAGAAGGCGAGACCGAGCTGAAATTCAACTTTATCAAGACCGTTGAATTTGGCGGCACCGGTGAGCTGTACGTTAACGGCGAGAAAGTGGATACCATCGACATGCCGCATATGCATATCAGCACCTACTCATTGGCCGAGACCTTCGACGTCGGCCGGGACACCGGCACACAGGTCGATTCCAGCTACGAAGGCGGAGTGTTTGCGTATTCCGGGGAGATCGATCGTGTATTTATCACACTGACGGACTAGGAGAATTGTTAGCAGGAAGAATATTATTCATGCCGGCATGGTGTATCTTGAAAAATAATGTTTAATAATGGCATGTCTGAACCCGCAACTGCCACTCTCTCAACCGTGATCGACGCTCGCGTCAAACGCGCATTATCGGTTTACTGCAAGCGAAAAGGACTCAAGGTCAGATATGTTGTCGAGGAGGCACTGATAGAGCAGCTTGAGGATGAGATCGATTTAGAAGCCTATTACGCCCGAAAGGACGAAGGCCTTTTTTCTCTCGAAGATGTTCTAGCCGACCGAAAGTAGTCCGGCAATTATGCCGGGTGAGAAACGTTACCAAGTTAAATTCCGAAAGTCTGCCCGAAAGGAGTTTCTACAGCTTCCGGCTAGAATACAGGACAAGATTGCTGAAGCACTCTCTTTCCTTGCCGAGAATCCCTTTACAGAACTGCTCCAGATCAAAAAACTTAGAGGTCCGGAAAAACTATATCGAATTCGGATTGACGATTACCGCCTCATTTATGTAGTCGAAACATTTGAACTGATTGTGATAGTAATCAAAATTGGACACCGGAAGGAAATCTATCGGTAGGGCAAATCTCGGCCTTCGATTTGGTTTACCAGGAGAGATTATACAAAGGAGGACCGCACGATTCGACCTAACCCAGAGTACGCGGCCGCGGGGCGGCTATTCTTGCCGGAGCCGATCGAGCACTTCGCGAAGCTTTTCGAGGGCCTCCTCTAACCCGGCCTTAACCGCCTCCAACTTCTGCGATGCCCCGGACAGGGCCTCCCGCTTTTCCACTTCTGTCGCAATCTCCTCTTCCACTTCTGTCCCGGCAGGAACGACCGCAGGCAGGGCTCCTACAAGAGCTTGAAGACTGCCGTCGAGGGTAGGGTGCATGACCACCTTGGTGGCATCGGCGAGAATGATCCGGCGCAGCTCGGGAAACTCCAGTGTCTCCGGTTTTAGAAAGACCGGCTCGGCATACAGTATGGAATCCTCCAGCGGAATGACCAGTAAGATTCCTCGCGATACCTCGGATCCCACCTGTCCCCACAATGTGAACTGCTCGGAAATAATGGCGTCATTGTCAATCCTGGCCTCGACCTGGTTGGGACCATCCACATGTCGCCCCGGGGGAAAGCGGAAGAGCACGAGCTCTCCATAGTGGGAACCATCGTTGCGCGCGGCAATCCAGGCAACCAGGTTGTGGCGATCGACCGGAGTAAACGGCTGAATCAGGAGGAACTCTTCTCGATCTTCACCTGGAAGGCGAGCCACGATGTAGTAGGGAACCAGGGTTGAGGTACGCCCGAACGAAGTCTGCAGTGGAAGAGACCACTGGTCCTCTCTGTTATAGAACACACCGGCATCCTGCATGTGATATTGAAGCAGCATTTGGACCTGGATCGTAAAGAGGCCCAGAGGATAGCGGAGGTGGGGCTTCAGATGGCCAGGCATCTCTTCCAGAGGCTTGAAAAGCCCGGGAAAGATGCGCTGGTAGGTCTGGACCAGGGGATCCGACGTATCGGCAACGTAGAAGTCCACGCTGCCTTCATAGGCGTCGATGACCACTTTGACACTATTGCGGATGTAATTGAATTGACCCTGCCAATCCGTGGAATACGGATATCGGTTGGTCACCGTATAGGCGTCTTGAATCCAGAACAAACGCCCGTCGGCAGCCACCACGTAAGGGTTCTCGTCGCGTAGAAGAAAGGGGGCGAGCGCGTTGAAGCGCTCAGCAACGGTTCGTCGATACTGGATCCGGCTGTGCGGCTCGATTTCCCCGGAAATCAAAGTGTTGAGGTCCCGGAACTGCCAGGCATAGAGCAGCCGCCGAAACAGAGAGCTGAGAAGGACTCCTCCTTCTCCCTGGTAGCGAGTGTAGACGGGACCATCCCTCCCCGGATAGTTGAACTCCTGCATCCTGGTATTGGCAATGATCGAACCCAGACTTTTCAGACCATAGTAGATCTCGGGGCGCTCGAGTGGAATCTCGCCCTGGGGTGGAACATCTTTCACAAAGAAAGCGGGGCGACCTCCCGAGTCGACCTCGGTGACGGGGCTCATCGCAATTCCATAACCGTGGGTAAACTGCAGGTGGCGGTTCACCCACCGTTGCGCCTCCTGGGGGAGTTTCTCAGCGGAGATCTCCCGCGTGGAAAGCATGACCTGTCGCAACTGCCCATCGATGACATAGCGGTCAGTCGTAACCGACAAAAAGTCGTAGTAAAGCCGGAAGAACTGGATCTGGTTGTAACTGTCAAGAAGAGGGCCCTCGTCCCACAACCGCACGTTCTGAACGGTGCCTTGATTCTGGGCAACAGCCTCAGCTCTGACGGCTCGGCCAGCCGGGTGGCTTTGCGACTCCAGACGGTCCAAGCCGTAAGCCCGGCGGGTTAACTGGATGTGGTTTTCCAGGTAGGGTTTCTCCCTCGCAAGCTCACTTGGCTCCACATACAACCGCTGGACCAAGAACGGCACGACGGATCCAACCAGGATGTTCAGCCCAAACCACAGACCGATCCCCCAGTAAGCCAGACTGCGGTTGGAGGCAAAACTCGCGGCGGCCAGAAGCATGGCACTTAGTATCGCTACCATGGCCATCAGAGCATGGAGCGGCAGTCCCGCGTGGGCCTCCGTGTAGCCGACACCTATGACAGCTCCCGAAGTGGAGTAAAGGAGATCGTAGCGCCCCAGCCAGTGTCCCACCGCCAGCACAAAAAACATGGTGGTTCCCAGGCCGGCCAGGTGGGCCAAGGCCCCACCCGAAAACATCGGGACTTCTCCTCGCAATCGGGAAAGCAGGTAATAGAGGGCCGCCACCATCAGAGTTCCCAGAATCAAGGCGACCAGCAACCACTGTTGCATGAAGTGAAGGACCGGAAGTGTAAAGACGAAAAAGCCCAGATCCTTTTGGAAGATGGGATCCACCTGGCCAAAAGGTACTGCCCAGAGAAAACGCAAAATACTGTCCCACTGCCGAGCCGCAGTGGCCGCAACGAAGAAGCTAAGCAGCGCTACACTCCCTACAGAAAGCCAAGTCAGGAGTTGTCTCACTGTTCCATAGAGGTGTGGGGCGATCGTGCTTTGCGCCAGCGGCGCCTGTCCCCGAGTAGAACGGAATACGAAGTGAAGGTTGGTCCCGGCAATGGCTGCAAACACGAGTCCGCCCGCCAAAAAAAGCCAGACTTTGGTGGTTACGATCTTCAGAAGAATCTGCTGGTAGCCCAGACTGCTGAACCAAAGCCAATCCGTGTAGAAAGTACGAGCCCAGTTCAGACCCATCAGGAGCACCAGGACCGCCACAGCCACTAAGATCAACTTGAGGCGTCCAGGCAAACCGGAAACGTCCAGCTTCTGCAGGTACTCCGCCAGAGTTAAAGGCTGTTCGGGACCTCGTGGAGGGTCACGGTCGATCACGTCGTTAATGGGGATCTCCAGGCTAAGTAGGTGTCCATGACCTGGCCGAGTTGCGATCAGCCCGAGAAAAGCCGGGCCACGACCACACCCTGACAGGTTTCTGAATTATTGCACACTCGACGAAGTGGGTCAAAACCCTCGGCGGCTTCGAAAGAGGGTGTTCACCTTTCGCCTTCCTTTCATAGCGTTTGAAGCTGGTCTATTATCGGGAAGAAGACGAAACACGGAAGGATCGAATCTATGGCAACGATTGATGCGGGATTCAGCATCGGCGAACTGATTCACCATTGCCTTTTCAACTACCGCGGGGTGATCTTCGATGTACACCCAGTCTTTCAGGGCAGCGAAGAATGGTACGAACAAGTAGCCCGAAGCCGACCGCCTAAAGATCAGCCCTGGTATCACGTCTTGGTACACGGAGCCGCGCATACCACCTACGTTGCGGAGAGGAACTTGGAGCCCGACCTTACTCGTGAAGCGATTTCCCACCCCTTGGTTGAAGTCTACTTCAAAGAATTCAGCGACGGAGTGTACCGGCTTCGGCGACCGGTCCATTAGCCGGGTTGAAGCGCATTAGTGGGCACCGTCAATTTAACGTGTTGCGGGCACAGTTTAGGCTGTTCGCCTTACTTTCTAGCAGGCGCACGTGGCCTCATTCCAGCAGCCAAACGCTCGCTCGACCTTCAACCGGACTTCGCCCTCGCCGGGTTCTTCGACAGGTAAGTCCTCGATCTGGAGAACGTCGGCTCCGCCCGTTTCATGAAAACGAATGATCTTGGGCATAGTCAGCCTCCATCATCTTATTGTTACTGGCCTTCGGCCCGGCTCATCACAACCAGGGTGGCTTCCACATTCTGAAGATTGCCCGGATCCTGGCCGATCTTCTGATACTGCCGCAGAAGCTTCTTGGCCTCTTCGTACTGGTTATCAAAGTAACGTTGCATGCCCAGCTGAAAATAGGCCTCGGGAAAGTCGGGGCTGACCCGGATGATGCTCTCGTAAATCAGGATGGCCAGGGCCTTGTTCCCTTTGCCCACCGACTCTTTTGCCTTCTTGACTAGACTCTGATCGGGGTTCTCTCCGCTGTGCAGGTAGAAGCTTCGAAACGCATCTATGGCCTGGGCATCGCGTTCGGCTTGCAGGTACAACTCGGCCAGCTCTTTCTCGATGGAAGGCTCGTCCGGCTGAACTCTGGCCTTGGCTACTTCGGCGTTTTTCTCGTGGTCGTCGATTAGTGCCCCCAGCTTTAGCTTATGGGCTTCGTCGATCCGGTCCGAGTGCAGGTAGGCCAGGGCCAGGTTGTAATGATACCCGCCTTTTTCCGGGTTCAGCTCAAGGAGTTTCGAAATTAGATCTAGAACCTGTGGGTACTCTCGGGCCTGCACGGCCTGTTCGACCTGGTCCTCGACCTGCATGAGGGGAATCTCGGCGGCGAGCTGCTCCAGGCTCTGGCGACGCTGCTGGATCTGAATTCGCTCCTCATCCGTCCGAAAGCTGCCCAACATCTCCAGGAGCTCAACAGCCTTCTCGAGATTCTCCCGGGCTTCCTTCCAGTTCCTCCGGTTGAGAAACACGATGCCCAGGTACTTAAAAATATACGGGTCGGACGGATTCAACTTCCGGGCCGCCAGTAACTTCTCCTGGGCCTGGTCAATCTGGCGCCCTAGCAGGGCCTGAGCCCCTTCTACATAGAGTTGCTGAGCTTTTTTTAAGGACGCGGAGTCTTCAAAGTAGAGGAGCTGTGAGGAGTCTCCGGGTTCGAACCTCAGATCCACTGACCTCTCCGAGCCCTCCTCCAAATTCAGAAACTCTCTATAGACTGGCTGAAAGCCCTCTCTTCGAGCCCATATCCTGTAGTAGCCCCCGGTGAGCTTCTTGAAACGAGCTCTTCCCTTGCCGTCTGACCTGATCGTTTCGAGAAGCTGCCGCGTCTCCAACAACTGCAGAGAAACCTCAACCTTCTTGAGCGGCTTACCTGCACTGTCGCTACAAAGAACGACCAGCGTTGCCCGAGCCAGGGCAGCTCCCGACAGGAAGACCAATACCGCCAACACAACAGCGACTCGCATCACTTGATTCGACTTGTTCATCAGGGGATTTCCTCCATAGTGTCAAGAAAACAGGCATTCTATCATCTGGGAGGATCGGACTCAGCCCAGAAGCGGGTACAGCGGTACAGTGCGGGATAGGCTTTGTGACATGCATGTGCGTGCATGTTATTATGGAGCCATGAGAACGACGGTTGAGATACCCGACAAACAGCGGGCTCGCCTTCTCGAACTGGCTGCCCAGCGGGGTGAGAAAGGATTCTCGAGGTTGGTTCAGGAAGCGCTTAAGCTCTATCTCAGAGAAAACCAGGCTCGCCGGCAACGCGTAGCGGCGGCTCGCGCCACGCTGGGTTCGTTCAGCCAACAGGAAGCGGAATCGTTACGCGAGTCGGTGCGAGTGTTGAGGGAGCGCTGGCGATGATCGTCACTGACACTGGCGTGATGATTGACTCCCTGCGGGGAACGGAGCCGGCGCGGAGTCGAATCGACTTGGAGCTTTCCACTGGACGGCTGGCGACCACGGTGATTACCGCCTTCGAGCTCCTGTCAGGCGCACGGCGGTCAGCTCACAGGACCGCAATTGAGGATCTACTGTGCGCAATGGAGATTCTTGAGTTGGGGCCAGACGCCACCCTGATTGCCGCTGGCATTCGGCGCCGGCTCGAGTCGAGAGGCGAAGGCATCGGCATGGCGGACTACCTGATCGCGGGAATCTGCCTCTCCCGAAACGCGATGCTCCTGACGCGCAACCGGGGCCATTTTCAGAGGGTGCAAGGTCTGCATCTGGCGGCGCCCGCTGAATTGGATGAGGATGTACCTTAGTACTCCTTCCGTAAGACCCCGGGATCTTCCGTGAGCGGCGCTGTCCGGCTCCCCGAACACGGAGAGCTGCACGAGTCTCGATTCACCGCCCAACACTCCTATGGGCAGCAAGTCGATTTCCGCAATATTGGACATGGGGGTTGGTTCCTCTGAGAAAGCCCGTTGGACGCTTTCCGCGTCGCTATCTCGCGGAGGCGATCTTGCATCCCCCCGCCACCTGATGGTATCAAGGAGTCGAAGATGGGCACCCTCGATCAACAAATCGTCATTGTGACCGGGGCGGGTTCCGGCATCGGTTGGGGCATTGCAATGCTGGGGGCGCGCGAGGGCGCGACCGTGGTCGTCGCCGAGATCGACGCCGAGAGCGGGGCACGCTGTGATGAGGAGATCCGGACCGGCGGCGGCACCTCGGCCTTCGTACAGACCGATGTCGCGGACGCCACCAGCGCCGACGCGATGGTCGCCACGACGCTGCAGACATTCGGCCGCATCGATGCGCTGGTCAACAACGCCGGGATCGAAATCGAGGAGGAGACGACCGCATTCAGCACGGATGACTGGCAGCGCGTGCTCGAGATCAATCTCGGAGGGGTCTTCTTGTGCAGCCGCGCATGTCTGCCGGCGATGCGCGAGCAGGGCGGTGCGATCGTGAACATCGCCTCCGTCCACGCGCTCTTCGGGTTTTCGGGCGCCGCGGCCTACGATGCGAGCAAGGGCGGCATCGTTGCCATGACACGTTCACTGGCGGTGGAAAACGGGCCGCACGGGATCCGGGTCAACGCCATTTGCCCCGGATACATCGACACGCCGTTGTGGGACAAGGCTCTGGCCGCTTATCCGGACCCCGAGAAGCTGGAACGCCTCACGCGGGAGAACCACCCGCTGCGCCGAAGAGGAAGGCCGAAGGATGTCGCCCAGGCCGCACGTTTCCTGCTGTCGGATGAATCGAGCTGGATCACGGGGACGACACTGGTCGTCGATGGCGGGATGGGCGCGCAGTTCTTCGAGCGGGGGTTTGATTGATCCGCCAGCGAGGAGTCGAGCTCGCCAGAGGCGATTTAGCGGTCCTGCGAAAAGACACCGCTCGGTAGCTGCGGTTCCTGGAAGGCTGTCCCACCGAAAAAGTCCGTCCGCCTTTCATAGCAATGATTTACACCAACCTTGAGTGGCCGTTCTTGACTACGTATTCTTCAGACGATGAGAAAGATTCCTTACCTGTTCCAGATCATCGTCGGGTTGGCCTCCGACCTCAGCCAAGTTGTCGGGTACATCTTTACCTTTGGGAATTATATACAATAGTAGCCAAGACAAACTTAATGGATTGATTTCTTGGCCTTTCGGACTCCCATCCCTTGAACCACTGCACTAGCTAAAGCATCTGGGGAAAGGTCCCCTTTAAGTTCTGTTGATGGTTTGAAGAAGTCCGGCATTATTTTTAACCTGTCATCAAGTGGGCCGAACCGTTTCTCGTATAGATGTTTGAATTCCTCAATGCTGTCGGCCAATTTCAGCATGGTCAGAACTTCTTGCCGTTGTTGTCTGAGTTTGTCAAGACCATATCCCTTGGTCAAAAACTGATGGAACTTTTGTTTTCGGCTTCCCTTTGCATTAATCTGTGGGTTTAAACGCTGAAGTTCCTTCAGAACCTCTCCGTTCTCTAGCGGCCTATAGACGTACTTGTTGGTAAAGTTTCCGAAGTGTTGCGGCTTGTTAATTACCATACCGCCGCGAACACGTTCCACGTATGGATCAGAGCCGTAGATGTGATTGAGTGTAACGTAGTAATCGTCGGGAAACTCCTTCTCCCATTCGCGCTTTTCGGTCTCAATATAGGCTTGGACAAGTAACCGCAGGGCTTCTGGATCCCGCTCTGTCTGGTATCCAGTAGCCTCATCGATCAGTGCGATGATGCCGACGTCTGCCAAAGCGTTGACAATGGCCTGCGCCTGCCGTGCCATGGGCTCTTGCTGTTTGGAGAGCTTTCCGGTCTCATTTGCACGCACAACTGCTTTGCAGATGCCGACTAGAACCTCTGCTTCGTATCCGTGGGCTGGATCCGACCCAAAGGCATTGAAAACAATAGGGTTTTCGACCGTCATGCGTAACTTATCATCTATTTCGGATCCAAGGGATTTTCGACGTAAGGTCTTCATGAAGGCGTTACCGCCTTCCGATTTTAGGCCCATGGCCTTTGCCATACCCCGCTTGTGGAAGACCCTCCGGCCATCCTCTAAAACGTAGGCCTCAAGCTGAAGACCACCGATAGGTAGGATACCCTTGTGTGTTGCCTTGATCATTCCTGACGGTTCCAAGCGACTAGGTTTGCCAGATGCAATTTTCTCGCGAGTTTCTTTCGCCATTGTTATTTCACCAAATCCTTATATCTCAACTGTTTTTTATCCATCCCTTCGGCAATCATCACCATTTGCTCAATAGTATTCAATCGGCGGGTATTGTGAAGACCTTCAAACTCGGCAACATAACGGTGAAGATGGGCGGGGCTCATCTTGTGATAAGTCCCGTAATAGCCCCTCTTCAACAAGGCCCAAAAGGACTCGACTCCATTGGTGTGCGCCATCCCTTTAACATATTCTCCCACGGAATGCTTGACGCTTTGACGGTTCAATAAACCCTCATAAGAGCGATGATCATCTGTGTAAATCTTGGCCCCTGATTCAATCTGATCATGGATGATGCTATGCAAGGTTCCCTTGTCTGTGGCCTTGGCTACTGAGGCTGCAACCTGATTGGTCTGGCGGTCCTTGATGCCAACAACAGCGATCTTTCCCGAAGGACCACGTCCTGCATTCCGTTTTTTGTTGGAATGCTTGTTTTTCTCTCTACCACCAATGTAGGTTTCATCGACCTCTATCGGGCCAGCAAAGGAAGCCGTTTTGTCACTCCAAGCGTAACGTAGCCGATGTCCCATGAACCATGCCGTTTTTTGAGTGATGCCAAGATCCCGATGGAGCCTCATACTGGAGGTTCCTTTGATTCCTACGGTAAACAGGTAAATGGCCATGGCCCATTTTTTATAGCCCAAGTTTGACCCTTCCATGATGGTTCCAGACTTTGGGCTGAAATGCTTCCGACAATCCTTGCAGCGGTAATCCATGGTAGGATGCTTGACTTCACTTACTCTCAGAGATCCGCACTTGATGCAAGCGATTCCATTGGGCCATCTCTTTTGAATGAACCATTGCTTGGAAACGTCATCATTGGGGAACATCTCTTGCAACTGAATCAGAGTGATTCCTTTTCGGTATGCTTTCCCTGGCCCTTTTTTCGTTTGCTTTGTCATTGTCTCCCTCCTTGATATGGCTACTATTGTACCACCTCAAAATAGGGCGTCAAGGGCTTTTTGGCTACTATTGTATATAATTCCCTTACCTTTCTATCCGGTGCTTCTTCAGGCAAGTGTTGTTGAGCCACACCCCCTACGCCAGAGTCCAACCTGGAAAGGCTTGAAATCAAATCTAGAGAACCCTGCAACAACCATCATCAAGACAAATAAAAGAAACGCCGCTCGGCTTGTAAATACGTCCCGGAAGGAGAGCCTCTTTTTAACCAACCCAGCTTGCATGGCTGGAGTCCTTATCGTTTCACCGAACTTCAAAGCCCTGTGCGGTCGCAGAAAGTTGTAATGGGCCATGAGCAGAGCCACCTGGCCTCCCAAGAATTCCGTACGGCGGGCGTGGCAAGGTGTGCGACGGCCAAGATAGGAACTCGGCTACCCAGGAGGAGTTGACATCGCCAGATTGGCAGTAGGACGCAGTTCGAATCGGCAGGATTCGTCTCGGCGTGGGCAGACTCTGCCATGCAAAGAATTCGTTTTTATCTACTCGTCTTCATCGGCCCTCGGTATTGTCACTGCGCCGATCACTTGCTGTGCGTGATCGATCAGCGCACCCGTCATGACACCTGCGTCGTCGCTCAGAAGAAAGACCGTCAGCCGAGCCACGTCAATCGGCTTAATCAAACGGCCAAACGGCGAGACGCGTTCGGCGTGTTCTAGCCAGTTCTCGGGTTGTCCCATTTTGACCTGAGCGACGTGTTCGTTTGGGGTATCGGTCCATCCGAGATTGATCCCGTTCACTCGGATTCGATCGGAAAGCAGGTGATTGGCAACATTCTTGGTAAACGTTGCCATAGCACCCTTGGTCGAACTGTATGCGCATACGAAATCGGGACCGCAGTATTTGGTGAAGGAAAGAATGTTGACGATTGATCCCGAGATTCTCTCTCGCCGCATGATCCGCACGGCTTCTTGGGTGAGAAAAAAGGGCGCTCGGGCGTTGATCGCGAACAGCTGATTCCACAACTCAACTGAGGTTTCGTCGAGAGTCCCTCGAGTGCTGATGGCAGCGGCATTGACTAGCCCATCGACCCGACCGAACCTTTCGTCGCAGCGGCGGACGAGCTCTCGGCAATCAGCCACATGTTCAAAGTCGGCTCGCACAAACTCGACAGGACATTGGTCAATGGCCCCGGCAACAGCCTTGCCGTTTTCTTCATTCCTGCCACAAATAACCAGTCCCGCAGCTCCCTGCTCGGCGCAGTGGCTCGCAATTGCAGCTCCAACTCCTTGGGTACTTCCAGTAACAATGATGATCTTGCCATCCAGCCGCGACATGTTTCTAAGTCCTCAATTCATCCAATCCAGTACAGCCAGTGCCTAGTGCACTGTCCGGAAAGTTCACGCTGCTACTTCGGGCGTCTTTTCGCCGACAGCTTTGTTGCGCTACCTCGAAATACTCGCGGCATTCCCGCGTCGCGCGCCTCACTGACGACGAAAATCCACCCCGAATTAACACCGTGAACTTCCCGGACAGTACACTAGCATCCCATTATCCGGGAACAAGGGGGCCGGAACAAGCGCAGGGCAGTTCCGCGACCCTCGGTACTGACAGCTGACGGTCCTCGATTTCTGATTGGCTTGAGAGCGCCTAGCAGCCGTGGTGAAGTCCAACGGGTGGTGGTCCTATGACAAAGTCTGGTAAATTGTTGTAAAATAAGGTCTTATACGGGAGTCACATCGGCCGGAACCAGACCGGCCAGCCAATGTATTACTTGATTCCCCCGGTGGGCAGGAATTAGATATCAGCCAGAGAAATAGGTTACGAGGAGGGTGAAACGAGTGAAGATTTTTCGATTTCTGACAATTTTGATCGCGTCAACCTGCTTCGTTGTTGGAGCGTCGGTTTCAACGGCCGGCGAGGTCCAGGACGAGAAGCCCAAGATCCTTCTGCTTACACATTCGCAGGGGTTCATACATGGCTCATTGCCCGTGGCCGAACGGGTCATGAAGAAGATGGCGGAGGAGTCGGGGGCTTTTGAGGTGGTCAGTCTGGAGGGATATCGTCAGGAGAGGGAAGCGATCGACTTGTCGATGATCTCCGCGGAGTACCTCGCGCAATATGATGCCGTGATGTTCTACACGACGGGGGAATTGCCGCTCGACGATTCACAGAAGAAGGCGCTGATCGATTTCGTCAAGGGGGGCAAGGCTTACATCGGCACACATAGCGCCACGGACACGTTTTATACATGGAAGGGCTACGGCGAACTGAGCGGGGCCTATTTCACCGGGCATGGGCCGAACCATCTGAAGCTGATCTTGAAGATCGAGGATAAGCACCACCCGGCGACCGAGATGCTCGGGGATTCATGGGAGATCGCCGATGAGTTCTACCGATACGGCAAGGCTGCGGACGATGAGAAGCTACCGGTGCCGTATTCCCGAGACCGGCTCCATGTCCTGATGAGCGTCGACACCGAGCGGAGCGACCTCTCGCGGCAGAGCATGGAGAAGGGGGGCGACTACGCACTCGCCTGGTTCCAGCACTTCGGCGAGGGCCGCTCCTTCTATACGGCGCTCGGGCATCGTGACGACGTCTGGGAGAATCCGGTCTATCAGCAGCACCTCCTGGGGGGCATCCTCTGGGCGCTGGGGCTGAAAGAGGGGGACGCGTCTCCCTCGGCGAAGAAGTAGGGCTCTTTCCGCTCAAAGCGGGTCTTTTTTGGAGTCACGCCTACGACTCTTCGCCCAACACCTCGGGGTTGACGATGTAATCGGGTCTTCTTCCCTGTAACACGTCCAGGACTCCCTGCGCGGCCTCCCGGGACATGCGGTCCTGGCATTCCGGAGTGTAGCCGGAGATGTGAGGGGTGAAGAGCGTGTTGGGTGCCTGGCACAGAGGGTGGTCGGGTTGCAGTGGCTCCTCCTCAACAACGTCCAGCGCCGCGCCGCCCAGTCTTCCGTCCTTCAGAGCACGTGCCAGGGCAGACTCGTCGATGACTCCACCCCTGGATGTGTTGATGATCCTGCAGCCAGGCTTGACCAGTTTCAGGGTTCGCGAATTGATCAGGTGCTCCGTGTCCCCGGCCAGGGGCACATGAAGGGTCAGAAAATCCACCTTGCCCAGGAGTGACTCGAGCGAATCTTCAATACTGGCACAGCCCGAATATTGAGCCTTCGCTACATAAGGATCGTAGGCATACACCGTCATTCGAAACCCCAGCGAAGCCATCTCCGCCACGCGTGAGCCAATCCGGCCCAGACCGACGATCCCCAGAGCGCTGCCGGCCAGTTCAATTCCCAGGAAGCGGCCGCGATCACCAACGGTCCCAGCCCTGAGGGCACGATCGGCGTGCGCGATCCGGCGGGAGAGGGCCAGCATCAGTGCCAGGGTGTGCTCAGCCACTGCGGTGGTCACGGCTCCGGGAGTATTCACAACCGGGATGCCTCGGGCCGTGGCCGCCCGGCAATCAATGTTGTCGACACCCGCCCCGTGTTTGGAGATGACCTTCAATCGTTGCATTCGGACCATATCCTGTTCGGCCACCCTGAACAGGCGCACAATGATCGCATCGGCCCGGTAAAGCTCCTGCTGGAGCCGGGCGTCCTTGGCCAAATCATCGGTTTCTTCCCACCCCTTCACACATCGGCACTCGGAATGGAGCAGATCCAGTCCGGCCGGGGCGATCGATTCGGGAATAAAAACGGTCGGTTTCACGATTTGGGCTTCCGCTGCTTTTTCTAAAGATTATCGGAGGCGCGACGGACATGGAGCGCGTCATCGTGTGAAGGCGAATAGCCTCACGATCCTGGCAGGGGTCACGTTTCCTAGGACAGGATTTCCTTAATGGTGTTTCCTCCGGTGTCGGTCAGTCGCCGGTTTCTCCCGGCGTGATAGTAGGACAACTGCATATCGTTCAGGCCCAGCAGATGGAGGGCCGTTCTATGGACATCTCGAATCCGATAGACGTTCTCCACAGCCTTATAACCCAGCTCATTCGTAGCACCCACACAGGTTCCCCCTTTCACGCCACCGCCGGCGAACCAGATGGTCATGGCCCCGATGTTGTGATCCCTTCCTTTTTTCTTCCGGTCCGCGGGTGAGTCGGGAGTACGCCCGAACTCGCCCATCCAGACCACCAGGGTGGTATCCAGCATGCCGCGTTTCTTCAGGTCCTTCAGCAAGGCGGCCACCGGTTGGTCCGTCTCCCGGGCGTTCTTGAGATGATTTTTCCGTATATCGACGTGCCCATCCCAGGATTGGCTGGGCGTATAGAGCTGGACAAAACGAACTCCGCTTTCCACCAGCTTCCGGGCCATCAAACACCTCTTTCCGAAGGACTCGGTTACCGGATGGTGCAATCCGTACATCTCTTTTGTGGCTTCACTTTCCTTCGAGAGATCCAAAACCTCCGGGACTTCGGCCTGCATTCGATAGGCCAATTCGTAGGCATCGATGCGGGCCTGGAGGTCCGGGTTGGTGAAGTGGTTCTCCAGATATGTCCGGTTGTAGCTCCGCAGCAGTGCTCTTTCCGGCTCTTGCCCCTCGGGAGTTAACCCCGCAGGGGCTTCGAGGTCACGAATCACCTCTCCTTTCCAACGGAGAACGGTGCCCTGATACCCCGCGGGGAGGAATCCGCTGCCCCACTGCTGACTGCCGCCAAAGGCGATCGCGCGAAAATCGGGCAGGACAACAAAGGCGGGGAGGTTCTGGTTCTCCGTTCCCAGTCCGTAGGTAACCCATCCTCCAAGCGAGGCGTTGCCCGGCATCGCAAATCCAGTATTCATCTGGAAGACGGCTGCCGGGTGGTTACCGTTTTCGGCCTGAACGGAACGGACAAAGGCCATCTCATCGACGCAGGTGGCCAGATGGGGAAACAGCTCCGAGACCTCCATGCCGCACTTCCCGTACTTCCGAAACTCGAAGGGACTGCGGGTAATTAACCGGGGCTTGGCAAACAGCTTCGGGTCGTCGGTCACCTTTTCCTTGGTCCAGTCCATCAGCGTGCCGTCGAATTTCTCGAGGGCCGGCTTCGGGTCAAACGTATCCACCTGGCTTACGCCGCCTAACATGGTGAGAAAAATACAGGATCTGGCCTTCGCCGGGTGGTGAGGGACTCGGGGAGCCAGGGGGCTGGGTTTGTCAGTGGAACCTGCCAAGAGATCCTGGTTCAGCAGGTCCAGCAGCGCTAATCCCCCCAATCCCGTCAGGCTCTGGTAGAGAAATATCCTTCGGTTCTCAAGAAAATCCATGGCTTACTCCAGATAGAGAAATTCGTTCAGGTTGAACAGAACCACGCCCAGGCGCGTGAGCCCCTCGACCGGTGTCATTCGGGCCAGCAGCTTGAGCGCATCTCGCTTTTCCTGCTCGGACGGAGGACGACTCAAAACAGACCAGAAAGCGCGTTCGACAGGCTCCTCCTGATCCATTTCGACCTCTCTCAGGATGCGCTTTGCGAAGTAGCGAGCTTCGGTATTCGTCAATTTGCCGTTCAAAAGAGTGAGGGCCTGGGGGGCAACCGTCGTCACGCTTCGACGGGAGCAGGACGCACCCATATTGGCTACATCGAAGGTCTGCATAAAAGAGGAGCCTACCGAGTGCCTCTGGAAGGCGTAGACACTTCGCCGCCGCTGTTCCTCTTCCTCCGAAGCAAACCATTTGAACATCACGAACCCTTCGGCTACATCTTCGGGTACATCCAACAAAACGCTGGGCCCGCTCCGGGCTTGATTCAGCCGCCCGCTGAGCGCCAGGATCGAGTCCCGCAGCACCTCCGCCTCCAGCCGAGTCCAGTTCATCCGCCACAAATAACGGTTCTCGGGGTCTGTCTGGGAACAGACCTGCCACTCCGGGTGCTCAGTGGACTGGCGGTAAGTTTGAGAGGTGAGCATCAATTTGTGCATCGCCTTGAGGCTCCACTCTTCCTCGACGAACCGAACGGCAATGGCCAGTCGAGCAGTTCCGGATGAGTCGGCCGCTCCCCGTTGATTCCGAAATCGCTTGGAGTGCGAACCAGTCCCTGGCCGAAATGGTGCTGCCAGAGGCGGTTGGCCATGACCCGCGCCGTAAGCGGATTCTCCGGGCTTGCAATCCACTCGGCCAATGCCAGTCGGCGGCCTGAACTCCCTGTGCGGAGTGCAGTCGGGCCGCGGTACGGAATCCTGGCATCTTCCAGCTTCCCGGTGAGACCCTCCGGGAAGCCCGGATTGACCTTTTCACCTTTATTGTCCAGTTCACCTCCCGCCAACACGTATGTGTCGACGACATCGGGCACTTCTGGAGGAACCATGTCCGACACGGCGCAAGCCAGCGGCTGATGCCGTTTCAACAGCTCCTTAAAACGATTCTTTTCGTCCTTCGCTTTCACATAAGCGGTCCAGATCTCTTCGCTGAAGATGGGGTCGCCCCGCTCCTGGAAAAAGGCATTTGGAACGTCCAGCTCCGTCAAGAACTCCTTCACCGCCGGGTCGTCTTCCGGAAGATTCTTCATCTCCCGGAACCGTGCGACCAGCTTCTCCTGCCGGCTGTGGAATTCCTCGGTTGCCCGCTCCACCTCATCCTCGTAGAAGCGGTATCGCTCCCTCATCTTCCGCGGGCTCTCCGCCTCGAAGAAGGGAGCACGTCTCTCATCCCGGCGGGTGGCGGCGAAGAAGGCCTGCATCCGGTAGAAATCCTTCTGGGCGATGGGATCGTACTTATGGTCGTGGCACTGCGCGCATCCTACTGTCACTCCCAGAAAGACCGAACCGGTGGTCTTGGTGATCTCGTTCAAGAAATCCTGCCGCAGTTTTCTCTTGGAGTTCGCATCAGCTTCAAAAGGCCCCATTCGCAGAAAGCCCAGAGCCACCAACCGTTCCGGCTTCATGTCCTCGTCCGATTTCAGGTCCTCGACCAGTTCATCACCGGCCAGCTGTTCTTTAATGAAAACGTCAAAGGGCGTGTCCCGGTTGAACGAGCGGATGACATAATCCCGGTATCGCCAGGCCGTAGGCCGTTCGACTCTGCATAGCGCACCAGATCCAACCAGTGGCGCGCCCAACGTTCTCCGTAGCTGGGATCATCGAGGAGTCGATCGATCAGTTTCTCGTAACTCTTGGGGTCGGAGTCACGCAGAAAGCTACGGACCTCTTCGGGAGTGGGCGGCAGCCCGATCAAGTCGAAGTATACTCGCCGGATCAGCGCACGTCGGTCGGCCTGCGGCGCGGGCCTGAGGCCCTTCGCTTCCAGTTGGCCAAGAATGAAAGCATCGATCGGATTTTCTACCCGGTCGTAGCTCTTCACTTTGGGAATCGGCGGGGACTCTGGCTTGCGCAATAACCATCCCCAATGCCCGTCAGCAACTCGGTCGGGCTCCGCTAAGGGAGCCATCGAATCAAGCGCTTCGGCCAACTGCAGGATTACGGGCGCCGTAAGGGCTCCTCCCAACGGCATTTGGGGCATCCGCTCGCCCCGGACGTATTGCATCAAAAGACTGTCGCGGGCAGAACCCGGAACAACGGCGGGGCCGTTTTTCCCTCCTCGAAGGAGGCTTTCCAGGCTCGAGACAGAAAAGTTGTTTTGCGGGGTTGGCCCATCATGGCAGGATGCACATTGAGCCTGGAGAATCGGCAAGAGTTGTTCGCGGAAGACTGCTCCATTATCCGCAGCCGCCAACTCCCAACTTATGAATGGCAGCAACAGCGCCACCCACAACCTGATCATCATTGCTTCCTAATTTACTATGCTGGGCGCACCGGGGCAATAAAAACCCGCCTCTGGGAACCCCGTGGCTAGCTTACCCATCCACCGAACAGAAACGGGTTCGAATATTGACAGCTATTTTCCGCCAACAAGTGCTGGGAATGATGGTGGGAAAGCGCCGCCTGAGCCCCGTCTTCGCTCACAAGATCTCCCACTGGCGCCACAGCCGCATCCAATTTGCTTTGCGCCAGGCCAGTCTCTATGCTTGATGGATCAGCAACCCATCTAAAGCGTTGGAGGCGGGAGAGAGTCTAATGAAAAGGATCGCAAACTTAGTCTGCCTCTGTGTTGTTCAATGTGTCTCATGCCTTTTCGCCTCCTCCTCCCAGGAGCAGGATCTCCCAAAGATTCACTTTGAGGATATCACTATCGTCGTTCAGCTAGAGCAGGTTCAGCTGAGCTTTGTGGTCCGGGACTCGAAGGGTAACTTTGTCAGGAATCTCGCGGTTGCTGACTTTGTGCTGTTCGAAAACGATAAACCACGAAGCATCTCGGCCTTGAGAGAAGAGGAAACTCTGATAAACGCAGTGATTGCTGTCGACACCAGCTGGAGTATCGGATCGTTTTTGACAAACGCAGTGACAACAGCTGTCGACTTTTTCAACGGGTTGGAAGCTGAGGATCCAGCCGTCGTCCTGTTTTCGGAAAAACCTCGGGTTCTCTTGGACTGCGGCGAGAAGCGAGACGATCTCGAGCAGGAACCGAATTCGGTCGCAACAGACGGAAAAACTGCGCTCTACGATTCGATCATCTGGATAGCTGAAAACCTCTTCGAAGATCGATCGGGCAAGAAAGTGATCATCCTGGTAACGGACGGAATCGACACTCTCAGTCGGGCAACCTTCAAAGAGATGATGAAGTTGACTCGCCAGACCGGGGTGACCCTTTACGTAATCATTTATACGAATGAGCACATCCAGACCTACCGGGAGAAGATCCGCCTCCGGCGCTCTTCCCGTATTGGCTCGGTCAGTCATGACTTCCACGGATTCGTCATCTCTCAGAATCAGTTTGTGGAGCAAGTCATGCGTTATGGAGGGAGAACCATTTTCTCGAAGGCCTTTGCTGACTTACATGGAATTTATGGCGATATTGTCCGCGAAATGCGAAGTCGTTACGTCATGCTGTACCAATCTGATTCAAATCAAGATGAGACCCGCCAGGTCAGAATCCGGACCCAGAGAGTCCCAGGCCGCATATTCATCGATGTGACACATTAGCCTGGAGGAAAATTGGCTCCGAGATTCGTGCATCCTCTTGAAAATCCTATCAATTACATTCTCCCAACGTGGATTCTAAGAAAGAGAGTGAGATCCCTTGTTGACTCGTGGACTCAGCCGTACAACCTTTCCATTTCTCTGCGAAAACGGAGAGTGGAGTCCTGCCCATCCAACTTCACATCGGACCAGCGAATGGTATGGCCGGCGGGAATGTCCTTCAAGAGCTTGGCCTCTTGAGCCAGTCCGATTGGCAGCGCACCGGACTGCATGGCTTCCTGGGCGGGCATGAACGCGCCGTAAACGCAGTGCCCCCCTTCCCCATCGAGGATCTCCCCGCTGGAAAGAGGACGTTTGGCCGTGGCCGCCACATCCCCGTTGAAACAGAAGGGAGAGCCGGTTGCCTCACCGCGCAGACCGACCCTCAGGACGCTGACGGTCAACTCCAGGCCGATCATGTGAGTCGGGCGGTAGAGGGCCGAATAGCGGCCCGTGGAATCGGTGACCATCCCATACTCGGTAAAACACCGCATGACGTATTCGTTGGGGGCCTCGAAAGTCACATAGACTCCCCAGCGCAGATCCCGACACACGGGGCTTCCATCCCTTTCAAGACTCGAGACAACTTCCACCGTCCCCGAGTGAGCCAGTTGACCACCGCTGGCCCGAGGCCGGCAGACTTCGGGCAGGTCATCCACTCCGCAGGGGGGAAAGAGCAAGCCCTCGGCTTGTGGCTGCAGACCGGTGGCATTCGCTACGGCTGCCATCTCAATGGCCGACTTCGTCCCGTCCAGAAAGGAGTTGAACATCGTTGCGTTGAGTCCGCCGGCTGCTGCCTGCTCGGCGCTGAGGCCATAGTGTTCCCAGACGGTCTCCAGAGTGGAGGCATGATACTCGGGCAGGTAGCGGGTACCTTTGCCGGCGCAGACGACCTCAAAGCCACTGCAACGGGCCCAGTCGACCAGCTCGCAGATCAGAGCGGTCTGGTCTCCGTAGGCCAGGCTGTAAACCACGCCGGCCTCCCTGGCTCGCCGGGCCAGCAGGGGTCCCGCCAGCGCATCGGCCTCCACGTTCACCATCACCACGTGGCGGCCCTCCCGAAACGCTTTCAGAGCGTGATCAATTCCCGCGCCGGGGTCACCGGTCGCCTCGACCACGACGTGCAGCCCTTCTGCCTGCAGGAGAGACTCGACGTCGTCCGAAATGAAGGTAGATCCGAAGTCGAGAGCCGCCGTAAAGCTGCCGGCCGCATACTGCTCGGCCGGCCAGTGGGCCCGCTCGAAGGCCAGGCGCGCCCGCTCTGTAGAGAGGTCGGCTACTCCGAGTACCTGCAGGCCCGCCAGGCATCGAGCCTGACTCAGGAACATAGTGGCAAACTTTCCGGCTCCGATGACTCCTACCCGAAGCGGGCTCCCGGATTCGGCCCGCATCCCCAGTTGTTGTACCAGTGAACCCGCAATCAAAGATTATCGCTCCAACCCGGGGTGAGGGAGCCCTCCAGCAACTTTCGGTAAATCTAACACACGCAGCTCTTGCTCGCCATTCAGACTTGGAATTCCGTGTCTTCCGAGCCTCCTGGACTTCCCAATTTACAGGTTATTCCCTTGCCAATCGTTCCTGACACGACGTAAACGCCGCAGCAGAGCGGCGGCGTTGTAGATCACTGGGGGCGGGCTGACTCGACCAGCACCGTTCCTGGTGGGCAACAAGGTGGGCAAAACCTCCCGAATACCAGGAAAAACCAGATAACAAGAGGCACCTAAATGCTTGAACAGCAAAGACGAGCAACAACTGCGTTGAACTCATAACCCAACGGAGAGGATCAAACAATTTCTTGGCTGTCACTGTAACCGTATTGTAACCGCGCCGACCCAAAACCACCCAATCCCACCCCACTCCAGCCAAGATAGGGGAGCTCGAAAACACCTGGATAAACCACGAATCATAGGGTCTTTTCAGCCGAAAATATGAGGAAAGACACTTGTTCCTTGGTTGGAGGGCTGATAAGTTTTGATCATTCATCACCGGGAGGTCAGAGCAACTCGGATCCGAAGTTAATATGAGGAATGTCGTTTTAATTCTCTCCTTCCTGTTTCTCTTGCCATCTGTAGCTGGACAGAGCACGATCTGGGAACTGAAAGGATTGACGGGATATTCGGACCTCCTGAGCGTTGCGGCGGGCGAAACAATCCGCTTCATGGTCAGTACCGGAGAGCCCCACTACCAGATGGACATAGTCCGTCTGATTCACGGAGACACGAATCCCAACGGACCAGGCTTCAAAGAGGAGCACGTCCAAACAGCTGTCAATGCCCGTTATCCCGGCCGCAAACAAGAACTCCACCCGGGCTCCTATGTGGTTGTTCCACACAGCCCTCTGCTTCAGCCCTCCGGTAGCTTCACACTGCAGGCATGGATCTATCCCACCACTCCGCGGAAGGGACTCCAGGGAATCATCACCAAGTGGTCGCCCGACTCCAACACCGGTTACGGATTGTTCATCGACAGCGAGGGACATCTGGCCCTGTGGGTCGGTGACGGTGCGGAGAAGATCGACCGGGTGGCGACAGCACACCCTCTTCAGCCCAGAAGGTGGACCCGGGTAACAGCTGTTTTCGAGGCGCCGGGACGCCGCATCGCCCTCTATCAGGAACCCCTGCGAGACTGGCCTCTGGGGAACGCTCGGGTAGTTGTGTCTGAGTCAATCCAGGCCGGAAAACCGGGCACGAATACGGTACCTCTGGTTATGGGTGCCGTCTGGGAGTCGCATGGCGAGGCGAAAGAGAACGCCGGCGCTCACTTCAATGGGAAGATCGACAGTCCGAGGATCTTCGCGGCTGCTCTCGGTCCTGAGCAATTGGCGTCGACCGGAAGTGAAACCGAGTCGATGCATTGGTTACCTCTGGTCGCTGCCTGGGACTTCTCCGTCGACATCCCGTCTCGAGGGGTGATAGACACCTCTGGCAGCGGGTTACACGGGCACAGCATCAACATGCCGATGCGCGGCGTTACAGGTTACCGCTGGACTGGGAAAAAGAGCAACTTCAATACTGTCCCCGAGGAATACGGAGCCATCCATTTTCACGACGATGACCTGGACGACGCCGAGTGGGATGTGGATTTTGCGTTTCAAGTCCCCACCAGCCTGGACAGCCGAGTTTATGCGGCCCGCCTGCGGGCAGGCGAGCATGAGGACTACCTTCCTTTTTTCGTCAGACCACAAAAGGGAACAGCCGGGGCCCGGATCGCCTATCTTTTCCCGACTTTCAACTACCTTGCCTATTCCAATTTCAACTTGGGGATTCCGGGACTGTTGAGCCTTTACGATCATCATTCAGATGGAAGCGGCGTCGCCTATGCATCGCGTCTGAGACCGCTGGTCGACATCCGTCCCAAGATCGCACTCCAGTCCTCGACCGCCGGAGAACCCTTCCCCCGCCATTTCAGTGCCGACCTTTACTTGGTGGACTGGATGGAAGCGCGCGGTCACGATTACGACGTCATTACCGATGAGGACCTTCACCTGGAAGGAGCAGCGTTGCTGGATCCCTATAACGTGGTGGTGACGGGCTCCCATCCTGAGTACTGGTCCCAGCAGATGCTGGATGCACTGCAGCGCTATCTGCACGAAGGTGGACGGTTGATGTATCTGGGTGGAAACGGCTTCTACTGGGTCACGTCTCAGAGTCCGGAGGAGCCCCACATCATTGAGGTGCGTCGTTGGGGAGGGACACGAACCTGGAGCGCCTCGGCCGGTGAATATTATCACAGCACTACGGGGGAACTGGGAGGACTGTGGCGGGCTCGCGGCCGGCCACCTCAGAAGCTGGTCGGCGTCGGGTTCACTGCTCAGGGATGGACGCCCGAGGCCCGTTGCGGCCTCAACCGGCCTTATCGTCGCCAACCGGGAAGCTTCGACCCGAGGGCCGCGTTCATCTTCGAGGGGATCGGTGAGGAGGAAACGATCTCCGGCTTCCCATCGCTGGGTCTGGGACCCGGTGCGGCCGGCGATGAAATCGACCGGATGGATTTTGACCTGGGAACACCCGCCCACACTCTCCTCCTGGCCAGCGCAACAGGTTTCTCCGAGGATTACCTGCCGGTGGTGGAGGAAGCCCCCGCGATCTACTCATCGTTGACTCAGACCCCTAACCCTCTGGTCAGGGCGGATATGGTCTTCTTCGAGTATCCGAACGGGGGAGCGGTCTTCTCGGTGGGCTCCATCAGCTGGTTCGGAAGCCTCTCCTATAACGACTACGACAACAATGTTTCCAGAATCACGGACAATGTGCTGAGCACATTCGCAAGGGACGAACCGCTTCCAGGCCAACCATGAGCGAGCGGCGGTACAAGCGACTGCTGGGGCCGGAGCACCGGCCGAGACAATGGAATTCGAGGACAAACGGGCATTCATTGGGCTGTTCTTCGGCGAGTCAAAGGTTATCGTGCACGGGGTGAAGGAGTTCGGGGAGAAACGGATCAATACCACGGTCTTCTTCAGGATCGCGGGAGGGACAGAATCTGCTCTAGTCGGGACAACCGTTCACTCAGCTCGGTAATGACCGCTTCCTGCTCCTGGAGTTTTCCGTGTTGTTTCTGGAGTTCGTTCAGCACATCGTGGGCAACTTCTGATACTCAACGGTCTTGGCTTTGCCCGTGTCGTCATAAACGACCAACTCTGGATTTAAATAGGATCTGCATGCGCTAAGTCGTCCAGAGAGTCAGGTTCCGGAGGTCTTTTTGAGATCGGCGCCCGAAGAGCAGGCTCAAGCCGTAGGCGACAACGAACAGAAAGAGGTTGGACAGGACCATAATCCACGACTTCTCCGGAAGCCAACCTGAGGCACTCGGAAGCAGTCTCTCTCCCGCCGCGCTGTCCAGGAATAACCACAGGCAAATTCCGGAGAAGGTGCAGAGCGTGGCGCTCAAGGCAGCCCGATTGTTCACCCGCCGAGTCAGAAAGCCTACCAGGAACAGACTCAGAATGCCCCCGCTCAAGATGGAAAAGAGCAGCGTCTGCAAATCCATGAGTGTCTGGCTGCGGCTGTAGTGGATCAGCAGAGCCAGTCCGATCATGATGGCGCCGAAAAGCACCGAAAGCCAGCGGCCGATCTTGACGTAGTGTCGCTCATCGCGGTCTGGGGCCATCAATCGGCGATAGAAATCGGTCGTTACCGTGGCGGCTGATGCGTTGATGCTGGAATCCAGTGTGGACATGGCTGCTGCCAGCAGTCCGGACAGGACGAAGCCGGCAGCCCCGGCGGGAACTTCGGTCAAAATGAAGAAGGGGAAAACCTGTTCGGGCACAATCTGATCCAGTTCGGCTCTGGGAAAGTTTTTGTAGAGCACGTACATGGCCGTGCCGATGAAAGAAAAATAGACCCAGACCGGCACTGCCAGAAGAACGCCGATCACCAGTCCCTTGCGGGCTTCGCCGTCACTCCTCACCGAAAGGTAGCGCTGAACCGTCATCTGATCGGTGCACATAAACCCGAGAAACAAGAAGAAGTAAAGCAGCATGAGAACCCACAGGGTTTGTTCGCTCCAGGTGAAGGCAGTATTTCCCACGGAGAACTTTCCGTCAGCGTGGGCCTCGGTGAAGATCTGCGTCAAGCCGCCCGGGAGAAGACCTGCCACAATGGGTAAGCAAATCAACCCTCCCCCGATCAGAGCCAGCGACTGAATGAAATCGGTCCAGATCACCGCTTCCAGCCCACCTGCCACTGTGTAGGTAGCCACCAGTACCCCAAGAATGACAATAACCCAGGCCAATGGGAGCCCGGTCATAGTCTCGAAGGGCAAACAAACCGCATATAAGATGACCCCCAGGCGAAACATCTGAAACAAGAGAAATCCGGTTGCTGCATAGAGGCGGGCCCAGATTCCGAAACGCCGCTCCAGATACTCGTAGGCGGAGCGAATGTTCCCTCGCCGGAAGAAGGGCATGAACAGATAAAGACCAGCCAGGCCAGCCAACGGATAGGTCAGATGGGGGAGCATGAAGCGCCAGTCTTCTTGGTAAGTAAAGCCGGGCATCGCCAGGAAGGTCATGGAACTGACGATAGTGGCCACCAGAGAAAACCCGACTACCCAGCCCGGCATTCGCCGACCGGCCAGGAAATAGGCATCCGAGGATTTGCTTTTGCGAGCGGTGTGGACGCCAATCGCAATCATGGCGGCGAAGTTCAGACCGATCACGATCAGGTCAGGCCATCGTAGTAGGTCGTGGTCCATGAGAAGCTAACTCCAGCTTACCACTCACCTCGTTTTCCGAGCATCCAGCCCCCCCATGTTGCGGAGGCCATCCAGTACCGCAACCTGGATCGCAACTACTGGCAGAGCAAAAACGGGATCAGCTCATAACAGAACGGATGATTTCTTCCATCTCCACGGCCCGATGCTCTCGAGCCGACAGGTAACAGGCTTCCACCAGTGCCAAGGTCTTGAGGTTGTCTTCTCCGCTGATGTGCGGTTCGCGATTCTCCTCCAGTGAGCACAGCAGGTCGGCCATGGGACCCGCAAAGGCGTCGGGGAACCAGACCTCTTCCCAGCGAGGCTGATGCCACTGTCCACTCTCTCTGGTCGTGAAGTCCAGGGTGCTCGGTGTGCGCGCCGGGTAGGAAGGCCAGCCGATGGTGCCCCGAGCCATACCGTCGGTACCCTCGACCCTCCATCGGATGTAGATATCTGACGCCGATCCTTCCGCTGAAGGACCGGCCCAGACGTCGTCCCAGGAGGCGGCCCGCAGCCCGCTAGAATATTCCAGGATATAGAGACAAATCCCGTCCTCGTGATCAAACTTTTCAGAGGTGCGCGGGTCGGTGCGGACGCTGGCAAAAACGCGCAGCGGATCCCCGAACCAGAAACGGAACGTATCGAGATGATGGATGGACATGTTTCTGAGCGTGACCGAACCCAACCTCTCATGCCAGGGCATCCAGTGAGGGATGGCCCGCATGTCGATGGTAGCCAGAACCGGATCTCCCAGTTCCTTCGTGTCCAGCAGACTCTTGCAGGCGCGAACCGATTGGTCGTAGCGCATGTTCTGGTTCACCCCCAGGGTGATCCCAGCCTCGCCGCACAAGCCACAGATTCTCCTCGCTCCATCGTAGTCGTTGCTGAGAGGCTTCTGGGCCAGGATCCCCCGAATGTGGGGATGACGAACCACTTCCTGGACGACCTCCAGCTGGATGTCCGGCGGAACCGCTATGTCGACGACCTCCACCTCGGAGTCGGAGAGCATCTGCTGGTAGGTGTCGTAGACTTTGGGAATCCCGTGGCGTGTGGCCACTGTCCGGGCATGCTGCGGATTTCGGGAGGCAATCGCAACGGGATTGAATCCGGCCTGTGCATAGGCCTCCAGGTGGCAATCCGCCATGATGAATCCCGAACCGATACAGCCGATTCCTGTATCTTTGTTGATCGGCAATCTCGGCAGGTAGTCGACTTGAACTGAACTCCCATTACCAGCCATCTGTTTGGTCTCCCTAGAGTGCTCGAGCCTTCTTTCTGGTCCCGTGGCGATTACATTGGAGACCATCTTCTCAGAAACATGCGCGCGCAGACCAGGGTTGGCTGCGTGAGAGAATGATATCATCTGTTTCGATCCAGGTTCTCACTCAACACCCGGCTGATAAGTTTTGATCATTCATCACCGGGAGGTCAGAGCAACTCGGATCCGAAGTTAATATGAAGAATGTCGTTTTCATTCTCCCCTTCCTGTTTCTCTTGCCATCTGTAGCTGGACAGAGCACGATCTGGGAACTGAAAGGATTGACGGGATATTCGGACCTCCTGAGCGTTGCGGCGGGCGAAACAATCCGCTTCATGGTCAGTACCGGAGAGCCCCACTACCAGATGGACATAGTCCGTCTGATTCACGGAGACACGAATCCCAACGGACCAGGCTTCAAAGAGGAGCACGTCCAAACAGCTGTCAATGCCCGTTATCCCGGCCGCAAACAAGAACTCCACCCGGGCTCCTATGTGGTTGTTCCACACAGCCCTCTGCTTCAGCCCTCCGGTAGCTTCACACTGCAGGCATGGATCTATCCCACCACTCCGCGGAAGGGACTCCAGGGAATCATCACCAAGTGGTCGCCCGACTCCAACACCGGTTACGGATTGTTCATCGACAGCGAGGGACATCTGGCCCTGTGGGTCGGTGACGGTGCGGAGAAGATCGACCGGGTGGCGACAGCACACCCTCTTCAGCCCAGAAGGTGGACCCGGGTAACAGCTGTTTTCGAGGCGCCGGGACGCCGCATCGCCCTCTATCAGGAACCCCTGCGAGACTGGCCTCTGGGGAACGCTCGGGTAGTTGTGTCTGAGTCAATCCAGGCCGGAAAACCGGGCACGAATACGGTACCTCTGGTTATGGGTGCCGTCTGGGAGTCGCATGGCGAGGCGAAAGAGAACGCCGGCGCTCACTTCAATGGGAAGATCGACAGTCCGAGGATCTTCGCGGCTGCTCTCGGTCCTGAGCAATTGGCGTCGACCGGAAGTGAAACCGAGTCGATGCATTGGTTACCTCTGGTCGCTGCCTGGGACTTCTCCGTCGACATCCCGTCTCGAGGGGTGATAGACACCTCTGGCAGCGGGTTACACGGGCACAGCATCAACATGCCGATGCGCGGCGTTACAGGTTACCGCTGGACTGGGAAAAAGAGCAACTTCAATACTGTCCCCGAGGAATACGGAGCCATCCATTTTCACGACGATGACCTGGACGACGCCGAGTGGGATGTGGATTTTGCGTTTCAAGTCCCCACCAGCCTGGACAGCCGAGTTTATGCGGCCCGCCTGCGGGCAGGCGAGCATGAGGACTACCTTCCTTTTTTCGTCAGACCACAAAAGGGAACAGCCGGGGCCCGGATCGCCTATCTTTTCCCGACTTTCAACTACCTTGCCTATTCCAATTTCAACTTGGGGATTCCGGGACTGTTGAGCCTTTACGATCATCATTCAGATGGAAGCGGCGTCGCCTATGCATCGCGTCTGAGACCGCTGGTCGACATCCGTCCCAAGATCGCACTCCAGTCCTCGACCGCCGGAGAACCCTTCCCCCGCCATTTCAGTGCCGACCTTTACTTGGTGGACTGGATGGAAGCGCGCGGTCACGATTACGACGTCATTACCGATGAGGACCTTCACCTGGAAGGAGCAGCGTTGCTGGATCCCTATAACGTGGTGGTGACGGGCTCCCATCCTGAGTACTGGTCCCAGCAGATGCTGGATGCACTGCAGCGCTATCTGCACGAAGGTGGACGGTTGATGTATCTGGGTGGAAACGGCTTCTACTGGGTCACGTCTCAGAGTCCGGAGGAGCCCCACATCATTGAGGTGCGTCGTTGGGGAGGGACACGAACCTGGAGCGCCTCGGCCGGTGAATATTATCACAGCACTACGGGGGAACTGGGAGGACTGTGGCGGGCTCGCGGCCGGCCACCTCAGAAGCTGGTCGGCGTCGGGTTCACTGCTCAGGGATGGACGCCCGAGGCCCGTTGCGGCCTCAACCGGCCTTATCGTCGCCAACCGGGAAGCTTCGACCCGAGGGCCGCGTTCATCTTCGAGGGGATCGGTGAGGAGGAAACGATCTCCGGCTTCCCATCGCTGGGTCTGGGACCCGGTGCGGCCGGCGATGAAATCGACCGGATGGATTTTGACCTGGGAACACCCGCCCACACTCTCCTCCTGGCCAGCGCAACAGGTTTCTCCGAGGATTACCTGCCGGTGGTGGAGGAAGCCCCCGCGATCTACTCATCGTTGACTCAGACCCCTAACCCTCTGGTCAGGGCGGATATGGTCTTCTTCGAGTATCCGAACGGGGGAGCGGTCTTCTCGGTGGGCTCCATCAGCTGGTTCGGAAGCCTCTCCTATAACGACTACGACAACAATGTTTCCAGAATCACGGACAATGTGCTGAGCACATTCGCAAGGGACGAACCGCTTCCAGGCCAACCATGAGCGAGCGGCGGTACAAGCGACTGCTGGGGCCGGAGCACCGGCCGAGACAATGGAATTCGAGGACAAACGGGCATTCATTGGGCTGTTCTTCGGCGAGTCAAAGGTTATCGTGCACGGGGTGAAGGAGTTCGGGGAGAAACGGATCAATACCACGGTCTTCTTCAGGATCGCGGGAGGGACAGAATCTGCTCTAGTCGGGACAACCGTTCACTCAGCTCGGTAATGACCGCTTCCTGCTCCTGGAGTTTTCCGTGTTGTTTCTGGAGTTCGTTCAGCACATCGTGGGCAACTTCTGATACTCAACGGTCTTGGCTTTGCCCGTGTCGTCATAAACGACCAACTCTGGATTTAAATAGGATCTGCATGCGCTAAGTCGTCCAGAGAGTCAGGTTCCGGAGGTCTTTTTGAGATCGGCGCCCGAAGAGCAGGCTCAAGCCGTAGGCGACAACGAACAGAAAGAGGTTGGACAGGACCATAATCCACGACTTCTCCGGAAGCCAACCTGAGGCACTCGGAAGCAGTCTCTCTCCCGCCGCGCTGTCCAGGAATAACCACAGGCAAATTCCGGAGAAGGTGCAGAGCGTGGCGCTCAAGGCAGCCCGATTGTTCACCCGCCGAGTCAGAAAGCCTACCAGGAACAGACTCAGAATGCCCCCGCTCAAGATGGAAAAGAGCAGCGTCTGCAAATCCATGAGTGTCTGGCTGCGGCTGTAGTGGATCAGCAGAGCCAGTCCGATCATGATGGCGCCGAAAAGCACCGAAAGCCAGCGGCCGATCTTGACGTAGTGTCGCTCATCGCGGTCTGGGGCCATCAATCGGCGATAGAAATCGGTCGTTACCGTGGCGGCTGATGCGTTGATGCTGGAATCCAGTGTGGACATGGCTGCTGCCAGCAGTCCGGACAGGACGAAGCCGGCAGCCCCGGCGGGAACTTCGGTCAAAATGAAGAAGGGGAAAACCTGTTCGGGCACAATCTGATCCAGTTCGGCTCTGGGAAAGTTTTTGTAGAGCACGTACATGGCCGTGCCGATGAAAGAAAAATAGACCCAGACCGGCACTGCCAGAAGAACGCCGATCACCAGTCCCTTGCGGGCTTCGCCGTCACTCCTCACCGAAAGGTAGCGCTGAACCGTCATCTGATCGGTGCACATAAACCCGAGAAACAAGAAGAAGTAAAGCAGCATGAGAACCCACAGGGTTTGTTCGCTCCAGGTGAAGGCAGTATTTCCCACGGAGAACTTTCCGTCAGCGTGGGCCTCGGTGAAGATCTGCGTCAAGCCGCCCGGGAGAAGACCTGCCACAATGGGTAAGCAAATCAACCCTCCCCCGATCAGAGCCAGCGACTGAATGAAATCGGTCCAGATCACCGCTTCCAGCCCACCTGCCACTGTGTAGGTAGCCACCAGTACCCCAAGAATGACAATAACCCAGGCCAATGGGAGCCCGGTCATAGTCTCGAAGGGCAAACAAACCGCATATAAGATGACCCCCAGGCGAAACATCTGAAACAAGAGAAATCCGGTTGCTGCATAGAGGCGGGCCCAGATTCCGAAACGCCGCTCCAGATACTCGTAGGCGGAGCGAATGTTCCCTCGCCGGAAGAAGGGCATGAACAGATAAAGACCAGCCAGGCCAGCCAACGGATAGGTCAGATGGGGGAGCATGAAGCGCCAGTCTTCTTGGTAAGTAAAGCCGGGCATCGCCAGGAAGGTCATGGAACTGACGATAGTGGCCACCAGAGAAAACCCGACTACCCAGCCCGGCATTCGCCGACCGGCCAGGAAATAGGCATCCGAGGATTTGCTTTTGCGAGCGGTGTGGACGCCAATCGCAATCATGGCGGCGAAGTTCAGACCGATCACGATCAGGTCAGGCCATCGTAGTAGGTCGTGGTCCATGAGAAGCTAACTCCAGCTTACCACTCACCTCGTTTTCCGAGCATCCAGCCCCCCCATGTTGCGGAGGCCATCCAGTACCGCAACCTGGATCGCAACTACTGGCAGAGCAAAAACGGGATCAGCTCATAACAGAACGGATGATTTCTTCCATCTCCACGGCCCGATGCTCTCGAGCCGACAGGTAACAGGCTTCCACCAGTGCCAAGGTCTTGAGGTTGTCTTCTCCGCTGATGTGCGGTTCGCGATTCTCCTCCAGTGAGCACAGCAGGTCGGCCATGGGACCCGCAAAGGCGTCGGGGAACCAGACCTCTTCCCAGCGAGGCTGATGCCACTGTCCACTCTCTCTGGTCGTGAAGTCCAGGGTGCTCGGTGTGCGCGCCGGGTAGGAAGGCCAGCCGATGGTGCCCCGAGCCATACCGTCGGTACCCTCGACCCTCCATCGGATGTAGATATCTGACGCCGATCCTTCCGCTGAAGGACCGGCCCAGACGTCGTCCCAGGAGGCGGCCCGCAGCCCGCTAGAATATTCCAGGATATAGAGACAAATCCCGTCCTCGTGATCAAACTTTTCAGAGGTGCGCGGGTCGGTGCGGACGCTGGCAAAAACGCGCAGCGGATCCCCGAACCAGAAACGGAACGTATCGAGATGATGGATGGACATGTTTCTGAGCGTGACCGAACCCAACCTCTCATGCCAGGGCATCCAGTGAGGGATGGCCCGCATGTCGATGGTAGCCAGAACCGGATCTCCCAGTTCCTTCGTGTCCAGCAGACTCTTGCAGGCGCGAACCGATTGGTCGTAGCGCATGTTCTGGTTCACCCCCAGGGTGATCCCAGCCTCGCCGCACAAGCCACAGATTCTCCTCGCTCCATCGTAGTCGTTGCTGAGAGGCTTCTGGGCCAGGATCCCCCGAATGTGGGGATGACGAACCACTTCCTGGACGACCTCCAGCTGGATGTCCGGCGGAACCGCTATGTCGACGACCTCCACCTCGGAGTCGGAGAGCATCTGCTGGTAGGTGTCGTAGACTTTGGGAATCCCGTGGCGTGTGGCCACTGTCCGGGCATGCTGCGGATTTCGGGAGGCAATCGCAACGGGATTGAATCCGGCCTGTGCATAGGCCTCCAGGTGGCAATCCGCCATGATGAATCCCGAACCGATACAGCCGATTCCTGTATCTTTGTTGATCGGCAATCTCGGCAGGTAGTCGACTTGAACTGAACTCCCATTACCAGCCATCTGTTTGGTCTCCCTAGAGTGCTCGAGCCTTCTTTCTGGTCCCGTGGCGATTACATTGGAGACCATCTTCTCAGAAACATGCGCGCGCAGACCAGGGTTGGCTGCGTGAGAGAATGATATCATCTGTTTCGATCCAGGTTCTCACTCAACACCCGGCTGATAAGTTTTGATCATTCATCACCGGGAGGTCAGAGCAACTCGGATCCGAAGTTAATATGAAGAATGTCGTTTTCATTCTCCCCTTCCTGTTTCTCTTGCCATCTGTAGCTGGACAGAGCACGATCTGGGAACTGAAAGGATTGACGGGATATTCGGACCTCCTGAGCGTTGCGGCGGGCGAAACAATCCGCTTCATGGTCAGTACCGGAGAGCCCCACTACCAGATGGACATAGTCCGTCTGATTCACGGAGACACGAATCCCAACGGACCAGGCTTCAAAGAGGAGCACGTCCAAACAGCTGTCAATGCCCGTTATCCCGGCCGCAAACAAGAACTCCACCCGGGCTCCTATGTGGTTGTTCCACACAGCCCTCTGCTTCAGCCCTCCGGTAGCTTCACACTGCAGGCATGGATCTATCCCACCACTCCGCGGAAGGGACTCCAGGGAATCATCACCAAGTGGTCGCCCGACTCCAACACCGGTTACGGATTGTTCATCGACGGCGAGGGACATCTGGCCCTGTGGGTCGGTGACGGTGCGGAGAAGATCGACCGGGTGGCGACAGCATTCCCTCTTCAGCCCAGAAGGTGGACCCGGGTAACAGCTGTTTTCGAGGGGCCGGGACGCCGCATCGCCCTCTATCAGGAACCCCTGCGAGACTGGCCTCTGGGGAACACTCGGGTAGTTGTGTCTGAGTCAATCCAGGCCGGAAAACCGGGCACGAATACGGTACCTCTGGTTATGGGTGCCGTCTGGGAGGCGCATGGCGAGGCGAAAGAGAACGCCGGCGCTCACTTCAATGGGAAGATCGACAGTCCGAGGATCTTCGCGGCTGCTCTCGGTCCTGAGCAATTGGCGTCGACCGGAAGTGAAACCGAGTCGATGCATTGGTTACCTCTGGTCGCTGCCTGGGACTTCTCCGTCGACATCCCGTCTCGAGGGGTGATAGACACCTCTGGCAGCGGGTTACACGGGCACAGCATCAACATGCCGATGCGCGGCGTTACAGGTTACCGCTGGACTGGGAAAAAGAGCAACTTCAATACTGTCCTCGAGGAATACGGAGCCATCCATTTTCACGACGATGACCTGGACGACGCCGAGTGGGATGTGGATTTTGCGTTTCAAGTCCCCACCAGCCTGGACAGCGGAGTTTATGCGGCCCGCCTGCGGGCAGGCGAGCATGAGGACTACCTTCCTTTTTTCGTCAGACCACAAAAGGGAACAGCCGGGGCCCGGATCGCCTATCTTTTCCCGACTTTCAACTACCTTGCCTATTCCAATTTCAACTTGGGGATTCCAGGACTGTTGAGACTTTACGATCATCATTCAGATGGAAGCGGCGTCGCCTATGCATCGCGTCTGAGACCGCTGGTCGACATCCGTCCCAAGATCGCACTCCAGTCCTCGACCGCCGGAGAACCCTTCCCCCGCCATTTCAGTGCCGACCTTTACTTGGTGGACTGGATGGAAGCGCGCGGTCACGATTACGACGTCATTACCGATGAGGACCTTCACCTGGAAGGAGCAGCGTTGCTGGATCCCTATAACGTGGTGGTGACGGGCTCCCATCCTGAGTACTGGTCCCAGCAGATGCTGGATGCACTGCAGCGCTATCTGCACGAAGGTGGACGGTTGATGTATCTGGGTGGAAACGGCTTCTACTGGGTCACGTCTCAGAGTCCGGAGGAGCCCCACATCATTGAGGTGCGTCGTTGGGGAGGGACACGAACCTGGAGCGCCTCGGCCGGTGAATATTATCACAGCACTACGGGGGAACTGGGAGGACTGTGGCGGGCTCGCGGCCGGCCACCTCAGAAGCTGGTCGGCGTCGGGTTCACTGCTCAGGGATGGACGCCCGAGGCCCGTTGCGGCCTCAACCGGCCTTATCGTCGCCAACCGGGAAGCTTCGACCCGAGGGCCGCGTTCATCTTCGAGGGGATCGGTGAGGAGGAAACGATCTCCGGCTTCCCATCGCTGGGTCTGGGACCCGGTGCGGCCGGCGATGAAATCGACCGGATGGATTTTGACCTGGGAACACCCGCCCACACTCTCCTCCTGGCCAGCGCAACAGGTTTCTCCGAGGATTACCTGCCGGTGGTGGAGGAAGCCCCCGCGATCTACTCATCGTTGACTCAGACCCCTAACCCTCTGGTCAGGGCGGATATGGTCTTCTTCGAGTATCCGAACGGGGGAGCGGTCTTCTCGGTGGGCTCCATCAGCTGGTTCGGAAGCCTCTCCTATAACGACTACGACAACAATGTTTCCAGAATCACGGACAATGTGCTGAGCACATTCGCAAGGGACGAACCGCTTCCAGGCCAACCATGAGCGAGCGGCGGTAGTCTCATTTGGGGTTGCACACAAGACAGTGGGCTCAGGCCACTGTCTTGAAGATGAACCAAAGGTAAACAGCCGCTGCACTGGCATAAAGTAGTGTTGCCCAGACCATCATCAAGCTTGACCAACCCCCTGGTCTGGCCTCTTTCGGCAGAAAACGATAATTGATCAGCAGCGTCATCGGAACATAGATTGCCATCGCTACTCCACTCAGACAGGAACTCGTGATTAGTGAAATCAACGGCGGCACTCTCAGTAGTGCGAACAAAGAACCGAAAACAACCCACAGAGCTGCGATGATCCCATACCATCAACTCAACGATCGTCGCCGTGCGGAGGGAAAGTGGACATAGAGCAAATCCGACAGCGTACGAGCCACACCGTCAATGATCGCGAGCTGGGTGCCGAACAGCGTGGCGAATGCCACCACCAGGAACAGAATCCTCCCCGGCGCACCAATAGCCTCTGCCAGAATCTCACCCTGCGTAACCGCAACGTCAAAGCCCTCTGGCACCAACCCGCGCGGGTGCAACACAGCTAGAGAACCCACGATGAATAGCAACATAGTGACTGTGGTGAGAAACCAGAAAAACACAATCTGGTCAGTCACCAGATGGCGAAACCACAAACGCCAGGAGCGTAAGTTTTCGTCACTGACAGGAAAGCGAAAACCAGTGCAGGGCACGGCTTCAGTCTCACCCCGCAAGGGATTGACGATCACCGGGACGCGGCCTCCCATGCCGATACCCTTATCCCGCAAGTAGTAATTGATAAAGATGTTTGTCGTTCCGCCTGCCCCTGAAAAAACCAGCGCGCCCACGAACTGGTCGATTGCAATGCCTGGGTCAATGTGACCGAAATTGATGATCCCGCGCCCTAATTCTCGCCACACGATTGGAGTTGTCACAGTCGCAGCGCAGATGATCAGCCCAACAGTGACCAGGGCCACCAGCAAGATCTCTGTCTTTTCCACGGCATTGTAGACGAGGCGTGGTCCAAACAGGAGAATCACAATCATGCCGAAGGTGACCCACGTCCAAAAAGCCACGTCCAGTGAACTGGCAGAGTCCACGGTCTGCCCTGTCAACAACACCTTCAGCGCGCCACCTGAAGCCATCGCCCAACCAGGAAGAATCCAGCAAACGATGTTGAGAAAAATGAACAGATGCACAAAGCCCGGCCAGATCCGTGCAAATCCAGTGTAGACACTTTCCCCCGTGGCCAGCGTGTAGCGCCCCAACTCAATATTGACCCAGAGCTGGGTGAACACGCCCAACCCTGCCGCCCAAATCATTCCGGCACCGAAGGTAGCCACAATGACCGGCCACATGATCAACTCGCTGCTGCCGATGGAAAGTCCCACCAGGATCGCGCCGGGACCAACCAGCTGCCAGAAGCTCCTGGTCTTCGCGGGCAGATCTGAGACCTCAAAACCGGCCAGCCTCTTGGTTAGTTTGGTGGTCATTCTCCTTCAGTCTTAAAAGATCACTTACCGGCTACAGAAATTCCAGTTCTTGAGTGAGAGGGTTGCCCCTTCTAGTTGCGGTTGGGTTCTATCTTGAGCCGAAGGAGATCTTCGAACGAGCGTCGATCGATAAAATCCGGCAGACCATCCGTGTCCTCGTTCTGCACCCACATGTGCCCCATGCTGAACCAAGCGCCGTTGTTGCTGCCATCGGAGCGGACGATCATCGGCAGCTCGTCCAGGCGGGCCGCCTCTTCGAGGAGGCGGGCACGCCGATCCTTAGAAGGTCGGCTGCGCGCTTCTCGCGTGCCCGAGCTCGCCTCGACGCGCTCCCACCCCCGCTGCATGTCGACGAAAAGGTGCACCGAGTAGCGCTCGTGGTTCGAGAAGACGATATCGTCGTGGCCGTCCTTGTTGAGGTCCACGAAGCGGAGGCCGGCGTCACCGCCCTCGACGTCGACGATCGACGTGCCCTTGGGCAGATCGAAGGGAAGCCGCGTCCACGTCTCCCGGCAGTGAAGCCACTGAAAGACGGCTCTCTGTTTCGGGTTGCCCACGATGAGCTCACCCGAGCCGTCACCGTCGAGGTCACGCAGTCGAACGCCGCGATCGTGGCCGTTCGACACGGTCATCACGCTGGCTCCGTCGATCTCGAGTCCGCTGAGCAACGCGTCCTGTCGCTGCCAACTCGCGCCGTCGAATCGCCAGCCGCCGGCCTCCTCTTCGTCGCGCGCGATCAAGGTCGCGAAGCCGGCCCACTTCTCATCGGTGCAGCCGTTCCGCACCACGCCGAAGCGCGCGTGGGCGCCGAGGCTGCTCAGAGGAAAGGAGCCTTCCTGCCATCGCCGTTCCTTGGCGCGCCAGATCCGAGTGCGCCGCATCTCGTCGTTCGCGATGACGACGTCCATGGAGCCGTCCATGTCGAGGTCCAGCAGTCGCACGCCGTTGTCGTCGCCTGTCTCCGGGTGACGCAGCGGCTGTCCAACCAGAAGGTTCGCGTTGATGCGCTCCTGAATCTCGAAGAACGTCAGCGCCTTGGCCTTCTTGCCGTGCCTGGCGACGATGTGATTGATCAGCCCGATCATCTGGTCGTTGCCGAGCCAGTCGCGCGGATGGAAGGTCGGCGCGTAGACGCCCTGCTTGCGTGCCACAGCGTCGAATACCGCCTTCATGTCCTCGAGGCTCTTCGGGTGGCTGTAGCCCCGGAGGTTGTACCCGTGCCAGTCATCCGGTACCTGCGACGGTACTTCCCAGCAGAGCTTCCCGATGACGTACGGGTACGGGTAGTTCTCGATGTAGTTGATCCAGGTGCGACGGCCCTTGCTGCCGGCGAAGGTGTACTTGGTGAAGCGGGGCTTCCCGTCGGCATCCGTGGCGTAGCCGCGAGGCTGTTTCGGGTCGTCCTCGGTGAAGATCATCGCCATGGACGAACTGAAATTGACCCAGTTGCCCAAGGGTGTCGTGCGATTAAAAATCTCTTTGTAGAAACGTGGATTTGCGTTGTTGATCGAGTCGTAACAGGTCATTCGAAACGCTACCGGCTTCGAGTTCGGAATCAGCGCCATCCGGTCGATGCAGGAATGGAACTCATCCGCCGCCTTGGCGAAGTCGCCGTTCTTGAGGAGCGGACAGGGATGGTTGAAGGTGTGCGTCTCGATCGTCAGCCCCTCGGCGAGCCACTTCTGGAGATGCGGTTCCTTCGGATTCACACGGTTCGACATGATGCTCACTGGTGCGCGGCCGTCGATTTTCTTCAGTCGCTCGAGGATCGGCCGGAGGTATTGCTCGTAGGTGTTCATGTTCCATGGGCTCATGTCGTCGATCGCCAGCAGAAAGGCGACCTCGACGCCCTCCTCGCCGACCCACTGCGGCGTGACGAGCGTCGGCGTCGCGTGGTCGGGATAGTAGGGATCGCTGAACTCGTCGAGATACGTCAGACGATTTCCGTCGGGGGGCGCAGCAAAGACCACCCATGGGGCGATCGTGCAACACAGCAGCTGAATCATGGCGATGTGGCGCATTGCAAACTCCTTGTGTGAAAGTATTCCCAGCCCAACTACAGTTTCCGCGGTTTTCGATATTCGTAACGCAATAGCTCGTTAGCCTCAGAATCGTCCCTAACTCTCTCCTTCTTAACGTCCCAATGAATTTTGCGGCCAGTGTGGATTTTGGTGGTACCTCCACCAGTTTAAAGAATGTGGCTTCTTAATATGTTGAGCCCCCCCGTCAGGTATGTCAAGCATCCGCATCGATTCATTTTGAACCCCTTTTTGTGCGATACGGGACGTCTAAAGAACTGACAAAATGCTTTGCCGACATGGACGTATACGCGGTTATCCCACGCTCATCTTCACCGCCTTGCTCGAAAAACTCAGGCTGATACGCCTGGACGCTGATACGCCTGGACAAGATCGTCTTCGAATTCTTTTATGATTTCTCCTTGCTAACGTGAGAAACGCGGGCTAGTATTGCCTACGCGCGGCTCGGGCAAGCGGGAAAGGCAGCGCATCACTCCGCCTTGTTTCGTGAACTGGACAGGGAACTGACGGAGCTGTCTACAAGTGCTCCCCGCGGCGCCAAGCCCTTGAATGCGACCAAGCCATGAGTAGAAGACAAATCGTGAGCTGGCTCCCACCTGTCTTTGTCCAACGGTTATGGGCTGCCTTCCTGTTAATGACTGTTGTGTGCGGATGTCAGAGTTCCGGACCACCGCACAGTCCCGAGGCTGCCCTTGCGACGTTCCAACTGGAGCCAGGCTTTCGAATCGAGCTGTTTGCCGCGGAGCCTGACATCGTCGATCCCGTGGATATGGACATCGACGAATACGGGCGCATTTACGTCGTCGAAAACCCAGCCTATCCCCTTGAAGTCGATCGCAAACTGGGTCGTGTGAAACTGCTTCAGGATACCGACGGCGATGGGCGTCCCGATCGCACGACTGTATTCGCGGACCATCTCACGTTGCCCACTGGCGTGATGTGCTGGAAGAAGGGCATATTGGTCACCGACGCCCCGGATGTCTGGTACTTGGAGGATTCGGACGGGGACGACATAGCGGATGTGCGGCGAGTGGTCCTGACGGGTTTTCCTTTCACTAACCCGCAACATACTGTCAGCAGCCCGATTTATGGGCCGGACAATTGGATCTACTTAGCCGGTGAAAGGTCGGTTCTGCACATAACACACACTTTCGTCGAGCAATTCGGAGACCAAGGGAGCGATATCCGGTTCCCTGACCGCACTGACGTTTCGGCGGTGGAACAGCGAGGCCGAAGCGTTCGCTTTCGACCGGACTCCTATCAGCTGGAAACCCTGTCAAGCACCTCACAATTTGGCCACACCTTCGACGACTGGGGACATTATTTCACGATCGGCAGCGGTGGTAATGGTTACCATGAAGTCATTGCAGCTCGGTACTTAGAGCGCAATCCAGACCTGCTGTTGCGGTCGACGAGGCAGCTTTTATCTCCGTCTGCAGAAGTTTTTCCCATCACGGAGCGTCCCGAGCACCAGATGCTGACCGTTGTCGGACAAATCACGTCGGCGTGCGGCATTACGCTCTATCGTGGCGGAGCCCTTGCGGCGTCGCATGGCAACCTGGTTTTTGTAGCCGAGCCCGGACATAACCTAGTATTGGCAAACCTCATATCGCCTTCTGGAGCAACGTTTCAGGCGCAACGTCTTCGAAAGGAAAGGGACTTCCTGGCGTCGAAAGACAGCTGGTTTCGGCCCGTCAACTTTTACGTTGGCCCGGATGGAGCGCTGTACGTCCTGGATTACTATCGGCGAGTCATAGAGCATGCGGAGTGGACCACTCGAGAGGTGTACGAGTCGGAAGCGGCCTACCAGGGGAACGATATGGGGCGGATCTATCGTATCGTTCCGGAGTCTGACCCACCTCCTTTGGCAGTGGGCATTCGGCTGGGAGACGCCTCCGACCAGGAGTTGGTGGCGCAGTTCGAGAACCCGAACATTTGGTGGAGGCAGACCGCCCAGCGGCTGCTGGTTGACCGGCAGAACGCAGAGGCTGTGGGGCCACTGATTCAGCTTTTTCAAAATAGCGACTCGGGTGCGGCTCGCGTTCACGCACTCTGGACACTGGACGGGCTCGGCAAACTCGACGCCGGCTTGGTTGAGAAGGCCCTGGACGACCCCGAACCTGGAGTGAGAGAAAACGCAGTGCGACTGGTCGAGTCACGGCTCTCCAGTTCTCCTGGGCTCGCGGAAACACTTCTCAAACTGGGCGACGACCCCGACCCTCGGGTGCGCTTTCAGCTCCTTTGCACCCTGGGGTTTTCGGAATCCTCCTCGGCCCGCAGCGCACGAGAGAGATTATTGGAACGCGACATCGAAGACCGATGGTTCCAGATAGCAGCTCTGAGTTCGGCTTCCGATGATGGCCCCGGGATGTTCAAGATGGCCGTGTCGCGCCTGGCAGACTTCACTACGGACGGCCGATCGGACTTCTTCCGCCAGGTCAGTTCGGTTATTGGTGCACGCCAGCGAAGTGGCGAGATTCAGCAGGTGATACAGACCGTCTCGAAAGCGTCCGGACCCGAAGCGGCCTGGTGGCGGGCGGCCGCTCTGGAAGGGCTGGCCCAAGACATTGAGCTGAGAGGCGGCGAGTCAATCCAGGGAGAGACTGTCAGGACTCTCCTGTTGAAGTTGTCCGAAGAAGACGAGACATCCGTCCGGCGCGCAGCTTTATCGCTGCTTGAAATCACCGGGCTGCCGGCCAGGGCTTCGAACACTGCTGCACTGGCCAGGGCAATCGCGACCGCACAGAACCGGGAAGCCGACCCCGATCGTCGGGCTGATGCGGTTGGTCTGTTGGCGCTCGCGGACCCCGCCGCCCACGAAGCTTTATTGAAGGGCCTGGTGGGTCCCCAGGAGCCCGAGCCGGTGCAGGCCGCGGCGATCCGGGCGATCGGGAAGATCCCAGGCGATCGGATTGGAACCTATCTGCTTGAGCGATGGCGTGCAATGACCCCCTCGGTGAGGAACGAGGCTGGGGACGCCTTGCTGCGGGATGTCGGCAGGATGCGAATGCTCGTGGGGGCGATCGAAAGCGACCAGGTGCAAGCCTGGACGCTTCAGTTTCGGCAAAGGTGGGGATTGCTCATGAACGAAGACGAGCAGGTTCGTGAAAACTCGCGTAAACTTCTGATCCAGCAACCTCAAGAGCGAGAGAAGGTCGTCGCACAATACCAGGAGGCGTTGGCCAGAGCAGGAGACGCGACCCGCGGTCGCAAGGTCTTCGACAACGTCTGCGCAAACTGTCATATGTTCAAGGGAGTAGGAAAAGAGCTTGGACCTGATCTCGGGGAAGTCCGAAACCGTCCCCGAGAGGTGCTTCTGGCCGATATTTTGATGCCCAGCCAAACCATTTCTCAAGGCTATGCGGTTTATGTGGTGGAAACTGCGAGTGCCGGCTCGATCGAGGGAGTCATGGGCCCACAAACCTCGACCACCATCACCCTTCGTCAGGAAGACGGAAAAGAGCAGGTGATTCGGCGCCAAGACATCAGGACTTTCTACGCGGCCAACCTCTCGGCCATGCCCGAAAATCTCGAAGAGCAGGTCGACATTCAACAGATGAGTGATTTGTTGGAGTACCTGAAAACCGCGCAATAGAGAATTATTGGAATGAGGTAGTGGGATCAATCAGTTAAGCGAATTGCTCCTCAACTTTTGGGGAAACTCCTGATAATTTTCTGGTTGTCCTTGACAAAGTTTTTGTGTAATGTATCGGAGTTTTGTGTAATGCCTTCTCATATCGATTTCCTTATTTAGTATCTGTCCTTTCAGGAGAGGTTGGTGCCAGATGACGCACATTTTGAGCTTTCGAACAAAATTGGTGTGTACAGCAACGATAGTTGCGGTCTTCATTCTGTCTACAAACATTAGTTTAGCTCAGGTTGCGGCCGGGGCAATCCGCGGGTTGGTCTTTGATCCGAGTGGTGCCATCATTCCAGGCGTCCAGATTCAGGCTACCAACTTGCAGACAAACGCAGAATTTTTGACGCTAACGAGCGACGCGGGAAACTACGTTTTGGAATTTATGCCCATTGGGGATTACCGGGTTGAGGCGGAGTTGCCAGGTTTCAAGCGGATTCTTCGACAACCAGTGAGCGTCGAGACAGCAACGACGACGACATTGAATTTTACTTTACAGATCGGCGAAGTGGCCGAGCAGGTGACGGTGGAGGGGAGCGTAACACCACTGCTACAGCCCGACGGTTCTGATGTGACCACGACGGTGGAGAGAAGGCTCGTCATCGACCTTCCACTCGAAATTGGCGCTGCGTCGCAAATAGCCGGCTCAGGTCGTCGTTCGATTGAAAATTTCATTTACAACACGCCGGGCGTCACTGGTACCGGCTGGAATAAGCACTTTCTGGGTTCTCCTCAGCATACGACTCAGGCCATCGTCGATGGAATACCCTTTGTGGTGCAGGAATCACCGGGTCTGACTGAGGTGCTTCCCCCCCCTTACGAAGCGGTGGAAGAATTCACGGTAACCACCACCATGTACCCGGCTAACATAGGGCGCGGATTTGGAATCATCCACTATTCACTCAGATCGGGAACCAATGCTTTCCATGGCAATGTTTTCTGGATTCACCGAAATGATGTGACGGATGCGAGAGGATTCTTCGCTACTGACAAACCCATCATTCGCCAAAACGAATACGGTTTTACTTTGGGCGGACCGATTGTCAAAGACAAGACCTTTTTCTTTGGAGCCTGGGACGGTTTCCGCCGCCGTGGCGGTTCTCCCGAACGGGGTTTGGTGACCATCCCCTCTGTGGCTTTTCGCCAGGGAGACTTTTCCGAATTGAAGAGGACCGACACAGGGGAGCTCATCCCGATCTTCGACCCGGCGACCACCCGATCGGATGGTCAGGGCGGGTTTGTAAGGGACCCCTTCGAGAATAACATCATCCCATCCAATCGGATCGACCCCGTCGCCAAATTCTACATGGATAATTTACCTCAACCAGACTTTCCAGGCATAGTTGAAAACTGGGTCAATAAAACTGCGAAGCCAGCAGATGACGATGTTTACTCCGTGAAAATAAACCATACCATCAACGACAGTCACCGTATTAGCGGGACTTTCTGGCGGGCCTATTACGCCGAAACTCGCATCCAGGCATTCGGCCTTGAGCCTCTGGGTCGTACCTACCAGACCGTTTTTCAGGATATTACAGGTCGGGTTAACTGGGACTGGGTGATCAGTCCCACTCTATTGAATCATTTCGGTATGGGATATCTATGGTATGACAAAGTAAGGTCGCCCTTCGCCGGGGCCACCCTAACCAATGCAGACTCGGGGATTAAGGGAATTCCTCCTGCCACGGTCCCGACCCTTGCAAGTATGCAGGCGGGAATTGAGGGCAGTGTCGCCCGCGGAGTGGCAGGGACCGGATATCTACGCATGGGGAACGCAGACGTTATTCCGGACAACACGTCGGAAGACACTTTCGTCTTCACTGACACGGTGAGCTGGACCCGTGGCCGGCACCAGTTTAAGTTTGGGGGGGACTACTGGAATTCGGATTTCAGTCGCGAGAACACGATTGGGGAGGGTGGCATATTGCTTTTCAATCAACTTTCAACCAGCCAACCCAATTCTCCTAATAACTTCCAGTGGGGTGATCCCCTGGCCAGCATGCTTTTGGGTCAAGTAGCTTCGGGTCAGCTCCTAACCAGCAACGTTCCTATTCACACCTGGGACACCGACTACTTGGCATTTTTCATCGAAGACAAGATTCAGGTGACTCCGAAATTGACCCTGACTCTCGGAGTGCGCTACGACTACCCAACCCCGCTCGCAATCAGGCAGGACACTTTTTCAGCTATCGATCTGAATCTGGCCAATCCTGCGGCGGGAGGGATTCCGGGAGCTTATCGTTTCGGCAGGGAGGCCGACGGACTCCTGCAGAGTAAAAGCGAATGGGCCCCCCGCCTGGCCTTGGGTTATGCGCTCAATGACAAAACTGTGCTGCGTCTTGGCTACGGTGTTATTTACGCCCAGTCCAATGCTCAGACCAACGCGCCCGAGATTTTTGGCAACAAGTTCCAATCGGGGTTTAGCGCTTTTAGCACGCCTGTGACGCTCGACAATTTTGTCACGCCTGCTTTTGAACTGGACGACGGCTTTCCACCTTTTGAGGGAACGCTGCCCGACGAAGATCCGGGAATTGAGGTGGGTGGAGTTGGAGACTGGATAAACCCTGGGGCGGCGCGTTCCGCCTACACCACCAACTGGAGCCTCAGTCTCCAGCGAGAGGTGCCCTTCAATTTCTTTGTGGATCTCACCTACGTCGGGGTCAAAGGGTCGCGTCTACCCTCGAATACCGAAAACCTCGGTCAAGTCCCTGCCGGGTTTCTAAGCCTGGGCTCAACGCTTCAGGCGGACATCAACTCCCAGGCCGCCCAGGACGCAGGTATCAGTCCGCCCTTCGACGGTTTTCAGGGAACCGTCGCTCAAGCGTTAAGGCCCTATCCTCAATATACGTCTTTTGTTCCGCACTGGAATCCGAACGGAAATCACACCTACAATGCCCTCCTCATGAAAGTGCAAAGGCGTTTTGCGCAGGGTCTTGGTGTTCTGGTTAGCTACACGCTCTCCAAGAACATTAGCGATACGAATGGAAACGCCTGGACAGGCTTAGAACCTGCGAGTCTGGATACAGCGCGCCGACATCTGGAGAAATCGATATCGCCCCTTGACCGTACCCACAATCTGGTGACCAATTGGATCTATGAGCTGCCCTTTGGTGATGGGTCAGGTGGCGCTGCAGACAAGCTTGCGCACGGCTGGCAAATTGGCGTGACGACCAGCTACGTGTCTGGTTCAGCATTGGCAATTGGGGGTGGTCCCCCCTTGCCGTTGTTCGGGGGAGGGAACCGGCCCCTTCGCGTAGAAGGTGTGGACAAACGCAGTGGTGTTAGCAATTCCGACTTCGACCCTGCCAGCGACCTGTACCTGAACATCGGTGCCTTTGCCGGATCCGCACCATTTACCTTCGGCGACGTGGGGCGCGTGGAGGGCGATCTCCGGGGATTTTCGAGCTTTGGTGAAAACCTTTCGATTGTGAAACGAACTTTCGTACCCTCCATCACCGAAGAGTTCAATGTTGAATTCCGTGCGGAGTTCTTTAACCTCTTCAATCACACCGTGTTTAGCAACCCGGCTTCGAACATTAATAGCCCAGCGTCTTACGGCAGGGTTTCTGGGCAAGTCAACCAGCCACGACACATCCAATTCACATTGAAGGTTAACTTCTAGTTTTCGATCCTGGGAATGGTGTTTCACTGGGCGTGTCGCCGGGGAAAACTTCGTAGACACGCCCCTTTCCTTTTCAGGCGCACTCACGGTGACGCCGCCTCTCATACACAAACTTAGGGCTCGCGCAGAAACCATAGCTCAATGTGCGAATGCTAAAGCCGGTCTTTAAAAAATGAGTTTGGAGGAAAGAAGCATGGCGAAGGCGTTGCTCAAGATGCTGGCTTTAGGTTGTTTCTCTGGGGCCACGCTGTGCGGAGAAAAGCTGCCTCTTGTGGAGGGAGTCGAAGTGCAACCTCTGGTCGCGCATGCGATGCGCCTGGGCGAAGCGCTCTCCTTTATGGGGAACATACTGGCTCCGCAAGATGTAAAGCGACTCCAGGCCTTGAAAGATGCACTTCCCTCTGCTGACACCGGACTCGCAATCCAGGGACTTTTAGATCCGTATTGCCTGGCTCTGGTAGAAATTAATCCGGAAACGCGTGTCAAAGTTCTGCCTGGGCCGGCTGGCGCAGAGTTGGTCCAGGGTGGATGGAGGAGTTTCCTGGTGAAGGTCAATAATCAGGCCGGAATTACATCTCGCCTGGAAGTGGAAAGCCCGAATGCTGCGTCCCTCTTTCAGGTCAGTAGGGGTGCCTCACGAGTCCAGATTCAAGACTTTATTTCCGACGGGGAGCTCACGCATCGTTTTCTAGACCTTACTTTGTATCGGCGCCGCCCGCTTTTGGATCATCTCTCCGGTCTGCGACTCGAATATGTGATCCTGCAGATTTATACGCGAGCAGTGGGGAAGCGAGAGGCCCGAATTGAATTCCACGTGGGCGAGGGTACCCAGGATCTAGGTTTTCGTAATAGCCTCGACATCCTGTTTCGGTGTGAACCCTCGGTCAAAGTGGTCTTCAGGGTCCAGGATCACGATGGCTTGCCGACCATGGCTTCTTTTGTCATCCGCGACAGGATTGAAAGGTTTGGGGAGGATCCAGAAGAGCAAGCACAGCCTGATGATGTATTGTCCCTACTGAGTCGAAGTCTGGGCGCTATCTACCCCTTGCCGTCTCGTCGGCTGGCGCGAGATGACGAGTTCCCCGACTTTTACTTCCACCCGCAAATCTATCGGCAAGATGGAGAGCATGTCTACATTCCACCGGGAAACTATGAAGTAACCTTCACGCGAGGTCCCGAGTATCTGACAGAGACCCGCTCGATTACGGTTCCCCGAAATGTGGAATCCTACGAAGTGAGTTTCAAGCTCACGCGGTGGGCCCACCTGGCCAAACTCGGATGGTACAGCGCTGATCATCATGTTCACGCTGCGGGCTGTAGTCACTATGAAAACCCTGAGCAGGGAGTCAACCCGGAACACATCTTGCGACAAATCCAGGGGGAGGACCTGAACATCGCTTCTATACTCACGTGGGGACCTGGTTGGTATCATCAGAAACAGTTTTTTGAAGGGAGAGCCCACGCTCTTTCCACTGCCAGGAACCTGATGCGATATGACGTCGAGGTTTCGGGTTTTCCCTCCTCGCACGCGGGCCACCTCTGCCTCCTGGGATTGAAAGAAGATGACTATCCGGGAACAAGCAGCATTGAGGGGTGGCCCAGCTGGACTTTACCCGTTCTGCGCTGGGCCAGGTCACAGGGAGGTGTAGTGGGATACGCCCACTCCGGCTGGGGACTCGAACCCATACAACCAACACAAGAACTGCCAAACTATGAAAAAGCAAAGTTCGACAGTGTTGGAGCAAACGAGTACATCGTCACCGTTGCACATGATGCAGTCGATTTTCTTTCTATTGGAGATACCCCGCCGTCATGGGAACTCAACATCTGGTACCACACGCTGAACGTTGGGTTTCGCACTCGCATTATTGGAGAGAGCGATTTCCCGTGTATCTACGATGAACGAGTGGGAGTGGGCCGCAGCTACACCAGGCTTGAGGGAGGGTTAAACTACGACCAATACCTCAAGGAGATCCGGAAGGGACGCAGTTATGTCTCTGATGGAAGATCACACATCATCGATTTCTACGTAAACGAGCGTGAACTGGGTACCGACAACAGTGAAGTGCTTTTGGATCGTCCTGAGAAGATAAGTGTGACTGCCAGGGTTTCTGCTTATTTGCCCCCCCAGGTCGAAAGCTTCACTCTACCTCGTTTGCCGGTCTGGTTTGCTCTTGGTCTGCAGGAGAAGGAGCTGAGGCCTGGCTGGAACAATCTCAGAAACTGGTTTTCTGGAACCAAACTTCCCTATTGGCATATCGAGCGTGCCCGAATCGGCCAAAGCAGGATGGTGCCCGTGGAACTGCTCGTCAATGGGGAAGCGGTTGCGAGCAGCGAAATCATTGCGGACGGGAACTGGAACGACTTAGCGTTCGACTGGTTTGTGACTCGCTCCAGTTGGCTGGCACTCAGGATATTACCCAGTTCCCATACAAATCCTATTTTTGTACTGCTGGGAAACCAGCCTATTCGCGCTTCGGTGGAGAGCGCCAGGTGGTGTCGTGAGGCTGTAGACCAGTGCTGGGAAATGAAGCGAGGAAACATCAGAGAGAACGATATCGACGCAGCGGCAGCCGCTTACGACAAGGCAAGAGACACTTACGATTTGATCCTTTCTGAAGCGACAAAAACATCATTCGGATCCGCCCATTTGAAGAAATCCGGCGCACGGTCGCTCAAGGACTCGAAAAATACAGTCCAGTGACAGAATAACGGCCGATGATGGAGATGCGGTTTCTTGCCATAGTTGCGATGGCAGGCACTTTAAGCAGCTGCAAACAATCAGGGCCACCGTACAGTGCAACGGAAGCCCTGCAGACATTCCAGCTGGAGCCCGGGTTTCGAATCGAGTTGTTCGCAGCAGAGCCTGACATCGTTGATCCCGTGGATATGGAAATCGACGAATTCGGCCGTATTTATGTGGTCGAAAACCCCGCCTATCCCCTCGAAGTCGAAGGCAAACTGGGTCGTGTAAAACTGCTACAGGACACCGACGACGATGGGCGTCCGGATCACTCGACGGTATTCGCGGATGGCCTGACCATGCCCACGGGGGTGATGAGGTGGAAAAAAGGGATACTGGTCACCGACGCCCCGAACGTCTGGTATTTTGAAGATTCGGACGGTGATGACAGGGCGGACGTGCGGCGCGTAGTCCTGACCGGTTTTGCCTTCTCCAATCCGCAACATACGGTCAGTAACCCGATCTTCGGGCCCGACAATTGGGTCTATCTGGCCAACGAAAGGCCGGTTGAGACGCATATATTCCCCAAAACATTTGGAGACAAGGGGAGCGATATCCGGTTTCCCGACCACACTGACGTTGCTGCGGTGGCGCCCCGCGGGCGCAGCATTCGTTTGCGACCTGACACGTACCACTTGGAAGCCCTGTCAAGCACTTCACAGTTCGGTCACACCTTTGACGACTGGGGGCATTACTTCACCATTCGCAGTGGCGGGAACGGCTACCATGAGGTCATAGCGGCTCATTATCTAGAGCGCAATCCAGACCTGCTCCTGTCCTCGACAAGGCAGTTGTTGAGTCCCTACACAGAAGTTTTTCCGATCACCGAACGCCCGGAGCACCAGATGCTCACTTATCCCGGCAGCATCACCTCGGCTTGCGGCATCACACGTTACCTGGGCGGAGCCTTCCCGGCGCCTTATAGCAATGTGACTTTTGTCGCAGAGCCCCAGCATAATCTCGTGTTGACCAATGTCATAAGACCTTCCGGGGCCACCTTCAAAGCGGAGCGTCTTCAAAAGGGAAGGGATTTCCTGGTTTCTACGGACGCCTGGTTTCGGCCGGTCAACTTCTATGTTGGTCCGGACGGTGCGCTCTATGTGGTCGACTACTACCGGCGAGTCCTGGAGCATGCGGAGTGGATCCCGCGAGAGGTGTACGAGTCAGAAGCCGCCTACCAGGGAAACGAGCAAGGCCGGATTTACCGCATCGTGCCGGATTCCAATTCCCGCGCTCCAGTAGGAGACGTACGGCTGGGTCAATCGTCGGATGAGGAACTGGTCAAGCACTTGGAGAATCCCAATATCTGGTGGCGGATGACGGCCCAGCGGCTCCTGATTGACCGACGCAACGCCGGCGCCGGGGAGAGGCTGATTCAGCTTTTTCATAATACCGAGTCCGGCCCGGCTCGCGTTCACGCCCTGTGGACGCTGGAGGCTCTGGGAAAACTCGACGTGGGTTTGATTGAGAAAGCGCTTGACGATCCCGTGGCAGGAGTCAGAGAGAATGGTCTGCGGCTGGCTGAGTCACGGCTCTCCAGCCTTCCCGAGCTGCTGGAAAAACTCGCCACGATGACCGATGACCTCGATCCCCGAGTACGATTTCAACTCCTTTGCACATTGGGAGGTTTGGAATCCTCCTCGGCTCGTGCGGCAAGAGAGAGATTATTAGCTCATGACCTCGAAGATCCATGGTTTCAGATAGCCGCTCTCAGCGCGTCTTCGGACGAAGGGCCCAGTCTGTTCCGGATGGCGGTGTCGCGCCTGGTAGACCAGTCCACGGAGGGTCGACTGGACTTCTTCCGCCTGGTCGCCTCGGTCATTGGAGCGCGGCAGAAAAGAGCCGAAATCCAACAGGTCATCCAAACGGTCGCGAAACAGTCAGGCTCGGATTCGAGCTGGTGGCGGGCCGCCAGCCTGGAAGGTCTTGCCGAAGGGATCGAGGGTAGAGGCAGTGACTCGATCAAACTGGCGAACGGACAGGATCTCCTGCTGAGGCTTTTCGAAACCACCGAGACTCGCGTCCGCCGGGGCTCCCTGGCGTTGCTTGAAATTGTGGGGCTGCCCTCTGGGCCGTCGGTCACCACTGCATTAGAGAGGGCGGCTGCGACTGCACAGAATCGGGAGGCCGAACCACATCGGAGGACGGATGCCATCGGCCTGCTGGCACTTGCCGATCCGGCCACTCACGTATCCATGCTGAAAAACCTGGTGGATGCCCGGGAACCCGAGCCGGTTCAAGCGGCGGCGGTTCGCGCGCTGGGGAAGATCCAACGGGATGAGATCGGGACTTTTCTGCTTGAACGATTCCGGGCGATGACCCCCACGGTACGCAATGAAGCCAGGGACGCCTTGCTGCAAGCGCCCGATTGGACGCGAATGTTGGTCAAGGCGATCGAAAACGACCAGGTGCAGCCGTGGACGCTTGGATTTCGCCAGCGTCTGGTATTGTTCCAGCACGCAGACGAGGAGATTCGCGAAAAATCCCGCAAGCTCTTGATGCAGCAACCCGAACAGCGCGAAAAGGTCATTGCACAATACGAACAGGCACTGGTCATGACAGCAGATGCGGTGCGTGGTCAGGAGGTGTTCGAGAATGTGTGTGCAAAATGCCACAAGTTCAACGGTGTCGGTCAAGATGTCGGACCCGACCTGGGAGAAGTTCGCAACCGTCCCCGTGACGTGCTGCTGGCGGACATTTTGATGCCCAACCAGACGATTTCCCAGGGTTATGAGGCTTACGTCGTGCAGACTGCGACCGGTGGAATCATCGAGGGAGTTATAGGCCCCCAAACGTCAACCACCATCACTCTTCGACAGGAAGAGGGGAAGGAGCGCGTGATACGGCGCCGGGACATCAGGAGGTTCTATGCCGCTAACCTGTCGGCGATGCCGGAAGACCTTGAAAACCTGGTTGACGTTCAGCAGATGAGCGACTTGTTGGAGTACCTGAAAACTGCGCAGTAAGGAAGTAGGTGGACCATGCGGAATGGGTTAGTAGTTGTTGTGTTCGGGGTGTTGGTGGTGGGGTCCGCGGCGGGCTCGGATTCTCTCACTGTATCGAAAGTCAATCTGCCGGTTGATCCCGCGGACAGGCCCTTTTGCGTCAGCCTTCCCGAGGACGGCAAATTGATCGCGTTCCAGTCAGAGAGGGCAGGAGGATATGGCCGGTTGGACATTTGGCTGTCACGCCTGGAAAACGGGCACTGGATGGAGCCCTACAATGCCGGTCCGGGCATCAACACAGACTTACATGAAGCGGATGCCAAGTTCAGCCCCGACGGGGATACGATGGTTGTGCTTCGCAGCGCGGATTTCAGGAAGTCGACCCAGATCTACATCTCGCGTCTACAAGACGGTAAATGGGCCGAAGCCGAGCCGATCGGTCCACCGGTGAGCCCACCTGACACCATCGAATACGGCGCCCTTTTTTCCCGCGATGGGAATCGCTTGTATTTCGCCAGTAACCGCGAAGGAGGTTACGGAGGTATGGACCTCTACTTCAGTGATCGGACGGGTGATAGTTGGTCGCAGCCCGTGAATCTCGGGCCGGTGATCAACACCAGCGAGACCGAAGCGGACATGGCTTTGAGCAGAGACGGCCAAACCATCATTTTCCCCTCCAAACGCGCGGATTCCATTGCCGGCAGCACGGACCTGTACGTTACCAGACGCGTCGATGGCGCCTGGTCGCCGGTTGAAAACCTGGGCCCCCGCATCAACACGCCGGGCACCGACACCTGCCCCTGGCTTGGCCACGATGGTCATACGCTCTACCTGAATACGGATTGGGAGGGGCTTGTTCAAGGGGAAAAGGGTCCCTTGCTGGTTTGGAAGATTCACTACTCGAAGGGGTTCTAGCATGCTAGTATCCTGCTATTCTCCCGCAAGCGATTTCTACTCCCGCACGATGGGGATCGAAGGATGACGAAATCCTGCCTGTTGGTAGTTTTGTCCATTTCGAGTATCGATGTCGTTTGGGGACAGTTTCACCCCGCTGTTCCCATCCCTTTTGTCAAGCACAAACTGGACGCTGGCGCTTACGAGACGGCCGCCGTAGCAGACGTGAACAAGGACGGCATTCTGGATATTATTGCGGGAGCCAGATGGTACGAAGGGCCAGAATGGCAACCTCGTTTCATTCGCAATATAACGAAGTGGGACATCCACTTTGACAGTTTGAGTGACATCGCCTTCGATGTGAACCAGGATGGCTACACGGACATACTCACAAGCTTCTTCGTGGAAAAACGCGTTTCCTGGTTCGAAAATCCGAAGGGCCACTGGGGCAAAAAAGCCTGGCGGGAGCACCGGATAGCGCCAACGGATGGGCACATTGAGTTTCTTTTTTTTGTCGACCTTGAGCAGCGGGGAAAACCTCATGCTCTTTTTCCAAACGTGATTCCGATTCCCGTGCTGAACATGCCGATTGCCCCGATTGTCTGGTTCGATTATGACTGCGAAAATGGAGCTGCGAACTGGACGCGATATGAAATCTCACCCAGCGGGAACGGCCATAGCATGGGATTTGGAGACATCAATGGCGATGGCCGGACGGACGTTGTAGTGCCCACGGGTTGGTATGAAGCCCCACAAGACATCCGCAAGGGAGTGTGGAAGCCTCATCTGGATTTCCGCATCATTCCCGGGACAAGGAAGAATGCCGCCGGAAACATCTATGTCTACGACGTGGACAATGACGGCGATGCAGACATTCTGACCGGAGCGGGTCACGACTATGGCGTCTATTGGTGGGAGCAGATCCCGGGGCGTACCGGCACCCGCAATTGGAAAGTCCACATCATCGACGAGACCTGGTCCCAGTCTCACTCGGCGGCACTGGTGGACATGGATGGAGACGGCGATCTCGATTTTGTAACAGGCAAACGGTTTTGGGGGCATGGGGGATCTGATCCAGGCTCACTGGAACCTGGCATCATCGTCTGGTATGAATTGCAACGCGGCTCGTCCCTCGCCTGGATCAAAAGGGTCATCGACTACCACGTCGACATGGGAGTGGGAATGCAGTTTCCTGTGGTCGATGTGGATCAGGACGGCGATCTGGATTTGATCGCTGCAGGCAAAAAGGGACTTTTCTTGTATGAGAATCTCACTCGTCAACTTGGGCAGAAACCATTCGAAGCAGGTGGCACAAAATGAAGCGTAGGAATTTTATCCGGGGAGCAGGCCTTGGTCTTGTTGGTGGGGCGGCCGCGACGAATCTCTCGGCTAGTCGGGTCTTGGGAGCTAACGATCGAATTGTTTGTGGCTTCATCGGAATCGGGGGGATGGGAAGGGCCAACCTGAAAGACTTCCTGGCGAGTGAGAATGTGGACGTGACGGCAGTTTGCGATGTCTGGCAACCCAATCTCGAGCGCGCCATCGAAATGACTCAAGGGAAAGCTACCGGCTACACAGACTTCCGAAGAGTGATCGATCTACAGGATATCGATGTCGTGGTGATCTCTACCCCGGATCACTGGCATGCGTACATGGCGATTCTGGCCTGTCAGGCTGGAAAGGATGTTTACGTAGAGAAGCCTCTGGCCCACAACGTACACGAGGGTAGAAGCATCGTAGCTGCGGCGCGACAATCGACCGTATCGTCCAGGTAGGAACTCAACAGCGTTCAGGCAGACACTACAAGGAAGTCGTCGACTTCGTTCAGTCTGGAAAACTGGGGAAGATCAGCCGGGTAGCCACATGGAACTTTCAGAACGAGTCGCCCTATGGCATGGGAGATTTTCGGGACAGCGAACCCCCGCCGGGTCTGGAGTACCAAATGTGGTTGGGACCGGCCCCGAAGCGGCCCTTCAACCCCAATCGCTTTATTTTCAATTTCCGCTACTTCTGGGATTATGCGGGGGGATATGCCACAGATTGGGGTGTACACCACATTGACGCGGTTCAGTGGGCCATGAACGAACGAGCTCCCAGAAAAGTGTCGGCATTTGGGGGCAAATATTACATTCAAGACAACCGGGAAACTCCAGACACTTTGGAGGTGATCTACGAATACTCCAATTTTATGCTTACTGATCAACGACGAATAGAATTCCCGCAGCGACAATTGGAAATCCCCACACAAGGGATTGATAAAAAAGAGCTGTAGCCGTCCTCTAAGACGACTCTTTCCGGGTCCTCCGTTCTGTAAAAAAGAGAGATGTTCTTAGAATGCGAGGGGGACGGAGTGAGGGCGTAGCCCGAACGGAGCTCCCGCTCGCTCGCGCCGGCGTCGAGGGGAGTGGACCAGATCCACAAGGGTCCTGAGTGGCCTCTGTAGGGCGCTGTACGACCTGTCCTCTTCGCGGACACTCGTCTATCGCTTCCACCAAGCACTTCCCGGGGCCCAATCAGCCGATTTGCCCGGATTTGACCTCCTCGCGGTTTCCTCATTTTGTGGTTCCCTGCTGTTTCTTCTTGGCGCTCTCCATCCGGTAGCTCGAGACGTTGAGTTCTAGAATCACACTGTGGTGCACCACTCGGTCGATGGCCGCAGCCGTCGTCATGGGGTCCTTGAAGATCCTCTCCCAGTCCGAGAAGATCAGGTTGCTAGTCAGCAAGATGCTGCGGCGTTCGTAGCGATGGGCCAGCAGTGTGAAAAGAACCTCCATTTCCTCCCGGCTTTGCTGAACGTATCCTATGTCGTCGATTATGAGAGCCTCGAAGCGATCCAGTTTCTTGAACTCCTTCTCCAGGGTCAGATCGATTTTGGCCCGCAGTAATCGCTGTACCAGCAGGGCGCAGGTAGAGAACAAAACCCGGCGCCCCAGCAGAACCAACTCCTGGCCGAGAGCACAGACCAGATGGGTCTTGCCACTTCCAGGGTTGCCGAAAGCCAAAACGTTCTCGGCACGATCCAAAAAAGTACCTTCCAGCAGCGCCGTCAGTTGGCGATCCACGCTTTGGGGCAAGCGCGAGCGGTCCAACGCCGTCAGCGTTTTCTCCCAGGGAAGCTTCGAGATTCGGCGCAAGCGCTGGATTTTGCGCTCGTGCCGCTCCGCCACTTCGATCTCAGATAACGACAAGAGAAACCGGGGATAGGAAAGACTTTCCTTCGTGGCCAGTGCCGCCTGGGCGGCATAGTGCTCCCGAAAGGCCGGTAGATGGAGCTGGATAAGGCACTCGCGAAGCCGGGTCAAGCTGCCTGTGCTCATGACCTCACCTCCAAGCTTTCCAGAAGCGTGTCATAGACGCCCACGTCCATCTTCTCCACCGCCACTTCCCAGGGTTCCACGACTGGATCGACGAGGCATTCTCGTACTGCTTCGAAACGGATTCTTTGTCCCCTCTCAATCAGCCCCTGAAGCGCTTCTCGCACCCGCTGCTCTCCTTCCTGGGCAGCCAACTCGAGGATCTTCAGATATTGGCGATCCGCCGTGGCCGGACAATCCTGGCGCAGCTCGTCGTAGGCGACTCGAAACAAGATCCCCGGAAACAGATCCTCGCGCCAGCGATAGCGAATGAACGCCCCTGGTTTGCGCACCAGGGAATGGATCACGTGCCGGTAGTCAATGCGATGCTTGCCTTCTCCACGCAAGCGCGGCATCCGTGCTTGCCGCTGACCCCCGTAGTAGACCTCCAGCTGATCCGCCCACACCCGCACTTGCACTCGCTCGCCGATCAACCGGCTGTCCACCGAATAGGTGTTGTGGAGAACCCGGATCGTACTGCTGGGGGAGACTCTCACCCACTGCCGGGTGAAGTCGTCCAGACGGCGTGCCGGCAACGGGCGCATCACTGCCAGCTCTTCTCCCAGGCGCTTTTGTCGGGCCGCATTGCGCCGGGCCACAATCACCGCTACAAAGCCCTCGTACTCTTCCCGGCTGGAAAAATCACGGCTGCACCGCAGCAGCAGTTCCTGCTCGATGGCCCGTTTCAAGCGGTGATGGGCCTGTTCCACATCCCCGTTCTCGTGTGCCTTGCCTGCCTGGGTGCGACTCGAGCGCATCCCGAAGTGGTTCAGCAACCCTTGATAGCGCTCGGTGAACTCTTCCCGCTTCAGGTTGTTGACTGCCGCCGAGAGCCGGTCTGTTCGGTGTTCCTCGGGCAGCGCCCCCAACTCCCACAACGCGTTCTGAAGCCCCAGGCTGAGGCTCTCAAACGACTCACTGAAACACAGCGTGGTCGCTTCCCAGTTCGAGTAGGCCAACACAAAGTGGTACAGCAGATGGGGAAACGGCTGACCCTGGATCGTCACTCCCAGACGCCCCATAAAGGTAAAGTCCGATTGTGCTTGATGTCCCGGCCTATACTTCTGCGGGAACATCACCTCCTTCGCTTCTCCGTGTTCTACCTTCCACTGCTTGATCCTCCGCTGCAGTGTTCTCAACTGGCCTTGCTGGAAGGCCCCTTCCTGCTGACGGCACAAATACTCGAACACCGCTGTCGCCTCCACCGTCGGCGATCGCTTCAGGATCTCTTCCACTTCCGGCCATACCGACTCGAACGGATCCGATCGAGTTCTCCAATACCGCTCCGGCTGACACTGGCTCGGCAGCTTTCCCGACTTCAGGTACTTCCGAGCCGTCTTTCGCGACAGCCCCGCTCTCGCCGCCGCCATCGTTAGCGTCTTCTCGTTCTTTCGCAACTTCACTAACCTCCGCACTTGCTGATCCTTAACCATGCCTTCATGGTCAGGATCAGCCCTGAAAAAGCGGGGAATTCTATTTGTCGTCGCGGGGAATTCTACCTGTCGCCAATCAGCTTACTTACTCGAACCGAATTTTAAACGCGAATCCCCTCAATGGCCGTTCCTTTGGGATCGCATTTTATGGAACGGACGCGACCCTGGTTGTAGACCGTGAAGGCTACGACGTCCTGCCGGAAACACGCGGGACTTTCGAAGCTCTCGATCCACTTTACAAACGGCAGCTTGAGGCAGCCAAACAAGGCAAGTCGCTGTACCCGTGGGGCAGTCAGCGAGATGTCTGGGTCGGCAGGACGGAGAGGGTGCACGGGCAGGAGTCCGAGCAGCATCTGGCTCATGTGCAGAATTTCCTTGAGTGCGTCAAGAGCCGCAAAAGGCCTGCCTCGGACGTTGAAATTGCACATGACTCCACTACCACAACCCATCTGGCCAACATTGCTTTTTGGACCGGTCGCCCCATCCATTGGGATTCCGACAAAGAGCAGATTAAGAATGACCCTGAGGCCACCAAATACCTGAGTAGAAAGCATCGCAAACCCTGGGTGGTCACTTGATCTTTGATTTTCAGGCCAGGATCCTGTGCACCACATTACCGTGGACATCAGTGAGCCGGAAACGACGACCCTGGAACCGATAGATCAACTGCTTGTGATCAATGCCCAGCAGGTGCATGACTGTAGCGTGGAAGTCATGAACGTGGACCGGGTCCTCGACGGCGTAGTAGCCCAGTTCGTCGGTACTGCCATGGGTGATACCGCCCTGGAGCCCACCCCCGGCCGCCCAGATGGAAAACCCACGGATGTGGTGATCGCGGCCAGCTTGTGAAGGATATGTTTCGCTACGCTGGGCCATGGGAGTTCGGCCGAACTCTCCCCCCCAGATGACCAGTGTGTCTGCAAGCATACCGCGTTGCTTCAAGTCCATTACCAGGGCGGCTGAGGCCTGATCCACGAGCCCGGCGGTCACTTTCATACCTTCGCTGATGCGGCTGTGGTGGTCCCATCCACGGTGGTAAAGTTGGATAAAACGCACGCCACGCTCGGCCATCCGTCGAGCCAACAGGCAATTGGCCGCGAATGAGCCATCAGCACCATCCGTGCCATACATATCCAGGATATAGCCGGGCTCATCAGAGAGATCCATTAACTCCGGCACGCTGGTCTGCATGCGAAAGGCCATTTCGTATTGGCTGATCCGCGTCGCAATCTCCGGATCATCCACCGAATCTCTAAGAACCGTATTGAGTGACTGCACGGCCTCTACGACGTCGCGCTGGGAGCTCATACCGACGCCGTCGGGAGGGCTGATGTACAGTACAGGATCGACCTTTGAATGGAACTGAACGCCTTGAAAGCGGCTCGGCAGGAACCCACTGTGCCATTGGCGTGCAGAGATCGGCTGCCCCTGGCCGCCGCCTTCCGATGCCAGCACGACAAAGCCCGGCAGGTTGTCGGTTTCGCTGCCGAGGCCATACAAAATCCAGGAGCCCATGCTGGGGCGGCCTGAGATCGAGGTTCCCGTGTTCATAAAGGTGTGAGCCGGGTCGTGGTTAATCTGTTCTGTCTGCATCGACCGGATAATACAAATGTCGTCGGCTATCCGAGCCGTGTGTGGGAAGAGAGTGCAAATCTCCTGTCCTGACTCACCATACTTTCCAAAGGGATACAGCGGCCTCAGGCATCTCAAATCCTGACCTTGAAGCTGTGCGATCGGCTGGCCTTCCGTGAAGGATTCGGGCATGGGCTTGCCATCCATCGCAGCCAGTGCCGGTTTGTAGTCGAAGGATTCCAGATGGGAGGGTCCACCGGCCATGTACAGGTAAATGATGCGCTTGGCGCGTGGAATGATGTGGGGCGGGTTGACGACGCCGCGCCATTCTCCGTCGCTTGTCAGGCCTGGAGACCTGTCGGCCGCGCTCTCCTTGCGGGAGCACGCACCTGTTAGCAGGGGGTTCAGCAGTGAAGCTAAAGCAGTTGATCCAATGCCTGTGGATGCTCGCCCCAAGAACTCTCGTCGCGTCTGCCGCAGTCGTGACTTCTCTAAACTATCGAAAAGAGGATCCATGGTTGGCATTCTCCCACCTAGTACTTAGAATCTCGTAATCGTCTCGTGTAGATTCAGAACAACGCGAGCTACGGAGGTCCATGCTGCCAATTCCGCTGCATCAAGATCATTCGGAATCGGCCACTGGCCCGTGCTGATCAGCTGCTGTACAGACTCACTGTCTCGGGTGAACTCGTCCAGGTGCTTTTCATAAAGGCCCACCAATATGGGTAGCTCCCCTGCGGTTGGCTTACGGGAAAGCGCTCTTCGGAAAGCCCAGCCCATTCGGTCGCTGGTGCTCGAGCCACCCTCCTTGAGAATACGTTCGCCGAAGACGCGTGCCCCTTCGATGTAGGTTGGGTCGTTCAGGAGTACGAGTGCCTGCAAGGGTGTATTGGAGACCGTCCGTTTCACCGTGCACTCCTCCCGGGTGGGCGCATCAAAGGCCAGCAGACTCGGGTGCAGGCAGGAGCGTCTCCAGAATGTATACAGACCGCGGCGGTACTGATTTTCTCCTTTGTCCGCCGTATAGACCACCGAGCGAGGGTCAAGTGGCAGGACTTTCAGGAGGTGCGGGGCTAACAGGGCGTTGTCCCAGTAGCCTTCGGGCTGATAAGGCCAGACGCTGGGCCCACCAATTTTGCCGGAGAGCAGGCCGCTGATCGCCAACACATTGTCGCGCACCATCTCGGCAGGAAGACGAAAGCGCGACTGGCGGGCAAGGAGGCGGTTGTCGGGATCAATTTCCCGCATCTCCTCGTTGGCATCCGAAGACTGACGGTAGGTAGCAGACATCACGAGCAGCTTGACCGTATGCTTGACGTCCCACCCACTTTCCATGAACTCCACGGCCAGCCAATCCAGCAACTCGGGATGTCTGGGCGCTTCTCCCTGCGCGCCGAGGTCATCCAGCGGCTCCGCAATGCCCGTGCCGAAAAACAAAGCCCACAGGCGGTTGACAAAGAGGCGGGCGGTCAGCGGGTTCTCGCGCGACACCATCCACCTGGCCAAATCCAACCGGTTGGCCCCTCGCTTCTCGACATCCAACTGCCCTAGGAAGTCGGGCACAGCCGGCGTGACCATCGCGCCCGACTCATCCATCCAATCCCCTCGCCCCAGTATGCGGATCACACGCGGTTCGACCGATACCGATACCAGTGTTCTGGGCGTATTCTTCTGGAGTTGTTCTTTCCTTTCGTTCAGCGCTGTCGTTTGCTCTCGAAGCCTCTCCAACTTCCGCTTGTCGGTAGACATCTCAAGTGCCTTCCGGAGTTGGCTAAGAGAGTTTGCGATCTGCTTCATTTCCCCCGCCTGCTCCTCGTTCGGCAACAACAACGCTGGTTCCCATTGACTTCCGTGCTCGTACTTGCCTTTCTCGTCCAGGTCGGCATTGAAGGCACCAAAACTATAGAAATCTTTCTGCGTAATCGGATCAAACTTGTGATCGTGGCATTCTGCACATCCCATAGTCATTCCCAGCCAAACCGATGATGTGGTACGCACCCGGTCAGCGAAGTACTTCGCCAGGTATTCCTTCTCCTGTACTCCTCCCTCACATGTGATCTGGTTCAGCCGGTTGTAGCCGGAGGCAACCTTTTGATCGACTGTGGCATTTGCGAGAAGATCGCCGGCAAGCTGCTCGATCGTAAACTGATCGAAGCCCTTGTTGTCGTTGAAGGCCTTGATGACATAGTCACGGTAGGGGTAGATACTGCGGTATTCGTCGGTGTGATAGCCGTTCGTATCGGCGTAGCGCACCAGATCCAGCCAGTGCATCGCCATTCGCTCACCATAGTGTGGCGAGGCTAGCAGTCGATCAACCAGGTTTTCATATCCCTGATCGCCGTGGTCGTTCAGAAAGGCTTCCACCTGCTCGGGCTTTGCCGGCAAGCCTGTCAGGTCGAAGCTCAGACGGCGTATCAGTGTCACGCGATCCCCCTGGGGTGACGGATTCAAGCCCAGACCCTCGAGATTAGCGAGGATGAACCGGTCGACGGGATTCTTGACCCAACCTTCATCTTTTGCGATCGGGAGCTCGGGCCGGCTGGGTTTGATGTGCGACCAGTGGGGCTGGTACTCGGCTCCCTGCTCGATCCAGCGCTTGAGTATCTTAATTTGGCGACTCGTGAGGCGATGCCCCGACTCGCGCGGCGGCATGCGCTTATCCGACTCGCGGTGCGTGATGCGGCGAACAAGCTCGCTGCTTGTGATGTCCCCCGGAACAATGGCCGGTTGGCCGCTTTCGCCTCCGGTCAGGGCCGATTCTCTAATATCCAGGCGCAACTTGGCCTCGCGCTTGTTTTCGTCCGGGCCGTGGCAGGCAAAGCATGTGTTGGAAAAAATGGGTCGGACATCTTGATTAAACGCAATCTTCTCGGGCACATCATCCAGCCAGCCGACGCCAGAGCAGCTCACCATCAATACCAGGTTCAGAAGAAATGGAACCATAGTCGCAAGGATGAGCCATTTAGAGGGTCCTCGAAACAACCCCGTGGATTTCGATGATCTATTCATTTTCTTGTCGTTCTAATTCTCTTTGCGGCTCCGCCGCCGGAAGTTCCCGTTCCCTCTGCCCACCCAGGTTGACGACCACGCGCGGCAGGGCATCTTTCAGGCGTCCGGCGCCTTCCTGGCTTACCTGAGTCCGCCAGAGGTAGAGTTCCTCCAGGCGCTTTAGCCGCTCCAGATGTACAAGCCCCACATCACTCACGTGGGTGCCGTAGAGATTCAAGTATACAAGGTGCTCCAAGTTTTCTAGGTGTGCGAGACCAACATCGCCCACCCTGGTCTCTTCCAGGTGGAGGCTGGTCAGGTTCTGTAGTTGCGAGAGGTGCCTTAAGCCCGCATCGCCGACGTTGGTGCCTGCCAGGTTCAGCCATGTAACCTGATCCGCCAGAGGAGCCAGTTTCAGCAGTTGATCATCCCCCGCCTCCTCACCCATAGGCCGGAAGTCCACCTGAAGCAGCGAATTGTTCTTGGCCAGGGGCATGGCCAAAGCACCCAAACTGCGCAGGATCTTCAGCTCTTCACAAGAAGCAGGCGGTACACCTCTTGCAATCTCTTCGAGAACATTGCCCCACCTGGCCCCCCGGTTGATCCAGTGGATGATGGCCAGAGTCTCCACTGGAGTCAGCCTCGGCTTGCCCGCCGGCGGCATCACGTCGTCGTGTTCGCTGGACAGGGTCACTCGCCTGACGAGTTCGGCTGCCAGGGCATCATTTGGAACGATGGCCGGTCGGCCACTTTCGCCTCCCGCCAGGGCCGCTTCCCGACTGTCCAGGCGGAGCCCGCTCTCCTGTTTGCTCGGGCCATGGCACTGAAAGCAGCGGGACTCGAGCATGGGCAGAATCTCACCATCAAAGACGCCTTCGCTCAATGTGGCACTCAACGGTTGATTCTCCTGCCCTGTGATCGCGCCAAGCCAGGGTGGCATGTAGCGAGTCAGGTAGTCCGAGCCATGAGTGAGAGACGCACCTTTGTGACTGGTTGCTATCAGGACCAGAATGCAGACTGCTAGGGACGTGCGATATCCCAACAGGAGCGTCTTTCCTCCGCTGCGCCGATACCACAGTTTCAGTCCGACCGCTGCCAGGGAGAGGGCTCCAACGGACACACCAAACCGTTTGTGCCAGTAGATAATATCCTCGTCATAACCTCCGCCCCAGGATAGAAGAATGCCCAGAGCGGCGGCCACTGCGGCGCTGGTGCTGCCCAGCGTCAAGAGAATCCAGGTGGCCAGTTCTACTTCTCGCGAAGACTTCAGGAAGGCGTAAACTTCGATCAGGAAAAGGCCGACGAGAAATCCGATCGGGAGATGCAGGATCACGGGGTGAAGGTGCCCCAGAAAGAGAACGAAGTCAGGCAGAGGTTCGCTACCGGCCATTATCGGCCTTTTCGTTCTGCAGGTTGGGTCTGGCCGTCCTGTCGGTTGTTTTCACGCTCGTTAAGGAAACTGAGCTGATGGACGATCTGCATGTCACGCTTCTGAATCACCTTCTCGGCGTTTCGGGACCGCCAGTCGTAGAATCCTTCTCCGCTCTTGACGCCCAGGCGACCCTCTCTTGTGCTCTTCGTCAGATACTCAGACGGACCACGGTTATCCGCAAGGTCGGCCAGCAGATATTCATGGATCCTTTCAACAAGATCCAGCCCCACCAGGTCCATATTTTCCAGCGGACCAATGGCGGGCATTCTGAGCCCAAAAGTGAACCGCGCCACGAGGTCTACATCCTCGGGTGTGGCGATGCCTCTCTCGACCAGGTAGATCGCCTCGCGCCACAGGGCGTGGAGCAGACGGTTTCCGATGAAGCCCGGCACATCCCGCTCGACTTTGACTGGGATCTTGCCCAGGGACCTGACGAGACGGCAGACCTGCTCGATGACCCTATCCGGTGTGTCTTCACCACGGACGACTTCCACCAACGGCATCAGATGCGGAGGGTTCCAGAAGTGGGTACCGGCCAACTGATGACTGCAACCGCTCAGTCGGCCCATCTCGGTGATGCTCAGCCCGCTGGTGGTGGTTATAAAAACAGCCCCTCGAGCTTTGCAATGAGGAAACTGCCGAAGCAGCCGGGTCTTCTGCTCCATATCTTCAGCAATGCAGTCCATGACCAGGTCCGCTTTCTCGTCCAGAGTCTGCAGGCTCTCCAGCCGCCGGATGGGTTCCGATGGATGGGCTTCCGGGCCCACGTTCGTGTCCATCCACGTTTCCAGCGTCTGCAGGGTCCGTCCGACCGAGTCCAGCTTTTTCGGATTCCTGGCCCAGAGGAAAACCCGGTATCCTGCCCTCTTGAAGCAGACGGCGGCGGCGGCCCCCATCTGGCCAATGCCGCAGATTCCTACCTGATGAATGGGTTGCAACAATTTCATCTGAGAGTGAGAAGCATAATTCTTAGAGAGAAAAGGATGACTGAGCCCCATGGCAAGAACGGGCTTCTCAATTCCCAGAGCGTTTCGGTGGGACGGCTGACACGCCTTCTAAACCCCCGCTGACTCTCAGTACCTCACCGGTGATCCAGGAAGCTGCCGGGCTACAGAGAAAAGCAACGGCCCGCGCAATGTCGGCTGGTTCTCCCCATCGCCCCAGCGGGATGGCGTTGCGGATGCGTTCAATCATCTGGTCCTCGGTGATGTCCAGGCTTCGGCAGCGCTGAGCCATGAGCGTCTTGTTGAAGTCGGTATAAACAGGACCCGGGCTCACAGCGTTAACCCTCACCCCATAAGCCGCCAGCTCCAGGGCCAGCGTCTTGGTCAGACTGATCACGCCTGCCTTGGCCACATTATACGCCGCAACCAGTGCCGCTGGATTGTGGCCGTTAACCGAGGCGATATTGACGATGCAACCCGACTCCTGATGCTCCATGATTAGCCCGGCCGCACGGCAGCAGTAAAACGTCCCGGTCAAAGTGACATTCAACACACGCTCCCACTCGTGATCACTCAACTCGACTACCGGGGCTACAGTCTGACCGAGACCTGCGTTGTTGACCAGAATGTCCAACCGTCTGTGTTCGCTGACCACTTGATCAAAGAACTCAGTCACCTCTGCACTGTCGGTGATGTCGCACTGGGCCGCCTGCACTTTCAAGCCTTGCTTCTGCAACTGGTCGGCCGCTGTCCGTGCCTTTTCAAGTTGCACGTCGGCAATCATCACGGCGGCACCATCGCGGGCGAGCTGTTCGGCGATTCCTAAACCCAGGCCCTGGGCCGCTCCGGTCACCACTGCGACTAAGTCATCAAGGCTGCCTACAGAAGTTGCATCATCGCTCATGCACGTAACTCTTCGAGAAACTGTTTGGAGGCACTAGCCATGAAGCTTATCGCGTGACAAGCGATATAGCGAGCGCCAAGCTCAGTGTATCGTCTGGCTGTCTCGACGTCTGCGGCGATGCAACCCGCGATCTTACCTGCTCCCGCGATCTGTTTGATGGAATCCTCAACCAGACCGATCACTTTCGGATCCTTGCTCTGGCCCGGGATACCCAGGCTGTTGGACAAGTCGGTAGGGCCAAGGAAGTAAACGTCAATACCCTCTACAGCAAGGAGAGCATCCAGATTCTCAACGGCCTTCACATCTTCAATGTGGACGATCAGCATCGTCTGCTGATTCGCCGCGGCGGCATATTCCGGCAAAGAATCCTTTAAGCCATACTTTGCCGCCCTGACACCGGCCAGGCCACGCTGGCCCTGAGGTGCATACTTCACGCTTGCGACCGCAGCCTTGCCTTGGTGGGCATCGCTGACTTCTGGCACATGAACGCCCAGAGCACCGATGTCCAGAGCACGGAGGATCAAATCAGGTCTATTATGAGTCACTCGGATGAAAGGTGTGACCCCGGCTAGCTCGGCCGCTCGAACCATGTTCTCCGCAACCCCCATGTCCACCGGGCCATGCTCCATGTCGATAACCACAAAATCAAACCCGATCAGACCAATGATCTCCGTCAGCTGTGGAGAGGCGACATAGACGAAACTGCCAACAACGACCCGACCGGCGGCTAACTTGCTTTTTAACTGGTTAGTGAGAATGTGTTCACCTCATCGTTGTGATCATTGTTTTGGCTCTCGCGCGGCCTGCCGGGGACCGGCCTTGCCCCCTTGTGTCGGATGGCGTTTACATGGTTACCCAAGTCGAACCACTGTTGCAGGACTCTACTGTCTTATAAATGAATTGCATGCCTCGCAGTCCGTCATAAACGGTGGGGAAGTTATAGTCCTCGGTCTTCATCGGGTTGCCATCGATGTAGCGCCGGATCGCCGCAATGACTCCAACGTAAATGGTAGCGAACCCCTCCAAGTACCCTTCTGGATGTCCGGGGGGGATACGCGTGCTCGCGGCCGCTGGTTCAGAAAGGTACCCCTGGCCACGAGTCAGGGTCTGCCTCGGCTCACCGTAACGATAGAGTTCAAGATAGTTTGGATTCTCGTGGGCCCATTTAATGGCCCCTTTGGAGGCGTATACGCGGAGGATCAGTCCGTTCTCTTCTCCCGTGGCAACCTGGCTGATGCTCAGAATACCCTTCCCGCCGCCCTTGAAGCGGAGCAGCGCGTTGACGTCTTCGTCAAGCTTCCGATCCGGGAGGAACGTACTCTTATCCGCGCACAGTTCAGAAATCGGATCACCCGTAACATACTCCAGCAGGTTAACACAGTGAGTACCCACGTCGCCCATGGTTCCGCCGATACCCGCCTGCGCGGGGTCAACCCGCCAGGCTGCCTGCTTCTGGCCCAGCTTTTCGTGCGGGACCATCAGGAAGTCCTGGAGGTACTCGACCAGCACCTTGCGGACCGTACCCATTTCGCCCGAATGGAACAGGTGGCGAGCGTGTCTTATGAGAGGATGGCCGGTATAGTTGTGGGTTAACGCAAAGACGAGTCCTGACTTTTCCACGAGATTGGCAAGCTCTTTGGCCTCATCGAGAGTGTAGGTCATGGGCTTATCACAAACCACATGAAAGCCCGCATCCAGGAATCTTTTTGCGAAGCCGAAGTGAGAGACGTTTGGCGTCACGATCGTAACAAAATCGATGCGATCGCCCTCGGGGAGTTCGGCTTCGGCGATCGCCATCTCCTCAGGGCTGTCGTAGCAACGAGCCGGGTCAAGGTACAGCTGTTGCCCGGTGATCCTGGTGTTCTGAGGATCCCGTGAGAAGCAGCCGGCGACGAGCCGGACCTGTTGATCAAGGGTGGCTGCGACGCGATGTACACCACCAATAAACGCGCCCTGCCCCCCGCCAACCATCCCCATTCGTAGTTTACGTTCCCACGATTCCATGATCATTTGCCCCCATATTGGGTCCCAATGAGTATCCCAGATTGGTCAGCTCAAGCCCAGGATCTTCCGATTGCGGGCAGGGTCGGCCTGGCCACCCGCGAAGTCATCGAAGGCCACCTCGGTGGTCTCAATGATGTGCCTGCCAATGAAGGGCACGGCTTCGGCCGCCCCCTGCTCGGGGCTCTTGACGCAGCATTCCCATTCCAGGACCGCCCAGCTGCTGTAGCCGGCCTCGGTGAGCAGTGTAAAAACACGGGTAAAGTCGACCTGGCCGTCTCCCAGGGACCGGAATCGCCCGGCCCGCCCGGCCCAAGACTGATAGCCGCCGTACACACCAACGCGGCCACTCGGGCGGAACTCGGCATCCTTGACGTGGAACCCCTTGATGCGTTCACCATATAGCCTGATAAACTCGAGGTAATCGAGTTGTTGCAGCAGCAAATGGCTGGGGTCATAGTTCAAGCATGCGGCGGCGTGATTATCCGTGCAATCGAGGAACATCTCGTAGGTCGCACCATCGTAAAGGTCTGATCCAGGGTGAAGCTCATATGCGAACACAGTCCCCTTGTCATAAGCCAGGTCCAGAAGGGGCCGCCAACGTTTGGCCAGTTCCTTGAAAGCTTCTTGGATAATCCCATCCGGACGCTGAGGCCAAGGGTAGATCATGTGCCATGCAAAGCCACCGGACAGCACTGGGATGACGCTGGTGCCCATGTTAACCGAAGCGTAAATACATTTCTTCAATTCGCCCGCCGCCCACTCAGTCCTCGCATCACCTTTCAAGCCCGCGGGATGAAACGCTTCGAACATGATTTCGTAGGCCGGATGCACGGCCAGGACCTGTCCCGCAAGGTAGCCCGCTACCTCCGTCGGCTCAAGGCCCATCTCTTTAAGTGTGCCTTTGTATTCATCACAGTAAGTCTTGGATTCCGCGGCCTTGTCGAGGTCGATGACGCGCGGATCCCAGCCCGGAATCTGAACACCCTTGAATCCCAAGTCCGCTACCCATCTTCCAATGTTGCTAAGATTGTTGTAAGGCTCCTCATCCCTTATGAACTGGGCGAGGAAAATAGCTGGACCTTTCATTTCCGCCATGGCTTATTTTACTTCTCAGACCTCGAAGACTATGGCTTTACCGCCATCTGGGTGGCTTCAACGACATGGAACTTCTCTCCTGCGGTGACGAGCTGGTTCCTGATCCGATCCTGAACTTCCACTTCCATGCGATATCTTCCGGGCCTTAAACTTTGGGGCGAGAAGATCGTGACCAACACCACTCTACCCTGCGAGAAAAATTGAATCGCCTCTCCTTTCTCGTCGACCCGTTCCGCTACGTTCTCCCCTCCTTGCAAGAGCTTGTACCTCACCCGAAGTGACGGACGGTCCGTACTCTGGCCAATTCCAGCATTGTATACCTGGAGGTACACCCCAAGCGGTTTGGAAGACGAAAAGGTATTGCCTACGTTGGGACGAATCTTAAGGTCTCCCAACACGAACATCTGATCTTGTTGCTGGATGTTGTCTAGCTGCCGAATGGAGTCAGAGAGAATGAGAGAGCTTGCCACGAGTTCTTCCCCCGTGTACGAGGGAGTAAAAATGCCCTGGCGGATTACTCCCACCTTGCCACTATGCACATCTTTCACCACCAGATCGAGCTTATGGCGCAACTTTCGGTCGAGTACGATTATTTTCTGATAAGTGGATCGTCTGTGGAGGCCTTGCTGGAAAAACTCGGGCTGATAAGCATGGATAAGATCGTCTTCGAATTCCTTTATGATCCGCTTGGTGATCGTAGTCACCACACCATAAACTCCCACTTTGGCAACATACACGCCATTTTCTTCTTTAAAAGCGAGATTTTGGTTTTGCAACGTCAGTGTGATCGTGACCAGGACCTGCTCGTCGTTTAGTTTGAAATAATCTTTGCGGAGCTCAAAAGCCAAATCGTTGTAGGTGACGTTGACGTCAACCAGCTCTTTGAGGTCGTCGTAGTAGATCTTTTTGGGCCGCTGCACGCCGACAAAGGTCTCGTACCGAATGAACGGATTGTCCTTGGCCCGTCGTACTCTTAACGGGTAATATTCACGGTTACCGGATGCGAAGGTTGGACGGTTTGCCTTGGTAGCTAACCCGAACTGCTCGGCCAGAGTCAGCCCCACACCGGGAACGTGGAGCATTGCATCTTTTTCCTCGGGACTCAGTGCCAAACGGTATTCACCGCTAAAGGACGGGTCCACAAATTCGAGCTCGACACCCTGACCAACTCCCTCGATATGCCGATACCACCAGACCTCGAACGGGTACGTGGATGTGGTTCCACCCCCTTCCCATGCCGGACGCCTGTATCGTCCTCCAGAGGGGTGCATTTCGACCTCGTCCGGGGGACCGTGAATGATATAAATGCGACCCCTGTCGCTCTTCCATCCGGGCAAACCACTGGCGAAGCTCTCGTTGGCATATGCAATGCGCCGGTAATGTTCTTCCCTGGACTGATTTATCGTCGTTCTAGAATCCGGATCCCGTCGGTACCAGAATTGTTCGATAAATTGATCTTTTTCTTCCGGGGTCGTCAGGGTCTCAAAGACGGTCTTCTCTTCTGGCGTGATGATATACGTTATATCTTCATGGAGCCACTTTCTGTAATAGTCTTGTTGCTCCTCTTGCTGTTGCTTATGCACATTGGCTTTGCTCTGTTGACCTGCCGCCGTGGGTGCACCCGAAATGAGCAGCACAGACGCAACTCCTATCCCTGTCAAAAAGCAAATCTGGTTTTTCAGATTGCTGTGAGCCTTTGAATGTATCAATAGCAAAACCCTCCTACTCAGTTTCTTCATACCAACAGAGTGGCCGCAGGTCTTCGGTCGGAAGGCGGTGTATTGTTTCGCAGTAAGCAGATTCGAAAATCATCGTCACAAGGTTGTCTCTCCAATCCCAAGCTTCGCTCTTGTTTTACTATTAGTGGGACTTAAGTACAAGCAGGCAAAAATAAGGCGCACAATGGCTTTTTCGGCCAATGGGTGCACTGATCCGGTGGCCAAGAGCTCAATTCTGCGAGATGCAGTAAAGGAACCTCCGACCACGCAGGTAGTCACCCCAGAACCTGATGGTGAGATTGCTTTACAAGATCCAGTCATTCAACCGGGGACAATCGTCGCCTTCATGCAGCGCATGGCGATGGCCGCCTCTGCGGCTTCCGCAATGCCTTCCTGGCTGAAGGAAAACCGCGTTTGCATCAAGTGCCATGGATAGCGCTCGGCAACGCGGTGAATCATTTGAATGCCCAGGGGAATGTCGTTGGCCGTAAAGGCCCAGCTTGCCACGATGGTGATGTCTTTCGTGCAGATGCGGTGCCAGTTCGTGTCGACTGAGCCGGCGTCGGTGAATTGGCCCATCTCGACGTAGGCACCTCCGTCGCGGAGCATCTCAATGCCTTCGGGACCCGACGACGGATCGCCGCTGCACTCGACGACCAGATCTGCTCCGAAACCGCCGACGATGGCACGGACGGCGTCGATTCGCGACTGCGGAGTTGGATATTCTTCGATCGAAACCGTGGCCACTGCGCCAAAAGCGCGGCAAACGGCCAGTCGCGGCTGTTCTGGAGCGCCGACGACGACTACGCAGCCGGCGCCCATCTCCTGAGCAGCCACCAGAGCGAAAAGGCCGATCGGTCCCGAACCTTGAATGACGACCGTGTCTCCGACGTGAAAACCATCGGCAGCGACAGCACGGTTGAGCGCGCGGATACAGCATGCCAGCGGCTCGGTCAACGATCCGTGCAATGGTGACATGTCATCGGGCAGGCGATAGATCTTCGTTGCCGGGAACATGTCGAGATCGACGTAGACCATCTCAGCCCATCCACCCCATAGATGAGGTGGCTTCTCAAACGGTATATAGCGGCCGTAGTAGGTAGGGTTCAGACATTTGTTCGCGTGGATCGGGTAATGCACACAGTAATAACACTGGCCGCACGGCATCAACGGCAGCAGCATGACCTTGTCGCCGACAGCCAGCGGCTGTTCCATAAAGTCACTCTGCAGACCCGGTCCCTTTTCTTCAATCACGCCGGCCAACTCATGTCCCAGAGTCAGCGGCCACGGCAGCGGTTTGGGCCAGTGTCCACGGAGAATATGCAGGTCGGTGCCGCAAGCTCCACAAGCATCGATCCGAATCAAAGCCGCTCGATCCGGCACGTCAGGCCGCGGCACACTGCGGATTCGAGCTCGCGTGCCGGGTGCGTCAAATGTCGATACATGAATGGTCTGCACGCACATCTCCGTCGATTTCGTGGTGCTGAATCAGCGTACCAGGCAGGTCAGCAGCAGACGCATTCGCGGCACTACACCGCCCAGGGTTGCCGGTACTCTTTGGTCAGAAGCTGGTTGGCCTCCTGATCCCCTATAATCTCTTCTTTCTTCCAGTCCCATTCGATCTTACGGCCTACTTTCAAGGCAATGTTGGCCAGGTGTGGAGCTGAGGTTGAACGGTGACCGGTCTCGATGTCGGAGGTGGGTCTGCGCCGGGTCTTGAGGCAGTCAATGAAGTTGCGGACATGCACAATGTGCATTCCAGACTCGGCCCCGACCCTGTACTCGGCCCTGGTTTTGCGATCGCGATCCTCGTCCTCCCAGGGTTTAGGCGGATTCCGGATACTTGCCACCTCTTGTAAATAGGGCGGCTCGATGTTCTCGGTAATGCCCGTGACCTCAGGCAAGACCTGAAATCCGGCGCGGTTGAGGAACAGGGTGGCATCCGTTCCGAAGAACTCAATGCCGTAGTGGCTATCGTAAGGAGCGCGGCCGTTGGTGTCCCGATGGGAGTAAGTGGCGATGAAATCTGGATACTCAAACACCACTTCCATAGTGTCGGGTGTTTCCTTGTCGTCTTGAATGACCCTTTTCGAGCTCGTCGCAAAGACACTCTTGGGAGCCTCGACGCCCATGGCCCAGTGGATGGCGTCGAAGTGGTGTGTGCCCCAGTCGGTCATTTTGCCTCCGGAGTAATCCCAGAACCAGCGAAAATAATAAATGAATCTGCTGGGGTGAAACGGGACCTCGGGAGCAGGACCCAGATACATGTCCCAATCCAGTCCCTCCGGCGTTCCGGAGATCGGGTGGCTTCCAATCCCGCGGGGAGACTCATTGACGAAGTTCCAGGAGTGGACTCGGGTGACTTGTCCGATTTCCCCGCTGCGGATGAGGTCTACGGCTTCCTGGTAATGCGCACCGGAACGCTGTTGCGTCCCTACCTGTACGACACGGTCCGCACGCCGGGCGGCCTCCACCATTTTCCTGCCTTCGCGCAGGGTGTGAGAAAGCGGTTTCTCAGCGTATATGTCCTTACCGGCCTCACAGGCAGCAATCACGATCGGGGCATGCCAGTGGTCCGGCGTGGAGACCACCACGGCATCGACGTCTTTTCGATCCAGAACCCGCCTGAAATCTGAGTAGGACTCGGCCTTGCCGTCGGTTATCTTCACTGCCCGATCCCGGTTGTGCTCCCAAACGTCGCAGACCGCCACCACATCCACTTCGGGCATTTCCAGGAAATCGTTTAAATTGTATCTACCCATGCCGCCGACGCCGATGGAGGCTACTCGAATCCGGTCATTCGCGCCTGCGGGCTGTTGATTTGCTGCCCAGGTCGTACCGACGCCCACGCCCGCCACACTGCTGGAGACAAAAGTTCGCCTGTTCACTTTCATGGCTCTGGTTCCCCTTCTTGGAGGATTTGTGTTTTCTGCAAGTCAGAAATCGGGCACAGTCTAGCATGTTTCCGCTCGAGACGCGCCCACTCTAAAGAGCTGACAGTTCGATTTCCACGCGCCGATTCTGTTTCTGACCTTCAGGGGTCTTGTTGTCAGCAGTCGGCTGGCCCTCCCCGGCACTTCTTGTTTCAATTCGTCCTGCCTCGATGTCGTGCTGCTGGACCAGATAGTTCCGCACGGCGGCGGCCCGCCGCAGGCCCACTTGAAGGTTCAGCTCCTCATCTCCGCGGTCGTCCGTGTGCCCTGTAATTACAGCGTTTAGTGGGGGAATTTGCTGCATCCTGAGCGCGACATAATCCAGCCTGGACCTGGCCAGGTTATCTGGCTGCATTCCGTTGATTTGAATGACGAACCGCTCGAGGAACGGGTAAAAACCGGCATCGGTGGCGCTCCCGTCTCCATCATCCCCAACGGTCACCGAGACGCTCGATCGTCCCTCCGCGTTCGCTGACATCAGAATCTTCTTCCAGAAATCTCGAGCCTCCTCGTGATATGTGAGCACTTCCCGTTGTTGATCACTGTTGTCCAATTTGATGTGTTGGATGCGTTCCTCGACCCAATCGAGGAAGAACTGTGCGGAGCGTCTGCTGATTCGGCGTTTCGAAGGACCAATCTCAACGTAGAATGGTGCGGTTGAGGCGAAGCGAAAGGTTTGCTCGTTATCAGTGATGACTCGAACAAGGAACCAGCCGCTCTCTCGAAATGTCAGTGGCCCCAGAGCTCGTGAGAACGTACGTCCTCGTACCTTGTCCACCGACTCGACCGTGCCATTCTTGATGACTTCAAGACTCGAAATCGGGTCTTTCGTTGTGACCGAGACGTCAAGAGTGACACTCACCTCTTTACCCTCATCTGCCGCAAAAACGTGGCCGGGCATACGACCGTTTGCGCGACACAGCAGCAGCGGTCCGTTCGTGACGAACGAGCGCCCCGCCTTCAGACCGTTCCACCATCGCGCATAATCAAATGCTTTGCCGACATGGACATATACGCGGTTATAGCCCACCGGATTGGGGATCACACCCGAAGCACTTCCGGCTGAAGGGGGGATGCGGAGTCCGCAGTCGAGAATGTGATAGTAGATTTCCTGCGACCAGTAACCGTTGCCCTTGGGCGGTGGAAGACGCTTTGAATCGCGCGGTTTGCCCGAGGCTTCGCTTTCATACATTTGGCTACGGGACATATGATTGTTGGCCAGGCCGATCGAGTCGATCCGCCCACTCGCCAGCCAGATGGGTACATCCCACCAGAAAGGCTTCTCGATGTCGATCCATGCACCGGGATGTTGGCTGGCCTCATGCAAGAAATTCATCGAGGATGGATACTCTCTGCTTGATCCGGCAATCTTCAGCGGCCGGCCAAGATTGAGATACATCAAAGCCCCGCCCCCACGCTCATCTTCACCGGCCATGACATGGGCATACCGGTTGCCGTCGAACTTTAGCAATGACTTTTCAGGTATCTCGCGGTCATTCCACAGATTCCTATCGTTCCACCACGTAATCACCGGTGCCACATATAGATCTTCCGCCCGCATGAGGAGTTCGATGTCCTCAAGCGATCGGTGAACATGCAGCTCCCCCGACCACCAGCCATCAGCCGAAAGGTTGGCTATCCGCTTCAGACGGATCGACACTTTCGTGTTCTCACCTTTCCTGGTGATAAACGAACCGCTCCGCTGCTCATACTCAGGGCCGCGCTCGACTTCGTAGTTGTACTTCCCGGGCGGGAGTTCCAGTGTGACTGTGCCGGGACAAACGAAATGGTCGCGCCAGAACGGCATATCCCCGGGACGCCGAGGCTTGCCGGCCGAATCTTTCACATGGATTCGACTGGGAAGCAGACGAGACTTATCGTCAACAACAGTGATCTGAACTGTGGGGTGGCTGTGCTGTGCGACACTCACAGCGGCAACGCAGAGCGTCACAAGACACATAACACCGGGGGCGCGTTGCCACAAACTGAACATCGCTGGCTTCTGCGATTATACATGCGACTTTAGCTCCTTGTAAGGCGGCACTCGAAGAGCCTGTTGCCAAATTCTGATTCCGACCTTTCTGCCGCCCCTTACTGGGGCTGCCTTGGGTGATGTTGTCCTGCGACGGGTCCTTTCGGCCCCGCCTATTCTCTTTCGCCCCCTCTGGGGGCTCGTTTGGAAGGCCGCGCAGCGTTAGCAGAGTTCGCCCCTGTGGGGGCTCGTCTGAAAAGACCGCGAAGCGGTCGGCAGGGAATAGCCGAGGGCGCAAGCCCACGGAAAACAACGGTCGAAGCCTATCATCAGCCCCAGAGGGGCGGCAGATGCCGTTCGGCAACAGGCTCTCGAAGTGCCGCACTCCAGGTCCTGCGCGGCAGTCGCTTGCACCGAGGCCTGGGGCAAAACTTTTGGCGCGCCGTACCACGTCAGCTCCGTCCGAAACGAGCTGAACCCCCTTTCGGATCTCATACTGGACCCTTCGAAAAGATGTTAAAGTGGCTGGGCATATGGGCGTCATTTTGGCTTCTTTTCTGTTTGTTGCCCCGATGGGAGGGGCCGCGGCGCAGCGGGAGACTTTCAAGTTATCTCTTCAGGCGAGTCCCCTGGTGTCGGACGCCGAGAATCCGATGAAGCGCCTTGAGGAATTAGTCCAACAACAACAGTGGGAACAAGCTGCCCATCTGACAAAGGAACTAGTTCAAGAAAATTCGGGTAACCCCGTGCTTCATTATTGGGTCGGAGTCGTACGCTGGCAGCAAGGAGACAGAATAGCAGCAGTCCAGGCTCTTCGTCTGGCGGAACAGCTCGGTTTGGACACGGCTTTGCTGCACAAGACTCTAGGCATGGTTTATTATCGCATGCATCAATTTAGTCTGTTCAAGCACCAAATGGAACAGGCGACTGCACGCGATCCTAAGGACCACCAGCCGCATTATCACCTCGGCCGCTATTTTGAGTCTGTCCAGAATGACTTTCAACGTGCTCTCGAGCTTTTCGAAAAAGCAATCGAGCTTAGTCCGGATCATACTAAGAGTTTCTACTACAAAGGCTATTGTCTAGAGATACTGGAAAGAGAGGAAGAGGCTCTTCGGAGCTACGAAGCTGCCATTCACTTATCGGAAAAACATATAGAGCGCTTCAGTTGGCCATATCAAGGGATGGCTCGGCTCCTTTTAAATAAGAATATTGAACAGGCTCTAGGCTGGGCCAAGAAAGCTGTTAAGCTCCAGCCGGAGCTTGATGCGAATCATCTTGTTCTAGCTAAGATCTATGAGCGGTTGGAAAAGGTAACCGAAGCTATGGAGGAGCTGCAGGAGATCGTCCGGTTGAATCCAAGACACACTACCGCCCACTATATGCTGTTCAGGCTTTACAAAAAGCTTGGCCAGCCGGAGGAGGCTCAGGCGGAACTGAGCATATTTAAGAAGCTCAAAGCAGTTTATGGGGAACAATAGACTAACCGTCGATTTTCTTGCAGCCCTGCTTGTGCTTGCGCTGACGATTACGAATGTTCGTATTCGAGGACAGTTTGGGCCTTTAGGCGACGCGGCTCATGCGCCTCAGGCAAAATCCCAGGAAGAGTTTGATGCCTACCTGGAGATTCTCGTCGCACCCGATGCACACGAGACGATTGCCAAAGTAAAAGAATTCATCTCCAAGTACCCCGAATCGGAATTATTGGCGTCAGCTTACCAGCACCAGATGCTGTCCTACCAAGAGCTGAATGAATTCGAAGGGATGCTGCAGGCTGGAGAGAAGTATCTTCAACTCCTCCCGGGCAATTTGAATGCATTGTTAACGTTAGCCTCAGCCATCCCGAACGCGACCGCAAAGAGACCAGACGCTGCTAACCTTGTGATACAAGCAGAGGAGTATGCTCGCCAAGCCTTACGTATACTGAAGCAGATACGCATTCCACGCGAGATTCCTCTGGAAGACTGGGAAAGGTCGCGAGGGCAGATGGAAGCCCAAGCCCATGAGGCTTTAGGGCATGTAGCGGTGAAACGGGGGCAGGTAAAAGTTGCTGTCTCCGAATTTGAAAAGGCGACTCATTATAATCCAGAGCCTCAAGGCAAGCAGTTTTTTCGCCTAGGGGTTGCCTATGCATGGGCAGGGAAGAATGATCGTGCCGAGAGAGCATTGCGGCGGGCTGCCGAATTGGGTCCCGACTTGATTCGGCAACGAGCCCTGCAGCAACTAAAGAAACTGGAGGGGAAGAAAGCACCGCGAGAAGAACCATAAAGATGAGAAATCATAGTGGGCGGGTGCATGTGGTGATATTCGTCCTTGGGATTGGCTCGCTCAGTCTGGTGCGAGGGCAATCGCCGCAAGAGATGTCCTCGGCAGCCGCGACTGCCATGAAGCACCAGGATTATCAAAAGGCAGCGGAGTACTACGAAAAGTTGCTCCAGCTGGCACCGAACGCAGCCGAGATATACAGCAATTTAGGCCTTGCGCGGTACTTTCAGAAAAAGATCGAGCCGGCGGAAAAAGCCTTTGAGGAAGCACTTCTTCGGAACTCCAACTTGTTCGTCCCTAACTTCTTCCTCGGTCGCCTTTATTTTGAGACCGGGCGGTACCAAAGGGCATTACCTTTGCTGCAAAATGCCTTAGAGCTCCAACCACAGCAAGAAGCTGTACGCCGGTTTCTAGCCGCGGTCCTGGTGGGGCTCAACCGCTTTGACGAAGCTATTGCCCAGTACAAGGAACTCCTCAAGGAGAATCCAGAAGACGTAGAATCCCTTTACAGTCTCGGACTTGTTTACCTCGACCTCGGACAGAAGGCGTTCGACCAGCTTGCCAACTTCAAGGATTCGGGTTTCGTCCCACTAGTGACTGCCGAATTCTATGCTGACAGACCAGAATGGCAAACCGTGACCATTAGAAACTATCGCCAGGCAGTGATCGCTTCAACCAAGGTTCCGGGGCTGAGAACTGCCCTTGGTATGTTCTTGTTGAAAGTTGAAGATTGGGATGCTGCAAAACAGGCTTTTGAGGAAGAGTTACAGCTGGATCCCTTTAGCTACGAAGCCCGTTTCGGAATTTCTGTTTTCCACCTGTTCAAAGGAGATATCCGAGCGGCGTTGCGCGAACTGAACGAAGCCGTTGATATCCGGCCCCAGTTTTTTGATCCGCTGCCGCCGTTGCCGGTTAACTTTGTATCTCAGCAGCCGCCAGGTGACTACCTGCATTTAGAACAAGAAGCGAAACAAGGAAGCTTCGGGGCTACCTATTTGTTGACTGAGCTATCCGCCCATCTGGGCCGACGAGAGCACACCGTTTGGTGGCGCTCATTAGCCGAGAAGCGACGAGATAAATTGATTCATGACTACCATTCGTCAACAAAAATGCCCGGGGAGTTACCTGAACATAATAGGCCTTCATTAGGTTTGCAGTACATTCGTGAGAAGCGCTACGAGGATGGACTTCGCATGCTTCTTCCCCCGGGAGCGGGCGTTATGACCAATTCCGAAATCAAGACCGCCCTGATGCGAACACTTTTCCGGTTGGAGCGCTTTGAAAACTTGATCGATTTGCTAGAAGGCGTGAAGCTGAGTGATGATCCCGAAGTATTCTATGTTTTAGGTGCCAGTTATAAGAAGCTAGCCTTGCAGACGCTGGAGAAAATCGTTGAACTCAATCCTGAATCGGTAAGAGCTCACCAGCTGCTGGGTGACGCTCTATTTGTTCAAGAGTTCTTTCAACAGGCTGCCAACGAGTATGAAACGGCGGCAAAGATCAGACCAGGGAATCCGGCACTTCTCTTTTCCCTGGGTAATGCCTATTTTGAGCAGTTGGAGTTTGAACGTAGCGCCGAGGTTTACCAACGCGTTCTCGAGCTCGATCCTTTCCATGCTGAAGCCCACTTGATGCAGGGGTCCTGCCTTTTACGGCTTGGTCGTCCACAAAGGGCCATCCCACTACTTCGCAGGGCCCTGGAATTGCACCCCGAACTCGTTGGCGCCCACGTTCCACTGGGGAGGGCTTTGGCAATGTTGGATCGAACCGAAGAGGCGATTGAGCATTTGGAACTGGGCGCCGACACCGATACTGACGGTAGTATCCACTATCAGCTTTTCAGTCTTTATCGAAAGTTGGGACGAAAAGAAAAAGCCAAAAGCGCTCTACACATTTCTCAGAAATTACGAAGTGCAAGCGAAAGGCAACGGGTGTTGCTTAAGGACACGCCCCAAAAATGAACCCCAATCAGACCTCCCCTTGTCATTCCGAAGATCTCCCCTGCCAAAGAAGAAAAGGTTTATTATAGGGTTTCCGATTAGTAAGTCCTCTTCCTTCGACAATAGTAATTAAGGCATTCGTGGCTACCTCCGTAACCGTGTCAATCTCACCGCTCGGCCAGCGAACTTCCAGTCGCTCGATTTGCTCAGCGTCGCCAACTCCAAAGTGGAGCCGAAAGTCATTATGGGATATGTAACTGCCGCCACTCCGAACTTCATCGATCTGTGCGGCTTTGCCTGCGATCACCACCACACGTGCTCCAATCCCATTCTGATTCGACTTGCTACCCACAAGGCGAATGAGTACCGAATTCTCACATGTTCCACGATTGAAGAATAAACTGGGAATCTCGTTCATGTTACTGACTACAATCTCCACGCGTCCATCATTATCGAGATCGCCGAAGGCGACTCCGCGGCTCACATGGCGCTTGCGCATCCCTGGACCGGATTGCTGAGAAACGTCGTTGAATGTTCCATTGCCAAGGTTGTGATAAAGCAATTTCGATTGTTTATAGTGCTGACCGAGTGTCTCCACTTCCGGATAAACGTGCCCGTTGGCCGCGAAAATATCTTTCCAACCATCGTTGTCAAAATCTATAAAACCCGTGCCCCAGCCTAGAAAGCGAGTGTTTACCCCTAGTCGCACCCTATGCGTCATGTCCGTGAAGGACGACTCTCCATCATTTCGATAAAAAGTGAAGTAATCTTCAGAGAAATTTGTGACGAAAATATCCAGTAATCCATCGTTATCAAAATCGGCTGCCGTAGCCCCCATGCCTGCCTGTGCTCTTCCCTCCTCATTGAAGGCAGCTCCAGCATAAGCACCTGCTTCAGCAAAAGTTCCATTCTTTTGATTGATATAAAGAAGGTTGGCTGTAGAATCACATGCTACATAAATGTCTGGCCACTGATCATTGTTAAAGTCTGCCACCAATGGAGAGAACGCATAGTTCTCGGTCGGTTCTGAGATCCCAGCAGAGACCGAAACATCGGTAAAAGTACCATTGCCATTGTTGCGATAAAGAAGGTTGGTTTCTCCGGGCAAGCCGCCGGGTCCACACATTACTGGCATGCCTTTCCATTGGCAGAAGCGGTTTTCTCCTGGCTCGGGAATCGTTTTAATGTCGAATTTGAGATAATTCGCTACGAAGAGATCGAGGTCCCCATCCCTGTCGAAGTCCAGAAAAGCGCAACCTGTGCTCCAACGCTCTACGCTTGCACCTAACCCCGCTACTTGCGTAACATCCTCAAAGGTCCCGTCACCGCGGTTGCGATACAGAATATTGGTTCCGAAAAAAGTGACGAACAGGTCGTTGAACCCATCATTGTCCCAATCTCCGACACAAACACCTTGCCCCCAACCAGTACGGCTGAGACCCGCCGGTATTGTCACATCAGTGAAAGTTCCTTCGCCATTATTGCGATACAGTTGACTGGTTGGTTTCTGGCGGTTGTTCGAAAATCCTTCCAATCTCCACCCGTTGACCAGAAAAATGTCCGACCAGCCATCATTATTAAAATCAAATATCGCTACACCATTTCCTGTGGTTTCAATGATGTACTTCTTGTGGTTTGGGTGTCCATAAACATTCTGCGCCAGGAGCCCAGCCTCCCGCGCCACATCGTAGAAATCAGGAGACACTAAAACTGTCTTGCTGTTCGCAGCATTTACGTTCTGATTTTCAGAAAGAACAAGCCTTGGAAAAAGCCCCCCCAAAAGAAGGCTGGACATAGCCAACAGAAGCTCAAAGTGCCACCCGAATCTCGAATTCCGCTGTCTATGCTTACGGTGTCGGTTGAGAAGACATTTATCCTGAGAGGGTGCCTCATTCACAGTTGAAAGTGGAAGGCGGTTCTGTTTGAGCACGATCCTAAGCCACCTTTCCCTGGGTGTCCATAGTGACCTCATCTCGGAGCTTGGCCTTGAGCATCCACCGATCCCGGTAGCTGTGGATTCTGCGGAAGTTCTTCTGGGTTACGATTCGGTAAGATCTCTTCATGGCGGTTCCTCCTTTTGAAAGTTCTTAAGCCAACCGATTCTTTCGAGTCGGCCGGACGAACCGCCTTCTCAACCTTCAACTAAATTCGGGACAGTCTCTATCCTGATTGGGTGAGCCCTTTTTCGAAAAATCTAACATCTCATACTGGATAAAGCATTGGTGTCACAATGTATCCATCTCGAAAAATCCGACATCGACGTTCACTAGGGTTCCTGAGTACCAGCGTTAGCTTCTAATATTTTCTTTATTTTCTTGAGAGAAGGATTGTCCGAGTCTAATTCGAGCGCACGTCTAATAACATCCAGTGCTTTCTTAAATTTACCCTGGTGTCCATAAGCAAGGGCAAGTCCCTCATGGGCTGCTGGATTTTGAGGATCTAGTTCTGTCAGAGCATTAAATCGCTCTACAGCAGTTTTGAAGTCTCTCTCTTGCAAAGCTTTTTCACCTGAAGTGCGTAAAATGAGTTGCTGGACCTCATTTTTTGTTGAGCTAAAACCTGGATCCAATTCGCCTGCTCTTTCTGCTTCAGCCAAAGCCTGTTTCTCGTCTAGCATTCCTGCATAGGCGCGGGCCAAGTTATCGTGCAAGGTAGCATCCTCAGGATAATGATTTAAAAGTCTTTCCAGCCCTTGGATAGCGGTTTCAAAATCTTGATTGTTAAGTGACTCAAGCACTTTCTTCTCTAGGTCCTCAAACTCCTCTTGCTTAAGCAAAACTTTGTGGAGATGCTCGGCTGCTTGCATTTTGATCATCACCTTAAAAGGCATGTAGCCCTTAAGCTGAGCCTGAACCATATAGCTACCTGGCCGTAGACCCCTGAATTCGACTCGTCCCTCTGTGTCCGACTTTCGGTAATTCGCTTCTCCCTCTTTTTCATCCTCAGCATCCAGAAATATAAGCTGAGTCTCGACACTCTCTAAGGGATCTCCCTCCTTATCAACGAAAGTACAAACCAACGGGTGAGAGGAAACCCGGAAACCAAGCAAAAAAACAGACAGGATAGTCAGGCTGCTGGCCTTTCCCAGTGCTCCTAACATACTGTTTCGCTCTCGGTCGCCGCAGAACTCATCAATGCTCCTTGCAAAAATATTCAATCCGGTAGATTTGTACCATATTCTGAAGTGTATGTCTTCAGGACAAATGGGACAAAGTGGGCCCAAGGGAAGAGGAATCAGAGGCTGCCTGATCAGGACCAGAATTCTTGAGGGGTTAAAGGCCCCCGCGAGCGCGAACTCTGCCCCGCGCACCCTCGGGTCAGCCGATCCGCACAACCAGCTACTCTCGTCGGCAACTTGAGATCACCGATGACCGCCGAGGCCCCCCGATAGATAGAGCTTTTGTTCAGTGCCGGCAACTCGACACCCAAAGTCTAGAATGTCGCTGTGGAGAGCTCGGAACAACTCGCCGGCTGCCCCGTGCTAAATCAGCGCCGGCAGGAGATTTTGGAACACTCGATTAGTGAGGTGGAGAAGCTCTTCTTAGAGAGGAAGAAGGCGTCAGGCGGAGTTTAAGGCTCTGGCCGGAAAACGGAGTGCCGAACGAATCGGGGATACGTTGCGGTTGCTCGGGCACCTCGGGACTCAAGGCCCAAAAGATCCCATTGACAAGCAACCGGCGGAAAGCGGGCAGGTCAAAATCCCGGGGATGCCCCAGGGAAGTGTAGAAGACGCGTGACTGCCCGTAGGAGTGGACCCAGGCCACCGGCTCATGAGGAAGCCGTTCCCCAGCCCGTCCCATCAAAAGGGGCCGGGCTTCATCGGCCAGCGGAAGATGCTTGTAGAGCGAGGATCGGGTGCTTCCAGATACTTTCGAATCAGGGCCAGCTGTTTCACTGGGGGATTGAGCCTGCGTACGCTTAAAACCAGCAAGTCGGCCGAGTCCAGCACCTCCAGTCCCGGGAAACGGTGGATTTTCTGAGCATCAGCATGCACAAAGCTGAAGCGGACACCGCGCGGTTCCAGCTCCTGCACGGCCAGCTCCGGCAACGTTTTTCCGGTCTGGTATTCCTTCTCTCCAAGAAGGAATACCACATGAGGCCGTGGATCTTCCTCAAAACGGAACTCGGGGAGCCCGGTCAAAAAAGTCGAGCTGGTGGTCGGGGTCCAATATTTTTCGATGTGTGCGACGGTTCGTGAGATTCCCGCAAAGTGCCGCCCGGGCGCACGGTTGTACCTGTCGGTCAGGTCGCGCACCAGGACCACGTTCTTGCCCAGATAGACCATCTGGCGGATCCCGAAGGGCCGGCCCAGCACGCAAACATTGGTATGGACACCCATGATCAGGAGATTTTCTATGCTCCGGCTTTTCAAGACGTTGAAGATTTCCTGGCCGTCATCGCTGATAACGTCCTGATCCTTGACCCCAATGGCTGAATCTGGCGAGTCTAGGCACGATAGCTCTTGGCGCAGACCTTTTCGGTGTCGCAGGAGCAGCCCGACTTTACTCCCGGTAAAGGTGCTTCGCACTTCAGATTGGGATCGTTCCACTGGAAACTCAGCGGAGCCTCATGGTGCGGTGCTTGCTGAGCCCGGATACGGGCTGGATGTCCCTGGTAGAAGTCCATCGTAGCGCTCGGAGCATGGATGATCAGAACTTTTCGCCGACGCAGGCTGGCCAGAACTCGGTCCATATGGGGAGCCATTTCGACCACCCGGCGAGCTGCACTCAGGCAGTGGTGATCGTCCCACATGTCCACTACGATCGCCGCCGTTTTTGCCGGACTCCAGCTCTCCCTTCGGAACTGGACTTGGAAGCCCCCCTCGAGGTCCGGCTGGCGAAAGCGCGTGGCGAAGCGCAGGCTGGACCCGGTCGGTGCTGTTTCGAGGCCGTAGCGCCTGCCCAGATCCTTCTCCAGAGCCTCGCGCTCATCTGCGCTGAGCGCCTTCCCGTAAATAAGAACTTCGGCGATGTCGCCCACATGGAAGCCTGCACCTGTTGGGTTCACAGAGCTTCCTCCAATCTCCACAACCAAACCGGGGTCCCCCCGGGCTCGACAAGAAATCCCTGCTCCAAATGGTTCAGATAACGGTGGCGGCCGTTCTTGTAGATTCGAACTCTCCCAGCACCCCCACCGCCCGCAACGATCTGGAGCGAGAAAACGGCAAAGTCTCCGTTGTGAAGCTGGGAGCCAAAGGCCACGGTAACATTGAGATTCAACCCCGGCAGAGCACTGGTGGAACGCAGAAGACTGCGCCCCTGGAAGTGAATTACGCCGTATCCATTGGAGGGTGGCGGGTTTGAAAACGGGTGAAAGCTGCTGCGACGGCACAATGAACTCGAGACCGCCGGACTGGTCGGTCCAGCGACTGATCCCACCCCGGTAATTGCGCTCCACTCCTCGATCGGCGCTCAGGTGAAGGATCAGCTTGTCCTGGGCGGGGAGGTGGCTGCCGCCCCACAAACCGCTGCAGGAAAGAGTGAGAAGGACACTCAGGATTGGCAAAGGGTATCGCATTTCGGGGTCTCCTGGCTGCAAGTGCTTCTATCATGCACCAAGGGTCCCCGCAGGGGCAGCCAGCCGAAGCGTTTTTCTGGAAGCTCCATGGAGAAAAAGGGCCTCTATCTCTTCCCTTGAGTCCTCAACTGCCAAGGTCTAGGCATTCTTTTCAATCGGTCTCTAGTGCACTGTCCGGAACTGCTTTCTTTTTGGTGTGATCTTGGTTGGCCTGGGCGGTCAGGCTCTGTACCCGCTTCACGAAGGCGGTCAGTATCGTTTTGCAGCCAGTGCCGGCGACCGTCCCACCGAGGGCGATTTCGTCCCACGGATCACTGGATTTGATGCGAAGAGCATGCCACAATCACAGAAAACTGCGGGCTGCTCGACCGCTTCCTTTTTCAGAAAGTTTTTGGCAATGCAAGAAAGGTCACTCGCCCTGGTTGCCGGGCAGACAGAGGCGCACTCCGACTGCGGTTTCTGGATGCTCCATCGCTCGGTGGCCGATCGGAAAATGGAGACCCTGGTGCAAGGAAGAGACTTGTACCTGGGTGGTCTGCATGACTGTACGTGAGCCTATAGGAACTCGGGGCGAATTGATATGAGGAATGAACAACGCCGGGTTCAACCGGTGGTCGGCCGGCTGGACTCGTCCAGTCACCTGGAGCCAGCAATCTTGTCGAGGAGAATTACGCCCCCTGGCCTGCTGCTGAGAGCTATTCGGAGTCGTGTCCGGGTCAGGCGCTGGAGATCGTTTCGTGAATAAGACAGAATTTGCCTTCGAGATGGCCACCTCCAGCCTGCGTTTCGGGGCGGGCGTCACGGCCGAAATCGGGATGGATCTTCAAGAGATTGGGGCTGCTCGGATGCTGGTTCTGACCGACAGGGATTTGGCGAGACTTCGACCAGTTGAAATCGTCTCCGAGTCGCTGGAGAGAGAAGGCATTGAATACGATCTATTCGACAGAGTGCGAATCGAGCCGAACGACAAATCCTTTCAGGAAGCAATTGAGGTCGCCTCAAAGGGTCAATACGATGGATTCGTGGCCGTGGGCGGAGGCTCTACGATTGACACCGCCAAGGCAGCCAATTTGTATTCGACCTATCCGGCGGAATTCTTAGCCTATGTGAATGCACCTCTGGGGGAGGCAAGGCCGGTCCCAGGTCCGCTGAAGCCCTTGATTGCAGTTCCAACCACCTCAGGCACCGGCAGCGAGGCTACCGGAGTCGCCATTTTCGATCTATCCGAGAAACGAGCCAAGACCGGAATCGCCCACCGGCGGCTCAAACCTACATTGGGGCTTGTCGATCCAGAGAATATTCGAACGCTACCGCCGCCGGTGATCGCTTCGACCGGTCTTGATGTCCTCTGCCATGCTCTCGAGTCGTATACGGCCTTACCCTTCACGAAGCGCCCCTACCCTGAGAGCCCTTTGCTGCGTCCGGCCTATCAAGGTTCAAATCCCGTCAGTGACATCTGGGCCATGCAGTCGATCCGGATGGTCTGCAAGTATCTTCGACGCTTTTATGAAAGCCCTGCTGACGAAGAAGCCCGAACCCAGATGATCATGGCCGCCTCCTACGCCGGTCTGGGTTTTGGAAACGCCGGAGTTCATCTCTGTCATGGGATGTCTTATCCCGTCAGCAGCATGGTGCGGGACTATTATCCGGATGGATATCCCAAGGACCACCCCATGGTGCCCCATGGAGTATCGGTGGCCCTCACAGCTCCGGCGGTGTTTCGTTTCACCGCGAGTGCGTGTCCCTCGCGGCACCTGGACGCAGCTGCGGCTTTGGGGGTCGACGTGGAAGGTGCTTCTCTTGCCGATGCCGGTGAAATCCTGGTCCAGTCGCTTATTGGCTTGATGCGCAACCTTGATGTTCCAAATGGTCTTCTCGAGATGGGCTTTACTGAAGACGACATTCCTCAACTCGTCGAAGGGACACTGCCCCAACACCGGGTCACAAAACTGTCTCCGCGACCCGCGGGCGCCAAAGACATCGCGAAGTTGTTCTTGGACTCGATGAAGATCTGGTAATCCTGACATGCGTTCTCCTACCTGAGAGCCACTGGTCTCAGCGTAAAGCCAGCAGTTGAGCCTTTGATCTTGTTGGTCGCACACATGTACAGGAACTCGTAAACCTTCTCTCTGGCCAGATCCTCGAGGTAGTGAAACTCGGCCACATGGACTCCCTGCTGGATGAGCAGGTAGCGGTGCACGGGCATGAAAGTCCTGGCTTTTTGGTGGTAAGCCTCGACCTCGTCTGGTGAGGGTAGCCATTCCAGGCCAGAGGTATCGCTGCCGATCATCATGGTGCCGTTCTGCTCCACCAACCAGCGGGCTTCCTCGAGGCCGATACCCACCGAATCGTGTTGGCCAATCTTGGCATGATCACTCCCGGACTCACCCCAGAACTGCAGGGTACCAGTCCGGATCAACACCACATCACCGGGTCTTAGTTCCGTCTTCTGGGCCGCAAGGGCAGTTCTTAGATCCTCGATGGTGATCCGGTAGTGACTCGGAAGTACAGGCACACCCTTGTGTCCGGCCACATCGATCAGAACTCCCCGGGCTACCACCGGAGGTATGGTGGTGGCATCACAGCGGCGAGGTCCCCAGTCTCCCCCGAAATCTTGCTCTCGAAAGCCATTGTACCAGTGGTTGTCACTTCCTTCGGTGGCGTGGGCCAGGCTGTCGATTTGCGTGGCGACGTTATCGTTAATGAAAAGCGCGCAGCTGTGCCATGCGGTTCCCGAAGGGTTGTCGACGAAGCTCAGATCAGCCTGCCTCTTCGTACCCTCTGGGGTGCGGAAGCTCAGGATCTCAGCAGGTGAATGTCCGGGCCATTTATAAGAAGTTCGATCATAGGTGATCCCCAGGTCGAAGACCTTCCCCTCCTGTACCAACCTTACGGCCGCCAGGCGACTGGCATCGGTCATCTCGTTCAGCGCACCTACCTCGTCGCTCGGACCCCAGACCCAGCCCCATCCAGCCCCCTTTTTCCATTTCTTAGTGCTCGCTTCACCCTCTTCTCCGAGGGCGGATCCCAGGCCCGCTGAGAGCCCAACGATGAGCCACAGGATTCGGGAAAAGTTTCTGATCTCCATGATCTGGACACCTCTCAGTAATAGGGTTCTTAGGGCTCGCGCAGAAATAACTTGGCATTTTGGCATCTCATCTTCACACCATCTTCGGTCGCTCCTCAATCGCGAAATCCTCAACGTAGACCCGGCTACGCCTGCGGTTTCGCTCAATCGTTCGCGGCCAAATCTGATGCAAATCTAAGCGCCAATTCTACCAAGTTATTTCTCCGCGAGCCCTTAGTATTTCGCAAAGATAGTTCGCTTTGCACAAACAAGCGAGTAGCGGAACTTTTTCTGTAAATTCTGGTCAGGCCTGGCTCGGAAAGACAGAGACGTTCATCGAGAGCAAGGAAACTTGAATCTCCGCCGGAAATCGGTTGACCTCCATTTCGCGTTGGTGTCTCATTAAGCCATAAGGAAGCCTCGGTCGCAAGACTGAGATTGAGCTTTGGCTGGTGCCTCGGAGCCGCCAGCAGAACGGGTTCTCAAGGCCGATCCCAGGAGCGATCATGAAAACGATACTTCTTGGAGACATTCATTTCATGAAATCCGTTGCCACCATCCAGGGACAGATCCTGGAAACTTACGAAGCAAGAACCTACCGTTCTCGCAGTCTCTACCAGCAGGCGTTACAGACTTTGCCGGGTGGCGACACCCGCTCCAGCGTCTTCTACCGACCCTATCCGATCTTCATGGAACTCGGTGAAGGGTGTCGTCTACGCGATGTGGACGGTAACGAGTATCTGGATTTACTCAACAACTACACAACCCTCGTCCATGGCCACTCCCATCCACGGATCACGGAGGTTATTGTCAAACAGGCTGCCAGAGGGACGGCCTACGCTGCTCCGGACGAAAGCCAGATCGCTCTGGCCGACGCCCTCACCCGGCGGGTCGGCTCGGTCGAGCTGGTGCGATTCTGCAATTCCGGCACGGAGGCCGTCATGAACGCGGTGCGGGTTGCGCGCGCCTTCACGAGCCGCTCCAAGATTCTCAAAATGGAGGGTGGTTTTCACGGAACTCATGACTCGGTTCAAGTCAGTGTGGAACCGGGTTCAGAGCCACCCGTTTGGCCCCGGGGAAGGCCTGAAGGGAAGGGTCTATCCCCCCGGATGGTGGATGAAGTTCTGGTGGCCCCTTTCAATGACATCGAAACGACTACCGACCTGATCCGAAGCCGGCAGGATGAGCTGGCTGCGGTCATCGTCGAGCCGCTCATGGGTGCAGCAGGCGCCCTTCCGGCTCGAAAGGAATTCCTGGAGTCGCTGCGGGAAGCGACCCGGCAGGCCAACGTGCTCCTCATATTCGACGAAATTCAAACCTTCAGGCTGGGAGTAGGTGGAGTCCAGGGTCTTTACAGTGTCACTCCGGATCTGACGACCTTCGGCAAGGTGATCGGCGGAGGGTTGCCAATCGGAGCCTTTGGAGGTCGGGCGGATGTAATGGGCCTGTTTGACCCCCGTAGGCATGCCGCGATCTCCCATTCGGGGACATTCAATGGGAATGCCATCACCATGGCGGCCGGTGTCGCCGGCCTGGAGCTGCTCGACGAAGACGCCATCGCTCACCTCAACGAGCTGGGAGACGATTTGCGTCGTGGACTGCAAGGTGTACTCGATGAGTCGGGCATCAGCGCCCACGCAACAGGCATGGGATCAATCCTGCATGTCCAGTTCGCGGCCCCGCCGGTGCAGGATTATCGGAGCTCCCTGGACGACCGGCAACGCATCTGGCCCTGGCTTCATCTGGCTCTGCTCAATCGAGGAATCTTTGCAGCCGCGAGGGGCTCTTTCAACACCTCAACCGTTATGGGAAGAGCCGAAGTCGATCGAGTGGTGCGTGCTTTTCGCGAGGCTGTTGGGGAAATCAAGCCGTTACTGGCGGAAGCGGCTGACCTGACGCCTCCACCGGCATTCGCGCGCACCCCGGTTGCTCACTAGAACCGAATCGTCTACACTCAACTTGCCTGCCGCAGCACCCGGATTCTAAATCACTCCACGAACAGCTCAATCTCGACCCGCCGGTTCTGTTCGCGCCCTTCGCGGGTCTGGTTGTCGGCCACGGGATGGCTTTCTCCCGAGCTTTGGGTCTCGATGCGGCTTTCGTCGATGCCGTGTTGCTTGACCAAGTAGTCCCGAACCGCATCTGCCCGACGCCCACCCACTCTCAGATTGGAGCTCTCGCTGCCTCGATCGTCCGTGTGTCCGGTGATGAGGGCGCTCAGCCTGGGCCCCTGCTGCATCCTGAGGGCAATCTCGTCCAGCTGGGCTTTGGCAACATTGTCCAGGCGTTTATCCAGCTGTAGAGTGATCTTCTCACGCACGTTAAAGGTCTCGACAGTCGTGCAGCTACCTCCCCGATCGTCCCGGACAATGGCTGTCACTGTGTGGGCTCCGCCCGCCATACTGCTGGTGTCGACCTCTCTCGAAGGAGTCCTGCCCGGGGAGTCCTGACCGTCGACCTTCCAAGAGTAGGAGAGGGGGTCACCTTCGTTGTCTGAAGCCTCGACTGCGGCTGTAATAGAACCACCCCGATAGACGGTCGTCTCGTCTAGACTCAAGCGACACTTTGGGTCTGTATTGGGCCGACGCTGGATGGTGACGTTGAAGTCGCAATGAGCGGTCAATCCGTCGACGTCGGTTACTGTCACCCTCACAACATGTGTTCCGATCGAGCGGCCCACGCTACCAAATGTGATGGACTCCTGATCGGCCGAGAGCCTCTCAGCGTCCACCGCCCATCCATAGCTCAATGCATCATTATTGGGGTCAGAAGCTGGAGCCCTCAAAGTGAGCGATTCACCCTCTATGACACTCGCGAGGGAGGGATCACAGGTAACCGTTGGGGGGAGCTTGTGTTTTTCAACAGCGACCTGCAGCTCGCAGTTGGCAACATGCTCCCCGTAACAGAACCAAGAACGGGGGGGGCCTGGCATTTCGTCACGGACCTCCAGAAGAACAGTGTAATTGTCTGGCGCCAGCCCGGTAGAGTCAAAAACTGCCGAGCCATTCTGTACATCCAGCGTCCCTGCCTCCGAGCTCCAGTCAAAGGTCAGCCGGGCGTTCTTGTCCGGGTCTGCAGCATTGGATTGCAGGACCACTTGATCGCCTTCAGTTACTGTCGCTGCCACGCAATTTAGAGTAGGAGGACGATTTGCACAGGCGGCGCCAGCCACTGCAAGGACAATAATCAAGAGTCTGGAGCAAACTTTTAAACTGGGCATTCTCTCGCCTCCTTAAAAAAACCGCGTTGGATGAAATATAGTACCGAAGCCAATTAAGATACTTTGTCGGCACCACCTTCCACCAGGCCTTACGCTTACAATTGCGCCGCACCTTCCGTGCAGGGCTCGCTGATAGCATTGTCGGAATTCGCCTTCGAAGAGTCGATGCGCCTTCCCAGTGCCGCCTGATAGGCCACCGTGCGCAAATACTTGCGCCCCACCTTGCTAATCACCAGCAGCTCGCTTTGCCAGGTCCACGACTGTGGCAGATAGGAAAGTGTTTTCGAGAGAGAGTGTACGCAAGATTCTCGCCGCGTGCAACCTCAACAGCCCACCAAGTCACGCCATCAAAGAGCGGATAGGTGCCGAGCGGACTGTGGGGCAAAACCAGGTCGGTGAAGGTCCCTCCAATATCAATGGCTAAGAGCGGTGTTTTCTTCGACGTAGGGTCTTAGAAAGTATAGAGGAATCCGGCAGCTTGCCTGAGATCAGAAATTGTCCTGAGGATGATCTGGAGTCATCTCTAAGTACTCACGTTCTAAGCGGGCGAGTCAGCTAAGGATCGGCTTCGCGATCTCGCCGTGCACATCTGTGAGCCGGAAGTGACGTCCCTGGAACTTGAAAGTCAGCTTCCTGTGATCGATCCCCAGCAAGTGCAGGATGGTGGCCTGTAAATCGTGAACATGAATCGGATCGCGGACGATGTTGTAGCTGAAATCGTCTGTTTCGCCGTGAACGAGGCCGGCTTTCACCCCTCCACCCGCCATCCAAATCGAGAAGCAGCGCGGGTGGTGGTCGCGGCCGTAGTTGTCGTCGGTGAGCCGTCCCTGGCAATAGACACTCCGGCCGAACTCGCCGCCCCACACAACTAACGTGTCGTCGAGCATTCCGCGGTCCTTGAGGTCTTTGATCAGAGCAGCCGAGGCCTGATCCGTTTGCTTACAGAATGGCGGGAGCCGTGAGGGCAGGTTGGAATGGTGGTCCCAACCGCGCGTGAAGATCTGCGTGAAACGCACGCCACGCTCAGCCAGCCGCCGTGCCAGCAGGCAGTTATAGGCGAACGTACCCGGCTCCCTCGCCTCTTTGCCGTATAGCTTGAAGATATGAGACGGCTCGTCTGAAAGATCTGTGAGCTCGGGTACGGACGCCTGCATGCGGAATGCCATCTCGTACTGCGCGATGCGAGTTGAGATCTCAGGGTCCCCGAACTCTTCGTACCGTTTCTCGTTCAAATGACCGAGCACATCCAGGTAGTCCCGTCGGTTCTCCCGTGTGAATCCAGGAGGGTCCGAAAGATATAGCACCGGGTCGCCAATTGATCGGAATTTGACCCCGGAATACTTTGTCGGCAGGAAGCCGCTGCCCCAGAGCCTGTCGTAGAGCGGCTGTCCCCCGCTGCCCTTCGTCACCATCACGACGAAGGCAGGCAGGTCCTGGCTCTCGCTGCCCAGGCCGTAGGCCAGCCAGGCGCCAATCGACGGCCGGCCCGCGATCTGCGCACCGGTTTGGAAGAAGGTGATCGCCGGATCGTGGTTGATGGCCTCGGTGTGCATCGATCGGATCAGGCAAATGTCATCTACGATTCCAGCTGTGTGTGGCAATAACTCGCTGAGCCAGGTTCCTGACTCACCGTATTGCTTGAACTTGAAGGGTGAGTCGGCGAGAGGCAGGCGGTCCTGAACCGAGGTCATTCCTGTGAGCCGCTGCCCTTGGCGGACTGACTCGGGCAGGTCCGTCCCGCGGATGGCCGCGAGCTTTGGTTTATAGTCGAACAGCTCGATTTGCGACGGTGCGCCCGACTGGAACAGATAGATAACCCGCTTCGCTCTGGGCACGAAGTTCGGGAAACCCGCCAACCCTGGATAGGGCCGACTTTCAGTCGGGCTTGTCGTGGCGGAACGCAGATCTTGGTTAAGAAGTGAAGCCAACGCCGCCGTTCCGATACCGTTCGCAGTTCTGCCGAAGAAGTGGCGCCGGGTCATCAACAGCGGTTTCTCTAGAAGCGGATCCATGCCTTACTCCTTGGTAACCGTTTCGTCCAGGTTGAGCATCAGACTCGCAACCGCTGTGTAGGAGGCCACCTCAACCTCATCGAGTGACGGGTCGCGCGGTGAGGCGCCCTGGCCCAACAGCTGGACCGCCGCATCTGTATCTGCCCGAAAGTTACCCAGGAACTTCCGGTAAAGAGCCTCCAGCGGTTCGCTCTCATCGGGCTCGGGCAGGCGTGCCGTCACCAACTCGAAGCCGTATGCGATCCGATCCTTCGGTGTGTCGCCGCCCTCGCTCATCATGCGCTCTGCCATTTTGCGCGCGGCCTCGACGAAAGTGACGTCGTTCATCAGATTCAGGGCCTGCAGCGGGGTATTCGTTCTCTTTTGACGAACGGTGCACATTTCACGGTCCGTCGAGTCGAAGTTCACCATCGACGGAGGCGCGACCGTCCTCCGCCAAAATGTGTAGAGGCTCCGGCGGTAGAGCTTGTCGCCCTCATCAGGTTCGTAGGCAGTGTTCCGGAAGAGCAGTTCCTTCCACAGCCCCGGCGGCTGGTACGGCTTCACCGAGGGTCCACCGATCTGTTCAACCAGCAGCCCTGAGACCGCAAGCGCTTGGTCGCGGATGACCTCGGCCGGCAATCGGAAGCGAGGACCACGCGCCAAAAGCAGGTTGTCCGGATCCCTTTCCAGAAGCTCCGGCATCACCTTGGAAGACTGCTGGTAGGTCGCGCTCATAACGATCGTCTTCAGCAGCGCCTTGACGTCCCACCGGTCGTCCATGAGCTCCACGGCCAGCCAGTCAAGCAGTTCCTGGTTCGAGGGTCGCTCGCCTTGCGAGCCGAAATTCTCCGGCGTGTTGACCAACCCTGTCGGGAACAGCCATTGCCAAAAACGGTTGACCGTGACACGGGCGGTAAGAGGGTTTGACCGATCGACCAACCAATGAGCCAGTCCGAGACGATTGTTCGGATACTCGGCTGGGATTCTTCCAAGCACGGCCGGCACCCCCGGACCAACTTTTTCGCCCGGCAAGTCATAGGAACCACGTGTGAGCAGATGAGTCTGGCGGGGCGGGTCGCTTTCCGCCATCACCATCACCGTTGGAATGGACTCAAAGAACTTGGTTCGTTCGCGATCGGCTCGACGCCAACGCTGCTTCGCCTGCTGAACGGAATCAGGCGCGGCGGTATCCACAAAAGCAAACTCCAGCTTGGTCGCTTGAGCCTTGGACCGCTCGCTCGGCGGCATGGCGGCAATCTCAGCAACCGTGTCCTCCACTACGAGGACAGCAACTTCCGCCGGAGTTAGCGCCCGGTAATACGCGCGGGCGTCGTCGATAGAGCCCCGGAAGCGGTTCTCCAGTCCACCACCACCACCGATCCGGAAAGGATCTTCCAGGTCGGCAAGCAAAGGGAAGAAAAGCTCGTCGAACAGGGTCTCCGTTTCCCATTCCTCCCCGTCCACGTAGATATGGAGATACTTGGCTTTACGCTTACCCTCATAGGTCAGCGCGACGTGATGCCAGTGATTCAGCTCGATGCTTTGTCGAGTCTGGACGCGGACGCTCATATCCGCCCAACGGGTCGTGACGTGCACAAACACTTTTCCATCGCGGAGGTAAAGACCGTGCCCGGCACCCTTTGGGAGATCCTCCGTTCTCGACAGGATGGCGCCGGTTGGAGCGGTTGGGTAGATCCAGGCGGAAAACGAGAATGGATCTTCGAAGTGCCGAACGAATCCGTCACCACCATCGACGTATCGCTTCCCGTCGAGGGCAACGCCCCGTCCGTCCTCGCCCTCCACGAACGGTTGTGCACCCGGCTCGGAGCTGACAAGCTGGGGGACGGACGGTTCCGGCGGTGGCTCGAGCGGGTTGCGCGCAACATTGGGTTGGTATGCCCCCGTCGCCTCTTCCGTCGTGCCGTCGAGCGGGAAGTGCAGCGCCAGCTCGCGACGCGGGAGCCAATCCGGAGCCTCGGACGACTGGATCCAGCGTTCCCAAGCTCGCTGAGCCTTCACGAGCTTGGGCCCCAATCGCCGATAGTTCTCTTTCGCCTCTGCCAGTTCTTTGTCGAGCCCAGCTAGCTTGGCCTCGTGCTTCGGCGTAGGAGCTTTGATCAGCGGAGCAGTGTTGCCGAAGTTGTTGTAGAGTCCTCGCTCGGGAACGTTATTGAAGTAGGCGAAGAACTGGTAGAACTCCTTCTGTGTGATGGGGTCGTATTTGTGGTCGTGGCATCGGGCACACCCGACCGTCAGGCCCAACCATACGGTCGAGGTGGTCTCAACTCGGTCGGCAACGTACTCGGTCCGAAACTCTTCGTCGATGATGCCGCCCTCGGCGCTTGCGCGGTGGTTGCGGTTGAAGCCAGTCGCGATGATCTGATCTCGCCTGGCGCCGGGCAGCAGGTCGCCGGCGATCTGCTCGACAGTGAATTCGTCAAACGGCTGGTTGGAGTTGAATGCATCGATGACCCAGTCACGCCACCGGTACATGTCACGAATACCGTCGGTCTGGTAGCCGTTCGTGTCCGCGTAACGGGACGCATCCAACCATCGAATCGCCATCCGTTCGCCGTACCGGTTCGAAGCCAACAAGCGGTCGACGACCCTCTCGTACGCTTCATCAGAGGTATCGCTCAGGAAGGCACGGCCCTCCTTGGGCATCGGCGGGAGACCGGTGAGATCGAGCGTCAGCCGCCGGATCAGGGTACGCCGGTCGGCTTCGGGCGCCGGCTTCAGGCCTTCCCGCTCGAGCCGGTGCAGGACAAAGTAGTCGATTTCGTTTCGAGGCCAGTTGTCGTGCTCCACCTTCGGCCGCCCTGGACGCCGGGGTGGAACGAACGCCCAGTGGCTCTGCCACTTCGCGCCCTGGGCGATCCACCGGCGAATCCGATCAATCTCTCCTGCGGAGAGCTTGTCATGACCCAGGTACGACGGAGGCATGCGGCGCCCGGGATCGCCGGAGCTGACCCGCTGATACAGTTCACTGCTCTCAAGATCACCCGGAACAATGGCGTATCCACCGCTTCTCAGCCGCCCGAATGCCCCCTCCTTTGTGTCAAGCCGCAACTCGGTCTTGCGTTGTCCCTCGTCCGGCCCGTGGCATGCGAAGCACTTGTCGGAAAAAATAGGCCGGATCCCGACATCGAACTGTATGGCGTCCGAGGATGCCATCGCCAGGTTTGCGCTCAGGATCGCTACCGCAACAATGGAAGGAAATAAGTGGGCACGAATCAATACACGTCTCCCTTCGCTACGCTTCACCGGGTTCGACAGGCGTCGTTTCGCATGAGCACAGATATTGTAACTCACATGTTTGAAGACTCAACAAAGTTCGGGAATCCAGGTGAAATCATGCTTTCCGGGGCCGCTGGACAGAGTCAACAACACTCTTCCCTGAAGAAGCGCCCAAATTTGGGCCTGGTGCGAACCCGCGTCGGGCGTCGGCCCCGAGTTCAAACCCCTCCTCGATCTTTCCGTGTCTATCTACAATTCCCTGACCTGGTTTCGATGAACGGCAGTGTTTAGAATGAAAAACCCTGGAGGAAGCGTGGATTCCAACAGATTGAGAGACAGAGTTGCAATGGTTACAGGCGGTTCGCGTGGAATCGGGCGAGCGACGGTATTGAAGCTCGCCCAGGAAGGAGCCGCAGTGGTCGTAAACTACCGGAAACGTGGGGACAAAGCCAAGCAGGTGGTGGATCAGGTCCGAGCTTTGGGAGGACAGGCCCTCGCCATCCAGGCCGACGTTACCGACCAGGCAGAAGTGCAGAAGATGATCGAGCAGTCGGTTCGGGAACTGGGACCCGTCGATATTCTGGTCAATAATGCGGGAGTTTTCCGAGGGGCAACTCTGCTTTCCTACGATGAGGCGGATGCCGACCTGATGTGGCAGGTGAACGTCAAGGGTGTGGTCCACTGCACGGCGGCCGCGGTGCCCTTGATGATAGAAAGGCAATTCGGGCGCATCGTCAACCTCTCTTCAGTCGCTGCTGTGGGTACCAGCATTGCAGGAACCACTTTTTACTCAGCTACCAAAGCCGCTGTCACATGCTTGACCAAACGGTTTGCGCTGGAGTTAGGATCTCATGGGATCTGCGTGAATGCGGTTAGCCCAGGGTACGTGGGGACGGATATGGTCTGGAAAGGTAAAAGTCCCGATGAAATCCAGAAGATAGCCGATGTGGTCTCAGCCAGGAGCATGCTGGGGCGCGTCGGAAAGTCCGAGGAGATTGCGACCGTCATTTCTTTTCTGGCATCAGACGAGGCTGGTTTCGTGACCGGCCAGGTGATCACAGCCGACGGGGGGCGGATGGACCTCCTCACTCACAGCTGAGAGGTGCAGCGCAGCAGGAGAACCTTCCTGGTGTGTGCCTTAAACCTGACGGGTGTTGCGACTGGCGTTCTTGATAGGATTGCCCCAGACCTTGGCGTTGGGGATGGTCACGGTTTCGTTATCGCTTGAAAACAGGACGCAGGCGGCCAGGTTGACCTCCATCACTTCCCCGGTGATGCCGGCCACCTGCACGGTTTCGCCCACCACAAAGGGCCGTTTGATAAGAATAAACATTCCCGCCGCAAAGTTTGCCAGCACGTCCTTAACCGCGAAGCCCACCACAAAACCAGTGACACTCAGCCCGGCGATAAAGCCAGACACATTAAAGCCAAGATTGCCGGCAACCAGGCTGATTAAAACCACCCACAGGAACCACTTTACGCTGCGCTGGCAAAGAATTTCCAGGGTGCGGTCATAGTCCACCTTGGAGAAAAACTTTCCCAGATGGTGATCCACCGCATGGATAAAAATAATACCAACCACAAGGCCTACGGCCGCCAGACTCCAGGGCAGGTAGCGTTGGGATATGTAGGCCTGAGCCTGGGTGATCAACTCTTCAATCATGATAGAGCCGTTCTAAGAATGAGAAGGTCTGATTATCTGGGATATTAGTTGTGAAGTACCCCATTAACCTGCCCATTGAAACGATCAAGATTAGGATAGCAGGCGAGGCCCACGCACGAAAACGTCGCCTGGAAAAAGTGCTTGCAGTGCCGAAGTTCGTTAACTCAATCTGTAGTTGCAACTAATTCTGGAACTAGTGTACTGTCCGGGAAGTTCACGGTGTTAATTCGGGATGGATTTTCGTCACCAGTGAGGTGCGCGACGCAGGAATGCCGGGAGTCTTTCGAGGTAGCGCAACAAAGCTGTCGGCGAAAGACGCCCTCATAGTGCCAGGCCAGCCCCCGCCTAGACCAGTTCCAGGGAGACGTTCCTGTCATCGGCCCTCACCCCGGCCACCAGGCGGCCAGTCGTCTCGATCGCTATCTGCGAACCAACCTAAACACTGCCAAGACGGCTCCGACGACAAACCGAAGGAGAATCACCAAGCCGAATCCACTGAGGGACTCAACCAAGAGCCCAAGTTCATTCAGCAATGAGCGAAGCGCTCCACTAAAGATAGGTTTTGATTATTCGTCACAGGGAGCTCGGCGGACCTCATATCCGAAGTTAATATGAGGAATGTCGGTTAGAATGGCCTTGAACCGGATAGACGGAAGTATAGTCAACGTCTTCAAGTAGTAAGTTCCGGATGATATCAGATATCGGATACTGGGGGGCCATCGATGAAATTCAAGCTGCGCTCACTCCCTTGTTGTTTTCTCGGCCTGCTCGTTTCTGTTACCGGCCACACCCCAACCTCCGCGCCACAAGTGAAATTCGCGGGCTCGCTTGAGGCCGCAAACGCTGCACCCGGCCGCGTCGTGCGTGCCGTGTTCGAGACAACACTGCCGCGCGGTTTTCACGTCAACTCCAACGCGCCTAGCGATGAGTTTCTCAAGCCGACGAAGCTGTTGCTCGACACTCCCGCCGGCGTCAAGATCGGCCGGATCGACTATCCCGAACCACGGCCGTTCAAAGCGGAGTTCTCCAAGAAACCGCTGGCGGTATACGAGGAACATTTCGTCATCGGGGCGGATATCGAGATTGACGAGGACCTGGCGCCGGGTGATTATCCCGTAAAGGCCACACTCAAATATCAGGTGTGTTCGGCGCGGGTTTGTTATCCGCCCGCGACCCGCAGCGCGGAAATCATTCTGGCCCTGGCCGCCCCGCCTGCGGCCCCTGCATCGTCCGCTGCATCATCCAAGGTCACAGAATCGGCGACGGACTCCTTCCAAAGCCGCGTCGATGAGGTGGTGCGTAGCGAGGTCGTCATCGAAGGTTTGCGCGTTCCATTGGCGGCCCTGTCGAAAAGCGTGGCAAACCTTCAGTTGCCTGACGGGCGCAGGCGCGACGTTTTCGCGGACCGCGTCGAGGTCGTTGACCTGAACAGTTCGCCCGCCGAAGCCCGAGATAAGTTACTCGGCCTCGGCTTCGAGCGAGGCAATTGGCTGCCAGCGAAAAAGTCCAAGCGTGTTGCAAACGCGGACGTTGCCCTGTGGAAGGATTTTCTAGCAACGGTCGGCTTCTTCCACCACTTCAACTTCTATAACATTCGCGGCGAGTTCCGCTCAGAGAATGTTTATCACACGGATGCGGGATTCAAGGGCTTGGCGCAATTGAAATCGGGCCCGCTGTCTGCGATACAAGGCAAGCTCTCGCTCGATTGGCAAGGGCGAAGCGAGTTGGTCGGCGAGACGGAAGAGACGGTATGGCGAATTTCACGTTTCGAAACGAAGAACATGGACTTTGCCGACGGCCCTGAGCCGCTGTTTGCTGATGTGGGCGACATCGCCTTCGAGCCGGAAGCTTGGCAGCGCGCGATCCACTCGCCACGGGATGAAATGACGGCCGAGCTGGTACTCAACATTCGCTCGGGCACCCTCGCCATGGAAGATCATCTAGCCGAACTGCGCCGCTCTCTGGAGAAGGCCGGCCCAGGGCTTGTGAAGCCGACACAGGCCGTAGTAGTGGACATTGACCGTGATGGGTTCGACGATTTCTATCTGATCGGGAGCGGCGCGCCTTCGGCGTTCTTTCGAAACAAAGGAGATGGCACCCTCGAGGAAATCAGTAAACAACTCGGCCTCGCTTTTGAAGGTGTCCACTCGGCTGCATTCGGCGATCTCGACAACGACGGCGACGCGGATCTGTTCTTGAGCTTTTTTGCCCGCGATCAGGCGACGCGCTATTTGGTCAACGAAGACGGGCGATTCGTTGACAAGAGCGACACGATCGAAGGCGGGCTTCCGAACCTGGTAATGCCCATCTCGATATCGGACTACAACAACGATGGGCTGCTCGACGTCTACCTCGGTCGCTTCGCAAACTATTTCATGGGCGCAGTAATACTCGCTAACGAGCGCGCCAAGGAGGAGACGGGAAGCTACCCGGATAAACTCCCTTTTATGGACGATGCAGAGGGTCGGGAGGTTCTTCGTCGTAACCGCGAAGACGGCCACGCCTTATCCAGAATCTACGGGCCGTTCAATTGGCTGCTCGTGAACCGGGGAGGCGGACGTTTTGAGCGCGCAAATAATGTTGGCGACCTCAAAGGGGAGTTCAGCACTTTGGCCACGGCGTGGTCCGATATCGATCTCGACGGCGATATGGATCTATATATCGTTAATGAGGCCGGCCCGAACCAGATGATGCGGAATAACGGCGACGGCACGTTCACAGAGATTTCGAATGATGTTACCGGTGAGATCGGCTTCGGCATGGGCGCCGCGCTTGGCGACTATGACAATGACGGCCGTAGTGACATATACACCACCAACATGTACAGCAAAGCCGGTTTGAGAATCTCCGAGCAAATGAGTTCCAGCGAGATGGTGACTCAATCGGCCCGTGGCAACACGCTGATGCGTAACACGGTGGACGGATTCATGAAAATTTCGAGCCTGGATACCTCCGGCATTCAGGTCGAGGCGGCCGACTTCGGCTGGGGCGGAGCTTTTGCCGACCTGAACAACGATGCACACCTCGATTTGTACGTTCCGGCCGGGATGCAGAGCATGCCTGCGGAGGTCGCCACTATTGGCGATAGTTGAAGCGTCTTCTGGCGTGCGGTCGCACGCGTCGACAAAGACAGCGAGACCTCCCGGCAGGATTCGTGGGAGTCGGTTTTTAGGTCCGGAGATTTAGGAGTGGCCGAAGGTGTTGCCAACGGCATTCCTTGGAGTGGCAACGAACGTAATCACGTCTTCTTTGGCGGCGTCCCCGGCACCTCCTTTGAGGATTATTCGGGCATCTCGGGAATCGACGATCCGGGCGACGGCCGCAGTTTCGCTGTTCTGGACTACGATCGAGATGGACGGCCGGACATTGCTTTGGCGAGCCCGGGCAAGCCGAGATTCCGATTGCTGCACAACAGCATCGGTGATCGGATCGGTCACGACAATGGTTTCATCGCCGTGCGGTTAGTAGGCGGCAATCATAAGGCGGCGAAGTCTCGACGCTGGAGCGCACGAGACGGTTATGGCTCCGCTATCTCTCTGGACCTAGGCGATACTCAGGTTTTTCGGGAACATCAGCCGGAGAGCGGCTTTCTGGGCCAGAACAGCACCACGATGATCATCGGGATCGGTGACCGAGACAACGTGAAGCACCTTCAGGTTCGCTGGTTGTCGGGTAAACGTCAGGCGCTGGATAGCGTACCTGCGCGCAAGTTAATCACGGTGTACGAAAATCCGAAACAATCACCTAACGGCGAAGTGTTTGTCGTGGAGGACTACGTTAAGGAGTCCGCCAAGCTGACGCCGCATTTGGCTTCACCGGATTTCTGGAAGACGCGCTTTCTGCCGAAACCTCCTCTGGCGAGTAAGCTTGATCTAACTCACAACGGCGCGCCGCTCACGTCCAAGACCCGCCTGACCTTGATCGCCACGATGGCTACCTGGTGCGTGGCCTGCGTCGAGGAGATGCCTGAGTTCAGGTGCCTGCGCCAGGCGTTCTCACCCCAGGACCTGGCCATGCATGCGGTGCCCGTCGATGCGGAAGACAGCGCTGAGATGTTGGCCGCTTGGTCGGCCAAGCACAAGCCGCCTTACGAAATCGCGACTGGTATCGAACGCTCCGAGGTGGATCGCGTGAACGAGGTCACCTTGGCGGAGCTGCGCACCGAAGCCGTGCCGGCAACGTTCGTTGTCGATGCGAGCGGTCGCGTGCTGCTAGCTCGTTGGGGCATACCGACAATCTCTGTCATCAAGAAGTTTCTCTGGCAGGATCAGGCAAAGCGAGCGGGTAAGGTGTCCCTGGGAAGGAAGCCGACAGAGCGGCGCGACCAGGGGATCGACTAGTACCGTATCCGGCGGGCGGGCGAGGCTGAACGGGCCGCACTGTGGAAACTGGAGTCGGCTGTTGAGGAGTGAGTGTAGTGAGTCTGGTGTGCTGTCCTTCACTGCCATGACCAAGCCCTTTCACAAGCCCAGTATCAGGACGGTCGGTGATGTGAGCTGGTTGACGCAACTTGTCACTGGGGATTCGAACGGACAATCGCCCCAGAGACGACCTTACGACATTACCTAGTGCACTGTCCGGAAAGTTCACGCCGCTACTTCGGGCGTCTTTTCGCCGACAGCTTTGTTGCGCTACCTCGAAAGACTCGCGGTCTTCCTGCGTCGCGCGCCTCACTGGCGACGAAAATCCATCCCGAATTAACACCGCGAACTTCCCGGACAGTACACTAGTCCGTCTCTTGACCCGTTCACCCTGGCCAGCCACCCTGGTCCCTATTACTATTACTCTTAGTATTACTTGGCGTAGACGCTTTTTCGCGTGTGACAAGGTGACGGTGGCTGCCCCCAATTAAGTATTAATGTGGCGGGACGGCTGCTGAATCTCGATCGGGCAAGGATTTCCCCTGTGACAGGGTGACACACGTCGGACAATTTTCCCCCCTTATTAGTATTAGTAGTCTCGTTAGCTCTCGACCCCGGGCCTGGCGCAAACAGCTTGTGGACGCTTCGGAAGATCCGTGACGAAAGAGGGTGACCCGATGAAAGCGATGATCGATTTCTTGCGGAGCTGTCCACAGCGACATTCTGGATTTTTGGGTGTCGAGTTGCCGTCACTAACGAAAGCTCTGTCTTCGGGGCCACGGCGGCCATAGGGGACCTCAAGTTCGCCGGGGAGTGTAGCGGGTCCCGTGCGATTAGGCTGACCCGAGGGTGCGCCGGGCAGAGTTCGCACTCGCGTCGTCCTGTAACTCGTCAAAGATTCTGTTCCTGGTCAGGCTGCCTCTGATTCCCGTTCCGTTGGGCAGACTGAACAGTAGATCGCCCGGTTTACTTCGAGCCGTGCCCTCCGGGCGGCAAGGGAGGAACTTGTAACCCGTCATTCGAGTCTGGCTTTAGCCTCTCGGAAAACCTTCTCGCCGGGGCGATCTTCCCTCAGGCCCGCTCGATATGCCGCGTATCGACGCTCAGCCTCCTCTATCCACTCTGCCTCAAGGTCTCCTACGTCCGAATCTTCCAGACTCTCTATCAAGCGTCGGGCAAGATCCGCCCTCTCGTTTATGGGTAGTTCGAGGGCTTTGGCCTCAAGCTGGTTCTTACGTGTCGCCATACTCATACCAGAGAGACCCCATGTATGCGATCTTTTCTTCAACCGTCAGTTCGTCGAAACCTTGGGGTGGACTAGAAATAGCTCTCGCCGTCACTGTCCAAAGTATAGCAGGTGGCAAGGATTCACCGACTTTCAACTCGAGGAGGGACAAGTGGGATGAGCGTGATTGCTCAACGGGGTTACAGAGTAGCTGAGTACGCGTTCATTCTTGGCGAGGAGTTATGGGAACAGCGCTCTACCTGCGTGACCATGACTTTCCCAGTTTATTCTATACTTGCGGCATGATTTTTCTTTGTCGAATACAAAGAACTCACATATAGAGAATTTATCCGTTCGAGGCAGATTCGGCATCGAGCCGCTGAAGACCGACTCGGTGGCGAAGACATTCTGGAGGATCTCATGAATAGCTTGATTCGTATCGTCGTATTTTGGCTGACGCTGGCCGCTCTGATTCGGGTGGTCGGCGCTGCCGAACCGGCAAGCGGTGTGGTTTTCGAAGACCTAAACGGCAACGGTATACGCGATGCAGGCGAACCCGGAATCCCGCGGGTTCGGGTCTCTGACGGCCGACAGGTTGTGCTGACTGATAATCACGGTCGTTACCAGCTTCGCCTCGACGATGAGGCCATCGTATTCGTGACCAAGCCGGCTGGCTACATGACACCGGTGAACGCGCAAATGATTCCAAAGTTCTACTACATCCATCAACCTAACGGGTCACCGCCCGGCCTACGCTATGCGGGTATTGAGCCCACAGGACCTTTACCCGAGACCATCGACTTTCCACTCCGACGGCAAAACGAGCCCCGCCGATTCGAGGCCATTCTTTTTGCCGATACCCAACCCCAGACCAGTGATGAGGTCGACTACATCCGCGACGACGTGGTCGCGGAGCTCCTCGGAACGTCAGCCAAGTTCGGCATGACAATGGGAGACATCGTGTTCGATGATTTGTCGATTTTCCCCCGGTACCTGAGCGTAGTCGCGCAGATCGGCATCCCCTGGCACAACGTTCCTGGCAACCATGAGATCAATTTGCTGGCCGAAAACGATCGCTACTCGCTGGAGACCTTCAAACGATTCTTCGGGCCACCGTATTACTCCTTCGAGTACGGTGGTGTCCACTTCGTCGTGCTGGACAATATTGACTACGCCGGCAACGGTGAGAGCGATCCAGCCGACATTCGCGGCAGCGGCGGTTACGTGGCCCGGATTACAGAACGTCAGCTGGACTGGCTTGAGAACGATCTTGAGCATGTACCCGATGACAAGCTCGTCTTACTCGCTATGCATGCCCCGCTGCGCACTTACGTGGGCGAGCCCGGGGATCCAAGGCTCAACACCCAAAACCGGCGCGAACTCTTTGAGCTTCTTGCCGGACGCAGGCATCTGTACGCCGTGGCAGGACACACCCACACGACCGAGCATCACTACTTCGGAAAGGCGGACGGATTTCCCGGGCCTGGCCAATTCCACCATCACGTTTTGTCGACAGTCTCGGGAAGTTGGTGGAGCGGCCCGATAGACGATCGAGGGGTGCCCGTGGCCGAACAACGCGACGGGACGCCCAACGGATATCACATCCTAGAGGTCGACGGTGTCAACCTCACCGTTCGCTACAAGGGCGCTGGGAAACCGGCCGACCGTCAGATGCGGATCGTGTTTGACGTGGCGCACCATCGCCACAAGCGAGAGGGAATACGAGACTTCCGGCCGGGTGCCCATCTCGACGGCCGACTGACGGTGGACGAGGTGGCGGCGGCGGGGGTCGTCGTCAACCTTTTCGACGGCGGCCCTAGATCAGCGGTGCAGTTCACGATTGACGACCGACCGCCGGTTCCGATGAATCGCATGCCCATCCCCGATCCATACATTACCGAGCTGTATCTCCGAAACGAGGATACAAAGAAATCCTGGGTGGACGCGGTACCCTCATCCCACGTGTGGATCGGCGATCTGCCAGACGATCTCGGTCCTGGTGTCTATACCCTGACTGTGCGCGCCCGGGACGAGTTCGGCCGAGTCCACCACGCTCACAAGGTCGTCGAGATCATGGGTACCAGCGCCACCCAGGAGGAGCGTGCCACTTACCCAGAATGGTGAGCCGCCTCGTGCACACCGCACACTAGCTCTAACTGGGCACCGACGGTGCCCCGGGTCGCATTGGCAGAATGGGAATTCTGACAGAGGAAACCCGGGAACAACAACCCGGGAAAGTCTGCCCATGTGTTCTGTGCTGGGGTCCCCAGTGAAGAAACTGTCCACAGCGGCCAAGAACTCATTCGCACACGGCCCGCACCACGGACCTCCGAATAGACACAGAGGAAGAGGCGAATCGCCGGTTCCGCCTACGCAAACGTCATGGGTAAAACATTCCCTGGAGAATACTTTATCGTTTACAACAAACAAATCAGTACAGCCGGGGCCACATCTTCCGAGACAAGGATCCTCGTCAAACGGGCCAACTACTCCCTGTTTGGAACAGGCCACCCTTCCCAGGAAAGGTTCGGTCATTGCGTCATCCCCGCACCGCCACATGGGCTGGCGCGGGACAATCCCCAGCCACTGAAACCAGCTAATGTCATAATTCGCCACCAGCTTTTCCCCTATGGAATCACACAGAGGCGTTATCGCTCGCGGGGAAGGCACAAAAGTCAAATCCACGTAGCTGTCAGCTGGATGAAAATCTATCAGGTAGGCCAAGAATCGACTCAGTCGAGCATCAACAACACGGCTATGATCAAGGTGTGGCTGATCTTCTTGTAGAGCCAGGTCAGATGAGCTACATCCCTCTTTCCCAGCCGCGCTGGCCTTCCACTAAATTCAGAGGATGCTTTAATGGTCACCCTGTCTTCTTGAAACGACACCTGAAAGATCTTTCCGTTCAACCGCAAACTTATCGAGACGCCACAGTCACTGTCTGATTCGGCTGAAAACTCCACTCCTGGCTCCAATGCAATCCCCCAGATGTCTCTCTCTGTCTGAGAGAAGAATTCAATCGAGGGTTGGGAGTACAAAGCGTGGGGAATAAGAAAAAGTGTGGAGAGAAGGGAAACGAGCGCTCCTTGATTCGTTGCGACCCCCCTGTGTCGGCGTGCTGTGTCTAGATTTGTGGGAAGAGTATCCGACACTGGTCCCAATTGCAAAGAAAGGTCGGATCTCGGGTGCACGACAAGAAAGTGGTAGCCTTGGTCAGGATCTGGTCTCTGGATGGGCACTCCTCCTTGATGGTTCGCATGAATCGCTCGATGTGCGGCGTCAGATTCGGCGATCGAGGTGGGAGGCGGAGAGGCTTGACGTCGGCTTGCTCCAACAGGTGCCGAAACTCCCGGCAGTGCTTGGTGTCTCGATCCATCAGCAGATAGCAGGAATTGCGAAGGAAGCCGTCGAACGGATCGGTCAGGTTCCGGCCGATCTGAGTCATCCAGCATCTTCGGGACACGATAGTGCGATGTCAAGCCCCCAAGAGCGTAGGCCGAACAGCAGTGATACGAGAACCGCAAACTATTTATTGTCAGTGACTTGTGGATCGGTTGAGTTTTTGGACCCTACGGGACAGTCTACTTTGTCCCCTTTTTCTTCGCTCGGCAATGACATCAAATGCCCTGCTGCCAGTAATTGCGATCCAGGCTGCGGTACTGGATGGCCTCGGAAACATGGGCAGCCTGTATCTTCTCTTCCCCCGCCAGGTCGGCGATGGTGCGGGAGACCTTGAGGATCCGGGAGTAGGTGCGAGCCGAGAAACCCAGCTTTTCGATGGCGTTTCGCAGCAGAGTTTGCGTCTCTGAGTCGAGCCGGCAGTGGGCCTCCGTTTCCCTGGCCCCCATCTGGGCATTGCAAAAGATCGATTGATTCAGCTCTTCGAATCTCTCCTGCTGAGTTTGCCGCGCCGTGCGAATCCGATCCGCTACAACTTCTGACGTCTCCCCGTCCCGCTCTCCAGTCAGTTCCCGATACTTCACTTCCGGAACCTCGATGTGCAGATCGATCCGGTCCAGCAGGGGTCCGGAGATCTTGGAAACGTAGCGGTGGATCTGCATAGGAGTGCACAGGCAGTCCTTGAAGACACTGCCCCAATATCCACAGGGACAGGGGTTCATCGCGGCGGCCAGCATGAAACGGGCTGGAAAGGTCAGAGTCCTGGCCGCCCGGCTGATGGTGATCTCTCCTTCCTCGAGAGGTTGTCTGAGGACCTCCAGGACGTGCCGTTTGAACTCAGTCAGTTCGTCCAGGAAGAGGACTCCGTTGTTGGCCAGCGAGACCTCGCCCGGACGCGGGTTGGAGGTCCCGCCCACCAGACCGGCTCCACTGATCGTGTGGTGGGGTGCCCGGAACGGCCGGTGACTCACGAACGACCTCTCGCCCTTGAGCAGGCCACAGACACTGTGAATCGCTGTTGTCTTCAGCGCTTCATCGAAGCTCAAAGGCGGAAGAATAGTCGGAATCCGGCGAGCGAGCATGGTCTTCCCTGCCCCCAGGGCCCCGATCATTAAAATGTTATGCCCACCTGCACAGGCCACTTCCAGGGCCCGTTTGGCCGAGATCTGTCCTCTCACATCGGCCAGGTCGAGGAATCCATTTTGCCTCTTCTCCTCCAGCACCCTCGGGCTCACTTCAAATGGCTTTTCCGGGCAACTACCGCTGAGAAGAGCCAGGACCTGCGGAAGCGAGCGGGCCGGATATGTTTCGATCTCCTTGACGATTGCCGCCTCCTCCGCATTCTCTGAAGGCACCAGCAGCCGCCGAAAACCTTTGCGCTGGGCACTCAAGGCCACGGGCAGGGCACCTCGGATGGGCCGCACCCGTCCGTCCAGAGACAACTCTCCCAGGATCAGCCAGTCTGCGACCTTCTCGGGTTCCAGTTCTCCGACCAGGCCCAGGATGGCCAGGGCGATGGGAAGGTCGAAACAGCTGCCTTCTTTTTTGAAGTCGGCCGGTGCCAGGTTGACGGTGATGGCGCCGGTACGCGGGAATGGGTAACCGCAGTTGCGGATGGCTGCTTTGACCCGCTCTCCACTCTCCCGCACGGCCGTGTCCGGCAGCCCCACCACGTGATAGCGGGTCAGATGATGGACTGAGAGATCCACCTCGATGTCCAGAATCTCGGCCTCGACTCCCAGCACCGAAGCGCTCTTGACCTTTAGCAGCACTCTCTACTCCTTCGCACTCTGGTCCCATTCTTAATAACGACACAGGTGGGAAAAGTACGAAGCCAAAGGGAGGCCGGGTCCTCGTCGACCGCACCGTCGAGGTCATTGAAGGACTTTGGAAATTGCGGAAATGAAAGCCACGGCTCGCCGCCGCACCTCAGGCTCAGAGGATTCCAGAGCCTTGATCCAGCACTTTGAGTTCATTCGGACGGTGGAGCAAAAAGCAGGCTGATCAGCAGCCCCGATCCGAAGGAGAGCGTGGCGGCGAAGACAGCGTACCAGATCCAGACCACAGGTGTGAGTGCAGACAATAAAAGGACGCCGATGAGCCCAACCAGGGCGCCCACGAAAGCCCCCGTTCCATTGGCTCGCCTGGTCCACATCCCTAGGAGGTACACACCCACCAGAGTGCCGCCAAAAAGGTTAGTGATCGATGCACCTGCTTCCAGAATCGTGCCCAGGCGATCTGCGTAAAACGCCAGGAAGGTGCTGAGAAAGCCAAAAGCGATCGTAACAGCCCGGGCCAGACGGACTGACGCAGTAGGCCGAGTGATGCGGCCATGGATGTCGGACAGGGACACCGTCGTGAGCGAGTTCAAGACAGAGCTGATGGTCGACATGGCAGCCGCAAAAACCCCGGCGACCAGTAAGCCCGTGAGACCTGTCGGGAGTTCCTCGATAATGAATTTTGGAAATACCCGATCTGGATTGATTCCCAGCCCACCCTTCTCAGGAAACTGCGAGTAGAAGACGAACAAGGAGCTCCCGATGAAGAATCGGAAAAACCGAGGCCCACCAGTGATATCGAAACCCGCCTGGTCCACTTCGGGAACCGCACGGGCCGATACGTCAACAACAGCTCGCTGAGCCGCTGGCGCTCGATTTCCGCCAACGTGGATAACAAGGACGACTATTCCCTTGACTGGAAGTGGAACGCGCGCGACGGCTATCCGGACCAGTTTCGCAGGGATCGGATGGTCGCTCTCGACTACAGCGCCGACAGCGGCTATTCAGGGTGGGCGCAAACGCCCGATGGTACGATCGTAATCCTCGATTACACGAACGAGCAGTTTCGGAATGCCACCTTCCAGCACGCACCGCAGCCGCTATTACGAAGCTACGTCACAACCGAGGATGTGCTGCGTGGCGCACGCTGACACATGGGTTCGAGATAACCGCGCAATGCAGCGGCCGGCCTTCGCCCGCCGCTTATCGGCAGGTCTTAGCCCGGATAATTCATAAGTTTTCGTAGCGAAGCGGGGGAAGACCCGTTCTGACAAGGCTTGCGACCGAGGCCCCCGCAGGCGTACTCGTGCAGTACGCTGAGGAGGCCGACCGAGCGTAACGCAGTCAGGGCGGGAGATTCTCACGCTGCAGTAGAAAATTTAGTAGAGTCGAGATGTGGCGCGGTGGTTTAGGAAGAGCCTATCCGTTGCCGACCCTTTCGTCTGTCGGTGCCTCACTAGCTCGTCCATGCTCCGTTTCCACATCCCGCTCGTCGAACCGGACGTGCGGTTTTCCCGCATCCGGCTCTCGGACAAGGTCTTACGCTTTCGCCCACGGAAGGTCGCGAGTCCGCTCGGTCAGTCGTACCAGCCCCAACCTTTCGTACAGGAACTGGTCCGGGAACTGCCGCGTTCCCTTGCTGCCTTGCTTCTTGTGTTTTCGTCGCAACCACTGACGAAGCCTCCATCGGGTGTGGGCATCCACCGCCCGATAGGCTTTGCTGACCCCACCCAAGCAGAAGTAATTGGCCCATCCCACCAACATTCGGTTCAGACGGGCCACCTCTTGCTCGGCTGACCTGAGCCCACTCCAGGGCCGCGTCTCCCTGTGGATTTCGCGACAGATCTTGCCGATCGACTTCTTCGAAGGTCGAGTCCCCATGTAGGGAACCCCGCTCCTCGCTCGATGACAGATCCCCAGTGTGTAGCCCAGAAAGTCCAAGCTCTCTTCCGGCAGCCGTCTCACACAGGTCTTGGTCTCGTTCAGTTTCAGGCCCAGACGCCCCAGTATCTCCCGCGTTGCTCGCAGAGCCTTCCCTGCTTCGCCTTGACAGCAGATCACAAAGTCGTCCGCATAGGACACAATCCTGCCCTGACACTGCTTCGGTCCCAGTTTCCTCCACCCCATTATGAAGCGACGAAAGTACAGGTTGGCTAAAAGGGGTGAGATCGGAGACCCTTGTGTGGTTCCCCTTTTCCCTCCTCCTTTCGGTTCGTCCTTGTCCTTCTTGGAGACCTCCACAACCGGGGTATTCAGCCACATCTTGATCAGCTTTAACATCTGCCGATCGCAGATACGACGCGCCACCGATTGCATCAGCTCCTTCCGCGGGATACTGTCAAAGTAGCCACTCAAATCTGCATCCACCACCTCTCGGTGGCCTGTGTTGATCAGAGCGTGCACCGCTTGAACCGCATCCTGCGCGCTTCGTCGGGGGCGGTAGCCATGTTGTTCCGGCTGCAGATCTGCCTCGAAGATCGGCTCGATGACTAGCATCGCCGCCGTTTGCACCACCCGATCCTTGATCGTCGGCACTCCCAGCGGGCGCTTTCCTCCGTTGGTTTTGTCAATCCACACCCGGCGCACTGCCGCCGGCCGGTAGCTTTTGCTTTTCAGCTCCCTCGCCAGTTCGCCCAGCCACTTCTCTCGTCCGCGCGCCTCAATGTCTTCGAAGCTCTCTCGGTCCACCCCCGCTGCTCCGCCATTGGCTTTGCATTTCCGGTAAGCGAACTCCAGAAAGTCTTCTCTCCACACCTTGTCGTACAGCTGATGAAAGCGGCGCTCGGGCTGCTCCTTCGCTTTGGCGTACAACGTCCTTTGCAGCTTCCCAATCTTTTCCGGAGTTTTCAGCCCCATTCGGGTCAATCTCCGCGCTGTCGCTTCAGCAGACGTCTGCCTCGAACTCAGGCCCCTTCCCTCCAGCGGGGTTAGCCGCTTTCCTCAGTAATACGAGCCTGTCCGCCACCCCTGCCCGCCCGACCTGTCCCTCGCGGGTTGCCGGTTGAGGACCGTGCGGCCGTCTTCGCCGACAGGGGCTTCCCGTGTATGCTTGCGATTTCCTCTTAAGTGCGTGCCGTCGCCATTACCCCGGCGGAACCAACGGGTGCTGTTGCTCGACTTCCCCGCTGACGGCGGCCTTCCCTGTAATTCAGCCAGGTCGGCTTCCGCATTGCCCTTTTCGAGGCCTGCTTAGCGTTCACTACTCGTTACGGCCTGCACCTTCGCCAAGTCGCCTAACGCGACCCTCTGCACCGAAGGCTTCAGCAGATTCGTTACCTCCTCTACTGCTCCGATTGCTACCGGCTGGAGCGACAGTTGCCGGGTGGGTTTTGCACCCACTGAAAATCGCCGCCTTTTCACGGCGCACTGAATTATCCGGGTTAGGTGTCGACGGCTTTTATAAGGGGGTTCTAAAATGATCCAAAAGGTTCTATTTGTTTTAGTGATGGTGCTGACAATTATCTCTGTGGGATGCAGTGAAAAAGACACTGAGGCTCCCCGCGTTGTTGATACATTCCCACAAAATGGGAGCCAAGATGTTGACCCATCTATAGATGAAATATCAGTAACATTCAATGAGGAAATGCTGGATCAAAATTGGTCATGGGCATATACGAATAAAAACGAATTCCCAGAAATGACAGGGCAGCCATACTATACGGAAAGCTACACAAGAAATGTCTTACCGGTAAAATTAGAGCCGCATAAAGAATATGCTATTTGGCTAAATAGCCAAAAATTCAAAAACTTCAAAGACAAGAGTGGGAACCGTCTAGTTCCTTTCAAATTTACATTTAAAACAAAATAACACCCAACGAATAAAGGATGGTTGTCGCGCGAGTCCGGAGTGCGCAGATTTCTCTCAGTCATGCAGATTTCCCAGGTGCTGTCGGCACTCCAGATTTTAGCAGCACGCGGTGAAGCGACTTTCACGCCAGAGGGTGGATCCCTTACCTTGAAGTGGGTTACAGTTTCCCGACTCAAGAAGTACAGGAAGGGATCGCCGATGAGCATGAGACACGTCGTCTTCTTGTGGGGGATATTCTGGATCGCCTGCTTTGGATTGAGCGCGGCTTCGACGGAGAAACCCAATGTCCTGTTCATCGCTGTAGACGATCTGAATGACTGGATCGGCGCCCTGGGCGGACATCCGAACGCCAGGACTCCCAACATCGACCGACTCGCAGCCCGAGGCACGTTGTTCACGCGCGCCTACACGGCTGCGCCGGCCTGCAACCCTTCGCGAGCGGCACTGCTGAGCGGTATTCGCCCCTCCACTTCCGGGGTCTACAACAACCACCAGCCCTGGAAGCCGGTGATGCGCGATGTCGTCACCCTACCGCAGTTTTTCAAGCAGAACGGTTACCACGCGGCCGGGGCCGGGAAGATCTTCCACGATCGCTTCATGAGTTCTGGAAGGATGACAGCGGCCTATCTTGACCCTTCTGACTTCTGGCACGAGTCTTTACCCAAGGGCCCCGATATTGTGCCCGAGAACTATCCGGTCTTCGGAATACGCAACATGATGTTCTTTGACTGGGGCCGCTGAACACTGCCGACGATGCCATGGACGACCACCGGGTCGTCAACTGGGCAATCCAGCAACTGAACCAGCCACGCAAGAAGCCGCTGTTTCTGGCCTGCGGTCTTTACCGTCCCCATTTACCGTGGTATGCCCCGCAAAAATACTTCGATATGTTTCCTCTCGACCAGATTACACTGCCCCAGATCCTGGACCAGGATCTGGCGGACATGCCGCCCATGGGGCGTCGAATCGCGGCGCCCGAGACACACCACAAAGTCATCGAATCGGACAATTACCGCAAGGCAGTTCAGGGCTATCTGGCCAGCATTGCCTTTGCCGACGCTCAGATCGGCCGGCTCATCGACGCCCTGGACCGGAGTCCCCTGGCCAAGAACACCGTGATCGTCCTGTGGGGAGACCACGGCTGGCATCTCGGCGAAAAGCTCCACTGGAGAAAATTTACGCTCTGGGAGGAAGGCGCTCGGACTCCGCTGATCATGGTCGTGCCGGGGATGACCGAACCGGGCACGCGATGCGACCGGACGGTTTCCCTCATGGACATCTATCCGACTCTGGAGGAACTGAGCGGCTTGCCCATCCAAAGTTCTCTGGAAGGGGTGAGCCTGCGACCACTCCTGGAGAATCCTGAGGCCGAGTGGGAGTTGCCGTCGGATGCCTCCCACACCATCGGAATCACGATTCGCGACCGGGAACACCTGGTCCATGCGCCGGCCGTCACACGGGTCGTTTCGGGGGACTACTCAGATCTGTCGGAAGTTGTCGACCCCACCGGGATTCCAGGATGCAGGGGAGCTGTTCGTCCGATCGCTCCAGAGCCGACACACCGACTCTGTTCTGACCGGCTTTCTTTTTTGCAGCGTCGACCTCGAGGTGGTTCATTCCCCCGTTTTTCTCAAGGAGAAGGTAGAGCGGTGGAAATGGACCAGGGCCAGACCTCTCATCAAGAAGGGGGGATACCTGTCCTTTGTCGGGCCCGCGGGAGTGTTCTTGCGGGGCCACGACGACAGTTACCTGATTGCCTTTGACAGACCCCTGGAAAGTTCTTCTTTCACCCCGGTGCCAGAGTTCCAGATTGACATCAGCCTGGTTGAAGACTCTCGGATCAACCTGAGAGTCGCAGGAAACAATATTCAGCTGAAATAACCATTTCGTTAGTGGACTGTAATGCTTGAATCGGTGGTGGATGAGCGAGCCATTCGGGCCCGAGGTCAAGGCCCGCGGACGGAGGCATAGTGAGGACTATGGCGAGAAGGCGCAACGCAGAGATCGGGGTCGAGGGCCGCTCAGGCACTAGCGATTCAGGTGTTACAGTCCACTAGCCCGGATTATGCAGGAGATCTAAATTCAAGTGAGATTTGGGCCCAGAAAAAAGGCCGTAGCTCTCTGATATAAAAGGGTTTAGAGAAACAAAGACCCTAAACAGGAGCTACGGCAATGTCAAAAACAGTCTGCCAGAATACCCTGCCATTTCATAGCCACAGAAACATCACGGCTCGTTTTGATGGGGGGAGCCTCACTTCCGACGCAGGATGGTTGTTGTTTGGATCGCTGGATCGTCAACATCGATTGTGCGAGGGCTTCAGTTCCTGTATTTCGGAAAGTCGAGACCAACGCTACATTCGTCATGACCTGTTGAAGTTGATCCGACAACGAGTCTTGCAGATCGTGGCCGGCTACGAAGACTGTAACGACGCCGATACGCTGCGCTCGGATCCGATGCTCAAGACAGTCTGTGATCAGTTGCCCGAGAGCGATCCCGACTTGGCCACCCAGCCGACTTTCTCCCGTTTGGAGAACTCCGTCACCAAGAAGGATCTGATGCGTCTGAGCCGGTGGCTGCTAGGCCGTTATGTGCGCTCCCTGAAGAAGAGACGCCCCAGCAAGATCATCCTGGATCTGGACAGTACCGATGACCACACTCACGGCCAACAGGAGTTCTCCTTCTACCACGGGTATTACCGAAACCACATTCTGCATCCTTTGCTGATCTTCGATGCCGCCACGGGAGACCTGGTGTGTGCCATGTTGAGACCTGGCAACAAGGGGGCTGCCTCTCACATCGTGCCCGTTTTGAAGCGCGTCGTGGAGGCCATCCGACAAGGAGTGGGGACGGATGTCGAGATTGAGATTCGGGCCGACAGCGGCTTTGCCACGCCTCGGCTCTACGAGTTCTGTGAAGGTGAAGAGAATAAACTCCAATATGTCATTGGGTTAAGTCGAAACCCTCGCCTGCAGCGAGTGGTCGAGCCGCTGCTGGATTCGACTCGGCTGAGGTTCGTTGAGCTGGAGGAAAAACAGCGTCAGTTTGACGAGTTTCTTTATCGAGCCCACAGCTGGGATCGATCCCGTCGCGTCATTGTCAAAGTGGAGGTCGATCAGCGTGGGATCAACCGTCACTTTGTAGTCACCAACCGGGACGATCTCTGCTCCCAATCACTTTATGACCACTACACAAACCGAGGGCAGACCGAGAACTTCATCAAGGCCTTCAAGAATCATCTGAGCATGGACCGACTCAGCTGTCATCGATTCCTGGCCAATCAGTTTCGACTCCTCCTGCATGCACTGGCTTACCAGATGTTCGTGCGCCTGCGCGACTATCTGCACGGAACCCCCTGGCACAAGCTCGAAATCGAAACCTTACGTCGTCGGGTCCTCAAGATTGGGGCCCGGATCCGACAAACCACTCGACGCATCTGGGTCCATCTTTCCTCAGCCTTCCCCGAACAACCCCTCTTCCACCTCGTCTTGAGTCGCCTGAACTCCAGTTAGCTTTTCCCAGCTCCCCCGGAAAACCGCTTCCGACACTCATCCAGGCCCAGATCTGTCTGAAATTCACTCCCCAAACCACTCAAACGCCTCGCCAACCCATATTCTTCGCAAATCCGCCTGTCACACCTGCCCGCTTCCGAGTTGGGCCACTTCTCGAGTCGTTTTTCAACACCGGACTACGGTTCTTGCATAATCCGGGCTAGAAGCCAAGGAGGGAAGTCAGGAAATGTCAAGAGTCATGAAAGTCTTCGTCATGCGCGGGATCGACAAGGTCGGGATCATGGAGAAGCCCATCCCCGAACCAGGCCCCAACGATGCCATTGTTCAGACCACGTCTGCCCTGATCTGCACTTCTGACGTGCACACCGTGGGAGGTGCTATCGGAGAGCGAAGCGACCTGACGCTGGGTCATGAGGCCGTCGGCGTCATTGATCGCCTGGGAGCTGCAGTCCAGGGCTTTGAAGAAGGAGACCGAGTGGCGGTCAATGCCATCACACCCTGCTACCAGTGCGAGGATTGCCTGCGAGGCTATTCCTCCCAGTGCACGGAAATGCTGGGCGGATGGAAGTTCGCGAATCTCAAGGATGGCAACCTGGCCGAGTACTTTCACGTCAACAATGCCATGGCCAATCTGGCGCCGATCCCCGACAGCCTGTCCGACGAGCAGGCCCTGTACACCACCGACATGATGTCAACCGGTTTCATGAGCGCCGAGCATGCCAATATTCCCATTGGCGGCAGTGTGGCCGTTTTTGCTCAGGGTCCGGTGGGGCTCATGTCGACGGTTGGAGCCCGCCTGCTGGGGGCAGGGCTCGTGATCGCAGTAGAGACCATTCCCGGGCGAAAACAACTGGCCAGCCATTTTGGGGCAGACGTGGTGGTGGATTTCCAGGAGGAGGATCCGGTGGAGGCCATTGCCGACTTGACCGAAGGCCGGGGAGTCGACTCGGCGATCGAAGCGCTGGGCTCCAGTGCCACCATTGAATCCTGCCTGAAGGTCACCCGAGCAGGCGGGACAATTTCCAATGTGGGCTACCACGGGCATGGAGACTTCGTCCGCATTCCGCGACTGGGATGGGGCGTGGGCATGGGCGATAAGACCATTCGAACCGGCTTGTGCCCGGGAGGAGCCGAGCGAATGAAGCGCCTGCTTCGGCTTATTGAAACGAAGCGTGTGGACCCCACACCACTCACCACTCATCGGCTTCCCTTCGAGGAGATCGAGACCGCTTTTCGCATGATGTGCGGCAAAGAAGACGGTATCCTCAAGCCGCTCATCGAGTTCAAGTAGGGGCGGCCGGGAAGCACTCGCTTGGATCTCCTGGGAAGCTAATGACGGGCGTTCTGTGTCCTGACATGTGGGTATTTCAGCAGGCGTTCATCGGCCGTGACCAGAGTCAGATGATCGAGACGGGCAGTCGCTGTCAGGATCCTGTCCGCGGGATCTTTGTGAAAGGGCCCGGGAAGGGAGTAAGCCTCCGCGGCGATTTCATGCGAAATCTGGACCGTGATTCCCCTCAGAGCTTCTAGAGTATCGGTGACCCACTCCAACAACCCACCAGAAAGGCGGATAGTCCCTGTGGCGACCAGACGGGCAATCTCCAGGGTGGAAACAGGCGACACGTAGAGCGCCTGCTCTGAATCGATCAGGAGTTCGCTCGTCCGCCCGCCGAGCTCCTCCGGAGTTTCCTGCGACCAGATCCAAACGTGGGTATCCAAAAGGAGACTCACGAGAGCATCTCCCAGTCTTGCTCAGTGTCGTTTTGAACGATGTCTCCCCTGATCCTCATTCTGCCCCGCAGGGCCCCCAGCTGCCGCCGGGAAGCATCCTCGAGGATCGGCTCGATCCGGGCCAGAGGCTTTCCCCTGCGCGTCACGAGCACAGCCTGCTGCGTGCGCTGTGCGTCTTTCAGGATCGCAATGCACTTCGCCTTGAACTCGGAAATGATGACGGTCTTCATGGGCCTATTATGACCTAGTCTACTGACTTGGTCAAGCATAGCCAGCTCCCACACTAGTCGCCGGTTCCCCGGGGATCACTTCAGACCCAGAAGCCTCCTGGCATTCTGGTAATAGACTTTTCTAAGGACCTCATCGGGCAGGTGAATCCCGTAGATTTGCCAGCGCCCCAGACCGGGTCGATGGTTGTATGGGAAATACTCGTCCGCGGTCTCAAGGAAACGGAAATAGACCCTGTAGTGGTACGGCGACAGGCTACTTCGGTCCAGACCAAAGAGGATGCGGTCGGCATACTTCAGAAAGAACTTGCGGGCCGTGTAGGGTTGCCGGCCCAGTTCATTCACCCGGGCTCCGAACTCGACGTAGAGGTTGGGAAATCGATCCAGGAGATCGGCCACCTCGCCCAGGTTCTCAGAGCGGTTGGCCACGTGAAGCCCCACGAAGGTGGTCTTGGGATGTTTGGCCAGAATCTCGTTGCGCTGCTCCAGCAAGGTGTTCTTGGAGGGAAAATCCTTGCCGTAGAAGTGCCAGCTCGGGTTTCTCTTGAGGGCGTCGTACTGTTCGTTGAATTCATCCAGTGGGAGAAAGAACGCATCGGGGTCGGCGATGTGAATGGCCACCGGGATGCCCAGCTCCCCGCACTTGGCCCAGATCGCATCGAATCGAGGGTCGTTCACGGCCACCAGTTTCCCCCCATCGTCGCGCAGGTACAACCCGAGCATTTTAGCCCGGATTATGCAGGAGATCTAAATTCAAGTGAGATTTGGGCCCAGAAAAAAGGCCGTAGCTCTCTGATATAAAAGGGTTTAGAGAAACAAAGACCCTAAACAGGAGCTACGGCAATGTCAAAAACAGTCTGCCAGAATACCCTGCCATTTCATAGCCACAGAAACATCACGGCTCGTTTTGATGGGGGGAGCCTCACTTCCGACGCAGGATGGTTGTTGTTTGGATCGCTGGATCGTCAACATCGATTGTGCGAGGGCTTCAGTTCCTGTATTTCGGAAAGTCGAGACCAACGCTACATTCGTCATGACCTGTTGAAGTTGATCCGACAACGAGTCTTGCAGATCGTGGCCGGCTACGAAGACTGTAACGACGCCGATACGCTGCGCTCGGATCCGATGCTCAAGACAGTCTGTGATCAGTTGCCCGAGAGCGATCCCGACTTGGCCACCCAGCCGACTTTCTCCCGTTTGGAGAACTCCGTCACCAAGAAGGATCTGATGCGTCTGAGCCGGTGGCTGCTAGGCCGTTATGTGCGCTCCCTGAAGAAGAGACGCCCCAGCAAGATCATCCTGGATCTGGACAGTACCGATGACCACACTCACGGCCAACAGGAGTTCTCCTTCTACCACGGGTATTACCGAAACCACATTCTGCATCCTTTGCTGATCTTCGATGCCGCCACGGGAGACCTGGTGTGTGCCATGTTGAGACCTGGCAACAAGGGGGCTGCCTCTCACATCGTGCCCGTTTTGAAGCGCGTCGTGGAGGCCATCCGACAAGGAGTGGGGACGGATGTCGAGATTGAGATTCGGGCCGACAGCGGCTTTGCCACGCCTCGGCTCTACGAGTTCTGTGAAGGTGAAGAGAATAAACTCCAATATGTCATTGGGTTAAGTCGAAACCCTCGCCTGCAGCGAGTGGTCGAGCCGCTGCTGGATTCGACTCGGCTGAGGTTCGTTGAGCTGGAGGAAAAACAGCGTCAGTTTGACGAGTTTCTTTATCGAGCCCACAGCTGGGATCGATCCCGTCGCGTCATTGTCAAAGTGGAGGTCGATCAGCGTGGGATCAACCGTCGCTTTGTAGTCACCAACCGGGACGATCTCTGCTCCCAATCACTTTATGACCACTACACAAACCGAGGGCAGACCGAGAACTTCATCAAGGCCTTCAAGAATCATCTGAGCATGGACCGACTCAGCTGTCATCGATTCCTGGCCAATCAGTTTCGACTCCTCCTGCATGCACTGGCTTACCAGATGTTCGTGCGCCTGCGCGACTATCTGCACGGAACCCCCTGGCACAAGCTCGAAATCGAAACCTTACGTCGTCGGGTCCTCAAGATTGGGGCCCGGATCCGACAAACCACTCGACGCATCTGGGTCCATCTTTCCTCAGCCTTCCCCGAACAACCCCTCTTCCACCTCGTCTTGAGTCGCCTGAACTCCAGTTAGCTTTTCCCAGCTCCCCCGGAAAACCGCTTCCGACACTCATCCAGGCCCAGATCTGTCTGAAATTCACTCCCCAAACCACTCAAACGCCTCGCCAACCCATATTCTTCGCAAATCCGCCTGTCACACCTGCCCGCTTCCGAGTTGGGCCACTTCTCGAGTCGTTTTTCAACACCGGACTACGGTTCTTGCATAATCCGGGTTAGAGATCTTGAGTCCCCGGGCCCCGGCCTGCACATCTTCTTCGAGCCGCTTCGCCGACCTGGAAGAAAAATCCGCATCATTGATCCAGTGCCAGTTGAGGCGCGCGAAGTGGACCACTCTCCCCGGCAGACCGGCATACCTGGCCTTCTTTTCTTCCAGCGCGGGGCCGGAACCTCCGTCGAAATCGATGATGGTTTGAACATTGCTGGCCTCCATGACGCGCAGGGCATCCTGCGGGTCCATGCGCCGCAGGTGGCCGTGGAAGTCGATCACCGGGAAGCGGGCCTTTTCGACGGAATGCTCGGGCACCTGGAGCATGGATCTAGGCTTGAAGTCCTTGAGAAGGAGCCCCGGATCCGGCTCATCGGGCTTGGCCGTTGGCGGAGGCGATTGAGCCCATACCGCCTCGACACCAGCCGCCAGAGAGATGTACAGAAGCGCAAAGAGCGACCTTCTTGGGATGACAGGGATAGAAACTGGAAATGGAAACGGTTTCATGACAAGACTCTCCAACTTCAATGATCTGTTTCAGGCAACTGAGAGATGGTTCTAACGGGGCCGGATCCACATCGAGTGCCCGCCCCCGGGAGCCATTTTGGCGCGCGCAACTTCCCCGTTTTTCACCATCCCCGTGCGAATCCGGTAAGCCTCCTTGTTGCGCAGGTAGTGGGAGTCCCGAGCGTCTTCGTAGTAGGTCACTTCGTACTCACGATCCGGCTCGAGAAAGTCGAGCGCTAGTTCCAGAGTCTCTCCCTCTTCGTCAACAACGCTGCCCACGAACCACTCCTCTCCTGCCCGCCGGGCCATTCTGAGATACCTGGTCATTTCGCTCTTCAGAATCCGGGTTTCGTCCCAGCCCTCCTGCGGCATCCGCGCAATGAACTCGAAGAAGTCGATTTTTTTTTGAAACTCTTCGGGTGGCTCCGGAAGAACCACGAGGCCATTGAAGCAGATCAGCACCTTGGCGTTTTCGGCGGCCACGGTTGAATCCACGACCAGGATCCAGGCTTTTCGGGTGCTCGTTTCCGGGTCCGTGTTCAGTGCGTAAAACCCGTAGTTCAGGTCCACCGGCCCGGTGATCATGTTGATTAAATCTGTCTGCACAAAGTCTCCCGGCGAAGAGACCCGGCCGGCGTCCTGTTGCGCGTGGCCGTACTCACGGGTGATGGCGTTGGGAAGGGTTCGATGGACGCCGATCATGGGAGTCACTTTGTCGTGAAAGTCGATCAGCAGTTTGTGTTCGGCCGCCCGCGTGATGGCCTCGGCCGTGAAGGCCGCATCGTTACCCTTGAAACCGTACTTGACTCCGGCCGCTCCCAGGTCGGAGTAGAGACGAAACACCTGCTCCATGGGGAGAGTCCCCCCTCTCCACTCGTCCCAGTAGAGCAGCAACTGCACGCCCCGCTCCCGACCGTAGGAGATGACCTCTTCAATATCGACATCGGGCGCGACTTCGAACTCCCCCTTTTTGATGGTGTACCAGTACCAGTCCAGGAGGAGATATCGAATGTTGTTCCTGGATCCGAAGTCGATCAGGCGTTCATAGGAAGCGGTGTCGATCCCGTAGGTAAACCCGTCCGTCTCATACTCTCGGGACATCCAGTCCCACATCGCTTTCCCCGGTTTGACCCAGGAAGCATCTTCCAGTTTCGACTCTGCGGCCAGATTCAGAGGAACCGGGTTGAGAATCATGTCTCCAGGCTGCTTTCCGATGAGAAAGACCCGCCAGGGCGTGGAATACTCGGTCCCCTTGACGGTTGCCGGATTCATCGACAAGAGGCCGGGCTGGCGCCGCCCCCGAGCCAGTTCCATGGTCCCGGTTTGGGCCTGCTGAACGGCACTGTAGAGATCGGACTCCAGCATCGTCAGATACAAATCACTGCCCAGCTCAACGACCGCCGGAATCAATGCGGAAGGGAGGTCCTTTCCCAGCCGGGCCAGGGCCGGGATGGAGGGGCCCCGGTCATCGGGATTGAATTCGCTGACCGGAAACGGGCCCACGGGAGCAATCGGACCTCTTGGGTGATACAGGGGGTAATCGGCGTCCAGGTTGTACTCGATCAAATAGCGGACGGTCTGCCCCTCCAGCCGGCTCTGCTGGGGAAACGAGAATCGAAAACCGACACCATCGTCAAAGACTCGACAAACCAGAGAGAGCACAAGGTTTCCGGCTTCGAGTTCCAGCGTCAGTTCATTGAAGTGGTCCTGGATGGTGCTGAAATGACCCCACGTCGGCTTCCAGCTGCGGCGAACCGAGTCTCTGCGAGTGTCGACCACACGATAGTGAGCGTCGTCCAGAATCGAGATCCCCGACCTCTCCACCAGGACCCTGTCTGCGAGGGAAAGGGCATAAAAAAGTCGGCCCTCGCCCCACTCGATCCCGGCCTGCAGCTTCCCGTTGGGGGACACGACATTGGCCTGCTGGTCCGCGGGTGAGCAAGCCGAGAGCCCGCCGAGAAGCAGGGTCAAAATGACAGCCGGAACTTGACTCGAGAGTTGAAGTGACTGGCGGTTCGTACACCTCCTCTTCATTTTCGGGACACGGCCTCGTTACAATGATTCGCATGGGTTTTCATTGGATGCTCCTCAGTCTATTTTTTGCCAATCTTCACTTGCAAGCTGAGCAGGCGGTCGGAAGCACAAACCAGGACTCAATGCCCAACATTCTCTTCATTCTGACCGACGATCAGCGTTGGGACATGATGGGCAATATGACGCCGGCACTGCACACGCCGGAGATGGACAGGCTGGCAGAGCAAGGGGTCCGCTTCGAAAACGCCTTCGTGACCACTTCCATCTGCGCAGCCAGCCGGGCCAGCATCCTGACCGGACTGGTCGAACGAACCCATCGCTTTTCCTTCGTGACGCCCCCCTTTGCGGACAAGTACGTAGACATGAGTTTTCCGAAGCTGCTGCGCGATGCCGGCTATCGAACGGGACATGTGGGCAAGTTCGGTGTGTTCCCAAACGAGGGCGCCACCGGCCGGCTTTACGATTTCCTGAAAGAGTTGACTCACCCCTACTGGAAAGAGCAACCCGACGGATCTCTTCGGCACCTGACGGACCTGGAGGGTGAAGCCGCCATGGCGTTTCTGGAGGAGCACTCCCGCTCCGGAGACGGGAAGCCGTTCTGCCTGACGATCGGTTTCAGTGCTCCCCACGCCGAAGACCTCAATCCTCTTCAGTATCTCGCTCAGAAGGAAGTGGAGCATTTGTACGAGGACCTGGAGATTCCCCGCCCCCCCCTGTCCCATCCCGAGTTTTACAACAACCTGCACCCCTACCTGCGAGACGGAACCATGAATCGGGATCGCTGGTGGTGGCGCTTCAACTACGAGCGCAAGCGCCGGGAGATGACGAAGAGGCACTGGCGCCTGATCAGCGGGATTGATCTGGTCCTGGGGAGAGTTCGCCGTAAGCTGGAGGAACTCGATCTGGCCTCCAACACGGTGATCATCCTGATGGGCGACAACGGTTACTTCCTGGGCGAGCGAGGCTACGCCGGAAAGTGGATGCCCTATGAGGAGAGCCTCCGGGTTCCCCTGCTCATCTTTGATCCCCGGGGGCGCTTCAGCCAGGCCGGGAACCGGCCCACTCAATTTGTTCTCAACATTGACATCGCGCCCACCATCCTGGAAATGGCTTCGGCCCCCATCCCCCGGGAGATGCAGGGGAGCAGCCTGGTAGCTCTGGCCCGGGGAGAAACGCCGCGCATTTGGAGAGAGGACATTTGGTTCGAACATCTCACCATGAACCCCACCATCCGAAAGCATGAAGGAGTTCGAACCGAGCGCTTCAAGTACATCCGTTTTTTCGAGGCGAATCCGATGCTGGAACAGCTGTTCGATCTCGAAGAGGATCCGCTGGAGACGGTGAATCTGGTGAACAGCCCGAAGCACAGAGAGGTCCTGCAGAAGCTGCGTGACCGTACCGACGAGTTACGGGACGGTTACGGCGGAGAGTTCAGCACCCGCCTCTGGAAACAGGCGCAGTAACAGGAACATGAGTTTAGGTTGAAAGGTGGACGACTACCATCTTCAGCTCGGTCATCTCCTCGACGGCATACCTGGGGCCTTCCTTGCCCATGCCGCTGTCCTTCAGGCCGCCGTAGGGCATCAGGTCGGCCCTCCACTGGGGACCCCAGTTGATGTGGATGTTGCCGCTTTCCACCTCGTTTGCAAAGCGCAGGGCCCGGTCAATATCCTGGGTGAAAATCCCTGCAGACAGACCGTAACGTGTGTCGTTGGCCAGTTCGATGGCCTTGTCAATGTCATCGAAGGGGCTGACGGCGACGGCCGGGCCAAACAGCTCGTCGCGACTGATCTTCATGTCGGGATGCACATCGGCCAGGATGGCCGGTTCGACCACCGCGCCGTCTCGTTCCCCGCCGGTGATCAGGCGGGCTCCGCCTGCAACGGCCTCCTGAATCGTGTCGATGACGCGAACAGCATCCGATTCGCGAACCATAGGTCCCATTCCGGTGCCTTCCTGGAGTTGGTCTCCGGTAGAAATGGCTTCCACCCGAGACTTGAGCCGATCCAGAAACTCATCGTATACCTGGTCCTCCGCCAGTACCCGCTGAGCCGAGATGCAGACCTGCCCGGCGTTGGAAAATCCCGTCATAGCCGTGGCTGCGGCCACCTTGTCCAGGTCGGCGTCGTGCATGATGATCAACGGCGAGTTGGATCCCAGTTCCATAGTGACCTTCTTCATGCCGGCCACCCGGCAGATGTGGTCCCCCACTTCGTAGCTCCCCGTGAAGGTAATCTTGCGCACTCGCTTGTCCCCGCACAGGGTGTCGCCCACTTTCCCTCCGGAACCGGTCAGACAGGTCACGGCCTGAGGAGGCACTCCGGCCTCCAACAGCACCTCCACCAGCTTGAGGGCGGAGAGGGGGGTGTCGCTGGCCGGTTTGACGACCACGGCGTTGCCGGCCGCCAGCGCCGGTCCCACCTTGTGGCAGACCAGGTGGAGGGGAAAGTTAAAGGGAGTGATCGCTGCGACCACGCCACAGGGCACCCGCAGCGTAAAGCCCATTTTGCCCGTTCCTCCGGGAGCAGCATCCAGGGGAAGCACTTCGCCAGTGAGTCGTTTGGCCTCTTCGGCCGACAGGTAAATGATCTCGGCTGCCCTTGTTGCCTCGAAGCGCGCTTCGGGCAGAATCTTCCCTTCTTCGCTGCTGATGGTTCGGGCAAAGTCCTCGGAGCGTTCCAGCATGAGATCGGCCGTCTTGCGCAGCATCTGGGCCCGATCATAGGCTGGAATTTTCGCCATGATCTTGGCCCCTTCCACGGCACCTGCCAGTGCCTTCTCCACATCACTCGGTTCGGCCGCCGGGACCGTGTCCACGACCGACTGATCGAAGGGGTTGATGACTTCGATCACGTTGGGGGTTTCTTTCCACTCTCCGCCGACAAACATCCTCATGACAAACTCTCCTTATCCTGTTCGCAAAGTCGTCCGCAACGACCATGCTCTACTTGATTTCACCCGGTTTTCCGGGTGTTCACCGATCGTATTCCTGTTCCTACCCGGCAAGCGTCTCTTGTACCACGCCAGTCGATCCCATGCCTAGTCGACGGGGTGCTTGTTTGGGGTCAGAACCCGGCGAAAGTGGGAGGGGCCTCGGGCCGCCCTGCGGACCAGCGCGGTTGATAACCGTGCCCTGCAGTTCAAATGGTGAATTCCCGGGCCGGGTCACGGAGGTTGTAACGGGAACTCATCACGAAGCCGTAGGCCCCGGCGTTGGCCACCAGCAGGACATCTCCTTCCCGGCACTCCGGCAGCAGCCGTTCGCTGCCCAGCAGGTCGGCGCTCTCGCAGATGGGCCCCACAACACTGACGACGTACTTCCCGGGCTCGTCCAGTCGGCTGAGATTGACGATCTCGTGGTGGGAACCGTAAAGAGCCGGGCGAATCAGTGAGTTCATGCCCGTCGCGACGCCCACATAGCGAGCGTGGCCTTTCCCTTTCACCTGGGTAACGCGAGTCACCAGGACACCGGCCTCCGCCACCAGGTATCGACCCGGCTCCAGCCACAGTTCCAGGCCACCGTCCTGGCGAAGCCCTTTCAAACCCCCATTCAGGGCACCCAGGTCGAGAGGAGGCTGGCCCGGCTTTTCGGGCACCCCCAGGCCTCCACCGAGATTGACATAGCGGGTGGCGCGAAACTCCCGTGCGGCCTCCAAGAGCGCCGCGGCCACATCGCCCCAGTGACCCTCCTTGAGAATACCGCTGCCACTGTGGGCATGCAGGCCAACCACTGTGGCACCGCAGGACTCGACCCGCCGGCGAACTTCCTCTAACTCGAACAGCGGGATCCCGAATTTCGTATGGCTCCCCTCGGTCCGAACGTGCCGGTGATGTCCCCGGCCCTGGGCCGTGTCCAGGCGCAACAGGATCTCACGACCGGAGAACATTTCCGCCCAGTGACCCAGGGGATAGAGGTTGTCCAGAGTGACCCAGACCTTCTCGCGAAAAGCGTACTCATACTCCTCGCGGGGTGCAAAATTGGGTGTAAAGAGGATGCGCTGCCGATCGATTCCCGGAAACAGCTCGAGGACGAGGCGGAGCTCTCCCGCCGACACGCATTCGAGACTCAAACCGGCATCATGCACCACCCGCAGGATGTCCGGATGGGAATTCGCTTTCAGGGCGTAAAAGACCCTGCGCACTCCATCCAGAGCCTGGAGGCGATCAGCAGCACCCCGGACCGTCTCCAGGTCATAGACATAGGCGGCGTCCTGGGCAGTGGCAATCTCCAACAGCCGGCTGCGCTTTCGCACCCACCAGGGCTCCGTTCCCGCACGAGCGGTCACGTCACCCTGTTCCAGTTCTTCCCAGGTGCGACCGAATACGGCGTCATCCTGAGACGGCCGGACCAGCATAGCATGGAGCTTCTGAATCAGGCGGTGGGCCTGATCCTCGCCCACCACAAAACTCAGGTTCAAGTCATTGGCAGCCTGGCTCACCAGATGAATCCGATGCTCCTCAAACACCTCCATGGCCGGGCCGATCTCATGGAGAATGGCGCGAATTCTCTGACCCACCAGACTGACCACTTCCGCATGCTCAATGATGCGGACGCGGCACAGACTCTCCAGTTTTTGCTTTAGCTCGTCCAGCGTTTCGGTTTCGATCGCCTGGGCGCTCGTGTCCAGAGTGACCGTGACGCTGCTTTCGGAGGTGGACACCAGATCGATCGACAAACCGAGATCACTAAAGCAGCGAAAGGCATCCGCCAGAAAGCCCACTTCGTGCCACATCCCCAGCGTTTCCATGGAGATGAGCGTAATTCCGGTCCGACCGGAGATGGCCTTGACCCCAGGAGCGTCTCCAGCCAGGTCGCGAGCGACCAGGGTTCCGGCCAGTCCAGGCTGTGCTGTGCACCGGATCCGCAGGGGAATGCGATCGCGGCGCAGCGGAGCGATGCTGCGAGGATGCAGGATCGATCCGCCGGTGGAGGCAATCTCCTGGGCCTCCTGGTAGCTCAATGCCCTGAGCTGGCGGGCTCCCGCCACGATGCGGGGATTTGCACTGAAGACTCCGGCTACATCCGTCCAGATTTCCAGGCCAACCGCCTGCACTTTGGCGGCCAGATAAGAGGCCGAGGTATCCGACCCTCCGCGGCCCAGCAAGACCGTCTCACCTTTGTCATTGGCGGCGATGAAGCCCTGAGTCAGGACGGTTCCGGGGAGGGCGGCGAGACGGGCCTGGCAGTCCGGGTCGGGATCAAAGTCACAGCTGGCGGACAGATAGGCTGCCCGGGCACTTCCCTTCACGTGCTCCTGACTGGGCAGGATCTCCCTCGCATCCTGCCAGGTCACAGCCAGGCCTTGAGCGTTCAGCCAGGCGGCTCCCAGCCGAGTGGCCATCAACTCTCCCAGGGCCAGAACTCCGGCGTGGACGAGGAGCGTCGTCTGGCCGGCCCGGTGGATCTGGGCCAGGAGCCGACGAAGTTCCTCGACATCATCGTGGAGCAATGCAGTACCCTCCAGTCCCAGCTCTCTGGAAAGGTTGAAGTGAAGCTCGAGAAGGGTTTCCAGACTCTTTTCGTAGTCGCCTGAAACCGCCTCCTGCAGCAGCTCCTGCAGCCGGTCGGAGACCCCTGCCAGGGCCGAATGGACGACCAGCAGGCGGTACCCCGCATCCACGCGCTCCTGGATCAGCTCCCGGATCGTTTCCCAGCGGTCCAGCGAAGACACACTGGTGCCCCCGAACTTCAGGACCAGCCAGCCGTGATCGCTGGCCGGGGGAAATGTATTCTCATCCAGAGTTTTCATCTCTACCTTCAAGAAGTGACAACGGGAATTCTACCCCAGTTGGGAGTCCACTCGCTGTCGCTCGCAGCGTTCCAGGTTCCACGTTCCAAGTTCCACGATTTGGGATCTCCAAGCGAACGTGTTGAAGGGTTCAGCGAATCTCGGGGGCAGGGAGTTCACTCTTGATCCCCTCATCGAGGGGCATGCTCTCCAGGGAGCGGTTCTCGTGCTGGGCCATCAAGCGGTCCAACTCGGCCCTCAGCTGTCCCACCTGCTCGCCGTGGGCCGGGTCGGCGGCCAGGTTGTGCAGCTCTTGAGGGTCCTCCCTCAGGTCGTACAACTCGTCCCGGTGGCGGTCGGGGCCGCCGTCGCCGTGAGGGTAGCGGATGTACTTCCAGCGATCCGTTCGGACGCCGCGGACGTTGGGGGTGTAGGGAAACTGCTTCTCGTAGTTGTATTCGTAGTACCAGCTGCTTCTCCAGCCCGGGTGTCCTCCCCCCAGCAGGCTCACCCAGGAACGACCATGGATGTCGGAAAGGGGGTTGGCGCCCGCCAGTTCGACAATACTCGGGGCCAGGTCGACATTGAGGACCTGTTCCCGGATGACGGTTCCCGGCTGGATCCGTTCCGGATAGCGCGCCAACAGCGGTACCCGGATGCTGGGTTCGTGCATGGCCCGCTTGTCGGTCATTCCGTGCTCGCCCAGAAACATCCCGTTGTCACCGGCAAACAGGAACACCGTGTTGTCGAGCTGCTCCAACTCTTCCAGGGTCTGATAGATGACACCTACGCTGTCGTCGACGGACTTGATGGTGGAAGTGTAACTCGTGACAAAGCGGTCCCATTCCAGGACGGAAGCAGCGGATCGGTCCGGAAACGTCTCCCGAAAACCATAAATCGGACCGTAGATGCCGTGCCAGGTATCCAGGCGCTCCTCCACCCAGCCCGGCTTCCCTTTCAAGTTAGAGGCACTGTCGGGATAGCCAATCTCGATGTCGCCGTAGAGCCGCAGATACTTTTCTTCGGGGGTGAACGGAGTGTGGGGCGCCTTGTGGCCCAGGATGAGCAGAAAGGGCCGACCGCCGTGATCCCCCAGGAGCCATTCCCGGGCCATCTCGGTGACCACCCTGGTGTAGTACCCGGGAACAGTCCGGCGCTCCCCGTTGATGTTGAACTCGTTGTCGAAGTAGTTACCCTGGCCCCGGTGGCTGATCCAGTAGTCGAAGCCCGGCCTTTTCGAGTCGTCCTCTTCACCCATGTGCCATTTGCCGACGTAAGCCGTGTGATAGCCCGCCTCCTGGAGCCGGCGCGGAAAACTGGGCAGATCGGCCGGGTAGTCGGTGAAGTTGTTCACCACGCCGTGGGTGCTGGCATACAGGCCGGAGAGAAACGACGCGCGGCTGGGAGAGCACAGCGAGGTGGTAACAAACATGTTGGCGAAACGAGCACCCTCTCGGGCCAGCCGGTCCAGATGCGGCGTGTCCAGGAACGGATGCCCTTCCACACCGAGCTGATCCCAGCGCTGATCGTCGGTCAGGATCAGGACCAGGTTGGGGCGTTCGCTGCCCCCGAGTTCCCCGAGTTCGGCGCAGCCCCAGGCCAGTGCTGCCGCACCGACAAGAACCGCTCCCGTGAAGATCTGTCTGCAGACGTACCGGTTCCCCTGCAGCAGGTCCCTGCCTCTGCTGATGGAGCGAAACCTTCTCTTATTTGTAAATATGTGGCCCGGAAGTTGACTCAGCACAACTCTCTATTCCATCTTGGAGCCTGATCCATGTGCAAACGTCTAAACTCGCACCCGCTCCAGTGGAAGCCTTCCCATACTGCTGTCCCGGTGTCCGCAATGTAAACCACTTTCCAAAACGTTGGAGAAATGAAACGAATCATCCTGGGTTTCTGGCTGCTCGTCGGTCTCGTTCTGCTCGGGGCTCAAATCGGGCAGGGGTGGCTCGCCGCCCAGCAGGAAGTTGATCCTGCGGCTGCCACCATGCTCTCGACTCTTCTGACCGAGCATCCCTACATTCTGACCGAGGCCCAGCGAGAAGAGTACGACGAGGCTCTGCGAGTGGTCCGGCAATTTGCGGATCGGCGGGGCGACAGGGCGGGGATGGCTCCGCCGCTCCGCAACGCCCTGGCTCCGCTGGCGGGTACGCTGCTGGAGGAATTGCGCGGCCCCTGGATCATCTCCGTCTCTCCCGAGGATGGTGAACCGCGTCCGCAGCCTCGCGGCGGCAAGTCTCTGGTCTTCGAAACCCTCGGTCCCGTCTCCCTCCCCGGCGACATCGGCGTCCTTCTCTTTCACGTCGATCTGGGGGGAGACTCCACCAGCTACTCGACCGTCGAGTACGATCTGTCCCGTCATAGCGTCCGCAATCAGGCCATCCAGCCCGGTGCTGAGAACTGGGTCCTGGTCAATCTGAAAAACGTCCCGGTGGACCCGACCTCCCTACGACTGCAGTTGCGGCCCCAGGGAGATACCCCCTTGACCCTCCAGGTATGGGTCGAATCTCCCCCTCCCGGACGGCTGAACGTTCGGATTCTCTCGGATGACGACGGAGAGCCGACTCCGGCCATGGTGAACCTGATCTGGAAGAAGAACGGCCGGCCCCGGGCTCCGGGCAACGTGGTGGACATGGGTTCCCAGTTCGACAATATGGGCAACTCCACGGCCCGTCGGCACGCTAGTCTTCCGGGCAAGCTGGGGGGCCGCATCTGGTGGTGCGTGGCCGGACCATTTGACATCCAGCTACCCCCGGGGGAGTGGGAAATAAATGTCCGCCGCGGCCTGGAGCACGTGCCTGAAACCACCACCGTCGTCATCGAGTCCGGGAAAACGGTTGATCAGACCATTCGGCCCAGGCGCTGGGTGGACATGCGGCAAGAGGGCTGGTATTCGGGCGACGATCATGTCCACGCCCGCATCATGAGTGACCGGGATGCTGAGAACCTCATGAACTGGGCCCGGGCTGAGGATCTCCACCTCTCCAACATCGTCAAGATGGGAGACATTCACCGGACCTTCTTCCCACAGCGCGGCTTTGGGAAAGACTTCCGTACCATTCACGGGGACTACGTTCTCTCCCCCGGACAGGAATGCCCCCGCACTCACGCTGAGCTGGGACATACGCTCTCCATGAATCTCACCGAGATGGTCAGAGACACGGACAAGTACTTCCTGTATGACTGGGTTTTCGACAATGTGCATGCTCAGGGAGGCCTGTCCGGTTACGCCCACGTTCAGAGCAACGCTAACCATGTCCACCGTGACATGAGCATGAATGTACTCAAGGGAAAAGCCGATTTCGTCGAAGTTCTCCAGTTCCTACGACTCGGGACCGATCTGTACTACGACTTTTTGAACACCGGCTTCAAGTTGACGGCCTCTGCCGGATCAGACGTGCCCTGGGGTGGCACAATCGGCGAGGTCCGCCTCTACGCCTACGTGGGGCAGAACGCCTTCTCGGCAGACGCCTGGTTTGAGGCCGTCCGCGGGGGCCGGACTTTTGTGACCAACGGCCCCATGATCGAGTTCCGGGTCGAGGGTGCACTGCCCGGAGACGAAGTGAAGTTGGCCCGACACGAAAAGGGGCGGCAACTTCGGGTGAAAGCCCGCGCCTGGGGAAACGCCGGTCGCATGCTGCCGACGGAACTGGAGATCATTCGCCATGGAGAGGTGATTCGCAAGGCGACGCCTGACAGAGATTCCCAGTCCGAGCTCGCCCTGGATTTCGAAGTCGATGCCGAGTTCGGTTATTGGATCGCGGCCCGGGCCAAGGGCAGCGACGGCTCGCAGGCTCACACGACTCCGGTCTACGTCGTCCAGGAGCCTCTGAGATTCTGGAAACTTGAAGCGGCCCAGGAGCTGATCGCCAGCCGGCTGGACAGCCTGGCGGAAATTGAGAAGCTGGTGTCCGATGCCCGGCAGCGCGAAAAGGAGGGGAAAGCAGGCTACAATCAGAAGGAGCTGATCAAACAGAGCGAGCCCCTTCTCCAAAGGGTCGAAGAAGCCCGCCAACTCTATCGAGGACTTCAAGAGGAAGCAGCCAAGGAAGAGGAGTTGCGGCGATGACGAGAGCGGCCTGGCGAAAAAAGGAATTGCTCCCCCTGCGAGCGGTGCTGTTAGGCAGCTTTGTGGTCGTGGTTGTGGCGACAGCCGGGCTCTACGCCCATGAATCCCCGGAGCGGACGGCTCGCCAGAATTACGGGGTCAGCGTGGACGCGCGGAACATCAACATCGAAGTCACCACAACTTTTTTGCAAGGCGTGAACTGGTCGGAACTTTCCCCGGGGACCAGAAAAGTGACATCACTTTCGAGACCCGGATCGATCCAGAGCTCCTGGCTGAATCGAACGGAGGCAACCTCAAGCTGCAGGTGGACGGCAAATCGGTACCTCTCTACCGACTCCATCGGCCGGAGCTCGAGCTTGCCGGCCCGGAAGAATCTCCGCGACCCAGCTTCTTGAGGTTGACCTTCTTTGCTCGGACTCCGGACTGGCTGAAGCAGGACAGCCGCATTACACTGCAGAACTACCTTCCCGGGCAATCATCCCTGGAGAGCTTCTTTCGCATCGAGGGCCTGGATGGCTATCGGCTCACACAGGGTGACAGGCCGCTGCGGGTTGCTGGCACCCCGCTCGGTCTGGTCACCTTCGAGACGAGCGTGCTGCAACGACCGCTTGCCGACTTGCAGCCTCCCGCGGTGCAGCGGACAGCTGCCGTCACGAACTGGACGTGGACTAGCCGGCTTTCTCTGGGGTGGGGGTTGCTGACACTTGCCTTTGTCCTGTGGGGCTGGGTCTTCAAAGGTCCGCGAACTGGCAACCCGTAGGAGGACCCTCCGTGGTCCGATCAGATCGCCGCATGGAAGCGGCTTCTACGCTTTGCCATCGTGTGACATCCCGTTGTAGGAGGACCTAATTGTTCGAACCCTGAGCGGCGTCGGAACCCATCACAGCCATCCCGGCCAGGCCCATCAATCCCTCCAGGGTGGCCTGGAATTCCTCGGATGTCTGAGCGGCCAGCAGGCCCTCCAGGGCTCCATCGAGCATGGCCAGGATGGCTCCCGCCTGGGCCGTCTGTGCCGGATCAAACGCAACCTGGCTCAACTTCTCACGAGCACCGGCAATCCCGGAGTCCCAGGCTTCGGCCATCTCGGCCGGAAGCCACTTTCCTTCTAAGAGGACCATCTGGACGTCCTTCGTTTCCTCACCCGGCTTCTCGACAGTTATCCAGGCTCGGTCTCCTTCAATTCGGCTCAAGGTCACACGGAGAGAACTGATTGCATCGAGCGTCTCCTTGGAGTCAGGGGCCAGAGCCACCAGGTCGCCCATCTGGGCCATGACCTGACTCCCCGTTGTGGCCAGAAACCTCTCCCCATCGAAGTCGCTCAGCCGCTCAAGGCTCGAGATGTCGGAACTCAGGAGCGTCTTCAGCAGAGTCACAACAGCAGCGTAGGTCGCCTCGGCGTTGGGTGACTGGCTGAGACGCTCGGCCACCCGCGGATGTTCGAGAACAAACTGGCGCTTTTCGTCCAGCACACGTGTCAGCTTGCCGAGAGTTCCAAAGGTCTGATCCCAAAGGCTGTCCTGCATCTGCCCTGCGAACTCTCGAACCACTCCGGAGACGTCATTCTGATAACTCGCCGGAAGTGCCTGCCAGATCACTTGAGGCTGGTTCTCGCCCAGACCGTGTACGACCTCCATAACCGCCTGGTCCGGCGAGCCCTGCGCCAGGGCCGATGCGGCGAACAGCGACCAGGACAGCGAAACAACTGAAAGCACTATTTTCGTTTTCTTGAACACGTTTCCCTCCTCTCAATTCCGATGGTCGGGTCAACCCCTATCAATCACTCTACGGCTTTGCTAAAATGCTTGTCAAGGTGTCAGATCACTGATTGAGCCTGGACGATCGCCGGGCCGGGCGGGCCGCGGCGACCCCCCCGTTCAAGGCTCCCGGGGGAAGCAGTATTGTTCCGACGGGCTGGTGAAATGCGTAAGTGCGTAAGGAAGACAGGCTGGATATGGCTGAGCCCTGTCTGCTGACCTGGGAGGGCCAAAGCCTCAACGGGCGAACTCTCAATCTTTCGCAGAGGGGAGCCTGCATCGCGCGAGCACTGACGCTTCCTCCCGAAGGGGCCAGGCTTCAGCTCACGATTCTCTGGAACGGCGCACTATGCCTCAGCGGCCGCGTACCTTATTGCGTTCCGGCTGATGAGGCCGCCGGGTTTCTCGGGGGGTTCGGCGTAGAGTTTGATGGAACGGGAGACCATGCCCGTTTCCGCAGGCTTTTCGCCACCCATGCCAGAGTCAGCATAAACCACACGTCCCTTCAAGGGTTGCGGCGTCACAGATGAAGGACTCGGGACTGCGATGGTCTACTCTGCCCCCTTTTTCCTCGATTCGCCGCAAAGTAAGCGGCTCCTACGCCTCGCCATCCCATGAGCTCGCCGCGAATCCCCTTTTCATGAAGTAAATGCTGATGCAAACCAGCAGGACCAGGCCCAGGATCAGCCTGACACGCATTTCGCTGGCCGGGAAAGTCACTCCCTTCTGAGCTTCGCCGATTAGAATGTAGGGAGCCCAGTAATAAGGGTGACGGTAGCGCTCATCCCGGCGCAGGTCTGAGCGGGCACGCCGCAGCGCCTCCACCTTGGAGAGCCCGTCGCCCAGGTGCCCGTAAAACAGCGACATGAACCGGGCTGTGGCTTCGTCGTTGACGTTCCAGAGGCTGGCCACTACCGAACTTGCCCCGGCAAAGAAAAAGGCCTGAGTCAAACCCACCATTCCCTCCCCTGTTACCAGCTTGCCGAGGGCCGTCTGGCAGGCGGAGAGGGTGACGAGCTGCGCGTTCAGGGGGAGCCGAAAGACTTCTCCTGCCTGCAGAATCCCGTCCTCCTGACCATCCTCGTCCAGCCCCAGCACGATTCCTGATCGGGAGGGCAGGAGAGGATCGATCCAGCCATGAGCCGCCAGGTGCAGCACCGAGAAGTCGGATAACTCCAGCTTCTTCAAGCGTGCTTCCGTGGCCCGCTCTCCGACCAAGAGCGTGGAATCGAAGTATCCGAAAACGGCTCGGATCTTCGAAACCTCGGCTCGCGTAAAAGGCAGAGCACCGAGTGCCTTCAGCCCTCTCATGGAGGCTGATCCCTCCACTTCCTGATGCCCCGAGTAGTCGGCATCCCCGACCGCCAGGAGCCGTGGTGAGGAGATGGCTCTCTCCGGGATGTCGCGGAGATAGGTGAGGGCCGACGCCGAGGGCAGGTAGGCGGTCTGGGCCAGATCGCCCAGGGTTCGTTCCCCGCGTCTGAGCACCTCGAAGGGGAAGTAGTAGAGCAACCCTGACGGCACAATGGTGACAGCCTCGTGATTCTCCCTCCACTGATCCCCGGCAGGCAAGAGAAGATTGGACAGCTCCTCCAGGCCGATCGGCGGTTGATCAGGGTCGAGAAGAGAGCGATAAGCCTTCTTCACGGAAGCTTCCAGCTCTTCTCGGCCCGGCAGAAGATGATGTTCGACTCCCACCCTTGAGACCAGCCAGAGATGAGACTGTTCCTCACCCACGAAGTACTGGACCAGCAACTCGGAATCACCCAGTCGATCCTGCACAGATCGAAGATCGGCCGCCTCCGGGTATCGAAAAGCATGAAAAGCGGGGTATTGGGTTCGCAGGTCCAGGTAGAGCCTTTGCAGTTCTTCCTCGTTCTGACTCAGTTCCTCCTTCAGCTCCGGGTTCGTCTCCCCGCGTCGAATCTCGGCCTGAAGCAGCGAGATCCGGTCCAGGATCATTTCTTCCTTCTCTACTAGTTTCTCGGGCAGCGTCCCATGCAGGTCGGCCCGCACTTCGGCCAGAGAATCCAGAAAAGAGCGCGCTCGGGCCCGCTCCGAAATCTGAAAAGCCCGGTCGGGGGCCACGAGCTGCCAGGCAAGAAGATCCACGTACTGCTGGTAAACCTTCACCTTGTCCTGGAAGAAGTCGGTCTTGAAGATCCCCAGTCTCAAGTCCCGGCGTGATTTCTCGATCTGCACGATGGCCAGCTCGAAGGCCCGACCCGCCTGCTCGAACTGTTCCTGGGCCCGGAAAGACTTCGCCACCTCCCAGTGAGACTGCCAGACCTGCTTCTCGTCACCTTCCTGCCTGGCCGCAATCGATGCAGGAGCGAGGAAGAGTGCGGTGATCAAGAAGAGTGTTTTCATAGTCTTCAGGGAAGTAGCAGAAATGGTAGCACAATCTCGTCCGGGCCCCGGAAAGCGCGGCTCAGAAGCCGGAAGGCCGGACACAAAAAAAGGGTTTATCTTGTCACTGATTTGGTGTAAAAGAAGGGGCGAATAGAACTGCACCTGGCTCAGGTAGTCTTTCTGGAGGAAGGTAGCTGATGACCTACATAGTCACTGAACGTTGCGTCAACTCCCGCTATACTGAATGTGTCGCGGACTGCCCGGTTGACTGCTTTTACGAAATCACGAACCCACACATGCTAATCGTCAATCCAGATGAGTGCATCGATTGTGATGCCTGTGTGGCTCTCTGCCCGGTGAACGCGATTTATCCCGAAGCGGAAGTTCCGGACGAGTTCGAAGAGTGGATCGACAAGAACGATGCGGAGCTTTGTACAGACGACAATCGCATCACCGATACTGCCGATGCTCTCGATTCAGCCCTGACCATCGAAGAGATGAAACAGAAGGAAGAAGAAACCTACGGCTTCGTCATCGAAGATCCCTCCAGCGCCGCCCACTAAGTCGAGTAGAAGGAAAACGAACCCTCCCGTCCGTCCCCGACGGGGGGGTGTTTGTTCTACAGACGGTTGAATGGTTTGTGGAATACAATCGTAGGATCGAAGAGACCACGGCGCACAGGATGGAATCATGGATCTCACGAATCTGGCTCTGGCCTTCGGCTCCAGCCTGACGGCGGGCTTCAGGCTTTACATTACGGTTCTGACCCTCGGGCTGCTGAACCGATACCAGATACTGGACCTGCCCGAGCGGCTGGACGTGCTCTCTCATCCCTGGGTCCTGGGGGCGGCTTCAGGCCTGCTGATTATCGAGTTCTTTGCCGACAAGATCCCGTACATCGACAACACCTGGGACGCGATTCACAGCTTCATTCGCATTCCGGCCGGAGCTCTTCTGGCGGCCGGCGCCGTGGGTGATGTGGATGAACCACTGCTGTGGGTGGCGGGACTGGTCGGGGGGATCATTAGTCTCACCGCTCACGGGGCCAAGGCCTCTACGCGGCTGGCCGTGAATGCCACACCCGAACCTTTCAGCAACTGGTTTCTGAGCCTGCTCGAGGACGGGCTGTCCCTGGCGGTGCTCTATCTGGTCGTCACGCACCCCTACATTGCGATCGTACTCACCTTGCTGCTCCTCTTCTTCTGTGGGTTCGCCATCTTTCTCTTTTACCGGTTCCTGAGAGCACTCTTTACGCCCCGGCAGGCGGCTGCAGGTTAGCATCACTTGACCCGTCCTATCCGAAAATTCAGCCGATTTGTAACCCCAACTGCAACGCGCATGCGGAGCGGTTCGTGCTGTCGATCAAGTCTGAGTGCCTGCGGAGGATGATCTTCTTCGGAGAAGCCTCACTCCGAAGAGCAATATTCGAATACCTGGATCATTATCATGCCGAGCGAGCGCACCAGGGCTTGGGAAACGATCTCATTGAGAAGCATGAAGTCACACCCGAGGGTGAGATTCGGTGTCGGGAACGACTCGGAGGAATTCTCAAGCACTACCACCGGGCCGCATGAGGATGGAACTACTCAATCGCTGTGCGGTGATCGTAAAGCCACTTCGACCCTATCTCGAATGGGCCAAGGGAGACGACGCCGAGGGGATTTCTGAATTAGTCTTTGAGAATCTGCGACGTGAGCCGCACGTGTATCTCCTTCCTGAATACGAAGACCCCGCGTCGCAGCAAGAGGTGCTGAAGGAATTTTGGCCAGCCATATTTGAGGCCATGTTGGCAGGCTGGGTGACGGACGAGGCGTTGTGGCCTAAGAACCGAACGCTAGGGATGTTCCAGAAGTGGTTCGAAATCCAAATGAGTTCGATGGTTCAGGATCTCGACGGCTACACGCCTCTGGAGCTGATTTGACCCGAGAGCCATGACGGAGTCAGCCCCGGAACGATCTCGGCCGAGTTTTCGGATAGGACGGGCCAGAATCGACTCCGCGTAGAGCAGATTGCCGGTAAATGCGTCGTAAAACTGAAAGACGACCTGCGGGCGCGGGAACTTCACCCAGCGCTCCTTGCCTGCCTCCAGCGGATTGTTGAAAACGTTGTTGACCTGAACGACCGTGTAGACGGGCTGGCGGTTGAGTTCAGGCGGTACTTCGTCGCGCATGTAGCTGGACCAGCGGATCTCACACTTGCGCCCGCGTGAATCGAAGATCCCATTCGGAGGCCGGCCGCCCTCCGAGCTGGCCCGATGATTGCGCGAGTTGTGCGGCCCGGAAGCAAACTCCCAGATACGGTCGGTGATCTTGATGGCGAAGCTGTATGTGCAGATCACCAGTCAGTACGAACACTGGTTTACCCAGCGAGTCCCAGAACTCGATGACCCGCTCCCGGTCCTCGACGAAAACGGTCCACGCTTCGTCTTTGTTGGCCAGATCCGCCACCCCGCCTCCTGGCCCCGCTGTACCGCCGACGTGGGGAATCATGAAGTTCACGCTGGAGAATAGGAAAAAGATCTCCGCGTCGCTGTTCTTCATTTCGTCGAACATCCAGTCCCGCTGTTGCGCGCCGATCATCGACAAGCCTGGACCCGTGGGATTCCTGACGTCGTGCATGTCCCGGTGACTGCGCGTATCAAGGAAGAAGATGTCGGAGTTGCTGACGCGCATGTTGGAATACGAACGTCTGCCGATCGAATAGCTCTGTTCGCCATCGGCCTTGAATGGGGGCTTCACGCGCAGTCTGGTCTTATCGAGAATTTCGACGATCTCGTAGACCCCGGCATTGGGGTCTCCCTCTTTCGCATCCAGAGCGTTGTCATTGACGCCAGCATCCGGCGTTCCCCAGTGGACATGCAGGTTGGCCGCCTGTTCGAGATCGATGCTGCTGAAGTCGGCGTTGGGATCTTCCAGGACGTCGGTGCCTGCGACGTAGGAGGTCCGTCCGAAATGAATCTGCTGCTTGAATTTTTCGGGATTGCTCCAACCCAGGTAGTGATACCAGGCTTCGACTCCGATGTCGCGGAACACAGTGCGCCGGTGTCTGTAGCCGGGCGTGCCCGTCCCGTAGATATCATTGAGGATCTCGTGGTCGTCGAAGGTGTAGTAGGAGGGAACCTCGCGATGCCATTCCGATAGATTCGGCGCGGAGTCGAGGTAGTGTTTGTAGTTCTCCCACACGCCAGTAATCGTGGGAGCCATCTTGACAACATGGGGCGTCTGGTCGGGTGTGGCGCCTGCCTGCCTGAGCCATTTTTGCGCCGGATAGTCCCGTTTTTCCTCGTAGAGCCAGTCGCCGTTCAGTACGGCGAAGTCGACCTTGTCCTTGATATTGGCGAGCATCTGGTTGTAGGCAGGCAAACCCCGCCCCAAACCCTGTAATGGGTTCTGGTTGTTCCCGCAGGCGAACTCGAAGCTGAAATTGAAGTCACCGTTGGGGTTGAGGTCGGCATCTTTGAGCTGTTCGGCATCCGGCAGTGTCCGAAACGAACCACTTCGCAGCGCGTTGCTCTCCTCGGTTTTCGATAGCACGACTTGATAGAAGTACTCGGTGTCGGCCTCCAGACCGGTCAGCAGACCCCATCCCGTGTTATCGCGATCAAGCACAGTTTGTATGGGGTCAGAGTCGCTGTTTAGAGCATCGGCGCTGGTCCCGTAGCTCACCAGAAACTAACCGGGTTGGGCCGTACGTGCCCAAACCCCGACCTGGTGCGCGCCAACTCGGCCCAACATCGGCCCATGCGTGATTCCGGGTTCAGGTTCGGGGCCGGGTGCCGTGGCGCATCCAGACAATCCCGCTAACAACAGCGATGCAACGATGAGGCGCATCAATCCCTCCTTGCCTGACCAACATGAGGATTGGGCCGCAGAGATCCGCTGCTGAGACACACGGCCTAGACGGTCTCCTTGCTGGAAAAGCAGACGGCCGTGAGTCTATCAGATTGGCTTCTCCGACTTTATGGGTCTGATCCGGGTAAAGCCCTCGGGGAAGATTGCTGCCCACATCCAAAACCACTGTGCAAGTCATCAGTTTCAGTGTTCGTGGATCTCGAACAAAGGAGTATTTGCCTCCTTTGAACACAATCTGCAATGGCTCACCCAAAAGCAATAGCCGCTCAGGTTTCAGCTTGAGATCTAGATACAGAATTCCAGTGCGGGCGGGCCGTGGCTTGCTTTTCTCCCTGTTCACGAGCTGTCCACTGGAATTGAATCTGATATTGGACCCGTGAACATCCAGTTGCCTGAAGACCAGGAGCCGATGATCCAGATATCTCTTCAGCTTCTTTTCCAGGGAAAGCGGGTGCGACGCTTCTACGCCCGTCGTCAGAAACAATGCGAGAAGCAGTAGCAAGGCACTCTCACCTGGTCGAGGCATGCTGATTCCTTCACGTGTGGCTTATCGGGTATGGCCACGCCGAGTGTACCGGTTTCGTCAAGGCAGCGGATGGACTCACGATATCAGGGACTTGACGGAAGGAGATTGCTGGTGACCACACTGGTTCTGCTGGGGGCCTATAGCGGTTCCGCTCTGGCTCAGTACGGGATGAGGACCAGGAAAGTCCACGTGACGGGGGGGGCCAGCAGTCGGTCCTGTTCTGGAAAGGGAAGCGATCTGAATTCACCTATCGGCGTTGTGATCTACGCCCGCTGATTCACCCCCAAGTAGCTTTCTCACGTATTTCACTGCTTCCGTTGTGCTGTAGCCGTACAAGTCTCTTACAACCTTCGCTGTTGCCAGGGTATCGCCTGATTCTGCTAGCTGACGGATCATTTGCTCCTGTTGTTCGGCGTCCAAGCTCTCAAGCGAGGTAAAATCATTGACCTTGACATCTCTCTCCCGCTCTAGAATTCTGAGCCTGTCCCCCAGTATCTTCAGGGCCTTGTCGATCTTTGGTGTAATGGAGGTGCGGTGGCTTTTCCAATCGATCCGGATGAGGTTGTCTTCGACAAGTCTCACCGGATAATGCAGATACCTGGATTTGATCACTTGTCGCCGCTTTCCGGTGGGTGGGAACGCCGGCCAAAGAGTCTTGCCAGGCCCGCGCAGACGCTCCTGTCTCAAGTACTCCAGAAGCTTCGCCGTATCCTTGTGGTTCAGGCAGAGATCGAGATAGGTCCAGGCTTCCGTCTGCTGTCCGTCCCCTCCCATACTCGGAACTATCCGCTTTCCTTTGAAAGCCCTGATCCACTCAATTTCTGATAGATTGATTTCTCGACGACCACAAAATCGCCTTCCGGCAAGTGATGGTTTAGATAGGACCGATATTTGATCAAGAGCCTGGCGCCGTCATAACGCATCAGCCAGTTGGTGCCTCTCACGCTGGCACGAAATCCCGAAAGGACGACAAGTGACATCAGCGCCATGACGGCAGCGATCCAGTAAGCCAAGCCAGATGGCAGAGAGACACCATCGTGTTCAATTCCCCCCTGATACCCGATCATTGCCGCTGTGGCTGATATGGCAAGAAAGATGAGAAGGATAAGAGCTTGCTTGAGGCGAGATTCCCGGAAAAATACATCGGCGGTTGGCCGAGGAGTTTCAAAAAGCTTATGGAAGTTCACTCGACAGGGTGCTCCTAAAGGTATCGATACATCAAATCACAAACGGGACTAGGTACTTTATGAAAACGGTATCGGTTCCGGCGAATAGGTGTGAGAACTACCCCTCAATCGTTCTGATTGGGGTCTTCGTTCTCGGTAGATCCCTCGTCCTGCTGATCTCGCGGGGGTTTCTTAATCAGACGACTCAAAGCTTCCTCTGGGTCTTCTTCTATAATCAAAGTCTCGGGATCAGGGCCAGGTTTCTGCTTGTCGGGTCTTTCTTGATCTGTCAATTTCATGTCATAATAACACTATCGCCCCCATGTCAGGGTAAGAGTGCCCCCACCGGGACTCGAACCCGGATGGCCCTGGAGAAGGCCGGTCGCATGCAAAGCGACTGTGTCTGCCGATTTCACCATGGGGGCTTTGAGCTGAGTGCAGGGTCGGCGGGTGACTACAATCCTCTAGCCGCCCCTACTTGGTGCGGGTCGCTCGGTGCGACCCTCAATCTCTTCTCATTCATCACCCTCCTTCGTTTTCACCAAAGCTCGAAGATAGCCGACCGCGGCTTCAATAACGGCACAGTCCTGCGCAGTGAGATCAGCAGGAAATTGGATGTAAGCGTTAGTCCTTCCGAAGATTGGAAGCCTGTCGAACCCCTCAGGGGGGTGATCCTTATCCGCTGGTGGCGGTGGAGTAACTTCTTCCTCTCTTCGGATCCCAGGGGTTTTCCGGCCTTTAGAGGGGGTGGATCCAGGTCCATTCCGTGGGGTTCGACGCCTTGGCTTGGTGATGTGGGGGGAAACCTCAAAACCGCAATCCTGCAAGGCCTTGACGTAGAAGCGGACGGTTCTGGCCATCATCTGCCCTTGCGGCACCCCCACCTCTTTAAAGGCCTGCTCCAATTCCGGCAGGGTGCCCTTCTTGATGTCCACGCCCTTGACGATGTCTTCATAGGTTTCTTGAAGAAGGTCCAAGAGGTGTTTCTTGTAGGCATCCCCCCCCCCTCGCTGCGCTTGGACAAGCTGGCTAAAGCCTTCCAGCACGGAGTCATCCTTGGCGACCAGACCAAGGTAGCGGAGCCCGGACATCAACTCGGCGTAGCCAGCCCCAGAGAGCTTGCTCAGCACATGCCTGTTGAGTTTGGTGGGTGTTGTGGATTCCGCAAACTCCTCAATGATTGTCTTGAGGGCAGGGTAAGTGACATACGGTGGCCTTTGAGAATGCATTATCAAATCCTTCCTGCGTCTTCGAGGTATTATTCTAACACAAAAGGATAATTCTATGTCAAAGCAGTCTAGCGTCCAAGTGATCGTCCGGGCCTGGGGGAATGAGCCGGTCATCCTCAGGGCGGTGAGGGTGGACCTACAAAACGATTTGATTCAGCTATTTAAGAAGGATCCTAAGCACTCCATTAACCTGCCTATGGACGACGTTTTTTTGTACGACGAGTGCTGGTATCGGGAATTACAATTGGCATTCATAGAACATAAATCGGCTGATCTAGCCAGGATGTTCGACCTGAAGAACGTGGGCAAAAATAATTGCAACAAGTATCAAGATATGATACGATCCTTACATGAAGAAGAAACAGAAGTCACCGATTCTGAGTGCATTGAGGCAGGCGACGGTAAGTGAGGAGCAGGCTGTGAGGTTTCTAGAGGCGCAACGTTGGGGGGCTGATCCAGCCTGTCCCAGGTGTAGCGACCTGGACGTTTACCGGATGGTCGGGAAGGACGGTAGCCGGAATAAGGATTATCGCTGGCGTTGCCGGGGCTGTAACAAGATGTTCACGGTTCGCACAGGTACAGTCTTTGAGGAAAGCCGCCTTCCCCTCCAGGTATGGGTTTATGCCTTCTGGAAAGCATGCAGTAGCAAGAAGGGTATCTCAGCCTTGCAGTTGTCCAGGGAAATGGAGATCACCCACAAGAGCGCCCTGTTCGTGCTGCGTCGAATCCGTCATGGGTTGGGCGCTGGACCAGACTCCCCAAAACTGACAGGTACGGTCGAAATCGATGAAACTTATGTCGGCGGTCGCCCAAGGTACAAGGGGAAATCGAAGCGAGGTAGGGGGACAGAGAAGGCCCCTGTGTTGGGGATGGCAGAGCGTGGTGGGGATGTCCGGTTCAAGGTAATGGAGCGGTTGACGGTAAGAGATCTAGCGGGAGCGATTGCAAGTAATGTGGATCTTTCCTCTCGGGTCATTACCGATGAACTCTACCAGTATCGACCTATCGGGCATGTGTTCAGGGGTGGTCACCAGACCGTACATCATGGATCTGGAGAATATGTGAAAGCGGGAACCGACGTTCACTCCAATTCAATAGAATCGGTGTTTAGTCTTCTCAAGCGAGGTCTGATGGGAACATTCCATAGCGTGAGTAAGAAGCACTTGCCGAATTATTTGAACGAGTTTGAATTTCGATTTAACAACCGATACTGCGACGATGGGGAACGGGTGGTCCGGGCCATCAAACAGGTCGATGGGAAGCGTTTGAAATATCGGGAGTCGGTGGATGATCCGTCGTATTTTTCAACAGATACCTAGTCCCGATCACAAATGTATCAAGTGACGGAGGCAGTCCGGATATCAAACCAGAATGTGGGGGTGAAAGGGGTACTCGTCGGCAAGGCCCCGGCAATGTGCCCATCAGGAGCCAATTCGAGAGCACTGTCCTACAGGTCCCACAGGGCGGGCACCGAATTCCCGCCTCGGGACAGTACCTGATTCCGGGGATGGCGGAGATGCACGGCCACATTCCCTCCCGCAATGCCTCACCGGAATTTGTCGAATCGGTTCTGTTTCTTTATCTCTCCAACGGGATTACAACGGTCCGGGGAATGCTGGGAGGGCCGGGCCAGCTGGAGATGAGAGAACAGGCCTCAAAGGGCGAGATCTGGTCGCCCACTTTGTACCTGGCAGGTCCCAGCTTCAGCGGAAGGTCGATCAACACACTCCCGGGAGGCAATTGCCCGCGTAACGCGGCAAAAAGAGGAGGGCTGGGATCTGCTGAAGATCCACCCCGGTCTCACCCTGGAGGAATATGATGCGATGGCCGACACTGCCGCCGCGGAAAGGATCCCATTTGTCGGGCATGTTCCTGCCGAAGTCGGCATCGATCACGCCCTGGAGAGAGGTCAGCAAAGCATCGACCATTCGGATGGCTATATTGAAAAACTGCAGGGGGCACAGGGCGAGATCCCGGATACCGATCTCGTTGAGATTTCCAGGAAGACACGTGCCATGGGTGCCTGGGTAGTCCCGACCATGGCCCTGTGGGAGACCGTTGTCGGGGGAGCTGACCTGGAAAGAATGAAGGGCTATCCAGAGCTGAAATACCTGCCCCGGCAGATGGTCGATCGATGGATAGAGGCCTATGATGTGCGCCGGCCCACGGGCGAGCAGGCCGAGCAGGTCCAATGGGTGGTTGCCAACCGCAAGCGCTTGCTCAAGAAGATGAGTGACGCAGGTGTTGGAATCCTCTTCGGGACCGATGCCCCACAAATGTTCAGTGTCCCCGGGTTTTCACTTCCCCGCGAAACCGCGATAATGCTGGACGCCGGCATGACTCCTTATCAGATTCTCCGCTCGGCTACCCGAAATGTGGGCGAGTACTTCCGTGACAAGGACGCTTTCGGTACGGTGAGAGTGGGGATGCGGGCTGATCTGGTGCTGTTGAAAGCCAACCCTCTTACGGATATCAGCCATCTCTCCCGGATCAGCGGCGTGATGGTGCGGGGACGGTGGCTTTCCCAGAGCGCGATCGAAAGAAGGCTCGCCCGACTGGTAGCGGAAGAGAGCAATTGAGAATTAATGTTGTAATTATCAATCCGGTATTTCTTGCCGCTTTCTTTGGAACTGGTACGGCTTGTGCCCTTGTGATTGTCGCCTCGCTGTTGCGCTTTCCGGGGGGCGGTTCCGCCTACTTGCATGTCGGCGGCATTCTCTACCTGGTTGGCAGCTTCCTGGTGACGGTTGTGTTCAAAGTGCCTAAGAACAAAGCCCTGGCATTGATTGCACCGTGCTTGCGCGATTCGAGGATGGCATAGGTGAGCAGCCCCGTGCCAACCCGCTCAAGCGGCCCAGATTGTAACCATTCTGTAACCGCGCCAACTCTCGACCCTACCAGTCCTCGAATGTATCGGTGGCTCCACCGAGGGCGTTCGTGCAAGTGGGCACCTGTACTGGGTTGAGAAGACCCTAGGAGCTCAGGGGCGGTTAGGTGTTGGCTCAGGCCGGGCCGGTGTCAAAACGATGGCCCCCGCACTGTCCTGTTGTGCTCCCACGACAGAGACCGGCGAATCGCACTCCACTCTGAGCAGACCCGAGCTACTGCTCAACCCGCTCAGCAGCTGCCCCACGAACAGTGCCTGCTGTTGCAGCGCCAGGAAGTCTCTCGACTCCTGGGCATCCTGAGCTCCGTCCGGACCATAGGCTGTAAAAGTGCACGTGTTGGCCTCGTTTACGAAGTTCATGACGGCCACTCCGGTCTCGTGCTGCGCGGACCCACCAGCCGGTACGGGGTCAGCAGTGCTGCTGGTCCCTGCCGGGTTTTCAAACGGGAGGGTCCACTCCGTGCTGATATCCACTCCGGGAGCGCCGAAGATGGGGGTCGCCACGACTGAGGAAAGATCGACCAGGCTCTGCACCGTGACCGGGAACGCGGAGAAGAAAGTCGCAGCACCCGGTTGCAGGTTATTCCCCTCCACCTGCAAGGTCAGGGTCTGGCTGGGTTGTAAGAGATCGGTACCGCTTTGAAAAATCGTACCGTCCTGAGCGGTGAACTCATATTCGATACTCTGAGCCAGATCCTGAGGGTTGGAGACCGTAATCTCCGTAAAGCCCTGCCCCTGGGCGGGTTGACTAGAACCCTGACCCTGAACCAGCTGAGGCACGATGGCGCGACTGCCGGTGTAGAGCGGCCGGAATCCGAAGGAGCTCTGGGTCTCTCCGGCGGGTCCAGCGTTCTCTCGTCCTGCCGTGAAATCCTTATTGAAGAAGAAATAGCCCAGGCCATCCCAGCAATAGTGCCCGGGACCATGCCCCCCCGTGGTGACGTGCGAATACTTGCAGAAGTTGAGCCAGCAACCAAAGTTATCCTTCATTCGCCGAATGGATTTGAGCTTTTCGATAAGAGTTCGAATTGGTTCGGAGCCTTGTGTCGCAAGACGACCAGTGACAGAAAAGAGTTGCCCGGCAGCGTTCAGGCTGCAGACGTAAGTGTTCCCCAATATCCCGCAGGCGGCACTCAGCTTGACGAGAGCATTGAAATTGAGTAGCAGGGACACGATGGGCTTTATCTTAATCGCGCCAGTGACACAATCAAAAAGCACCAGGATGAGTCTCCAATGGAAGTCCATGTACACGAAGCCCATCAAGGGGCTGATGGAATTGCCCAGCAGAAGAATCGTTGTCTCAGTGATGATATTGGTCTGGAGTACGGCGGCGGCCACAATCAGTTTGATGAAAATCTCGATGACGCCGGGGCCCAGGATGGCGGGCTGTTGTCCTTCCGACTCCAGTTCGATCTCGTCCAGATCGACTTTGATGACGTAAAGCTCACTTTGTTCTGTACTGAGCTGCTTGACGGCCCAGAAGGCGATCACGTTACCTGGGTATAGGAACGGCACCAACCGCATTCGAGGACTTCCGAAGATCGCATCCAGCCAATTGCCGCTCAGGCCCAGGAAGATCTCTCGGAACAGAATAGGAGCTATCTGAGCCCCGCTTTGTTGGGTACTGGCTCCGCCGGCTCGGCCCAGGAAGAGGCGGGGCGTGAAACGGTCTTCCACCGCGAAATAGCCAAGCACAAGAATGTCACCGTTGGGAGTCACGTAAATGTCCGAGGAGAAGAACCCTACATCAGGGGAGACATCCTGGAGGGTTACACTAGCCCCTTGCAGCCCCGCTTGGCCGCTTACAACTACGATCTTGAGTTTGCGATCTCCCACCATGGAAAAGATGGTGTCAGGGACAGGCTCTCCGTTCCCAGCGAGGCTGTATTGTCCAAAGAGCGGCCGGCCTCCTGCTAGCCCGGAATACTCACCACCTATGGCGACGGGCTGGGTCACTGAATAATCCCGTCCCGAGTGCAAATGGACGTCTAGACCCTCGGTCGGATTGTTGGTCAACGACAGGACGAAATACTTGGACAGGGCTGATTCCAGAGCCACCCGGCCAGGAAAAACCTCGATGAACTCCTGGTTACCGGTATGGTGACTCCCATCCCTTTTGCCTCCCACAGTAAATGCTAAACCGGGCATGATCGAGGTCGACCACAACACCAGCACCAGCAAAACGGCGAAGAATTTGGAACGACTCAGCTTAATCGGCATGACGTATCCTCCTGTAAATGCTTTTTGACCTCTTGTGAGATGAGAATTCACGGCCATGGAATGGCAGTGGCCGTGGGGCGCTGATGCTCAGAAGTGTGACGGGCAGAGAACGCACGCAAGGCTGAAGGGCTACACCGCTTGGGGGTGCAGGCAGCGTCTGTCCGAGGCCACTCTCAAGAGTCATCGAAACCTTTGCTCTCAATTGGTAGTTGGGAAGCTTTGAAACTAGGATACTGTCTCAGCGTGCAAGTCTCAATCCTCGGGAACCACGACGCCGGAAAGGGAGCTGAATAACCACGACTCGAGCACGTTTGGCTCCAGCGACGACGACGCGACGAGCACAACGTTTGGGATTAGGGGCGAAGGACCAGGGGCTCAGCGTGACCAGCTCAAGGGCCTGGAACCAGGAATTCTGAAACGGAATCCCATCGCAGCCTGGCAGTCACACCTCGCTCGGCTCGGTTGCCGAGTATCGTAGGAACAGCTGACGCGCAGGATGACCCGCCGCCGACTTTGACCTGCGGAAGCAGCCGTGGAAGCTCCTCTAATCCTCACCCTTCTCCACCGGCGTCACCTCTAGGTCATCAAAGAACTCGGGGATCGTATACTTGACTCAAGGGATGGAGATCTTTAAGATGGCCGGATGCGGAAACGGACAGGTGGTGCTATTGGAGGGGTGGTCGCTTGGATTAAGCCGATTGTTCATCTTCTCAGCGTCCCTGGATATTACAGCGACGGCCTCTCATGGCTGTGTATTTTCCAGCGAGTGTACACAGCCATGACGCCCCTCGATTGGATATTATTGTTAATTGGTGTTCCAGCCTTCTTCTATGCTTTTGCCCCAACCTGCATGAGGTTTTGGGAACGAACCCCGCAGACCGCAGATTCGCCCACGGCCACATCCCAGCAAGAACCGGCGGTTTCTCCTGAACAATCTTCCCCTGAGTGGGAACGTGAAGCATGGGAAATTCCAGGGTCAACGACACAGATTTTCAAGCTCTATGAAGCCGCTTGCTATCTCGCGGGAGTGCCCCCAAAGTGGCCTCTTCCTTTTGAAGCCCGCGAAGAATACGATTTGCTGCTTAGGGCGTTTGAGAATGAGAAACTAGACCACCTGGATCCGGTCGAACACGACGCCCCATCCTACTCCTTTGCGGCTGGTTTCGATGAGCACCGGCTGAAGTTAGACCGCAGAGCGCTTCTGGAATATCTGCGGTTGGAGGGCCGACCCATTCCAGAGTTTCTTGAAGAGAAATTTGACAACGGGGGAGAGGAATGAAGCTCTCCCCCTTCTCACCCAAGCTAGTCGTCCTTTTCTTCAAGGACAAGCATGCGACCAGCCTGCTGTTTCCCCTGGATTTCTTTGGCGGTTTCCTCGATAGCTATAAACCGTTTGGCAGTCGATGGATGACTGGATCCCTTGAGATCAATAGCCCCCGGGTGCTCCACTCCCATTCTTCTCCATATGGAAGCTGCGTCCTTGACTCCGAAGCCGGCTCGGGCGGCATGGTAAGGCTACGGAAGGATTTACCTTGTGTCAAGTGAAGAGATTGAGTCAGGCAACCAGCTTGCGGTAGGTGAGCTTCTCGGAAGCCACGAGCTTCCGCATCGTCTCGTGGAACAGGTAGGGGTTGTTTCGGTTGTTGAAGCGATGCTCCAATTCGTCCAGGTAGGCGTCCAGGTGTTTTGCGGACACTTTATGATACGCTCCGATGATCGAACGCTTCAGGAGGCTCCAGACGCCTTCAACGGTGTTGGTGTGGACATGACCGTTCACCCATTCCTTGATAGAGTGATTCACCGTCTTGTGAATGGTGTCCTCGTCTCCGATCCCCCAGTAGGCCGTGAAGTCGTCAGTGTAGATCGCGTCCGCCTCGGTGTGCCCGTGGATGAACCTGTGAAGCGTCTTGCGCCCTCGATCCGTGATGATATCCAGACGGATCTCTCCGCCTCGCTGGACTGCACCGATCACGGCGGTCTTTCCCTCTCGGTTTCCGCTCCCGACACCCCGGCGTTTCCCGCCGATGAAAGTTTCGTCCACTTCAACGGTTCCCGTCAGCTTAGGATCCTCACCGGAACCCAGAGCGTGCCGGATCCGGTGGCACAGATACCAGGCCGTTTTCGGGGCCACCTTGAGCATCCTTCGGATCTGGTTGGCCGAGATCCCCTTCTTGGATTCAATCATCAGATAGATGGCAAGGAACCACTTCCGCAGCGGCAAGTGGGAGTCATGAAAGATCGTGTGGCTCTTTACGGAGAACTGGTGGCGGCATGAGTTACAATCCCAAATCTGGCGTTTCTTTACGAAAGACAAGGCTTTGGATTCACAGCGGGGGCACTGGACGCCTTTCGGCCAGCGCAGTTTTTCCAGATAGTCCAGGCAGTCCTGTTCGCTGTCGAAAATTGAAATCAGATCCATCAAATTGACGTTTTTAGTAGGCATGATGACGATCCCCCGAAAGAAGATTAAAAAGATGACCCCTGACGAAGTTCTTTCGATGACCGACGACGAGTTGATGCAGAAGCTCTTTGGAAAGAGAGTCAAGAAGGAGCTTCAGAAAGCGGTTGGAAAAAAGCCGAGACGCCAGCCAAATAAGGAGTAACTGTCGAAACATGAACCCATTTTACAAAAGGCTAGCCCTTGAGTCAAGTATACAATCACCAAGAACTCATCCAGTGCCGCCGCTCGTTCCTGGGCCAGGGGTGGGGAACAGTAGTCCTCTTCCTCCCACACGGCGTACCCGTCATCCCGGAGCCTGGCGTTTTCCAGAGAGTAGGTCAGAGACCTGCCAAATGGCTGCATGGTGAGATACGATCTCTCCTGGAGGTTGCTGAGAAGATTAGGCAACCGGTCCGGCTTCGGTTTGGCAATGACGAGATAGTAGGCCATGAGGTCGCCGCGCTCTTAGACCTCACCCACGGTCGAACGGTGCCGGTCGATCCATGCCCCCCACAAGGGGAAGATCAACATCGCCAACGCCACTACCGCCACGGACGGATGTCAGAAGGTTGTGCCTTGGTAATTCCAGGTGGAGATGGGAACCTCGCTCAGCTTGTCTAAGACGAGGCGTGGCTCGACGCTCTTCAGGTTGTCTTTCGATTCCCGGTCGCTGAAGTTGCTCCAGGCCCCGCTTCCGGAAAGCAACCGAACCCCTGCTGTCACGTTCCCTGAGACGTTGATGGCCGAGGCGAACAGCACTCCACCCGTGGCCCGGACCCAGAACTGGTTGGGGGGGCCCGAGACATTGAAGTTGAAGTTGTCGGAGAACTGGAGTTGACCCGTTTTCGTGGACACCTAATCATTTGGGAAGGAGTCTACGATGCCAAAAACACACCGACCATATCCACCAGAGTTTCGTCGCCAGATGGTCGAACTCGTGCGAACCGGGCGCAGTCCGGGATCACTATCGCGTGAGTTTGAGCCGTCGGCGCAATCCATTCGCAACTGGGTGTACCGAGCCGATCTGGATGAGGGCCGCCGTGAGGACGGCCTGACGACCCCGGAACGAGACGAGCTGCGCCGGCTGCGTGGTGAGAATCGTCGCCTGCGTGAAGAGCGGGAGATCTTAAAAAAAGCCGCGGCCTGGTTTGCTCGGGAGACCAACTCGATCCCGTCCGGATCTTCGGGTTCGTCGAGATGAATCAGGCCGAGCACAAGATTGCCACCCTGTGCCGTGTACTGGGTGTCTCCACCAGCGGCTACTATGCGTGGCGCCGACGTCGCATGAGTACTCGGGTGCGAGAAGATGTTCGTTTGCTGGCCTGGATTCGAGCCATTCATGAACGCTCTCGAGGCACCTACGGTGCCCCCCGGATCCATGCCCAGCTGGCCGCAGAGGGACCCCGTGTGGGTCGCAAGCGCGTCGCTCGTCTGATGCGTGAAGCGGGTTTGCAGGGCGTTAGTCGCCGCAAGAAACGCACCACGACCGCTAGCTGCTGCTTAACTTGACACCACTCTTGGCCTAGTGTTGCACGTAGCATTTGCCACTCGCTACAATCTGAGGAAGGGCGATCATCACATACAGGCTGGTTTCCGAGCTACATTCGATTTTCTGGAGTGACGCTATTCAAGCAGCAAAGATGCGGGTTTGTGAGGATAGGATTCCATTCAGGATCTCAGCAATGATGAGATCCTTGGTGGTCGCTACAACAACAATTCTCATCGCTCTTCTGCTTTTGGAGGCAGGCTCATTCGCGCAACGCCCGGAAGTCAGAGGCTGTTTCGCGGCAGAGATTTCCCCTGCATCGCCACCTCTACGTACGCGCAATCCACATGGGAGGCAACTGGGGGTTGAACAGATTAACCGTAGACGATCCCCCTCAGGAATCACCCTGCTGGAAGAGATAGCAGGCCGGGAGGCTGGCATGGCACTCGATTCTGAGGTTCAGGAGTACTACGCACAAGAGCACACAGAATAATGGGCTGGAGGCACCTGGTCTACCGTGTTCAAAACGGCCCTATTTGCCCTATTTCGGCGTCTACACGAGCGGCTGCAGGGGTGCTTCTGGTTGTTTGTAAAGCGCTGATTATAAAGGAGAAACGGTATTCTGGAGGCAGACTTTTTCGAGCCGTTTTCCTGCTGCTCCCAGACAGATGCTTTCAGTTTCGTCCTCTCAGCCTCGAAATGAGCCCCGGTGGTTGACCCGAAAAGTGCTTCTTTTTGGGCTGATTCTGCTCTTGACTTCGACCCTCTCCTGCGCGAGCCGTGCCGATCTGGTGGCAGGTCTCGGGCAGCAGGCTCTGGACTGCCCTACCGACGCGGATCAGCGCCTCCTGATCACGGTGTCGAATGAAGGCAAGTGATTTCGCTATCGTAAATGTGACCCGGATTGGGGCGAGTGATCGAGTAAAAGTGACCCACCCCAATCAGACCTCTGTTCTAGTTTTGTTCAAAAGCAAAACGAACAACTGGAACGGAGGCCGGAGTGATTGGGATGGACCAGTACGAGCTTATCAGAACAGCCCACCGCGTATACGGAAAGAGCATCCGAGAGATCCGTCGGGAGACAGGTCATCATCGGGAAACGATTCGCAAAGCCTTGAAAGGATTGGAGCCCAAGTACCGACGCCGAAAGCCAACCAGATGCCCGGTCATGAATCCGGTGGAAAAGATCATCGAGGGCTGGCTGCTGGGAGACCGGGATCGGCCGCGGCGTCAGCGTCACACGTCTCGCCGGATCTGGGATCGGCTGGTCGAGGAGTACGGATTTGGGGGAGCCGAGTCGACGGTGCGGCGCTGGGTGCGGGAGTGGAAGGCGGCTCACGGCTACGGAGGCAAGCAGGCGGTGATTCCACTGGACCCGGAAGTGGCCCGGGAGGCAGAAGTAGACTGGGGGACAGCCTGGGTCGAGATGGCAGGGGAGCGGCGGATGGTGAAGCTGTTCATGATGCGCTCACGCTACTCGGGCAAGGCCTTCGTGAGAGCCTATCCCTGGGAGCGTCAGGAGATGTTCTTTGACGCCCACATGCGAGCCTTTGCCTACTTCCAGGGGATCTTTCGGACCCTGGTGTATGACAACCTGAGCCCCGCGGTGAAAAAGATTCTGCGGGGCAAGAAACGAGTGGAGCAGGAACGCTTTGTCTCCTTTCGCAGCTACTACACGTACCAGGCCCGCTTTTGCACTCCGGGATTAGGCCGAGAGAAGGGTGGAGTGGAGGGCCTGGTCGGCTTTGCGCGGAGAAACTTCCTGGTGCCGTTGCCCCGAGTCAAAGACTTCGAACAGCTCAACCAGATGCTCTTGGAACGCTGCCAGAAGTATGGCAGTCACCGGATTGCGGTCCGGGAAGATGATCGAACTGTCCAGGAGCGATTCGAGTCGGAGAGATCGCGACTGCTGCCCCTGCCCCAGCGCCCCTATGACAACTACAAGCCGCTGCGAGTGAAAGTGGATCTCTACCAGACGGTGCGAGTGGACCGCAATCGCTACTCCGTGCCCAGAGCGTATGTGGGTCGCTGGGTGTGGTCGCATGTGAGCTGCTGGAAGGTGGAGGTGTTTGCAGAGGATCGGAAGATCGCCGAGCACGAGCGAGTTTTTTCCAACAGCAAGTGGAAGATCGATTCGCTGCACTATCTGGATCTGCTCCAGCAGCGGCCTGGATCGTTTGAAAGTGCCCGGCCCATTCTGCAGTGGCGAGCCCGCTGGCCTGCGGACTACGAGGTGCTGCTCGCCAGGTTGCGCAGCCGCCTGGGCGAGAACTCCGGCACTCGAGAGTTTATCGGCATCCTGGGCTTGCATCAGCGCTATCCGGAAACACTTGTCGAAAAAGCAATTACCCGGGTGCTGGAGCTGCAATGCCCGAGCCTGGCTTCGATCCGGCACTGGATCCGCTACCAGGAAAGTTCCAGCCGCTCGATCAAGCCCCTGCCAGCCCAGCTGATTCCGGGGATCACGGACCGTCGGGTCGAGAGGATGGCTGTGGCGAGCTTCAATGCCTTGCTGGGGAGTAGGCGATGAGCCGCGCCAGTGAAGCGGTATTGCTGAAGGATCACCTCAAGGAGCTGCGGCTGCCTACGATGCGGCGAGATTACGCCGAGTGTGCGCGCCAGGCCCGGGAAACGAGGGCCAGCTACGAGGCGTTCTTGCTGGATCTGGTGAGCCGGCAACTCGAGCAGCGTCGTGCCAATCAGCTGGAGCGCCGGCTCAAGGAAGCGCGCTTTCCGGTGATGAAAACGCTGGAGAAGACGGATCTCGCACTGTGGCCCACACTGGACGGGGTCGAGGTACGGGAGCTGACCGAATGCACTTGGATCAATGAGCGAGAGAACGTGGCTTTGATCGGCAAACACGGTACGGGCAAGACGCATGCGGCCACGATGCTGGGAGTGGAGGCCTGCCGGCGCGGTCACCGGGTTGGGTTTTACAGTGCTTCGGGCCTGGTCAATACGCTGGTGGAGGCCCGGGAGGAAAGACAGCTGGAGCGAGTGTTTCGAAAGCTCGATCGCTTTCACCTGATCGTCCTCGATGAGCTCGGCTACATCCCGTTTTCGGAAGAAGGAGCCCAACTGCTATATCAAGTCTTTTCCAATCGTTACGAGAAGGCTTCACTGCTGGTGACCTCCAACCTGGCCTTTGCCGAATGGACCCGGGTCTTTGGCGATGCTTCCCTGACGGCGGCCCTGCTGGACCGGCTCACCCATCGCTGCCAGATCTACGAGTTCGACTGGGAGAGCATCCGTCTGGCCGAGAGTCTCAAACGGCAAAAGAAGAGGCGCCGGCAAAGAGCCAAGTCGAGGTCAAAATAGCCTTCTGGGTCCCCGGAAGTGTCTCCTGACGGCCACACAGCTATGTCGCCTCGACCGCTGGGTTGGATATCTCCAACAGCAGAGACTTCAAGGGGGTTAACGGGGCGAGTAGACCACTCAGGGGACCGGGTTGAGTCGGCCGCCGAGAGGGGCACTCCGTTCGGGCTCGCCCTCACTGCGTCCCCTCTCTCAGTCTTCAGGAACTCGAGGAGATCGTTTCCCAGGATCAGTTACAACAATCTACAACCAGGTGGGGCACTATTACGTGATCAAGCCGGGTCACTTTTCCCTTGTCATTCCGAGGCAAGCGACCCGCAAAAGCGACGACCACAGTCCTGCAGTATGAGGATAGCCCACCGGTTCATGTTCCCACCCACCCGATTGGGTCAGGGCAGAGCGAAACCCTGACAGTTCGGCTTCCCGATGAGTGCCTCTGGTCCTCTTGCTGGTTTGAGGTCAAGGCCGATTACAAGGACGAGGTGGCCGAAAAGGATGAGACCAACAACCTCATTCAGGGTCAGTGCATGCGAGTCGGCCGAAAACAGGCGACCCGGCCATGAAGACTGGAATCCTCCCGCCTGAGCCGATTCTCCGAGAATCGCTATAGAAGCTCAATCGAGCGTATCGTGGCACTGACCGACCACGGACCCGGGGACTGCTGGAAGGCCTCTCCAAACACTACACGCACAAAATTGTTGTCTCCAGAGAATGCTTCGCGCATCGAAAAAGCAAGCTGAATCCACTTCCCGCCCAGGCTGTCAAAGGCGTAGGCCTGTACCAGTAGTCTGCCGTTTACGCTGATTGAAATTGTTTGGCGGTCGATGGCTTCCGGAATGCGCAGTTCCAACTGGAGCTTCTCGAAACCCTCTTGCGGCGGAGTAATCAAGAAAGCAAACTCTTTCCCGTAGACTTGTGCATGTTCCTGATCTGCGTTATTCGGATTCAGACCCAGACCGCGGGTAAACACTGCCGCATCGGCATAGGACATTCGCTCGTATCGAGTCGGGGCCGGTCCCACATTGCGAATTCCCACCAACCGCCAACTGGAGAAGTCACGAGCGTCACCGTCAATCTCGAATTCTGCGTACGGCACAGGCTTCCCGCTCCAGTAATCTTCGCTCACGTAGAGATGATATGTCCTCTTCCGCTCGGGGTAGGGCTCGCCTCTTAGAGCCGACACGCCCTCGAATTCGCCACTGAGCCCGACAAGATCCAGTGCCGTAGGTGCCAGGTCAATCATGGTCGTGGGTCGGTCACTGTACTTGAGAGGTTCGCGATGGTCGCGCTGTTTGATTAAAAACGCCGGGCGCGCGTGGCCGAAGAATGATGGACGAAGAAAGGTTGTATGGACCACCTCGCCAGTCAAATCATCAGCCGGCACATTGCAGCCATGGTCTCCAGAAATGACAATTGCAGTCTGGTCATAAACATTCAGCTCCTTCAGCCTGCGCAGGAATCTGCCGATCCCGCGAAGTACGCATAATGTCTGCCCCATGTAGTTCTCACGGCTTCGCTCCAGGCCTTCGAAGAATTCGCAATCTGCAGTCCATCGTGCGGGTGCATGCGTACCGTTAAAGTGGTACCACTTGTATCTGGGCGTTTCGTCGGAGACCGACATGTGATCCACCCACTCCCGGATTACCGGGTCAGGAAAGCGGGAGGTTTCATCCAGCAACCGTGTCGGTAAACAGCCAGCTTCCGTCACTGTAGACCCTCTCCTTCAGGTACATGGGGAGGTGACGAAACAGAGTCAGATCAGTGATCAAGCGGAGGGAATACTCGATCCCGTGGTATTTAAAGTAGCCATGACTAAAGGGACGAACAACGCAGCTCGCAGCTCCTTCTAGGCAATAGACCTTCGAAGGCGTGACAAAGTCGAGGCGAAAGCCGGCATCCGCCAGATGACGCAGATACGATGACTCGTTGATCTCTCTCATGAGACGCTTAAAGCTGTGGCCAGCCGCTAGATCGAATCGCTTACCGTTGAGAATGGTTGGCAGAGAAGGGGCGGTCCCCTGAAACTGTCCAACATGGTTCGTAGACAAAGTAAACCCAACGAACTCCGCCGCGATCTCAGGATGCTGTTCCAGCACTTCGCGGACAATGTCGCCTTGAAAGCCGTCCGGAAGCAGGTGCACCAGATTGAGGTTCCTCGAGAACTCAAACACCCCGCTGTCGAACTCCTCACTGTTCGATAGCTCGAGCGGACCTTCTGCAAACGATGCCAGTGTCGGCAACGAAAGCAGGATGGAAGAGGCGATCACTATGAGAGGAGTGAGTCTGGGAGGGCGATCGAAGCGCAGAAGCGATCCATACAGGAACGGAATTGCAAGAAGAAACAGCCACAACTCGAGCCAGAACGCCCAGCCATAAGATCTCCAGTTGACCACTGCACCGTCGAATTCTCCATAGTCGAAGAATCCATGAACGACGTTGCCCTGAATTGTAAACACGATTGCCAACGCCAACAGGAAAACAGACAGCCGGCGGTGCCAGGGGTTGGGCAGACGTGAGGAGAGGAGGTAGCTGACCGATACGCCAAGCGCGGTGGCGGCGGCCAGGGAGGCAACCAGGACTATCGCCCCCACCTGAACGCCCTCTATGTTGTTGAGCGCGACAAAAAGGGGCGTTGCGAACACAAGTGGAAACCAGAACGTCAGATGGCACACCCAGTAAGCGGAGTTGGAGTGGGCGGAAACTCTACTCATTAGCGATGCCTTTTCCAGAGGATGTCCCGACGACCCTCGGCGCGGTTCAAGGTCCGCGCCATGACGAAAAGGAGATCGGAGAGTCTGTTCAGGTACTGAACCGCCAGCGGCAGCCCCGGATCATCCTCGCTGCCCCGAAGCTCCACGGTTCGTCGCTCAGCCCTCCTGCAAACGGTCCTGGCCAGGTGACAGACAGCGGAGGTCTGGGACCCGCCGGGCAGGATAAACTCCTCCAGAGGCTCAAGGTCTTGATTCAGGCGGTCCAGAAAGGCTTCTAGTTCCGTTACTTGCTCGGCCCGGAGGATGGAGTGCCCGGGTATGCAGAGCTGCCCGCCCAGGTCGAAAAGGGTGTGCTGGACTTCTTGCAGGCAGTCGTGGACGGGGGTGGGCAGCCGATAAGTCAGCAGCAAGCCGACCATGCTGTTCAGCTCGTCGACTGTCCCAAAGGCTTCGACGCGGGGGTGGTTCTTCACAACCCTGGAGCCGTCTCCGAGGCTGGTCTCTCCGCCATCACCTTTTCTTGTGTAAATGCGGCTCAGACGATGGCCCATCTGGCCAGACTAGCACAATTCCTGGTTGCCGAATGTCTCAACGGCAACCGAATCGCGGGCGCGGGCCGCGGCCAACTCGGAACCCGGAACTCGGAACCCTGTGGAGCGAAACCTTCGCGTTGGTTCAACGTTATAATTGCAGATCATGCCCCCTCTTCTCCTGACACTTCTTCTGCTTCAGGCACCCACCCAGCAAGCGGCATCGTTTCGAGTCGCCGCCAACTATGTAAAGGTCCCGGTGACCGTGTTCGACGAGAAAGGGAAGCTGCTGGATGACCTGGATCGAGAGGACTTCGAGGTCCTGGACGACGGTGAACCCACGCGCATCATCAATTTCGTGCGCGACCTGGCCCCTATCAACGTGCTGTTGCTGCTGGATTCCAGTGGAAGTCTGAAGGACGAACTGGAGGAGATCAAGCAGGCAGCTTTGCGCTTCGCGCAGTCTTTCACGCGAGATGACCAAATCTCGATCATCAGTTTTTCTGACGAAACCGTACTTCTCACTCCGTGGACCAACAGACTCGGAAGACTCCGCAAGGGTCTCAAGAAGTTGAAAAAAGGCTATAGAACCGCCATTTATGACGCCCTGGGGCAAACGATCGAGAGTCATTTGAATGAGGTAAAGGGAAGAAGAGTCATCATCCTTCTCACGGACGGGTTGGACAACGAAAGCGTCACTCCTTATGACCAGATACTGGGCCGTTTGATCGAATCGCAGATCACCCTCTACATCGTGAGCCGCACCCGCCTGGTGGACGACAAGGTGCGCGACAGTGAACGGGTGCACTTCCTGAACCAGGTGATGCGCAACGTTCTTCAGGACGATGGTGATTTCGTGGATGACTACTTCAAGAAGAAGGAAACAGCCATGGTGAATCTGGCGGAATCCACCGGCGGCCGAGCCCTTTTCCCCGAGGTCCTGGCGGAACTGGGCAACACGTATGCCCAGGTGGCCAGCGAGCTGAAGCATCAATACCTCCTCACCTTTCTGCCGCCGGAGTCTTCCGCCAAGAAGTTTCGCTCGATTCAGGTCACCTGCAATCTTCCGGACGGGAGGGTTTACTCCCGTAAGCAGTATGCGTGGCTGGACCTGAAGTAAGAGTTCCACGTTCCTCCTCAGTCCCCGCACTCCGTAAAGAGCTCCTCGAACCTCTTCGTCTCCATTGAGTAGTGGCTGCCCGTCCAGCAGAAGCCGTCGGTTTCAATTCGAATCGTACCGAGTTCGGAAGTCAGCAAAACTCGACTTCCTTGCTCTGCCAGTCGCTCCAAAGTCCTCGGCGGGGGTCCGTCTGCGGGGACGGGTGGAAGACTTCATGGTGGACTCCCCCCACCCGTCCCAACCGCCCACGCCGGAAGCTTGATAAGCTCCATATTTTCAGTTAGTTACGGGAACGCGGGAAACACGCCATGCCACTTGGAAAACCGATAGGGTGCGGATAGGGTGCGTTTTCACCCCCAAAAACAACGTACTTCCACCCGACAAGCGGAGATTCCATTGCTCGAATCGCGACTCACATTCTCGACACTGGTGCAGATGTCGCCTCTGTTCTAGACTGGTTGGGACACAGCAACATCCAAAACACGATGGTCTACGCGCAGCTGACCACAGCTGGGTTTTATAAACTATCCCCGCTGGTCCTATTACGGGTTCACCGTACCACCTTCATTCAGTGACGATGTCGTCAGGCAGGTTGCTTGATACATCAGCGCCGTTCAATGTGACTGTGGCATTCCCTTTACTGAAAATTCCACCGCCCTTGTCCAACGCCTCATTTCCGGTAATACTGACGCTGGCATCCGAAGTGAACATGGAATCCAAGTTGAACAGACCCCCGCCGTTTTGGTCTGCCGTGTTCCCGTCGATGGTGGTGAACATGGACACCGTCATCAAGGCCTCGTCGATGTTGTAGATGCCACCGCCATCCAGGACGGCATGGTTGGTGTTAACGCTGCCGCCTTCCAGCGTCACGGTGGCTCCCTGATTCGTAATGCCGCCGCCATTCAGGCCAGCGCTATTGTCGTCGACGCTGACGCCATCCAGCATTGCTATACCACCCTGGATGTACAAGCCGCCGCCGTTCTTGGTTAGGGCCATGTTGTTGCTGACGCTGCAGCCGAGGCTGCAGTCGACGAAAGTCAAGGTACCGAACTCGGTGTAGATACCACCGCCAGCCTCAATAGCCCTGTTAAAGTCAACGTTGACGTTGTTCAACGTTACCCGGACACCAGAGTTGGCGATGCCGCCACCGCTCTCCGCCGAGTTGTCCGTTATGGTGGCGTTGCAAAATTCGTCGCACAATGTCAACTCTCCGAACCCCTTGTTGGCGATGGCGCCACCAATGTCACCGGCGCTGCCACCTGTGAAGGACACGCTATCGAAGTTAGCGAGGTCGGCCATTCCAAAGTTGATGAAAGCGCCGCCATCGTCGCTCACCGAGCCGCCAGTAACGGTTAAGACGCTGCCACTCAGTGTCAAGGTATCGAAGTTGGAAATGGCGCCACCGTTGTCGCCCGCATTGTTGTTAGTAAAGGTAAAGTTACCGCCGGTTAGTGTCATATCACCAAAGTTGGAAATGGCGCCACCGGAGTCGCCCGCATTGTTGTTAGTAAAGGTAAAGTTACCGCCGGTTAGTGTCATATCACCAAAGTTGGAAATGGCGCCACCGGAGTCGCCCGCCGTGTTGTTAGTAAAGGTAAAGTTACCGCTACTACCGCCCAGCAGTGGTGTCAATGTACCGAAATTGGAAAGGGCGCCACCGGAGTCGCCTGCCGCGTTGCCGGTAAAGTCAAAGTCACCGCTTACAAACAACATACCGAGGTTGGAAACTGCGCCACCGGAATCCTGAGATGTAGAGCCAGGGAAGCTCGCGTTGGTAAGGAAATCGGTATTGATCAACGTCAGTATGCCATCGACTGCGTTGGAAACAGCACCTCCAGAATCCGCGCCCGAGTTGTCTGTGAAGCAGCTATTCTCCACAGTTGCTATACCCTCATTGAACAGCGCGCCCCCGGAATCCGCGCCAGTATTGGATATGAAGTCACTGTTTGTCACCGTCAAGTCGCCAGTAACAAACATCGTAGTGTTTGGAATTAGAGTTATGACGTTGGCGATCCCTCCCCCGGAGTCCGTTGACGAATTGTCCTGGAATAGGGCGTTATCGACACTCGCCGTACCGCGGTTCAAGATACCCCCGCCCTGGTCCCCGCCGGAGTTCCCTAGAAAGTTTGTGTGGTCCACGGTCAACGTGCCGCCGGTCCCGTTGAGAATCCCGCCGCCGGCATCGCTTGACGAGTTGTTTTCGACGATGATCTCCTCGTTTTCGCCATTCCCACCGAGCAGGTTGGCGGTGCCATAGTTGAGGAGCCCGCCGCCTGCGTCACCTCCGAGGTTGTTCGAGATCACGGTGCCTAGCCCCACATCGAGGGTGCCGCCCTCGTCGTTTACGATACCGCCACCCCCGTCGCTGGCGTGGTTATTGACTACGCTGCTGCCTCCCGTGAGCGTCACCGTGCTAGCGGCAGCGATGCTGTAAATCCCGCCTCCCCTCTCGGCTGCAAAGTTACCATCGACGACAGTGTTATCCAGTGAGAGATCGCCGGTGTTGTAGATGCCGCCCCCAAAGTCCCCGGAGTTCCCACTCACGATGCAGGGCATCGCACCGCACATCATGTTGCACGTTACGTGATTCGCGATGCCGCCGCCGCCGGCGTCGGACGTCGCGTTGCCCGAGATGGTGGTCCCTTTCTCAACCGTGAGCTCACCATCATTGAAAACACCTCCGCCCTCCTTATCGGCGAAGTTTCCGGTAACCATGGCATTGTCGAGGGTCAACATACCCCCGTTCCACACCCCGCCACCGCTACCATCGTCCAGGGCGGTGTTGTTGGAGAGGGTGCTGCCGCCCTTCACGGTCACAGTTCCATCGCGGTTGTAGATGCCTCCACCGCTCTTGGCCTTATTTCCGATGAGCTCAGCCTTATTTCCGGTGAGCTCACTCAGATCGACGAGCACTACACCGCCTACAAGGTCCACGCGCTGGTTGTAAATCGCACCACCGTCCCCTTTTGCTTCATTGATTGTGACAATGGTTCCCTTCAGATACACAGTCCCACCGTTGTTGAAAATAGCGGTGCCGTGTCCCACAGCGGTGTTGCCGGGAGTACCGACGGCGACATTCTCGGTGAGAACGCTGTCTACCAGCATCACCGTGCTTCCCCCGTTTACGAAAATGCCTGCGCCTTGTTCGGCAAGGCCCTTTCTTATGGTTACGTCTTTGAGTGTTAGAGTCGCGCCAAAGACATCAAATGCGCGATCGATCCCGCCGGCATCGATTATGGTCTTGTCGCACCCCTCGCCCTCGATGGTCAGGTTATCAGTAACGTCCAGATCGCCGGTCCCCTCCGTGTCTGGTGTGCCGACAAGATTCAGCTGGAAGACGCCCCCGAGGGCAAAGGTGATGGTGTCATCACCCGCCGTCATATTTGCCGAAATCACCGCCTCCCGCAAGCTGCAGTGTGCTACGTCGCATGTGCCGTCATCAACATCGTCGGTTGAGTTGACAATGAAGGCGGCCTGAGCCGACGCGGTAGGCAGGATCAATAAGGCCAGGACAGTCCGAAGAAGAGCCCCGGTTCTGGTCCTCAATGACGGTCTACGTCCTCTTTTAAAGTATTTCATGATCTACTCCTTTCGAAAGATTTGGAAACATGTGCGACAGCATGGAAACCTCGAAGGCAACTGCGAACCAGACTGAAAGGCCAAGCTGAGCTCATCGGGAATCTTCTCTATCTAACAACGCTTGAACGATCGTGGTCAGGAACTCCATCCGGGTGGGCACGTCGGAGACGCTTCTCACGTAAGCCATGGCTCCAGAGAAACCAATGCGAGCCCATTCCGCAATAAGAAAAGGATTCAAATCCGAGAGCAGGGATCGACTCTTCTCGAAGGTCTTGCAGGGCTGCAAAACCGCGATCAATCAAGTGCGGCTCCAGTTCTCCTCCAAACTCCTGGTAGGCCTTCAGGTACTGCTTCAGACGTGCACTCCTCTCGACCGAATCTTCAGAACTGTCGGCTAGAAGCTCGATGTGCGCTAGAACCAGCTCTGCAAGCTCTGGATGTTGGTGATGAGAATGCCGGTAGACGCGCATCAGAAGCTCGAAGCCTCCGGAACCCTCGCCGATCTTCCTTAACTGTTGCCTGACCCGCCAGGGTCGGCTGACAGCCGCTGCTCTCAGCGCCGCAACGATTTGCGGGACGTCGACTGCCATCGGATCGCGATGATGACGAACCTCATTCCTACCAGCCCGATTACCCGGGCGGGCTCTCAATGCCCCATCTATCCCGCCAAGTTCGTCCAGCTTCCCCCGCAGTCGCGGTCGCGAATCCAGCAGATCAAGAAGCGCTTGCGGCTGTCCCCTCATGGTGCGGAGTACGCCCAGCAGACGGTGTTCCGTCTCAGTCAACTCCACCGATCCCTGGTCGGACTCATACCGAAAAGCGGTTCCACCGCCGAGGTCAGCCCGATCCAGCGCAGCCTCGAGGGTGAAAAAAAGTTCCGGCATTCTGTCAGTCTGCGCATATCCTGCAACTCGGACCAGATGAGAGAATTGGGCCAAGCGACTCGAGTCCACTGGGCCTTCCCTGAATTCCGCGGCGATTTCGTCAAGCAAACGATCGTTCCGATCGCGATCGTGTCGTCGCGAGTACAAAGAGGAGTAATGCCGTGTGAGTGAGGTGTTCAGCAGGTTACGGATTGCCGAGGACGGCTCTGTCATGAACCTTGACTGAAATCTTTCATCTCCCAGCCCGGTGGTCAGCTTCTCAAAAAGCGAATCGGCCTCATCACCAAGCCAATCTGGGGGACCCGGCCAGTCACGTAAGATCTTCAGCGCTCGATCAGGATCGATTCGTGCAGTCTCAGCCGCCACCCGAATCGCAAAACGGCTCAGTTGTTCGTACTCGAGACCCTTCTCCAATTGAGGCACCGATTTCGAAACAATGGCGACAAGGTTCTGCAGTCGTTGGGGCGCCTGTCTCCGGTGGATCTGTACCCAGAGACTCGGAACCTGGGCAGCTAGTTTGATTTGCAGGTGGTCAAGGCCTTCCAGGAGGTCCGTCGCCTCTTCCAGAGCTAGACGGGCATTTTCAATCTGCTCCACCGAAACCCGGAAGACATAGGCGGGTCTTTTAAGATCCAAATCTTGGCTGACCTTGACGGTCACTTTGCGACCCGTCTCTTGGACCATCCCGGAAGTCGGCGAACAGAGCAGCAGGAAGGCTGAAGCCAAAAATCCTTTTTCAAGAAGACGCATGCTAACCTCCAAGTCGGAAAAAAGTTGCGCAGGAGGAAATGCTGAGCCTCTCCTTCTACCCGCTTAAAGTTTTTCTATAAATTACTTCTTTGGATCTGGCAGGGGGGACGAGACTAGAGGCTCAGCCGCTGGAAACTAGCCTACTCCCAGTCAAGAAAGGGCCTCTCTAAGTCTCTTCGACCGATCCGTGATTACCTTTCTAGCAGACTGTGAGGCAAATCACAAACCGAGGCTGTCCCGAAGCCTTCTCAAGGTGAAGGAAGGGTGAAACGTGTCAGGGCGTAGCCTAGGCCGCGAAAGTCGCTCAGAAGGGAACCTGGGCTGATTAAGGGCTCTCCTCGACTCCCTTCTCCACGTCAGTCCCCGCACTCCGTAAAGAGCTCCTCGAACCTCTTCGTCTCCATCGAGTAGTGGCTGGCCGTCCAGCAGAAGCCGTCGGTTTCAATTCGAATCGTACCGAGTTCGGAAGTCAGCAACACTCGACTTCCCTGCTCTGCCAGTCGCTCCAAAGTCCTCGGCGAGGGGTGACCAAATCGGTTCTTGCGCCCGGCCGAGATGAGGGCGATTCCCGGGTGGATCGCCTCCAGCAATTCCCTGGACGTGCTGGTCTGGCTGCCGTGATGGGCCACTTTGAGGGCCGTCACTTCACGCGTTCTGCCGATCAGTTCCCGCTCGGCCCGTCTTTCTATGTCGCCTGTCAGGAGCAGTGAGAATCGGCCGTAGCTCAGCCGCAGCACCAAAGACGCGTCGTTTGTCCCCCACCCCGATCCGTCCGTCTCCAGGTCCGGGTGCAGGATTTCATGGTGGACTCCCCCCACAGTGAAGTGGTCTCCCGCGACCAACCGGAGCCCTCCGGATCCGTCATAGAGCTCGTGAGGTTCATTGTAATAGAGCGCATCGACCGAAAACGCTCTAGCCAGGAAGGGCAAACCCTGGATGTGATCGAGGTGGGGATGGGAGAGGAGGACAAATCCTAGTTCCCGGATCCGTTGTGACCAGAGATATCTGGAGACAATCCGTTCTCCCACGAAGTCGGTCCACTCCTTCCCCGGGAGTGCAAAACCCCCGGCGTCGACCAGGGCGTCCCGGCCATTGGGATAGCTCAAGTGAAGGCTCTCTCCCTGCCCCACGTCGAGCATGGTCACAATCAGTTTCTCATTGGCGACCTGGGGAGCGGCGATCAGGAAAACATAGAGCAGGCAGGGAGGGACCAGGATCATCCAGGAGCGAAATCCTGTGAGCAGAAGAACAACCGAGAGACTGACGAAATAGGCAAGGATCTCCAGCTTGGAAGGCTGGCGCAGAAGGGTAACCGCCGCCACCTGTCCCTGGGCCCAAAGAGTCAGGTCAATGAGCCACGACAGCGCCTCCACAGGCACGGCAGCGAGGGGAGCCAGGGGAGTCCAGAAACAGGCCAGCAACAGAAAGGTGGACGGAACCAGCAGACCGAAGAGAGGGATCAGGACCAGATTGGCAATCCCTTGTGACCAGCTCCAGAGATTGGAGTAGTAGAGTGAGACAGGCAGTGTTCCAATCTGGACCAGGAGGGAAGCCAGCATCAGGCCGGCAAGGAAGCCCAGGGGGCGCCCCAGGAAGCGGAGGAGGGCGCCTGTGTGATCGCCACGAACCGGCTCGAGCCAGGATTCCAGCCAGAAGCGCCAGCGACGGGCTAGCCGCTGGCCGGGGTTTTCTCCCGGATCGATAGAATCGTCCCAGATCCGGGTACCCCACTTGCAGGCGTATTGAATCTTGCCGACCGTCTGCGAGCCGAGGCCCAGAGAGAGCAGCGAAAGAAAGGAAAACTGGAGGCCGGGCGAACCGTGAGTCGCAGGGTTGGCTGCAAGAAGGACGAGTCCGGCAATTCCCAGGTGGTTCAGGAGACGCCCCTGGGTGCCCGCGCGGTTGAGCAGGCAGGCGTAGCTGGTCATGAGAGCGGCGCGAACTGCCGAAGTTGAAGCACCGGCCACTCCGACATAGGCCCACACGCCGGCCAGCGCCAGCAGCTGTCCCGCCGTGCCCAGAGGCCGTAGCAGACCCAGCAGAGCGATCAGGAGCAAACCCACATGCAGGCCGGAGACGACAAACAGGTGCAATACGCCCAGGCGGCGCACCTGATTTCTTTTTTCGCTGTCAAGCGCGCTCGACTCGCCCAGAAAAGAACCCAGAATCAGGGGGAGAGTTCGGGGGGAAAAGCGCTTCTCACAGTAGCGCACGAACTTCCCGCGGTAGAGGTCGAGCCAGCGGCGTAGAGGACATCCGCGCGCCCCACCGGTCAGGGACAACTGCCGCAGCGATTTCAAATCGGCCTGGAGTAGGATCCCGCGGCGCCACAACTGTTCACGCCAGTCCAAAACACCCGGAACCGCGTAGTAGGACGGCTCTCTCAGAAAAGTCCGAATCTCCAGCCGTTCACCGTAGTAGAGCTCCGGGATTCCCCCCTCCGGCTTGGGAAGATGCACCTGGATCAGACCCGGCAGGAGGATCTGCCGATCGCCCTGGAGTATCTGCTCCGGCTGCAAGTCGAAGCGGATTCGGTCGTCCAAACGGTGGAGGCTGGAACGGACCCAGCCAGACACCTCACAGATCCGATCGAGGTCAATCTCGACCCGCGGTCTTTCGGTGGGGAAAAAGAGTGCCAGAGTCGCCCACAGAACACCGGCCAGAACCAGACAGGGGTGAAGGAGGAGAAAACGGCCCAGGCGGTTCCAGGCGATGACGGATTTCAAGGGTTCTGGGTTTTTGGTTCTGGGTTCTGGGTTCAGCGAATTCCCCGCCTGCCAAACGCGCAACTCGCGAAAACTGGAAGGTTTCATGTCTCATATTCAATAACGCCGCACCTATCCAAATCCGCGAAGAGTCCGGCTTGCCAAACCCAGAACCCAGAACCTACCCCGCATACCAGCGAAGCGAGCACCAGAGGAACGCCAATCAGTTTGAGCAGGTTGACAAAAATCGTTCCAAAAGGAGAAATACATTCGGCGGTGAAGTCCACCCAGCCACCGCCGCCACCGCGACACCATAGATGATTCCGAGGCCCAAACCGGCTAAGATCCTCCAGTGCAGCTTCTTGTGCCAGGCTGTGCTGCTCATGCAGGCTACTCTAGTTTTTTTGACCCTAAAGGAGAAGGATGACTGACAAACTGAACCGCTACAGTTCCCGAGTAACCCAACCCAGATCTCAGGGTGGTTCCCAGGCCATGCTTCACGCCACGGGACTCAGCGAGGCCGACCTGGCCAAACCTCAAGTCGGAATCGCCAGCATGTGGTACGAGGGCAATCCCTGCAACATGCACCTGAATCGCCTGGCCGAGGAGGTCAAGAAAGGCGTGACCGAGGCCAGACTGGTCGGGCTGCGATTCAACACCATCGGAGTGAGCGACGGAATCTGCATGGGAACCGAGGGAATGAGCTACTCCCTGCAGTCACGTGAGATCATCGCCGACTCGATCGAAACCGTCATGTGCGCCCAGTGGTACGACGCCAATATCTCGATCCCGGGCTGTGACAAGAACATGCCCGGATGTCTGATGGCTATGGCGCGCGTCAATCGGCCGGCCCTGATGGTTTATGGAGGAACCATTCGCCCCGGGTTTCTGGGAGATCAGAAGCTTGATGTTATCTCCGCTTTTCAAAGCTACGGGGAGTATCTGGCCGGCACGATCAGTGACGACACGAGGAAGGCGATCGTGCAGCGCAGCTGCCCTGGCGCTGGAGCCTGCGGTGGCATGTACACCGCCAACACCATGTCTTCGGCCATCGAGGCGCTGGGAATGTCGCTTCCCTACAGCTCCTCGACCCCTGCCGAGGACGAACAGAAACTGCAGGAATGCAGGGAGGCGGGCCGGGCCATCTACCGGCTATTGGAAAAAGATATCAAGCCTCGCGATATAATGACCCCGCAGGCGTTTCGAAACGCCATGGTGGTCGTCATGGCACTGGGAGGGTCGACCAACGCCGTCCTTCATTTGATCGCCATGGCCCGTACCGCGGGTGTGGATCTAACCATTGACTCGTTCCAGAAAGTGAGTGACAGCGTACCTTATATCGCCGATCTCAAGCCGAGTGGGCGTTACGTCATGCAGGACCTTCATGAGATCGGTGGCGTTCCGGTGGTCATGAAATACCTGTTGCAGAAGGGCTTTCTGGACGGGTCCTGCAGGACGGTGACCGGGCAGACGCTTTCCGAGAACCTTGCAGATGTGCCGGATCTGTCAGACAGCCAGGATGTGGTCCACCGGGTCGAACAGCCTCTCAAGCCAACGGGACACCTTCAGATTCTGAAAGGCAACCTGGCCCCCGAGGGAGCTGTGGCTAAGATCACGGGAAAGGAGGGTCTCCAGTTTTCGGGCCCGGCGCGGGTCTTTGATTCGGAAGAAGAAATGCTGGCGGCGCTGGAAGAAAATCAGATTCAAAAGGGCGACGTGGTTGTGATTCGCTACGAAGGCCCAAAGGGGGGTCCGGGCATGCCTGAAATGCTGACTCCTACATCCGCCCTCATGGGCGCCGGACTGGGTGCCGACGTGGCCTTGCTCACCGACGGGCGCTTTTCAGGCGGCTCCCACGGGTTCATCATTGGTCACATTACTCCCGAGGCACAAGTGGGAGGACCGCTCGCCCTGCTCGAGGACGGCGATCGCATCACGCTGGATGCCTTGCGAAGGGCCATTGAGGTGGAGTTGAGCGAAGCAGAACTACAGGAACGAGCCGCCCGTTGGACCGCGCCGCCGCTCAAGGCGACGGCCGGGACCCTTTTCAAATACGTTCGATCGGTCCGGTCGGCCTCGGAAGGATGTGTCACAGATGTCTGAACAAGGTAACAAGAACGGAGACAACACCACCGCGGCCTGGGGACCATTGAAAACTAATCTCATGTCTGCAATGAACAGCAATACCAGAGTCACTTCGTTCGTTCTCTTTAGCGTTCTGCTGGTGGTGGTCGCGCTTCCGGCTCAACAGCTCCCGCAGGAGAACAAACCCCTCACCGACAGAGAACTGGAGCTCCTGGCGGTCCGCGGAAAATGGGCCATGTACTCCAGAGATACGGGAGCCACACCTCCCGACCCTCCACCGCCCAACGCCTCTTACAAGGACGCGGCCAAACTGAAGCCTTTTCAGACGATTCCGCGGGTCCAGATATTTCTGACCGAGGGACGTCTGTTCGGAGAGGCGGTCTTTCCCGACGGAATTGTCTTGACGGATGAGAATGCCGACGTCACCGGGAAAGAACCCGTGCCGGTTCAGGGCATCCAGGTGCAGGATGGGAATCTCTCGTTCAAAGTCCAGGTCGGAAGCGAACTGATTGAGGCGCGGCTTTCAAACTTGACCGGCGGCGCTTTCTGGGAACCTGGCGATCCTCCTCCGGTCGGAGCGGGGATCTCTTCATGGTCAAGAGGATTTTCTAGGCCTTCCCGGCCTCGTTCAGTCGCTGGGCCGTCTCGGCCATGCGGATGAGCATGCGGGTGACGACTCCGGCCTTTGTAAGCGCCGTTTCAGGATCTGATTCAAGGTCCCAGAAAGCCTGCTCGAAGCGGTCGTAGGCGCGCGGGTCGCGCGCCAGAAACCCCTCTAGCTTCAGGCCTTCCCGCTTCTCCCGGGCCCTTAGAAACTCGGTTGTGAGCTGACGCTGTACATTGCGCAGGTCCATGATCACACCCGTGGCCGCAATCTTCTCCCACTTGCTTTTCTTGGGCAGGCTGAAGATGGCGTCCCTTTGCGCCCCCAGGTGGAGTTTATCTCCCAGCGCGTAAAAGGCTCTGGCCGTCTCCTCGAGAGTGGCCGGAGTCGCTTTACTGGCGCTGATCAGGCCCATGCTGCTGGGAAGATAGTCGAGGCTGGCCACCTGACCGGCCAGCCGTTTCGGGAAGCCATCTTCGGAAAACTCATGCGCCCTACCCGCATAGGCCTTCTTCTCGGCACGAGGCAGGAACCGGGCCATTCTGGTTCTCAGCAGCGTCATGGGCGAGCGGTGGCGTTCAACGAAATCGGTGAGTTGATCCAGGTCAACATCGCCGAGAAGAATCCACTGCACGATCCCCCGAACCGCCCGGTCGACTTCGCGAAGAGCCCGATACTGGCTGGTGGCGGCGACCTTGTCGTCGAGAGCGAAGATCTGTGTCAGAAAGTTCCCCAGATCCAGAATCCCGAGCGCTGCAACCGCTGCCAGCACGACTTCAGGTGGAGTCGCTCCCGTGTCACGGATCATGCCGTGGATAAAGGCAATTCCGACCTTATCAACCACCAGATTGGTGAGTTGACAGGCGATGATCTCACGGCGTAGACGGTGCCCCGGAGCCCACTCCGAGTAGTGCTCCATAAGCCGGGTGGGAAAGTAGCCGCTCAGGTAGTGCTGGACGAACTCCTGGTCGGGAAGATTCGAGAGCAACAGGTGTTCGGTGAGGGCCATTTTGGTGTAGGCCAGCAGTACTGCCAGCTCGGGTCGTGTCAACCCGAGATGCTTCCCTGCGCGCTCCCGGTAGGTGCGGCCATCGGGGAGCTCTTCAACCACTGGATCCAGGTCGCCGCGATCGCTCAGATGCTCCTGCAATGATTCGAACAGGGAAAGGTCTTCCCGGCTTCTCTCCTCGGCCAGAGAGAGACAGAGCGACTGGCTGTAGTTGTCCTCTAGAACCAGCCTGCTGACCTCATCGGTCATTTCTTCGAGGAGTCGATTTCGGTCCTCGAAGGAGAGGCTGCCGGCTTGGACCGGAAGTTGCAGCAGAATCTTGATGTTCACCTCATGGTCGCTCATGTCCACGCCGGCCGAGTTGTCAATGGCGTCCGTATTGATCCGCCCGCCCTTGAGCCCATACTCGATACGTCCCAGCTGTGTGAACCCCAGGTTCCCTCCTTCTCCCACCACCCTGGCACGAATCTGGGAAGCGTCGACACGCACGTTATCGTTGGACGGATCGCCGACGTCGCCGTGGCGCTCCCTCGACGACTTGACGTAGGTCCCGATTCCGCCATTCCAGAGAAGATCGACCTCCATCCTGAGAATGGCCCGTATCAGAGCTCGGCCGCTCAGGCTGGTCTCCTCCTTGAGACCCAGCATCTTCCTGGACGCTGCTGAGAGTTCGATCAACTTGGCGTGACGGGAATACACTCTCCCCCCGCGGCTGATCAGCTTGGGATTGTAGTCCCCCCACGTCGACCCGGGCGTCTCGAAAAGCCGCTTGCGCTCCCTGAAACTGGCCTCGGGGTCCGGATTGGGATCCAGAAAGATATGCAGGTGGTTGAACGCGGCCAGCAGCCTGGTCCGATCGGAGTAGAGCATGCCGTTTCCAAAGACATCACCGGACATGTCGCCGATACCCGCAACCGTCACCTCCTCCTCGCCGAAACGAATCCCGATTTCTCTAAAATGGCGGCGCACACACTCCCACGCTCCCCGTGCGGTAATGGCTTCCTTCTTGTGGTCGTAGCCGTGTGAACCTCCCGAGGCGAAGGCGTCGCCCAGCCAGAACCGGTACTCCTGGCTGATCCGGTTGGCCAGATCACTGAACCGCGCGGTCCCTTTGTCGGCTGCGACAACCAGGTAGGGATCGGGTTCATCGTAAACGATCAGTCCTCTGGGAGGAACGATCTCCCCCTCGACCAGGTTATCGGTGAGGTCCAGAAGACCTCGGACGAAGGTCTTGTACTGTTCCCGAACGTGTTCTCTGAGCTGTGTTCGCTCAGCAGGTGGGTGCTTGAGGACAAATCCGCCTTTGGAACCCACCGGCACGATCACGGCATTCTTGGTCATCTGGGTCTTCATCAGGCCCAGCACTTCGGTCCGAAAGTCGTCTGGCCGGTCACTCCAGCGGATGCCGCCCCTGGCCACCCGGCCACCTCTCAAATGGATTCCCTCCATGTCGGGTGAGCTCACAAAGATCTCGAAGAGGGGGCGCGGATCCGGCATCACAGGAACCTTGCTGGAATCGATCTTGAGGGCGATCCGAGGGTCGTCCAGAAAGAAGTTGGTCCGCACGGTGGCCTCTACGATCCGGAAGAGGGTTCCCAGAGTCTCGTCCTCGGACAGGGACGAAACCGGCGCCAGTTGCTCGTAGAACGCCGATCCGGCTTTCGCCACCGCTGTTTTGCGTGACCCGCCGCTGGAAGGGCCGAACCTGGCTTCGAAGAACGTGTAAATGGCTCTGGCGCAACCCGCATGCTTGAGCAGGGTGTCCGCCACGAAACTCAGGCTGGTCGCTGCCTGCACCTGCGAAAGATAGGCCCGACAGGTGCGCAGCACAGCCACCTGTCGAACACTCATCCCGGCCCTCAGCACGAGCTGGTTGAGACGATCATTGGCCGCACGCCCGTGGAACAGTTCTAACAACGCTTCGGTCAATACCTCGCCCCGCCGATCGACATCGATCGGGGCACCGGAAGCATCCAGAACACGGAAGATGTCGATACCCAGACTCGGATTTCTGGTGCCCTCCGGAAGAACTCTGCTGCCATCCGGACTGTACGAAATTTGCTCGATAACCTGGAGTCCCAGGTTCTCCAGGATCGGAAACACTTCACTCAAGACCAGGGTTGACTGCTGATGGTAAATCCTGACTTGCGTGGAGACCACCTGATCGCTTCCCCGGGCCCGGGCCACCAGGTCCACAAGGTAGGCGTCGTCGCCAAGAGTCTCCAGATTTTCAATGTCGCGCGCCGCGTGCTGAGTGGACATCTCCACCCTGTAGCCCTCCTCGAAGGCCTTCGCATAGCCGTCCACCAGCCGCCGGGCCTCGGATCGATCGTGCCGTTTCAGCATCTCGTCGAGGACATCCTCTTCCCAGGATCGGGTAAATTCAGCGATTTTCCGGTCAAGACCGGGCAGGTCAAGTGAATCGATGGTTAGCTCGGTGGTAAAGAAGAAATGAAGCCGCGCCTTGGCCTCGCCCTCACCCATTGCCAGGTGGTAATCGACGTGCTCCGCCTGCAACCTTTCAGCAAGAAAGCCCTGGATTCGCTGTCGGACTTTAGTGCTGAATCGATCGCGCGGCATGATGACCATCAAGGCCAGGCCGCGACCGAGTGGATCCGGGCGCATAGTCAGGCGGACCCGTCTTTGCCGCTCGATTCCCATGATGGTCCGAATGTCGCGGTGGAGTTGATCGGAAGAAGACCAGAACAACTCATCGCGAGGGATGGAATTGAAGATAGCGACAACCTGCTTGAAATCGTGAGAACCTTCCACTGCCCCGTCGAGGGCCAGAACCTGCTTCAGTTTGCGCCGCAGCAGCGGGATGAGTTCAACAGAAGTGGAATGCGCCCTGGATGTAAACAGTCCCAGCAAGCGGCGTTCTCCGGCCGGGCGCCCCGATTCGTCGTAGACCTTGACTCCGATATAGTCCATGCGGACGGGACGATGCACCGTAGATTCGGCATTGGTCTTGGTAACCATCAGGACCGGTCCCGAGGTCATCCTCTTTCTCAGTTTCTTGGGAATCTTCTCAAGGGGAGTGACCTTGAGGTAGCTGCTGCTCTCCATTTTCCGGAGGATCCCCAGGCCTGATCCGGGCTGAGTCTGGATGCAGCGGCGACCCTTGTGATCTGAGATCTGATACTCCCGGTAGCCAAGGAACACAAAGTTGTCCGCCAGGAGCCACTCGATGAAACTGGCGTATTCCCGCAGGTCAACCGCTCCTTCCTGAAAGGAGCGGTCAGCCCCGGCTTGCGCCGCCAGGCCACTCAGGTAGTCACGCAAGTCGAGCGCCTTCCGTTTCATAGACGGGTAGTCGGTGGAAGTGAGAACCACATCTCCGAGGACGCTCTGGACCCGGTTCTTGATCTCCTTGTGATAGGACCGCTCCACCTGGCGCACCAGAAACAGTTCGTATGCCTCGAGAGTGCTCTCGTCTCGCTGAGGTCTGACTTTAAGGAGTTTTCCGGTCCCATCCCGCCTGACACGGATGATGGGGTGCAGGAAGTCCACCAGTTCCAACCCGAGAGATGCCAGACAGCCCGGCACCGAGTCGACAAGGAAGGGGCGGTCCTGCAACAGGATCTCGACCACAGTAAAGTCGGCCTTCCAGCCATGCCGGCCCGGCGTGGGATTGTAGACTCGTACCTTGATCTCTTGTTTGCGGCGCCGGCCGACAAAGCGCAGTGACGAGCCAGCGATCGCGGACAGATCCTCGGTGTCAAAAAGGCTCAGAAACCCGACGCCGGCCTTCTCGAAGAGCCGCCGGGCAAAATCAAGGAAGAACTCTCGATCCTGGTCTGCAGTTGCAGCCTCGATCGATGCATATACCGGCTCAAGATTCAGCGTCATCTAGTACTTCCTTGCGAACCCGCCCCTGGAGCAGCTCGCCGGCAGCCCGTGGTTAGAGCGCGGTTCGAAGCTGCCGGTCCGCAGCTGCGCTTTCCAGGGCCAGATCCACGAGCCGCTCGACCAGTTCGGCGTAACCGACACCGCTTGCTTTCCACAGCATCGGATACATGCTGATCTTTGTAAACCCGGGGATCGCATTCAACTCGTTGACAACCACCTCGTCTCTGGTCACGAAGAAGTCAACTCGTGCCATTCCTCGACATCTAAAGAGCCGAAACGTCTCCACCGCCAGCTGGCGCACCCGGGCGGCCTGCTCCTCGGAAATCCGGGCCGGAATTCGGAGCTCAGCACCATCCGGGTCCAGATATTTCGCCTGGTAGGAATAGAATCCATTCCTGGGCAAAATCTCACCAACGATCGAAGACTCTGGGTGATTGTTTCCCAGGACGGCACATTCGACTTCCTGACCCTGGATGGCCTCTTCTACAACGACCCGGTGGTCGAATTGAAAAGCTTCATCCAGGGCTTCACCCATCTGACCGACTGCGTCGACCCTGGAAATTCCCACGGACGATCCCAGATTGGCCGGTTTGACAAAGAGAGGCAAACCGAGCTCGGCCACGATTCGACCCGCCCGTTCCCCGGTGCGCCCGGCGCGATGAAGAGTCCGCCCCCTGGCGTGGGGGATCCCGGCCTGGGCCAGCACACGCTTCGCCATTTCCTTGTCCATCGTGAGTGAGGAGGTCAGGACACCGCATCCGACCATCGGAACCTGTGCCAGCTTCAAATGACCTTGGATCGTTCCGTCCTCTCCGTAAGGGCCGTGCAGCACCGGAAAGATCACATCCAGACCCGCGCTCGACTTGCCGTCCCGGACCCGCCGCAGGTCGTTGCCCGATGCCCAGGGCAAGAGGGTCACTTGATCGAACTTCTCCAGACTCAGGGCGATTCTCTCGGGGTCATCCGGGTGCTTAAGAAAATCTCGATTCTCACAGTAATACCACCGTCCCGCCTTGTCGATCGCAATCAGGACCGGCTCCAGCCGAGACGGATTCATGGCCTCGATAATGTTCTGAACCGACTGCAGAGAGACTTCGTGCTCAACGGATTGACCCCCGAACAGGAGTCCGACTCGGATGGGCTCACTCATCAAGCCCATAGTATGAGAAGGCCCTGAAAGGTTCCCCCGATCAGGCCGTCTTGATGAAATCGAGAGAGGGATCTGTGAAGTCGGCCCCCAGGACGGCAGTGGCATCGGCACCCAGCCAGGCCGAGAGAAGGTGTGCATAAACCGACCGGAAGTCAACCGAGTAAATCATGTCGCCGACGTTGTCGAGATCTCCAGGTGCCAGCGAAGGATGCTCTCCGTCGAATCCGCTTCGCACATTGGCCGGATCTCCAATCACAAACATCTGGTTGGCTGTGCCGTGGTCTGTCCCGTTGCTGCCATTGTCGCGGAGACGACGGCCAAATTCCGTCCAGGTAAAAATGACGACGTCCTTGCCACGACCCATCTCCGCGATGTCGTCCCGAAAGGCCTTCAGAGTCTGTGAAACGTCGTCCAAAAGATTGTTGTGGAAACCCTGCACGGGATTTCCTCCCACCGCCTGGTTGGCATGGGTATCGAAGCCACCGATCCGGGTATAAAAGACGGTCACGCCCAGGTCAGCAGCGATGATTTGAGCGATGGTTCTCATGTTCCCGGCGAAACCCGAGATGGGGTATTGGACCGTGCTCGAGTAATTGTCACGGCCCTCGAGCAAGGCAATCGAACTGGCGGTTGCGTCCAGGATCGTCTCACTCACGTAGTCCTGGAATCCAAACTGCTTCTGCGGCTGCGCCATCAGCTGCTGGAAAGCCGCATTTTTGTTGGAGGCGTCCTCGGGGTGAACCGGGTCCGTCTGAATCTGGTAGGTGTCGATGTTGAGGATGGAAGGAGCCGAGCCCTCCGAGGAGACCATCGAACGGGGAACCGAACCTCCTATGTTGAGACCCACCAGTGACTCCGGGTCCTCCAGGCTGTTGAAGTAGCTGGCCAGCCAGCCGCCGGTGGCCGGGTTTTCCGGCTCCGCCGTGTGCCAGATATCACGGGAACGAAAATGGGAGCGGTTCGGGTTCGGGTAACCCACTCCCTGAACAATGGTCAGGAGATCATTGTCCCACAGCTCCTTGAAGCCCGTCATGGCCGGATGCAGGGCATATTCGGAATCGAGGGTCAACAGGTTGGGGGCGCCGGCCAGTGCCAGATTCGGCCGGGATCCCTGGTAGAAGTCATTGGTGTAGGGGATCACCGTATTCAGCCCGTCGTTGCCACCCGCCAGTTCAATGACCACCATGATCCGGTTGGGGTTTCCCAGATCGGCATTGAGCATCCCGCGGGCCCGCGCTCCCTTGATGCTCTTGACCAGAAACGTCGGGGCCACCGTCGCTGTGGATAAGAATGTGAATTTCTTGATGAAATCTCGTCTGGTTTCCATTCTCGGAATCTCTCTAGTTCAGCTGGTAGACGGGCAGCAGCGAAAGCAAGAAGATAAGGCCGCGCACCTTGGTGTCCACCATCACTGGGTCGTTGATGTCGAATAACTCCGGGAGCCCATCCGGGCCCCTGTTCATATATTCTTCCAGGATGTAAGCGTCATCGATGGTCTGATCTGCCTGCAGCATTGCGTTGGCAAAGCAACTCACAACGTCAGGCGCAAAACGCAGGTTGTTGCTTTCAATGATCCCCGTGATATCGACCTGATCCTGAGACTGGCTGGCCCGGCAGACCACTGAAAAGAAGTCCTTCCGATCTGAGATAGGAGGATCACCGGGATTGCGCCCGCGGTTGCAGCTCACAAAGGTCATGAAGTTGAAACGCCCGATGACGGTCCCCGTGTTGATCCAGCCTTCGTCATGCGTCCAGCCGCCCACATCGGGCGGGATGAACAGCTGCTGACCCAGGCCAAACCGTTCAGAGAAAAAGGGGATATTGAACGGGTCCAGGACACCCAGCTCGCGAAAGGCTCCCACCATGAACTCGATCGGGCTCTTGATCTTGGCCCGATAGGCCTTGCTGGACATGAAGTGGGGATGACTGAAGATGGCCCGCATGAGAGGCTTGATCTCGTAATTGCTGGAGCGAAAGACCTCGGCCAGTTCCTCGATAATCTGGTCGCTGGGATCGTTGTAGACAAAATATTCCCAGAGCTTCCGGGTGATAAAGAATGCCGTCTGCGGCTGCTCGAAAATGATGTCGATGACCTGTTCTCCATCCATGATCGAAGCCTGCCCCGGGGGAGAGATGATGACCTGATCGAGAACGGTCTTGGGTTCGAAGTCATGCCACGGAGGGAAGTAAAAGAAGTCCCATGCTTCTCTATATCCCGGAAAGTCTCGTGGCCCATTGGAGGTCCAACCCGTAAACTCTCGGGCGGCTTCCTGGATGTCAAACTCGTTATAGGCGGCACTCTCACTGCTCTCCCCGACGGTGAACAACTCCAGCAGTTCGCGGGCCCAGTTCTCATTCGCATTTCCGACCCGGTTCTCGGCGTTGTTGAGCCACAGAATCATGGCCGGATCCCGAGCAATGGCATGAACCATTTCCTTGAAGTTACCCAGGGCGTACTGGCGCAGTGTCTCGTTCTGCACCAGACTCAGCGGCTTTTCGGTCCCGTCCAGAGTCGCGTTGTCACCCCGCGGCGCTCCCAGAACATAATTAACCTGCAGGACAGAAGTCGCGAAGTGGTCGTGCCAGAAGAAGGCCATCTTCTCGAGAAGCTGGTGCCGGCTGTGGATCATGCGGTACAGCCACCATCTCTGCAGGTTCCCGATGTCGGTCATATATTGCCCATTATTGGGGTTCTGTCGAATGAGCTGGAGGCCGGCGGCTTCCAGCCCGGCTTCCATTTGGGAATCATCCATGGCTTCGTAGTCGAGAAGCTCGCTCAGCGTTACCTCGAAGCCTTGTCCCACCAGACGCCCGATCTCCTCGGGAGGCGCGCCAGAAACCGCCTCGCCTCATCAGGTGGGCGGCAGCCCCGGTACCCCACTCGAGAGAGCTAATCTTCTCGGCACTGGTATAACGCCCGGGGTAGCGCCAGCTACCACCGCCCCGCCCAACCTGGGCCGAGAGCTGGGAGCAGCACAGAAAAACTGTCAGGATGAAAGTGATTCGCCCCATTTGTCTAGACCGTTCAAACAGCATTGACAGTTCATTACGAACGCCGGTTCCTGATGTTTCAACATAAACTGCTATTTTTTTAGCAATTATACAGTACTCCGGCTTTTTTTGCACCGGAAGCGCTCGGCTATGCTGCTATCTATTCTAAACTACCGGGCTCAAGATTTGTCTACGTCTTGAGCGGTTCCACGTTCCAGGTTCCACGTTCCACGTGAGGATTGGCGGTTCAGAGTTCGTGGAACATGGAACGTGGAACGGCGCTCGCGCCAGCGAGCGCCTATTTAGCCCTGGGGTGAGTCCGGTTGTAGATCTCTTTCAGCCGATGGCGGGTCACATGGGTGTAAATCTGCGTGGTCGAGATGTCCGCGTGTCCAAGCATCATCTGAACCGCCCTGAGATCGGCGCCGTTCTCCAGCAGGTGGGTGGCAAAACTGTGGCGCAGCATGTGAGGACTCAGCTTCCCTTCCCGGTCCAGGCCTTTTGCATAGCGGTTCAAGAGCATCCAGAAATACTGGCGACTCATGGGCCCGGACTGCTGGGTGAGAAATACGTACCTGGAAGTCCCGCCCTTCAGAAAATGGGGGCGGGCGATCGTCAGGTAGCTTCTGAGATAGCGCATGGCCGAATCACCAAGTGGAACCAGCCTTTGCTTATCGCCCTTGCCCACGGGCTGTAGAATCCCCACTTCCAGATTCACTTCGTTCAGCTTCAATCGGACCAGTTCACTCACGCGAAGTCCTGTCGCATACAGCACTTCCAGCATGGAGCGATCCCGCACCCCGTGGGGGGACTCCAGGTCGGGCGCGGAGAGCAGGGCCTCGATTTCGTCCCTGGTGAGGTACTGCGGAAGGGTGTGCCACACCCTGGGAGTCTCCAGGTTCTGGGCCGGATTCAGTTCCAGATACCCATCCAGAACCAGAAATTTAAAGAAGGCTCTCAGGCTCACGATCTTTCTCATCACGGAGCGGGGAGAGAGCCGCTCATACAGCCCCTGCAAAAATCGGCTCAGGTCAAGATGTTGAACGGCTTTGAGCTTCTTCTCTTCGTCCTCGAGAAAGGCCAGGAACTCCTCGATATCGGATCGGTAAGCCGTGATCGTGTTGGTGGCCAGGCCTTTCTCCACACGGAGATAGTTCAGGAAGCTGCCGAAGGCCAGCTGACTGGGATTCAACGTTCTGCCTCTCCTCCCCGGGTGACCAGGAGCTTGACTTCTTCCAGTTTGAGCGCCATTGCAGACGCCAGATAGACCACTGCACCCAGTGCGATGCAAGCCCCCAGGGCCACAACCCGTCCCACTCCCTCCAGCTCATAAGGGGCGAGCCACCGCGACAACGCAAACACGGAGCCGGCCATGAGCAGCGACGAAAGCAGGGCTTTCATGGCTACCTCACCCACGCCCAGGCCCCGGAAAGAGCCCAGCTTCGATGAAAGCTTCCCCATAAGGAGGGTCTGATTCAAGACCAGCGACAGGGACGTGGCAAAGGCGAGACCCAGGAACTCGTAACCGGCCGGACACAAAAGGAAGATCATCAACAGACTGGTCGCTACGTGAACCAGAGCCGTGATCATGCTGACACGAACTGGTGACCTCGTGTCGTTGAGAGCATAGAAGGTGGGCACGTAGATCTTGACGCAACTGTAACTGGTCAGACCTATCGCATACAGGATCAGAGCCGCGGCCGTTTGCCGGGTGTCGAAGGCATCGAAACGCCCCCGCTCAAAAATCGTGCCCACAATGGGAGTCGCGAGTACCATCAGCCCCAGTGTGGAGGGGATGGCAAGGCATAGAACCATCCTCAGAGAGTTGGCCACGGTCTCTTTGAGCTCCTTCCAGTTCTCCTCGGCGGCATAGGCTGAGACCTCTTTCAGGTTGACGATCCCAATCGCGACCCCGAACAGGCCAATGGGCAGGTAGATGATACGAAAGGCAAAACTCAGCCAGGAGATGGGTCCATCTCCCAGGGTCGAGGCCAGAATCGTGTTGATCATGACCGCGAATTGCGTTACGCCCACCCCCAGGAAAGCAGGGCCGATCAGGCGCCCGATGTGGACCAGGTCAGGATGCTTCAGTTGAATCCGGAAACGGAATCGGAACCCGAGTCTGGCCAGAGTTGGAGCCTGGACCAGTACTTGAAGGGCACCCCCGGCAACAACCCCAAACCCCACTGCATAGATTCCCGGAATGCCCCGGCTCTCAAACCAGGGAACCATCAGAAGTGCCGCGCCGATAACGGCCAGATTGAAGAAGGCTGTCGTCACGGCGGGAAGGAAGAAACGATCAAAGGTGTTCAACATCCCCATGGCCACTGAAGAGAGCGCCACCAGCAGCAAGAACGGCGAGATAATTTGAATCAGTGTCGAAGTCAGTTCGAACTTCCCTTCAACCTGGCCCAAGCCGAAGGCGAACAGGTAGACGAAAGAGTCGGAGAAAAGGTAGAAAAGGACGGCAGCTGCACCCAGAAACAGCAGCAGCGCGCTCATCACCAGGCTGCCCAGCTGCCACGCTGCTTCTTTACCCTGGCGCGCGAGAACTCGATTGAAGGTGGGTATGAAGGCCGAGCTGAGCGCTCCCTCGGCCACCAGATCTCGCAGCATCCCGGGTATTCTGAACGCAACCAGCCAGGCGTCCGTCACGGCGCCGGCGCCGAATACGGCCGCTATCGTGAGTTCGCGAACCAGGCCCAGCAGGCGGCTGATCAGCACTGCAAGCCTGACCCTGCCTGCTACTCTCGCGGCCTTCTGCTTTCTGGCCATGATCTGCTTAGTACCCGTTTGTGTGAAACCAGTGCTTCCCAGGGAACTATGGGCGAGCCAACCCGCTGGACGTGTCTTTCCCCGGTAGCTTCCCGGCAAGCGCTATAACTCGGGGGAATGTTACGTTATCATTCCCATCTGAACAGGGCAGGAGTCTCCGGAAGGAAATGAAACTTGCAGCAATCGCCCGGCACCTGGATTGTCGACTCGAGGGTGACGGCGAGGTCGAGATTCTTGGCGCCGCCGGGATCGAGGAGGCCGGACCCGAAGACCTCACGTTTCTCTCCAACCCGAAGTACCTGTCCAGCGTCGGGGCCTGCAAGGCGGGCGCCATCATTGTCTCTTCGGATTCGCCCGCGACCGAAATACCCCGTCTCATCTCGGGGAATCCCTACCTGTCCTTTGCGCGGGCGATTGAGCTCTTTTACCGTCCTCCGGTCGTCATTCCGGGGATCCACCCCACTGCCACCGTGGCGGCAACGGCCCGGCTGGGAGAGGACTACTCGATCGGGGCCAATGTGGTCATCGGTGAGGAAGCGGTCCTGGGCGATCGGGCAGTCCTCCATCCCAACGTCATCATCTACCCTTATGCTCAGATCGGAGTTGATTTCGTGGCCCACAGCCATGCTGTGGTTCGGGAATACTGCCGCATCGGCAACCGGGTCATTTTGCAGAACGGGGTGGTGATCGGGGCTGACGGCTTTGGATTTGCGCCCCGCAGAGATGGAAGCTACTACAAGATCCTGCAGGCGGGAATCGTGGTCCTGGACGACGACGTCGAAATCGGAGCTCACACCTGCATCGATCGCGCCACCGTGGGAGAAACCCGCATTGGGCCCTCCACCAAGATTGACAATCTGGTCCAGATCGGTCACGGCTCCAAGGTGGGAGCGGATGCAGTTCTGGCTGCTCAGGTGGGGCTGGCCGGGAGCACGCGGGTCGGCGACAGGGTAATGCTGGCAGGCCAGGTTGGGGTTGCCGGTCACCTGACGATTGAGGACGACGTGATTGCGACTGGCCAGACAGGAATTGGGCGCTCGGTCAAGGCGGGAAGCAAGGTCTCTGGAAGTCCAGAAATGGATTCCGGCTTGTGGCGCAGAAACTACATTCTTCTTCAGCGCCTTCCGGAACTGGTGCGGACCGTTCGGGCCCTGGAAAAAAAGCTTCGGGAGTTGGCTGGATCCATCCAGCCAGAGGACGACCCGATTGATTGAAACTATCTACCGTCCGAATCAGCGATCGCAGTTGGGCTATTTCGAGACCTGGAAGAGGATGGCGGGAGCTCTCCAGAGCAATCGCGAGTTGATCGGCCAGCTGTTTCGGCGCGACTTCGTGGGGAGCTACAAGAAGTCACTTCTGGGCCCCACCTGGGTGTTCCTTTCCCCCGTCGTGGGCGTCGTCGCCTGGGTGTTGCTGCGTCGTGCTGGATTGCTCAACGCCGGGGAACTGGAAATACCCTATCCGATCTACGTGCTGGTAGGCACCACCATGTGGGGCCTGTTCATGGGTTTTTATTCGGCCTCCGCCAGCACGCTTCACGCAGCCGGCAGTCTGCTCATGCAGATCAACTTTCCTCATGAAGTCTATCTTTTTGAGCAGAACGCGCTGCAGTTGGTCAATTTCTCGATTCTCCTGGTCCTGAACCTCCTGGCAATGATGGTCTTCGGTGTTACGCCCAGCTGGACTCTGATCCTTTTGCCTCTCGTTCTCCTGCCCCTTTTCCTGGCGGGGGCTGCGATCGGACTGATCGCTTCAGTGTTTGGAGCCGTCACTGTGGATGTAAGGCGCGCCCTGGACTTGACCCTGGGCATGATGATCTGGCTGTCGCCGATCATCTACTCCCCCTCGAACCCGAGTTCAACGCTGACCACCATTTCCGGATACAATCCCCTGACCCATCTGGTCTGCTCGGCCCGAGACATCATTCTCTACGGCCGGCTCTACGACACCGGAGGTTACCTGTTGAGTTCGCTCCTGGCGCTGATTCTGTTTCTTTATGCCTGTCGGGTCTTCTACGTAGCGGAGACCAGGCTGGTGGAGAGGATTCTGGTCTGATGAACGAGCCAGTTCTCGCTCCCGGCCGGCCACTGAGCGCGTAATCGGAAGATCCTTCCCCAAATCTCGTCCTTTCCCTGAGAGGTGCGTCCAAGAAGTTTTGTCGAAACCTGAAGCGGTCCATGGGGTACGGACTCAGTGACATCCTCAGGGTGATGGCCGGGTTGACTCCTCCCACAGACAGGATCCGGCAACATGAATTCTGGGCGATTGACGACGTCACTTTCGATCTCACCAGAGGGGGCATTCTGGGACTCATGGGTCAGAATGGCTCGGGTAAGACGACGCTGTTGCGCATGATCTCCGGTATTCTTCCTCCGGATCGCGGCGAAATCCGGGTACGAGGAAGGCTGGCATCCCTGATTTCCCTGGGCGCTGGCTTCCATCCATACATGACGGGTCGGGAGAACATTCTCCTCAATGCGACGCTGTTGGGGATGGGACCAGGCATGATCCAAGATCACATTCCCAGAATCATCACTTTCTCGGAACTGGAAGACTTCATCGATTGCCCGGTTGCCACCTATTCGAGCGGCATGCGCGTACGCCTCGGTTTCTCGATCGCAGTCCATACCAACCCGGACATCTTTCTGATCGACGAGGCCCTGGCGGTGGGAGACCAGCGGTTCAAGCTGAAGTGCTTCCGCGAACTGGAACGGATTGCGGAATCGGCGACAGTGATCATTGCCTCCCATTCAGCGCAGCGTATCAGCCGCTTGTGCGACACCATGAAAGTGATGGAAAAAGGGCGAATCATCTATTCCGCTGACGACGTTCAGGAAGGAATTGAGTTCTATCATTCCCGCCTCGGCGTCAGCCAAGAGATTCACTGAGGGGCTAGGCAGTGCTCAGATGGCTTTCGAATAGGATCCGCACTTTGAATGAGAAGGACGAGAATCTATATCAGAAGGCCCTGGCTCTTCGCTCGAGCAGAATCTCAAGGGCTGGATAGACATGCTGGAACTGATTTCGATCCACGTCCCGAAAACAGGCGGAACATCTTTCAGGGAGATCCTTTTTCAGATTTACGAGCAAAGAAACGTCAAGAAAATCAACCGGAATGAGTTGCCAAGTCCGAGTTTCCCGGTCAGCGCCGCTCTGCTGGACGAGGCCGTCGTCTTACATGGTCACCTGCACTACGAACAGGTCCGTCAGCTTCATCTCGCTACCGGAGCCCGCCTGGTCACCTGGCTCCGAGAGCCGGTTGAGAGAGTGTTCTCCAACTATTGTTTTCGACTCAGAAAGGCACTCGAGGGATCCGGTTCCAAGGTTCAGAAGGAGACGACTCTTGAAGAATTCGCGCGCCGGCGAGGGCAGAGGAATCAAGTGGCCCGTTTCCTGAGTGGGATCAGCCTTAGAGACTTATTTTTCGTGGGTCTGACCGAGTATTTCCGAGCTGACATACAGGAACTCGGAAGAACTCTTGGCTGGGGAGAATTTGACGCGGTAAGGGTCAACGTGAACACGAATTTCAAGCGCAAGGTTCCACCCCCGTCCCCGCGGCAGCTGGTACTGGTCAGGGATCTGAATCAGCACGATGTGGCGCTGTACCAGGAGGCCCTTGCTCTTCGGTCTGAAAGGCTTTCGAGAGTCGGTTGAAGATGCTGAAAGTTTTCTCGAAGCGGGGTTCGAAATGATCTGGCTTGCCTCATTCCCCAGATCCGGGAACACCTTTTTCCGGATCGTGCTGGATCGGGTCTACGGCATTCCTTCCGGGCATCTCGGCCCCCCGGAAATGAGAGAGGAAGGCTGGGAAAAAGACTTGGATTATGCGGTCGTTAAGACACATCTCCAACCCAAAGACCTGCACCCGAGCGATCTTGACATTCCTGCAGTTTATATCGTGCGGGACGGTCGTGACGCGATCGTCTCAATCTCCCATCACCGCAGTGACATTGTGGCTCCGGGTTCCAACTATCTCCAGAACATGGAGGAGGCAATTCGCGCCCAGCAGGGCAGCTTTTTCGGGGGTTGGAGCCGAAATGTTGAGGACTGGCTGGAGCGTTCCACGATCGTGATACGCTTCGAGGAACTGATTCAAAACCCCATTGAAAATGTGCAAAAGCTGAGCAGCCTTTTCGATCTGCCCGAGCCGAAAGCAGAAAGACTTCCGACTTTCGACGATCTGAAAACCAAGCCCATGCGCTATGGGAGGCAGTCCGACGCAGACTGGCGAAAGAAGTTTTTCCGACGCGGCAAAGTTGGAGTCTGGAAAGACGAGATGCCCGAGCTCATGCAGCAGCTCTTCTGGGATCTGCATGGTGAGACGATGGAAAAGCTGGGTTATACCGAGGGTCGATGGGAGCGTCGCCGGCCGCGCAGGAGATGGTATCACCGATTGTTCACTTCCACAGAATGAAGCAGTTTACATGGGAAGAAAACAGGTTCTGATCGAAGGCTTCAAACTGGTTGAAGGGAAGAGGGACGGCTGTTTCCGCTACAGCCTGGAGCTGTGCAAGGGATTGGTCAGACTGCACAAAGAGCAGCCATTCGAATTCGAGATCGAAGCCTTGATCGGGGGAAAGACCATGGCCCTGGCGGATGTTGTGGAGACCCTGGACGTCCTGGCCCGATCCTACCGACGGAAACGGGCTGCGGTCGATGAAGCCGTCAGATTCCGGCAGCGTCTTGCAGACGCAATCAGCTCCAAGACCCCCCTCCTCAGCGAACCTCTCAAGAAGATCGACAAGAGGCTGAACCTCACCCGCAATCTGGAGCGGGCTCATATCGGAGCGCCCGTTAGAACGCCACAGGATCCGAAGAGATATGATCTGATTCATCTCACACTCCCCAGCAGCTTCAAGCTGATCCAGCATCTGGAATCGGCCTGCCATCTGATGACCGTCCACGACTGCACCCACAGACTCTTTCCTGAGTTCCATACCCGGCAAAACGTCGATGCCGCGGAACAGGGTCTGCAGTTCTCATTGAATCAGAGAGCCGCTTTCATCGCCGTTTCCCAGTCTGCCCGTTCCGACTTGATGAAACTCTACGGCGTTGAACCAGAGCGGATTACGACGATCTACGAGGGAAGCGACACTTCGATCTTTTATCCGGTTTCGGATCAGATTCGCATCAACCAACTGCGAGAAGAGTACGGGATTGCCGAAGGAGCTCCTTACCTGCTGACTCTTTCTACCCTGGAACCCAGAAAGAACCTGAGCAACACTTTGAAAGCTTTCTCCCAGCTGCTTCGGGAACTGCCGGACTCGCCTCTTCAGTTTGTCATTGCCGGGGGATTGGGATGGAAATACGATCAGTTCCTGTCGGAGATGGAAAGGAGTCGAGAGAGAGTTATTTTCAGGGACTTTGTCCCCGACGAAGATTTGGCCGCCCTCTACTCCGGGGCGCTCGCCTTCTCTTTCGTTTCTCACTACGAGGGCTTCGGTCTACCCGCCCTGGAAGCGATGACCTGTGGAGTCCCAGTGGTTTACGGCAACCGGGGCGCTTTGCCCGAGGTGGTCGGAGAAGCGGGTCTGGCAGCCGATCCCAACGATGTGGATCAGATCAGCCGGTGTTTTGCTGCTCTGATCCAGAATCCCGAGCTGCGCTCCGAGATGAGTTGCAGGGCGGTGAAAAGGGCGGCTGAGTTCTCCTGGGACACCACGGTGCGAAGCACGGTTGAAGTCTACCGATCTCTTCTGGCCGGTGAGCCATAGCCCGCCACTTCGGTCAGCATCTCGCACAGGCGCTCCTCAAACCCCTCCCTGGACAGCTCTCGGGCTCTGTCCAGCCCCTTTCGGACAAGGCTGCGGTACAGCGTGACATCACCGCACAGCGAAATAACCTGCCGGGCCAGGTCTTGGGTGTTCTCGGGCTCGAAGAGAAGTCCGGCACCGGCCAGGACCTCCGGGATTGCGGCAATGCCGGCACCCAGGCAGGGCAGGCCGGACGCCATGGCCTCCAGAAAGGGCATTCCGAAGCCCTCATGCAAGCTCGCCGACACGAATACGTCGGCACTTCGGTAGAGAGCGGAGAGTCGCCTGTCTGAGACCCTGCCGGCAAGAGTTACTCTTGCTTCGACCTGCAACTCGGCCGCCAGGGTGAGGCAGGCCTCCATGACCTCGGCATACTCAGGACGCTCATTGTCTCCCGCCACCACCAGAGAATATTCCCAGGGCAGCCGGGCCAGGGCTCTGATCAGGAGATCAATTCTCTTGCTGGTGGCGAGCCGGCCCACGTAGAGCAAAACGATCCGACCCTCCAGGCCCAGCATCTTCAGAAGTGTTTTGTCCCGAGGTCCGGGTCGGAATTGGTCCGTGTCGACACCCAGGTGAAGGGTTTGAACACGCTCCTTTGGGAAATCCTGCCTGGCACGGATCTCGCCACCCATGAAGTCGCTGTGCACCAGGATCCGGTCGGCTCGTGCGGCCAGCGAGACGTGACGGTGGCTGGCATCGAGATCATTATCCGCCCACAATGCAGCGGGCGTCACTCCGTGGAAATCAAAGATCCGGCGGCCACGACAGCTTTCGATCTGCTTCAAGAACGGATAGTACCCCGGGTACTGAAACCAGTGGACCCCTTCGGCATCGGGGTCGGGCAGCCGGGCAGTGATCCGACTGGCATACTCCACATTCTCTACCGGGCCCTCCACATGAATCGAAAACTGGATTCCATGATCGTCCAGAATGCGGGCGATCTGAGCCAGGTAGTTACCCACGGCATCCCCCTGCAGAAAATTGGGGGCATAAAGGTAGACACTCGTCTCTCTCAGGGCCTTGGCGCTCCCCAGAAACTCAAAGAAGGCTTGAAAGCGGGGTCCCATGACCGATGGAGCGAAGCGTCGTCGGGTGAACTCCTGACCCTGCCTGCCCAGAATTGCTCTCTCCGTCGGATGGGTCCTCAGGAATTCGACGGCCTTGCGAAACTCGCCCGGGGTGCCTGCCGAAAGTCCGCCGTCGGCACGTAGACAGAACTCTTTGGTCACTTTCGACAGGGAGCTGACAATCACCGGGGTCTGCTGCTGCCAGGACTCGAACAGAACCAGCGAAAAACTCTCCATCACGGAAAGCTGACAGGTCGCAAGAGCTTTCCCATAACAGTAGTCCAGCTCCGGCTCGGTCAGGGCCCGGAGATGAAGCGCCGTGCCCGGGAGGGCCACCTCTCCCTCGCCCACGACCACCAGATCAACTTCGGGCGTAGCTTCCATCCAGTCCAACAGTTGCAGGACTCCCTTTCCCGGTTCCAGGCGACCAACGTAAAGCAGGAAGGGACGTTTGGGAAGGGCCAGCTGTGCCGGGTCTTCCCCGTCCTGTGAGGACCGCGCCGGGACCGGCAGCCCCAGAACTCTCTGGGGTACTCCCGCCAGGTCGTAGATGTGATTGGCAAAGCGCTGCTCGGCAGCTGAATTGAAAGCCACACCTCCCAGTCTGGGAAACCAGTCTTTGAAGAGCTGAAAGTGAGCCGGCGGCTCATCATGCAGTCCCGGCAGCAAGAGGCTCAGGTGCGGAAACAGCCGCGCTCCGTAGTAGGTAGTTGCTCTCAGGTAGGGCGTAAAGAAATAGGCGTCGTGACTGCTCCTGGCCAAGGCCTCGAGAAGGCTGGTGCTGTTGAAGCAATTGTGCATCCATTGCTCCTCCTCGGCGGGGCTCAGGCGCTCATGCTGCATCTTTTCCGTGAGGCGGGTGAAGAGGACGTTGTCGATGGCATCGGGAGAGTATCGGCGAACCGCCAGATCTCCGATTTGCTCTTCCCCTTCCGGGTACCGTGGGGACTGGTCGTCGAAGTCTCTCAGAGTTGTAGAGTAGACAGTGGTCCTGGCATCGGGCAGGGCCTGAGATACCCGCAGAACAGCGATTTCCGAACCGGCAAAGATATCGGATCCGAAGCGGGCAGTGACAAAGGCAACGTCCAGAGACATCACTGGCTCACTACTTGGAGTCCGCCTCTTGGGACAGCCTTTCTGCCAGCACCTCGATTTGCCTCTGAAGAAGATCCAGTCGCTCACTCAGCGCCTGAATGGCGGCGATATTCGAACTGTTGTACAGGTCCTGGAAGCGGCTGTAGACCATGATGACGCGAAGCATCATTTGTTTGAGAAAACGGAGCCGTGTTGCCCGCGGAAGCCGGGCCTTTCGATGGGATTGCAGACGTGCCACGATGGTCAGGAGTTGCTGGTTGGATTGCTCGGCTTCAAGGATCAGATCTTGGAGAGTCTGGTCCACAGCTGTGGAGTTGGAGTGAGAATGTCCTATGCCGATTTCCCTCATGAGCCGTCCCGCGTCAATGCGTCTCGGCCGGAGCCGATTCTCGCTCACAAATTTCCCCGGGCGGGTATTCCGCATTCAGTCTCGACGCTGGCTCCAGGGAGCCAGCATGCCCAGACGCCCGATTCTGGCGCCGGCGAAGGCCCGGATCACCTTCAGGGGGCTGGGCCGGTCGTTCTGCAATTCCCGATGCAGTTTCATCTGATGATGAATCCAGCGGCCGGCATGATGGTAGAAACGATCCGGGTAGCGTCCCTGAACACCGAGATCCCGATCCGTGCCTGTCTCCCAGCCACCATTCCTCACGATTCGATCCCCGAGTTCGTCAAAATAAGCTGTCCCTTTGATGGGATAAGCAACCGTGGTCAGAAACCGGTCCGGGGAAGCACTCTTCAAGAAAGTGAGTGTGGCCTCGACATCCTCTCTTTGCTCTCCCGCATAGCCCAGCATGATGAAAAGTCCGGCCTCAATGCCATTGTCTTGAAGAAGCCTGACCATCTCGACGACACGACTGGCGCTGGTGCGGCGCTGCATGGCATCCAGGATCGGCTGTGAACCGCTCTCCGCCCCAATCCAGAGGCGGAAGCACCCCATGGCGGCGAGTTCCCGGATCACCTCGGCGTCCAGCCGGTCTTCGCGGGAAATGGTCTCGAAAGGAATCCGCAAGTTTCTCTTCTGCAACTCGTTGGAGAAGGAAAACAACCACTTTCGGTTCATCGTGAAAACATCGTCCGCGTACCACAGCATGTCCGGCTGGCAGGTACGCATCAACTGTTCTACTTCGTCGGCCACATTCTGCGCCGACCTGGAGCGGTAACTGAACCCGTACACTCCGTGACTGCACCAGCTGCAGGTATAAGGGCAGCCCCTGGATGTAATGATGGAAACAGGACCTCGTCCATGATGGCGCCGCCAGACATCCATGTATCGTTTCTGGTCGATGGCTTCCCGGTCGGGAAAAGGCAGCCTGTCCAGTTCGCGGATCATAGACCTCGAGGGAGTCCGCACGATCCCGCCGGCCTTATCTCTGAAACAAATGCCCTCGATCTCGGCAAGGCTCTGCGGCCTGCCCTCGCTGCGATGCCGCAGCAACTCCTCGAGCGTCTCCTCTCCTTCTCCTTCCACAATCACATCCGCCCCCTGCGCCAGATACTGGCGGGCGTAGCTGGCAGGCTCGGGTCCCACCACCACGACCCAGCTTCCCAGAGAACGGCAGAGACGGATCATCTCGACGACTCTCACCCTGGTCATCAGGTTGGCTGAAAGGCCAACCACAGGGGGTCTTTTCTTCTCCACACGGGCCTCAAATGCGGCCAGCGAAGAAAACGTGGAATCGAACACTTCCACCGAAAAGCCGCTGCACTTGAGATAGGAACTGAGATAGAGGAGACCCAGGGGAGGATACGGCTTCATGACCTCCTGCTCCACCGGGTCCTCCTTGAGGAAATACCCGTGACTGAGAAGGATGTCCATCCTCGCTAGATTAGCACAGCCGTGGCTGTTTGTTGGTTACTGGTTGCTGGGTGAAGGTCAAAAGTTGAAAGTTGAAGGTTCGTGGAACCTGGAACGTGGAACTATTCCGTCCTGGTTCCGACCAGCATGAGAAACTTGGCCGGCTCACGGTCGCCGAAGAGGGACTCTCGCCACTGTTGCAGCCGCCACTTGAGCCCGTAGGCGGGACGAAGGGGCTGCCAGGTCAGACCCAGCTCAGCGGCCAGGGCGTCCAGGCGCTTGAAGGTAAGAAAGTGTTCACTCTGCAGCGAGTTGGAAGGGCACCCGTAAGTACTTTCAAAATGCCGCTCCCGTTCCTTCACCATCTGCTCACCGCTTTGAGCGCTGCGATAGATGGGCGAATCCAGTACGACGATTTTCCCTTCTGGGCCCAGGACGCGCAGTGCCTCCTCCAGCGTGATGCGGTAATCCGTCGAGTAGTGGAGAGAGGCATTGAAGACGGCCAGGTCAAACTGCTCACTCTGGAAAGGAAGGCGGTCGAACTCAGCTTCCACGCAAACGAAAACGGTACTGAAATGGCGCCGACACCCCAGCCCATCGAAGCTGTTCTTGACGAGATCGACTGCCGCCACCTGCAATCCTTCCAGCGCCAGTCGGTTGGACAGCCAGCAGTTCCCCGCCCCCAGATCACAGGCTTGCAGGGGCTCGGATCGCCCCTTTTTCCATTCCTGCAAAGTCGACTGAAATGTGCGGAAAGTGGAGGCCCGAATGCCCCACTCTCCCCCCCGTCTTGAAGATGCTCCGAGAAAAGGCAGGGCCCGGTACGTGTCAGGAGACAACTTCCTTCCTTCGGCTTTTCGGATGGTCTCGTATTCGCGAATGAATCGATCCAGTTGATGTCGTTGCGAAGAGGGAAGGAAGCCGCGGATTCCATCGACTTCCTCAAAGCTCAGTCGGAAGTCGAGACAGTGCAGGTCATGCCGGCCCTGGAGCGGCTTCCGGCAGTTGGGGCAAGCCCATTCGATCCAGGTCCTGGTCATCACTCCATCAACACTACCGCATTTATGGAAGAGAACTCAGGCAATCTTCTTGAAGGTCCGGTACAGAGTGTCGCGCTGAGCGGGAATGAAACCCGCCCCCTCAATCAGCCTCGTCAGATCGGAGCGGCTGGCCTGGTAATGAGCGCCGGCCGTACTGATGACGTTCTCTTCGATCATGATACTGCCCACGTCATTGGCTCCAAAATGGAGGGCAATCTGACCCACCCGCAAGCCCTGTGTCAGCCACGAGACCTGAATGTTTTGAATGTTGTCGAGAAAGAGTCGACTGACTGCCAGAAGCTTCAGATACTCGACCGCTGCCACCAACTCGGTGATGGTCTCACCCATCGGGGTGTTTTCAAGTTGAACATTCCAGGGAATAAAGGCAACGAAACCGCCCGTCTCATCCTGCAGCGAACGAATCCTCTCCAGGTGCTTCACCCTCTCTTGCAGGGTCTCTCCTCCCCCGATCATCATCGTGGCTGTCGTCACCAGGCCCTCCTCATGAGCAGTTCTCATCACGTCCAGCCACTCCTCGGCGCTGCACTTGCCGGGACTGATCTCCCGCCGCATCCGCTCGCTAAGGATCTCGGCCCCGCCTCCCGGTATGGAGTCCAGGCCGGCAGCTTTGAGCCGGCGAATCGCTTCCCCAAGCGACAGGTTGCTGAGCCTGGCCAGAACGACAATCTCGGGGGGAGAAAAACAGTGAAGGTGGATCTTGTAGCGATTTCGAATCGAACGCAACAAGTCTTCGTAGTAGTCGATCTTCAGGTCCGGGTTCATCCCCCCCTGCATGAGAATACCGGTCCCGCCCAGTTCGAGTGTCTCTTCGATCTTTCGAAAAATCTCCTCCTTCTCCAGGAGGTACCCGTCAGCTGCCTTCGGTTTCCTGTAGAAGTTACAGAACGTGCAGCGCGCCACACAGATATTCGTGTAGCTGATGTTGCGGTCGATCAGAAAGGAAACCACCCCCTCCGGATGCTTCCTACTGCGGACCACGTCAGCCGCCCGTCCGATGCGGGTGAGCTGTGACGACCCGAGCAGCTGCAGAGCCTCGGCGGCGGTTATCCGCTCCCCCTCTTCGGCCTTTCGAAGCACTCGATCGGTCTTGATCACGGTCCTAGCTTACCCCTTCGTGCCGGGTTCCGCGTTCTGAGTTCCGGGTTCCGAGTTTTCCAGTAAAGTTCCGGCGATCTCAACCCATTCTTCTTCCAGCGTACCAGGGAATTCCGGCTCAGAGGCCCTTCGGTACCAGTAACGGGCATTCCCCAGGTCACCTTCTTTGCGGTGCAGATAGGCGTGAATGCGGGAGCCGATTGGGGTGTGGATGTCCTGTGCGATCTGGTGGGCGCCGTGCCAGTCCTGCTTGAAGTCATGCCAGAGTGCCACAAGCTCCGGGGACAGACCCTCGGGGGGATTCCCTTTTGCAGCGGATGCCTTGAATTCCTGCAGTGTCACAACGCGGCCAGAGTAGCACAGTGATCTCCCCTCCCTCACGGTCGGGGCTCCGTTAACAGAACCGCGGGCGAAGGCCGCGGCTACGACTCAGCCCTCGCTTCGCTTCGGGTTCTGATGGCTGCGCGGTAACCAGATGCCGGAGCCTCATTGATCCGGATAGACCAGCGTCGCGGGGTCAGGGAGCGGAATCATCGTGATTTTTCCGTCCGGCGCCAGTTTCTGAAACGAGTATTCAGGCCGATCCGGTTTCCCTTTCAGCATATCCTCGACCTGGCCGACTGCCAGAATCACCATACGGTCTGGATGCAGGTACTCGCGGGCAACTCGAAGGACATCCTCGGCGGTAACCGCTTTCAGCCTGTCGCGGTAGTGGGTCCAGTAGTCGGGATCCCGTCCGATCAGCTTGTCTGTCGCAAAGGTTCCCGCCACGACCCGGGCTGAGGAGAAAAAGCGGGGAAAGATTTCGACGGCATGGTTCTTGATCGTCTCGAGCTCCTCCTGGCTCACCTTCTCGGCGCGAATCTTCTGGATTTCATCCAGTATGATCTGTGTGGCCTGCGCACAGGTTCGGGACTTGGACTCGAACCCGGCCCGAAAGCTACCCGGATAATAAGCTCCGGCTGAGAAGCTGGAACCGGCATTGTAAGCCAGCCCTTCATCCGACCGGACCCGGCCCAGGATCCTGGAAGTGAACCCCGAGCCGCCCAGGATGTCATTCATCAGGTCAATGGCAAACTCGTCGGGATTCCCCAGCTCGATTCCCAGGTGTCCGATCGATACACGGCCCTGGTTCACGTCTGCCTTGTTCACCAGGTAGACCCCCGGGACCGGGGAATGGTCAGGCGGTTCGATTCGAGGCGCTCTCTCCCCGGCCTCCCAGCCCTGCAGGCGACTCTCCAGACGGGCCTTCATTTCTGCCGTGTCGAGGTCCCCGGACACTGCGAAGATGAAGTTGGCCGGATGGAAGTACTTTTGATGAAAGGATCTCAGATTCGCGACACTGATCGACTCGATGGCAGCGGTCGTCGTCTGCGCACTGCTGGGATGATTCGAGCCCCGCATCAATCGAGCCCACTCTCTCCTTTCGATAGAGGAAGTCCTGTCATTCCGCCGCTCCAGGTTCTGCAGTACCCGGCTCTGGTGGAGATCGAGCCGATCCTGCTGGAAAGCCGGGTTCTTCAGCATTTCAAAGAAGAGGTCCAGCCCTTTGTCCAGATCCTTGGTCAGAACGTTCAGGTCGGCACCGCAGGAGTTAAGTCCTGCCGACGTGGAGATGGAGGCCGCCAGAAAATCGGCTTCTTCGTCAAATTCTTCGGCTGTCCAGCGTTGGGTTCCCCCGCTCCTGAGCAGGGAAAGAACCGCCTCTGTCAGACCCCGCTTGTCGTCGGGATCCAGGTGGGAACCGGCCCGAATGACGAGGCTGACGTTCACCAGAGGGAGATCGTGATCCTCAACAAAGAAGCCGACTACACCGTTGCTCAAGACATGTCGATGCTGGCTGGCGTGCGGGGGCTCGTATTCGAGCGGGGGAAAGAGAAGCTGGTCCGGATGAGAAGCGATTTCACCCTGACCTGCAAGAAACGGGGCGAAAAGGAAAACGACAATACCTGTGAGCAGTGTGGTATTGCTTCTCATTGACCTTCCCCCTCCAGTTCTTCCAACCGTCTTTCCAACAGTTGCCTGAAAACGTCGAACACTTTCCTCTGCTCCTCCGGAACCTGCCCCTCGCTCCTTGCCATCTGCGACAGTTGCTGCCGGATCTGGTCAAGAGGAGCCTGGTTCAGCTGGGCCAGCATGGGCTGAATCGCCGCCCTCTCCTGGGGGGACAGGGAAGACAGGAGCGGATCCGGCTCGGCCTCACCGGCCTCCGACTTCTTGGTGTAGTAGATGGCTACAGCGCGGTTTTCAGGGCGGAAGTACTTTCCAACCAGGTGCTGAATATCCTCCGCTGTCACAGCCTGGATCAGGGCAGGATCCGTGTTGAAGGACTCCCAGCCTCGGTTGGACTCGGCGACTAGAAGCTGAAACATCAAGGAAAAGTTATTTTCCATGCGCCGAAAAGCGCTGGCCGCGTAGCGATTCTTGACCTTCTGGAGCTCGCGCTCGCCGACCGGTTCCTCTCTGAGCCTGTCCAGCTCTCGGTAAATAGCTTGTTCGACTTCTTCGGGTGTTTTTCCCGGCTTGGCAACTCCCGAGATGGAGAAAGAGCCCGCCCACTTGCGAGAGGTCTGCCCTGCCGAAACCTGATTGGCAACCTGCTGGTCGTCCACCAGGGCTTTGTGGAAGCGACCCGTTCTGCCGCTCAGTAGAGTCCCGAGTACGGTCAGTGCGGCATCGTCTTGGTGGCCGTCGGCAACCGTGTGATAGCGGATTTCAACCTCAGGGTTGGTCTCGGCATAGGCAACCATCCGCTTTTCCGCCATTTGCTCGATCTCACGGGTCCGCACGGCAGGTTGCTCAATCGGACTACGCTGAAGACGGCCAAAGTACTTGTCGGCGAGTCGTTTCGCCCCCGCCGGATCGAACTCACCCACCAGACAGACAACAAGATTGTTGGGAGCGTAATTGACCGCAAAATAATCCATCGCCTCTTTGCGTGTGATTCCGTCCAAGTCGCTGGGCCAGCCCACTACCGGCCAGGAATAAGGATGGGAGGTCCAGAACAGGGAGTCGAACTCCTCCCGAAACCGGCCCGTAGGGGTGCTCTCAACAGAGAGTCGCCTCTCCTCGCGAACCACGTCTCGCTCCGCATAAAACTCGCGAAAAACCGGATTGGAGAGTCGATCGGCCTCCATCCAGAACCATAGTTCCAACTTGTTGGCCGGGACATTGATGAAGTAGATGGTGAAATCCTCACTGGTTCCCGCATTCATACTGCTGGCACCGGCATTTTTATAGATTCGGTCGAATTCGCTTTTGACCAAAAGCTCCTTCTGCAACGCCAGCTGACGATCGAACTCGTCCAGGAGCTGCTGGTGCTTCTCAGTTCTGCTCTCGGGATTTACCAGGTCATCGATTTCACCCAGTCTCAGCCGATCGATCATGTTTTGCTCTTCAACCGCCAGCCGGGCCTTGGTCTCATCCAGTTGGGCGATGATCTTCAGGTCCTCTTCGATATCCCGAGTGCCGATGGTGTGGGTACCCTTGAACATCATGTGCTCGAAGAGATGCGAAAGACCTGTGATCCCGGGCCTTTCGTTCACAGAGCCAACCCGGGCTACCCACCCGGCAGCGACATTCGGATCTCCGCGCCGAGGCACCAAAAGGAATCTCATCCCGTTGGTGAGGAGGTGCTCTTCAACCTGCACCTGCTGGGCTGCGACCGGAGCAGCCAGGAGAGTCAAAGCCAGCAAGATCGACAAAGTCTCTTTGTTCATTGCTTCACTTCCATTCTGGGTCCAGCCTAGATTCTACACGCTACTCATTCGTGCCTGCCTGTCCGCTGGGAGCGCCCACGGCCGTACCACCCTGCTCCTGCAGGAAGTTCGTGATCGTGGACAGGTAGCGGTCCGGGTTTGCGTCCCAGGCGTCTCCATGATTCGCTTGTTCAAAGAACACCAGTTTCTTGTGGGTCGTCGGCAGAGCCTCAAACAAAGACCTGGCGGTGTGGGCAGGCATTCTTTCGTCCTCGCTGCCGTAGATGAGTAGCGTCGGGGGCCAGTTTCCCGACTCCCCGACAACGCGTGGCAGATCGAAAGCATCTTCCGAAAAGCCTCCCAGCCTTGTTAGATTCCAGACAAAAACGTCTGCAAAGGGGAAACCGGGCAGGCCCACGAACAGCCGGGTGTGCTGACGGACCGTGTCTCGCAAGCTGGTAAAACTGCTGTCCGCGATGATGGCCCTGGGAGCCTTTGTCATTTCGGAAACCGCCATCAGACCGGCGGCAGCTCCCATCGAAATCCCCATCACGGCGAGAGCCGAGGATTGACGCTGCCACGCGAACTGGGCCGCTCCCAGAACGTCGAATCTCTCCTGATAACCCATGGTGATGGGCCCGGGTCCGCTTTTCCCGTGCCCTCTCAGGTCGTAGACCAGCACGCTGTGACCCAGTTGGCGAAGCTGGCAGCCGCGTTCGGTCACTTCCTTTCGATCCCGGAAGAGACCATGCGCAATCACAAGTGCAGTTTTCTCCGGATCGCCCGCCATCCACCAGCCGGCCAGATCAATTCCGTCGGCGCTCTTGAAGGCCACCTCCTCAAAACGGCAACCGAATTCTTCCGGGTCCATTGTCAGCCGGATATCCTGGGGCCTGGTACCCGCACCCGAGAGCAGACGGGCAAAAAGAAGAGGGATGAGCAGGAAGGTGACCGTGGGCCAGACCCCCAGAAAGGAGTAGAGCGAGAATCGCACGATGCGCCTTCCCCAGCGCCTCTTGAGCAGCCGGGAAGCGATCCAGGTGAGGCAGGCGGGGAGCACAATCAGGACCCCGGCCAGAACACCCGTCATCAAAAAGAACATTCAGCTCTCTCTCACTAACATGACTCGCGCCTGGAGGAATCTCGCACCGGCCTGTCCAATACACCGTCACTATCAACCAGTCATAATGATACTTCGTGCTCGCCACCGGGAGTAAGCAGCAGAGACTGACATGGACAGAGCTCACATTCGAAACTTCTGCATTATCGCCCACATCGACCACGGAAAGAGTACCCTGGCCGATCGCATCCTGGAATTGACCGGGACGGTCGGAGTACGTCAGATGCGCGACCAGGTGCTGGACAAGATGGATCTGGAGCGAGAGCGAGGGATTACGATCAAGATGGCAGCCGTGCGACTTTCCTACTCTGCCGCGGATGGACAGGACTACGAACTGAACCTCATCGATACGCCCGGGCATGTCGATTTTACCTACGAGGTCTCTCGAAGTCTGGCCGCCTGTGAGGGCGCCATTCTGGTGGTGGATGCCGCCCAGGGCGTCGAAGCTCAGACCCTGGCCAACGTCAATCTGGCTCTCAACAGCAACCTCGAAATCGTTCCCGTGATCAACAAGATCGATCTTCCCGCAGCTGATCCCGAACGGGTCAGACGAGAGATCGAGGAGACTCTGACCATCGATTGCTCGTCCGGTTTGCTGGCCAGCGCCAAAGAAGGGAAAGGGATAGTCGAAATTCTGGAAGCGGTGATTCAGCGGGTGCCTCCCCCGGCGGGGACGGACGGCGCTCCTCTGCGAGCTCTGGTCTTCGACAGTCATTTCGATCCTTATCTTGGCACCATCGCTCATGTTCGCGTTTTCGACGGGATGATCCGCAAGGGGACCAGCATTCGCATGATGGCGTCCGGCCACGAGGCCGAGGTCAGCGGTGTTGGCGTCTTCGCTCCCGAGATGCGTTCGGCCGAAGAGTTGGGAAGCGGACAGGTGGGTTTCGTGCATGCCGCCATCAAGTCGATCGGACAGTGCCAGGTCGGCGACACTATGACATTGGCGAATCGACCCGCCACCGAACCCCTGCCCGGGTATCGCTCTGCCAAGCCAATGGTTTTTTGTGGTCTTTACCCGGTCGAGACGGACGAGTTTCCCGAGCTTCGAGAAGCACTCTCACGGCTTCAACTCAACGACGCGGCCCTCTCATTCGAGCCCGAAACTTCCGCAGCCCTAGGCTTTGGATTTCGCTGCGGGTTCCTGGGCCTGCTCCACAATGAGATCATCCAACAACGGCTGGAACGAGAATTCGGAATCGAACTAGTGGCCACTTCCCCTTCGGTTGTTTACAAACTCAACCTGAAAGCGGGCGAGGTTCAGGTACTCGACAATCCCAGCGCCTGGCCCGACCGCGGTGACATTGACTTGGTCGAAGAGCCCTACGTGCTGGCCACGATTCTCACCCCCAATGACTACGTGGGCTCTTGCATGGAATTGTGCGAAGACCGGCGCGGAACCTTCAAGCACATGGAGTACACGGGCCCTGAACGGGTGGTGCTCACTTATGAACTCCCGCTGGCGGAGATCCTCCTCGATTTCTTCGACACTCTGAAGAGCCGAAGTCGGGGCTATGCCTCTTTCGACTATGAATGGATGGGTTATCGGCCAGGCAAGCTGGTCAAACTGGATATTCGCATTAACAACGAGGTTGTGGATGCGCTCAGTTTCATTACCCATGCGGAGAGGGCCTTTGCCCGTGGTAAGGCACTGGTTCAGCGTCTCCGGGAAATCCTGCCGCGACAGCTCTTCGAGATCCGAGTGCAGGCAGCTCTCGGAAGCAAGGTGATCGCGGCAGAGAGGATCAGCGCTCTGCGCAAGAATGTGATCGCCAAATGTTACGGCGGAGACGTCACCCGCAAGCGAAAACTGCTGGCCCGCCAGAAAGAGGGAAAAAAGCGAATGAAGTCCGTGGGCCGGGTGGAAATCCCTCAGGAAGCCTTTCTGAGTGTTCTCAAGGTCGGCAGTGAGTAAGCGACAATCGAAGGCGTCAAAGACCGCCGGGCAGATCGAGGTCGTTGCTGGGGCAGCAAGCCTTCCCGTCGGGAACGGTCCTCTGGACGACCTGGGCGTCTATGTGCATATCCCTTTCTGTTTGCGGAAGTGCCCTTACTGTGATTTTGTAACCGACCCTCTGCAGCCGGCTCTGCGGCGACGCTACCTGGACGCCCTGGAGCGCGAAATCCGCTCCTCTCCGTGGGCGGGGAGCTGCGTCTCGACCTTGTTCCTGGGAGGAGGCACACCTTCCGAGCTGGACCTTGCGGAACTGGGCCGGCTGTTCACCGCCGTTCGATCCAGTTTCGATCTGTCCAAACTAGATGAGGCGACTATCGAGTGCAATCCTGGCAGCCTGACCGAGAACCAGGCTGATGGCTTGCTGCAGCTCGGTTTCAATCGCATCAGCCTGGGGGTCCAGTCCTTCCAGGATCGACATCTGAAGCTGCTGGGACGGGCTCATACCGCGGCTGAGGCAAAACGAGCTCTGCAATTCATCCGGGAAAGCGGGTTCAGCCGGCTCAACGTCGACTTGATCTTCGCTCTCCCGGCTCAAGCACCGCCGGAGTGGGAGTCGGATATCGCCGAAGCCCTGGACTTCGATCCGGGACACGTCTCTCTTTACCATCTGACTTTCGAGAAGGGAACGGAGTTTTTCGCGAAGATGCGGAGCGGAGAGCTGATTCCCCCGGACGATGGCATCGCCGCCGAAATGTTCGAGAGCGCCATCCGGCGGTTAGAATCCTGCGGGTACCGACAGTATGAGATTTCCAACTTCGCGAAGCTGGGGCATGAGTGTCTTCACAACCAACGCTATTGGCAGAACCGGCCCACGCTGGGCGTCGGTGTGAGTGCTGCCTCCTACATCGAGGGAGTCCGCTGGGCCAACACGCGGCAGATCGCGACCTACGCAGAAGCCGATTCCGACCCACCCCCGCTGGATTTCGTAGAAGTACTGGATCCACCAGAGGCTCTGGGTGAAGAAATCATGCTCCGGCTCCGTACTGATGAAGGAGTCCACCTGGATCGGGTTTCGGCCAAGTTCGGGCTGGACTCTCCCGGCCCCTACGGTGAGAGCATCGAAGAGTTGATCGAACTCGACCTGGTCTCTTGGCACGGCCCTCACCTGCGGTTGACTCACGAGGGGATAATGGTGGCCGACTCGGTTGGCACGGAGTTTCTATAGAAGTTCGAAAGTCGAAGTTCGAAAGTCGGAGTTCGAACTTTGACATCCCGGGCGGCACATCTTAGATAATGGGCTGAGCATTTTTCTGTGAGGTAAGAACGAAATGTTTTTCATTGATCCTATGTACATTCTGTTCAGTCTTCCAGCGATTTTGCTGGCTCTGTTTGCTCAGGCCCGGGTCAAGGCCAACTTTGCGAAGTTCTCCAAAGTGGCCACCATGCGGGGCGTCACGGGAGCCCAGGTGGCCAGGAGCCTTCTGGACTCGAACGGGCTGCAGCAGGTCAAAGTGGAACGGGCCAAGGGGTTTCTATCCGACCACTACGACCCTCGAACCAAGGTCCTGCGACTGAGCCCGGCGGTGCACGACAGTCACAGCGTGGCCGCTGCCGGAATTGCCGCCCATGAGATGGGGCATGCCCTCCAGGACGCTCAGAAGTATGCGCCTCTGGGACTGCGTTCGGTCATGGTCCCATCGGTCCGGCTGGGAAGCTGGGCGGGACCGATCCTTTTCATTATCGGGTATCTGATCACCTTCAATGGGTTGGCATGGTTCGGTCTAGCCCTGTTTGCTGCAACTGTCGTGTTCGCGCTGGTCACACTGCCCGTCGAGTTCGACGCCAGCCAGAGAGCCAAGCAACTCCTGGTCAACCAGGGGGTTCTGGCCAGCCAGGAGATGGCGGGAGTCAACAAGGTTCTGAATGCGGCAGCCCTGACCTATGTAGCCGGCGCCCTCCAGGCCATCAGCACGCTCCTCTACTACGCTTTCATACTGATGGGGCGCCGAGATTAATCGGATTCCAGATTCCAGATTGGAAAGCGGGAGGCGCGTCGGGGCAGCGACCGTTTTAATCCTCCCGGGAGTCGCCCCGACGCGCCTCCCGCTTTCCCGGACCCAGCCGCTAGTGGACTAGCGCCCGTGTAACGCCTTCCAGGCCGCCTCAAATTCGTTCCCTTCCACCCAGCGAGGCATCTCATCGTGGCTGGCAGTTCTCAAGGCGGCCCGGAAGAGGATGCGCATGTCTCGCCCAGCACCCGCGAGGTCCCAGTACTCGTTCACTTCGTCACTGACCTGATGGTAATGCTGGGTGTGGTATTCCTCCACATCGAATGACAGAGTCTCAATGTATCTGGTGCCGGGCTTGATGAAGAGCGCCGGGATCCCTTTCTTGGCGAAGTTCACTTGATCGGAACGGTAGAAGCTGCCGGCGGCAGGATTCGTGTCGCCGACCACATGCAACGAGCCGGGAGCGTCTCCCTCCCATCGCTTCACGGCCCAGCGCAAGTCGTCCCCCAGAGTACTCGAGTCGTGGCCAATGGCGGGAACATCCGTCGTCACTCCGAATATCTGGGTCATGTCGATATTGTAATTAGCCACGATTCGGCGCAGTTCGAAGGGCGGTCTGGAGACGAACCAGCGACTTCCGAGCAAACCTCGCTCTTCGGCGGCACAGGCCAGGAAGGCCACCGAGCGGCGGGGCCGCTCGGGCAGGGAGGCAAAGGCCCGGGCAAGATTCAACAGGCAGGCCGTTCCTGAAGCATTGTCCCAGGCACCATTGAAAACCAGATCCTCTCCCTCGGCCCCGGATTTCACCCCCAGATGGTCATAGTGTGCCGAAAAGACAATCACCTGATCCTTGAGGGCCGGATCGCTCCCTTCCAGCATCCCGACTACATTCTTACTCTCCAGACGTCGCACAGTGGTCTCGACGCGGGCGGTGACCCGGTATCCCGTGTCGATCGGGGCAAAGCTGCGCTGAGCGGCCAGGGAGAAGAGGTCCTCGAGAGTCTTTCCCGCGGAGCGTGCGATGGCCTCACTGAGCTCCCGGTCGACCCATCCCAGCAGATTGACCTGGTATCCGGTATTCGACAGGTCCAGAGCAAAACTCTCGTTGATGCCGCTATTCTGAACAACCGAGAAGGGATAGCTGGCTGACTCGGTGGTGTGGATCATGAAGGCACCGGCCGCGCCGTGTTTCATGGCCTGCTCGAACTTGTAGGTCCAGCGTCCATAATAAGTACGTGCCTCGCCGCCGAAGAGCTCCACGCCATTCTCCGCCACCGGAGGGTCATCGTTGAGAAAGAGCAGGACTTTCCCCCGTACTTCGACCCCCTTGAAGTCATCCCAATCGTATTCGGGAGCCTCCACGCCGTAGCCCACGAACAGCAGGGGTGCATCCGTGATGTCAACTGAGTTCTGTTGGGCAGTGGACCAGAAGGTCAGAGATTTGCCGGGCGTGAAGGCCAGGGATCCCGATTCGTTGGTGATCTCGAGTCGCGAAGAGTCGACTACTTTCTTCATTCCAACCAGGCGGACCGGCTGAAAGTAGTCTTCTGCATGGACTCGAGCCGTCTCTGCCCCGGAGACCTGCAGTGGAAGCAGGCCGGCCTGAGCAAACTGTTCGGAGATAAAAGCGGCTGCTTTGTCTTCGCCAGGCGTGCCGGTGGCACGGCCTTCCATCTGGTCTGAAGAAAGTGCTTCCACGTCCCTGAGCAGTGAGCGGGCGGTGATCTGGCTCTCGGCCCGGCGGAAGGGTCCAAGCGGATCGGGTCGACAACCGGTCAACAGGGTTAGAACTGTCAAACCGGCCAGAAGCCTGCAGCGATGATGCATGATCTTGTCGAGTTTCACCGGGTCCTGCACTGCTTCGACATCATTGTTTTCATACCAACTCCTTAGCTGAAGTGCTGCCCATTTTGAGTGAGCGGAAGGTTTTTTGCCAGCTGGCAAAAAGCCTCTTCATTGGGATGGCTGGGATTGAGGGCAGGTTGCAGCCTGTGAGAGAATAATTTGCATCTGTGCCGCACCGGGCACAGAGAGGTTCTAAGCAGGAAGCAAAAGGGAGGAATGTCTGGTGAAAAAGTCTATATTGATTCTGCTCACGGCCGGTCTCGTCATGTCTCTGGTGCTGGCCCATCCCCACATGCGCAAATCCGTAACAGCCAAAGTGGGCGACAGCGAAGTCACGCTTCAGTACTTCACGGCTCCGATCAACATGGACCACGTTGCGAAGGTTGGCGTGGGCGATTTTCGGCGTGGAGCCAATCTCAAGGTCGCGGCGGACCTGATGGTCGGAGGGGCAACGATTGCAGCTGGAGATTATACGGTCGGCTGCATCCGCGATGGCGAAAAAGCCTGGACGATGGTCCTTTACCCCGGGCGACTGGGTCGAGGAGAGTCTCCGGATATGAGCAAGCTGATCAAGCTGGACTCCCATTTTTCGACGGAGATGGGGAGTGTGGATCATGTGACGTTTGACATCTCCCCGGGGGCCGGTTCTCTTTCCGGGCGGGCCGCAGTGATCTGGAGATTCGGAGACCACCATCTGACGGGTGCCATTTCCTGATCCTGACCGACCAGGTCTGCCGCTGAGGGTCCACCCGGCCGAGCCAGGGACTGAGGCCAGAGGAACAACCCGGTGCTTCCGCACCGGGCTCTGACTGTCGCTTTTGGAAACGATCTGAGCCCCTGGCGGGAGCCAGGGGAAGCGCCGACTACATTCGAACGGCGGGCTCCAGTAGCCTGATGGTTCCCGCACCCGCGTCGATCTCGGCCTGAACTCCCAGAGGGAGCGTCAACTGATCGTCGATATGGCCGATCATGGCACCTCTCCAGGCCGGAATCCCCAAGGGCCGCAGGTGATCTTCCAATACCTCGTCCAGCGTGAGTGAACCGAAACCGTTGCCTGGCCTGCAGTCCGTGCATTGCCCGAAGACCAGGCCGGCGATCTGATTCAGCACTCCCGCCAGCTTGAGCTGGGTCAGCATTCTGTCAACTCTGTAGATCTCTTCTCCCACGTCCTCGAGAAACAGAATGGCCCCTTTCCATGCGGGCAGGTAGCGGGAGCCCATGATGGCCGACAAAACGGTCAGATTGCCTCCCAGCAGGGGACCTCTGGCCCGGCCCGGCCGAATCGTCCGGATGCGGTGTCGACTGCTGCCCGGTTTCCCGCTGGCAGGAGGAGGATTCGCGAAAACCGGCGTCTGTCCCTCCATCACAACCTGGCGAACATTTCCGGTAGTAAACGGCGTCCAGGTCGAAGTGCCGACCGGCCCGTGAAAAGTCACCAGACCGGTCTGGGAATGGATCGCCATGTGAAGCGCCGTGATATCGCTGAAGCCCAGCAAGACTTTGGGGTGGGCGCGGATTAGCGAATAGTCCAGAAGTCCCAGGATGCGCGCACATCCCCATCCTCCTCTGAGTGCAATCAGTCCGCCCACTGCTGTGTCTGCAAACTGCTGATTGATATCGCCTGCCCGGTCGGTGTCGCTTCCGGCCAGGTAACCCCGGCGGTCAAAGAGATGGGGTGCCCGCCGGACCTTCAGCCCCAGCGCCTCCAGGTGCTCGCTGGCGATGTCCGCATCCACCCGGCTAAAGGTAGCCCCTGCCGGGTTCACCAGTACTACGGTGTCGCCCGGCCTGAGGCGCCTGGGTTTGATCACTTCTGGCGGCTTCTCTCCACTGCCCTGTGAGCAGGGCGAAGAGAGTGCCAGTCCCAGGGCGGACAGAAACAGCCGGCGGTTCATGACTCGCCATTCTAGTACTTGCTTGCAGAAACACGTACTCCGCCAGGGGCTCTGATTGCTTCTGCCGGCGCCTGTCAGGGCCCCTGCTGGCCAGTCTCTGCCAACCAGGCTTTCACCCTTTCAATTCCTGTCTCAAGCTCAATCAGGGGACGATACCCCAGATCCCGCTCGGCGGCGGAGATGTCAAACCAGTGAGCGGTCGCCATCTCCTCTACAAGAAAGCGAGTCAGTCGGGGCTCCGAACGGAGCCCCAAGCCACGATACAGCATTTCAATCAGCCCGGCGGCAGCATAGGCCACCCGCGGATGCACGGTATTCGTGACAGGCGCCAAGTCGGCCGCCTCCAGGAGGCGATTGATAAATCCCCACATCAGGACGGGCCGATCGTCCGTGACAAAGAAGGCCCGGCCGCTGATGGGTGATCCAGGAGTAAGGCGCTCGGCTGCCAGAAGATGAGCGTGCACGGCATTGTCGATATAAGTGAAATCCACCTTCTTTTCTTGCCGACCGAGTCGCCGTAATTGTCCGTTTCGGGCGCGCCTCAGCAGACCCGGGATGATGTGCCGGTCCCCCGGCCCCCACACCAGGTGCGGCCTGAGAGCCACGGTAGCCAGCGTCTCACTGGCGGCCTCCAGAACCATCTTCTCCGCGGCTGCCTTGGTCTCGGGGTAGGCAGCTTTGAAATGACGGGCGTAGGGCACAGACTCGTCAACTCCTTCCATGTCACTTCCCGCAAAGACGACACTCGGTGAACTGGTATAGACAAGCCGGTGGATCCCCTCGTCCCGACAGGCCTGCAGGACGTAGCTCGTGCCTAGGACGTTGGTCTGATGGAAGTCGTCGTAGCGGCCCCATATTCCGGCCCTGGCCGCCACGTGGAAAACCAGAGTGCAACCTTTGAGAGCCTCTCTCACGCGTTCCCGATCCGCCAGATCTCCTCGAACCTGCTGGACATCCAGGACATCCAACTCAGGATAGTCTCTCCGTGAGAACGACCTGACCCGGACACCCTGGTCGCGCAGCCGCCTGACCAGAGCCCCGCCGATAAAGCCGCCTCCACCTGTGACCAGGATTCGATCTCCTGCATTCAGTTCCAGCTGGTAAGACACGGGTGATGTCCCTAGATTCGGTTTTCTGCCCATCGAGCCAGTTTCTCACGAAAGATTTTAGAGTTGTGCCGTACGTCCACCGGAAAGCTCTTGTGAAAAAGGACGTTGCCGATCTGGCTGGTTCCCTCACTTTGAGCTGCTATTTCCAGGAGTTCAGACCGGATTTTCTCCTTTGTCCGGTCCCTTCTGGAGGCGAGTTCCACACAGAGAACAGGGGTTTGATCCGGGGAAGGGCCGACACCGACCAAGGCCGTTCTCCGCACCCGTGGATGCTGGTTGAAGATACCCTCGGTGGGAACGGAAAAAAGAACCCCCCGGGAGGTGGTCACCCGGTGGCTTTTCCTTCCGCAGAACCAGAGGCGCCCCTGCTCGTCAAAGTAGCCCAGATCTCCCATGCGGTGGCCTGTGCGACCATCTCGAAGTCTCAGCTTTGAGAGACGGTTGGCCTGCGGCCGGCCAAAGTACTCCATTGAGACATTGGGACCGGCGACTACCAGCTCGCCGGTTTCTCCAGCCGCCAGGAGAAGATCCTCGCTGAGCCTGTCAAATGGTTCTTCGGAGATCCGAATGATGTAAACCTGCACTCCTGGAAAGGGACGGCCCACGCAGACTCCCCTCGCACCTCCGGATCCCCTCAGCCCCAACAATTCGGAGCCGGCGATTGAAGAGACGGGCAGCGCCTCTGTAGCTCCATAGGGAGTGAAGATCTCACCTCCGACCAGAAACTTCCCGAAGCCTTGCAGAACCCTCCTGGAAACGGGAGCACCCGCCGTCAGAACCCTCCTCACACTCTGCAACCGGGGCGGGGATTCCCCGTAATGGTCAACCACCCGCGTGAGCAATGCCGGAGAGCCGAACATATGAGTCACCTCGTGGGTCTGGATCGCCTCTATGATGCTGGGCGCATGAACCCGACCCGGCCGGGAAAAGTCCATCTCCGGAAACACCGTTGTCATCCCCAGGGCCGGATCGAAAAGCGCAAACAATGGGAAGGTCGCCAGGTCCACTTCCCCCGGCTGGATCCCGTATTCGTCCCTGAGCAGCTGATACTGGGCGAGGAACATCCTGTGCGTGCACACGACACCCTTGGGAACTCCCGTGCTTCCGGAAGTAAAAGCGATGGCAGCTGGATCCTCCGGGCGAACTGTCTGCGGCGGCAGGCTAGCCCCCCCGGGATCTAGTTGGAAAAGTGATTGCAGCGGCTTTCCTCCCCACCCGGGCCGGCCCACTGAGATCTTGATGCTGAGGGTTCCGGATGCCCACCCCAGGAGCCCCCGGGCAAAATGGGCCAGGGGAACACCGACGAATGCCTCTGGAGAGGCCTCTTCCAGGCATTTTCCGAGGTTATTCCGGCCCATTCCGGGATCAACCAGTACCATGACGGCCCCGAGCTTCAGGAGGGCAAAGCAGACGGCCAGAAAATCCTTTCCCGGACGAAGCATAACAACCGTTCTCATGCCCTTGCATATGCCTGCCCGCAACAGAGCGGATGCGCATTCGTTGCTGTAAGATTCGAGGTCGGCAAAGGTCAGGCGGTGGCGAGGTGAAATCATGGCCGGCTGACGGGGCGAGGTGCCGGCCCTCAAAGAGAGATGGGAGGCGATGTTATGGTGCATCGTTCTGCTTCAGAGGAGCTTCCAGGAATTCTCGCACGAGGGGCACGATCGTTTCATGAGCATCCTCCAGAATGTAGTGTCCTCCACGTGTGAACTTCTGAACGAAAGCCCCTGGGAAGCGCCTCTGCCACTGCAACAGGAAGTCCGGGTCGAAGACCGGATCCAGTTCGCCCCAGCAAAGCAGCATTGGCTTGTCCCTGAGCCTGGTCAGCCCGGCTTCGATGCGCGAGACCGTCTGGTAGGAGCGATCTTCTCGGATCAAGGGAATGTCTTGAATGAAGCTCAGAACGGCCTGGCGATCCCTGGCGCTTCGGTAGGGATAGCCGTAGGCCTTGCGAACCAGTCGGGGCATGCGCCGCATCCGACTCCCCCAGTTGGTGGCGGCCCAGGAAAAGAAGTTCAGCCTCAGAATTACAAAAGCGGCCAGCCTGGACCTGCGGCACCAGCGCAGGATTCGGTTGAGATCTTTGCCTCGCGGTACATGAAAGGCGGCCGTGTTCAGGACCACGATATGGCTGATTCGGTCGGGGTAGCGAGTCGCGTAAGCGCATCCGATCAGCCCCCCCCAGTCGTGCACGACCAGAGAAACAGGCCGATCCAGTTGCAGTGTATCGAGCAGGTCTTCGAGATCCCGGGCCCGCTGCTCCAGTGTGTAGGAGTAGTCCTTCCCGTCGGGATGATCCGAAAGGCCACATCCGATGTGGTCCGGCACGATGACCCGGAATCGGTCGCGGAGACCGTCCACCAGGTGGCGGTACATGAAGGACCAGGTCGGATTCCCATGCACCATCACCACCGGTTCCCCCTGGCCTTCGTCCAGGTAGTGGCAGTTCCAGCGCCCCAGTCGGACGAAATGAGAATCGTAATTGTAGAGCTCTTTGAGCCAGGAGGGGAGGCTAGTGCCGGGCAAAGTGAGTGCTAATATTCAAACGATCCCAGGCCTGTAGTCACCCCGGCGCTGCCCATCAGCAGAAGGACTCGCATGCCTCTCTTCAGCCGGCCCTCGCTCTCCGCTACGGCTAGGGCCAGGGGGAGTGAGGCCGACACGGTGTTTCCGAATCGAGGGTGTGTTTCAAAGACACGTTCTGGATCCAGGCCCACCCGGCGAGCCACCCTCTTCGTCACCCACCCGGTGACTTCATGCCCGATGATCAGATCATGTTCCTGCTCGGCGATCGGTGCTGTTTCGAGGAAGTGTCGGATCAGCTTGTTCACGGTAAAGGTCAACAGTTCGGCAGGAGATGTGAAAAAGGACATCGGCGTGATCGGTTGATGACCGTTCTCAGGCGTGAAATCGGCTGCATTGGGCAGGGATATCTTGCACAAACCGTGCTTCTCTCCCCAGGTACGAAACGAGAAATTGCAGTTCTCGCTGTCTCCGTCATGGGTGAGAATAGTGGCGGTTGCCGCTTCGCCTATCGTGTAGGCAGAAAAACTGTCCTCGAGACTGTCGAGGTTGGTGATCTCCAGATTGGCATACTCCCGAAAGTTGAATTCACAATTGAGAATCATCACCATTCGGTAAGCAGCCTGGTCAAGAAAACTCTTGGCAATCGAAAGGCTGCGAATCCAACTGGCACAAGCGTCCATGACGTCGAAACAGGTAGCCCGGTTCAGGCCCAGTTCGTGCTGAAAGAGGTTGGCGGTGGCCGGTTCGATCCAGCCTCGGCCCACGCCCGTATAGATGAGCAGGTCGATGTCTTCGGGGTCGACTCCCGCTGCATCCAGGGCCTTCTTACCGGCATTGACGGCAAAGTCCCAGGCTCGCTCACCACCATTTCTATGGTAACGCGTGTCTGTCCCGGACATTCGGAAGAACTTTTTGATCTTCTTCTCCAGCTTCTTCAGATCTCCGAGAGAAAGATGCTTCCGACTCCGCTCCAGAATCTCACCCATCAGATCTTGATTGCAGACCCGCAAGCTGGGGAGGGCATAGGAAATGTTCAAGATCTTCATCGCAGTCCCTCAGTACCAGGAACAAGAAGAAGGATACTCTGTTCCTTCTCCGAGCCGGGAATTCTCTTTCCCGTCGGCGGAGAGTTCCTCAAGCGGCCGGAAACAACTCACCTGAACATTTATCATAACATTGCCGGTGACACGGAATGAACAATCTTGCTCGAGGCGAGAGTTACAGGCATTATAATTCTTTCGGAGAAAACCGCGAGGTGGCAGCAATTCAATACAACCTGCTCATCGTTGATGATGAGATCGCGAATCTTCAGAAACTCAGACGCACCTTCTTTGGAGACTTCCGTATTTTCGAGGCATTGACCGGGCAGGATGCCATTCAGCTTCTGCGTAAGCAGGACGTGGATGTCATCATCACCGACCAGCGAATGCCTGAAACGACGGGGATCGATGTCCTCCGTGAATCTCTGCTTTTGCAGCCGGAGGCGGTCCGCATCATTCTGACCGGCTATACCGAGATCGACTACCTGATGAATGCCATCAACGAGGGACAGGTCCATCGGTACATCACCAAGCCATGGGAGCCTTTTTCCCTGAAACGGACCGTGATGCAGGACCTGGAGTTGGTCCATCTGAAACGGGAGAATCGGTTGCTGCAGGAGCAGCTTCGGATTGCACGTCAGGTTCAGTCCAGACTCTTCCCCCAGAAACTCCCTGAGATCCCCACCCTCAACTACACGGGAATCTGCGAGCCGGCGGGGGAGGTTGGAGGAGACTATTACGACGTTCTGAAGATCTCCTCAGACCAGTTCTGCCTGGCGGTAGGAGACATCTCGGGAAAAGGAATCTCGGCGGCCCTGCTCATGGCTTCGCTGCAGGCCCTGCTGCGCAGCCATGCCTCGCAGACCACTGAGGATCTTGCCGCAGTGGTGACCGAGATCAACCGGCTGCTCTGTTCAATGACTGAAGAGAGCCGGTTCGCAACCTTGTTCTGCGCCGTGTATGACGATTCAACCAGACAACTGACCTACGTGAACGCCGGGCACAATCCACCCCTACTGTTCCGACGCGGTTCCAGCGGAGGAGACATCCAACCCGCGACGGCTTCCAGTTCTCCCGGAGCCGATTCAAACGGGATCCTCAAACTGGAAGGCGGTGGTGCCGTACTGGGAATGTTTCCGGAGGGATCCTACCAGCACCGCAGCCTCCTTCTGGGGCCCGGAGACACGCTCGTCATTTATACCGATGGAATCACCGAAGCACAGGACAACCGGGACCGGGAATACGGTGAAGAGCGGCTCACCGAGCTGGTCCGCAGCGGGATTTCACTCTCACCGGTTGAACTGCAGGACCAGGTTCTGGACAGCGTCAAGAAGTTCGCCGGCGAAGTCTCCATCAGAGATGACCTGACCCTCCTCCTGGTCAGAGCGCTGGACTAGCCAGCTACTTCCAAGTCTCGCGACAGTCGAAGGTAGAGAGCGGTGCCGCAGGCCAGAAGAAGGGCGCCCACGACCAGGTGCGACCCCGCGTGCCAGATGTAGGAAAAGGACTGCTGGCCGATTGCTCCTGGCTCGGGAGCGCTGACAAAAACGGTGAAACCCAGCAGAACTTGGACAACGATGCCGGCCCCAATGGCGTAAGCAATCGCTGACCGCCATCCCGACAGGGCAGACCCGAGTCGGAGCGCGATGGAGATGCCGGTGATCGCGATTCCAATGGCCAACAGAAGATGAAGCAGAAGCGCTCCAATCATGACCGCCTGTGTCTCTGCGTGCCTGACGACTGCGCCCGCCACCAGTTGCAGCAGTACCATGGAGGAAAAGACTCGAGTTCTCCGAATGGCGGCGGGATCCAGCACTTCGTCAGCAGCAGGAACAACTCTACTGTTGATGATGGCAACAGCCCCTGCGGCGACACCCACGAAAAGGTGAGCCAGCGAGGCGTGCATCACCTTCAGCAACCAGGGGAACTCCTGTAGAACCCCCAATCCCCCCAGCAAGATCTGGACCAGAATGATTGCCATCATGGCAGTTCCAAGCCGACGCTGGAGCTGGTCAGCATTCGTCACCAGGAGGCCCCCCAGCAGGAGGGTTGCCAGACCGGTGATCAGCGACAGGGCACGGTGAGCGAACTCCCAGGCAATTCCTCCCACCAGGGGATCGGGGATCAGGCTTCCCAGAGCCAGGGGCCAGTCGGGGATGGAGAGGCCATAACCGCTGCTGGAGACCACGCTTCCAACGGTAACTACCATCAGACTCAGGAAAAACACTACTATGGAAAGTGCTTTCATTCGCTTCGCTGCTCCCGCCGTTCGCACTTGATCATACGGGTCTTTTCACTCACCACAAAGAGCAGAGTGGTTGTTCCAGTGGTTTCGAGAGCTTGAGCTTCCCGGAATCTCGTGCCTCTTAATCTAGAGTTCCACCTTCTCCGCATGCCTGGTTTCGGTGTCGTAGATGACAAGACTCGAGACCTGATCCAGGGAAAGGCCGCCCATGATCTCTCCCGGGTTGATGAGAAGGGTTTCGCCCTCCTGAGAGACCTCAAGACAGTGATTGTGTCCAAAACACACCACGTCAAAGCCCTGGCCCGCCGCAAGTTCGCGGGCAATGTTGTCAAAGTGGGTCATGGCAAAGCTCTGACCGCCGATCTCGAGGGAGACGAACTCACCGTGCAGATGAACGTGGGGATATTTCGCCGCCTGTTGTGAGATCCGAAAGAGATCCCCGTCGTTGTTCCCAAAGACAATGTGAATGTCCCGGTCAAAGCCCTCAGCCAGTCGGGGAATGATAAACGGCGAGCAAAGATCACCGCAGCAAAGGATCATGTCGACATTCCTGAGCACCTCCAGGGCGGCATCCAGCTTCCAGATGTTGTCGTGAATGTCGGAAAGGATACCGATCTTCAAGAGACTCCCTGTGCTCCCGCGCGCTGCCTCACTGTTGCCTCTGTTGGGTTCCTACCTCTTCTTCTCATTTGCTTTTCCTGCAGGCCTGGCATTCTTCAACACTTCCAGCAGGCGGCCCAGCGCGGGACGGGATGCAATCCTGGTTCCTCGACTCCTTGTCCGGGTCGAGAGCGTGGCCAACTCCTCTTCCTCGACCGCGACGGTGAAGTCAATACCGGAAGTATCCAGGCCCGTTTCTACGGTGACCGGCAGCGGCTGGCTGGAGACCGGGAAAACCCCACAGAACTCTCCCGCGTCGCAAATGAACCCGTCCTGGTCGTTGTCGGTGCCCGCCAGGATCAGATAGCTTCCAGAAGGAAATGGAAAGATCTGGTACTGGTAACCCCCGATGAACGTCGCATCGTCGGATTGACTGACCGAATTGAGGGTCCGGGAATCGAGGGCCAGGACGACAATGTCCCCTATGTCGGAGCTCTCATCGACTCCCACCTGCATCTGCACTTCCACAGTCCCATCCCCACCATTCGATGCTAGTTCCACGCGTCCGGCGTATCTCCCGTCGGCCAGTCCGGACCGGTTTACGCTGACCGTCAGATCCTCTCCACTCAACTCGGCTGCCAGCCAGTTTCCGCCGGACTCCGTTACGACGGTGGGGGTCTGAACCTCCAGGGTCCCGCCTCCGAGGTTGAAGACTCTACTCTTGATTTCATCGTGAATCACGATGAAATCAAGATTCTTGGGCGAAATGCCCAGCCTGGGATCGCTCTGCGAGAATCCTGCAGCCGAGGCCACTGCCTGGAAGGCGTTGATGATCCCCACCCCGAAAAAGGGATGGAGATCTCCGGCCGGGCTGGCGGCCAGGGCGGGGGGTATTGTGGCCGTCTCTTCCAGGATCGTCATGACCTGTCCGCGGGAGAGATCAGCATCGGCGGAGAGCATCAGGGAGATTACCCCGGACACGTGCGGCGTGGCCATCGAGGTACCCTGGTAGAAATCGTAACCGGGGGTGTCGGAAACCTGGTTCCAGACCGCACTGATCACGCCGTCCGCGAGATCGTCTCCGTTGGCGTCGGCCGCCAGATTCCCCCCCGGAGCAACGATGAAGTTCCCGCCGAAATTCGAGTAGGGGGCCTTGTTACCCAGGAGATCCGTCGCCCCCACTTTGATCACTCCGGGCAGATCACTCGGAAAATGGGGTTGACTGCTGTTCAAATTGCCGGCGGAAGCGACGATGATGACACCTGTGTCCAGTGCATCCTCGACAGCCTGTAGACCGAAGGGACCGATCCCCGGAGCCCCCAGAGAGATGTTCACAACTCTGGCGGGGTCAGAACCTCCGGCCGGCTGCTGCCCCAGTACATTGGGGAGTCCCACCGCATACAGCAGTCCTTGGTAGATGTCGAATTCGGTGCCCGATCCCTCGGCTCCCACCACTCGCACAATCCTGAGAGGGGAGACCTGGTTCACTCCGGCGACTCCCAGACCATTGTTGGTGACAGCCCCGATGGTTCCGGCCACATGAGTCCCGTGGTAGACGCCGTTCTGCTCCGAAGGATCCGCTCCCGGGTCATCGGCATCGAAATCACGGCCGTCGCCGTCCAGAGAGTTCTGGGGATCGTTAATGAAGTCGGCCTGGCCACCCGTCAGCCTGGGGCCCAGGTCCGGGTGGTCGAACTTGGCGCCGCTGTCGATGACGGCAACCACGATGTCCGGACTCCCGGTCGTAATCTCCCAGGCCTCGGGCACAAAGATATTGCTGAAGTGCCACATCAGGGACAAGAAGGGATCGTCCGGGGTAATCGCACCCTCTACCTGATAAAGGTGATTCGGCTGCGCATAGATCACTTCGCTACGGGAATTGAGTTCTTCGATCACCTCCAGAGTTCTGTCCCGGATCGATTGATCGATGACTCCTGTCTGGAGCGTGGCCACTCCGCTTGGAAGCCGGAGCACCCAGATCTGATCCGGAGCCCGGGTGTCGATCTCGAGGAAGAGCGAATCAGCCATCGACTCCACACCCGCCGGGCTCAGCGAGGGCTGGAACCTGACGATCATCTCGCCCGGTTGAAAGCTCGCCTCCGGGTCCAGAATGACTCCCTTCTTCGCGCTGGCCGGAAAGCGGCCTCCGCCCAGGCCGGCTCTGGTGCCACCCACGCGCACCGCCTCCAGGGCCTGTCCGACCGCCGGGACAACGACCCCGGAGACCGTTCCGGATCCGCGTTGAGGAGGCACGGCAGAGAGAGACATCAGGATCCCGTCCTTCACAAAGCCGAACTGCTCAAAGCTGAAAATTCCCTGGCTCGCGGACAAGCGTATGAAACCGCCTACCTGCGGTACGAACCCCGGAATGATCTCACCCAGCAGCCGAGCGCCGTGCTCGAACCCGGCCAGTTGGAGGTCACCGGACCCGGTCATCTTGCCGGCGGGGTCAAAAACCTCGACTCCAACGTCGATCAAATCGGGTGTAATGTTGAGAAAGGTGAGGCCGGTGAAAAAGCCCAGCCCGTCCGCCAGATGGGAGTAGAGCAGTTGAGACTGGGGAGACCCTTCCATCTGCACGGAAGAGAGAAAGGTCCGCGCCTCGTCACCGAAAGTCACGTTGCCAACGATGTTGGACACGTCGCTGTCCACCCGGATCCAGCCCACATAGTCTCCGTCCGGTAGATCGACCAGTTCCCGGATATTGCGTTTGACCACGCCCCGGGGCGGCAGCACGATCGAGGCGGTCGTCAGAGGAGTTCCGTCCCCCGCGCCGGTCGAGAAGACTGAGAGGTTCAGGGTGGCCGGCAGATCGGTAGTCGGATTGATCAGCGTGATATCGCTGGTAATGCCGCTCGTGTCCGCCACCTGGGCGCCAAAAATAGAAAAGGGCCGTTCGGCCCCCTCTCGCAGGTTGAGCGCGTTTCTTCCCCCTCGAAAGTCCTCACTGCGAAACTCCTGGTATCCGGATACGAGCCCGTTGGGAACATTCACAGTCACGTAGCTTTGATCGAAGAGCGACTCTCCGGCGGGTGCTTTGCCCTGGAACAAGCTGGCCACGGTCCCCGAGAAACGCGCCAGCCCGAAGGGACCGGAAGGGATTTCCCGTGTTTCCGTGATGCAGGTCCCGTCCGCCCCGCACAGATCGAAGTCGAGAGTAAAATTGGGAGGCGGGACCGCGGAATCTGCACCGATGATCACGTTCAATTCCGTCGACTCGCCATTCCCGCTCAAGAGTTCCGGAAAGAGAAGAGACCTGGGGAGAATGTCGAAGAGACTGGCCTCCGCACCATCGATCTGAGACACATCCGGGGCAAAGGTGAGAAAGAAGCCGACCACTCCCATGTTGTCGCTGAACCCAATGACAAAGCCCCTGACTTACACCACATTGGGAAAGACGTCCGTCAGAACGACTGCCCGCTGCTCATTCGGTTGAATCACTACCTCTCGGGGTAACGGGTCGGCCAGAGAGCCATCATTGTTGAACAGAAAGAGCCGCAGATTGGTAACCCGGTCCGTCGGGTTGGCAAAGGCCAGCCCGGTTTGGTCCCCTGCACCCCACTTCACATGAAATACCAGGGTCACGCCGGGCACTTCACCGCCCCAGAGCGGTGGTCCGGACAGCGCCAGGCACAGAATGCAGAGTCGCAAGAGGCTTGTTCTCAATCTCAATATTCTCAGCTCCTTGATTCGCTCAGCATCCCGGCTAAGCAGCGTTGCGACTCTGTCAACCCGGCCGAAAAGCATCGACGGTTTCATCTCCTTGATAGAAAGGGGTCTCCGCTAGTCCATTCACCTGGCTCAATCGTTCGTGAATCTCCCGCAGAGCCTCTCTCTCGAATGACTCGAAGCTCAACTCGATTTCGCCGCCACTGGAGACCAGGAGAGCGGCTGGAACGAAGCTCACTTCCAATTCTTCGCCTATCGAATGGGGCTCCTCGTCCAGTAGAACGGGGATTTCCAGCTGGTTGTTCTCGACCATCTTCGCGGCCCCGATTTCGTTCTCCTGAGCCAGCAGGATGACGGGCACCAAACCACCGTGCAGCCGGTACAGTCTCTCAAAATAGGGCAGAGCGTAGAGGCAGGTTGGGCAATCCCTTTTGACCACGGCCAGGAACGCAGGGGAGCGAGAAACGAGGTCGCGGCCGGCAATCATTTCCGGCGCTTCGCCCCAGAAAGCCTGCGCCTGGCCCGGCAACCGCCTGGCTTCAAAACCGGGTAGAGACTGACCTGGCTTCAGCATTCGATGCTCCGCTCCTGAAACTCGAAGCTGGTCAGAGAAACCGGCTCGAGCCTGCTGCGCCTTTTATTATAGACAGGAAGGGTGAATCACTCGGTTACCCTGCTTACACCTTTCGAGGTTTGATTGGCAGCCTCCTGGTCACTAATATAGAGCCCCATGAGCGAGCAACCCCTTTCTCCGACTAATGCCCATTCAGCTTCACTGGTCAGTTCTCTCGAAGTCATGGCAAACCGGTTGCGCAGGCACTCGATCCTCTCGACTGCGGAGGCGGGATCGGGACATCCATCCACCTGTCTATCCTGTGCAGAACTGGTCTCGGCTCTGTTCTTCTACGCCTTGCGCTTTGATGTACAGAATCCGAAGGATGTGTTCAATGACCGCTTTGTGCTCTCCAAGGGCCACGGCGTTCCCGTTGTCTGGGCCGCCTGGGCCGAGGCCGGGGCTTTTCCGGTTTCGGAACTGCTCAACCTGCGCAAGATTGACAGCCCGCTGGAGGGACATCCGACGCCCCGAAGTGCCTGGGCGGATGTGGCTACGGGCAGCCTGGGACAGGGATTGTCGATCGCCCTCGGCATGGCCATCAGCGCCAGGATGGACGGGCAGGATTCGAGAGTCTACGTGCTGACCGGAGATGGAGAACTGGCTGAGGGATCCGTCTGGGAAGCGGCTATGCTGGCCAGTCACCGGGGCGTGGACAATTTGATAGCGATCCTCGACATCAATCGTTTCGGTCAGAGTGAAAGGACCATGTACGGTGATGACGTAGGACTCTACGAGGAACGCTTTCGTTCCTTCGGCTGGGCCACCGAGATTGTCGATGGGCACGATCTCTCCGCCATCCTGGCGGCTCTGGACCGGGCCCGGGCCAACCGCGGAACCCCTTATGCGATTGTGGCCGATACTCGGAAGGGAAAGGGCGTTTCATTCATGGAGAACCGGGATGGCTGGCACGGAAAACCGGTTCCCCAGGGTGAAATGCTGGAACGGGCTCTGGCAGAAATTGGAAACGATCTCGAGCTCGCTGAGCCTCTGACTGTGAGGACGCCGGACCGGGAACGGGCGGAGGTGCTCACAGCAGCAGCCATGCCGCCTCCGGACTTTCCCCCCGACACCCATCTGGCCACCCGGCAGGCTTACGGGAGCGCCCTGGTTGAACTGGGCAGGGTTCATCCCCAGGTGGTGGCACTGGATGGTGACACCAAGAATTCGACCTATTCTCAGGAGTTCTTGAAGGAATTCCCGGAGCGCTTTGTGGAGTGCTTCATCGCGGAACAAAACATGGTAGGTACCGCGGTAGGACTGGGCGCCGTGGGCAAAATCCCTTTTGCCTCTACCTTCGCCTGCTTCTTGACCAGAGCCTACGACCAGATCCGCATGGGAGCGGTCTCCCAGGCGAATTTCAAGCTTTGTGGGTCACACTGCGGTGTGAGCATCGGTCCCGACGGCCCTTCCCAGATGGGACTGGAAGACATCGCCATGATGCGGACCGTTCACGGCTCATCGGTTCTCTATCCATCGGATGCGGTGTCGACACACCGCTTGGTGGGTATTGCAGCGGAAACGCCGGGAATTGTTTACATTCGGACGAGCCGGCCCAAGACAGGCCTAGTCTACAACAATGACACTGAATTCCACCTGGGCGGCAGCCATGTGCTGCGCAGCAGCGAGGCTGATCGTGCCACCCTGGTGGGAGCAGGTGTCACCCTGCATGAGGCTTTACAGGCCTGTGAAATACTGGCAGATCAAGGAATCCTGGTCCGAGTGATCGACCTGTACAGCGTCAAGCCCATCGACGAGAAAACTCTCCAGCAGGCCGCTCGTGAAACCGGACTCGTGGTGACGGTCGAGGACCATTATCCGGAGGGCGGGCTGGGCGACGCGGTCCTGAGTGCCATTGCCAATACCCCCTGCCGCTATCACAAGATTGCCGTCACAGGCCTGCCTCGCTCGGGGCCCGGCCGGGAGCTGATGCAGATGTACGGCCTCACTGCCGACTCGATCGCCGACACGGTCGAGTCCTTGCTGTAGGAAGACCCTCCGTGGTCCGATGCCAGAGTGGGAGAGGGCTCAGGGCGGAGAACGTTTAAATTCCCGGCCGCAGCCCTGAGCCCTCTCCCGCTCTTTGCAGGCCCCCACACGGTGTCATTGGGAGACGTATCCGCAGTGTAAGCCCCTGGGGTGCCTAGCCCGGATTATGCAGGAGATCTAAATTCAAGTGAGATTTGGGCCCAGAAAAAAGGCCGTAGCTCTCTGATATAAAAGGGTTTAGAGAAACAAAGACCCTAAACAGGAGCTACGGCAATGTCAAAAACAGTCTGCCAGAATACCCTGCCATTTCATAGCCACAGAAACATCACGGCTCGTTTTGATGGGGGGAGCCTCACTTCCGACGCAGGATGGTTGTTGTTTGGATCGCTGGATCGTCAACATCGATTGTGCGAGGGCTTCAGTTCCTGTATTTCGGAAAGTCGAGACCAACGCTACATTCGTCATGACCTGTTGAAGTTGATCCGACAACGAGTCTTGCAGATCGTGGCCGGCTACGAAGACTGTAACGACGCCGATACGCTGCGCTCGGATCCGATGCTCAAGACAGTCTGTGATCAGTTGCCCGAGAGCGATCCCGACTTGGCCACCCAGCCGACTTTCTCCCGTTTGGAGAACTCCGTCACCAAGAAGGATCTGATACGTCTGAGCCGGTGGCTGCTAGGCCGTTATGTGCGCTCCCTGAAGAAGAGACGCCCCAGCAAGATCATCCTGGATCTGGACAGTACCGATGACCACACTCACGGCCAACAGGAGTTCTCCTTCTACCACGGGTATTACCGAAACCACATTCTGCATCCTTTGCTGATCTTCGATGCCGCCACGGGAGACCTGGTGTGTGCCATGTTGAGACCTGGCAACAAGGGGGCTGCCTCTCACATCGTGCCCGTTTTGAAGCGCGTCGTGGAGGCCATCCGACAAGGAGTGGGGACGGATGTCGAGATTGAGATTCGGGCCGACAGCGGCTTTGCCACGCCTCGGCTCTACGAGTTCTGTGAAGGTGAAGAGAATAAACTCCAATATGTCATTGGGTTAAGTCGAAACCCTCGCCTGCAGCGAGTGGTCGAGCCGCTGCTGGATTCGACTCGGCTGAGGTTCGTTGAGCTGGAGGAAAAACAGCGTCAGTTTGACGAGTTTCTTTATCGAGCCCACAGCTGGGATCGATCCCGTCGCGTCATTGTCAAAGTGGAGGTCGATCAGCGTGGGATCAACCGTCGCTTTGTAGTCACCAACCGGGACGATCTCTGCTCCCAATCACTTTATGACCACTACACAAACCGAGGGCAGACCGAGAACTTCATCAAGGCCTTCAAGAATCATCTGAGCATGGACCGACTCAGCTGTCATCGATTCCTGGCCAATCAGTTTCGACTCCTCCTGCATGCACTGGCTTACCAGATGTTCGTGCGCCTGCGCGACTATCTGCACGGAACCCCCTGGCACAAGCTCGAAATCGAAACCTTACGTCGTCGGGTCCTCAAGATTGGGGCCCGGATCCGACAAACCACTCGACGCATCTGGGTCCATCTTTCCTCAGCCTTCCCCGAACAACCCCTCTTCCACCTCGTCTTGAGTCGCCTGAACTCCAGTTAGCTTTTCCCAGCTCCCCCGGAAAACCGCTTCCGACACTCATCCAGGCCCAGATCTGTCTGAAATTCACTCCCCAAACCACTCAAACGCCTCGCCAACCCATATTCTTCGCAAATCCGCCTGTCACACCTGCCCGCTTCCGAGTTGGGCCACTTCTCGAGTCGTTTTTCAACACCGGACTACGGTTCTTGCATAATCCGGGCTAGTTCATGATCTGGCCGCCGCACACGTTATGGGACTGCCCGGTGATATTTCTGGCCCCGTCAGAGCACAGAAAACAGACCATTTCACCAATCTCCCGGGGCTGAACCATTTCCTTGAGCGGGACCTGATCCAGCGCGCTGCGGCGAAAATCCTGGTAGGAGATCCCGGCCGCCTCGGCCCCGCTTTTCATTCCCTGCAGAGCCATGTCGGTCTCTACCCACCCCGGACAGATTGCGTTGACTGTGATTTTCCGAGGGGCCAGCTCCAGGGCCAGAGCCCGGGTGAAACCGATGACTCCGTGCTTACTGGTGCAGTAGGCTGTATAGCCGGGCACACCGAATCTTCCCAGGACGGAGGAGATGTTCACGACACGGCCACCCTTCGGGATCCAGCGCAAGGCCGCCCGGGTGCAGTAAAACGGCCCATTGAGATTGGTGGAAATCACTGCCAGCCAGTGCTCATTGCTGGGATCCTCTATCGGATTCGGGCCGCCCAGGCCGGCATTATTCACCAGGATATCGATCCTTTTCCATTCCCTTCCAACCCTGCCGAACAGGTCGGCGACCTCTTCGGTGGAGCTCACATCGCCAGTCAACGACTCCCCTGAGCCTCCCGCCGACCTTACCAGCTCGACGGTTTCATCCAGGGCTTCCCGGCGGCGGCCACAGACCACCACACCAACTCCTTCCCGGGCCAGGGTTAGCGCAATGGCCCGCCCGATTCCCGAACCACCTCCCGTCACTACAGCCACTTTTCCTTGTAAGTTCATGCTCGGGACTATACAGGTCGAAGGTTGAAGGTTGAAGGTTAAAGGTTCAAAGTTCTTGGAACACTGGAACGTTGGAACATGAACCTTCACCCATGAAAATCGCATTCGACGGAACAACCCTGACTCCCAACAGGACGGGGGTCGGATACTACTCTGAACATCTCTTGAGCCACCTGGCGGCTGAATTCACTCAGGACGAGTGGATCGTCATCTCCAACCAGCCGCTGTCCCTCTCAGATCCTCTCCCGCCCCATCGACGACTCGACGCAGGAGGGAGCATTCCCTGGCGAATACCCTGGCTTCAGGTGACAGCACCGAGACTTCTACGGCAGCTGGGTCCAGATGTGGCACATTTCACCAACTCCATTTGTCCGCTACGGTCACCCGTCCCCACGGTCCTGACCATTCACGACATGAGCCTCGAGCTCTTCCCCCATCTCCACCCTCGCCGCCGGCGCTTGACCCGGTGGCTGGTGAGACGCTGCGCCAGACAAGTTCAGGCAGTCATTGCCGTTTCAGAGAGCGGTCGACGCAACATCCGCGCGATTCTGGGAGTCTCTGCCCCGCAGATCGTGGTCGTCCCGGAGGCGGCAGCTGCCGCCTTTCGGCCCATCCATGACCCGCAAACACTGCAGCAGGTGAGGATTCGCTACGACTTGCCGGAGCGTTTTCTTCTCCACGTCGGCACCATCGAGCCGCGAAAAAACCTGGTGAGCCTGATTCAGGCTTTTTCCAGGGTGGTGGAGAGTGGGCACCCGGACCTGGGCCTCGTCCTGGCCGGGAAGTGGGGCTGGGGTATCCAGCAGGTTCGAGAAACGATGGAAGCTCTGGGACTGAAAGGCCCGGTCAGACTTCCCGGATATGTCGAGTTTGAGGACCTTCCTGTTTTGTACAGCCTGGCGGTGGCAACCCTCTATCCGTCACTTCACGAGGGTTTCGGATTGCCCGTGGTCGAAGCCATGGCCTGCGGATCTCCGGTCATCACCTCCGCCAACTCTTCTCTGATTGAGGTGGCCGGCGGTGCCGCGCTGATGCTGGACGGGCCGACTCCCACTGCCATCGCGGCGGCCCTGCGGCGGCTCCTCGACAGCCAGGACCTGCGAGAGGAACTGGCAGGGCGGTCGCTTCAAAACGCCGCCCGCTTTTCCTGGTCACGAGCAGCCGCACAAACCCACCAGGTGCACCGGGATGTGGCTCGATCAGGTTAGTCCGCCCTGAAACGGAGAGGAGAGTGGGAGGGGGCTCAGGGCGAGGACGTTTAAATTCCCGGACGCAGCCCTGAGCCCCCTCCCACTCTCCGTTTCAGGTCAGAGGTTTTCTTGGTAGTGCGATCAGATCTCCTCGCGGAGGCGGCGGCTACTCGCGAGAACCCGGAATCAGACTCAGCTCCACTCTCACACCATCCCGCAACACCACCATGACCGTCTTCTCGCCAATTTTGAGCGCGTCAATCGCGTAGGTGTAATCGTAGATGTTTTCGATCGCCCGACCGGCCAGCTCGATGATGACATCCCCGGTTCTGGCCCCGGCTTTGTCTGCCGGTCCGCTCTTGGTCACACCCGAAAGTTTGACTCCCTTAATGTCACCCTGCAGGTAGTCGGGAATCGTCCCCAGATAAACCCGCAGGCCTCGAGTCGCCCCCTCATCGTCGGACCTCTTCTGCTCAATATAGTCGGGAGTCTCGACGCTGGTGGCGAGAGAGCGGGCAATCAAAGCGATGAGCCTTGCGATCTTCTCCACTCCCTGGTAGTTGATCTTCTCAGCCGTGTCTCGAGGAGAGTGGTAGTCCTCATGGGATCCCGTAAACGCACTGAGGGCTGGAACTCCGGCGAGATAGAAGGAGGTCGCATCTGTCGGGAGGTAGCTGTCGTCACTCGTCGTAATCGGCAGTCCGGCGACAACATTCCTTTGTTCGATTTCCCTTTCCCACACCGAGCTCGAACCCACACCCTGAAGGGAAACGCGTTCGCGCAACCTTCCGATCATGTCCATGTTCAGGTAAGCGCTGACCTTACTCTGGAGGGGTCGAGAGCGGGGCCTTTCTCCGTTGCTGGAAAGCCAGGCCACAAAGGCCTGCGAGCCAAGGATGCCCAGTTCTTCGCCTGACCAAGCCGCGAAAAGCACGTCTCGCCGTTGTTTCAGTTGGCCCCCGGCTTCTTGATCGGCCAGGTATTGCGCGATTTCCAGCATTCCGGCGGTGCCGGAGGCATTATCGTCAGCCCCGTAGTGAATCAGCCCCTGTTCATCCTGGCGGGCCAGTGAATTGCCACCCAGACCCTTTCCGAGGTGATCCATGTGAGCGCCGATGATCACGTCCCCGCCAGGAGCCTTTTCGCCCCGGGCGGGAAGCCGGGCGACCACATTTCGACCCAATCGCTTTTCCTGGATAATGTCTACTTCAGCTTCCAGAGATAACTCTGGAATCGCAAAACCCATCATGTGCTCGCCGGAGTCGAGTTGATCCTGGAGCGACTTGAGGCTGTGATCCAATGTTTCCAGGAGTCTCTCCGCGGCCGAATCACTCAAGGAGATTGCGGCAACTCCCGAAGCTGCCAGAGAGGCATCCGTTCCCAGACGAACCAGTTGTTCATTCACCCTGGCGTTTGGTCCGCTCATGATCAGAAGACCTCTCGCTCCCCGATCCCGAGCCACCATCGCCTTGTAGCGCAGGCTGGCATGTCGAGACAAATGCTGCCGGCGAGCCGGACTCACCTGCTCCGGAAGATAACGAAACGCCAGGACCCACTTGTCCTCGACATCGAGATGGGCATAGGAGTCGTATTCCTCCTGCTCTTCTCGGTGCGGCGCAACGATTCCATACCCCGCAAAGATCACGGGAGAAGCCGGAACCGAACCGGTTTTCGAGAACGCCAAGGGGCGCCACTCATCGTTCACCTGGAACTCCGCGCTCGAGTCGTCGATGAGTCGGTTGCTCTCTCCCAGGCGGACTCCTGCCGTGAACTCAAAGGACTGAAAGTAAGAACCATCCTCACCGGCGGGTTCCAGGCCCAGGTAAGCAAAATAGTTGGCAATATAGCGACCTGCCTGACTGGCTCCCGGAGAGCCGGTCAGGCGACCCTCCAGCTCGTCGGAGGCGAGGTATTCAACATGAAGCCTGGCATCCCGGGCACTGATCCGGCCACTGGTTCCCTCGATCGCGGGGGTCGGTTCCGCAGCTGCGGCCGGTCTTTCGAAGTCCTCCTTGCGGAACAGAATGTCCAGGGCCTTCTGGTGGTCCCAGTCGGCAAAGAACACCTGCGAGTTCTTTTGGGAAGTTCTGGTGGTGGTCCAGGCCAGCCGCCGACCGTCCGGGAAAAATACTGGCAGTCCGTCAAAGCCCTCGGTGTGGGTCACCCGAACGGGTTCCTGGCGGCCCTCCCGATCCACAAGATAGAGCTCGAAGTTTGAGAACCCGTGCAGATTGGTCGTGAAGATCAGGTATTTTCCCGAGGGATGAAAGAAGGGCGCCCACGACATCGCGCCCAGGCGGGTCAGCTGGCGTTCGGCAGAACCATCCGCCTGGATCGTGTAGATCTCAGCCCGGGTCCCATCCTCGGAGAAACGCCGGAAGCAGATCTCCCGGCCGTCGGAGGAGAAAAAGGGGCCGCCGTCATATCCGGGGGCCCTGGTCAAGCGCCTCAGCTGAGTCCCGTCGGTTCTCATCGAGTACAGGTCGAGCATGTACGCCTTGTCCACATTGAATAGCTCCTGCTGCCGCGGAGTCAAAGCCTGAGTGTAGGCGTCGCGGTTGGAGGAAAAGACAATCCATTCGCCGTCGGGAGAAATCGAACCCTCTGCGTCGTACCCTCTCGCTCGAGTGAGGCGCTGGTAAGTCGAACCGTCGGGGCTGGCCAGGTAAAGCTCGAAGTTCTCGTCATAGTCCCACTGATACCGACGCGACTCGCCCGAGGCCCGGAACTCGAGCTCCGCTTTCTGCTTCTGCCCTGCTTCGGGATCGTGGTGAGTGGACGCGAAGAGGATTCGGCCGTCCGGATGAATCCAGGCACAGGTCGTCTTCCCGATACCGGAAGAGACTCGTCGAGTGTCTCCCGTCTCCAGATCCATCAGAAAAATCTGGTAGAAGGGGTTCCCGGCATCCCGCTCGCTCTGGAACACCATCCGGTTGCCTTGGGGTGAGAAGTAGCTTTCTCCCGCCCGCTTGCCTTGAAACGTGACCTGTCGAGCATTGCTGAGCAGTACTTCCTCGGATGTATCAGCCGGGCTTTCGGAGATCCCGGCAGAAACGGCACCAGCAGACAAGCAGGCGACAAAGAGCAGCAAGACAGCCGGCTGCCAGGCTCGAATGAATCTTGTTGCAGTTCCCATAGGAGCGTCTTCGCTTTCTAGTTGGAAAGACTCATTCTACCCAAGTCACGTGGAACCCGGAACGGGAAACGTGGAACGTGGAACTGAATTCGAATATGCTCGGTCCATGAGCGAGCAACGCCGCCTTCAGCGCATTCCTTTTCAGGACGGTGAGCCGGTGCTGATCGTGGATGACAGAGGTCGGCAGCATCTTCTTCATCTACAGGCGGGTTACAAGTCACACCACGGGCGAACCGGAAAAATCGCCCACGATGACATCATCGGCAAACCGCCTGGCCTCCAGTGTGTAACTGATCAGGAGAAGGAGTTCGTGTGCTTACGTCTTACCCAGGAAGAGTTCATCCTCCAGAAGCTGAAACGGCACACTCAAATCATGTATCCCAAAGACATGGGGATGATCCTCATGCAGGGCAACATCTTCTCGGGGGCCCGGGTACTGGAGGCAGGGTTGGGCTCGGCTTCGCTGGCAACCGTTCTGCGGAGCCTCCTCGGTCCCGACGGCACGCTGATTTCCTATGAGAGACGGCAGGAGTTCGTGGAGCCGGCAGAGTCCACTCTGGCCCTCTTCAGCCGGCTCTATGGTCACACTCTGGCCGATCATCGAATCGAGGTCCGGGATGTTTATGAAGGTATTGCGGAGACGGATCTCGACACCGTCCTTCTGGATGTTCCTGAGCCTCATCGGGCGCTGGAGGCAGTCGCCTCCGCTTTGCGTATTAACGGTGTGCTGGTTTGCTGGCTTCCAACAGCTCTGCAGGTTTTTGAGCTGGTTCGAGCTCTTCAGACTTCTGACGAGTGGGCCAGGGCTCGCAGCAGTGAGACCCTGTTGCGGCCCTGGAGAGTGGGACCCAGGTCGATTCGGCCGGCCCAGAGAATGGTGGGCCACACCGGGTTCCTGATCAGCGCCCGGAGGGTGGAGAGGGTTGAGATCCGGAACGCCTAGCTAGCGGGAGACGGGAGGCGGGAGAGGCCCCACAACTTCAAGAGAGTGGGAGGGGCCTTGGGGCGGCGCGACGTTTAAATTCCCGAGCGCCGCCCCAAGGCTCCTCCCACTCTCGGTCTCCACCGACAGAGGCGGGAGGCGGGAGACGGGAGACGGGAAACGAGGCACGCAATCAGGGCGCCAGCCGTTGGATTTCCCAGGAATCGTCATCCAGGCGCGTGTAAAGGATGCGATCATGCAGCCGGTTTGGCTGGCCCTTCCAGAACTCGAGGGTGGAGGGGCAAAGCCGAAACCCTCCCCAGTTGGCCGGCCGGTCCGGCTGACGGCCATCCAGTTCTTCTTCCAACCGACGATAGGCTTCTTCGAGCCACTCCCGGCTCTCTACAACAGTGCTCTGGGGTGAACAGGAACCGGCAATCTGGCTCCCCCGGGGTCGATTTTCAAAATAGTCGTCAGAGTCGCGAGCCGAAACCCGTTCAACTCTGCCTTCCACCCGCACCTGTCGCTGCAAATGGGGCCAGTAGAAAACCAGGGAGGCAAAAGGATTGGCTTCCAGTTCTCGTGCTTTGCGACTTTCGTAGTTCGTGAAGAAGACGAACCCCTGTTGATCAGCCTGCTTGAGCAACACGATTCTTGCGGAGGGGCGAGCTTTGGCATCGGCTGTGGCCAGAGTCATGGAGATGGCGTCCAGGGGGTCCATTTGGGCGGCTTTTCGCAGCCATCGATCAAACAGAAGAATCGGATCCTTGTCCAGATGGGACCTGCGAAGCTGCTCAGGCAGGTAGTCTCGCTGAGGTGAAGGGAAAAACTCCTTATCCGCCATCCAGGCAGCAGAATAACATGTCCGCTTCGCTCTTTTCCAAAGCCTGGAGCGCCCGTCCCTCTTTCCTGCTAGAATTCTGAGATGGCCGAGATCCGGAAGCTGTTTCCTTATGTCAGGCCTTACCTTCCGCTTCTCTTCGCTGCCCTCGTACTGGTCACCGTCAGCGGTGCTCTGGAGGCCTCCATCGTGATGCTCCTGGAGCCCATTTTCAACGCGCTTTCCCGAGCCGCCTCCATTTCCGATTCGAGCACTGCGATTCGGCCTCCCACCTTTGAATTCCTGCAAAAGTGGTTGGGCCTCGAGGGTGGGAATGTCTTGCCGCGCGTCGCTGTTTTTCTGGTCCTGTTTTCGCTGCTCAAAGGAATCTTTCTCTACTGCGCCGAGTACTTGATGGCCTATTCCGGCCAGAATGTCGTGGCCAGGCTCCGCAAGTCAGTCTATTCCCACCTGCTGGACCAGTCGATGGCTTTTTTTGCGGGCCGGCCTACCGGTCAGCTCATGGCCCGAATCATCTCCGATACCGAGCGTCTGCAGGAGACGGTCAGCAGAACCATGACCGAATCCGCCAGGCAGGTGGTACTGCTGCTGGCTTTCCTGGGCCTGGTTTTCTACATCGACTGGAAGCTGTCCCTGCTGGCCTTCCTGATCGCACCCGTAGTCCTTTTCTTGACCCTGCAGCTGGGCAAAAGAGTCAGGCGTATCAGCGGGGCCAGCCAGGAAAAAATTTCTGACCTCTCAAACACGCTTCAGGAGACGATTACGGGGCAGCGTATCGTGAAGGCGTTTGGAATGGAGGAGTATGAAAGGTCCAGATTCGAATCCCTGGTTGATGGGCTGGTGGGGCTGAATCTCAACCTGACTCGCACCAGTGCGATCAGCTCTCCGCTAATGGAATTCCTGGGCTATCTTCTTTTTGCGCCGTTTCTCCTCTATGCCAGTCAGCAGATCGGGGGCGGAGTTTCGGCAGGAGCATTCGTCGCCTTTGTAGTGGCTCTTTTTAAACTCTACGAGCCCGTCCGCAAGCTCTCCAGGATGCACCTCCATTTTGAGCAGGCTCTTGCCTGCGCGGGGCGTGTTTTCGAGCTGCTGGAAACGGACATTGAGATTAAGGAGTCGATCAGTGCCAGGACCCTGGCGCCTCTTCAGGAGACCGTCGACTTCCGGGAAGTCTCTTTTCAGTACGGCCAGGCGGACGCGACGCCGGTCCTGGAGAAGATCGATCTCACGATTCAGAAGGGCGAGGTCGTGGCCCTGGTGGGAAGAAGTGGTGCCGGGAAAACAACCCTGGCCAGTCTCCTGCCCCGCTTTTACGATGTCACGTCGGGGCAGATCGCATTCGATGGGAACGATATTCGAGATGTAACGCTTCAATCATTGCGGAAGCAGATCGCGATCGTCACCCAGGAGACCCTGCTCTTCAACGACACGGTCCGCAACAACATCGCCTACGGAAGGCTGGACGCCACCCGGGAAGAAATCGTGGAGGCCGCCAAGGCAGCCTTCATACATGATTTCATCGTCAGCCTGCCCAATGGCTATCAGACGCTGATCGGAGAGCGGGGCGAGAGGCTGTCAGGCGGGCAGAGGCAGCGCATTGCCGTAGCCCGGGCCATCTTGAAGAAAGCACCTGTTCTCATCCTTGACGAGGCCACTTCGGCACTCGACAGCGCGTCGGAGGAGCTGGTTCAGCGCGCCCTTCAGAACTTGATGCTCCACTGCACCACGCTGGTGATCGCCCATCGACTCTCAACCATCATTCGAGCCGACCGGATCGTTGTGATGCAAGATGGCCGTATCATGGATGTAGGAGACCACAGCAGCCTGGTCAGTCGTTCCGGCTTGTACCGGCAGCTGTATGAAATTCAAAGTGGAGGTTTGAAAGCCGTGAGAGAGTCAGGCGACCCCCAATGAGAAGTATGACGGGATTCGGCCAATCATCGACAGCGACCGACATTGCGGAGATCGAGGTTCAGGTGAAGACCGTCAACAGCCGCTACCTCGACCTCAAGATACGGTTGCCGCGCGAGCTGCTCTCAATGGAGCCGGACTTGAAGAAGAAGATACGAAGCCGCCTGCATCGCGGCAGGGTGGATCTCTGGGTAGAGGTTCGCGGCCAGGAATCCGGCCTGGGCCGGGTGAACCCGGCCCAGGTAAAAGCCTATCTGAGAGCCGCACAGGAGCTTTCTGACCTGGGTGTGCAGGGCCACATCGATCTCGGCTCTCTGCTGACCCTGCCGGATGTTTTCGGCAGCCATGGCAACATCGACAGTCAGTTGGAGGTGATCGTCAGCGGGGTCGAGCAGTGTCTGGGAGAGGCGCTTGAGCAGGTCGGTCGACACCGCCAGGCAGAAGGCCAGGAAATGAAGGAAGATCTGCGGGATCGCCTCACTACCCTGGCCGGCCTGACGGACCAGATCGAGAAACAGACAGAGGGTGTTGCCGAATTCCAGAGACAGCGCCTTCAAGATAAACTCAGCTCTCTCGATGACTTGCCTGAGGTGGATGCCGCCCGGCTGGCCCAGGAGGTTGCCTTCTATGCTGACAGAGCCGATATCAGTGAAGAAATCACCCGGCTTCGGTCACACCTGCTCCGCTTCGGGGAGCTTCTGGATGCGAACCAGTCAGTGGTTGGAAAGAACCTCGACTTCTTGTGCCAGGAACTGAACCGTGAGATGAATACGGTGCTCTCAAAAGCTGGTCGAGTTGAGATTTCGGAAGTTGCGGTGGCCGGGAAAACGGAGATCGAAAGAATCCGCGAGCAGGTGCAAAATGTCGAATAGCGGAGATTTGTTCATCGTGAGCGCACCCTCCGGGTCGGGAAAGACCAGTGTTGCAAACTCAACCCTCTCCCAGGTAGAGGGACTTTGCTTTTCAGTCAGCTACACCACCAGGTCTCCTCGCCAGGGAGAAAGAGAAGGAGTTGACTACTGCTTCGTCTCAACGGATCAATTCCAGGAAATGAAATCGAGAGATCAACTCCTGGAATGGGCCTGCGTCTACGGCCATTACTACGGCACCGGTCGGGATTTTGTGGAACAAAAACGGGACAGCGGCTGGGATGTTCTCCTGGACATTGACGTTCAGGGAGCCCGGACGGTCAAGAAAGCCATCCCCGAGAGCCATCTGGTTTTTCTCTTCCCTCCCTCGTTCAACAGCCTGGAACAACGGCTGAGATCGAGGGGGCTGGATGACGAAAAAGTGATCCGATCCAGGCTCGAGGTAGCCCGTACCGAGATCGTTGCCTACGGTGAGTATGACTACCTGATCCTGAATGAGGATATCGAACAGGCCGTTTCTGAGTTAAAATCAATTGTTTGGGCCGGCCGCTGTCGACGCGATCGCAGGCACGGACTGGCGGAGAAGATACTGGCCAGCTTCCAGGAAGCTTCAGATTAAGTGCTCACGAAGCACTAAAGGACAAAAGATGATCATCACTATTCCCAAAGAATATGACAGTAAGTTTCGTTTCGTTCTTGTGGCCGCTGCCCGCGCCAAACAGATCCAGACCGGGGCCCCGACCAAGCTTGATGTGAAGTCGGGGAAACCTGCTTACCTGGCGATCCAGGAAGCGGAACAAAATCTGATCGGATTCAAAATCCTGGACATTGATCCTGAGGGATCCCTCGATTGAGCCATGCGAGTTGTTCTCGGGGTCACGGGCTGTATTGCCGCCTACAAGTCAGCAGTAGTTCTCCGATTATTGCAGGAGGAGGGGGCCGACGTTTTCCCCGTCATGACGCGTTCAGCACGCCACTTTCTCGGCGAGTTGACGCTCGAGAAACTCTCCGGGCATAAGGTCGTCGCCGAACTCTTCTCCAACCAGGGCTCCGACATCGAACACATTCGACTCGCACGCAGCAGTGACCTGCTCCTGGTGGCCCCCGCTACGGCCAATGTCATTGCAAAATTCGCAAACGGAATTGCTGACGATTTCCTCACGACGCTCTATGTGTCCACAACCACCCCGGTCGTGGTAGCGCCCGCCATGAACGTCGAGATGTGGCGACATGCGGCGACTCGAGAAAACCTCCAACTGCTTACTGAAAGAGGCGTGGGAATTGTTGAGCCCGAGTCGGGCTACCTGGCCTGCGGCGAAGTCGGCGAAGGCCGCCTGGCGGAGCCGGAGAAGATTGTGGCCGAGGTTCTCGATCGCCTGCAGGTTTCCAGCCAGCTTCGAGGGTCCAGGGTGCTGGTCACTGCCGGCCCCACGGTAGAAGACATTGACCCGGTTCGCTTTCTCTCGAATCGCTCCACCGGCCGAATGGGCTACGCCATCGCCGAAGAGGCTCAGCGGCGGGGGGCCGGAGTCACGCTGGTGAGCGGACCCACCCACCTCACCTCCCCCTGCGGTTGTGAACTCGTTCAGGTTCGATCTGCCAGTGAGATGGATCAGGTGGTCCAGGATCGCTTCCAGAAAGCTGACATAACCGTCATGGCGGCGGCGGTCGCCGACTTCAGTCCGGTCCGACGCTACGATCACAAGATGAAAAAGAGCGAGGCTCCAGACACGCTGCAACTGCAGAGGACCGCGGATATCCTGAACCGCTTGGCCACACGCAAGCGGGACAGCCAGGTACTGATCGGCTTCGCATCGGAGACGAAAGAACTCGAGCAGGCCGGTCGCGAGAAACTGCAGCGAAAGAAGCTGGACCTCATATTTGTCAATGACGTCTCCCGGGAAGACCGGGGGTTTGCTTCAAGTCACAATCAGGTTCTCTGTCTGGACCGACTCGGTGGACAGGCTGAGAGTGACCTGCTTCCTAAAAACGAGATCGCGCGGTTCGTGTGGGACAGGGTCAGCGAGTTTCAGACCAGCCGAGCCACTCAGGGTATCGAAACGCCTCTTCACAACTAAGTACTCACTTTGATAGATACGATATCCGATCTCGACCACTCCGCCGAGGAGAAATCTGGTCACGTTGCTCTGGTTGGCCGCCCCAATGCCGGCAAATCCACGCTTCTCAACCTTCTCATTGGTGAGAAGATCGCGATTGTCAGTGACAAGCCCCAGACCACGCGAAACCGAATTCTGGGAGTACGGATCGAAGACTCTGCCCAGATTGTTTTCGTCGACACGCCGGGAATCCACCGACCTGGCTTCCTTCTCAACCAGCGCATGATGGAGACCGTCTATCAGTCTCTCCTGGAAGTCGACGTCCTGGTCCACGTGGTCGACGTATCGGAGCGCTTCGGAAAGGGGGAACTCTTTGCACTGGAAACGATGCGTTCGGTTTCCCAGCCCAGACTGCTGGCCCTCAACAAGGTCGATCTGATCAACAAAGGACGCATCCTGCCGATTATTGAACGATACGACCGGGAAGGGATCTATGACGCCGTGATCCCCATATCGGCCCAGACTGACCAGAACCTCGATGCCCTGATAGCCAACATCGTCGAGCGGCTCCCAGCACAAGGTTGGACCTTGGCCGAGGACTACTTGACGGATCAGACGGAGCGCTTCCTGGTTTCCGAAATCATCCGCGAGAAGGTTCTCCAGAACACGCGCAAAGAGCTTCCCTACTCGTCTGCCGTGCAAGTGGAAGTGTTTGACGAAAGCCGCCGCCAGGAGGGCTTCATTCACATCGCGGCCGCTGTCATCGTGGAAAGACCCGGCCAGAAGAAAATCGTGATCGGCCGGGGAGGGCAGATGATCAAGAAGATAGGATCCGCGGCTCGCAAAGAACTCTTGGGATTCCTGGGTGTCTCCAAGATGTACCTGGAGCTCCACGTAAAAGTGGTCCCGCATTGGCGAAACCAGGAGCGTCTGCTTGACAGCTTCGGTGTCAGGTAGACCCACTATAAAGTACTCACTTTCATGGATCAGATCAGAAGGCAGTTTGAGTTCTTTTCCAACCTCGGCGTGACTCACTTCAATGTGCCCATCGGCCGGAACCTCCAGGAGGCCGTGAACACGAACCTCACCCTGGAGAAGATCCGGGCTGACCTGGGCGATTGCCAGAGATGCAAGTTGTGTAGCCAGCGCACCAACATCGTCTTTGGAGTCGGGGCTGCAGATGCTGATCTCATGTTCGTGGGTGAGGCGCCGGGCCGAGACGAGGATCTTCAGGGGATTCCCTTTGTGGGCAGGGCGGGTCAACTTCTGACCCGTATCATCCAGGCCATCGACCTGCAGCGGGACCAGGTGTACATCGCCAACATCCTGAAATGTCGCCCCCCCCGGAATCGAGACCCGGAACCTGATGAAGTAGAGCAATGTGAGAAGTTTCTTTTCAGCCAGATCGAGTCGGTTCAGCCCATGATCATTGTGGCTCTGGGCCGATACGCCGCCCAGACCCTCCTACGATCTTCCACCCCGATTTCCCGGCTTCGCGGAGAGTTCCGCGATTTCCGAGGAACACTGCTCATTCCCACCTTCCATCCCTCCTACCTGCTGCGCAACCCCTCCGCCAAAAGAGACGTCTGGGAAGACATGAAGGCGGTTCGAAGCAAGCTTCGAGAACTGGGGAGCGGATATTATCAGCCCCACTCCTGACCGACCGCAGCTCCACCTGGTGCAGGTAGCTGTTCCCATTCCTTCAGAGCAGGCTTTTACCTACGCCCTGACCGAAGACCAGTTCTCGTGTGTCCGGCCTGGAGTTCGGGTCCTGGTTCCATTCGGTCCGCGGACCCATATTGGGCTCATCCTGGGCGAAGCCTCCCGGGTTCCCGAGAACACGAAGATCAGGAAAGTCCTGAAGGTTCTGGATGACAGTCCCCTTCTGCCCCCTCATCTGATGGAGCTGGGAAACTGGCTCTCACGCTACTACATGGCCCCCGTCGGGGAGGCGTTTCGGGTGATGTTCCCTCCGGCCATCTTTTCTCGCCGGGCTGGACGAAAGAAAAGTCTTGAAAGCCTGTGGCCAACCCGGAGGCGAAGAATGATTACGCAGGCGCTCGCCGGTGGGCAGCAAGAGCTTACCGCCCGGCAACAGCAGGTTCTGGATGAGATCTCCGCGATGCGGCTGCCGATTGCGTTGGCTGACGCTGTGAAGCAAACACGATCCAGTGCCCCCCTGCTCCAGCGACTTTGTTGCCTGGGCGCCCTGCAGATCGACGAGGTTGAGCTTTACAGGTCTCCCTGGAAGGACGCTGCCGGGGACCTCCCCGAACTCAGAAAACACCCCTTGACGACAGGACAGAGACGGATCTTTGAACTCATCAAGAAAGAGCTGGCAAGCAACGAGTTTCGCTCTCTCCTGATTCACGGAATTACCGGGAGTGGAAAAACCGAAGTCTATCTGAACAGTATCGAGGCCACTCTGGAACAAGGTCGATCGGCCCTTGTGCTGGTTCCGGAAATCGGCCTGACGCCGCAGGTTTCGAACCAGTTCAAGTCCTGGTTTGCAGATCGAGTGGCGATCCTCCACAGCAGCCTGTCCGACGGTGAGAGGTTCGATGAATGGCGGCGCATACGGGTCGGGGAGGCACGGGTAGTGATCGGGACCCGCTCAGCGGTCTTTGCCCCCCTCGAAAACCTGGGCGCGATTATCGTGGATGAGGAACACGATTCCTCCTACAAGCAAGAGGAAACGCCCCGCTACAACGCCAGAGACGTGGCTCTGAAGCGAGCACAGCAGGAAGGGGCCCTGGTGATTCTGGGGAGCGCAACACCCCAGTTGGAAACCTACCACCACGCGCAACGCGGGGGACGAACGCGCTACCAGGCTCTCCGCTCTCGAGTTGGGACGCGCGCGCTTCCCACGGTCCATGTCGTCGACATGCGCGTCGAGTTTCAGAAACACGGAGCTGAGCAACTCTGCTCCGATCCGCTGGCCGACGGAATCCGGACGCGTCTCGAGAAGCAGCAGCAGATCCTCATGCTCCTCAATCGCAGAGGCTATGCCAGTGCCCTTCTCTGCCGTTCCTGCGGTCACACAGAGAGCTGTCACAACTGCAGCGTAACCTTGACCTACCACCAGGACCGGCGCTGTCTCACCTGTCATTACTGTGGCTACTCCAGGACACTTCCCAGGCGCTGCCCGGACTGCAACAAGCAATACCTCCATTACCTGGGTATGGGGACAGAACAGGTAGAAGAAAAGCTGCGAGCACTTTTCCCCGGTGCCCGAATCGACAGGCTCGACCGGGACTCGACTCGACGAAAAGGAAGTCTGCAGTCCATCCTCCGCAGCTTTCACTCCGGCGAGACCGATATTCTGGTTGGAACACAGATGGTGGCGAAAGGACACGACTTTCCCGGAGTCACGCTGGTGGGTGTCCTGGCGGCCGACCAGGGACTCCGACTGGCCGATTTCAGGGCGGCCGAAAGAACTTTTCAGCTGCTCACTCAGGTCGCGGGCCGAGCCGGGCGAGGCGATCACCCTGGCGAAGTCATTATCCAGACCTATTTTCCAAACCACTACAGCCTCAGGTACGCCTGCATGCAGGACTACGAGGGCTTCTACGAACGAGAGATCCGGTTCCGACGCCGCTTCCGCTATCCTCCTTTTACCGCGCTCGCCAATCTGGTGATCCGTGGACCCAAGGAGAATCAGACACAATCCATTGCTGCAGATCTCGCCGGGGCCCTGGTCGAGATCAGGAACACTCTCTCGGACGCCCGCAGATTGCGGGTCCTGGGGCCCGCCCCGGCAGCACTCTTCCGACTCAAAGGAGAATATCGGTTCCAGGTCTTGTTGAAGACCACCAGCCGGAAAGAACTGAATCAAGTCGTCATTGATGCGCTGGAAAAACTATCTTCCAGCCACCGCAAAAGCGTCATCATTGATATCGATCCAGTCAACCTGCTCTAATAGCGGAATGGAGGTTTCGTTCGTCGTTCAGCTCTGCGCGATCTGCGAATCGGGTTTTGGTTAAATGCCGGAAAACAACTCCGATAGCTCGCTAGCCAGACTAGGTGACGCAGCCCCCCCGGAACTGCTCGAGTTTCTATCTCAAATCCTGCGCCTGTTTCCGCCCGAGTTCCAGTATCGAGTCAGAAAGGCCATCGACACGCTGCCGGCCAAGGGCGACAACATGCAGCGAATCCTCGAAGTGGTACGGGCCCAGTGGCGGGGGATCCAGTCCGAAGACTGGATCCGAATCGCCATAGTCGGCCCTTCTCAGACCGGCAAGGCGACTTTGCTGGATACCATCGAGACAGGGCAGTCCGCCAGCTCTACAAGGATTTTCAAGCTCGTTGAAACGCCTGGCCTGGCTGAGTATCTGGGCTACGAGAAAGCGAGTCAGCTTCCTGAGGATCTGGACAGAGCCAATCTCATACTGTTGCTTCTCGACGGCCGCTACGAGGTTTCGGAAGCAACTCATGTGATGCTGGAAAGGTTGAAGGGAAGGGGCACTCCGGTGCTGGTCGTCCTCAACAAGTGCGATTTGATTCGGAACCCATCTGAGACTGCCAGGAACGTCCAGAAAACTCTTGGACAGAGAACCGTAGCCGTCTCGGCCCTGCGAAGGCGCTCGATACATCCCCTCTTTCGCGCCATTGTTGCCAGCAACGATAGTGCTCTCTACCCACTGGCTATCGGTTTTCCCGGCTTTCGAGGCACAATTTGCCGTGGAATCGTGACCCAGGCATCGATCGCCTGCGCCCTGGTCGGAGCGATTCCCATCCCCGTCAGCGATCTACTGCCGATGACCGCGATCCAAACCAGCATGTTCTTGAAAATTGCCCGGGCCTACGGCCACCACCTGGATCGACGTCGGGCCCGAGAATTGATCCCGATGCTGCTCTCCGGTGTAGCCGTGCGCGAAGCAAGTCACCGTCTTAGGAGACAATTCCCCAACAAGGCGAAGCTGATCGGCGTTTCGACAGCGGGAGCCTGGACCTATCTTCTGGGACGCGGGGCGATCGCATACTTTGATCGGTTTTCACGTCTCTTGGAAAAAACCGAGTCTCCCAGGTCACTCTCAGCCGCCGGCTAGCTTCTTACAAGATTACAAGTCTCCATTCGGGGAGGTTCTAATGCGATCTGAACGAAAACGCGCAGGAGTAACGATTGGTTCTTTGATTAAAGTCGATCTCTATACCGATCTTTTGGGCCGGTTTGAGAGGCTGCTCGCGTATGCCTCAACTCTGCAGGCGCGTCTCCGGCGGCATGAAAGGCAACGGGGGCGCTTTGAGAGGTTGAGCAGGGAAAACAGTCGACTCAAAGCGCGCATTGGCCTGGATGACATCTACATAGCGCTCCTCGAGCAGGCGCTGGAGTCAAGCGGGATACTGCCCGTTCCCAAGCAGCCCGCCGCCCCCATCGAGGCAGTGAAGCCGGAGATCGGAGGGATCGCGCGGGAACAGACCGGAGAGCGCCGGCTGAGGCTGGCGGGAATGCCGCGGTGGCGGGTGGCTCCCTGACGTTCAGAGCCCCTGGCGGAAGCCAGGGGGGAATCCCGGCGCTTCCGCACCGGGCTCTGATCAATCCGGCGTCGGTTGACCGTACTTGAGTTGAACGAGCTCCCCATCCGCACCCTCAGACAGCCGCACCTGGAAAAGGCCGTCATAGTGGGTCTCGTCGATCGCTTCGATCCGCGCTCCCGAGAGTCGCTCTACGATCTCAGGGACGGTATTGCTGTGTCCGGCAACAACCATCGACCCGGGCCCGACAGTGGCTCTGATTCTTCCAATCAGCTCTTCGACTTCGCCTGCACCAACGGCTTCGATCGGGACGCCATGAGCTACGGACAACGGCCCCAGGGTCTGCCGTGTTCGTCGATAATGGGTTGCGAAGAGACCAATAATCCTGGCCCTTTCCAGCAAATGTGACAGCGCCAGAGCGCGAATCCTGCCAGCCGGAGACAGCTCCGGATCTGCCTCCTGGGCTGCTTTTTCGGCGTGACGGACGACGTACACGATCTTGACCGGCTGGGACTCTACTCGCGGCCAGGCCAGGCCGATCCAGACCAGCAGTGCACAGGGAATTAACAGGCGTCTCTGGTTCGCAGCTCTCCTCATGAGAAGTCCCTCCAAAACATGCTAACATGAACCGCCTCTGCGAAGATTCTCATGAATTCTCTGGCGGTACCCTTTGGTCTGACCGGCTATTTTGCCGGAATCCTGCTTCATCTTTTCCTGATCGGAGTGGTGCTGGAAAGGCGTCGGCATTCCAGGCCGCGACTCCCGCTCCTTTTTCTCCTCACCAGCCTGCTCGTCTGGTACGGGTGTAACTTTCTCTCTCTCCTGCTCAGACAGATGGACCTGTCGAGAGTGTCCACTCCACTGGCAGCCGTCGAGATTCTCGGCTTCGGAACGCTCGCCCTCTTGCCCGGTCTGCTGTTTCACACCCACTGGCGCTATCTTGCCGACCGATTTCCGACCGAGAAGTGGGAGCGCCTTCTGTCAAGGACAGTCCTGGTTCTTCTTTACGGCCCCCTGCTTTTCCTTCCAACGGCGCTTCGTTCACTCTACCCGGTCGGCCCCGATTCTCCAGTGGAACAGCTGGAACTGTTTACTTTACCGTTTTTGACCCTGCTGGCGCTCAGCTACGTGTCCACAGCATGGCTTTGCCGCCGGCTCGTCCGATTATCCCAGAGGGAAACGGAAAAATCCGTCTTCTCAAAGCTCTTTTTTCTCTTTATCTCCATCCCCATCTTCAATTTCCTGGTATTCCTGGCCCCGGATCTGCCGGGAGAGGAGTGGGGAGATTTGCTCATTCTGGCGGGCTTTTCTTCCTCACTGCTCCCCACACTGCTGGTGGCTTACTACATCTATCGGTACGGCTTCCTGCAGATCGTGATCCACCGTGGCGTGGCCCTGGTTCTGTTCGCCCTGCTGTCCCTTGGCTTCTATCTGCTGGGCATTCGAAGGCTGGTGCTCTATTTGAAGGAAGAATTGTCGGCACCGGCACTCCTCGTTGAAGGCGTCTTTGTGGTGGCGATCCTTCTGCTCCTGGCTCCCCTGAGTCGCTGGCTCGACAGCTATATTCAAACCGCCTTCAGAGTCGACTTGGGCCGCTACCAGGACCTGGCGGCCAGCCTGAATCGCATCGATGTGATTGCAGTCGATGAGCAGTTCCTCAAGGAACTCATTGAAGAGACTCTGCGCAGGGAACTGGGAGCCCGGCAGGTGATGATTTCGTTCTCCGGCTCCGAGCCACCGCCAGCGGGGGCCCACCGGCTACCGCTGCTGGCGGGGAACAAGAATCTGGGCTTCCTCAGTGTGGTCCCCTCGGAGAACCACTTTCCGAGCCTCCAGGCAGACTCTTTGCGAATTGTTGGAAACGAGGTGGCTTCCCTGCTGGAGCGTTCGCGGCTTCTCCACGCCAAGCTTGAAACCGAGAAAGAACTCGCTCGGAAGTCCCATCTGGAACAGTTGGGAACCATGGCCGCCACAGTCGCGCACAACGTCAAGAACCCGTTGAGCTCGATGAAGACCCTGCTCCAGCTCCTGAGTGAGGCCCCCAATCTAACTGAGGATCAAGGCTCGGACATTGATAAGGTGGTAGAGGAAATCGACCGGCTTTCTCGAACCGTCAGCAGCCTGCTCGAGTTTTCGAGGCTGGAAAAGCCCCAGAGGGCCTCCCCACGTGAGGTCGACCTGGGCCGACTGGTGGATTCGGTTGCCGGCGTATTCGAAGGGGACTTCAAATCGAAAGACTTGAAGCTGAAAACTCTCGTTGATCCAGCCCGTCCTCGGGTAGAGTCCGATGATACTCTCCTGAGAGAGATTCTGAGCAATCTCCTCTCCAATGCGGTCGAGGCGAGCAATCCGGGCGCAGAGATTGTCATTTCTGTGGGTGCGGACCGCGATCGCCTCAGCCTGGCTGTTGAAGACCAGGGCGAGGGAGTCCCGGAACACCTTCGGAGATCCATTTTTCTTCCTTTTTTCTCAACTAAATCGCGAGGAACCGGGCTCGGACTGGCAATCGTACAGAAACGTGTCGAGCAGCTGGGAGGAGAGATCCGGCTCGAATCCTCGCGGGTATCAGGGGCACGCTTTGTTGTGCGCGTACCGGTTCGAACGCCTTTAGAAAGTGGGTAACTGAGATGCACATACTGATCGTCGACGATGAGAAAACAGCCCGCTATGGAGTCGGACGAGCGCTTGCCGCCAGTGGGACGATCCACGAAGCCGGGAACCTGAAGGAAGCCCGAGGGGTGCTGGAGAAGCATCCCGTCGAGTTGATCCTGCTGGATCTGAACCTCGGCTCGGAGCACGGGTTCGATCTACTCAAGGAAGTTCAGTCCCACGATCCACGCCCCTATGTCATTGTCATCACAGCCCATGGGAATGAGCGGACCGCCGTCCAGGCCATGAAAGAGGGGGCCTTCAACTATCTGGCCAAACCGTTTGATGTCGATGAGCTTCGACTGGTGGTTCATTCGGTAGAGGACCACCTCGAGTTGAGGCGACAGAATCTGGGCCTTCGAGCCGAGTTGGCACTCACTTCAGGCTACGGAGACCTGATCGGGTCGAGTGAGCCGATTCAAGAGGTTTACGCTCTGATCGAGCGCGTCGCTGAGACAAGTGTGACCGTGCTCTTAACTGGAGAAAGCGGCAGTGGCAAAGAGCTGGTGGCCCGCGAAATCCATCGACGCAGTGCCCGGAAAGAAGGGCCCCTGGTCTGTGTCAACTGCGCTGCCATCCCGACCGACTTGATCGAAAGTGAACTCTTCGGCCACGAGAAAGGGGCTTTTACCGGGGCGGCCAGCCAGCGGATGGGCAAATTCGAGCAGGCACAGAACGGCACCCTGTTTCTGGATGAGATTGGAGACATGCCCCCCGAAACTCAGGCCAAGATCCTGAGAGTTCTGGAGGACGGGCTGGTACAGCGCCTGGGAGGGAGTCAGACCATTCCGGCGGATGTTCGGATTCTCAGTGCCACCAACAAGGATCTCCCGGCGCTGGTTCGAGAAGGACAGTTCCGAGAGGATCTCTACTACCGGCTGCAGGTTGTCGAGATCAACATTCCTCCTTTGCGACGGCGCCAGGACGATATTCCGGCACTGATCAGCTACTTTCTGCAGGTGTCGGCCGAAAAGCATGGCCGCTGTGTTCCGGAGCTCGAGCCGGCTTCTCTTAGGAAGCTGGCTCAGTACTCCTATCCTGGGAACGTTCGCCAGTTGCGCAACATTCTGGAAAGACTGGTCGTGCTGCAGACCGAGGGCCTGATCCGCCAAAGCGACCTTCCGGATGAGGTTCGTTTTTTTGTCGCCTCCCAGGAGCAGGAGTTCAGTGGCACGGATCTGAACAAGTTCTTCGGGTTGAATTACAAGGAAGCAAAACGGGCTTTCGAGATCCGCTACCTTTGTCATGCTCTCAATCAGAACGAGAACAACGTGACTCACACAGCTTCCGCTATCGGACTGCACCGCCAGAGCCTGCAGCAGAAGATCAAGCTACTGGACCTCCACCGGTATCAGAAATAGGTTCTGGGTTCTGGGTTCTGGGTTCTGGGTTCTGGGTTCTGGGTTCTGGGTTCTGGGTTCCGAGTTGGTGGATTCTGGAAGTGAGACAAGAACGGGACAACAGAACCGCGGGCGTCAGGCCGCGGCTACTACTCAGCCCTCGCTGGCGCTCGGGTTCTGATGACTGCTCGCTGAAAGTGGAACCTGAGACGCGACGAAGGTCACCGGGGGCCGGGGCCCTCGGCTCCGATAACGGCGCAGCTTGAGAAAAATCACGGCCAAGATGAAGTCACTCGATCAAACGGCCTGTGGAAATGTTGTGAATAATAGTGCAAATATGGGATCGTAAGTTGTTGAAACAAAAGGTTTGCAGGCACTTGACAAGCCAGCTGGCAGAGTTGATGATTGGGGTAGCCCCCGAGAGACAGAGTGATGTTTTTGAAAAGAAGCTGGGAGCCCGCCAGCTTCTCATGCGTCACGATGCCACTTGGGGGCCTTTTGTTCCCGCTGGGGACAACAGCGTTCCCCCGATCTTTCGTTGTTTGAGGAATGACGGGGGATTGTATTAAGCTGGCCATTATTGTGTGGTCTTAAAGTTCGGGTATTCCTTGCATGTTTTATTGTGTCCTGGACTGGCGTGTCGCGTAGAGGTGCAAGACATAGGAGACTCAACATGAAGCCAAGAACACTGGCTCTTTTCGCTCTTATTTCCATTTTAATTCCTATTCTTGTCTGGGCTGGCGGGAGTCACACAACCGCCGGCTATACGCATTCTCGGACCTACCTGCACTCGCAGGCGGGCGACCTGCGGCCCCCGCTGGACTTGACGAATTCGGTTGCATTGAGCGATGTAGGATCCGCCGAGTCTCTGATTGTTTATAACCATGAGGGCTCTCAAAAACTTCTGGTTGGAGAGAACGACGGCAGTTCGGCCATTTACACCCAGATAGACATCACCACTAAAGCCACGGACTGGCAGAACAGCATGAGCGGGGATCCTGAGTCGGATTTGAACTACGTGCCGGCCTACGCTCACGGAGTTGTGGTTCTGGGTGGACCCGCAACGACCACGGTGCGGGCCGTCTACGCCGGAACAGGCGAAGTGCTGGCGGGAACCGACCGGACACTCTGGGAAGACAGGTCGGTTGGAGCGGCCAGAGGTCGCTATCCGGTTGCCACGGCGCACGTTGCCTACTACGCCGGTGAGCACGCGGTTGTGGCCGTGGACCTGTGGAACGGCCCGTCGGATCTGCCCACGCCGCTAGGGCAAAGAGGATTCTCCTCGGAACCATCAACTGCGCCCGCGGGCACCTTCTGGCGATTGGCCACCACAACGGAGGAAGCCCCGCTGAGTGTGTATGGTGAGCGGCTCTACTACCAGGACTTGTCCGGCAATCTGAACTCCGTCTCGACCCGGGACGGCTCTACAAACTGGACGGTGGCCGTGGGCAGCAGCTCGAATCCCAACATCATCGCTACGGAAGACTACGTTTTCGTGAACGGCAACAGCGGCGGGACACTCGTTGCGCTGGATACGGAAACGGGAGATGTGGTCTGGGACGCTTTGCCGGGGACCCTCTCCCAGACCCCGGCCATGGCACTGGCCTATGATCTTCTCTACCTGTTCACTTCCCTGGAAGGAGGCACGGGCCCGGCTTCGGCTGGCGATGTCGGTGGCGGCGTGTCTGCTCTCAACGCGTCGGATGGGTCCGAGGTGTGGCGTGTGGAGGATCCCGGAACCGGTATCGACTACGGATTCGTGGCCAACAATCTGGTCTGGTACTACAACCAGGACATGGGTCACATTCGAGTCCGGGATGCATTCTCCGGAGCGCTCGTCGACAGTATTCCAAAGGAGGGTGTGCGCGGTCTCTCGGTCGCTGAAGGGGAACTCTTCGTGCTGCTCGAGAACCAGGTCGATGTCTATGGGATTGTCTACCGCCTCTATTTTGCGCAGATCGCCGACGGGGCGGGACAAAGTACCCTTCTGACCGCCAATAATCTGACGGGCAAAGAGAGCGCCGGATCGATTCTCTTTTTCGACCCTTTCGGTGATCCCCTAAGCCTGCCCGTGGGGGGCGAATCTATTTCAGAAATAGCCTTCGTGGTACCGCCCCATTCCGCTACCACCGGGCAAACCGAGGGCACTTCAGCGGAGTCGTTAAGGGGCTACGCGGTGGTCGTCTCTGACGGCCCTCTGGCCGGCAGTTCCATCTTCAGTTTTTCTGATGAAATGGGAGAGATTGTTACCGAAGCCGGAGTTGCCAATTCCAGCGCAACCGGTCTTGCAAATGTATACGTGGAGGTGAGGCCTGCGGCGGGGATGGCCTCGACCGTCACTGGATTGGCGGACGCACTGAGCACCGGCGTGGCTGTTGTCAACACTGCGGGCGTGCAGAACACCATCACCTACCGCCTGCTCGACGTCGACGGAGTTGAAGCTGCGGCGACAGAAGATGTGATGGAAGCCGGTGCGCAGATTGCCGGGTTTGTCGACGATATGTTTCCGGAGCAAGCTGCTGGCGGCTTTATCGGTACGCTGGTCATTTCCTCCGACCTGACTTTTACGGTCACCGGAATCCGCACCCTGGGAGGGGTACAACTGTCGAGCTACTCGACGGGGAACTAAAGGTCGGGCGCTCATGAAAGAGGGGGCCAACGCTGAGTCTCCTCCCACTCTCGGAATCCACCACCAGAGATCCTCCTACGAGCCCTGCTCAAAGTAGTCGGCGTTGATTTTGGTGTACTCCAGCCACTCCTCGGGCACCTCATCTTCGGGAAAAATCGCCTCGACCGGGCACTCCGGCACGCACGCTCCGCAGTCGATACACTCTACGGGATCGATGTAGAGCTGGGTGGCAGGATCAAACTCACCTTCGTCGGCCCGAGGATGAATACAATCCACCGGGCAAGCATCGACGCAGGCTGTATCCTTGATACCGATGCAGGGTTCCGCGATCACAAAGGTCATACACCAACTCCGGGGCAAGAGACCCTATCAATAAAAACGATTCTAACCACCTGGTCAAGACTTTTGTGGAGCTTCCGGCGCGCTGCGCCCACACTCGAAAGTTGCTGAAGATGCCCGGTTGCTCTGAGCGACCACTTCTCATACACTACACTCGTTGAACCGAACCGAAAGACTCCTCGATCTCATCACTTACTTGCTCAACGCCCAGGAGCCGGTTTCCTGGCAGGAAATCAAGAACCATTTTCCCGACGACTATGCCAGAGGAGTCGAAGAATCCAATCAGCGCAAGTTTGAGAGGGACAAGGCCGAATTGATTGCTCTCGGGATTCCGATTGACTACCAGAACGGATCCGAGATCAAGAAAGAGGGATACGTCATTCAGAAGGAACGACTGTTTCTCCCCGAGATTCATTTCTCGCCCCAGGAGTTTTCTCTTCTCATGCTCTCAGCTTCGGCAGTACTCGAGAACGAAAGCTTTCCTTACCGCGACGAACTGGAGACTTCTCTACACAAGATCATCTCCCTGCAGAGATCTTCAGATCCAGTGCCCAGTCAGATCAAGATCACCTACCAGCGGGACGAAACCGGAAGTGGATCCAGGTGTCCCTGGTTGCCCCGGATTCAAGACGCCCTGGAACGACGAAAATGGGTTCAGTTCAGATACTATGCCTTTACTACAGGCCAGACTTCGGAACGTTCTGTTGACCCGTACGGCCTCATTTTCAGGAAAGGCAACTGGACACTGATCGGGTGGGATCATCTGCGCGAGGACATCCGCTCTTTCGTAGTCACCCGCATCCAGAAGCTGGAAGTGAATCCTCGCCGCCCGGGCACACCGGACTATGAGATTCCAGAGAGTTTTACGCTCCAGCATTACCAGAATCAGCAGCCCTGGGAGTATGACTTTCATGAACCGCTCGATGTGAGGATCAGTATCACCCCTCACCGGGTTCCCGAACTTCGTCCCCAGCTTGCCTCAGCAACACAACTGTCGGGGGATGTTTTTCAATTGAGGGTTTCGAACCGTGGCGGCCTGGTTTCCTGGCTGCTTTCTCAGAAGACCGACGTTCGGGTCCTCGAGCCGGCCCAGCTACAAGAGGATCTGTGCAAGGCGCTCAAGACCTTGATATGAACGTAACTGACCGAATCAACCGCATTCTCTTTATCATGAGCTACGTGTCGAAGAACCAGGGCGTCACGGTCGAGAAGCTTGCCGATCAGGTTAGCCTCAAGCCCCGAGAGTTGCTGAAGGAACTGGACTTCATACTTCTGATCGGAAAGCCCCCGTTTCAGCCCGACGACTATGTCGATATTTACGTCGATGAGAACCGGGTATTCATCGAGTTTGATCAGATGTTGAATCGACCTCTTCGCTTCACCCGCCCCGAGGCGATCGCACTGCTGATGGCGATTCAATTGCTGGATCCCGAAGTGGATCCGCAGACGGTTTCCTCATTGAAGAAGAAGATCAGGGATGCGATTGGGGCTTCTCTCGATGCGACGCAACAAAACCGGGACCCGATCGTATTCGAGCAGACTTCCGCGCCCGTTTCCGAACAGTTCTCCATGCTCCGATCAGCGGTCGAAGACAGTCAGAAAGTAAGACTGGACTATTACTCTCTGACCCGAAATCAAAAACGGAAACGAACCGTCCGTCCCTATTTCCTGACCAAGAGTCTCGGTTACTGGTACCTGACCGGCCACTGTGAGTTGCGCAAGGACATCCGGACTTTCAAATTCGAGCGCATCCTCTCCGTGACGAAGCTCGATGAAAGCTTTCCCGGACCTGAAGATCTTGATGTGGCCCGCTATAGAAAACAGTTTCATCGTCAGAGCGGAGAGAATGAAGCGATGATCCGTTTCGGGGCGGCGGTCGCCCCCTGGATCCTGGAGACCTGGGGAAAAGCCGCGGTGCAGGAACCCGAAGGGACTGTTGTTCTCACTCTAAGGTGCGACACTCTCGAGTACCCTTCCCGACTGATTCTCAGTTATGCCCCACATGCTCGGCCCATCAGCCCTCCCCAGTTAATCGCGAAAGTCCGCAAAGATGGCCGAACCATCCAGGGAATGTATGAGACGAAGCCCGTCGGGTAATCGTGGAACGCGGAAGGTGGAACGTTCTTATTTCGGCAGCCGGATAAATACGTTGTCCACGCCATCCACTTTTCGGGCCACCACCACCGCGCGGTTCCATTCGGCCTGGGTCCCACCCGAAAAGATCAGGTAGACATTCTTGTCTTCGGTTCTGACCCAGACATCTTCGGAGGAGAGATTCAGATCCTTCTTCAGTCTGGCCTCGACCCGGTCGGCCAGGTTTCCACCCTTCTTTCCAGGCAGCCAGCTGGTGGCAGCTTTGGCTCCCTTGGTGGCTCCCGAAGCAACTGCCTTGCCGCCGGCGGTTGCTCCCTTGGCCGTAGCTTTGGCTCCCGTTGTCGCCCCAGAGGCAACGGCCTTTCCGCCGGTGGTTGCTCCCTTGGTCGTGGCTCCAGAAGCAGTCGCCTTGGCACCTGTCGTGGCAGCGCCCGCAACAGCACCACCAGCTGCCTTGAAGCTGGAGCCCACCCGTCCCAAGAAACTGCCCTTGATCCCAAGCCGATCCAGAGTTTCTTTATTGATTTCCCCGGTGACCTGAATGTCGTTTTGGATCTGGAAATCACGCAGGGCCCTACTGGTGCGGGGCCCCATGAGTCCGTCGATCGGACCAGGATCCAATCCCTTGTCCTTGAGTGCGCTCTGCACTTTGGTGATCAATTCAGCGTCCTGGGCAGGCACCGCCAGCATAGCCAGGGTGACGACAAGCAGCGCGCATGGCAGGACAGAGAGCATGCTTTTTCGAGGCATTTCCAACTCCTTTGTGGGTTACTACATATCAACAGAGAGAATGATACAACGTGTCCGGTGTTTAAGGACAATCACTCCGATGCTTCCCGGATCTCGACCAGACGGTTGCAGGTCTTCTTCCGAAGCGTATGCTTCCTGCCCGACGGCCAGTCAATCTCGATCAGAACCGAAAGCTGGCGGCGAAAAGACTCCCGAAGTAGCGGCGTGAACTTTCCGGACAGTGCACTAGCCGGGGGGCGAGCTACTGGCTTCGATGGTCACAGGCTGTGCCGGGGCGCCCAGATAATCCCTTGTTACCAGATCCCAGTAGTTCAGATAGTTCGCACGGCGATCCAGTTTGATGAACCGTCCAATATACTGGGTCAATGAGGTGGAAAAGTAGTTGAGAGCAGAATGAGGATGAGTCCGCCAGGTTCCGAACCAGTTATTGAAATAGCTCCGGATGAAGAGGCTTCCTGGCTGAATCGGAAGTGCACGTACATTCTCCACAAACTGCCGGAAGGTCCTGCTCCGGAACAGATAGAACTCCACGTTGGACAGATAGAATACCGAAACCGTGAGTCCTCTCCGCCTGATCTCTTCGCCAATCGCTGCTAGAGCCTTTCTGCCTCCAAAGTCCCCCATCACCGGGATGATTCGGTTCTCTTCGTGCATCTCCTTGATGATCTGAAAATCGGCCTCACTGTTCAAGTAGTGCCGGTGTTCGCCATGCAGGTCGGTCTCGAGCATGAGATCAGCGTAGCTGGGAAAGAAACTGAGCATCGGCCGGCCCGGAATCTCGTACCGAATCTCGAATCCGTCTCTCACGAACCTTGCGGCCATCGAGTGAATGCGGGCACGATCGTTTTCCTCCAGCAACCTGGGATAGCGGCCCATCAGAGAATCCAATGACTTTTCAATGCGAGCCGAGAAGGCATCCCAGTCTGCCTCGCGGTGGCGGAGCCCGCTCACCAGATCCACCACTGTGGCCCGGGGGGTTCGGTCCTCTTCGGAAGGCAGGCTCCTGGAAAAAATGAAAGACAGGAACTCCCATCGGTCCTCCGCCATGAGGAAAAATGACTTGAAGAGAAGGTGGTACAGGAGATTGTCCCGCCGCACATCCAGAATGAATGCCAACGAGGGCCTGCTTTTCGCGATGTACGTGAAGTTCTGGCCGGGACCTGCCCCAAGGTAAACCTGACCCCGGGGAGCCACCTGGATCAGATCCTGGTTCACGTGCAGAAAAGAGGTCTCGTTTGACACCAGATTGTCGGTTCCAAAGTACCCGGCGGACTCGCTCAGATCGAGTGAGAGTTTTTGAAATTCCTCGTCACTGACCTCGACCGCAGAGGTTGGTGAGATTGGTGCGGCAACAACCCAGAGGGCGAAGCCCAGGAAGGGAATCTGCAGGGCACGGAGTTTCAACGGGAGCATTTCAACTCATTTTCCGGCTGCGACCTCTCTGCCGGAAAACCATACCACGATTCCGAGAAGAGGGTCCCAAGGCGGCTTGGCGCCCGCGGTTCTGTTATTAGGGGGCGGGGCGGGCTACAATTCATAGTCAGATGGATGAAGGAACCTACCAGCCGCGGCAACGCCAAAAAGCTTTTCCTGCCTCCGATCTGCAGGGAGCCCCACCCATTCCCGGCTACACAGAAGCGGGTCAGTTCAGTCTCGGCCGAACTGTCCCATCCTTGCTGGTGGAGGCCCGTCAACGCAATCCGTCTCCAAAAGCCCTCAACCGACTTTCTGATGGAAAGTGGATCGGAGTCTCCACCGCACAATTCCAGCAGTATTCGGACCAGCTGGCACTGGGCCTGCAGGACTTGAACCTGGCCCGGGCGGATCGTGTCTGCCTTTTCATGAACAGCGACACTTATTTCTGTGTGGCCGACATGGCCTGCCTGACTGCCGGACTGGTGGACGTTCCCATTTACCTGACCCACACCCAGGACTCGATCGAGTACGTGCTCAAGCATGCCGAGGCCAGGGCTCTGATTGTTTCGAACCACAGGTATCTCAAACAGCTTGCGTCCGTCCTCCCGGAGCTCCGAAGACTCGAATCGGTCATAGTTGCAGAATCCGGCACCCCGATGCCGGACTCCGGACTTCCACTGGAGAAGCAGGGAATCCGAATAGCCTCCATGGAGGAACTGATTCGGCTGGGTCGTGATCGCCTGCAGGAGAATCCAGCAGCAGCCGAAGAGCTAAGGGATCAGATCCATGCCCACGATCTGGCCACCATCGTGTATACCTCGGGGACCACGGGCCGTCCCAAAGGGGTCATGCTCACTCACGAAAACCTCGCCTGCAACGCACTGACCTCCTTCAGCGCTCTCGAAGGACTCGACCGGGGCCGCCATGTCGCCCTTTCTTTTCTTCCCTTGACCCATGCTTTTGCAAGAACCCTTCACTACGGGTTTCTGAACTACAGCGTCAGGGTCTTTTTTGTCACTCCCGAGGAGATTTCCGAGTCCCTTCGCACGATCCGTCCCACGGTTTTCGCGACGGTTCCCCGGGTCCTCGAGAAGTTCCATGACCGGATCCTGGAGCGGGGCCAGCAACTGCAGGGATTTCGAAGAAAACTCTTCGACTGGGCACTCGGGATGGCCAGGAACTACGACCTGGCAACCGGTTCGGCCGGCTGGGACCGGGTGAAATTGAAGACCGCCGATCGACTTGTTTTTTCAAAATGGAGAAAAGCCCTGGGAGGCCGGGTCAACTTCATCATTTCCGGGGGTGCGCCGCTGCGGCCCGATCTGGTCAACCTGTTTGCTGCCGCGCGGATTCAGGTTCTTCAGGGTTATGGACTCACCGAAACCAGCCCCATCATCAGTTTCAACCGGCCGGGGTTCAACCGTGCTGCTACGGTCGGCATCCCCTTGCCGGGCCTCGAAGTGGCCATCGCCCCCGACGGTGAAATTCTGACCCGGGGACCCCACGTCATGAAAGGCTACTATCGCGATCCGCGAAGAAGTCGCGATTGTATCGACACCGACGACTGGCTGCACACCGGCGACATCGGCCGCTTCACCGAACTCGGGCTTCTGCAGATCACTGACCGAAAAAAGGATCTCTTCAAGTTGTCCACCGGTAAATATGTCATGCCTCAACCGCTGGAGGCCGGATTGATTTCAGATCCGCTGGTGGATCAGGTCCTGGTCGTTGGAGCCACCCGCAGGTTCTGTGCGGCCCTCATCTTCCCTTCTTTTGGGAACCTCGCCGGCTACGCAGCACGTCTGGGGATTCCGGCTCAATTGACGCCGCAAGAACAACTCTGTCAACCGAAAGTACAGGAGCACTTTCAGAGAATCGTGGAGCGAAGCAACCAGGGATTGCCCCACTGGTCTACAATCAAACACTTCCGCGTTGTTGCGGCCGAACTGACTGCCGAGAACGGCCTTCTGACCCCGACTCTAAAGGTCCGACGGGCCCTGGTTCGGGACGAGTTCGCTGGGATCATCGACGCCATGTACGAAGAAGCGGAGAGTCAACCGGAGCCCCCTGAATGATCGCCGTTGCTTCCGAAAACGAACAATTCACAAGGTTTTTTCCACAACTGTGAGAAAGCTGTTGAAGAAACCACCTGCGGCCCGGAGATCAGAGTTTGAACACTGGATCCACCTGAAAGTTCGCTGGGGCGACACGGATGCGATGCAGCATGTCAATAATGGCCGCTTTTTGAGCTACCTGGAAATGGGGCGTATCGAATACATGGGGGCCCTCGGACTTCCTCGTGATTACGAAAAGAGAGCCGAGGGTCCACTTCTGGTACGGGTCGAATGCAATTTCCGGCAGCAGATCTTTTTTCCTTCCGAAATTGAGGTGGCAACCAGGATCGTGGAGCTGAGAAGGCGAAGCTACGTGATGAAGCAAGCGATTTTTCAACGCGGAACCGAAGAGCTAATGGCAGACGGTTTTTCAGTTCTGGCCTGGGTCAACTACCCACGGGAACAATCGCTCAGGCTCCCGGCTGAAGTCCGAGCCATCATTTCAAAGCGGGAGAAGATCCCGTCGGGCGTGCCGGACGACGAGGTACGGAATGTTCCGAATACACCTGCTTGACGGCACCTATGAGCTGTTCAGAGCTTTCTACGGAGCTCCTTCCCGGTTGACTTCGTCAGGGGAGGAGGTTGGAGCGACGACAGGCTTTGTTCGGTCCGTCCTGGGGCTGCTGCAGGGGGGCGAAGTGACACACATCGCGTGCGCATTCGACCACGTGATCGAATCCTTCCGCAACGATCTCTTCGCAGGGTACAAGACAGGAGCCGGAGTTGATCCGCTGATTCTGTCCCAGTTCAGCCTCGTCGAGGACGCCGCCCGGGCTATGGGAGTGGCGTACTGGCCCATGATTGAATTTGAGGCGGACGATGCTCTGGCCTCTGCTGCCGCACAATGGGCGAGAGACCCACGGGTCTCGCAAATCCTCATCTGTACTCCCGACAAGGATCTGGCCCAATGCGTTTCCGGCCAGCGAGTGGTCTGCTTTGACCGGCGCAACCGGGCAATGATCGACGAGGAAGGAGTTCGGGCCAAGTATGGAGTTGATCCAGCGTCCATTCCCGACTGGCTGGCACTGGTGGGAGACAGCGCCGACGGAATCCCGGGGATAACCGGCTGGGGGAAGAAGTCTGCGGCAACCGTACTGGAGCACTACAAGCATCTGGAGGGGATCCCCCGGCGGGCCGACGAGTGGGTCATCCAGGTTCGCGGCGCCCGGCGACTCGCTCACAACCTGGCGGAAGCCTGGGCTGAGGTTCAAATGTACCGGCAGCTTGCCACTCTCCGTTTGGATGTTGAGCTTGGGTTTACTATGGACGAGGCGCAGTGGGCAGGTGTCCCAAGGCCGATCTTCGAACAACTGTGTGACCGGTTGGAGGGGCCCGGTCTGCTCGAGAGGGTCCCCCGATGGGCGGCCCAGGGGGGAGCATGAAACGACTTCTCATTGTCTGCCTGGTGGGCCTGCTTCTGACAGCGCTCTTCCTGTGGCCGGGTCCGGGTTTGCTGAACTCCTTCGCAAGGACCAGGGTCTGCCGGCTTGGAACCGACTATCTAGGAGTGGAAGTAACCGCCGAGGAAGTTCGAATGTCTCCTTTTCGCGGAGAGATCGAAGTGGTGGGCCTCACGGTGGCCAACCCCGAAGATTTCAGCGACTCTTCCTTCGCCGAAGTCGGCCACTTGCGGGTACGAGCAGACCTGTTGAGCTTTCTTTCCGAGCAGGGCCGGATCTATGAGATCGCAGCCACGCCGGTTCAGCTTCTGATTGAGCGAAAAGGAGTCGGGTTCAACTACCAGCCCATCCTGGAAAACTTGCGGAACCGGAAGAAGGTGAATACTGCGGCACTGGCGGGGTCCAGTTCCCCGTCTCTCAAGATCGACCACATTCTCCTCGAAAATGTGACCGCCCGGGTCACCCTGCTGGCAAGCCTGGAACCGCTTGAGGTAGAGATCGGGACCGTCGAAATCCGGAACCTGGATACATCGAATGGATCAGCTGCCCTCGCCCAGGTCCTGAAGCAAATACTTGAATCGGCACAGCAAGGGGAGGGGTCGGGGTTTCTGGCCAACACAGCCAGGGGACTGCTCGACCGTCTGCTGGGATCCAAGGACCCCCGTCCCTAGCGCTAGAAGAGAGTTCCGGGTTCCGAGTACCGAGAACCGGGTTCAGTCCTGCAGATGGTCAACGGTGTAGTTTGCGGCCAGCGCCGAGTAGGACCGCACCTGGTCGTCCTCCCAGGAGACGTCCTTTCCCAATTCCTGAGCCATCAGTCTGGCCGCTGTCGGCGCCGCTTCGACGCTGGCCGGGGCATCGAGAATCAGAGCACGGGTCCGGCGCGAAAGAACATCCTCCACAGTCCGGGCGTATTCCTCTCGAACCGCCCAGGTGATCTGGACCATCCGATAGGGCAATCGAGGGTGCAGGGGCCGGGAGAGAGCCGGAGTCTCTCGGCACAGTTCTTCCAGCCTCGGACGCTCACTGCCGTAAACGCGGAGGGGGTCGGAAGCCTCCCAGGTTTCTGGTTCCGACGTTGGAGGGCAGTCCGCAATCCAGAGCTGACCCTTCCTGGCGGTCGGCGCCAGGCCTCCAACCCGGGCTGCTTTGTCCACCGTGTCTTCTCCCATAAGGCGGAAGGTCGTCCACTTGCCTCCGATCAGACTGACCAGCCCGGAGGGGTCCACAACCACGGCGTGCTCCCTGGAGAGACTGGAGGTGCTCTCCCCGGGTCGGGCTTGAATCAGGGGCCGGAGTCCGGCGAAAACGCTGAGGCAATCGTTCACGGATGGAGCCGGCTCGAGGTACTCGGCGAGATGCTCGAGAATGTACTCGACTTCGGCCCGGGAAGCAGCCGGCTCCAGACTGGCCTGGGAGACCGCGATGTCCGTAGTCCCGGCAAGCAGCACGCCCTGCCAGGGAAGGAGAAAGAGAACCCGCCCATCTCTGGTTTTCGGGATGAGGAGACCTCGAGTGGGTGACATTCGCCCCAGGGGGAGTACGATGTGGGTGCCCCGGCTGGCCAGAACGCGCTTTTGATGGGAAGGATGAATCAAACTCCTGAGAGCATCGGAAAAGACTCCCGTCGCATTGATGATCACCCTGGCTCTGATGCGAATCTCGTCATCGGTTTCCAGATCCCGGGCAACCACTCCGGTCAGTCGCCCATTGTCCTTCACAAAGGCGTGCACCTTTACATAGGTCAGGATCAGTCCTCCCAGACACTCGACCGAGCGGGCCAGGCTGACGGCCAGCCTTGAGTCATCGAACTGAGCGTCAAAGTATTGAATTGAGCCTCTCAGGCCACTGCTCTTGAGAAAAGGACAGTGAGTCAGGGTTTCCGCCCTGCCCAGAAACGACGAGGCCCCGAGGCTACTCGAGCCAGCCAGGAGGTCGTAAATCTTGAGCCCCGATCCGTAGAAGAACCTCTCCCAATGACTGAACACGGGAACCAGATGGGCCAGCTTTTGTACCAGATGGGGAGCACTCCGGATCAAGTTCCCCCTTTCGGTCAGGGCCTGGCGCACCAGTCCCGCGTTTCCCTGACGAAGGTAGCGAACCCCGCCATGAATCAGCTTGGTGCTGCGGCTTGAAGTGCCACTGGAGAGATCCGCCTGCTCCAGAAGCATTGTGCTGTATCCTCGTGCTGCCGAGGCCAGAGCGCAGCCGAGACCCGAGGCCCCACCTCCAATCACCAGGACGTCCCATGTTCCCTGCTGGCAAGCTCGGCCGAGACGATCCTCTCGTGTGGTCGCGTCGCATCCAGAGAGATTACCTTGCATCTGAGAGTACCCCTTACCCTCGGGACGGCAACTACTTTAGACGATAGAGCTGTACGTTACTGTCGATAAAAGGGTTTCGAGCCTTCAGGGAGAGAGAATATCAGCCGAATCGGCCTGCTCGATGAAATATTGATGGCTGTCAAGAACGCCCGTTCTCCCAGCCTCGAACCTGGTGTAGGTTCCGTCCACCTGGAGCAACGCGGCGTTGGCATTGTCGGCCAACTGGACCTCCAGAATCTCGCACAGTTCGGCGACCAGGTCAGGATCCGAGACCGGCGTCAACGCTTCCACGCGTGAATTGATGTTTCTGGGCATCAAGTCTGCACTACCCAGGTAGATTTCTGGATTCCCGCCGTTCCGGAACAGATAGATACGGCTGTGCTCCAGAAACCGTCCTACCAGGCTGACCACGCGAATATTCTCGCTCAAACCGGCCACGCCAGGCCTCAGGCAGCACATCCCTCGAACCAGCAAATCCACTTTCACTCCCTCTTGGGAAGCCCGATAGAGCAGCTTGATCATCTCCTTGTCTACCAGGGAGTTCATCTTGAAGATGAGGTGTCCCGACTTCCCCAGTTGCTGATGCCGGATTTCTCGCTCCATCAGTGACGACATCTCCTCGCGCAGGTTAATGGGCGCCACGAGCAAGCGGCGGAACTGCCGTTTTGCCGAGTAGCCGGTCAGGTAATTGAACAAGTCGGTTGCGTCTGCACCTATTTCCGGATCACAGGTGAACATTCCCAGGTCGGTGTACAGCTGGGCCGTGACGGCATTGTAGTTACCGGTAGCAAGGTGGACATATCTTCGAATGCCGTCTTCCTCCTGGCGCACGACCAGGGCGACCTTGCAGTGTGTCTTGAGACCGGGAAGCCCGTAGACAACATGGACCCCTTCACGCTCCAGCGCGCGCGCCCAGTTGATGTTGCTTTCCTCATCAAAGCGAGCCTTGAGCTCCACCAGAACAGCGACCTGCTTACCGTTCTCCCTGGCCTCCAGCAGGGCCTCAACCACGGGCGAATCCGATCCCACCCGATAGAGCGTCTGCTTAATGGCGAGGACACCGGGGTCGCTGGCAGCCTGTTTCAGAAAGTCGACGACTGGAACGAAAGAGTCGAAGGGGTGATACAGCAGAATGTCGCGTTTGCGAATCTCCACAAAGATGCCGGCTCCCTTTGTCCCCTTGGATGTGCTTCCCAATTGCCTCGGAGAAAAGGGAGAATACTTGAGCTCAGGCCTCTCCAGCCTGGTAATGGCCCCCAGGGAACTGAGGCCCAGGGGCCCGTCAACCGTGTAGAGATCCGGCTTTTCGAGTTCCATGTTCTTCATCAGGATCTCTTTGACCTGCCTGGGCATACCGTCGTTCACCGCAACCCGCACAACGCGGCCAAACTGGCGGCGGCGAACCGTCGCCTTTATGGTCTCGAGCAGATCTCCGGCCTCCAACTCCTGAATCACCATGTCGGCGCTTCGAGTGACTCGAAACGGATGGGACTCCACCACTTCCATGCCGGGAAAAAGGGCATCGAGATGAGCCGCGATCACCTGTTCCATCCAGGTGAAGGTCAGCCTGCGAGGAAGCCGGCCATCCTTGCGACGCCGGGTTGAGTTCAAAGGAATCAGCCTGGGGATGGTTCCAGGCACCTTCACCCTGGCAAAGTGCTCCCGCCCTTTCTTGTCGCGAACCAGGACAGCCAGGTTAAGGCTCAGATTCGAGATGAAGGGAAAAGGCCGTCCAGGATCATGTGCCAGCGGGGTGAGAATCGGGAAAACAAGCTCTTCGAAAAGGCGTTTCAGCTTTCTCTTCTGCTTTGTCTTCAGGTCCTGGTAGTCGGCAATGTGAACTCCGTTCTTCTCCAATGAAGGCTGAAGTTCGTGACCGAAGCAGTGCTGCGAATCAACCATCAGCTGAGCCGCCCGTTTTCGAATCTCGGCCAGCTGTTCTGCCGGCGTCAGGCCGTCAGGGGGAACGTCCAGCACCCCCGCCGCCACCTGTTCTCTGAGACCCGCCACCCTCACCATAAAGAATTCATCCAGGTTCGAGCCGACGATGCTCAGAAACTTCAATCTTTCCAGGAGTGGATTCTCAGCGTCCCGGGCTTCGTCGAGAACTCGAGATTGGAACTCCAGAAGGCTCAGTTCGCGATTGATGTAATGTGACGGCCGGTCCAGATCACGGACCAGGGGAACGGGCACCTCAAGGCTGGTCTCTCCGGATTCCGCGCTCTCCTGCAGAGGAAGGCGGGGCCCGTCCTCGTTCCCTTCGGTTGCGGACTTCTTTCCACCGGGGTGCCTGGTATTTCGGTTGAGCGCCCTCTTGTCCATATGGCTTCCTGTATCTCTGCTCCGAGCCTATCCTGCTACGCCGAGCCGAATCTGATCGATCGCTTGCAGGACTCGAGCCGACACCTGGGCGACCGTCCCTTCACCATCGACTTCGCACAGGATACCCTCCTCGCGATAGTAATCAACAAGAGGCGCCGTCAGCTCCAGATATGTTTCCAGACGTCTACGAAGAGTCGCGGGTCGATCATCCTCTCTCTGGTAAAGATACTCGCCTGAGTCGCACTCTCCTGTGGAACAGCTCACAAAAGGGCTAAAGGTTCGATGGAAAGGAACCTGGCACTTGCTGCAGATCAGCCGCCCGGAAAGTCGTCTGACGATCTCGTCTGCACTGACTCGAACATAAACAACGCCATTCACACTCTGGCCGCGCCCGGCCAGCAATTTCTCCAGAGCCTTGGCCTGCTCAATAGTCCGCGGAAAGCCGTCAAACAGGGCTCCAGAAGAGGTCTCCTCCGAATCAGCAGCAAGGTGTTCGCGCAGCATCTGGACGGTGGTTTCATCGGGAACGAGTTCACCACGATCCATATACTCACTGGCAGTCTTTCCCAGTTTGGTTGGGACCTTCAGATGGGCCCGAAAAAGATCGCCGGTGGCGACGTGCCGCAGGCCCAGTTCCTGACGCAAACGCTCACCCTGGGTACCCTTTCCGGACCCGGGAGCGCCCAGCAAAACAATATTCAAGATCACACCCGATTATCGCCCCAAATTCCTATAAATTCAATAACAATAACAGTTTAGATATCCCAGCCCTGTCAGAATCCGGGCCTGGGGGAGACCAACATCGGAAACTGACTTTCGGTTGGGCTGGAGCACCTGACTTCTTGTACCAAAACTCTCAGAGTATCCGAAAGGCCACCCGGGTAGAGCAATTCTTTGATTTTCAGTCGCTCCTCGAGTCGATCCGTGGAAAACAGGCCTCCACTCTCCTCTCTGAAAAGCCGCTCCGCCAGGCCAGTGCGCATCAGGAAATCCCGCTGGGTAGCCAGTTCCTGGTCCCTCCACCCTATGGCTCGACCGGCCCGGATCAGCATCGTCCAGGGCACATGGCAGGTCATATCCTGCTGGCCCGGATCATGGTAGGGATCGTAGCTGACCCGGTGACGGCGGTAGCAGGCAAGCGTGCCGGCGGGTCGGGGCATCGATTCATACTCTCGATCCGTGTAGCCGTAGTCAATTGTGAGGAGGGCCCCCTGCCTGATTCTCCGATCCAGTTCGTCGAGAACGTCCAGCATGCGAAGGTTGACTTCATAGGTCCAGCCTTCCCGTAACTCATTGAATGCCTCCTCCACATAAGCCTCAATCCTGGGGTCGGAGAGAGGTCCCGAGATTTCCAGGAACTCCTGATCCTCCTGGGCCACGTACACTTCTCTCAGCTCGCCCTGACTGAAGCATACGCGGTGAACAGGCAGCGCGTCGAAGAACTCGTTGGAGAAGACGATGCCCGTAACCTCCTCGGACAGATCACCCCGGTCAAGATCGATCTCCACATAGTCAATCACTTCCGACAGCGCGGGAAAAGCGGCAGCCAGGTAACTGAGGATCTGCTCGGCCAGGCGGCCGTCGCCGGCGCCGAGTTCACAAACGCAGAAGGGGGCGGGCTGATCCAAACGCAGGAACCAGGTGTGGAAGTAATCGGCCAGGCAATGGGCGAAAAACTCGTGGGTGTGGGGCGAGGTCATGTAGTCGCCGGCCCGACCAAAGATCCCCGAGGAACCGCGACGGTAGTAGCCCTCTCCTGGATGGTAGAGGCAGTAATCCATGAACCGCTCAAAAGTGACGGGGTCTGCGAGCGGCAGTTCGAGAGGCTGTTCTGTTATTTTTGAGAAAAGAGCCACAGCAGCAAACCGTGGGATCTGCCGGGTTTCGCCCGAGGGCCTATTTCACAAGGTCGAGACCCGGAAAGAAATAACCGATCTCGAAGCGCGCTGATTCAGGGCTGTCGCTTCCGTGGGTTGAGTTGCGTTCGATGTTTTCGCCAAAGAGGGCCCTGATTGTGCCGGCTTCCGCCTCAGCCGGCTTGGTTGCACCCATAATGTTCCTCCATCGCTGAATGGCATTCTCGCCACGCAGCACCATCACCACAATCGGACCTTCCGACAAGAAGTTGGTCAGATCGTCAAAGAAAGGCTTGGAGCGGTGTACGTGGTAGAAGCCTTCCGCTTGTCTCTTGGTCAGTCGCAACATCTTGATACCCGCCAGACCAAGGTCCTGGTCCTCTGCCCTGCGGATGATCTGACCGACAATATTGCGGCGAGTTGCATCTGGTTTCACAATGGCTAGAGTCGCCTGCATCTACTTCTCCTTATCTTCCTTGTCTGTATTCACACCAGAATCTCAGCCATCGCTGACCCGATTTGAGCCGGACTTCTGACCACGTGTACGCCGCTTTTCTTCAGGGCCTTGATCTTTTCTTCAGCCGTACCCTTGCCCTGAGAAATAATCGCTCCCGCATGTCCCATGCGCCGACCCGGAGGAGCTGTCTGTCCGGCCACAAAGCCGACCACCGGTTTGCTGAAGGATGATCCGATGTAGTCTGCTGCCTCTTCTTCCGCTGAGCCTCCAATCTCCCCGATCATGACAACGGCATCGGTCTCCGGATCCTGGTGAAAGGCCTCCAGGGCATCAATGAAGCTGGTTCCGCCAACAGGATCTCCTCCAATCCCCACGCAGGTACTCTGACCAATCGAGCGCCTGCTCAACTGGCCGACTGCCTCGTAGGTCAGTGTTCCACTGCGTGAAATGACGCCCACGCGACCGAGCTCGTGAATACGACCCGGCATGATACCAATCTTGCACTGCCCTGGAGAGATGATTCCCGGGCAATTGGGTCCAATCAGACGGCTGCTCGAAAGCTGGATTCCGTCCCAGACCTTCAGCATGTCGTTGACCGGGATTCCCTCTGTGATGGCAACCACCAATCCGACTCCTGCATCGACCGCCTCCAGAATCGCATCCGCGGCGAAGGGTGGAGGCACGAAAACCGCGCTGGCATCAGCGGCCGTGGAATCGACCGCCTCCCTCACGGTATCAAAAACAGGAATTCCCTGATGCTCAGTTCCACCTTTGCCGGGAGTCACCCCCGCCACCACCCGCGTCCCGTATTCGACGCACTGGGCTGTGTGGAAGCTTCCCTCTTTGCCTGTAATCCCTTGCACCAGGACTCTCGTTGATGAGTCTATCCAGATTGCCACTGTCAGCTCCGAACTCTTTGTTCTGTCTCTAGCCCTTACTTGGAGAAATACTCAAAGCCAGGACGCCAGGCGACAGACCCTTTCGGCCGCATCCTCCATGCTGTCCGCGATTTCAAAGTCGAGACTGGAGTCGCGCAGAATCTCCCTTCCCTTCTCGACATTAGTCCCTTCCAGCCGTACCACCACAGGAGTGTCGACTCCGACATCTCTGGCCGCCTCCACCACACCGCTGGCAACCACATCGCATCTCATGATCCCCCCGAAGATGTTGATCAGGACGGCTTTCACTCCCTCATCCGAGATCAGGATCTGAAAGGCGTTCTTGACCTGTTCAACGCTGGCGCCACCTCCGACGTCCAGGAAGTTCGCCGGTTCTCCTCCTGCCAGCTTGATGATGTCCATGGTCGCCATGGCCAGACCGGCCCCGTTCACCATGCATCCGACATTTCCGTCCAGCTTGATGTAATTCAATCCATAACGCGAAGCTCGAATCTCGAGAGCGTCCTCTTCGGCGTAGTCGCGCATCTTCGCTACGAGCTCTTGACGGTAGAGGGCGTTATCATCGAAGTTCATCTTTGCATCCAGGGCGACCAACTCGTTCTCTTCCGTGAGCACGAGCGGGTTAATCTCAGCCAGGGAGGCATCCGTTTCTCGAAAGGCCGTATACAGGGCGTTCATGAACGCGTAGGCCTGGCGGCCCAGTTTCACATCCAGTTCCAGACCATAGGCGATGTTGCGGGCCTGGTATGCCTGCAATCCGAAGGCCGGGTGAATTCGCTCTCTCAAAATTAGGCCCGGATCCCTTCTGGCCACCTCTTCGATCTCGACTCCTCCCTCCCCGCTTGCCATGAGAACCGGTCTCTTGCCGCTGCGATCGATGGCCAGGCCCAGATAGAGTTCCCGGACGATGCTGAGCCCTTCCTCAATGAGCAGGCGTCGAACCACTCTTCCCTCTGGACCCGTCTGCTGTGTGACCAGCGTTGTTCCAAGCATTGAAGCTGCAATCTGCTCCGCTTCGGAGGGACTCCGAGCGATTTTGACTCCTCCGCCCTTACCCCGCCCCCCTGCATGAATCTGGGCCTTGACGGCAACCACCCCTCCCAGACTGCGGGCAGCGTCAAAGACCTCGTCCGCCGAGGTGACAACCCTTCCTCGGGGAACCTTAACCTGAAAAGAACTCAAGATTTCCTTGGCTTGAAACTCATGAACGTTCATACGTCTGCAGCAACCTTGATCGCGAAGAGCCCCAGCCGGCCCGGGTAGTAGTACGCCCTTTCACCATCATGCTTTCCGTGGTGGGAGTCCCACGTGATGATGGTGAAGGGGAGTACTTTAGCATGGTAGGGAAGAACCGGACTCAAACGAACCGATTCCATACACGGAGAGCTCACGCGAGGAGGCCTCCTCGGGCAACTACCGGGTCAGGAGGACAGGAGCAGTATTACTGGCCGAGGATGCCCTGGACAGCGTCGCGAATCTGGCTGGGCGTAGCGGGCTTTGACAGTAACGTCACCGGACCGTAAATCAGCGCCCGCTCCATCAACTTCCCGTCCGGGAAGCCGGTAATGACGATGACCGGTACATTCCCCCAGCCCCAGCGGATTTCCTCCAGAAGTGAAGGTCCGTCCATGCCAGACAGTTTCAAATCCAGAAACACGAGATCGGGCCGCTTGTCCGCAGAGATGGGCATGACCTCGTCGCTCCCGCCCGCAGTATCGACCGACACGCCGTCGCTCTCCAGTGATCGCTGCACAACGTCGCGGATCCCTTGATCATCGTCAATCACAAGAATCCTCTTGATAGCGCCGTGTGAGCGTTGCTCCTGAATCCCGGCCCAGGAGTCCAGCGTGCTTTTCTTGAACCGCCAGGAACCGCCGACTTTAAATGACGGAATCTCGTTATCTCGAGCAAGTCTGCGGACAGTCTGCTCGTTGATACGCAGATAGGCAGCCGCATCTCGAGCATCTAAGACATCATCAATGGCCGCCATCTGATTCCCTTTCCGTAGGTTCCAACAATGTCACCATAACTACAAATTGTTGTAATTTCTGTGATCCTGCTCGCCTTTCATTTTTTACGTTCCTATTTAGAAATATACCGTGAACCTGACTTTTTCTCCACTATCAAACGGGGTTAGGTCGGTGTGATCAACCCCGGGTCACCAGTCCCCCAGCGGCTCGTGCTGGAAGTCGCGTGCGGTCGCGCGGCACAGACTGCTCACGCCGCCACCGCAAGACCCATCCGCAAAGGTTACCGTATTTCTGCAAGTAAGTACTAAAATGCTGTCAAATGAAGACGGATGTTCTGATTGTGGGCGCGGGTTTCGCCGGCGCTGCCACGGCCTTCCATCTAGGCGAACTGTTTCCCGGCTCCATCCTCCTAGTTGAGTCCGAGAACCAGCCCGGCCTCCACGCCTCGGGACGGAATGCCTCCATGGTCATCCAGGGGGCTCGATCCAGGCCCGTTCGGCAACTGCTCGCCGCGAGCCGATCCTTTTACCAGCAGCATGCCAGCGCGACCGGCTTCAACCAGACAGGTTCGCTGATGCTGGGATCGCGTCCTCTTCTAAGGGAGTTACAGGACCCCGAACTCTTCGATTCTGCGATTCGTTCCCCGGCGGAGACCCGCCGCCAGATACCTCTGCTCGAAGGGCATTCTTTCGAGGGGGCCCTGTGGACTCCCAGCGACGGCGTGATGAATACTCGCCGACTTCTTCACCATTATATCGATACAGCAAGCCGGCGAGGCGTCACCTTTCTCTACGATGTGGGAGTCCGACAGATCGAGCGGGGCAGGCGATTTGAAGTCTCCACTACCGGCGAACCCATTACCGCGGACCTGGTGGTGAACGCTGCAGGAGCCTGGTCGGGACGGATCAGCCAGTCTGCCGGAGGGAGTGAGATCCCTTTGCGATCTTTCAAGAGACACCTTTTCGTCTTGAAGTCCGAGGTTGACGTCGACCCGGATTCTCCGCCCGTGCGGAACCTGGAGAAGGCTTTCTACTTTCGCCCGCGATCGGATGGGATTCTCTTCTGTGTCTGTGATGGGGAACTCAGCGATCGGCTGGAGCCGGATCTCGATCCGGAAGTCCAGCAGTACATGGCTGAAGTGTTATGGAAGGAGCTTCCGGCTTTTCGAGATGCCGAGCGAAAGGAGGCCTGGTCCTGCTTCCGCACCTTCGCGTCGGATGGGCTTCCTCTCATCGGGCCAGATCCTTCGTCTCCCGGGTTTTACTGGGTGTCCGGACTGGCGGGATACGGAATGTCGGCCAGTTGGGAGATTGGCCGACTCGCGGCTCTGAGTATCACCGGTAACGATCGAGTGCCTGCTCAATTTGATCCAGCCCGGTTTTCTTAAGAACGTTCCAAGGTTCCAAGGCTTCAAGTTCTCGACTTTGGCACTTCGTCATTTTCGCTTGGCGGGAAAAATTTCCGGCTTTTCCGACTCACCAGGCAAGAAATCCTTGATTCCAGTGCGAAAAGGGTCAGATCGGACTGGTATCTATCTTGCTCCGCTAGAGGCAAATGTTTTTAGGAATCTTGATTTTCTGGATTGGTTTTTCGGTTCTGCTCACGATCGGGACGCTCTGTGTGGCGCGCTTGCTTCTCAGTCTGCTTTTCCGGTGGGTGCGCCCCTTCTCCAGTTGATTGCCTCTGGTGCCGCGTTCTAAATCCTTGGAACCCTGGAACCTTGGAACCTTGAAAAGTGGAATCTTCCTATCCCGGCGGCCCGGGGCGTGTGTCGATTTGCTTCAAGCCCTCGACTTCCCTTTCCAACTCCTGGATCCATCGATCCTGCTGCGCCAGAGAGTCTTCCAGTGTGAGAGTGTGGGTGGCCAGCTCGAGCAGCAGGTCTGCCTGCCTGCCCCACCGGGAGTCGCCCTCCCTTGCCTCTACCACGTGCAATAGCTCGAGAGCGCGGTCCCGATTCCTCAGTTCTTCCGGTCCACCCAGATAGCAGAGCACCAGAGAGAGAAGCCCTTCAGAAGCGGTTGCCGTGATCCCGTCACGGGCGAGAAGGTCCTCCATTGAACCTGTCGCCGCGCGGCAATCCCCCGCGGCAAAGGAGGTCTGGGCGAGTTCAAAAAGATCCGGCGCGGTCTCCACCCGGGCTATCTTCCGGCAGGAGATCGAAGTCGCGCCGAGCGCTGTCAGGAGTCCCATTAGAAGTATTCTGTCTCGAGTTCGCTTCAGGCTTGACATGATCTGATTCCTATCCCCCGGCTTCCGCCGGGGGGCTCTGATTTGTCGTCCGGGCTCACGTGGAGCGGGCGAAGGGCGGCAAGAAACCTGGGACGTGAGAGCCACTGATCAACACCTGAAAATCACTTCCCCCGCCGGCGCGATCCACCACCCAGATGGCTCCTGCATGCGCCTGTACGATGTGCCGGGCAACCGCCAGGCCCAGACCAACCCCTCCCGCGGCCCGGTTAGGGGGTCGCGTGGATTGGTGAAACTTGTCAAAAACCCGTTCTTTTTCTTCGTCCTTGACACCCGGGCCCCGGTCGCGCACCGAAAGGCGCAGAAAGCGTCCGGCCGGACACGACACACTCGACCTCAAGGGTACCGGAACCGATTCCGGTAGCTCCGATTCCCAGCCCAGACTGATCCGAATCGTTGCGTCGGGCGGGGAGAACTTGATGGAGTTGTCCACGAGATTCCGTACCACCTGGATCATCCTGTCTAAATCACACTCGATCGCCATTCTCTCCTCCACGGGCGAGAGCTCGATCCCGATCCCTCTCTCCCTGCAGATCGGTTGGATCTCGTCGATGACCGTCTGTACCAGCACGACGAAGTCAAGACGCTCGTATTGATAGCGCTCCATGCCTGACTCCAGGCGCGAGAGCTAAAGAAGCTCGTTGATCATCCGGGAGAGGCGGTCTCCACTGTCGCGGTTCAACCGCAGCAGCTTGTCCTGACTCGCGTTCAGGGGTCCCGGCATTCCCTCCAGGAGGAGCGAGGTTGTCTCCTGGATGGAGGCCATGGGAGCCTTCAGCTCATGTGAGATCCGGGAGATGAAGTCGCTTTGGAGCTCATCGGCCTCCCCCAGACGCCTGATCATGAGATTGAAATGGCGGCACCAGCTCCGCCACTTCGTCGCTTCCGCCTTCTTCGACCTGGATGCCCAGGTCACCTTTGGAGATCTTACGGGTGGCCCGGGTCAACTGGTCAATCGGCAGGGTGATCGAGCGAACCACCAGCACCCCCACCAGAAGCCCTGCCGCCACAGCCATCGCTCCGCCCATCCAGACCAGAGTCCGAACCTGTTCGATCGAGGAGTTGGAGGATTCCATTTGCGCCAGCAGAGCCCTGTTGGTAAGCGGTCCCAGTCGGGAGGCCTCCTCAAGCAGGGCCTCGACCAGGAGGATCACTGGTTCCTCCTCCTGCAAGAAACCCCGGCCACCTTCCAGAGCCGTGATCACCCCCTCCAGCGCTTCTCGAAATCGCTCCCAGGATTGCTCCATTCGGCGGAACGCCTTCGCCTCTCGCTCAGGTAAGTTGATGGCCAGGATGTCGGTCAACCGATCCGAGATCAGGTCTGACTTCTCACTCAGAAATCTCTGGTAGTCCGGAATCTCCCCGGGTAAGGAAGTACTTCCGCACCAGGCTGTCAATTCGGTGGAGCTCGCTCAGCAACCGGCTTGTCTGCAGACCGGCCTGGTAGTAAGTCCGGTAGAGATGCGCTGTGGATCGCTGCAGGTCGAGAATGACGACGTACTCATAGGCCAGGACCCCTGCCAGCAAAACCACAAGGATCAGATAGCCAATCGCAATCCTGGTGGCGATTCTCATCCGAGGTCCCCGGCTCTGCTCCCTGGTGCGTCCCGGTCCGCTTCGTAGGCCTTGAGTTTGTTGCGAATGGTCTTCACATCCAACCCTAACTGGCGTGCCGCTGCAGCCTTATTGTTGTGGACTCGATCCAGCGTGTGGAGAATGAACCGCTTCTCCGCTTCCGCAGCGGTGATATCGGCAGGGATCTGAAGACCATGGGCTCCCCGAAACTCCCGCCCGGAAAGGTACGGCGGGAAATGCGAGTGCTCGATCCATCCATCTCCCGCCAGGACCACCGCCCGCTCAATGAGGTTGCGAAGTTCTCGAACGTTGCCAGGCCAGGCGTAGGCACCCAGGAGATCCAGGGACGACTCACGGAAGCCCTTCGACTGGCTCCCGTGCTTGACCCGAAAGCGGTCCAGAAAATAGAGGCTCAGAAGCTGAAGGTCCTCACGCCGCTCTCGCAGCGGGGGCATTTCCAGGGTCAGAACCTGAATTCGGTAGTAGAGATCCTCCCGCAGCTTCCCCTCCTCAACCGCCTTTCGCGGATCCCGGTTGGTGGCGGTCAGGAGTCGGACGTCGCAGCGCTTCTCCTGCCGGGCCCCCAGGCGACGAACACGCCCGTCCTCCAGGACACGGAGCAGTTTAGGTTGCAGGTGCACTGGCATTTCAGCAATCTCGTCCAGAAAAAGCGTGCCGCCATGAGCCTGTTCGAAACAGCCGGGCCGGGCTTCTCCTGCTCCTGTGAAGGCGCCTTTCTCGTGACCGAACAGCTCACTCTCGATCAATTCGGAAGGGATCGCGGCGCTGTTGATCGCCACAAAAGGAGAGGAGCCACGTGCGCCCAGTCGGTGGATCGTGTGCGCTGCCAGATCCTTACCGGTTCCGCTCTCCCCGGTGATCAAGACACTGGCATCCGTCTGGGCGTACTGCCGGATCAGGCCATAGACCTGCAGCATTTCATGACTCCGACCAACCAGCTCTCCGAGTCCTCCTCCTGCCTCCAGTTGGGCGCCCAGATCGCGCATTTGCAGGCACGATTCCCTCTCGGCTGCGGCAGCTTGTAGGACAGCGCGGAGCTTCTTGTAGTCCAGAGGCTTGGTCAGAAAATCAAAAGCCCCGTTTTTCATGGCCTCGACTGCAATGTCGACCGTCCCGTGAGCCGTGATCATGACGAAAGCTGCTTCGATTTCCTCTCGCGAGGCTCGATTTACCAGTTCCAGCCCGGATTGATCCGGCATCACCACATCACAGATCACGATGTCCGGCTGGAAGTGGGCTATCTGTTCCCAGCCTTGGGCGGCGCTGGCAGCCCGGGCGACTCGATATCCCCACTGGCTCAGCCGTAGTCCTAGAACCTCACGCATGGCGTCTTCATCATCGATGACGAGAACCTTCAATCCGCTGGCTTGCATGTCTCAGTTTGGTGAATCCGCTATAATCCCGCCTTCTCTATGTCTCTCAAGTCCCCTCCGAGTTCCCCGCCAGCCTCAATCTCTACGAGATCACCACGGTGGTGTGGCCTGCGACCTCGAACAGGGGTTGCATGTCGTGCTCCGGCCCTGTCAAACCCATGTGTTTGAGGTGCGGGGGGGGGTGAGTTCCACAACGTGGAACTTACTGAAGCTCCAGATCTTCAGTCAGGCGGATGCGAAGTCGGGTGCGCGTTTCGAGCTGGGCGTCCTTTCCGCGGGTCAACAGAACTCGTCCCAGGCCCACCGCAGCCCCGCCCAGGGCGCCCACGCCACTTCCGGTCTTCCCGCCGGTCATCACTCCAATCAGTGCTCCGACAGCCGAGGTTTTACCGATTTTGCCCAGGTCCTCACCCTTGGTGGCACTGGCTTCGATCGTGCCTTCTTCGTCTTTGATCTTCTCATTGCTGCGCTGATCGATTCCCACCAGGGTCGCCTCGAAGCCAATGTTTCTCCCGTCCAGGAACCTGAGTTCGTCGAATCGGAGGCTCATTTGGGCTCTTCCCCGAATCCTCCCGGCCCGCTTGAGGTGGGTGATTCGCCCGTAGAGTTGAGTCCCCTCCGGAATGACGATTCTCTGGTGGAGCTGCACGTCTCGGAACACACGGGCTCGAAAGGTGTCTCCCTTCTCGTTGAACTGGGTACTGAGTGTATCCAATAGCTCCACGCCGAATTCGGTCCCGGCAGGCAGCACCGTCTTGCTTCTCACCGGTCGCAGCGCCGAAGCCCGTGGACGTTTGTCAGCGGGCGGGGGGGCACTGTCGGCGGGATCGGTAGAACTCGTTCTCAGGCCGAAACCTTCTTCATACCCGTCTTCGAATCCCCGTCGGTAGGCAACCAGAAACACTTCTCTCTCATGTCTCTCATCCTGGAAGCCGTGATCGGCGGCCTGAAACTCCTTACGATTGGCAAGATCGAACAGTCGCTGTTGCCGCTGGTCTTGAATACCCGCCTGCTGGCCGTCCTCATATCCGAGATCATAGGCTTCGCGATAAGTCTGGGCAGCCCCGATTTTCTCGGCGGGGAAGGTCGCTGCCAGGCTCAGCCACAAGGCTGCAGCCGCAGCAACTGTGTTTGTCATCCCTCGGGGTCGGACGTAAAACATCATTGGGCTCCGACGCGCGAAGAAAGTAACAGTTTCCCGTGAATGTCTTCCCACTTCAGCAAGAACAAAGGCTTTCCATTACTGATGTCAATCAGATTCGGATTGCCTGCCGACTGCAACTCGTCGTTTCCATCCCGGAATTGGAAATAGTACCTGCTGTAATTATAGCTGCCCCTCTTTTGGAAGATAACAAGGTTTTCAAAATGTCCCATCAGGGTCCCATCCCGGCCAAACACAGGAAGGCCTATCAGGCTCTCCTCCGGGACCAATTTCAAAAGGTTGGAAAGAACAGGAAAGTAGGCATCCGGCCGGGTCAGTGAGAAGACCTCCTGAAAAGAGGCATCACAGCCCTTCAGATGCGTGGATTCGAGCAAATGCTCGCCAAGGATCTTGTTGACTCGACCCCATTGTGCCGCCCTGGGCTTGCCGGAGACTTTGACTCGCAGAGGCATACCCATCCCGGCCAGCTGTTCCTCGCAATCATCTCGCGCGACAGCGACAGGGGTAGAGAGAACTACCGCAATCGACAGTAATACAGTTATCATCCGCCCCTTACTAGATGGAATCGCGATCCCAAGGTTTCAGAATGGGTTCCGAGTTCCGGGTTCTTGGAATTCGGAACTTCAGAGGATATGCTCTGCCGGGCAGTGCAGGAGATGGCGAGAATGCTCACCGGGATCAACAGCGAGGAAGACCTGGAGCAGGCCCTGGCCCGCCCTTCCAGAAGGGACATTGAATTTGCCTCGAATCTGGAGGGCGATGTCCTGATTCTTGGAGCCGGCGGAAAAATGGGCCCCACCCTGGCACGGCGCGTGGCCGCTGCGTTTGCCGCGGCAGGAGGATCCAACCGGACCTATGCAGTCTCGCGATTCTCAGACAGGAAACAGTATGAGCGCCTGGCCTCATTTGGAATCGGTGCGATCCGGACCGACCTGTGGAATGAGCAGCAGCTGGAAGCTTTGCCTGAGAGTCCCAATATTCTCTATCTGGTCGGGACCAAGTTTGGAACACAAGGGGATGAAGCTGTTACCTGGGCCACCAACACTTTTCTCCCCGGCCGGATCGCAGCCCGTTTCCCCGGTTCCCGCTTTTCGGCTCTTTCCACGGGAAATGTCTACCCCCTGGTCTCCCTGGAGTCGGGGGGATCAAAGGAGGGCGATGCCGCTTCTCCGGTCGGCGAGTATGCCCAGTCCTGCCTGGGGCGGGAGCGTATCCTGGAGTACTTCTCCCGTCTCAACACTACACGCATGACCATTGTTCGCCTCAACTACGCAGTGGAAGGTCGTTACGGTGTTCTTCTGGATATTGGGCGACGGGTATTCAACCAGCAACCCATCCAGCTCGCCATGGGCTATTTCAACCTGATCTGGCAGGGGGACGCCAACTCCTGCGCGTTTCGCTCCCTGGGGTTGGCCGAAAGTCCGCCGCGCATCCTCAACCTGACGGGCCCCGACATCGTGTCCGTGCGCGAGACCGCCCTGGCCTTCGGCGATCGATTTGGCGTACCGGTCCGTTTTGAAGGAGAGGAAAGACCTACGGCCTTCCTCAGCGACACATCTCTCTGCGAACGGAAACTCGGAACCCCGGAAGTCAGTCTGGAACAGCTGGTTGAGCTCACGGCACACTGGATCGCCGGGGGACGAAGAACCCTGGAGAAACCGACTCACTTTCAGGTTCGAGACGGCAAATTCTGAATGAAGTCTTACGCAACACTCCGCAAACGGCTGGGCAACGGAATCGTCATTCCGGCTCACCCCTTGGCTCTCACTTCCGAGCGCCAGCTTGATGTAGTTCACCAGCGAGCGTTGACCCGATATTATCTGGCATCGGGGGCCGGCGGTCTCGCGGTGGGAGTTCACACCACCCAGTTCGCGATCCACGATCCGGGAGTAGGGCTCTACCGGCCGGTACTGGAGCTGGCCGCCGAGGAGGTCCATCGATCCGAGAGGCAGATGCTCAAGGTGGCCGGGCTGGTCGGTGCGACCGATCAAGCAGTTCGGGAGGCGGGCATAGCCTCAGATCTCGGTTATGACTGCGGCCTTCTCAGCCTGGGAGCGCTGCAAGAGGCCTCTGATGAGGAGCTGATCGAGCATTCTCGACACACGGCAGAGGTCATCCCTCTGTTCGGATTCTACCTTCAGCCGGCGATCGGCGGGAGAGTCCTCGGTTACCAGTTCTGGCGTCGTTTCCTGGAGATCGAGAACGTCGTTGCCGTCAAGATTGCTCCCTTCGATCGCTACCAGACCCTGGACGTGGTCCGGGCTCTAGCCGACTCAGGGCGGGCCGCCGACATCGCCCTCTACACAGGGAACGATGACTCCATCATCCTCGACCTCCTGACCCCTTTTCAGCTCTCCGAAGAGCCGGCACAGCCTCCGCTACGGATGGTGGGAGGGTTGCTCGGACAATGGGCTGTCTGGACGAGGCCGGCGGTGCGACTGCTTGATGAAATAAGGGGCACCCCGGTCGAGAGCGAGTCGATACCTGCCATACTTCTAGGGCTGAACGCTCAGTTGACCGACGCCAATGCTGCGATCTTCGATGCAGGGAACGGCTTTGCCGGCTGCCTTGCAGGAATCCTTGAAGTACTGCGGCGTCAGGGACTGGTGCGGGGAACCTGGTGCATCGATCCTCGGGAAGGGCTCTCGCCGGGTCAGGCCGAGAACCTCGATCGGGTGGACAGGTGCTATCCCCACTTGAAAGACGACGATTTTGTAAAGGAGCATCTGTCCGAGTGGTTGAGTTGAGTCCGATCGTCTGCCCGATGCAGGCAATACAACGATGAGCCAATACACCCGTTCCGAATCTCAGCTGCGCTGGTATCAGGGACTGGAGCCCTATTGCTGGCTGGTTTTGATCATTGCAGCCCTGGGCTGGCTTTTTGACACCATGGACCAGAATCTCTTCAACCTGGTCCGAACCCCGTCTATCCGGGACCTCTTGAGCTCTACGATTGACGACCCCCAGCTCCTGGAAGCAGAAACCAGGAAGATTGGTGGCTGGATCACGGCCATCTTTCTGGTGGGCTGGTCGGTCGGAGGATTCATCTTCGGCATCCTGGGTGATCGACTGGGACGAACTCGGACGATGATCATCACGATTCTGATCTACGCCGGTTTCACCGGTCTTTCGGCTCTGGCCTGGGACTGGCAGTCCTACGCCGTGGTCAGATTCATGACGGGCCTGGGGGTGGGAGGAGAGTGGGCTGCCGGGGCGGCCATTGTCGCCGAGGTCTTCCCCGAACGCTCTCGGGCGATGGCCCTGGGCACGCTGCAGGCGCTTTCTGCCTTCGGCAACATGATGGCGGCGGTCGTGACCTTCACACTGGCCGGCCTGAGCTGGCGTTACGTCTATCTGGTGGGCGCTCTTCCCGCACTTCTGGTGGTCTGGATCCGGCGCTCGCTGCACGAACCGGAGCGCTGGGTCGAAGCCCGGAAAAAGGCTTCCGTCGGTCATGAACTGGGGGCCATTGGCGAACTCTTCCGAGACAAGCAGCTGCGCCGCAATACCGTTGCAGCCTTGATGATGGCAGTCGCCGGCCAAGCGGCTTTGTGGGGAATCGGCTTCTGGAGCGTGGACCTGCTGGCGACAGTTCTCGACGGCCTCTCCGTTCGCAGGGTCGACGTAGACAGAACCAAGAGCCTGATGTTCTTTGTTCAGCAGGCCGGCGCCATGCTGGGTATCTTCCTCTTCGCCCTTTTCAGTGAGAGGACGACCCGGCGGCGTGCCTTCTTTGTCTGGTTTGGCCTGGGCTGGGTGACGATACCTGTCTTCTTCTGGGGTGTGGCAATGTCCCCGTCAGTCCAAGTCCCCGGGATTCTCGATTCGGTACTGGCGCCGCTCACGTTCTCAGCGGGACTTGTCGAGGAGGCGCGCAACACGGTCCAAGTCGCTACTCTTCTGGCTTTCTTACTGGGTTTCGCCACGCTGGGCCCTTTTTCCGGATACACCGTTTACTTTCCCGAACTCTACCCGACACGACTCCGGGCCACGGGTTGTGGGATCTGCTACAACGGTGGACGCTTTATGGCGGCCGCCGCTCCGGCAACTCTGGGAGCCCTTACAGCTCATTTTGCGAATCAGCCGGGGGCAGTGGCCGGAGGTCTGCCCATGGCTGCGACGCTTGTCAGCTGTGTTTATCTGCTGGGTTTCCTGGGGGCCTTGCTGGCGCCGGAGACCAAAGGGAAACCCCTGCCTGAGTGAACTCGGGTTCCGGCTAACGCTCAGGTTCTGATTTAGATGTAGGTGGCCGAGAGAGATGATTAACACCACCGCGGGCGAATCAGGAAGTACTCTTTTCAGCGATCAAGGTCGGGCGAACCAGGCGATCGATTTCAAGACCCACCTCGAGAACCGCTTTCAGGCCGTCCAGCCGCAGGGCGTTGGTTCCGTCACTGAGCGCCTGCTCGGGGTTCTGATGGACTTCCAGAAAAAGTCCGTGTACACCCACGGCCAGAGCCGCCCTGACCAGGGCAGGAATGAACTCCGCTTGTCCCCCGCTCGATGATCCCGCCCCACCCGGGAGCTGAACGCTGTGCGTGCCATCAAAGACAACCACGGCTCCCAGGCCCCGCAGGATGGGAACCGATTTGAAATCAACAACCAGGTTGTTGTAACCAAAGGATGCTCCCCGCTCCGTCATCAGCACTTCCCGGGCGCCCGCAGCACGAGCTTTCTCGAGGGCGTGCCGGACATCCCAGGGAGCCAGAAACTGCCCTTTCTTGATGTTGACTGCCCTCCCGGTCGCGGCGGCACAGGCAATCAGGTCCGTCTGTCTGGAGAGGAAAGCAGGAATCTGGATGAGATCCAGGACCCTCGCCGCCTCACCGACCTGGGCAGTCTCATGCACATCGGAAGTCACCGGAAGGCCGATCTCCTCCCTCACCCGTTGCAGGATCTCCAGCCCTTGGTCCAGCCCGGGGCCTCGAAAAGAGGAGAGAGAGGTCCGGTTGGCTTTGTCGAACGATGCTTTGAAAATGAGAGGGATGCTTAGTTCCAGGCCAATCTCCTTGAGCTGACCTGCGGTGTCCAGACAGTGCCCATCACTCTCGATCACGCAGGGACCAGAAATCAGAAACAGCTTGTCGAGACTTGAGAAATCGATCGAGCCAGAGCCATCCGGCATGACGCTCCTAGTCTACATCCGAGACAGTCGACAGTCGAAAATTGAGAGTTGAAAGTTGAAAATCAAAGGTGTCAAGTTCGTCGAACTCGGAACCCGGAACTCGACTCAGAAAGGGTCCGATGAAGAGAAGGTGCTTTCCAGCGCCAGTGAGAGCTCACTGGCCTCCTCCCTCTTCCGGCGATACTCCACCGACGCCTCAATGAAGCTGACAAAGAGAGGATGGGGTTTGAGAGGCTTGGACTTGAATTCGGGGTGAAACTGGCAACCTAGGAACCAGGGATGATCTGCCAGCTCAACGATTTCAACGAAGTTTCGATCGGGAGAGTTCCCGGCGATTCTCAAGCCGTAGCTGGTCAGAAGTTCCTCGTATTCGCGATTGAATTCGTAGCGATGCCGATGGCGCTCCGAAATCTCTCTCTCTGCATAAGTCCGGAAGGCCAGCGAGTCGGTTTCCAATTCGCATGGATAGGCACCCAGACGCATGGTCCCGCCCATTTCCTCGATTCCCAGAAGCTCTCGTAGTTTGTAGATCACTCGATGCTGGGTCGAAGAATCGAACTCCGAACTGTTGGCGTCCAGACTGCAGACATTGCGTGCAAACTCGATCACGGCACACTGCATCCCCAGACAGATTCCGAAATAGGGGATCTTGTTGACCCTGGCATGCCCGATGGCCCGGACCATGCCTTCAATTCCCCGCGGCCCAAAACCTCCAGGAACCAGGATTCCATCGAATGCAGCGAGCTTCTCCTGCCACTCTTCACCAACCAGCCCTTCGGACTCAACCCACTTCAGGTTGACCTGGGCATTGTGCGGCAAGCCACCGTGAAGCAGCGCTTCATTGAGACTCTTATAGGAATCTTCCAGCTCGACATACTTCCCGACGATCCCGATCGTCACTTCGCACTCTGGGTTCTTGATCGTATCGATCAGCCCCTGCCAGGACTCGATCCGGCATTCCGAGGCGGATAGGTTGAGGTCCTCACAGATAATCGTGTCCAGCCCCTCTGAATGGAGGGCCAGGGGTACTTCGTAAATGTTTTCGACATCCTGCGCGGTAATCACCGCCTTGGCCGGGACATTGCAGAAGAGGGCGATCTTCTCCTTGATGTCTTTGGGGAGAAGACGATCGGTTCGACACAGCACTACGTCCGCCTGAATACCGATCTCACGAAGCTCCTTGACCGAGTGCTGAGTCGGCTTGGTCTTCAGCTCTCCGGAAGTCTCCATGTAGGGCACCAGGGTGAGGTGGACGAACATGGCGTGCTCACGACCCACATCGTTGCGGAGCTGACGAATTGCCTCCAGAAAGGGCAGGCTTTCGATGTCGCCGACGGTTCCACCGATCTCGACAATGACCACATCGATATCATCCTCGGCCAGGCGCTTGATGGTCGCTTTGATTTCATTGGTTATGTGAGGAATGACTTGAACCGTCTTTCCCAGGTAGTCTCCACGACGTTCTCTTTCGATCACCGTCTGGTAGATGAGACCGGTTGTGGAGTTATTCGCCTTGGTCAATTTGGCCGTCGTGTAGCGTTCGTAGTGGCCCAGGTCCAGATCCGTTTCTGCCCCGTCATCCGTTACGAAAACCTCGCCGTGCTGAAAGGGACTCATCGTACCCGGATCCACATTGATATAGGGATCCAGCTTTTGCAGAGTGACCCGGAAACCTCGAGCCTCGAGCAGACATCCGATGGAAGCGGATGCCAGTCCTTTTCCCAGTGAGCTGAGAACACCACCTGTTACGAAGATGTACTTGGTCGCCAATTTCTTACCTTCCCGTGTGTGATTGAACCTCTATCCCTGCCAGATTCTCCAGAAGGGGTCTGACACGCTCCAGATCAGCCTCTGTGTCCACGCCCACACTATCGTCATCCACCGTCACAACCAGTATCGCTATTCCCGATTCGAGAAATCGAAGCTGCTCGAGACGCTCTGATTTCTCGAGCTCGGAGGCCGCCATTTCTGGGAGTCTCAACAGCAGTTCCCGTCGGTATCCATAGATCCCGAGGTGCTTGAAGTGTCGGCCCGAACCCTCCCAGAGATAGGGGATGGGATGGCGTGAGAAATAGAGGGCCTTACCCGTTCGGTCGGTGACCACCTTAACGTTGTGGGGCGTTGCTATCTCGGAGGCTTCGTGCAGCTCCACACAGGCCGTGCTGAGGAGCAACCCGGGGTCCTCTGCCAGAGGCTGACAGACTGCATCTATCGTGTTGGGCGAAATAAGCGGTTCGTCGCCCTGGATGTTGACAAAGACATCGCTTTCGACCCGCTCCGCCACCTCGGCAACACGGTCTGTCCCGCTGCGGTGCTCGCTGCTCGTCAGGGTAGCCTGACCACCAAAGTTCCGGACCACTTCGAGAATCCGAGTGTCGTCCGTAGCCACCACGACGTCTGCCAGAAAACGAGCCTGACTGGATCGCTCATAGACCCACTGAATCATGGGTTTTCCGGCAATTTCGATGAGACACTTCCCCGGCAATCGGCAAGAGTAATGACGGGCTGGAATGACGCCGGTGAAGCGCATGACCCAGCTTACAACAAAGCTCGGACGGTCGGCAATCTCGGGCCGGTCAAAACTCGAAAGTTGAAGGTTGAAAGTTCAACTTTCAACCAATCCTCAGGACCCGTTTCGCATCACCACTGCCTCTTCAACCAGACCTTCCTGGAGCAGCAGTTCGCGAAACTCGATGGCGCCTTCCAGGCTCCCGAAACTGCCCGCCCGAACGCGAAACAGGACCCATCCCGAGCGGGTCGTCACGGAAATGGCTACATCCGGGAACCGAACCGCCAGTCTAGCTTGGAGTCGGGTGGCGTTGGCGTGGCTGTGAAAAGCACCAACCTGAACCTGAAAGGGCCTCCCATCGCCGCCGGGAGTTTGCCTCAGTGTGGCAGGACCCTCTTTGGTCCGAACTTCTGGAGTTGAATTCGTCCCCACAGAAGACGACCTGCGAATCGGCTCATCCACAATCAGAAGCTGCACTCGAGCCGTCCCCGGCCAGACCATGCTGATGTCCTCCGCGGCGCTGCGAGACAAGTCGATCACGCGACCCTCGATAAAGGGACCGCGATCATTGATTCGCACCACCGTGGACTCGCTGTTGTCCAGGTTCACGACCCGCACCCAGGTGTCAAACGGCAACGCCTTGTGAGCTGCCGTCATGGCGTACATGTCGTAGGTTTCGCCGTTGGCCGTGGTTCGACCATGGAATCCAGGTCCGTACCAGGACGCAATTCCTGCTTCATAGGAGCCCCGCGACGGGATGCCCGAGACACCGACGGGCACAGGGGAAGGGGTACGTCGGCCACAGGCTGGCAGGACCAGGAACAGGAGCAAGACGCTCAACCCCCGTCGCCACGTGCCTGAACCCGCCCTCCGCGAGATCAGAAAAACGGCGTGACACATAGGGGTACAAAGATGGCAAAACGGCTCGAAAGTCGCATCTGACCCGAGCCACACGCTTCCAAACGCCTGGCAGCCCGTGGTGCAAGTCTCACGGACTGCTGGATCAGATCGGCTTCATTTCGGCTCGGACGCGCGCGGAATCGGCAGCCGCCTGGGTCCTTCCCTGGTTACTGCCCGTAGGGAACATAGGCCCGGGCCGCTCTTTCGGCGTCTTCCCCGGTGAGTTCATGCTTTGCATCCAGGAATTCGCGGAGGTTTTCCGCCCATTCGTCAAAGGCTTCCTGGGCCGCGTCAAACCGCGCCATCCGGGAAAAATGGGTGGCCCCGATTTGTGCCGCTTCGCCCAGGTGCGCCTTGTCGAGCGCCGCGGCGATCACTTCACCGGAGACCGAATCCACCAGCTCGAACTCAACGATCACGTCGGTGACATTGACGGCTCGCGTCAGGGCTGCCGCCTCTTCCGCAAGTTCACCGTCCGCAATATCGCCTACGTCGACACCAACCAGAGCAGATCGCAGCCTGAGCACCAGGGCTCCAGGTTCCTCAACAATCGGAAACGCGTCTGAAACCGCGCTCTTGATGGCGTACTGGAAGTACTCCACCGCTGCAGCGGCTCCCTTGTCCGGAAGATCCGACGGATCCACATCGCTGGCCAGATACACCTCCACGGGGTCGACGATGATCGCCAGGTACCTGTGGAGATCCTTCAGTTCCCCCGGATTGACATAAGACAGAACCTCACCCTCCACGTCCGGGTCGAGTGTCAGCTTCGAATAATCACTCAAAAAACCCGCATTCTCGCTGCCGGCGGGCAATCTCTGAACCGTCACACCAGTGGAAGCAGGCTGTGGAGGGGGTTCTGGAGGCGCGCAGCCGGCTCCAAGCATGAGGAACAGGGTTGCCACTGCACACCAGAAGATTACTTTCACAGAATTCAACATTTCGTCCTCCTTGCTGTTCTTCATTTCAGTGCCTCAGTCCGTCTTCTTCTTGTCCGCTTTCGCAACCCGCAATCGATTAAAGACATGAAATGCGCCGGGTACCGATCGGCATTGGATGTTGGCGAGATCCGAGTGGGCCTGGGAGGACACCGTACCCAGCAGAATGATGTTCCCGTTCTTGACGATGATCTTGATGTCCGAGCCGCTGCCCCAGAAATACCTGCCAAGAACACGCTGCAGTCTGGCTCGGGCTCCCGCCCGGACATTCATATCCATGCTGCCCATGGGGAGCACCTGGATGTTGTTGGTAATACTGCCGACCCCTTCAACGCGCTTGACCAGTCGGTAGGCGGTGTCCCGATTCGTGATCCGAACCGTCCAACCGGTCAACAGGACATGGTCGCCCGCCATCGCAAACGAGATGAAGTCGAACTCGCTGATGTACGGCATCATGGCCAGGGAGTGCCGAATCTTCTCGTACACCGGGTCCCCGCTGGATCGGTAGTTGCGCACGTCCATGAGTTGAGCGTCGATCTCGCTTTTCGGGATCTCGGCTCGGCCCACTGCCTCGGCCGACACGACCTTGATCTTAGCGTTTTTCTCTTTGACCTTGCCGCTTACGGCGGCGAACTCACCGACCAGCTTCTTCACCATTTTCTGGTTCTGGACCTCGAAGACCGAGTTGTCAGAGACCCTCACAATGGCCGGCCGGTCTCCCTTCTCATGAGTTTCCTTGCTGCACTCGATGCGCTTGTCTGTGATCGGCCCAAGCATGAGACGGGCACAGATTTCCGAGTCCACATAGGCGTGGAACTTCGATTCTACGGCTTTCTCAGACAAACCCGATCCACCTGCGAGCAGCAGAACGACGATTGCCAACATCGCTTTTTTCATAATTGAACTCCTTGTCCAGATTCCTGCTTGTACCTCTTGAGCCAACCAGGCCTCATCCAGTGAGCGGTCCGCAGGGAAGATGTGCTGTGCCGGGGATTCGTGCTGGCCCCGACCGTCCCGGCAGCATCGCAAACTGCCGCAGAGCGGACAACCCGCCATGAAACTAGCGGACTCTCCGAAGCGATGTCCGGCTTCAGCAGGCCTCCAGACCCTGCTAGTATGAGTCCATGAGCAGCGACGAAAGACAAATCGCCTTCTTCCTTGATTTTGAAAACATCGCCCTAGGCGTCAAAGAAAAGAAAAAACTGCGCTTTGACATTGACCTCATGCTGCAGCGGCTCCTGGAAAAGGGAAGAATCCTGGTCAAGCGCGCCTACGGAGACTGGAGCCGGTATAAGACTTACAGACAGGACCTTCACAGTGCCGCCATCGAACTCATCGAGATCCCACAGCGAAGCTTTAGCGGCAAGAATAGTGCCGATATTCGCCTGGTGGTTGACGCGATGGATCTTTGCTACTCCAAAGAACACGTGAACACCTTTGCCATTGCCTCCGGGGACAGTGACTTTTCTCCGCTGGTCTCGAAGCTTCGCGAGAATGCGAAGTACGTCATCGGGCTGGGCGTCAAGAATTCGACGTCCGAACTGCTGGTGGAGAACTGTGACGAGTTCGTCTTCTACGAGGACCTGATACCGAGCCGAAAAACACCACTCAAGCCAAAGAACATCCCGTCCAAGAAAGCAGAGGCCTTCGAGGTAGTCATCAGTGCCACCCAGGCCCTGGAGAGAGAGGGAAAAACCACGATGTGGGCGTCCATGGTGAAGGAAACGGTCAAGAGAAAGAAGCCGGGGTTCGCTGAAAGCCATTACGGCTACTCATCCTTCTCAAAACTGCTGGAAGAAGCCGAAAAACTGAAACTGCTGCGGCTCAGGAAAGACGAGCGCTCGGGCTCCTACATCATCAGCCACTTGAAGTAAAAAGGGGACAGTCTACTCTGGCACCTATTTTGCCCGCCCTGAAGCTGTCATTTTGAACGGCCAGGGATTCTTCTCTATCTCGAGGGATGCCCGAGACTGAGCTGCTCGATCACCGACGCCGCCTCCTCCAATCGCTCGCCGTGTGAACCACGGATCTCGGCAAAGCTCAGACTGCGATCGACCAGGGCGCTGCGGAAGAGCTCGTGCATCTCTTCACGACGGTGGCCCCGATCGCGCTGCCCGCCGTCGGGAACCCAGGGGATGTCAATGTCGGCAAGGAGGTAGAGGTCCGCGGGGCGTTTCTCAAAGGCTACCTCGATCCAGTGCGGGCAATCGCCGTAGTAGTGGCGACTGTAAAGGACGGTGCTGAGCAGGTCGGTATCCTGAATCAGAAGTCTGGAAGCCTGGTGGGCTCTCTCGTCCTCGAGGGCAATCTGGCCGCGTGCGATGGCCTCGACATCTTGGTACGCGGGCGCGGAACCTTTGTCGATCACGAACCGGCGGGCAAACTCCGGCACCCAGACGGTCTTGTAGCGTGCGGCAAGCGCCTCGGCGAGGGTTGTCTTGCCAGTACATTCGGACCCGGTCACTACTACCCGGATCACTCCAGCTCCCCCGCTCGGCGGGCCCGCAGCGACCGGCGCCACTGCGCAAACCCTATTGCCGCCAGGACCAGAAAGACCGTGTACAGTCCCGCCGTGAGGTAAAGCTCCTTGTACAGGAACATGCCGACGTAGCACACGTCGACAGCCAGCCACACGAGCCAGGATTCAAGCAGCTTTCGGGTCTGCATCCACTGGGCGGCGATGCTGAACGAGGTGAGCATCGAGTCCATGAACGGCAACGACGCTTCGGTAAGGCGCGTCAGCGTCTGGCCCAGCAGGATGCCGCCCAGCGTCGCGGCCAGGAGGAGCCACAGGCGCGTCCTGCTCGACGTCAGCGAAACCTCCAGCTCGTCGTGGTCCTCACCGCCGTGTAACCAGGCCCACCACCCGTAGGCGGCCAGCCCGAAGTACAACCCCTGCAGCCCCATATCGGCGTACAAGCGGACAGCATAGAAAACCACTGCGTACAGGGCCACGCTGATCATGCCGAGCGGCCAACACCAGATGATCTGGCGCACCGTCAGGATGACGGCCAGCAGCGTGAGGATGACGGCGACGAGCTCCAGAGAAAACATGCGGGTGAGCCAACCGGCTCAGTACTCCCTTCCACTTAGGGCTCGCGCAGAAATAACTTGGTAGAATTGGCGCTTAGATTTGCATCAGATTTGGCCGCGAACGATTGAGCGAAACCGCAGGCGTAGCCGGGTCTACGTTGAGGATTTCGCGATTGAGGAGCGGCCGAAGATGGTGTGAAGCTGAGATGCCAAAATGCCAAGTTATTTCTGCGCGAGCCCTTAGAAGCCGAACTGAAGCGAGACGACGAAGTTGCGGGTCGCCAAGGGGTAATAAAAGGGGATGCCGTCGAGCCGGTCCATGCCGGCGCCATCCCGAACCAAAAATTGATAACTGTAACCGCTCGGGAACTGATCGCGATTGTTGAGCACATTGTTGACGAAAAGCGTGATGCGGGTGTCGGATTCTCCGAACCACCGACCCAGGCTCTGCGAGGCCCGAACATCCAGGTTTGTGAGCGACGGTGTCCTGAATTGGGAGAGCCCCGTGTTGTCGAGCTGCGACTCGGCCAGGTAGCGACCCAGGAGCCCAACGCTGGTAGTGTGATTGGCCCATTCGGCACCGAGATTGAACATGAGCTGGGGCGTTAGCAGCGGCCGCACGTTCCGGTAAACGATCGGCTCTCCTCCGATCCAGGTTCCCTGCTCGTCGAAGACGTCGTAGAACTGGGTCCACTTCTTGATGCGGTTGCGACTCAGGTTGAGGCTGTGCAAGATCGTCCAGTTCGACGCCGGTCTCCACTTGAGATCGATCTCCACGCCCCGCCGGTAGGAGCGGTCGACATTGCGCCGCAGCGGCAGGCCGACCTCCGATAGCTCACCGGTCAGGGCGATCTCGTCCCGAAACTCCATCAGATAGGCGTTGGCCGCAAGAGCCAGCCCGGGCGTGTTGAAATTCACTCCCCCCTCGAAGTTCACCACCGATTCGGGTTTCACCGCTTCTAGGTCATGCCCAACGCTGGCATTGTCTTCGCCCAGCAGAAGATCGAGACGCGCCGGCTCGCGCTGTGCCCTCCCGAGGGAACCATACAGACTCAAGCCCGGAGAAAGTATTTGTCGCACACCGATCTTGGGGTCGAGAAAGGTCCAGTCGAACGAGCCTAAATCGACATCCCCTTCATACGAGAAATCCGCCCGGCGCCAGTGCAGGTCACCGAACAGGATCGTCTGGCCAAGCCGGTACTCCAGCTTCCCAAAGGCGTTCGCCGTCTTCTTGAATCCGGTGTTCTTGTAAACCCGTCCGGCAGCGGCGCTGTCCAGAAAGTGGTCGCCGCTGAAATCGTTGTAGTGCACACCCACCGTGGCTGTCAGATTGTCGACTTGGGTGCTGACGGTGACCATGCTGCCGAAGAACCCCTGATCGATTCCGAATCGCAGCAAGTCGTTTTGCGCCACGGGATCGTCCCAGAGCTGGAACCAGCCGGCGGCGCCGTTGTAATAGAACGACGCGGTGAGCACTGTCTCACTGCCGAGTTCCCGCATGTACTTGACCTGTGCGAAGTCCTGGCCGAAATTGTCGCGGTCTTCTTCGGTGAGCGGGTTAAAGCGCCGGTTCTCGCTCAGGGTCTCCGGATCGACGGCCAGATATGCCAGCTGCGATTGCTCCTGACCCGAGAAGGCGACGAACGTCAAGGCCGATCGCTCTCCCTGCCAGCCCGCGTTCAGGAAGAGGGTGTGATGCTCGCTACCCGAGCGCTCACGATACCCGTCGGTGTTGGCGTAGGAAAACCTTCCGGAGACATGGAAGCCGTTGTTGAAGAGACCCGACTCGTATCCGACCGAGGCGCGCGTCGTGCCGAACGAGCCCAGCACCAGGCGGGCTTCACCGCGGCTGTCTCGAGCCGGCTGCGAGCTGGCGAAATTCACCGAGCCGCCAAAGGCGGGCGAGCCGACCGACGAAGTTCCCACGCCGCGTTGGATCTGGATACTGTCGATGGAGCTCAGAAAGTCGTGGAAATTGTTGAAGAACAGAGCGTGTTCCGCGGGATCGTTGAGCGGCGCACCGTCGAGGGTCATGCTGATGCGGGTCTGCTGGATCCCGCGCATGCTGAAGTACGAGTAGTTGGACCCGATACCCGAGTCGGAGTACCAGTTCATCGATGGAGTATGAGCGAGCTGCTGCGGAACATCCTGTCCGTAGCTGAATTTGTCGATCTCGTCGCGGTCCATATTGCGCTTGGTCACCGGGACCTGTTCTCCGGCTCGAATCCCGATGACCGTAATCGAGTCCTCGACCGAGGTGACCCATTCGAGGCGCAGTTCGAGCTCGAGACTCTGATCTGACACCTCCAGGTGGTGGCTCAGCAACCGGTAGGCGGGATGTGAGACGCTCAGCTCCCACTCGCCCGGCGGAAGCGAAAGCTGGAAGTGTCCATCCTCGCCGGTGGTAGCGGCTTCCCTTCCGTCTATCTCGATGCGGGCTGCCTTCACCGGTTCGCCCGTGGGGGCGAGGACCACCCCCTGCACCCGAGTGGGCACTTGCGCCACGGCCCCGGTTGGCGTCACAGCGACGAGCACGGTCGTGAGAGCGAGTCCGATAAGCGCGCTTCGCGAGAACCAGCGCCTGACACGGATCGGGGAGAGAAGAGAAGCAAGGACCTGCACAGCGAACATCGTCATTCTGCCTTGATCTGGAGATGACCAGCTCGCTTGAGATTGCTGTTCTTCCGAGGTGCTGGAAGAACCAGCTGCCGTTCCCTACGCCGGTATCAACCGGATCAGGTTCCGAGGGTTTGCTCTCAGGCCGAGTGGCCACCCCTGGGGGTACTATCGGGTACTAGCCTCTCGCGTTCGAAGCGACAAGTCAAGAGGGTATACGGTGAATTCGGGAGACCTATTGACCTTCTTCCGCCGTTCCATCATCCATCTCACGCGAGCCCAAGAGCGGTTCCTGCTTTGAACACCTCTATTGCTCCCTCTTCTCGATTGAATCACGGAGCCCGTGATTTGGCAAATTGATGCGGAGGTGGGAAACTAGGCATCACACCCAGGAGCGGGAGTAATTCAGCGGTAGAATGCCAGCTTCCCAAGCTGGACGTCGCGGGTTCGATTCCCGTCTCCCGCTCCATTTGTTTTCAACGACTTACGGCGATTCGCCAATCCTCGACTGGCTTGCTTGTACTCCATTCAGAAAATAGAGCGTAGGGTCCAAAAACTCAACCGATCCACAAGTCACTGACGATAAATAGTTTACGGTTTCACCTATTCTAGATGCGCTGCAGACCTCAAGTCGGCCGAGATTCTCCGCCTCCGTGTTCTGAAAGTGTCGATCGAGAAGCTACTTACCGAACGTTTTAGTTTTTGGACCCAACGATGTGCTCAATTTCGCCATCGGGTCACCACCTCGTCAGGGGCCGAGTTACCAGATCAACTTAGCAGTTTGGTGACTACATTGCCTGCCACGTCGGTTAGCCGAAAGTCACGTCCCTGAATTCGGTGAGTCAAGCGCAGATGGTCGAGGCCGAAAAGGTGGAGGATGGTTGCATGCAAGTCATTAATGGAGACTGGATCCTCCTCAATGCCCCAGCCGATGTCGTCGGTCCTGCCAATGACCTGCCCTCCCTTGATGCCTCCACCGGCCATGAAGATACTGAAGGCGAAGGGGTGATGATCCCTGCCGGTATTGATTTCGTCAGGACCGCCGTTGTTCTCCTCCAGGGGGGTCCGGCCGAACTCTCCAGCCCAGACGACCAGTGTCTCGTCCAGCATACCGCGTTGCTTCAGGTCCTTCAGGAGAGCGGCTACGGGCTGATCAGCGATCTGACAGTTCAAGGGCAATTGCTCGTCGAGACCGCTGTGGTGATCCCAGGAGGCGTGATAGACGTTGACGAAACGGACACCGCGTTCCACCAGGCGGCGCGCCAACAGGCAATTGCTGGAGTAGGTGGCAAATACCCCCGGGCGAAAACCACGACCCTTTTCGACAGCACCATCGCTGCGGTTGACGCCATACATCTCTAACGTTTTTTCGTCCTCTCCGGAAAGATCGATGAGTTCCGGTGTGGCTGACTGCATGCGATAAGCCAGCTCATAAGAGGCGATCCGAGAAAGAATCTCTGGGTCGCGGGTTTGCTTGTAATGCTCCTGGTTGAGCTGTTTTAAAGCCCGAAAGCCCCGACGCTGGCATTGGTGGGGTAGGCCCTCCGGGTTGGACAGGTGAAGCACCGGATCGCCCTGGTTGCGGAAGAGCACTCCCTCGTAGCTCGATGGCAAGAAGCCGCTTGACCAGTTGGAAGCTCCCCCGCTCGTGCCCTTACCGGCCGTCAGGACAACATAGCCTGGCAGGTTCTCGGACTCACTACCCAACCCGTAATTGATCCAGGAACCCATCGACGGTCGACCAAAGGTGGGTACCCCGGAATTCATCATCAGCTGTCCCGGGTGATGATTGAAAGCCTCGGTATGCATGGATCGGATTAAGGCGATGTCGTCGGCACAGGTGGCGATGTTGGGCAGATAGTTTGAGAGCTGCATGCCACACTCACCGTGCCTCCCGAACTGCGCGTTGCTGCCCATCAAAACCGCCGACTCTTTTTCGATGAAGGCGAATCGGACCTCCTTCAACATCGACTCGGGCATGGGCTGGCCGTGTAGCTGGTTCAGTTTTGGCTTCGGGTCAAAAAGATCAATCTGGCTGGGAGCACCTGCCATGAAGAGGAAAATGCAGGCCTTCGCCTGGGGCGCGAAATGGGGAGGTTTGGGGCCAAATGGATTCTCGGCCTGGGCGGCGTTGGCCCTACCGAGCAGGTTCTGCTGGGCCAGCATCGTCGTCAAAGCGATCCCCCCAAGGCCGCTGGCGCTGCTGGTGAGGAAGTCTCTGCGTGACTGAAGGATCTTTTCTCCCCAAGGGTGCATGTTCTTATTCCCTGGTAACAAACTCGTCCAAGTTCAGAATGGTACGTGCCACCGTGAACCAGGCTGCTGCCTCCTCCTGGGATAGATCGTCAGGAAAACCTTGCCCCGCAATCCTGGCTGCTGAACCTTCGTTAGCCGCCAAGAATTGTTGTTGGTCGCCCAGAAGATCGGTCAGTAGGCTCAACTCGACTTGCTCCGGTTCCCTCGCCAGAGCTCTTCGAAATGCATAGCGGATCCGATTCTCGTCACTGGATTTAACCTGAGAGGTAATCTGTCGGGCGAATGATCGGGCACACTCGACAAAAACACCGTCATTGAGCAAAGTCAGTGCTTGCAAAGGAGTGTTGGAGCGTGTACGTCGAAGGCAGCTGGTGTTGGAGTCCGGGCTGTCAAAAGTCATCAACATGGGATACGGGACTGTACGCTGGAAGTGAATGTAGAGCCCGCGTCGGTATTTGTCGTGGTCAGGACTCTCTGGCCAGGGTATGCCGGAACTGTATCCCAGCTTGGCCAGGTCATCCGGCAAAGGAGGCCGGATACTCCGACCACCAATTCGGCTTTCCAGCAGCCCGCCAACCGCCAAAAAGAGGTCGCGTGTCACTTCCGACTCCACCCGGAAGCGGCTTTGGCGGGCCAGCCAGACGTTCCTGGGATCTGATTCAAGGTGCTCGGGGCGTATCTGGGAGGACTGCTGATAGGTGGATGACATGACGATCAGCTTGATCAGGTCCTTGCGGCTCCAGCCCAGCTTCCCGAACTCCCGGGCAAGCCAATCCAGCAGTTCGGGGTGAGAAGGTTTCTCGCCGCGGGTCCCGAAGTCATCGCTGGTTGCGACCAGTCCTTTCCCGAAGAGCTTTTCCCAGGTGCGATTGACCTCAACGCGGGCAGTGAGCGGATTGGAAGGATCCACGATCCAGCGGGCCAGATCGAGCCGGTCGGGGCGGTCCCCTCGCGGGCGCAGGGGAGGTAAAACCGATGGGGTTCCGGGCTCCACCGGCTGGCCCTTACGAAGGAAATCGCCGCGCACATGGACGTGAGTCTCGGGTGGTTCCGGGTTCTGAGCGATGGTCTGACCCAGCGTTTGCGGTGGTTGGGGCTGCGCTTTGAACTGGCCCTCTAGAGTTGCTTTCCATTCCCGCATCCGGGGCTGTTGCTGGATGTAATAGTCCAATAACGACGCTGTTTGCTCCGGCGAGCGGTGCTGAGCTTTTACACCCAGAATTCTCTCAACATCAAGCGGGACAAGAGACTGCATGAACTGCCTTGGGGCGATGGTTGCCGAGAGTCGGAACCGCCCCAGGGCTCGGTGCCCCCCAAGGCGCTGATGCAGGGTGAAAGTAAAAGTAGTTCCCTGGGCAGAACCGGCTTCCTCTTCTAGGACCAAGACAACCTGGCGGTTCCGGTTGGGGCCTTCAAGCCCACCCAGAGACCAGCCCGTCTCTTCTTTGCCATCGATGGCCAGGGAAACCTCATAATCATCCTTCTCTTGTAACGCCACTGCTCTCTGGATTTCCAGCTTCCGGGGCTCATCCCCTGCTTGACCGGACGAAGCCTCGATGACCACTTCCGACAGAGCGAATTCCCCTCCACTGGCCCGACCGGGCCCCGACTCTGGTAGCGTCGGGTCGGTCAAGACCTCGATGCGAAAGGCGGTAATCCCCGTTAACGAGCTCTTGACCTCTACGATGTAGGTGTTGTGCGCGGGGTTCACCCCGCTCGCCAACAGGCTCCCATCGGCCTGCCTGGCCAGCTCAACCTTTTCCGCCAAGTTTCGTTCCTTAGATGTGCTGAAGCTGACAAGCTCCAGCACCTCCCACTGTCCAAGGAGAGGATACGGGTTTTGAGCCTCCCACTCGGCCAACTTGGGCGCCAGTTCTTCCTCCAGCGGCTTCCTTTCGGCTTCCATTTTTTTGATCAGCTTGGCCTGCCTCAGATCCCAGTCCCGCCGGTCTCTTCGGTAGGCTGCCACTTCGATATCCAGGTCCGCAGGAATATTTTTTTCCATGGCCTCGTTCTGGAAGCCGAAGAGCTCGTAATACTCCTGTTGTGTGAGGGGATCGTACTTATGGTCGTGGCACTGCGCACATCCCATGGTCAACCCAAGAAAGACAGATGCCGTGGTGTTGGTTCGATCGACAACCTGTTCAATCCGAAACTGTTCCTGGTCCACTCCTCCCTCCCGATTGGTGAGGGTGTTGCGGTGAAATCCTGTGGCCACCTGCTCTTCGATTCCAGCGTCGGGCAAGAGGTCTCCGGCCAGCTGCTCAATGACGAATCGATCGTAGGGAAGGTCCTGGTTGTATGCCTGAATGACCCATTCTCGATAGCGCCAAGCGTGAGGTCGGAGGCCATCCTTTTCAAATCCGTCGCTGTCGGCGTAGCGAGCCAGGTCTAGCCAATGGCGACCCCAGCGTTCCCCAAAGTGGGGCGAGGCCAACAACCGCCTGACCAGGCGCTCATAGGAGTAGGGGAGCGGGTCGCTCACAAAGGCTTCCACTTCGGCTGCTCCCGGCGGGAGGCCCAGCAGGTCAAGGTGCAACCTTCGAATCAGAGTTGCCCGGGAAGCCTGATGTGAAGGCTGCAGTCCCTTGCTCTCCAGGGTTTTGAGCACAAAGGAGTCGATTGGGTTTCGCACCCAGTCACGGTCACTCGTGAGGGGTGGGGAGGGATCCCCGATCGCTTGAAACGACCAATGGCTGCTCTTGCCTGGCTGTGGATGACTGCTCGCGTCCGCTTCATCGGGTGGCCAGGGGGCTCCCTGATCAATCCAGGCCCGAAGCTGACCGATCTGCTCTGGGGACAAGGGTCACCCTGGAGAGGCATGAGCAGCCCGCCCGTTCCCGTTACAACCTGGATCAAGCGGCTCACTGAACTATCGCCTGGGATGATCACAGGGCCTGAGTCACTGCCCTGCAGGGCCAGCTCTCTGCGATCGAGCCTGAGACCCCCACCTGCCTCCCCGGAGCCATGGCAATGCCAACAATGCCGGCTGAAAATGGGCTGGATGTCGCGCTTGAAATCCAGCGTTCCAGGGCCAGGGACCTCTTCGATCCCACCCGGATTGTCTTGGCCCAGGCTGGGGATTGCGAAGAGTGCAGAGAAAAGCAACACAGGTCGGAGGGATGTCAGACGGACTCTCAGCATAAGCAGCTCAATGACCACACAATCCCTAAACCCCTAAACTTTTATCATTCTTGGGCCTGAGATTGCAACGAGCCCCTCATTGAGGGGCAAACACATGACTGGCAGGATAGAACTTGGAGTGCGGCACTTCGAGTGCCGCCTTACAAGGCGGAAGTCTTGACTTCCGCACTCCCTCAGGTCATCTCTCACATTCCTGACCCCGGCGCGCAGATGGTGCGTTATTACGGCTGGTATTCGAATGCCTCTCGCGGGAAGCGACGACTGGGGGGACAAGCTGCAGCGGCCAAGCCACCTTCAGATCAACCAGAGACCGAAGCCGATTGCTTTTCCCGAGCCCGACGTCAGAACTCTCGCCAGGCTGCTCCGCAAGATCCTCCGGCATCTGAAGCTTTGGGAAGCTCGAGAGCGCGCTCCACCGCCCCGACTCTTTGCTCACAAGCTGGACCAGCTGCTGGCCTCGCTCTCTGCAGAGCAGGCCCGCCAAGTCCAGCTCTCCACCGATTCCATCTTCTGAGACGACGTGCCCACCTGGCCGGATTCCTGAGACCTACGGCGCCCAGGAATCGATGGCCCTACCTGGAGTGCGTCTTTTTTGCCCTCGTTCCGTGCCTTGTTGCTGCACTCGTCTCCCTCCCCCACGCTTCCCTTCTTACATCCCCAAAACACCCGTAAACCCGGCCCTCATGGCCCCTTGTGGGCCCATCTTGACCCTCATTTCAGTACTTGCTACCCTCAGCTCGAAAAGCAAATTCCTATCTTCTATCTTCTTATCTTCTTTGAGCAAATCGTGGGAGAATTGCTTGAAACCATTTCCGCTGAATCATTGGATGGACTACTGCTCTCGTTGCACGGGGCCATGGTGGCCGAGCATATTCCCGACGCGGATGGGGAAAGTGTCGAGGGGATTCGGAAGACGGTCGGGGATTCTCTGCCGGTTGTGCTCACCCTCGACCTGCACGCAAATGTCTCGCAGCGGATGATCTCGAACGTCAGTGCTACAACGGTTTATCGAACCTATCCCCACTTGGACCAGCGGGAGCGAGGCCGCGAGGCAGCTAGAATCCTGGCCGACATTATTCGAGGGAAGATTCATCCCATCCAGGTACTTGTGAAGCCCCCGCTGGAGATTAATATTCTGGCGCAGCATACGGATCGAGAACCCATGATGGGGCTCTACCGCAAATTGGAGGAGTTGATGCCAAAACCTGGCATCATTGGGAATTGAGCCCGAATCGAAAACGGTTCTCATCGCGAAAGGCGCTATAGCGCCTCGTGCGGCCTACGAGCCCGTGTCCGCCCGGGTAATCGAAGTCGATTCACCTGGCATTACCGCGCCCAACCCGGCACGGTTCACCTATCAGCGTCGTCGCAGACCCATGTTCCCGTTTGAGCCGGAAACGACTTGGGATGCCGCTTGAGAGCCAAAGGGGTGCTGGACGTAATCTTGGGGCTCTTTTTGGATTCGGCGAGGCTGAAACGGAGCCGGGAGCGTTAGCCACCGGAGAACCTCAAACAAAACGCAGAAGGAGTTGAGCAACAGGCTCAGGAAAGAGGAAAAATGGGAATGCACATGAGACCGAGCAGGGTGTTACGAAAGCTACGCAGGGGCGAACTTGTTAGCTGTTTCATGATCAAAACCAGCAGCGCGGTCATGGCCGAAATCGCGGCCTTTAGCGGTTTTGACTGCATCTGGATCGACATGGAGCACACAGCCAACGACTGGTCCGATCTGGAAAAGCAAGTTATGGCCGCAAAACTTTATGATGTGGACACTGTGGTGCGTGTGCCACGAGGTTCCTACAGCGACTACATTAACCCGCATTCTGTTGTACAGTTCAACGGCGGGTGCTTCTGCAGGGAACTGTTATTAACAGGGATTTCGTGTTTCCTGGATACTACTGTAGGCTGTGTAAAGGGGCGGTTCGATAAGGCGATCCCGACCGCGCAAGCAAGCTCAGCACGACCCTGCCTAGGGTGGGTGAAGAGGGCCTTACACGCCCGATAGGCTGCACTGCCTCCGCATTTTGCAGGTCTCAGTGCGATGCGGGCGGACCATCAACGTAGGGCTTCAACGCGGCGTAAACCGCGAAATTCAGAGGCGTGTCTACGCCGTGTTCCCGGCCCAGGCGGACCACGGTGCCGTTGAGGGCCTCAAGTTCCATGTGCTTGCCGTCAATTAGGTCGGTGAAGGTCGACGTACGGTGGGTGGGCGGCAACCGGTTGCTAATCAAGTCCATCAGTTGATCTGGCAGCTCGGGGGAAAGGGACACCCCCGTGGCTTGAGCCACATGGATCACTTCCTGTAGCAGGCCCTCCAGCAGTGCCCGGCACTCCGGCGTGGCCAGCACCGGTCCCAGGGGCTGCCGGGCAAGCATCTCGGCGCCGCCAAGACAACAAATTGCCACAAACTTCTCCCACAAGAAGCTCCGCATATCCTTGCGCAGCTCCACATCGATGCCGGCATTCTGGAAGACCGTGACTATTTGCTGAACCCGGGGAGTAACGCTGCCATCCGTTTCCCCGAAAGAGGTCATATTATTCGCTCTTAACAAAATTACCCCCGGCTGCTCCACCAGTGCGTTGATATAGGTTGCCCCAAGAACGAAATGCCCGGGCCCCACAGCCCGTTCGATCCTGTCCCCATTGTCCACCCCATTTTGAACGGAGCTTACGACGGTGTGAGGGTCGACCATGGGACGGATCAGTTCCGCTGCCGCGTCGGTGTCGTAGGTCTTCACCGAGAACAGGATCAGGTCCACCGTCCCGATTGCGCCAGGATCGTTAGTAGCCTTGACCTTTACGTTGAATTCCTCGGCGGTGGGTAGTTTCACCGTCAGCCCCTTGGACAGTATCGCTTCCAGGTGTGGACCTCGGGCGATCAGGGTGACATCTTCCTCGGCCCGGGCCAGCATGCCTCCATAATATCCTCCCAGTCCCCCGGCACCCATGATCGCTATTTGCATCGTCTACTCCATTGCCGGTTTAGGCCTTTTCAGACCGACATTCCTCATATTAACCACAGATCCGAGTTCGCCTGGCTTCTTCATGATGAATGATCAAAACCTATCAGCTCTCGAACCTTGAATCCAATGCTGTTTGGTCATCTTTCGGCCCGAAAACGGACTCTGATTCCTGGGTTATCCAGGTACTTTCGTCAAAATCTGATAATCGGAGACACCTCTCCAGTTGCTCGATCAAAAACACCGGGTCCTAGCTCGTACTCCATCTCAAGCGGTCAATCCGAGACAGTATCTCGGCCCATTACCTCCTCGCTTACCGCGACTTCCGCCATCTGAAACGTCACGATCCGACTATGGTGAACCACCTTCGCTCCGATCTTGATCAGTTTGGTCAATAAGCTGCGAAGCGACCAATGTTTGATTCTTCTGGGAAGGACGAGACGCCGCAGAAAATTACCCAGGTTATAGGCCAAAACAAACAGAGCCAACCTCACCTGATTGGGGATAAAGCGTTGGCAGGACAGCCGCGTCCAGTTCAAGGCATACTTGCCTTCCTTGATCCACTGCTCGGCCCTGCCACGACCGTTGTAAAAGTGAACCACGCCTTGGGCTCGTGCGCTCCTACTCGTGCGCTCCTATTGGTCACGATGAAACCGACTCTCGGAAAAAGTTCGCCGCGATGCCACTCGACCTTGGCAATCACCCGACGAGGCCGGTCCCAACTGGCTGCTTGGTATTTGAAATCGGCAAACCAAACGACGGGTTTTCTGGGTGGGCGCCCCACCGGTCGGGTCAGCAGGTGTCGAATCTTGGCCTGAAGCACCTGGTTGGCGGGAAGCCGGATGGCATACAAAAATTCCTTCTCCTCCAGGTATTCATAAATCTCTGGCTTGGCGAAGGCGGCATCACCCCTAAAGTATTTGCGGACTTTCTTTTTCTCGTACCGAGCAACGATTGGTTCCAGCAGATCTTTCCAACGATCCGCGCTGTGAACGTTGCCGGGCCGAAGCATGGAACCTTCGCAATCTCCGAACTGGTTGAAGCAAAACAGGGGATGGTAGCAGGTGCATCCGAAATGGCCGTTATACGCAGAGGCTTCTTGCTCGCCATGGACAGGACTTGCTGAACTGTCCATATCCAGAATGATGCGTCGATGAGTTGTTTTCTGCAGCGCTCTTTCCACCCATCGACCATTGACTTCCGAAAAGGCTTGGAGGTTGTCCTCGACGGACAGCATCTGGGTCTCAAATCGCCCCATCGTGTTGGCGCTGGCGGCATTCTTGTTGTCGATCTTCTTTCCGGTGATCCTCCGCATAGTCGGATCAACCGATAAGCGATGGGCATCGTTGACATCTTCATAGCCAGCGAGACGGCTGTATACCGATTGACGTAGCAAGGCCGTGAGGTGGTGCTGGATGTTGCGCCCGGTCCGCGAATCGTGAAACACCAAGGGCACACGATCGAATAAACCCAACGCCTCATCCAGATCACGATAGGCGAGAAGCCCGGCATCCGAGGTGACCTTAGGCCATGAAATTCAAGCCTCAAACTGCCATCAAAACCGAGCTTCAAACCCTCACCCTTGAGGTCAGCCATTTCTTGCTCCCTTTATTCTCCACATCTCCTTTAATTATAGTAGGTTAGACCAATTCAGACAATCAATCTTGGGGTCCTATATGGTGAATGCGGGATTAAACCTTTGGAGATCGATGCCACTGGAATCATGGTACCGCACCTGTTGCACCTGCAGGACAGTCTGAACATTGTCCGAATGACTCGTTTTCCTCCGCTGGGTCGACGAGCTCTGGATGGGGGCAGCGCCGATGGTGCTTACTGCAACATTTCGATTCCTGATTATGTCAGAGAGGCGAACCAGGAGCGGTTTGTGATTGTGCAGGTAGAAGACCCTGAAACAATGGAGGATCTGGAGGAGATTTGTGCGGTGGAAGGCATTGATATGATCTTTTTCGGTCCTAGCGACTACAGTTCTGGGCTTGGAGCCCCCGGGGAATTCAACGACCCACGCGTGCTTGAAGCTCGGACCCGTGTGGTTGAGACCGCTCGCGCGCACGGAAAATTTGCGGGGACGGTAGGCGGTCCAGATGCTCTCCAAAGTTTGTTCGAGAGCGGTTATCAGTTCGTCAGTATTGGTGCAGACGTGGTCGGCTTTAGTCGATACTGCCAGGAACTCGTGGCTCAGTTTACTAAGAGCACAGCACTGGATGACGTTTAGTTGAGTCTGTAGGTCTCATAGGGCCGCTGACAAGGGTTTCCTCGGCTGATGTGCACCACGCCGTCTTCGGCTTCGATGCTGACGGAAAAGGACACTTACCCAGTAGCCGGTATGGGGATGGTCGTTGAGGTGTCGGCAGATGGAACGGGGATGGTCTTCGTGATCGGATAGGGCCGCCTTTAAGTGATCCAGCGCCAGGGGGCCGGCGGGCTCGGAAAGGAGCTTGTCGAGGATTTACATATCGTTTGTAGAGATCCGATAAGATCACGGTCGCGGAACTGTTGAGGGACGTATCGATGCTGCTCATCGCGGCGGCGAAGATGGCGGCGATCAGGAGGCCGGCCAGACCCGGCGGCAACTTGTAGGCGATGAAGTGGGGCAGCACCTTGTCGGAAATATCCTCATCCGTCAACTCCGCCGCCGTGACCGGCCTCCCCAGCTCCACGGTCTTCTGTTTGGCGACCTCGGAGCGGACATCGTGCATCATCTCCGGCTGCGCCCGGTAGTAACTGAAGGCCGCCGATCCGATCATGAAAAAGCCGAGCGAGATCGGCACGTAGAGGAGCGCCCCCAGCCAAACGCTGCGCGCCGCCTGCCGCTCATCCCGTGCCGCGTGGCAGCGCTGGACAAAACTCTGGTCGATCCCGAAGTTGGTCAGGTTGATGAAAATCCCGTACAGCAACACCACCCAGAACGTGGAGACCGTCAACTCAGGCCCGAAGCTCCCCAGCGAGAACTTGTCGTGCTCGGACGCAATGGCAAAGGTCTGCGCGGGTCCCTCCGGCATGCCGGACATCATGAGACCCAGCACGACCGCCGCACCGATCACCAGGACGATCGACTGGACCACGTCGGTCCAGATCACGGCTTCGATCCCTGCTCTTACGAACGAACCAGCAGCCGAATCCGACAACAGCGGCCAGGTAGACCGCCAGGACGACCAAGTCGGCAACCGGCAGCATCAATCAGGCCACTTGCCCTCTTCGATCGGCTTCAGCTCCAGCCTGGCCGGGTCGATCACGGCATGCCGGACCCGCGTCCGCTGCCACGTGTAGGTAATGTGCACCAGGCCGTCATCGGACTGAATCACGGCCGGATAAGAGTATTCGCCTTTTGCCCGTTCCAGAACCGCGGCCCCCTTCCATTTCACGCCATCGCTGCTGACCGCGATGTTGAGCATGTTGCGACCCGACGGAAACGCCGACTTGCGAATCGTGTGATTGTAAACGAGCAACTGCCGCCCATCCGACAGCGTCACGGCATCGGTCCCGGCGGTGGGAAGGGTCGTCGCCGTCATCTTTCCCCACGTCTTTCCGCCGTCTTCCGACCAGCTCTGCGTGATGACGTTCTGTTTGCTCCGGCAGAGCACCTGCATTTTCCCGTTCGCATGATGGAGGATGCTGGGCTGGATGGCCCCGAACTCCCGGCCGTCGTTGATCGGTCCGATCACCTCCCACGTCTTCCCCAGGTCGCGCGTCAGCTCAAAGTGGACCCGCCACCCTTCATGCTCGGTGCTGGTCGGGCAAAGGATCGAACCATCCTTCAGCTGAACGGGCTTGTTCTTGACCGGTCCCAGGAGATGGCCCACCTTTGCATCTTTCCCGAGCTTGCGACCCTCAGACCAAGTTTTCCCACCGTCCTCGGAAGTCTTGAGCATCCCCCACCAGCTGCTGGGGCTGGGTCCGACCTTGTAGAACAATAGAAGCGGCCCCTCCCCGGGCTGAAACAGAATCGGATTCCAACAGGGATGTCGCAATTCGGGCGACTGGACTCCGTTGGCAACTTCTGTTGGCGCCGTCCACTTCCCATCGATCTTGCGCGACAGCCAGATGCCCACGTCCTGATGTTTCTCGCGGGTGCCGCCGAACCAGGCGGAAACGAATCCCTGATCCGTCTGGACGATCGTCGACGCGTGACACTGGGGATGGGGCGCCTTTTCGAAAACGAACTCGGAGGCCACGACCCCGGGAACATTCTGACCCGCAAAGCTGATCAGGAAAATGACTGGATGCATGTGACGCTCCTGTCTACTTGTTCGGGGTGAGGCTGCCCGTCATGACTCCGGGACGAAGCCGGGAAAATTCCTTCTCCAGAATCGCGACCGTCTCCGCATGGGTCCGGCTGTCCGGCCAGATTGACCGTTTCGCGGGGATCGGCCTGATGATCGTAAAGTTCGCGGGCCATGATCGAGCCGTCCTTCACACTGCGCCATTCGGTATAGCGGTAACGGTCGGTCCTCATGGAGTAGCCCATTGCCTTCAGAGGCGTCTTTGCACGCGGGTAGGCCGGCCGGGTGTGTTGGGTCTCGGCGGCCTTCTTGACGGTTGCCGCCGGATCATCGAGCACCGGCCGGAGACTCTTCCCCTCCAGATTCTCAGCGGCCTTGAGCCCGCACAGATCCGCCAGCGTGGGATACAGATCAAGCAACTCCGACAGCGCCTCCGTCCTCTGGCCGGATTTGTGGTGGGGGGTCGCGATGATCATGGGAACCCGCGCATCCAGTTCGAAGTTCGAGGTCTTGGCCCACAGGGAATGTTCCCCCAGGTGGAATCCGTGGTCGGACCAAAAAACGATAATGGTCCGCTTCCGAAGTCCCAATCGGTCCAGTTCGTCGATCACCTTGCCGACCTGGGCATCTACATAACTGATGGCCGCGTAATATCCGTGCCGAAGCGCCAGGACCTGATCGGTGTTGGGCCGGCGCCCCTTGAATGGGCGGAGGATCTCACGCGAATCGTGCATCGCAATTTCCGGAACGTCTTGCGGGCGATCTGGATTCGCCGGAGGGCTGATCTCCGATCTCTTGTACAGGTCCCAATACTTCCTGGGCGCGTTGAAGTGCGCATGCGGCTTCCAAAACCCCACCGCGAGAAAGAACGGCCGCTCCTTCAGCTCACGCAGCGCCGCGACAGCCTTTTCGGCGATGCGCCCGTCGTTCGTAGGCATTGTCCGGCACATCCCGGATCTCCGTTCTGGGGACAACGGCAAGGTCAGGGGGCAGCTCACCCTTGACGATGGCCTTGTCCGATCCGTGTGAGGCGTAGTGCATCACGGCAGGAACGCTCCACGATTTCGGATCCCCCTTGTAGTCATCCTGACGCCAGTTGTGGAAGATCTTTCCGATGCCCCGTGCGTGATAGCCGTTCTGCTTGAACAGCTGTGGAAGCGTCACAATGTCCGGAAAATTCCGGCGAAAGTGCGTGGGCAGATCCCACACGGGAAGGGTGTCGGGTCGCAAGCCCGTCAGCATGGAGGCGCGCGAGGGATTACATACGGCCTGCTGACAATAGGCCCGTGTGAACAAGGTGCCCTGAGCGGCGAGCCGGTCGATGTTCGGCGACTTGACGATCGTGTCACCGTAGCAGCCCAACTCCACCCGCATATCGTCAACGGCGATGAACAAGACGTTGAGGCGCTCGCGCGGCGGCACCAGCACGATCCCCCCCGACCAGCTGCCCTGCGGGACCCGCACTTTCTCTCCGGCCTTGAGCTCCCTGCGATACACCTGCATGCGCGTCTGGCCCTTGTCGGTGTAGCCGAAGGTCAACCCCTCGGCCCGCGTCCATCCGGCCAGGGAAATCCCCTTCTGCGATCCTGCGCTGGCGACGTAGACGGTGGCGTCCCGGTTCGCCGAAACCGTGATCGCCGCCCGCTCACCGCCACCGGTCCGCGTGTACTGCCAGCCCTGGAACTTGTCCGGGAGATCGAACCACACGTACCTCCGGTTCGAATAGGCGCGGCCCTCGTTTTCGAGCGTGGCCACCTCGAATCCCCGTCCTTCGACCGTCACCCCTCCGGCGCTGAACGCCACGGCCTGGTTGGGCACGTGATACAGGAACCCGTCCTCGGCGCCGATGAGCAGATCACGAACCCCGTTGCCGTCCCAGTCGACGGTGGTTGGGCTGGTTGTATGGCCGGCAAGTCTCCGGCCGCTCAGGGAGCCGGCCTCCTCAAAAATGACGCTGCCGTCCTGTTTGCCTGCATTCCGAAGCAGCGTCACACTCGCCGAGTTCAGCAGAAGGTCCCTTTTTCCATCTCCGTCCCAGTCCACGATGCAGAGCTTCCGCCGGCCGCTCCTTCCGGCCGTTCGGTCGTTCAGGCGAAGAGGGCCCTCCTTCCCGGAACTCCGGAAGATCCGGTTCCCGGGCTTGAGGATCAGTCGATCTCCCATCCGCTCACGCTGGAACCAGGCCAGATACCCCTCATGATCCAGCATCACCAGATCCTTCAAGCCGTCCTCGTCCCAGTCGATCACGACCGGCGTCGTGCGCCATTGGGTCACCAGCTCGTTTTTCTCGGGATCCCACCAGTTCCACGACGGCTTTGGAGCGTCGCCGTCCCACCGCACGGCGACAGGTTTTGCAGCGGCCAGCCCGGCCCCGGTGTCGCAGTACCACACCACCCTGCCCCAGATCGAGTTGACCACAAGATCCAACCGGCCGTCGTGATTCCAGTCCGCCACGCTCAACGTCGTGTAACCCCATTTCACCTCGGCCGGCCCCTGGATCGAGCCGTTGTTGCCGGCCTCGATCCGGAGGACTTTTCCACCGGCCTTGAGATGGACCGGCGCCGCCCACTTCGGGGGATTCCCTCCGTCGAGGTTCTCGATGAACCCGACATAGCCGGCTGTGTTGCCGCAGATCAGATCCTCGTCACCGTCGCCGTCCCAGTCGACGCTGACCGGCGTCACCAGTGCGCCGAATTTGACCTCGTCGGCGACCTGCCTGAAGTACCGGGGCGGAAGGAACTGCGGAATTCCTTCGATGAGCTTCCCGCTGTTTTCGATGAAGGCGACGCGGCCGTCTTCATCGCCGCAGATCAAGTCGATGTCACCATCCCCATCCCAGTCGATCGCGGTCGGCGTGATCATCTGAAGATCCATTCGAGCCGCCAGCTTCCGCCCCTTTGCGTACCGCGGTTCCGTTCGGCTGCCCTCATTCCGAAAATAGGTGAAGCCGTCGAGGAATTCTCCGCACAACAGGTCCAGATCCCCGTCGCCGTCGAAATCGGCGAAGTTCGGCGAAGGCATGCCGAAGACATCAACGGGCTCAACCCTCACAGGCTCCGCGTACGATCCGTTGTTGTTTTTCAGCAGATAGACAAAACCATGGAGCGGGCCACGGGTCCACTCACCCTTGCGGTTGAAGGCGTTGTCCCAGCCGTAGTCGGCCCAGTCACCGACCCCGACCACCAGGTCCTGATCACCGTCACCGTCGTAGTCCACTCGGCGCCACTGGTTGGCACGGATCTTCCCGCTGTGGATGTTGGTCTTCGGGTGGATCCGGCGGTTCTTCTCGAACCTCCCGCCGAGGAAATCCCCCCACTCGGTGCCGGGCGTCAGGACACGCGGCTTTCCCTCCACGATTGAGAGCTGGACATTTTTCAGCGCGGCCCCGAGACGCACCGCCGGCTTGAAGAGCGGCATCTTTGCATCGCCTCCCGGATTCTCGAAGAAGTAGGTTCCGTTGTAGGGCACATCCGGACAGGAGACGATCAGGTCGAGATCCCCGTCGCCATCCCAGTCCATGGGCATCGGCCAGGCCCACAGCCCCACGCCCAGGTCCACCTCCAGACCTGGATGGTTGTATTTCACACGCTGTGCGGGCGCCGCGGCAGCCATCAATAAGAGGATCCCCAGGTAGGACACCTGCCGGAACCATCCTATACCCATGCCGGGATCGTAACAGCAAACCGGTTTGAGGAGAAACCTTGTGGTGAGGCAGTCTGGGGAAGGACAATCGCCAACCCGATTGGTTCAGCCCGGTTAAATCAATCCCGGTTAAATCAATAGTGTTGGGGGAGTGCACCAGAACCTGACCCACGCCGTGCAACCCGACCCCATCTCGGGAGCCCACTGCTGGCTCCAGAAGGTCAAGCTCTCCCGGCCCCGCCCGGAAGAAGAATACGGTGATGTTATGGTCGACACCAACAAGTCTTTCGAAGTTTTCCAGCGCTGGAACGCCATGGCTAGGGAATGCGAGACCCATCCCGGAGGCCTGCGCCGCCCCCGGCACCTGAACCGGCCCCTGGCTCCGCAGGCCGAGGCCTGGCTGCTCAAGGGACGCCCTGGTCGTTCAGAACTCAGTGACTGGCGTCCGCGTGGAGTTGCTTGAGCAGGCTGATGGAGCGTCCGGTTTCTATTTATGGCTTCAGGACTACCCAGCACTGGAGGCCTCGTCAGATTTGTCTTCTCCAGAAGGGGTTGCCGACCCGTTGGTAGAATCGTTGCTTGAGGCTCTCTTCCTCCGGACCGGTACGGCCAATCAAGCCGGCCCCGATTCCCACCGCGAAGAGGCAGGCGTTTCCGGCCAGATTCATGTAGGCGATCCAGGTATCCCCGGGAGACTTTATCGAGGCTTCCATCAGTAACGGACCTTACTCCCCGGATACGATTGGTCGACCGTCGAAGCTGAGCAAAGAAGAAATCGTCGGACTCTATCGGGCCCTCGAGATCTACCTTGAGCAAGACCATGAGGCCACCTGGCGAAAATGGGCTCGACGTGTCGAACGGATCGATCGACACCTCTCTTCGATTCCTGCCGTCGCCACCCGGCAATTTGTCCCGGAAGAGGCCAACCGAACGCCCCAGTTGAACGTTTGCTGGGACGAGAAAAAGATTCCCCTTAGCCGGGAGCAGGTGGTCGAAAGCCTTCGGCAGGGGAACCCCAGGGTCGAGCTGCGCCCGCTGGAGGATACCCCGTCCGGGCTGGATATTTCGGTCAGGAGCCTGGAATCGCGAGACGACCTGATTGTTGTCCGGCGCATTCGCGAGTGTCTGCAGCAGACCTGACCAGGGCTACCAGGTCGGCATTGCTTCGGGATACTTGTGACCGGAGGCCGTGTTGAAGATGACGATCCGTTCCTGGGAACTCACCCATCCCTGACTTCTCAACTGATTGAGGGCTGCCCAGCAAGCGGCTCCCTCTGGACACATGAGCACGCCCTCATGGCTGGCCACCTCCCGCACACCCTTCAGAATATCCTGGTCGGTCACGCTGATCGCGCAGCCACAGCTAGCCCGGATGTCACTCAGAATCAGGAAATCGCCCAGTGCCTTGGGAACTCGAATCCCCGACGCTATGGTGGAGGCACCCGACCAGAAATCAGATTCCTCCCGACCCTCCTCGAAGGCCTGTACGATGGGTGCGCACCCCGAGGACTGAACGGCCACCATCCGGGGCCGGCCAGGCCCGATCCAGCCCAGTTCTTCCATCTCCTCGAAGGCTTTCCACATTCCGATCAGACCAGTGCCGCCCCCGGTGGGGTAGAGAATGACATCGGGAAGGTCCCACTGGAATTGCTCCGCCAGCTCATAGCCCAGTGTCTTCTTGCCTTCAATTCGATAGGGCTCCTTGAGCGTGGAGACATCAAACCAGCCTTTCCCTTTTCCGGCCTCCTTCATTTGCGCAGCCGCGTCGCTGATCAGGCCTTCCACGCGCGTGACCTGCGCTCCCGCTGCCAGGCACTCGACAAGGTTGGTCTGAGGAGTGTCCGTGGGCATGAATACCTGGACTTCCAGTCCTGCACTGGCGCCGTAAGCGGCCAGTGCGCCCCCGGCGTTCCCGGCAGTGGGGATGCACAGGCGTCTGGCTCCCAGTTTCCGGGCCATCGTGACGGCAGCTGACAGCCCCCGGTCTTTGAAGGATCCGGTAGAGTTATGGGCCTCGTTCTTCATATAGAGGTGCCGGAAATCCCACTTGTGTTCGAGGTTGCCTAGCCGGATCAGAGGCGTCCACCCCTCCCCTAGAGAGACAATCTCCGCGGGCTCCACGGCCGGAAGGACCTCGGCGTAGCGCCACATGCTGGACACCCTTTCCTGCAAACGCTCACGGTTCAGGGAGCGCTTCACTGCGTCGAGGTGATAACGCACGAGGAGAGGTGCGGCGGCATCCGGAGAGAGGTTGTGGAGGTGGTCGGCCGGATATTTCGAACCAGTCTTGGAACATTCCAGGTGTTGGACGAAGTTGGTCATGAGAGTACCCGCGCTTGATCGAGTTCTTGATTCGTCTCCACACGAGATCAACTTGTCCACTCGTACTGTAACTGGAGTTTTCTACCACGGGGCAATGTCCGATGTCGAAGGCAAACGTCGGCCCCGTGGTCCATTAGGTGTCTACACATTCGCAAAGACGCGTGGGTTTGTGGAGTTCTGGATCGCTCCCTACTGTTTCTTCACTCCGAACAGCGCCTTTGATCTCGGTATCCACTCTGTGCTCCGGATGATCAGATGAGATGTGTCGGATGAAATCGATGTACTTTCTCGGAATGGCTGGCCTCTCGATCGCGCTTCCTGAGTTCTTCCGCCAGAACTCCCGAAACTTCCGCTTCCTCCATCGGATCACTGTTAGGGGTTTGACCAGGATCCACTCAGACCGACAATCTTTCCACACCCTTAAGACGACGAACCAGAACAGCCGATCTCTGTTTTTCAATCTCGGCTTCTTCACGCTGCGCTTGTAGACAGCGAGCTGCTGACGGAGCACGGCCAGCCGTAGCACGGTCGTCCGGTGGAACCGTGTGAAGGTTACCAGACTGAGAGCCTGAACGAGGAGGATCATGAGGCAGCAGGTCCATTTCAGAAGCGTGAAGGCAGCGAGACGAAAATGCCAGGTAGAATCGCACTGGATCGGATTTTTGCGGACCACGAGGAGGTCTACGGCCTCTGAGAGCGAAGTGGCAAAAAGGCAACGCAACGGTGCTGATTCATGGCTCTCTCTGAACGTTTTCGTAGGTGTTGAACGCGCAGCGCTCGAAGCGGTCGCATTCGATCCAGTCGCCGATTTTTTCGTCATCCGCGTACTGGCCGCGATACAACAGATAAATGCCCGTGCTGAACCACGCCCGTGCCGGCCCCTGGCGGATGCCATCGGAGTCCTCGCACCATTCGAATAGCCCGGCGTAGCTTTCGCGCAGTTTCCGTTTCGCGTTTTGAGGACATGCGAGGGGAAAGGGCCGCATAGCGCGTTTCAACAATTTGGGCAGCGCTGCCAGCGACTTGATTGCGAACTTCCCCTCTAGCTGGGAAGCCGACATGAAGCCGCCGCGAAAGGCCTGGCTGTCGCGCTCGAAGATCAGGCGCAGTTGGCGGTTACGGCTGACGATATTCACCTCGATCGCGAGACAGTTGCGGGGATGGTTGCCTTCCTTTTCCGAGGCACATTGCGTGATTTCGAAGAACCTGCCGGATCGTTTCGGCAAGACTTCGTCGAACCAGGTCCCGAACGGCTCGGCCGGCAGCGCGGGGTCGAATGCCGATGCCGGCGTTGCAAACAAGCGCTCGACTGTCTCTTCGGTTGCTTCCGTCTGGGCAATCGCAGCGGTCACCGGAGCCAGCAACAGGGCTGGCAACAGAAATCGTCCGGACCTGCAGATGCCGACATACATCGTGGTGTCCGCCAGTTAGGTGATGGTGCGATCGATGAGATCGCGCTTTCTCGTCAGCAAGCCATCCAACGCATCGTCCTGAATTCTGTGTAAGGATACATCGTGGAAATTATGCCGAAGTGAGCTGTATTCTCCAAGTCAGCGGCAAAAATCTCGACACAGTAGCGATCCTGCGCGCTGCAGGCTGTCCATAGACAGAATATGGCGGCGGGGAGACCCTCGAAGGCGTTTCCACACTGTATACGAGGCCATTCAGGTGCCGAAGTGAGGCATAGACGATAAGGCAGTCATCAGCCCTCGCTAACTGTCCGGACATTTTCGGGCCTCAAGGGTCTGAACCGCTTGAGAGAACTCCGAGAACAGCTCCTTGGATTCCTGTGAAGGGGGTCCTTCTTCAGGCAACTGTTGTTGAGGGCGGAGTACTCCTCACCAAGACTGCTTGGGATCCGGTGTACAGTTGCGTCGGATAGCCTCCTTCAGGAATGTTCCGTGCTTCGCACATGTTTGACGACTCAGCAAAGTCCAGGAATCCAGGTGAGATCGTGCTTTTCGAGGCTGCTGGAGACAATTAACAACACTTCCCTGAAGAAGCACCGGATTTCTACTCAGGTGAGTGCCGCGATCAGCCTGCGGAAACGCTCGTAGTCTCCCCGCCGATCGAGTTCCACGCCGAATCTCGCGGAAGACAGCCTAGCTTCATCAGCCCGCACGCTATAACGTACGCGGCCGCTCAGTTGATGCACGCCCTTCCAGCGAATTGTGAGCTGAATCCTAGCTCCTTTGGGAAGCATGATTGGGATCCTTTCAATGTCAATGCAGGTTCCTCCCTGGGAAAGATTGACAGTTCGGCCATCAAACCTTTGATTTTCCCAGGTAACCAGACAAGGTACAGAACGGTCTACCCTTTCATTCTTACGTCGTTCATCGAGGGACATCACTCTTCTCCTGAGAGTTCGGCCACGCCTATTCTCTTTCCAATAGTTCTGTCGATTTTGTCAGTGGGTAGGATAGGCGTTTTCGCAAGCGGTTCTTCCTTCTCCACGGCTTCGGCCCGCGTGGACATCGGATTGTATCTGCCGTACAGGCGCGGTTTCAGTCGTACGTCATAGTCACGGACAAACCTGTTGGCCCTTTCACCCGCGAGATGCTTCTGGAAGCGCTCCTTTGGGGTAAGGACCGTCTGGCCTACATAGACACAGGGCTTCCTTGGGTTATAGTCGGGGTTCTTCTTCCTGAACTTGGGTACCTGGAGAACACTCTTGTCGTGTTCGATCACGTAGACGCTGTACTTGGCCATGGCCGGTGATCCGTTATTATCACACTCACTTGCATTTGGAGGATGTGATTCTTGTCGGCTTTGTCAGTGCCCCACATGCGATGAGGGCTCTCTGTGTCGATCTCGAACCCGCAGCCGTAGCGATCCTCGCCTGTGCAGCCGCCAGCGTCCTGCTGAAGTCCCCTCTCAATACCAATAGGGGCAGCCCTTTATTTTCGATGAATTACGGTGTGACCGGCCGAGAATCGAGTTTGGACCTATCCTGTGATGTCATTCTCCGAGCGCGAACGTGAAGAGCGAGTCACCGGAACCTACGGTCACGTACTGCTTCCCGTCGATCGAGAATGTGATGGGAGAGTTGGCGACCCTTCCGCCCAACCGGACGTGCCAGAGAAGCTTTCCGTTGGTCGCGTCAATGGCGAAGAAAAGCCCTTCCCTGCTTCCCGAGAACAGGACGTCGGTCGACGTGGCCAGTAAACCGCTCTCGGAGATGCCCTGGGTCTTGAACTCCCAATCCCAGTTCCCGGTGTTCGGATCGATAGGGCGGATGGCTCCGTAGCCGGGATCCTTCTCTTCCATCTGATTGGGATAGATTCGTGCAACGGCGCTGCCGTCATAGCGGTTGCCTTCGGTGTAGGCGGGTTCGCCGGTGTAGTAGAGGCCCCAGTAGTCGACCCATGTGGTGATGTAAAAGCGCTTCGTGCGCGGACTGTAGACAGGAGCGTACCAGTTGGTTGAACCCTGAACGCTGGGGTAGACGAGGGTGCCTTCCTCGCTCGGTTCCATGCCTTCGATGCGGATCGGCCGGCCTTTTTCGTCAAGACCTTCGGCCCAGGTCTGCCTGGTGAACGACTTACCGAGGAGGAACTTGCCGTCGGTGCGATCCAGAACGTAGAAGAATCCGTTGCGATTTCCCCAGAGCATCACCTTGCGGGGTTCGCCCTTGAACTTGATGTCGGCGAGGACGGGAATCTGAACCGCATCAAAGTCCCAGCTATCGTGCGGCGTGAACTGGAAATGCCATTGGAGTTTGCCGGTGTCCGGATTGAGAGCGATCACGGAGTCGGTGTAGAGGTTGTCGCCGGGGCGGACATCGCTATTCCAATCGGGACTCGGATTCCCGATGCCCCAGTAGAGAAGGTTCAGTTCGGGATCGAAGGAGCCGGTGAGCCAGGCGGAGCCGCCACCCGTCTTCCACGCGTCGTTCTCCCAGGTCTCGTGGCCGGCTTCGCCCGGACCGGGGATGGTGTTGAAGCGCCACACTCTCTCGCCGGTCTTCGCGTCGTAGGCGTCGAGGAAGCCCCGTATGCCGTATTCTCCACCGGCCGGGCCGATGATGATCATTCCCTTGACGGCAAGCGGCGCCATCGCCAGCGCGTAGCCCTTGGAATTGTCGATGATCTTCTTCTCCCAGACCAGGCGTCCGGTCTTCGCATCGATGGCGAGCAGGTAGCCGTCGAGGGTACCGGTGTAAACGAGATCATCGAGAATCGCCACGCCGCGATTCGCACGGCCGCAACAGACATTCACTCGCGCCGGCAGCTTGTGCTCGAATTTCCAGAATTCCCGTCCGGTGCGGGCATCAATGGCGGCTACGTTGTTGGGGCCCTCGGTGATGTACATGACTCCATCGACGACGAGGGGAGTGGCCTGCCAGGTGTGCGTCGAGGAACCCTGATAAACCCACTTCAATTCCATCTGATCCACATTCTCGCGAGTGATTTGATCGAGTTCGCGATAGTGGCGACCGTGGTAGGCTCCGGAATAGGTGAGCCAGTTTTCCTGCTCCTGGTCCGCCCCGAGAATGCGTTCGTAGGAAACCTGCGCCGCCACCGGAGAGGCCACGAGGAGAGCTAGCGTCAAACCGACGTGTAGTTTCACTGTTCTTCTCCCGGGACCTGACTGCGGAGGTAGGCGATGATATCGGTCAATTCCTTTTCCGTCAGACTGTTCTCGAAGGAAGGCATCGGCGATTCCCTCACGAGTGCATATTCTTTCAGGGCCGTCTTATCGAGCGAGATGAGGTGTTCCTTCGTGTCGAGAATCTGGACCGAGAAGGAATCTTCATTCAGCCGGACTCCCTCGATGACTTTGCCATCCGGTGTCACTGCACGGACCCGGTAGTGGCGTGGCCTAACGATCTCACTCGGACGCTTTATGGAGAGACGCAACTCATCTGCTGGCGTCGATGCCGCAACGTCGACTAGATCCGGGCCGCTGCGTCCGCCTTCGTTTCCAATCCGGTGACAGCGAATACATGCGGCACGGCCGCGAAACAGAGACTCTCCCGCCGCTACGTCACCGTCCACCGAATCCCCGACACGGCCGCCGATCGAACGCACGAAGGAGACCAACTCCCAGGCTTGCCTCTCGGTGAAGGAGAAGGCGGGCATTGATGTACCCGCAATTCCGGTGTTGAGAATGTCGAAGATTTTCCCATCGGACGAGGCGTGCTGAAGAGCGCCCACGAGTCCTGGTGCAAGCCCGATCACTCCCTTGCCGTCCTGACCGTGGCAGTTCGAACAGAACGGACGGTAAAGGCGCTTGCCCATGGCGACATCCGCTGGTGAAGTGTAGGGATTCGGTCGAGCGCGCTCCTGCGCCTCCAGCGGCGCAATCAGTAGCATGAGGAACGATAGCAGCCCAGTGACTCCGTATCGATTGCAGAGGTTCGGCATAGGCGTACGTGTTTCCACCAGGGTCCCAGTGTTTCCCGGTGATGTAGTTTACACGAGTCGACCGTCCGGTCACCAATGGGTCCTTCACGCCCCCGGATCTCGCCAAATACACTGAGAAGAGCACTGTCCTCGAATTCCGCAACCACGAAGGGCCGAAAGCCGTTGGAGATAAACCAATAATCCAGCTGACGTCGGCAGGGAAATCCCAGGAAATGTCAAGTAGCTGCAAGTCTTTTAAAGAGAGCACCCAAAAGGATATGATTGAACGCTTCAGTGCGCGAGTAACAAGGTAAACAAGCGCCAGGACTGGAAAACAGGAAGGGAACTGTAAAATGTCTGAAGAGATGGTGCCACAAAGCGACACCAAGAACCTGGGCGCGGTCATCCGCGCTATGGTGACCACGTTGCGCCGCTACTGGACTCAGGCGGAGGGCTACCAGAAATTCGCCTATGCTATTGGGGGCCTGTTGATCCTCAACAGCTAACCAAGGTCATCGTTGATGGAAGTGAGCCCTTAGGCTTGCTATCCTGACCGGCGTATGGCAGGCCGATCCCTTCAATATGTCGGCTGGATGGTGCTCCTGATCGTCCTCAGTTCTTCGGCCCTCAGCCAGAGCGGGTTCATACCGTTGGCCGGCGATGTGTCCACCTTCAACCCCGCCACCCTCGACTTCCCAGCCTCAGAAGACCCGATTAAAGTCGGCGTATTTTGGCCCTTTAGCGGTTCGGCGGCACTGAACGGCGACGCTGCTTGGGCAGCCATAGGTTGGGCGGTCCATGACATCAATTCTCAGGGCGGCGTTCGAGTGGATGGTGTGAGAAGAAAGATCATCCTCGTAAGGGGGGACCACCAAGGCAAACCCACGGCCGCGAAGCGGGTCCTGGAAAGGCTATGCCTGGAAGATCGGGTCGACCTGATTATGGGGACCGCTGGAAGCCACTTGAGTCTGATCGCCCAGCAAGTGGCCGCTAAGTACAAGACGATCTATTTGAACGTGGGGGCGCTTTCGGACCTTCTTATGGAGCCGCCCAACTTCAACTCCTTTTGCTTCCGAACTGTCCCCACTACCACGACCTTGGCCCGGGCACTGGCCCTGTTCTATGCCGCCCGACCCGAGACCGATTTCTACATTCTGTGCCAGGACTATGTCTACGGCCGCTCCTTCGGAGAGGCCTTCAGGAGGACACTTCAGGAGGAGAAGCCAGAGGCACGAATCGTTGGCGAAGACTACCACCCGCTCTTTGCTAAGGACTTTGCCCCCTACCTGGAAAAAGTCCGGGGCTTCGGAGCCCACGTGATCGTAACCGGAGACTGGGTCCCCGACATTGACAACTTGATCAAGCAATCGCGGCAGCTGGGCATGCAGATCCCCATTGCCGGGCCGTTTACCGACGCTCCCAACCCCCTGCATGCCATCGGTGGACCTTCCGGCGACGGTCTAGTTGTGGTGAACGCCTTCAACCTGACTCATCCCGACGCCAATCGCTTTCTTGCACTCTGGAACCAGGCCTGGCAAAGGTGGAGTGACCCCCCTTTCACCAGTAGCACCTTCAAGTGGCCGAACCAGAGCCTGATGGGCATGGCCGCGGCTTCTACCTACTGGTATTTCAGCGTGCTGGATCGAGTGGGTACCAGAGATACGGCCGCGATCATTCGCGAATTCGAGCAGAGTGAATTTGAACTTTTCGGGGTTCAGCTCAAGATGCAATCCGCAAATCACCAGGCCACCATGAGTATGGCAGTATCCCGACTGATCTTTCCCAATCGCTGGTATGAGCAGGCCGCTGGCTGGGATACGGCTGTGTCGATTCCAGCTGAGGAGATCTGGAGACCAGAAACGACCTCTGCGCCAGCACAGATCCAGGCGGACGAAAGAGGTAGCACCTCCCCCACGCGTCTCCCCATGTATCTTTCTCAGGCCCTTCACGGTTTGACTTACGGCATGCTGCTCTTCCTGGTCGCTTCAGGACTGACCCTCATCTTCGGGATGATGGGAGTGCTCAACATCGCTCACGCCTCCTTTTTCATGCTGGCCGCCTACTTCTCCTTCCAGGTACTTCGGGTTTTCGACAACTTTTTTGTGGCCCTCCTTCTGGCGCCCCTGATGGTCGCCATTCTGGGAATCCTGGTTCAGCGGTTCCTTATCCGGCGTGTCCAGGCGCACGGGCTGGGGCATCTTGGGGAGCTTCTCCTCACGCTAGGAATCGCCCTGGTGATCTCGGAGCTGGTCAAGTCAGTCTGGGGAAGTGACAGCCTGGTCGTGCCGGTACCAGACTCGCTGCAAGGAACCCTCAACCTTGGGATAACGGAGTATCCCGTCTATCGGCTGTTTGTGGTTGGCCTGTCGCTGATGATTCTGGCGATTCTGGCATGGCTGTTGTACCGAACTCGCCTCGGAACCATTGTACGAGCTTCGGTCAGCGATGCCGAAATGGTCAGTGCCCTGGGGATCAATACTCCGTTGACGTCCACCCTTGTGTTTGGCCTGGGGACCTGGATGGCAGGTGTTGCCGGTGTGGCTGCAGCACCCTTGCTCACGGTTTACCCGGGCATGGCGGAGCAAATGAGCCTTGACGCTTTTGTCGTGGTAGTGGTCGGGGGATTGGGGAGCTTGAGCGGTGCCCTCCTGGCTTCGCTCATGCTGGGGGAACTCAATGCTTACGGAATCCAATTCATCCCCCGCCTCGCACCAGTTCTGATGTTCGTCTTCATGGCCCTGATCCTGGCGCTTCGCCCCACCGGCCTGTTTGGTGAGCGGCTTTGATTGCCTCCAGGCCCAGATTGCTTCTGGCCACCAGTCTGGCGGCGGCTCTGGTCGCGCCGCAGGTCCTCAGCGTGGTGCGCACCAACATGGTTGTCGAGTTCGCCATCATGGCGACCTATGCTCTTAGTCTGAATCTACTGCTCAGCTATGCGGGGCTGCTTAGTTTCGGACACGCCCTTTTCTTTGGTACGGGCGCTTACGCCACCGCGCTCGCCCTGACTCACATAGAGGGGCTCGGGTCGTTGACGTCGCTTTTGCTGGGGGCACTGGCCGCCGGTCTGGTAGCCCTCATATGCAGCCCGCTGCTTTCCAGAGTCAGCGGAACCGCCTTTGCCATGCTGACACTGGCTTTCGGCCAGCTCATGTACGTTCTGTGCCTGAAGTTCCGGGAGGTGACGGGAGGAGAGGACGGCATTGCAGGCTTCCCGGTTCCTGCCCTGGAGTTCCCTGCTCTTCCGCCTCTGGTAATCATCGAGCCCGTCAGTTTCTACTACTTCGCGCTCGTTATTCTGGGCCTCTGTGCCGCCTTGATGTGGCATTTGACCAGAAGCCCCTTTGGAAGTCTCATCATCGCCATCGGCGACAACGAGGAGAGAGTTTCTCATCTGGGCTTCAAGGTTGCTGATTCCAAGGCCCTGTTAATACTCCTGTCGGCAGTCTTTGCCGGGATTGCCGGGTCTGTGTTTGCCCTGTTTCACAATGTCGTATCCACGGACGGCGTGCTTCACCTGGGGGTCTCTTTTCTTCCCCTCATGGCGATCATCCTGGGTGGGCGCGACACCTTTGCCGGACCGATTCTGGGGGCAGCGGCGTTCATTCTGGTTGAGGACCTGAGCGAGCGGTTCACAGAGAATGTCGAACTCATCACCGGATTGCTCTTCGTGTTCGTCGTTCTCTTTCTGCCCTCGGGGCTGGCCGGCGCCGGTGTGAAACTGGCTCGGAAGGTGAGAGCTGATAGCTGATGCGGATTCTCGAGACACACGACCTGCATCACGACTTCAACGGACTGCAGGTGATTTCGGGTATCGACCTGTCCGTCGAGCAGGGCCAGCGTCACGCTCTTATTGGTCCCAATGGCGCAGGAAAGACAACCCTTTTCAATATCATCATGGGTGCATATGTTCCTCGATCGGGGCGTGTTTTGTTCCGGGGCGAGAACATCACCGGGTTTGCCTCCCACCGGCTGGCTCGTCTTGGGATCAGCCGGTCTTTTCAGATCACCAGCACATTCCCACGACTGACCGCTTTTGAGAACATGCGTCTGGCGGTGCTGGCCAGACGCGGGGTCCGCCTGGACATCTTCCATCGCGTCCGGAGAATGAGCCAAGTCTGCGGTGAAACCGAGTCCGTGCTTCGCCGCGTACAGCTGTACGATGTTCGGCACCAGCCGGCCAGCGGTCTTTCCTACGGCCAGAACCGCGCCCTCGAGCTGGGCCTGGCGATGGCTGCCGATGCCCAACTCGTTTTGCTCGACGAACCAACGGCAGGGATGTCCAAGGAGGAGACGCTTGAGAGTATTGAACTTATCCGTGACTTGTCCAAAGGCAAGACCGTGGTCATCGTAGAGCACGACATGGATGTCGTGTTTTCTCTGGCCGATCACATCACAGTACTCAATCGCGGGCGCATCCTCACATCCGGCCCACCGCAGGATGTGCGCGAGGACCCCAGGGTCAAGGACGCTTATCTGGGCCACGACTCATCATGAAGAGCCTCCTTGAGGTGGATCGCCTGAATGCCTTTTATGGTGCCAGTCAGGTCCTGCGAGATGTCTCGCTGCAGGTGGGGCAAGGCGAGACCGTGGCTCTTCTGGGACGCAACGGGGTTGGTAAGAGCACCACCCTGAAGGCCCTCATGGGGTTGATTAAGACCCGCTCCAGGATGGTCCGCTTCAACGGCGTTGACATCTCTTCTTATCCAACTCACAGGATCGCCAGAGCCGGAGTCGGATACGTTCCTGAAGAACGCAGGGTCTTTGGCAACCTGAGCGTTCTGGACAACCTGCAGCTGGGAGCACTCGCTCGAGCAACGAAAGAGCCGAAGACCTGGTCGCTCGAGAAGGTGCTCAAGACGTTTCCGGCCCTGGAGGAACGGGCCCGGCATCCTGGAGCTCACCTTTCCGGTGGCGAGCAACAGATGTTGGCCATTGGCCGTGCCCTGATGAGCAACCCTCTCCTGCTGATGGTGGATGAACCCACCGAAGGTCTGGCTCCCCTCGTGGTCCAGAGAGTGCAGCAAGTCCTGGCCGAATTGAACAAGGCGGGCCTCTCCATTCTGCTGGTGGAGCAGAATCTCGCGGTAGCGGCGTCATTGGCCAGTCGAATGTACGTGATGGTCAAGGGACGGATTGTCTATTCCGGTCACATCAGCGATCTGGAATCCCGCCCCGAGATCCGCACCAGCTATCTGGAAGTATGAGGGCTGTTAGGGAAACTGGTTGGGCTCTGGCGAAGAGGGCATGGCTCAACACACTTGCCTGAAGAAGTACCGCTGTTCCAGCTGTTCAGTAGCCCTTCTGCTTGTCAACGACATTGACCAGCGGCCTGCCCTCGACAAAGCGGCGTATGTTCTCTTTGACCGTCCCAACCATGCGGTCCCAATCCTTATCCGATCGGCCAGCGATGTGCGGAGTGATGATCACATTGTCGCACTTCCAGAGCGGATGGCCTTTGGGCAGCGGTTCAGGATCAGTTACGTCCACGCCGGCCCCTGCTAGATGATTGCTTTCCATAGCCGCGACGAGGGCGTTCAGATCGTACACTGCGCCGCGACTTACTGCGATGAAGTAGGAGTCCTTCTTCATCAGCTCAAATTCCGTGGGCCCTATCATCTTGTGGCTCATTGGCGTGTGGGGAGCTGCAACGAAGACAACGTCAGCCTCGGGCAGGACCTCGTTGAGCTGATCCGGTTTGACTACCTTCTTGAGCACGGGCATGTAAGGCTTGTCCTCCGGATCCACACCAATGACCGTCATTCCATGTGCCCAGGCGCGGAAGGCGATCTGGGTTCCGATGCCACCCACACCGATGATAACCGCAATCCGGCCGTTCAGCTCGATGCCCGGATAGGGTCGTCCCTGCCAAAGCTCCTGCCGCTTGTGTTCGAGGAATGTGTCAATGTCGCGCGTAAGCGTGAGCAACATGGCCATCGCGTGGTCGGCGATCTCGGGCCCCTGTACAATCTGATTGTTAGTAAGAACGATATCTCGCTCACGCAGCTCATTGCCGCCGGCAAGGTGGAGCACGCGCTCGACGCCGGCGCTCATCGTCTGCACCCACTTCAGCTTCTTGCCGGCCTGAACCTGATCGGGCGTAATGGTCCCAATAAAGGCATCCGCATCCGCGATCTCCTCCATTACATTCTCATTTGTCACGGGCACGATCCGGGCGAGGGAAGTGACACTTCGCAGCTCTTTCACCAACTCAGGGCTGGGATTGCTGACAAGGATTTTCTTGGTCGGCGTCTCCCCCCAAGCACCGGCGGTGAAGGAAACCAGACACAGAAACAAAGCTAGACGTCGCATTGTTGCTCTCCAGTCGAATTCTCCAGTGTCTCCAATCTTACCTCCACCAGTTGATATAGAGAAAGTCATTGGTGAGAAGCGCCGGGCGGCAAGAGTCGCGTCGGATCGCGCTGAGGGGTTTCCATGGTTCGTCGGGTGGCGCAGAAATCAGCTGCTGCCGCATCTTCCGTCTGGTACACTGCGGGCAGTTAAGCTCTACAGATATGACGTGGTCAAGTCCCGCCGTCGTTTTCGCGTTTCCGATTCGTTTCCAGCAGGCTGTGATGTGGACAACTGGAATCTGTGCCGGTCTGACACTGGTCGGGCTCCTCACCGGGGCTCAAGTTCTGGCCGAGCCGGGCAGGGGCCCCCGGCAAGACCCCAGTCCGCAGCCAAAGGCAGAAAATGGCGCCCGCTACTGGCCGCAGTGGCGAGGCCCCATGGCTACGGGCGTCGCTACCGGCGCCGACCCGCCCGTGGAGTGGAGCGAGACCCGGAACATACGCTGGAAGATCTTGCTGCCGGGCGCCGGGCACTCGACGCCGATCGTCTGGGGAGACCGGGTCTTCCTCAGCGCGGCCGTACCCTACGGAGACCCCCTGGAACCCAAGCACGACACTGCCCCTGGTGTGCATGACAGCGTCCCCGTGACCCGCCAGCACCGGTTCGTGACCCTCGCCGTCAGCCGCCGGGACGGGAAGATCCTATGGCAGCGCACGCTGACCACGGAACTCCCGCACGAGGGTGGCCACTACACCGGAAGCTTTGCTTCCAGCTCACCGGCCACCGACGGCGAGCATCTCTTTGCATTTTTCGGCTCACGCGGTCTTTATGCCCTGGACCTGGACGGCAAACTGAAGTGGAAAACGGATCTCGGCAAGATGCAGACCAAACACGCGCACGGGGAGGGCAGCTCACCGGCGCTGTACGACGACACGCTGATCGTCAACTGGGATCACGAAGGCGAATCGTCCGTGATGGCGTTTGACAAGAATACCGGCCAACAGCGGTGGGCGGTGGGGCGCGACGAGGTCACTTCTTGGGCGACCCCCATCTTCGTCCACCACCAGGGCAAGACACAGGTCATCATCAGCGGTACCAGGCGCGTGCGGGCCTACGATATTACGACCGGCAAGGTGACCTGGGAGTGTGGCGGGCTGTCGGCAAACGTCGTGGCCTCGCCGGTGGCGGCGGAAGGGATGGTGTACGCCGGAAGCAGTTATGACTTGCGGGCCTTGCTCGCCATCCGCCTGGAGGGCGCCAGGGGCGACATCACTGGGACCGATCAGGTCGTGTGGACCCGCATGCGCGGCACGCCTTATGTGCCTTCGCCGTTGCTTTATGGAGGCTCGCTGTACTTCCTCGCCCACTACCAGGGGGTTCTTTCACGTGTGCACGCCAAGACCGGCCAGGACCAGCCCGGCGCCTTCCGCCTTCCCGGCATCCGCAATGTATACGCATCTCCGGTGGGCGCCGCCGACCGCGTGTACATCACCGACCGCAGCGGCACAACGCTGGTCATCAGTCACGAGTCCCCACCGCAGGTGCTGGCCCGAAACCACCTCGACGACAGCTTCAGCGCCTCGGCTGCGCTGGTGGGTCGAGAACTGTTCCTGCGGGGGCAGCGAAATCTCTACTGCATTGCCGAAGAGTAGTGCAGTCCAACCTGGCGGGACGGTGGTTCGGACCCAGGATGAAGGTGCGGGCGCAATTCCGGGCACCTCGTCCTTGGATCGCTTTCGCTCTCTCTAATTGCCCGGATGGCACGCGTACACCACTGGGCAGAGTGTGTTCTAATGCACCCAGAACACGCACCAACTAACCTGGGACCCAGAGTGGCAAGAAGAATAGAAGATCCTGAAATACGGAGAACTGTCATCAAGGAGGCGATCATCCTTGGCATAGGCACGCTGTCCATCGTGGGCCTTCTCTTCCTCAGTCGTTTTGTCCACTCTCAGCTCCACGGCGCTTGCGATTGTCTGGATGGGCTCCTCCTCGAGTATGGCCCTTCCACCCTGGCAACATTCCTGGCAGTCGGGATGCTGATGTCCGTTCTAGGGCGCCGTACGAGCACACGCCTGCGAGTCCAGAAGGAACTGCGCGAAGCCAATGGGCGAATGAAGGGAGATCTGGAAGCTGCAGCCGAGATTCAACGTTCCCTCCTCCCTCATAGTCCTCCTGACTCCCCCAGAATCAAGTTCCAATGGTCCTTTGAGCCCAGCGATGAACTTGCCGGGGACACCTTAAATGTCTTCTCGTTAACCGACCATCAACTGGTTCTGTATATGCTGGACGTGAGCGGTCACGGCGTGTCGGCCGGGCTACTCTCGGTGACGCTCCACCGTTTGTTATCCCCAAGGCCCAACGGGCCTTCCGTAGTGCTCGCGGATAGCGACGGCACAGGCCGTCGTCCTGTGTCGCCCGCAGAAGTTGCGCGGCAATTGAACCAACAATTCCCGATGCGGCCCGAAAGAGGTCAGTACTTTACTCTGCTCTATGGTCTGTTGAACACCGAGACCCTGGAATTCCGCTTTACCTGTGCCGGTCATCCTCCTCCCATCTATATTCCCGAAAACGACGATGCGAGGATTCTGAATGTTAACGGCTTCCCAATCGGTTTACTCCCCGAGGCCACCTACGAAGACCACGTTATCTCCCTGGGCAAAGGCGACAGGTTGTACTTTTACTCGGATGGAGTCACTGAGGCCATGAACCCCCAAGAGGAGATGTTTGGTCAAGAAAGGTGGCTGGACACACTGCGACGGGTTCGGGACAAATCTCTTAAAGAGAGCTTGTCTGTGTTAACGGGGTCAGTGAAGACCTGGTGTGCCGGATCTTCTTGCGGCGATGACATTTCCATCCTGGCCGTCGAGGTCGTGGAGTAGGATTCAGGACGATCCCGTGTCGGGTACCCCAGCACATGCTTTCGAGATCCTCCATAGTGCATTCTTTCTTGCGCCGCCTCCCTCTCAGTTCTCGAAATGTGAGGGCAGATCAGTGAACGGCGCAACCGGAGCCGTGCCCACCGGCGATCCACTCGATTCTCCATTCCAGCGGTGCAAGACCCTCCCTCAGCCCTTGCGTCCAAGCTCCGAAAGGTGCCGGCACTGGCTGATGCGGCGGAAAGACTCCAGGCATGTAGATGTCACTCACAAAAAGCGCCCGGGCCGGCGAAACGTATATGACCAGCATGTCCTCACCGTGAATCGTCGGCACGTGCCGCGCCCGGACGCTGCGGCCTCCCTCATCGAGATTGAACTCCCCGTCTGCTGCCACCTCTTCGATGCGCCATTTAGGGCTCGCCACGCCCGCCAGCGCATCAGGAACCAAGGAGTGACCGGAGGTCAGAGCGGCTTCCACATAGGCACTGTTCAGCTGGCTCGTGACGATGGTGGCACCCGCCGCCGCGTAGGTCCGGATGCCGCCCATATGATCAAAATGGTGGTGGGTGAGAATCAGGTGGCTGACCGGGACTCCCGGCCACAGTTCGTCGAGCTTTTTCAGTACGGCCTGGGAGCGGGCCTCGTTGAGGGATGGCTCGACCACCACCAGACCATCATCGAGTTTGACTGCCAGTGAATGGTGAAACCCTCCAGTCAGATGCTGGACGTTCGGATCGCCTGCCAGTGCGGTAGCTACAACCACGGTCTGATCTTGGTCCCCATTCGGCACCCCTAAGGCATGCCAGCGGGTGAGATACTGGGAGTTCGGGCCTCCTCGTTCCCCAGCCGCAACATCGGTCTGGGTGCGCGGCTCCTCGGGAAGAGCAAATGGGTTGACCGGAAAGTCGGGATTCACCGCTACGTTGCTCCGCCTGGCGACGCGGATCGTCTTGTCGGCAATGGACAGTTCCACCTGGTGGGGAAACATCAGGCGGCTGCCCTCCGGGGTCGACCAGTCTCGGTAACTGACCTCGGTGGTGACGTCTCCCCAGATGTGATCGTTCTGCAGGGTCCCAAGCTTTGAGACCCGCCCGGTAGCAGCGTCGACGAAAAGTTCCACCGGTTCCACCACATCGGCTACTTCAATGACGTGATGGACTCTCCCGTCAAGCTCAACGTCTGCCTTGACGGTCGCCACATCCTTGCTCTCGGCGGCTGCACGCAGGTACAGCTGTGGGTTGAGGAGCCGAAACTCCCGCCGCACGGCCGCGATACGCTCGGAGGTGAGGGCCCGGTCTGAGGTTACGCCGGGTGGGTTGAACACCGAGTCGTTACCGGTCTGGTAGCCGACGTCCCCGTTGAGGATATCCCTGTAGGCGATCTCTCCCCCCAGCGGGTCGAAAATTTGCCGCTGCCAATCGAAGCTCAATGCGTCGTTGTCTACGTCCCAGAGCAGTGCAAGGGTGAAAGAGCTGGCCTTGATGGGATCTGCCGTTGGGTTCAGCCCCTGGCCGGGCTCGAATCGGTCACCCTCCGACTCATAGCTAAATCCTCTCAGCTCCAGCAGAGTAGCCCTGCCACCGATAGCGTTGAAGGCCTTGGCCAGTGGATCGGGTGCTTGTTGACAGCCGCCAGTCACCGCCAGGCAGAGCACCAAAATCAAGGCCAAACCGAGAAACGAGCTAGGGGCCGGGTCTCGTTTTTCCGCTGGGTTGAGCTCTCTTAAATTTCTGTCGCCGTTCATTGTATCCTCCTCGCTGTGCAGTTGCGCCTCTGGTAAACGATCCCTCGGCTCCCATTGCTACCGGCTGGAGCGACAGTTGCCGGGTGGGTTATGCTCCCACTGAAAATCGCCGCCTTTTTCACGGCGCACTGAATAATCCGGGCTAGTACTCGACAACTTTCAAATCGGGGACGCGGCGAAAGCTCTCTGCATCCCGAGTCACAAGCTCGAGATCACCGTGTAAGGCAGTGCAGGCGATCCACAGGTCATTGTCGCCGATTCGCTTGCCGAGCTCTCGAAGGTGCCGGGAGACCCGGGCATACTGCCAGGCAATGTCTGGAGATATGTCGAGCACCAGATAGGGTTGCAGAAGCTCGCTGCAAAGAGCCTTCTGTCCGGGAGGGAAGCCTTCCGCGAATTCAGCGAAAGTGACCACACTGATTCGCACAGGTGATTCCGGCCGACTCGTCAGAAATCGAAAGGCTGGGCCGGGGCTCCTTCGGACCGCTTCGCGCTGCAGATCAATCAGGAAAGTAGTGTCCAGGAGCAAGGGACTTCCTACCAGGCAGAATCAGAAATGGTGGGGGAATCCTGAATTCGATCCAGCTTGTCCAGAATCTCCTCAGCCGGCAGATCTCCACGTCCTGCCATACGCTCGTTCATGAAACCGAGGACTCCCGATGCACTGTGTTCACTATCTGGCCACAGCGCTCGACGCACGACCGAAGAAAACGATTCACGAGGGCTGCGCTTGGCCCTCTTCAACTTTTCGTAGGCGTCCAGTTCCAGACTGATCGTTTTCGTAGCCATGCATATATCATGCATGGATAATTCTTTTGCGTCAACAAAGGGTCGTCCAGTTCGCGTGTTCCTCTGAATCGTCTCGATCTCTGCTGTCTGCTGACGGGCTGCCAGCCAAACCGCCCAGTCGGGAATCAGCAGCGGGTTGATGTCGAATGGGGAAAGGAGAGGGTCGGGAATTTCGGTGGTTTGTGGGTCTTTATCGGAGCGGTGCGGCACCCCGATCAAGGGTGCCAAAAACACGGTCCCACAGTAAGGTGGTCACGCCAAAGTTCCGGTCAGGACGCTGGTGGTGTTGGACATGTAGCTCCCTCAGGTTGCCAAGCTTGATTCCCTGATGCAGGCGAGCGTGAATATAGCTGTAAACCACATATCCGGCCAGAATCCCGGCTATGATGGAGGGCTTCCAGTCGAACGTCTCAGCTTGAGGCCGTTGATGGTGGGGAAGGTGGAGTCGAAGTAATGGGCCATGCAGGAGGAATCGGTGAGTGGCGTACTCCAGGAAGCTCCAGACACCCAGTCCAGTGAGAAAGGCACCCTTGTTCATTTCGTTCTTCCTCTCACAGTCAGTGGAAGGACCTGCTTTGTCGGTCTACTTTCTTTAGACGTAACGTGAGACGGTGAGTTTCACTTAGCGACTCAAAAGCCCGCAATGAGTTGTGAAAATCCTGCGCGGAGCTGTATCCTGTGAACGGGTATTGGGGTTATGTCGGGATTGGGGAGAAAAGACTGGTCGAAACGGTAGAGGAACGCTTGCCCTTGGGGTGAATGCTGTGCAGTCTCGGGCGGCGGACCGGGCGCGTTTCCATGTATAAGGGTGGGAGCCGGAGCTTTCGTCCGGCTGCGTGAAGGAGATCATGCCAGGAGGAGGAGAGGATGAAAGTTCAGAAGAGCGTGATTGTTCCACTCGGGTATGGGAAGTACGTGCGTGCGGACATGGTCGTGCTGCTGCTGCCCGTTGAAGAGGGGCGAGGCCCAGGCCGTCGAACCCGGGTCCATGTGGAAAATGTAGGAGAGCCGATCATTGCCTCTCGTTCCGACTCGGCCATTCTGCGTGACATGACACAATCACCTGAAGAGGCCGCCGGAAGCACGATGCAGGAGCAGGTGCTGGTTGACGTTCTGGATACGATCCAGGAGTTCGACCCGACGTTGAAGTCCATCATTCACAAGCAGGGAAACTGGGACCTCAACCGGCTGGAGGAACGGATCCGAGAGGTTCTGGCCGAAGGTTGAAGGCGGGTCCCCTTGGCACAGGAGTGCGGAGTTACTCTCCATGGGAGCCCCAAAGCCGCGTCTGAGCAAAGCGGCCAATCGCCAGACCTACAACCTTGCATTTCTGTTACGATAGTCCATAATTACAATGATGATCAATCGAAGAGTACGGGCTCGACTCCTGCAGCTAATTCGGGAGTATCCTGCCGTGGCTCTGCTAGGACCTCGTCAGGTCGGCAAGACAACGCTCGCGCTGGAGATCTCCGAGCACATGGACTCGATCTACCTCGATTTGGAATCGCCCTCCGATCGCACTCGCCTGTCCGATCCCGAACTCTACCTCGGCGATCATGAGGACAAGCTGGTTATTTTGGACGAGGTCCAGCGACTGCCGGGCCTCTTTCAGACCCTGCGCGGACTCATTGATCGCGGTCGACGGAGAGGTAGAAAGACGGGACAGTTCCTTTTGCTGGGATCCGCCTCAATCGACCTCTTACAGCAATCCGGCGAGACCCTCGCAGGCCGAATTTCCTATCTTCAACTAGCGCCCTTCGACGTTCTTGAGCTTGGAAGCGATTCGTTAGACCAACTCTGGGTTCGGGGAGGATTCCCCGACAGCTTTCTGGCTGCAGACGAGAGTGTCAGCGTGAGGTGGCGGGAAAATTTCATCCGGACCTATCTCGAGCGCGACATTCCGCAACTGGGACCTCGCATTCCGGCTGAGACACTGAGGCGTTTTTGGACGATGTTGGCTCACAGCCAGGGAGGTCTATTGAATGCGGCCGCCCTTGCCCGAGGCCTCGGCATCGACGGCAAGACCGTTGCACGCTATCTCGACCTCATGGTGGACTTGCTGCTGGTTCGACGCCTCCCCGCCTGGCACAAGAACGTCGGCAAGCGGCTCCTTAAGTCGCCCCGTGTCTTCGTACGAGACAGCGGAGTGGCTCACACCCTCCTCGGACTCGACACCAAGGAAGACTTGCTGGGACATCCGGTGGTTGGCCACAGCTGGGAGGGGTTCGTGATCGAAAACCTCCTTGCTGTCGCGCCGGATCGTACTGATGGGAGTTTCTATCGGTCGTCGGGTGGCGCAGAAATCGATCTGGTTGTCTCTTTGCCGGGTCGTCGACCCTGGGCGATCGAGATCAAGCGAAGCCTGTCACCAAAGCCTTCGAGGGGCTTCCACCACGCCTGCCTGGACGTGAATCCGGAAGCCCGATTTGTCATTTATCCTGGTAGGGAGACATTCGCGATCTCAACCGACATCGAGGTCACGGGCCTTGCCGCCCTCGCCCTCCGCATGGCCGAGCTGCGTTAGCGTAGATCTAGGTCTTTAAACGACCGTATCACTTAATGATATTATCAACGTACGATAATATCATTAAGGGTTAGGCAGCTTCGCCCCATCCGGTGCACCGGGGGCATAATCACCCTTATCTTGCTTACAAGAGCTACGTCAGCGGACCCACTGATCCGTCGATCGGCTCACACCTAGCCGAATTCGTAATCGCACGGCGGCCTCGCGTTGGGGATGTCGGACTCCGCAAGATGGATCATGACTCTTTCTTCTCAACCGTCTCCTTGAGCAACTGCTGCAGTCCCGACAAGGACTGGGCACCGGCCGCGCTTTCGACCGACCTGACGGCGATATCCTGGACCTGCAGATACGACTTCTCCAACTGCTGGCTCAGTTTAGCGATGCGCTGGGACTGCTCTTTGATGGTTGCCTCAAGTGAATCGACTCGAGTCGTCAGCACCTTGCGTTCGCCTTCGAATTCCTTTTTCTGCATCTCCGCGCGCGTCTCTGCCTCTTGCTGCATCCGTTCCTTGGTTTCCTGGGCGGCTTCTTGAATGGCCGATTCGAGTTGGACGGGAAAGGATTCAACCCGCTGACTCAGTTCCTCCAACTCTTTCTCTCGGGCTCCAACCGCTTGTTCTCTCTCCGTCAGGGCTTTCTCGACTTCTTCCTTTTTCTGACGGAGTTCCTTTTCGGTCGCCGCTTTCTCGTCCTCGAAGTGATCACGAGACAGCCTTTGCTCTCGTTTAAACACGTAGTCGTATTCTTCATTCTCCCTCTTGCGGCTCTTGACTTCCTCTGCTTTCCTTTCTTTGGATTCCGCTTCCAGGCGCTGCTTTTCTTCTTGGTGTTTCAGTCGGATTGTCTCGATTTCCCTTGTGAGGGTTTCTTCGCGCAGGACCGATTCGGCTTCGAGTTCTTCTCTCTTGTGATGGTGGGCCTCGATGAGAGCGGCCAGACTGGCGGCTTCCTTTTCGATGCCGTAAATCTCATTCAGTTCCTCCTCCTTGATGCGGATGGCCTTTCGGACCTGCTCGTACTTTCCGACCTCATGTTCCAGCTTTTCCGAGATTTCGCTGAGTGCCTTGCCGATTCCGGACTTTAGAGTCCCGATCTCTGTAACTACTCCGTCCATGGTCAACGAATCGGCTGCTTCCAGAGCTTGCCGCGTCTTCCTTTCTTCAATTTGTATTTCCGGCTTCAGCTCGGTTTTCCGCCGTTCTTGCTGCTGCCGGAGGAGCAGATTGTAGGCATCGAGTATCTCTTTCTTGGTGCTTCTCATGCTGAGTTTGGCGGTTGGCTTCTGTTGATTCGTCATCGGTTTCCTCGGCTGCAATACTACCTCAGCCTCGAAACACTGACCAGCCTCGGACTTTCCCGACTGGGTCAGAGCCTCGTTAAGACGGCCCATAAAGCGACCTCTGTCTTGAATTCTCTCGGCGCAGGAACATCGCACGCTGATACTTGAGCCAAGTTCGGTAGGAGTGGGAAAAAGAGGGCATTGCCCCAACGATGTTTCATCATCGCCAGAAGCTCAGCTCAGGAACCACCCTGCCCAGATTGAAAGTGTTATAGGGAGCCTGCCAGACCCCAGTAAGGACATTGCCGTCGGCCATGGATCTAGTCCCGGCGGGGACTGGACAACAGCCCAGGATCGTGGCAGGTTACAATCTGACTTGTGGCGGGTCTCCGCTTTGTACAGAGCTGCCACAACCGAACCTCGACCGCGGTCTAAGGGGTCGAGGTCCTCCCTCTTCCTGGACTGCAAACAATACACTCTCAACGGGGAAAATCCACGTCGGCAGAAATCGCGAGATGAATACTCGGACGCACCTGCGGTGCGGATGATGTTGAAACCCTATCCTAACGGCGAGTGTCCAAAAAAGCGCACATCTTGCTGATCATTGACACACGATCGCCGGTCTTGGAAAACCCGGCTTCCTGAACACAGGATATGATCAGCTTTTGTCACTCTTGAGACGATGGGTTCGTAAGCCAGATTCAACGCGCGGAGTCCTCCGGAGAGGGCTGGCATCGGGTGGCATCACTTTGGCATCATTAAGAACTGGGTTTCTGCAAATCTCGTAGATTCAGTTAGATACAGTAGACAGGATTGGACGCCTTAGACGCTAAATTCTTTATTTTCAATCGATCGATAACTTCCCAACCTGGACGTCGCGGGTTCGATTCCCGTCGAGCGTCAGCGAGGGCTGTGCAGCAGGCGCGGCCTGGGGGCTGAGAATACTCGAGGAATCTAACAAGAATTGACAGGACAGGTTGCGCCAAATACCATCAAGGTTTTCCATCGCGTCGGTGAAGTGATGGTCTCACCTGAAAGAAGGCAATGAAGCCCTGGGTACGGTTTCTCCTCCTACCATTTCTAGTGGTGTCGGCAGCCGGAGAAGGGCTCCCGCAAAGGCGGCAGACAACGCTGCGAGCCCTGGTGGCCGAACTGGAGTTGCAGAGTACCGAGGATCCCGGGAATGTCTCTCTCTGGGTCAGACTGGGCCTGACACACAGCCGCCTCGGGGAGGTAGAGCTGGCGTATGAGGATCTTCTGCGTGCACGAAACCTCGACCCCAGGGATGCTGCCGTCCGTGCTCATCTCGCCTTTCTGCAGTTCCTGGGGGGAAATCGGGATGCCGCTCTGGCACAGCTTTCCCATCTGGCCGAGCAGTTCCCGAAAGCTCCTGTGCTGTTCTACTATCTGGGTGTGGTAAACTGACGGCGGGGCAACCTGGACGCCGCCCGCGAGGCCCTGGATCACGCCCGTCAACTGAAGCCGCAGGATGAGGACACGGTTCTGGAGTGGCTGCGGGTAGAAAGGAAGAGAAATCCGACTGAAAAGCTGGAATTCGATTTTCGTGCCCTGCTGCAGAGGATGCCCGGCGACTACCAGGTCCAATTCGAGTACGCTCAATTGCTGCTCGATCTGGGGAAAGCCGTCTCGGCGGTCGGGATTGCCAATGCCCTGACCCTGGAACACCCGGACTGGCTTCCCGCCAGAATGCTCCTGGCTCGAGCCTACTGGCAGTCCGACGACGTGCTGCACACAATCCACGTTCTGGAACATCTGCCGCGGGAGCGTTTGAACGCGCAGGCCTGTTTGATTCTCGGCCAGGCCAGGGCACGCCTGCATCAGAATGAAGATGCGGAGGCCTACTTGCAGCTCGCGCTGCAGCGCAGACCCGGCTTCGTCTCGGCTCAACGAGCGCTGGCCTCTCTCTATCTGGAGACCGGCCAGGAGGTCCGGGCAGCCAGGATTCTGGAGGCCCTCCTGGAGCAATCTCCGAACGACTACGAAACGCTTCACGTGCTGGCCCGTGTGCAGCAGTTCTCGGGCAACTTCGATGGCGCCCTCGAGGCCGCGAAGAAAATGGCTGAACTGGACCCTTCCCGCCCGGAAGCTTTTGAGATCCTGGGGCAGATCAGCCTGAAACGCTCGGAGAACTCCAGCGGCGTCAGCTACTTTGAGCAGGCCCTGAGCCGGAACAACGAACTCAACAGGCGCACAGGGGAGGCCTCCGTTCTCCAGCAACTCGGCACTGCCTACTCGCGTCTCGAGAAGTACCCAGAAGCTCTCGCCAGTCTGCGCAGGGCGGTTGAGCTGGGCCCGCCGCGGGCCGCGCCGCACTACCTGCTGGGCCGGCTGCTGCTGCGCATGGGACAGACCGAGCAGGGAAGGAAAGAGCTGGACGTTGCACGGCAACTGAGTCGGGAAAGACGCGCGTCCCGTCGCACTGGAATGGCCGTGGCTTCAACCGTTCCCGAATAGACTCATGTACCGACCCACCTTCTTTCACGGCCTGGGCCTCATGTGCCTGCTGGCCGCATTCCCTGATGCTCGAGGAGAGCATCAGTTCAGGTTTCGAAAGGTCGACTCCTCGGGGCTGGAGACCTTTCACCTGAGCGGGGAGCCCGAGAAGCCACACCTTCTGGAAGCCACGTCGGGCGGAGTCTGTGCTCTTGATTTCAACAATGATGGTTGGATCGACCTTTTCCTCGTCAACGGTGGCCACCTGGAGATTCTCAGCGGTCGCCGCCCGCCGGTGGCCAGCCGCCTCTTCCGCAACACCGGCAGGGGAGCCTTCCAGGACGTTACCCGTCAGGCGGGAGTTTCGAACACCGGAGCCTGGGGGCAGGGTTGCTCGGCTGCCGACTTCGACCAGGATGGCTGGGTGGATCTTTATGTGACCAGCTATGGTCCCAACCGATTGTACCGAAACAATGGGGACGGGACCTTTACCGACCGTGCGGCCCACGGGCCTTTGGAGGATACCCGCTGGTCGACGGGAGCAGCTTGGGCCGATTACGACAACGACGGCGACCTCGACCTGTACGTGACCAATTACCTGGAGTTGAGCGGCCAGCATTTGCCCGTTTCATTGCGAGACGACGGAGAAGTTGGAGCAAAATTCTGCCGATATCTGGGCCAGCCCGTCTTCTGCGGCCCCCGGGGGCTGAGAGGAGCTGCGGACGCATTGTATCGGAACGAAGGGCAGGGTTCCTTTGTCGAAGTGACGCGTCGCGCTGGACTGCTGGAGGCGTTGCCCGGCTACGGGTTCGCCGCAGTCTGGTCCGATTTCGATGTGGACGGGGAGCCGGACCTCTTTGTGGCAAACGATTCCGTGCCCAACTATCTCTATCACAACCGCGGCGACGGTACCTTCGAAGAGATGGGCTACCTGTCGGGAACCGCCGTCAGCGAAGACGCCCGCGAGCAGGCCTCCATGGGGGCGGCGGTCGGCGATTATGACCGGGACGGGCTGATGGACCTCTTTCTGAGCCACTTCTCCAACGACTCCAACACGCTCTATCGCAATGTGGGCAACATGTTGTTCGAAGATATGAGCTTTGCTTCCGCTCTGGGCGAGGCTTCGATTCCTTAAGTGGGATGGGGAACCTCCTTCTCTGACTTCGACAACGACGGCGACGTGGACCTGTTGGTAGTGAACGGCCACGTCTATCCCCAGGTAGACACCTGGACCTCGGGAACGACTTACCTGCAGAAGAAGCAACTCTTTGAGAACACAGGCTCCAAGTTTCGTGAGGTTACAACCCAGGCCGGCTGGCCTTTGAGCGAGAAGCACAGCAGCCGCGGCGCCGCTTGCTTCGACTATGACAATGACGGCCGCCTCGACATCATCATCAATAATCTGGACGGCCGCCCCCTGCTTTTGCACAACGAATCAAAAAGTCGGGGTCATTATCTGATGCTGCGGCTGCTTAGGGTCGGCGCGGAATTAACTTTACATTTTGGACTAAGCAGCTTGCTGGGTTTCAGGGGTCGGCGGGTCGGCTTGAACGGTGGTTAGAATCGCCTCCGAGTGCGGTTGTGCACGGCTTTGGGGTCTGGGTGAGAAAGTGTAGTTCCATTTTCCGAGGAAGTTGCTTCTAGCGAAGGAAAGCTGCTCCAGTTGCTGGTCTGAAACCTTGATTCCTTTCTGGTAAACTCGCCGGTCGCGGTAGGCCTCCACGCGTAGCCCGGTCAGGGTGCGTGTTTTGCGGGCGAAGTCGACGAGGGTCTGAAAACTTTTGAGCGGCTCTCCGGCCCAGTTCTTGGTGATTTCGCTGAAGAGTCGGTGTTCGATGGGGTTCCACTTGCTGGCGCCCGGGGGATAGTGGGCCACGGTAATGGTGAGTCCATAGGGGTCGGCGAGCCTCTCCTGGAGAAGCTTCTTCCAGGCGCGAGGGGCGGCTCCGTTGCTTCCGCCACAGTCGGCGAGAACCAGCAGGCGTTGGGACCGGCGGTAGTGGTCTTGACCGTGCTGACGCCACCAGGTGAGGATGCTGTTGACGGCAAAGGCTGGCGTATCGGCGGACTGCCCCACCACCAGCACGCCAAAGTTGCGGCCCACATCGTAGATCCCATAGGGGCAGGCCAAGCCCACAGCCTGGGAACGAAAGTCATGGTCTTGGACCTGCGGGGCGTCGCGACACCAGATCTTACCGGGGTTCTTGAACAGACCGATGAGCTCTTTTTTCTTACTATCGACGCAGATGACCGGGTCGCCGCTCTGGGCGAACTGCTGGCGCAATCGTTTGATGATCGCGAACTGGGCGTCCCGATAAGGGGAGTTTCCCGCCGACAGGCATTTTCGGTTACTCTTTAACGAATAGCCCAGCTTTTTGAGCAAGCGACGCACAGCCGTGGCCGAGATCTTCAGCTGCAGACTTTCGGCCAGGCAGCGGGCGATCTTTTCGGCCGTTTGATGAGTCCATCTCCTGGCCGACATCGGGTCACCAGCGGTATCCGGCTCCAGCAGGCAACGGATCTGCTCGATTACCTGCGGCGTTTTTTTTCGATGCGTTTTCGACCCCCGCCCGCCTTGCGCACCCGGCCCCGCCTCACCGAACCGGTCAACAGTTGCCGACGCCCCTTGGCCACGGTCTGGGGGACCAGATCCAGAAGCTCGGCCATCTTCCGGTCACCTCCGTGGCCCAGTTTGGCCGCCTCCAGGCCGGCGTAGAGCCGTCTTTGCTTCTCATCCAGCAGACTGAAAAACAGGATGATGGCCGCCCTGAGTTCGTCCGGCAGAAACTCGCTCTCCAGGGTGGCACCCACCTGCCGGCGATCCTCGCCCTCTTGGCGCATCAACTCCTGACGCCTCCGCTCACCAGCCTCCTCGCTGAGGTAGACGAAGTTTCCCCCCAAGCGAGTGCGCCCAATCCTGCCTCGGCGCACCTGTCGCAGCAAGGCATGCTTGACCTCCACCTGCAGCACCGACTCCAACTCCGAGGCGGTGTAGCCCGCTTCGGATCGCTGCACCAACACGGCTGCCGTCTCCTGCAGATTCCCGAATCGGCTGAAGCGGGCCGAGCGCCAGCTCCACAAACCCCGACCATCGAAGTCAGCAATCTCCGCCAAGGTGTAGAACCGGCCCCGGTGTGAATAGCTGCTCAGATAGCCCAGTCGTGACAGATCACGGAACACCGTCATGGTGGCTGTGGTCTCAAGAGCTGCCTTGAGCTCCTCAATCGTGGCTATCCTATTGTCAGTTAACAGGTTGTGCAGTTTCGTATCGCGTTCTCGTGACCTTTTCATTTGGTATAGTTTCCCCTCTACGTATCACACAAGGGGTAATTATACCAACTATTCCCACTCCTTACAACCGTCGTAACTGCTTAACTTAACGAAGTTTAATGAGAAATGAGCGGAAACATCGGGAAGCTACGGGTGGTATTGATGCCCTGAGTACTGTGATTTTGTTTTTGCGCCAGCCCTTAGCGGGAAGCGGCATGCGATCGGGGCACGGGTGGCTTTGAAGGCCCAGGATCAGTGGCAGTACGCAGAGGTCCGGGCGGGGAGCAGCTACCTATCCCAGAATGACCCGCGACTGCATTTTGGACTGGGGTCTGCGGAGTCTGTGGATGAGCTTCGGATTCGATGGCCGAGTGGAAAGAGCAGCGTCCACCGGGCTCTGCAATCGAATCAGGTTCTGACGGTCAGAGAACCATGAGAGGGACGGCCCGCCTGCCCCCCCGGGCCGGCCGCCCCGGGGGGGCAGGCCGGTCCCTTTCGTGGTTTTTTCAGATTGGAGAGACTCTTTTCTCGCCAATGCTTGACATCGACTTCACGGAATGATAGCAATTACTCAACAATTTAGGCTGGGCGTTGCGCAGAACCACACCATGGATGATGCCAGAATCGCCTGGAAGAAACGAGAGAAAATCCACCAATTTTCGGGGAAACTTTCGCCTTGGCATGATTGCCCCCGCCCCCTTCGGCGTTGTAAAATAAAAGGTTTGCTCGGTTCCGAATCGAGCCTGGAACCGTCTATTCAAAGAGAACTCTGAGGAACTCTCGAAAATGACCCCTCACCGATACATCCGCAACCTGGCGATCATCGCGCACATCGATCACGGCAAGACGACGCTGATCGACTCGATTTTTCGCGAGGCCAAGACCTTCGGCGAACGGCGTCGGATAACCGAACGCGTGATGGACAGCAACGAACTCGAGTGCGAGCGCGGCATTACGATTCGATCCAAGCATTGCAGCGTCCGCTGGAACGATTATCTGATCAACATCATCGACACGCCGGGCCACGCCGATTTCTCGGGCGAGGTCGAACGCGTGCTCTCGATGGTCGATTCGGTCTTGCTCCTGGTCGATGCGAACGAGGGCCCGATGCCGCAGACGCGATACGTGCTCACGCGCGCCCTTAAGCTCGGACTGCGACCCATCGTCATCGTCAACAAGGCCGAACGACCCAGCGCGCGTCCCGATCACTCGCTCGACGCGACCTTTGACCTCTTTGTCGAACTGGGCGCCAGCGACGAGCAGGCCGACTTTCCGGTTCTGTATGGATCGGGGCTCGAAGGCTGGTTGGTACGCGATTTGGAAAGCGACCCACGCGAGGGCATGGACGCCCTGTTCGAGACGATCATCTCGGAGGCCCCGGCCCCGCAGGTCGACGCCGAAGGCCCGTTTCTCATGCAGGTGAGCACGCTGGCCTGGAGCGATTACATCGGCCAGATCGGTTGTGGCCGAGTCTCGAGCGGCAGCCTGACCAGGGGTCAGGCCCTGGAGCGCATCAGCACGCGGTGGCGCGACCCGAGCGACCGCGACGGAGGCTGGGAGGTCACCAGCAATGACCAGACCAAAGCAGTGCATCTTTGGGTCACACAGGGGCTCGAGAGGACCGAAGCCGCCGAGATCAGTGCGGGTGACATTGTATGGATCGCGGGCCCCGAAGAGATCGCGATCGGCGACGCGTTTGCGGCGCCCGGCACGTCGGCGCAAGGCCTGCGGCCGCACGAAATCGAGGAACCGACCGTTTCGATGCTTTGTCTGGTCAACACCGGGCCGTTCTCGGGCGAAGAAGGACGCGCCATCACGTTTCGCGAGATGGACGAGCGACTTGAGCGTGAGACTCGCGTCAACCTTGCCCTGCGCGTCGAAGACGTTGGCCGTGTCGACGGATTGAAGGTCTCGGGTCGCGGCGAGTTGCATCTGGCAGTGCTCATCGAGGAGATGCGCCGCGAGGGGATGGAGTTTTGCGTTTCCAAACCCGAGGTGATCACGCGCCGGGGCGCCGACGGAAAGACCCATGAGCCGATAGAGAAGCTGATCGTCGACGTGCCCGAGAAGTTCCAGGGCATTACGATCGAGAAGCTCGCGGGGCGCAAGGGCGAGGTGGTTCACATGGAGAACTCGGGCACCGGCATCATGCGCATGGAGCTGGACATCCCCACGCGAGGGTTGATTGGTTATCGCAATGAGTTTCTGACCGACACGCGCGGGCTGGGTATCATGACGTCGCGGTTCACGGGTTATGGTCCCTGGCGAGGAGCAGTGGCGACGCGCAGCCGTGGCTCGCTCGTGAGCATGCAGACCGGCGCGGCGACGGCGTATCAAATCGAGAGCCTCCAAGCGCGAGCTTCACTGTTCATCGAACCGACCGATCGCATCTATGTCGGCCAGATCGTCGGCGAGAATTCGCGTGGCGACGACATGCCGTGCAACCCGACGAAGAAGAAGGCCATGACCAACCACCGCGCGGCCAGCAAAGACCACACGTCGACGCTCAAAGTCGCACGCAAGATGTCACTCGATGAGGCTCTGGAGTGGATCGCCGAGGACGAACTCGTCGATGTCACGCCCCAATCGGTCCGCGTACGCAAGGCGATTCTCGACGCCGAAGAACGAAAACGCGCGCGCAAAAGACAAGTCGCCTAGAGGCGATCAGAGGCGCTCGCCACCAGGGATCGCTTGACTCGACACATGGAAGCCGCGTATTCTTAGGGTGCTTCTTTGGTCTGAGGTCTCCTGAAGGAGCTTGGAAAATCAAACAGAAGACCCGTACTGTCTCACCTCTAGCGAAAAAAGCCCATCAAAACTCAAGAGCAGCCGGACTTGGCACCGACGTGTCTGATTCCCTTATTCTGCCCCGCTTTGCCGGACCAACCTCGCGAATGGAAGACAAAATAGATTCTCTTGGAGGAAAACATGAATAGCAACAAGTTGTATGTAGGTGGGTTGCCTTACGCGACCACCGAGGCGGACCTGGAAGGACTTTTCGCCGAGCACGGGACCGTTGAGTCGGCCCGCGTGATCACCGACCGTATGACCGGCCGCTCGAAAGGGTTCGGTTTCGTAGAAATGGGAAGCCAGGATGAAGCCGAGGCAGCCATGGAGAAGCTGAATAATTCTCAGCTCGAGGGCAGGACTCTGGTGGTCAACGAGGCCAGGCCCCGGGAAAACCGCGGATCTTTCAGCGGCGGCGGCGGCGGCGGCCGAAACCGCTGGTAGTCGGCTGATCCACTGAAATTAGTGAAGGGGGCCCGGGTTCACCCGGGCCCCCTTCACGGTAATTGGGCCGCTTGCCGCTCGACCCCCCGACATCGAATTCTCGGTATCCCGAGACCTCGCTCAAAGAGCTTCTAAGCCTCCTTCACGGAGCCGGGGCCAGGACAGCCAGCACCACTAACCGCCCGTCACCCGTGTTCCGAATGCCGTGGAGAATGCCTTCCGGAGCGACCAGCATCCAACCCTGTTCCATTGAGATCTCGCGATCTGCGAGCAGGAACAGGCCCTTCCCTTCGAGCACGTGATAGACCTTGTCCATCCCCTCATGGGCGTGGAGCCGGTGCTCCTGCCCGGGCTCGAAAGCGTTGAGTCCCACCAGGAGACGATCGGATCTGAAAATCGTGCTCTTTCCCATCCTGTCTGAGTTGAAGACAGCATGCTCTTCCGGACGGATGGCGTCTGCGTATTCCATGACAACTAACAGTAATCAGGAATGAGCCACTTGTCGAGGTCGCAAGGCTTTCATTTGACTCTCCCGATCGATCACGATATCTTCTTATTGAAAATGATTTTCAATTTCAATTAGACTTGTAGCTTCGCATTTCAAACGTCCTGATTCATTCCCGTAAGGCAACGGCGTTCAAGTGGTCCAGCACCAGCCCAGTCTCAATCTCCTGCCCCTCCTGTCGAGCCTTTTTCTCGTGTGCGTGACTGGGCTCGAGGCTCAAAACCCGACCCAGCCCCCGGGCCAGATCTGGGGAGCGGTCATGGACCGGGGCGGTGCTCCTCTCGCCAATGTGCTGGTTGCCCTGGAAGACCAGAACTCGCCTGACGGGTCCGTGACCCAGACCGATCAGCAGGGCTGCTTTCACTTTGAAACAGAGAAGGTTTCCAGACTCCGGGTGGCCTTCGAGAAAGAGGGATTCAGGAGCGTCTCGCGGGATATCTTCCTGCCAGAAGGCGGCTCAGTCGAGATGGAAATTGTGATGCTGGCACGGGCCGAGGCTGTTATCCGGGACAGGATCATGGTCATTGGTGATGCCTCCGGGGTCGCTCGCCTGCCCGGCTCGGCCCACTATTTGGATCGACTCGAAGGCAAGAACCTGGCTTTCGACGACATTCACCTGCTGCTGCGCCAGGTGCCCGGGGTCAACATTCAGGAGGAGGATGGTTTTGGCCTGAGACCTAACATCGGGATCCGTGGTTCAGGCTCCGAACGCAGCTCCAACATTACTCTGATGGAAGACGGAGTCTTGATCGCACCGGCACCCTACGCTGCGCCTGCCGCCTATTACTTCCCGGTCACGGGGCGAATGAAAGCCGTCGAGGTTCGCAAGGGCTCCAGTCAGATCAAGTACGGACCGCGCACCAACGGCGGCGCCCTCAACCTGGTTTCGCGCGACATTCCCAGCCGCTTCGAAGTGAACGGAAGCCTCGGAGCCGGTGCCCATACAACCGGCAAGACTCAACTCATGGCCGGTAATTCGAGTGCCCGTTTCGGCTGGCTGCTCCAGACCTACCAGCTTTCCACGGATGGATTCAAAAAGCTGGACCAGGGAGGGAACACCGGTGTCAGGATCGGAGATTATCTGGCCAAGGTCCGTTTCAGCAGCGACGCGTCGTCTTCCGTCTATCAGCAACTGGAACTCAAAGTGGGGAAGACTTCTCAAGAGTCCAGAGAAACTTACCTGGGCCTCACGGATGAAGATTTCGATCGAGATCCACTGAGACGATACAGTGCCTCCCAGCGGGACTCTTTCGATTCGGATCACGAGCAGTTTCAGCTGACCTATCTGGTGGCTCCGTCTGAGAAGCTGGACATCACCACCACCGCCTACCGAAACAACTTCCGCCGCAACTGGTACAAGCTGCAAAGCGTCGCGGGATCGGATATCTCCGAAGTTCTGGAAGATCCGGATGGTTTTTCCAACCAGCTGGCGATTCTGAAAGGTGCCGACAGCGGGGATGACGCACTGAACGTGCGAGCCAACAACCGCCGCTACTATTCCCGGGGAATCCAATCGGTGGTCGGTGTCCACCTGGACAGCGGGCGTTCGAAAAACCTTTTCGAGATCGGGCTCCGCTATCACCAGGATCAGGAAGATCGCTTCCAGCACGAAGATGGTTTCCAGATGCGGGGAGGTCGCATGGTTTCCACCAGCTCAGGGGCTCCAGGAAGCCAGTCCAACCGTATCGGTGATGCCACAGCCCTGGCGTTTTTTGCTCAGAACACAATGGAGAGAGGAAGATGGAGTGTAACGCCCGGATTCCGGTTCGAAAAAATCAGTTTGCTGCGGACTGATTTTGCCGGCAGCGATCCGGATCGCGGGACTCCCACAGCGACTCGCGAGAATAAAGTCTCGGTTTTCATTCCGGGGGTCGGCTTCCGTTTCGACTGGCGGGCCGATCTGCAACTGTTCGGGGGTCTGCACAAAGGTTTCTCCCCTCCCGGACCCGGCTCGGCGGAAGAGACCCGACCCGAGTCGAGCTTGAATTATGAAGGCGGCCTGCGCTGGACGGGGCACGGTCTCGATCTCGAGGCGGCCGGCTTTTTCAACGATTACAGCAATCTCCTGGGAACCGATTCGCTGGCTTCAGGAGGCACCGGCGAAGGGGATTCATACAATGGCGGCCGGGCTCGTGTGTGGGGGGTAGAGGTCTCTGGCTCATTTGATCTGTCGGGTTCTCGCCTGGGCGGAATTCGGCTTCCTTTGCGTTTTGCCTACACCCTGACGGAGGGGCAGTTTCGGCAGGACTTCCGCAGTGACTTCCAACCCTGGGGCACGGTGCAGGAAGGAGATCACATTCCCTATCTGGCCCGACACCAGCTTTTCACCGGGCTCTCCCTGGAGGCCTCCCGGTGGCGTCTCCATCTGGACTCCAGCCTGGTCAGTCGCATGCGCACGCAGGCGGGCCAGGGGGCCATTCCCGACCGGCAGAGTACCGACGCTCACCTGGTATTCGGCTTCTCTGGAGAATACGACCTGAGGGCCGAAAAACAGGCAGTGACTCTTTTCGTAACGATACAAAACCTGACCAACCAGGCCTACATTGTGGCCAGAAGACCGGCTGGTGTCCGTCCTGGATTGCCACGGACACTGATGGCAGGAATCAGGTTCAATCTTGGGCGGTAGCTGATTCCACGTTCCACGTTGAAGGTTGAAGGTTGAAGGTTGAGGAGCCATTGTCCCTCAGCCTCTCGGATATGGAAGATCGCTTGACCGTCTGTTCAGAAATGCCCTTCGCCCGGATTATGCAGGAGATCTAAATTCAAGTGAGATTTGGGCCCAGAAAAAAGGCCGTAGCTCTCTGATATAAAAGGGTTTAGAGAAACAAAGACCCTAAACAGGAGCTACGGCAATGTCAAAAACAGTCTGCCAGAATACCCTGCCATTTCATAGCCACAGAAACATCACGGCTCGTTTTGATGGGGGGAGCCTCACTTCCGACGCAGGATGGTTGTTGTTTGGATCGCTGGATCGTCAACATCGATTGTGCGAGGGCTTCAGTTCCTGTATTTCGGAAAGTCGAGACCAACGCTACATTCGTCATGACCTGTTGAAGTTGATCCGACAACGAGTCTTGCAGATCGTGGCCGGCTACGAAGACTGTAACGACGCCGATACGCTGCGCTCGGATCCGATGCTCAAGACAGTCTGTGATCAGTTGCCCGAGAGCGATCCCGACTTGGCCACCCAGCCGACTTTCTCCCGTTTGGAGAACTCCGTCACCAAGAAGGATCTGATGCGTCTGAGCCGGTGGCTGCTAGGCCGTTATGTGCGCTCCCTGAAGAAGAGACGCCCCAGCAAGATCATCCTGGATCTGGACAGTACCGATGACCACACTCACGGCCAACAGGAGTTCTCCTTCTACCACGGGTATTACCGAAACCACATTCTGCATCCTTTGCTGATCTTCGATGCCGCCACGGGAGACCTGGTGTGTGCCATGTTGAGACCTGGCAACAAGGGGGCTGCCTCTCACATCGTGCCCGTTTTGAAGCGCGTCGTGGAGGCCATCCGACAAGGAGTGGGGACGGATGTCGAGATTGAGATTCGGGCCGACAGCGGCTTTGCCACGCCTCGGCTCTACGAGTTCTGTGAAGGTGAAGAGAATAAACTCCAATATGTCATTGGGTTAAGTCGAAACCCTCGCCTGCAGCGAGTGGTCGAGCCGCTGCTGGATTCGACTCGGCTGAGGTTCGTTGAGCTGGAGGAAAAACAGCGTCAGTTTGACGAGTTTCTTTATCGAGCCCACAGCTGGGATCGATCCCGTCGCGTCATTGTCAAAGTGGAGGTCGATCAGCGTGGGATCAACCGTCACTTTGTAGTCACCAACCGGGACGATCTCTGCTCCCAATCACTTTATGACCACTACACAAACCGAGGGCAGACCGAGAACTTCATCAAGGCCTTCAAGAATCATCTGAGCATGGACCGACTCAGCTGTCATCGATTCCTGGCCAATCAGTTTCGACTCCTCCTGCATGCACTGGCTTACCAGATGTTCGTGCGCCTGCGCGACTATCTGCACGGAACCCCCTGGCACAAGCTCGAAATCGAAACCTTACGTCGTCGGGTCCTCAAGATTGGGGCCCGGATCCGACAAACCACTCGACGCATCTGGGTCCATCTTTCCTCAGCCTTCCCCGAACAACCCCTCTTCCACCTCGTCTTGAGTCGCCTGAACTCCAGTTAGCTTTTCCCAGCTCCCCCGGAAAACCGCTTCCGACACTCATCCAGGCCCAGATCTGTCTGAAATTCACTCCCCAAACCACTCAAACGCCTCGCCAACCCATATTCTTCGCAAATCCGCCTGTCACACCTGCCCGCTTCCGAGTTGGGCCACTTCTCGAGTCGTTTTTCAACACCGGACTACGGTTCTTGCATAATCCGGGTTCATGCGGTCCTCTGCTCGTTGTTCACGCGCGAGCCCATCCGGAATCGTGTCTTCCCCGGGGAGGCGATGTCAAGATAGCGATGCAGCTAACCAACTTCGGAGCGCCGCTCCATGCGCTCCTGGAGCAACCGGTAGGACAGATAATATTTAAGGATGTTGCTCACATACTGGACGGTTTCTCGGCCGATTTCCCTGGCAGCTGCGACCTCGACATTCCCAAACCATTTGTTCGGATCCAGGCCCATGCTTTCCGCCTCCTTTCGAAGACGGGAGATCCTGGCCGGTCCCGCATTGTAGGCGGCGAACGCAAACATGGCCCGGTTCAGGGGGTCGAGGCCTTCATCGGCGAAGTACTGGTCAGTGATCATGCGAAGATACTTCACGCCTGCATGGATATTGTCCTCGAGCGCTTCGATGTTGGGAATGTTGACCCGAGAATCAAGGGCTGTACTGGGAAGAAGCTGCATGACGCCGATGGCTCCGGCCGGACTTCGTTTACTCTGATCCAGAGTCGATTCCTGGTAGCCCTGAGCAGCCACCATCAGCCAGTCGAAATCGTACTGCCCGGCGTATTTCTTGAAAAGCTCAACGGTGTGGCGAAACTTTTCCACCTCCGATTCACTGAGGGAGCGTTTGACAAAGCTCGTGTTCCGTAAGTAGCGCCTGAAAAGTATGTTGCCCAGCAGTGTTCCCTTCCTGTTGCTGGCAACGAATTCGTCCACTGCCTGGCGTAGCTGTGGGCTGATCTTTCGAAAAGCCCATCCGATCTCGGTACCGGTGTTGATCGCCAGATCCTCTCGTACCACGATGTCCTTCAAGACTTGCTTCCAGAACTCGGCAATGTGTCTGTCGACCACCGTGCGTGGGACCAGGTCTGCATTGACCATTTCGAGAATGTCTTCGCTCTCCAGATTCTCGTCGGCCTCCTTGATAACAACCTCTGGCTTCCCGGTCTGTCGGAAGGAGTCGTTGAGGCGGAGAAGACTCTCGTAGAAGCTGCTGGAACGCCGCACAAAGACCTCTTGCCCGGCAAGATCTTCCAGTGCTTCCAGGGGAGGCGCAGAGCGAGACGTCACCAGAATCTCGCGGGCATCACTGTAAGTCGGAACTGAGAAATCGACCAGCTGGAGACGGCCCGGGGTGATCGTCCGATTGGAGGCAGCCAGGTCGCCCCGTCCTTCCACCAGCCCCGAGATCAGCTGGTCACGGGCCACCGGAAGAATCAAGACATGGACCCTTAGATGCTCTCCTTGAAGCTGTTCATTGAGAGACTTCTCAAAGGTCTTCAGAGTCTCATACACGACCCCTTTTTGATTCGCCCCGTCGAGAAAATATCCGGTCTTGCTGAAGCTGACCAGGGCGCGGATGGCGCGGCGCTTGATCATCCCGTCGAAGTCACCTTTCCAGGGCTCGAGAACTCGTGCTATGGCCTCGGGCCCGGGCTGATCGTCAGAGGAATCGAGCAGAGACACCAGTCTGCCCAGAGAGTTGTCGGCATCCGCGGTCGTCGCTGCAGGGCTTGTGACTGGCCCCGGTTCCTCAACTGCCTTACATCCGCCGAGCGGGAGGGTCAAGAGAACCAGGCCGGGCAGTAGATTCTTCAATTGCCCTCTGCCGAGGGCTTGGGCGGCTGCGGAACGCCCTTGTAGTTCCACTTGAACACGACGAAGCTAAGCGTTTCGGTCCCGGTGTTCTTGATCCCGTGCCAGTCCCAGGGAGCCGTGTAAAGAACGTCCCCCTTCTGGGTAGGGATCCTCTCTTCGCCGACGTACATCGTGCCTTTTCCTTCCAGCACCATCATGAACTCCTCCTCTTCATGCTGGTGCGGGGGATGGGTTTCGTAGCCCGGCTTGATCTTGGCCATGGCCACCAGTGTCCCCCTGGTTCCATAGGTCTCGGCGTCTCCGTGATAGGTGTGAAACGTCCCCCATTCGAATTCGTTGATGGTCGCCTCTTCGTGGCTCATGAGGCTCAGGCGCAGAGGATTGCCCTTTTCTGCAAACATCACACCGGCCAGGAATACCCCAACCGCGGCCAGGGCCAGGAGAATCGTCTTCTTGATCATGGTCATTGCTTCCTTTTCTGTCTAAATCGAGTGGATTTCCTTTTTTCTCTAACCCCTGGACAGTTTCCAGGGCGCCCGGTACTTGCGTCCCAGCATGGCCCGGGCCCGGGGGTCTCCTCCAATCTTCTCGGTGGCGGGATCCCAGGAAACCGCGCTCTCGAGCCGGGTTGCGATGTTGGCGAGGTGGCAAATATTCACGGTCTTGTGGTGGACTTCGATGTCCGCGTTGGGCTTGTCACGAGATTCGAGGCACTCCACGAAGTTGCGGACGTGCTCGAAGTGGTAGTCCTGCCTTGATCGCCGCCAGGGGATTCCCTTCATCCGATACTCTCTCGGCGTTCTCCGCTGGGTGTTCGTTTCGGAACGAACTTCCCACCCGTCCTGGTTGACGACCAGGATTCCGTTGTTGCCGTGGAATTCGATGCCGAGCTGGTGGCCCCAGGGGCCCACGCCCGTTCCCATCTGGTGCTCCCAGAGCAACGTATAGGAGGGGAACTGAACCGTCGAGACCTGACTGTCAAAGGTCTCCATCATGTCGTCCGGATAGCCGAAGTTGCCGCCGAACCCGGAAGCTCCGATGGGCTCCTCCCCCATGGCCCAGGCAGCCACGTCGACCACGTGAGCCCCATAGTCGGTGGTGGCGCCTCCGGAGTATTCCCAGAACCAGCGGTACTTAATATGAAATCGCATCGGATTGAAAGGACGTTTCGGGGCGGGACCCAGCCAGAAATCATAGTCCACGGTGTCGGGAGGATCCGAGTCCAGTGGATTTCCCAGTGGGCCAAGAGAGTCGTGGTAGGCCCAGGTCCGAACCTTGCGAATCTTTCCCAGCTGCCCGGAACGGACAAACTCCACCACTTCCTGCATATGCTCGGCGCTGCGAAACTGGGTGCCGACCTGAACCACCCGATCGTACTTGCGGGCGGCGTCGACCATGGCTCGGCCCTCCTCAATCGAGGTCGCCAGCGGCTTTTCCACGTAGACATCCTTCCCCGCCTGGCAGGCCATGATGGTGGGGATGGCATGCCAGTGATCCGGCGTCCCCACAATTACGGCATGGATGTCGTCTCGATCCAGGACGCGGCGGAAATCCCGGTAGGCGTCCGGGCGGTGATTCCGGCTCTCTTCCACACCCTTCACTCCCTTTTGCACCTGAGCGTCGTCCACATCCGCCAGGGCCAGGCACTCCACCTGGTCGAGCCTCAGAGAATCGCTCAGGTCGAACCTTCCCATGCCTCCGCAGCCAATCAGAGCGACATGGATCTTGTCGTTAGGCGAGACGCCCCGGGTCTCGGACCAGACCGCGGCGGCTTTGGTGGCCCCGACACTGGCCCCGGCCACACCGGTGGCGACTGTTGCAGAACTGCGGATGAAGTTGCGGCGGTTGACCCTGGTCATGGTTTCGTCCCCCTGTTTCCGTAAGAGTCAGGGCGCGTGGTCGGTTCCTGAACTCAGCAGCCGGCCCGCGTCTCAAAGCCTTAATGAAGCAGATGGTCCCGTCAGCTGCATCCTAGGACAAAGGATGACCAAGATCAATGACGGTTCTGATGACCTTCCTGGAAAAAAGGGGACAGAGTAGACTGTCCCCGTTCCAGCAGGTATCTTCGGCGAATATGTTTATTGCAATGAACCGCTTTCGGGTTACCAGGGGTCGTGAATTAGTCTTCGAGGAGCTGTGGCGCAAGCGCGAATCGTACCTGGATACCGTTCCCGGGTTTCGCAAGTTCCACCTGCTGCGAGGCCCCGACAGTGAGGAGGCCACTCTCTACGCTTCCCATTCGCTGTGGGAATCGCGAGAAGCCTTCCAGGCCTGGACAGAATCCGATGCGTTCCGAAAAGCACACTCCCAGGCGCGTTCCCCGGAAGGAACCTTGCTGGGGCACCCTCAATTCGAGGGTTTTGAGGTCATTCTCTGATCCGAACAAAAAAGAGGACAGTCTACTCTTTCAGGTGCTCCTCGAACCAGCCCACGAAGCGCCGGAATGACATCAACGCGATGGTCTTCTTCGTTCATACGGCTGGAGTGGGGTTCGTCACGTTCTTGACATGAGTGAGCGGTGAGCGGTGAGCGATCACGATAGTGCTCCGGATCTTCGTAAGCAATCCCCTTGTACCAGACGTCGTAATACATAACCCAGCTGTCGGTGGCGCCCGTCAGAAGTGCCTGGTCCATGATGGCGGCGCCGGCCACCGCTGCGCTGAAACGGTTCGTCTGGGTTGGAGCCCAGGCGCTCATGTAGCCCCCGTAAGACCACCCGCCGATCCCCAGGCGATCCGGGTCGGCAATCCCCTGCTCAATGACGTAGTCCACGCCCGCCATCAGATCCTTGAAATCGGCCCCGCCCCAGTCGTAACGATTGGCGATCAGGAACTCGTGGCCGTAGCCCGTGGAACCCCGCACGTTCGGGTAGAGGACAGCGAAACCGCGTGAAGCCATGATGTGACCTCGGCCCTCGAAGCGATCGAAGGAGCGTGCCGAAGGACCTCCGTGGGGCATCACCACCAGCGGGTAGCGCTTCCCGGGCTGAAAGCCGGCAGGGCGAATCAGACCCGCTTCGATGATCGTCCCGTCAAAACTGGAGTACTTGATCGATTCCACCGGCTGCACCGCGATGTCGTCCCACTCCCGGTTGAAGCCCGTGATCGGCTCCGCCTCGCCGGGCGCCCTGGACAGCCACAGCTCGTTCGGCCGCACGGCGTTTTCGCCGATAAAGACCGTGAGACCGTCTCGGGCGGCGAAAGTCTGGCTCTTCCAGTAATGAGAGGAGACGTGGATATCAAGCCGGGGAAGCCGCCGGCAGCGACCGTCCTGGCTGCATCGATAGAAGGTTGATGCGAGACCGTCCTCGGCCAGGACGACGAGGCTTCCATCCTTCTGCCAGGAATAGCACTTGATCTGGCGATCGATGTCGGAAGCGGTCAGGTTGCGAACCTGGCCTCCGGAGACCGGCATCAGGTACACGTCCATGGGCTGAGGTTCGTCATCGCGCGCTCCCCGAAACGCCAGAGTCATACCGTCCGGCGAGACCTTCATGTCCGCAAAAGTCCCGCCTGGAGCCGCCAGTTCCCGGTAGGAGCCGTCGCTCAGGTTCAGTGAGCTGATCTTGCTGGTGAACAGGTGCATGCGCTCATCATCCGTGAAGGAGATGAGAAGTCGATCTCCCTCGGGTCCCCAGGCCAGGGGAGGATGCGAGGCATCTCCGTTGGAAAACCTGTGCTCTCCGAAGGTGAGCTGCCGAACCGTGCCGAAAGCGAGATTGACGAGCCAGATCTCAACGACTTCATTCAACTCCGGGACCTCGACTCTCTGCACGCCGGCATCGAAGAGTCCCTCACGGAGCGCGAACGCCGCCTTTTCCTCGCCGTGGACGAGAAAGATTCCCCTGAGACCCGCAGCAGCGTGAGGCCCGTGGTTCTGTTGGATTCCCTGGCCGACCTTCAAGAGAAGTTGATGATTCTCCCGCTCAGCGCCGGTGATGATCGCGACTTTCTCATCCAGACGGCTCATGAGAGCTGCCCCTCATAGTGCCCGGACAGAAACTCCAGAACCTCTTCCAGGCGGTCCGGGACAACCTGTCCGAAGTGCTCGACCACGCCGGTCTGCGAACTGCCGTCGAGAAAGCTGCGCGAGGCCTCGCTCATGGCCCAAGGCAGTCCCATCTCCTGGAGCATGCTCACAGCGCCATCCATCTCCCGGGCGCGACGAGCGCAATGAACGGCGTGGGTCGTGACCAGCATGTCCGCCATCGGAATCAGGCCGTAGGCCCGCAGAGTCTCCTCGATGGTCTCCAGAACCGGCTGCTGCAGGTCATACTGTCGGGCCGCCAGCAGCGTCTCCACGAACAGGCACTCCAGCCCTTTCATGAAAACACTGCGGCACAGTTTCAGGGCCGAGGCTCCGCCCACTTTGGGACTCGTGACCGAGGCCCGAAACCCCGCCTCCTGAAAAGCTTCCAGGGCCTCCCCGGACCGTGGTCCGGCCAGCGCCACGGGAGTGGCTGCCCCTCCGCCCTTGATGGCGCCCAGGATCGCTCCATCCACGTAGCTGTCGCCCGGAAACGAACCGGCCAGGCGCTGCTTGCTGCCCGGCTCAGTGGAGTTCAGGTCGATGAAGAGACCCTCCCGCCAGGTACGGGCCGCTTCCCTGCCAACGCCCGCAGCCTCGCCAACAGTAACGGTCGACAGCACTACGTCGGCTGAGCTGATCAGATCCTCTATGTCTTTCCCAAGTCGTATGGAAGCCCTTTGCAGACGCTGCTGGACATGGGGAGGCGGGGGGTTGTCGTGAAGAACGGGATCGGCGACGACTACCGGTTTTCCGGTCTGGCCGGAAAGGTGCCGGGCAAAGGTCGATCCAACTTCCCCGAACCCAATGATCCCCCATCGGCGTTGAGACATCTTCATTTCTCCTCTTCCCGGTCGCGCCTCAGGCCGAGCAGATCAACCGTGAGTTCCCCGTCCCTGAGCCGCTGGATCAGACTGTTCTCCTTGGCGACCCTCGCCTGAGCCCTCTCAATGACTTCAGACTCTGCCTCGGCCGGGACAACTACGACCCCGTCATCGTCGCCCACAACGATATCTCCAGGTCGGATGCGGCAATTCCCCATCACCACGGGCTGATTGACGTCCCCGGGCGACTGCTTGATGGTGCCCAAGATGGCAACTCCAGCACAGAACACCGGGAAGTGAAGCTGCCGGATCTCGCGGGTGTCGCGGACGGCTCCGTCGGTCACCAGGCCGGCAACATCACGCGCAATGGCGGCCTCGGTCATGATCTCACCCCAGAACCCGTACTCAACGGCTCCACCCGTCTCCACTACCAGTACGTGTCCTGGAGGGACTTCGGCCAGAGCCAGGTGAACCGCCAGATTGTCGCCCGCTTGCGAGTGAACCGGATAGGCCGGCCCCACCACCTGAAGAGGGCGAAAAAGGGGACGCACGACGGGGGGAAGGGCTGAGACTTGTGAGGAAGACTCGAGCAGAGTGGGAGTTGCGTAGCTGGACAGTCGAGTCGTCATGGCTTTCTCAGACCTAAAACTTTCAACCTTGAACTTTCAACTTTGAACTCTCCCCTTTCGACGTGCACTCCCTTCCCGGCAGGTGTGAACTCGCCTTCCGGCCCCTGTCAGGGCAAGAGGAAGTCACCAGTCCACAATGGCATTGTTCTCGTCACGGATCGTTATCGGGTGAATGATCTCCTGTTGGAACGGATACTTGGCGGCCTCTTCCTCATCCACTTCAATGCCCAGCCCCGGAACCTCGGTCGGAAGCCAGTGCCCGTTCTCCGTTTTCAGGTGCGATTTCACAACATCCCAGCGGTAGGGCACATCTGTCAGCATGTCCTCCTGAATCAGGAAGTTGGGGGTGGAGAGGGCAAAGTGCAGAGCGGCCGCGTTGGCCACCGGTCCCAGCGGATTGTGAGGAGCCACTCCCATATAGTAGGCCTCTGCCATGGCGGCGATCTTCTTGGCTTCGAACAGGCCGCCGCAGTGACAAATATCGGGCTGAATCACGTGGCAGGCGTGGGCCTCAAAAACCGGCCTGAACTGGTGGCGGGTAACCAACCGCTCGCCCACGGCGATCGGAACTCTGGTTGACTGAGTCACCATCTTGAGGGCCTCCACATTCTCAGGAGTCACCGGTTCTTCACAAAAGTAGGGTGAATACTCTTCGACCGCATTGATGTACTGGATGGCAGCCCCCGTATAAGTACGGCCGTGGAAATCGATCATGATGTCCACTTCATCTCCCACCGCCAGGCGAAGTTTCTCCATGGTTCGGGCGAATTGCTTCACCTTGGGAATACCCTCCAGTGGCCGGGAATAAGGCACGAAGACGACTTTCACCGCCGTGTATCCTCGCTCCAGAACCTTGTGGGTGAGGTCGATGAGAGGGCCCACGTCAAAGGTCTCATAGACGGCCTTCATCTCACCGCCACCCAGGTGGGTGTACATGCGAACCCGGTCCCGCACCATGCCTCCGAGCAGTTCGTAGACCGGGACTCCGAGATGTTTGCCCTTGATATCCCAGAGGGCCAGTTCGATGCCCGAAAGGGCCGACATGCCGATGATTCCCAGACGCCAGAATCCCTGCCGGTACATCTTCTGATAGAGGTGCTCGATCTGCAGCGGATTCTCGCCCACAATCATGGGAGCCAGATCGTCCACAGCCCCGACCACCGAGCGTGTTTTCCACTCCAGGCTGGCCTCGCCCCACCCAAATAGACCGTCGTTGTCCGTTTCGACTTTCACGAATACCCAGTTGCGCATTTCGGCATTGACGACAACTGTCTGGACGCCAGTGATTTTCATTTTCCAACCTCACAATGATTCTTCCCCACAATGATTCTTCCCCGATTATGCCATCAGAACCTGAAGCACAGCGAGGGCTGGCTATTGACCTGGCCTGGCCAGTTTCCGGTGGCCGCCCAGGAACCGTCGTTTCAGGCCGATGTCGAAGTCGTCCACGTCCTGGGCACAGTACGGGACAAAGAAGGTCAACTTGTTCAGGACCTTACGCGGGATGACTTTGTCCTCAAAGAGGAAGGCCAGCTTCAGGAGATCGAGTTCTTCTCGGAGCAAAGCGATCTACCCCTGACCCTGGGACTGCTGGTCGATACCAGCATGAGTCAGCGCCGGATTCTGGAGGAGGAGCGGCAGGCCAGCTACCAGTTCTTCGAGCAGATCCTGGAACGCGAAGAAGACCGGGCCTTTGTGCTCAGCTTTGATGTGGACGTGGAGTTGTTGGAAGACCTCACACACTCCCGGCAACGTTTGAAGAAAGCGCTGGGCGATCTGCAGGTCCCAACCGGGCCGGGTCGAGCTGGAATCGGCACCGTCCTTTTCGACTCGATCTTTCTGTCGGCAGACGAAGTCCTGCCACGGGAGTCTCAGAGAACGGCGCTGGTTGTCGTCTCGGACGGGGTGGACATGGGCAGCATGATCAGCCTGGAAGAGGCCATTGCGACGCCGGGTGTGATGTTCTTGAGAGTGGGAGAGTGGGGCCTCAGGGCGGAGGACGTTTAAATTCCCGGACGCAGCCCTGAGGCCCCACTCTCCCACTCTCAAAAACCCAACTCGGAACCCGGAACCTGAACATCCCCTAGAGCGGCCAGAAAACCGGCACCAACAGCAGCAGCAGCACAACCACAATGGCACTGAGGGGCAGGCCCGAGATCAGGAAGTCTCGGAACCGATACTTGCCGGGACCGAAGACGAGCAAGCAGGCAGGTTCAAAGGGGGCAATCAGGGAGACCGAAGCCGCCAGGGTAACCAGAACGGCCAGACTCCGCTGGTTCACACCCAGCTGCCCCGCCGTGGCGACGGCCACCGGAAGCACCACCAGAACCGCGGCCGCGTTGGACAGGGGTTGGGTCAGCAGCATGGTCAGAACTACAAACCCGGCCAGCACCCAGTACAACCCCAGGGGCAGAGCCCACTCCACAATCAGGTCGGCCAGGTAACCGTCGGCCTGCGTCTTTTGCATGGCCAGCCCGAAGGCAGTCATGCCTCCGATCAGGACGATCAGGCGCCACTCGATGAAGCCGTAGACCTCCTCCACAGTGACACATTTGAGCAGGATGACCGCCAGAGCTCCGAGCAGAAAGGCGATGGAGAGCGGAATCACCTGTAGCCCCCCCAGCAGGACGGCCAGTCCCAGAGCCCCCAGCGCGTAGCTGCCGCGGCGCTTGCCAAAGAGGGCGTGTTCGCTCTCTTCCAGAATCCACAGATCGCGAGCCTCCTGCAGGGGCGCCAGGCGATCGGCCGGGCCCTGTAGCAGGACGACATCCCCCACCCTGAAGCGGAGACTTGCCAGTCCTTCAGCCAGACTGACTCCCTTGCGGTACAGGGCCAGGACGGAAACTCCGTAGCGCTGCCGAAACCTCGATTTTCTGATGGTGTGACCGATCAGAGTGGACCGGGGCATGATGATCGCCTCAACCAGTTGAATGGAATCGGTCACCAGATCCGTGTCGTTCAGTGGCCCATCGGCCTGAATCACCAGGTCGGGAGTCTCCTGGACATAGAGGAGGCCCTCGCGGGTGGCCTGCACGATGAGTCGATCACCTTCTCGAAGCCTTCTCTGCGGCCCCGGGTAAATCCTCCGCTCTCCCCGCTGAATGGACAGAACCGTCACGCCCCGATCCAGGAGCGGTGCCTCCTCCAGACTTCTCCCGGCCAGCGTCGACCCTTCGGGCACAATGACCTCTGTCAGGTACTCCTTAATCTTGTACTCCTCCGTCAGCGTAGCCGGGGCGGTCCGGGGTAACAGCCGATGGCCCAGGAAGGCCATGTAGAGAGTTCCCACGACCACCAGAACCAGACCGATCTGCACAAATTCAAAGAGAGAAAAGGGCTCCAGCCCCATTTTCAGAATCATGCCGCTGGCGGCCAGGTTGGTGGAGGTTCCGATCAGGGTACAGGTACCGCCCAGCATCGAGGCGAAAGCCAGGGGTATGAGGATTCTTCCCGGGCTGACCCGACTCTCCCTCGAGAGCCCCAGCACCACGGGCAAGAGAAGCGCAACGGCCGTCGTGTTGCTGAGAAACGCTGAAAGGCCAGCTGAAAGCAGCATGACTGAGACCAGAATTCGAAACTCGTTCCCACCGACCAGGGCGTGGATGGCATGGCCCAGCCAGTTCATCACACCCGTTTTTACCAGGGCGGCGGACAGAACAAAGACCGAGCACAGAATGATGATGATTTCATTGGAAAATCCCGAGAAGACCTCCTCTGGAGTCAGAATCCCGAAGAGAACCAGGGCCACCAGGAGAAGAAGCGTGACGACATCGACAGAGAGCCACTCGAGCAGGAAAAAGAAGAGCGCAGCCGCCAGCAGAAGAAACAGGATTAGAATCTCAAACGTCATGATTAGCGAACGGTTTTGTTTGACTGACTCCCGGAGCAATCCTGCTGGATTGCTGCGCTGGGCGCAAGGACGGGGACCAAAATAGGGGGACGGGACCCATCACACAGGCGGGTGCCGTGCATGCCACGGGGTGGCCTCTTCGTAGGCATGCCCTGCACGGCACAGGAGCGACTCGGAGAGCGGGGGTCCCACCAGCTGCAGGCTCAGGGGCAGGCCATCTATGGAGAATCCACAGGGCAGCGAGAGCGTCGGGTACCCGCAAAAATTGACGGGACTAGGTATCTGTTGAAAAATACGACGGATCATCCACCGACTCCCGATATTTCAAACGCTTCCCATCGACCTGTTTGATGGCCCGGACCACCCGTTCCCCATCGTCGCAGTATCGGTTGTTAAATCGAAATTCAAACTCGTTCAAATAATTCGGCAAGTGCTTCTTACTCACGCTATGGAATGTTCCCATCAGACCTCGCTTGAGAAGACTAAACACCGATTCTATTGAATTGGAGTGAACGTCGGTTCCCGCTTTCACATATTCTCCAGATCCATGATGTACGGTCTGGTGACCACCCCTGAACACATGCCCGATAGGTCGATACTGGTAGAGTTCATCGGTAATGACCCGAGAGGAAAGATCCACATTACTTGCAATCGCTCCCGCTAGATCTCTTACCGTCAACCGCTCCATTACCTTGAACCGGACATCCCCACCACGCTCTGCCATCCCCAACACAGGGGCCTTCTCTGTCCCCCTACCTCGCTTCGATTTCCCCTTGTACCTTGGGCGACCGCCGACATAAGTTTCATCGATTTCGACCGTACCTGTCAGTTTTGGGGAGTCTGGTCCAGCGCCCAACCCATGACGGATTCGACGCAGCACGAACAGGGCGCTCTTGTGGGTGATCTCCATTTCCCTGGACAACTGCAAGGCTGAGATACCCTTCTTGCTACTGCATGCTTTCCAGAAGGCATAAACCCATACCTGGAGGGGAAGGCGGCTTTCCTCAAAGACTGTACCTGTGCGAACCGTGAACATCTTGTTACAGCCCCGGCAACGCCAGCGATAATCCTTATTCCGGCTACCGTCCTTCCCGACCATCCGGTAAACGTCCAGGTCGCTACACCTGGGACAGGCTGGATCAGCCCCCCAACGTTGCGCCTCTAGAAACCTCACAGCCTGCTCCTCACTTACCGTCGCCTGCCTCAATGCACTCAGAATCGGTGACTTCTGTTTCTTCTTCATGTAAGGATCGTATCATATCTTGATACTTGTTGCAATTATTTTTGCCCACGTTCTTCAGGTCGAACATCCTGGCTAGATCAGCCGATTTATGTTCTATGAATGCCAATTGTAATTCCCGATACCAGCACTCGTCGTACAAAAAAACGTCGTCCATAGGCAGGTTAATGGAGTGCTTAGGATCCTTCTTAAATAGCTGAATCAAATCGTTTTGTAGGTCCACCCTCACCGCCCTGAGGATGACCGGCTCATTCCCCCAGGCCCGGACGATCACTTGGACGCTAGACTGCTTTGACATAGAATTATCCTTTTGTGTTAGAATAATACCTCGAAGACGCAGGAAGGATTTGATAATGCATTCTCAAAGGCCACCGTATGTCACTTACCCTGCCCTCAAGACAATCATTGAGGAGTTTGCGGAATCCACAACACCCACCAAACTCAACAGGCATGTGCTGAGCAAGCTCTCTGGGGCTGGCTACGCCGAGTTGATGTCCGGGCTCCGCTACCTTGGTCTGGTCGCCAAGGATGACTCCGTGCTGGAAGGCTTTAGCCAGCTTGTCCAAGCGCAGCGAGGGGGGGGGGATGCCTACAAGAAACACCTCTTGGACCTTCTTCAAGAAACCTATGAAGACATCGTCAAGGGCGTGGACATCAAGAAGGGCACCCTGCCGGAATTGGAGCAGGCCTTTAAAGAGGTGGGGGTGCCGCAAGGGCAGATGATGGCCAGAACCGTCCGCTTCTACGTCAAGGCCTTGCAGGATTGCGGTTTTGAGGTTTCCCCCCACATCACCAAGCCAAGGCGTCGAACCCCACGGAATGGACCTGGATCCACCCCCTCTAAAGGCCGGAAAACCCCTGGGATCCGAAGAGAGGAAGAAGTTACTCCACCGCCACCAGCGGATAAGGATCACCCCCCTGAGGGGTTCGACAGGCTTCCAATCTTCGGAAGGACTAACGCTTACATCCAATTTCCTGCTGATCTCACTGCGCAGGACTGTGCCGTTATTGAAGCCGCGGTCGGCTATCTTCGAGCTTTGGTGAAAACGAAGGAGGGTGATGAATGAGAAGAGATTGAGGGTCGCACCGAGCGACCCGCACCAAGTAGGGGCGGCTAGAGGATTGTAGTCACCCGCCGACCCTGCACTCAGCTCAAAGCCCCCATGGTGAAATCGGCAGACACAGTCGCTTTGCATGCGACCGGCCTTCTCCAGGGCCATCCGGGTTCGAGTCCCGGTGGGGGCACTCTTACCCTGACATGGGGGCGATAGTGTTATTATGACATGAAATTGACAGATCAAGAAAGACCCGACAAGCAGAAACCTGGCCCTGATCCCGAGACTTTGATTATAGAAGAAGACCCAGAGGAAGCTTTGAGTCGTCTGATTAAGAAACCCCCGCGAGATCAGCAGGACGAGGGATCTACCGAGAACGAAGACCCCAATCAGAACGATTGAGGGGTAGTTCTCACACCTATTCGCCGGAACCGATACCGTTTTCATAAAGTACCTAGTCCCGAAAATTGAAGGGGCCGGTAAAACGGCCGCTGACCGCCAGGCAGGAGTAGGGAACCCCCGCCAGGGTCTCTGCTTCCGGGTCAATACCGCCGTAGGCGTCTGCCGGATTGTAGAGGCACGGTTCGTAAGCGACAGAAGGACACACCAGGAGATCAATGTCCTGAAAGACCCGCCGGATCTGGCCGGATATCTCCCGCCGAATCAGGTTCGCCTTCGCATAGTCCACTCCGGTGACCTCCCTGCCAGCTTCCAGGAAGGAGCGGAAGAAAGTGCCGTACTGATCGGCGCGGGCGGGAAATGTGCGAGCATGTGCGGCAGCGGCTTCAGCACTGCAGATGGTCCTCCAGGCTCCGCCCTGACCGCGCAATGTCGGCATCCTGGCCCGGACCACGCGTCCGCCCAGCTCTTCCAGATCTCGCAAGGCCCTCTGAACCGCCGCTGCCGTTTCCCCCTGGACACCCCGGGCGGCATAGTCCTCGTCGTAGCCGATCCGCGCTCCCTGGATTCCCTGATCGATCTGCTCCAGGTAGTCTGGGACGCGATTGGGCAGGCTGGTGGCGTCATGCTCATCCCGGCCGGCCAGAACCGCCAGCACGGCCGCTGCGTCCGCTACTGTTCGGGTCATGGGACCCACGTGATCGAGAGACGGCGCCAGGTCGAGAACTCCATGACGGCTCACGCGTCCCCAGGTCGGCTTCAGGCCGACAATCCCGTTCACCGCCGACGGCGTTCTGATGGAACCGCCCGTGTCGGTGCCCAGCGACGCGTAACAAAGACCCGCCGCAGTCGCAACTCCCGAGCCGCTCGATGACCAGCCGGGAAAGCGGTCCTCACCCCACGGGTTGCGGGGAACCTCGAAATCCCGGTGGTATCCGACCATGGCGCCTTCGGTCGTGTTCAGCTTGCCCAGCAGCACCGCTCCTGCGCTGGCGAATCGCTCTACGACAGTGGCGTTGTAACTCGGGACATGATCCGCAAGGGCTCCGCTGCCACCCTTTGTCGCCAGGCCGGAGGTGAAGTAGAGGTCCTTCACCGCAACCGGAATCCCATGCAGAGGACCTCGATATTTTCCTGCTTGAATTTCGCGCTCGGCCTCCCGCGCCTGGGCCAGGGCACGGTCGGCAAGGACCATCACATAGGCTTCCAGCCTGGGTTCGAGCGCATCAATGCGCTCCAGCTGGGCTTTCGTCACCTCCACCGGCGACAGCTCTCGTCGTCGGATCCGCTCGGCGACATTCACGAGACTCTCATAGTGCAACTGCCCAGGCCCGGGCCGATTGCTGCGCCTTCTTTGCCCGTACCCGACTGCCGCCGAGGCCAGGACCGAGGCTCCTCCGGCAAGAAGCGTTCGACGGGAAATCCTGTGACCTTCTAGTTCCAGAATGCGAAACCTCCGATCGGTACAGCGAAGTCGTTGGTACTCGGGTGAGCACCTTGCCGAAATAGTAGCACGAAAAAGGGGAGAAGGAAGCGGGCCGGTGGCGTGCGATCCTCTCTCAGGCCGTCACGTCTGTGGGGCAGCTGACGCCGGTTCCCCCGAGCCCACAATAGCCGCCCGGATTCTTGGCCAGGTATTGCTGGTGGTAATCCTCGGCATAGTAGAAATCCGGAGAGGCCAGAATTTCCGTCGTTATGGAACCGTAGCCTGCCTGTTGGAGCTCAATCTGATAGGCGTCGCGACTGGCCAGAGCAGCCTGGAGCTGCCCCTCCGAAAAGCAGTAAATCCCGGAGCGATACTGGGTTCCGACATCATTCCCCTGGCGCATTCCATGACTCGGATCATGGTTCTCCCAGCAGAGCTTCAGCATCTGCTCGTAACCGGTCCGAGAGGGGTCGAAGACGACCAGAACAACCTCTGCGTGTCCGGTCATCCCCGTGCAGACCTCACGATAGGTGGGATTCGGGGTGTAGCCGGCGGCATACCCGACTGCAGTGGTGAACACCCCGGCAGCCTGCCAGAACTCCTTTTCGGCACCCCAGAAACAGCCCATACCAAAGAGTCCTCTTTCGAGACCCTCCGGGAAGGGCGGCCGCAGTGGTGAATTCAACACGTAATGCCTCTCGGCCACGGGCATCTCTTCCTCACGTCCCGGCAGGGCTCTTTCGGCGGTAGGCATCCTGATTCGGTGTGCAAAATCCATTCGCTGTCTCCTCCAGGCTCCTAGTACCTACTTGCGGAAATACGATGACGTTTGTTGGGAGCGCGACGGACACCAGATTGAGGCGAGACGACGAGTCGATGCGGGAGCATCGGCGAGGAGGAACAACAAAGAGATGGGCCCGTCCCGCCCCAACCCTGCGGGCGGATGGGGGTTGCGGGCGATCTCTTTGTCGTTCGTCGTCAACGATACTACCGCATCGCCTCCTCCTCTCTTCGCAACCTCACCTCGCAAGCCCCATCCGCAAACGTTATCGTACTTCCGCAAGGAGGTACTAGTGCAGCGTATTACAAATGTTGACCCAGGGTTCAGACGCCCCTCGCCGCCGAATGACGCGCTGACTCCCGGATCAGAACTCATGACGAGCTGCACCTAGTGTACTGTCCCGGAAGTTCGCGCCGCTACTTCGGGCGTCTTTTCGCCGACAGCTTTGTTGCGCTTCCTCGAAAGACTCCCGGTCTTCCTGCGTCGCACGCCTAGCTGGCGACGAAAATCCATCCCGAATACTTTCGTCTCCGATCGTCTACTTTTCTTCGCGGGTATCGGGGGAATGGCGCTGCTGGCCGCCCTCCTGGAGGCGGTACGGGCCAGGTCCAGCTCGACCGGGCAGGCCCCTGCTGTGGCGGTCCGCTTGGCCTGCGGAGCGCTCATCGCGGTACACCTGGTTCTGGCCCCGATTGGTGTTCTCCTCGCCCCCATCAATCTGGCTGACTTTAGGGAGATCTTCGCTCGTTCGGCCTCCAGCTTCCACGGCGACGGCGCAGTAGCTGGTCAGCAGGTTCTGGTGGTCAGCACTCCGACCGCTTTCGTTTCCCAGTTCGCACCCCTGATGCGAGCACTCGATGACGGGTCGGCCCCATCCGGTTCCCTCGTTCTCGGATCAAGTATTCACGAGATTCAGGTGTCCCGGTCCGGACCCCACACGCTGGTACTGCGACCTCGGGGTGGTTTCCTGCTGCCGCCCGGCAGAACCCCGGAGCCGAGCAACTGCCCCCCTTCGATCGGCGTTACGCCTATTCTCTTTTCGACCTCCTCTTCAAAGACGATCCGCGCACTCGCCCCGGGCATCGGATCGAGCTCGACTCGCTCTCGATTGAGATTCTGCAAATTACGGAAGATGGCCGGCCTCACGAAGTCGCGTTTCATTTCGACCGCGAACTGGAGAACAAGGTTTTCCGCTGGATTCACTGGGAGGACGGAATCTACGTTCCGTTCGAGCTGCCCCGGGTAGGCAAAACCATCACCCTGCCGGCGATCAGACTGACTGCCGAATAAGTTCCATGTTTCGTGGAACCTATCCTCCCCTGAGCCGGAAACGCTGGAGCTTGCCGGTAGCTGTCCTGGGAAGCTCCTCCACGAACTCGATCAGACGAGGGTACTTGAAAGGAGCAATCCTGGACTTGACAAATTCCTGCAGCTCTCTGACCAGTTTCTCAGACGGCGGATAGGCCTCATTCAGGATCAGAAAAGCCTTGGACCTTGTTAGCCCCTCGTCGTCAGTGGCCGCCACAACGGCTCCCTCCAGAACCGCCGGATGCTGTATCAGCGTGTTTTCGACTTCCACCGGTGAGACCCATTGCCCCCCCACCTTCAGCATGTCGTCGGATCGGCCTTCATAGAAATAAGAGCCCTCCTCGTCACGATGGTAGCGGTCCCCTGTGGTATTCCAGTCGCCTTGCCGACTCCCTTCGGCCTCCGGTCGGTTCCAGTAGTAAGGCGAAGCGCTCCCACCCCGAACCTGCAGATCTCCGGAGTCACCGGGGGGCACTTCAAGGCCGGATTCATCCACAATCCGGACCTCATAACCGGGTACCGGCGTCCCGCTGGACGCCGCCTTCACCTGACCAGATCGGTTGGAGATGAAGATGTGAAGCATTTCGGTGGAGCCGATTCCATCCAGAATCTCCACCTCAAAGCGCTCCACCCAGCGTCGCAGGATCTCCGGAGGCAGTGCCTCGGCAGCCGACACGCAAAGCCGCAGGCTTGACAAATCCCAGTCGGGCTCTTCGCGAGGCGCCGCCAGCATGGCAGCATACGCGGTCGGGACGGTAAAGAAGAGAGTTGGCCGATGGCGGATCAGCTCCGCAAAGATGGCCCCCGGAGTCGGGCGGCCCGGGAAAAGTACTGAAGAGGCTCCGACCCCCAGGGGAAAGGTGATGCTGTTTCCAAGCCCATAAGCATGAAAGGCCTTGGAAGCGGAGCAGACGCGATCGTTCTCGTCCATCCCCAGAACGCCCTGCGCATAGCATTCGATCGTGTAAGGAATGGCCTGCTGAAGGTGAACCACTCCTTTGGGAGAGCCCGTGCTTCCGGAACTATAGAGCCAGAAGGCCGGCTCTGCGGGCCCGGCCGGCACCGGCGGCAGGTCGCTCGAGGCCGCGCCGCTCCACTCCTTCCAGGAGATCGCACCTGCCGGGGGAGCGTCATCGACGACGACCACATGTTTGAGAGTGGACGCATTTCGGCGTACACGGTCGAAGGATTCCAGTACAGGACCACTGACGATGGCCACCTCGGCCTGGCTATCCCGCAGGAAATACTCAAAGTCCGCACCGGGTAGAAAGGTATTGGTGGGAATCGGTACGCAGCCGGCTCGAATGGAGCCGAAGAAGGCAGCCGGAAACTCGAAGCCATCGAGCAGCAGTAGTAGCACCCGGGCGCCGGGCTGAGTGCCGAGGGATCTCAGAGAGTTTCCGACTCGAGCCGCAAGAGCGGCGAGCTCACCATAGGTGGTACTTTCGTGGCCGACCGTCAGACAAGTCTTGTCCCCTCTTCCCACCTCGAGATTGTGGAACAGGACTTCACTGACGTTGTAGTTTGCGGGTAGCTCGAGCTTCATGGTTGTCCCAAATGGAATGGAGTCGTGAACCGTGTACCACACTCGGCAGAGACTGACAAATGAACCCCCTAGTCGTCTCATTGACAGTCTTGTCCTGCAGTGCTAGCAATGACACTGGAATTAGGTACTCGCGAGTGCGAAAGGAGGATCCTCTGATGGCAGACCCGGTTGTGACGTTCTCGGCCTCGAATCATGTTGGCAGCATCAACCTGAATCGCCCTCCGGCGAACAGCTACGAAATCGGTTTCCTGGGCGACCTGGAAGGGGCCATAGATGAGGCGGAAGAGAGTCCCGAAGTTCGGGTCGTGATCTTGAAAAGTGCCTCGCAGAAATTCTTTCGCGCAGGGGCGGACATCAAGGCCTTCGCCGCCAACGACGCAGCCGCCAATATCGAAATGATCCATGCCGGCCATGCAACGCTGGACCGGATGCCGGCGAGCTCAAAGATCTTCATCGCTACCATCAACGGATATGCCCTGGGTGGAGGCCTGGAAATCGCTCTCGCCTGTGATCTGCGCTTCGCGGCGGAAGGTGAATACAAACTGGGTCTGCCCGAGGTCACTTTGGGTCTTTTGCCAGGAAACGGGGGAACTCAGCGGCTGCCGAGACTCATCGGGCCCGCTCGGGCACTCGAGATGATGATCACTGGTCGGATCGTGAGCCCGGCAGAAGCTCTGGAACTGGGGTTCGTGAATCGACTCTTCCCAGCTGATCAGCTCATCTCAGACACGGAGGCTTTCGCCCGGCGGCTGGCCGCCGGACCCAGCATCGCCATCAGCGCCATGAAACAATTGGTTCACGCCACCGGGTCGATGGGCCTCGGCGACGGGCTGGCTCTGGAGGCGGATCTGATGTCTTCTCTCTTCAACACCCGGGATGCGCTGGAAGGGGTGAGTGCCTTTGCTGAGAAACGCAAGGCGGTTTTCAAGGGACGCTAGTACTTACTTGCAGTCCTATCTCCCCTTGAACACGGGTCGCCTTCGCTCGCGAAAGGCGGCGACTCCCTCTTTGTGGTCCTGGGTCCGAACCGACGCTTCCAGAGCCTCGTTTTCGGCTTCAATGCCTTCCCGATGGGTCCGATCTGAGACTCCATTGAAAAGCAACTTGGCGCGGGCCAGCGCCAGAGGTGCCCGGGCAGACAGTTCTCTGGCCCACTCGAGTGTTTCGGGGATCAGGGTCTCGGGTGTGGTGACTCTTGCCACCAGCCCCAACCGATGGAGCTCCTTGGCCGGTACCAACTTCTCCTGGAAGTAGATTTCCTTGGCGCGAGCGAGTCCCAACAGGCGGACCAGGCGAACGCTCCCGCCCAGCCCGGGCACCAGTCCCAGCTGATGCTCCCGGAATCCGACACGGCCCGCCTCCGAAGCGACCCGGATATCGCAGGCCAGGGCGAGCAGGATCCCGGCACCGGTGGCAGCTCCGTTGATCGCCGCGAAAACAGGTTTTGGCAGGTTCTCCAGGACATCAAAGAAATCCAGAAGATCGTAGTTCTCTCCTGCAAAGTAGCGGTCGGACCAATCCTGTTCAAAACGACTGATATCGACGCCCGCACAGAAGGCTCGACCGGCACCTGTGAAAACGACGGCCCGAACCTCCTCTCTCTGGAGAACCGGGATGAGAGAGGTGAACTCGCCACGCATGGTCTCATCGACTGCGTTCAACACGTCGGGCCGGTTCAAGGTGACCAGCACGACCCCCTCCTCCAGAAATCCCACTTCAATCGTCTTCCAATTCACTTCGATCTCCCTCTCTACTCCCACTCACTCAAAGTGCCTGGCATTAATGTCGATATATTCCGTCCACTGCTCGGGAACCTCATCGTCCGCAAAGATAGCTTCTACGGGGCAGACGGGCACACAGGCGGCACAATCGATGCACTCGACGGGATCGATGTACAGCTGTTTCGCCACTCCAAAGTCCTGGGCACCCGGCAAGGGATGAATACAGTCCACCGGACAGACCTGCACGCAACTGGCGTCTTTTGTGCCGATGCATGGGTCGGTGATGACAAAGGTCATGACGGAATCAATCTAGCCGAAAGTCCGGGGACAGTCTACTCTGTCCCCAATTCCCGGGCGGGTTGAAAAAAGGGTGGCAGAGTAGACTGTTTGAATGCATAAGTGACGAGAGTTGACAGAGTAGAGATGGAGAATCCTCCCATAACCAAAAACAAGCGAGCACGAGCTCGGCAAGCAAGGAGGATTCTCCAATGGCAGAAACATACTACGTGGGTCTGGACATCCACAAGAAGGTGGTGAGCTACTGTGTCAAGCGGGCCTGTGGCGAGGTGGTTGATGAGGGAGTGATCGCAGCCCGTCGTAAGGATCTTGTCAGATGGGCGGAACAGCTGGAGGGAAGGTGGATTGGAGCGATGGAGGCGACCCTGTTCACGGGATGGATCTACGACACTCTGAAGCCTTTTGCTGAAGAGCTGAAGGTGGCCCATCCGGCCATGCTCAAAGCCATCGCGGTGGGGAAGAACAAGAGCGATCGACTGGACGCGCGCAAGATCGCCGATTTGACCCGCTGCAATCTTCTGGTGGAGTCCTATATGCCCCCGCCCGAGATGCGGCAACTCAGAACAGTGCTGCGCTACCGCAACCTGGTGGTGGGCCAGGCGGTACAGATCAAAAACCGAATCGCCGGACTGCTGATGGAAACGGGAACGGCCTACAACAGCAAGAAGTTGCACGGCCAGAGGTACTTTCGAGAGCTGATGAGCGAACTGGAGGGGGTCCCCGACTCGGTAGTGCAGCTGTTGAGGCTGAGCCGCAACGGTCTGGAGAGCCTGCTGCAGCTCGAGCGTCAACTGATCCGAGGCCTGTTGGGGCAACCGCTGCTGGTCCAGCGGGTCGAGTTGTTGAGAACGATCCCGGGTGTGGGGATCATCACGGGACTGACCTGGGCCCTGGAGATCGGAGAGGTGAGTCGAATTCCCTCCATCGGGCAGGGGATCAGCTACTGTGGGCTGTGCCAAGGCCTGAATGAATCGGCCGGCAAAGCCCAGCGAGGGCCGATTTCAAAGCAGCGCAACAAGCACCTGCAGCGCACCTTGATTGAAGCAGCTAAACTGGCTCCTCGATTTCACCCCGGACTGGCTGCCGTCTACCACAAGGCCCTCGAGCAGGGTCATGCCAATCGAGCCACTATCCAGGTGGCACGCAAACTGGTGGCCTATCTGCTGGCCGTGGATCGCTCGGGCAGGCCCTTCCAGCTACGGGTCTGAAGAGCTGGGGACGCAAGTTCGTGGAAGGTTTTGAAGATTTTTGACTGATCGAGACTTCCGCCGGTCCTCCCTTAAAGGGACTGTGTGACGGCCGCAGACAACGGCTCCGATACACCCGTAGACTGTTTGGAGGCCGGCGGGTTAACCCAAACTCAATCTTCTGTGACGGCCCTTCGAGGCCCGATACAGCTCATGGATGTCTGGTCATGCTTGCCATTGACCCCCACGATTGAAAGTCTCGAGGCACTTTCTTCATACTCAACGGTGCTCTCCACAGCACCGAGGGGGGATCCTTGTCTCACTTGACAATTACTTATCATGGATGTCCCCTTTTTAGCGCGTAGGGTTGATAAATGGGCGACACTTTCAAAGCGCTTCACAGTCTGACCCTGCCTGGAGAACTGGATCGGTGGGCCCAGGACTCACCCGACAGGACAGCGATTGTCGACGGCAGCCACCGACTCTCCTTCGCGCGGCTCGACCAGCTTTCCGACCAGCTGGCAAGAGCCCTGGTTCAACACGGGATCACGAAAGGAGACGTTGTCTCCTGCCAGTTACCCAATATCTGGGAGTACGTGTGCCTGTTTCTGGCGACCAGCAAGGTGGGGGCGATATTCAACGCCCAACACACGGTCAGCCGCGCTCATGAGATCAAGTACGCCCTCGGATTTGCCGAATCGAGGGCGTTCTTCTATGTTCCCGAATCGGGTGGCTTTGATTTCCGGAACATGTTGGATCAGATCCAGGAAGAGTTGCCGGACCTGGCGCTGAGGGTCAGTGTGAGAGGGGAGGCCGGACCGGGAGAAGCCAGCTTCGAGTCTCTCCTGGATAGGGACACCGATTCGAGCCTGCGAGCTCTCAGGCCGGACCCCGACGACCTGTTGATCCTCACCTTCACATCGGGAACGTCGGGAACCCCTAAGGGCGTAGTGCATCCCCATGACGGCCCCCTCAGCAACTCGCTGAACTTGACCCGGTTGCTGGAGATGGGACCGCGGGACACATTTCTCAGTGCCTCCGCCTATTCCTTTGCATACGGAACCTACACGATCATGATTGGCCTCGTGGCGGGCGCCAAACAGGTTCTGATGGAGACCTTCGATCCGGACAGTTTCTTTGAACTGGTCAAGCGAGAGAAGGTCAGCCACGTTTTTGGAGTCCCTGCCATCGCGACCATGCTCGTGAACCATCCCCGGGCCGAGTCAACCGACTTTGACTCGCTTCGCCAGTTCATGCTGGCAGGAGCCCCTCACCCGCCAGCTCTCGTTTACAGTCTGCACGAGCGTTTCGACTGTACGCCGGTCATGCTGTGGGGAATGACCGAAACCTACCGCGGGACCGTGACTCGCCTGGATGACGACCTGGAGACGATTGCCAACACCGTGGGAGGCTATCACCCGGGCTGGGAAATGAAGATCATCGGTCCCGAGGGGTCTGAACTGGAGCGAGGTGAGCCGGGAGAACTGGTGATTCGTGGTCCCTGGCTCTTTCGCGAGTACCTCAGGAGTCCTGAGGTCATGGAAGAGAGCTTCGAAGAGGATGGCTTCTTCAAGACCGGAGACGAGGCAGTCATCGACGAAGAGGATCGCGTTCGAATTACCGGCCGGATCAAGGATCTGATCAAGCGCGGCGGCGTGCCCATCGCACCCAAAGAGATCGAGGACATCGTCTACACACATCCCGGGGCCCGCGACTGCGCCCTGGTAGCCATGCCGGACGAGCGCTTGGGAGAAAGAGGGTGTCTTTTTGTGGTTCAAGAGTCAGGATCGCAGCCCACTCTGGACGAGGTCCGGGAGCTTCTGGCCCAAAAGGAAGTGGCCAAGTACAAGTGGCCCGAGAGGCTGGAGTGGGTTGACGAGTTCCCCTTGAACGCCGCCCGCAAGGTTCGGAAAAATGTCCTCCGCGACCTGATCACCGCCAGGCTGGCCTCCGAATAAAACTCCTGGTTACCTGCCCTCGCGTCGCTTCAAGCCAATTTTCTTCTCGACGTAGTCGCGGCAGGCCTTGCGCTTGAACTCGATGGCCTTCTCCCACTCATCCAGCGGGTAGTAATCCCGCTCGGCAACACATCGAATCTCTGTCACGAGACGCTCTTCGAGTTCGAGCCGATCGGCAATCTCGCGATCCGAAAGTCCTCGTTTTCGCTCACTCGCGGGAAGATGCTCATTCACGTCCACCTGAATGGAATTACTGAGTTCCAGAACCCGCTCCCGGTACTTCTGGTAGGTTTCGGGGTCTACATAGAAGAAAGTCATTGGGTCCTCTCACTTCTTGGTGCGGTACTCGAGGCCCACCGGACAGACTCGCATACACTCAAAGCACTGGGCCTGATTGCTGGAGGAGTAAGTGATAGCCCAGAGAGTCCGCGTAAAGGCAGTTCCGTAGAGGATCATTTTTCGGGCTTCTTTGTCGTCTATCTTGAGGGCCTGCTCCAGTGTTTTCTGAAACCGGGGTATCCAGTGGCCGTATACGCGGGTGGCACAACGGTGAGCATCATAGGTTCGGTCCTGATACCGGTCCTCGACGACTTTACCCTCCAGACACCCGCCATCGCTGGCCGGACAGACCCGAATACAAGGGACCGTTTTCTGCTCCTGCCACATCTCGATACAGGATGGAGAGGGACAAACCTGGTCCTGCAGCCTCCGATCCGGCGGGAGGGGCAGAGTGGTGATCACAGCGGTGTAGTACAGCATCCCGTATTCGGGATGCAGAATCGGTCCCGCCAGGCTACGGCTTCCACAACCGGCCAACTCGGCCGCATACATGATACTGAGGAAGGGACGATTGCCGCGATTCAGGCCAGGAGGGACGAAAAGCGCATAGTAACCCAGCTCATGCTCAATGTACCTGGCCATTTTCCGGCCCATGCCGTTGACGCGATCCCCGGTCCCCATCGTCTCCTGCAACTCGGGGGCCGGGCTGCTCCAGTCCCCCGCCCGGGGCGGGCTGCCACCGATCACCACCACCGACCGGGCTCCGGGCAAAAGGTCCTCCGGGCGGTAGCCTTCCGGCGCCTCGGTAAACGCCTCCGCATCAGCCACTCCGCAGATGAGCGCGCCGATACGCCGCGTGAACTCGACAATCTCCATTTTGCACTGGCTGCTAGAGCTTGTTGACACGGTGAATTTTTCCGACCGGGCAGACCCGAATGCATTCAAAGCACTGAGCCACGCTGTCTTTGTAATAACTCAGCCCGCCCATCGCGTCGGTAAAGAAGTCCGAATAAATCATCGTCTTCCGAGCTTCGGGATCGTCTTCGTTGATAATGTCGACCAGGGCCTTCTGAACACTTCCGATGCCATAGGTCATGGCGCGCGTGTGGCAGTGCTCCCGATGGTAGTGGGAGTGCTTGATGCGACCGTTGTCGTCGATCTCTCCATCCAGGCAGCCGCCCTCTGCTGCCGGACAGGCACGCATGCAGGGGGTCGTCCCCAGCTTTTTGTACATCACCACGCAGGAAGGGGCGGGACAGGCATCTTCCTCCTGCCGATGGTCAGGAGTGAGAGGAAGAGTGGTGACCAGCGCGGCGTAATAGAGCATTCCGTACTCGGGATGCAGAATGATGTTGGCGGCCAGACTCCGAGTTCCTAAGCCTGACAGTACGGCCGCCAGCATCATGCTCATGGCAGGGGTGTGGCCGGTCGTCGGAAGAGAGGGCCCCTGCACGGCGTGAATAGCCAAGTTCATCCTCAATATAGTCAGCCATGACATGCACCGCCACATTCTCCCGGAAATCGTATCCAGTGATCTCCATCAGACGGTGATCGGGACAACGCCAGGCTCCCGCGGTAGGCCCGATGTCCCCGGCAACGATCACACTTTTCGCTCCCGGAAGAAAGTCCTCCGGGCGGTGTCACCACAGGGACATACTCGTTGAAAGCGGACGCTGCAGCGATTCCCACGACTTTGGCCCCAGCCTTCAGTCCGATCTCTTTGATGAGATCCTCTCGGGTGGTTTGGGGCGCACTTTGGGAACGTGACAAGGCTTTCTCCGGGTGCGGGATCTGGCGCGAGTCTAGTGATCGTCCTCCGGGCTTGTCAACCGGCTGCGAAATGCCATGTTCCAGATTCCAGGTGTGGGAGAGTGGGGTCACATTCGATTTCAGGCTTCAGCTGAGAGAGTGGGAGGAGCCTCGGGGGCGGAGGACGTTTAAATTCCCGGACGCAGCCCCCGAGGCTCCTCCCACTCTCGGGTTCTACAAGGAAGGGTCACCGGGAGGGGGCTTGCGGGAGGGGGCGCCACATTAGAATTTCAGCCTTCAGGCGGGAAAGTGGAAGGGGGCACGGGGCTGCGTCCGGGAATTTAAACGTCCTCCGCCCCGCGCCCCCTCCCACTTTCAAAACAAAACGTTGAAAACTATCTCTTCACGACCCGGGAACCGGAACAAGGTAACGAGCAATCCTCAGGGAAAGTTCCCCGCCCGCTCCCGGACCCGGTCACCTCGGAATCGCAGTCGGGCCAGTGTCTCGGGTCCCGGCGCCCGCCAGTCGTCGAGGAGACTCAGATCCTGCAGGAGTTCTTCTCTTCCATTGGGAGCCATCAGCGCAACTCCCACTGCCGGGCTGGCAAGAACGAATCGATACCACTCCGTTGCGGGGGGCACCTGATGGGGGCTTTCGCCCGGCTGGGGCTGGAGCAGATGACGCCAGCGCAAGCAGGTGAAGGCCACCAGCGGAATGTCCAGTTCTCGGGTAACCGGAAAGACATCTTCTTCGGCGCCCCGGTGGGCAGCGTTGTAACGAATCATTAACAGGTCGAGACATCCGCTTCCCGCCCATCGGGCAGCCAGCTTCCTCTGGTGAGACGTCAATCCGACCATCCGGACCCGGCCCGCCTCTTTGGCCCCCGTCAGATAAGCGAGAGAGCCAGCTCGGGAACAGATCTCCTCCCACTCCGGCTCGGACTCCACATAGTAAAGCGTTGGAACATCCAGGTAATCCGTGTCGAGGGTCGCCAGCACACCGGCAAGCTCACCCTCTGCAGCGGCAGCTGTCCGGGCCGAGAACTGGTAGGCCACGACCACTTTCTCGCGCTCCTCTCGAGAAAGCCGGGCTATTGCACGGCTCAATCCATCCTCGTGCCCACACCAGTTGAGATAATTGACTCCGCGATCCATCGCCAGCTGGACGTCCGAGGCGCTCAGGTGTGTGTTGCCCCGAGTGGACAGCCCCAGGCGCAGTACAGGAGGAACCTGTTCGTTCAGGGTTACGTGTCGTTTCATTTTCCAGGACGACGTTGGCCCGAGGTGAGATACTCCACCGCCAGGGTGCTCAAGGCCCGGACTCCCAGCTTCAATCCGCTCTCATCGATGTAGAAATCGGGGGCGTGGTGGGGAGCCGCTTCCGATGATGGGACACCTTTCGGCTTCCCACCCAGGAAGAAAAAGAATCCCGGGACCTGCTGCTGGAAAAAGGAGAAATCCTCAGCTCCCGTGATGGCATCCATTATGCTCACCCGATCCAGCCCGGCCAGGGTCTGTAAACGAGGAACCGCCCAGCTTGCCAATTGCAGATCATTGTAGGTAACCGGGTAGCCCGTCTCGATCTCGACTTCGGCAACCGTGGACATGCTCTCGGCGATCCGGGTCGCAACCTTTCGAACCTCGCGGTGAATCTTCTCGCGCATCCCCTGGTCAAAGGTGCGAATCGTCCCCACCATCTCCACTTCTTCAGGGAGAATATTCGTTCTGACACCGCCCTGGATCTTTCCGATCGAGACAACAGCCGGGGCCCGGGTCAGTTCGGCCCGCCGGCTCACCACGGTCTGCAGTCCCGCAATCACGTGAGCGGCGGCGGTGATCGCATCGGCCCCTTCCCAGGGGCTGGCGCCATGGGTCTGTTCTCCCCTGATCAGGATCCGCAAGTCGTCGGAGCTGGCCAGCGCCGGCCCGGGAGTGTACTCGATCGTCTGCACGTCGACCTCACTCTTGACGTGGATGCCAAAGATGACGTCCACGTCAGGATCCCGCAGGACCCCCTCGCGCACCATGAGCTCGGCTCCACCCTCTTCTCCCCTGGGAGTGCCCTCCTCAGCGGGTTGAAAAATCAGCTTCACCGCCCCTGGCAGTTGGTCGCGCAGGCGTGCCAGAACGGTGGCTGCCCCCATCGCCATCGCCATATGAGCATCGTGGCCACAGGCGTGCATCACGCCAACCTCCTGGGCTTCATAGGTCGATCGAACCCTGGAAGCAAAGGGAACATCAGTGCGCTCAGTGACCGGCAGCGCGTCCATGTCGGCGCGCAAAGCGACGACCGGGCCTGGCGAGGAACCTTCCAGGAGGGCAACCACGCCTGTGTGAGCAATTCCCGTCTCCACCTCCAAACCCAGCTCCTTCATGTAGTCAGCGACTCTCTCGGAGGTCCGAAACTCGCGATTCGAAAGCTCCGGATGCTGGTGAAAATCGCGCCGCCATTCAATGACCTTGTCTTCGATTTCTGCGGCCAGCCGATCGATCTGAGTTTCTATTCCTGAGACTTGGCTCGAGGAGGGATCAGATTTCATTTTCATGAGGTCTAGGTTACTTGTACGAAGCACATCTTGAAAAGCCCCGCCAGAAACATCACACGGTGGCGAAGAGATCCCCAGAGCGGGAGAGGGCTCAGGGCGGAGAACGTTTAAATTCCCGGCCGCAGCCCTGAGCCCTCTCCCGCTCTGGGGATCTCTTCGCCACAAAGGGGCCTCCTACCTTGGAGGACTCTTCCAGAGCTGGGCGATCTCTCCGTCCGGCAGCTCCCAATCGCTCACAAGCTGCCAGCCCTCCCGGCCGAGCCTGCGCATGGCCTGAGGGTTGTGCTCAGTGATGAATGAAATACCCTGGTGACCCGTCTTGGCCAGGATGTAGTCCGACGTCTCCAGAGGATTTCTCACGGGCCCTTCATTGAAGTCGAAAAAGCTGATCGTCCGTTCCCTCACAACTGCCTCCAGCTGCAACGCTCCGGCATGAAACCGCGGCAGGGTGGGAAGTACCGCGACGTCGGCACCCTCCGGGACAGCGGCCACAATCTCCGCCAGCTTCCAGCTCTCGGTCAGGGGCGGACCTCCCAGATGGAAGTAATGGTTGGCATACAGAACCCACTCCCTCTGTAGACTCTGGAAATCCCGATCTCCCTTGATCTCGAAAAGGGCGATCTTGACTGGCCCGAAGAGGGCCAGCGAAAAAGTCAAGAACTGGATGAGTGCGATGGCCAGAATCAGGTGGACGAATCGAGGCCTGCTTTCCCAGAAATAGAGCAGCAGCATCGCCAGCGGCGGCACCACAGGCAGCACAAATCTGGGATCTTTGGGCGTCAGGAAGATCAGCAGCACCAGGCCGCCCAAAAGCCAGCTCCAAAGAAAGTGGCGCACTCTGTGACCAGAGGAATCGGTCCCCTCAAATCTAGAAACGAGGAACGAGGAACGAGGAACGAGGAACGCGGAACGCTTCACTAAGCAGGCCGGCTCCAAACAGCACGGTCAGAGGCAGATACAGAAAGTAGCTTGCCAGCACGCGCGGATAGTAGATCCAGCCCCAGATATTGTTCAACCCGGGCTCCCCGTGCCTCGGGTAAGGACGCCAGGGAATCAGCCCGGTCTGATCCGTAGTGGGATAGCGGGAAAGCATGGATGGGAGGTTGGGAAGGTAGTACGGCGCCATCACAGTGAAAGACACAAGCGCGGCTGCTAGCAGATTTCGCAGCGCGTGCAGAGGCTGTTTCGATGCGACAACACCGAACAGGACCGGAATCACCAGGTACATCGGCAACGTCCACTTGGTCAACGCCCCCAACCCACAGACCAGGCCGAATAGTAGAGTCCACCCGATGTGAGTGAACCAGCGGCTTCGCAGGATGAGCCAGGCACCGGTGGTGACCCAGGCGGCCAGGGCTCCATCCAGGAGGGCTTCCCGGTGAACCATGGCCAGGGCTGGAAAGAGGAGAACCAGCACTGAGGCCCAACCAGCCGTCGATGCCGACAGGAAATAAGCCGATATCCTGTAGGTGGCGTAGGCGGTCAGGAGAATGTAAGGAAAGTTGACGATCAGGGTCGTGAAGTCGGATCCGGGCAGCAACAGGTAGACACCTGCTTCGTGAAGGTAGTAGAGGGGCGGATAGGCGGGCGAGAGAGTGGCAAACTCCCAGAGGAGTGTCCCCTGGCGCCAGGCTTGGAGATAGGAAATACCCATGAGCTGGTGGTAGGCCATGTCCCAGATGGCCGGAACGTCATTGAGCACTTCCCAGACGACGTTCACGCCCATGATGAGCACAAGACCCAGCACACAGCGCCAGTTCTTGTAGAAGAGAGGGATTTCTGTGGTCGGATCAGGCAGCATGCGGCTTTACCACTCGGGATTCCTGTGGCCGGCTTTCAGCTCGGCTCGATTGAGACTTGAAAGTCGACGTCGACCTGCCAGCGCATCTGTCCGTAGACGAGACCCGTGTCGAGCAAGTGGAAGATGAAAGCGTTGTCAATCCAGTCCTCAACCGTGTGCTTCCAGATGTCCCCTCTGGAAACTGCCGGGGAGATCGTGTAGCTGCCGGGCCGCAGCGGGGGCACCCGAAACCGGAAGGCTATCGTATAGACCTGATCGGCCCGGGCCTCAGGCAGGTGGGTTCCTTCGTAGGAAGTATTGGAGGAAGTCACTTCGTTGCCCAGGCGGTCCCGTACCGTAAAGCCGATAATCGGGTCCGTGACCTTCCGCTTGAAGCGGACCGACACCAGGAGACGGCATTCCCCCCCCGCCGGAACCGAGTCCAAGACCTGGCCATCCGAAGATAGAAGAGTGATTCCTATGACCTCCGCCGCCCCCTCACCATAACGGTTGTGAATGTAGGGGATGGTCCGCACCACCGGAAGATCGGTTCCAGGTGAAGCCGGCGTCTGCCCCAGCCCATCGGCAAGCTCCGCCTCACGCCTGGCCACCAGAGCCTGGTAGCGCTGGACCACGGTCGCGGGACTTCCCTCATGCAGCTTCCGGCCGCCGTCCAGAAGTATGGCTCTAGAGCAGTAGCTGGTCACCGCATGAAGATCGTGAGTCACCAGAACGATCGTTTTCCCGGCGTCTCTGAGCTGGCGCATCCGGTGGATGCAGCGGTGCTGAAAAACCAGGTCTCCCACCGCCAGAGCTTCGTCGACCAGAAGTATTTCAGGGTCAACGTGTACGGCAACCGAAAAGGCCAGCCTCACGAACATTCCACTGGAATAGGTCTTGACCGGTTGATCGATGAAGTCGCCGATCTGGGCAAAATCCAGTATCTGGTCCATTCTGTCCAGGGTCTGGCGATGTGACAGTCCCAGGACGGCGGCGTTGATAAAGATATTTTCTCTTCCACTGAATTCCGGGTTGAACCCCGCGCCCAGTTCGAGAATGGCAGCAACCGAACCCTGAACCTGGCAGGTACCGATGGTGGGCCGCAGGATCCCGGCCAGAACCTGCAGAAGCGTGCTCTTGCCCGACCCGTTTTGCCCCAGGACGCCCAGGGTTGCTCCCCTGGGAATCTCCAGGCTGACGTCACGGAGGGCCCAGAAATCCCGGTGGAGTTTCCATTTTCGAAAGAACAGAAGTTCCAGGAGCTTGGAGGAGGAAGTCTCGTAAATCGGGTACTTCTTCGAGACATGCTGAAGTTGGATCACATTGCCTTGAGACCTGGAAGTACTAGAGAACATCCACAAATTCTCTCTTCAAGACTCGGAATACAATGCCGCCCACCATCAGGCTGACTAGCGCAAATCCGGTCAGGGCCAATGGCATCCACAGATCGGGAAACTGATGACCGACCAGCAGATCCTGGTAGCTCTTGACCAGGTAGGTCATGGGGTTGAGCTTCAGGAAGTAGGCAAGCTGGGGAAGGCTTTCCTCGACATGTTCGATCCGATAAAAAATGGGGGTGAACCAGAACCCGAGAATGAGCGCTACGATGAGAAACTGGCTGGTGTCCCTCAGAAAGACCGTCAGAGCCGCCACCAGCCAGGCGAGGCCCAGGGTCCAGACCACCAGTAGCAACAGAAAAACGGGGATCAACAACAGATGCCAGCTGAGGCCGTGGAAGAAATAGAGGACGACCAGCAGCAAGCCTACCCCGATCAAGTGGGTGACGATGTTCGATCCTGCGATGACAACCGGAAGTATTTCGGAAGGGAAAACAGTTCTGCGAATGAGATTGCTGTGTTCGATCAGCGTCGTTGCAGAGCGCTGGAGCGTATCCTGGAAGTAGAGCCAGGGTAAGAGACCCGCGAACAGATAAAGGACGAAGTGTTCGCTGTAGCGGCCTTCGGCCAGACCCGGACGGAACAGAATCGTAAAGATGAAGGTATAGCTTATGAGTAGCACCAGGGGATGAATCACGGCCCAGAGCACGCCCAGGGTTGAACCGAGATAGCGAGTTCCCAGGTCCCGCTTGATGAAGCTGAGAATCAGGCGATGCTGAAAAAAAAGCTTGATCAGGAAGTTGGCGGTGATGGGCCGGGCGTCCAGCAGGACTCTAGGTAAGAACTTCATAGAAGAGATCCTGATAGGAGTCCGTGACCTTCTCCCAGTCGTAGTGAAAGCGAACGCGCGCTCTGGCTCGATTGCCCAAGTGCTGATATTCACTGCCATCTTGCCAGATCCTGGCCAGAAGAGCAGCCAGTCGATCCACGTTATTCAAGGCGTAAAGCAGAGCGGTGTCGGCCACGACCTCCCGGTTCTCGGGAGTGTCGTTGGAGACCACCAGACAGCCCACCCCCATCGCCTCTATGAGAGCAGGGTGAGTTCCGCCCACCTCCGTTGCATGTACGTAGCAGCGGCAGTGTGAGAGCAGTTCCCGATAGCCGTTTCCATAAATCGCCCCGGGCATCAGGATGTTTCCCTGCCCGGCAATTTCCCGGAGATCTTTTATGTAGCGACGACTGTAGGGGGCGTCTCCCACGACGACGAGGGGATCAGGTACGCCCGCTTTGAGATACGCCTCCATCACCTGATGCGCATTGTTCTCAGGCTCGAGTCGCGACACGTAGAGAATGAAACGATCCGGTAGAATTCCGAGCCGCTCCAGGGTTCGGCGGCTCTTCACCGGTTCGGTGTCGGCCCCGTAGGCGATAAAGGGCGTCTTCACGCCATACTCTCGCTCGTAGTAGGCCTGAATTGTCCGGGCATCACTCACCGCCACAGCGGGAACCTCTATCGCCAGAAACTCGGCCAGGCGGTAAAAAGAGCGTCCCAGCGGACCCCACTTCCGTCTCATTCTTTCAATCCCGTCCAGGTTCAAAACGACTTTCTGCCCTGCCAGGGCGGGAAGCCAGCAGAGACACGCGTTGGCGGAATTGCAGATCAGAACGATGTTATGGGAGCCGAAAAGAGCCCGTGCCGCGCTCAGGGCCGTGTGCGAAATCGTTTCAAGGTACTTGGTCCGGAGGCAGGGGAGGACGCAGATCTCTACTCCTCGGTACCGGGCCAGGCGGGGATTCACGAAATGGCGGCGGCCGTAGACGCAGACGCGATGGCCCCTCCGCACCAGCCGCACCGACAGCTCTTCTGCGAAAGTCTCAAAGCCACCGTAGTTTGCAGGAATACCTCGGGTCCCCAGGACAGCAATGTCAAGCGGCCGCCTGGAGCCCGTCCGAGTGGACATAGGGCGCCGTTACGAAAAACATCAGAAGCGTGACCAGTTCCGAATCACCAAAGTTGTATTCCAACAGACCCGCTCCCAGGAATGCAACGACGATGCACATTCCGGTGTAACAGAGATAGCGCGACATCAGGTCCGGAGAACCTGAGTTGTCCCGCTTCCTGGCCATCCGCCAGTAGTCGCGGAGAAGAAAGAGCCAGATCGAGAACCACACCATCAAAGTGATCGCGCCCATTTCAGCGCCAATCTGGAGAGGGGTATTGTGCAGGTGCTGGTAGAGCCAATCGGGAAACTCCCGATGACTACGGTATTCGTCCGCCAGCCGAGGCACCATTCGTGGGCCCACGCCGGTAAGGGGATGGTCTGCCACCATCCGACCTCCCGTTACGAGCAGTTCGATCCGCGTTCGGGTAGTCGTGTCATTGAGGTTGAAGCCATCCAGAACGCGGCGGTGGAACGACCCCGGCAGAAGCAGGAAAAACGCGATGAGAACCATGGTCAGCGGAATGACCCACCTTCGCCTCAGTATGAGCAACCAGCAGAAAAGGCCGAACAGGGCTCCCAGCCAGGCACTTCGAGTCAAGGTCAGAAGAAGAGCTCCGCTCATCAGAACGAGCATCCAGGCCCAGAACCACCGGGAAGGCCTGGTCAGGTCCTTTTCCCGAGAATCCCGCGTGGCCCGATCTCCGTTGAAAAATGGCGCCAGGATGAGCCCCGACAGGGCAATTATCCCCATCATGAGCTGGCCGGAGAAGGTCATCCAGTGACTCATGAAACCGCGGATTCGGTTCAGGAGATCAACCTCAAAAAGCCAGTAGAATTGAACAATGCCCAGCAGTGCACTGAGGGAGATCAGGAGTAAGGTGGCCTTCAGGGTCCACTCAACCTGGTCACGGGTGCAGTAGCTAAAAATGAAAATCACCGGCGCAAAACGGATGAACTTTTTCACGTGGCGCAAACTGAAGGCCGGATCTGCTGAAAAAATGATCGAAACGATGACCATGGCCATGAAAAGAAGCAGGAGTTTCCCGAACGGAGGAGTTCTCAGCTGAAGCCGCCCGGTGGCGAGAACCTGACAAATCCACAGGGAAATCGCGGCTCCAAGGAAGATTCCAGTACCGGCGATGCTCACCACAGAACACATGACGCTGGCCATCACCGCCCGGGCAATCCATTTGCTCAGATGGCTCTCAGTGTGCTCTCGTGTGGACAGCCTGTGTGCTGACGTGATGGCGTTCGATGTCATGAAACGCAAAGGCGAATATTTTAGCAGAATTGGCCAGTCGAGAATAGCCTCTGAGCCCTCCTACTGCAGCTCGCCATAAGTTCTGACCCAGGGTCAGCGCGTCAATCGTCGTCGCTGGCTAGGCGTCGGGAGGGAGTCATATCAAGCTATATGGCGAGCGAGCGCAACAACGCCAGCGGCGGGGAGGGGCGCCTGAACCTGGGTCAGAACTTATGGCGAGCTGCATTAGCCGGAGTTTGCAACACTAGCAGCCCGTTGTGCAACTCCCACGAGTCGCGTTTCGGGCTGCCAGGCCGTTGTTTCTTGAATTTTGGAGACACAGCCCCAGGGAGTGGTGTAGTGTTCGACGCATGATCAAGACGATCGAGTGGACAGGGACCGGCGTAGTGATGATCGATCAGCGACTGCTGCCTACTGAGGAGGTCTACAACACCTACCGGGAGGTGGAAGAAGTTGCTGAAGCCATTGTCGACATGGTGATCCGGGGGGCGCCGGCTATCGGGGTGGCGGCAGCCATGGGGATCGCCCTCGGAGTCAAGAACCTGCTGAGCAAGGACAACCTGGAGGAGAAATTCGAACGCATCTGCCGGGTGATCCATGACACCCGCCCCACGGCCCAGAACCTCTTCTGGGCGATCCAACGCATGCGGGGAGTCTATGAAACGCACAAGAGCGGCTCTCTGGAAGATCTCAAGGGTGCGCTCCGCGATGAGGCCCTTGTCATGCACAAAGAGGATATCGAGATCAATCGCCGGATGGGGGAGCACGGGCAGGAATTGCTGAAGTCGGATATGAGTGTTCTGACCCACTGCAATGCCGGTGCCCTGGCCACGGCCGGTCACGGAACAGCTCTCGGGGTCATTCGATCAGCCGTCGAACATGGAAAGAGTATTCATGTCTTTGCGGACGAGACACGCCCGTTCCTGCAGGGAGCCCGTCTGACGGCCTGGGAAATGATGAAGGAGGAGATTCCCTGCACCTTGATCACCGACAGTATGGCCGGGTATTTCATGAAGGCCGGAGAGGTTCACGCAGTCGTGGTCGGCTCTGACCGAATCGCGGCAAATGGCGACGTGGCCAACAAGATCGGCACCTATACAGTCGCCGTTCTTGCCGGGCAGCACGACATCCCGTTTTACGTGGCCGCGCCTCTTTCCACGATCGACCGTGACTGCCCTTCCGGAGACCATATTCCGATCGAACTGCGCGACACCCGTGAAATCACGGAAATTAGGGGTAACCGGCTGGCTCCGGAAGTCACGATGGTTCAAAACCCGGCCTTCGACGTCACGCCTAATCATCTGGTGGCAGCCATCATTACCGAAATGGGAGTTGCCCGCGCGCCCTACCAGGAGTCCATTGCCCGGCTCTTCGAGAAGGCCCGGCAGCAGCCAGGATGATCACTCTCGGACTCGAGTCGAGCTGCGATGACACGGCTGCCGCCATCCTGGAGAATGGGGACCGGCTTCTCTCCAGTGTGGTAGCCTCACAAATCTCAACTCACCATGATTTCGGCGGCGTGGTACCCGAATTGGCCAGCCGCGAACACATTAACAATATCTGTTATGTGGTGGCCCAGGCGCTGGCCCGGGCTGAGTTGACCTTCCAGTCCCTGGATGCAATCGCCGTCACTCAGGGCCCGGGCCTGGTCGGGGCCCTCCTGGTGGGACTCACCTACGCCAAGGCTCTGGCCTTTTCTCTGGGCATACCTTTTGTGGGGGTCAACCACCTGCAAGGACACATTGCGTCCGTCCTTTTGGAGAATCCGGCAGCCGAATTCCCTGCCCTCTCCCTGGTCGTTTCGGGAGGCCATACCTCGCTCTACTACATGACCTCTGCGACCGAGATCCGACAACTCGCTCAGACTCTGGACGACGCAGCCGGTGAGGCCCTCGACAAATTGGCCAAACTACTGGGTATGGGCTATCCGGGCGGACCCGTCATCGACCGACTGGCCGAATTTGGAAATGCGAACGCTGTGTCGTTTTCCCTTCCCAGGATCAGCAGTGGAGAACTTGCCTTCAGCTTCAGCGGCCTCAAATCGGCGGCCGTCCGCTACGTCTCACAGCAGGGGATCCTCCCGGTGCAGCCAGGGGCTGCGGACGATCCCAAACGAGTTCCCTCTCAGGTTCTCGATCTGCTGGCCAGTTATCAGAAGAGCATCGTGGACCAGTTGATCGATCGACTGAACCAGGGCCTTTCCGGCAGACAGGTGCGTTCCATCCAGCTTTCAGGAGGGGTCTCCTGCAATTCGGAGCTTCGGCAGCGGGTGCGGGAGCACTTCGAAAGAAAGGGGATTCAGGTCTACTACCCGAGCCTGGGGCTGAGCACCGACAATGCCGCCATGATCGCGGCCGCTGGAGTGTTGAGGCTCCAAAGCGGCCAGAGGGACGACTGGGACTTGCAGGCCGACCCGAATCTGGCTCTCTACCCAGTCGTATCAACCTCTGCGGAAAGGGGAGTGTGACCCGGAAGATGCAAACCTCAGAAGAAGACTACCGGGAACTGGATCGTTATCTGAGGGCGGTCTTCGTGCTCCTGGAGGGAATCGCCGACGTGGATGAAGCCCGTGAGATCCTGTCCTCCTACCTGGCCAGCCCCCCGCCCGAATTGACGGACGATTATCAGGAGCTTTTAATCGAACTCTTCTTCGGGAAGTGCGGCAAGACTTTTGGTTGAAAATCCCGGCGACCAGTTCGCAGTGAGTGTCGATTCCGCAAATTCTTATCTTCCACAGGTGGCCATCGACATGCCCTTGCTCCCAGGTCCCATTGCGCATAGGGTAGCGCGTTATTCACAACTCGGAGCCTGTCCGGATAGAATGGTCCAGTGGACGCCCGCCGATTTCTCGTCTCGTTCAGTATCGGAGTCGCTAGCATGCTTATGTGCTGGTGCATCTTGGACCGGTTTGAGGTCGGCGCTCACGATTTCGGCTGGTGCTTGCGAGCGGCCAGCGATCTCTTGGCGGGCCGAGATCCCTATGCCTCTCCCTTCGATAGTTACAAGATTCCCTACCCTTTACCTGCCGCCTTCTTTGGGTTGCCCTTTGTCTCCCTGCCGCCCGAGTGGGCGGCCTCCCTGTTCTTTGGCTTGAGCTCAGGGCTCTTGGCCTTTGGACTGACTAAGGATGGATACACAAGGCTCTTTGTTTTCCTGTCCTTCCCCTACTTTTCAGCCTTGATAACCGCTCAATGGAGCCCCCTGCTCATGGCGAGTGCCTTTCTGCCCTATCTCCTGCCTGTGGTCTTGGCCAAGCCCCATGTAGGCTTGCCGATAGCTGTCACCTATGTGACCCGGACCGGGTTTTGGATTACCGTAGCCTTCGGGCTCCTGACCTTGATAGTAATGCCGACCTGGCCCTTGCGTTGGATCGGGCAGACCGGCGAGTTCCAAAACTTCATTCCGCTCTTGCTCTTTCCGGGTGTTGTGCTACTGTCAGCCCTACTGAACTATCGGGACCCGGACGCCCGTCTACTGCTCATCGCCTCGATTCTGCCTCAGCGCTGGTTTTATGACAACTTCATTCTCTGGTTGATCCCGAGGTCCCTCATGGAAGTGTTGCTCACTACGCTCCTGAGCTGGGTTGTTGGTTTCTGGCGCTGGTTCTTTATCGCTGAGACGATGGATCAAGTGGGGCGGATGTCAATCATCTTCTTTTACCTGCCTATGCTGGCGGTCGTTTTGGTCCGGCGCTACAAAAGAGATTCGTCGACCCTTCCCGGAATTGGGAGAATGTAACCTTCTCACCCTGTTCCTTCAGAAGTAGGCAGTGCGAACCACAGCAACCGCGCTCTTCAAAGTCTGAATAGTAGAACTATTAACAGGGCAGATGCCAGGCTCGCAAAGGCCGCCCTGATTGAGTTCCATAGGTTCCAACGCGGTTCGAAGTCTTGACGAGCCGCCTTTTGCGTTGTTTCATTCATGGCGTCGACATCCAGAGTTTGTAGTTTGTTATTCAGCGGTATGTTAATAGTGACGGTCGGCAATTGGACGCCGAGAAGATAGACGAGTGCGGCGAAGATTATGAGCAGACGCCCAGCTCCATCCAATCGCCCGATGCCAAGCACAGCCGCAATCACCAAAGCCACAACTGAACCGACCCAGACCAAAAGAAAAATCGGTTGATTATTCTGGATAACGCGATCCATCACCTGAAAGGCTCGGATAAACTCCCGGTCATCTAAACCTCCTATGCCCGGCATCGCCACTACGGCAAAAGCAAACAGGAAGCCTGCCACCAGGGAACACAGAAATGTAGCCAAGATCAATGCAATCTGAAAGATTCCCATGATTCATCAAATCTCTTGAGTGGGGGAGAAAAACCACTGAAATCCTATTTTATATCAAGGAAGAGGCCTAGTCGGTATCTGCCGAACTGGATTGGATGAATCGGATGAGATCGGCCATCTGCTGGAGGTCAAGCCGCTTTTCGAATTCGTCCGGCATGATGGAAAGACCCATCGATGTCAGCTCTTCTATGCTGGAGCGCGGCACCACGTCTTCTACCGCCTCCGCCCTCCTCAGAGTCACGCTGTTGGCCGTCTCTCGCACAATGATTCCCGTCAAAATGATTCCATCAGTAGTGTCTAGTCTGTAGTTGACGTAGTTCGACTGGACCCTGGCATTCGGATCCAGAATATCCATCAACAAATCCCCGATGGTTCGACCCTGGACGGTCGAGAGGTCCGGACCGACCTGATGTCCCTGGCTCCCCACCCGGTGGCAGGTGGCACAATTGGTCATGAAAACTTCAGCGCCGCGCGAGCGATCCGCATCCAGGCCGAGCACACCCTGATACCTTTCCACAACGTCTTTTCGGTCCTCCGGCATCTCATCCCTCAGCATTGGTCTGGCCCGGTCACGGATGGACGGGTCGCTATGCTCCAGAAGCGCCTTCCGGCGGATCGGTTCCAGTTGCGGGCTAGCGATCACACCCTGCTCCAATCCGGCAAGAAGTGCCGGCAGCCTGTTCCGTCGACTGAAAAGGGACTCGACGACTTCTGCCCGGACTGACGGACTGAAGCTGCGCCAACGCTCCACCAGCAACTCACCCACTCCAGGCTGCGGATGAACCGACAGTGCCCGGACCGCCGACAGCTGAATTTGCGCCGACTCACGGGCCTCCAGCAACTGACTTAGAGACTGGACGGCGCTCTCATAGGACGAACGTGCCAGCAACCGTATCGCTTCCAGGCGTTCCGCTTCTGGTCGGGTGAGATCTCCTGCCGCCTGGCCCGCCTCCTGAAATACTCCATTCACCATCGACCTTGCGGAAGGGCCGTAGGCAGAGTCGGCTGCAAGAGTTCCGTTAGAGCGCTTCCGGACCGGGCCAGCCCCTCGGCAAGCCCTGATGAAACGGAGAATCTCATCCCCGCCGATTCGCGTTTCAGCCAGCGATCCGCCGCCTTCAAAAGCTTCGAGATCTGGGCTGGCTGTCGCCCGGCGCCGACCACTTCTGCCAGCTGAGTGAGAAACCCGACAGCCTCAGTGCGGGAGCGGAAGGAGTCCTGGGCCGCCAAGATGCCGAACAAATCAGCGGAGCGCTGAGAGAGAGCTGTCAGGATCGCGGTTCGAGTCCATTCATCGGAGAGATCCTGTTGCGCGATCCAGGCCAAGGGGGCCAATGAGAATGCCCCGCCCAATTCGGAAATGGCAAGGGCTGTCTGGAAACGCACCCTTGCCTCGCGGTCAGCGGCCATCGAAATCAGCTTGTCTCGCACTTTCTTCGACTGCGCGATTCGCTTTTCTGCTAATCGAATCGCGCTTCGCCGTAGATCTGGATGACTATCCTCCAGGCCCAGCAACAAGGTCGCTTCGTCCAGTTCTCCAAGCCCATCGAGAGTCCACAATCCGTGTAGACGACCCTGTGGCAGATCGGATGTTCGGACCATTCGTTTAAGCGCTGCTCCTGCGGACACCTCCTTCCGCTCCAGCAACAGGCGCTGTGCGGTTTCGCGCCACCAGGCATTCGGATATTCCAGAGCCTCGATGAGTTCCTCGGTGGGAGCACTGCCCAGGCGAGGTGGGTCAGGTCTCTCGAACCCATCCGGAACGATTCGGTAGATTCGGCCTCTGTCGTGTCCGCTGTAGTAGTCGAGGTGTTTCAGAATGTCATGCGGAACCGCGCTGGGTCCTTCGATTATCTCCCGGTACATGTCCATCATGTAGAGACATCCGTCGGGGCCATTGATAAAGTTGACCGGCCGAAACCAGTTATCTCTGGAAGCAATGAACTCCTTCTCCGGGTAGACGCGCTGGGCCTTGAAGCTGGCACCCTGAGGCTCCAGTTTCAGGCGGATGACGAGGTTACCCGAGGGTTCTGAACTGAGAACATTTCCCCGAAACGATTCTGGATACGCCCCACCTCGATAAATCGCGAATCCCGCCACAGCCGTCATGTATCCCTGAGAAGCGAGTTCACTTGGGGGAAATCGGCCGGCCCGCATTTCATGGGTCGTGTCAACCCAGCGAGCCCAGAATCTCTGTCGGATCACCTTCCAGGGTTCAGGTCCACTGATGGGAAAGACCTTTGGCCTTCCCTCCGTTTGAAGCACCTCCCCATTGGCAGCACGGACTCCGGTCAGATACGGATTCTTTTCCAGATACCGGGACGGTATGGTGGCGTGGATAACCGGCCTTACGGCATCGCCCGTAAATCTATTTCCCCAGTCGTCGAAACAGTTGCCGAAATCTCCGCCCGTCCCTTCGATGGCTTCGAACTTCTTGCTGTAGGGATGGAAACGGAAGTCGCGGCCGCGAATAGAGACCGGCTCGGCGCTCGCATCGTTGGCCGGACGGACATCGCCGCCGTTGTAGGACCCTGCTCCGTAAATCCATTGATCCGGTCCCCATTTCAGGTTGTTTGCCATGTCTTCGGAGAGGATCGTACCGAGACCTGTGAACTCGACCCGCCGGATATCCGCGACGCCGTCTCCATCCGTATCCTTGAGGTACAGGATGTCGGGAGGCGCAACCACGTAAACTCCCCCGTTGGAACAGGCGATTCCGCTTGGCCAGTGAACATTGTCGGCAAAGACCGAGGCTGTCTCGAAGCGGCCGTCGGCGTCGGCGTCTTGTAGCAGCCGCACGCGTCCCGGAGGACCGCCCTCAACAGGTACTTCATCCGGATAGGTCCGCATCTCGGCCACATACACCCGCCCGTCCTCGTCGAACGCCATCGCGATCGGATCAAATACCTCGGGTTCGGCCGCTGCCAGTTCAAGGCGAAATCCATCGGCTATTTCAAAAGATTCCAGCGCCTGCTCCGGGCTGAGCGGATCGATCCGAGGAAGCAAAGCCTTGAGGGAATCTTCATCGCCAAACCACGCATCGCAGGCCAGGCTGGTGGACAGGAGCAGTAGGAGAGTCAGCTGTCTAACGTTATTCATGACGTGTTGGTCTCTGATCCCAGCATTTCACAAATGGCACCTGATTCATTTCGCCTGAGGCCGTTCCGCATTCGCTCGCTGCCTGTCCCGGAGGGAGCATAACATTGCATTCACCTGAAAGGCGGTCGAGAAGGACCACAGACGAGCGCCGAGAGTTGGAGTCAAGTTTGGATTTGACGCGTTTGCTTGCTTTAGACAAGCTGGCCTGTAAACTAAGTACTCACTTCAGGCCCTGGGCGAGCGCATGCCTGACATGAGCGAAGAATTCGGCCCGAACGTGATCAGGACCCAGGATTTTCGCCGTCTCCTGGACCAGGACGACATCGATGCCGTGGTGATAGCAACGCCGGACCACTGGCACGCACTCCAGACCACCATGGCTTGTGAAGCCGGCAAACACGTGTACGTGGAGAAGCCCCTCAGTATGACCGTCGTGGAAGGCCGAAGAATGGTGGAAGCGGCTAGAAGAAACGACCGAGTGGTACAGGTCGGCTTGCAGCGTCGATCCTCCACCCTTTACAGCCAGGTCGTCAGCCGGGTTCGGGGAGGTAGAATCGGCCACGTCACGGTCGCCAGAGCCTATCGGATCAGCAATATGTACCCCGGGGGAATCGGTAGAGTGCGTGACTCTCAGCCGCCTGCCGGTCTGGACTGGGACATGTGGCTGGGTCCCCGACCCTGGCGAGCCAGCGGAGGCCCGGCCCTGGGGGAGCGCGGGGAGATCGAGTTGAGAGGCACAAAAGCAAATCTCCACTGCAGTTCATCGGCCTACCGGATGACTCCCTCCATAGAAGGGCAGTTCCAGGAGCCCGGACCCCAAATGGAAACCCTCGAAGTAAAAGGAACACAGCCGGATCCAACCACCGCTCACGCTCGCAACTTTGCGGACTGCGTCAGATCGAAGCAGACCTGCAACTGTGATGCCGAAACGGGCCATCGCTCCAACACTTTCGCCCTTCTGGCAAACATTGCATTGGAGACGCGTTCGAGGCTTGAATGGGACCCTGAAGGGGAACGTATTCTCAACCATGAGGAGGCCAATCAACTCCTCCACTATGAATACCGAAAGCCGTGGCGACTGCCCTGACATCTCTCACATTCCTGACCCCGGCACGCAGATGGTGCGCTATTACGGCTGGTATTCGATTCTCCGCCTCAGTATTCTGAAAGTGTCGATCGAGAAGCTACTTATCGAACGTTTTAGTTTTTGGACCCAACGCGGTCGCCGTAGCTCCTCGCTGGCGCTTCCGGTTCTGATAACTGCTCGGGCACCTGGAACGTGGGATTTACAGAGTGTGAATCGTCAGGCCGCCGTCAACGGTGAGAACGGCTCCCGTTGAGTAGGGGAAGTCACGCCGGGCCAGGCTGGCGACGACCTTGCCCACATCTTCCGGTGTTCCCCATCGTGCTTGAGGGACGGGTCCCTCGGAAATCAACCGGTCGTACTTCTCCCGAACCGGCTCCGTCATGTCGGTTCGGATGATTCCGGGGCGAACTTCATAGACAGGAAGATCGAACTCGGCCAGGCGCTGGGCCCAGGCCCGTGTCGCCATGGATAGGCCGGCCTTGGAAATGCAGTAGTCAGCGCGCGCGCCAGAAACCATCGTGGCAGATACCGACGTAATGTTGATGATGCAGCCCCAGAACTCGCGATCTTTTTTCTTTTCTTCGACCATCATGCCGGCCACAGAGCGGGTGAGAAAATGCGGCCCCTTGAGATTGATTCCAATCACCCGGTCGAAGCTCTCCTCGCTCGCCTCCAGCAAGTCGATCCTCTCCCGGGGAGCCACACCCGCGTTGTTCACTAGGACGTGAATGCACCCGAATTCCTCTTTCACACGTTTCAGGATGTCTGAGCGATCCCCGGACTGAGCGATGTTTCCAGGCCAGTAACAGACCCGGCGCCCGGTCAGACGAAGTTCCCGCAAAACCTCCTGCCGGTCCTGTTCGGGACTTCTTCCCACCATCGCCAGATCGAATCCTTCCGCCGTCAGGCATCGAGAAATCCCCAGGCCGATTCCCCGGCCTCCTCCAGTGACAAGAGCGACTCCACGCGTTTTCATCAAGCAATCAAGCTACCACAGACCAGAAATAAGGAGGTGACTGACCGGTAGCGATTCGCTGCAGATAGAGGCACACTTCCCGTGCGTGATAGTCGCCCCAGACGGTTGACTCTCCTCGGGGGACAGATCCATCGGGCAGGTAGTCCCAACCTCGAGGACGATGGTAGAGAGAATGCAGTATGAGTCCCTCATGCCGATCGTCCTGACACAAGTAGGGGGCGGAGAGCAGGGTCTTGACAACCGTCAGCCCGGCCTTCCAGTAGCGGGCCCCCGCTTCCTCACGACCCAGAAAGTGACCCAGCCTGAGAAGCCCCTGAGCCGCAATCGAGGCCGCGGAACTGTCCACAGGCTCCTGTCCGTTAAAGGGGTCTGCCGGCCGGCTCATGGGCTCGTTCATCGTCTCCAGGCCCGGAGCCCCCGTGTCCCAGTAGGGGATTCCATCGCTGGGAGAATTCTCAATGTAAAAGTCACAGGTGGCCCGGGCGGCTCTCGCCAGCAGTCCGAGAACAAGATCCCTGGGTTTCTCCGGGGGAAAATGCCCTTCATCGAGCTCGGCCAGAAACTCCAGTTGCTCTGCGCAGCCGCAGATCACCCAGCTGAGTCCCCGGGTCCAGGTGGAAAACGGCGAGTAGCCCTGCTGTGTGCCGGGGCACCGGTAGCTTCCGTCGTTCACATTAAAAATCGACTCGTGAGCAACTCGCCCCGAAACATCGTAGATATCGCGTCCCTCTCCGTAATAGACGTTGTAGCGGAGAGTCGCCTCCGTGTGCCCGATCAGACGATCGAGCAGACTGACCCGCCGATCTCCTTCCCCCCTCAGTTCGTGGCCCAATAAATGGGCGATCCCCAGCACGCGAAGGGTACGCATCGTATCGGCAAAGAGAGAGTGGGGGCCGTTGAAAGAATAGATGAAGCCGCCTCCCTCCAGCTCTGTCCAGCGACTGGCCTGGACAGCGGCCGAGCAGGCGAGAGCCAGCTCGTAATAGCGACATTCCCAGATACTGGCAACCATCCGGCTCTCACAGATGAGCCTGAGCAGGGTGCCATAGGTGGAAACATTGTTGAAACCGTGATCGTGGACTCCTGAATGAGTCAGGTGAGGGGCCATTCTCTCAACGGTTCTCTCCCGTGCCAGCTCCAGGAACTCCTTCTCGCCAGTCGCTTCAAACTGCAAGAGCGGAGAACCGTACTGGAAGCCCTGTGTCCACTCGGTCCAGTCCCGGGAAGTGTAGCGGCCTGCCGCTGTCATCACCGGCGCACCAGTCCCTTTCCAGGAACTCTCGAGCAGGCGTATTTTGGTCGCCGAGACACGCCAGAACCGCTCCAGATCGTCACTGAAGTCGGTCGCCTCGAGATGTTCCTGTATCTTCATCGTCAAGGTTCGATTCCTCCTCCGCCGCCTGTTCCATCGTAGAGGTCCCGGGCCTGGGGAGTGAATGAGAACCACTTCGCGATCTCGGCATCGCTGACGCGCCGGCTGGACTCCAGCCTCGCCCTCTTGGCTCGGAAGCGGTGGCGGGCCCTAAAGACCTCCCGCAAGGCTGGAATTGAGCTCCACTCAAAGAGAAGCAGATAGACCAGAATGCCGAGGTCTCTTATCCATGCATGGGGAAAGCAACGCCGCCGCACTGCGGGTCCCATGTTCTTCATACGCATGAGGTAGCGGTTCTTGACGGAATGATAGTTGATCAGGGGATTGAGATTCCTGCGCCGGGCGGGAAGAACATGCCGATGGTGACAGGCCACTGCGCCGGGCACGTAAAGAGCCTTCCAGCCGGCTATCTGCGCTCTCCAGGCCAGCTCCGCATCCTCGCGATACACAAAGAAGTCTTCATCCAGGAACTCGCCGGTACGCTCCTCCAGATCATCGACCAGGCTTCTACGAACCAGAACTGCGGCTCCTGTCACACCAAACACGAGTTGGGGAACGTCGTACTGGCCACGGTCCGGGATGCCGCCACCCCGGTCAAAATGCCTCTGGGAGGGAGTGAAGTAGATGCCGGTGCTGTCAAAGACAGGAACTCCCTGGTGAAGAGTTTTCCCACCCTGGACGTCCATCCGCAGCAACTTGCCCCCCGCCATTCCAACTTCTCTCCGGAATTCCATCTCGGCCAGGAGTTGTTGAATGTAGTCAGGTTCCAGTTTCACGTCGGCATTGAGAAGAAGGGCGTAGTCAAAACCACCAGGCTCGAGGTTCAGATTGTGGCCCGCGGCGTAACCACTGTTGGTTGAGTTGAGCCGGACATCGGCCCCGCATCCGCGAGCGATCTCCGCGGTTCCGTCGGTAGAAGCATTGTCGTGAAGCCTGAGAGTGAATCGCACTGTCTGTCGGGCCAGCGCCTCCAGACACCTGGCCAAGACGCGTTCGTCATTCAAGGTGACCAGGCTGACCAGCACGCGGCTTTCCCTCACCAGCCTTGCGCCGACTTCAGTGGGGACAGCAGGTACTGTCGAATCAAACTTCCGAACTGAATCGGAAACCAGAGCAGGAGAAACCGGTAAGGGTGATGCTTCTTCAGGTATCGGAGTAGATTGTGATAAAACACTCGTGTAAACCGACGGTGTCCCAACCGCCCAACCGAGACTCCCCCGATATGAACGGCACGGGCTCTCTCGTCGAAAAGGACCTTCCATCGACTGGACTCCAGGCGTTTGCAGAAATCGACATCTTCGAACCAGGCCGGCCAAAACCGCTCGTCGAATCCTCCCAACTCGCTCCAAGCCCTGCGCCGAATCATCCAGTAGGCTGCCGCCGGTTGAACCGAAGAAGGAAGCCATCCTGTTTTCATTTGTGCCGGGGGTTTCTTGGAGATGACCGCCAGAAGCTCTTCCAACCCCAGCACGTCGGTCAAAACGGACGAAACAGTCGGAAGCTCTCGAAACTGAAAGCCAGTCTGTGGAGTTCCCCCTTCACCAACCAGTGGACCGCAGGCAATTGCGGAACCTGTATCGCTCAGCAGGGATTCGTGGAGTCGCCTGGCACTGCCCGGCGAAACCAGGGTATCGGAGTTGAGGAGGAGAATGTGGCGGCTGTTTGTGCTTGCCACGGCCCGATTGGCCGCAGCTCCGAATCCCAGGTTGGTCTTATTCTCAATCAGGCGGAGATCCGGATACCTCCGCACCGTCTCACGGCTGGCATCACTGGAGTGATTATCGGCCACGACGATCTCATCCACTTCTTCGATCAGAGCGGAGACCGAATCGAGGCAGCGACTCAAGTGAGAGGCTGCATTCCAGTTAATGATGATGATGCTCAAGTCCATGGGGACCGAGCCAGTGGTGGAAGTTCCACGCTTCTGGATGCCGGAAAGGAGGTCCAGGTCAGGACTGAATCGGTGGAAACAGACCCCCGGCCAGCCTTGCTCATCGTCTGTGAAATGTAGCGTCGCACCGAGACAGCTGTCAAATCCGGCCGATTGGATGGTATTTTCTATCGAATGAGACTTGTGATTCCGTTTCTCACGGCCGCGACGCTTGCAGGTGGATTCTGGACGGCTCCAGCGCAGAGACCAGCGGAGGACAGCCTGACTTCTGAAGAACTGGAGGCCCACCTTCGCTTCATCGCTTCCGATGAGTTGGAGGGCCGACAAACGGGGAGCACTGGAAATGCAGTCGCTGCCCGCTATCTTGCCGAGCACTTCAGGGGGTGGGGACTCCAGCCCGCCGGGGACCAGAAAGGATTCCTTCAGCCTGTGCCGCTCTTTCTCCAGAGTCCTCCCGTCGAGGGCACCATCACGGCGGGAGGCATCGAACTCCACATTGGCTCAGATTTCGTGCTGCTGGCCGGCAAGGCCCAACTGGAAGCTCCGGGCGTGTCGGCAGGCCATGGCCTTGTCGACGAGGACAACGGCGTCAATGACTATGCCGATCTGGATGTCAGAGGAAAAATCGTGGTCGTCAAGTTCGGAGCCCCCGAAACCATGTCAAGATCGGGTCAAGGCGGCCAAAGACCCTTGTGGTCCGCTGAGAAGAGGCAACTTGCCTCGGAGCGAGGCGCTGCCGGCATCCTGGAGATCCTCCCTCGGAACCAGTGGAGGCGGATTTCCCGTTTCCTGCTCCGCCCCCGCATCGTACTCCAGCAGAGCATCGAGGGCGTGCGCCAGAAAGCTTTTCACGCCCTTGTGCGACTTCCATCCGGAGATCCGCCGGCGTGGGAAAGCCTGAAACTCGATGTCCCACCCAATCAAGCGGATCCCCTGGTTGCCTCCAACGTGATCGGGATGATCGAGGGCAGCGATCCCCAGTTGAGCGGGGAGTATCTGGTGCTGACCGCTCACTACGACCACATGGGTAAAGACCCGGATCGAACCGGTGACGAGTCGGAGGATACTATCTTCAACGGGGCCCGAGACAACGGAATGGGGGTCGTGGCTCTCCTGGCGGCAGCCAGATCACTGTCCCTGCAGAGACCCCGCAGATCGGTTCTTCTGATCGCGATGACGGGCGAGGAGCAGGGGCTTCTGGGCAGCTCTTACTATGTCGAGAACCCGGTGGTTCCCCTGCAAGAGAACAGGTTCGTCCTGAACACCGATGCAGCCGGTTTCAGTGACACGGGAGTGGTCACGATCTTTGGACTCCGCCGCATTTCTGACCGGACTCTGTTTGAAGAAGCCTGCTCCCGGTATGGGCTGGAAACCGTGCCGGATCCGGCCGAGAATCGAGATCTTTTCTACCGCTCCGACAACGTGGCCTTTGCTCGAAAAGGGGTTCCTGCCCTCACCTTCAGTCCGGGTTTTCGGATCCTGGATGAGGAGACCATGAAACATTACCATCTTCCCAGTGATGAAGCGGACGATGACTTCGACTATGAGTACCTTCTCAAGTTCAGCCAGGCCTTTGTCGCCAGCGCCCGATCACTGGCAAACGCAGACACTCTCCCGGTCTGGGCGACGGGGGATGAATTCGAAGACGCCTGGCAGGAATTGTATGGGGTACTGGGTTCTAGATTCTAGGTTCGGGTTCTAGGTTCGGGGTTCGGGGTTCAAGGAATGGCCCTCTCTGGCAGTATGATCCAGGGTTCGGTTGCAGCCTTAACGCTGGTTGTGGTGTTGGCCCAGGCCCCGGAAGATTATCTGACTCAGGCCGGCACCATGGTCGCGCGCCATGAGATCAACCAGGCTATTGAGATCCTGGATAAGGGACTCCATTCCTTTCCTCGCAATCCTGACCTACTGACCCAGCTCGGTCTGCTTCTCATCGCGACGGGCAACCTCGGGGCCGGGGATGAGCTTCTCTCCCGTGCACTGACCATTCGCCCGCTGGATCGTCGGGCTCTTCAGGGACGCGCCGAGGTACAACTCCGGCAGGGAGCCCTGGCGGAGGCGGCCAGCCTGTTCGAGCGAGCCCTGGACCAGCGCTCCTCGGACGCCGACACACGCCATCGGCTGGCGTTCACACTCTTCGCTCAGGGCCACGATCAGGACGCCCTCATTCAGGCTCGTCGAGCCGTGGAACAGGCACCCCTGAAGGTTCCGTGCCGGCGCCTCTACGCTTTTCTCCTGCGCCTGCAAGGCAGGGCCGAAGAATCAACGCGGCAGCTTCGAATGGCATTCAGCCTGGATCCGACCGATATTGCGACTCTGAGTGTTCTGAGCCAGCAGGAGTGGCAGCAGGGAAACCGAGAGAGGGCGGTTGAGTTGGCGGAGAAGGCTGTCCACCTGGACCCTGAGAATCCCCTGGGCCATCGGACTCTGCACCTGTTCTACAAGGAGTTGGGTCGAAACCAGGACGCTGCCAGGGAAGAAAAAGTGTGGGTGAAGCTGCAAAGCGCCTTCCACCTGTACCTGGAGGCTCTTCGCGAAGCCGGCCAGAATCGCCTCGATCAGGCCCACGGACTCCTGCAGGAGGCGCTGCAGATTGCACCAGAATTCACGACTGCCAGGTTGTATCTGGCGGCTCTCTATTCGCGCCAGGGCAAGGATGACGCAGCCTTGCAGTTGTACTCCCAGATCTTGAGCCAACACCCGACTCAGGCGGTGGCTATCTCGGAAAGCGCCCGCATCAGTCTCTCTCAGGGTTCGATCGACCTGGCTTTGTCGACCCTTGAAGCCGGCGGTGCCCGGAGCGAGAACCTCGAACTGTTGCGCGGTTATCGGGCCATGCAAGACAGAGAGTTCAGCACGGCCCTCTCTCATTTCGAGAGGGTCCGAGCCGGCAATCCGCTGCTGCCCGGCCTCCTGCAGCTCGTTGCCTCCTGCCTGAATGAACTGGGTGAGCAAGAAGAAGCCCTGGAGAAGCTGGCAACAGCAGCCCGGATCTCTCCTACCAAAAGCGACATAGACTCTCAGGCGGCGCGAATTCAATTTGAGCAAGCCCAGGCCCTTCAGGGCCAGGGGCGCTGGCGGGATGCCATCGATAGTTACGACTCGCTGATCGAGACAGCCGGTGCTCAGCCTGATTACCTGTTCAACCTGGGATATTGCCACCAGAGGCTGGGCCAGCTAGAGGCGGCCGTGACTCAGTATCGTAGGGCGCTGAAGATGCAGCCCCGCGCCGGCTGGGCGCGTGTGAACCTGGCATCGGTTCTCTATCTTCAGCAGAAATACGACCTGTCCGCTGCCCAATGGCAGATCCTGATCAAGAACCAGCCTTCCGCTCAGTCCTTCCACCAGCTCGGCCTCTGCCTGAGTCACCTGGCCCGTCACGCCGAAGCTGAGCAGGCCTTTGAAAAGGCCCTCGCCCTGGGCGATGCCACGCCCCAGCTTCTCTACAACCTCGGTGCCTGCAGACTCCGCCTCAGAAAGGTGGAGACGGCCTGGCCACTGATCAACAAGGCGGCCAGGGCGGGCTACTTTCCGGCTCTCCAAATGGTGGATCAGGCAAGGCGGAAAAGATAGTTCCACGTTCCAAGGTTCCACGTTCCAGGTCGGCGCGCTCAGTCTCGGGCCCGCCCGCGGTACTGTTGTTGCCCAGTCAGTGCACGATCCCAACCTTCAACTTTCAACTCGGAATCCAGCATGAAACACACGGCCAGGCGAGCCGTACTGTCACATAGAAGCATCGTAACGGAGAGATTCAAGATGAGAAACATAGATAAAGGAGGATTCAAGACGATGAAACGAAACCTGTTCCTGTGCTTGTTCACAATGGTGCTGGTGACTAGCTCTCTCGCCGCTCAGCGGTCGGGCCGGGCCGGGCCGGACAAGATGAGTGGCCCGGAGGGGTTGGCCTCGGAACATGAAGACACGATCAGTTTAGCCCGGATTATGCAAGAACCGTAGTCCGGTGTTGAAAAACGACTCGAGAAGTGGCCCAACTCGGAAGCGGGCAGGTGTGACAGGCGGATTTGCGAAGAATATGGGTTGGCGAGGCGTTTGAGTGGTTTGGGGAGTGAATTTCAGACAGATCTGGGCCTGGATGAGTGTCGGAAGCGGTTTTCCGGGGGAGCTGGGAAAAGCTAACTGGAGTTCAGGCGACTCAAGACGAGGTGGAAGAGGGGTTGTTCGGGGAAGGCTGAGGAAAGATGGACCCAGATGCGTCGAGTGGTTTGTCGGATCCGGGCCCCAATCTTGAGGACCCGACGACGTAAGGTTTCGATTTCGAGCTTGTGCCAGGGGGTTCCGTGCAGATAGTCGCGCAGGCGCACGAACATCTGGTAAGCCAGTGCATGCAGGAGGAGTCGAAACTGATTGGCCAGGAATCGATGACAGCTGAGTCGGTCCATGCTCAGATGATTCTTGAAGGCCTTGATGAAGTTCTCGGTCTGCCCTCGGTTTGTGTAGTGGTCATAAAGTGATTGGGAGCAGAGATCGTCCCGGTTGGTGACTACAAAGCGACGGTTGATCCCACGCTGATCGACCTCCACTTTGACAATGACGCGACGGGATCGATCCCAGCTGTGGGCTCGATAAAGAAACTCGTCAAACTGACGCTGTTTTTCCTCCAGCTCAACGAACCTCAGCCGAGTCGAATCCAGCAGCGGCTCGACCACTCGCTGCAGGCGAGGGTTTCGACTTAACCCAATGACATATTGGAGTTTATTCTCTTCACCTTCACAGAACTCGTAGAGCCGAGGCGTGGCAAAGCCGCTGTCGGCCCGAATCTCAATCTCGACATCCGTCCCCACTCCTTGTCGGATGGCCTCCACGACGCGCTTCAAAACGGGCACGATGTGAGAGGCAGCCCCCTTGTTGCCAGGTCTCAACATGGCACACACCAGGTCTCCCGTGGCGGCATCGAAGATCAGCAAAGGATGCAGAATGTGGTTTCGGTAATACCCGTGGTAGAAGGAGAACTCCTGTTGGCCGTGAGTGTGGTCATCGGTACTGTCCAGATCCAGGATGATCTTGCTGGGGCGTCTCTTCTTCAGGGAGCGCACATAACGGCCTAGCAGCCACCGGCTCAGACGCATCAGATCCTTCTTGGTGACGGAGTTCTCCAAACGGGAGAAAGTCGGCTGGGTGGCCAAGTCGGGATCGCTCTCGGGCAACTGATCACAGACTGTCTTGAGCATCGGATCCGAGCGCAGCGTATCGGCGTCGTTACAGTCTTCGTAGCCGGCCACGATCTGCAAGACTCGTTGTCGGATCAACTTCAACAGGTCATGACGAATGTAGCGTTGGTCTCGACTTTCCGAAATACAGGAACTGAAGCCCTCGCACAATCGATGTTGACGATCCAGCGATCCAAACAACAACCATCCTGCGTCGGAAGTGAGGCTCCCCCCATCAAAACGAGCCGTGATGTTTCTGTGGCTATGAAATGGCAGGGTATTCTGGCAGACTGTTTTTGACATTGCCGTAGCTCCTGTTTAGGGTCTTTGTTTCTCTAAACCCTTTTATATCAGAGAGCTACGGCCTTTTTTCTGGGCCCAAATCTCACTTGAATTTAGATCTCCTGCATAATCCGGGTTAGGGGACCGTTGTTGTCGGGTGATCCCTCCCAGGCGAGTTCTGGTCAGGGTTCTGGAACTGAGCGAGACTCAACTGGAAGAGGTGGGCGACCTGGCCAAGGACATGGGGGCTGCAGTCGGACCGCCTCGCCACGAACTCAGGGCGCTGGCCAGGGCATTCAGAGCAGAACACGAGTCGGACGACCCGGATGCCACTGAACTCGGCCGTCTGCTGATCGACATCAAGGATCTCAAGGCAGCGATCTGCGCGACGACTCAGTCCTATGCACCCGACTTTGCCGGGATCCTGGATCCGGACCAGCTCGAGAAATGGGAAACGATCAAAGATCGCTTCTGCACTTCTCGTCGCCGCCGTGGTCCCGAGAGGGGCCGACCTGGCAGGAAAGGCGAAAACGGCGAAAACTGATGGCAGCCGGATCTTGCATTCTTATCCACCACGCCCAGGGGCCGGAACCACCCGGCCCCTTCCCCCTGTTGCCCGTACTCGATCCAGCATCTGAAAAGTAGACGAGTATTCATTCTTCTCGTCGGCCGGGTGATGCTCGCTGCTTCTGATCTCCCATTCGGCCGCATCAATGTCGGGCAAAAACGAGTCGCCCCGTACCTCGGCATGGACGATCGTCAGGTAGAGACGATCCACGTGTTCGACGGCCTCTTTGAACAGTTCCGAACCGCCTCCGATGAAGGCCTCGTCGTCGCCTGAGATGAGATCCAGAGCTTCGGGCAGGGATCTGGCAACCTGCACCCCCGACGGGCGGTAAGCAGCGTCCCGGCTTAGCACGATCATATGCCGCCCCGGCAACGGGCGGCCGATCGAGAGAAACGTCTTGCGTCCCACAACCAGGTGATGCCCCATCGTAAGCACTTTGAAACGCTGCAGGTCCGAAGAAAGCCTCCAGGGCAACTGGTTGTCGCGCCCGATGACTCCGTTTTCTGAAACTGCCGCAATCAGAGAGATCATTTCGAGTGTTCCCCGGGGCAGCGACGGCTGGGACCGCGCGCGACTTTCACCAGGGACTGCTAGTGTACTGTCCCGGAAGTTCGCGGGGCTAGTGTACTGTCCGGGAAGTTCACGGTGTTAATTCGGGATGGATTCATTGGCGTCGCCAGTGAGGCGCGCGACGCAGGAATGCCGGGAGTCTTTCGAGGTAGCGCAACAAAGCTGTCGGCGAAAACACGCCCGAAGTAGCGGCGTGAACTTTCCGGACAGTGCACTAGACCGCAATGGGGGCCCTGATGGGAGGGTGGGGATCGTAGCCCACCAGGGTGAAATCTTCAAATCGAAAATCAAAGATCGACGCCACGTCCGGGTTGAGAAGCATGTGCGGCAGCTCTCCGGGTTCCCGACTCAGTTGTTCCCGGGCCTGCTCCACGTGATTTGAATAGAGATGAACGTCTCCGAACGTATGCACGAACTCACCCGCCTTCAATCCGCACACCTGGGCAACCATGCTCGTGAGCAGGGCGTAGGAAGCGATGTTGAAGGGCACACCCAGGAACACATCGGCGCTCCTCTGGTAGAGCTGGCAGGATAGCCGGCCGTTGTTCACATAGAACTGAAAGAGTGAATGGCAGGGCGGCAACGCCATGTTCTCGACATGGGCCACGTTCCAGGCACTGACGACAAGCCGCCGTGAATCGGGATTGTTCTGAATCTGTTCGATGACCCTGGAGATCTGATCTATGCTGCCTCCGTCAGGAGTTGGCCAGGAACGCCACTGATAGCCGTACACCGGCCCGAGTTCACCCTTCTCGTCTGCCCAGTCGTCCCAGATTCGGACTCCGTTCTCATTCAGGTAACGGATGTTCGTGTCCCCGGCCAGAAACCAGAGCAGCTCGTGAACAATCGATTTCGTGTGAAGTTTCTTGGTCGTCAAGAGCGGAAAACCAGGTTCCAGATCAAAACGCATCTGGTACCCAAAGATACTTCTCGTTCCGGTCCCGGTACGGTCTTCTTTTTGAGTCCCGCTGTGGAGAATCTTGTCCAGCAGCTGCAGATAAACTTTCATCCCGTGTTGGTACAGCCTCTCCCAGCGGAGACTACCACACCCATGTGGCCCTCCGGGAGGACACGTGGCACGATGGTTGCGAAGCATCTCCTCAGTGGTCAAGTTCATGATTTAGAAGCTTCGAGAAGGGAGGATGATGGCAACAGGCTCCTTCTCCCACCCGAGGGAGCCGCTCGACGGATTGAAAGCTGGCTGCCAGAGAATACCAACTTCTGGGCTCCGATCGTAGCAATTCCGGTGCCAACCCCCTGGCAATCAGGGCTAAGCCGTTGGAATCACAAGAGTTAGATTGTTTCCCGTTGAGGAGTTAGGGATCCGGACTTGGATCGATCAATCCAAAAAAACGTGGGCGGCCCTATTCCCCTCTCGTATCTGTTTGTTTCTACACTGTTTAAGCACTCCAAGAAAATGGATTGGCTGAACTGGACGAGGCAAACTATTATCATTGAGGGCTTGTTTTCCGGGAATTTTGAGGACGACGAATCGGATCGAGGGTATAGATGTTACTGCTGGGCATAGACTGCGGGACCCAGGGATTGAAGGCCATCGCCTGGGACAGTGAAGCGAACGAAATCTGGTCGGCTGACCGCTCCTACGATCTCATCGAAGGGCTTCCTCCGGGCCACAAGGAGCAGCATCCACAAACCTGGATCGATGCACTGGAGCACTGTGTGGCATCGCTCCAGAGGCAGGATCTGGATCTCTCTCGGGTGGAAGGAATCGGCGTGTCGGGGCAGCAGCACGGGTTCGTTGCGCTGGACAAGGGACATGCCGTGATCCGCCCCGCCAAGCTTTGGAACGACACGAGTACAGCCCAGCAATGCGAGCAGATCATGGCCGCGGCCGGGGGCCCGCAAGCGTACCAGAAGGAGATCGGCAATCTCCTGCCCCCCGGATTCACGGCCTCTAAGATTCTCTGGTTGAAACAGGTCGAGTCCCGGAACTACGAGCGACTTCGCCACATCCTCCTGCCCCACGACTACCTCAACTTCTTTCTATCGGGGGAACTCGTGGCAGAGTTCGGAGATGCATCAGGCACCGGGTACTTCAAAGTTCGCCAGCGCGAGTGGTCGGAGGCTGCCTTGAGCTGGATTGACGCTGATACAGACCTGGGAGCTTGCCTGCCTCGTCTTCTGGAGTCTCATCGACCCGCCGGCAGACTGCGCCCTGGCCTGGCCCGGAAGTGGGGAATGTCATCTCGAGTGCTGATCAGTTCCGGCGGGGGTGACAACATGATGGGAGCCATCGGATCGGGCAACGTCCGGGACGGAATGGTGACGGTAAGCCTGGGAACTTCCGGTACTCTGTTTGCGCATTCCCAGACACCGGTGATCGATCCTGACGGGGAGATCGCAGCTTTTTGCGGAAGTACGGGTGGGTGGCTTCCCCTGGCCTGCACCATGAATGTCACAGTGGCCACCGAGGCCGTCCGAAGCGGCATCCTGGATCGCCCGTTCGAGGAATTTGAGACTCTTCTGAACTCAGCTCCTCCCGGCTCGGAAGGATTGATTCTGCTTCCCTACCTGGAAGGAGAGCGAATGCCCAACACTCCCGAGGGTACCGGGACAGCGGTAGGCCTCAGGAGCTCAACGGCCACTCCACAGCATCTTGCCAGGGCGGCGGTCGAGGGCGTCACCTTCGGGCTTCGGTACGGCTTCGATCGGCTTCGAGAGCTGGGAGTCTCTGTCGGGCGAACTTGTCTAATCGGCGGCGGATCCAGGAGCCCGGCCTGGCGTCAGATTGTGGCTGATGTCTTTGACACCGCAGTCGTGGCCCCTGTGGTTGAGGAAGGACCTGCCTTTGGAGCCGCTCTGCAAGCGGGTTGGTGTGTCGGCGGGGGCTCGATCAAGGACCTCGTCAACGACTCTTTTGAGCTGGATCCCGACAAGCGATGCCACCCGAACCGCGAGAACCGTGAGAAATACGAAGAGACTTACCTGTTCTACTGCCGGCTCAGTGACGAGCTTCGTCGCTCGACCATTTTCCCGGCACACCGGAAACTAATCAGCCATTGAGTGCAAGATTAGGAGCGCCCATGTATCAACCCACTAAAGCAGATCATTTCACCTTTGGACTGTGGACCGTTGGGAACCCTGGAAGGGATCCTTTCGGTGCGGCCGTCCGCCCCAAACTTGCACCGGTTTGGATCGTCCAGAAGCTCAGTGAACTGGGTGCCTGGGGGGTCAACTTCCATGACAACGATCTGGTTCCGATCGACGCCTCGCCAGCGCAAAAACAGCAGATCGTCTCTGATTTCAGGCAGGCCCTGGCGGACTACGACATGTGCGTTCCCATGGCGACCACGAATCTATTCACCGACCCTGTTTTTCGGGACGGCGCCTTTACCTCGCATGATGCGAGAGTGCGCTCCTATGCCCTTCAGAAAACGATGCGCGCCATTGACCTGGGAGTGGACCTGGGGGCCAGCACCTATGTCTTCTGGGGAGGCCGGGAGGGGAGCGAAGTCGACGCAGCGAAAGACGCCGTCGAAGCCCTCAAGTGGTTCCGCGACAGTCTGAACTTCCTGATCGGTTATGTCAAAGACAACGGCTACAATTTGAAATTCGCCCTGGAAGCAAAACCCAATGAACCCAGGGGAGACATTTATCTGCCTACAACCGGAGCCATGCTCGGCTTCGTTGCCACGCTCGACGATCCTTCCATGGTTGGGGTCAACCCGGAAGTGGCCCATGAACAGATGGCGGGACTGAACTTTTACCACGCCGTAGCCCAGGCCTGGGATAGCGGCAAACTGTTTCACATTGACCTGAACGATCAGAAGCCGGGACGATTTGACCAGGATCTGCGGTTTGGTTCGGAGAACCTCAAGTCCGCTTTTTTCCTGGTGAGATTCCTGGAGAAGGTCGGCTATCCGGGCCCTCGTCACTTTGATGCCCACGCCTTGAGAAGCGAGGACCCCGAAGGAGTCTGGGACTTCGCCGCCGGATGTATGCGCACCTACCTTATCTTGAAGGAGAAGGCCGCACAGTTCGAGGAGAACGCTGAGATTCAGGAGTTGCTCGCCGATCTGAAAGGGGAAGAGAGTGAGCTCTGGAGCGAGCAGATTCCCTACTCTCCCGAGAACGCCCGCCGGATCCTCAGCAGAGACTGGGACCGCAGACTCCTGGCCGAACGGCACCTGGCCTACGAAAGGATTGATCAGCTGACAGTCGAACTGCTACTGGGGGTTTAGCCCGGATTATGCAAGAACCGTAGTCCGGTGTTGAAAAACGACTCGAGAAGTGGCCCAACTCGGAAGCGGGCAGGTGTGACAGGCGGATTTGCGAAGAATATGGGTTGGCGAGGCGTTTGAGTGGTTTGGGGAGTGAATTTCAGACAGATCTGGGCCTGGATGAGTGTCGGAAGCGGTTTTCCGGGGGAGCTGGGAAAAGCTAACTGGAGTTCAGGCGACTCAAGACGAGGTGGAAGAGGGGTTGTTCGGGGAAGGCTGAGGAAAGATGGACCCAGATGCGTCGAGTGGTTTGTCGGATCCGGGCCCCAATCTTGAGGACCCGACGACGTAAGGTTTCGATTTCGAGCTTGTGCCAGGGGGTTCCGTGCAGATAGTCGCGCAGGCGCACGAACATCTGGTAAGCCAGTGCATGCAGGAGGAGTCGAAACTGATTGGCCAGGAATCGATGACAGCTGAGTCGGTCCATGCTCAGATGATTCTTGAAGGCCTTGATGAAGTTCTCGGTCTGCCCTCGGTTTGTGTAGTGGTCATAAAGTGATTGGGAGCAGAGATCGTCCCGGTTGGTGACTACAAAGCGACGGTTGATCCCACGCTGATCGACCTCCACTTTGACAATGACGCGACGGGATCGATCCCAGCTGTGGGCTCGATAAAGAAACTCGTCAAACTGACGCTGTTTTTCCTCCAGCTCAACGAACCTCAGCCGAGTCGAATCCAGCAGCGGCTCGACCACTCGCTGCAGGCGAGGGTTTCGACTTAACCCAATGACATATTGGAGTTTATTCTCTTCACCTTCACAGAACTCGTAGAGCCGAGGCGTGGCAAAGCCGCTGTCGGCCCGAATCTCAATCTCGACATCCGTCCCCACTCCTTGTCGGATGGCCTCCACGACGCGCTTCAAAACGGGCACGATGTGAGAGGCAGCCCCCTTGTTGCCAGGTCTCAACATGGCACACACCAGGTCTCCCGTGGCGGCATCGAAGATCAGCAAAGGATGCAGAATGTGGTTTCGGTAATACCCGTGGTAGAAGGAGAACTCCTGTTGGCCGTGAGTGTGGTCATCGGTACTGTCCAGATCCAGGATGATCTTGCTGGGGCGTCTCTTCTTCAGGGAGCGCACATAACGGCCTAGCAGCCACCGGCTCAGACGCATCAGATCCTTCTTGGTGACGGAGTTCTCCAAACGGGAGAAAGTCGGCTGGGTGGCCAAGTCGGGATCGCTCTCGGGCAACTGATCACAGACTGTCTTGAGCATCGGATCCGAGCGCAGCGTATCGGCGTCGTTACAGTCTTCGTAGCCGGCCACGATCTGCAAGACTCGTTGTCGGATCAACTTCAACAGGTCATGACGAATGTAGCGTTGGTCTCGACTTTCCGAAATACAGGAACTGAAGCCCTCGCACAATCGATGTTGACGATCCAGCGATCCAAACAACAACCATCCTGCGTCGGAAGTGAGGCTCCCCCCATCAAAACGAGCCGTGATGTTTCTGTGGCTATGAAATGGCAGGGTATTCTGGCAGACTGTTTTTGACATTGCCGTAGCTCCTGTTTAGGGTCTTTGTTTCTCTAAACCCTTTTATATCAGAGAGCTACGGCCTTTTTTCTGGGCCCAAATCTCACTTGAATTTAGATCTCCTGCATAATCCGGGCTAGGGACGTTCCAAGTTCCAAGTTCCAAGTTCCTGGGTCCGGCGTCCGAGTTCCGACTGACAGTGCCCTCGAACAGTGGTTACGCGGCCTGGTTTAGCGCCTTGCCTTTGCCCGTGCCCTTGCCTTTGCCCAGATGAGGTCAGGGCAAAGGCAAGGACGGAACCTACAAAACATGAATCTCGAGCAGGTCTCGATCTTGTATCGTTTCGTGTCGATCAATCATCTGCCCGTTCCGGTCCGGTGATCTCCAGATCCGGGCAAACCGGAAGCTGTTGGAAAAATCCTTGTGTACGCTGCCTGCCGCATCGATTACCGTCGCTCCCCTCTTCAGCAGGTAAGGAGCCGTGTCGGCTTCGACCGGGTGCCCGGGACGCTTGGTGTAGACCCTGACCACATCCAGCAACCGGAACAGTCGTTCTCTCAACTCCTCAACCATTCCCGGATCTCGGACTGAGAAAGGATGGGCGTGGAGGCGTTCTGAAAACAGCTCTTCCCAGATCTGCCGGTTCTGATCAGCTCCGGGCTGGTCCATCTTGGCGGCCAGGACAACGAGTTTTGGGCCCTCTTCTTTCGGGATCCCACGGTCAGAGAGAAGGCCCAGCAGGAAATCGGTCTGCTCCAGCAGATTCGGGTCGTTGACATCGAATACCAAGAGAACGACGTCACCCTGGGGCATCATCTGAAGCAGCCAGCCTTCCAGGGTCGCCGGAGCCAGTGGGGGGGTGTCGATCAACTGGATCTGGATGTCTTCAAAGTCCATCATCCCGGGCAGCGGCTTTCGCGTTGTGAATGGATAGTCAGCCACTTCCGGCCGAGCTCCCGTCAGGCAATCCACGAGTGCCGACTTGCCCGAGTTCGGGGGGCCGCACACGACCACTCGACCCGCCCCTTCCCTGTCGATCTGATCAAAAGGACGGTGCAGGCTCTTGGAGGGCTTGGCCGCCGCACTCTTTTTCAACTTGGAGAGGCGCTTTCGCAGGTCGGCCTGCAGCTTCTCGGTCCCCTTGTGCTTGGGGATCACCCGCATCATTTCCTCTAGAGCGGCCAGCTTCTCCTGCGGGGTCCTGGCGCGGCGGAACCTTTCCTCCGCTTCCTTGTATTGCGGGGTCAGATTAGCGGGCACGAGCCCTATTGTATACTGAGGCGCCTATGCCCCGGATGCACCCCGACCTAGACCCAACCGAGCTTGGTTACGATGTCCAGGTCCCCACTCACAGAAGGCTGATTCAGGAGTTGCTTGACAGTCTTCCCGACTATGAGCACAAGGACCTGCTGCGGGAAGTCCTGGTGACGGTCGTGAAGCTGGCCGAGCAGGACACCGGACGCGGAGACCTGAAAATACTTCGGACTGCCGTCAAGGAGCTGCGTCACGCCTTTCGGGTGTTTGACGGCTACCGCGGGATCCCCAAGGTCTCCATCTTCGGTTCGGCCCGGACTTCACCGGAACATCCCAACTACCGGATGGCGGCGGATTTCGCCCGGGAGATTGTCCGACAGGGCTGGATGGTCATCACCGGCGCCGGCCCGGGAATCATGGCCGCCGGAAACCGCGGCGCTGAAAAGTCGCAGAGTTTCGGCTTGAACATTCTTCTCCCTTTTGAGCAGACAGCCAACTCATACATCGACACGGACATGAAGCTCATCAACTTCAAGTACTTCTTTACCCGCAAGCTTTTCTTCGTGAAAGAGACAGATGCAATTGTTGTTTTTCCCGGAGGAATGGGGACGCAGGATGAGTGCTTTGAGTCACTTACTCTGGTCCAGACAGGAAAGGACAACCCGTGCCCGATTGTGCTGCTGGAAGAACCGGGAAGTTCTTACTGGAAGGACTGGCTGCGCTTCGTTGAAGGCCAGCTCGTGAGAGGAAATCTCGTGTCCTCCGCGGATCGAGCTCTGCTTAAGATCTCGGATTCCGTTTGGGAGGCCGTCAGCGAGATCGTCGGTTTTTATCGATGCTATCACTCTTTGCGCTACGTGCACCGTCGTCAGAAGCTTGTTCTCAGAATACGAGAGCCGGTATCGGATCAACATCTGGAACGGCTGAACGCAGACTTCAGCGATATCGTTGTGGAGGGCGCGATCGAAAGATGTGCACCGTTTCCAGAAGAAAAAGACGAGCCTGAGATCAAGTATTTGCCGCGCCTGGTCTTTGCATTCGATCAGAGAGGGTTCAGCCGGCTTCGCGAGTTGATTGACGCTATCAACCTGCCTTAAGCAGCTTGCCGGAAAACTCGTAAACGACGGGTTTCCCGTTCTTCAGTTCTCCGACCAGAACCAGGTCCGCTAGCCCCACAAAGAGACCGTTGTCGACGACCCCGGGAATCAGATTGATCTGTTGCTCGAGTTGCGTGGGATCGCTGATCTCTTCGAACCAGACGTCAATGATCTGATGTCCCTGATCGGTTATGACTGGTCCTAGTTTGCGCTCAGCCAGACGAACTTCCGGATTGCCTCCCAGTTCTTCCAGCCGGCCCATCGCCAGAGTGCATGCCGGAGCCAGCACCGCCACCGGCACTGCGGCAAGGCTTCCTGCTCGCGGGCTCACTTTCGCGGCGTTCACGATCACAATGAACTTCTTTGCCAGAGCGGCCACGATCTTTTCCAGAACGTGGGCTCCACCCCCGCCTTTGATCACGCACTTCCCGGGCGAGACCTCATCGGCCCCGTCAATGGCCAGATCCACCGCCCCCACCTGGGCCGCGTCGAGAAGCGGGATGCCCGCCTCCCGCGACTCCAACGCCGCTTGAAAGGAGGTAGCGACTCCCATAACCTCATGCAGCTCTCCCGAGGCCAGACGCTCCCCAATGGCGAGAATCGCCTCACGGGCCGTAGAGCCGCTCCCCAGACCGACGATGTTTCCGGACTGAACCCAGGCAGCAGCCTTCCTGCCCACCGCCTGTTTGATCTGCTGTTCAAGGTTCATGTCTGCCACTCGCATACTCTATGGAATTTCACGCCAGATTCCAAATTCCAAGTTGGGACTGGCCGCTGGTGCCATTTTTTCGGCGGGCTGCCGTGCTGCCACGCAGTCGCTTCCGTTCCTGCCTCGGAACGTTCGCTGAGGTCTTCAATGGGTGCGAGCGGTACACGTCCAGCAGAACCGCGGGCGCCAGGCCGCGGCTCCCGCCCAGCCCTCGCTGCGCTTCGGGTTCTGATTTAGATGGTAAGTGACCAAGAGAAACCTGGGTCGCTGACACTGACGTACAACGCGGAACTCGGAACGCGGAACGGCGCGAGCGTCAGCGAGCGCCCATCCTCGACACCTGAGAACGGTGGGCAACCTTCAGATAGACCCTTTCCAGCAGGCGGATGATGGGAATCTCGGGCATCAGCCCGAAGAAGCGCCAGCGAAGGCGCAAGCGCAGGTACCGATAATAAGCATCGAAAAGAAACATGAGGATGGGTTTGAACCGGTTCTGGCTGAAGCGTTCGAAGGCTCTTCGCTCGAAGAAGCGACTCATCACATTCACTTTGCTGATGAACTTCTTCTGCTGATCACTCAGGAAGGGATTGTTGTTGTACGCGAAATGAAAGTGGCTCCAGCCTTCCAGAGTATCGAGGAACTCCATGCCGTAGACGAGCTTGGCCTTGTCGTAAAGCGTGGTACCGGGATAGGGAGTATAGATGGCGACGGGGGCCAGGCCTGCATTGGGATTGTTGCCAGCCAGCTCGAACATGAAATCAACCGTTTCCAGCGTCTCCTCCCGTTCCTCATTGGGGAAACCAGCCATGAAACCAAACTTGGCATAGACGTCGGACTGAGCCAGAAGCTGGTTGACTTCTCGCACCTGGTCCAGAGTGTTGCGCTTCATGATCTCCTTGAGACGATCCTCGGAGCCCGATTCGATTCCAATCCACAATTCCTTGAACCCGGCGAGATATAGCTTGTCCAGCATTTCCGGCGTCTGGCGATCCAGGTAGTCGATACGACAGGGAACCTGTACAAGTACATCCTGCTCTTGCTCGAGAAGCAGATCGCAAATCTCTTCCACTCGCCGGGGATTTCCAAAGAAATAGTCATCCTCGACGAAAATGGCTCGGACGCCGAATTGCTCCACCAGATAGATCAAGTCAGCAACGGTTCGCCGCGCCGATTGATGGCGGAATCGCCGTTCATTGAACTTGAGGTTGTAACAGAATTCGCAATCATAGGGACAGCCGCGACTGGTGACGATCTGCAGCTGGCGTTCCGACGTTGTGGGAGCCGTCGTGAAATAGTGCTGCATGTCGACGAGATCGTAGTCGGGCCGTGGAATGCGATCCAGGTCCTCGATCATGGGACGAGGCGGGGTGAAGTGGGAGCTCCCGTCACGCTTGTAGCCAATCCCCTGGACGTCGGAAAGATCGCCCCCGGACCTCAGGCAATCGGCCAGCTCAATGAGGCCTGCTTCCCCTTCCCCGCACACAACAATGTCGCAGAGTTCGTCCTTGAGAGTAGAATCGGGGCAGAGCGATGGATGAACGCCTCCCCACACGATCGGGACCGAGGGCTCGACTGAACGTACTGCTCTGGCTCCTTCCAGACCCCCCTGGATCTGGATACCCGTCATGGACGAAACCCCGACCAGGATCGGACGTTCTCGTCGCATGGAGTCGGCTACATCCCGGCCAAAGGTGTTGGTTAATCGCTCGTCCAGGATCTCGACCCGATAACCCACCTTTTCGAGCACGGTACCGAGATAGAGACAGGAGAGAGGCAAACCGACATTGACGCCGGCCAGGTCCATTCCCGTTATCGGATAGAGGAGCAGGATCTTACCGAAATCTCCCTGGCGGGGGTTCTCCCAGGGAAAGTCAGCTTGAGTTGCGGAGGGGCGTTGAGGTTGCATTCCCGTCTTCACTTCCCTGTTTTCTGGTTCCTGGAGCGTGCATCAGCCATGTCTTGTAGGCTCCCTCGGCAACTCCCAGCAAGCGTGGAAAGGTCCGCGCCACGTAGGGTCGCAACCGCGCAAACGGCGTCACCCAACTGGGGTGGTTCACGTAATCGCACCGGGCACAAATCGTCAGCTTGTCGAAGTCTCTCTGAAAGAGCTGCTGCCTCTTTGCGTTAAAAGCCTGCGAATGCCAGACCTCGTAAATGCTCTGGCGAGTGATGTCACCGACCGCATACTCGGCCTCCGAATCAAAGCAGCACATCGCCACCCGCCCGTCTGCCAGAATGGTGATGTAGTGCTGAAGCCTCTCACAGTAGTTGATCTTGTTCGGGGTGCGCTGGTTCTGAGCCAGTTGACCGGCCCAGTTAAAGTAAACCGACAAGCGCACCTCGTCGGCTTCCTTCCAGGCATCCCTCAACTTCTGAATGCTGTGCCGATTCTCCTCGACGGTCACCATGGCAATCGACACCCTGGGTTTCTTTCGGCCCAGTTCGTTGCGACGACGAATGAAGTGGAGCACGTTGTCTCTGACTTCATCGTACTTGAGATTCAGGCGAATCGCCTCGAAGGTCTTCTTGTCCCCCCCGTCAATGGAAAAGATCATGCTGTCGATCAAGTCCTCCTGGAGGATCGCCTCACTGATCTGGGGAGTCAGCTTGGAACCGTTGGAGGTCAGATTCAAATGAGTCCGTGGAGCCGCTTTACGAACGTAGCGGAAGTAGTCGAGCACCCCTGGAACCAATAGCGATTCACCATGCAGAAACGGCAGTAGTTTGCGCGCGCCGCGCCGGCCACATTCATCAACAATCTGGCGAAACAGCGGCAAGGGCATGATCTGGCGGGGACGCTTCATTTGCGGCGTCGCGCAAATCGTGCAGCGCGCGTTGCAGATGTTGGTCAGCTCGACGTAAACGTGATCAGGGAAATCGGGATATGAATACATCAGCCGGTTTCGGTTCACTAATTGGCTCGCGACTGTGCACCGGTCAGAGACTCGGGGAGAAAATTGCGCTCAACCGCCCTCAAATAGCGCTTGCTCGACCGAAAACTAAAAAACTTGGGTGCAATTCGGATGAAGCGAAAGCGAGTGAGGAAGAACTTGAGATAAGCGATCCGCTGGAGTCTCCGCAGCGTGGAGAAGTCAAAATCGGGAGTCTTGATCTTGGCAACTTCATGGAGGTGATCGGTCTGGCGTTCCGGGTCCACCATGCCCAGGTCGGCGATCTGGCGGCTCAATTCAGTCCCCGAATATGGGATCACGATGCTGAAGAGAGCCTCATCCAGATCCGCCTGGCAGGCATATCGAATCGTCATCTTGATTTCTTCAACCGTTTCCGTGGGAAAGCCGATCATGAAGAAACCCAGAGTATTGATTCCGTAATTCCTCATCCAGCCCACCACCTCATTCACCATGTGGAGCTTGAGGTACTTCTTGCTCAGGCGTTGCACGCGGGGGCTGGCTGACTCGATGGCAATGGAAACGTGGTGGGTTCCGGCGGCGGCGAGCTTTCGCACCAGCTCTTCGTCGATACGCTCCAGCCGGATTCCGTTTCCAAACTGCAGAGCCACCTCCATCTTCTCTTCTACGATCAGATCACAAATCCGCTTGGCTCGATCCATGTCAAAGTTGAAGATATCGTCCTCAACCATAAACTCCTGGATGTTGTGATCGTAGTAGAGCATTCTCATTTCTTTGAGAACGTGCTCGGGTGATCTGGCCCGAAACTTCTTGCCGAACAAGTCGTGGCAGTAGGTGCAGTGCCAGGGACAGCCCCGACTCGTGAAGATCTGAATCGCCCGCTTGTACTTTGGTGTGTAGCGAGCCGATTCAGCTGTCGCATAGCGGTCCAGCTCCAGTAATTCATAGGCAGGAAGAGGGATTTCGTCCACCTCCCAGATCGGGCGTCTGGGGAGATTCTGCCGAACCTCTCGATCCTGGTCCTTAAAGGCCAGCCCCGTAACCGCTGACGGGTCTCCTCCAACCTCCAGAACATCCAGGAACTCTCCAAACGTCTCCTCGCCCTCCCCCATGCAAACAAAGTCACAGAACTCGGTTTCCAGCACCTCCTTCGTGACGATGGTCGGATGCTGCCCCCCGAAGATGGTTCGGATCGAGGGGTCGAAATCTTTGATCTGGCGCGCAGCAATCTCGGCTCCTTCGAACTCTGCGGTCATGCAGGTAAAGCCGGCCACGTCCCAGCGTCGCTCGCGCAGCCTGGAATCGAGGGCGGCTCGGGGGTCGTCTTCCAGGGCGAGATCCAGAATCTCCACGTGATGCCCCTTCTTCCGGGCAATCGGGGCGATATACACGAGTCCGATCGGAATGCCCACGATCATATCCATGAAGGTCGGCTTACCGCGCACCAGCAGGATGTTCATATCTCTTCACACCTCAACGATCAACAAAAAGTGGAATCCGGTAGAAAACGGCCATCCTCTCCAACTTCGGAATCCATTTTCGGACCTTGAACATGTCGACGAGGAAACTCCCCAGGATTACGGGGAGCCGGGGATTGGGCGCATGGCAGTCCATACAGTCGGGGTAGTCGGTCAGATCCCCCCGCAGATGCGCTGCTCTCATCCTCTGCATCTTTTCCGAGTTCCACAAGTCATAGACTGACTCTTGATTCACGTTTCCAAAGGGCTCCGTGCGCCAGGTGTGACAGCAGGGGAACAAATCACCTTTGTAGTTGATTGTGGCAGGACCCTGCCAGAGCTGATAGCAGGGATGGCGCCTGCGATCATGTTGAATTCGTTCTTCAAGCGCGACCTCCGGAATGACGATCTCGTCCTCCTTGACCCGAACCTCATTCACGCCCGGGATCGACCACATCCTGCGAAAGTCCCCGACCTGGTGTTGATTGTAGGGAAGTCGAACCATCTGCAGCACCGTAAAGATGTCCGATTTCATGGCTTCCTTCACACGCAGGAACCCGTGGATGTTCGACTTGACTTCGCAGAAGTCACCACCCTTTCGATACCTCTCATAGACCTCGGGAGTCGTGCCGTCGAAAGCCAGGATGATGTTGTCCAGGCCGGCTTCGATCAGCTCCCGGCTGCGGGCCTCGTCGAGCAGACTGGCATTGGTTGAGACAACGGTGTAGATCCCCGCGTCCCTGCAATACCGGATCATCTTCGAGAGGTCCGAACTCATCAGTGGTTCCCCCCCACCCCAGGGGAAGACGAGTTCGGTCTGACTCTTGATTTCGTCGATGATGGTCCTGAACAGATTAAAGTCGAAGTCTTCGGGAGGATAGTATCCAAACTCACGAGGGCACATGGGGCACTTGAAATTACACTTGGCCGTGTTCTCGACAATCAGGGTAATGGGATAGCCGCTCAGATCCGGTTGACCGGTGACGTACCCGGACATAAGTTTCCAGCGGTTCGAGATCTGAGACCGTTGCACTTCGACAGAATCCTCCGCGACAGCTTAACAGATAGATATCGGATTGTTCCGGGTTCCGCGTTCCGAGTTCCGGAAAGTGGGAGGGCCCTCAGGGCCGCGACCGGGAAGTTAGACGGTCGGCGCCGGGAAAGTGGAAAGGGGCTGGCTAGTTAATCCAGAAGTCGTCGTCCCGCTTGCGGCGCTCGTTTTCGTAGACCTTGAACTTTCGGCGCAGGCGCTGGAGGCGCCACCGATTGTAGCTTTCGCGGACTTTCTTCCAGGAGAGAAAGCCCCTGAGGTAGAGAAAGGCGAAGAGCCCGCCACCCAGATGAGCAAAGTGGTCGATGCCGGTTCCACTGCTGCCAAAAGCCGAGAGAAAGGCCACCACGAACACGAACGAGATGAAATACTTGACCTTCACCGGAAACAGGAAATAGAGATAGACCATCCGTTCCGGAAAGAGTAGCCCGTAAGCAAGCAGGACCCCGTAAACCGAACCGCTGGCGCCGATGGTGGGTGTGGTAGACAGCGGGTGCGCTAGAATCGAAATGAGACCGGCACCGGCACCGGTAATGAAAAAGAAGCGGACAAACTCACGCGACCCCAGATAGCGCTCCAGCTCCGAACCGAACATCCAGAGGACGAACATGTTCATGAAAATGTGCCAGAACCCATCGACATCGTGAAAGAAGAGATAGGTGAAAGGCTGCCAGATGAAGAGCTTGGTGAAAACCGAGTGGGGAGTCAGGCCGAAGAACTTGATCATTTCCTGGCCGGCTCCCAGTCGGGTGAGAAAGTAGATTCCGACGCAGGCCAGGATAATGTACTTGACGGCAGGGGTCAGGCGGGGTCCCATCGTGATCATGCCCGGGCGCCTGTAGTGCATAGCTTGATGATATCAGCTATGAAAAAAAGGGATCCTTTTTAGCTGACGGGCTGGACGTCCGCGGTGGCAATTCCAGCTTCTTCTCTGAGCAGGTCGGCCTTGTCGGTCTTTTCCCAGGTAAAGCCATCTTCTTCACGTCCGAAGTGACCATAGGCAGCCGTCCTGAGGTAGACCGGCCGGCGCAGATCCAGGGACTCGATGATTCCTTGCGGCGTGAGCTGGAAGTGTTCGCGAATGAGCTCCACGATACGTGCATCATCCACCCTGGCCGTACCAAAACTATCCAGCATGACAGACACCGGATCAGCCACACCGATCGCGTAGGCGAGCTGGATCTCGATGCGGTCCGCCAGCCCTGCCGCCACCAGATTCTTGGCAATGTAGCGGGCCATGTAGCTGGCCGATCGATCCACTTTGGAGGGGTCTTTCCCGGAGAACGCCCCTCCGCCGTGACGCCCCATGCCACCGTAGGTGTCGACGATAATCTTGCGTCCGGTCAGCCCGCAATCACCCTGCGGACCTCCCGTGACAAAGCGGCCGGTGGGGTTGACGTAGATCTCGGTGTCGTCATCCATCAGGTCTGCAGGGACCATGGGCTCGATCACTTCCCGGCGGATTCCTTCACGGATCTCATCGTTCGACACCGCGTCGCTGTGCTGAGTGGAAATCACCACCGCATCGACTCTGAGCGGAACAAACCCCTCGTACTCCACGGTCACCTGAGACTTCCCGTCGGGCCGCAGCCAGTTCAGGACGCCATCCTTTCGACTCCGGCTCAACTGGCGGGTCAGATCATGAGCCAGCTGAATCGGCATCGGCATGAGCTGCGACGTGTCACGGCAGGCAAAGCCGAACATCATCCCCTGATCGCCTGCTCCCCCCGTATCGACTCCCATGGCGATGTCAGGCGACTGCTTGTCGAGAGAACAGATGACGCCGCAGGTCGCGTGATCAAACCCGAACTTGGCACGGGTGTATCCAACTGCTTCAATGGTTTCTCTGACCAGGGCCGGAATGTCGACATAGCAGTCCGTGGTAATTTCGCCGGCCACAACAGCAAGACCAGTTGTGACCATGGTCTCGCAGGCGACGCGGGCCCGGGGATCTTGTTCGATAATGGCATCCAGGACTGCGTCAGAAATCTGATCCGCAATCTTGTCCGGGTGCCCCTCGGTCACCGATTCTGAAGTAAAGAGATGTCGATCAAGCGGTGGCATAGTTCCTCCATCCGGGCATCATATTTCTGCAGGGAAGTACTGGAACAAAGCACTCACAATTAGCACAGGGCTTTGTAGAGTGTCAATGGATCTTACCCGGGGGCAATCCGCTTTCCATGGCTGCAGGCAGTGCGGTGCTGGACGTGATCGACCAGGAGAAACTGGTGGAGAACGCCCGCCAACAGAGTGAGAGACTCAAGAGCGGCCTGCAGGCTCTTCAGCAGAGGCATCCGCTCATTGGAGATGTCCGGGGAAAAGGCCTGATGGTGGGCGTGGAACTGGTCCGGGACCGTGTCTCCAAAGAACCGGCCGTCAGTGAGACTCAAGAACTGCTCGATCGCACGTGTCGGCGGCAGGTCCTGTTCGGCAAGGGGGGACTCTACGGGAATGTGCTCCGGCTCAAACCGCCTCTGTGTCTAACAGCAGCCGACGTTGACTACGCCCTGGAGGTGCTGGACTCCTGTTTGGGGGAGATGTAGTTCCTCGTTTCTCGTTGAGGACCTGAAACGTGGGAGGCCGGGAACGTCAAGAGAGTGGGAGGGGCCCTGGGGCGGCGCGACGTTTAAATTCCCGAGCGCCGCCCCAAGGGTTCCTCCCGCTCTCTCGTCGGAAGCCTGCAAGTCAAACCACCCAGGGGCTTCCTACAGGATGCTCTCCCGGAACCGGGGCACGATGCGGGCGTGGGCGGACTGCTCAAAGGCGTAAGCGATCCGAAGCAGTCGCGGCTCGCTCCAGGCTCTTCCGAAGAACGAGATTCCGATCGGTAAACCCCGCACGTTCCCAGCCGGAACCGTGATGTTGGGATACCCGGCCCGCGCGGCCGGACTCGAACTCCCTCCACCGGAGGGATCGCCATTGAGAAGATCGATCTTCCAGGCCGGACCCCCGGTAGGTGCGACCAGGGCATCCAGGTCGTGCTCATCCATGACCTTGTCAATGCCCTCCTCGCGCGCGAAGCGCAGGCTCGTCTTCAGGGCATCGAGGTATTCCTGGTCGGTAAGTGGCCCCTTCTCCTGAGCCTGAATGAACAGTTCCTGGCCAAAGAAGGGCATCTCTACGGCTCGGTGCTCCTGGTTAAAAGCAATAATCTCCTGCAGCTTCCTTACAGGAGCGGACGGCCCGAGCTTGGACAGATAGGCATTCAGGCCTGCCTTGAATTCGAAGAGCATCAGAGTCAGTGCGGCGTTACCGGTCTGTCGGCGGCCAGGTAGTTCAACATTGTCGATCAGTTCAGAGCCTTCACGGCGCAGCAACTCCAGCGATCGTTCCATGGTTTCTTGTACCGCAGGATGAGACCCGAAGAACTGGCGAACCACTCCGATTCGAGCCCCTTTGAGACCCCTCCAGTCCAGAAACGAGCTGTAGTCAATGTGGGACTTTCCCCGGCTCTCCTGGGTCGCTGAGTCCAGAGGGTCGATGCCAGTGAGAGCTCCCAGTAGAAGGGCCGCGTCGGCAACTGTCCTGGCCATGGGCCCGGCCGTGTCCTGAGTGTGAGAAATAGGAATGATCCCGGATCGCCCAACCAGCCCGACTGTGGGCTTGATCCCCACCACTCCACAGACTCCGGCCGGGCAGACGACCGATCCGTTGGTTTCGGTACCGATGGCAAGGGGTGCCAGATTGCCTGAGACGGCGACCGCCGACCCGGAACTGGACCCACACGGGTTCCGGCTCAGATCGTAGGGGTTGCGGCATTGTCCTCCGCGCCCGCTCCAGCCGCTGGAGGACCGGTTGGAGCGGAAGTTTGCCCACTCGCTCAAATTCGCTTTGGCCAGCAGCACGGCTCCGGCTTCACGAAGCCGGGAAGCCACCTGGGAGTCTCGCCCGGGATGAGAGCCTTCCAGGGCCAGCGAACCGGCCGTGGTCGTCATTCGGTCCGCGGTATCAATGTTGTCCTTGAGCACGACTGGTATGCCGTGCAGCGGCCCCCGGACGTGCCCCTCTCGTCGCTCCTCGTCGAGTCGCTCCGCCACACTCAGAGCCTCGGGATTCACTTCGATAATGGCCCTCAGCGCGGGCCCTCTACGGTCCAACTCCTGAATCCGATTCAGATACATCTCTGTGATCGACCGGGCACTGAGCCGCCCCGATCTCATGGCCTCCTGGAGTTGGGTGACACTTGCCTCTTCCAGTTCGAAGCCCGCCCTGCCTGGCAGAACGGAAGGGCTCTGACCGGACCGACAGCGGGTCAGCAGCGCGGGAGTGCCGGCACCGGCCACCGCCAGATTCAGAAAACGGCGACGGGTCCATCCTGAGGCGCCCCGGAACGTCCTGAGAGTGGGAGGCAGGGCTCTGGGGCTGCTCCCGGGAGGATTTAAACGGTCCGCTGCCCCAGAGCCCTGCCTCCCACTCTCAGGACTCGAACGATCATCCAGGGACGAGTCTCTCTTCATTTCCCTCGCCCTCTGGTCTGCATTTGGCGTTGAATCCTGGCCCAGGTGTCGCGCAGGGTGATGGTTCGGTTCAGGACAAGGCGGTTCGGAGTGGAATCCCGATCTACACAAAAATAGCCGAGGCGCTCAAACTGGCAGCGGAATCCCGCTTCTACGGCGGCCAGACTCGGTTCCAGTTGGCACCCCATCAGAACCTCGCAGGAATTCGGATTCAGGGCCTCCCGAAAGTCTTCAGAGTCGAGGGGATTCTCCTGCAAGAAGAGTCGATCATAGAGCCGCACTTCGGCTTGGACCGCATGAGCGGCTGAGACCCAGTGTAGAGTCGCCTTCACCTTGCGGCCATCGGGCGCACTTCCGCCCTTGGTCCCCGGGTCGTAGGTACAGCGCAGTTCCACCGGATTTCCTGCGGCGTTTTTGACCACTTCGCGACAGGTAATGAAATAGGCGTAACGGAGACGGACTTCTCTTCCGGGAGCAAGCCGAAAGAACTTTCTCGGGGGATCTTCCATGAAGTCGTCGCACTCGATGTAGAGAACCCTCGAAAAAGGGACCTTTCGGGTCCCCGAGGAGGGGTCTTCGGGATTGTTGACAGCGTCGAGCTCCTCTTCTCCGTCTGCCGGATAATTCTCAATCTCAACTCTCAGCGGGTTCAGAACCGCCATCCGGCGCGGGGCAGTCTGGTTCAGATGCTGTCGCAGGCTGAATTCGAGCCGGGCTACGTCGATGACGGCATCCTTCTTGGCCACGCCGATCTGGTCGCAGAAGTCGCGAATGGCCTGGGGCGTATACCCTCTTCGCCGAAGTCCGCTCAAAGTGGGCATTCTGGGATCCTCCCAGCCCTGAACGTGCCCTTCTTCAACCAGCAGCCTCAATTTTCGCTTGCTCAGAATTGTGTAGGACAGGTTGAGCCGCGCAAACTCGGTCTGCTCGGGACGGTAAGGGACGTCCAGATTGTCGAGAAACCAGTCATAGAGGGGCCGATGGTCTTCAAACTCAAGCGTACAAAGCGAGTGAGTAACGCCCTCCAGAGCATCGGACAGCCCATGAGCAAAATCATACATCGGGTAAATGAACCACTCTGCCCCGGTCCGGTGATGAGAAGCATGCTTGATTCGATAGATGGCCGGATCGCGCATATTCAGGTTGGGTGAAGCCATATCGATCTTAGCCCTCAGCACATACGCACCCTCCGGGAACTCACCGGTGCGCATTCCCCGAAAAAGATCCAGATTCTCCTCCATCGGGCGATCACGATCAGGACTGTCGCGACCGGGCTCCCTCAGAGTGCCACGGTATTCGCGGACCCGCTTTTGATCCAGACTGTCTACATAGGCGAGTCCTTTCTCAATCAGCTCCTCTGCAAACTCGTACAGCCTTTGGAAGTAATCCGATGCGTGATAGAGACGGTCTTCCCAGTCGAACCCCAACCAGTGAACATCGTCCTTAATCGCCTCCTGATACTCGACCTCCTCCGTAACCGGGTTGGTATCGTCAAAGCGAAAGTTACACGTTCCACCGTACTCTTCGGCGACTCCAAAATTCAGACAGATGGACTTGGCGTGCCCAATATGAAGATAGCCGTTCGGCTCGGGAGGAAAGCGAGTCGCTACCCGGCCGTCAAACTTGCCGGTCCCGATATCCTTCTCGATCTTGGCCCTGATAAAATCCAACTGCCGGGCCTTTTGGCTGGTCATGAGGCTTCAATCCCAAACAGAAGTAAGCGCTATCTTATAGTACAGGAGCTCAAATACCGGAGGGCTTTTGGGCGCATACGGCCACGAAGCAACCGGTGATATGGCGGCTCGGCAGATGGCGCATCAACCCGAACCCCCCCAGCAACCACCCGATGGGCCGGTGCGAGATTCTGCCCAGGAGTCTTCGCAGCAGCAGAAAGAGGAGCGTTGAGATCAAGCGGGGGTTGTGGATCACGGTTTCTCCCCCGAGCACGACCAGATCACACTGCGAGAGGCACTCCTCGAGTTGAGCCCGGGAAAGTGTCTTGCCCAGTCGAAATGGGAAGCGAGGCGCCCTGCTCACAAAGCGCAGGAGGGGGTAAAGGGGATTCCAGGGGTTATCCATTGCCACCAGGATCCGGCCTCCTCCCTTGAGAATCCGGGCCAGTTCACGCAGCGATCGCTCAATCTCGCGCGAATCCTCAAAATGGTCAAGAGTCGAGGTCGAGATGATGAAGTCCAGGCAACGGTCCTGAAAAGGCAGATCGCGAACGTCGCTAACCAGGGAAGACAATCCCGAACCGGCAGATCTCCGGCGGGCGTCCCCCACGACCGCTTCGTCCATATCAATCCCCACCACCAGAGGAACCTGTGGAAACGAGTCGAACAGCAGCTGGTCCTCTCCGTTGGCTTCTTCAAAGAGGTCGGTCTTGAGCACCGCTTTCAGACTCGAACCCTGGCTCCAGGCTGTGATCAGGCGCTGAAACTCTTCCCTCTTCTGAGACGCTACCAGTGGATCGAGGTACCAGGAACGCGAACTCGCCGGATCGAAACTTCTGAGGCTATTCCGAGGTCTTGGTAAGTTGCTCGTAATACGATCTCTCCGTGTTGACATCCCACAGATTGCGCTTCTCGCCGGTGAGGTTGCGGGCCGCCAGGATCCCTGTGAGCATGGAATGGTCCTGATTGTTGTAGCGGTGCATGCCGTTGCGGCCAATCGTCTGCAGGTTAGAAAAACGAGCAACATATTCCTGAATGTGGGCCAGGCTGGCACGATAATCGCCATCGTAGACAGGATAAGCTTTGGGTTGCCGGATCACGACGCCGTCCACGACGGCGATCGACTCCGCCAGACCCAACTGCTCCAGCTCTCGAGAGGCCAGGCTGATCAGACTGGAATCTTCCATGGTCCAAAGGTCATCCCCCTCCGAACAGAAATACTCCATGCCCACAGTTGTCTGGTCCGAATCCGCTACCATATCGGGGCTCCAGTTCCTGAAGTTCTGGATTCGTCCGACTCGAACATCGGGGGTGTGGATGTAGATCCACTGGTCGGGAAACAGGTCTCGGCTGGCCAGGATCAGTCCAACAATGAGAAAGGCTCTGTACTTCAGTTGTCTGGCGGCCTCAAGAATCTCCGGGGGAGGCTGGGGATGCATGGACCGGACAAGAGAGGTCAGAGGCATGCTCGAGATGACGTTTTCGACCTCGAACTCGTCCTCCGAGGCGCTGTGGGACACGGTGAGCGAGCAGACCCGGTCCGCCTGGCAGTTCACGCGGGTGACGGGGTTTTCCAGCCGCACCTCGCCCCCCTCCTCGAGGATTCGCCGGGTGACTCCCTTCCACATCATTCCCGGGCCCAGAACCGGATAGTGGAACTCATTGATCAGCGTTTTCACATCCTGGCTTCCAAAGACGGCCTCGCGCAGCGCCGAGATCAGAGAGAGGCCCTTGATTCTCTGAGCTGCCCAGTCCGCCTGGATCTCGGAACAGGGAATGCCCCAGACCTTCTCCGTGTAAGTCTTGAGAAGGTCTGATACAGCCGTTTGCCGAACCGGTTCGTCACCCATTCCTCGAAAGTGTCCTCCCTGGGCAGGGGTTTCATCTGAATCGAAAGGTAGCTGCCGAGAATGTAGAGACTCTCTCTGATTCCGAGGTTAAGGAGAGCGTTCACAGGCTCCAGCGGATACTTGAGGAAGCGACCCCCGTAGTAGATTCTCGAGAGGCGACGGACCTTTCGAAAGTCGTCCCCCAGAATCTCCTCCCACAATTCCTGGATCTCGGGCAGCTTCGTCTAGAAACGGTGTCCCCCGATGTCAAAGTAGTTCCCCTTGTACTCCTCCGTTCTGGCCAGCCCTCCGAGATGGGCGGACCGCTCGAACACGACCGTCTCGAAGCCTTGGTGAGTTGACTCGAGGGCAGCTGTCAGACCGGCCGGCCCGGCACCGATGACCGCTACTTTGTGGCGCTCATTCAAGGGGTAGCTCGGCTCCGATTTGCTTGTCGTCGCTGGGTCTCGGCGCCGGCTTCCAGCGGGCAAGCCAGTGCTGCACCAGTGCGACACCAAAGCCGAGACTACCGTAGAGGTAGTAGAGCCAGTTCCAGAGAACAGCTCCAAGCATAAAGAGCAGCCCGCGCTTTCGCGCGAAAAACCGGTAAAGAGGGAGGTTGAGAAGAATCAATGAGGCTACAGCCACAAGAGCCGTGAACAGGCCGGCCGGCCAGTTGAGGGCGAGCAGCAGGAAAGATCCTGCCAGCAGCAGCGCGGCAAAGCCGCTCAAACGCCCGGAGAGTTTTAGATTCAATTCTTGCGGAATTGAGGTGCGCTTCAGAACCAGACGACCCCAGGGAATCGCGCGGCGGAGAAAATCCGTGCGCAGGAGTGACCTGGCCTCCCAGCGTTTGAGATGTCTCACCTGCAGGCTGTGCACCAGCCTGATTTCATAGCCGGCATCTCGCAACCGATACCCGAACTCGATGTCCTCCACCGAGGGAAGACCGAAGGCCTCATTGAATCCCCCAAGTTCCTGGAAAACGTGGCGGGAAATAGCACCACAACCAGTCCAGAAAGTGGAGGCCTTGGAGGGGGAATTCTGATGGACGTAATGATGGAAGAGGTTCTTGTACTGGGATAGAAAGTTGGGTTCAGCCGGAGTGTCATCGTAAGAGCCGAAACAGGCTGCGACGCCACTCTCACTATCCAGCACCTGGAGAATCTGGTTGACGACATCGAAAGGAGCGCAAGGTTGAAGGTTGAAGGTTGAAAGTGAGGGTTGCCGAATCACTTCAACAGAGCGGCCAGCCCGCGATCATTGAGGTGACGATTGAGGTCTGCAATTTTCTTTGAGCGCAAGCGGCCCCACTCCTACTTGAGTAGCAGGATTTAAATAACGCCAGTGCGGAAGCGTAAGCTGGTCTCTGTCAAGGCGTGATCACCATTATGGAATCCTCTTCTTATTTTGGCTTCTTTGTGCCAGAATATACACCTCTAAACCCACTGAGTTATTGGGTTTCAGTGATGGTGATAGTGGCTTGAAAGAGGTACTTTCTGGCTTCGGCGCTGTGCCGAGTAAGCTCCTGCAGCCGCCAAGTCTCGGTATACCTAAGAGTGGGAAAACGTGTGAAGGGGGTCAACATGATTCGATTAGGTTACGAAGTTTACAGCGCATTGATCACCGGCGGCAGCCGCCGGCAGAACTTTCCAGCAGTTACCATCGCCGCACTTGTCTTGATGGGCGCAGTTCCATTCCTGGGAGCCCAGCCGGACCCTGGCTGGAATCTCACGGCCGCGGATATTGTGACTGACACCCAGTCGTTTGTGGCCGACTGTTTTGGCGCGGCCGCTCAGACCGATGTCCCTAACCCTGCTTGCCCTGCTTGCGAGTGTCAAAGCTACGACGAAGAGCAGGTATGAAACTGTCAGCGCTAATAGCGGAGTGCCGCAGGACGAACTCTGTGACACGGATATCAAATTTTATCGGAGTGGATATGTCAGCCCCTACTTTCTTTTCGAGTTCGAACTGGACGGCTCCTGGGACCAGTGTGTCCCCGCCGGGGAGAGCAACAACGGACCGGGCCGGTTTTACATCGTCGAGATGGAGACGGACGGTGACGACCAGGGAGATTACGTCCTCGTGTACGATCCCCAAGACCTCCACTGCGATACCGACGACGAGGGCGGCATCGACACAAGTCTTTGCGATAACACCTGGCGGAACGCCGGGTCGGGGGATGATGGGGACTCCTCGCTATTCCTCTGGCAAGATCTAGACGGTGACTGGGGCAGTACCCAGCCAACAATGTCCGACAATCCTCCTTCCGACTACACCGCTTACGAGGAGGAGCTATTTCCAGAAGACGTGTTGTGGGTCCGCATCGTTACCCGGCCCGCCGTTGCCAACCCAACCGGCAAGAACGTCGTTCAGTTGGCTGTTCACGAGGCTAATGTAGGCAGTCCCGGCGAACTCCGAAGCCGCGGCTGGTCTTCGTCTGACTCCAACATTAATAACGCAACCTTGCCCTATCACGACCCCAATACTTCTGCTGATATGAATGGTAACAAGTTTGACAACGTATGCTCGGCCGATACCGGTGTTTGGCCTCCTTCCGGGCCAAGTGCTACGCCCATTACCGTGGACTCGGTGCGGCTGACGAATTCGGGCCGTCGAACCGTTGTGGAAAGGTCGACCGCTAACGAAGTCATTAACGCCGGTTTCAACATTTACGGTCTGTCTAGACACGGCTGGGAACGTTTGAACGGGGAGCTGATCCCTTCCGCCAGCCTGGCTCTTCTCGAGCCTCAGGATTACCGGTATGAGGTTCAGGGAGGGAGTTATGAAAGATTCCAGCTGGCCGACGTGGATTTTCAGGGACGGGAACGAAGACACGGCCCCTTCGCGGTCGGCGAACTTTACGGGGAAAAGGTAGCGCCGCGGCGGATCGACTGGGCCTCGATTCGATCCGAGCAGGAAAACCAGGCCCGGATCCGCGAAGCGCAAAGGCAGCTTCATACAGGGGCCGGCTCGAAGAGACGAGCCGCATCCCCTCACAAACGAACGCAGGGAGTTGAGGTCGAGTTTGAAGTAGACCGAACCGGAATTTACCGGGTCACTTACTCGGAACTGAAGGCGGCCGGTTTTGATCTGGCCGGGATCTCTGCCCGGAGTCTGTCATTGGTGAGCCGGGGGCAGACGGTCCCGATTCGGGTCCACACCGGCCGAAATGGCCCGACCCAGCGCCACTCCAGATTGAACAAATCGACCTTCGGTCCGGGTGGCTTTGTTGAATTTTACGGAGAGGATCTGGATTCACTTTACACGCGAACCAACCTGTATCGTCTGGTTGCCGGCTCTCACCGGGCAAAACGAATCGTTCCCATCCGGCCGGAGCTCCTTCCGATTTCTCCGCCCCGCTCTATTACATGGCGAGTTTCAAAAGGCAGGAAGAACGCCACTACAGTTTTTCGTCTCCGACTGGAGATCCCTGGTACGACACGCCTCTGTTGGCAAGATCAACTCCCAAGCTCACAAGCTTTGAGTTCGATCCTGCAGAACTGGCGACAGAAGAAGTCTCGACCAGGCTTCAAATCGACCTCTGGGGCATCACCAACTGGCCGGGCGGCGATCCCGATCATCATGTGCTTGTTGAGCTCAACGACCAGGTGGTGGCTGACAGGTGGTTCGATGGACTTGCGGCGCTGACGCTGGACATCGAGTTGCCTGCCGGTCTGGTGCGCCGCGGCACAAACCTTCTCAGTATCCGCCAGCCGGCCGACACGGGCTTCGATTACGATCTGGTTTTTCTGGATGGCTTCCGCGTGAGCTACCCCAGGCGGTTTGACTCCCAGGACGGCCGACTGGGCTTCGAGGCCAGTGGCGGAGCCTTTCCAGGTCCGGGGCCTGCCTTCCGCCGATGTGGTCGCTTACCGGATGAGGGACGGTAAAGTCAACCTGCTGGAGGGGGCCGCCGTGAAGTTGGAGACGAATGGATACACGGCCACCTTTGCCGGGACTGAAAGAGAGGATCGTTATGAAGTGTGGTCCTTCGAATCGCTCCTCAAGCCCGGCATTCGGTCCGCCCGACCGCACACCGACATCACGTCGGGTTCGGCACAGTACCTGATGATTTCCCATCCTGATTTCCGGTACGGTCTGGGGCGGCTGGCGCGGGCCCGAGAGGCCGACGGGCTGAGTGTGATGGTCGTCGATGTCGAGGATATCTACGCCCAGTTCGCTGGCGGGATCATCGACCCAGAGGCCATTCGCGGCTACATTGCTTATGCAGTGGCGAATCTGGATACTCGTTATGTTCTCCTGGTGGGGGGAGACACCTACGACTACCTGGATCATCTGGGAGAGGGCTCGATCAGCTTTATCCCTTCCCTGTATGTCCGAACTCATCAGGTAGTGGCCTTTACTCCCAGTGACCCACTGCTGGCGGATATTGATGGAGACCTGGCCCCGGACCTTCCGATTGGACGGTTTCCGGTTCGAACATCTTGGGAGCTGAACTCGCTCATCGATAAGACCCTGGACTATCCGGAAGCATCACACTACGGCAAGGCGATTTTTGCCGCCGATCGGGATGAATCTCGAGTCTCGTTTGCGCAGGAAAGTGAACGCATGATCGAGAAACTCCCGGGAAACTGGAGCGTCGATCGGGTCTATCTGGGAGACACAGAAGCCCATCTCGGTCGGGCAGACCTCCTGGCTGCCTGGCATCAAGGACGGGCGTTGGTCAACTTTGTGGGGCATTCCGGTCCCACTTCCTGGTCGTTCGATGGTCTGTTCCGGGCGGCGGACGCGGATACTCTGGGTAACTTTTATAATCCTTCGGTGGTGATTCAATGGGGTTGCTGGAACACCTACCACGTGGCTCCGGCCTACAACACATTGGCCCATGAGTTGCTTCTGAGCGGACGGCGCGGCGCGGCCCTGGTGCTGGGGTCTGCCACTCTGGCCGATGCGACCTCGGAGCGTCAGCTGGCCAGTCGACTGCTGGACCGAATGTTCCAGCCCGGAATGACGATCGGTCAGGCGGTGCAGGACGCCAAGGCTGATCTGGCGTCGACGCAGCCCGGGTTGTTGGATGTCATTCTGGGGTGGACGCTGCTGGGTGACCCGGCCATGACCATGAAGATCCAGCAGTAAAGTGCAAGTGCTCAGCTGCTAGAGTGGGGCAGAGGGTCGGATCATTACCCCCCATTCCGCGGATGAGGAGATAGATCCAATGAGTGGGTTGGTGGCAGTTCTCAGCCGTTCCGGGCGGCCCGTCGAGTCTGGCGTCTCCAGCAGCATGTTGGAGGCTCTGCGGCATCGAGGGCCGGACGGCTCCAGAGCCGTCTCTTTGCCTTCCACGCTGATCGGGCATGCTCATTTTTGGACCACCCCCGAGGAGACCGGAGAGCACCAGCCCGTTCATGACCGAACCCGCCGGCTCACTCTGGCATTCGACGGGCGGCTGGACAACCGGGCCGAGCTGATCAAGCTGCTTGAAGTCGGCGCGGTGGAAGCCTTGGATCTGTCCGATGCCCAGATCGCTCTCAGGGCATACAGCAAGTGGGGAGAAGGCTGCTTCGACCGTTTTCTCGGCCCCTTTGCCATGGTTCTCTACTGCGGGTGGGAACGACGCCTTCTGTGCGCTCGCGATCACCTGGGAAGTAGGACTCTCTTCTATCATGCGGATGCGCAGTTCTTAGTGGTCGCTTCTGAAGAAGCAGCTGTTTTGGCCTTTCCCGGGCTTGACAACCAGCTGGATGAAGGAGGTCTCGCTGAGTTCCTGGCCGTGGATGTGTACCGTCAAAGTGGAACCTTCTTCAAGAGCATCTCCGAGCTGCCTCCCGCCAGCCTCCTCACGGTTGATCAAGAGAACGTCAAACTGAAGACTTTCGGGACTCCCCAGCCCAAATCGATTCGTTATCGCTCGGATCGAGAATACGCCGAGCATTTTCTGGAGCTGTTCGAGCGGGCAGTGACTTGCCGAATGCGCGCCTCGATTCCGCCAGCCGTCCTCATGAGCGGGGGCTTCGATTCCACTTCTGTTGCCGCCGTGGCTGCTCGAGAGTTGGCGCGTCGGGCTCCCGGACAGTCACTCCCGACCGTCTCCTGGGTGTTTGATAAGTTCAAGCAGTGCGATGAATCCGGCTATATCCAGGTCATGCAGCAGCGCTACGCTGGAGACGACGCTGTTCAGCGCCGAGGATCATTGGCCCCTTCATCCTTCGACAGCTTCCTGGTGGAATCCGAACGCGCCCGACGGCAACGCCTATCGGGCCCTCAAGCAGGCCGGCTATCAGGCCGCCTCCCGTCAGGGGGGACGTGTACTTTTGACCGGTGGGATGGCGGGTCAACTCTATACTCACGAGGGTAATTGGCTCCGTGATCTGGTCACAGAAGGGCACTGGCTCGAAGCGATACGATTGATGGCCAAGGAGGCCAACATGAGAGGTCTGAGAGGGACTATCAGGTCCGCGGCAAGGCTCACGGGGAGGACTGTTCGGGCCGTGGCATCTGACCAGGGCGAGAGTCTGTCCAAGCCGCCATGGCTGACCGACCATGCCTGGGCACTCTTGCAGCCTTTGGAGAGATCTGCAGGGCAGGACTGGCGCAGGCCGGGCCAGTTCAGGCGACTGTTTTGCAGGGGCACGGTGGGCGGCGTGACCAAGGAGATCCATAACGCCAATCGCTGTCGCATCGAGCTGAGGCGACCTTTCCGGGATCGCCGGATTACCGATTTCTTCCTGGGAATTCCAGCCCACCAACTTCATCGGCCCGGTTCTTTCAAGCACATTCTGCGCAATGCGATGCAGGGCCTGGTTCCTGACCCGGTCCTGCACAGACAACAGTGCACCACGCTGTTTCCTTTCTACATTTACGGACTCCTGGAAAAGGAGCGTTCCCTTACGAAGTCCATCCTTGAGTGGCCCCAAACCACCTGGGGACCTTATGTTTGCCGGCGCTGGCTCTCAGCCTGCCTGTCAGGGGCTCTGGAGAAAAAGGGGGACGGGGCGGAAGCTGTCGTGCTCTGGCGATGTTCTCGCTCTTGAGATGTGGGAAGCACAGCGGGATGAAAATGAGTATCCACGTGTGAGACAGGAAAAGGAGGTCGTTTGACTGACAAAGATCGAGGCAACTCTCCAGAGAGTTCAAAGAAGCAGGAGACTGAGCGCAAGCCCTATCGAAGCCCCAAGTTGAAGGATCTTGGTGAATTGCGCGGTGTGACGATGGGTGGCTCTCCCGGTGCGGGAGACACTGCGGACGCGCAGAACGATTTCCCCGTTCAACTCTGAGGATCGGTGGCGCAACGCCCATTGCCTGCCATAGCGCGGATGGTCCTTGGCCGGAGCCGACGATCCCCTCACAGGCTCCCGGCCAACCATCCCAGGTTCTCGTGCCTGTGTGGAAGCGCCAAGCAATAAATGTTAACGGCTTCAGGGACCTTCGAACAGAATTCGATGTGTGCTTGCGTGAGCCGACGATCGAATAGACGGGCGGCCAGAGTGTGTCGAGTCAGATCGGTCCAACTCTTCAGCCGCTTCACCGGTTTCGCTACGGGAGAACCCTCACTACTTGAATCGACTAGGTAGGCAGTCTTTAAGACCGACTGTTTGACCTCCACGGGTTGCTGCGATGATCGCTTCAACTGTGGATAATCAGCGTGGGCAATGATCTTGTCTTCTCTCGATTCCAGAACCAGACAATCATCGGCCAGCCATTGAAACCTGTCCCGATGGTGAGCAGACAGGTAGTTCGCGATGGTTGATTTCCCGCTTCCCGACTCGCCCATAAAGGCCAGGACCTCGGATCGGGCTCGAACTGCACTGGCATGGAAGCACCAGCGACCCTGCAGGGCCAGGGCCAGGATCAGGACCGGGCCCAGCAGGATCTCGACTTCGGCGGGGCCAGCCAGGCGAGTGATTCTTGCTCCATCCGAACGGATTGCGAAGCGGCTGCCGTTGGAGAGGCTGAGAATGTACCCCGAAGGCCCGGATCGGCATTCCACCTGGTAACGGATCCCGCCCACCAGACCGGGCCCCTCATAGACCAGATGATCCGCTTGAATTCTCCCTGGCTCTTTGGCCCACTGCCGATCCCGTCGATCCCGTCGCGCCCTCAGGTGCTCGAGTTCTTTCACTTCCCGGTCGGTCAGCAGAGGAAGTCCGGCCACTCGATAAACAAATGGGAGGCCCCGATCTGAGGATGCAGGGTTGAGGCGAACACAGATTGAGGAATTCACGCCACTGTTCATGGGGTCCTTCCAGGGCATTCTAGCAGGCGGGCTGAGCGATCGATGTCCGATTTCCCCCGGTCGGCTATTCTCAGCAGGCGGTCACCGGGATCGGTTTCCCGCTACCTGCCGGCTGGCGGCGGGAGGCGGAGCCTTCGGGGCGATGACCTGCGTCTTCAAGTTTCCGCAAGAACGGGCCAGAAGCGCTATGGAATGGACAAGGCCAGGGATCTCCTCCCTGTGCCTGGCGTCGAAAAGAACGACCGCCCCACCCTTGTCCAGTCGATGCCTCTCGCCCACAACCCGGGCCGGCTGCAGACGAATGCAGGCCTGCTCATCCTCGCTACAGGACTCGAGAACCTCGAGCTTACTCAGATCCACTTCCACCGAGCGAAATCTCGACACCCGGTCAAAGAGCAAAACTTCCCGTTCAACGATGAAATAGCAGTTCTCCAAGATGAGCCGCTGAAGCAGGGTGGTGTTGGTGAAGGCCCGGTAGGTCTGAAGCCGCTTTCTCAGCTGCTTCAGGACGAGCTGCATTTGAGGATTGTCCTTGTGAAGAGAAAGGAACAGAAAGCCGTCTTCCACGATCCGCTCGCCGCCCAGATTCCGGGCGCGCATTCTCTTGATCTGCCCGGCACTTTCGATTTCAAGCTGGAAATACCCGTCTCCATCCGCCCGCATCTTGAAGCTTCGGTCCTCGAGCTGCACCTGGAGCCAGCAAAAGGCACAGGGGCTACCGTCCCGATACGTCACTCGACCCGGGACCTGGGCCGACAGAGTTGCCCCGAGCAGGGTGGTGAAGAGGACAGTGAAAGCGCCCGGGACGCACCTTGCTCTTTGTACTTCAAAGCTTGTAAATGCGGCTGGCATTGTCATGAAACAGCTTTCTTTTGAACTCAGGCGATCGGTCTCTGACAATCCATTTTAGAGCATCCAGCCATTGGCTGTAGGAAGCCTTGAGCGCCGACACCGGCCAGTCGCCTCCGAAGCAGATCCGATCCTCGCCAAAACTGTACAGGCAAAAGTCCACTACCTCCTGGAGGTCACCCGGCTCCCAGTCAGGGCCCGCGGTGACCACGATCCCGGAGATTTTGCAGGAGACGTTTGGGCGTCGAGCCAGGTCCTGGATTCCCTTCTCCCACTGCACTCTCAACACCACATCTGGAGACGTGACCGGCATGTTCCCGCAGTGGTCGAGGATGAAGCGAGTCTGGGGACAGCGATCGACCAGCCGGACGGCATCCTGGAGCTCCCCGGGGCGCATACACAGGTTGAAGCTCAGATCCAGCTCTCCCAGCAGCCGACAGCCCTGCACGAACTCCTCGGCCAGGCACATTCCCGGGGACCGGTCGGGGTCGTGCAAGACCGTACGTACACCCTTGATGAAATCGTTCTCGGCCCATCGTTGGAGGTAGCCCCGGAAGCCCGGGTGATGGGGCCAGCCTCCGATCACGGCAGCCTGCATCGGATTGTCAGGGCTTTGGCACAGATCAAGAACGTATTCGACTTCTTTGTGCTGATACTCCCGGATCACGCCGACTTCCATGTAGATGGTGGCCACCACGTTACAGGACTCAGCGGCTTGCAGGTATTCCTGCATGAGGAAGCTTCGATCCAGTCCCACGGCGTCGGCTTTTCCTTCCAGGTTCAGCCAGGCGAGACGAACCCGCTCCAGATCCCAGAGATGCTGATGGGTGTCGATGATAGGAATCGGATTATCGGTTGTCATAAGGTCGCCTTGTTGGATTTACTTCACAGGAAGCCGCAACGGTAGGTATTGAAGTCATTCGATGTCAATTAATTAGTTGAGATCGGTGCAGATTATTCGGGCCGGGAGCGAAGTGCGGAACGGGAGTGGGATCCGGGAAGGGTTTCCAAAGGCAGGGGAACTTGGAAGGTGGAACCCAAAAACGGTAGACTTTTGGCCTCAACCTAGTAGGAGACCACGAGCCAGCCCGAAGAGACTGTGGAGATCAGACTGAGAACCTTCTTAACTGTCCTGCTCGCCGTGTCTTCATTGGCAGGTTGCAGCCGCGAGGATTTGAACAACCGCGACTGGCCCTATTATCTGGGAGACCCTACCAGCTCCCAGTACTCACCCCTGCGCCAGATCACTCGAGAGAATGTCAGCCGGCTGGAGGTGGCCTGGACCTACCGCACCGGAGATGCCCGCCAGGACAACCGCAGCGAGATGCAGTGCAATCCCCTCGTCATTGACGGGGTTCTGTATGGCAGTTCGGCCGGCCTCAGGTTCTTTGCTCTGGAAGCGGCCACCGGCAAGGAGCTGTGGGTGTTCGACCCGCACACGGTTCGGCAACAGCAAGGTCGGGACAAGAACCGGGGCGTAGCCTACTGGACGGATGGCAGCGAGTCCAGGATCCTGGCCGCCGCCTCGCGCTACCTCTTCTCCCTTGACGCCAGGACCGGGAAACCAGACCCCGGGTTTGGAGATCAAGGAGTGATTGATCTGCGCCAAGGCATGGCTCCCCATTTGGAAGATCCCTACGTGGCGGCTCGAACGCCCGGGATTGTTTTCGAAGATCTCTTTATCATTGGTGGTGTCGTCGACGAAGTGCAGGGTGCGGCTCCCGGGCACATCCGCGCCTTTGACGTTCGAACCGGCGCGCTGGTCTGGATCTTTCACACCGTTCCCCAACCCGGCGAGTTCGGCTACGAAACCTGGCCTCCGGATTCGTGGTATGGGAACGGAGGCGCCAATTCCTGGGCGGGCCTTGCTCTGGATATGGAGCGGGCCATGGTTTTTGCCCCCACCGGCTCGGCGTCCTTTGACTTTTACGGCGGGGACCGGGTGGGCCAGAATCTTTTTGCCAACTCCATACTGGCCCTGGACGCACGCACCGGCAAGCGGATCTGGCATTACCAGACCATCCACCACGACATCTGGGACCGGGATCTCCCCGCGCCACCGAATCTGGTCACCGTCACACACAATGGCCGGCGAATCGATGCCGTGGCTCAGATCACCAAGACGGGACAAACTTTTGTGCTCGATCGGGAAACCGGAGAACCCCTGTTTCCGGTCGAAGAAAAACCCTTTCCCCCCTCCGACCTGAGGGGTGAGGAGGCCTGGCCGACACAGCCCATTCCCACCCTGCCGGAACATTTTACGAGACAGTCCTTTGGGCCCGAAGATGTCACCACGATTTCCCCGGAGGCGAATGCCAGAGCCCTCGAGATCTTCAAGCGGATTCGGTGGGGAGCCCTTTTCGTTCCCCCCAGCACGAAAGGAACTCTCGTCTTCCCGGGTTTTGACGGTGGAGGGGAATGGGGCGGGGCTGCCTACGATCCCAGCACCGGAGTGCTCTACGTCAACGCCAATGAGGGACCCAACATCGTCACCATGTTCGAGATCGTCCCGGCGGATGAGGGCGACACAATCGGGCAGGGCCGCAACCACTATCTGAAGTACTGTGCCCGCTGCCATGGAGCCGACCTGAAGGGCGGATCCTTCATGGGAGAAGTCCCGTCCCTGATCGGCATTACCGATCGAATTCCGCTCTCCGAAGTGGGCCAGAACATCCGCGATGGAAAGGGCTCCATGCCCTCCTTCGGCCAGCTCTCTGAAGAGCAGGTGATCGAGATCGCCCGTTTCCTGCACAGTGGAACCGACGCCAAACCAACCGCCCCGAGGGAGAAATCCGGCGACGATTCCGAAGAGCTGCCCACCTTCTCCTTCACGGGTTACAATCCCTTCCGCGACAGCCAGGAATACCCGGCCATCGAGCCCCCGTGGGGGACCCTGAATGCAATTGACCTGAACACGGGAAAGATCCTGTGGAAGGTACCACTCGGCGAATTTGAAGAATTGACCTTGCTGGGTAACCCGGTCACCGGAAGCCAAAACTACGGGGGGCCTGTGGTGACTGCCTCGGGACTGTTATTCATTGGGGCAACGTCGGACGAGAAGTTTCACGTGTTTGACAAAGACACCGGTGAAATCCTGTGGGAGACGAGGCTGCCGGCCGGAGGGTATGCGACTCCAGCCACCTATTCGGTGGACGGAAAACAGTATGTCGTGATCGCCTGCGGCGGTGGCAAGCAGAAGACCAAGTCGGGTGACACCTACGTGGCCTTCGCCCTGCCGGAGGATGAATTGAAGATCGAAGATTAAATCTCGAGATCTTGAATGAAACGATCACTGCGGCAAGCGCTATTCTCCTTTGCTGGCGAGAAACGCGATCAGGTCTCGCAGTTGCGATAGTTGGAGCGAATCGACCACATCTTCGGGCATGCCCGACTGAGAGCTTCGCCTGATCCGAATGTTCTGCGTCGGAATCACGACCTCTTCCGTGAGAGGAGAAGGAACTTCCTCGGCGATGACATCCACTTCACTGTGCGGCTCCAGGCCATCCTCGGATTCAAATTCGTAAAAAGAAATATCCTGCTCCAGAACCAGTTTCTCCTCATCTTCACGAAGCACTCGACCACTGAAATCCCGGCCGTCTTTGAGAATGATGTCGACTGTCTCGTAGCCCTCGGCAATGGTTCGGTTCGGGCACACAACCGATTCCAGAATTTCTTCTCTAGTCAACCGCTCGTTCACATCAGTCAGGTCGGGACCCACCATTCCTCCACCAACTTCGTTGATCACATGACAGCGCTTGCAGTCGGCCCCCGAGTTGAAGAAAAAGACGGCTCTCCCAATGCGTTCATCTCCGCCTGCAATCGCCGTTCGATAAAGCCCGAAGTCATCCCACTGTTCGGCCTGCTCTTCGAAACCGGCCGCTCTGGCTTGAATCTCCGGAACTTTCGAAGCCCCACAGGCCTTCAGAACATCCAGTTGGATCCCCGGGTCGAGAGTCTTTTCCTGAAGCTCCTCCATCAGTTCCAAGAGCAGAGCCTGGGTCTCGGTCGTCCCCAGTTCCGAAAGAAGCTCGAGGGCGGCCTGTTTTTCTAACATCTCCCCCTCACGCAAGGTCTTCTCAATCCGTGACGTTACCGCCGATGGGTCCAGCCGGGCCAGCATTCTCAGGGCAACCGCCCGGAGACGGGAAGAGGGAGAATCAAGAGACTCCAGAACCGTCTCCAGGGCCGTGGGTCCTCCGATGTCGGTCAGAGCTTCGAGCGCCGCGGAGCGAATCGGCTCACCTTTTTCCCGCGACCGGGCCAGGCGGACCAGGGCCGGGGCCGCCTGGTTGATTTCGTAGTGGCCCACCAGGGCCATGGTGGCGCCCAGCAGATCCTCCCGCTCGCCTTCCAGGAGTCGTTCGTATAGAGCCAAGGCAGCCTCTCGGGCCGGCCTCGCGGGGTTCGACGAAAACGGGCGGTAGACTCCCAGCAGCGGGTCCAGTACGGCGTCCCCATCCCACTGCGTCAGGCGCCTCAGTGATTCTCCTCGCAAGAGCCAATGCACTTCCCGGTTCCCTGCCAGTCCGGCCAGGGCCTGGGCATGTTCCGACTTCCCGACTCTCCAATTCGCGTTGACTGCACGCAGGAGCAGGGGAAGGGTGAAGCGAAGCGATCCGTCATCGCCCGCCAGCACCTCTTGATCACGATAGGCTGTCAGTACCTCCTCCTCTAGTCCGGCGGCGGGGGCCAGGTCCAGAAACCTTTCCTCTCCAATCAGAGCGGCCAGTTTGGGGAGAGCCGACTCGATGGGAACGTCATAGATAGCCCGGGCGGCGGCCGTGACGATTTCCAGCAACGCATCTCTCAGAAAGCGGGATACACCCGGGTCGGCAAGTCGGCGCAGGGCCAGAAGGGCGCTCAGGCGGACGGCGGGTGAGGGATCCGCCGCCAGTTGAACCAGGTCACCTGCCCGAGCACAGCCGGACAGGCCCATGACCGCCCCATGGCGCAGATAGGGATCCTCGATTCCCGCCTCCCGGATCATTTTCAGGAGCGGCCCGACTGCCTCCTCGGATCCAATCTTCCCCAGGCTGAGGGCCGAAAGAGACTTGATCCTGAAGCTGTCGTCCTGCAGCAGCCCGATCAGGGCCGGGACAGCCTCGGAAGAAAGATCGCCCAGAAGCCGGGCCGCCTGGGCGCATACCTCGGCATCCGGGTCTTGGGTCAAGTCAATCAGGTCGCCGGCCACGGAAACCCCTGCGCGGCCCAGCTGACCAAGAGCCCACATCGCGTGGATTCGAGCCAGCCGGCTCTCGCCGGTTTCGAGCACCGAGCGCAGCGTTCGCCGGGCCTGTGCTCCTTTCTCAGCCAGCGCGAACTGGGCCCGCAGTCGGATCCTCTGGTCACGGTGGGCGAGCAGACCCGCCAGACGCGTGTCCTCGAGTCCGCCGAAATCCTGGGCCAAAAGGCGGGCCGTCTCCTCTACCAATGGATCATTCGCTGAGACGGGGTCGTAAGCTCGATAGATTCTTCCCTTGCCCGTGGAGCCCCAGCCTCGGACCCAGTCGCTGAAGAAAAGACCCGGAGTTGGCCCGAAGTCGACGTCGGTGAAGAGAGCCCCGGTGGCAAAGTCCTGCCGATCCACCAGTTCGAAGGTGGCGCCGCGCGGACGAACCCGAAAGGAGTGAATGATGCTGGCGGGATTCCCACGGAAATCGCACAGGAAAAAGTGGCCCTGGTACTTCTCGGGCAAGCCGGTGCCGGGATAATAGGCCAAGCCGGAAGGGCCGGCGCCGATGTTGGCAACGGGCGGAACGATGTAGGCCGCCTGCCCTGCGAAGTGAGGAAGCCACAAGCGTTCCAGGTTCCAGGGTCCCCGGGGGATCGGTTTTGTCAGGTATTGATACCCCACTCGCCAGCCGCTGTCGCCTCCCTCAACAACCTGTACCCAGCGAGCCAGGTCCCCAGCGTCCGAGTTGTTGTCCCCAGTGAAGAGATTCCCATAGTCGTCGAAGGCCAGCTCCTGGGGATTCCGCAGACCCCGGTGTACCACCTCCAGGTCACTGCCGTCCGGGTTGCAGCGCAAAACGACCCCCTCATCGGGATAGGAAACCGCCCCCTGCGGGGTCTCAACATGCAGACCTCGATCCCCTATGGAAAAATAGATCTTACCGTCCGGGCCTCTAATCAGGCCGTGCAGGTCGTGCCCGTAAAACGCGAAACGGACGCCGTAGCCCCGGCTCAGAGACTCACGGGAATCCGCCTGGCCGTCGCCGTCCGAATCCCGCAGCTTCCAGAGGTCGGGTATGTTCGTGTAATAGACGTCTCTCCCATCCACCAGTACGCCCGAACCGATTCCCGAGAGATAGTCGTCGAACCCGTCTGCAAACACGGTGTGTGTGTCGTGCACGCCGTCGCCGTCGCTGTCCCGGATCAGTTTGATGCGATCGGTGGCGCCCCGAGAAGACTCGAAATCCTCACCCAGGTTTCGGCGCATCGTCTCCAGGCGGTCCTGCACGGTCCGGTTGGCCAGATCCTCCTCCAACCAGGACATGTTCCTTCGCATGTCGGTCACACCCTGATGGAGTCGAAAGGTTTCGGTGACGTAGATATCCCCCTGCACGTCGATATCGAAGGAAACCGGGTTGGCCAGAAAAGGCTCGGCCGCCACCAGATCAATCACGAGATGATCAGCAGTGCGGAAATGCCGGAGATTCCGCCCGGCCTCGCTGGAAGGCCCTTTTACGTCGGGTTCGAAGACCACCGCTGCCTCGGCCTCAGGGTCGGCGCCTCCAGGTACACAGGCGGCCAGCGAAAGCAGCAGGATGAGGGCAGGAAAGGTGTTCGACGGCATAAACTCGATCTTTCAGTCGGGGGGCCTCATCGTAGCGAATCTCCGGTGCAAATCGCACAGGTCGACCGTTACTGGTTACTGGTTACCACTAACCGGCGCTCGCGCCAGCGAGCGCCTAGCGCTTGATCCCGCCCGCTCCTTCTTCGAGCAGCGAATTGACCTCCGCAGGGGTCGTCCTGATCATATCGCCTTTCTGAGTCAGAGCCAGAGCTGCCAGAACCGCGCCAATGCGTAATCCGTGCTCCAGGTCCCCCCCCAGCCAGCCGTAGAGAATCCCTGCCGCCAGTGCATCTCCCGCTCCAATCGGGTCGATGACACTGACGGGAAGGGCCGCCTGCGGGAAAAAGGACCGACCGTCCCAGGCCAGCGCACCATCAGCCTCCCGCGAGAGGACCACATGCTTCGCCTGAGAGAGCCGGACCAGATTCCGGATGATCTCGCTGTCGTCACCCTGCAGGCCGAACACCCGGGCAGCGTCATCTCGTCCGCAGATCAGAATTTCCACGTTCTGGATCAGGGGAGTCAACGTCGCCTTGGCTTCTTCCGTTGACCAGAGACCCTCTCGGTAGTTGACATCAATACAGACGGGAACGCCACGCTGACGGGCTTGCTCGACAGCTTCTGAAATGAGGTGGCTACAGGATTCGGAGAGAGCGGGAGTAATACCGGTCAGATGAAGAATCCGGCTGCTCAGGAAGTGATCCCAATCGACCTGGTCGGCTGTGAGGTTGGCAGCACAGGAGTCGCGCCGGTCATACAGGCCCTGAACGGGCCGGGGAGGCACAGCCAACTCGACAAAGTAGGTACCGATTCGCCCCGCCTCGGACCAGACCACGCCGTTGAGATTCACGGCTGCTGCTCGCAACCGGCCGGCCACCAGCCTCCCCATTGGGTTCCGGGGCAGGGCTCCGACCCAGGCACAGTTTCGTCCCAGTTGACTGAGCGCAACAGCCATATTCGCTTCGGCTCCAGCCGGGTTGACGTGAAAACGGGTCGCACTCTCCAGCCGCTCTCCGGCAGGGACGCTGAGCCGGATCAGGGCCTCTCCCAGCGTGGCTACGTCAAAACGGGCATCAGCGGTCATGGGCCTTTTCCCACGCCTTCCGAAGGGCCTGCGCACGGGCCTGGATTTCAGTCGTCTCCTGGCCCGGTCCCGAAATCAGCGAACTTCCGACTCCCACGGCACGGGCGCCGGCCCGCACATACTCGGACAGGTTTTCGGGTCCGATACCGCCCGTGGGGACGAATCCGATATCGTCCAGGGGAGCCCTCAGCGCTTTCAGGTAACCTGCTCCCAGCAAATCGGCCGGGAACAACTTCACCAGCCGACTGCCGAGGCGAGAAGCCTCTTCCGCTTCAGTGGGGCTCAGCACACCGGGAAGATGAACGACCTCAAGACGTTCAGCTTGCTGCACACAGCGCTGGTCAAGGTTGGGCGCCACCGTAAAAGCGGCCCCGGCCCCCAGGGCTCGGTCGAACTGCTCGAGCGTCCGAACCGTCCCGGCTCCGACAAGCAGCTCCCCAGGCTGGAAGTCGCGACACAGACGCCTGATCGCGTCCAGTGCAGCAGTACTGTTCATCGTGATCTCCAGGATTGATATGCGGTTCGCGACCAGCGTTTCGGCAATCCGCAGGATGCGGCCGATGCCGAAATCCCCGCGCAGGATGGCGATCACCCCGGACTGCTCGATTCTCTGAATCGTTAGGTCAATGTGGCGGGTGGTCGTGTTAGTCATGTGGCCTACCACCAGTTTACTACGCGCTTGTTGGCACGCGCGCCACTGTTGGCTTGCCGATCCGTACCCCGCGGCTCGACCCCTGGCGCTACAGTGGCGCGCACGAAGTAAGCGGGTCCTGGCTTGGACCTACCGAATCTCCACAATCGAAATCTCGGGAGGCACCCGGAAACGTACTGGGAGAATGCTGGTTCCCAGCCCCGGACTCACGAAGAGATGTCGTCCGCCTTCTTCGACGACCCCGGCAGCATAACGCTGTCCATAGACGGAGGGTACGATCGGTGGCCCGATGAGAGGAAGGGACACCTGACCGCCGTGCGTATGTGCGGCCACGGTGAGAGCCACTCTCTCTGGCATCTCGGGGAAGATGTCGGGATTATGGGTGAAGGCGATGATGACACCCTCCCTCGGCACCGGGGCCAGCGCTCGCATTACGTCATGTTCGCCCTCCCAGAAATCGCTGATCCCCACCAACCAGAAGTCCAGGCCTTTCCGCTGAAGATGAACTGCCTGATCCTCGAGGACCGTTATTCCCGCCCGTTTCAGGCTCGCTGCCACGGATTCTGCGTCCCACCAGTGGTCGTGGTTCCCCAGGACGGCGTAGACGCCTGTGGCGGACTGTAACCTCCCCAGAACAGAGGCGATTTTCCCGGGATCGACCTTGGCTCCTCCCAGCACTCCCTGGATCACATAGTCTCCGGCCAGCAAGACCAGGTCCGGCTGCTGCCGATTCGTCAATTCAACAATCTCCCGCAGCTTCACCAGATCGTTGAATGGTGAACCGACATGAAGATCTCCCAGCACTGCAATTCGCAAGGCGGGGTTGGCGGCGCTCCATTCCGGCACCTGAACCACATACCGGCGGACGCCGAGTGACGAGGGCTCCAGATACAGGGCCCAGCCCGAGATCAGCAATCCCAGAAGGGCAGCGGCCCACATCCAAATCGGGAGCCTTTTCACCGTCTTGTCAGCAGGTAATAGATCACATACACCCAGGAGAAGACCCCGTGCAGGATGGCCCAGAACACGGACTGGTGAAGCGACCAGGAGATAGCAATCGCCAGAGCAGTACCAAAACCGACTCCTGATCGAGCTACATCTTTACCATCCATGGTCGACTCCTCTCACGATCTTCTCAATCGTTCCGGCCAAAAGCCGGTTGAACTCTTCCTGTTTCTCCAGCATGAGGTTGCAAGCGACGCTAGTCCAGCAACTTGATCCGGACCTCGCGATAGAAGACCTTGCTCCTGGGATCGTGACCCTGGAGAGCGATGGTTCCGCTCGACAACAGCCGGCCGGCCATGTTCTCAGGTCGCTGGAGATCGTCTGGCTCCGTGTAGTCAACCACGATTTCCCGATTCACTTGAATGATGATGCGCCGGCCTCTCACAGTGACACGCTCCACGAACCACTCGTTGTCCCCGACCTTCTGTTCCAGGACATCGTCAATCCCGTAGAGGCTTCCCGTCAGTCTAGGGTCGGTGTGGGAATTGTTGACCTGGGCCTCATATCCCCTTGCGGGCCACCCCTCTTCCTGGAACTCGGTGTGGAAGTAGATGCCCGAATTCGAGCCCGGTGTGGTCATGGCCTCCACCTCGAGTTCGAAGTTCTTGAAATCATGGTCTGCGACCGGACCGGTGTAAAAGAGGTGGGACCGAGGTCCATGAGCCACGATCAGGCCGTCTTCGACACGAAAGGTCTCCTGGTTCTCGTTGGCCGTCCAGCCCTCCAAGGTCTCGCCATCAAAGAGTGCGACCCATTCGCCGGTGACCTCCGATGGGCCTCCGCAACCACTCAAGAACAGCAACAATCCAGCGATCCAGATCTGTCTCATTTCCTCATTCTTCCACGTTCCACGGTCCACCGTCCACGTTCCACGTTCCACGTTCCACGTTCCACGGACCCACAGTCAACGGTCAACAGATGTCAGAGGCCGGGTCAAGAATGATCGCAGTGCGACTAGGCCAGAAAGCAACTTCGCTGATTCCCGTCAGGTTCTCTTCCCTGCTGATCTCTCTCCTCCTGATGATCACGGTGTATCCCTTTGTGGAGACCGCCGGGCAGGGCCACGTTCTTTTTTCTATATTCTTTACCGTGGTGCTGCTGAATGTGGTTTACACAGTATCGAGTCGGGGGAGAGTTTTTTACCTGGTCATCGGCTTGACCCTGCTCACCCTGGTTGTGGACTGGGCCGGAAACGTCGTGGAACTGCCCGCGGAACCTCTCATTCGGGCATTTTTGAGCGTGGTGCTTTTGGGCCTGGTTGAGGTGGTCATTCTCAAGGACGTGCTGCGGGCTGAAAAGGTGACGGCTGAAAAGGTGTACGGCGGCGTCTGCGTCTACCTCCTCCTGGGAATCCAGTGTGCCATCCTCTTTGCCGCGCTGGCGGCTCAGGATCCGACTGCGCTCAATGTTCCCCTGGAGTCGGGGCGCCCCATGACACAGATGCTGTACTTCAGCTTTGTCACCATGACGACCCTGGGCTACGGGGACATCTCGGCTTACTCTACCTCGGCGCGCGTCCTGGCCTGGGTGCAGGCCCTGCTGGGACAGCTCTACCTGACCGTCCTGGTGGCCCCGCTGGTGGCCCTGCAGATTACGCACGAGCGATAACATTGTTCCGGGTTCCGGGTTCCAAATGCCGGATTTCTCCCGAGAGCTTCCGGAATTCGATTGACTCCAGATAGTCTTGATCAAGGGTGCCCCGGGCGAACTCCCCTTCCAGGAGGCCCTGGATGGAACCCCAGGTGTAAGGCACGAAGAGAGAAGCATTCGCCGGGCCTTTTTATCAGGAAAAAAAGGGTAGACCTAGACTACAGGCGGCTTCTATTCCATCTCAGCCAACATCGTGGAACTCGGAAACCGGAACTCGAAACCTATTTCCCCAACCCCAGCCACACGAACTGATAAGCTACTCCCAGGGTTGAAAAATCGGTTCCGGCCCGGGTGAATATGCCATTGCTGTAGCTGAACTTGATGGAGTGCCGCCTGCGCAGCGGGATAGAGAAGGTGGCCCCGAATCGGGAGTTGTTGAGAGCCAGCCCAGAGTCCACACTGTCCAGTTGCGCCTGTCCTCCCTTGAAGAAGTTGGCGTTGAAACCCACCCACATGCGCCTGGGAAGCCGGTAGCTGACGTGAGCCTGCAGTGACCCGATCGGATCCTGGGTGCGAGAAGAGCCTGACAGAAAGTTGTCATTGGCACTGAACAGCCAGACTCCTCCGGCCACTTCCAACAGCCACTTACCCCGGGCATGGGAGAGCCCAAATTCGGGTTTGAAAGCCCAGCGGTTAGTCCCCAGGTTGACGAGCCGGTTCGAATCGTACTGGCCCGTCGGCGCCGCGAGCGTGAAACCCACTCCAAAATTGGTTTTCTGGCGATAGCTCGCAAACTCGCGAAGTCGCAAAGCCGGGGCCCCGGCCAGGTTCATGGTGAATCGAAAGCGGGAATCGGCCAGGCCGGACCTCGTGCCGCGGGCGAACTCCCCTTCCAGGAGGCCCTGGATGGAACCCCAGGTGTAAGGTACGAAGACAGAAGCATTCGCCATCCGGCCCAGAAAACCAAAACTCTTGAAATACCCGGCTCCGGTTGAGTTGATGGTGGCGGTCACATCTTCCAAGGGAAGGGTTGGATCAAAAACCACACCGCCGCTCGATCGCCCGTAAACCCACAGGAATGCGGACATCCCGGTCGGAGAGCTGGCATAGGCCCGTGGCTCCAGCTCCTGAGCACGCACGGTCGCCGGCATCAAGCAGACGCAAGCAACCGCTACCAGCCCCGCCCGGGCGCACGCGAGCCTTCGGGAAGGCGGTCTCCGATTGATAGCTCCAGAGCGTTTCCACTTAATCACCGGCTGGGCATTTTTATCAGGAAAGAAAACGATTCACAACACTTCTCTCCACTGCCCTTAAGTGCACCAGGGATAGGACCAAAGGTCTATTTACAAGTCCCGGAGGACCTGTTTTAATCCGAGTTCGATGGTGCCAGCGATCCCTTTTCCTTTACCGCTACCGCCGAATCGAAAACCAGGCCTGGTGCTGCTGGCCTTGCTACTGCTCTTCACAGACCTTCTCCTCGCCCAGGGCCAGATCCAGACCCGCAAGCAGCAGCTGGAAATTCTCAGGCGGGACAAGGTGGCCCGCCTCTAGCCGGAACGTCAGTCTCAGATCGTGGATCTCGTCAACAAGTACACGGAACAGGGGCTGTTGGACGACCCCTCGCAGGGTTCGAATGGCTTTCAGCCGGTCGTGCTGGGTGGAATGAGGTCGGACAACGGCTTCACCTATGGCGTCGGCTATCGCCGCTCCGACCTGTTTCGGGATCGACTCGGGTTTCGGGTCACCGCCCGCGCCACGGCTGCAAAGTCGACCCTGTTCGACTTCTCCGTTGACTCCCCTAAACTGAACAGCGGACGGGCCTTCATTGATTTTTACGCCAAGTATGAAAACTCGCCCACGATGAGCTACTACGGACAGGGGCAGGACTCTCTAGAGGAGAATCAGACCAGTTACCGCCTGGAAGACACCGACCTGAGTGTTACCGGCGGATACCGATTGACGGACTGGCTGAGTATCTCCGGCCGGGCCGGAGGGTATTTCGTCCACACGGGCGAAGGCACGCGGGAGCCCTCCATCGATACCATATTTCCAGATCTGCGCCAGAACGTCGACTATTTCCGTTGGGGCTGGGCTACCCAGGTGGATTACCGAGACAATCCCGGCGCTCCACGCGCGGGAGGCAACTACTACGTACGGTTCAGCCAGTACCGGGACGGAACCAGAAAAGAGCACAGCTTCAATCGAATCCACGGTTTCGCTGAACAGTATTTTCCCTACCACAACAAGTCACGGGTCGTGGCCCTGCGCGTCGAGGGAATGATGGCGTTTTCCAGCACTGGCCAGTCGGTGCCTTTTTATCTGCAACCCTATCTGGGCGGGAACAACCGGATGCGAGGTTTTCAACCCTACCGGTTTACCGATCAGACGGCCTTCTTCGCGGTAGCCGAGCACCGCTGGTACGTCTTCTCCGGGCTGGAGGCCGGCCTGTTCGCTGAAACCGGCAAAGTCGCCCCGCGAAATGGAGTCCTGAACCTGAGCAATCTGAAATGGGACGGGGGTTTGAGCCTGCGTTTTAAGATTTTCGACTCCTTTTTCATGCGCGTGGACAACGCCTTCAGCAGTGAGGGCTGGCGTTTCATCTTCACCTTCAGCGAGCTTTTTGGACGGCAAGACCGATGGTAGCAGCACATCTCAGGCACCTTCCGGTACTCCTGTCCATCCTCCTGCTGACGGGTGGATCCGCGGCCGCCCAGAAGTTCTTTCCCGACGACCCCCTGGAGAAGGATCTCACGCCCTTCGACACACCCGATCCACTGTATCGTGCACTCAGCCCCGTACTCGAGTACTTTACGAACACCTTCTCCAGCCCGGGCGAGGAACACCCGGAGAGCGGTGTCATCCCGGCCCTGGGGATCAATACCATGGATGAGGTGATGGATGGGGCCTGGTTCGTGAACCGGCACTCCAGGAGGCGCTTGACGCCAGAAGAACTACAGCGTGGACCGGGGAACGAGTTTCCACCCTCCGGCAGTTCCCAGTGGGATGTGCTGGCCGTCAAGCGGTTTGGTGTCCGGCCCGGGATCCTGATGGAAGATGATCGGGAGAGGCAGTACTTTCTCCGCTTTGATCCGCCGGGACAACTCGAGATGTCGACGGGCGCCGAAGTCGTCTCCTCGAGGCTGATCTATGCACTTGGCTATTGGACTACCGAGAATTACCTCGTCTACTTCGACCGCGGTCAGCTCCGGGCAGCCGCAGAAGGAGCGGACATTACGAGTATGGGAGAAACTCGGAACCTGCTGGAGGAAGACATCGACGAGTTCCTGAAGGGAGTGCCCATCGACCCCGGTCGCGGCTTCCGGGCCGTGGCGACCAGAGTACCTCCCGGAGTTCCGCTGGGCCCCGTCCAGTTCTACACCACCAGGGCGGATGATCCCAACGATCTCTTTCCCCATGAACCACCTCAGGGCGCTGCGGGGATTCTTCGTGTTTGCCTCCTGGATCAATCATACTTATGCCGCTGCGCCGACCACTCTCGACATACTCGTCGAGGAAGACTTTGGCTCGGAAGAGATCAGACATATCCGTCACTACTTCATTGACTTTTTCGCCTCTCTGGGAAGCGGAATCGGAAGACAGAAAGAGGTCCGGGAGGGCCCTGATCCAATCTTCTCCATGGACAGTGTGGCCCGCAATTTTGGGAATTTCGGGGTCTTCACTCCCAAGTGGATGAAAGCCACCTTCCCCAATCTGCCCGCAGTGGGGAGATTCGAGGGCCGGAGCTTCGAGCCCGCCCAGTGGCAACCCAACTACGAGTCCATGCCGTTCAAGAACAGGCTTCCAGACGACGAGTTCTGGGCGGCCAAGATACTCATGTCCATGACCGATGAAGATATTCGGACGATCGTCAAGACTGGACAGTACAGCAATCCGCAAGCCGAACAATGGATTTCCGACTCTCTCATCGAGAGACGGGACAGAATTGGACGTCATTACTTGACGAAGATTCTGCCGGTGGACGATTTCCGAATCGAGAACAGTGAGCTGAAGTTTACCGATCTGGGGCTCAAGTACGGCTTTGCGGATCCCCACCGGGTCCAGATCTTCTGGTCCACCTTCGACAATGTCCGGGAGTCCAGCCTTCAGATCTCCGGCGTCAGTGGAGCGGCGCTCCCGAACCAGGCGCGGGACAGTCGGCCCGGCACCTACTTCGTCGCCGAGATCGTGGAAGAAGGAGGTTCGAGTCGAACGCTCGTCTACGTCCGCAAAGAAATCGCCGGAGTAAGGGTCGTAGGGGTCGAGAGAGAGTGGCCGGATAAGACCATTGCCAGCCCCTCCAGCCGCCAAGCCCCCCACCAATCCCACTACCCCAAGCTCTCAGCAACCCAGAAGAAACTCTTCGATGCCTATGCCCTGAGATACAGTCAGGACACCGGCCTGCAGCTCGCTGCTGCTGACTACTGGACCTCGGTGAGCATCTCGGAGAGGACGACCTTTACCGCCGTCGGAAAACACGGATCTGACCGACCAACAGGGCAACTCACTGGGGACGGCTCTGGATCGCGTCGTCAAAGTAGAACGAATTGCCGGCCAGTACTACGGACGGGGAGGAGACGAACAGTTTCGAGTCTATTTCGAGATTCAGCCGAACACTCAGGAGATCCTGGAGAAGTCGAAAGAGTTCTTTCGAGACAAGGACAACACTGTCTATCACGCCGGTTATCCCGTCAGTTATCGTCAGATCGGCAAACCGCCTACCATGCAGTTCTCCATGTCGGAAGACGGCACCAGGGCCGATGTCGACGTCGACTACCGTTCCAGCAAGATGCCCAGTTCGATGTGGAACGGACACATCACTTCGTCCAACTCGGATGTCCGGGCCGGCAAGAACTACGACCTTCACAACCGGCGCTGGGCGGGCCTGGAGGCCTGGTGGCACGGTCTCTTCGGGGATCTGGACAGGGACCAGCGCACGATTCTGGACTTGCTCAGCTACCAAGCTCCGCCCGATCCGGTAGACATACCGCCGGATCGTCCCATGGGATTCTCGCCGGAGAAGGTAACGGACGCGGCCCAGGAATTCCTGAGCGACTGGCTGGGACGCGGCCGGTACGATCAGGCCCTGGACTTCATGTCCGATCAGGCTCTGGCCTGCGTGCGAAAAGACGGCGATGTCGAAATCGAGGTCAAGAAACGGTCCGACGCCGTCCAAGCTCTGAGGAAGGTCTTCGAGGAAGTCTACGATCATCTCCAGGGCGTGGAGAACCCGAGCGAGTCGATCCAGGGGAAAGAGCCCTGGCAGAAGAACGTCTACACTATCATCGACCACCCCTACCGGCAGTTTTTCGCCGCCTTCTCGGCTCCCGATGAGAATGCCGGGCGCTACCTGTGTGAACCGGTCCCGGCGCTGGCCGAGGCGGTGAAGCAGGCTCGCAGCCAAACCGAAGCGGGCACGTACCACGCCACCATGTTCAAGTTCCGCTTTGGTAAGGACGGCGGTACCCTGGCTCTCATCTGGGCAAAGGAAGGCGGGTGCTGGATGATCGTCTCGTGGGCGGTCGAGAGACAGTAGGCGCTGCGGCCTTAGCCCTGGCATCGAGACTATGACTCCTTCCGTCAGCGCTCTGCGCGATGGAAACCAGCCGGCCATTCCCGCAGATTTCACTCCGAAACCGTTCCAATTGCCTGGATTTGAGGTATTCTTGCGCCGGCAGGAGGAAGAAAGATCCTAACTCTCAAGGCTCATCTGAAGTTTCGTGGTCCGGCCGCCCCAGGCCTGCTCGCTGCTCTTGCGTTGATTCTCTGCAGCGGATCGCCTCTGCTGGCCCAGGTCGAGGAGCCCTCCGACCGTGAGCTGAGCCTGACCGAGGTCCGGAGCCTGAGACGCCAGGTTGAAGCGAAAACTGGCCTGGAGGAGGGAGAGCAGAAGCAACTCCTCGAACTCTACGACCAGGCCATAGCTGATCTGGAGTCTGCCAACCAGGCCCAGACGCGGGTGCGAAGACATGAACTTGAGCGGACCAGGATTCAATCCAGAGTGGCAGCTCTGCGCATCGAACTGGGCAGGCTCCAGGACAGGGTGGACTCGTCACTTCCTGATGACTTGAACGCTGAGCGGCTGGAAACTGCTCTGGCCCGAGAGCAGTCGCTGCTCGGCTCTCTCCGGGTGGCGCTCCGAGACATTCAGGAACTGGCCGCAGAGAGGCTGCGCCGCCGCAATGAAGTCGCCCAGCGGCTGGGAACGCTGGACCAGGAGATCGAGTCGGTGAATACCGAACTTCGAGAAGCCTCCGAGTTGGTTGGGTCGGATGAGCTGCGCCGGGCGGCTCGCACCCGCGCTCTGGCTCGACGGGCGGAGCTGCTGGCGGGCAGCGATGAGCTACGGGCGGAACTGCGACTCGTCGAAGAGCGGGCGGTCCTGCTTCCCTGGCAGAGAGATGTGGCCGAGCTGAAAGTAGCACGCAGCGAGCGCGTAACGGCCTTGCACGAGGTCGTTCTGCGTGATATTCGCCGCCGTGAAGCGCAAAGGTCGCTGCAGGAAGTGCGAATCCGAGCCGAGGGAATCGCAGAAGAGCTACCCGAACTCACTGAAATGACCGAGGAGGTGGCCCGACTGGCTGAAATGCTGTGGGCTCCGGATGGAGTCATGGCACAGTCGCTGCTCGCCGATTCCGCGCTCACCGACACTCGCAAGAAGATCACGCAGCTCGAGAGCATCATCGCCCTGACCGAACGCCGTTTCGAAGCCGTTGGGCACACCGGCGATATTACCCAGTGGTGGCCCTCCCTCCCGGCCGGGTTCCCCCGCATCGCTGAAGTGCAAAACGAGATCCGGCAGCGAGAAACCCTCATACCTGAGGTCCAGCACCAGCTCATCTATTTCGAGCAACAGCGCGCCCACTTCCGCGAGTACGAATCCGAGATCGACAGATTGCTGGATGAGGCAGGGGAGACCGCTGATAGAGGTATCGCTCCTGAGGTCAGAACGCGGGTGTGGGACCTCGTCCACACGGGACGAGAGCTCCTGGACCGCCTGGTCGAGCAGTACGGACGCTACGCGGGACGTCTGGTAGAGCTCGTGACTCTCTCCCACAACTTCCTGGCCGAAGGAGAAGCACTTCGAAATTTCATGCACGAAAGGGTCCTGTGGGCACGGAGTGTCCCCGGCTCGATCTTTCCGAACCCGGAAGACTCTCTGCAGGCGCTGCTCTGGATCGCCTCACCTGTGAACTGGGTTTCCGGGCTCTCGCAGGTGGGCCGGTCTATTCTGGGCTCGCCTCTTTGTTTTGACGTTGGGACTCCTCATCTGGAGTCGGCCATACCTGGAACCGGGCCCAGTGGCTGGTCGCGGCCTTCACCTTTGGCCTTGGCTTCGGGCTCCAGGAGATCGTGGCCAACTTCGTTTCGGGGCTGATCCTGCTGCTGGAGCGACCGGTGCGGGTAGGCGATGCAGTCCGCATCGGGCATTTGCAGGGCCGGGTAACGAATACCCGGATTCGCGCCACCACCATCGCCCTCTTTGATCGCAGCGAAATGATCGTCCCCAACAAGGAGTTCATCACCCAGAAGCTGATCAACTGGACGCTCTCCGACTCGCGACGGCGCCTGGAGATTCCTCTTCGAGTCTCCTACGGGACCAACGTGGAACAGGTCAAACGCGTGCTGCTGGAGGTCGCCCTACAGCACTCTGATGTCCTGGAAGAGCCGCCCCCTCAGGCCCTGCTGCTGGAGTTTGGTGAGTCTGCCTTGCGCTTCGAGCTGCGGGCCTTCGTTGATTTCGGCCGGGGCCTCGTGGCCAAGGACCAGCTGCTGGTCGCCATCGACAAGGCCTTTCGGGAGGAGGGCATCGAGTTCGCCGTACCCAAACTGGCCATCCAGATGCCCCCCCAGCAGGGCGAGAAGTAGCCGCAGCCGACTACTTATTTCATCTTCTTCTTCATGTTGGCCCACTTCTTGACCATCTTGTTCACGACCTTCTCGATCTGCTTGGCGGCAGCCTCCGGGTTTTCCTTGACGGTGGCCGTTGCCGAGCCACGCCACACCAGCTTTTCTGATTTGGCGTCCCAGATGTCGACAATCAGGGTTCCCTTGGTATAGGTGTAGGCCCGGGTGGTTGAGCTGCCCCCCATGGCGCCCCCATAGCCGCGGTGCCAGTACATACTGGAGCCGGTACCATAGCCAAAGCTGGTGGTGTGAAGCTGCATTTCCTCTTTCTCGTCGGTGTGGTAGGTCACGTAGACATCAGGGTTTTCCCGAACCTCGACCATGTCTCCCTGAGTGAGATGGTACTCGATGGAGTTTACGATTCGCGAATGCATGAGCGGACTCGAGTCGATGACCGAGGTCTCTTCGCTGATGACCCACTTGAAGGTCTTGTAGTCATTGTTGATGGCATCCTTGTCGTAGTCGATGTAGATCTTCTGACCGAAGCAGGGCGTGGCCATCAATATGAATACCAACGTAATCAAATAGCTCTTCTTCATCGAATTTCCTCCCAATTTGAATTTAGATTTGTGAGGTTATCTCCTTGCAGATCGGATAACCCTCTCTCGGCTCCTACACTTCGCCATCCTGCAGAATCCCCAGAAAACAGAGGCGTCTACTCGCCTCCCTCGGTCCCCTTTACTGCCACACGAGTCGCCTCGAGCGTTCCTTCCAGCGACTCCCTGGGAAGGGACGTGACAAAGGGTTTGATGGCCCAGCCCAGACCAAAGGGGATCTGGCGCGAAAGGGAGATGGTCAGGCACTCGACAAAGGCGCCCCCCTCAGCCTCCTCGATGCGCCAGTACACGTTCAGCCTCCACAGGAACCCGCTGTCGTGCCCGACCGGCAGTTCCTTCTCTCCCGATTCGCCTGCGTTCTGGACTTCCGCGATCTTCGTGCTGACCGACCTGCCCGCCCAGCGACTTTCCGAGACCTGACGGTGGAGGATTTGAAGCTGGGGCTGGAGGCCTTGCAGGATCCCGCCGATCCCATCCTGGAATGGGAAGACGTGAAGCGTGAATTACTCGTGCATATGTAAGGCGTTCGAGAACATGATTCGACTGACACGAGTTGCCATTCTCATCACTCTCGTCACAGGCTTGCTCATCGCAGACTTGGCCGTCTGCGGACGCGTCAAGTTTAAGAAAACCTGGAAGAATCCCGCCGCGCAGCCCACCAGCTGGCAGGGCCAGAAGATCGCGGCCTTCGTGATCACTTTCGAGCGTGCCGTGCGACAGGGTGCCGAGACCACCCTGGCTCGTGAGCTGACGGAGCGCGGAGCCGTGGGGATCGCCGGTCACACCTTGGTGCCCCTGGAAGTGTTCCGGAAGGACCCGGAGGGCGCCCAGCGGATTCTGGAAGCGGAGGGGATCACCGGAGCCGTGGTGATGCGCGTAGTGAGCAGTGATCAGGAGGTCAGCTACTCGCCGGGTAGCGCCCACTATGTGGGAGGCTTCTATCCCACTTTCTACGGCTACTGGGGCTACGGCGTGGCAACCCTGTACACGCCCGGCCACATGAGCGCGAATCAGGTCGTCTTCATCGAAACCCGCCTCTATTCCGTGACCGCGACGGAAAACCAAATGCTGTGGGCCGGGACCAGCAAGACCACGAATCCGAAAAACGTTGAGAAGTTCATCAACCAACTGTGCGACGCGGTGGGAAAACAGGTCCGCAAGGCTGGACTGGCCGCCAAGTAGCCAGCAGGAGATACCCGTGCCCTACCTGGCCGGGGCGGGGATGCGGAAGAAGATGGCGTAGAGAGTCGGGACGACAATCAGGGTCAGAACCGTGGCAAAGCCCAGCCCGAAGACGATCGTCACCGCCATGGCCTTGAAAAAGGCATCCTGAAACAGAGGGATCATCCCCAGCATGGTGGTCAGGGCTGCCATGGCCACGGGTCGGGAGCGGCTGACGCCGGCCAGGACCACGGCCTCGTAGCGGGCAATCCCTTCCCGGATATAGATATCCGTCTGATCGATCAGAACAATAGCATTCTTGATGAGCATGCCGGAAAGACTCAGGAAACCGAGCAGAGCCATGAAACCGAAGGGCTGGCTGACCACCAGGAGTCCCACCGTGACGCCGATCAACGCCAGAGGCAGCGTCAGGTAGATGATGATCGGCTGTTTGATGCGATCGAAGAGCATGATGACGACCAGAATCATCATAACGATGGTGAATGGAATCTTGGAAAAAAGCGCCGCCTGGGCATCCTGGGAGTTGCCGAACTCCCCTTTCCACTCAAACTCGTAACCCGTGGGCAATTCAATTGCCTCGATTCGGTCCTTGAGGCGCCGGCGAAGAGCATCTGCGGTCCCGAATCCCATGTCACATTGGGCCCGGATGGTAGGCATCCGATTGATACGGCGCATCAACTGGTCCTCCGCTCCGGTTGTCATCGTGGAAACCACCTGGCTGAAGGGAACGGCCCGATTGGCGCCCGAACTCCAGATCTGCATGCTCTTCACCGCGTCGACACTTTCTCGTTCGGCCGCCGGCGCTCTGGCAATGATGGGAAAGAGGTCGTCTTCTTCCCGATACTGGCCAACCGTCAGGCCGTCAAAAGCGATCTGCAGTGCATCGGTCAGGTCCGGTCGGGTCACGCCGGCGATGCGGGCAGGCGTTTCTGCATAGACGGGCTGGATCAGTTTGACTCGCTGCCGCCAGTCGTCCCTGATATTAGAGGACGCAGGGTCGTCCCGCATAATCGCCTTGGCCTGCTCGGAAAGCCGGCGCAGGACGGCGCCGTCGGGACCTCGGAACTGTGCTTCAATCTTGGCTCCACCTCCGGGACCTACCACGAACTTCTTGTACCAGGACTGGGAATCGGGGTATTTCTCTCTAATATGGTCTACAATCTGCTCACCCAACGCATCGATCTGCCGGTAGTCCTCTACCGACATAATGATGTGGCCAAAGGCACTGTTGAAGTCTTCTGCCGTGTAGGTAAGCTGGAAACGCAAGGCACCCCGGCCCACAAACGAGACGGCCGAAGTCACTTCGTCTAGACCTCGAGCCCACTCCTCGATCTCGGTCACGTCGGCGGCGGTATCGCGAATGTGAGTCCCTTCCGGAAGCCAGTAGTCCACATAGAACTGGCTACGAGTCGAGTCGGGAAAGAAGCTCCGGTCCACATATCCAAACGCGTACAGGGCTAGAGCGAAGCAGGCCAGCAGGACCAGGATGGTCACCCCTCGACGCCGCAGGCAGGTTTCCAGAAACCCCCGGTAGATTCGGTAGGGGGCAGCCCCGTAGGGATCTTCGCCCTCGGACTGCTCGCCAGCCTTCAGAAAAGAGATGCCGACCAGGGGCGTGACGGTAACGGCAAAAACCCAGCTCAACCCCAGAGAGAAGAAAATGACCTGAAACAGAGAACGACAGTACTCCCCGGTACTGTCCTGAGAAACCCCGATCGCAGCAAAGGCCAGAATGGCAACAACAGTGGCGCCCAGCAGGGGCGTGGAGGTGGCCTGCACGGTCTCGATGGCGGCCTGCAGACGCTTCTTTCCTGTCTGAGCTCCAATCACAATCCCCTCGACCACCACGATGGCGTTGTCCACCAGCATTCCCAGGGCGATGATCAGCGCGCCCAGCGAAATCCTCTGCAGTGTGACCTCATAAAAACCCATAAAGACGAAGGTGGCCACGATGGTCAGGACCAGAATTCCTCCGATGAGGACGGCGCTGCGCCAGCCCATGAAGATCCACAGCACAACCAGGACAATGGCCACCGCCTCCAGAAGATTGATGGTGAAGGCATTGATGGAAGCGGTCACATCCCGAGACTGAAACGAGATCACACCCAGGTCGATCCCGGCTGGGATCCGAGATTGGAGTTCTTCCAGCCGGGCCTCGATTCCCTCCCCCATGACAACCACATTGCCGCCCTGGGCTACGGAGATTCCGATACCCACAGCCGGTTGGCCGTTGTAGTACATGATCTCAGTGGGCGGTTCCTTGTAGCCACGACTGATATCTGCCACATCGCGCAGATAGATCAGGCTGTCCGAATCGCCTCCGCGGATCAGAAGATCTCCGATCTCTTCGACCGACTCGAACAGACCCGTGGGGTGAAAGCGCACGTACTCCTTGCCCACATGGACCCGGCCGGCATCGGAGACCATGTTCTGCATACCCAGGGTTCCGTAGACTTGATCCGGAGAGATCCCGAGCTGGGACATGCGGGCTCGTGATATCTCCACAAAGATGGCTTCCTGCTGGGCTCCCCAGAAGGAGACCTTGGCGACGTCCTGAACCAGCAGGAGCTCTCGCTTGAGCATCTTCCCGACATCCAGCAGCTCGGCCAGCGAATACCCCTCCCCGTAAATGGCCAGGAAGACGCCAAACACGTCACCGAAATCATCGTTCACCATCGAAGGACCTGCGCCCGGAGGCAATTGTCCCTGCACGTCTCCGACCTTGCGTCGCAACTCGTCCCATACCTGGGGCAGCGTGCGCATGTCGTACTTTTCCTGCATCTCGGCGTAAATAATCGAGAGCCCCGGCTTGGAAAGAGATCGGACTTCTTTGAGCTGGCCCATGGACTGGACCGCTTCTTCGATGACCTCGGTGACCTCTTCGGAGACCTCCAAAGGAGAGGCGCCCGGATAGAGCGTCGTCACCACCGCTTCCTTGATGGTGAACTCGGGATCTTCCAGGCGGCCAAGTCCCTGAAAGGTAACCAGTCCCCCCACGAAAACGACCGCGGACACAACGTAGGTGGTAGTCTTTCTGGCTATCGAGAACTCGGCCAGATTCATCTTCGCTCCCTCAGCTCGTCGGTAATCAGCCGCACCTGCTGGCCGGCACTGATGGCGCTGGAACCCGCCGTGATCACACGGGCTCCGACTTCAAGGCCTCCCAGGACGATGGCCCGGTCACGGGTCAGGTCACCGACCTCGACCGTTACCTGGCGGGTTTCCATCGAGTCTTCGTCAACGACCCAGACGTAGTAGTCGCCCTGAGTTCCAGGCACCACGGCAGACACGGGCAACGTCGATGCTGTCTGCTCCTGCATGGGCTTTCGGGAGGAGATCTCCGCGGTCATCCCCGCCAGAATGTTTCCTTCTTCCGGCTGGGCCACCTGCAGCGTCACAGCGTAGGTACGGGTGACTGGATCGGCCTGGCCCGCAATCTCGGTGAGACGAGCGGGCAACTCTTTGCCCGGAAGGCCTTCAAAGCGGGCGATCAGATCGGGCTCCACTCCTTCCTGCCGAGACTGGGCGACGAGAACCTCCGGGATCTGGGTCACGACCTCGATCACGGTGATGTCCTGCAGACTGAGCACCTGTTGCTGAGCCCGGATGAACTCAAAGTTCTCCGTGTAGACCTCCGCCACAATTCCGTCGTAGGGAGCCCGCAGGGTAGTGTCCTCGAGCTGATCGCGAGCTCTTGCCTGATCGGCTTCCATGGCCCGGATGCGAGCTTCCATCGCCTGCAAATCCTCGGGGCGAGCCCCTTCACGGGCAACGTTCAGAGTCTCCTCCGCCGTCCGGACATCGGCTTTGGCCACGTCTCGCGAAGCCCGGCGCTGATCGTATTCAGCCTTGGCGACATTGTCGTTCTCGTAGAGGCGTCGATATCTGCGCAGGGTGGCCTCGGCTTCCAGGAGCCGGGCTTGAGCTCCCGTTAGACTCGCCTCCACGGCACGGATATCTTCGGGTCTGGCGGACTGCATGGCCTCGTACTGGGCCTTCAGATCCGCCACCCGGGCCTCCAGGTTGCGGAGGGTTGTTTGAAAGTCTCTGGGATCGATCCGGGCCAGAACACTTCCCCGTTTGACTTCCTGTCCCTCGAAGAGGGGTAACTCGATCAGGGGGCCGGCCACCCGGAAGGAAAGCCGCGCCTGTTGCGCCGCCTGAACCGTACCCGGGAAACTGCGGGTTTCCGATACGCCGGAGCCCCCGAATACAGCGGTCTTGACCGGTTTCACGTAGCTCGCCTGGGTCAGTTCCTCGGCACACGAGGGTGAGAGAACCAGCAGAACCAGTAGGCTTATTTCTGCACCCGCCGAGCGGGATCGTGGACGGCTCCGGAAACTCATCCTCTGGTCCTGGTCATCGAGTTGCCTCTTCATATCGCCTCTCCAATCTATTCGGTACTTGTACTAGGGCCGCACGGGTCGTCCTGCCCGGGCAAAGAACGCTGAAAGCTCGTTCAGGAAATCCTGTCTCTCCTGAGGAGAACGGTAATAGTCGAACCGCCCGACCGCTCTCTGCCCGGCCATCAGATCGAGAAGATAGTCGTAGACGGCATTGGCTGCCGCCAGATCCGCCTCCAGGGCAAAGTTCTGGGCATCCAACAGGCGCAGGATGTCGACCACCCCAGCTGCGTAGGAGTCACTCACCAGCTCCAGATTGCGGCGGGCCGCCTCGGCCGCACTCCGGGCCAACTCGATCCCAACAAAGGATGCATTGGTCGCCTCCAGAATGGAGCGGATCCGCTGTTCCACCCTCTGCCCCGTCGCCTGCCTCCGCAGCGTCAGTTCCTGCAATTCCTCCTGGGCTCTGGTCTGGCGCGCGTAGCGGGCAGTCCCCTCGAAAAGGGGATAGGTCGCCCGTATCTGCACGGTCCAGTCCCAGTTGTTGAGTCCGGGGAGAACGAAATCCGTTCCCTTCCCATGATCGCGGTGACCAAACAGCTCCCCGCCAAAAGTCAGATCCGGAAGAAAGAAACGACGCTTGGTCGCGGTGAGCTCACGCTGCTTGGCCCGGATGCCTGCATCCAGCTGGCGCAGCTCCGGGGAGGCCAGCTCGGCCTGGGTCGCCATGAAACCCCTGAACACGTCGAAACCGGCCGGATTGTCGAGATAGGGTCGCAGGTCCTCAAAGCCAGAGATGATCTCGGGGTCGTCCAGCGTCGCTTCCACGGTCATGAACGACTCTTCCAGAGGCCGGTTCAGAACCCGGTTGACTTCAATGATGGCCTGGTTTTGAGCGGCCTGGGAATCCAGCAATGACTTCTGGTTGGAGGCAATCTGGCTCTCCCAGCGAAAGACCTCATCGCGACCGGCTACACCGATATCGACGCGTGACCGGGCCAGGTTCAGATTAGTGCGGGTCAGCTCCAGGTTGGCTCGCTGGATCCGTTCCACCGTCTTGGCCCGGAGCAGATTGAGGTAGGACTGTGCGCCTTGCAGAATCACATCCAGGCGCAGCTCCGCCCGCTCTTCTATCCGCAGCGTCTGCAGATTTTTCTCAATCCCGAAGCCGGCCCACGCTTCATCGGAGTAGATGAGCTGCGACGCCGAGAGTCCGACGCCCAGCTGTTTTTCAGGGCGGATGAAGGAGGCACGGTCCCCGTCAACCTGGGTGGCCGACCCGAACAAATCAAAACGGGGCAGTAGGGCCGATTTGGCTTCCCGGACGGTCTGCTTCCCCGCCGCCACGGTTCGATCCGCCGCCGCCAGGTCCAGGTTGGCCAGACTGGATTCACGCACCACCGCCGGGAGCGAAAGGGTCCGGACACCCTGATTGACTTCCTGGTTTAGAAGCTCGGCATCCAGCAGGATTCGGTAGCGGGGAGACGCACCGATCGCCCTGGCTGTGGCCATGTTGATCACCATCCGCTCCTCCCGGTGGTAGCCAACCGGCAGATCACCGGGATCTTTTCCCTGTAGGACCTGCTGAATATTCAGGGCCACCCGGCGAGCTCTCCGCCTGGTCTCATCTTGGGGTCCGAGGGTGGCCAGCAGGCCGGCCATCACCTCGGTCTTTCCCGTCGCGGAAAAACTGGGAAGCCCCCGCGCAATCAATCCTTGTACGAGCTTGTCGAAGTCGCCTTGATCCAGGCGGGGCAGCTCGGTCACGTAGACGGCCTCCGTCTGGGCCGGGAAGCGGGCCAGGACTTGTTCGATCGAGGAGCCCACCTCGACCGTACGAACCTCAGACAGACCCAGACCAGCTAGCTCGCTCTGAACCAGCACCTCCAGGTCAAGATCCAACTCCTGCCAGGCATCGAGGACGAGGATGGTGAGCCGGTCGAAAGGCACGATTTCCCGGAAGGTCTTCACATAGAGTTGTAATCGCTGCCCAGCATCACATAGTTGAGATTGCGGACTCCACTGACCTCGAAGGTCTCGAAGTCTTCGGGGTCAATGAGAGCACGCCGCCGTGTCTCGATGGGAACTCCCTGGATTTGGGGCTGGAAAAGCAGCGCGGCAAATACCGGTTTGGGCAGTGGACCCCGGCGGGCGACCTCGCTGGAGGCGAGCAGGCCCAGGGCCAGAACCTGGTCCACTTCGGGGTCGGAGAGCAAGCGGCTCACGACTGCCCGTACACTGGAGCCTGTCCAATCCGCGGTTACGGTTTTTGCCGGTGAAAAACGGGCCTCAAACTCGCCTTCCAGAACTACCGAGATCTCGGTCTGGAAGATCTCGACCAGCTGTGAGTTCTTCTCGGACGGACCATCCAGCACGATTCCGAAGCGGATCGGATCCTGGCCGAAACCAAAAGCAGTCAGTACCAGAACGGTGAGTGCAACTCGAAATGTTGGCAAGGGAGATCTCTACTTGTGCTTGCGGACGTTGCTGAGCTGAACGTACTGATGCCCGTAGCTCTCGATTACCAGTTGGTCCTCGTCGTCGAACTTGATCTTGGCGGCCACGATGACATTGCCGAGACCCTTTTCCTTCTCATTCAGCTGCATAGAAACAATGCCGAAAGGATAATCCCGGGATCGACCTGAACGATAAAGCTCCAGGAAGCTCAAAGTCCTGGCGGTGACAATGTTGACGATCCGGGCCGTGGTCATAACTGAAGATCACCAGAGTCTTCTCAGCCAGTTTGCGGTGGTCGAGTTGATCGAGAATCCTGCCTATTCCCGCATCCAGGGCTTCGACCACCTTGGCATAGTCCTGGCGGGTACTGGAGTCCCAGGTCTCCTGGTCACGGATGTCCCAAGGACGATCCGGGGGCTGAGCAGGTGGAAGAGCGGCATTGTAGGACACATACAGAAAGAACGGGTTCGCCGCCTCTTTGTCGATGAACGAAACCGCTCGATCCGTCAGTAACTCGGTAATATATCCCTCCCGTTCGACCGGGGTCGTGTTCTCGTACAGGCCTGGCTCGCCCGTGTACGTCCGATGGGAGAAGTAGTCGACCGTCCAGTCGTGAAAACCGAAGAACTCGTCAAATCCGTGGGCATTCGGCCCGAAGCGGGGCTCGTAGCCAAGATGCCATTTTCCAAACATTCCATTGGCATAGCCGGCCCCCTTCAAGAGGCTCGCGAGAGTGGCTTCGGACGTGGGCAAGGCCGTGGAAGCGTCATCCGCCCGGGCAGTCGATTCCCGTCCGGCCCGCTGCTGATATCGACCCGTGAGGAGCGCAATTCGCGCGGGAGTGCAGAAGGGTGCTGCAGCATAGAACTGAGTCAGTTTGACCCCCTCCCGGCCACCCGATCGAGATGTGGGGTGCGGATGTCGGGGACGCCGTAAGGTCCAATATCCCCGTATCCCATGTAGTCGCTCAGGATCAGAACGACATTGGGACGATCCACTGTCGAGGAGGGGTTCGTTGACGGCGGAGCCCCCCCCGCAAGGCAGTGTGGCGTTAGGAGCAGGAGCGGGATCGATCGCGATAGGATCCAGCGAGTCAACCTGCCACAGCCGATCGCACCCGTGCGCGCCCAAGAACAATCCCGTGATGGCATGAATCAAGCATAGTGAGAATGGCAGCGTCAGGGCAAGCACAAGGCCCGGCCGTGCGAAGAGGAAGAGGAAGAGAGCCAGGCAACACATCCTTGACAACCTCAACCGACATGGACTATAAAAAGTTGGATCCACGGATTCAATCCAGCTTCGCAGAACCCGCTTGTGCACCTGCCCGGAGGGGGCTTGGTTTTTTATCCTGCATTGCAGCCACACACAAAGATCCGCGTTGACGACATCTTCGCTGCCCGGGAACGGATCAAAGATCTAGTTCTCCGCACTCCGCTGGTGCGACTCGAGGGTGACAACCTGCCGGCTGAGATCTTTCTCAAACTCGAGAACCTGCAGCCGATCAACTCCTTCAAGCTGAGAGGCGCCAGTAGTGCCATCGCCCTGGCCGGGCCGGACCAACTGGCTCACGGAGTCTACACCGCCAGTGCCGGCAACGCTGCCCAGGGTGTGGCCTGGAACGCCGCACGCCTGGGTCTCGAGTGTTCAATCGTGGTACCCGAACGGGCCCCTGAGACCAAGCTGGAGACGATTCGCCGGATGGGAGCCTCCATTGTTGAAGTCAACTACGACGACTGGTGGCAGGTCCGCATCGACCACGGCTACGAACCTCTGGCCGGAGCTCTCTATGTCGATCCAGCCAGCGACCCGGCCGTCATGGCAGGAAACGGAACCATCGGCCTGGAAATCCTGGAGGACCTTCCCGACGTTGACACGATCGTCATTCCCTGGGGCAGCGGGGGATTGAGCTGCGGTATCGCCTCAGCCATCCGGGGACTCAAGCCCGACACTCGCCTTTACGCGTGCGAGGTGACGACTGCCGCACCCTTCGCGGCCTCCATGGCCGCCGGCATCCCCCGGGAAGTGGAGTACGTCCCGTCCTTCGTCGATGGAATCGGAGCCAAGGGCGTCCTGGCGGAAATGTGGCCCCTGGCCAGTGATCTGCTGGACGGCTCCCTGGTCCTGGAACTCGACGAAGTTGCCGCGGCTCTGCGGCTCTTGGTGGAGCGAACCCGGATCGTCGCCGAAGGTGCCGGCGCTGCCCCCGTAGCCGCGGCCCTGGCCGGCAAGGCGGGGTCCGGCAAGGTGGTCTGTGTCGTCTCAGGCGGCAACATCGACACCGATGTCCTGGTTGCGATTCTTCAGGGCGAGACACCAGGTTGAGTTGCATACCCAGATTGGAATGGGGGAGGCGCCTTGGGCGGCGACCGAGGTGCTTGAACATTGTACCCGGCGGTCGCGGCGCTGAGGCCCCTCCCACGCTAGGAAACCCCAAATTGTGGGACCTGGAACCAGGTCCTTGAACTATCCCGCGAGGCCCGAAATAATGACTACCATGCGAAAAACCGGACTTAGCTTGATCCTGATCCTAAGCCTCACATCGACCGGGCGGGTGTCTACGACTGGTGGAACGGTCAGGAGACAACCGTAGAAGAAGGCTACGCCACGCACCTGATCACGAACCACGCTCTCCAGTTCATTCAAGAGAATCAAACTCGTCCCTTCTTCCTGCTGGTGGCCCACGCGGCTCCTCACTTTCCCTACCAGGGACCCGAGGACCCCGCCTTCCGAGTCACTGGAGAGATGGTCCAGAGCGACCTGGACTTCCAAAGCGCTCCCCAAACCTACAGTGAGATGGTTGAGGCCATGGACAGGGGAGTCGGGCGCATCTTGGACACCCTTCAGGAACTGGACCTGGCTGAGAACACGCTGGTTTTTTTCTTCTCGGACAACGGCGCCAATCGCAATGGCTCCAACCAGCCTCTACGAGGGACCAAGGCCCATGTCTGGGAAGGCGGCCACCGGGTACCGGCTGTGGCCTGGTGGCCGGGTCGCCTCCGGGTAGGAGTCTCCGACAGGCTGGTCAGCAGCCTCGACCTGATGCCCACGATGCTGGAACTGGCCGGTGTGGAAGCTCCAGAGGACCGCCCGCTCGATGGCGTGGACCTGCGCAAGTACCTGCGCAGGGGCGGCGAGGGAGGAGAACGCAACCTGTTCTGGAGGTTTCGCGGTCGAACCGCAGTTCGCCAGGGTCCCTGGAAGCTGGTTCAGGGGGAAGACGATGAAACCGGGCCCGCCCTCTTCGACCTCAGCCAGGACCTGGGAGAAGAGGTCGATCTGGCCGCCCGGCATCCGCAGCGAGTCGCAGCCATGAGCCAGGCCCTGGCGGCCTGGGAGAAGGATGTGGACAGCGAGGCAACGGTCCAGCCGGAGCGTTAGTCGTGGAACGTGGAACGTGGAACGTGGAACTACTTGAGATCCACCCAGATGGGGCTGGCCCAGGCCACATGTCCGTCCACCTGCTCGACCCGGACATAGTAATAGTGCTCTCCGGCTGAGAGGTCGGCGTCCATGAAGGTGAACTCCATTCTCTCCCCTTCCCCGTCTCGCCGGTACACATACAGATTGTCCCGGACCACCACCTCCTCCTTGATCCGGTTCGTGCCCACCACGTTGACCCACAGGAGAGGAATACTGGGAGTCGCAAAAGCATCGCCGTGGATGTACTCATCGGAGCCGTCGCGGAGGCGAAAATCGAGCAGGATGTTACTGGTCGCCCCATAGGTGTGACGCTGCTTCATGGCATCGAGCAGACCCTCTCGAGTGAAGTCTTCCGCCAGCACCATGGCATAGGCGATGTGGGTGGAAACGTGGTCGGAGCTGGCCTGTACGCCCAGCTTGTACCCCTTCTCCCAGGCTTTCCAGACAAAACCCAGGGGGCGATAGCTCCCAGCCACCAGATCTTCCCTGTCTTCAGAAGGAGCCAGCGGAGCCCCCTCGTGTTCCGCCGAAGTTCGGGCCCCCTGAAAGATCTCCACGATGGGCTCCAGCTCCGGATCGTTGTCTCTCCAATCGGTCCCCATCCGGGTGTGGGAGGTGTGGGAGATGGCGATCCCTCCCGTCTCGCGCAGGTGTGGGTACAGGATTGGACCCGTGCTGTTCTCCCACTCTTCACGGGTCGCTCGCAGCGGTCGGTGGCCTCGCTGGGCGAAAACTATGTTGCGATGGCCGTTGGGATAGTTGAGACTCCGCTCATACCCGAAGAGTGTCACGAAGCTTTGCGGGAGATGGAACATGTCTTCCGACTTTTCAATGCGCCACCAGCTGTATTCATGGTTGTCCCCGGAATTGTGGTCCGTGACCAGATAGAAATCCATGGCGGCCGCATCCAGCATGTAGCGGTAGGAATCGAAGAGACTTCCGTCTCCTCCTCCGTCCCGGGATATGTCCGTGTGGCGATGAAGGTCTCCCCGGTAAATCCGGTAGGTTCGCCCGCCTGCCGTGAGCTGGTAGTCCCGAATCTCGGCCACCTGCTCATTTTCCCGCGGCTCGGCAGGAAGGCGTGCCGGGGGCTCACTCCCTGCCGCTCCCAGCGAGGCGGGAAGGGGCGCCCTCTCACTCAACCGGTTGGCCATCTCAGCCACCGCCACCTGATGGTCGCCGGGTGCGGGACCATAGTCCCCTCCTCCCCAGACTCGCTGGTCGGTCACCCAGGCCACCTGTACCTGCCCGGACAAGGTGGCAGCCACGTCAAAGGGGCCGCCATTGCGCCCCACACTCTCGGGCAGCACAGTGGCTTCGGACCAGCGGTCGCCGGCATAGAAGGAGGCCATCACTTCCCACTTCCCGGCCGCGGCCCAGTCCGATTCGGATCGGTTGGCCAGTGTCCGGGGGCGGAAAATCATCCACATCCGTCCCGCGGCATCGGAAACCAGGCGCGGGGTCTGGAGATATCGTCGGACTCCAGGCAGGACGGAGTGGCTCACCTGCTGGCGGGGAGCCAGCCAGCTTGAACCGTCGTAGACAAGCACCCGAATGTCGCGCGATTCATAGATACCGGTGCCCCCCTTGAGGAGAAAACCCGTGTCCTTTCCCCAGTTCTCCCCGGCCAGTTCGTAGGCCACCCAGACCCGGTCGCGGGCATCCACCGCAACCGAGGGTCTGGCATGAAACCGCGGCGTGTCCGTGACTCGAAGCACCTCTCCAGCCCTGCCGTCGTCGACCCTACGAAGACGAACGTTGTAGCTGCCACCGTCGTACGTGTCCCAGGCAACCCACGCCGCTCCGCTGCTGTCCACCGCCACGTCGGGGTACCAGTCATTGACGCTTTCCTGCCTGGCGGGATCACTCATCTGAGCTTGCGGGGACCAGGATCCATCTGACCGGGACCGGTAGTAGATCTGAAAACGCCCGTCTGTGGCGCCCTGCCAGGTCAGGTGAAGCTTGCCCCGGGCGTCCGCAACCAGGCGGTGAAACAGATGGGTTCCGGCGCCCGCTGTGATTGGCTGGACTGGGCCCCGGGAATGTCCGTCGAACCAGCGTGCCTTCAAGTGCCAGTGAACGCCGTCGCGCTGGGACCAGACCACCCAGATCCTCCCCTCGGCGTCAACAGCCGAGTCTGTGCCGTACAAATCGCCAGGCTGGTCGCTGACTCGCAGCGGCGACTCCCAGACACCGCCCCGGCGCCGGCGCAACCAGACCTCGTCGGCCCCTTCTCGATAGGCGATCCAGGTGATCGAAAGAGTCCCATCTTCGCCTGCGCTGATGGAGGGATAGTCGTCCTCGTAGTCCGCGGTCGTGATCTGGGCGATGGCGGGAACCCTGTGAACTTTCAGGCGCGACTCCAGAAAATAGAGTGGTGCCGTCCCCGGGAGGTCACCGAGACGGAAGGCAAAGTCGCCCTCCTTCGTGCTCACACTGAGCCTGGCCGCTACAGGAGCCCGGTAGTAGACGGTGATACCCACCGCCATGGCGCGCGTGGCGTGCGGAAACGGGACCTCGCGGGGATGCATCACCTGGTAGGAGGCAGGCCAGGAAGTGCTGCCCGCCGTCCAGGTATGCCCGTCAATCCGGTGCTCGGAGGTAAAGTGATGGCCGCGAAGCTCGACGATCTCTCCTCCCGAGAGCGTCACGGAACCATCCCAGGAAGTCGATTCGTGATCCCGAATCCCGAACTCGATCATGAGAGCCTCGGGCGGTCGAGGTTTTGATTGAAGCGCTGGCGGGAGCAGAGAGATCAGGAGACCTCCGATGACCACGTACAGGCTCATTTCCCGCGATCGGAAGGAGGCGCGGCGTCGAGGATGTCCCGGCAGCCGGCCGTCATCAAATCCACATCGGTCGAGATGGAAACCAGTCGGAACCCGAGGTCGATCATGCGCTGGGCATAGGCGGCGGCACCATTGTGAATCCCGGCCACGACACCCTGTGCGTTGGCTGCCCGGACGACTCGATCCATCGCCTCCAGAAACACTTTCTCCTCCTGGTCACATTTAGGCGTCAAGCCCAGGGCAAAAGAAAGATCGGAAGGCCCCACATAGACGGCATCCAGGCCGGGTACGGCCACGATCTCTTCCAGATTCTCCAGAGCCTTACGGGTCTCGATCATGGCCAGCGTGAGAACCGTCTCATTGGCGTGCTCGACATAGTCCGCTCCCCCGTAGAGACGTGCCCGAAAAGGACCGCAGCTGCGATTTCCCAGGGGCGGATAGCGGCAGGCTTCCACCAGTCTTCGGGCTTCCTCAGCGGTGTCGATCATGGGACAGATGATGCCGTAGGCCCCCGCATCCAGCATCTTGCCGACCATCCCCGGGTCCAGCCCGGGAACTCGAACCAGGGGAGTCGTATCGGTGGTGGAGATGGCCGTGAGCATGTCGGTGGCCGCCCGCTCGTCGATGGCACTGTGCTGCATGTCGACGAACAGAAAGTCCCAACCCTGGTGGGCCAGCACTTCGGCAGAGTAGGCACTCGGGACCACAAGCAGGAGACCGGTTGCCGTTTGTCCCTCGCTCCAGATACGGCGCAGCCTGTTTTCGCGCATGGAACCTCCCGGTGATCTAGGCAGGTGCCTCCTCCAGCTCCTTCAACAACTCCTGCAAAGCCTCTTCGGGCATACCGTAGCTATGATCCGCGTCCGGAAAGACACCCTCCATGACCTCCTGGCGATAGGTCTTGACGGCTCTCCAGCATAAGGGGCCCAATCTTTGCGTATTGCTTGACGTACTTGGGCACAAAACGGTCGAAAAGGCCCACCAAATCGTAGATCAGAAGAGTTTGTCCGTCGCAGTGGGGTCCGGAGCCGATTCCAATTGTGGGAATCTCGACTCGCTCCGTAATGAGCCTGGCAACCGGGGCCGGAACCGCCTCCAGGCTCAGGCAGAAGAGCCCGGCGTCTTCCAGGGTCAGGGCATCATCAATAACGGCCCGGGCACTGGCAACGTCTTTGCCCTGATTCCGATAGCCGCCAAACTTCGAGATGTGTTGTGGGGTCAAGCCGATATGACCCATCACCGGAACGCCGGCATCTACAATGGCCTTCACCGTAGCAGCGATTTCACGGCCTCCCTCGAGCTTGACCACATCCATGCTGCCCTCTTTGAGGAAGCGTCCAGCATTGCGGATACCTTCTCGTACATCCACCTGGTAAGACATGAAGGGCATGTCGCCCACCAGCAGTGGATGCCTGGCCCCACGGGCCACACCCTCGCAGTGGTGCAGAACCTCCTCCATGGTGACCGATACCGTATGGTCACGACCCAGGATGACCATACCCAACGAGTCGCCCACCAGCAGGACATCAATGCCTGCCTCATCTGCAACCTTGCCCGTGGCATAGTCAAAGGCGGTCAGCATGGGGATCTTCTCACCTTCATCTCTCTTGCGCTGCAGGTCCAGAATCGTGATTTTCTTCCGCTTCATTCTCTCTCCTACTCGTTGACGAAATTCAGCCAGCCATGGCGATCTTCAACCTCACCGCGCACGATACCAAAAAAGGCAGTCTGCAAAGCTTCAGTGATTGGGCCTCGTCCGCCCTCCCCCACGGGATGTCGGTCAACGGAACGAATCGGCGTGATTTCTGCTGCAGTTCCCGTCATGAACACTTCGTCGGACAAGTAGAGCATCTCACGAGCCATGCTTTCTTCGCGGACCTCGTAACCCAACTCACCCGCCAGAGTCATCACACTGGCACGGGTGATTCCAGGCAGCACGGAAGCCCCCAGTGGGGCCGTGTAGATCACACCTTCTCGGACAAGGAACAAGTTCTCCCCCGGCCCTTCACTGATGTGACCGAAGACATCGAGCATGATCCCTTCGGCGAAGCCGCCGGTTTGAGCTTCGCGGGCTGCCAGTTGGGAGCTGATATAATGCCCGCCCAGTTTGGCCATCAGGGGAAGTGTACCCGGGGCCGGTCTCCGCCAGCTGCTCACCGCTACGTCCACACCCTGGTCGTGTGCCTCCGACCCGTAGTAGGCGTCTCGCTCCCAGCTGGCGACCACCACCTCGATTCGGTTTTCTTCCGTCAGGAACAAGTCCATTTCTCCATATCCGCCAAAGACAATCGGTCGGATATAGCACGACTTGTGTTGATTGGTTCTGACGGTTTCGCGAACGGCTTGGCTGAACTCCTGTTTGGAGAAAGGCACCTCGATGTAGAGAACCTTACACGAGTCGTACAATCGATCGACGTGAGCCTGCAGACGAAAGATGGCGGGTCCACGCGGGGTCGCATAGGCTCGCATACCCTCATAGGCGCTGCTGCCAAAGTGGATGGCATGGGAGAGCACATGAACTTGTGCTTCGTCCCAGGGTACCAGCTTGCCGTTCATCCAAATCCACTCCGCCTTAGGAATTGCCATGATTTACCTCTAGTCCTTCATTCCAGATTCGAAATTCCATATTCCAAACAGCAGGTTGGGAGAGGCCTCAGGAATGCGGGGCCTCAGGTAGTGTGGAAGGCGCCTCAGGCCGCGACTGCTTCATATGAAGTTCACGTCTCCCGGTCGCCGCCCCAAGGCGCCTTATAGTTAGTAACGAACTACTTTCCCAAACCGCAATCTGCAATCTGGAGCTCGATGAACTCCACTACACCTGGGCTCGCGTTTCCGGCGGCCAGACGCGCGGATAGTGTGAACACCCGTCCAGCGGATCTCCATCCTCGAGCCCGGGATCGGTAGCGTTGATGGCCAGCTCGCCTTCCACGACTTTGTAGCGGGCATCGGCTCCAGCCCAGTGAGTAATCAGAACCCGCCGTCGCTCCTCGCTGCGCGTATTCCCGGGAGCTCCATGGATCATCATGGCGTGCAGGACCAGGCAGTCTCCAGGCTCCATTTCGTGGGCAACGACCTCGTAATCCTGGCGATTCGACTCGATGTCGGGCATCAGGGGCAGTCCGGTTCCCTCGAAGGGCTGCCGGGTGGTGAAGTGAAACGGGTTGTAGGCCTCACCACGGTGGGTACCGCGGATCACTTCCAGCGAGTTGTGCGCCGGAACCGGGTCAAAAGGTGTCCACAGGGTGATGATCTGCCATCCCCGGACCGCCCAGTAGGGCTGGTCCTGGTGCCAGGGTGTCCGCTGCACTGTCCCTGGTTCCTTGACGATCAAGTGATCGTAGAAAAGGTTCACGTGCGGAGATCCCGTGAGTCGGGCTGCAATGGCAGGAGCAGGGGAATGAAAAATGAAGTTGCGGAACTCCGGGATCCGCTCCCAACAGGCGTGGTCGCCCCAGGAGCGTCCCGCTTCTTCCGATTTGGTGTAGACCTGGGCCAGGGGACCGGGGCCGGCTGCCGCTTCTTCTACGGCATCGCGCATGTACTCCACCCAATCCGTGTGAAACACTCCGCGCAGGCAGACATACCCGTCTCGTTCATATTGCTCGACCTGACGGTCGGTGATTTCCGTCTGGGGTTCAGAAGGAAGCTTCAACGACATTCGAGGACCTCCTCTCAAAAGATCAATGCATTATGGATGGATCAATGTATCCAAATCCCACTTCCGTGTCGAGTGGAACGTTCATGATGGGTGGCCGCCAAGGCGGAGAGGAGGAATTCGCCGAGTTCAATGTGGCCGGGAGCGTTGGCGACCTGAGAATCTCTCCGCTCTAGCCTAAATCAACGATGAACACTCCTTTATACATTAGTGTATACTTAGGTGTATGAGAACAAATATCGTACTCAATGACGATCTCGTTCGCGAGGCCATGCGCTTCACTAAAGCCAGGTCGAAACGTGAGCTGGTTGAAGAAGCGCTGCAGACTTTTGTCGAAGTCAAAGCTGACGAGCATCGCCGGATGACCTACCGGGACCGTCTCCACAACCTCGAAGAAAAGCTGAAGGGCCTGCGTCTGCGGCAGGGTCCGTCAGAGCTGCTGCGAGCCGATCGGGATTCGAGATGACGGGCCTGGTTCTCAACACTAGCGTGGCCGTGGCCTGGTATCTGCCCGAAGTCTTCAGCAAGTCGGCCCGCTCCTGGCAGAATCGTGTACTGGATGGCCGCATTCGCCTCCTGGTCCCTTCGCTGCACTACTGGGAATTCTGTAACGTCCTGCGCATCTATGTCAGTCGAGCGGAGCTCGAGTCCTCTCTGGCAAGGGAGATCTATGATCTGCACCTCGAGGCGCCTTTGGAGATCGCCGAACCCGATCGAGAGGCTGTGCTGGAAACCGCTTTGAAGTACCGGGCCACGGCTTACGACGCTGTGTTCATCAGCTTGAGTGAAAGCCTGGACCTTCCTCTACTGACAGCGGAGCGAACCACCACCCCCTGGGTCGTGGCGCTGGGAGATCGTGTAGAAAGCGTGCGGGGGGCCGTGTCTTCAGAATTCAAGAACGAATGAGATTGGCTGCGCCACTATCCGGGTTCGCGGCACGGAGCGTCACGCCAGGAACTGTCACACTTGGCGAAGAGTGGGAGGGGGCTCTGGGAACGTCAAGAGAGTGGGAGGAGCCTTGGGGAGGCGGACGTTTAAATTCCCGGACGCAGCCCCGAGGCTCCTCCCACTCTCGCAATCCACCACCAAGCTTCCTTCTGCACCCGGGAACATCAAACGGTGGCGAAGAGCGGGAGGGGGCTGGACCAGGCCACGCCGTCATCCAATTGGGTGGCCCGAACATAGTAGTGGTCTCCGGGAAGAGGATGGTCGGTATCCGTGAACTCGAATTCCTGATCCAGGGGGGCATCGGAACGGATTCGCCGCAGCGTAATGGAATCGTGAAAGGAGCCGTCCGAGAAGCTTCTCGTCGTCTTTCCTGCCTTCAAGTCACGAAAGCGAAATCTGGCACTCCCGGGGAGAGAGAGAATCCCCAGGCTGGTGTACCCCTGGTCGGTCAAGCGACGGTAAAAAGCTGCCACGGGGTCGGGCGCGAGCTTCACATCCACCTCGATCACTGTGTTTGGGGTGACGCTACGTAACTCCAGGATGATCGATTTCTCCGACCCCCGGGTCATGAGCACGAAATCGATTTCCCTCGGGTTATCAGAACTGACCGAAACACTCTGCAGGACGCGATTGCGAATGGAGGGAGCAGAGAGGCTGACCAGATCGGCTCCTTTGATTTGCAGCGTCCCATCCCACCTCCCCCAGCTACGTGGGTTCCCCCGAGTCTTGGGATCGGACTGTGACCAAAACACCACTTCCACCCGGCGGCCGCCACCACTCGTCGCAGTTAGAAAATCCCTGGTTTCGATGTCCTGTCCGTTCTTGACCAGCGTCACCTTGTCGATGGGTGCCGTTCCCATGACCTTTCCCTGGATCCGGCGGGCAGGAGCGAACTGGGTTCGTGAGCCCATCGGAGAACCGTTCAGGTTCAGATCCAGGATGATTCGCTGCCCGGTGGTGGCATAGGTACGGCGGGCTCGCATGGCATCGAAAATAGCATTGGACGTCTTCTCGGGAGCCTGCACGGCTGAAAGACCGCTGCGCTGCGTGTAGGCGTAGAGAAACGGCGCCGAGTATCCCGGGTGGCTGAAGTGATCATCCCCGAAGTGCGAAGTGAGAGGGGCGAAGTGCAAACCTTTTCATACAGGTGGTAATAATCATAAGTATACCATAGTATTCTCATGAGTGCTACAATGGTAGCACCTTGAAGATTGGAGTATCGATACCGGAAGATCTGATTGCATTCGCCGATGAAGAGGCGAAGCGTCGGGGATTGTCACGCTCTGGATTACTGGCCAGACTTCTGGAAGCGGAGAAGGTTCGCAACCAGACTCGCAGGTACATCGACCGGTACGGCTGGGATGTGACAGAGAACGAAGAAGCCTGGAGAGCTCATCAGAAGCGGCGGATGGCGGAGGAGTACGGCGGCGATGAATGGTGAGGGGTTGCCCCAACGTGGCGAGGTCTGGTGGGTGCGAGTGGATAAGCGCAGACCCGCCCTTGTCGTTCAGACGGACCTGGTTCGGATGCCTCGCGTGATGTCCTTTCTGGTTGTTCCCCTGACCAGTCGTGTCCACTTGGAAGGCCTGCCCGGTAACGTCCGACTGCCCCGGCGTTCGACTCGCCTTCCCAGAGCGTCTGTGGCCAATGTCTACGACGTTCAGAAGGTTCTTCGCCCAGATTTTCTGGAGTGTGTTGGACCTCTGCCCTCCCCGGACCTGTTGTCGGTGGACGACGGCCTTCGCCTGGTCCTCGACCTTTAATCCGACGAGCCCGGGCCGCTATATTCGCCTGCCCGTCGGTTGATCCGGAACGGTTGAGATCATTCTCCGGTCCACAAAGCGGTCCAGCAGAAAGGTTGTTGATGAAGCCACGGGAAGTAAGCGCACCAGGATGGAAATCACGACTCACACTCGGGATTGTTGTCATGGGCTCTCTGGCCTTTTACAGTCTTGCCCGGAATGAGTCATCGGATACCCGTCCCAATGTCATTCTGATCCTGACCGACGACCAGGGCTGGTGGGATGTGGGCGTTTATGGGAATCCTCACATTCAGACTCCCGTCATGGACCGTCTGGCCGGGGAATCGGTTCGCTTCACCCACTTTTATGCACAGCCTCTCTGCGCCCCCACCCGGGCCGCCTTGCTCACCGGCCGGCATTACCAGCGCACGGGTACGGTCGACACCTACATGGGACTCGAAACGATGAGCGTCCAGGAGGTGACCCTGGGGCAGGTGTTCCAGGAACAGGGCTATGAAACCGCTTTGATCGGCAAGTGGCATCTGGGACGCTACCTCAAGTATCACCCCACCCGGCGCGGCTTCGATGAGTTTTTCGGTCTGCCCCTGGCACTCGTCACCCGCTACTTCGAGCCGGATCAGCTCTACCAGGGCACTGACCTGGTCAAGACCACCGGCTACATCACGGACATCCTGACCGATCAAGCCATCCAGTTCATCCAGAAGAACTCTGATCGCCGGTTTTTCCTGTATCTGTCTTACAATGCCGGGCTGCGAGGAGAAAAAGGACTTGTCTATGGAGGAGATGATGAGCATCAAGACCATGGCTTTGCGCCACGAGGTGCATCACGTGGTCGCGCCGGAAGGCTTTGACTTTGGAAAGGACGGGATTCACACCTCGGACGGTGACAACCGAATCTACCTGCGGCCGGACACCGGGAACAGCATCCTGGTGGGGAGCGAGGACCCGGAGTGCGATGAACGGGAATGGGTGGAAGACCCGGACCATTTCAACCGCAATGTGACGGAAGCTCAATGGAAAGCCCAGGTCTATCGGGCCGCCCGGCGGATTCCCGATTTGAAGATACCCAACCGACCCAAGGGCATAGCGGATCTCTACGACGTGAGTGATGACTGGATTCCAATCTATGACAGGTCGGACCTGGAGGGTTTCTACATGGCGGTCGGAACCAGTGGCAACCAGTTCAAGACGGCTCCTGTCGTCGGCTGGGCCATGGCGAATCTCATCGAACGGTGTAAGAACGGCCAGGATCACGACAGAGATCCAGTCACGGCAAAGGCGGTTCACAAGGGCTATGATCTGCCGCTGGCACCTTTCTCGAGACTGCGTGAAATCAACCCGGAAAGCAGTTTCAACGTAAACGGGTAGTCATCGTGACTCAGGGCAATCGCTGTATTGAGATCCGAGCGATCACCGGAGCGCTGGGCGCCGAGATTCAGGGCCTGGACCTGGATCGTCCCCTGCAAGGCGAGGTCGTAGCCGAGATCCGCCGGGCCTTCCTGGATCATCTCGTCCTGTTCTTCCCTGACCAGGAACTCGCCCCCCCGGCGCTGATCGCCTTCGCTCAGTCGTTGGGACAGCCCATGGAGTACCCGCAGATGAAGGGACTGCACGATTTCCCGCTGATCACGCCGGTGACCAAGCTGGAGCACGAAACGGTGAACTTCGGTGGTGTCTGGCATTCCGACACGGCTCACCTGGAACGCCCCCCCATGGCAACCATGCTCTACGCACTGGAGATTCCCCCCTACGGCGGCGATACCCTCTTCGCCAACCAGTACCTGGCCTTCGAGACCCTTTCGGAGGGCCTTCGAAAGACGCTCAGTCCTCTCATGGGCGTGAACACCTCGACCAAGGACCTGATCTCCAAGACGCGAGAAGATCGACTGCGTGAGGCCGGGGCGCAGCTCCAGGAGATGGTCGCCAGGCATCCCGTCGTACGTACCCATCCCGAGACCGGTCGCCGCGCTCTTTCCGTCAACGCCGGCCACACCACCCACTTCGAGGGGTGGACGGAGGAGGAGAGCCGGCCCTTGCTCGACTACCTCTTCGGGCACCAGGTTAAACCCGAGTTCACATGCCGCTTTCGCTGGCGAAAAGGTTCCCTGGCCCTGTGGGACAATCGCTGCACCCTGCACATCCCGGTCAATGACTACCAGGGGTTCCGGCGCAGGATGCATCGCATCACACTAGCCGGAGACAAGCCGTTTTCGTCCAGCCCGGCGAGCTGATCCTTAGCACTCCCTTAGGGCGGAGCTGGAAACTAATCTACCACCCGTTCGTGCGTCCCCATATTTCGGCCACTTCAACGCCTCCGTCGGCGACGTGGTACTCATCAAACATGGCGCAGGTAGAACAGGCGTGATTGGGAACAATTCGAAGGCGGCTCCCGATCGGCACCCGATCGAACGCGACGGGCCGGGTCGACTTGACGAACCCGTGCTCCTGGTGGACATCGGCCACGTAGTGACCTTCCAGCAGGGTTCCGGTCTCGTCCCGGACAAGACCATATCCGACCTGCTCCCAATGTTCATTGGCGCTCGTGTCCTGAGAGAGCGCCAGCATGCCGGCATCAATCAGATAGTGGTTCTGGCCTGGAGAGTGGCTGACAACGGTGGCGAGCACCGAGATGGCAATGTCCTCCATCCGGCATGAGTGCAGACCTACCTGAAAAAGATCATTGAACATGTACGTCCCCGCGCGCACTTCGGTCACGCCCTCAAAAGATTCCGCGTGGAGAGCCGTCGGCGTGGACCCCACACTCACCACCGGACAGGGCATCCCCTTCTCGCGAAGCCGCGTGGCCGCCGTCACGACCCCCATCCGCTCCTGTTCGGCAATTGCCTTGACCTGATCAATCCTCTTTGAATGATAGGCATGGCCGGCATGGGTAAGAACCCCTCCGAAATTCAATCGAGCCGCCTCCTGCAAGACCCTGGCAATGGACTCCAGTTCCGGATCATCCGGGTCAACGCCCGTTCGGTGGAGACCAGTATCGACTTCGATGAGAACACGGAAGTCGGTGTCCAGCGCTTCTGCCTCTTGCGCGATCGCGCGTGCCATCTGGAGATTGTCGGTGATCAGGTTGACCCGGGTTCCGTTTCTCTGCAGAGAGGCAAGGACCTCGAGCTTCTCAGGCATGCAGCAGACTCCGTAGGTGATGTCGCTGAATCCATGGTCTGAAAAATAGGCCGCCTCATTGATGGTGGAGACGGTAATCCCCCCGAAATGGTCGGCGCTGACCAGTTTGGCGACTCGGGCCGATTTGGCGGTCTTGAGATGGGGCCGGAACTGAACACCTTTTTGCTTCATCCGAGCCGTCATGGAGGCTGCATTCCGCGAGAGTATTCTGCGCTCCAGGATCAGTGCCGGCGTTGGCAAAGTCAGGAGGGAAATCACGGCTCAATCCGAGACCGATAACTTGCGGGCCACCACGTCAATTTCGACCAGAATCTCACCGCTGAGGGTCCCGCCCCCGAGGACGCTCTGGACCGTTGTGCGGGCCGGGCGAACACCGTCGAAGAAGGTTGCGTAAACCTCGTTGAAGCGAGTGAAGTCCTGGGTCCGGGCCAGATGGCAGGTGCTCTTGACGACATCATTCATGCCACATCCGGCCTCCTCGAGGATTCGTCGAATGTGCTCGAGCGTGGCCCGGGTCTGGACACCAATATCTCCCTCGATGGTTTCACCCGTTTTCATGTCAATCGGCACCTGTCCACTCACGAACACCCAGCCATCGACTTCCACGGCGGCCGAGTAGGCTCCGGTGTCCACTCGTTTGTCGGGATGCTTGATTTCGGATTTAGCCATCTTCGTGGAATCAATGTATCCAAATCCCGGTCCGGTGTCGAGCGAGTCATTCGGGATTCCTAGCCCGGATTATGCAAGAACCGTAGTCCGGTGTTGAAAAACGACTCGAGAAGTGGCCCAACTCGGAAGCGGGCAGGTGTGACAGGCGGATTTGCGAAGAATATGGGTTGGCGAGGCGTTTGAGTGGTTTGGGGAGTGAATTTCAGACAGATCTGGGCCTGGATGAGTGTCGGAAGCGGTTTTCCGGGGGAGCTGGGAAAAGCTAACTGGAGTTGAGGCGACTCAAGACGAGGTGGAAGAGGGGTTGTTCGGGGAAGGCTGAGGAAAGATGGACCCAGATGCGTCGAGTGGTTTGTCGGATCCGGGCCCCAATCTTGAGGACCCGACGACGTAAGGTTTCGATTTCGAGCTTGTGCCAGGGGGTTCCGTGCAGATAGTCGCGCAGGCGCACGAACATCTGGTAAGCCAGTGCATGCAGGAGGAGTCGAAACTGATTGGCCAGGAATCGATGACAGCTGAGTCGGTCCATGCTCAGATGATTCTTGAAGGCCTTGATGAAGTTCTCGGTCTGCCCTCGGTTTGTGTAGTGGTCATAAAGTGATTGGGAGCAGAGATCGTCCCGGTTGGTGACTACAAAGCGACGGTTGATCCCACGCTGATCGACCTCCACTTTGACAATGACGCGACGGGATCGATCCCAGCTGTGGGCTCGATAAAGAAACTCGTCAAACTGACGCTGTTTTTCCTCCAGCTCAACGAACCTCAGCCGAGTCGAATCCAGCAGCGGCTCGACCACTCGCTGCAGGCGAGGGTTTCGACTTAACCCAATGACATATTGGAGTTTATTCTCTTCACCTTCACAGAACTCGTAGAGCCGAGGCGTGGCAAAGCCGCTGTCGGCCCGAATCTCAATCTCGACATCCGTCCCCACTCCTTGTCGGATGGCCTCCACGACGCGCTTCAAAACGGGCACGATGTGAGAGGCAGCCCCCTTGTTGCCAGGTCTCAACATGGCACACACCAGGTCTCCCGTGGCGGCATCGAAGATCAGCAAAGGATGCAGAATGTGGTTTCGGTAATACCCGTGGTAGAAGGAGAACTCCTGTTGGCCGTGAGTGTGGTCATCGGTACTGTCCAGATCCAGGATGATCTTGCTGGGGCGTCTCTTCTTCAGGGAGCGCACATAACGGCCTAGCAGCCACCGGCTCAGACGTATCAGATCCTTCTTGGTGACGGAGTTCTCCAAACGGGAGAAAGTCGGCTGGGTGGCCAAGTCGGGATCGCTCTCGGGCAACTGATCACAGACTGTCTTGAGCATCGGATCCGAGCGCAGCGTATCGGCGTCGTTACAGTCTTCGTAGCCGGCCACGATCTGCAAGACTCGTTGTCGGATCAACTTCAACAGGTCATGACGAATGTAGCGTTGGTCTCGACTTTCCGAAATACAGGAACTGAAGCCCTCGCACAATCGATGTTGACGATCCAGCGATCCAAACAACAACCATCCTGCGTCGGAAGTGAGGCTCCCCCCATCAAAACGAGCCGTGATGTTTCTGTGGCTATGAAATGGCAGGGTATTCTGGCAGACTGTTTTTGACATTGCCGTAGCTCCTGTTTAGGGTCTTTGTTTCTCTAAACCCTTTTATATCAGAGAGCTACGGCCTTTTTTCTGGGCCCAAATCTCACTTGAATTTAGATCTCCTGCATAATCCGGGCTAGACCAGAGTGGGAATCAGGTTGGATTGGATGATTCTTTGGTCCTGCGTCAAAAGAGTAGACCTCAGTACCCGGGCGGTTGCTACCAGAATGCGATCGGCTGGATCACGATGAAAGCTTCCAGGTAGCCCGGCAACTTCGGCTGCCACCGCGGGCGTGATTCCGAATCGGCGAACCAGGGGCGGTGCCGTGGCCTGGTCGAGCCAATCCCGGAGAGGCAGATGAAGGTGAATCCTCCCGAGTTGAAAAAGAGTTGCAATCTCCCAAAGACTGATCTCGGAGACCCAAAGCGGCGATTCCCTGTGCGCCTTCTCGATCACTTTTCTCTGGGGAGCGCTCAGCCGCGACCCTCCCTCGAACCACCACAGGAGAATGTGGGTATCAAGAAGGGCCTTCACGACTGCTCGCCACGCTCCGCCTCCCAGGACGTTGGAGGCAGAACCGGCGCCACCACATCCGCCAGGATCTCCACAGAACCCACTAAATCCGTCTGAGGAAACTCAGAAGCAGCTGGAAGCGGAGGGACGAGCTGGGCAACAGGGCTCCCATGCTTGGTAATGGTTATGATTTCACCAGTGCCCTTCACCTCGTCGAGCAGGGCCAGACACTTGGCTTTGAAGTCGGTCGCAGAAATCGTTCTCATAATGACCAGACTATCTGACCAGTTAGATCGAGTCAACCCGGGGGTAGGGAACCTGGGACTTCCCTAGGATCCCGGCCGCCGCTCGCCGATACAGTACAGATACTTCTCCGTTCGCACGAAGATCTGCCCTCCCGAGATGGCCGGTGAGGACAGGGTATAGCCTTCCACTTCGTTCTCAGCCACCAGTTTGAACTCGGGGCCGGCCTCCACCACGCTGGTGACGCCGTCCTCACTGGTCACATAGATCTTGCCGTCGGCTAGAACCGGCGAGGCACTGTAGGTTCCGGGTCGAACTCTCTCTGGACCCCACTCCACTTCTCCGCTGTGCGCCTTCAGGCAGAGCATCACTCCATTGTCCCGCAGCACGTACAGGTACGTCCCATCGGTCACCGGGGTGGGCACGTCGGGGCCGTCATCCGTCTGCCAGAGAAGTTTGGGTTCTCCGCCGCCCACCTGAAAGGCCTGGAAAGGTGTCTTCCGAGTGGGAACGTAGATGATGTCCCCCAAAACCAGCGGGGAGGCGATGATTCGATAGTTGCGGGCCTTGGCGGGGTTGAGGCCACCGCCACGCCAGAGTTCTTTTCCCGTGTCCGGATCATGCCCGGTCACATAGTCGCCGCCGGTGATGACGATCTCGCTCTTCCCCTGGTAGCGTAGAACCGCCGGGGTGGTGTAGGAGTCGGGAGATTCGGCAATGGCATCCGTCGGCCTCTCCACTCGCCATCTGGTCGAGCCGGTAGCCGGATCGATTCCCAGCAGGTAGGAGGGGTCGTCCGTATTCATCCCGTGGAGAACTTGAACGTAAAGGGTGTCGTTGTAGAGCAGGGGCGAGGAAGCGTAGCCCCACATAAGACCAAACTCTCCATAGTCGGCCTGGATGTCCCGCTTCCAGATCTCGTTGCCTTTGAAGTCAAAGGATTTGAGGATTCCGGTCCCGGTCATGACCCAGACATGCGCACCGTCTGTCACGGGAGAGGGGGAGGACATGTTCTGCTTCATCAACTGCCGGTTTCTTCCGCCCAGACTCCGCTTCCACAGGACCTCCCCGGAGTTTCGATCCAGACACCAGAGAGCCAGTTCCGCCGCCTGCGGGTCCGGCTTCTCCTCTTCAGCCCCCGGCGGGCGCCTTCGACCGTACCCCGGCGGCTTCCGCTTCCCTCCCCCGGCAGCATTTAGAAAGATGTACTCACCCCAGATAATAGGCGTGGCTCCACTCCAGGCGGTCATCGGGACCTTCCAGGTGACGTTTTCAGTGGCGCTCCACTCCACCGGAAGGTTCTTCTCCGGACTGACGCCATCGCGACCGGGGCCGCGCCAGTGGGGCCAGTTCTCGGCCCAGGCCCAGGTGCTCAGCAGAAGGATGATTCCGAAATATTTCACTCCTGCCCGCATCCATCTTCCTCCGGGTGAAGTCTAGCAAAGGGTGGGAGCGGGTTCCATCCAGCGAACCTGTTCGGACCACGGAGGGTCTTCCCAAGCTAAGCTAGGGTAGCCTCTTGCGGGCCACTTCCAAGTTCATCTTGAACTCCGGCCGCTCCGGTTCCAGTTCCGCCGCCGCCTGGTACTCCCGCACCGCCTGCTCTGTCTGTCCCTGGCTGAAGTAGAGATTACCGAGCAGATTCCGCAGATCCGCATTGGAGGGATCGGTTTTTTTGGCCCGCACTCCGTAGTCGAGCGACTGTTCGTAATTCCGTCGCTGGTACCAGTACTGGGCCGTCAGGTGGAGCCCTGTGGGTGACCGCGGATCGATCTTCTCCATTTCTGAGAGGTGGACGTAGGCGAGGCTCAGGCGGTCCTGGGAAAGGTAAATGTCAGCCAGATAGCTGCGGGCCACCCAGTGCTCCGGCTCCGCCCCTACCGCCTGCTCGAGCAATCTCAGGGCTTCCAGAACCTCTCCCCGGGAGATCGCCGCTTCTCCTTCATCAACCAGTTTGTCCGCCTCCATCCCCTGAGACCGGCTCTGAGAGACAGGAATCGCCGGCTGAGATTGTTGAGGGGGTCCGACCGGAGTCAGAGGGTTTCTCTGTGCCTGATAAGCACTTTGCAAGAGACGAGGTATGTCCGGAAAATCGGCGGCCGCTGGTCGGGCTCGCTCCAGGTACTTGATCGCCTGATCATAGTCCCCGAGCTCCAGACAGAGCGCACCGAGCCTGCGCAGGTGATCGGGGTGGGTGGGATCCTGGTCAACCGCCTTGAGAAAAGCTTCTTTCGCCCCTACCTTGTCTCCCAGTTGATAGCGGGCTGTTGCCAGCAGGGAGTAGGCCGGGCCATTGTTATCGGGCTGTTTTTCAATACTTCTCTGCGCGGACACCCGGGCACGTTCATGATCCCCTTTAAGGAGATGGATCTGGCCCCTCGTGAGATCGACATTCGCATTCTCCAGATCTTGATCAGCCAGGAAATCCAGTACCTCGAGAGCCTGGTCATGCCCTCCTATCTGGTAATAGGTGTCGCCCAGGAGCCAGGCCAGCCGGGGATCCAGTTGCTGCCACGGGGCCTTCCCGAGCGATTTCAGAGCCGCGCGAGCCAGTTCACGCTGACCCGCTCGGGCCAGGGCATTTGAATAGGAAATGGTGTACTTGGGGTCCGCGGAATCCAGTCGGACAGCCTCTTTGAACTCGGCGACAGCGCCTGACCAGTCCTGTGCCCGTGAAAGGGCCATACCCGCATAGAAGTAGGGCTGGGGATCTGACGGATCGGCCTTCTTCTGGCGCTCGAAGAGCTCCACGGCCTGAGACAATTGTCGTTGTCGGATCAGCTGCTGTCCGTCCCGATTCGTCCGCAGCCGCTCGGCGATATCACGGTGGCGTTCGGCATCCTCTTGCAGCCCCAGTCGGTAGTAGAGCCGGCTCAGAGTGGCCTGAACTTCCAGAGAATCAGGATACTCTTCTACCACCGTCTTGACGGTTCGGAGAGCCTCGTCAAGCCGGTTCATAGAGTTGTAGACCAGGCCGATCTGAAAGCGGGCGGCTGTGTCACCTGGTCGAGTGCGCAGGGCACGTTCAAAGCAGGCCAGCGCCTCATCGTATTTCTGCTCGTTCTCATGGAGATACAGGCCGTGGAAAAAGTTGGAATCATAGTCATCGGGATTGATTCCCAGTTCTCGCAGGAAGGCCTCGTTCGCTTCGTCGTGCCGGGTCATGGTTCGGAGCAGCTTTCCGTAGGTGGCATGCAGGGAGGGGACCTTGGGGTCGAGCGCGATGGCTCTTTCCAATTGTCTGGCAGCTCCAAAGTAGTTGCCCTTCTCCATCAGGGCTCTCCCCAGCATGAACCGTACCTCCGCCGAGTCCGTCTGCCGTAGGCCAGTCTCTACCAGCGGAGCCCCCCTTTCGACCTGGCCATTCTCGACCAACCCAACACCCAGCAGATAGGCCAGCTCAGGAGACTCGGCCAGCTCCGACTCCAGAGGAGAGAGCAACTCGATCACCTTCTCCCCTTCACCCAGCCTGAAGTGAGAGGATGCCAGCAGCTGCAAGGCTTCCCTGTTTTCCGGCCGTTCTTGGACGATCTCGGTGAGAAGGTCCCTGGCTTTTTCGAATTCCTCAGCCTGGAAATAGGTCCATCCCAGAATGAGTCGAGCAGCAGTTGGATCGGTGAGATCCCCACTTTGAAGAGCCTGTTCGTAGTGGGCGATTGCCTTTTCAAACCTACCGGCTTGCCCGTAGGCCCTCCCGAGAGTGAAACGAACCGCCGCTGCCTCGGGAAACCGGCCCAGGAAGGCTTCATACTGCTCGATCGCGCCTTCCACGTCACCTGCCCGCTCCAGCTCCACGGCGCGTCTGAGGATCTGGTCCGGAGCGGTGGGTTCCTCTTGCGACCAGGCCCGAGGGGCGGCGACCTGCGCCACAAGCAGAATCCCGCCAAGAGCCTGGAGTGTCCTCGGACCAAGCATCGAAGACATCGTAGCACGGGCGGCGGCAGTGACCTGGAAATTGGGAGGGGCCCCAGGAGGCCGCGAACGGTGATCGGGTGGGTTGATTCAAGGGCGCTAACTTCATTGAATTCCAAGCTCTCGCTGATTTACCATAAGAAAACGGTAGGTAGACATTCTGAAAGCAACCGAATGGGGACTTTTGCGTCTTGCTTCACGCTACCTTGGGAGGAAAACATGGGAGCGCAGGTGAATAGGCTCTGCCTAACTTTCTTGGTGCTGGTTCTCTCTTGTGGGATTACAGCGGCCGCCAAGAAACCCAAACTGACGCCCGAGGAGATCGTCCAGCGCCACCTGGAATCCCTGGGTCCGGCTGCCAGCGTTGCCGAGCGGAAGAGTCTCAAGGCCGAGGGTCAAGTCCTGTTCGAGGTCATTGTCGGGGGCCAGGGCCAGCTCCAGGGACCATCCACGTTCATTTGCGATGGGAAAAAGCTGCGCATGTCCATGGTCTTTGATATCAACGATTACCCCGGAGAAGACGTCGCCTACAACGGCAAGGGAGTTGAAGTCGGTTGGATCCAACCAGGCGTACGCTCTGCCATGGGCCAGTTCTTTTACCAGTTTGACGAGGTCATCACGGAGGGTCTTTTTGGCGGTGCACTGTCAACCGCATGGTCCATTCTGAACCTGAAGAGCCTAAACCCCAAGCTGAAGTACGAGGGTTTGAAGAAGGTGGACGGTAACCGGAACCACACGATCAAGTACCAGCGGCGCAAGGGTACAGATGTGCAGACCAGACTTTATTTCGAGCCCGAGACCTTTCGGCACACTCACACGATTTACAAAGTGAGGATCAGCTCTCCGATTGTCGCCGGCAGCGACGGCGCATCGGCCACTCAGCCGGAAACCTGGTATACGTAGTCAAGGAGTCCTTTGCCAACTTCCGTGACATCCGGGGTATCACCCTCCCCACCCAGTGGGCCCTCGAATATAGCAAGGAGATCGGAAGAACGGGCAGTGTGCTCCGCTTCACCACGCAGTACACTTCAATGCACCCGGACGCGGAAATCGAAGCGACCGAGTTCAAGATTCACTAGTGCATCTCGCCATAAGTTCTGATCCAGGGTCAGCGCGTCAATCGTCGTCGCTGGCTAGGCGTCGAGAGCGAGTCATATCCAGCGATATGGTTCTGTTGACGGTGCCTTTTGAGAGCAGCGGATCGCTTCCTTCGTTCCCGCCGCTATTCTGGTTGAACCAGTTGCTCAGTGATACCATCTAACAGCAGAAACGGGTGAGGACATTTAGGGAAAAGGTGGGTGTGGTATAAGGGTGGAGACTCCGTGCTCAGCCCGTGGTTTTGAAGCCTATGCGTTACTTGGTTTTGTGCGTCCTTCTGACGATTCCTGCGATTCCTAAAGTCTGGGGTCAGCGAGTCGTTGCCAGCGTCTCTCCGGCCGAAGAGTCGCCTCAAGTTTGATTCCAACGCGCTTCCGCTGACGACGCAGGGAATCGGTCAGGGCGACTTCAGCTTCGCACCCAACGTTGTCTTTACTCAGGATTCTCTGCGGGGTTTTGTTGCGTATCCAGCCCGCGAGGAGGACGGCGAGGAGGGCGAAAAACTGACCGTGTCCAGCAACAAGGTAATAGCTTTTGACGCTGTCACTGCCGAGGTCCTGGCGCTGATCGAAGTGGACCCGAGCCCGCTCTCTCTGACGCTCACGCCGGATGGGACGCATCTGGGGGTCGTTTCCATGTTCCTGACCGAGAACACTCCCAGCGCGGAGAACAACTTCGAGCTTCTGGGGGTTGGTTCGGTCTCCCTGATCGATGTCAGTACTTTCGAAGTGCGATCTCTTCAATTTGAGGAAGTGCTCTTTTCGTTTTTCAACAACCTTGTCTTTTCGGCGGACGGCTCAACCGGGTTTGTGGCTTCCGCAGGGAGCGACGAAATCATTCGGTTCGACGTCGATTCGATGACAGAGAGGGGTCCCCGAATCGAGCTGGCGGGTGCCACCCGCCCTGCCTCAATCACCATGGCTCATGACGGAAGCTTTTTCACCGTTGTGCTGCCGGGCTCAACCGCACTGCCCAGTGTGGAAGAGCCCGACTCAATTAAGATCATCGACCCGGACTCTTTCTCGATCGTGGCCAGTATCGTTCCCGCCGCACTGGAGATTGAGCGCGAAGACGGGACCACGGTCCAGCTGGCTCACAACCTTTTCGGACTCAACAACGTCTCCATCACCCGGGACAACAAGTGGGCCATTATCGGAGATCGAGAATTCAGTAGCTCTGCTGGTTTTCCCTTCCTGTCGATAGACCACGCCCTGATTATCGATCTGGAGAAGCGCGAGCTGGCCCAGACCATCAATGTGGGCGGTGGAGCCAGTGCAACCTCGGTTTCTCCCACGGAGGATCTGTTTGCACTGGTCAGTGCTGTTGAACTTTCGCTGATCGATCCCAATGGGGAAGGAAGGCAATTCGTTTCAACCGGAACCTCTCAGTTTCTAGAAAGCAGCCGTCCCACCTTTTCTCCTGACGGTCTGAATGTCTATGTCGCCTCCCCGATCCTGGATCTCGTCAATATTTATGATGTAGAAAAAGTGGTCACGACGGCCGGCATCCCGGTGGGTGAGGACTTCCTGCGACCCCGTTTTGACGTTCCGGCCGGCCCCCTGGACCTGGCCTTCACCTCCAATGGTGAACTTCTCTCAGTGATCAACTTCAATGGGAACAACGTTGAACTACTGCGCAGTACTTTCCGGCTTACGGCTCCGCAGATGCTCGCGGACAACGTTGACTCAGTCCCCGACAACGAGACCCGGGAGCCGGTCCCGATCCCTGCCTCGGAGCGATTCTTCAGTGGAATAGCCGTTACCAACAACGGAGACCATGATGCGGAAGTGATCATGAGTGCTCTGGGTTCCTGAGAACTCCCACACTGTCTTCCTCTTCTCTGATCTCTGCGAGCCCCAATCCGGTGACGGTGTGCGAAGAGGGAGAATTCGGCCAGACGACGATATCCTGGGATGCCAGGAGTGTCCTGGAAGAAGACGAGGACGAAGAAGTAGAAGAGATTGAAGTACGAGTCGGCTCGGAAACGGGTGATCTATTTGCTTCTGGGAATCTGACGGGGAGCGGTGAGACCGGCGAGTGGGTAACGGACGGGATGACGTTCTATTTTCTCGATCGACGCAACGGGAATTTGCTAGACACCGTCACCGTCACTTTTACTGAAATTGGCTGTCCGCCTCCAGTCATCGTCATCGATCCAAATCCGGTTCAAGTTTGCAACGCTGAAGGGGTCGGGTTCGCGACAGTTGAATGGGACGCCACTGACATCGCCGACGAGGTGGAGATTCGAGTGGGATCTGCCGATGGCGCCCTGTTTCTCAAGGGGGGACCCACGGGATCCCACCGGACGGGTGAGTGGGTCACGGAAGGAATGGTTTTCATCCTCTTGGACGCCAGCAGTGGAGAGGAGCTGGCCCGGCAAGTTGTGACCCTCACCGACGACGGCTGCCCGTTTACGCTGACCGAGATCCTGAAACCTGGTGAGCAGATCACCCGCCTGGCGGACGATTTCCTGGCCACCAACAGCTCCCTGGACCCCGGTTCCGTCGACTTCGACGGCTGGGTCGATCTCAACAGCGACAACCCTGCAGTCTCGGGGGTCTTTCTCACCTTTGATGGAGAGCTCAACAGAATTGACGGTGGGCCGATCTCGCCCGAAACTCTCGAGGTGGTTGTTCTCCCTGAAGTGCGCATAAGCGACGGTTTTACGACTCAGATCGATGTTGTCAATCCCAACAACCAGAGCCTTCGGATTCTCTTTGAGCTCTTCGACTCAACCGGGAACTTCGTTACGTCGGCGATCCAGAATGTCGTGCCGGAAGGCCGCGCAAGGTATTCGGCCTTTGACTTGTTCGACAACCTGACCGGCTTGAGTCGGATTACTGCCTCCCCCAATCCCATTCAGGTGTGCGATGGAGGGCCTGGTCAAACAACGATTTCATGGAATGCCACCGGACTCGCAGAAGTGACGGAAGTCCGCGTGGATTCCGTCGACGGAAACCTGCTTGCTGACGGAGAAGCTACCGGCTCGGCAGAGACCGGCGAGTGGGTGCGGGATGGGATGGTCTTCTACCTCCTGGATCGCGCTACAGGAGAGCTGCTCGATCGCGTCACAGTACACCTCACCGAATCTGGTTGCCCTCCTCCAGTGCTGGTGGCTACGCCAAATCCAATCCGTGTCTGCGACATGGGACTTGGCCAGACCACTCTCTCCTGGAATGCCACTGACATCACAGACGAGGTCCAGATTCGTGTGGGCGCCGTCGATGGAACTGTTCTTGGCAGCGGAGGGGCCACCGGATCCATCCAGACGGATCGGTCGGTCACGGACGGGATGACGTTCTACCTTCTGGATGAGACCGATGGATCTCAGCTGGACAGTGTAACGGTCAGTGTCACCGAGGAAGGATGCGCCTTTCTCGATTTTGAGGATGGGTACATTCGAGCTTCTTCGCGCGGCACCGTCATCGTCGAGACCATGATCGATGCGAAGAGAATGGCCGTCCTGGGTGCCCAGCCGGTTGACTCCGAACACACCGAGTTTACGATTCCTCATTTCGCCGCGTTTGGCGGGTCGGACACGATTCTGAAGCTGATCCATCCATCGAGTACGCCAATTGGAGGTGTGCTCCCGCCGGAGGAGGAAGAAGAAGGAGAAGAACCGGTGGAACCCGAAGAACCGGACCCGATTCAAGTGTTGGTGACTCTGCGGGATGACGAGGGAGGCGTGATGGCTGACCCCGTTGCGCTGGAGTTACTGGATGGGATCTCTCTCCGAGCCAGCGTGAGTGACCTTTTCGGACTGGAGGACACGGGGACCATTCAATCCGGATGGATCGAGATTAGCACTGACATCCCGGGGCTCGTCGGGTCGGCTGAGATTCAGGCTTTCGACGGAGAGGCCCTGACCGCAATCCCTCTGCAGCCGGTGCAGAACCCAAAGTTCGTCTTCTCACACGTGGCCCGCGGATATGGCTTCTCCACGGGGCTGGCAGTTGTCAATTCTGGATCTGACCCGGTTACGGTGGTACTGGAGCTCCGCAACCCGGCCTCCGAGTTGCTGGGGACCGTCGGACCGGTGGTTCTCGAACCGGGTAATCGGCTGGTGGGTCTGATTTCCGAGCTTTTTCCGGACTCCGGGGAGCTCTCGGGCGGAACGGTGAAGGTTCTCGCAGATGCCCCCGTAACCGGGGTCGAACTCTTCTATGGCGACGATATGCGCGTGCTCTCAGCCGTGCCGCCTCAGCCTTTCAACTGATCTGCAGTAACTCTCCCCCGACCACGGCAGCCAGCGAGTTGAAGGGACTTTCGCCGGTAAGGCTGCTGAAGCCGGTGGATGCGGTGGAAGCGCTGCGCGAGGATCGAGAAGCCCGGTCTACATATGAAAAGAACACTCTTCGGTATCTTCCTGAGTATCTTCGCTCTTCCTCTGATCGGGTGCCAAACCGAGGACACCCCTCGCCCTCCCAACATCATCATCGTTTTTGCCGATGACCTGGGCTACGGCGATCTGAGCTGCTTCGGGCATCCGACTTTGATCACGCCCAACCTGGATCGGATGGCCAGGGAGGGAGTGCGGCTGACGTCGTTCTATGCCCAGCCCAGTTGCACACCCTCACGGGCAGCCCTGCTGACCGGACGCCTGCCCATGAGATCAGGAATGTACCGGGTCATCTTTCCCGAAGAGGACGTCAGTCTTCCGGCCTCTGAACTGACCCTGGCCGAAGCCTTGCAGGGCCAGGGATACCGGACAGCCGCGATCGGCAAGTGGCACCTTGGACACAACAGCGTTGAGGACTATCCGACCTCCCACGGCTTCGATGAGTACTACGGTCTGCTGTACAGCAACGACATGATTCCGCCCTGGGTCCCGACCGAGGTACCCCTCCGACTCTACCGCAACGCTGAACCGATTGAGCACCCGGTGGATCAGACCACCTTGTCGGAACGCTACACCGAGGAAGCCGTCAAGTGGATCCGCAAATGGAAGGACTCCCCGTTCTTCATCTACCTGGCCCACACCATGCCCCATCAACCGATCTCTGCCTCAGAGAGGTTCCTGAGAACCTCCCCCCGTGGCCTCTATGGCGATGTCGTGAACACCATCGACTCGGGGGTCGGCCGGATTCTGGAAACGCTCCAGGAAGAAGGGATCGACGAAGACACCCTGGTGATGTTCACCAGCGACAACGGACCCTGGCTGACCCTGAATCAGTACGGTGGAACCGCCGGGCTGCTTCGCGAAGGAAAGGGCTGGACCTACGAGGGGGGGATTCGAGTGCCGTTCATCGCGCGCTGGCCCCGGGGGCTGCCGGCCGGACTGGTCAAAGGCGGCATCGCCTCCACCATGGATATCTACTCCACCTGTCTGCGCCTGGCCGGGGCCCAGATCCCTTCCGATCGGATCGTGGACGGTGAAGACATCCTTCCCTTGCTCCGCGGGCAGGAGCCATCTCCCCACAGGGCGTTTTTCTACTATGCGGGAGACCGACTGGAAGCAGTTCGAGAAGGAAAATGGAAGCTGAGGATTGGACGCTCCAGTGCTCGAGACGGGTCGATAGCCGAAGAGCTCTTTGACCTGGAAGTCGATCCCTCCGAGAAGTTCAATCTCGCCGCAGCCTTCCCGGAGCGACTGGAGGCATTGAAGGGTCTTCTCGAGAAGGAAAAAAGCGAGATGGTTCCCGGTCCCGCCTATGCAGACAATCTGAGGAACCTGCAGATGCTGAGAGAGCTCTACAGGCCCCGGGGCGGTATCAAGATCAAGCCTCCCGCGCCGGCAGAAACCGTCAGGTGATTGCTACAGCCCCCTGATTGACCCACCACTCAGCCCCGTCGCCGACACTCGGGTTCCGCCGGTTGGTGACAGCCAATACAAGCTTCTGTCGCACCCCCTCCCGAAAGCGCATTTTTGGTGCTCTACTTCACTGACTCTCGGGAATCGACTGAGCCAGAATCACTAGACTCCCACTAGTCAAAAGAAGCCATGTGATGCGTTCGGTCAACTGCTGGCGGGGAAGGAGGGACACGATGAGACGGAAACGAAAAGCTGAGGCGGGTGTAGCGATTGTAGAAACAGCCGTCGTTCTGTCGCTGTTTTTTCTCATTCTCTTTGGGGTCATGGAATTCGCCACTCTGCTCTTCAACCGAGCGGTGATCATCAATGCCAGCCGAGAAGGTGCAAGATTCGGCTCCATGTTCGATCTGGACACCGGCAACGGCTATGAGGAATCACCCAAGACGGATGCCGAGATCATTCAGAGAGTGAAGGATTACTCGGCCGGCCACTTGATCAGTTTCTCGCCTTCCTCAGGGATCCCCACCGTGGAGGTGAGCCCGGCCTGGGCCACCCGTCAGGCCAATGGTAACGGAGGTCCGCTGCGAGTCACTGTCAGCTATCAGTTCAGTTTCCTGCTGGTGCCGAATCTCGCCTCGGCGATGGTTGAGGGAACCACATTGACGGTAGAAACACTCATGCGCATGGAGTAGAACTTCTGGTCGGGTCCAGAAACTCAAGCCCGACCGGATGAATCCAAGGGGGGTTCACTGATGCCTTTTCAAGTTCAAAAACATCATCAAGAAAGAGACAAAACACGGGGCACCGTCGTTGTTGAACTGGCGGCCATGCTGCCTTTCCTGGCGATTCTCCTGCTGGGCGTCATGGAACTCAGTGTCATCGTTCACAACAAGAGCGTCATCACCAACGCGAGCCGGGAAGGAGCCCGTTACGGGATTGCCGCGGTGGGGGGATTCAAATCGGATGCCGCCATCAAACAGAGAGTCACTGACTACCTAGCGGACCGCATGGTCGGCTTCCCGAGAGCCACGGAAACCACCACAGTCGGCCGTGGAGGCGAGTCGACACCCGGCCAGTTGAGAGTCAAGGTGGTCTACCCGTACCAATTCCTGGTTTTCCCCAACCTGATCTCCGGCTACGCCGGCCCCCTGCCGCTGGGTGCCGAAACCAAGATGCAAATGGAAGACTAGTGTACTGTCCGGGAAGTTCACGGTGTTAATTCGGGATGGATTTTCGTCGACAGTGAGGCGCGCGACGCAGGAATGCCGGGAGTCTTTCGAGGTAGCGCAACAAAGCTGTCGGCGAAAAGACGCCCGAAGTAGCGGCGTGAACTTTCCGGACAGTGCACTAGTGCATCTCGCCATATTGGCGTGCCCTACGTCTTGACCGTGACCTCCAGCAGATACATGACCATGACCTGGTCTTCCCCGGAGCTCAGGTGAAAGGCATCGGAAAGTTCCTCCACCCGCTGAATCTGCTCGATATTCTGGTGGAACAAGTCACTGAAGTGAAAGAAGCTGAAATCCACTACCCGGCAGTCAAAGCCGACTTCCTCCAGCAACTCGGCCGTGCGCAGCTGGCTGAGAACCGAAATCTGCATCAGGTAGGCGACTCCATCTTTCTCGAGTAGATCCGGCAGCAGTGGGATCAGGTGATCCAGCATGTTGCGGCCCCAGAAGTCGGCCGGTCGATGACTGGTTTTCTCCCCCATGGGGTCTACGGGCATCTGGTAAAGGCTGGCGATGACCAGGTCGTAGGTTTCCTCGGGAACGTACGTGTAGAGGTCCACGACCTGCCCCCGCACCCGATCCGAGACTTCATTGCGGACGGCGTTGGCCAGCGTGTTGGCCACGGCTTCGCGCTGAATGTCAATCGCATCGACGTGTGCCGCCCCGTTGAGAGCCAGCTGAATGGACAGAACACCGTTGCCGCAACCCACATCCAGACAGCGCTTCCCTTCACCGATTCCTGACTGAAAAAGGTGCTTCCAGACCAGAAAGCTTCCCTGGGTGGGCGGGAAGACTCTGGGATCCGTAACCATCTCTGGAAAAGACAGTGGGTAGAGATGCTTCCCTTCCCCGTCGACCCAGGGCTGAACGGTGACTGAAACCCGTTCCTCGATGCCTGAATCATTGATGACGGCAGCGGCCAACTCGGAGACCACCCCACGTCCTTTCCCGGGCCGGGTGCCTTCCAGGCCGGTGCGAACCGCCGCCATGTGCTCAGGCGTCACACCGCAGCAGCCACCCACGATCCGGGCACCTTCATCCCGCCACTGCAGAGCCATCTCAGCGTAATCTTCCGGTCCCGTTTTCTCATCGAATTTCCAGCCCGGATCCAGGTAGCGGCCCAGGTTGGGATACACTCCCAGCGGCATATCGGTAAAGTCGCGCAGCCAGGACAACATTCCTGGAAGGTGGTCGGCAGGCAGGCAATTGATGAGCAGGGCTCCCACCCCGAGCTGCTGGAAGCGGTTGGCCGCGCGGCCGAACAGGTCGCCCTCGGGCCCGCCCCAGTGTTGGCCGAAGACACCGCACACACCCTGGCGGCAGCGCCGAAAACTGAGCCACACCGGCAGGCCCGTCTGGAGCATGATCTCCACAGCCGGAAAGGTCAGCCCATCCCGGATCAGTGACATGGTCTCCATCAAAACCAGATCGGGCGGGTCCTTCTCGAATGCCCTTCCCAGCAGCTGCAGCCGGTCCAGGTCTTGAGAAGAGCTGATGTCGCCATTGATAGGCTGAACGCCACCGCGCGGTTGCCGGCGTTTTCCTCCACTGCCTCCCGCGCCAACCGCACTCCCAGGCGGGCCACATCCAGCCAGTGCCGCAATCCGCCCTGGCCCGCCATGGCCTGCTCTTGCTTCTCGCTAGCAGCCATGATTCCCCAGGTGGTCGTCGAGATCAGATCGCAGTCGGCGGCAATATAGCGCCGGTGAACTTCCAGGGCGGCATAGGGAGCATGATAGAGAGCCCAGGTGCCCCACATTTCGGTGTCGCTGATGGGGTGGCCCGACCGCTGCCGACTCGTTCCAACTCCGTGGAAACACCGCCGTCCAGGAGGACACACCGCTCTTCGGCGATCAGGCGCTGAATTCGCTGGTAAGCTTTCTCCGTCTGGTTCATCCTAATTCTCTTCTCCTCGCAGCAGGCGAACCCACCCTTTCAAAAGCAGCCCGCTGCCGCGGGAAAACGCATCGCTGAAAACGAGTTGGATCAGAATAAAGGGTTCACGCTGACCAAGCAAGGTTGATCTTGAAAAGGGGGAGGGGGAAAAGGGGGACAGTCTACTCTGTCCTCTTTTTTTTGCCTGGGGGGTCGGGGGTCGATAGAATCGAGGCAAACATGAGGACGGCAGGATGGGCAAGCTGAAGCGAAAGAAGTATGCGAGAGAGCTTGAGAAGCTGCAGGTGGAACTGGTCGGGCTCCAGGAGTGGGTCAAAAAGACGGGGGCCCGGATCGTCGTCATCTTTGAGGGGCGAGACGCGGCCGGCAAAGGGGGTGTGATCAAGCGCATCACTGCGCGTGTCAGTCCTCGAGTCTTCCGCGTAGTGGCTTTGCCGGCCCCAACCGACCGTGAAAAATCACAGTTCTACGTGCAACGATACGTCTCCCACCTCCCGGCGGCGGGCGAGGTTGTGCTGTTCGATCGCAGCTGGTACAACCGGCTGGGCGTGGAGCGGGTGATGGGTTTCTGCACGGATGAGGAATACGAGCAGTTCCGCCGCAACGTGAGAACCTTCGAACGCACCCTTGTCGAGGACGGAATCCGGCTGATCAAGTACTGGTTGTCGGTCAGCAGCGAAGAACAGGAGCATCGATTTCAAAAGCGGATCGAAGATCCGCTTCGGCAATGGAAGCTAAGCCCTATCGACATGGAAGCCCTGCGCTGCTGGTACGACTATTCTCGCGCCCGCGACGCCATGCTGGAAGCCAGTGATACGGACTACGCGCCCTGGTATGTCCTCCGCTCCGACGATAAGCGCCGGGCCCGGCTGAACTGTATCAACCACTTGCTGACCCTGATCCCCTATCAAGATGTGCGGGAGGCCGAAGTGGAGTTGCCCGGGCGCGACGAATCCAACGCCTACGACGACATAAAGGCCCTGGAAGGGCGACGCTTTGTAGCGGAGACGTACTGAGCGCTCAAAAACGGCAAAGTCTGCGTCGTCTCCTAGATAATACCGTCAGCCTCCAGTTCCTCAATCTCTTCGCTGGAAAAGCCGGCCTCGGCCAGGATTGCCCGGGAATGCTCTCCGACCCCGGGAGCCCCGCTGCGGATTCGGATTGGAGTGCGGGAGAACTTGGCGGAGGGACCCGTCAGTCGATAGGTTCCACCCGACTTCCCGGTGACCTGCTGAATGGCCTCCCGATGTACAACGTGAGGATCTCGAGCCGTCTCGGCTGGAGACAGGACAGGTCCGGCGGCGAGCTGCTCCTCCTCGAAACTCTGGATGACTTCGCCGCGGGTTCTCGAACGGCACCAGTCCGACAACATCTGGTCGATCTCCTGCCTGTTTTCCAACCGGGCCTGGAGAGTCGCATAGTCCGGATCGTTTGCGAGCTCCGGTCTCCCCAACAAGCCGCAAAGCCGTCTCCAGTGTGGGTCGAGAACCAGGAGTGCATAGACCCACCCGTCGCGACATTGGTAGGCATTGGCGGGGGCTGCGAAGGTGTAGGTGTTCCCCAGTCTGGGAGTCGGTACTCCCTGAGCGGCAAGGCTCAAGAGCCCCGTACTGGAATCGATCATTGAGTCGAGAAGAGAAACATCGACATGTTGTCCTTCCCCGGTCCGATTTCGATGCTGGAGCGCGGCCAGAGCAGCCATTACACCGTGCAGGCCGGCGATTTCATCGGCCAGGAACACGGGAGCCTTCATCGGAATGGCCTCGTCGCTGGCTGCATTGAGCTGCATGAAGCCCGACATGGCCTGGGCGACGGGGTCATAGCCGGGCCGCTCGGAATAGGGGCCGTACTGGCCAAAGCCCGTGATGGAAACATAGACAATGTCGGGTCTGGTCTTGCGTACCTGTTCGTATCCGCAGCCCCAGCCGGCCAAGGTTCCCTGCTTGAAGTTCTCCACCAGGATATCCGTATCCTGGACCAGACGATGCAAGATATCTCTCCCCCGCGGGCGGCGCAGATCGAGGCTGATGTTTTTCTTATTGCGGTTGATCGTGGCGTGCAGGTAGGAATCAGGAGGATCCGTCCCGGGCAGGGTGGGCGGCAGCCGGCGAGCCACATCTCCAGGATCTCGGATTTCGATCTTGATCACCTCGGCGCCATAGTCCGCCAGCACGCAACTGCACCGTGGACCGGCCACCGTCGTGGTCACGTCCAATACCCGAACCCCCTCGAGCGGTCCGTCCAGATCCGTCCGTGCCTCCCGATAAAATGCGTCTCGAGTTGCCATGGGTTCCTCCCGGTACTGCTTCTCAGAAATACCGTTCCCCTGGCTTCCGCCAGGGGCTCTGATGATGTTTGCAGGTAGACGACCTGGAGCCCCGGTCAGATGCTCTCAAAAGAGCCCTGCCGGCCCCGACCTTCGGAAAAGCGGGCAGCGCCCCGGCGCGCCTCCTCCCGGAGCGGCCGATCTCCATTGCGTCCCTCAAAGAGCAGCGCCTCAGCCAGATCCATGCCCCACTGGCGGTGGCACGACAGCCGGTCGGCCAGCATGCACACCTGGGGAAAGCGTGCGATTTCGTGGGCGAGATTCTCGGCCTCCGCCCGCGCCTGGCCGCTGGCAACCACGCGGTTGGCCAGGCCAAAAGCCAGCGCCTCCTCGGCACCCACCGGACGGCCGGTCAGAATCATGTCGCGCGCGCGACTGCCGCCGATCAGCCTGGGCAGACGGATCGTTCCGCCGTCGATCAGGGGGACGCCCCAGCGCCGGCAGAAAACGCCAAACACCGCATCGGCCTCCGCCACCCGGAGGTCGCACCACAGGGCCAGCTCGAGACCACCTGCCACGCAATAGCCGTCCACGGCGGCGATGACGGGTTTGTTGGGGAGGCGGCGCGATAACGCGAAGCGCGCCTTCGCCTTCCGGATCGTAACTATCCGGTAAGCCGTGAATCGCCATCGACTTGAGGTCCCAGCCCGCGCAAAAGCATCCGCCGGCGCCGGCCAGCACCGCCACTGCTGCTTCGTCATCCGCTTCGAAGTCCTCGAAGGCCGCCAGCAGTTGTCTGGCGGTCTCTTCGTCCACTGCATTTCGCAGCTCCGGCCGGTTAATAACCACGGTTGTGACCGGACCGCTCCGCTCGACAAGGACATTCATCGTCGCTCTCCTCGACCCAGGATCTGCGCGACCACAGCCGCGCTCGAGGTCCGTTCCATTCGATGTTCTTTGATCGCAACACCCCCACTACTGCCTGCAATGAGATCGCTTTCGCGGCCGGAAGTCAAACGGATGTGCCGCCCAGGGGCGTTTTGACGGTGAGCCTGCCGCTCAGCAGAAAAACATTCTTATGAGTTGTTCTTCGACGGGAGGCCGTAGCCGTGGATACGCTGGCGGATATGGAGGCACTCTTCAGGGACATCAACCTGGAGGAAATCTCGGTCTCCATGACCATCAACCCCACGGAGAGTTGATCAGTTCAAGGATGAGTCGATTGACCTCAGCGGCAGCTTCCATTTGAACCATATGCCCGGCACCCGGAATGACGGCTGTTCTGGCTCTGTCGGCGAGGGCCTGCGCATGCGAGCAGGGGACAATCTCATCGTTTTCACCCCAGATCAAGAGGGGCGGAGCCGCCAACTCTTCCAGTCTGTCCGCTAGGGCAACCCTCTGGATTCCCCCGGCAAGAAGCCTATCGGCGATCGTCTGCAATCCGCTCTGCACTCCGTCGAGGCGCTTGAACCTCAAGAGTTCTTCAACCATTTGACGAGTCACCAACGAAGGGTCGCCGAAGAGTTTGGCAACTTGAGATTTCAGATCCTTTCGCTTTCTTGCCGTGACGAACCCATCGATATAGGGGGCGTTGATTTCGGCTCCCAGGCCAAGGCTGGCAATCAATGTGAGCGAGGCGGTGCGGCCCGGCTCGGCAAGTGCGCAAGTCAACGCCACGGCGCCTCCCAGCGAATGACCCACAAGGTGGACCCGGCCAATCTCCAGAGCCTCCATGAATCCCTTCAGAACCTCAGCGAAGTCCTCCGTGCTGCCTTCGCCCACATCCCTGCTGCTTTTGCCATGCCCGGGGAGATCAAGGGCGTACACTTCGCGACCGTCCGCAAGTGCCTCGCGGTTGAACAGCCAGTTATTCAGATTGCCGCCAAACCCATGCACAAGAATCAGCGGCTCTCCCTCTCCGCTGGTCCGGAGAAAGTGAATCGTTCGATCCCCAACCGTCACAGTTTCCGTGGTGTCGGCCAGGGCGACTTCGTCGCTCTCGTCGAGGATCGGGCGGGCCTCGAAGTCCAGCACAAAACTCTCGATCTCAGAATCCGTGGTGTCTGTATCCGCAAAAACGCCCAGCAGCGCGCCCACGGGGAGTACCTCACCTTCCCGTGCCACACGTCGTCGCAACACACCTCCGCTCTGGGTTTCCACCGAAGCCACGATTTTATCGGTCTCCACTTCAACGATCTCATCGCCGGCGCTAGTCGGATCGCCTTCAGTGACCAGCCATTCAGTAATCCGGCCCTCTCTCATTGAGATTCCCCATTTGGGCATGAGCAGAGGGTGTATTCCGGTACTCATCGTTGAAAATTCATGACTTCTCGGACCGCCTTGTCGATGCTGGGGGCATCCGGGATGTACAGATCTTCCAGCGCGTCGCTGAAGGGCACGGCTGTGTGAGGAGCCGAGACCATCTGAATCGGTGCCCTGAGGGCGCCGAAAGCTTTCTGAGCGACGAGGGCGGAGACGTCCGTCGCAACATTGCAGCGTGGGTTGGCCTCATCAACGACCACCAGCCGACCCCTGTTCTCGACACTCTCGAGAATCGTTTCTTCATCGAGAGGCGATGTGGTACGCAGATCAACGATCTCGCAATCGATTCCGTCCTTCGCCAGCCCCCGGGCCGCCTCTGACGCCATGTGGACCATTCGACCCAGCGCCACAACGGTAACGTCCTCACCTTCCCTCACCAGATTCGCCTCACCCAGTGGAATCGTGTAGGGTTCCTCGGGCACCTCTCCCTCCATTGAGTAGAGCATTTTGTGTTCGCAGAAAATGATGGGATCGTCATCGCGAATGGACTCGATCAGCAACCCCTTGGCATCGTAGGGTGTCGAGGGAACCACACACTTGAGACCAGGGATGTGGGTGATAATCGGGTAGAGGGACTGCGAGTGCTGGGCTGCCGCCCGGAGCCCGGCACCAATCATGGTGCGAATGACGACCGGGGTTCGGGCCCGGCCTCCAAACATGTACCTGAGCTTGGCAGCCTGGTTGTAAATCTGATCGAAACAGACCCCGAGAAAATCGATGAACATCAACTCGGCCACGGGACGCAACCCCGATGCGGCCGCCCCGATGGCCGCTCCGATGAACGCCGACTCGCTAATCGGTGTGTCCATGACTCGATCGCCGAAGCGGGGCCAAAGCCCGCTCGTCACACCAAGTACGCCGCCCCAGGCATCCATCTCTCCGGGGGAGCCCGACCCCCCCACGATGTCCTCGCCCATCAAGATCACTCGTTCGTCGCGCTCCATCTCCTGCGCCAGAGCCTGGTTCAGTGCCTGCTGAAAGGTCATCTTTGCCATTTCGTCTTCCCCCTAGTAAGACACATAGACATCGGTCAATAAGTCTTCCTTGCCGGGCTTTGGAGCGGCCTTGGCCTGGATGACCGAGTCCTCAATCAACTGCGCTACTTCGTCGTCTACTGCTGCCAGGTCTGCGCTGGTGACCAACCGTGAAGAAGTCACTCTTAGGGTGAAGTGCTCAATGCAATCTCGCTCTTCCCGCAACCGTTTCACTTCGTCCTTGCCGCGGTAGGTCTGGGCGTCCCCTTCGAAGTGTCCGAAGTAACGGTTGACCTTACACTCGATCAAGCTGGGACCGGCGCCCTGGCGGGCTCGCTCCACGGCCGCTCCGGCTGCCTCCCGAACACTGAAAAAGTCGTGCCCGTCCACCACGACGCCGGGCATGTTGAAGCCAACCGCACGGTCTGCGATGTCCTCGCAGGCGGTTGAGTATCTGACCGACGTCGCCTCCGCATAGCCATTGTTTTCAACCACGAAAATACAGGGGAGCTTCCAGACAGACGCCAGATTCAGGCTCTCCAGGGTGGTGCCCTGGTTGGAGCCTCCGTCACCAACGAAGGCGACGGCAACCGTCTTCGTGCCTAGTTTCTTGGCTGCCAGGGCGGCACCGCACGCCAGCGGAGGGCCTCCTCCCACAATCCCGTTGGCACCCATCATCCCCTTCTCGAGATCGGCAATGTGCATTGAGCCGCCCTTTCCGCCGCACAACCCGGACTTCTTGCCGTAGATCTCGGCCATCATTCCGCCAACGTCACACCCCTTGGCGATGCAGTGTCCGTGCCCGCGATGGGTACTGGCAATGCGGTCCTCGGGCCCGAGATGACTGCAGACACCCGTGGCAATCGCTTCTTCGCCGGCGTAAAGGTGGACAAAACCGGGGATTTCACCGGTTTGAAACTCCAGGTGGAGGCGTTCCTCAAACTCTCGGATCGTCTTCATTATCCGATAGGCCCTCAAGGCTTCCTCCTTACTGAGATTGATGATTCGTTCCTCGCTGGGACTCATGACTCGTTCCTCACCAAGACTCATGGTTCGTTCCTCCTCGCCGATGCTTTGAGTAGCGTTTGGCAGTACTTTCTCAGCCGCATGATAGCAGGTGATTTTACAACCGGACGAGTGATTTCGAACCCCGACTTCGCGTCGTTGGGTGTTCCCGGAGGTGATCTTGTCGACGCGGGACTGGCTGACCTCGCAGAAGGCGAGACGACCCGTGAAAGTCTGGCGGTCTCTCTTGCCGCACCAAGATTACGGCGCGAGGGGGAGGGCTTCGTCCAAAGCCACCAGTTCCTGGCCTTGATCGGCGGACACGAGGGATTCATCCAGTGACACCCGCACTGCTTTTCCACCTCGCTTAAGCCGCTGGCGGGAGCGGGCGTAATCGACCAGAATTCGGCGCATCAAGCGGCTGCTGAGGGCGAAAGCTTACCGCGTGGCCGTGCATGGCGTGCGAATCGGCCCCATTCTGACCAGCATTGTCGGTTTCGCCCAGGACCTTCCCTGGGCGTGGATCGACGGGCTGGTTGGTCTGGATCTCCTGCGCAAGCAGGACTTCACCATCGATTACCAGGCGAAGATCATCCGCTTTAGAGCGAGATCTCCTTTCGAATCTGCTGTCGAGTTTGAAGCCGAGTCCAGTAGCCTGATCGTTCCGGTCAGAGTTGCCAACAGAGACATCCGTCTGGGGGTGGACACCGCCGCACCAACTATCATCCTGGACCGAACTCACTCCAAGGGGCTGGTGCCGCTCAATCTTGTTTCGACGCAAGCGGAAGGCGTAGCCGGAGGAATCAGCTTCGGGAAAGCTTCGCTACGGCCTGTTCAGCTGGGTCCAAGTAAGTGGAAAGAGGTAACCGCGTGGGTCACGGAAAGCCCTTTGACATCGGGTCAGGACAAACACGGAGTCCTTGGCTTGAGAGCCCTGGAAATCGCACGCATTCATTTCGACTTCCAGAACAGCATCCTGAGCTGGGAAAGGTAGCGGCTTCGGTGTTATTGCTCTTTCAACTTCTCGTACATTCGTAATGCTTCCTGGCTAGAGGCTTCGTCGCCTAACTCCTGGTGAGCCCGCGCCAGTTGAAAGTAAGTGTTTGCGTCACCTGCGCTCAATTCGATGGCCTTTTGGAGTTCGACCAAAGCCTCTTCCACTTTGTCCAACTCCAGTAAACTGCGCCCATAAGCCGAGTGTGACGGTGCGTGGTCTTGATCCAGTGCCGCCGAGCGCTTCAGATGTTGTGAAGCCTCCAGGACATCACCCTGATCCAACAAAGTAGAGCCCAGCTTGTAAAGAGCAAGGGCGCTGTTCGGGTCTATCTTGACCCACAACCGATAGGCCTCCAGAGCCTTCTGGAGGTTTCCTGTTTTCTTGTGCAGCTCGCCCAATTTCAGATAAATTGCGCGAAGGTTCGGGTCTTTTTCAAGTGCCTTTCGGTAGTTTGCGATGGCCCGAGTGAATTGGCCCTGAATTTCGAAATCCTCCCCCAGCAACTGGTAGGTCCGGTAGTGTTCCGGATTTTGTGTCCTCAATTTATCAGAGCTATCGACAGAAAGTTTTCGATATGCATGCGCCAGCAGGTAAAAGAACCTCTGGATCACCGCTATTTTTGTCAAGGAGCTTCTGCAGATGTCCGACGGCGTCTATCATCCTCTCCGACAGGTAAAGTGCCCGGGCGAGTTGCCAACGAGCTCGATCGTCCTCCGGCTGCCTTTGAACTACCTTCGAAAGGTGAGGCAGTGCCTGGTCAATCCGATCTAAATCGGTGAGCACGATTCCGAGAAGGAGTTCGATCGTGAGCTGTTTGGGATCGTATTGCAAGACTCGCTGCAAAACCTCTTCCGCGTTGACCAGATCCCCGGCCAGGTAGTGCATCATTCCCAGCTCGGCGCGAACCGGATGAAGACTCGGGTCGATTGAGAGGATCTTCTGGTAACATGCGGCTGCCTCTCGGTACTCCTTTCGAGACCTGGCCTGTTGCGCCTCCTGCAACAAGCTCTGTACCTCGATCGACTGGCCAAGAAGTGCCGTCGTGAAAGACAGACCGACCAGAAGTCGCCCAGGGAGACTTAGCCGTCTACTCATTTTCCGCCATCCAATTGGCGTCGATCGTCAGAATCTTATTTGCATCGATATTCTTGAGCACCCTGGTTTTTCCATCGGGCAGCTGAACCTGGAGCTCATCGACTACAGAGGCATTCCCCAGGCCGAAGTGAACGACCTGTTCCGATGCCGACAGATAGCTTCCTGAGGCCCTTACTTCGTCCAATTGTCGAAATCCGTCTGTTCCAATCTTGACCGTCGTGCCGACCGGCGCCTTCACTCTCAAATAGTTTCCAATTGGTACAGAGCGATTTTCGAGCAGCACCGCACCACCATCCAGATCCATGACCAGGAGGTCCAGATCCCCATCGTTGTCGTAGTCCCCTATCGCCGCCCCTCGATAGGAACGAGGGGTGTTGACCCCTTTTCCTGCTCCAGCCGTGACATTCTGGAACTTTCCATTTCGCAGGTTGAGATAAAACAGGCACGTTTGCTGGTAATGCGTGCCCACATCCATTTTTGCCAGCTGAGGGTACACGTGCCCGTTTGCTACAAAGAGATCTTTCCAGCCATCATTATCGAAATCGGCAAAGAAGGTTCCCCAGCCCAGATAAGGAAGACTGACCCGGCCAACGTTCCCGCGAAAGGTTTCATCCATGAAGGTGCCGTTCCCCCTGTTTCGATAAAGTGCATTGGTCTCCCCGGAGAAATTGGTCACGTGCACGTCGTACGAGCCATCGTTGTCATAGTCTCCGACTGCGACGCCCATCCCGGCCTGGGCGTTTCCGTCTGGACTGACTGCCGTTCCGCCCAGAAGGCCTGCCTCCCGAAAAACGCCATTACCCTCATTCCAGTAAAGATAATTTGGGTTCGTGTCATTCGCCACATAGAGGTCGCTGTCTCCATCGAGATCAAAATCTCCCCAGGCCACCCCCAGACCATAGTAGCCCTGTTCGTCGCTTACTCCTGTCTCGGCTGACACATCCGTGAAGGTGCCATCGCCGTTGTTGCGAAATAACCCATCACCTGCTCCTTTAAAGTCTTCGGGGCCGCAATGAACCTCGAACCCCTTATAGAAGCAATATTCGCCCTCTCCCCGCTGCGGGAGATTCTCCAAATCGAATTCTACATAGTTGGTTACAAACAGATCGAGATACCCATCCGCATCGAAATCAGCCCATCCACTCGAGGCCGAAAACCGCGGGTCTCCGACGCCGGCTTGCTGCGTCACATCTGTGAAGGTTTCGTCCCCATTGTTCCGGTACAAAACGTTAGGCCCATAATTGGTGAGGTAAATATCCATATCCCCGTCATTGTCATAATCGGCAGCGCTCACTCCCATGTTCCAGCCGCGAAAACCGACACCAGCCCGGTGAGTCGTATCCCCAAAGGTTCCGTCTCCATTGTTGCGATAAAGACGATTTGAATGAAGCTGTCCCCGCCGAAAAGACTCTACTGTGGGCAGATTCGTCAGGTACACATCCAGGAGCCCATCATTGTCGTAGTCCAGAAAACCTGCCCCACCGCCCATGTTTTCGATAATGTACAGCTTCTCCGGAGAAACGATGCGCTCCAATTTGAGGCCCGACCGTTCCGTCACATCTTCAAAGCAAAGCCTGCAGGCGGATGTCTCGTTGCTCCCCGCATTCCCATTCTGAAGCTCTTGTCCGAACGGAGTAGCGCCTGCTGAACTGTTGGACGAGGAGAGGCATATGAGAACGGCCAAAAGTCTTGCAGGGCAACGCGTAGTCCGAGGAATTCGTTTTCCCATCAATGAAGCAAGATTACTTTCCACCGCTGTCAGTCCACCAATGAAAATTCACAGAATCAGGGAACCTGATTATGGAATCCATTCGCCGGAAATCAATGTCTGCTAGCATACCAAACACATGACTTCTGTACCGCCACTGAACCGCCGCCGTGTTGGCGTTGACCATTTGAGAAGGTGCGGTGACCGTGCCCTTCTAAAACCCGGTCTCACCGTCTAGGTTCTAGCGGGTTTTGATGCTAGGATTGACGGTCAGTTTCTTTTGCTCGCTTTCGACTCGGGAAAGAAAACCGGGGATTCTGTGCAACATTGGAGATTCATCCTCTCTGCTTCGGCCCTCCTCCTTCCCATCATGGGGATGTCCTGCCTGGCACCAATGCCCCAGACCGAGCAGTTGGGCCAGGGCAACCGGGACGGGCAACCCCGAGCTGAATCCTTCTTGATCCTGATCAGTTTCGGTCATGGAGAATCTCCTCAGCAACGCTGGACCGGCACCGTTGTAGGCTTGCAGGGCGCCCGGATTTCCGAGGCCAGAGGCTGGCTCTTCAAGAGTTACGACCGCCTCTCACTCAACAGTTTTGAGATCCGGACCCTTGACCTCGAAAAGGGGACTGCGGAGCTCAAGGGGATCTTTCTGAGCGGAACCTCCGGCTCCGGGGGAAGCATCGCGGTCGAGACCAGTCGAGGAACCTTTTCGATCTCCCTTTCGGATCTAGGCGCGGAAAAAGAGCAGGAGTTCCTGGAAGCGAGCGTTCGCGTGAGGGGGATGAGAGGGGTCGAGAAGCTCACCGACAGTTTCCGGGATGACGACTTTCCATCCATTGCGGTTGTGGATGAATCGACTGCCTATGCCGTGTGGCAATCCTACAGCGGTCAGCTGGACGAGATTCGCTTCACCAAGTATGACCGGGGCTGGCGCACCTTCAGCCGGGTTCCCGGGGTCTCGGGCGACGTGTGGCGTCCCCAGGTTGCGCTGGACAGGCAACAACGTCCCTGGGTGGTGTGGTCGCAGCAGGTGGCGGGGAACTTCGATTTGTACGCGCGGGCCCTGGACAAACAACGCGACGTCTGGCTGGAGACGGTTCGGCTGAGCCGTCACCCCAACCCTGACATCGACCATCATCTGATTTCGGACAGCAGCGGTGACCTGTGGGTGGTGTGGCAGGGCTTCCACGGCGGAAACTCCGACATCTTTCTCAGACACTACGACGGGGCCGGGTGGTCTCCTGAAATACAGATCACCAGTGATCCGGCCAATGACTGGGAGCCGCGCGTCGGAGTGGATTCAAAGGGCAAGGCCTATATCGTCTGGGACAGCTATCGCAACGGCAACTATGACGTCTTCATGCGCAGCTGGGAGAAGGGATCCCTCGGTTCCATCCTGCCGGTGGCAGACACTCCCGGTTTTGAAGCTCATGCCTCGGTGGTGGCTGACAAGAACGATCGGATCTGGGTGGCCTGGAACGAAGGGGCCGCGAACTGGGCCAAGGACACGGGTCCCACCGACGACCCCCGCTGGCTGGAACGCGGCCAAGAAGTTTTCGATACCTGGATGAACCAGCCTGCCTCCCCTGGCAGCCGGATCTACTCGACCCGAAAAGTAAGGCTGTCTGTCTTTGAGGGCCCCCAGCGCAAAGCACCTGTTCAGACCCTGGATCAAGCACTGGCAGAGGTCGGGATCCTCGACCACGACTACCCCCAGCTCTTTGCCGATCCTGCCTCCGGACAGATCGGGCTACTCTTCCACCGCTGGGGCCAGTTTGACAAGTCGGAAAGTCTGGGGCTCAAGTGGGCCTTCTGGGAACATGCCGTGATCTTCTACGCAGGGGATCACTGGTCCCGGCCATACAGGCTGCTCGAGAGCTGGGGACGGCCATCCATGCGCTCGCACGCAGCTTACGCGCCGGACGGGGCTCTGTGGGTCGTGTGGCCCACCGATGAACGCTATTACCAGCCCCAGCTGGAGCGGAGGGACACGGCCCTCTCACAACCGGCCGGCAATCCGGTTTTGAACATTCATGCGGGCCGGATTCGATCGGAGGAAGGAGTTTCGGAACTACAACTGACAACCTGGGAGCCACCTGATCCGCTTGAGTACGAGCCGGTCCATCCCCGAGAAGCCGAACAGGTGGCCACCGTCCGTTCCTACAGGACTTTTATCGATGGGAAGGAGCATCGCATTGTCCGCGGAGATATGCACCGTCACACCGATTTTTCATGGGACTCCAGAGGCGGGAATGTAGACGGCTCTTTCCTGGATTACTACCGGTATATGCTGGACGCAGCCGCCATGGACTTCGGGGGGATTACCGACCACAATTCGGGCGGTGACTGGGAGTACGCCTGGTGGCTCATTGAGAAAAGCTGCGACCTGTTTCACATTCGCAGAGCTTTTACTACTTTCTACGCCTATGAACGTAGCGTTCAGTGGCCGGACGGACACCGGAATATCTTTCACAAGCGCCGCGGGATCCCGGTTGTTTCCTATTTCACAAGGCCGGATTTCGTGTACCCCCGGCCCGGAATTGCAGCCCAGTCAGGGGATGTCATGGAGAACGACATCCCGCTGCTCTACGAATCTCTTCGGCGAACGGGGGGCATCGCCATTCCTCACTCCCCGGGCTCCAATATGGGAACCGACTGGAGATACAACGATGGGGATGTGGAACCGGTGGTTGAGATTTTCCAGGGGCATCGCATCTCCTATGAGCACCCGGGGGCGCCGAGGGCCGCGCGCAACGCCGAGGACAAGCCGCTTGGCGGCTACCAGGAAAGCGGACTTGTCCGGAATGCCTATCGCAAGTGATACCGGATCGGCACCATTGCCAGCTCCGATCACTGGTCCACCCACATTTCCTATGCCATGGTTTACGCGGAGGATGCCTCTCGTGAGGCAATCTTCGAGGCGATCAAGAAACGGCATACCTACGGAGCCACAGACAACATTGTCCTCGACGTCCGCATGGGCGACTCCTTCATGGGTGATGAATTCACTGCCGCGGAGGTACCTGCCCTGAGGATTCGCGTGATCGGAACGAGTGCGGTTTCGCAAGTCGAAATCATCAAGGACGAGAAGATCATTTATTCGGCCAGCCCGGGGAGGGCCGACGTCCAGATCACCTTCCAGGATCAGGAACCCCTACAGGGCACCAGTTACTACTATGTGCGCGCCGTCCAGGATGATGGAGAGATGGCCTGGGGGAGCCCGATTTGGGTGACTTTGCGGCCCTGAAGTCAAAAGGGGCGCCCCGTGAGGTTTCAGGTTCTCCGACGAGCCAGCCTAGAAGACGTACCTGAGAGCGAACTGGATCAGTCGTGGATCCTCCACTGCGTTAATGATTCCCACGGACGCGCGTCGATCGAGATTAGTGGCGGGACGGCCAAAGTGAGGGGTATTGGTCATGTTGAAGGCCTCGAAACGGAACTGCATGTGATGGCCTTCCCAGGGCATATAGAAGTTTTTCGAGACCAGCAAATCAAAGCTCTTCCAGCCGGGAGCCCAGACCAGGTTTCGACCGGCACTGCCGTAACGTCCCTCAGCTACGTCATCCCTGGTGACATTTTCGGCAAAATCGGTGTTAAACCAACGCTCGACGGTGCGCTGGGATTCGGGTAGATTGGGATCTTCCACGACATTTCCTCGCGCCTTGCAAAGGCAGTGCAGTATGGTGTTATTAAAGTTGGTATCAAAGGGAGGTCCGTGGAGCAGGGAAAGAATACCCCCCACCTGCCATCCGCCCAGAACCGCTCCGGCGGGCCCGTCCTTGGGTCCGGGCAGCTCGTACATGAAACTGGCGTTGTAAGCCAGCTTGCGATCCAGGCCGGACCGGCCGTACGCTGAAGCGGTATCGGAGATGCGGTGCGTTATAAATGTCCCTTCGGTGGTCGTGAACAGTTCGGTTCCATAGTCGAGACTATGTTGCCAGGTGAACGAACTGAGGAAGGTCAAGCCGTCACTGAAGCGTTTTTCCGCCTTGAAAACCATGGCGTTGTAATTGGCATTCAAGATGTTGTCATACTTGGTGAGAAACCTGGGGTTGCGGCCAGGAAAACGCTCCCGACCTTGCCAGTTAAGGTCCGGGTGAGGGCCTGGATCGGACACCAGACGTCCTCGGGATTGGTGCGAGGTAGCGTTCCCATTATAGCCGATGGTCAAAACCGTATCCCAGGGGAGACGATGCTGGACGTCCAAGAACCACTGGGCACTATAGGTCGTCGGCAGAAACTCCGGGATCACGACGGTGCCGGGTGTGTTCGGCGCAAGCTGGTCGAGGGGTGCTGTCGGGGATAGATCGGGCAAGATCGGCACTCGCAGGGAGGCTTGTTCAAAATTTGGAATCACCTGCGACCCTCGAACGTTGGCCGCATTGTTTCCGTAAAACCGCCCATCCGAGATGCCGAGAAAATCCTGGTCCCCGTAATAAATCCCACCACCGCCTCGAATCACCGTGTTGCTGGTGGCTTGATAGGCGAACCCGACTCGGGGTGCAAGGTTGTTCTTGTCAGGTCTGCAGGCGCAGTCGCTGCCATCTTCCGGAAGCCTCCACTCCTGAAACTCGGCGTCGAACACCTCAATGAAGTCGTCGTCCAGCGCCTCGTATTGGGGATCGCCTACCAAAACAAACTGGGAGCCGATAGAATCCGGACCGTTCCGGTGGAATGGACCTCTGAAAAGCTCCCAGCGCAGGCCCAGGTTGACAGTCAGCCTGGGCGTCACCTTCCAGTCATCCTGGACATAGAAGGCCCAGTACGGGTGGTTCGTGTCTTCACCCGCAGGACCGAGATTGGAACCGCCATTGGCCCAGCCCAGCAAGAAGTCGGCGATGCTGTGACCCTGAGAGACCCGGCTGGCACCCCGGTTGGGAAACTGGGCAGTGTACTGACCGTTAAAGGTGAACATGCCGCGGTTCTGGCGGGCCGATACCGAACGTTTGTTCAGGTACTTGTACTCCCCCCCGAATTTGAGGCTGTGATTCGAAAAATTCCACAAAACATTGTCGGCGAATTGCGTATTGAGCAGTTCGTCGTCATTGGGCCAGCAACACCGGGAGCCGATGTCGGAGAACCCAGTAGAGCGGAATCGCGCCAGACCCAGGTCGTGCTGTCCAAACATACTGCCTACCGCATTCTGGATTCCAAACTGATCATTGAGGTTTTCGGTGGCAGGAATATCAAAGGCCGTATCGAACCAGGTCCAGCCGAAGCGAAACTCATTGTGCAGGCTGGAACTGACAGCGCTGCTCCAGCCGAACCCAACGTTGTGGCCGACCATATCTTCGATCTGGCCCATGTTGTCATTGGCCGGCAACTCGAAGGGTCCCGGTGACGCGCGTAGCTCGTCGCGCAGGGAGTAGCGTCCAAAAATCCGGTTGGAGTCGTTCAAGTTGTGATCCACCCGGAAATCATACTGATTGAAATCGGTGGCCAGGCCCGGAGCAGTAAAAAAGTTAAAAGGCAAATTCTCTCGGCCAGCTACGTTGGGCAAAGGGAAAAGATTGAGAATACTCTGGGAGACAGGATCCATCCGCTCAGCGGGCAGCCGGTTGCCGGGAAATGGCTGCCGTTCCGCATCGACGCCTTCACCTGCCAGCGTGAGAGGGTCGAAGATGGTGGTATTCCTACCAATGCCCCCCGGCTCCTGGGAGAAGTCTCCCATGCGGGCCGCCGCACTGGGGACAGTCACGGTTTGGGTGGCTCCACGCCGAATCTTGGTGCCCTGAAAACTGGCGAAGAAGAAAGTCCGATCTCTAATAACGGGGCCTCCAAACGTGGCACCATACTGATTCCGTATATATTGGGGCGTTTTCGCTCCGGTTTCTCCAGGGCGGGCATTCCGATTGAAGAAGAAATCGTTGGCTTGCGTTGCGGCGTTGCGGTGAAACTCGAACACCGAACCGTGAAATTGGTTGGTTCCCGATTTGGTGGAAACCAGAACGCTGGCGCCCGTCCGGTATCCATACTCTGCCGACGTGTTATTGGTGATTACCTTGAATTCCGAAAGAGCTTCGACGTTGGGCTGCACTGCCTGGGCCTGAAAACCCAGTGGGCCACGACTCCTCTTGGAAGAGATTTCAGTGCCGTCCAAATACACAGTGTTTTGAGCAACATGTTGTCCATTCGCGACAAAGCCGCCTTCCGCACCCGTTCTGGTGCCTCGTCCAGCCGTGTTCGCCCGGACCACACCCGAACTCAACTGGGCCAGTTCCAGATAGTTGCGTCCGTTGAGGGGGAGTTCAGAAATTCGCTTTTCGTCAATGACCTGGCCGACATCGCTCGTTTTGTAATTGATGACCTCGGCGGTTGCCGCCACCTCGACCACTTGCCCGATTTGTCCGATGGCAAGCTGGAAGTCGAGGCGGGCCACCTGGGCCACTTCCAGCCGAAGCTCTGCCTCCTGCGTGGAGAAGCCGGTCATACTGGCCCGAACGATATAGTTTCCGTCTCGCAGCAGGGGCACGGAGTAATTGCCCAGGTCATCGGAAATCGTCGCACGGGGCACGCCGGTGTCGGCGTTGGTCACGGTCACTTCGACGCCCGGAATCACCGCCTGCGACTGGTCGGTCACAACGCCCGTGATCTCTGAGTTCTGGGCCAAGCCGGTCCCGAACGCCAGTAGGAAAATCATCAGGTAAGAAAATGAAAGTCGAGCCCGCAGCTTATGCTCTGCCATCGCTATCTCCTTGCTTTTTCACCCAAAGAATTGGATCCAAAGTCAAGTACCATACGAACCTGACTCCCTTATACCCAAAAACCACCGGATCCTGCTCGGCTGCAACTGCGATTGCAATTGACATGCCACATCTCTGCTGGACGCCCCTAAGCACTTTCTTTGGTCGTATTTAACCCGAACTTGATCCAACGAAAAGACTCGCTTAGATCCAAGGAATTGGCTTTTCAGCCGAGGGAGATCCAAACATTTGGATCCCGGTGGGGGCCGCGAAGGCTAAGCAAACCGGCAGTCGCGGCCCGGAGACCCCACTCTAAGAAACCCGAACTCGGAACCCGGAACCCGGAACCTATTCTCACTCCAGCATCAGGGTCCTTCGCTCACTCTCGCTGATCCCATTTCCAATGCGTGCGGCCATGAACCAGAAGAGGACACCCAGAGAGCCCCACACCAGGAGAAACGTCCATTCCAGGGGCCAGCGCTGGCTTTCGTCCCAGTAGGGTTGAAGGAAGGACAGGAGCAGCATGACCAGTGAGCCCACTGCGCCCAGTGTGATCAGCAACGAGGACGCGGGGTAGGGACGGGGTCGATCCGGTTGGCTCTCGCGCAGACGAAACACGCCCACGCAGGTCAGCACGAATACCGCTGCCAGGGCCAGCCCCCCGGTGTTCACAATCGGGAGAATATCACTGCGCCCCGAACAGAACGACCCGCCCCCAGAAAGGAGAACCGAAGGCTGCCGTAAAAGCTCCGGCCGTGGGCAGATCCAAGGCATTGAGTTCGGACCGCGGCAAAACCATCGAGGTGGCAATGATGACACCGGCATAGAAAACCGCAGCCCAGCAGAGCCGTCGGAAGCAGTCAGCACGGAAATCTTCAAGACGGGCTCGTGCTCGACAGCGAATGCTGAGAACGGAGATAAGGATGAGAGGATCGAACTCTTGAGGGTCTTGCTTCAGTCCCGCTTCGCAAGCTTGATACGACTGGCTTTCTCCCATTTGGCCAGCTCGAGTCTCACCCCTTCTGCTTCCGGACCCTCGGGACTGATCTCGAGGAAACTCTGCAGCTCTAAAGAGGCCGCATCGAAATCGCCCTTGTGCGCCAGCAGAAATCCCAGCATGTAGCTAGCGTAAGGGAACTCTGCGGCCCTGGGGCTGGCTCGAACTTCTCTGAGGGACTCTTCGGCCAGTCCGGCCTGACCCAGGTTGAGGTTTGAGATCCCGTGATAATAGTGGGCCTCAGCGAGGTGCTGGTTCAGCTCCAGTACTCTGGTGCTCCAGTTGCTCGTCTCCTCCCATTTCTGACGGCCAGCTTCCAACTCCATCATGACTACATGCGGCTGGATGTACTTGGGATCGATGGCAACGGCCAACTCGAGTGCTTTCCGCGCACCATCCTCATCCTCCAACTCGAGCCGAAGCTGTCCCAACAGGCCCCAGGCAGCAGCAAACTCTGGATACAGCCTTGTCGCCTTCTCAAGTTGAGCAGTAGCCTTTTCCAGACGCCCGTTTTTCTTCCGCGCTTCCCTGACCGCCTGCTCATAGGCCCGTCTGGCCTTCTCCGGAGCAGCCAGTGTCGTCAGACTCGCCGTCGTCTCGACGACGTTTCCAACTCCCTGGGAATCATCCAGTGGCCGCCCGTCATCGGAACTCGCTCGGCCGGAAAGCAAGAGAGGGATCTGGGAGATCGATTGTGCCTGATCCGGTCTAATTGCTGGCGCCTCATTCCTACACGGCGGCTCCTGGGCCCCGGTGACGAAGGTCGTACACAGAAACAACAGGCTGATGGAGATCCTTCTTGCCATGTCAATCCCTTGCAGGCGAAAGCTTAGTGTGAGTCTGTCGCTAATGTTTACCACAATCGATGCGATTTCGTCCATTGTCAACTCTGAGTAAGCGCGTGACACAGAATCAGATCCCCAGAAGCTGAATGGCCAGGCCGCTCCCGGCGATCGCCAGTCCCGAGGCTGTGTGAACATGCCTTTCTAGACTGGCCCCTACTCGGAGCCCGCCGCTGCAGCAGGTGCAGCGACCCGGAACTTCTCGCGAGCGGTCGTGCTCAGATCCCCGATCAGATCCTCAATGTCGACCTGGACCGTGTAGCTTCCCGGGAGAAGCACCTGGGAAGGAAAGATTTTGGTCAAAACGATGCGCTGGTCGGAATAGTACTGCAGTCCCTCTCCCTGGCTGTCGGTACTCTCAAAAACGACCTGACTATCTCTGGAAAGCTGGTATTTCACCTTCAGGGAGGGCGCCATCGTGGTCTGATCCGTGCGGGCGTTGTACACCTGCAGATAGGCGGCCAGACCATCGCCGGCCATAAACCGCTGGCTGGGAGTGGGGCGGATCCAGATGTCACCCAGAACGAACATCTGCTCCGGATCGGCGGCTTCCTCGAGGGGCTGCATAAAATTGGAGACGATCAGAGAACTCGTGGCCAGCTGGTCGGGAGTGACCCGGGGCAGCACGATGGCCTTCGGCACCACACCCGTGCTCAGGCTGTTGAGATCTTTGAGGATGAGGGTGACCTTGTAGCGCATTCCCTTGTCCAGGACCAGGATTTTCTGATAAAGCGAGCGCGCTTTCAGCCCCTCGGTCAGCAGCTCGGGTGGGTAGGCGTTGGCGATGTCGTCTTCGAATTCCTCGATGATCTTGTTGGTGAGGCTTTGCACGATGCCGTAGACCGCCACCTTGGCCACGTGCAGATTGCTCTCCAGCTTGAAGGTCAGGTCCTTGTTGGCCACTTCGATCGTGACCGCCACCAGGAATTGATTCTCATTCAACTGAATGTAATCCGGCCGCACCAGGAACGGCAGTTCGTCGTACCGGACATCGATTTCGACGATCTCTTTCAGATCCTTGTACTTGACCGGTTGGGCCCTCATGACGGTGGCGTAATTCTCATAGCGGATAAACGGGTTGTCCTGCAGCCGACCTCCCATCATGGGATAACTGTCCACGCTACCCGGCGAAAAGTAAGGGCGATCCGATTTGTTCGCTATACCCAGCGATTCGGCCAGCGTGAGTCCGACCCCGTCAATGTGCAGCAATGCGTCCTTTTCATCCGGAAGCAGGGCCAGCTTGTACTCCCCGGTGCCGGAGGGATCGACGAACTCGAGTTCCACATTCAGCCCAATCCCCTCGATGTGTCGATAACGCCAGACTTCAAAGGCATAGGTCGTCGTGCTGCCGCCACCTTCGTACGCCTTCCGCTCGTACATTCCGCCGGTGGGATGACGTTCAATCTCGACGGGTTCTCCATGGATGATGTAGGTCCGCCCCCGATCCATCATCCAGCCAGGAAATCCGCTGGTGAAATGGTCATTGGCGTAGGCAATGCGCCGGTAGTGTTCCTCCTTGACCTCGTTGATAGCGCTTCGGATATCCGGATCCCGCCGATGCCAGAACTGTTCGACGAATTGTTCCTTCTCTTCCGTACGCGTCAGCTTCTTGAAGACATCCTTCTCCTGGCCGCTGATGATGTACTTCACATCCTCGTCGAGCCACTTCTTGAAGTAGTCCTCTTCCTCCTCGTTCTGCTGTTTTTTTTTTTCCTTCTGGGGCGCCAGGATCGTAGAACCCCCTGCGGTGAGAAAGGCCGCCAGTCCCAGACCGATCAGCTGGATCCAAAGGACTCTACTTTTCATCTTCACCCCTAAATCACCTGGATTTCACGGTCCGCTTTCACGTTTTGGTTGCCTTTTTCCAAGTATACACGAAGCCGGCGGACAGTCCGCCGGCGCACGAATTCTCCCCGGCCACCGTTTTCCTCGACTGGGAGTTCACTCCAAATATAATCCATGGATACAATGCTTTGGGCTTCTATTACAATCTCGAAAAATCCTGCAGGGCGTGGGCCCAGTGCTTATAGTGAAATCGGAAACTTGGTCGGGGATCATTGAGGAGTCATCGGATGCGACATAAGATAATTTTGGTACCAGCCGTACTGCTTTTTGTCGCGGCGGTAAGCCTGGCCACGGTCAAGTCTACTCTTCAGACCCCACCATCATCCCTCCCACAGGCGCCGTTTGCTCTACGCATCTCGTTTGGACATGGTGAGAGCCTGCAGGAGCGGTGGACGGGGACGGTCACGGTCCAGCAAGCCGAGATCTCGGAATGCAAGGGCTGGCTGCTTCGTGAGGAGGATCGTCTCTCTCTTGATACTTTCGATTTCCAGACGATCCATGGCCGAGCCCGAAGACCCGATCCAAAGGGCATCCTGTTGAGAAGCGAGGCAGGCCCTGCCGCCAGCATCCAGGTCGCCACCCATCAAGGGGATTTTTCATTTCGTATCAGCGAGCTCGAGCGCGGGGTGGAACTGGATTTCCTGGACCAGGGAGTCCAGGTCAGCGGACTCCAGTCGACCGCGAAACTGACAGACGATTCCAGAGATGACGATTATCCGTCGATCGCGGTTCTCGACGACACCACGGCCTGGGCGGTGTGGCAATCCTACAGTGGGCAGGTCGACGAGATCCGGCTCTCCAAATATGAAGGTTCCTGGCGAACCTTCACCCGGGTTCCAGGTACCTCAGGAGACGTGTGGAGACCACAAGTCGCCCTGGACAAAGAAAAACGGCTGTGGGTCGTGTGGTCCCAGCAAGTGGAGGGAAACTTCGACCTCTATGCTCGAGCCCTGGATGAAGAAGAGAATCGCTGGCTGGAATTGACCCGACTGAGTTCCCACCCCCACCCGGACATCGATCATCACCTGATTTCCGACACGCAGGGGAATCTCTGGGTCGTCTGGCAGGGCTTTCACGGGGATAACTCTGACATCTTCCTGCGCCAATATGATGGCTCCGGCTGGTCGGAGGAAATTCGAGTGACCGATAGCCCCGCTAACGACTGGGAACCTCAGATTGCTGTCGATGCCGAGGGCCGAGCCCATATCGTCTGGGACAGTTACCGAAACGGGAACTATGACGTCTTCCTGCGCAGCTATGCGAACGGCCTCCTGGACCCGGAAGTCGCTGTCGCCGACACAGCCGGGTTTGAAGCTCACGCATCAGTGGCGGTCGACCAGGCGGGTCGCGTCTGGGTAGCCTGGGAGGAGGGAGGAAGCAACTGGGGGAAGGACAGTGGCCCCACCATCGATCCCCAATTCCGGGAGCGCGGCCGGGAGATCTATAGTAACTGGATATCGCACCCCTCGTCACCGGGGACACGACTCTCCTCAGCTCCTGATCGATCCTGCTTCCGGGCGAGTCGGTTTGATGTTTCACCGCTGGAATCAGGTGGGTGAGTGGAGCCCTGTTCTTTTTTCAGAGGAGTCCTCATCCTATAGAGAGCAGGCGGTGACGTTTTATGAAGGGGATCACTGGTCGCCGGTGGTGGCGATGCCGGAGAGCTGGGGCCGGCTTTCCATGCGTTCCGACGGGGCTTTCGCGCCCGACGGAAGCCTGTGGGTCGTCTGGCCGGTGGATGGGCGACTCTCGAAAAGATCTCATGCGCCGGTCGTGGGGAACATTTATGCTGCGCGTATCCCCTTGCCAGGCACCTCTGGAGCAGCCGAGTTGAAGGCATGGGAGGCACCGAGGCCAATGGAGATAGCTCCGGTCCACCCCAATGAGGCAACGGAGGTAGCGACCATCCGTTCCTACCGAAGCTTTGTCCAGGGGGTCGAGAACCGGATCGTGCGGGGGGATTTCCACCGCCACACCGAACTCTCCCTGGACACCGCCGGAGGCCTGATCGAAGGTTCGCTGTTCGATTTCTACCGTTACATGCTGGATGTGGCAGCCATGGACTTCGGCGCCGTCACCGACCACAACGGCGTAGGGGACTATGAGTACTGGTGGTGGCTGACGGAGAAGAGCTGCGATCTCTATAATAGAGGTGGACCCATTGGCTGGACCACTCGGCGGCATTTCTAAGGTGGACTCCGTAGTTCTTGTTGCCGCCAGTCAGGGAAATTCTGAGAGGGGATGAGCCCGAGGGCGAGGCCCCTCTCAGAATTTTTGTCCAAGCCAGTGTACACCTCTTCGGGCGTCGCTCCGTTGTGTGCCGAGTGAGGTCTCTGGCTGTTGTATAGATTGATCCAGTGGCCGATCCCTCGGCGGGCCTCCGACCCGGTTTCGAAAGCGTTCAGATAAACGCATTCGTACTTGAGTGAACGCCACAGCCGCTCGATGAAGATGTTGTCCATCCAGCGGCCCCGGCCGTCCATCGAGATACGCACCCCGGCCTCTTTGAGTAGTCCCGTGAACTCCGCACTGGTGAACTGACTCCCCTGGTCGGTATTGAAGATCTCCGGGGGATCGTACCTGTTGAGCGCCTCCTCGAGTGCCTCGCAACAAGAGAACGGCTCCAGCGTGTTCGACAGCCTCCAGGACAGAACCCGGCGGCTGTACCAGTCCATGATCGCCACCAGGTACAAAAAACCTCGACGCATCGGGATGTAGGTGACATCCGCACACCACACCTGATCGGGCCGGCTGACCGCCAAGCCTCGAAGAAGATACGGATACACTCGATTCTCCGGGTGCGGCTGTGAGGTCCGCGGCTTTGGATAGATGACCGCCAGGCCCATTTTGTCCATCAGGCGACGAACCCGTTTGCGGCCCACCTGGTAGCCTTGCCGTTTCAAGTGATAGACCATCTGCCGGGATCCGTAGTAGGGAGTCTCTAAGAACTGCTCGTCCAGTCGTCTCATCAGTTGCAGGTTTTCTTCGCTCTCACCTTTGGGCTCATAGTACAAAGTCGAGCGGTTCAGACTCATCAGCCTGCATTGTCTGCGCATGCTCAGTCTCGGGTGCTCCGGCTCGATCGCGGCCTTTCTGGCCTTGACACTCAGCGATCGAGCACTTTGGACAAAAAATCCTTTTCCACCGTCAGTTCGCCGATCTTGGCGTACTGCTCTTTGGTCTTCGCCTCGCTTCCTCTCTGACGCTTCTCAACTTTGCCCGCGAACACATCGACCAGGCCCTCTCGGGCCCGCTTTTTCCAATTCGTGATCATATTCGGGTGGATCTCGTAGCGAGCCGCCAGCTCGCTCAGGGTGTGCTCGCCTCGCAGCGCTTCCAGTGCCACCTTCGCTTTAAACTGAGCTGAAAAATTCCTTCGTTTTTCCATGACTCCTCATCCTTTCTGATTCAGGTCGGAGCCACCTTAGCAAATGGTCCAGTTTTCCGGGTCCACCTCTAATGTCCCCCGCCAGTTCACTACTTTTTACGGCTACGAGCGCAGCGTTTCGTTTCCGGGAGGGCATCGGAACGTCTTTCACACGCGTCGTGGCATTCCCGTGGTGTCCTTTTTCACTCGGACTGACTTCGACCGGGCCCGCCCTTCCGGAGCCCGGCACGAGACCCTGGTCGAGGACGATACGCGGCTGCTCTATGAATCGCTTCGCCAGACGGGAGGCCTCTCCATTCCTCACAGCACGGGATCCAACATGGGTACGGACTGGCGCGACAACGACCCGGACGTCGAGCCGGTGGTGGAGATTTTTCAGGGAGACCGGGTTTCCTATGAACACCCGGGAGGGCCGCGGGCCGCGCGATCTGCTGAGGATAGGCCGCTGGGAGGCTATCAGGAGGCGGGTTTCGTTTGGAACGCTTATCGCAAGGGGTATCGGATTGGTACCATCGCCAGTTCCGATCACTGGTCGACGCACATCTCCTACGCTATGGTTTTCACCGAGCAACCGACCCGCGAGGCCATCTTCGAAGCCATTCATAAGAGACATACCTATGGCGCTACCGACAACATCGTGCTCGATGTTCGAATGGGGGAGCACTTCATGGGGGACGACTTTGCGGCCTCCGAGGTCCCTCCCCTGACCGTGCGGGTGATTGGAACCGCTCCAATCGCGCAGATTGAGGTTATCAAGGACGAGAAAGTAGTCTATTCGGTGAATCCCGGAACCAGGGAAGTCACCCTGACCTACCTTGACCAGGAACCCACTCCGGGAACAAGCTATTACTATGTCCGGGTCATTCAAGAGGACCGGGAGGTCGCCTGGGGAAGCCCTCTGTGGATGACCCTGCGACCCTAGCCCAGGCATGAGATTTACACATTCTCGAGAGGGAGGGGGCTTTCTCAGGGAACACCGCATGGCCCGCGTTGCACTGGTCGCACTGCTGTTCTTCGAGGTAGTGGAGTTCGTCTCGGGTTCACCTCGGGTGGAACCGTTCCAGGAAGAGCGACCGTCCAGGCAACACAACTTCACTAACGACTGGTTCACCACCAAGATCCCGATCTGGAGGGAAGTGCTGGCCCCTTATGCAGGACGTCGCGACGTTCACTACCTGGAGGTGGGCGTGTTCGAGGGTCGTTCGGCTATTTGGATGCTGGAGAACGTCCTGATCCACCCGTCCTCGACTCTGACCGGCATCGACCTGTTTCCCGGAGACCTCAAGGAGCGTTATCTGGCCAACCTGAGGCTGTCCGGCCACGCGGACAAGGCCATCACCGTCACCGGACTCTCTCAGATCGAACTGCGCGCGCTGCAGACCGACTCCTACGACATCATCTACATCGACGGCGGCCACACTGCCGACATGGTGCTGGCCGATGCGGTGCTGTGCTGGGAGTTGCTGAAGACGGGAGGCCTGCTCATCTTCGACGACTATCGCTGGAAGCGCAAGGAGTATCCGGCCGAACTGCGACCAGGCGTGACGATCGACGCCTTCATCACAGCCTACAGGAACTACCTGGATGTCATTCATCCTGGCTACCAGGCCATCGTTCGCAAGAAGGAGGGTCCCGCCCCGTCAGATCCCTACCGCACCATCCTGGGGGAGTACGTCTACGTGTGGGAGAAGCGCGAACTTCGGCGTCGCTCAGACCAGCGACCAGTGGAGTTGTCGGAGGCGGAAAGGCATCTGTTGGAGACGCTGGTCCGCTCCCGTCCCTTCGGGGAAACGGCCTTCGTGGTGGATCCGCGGCAGGCCCTCGATGCCGACCTGGAGGCCCTTCGGGACCATCTCGGTATCGAGTTCGAGGTGCGGCTACCCGACGGGGCAGGCGTTCCCTTGGGATGGGCCGCGGCGGCTTCGCTGGCGGCCCTGCTGCTTGGGACGGGTAGCGCCCTTCTGGTCGTCCGTCGGCGCCGAGTAGACCGAGGTGAAATCATATGACAAGAGAACGTTTCCCCTTCGTTTCGCTTGGGCTGAATGAACGGCCACGTTGAATCGTAGTGGTAGATGTTGGCCCAGCGCATGCCGGGAGGTCGGCATCCCGGGTTGGGTTGTGGGCCCGGACCCTCTGGAGGAGACATGATGAACAAGCTCAAAGCCTTCTTGTTGGCAACCACCGTGGCTACCGTCTCAGCGGGAGGTCTCGCTGGGCAGCAGCAGAATGATGAAGAAGCTGCGACTGATGCCGCCGGGAATTGGCTCGCGCTGGTGGACCAGGGAGAGTATGCAAAGAGCTGGGAATCGGCAGCGGAGTATTTTCGGGGCAATGTGACCAAGGACCAGTGGGGCCGGCTTCTGACTGGCGCAAGGAAGCCGTTAGGGGAGGTCACTTCGAGAAGAGTCAAGGCAACGCATTACTCGACTTCCTTGCCCGGAGCACCAGACGGAGAGTACGTCGTTGTTCAGTTCGAGACCGCCTTCGAGAACAAGCGCTCTGCCATAGAGACCGTGACGCCGATGAAGGAGAAGAACGGAGCGTGGCGGGTCTCCGGGTACTTCATCAAGTAGGTCTTCTGGGGTGTTCTCGGATTGGGTGTGGTGATTCTCCTCTATCTCATCGCTCGCTTGCTGACAGCAGCCGACTCGGGTCCAATGAGCTGAAGGAAAGCCAAGGCAGGGGCTGAGGAGGCGCCCAGGACAGACCGCCAAGGGCGGGCCATGGATCCCACTTAGTTGTGCTATATTGGATTATACAATTGGTGTCTGCTTGAGGTATTCATGCTGATTCAACTCGATCGCACGAAGAGCGCCCGCCCCTGGCAGCAGATTTACGATCAGCTGCTCGCCCACAGCTATTCGGGACGGGCTGTCCCGGGAACGCGGCTGCCTACGGTACGCAAAATGGCCTCAGATCTCGGAGTGGCGACTGAAACCGTGGCCAAGGTGTACCGGAAACTGGAGCGGGAGGGCGTGATTGAGACGCGGGGCAGCCGGGGGAGCTTCGTCCGGGAAAGGGCCCTGAGACTGCCCAAGGGCGAACAGCGAAAGCGGATCGTAAACAAAACACTCGAGCTTTTCCTGACCGCTGCAGCCGTCGGGGTCTCCAGAGAAGACCTTCGATCGATCATCGACGAGGAGCTGGAGAAGTTCTTCCGGGAAAGGTAGCCGGGCTCGAGCTGGGAGTCATGAATGGAACTCAGGGTAAATTCCCTTCGGGACAAACTGCTGTCAAAAGAATTTGTAGTTGGCACGTTCCTGGAGATTCCGAGTCCTCAACTGGTCGAAGTCTTCGGTCTGGCTGGATTTGATTTTGTGGTTATCGATGGTGAGCACGGTTCCGTGGGTCTCGAGCGAATGGAAGACCTCATCCGGGCTAGCTTGTCCACAGAAATTAGCGCGATGGTTCGCGTTCCAACTTGTGATGAAGTTTCCATCCGAAGACCTCTTGATATGGGGGCTTCTGGAGTTCATATCCCGCAGATCAATTCTGCCAGGATGGCCAGCAATGCTGTGAAACTTGCCAAGTATTTCCCTTTGGGCGAACGCGGCCTCCAGCCTTTCGTCAGATCTGCCAGTTATGGGAACCATGAAACCAAGGACTATGTGGCCAGCATGAATGAAGAGACCCTGGTCGTGCTGCATATTGAAGGAGAAGATGGCATTAGCGCTCTGGACGAGATTCTGGAAGTCGAGGGAGTGGATGTCCTCTTTATAGGCCCCTATGATCTGTCTCAATCTCTGGGCGTTCCTGGACAAGTACATCATCCTCGTGTTCAAGAGAAGATGAACCTGGTGGTACGGAAAGTGAACGCTGCCGGAAAGTCCGTGGGAACTTTCTGTAAGAATGCCGAGACGGCGAAACCATGGCGAGATCTGGGAGTCTCATATCTTGCAGTCGGAGTGGACGCCCACCTGATTCTTCACTCCGTCCGAGACACCATTTCCAGCCTGACGGAGCCAACAGACTAAGAGCTTACTGCCTGCTAAGCCGTGTTCTTTTTCTCAGCCAGCTCGGCGGCCACGTCGATGATATAGTCTTCCTGACCGCCAACGGTGTGCCGCCTGCCGAGTTCCACCAGGATATCCCGCGGATCGAGATCGAATTTTTCAGCGGCCCGATGAGTGTGAAGAAGAAACGTCGAGTAGACTCCAGCGTATCCCAACGTCAGAGCAGCATTGTCAATAACCTGGGGACGCTGCATGATCGGCAGAACAACCTGCTCCCCGACATCCATCAGTCTGAACAGGTCTATGCCGGTTTCGTAGCCCGCCTTGTTCAGAGCGGCAACCAGAGCTTCGAGCATGGCATTCCCAGCGCCTCCTCCCATTCCTCGGAGTGACCCGTCTACAAGGACCGCTCCCTCCTCTATTGCTGCCATGCTGTTGCCAACACCCAGGCCTAGATTGTTATGGGCATGAAAACCGATCTGTACACCCAGCTGCTCGATCAAAGCCTTCACCCGAGACCTGGCCTCCTGCGGTACCATGGCCCCGGCTGAGTCAACCACATAGACGGCGTCGGCGCCGTAGCTTTCCATGAGCTGAGCCTGCTCCACCATCACTGGTAAATCGGCCATGTGCGCCATCATCAAAAAGCACAGAACCTCCATCCCCATTTGCTTAGCCAGTCCTATATGTTGCTCTGAAATGTTCGCCTCGGTCACATGCGTCGCAATACGCGCCACCCTTGCTCCGCAGTCGTAGGCCATTTGCAGGTCCTGCTTCGTACCCACACCCGGCAAGAGCAATACTGCGATTTTCGCGTATCCAACGATCGAAGCAGCGAGTTCCAACTTCTTCTCATCCGGCGTGCGGTCGAAACCATAATTAATGGAAGACCCCCCCAGTCCATCCCCATGGGAGATTTCGATCACCTCGACTCTTGCCTGATCCAACCCCCGCACCACGTCTCCGATTTGCTCGAGGGTATACTGATGACTGATGGAATGACTGCCGTCTCTAAGTGTTGTGTCGACGACCCGAATGTGTTTTCTTCTTGCTGCCCCACTCATTTCGCCACAGATTCCTTCGGTGTGCGCCGACTTCGTGCCAGCTCTTCACCTACTGCCACTGCTGCCGCAGTCATGATGTCGAGGTTCCCTGAGTAACGGGGCAGGTAGTCGCCCGCACCCTCTACCTCAATTTGGACGGTGACTTGATTGCCGTCGATATCCGGCCTGTGTTTCAGGCGGTAACCTGGCACGTAACTCTGCACAAGTCTCACGGTTTCCGTCAGGGACTCCAAGATCTCTTCCGGTCTGGCTCCGTCAACCAGAGCGAAAACCGTATTCCGCATGATGATGGGCGGTTCGGCAGGATTCAAGATGATGATCGCTTTGCCCTTTTTTGCACCTCCAATGACCTCCAAACTTCGGGCTGTGGTCTGAGTAAACTCATCGATGTTCTGACGCGTTCCCATGCCGGCGCTCTGGCTGGCCACACTGGATACAATCTCTGCATAGTCGACAGGACTGGCACGATTGATCGCCGACACCAAAGGAACAGTGGCTTGCCCTCCGCAGGTCACGAGATTGACATTGAGGACTTCGCTGTGTTCCCCCAGATTGACGTATGGAACCACGAAAGGACCGATGGCGGCCGGTGTCAGGTCAACAGCTACGATGCCGGCTTCTTTCAGCAGCGGTGCGTGCTGTCTGTGGGGCTCGGCCCCGCTGGCATCGAATGCAATCTCAACCCCTTTCTCCTTCAACAGATCGGCAATTCCCCCAGCTGAAGCTTTGACACCTCGGTCGCTTGCGATTCTGAAACCCTCGGACTTACCGTCGATTCCCACCAGGATCCGTGGCTCCAGCACAGAAGACCGGAGAAGCTTCAATAAGAGATCCGTTCCGATGTTCCCCGAACCAATAATCCCAACTTGAACTTTTCTCCTCTGGACGAGGTTGGCTTTCACTTCAATTCCTCAAAGGTTGCCCCTATTATACGTCGTCGGACCAGGGAGGCTCTTGGCGCTGAGCAAGACTGTCGAGACCCACTCCGGTTCAACACAAATGTGTGCTATTTTGGAAGGATGAAAAGTAAGATATCTATCACGCTTTCATCGGATATAGTTTCTTACCTAGACCGACTTGCCGGTCGGAGTGGCAACCGCTCACGCCTGGTGGAAACGGCTCTGCGGGATTACATGACCCGGCAGAAGCGGGAGGCCCGTGATCAAAGGGACCGCGAGATCCTGGACGAGAATGCTCGATCATTGAACGACGAAGCCGAGGAAGTTCTTTCCTACCAGGTCAAAGTATGAAACGAGGCGAACTCTTTCGTGTGTATAGAGGTACTCGCAGAGACCCCAAGAAATCACGCGTGTTCGTAATTGTGAGTCGGCAGATTCTGGTTGACTCGAGATTCTCAACCGTCATCTGTGCCCCCGTGTATTCCGCAAGGCACGGTCTCTCTACTCAGGTTGAGGTAGGCCTGGAAGAAGGTCTGAAACACGACAGCAGTGTCTATTGTGACGAGCTCGTGAGCCTGTCCAAGACCCGCCTGTCCGACTTTGTCGGCTGTCTTTCGGTAGAGAAGGTGCAGGAACTCAACCAGGCGCTGAGAATTGCCCTGGAAATCGAATAGGGCCCGCGACCGAAGTCGCCCTCCTTTAACGACCGCGGCCGGTATTTAGGTGCTTCTTCAGGGGTTGTCGGAGCAGGATCCGTTAAATATGGAGACCAAACATGGGTAAAGACCAGAAGTTCGCGAAGAGTATTTTCGGTCAGTACGCAGTCGACTACGAGAAAAGGGTCGATTTCGAACGGCTCAGGAAGGAAAGGCTCGAGAGGGTCCAGGAGGGGATCCGGAACGCCCAACTCGGCGGGCTTCTCCTCTACGATCCCATCAACATCCGATACACTACGGGAACGAGGTATGGGGGATCAGGACTCGTCGCGAGAAAATTCCTGCGATTTGTCATTGTCCCCGGCCAGGGCGACCCGATTCTCTACGAATATCCTTATGCCGCTCCTCACTCCAGCAAGTTGGTGGACAACGTGGAACTGGCCAAGAGCTGGTGGTACTTCTACGCAGGCGAGAATGCGGAGAGTATGGCCAAGGAGTGGGCCAAGGAAGTGGCTGCTGCATTGCAGACGATGGGTATCCTCAAGGAAAGGATTGGTGTGGACAACCTGGACTTCCATGGATTCCAGGCGATGGTCGGTGAAGGGATCCAGATCACGGATGCCACCCGGGTAACGGAGAGGGTAAGGGCAGTTAAGACGATCGATGAGTTGGAGCTGATCAAGATCAGCTGCGCTGTGGCGGACGCGGCGATCGAAGAGCTCAGATCCAGGCTGCGTCCCGGAGTGCGGGAGATTGATCTCTTCTCGGCTCTCTCCGAAACCAACGCCAAGTTCGGGGGGGAAAACATGGAGCTGCGGTTTCTCACCTCCGGAACGCGGACCAATCCCTGGTTCCAGGAAGCCACTGACAAAATTGTGCGCAACGGAGAGTTGGTCGCCTTCGACACGGACATGGTGGGCCCGATGGGCTACGTTGCGGATGTTTCAAGGACTTACTTATGCGGGGACGCCCAGGGAAACAGCGAGCAAAGGGAGTCCTATCGGCTTGCCTACGACTATCTGCAGGCAGTGGCCGACATGATCCGGCCGGGCCTGACATTCAAGGAGTTGGCGGAAAAGGCTCCCCAGCTTCCGGACAAGTACGTGAAGAACAGGTACGTGGCCATCGCTCACGGTGTCGGACTGGAAGATGAGTGGCCGATCGTCATGTTCGAAGACGCGCGCCCCAATTACTCCGGCGAGTTTCAGGAGAACATGGTGATCTCGGTGGAAGCCTATTTCGGTGCCGAGGAAGGGAATGAAGGTGTGAAACTGGAAGAGCAGGGCATCGTGACCGGAGGCGGCTACGAAATCATCTCCACAGCCCCGTTCGAGGAACGGCTCCTGAGATAGTTCGTGTGAGTGCTCACACATTGCCGCCATGAAAGCTTACCGAGCACCGGTTGACCAGCCACCAGGACTGGTTTTAAGCGAAGAGTTCCCGTGGCTCATGTTGTGTTTGTCGAAGGAAACCCTTGCTTAAGGGAGGAGTGTTCAACGACAACTATTTTTGACCGGGGCGACGACGATATTTGCCCACTGAAGTTGATCGTTTGTCGAGTCGGTTTTGGCTCTCCTTTCTTGGGGTTTGAGAAGGGTTTCTGTTTCTCTCCTGCTTTCCGAGCGTGGGGGTGGAGTGAGGGCGTAGCCCGAACGGAGTTCCCACGCTTCGCGACGTTCTGATAAGCCCATCGAAAGGGCTCCTGGTTGAGTTGTACGGCCCCACCCCTTGACCCGTTTGTCTGTATGGCCAGGAGAAGGGGCTTCGCGTGACATTTTGTTCTGTCAACAGCCGAGCGGGAGTCAACTGGCCTCCTTTTGGGTTCGCTTCTTGGCCGCTTCCATTCGGTAGCTGGAAACGTTCAATTCCAGGATCACACTGTGATGAACCACCCGATCGATAGCCGCGGCCGTCGTCAGTGGATCCTTGAAGATCTTCTCCCAGTTCGAGAAGACCAGATTGCTGGTCAGTAGGATGCTGCGTCGTTCGTAGCGATGAGACAAAAGCGTGAACAGAATCTCCATTTCTTGCCGGTTCTGTTGCACGTAGCCAATGTCGTCAATGATCAGCGCCTCGAATCGATCGAGCTTCTTGAGTTCCTTTTCCAGGGTCAGCTCGAGCTTGGCTCGAAGCAGCCGTTGCACCAGCAGCGCACAGGTGGAGAACAACACTCGGCGATCCTGCAAGATGAGCTCCTGCCCTAAGGCGCAAACCAAGTGAGTCTTCCCGCTTCCCGGATTGCCGAAGACCAATAGGTTTTCAGATCGATCCAGAAAGTCTCCCTCCAGAAGCGCGGACAATTGGCGATCCACATTTTGTGGAAGCCGAGAACGATCTAGTGCCGTCAGGCTCTTGTCCCAGGGAAGCTTGGACTGCCGTCGCAGCCGTTGGATTCGGCGTTCCCGGCGGTCAGCCACCTCCAACTCGGACAACGCCAGCAGATACTGAGGATAAGACCAACTTTCCTTCGAAGCCAAAGTGGCTTGCGAGCTGTGATGCTCTCGAAACGTCGGTAGGCGCAGTTCCACCAGAGACTGGCTTAGTCGTTGCAGATTTCCTCCACTCATGGCCTCACCTCCGACTCCCGTGTACTGAGCAATCGGTCGTAGACATGGATATCGACTTCAGGGACCTGGACTTCCCAGGCTGGGCTCGCCGGCTCAAGCAAGGCCTCTTTCAGAACTTGAAGTCGCACTCGGCACCCCCTTTCAATCAGCTTCTTCAGTGCCTGTCCGACTCGCTGCTCCCCCTCCTTCGCTGCCAACTCCAGGATTCCCAGATACTGACGGTCGGCTGTCCCAGGGCAATCCTCTCGCAGTTCATCGTAGGCGACTCGAAACAGCACACCGGGGAACAGGTCTTCCCGCCAGCGGTAACGTGCAAAGGCTCCCGGCTTGCGCACCAAAGAGTGGATTACGTGCCGGTAATCGATCCGATGCTTGCCCTCGCCTCGCAGTCGAGGCATCTGGGCTACCACCTGGCTGGCATACCGCACCTCCAAGTGATCCGCCCACATCCGAACCTCCACCCGCTCTCGGATCAAGCGGCTGTCGACCGAGTAGGTGTTGTTACGGACTCGGATGGTTGAACTTGGCGAGACCTTCACTCGATAGCTAACGAAGTCCTCCAGTCGACGATTCGGTAACGGCGCCATCACCTCCAGTTCTTCCTGAAGTCGCCTCTGCCGTCCTGCATTCCGGCGCTCGATGATTCTCTGGATGAATCGCTCGTAGTCGTTCCGCTCCAGAAAATCTCGGCTTCCTCTCAACAGCAGCTCTTGTTCGATGGCTCGCTTGAGCCGGTGATGGGATTGCTCGACATCTCCGTTTTCGTGAGCCTTCCCCGCCTGGGTCCGGCTCCACTTCATGCCGTAATGATCCAGTAATATCTGATAGCGACGCGTGAATACTCCTTTCTTGAGATTGTCGACGGCAGCCGACAAACGATCCGTTCGATGTTCTTGAGGAACTGCTCCCAGCTCCCATATCGCGTTCTGGACTCCCAGCGTCAGGCTCTCAAATGACTCACTGAAGCACAGCGTTGTCGTTTCCCAGTTCGAATAAGTTAGAACGAAGTGATAGAGCAGATGAGGAAACGGTTGCCCTGCGATCGTCACTCCCAGGCTGTTCATAAAGGTGAAGTCGGACTGGGCTTGATGCCCCGGCTCGTGACGCTGCGGAAACATCACTTCCTTCAGCTCACCGTTGCGGGCTCTCCACTGTTTGATGTGCCGCTGCAGCGTTCGTAACTGGCCTTCTTCGAACTTCCCTTCATGAACCCGATTCAGATGATCGAAGACGGTCGTCGCCTCCACCGTCGGAGATCGTTTCAGAATCCCTTCCACTTCCGGCCACACCCATTCGTAGGGGTCCGGTCGGGTTCTCCAGGTCCTCTCCGGCCGACACTCGCTCGGTAGCTTCCCAGACTTCAGATACCTTCGTGCCGTATTCCGCGCCATGCCTGCTTTCGCAGCGGCCATCGTCAACGTCTTTTCCTTTTTCCGCAATTTCATCAGTCTCCTGATCTGCTGGTCTGTAACCATGCTTTCCATGGTCCAAATCAGCTCTGAAAAAGCGGGCAATTCTAATTGTCGCCGTGGAAAATTCTACTCGTCGTTGATCATATCTCAACTGTTTTTTATCCATCCCTTCGGCAATCATCACCATTTGCTCAATAGTATTCAATCGGCGGGTATTGTGAAGACCTTCAAACTCGGCAACATAACGGTGAAGATGGGCGGGGCTCATCTTGTGATAAGTCCCGTAATAGCCCCTCTTCAACAAGGCCCAAAAGGACTCGACTCCATTGGTGTGCGCCATCCCTTTAACATATTCTCCCACGGAATGCTTGACGCTTTGACGGTTCAATAAACCCTCATAAGAGCGATGATCATCTGTGTAAATCTTGGCCCCTGATTCAATCTGATCATGGATGATGCTATGCAAGGTTCCCTTGTCTGTGGCCTTGGCTACTGAGGCTGCAACCTGATTGGTCTGGCGGTCCTTGATGCCAACAACAGCGATCTTTCCCGAAGGACCACGTCCTGCATTCCGTTTTTTGTTGGAATGCTTGTTTTTCTCTCTACCACCAATGTAGGTTTCATCGACCTCTATCGGGCCAGCAAAGGAAGCCGTTTTGTCACTCCAAGCGTAACGTAGCCGATGTCCCATGAACCATGCCGTTTTTTGAGTGATGCCAAGATCCCGATGGAGCCTCATACTGGAGGTTCCTTTGATTCCTACGGTAAACAGGTAAATGGCCATGGCCCATTTTTTATAGCCCAAGTTTGACCCTTCCATGATGGTTCCAGACTTTGGGCTGAAATGCTTCCGACAATCCTTGCAGCGGTAATCCATGGTAGGATGCTTGACTTCACTTACTCTCAGAGATCCGCACTTGATGCAAGCGATTCCATTGGGCCATCTCTTTTGAATGAACCATTGCTTGGAAACGTCATCATTGGGGAACATCTCTTGCAACTGAATCAGAGTGATTCCTTTTCGGTATGCTTTCCCTGGCCCTTTTTTCGTTTGCTTTGTCATTGTCTCCCTCCTTGATATGGCTACTATTGTACCACCTCAAAATAGGGCGTCAAGGGCTTTTTGGCTACTATTGTATATAATTCCCTAATTTATCATTAGGCGATGCCTACTCCGGACCTGCTGTAAAGAACTTTCAACACACCCAAGACTTGGACAATCCGTTCGGCAAGGTGTTGCGCATCAACCCGCTTCAGAATGGCAGCGACCCCTATTCCGTGCCGGCGGACAACCCGTTTCAGGATGGCGGTTCGCTACTCGACAATGACAACAATGTGGAAGAGATCGCGGCCTGGGGCTTTCGCTATCCCCAAAACTTCAGCTTCGCCAGGGGCGCTTGCGGTAACCACCGCATGATCGTGTTTGACATTGGCGCCGGCGACTTTGAAGAGGTGAACATCGTCGACCTTGGCGACAACCACGGCTGGTCGCGCCATGATGGCCCGGTAGACGGCAACATGAAGACGGTGCTCAAACTGCCGCCCGGTTCCACACTGGAATTTCCCGCCACCGTGTATGACCACAACATTCCCACCCTTCCTGGTGCGACCCCCGCTGTGGGTAGCGCTGCGATCACTGGAGGCTTCGTCGTCTCCGATCCCAGTGATCCAGGTTTTCAGAACCAGGTGGTCTTTGGCGATCTGCCCCGCGGTGCATTTTTCCACGCCGATTTTGACGATTTGTTGGCAGCCGATGCAGCCAATACTCAAGCGTCGATGTCGGTGATGGCGGTGAGTCTCGACGGCAGCCCTTCGGGGCTGTTTCGTGACCTGATTAATAACGACCGCGGGGATGCCCATTTTGGTGTGGACGAAAGGGGCCGGCTCTTCATCATTAGTAGACTGACCAACAAAATCTATCTCACCAATCTGATCGCGGACCAGACTGCTGGGGATACAATCGCCGACTCGAAAGCCGCCAATGACTGATGCCGGTTAACAATACTTCCCTGAAGAAGCACCCAATTTCGGGGGTACCTAGGGTACTGTCCGGAAAGTTCACGCCGCTACTTCGGGCGTCTTTTCGCCGACAGCTTTGTTGCGCTACCTCGAAATACTCCCGGCATTCCTGCGTCGCGCGCCTCACTGGCGGCGAAAATCCATCGGCCTTGATATAATCCGCTGCCGTCTCTGCGATGAATCAGGCGCAAGGTTACGCACATGAATGATACGAGAGTCGTGATCACCGGCCTGGGGGCCGTGACCCCGATTGGAAACAATGCCGAGGAGTTTGGCCGCTCTCTGTTCGAGGGAGTTTCCGGAACCGGACCGATCACCCACTTTGATTGTGAGGTCAGGGATCCCAGAACCGACCGTCACCAGTTCACGACTCGAATTGCCGGTGAGGTGAAAGACTTCGATCCACACACCGTTGCCCAACGGCCTGAGCGCCTGGATCGGGCTACTCATTTCGCCTTTGCGGCCGCCGACATGGCACTCTCGGACGCCGGCCTGACAACCCAGACGATTGTGCCTGAAAGAACCGGTGTTGTTGTCGGCACCGGAATGGGGGACATGGTCACGATTGAGGGGGGAATCGAACTGATCCTGAAGGGGTCAACACGGCGCATCCGGCCCACAGCCCTCCCCAAGGTCCTTCCCAGTTCCCTTCCCGGCAGCGTGGCGATTCGACTGGGCTCCCGGGGCGTCACGATGGGGATTTCAACGGCCTGTGCCAGCAGCACGCACGCAGTGGGCGAAGCTTACTGGGTCATTCGCCGGGGGGATGCAGATGTCGTCATGGCCGGGGGCGCCGAGGCTGCGATTACTCCGCTGAGCCTGGCTGCCTTCGGGGCTATGCGAGTGCTCTCCAGAAATAATGAAGAGCCCGAGAAGGCGAGCCGCCCTTTCGATGCCAGGCGGGACGGCTTTGTCATGGGGGAGGGCTCCGGCCTCATGGTCATTGAGAGGCTCGAATCCGCGCAGCGCCGTGGAGCTCACATTTATGCGGAGATTCTTGGCTACAAGGCAACTTCGGATGCGTTCCACGCCACCGGAATGAGGGCTGACGTCTCGGAGTACGTCCGGGTAATGACCCAGGCCATGGAAATGGGCGGTGTGGGGGCGGCAGAGATCGACTCGGTCAATGCACACGGCAGTTCCACGCCAATGAATGACGCCGTCGAGACCAAAGCGATCAAGGCAGTCTTCGGAGAAAGGGTGCATGAAATTCCCGTCAACGCGACCAAGTCGATGACGGGGCACCTGCTGAGTGCGGGGGCTGGTATTGAGATCATCGCAGTGTTGCTCTCCTTTGAAAAGCAACGGGTCCATCCGACCATCAACTACGAAGCCCCGGATCCGGAATGCGACCTCGACTATGTGGTCGATGGGAGCCGGGACATGACTCTGAATACAGTTCTCAAGAACTCGTTCGGAATGGGCGGACACAATTCGGCGCTGGTACTGCGCCGATGGGAAAACTGAAGAGATTCCAGATGGTGGGCTGTGAGCCGGTTAAGAACCCTGGGCCGCCAGGGATTCCAGCCAGCGCTCCGCGTCGATGGCCGCCCGACAGCCAGCCCCGGCAGCCGTGACCGCCTGCCGGTAAACATGATCATGCACGTCTCCGGCGGCGAAAACCCCCTCGACACTGGTCTTCGAGCCGCCGAACACCTTCAGATACCCGTGCCCATCCAATTCCAGCTGGCCGTTGAAGAATTCGGTGTTGGGTTCGTGACCGATTCCAATGAACACGCCATCGGTGGCCAGCTTCTGCTCCTCTCCTGTCTTCACATTCCGGGTTCGAATCGCTTCAACCCTGCGCTCTTCCTGATCCAGGATATCCACAATGACCGTGTCCCAGAGGAACTCGATCTTGGGATGCGCCATCCCGCGGGCGGCCATGATCTTAGAGGCCCGCAGTTCGTCTCGCCGGTGGATGACTGTCACCCGGGTCGCAAACTTGGTCAGGAACAGAGCTTCCTCCATGGCAGTGTCTCCCCCGCCCACGACGACAACCTCCTGATCCCGGAAAAAGAAGCCGTCACAGGTGGCACAGGTGGAAACCCCGTGGCCAAGCAGCGCCCTCTCTGACTCCAGGCCCATCAGCTTTGCAGACGCTCCAGCGGCGACGATGATGCTTTCCGCCTGATACTCTTTCTTATCCGTGTAGACGGCGAAAGGACGGCTGCTGAGATCGACTTTCTCGGCTAGCTCCATTTTGAAAACCGCCCCAAAGCGCTCCGCCTGCTGCTTCATCAGCGAAACCAGTTCAGGGCCCTGGATCCCCTCAGGAAAGCCCGGATAGTTCTCCACATCAGTTGTCAGAGACAGTTGCCCGCCGGGCTCATGACCCTCCAGAACGAGCGGCTCGAGATTGGCGCGCGCAGAGTAAATGGCTGCAGTCGACCCTGCACACCCGGATCCGAAAACGATCAGCTTGTATTTCATACCTTCCTCACTGTACAGATTCCAGATTACAGATTCCACATTCCAAATGGAGGAACTTAGAAATGTGGGAGGCGCCTTGAGGCGGCGACCGAGGTTTATGAACATCACGCCCGGCGTCGCGGCCTGAGGCCCTCCCACTTCCAGGTTGCGAAGCTTCCCTCCATTTGGCAAGATCAGCCACCAGAGACCCCTTTTCAGAAGCAGGAGTTGTCCCATGCATCACACCATGATGGATTTTCCTTTGACCCTTCCCCATCTCCTGGAGCGAGCCAGAAGAGTCTTCGGTAAGGTAGAGCTGGTCAGCCAGCTGCCCGACTATTCCATCCACCGATACACGTACACGGACTTTTACCGGCGCACGCTCCTCCTGGCCGAGGCCTTGCAGTCACTTGGACTGAAAAAGGGTGAGCCGGTTGGGACTCTCATGTGGAATCACCACCGTCATCTCGAAAGCTACTTCGCGATACCCAATGCGAGCGGAGTTCTTCACACCCTGAATCTTCGCCTCCATCCGCAGGATCTCTCCTACATCATGGATCACGCCGGAGACCGTTTTCTGATTGTCGATGACATATTGCTGCCGCTGCTCGAGAAGCTGGAGACGAACGTCCCTCCTCAGCGGACTATTGTCTCCAGGTGGACCGATGGAGAGCTGCCGCCTGACTGCATCGACTTCGAGGAACTCCTGGCCAGCGCCTCGGGTCGCTTCTCCTATCCGGACATTCAAGAGACGGATCCCCTGGGCATGTGTTACACGTCGGGGACAACGGGGCGTCCCAAGGGGGTCGTTTACTCCCACCGGTCACAGATGCTCCACACTCTGGGCGAGTGCCTGCCCGACACGCTGGACCTGTCTCAAAGAGACACGGTGCTGGCCGTCGTTCCCATGTTCCATGTCAACGCCTGGGGATTGCCGTTCTCCTGCACCATGGTCGGATGCAAGCAGGTTTTTCCCGGACCCCATCTCGATCCGGAAAGCCTTTTGAACCTCTTTGAGAAGGAGCAGGTGACCTTTGCCGCCGGCGTACCCACGATCTGGTTCGGTATCCTGCAGCTTCTGCAGTCCAATCCGGGCCGCTGGCGGCTGCCCAGTGGCATGCGTACAGCGGTGGGAGGATCAGCTGTTCCCGAGAGCGTCCTTCGGGCCTTCGACGCCCAGGGGATCCGGATCCTCCACGCCTGGGGCATGACCGAAATCAGCCCTGTGGGGACGGTCAGCTTCGTGAAATCGACGGTGGAGTCCCTCTCCGAAGACGAACAGTACCAGTATCGAGCTCGCCAGGGAGTCCCGGCGCCCTGGGTGGAGATCCGAGCTGACAACGAGGAGGGAGAGGTGCCGTGGGACGACGAAACCAAGGGGGAACTGCTGGTGCGGGGTCCCTGGGTTGCGGGGAGCTACCACAGCAGTCCCGAATCAGAGACCTTCTGGACCGACGACGGCTGGTTCCGGACGGGAGATGTGGTCACCATTAACCAAGAGGGCTACATCAGGATTGTTGATCGGTCCAAGGATCTCATCAAGTCGGGAGGAGAGTGGATCAGCTCCGTCGACCTCGAGAATGCCCTCATGGATCATCCTACCGTCAGTGAGGCGGCGGTAATTGCCGTACCCGATTCCCGCTGGCAGGAGCGTCCGCTGGCCGTGATTGTTCCCGCCCAGGGAACCACACTCGAGGTGGATGACCTCAGGAGGCATCTGGCGGAGCGCTTTTCCTCTTGGCAGCTGCCCGACCGCTTCCAGATCGTGGAGGAGATTCCCAAGACGTCCACCGGAAAGTTCAAGAAAACGGCCTTGCGCGAGCAGTTCGTGAAACGTGAAACGTGAAACGCGAAACGTGGACCGTGGAACGTGAAACGTGGAACTAGTCAGAGGTGTAGTTGATCTCGAGTCGACGCAACTGCAAACCCGCCAGAAACAGTAACAGCAGGCTCACTGTCAGCAGGCCTGGAAGGGCCAGCCACAGGGGTGCCGGATCAGCCAGAATCGCAAATCGACCGGTGGGAATCGCAACCGGGCAAAGTGATTCCAGATAGTAGATGACGCTGATCTTCTTCAAGGAGGGTGGGAGCAGGAAGTTGATGGTCTCCCATCCCAGAACCAGGGCTGCTGGAATAATCGGGTTCCTGAACGTCAGTCCCATCAGCAGGAACACCGCGCCATATCCCAGGCAGGCCAGGAAAGTGACCCCCAGGTAGGCGGAGAGATGCCATAACCCCGGACCCGTCGAAAAGAACTCCGTGGTCTCCTGCCCCTGCGGCAGATAGAGCAGCAGGAAGGAAACAGCGGTACTGGAACCGTAGAAGGCGAATGCGATCAGGACGCCCGAGAAGAACTTGCCCACCGCCAGAACCTCGCGCCGCACTGGAGAGAGGAAGTAGTAGTGGAGCGTGTTTTCCAGGACTTCGCTCCGGAACAGGCTGGTGAAGATCACGACCGAACCAAAGAAAATCACCAGCCTCAGGATGAAGGTCCGGTAAATCAGTGCGTAGATGACAGCCAGGCTCCCCAGTGAGCGGACTGCGTCATCCGGCACGCCCGTCACCTGAACCACGAAACCAAGTGAAAAGAGTAAAACGGGGGCCGCGGCGAGCACGAATGCGCCCAAGAAACGCCGACCCCTCAGCGCCTTCCGAACCTCCAGGCTCAGAATGGCCCGGACTTGTTTCCACCAGCCCTTCCATTTCGGCGATACCGTCACTGCAATCTGATTTATCATGAGCGGTTTCCGCGGCCCTCTCCAATCAGGTAGTCGTAGACCGACTGCACGTCCTCATCTGCCGGGGCGACGGTTTCTATATTCAACTCGTTCTCCAGAATGACCTGATTCAGGAGACGGTAGAACTGGTCGGCGTCACGTGTTCTCACGAACAGCCCGGCCTTGTCTTCGTGCAGCTTGACCTCGGTCACATGATCCTGTCCAAACACCTGAGCCGCAATCACAGCAGGACGGTCGCACCGAATCAGGATCTGTATTGGATGCTCTTTGACCTCGCTTCGGACTCCGCGGATATCGCCCTCCGCAACGACATATCCATTGTCGAGCAGGATCACGGTGTCGGAGATCATGTCCACTTCATGAAGTATGTGGCTGGAGATAATGACGTGAAGGCCCTGTTCGGCCAGGCTGGTGAAGAGCTCGATCGTCTCCGCACGCACCATGGGATCCAGACCGTTGAGAGGCTCGTCCAGAACCATGACTGCCGGGTGGTGGGAGATGGATTGCGCCAGTTTGATGCGCTGGCGCATTCCCTTGCTGTACCCGGCAATCTTGCGGTGGGCCGCGTCCCTCAGGCCGACCTGCTGGATCGCCTGCCAGGCCTTGTCCTCCGCTTCCCCGGCCCTCAGGTCGTGGACCCTCAGATACCCGGCCACGAACTGCAGCCCCGACAACCCTTTGGGGAAAGCATCCCACTGAGTGCAGTAACCCACCAGACGAAACATCGCCTCGGGGTCGGAAGGACTCCTGCCCAGCACTTGAATCGACCCCTGAGAAGGCTTCAAGAGCCCGGTCAGGACATTCATCAAAGTACTCTTCCCCGACCCGTTGGGACCCACCAGGCTGGTGACACCCGGCGGAATTTTCAGATTGACACGGTTGATTCCCAGAACTTCTCCATAGAACTTGGAGACGTTGTCAAAGACAATCAGATCCTGATCACTCGCAGCGCTCATCGGACAATCTCGTAGGCTTTCAACTTGCGGTTCAGAATCAGCAGGCACAGCCCGAGAGTCACCCCCAGCGACAGCCAGGCCTGATCCACCGGAACCCGGCTCCAGGAGTCCACCTGAAAGAGCCAGGCGTTGATCGAATCGACCACCGCTTCCAGATTGAGCAACGTCCCCTTGCGGGTATCCACGATCTGATTCACGGCTTCGCCGAACCCGGCCAGCACCAGGAACACTCCGAACAGCATGGCCCCGGCCACCGGACGCCAGCGCACCCAGGCGGAGATCGCGAGGGAAAGAAAACACATCAGCAGAATCCACACCCAGGCGCCCAGGAAGACCCCGAACAGTATTCTGAGGTTCTCCGCCAGCCATCCAAAGCCCTCCAGGCTGGCCTGAAAGCCGAGCAGAACAGTCAACGGAATCCAGGTGATGGCAGACAGCAAAATGGCCAGCACACACATCTTCCCCACCACGTATTCCGGGCGCGAGAAGGGACGGCAGAAATACATGGGCAGGGCGTTGTTGACCAGGTCCATGGAAACCAGCCCGGGGCCCACCAGGACCGTCAGGATCAGGCCGAAGCCGCACTGCGCATTCAATAGATAGAGAAAGAAAGTCGAGTCGATCGCCAGCAGCTGCTGAATCGGCAGATCAAAGATTTCCAGAGCCTTGACGTTGTAGCGTAGATAGACGAGCACCATAGCGCCCAGGAAGGGCATGAAGCTGACAATAAAGAAGATGGTGATGATCCGGGAGGCGAAGACGTCCTGGAGGATGTAACGGGGAAGCACCAAAAAACGCGACCAGCCGGGAGTGTGCCCCTCCTGGTAGGGCCTGTAGTTCCTCTTATAGACTGCCACTTGGTTGTCCCTCCATGGCCTTCAGAAAGATGTCCTGCAAAGAGTCGCGTTTGTAATCGAGCCGGCGGATCTGGATGTCCTGGGCAGCGGCAATCCGGTATAGATCGCGGATTTCAACTGATTCCGGAAGCACGGTCTTGAGGCGTCCCCGGTAGAAGACGCACTCGCAACCGAGCTTGCGAATCGAATCGGCAAAGCCGTTGTGATCCCCCACCGTTTCCATCTCTATGAATTTCCGATTGGCCCTACGCTCCTTCTCCAGGTTGCAGTAGACGGCGATTTCTCCATCCTTGAGGATGATGACTTCGTCTGCACAATCCTCCACATTCTTGAGGAGATGGGAAGAGAGAAGAATGTGCACGTCGGCGGTCTTGCGAATCTCATTCACCAGTCGCAGCATGCGCTGGCGGGCGGGAGGATCCAGACCGTTGGTCGGCTCATCCAGGACCAGTATGCGCGGTCCGTGCACCAGCGACTGGGCCAGCTTGACGAGTTGCTTCATTCCGGTGGAGTAGGTCCCCAGCTCGCGGTACCGGGCCTCGCCCAGCCCCACATAGAACATGGCTTCATGGGCCCGTTCCATGGCAACACCCGCCGGAAGTCCCGAGATCTCTCCCATCATGCGCACGAATCGGATTCCACTCATCCTTGGAATGTAGGAGTCATTCTCGGGCATGAAGCCGATCCAGGTGCGGATCAGCTTGGCGTGGCTTCTGATGTCGTGACCGAGAACCCGTCCGGATCCCGAGGAAGGCGGATGAAAGCCCAGCAGGGTCCGGATCAGGGTGGTTTTTCCTGCTCCATTTGGCCCCAGGAGTCCAATGCAGCGACCACCCAGCGAGGCCGTCAGATTCTTGAGGATGGTTCTGCGGCCAAGACGAACGGAAAGGTCCTCGAGTTCAATTACAGGCTGCATTTGGCCAAAGTGAGTACTTCGTTCGCCTACTGGTTGATGTTGCCGGCCCAGCTGCGGGCGGCTCCGCTGCCCTGCAACAGGTTGCCGAGACCTCCGCCGGCCATGCTCATCAGCGAGGCCACATTCAGCCCCGCAAACTGGCTGGCGGTACTGGCCAGGGTGATCTGATCTTCTCCGCCGTATGCGTAAAACAGCGTGGGCTCCATTCCTGCCAACACGGCTACCAGAAGACCCTTCTGCTCGGCACTGACGCCGGAGAGATCGCCAAGTTCAGCCAGTGAGCCGAGAATCTTGCCGATGTCCTGAAACAGAAGCCCCGAGACACTGGTCATTCCATCGGCCGGCAGGAGTTCCTGGAAGCGTTCCGCGTTGGCCAGCGTATATCCTGTCTCTCGATGTCCGATGGCATTCTGCAGTAATGCCCTGCTGGGCCCTGCAAGGAGGTAGCCATCCACAAAGACATAGTGGATCTCCCGGCTAGAACCCCCTCCGACCAGACTGTAGAACACACTGCCGTTACTGTTCTCGATCAGCAGTTCCAGCCCGGCCTTGCCTTCGCCCAGCAGCTCCATATTCAGTTCCTCAATCACCCAGTCGAGGGTCTCTTGAAAGGGTGCCGGATCGTACACCTCAAGGACCATCTTCCAGCTGGGGGAGGGGAGAACGGGACCATCCAGGGCGAAGACGATTTCGCCGCCAATCGGTTCGGCAAAATGTTGAATATCAACTCCCCTTTCCGCCTGAAAAGCGGTCAGCTCCTGCAGGGTTTCGGGAGCGACCCCTTCCATGAAGCCCAGGATGTCTTCAACCATCAGAACCGGGTCTTTGATCACAAAGGCCCCGGCCAGGTGCGCATCGGCGGAAACAAAATCGAGGGCACCCATGGGAGCCGGTGTGGCCAGCCAGGATGCAATGCCGCGGCGTTCCCGGGCGAAAGTGAGTACGGCTCTGGTCTCGGTTGCATCGCCACTGGGCTTTTGTTCGATCAGGAAAAACCGGGTATCCATGAAACCGGCCTCGCTCAGGGCCTGCGCCTCATCGGGATCGATCTGCCCCGTCATGATCCGCTCCAGGTCGACCGCCACCAGAAAACCTACCCCCTGTTCATAGGCTTGCGCGATCCGTTCCGAAAAGGGCGTCGCCCGGGGAGAGGCCCAGGCCAGCCGCTGCAAACTCGCTGCCGAGGGTGAGGCTGCAAACAGACCCTGCCAGACCATCAGATGGAGTTGGGCCGTCGACTCGGTAGAAAGCTGAGCCGGATCGCTCACCAGCCTCAGCCCTTGGGTGCCGTCCTCCGAGTTCGCTGCATCCACCTCCTGTTCCAGGGCTCCAAACAAGGCTGTTGCGTCGACTGCTTCGCTGATCAGGATCAGGTCCTCAGGTTGTGAGCTTTCGCCCATCTCGAACCAGACAACGAGTTCCGGCCCCAGTAAGTTCCCGAGGGTCTGTATTTTCTTGAGCAGATCCTCGAGCAGCGCCCGATCCTCAGCCCCGGTCCGGCCCCACCATTCCTGGAGCTGAGGGCTCTCCTCGACTCGTTGCTGGAACAGCTGGTAAGCCTTGACCATCCCTCCCGACAAGTTGGGAAGTGAGGCGTAAAGCACCGTATCTTCCGGAGTGAGAGCGAGCAGGCTGGTAGAGAAGGTCAGACCGGGAGTCAGCGTTTCTTCCAAGTCCTCCTGCAGGGATGTCAACTGATGCAGTATCGCAATGTGCTCCTCGAGGTTGCGACTCCAGGCGATCTCTTTCGCTACAGGGACCCTGGTGAGGCTCTTGCGAGTGGACATCTGCTGCCCGGCCGTGAGCTCGTGGTGTTTGCCCTGTGACTCGACCGAGACGACCCCTTCGATCACTGAAATGCGCGAACCCTTGAGGCCGCGGCTGACCGAAAACACCGTTCCTCTTACCTGGACAAGGCAATCGGCCGTCTTCACCTTCAGGAATCCATCTTTCTGGGCGGCCGCCTGGACAATGATGTTGCCCCGGCGCAAATCAATCGTGCGGCCGTTTCGCGTCTCCCGGATGGTCACTTCCGCCCGTTCTCCCAGCTCAACGATGGACCCGTCTGTCAGAGCCAGAACGGCTCCAGAGTCCCTTGCCGTCCTCAGATCCTTGCCTGCCATGACTCGCTGGCCGCTCTCCAGAGTCTCTCCGCTTGCTCCCGAAAGGTTAAAAAGGGAGCCATCAAGCACCTCGACAAATCCCTGCGGTGCCGGCAATAGACGCTCCCACAGCCCCAATCGCCCCAGACCCAGAGCCACCAGCACAACTGCAGCTGCCGCCAGGCCCAACCACGCTTTCCTGGACCAGCCCGTAGACGGATAGGGGACGGGCAGCGCCGTTTCGACGCCGTCCCGGGCAATCTTGACCTCTCGCCGGCACGAAAAACACTCGTTGAGGTGGTCTTCGAGCAGGAGGCTCCGTGGCGCGGAGAGCTGATGCTTCAGGTAGGGCCTGATGAGACCGCGAAACTCATCGCAATCGCCCACCACTCGAAGCTCAGCAGACTGGGGTCGTGATGCGTCGGGATCGCGACGGCTCAATGTCATCCAGACACGATCCGCCGCCTCTTTGACGACAACCGGATCGGCCTTTCGATCCCTGATCTCCGCGACCGCTTCATCCAGCAGTCGCTCGATTCTGTCATGCTTCCCGCTCATATCTTTTCTCCCAGGAACTTCTCCAGTTCCTCCCGAAGGCGCTGGCGTGCCCGGTGCAGTACTACCGCCACAACCCCTGGTGAGGTCTGGACCATCTCAGCGATCTCCAGGTTCTTGTACCCTTCCAGATATCTGAGCGAAAAGATCTCAGCGGCCTGCGGACTGAGCCTGGAAACGGCCGATCGAAGCCAGTCCGCCAGCTCCTTCCCTCGCTGCTCGGTCTCGGGGCTGGACTCGTCATCTTCAGCCAGCCGAACCGCAACCTCTTCCAGGGGAATTCTCCGCGACGACTTTCTCGAGCGCAGCAGGTCAATCGAGGCATTGACGGCTGCCCGGTGAAGATAGCTGCCAAGCTCCTCTGAGGGGCTCGGGAGCGTGGGCGGTTTCATCAGCCTGATGAAGATATTCTGGAGAACATCCTCCGCGTCGCTGCTGTTTCCAGTGACCCGATAGGCCACCTGAAAGACACGATTGTGGTGAGCTCTGAAAGCCCGCTCGAGTTCGGGGCCTTCAGGAGCCAGGGACCGGCTCGACAATGCTAACTGCACGCCGTCATCCTTTCGCTTTTCACTACTCACCAAACGTGGTCCCCTGGCCAATTCTTAACAAGGACCCCCTGGCGGCAGCCAGGGGGCGTGGAACGTGAAACGTGAAACGTGGAACGTTGGAACCTCTTCAGAGCGTTTGCCGGCCTGCGATGGATCTGGACAGGGTGACTTCGTCGGCGTATTCGATGTCGCTTCCCACCGGGATGCCGAAGGCAATCCGCGACACCGTGATCTCCATGGGTTTGATCAAGCGGCTCAGGTAGTGGGCTGTTGCTTCGCCGTCACTGGTGGGATTCGTCGCCAGGATCACTTCTTCCACGCCCCCCGCACGGAGTCGCTGAAAGAGGCTCTCGATCTTCAGGCTGTCCGGTCCAACTCCGTTCAGGGGCGAGATGGCTCCGTGAAGGACGTGGTAGGTTCCTCGATAATGGGCTCCCTTCTCGATGGAATGAACGTTGAAGGGCTCCTCCACAACACAGATCCTGGAGGAGTCGCGGCCCTGATCGGTGCAAATACGGCAGGGATCCACACCGCTGATGTCATTGCAGCTGGAGCAAAGGATCAGAGTTTCCTTCAGGTCGGTGATGGCGTCCGCCAGCTCCCCGCACTCTGCACTCGACTGGCGAACCAGGTGGAAGGCAATCCGCTGCGCTGACTTGGATCCGATGCCAGGCAGTTTCTTGAGGTGCCCGATCAGTTGAGTCAGCGGATCTCTGGGATTCTCCATGCCCTGAACTCCTGGTGAACTCCTAACCGAGAAGGCCCCCCGACAGGCCACTCACCTGGGTCTTGAGTTGCTCATCCGCCTTCGCCGCCGCCTGGTTGAAAGCTTTGACGATCAAGTCCTGAAGAAGTTCAACGTCCTCCGGATCCAGAGCCTGGGGATCGATTTCCACGGTCTCGACCTGCTTTTTCCCGTCCATGACGACTCGAACCAGGCCCCCTCCACTGGAGCCCTCGAAGCGCGCCTCCTTCATCTCGGTCTCGAGTCGCTCCTGCATGGACTGGGCCTGCTTCATCATTTCCTGAAGCTTGTTCATCTTCACTTGCCGTTCTCCGACTCCACGATGTATTTCCCGGGGAACGCCTTGAGAAACTGCTGCACGGCCGGCTCATCCTCAGGTTTCTTCCTGACCTGCCCAGCTCCATCGTCCAGGAGTGCCACCTCGACGCTGGCTTCCCTCTCAGTTACCTCCGCGCACAGCCTCGCCAGATACTGCTGCATCTCGGGTTCCAGCATCCGGTAATGGAAGGCTGCACTCTGTTCGAAAACGATCTTTAGAGTATCCTCCTCGTGTGTCATTTCGCGAGCGTGGCTCAGCGTGGCATGCAAAGGCAGATTCTCCTTCTGCAGGCGGAAGAGCAGCTGATCAACGACGTCTCCGCTTGCGGGAGAGAGATCCCTCTTCTCTGCGGGTTCAGCCTCTGGTGTGTCGGACGAGAGTTCCCTCTTCTCTTCGGGTTCAGCCTGTGCCGCAAGGCTTGGTTGGACCGGGGTCTCCTGGGGGGGGCTCTCCACAGACCGGGTGGCGCCCGATTCTCCTGACTGGAGGTTCGAGATCACCTCCTCGAGGTCGGACAGGCCAGCCAGTTCAACCAGTCTCATCAGGGCCATTTCCAGATGCAGGTGGGGGTTGTGATGGAGGCGCATCTCGTCCTCCACGCGCACCAGGAGGTCGTAGAAACGAATCAGTTCCAGATGGCTGATTCCTTCGGACTGAGAGATCAGGTCCTCACGGAAACTGTCGGGTAGCTGGAGGAGTCGCTCGTCCCACCCTACTATTTTGCAGACCGTCAGGTTGCGGACATGTCCCAGCAGTTTTCGAACCACGTTCTGAGCCTCTACCCCACTCTCGGCCAGCTCGGTGAGCCGGCGCAGCAGCTCTTCTCGATCCCGGGCAACCACCTTTTCGATCAGTTCAATCACAACCCGGTCATCCAGAACCCCCAGCAGGCTCATGACATCCTGGTCTACGATGGCCGAGCCGGCAAAGGCCAGGATCCGATCCAGAGCAGACAATCCATCCCGCATGCTGCCCTGGGCCGCTGAGGCAACTGCCTGCAGGGCATAGTCGGAGACTTCCACCTTTTCCTCATCACAGATCTGGCGCAGTCGCTGAACAATGATCGAAAAGGGAATGCGTTTGAACTCGAAGTGCTGGCAGCGGGAGGCGATGGTCTCCGGAATCTTGTGAAACTCAGTCGTGGCCAGTACGAACTTGACGTGGGACGGCGGTTCTTCCAGGGTCTTCAAGAGAGCATTGAAAGCACCTTTGGAGAGCATGTGAACTTCGTCGATGATGAAGATCTTGAATCGATCCCGGGCCCCCTGGTAGCGAACGCTCTCCCGGATCTCGCGGATATTGTCGATACCGGTGTTGGAAGCGGCGTCGATCTCCAGAACATCCATGCTGGCAGAGGCAGCGATCTCGCGGCACGAATCGCACTCGCCACAGGGATTTTCCGAAATCCCCCGCTGGCAATTCAGGGCCATGGCCAGAATGCGGGCGGTCGACGTTTTTCCGACCCCACGCACACCGGAGAAGAGGAAGGCGTGGGCCACGCGATCGTGGGCGATGGCATTCTTCAGAGTGCGCGTGACCGCTTCCTGGCCGACCACGTCCTGAAAGGTCTGAGGACGCCATTTTCTTGCCAGCACCTGATAGGACATTGGACCTCAACACCCCTGCCTGCGGGGGAAAGCCTGATCGGGCGACGATTCTTGGTCAGGTTTCGGGAGACCTGCGGCACACGAAGCGATCCCCTTAATGCTGCTTCCTTCCGGACCTGACATGGTTCGGGGGGCTCGTTGCACAGGGCCCGAAACCTGCTACGGGCGGGGTTCGCACTGACCCCACCGAAGGCATGATACACCAGCCCGGCAGGCTACTGAAAGGACACGGGTTGCCTTGACTTTGCGGCGGGCCCTTCGATGTAATGGAACCGGGTTTCCGACTTGTGGAGGAGTACCGAAGTGGACGTAACGGGCCCGACTCGAAATCGGGTTGCCCGGTGAAGAGCCGGGCACGTGGGTTCGAATCCCACCTCCTCCGAATCGACCCGGGAGAGGTGTCCGAGTGGCTTAAGGAGCACGCTTGGAAAGCGTGTGTACGGGAAACTGTACCGAGGGTTCGAATCCCTCCCTCTCCGCCAGCCTTTCGTTCCACGTTCCAAAGTTCCAAGTTCCGAGTTCCAAGTGCTTGATCGGGCCATCTGGGTGGCTTGGAAATCTAGTGCAGCCCGATACCCATTTTAGGGTAAGGGTAGCGGAGCACCGGCGTTGCAGGTCGCACCACCAGGTCGGCACCATTGGTCAACTCCAGCGATTTCTGTCCCATCTAACAGTCTCCCAGTGAGTGCGATTGCCACGCAGTCGGCGGCGTCTGTGGGAGCTGAAGCAACCTCATATCCCCTGAAATGACACACCAGATCCAAAAACCCATCCCGGGAGAACTGGCCAGGACCTGGTCCTTCCATCAAGGCGTCTTCGAACGAGCACTTTGTGGGAGTGGCTCCGCCAAACGCAAGGCCCGTCTCATCGATGGTTGTAACGTCGAAGACATCACTGCCGAAAACGGCTACTGCGGTTTTCCCCCTGTTCACTCCCTCACAGTTGGGGTTGCTACCAGGTTTGTGGTCGATCTTGACCGGTTGGGGCTGGGTGACTACCCGAATCCAATCACCCGGCTGCCTTACGTTCAGGCACACTGTAATGCTGTTACCCGCAACTATGTAGCCATCGGCTAAAGACGTACCTGAGCAATCCGCCGGAGGGTTTTCAATACCTCGTGCACCAAACGGTGCAGCCCGATCGCCCGTATCAGCGTTAGTCAAGCATGAGGTGAAGAGTGGATCGGGAAGAAGGTAATTTGCCCCGAGTGCACCGAGCTCGAACGTCGATGCCGCTTCCAAACTCCCGGACGCGTCTGACATGACCCCGATAATCGGGTTGGTGAACATCCACGTGACACCGTTGTGCCTCAGGGGCCCTCCACCAGAGTTGAGAAAAATCATGTGGCTGTTCACGAAACTAAACGCTGGAATCACACCGCTGTCGGTAGCATGAGGCACCGTTGTCACAATTCCCTGGGCCTCATCGAACCCTTGCATCCCAAGGTTGGTTACGCAATCGTCCAGAATGTCGAATGGGGCCGCGATAATCCCGGGTCCAACCCCAGCCGTACTATTCTCTCCGCTAGCACTGATTATGATGGCGGCTTGTGTCGGTACCAACATCAATCCGGTAGCCACAATCAAGCTACAGAGAACTGATAGTACTGGTTTCACAAATCTTCTCCCTCCTCCTAGCGGGTAGTCACTTCGACCCCCCACAAGAAGAGATACTGTTCAGGTTAAACTCCTCGCTGGATCAGGGGGGACTGTCACAGAGCTCGCTGACTCTTTGGGCGGGCGTCCTCCTAGAGGAAGGAGCAACCTGCTCCGCTCAAGAAATGCCTCTCTAAGCCTGTTCAGCCGATCCGGTTTATCGAGTTGCACCGAATCCTACCACAACCGTGCGGAAAATCACAGATTCGCTAGTTGGCTGGAGTTGGCTGGAATGAATATCAGCAACTTCCGGTGCCCTTAAAGCACCTGCTGTGAAAAGTCACTGTCACCAGCTTGTAATGTCTGCCGCGTGGCCAACGCCACCTGGCTTTCCGTCGCCCCCGTTGCTCCACAGGTCGTAGTCTCCATGCCGGCCGGGTGAGCGATAGTGGTAGGGTGTTAGCCATGGATCGGTCGGAATCTCCGACTGTTTCAGATAGGGCCCGGACCAGTCCTTGGCCCCAGGATCACGCAGCAGAGCATCCAGGCCTTCCTTGGCGGTCGGAACCCTGCCCGTATCGCGGCGGAACCGACCAAGAGCGTCCTCAAACTGGGCTACTTGAAGCTTCGCGATTTGCGGCTTCCTCAGGCTCTCGCCAACTTCTGCCCCCAGTTTGAACAAATCAAGACTCTTATTGGCCGTCTTGGCCGCCTCAGTTTCGGGGTAGTCAGAGACAATCTTTTCAAGTAGCTTCTGAGATGTCTCGCGTTCGCCCGCACGTTGGTGCACACTGGCGTGGTTTAGTGGTTTAGTAGACTCTGGGCTTTTTGTTCGTTGCTGCTGCAGCTCACAAGCATCCCAAGCAACGCCAAACAGCAAATTATGCGTCTATTCATTGTCCTTTACCCTTGCCCTTGCCCTGACCTCATCTTTTGGTTGCATCAAGGCTCTTGACCAACGCGGTCAGCATCGACGCGATCTCTAAAACAGTATCTTAGTCGCCCACGGTAAATCCATCCGCGGCAGCGTTCAAACGCCCCAGGATGTCCATGATGGCTGCACATTCAGTCGCACAGCGCCTGGCGATACGGCAAAAGCGAGCCTTTGACTGGCGTGCCCTACGGCTTTCGTCCGAACCCGCGTGATTTGGGTAACGCGCCCTCCTCGTCCCAAGTGTCTGATCGGGCCATCTGGGTGGCTTGGAAATCTAGTATAATCCTGGGTTGATATGAATTTCCCAGGCTGGCACTCTTCCACCGGGTCGTACTGGGTGCCGGTCGGCGTCCTGTGTCTGCTGGCGAGTTTGTCCGTGACAGGTCTGTGGGGAGGAACGGCGGACAGCAGCGCTCAATTCCACACTCTAATGATCAACGGCGGCGGCCGTCGCCAGTCGAACTATCAGTCGCACCTTCTTCACGTCAAGCAGTTACGCGAACTCCTGTTCAAGTGGGGTGTTCAGAACAGCCACATCACCATCTTGAGCGCGGACGGGTCCGACCCTGGCGCTGACCTGGCCGTCCGCGACCCCCAGTGGGAGCATGATTTCTGGCGACTGTCCGGAACTCGCCTGGAAAAGCCCTTGCGTAATCGGATCCGGTTCGAAAACTCCCAGATCAGCGGCGCCACCCTCGAGCCGGCGACGCGAGAAAGCATCCGGCGCTGGTTCGAGACATCCACCGGGCGTCTGCTCCCGGGGGACACCCTGTTTCTCTATGTCACCGACCATGGGACGAAGGGCAAGAAAGATTCATTGGCCGGCAACACTTGCATCGGGGAAGGCCCCCAGGCTCAGCTGGAGGCGGGCAGGGTGAGTGTAGACGGGACAGCAGTGACCGTGGACCTGACCAACATCTACGTCAGCCCGGTGGTCGTGACGACTCTGCAGTATGCGAACAGCACCACGCCGACGGTGACACGGCTCTCGAACGTCACCTCGACGAGCTTTGAGGTTCGGCTCCAAAACCCCTCAGGGGGCCCGGTGGTCACGGAAAACGTCAGCTATCTGGTTGTGGAGGAAGGCACCTGGACGGTCGACGGTGTGGCGGTGGAGGCTCAGAAGTACACCTCCACGGTGACGGATGAGGACAACAGCTGGGTGGGTGAGGTGCAGAGCTACAACCAGAGCTACACGAACCCGGTTGTGCTGGGTCAGGTGATGAGTGAGAACGATCCGGGCTTCTCGGTGTTCTGGGATCAGGGCTCGATCCGCACTGATCCACCATCGGCAACAACGCTCACGGTGGGCAAGACGGTGGCCGAAGACGTCACGGTGACGCGCTCGAACGAGACGGTGGGATTTATCGTTTTGGAAGCGGGTCACGGGTCGATTGGGGGGGTGGAGTTCGAAGCCGCGCTGGGAGCTGATACCGTTCGGGGGGTCAGCAATGCCCCGCCCTACACCTACCTCTTCAACACTCCTTTCGCCTCTTCACCTTCGATTGCGCTGCTGACGATGGCGGGCGTCGACGGCGACAACGGCGCCTGGGCCCAGGTTCACGGGGCGACGCTGGCCACGACGACCAGCCTCTTCCTCTCGATCGACGAGGATCAGATCGGCGATGCGGAGCGGAACCACACCAGCGAGCAGGTCGGCTACCTGGTATTGGCGGGGCCGCTGGTATTCCCGCCGGTCGCTCAGTGCGAGGTCGACGCCGACTGTGACGATGGGTTCTTCTGCGACGGCGCAGAGACTTGTGTCGCTGGCGCCTGCCAAGCTGGGACTCCAGTCGACTGCGACGACGGCGTCGGCTGCACCGCTGATTCCTGTAACGAGGGGACCGACTCCTGCGACAACCTGACCAATGACGCACTCTGTGACAACGGGCTTTTTTGCGATGGGTCCGAGATCTGCGATGCGGTGCTGGACTGCCAGCTGGGCAGTGATCCCTGCCCCGGTCAGAGCTGTGATGAGGCCGGTGACACTTGCATCGGACCAGGCCCCCAGGCTCAGCTCGAATGGGGCAGCCTGAGTGTGGGTGAGACAGCAGTGACCGTGACCCTGATCAAAACCTACGTCAGCCCGGTGGTCGTCACGACGCTGCAGTACGCGAACAGCACCACGCCGACGGTGACACGGCTCTCGAACGTCACCTCGACGAGCTTTGACATTCGGCTCCAAAACCCCTCGGGGGGCCTGGTGGTCACGGAAAATGTCAGCTATCTGGTTGTGGAGGAAGGCACCTGGACGATCGACGGTGTGGCGGTTGAGGCTCAGACCTACACCTCCACGGTGACGGATAAGAAAAACAGCTGGGTGGGTGAGGTGCAGAGCTACAACCGGAGCTACACCAACCCGGTTGTGCTGGGTCAGGTGATGAGTGAGAACGATCCGGGTTTCTCGGTGTTCTGGGATCAGGGCTCGGGCCTTACTGCTCCACCATCGGCAGCAGCGCTCAGGACGGGCAAGACGGTGGCCGAAGACGTCACGGTGACACGCCTGGACGAGACGGTGGGATTTATCGTTTTGGAAGCGGGTCACGGGTCGATTGGGGGGGTGGAGTTCGAAGCCGCGCTGGGAGCTGACACCGTTCGGGGGGTCAGCAATGCCCCGCCCTACACCTACCCCTTCAACACTCCTTTCGCCTCTTCACCTTCGATTGCGCTGCTGACGATGGCGGGCGTCGACGGCGACAACGGCGGCTGGGCCCAGGTTCACGGGGCGACGCTGGCCACGACAAATAGCCTGTTCCTCTCGATCGACGAGGATCAGATTGGCGATCCAGAGCGGAACCACACCAGAGGGGAACCGTGACCGACAGCACCGGAGCCGTCATTCCCGGTGCGGAAGTCACGGTGATCCACGAAACGACCGATGAAGCCACAACAGGCTTGACAAACGAAAGTGGGAATTACGAGTTCACTGGTTTGCCACCTGGGCTTTATACGCTAACAGTGGCCCAGCCCGGCTTTCAAACGGGCACCTACAACAATGTTGAACTAAGGTCCGACCAACCGGTTCTGCAGAATTTTAGCCTCGGGATCGGCGTGGTCGACATGACTCTCGTTGTCGTTGGCACTCGCGCGGAGCCGCGTTCGGTCACCGAGTCGACGGTGCCGATCGACGCCATCTCGCCCCAAGAAATCGTTAGTCAAGGCGACACCGACCTGAGCAATCGGTTACGGACGGTCATTCCCTCCTACAACGTCTCCGTGCACCCGATCGTCGATGCGGCGACGATCGTCCGGCCAGCAAGCCTGAGAAACCTGGCACCGGAGCACACGCTGGTGCTAGTGAACGGCAAGCGGCGCCACCGCTCGTCAGTCATCGCCTGGCAGTTCGGATCGACGGTTGGCAATCACGGCCCAGACATATCAACCATCCCGTCAATCGCGTTGCGGCAGGTCGAGGTGCTGCGCGACGGCGCGTCGGCGCAGTACGGCTCGGACGCCATTGCCGGCGTGATGAATTTTCAACTCAAAGACGCTAACTCGGGTGGCCGCTTTGAGATCAACAGCGGCACCTACGGCAAGGAAGGAGGAGGCAGCTACACCTTCGCCGGCAATGTCGGGCTTCCCATCGGCCCGACCGGATTCGCCAACTTGAGCCTCGAGTACGGCAATACTAATCGGACTGACGTCAGCATTCAGCGGGCCGACGCATCGGGACTCATCGCCGCCGGCAACAACGCCGTCGCTACCCCGGCGAAGCCGTGGGGTGCGCCCGATGTCGACGACGACCTCAAGTTTTTCTCCAACTTCGGCCACCCATTCGCGAACGGCCTGCAGCTTTACGGCCACACCAACTATGCCGGACGGAAGGTGACCGGAAACTTTTTCTATCGGAGCCCCACCGATAATGCGCTCTTCGGCGATGGCAAGCAACTGCTGGTCGGTGACCGGCTCCAGGCGGGCGGCCAGGGCTCCGCAGACTGCCCCACGGTTCCGATCGTCGACAGTGTGCCGGATCCGGCGGTCCTCGACCGGCTGAACCAGAACCAGAACTGCTTCGCCTTTGCACAGCGGTTCCCGGGTGGCTTCACACCGCGGTTCGGCGGCAAAGTGACCGACGGGTCGGTGGTCGCCGGTCTGCGTGGGTTCACGACCACCGACCTCACTTGGGACGTCAGCACCAGCTACGGAGCCCATCAGATCGATTTCTTCCTGCGGGATACGGTCAACGCCTCGCTCGGCCTGGGGAGCCCGACCGAATTTGACCCAGGCCACTTACGGCAGGAGGAACTAGGCCTCAATTTCGACGCCTCCTACGCCGCTACTGACCGGTTAAACATCGCCGCGGGCACCGAGTGGCGTCATGAGCGGTTTGAGATCGGGGCAGGTGACCGGCCATCGTACGAAATCGGCCCCTACGCGAACCAGGGCTTCACATCCGGGTCGAACGGCTTTCCCGGTTTCAGCCAAGCGTGGTCGGGAGGGTGGAACCGCAACAGCGGCGCGGTCTACGGAGACCTCGAGTTGCGCGACTTGGACGGCGCCTGGACCGTCGGCGGCGCCGTCCGGTTCGAGCACTTCGATCTCTTCGGAGCCACGACGAACAGGAATCTCTCCGGGCGCTACCGGTTTTCTCCCTCCGTTGCCCTGCGCGGCAGCGTGAGCAGCGGGTTCCGGGCGCCGACGGTTGGACAGCAATATGCGCAGAACGTGCAGACCACGCTCGACTCGAACGGAAATCTGGTCGATAGAGACACCATTCAGTCAAACTCCGCGGTAGCGATGCTGAAGGGCGGACAGGCACTCAAGCCGGAGACTTCGATCAACTACACCATCGGCACGATCATCGATACCGGGGCGTTCACCCTCACCGCCGACTACTTTCACATCGACGTCTCCGACCGCCTTACGCTGACGCGGGACTTCACCCTCACGGTGGACGAGGCTGCCCAAGTCGAAAGGGCCGGCGTCCAGGGCGCCAGCACCCTGACCTCGTTTAACTTCTTCACGAACGATTTCTTGACCCGGACGCGGGGAATCGACTTGGTTTCGACCTGGACGCCACCCACCCTCGGCGGGAATACGGCGTTCAGCGTCGTCTACAACTACACCGACACCGAGGTGACGGGTGAGACCGGCCTGCTCGGCGAAGGCGACATCGTCGCCTTGGAGAACTACGTGCCGGACACCCGCTGGAACGTCAGCGTCACACAGCGCGCCGGGCGGGTGCGTATCCTCGGCCGCCTGAACTACTACGGATCGTGGATAGACTCCTGGGACGCAAAGTTACTCGGGCGGGGCGAAGCCGCCCCAGTCTTCGGTGGCAAGCCGATTGTCGATCGTGAGGTTTCTCTGGAACTTGCCGACAGGGTCACGCTGGCGCTCGGCGGACAGAACGTCTTCAACACATTCTCGGACAAGTACGAGGACACCTTCACCGACATCGGCGGCGCGCCGATCACCATGCGTTTTTTCGGCATGCCCTACAGCCCGTTCACACCGTGGGGCTTCAACGGCGCCTACTACTATACCCGTCTCAGTTATTCCTTCGGCACGGCTTTCCAGTAATCGACAATCTACGCAGGAGGCGATCTACTTCCCTCTGCCTCACCAACCCCACACACCGGAAAGAATACAAGCGCGTCAACGGCCTGTACCGGCTCTACAGGTAGGCCGCTCCGGAGACCAATTCCCTCTTCCCGGAGGGACTGTTGAGACGGGAGCGACCTCTCACAGGGGTCCGACCGACACGCGAGCGCTCGTGTAAAAAGTCCTCCCTCCCGCTCGGTCGGCACGGGCCTCGGCACAAGATGACCCATTACTGGCCCGTGAAGTCCGCTGAAATTCGGTCCGAAGACCAGCGAAGGAGGTGCTTGCACAAAGGAGCGTTTGAGCGGCACGAAGTACACCATCTTAAGTGACTGATTCCATGTTGGTTAATATTTCTTCAGGACTCTGAGAACAACGAAAGGTCGGCACTCCAAAATGTTTCATCCTGAATGATCCGCTCCGCAGGCACGGGGGCGCGACTAACCTGAATTTCTCACGAGAATATGTCGAGACAGAGCGAACAGCCCAGAGATCCGGGACGTCCGAACTTACGAGAAGTTCAGGCTAGATGACACCGATCGCGTGCAGAAACACCAGAACGATCCCCACCGGCACGACAAACTTCAACAGGATGAGCCATGCGCTGTAGAACACGGCCAGTCGGCTCCCCTCGAGGAATTCCCGGTGCCGAATCGCATCATCCACCTTCCAGGCTGTAAACAATGAAATGCCCAGTCCACCCAGCGGCAGAATCCAGTTTGTTGCGAGGTAGTCGAAGCTGTCGAACCAATTCATCCCGAAAACTCCGGCAAAGCCCTCGCCAAACAACCGTGTCCCTCCGCTGAGTGCAGACGGAACTCCGATCAGAGCGATCACGACACCGCTGAACACTGTCGCCTTGTGCCGCAACCAGCCCTTTTCGTCGATCAGGTACGACGTCACGACTTCCAGCAGCGATATCGCGCTGGTCAGCGCCGCGAAAACGAGAAGAGCAAAGAACACGAACGCGAAAAACGAGCCCGCCGGCATCTGGCTGAGCGCGATCGGAATGCTCACAAAGACCAGTCCCGGACCGTTCGCGGGCTCCATTCCGTAGGAAAAGATGATTGGAAACAGGACCATGCACGCGATCAGCGCGATCAGCGTGTCGAGAACGGAAATCGTAATCGCCGAGGAAACGATGTCGTCGTGTTTTCCCAGGTAGCTGCCGTAGGTCAACATGGCTCCCATGCCGACGCTCAGCGTGAAGAATGCATGGCCCAGCGCCTCGAGAACGCCCGCCGCGGTCAGGCTTTCGGTGTGGAAACCAAATACGAAGTCGAACGCCTGGCCAAAACCATCCATTGTGAAAGCGTTCACCAGCAGGATCAACATCAGTCCGAACAAGACAGGCATCAGGATGCGGGCCCAGCGCTCGATTCCTTTGTTAATGCCACCCCAGACGACCCCGATCGTAACGATCATAAAAAGAACGTGCCACAACAGGTTGAGACCGCTCGAAGTGAACAGTGCGCCAAACACGGGCTCGACACCCTCCGGACCCAGGCCCGCAATCTGGCCTGACAGTGCGAGATAGGTGTAGTGCATGGCCCAGCCCGCAACCACACTGTAGTAGGACAGGATCACGACACCGCCCAGTATGCCCAGTCCCCCGAATACCACCCAGAAGCCCCCGCCGAGCGCCTTAATGGCACCGACCGGAGATTTCTGCGTCGCGCGGCCCAGAAGGATCTCGGCCATCATGACGGGAAGACCGACGCCAGCGATACAAGCGAGGTAAATCAGAACGAAGGCTCCACCTCCGTTCTCACCCGTGATGTAAGGAAATTTCCAGATGTTTCCAAGACCCACCGCTGCTCCGGCAGCCGCAAGAACGAAACCTAGCTTCGAGCCCCAATGCCCTCGATCCGCCATCTAGGGGATTATAAATGATCGTGACCAAGGCAACAGCATCGGAGTCCGTTTTGGCCGCCACTTGAAGTCGGTCGCGCTCTGGAGGCCTCAACAATCTATTGTCAACGGCGAGTTACTGAGATATAAAGTGGCACTAACTGCGGGATCAGGTCAATGTCCACTAGTGATCATGGAGGGAGAAGAAAATGGCAACAAGAATCATCGTTAGTTTGACGATTGTGCTGGCAATTGTGCTGGCCTTGGTACCTAACGCAGATGCAAGCGGCATTCTGCCGCTTTTGCTGGTCGTTCTGGGCTTAGTGTATGCTGGGATTCAGGTCAACGTTGAAGCCGCAACGGACGCAGTAGCCTACCTCGTTCTTGCTGTTGCGGTTGCTGCTGCCGCACAAGCGGACGTGCTTAACCACATCCCCGGGGTTGGCGGTCACCTGGACGCCATCCTCGGTCACATAAGTACCGCTTTGTATGCCGGTGTCGTCACCCTGCTCGCAATGTGGGCGCTCAAACGGATCAAGGGTTGACCTGATCCCGCAACGCTTTATGTGGCAAAAGGCCCACGGCTATCTCGGCCAGATCGGCCCGCCCCAGAACCTCCAACCCTGGTACAACATCGCACCCGGGCAGAATCTCGCAGTCGTCCGTTGTGAACCGCCCCGGAGGCCATCAGCGACCGCGGTTGCACAAAGGAGCGGTTACGCAACGATCCGGCAAAGGATATAATCCTCCAATCTATGGAACAGGCTAGCAGACAATCCGAACCGGCTAGCGTCGGCGAACCGACGCTCCGGCGCAGCATCGGCCTATGGCAGATGACGCTCTACGGGGCCGGCAGCATGCTGGGAGCCGGTATTTACGGCCTGGTTGGGCGAGTCGCCGCTGAGATGGGTTCGGCGATCTGGCTTGCCTTTTTGCTGTCACTGGTAGCGGCGGGCCTGACAGGATTATCTTATGCCTCGCTCGGCTCACGCTATCCGCGGGCGGGTGGGTCTGCCTATATCACGCAGCGCGCCTATCGCCGCCGCCTGCTCACCCATGTCGTGGGTCTTACCGTGGCCTGCTCGGGCTTCACCTCGATCGCCGCCGGCGCACGCGTGGTGGGCGAGAATCTGCAAGCCCTGCCCGGTCTCGAGGACCTGCCCACCGGCATGTTGGCGCTCACCTATCTCGCCATCGTGGGTGCCATCGTCTATCGCGGCATCCGTGAGTCGATGTGGGCCAATGTCGCCTGTACGCTGGTGGAAGCGGGGGGATTGCTGCTCGTGATCGCGGTCGGCTTGCGCTTCTGGGGTTCGGCGAATTTGTTGGAATTCCCGGTTGGTTCGGAAACCGAAGCCGGTCTTCCCCTGGTGATGATGGTGCAGGGCGTCGTGCTCACCTTCTACTCCTTCCTCGGCTTCGAGGATTCAATCAACGTTGCCGAGGAGTTGAAGAATCCACGGCGCGACCTGCCGTTCGGTCTGGTGATGGCGCTGGTGCTGACCGTCATCATCTATATGAGTGTGGCGATCACCGCCGTCTCGGTGGTGCCGTGGCAGGAATTGGCCGAAACCAACGCGCCGCTGGCCGAAGTCATGGCGCGCGCCGCGCCCTGGTTTCCGGCCTGGGTGTTTATCGCCATTACCATCTTCGCGGTGGCCAATACCGGGCTGATCAATTACGTCACCGCCTCGCGCCTCTTATACGGCATGGCGCGCGACAAGCATCTGCCGCTCTCTCTCACCATCATCCATCCGGTGCGGCGCACGCCCTATGTCGCCATTGGGCTGATCTTCGTGCTGATCGTGATTCTGATTCTGTCGGGCGACATCTCACAACTGGCCTCGGCCACGGTATTACTGCTGCTCTTGGTGTTTTCGGTGGTGAACAGCGCACTCGTCATCCTGAAGCTGCGGCCCGGCGAACCCCAGGGCGCGTTCGAGCTACCCCTTGCCGTGCCTGCGCTCGGCGCCGTGTTCTGTTTTGTGATGTTCGTGGCGCGCGCCGGGGCCGGCGATTGGCGCGCCCCGACCATTGCCGGTGGGCTGCTGTTGGGCGTCGGCGCGCTCTATCTCTGGATCAGGCCGCAGCGCGCCACGGCGGAGGAGTAGGGTCGGCCTTTTTGCCCGAGGTGACGTGCTGTGCGATAACCCCACCGCGAAGATAGGAAACCCGGCACGCAGGCAAAGGGTTTAGGTGTGGGTTTTTGATTCGTGTTGAGCAAACAGATTGTCGCTGCTCTCTGCGATCACGGCAGCAGCTTGGCCGGGCAGGGGTCCGCGCGGCGGCACTTGGTTCAACACGACCGCAGCGGGTCGGCGTGCCAGCAAGCAGATATCAGCCGTGGTGCGCAGCGCCCGCAGGTCGAGGATGCCTGGGCGGAGCGGAATTAGCACCAGGTCGGCTGCCCGTGCGGCCTCCAGGGCCGAACTTTCCGAGTGCGGTGCCGTGTCGATGATTGCGAGATCCGCCCTGTGCGCGCAGGCCGTGCCAAGCGCGTCGTCCAAGCGCGTGGCTGGGACTGGGGCAACCACGGGGCGGGCGAGTGTTCGGTGGTCGCCCCATCCGGCGGCACTTGCCTGCGGGTCGAGATCAATGAGGACCGCACGGTGGCCGACCGCCTCCGCTGCTACAGCTAGGTTGATGGCTAGTGTGGTCTTGCCTGTCCCGCCCTTCTGCGCTACAAGTGTAATCGTGTACACTTATACAAATATACACTATTCGTGTACACTTATACAACCTGACGCGAGCTAGGCGGGCTGTTACGGCTGCGTGCTGCTAGTATCGTCTCCTGGGCGTCTCATAAAAAGAGGGTTTGATGAGACGCTTTCCAGGGCGGCGGTTTCGGGGCCGAACTCCGACCGAAACCGCCCCGTTTTGCCGTCTCACAAAACTATGTCTCATACCGCCATCTGAGGCAGTCAAAAAGAGCCCTACCCGGCACGTTGTGAAGGAGGGGGACTTTCCCGATGTTCTGTATAGTGTGACCGGAAGTCGGCGAGAAAATCGGCCCGGCAGAGTGATCGCGCCGATAGATCGTCGATCCGCCCAGCTTAAAGGTGACGTGAGGCGTCCATACCGACGTGCCTGCTCGATGCCGAAGGTCTTGATGGTGTAGTCGGCGATTCCGGCAAGGTCGGCTTCGGCACGGGCCGATAGGCGATGGTCAGCCATACCTGGCTGTATAGCGCCGCTCCGCCTCGGCCCAAATCTCTTTCACGGTCTTGTCGCTAACGCCGCTTTTCAGACCTTCCTGAATCGCTTCCTTCAAGGCACGGATTTGCCCGTTCTGTTCCTGGTCGCGGCGGAGCAAGTCGCGGAAGTATTCGCTGTCGTTGCCATATTCACCACTCGCAATTTGCGCCCTGATCCACTGCTCTTGCCGATCCGTCACGGTGATGCTCTTCTTGACCAGTGCCATCTTTGCCCTCAAATAAATAAGAATATAATAGGATAATATCCTAATATATACTCCATCGCAACAAGGGCCTTGCCGGAGAAGGGACAGTGTAGCCGTCATCGGCAGAAGGCAAGCGGGCAATGGCAACCCGTACACCGCGAGAGTTGGAGGACAAATCAGGTACAGCGGGAAGCTCACCGGGAAGCGACCTGGGGGATTCGTCCAGGTCGGGGAAAGAAAAAAGAAGCGCGGCGAAGCACCCGGCTCCGCCCGGGGGTTTTCCACAGATCGCTGTGATTTCGGGGAGTTATCCACGCTGAAACACCCCGACACTCAAGTAGTTAAAGAACAAGTAGAAGACTACAAGTAGCAAGAGCGACGACTCTGTGAATAAACTGACCAAGAACAAAAAAACTACGGACAAGAAGAGGCTGACATCCCACTAGAGAGAGATTGGTCCCCGACCTCCCCTAACCGCCACACGGAAGAGTCTTTCTTTACACCGAGATCCGCTCCACGATGTTGCGAGTGACGCGTCTGCGCCTGCGGTCGTAGATCTGGGTGGTCTGGGGATTGGAGTGCCCAGCCAGGTACTGCACGTCCTCCATGGGCACATTCTGGCCCAGCAGGTCCGTCACCACCATGACGCGGAAACTATGCGGGGTGATGATCTCCGGCAACCCCGCCGCCTTGAGCCGCCGCTTGAGCATCCGCCGCACCCCGTGCGCCGTCATGGCCCGATCCACCAACCCTAATCCCCACCGGTCGGCTGCCCGAAACAACGGCGCGGCCTTTCGAGCCAGCTCGATGCGGCCTGCTTCCAGGTAGGCGGCGATCCACCCGTCCAAATCGTGCCGCACCGGAATCTCCCGCTGCTTGCCTCCCTTTTCGGCAAACCGCAAGACCCGCTGCGATTCCTGTTGCTCGAGATCCCCGCACCGCAGCCGCGCCAGGGCTCCCACCCGGGCCCCGGTGTAGGTCAGCACCCCCAGTACGGCGCGATCTCGCAATCCTACGACGCGGGAGAGGTCCAGGGAGCCGAGCACCGCCCGCGCCTGCCCGGGGGTCAGCTCGGGCGTCTTGCCGTCCACGACGACGTGCTTCTTGCCCCGCACAGAGGCAAACGGGTTCAGCGCCACAGCGTGGCGCATGACCAGGGCGTCGAAAAAATGCCGCAGGGCGGCCAGGGCCAGATTCCTCGTGGGGTCCGATCCGGGCAGCTCCTCAATGAAGCGGCCGGCGAGGCCGGGCGTCACTTGCCGTAAGCTCGATTCCCTGCTCCTCGCACCAGGCGAGAAAGCGCCCCACGGGCCGGGCATAGGCGCGTCGGGTGGGGGGGTTGGAGATCCTGGCCGAGAAGAACTCGTCGGCGGCGAAGATGGCATTCTTCCCGGCTCGCTGCAGGAGGGCGGGGAAAGTCTCCGACAGGGCGGCGGAGCGTGGAACCAGCTCGTTCATATAAGGTACGATAACATACTTTATCGTGCTATATATGGTAACTCCATGATGACCGTTATTTTTCAAACAGCGCAGATCGCCCCGGACTGGAGGATCTGGGCGAAGGCGGTGTTCCTTACCTGCTTGTCAGAGCCAGATCATGCAACCAGGTTTCCGAGCCGGAAACGCATAGCGGACGAACTGACTTTGAAGTTCCTCGCTAACGCCCTGACGACGCCTTCATCGTCAACATCGAACGGCTCATTGCCGAGTGGCTCGCTGGAGTCGACCCTGAAAAATACGGTGTCTGGCTCGAGCTTCGGGATGAGCCCGACCGGCTCATCGCCGACAACGAGAGGGCTTCCCTCTCACCGACCGGGGTCGAACGGTTCCGAACGGACCTACTGATCCAGCTCCACATCGAAGACAAGATCTATCCTTGGCCGCGCGACACGATCAAGACGGAAGAGATCGCGGAGTTAGGCGGCTGGGACGTATCGCAGGGGTTCTGGTGCAGATAGGATTGTCGGAGCGATAAGACCAGGAGTGCGCCCCGGCGATGCGGCCTATGCTGCCATGGGATCGGAATTGCGAACTGGCGTTTGTGAATCTTCTGCGCCAGCTCGATGCCGATAATGACACGTCGCGCATTGTAGAACGTCTTGAATCCCAACATCGAGCGCAATCGCCCTTTCACCCGGCGGTGGTCCTGCTCCACAACGTTGTTCAGGTATTGACAGCAACGAATCTTCACCGGGTTCCGCCCCCGGAAGTTGAACTCCCCGTTCATTCCCATGTGCCACAGGGCGCTATGACTCGGCCGGTGGCCATCCAGAGTGATGCTGTGTGGCTCCCGATGATGCTTCAGCGCCTTGCGAAAGAATGCCTTCGCCGCGGCGATGCCACGTGCCCGACTGAGAAAGAACTCCACAGTGTTGCCCTGTCCGTCCACGGCTCGATACAGGTACATCTACCGGCCCCGCACCTTGATAAACGTTTCATCAACCCGCCAACTCCCACCCACCGGCCGTTCGAATCGGCTCCAACGCCTTTCGCAGGTTTCGGCATAGCGAACGACCCACCGCAAGATTGTGGTGTGCGAAATCGGTAAACCCCGCTCACCTAAAATCTCGACCAGATCCCGGTAACTCAGTTTGAAGCGGAAATACCAGCGAAGGCAGAGAAGAATGATGTCGTCTTCGAACCAACGTCCGGCAAATAGAGGCTTCCGTTCCGTTTTACGATGCGCCATATCTCATTATCGCCAATCCCCGTTGGCTGTCTGCACCATAACCCCCTGGATGACCAGTTGGGCTTTCATCCTTCACTCACCGGCTTCAAAGAACTCTATGACAGCGGCAACATGACGATCGTGCAGGGCGTGGGTTATCCCAATCCCAACCGTTCTCACTTCCGGTCCCGGGACATCTGGCATACGGCGGAAGCGGAGAAGATCGGCAAAAACGGCTGGCTGGCCAAATATTTCGATAGTTTTGAGGGTTCAGGGTCCTTACAGGGGATCAACATCGGCGGACGCGTTCCCAAGGCCATGATCTCCGAGTCCGGATCCTCCCCCTCCATCAGCAGTATCGATACCTACAAGCTCCAGACCGATCCCCGTTATCCTGAGGACGAGGCCAACAAGAATGCCATCTTTCAGAGCATTCTGTCGGAACCCCCCACTCGGTTCCCTCCCTTCCAGGAGTACGTGACCCAGACCGTCCTGGATGCCACATTTAGTTCGGCTGAGATCCTGGAAGGTCAGGAAAACTACAACAGCACCATTGAGTATCCCGATACTGCCTTTGGCGGTAACTTGAAAACAATCGCCCAGATCATTGCCACCAACATTGGAACGACAGTGTTTTATGCCACCATTTCCGGATTTGACACCCATGCCAGGCAGGCCGATCCGACCGATCCCAGTGTGGGAACCCATGCCGATCTGCTGGAAACCGTGTCTTCGGCCGCCAAGGCTTTCTGGGATGATGTGCGGGAAATGGGCCTGGAGAACGACGTGCTGATCATGAGCTTCAGTGAGTTCGGGCGGCGCGTCAGCGAAAATGCCAGTGACGGCACCGATCACGGAACGGCCAACCAGATGTTCCTGTTCGGAGAAAATGTCATTCCAGGTCTCTACGGTGAGCAACCCAGTCTGGATCCCCAGGATCTGGATAACATCGGAGACTTGCTTCACAACGTGGACTTCCGCAGCGTCTACTCGACGGTCCTGGGCAACTGGCTGGAAGTGGATCCGGTACCGCTGATCGGCGAGTCCTGGCCCATACTTCCGATTCTGTAGGCGGCCGTGCGTCCTTTAACTCCACGTATCACTCTTAGGGTCAGGGGATAAAATCCGGTTGCCATGATCCCTATCTCCACCCTCCTCCTCTCAGCCATCAGTTTCCTGATCGCCACCTACTTCACTGCCGTCGCCTACCGATGGATTGACCCGGAAGCTCTTGGTCACGTTCGCCTGGGCAATGATCGTGTCCTTGTCGAGTGCTCAATCGAACATGCTTTTGGTGCCTGATGCCGTCTTTCCAAATAATCGTGCCAACGCCAATTGGCTGCTTTACACCCCCTGGATTGTCAGGGTTCCGGGATCGGAGCAGCATTGGCATCGAGACGGTGACGGTGAAGGGTTGCACAAAGGAGCGGTTATGCAACCCTTTAGTCCCAGACAGGCTTTCAAGGGTTTAGGTGTTGCGACGAGCAAACGAACCGGATGAGTCAACCAGCTATCCTGCAGCTACCAGAGTATAAAACTGCTCCTCCAGGTTGGCAAGTGCACCAATTTGAGACAGAATCGCCCGCTCACGGCGTCTGAGGAGCGGGAAGGCGCGTATCCCGTCGGCGGTAGTCCGGTGCCATAATAACGACGAGGGGCCAGAGGTTATTATGAGGGGACTGGATCAGATCCTCGGTATGGGCGTTGTGTTGCTGTTGAGTGTGTCGGTCAGTGCGCTGGCCCAGGAGAGCGCTGTCGTGAAGGGAACCGTAACCGACAGCACCGGAGCCGTCATTCCCGGTGCAGTCGTCACGGCGACCAATAACACGACTGGGATGGCCACGGCGCTTGTGACGAACCAGACCGGAAATTACGAGTTCACCGGTTTGCAACCCGGTCTCTACACGCTCACCATCGAGGTGCCCGGCTTTGAAACGGGAATCTACCGCAAAGTTGAACTGAGGGCGAAGGAACCGGTCCTGCTGAGCTTTACTCTCGAGTTGAGTGCGGTGGCCACAACCGTCACGGTCGGAACGCGCGCACAGCCACGGTCAGTGACCGAATCGACGGTGCCGATCGACGCCATAAACATCCAAGAGCTGGGCAGTCAGGGCGTAACCGATCTGAGAGAGCAGTTGCGGACGCTCGTTCCCTCCTTCAATGTCAACATCCAACCCATCAGTGACGCATCGACGATCATACGGCCGATGATACTGCGCAACTTGGCACCCGATCACACCCTGCTGCTGGTCAACGGCAAGCGGCGCCACCGTTCTCCGATCATCGATTGGCACGGGGGCAACGGGGTGGCATTCGGGTCACAGGGTCCGGATATTTCGTCCATCCCGGCGATTGCCCTGCGGCAGGTGGAGGTGCTGCGCGATGGCGCAGCGGCGCAATACGGCTCGGACGCCATCGCCGGCGTAATCAATTTGCTGCCCAAGGACAATCGTTCCGGCGGCAGCGTTGCGTTCAGCACGGGGGCGTTCGGCCAAGGGTGGGACGGCAAAGCGTACACCTTGGCCGGCAACGTCGGGTTGCCACTCGGCGAGACCGGCTTCGCCAACCTCAGCCTTGAGTACGGAAGCTCCAATCCGACCGACCGCAGCATCCAGCGCGGCGACGTGGCGGCACTGATCGCAGCCGGCAACACCGATGTCCGAGAGCCAGCCCAAATCTGGGGCTCTCCCAGGATCGACGATGACCTCAAGCTCTTCGGCAATTTCGGCTACCTGTTCAGCAACGGCCTACAGTTGTACGGACATACGAACTACGCCAGTAAGAAGGTGACCGGCGGCTTCTTTTTCCGGAATCCCAACACCCAAGGGGGCGTCTTCAGCGCGGACCGCGGTCGAACCCTGCTCATCAGCGACGTGCTGGCCGCGCGGGGGGAAGGCTTCGCCAACTGTCCCACGGTGACCATCACCAACCACGTGCCGGATCGGTCGGCGCTTGACCAGGTCCGTGCCGATCCGAACTGCTTTTCCTTCCAGGAACGGTTTCCCGGCGGGTTCACCCCGAACTTCGGTGGGGACGCAACCGATTCCTCGGTGGTCGGCGGCTTGCGCAGGTTCACCTCCAACGGTATCGTTTGGGATACGAGCATCAGTGTCGGTGCACACGAGACCGACCTGTTCATCGTCAACACGGTCAACGCCTCGCTCGGCCCGGCCACCCCGACAGACTTCAATCTGGGGAGTAACCGGCAGCAGGAGATGAGTCTCAACTTGGATGTCTCCTATGCTGTCAATGATAGGGTCAACATCCCGGGCGGAGCCGAGTGGCGGGACGAGCAGTACGAGACCAGGCTCGGCCAGCGGGAGTCGTGGGATATCGGCCCCTACGCCGCGCAAGGTTTCAGCGTCGGCTCCAACGGCTTCAGCGGCTACAGCCCGCTTGCCGCAGGGAGGTGGAACCGCAGCAGCATCGGGGCCTACGGTGATATCGAACTGTCCGGGCTCGACGACCGGTGGACGATTGGTACAGCAGCCCGAGTAGAAAACTTTGAGGACTTCGGCACGACCCTCAACGGCAAACTGTCGGGGCGCTACCGTTTGGTGGATGCCTTCTCGCTTCGCGCCAGCGTGAGCAGTGGGTTCCGCGCCCCGACGCCCGGCCAGCAGAATGGGTTAAACTTGTCCACGATTTTCGACCCGACGGTCAATGACCTGGTGGAACGGGGCACGATTCCGTCGATCTTCCCAATGGCGCGACTGCGGGGCGGGCGGCCGCTCGACCCCGAAAAGTCGGTCAACTATGCCCTCGGAGCGGTCATCGAAAACGGGCCGTTGATCTTCACGGTGGACTACTTCCACATCGATTTGTCCGACCGCCTCGCCGTGACGCAGAACTTCACCCTCACGCCGGAAGAAGTCGATCAACTTCTGAACGAGGGAGTCGAGAACGCGCGTGGCCTGTCGAGCTTCCGGTTCTTCACCAACGAAATCTCCACCCAGACGCAGGGGGTCGATCTGGTCTTTAGCTACGCGCCACCCAGCCTCAACGGCGACACCGTGTTCAGCGCCGTCTTCAACCACACCACTACCCAGGTGAAGCAATTCAATCCGGAGTTGCTCAACGCGTCCCGGCGGATCCGTGAGCTGCAGGAAGCACTTCCCAAGAACCGCTGGAACTTCGGCGTCAACCAGAAGGTCGGCCGATTGGATATCCTCGGGCGCGTCAACTACTACGGCGCCTGGTTCGACTGGGACAGCGCTCAGACCCTATTCAGCGGCAAGCCGGTCTTCGATATCGAAGTCAGCGTTCCGCTCTCCGAGGGGACAACGCTGGCGTTCGGTGCTCAGAATGTGCTCAACACGTTTCCAGATATGTCTCCCAATGCGACGAGTGTCGGAGAGCGGTACAGCGAGTACACGCCGTGGGGGTTCAACGGCGCCTACTACTATATCCGTCTCGGTTATTCCTTCTAAACGGTTTTCCAGTAGTCGACAATCTACGCAGAGGACGATTTGCTTCTCCCTCACCAACCCCGCACACCGGAAAGAATAAAAGCGTGTCAACAAGACGACCCATTACTGGCCCATGAAGTCCGCTGAAAGACTAGCGACGAGGGTGTTTGCACAAAGGAACGTTTTTGCAGAGCACCGTCCAGCCCGCAAATTGAGGCGCGGCCGCTTTCGTGGAGGTTGCCAGTTGCCCACCCTCGCCATAAAATTACTCCGTGTGTGGCCAAGATCAAACTGGGAGAGACGTTCTTAATCGCAACCCTTTGGCCATCGCTGGACATGAACATCCTGCCTGAGGAATAAGCCCATCGCGCCCGAAAGCAGCGGCAACGCAGTGTCTATCATCAGGGATGAGTCGAGAAGGAGACGTAGTTGATGACTGCAACGATGAACCTCCGCCTATATTTTCTTGTCCTGCTACTTGTTGTTCCCTTGTGTAGTCCTCTGAGCGCACAAGAGATTGACGAATATGGTCAGTTCTACCTCGGTTTTGCTGGATCAGCCGTTTTCCCATACGAACCGGAATCCGCCATTGCCAATATTCTTCGCGGCGGGACGAACAATTTTAAAGCTGGCGCCGGTTTTCCAGGAGTTATTGTCAAAAGTTGTGGATAGAGCCATCAGGCGGCGACCTCATCCTCCCGGACTCCGTTGATGAATTTCACATTTTCGATGACGTCTCCCAGCCGGCGGTAGCCCTGTAACCGGCGCCATCTTTTCTCTGCACTGCGGCACAGCTTGAAGACCATAGTGAGCATGGTTTGCCTTGACAAACAGCCGCGAGTCTTGGCCGTCCGTAACTTAACGGTGGCGAAGGTCGACTCAATGGGATTGGTGGTCCTGAGATGTGGCCAATGCTCAGCCGGAAAATCATAGAAGGCCAGCAACTCCTCTCGATCCTTAGCAAGGCAAGCCGTGGCCTTTGGAAATTTCAGTTGGTAGGTTGCGATGAACTCGTCAAAGGCCCGATAGGCGCGTTGGCGGGTCTCGGCCATCCAGATCTGATGGAGTGCTTGTTTGACCCTGGGCTGCACGACCTTCGGCAGGCAGTTGAGCACGTTGCCCGTCTTGTGCACCCAGCAGCGTTGCTGGCGGCCAGCACACGAAGTTGCTGGTGAACTGCGTCGTCGAAGTGTCCGGCGATTATCCGCGTACCCTCGCCCCGTCGGGGCTTCGCTTTTCCGGGAAGTGTCGTTTTCACGATCGGGTGCGCTGCCGGGAGGAGAAGGAAACGACCGCCATACGATCCTGCGGCGACAGATCGTCGAGCATTCGGATCAGGCCGAGCCTAACTGGGTCGGGGCGGCCGATAACCCTCCCGGCGACCCGGAGGGTCGGTTGGATACCCGACAGGTCCAGAACGACCGCAAAGTCCAGGGGGGTGTTCTCGGGTTCGAAAACGGCAATGTCCCTGGGCTGCCCGTCGGCCAGAACCACGAAGTCAGACTGCCGTAGATTTCGTATGGGTTGGCCGGTTGCCGTATCGACCACCTGGACGTCGATCAGCGTGAGATCGACATCTACGCGAAACGTCGGGTTCGGAGCCTGTGCAAATCCGCCGGAGCAGAAAACCAGAACCCAGGCTGGAATCGCTCTCCAGCAATCCCAGATGGATATCTTCGATTTCATCTTGATCTTTCCTGTGGCAGAAGCCTTGGAGCTATTCCACGTAGACGGATTCTACAGTAGGCCGGGGGTTTGGTGCTACTTCCCTGTGTAGAGGTTCCCCCCTTTCCCCTCGTAAACAGCGGCGCGCCCCTCAGATCGGCCCGGAGCGGTCCAGGGCGCGAAGCGGCAAAGCGGACCCTTGACGGCGAGGACCGATCTGGAATCATGCGACGCGAGGGAAAGGGATACCGCACTCTTTCCGTCAGCGCCCCCTCCGGGGGGCTGTTCCGAGGCCTTCCCGCAGGGATAAATAAGGACGAGAGCGACCCCCATGGGGCGGCCGGATAGGGGCATGTCCCAGAATGCCGCTATCGGGGCCACATGACCCCCCCCACTTTTTTTGGGGGGGGGGCGCTCTCGTCCTCCCCGATTTTCCTGGATCGGCGCGGGGCAGGCCGATGAATAGGGGATAAACCGATAAGAATAAGAAAGATAAAGGAATGTGGTTTTGCCACATCTCTTGGCGGAAAAACGGGCGGCCCGCCATGTCGAATAGTCGTCAATCGAGACCCCTTCCGTCACCTTCGCCTCCGGGAGGCTTTCGAGTTCCGCGCCCTTTTTTATCGCCGCGTTGAATCCTCCGTACTCCGCCAGCACCTTGCCGTCATTCCTTCTCAGCGCCGTGTCGATCCTCTTGATTCCCTGCTGCAACGTCCGCCCTTCCCCGGTCTGCTTCGGCGCGGCCGCGGCAGTTCCTGTGTCTGGGGAACATGAGACAATAAGCCATGCAGCGTAAACGGAACGGGTTGCTTCCCATCGGGGAAGCCTTCAGCTACCTGGACGGCGGGACGGTAAAGAAAATTATCCAACCCTCTCCCCAAGCGATGCGCCACTTCACCCTCTCCGATCAAGTGAACCAGCTAGTCTCGGCCAGCGAAGCGGATGCCGATCTCGGCTTCATGGCACGGCTCTTGGCGCTGTGCAGTCTGCCCCGCACCAACCCCGGCAAACGGCACCAGTACAAGCGTCAGAACGGGCCGTACAAGCTCATCATGGTGGCGGGAGCTGATAACAAGCTGCCGTTTGGGAACATCCCCCGATTACTGATGGCCTGGCTCTCGACCGAAGCGGTAGCCCACGCGGCGACCGGTCCCGTCTCCGCAACCAGATGAAACGCCTCTTTGGCTGCAGCGTCTCGCTGATCTATGAGGATAAGCACGGCTCCCGGTTTGTGTCCTCACATATCGCCGAGAGTGGGGAGTTTTGGTGGAATCCAGCGAAACCCAACGAACAGGCGCTTTGGGACAGCAAGATTCGACTGAGCGAGCCGTTCTTCAACGAGATCACCACCCCATACCGATTGATATGAACACCCTCAAAGCCCTCAAGCGTTGTTCGCTGGGCCTGGATCTCACCTATGGGTGGCCTATCGCACCTTCGCGCTCACCAACCCGCTACGGCTCACTTGGCGGCACCTGTACCGTCAGTTCGGAGTGGACCCGGCCAAAGCCCGCGACAAGAGAATTGTCAAAATCTTCCGCCGCCAAGCCCTGCGCGAGTTGAAGAAAATCAAGCTGGCCTGGCCAGACTTGAACTACGCGGCTGCACTCGTTCAGTTGTAACACACTAATTAAACAAGACTTATTGCGGATCAGCCCGCTGTGTTCCCCTCATTAAATCCCCCTAATTGAACAGGAAGCCATTAGACCATTTAGGACCTTGACGGACAGGTCAGCCGAGTATGAACCCTGAGTCCGAGGCCGTCAAGTGGAGTGGCAAGCTGCCCGTGCTGCGGATCGGAGAACTTGGGTTGTGTGCATCCTCCTGGATTGCCCCTCTCGGCCTGTGGGCCATTTGTGGTCTGCTGTTTTTCGCGGTCGGCTTCTTGGCCGACTTGACAGCCTTCCCGCAGGGATCACTGTGGAGGGAGCGACCCCATCCGGCACGGACCCCCCACCTCTTGACAAATGGTGGGGAGTCCCCAAGGCGGGGGTTAATCGTGCGCCACCGCCTGCGCCGGTTAACCTCGTCTCGTGCCACACCAGCGGACAAAAAGGGGGGGTAGCTCCCTCCACCAGCACCCCTCTCGTGCGGCGCGCCGTCGCGCCGGGCGGGGAGGGGACGCGCGGGGCGCAGCCTCGCCGCCTCAGGTGGTGAGGACGCGGGAAAACCCGCGTCCCGTAAAGGTTTTCCGGCAAAGCCTTAACCACGACGGCGAGGGCTCCGCCCTCTGCTAGAGGCGGAAATACAGGGCTTGTCTGCGCAATTTGACGGGGTGGCGCTACGCGGCCGAGTCGCCCGGCTCCGTCTTGGAGTGCCGGGATGGAATGACAGGAGATTCCCTGCTTCTTCTGGTGGACTCTGTGCCGCTGATGGTTTTCAATATTCGTTGTCCCGGAAACCGGAATTGAGACTCGGCGCTTGTCGGCCGGACTGAGAGAGTCCTCGGCTTCGGGTTCCTTTGGATTTGGAAAGAAGAGCGTTGGCTGAGAGTTCGGCGAGGGCCGATGGGATGAGAGGCAGGTTAGTTATGCGACACGCATGTCCGATCCGGGTGAATCGGCTGGCCAGAGGAGCCGCCGCAACGCTCTGGTTGATTATGCTCGCAAACCAATTCGCGCACTCTCAGGATGCCGCGGCCGTTGCTCTCCAGCGGATCTACGGCGAGTATATTTCACAGCGGAGTGCGCCGGATGTAGCGCGACTTGTTCTCCTGGACCAAAAGTTGCGAGAACTGATCCCTACACACCATTGGCAGGGGCGTGGGTGGATGAGTGCCCGCTATTACAGAACCGAATACGAAGAGATTGGGGTGTCTCTGACTTTGTTCGATTCTGATACGCTCAGTTACTCGGGCAAACTGCTGGCTGAGGCACACGCTGGTGATCCCAACTCGCGCTATCGAAGCTACACACTGTATTCCGCGATCTTCGACGAATGGGGCGAAGTCTCCCCGGGGATGCCCTCGCCCCTCGCGGCGGAAGCCTATGTGCGCGAGTTTCCGGCAGGGCCTTTCATTGTCCATGCGTATATGGCGTTGGCGCATTTCTATGACGATCTATTCAAGGTAGTGGCCCTGGAGATCGCCGGCCGCCGGGTGGACTACAAGTACGATTGTTACAGGGCTCACTTGAATGAATCGCCCCTGTTGGAACAGCAGCGGAGAGCGCAACAACTGGCGATCCGGTACTACGAGCGACTGCTGGAACTGTTGCCGGGAAATGAGACCGGAGAATCCCACCTGTCCAGCTTGCGTGAGGGAAGAGCCTCGGGGTGGTTCTACTGCGGCGACTAGAGGCGCCGCAATGAGAACCTCGGGTATCGGCAGGTCGGCTCGAACAACGGGAACCGCCTCCGGGATGGGGTCCGTGAACCCTGCCGTCGCTGTGGACACTCCGAACCGCCCAACAGTTACTGTGGACAGCCCGCCGACGGCCTGTCCACAGAGATCACTGGCCGGGCGATCATGATCGGTTTCGACCACGGGAGGAATCGGGTGACGGGGATGGGCCGTTCAGAGCCGGATGAACGTGTGATGAGAAATCTGGTCTGCGGGAAGGCTATCCATAGGAACCCTATCTTTATAGGCGTCGTGCTGGGCTTGGTGATCTTCGCGATCCTCAGCACCGCTTCTGGCACACCCAGGGCGAGAGTTAACGTCATGCTCGCGGCTGCGGTGATCTTTATCTTCACGGTCCTGGTTCGCGGACGGAAGAGGGGACCTTCTGAGCCCATCGAAGACCCGGGCGGTGGAAAGGTAACTTTCATCGCTGTCGGCTTGTCCCTTTCCGTCGGTTGCCTCGTCTGGATCCGGACGCTGGACCAGGGTTTCATCAGCGACGATTTCGCGCACTTCTTCCAGACTCAGGAACCGTTGGCCGACTACCTCGTGCGCGCATTCATGGGTCAAGCCGGCACGTTCCTGCGCCCGCTCGGGTTGCTCAGCCTTTACCTGGACGAGCAGATCTGGGGCAACTGGCCTGCCGGCTTTCACCTCACGAACCTGATCTTGCACCTCGCTGGCATTGTCGGCGTCTACTTTCTGTGTGAGAACACCACGCTCACACGGGGTCTAGGCGCAACGGCCTCTCTACTCTACGCTGTGTTTCCGGTACAGGCCGAGGCCGTAGGATGGATTGCCGCAAGATTCGATCTGCTCGCGGGGGCGCTGACCATCTGGAGCGCAGTCTTTTATTTGAGGTTTCGCGACGGGAAGGGATCAGCGAGCTACTCCGCAGCTCTCGTTCTGGGCGGCGGCACCATGTTGGCCAAGGAGAACGCCTACCTCCTGCCCGTCCTTCTCTTACTTGTCGAACTCTTCCTCGTCCGTCCGGCACGGTTGAAGCCGGTCTTGCCGTTTGGCCTCCTCACGATGGCGGTTCTGATTTACCGGCTTGCAGCGCTCGGCAGCATCGGAGGCTATGCCGGAGATACTGGCGCTCCCGCGGTCTTTGACATCGGCCTGAAAACCATCGAGGGTGTTCTGCTCAGAGCGCCGGCGCTCTCGCTTCTCGGTCTAAACTGGCTCCAGCCGGGACCGGTCGTCCCGATCGCGGCGTTTCTTGCCGGACTCCTACTGGCGATTGCCTTCTGTTCCAGACTCGAGCGTCACACACGCAGCGTCGTGACCTTTGGGTTGGGATGGATACTGGCCGCGGCGGCTCCGGCCCACCCGCTACTTCTGATCGGCCCCTCACTGACCAATTCGCGCGTGCTCTATCTGGGAACTCTCGGCGGCGCCATACTCGTCGCGGCGCTCTTGACGCGCCTCGCGTCGAGGCAGATTAGGAACGTCGCGACGGCGTCGGTCGTGATTTTGTTCGTTCTTGGAGTCGGCAACAACATTGCGGCCTGGCGGTATGCCTCCGACTTGTCCACGCAATTCCTGGGAGAACTGCACGCTGGAGCCTGCTCCCGCCGAGAACACTCAATTTGTCTTTTACGATCTCCCTGACAACGTGCGCGGAGTGTTTTTCTTCCGCATCGCCTTTACTGAAGCCGTCCGGCTGTACTATGAACGGGACGACATCTCAGCATATCGCGCCGAGTTGGGTCAAGCTGCGGCGGACCTAGAAACGAGGGAGTTCACATGGGTGGACGCCCCGGATCACCTGATTGAACGTAGATAAACCCTGGAAACTCGACCGAATTTCGCGTCGACTTGAAGACGGCATCAATCTGATCGCCAATTGGTGCGAGCGAGGTGGGCGAGTTGTTTCGATCACCCAGCAGATTGACCTCAGCGGTCCTGTTGGCAGGATGGTAGCCAGCGTCATGTTCGATGGCGAGGCGGTGGACGTGGACCTGATCGACTACCACTGAAAGGAGCGTCATGGGCGCGGGGCGGGAAGTCTGGGTGAAGATCCGAGCCAGCGAGGCGGAGCGGGCCGAGTGGCACGGCAAGGCCCGCTCCGTTGGGTTATCGCTGTCGGATCTGGTGCGCCGCTCGATTGGCCGGGTGCGCACTTGGACCGTAGCGCACACCGAATTGGAGCGAGAGCGCACCCGCGAGCTGGCGCGGATCGGGTCGAACCTGAACCAGCTCGACACTTTGGCCGTCGAGCGGGAACCGCGATGATGATCAAGTTTCTCGCTCGCGGAACCGGGTCGGCAGCGGCGGACTATCTCACCCGCGAGCAAAACCTCTCCCCCGAACAGGAGCAGGACCAAGATCAGGACCGGGACCCGGAGAAGAACCCGGAAGAAATCAAAGTGCTGCGGGGCCATCCGCACCAGGTGGCCGACGTGGCCGATACGCTTCAGTTCGAGCACAAGTACACGTCGGGCGTTATCGCTTGGGCACCGGAGGACAACCCGAGCGATGCGCAAATCGGCCGTGTGGTGGACGAGTTCGAGAAAACCGCCTGGGCGGGGCTGGAACCGGACCGCTACACCTGGGCAGCGGTCCAGCACCGCGAAGCGGGCGGGGGTGTGCACGTGCATGTCTTGGCGGCGCGTTGCGATCTTGAGACCGGCAAGAGCCTGAATATCGCGGCACCGGGCTGGCAAAAGACGTTTGACGCGCTACGGGACTGGCAGAACCACGAGAATGGCTGGAGCCGCCCGGACGATCCCGAGCGGGCGCGGGACGTGCAACCCGGCCATCGGGCCTACATCGAGGCCGCCCAGCTTCGGGACGGGTTGGCGGCGGAGAAAGACCCCCGGAGGCTGATTACCGACTATTTGAGCCAAGGCATCGAAACGGGGGCCGTCTCGGATCGCGCCACGATGATCTCGGCCTTGCAGCGGGCGGGCCTGGAGGTGCCGCGCCAGGGGGAGCACTACCTCACAGCGGCGGTAGCCTGTGCGGATGTGATCGCAAGCTGTTCCTAGCTGCGGACCAACAGCGAGTTGAGCGAAAACATCCGTCAATTCATCCGTGTAACGATTGGCCTGTTCCAGCCCCCACTCTTCGAGCGTATAGAGCCAGATGGCTTCAAGGTCGCGCTTGGCTTCCGGCGCTAATCGATATTCAGCGGACTTTCCGGGCATGTTGGGCGACCATTTGTTCTTTGAACAGGTCGCCGTTGAACGCCTGTGGTTGCCCGCTTTCTTCGCCCTTGATCAACTCCCCGCACAAATCGCTCGCGACGCCGGCGCCGATTCGCTGGAATCGTGGTGTCGGCAGAGGCCGGACCTGGAACCTCCCGAAGCGGTGTGCCAACAGGTCCTGCAATTGATGGGCCGGGACGCCAAGACCACGGGACTGAAGCAGCTTCAGGGTGTGATCTGGCGCAGCGGGTTCGAGAGCGGTGAGCTGAGGTCGCAAATATTCGAGGACGTACCTCCGGCACTCGAGCAGTGGTCTGCGGCGGGCATCGACATCCGGATTTATTCCTCGGGCAGCGTGGCGGCGCAGCAGCTCTTCTTCGGGCACACTACCTACGGCGACCTGACGCCCTGCCTGCGCGGCCACTACGACACGAGCACCGGCCCGAAGCAGGATCCCGCCAGCTACACCGCCATCGCCCAAGACATGCTCCTGGCGCCGCACCAGATCCTGTTTCTCAGTGATGTGGGCGATGAACTCGACGCCGCGCGCCGCGCTGGGATGGACACCGCTCTGGTCTTGCGACCCGGAAACCACCCGCAAGGCGCGACGGACCATCCGACGATGACCAGCTTTAGCAACGTCAGCCTGCGGTTCGAAACCCCGCCAGCAACCGACCGTCACCCCGACCCGCTGTATGCGACCGATAAGCAGTCAGGTGGTAGAGGCGCGGCGGCCGGGTCGTCAAAAAAGCATCACTGAGACGGGCTCCCGGGCACTGATCTCAGTAGCAAATAACCCGTAGGCCGGGAACTCGTTTGAAATGGTCCAGGTTGCGGGTGACCAACGGGATGCCATGGGCTAGACTCGTGGCCGCGATCCATGCACAGATTCTGTGTCAAAGCTCTTGAAGCTTCTTGACCCTTCGTATCCGTACCTGCTAATCTCACACCGCATCAGGGGTTACTATATCTGGGAAGGAAATTCCTATCTTGTCTTGCCAGGAGGGATGCATGGACGCTGGGGCGCGAGGCCCGAGGCGGAGTGGTTGGGTAGTGCTACGTCTGGCGGTGCTGGCGCTAGCCGGCGTTGCATCGACCGGCACCGCGTATGCTGTGCCGACGCCCGACGTGGTGGTTGGCATCATCAACCTGCTGCCCCTCCTGACGGGTGCGGGCGTGACCGCCGGGGGCAGCCGCGCCGCTCCAAGTTCACCAAGCTGCCACTCAAGTCCGTCGGCATGTCAGCGCTGGACGACATGCTGAAGGAGCAGCCGGACGCGGCGCTGATCGCCTGCTACCGCACGGCCGCCGAGTACGAATCGGGTATCCCGGCCGTGTCAATTGGCGATCGACTTGTTCCTTTCGAGTACGTCCGCACGGGCGAGCTGGCGGAATAACCTGACGAATCTCACCGTGCGCGATGTCTACCTGATCAAGGTCGACCGCGACCTGTACTGGTCTGACGACCGGCGATTCGAAAAAATGAAGACTGCGCTAGGAGGCTTCGACCACGCCTACAAGGTCCACCGTGTAAGGACACGCCACCGCTATGTACGCACGAAGCAGGGCTCGCTGCGCAGGGCCGTGCAGGAAAAAGGGGTGGTGGCGTGGCCGGTCCGCGAGGAGAGCTGGATCATCGAGGATACTGCGGTAGCTTTCCCGGGGATCGTGACCTTCGTCGGCGACGCCGAGGTGGCTGAGCGGCTTCACGACGGCAAGACCATTTTCATCGCACCCTACGACGGGGTGCTGCGCATGGCTAGCACCTACAAGTATTTCCTGAAAAAGTACTTCAAGGGGGTCGACCGCGACCGCGTCTTCCGCCTGGACCTGACCGGCAGGAAGGTGACTGCCCGGCTCAACGAGCTCGCAACGACGGTCGATGGGACGCCATTCCTGATCCTCGGAGTGTCGAAGTGGGACTATGTCTACTCCGGGATCGATACAGCCTTCTCCCTGTGGGATCGCCTCGGTCGCGACCCGTCCCGCTTCCAGTTCCTGGGCTTCACGGCGAACATGCCGGAAGCTGTCGCCCTCTCCTGGGTTTGGCGCGCCGACCGGAGAGCCGGCGGCCTCCTGGCCGGACCCTTCTGGGACGCCTTCCGTCTGGTGAGGAAGCGGCTGGGCTTGACGAGAGGCGCCGCCCTGCTGGCTTTTGCCATCGGCTTCCGCCTTCTCTTCTTTCCGATTGGCTTTTTGGAGTCGCGGACGCGGATGCTCCGAGCGCGGGTGCGCCGGGCGCTAAGGGGATCGCGCCGGCCCGCGTGGGCCGGTGTCTCGGAGGCCCTGGAACGCAGCCTCGGAGCAAATTCGCGCTGGGAGATCCTGGGCACGTTAGTCACGCTGGCGCTGATCGTTCCGGCCTACAGTGTCCTAACGGGGCCCCAGAGCCGCGTCTTGGAGACACCCTTCCTGTGGATGGCAAGTCTTGGTGAGCGCGACGCTCTGATGGCAGGGCTCGTGGCCGCGGCCATCCTCGTGAAGCTGAAGCTGGGCGACTCTGTGCGCCATCCCGTTACACTGCTTGCCATCACCGTGGGATGCGGCGCGATCCTCTTCACCCTGCCTGCCTGCGTGCTGGTCTGGGCTTTCGGCGTTCCGCTCGTGACGACCGCTCATGACGCCCTGGCTCACCGCCTGAGCGACCGCGCTCTGGGTCGCGCGCTCCTGGTTCCGACCACCGCGGGGGACACTCCGTGATCCGGAGAATCGAGGAGGCCGATGTCGAGGGTGTCGGTAGCAAGGCTCGCCGCCTGGGCCGCCTGCGCCGCGCGAAACCCACCCTCTTCCGGGTGGCGCCCGGCGTCGTCCTCACAGGCGAGTCGATTCACGATCGGGGAAGCCCGGAACTGGAGTCGGCCCTGTGCGAGATCGGTCCCGGTCCCTTCGCGGTGCGCTCTTGCGGGCTGGAAGAGGACGCTGCAGAGAGCAGCGAAGCGGGTCGTTATCACTCGGAGCTCAACGTCCTCGAGCAGGACGTGCCGGAGGCTGTGGCGCCGGTGCGCCAGTCCTTCGGAGAGGATGAACAGAAGGCGGGAGTACTCATCCAGCCGATGGTAGACGCGGACCTGGCCGGGGTCCTCTTCACCCGCTCCCCCGAGAACTCCGGCCTTGCCGCCTGCGAATTCGCCGGCGGCGGAGCCGATGATGTCGTGTCGGGTCGGGTCGAGCCGCGACGCGTCGACTTCGGCAGGTGGAGCGGCCGGCCCTACCCGGAGCCGGAGGCTGAGGTCGCGCAGGTGCTACGCCGCGTGTTTCTCGTCGGCATGGTCGTCGAAGACGCCATCGGCACGCCGCAGGACATCGAGTGGGCCTGGGACTCCCGGCGCAAGAGCGTCACCGTCCTCCAGAGCCGCGACGTCACCGCCCGGATCAGCGGCTCCGAGACAGTGCGCGAGCAGGAACGCGTCACCAAACTACTGCTCGAATCGCGGCTCGGTCGCGCCGGCCGGCCCGCCTTCCACCACGCGGCCGTGCGTGAGGTCGTTATCAACCCGACCCCGCTGACGCAGTCGCTGGTGGAGCGCCTCTACGCACCCACTGGTGCACTGGGCGCAGGGTTTCGCATCCTCGGCCAGCCGGTGCCCGAGCTGCGGGTACCCTACGTCACGTCGCTCTTCGGCAAGCTCTACGCCGACGTGGACGTCGAGCGGCAGCTCTTCGGCCTGCGGCTGCGGCGGCTGTGGGCCGGGCGTCGACTGCGCCGCCGTCTGCAGCGCGATCGCCTGAAAATGCTGGCCTGGCTCGAAGCTGAGATCGAGGCGATGATGCCGCCCACCGAGAGGGCGCAGGACGACTCGGCACGTGCCGCCGCTCGCGCACTGGTGGCGCGGGCGGCCGACTTCGTCGAGCGAGTGTACCCGACGGCCTACACCACGACTTTGTCCGCGCAAATCTCCGGCGACGAAGGACGTCCCGGCACGGGTGCCACGAGCCGCTTTCTGGGCGATCTCTCAGGGCTCCACCATTCGGGACGAATGGAGCCTTTCCTGGAGCGGTGGGGTCACCGCAGCGCCAACGACTACGAGCTCTCGGAACCGCGCTTCTCGGAGGCTCCCGAGCGGGCCCGCGAGTTCGCCGCACGCTTCGCCACGCTGGCCTGGGAGCCGGCCGAAGCAGAGCCCAACTTCGTCACCTTGAAGGAGCGGGCGAAGGATAGGGCCGTGCGCTGTCTGGGCCCCGTCCGGGCCGCTGCTCTCGCACTCGAGAGCAAACTCGGGCTGGACAAAGGAGAGGCCTTCTACCTGCGACTCGAAGACGTCCAAAGCATGGCCGACGGCCACCTCGAGGTGGCGGACGCGGCCAGGCTGGTGGCGCGCCGGCGGCGTGCCGAGCAGGAGTGGTCGGGCATCGACCTGGGCGACGCCGTGAGCCTCGTGGAGATCGAGCGCTTGTCGGCCGGCCCAGACACCGCCGACACGCTCCGCGGCCGGATGATCGCCGCCCGCGAGCCCTTCGAAGGCACCGCTCGACACGCTGCGGGTCTGAAGCCCACAGACCTGTCGCCCGACGACGTGCTCGTCACCCGCTTCCTGGAACCCGAGCTCGTGGGCCTCTTCCCCGCCTGCCGGGGGTGCATCGCCGACATGGGCGGCGAGCTCTCGCACGCGGCAATCGTGGCGCGGGAGCAGGGCTTCCCCGTGCTCGTGCTGGCGGGCAGCAGTACGACGATCCACGACGGCGACGGCGTCCGGGTCGAGGCGGACGACGCGGTCACGATCGCGGCCCAGCAGCGAGGGACCGCGAGCCCGCTTACCGCAGCCCGGCACCGGTAATCGTTTGCTAACTGAGGTGAGTGTAGAGCTAGTGCTCCCCGGAACCTTTATCCGGTCCGGCCCAGGACCAGCCGGCAATGGGGAGTCCTTCTCCTTTGCGGTATCCCTTTGAGATGCTTTCGATCTTTCCGTCGCCGTCGATCAGCACGAAGGTGGGGGTCGCGCTCACCCCGTAAGCGACGAACGAATGGCGAAACTCGTCCGCTGCCACCAGTTCTGGGAATGACCCCTGGTATTTCTGGAAAAAGGCCTCGAGCTTCTGGGGTGTCTCATCTGTAATGGCGATGACGGGGATACCTCGCTCTCTCTGAAAGGCGGCTATCTCCGGCAGAGCGGCCTTGCAGGGACCGCACCAGGTTGCCCAGAAGAACAGCAGGTGGGGACCCTTTGTCAGCTGCAGCGGGACATTGGCGTCCAGGGGCTGCAACTGGTCAAGCAGTGGTGCCTGACTACCGATCTGGGGCGGGCCCGGCAACTCCGGCATCTGGCGGGGGTAAGGCCTGGGCGTGAGGCTGACCTGGATTCTCTCTTCGCCTCGGCGCACCAGAAGAGGCTGCGGCTTTCCGATGGGCGCCGTCATGACCCATTCCCGAATCCGTTGGGCCTCCACGAAAATCTCACTCGGAGGCCCGACAATGATGTCGCCCTGCACCAGGCCCGCTTTCTGAGCAGGAGAGTCCTCATAAACTCCAACCACCGAAACGGCCCCGGCCTCCAGCGACACCCCTCGCGGCGGTCCTCACCGACCGGCCGAAATCGGATACCCATCCAACCTGGCAGGGCTGCCTCGGCGAGCCTGAGCTCTTCCTCATAGGAAGGAAAGGGCTCGGTGGCCACCAGAGGAAAAGCCGGGGACTCCGGCGACGGGGTCAGTGCCAACGCCTCACACTCAACCAGGGCTTCATGGGCCTGGCGTTGAGAGTTCGTGGCCTCTCGGGCGAGATGGACCCGCCCGGCGATCTCGATGAGAGTGAAACGCATGCGCAGTACCACACCCTCACGCACCTGCATGCGGTAGCTCGCCTGGCGGGTCGCCTCGGCCCTTTCCCGCAGCAGGTCCATCCGGGCCGCCGTTTCCGGGTCGTTCCGAGTGTGTTCTGCAAGATCTGTCAGCAGCTTCGCGGCCAGCGGTCGAGGGTTCCCGGCCGCCACGGCGGCCTGGCTGAGCCGACCATCCCAGTGCGGGTTGGAGAGGAGGAATCGGCGCAGATTCTCGCGGTTGAGAGCTTGTTGAGCTACCCTCCACGCATCCCTGTACGAATTGAACTGCCGGGCAACCTGGGAGAACAGCTCCGACTGCCTGCCCAGCTCGGAGAGGAAACGGGGGCTGAAATATCCGAAGGCGGTGCCCATCCGATCCAGGAGGCGGATCTCGGGCTCCCAGGCGCCCTTATCGTGCCAGGCCTGGCGCAGAAGTCCATCCACCAGCGACTCAAATTCCTCACCGAGCCGGCCCGCTTCGGCCCTCAGGATCGCATCCAGATAAAGATCCGATGTTTTGAGTGGTACATCAGGTGTGCGGTCGCTAACCAGTACGAGGTCGTGTGCCTCGTCAAAACTCAGGGCCGACCCCAGGGCCTCGAGGAAGCGAAAAGAGTGGCCCACGTTGTCCTTGTCGCGATTCTCGGGGTAACACCCGTAGCCACGTCGGTCGGCAGTAGAGGAAAAAAAGCCACAGATGTTGCTGCGGGGCAGGACGTGCCTGGGCTCATACATCAGGTTGGCGAAACCACCGGAAAAGCACTGCGACATCAACGCGACCACGCGGACCCCCGGATCCAGCATTCCGATCAACACTCTCAGCTCCGCCACCGTCAGATCTTCGCCTTTTCCCCACAGAGTGATCGTGTTCTCTAATGGGCCGTTTTTGCCCTTCCTTCCGTGGTCAGTGACATAGAGCAACAGGGTGTCACCCGAGTGCAGACGGCTTACTTCCGTCTTGAACCAGCTCCGGATGCTTGCTTGTGTCGCCGGTCCGACCGTGGCCCCGCTGATCTGGGAGTTCTTGTATTTGATCCGGTTGCGCAAGGGCTTTTCCAGACGAGTCCCGGAGAGTCGCCAGAACTCCTGCTCCGCCTGGACTTCGCGGACGGCCAGGTCGGCACCAAGGTCGGACCCGTCCGCACTCAGGATTGTGATGTGGCTGTTCTGAACACCCCTCTCGAGCAGGAGTTCATGCAACTGCTCGATGTGAAGAAGGTGCGACTGATAGTTCGACTGAGGACGGCCGCCGCCGTTGATCAACAAAACGTGAGTTTGAGCGATGCTCTCCTGGGTCCCTCCCCACAGCGGCGTCGCAAAGCAAGTCGCGAGCAGACACAGGAAGCCGACCGACACCCGGTACGACCCGGGAGAACATTGGCGACGCAGGAAATTCATGGCAACAGCATATCATCCAGGCGCCGAAACGATCGGCCCGCATTCAGAGGCTTAGAGCAGGACGTGCGCTAGAAGGAGATCGCCATCTGGCTGCTGGCGATTAGCGGAACCGACTGGAACAGGGCCAGGACGGGTCGGTACTCATACCGCACGGTCACCGTGACCGTGCTCCCCCGGGTGTTGTCCGGATCCCAGACCGTCTGGACGGTGACTCCAGGCGACCAGAGCCTTTTCTTCACGAAGTCGCTGACATCTTTGGCGCTGGCAGGAGTGCTGCTGAAGGAACCGTTCACTATGGCATGGCGGGTTGCCTCACGGGCCACTCCCGACATGGAGTTGTAAATCCAGACCCCTCGTGCCACATCCATTAGCCCGATGATCAACAGTCAAAAGACCATGCCGACGATCGCGAACTCGACGATCGTGGTCCCAGTGGCTGCCGACTTGTTCCTCACCATTCTCTCCGCAGGTGTATCAGCGCGCCCGCATGTAGGCATCCCGGGTAATGAGGACCGAACTGGGTATGCCGGGATAGGGAAGAATCGTGTTATAGGTCTTCTCAGCCTGCACCTGGAGGTAAATCTTGGACGAGCCCTCGTCACAGGTGCCGGTCTCACAGTCAACCACCGAGGTGTCGTCGCACTCACAGAAACGGCTCACATTGATCGTGACTCCGCCAATGAACTCAGCGTCCTTGCTGGCTATCTGGCTGATGGTACTCGTGTCCTTGGATTTCGACACGTCCAGCGCTCCGTAAGAAAGGCCGGCTCGAGCCGCGTTGGCCACAGCGATGGCGTCATAGAAGACACGACCCAGATCGGTCGCCCCCAGCACCAGCAGTATCAGAAGCGGCAGTATGACTGCCATTTCCACGGTGGCCGTTCCCCTTCGTTCGGCAAGCTTGAATCCTCTCATCCTCCCCCTCCCCTTTCTTTCGGCAACCCTTACTCGACGAGTACTGGCTCCTGGATCGACAGGTTCGTCCATCTGGAGCCCACACCGACGGTGGTGTTACTGGAAATCTCCAGCGTATTGGCAACAATAAAGGTCCAGCTCGCTCCGGCTTCTCCCACCGTGTTGCTGTGAAACATCAGATGCTGGTTGGTGAAGAGAAAGGTCCCCTCGAAAGAAGATCCGGTATTGCTCTCAATCTTGTTGTCGTAATCTCCCACCACGCTTCGGTCCACCCAGAAGAGCATCCCGTCAAAGTCCCCCTTGTCCGCGCCCTGCATGGCCTTCAACGTCACCTTGCTGCCACTCTGGACCTCGATCGGCCCGTAGGAGTATCCCTCTCCTTCGGTGTTGTAGAAAGCAAGATCCGATCCCGAGGCCGAAGACCCACTGTCAATGTTCAGGCCCCCACCTTTCAACCAGTAGACACCGGGCTTGAAGTAGACGTGGGAACCGCTCTCGATGCTGATCCCGTTGCAGTAGGTCCCGGAATCGATGGGTACCGGTTTCTTGGGCTTCCCCTTACTGCTGGTCTTGAAATCGGTGAAGTCGCAACCAGCCGGCGGCACCGGATCTTCCATGTAGGCCAGCGGATCGGCGCCCTTCTGGCAGGGCGTATCGTCACACACACCCAGATTCGGGTCCGGAATCACTGTGGATCCACTGAGATTCGCCTGACCGCACACCTCGATTTTGTGCGCCGTCAGGGCGGATGCGCTGGTCACGGAGAGAGCCTCCTTGTCGCAGTGGACCTTGACTATACATCTGGGTGCATACAGCTCAGAAGCGCTGCTGATTTCAAAGGACTTTTCTGACGTTCCGTCCAGAACGTGCACACAGGCCCCAGCGGAAAACACTCCGGCCACCGCCCGGGCTCTGATGGTCATCTGGGGAATTCCCAGAACGGGCATGAAATACGTGGGCAGATCCTCGCTGATGATCATCTCAACGAAGTCGCTATCGCCCGAATACTTGCCCCCGGTGGGAGGATTGTTGACGGTTCGGGTTTCGCCCCTGCTTCCATCGAACCCGTTCTTGGAGGCGTCATAGAGGGCGTTTTTTGTGACCTGATCGTACTCTTTTCTTTGAATTGAGTAGGCTCCGCCGTAGGCACCTGCGGCGGCGGCCGTTTGCATGATTCGCTTGTACTGGAAAGCGAATCCAAGATCGACCACAAGACCGACAAACCCGAGGAGCACGGGCAGTAGAAGGGCCAGTACCACGGCTACCACGCCCGAATCACCCCAACCAGCGAGAAAACACCTCATCGTCGTGCCCTCCAGACTCCTAATGACAGTAACCTCTTCAAACCGTCAAAAAAAGGGTTGGCACCCCTCGTCGCCTAGCCCCAAAGGGTTGGCACCCCTCGTCGCCTAGCCCCAAAGGGTTGGCACCCCTCGTCGCCTAGCCCCCCTGACCAGTAACCTGAGTTTAGAAGACACCTGCGATTAAGTCAACAAGAAAGGTGATTCAAGTCACCCATAACTTTGACTTCCACAATCACAAACGAAGGGGGGGAAGACGCGTTCTGACAAGGCTTGCGACCGAGGCCCCCGCAGGAATTCTTGAGGGGAAGGCGCCACCGACTTTCCCCCAAAAGCCGGAGCGCCCTTGTAAAAAAGACCCAGGCGGGGGCCTGGGCTCCCCCCCACCCTTTCTTATACATGCCGGTTGTTGTAAAAACGGTGTCGGCGATCACAACCTGCCCCCGGGGGACTCTGACCATCCGGAATTCCAATGCCGCCACCCAGCATTATTCCTTTTTGCAAGTTGGGGACTGAGGCGAAGCCTAAGAGACCTGGAAAGCCTGAGGCGAAGCCTAAGAGACCTGGCTTGAGTATGAATTCTTGAGGGGAAGGCGCCTCCGGCTCTCCCCCAAGAGCACGGGACGCCCTCGTGATAAGAACCCAGGCGGGGGCCTGGGCTCCCCAACCTTGGTTATACACGCCGATTGTTGTAGAAAGGGTGTCGGCAATCACAACCCTAGCCCGGATTATGCAAGAACCGTAATCGGGTATTGAAAAAGACTTGAGAAGTGGCCCAAATCGGAAGCGGGCACGTGTGACCGGTGGATTTGCGAAGAATATCGGTTGGCGAGGGGGTTGAAATGCTTGGGGGAGTGAATTTCAGACAGATCTGGGCCTCGATGTGTGTAGGAAGCGGTTTTTTGGGGAGCTGGGAGAGGCTAGCTGGAGTTGAGGCGACTCAAGACGAGGTGGAAGAGGGGTTGTTCGGGAAAGGCTGAGGAAAGATGGACCCAGATGCGTCGAGTGGTTTGTCGGATCCGGGCCCCAATCTTGAGGACCCGACGACGTAAGGTTTCGATTTCGAGCTTGTGCCAGGGGGTTCCGTGCAGATAGTCGCGCAGGCGCACGAACATCTGGTAAGCCAGTGCATGCAGGAGGAGTCGAAACTGGTTGGCCAGAAATCGATGACAGCTGAGTCGGTCCATGCTCAGATGATTCTTAAAGGCCTTGATGAAGTTCTCGGTCTGCCCTCGGTTTGTGTAGTGGTCATAAAGTGATTGGGAGCAGAGATCGTCCCGGTTGGTGACTACAAAGCGACGGTTGATCCCACGCTGATCGACCTCCACTTTGACAATGACGCGACGGGATCGATCCCAGCTGTGGGCTCGATAAAGAAACTCGTCAAACTGACGCTGTTTTTCCTCCAGCTCAACGAACCTCAGCCGAGTCGAATCCAGCAGCGGCTCGACCACTCGCTGCAGGCGAGGGTTTCGACTTAACCCAATGACATATTGGAGTTTATTCTCTTCACCTTCACAGAACTCGTAGAGCCGAGGCGTGGCAAAGCCGCTGTCGGCCCGAATCTCAATCTCGACATCCGTCCCCACTCCTTGTCGGATGGCCTCCACGACGCGCTTCAAAACGGGCACGATGTGAGAGGCAGCCCCCTTGTTGCCAGGTCTCAACATGGCACACACCAGGTCTCCCGTGGCGGCATCGAAGATCAGCAAAGGATGCAGAATGTGGTTTCGGTAATACCCGTGGTAGAAGGAGAACTCCTGTTGGCCGTGAGTGTGGTCATCGGTACTGTCCAGATCCAGGATGATCTTGCTGGGGCGTCTCTTCTTCAGGGAGCGCACATAACGGCCTAGCAGCCACCGGCTCAGACGCATCAGATCCTTCTTGGTGACGGAGTTCTCCAAACGGGAGAAAGTCGGCTGGGTGGCCAAGTCGGGATCGCTCTCGGGCAACTGATCACAGACTGTCTTGAGCATCGGATCCGAGCGCAGCGTATCGGCGTCGTTACAGTCTTCGTAGCCGGCCACGATCTGCAAGACTCGTTGTCGGATCAACTTCAACAGGTCATGACGAATGTAGCGTTGGTCTCGACTTTCCGAAATACAGGAACTGAAGCCCTCGCACAATCGATGTTGACGATCCAGCGATCCAAACAACAACCATCCTGCGTCGGAAGTGAGGCTCCCCCCATCAAAACGAGCCGTGATGTTTCTGTGGCTATGAAATGGCAGGGTATTCTGGCAGACTGTTTTTGACATTGCCGTAGCTCCTGTTTAGGGTCTTTGTTTCTCTAAACCCTTTTATATCAGAGAGCTACGGCCTTTTTTCTGGGCCCAAATCTCACTTGAATTTAGATCTCCTGCATAATCCGGGCTAGCAGCCGAGCTATCTCACCAGCATCAGGTCGAGGAGTTCTTCGGGGTCTCCCACCACAAAGCGTCGAGCCCGAACCCGGACGAGTCCGTCCGCCTGTAGCTGGCTCAACACTCGAGTCGCCGTCTCCCGAGAGATTCCGATCAGATCCGCGATCTGTTTGTGGGTGAGACGCAGGCTGATCATGGTGCCGTCAATGGTAGGAATCCCCTTGGTCTCACAGAGATGGTAGAGCACGGCCCGGACCCGGGCGCTGGCGTTGTGGAAGCTGAGTACCTCGACCTGGGCCCAGGCTTCCCGGAGCCGGCCACACAGGTTCCGCAACAGGGCTTCTTTGATCTTCGGATTCTGCATCAACTGCCGGAAACGATGATGGTTGATGGCCAGAATTGCGGTAGGAACCACCGCTGTGACGGTAGCCGGGGCGGTGCCGCCGTCGATCAGGGAGAGTTCGCCGAAATAGTCGCCGGTGTCGTGAAAGGTCAGAATCATCTCCTTGCCACTGGGAAGAACACGGGAGACCTTCACACGACCCGACTTCACTACGTACATGTAGTTTCCAGTGTCTTCTTCGAAGAAGAGGATGGCGCCACGCTTGTACCGCTTCTCCGCGAACAGGGTCGTGACGTGCGTGATCTCGTCCGCAGACAAGTCTGCGAAAAGCGGGATCTCGCTTAGAAATTGAAGATCTGTACCCTTCATTGTGCCCTTGTTTTCAAGCCCTGCCAACTTCCGAAATCTTGGAGTTTCAGACAGCTTCTCCAGCCTCTAGCCTGTTATCAGCACTTGAAATGGGAACAGATTGAGGCCGGATTTTTTATGCGCGAGATCACAAAATGCGAAAATCGGGGCGAATTTCGACTATTTCTGGAAGGAGAGAAAATGTCAGCTTCGAAGCTGCTGAAAGAAATCCTGAAGCAGGGACTGGCAACGCTCTTCCAGCACCCCTCCCTGCCACACCACGGTGTGATTGAAGCGACCCTTCTCGAAGAGCGAGGCTTTCGACACAATGGCTCCCGCTTTCTGATCCCAGGCGCCAAAGACCAGGCTCTCTATGCGCGCCCAGATCATCGCCCCCGCGCACATGGAGCAGGGCTCCAGGGTTACATACAGGGCGAGATCATTCAGTCGATAGTTGCCAAGCACCCGGCCGGCCTGCCGGAGCACCAGAATCTCAGCGTGGGCGGTGGGATCGGAGAGCTCTCGACTCCGGTTGTGGTCAGCCGCAACCAGCCGATTCTCCAGCACGGCCACGGCTCCCACCGGCACCTCATCCGCGGCAGCGGCCTTGGAGGCTTCGGACAGGGCCAGTTCCATCCATGACTCGTGCTTCGGATCGGACATCGAGATCCCGGAAAAAAGGCTGCCAAGAACCGTCACCAACTTCTCTACTCTTCTGCGATCCGATTATACAGTCGCCAACCTCGCGAATTAGAATGTGGGAATGCGAGAGCAAGGTACCCCCGTCCCAGTACTCAGGAGGCGGACTTTCTTGAAGCTCGCTCCGCTGGCCGTTGCTGCAGCTTCCTGTGGAAAGGCCGACGAGCGCGTGCTGGTGTTCCACGCCGGCAGCCTGTCTCGCCTGGTCGAGGAGATTGCTCGGCGCTTCGAGGAGAATCATCCCACCATCCGCATCGACTCGGAAGCCTCCGGAAGCCTGGACGCCATTCGAAAAGTGACGGACCTGGGCCGGGTCTGCGACCTTCTACTGACGGCCGATCATCGGCTTTTGGATCCGTTTATCGTGCCCGACCGAGCCCTCCGATATCACAAACTGGTCGGGAACGAGATGGTGCTGGCTGGAGCCCGCAGCGCGGGCTGGGTCGAAGGTGAGTGGCGCAATGACTGGTATTCCAATCTGCTCGGTCACACTTTCGGTATCTCCGACCCGGCGCGTGATCCAGCCGGCTACTTTGCCCATCTGGTGTGGAAGCTGGCCGAGATCCACTACAATCGCCCCGGCCTGTACCGATCTCTGTCCAGCCGCCTGGATTCCCGCTGGATGCGCCCCAAGTCCTCTGAACTGGTGGCCCTGCTGGAAGTCGGAGTTCTGGACTTTGCTTTCCTTTACCTTTCCACGGCTGTGCAGAACAACCTGCCTTACCTCAGATTCCCTCCCCAGGTCTCGCTTGGGGATCCGGCTTACAGTGAGGTCTATGCGCGTGTTTTCACCCCCATTCCCTCTCCTGACAATCCACAGCTCCTGATTGAGATCCAGGGGGCTCCCATCCGAGCCGGTGTGGCGCTGCTGCGGCCAGGCCGAGAAGCCGCAGCAAGTCTGCTGGAGTTCCTGATCAGCAGCGAAGCTCAGGGATTGTTCCGGGGACTGGGCTATACCGGGATTCCGGTTCGAGAGATCGTCTCCGCGAGGTAGTTTGTCCTATGAATTCATTGGCCAAGACCGTTCTCCTTGTCTGCAGCGCCCTTTGTCTGCTGATCATTGTTGTGCCAATTCTGAGCCTGTTGCTGGGCACCTCTCCGACCGCCGTCTGGAGCACTCTTCTGGACGGAGAGGTCGTGAGTGCCCTCGGCCTCACATTTTTTTGCGCCCTGGCAGCGACCCTGCTGGGAGTGCTTCTGGGAACTCCCCTCGCCTACCTCCTGGGCCGCCACCAGTTCCCGACGAGACACTTCATTCAAGGACTTGTGGACCTCCCGCTGGTGATTCCGCACCCGGTGGCCGGAATCGCTTTGCTCTTGACCTTCTCAGCACTGGGATCGCGCGGCACCCCCGTCGGGCACTGGACGGGTATCGTGATCGCCATGTTTTTCGTGGCCAGTCCCCTGCTGATCAATCCGCTCCAGGAGGGATTCAGGAGCATCCCCCTAGAAATGGAATGGACGGCCCGGACCCTGGGCCTGGGGCCCACCCGCACCTTTTTCCGCGTCAGCCTTCCCATGGTACGCAACAACCTCCTGGCCGGTGCTCTCATGATGTGGGCCAGGAGCGTCTCGGAATTCGGCGCGATTGTGATCCTCGTCTACAACCCAAAGGTGGTTTCGGTGTTGGTCTACGACCGGTTCACCTCCCACGGGCTGGCGGGGGCCTTGCCGGTAGCCGTTATCCTCGTCGCCCTGAGCATTATTGTCTTTGTTTGCCTGAGAGCTGTTCAACCGAGGAGCAGGTGGATTGCTGGAAGTTCGTGGCTTTAGGCGCAGCTTGAAACATTTTTCCCTGAGTGTGCCGGAGATGACGGTGGACCAGGGTGAGGTGTTCGTCCTGCTGGGTCCCACGGGAGCTGGAAAAAGCCAGCTTCTTCATACCCTGGCCGGTTTCTTTCCTTTGCAGGAAGGAGAGATCCGGGTCAATGGGCTGAACATCTCCCAGGTCCCGCCCGAAGGACGGGGCATCTCGATCCTCTTCCAATCACCTCACCTGTTTCCCCATCTGAGTGCTGCCGAGAACATTGGCTTTGGCCGGAAAGATGGTGAATTTCAGGAGCAACTGGTGGCACTGCTGGGGCTCCAGCAGGTAGTGAGCTCGGCGGTCTGGGAGTTAAGCGGGGGGCAGCGGCAGCTGGTCGCTCTGGCCCGGGCTCTCATGGTTCGTCCCCGGGTGTTGCTGCTGGATGAGCCGTTCAGCGCCGTCGACCCTCAGGGCCGGGCACAGGTCATCGAGGGTTTCAAGCGGGTTCAGACGACTCTGGGAATCACATGCCTGATGGTGACACACAGTTTCGAGGACTGCCTCAAGGTCGGTGACCGGGTTGGGATCATGCTCGAGGGCAACCTGGCGCAGAGCGGAGAACCCGAGGCTGTCTTCCGTACCCCTGCCAGCCCCAACATTGCTCGTTTTCTGGGCCTTGACAACATCTTCGCCGGAACAGTGAGGAAAAAGGACAGTCAGGACAGGACTGACAAGGAGTCGTTTGGCGCGCTCTTTCAGACCGGAGATCTGGACATTCACGTGGTCGCCAAATCAGAGGGGAAAGCCTACGCCCTGATTCAGCCGCAGGACATTATTCTGTCGACCGTGGCTCCCCGGTCGACCTCCGCTCTCAATGTGCTGGGAGGCCGCGTACAGGAGATTCTCCCCAATGGGCCCATTTGCCATCTTGAGGTTGAGGCCGGGAAAACCCTCTTCAAGGTTGTCATTACACCTCAAAGCCGGAGCCAGCTCGGGCTACGAGTCAATCAAGCCGTTTTCTTGAGCTTTAAGGCTTCCGCCGTTCAGATCCTGCAATGATCCTGTCGGCTCACAGCAGCCTATGACTTCTCCCAACCGCCAGGCTCGAAAAAGCGTTCGACTGATCAGTGTCGAACTGGGCTTCACGGTCTTCATCCAGTTCCTTTCCGGAATTGCCCGGGCTCGGATTCTGGACCCCAGGGACTTCGGGCTCTATGGCATCACCATCACGGTCTTCGGCCTGGCCGGCCTCTTCACCGACTGGGGGGCCAAGCAGAGGCTGATCCAGTCCAGAAACGAGCCGGATGTCACAACGCTCAAGATTGCATTGACATCCCGGCTCATCCTGTGCGCTGTAGTGGTCCCGCTGTTATGGCTGTTTTCGAACCGTATCGCGGGTATTTATGCACAAGAACCTCACCAACTTTCCTGGATGATTCGAGTCTATTCCTTGGTCCTGCTTTTCAGTGCCGTCCGCCACAACTGTGAGATCAGCCTGGAGCGCAATCTGACCTACCAGCCCCTGGTGATCGTGGGTATGTTGGAAACCCTGTTCCGCCGAGGTCTGATACTGATGCTGGCTGTGACGGGGGCGGGGGCCTGGAGCTTCATCTGGGGCAACGTTGCAGCTTTTTTTGCCGCTACGGTGGCCATCAGGCAGATCTCCGGAGCGCCGCTGGGATTTGCCTTCGACAAGCAAATCACCATGGATCTGATTCGCAACGGCCTGGACTTTCGACTTCATCTGGTTGGAGGCAGTCTGCGCCGATTGGCCACGCTCACCCTGGTGACGAGGATGCTGGGACTGGATGCCGCGGGCTACATGAAATGGGCCCAGGACACGGGAGGCAGATCCATGCTTCTGGTTCAGAGCGCCACCCGTGTTGCATTGAGTCATTTCTCCCGACTCCAGGATGATCCGTCCCGGCTCGAGAGTGTTCTGAAACGGTACATTTACATTTCGGTGGTTCTTCTCGGTCTCTGGTTCTGTGTGCTCAGTGTTGCCGGGAAAGATCTGATTCAGGCGATCTACACGGACAAGTGGCTGCCCGCATGGGAAGCCACCTGTGTCTTTGCCCTGGGAGCCGTCCTGGTTGCCATCGGCCGTTTCAGCGTGTCGGCTCTTCAAGGTGTTGGACGGCCCCGGTTCGCTATGGTCATGACCTTCCTGCAGGCAGGACTTACATTGCTGCTGGTGGTTTTTCTCGTCCCGGAACTCGGCATCCCGGGGGCCCCGCTGGGTCAACTGGCCGCCTTTGCGATCACCATCCCCTTCCTGGTATGGGCCATTCCCGGAGTCACTCCCGCACTGCTGCTGCGTCCCCTGACACGGCTGCTCTTACCTCTGGGCCTGGCACTGGGAGCCGGCACACTCATGGCCGGAACCGAGACCTCGATGCTTCTCAGAGGCCTGATGACCACCGGGGTCACGACTGCAGTGTACCTGCTCGGGAACTGGTTCACCGGACCGCCCTGGCTGAGAAACATTGTCCGGGAAGAGATGACACTTGTCCTGGGAATCCTGGGAAGTCTGACCAAGAAAAGGAGCCGGGAGCGTGAGCGACCGGAGAGATGAGGAATCTCCCCGTGTCAGCTGCAAGAGGTAGTAATGATAGCCATCAGGCGTCTTAAATCTGGAATCCAGCTTGAAACCAAACTACAATGAAAGAGTCTTTAGATCTGAGGTTACAAGATCATGATCAGTTTGACTGATAGAGCGGAAGGCAAAGTCAAGGAGTTCATCCAGGCTCAGGAAGACTCCTTTGCGGGAGTACGCGTGGCGGTCGTTGCCGGCGGCTGTTCGGGTTTCGAGTACAAGTTGATTCTCGAACAGGAGGCCAAGGACGGGGACCAGGTGCTGGAGCAGGACGGTTTTCGAGTCTATGTCGACGAGCAGAGCATGCTCTATCTGGACGGCACCCAGATCGACTTCGTGGAATCGCCTACGGGCTCCGGTTTTGCCTTCAATAACCCGAACGTGACTGGATCCTGTGGCTGCGGGGAGTCTTTTCACGTGTGACGGCGAGTTCCTGACGAGACCCTTCTCTTTTTTCCAGCGGGCCGCTTCAGCCGGCCGTTACCCCGAAGATTATCGAACGACTTGGAGCATTGCATGGCTGCAACACAGGGCGCCGGATTGTCATGGCTGGTTTTCGCGCTGAGCACGGTACTGTGCTGGGGGTTTTACGGCGTGCTGCTGCACAGCGGTCAGATTTCGATGAGCGACCCCGCCCAGGGTCGGTATAAGGCTTTCCTGCTGGTGGGAGTCGCCTACTTCGTGACGGCGGTGCTGGCTCCGCTCTTTGTACTCGTCAGAAACGGAGCCACCTGGAACTTTCCAGCCCAGGGCATCCTGTGGTCTTTTCTGGCCGGGATCGTCGGCGCGGCGGGTGCATTCTGCGTCCTTCTCGCCTTCGGAGCCGGTGGATCCCCCAGCGTTGTGATGGCCATCGTCTTTGCCGGGGCACCCATCGTCAATGCTATCGTGGCCCTGAGCCTCCATCCCCCGGCCGGAGGTTGGGCAAGTCTGCGCTGGCAGTTCATTGCCGGAATCCTGCTGGCGGCCCTGGGGGGATTCCTGGTCACGAATTACAAGCCGACCCCTGCTCCTCCTTCGTCCTCGCAGATTCCAGATCCCAAATTCTAGATTCCAAATTCCAAGAAAGAGGCGGAACCTATTCTTCTTTCAACGAGGGGAGCAAAGGGGTCTTGAGAGAGGCGGTTACCGCGGCCACACAGGCGGCCATCCCCACCATCAGAACCAGGGCCAGTGTCAACAGGAGGGACATCCAGGAGGGCTGGTCGGGGCGGCTCCAGAGGCTGGGCAGCAGGGCGATCGTTGCCGCCAGAGTGCCGCACAGGAGTCCTATGATCAGCAGCCAGAGATTCTCCGCCACGACCATTCGGGAGAGGCGGCGACGAGAGAACCCGAAAGCCCTCATGACGGCCAGCTCCCGCCGTCTTTCCAGGACATTTCGCGCCAGCACGACACCCAGGCCCAGGGTTCCCAGGATCAATCCCAGCCCTCCCAGTGTCTGGAAGGTCGAGATATAGGTGTTGCGGACTGCCAGGTAGCCGGCCAGGTGATCTCGAGTCGTCACCACGTCGAAACCGTGGTCTCCCAGCGAGCTTTCCAGTCGCTGGGCGATCTCGTCGGCGGAAGCGGTGCCGGTATCCACCAGAAAATAGGAGTACCCGGCGCGACTGGGGAAGAGTCGGTTGAAAGCAGCCTCTGAGATCAGGATCTCGCTCTGGAAGATGCTGGCGTGAAGCAATCCCACCAGCCGAAGCCTCACGGGGCGGCCGGTCTCATCAGCGACCACCAGATCCTTACCCAGACCCAGCTTCAGAATCCAGCGGACCGACTCGTAGTCGCCAAAAGCAGGCACCACGTCGGGTCCCAGGTCCCGCTCCAGAGTCAACCAGGGGTTGTCCTTCTCACGGGGTGAAAGATCCTTCCCGAGCTGCTGGAACTCAAACCCTCCCCGCGACCTGAAATCGCCAGGAACCCCCAGTATCCTGGGCCGCTGCGGCTGGTAAAGATTCAGGCAACTGGTGTCGTCTCCAGGCAGAAGCCGAAAGGGGTAAAAGTGAGCGCCAGCCAGTACTCCGTCCGCATCGTCGATGGCCAGATCGAATCGCCCCCCCTCACTGTTCAGCTCCTGCAGGATCGGAAGGCTGGTCCGACCCAGAAGCTGGAAGCCTCCGGTCGGCGAGTTCAGCTTCCCCAGATCTCCCTCGAGACCCGTTCGACTCGCCTCTACGGCCAGGATGGTGAAGGACGCCAAAGCGATCAGCAGGACGCTGACCAGGCTGCGCGCCGGATTGCGTCCCACGTTACGCACAGACAGGTGCAACCAGGAGAAGCGTCCACCGGGGGCCAGGGAGCGCAGTCCCAGTCCCCGGCATCTCGCCGAGAAGTAGGAGAGCGTTACGGAAAGGACCAGAAAGCCAAGGACAAAGAAAAGCAGCGGAGCCAGTTTCTCGAGCTGGGAACTGCACAGAAACAGTACCCCCAGCAGCAGGATCACGAGCACCAAGGAAACCCTGCCCATCAGCAGGCTCCATCGACCCGAAGCGCCGGACCCTTCCTCTACGTGGCCGCTCAGGAGGCGTGCCGGGGCCAACTTGACGAGTTTTCGGACAGCCAGCCACAGGGCCAGAAGAGCGCTCGCCAGAGTGCCCCCAAAGCCGATGAAAAGCGACAGCCCGCTGAAGGAGACCACCAGCAGGGTGGTCCCCACAGCTTCGTTCCAGAAGGTTCTGAGACCGGCCAGCATGGCCCAGGAATAGACCAGCGCCAGTCCTAACCCCAGCAACGCCCCCACCACCAGAACAGGACTCACCTCCGCGAGCAGCCGTCTCAGGATCCCGGCTTGCGTGTAACCCACTGCCGAGAGCATTCCGATCTCCGCCGCACGCCCTTCTACTGTGAGGCGGAAGAGGAGACCCACCAGCAGAAGGGCCGCCACAATCAGGAAGAAACTGAAGCCCCCGAAGAGTCCGGAGAAGTCGGTCGGACCCCGGGCTGCTTCCAGCCCTTCCCGGCGCAGAGGACGCACCTGAAAGCCACCGGATTCCAGGGTCATCTCGTCTCCCAGCGCCGCTTGAAAACTGGCCATGGACTCGGCAGGTGAAAGCTCGGGAGCGGCGGACAACCGGACACTCGTGGTGTCCCCGAAGCGGCTTGACCAGAGCTGTCGCCCCCGATCCAGTGACAGGAAGGCTTTGGGAGTGGCCCGAAATCGATCCCAATAGTCTTCATCCTGGGGTCGAATCTGATCCAGATCGACCGGAAAAGGGGGATCCCATCGAGCCATGTCCCGGGCCTCGTGGATCCCCGGATATTCGGGCGTGAGCAGTGAATCGGCCCCCATCCCCCGCATCGCCACCGGTGCCGAAGCCCGCAGTTCCACCGTTCTGGTCAGCAACTCATCTCTGGGCCCGACTTCGTAATAGGTCACGGTGACGAGGTCTCCCGCCTCCGCAGCCAGTTCCCGGGCGGTCCACTCGTTGAGATAGATCTCGTCCGCCTGCATGGGAGGAGCCGGCCGGCCATCGGCGAGTTGCAACTCGGGCAGAGGCATTTGGTTGATCGGGGCAATCGCCGTGACGGTAGAATAGGGAACACTTCTCTCTCCGACACTGAGCCGGTTGGCGAGGTGAGTCAGAGTCAGCTGGCTCCTCATCTCCAAGCTCTCGGCCACCCGTTCAACGGCTGCCACCTCAAAAGGCTTGAGAACAAACCGGGAGCTCTCAACCACAAAATAGTCCCGACCGGCACGAAACCGAAACCCGTAGTCCTTGGCAGTCAGCGCTTCTTCCACCCCAGCCGATACCTGCTCCACCGGCAGGTCTCCGGCGGCCAGGCTGAAGAGAACCAGGTTGACCCGATTCTCGAGCTCCAGAGCCTCCTGCACAACCTCCAGCGGGAGATATGCATTCAGGCCCGCCGTCTGCGAGGGCTGGATTTCGAACTGGCCCACCCCCTTGTCCTCAACAACCTGGCGGACAACGGCCCGGACCGTCTTGAGAAGGCCGGCCGCATCTCGGTCTCCGAGCAGGGATTCAAGGGCCACGTCGGAAGCGCCCATCAGGTGGAAGACGACCTGATCACCGACTCGGGCGCCGATGTCTCGAGCCAGCGAGGAGTTGATGGCAGCACTGGGAAAGATTTGTCTTTCGCCCCTCTCCAGACCCAACCGGGAACTGAACAGTTGTTCAAAACGCCCGTCCACCCCGTAAATCCTGACCCCCGAAGCCCGTCTCTCAGTGCCCGGATGGCGGGCACTCCCGGGCAGGAAAATGACCGGAACTGCTGAGATCGAATGTTCCTGGAAACTCCTGCTTCCGCTCAGACGAGAGGCCAGCGACTCGTCAACGAAGCGCTCCATCACCAGGGCGGACTCCACTTCTCCGAGCCGATCAAGCACCAGATGACTCAGGCTCTGGCGCACGGAATCACCCACGATGAGCGCTCCGGTCAGCACGGCGCTGGTCACCCCCACAGCGGCGAGAAGAGCCATGTTCACCCGCCAGTAGTGGGTCAGGCTTCGAAGCATCTCCCTTCCTTCAAACGGAGATGCCTGGGGAAACGAGCGGCCAGTTCACGGCTGTGGGTCACGACCAGCATCAGCATCCTTTCCCGCTCATGCAGATCAAAGAGGACATCGGAAACCTGCCCTGCAGTGGCCGTATCGAGGCTTCCGGTGGGCTCGTCACAGAGCAAAATGCTGGGCTGGTTGATCAGCGCCCGTGCGATGGCCACCCGCTGTCGCTCGCCCCCCGAGAGTTGACCGGACCGGTGCTCAACCCGATGGGACAGGCCCACACGATTCAGCAGGTCTCGGGCCCGCTCAATTTTTCCGGTGGAAGCCGCAGATGCCGCCATGGTGGGCAGGAGGACGTTTTCCATGACCGAATACTGGGGAAGCAGGTGGTGTTCTTGAAACACGAAACCAATCGTCTGGTTGCGAAACCGGGCCAGTTCCTTCTCGGGCAAGTCGAAGGGAGACCGGGCGTCGATCTGCACGGTCCCGGATGTCGGTGGCTCCAGCGTCCCCAGAATATGCAGAAGCGTGCTCTTCCCCGAGCCGGAGGGACCGGTCACCACAATGGTCTCACCTGGTTCGGCATCAAAACTGACGCCGTCGAGGACTCTTACGGTGTCGTGCTGGAGATCAAATTCCTTGTGCAGGTCGAGGACTCTCAGGGCACGGGTTGATTCCGTCACAGGTCTTCACCAGGCCTCTTCTGACTGCTTCCTCAACTCCCTTCTTCCTGATTCTCCGGAAAGAACGACCTCAAGACGGCTTCCTCCGGAGGGGAAGTGAGCAGTGACCCCACTATCATCGCACATGAGGAGGCCACGACCATGACGACGAGGGGCAAGAGACCACTCCCTCCGATTGAGTAGCCTGGCAGCTGCCATCCCTGCCAGAAGAAGCCGATCCACAGCAGCGCTGTCACGAGGATCGAAGCAAGGGCTCCCCACTTGGTACTTCTTCTCCAGAAGAGCGCTGCTATCAGGACCGGCAGCAGGGAGCTGTAGCCGGTAAAGGACCAGATCCCCAGGCTGAAAATGCTTCGATTCGTGATCAGTGACAGAAAAAAGCAGCCGGCCAGGATCAGAGTCACGAACAACCTCCCGGAGAGGACCTGGCGTCTCTCGTCCATCTCATCATGAAAGCCGAAATGCTTCACCACGTCCTGAGTAAAGATGGTGCCCACGGAGAGAACCTGAGAATCGAGAGAAGACATGATCGCGGCCAGGACTCCCGCCGCCAGCAACCCGGCCAGAACTTCGGGTGAGTAGTGCTGAATCATGCGCACCAGCACCGAGTTGACGGCTGGACCCTGCAGATCGGGGAAGGGGATGCGGGCCATGATCCCCATCAGGACGACGGGTACCCAGAGGATGGCAATACACACAGGATAAGCCGCCACGGGCAGCCGAAAGGCAGCCGAATCCCGGGCCGACAGCCAGTGCATGAAGAGATGCGGAAACATGGCCGCCGAGAGTGGAATGAAGAGATAGGAGAAGAGCTCCAGCCCACTGACACCTCCCGCGATCACCAGGAGTTGCGGATGAGTCTGCTGCACCTGCTGCATGGCCGTGTTCAGTCCCCCCAGACGACCCGAAATGTAGAAAAATGTGATCAGCCCCAGGCTCAGGAACACCAGAGTCTGGAAGCAATTTGCCCAGGAGGTACCTCTCAATCCGCTGGTGACAACGTATACGAACACAACGGAGCAGACGATCAGACTCCCGAGCCATTCTGCGAGGACTCCTTGAGTGACTTGATGGAGCGTGATGCCCGCCCCCATGATCCCGATCAGCAGATAGGGAATCAACAGGACCAGGAGAAAGACAAAAAGGACCGACGCGACCACATCCGACTGCCAGCGAGCGCGAAAAAACTGGGCTTGAGTGAGACACCCGAGGCGCTGTCCAATTTCCCAGACCCGAGTCCCCAGAAAATGAAAGACCAGGGGCACGACCAGGGCCGAGGAGGAGGCCATCAGAGCAAAGACTCCGATACCCCGCCGGTAGGCCTCGCCGGAAGCGCCGAGCAGAGCGAAAGCAGTCATTTGCGTCCCGAACAGGGTCATCAGAAGGACAAACGGACCAATCGAGCGGTTGGCCAGAAAGTAATCTTCACCGGTTCGGTGCAGGAACTTCCTTCCGGTCAGTCCAATGCCGACCAGAATGGAAAAGTAGAGGGCAATGATCAAAAGGATCACTGAGAATCCCTCTTGTGCAGACGACGGCGAGGTTGAGGGCTGGAACGCTCCCCGACCAGAACCAAAAGAGTGAACAGGGCGGCGGCCCCCAGGCATAACAGCAGGTGGAACATCAATCCCACGGGAATACCCAGGTAGAGACTCGTGCTGTTCCAGTTCCAGAAGTCGTGGTGCAGGACCAGCAGCAGCACCAGTCCGGCCAGGATGTAGCGACGATATCTCATGAAGTCCACCTTCGACGAGTTCTGTATCTTAACTGGGTGAGATTCCAGATTCCAAATTCCCGGAACTCGGAACGAGGAACCAGGAACGAGGAACCAGACCCAGTAACAGCACGAGCCACCGGAAGTGCTAGACTGGTGGCTATGAACGGGATCACACAGACGAGTTTCGAGCTCTACGAAGACCAGCAAGAGTGGTTGACCAAAATGCAAGAGGAATTTGGCCTGCCCAACGCAAGCAAGACACTCCGCGTCTTGATCGAATTTGCGCGGGCCGAGGCAGATCCGGATGTGATCTTCAACGATATCCGCTGTACCAAGTGTTAGGGAATTCCACGTTTCACGGAACGCGAAGCGCGAAACGTGAGTTTAGCGCGTAAAGGTGAGGGTGGCGAAGACTCCAAAGCCATCAGCGGGAATCACGGAGTTCGCGCCAAACCCCCGCATCGCGTAGTCCCGATTCGAGAGATTCTTGAAGTTCAGGCTGATCTTCCAGTTGTCCACCCCATACGAGGCAACAGCATCAAACACCAGGTAGTCGTCCAGCTCGAAGCCATTGTCAGGTGCGATGAACTGACCGCTGACATAACGCGATCCCACACCGATCCCGAGGCCCCCGGAAAACTGGCGGCTGGTCCACACGCTGAAGAGGTGGCGCGGAGCAAAGGGGGCCCTGTTGCCAGCCCGGTCAACGGTTCCGAAAGCAAACGGATTCAGGCTGACGATCGCGGTCTCGGAAAACTCGGTCAGCTTCGAGCGGTTGTACGAATAGCTGGCAAAGGTGTGCCAGAGGGGACCGTGCTGCGAGTTCAGCGAGAATTCGAATCCCCGGGATCGTTGCGATCCGGTCTCGCGCAAGAAGCCGTTCTGGTCGGGGATCGCAATGTTGGTCTTCTCCAGGTGATAGACCGCAAACTGAGCTTGCAGTCTTTCGCCCAGGAATTTCTTCTTGACCCCTCCTTCAACCTGGCGGCTCTCCTCAGGTTTCCGCTCGCCCACCACCAGTGACGAGGGCGGGGCGAAGGCGCTGCCTCCATTGACGTAGAAAGAGAGATCTCTCCGCGGCTGAAAGAGAATCCCCGCCAGGGGATTGAACTGGGCCTCTTCGCGCCGGGTCTGGGAGAATTCTTCTCTGTAGTCCAGGAAATCGATACGCCCGCCCAGGAAAAGATGTAGGCGCTCGGTCAGCAGAATGCGATCGACCACGTAGGGAGCCAGTATTCGGCTCCTGGCATCACCCAGTTGACCCTGGTCGGAAAGAGGAAACCGGGCCAAGTCATCTTCCGGACCGGCTCCACTCAAGTCGGCCGGCGGAAGAAAGAAGAGTTGGAGCGAGAATTCGTCGGTCAGACGATTGGCCTCAAAGCCGACCAGCAGTTCGTGCCGGACACTCCCCGTGTCAAAGCTGAAGATGGTCTCGAACTGGGCTCCCAACAGCTTTTGTCGGTCGTCCAGTTGATTGAGGAGACGCACGACCTGCAAGGACCCTGTCTGGAAATCAGGAACGACTCCATTGAGCAGGGTCCCGTCGCTCAGCCATTCCAGGTCGGTGTAGTAGATCTTAGTACGCCAGCGGATCCGGTCACTCAGATACGACTCCCAGTCGAAGCGAAAGCGGAAGATGTCCTGGTCCGAATCGTCGTAGGGAGAACCGTAGGATGTGCGTCGGGAAACCGGTGCCACAGAGTCACCGACCAGGGGAATACCCGCATCGGGAGTGTACTCGTTGCTGACGTATTCAAAATTGAATGTGAAGGTGTTGCGCTCTCCCGCCTTCCATCGGATGGCAGGATTGACAGCGACCTGATAATTCTCCCGGTTGTCGCGGTACCCGTCCGCTCTCTGCCCCATCGCATTCAGTCGAAAGGCAATCGGAGAGTCCCTGCCTCCCCAGTTCACGTCGAACTGCCCGCGTGCCGTCCCAAACGATCCAAAGGTGGCGGCGCCCTGGAAAAAGCGTTCTCCCAGACGCGGCTGCTTTCGGGCCAGGTTCACCGCACCGGACAGCGGGCTCCCGCCATAGAGAAATGTCGAGGGACCACGCAGAACTTCAATCTGATCTACGTTGTAGAGATGGTAAAAAGTTGCTTCGGGTTCCGAGGCCGCGTCGGTCAATACGAGACCGCTCGAAAGAGAGTCAAATCCACGAATCAGGAAGTAGTCGTGCACACCAAAATTGGTCTGAATGTTCACCCCCGCAGCGTTGCTGAGAGCATCACTGAGAATCACCGCGTCCTGGCTCTTGAAAAGGGACTGAGGAATGACCGTTACGCTGGCCGGAATGTCGTGAATCGGAACGGCCATCTTGGTGGCAATGGTGGTCTCACTGGCCACCGGCGGAAGGCTCTCTTCAACCGTCACCACGAAGGGACGCTCAATGCTCCTCTGCCCTGCATCGTCCTTCGTCTCGCCCGGCTCCTTCTCCTGGGCCTCCTGAGCCAGCCCGGTGGGCGGAAGATGGGCCAGAACCAGAAGAAATAGAATCAATCTCACTGCTTGTCTACCCCTCCCAGGCAATACAGGTCTCCATCCAGCGTGCCGATCACCAGCCTTCCCTCCGAGATGGCAGGCGACGCTTGAATACCACCCGCCGTGTCGAACTGCCACAGGGCTTTGCCGGTTTCCAGAGACAGCCTAAAGAGTACCCCACTTGTGTCGGCGATCAAAACCGTCTGACCGACCACAACCGGTGACGAATCCACCCGAGACCGGGTGACAAAGGTCCAGCGGACCTCACCGCTGCTGCGGTCAATCCCGTGCACCATTTTGTCTCGTCCCCCGATGACCACAAGATCGTTCGTGACGGCGGGGGAGGAGTAGAAGGGAAAGTGGCGCTGGGCATGCTCGTACACCCACTCCACCTCTTTTTCCTTCAGGTTGAAGGACAGGACTTGATTCTCAAAGGTGCCTACATAAATCTTTTTCTGACTGTAGGCCGGGCTCGAACCGATGTAGGATCCCAGATCAGTTCGCACCACCTCGACACCATCGGAGATCCGAATCAGACGAAGAAACCCGTCGCATCCGGTCACCACCACCGTGTCGTCCGCAATCACAGGACTGCCGTGAATATAGCCTCCGGTCTCCTGCTTCCAGCGGAGCTGACCGGTCTCTCCTGACAGACAGTAAAGGAAGTTGTCGTACGATCCAAAAAGGACAGCTTCGCCGAAAAAGTTGGCGGGGGATGTAATCCCCGCTCCGGCCTGGAAAGTCCAGAGCAGCTTTCCATCTGACGCACGTAGGGCGAAGAAGAAACCCATCTCATCGCCGAAAAAAACTCTTCCGTCCCGGACCAGAGGAGAGGAGCGAATCTCATCAGTGGCCTTGAAAGTCCACTGGACGGCCCCATCCTCGAGATCGACTGCGTAGAAGACTCCGTTCAGCCCTCCAACGTAGACGCTCCCTCCGACTACCGCGGCGGTGGATTCAACCCCGTCTTCGATTCTAAAGGTCCAGAGGGGCTCCAGCCGAGTCGGCAGTTCTCCCTGGTAGATTCCGGTCAGTTGAGGATTACCCCGAAACATGGGCCAGGACTGTCCAGGCAGTGAAACCACCGTCACCCCACCCATACCCAGAGTGAGAATCAGCTTCGCAACCGTTTTGACCTTCATGACTCAAGAGAGTGATTCATAGAGTTGTCTGGCCGTTCCGGCGGTCAGGGAAACGGGGTTGAATTGACCCGTCCATTGCCGTGCCGCCTCCGTGGCCAACTCCTCGATGGAGGATTCATTGACACCCAGTTCCACCAGAGAGGTCGGCAAATCAAATCGGGTGCGGAGGGCCTCCAGCCGCACTGCCAGGGATTCTGCCGCCTGCACCGGGTCGATTCCCTCCAGCTGTCCATAATCTGCATTCACGGCAGGGCCGTTCAGACGAACCACGCCGGGAAGCAACAATGCGACTGCGGCGCCATGCCTGATACCGTAACGGGCCGTCAGCGGGTTTGCACAGGCATGGGCAGCACCCAGCATGGACAGCTCGACCGCCATTCCCGCCAGGTAGGCCCCCATCAACATCTGGCCCAGAGCCTCTCGATTCCTCTCGTTGACGGCATTCTCGCAGTTGCCTTCCAACAACTTCCACGACCAGCAGGAGAACATCCGCGAGACGGGATGGCTGGCGGCTGAGACCAGGCTCTCAACGGCGTGGGAGAGCGCGTCGGCTGCGGCCGCGGCGAGCACTTGGCTGGGCGCAGTGTCCAGCAGGTCCGGGTCCAGAATCACTCTCCGGAACCTAACCCCGGGGTCGCCACAGGCCATTTTCAGGTGGTCTCGCGAACGGGCGATCAGTGCGTAGGATTGGGCCTCGCTCCCGGTCCCCGCTGTAGTCGGGACACCGATGGAGGGGTACATGTCATTGCCGGCCTGACCGTAGCCCCGATAGTCTTCCATTCGCCCGCCGCTGCTGAGCAGGAAATTCACGGCTTTGGCCGTGTCCATGGTACTGCCCCCACCCACTGCGACGATCAGGTCAAACTTCTCTTCCTCCAACCGCGAGGCAGCATCTTCCACCGAGCGAGTGGTCGGATTTTCCTGAACCTGATCGAAGACCAGCGATTCCGTCTTTGACTCCCCCAGGGAAGCCAGAGCGCGCTCCAGATGCCCGGCCTCCCGCATCGCTGGATCTGCCACCAGCAGTATTCTGCCGGCTCCCATCTCGCGAACAAAGGGACCGATTTTCGACAGGGATCCCGGTCCAAAAACGAGCTGCTGGCCAAGATCCGCGGAAAAACTTGAGAGGCCGTCTGCGGGCCTGGGAATCGAGGACTGGAGTGATCTGTGCAGGGAATTCATGGGAAAGATTCGCTGCATTTTAGCAGACTTTCTTAATTCTGGGTTCTAGTGTACTGTCCGGGAAGTTCGCGGTGTTAATTCGGGATGGATCTTCGTCGCCAGCTAGGCGCGCGACGCAGGAATGCCGGGAGTCTTTCGAGGAGCGTATGCCAAGAATCCTGATCACAGCAGGGATTGATTCCGTCGGAAGTTTCCGAACCGTGATGAGAAGATCGAGCGTGCGACCCGGGCGGCTCAAGTGGTTGATTCCCAGACTGAAGTGGATCCAGGTCTCCGTGATTTCGCTGTTCTGGCTGGCCGGCTGCCAGCCTCAGGCTCCTGATCCCGATTACAGCCCTCCCCACAGTCCGCAGGCCGCCCTCGACACCTTTGATCTGGCCCCCGGTTTCGAGATCGAGGTTTTTGCCGCGGAGCCTCTGATTCGAGACCCGGTGGCCATGGAGATAGACGAAGATGGACGTATCTATGTAGTAGAAACGGGAGGGTACCCCCTGAATACCGAGCCCATCGGGAGAGTTCGTCTTCTCCTCGACCAGGATGGCGACGGTCTGCCCGACGAGAGCTTCGTCTTCGCCGACGGACTGGTCCTGCCCACGGGTGTGATGCGTTGGAAAAACGGCATTCTCGTCACCGCTGCTCCAGATCTGCTTTACCTTGAAGACAGTGACGGAGACGGCCAGGCGGACGTGCGTGAGACCGTGTTGACGGGATTTGCCTTTTCCAACCCGCAGCACACAGTCAATCTTCCCGTTTACGGTTTGGATAACTGGATCTACCTGGCCAACGAAGGCGGCTTCGGGGCTGTTATCTTCCAGGAGAAGTTTGGGGACCGGGGCGGCCGAATCCATTACCCGGACCGGGCCGACTCACCCGTTCTGGAGGAGAGTCACTCTTCGGTCCGGCTGCAACCCGACAGCGGTGGACTCGAAAATCTCTCGGCCCCCTCCCAGTTCGGACACTCTTTCGACGAGTGGGGACGCTACTTTACTCTCAACAACGCCGTTCACGCCCGCCACGTAGTCATCGCTGCTCCCTACCTTCGGCGCAACCCTGATCTGTTTCTCAGATCGGCCATGCATCAGGCATCCGACCATGGGACGTACTCCCAGGTTTTTCCCATCACTCACAATCCACGCTTTGAGCTGCTCACAGAGGCCGGCAAGTTCACTTCGGGATGCAGTCTGACTCACTATCTGGGAGGCGGCTTCGGACCGGAACTGGGGCACTTCTCCCTGGTCGCCGAGCCCGTACACAACCTGGTCCACATGGACGTCTGGTCCGAAAGCGGTTCCACCTTCACGGCCAGTCGCGTGCACGAGGAGAGCGAGTTCCTGGCTTCCACTGACAACTGGTTTCGACCGGTGTTCTTCTACACTGGCCCGGACGGGTCCATCTACCTGGTCGACTATTACCGGGAGATGATCGAACACCCCGAGTGGACGTCCAGCCGCTATCACGAGGATTCAGAGGATCTCTATCGTGGAACTCGAGAAGGGCGCATCTACAGAATTTTTTCCGCAAGGAAAGAGACCCTCCCCGCAGTCCCTGCAGCTGAGCAGAACCCCCTCGCAGGAACTGGTCTCCCTGCTCGGCCATCGGAATGGGTGGTGGAGGAGAACCGCCCAGAGACTACTCGTGGACAGACAATCCCGGGAGCTTCAGCCGGACCTGATTGCGCTTCTCGAGTCGAGCCCTCTGCCCCTGGCCAGACTCCATGCCCTGTGGACGCTGGAGGGCCTGGGCCGGCTCGGTCCCGAGCCGGTCTTGACTGCACTGTCAGATGCCCATCCGGGTGTGCGTGAGAACGCAGTGATTCTGAGCGAACGGTATCTGAGCGAGTCCGATCAGGTCCGTGAGCGGATGTTGGGACTGGCGGCGGACGCCAGTCAAAGGGTGCGCTACCAGGTGCTGCTCAGCTCGGGCTTTCTGTCTTCCCCACATGCCGGCACCATTCGCGACCGGTTGTTACTGGAAGGGATCGCCGACCCCTGGGTTCCGATCGCCGCTCTCAGCGCTTCCTCGGACGAAACCCCCAGGCTGCTGGAACTCGCCGTTTCACGCCTCACGGAGGAAGACTCGGAGGGAGCCAGGATCCTGTTTAGAACTCTTGCTTCCGTTCTCGGTGCAAGACAGAAGAAGGCTGAGGTTTCGGCGCTCCTCGCCAGGATCCTGAGTGTGGAGGGTCCCGACTGGTGGAAATCGGAGGTCCTGACAGGTCTGATGAGAGGAACTCGCGCTAGCGCCTCTACCCTGCTTTCGGAAGGAGACCTTCAGGAACAGGCCCTGCGAATCTTTCTGGATGGCTCTTCGCTACTCCGGCCGGCGGCTCTCGAATTGGTCAAACTTGCCGGATTTGCAGACGGATCTCTCACCGACCAAACGCTCGAACGAGCCGCAATCGCGGCGGCGGACCCGGGCTCAGCCCCTGAACTGCGGACCGAGTCGATTCAACTCCTGAGTCTCTCCACCAGAACTGACTATCTTCCTCTTTACAGCGAACTGCTTGCGCCATCCACACCCGAAGCCATCCGTGTGGCAGCCATTCAGGCCCTCGGGCCGGTTGGAGAAGAGGCCACCTGGGAGAAGCTGATTTCTGGCTGGAGAGGCTTCACACCACCCGTTCGCGATGCTGCTGGCAACGTGCTGGTGAGATCGGCTACTGGAATCGAGGCTCTTCTCGAGGCCATGGAGGAAGGACTTGTCTCGCCCTGGACTCTGGGCTTCCGACCAAAGCGTGCCTTGCTGATGAATCGAGATCCAGATGTGAGGGAGCGGGGACGGGCCCTGCTGGAGGAGCCGGACAAAGCTCGCCAGGAGGTACTGGAGAAGTATAAGGCCGTGCTTTCCCGGGAAGGGAATGCTGTTCTGGGACATGAAGTCTACCGCCGGGAATGCTCCAAGTGCCATCAGCTTCGGGGCGAAGGGAGAGCCGTGGGACCCGACCTGGAAACCGTGCGAACTCGCCCGGCGGCGATTCTGTTGCGTGACATTCTCCAGCCCAGCGAATCGGTCGCACCCGAGTATCAATCCTACGTGGTGGAGAGAGTCTCGGGAGGCATCGAGGAGGGAGTGCTTAAGGAGCAAACACCCCAGGCGCTCATCCTGCTACTGGAAGAGGCACAAGAGGTTGTCATTCCCCGGGACGACATCCGGCGTTTTTACGTAGCCGATGTGTCCGCCATGCCGGGCGATCTGGAGACGCTGGTCTCGGTCGAGGAAATGGCGCACCTGCTGCGGTTTCTCAAGACGCGATAACTAGTCGTCCTCCCCGGCCCTCCGGCGAAAGGGCAGCAGCAGGAGATCTTTCAGCCGGAGGTCCGCTCCCGTTTCCACGAGGCCTACCCGGACCGAACCTCTCGAGACCGGTGGGAGATAGCTGGACAGGCCTCTGTCCCAGAACGAGAAAATCGTCCCGTAGTTCCGGTTGTGCTCTTCCCTCTTCACCGAGTGATGGATCAGATGCAACGAGGGGGTGACAAAAATAACAGCCAGCAAACGGTCCAGTGGTTCGGGCAGCCGAATATCACTGTGGACCAGCAGGTTGCAGAACCCGTAAACAAGCTCGAAAAGGATGAGACCCAGGACCGGCAAACCGAAAACGAGGACCACCAGCAATCGCACCCCCAGGGAAATCAGAAGTTCGCCGGCGTGAAAACGAACCGCCGTCGAAGCGTCGAACGTGGCGTCGGAGTGATGAACTACATGAAAACTCCACAACAGGCCCCAGACGTGGTTGGCGCGGTGCCAGAGATAGGCGACGAGGTCGAGCAGCAGGACCGTCAGCACCACCTGGAACCGGTAAGACAGACCCAGAATTTCAAAGGCACCCCCGTTCTCTTCTCGGACCGAAACAGCCAGAGCTGAGGCGCAGGCGCCACAAATCAAGGCCAGGAGCACCACATTGATCAAGGCCATCGGAACATTGACCTTCCAGTTCTTCAGAAGGGCCCTGATCCCCAGACGATTCGGGAATATGATCTGCAGGGCAACGACCAGGGCAAAACATACCAGGAATCCGAGCCCCTTGTAGTAGCTGAAGCTGTAATGGATCTGGGCGTCCAGTTCAGGATTCATCCGGGCTCACTTCTCCTGCGGGAGCCGCTTGACCAGCAGATCCTCGCCCGGCACCAGGTCCTCCTGGTGCTTACGCAGGATCTCGCGGATTTCAGCAATGACCTCAGGATGGTCTTTGGAGATGTCGAACCGCTCCGAGGGATCCCGGTCCAGGTGGAAGAGTAGCGGCGGATCGTGCTGCTTCTCTAGCAGCTTGTGGCCCCACGCCGTCTTGGTGAAGAAATGCGCTTTGAAGGGGCCTTTCCGCACAGCCCAGACTCTCCTGCCCCGATAGTAGAGCAAGGTTTCCCGGGGACTTTGACCGCTCCCGAGCAGGGCCGGTGAAAGGTCCACTCCGTCAATAACCCGGTCACCCGGCACCTCGCCCCCGGCTAAACTGATCGCCGTGCTGAAGAGATCCATAGCAGAGCCGATGCCGGTGACAACGCCCGGCCGGACCCGACCGGGCCACCAAAAGATGCCGGGAACGCGGATGCCCCCCTCCCAGGTCGTTCCCTTCTGGTCGCGCAGCAATCCGGAAGATCCTCCGTGTTCCCGGAAGGCCGCCCAGGGGCCGTTGTCAGACGTGAAGACTACCAGTGTGTTCTGAGCCAGCCCTTCCTCGCGCACAGCATCCAAAATCTGCCCCGTGCTCCAGTCCAGCTCTTCGACCGCATCTCCATAGGGTCCGGCCAGGCTCTTACCCCGGAACCCGGGAGAAGAAAACAAGGGGACATGAGGCATGTTGTGGCTCAGATAGAGGAAGAATGGTCCCTTCTTGTGGCGCCGGATAAAGCGAATGGCTTCCTCGGTGTAGTTCTTCGTGAGTTTTGTCTGATCCACCGGGCGTTCCAGGATTTCTTCATTGCGCATCAGGGGAATATCCCAGTATTCGCTCCGCGGGTTGTAGAAAAGGGACACCTCCCAGCCTCTCTTCCCTTTGAATTCGTGCCTCCACTGATCGGCGATTTTCTCGTCATTGGAATAGGGGGTTCCGTAGTAATAGTCGAAACCGCGCCGGGTGGGCAGATAACGAGGCAGATGCCCGAGATGCCACTTCCCCAGGTACCCGGTCGCATAGCCGCGGCTTCGGAGTACTTCCGGCAGCGTTACTTCCTCGTCTGGCAGGCCGGCAGCGGCATTGTGCGGCAGGACCGCGGTCCGGTCACTGGCCAACCCGCTGCGAATCGCATGGCGCCCCGTGATCAGGGCTGCCCGACTGGGCGTACAGACAATGGCACCGGCATAGAAGCTGGTCCATTTCTGGCCTTCCGAAGCCATGCGATCCAGCCTGGGCGTCCGAATCGTCGGGTTCCCGAAGCAGCCCAGATCCCCGTATCCCATATCGTCAACCAGAATAATGATGATGTTGGGGGAGCCCGCCGCCAGAGCCGGAGCGAGAGCGGTCAGCAGGATCAGGCCCACAACCAGCGTGTGCCGCCACGGCCTGCCATCTTTCGAACACGTCTTGCTTTGCATGCCTTCTTCCTTCCCAGAACGACGAAACTGATGAAATCGAAAGCTAGTCCTCAGAGGGCCTGCGCCGGAGGGCGTAGTCAATGACTTCCTGAGGGACCCGATAGCTTTCCCGGAAGCTGTTTCCCTGATAGTCGACATCCGCGACACCGATTCGACTCGTGTAGAAAGCGTCGACTGTCAGGCGCCGCACCCAGACAAAGAACTGGCCCCCCGGGCCGAGCTCGGATGCCGGCTCCGCCGTGTAGTGCAGAAATCCCGGGTCAGATGGGTGCAACCGGTGTCCCGCATTTCGGGAAGCTCGTTCTCTCCGTTCCTGATGACGGGCTTCCTGAGCGAGGGCCGTCAGCAGGAGATGCTGCTGTGGCTCGCCGGAATTTACAAAGGGGCGTCCCTGCCGCCGGTTCATTTCCTGGTCAAGCCAGAGGAGACCCCCGGTGAACATCCTCGCCAGTTCTTGATTCTGACTGCACAGCAGGTCAATGAACTCAGGAGCTCCCGCTTCCAAGGCGCTGCCCGAGCTCTCGTCAGCAGGAATGATCAGCTCGGCCAGGCGCTTGACGGTTCGGAACTCGTGGTTCTTGAAGAAGAGGGGCTGGTAGGAGCCGTCCGGTTCCCTTTCCTCCTGAGCCAGGAAGTGCACGAAGCCGCCGGCTTCGAGTGTGATGCCACTGGATCCCGCCGCCGTCAGGGCCACCGCGATCGAGCGGAGCATTTGGCGGCGGCTCAATTCTCGCGAGAGAGGGGTTGGATTCTCAGACATGACCTTTCCTCATTTCTTCCGCCAGATAGTCGCTCGCTCGCCAGGATAACGCGTTAATCGTCAAGGTTGGATTCTTGTCGGGATTGCTGACGAAACAACCTCCGTCCACGACGAAAAGATTGGGGGTTTCATGACCCTGGTTAAACTGGTTGATGGCTGAACTACGCGGATCATCCCCCATCCGAACCGTCCCCACTTCGTGAATAATCGTCCCGGGAACCGAGATTCCCTGCCCCTCGAAAGCCGGATTGGAAAGCCCCTGCACGGTTCCTCCCATGGTCTCGATGATTTCGCGAAAGGTCGATTCCATGTGCCGGGCCTGCTTCCACTCGTAGTCAGTCCAGCGAAAATGGAAACGAAGAACCGGGATCCCAAACTCGTCGATAACCGTCGGGTCGATCTCGCAGTAACTCAGGTTGTTGGGGATCATCTCGCCTCGCCCCGAAAAACCAACAAAGCAACCGTACTCTCCACGGATGGCGGCTTTCAGATCCCTCCCGTAACCACCGTGGCGCCGGATTGTGCTCCCTCCAAAGCCTATCTGCGGCTGGCGATAACCACCGCCGATCTCGATGTGGTACCCGCGCGGAAAGTCTTTGTTTTTCTGATCGTAGAGCCACCAGGGCATGTACAGATGGGCCCCGCCGGCCCCGTCGCTGTCATACCGGGGCAGGCCCTCCAGGGCGGGCACATAGCCGGACACCCCCAGGCCTACCGTGTCCATCAGAAACCGACCGACAACTCCCGAGTCATTCGCCAGGCCCTGCGGGAACCGACTCGACTTCGAGTTCAGGAGCAACCGCGCCGATTCGCAGGCACTGGCGGCCAGCACCAGAACGCGGCAGTGGATTTTCTTTTCTTCACGAGTTGTCTTGTCGATGTAGGAAACCCCGGTGACCTTCCCCTCGTCATCGGTCAGGATCTCTCGTGCCATTGAATTGTCAAAGATGGTGAGTTTTCCGGTCTCCAGCGCCGGCAGGATCTCGACCGTGCTGGAAGAATAATTGGAGGCTGTCTGACATCCCCGACCACACATTCCACAATAGTGACAGGGCTGACGACCGTTCAAGGGTCGGGTGATCACCGCCCTGCGGTTGGCGATGCACGAAATCCCGAGCCGATCGCACGCCCTCTTGATCAGGAGTTCGTGGACTTTGGGTGGTGGGGCCGGTTGAAAAACCCCGTCGGGGGCACTGCGGATGCCTTCCAAGGTTCCTGTAACGCCGATGAATGCCTCGGCTCTGTCGTAATAGGGCCGGATATCCTGGTAAGTAATCGGCCAATTGGTCCCCAGTTCGTCCAGGTCGTAAGGATGGAAGTCATAGTCGCTGAAGCGGAATGACATCCGTCCATAATGATTGGTCCGCCCGCCCAGCACCCTGGACCGAAACCACCGAAACTGGCTGCCCTCCGCCACCGTGTAGGGCTCACCCTCCAGCTCCCAGTCCCCGAAGGTGGCAGAAAAGTATCCAAACGGCTTACCTTTCCCGAAGTAGGCTTCGCCCTGCTCGCCCGCTCCCCGATGGGGCAGGTCGTGTGGCCAGGCGTGCTCCTTGAAGTCACGCCGCGGGTTGAGCATGGGGCCGGCTTCCAGCAGGGCCACTTCAATCCCCTTTTCAGTGAGAACGCGAACGGCCGTCCCCCCACCGGCCCCGGAGCCAATCACGACGACGTCAAACTTGCGTGGACTGGTTTGCAGGTATGCCATGGGCACATTGTCGCAGATTCCAGATTGCAGATTCCAGATTGGCCAAGAGCCGTCGCCTCACAGTTCTGACCGCACAACGTGGAACCCCGCACCTGAACCGCTAGAATCGTGGCAAAATAGACACCACGGGTGAGCTATGGAATTTGTAGAGCAACGCCTCCAAGATGTGCGTCGAATTGTGGTCAAGGTGGGCACCAACCTTCTGCGAGGGGAAGAGCAGGGCCTGAACTTGCAGTTGATTGATCACCTTGCCTTTCAATTCGCCCGCGTAAGGGAAGAAGAACGGGAGTTGATCCTGGTCTCCTCGGGTGCCGTAGGTGCAGGGGCCTTCGCACTGGGTTTGGATCACCCGCCCACCGACTTGAGTCAACGACAGGCCCTGGCAGCGGTCGGACAATCCCGGCTCATGCAGCAGTACGAACTGGCCTTCAAACGACATGGACTTTCGGTGGCCCAGGTCCTGTTGACACGGAATACCTTTGACAGTAGGGAACTGTATTTGAACACGCGGAATACTCTAGAGACACTGTTGCAGTGGGAGGTCGTTCCCATCGTCAATGAGAACGACACGGTGGCGATTGAGGAACTGAAGTTTGGAGACAACGATCAACTCTCCGCACTGATCGCCGGGAAGATCGGAGCGGGCCTGCTGGTTCTTCTCACCGACGTGGACGGCCTTTACGACCGCCCACCCGGCCAGCCCGGGGCCCGCCGAATCCCCGCCGTCTACAAGGATAGCGATACCGATCTTGTCGTCGGCGAGGGAACCGGCAGCCGGTTCGGGCTGGGAGGTATGCCGAGCAAGCTTCGAGCGGTCTGTCTCGCCGGCGATGCCGGCATCCTGACGAACATCTGCGGCGGTCGCACGCAGAACATCATCCTGAGGGTGCTCGCCGGTGACCCCGTCGGGACCTGGTTCGAACCCCGGGAGAAGAAGATCTCGGCTCGAAAACGATGGATCGCTGCCGGGAAAACTCCGGTCGATGCGACCATTATCGTAGATCGAGGCGCCGAGACAGCCATTCAGTCAGGGGGAAAGAGCCTCCTGCCCTCTGGCGTAGTCGGCGTCCAGGGCAGCTTCGTGAAAGGAGACTTGATTCACGTGGTGGGGACTGGATCGGAACCGATCGCACGCGGACTCGTGAGGTTCTCGTCCGACGAGTTAAGATCGGTTCAAGGCCGGAAAACCTCTGAAATCGCTGAGATTCTGGGGCGCAGGCAAGCCTACGAAGTCGTCCACCGCGACGACATGGTAGTCTTCAACAGGAAGAAAGAACAATGAAAGCAGAAGCCATTACCAGCATCCATGACCATGTCCTCGAGATCGCTACCAGGGCCAGAGGGGCAGCTCGCCTGATCGGCCGCCTCACTCCCGAGGAGAAAGAGAGGGCTCTTCTCCGATTGGCTGCCTTGCTTCGTGAAAGGGCAAGCGATATCGGCCGGGAGAACCAGAAGGATCTGAGAGACGGCGAAGAAAGCGGTTTGAGCAGTGCTCTGCTGGATCGCCTCGAGTTGAACGAAGCGCGAATCGATTCCATGGCGATCGCAGTTGAAGAGATCGCCGCCGCTGCAGACCCCGTCGGCGAGGTGGTTTCCCAGCGGACCCGACCGGGAGGGTTTGAGGTGGGGCAATTACGAATCCCCCTGGGCGTTGTTGGGATCATTTACGAGTCCCGTCCCAACGTGACTGCCGACGCTTCAGCACTCTGCTTCAAGGCTGGCAACGCCGCCATTCTGAGGGGCGGATCGGAGGCGATTCATTCGAACCTGGCGATCGGACGCTGCATTCGTGAAGCCTTCGAGAAAACAGGTGTCACACCCGACGCAGTACAGTTGATTGAAACGACCGACCGAGAGGCGGTTGGAGCGCTCCTGAGGATGAACGATTTTGTGGATGTCATCATCCCCCGGGGCGGGAAGGCCTTGATTCAAAGGGTGGTCGAAGAGTCTCTCATTCCGGTGATCAAGCATTTCGAAGGGATCTGTCACACCTTTGTTCACCGGGACGCCGACCCGGAAATGGCCCTGAGAATTGTGATCAATGGCAAGGTGCAACGACCGGGAACCTGTAACGCTCTGGAAACCCTGCTGGTCGATGCACCGATCGCAGACTCGTTCATTCCGCGGGTGGCGGCCGAGTTGAGGGATCACGGTGTCCGGATCCGGGGATGTCCTCGAACTGCCGCTCTGGCCCAGGTTGACCAGCAGGTTGCGGAAGCGGATTACCGGCAAGAATACCTGAGCCTGGAGTGCAACATTCGTGTGGTGGATGACCTGGAATCAGCTACCCGGCACATCGCCGATTTTGGATCGCGCCACACGGACGTGATCGTCACAGAATCCTATGCAGCCGCCCGCGCTTTTGTCAGACAGGTCGACTCCTCTTCCGTCATGGTGAATGCCAGCTCGCGTCTTGCCGATGGGGGAGTGTACGGGCTCGGTGCAGAGATCGGCATCAGCACCGACAAGCTTCACGCATTTGGCCCCATGGGCGTCCGCGAGCTGACGACCACGAAATTCGTCGTCTATGGCCAGGGGGCCGTTCGCGACGAATGAACAGGTCGATTCTGGTGGTCTTCCAGGGTTCGAGTCGGTAAAAGGGATCACATAGGCCCATTACCCCTGATCGTTCCAGGACAGTACACTAGAGCATCCCAGACAAACCCGATCGGAGAACAGAGGATCAGGCGCCCGCCGATGAGCAGGTTCCCTTTCCAGAATCCGGACTCCTGCAAAGCGCCGAGCCCAAAGTGAGAGCAACTCGGATCAAAGCGACAGGTGACGACCCCGGCCACCATCGGGCTGGCCCGCTGCTGATACAGGCGTATCAGATCGATTTCCGCTCGAAGGAGCCATTCTCCCCCGGGGCCCAGCAGAATCGAGACCGCCAGGGCAAGACCCGCCCAGACCTTCGTTCTGCGACGGATTACCATTGATCCACAAGGTCACCAAGGACGGGAAGATGGAGTCTTTCACCCTTGAGAGCCTTGATGATGCCGACCAGAATGAGAACGAGATACCCCACAGTGGTGAGAGGGATCATTGCACAACCCAGAATCGCCCCGAGAAAGGGAACGAACGTAAGCATAGAGGCGATAACACAAACCGCAATGACCGCTAGAAAAAGAACAATGCCGTTCTTGGAGTGCCACTGGACTTCCTGGTCCTTTTCAACGAGCAACGGGATGATCGCCAAGAGTCCGAGATAGCTCAGTATTAACATCAGGCTCTTGTCGCTCCCCTGAGGACCAGCGGGAGGAGCAGTGGGGGGCGGAGCAGTGGGGGGCGGTTCGGGTGGCGGCGGTGCTCCCTGTGGCGGGCCGCCGGCACTGTGTTGCTGTGACTCTCCTGGACTCTGATCCTGGGATCCCCCGGGACCAGGCGGTGTGTGATTCTCGGGCATTTTAGACCTCCCTGAGCCGTGCAGGCGGCAAAACTTTGATATTTCTCAACTGAAACTGCCCCTATCTGTTAACACAAGCCACCACCGGACACAAGGGGGTTCCGGGTTCCGGGTTCCACGCAACTGGGCCGAGGACATTCGTCGGCTAAACCGCCGGATTGCCGTGGAAGGACAGGTGGAATGTGAAACGTGGGCTGTGGAGCGCTTCAGTGGCTGGACGCCAGGGGCATAGGGGACGGATCGAGCTCTTTGAGGAGCTGCTCGATCCAGGCTCTCTGTTCGTGCCCGGGAAATCTCTCGAGAAAAACGTTGAACGTCTGCCGCGCCTCTTCGGGGCGGTTCCCAAAGGTATGAATCTGGCCCTGGAGGAGATAGGCATCTGCCAGGATTGGACTCGAGTGAAACCGATCGCTGAGCTTCGCCAACTGATTCAGAGCTTCCTCGGGTTGGCCGCCGCTGGCCAGGGTGTGCGCAAGCCAGTAGTAGCTCACGTCCGTCAGCCCCTGCAGGTTCTCCGGGTCACTGACGATCACCTGCACGAAGTGTTTGGCTGCCGTGAAAAGACGACCCCGCTCGAGATACTTCTCGCCCAGTGAAAAGTGGGTGGGCAGCGAGTCCGGCTGGGCCTGGAGTCTTTGCTGCAATCCCTTGAAAGTGTCGGGACTGGCCACGAAAAACTCAATTCGCCGCTTGAAGTCCGAAGCCTGGATGTAACCATTCAGACGATCAATCTCGGAACCGTCATAATCCGTGACCACAATGGTCGGATAACTCGACACCGAGAACTGCTCGCGCAGTTGCGAGCCCATCGGATCCGTCTCGGCATTCAGCTTGACCCACACATACTCATCTCTCATCTCTTCCACCAGCAGAGGGTCCTTGAAGGTGGTCGCTTCCATCTCCTGGCAGTACGTACAGGTGTCGGTATAGAGATAGGTCAACACCGGCTTACCCGAGTTCCGGCCATCTGCCAGGGCCTGTTCGAAATCGGGCCTCCAGGGAATCGCCGTTGGTCCGCTCGCGCAGCTCAGGAAAAAGCCCCCTCCCACAGATGCGCCAAGGACAATTGCAGCAAGGGTGCGGCTCAACGGAAACTCTCCATTGAAATGTCGTCAGCCGTCCCTACGACGCCGTCGGCTCCCGAGGACCGCAAGCCGTACTGACGAGCCGATGTGGCCTCATAGACAAAAGGATTCGACCAGGCATCCAGTCGAACTGCTTCCTCCAGAAAGACCGGGTAGAGGACATCTACCAGGGCTGTGAATGTCTCCACCTGCGGTACCGTTCCCTCTGACTCCAAGTGACTTTGCATCGCCTGGCGGAGCTGTCGAAGTCGGCCTCTTGTCGTTTCCAGCCGCTGCTCATCGAGCAAGGCCAGGATGTGGTCCGCCTTTTCCCAGCGACGATCTCCCAGCCGAATCTCGGCCAGCTCCCATTTTCCCTCACTCCTCACCAGCCGAACCGCAGTCGTGACACGAACCTCGGCCAGAATCGTGTCTCCAGACTCCTTAGCACTGAGAATCTCGACCTGCTTTTTATCCAGGGAAAGACCGTCGAAAACTCGAATCGAGTCGACAACCTGCTGGTCGAAGCTCTTCCCGCAACCGGCCAGGCCAAGAGCCAGCAAAGCGAAACGCCACCACCGCCGAGAACACATGGGGTCAATATAGCATTGTTTCGGGAGGCGGGAGGCGGGAGGCGGGAGGCGGGAGAGGCCCCACAACTTCAAGAGAGTGGGAGGGGCCTTGGGGCGGCGCGACGTTTAAATTCCCGAGCGCAGCCCCAAGGCTCCTCCCACTCTCGGTCTCCACCACCAGAGGCGGGAGACGGGAGACGGGAGACGGGAGACGGGAGCTTTTAGAAAAGTCGCTGGTGCTGGCTCCGCTTCAGCTACCTCGCTATAATCGGTGAACGAAAGGTGAAGGATGAATGCCCGTCGAGCTGAGCACTCCCGTCCAATACGTCAAAGGCGTGGGTGAGCGGCGGGCGGCGGCGCTGGAGAAGGCCGGGATCCAGACGGCTTCCGACCTCCTTCGCTACAAGCCCTTCCGCTACGAAGATCGAACCAGTTTTTGCCCGATCGACAAAATTCGCCCTGAATCCTCGACCCTCATCCGCGGTCGAGTTCTGACACTGGGCGGTCGCACCACGCACCGAAAACGCATGCGGATCGTGGAACTTCTTGTCTCCGATGACACCGCGACACTACCCGTAAAGTTCTTCAATCAACCCTACCTTTCAAGCGTTTTCAAAAAAGGCCAGGAACTGGTCCTCTATGGGGTCCCCCGCCTGGACGGCTACAGCCTGGGTGTTTCGCTCATCAATCCTGAGTTCGAGATCCTGACTGCCGGTGGAGAGGACTCGATCCACAGTGGACGGATCGTCCCGATCTATCGCCGCCTTGGCATTATCACTCCAGGTCAGCTACGCATGATTCTTTTTCGTCTGCTGGAGAGGCTGGAAGGCACTCTGCCCGACACTCTTCCGGAATGGGTGCGATCCAGGTACTCCTTTCCCCTTTTCGAAGAAGCCCTGACTCAATTGCACTTTCCGACTCTGCCGCCAGGGAGGTCCAAACCGGAGTTCCTGGCCGAGCTCGAGACTGGCGAAACGGCAGCCCAGCATCGGCTGGCCTATGAAGAGTTCTTCGACTTTCAGAGGGGACTGCAGGTTCTCAAAGAGGATCGGAGCAGAGAGTCAAAAGAACGGAGACTCGATATCACCCCCGCCATCCGCGACATCATTAAGTCAATACTGCCGTTTCACCCGACCGGGGCTCAGAAGAGGGTGCTGAAAGAGATCGCGGATGATCTGTGTGGCCCCAGGGTCATGTCCCGGCTTCTTCAGGGCGACGTCGGATCCGGAAAGACGATCGTGGCCGTCCAGGCCCTGATTATCGTGGTGGAGAACGGCTTTCAAACCGTTCTCATGGCGCCCACCGAGATTCTTGCCGAGCAGCACTATGAAACGCTGACTCGCGACCTGAGGGAGGTCGGGTATTCCGTCGCCCTGCTGACGGCCAGGGTCAAGGGCAAGGAACGCAAAGCCATCCTGCAGGGCCTGGCTTCAGGAGAAATCCAGATCGCGATTGGAACTCATGCGGTTTTTCAGAAGGGAGTTGCCTTTCATCGGCTGGGCTTTGTCGTCATTGATGAACAGCATCGATTTGGCGTACGACAGCGTTCTCAGCTCCAGCAAAAAGGTGAGAAGCCGGACACTCTCGTGATGACCGCAACTCCGATTCCCCGAAGCCTGGCTCTCACCCTGTATGGAGACCTCGACCTGTCGATCATCGATGAACTCCCGCCGGGGCGCCAGCCCATTCGAACCGTGCTCCGAAGAGATGGCGAGCGCCAGAAGGTCTACGCGGGGATCAGGGACAAGATCCGCAAAGGACGGCAATGCTACATCGTTTTCCCGCTCGTGGAGGAGTCCGAGAAACTCGAGCTCAGAGCCGCCACAGAAATGGCCCGGGAGCTTCAGGAGACAGTCTTCGCCGGCCTTAAAGTCGCTCTTATCCACGGCCGGCTGTCGGGAGAGGAAAAGGGGCAGACCATGGCTCGGTTCAAACGGGGTGAAATCGATGTTCTTGTCTCGACAACCGTGATCGAGGTCGGCATCGATGTGCCCAATGCCAGCCTGATGGTGATCGAGCACGCCAACCGGTTCGGCCTTTCGCAGCTCCACCAGCTGCGCGGGAGAATCGGCCGGGGCGAGGACAAGAGTTACTGTGTTCTGCTGTCCGAACCCGGGGTTTCCTCTGATGCCCGGGAGAGGCTCCGGATCATGCAGGGGACGAACGACGGCTTCCGAATCGCAGAGAAAGATCTGGAATTGCGGGGACCCGGGGATTTTGTGGGCACCAAGCAATGGGGAATACCAGAGTTTCGCTTCGCCAACCTGGTCCGGGATCGAGCCTGGCTGGACCGGGCCCAGCTCGATGCTCAGGAATGGCTGGACCGAGCCCTCAAATCTGAACCTCCCGGAGAAAGCTTCGGAGAGCTTGCCAGAGAATGGGAACGGCGCTTCGGGCTCTTTCGGGTCGGCTGAGGGTGGAGTCGACCGGAATCCGGGACCACGACGGACGCAAGGAGTACGACGTTGTGATCGCTGGGCCGAGGTGGTTGAGAAACTGGAGCTAATGAGAATCATCGCAGGCACTTTCAAGGGTCGAAAACTGGGCCGGGCGGCCCGGGGAGTCCGACCCACCAGCGACCGCCTCCGCGAGTCTCTCTTCAATGTCCTGGGTCCCCGCGTCGAAGGCTCGTTCTGGGTGGATGCCTTCGCCGGGTCGGGGGCGGTAGGGCTGGAAGCCATCAGTCGGGGGGCCAGCTGCGTGGTTTTCAATGATCGCAGCTCCCGAGCTCGAATGGGGGTGGAAACCAACCTCGCTCTCTGTCGGATCACCAGTGGCTTCAAACTGTACCGCCAGGATGCAGTCTCGCTCTTCCGCAGGCTACGTGGCCGCCCGGTCGACTTCGTGTTTCTGGATCCACCCTATGACTTCCGAAACTACGACCAACTGCTGGAAGTCGTGCACGGGGCCCTGGCAAAGTCATCTCCCGGACACCTCGTCCTGCTCGAGATTTCCAGCAGAACCAGCGATGAAGTGACCGGTGACCTTTACGAAGTCAGGCGCAGAATCCGCGCCGGCGACAGTCACATTCTGATTCTGAAACCGATCCAGCCGCCTGGTTCTGACGCGTAGGAGGACCGTGGTCCGATCGCCGGGTCAGGAAGACCCCGCGGGGCCTGACCTGAAACGTGGGAGGGCCTCGGGGCTGCGTCCGGGAATTTAAACGTCCGCCTCCCCGAGGCCCTCCCACGTTTCAGGGCGGAGGTCTCCTTGCTAGCCCGGATTATGCAGGAGATCTAAATTCAAGTGAGATTTGGGCCCAGAAAAAAGGCCGTAGCTCTCTGATATAAAAGGGTTTAGAGAAACAAAGACCCTAAACAGGAGCTACGGCAATGTCAAAAACAGTCTGCCAGAATACCCTGCCATTTCATAGCCACAGAAACATCACGGCTCGTTTTGATGGGGGGAGCCTCACTTCCGACGCAGGATGGTTGTTGTTTGGATCGCTGGATCGTCAACATCGATTGTGCGAGGGCTTCAGTTCCTGTATTTCGGAAAGTCGAGACCAACGCTACATTCGTCATGACCTGTTGAAGTTGATCCGACAACGAGTCTTGCAGATCGTGGCCGGCTACGAAGACTGTAACGACGCCGATACGCTGCGCTCGGATCCGATGCTCAAGACAGTCTGTGATCAGTTGCCCGAGAGCGATCCCGACTTGGCCACCCAGCCGACTTTCTCCCGTTTGGAGAACTCCGTCACCAAGAAGGATCTGATGCGTCTGAGCCGGTGGCTGCTAGGCCGTTATGTGCGCTCCCTGAAGAAGAGACGCCCCAGCAAGATCATCCTGGATCTGGACAGTACCGATGACCACACTCACGGCCAACAGGAGTTCTCCTTCTACCACGGGTATTACCGAAACCACATTCTGCATCCTTTGCTGATCTTCGATGCCGCCACGGGAGACCTGGTGTGTGCCATGTTGAGACCTGGCAACAAGGGGGCTGCCTCTCACATCGTGCCCGTTTTGAAGCGCGTCGTGGAGGCCATCCGACAAGGAGTGGGGACGGATGTCGAGATTGAGATTCGGGCCGACAGCGGCTTTGCCACGCCTCGGCTCTACGAGTTCTGTGAAGGTGAAGAGAATAAACTCCAATATGTCATTGGGTTAAGTCGAAACCCTCGCCTGCAGCGAGTGGTCGAGCCGCTGCTGGATTCGACTCGGCTGAGGTTCGTTGAGCTGGAGGAAAAACAGCGTCAGTTTGACGAGTTTCTTTATCGAGCCCACAGCTGGGATCGATCCCGTCGCGTCATTGTCAAAGTGGAGGTCGATCAGCGTGGGATCAACCGTCGCTTTGTAGTCACCAACCGGGACGATCTCTGCTCCCAATCACTTTATGACCACTACACAAACCGAGGGCAGACCGAGAACTTCATCAAGGCCTTCAAGAATCATCTGAGCATGGACCGACTCAGCTGTCATCGATTCCTGGCCAATCAGTTTCGACTCCTCCTGCATGCACTGGCTTACCAGATGTTCGTGCGCCTGCGCGACTATCTGCACGGAACCCCCTGGCACAAGCTCGAAATCGAAACCTTACGTCGTCGGGTCCTCAAGATTGGGGCCCGGATCCGACAAACCACTCGACGCATCTGGGTCCATCTTTCCTCAGCCTTCCCCGAACAACCCCTCTTCCACCTCGTCTTGAGTCGCCTGAACTCCAGTTAGCTTTTCCCAGCTCCCCCGGAAAACCGCTTCCGACACTCATCCAGGCCCAGATCTGTCTGAAATTCACTCCCCAAACCACTCAAACGCCTCGCCAACCCATATTCTTCGCAAATCCGCCTGTCACACCTGCCCGCTTCCGAGTTGGGCCACTTCTCGAGTCGTTTTTCAACACCGGACTACGGTTCTTGCATAATCCGGGCTAGGGGGAAGACGACGCCTGGCGGTGGTTCCTAGGCTCGAGTCCGGCCTTTGATCAGGCACCTGGTCAGAGTGAAAACCGGAATCACAAGCGGCACCAGCAGGACGATCCACCCAATCGGCTCCCGCCTCGGGTAGAGCACAATTCCGGGCCTTCCGATATAGCTGATTCCAGCCCAGAAGAAGGGGTGCCCCAACTCGAGCCGGACCTGTCCCCGCTTCCGAACCTCTCTTCTAAACTGGCGGCGGGCCTCCGTCAAAGCCACATCGAGGCTGGCCCCCTGCCACACCCGTTGAGCGAACCCCAGATAAATCTCCACCGACGCCTCGTCCAGCTTCCAGCGGTTCAGCACCACCGACGAAGTGTTCCTCTCCAGCAAGAGACCGGCAATCCCCACCCAGAAAGGAGTCGGCCACGCGTGAGAGTTGCCGGCGTCGCAGGTGCTGAGCGAGAGGAGCCTGCTGCGAAATCGGGTGCGCAAGAACCGCCACAAATCTATTCCCGGACCTTCTCCACCCAGTCTTGACCTGTACCAGAGATCGTGATCGAAAGAAAGATGGCTCGACACATGGATCCAGTCCGATTCCCTGTCCTTCAGGGTTTCGATCTGACCAGAGGTGTTTCGATCGCCAAAGAGGACACCAAAAAGAAACCTCTCCCGATGCATCATGCCGTGCCCCGCGCCCAGAGCCGGAAGGATGGCCAGCGGAGGTCCGGCGGCGACCGGTCCCGGAGTGGCGGTGGGCGGAAGATAACTGATGAAAAACTCATCTAGCAGTAACTTTCCCTCCTGGTTGAGGAGCATCTCAAAAGGAAGCAACTGGAGTTCTTTGTGAGGAATGAACAATAACCTCGAGTTCTGGAGATGGGATTCCAGAGGACCGATGAGCTCTTGTGAGAGTCGACGAATCGCGCTCACCGGAGGAGGGGGAGAGAGGCTCTGCCCGGTTGTGTAAAGCGGACTTACGATCCGCTCAATCAGAGAGGACACGTCCTGGCTCAAACTTAGACTCAGGTGCTCCTCGACCCGGCCAGGGCCCCACAGCCAGGCGTAGACGCTGTTCCCATCGGGCCAGAGTTCGATCACCACTGTGTCGGCGGGGAGATGTTCTCCCCATTCTTCAGAAGAGGGAGTGTTTGGCCGGCGGCCCCATGCGGCCGGTTGAGCTGCTGCTTCGACCAGCAGGCTCACTTCGTCGCTGCTCCCCGGCGAGTCCTCCATTCTGGAAAGAGGTCTCAATGTCTTCTCCAGCCGGCCTCTGAGCTGGCCGCGGATCACTTTTCGAGCCTCTTGCCAGCGACCCCGTTCAATCAGGATTCTGACCAGGCCGTCGACCGCCGGGTCGGCGATCCTGGAGAACGGAAAAAGCAGGTCACCGGTTGGGACCTCTGCGTCGGCCAGGGCTCGGCTGTACAGATCCTCCGCCAGCTCATCACCTCCCCTTCGCTCCAGCCACTGCCCAAATTCGATTTCCGCCTTGTGGCGGAGGAAACGGCTTTGTACTTGTTCGGCCAATTTCAGAGCTTCGACCAGGAGCTCCCGGGTGGCCGGCCCTTCCGGAGTCTCTTTGGCCAGTTGCAGATTGCGGCGGATTGCGCCTCGGGTCGAGGGTGCGGCGGCTCCCGCCAGAGCCTCTGCTGTGTTCTGATCGGGAGTTACTCTGTGCTCGAGCATCAGGAGCTCGAACGGATCTGCGCCGCTTTGGATACGGGCCATCTCGAGGGTTTGCAGGGCACGCTCTCTGTCCCCTGAGCTGACTAGAAACCAGGTGAAGTTGGCAAGAATCTGGAAGGAGATTTCAGGCAAAGTGGGAGGTGTCTTCAGTCGTTCAAGCGCTCTTTCGTAATACTCTTTTGCTTTTGACGGAAAACCCAGTTCCTGATAGAGAAGAGCCAGGTTGTGGAGTATCGCGATCTGACCATGTGAGAATTGAATCCGTTCCCAGCAAGCCTGGGCGTCCCCAAAAGCACGAATGCTCAAGTCAAGATCGCCCCTGAGCCAGAAATTGCTGGAAAGACCCTGAAAAGCGAGGCCCGCCAGAAAGGGGCGAGGCCTCGGGCCTGCCAGAACCAGTGCCATTCTCAAGTGCTGAGAGCCGAGTTCCACCCTTTCCTCCTCGACCAGCAGTTCGCCAATGAAGTAGTAGCAGAAGGCGGCCTCGCTGAATGCCTTTTCACGCACAAGGAGCCTGGCGGCTCGACGATAGATGTCTATCGCCTGGGCATGCTTCCCCTGGTCCCAACTGGAAAGGGCTCTCTGCTCCAGTTCCATCGCCCGCCTGATTCGTGGAGAATCCTCCAGAAAAGCATCGAAAGACCGGTCGCCGCTGGATCGGCTCCACTGGAGAGCCAGGTGCCTTGTGGGTTTCCCCTGGTTGACCAGGTCACGGAAGCGGCCGTGCAGTTCTAGCGGAGAAAGGTCGGAAGGCAGCACAACCCCACCCCACAGCAGAAGCTGGATGCCGACCAAAAAACGGCCGGGGAAGCCACTCATGAACCGTCTCCCAGTCGCTGTACGAGAAGGGTAGCCCGGCCCGCATACTCTCCATTGTCAGCTGATAGTTTCGAGAGAAGCCCGCGGGCCGCCTCCCACTTGCCCAACCGGATCAGCGAGTTGGCCTCATACCAGCGGGCAGGCTCGCTCCAGACACTTTCGAGGGGCACCCCGTGCAATAGAGTGAAGGCTTCCTCTTCCCGCCCCAGCATGTACAGACTGACACCCCGAAGAAAGAGATCGATCACCAGCGTCGATTCCCGCAACAGAAGCTCAGCACGGGCATAATCCCCTTTCACATACTCCTGGTAGGCGACCCGTCGATCGGCGTCGACTTCGGAACGGTTGTGCAGGAGAACCAGGGGGTAGGGTAACTCTACGGCGAGGACAGAGGAATCGGGGGGACCCTCCCGGAGCAGTCCTTTCTGCACGGCCACCGTCGCCACTACCAGGGTGAGTCCGGCCGCTACCAGCAGCCATTGAGGTCGGCGCCAGCGGCGCTCCCTGTTCCGATGGTGCTGCTGCAGGGCCACGATGACCTGCAGACGTTGTTGGCAGGTGCTGCAGCGGGCCACATGCGCAGCTGTCCGACTCGCGCCGCCTAAACTGAGCTCACCTCGCTCGAAACGGAACAGTGGATACTGGTCGCAGTTCATGGGTCGACTCCTTTGTCCTTTGCTTCCAGGATTCCCCGATCGAGCAAATGCCGGCGCAGAACATCGATTCCGGCAAGCATCCGGCTGCGAACGGTGGAATAGGGGACTCCCCGGAGGGCACAGGTCTTCTTGATGGGGCGATCATTGGGTCCGAACATGAGCTGAATCGCTTCGCGCTGGTCCCGGGTCAGATGTCTCAGCCCGGCCCTCAGTTCACGGAGCAGGGTCCTGTGGCGCCGGGTCTCTTCCTCGTGCACGAGGAGGAAGAGCGGGTTCTCAGAATCGACCGGCTGGGAGTTCTCGCGAACCCGTGGATCATCGTAGGAGGGAAAGCGCCGGTTTCGGCGCGTCACCCGGCGGAATTCATCCACCGCTGCGTTATAGACAGCCCTGCGAACGAAGTGGAATGCCTGTACGTCCGAGGCAAAAGTCTTTTCGGCGCGCAAGACCTTGGCGAAGGCTTCCTGGAGCGCGTCGTCCACCAGGGATTTATCCGCCAGAATGCTCGAGGCTACCGCCCGAAACACGTGCCGGTAGGTCCGCCACACTCTTTCCAGCAATGATTGAAGCGGCCATGGATGGGAAAACAGGGGGAAGCGAAAGACCAATCCCACTATAAGAGCGGCGCCCGCCCACGTCAAGCCGCTTTTCGAGTCGCGTAGGCATCTCGACTTGAATGGTACACCGCTTGTTCTTAAGATGTTTCGAGAGATATTGGAGACTCTTATGGCCGATTCGGTGATTGCACTCTATCCCGGTTCCTTCGACCCGCTCACAAAAGGCCATCTGGACATCATTCAGCGCGCCTCCAGGCTCTTTGACCGGGTCATCGTCTCGGTCCTGTTGAACGTGGACAAGAGGCCTCTGTTCACGCCGGAAGAACGCATCGAGATGATCAACGAGGTCACGGCCTCGTGCCAGAATATTGATGTTGTGGCCTTCGATGGTCTGCTTGTCGACTTTGCGACCGTCAAGAACGCGAAGGTTGTGGTGCGCGGGATCCGGGCCGTGACCGACTACGACTACGAGTTTCAAATGGCACTCATGAACCGTCGTTTGAAGTCGGATATCGAGACTGTATTCATGGTGCCGGCCCTCGAGTACTCTTACTTGAGCTCCAGTCTCGTAAAGGAAGTGTGCCTCCTGGGAGGTGACGTGAGAGGACTCGTGCCGGGCAGTGTGGAGACCCGGCTGCTGGCCAAGATCCAGAACCAGAATCAAGATGTCGACTGACCGTAGCCCCATGAAAGCGTGGGGAGTGGCGTCGGGCGGACTCCTTCTCACACTGGCTCTCTTCACACTTCTCCCCGATTCCCCCGATTCAAGTGATTTGGGAGCCCAACAGCCCTCCCCGCAAGCCGCCGGACCTGACAGCAATTTGCCGGAGCCAGCCTCCCACATCATCAAGGGAACCTTCCCCGGCAACTATACGATGCAGGACCTCCTGCTTGGCCAGAATTTCACTACCCGGGTGATCCACCAGCTCATCGAGGATTCACGGGAGGCTTACAACCTAAACCGGGTCCGTGCCGGAAACGACTACACGATGAAGATCGGCCCGGGAGGCAGACTGGAGAGTTTCCGGTACCAGATCAGCGACGAGGAGTACTTGCTCTCAGCATGGGATGGGGAACACTACGAAAGCTCGCGACGAGCATTCGAGTTTGAGGTCAAGACCGAAACGATCCAGGCCAGCATCGAGGAGTCCCTGTGGGCAGCTCTCCTGGAAGTGGGGGAGAAAGATCAGCTGGTGATGGATCTGGCCTGGATTCTGCAGTGGGATGTGGACTTCACCACGATCCAGTTCGGCGACGCGCTCCGGGTGGTCGTTGACAAGAAGTATCGGGACGGTCAGCTCGTGAAGTACGGACAGATCCACGCCGTCCAGTTCACGACGGGAGGCAAGGATTTTTTTGCCTTCCGTTTCGTTGTGCCGGAAAGCGGAAAGGTTAAGTACTATGACCAGAACGGGAAGTCCGTGAAGAAGGCCTTTCTGAAGGTGCCTTTTCGCTTCAGCCCTCGTATCAGCTCGGGATTTAGTTACAGCCGATTCCATCCGGTCCTGAAGCGTCGTAGACCTCACCTGGGTGTCGATTTTGCCGCCCCTAAGGGGACTCCTGTCCTGGCTTCGGCCAGTGGATCCGTCACCTTTGCGGGAAGGAAGGGCGGACTCGGGAAATTCGTGCAGCTTCGCCATGGGAACGGGTATCGAACCGGCTATGCACATCTTTCCAGGATCCTGGTCAAAATGGGACAGAAAGTCGGCCAGGGAGACGTGCTCGGCCGTGTTGGCGCCACCGGCCTGGCCACAGGACCCCACCTGGACTACCGGGTGCAAGACCGGCGAGGACGCTACCTCAACCCGCGGGGCAGAATTGCCTGGCCCTCCGACAAGCCTCTCGAAGAACGCTATCGGAGTGAATTTGCGGCAGTTCGTGACGGCCTTTTGCTTCAGCTAGACCCGCTTCTCGTGGACCCTGGGCCTGCTGTGGCTGAGTAGCAGCTGGTACCGAAATTGCTAGTACCTCCCTGCAGAGGTCCGAATGAAGCATGCACTTTTCTTTTACAATCCCAGCTCGGGTCGAGTCCGGCTCTCGCCAAAGCGACGGAAAAAGCTGATTGAATCCATCCACGCCCTGGGGCTCGAGGTCACCTCTCTCTGCTCGAGTCCGGTACCGGGAACTCTTTCCTGCGACCATCTCGAGAACCAGGACCTGATCATCGTCTACGGGGGAGACGGGACCATCCACGAAATCGTCAAACCCGCCCTGGACCGTCAACTTCCTGTGGCTATTCTTCCAGCCGGAACAGCCAACGTTCTGGCCAGAGAACTATCGATCCCCAGAGACCCGGCCCGGGCTCTCCGTCTCTTGCGCAGTGGTAGACGAACCCGGATCCGCCTGGGGAAGAGCGGGCAAAACTACTTTCATCTGATGGCGGGCGTCGGGCTCGACAGCCACATCATCGATCAAACTTCCCCCGGGCTGAAACGCCGTTTCGGGGTGGGTTCGTACTGGCTGGCCGGACTTCGGGCGTTTCGAAATATTCCCCTGCGGCCTTTCGAAATCTACCTGGACGACCGCCCGGTGGAGGCCACTTTTGCCGTGATCAGCAACAGCCGCTACTACGGCGGACATCTCCTCCTGGCACCCGCAGCCGACGTGACCGAGGACTGCCTGGACGTCTGCCTCTTCACTTCCCGGGATCGAAGCCGGTACCTGACTTACCTCATGCGAGCCCTCACCGGAAAGCACGTGGATCTCTCAGACGTTCATTACCTCAAAGCCAAGCAGATCAGGGTGCGAGGGGAAGCCTCCATTCCAGTACAGATGGACGGGGAAGTCATTGGAACGCTCCCCATGGATTTTGAAGTGGCCAGGCGTTCGGTCGAGGTTTTTGTGCCCCATTGATCGGGGATCAGCGACGCCCTTTCTTGACAAGGCCTTTGCTCCCGATATGGGGAATGCGCAGCAGGTCGAAATCCTCCCTGATGTCGGGGCTGTCGTAATTGACCTTGTTGATCTGCTCCGCCAGCATCTCATAATCGAGGCAGTCCACGGCCTGCAGAGTGTACTCTGTCTCCCCCAGTTCGATCACCACGCGTTCAGGCTTTGTGAATCCCGCAAACTCACCCTGCAAGTCAAAGCCGATGAAAGACGACGACAAGACCTTCAGGTAGCTCGTAATGTATGGCTCAAAGCCCGTGTCTATGGCGAACTTCTTGACCACCGCAGTCCGACCCTGTGCGTCATAGAGGTGGATGTGTTCGGGCTTGAGCGGGGTTTCTTTGGCCTCGAAGGTGATGATGTTCACGATCGGAACCGGAGCCCGGTTGAACTCCTCCGCCACTTCCACCGTCCAAATGATCCGGTAGTCGATGAAGATGTGACACTTGGATCGGTCCAGCTTCTCCAGGCGGGGCTCAGGGGCGGGTTGGAGTGCGGCCAGCAGAACGACCAGAACCACAGGCAGAGCTGACATATCCAGCTGAGTTTAGCACGATCGAATCTCGCGATTGATGCTGCGGGCAGCCTCCAGGGGATCGGGGTTCTGGGTGATGGGGCGGCCGATCACGAGATAGTCTGCCCCGGCCTGTACAGCCTCTCGCGGAGTCATCGTCCTTCTTTGATCGTGCTTCGGTGACTCACCGGCCCGGACTCCCGGGGTGACCCGAAGCAGGCGATTCAGCGGTTCTCTTTGAAGAAGCTCCAGCTCGCGTGGAGAGGATACGATTCCGTCCAACCCGGCCTCCAGCGCCAGCCCCGCCAGATGTACGACCCGTTCGTCTGTACTCCCGGGGATACCAACTCGCTGTAGCTGTTCTTCATCCAGACTGGTCAGGATCGTGACACCCAGCAGCCGGGGAGGCCGCCTGCCGAATTCCCGGGCAGCTTCATCGACCCGTTCTCGTGCGGCGCGCAGCATCCGCAGGCCGCCCACCGTGTGCAGTGTCAGCATGGAGCAACCCAGCCGCACGGCCTCGACGGCAGCGCTGCCAACCGTATTGGGAATATCGTGAAGCTTGAGGTCGAGAAACACCTCCACCCCGACCCCTCGAAGATCATGGATAAGAGCCGGGCCGCAGGCGGTGAAGGCCTGAAGACCCACTTTGACCAGTGCGACTTCATCTTTGAGTAGCTCGGCCAGGCGCAGGGCTTCTGCCCCGGAGTCGAGATCCAGAGCCAAAATGATTCCACATTCCTGCTCGCTCATCGGTCCGCGACTCTAACACAAGAGTCGAAAATCCAGAATCCTCAACCCGAACGACCGGACAGCCGCCGGTGTCCGGGTTCTTGATCGAATCAAGCGGACACAAACCGGAAGTACGGGGGCTCGCGCATTTTTTTCATGGGCACAGAGAATCCAACGTCAGCAGGACTTTGATAACATTCAAGGCGGAACTCCTTGCTCTTCCGGTGACGCTCATCACGACCCTGGAGCCCGGTTTGCCTGTACTCTGACAGGCAATTTTTTTTATCGGATCCATTTGTGTGGGAGGAATCGAATGAGAACGCATGCAAGGCTTGTCGCGGTCGCACTCACCGTGCTGGCACTTCTGGTCTGCCCCCTGTTCGCTCAGGCCAACTACGGCTCATTAAGCGGGACGGTCAAGGATCAGAGTGGCGCTGCCGTTTCCGGGGCTGACGTGACCATCACCAACCAGGGCACGAACGCTTCCCAGGCGCTGATCTCCAGTGACGTGGGAACATTTCGGGTAACCCAGCTGCCTCCCGCCCTTTATGAGGTTCGATGTGGCTCGCGATGTCAAGGTGAGGGTGGGCGCGGAATATTCTCTCAACGTCACTCTGGACGTCGGTGAATTGACCTCCATCGTCACCGTCGCGGCCGGCGTGGACCTGGTGAACACTACGGACGCTGCCGTTTCCACATCCGTGCAGACGAGGCAGATCCAGGAGTTGCCCCTGGAGGGTCGGTACCTCCTGAACCTGGTCACACTGCAGGCGGGAACCGCCGACAACGGCAACTCACCGATTTCGATTTCCGGTCTCCGCTCCACCTACACGAACATGACGCTGGACGGCGTCAACATCCAGGATAACTTCCTCCGTGAAACCGCTAGCCAATTTACGCCCACCCTGCTGACGCAAAGCATGGTCAGCGAGTTCACTCTTACCAGTATCAACCAGGGCTCGGTGGCCGGGGCGGGTGCCTCCCAGATCAGCTTTGTCACGCCTTCCGGGACGAATGCCACCCACGGTGAGGTCTTCTGGGTGCATCGAAACAACGCCACCAAGGCCAACGAGTTCTTCAATAATCTGGCGACGCCGGCGGTCGAGAAGCCCTTCCTGCTGCGCAACCAGTTTGGCGTGGCCGCCAGCGGGCCCATCATCAAGGACAGGCTCTTCTGGTACGGCAACTACGAGGGATTTCGGGAGCGGGCCCAGGACAGTGGCCTGGGCACGGTTCTGAGCGAGAAGGCCCGCCAGGGGATCTTCCAGTATGAAGCGCTGGATGGCAACGGGCTGCGGGAAATCGAGCTGCTTCCGATGCGCGGCGCGGCGGCCGACCCATTCATGGCCGACCAGATCGCACAGACCCCCCTGCCCAACGATACAACCACGGGAGACGGTCTCAACACACTGGGCTACCGGTCCAATCTCCCCAGCAACGAAAGCCGGGATCAGTACGGCTTCCGACTCGATTTCATCCTCAACGACTCCCACTCCTTCGAGGGGATCTACCGCCACTTGGATAGAAACAATGACCGCCCCGACTTTCTTTCGGGCTTCCAGGAGACCTTCGGCCGGACCATCACGACGCCCGACTTCCTCTCCACCGCCTGGCACTGGACGGCCAGCCCCCACTTCATCAACGAAGTCCGCTTTGGTGCCAACATTTCGGATGTGGTTTTTGCCGATGATCGGGACTTCTTGCGGGAGCGGGGCTTCAAGATCATTGCGGCCAGTTACACGGACCCGGAAGGGGACGGTGGCCTGGAGCGGCAGGGTCGCGACACCAACACCTGGAATTACGCCGACAACGCCAGCTGGAGCCGGGGCAATCACTCCTTTCGCTTCGGTTTCCAGGGGCAGAACATGCGCACCTTCAGCTTTGCCGGCTTCAACGTGACTCCCACTTACAGAATCGGCGCCAATGCTGCCAACGGCTTTCAGCTGGGCACCGCCGAATTCCCGGGTGGGATCACGACAGACGACGCCGGGCGGGCCGAGGCCATCCTGGCCGATCTGGCGGGGATTTTGAACAGGGCGACTGGAGAGTTTCACATCCGCAGCCGAACAAATCCCGCTTTCGTCGCCGGCGAGGAGGCGTTCAATTGGGAAAACGACATTTATGCCTTCTATTTCGGCGACTCCTGGCGCCTAAACTCCCGAGTCACCCTGAACGGCGGTGTGCGCTGGGAGTGGTACCGCAACATCCGCGAACGAGATAATCTCATCACACAGCCGGTTATCACCAACAACGATCCCAGGGCGGCGGTTCTGGACGAGAGCAATGTGGTGGACTGGCTGGACGGGGATGTGACCCAGAACGACCTAAACAACTTTGCTCCCAACATTGGAATCGCCTGGGATCTGTTCGGCAACGGCAAGACGGCCCTGCGCGCCGGCTACGGCATTGCCTACGCCAACGACCAGATGGTCCTCGCGCTCGAAAACGCGCTGAACCGCTACGGGGTGACCTCATTTGTCACCCTGGACAACCTGACCCAGACGATCAGCAACCGCCCTGGAATTCCAGAGCCAGAGTTCCAGCTGCCGCTGAGCTGGCCCCAGATCAACGACCCTTCCTCGGAATTCTTCGTCAGGAGATTCCCGGCCGCCTACGTGGTGGATCCGCAACTGGTCAACCCCTATGCTCAGACCTGGCAGGTGGGGATCACCCACGAGGTGGGGTGGAATACGGCCGTCGAAGTCCGCTGGGCCGGCAGCAAGGGGACGAAGCTGATTCGGGCCACCGACTTCAACCAGGTGGACATCCGGGGAACCGGATTCCTGGATGATGTCTTGCGAGCCCAGAGCAATGGAGAGATCGCTGAGGCTGCCGGATTTGGCTACGATGCGAGCTACAATCCGGATCTCCCAGGAAGCCAGGTGCTCCCCGTCTTCGATCAGCTCGTGGCCGGGGGTCTTCTTTTCATCCCGGTCATCAACGACTGGATACGAGACGGAGAAGCCGGCTACTTGCTTGGGGATATTTACCGTGGCAACTTCTGGTGCGGCAACGTCCAGTGTTATCCCAATATGCAGGTGGTGCCCAGTGACGTGACCTCCAACGGAGGGGACTCCATCTATCATTCCCTGCAGGTGGAGGCCCGCCGGCGCTTCTCGGCCGGGCTCATGTTCAACGCCAACTACACCTTTGGCAAATCACTGTCCAACCAGGTCACGAACAACCAGGCCAACTTTGAGCCGAGCCTGGATATCGCCAATCGGGGCTACGACCGGGGCCGTACAGCCTTCGACGTGACCCATGTCTTCAACGCCAACTTCATCTGGGAACTGCCCTTCGGACAGGGCCGGCGCTGGAACATTGTCAATCCGGTCTTGAATCAGATCGCGGGCGGATGGCAGGCGACGTCGATTTTCAACATCCAAAGCGGAGAGCCTTTCAGCTTCTTTACGAACCGCTGCACAGTGAACCGATGTGGGCGCAACGAGGGGCGCAACCAGGCCAACACGACCCTGGACAACAGCGGCGTCCGGAACTTGATCGGTGTGACCAGCGACGACAGAGGCCCTCGCTTCTTCCCCGGGTCGGCTTTTGACAATGGACAGCTGTTTCACCCGCAGGCTGGAGAACTGGGCGGACCGCCCCGCTTCGGATTCAACGGCCCCAGCCAGTTCACCTGGGACCTGGGCGTCATCAAGCAGTTCCCGGTGACTGAAGGTCTGGACATCGAGTTTCGAGGTGAGTTCTTCAACCTGACCAACACGACCAATTTCAACACCGGGTACGGTGGCGCTAGTAACCCCGACGGTCAGACGAGCAGCACCCTCAGTATCTCGTCGCGTAGCTTCGGTCGACTGACGACCACCAACACCAACGCCCGCATCGTCCAGTTCTCGCTGAAGGAGATCTTCTAGCCGACGTGCTGGTCCGAAAGAATCCGGCCCACCGGCCGCTCCACCCGGCGGGCCCTTTCGTTTTTAGAAGGGCTGCTCCCCGGGGCCACCCCATTCTTCGCAGACGGGTATAATTCAAAGTCGTGACTCCTCTCACGAACTGGTTTCAGGCTCTTACCTTTCTTGTGGCAGTCCCCATTTCTTTCCCCCCCGCCGCCGCCCAGAGCCGCCAACAGCAGGCCGAAGAAGCCGAATCCTACTACCGGCAGTGGCTGGAAACGGACGTCCTCTACATCATTTCAGCGGACGAGAAAGGGGTTTTTGACAACCTCTCGACCAGCGAGGAAAAGGACCACTTCATCGAGCAGTTCTGGTTCCGGCGTGATCTCGACCCTCGGACTGCCCTCAACGAATTCAAGGAAGAGCATTATCGCCGCATCGCCTACGCCAACGAAAAGTACCATTCCGGTATCGAGGGCTGGAGAACCGACCGGGGGATGATCTACATCCTGTTTGGTCCCCCCGACGGACTGGAAAAACACCCGGAGGGTGGAACCTATCAACGAAAATGGGAAGAAGGTGGTGGCCGAACCTATACCTACCCGTTCGAGGTCTGGTTTTATCGCCATCTCGAGGGAGTCGGTCCGGGGATTGAAATCGAGTTCGTCGACGCTTCCCGCACCAACCAGTACCGGATCGCCCTGGACCCGGAGCAAAAAGACGCCCTCTTCCAGATTCCGGGGGCTGGACTCACCCTGGCCGAGCAACTGGGAACCATGAGTCGAATCGACCGCATCCGGACCCGCTGGATGGGCAATCCGGAAGGGTACCGCCGCTTCGACACGGCCGGTCGCACCATGCGCTATCGCAACTACCCCCTGCAGCGACTGGAGACCCTCTACCGCCTGCAGAGAGGGCCGGCCGTCAAGTACAAGGACCTGGAGCAGATGGTGACGACCCGAATGAACTACTCCCAGCTCCCGGTTCGAGTCCGCGTGGACAGGATGCGCTACTCGGAAGACCATTCGCTGGTTCCGGTGACGGTCTTCCTGAAGGACAAGGATCTGCACTTTGCTCCCGAAAAGGACGTCCTGGACAGACTGGTTGCCAGGGTCGGCATCTACGGCGAAGTGAAGACCTTGTCGGGCCGGAGGATTTACCCCTTCGAGGACGATATCGAAAGGCGGGTTGAGGTTGGCACTCTGACGAAAGGCCTGCAGACAGAAGCTGTCTATCAGAAACGATTTCCGCTGGAGCCCGGCAGGTACAAGCTCTCGCTGGTCATGCAGGACCAGGGTTCCGGGAAAATTGCGACGTCAGATAAGCTGGTGGTTGTCTCCCCTCCCCGGCAGGATGAACTGGAGACCAGCTCGGTGGTGCTGACGCCGCGTCTGGGCTCGCCCGGAATTGACGAAACCGTGGGTGACCCCTTCGTCCTGGGCAAGTATCGGGTGGTTCCGTCCTCGGACAACCGCTTTCAGCTGGGGGAGCAGTCCGCCCTGGCCTACTTCGAAGTGTACAACCTGGCCCTGGACCAGACGACTCTGGAGCCGGCTCCCCGGGTGGAGATCGCTCTCGACCGGGAGGGCCAGCCGGTTTTCCCGTTCGTCGAGATCCACCAGGAAGTCGATTTCGACGGAGACAGGCTGCTCGTTTACAAGACCATTCCCTTCCGGGGGCTGATTGAGGGTACCTACACGCTTCGCTTCAATGTGAGCGACCAGATCCGCCGGCAATCCATCGAGACTCAGGTCGATTTTGTGATCGAGTGAAAAGCAAAAGAGCCCAACCCGGCAGGAGAGTGAACATGAGCTTGAATACCAGAGTCACAATAGGGGCCGGGTGGTCGGGAATCGTGCTGAGTCTCGTCCTGCCCGTTTTCACGGTTTCCGATTTGCGGGCCGCCGTAGAACCCAAAGGACAGAAGCTGACGGCCGATGAGCTGGTTCAACGGCATGTCGAGTCGCTGGGAAGTGGAGAAGCTCTGGCCCGGCGCCAGAGCTTTGTCATGATGGGAACCTGCAAACACGAGATCCTGCTCGGAGGCAGGGCGAATATGGACGGAAAAGCCCAGCTGGTGTCGAGGGGAAACGGGATCAATTTCCTGATCGACTTTGCCCGGGCCGACTATAACGGCGAGCAATTCATCACCGACGGCAAGAAGGCCACCACTGCCTTCAGTGTCCCGGGGACCCGGTTCCCCTTGTCTGACTTTCTCTTCGCCCAGAAGGCGATCCTGAGAGAAGGCCTGTTCGGGGGTGCACTCACGATGGCCTGGCCGCTGCTGAAGGTCGAGGAGAAGAAGCCGATCCTGAAGCTGAAGGGCAGCAAGAAGATCGACGGGCGTGAACTGCACCAGCTCGATTACCGAATTCGCAAGCGCGGCGGGGACGCCCGCATCCGGATGTTCTTCTCTCCCGAGGACTTCTCGCACCTATTGACGACCTACGAGGTGAAAATCTCGGCCCAGCTGGGAGCCAGTCCGGAGCAGTCCGCGGGGCAGCGCGTGTCGCGCTTCAAGCTGGAAGAGAGGTTCAGTGATTTTCGGGACTTCGGCGGGCTCCAGCTGCCGGCCACCTGGGTGGTACAGGTTGCGACCCAGGGGACCGGATCGACTTCACTCTGGCAATGGACCATGAAGTTCGACCAGAGTTCCGACAGCCAGGAAGTTCCGGACTCGTTCTTCGTGGTGAACTAGAGGCGTTCCTCGTTTCTCGTTTTCTTGGCCAGGGGTGCGTCCGGGAATATGAACGTCCAGCGCCTGGAAAGTTGGAGGGGCCTCAGGGCGGAGGACGTTTAAATTCCCGGACGCAGCCCTGAGGCCCCTCCGACTTTCCCAATTTTCAATTCTTGATTCTTAGATTCTTAATAGAAGAACTGCCATTCTCGGACTTCCAGACTCCCCACAATCTCCTTGATATCTCCAATTTCCTGCTGCCGGCAGTACTCTTCGAGCCCGTCAATGACCTTGATCGCGACCGTGGGATCGTAGAAGTTGGCCGTGCCGATCTGGACGGCGCCGGCTCCGGCCACCAAGAACTCCAGGGCATCCCTGGCGGTCGAAATGCCTCCAATTCCGACGATGGGAATCGACACCACCTGGCTTACCTCGTGGACCATCCGCACCGCCAGCGGTCGTATGGCCGGTCCTGACAGCCCGCCGGTGGTGTTGGAGAGCATGGGTCGTCGCTTGTTCACATCAATGCTCATCCCGACAAAAGTATTCACCAGGCTGAGGGCGTCGGCGCCTGCATCCTGGCAGGCACGAGCAAAGACGCAAATGTCGGTGACGTTGGGAGACAGTTTCACCCACAACGGTTTGGAGGTGGTCTGGCGAACCGCCTCGGTGACGGCAAAGGTCATTTGCGGATCGTGGCCAAACTCGATTCCCCCTTCTTTGAGGTTGGGACAGGAGATGTTCAGCTCCAGGGCGGCAACCTGGGAAAAGGGGTCAAGACGCCGGGCGATGGCCTTGAATTCATCCAGCGTCTTGCCCAGAACATTGGCAACGATGTGACAGCCGCAGTTCTCCAGCCGCGGCAGCTTCTCTTTCACGAATCCCTCGACTCCTACATTCTCGAGGCCGATGGCGTTGAGCATGCCGGCTGGAGTCTCATGGATTCTGCCGGGAGCCGTACCGGCCATGGGTTCCAGGGATAATCCCTTGGTGCAGAACCCTCCCAGCAGGGAAATGTCAAAGAACTGCTCAAACTCCAGCCCGTAGCCGAAAGTGCCCGAGGCCGTCAGAACGGGGTTCTTCAAGGTGAGTGAGCCAATCTCAACCTGCAAATTCACCGGATCTGTCATGCCACCTTCCTTGACTCGACTTCCTCTTCCCACTGAAACCCGGCAGCCTCGAACACAGGGCCATGGGTACAGGCCAGGCGATACCGATCTTCGACTTTGACGCTGCACCCGAGACAGACGCCGAAGCCACAGGCCATCTTGGTCTCCACGGAGATCTGACAGGGCACTCCCAGGGGAACGACTTGACTGGAAACCGCCTTCATCATGGGATTGGGCCCACAGGTGTAGACGACACTGTTTTCGGGGGAGAGACCGGGAAGGTATTCACGCAGCGGACCGGTGACACGACCAGCCAGCCCCCGGCTGCCGTCCTCTGTCGTCAGCACCAGCGAGATCGGCAAGGCTTCGAAGTAGTCCAGACAGACCAGGTCAGCAGCGGTTCTGCCGCCGTAGATGAGGTGTACGTCGGTTTCCTGCCGGGCGAGCTGTTCTGCCAGCAAGTAGACCGAGGCGATGCCAACCCCGCCGACCACGATCAGGGCCTTCCGGCCGCGGGCCGGCTCCCAGTCAAAACCACAGCCCAGAGGACCGGTCAGGTGGATTGAATCTCCCTCCTTCATCGCAGCCAGTCGCAGCGTTCCGTCTCCGACGATCTTGAGCAGCAGCGTGACCCGATCGTGACTAGAACCTTCAATCGAGAAGACAGCCATAGCGCGTCTCAACAGGGGGAACGGCTGCGAGTAGGCCTCGGCTGCAGCAGCCATCACGAACTGGCCCGGGCGGCTCACAGCAGCGATCGCAGGGGCCTCCACGGCAAGCAGGAAATGGTCGCGTCCGAGGGATTCATTACTGCAAACTTTTCCCTCGATATCGGCGATCATGAGGCAAGGATAGCACAGCATCCGAGAGGGACAGGGAGCGTGGATCGCGGAAAAGCGGCTGTGGTAGAATCCCTCAGATTTTCGATTGGAGTGGCAGGTGAAAAAGTATCTCCGGCGGGTCATGACGGAACGGGAGATGGACGTTGCTCTCTCAAAAATCGCCGCGAGGATTCTGCAGGATCATCCGCAGCTGGAAGACACCTTGATCGTGGGAATCCGCCGGCGCGGAGTCCCTCTGGCTGAACTCCTCCAGGAAAAGATTGCAGCTCAAGTCGGAAAGAGGATCGAGTGTGGAAGTCTGGATATCACCTTTTATCGAGATGATTTCTCTCTGGTCGCCACGCAGCCCGTTGTTCACGGGTCTCAGCTGCCCTTTCCGATCGATCGGAAAAAGATCCTGCTGGTGGACGATGTCCTCTACACCGGCCGTACCATTCGAGCCGCTCTGGAGAGCGTTCTGGATTACGGTCGTCCCGACAAGGTCGAGCTGGTGGTCCTGGTGGACCGCGGGCACCGCGAGCTCCCCATTCAGGCAGACTACGTTGGAGCGTCCATCGAGACGGAAGAGAACGAAATGGTTGAAGTCCGGCTGCCCCCCGTTGACAACGAGCAGGCCGTCTACTTGAGCACCCTCGAACTGATGCAGCAAGAGGACAGAGATGGCTAAGTACCCACTTTGGCGACTCCGCGGGTGGTCATGGCGTTGAAATCCCAGCATCTGCTCGGAATTCAGGATCTGGAGAGGGAAACGATCGAAGAGATCCTCCACACTGCTGTCAGTTTCCGTGAAATCTCGGAGCGCAAGATCAAGAAGGTTCCGACCCTCAGGGGGCGCACCGTCATCAATGCCTTTTTTGAGCCATCCACACGGACACGTTCTTCCTTTGAGATCGCCGCCAAGCGCCTGAGTGCTGACGCCATCAACTTCAGTCCTTCGACTAGCAGCCTCAGCAAGGGAGAGAGCCTGAAGGATACCGGGCTGACCCTGCACGCCATGCGACCCGACGTTCTCGTCGTTCGGCATCCGCAGGCCGGGGCGCCAGCCTATCTGAGTCGCTACTGTACCGAGACCCACATCATCAACGGCGGAGACGGCACTCACGAACATCCTTCCCAGGCCCTCCTGGATGCGATGACCATCCTCGACCACAAAGAGTCCCTGGAGGGGCTGACTGCAGCTATCGTGGGAGACATTTCCCACAGTCGAGTGGCTCGTTCAAATGTCCTGCTGCTGACCAAGATGGGTGCACAGGTTCGGGTTTGTGGTCCCCCCACCTTGATTCCGATGGGATTTGAGGAGTACGGCGTCGAAGTGACCTATGACCTGGCCGAAGCCCTCAGGGACGCCGACGTGGTGATGATGTTGCGCACTCAGTTTGAACGCCAGAAGGAGGTGTTCTTCCCTTCCATACGGGAGTATTTCCGCCTCTACGGCCTCGATGCAGCGAAGATGAATGGGGCCCGGGACGAGGCGATCATCATGCATCCTGGACCCATCAACCGGGGAATCGAAATCGATCCACAGCTGGCAGACGGACCCTATTCGGTCATTCTCGACCAGGTCTCGAACGGGGTAGCGCTCAGAATGGCCCTGCTCTATCTGATTCTGGGCGGGCCAGAGGAAACAGCGGAATCATGACTCTTTTGCTCAAAGGCGGGACGGTGGTGGATCCCAGCCAGGACCTCGACCAGGTTGAACTCGATCTCTTGATCAAAGATGGATCGATTGCGGATCTCGGGCGCATCGAACCGCGCCCCGAATGGGAGGTCGTTGACGTCAGAAATCGGGTCGTGGCTCCCGGGTTCATTGACATGCATGTTCACCTTCGGGAGCCCGGACGCGAGGACAAAGAGACAATTGAGTCAGGATCAAAGGCTGCAGCAGCCGGCGGGTTTACCACCATCATGTGCATGCCCAACACCCAGCCGGTCAATGACAATGCCTCGATTACCAGCTATATCATCGAAAAGTCCCGACAGGTCAATTTGACCAATATTCATCCCTGCGGGGCGATCAGCAAGGGGTCCCTCGGCAAAGAACTGGCCGAGATCGGGGAGATGGTGGAGGCCGGGGCCGTGGCCATCAGCGACGACGGCAGCCCGGTCGAGAACCCCCAGCTCATGCGCCGCGCCCTCGAGTATTCTCGAATCTTCGACATTCCGGTGGTGGATCACTGCGAGAATCCGGCCCTGGCAGCCGGCGGCTGCATGAACGAAGGACCGACCGCAACACGGCTTGGCCTCCCCGGGATGAGCCGAACTGCAGAAGAACTGGATGTGGTTCGGGACGTGATACTGGCCCGGGTCACGGGTGGACACGCACACATCGCACACCTCTCCACTGCGGAGTCTCTGGACTGGATTCGGCAGGCCAGGAAGCGTGAGATTCGAGTCACCTGCGAGGTGACCCCCCACCACTTCATCCTCAGAGATGAGAGCATTGAATTCTACGACACGAACTACAAAATGAACCCACCGCTGCGCGAGCCCGGTGATGTGGAAGCTATGCTGGAAGGGCTCCGGGATGGGTCGATCGACTGCATTGCCACCGATCATGCTCCTCACACGGAGCTGGAAAAAGACATCACCTTCAGCGAGGCGGCGAACGGAATCATCGGAATGGAATGTGCCATTTCGCTGGCCTGGGAGTTCCTGATCAAAAAGGAGATTATCTCGGTCTCCCGCCTGGTGGAACTGTTCAGTGTGAATCCGAGCCGTATCCTCAGGCTGGGCAAAGGGACCCTGAAAAAAGGCAGCGTGGCCGACGTGACTGTGATCGACTCCAATCGGCAAGTGACCGTCGATGTTGCAAGCTTCCAGTCAAAAAGCCGGAACAGCCCCTTCGACGGATGGAAACTGCGAGGATGTCCCGTCATGACGATCGTGTCTGGAAAGATCGTTCACCAGAACCTCTGACCAGGGCCGCGGCTACCACTCAGCCCTCGCTGCCGCTCGGGTTCTGGACATCTCGACGGCTTCACTACTGGAACGCTGGGGCCGTATCATCCGTCTTGTAAGGTATAGTCGAAACAGGGAGGAATTGTGAGACGAGGGATTCTGGGACATTGGACCGTAACCATTCTGGTCCTGGGAACGCTCCTGTGTCCGCTGTGGGGAAAGAATGAGGTTCGCTTTCAGATTCTGCCCCACGAGCAGGATTTCGCCCCTGGGAGTGAACTCGTTCTGACGCTGCGGGCCACCATGGCCCCGACCTGGCACCTCTACTCCATGACTCCCTATCCCGAGGATGTTGTGGCTGCTCCGCAACCCACCACGATTCAGCTCAAGGAACACCCGTTTTTCGAGGCGGCCGCTGAAGTCCGGCAGCCGCCGCCCAAACTTGACTACGATGAGAACTTCGGCATCGAGACGCAGTATTTCGACGGGATGGTAGATTTTGAGGTTCCCATCGGTGTAGTTCCGGCTGCGAGTGCCGGCGAACACGAGGTGGTTTTGAAGGTCCGCTTCATGGCCTGTAATGATCGCCTCTGCCTGGCGCCGCAGAACGTGGAGATCAGCACTCTGCTGGTGGTTTCGGGAACGCCCGCCACTCTGTCCTCCGAACTGAGGCGGGCTCTCAATCAGGCGGCAGTGAAAGAACCAACGGCACGCCCTCTCATTGCAGCGCAGGGGGAAACTCAGAGTTCGCCCCCGCCGAGAGTGCAACCGCCGCCCGCGAAGCCCGCAGGTGCGCCCACCACGACGCTGGCCTACATCCTCTTCGCGATGGCCGGAGGAGGTCTTGCCCTGCTCACACCCTGCGTCTTCCCCATGATTCCGATCACTGTCTCCTACTTTACGAGCAGGGAGGTGAGCCGGAGGCAGGCGCTCTCTGACGCTGCTCTCTACTCCCTGGGAATCATTTTGACCTTCACCGTTCTGGGGTTCGCTCTGACCCGAATGTTTGGGGCCGGTGGAATCAATCGGGTCGCTGCCAGCCCGAGCGTCAACATCGCGATAGCCGCGTTGTTCGTCATCTTCGCCCTAAGTCTTTTCGGGGCCATTGAACTCCGCCTGCCTTCGGGCTGGCTCACCGCGGTCGACAAGAAATCTTCTGCCGCCGGGGGCGCGACTGGGATCCTGCTGATGGCCCTGGCCTTCTCCCTGACCTCCTTTACCTGTACCGTGCCGTTTGTGGGTACGGTCATGGTAGCCGCCACCCGGGGGGACTGGCTGTGGGCCCTGCTGGGCGTAGGCGCCTTTGCAACCGTTTTTGCGGCACCCTTTTTCTTTCTGGCTCTTTTCCCCTCCCTGCTGAAGTCACTTCCCACAGCCGGCTCCTGGATGAACTCCCTGAAGGTGACCATGGGCTTCCTGGAATTGGCCGCGGCGATGAAGTTCATCAGCAACGTTGATCTTGTTTTTCAATGGGAGCTCATCACCCGGCCGGTTTTTATTACCGTATGGCTGGCCGTGGCTCTGGTCCTGACGCTTTATCTGCTGGGCCACTTCTCGTTTCCCCATGAGGAACCAACTCAACGTGTCGGAGCAGGACGAGTTTTGAGTGCCGTCTTCTTTCTTTCTGTGTCGTTCTATCTGCTCAGGGGACTTTTTGGTGCCTCCCTGGGCGAGCTCGACGCCTTTCTACCACCGCGGGACTACGGCGTGGACCAGTGGGCCCTGGGCAACACAGTCTCCGTCAACGGATCGGGTGAAACTGAGCGGGAACACTGGCTGACCGACTATGAAGAGGCACTCCAGCTCGCTCGGAAAACCGGAAAGCCAGTTTTCGCTGACTTCACCGGCTACACCTGCACGAACTGCCGCTGGATGGAGGCCAACATTTTCGTGCGTCCCGCAGTCAGGGAGCTTTTCCAGAGGTACGTCCTGCTACGCCTCTACACGGATGGAGGCAAGCCCGAGCACGAAGCCAATCTCCAGATGGAACAGAACCGCTTCCAGACCATTGCCCTGCCCCTCTACGCCCTCCTGACTCCGGCCGACGAAATCATTGCCACCTTCCCCGGGCTCACTCGCAACGAAGAGGAGTTCGTCGCTTTCCTCGAGCAAGGTCTGGCAACTTCCCCAGTCCTGGCGCTCAAGGAGTAATCAGTCCGAGTTCCGTGAACGCGCCTCCCGTCTCCCGCCTCCCGCCTCTGGTGGTGGAGACCGAGAGTGGGAGGAGCCTTGGGGCTGCGCTCGGGAATTTAAACGTCGCGCCGCCCCAAGGCTCCTCCCACTCTCTTGATGTTGTGGGGCCTGTCCCGCCTCCCGGCTATCCCGTTCCTTCTCTTGACATCAATCTATCCTTATATCTATAATTCTACAATGCCTGATCTCGTGACCGCTCTGAAGGCTGCTGCGGAGCCGACTCGGCTCCGTCTTCTCGCCCTCTGTTCCGATTCTGATTTGACGGTCTCGGAGCTGACCCAGATCCTAGGACAGAGTCAACCCCGCATCTCACGCCATCTCAAATTGCTCCATCAGGCAGGGCTGCTCGATCGCCAGCGGGAGGGAAGCTGGGTCTATTTTCGTCTGGCCGACCAGGGTTCCTCGGCCGAGTTGGCCAGAATCCTGATCGGCTCCATGCCCATGGACGACCCCATTTTCGCACTCGATGGAGAACGTCTGCAGCAGGTGTTCCAGAGGCGAACCGAAAAGGCGGCACAATATTTTGGCAGAAATGCGAAGCGCTGGGATCAGGTACGGTCTCTCCATGTGGATGAACGAGAGGTAGAGCGGGTACTGCTTGATCTGGTCTTGACCCGAAAGGTGCAGCGCCTGCTCGACATCGGCACGGGCACAGGGCGAGTGCTGGAGCTTCTCGCGACCAGAGTCTCTCAATTGACGGGGATTGATTCCTCTTCCGAGATGCTGCAGGTGGCAAGAGCCAACCTGGCGCGAACGGGGATCCGTAACTGTGCACTCAGGCGATGCAACATGTACCAGATTCCGCTGCCGGGCCGGAGCTTCGACGCGGTTACGATTCATCAGGTGCTCCATTTTGCCGAAGCGCCCGAACAGGTGGTCGCCGAGGCGAGCCGGCTCATGGCCCCGGGAGGCCGCCTGTTCATCATCGACTTTGAAGAGCATCATCTGGATGAATTGAGGGAGGAGCATGCCCATCGGTGGCTGGGCTTCAAGCCCGCGACCCTGCAAGACTGGTTGGCTGATGCCCACCTGAAACCCGGAAAACACCTGTCACTTGCCGGCGGAGCCCTCACCGTTGGAGTGTGGACGGCCCGGAAGCCCGAATCAGAGCTCGATTCGGACTGAGACGCGCCACATGCCAGACTCTCCTGACCGACTTCGTTTTTCCTTCGAGTTCTTCCCACCCCGGGGACCGGAGCAGGAGGATGTCCTGTTTGACTCGGCACGAAGACTTAGACAGCTTGATCCTGATTTTGCCTCCGTGACCTATGGGGCCAGTGGCAGCACCCGAAAGGGCACCCGCCGGACAGTGACTCGCCTTCGCGAGGAGGAGGGATTTAACGCGGCAGCCCATCTGACCTGTGTGGACGCCAGACGGGATGAAATCAACAGCATCGCCAGAGGCTACTGGGAGGCGGGGATTCGTCACATCGTGGCCCTGAGAGGGGACCCTCGCAGCAAAGAAGGCGTCTACCGCCCCGCTCCGGGAGGCTATGCCTACGCTTCAGATCTGGTTGGCGGGTTGCGGGAGCTGGCGGATTTTGAAATCAGTGTGGCCGCTTTCCCAGAGACTCACCCCGAGGCCGTCAGCGCCTCTGCCGACCTGGAAAACCTGAAACGCAAGCTTGATGCGGGAGCTACGCGCGCGATCACGCAGTTCTTTTTTGACGCGGACCTATTCCTGGGCTTTCGTGATCGAGCCATCGCGGCCGGCATTGACTCTCCCATCGTGCTTGGGATTCTACCCATCCGCAACTACCGGGGAGCTCGCAAGTTTGCCGAGAAGTGTGGAACCTCGGTGCCCGCCTGGCTGGACAGACTCTTTCGGATCGAATTGTCTCCCCGTGAGCAGGCAGTCCGGGGGGGCCTGATTGCTCTGGAGTTGTGCCGCTCCCTGGCCATTGAAGGCGTCAAAGAGTTTCATTTCTACACTTTGAACCGGGCCGAACCGACCGTGTCCATCTGCACGCTCCTGAGCCATCTCTTTGAGCCCGAAGACGCCACTCCGAAAGGCCGCAATGCCTCTGAATAAGCAGACCGAGCTGCTGACGAAGGCGCTCCGGGAAAGGATCCTCCTCCTGGACGGCGCCTCGGGCACCATGATTCAAGATCAGCGCCTGGACGAGGAGGCGTTTCGGGGACAGCGTTTCAAGGATCACCCTCTTGATCTGAAGGGCAACAACGACGTTCTCAATCTAACTCAGCCTGAGATCGTGCTGGGCATCCACCAGGCCTACCTGGAGGCTGGAGCGGACATCATTGAAACCAACACCTTCAACTCGACGGCTCCTTCCCAGCAAGAGTATCGGTTCGACGAACTGGCCTATGAGCTAAATGTAGCCGGGGCACGCCTGGGCCACCAGGCAGCCCGGCAGCAGAGCGCTAGAACTCCCGAGTCGCCTCGCTTCGTGGCGGGAGTTCTGGGCCCCACCAGCCGGACCGCCTCGATGTCTCCTGACGTGAGCGATCCCGGCTCACGAGAGGCGAGCTTTGACGACCTGGCAAGAGCCTATCGGGAAGCTGCCCGCGGACTGATGGACGGGGGCGTCGATCTGATCCTGATTGAGACCGTTTTCGATACGCTCAACTGCAAAGCTGCCGTCTATGCCCTGGCGAGACTCTTCGAGTCCCGGGGGCAGGAGATCCCTTTGATGATCTCCGGGACGATTGTCGACTTGTCCGGGAGGACGCTCTCGGGCCAGACGGTGGAGGCCTTCTGGTATTCGATCCGCCATGCCAGACCACTGATTGTGGGCCTGAACTGTGCCCTGGGCCCCGGCCAGCTGCGACCCTATCTTTCCGAACTGGCCCGAGTCGCCGACACCGCGGTGGGCTGCCACCCCAACGCAGGCCTTCCCAACGATCTGGGTGAGTACGATGAAACCCCGCAACAGATGTCCCTTCATCTTGGGGAGTGGGCCGAGTCGGGACTGGTCAATCTGGTAGGAGGCTGCTGCGGGACGACCCCGGAGCACATCCATGCATTCAAAGAGGCGATCCTCCCCTTTTCTCCTCGAGAGATTCCAAGCCGGAAACCTCAGATGTGTCTCTCGGGGCTCGAACCTCTTCGTGTAGAGGAAGGCAGTGGCCGCTTCCTAAACATCGGTGAACGCTGCAATATCACGGGCTCCGCCCGATTCAAGCGTCTGGTGCTCGAAGAAGACTTTGAAGCAGCCCTCCAGGTGGCCCGGGATCAGGTGGATGAGGGGGCCCAGATTCTCGACGTGAATCTGGATCATGCCATGATCGATTCTGCGGCAACCATGACCCGATTCCTGAACCTGCTGGTGTCCGAACCTGAGATCAGCCGGATTCCCGTCATGATCGATTCTTCCAAGTGGTCGGTCATCAGGGCCGGCCTGAAATGCGTTCAGGGGAAGTGTGTCGTCAACTCGATCAGCCTCAAAGAGGGCGAAGAGGCCTTCCTTGAACAAGCCCGAGAGATTCGGCGCTTCGGAGCGGCGGCTGTGGTGATGGCTTTCGATGAGAAAGGTCAGGCTGACACGGCTGATCGAAAGTTCGAGATCTGTAAGCGCGCCTATCGGATTCTCACCCGGCAAGCCGGCTTTCCGCCGGAGGACATCATCTTCGATCCCAACATCTTTGCAGTCGCAACGGGAATCGAGGAGCACAACGAGTACGCACTCGCTTTCTTTGAGGCGGCCCGCAGGCTTCGGGCGGAACTCCCTCACATTCACATTTCGGGTGGTCTTTCCAATGTTTCTTTTTCTTTTCGCGGAAATAACTCGATTCGCGAGGCCATGCATTCGGTCTTTCTCTACCATGCCATTCAGGCCGGCATGGATATGGGGATTGTCAACGCCGGGCAGATAGGCATCTATGAGGACATCCCGCCGCAACTGCGGGAGCGAATCGAAGATGTCTATTTTCACCGCACTCCAGACGCGACGGAGAATCTTCTCGAGGAAGCGGGACGCTTTCGCGGCGAGACTGCCAGAAAAAAGGCTGACCTGTCCTGGCGAGAAACGACGGTTGACGAGCGGCTCAAGCACGCCCTCGTCAACGGGATTACCCAGTTTATCGAGGCCGATACGGAAGAAGCCCGGCAGAACTTCCCGCGCCCTCTTGATGTCATTGAGGGGCCCCTCATGGCGGGGATGCAGATCGTGGGCGATCTATTCGGTTCCGGGAAGATGTTCCTGCCTCAGGTTGTGAAGAGCGCACGGGTCATGAAGAAGGCGGTCGTGTGGCTCGAGCCCTTCATGGAGTCGGAAAAACAGGGGACAGCCTCCCGCTCGAAGGGCCGGATCGTCATGGCTACCGTGAAAGGAGACGTGCACGATATCGGCAAGAGCATTGTCGGTGTAGTCCTTCAGTGCAACAGCTACGAGGTGATCGATCTGGGGGTTATGGTTCCAGGGGACAAGATCTTGAGCACCGCCCTGGAAGTGGACGCCCAGGCGATTGGCCTGTCGGGTCTGATCACCCCCAGTCTGGAGGAAATGGGTGTCGTCGCCGAGGAGATGTCGCGCCGGGGTTTCGATCTCCCACTCCTGATCGGTGGCGCAACCACCAGCAAAGTTCACACAGCTCTCAAGATCGCTCCGCAGTATCGCGGACCAACTGTTCACGTTCCGGATGCATCGCGCGTGATTGGTTTTGTTCAGGGGCTATTTGACACGGACAAGCGGGAAGCACTCCTTCGAGACATCGAGGGCGACTATCAGAGGCTGCGAGAGAAGCGCCGGGCCAGGCCGCCCCGGATCCTCTCGCTCCAGGAAGCCCGCAAGAACCGTCTCACCCTGGATTCGAGTGGAAGGTATCCCCTTCCACCCGGACAGACAGACCAGATCACCTTCTCAGACTACGATCTGGAAGAACTAGCCCAGGGAATCGACTGGCGTCCCTTTTTCCAGGCCTGGGAACTGGTCGGTCGCTTCCCCGACCTGCTCCATGACCCGAAGGTCGGAAAGGCGGCACGCCAGCTTTACGACGACGCCCTGCGCTTGCTGGACAGGATGATTCGAGAGCGCTGGATCAGGGCCCGAGCCACCCTTGGTTTCTGGCCGGCTGCAAGCAGCGGAGACAGCATCCGGATCTATGCGGATGGGGACCGCCGGGAAGCGCTGCTCGATTTCCATATGCTGCGCCAGCAGGTTAAGTATCACGGTGGTCAGTCCAACCTCTGCCTGAGTGATTTTCTGGCCTCCTCCGAGAGTGGTATACCCGACTACCTGGGAGGCTTTGTGGTGACCACCGGCATCGGCGTCAAAGACAAGTCCAGACAGTTCGAGGCCCAGCAGGACGACTACAACAGCATCATGCTGAAGGCCCTGTCGGACCGACTGGCAGAGGCCTTCGCAGAGCGTCTCCATGAACGCGTTCGCAAGGAGTTCTGGGCCTACGCATCCGATGAAAAGCTGACGAACCAGGAATTGATCGGCGAAAAGTACTGCGGGATCAGACCGGCTCCCGGTTACCCCGCCTGCCCGGATCACTCCGAGAAGGCAAAGCTGTTCGAGCTCCTGAATGCCGAACAGGAAATCGGTGTCCGGCTCACAGAGAACTTCGCCATGGATCCGGCGGCCTCTGTGTGCGGCTTCTACTTCTCGCACCCGGAGAGTCGCTATTTCGGCGTCGGAAAGATCGGCCGCGACCAGGTTAGGGACTACGCCCGCCGAAAAGGAGTCTCCCCCACCCGTATCGAATCCTGGTTGCGCTCCAACCTGGCCTACAATTGACCCGTGCGGATCGAGCGAGGAGGCAGAACAATGAGCGATATTGGTTTCCCTTTCTTACTCCTGCTGGGCTTTTTTCTGGCTGCAGCATCCTCTTGTTCGTCTGAATCAGACAGGCCTTTCTCTCCGCCGCCCGCACTTGACCCACACTCGTTTTCCAGGCCCGGCCGCGTGGTGGTCAAGCATCTTGAACTGGACCTCACCGTAGACTTCGAACAGAAGCGGATCCAGGGCAAAGCCTCTCTTCAGATCGAGAACTTCACTCGTGCCCGGGAGCTTTCTGTGGACAGTCGCGACCTCGAAGTCGAACGAGTCACCCTGGATGCTGAAGAGATCGAGACTCCGTTCCTGAAAGGGGACACCGTAGAGCATCTGGGCGAGCCTCTTAGCATCGTGATTCAACCGGAGACACGGCTGGTGCACATCTACTACAGGACCTCGCCACAGGCGGCCGCGCTGCAGTGGCTGGAGCCTGAGCAGACAGCCGGGGGAAGGCACCCCTTTCTGCTGTCCCAGTCGCAGGCGGTTCTGGCTCGAAGCTGGATCCCCTGCCAGGACAGTCCTTCAGTACGCATGACCTACGGGGCCCGAATTCAGGTGCCGGCCGGCCTGATGGTCGTCATGAGCGCCGCCAATCCCACTCGTGTCAGTGAAACGGGTCTTTATGAATTCGAAATGCCCCAGCCCATTCCCTCCTATCTGCTGGCCATCGCCGTTGGCGATCTGGGCTTTCAGCCGCTGGGGCCGCGAACCGGGGTGTACGCCGAACCGGAACTTCTAGAGGCGGCTGCCTGGGAACTGGCGGATACCGAGAAAATGGTCGCCGCCGCCGAAGAGCTTTACGGACCCTATCGTTGGGAGCGCTACGACCTGATCGTCCTTCCTCCCAGCTTCCCCTTCGGCGGGATGGAGAACCCGCGGCTGACTTTTCTCACCCCCACCATGCTGGCGGGCGATCGATCACTTGTCGGACTGATCGCACACGAGCTGGCCCATTCCTGGTCGGGCAATCTGGTCACCAACTCAACCTGGAATGATTTCTGGCTGAACGAGGGTTTCACCACCTACTTCGAGCACCGGATCATGGAAAGTGTTTATGGCCGGGAGTTGGAGGAGATGCTGGCCGAGCTGGAACTGACGGCTCTGAGAGAATCCCTGGAGAGCGAATTCACGTCCACTCCCAGAGACACCTGGCTGCACCTGGATCTCGTGGGCCGCGATCCCGACGCGGGTATGACCACGATTTCGTACGACAAAGGACACTTTTTTCTGCGGGCTATCGAGGAGGCTGTGGGCCGCGAGCGTTGGGATCGGTTTCTGGTTGAATACTTCGACGAGTATGCGTTTCAGACAATGGACTCCCGCACATTTACGCGCTACCTCAGAGACCACCTGCTGCTCGATGACAGTAGGCTGGAGGAAGCGCTTCAGATCGAGAACTGGATCTACGGGCCCGGCCTCCCTTCCAACTGCCCGGAGCCCGGATCCCGTGCCCTGGAGCAGGTACGCGCCCAGATCACCGCTTTCACCGCGGGTGCCGCGGCCTCATCACTGGATTCGCAGAACTGGACAGCTCACCACTTTCTCTATTTTCTCCGCAATCTGCCCGTCGACCTCGACCCCACTCGTCTGGCGGATCTAGACCGTACTTTTCACTTCACACGCTCCAGGAACTCCGAGATTCTCCACGACTGGCTACTGCTCTCTATTAAAACAGGATACGCGGCGGATCCAGCACTCGAGGGCTTTCTGACCCGGCAGGGCCGGCGCAAGTTCCTGCTCCCTCTCTATCGGGAGCTGGCCAGAACCAAGGAAGGCTCACAGAGGGCCACCAAAATCTACCGGAAGGCCCGTCCCGGGTATCACAGCATCTCGCGCCGCAGCGTCGAGGAGATTCTGGAGTGGTCTGAAGGGCCGGTCTCGAGATAACGGAAAACAGCCTTCGCTGACGCTCGGGTTCCGACGCCCTGATAGTGGCCGGTCGAAGTGATCCACAGAACCGCGGGCGGGGCCGCGGCCAACCCGGAACCCGGAACCGCTAGGCTGAGGCCGGAGCCGTTTTCCGCTTGATCAACAGCGTGATCGAACCCAGAATCATGCCGATAATCGGAAAAAAGACCACCGTAATCAGCAAGTTGGTCACGGGAGTGATCAGCATTCCCTGCAGAGCCGACTCGGCACCGACCCCTCCTCCTCCGTCAACGCTGAAGCGAGTGGCAGTCCACCCCAGAGAATAGGCGAGCATGTAGGTCACCATGACCATGAGACGTGTGTACAGCGTAAAGAAGAAAACTGCCTTGAACAGATCTTTGAAAGGGCTGGAGCCGCCCGCACCGGCAATTCGAACGCCAAGATAAATCGGAACCAGAAAATGGAGCCAGGTCACGCCAACGATCATTGTGATCATCCCGGGAGCGCCAACTCCCTCCAGCCCGAGCCGCGCCACGATGATCACTGCAGCCAGGATCAAGGGCGTCCTAATGAGAGCTTTCATATTTGCCTCCTGAGTCTATGGTTGCGGGCGAGTCTAACCCCTTCCCGACCCACTGGGCAAGTGAGGCCTTGTTCTGGGCCATTGTTTTGAGGCAAAATAGTGGTTTTGCCGATGGGTGAGGAAGAACCATGAAGTCAGGAATTCATCCGCAGTACCATCCGGTAGTCTTTGTAGACAGCAGCACGAATGAAGAACTGGTTACGATGTCTACTGCCACCAGCGAATTGACTCGTGAGATCGACGGTGTCGAGCATTACGAGATCCGCATCGAGATCTCTTCTTCCAGTCATCCCTTCTGGACCGGCCAGCAGAAGCTGGTTGACTCGGAGGGGAGGGTCGAGCGCTTTCGCCGAAAATACGGTCACACTCTCCCGGAGGGAGATTGAAAGATGCGCGAGAAAATAAAGCTGGTCTCCACGGCCGGAACCGGTCATTTCTATACCACCAAGAAGAACCGCAGGAATACGACGACCAAGCTAAAGCTCAAGAAATACGATCCGGTGGTTCGCAAGCACGTCATCTATAAAGAGAGCAAACTGAGCTAGTTGGCTCACATGCATTCGCTCGTTTTCCTGCCGTTTCTAGTCGCCCTCTCGGCCCCGGCGCTGGCGCTGGCTGCTTCCGAACGCGATCTGGGTGACATTGACTTTCCCAATTCCGGATCTCCTGAAGCGCAGCCCCACTTCCAACGGGGGGTTCTGCTCCTGCACAGCTTCGAGTACGAAGATTCCCGTCGGGAGTTCTTGAAAACCCAGGAAACGGATCCCGGATTTGCCCTGGCCTACTGGGGTGAGGCGATGACCTATAACCATCCCCTGTGGCGGCAGCAGGACAAAGAGAAGGCTCGGGCAGCCCTGCTGAAGCTGGGGGAGACTCCAGGCCAGCGACTGGAGAAAGCCCCAACCGAACGTGAAAAGGGATACCTTCGGGCACTTGACGAGTTGTACTGTAAGGAGGAGAAGCCCACTTGCGACTGGAGGTATTCCAATGCCATGCAGAGACTTTCTGCAGCCTATCCGGATGATCTGGAAGCCGCCAGCTTTTACGCCCTTTCCGTGCTGGGGACCGCCGGGGGCGAGCGGAATTTCCAGACCTACATACGAGCGGCAGCCATCGCTGAAGAAGTTTTCGCCCGGAATCCCCGCCATCCCGGCGCCGCCCACTATTTGATTCACTCCTATGACGAACCGATCCATGCCCCCCTGGGCGTGAGAGCAGCCCGGGTTTATGCCGAGATTGCGCCCGGCGCACCCCATGCCCTCCACATGCCGTCGCACATTTTCATGGCCATGGGACGCTGGCAGAAGTCAGTTGACTCAAACACGGCCTCGGCGCAGGCGGCGCTCGACAAGGAGAGCCCGGGCCAGGCCTACCATGCTCTGTGGTGGAAGCACTACAGCCTTCTGCAGCTCGGACGCTATGAGGAAGCGGGTCGCACCCTGCAGCAGGTCAGCGACCTGGCTGCCGACGATCCTTCTCCGTCTGGCCGGCGCACCAATGCTTACCTGCGAGCATCCCAAATCATTGAGACCCGAGACTGGGGCTCGGACCTTCTCGAGGACTTCGATGTCTCCGATCTCAGGGTCAAGGCCCAGGCGACTGTGTTGTTCGCGCGCGGGATGCAGTTGGTTCTCCAGGGTTTCCCGGACCAGGCGCTTCGGCTTGTCCGGAAGATAAAACGCCTGCCCAAGCCCGAGGAGCGCCCGGCCAGCGATGAGCAGGCTGTCCAGATCATGGCCCGTGAGTTGCAGGCGTTTCTGCTGCTGCGGCTGGATCAGAAGACGCAGGCCCTGCATCAGGTCAATCAAGCGATCCGCCTGCAGGCTGAGAAAAGCGCAGAATTCGGGCCTCCGATCCCGATCAAACCGGCCTTCGAAATGCTGGGAGACATTTTGTTTGCAGTGGGTCAGCCAGCAGAGGCTCAACAGGCCTATGCCGAGTCGCTGCGCAGGAACCCGGGGCGATCCCTTTCTCTCATGGGCATGGCGAGTGCAGCACAGGCCGCCGGGGATCGACTCTCTCTGGTTGAGGCCGTCAGGGCTCTACAAAAAAACTGGAGTCAGGGGGATGCCGATCTCCCCGCGCTTCCCAAAATACCGCCTGAAGATGCCGGTTCGCCGGCCAATGAAGGGGATCACTGAGTAATGGTATATTTCGCACCTGGAACATAGCGCGATCTGATCGGACCACGGAAGGTCCTCCTGCATTCCAAACCCGGAACGAGAAACGAGGAACCCGGAACAAATAACGATGCGGCTAGCACGGCTCTTATTTCACGCATGTATTCTCTTTTGTGTGGCGGCGCCTTGCCTGGCCTCTGACTGGCCGGCCTGGCGTGGACCCAACGGAAATGGCATCTCCAACGAAACGGGGCTGATCTCCGACTGGTCCAAGGACGGCACCAACTTGCTCTGGAGCCAACCCTTCACAGGCCGATCCACGCCCATTGTCCTGGGGAAAAGGGTCTGTGCCAACGGCCGGGTCGGCGAAGGGATTCACCGTCAGGAGACGGTCGCCTGTTTTGACATCGTAGAAGGTCGGAAGCTGTGGGAGCATCGCTTCAACGTACACCTGACAACGGTTCCCTGGAATCGAGTCGGATGGGCGAACATCGCCGGCGATCCGGAAACCGGATATATCTATGTGCAGGGAGTCGGAGGAGCGTTTCTATGCCTGGACGCCGCAGGACAAGTGGTCTGGTCCCGATCGCTGACGGAGGATTTCGGATTCTTTTCGGGCTATGGAGGGCGAACACAGACACCGGTAGTCGACGAAGACCGCCTGATCGTTACCTTTGTCAGCGGAAGCTGGGGCGCATGGTCTGCACCCCGCCACCGGACCTTTGCGTTTGACAAGAGGACGGGAGAACTGCGGTGGGTGGCCACCCCGGGTGAGCGACCTCCGGACTTGAACACCCAGTCGACTCCGGCCGTCGCCACCATCGAAGGCCAGCGTCTGCTCATTCAGGGCAATGCCGACGGGTCCATCTGCGCCATCCAGGCCCGTACCGGAAAATCGGTGTGGCGGTTCCGGCTCAGCAAGCGGGGCCTCAACACCTCGGTTGTGGTCGAAAATGAGACCGTCTACGCCACCCACAGCGAAGAGAACATTGGGGGAGGTGTGATGGGAGCGGTGGTTGCAATCGATGCAACCGGTGACGGTGACGTGACCGATACCCACGAGAAGTGGCGAACCCACCTCTCCGTTGGGTTTTCCTCACCCCTGCTCAAGAACGGAAGACTCTATGTGGTCGACAACTCGGCCAACCTCCACTGCCTGGAGGCGTCCAGTGGAACCCAGCTCTGGGACCTTAGTCTTGGAACTGTGGGGAAAGGCTCTCCTGCCTGGGCCGACGGAAAGATCTTTGTGACCGAAGTGAACGGACGCTTCCACATCCTTGAGATTGGCGACAGGGGAGCCCGCTCGCTGGACCAAGAGACCCTGACGGTTGGGGCAGGAAGAAAAGCAGAGATTTATGGGTCCCCCGCCATTGCCCACGGCCGGATTTTCTTTACCACCGAAGAGGGAATCTACGCGATCGGAGATCCATCCACCGCGCCACAGCCTGTCATGCGTCGACCGGAAGCTGCATCCATGCCGCCGGGAAGGGGCGACGCTGCCATGATTTTGGCGGTTCCCGCCGAAGTACGAATGCATCCTGGGGAAAAAAGAGTGTTCCAGGTGCAGGCCTTTGACAAGGCGGGCCGCCCCCTGGGTGAACGGCAGGCCGAGTGGGGCCTGGTTGGACTCGACGGGCTGATCAATCATGGCGACGAGTTCGAGGCGGACAGCGAGTCAACCGTACAGGTGGGTGTGCTCGAGGCGAAACTTGGAAGCTTGACTGCTCAAGCCCGTATCCGGGTGTTCGGTGGTCCTGAACTCGAAATAAACTTTCAGTCCACTCCGGTGGATCAGGTCCCGGATTACTTTCTGGGGGCTCGCATTCACTTCAAAGTTCAGGAGGACGAGAGCAGTAACCGTTTTCTGGTCAAGAATCCTGCGGCTCGTTCCATCCATCGGCATCGGACTCTTGTCGGGCCATCCGACTGGAGCGACTACACGATCGAAGCCGATCTTCGGGCTACGAGAACGCGCCGGCGAGTCCCCGACATGGGCCTCATCAACGGAGGCTATACTCTGGACGTTATGGGAGCGCATCAGCAGATCCAAGTAAGATCCTGGACCGCCGAGCGCAGAATGGCCGTTGAGGTACCCTTTCAATGGGAGGCCGACCGCTGGTATCGCATCAAGCTGAGGGTGGAACCGAGCCAGGGGAAGGCGGTCATCCGGGGGAAGGTCTGGCCCCGAGAGAGTCTGGAGCCAGGCGACTGGACAATTGTGGCCCAGGATCCTCATCCAATGCAACAGGGGAGCCCAGCGCTGGTCGCATACTCGCCAGCACCCGTTCATTTCGACAACGTCAAGGTGACCAGGAACCGATAGGATCACGACATGCAACGTCTCGTTCTCATTTCTTCTCTTCTCATTCTGTGGCTCCCGTTCTCTCCTCTCCAGGCCCAGAAAAAGGCCTCCATGTTCGGCGGGTCTCCGTCTCGCAATATGGTGTCCTCTGCAAAAAACCTGCCCTCGGACTGGAGTCTCGAGACCGGGAAGAACGTCCTCTGGAAGCAGGCTCTTGGCACTCAGAGCTATGGGGGGCCGGTGGCTTTCGACGGGCAGATCTACGTGGGAACGAACAATGAGGGTCTTCGCAATCCCAAGCTTACCGGAGACCGAGGAAATGTCATGGCCTTTCGCACCACCGACGGTAAGTTTCTGTGGCAGGCCGCCCATCCCAAGCTGCCGGCCGGCAGAGTTCATGACTGGCCCCAGCAAGGTGTCTGCTCCGGACCTTACGTGGAGGGGAACCGACTCTATTACGTGTCCAACCGGGCCGAGATCATCTGTGCCGACACGGCGGGCTTCCGTGACGGTGCCAACGACGGACCCTACCAGGCAGAAGAGAATACCAGTGAGATCGACGCAGACGTCATCTGGAAAATGGACATGATCGGGGATCTCGAAGTATTCCCCCACAACCTGGCGGCAGGAAACCCCTTGATCGTCGGGGATCTCCTCTTTACAGTCAGCGGCAACGGCGTGGATGAAGGTCACTTCAACATTCCGGTACCGCTCGCGCCCAGCTTTCTGGCCCTCAATAAGAACACGGGAGAAGTGGTCTGGGAAGACGCCTCACCCGGGATGGGGATTCTCCACGGATCCTGGTCGAATCCTGCTTACGCGGTTGTCAACGGCAAACCTCAGGTCGTCTTCCCCGGGGGCGATGGCTGGATCTATTCCTTCGTTCCCGAAACCGGGAAGTTGATCTGGAAGTTTAACTGCAACCCTCAGGGATCCGCCTGGCAACTGGGAGGGGCAGGCACCAAGAACAACATTATTTCGACTCCCGTGATCCACGACAACAAGGTCTATATTGGCGTTGGTCAGGACCCGGAACACGGTGAAGCCCCCGGCAACTTTTGGGCCATCGATGCGACCATGACCGGGGATGTGACCGAGAAGGCCGTGGTCTGGCACCGGGGAGGTGAAGACTTTCATCGCACCATGTCAACAGCGGCGATTGCGGACGGCCTTCTCTATGTGGCCGACCTCTCCGGATTCCTGTATTGCCTCAATACTCAAACCGGCGAACACTACTGGACCTATGATGCCTTCGCGGCAGTCTGGGGCTCTGCGTTTGTCGCAGACGACAAGGTTTACCTGGGAGACGAAGACGGAGATGTGGCCATCCTCCGGGCGGGCGAGAAGATGGAACTGTTAGCGGAGCCCAACCTGGGGGGAGCCGTTTATACAACCCCTGTGGCCACCGACGGGGCCCTCTTTATCGCTTCCCGAACGATGCTCTTCGCGCTCAAGGAAGGGGTGCAACTGGCAGAAAAAAAGCAATGATGGGCTCAACAAGGGCGTGGTCTCGGACCTCAAAGGCTGCAGTTTGGTGCCTCTTCATGGCTCTCCCGGGCACAACCACCTTTTCAGAGAAGCTGACACCTGAGCGCCTCTGGGAGTTGGGACGTCTCTCCGACCCGCAGGCATCTCCCGACAGCCAGTGGGTGGTTTACGGAGTATCGTTTTACGACCTCGAGAAGAACCAGGGCAATCGTGACCTCTATGTGATTTCCTCCCGGGGAGGAGAACCGAGCCGGATCACAGCATTTCAGGGAAACGAGTTCAATGCTCGCTGGCGCCCCGACGGACGCCGCATCGGCTTTCTATCCGGGGAAAGCGGCTCAGTCCAGCTATGGGAGATGAATCGGGATGGGTCGGACAAGTCTCGGATCACCGACATAGAAGGGGGAATCTCTAACTTTCTCTATGCCCCTTCAGGGAGCCACATCTCTTTCACCAGGGACATCAAGCTCGACCAGACGGCCAGCGATCGACATCCCGATCTTCCCGAGGCGGATGCCCGCATCATCGACTCTCTGATGTTCCGGCACTGGGACTCCTGGCACGACTATGCCTACAGTCATCTCTTCGTCGCTCCCTACCAGGACGGGAAGATGAGTGAGGCCAGGGACGTCATGGAATCGGAGCGCTTCGATACTCCCCTGAACCCTTTTGGGGGAGTTGAGCAGATCAACTGGAGTCCCGATGGGCGAATTCTCGCCTATACCTGCAAGAAGAACTCGGGAACCGAGTATGCCCAGAGCACTAACTCCGACATTTACCTGTATGACGTCGAGAGCCGAGAAACTCGAAATGTGAGCAGCGCCAATCCCGGATACGACGTGGAGCCTGTTTTCCATCCCGATGGTCATCGGCTCTTCTGGTCGAGCATGGCCACCGGCGGCTATGAAGCGGATCGCCAGAGACTCATGGAATACGATCTTGACTCGGGCGCCCTGCGTGAGTTGAGCGCTGGTCTCGATCAGAACCTCTCGCATCTTCTCCCGGCCGGCGACCAGATCACGCTCTTCTTTATCAGCGAGACGAAGGGAACGTCTCAGGTTCATGCTCTAGACACCAGCTCCGGGAAGGTCCGGCAGATCACTCGCGGCCAGCACGATTACACATCGCTCCAGCGAGGCTCCGGCGCGAAGTCGATCACCGCCTCGAGGATGTCCATGTCCTCACCCACAGAGCTCTACCGCGTGGATACAACCTCGGGTGAAGCCGTCGGGCTGACCTTTACGAATCGAGAGCGACTGCAGAATATCGCGCTCGGGAAAGTCGAGGAACGGTGGGTCGATACCACTGACGGAAAAAAGATGCTGGTCTGGGTCATCTATCCTCCCGAATTCGACCCGGAGCGAAAATACCCGGCGATTCTCTACTGCCAGGGGGGCCCGCAATCCACGGTCAGCCAGTTTTTCTCCATCCGCTGGAATTTCCAGATCATGGCGGCCAACGATTACATCGTGGTGGCTCCCAACCGGAGAGGCCTTCCCAGCTTTGGCCAGGCCTGGAATGACGCGATCGCGGGTGACTGGGGGGGTCAGGCGATGCGGGATTACCTGAGCGCGATCGACCATGTAGCCGCGGAACCCTATGTGGACGAAACTCGATTGGCAGCCGTGGGAGCCAGCTTCGGCGGCTACTCGGTGTTCTATCTGGCGGGCCATCACGAAAAACGCTTCAAGGCGTTTATCGCCCACGCGGGAGTGTTCAACTTGGAAAGCATGTTTGCGGCCACGGAGGAGATCTTCTTCGTCAATCACGATCTGGAGGGCCCCTACTGGCTCGATCCGAAACCAAAAAGCTATGCCGCCTTCTCGCCTCACCAGTATGTCCAGAACTGGGACACACCGATTCTGATCATCCACGGCCAGAAAGATTTTCGAGTGCCCGTAACAGAAAGCATGCAGGCCTTCACGGCGGCTCAGCTCCGGGGTGTCCCGAGCCGCTTCGTCTACTTCCCGGAGGAAAGCCACTGGATCCTGTCCCCGCAGAATGGGGTTCTGTGGCAGCGGCTGTTCTTTGATTGGCTGGATCGGTATCTGAAGTAAGTTCCCGGTTCCGGGTTGCCCCTCACTTGACTCCTCCCATTCTCTTGACGACCTCGAATTCGCCGGCTGTGACCGGCTGAACCGAGAGGCGGCTTCTTTTTGTGACCACCATTTCCCCCAGACCGGGTTCCGCCTTCAGGGCTTCCAGTGAAACGATCTGATCGAACCCGGCCACGAATTCCATGTCGACCATGAACCAGCGCGGATTGGAAGGGTCAGACTTGGGGTCGTAATGTTTGTCGCCGGGATCGAAAGCCGTGTGATCCGGGTAGCATTCCCTGACGATTCGGGCCAGCCCGACAACTCCCGGAGGCTTGCAGTTACTGTGGTAAAAAAGGACGCCATCTCCAACCCGCATATCGTCCCGCATGAAATTCCGCGCCTGGTAGTTCCTGACGCCGTCCCAGTAGGTCTGACCCTCCCGTTCGAGGTCACCGATGGAATACGCGCCAGGTTCTGTTTTCATCAGCCAGTAACGCCGTGCCATGCATCCTCCTTCTGATTGCCGGGCAGGATACCATAACGACAGAGGTTTCAGGGTTGCTTCTTCAGTCGACCCTCGATCCAATCAGCAGCCTGACCTTCCTTGTCGGTGCCGACAAAACGGATGCCCATCCGTTCCAACCGGCTGATCGTCTTGATACACCTCTTTCCTGAAACCTTCGAGGCAACTGATTTCATCTTCTCTCCGAGAAACCAGGAACGAGAAACCAGGAACGAGGAACGTTCCTACTCCGAGGACCCTGAGTCTGGCAACTCTGCAGCCGGCACATTCTTGACATAGATGTCACGCTTGGGAAACGGAATCTCGATTCCGTTGGCGTCGAAGACCGACTTGACTCCGTCGGTCAACTGGTCTTCCACGTCCCGGCGCCGGCGCGCGTCCCGTACCCAGAGTCTCGCCTCCAAATCAACCGAAGAATCTCCGAATCGCCGAATGATGACCACCGGGGCCGGCTTCTCCATCACGCCTTCGATACTGGCCGCCACCTGCAGGACCAGTTCTTTCGCTTTCTCGACATCCGCATCGTAGCCGATCCCAATGGGGACACGAAGTCGAATGTGCTCTCCCGAGGAGGTGTAGTTGATGATGTCCCGGTTCATCATCTCGGCGTTGGGGATAACGACAATCAGATTGTCCGTGGTCTTGATCTTCGTAGCCCGCAGGCCGATCTCCACTACATCACCCCACGTGGCCGTGTTCTTGGGGGCTCCCCAGATCTCGATACGGTCACCCACCTGAAAGGGCTGATCCAGAATGAGCAGGAAACCGGAGATGAGATTAGAGAGGGTGTCCTTGGCCGCAAAGGAGAGTGCCAGTCCGGCCACTCCGCCAATTCCCAGCAGGGGAGTGATCTGCCAGCCCATCACCAGCATCCCGCTTAGAATCCCCACTCCAATGACCAGAAACTGGATAACACGATTGGCGAGAGGCAGGACCGTGTCCTCGAGCTTGGTCTCTGTCTTGTTAACTATTTTCTTCTCGACAATCTCTAGGAGGTCGGCCACAAAACGGCTGACAGGAAAGGAGAGGGCTACCACCCAGAGGGCAGAGATGATGCGACCTGTAAATTCCAGGTTCCAGACAATTGCCACACGCCAGAGGGCTCCGAAGACAACCGACATCAGCAGCATCCGGCGCATCAGACAGACAACACAGTCATCCATGTCCGTCTCTGTCTTCGAGGTCAGGCGGTGCTCTACAAAAGTGAGCAGCCAGCGGAGAACAAAGTAGGTGACTACCGCGGCGAGAAGAACCCCCGCTGACAGCACGAGCCTGGAGGCCGAAAACTCCCAGGCCTGCTGCAGCCAGGCCTCGATCTCAGCTTGGGAGAAACTCAAAGCAAGGATCCTCTTGGTTTACGGAAGCCGGGAACTTCCACTGCTCACAGCCTGGTCAAATCCACGCCGGCTTCCCAGTGCTGATTGGACTGGAGTAACTCGTACCAGTTGACGGTCTCACCCGTGTAGGCGGCCTCTCGGCCGAGAATAGCGCTCAGGGCTGACTCGGCCCCCTGGGCGCCCTGGTTGTGATAGCTGCCCGACCGAATGCTGGCTTCGAAGCCTTTCTGCTTCTCTGAGTCGGAGTCGGCCAGGGCGCCACCGAAATCTCCCGTATCGGAGAACTCGGAGTCTTCTTTCTTCATCTGGGAGGCCAGGTCCTTAAAGTAGTCCCAGGGCTCCTCACCGTAAATGGCAACCGGCTCGCTGTAATGGGCTTCCGAGACACCCTTGCTTCCGAAAAAGCGCTCGCAGACATCAAACCAGCCCTGCAGGTATTGAGTGGAGGCAAAGGTGATGACGACATCGTTGGGATAGGTATAAGTGACATTGAAGTGGTCGTAACAGTTTCCACTGTTGTGAACCACTTTCCGACCGCCCGACCCGCTGGCCTTGATGGGATGGCCCTGCAGCACCCAGTTGCAGACATCGATGACGTGGACATTCTGTTCCACGATGATGTCCCCGGAAAGGGTGCGATCAAAAACCCAGTTACGCAGCCGCCTCTCCAGAGGCGAGGCGTGGGAATAGTCCGGCTTCTTCAGTGCCCCGGCATAGTAGTAGGCCAGCCCTGAACCGATCCGGCCCAGTGCTCCGTTGTGGATCCTTCGCGTCAACTCAATGAAAGGTGGTGCGCTCCGGATCTGGAAGCCCACGTCCAGGCTGAGTCGCCCTTCGGCCTGCCTGGCGACTTTCATGACGTGCCTGCAGCCGGCCACATCCACGGCGACGGGCTTCTCGCAATAGGCATGTTTTCCTGCGTCTACCACGGCCTGCAGGTGCTCGGGATGATAGTAGGGAGGGCTGGTGATGAGAACAACATCCACCTGGCTGGAATTGGCCAGCTTCCTGAAGGCATCCGGGCCCTTGAAAAGCAGCGAACGATCGATGGGACCAGTTCCCTTTTCTGCGTAAACCTTGTTGACTCCGTCAGCATAGCGATCCAGTTGGTCCTGGAAGACGTCTGCCAGGGCGTGTACCCGCGTCGCCGTATTCTTGAGAAACCCGTGACCGACACTTCTGGCCCGGCCGCCGCAGCCAATCACGCCCAGTTGCAATGCCGAGTTGGCAGCAGTTCCCCGCACCAGATTCGAGTTCAGAATCATGAAGCCGGTGGCCGCAGCGGTCTGTTCCACAAACTTGCGGCGATGGATTTGGTGCTTGTTGTTGGGCTTGCCCTCTTTCTCTTGCATCAGTCTCTCCTTCTCCGACCCTGAGCCAGCAGCTAGCCCTGGGCACTCAATGTACCAGTTCAGAGGTCCCAGATTCCAGGCGAAGGGCTCACGGTTCTTATATATCGTTTTTGTCAGTTCTTGCTGTCCTGAGCACTTCGCATCTCCGTAAGGAAGTAATAGACTTGACGGCAGAACACGTTGCAAGGCTTCAACGTGAGGTGTCGGGGATGCTGAAGTCCGGTTTGCCGGCACGGGGGCCGTCATGGACCTAGAGACACGATCAATCGAGGTCGAGAACGACATCGTTGTGTCCAGTGTTTGGGCGGTTCCATCTTCCTACGACCCAGATCACGGGACGGCCTTGATCCTTGCCCACGGAGCGGGTGGGGACATGGACCACGAATTCATGGTCGACTTCCAGAGTCGATTGACGGAGGCGGGGCATCTGACCATCCGCTTCAACTTTCCGTACAAGGAGCTGGGACGGCGGGTCCCCGACCGGCGTCCCCGGTTGGAAGCGACTTTTCGAGCCGTCCTCAAGGGCCTTCGAGTCAGCGCGATGAACACCGCCCGGGTGTTCGTCGGAGGCAAGTCTATGGGGGGAAGAATCGCCTCCTATCTAGCAGCCTCAGGAGAGAATGTGAGCGGACTCGTCTTTCTAGGCTATCCTCTGCACCCTCCCAAGCGCCCGCAACAGCCGCGAACTTCGCACTGGGAGGACATCCGATGCCCTGCCCTGTTCATCCAGGGGACACGAGACGCCCTCTGCAGCCTTGACCTGTTGGGCACGGAGCTGAAAAGATTCGGCGGGCCAACACATGTTCACTTCATCGAAGGCGGTGATCATTCCTTCAAAACTCTCAAGAAACTGGGTCGGACCCGAGTCCAGGTTCGAGGTGAAATCTGCGAGGAGATCCAGCGGTGGCTGAACGCGGTTTGACAGGACATCAAGGCAAGACTTCTGCCTCGGTGACGCCGGAATTGAAGCGCATGACCCACGATCATGTCAGCCAGGTCATGAAGATCGAACAGGTCAGCTTCCAACCATCCTGGACGGATATCTCTTTTCACATCCTGATCGATCGGGGATGCGAGTGCTGGATCCTGGCAGCCGGGCATCGCATTGTCGGCTATGGGGTCTGCCAGGTCGAAGGATCTCTGGCCCATATCCTGAACATTTGTGTGGACCGGAGATCAAGAGGGTATGGATACGGCCGGAAGCTGCTGAACCATCTGTTGCATCAGGTCGGCAGCGGCGTGGAATACGCTGTCCTGGAGGTCCGCAGGTCGAACTCGAAAGCACTGAATCTCTACCGGTCCATTGGCTTCCAGAGACAGTCGATCAAACCCGATTACTACCCGACCGACGAGGGGCGTGAGGATGCCGTCGTTCTCATCAAACCGCTGGGCTGATCTGGAACAGATCGAGGCGCTCCCCCGATCGGAGTTCAGGCTTTGCCGATCCCGGTTTTCATCACATTCTCAACGGCATCGCAAAAGCGATCCAGTTCCGGCAAGGTAGTGTACACGGCCGGTGTCACCCGAATTCCCCGGCAGTCCTTGTGGTCGATGCTGGTTACCAGGATGTGATGTTCGTTCCACAAATGCCGGACCAAGTCCTGGCTGTCAAGGCCATCGACCCGGAAGTTGGCCAAGGCACCGGAAAACCCGGGCTTGAGACTTGTATTCAGGTGCACTCGCTCGTTTTCCAGGAGGCGTTCCGCCCAGTACCTGGTGAGATAGCGGAGTCTGGCCACCTTTCGGGCTGGGCCAATACCCTCGTGAAAAGTCAGTGCCTCGGCGATCGCCACAAAATTGGCGGCCGGATGAGTTCCAATCTCCTCAAACTTGCGGATGTTCTTGTCCAGTTTCACCCCCGCGGCCATCATCGGCCACAAATCGCGGATTTTCTGTCTCCGGACATAAAGCAAGCCGGTCCCGTGGGGAGCGAACATCCACTTGTGAAGACTGGAGGCATAGTAATCACAGTTCAGATCGCAATGCTGGAAGTCAATATGAGCGAAGGCATGCGCCCCATCTACGATCACTGGAATGCCCCGACGCCGCGCCATCTCAACAACTTCCCGGACAGGCAGGATCTGGCCGGTCAGGTTGATCATGTGACACATCAGGATCAGTCTGGTTCGCGGAGTTAGGTTCTCTTCGAACAAGCTCACAATCTGGTCCGGATTTTCAGCCGGAACCGGAATCGAAAACTGCCGGAGAACGATTCCCTCGCGTCTCTCCCGCTGCTTCCAGGTCGTGATCATACGAGGGTAGTCCTGATCAGTGGTCAACACCTCGTCCCCCGGGCCAAGATCGTGTCCGAACTGGCAGATCTGCAGGCTCTCCGAGGCATTTCGAGTGATTGCGATTTCTTCCCTGGAAGACCCAAAGGCACGCGCCAGTCTCCGGCGAACTCCTTCTCTCTGGGGTTCGAGAATTCGCCACATCGTGTAGGCAGGCGCCAGATTCGAATAATCCAGGTGCCGTTTCATGGCCTCCTGAACGATGGCCGGTGAGGGACACACACCACCGTTGTTGAGGTTGATCAGACTCCGGTCCACCGTAAAGGCCTGCTGAACTTCGAACCAGAAGCTCTCATCGGCGGCACTCTCCTCAGCGGAGATGCCCCGCCACTCCGCTTCTTGGGCTGCCGCCAGGGCCCGAGCCATGCTCTCGGAGGACAACCCGGCAAAGCTGGCGGTTCCCAGAGAAACCCCAATCGAACCCAGGAAGCGACGCCTGCTCAGCATGGCAACTACCTCTCTTCCTGCCTCTCGACAGAGGCAAATCTCTTTTTCTCGACCATGGCACAGGCGTTGAACACCACCTGCATCATCTCTTGATTGCAGAACTGAATGATCTCAGGGGGACTCGGCACCCGGCTGTAGCCAGACCCGGTTCAAATTCTTGTGTACACACTGGCGAACCACCTGGATCCCTTCTTGCGGCGGAACCACCACATCGACTACATCCACGGAGACCGGTAGGTGTTCCACGCTTGCATAGACGGACTCCCCGGCCTGCCTGCCTCCCCGGCGATTGACCGCATAGACCTGGTAACCGGCTCTCCGCAGGTCAAAATAGATACGATGGCCAAACTTGAGGGGATTGGCAGAAAAACCCACCACTGCCCAGACCGGTCTCGAGACAAAGTCCTCGATCAAATCTCTCATAATGGCTGCGGCCGGGACATCCTTACGGCATCATAGCAAAGCATGAAAAAGTTCGGGCTTGTAATCCTGATTTTGCTCTTCCCAACAACGATGCTGTTCCTTTTCCACTTCTTGAGCAGCTGCTGAAACGGATCCGGGGACCGGGTGTTACTTCAATGCGGAGTGGCCGGGAAACGTGACAACAGAACCACGGGCGCAGGCCGCAGCTACCACTCAGCCCTCGCTGGAGCTCAGGTTCTGATTCAATGCGGAGCGACCGGTAGACGCGATCAACGGAAACCGCGGGCGTCAGAGCCCCCACAACCCGCCAGTGGCAAGCTCTACGGAATTACCGGCCGGATCCCGAAAATAGAGAGAACGCCCGCCTCCGGGCCAGAGAATCTCCTGTTCGATTTCCACCCCGCCATCCTCCAGCCTTTGTTTCCAGTCCTTGACCTCCTCTTGCCGAATCCGAAAAGCAACATGACCGGGGCCGGTGGCACCGTGGCGTGGGACTGGCGAGTTTCCATTTCGCGACGTCTGGGCGGGGTTAAAGACCAGGAACATGCCCTGGCCACAGCGGAAAAAGACATCGCGGCCAGGATCGCGGGAATAGACCTCGAGTCCCACGACCTCGCGGTAGAAATCCTCGGCGGCGTCCAGATCAGGGGCGTACAGACAGGCTTCCAGGATGCCTGAAGGCTTCAGCACATCAATACTCCCCGCGTCAAAAGGCCAGGTGGAACAGGCCCCAGATGAGAAGCAAGCGGAGTGCCAGAATACTCAGGACAATCAGGACTGGAATTGCCACAAGCGCCAACACCGGCAGGACAACCACGGTAACGGCGATGCCGATGATTCCGACTACCAGACTGACGACCAGGTGAAGGACCGCACCGACGATCTTCACGGGCAACAGCAACAGTCCGAAAACGAGCTTGAAGAGTCCCACCGTCAGCATGACCGCACAGACAACCAGGCCTAACACAAGAAAAAGCTCAAACATCCAGATCTCCTAATTCTAAAAGAAGAAACCAGGGGAAATCTCTTTCCCGCTACAATTAGCTCCAATTCTGATACGATTCATCGCCTTCATGTATTCAGCCTGGTTGGGTACTTCTTGCCGGTGACTACGATCCGGGAGTCTGAAAAGTTCAACCCCATGACCCACCTGATTCTTTTCGATATCGACGGTACCCTGTTGACGGCCCGGGGAGCAGGGAGTCGCGCCCTGGAAAGGACAATCCAACAGTACTATCGGAACAAGACTCTGAAGGTGCAGCTGCCGCTGGACGGGAAGACCGATCTGATGATCATCCGAGAGGCCCTGGTTCTGGCTGGAGCTGACGGCTCTCTTGAAGAGGGCTTGAGTGAGGAGTTTCTGGCTATTTACGGCCATCACCTGACTGAGGAATTGCACCGTTGCGATCACTTCCACGTGCTCCCGGGAGTGACCAGTCTTCTCAACCGCCTCGACCAGAGCGACGATTTCCTCAGTGGACTGGCAACCGGTAATGTTGCGAGGGGAGCTCGCCGCAAGCTCAGCCAGGCAAACCTCCTGTCTTTCTTCCACTTCGGTGGCTTTGGGTGCGATAGCGAATCCAGAACAGAAATCGTGCGAGCGGGAATACTGCGGGGCCAGCGGATCCTGGGGAACCGCTTCAGCGGAAAATCGGTGGTGGTCGGCGACACCCCTCGCGACATCCTTCACGCCCGGGAAGCCGGCGTCAAAGCGGTCGGCGTCGCAACCGGAAGCTTTGATCTGGAGCAACTGAGGCAGTGTTCTCCGGACGCCCTCTTCCCTTCCCTGGAGTCGACCGAGGACGTGCTGGAGGTCCTGGAGCGGATCTGAGATCAATCAATTCCAGAACCCAGCACCCAGAACGCTTTCGGCGGGTGCTGTGCGCACACAAATCCAACGCAGCCCAAGCCCGTACACCACAACTGAATCGTGCGGAAAAGCGTCACAAAAAAGACTTCAGAACCTCCTTACTGCATAATAAAGATGCCTGAGAACGAGAAAAGGTGCAGTTGAGTGCATTTTGGCACAGCGAGAGTGAGTGCTCTCCTCCCCAAGGTGAGGGCCTGACCGGGGTGAAAACAGGTGAAGGCTGTTTTTTTTGGTTTTCCAGTCCATGGTCATACCAATCCCACCCTGCCGGTCGTGCGCAAGCTGGTCGAGAAGGGAGAACAAGTCACCTACTACAGCTCACAGGTTTTCCGCGGTCCTATACTTAAAACCGGTGCCTCCTACAAGGAATATGAAAGCGATTTCCTCAAAGATCCACGCAGCGTCACTGCCTCGTTGAGCCAGCTTCCCTATTTGATGATGGAAGCTGTGGAATCGGTCATCGAGCATGAGCTCGACGAACTGCGGGGCTCCGGTTATGACTACTTGATTCATGATGCCATGGCGCCGTGGGGTAAATGTCTGGCCGATCTGATGGACCTGCCGGCCATCTCCTCGATCACGACGCTTGCCCTCAGCAAGCGTGTTGCCTCTCTGGGGCGAGGGCTTTACCGGCCGCCGCTCTCGGCAACTCAATTCTTGGCCAAGACCTACTCCATCATCCGCTCGATTCGGGTTCGAAAGCGAATCCGCAAGCACTATCAAACCCGGCACCCCCATCTTATGGAGCTTTACTTCTGCCCGGAACAGCTCAATCTGGTCTACACCTCCCACGGATTCCAGCCCTTCTCAAAGGCTTTTGGTGAAACCTTTCGTTTTGTCGGAACCTGTCTGGGAGAACGAGAAGGTCAGGCCGAGCCTGACTGGCAGCTACCCGATAACGAGCCGTTGATCTACGTTTCGATGGGGACCTTGTTCAACCTGGAACCTGAACTATACGGGCAGATCTTTGAGGTACTGAAGCAGATGCCCTATCGCGTGGTTGCATCGGTCAGTTCAGAGCTTCCAGGGTCGGCTTTGGGCGAGATTCCCGACAACTGGATTCTGAAGCCCCATGTACCTCAACTCAAGATTCTCCCTCGTTCCATTCTCTTCATCAGCAGAGGTGGGATGAACAGTGTGAGTGAGGCACTTTACTTTGGAAAACCACTGCTGATCATACCCTACCTCCTGGAGCAGGCAATCGCGGCCCGGCGGGTTGCCGACCTGGGCGCGGGTCTCGTCCTTTCGCCCCGCGAGGTGACACCTCAGAAGCTGCGGGAAACGATCAACGAACTACTCTTCAATCCAGCCTATGCGGCGGCGGCCAGGGAATTGGGAGCGGGCCTCAGGGCGGCTGGCGGAGAGGAACGCGCGGCACAAGAGATCCTGTCCTACGTGAGAGCTGTTGACCGTTAACGGTCAACGGACCCACGGTCAACGGCCATCTTCCGAAGCTTCTCCCGATCCACTTTGCCACGGGAGGTGCGAGGCAAGCTGCTCAAGAGGTGGATCCTATCGGGAAGCATGTAGTCGAGCAGGGTTCGTCGGACGATGTTTTCCACTGCCCGAGTGGCCCCTGACTCCCCCTTCGCGAAAACAACAAACGCTTCAATTGTGAAATTGATCTCGTCCTCCTGAAGGGCCAGGACGAGCGCCTCCTGAATGTCGGGATCCCCGTTTAGACAGAACTCGATCTCCCCTAGTTCGATCCGATATCCATGCCGCTTCACCATGGAGTCAACGCGGTTCAGGAAAACCAGGTTGCCATCAGAGGAAACGCGAACCAGGTCGCCGGTTCGATAGACAGGTGAGGTCGAGAGTATGGCAGAGGGGGGTTGTGAGAGTTTCACTCTTCGGGTTTCCGACGGTCGGTTCCAGTAGCCGGACATCAGCGAATCCCCGGCTACCCACAACTCTCCCTGTTCGCCGGGTTGTGCCAGGTGGACATCGGTTTTGAGAACAAACACTCTGGCATAGGGACAGGCTCTCCCGATGGGGATCGGCTCATCCGGGTGAGCCCTGGTCACCGGATGATAGGTACAGACATTCGTCTCGGTGGGCCCGTAAAGGTTGAAGAAACTGGTGTCTGGGAGTGACCGACTGAGGCTGATAAAGTCCTTGCTGGAGAGGACTTCCCCGGCAAACAGGACCAGTCTCAGGGATCTCAGAAGACCGGGCGTCGACTCCTCCTGGCGTGCCAGCCGCGACAGTATTGTTGGGACCGAATACCAGACACTGATCTGGTGGGTTTGGATGAATGCCGCCAGGCTGGCCGGAAACACCGACATTTCTTTCGGAACCAGCACGACACTGGCCCCGGCACTCAGCGAGGCAAAGAGATCGAAGATGGAGAGATCGAAATGAAAAGGGGCGTGACTGGAGACAAGATCCGACGGGCCCAGGTCAAAGACGTCGGCCGACCAGTTCACAAAAGCTCTGGCCCCGGTATGGGAGATGACGACACCTTTGGGCTCGCCGGTAGATCCCGAGGTGTAGAGAAGGTAGGCGGCCTCGGCCCCTTCAGGCTGCCCCGGGGTCGGACCAGGGGAAAGGCTGAGAACCTCGTCCCAGCCACGGGCTTCCAGGCCTTCTCTTGCCGTTTCCGCCGGCTCACCGACAATGACGGTTCTGAGAGGGTCACAAGGCAGACCATTGGAAAGGACGGGCGAGCGGGAGTTCACAAAAAGGGCCTGGGGCTCACAGTCCTTCAACTGGCTCGCAATCCGCCGTCCGGGAGCCCCTGGATCGAGAGGCACGTAGGCGGCACCTGTCTTGAGCACACCCAGGATCGTGACTACGGCTTCGATCGATTTGGCGAGAAGAATGGCCACTCTGCAGTCGGGCCCAATCCCGCAGTTGTGGAGATAGGAGGCGACCCTCGAGGACTGATCCTCGAGTTCCCGATAGCTGATTCTGCGCTGACGGTCGATGATCGCCGGTAGGTGAGGTTGATCAGAGACGCGATCGAAGAAGCGATTCAGCAGCAGAGTAATTACACCCCCGGGAAGTACTAAAGACCCATCATTCTGGCAGCCGTCAAGCGCTGGATCTCTGCGGTTCCGGAATGAAACTGGCTTCCCATCGCATCCCTCAGCTCTTTCTCAATCTCAAAATCGGTGAGGTAGCCGTACCCTCCATGCACAGCCATGGCATCGAGACAGTTCTTGACCCAGCACTCACTGACGTAGAGTTTGGCAAGGGAAGCCTCCATCAATACCGATCGCCCTTCTTCCTCCTTTAGCTGGCCCGCATCCTGCAGAAGCAGACGGGAGGTATCCACGCGCAGCTTCATCTGGATGATCTTTGCCGCCACTTCGGGTTGTCTCGAGATCGGCTCATCGAACTGGACCCGCTCTTTTGCATAGCGGATCGTCCGATCGAGCAGAAACTGCATGGAACCCACTGCCGGAGCCATAATGCAGGCCCGCTCCCACTCCATCACATGGGCAAATAGAGATCGACCGATTCCCTCGGGACCAATCCGGTTGGCGGCGGGAATCCTGCACTCCGCCAGTCTGAGCTGGGCCATCTCGGCAGTTCGCAACCCCATTTTCCCGAGTTTTTTCTCCACCAGAAAACCAGGGGTGTCTTTCTCGACCAGGAACGCCGAAAGGGCATCCATGCCCTCCTTCTCGTCACAGTGGGCGAGGATCACCACTACATCTGCGACAGTCCCGTTCGTGACAAACGTCTTCACCCCATCTAGGACATAGTGGTCGCCTTCACGCCTGGCGCTGGCGGTGAGACTGAAGGCGTCAGAACCGGCTTCGGGTTCGCTCACTGCCAACCCGCCGATGAATTGCCCCGCAGCCAGCAAGGGCAGGAATCTCTCCTTGAGCTCGGTGGAACCAAAGGTGCCAACCGGCAGCAGGCATCCCCACAAATGAGCACTGATGGCAAGCAGCAGCCCGTTATCACGGCAGCCATAGCCGAGGCCTTCGAATGCCTCGATGATCTGGCGCATGCTTGCGCCGTCACCTCGAAATGCAGGGTCTGCCGGCAACGCCATCACTCCAAACTCGGCGCAGCGCTGCCAACCCTCCCGGTTGAATCTCTCTTGTTCCTCGAGCCGGGGTTGGGGCTGGCCCAACTGATCCTTCGAGAACTGCTGAAACCTGTCTCGAATCTGCCCTGGATTCTCGACCTTGCTCTTTGTCAAAACCGTCTCCTTAGTACTCCCTTCCATAAATACGATAACGTTTGCGGATGGGTCTTGCGAGGTGAGGTTGCGAAGAGAGGAGGAAGCGATGCCGATGCCATCGTTGACGACGAACGACAAAAACATCGCCCGCAACCCCCATCCGCCGTATTTATGGAAGTGAGTACTCTGGCACCATGGTCCATTGCCCCTATTGTCGGGGAAGAGTACAGTCTGGCTCAAGCCTGTTCTGGTTCCACGTTTCACGTTTCACGTTCCACGTCGCTTTCACTTACTTTGAGGATGTACGCGGCCAATCGCTTGGAACCTGGAACCTGGAACCTGGAACGTGAAACGTGGACCTTGGAACGTGTTAAGGTTCTACATTGTGGGCGATTTTGCGATTGCCGTTCGGGGCCTCAAGAAAAGCTATCCCCTGCTTCCTGATCGGAAGTCCTGGAGGCGCCTGGTCTTGAACCCGACTCGGGGCCTTCCTCAATTCACTGCTATCGAAGATGTCAGTTTTCGGCTCCCCCGAGGATCAGCCCTCGGAGTCGTCGGTGATAATGGCGCCGGAAAGAGCACCCTGCTCAAGATCCTCTGTGGCGCGACCAGTCCGACCGCCGGTGAAGTGCTGGTGGAGGGTAAGATCGGTGCATTGCTGGAGTTGGGAACCGGCTTTCATCCCGAGTTCAGCGGTCGTGAAAACATCCATTTCAGTGCTGCTCTGCTGGGACTGACGCGAGCCCAAAGTCAGGAACTCGAGCCGGGCATCATCGCTTTCAGTGAGCTTCAGGGTTGTATCGACGAACCTCTGAGAACCTATTCAACCGGTATGTCGCTGAGGTTGGCGTTCGCGGTTGCAACGGGTTTTTCCCCCGACGTCCTGGTCATCGACGAGGCCCTGTTGGTAGGGGATCAAGTGTTTCAGAAAAAGTGTACGGACCGAATCAAGGAATTCCAGGAGCGTGGGACAGCCATCGTTTTCTGCTCCCACAATCTGATCCAGGTGAAGTCTCTCTGCGAGCAGGCCCTGTGGTTGGATAAGGGCCGCGTGGTGGCCTCAGGCCAGGCGAATCAGGTTGTGGACGGGTACCGGGACTCGTGTCGCAGCAGGATCAGGAGTTCTCACTTACCTGACTCCTCTTCGGAAGATCCAACTACGAAAAAGGATGGAAGCTCGATCGAGCGGGTCGAACTCTCGGGGCCGGCTGACCCGGGGGAGCGTCTCTTCCGGCCCGGAGATTCCTTACGACTGGATGTCTGGGCTCGCTTTCCGGAGCATCAGACCGATGATGCCGGAATCGGGGTCGGACTGGTCCGAAACGACGGGGTTCTGGTCTACGCCACGACCACAAATATCGATGGGCATCGTCTCACCAACGAAGGCCCGGGACTCTTCCACGCTGCCCTTTTTCTTCCCGACCTGCAGCTTCTGCCGGGTCGCTACGCGTTCAATGTCTTCACCGCGGACTCCGCCAGTCTCCAGGCTTACGATCAAGCAGACGGGGTTGAGGAGTTTCTAATCTCGAGCCCGACGGTCGAACGAGGCGTCGCCCGAATTCAGCACTATTGGGGTTAGTAGGCCGTGGCGGAAGTCCCACGGACTGCTAGGCCCGGTCCGCCGCTTTTCTAAAGTATCCATTAAAGCGAGCAACTTCCCAGAAACCCAGAAGCAGATTGGCGAGCCCCAGACCGGAGACCGCACCGCGAAAAAAGTTGTTCAGAATGATCAGCTTCAAGTCCGGATAGTGGCTCAAAAGGGAGTTCTGGTCCCAGATGCTGGACCAGGGAAAGATGAGCAGAAACACTCCGACCTCGAAGCAGTAAAGGACGTAGAGGAAGAACAGGGCTTTCGCGATCATCATCCCGCAAGGCCCTCATGGGACGCGGAGCACAGGCGGAACAGAGGTCTACCGAATCTCCTTGATCCTGGCGGCTTTGCCCCTTCGTTGGCGGAGGTAATACAACTTGGCGCGGCGAACCTTCCCTTTCTTCACTCGCTCGATGCTCTGGATGTTTGGGGAGTAAAGCGGAAAAATCCTCTCAACTCCATACCCAAAGGAAATCTTCCGAACCGTACACGTGGAACGGACCCCCCTGTTCCTGATCCGGATGACGACTCCTTCGAAGACCTGAATCCTTTCTTTCCCGCCCTCCTTGATCCTGACGTTCACCCGAACCGTATCTCCAGGCGTGAACTCTGAGAGTTCACGCTCCATTTGTTCCTTTTCAATCTCGTCTATGATGTTCATTACTGAGTTCCTGGGCTCTCTTTAGTCATCCTCACCCGGTTGCAGAGAATTGGCCAGGAGATCCGGTCTTCTGGTCCGAGTTCTATGGTACGCCTGTTCCTCTCTCCATCTCCGAATCTGGCCGTGGTCGCCACACGATAACACAGGTGGAACTCTCCAACCACGAAAGTCGGCCGGACGAGTGTACTGCGGATAGTCCAGTTGTCCGTACATGAAAGAGTCTTCCAGGACCGAATCGACGTTGCCCAGAACTCCCGGGATCAGGCGGCAAACGGCATCTGTAACAACCATTGCGGCAAACTCTCCACCGCTCAGAACATAGTCGCCAATCGAGATCTCCTCATCCACCAGATGATCCGCTACACGTTGATCGACCCCTTCATAGCGGCCGCAGATGAGAAGAACATGCTGGTGTTTTGTGAGCCTTTTTGCGGCGGACTGGTCCAGCCTCTCGCCCTGAGGAGAGAGGAGCACCACATGAACCTGCTTTCCAATTCGTCTCTTCGAGGCCTCCACCGCCCCGAAGATCGGCTCCGGCTTCATCACCATCCCCCCGCCTCCGCCATAGGGCCGATCATCGACTGTTCTGTGTCGATCGGTAGTAAAGTCTCTCAGGTCTGTGATCTCGATCTGGACCAACTCCTTCCTGGTTGCCTGCTGGATAATGCCCCCTCGGAACGCCGATTCGAACAGGTTAGGGAAGATGGTCAGAATTTCGATTCGCATGAGTCACTCGGAATTGAAAATTGAAAAACCTGCAACCTTCAACGATCTGGGCGGCCTCGCCGCTTTCTCTTCTGGGAAGGGTGGAGGGCGAGTTCGAGAAGTCCCTCAGGCAACTCCACCTGGATGCAAGAGCTTGTCAAATCCACACTGCGCACGAACTGCTGAGCCAGCGGAATCATGAAATCCGCTCCTTCGCTGGTCCTCACTAGCAGATTCGTACTCGCGCCTGTTTCCAAGATCTCAACGACCCGACCCAGTGATCTTCTACCTTCAGAAACATCGCAGCCCATCAGTTGGAAATGAAAATAGACTCCAGGGGGTAGTTCGACCGCCTCCTCTTCAGGAACCTGGACTTCAGAGCCGGCAAGCGAAGAGGCCTCACCCGGGCTTTCGAATCCAAGGAATTTCAGGATGACACGGTTCTGGCGGAGCCGGAAGCTCTCCACTTCCGCCCATTGAATCTTCTCATCGCAGAGCAGGCGAACTCGGCTGACCTTGCAGAACCGTTCGGGAAAGTCGGTCAGTACTTGAGCTGTGACTTCTCCTCTGACACCACGGGGCCTGGTGATCCTGGCGATGGTTATGAACTCATCCAACTACTCAAGAATCTCCAGTAGAAAACGCTTCCGCAGCTTCATGCCTGCCGCCCCCAGCAGCGTCCGAATAGCTCTTGCGGTACGCCCTTGTTTCCCAATCACTTTGCCGAGATCGGTCTGGTCCACTCTCAGTTCTAGTACGGTCGTCTGTTCTCCTACCACCTCGGTGACACTCACAGCATCCGGTTTGTCTACCAAAGCCTTGGCGATCTGTTCTACTAGCTCTTTCATCGGGCACCTCCAGCGAGTAGGGTTGGGGCCAGGTTCCTCGGCTTCTGATCCGGCGCTCCTCAGATGTTAGCTTGGAGAAGGGATGAAGACTTCAAGCTTCCTGTGCTTCGGGCTCAGGTTGGGACTCCTCCCTGACCCGATTCACCAAACTTTGGACCGTCGCAGAAGGCTGTGCCCCCTGACCGACCCAGTGATCAACTCTTTCCAGGTCTAAATGCAGGCGAACAGGCTTTAAGGCTGGATTGTAATAACCTACAACCTCCACAAAGCGGCCGTCACGTGGACTTCTCTTATCGGTAACGACCACACGATAATGTGGATCCTTTTTGGCTCCATGCCGACTTAGTCGAATTCGAAGCAAAAGTTGTCCTCCGGAAAATTAATTAACAATTCTAACAGAGTTCTCCTCACGAAGGAAAACCGAGGTTCGGTAACTTCTTACCAAATAAGCCTTTACTGGCCTTTTTCATGAGTTTTCGGGTTTGCACATACTGTTTCAGCAACCGATTTACTTCTGAGACCGGCCGCCCGCTGCCCCGGGCGATACGCTTTCGCCGGGAACCTTTGATGATCTTGTAATTGAGGCGCTCGCGGGGAGTCATGGAGCAAATGATGGCTTCCAGATGACCGAGCCGCTTTTCGTCAACCTGCAGATTGTCGAGCCCCTTCAAGGGACCGGTCTTGGGCAGAAGTCCGAGGAGCTGATCCAGGGGCCCGAGTTGCCGCAACTGCCGAAACTGGCCCAGGAAATCCTCTAGCGTGAACTCGTTTTGTCGAATCTTCCGGATCATGTCCTCGGCCTGCTCCTCATCCACCACTTGTTCGGCTCTTTCGATGAGGCTCAAGACGTCGCCCATTCCCAGAATGCGACTGGCCATCCGGTCCGGATGAAAGGCTTCCAGAGCGTCGTATTTTTCGCCAACCCCCACGAACTTGATTGGCTTCCCGGTCACGGACCGGATCGACAGAGCAGCCCCGCCCCGGGCATCGCCGTCAAGCTTGGTGAGAATCACACCCGTCAGTCCTACTCGTTCGTCGAACCGCTGGCCCGAGATCACTGCATCCTGGCCGGTCATGGCATCCGCAACCAGCAGGGTCTCGATCGGCTGCAACTGCGCCTGCATCTCTTCCAGTTCGGCCATCAGCTCCTCATCAATGTGAAGGCGCCCGGCTGTATCCACGAGTAGAACGTCGAATCCACCTTTGCGACAGTGGAAATGGGCCTTGCGAGCCAGGTCCAGAGCATCGCGACTGGAATCCGAGAAAACAGGGATCTCAATGGCATCCCCGATCACCTGGAGCTGCTCGATTGCCGCCGGGCGGGAGACATCGGTTGAGACGAGAAGCGGGCGCCGACCCTGGTTTCGAAGCCACAGACCCAGCTTGCCCGCTGTCGTCGTCTTGCCGCTGCCCTGTAGTCCGACCAGCATGAACGTGGATGGCCGGGCCGGTCCGAACTCTACACGCGACGAACTACCACCCAGGAGTTCGACGAGTTCGTCACGGACGACCTTCACGACCTGATGACCGGGAGTCAGGCTTTTTAGAACCTCTTCTCCAAGTGCCTTGCCCCGAACCTTCTGGATGAACTCTCTGGCAACCTTGAAGTTTACATCTGCTTCGAGCAGCGCAATCCGAATCTCGCGCATGCTCTGGTCGATATGCGATTCGCTGATGCGCCCTTCATTGCGGAGGTTCTTCAGAACCCCCTGAATTCGATCTGACAGGCTTTCAAACATGATCTGTCCTTACACTAGTCTAGAAGCCCAGCATTCTACCACCGGCCGGCCCGGACGGTGTCAAAGTCTCCAGATTGCGCGCTCATGAAAGTGGGAGGGGCCTCCCACACTCCGCAGGAACTGTACCCATAACGCAAACGGCCGCCGGAGAAACATGACAACCGGTCGAAGAACCAGCAGTGGGTCGTCCCCGGCAGTCGGTTGCAGGTATACTCCTCCGCTGAAACGGCCATGCAACATTTGATCATCGGCACCGCAGGTCACATCGACCACGGCAAAACTCGTCTCGTTCAGGCCCTGACGGGAATCAACGCCGATCGCCTCAAGGAAGAACAGCAGCGCGGCATCACCATTGATCTTGGTTTTGCTCACGCACGAATCGGACCGTTCCAGGTCGGCTTTATCGACGTTCCGGGACACGAGAGGTTCGTGAAGAATATGCTGGCGGGTGTCGGCGGGATCCAGTTCGTCCTCCTGGTTGTAGCGGCTGACGAATCGATCATGCCGCAGACCCGTGAGCACTTCGAGATCTGCCGCCTGCTGGGAATCGGGCACGGGATTGTGGTCATTACCAAAAGGGACCTGGTGGACCCTGAGTTCATTGAGCTGGTCAAGGAAGAAGTAGCCGAACTGCTGCGAGGAACGATTCTCGAGAATGCACCCATGACCTCCGTCGACAGCCACTCGGGCCGCGGAATGGACCGGCTGAGGGCCCTCCTAGAAAAGCAACTTACCGAGCTCGACCTGGACAGCGATCTTCAGTTCCGGCACCAATTCCGGCTGCCTGTCGACCGAGTTTTCACACTCAGGGGATTCGGTACCGTCGTGACCGGCACCACCTGGCAGGGAACGATTCGAAAAGAAGACAAAGTACAGGCCTATCCGTCGCGCTCACAGGGGCGCGTGAGAAACCTGCAGATCTATGGTCGTCCTGCTGGAGAGGCCACAGTCCACCAGCGAACTGCTCTCAACCTCACGGGAATGGACAAAGGCAAGCTGCAGCGAGGAATGGTGCTGGGCTCGCCGGGGGTTTTCCGCTCCTCTTTCATTCTCGATGGCGCCCTGGAGCTCCTTGCCTCCGCCCCTGCACCGCTCCGCCCGCGAACGCCGGTTCGCTTTCATCACGGCAGCACTGAAGTGATCGGTCGAGTTTACCCAATCGCCAGGAAAGACCTGGGACCGGGCCAGACCGGGCTGGTGCAACTGCGGTTGGAAGCACCCGTGATTGCCTGTGCGGGTGATCGCTTTATCATCAGACGCTATTCGCCTCTGACAACGATTGGAGGGGGGACCGTCCTTGACAGCCGGGCACAGAAGCGCAGACGAAGAGATCTCGAGAGGGCCTCTCCAGGCCTGCTCGAGCTGCAGGAGGCCTGGGCCTGCAACCGCGACGATCGACTGCCGAGGTCCATTGAGTACTACGTCAGGAGGGGGGGCTTTCGGGGAGCCTCACTGTCAGAACTGCAGGCCCGCACCGGACTGACCGAAGACGCCATTCAGGAGTTGCTCCAGTCCGCTTCAGGGCTCACCCGGTTTGAGGCAGCCGATCTTGTCGTGGCTGACGACTCCCTGGCGGAACTGAAAGATCGGATCGTGGACCACACCCGGCGGTTTCACGGCCAGAATCCACTCCTTGACGGGATTCCCAGGGAGGAACTGAAAGAGCGGTTCATGAGCTGGGCTCCCAACAGCTACTTCAATCCAGTGCTGCAGGATTTGGAGACGGAGTCGCGCATTCGAGCCAGTGCTCACACCGTGTCACATGCTGAACACAGAGCGACCCTGACTCCGGATCAGGAACGGCTGCAGGAACGGATTCTCGCAACTCTCGACGCCGGCTCCCACTCGGCTCTCAGGGTGGAGGAGCTCGCCGCTCAACTGGGCCGGAAAGCAAAAGACATCAATGATGTTTTCTTCTTTCTCATCCACCAGGGACGGATCGTACGCATCTCGGAGAGTCTTTTCATGACCAGCACGCAGGTCAGTCAGTTGAAGACCGGCCTCCTCGAAGCCTACGCTTCGGGCACTTCCTTCTCCGTTGCCGACTTCAAGAATCTTTTCGGACTCACGCGCAAAGTGGCCATCCCCTTCCTGGAATACCTGGACAAGAGCAGGGTCACCCGGCGGGAGGGGGATCGACGGGTCGTACTTTGATCGTTCCTCGTTCCTCGTTCCTTGTGGGGAAGCAGTGGCCGGGCAAATGGTGTCGGGATTAGCGGCGAGACCTCCGTCATCTTCGACCGATCCGCGGCGCGACACCAACAACGAGGAACGAGGAACGTGTGTTAACATGGCCGGGAGGGAATATCTTATGGATCTGATTTTGATCGGCGGTTTGGGACTGCCTGAACTGGGTATCATCCTGTTGATCGTGATCGTCATCTTCGGAGCGAGCCGGCTTCCTCAGCTAGGTAAAGGGCTCGGAGAGGGCATCAGGAATTTCAAGAGTTCCGTGCGTGACGGCGAGGGCTCTGCCAAGAACAAGCACGACGAAACCAAATCCTGAACACCGCCCAACCCCCCTATGGGGTTTTCGACTGACGCAATCCACGCCGGCCAGGAACCAGACCCGACGACCGGAGCGGTAAGTGTACCCCGCTACCACCTCCCGAACCCCGTTTCTACAGGAACTTGAGAACCGTCTGGCCAACTCGAATGATGATCTGGTTGAGAAGCTGCAAGCCTCTTGTTCTCACGCTTCTGACGGTGATGGCCTGTGGAACCCTCCCGGTGAACAGACCCGCAACCGAAAAGGAGAGTCAACCCTCCCCCGAAGCCCCCCCGGACGCGAAGAAAAGCATGGTCCAGATTCGGAAGGGGCCTTTCTATTTCGGGATTACGGAGCAGCAGTTCCAGTTTTATCTCAGCCAGACCAGTATGAATTTCCCCGGGATGGTCGAGCACATGAGAGAGCGTTTGACGATCCCACCCAGGGACGAGTTCGAGGATCAGTTCTACATAAGTCGCTTCGAGGTAACCAACCGGGAATTCAAGAGCTTTCTCCTGGCTGCCTCGTACAGGTCCTCCGTCTGCGGGGATTTTCTGCAGCACTGGGAAGGTGAGCAGTACCCCGACTGGGGAGCCGATTTCCCGGTCGTCTGGGTGTCCGCTTCAGATGCTGCTGCTTACTGTCGCTGGATCGGTGGCGAACTTCCCTCTGAAACTCAGTGGGAAAAAGCGGCTCGCGGAGCTTCCGATGCGAGAGCCTTCCCTTGGGGAGAGAGGCCACCTCCCAAGAGCATGATCAACTACGCCTCAGGCCAGGCCGAGCCCGTGGGAGATCGTGCACAGGACCTCTCTCCCTTTCAGGTCTACGACCTGGGAGGCAATGTCAGCGAGTTCACCCGATCCGCCGTTTCCAACCGGCCCGACGAATCCATCATTCGCGGAGGCTCCTTTCTGGAGAGCAGTCGCTCCGCCCTGGTCGGAGTCCGTCTGCGGTCAGCCGGCAAGAACCAACGTTTCAAGGATGTCGGATTCCGCTGTGTCTCCTACTGAACGTTCCACGAACTTGGAACTTGGACCGTGGAACATGGAACGTGGAATCACGAAGTGGATTCCACCACCCACCTCAGATACTCCGGCAGGCCGGTCTCAACCGGGAGGGCAATGATCTCCGGAAGATCATAGGGATGGAGCTCCCGCAACCCATCCACCAACTCATCCAGCCGCCCTTCGCTGGTCTTGAGGATCAAGAGGTTTTCCACAGCTTCTTCCACAGTCCCCTGCCAGTGGTACACTGACCAGACCCTGGGGATGATGTTGACGCATGCAGCCAGTCTTCGGTTCACCAGAGTAGTTGCCAGCTCCCGGGCTTTTTGGGCATCATCGATGGTCGACAACACAATTCTCATCATTGAAATCTCCCTATGCATTTTAGTCGAAAAGCACGTCGTGAACTTCTCCTCATCATCTTCTTCGTCTGCCTTTTCTCATATGCCTACCTGCTCACCTACAGTTCGGGCGGTTTCATAGAATTGGATCGAACCCGCATTGAACTCGGGCAACTGGAACTTGAAAACCAGCAGTTGCGTGAAATCAACCGGCAGAAGGCTCAACAAATCGAAAGAATGAAAAGTGACCCGGCAGAGCTGGAGCGCATTCTGCGCGAGAAGCTCGACTATGCCCGACCCGGCGACGTGATCATTACGCTTCCTGACAATCAACCCATACTGAAATACTGAGTTCCCGATCTTCAAGTCCCCTCTATCCCGAGGGTGTCCTCTCTTCATCCACCAGCATCAAGAAGCATCCCCCTGCCAGAAAGAGGAGAGCAATGGCGGCAATTGAGATTCGGGGGTTGTCTGTCCAGAGGCTGACCAGACCCATCAGAATCGGCCCCAGCACCGCGGCGAATTTCCCAAGCATGTTATAGAAGCCGAAGAACTCGGCAGACTTTGTCCTCTGGAATCAGGCGGGAATAGTAGGAGCGGCTCAGTGCTTGGATTCCTCCTTGAACCAGACCGATCATAATCGCCAGCAAGAAGAAGTCCCGGCCGCTGGAGATAAAGGTGGCACCAATCGTGGTGACGACATAAACGGCAATGCAGATGAGGATGGCCGGACGGGGGCCGATCGACTGCCCGATCTTCCCGAACAGAAGCGCTGCGGGAAAGCCCACAAACTGAGTCAGCAACAAAGCCTGAACAATGTCCTGCCGGTCGAGCCCGATCGAGATGGCCCAGATGCCCGCCATTCGCACGATGGTGTCCACGCCATCGATGTAAAGCCAGTAGCCGATCAGGAAGAGGAAAACCGTTCGCAGCTTTCGCACCCCCCGAAAAGTGGACTTCAGCTGGAGGAATCCAAGGCGCGTGGCCTCCAGCCCCGAGACGGCTTTCCGACCGTAGACCGGCTCCTTAACCCAGAGCGCGAGGGGAACTGAGAAGACGATCCACCACAGACCAACACTAACAAAAGAAAGGCGGATGGCTTGCTCCGGACTGTTCAGTCCAAAGAATCCGGGGAACCTCACCATCGCAATGTTCAGGGCAAACAGAAGCCCGCCACCCAGATAGCCCAGTCCAAAACCCAGAGCCGAGACCCAGTCCCTCTCCCGAGGGGGAGAGACACCCACAAGAAGGGCGTCGTAGAAAGTGTTCGCCCCCGAGAACCCGATGGCTCCCAGGACGTAGAAAAGGGCCGCCAATTGCCACTCACCGCGGGAGACCACAGTTAGACTGATGGTTGAGAGAGCCCCCATGTAGGCAAAGAGGATCAGGAACTTCTTGCGGCGGCTCCCTTGATCTGCAATGGCCCCCAGTAGGGGAGCCAGAAAGACGATAGCCAAACTGGACAGGGAATTGATTGCACCCACCCTGAAAGTGTTTTCTGCAGCGGAAAGCTGAGTGCTCCAGTAACTCGAGAAAAACACGGGAAAGAAGCCGGCCATGACGGTGGTTGCAAAGGCCGAATTGGCCCAGTCATAGAGAGCCCAGGAGAGGACTTGCCTCCCCGAATCTGAGTGCGACGCCATACTTCTAGTACACCCTCTTTCCCCATTTCGCTACCACTTTGAGCATAGACCCGACCGTGTCCAGATCCTGTGGACTGACGCGCCCGGGAGGGATCGTGAGACCGCTGACACTCTCGAGAACCTCCAGGACCTCCACCAGCCCAAAGGAATCGATCATGCCGGAGGACACCAGGGGAGTATCGAGATCGATCGAGGTATCGGAGAGAAGCAGTCCTCTCTCCTTGAGAGCCCGAATCATGTTGCTGCTCAGTTGTTCCACGGATCGGGGGTCCATTTGTAGTCCTTCACCAGATCGGCGTTTTGTTCGAGAAACCGGGTTCGGGTTGCCGGTCGGGCCGGCTTACCGGCGGTACTCTTGACCATCCAACCCGGCTTCACCACTCGCACTGTTCGAGGGGCGAACCCGAGATGAGCCACAATCTGCTCTCTCAGATCGACTTCAATCGATTGGGCGTCGGGCAACTCTCCATCTGTATTCACCTCGGCGACCACGACCAGGTCCTGGGTACCGCTCTCCAGGCTCCGGACACCAAAGGCAACCGCCCTGCCAGGGTGAATCGCCGGATGCCGGGAGACCAGCTCCTCGATATCCGTGGGGTGAACATTCCTGCCGCCAATGATAATGACGTCGTCGAGGCGACCCAGGACATACAGCTCACCTTTGTGGAGAAATCCAACGTCACCGGTTCTAAACCAGCCTTCCTCGATGCGGCTACCCCAATCGGAGCTGTCAAAATACCCGCCAAAGAGACAATCACTTCGGATCCAAAGCTCACCTATCTGCTGCTCCCCGACTCGACTGCCGGTCCGGCCGCAGATCTTTACTTCGGTATGCTCCAGACAGGTGCCTGATGACACCAGCGTCAAAGAACGGCCGTCATCACCGCTCCATCCCCGAACCCTGTCCTCCATGGCCAGATAGTTGGCATCAACCTCCAGTCTGGCGAAAGGCTGGCCGCGAGTGGAGTGAGTCACTGCAAACACATTTTCCGCCAGCGCATAACTTGTCTCCAGGACTGAGGCTTCCAGACCGTAAGCTTGGAAGGCATCATAAAACGATTCCATGGCGGCCTCCGTGACCGGCTCGGAGCAGTTGACCAGAGAACGCAGAGAAGAGAGGTCGAGCCCGATTCGATGAGCCGGTGGGACTCTCCTGCTCAGGAAGGAATAGGCGAAGTTTGGCAGCCAGGATCTGGTGGCCTTGAACCTGGTCACGAGTTGCAGGTAAGAAACGGGCCACACCACCCAGTCATCCGGAGATTGAACGACCATCGGAAGACCCGCAGCGAGGGGCAGGAGAAAAGAGGTCATCAACCCCATGTCGTGATAGAGAGGAAGCCAGCTCGCGAAACAGTCTGTCCGGTCCAGTTCCAGATAGCGGGCCAGTTTGCGAAGCTGGCGAAGCACCTGTCGATGATTCAGACAAACCCCTTTCTGGAGACCAGTGGTTCCCGCCGAGTGCTGCAGCAGAACAGGGCTATCTGGAGTGATTCCCGGGCGGACTCTGAAAGGATCTGCCCTGTCAATTGAGGCCCGGGTGATCTCCCGAAGCGAGGAGGCAGCGGGCAAGTGAATCATCTCCTGAAGGTCAGGAGGAAAGCCCGAGTCGATGACAACCAGTCGCGCGCCTGTTCTGCTCGTGACGCCCTGCAGTCCGGAGGCATATTTCTCCCGGTTCATCTTGAAATTCGGATAGGCCAGAATGGCTGGGATCGCACCCCTCAACACGGCGCCCCAGAAAGCGACCATCAGAAGCGCCGGATCCCTGACCAGGAGGATGACCACGTCCTTCTCACTGACTCCGGCTTCCGCCAACCAACCTGCGGCCCGCTCGGACAACCCCTGAAACTCCTCAAAGCTGAGAGACTCGAACTCGGGATCAGCCGCAGGAGTCCAGGTGGTTAGACACGTCTCACTTGTGCGCCAGTTGCTCATGCAGTCATGCAGAAGATTTCCTTCCCCGGGCAAGCTGATCATACTGCTGGAATCAGTGCCCATTGGCTTAGTACTCCCTTCCATAGATACGATGACGTTTGCGGATGGGTCTTGCGAGGTGAGGTCGCGAAGAGAGGAGGAGGCGATGCGTCAGCATCGTTGACGACGAACGACAAAGAGATCGACCGCAACCCCCATCCGCCCGAAGGGTTGGGGCGGGACGGGCCCATCTCTTTGTTGTTCCTCCTCGCCGATGCCCCCGCATCGACTCGTCGTCTCGCCTCAATCTGGTCTCCGTCGCGCTCCCAACAAACGTCATTGTATCTATGGAAGTGAGTACTTAGAACCGCACATACACGAATGGGGACTCGCCCTCTCCCCAGGCCAGCGTCAGCAAAAAAATAGCTGTAAAGAAGGCGGGGGACGCCAGGCGACGAATCTGTCGCCCTCGTTCACTCTGGGCCCAGTTGATGAAAGGCAGCCTCAGGAAAAGAAACAGGAGATATCCGCTAAAAAGCACGATCACCAGGAGGTGAAATACGGTAGCCAGACTCGCAGGCTGCCCGATTGAAAACAGGCCGGCATACATTCGACCGGCCTGTTGCAGACTCCCTGATCGAAAGAGAATCCATCCGAAGTTGATGAGGATGAAGGTCAGGGCCCATCCCACGGCAGGAGCCGGCCGGATCGAGTTCGGAGAGTTCTTGCTGAGCATCCTCTGACCGGCCAGCAGGAGTCCGTGATAGAGACCCCAGAGCAGAAAAGTGGCTGCCAGACCGTGCCAGGCTCCAAAGACCACCATAGCGACAATGACGGCAAGAAGACGCCATCCGGGGTTCCTTCGGCGGGCGGCCAGGGGAAAAAACACGTAATCTCGGATCCAGGACGAGAGCGACATGTGCCAGCGGCCCCAGAAGCCGCTTGGAGAGGTCGCCCCAAAGGGAGACCTGAAGTTCTCCCGGAGACGGATTCCAACCAGCAGCGCAGACCCGATCGCAATGTGGCTGTACCCGGCAAAGTCGAAGAACAGCTGTAAACCATATCCAAAGCTGGGAGAAACGACGTCCATGGGATTCCAGATCTGGACCTGATCGAAACCCCAGTTCACACCACCCTGGTTGTCAACACCCTGTGCCAGGGAGTCCGCCAGAACGACTTTCATGAACAGTCCAAGGACGATCCGCTGAATGCCTTCGGACCCGTGATCCCAGGCCGCAGTCAGTTTCCTGAACTGGGGCAGCATTTCGGGCAGCCGACAGATCGGGCCGGACAGAACAACCGGCCAGAAAGCCATGAAAACGAGGAACTCCAGAAGCGTTGGCTTCTTGCCGAAACCGCGATAAATATCAATCAGGCAGCCCAGGGCCTGAAAGGTGTAAAAGGAGACTCCAACTGGCAGCAACACGCCGGGAATGGAGGCCTGGGAGAACAAACTGGCGAAAAAAATCCCGGCATTTCGGGCAAAGAGTAAAATGAGGATGTTGACCGCGATCCCGAAGCAGAGCACCCACGGGTGCCGGTTTCGATAGAGAAGTCGCCCCATCAGGAAGTTGACCAGCGACGACCCCACGAGCAGGAGAATGAAGACGGCGCTCCAGCTCAGATAGAAACAGTAACTCAGGGCCAGAAACAGAAGCAGTCGGCCGGTAGGACGCCGTACCAGGGTGGTCACGGAAACGGCCGGAAGCAGGAATAGAAGATAGATCGGCGAGTGCAGTTCCATTCTGTGGGCTCAAGCGGATATCTTATATCACCCGGCAACCACTGCGATTCAGGACTCCCGAGGAATCTTGGCAACACCCACTCGCCGCAGGACCGCAAGACCAAAGACCAGGCAAGAGCTTGCGGAGTCCTATCCCCTCAGTGTGGTTATCCCTGCCAGGAACTCCCGTGACACGCTTCGGCGCTGCCTGGGTGCCCTGGCCGAAAACGACCTGACGCAGCTGGAGGTACTTGTTGTCGACGACGCCTCCTTGGACGGAACCGGATCTGTGGTTCAGGAGTGGAAGGGAGCCTGCGTGGTGAGATTGATCTCGCTGGAGGCCCGAACCGGCCCTGCCGGGGCACGGAACAAAGGGCTGGAGCGGGCTGCTCATTCCTATGTCCTTTTCCTTGACTGTGACATTCTCCTTCCTGCCAGGAGCATCGAGTGGATCCGTGAGACTCTCGATCTCTACTCTCACCGCCCTGAGGTCGCCGGCGTTCTCGGAGTGTATGGGGAAGAGATCCCCCATAGGGATTTCCTTTCCAACTACAAAAACCTCTATACCCGTCATTTATACCTGGCCACCAACCCGATCAGTCCTTACATTCACACGCCCGTTTTCTGTGTCCAGAAGGAACTCTTGCAAAGCCACGACGGATTCAATCCCAGTCGCGAGACAGGCGAAGATTTTCAGCTCGGCGTCACCCTGGGAAGTCGTGGCTACCGATTCGTGATCGACCGTCGCATCAACGCTGTTCACCTGAAGGAGTACAGTTTCTCCGGGGCCATGCGCGAGAATGCCCGGCGTATTCAGGACTTGACCAGGCTGGATCTGAGTCGCGAGGAAAGGGCCTTCTCGCTGCGGGCTCACCGGTGGACAAGAATCCTCTCACTGGCGATCCCCGGCCCGGCCCTGGCGATCGGCCTGCTGGCCCTGAGACAGCCGCTTCTGCTGATCGGTTTTCTATTACTTCTCAGCCTCTTCGGGCTCGCCAATCTACGCTTTCTGAAGCTGTGCAGAAGATCCAGAGGTTGGGTCTTTGCCCTCCAGGCAGCAGCTTTTCTGTTCTTTGAAATGCTGGCTGCAGAGTACTTTACGCTGCGGGCGTATCTAAAGAACTGGCGCACAGCCGGGGACGACTCTCCCACATAAGGATTCCGTCCGAAACTTGCATCTGGGAGGCGCCTTGGGGCGGCGACCCTGAGGCCCAAGCAATGTCAAGGGAGTGGGAGGGGGCCTGGGGCGGCGCGACGTTTAAATTCCCGAGCGCCGCCCCAGGCCCACTCCCACTCTCGGTCTCCACCACCAGACTTCCTCCAAATTGAAAGCCGGCAGACGACCATGTCAATCCTCCCGGTCGCGGCCCGAGGCCCCTCAGAGCGGGAGAGGGCTCAGGGCTCCGGCCGGGAATGTAAACGTTCTCCGCCCTGAGCCCTCTCCCGCTCTCCCACTTTTCATACTTGCACTCGGAATGCGGAACTCAAAAAGAGTTCCAGAGAATAGGCGCTGCCCGGCGGGGATTGAACAGGGTACAGCGAAGCATTCGCCGACATGCAATCGGAGATCTGAAGAATCACGAGTTCGTCGGTCGTTCAGCGTCGTCTCTCCATGCGAGACACGTTCCTAGCCCAATGAGCAGCACAAGAATACTCCCTAAAACGCTCAGGTGTGGATTCTTAAGTAGTGCCCCTGCGGCATAAATGGGTGCGCCTAATGTCAACGAGGCAAGGATCGCTGTAAATACAGCTCTGCTGTTCACCCGATCCCAATATAGGGAAAGAACGGTGGGAATCATGGTTGACGCCCGCCATGTGCCATAAAAAAGGAAAAGGTGCACGATTTGCAGGTTGGGTATTAACGCTATTCCAAGGCCGATTACCGCCGTTACTAACATGCTCACCCGAGCGATGCTTACTTTTCCCCTGCCGTGCTCGTCTATCTGATCCTCTTTGGCCGAACCGGCCAGCGCTACTGAAGAGAGAGACGACATCGCACAGAGTACGGAATCGAGCGTCGAACAGAGGCCTGATAGCAGCATCAGGCTGAAGACTACCGTCATGAACGGAGGCAAAAGCTGCGAGACGGCGATTGGACCGATCAATTGGCTGCTGGTAACCGTCCAGTCGGCGGAGACATCGTTGTTGGCAGCAACAAAACCTAGTAAAGATAGGCTCAAAGGGACAATGATGAACAAGGCAGCCCCAAGTAGGAAGGTCTTTATTACGTCCGAGTTGGACCGGAGGGCGTACGCGCGTTGCCAATGCATCTGATCGCCAATGGGGCCCGAAAGAAGGCCAATTGTCACTGGGATGCCAAACGAGTATGCGACCCAAGGATCGAAGAGGTTGGCATATTCGCCAGAATGCCCGCCAAGACCCTCAACTACGGCGGATAAACCGCCAGCTCGTACGACGACCCATGAAACCGCAATCGCCGAGATCGTCAGGATCAACGTCATCTGCAAGAAATCGGTGGTCAGGGATGCTCGGATGCCTCCCATTACTGAATAAAGGAGCGCAGTTCCGACCAAGATGGTTGCAACCAAAAGAAATGGCAACCCGGTCATCGTTCCAATCAGCGCCGAACCAGCCAGGATCTGGACGGCAAACGAGCAGATCTGCAGCCCAAAAAACTGGATCAAATAGAGGACGTGTACACTACGACCGTGCCTGCTTCCCATAAACTGGGGCAACGTGTAGCCGCTTGGAAACCGTTCTCGGATCCTGAGGGCCAATGGAGCGAAGACGACGAGCGCCATAACGTTTGGCAAGGTGAACCAGAACAAACCGGCTATCCCTTGTTCATAAGCCTTTTGAGATGCTATGAAGAGGGCCGGTGCCCAGATCCACGATGCTGCGATCGACATTGCGCCGGGCAGCACCCCTATGCTTCTACTTGCCAAAAGGAACTCAGCATTATCGCGTCGCCTTCCCCGTCCGACCCACGCGGTTAATGCGATCATCACTGCCCCAAAAAGAAACAGAAAAATGAGGCCACCCGTTTGATCAAGGACGTTTAGCACTTACAGCTCCGCTGCTATGGAAAAACGGTAGAGCGTAAGCTCACCGTTGATTTGGAATCTGGAATCTGCAACTTACAACGAGTTCCAGAGAATATGCGCTGCCCGGCGGGGATTGAACAGGGTATTGACGCTCATGGCGCACTCATACGTGCACTGGCAACCCAACTCCTGCTGGTAGTTGCGGGCTTCCTTTGCCTGGCGGGACGACCACAACCCGGCAAGATCGCAGTTGAAGTCCCGGACATTGCCCATGCTCTTGTCCAGGGTCTCACACACGTAGACCTCGCCGGTTTCACTCAATATCCCGATCAACTGACCTCCGTAGCAGGGTGAGATTCGGGAAGTGGCACCGGCAGCCTCTTGAATCAGACGGTACGTTTCCCGCTCCTTGGCGATCACCAGCCGATCCATCCAGCTGTTGGTGAGACGATGAGCGTTCCGGTAGTCGATCACCTGGTCAGCGAACCTCCGGTACTGGTCCAAGTTCACCTCTTTCAAAGACGGGTCAATTGGATTCCCTCTCGTCAGCGTAATGGTGATGGCGTCCGGCTGGAGATCCTCCGCTACATAACGATAGAACTCGTGCAGCCGGTCCTGATTGGCTGAGGAGACCGTGAGCGCGACGCCTACAGAAAGATTGGGGTGCTGGCTCTTCAGCTTTTTGAACTCCGCGAGGCAGCGAATCGCCTGGTCAAAGCTGCGCTCGTTCTGTCGGATCGCATTGTGTATATCCTTTGGTCCGTCCAGAGAGACTCCTGTGCAGACCCGAGCAGTCCTGACTTTCTCGAGCAGTGCGGCGGCTCTCTCGATCGTCCTCTCGACCATGAGACCGTTGGAGGGGATCTGAATGTTTCTGACCCGTGAATAGGTCTCGAAAGCGGCCGCGATTTCAGGCAAATCGGGCCGCAGATAAGGCTCGCCGCCTGTCAGAGACAGCGAGAGAAGATTGGGCAGGCTGCGCGCAACTCTTTCGATCTCATCCAGGGAGAGCTCGTTCTTGGGAAGATTGAGCTCTTCCCAGTAAAAGCAGTGCCGGCACAAGAGATTACACTTGGAGGTGACGAAAAAGATGAGATTGACGGGCAGGCCTCGCTTGATGAAAAGCCGACTCGCGATCCCCAGGTTTCGAGTCACCTGCCGCATCGAGTCATAGTAGCACAGGGAATGTTCCGGGTTCCGAGTTCCGAGTTCCGAGCCCAAGTCATCCGAACCTGAGCGCCAGCGAGGGCTGAGTAGTAGCCGCGGCTCCCGCCCGCGGTTCTGTGATCACGTCGACCGGCTACAAGTCCTTGATTAAGAATCAACTTGTGAACATTTCTGGTCTTCGTTCCGTTCTATCTAGCCCGGATTATGCAAGAACCGTAGTCCGGTGTTGAAAAACGACTCGAGAAGTGGCCCAACTCGGAAGCGGGCAGGTGTGACAGGCGGATTTGCGAAGAATATGGGTTGGCGAGGCGTTTGAGTGGTTTGGGGAGTGAATTTCAGACAGATCTGGGCCTGGATGAGTGTCGGAAGCGGTTTTCCGGGGGAGCTGGGAAAAGCTAACTGGAGTTCAGGCGACTCAAGACGAGGTGGAAGAGGGGTTGTTCGGGGAAGGCTGAGGAAAGATGGACCCAGATGCGTCGAGTGGTTTGTCGGATCCGGGCCCCAATCTTGAGGACCCGACGACGTAAGGTTTCGATTTCGAGCTTGTGCCAGGGGGTTCCGTGCAGATAGTCGCGCAGGCGCACGAACATCTGGTAAGCCAGTGCATGCAGGAGGAGTCGAAACTGATTGGCCAGGAATCGATGACAGCTGAGTCGGTCCATGCTCAGATGATTCTTGAAGGCCTTGATGAAGTTCTCGGTCTGCCCTCGGTTTGTGTAGTGGTCATAAAGTGATTGGGAGCAGAGATCGTCCCGGTTGGTGACTACAAAGCGACGGTTGATCCCACGCTGATCGACCTCCACTTTGACAATGACGCGACGGGATCGATCCCAGCTGTGGGCTCGATAAAGAAACTCGTCAAACTGACGCTGTTTTTCCTCCAGCTCAACGAACCTCAGCCGAGTCGAATCCAGCAGCGGCTCGACCACTCGCTGCAGGCGAGGGTTTCGACTTAACCCAATGACATATTGGAGTTTATTCTCTTCACCTTCACAGAACTCGTAGAGCCGAGGCGTGGCAAAGCCGCTGTCGGCCCGAATCTCAATCTCGACATCCGTCCCCACTCCTTGTCGGATGGCCTCCACGACGCGCTTCAAAACGGGCACGATGTGAGAGGCAGCCCCCTTGTTGCCAGGTCTCAACATGGCACACACCAGGTCTCCCGTGGCGGCATCGAAGATCAGCAAAGGATGCAGAATGTGGTTTCGGTAATACCCGTGGTAGAAGGAGAACTCCTGTTGGCCGTGAGTGTGGTCATCGGTACTGTCCAGATCCAGGATGATCTTGCTGGGGCGTCTCTTCTTCAGGGAGCGCACATAACGGCCTAGCAGCCACCGGCTCAGACGTATCAGATCCTTCTTGGTGACGGAGTTCTCCAAACGGGAGAAAGTCGGCTGGGTGGCCAAGTCGGGATCGCTCTCGGGCAACTGATCACAGACTGTCTTGAGCATCGGATCCGAGCGCAGCGTATCGGCGTCGTTACAGTCTTCGTAGCCGGCCACGATCTGCAAGACTCGTTGTCGGATCAACTTCAACAGGTCATGACGAATGTAGCGTTGGTCTCGACTTTCCGAAATACAGGAACTGAAGCCCTCGCACAATCGATGTTGACGATCCAGCGATCCAAACAACAACCATCCTGCGTCGGAAGTGAGGCTCCCCCCATCAAAACGAGCCGTGATGTTTCTGTGGCTATGAAATGGCAGGGTATTCTGGCAGACTGTTTTTGACATTGCCGTAGCTCCTGTTTAGGGTCTTTGTTTCTCTAAACCCTTTTATATCAGAGAGCTACGGCCTTTTTTCTGGGCCCAAATCTCACTTGAATTTAGATCTCCTGCATAATCCGGGCTAGCAATGAACGGAGGTTTTTTCGATGCAACTGAAAAGAAACATTTCGATCGTTCTGCTGATTCTCTTCGTGGGAAGCTCGCTGGCCTGGGCCCAGAACAGTACCTTGCACATCAGGGTTCAAGAGGGCGAACTGGAAAAGGTGAGCCTCAATCTCCCCGTTTCAGTGATCTCAGCCTTTCTGCCACTCCTGGAAGACAAGGTTGGCCACCTGAGGGGTGACCATATCCAGATGGGTGGACAGGAGCTCGGGATCGCACAACTGCGAGAGATCTGGAACGCCCTCAAGACCGACGGGACCTATGAGCTCGCCAACATCCAGACCGAAGAAGAAAATATTCGCGTCACGCTGGATGAGAACAATCTTCTCGTCGACACCGATGAAGCGTCCATGGAGCAGATCCATGTCCGAATCCCGGTCCCGCTGGTCGATGCGCTGCTCTCCGGCACGGGCGACGAGCTCAATCTGACGGGAGCGGTAGAGGCCCTGGCTTCCCTCGACGAATCCGATCTGGTGGAAGTCCAGTCCGGTGATCAGCAGGTCCGAGTCTGGATCGACTAAAACGTTTCTCGTTCCGAGTTCCTCGTTCCTCGTTTGAGTTCCGCGATTTCGGGCCTTTCAGGGGCACTCTCGGATTGTGGATCCCCAACCAGGAACGAGGAACGTTTTAGGTTCGGGCGCTGAGCAGAAGTACCAGACTGCTCGATCCGAAGACCAGATTGGGCCCCCAGGCCGCCAGAAGCGGCGCCAGAAAACCGTTGGTTCCCAGCACCCCGAACACACCGAAGGCTCCCCAGTAGAAGATCCCCAGGCACACTCCCACAGCGATACCATAGAGAGCCCCTTTCCGGCCTATAGACAAGGCGAAGGGAACGCCCAGGATCGTCATGATGAGGCTGACAAACGGGAAAGCGATCTTGGTATGGAGATCGGTCCGCAGGTGATCTACTTCGAGTCCGGCTTCCTGTAGACTATTCAGGTATTGGCTCAACTCTGCATAAGTCATTTTGCTCGACTCTTTCACTTCGCGGACGAAATAGTCGGGCTTCTCGGGCAGCTCGAGCAGCGTCTCCACAAAGGGCGAAAAGCCCTCCTGCCCCTGTCTCAGGTCGCGGATCCAACCCCGTCGAAAGAGCCAGGCCTGGTGCTCCCGATCCCAAACGGAACGATAGGCATAGATGTGCCGATTGAGCCTGCGGCCTGAAATGTCGATCTCGTAAATGGAAATCTCAGCGAAGAGGTTTCGATCGGGATCGAAGTAATTGTAGTTATAGAGCCGGTTATCTTCTCCGAAAATCCAGTTCCGGCCAGGCTGGTAAAAAGTCTGAATTGGACGCCCCTGGATGAGATTCCGAAGATTGTCCTGGCGCTGATTGGCGTACGGCAGCACGTACTCCTGAAGAAGAAAAGTGGCGGTGCTGACCAGGAGCGCCACCATAACGACTGGCACGACCAGCCGATACAGGCTGATCCCACTGGCTTTGAACGCGATCAACTGAGCCGTCTTCTCGAGCAGACCGAAGGTGGTTAGAGTTGCGATCAGCATGGAAATCGGAATCAGCAGCATCAGGGCGTGGGGCAGAAGGTAGAGAAAGTACTCGCCCAGAAGCGAGTAGGGCTGATCGTTAGCAACCAGATCATCAATCAGCTCAAAGAAGGTAAAGAGGTAAAACAGGCCCAGGCAGATAAGAAGCGTCGGAAAAACGTAGATCAGAAAGGTCCTCATCAGGTAGAAATCCGCAACCCGGGTGAGACCGATCCGAACTCGGGGCCGGCGGCGGCGCTCCAGCCTCCGATGCACCAGATGCAGTTTCTTTCCCGCCTGCTGGATCAGGCGACCCAACCTCGAAAGCATCCTGCCGACACGGCTTCCGCCCCAGAAGAACGAGCCATCACCCGAGGCCAGCGAGGCGAAGCGAAGGCTGCCCAGCGCCGCCAGACCGAGCAAAGCATTGGCTCCCCAGACACCGACAGCCCAGTGGATCGCCCCCTGGCTGGCCATTCTCGAGCCGGTCGCAAACAACATGTAAAAGGTAAAAGCGACAACCAGACTGACAATCGACCCATAGCCGCGGCCTCCGCGATGGGCTCGAATCCCGAGAGTGACCCCAAGCACGGCAAAGACCAGCGGGGCAAAGGCAAGGGCAATTCGCCGGTGGATCTCGACACGGCTCTGAAACTCCACTTCTCCGGGAGCCTGGCTGGAGTCCCGGAGCAGTTCCTGCAGAGCCTTGTCGGCCGGCTTCTTGGGCCGGCGAGCCACCGGTTCCACCTGGGGCAAATCGATTGCGACACCCAGCGACCCGAAACTACTCACATTGTACTTGGTAGGGTCGTTCTCATTGAAGTCGTAGTTGGCTCCGTCTTCCAGAAACACCTGGAGCTGACGACCCTCAGAATCGACCACAATCTGCCCGGTCCTGCTCAGGATGACCTGGCGCCTTCCTTCTTCTTTGGCGTGGGCCAGCATCACACCCCGCCAGATGTCGCTGCCCACTTCCACGTCGTGAACGTAGAGAAGAGTGCCGGGGAAATCCTCATTGAAAACCCTCGGCTTGATCTGGTAGCGAGCGGGGCGAACCCCGATCTCCCCACGCAGGAGTTTCAGATTCCAGTTCCCCAGAGGAAGCAGAAACAGCGTCATTACGAGAGTGAGCAGCGAAACTCCGCCGCCCAGCTTCAAGACTGGAGCCAGGATCTGGAGCAGGCTAACACCGCCGGCTCGCATGGCTACAATCTCGCTTTCGGAGGAGAGGCGGCTGAAGCCAATCAGCGCTCCAACCAGAAAGGCGATGGGAACTGTGAAAACCAGGATGCTGGGCAGCAGATAGCCAATCACTTTCAGAATCGTCAGGGCATCTGCGTTCTTCTTGATCAGCAACTCGGTAAAGCGCCCAAATTCCCGGCTGAAGACAACAAAGGTCAGGACCACGAAGGCCAGAATGGTGGGCGAAATAACTTCCTGGTAGATAACCCGGTTGATTCTTCTCAGTGGCAAGATGCCCAGATTCTAGCAGCTTTGGACCTCAATCAAGGACTGGTAGCCGGTAGAAATGAAACAGAACCGCGGGCGCAGGCCGCGGCTACAACTCAGCCCTCGCTGGCGCTCGGGTTCTGATGACTGTGCTGGGGACAAAGGTCCAAACCCCTGAGCACCGGGGTTAGAATAGGGAAAGTGAAGATCGAAACACTGGGCCTCGTCGACTACGACGAGGCCCTTGATTTGCAAACCCAGACGCTTGAGTCTCTGAGTGGTGGGGTGAGTCCGGAAAGAATCTTTCTGCTCGAGCACCCTCATGTGTTCACTGTCGGGAGGCGGGGACAAGGATCTCCACGCGACCCGGCTCAGGCGGCCCACGGATCGATCCGAACCATCCACATTTCCCGCGGAGGAGACATCACTTATCACGGACCCGGTCAGCTGGTGGGCTACCCGATTTTGGATTTGCGCCGGCGCGGACGTGACGTTCATCTGTACCTGCGAAGCCTGGAGGAGTGCCTTATCCGGACCGTCCGCGACTTTGGCCTGAACCCCCGCAGACGGGAGGGCCTGACGGGGATCTGGACCGCTGGGGGCAAGCTGGCATCGATCGGAATCGGTGTCAGAAAATGGGTCACGATGCATGGTTTCGCCTTGAACGTGGCCACCGATCTGCGCTATTTCGAAGGAATCGATCCCTGCGGGATTCCGGGGTGTCCGGTCACTTCCCTGTCGCACCTGCTGAAACGCGAAGTCTCGATCGAGGAGGTCGTGCCGGTTCTTTCCCGCCACCTGACACGGGTTCTCAGCAAGTTGAAAGTTGAAAGTTGAAAGTCCAGGGATGAAGGAGTGGAATGGCTTTTCGTGTCGGCAACGTGGCCGTCAAGGGTGACCTGATTCTCTCCCCCATGGCGGGATTCAGTGACCTTCCCTTTCGCTCGCTGTGTCGCCGGATGGGATCGGCCATGAGCTATACGGAGTTTGTGTCCGCCCTGGCCATCCTGCACGGCAAGAGTGAACGGACGCGTCGAATGCTCCGCTACCGCCAAGAGGAGCGTCCCGTTGTCTTCCAGATCTTCGACAGCGACGAGCAGCGGATCGTAGAAGCAGCCAGACGTATTGAGCAGCTTGGCCCGGACGTGATCGACCTGAATATGGGATGCTCGGTGCACCAGGTCAGCGGTCGGGGGGCCGGTGCGGCTCTCCTCAAGGACCCCCGCAAGATCAGCTCCATTTTCGAGAACCTGACCAGATTCCTTAGGGTTCCGGTCACGGCCAAGATCAGACTGGGCTGGACTGAGGAGTCGCTGAACTATCTGGAGGTGGCCCGGGTCCTCGAGGAGTCGGGTGCCTCGCTGGTTGCCGTCCACGGTAGGACCAGGGACCAGGCCTACCGCGGAAGTGCCGACTGGGATGCAGTTGCGGAGATTGTGGATTCCGTCCGCATCCCCGTAATCGGAAACGGGGACGTGAAGAGCAGGGCAGACATTGAGCGGATGAAAGCCCACACAGGTTGCGCCGCTATCATGATAGGTCGCGGAGCCATCGGCCATCCCTGGATCTTCCAGAGGAGAGATCGGGATGAGATCGGATTCGATGAGAAGGCCGACTTCCTGGGGCTTCATTTTCGCGCCATGATTGATTTTTATGGAGAGCGGCTGTCCCTCCTGCTGATCCGGAAACATGTGGCGCGCTACCTGAAAGGGGTACGGGGGATCCGGGACATCCAGCAGCAACTGGTCAGGATCGAATCGATCCCCCGTTTTTACGAGTTGCTGGAGCTGGCAAAGTCGAGGTTCTCAACCCAGAATCCCTGCCCGTCATCCAGCCTGAGCGCGGTCAGTTCTCCCCCCCAGCCGCATCCGGAATCGAGAGCGCAGGAATTGGGAAGGCGACGATAGCCGAGCGCCGCCCAGTGCCCAAAGACGATGCTCGTTTCATCTGCCTGACGAAGCTGGTACCAGGGCCGGCAGGGATGGGGTGCAGCCTCGGGAGGACCCGTGAAATCGAAGCACGGGACACCGTCCGGCCGGCACGTCCTGAGTCTGGTGAAGGCCTGAGCCGCTGCCACCGTTTGGGCCCGGGAGTCGAGCCTCGGATCCCAGACCGCATTTCGGTCTTCAAATAGTTGCTTCAAGAAGTCGGCGGCCCCAGGCCCACGAAGTTGATTTTCGACGTCGGCCGCCAGCTCTTTCGCCGTCTCGATCGTCCACTGCGGCAGCAGACCGGCATGGACGATCAGCTGGTTCTCGCACTCGGCGATCAGGGGGCGCCTCAACAACCAGTTCACCAGCTGGCCACGATCAGAGGCGCCCAGAAATTCATCCAGAGAGTCTCTCTCCCGGGGCTCGATCACACCATGGGCGCAAGCCAGGAGGTAAAGATCGTGATTTCCCAGGATGGAGTCGATTCCGGCACTTCCAGCCGCCCAGCGGGTCACAGCGAGAGAGGCCGGGCCCCGGTTCACGAGGTCGCCGACCAGCCAAATCGTATCGGCACCCGGCTGGTACTCGATCACTTCGAGCAGACGAATCAGGGATTTGTAGCAGCCGTGAACGTCCCCTATGGCAAAGCTGGCCATAGAGTACTACTAGAACCAGGCGGAAGCTATATTGGATTCTTCGCTCTTACCGTGCTCATTGAAGGCCCGTACTTGATAGGCGAAGGCCCCGGTCACGTATTTGCCGACCTTGTCTTCGTGGCGGTCTGTGTTGGAGCCCACAAAGCCCACAACCGTAAAGTCCTTGCCGTTGTCGGAGCGAAGAACCTCGAATCCAAGTTCGTTGTCCGATTCATCCTGCCACTTCAACCGGGCAACGGCCACGGCACCCTGGAACTCTACCTTCGCCGATAGATTGATCGGTCTTGCCGGCACCGATTTCTCGTCCTGGGCGGCCGCCCCACCTGACAGGCCGACCATGACCAGAACAGCTCCCGCAGCGATCGCTTTCATGACATCTGATCTCCACTATTCAGGATACTTGATTCAGGCGGAACGTGGAGCGTGGAACGTGGCAAGCGGAACGCTTCAGTGCTTGAACTCGGCGATCAGTTCCTGAAGGCTCGCTTTGGCGTCGCCAAAGAGCATGCGCGTGTTGTCTTTGAAGAAGAGGGGATTCTGAATACCCGCAAACCCCGTCGCCATGGACCGCTTGCTGACAATGACCGTTCTGGCGCGGTCTACTTCGATAACGGGCATCCCGTAGATCGCACTCGTCTCATCATCCCGGGCACCCGGGTTGACGACATCGTTTGCCCCGATCACCATGGCCACGTCCACGGTCTCCATGACGGGATTCATGTCATCCATCTCAGTGAGCTGATCGTAAGGGACATCAGCCTCGGCCAGCAGGACATTCATGTGCCCGGGCATCCGACCCGCCACCGGATGGATGGCGTATCGGACTTCGCTGCCGTTGGCCTCCAACAGCTCACCCAGTTCTTTGACCGCGTGTTGGGCCTGAGCCACTGCCAGACCATAGCCGGGCACGAACACAACCGAGCTGGCTGCCTCCAGAATGTAATAGACATCCTCAGCCGTGATCGGCCGGGCCTCTCCCTGGGCTTCGGCGTCACCTCCAGTGGCGACGGCCCCGAATCCGCTAAAAAGGACATTCGAGAGAGATCTGTTCATGGCCTTGCACATGATTTTGGTCAGGATGATCCCACTGGCTCCGACCAGTGAGCCGGCAACAATGAGAATGTTGTTCTGAATGGCGAAGCCGGCCGCGCAGGCAGCCAGGCCCGAATAGCTGTTGAGCAGAGAGATGACAACCGGCATGTCCGCCCCGCCAATCGGAATCACAGCCAGGATACCGAGCAAGAAGGATGCCCCGATGATGATCAAATACAATTGTGACTGGTTTTCCGGATAGAGAATCAGCCAGACACCTGCCCCTGCGGCTCCTGCAAACATCAGCCCGTTGAGAACCTGCTGACCCGGAAAAAGGAGAGCTCTGCCAATCCGCAACCCGCCCACCGAGAAATCGCGGAGCTTGAAGAAGGCCACCAGGCTCCCGCTAAAAGTGACACCACCAATCAGCGTAGCCAGCAAGATGGGTACAGACGAAGAGTCCGCCCTACCGGTCCGGGCCTGGAACTCCGCCCAGGCCACCAGCAGGCTGGCAATTCCTCCGAAACCATTGAACAGTGCGACCATTTCGGGCATCGCCGTCATGGCCACGAAGCGAGCCGCTATCCAGCCGACGACGGCCCCCGCGACTACACCTCCTGCGATCCATCGCAAGTCGATGATCTGGTGATGGAACAGCGTAGAAGCGACGGCCAGGAACATGGCTACAGAGGAGACAAGATTCCCTCGCCTGGCCGTAGCGGGAGAGCTGAGCATCTTAAGACCCAGACCGAAGAGAAGAGCGGACAGAATATAAACCCAGTTGATCCAGATGGTCATTCTTTTGAGGCCCGATCCCTCTTCCGGAACATGGCCAGCATGCGATTCGTCACGAAGTAGCCGCCCACCACGTTGATGGTGGCGAAAAAGACAGCCGCGGTGCCGAGAATGATGCCCATCTCCGTTTGGCTCGAACCGGCGGCCAGAAGTGCCCCCACCAGAGTGATCCCGGAGATGGCGTTGGCTCCGGACATGAGCGGGGTATGCAGGGTAGAGGGAACCTTTGAAATGAGTTCAAGCCCCAGCAGGATAGATAGTGTCAGAATGAAAGCGAGAAAAACGTTTTCCATGATCTTGGGTCAAGAATCCTTGAAACGATGGTGGCTAATAATGCCGTCGTGGGTAACCAGACTGCCCTGGATGATCTCGTCGTCCAGGTCGAGTACAAACCTCTTTTTCTGGTCAGACCAGAACTCAGAAACGAGGTTAACAAGATTGGAGGAATAGACCTGGCTGGAGTGAGCCGGAACCAGCCCGGGAAGATTTTTCAGGCCGACAATCTTGACTCCGCCGTGATCGACCACTTTCCCCACTTCTGAAGCTTCCACGTTGCCGCCGCTTTCCACTGCCAGATCCACGATTACGCTCCCCGCTTTCATTCCCGCCACAACGTGGTTTCGAATGATCAGGGGAGCTTGCCGTCCGAAAATCTGGGCGGTGGTGATCACAACGTCCGATTGCTGACACACCTTCTCCATCGCCTTCTGCTGGATTTCCATCTGCTCCCTGGTGAGAGCCCGAGCGTAACCCTGCTCCGTGGATCCGGTCTCTCCCAGGTCAACTTTCAGGAATCGGGCGCCCACCGAGCGGACCTGTTCTTCTACCTCGGGTCGCGTGTCGAAGGCCTGAACCCGGGCCCCCAGCCGCCTGGCTGTAGCAATTGCCTGCAAACCGGCCACGCCGGCACCGATCACAAAGACCCGAGCCGGAAGAATCGTGCCGGCCGGGGTTGTCATCATGGGAAGTATCCGGTTCAGATGGCTGGCTGCAAGCACGACAGCAACGTAACCCGCCAGGTTGGCCTGAGAGCTCAGAGCATCCATTTTCTGGGCCTTCGTGGTCCTCGGAATCATTTCCATGCTCAATGCCGACACACCCCGCCGGGCCAGCGCCTCCAGCAGATCGCGCTTCCCAAACGGATCCAGGAACCCGACGTAGACGGCGCCGGGGTTGAGCAGCGATACATCGAGCACACTGGGAGGAGCGAGGCCCAAAATCAGTTCCGAGCCGGACAGAATTTCCTCCCGTGCAGCCTCCCGCCCCCCTTCATCAAGGTAGGCCTGATCTGGAAAACCAGCGCCTACTCCAAGTCCGGCTTCGAAGACCACTTCAGCTCCCAGATCAACCAGGCTCTTCAGTCCCGGCGGAATAATGGGTGTGCGGGTCTCCTGGGAATCAGTCTCTCTGGGTATCCCGATTCTCATTTGTTCTTGATTTCAGTGGCCGCTTTTCAGGGCTGAAGCAGCTCAGGGTCTTTTTCGGTAGGCCTCGGCAAAAATGCGGCGCAGAGGCGAAAGACAATAGTTCTCCAGCAGATCTCCGAGGATCTCAGGCTCAGCGAGCAGCTGATCTTCATGGTCAGGATTCAACAAGAAATGCAGGCGAACGATGTCAGCCTTGCTCTTCCGGGCGTCGAGAAAGACGGTCCCTCCCAGGTGAGGCTCAAAGGGCATCACATCCTCATAGGTGTAGCGGTCGAAGGCAGGCCGAGTCCAGGGCTTCTCATTGCGGGCCCGCCAGTAGTAGGTCTTGAGCCGGTCGATGAACGCATCCAGATCAAACCCGGCCGTCTTGTTGTTGACGCTGGAGACGATGAAGAGTTGTCCCTGCTCTTCGAGAAGATTGAGACCGTAGGTCACATCCAGGTCATCGGCGCGACCAAACTTGATTCTGTAATTCGATTCGTCGTGGAAATGCTTGAGCTCCGGCTCGACTCCCAGCTGACGACTCTCTTCGACCGTCACGTAGTGAGGCTTACAGCGCTCGTACCAATCCTCCATGATGGTGCGGATGGTAGCGTCGAGGAGCCTCTTCTTTTGTTCCAGCGGGGCCATGGTGAAGCGCTTATTCTGAGGTTTTTCGGTCCAAAAGTAAACACTTCGGAGGTCCGCATCGGAGCTCGCGCCGAGTCGTGTCCGGTTTGATTCGGCTTTGGACGAATTGCTACATTGATTAAAGGTATGCTCAAGGACCAAGCAATCTGCAGATGTCTTACCCTGCTGGCCTCAACCTGCCTCCTGGCAAGTACATCCTTTGCCCTCCAACAACAACAGCAGCCGACCGAAACGGAAATATTTGTCGAAGTCGACGCCGTCAATCTGCTCGTCTCCGTCACCAACAAGCAGGGCCGCTCGGTCACCGACCTGAAGCTGGAGAACTTTCGTATCCTGGAGGATGGACGGGCCCAGACGATTACCAACTTCGGGATCGAGGAGAAGCTGCCTCTCAGCATTGCAGTCCTGATCGATACCAGCGCCAGCGTGAGGACCAAATTGGACTTTGAGAAGCAGGCGGCCACCAACTTCGTCTTCTCAGTGATGCAACCCAGAGACCAGACGATGGTGGCCGAGTTCGACACCGGGGTCACCCTCGTCACCGACTTCACAAATCAGCCCACTGAGATCGCCCGCCAGTTGAAAGGCTTGCAGGCGGGTGGCGGAACCGCGCTCCTCGATGCGGTCTTCATCGTGGCACGCGACAAGTTGAACATCCCGGAGCGGCGCAATACGGTCATCGTCATTTCCGACGGGGCCGATCTGGACAGCACTCATTCCGCCGAAGAAGCCCTGGACCTGGTCCAAAAGAACAACATCACTGTCTATGCAATCGGGACCAATCGGATTGGGGCCAGTGGTGACCAGCGGGGGGAGAAGATTCTCGGGGAACTCACGCAGAGGACCGGGGGACGGGCCTTTTTCCCATACTCGGCTGAACAACTGCACCACGCCTTCAACCTGATTGACGAGGAGCTGAGGAGCCTTTACAGCCTGACCTACACGCCGACCAGGAAGGCGCGGGACGGGAAGTACCGGAAGGTCAAGGTCAAGCTGGTGAAAGCCAAGAAGCTGGTGGTGAGACACCGCAAAGGGTACTACGGCCCCTCCGAGACCTCCTGACTCCCCGAGGAATGAACCTTTTCCTTGGCCCCGCGCTCCATACGAAGAAGGTTCTGAATCAGGCTTATGCGACTCATCGGCTGCCTGTTACTGGGCATACTCTCACCCCTGTCCCTTTACCCGGCCACCATATCGGGCAATGGATCCTTCCCCGAACACGAGTTACTCGAATATCTTGCTACACACGATGTTCACTTCACGGATCTGAGCCGGGCAGAACCTGATCAGCTAAAGCGGTCGAGACATCTTCTCGAGTTCTTTTATCAGGATCGGGGCTACCTTCTGACGGAAGTGAAAACCGGGATAAAGCCTTTCATTTTCCGTATCGTGGAAGGGCCGAGAGTCTCTTCGATCAGGGTTTACGCGGAGGGAAATCACGAGATTGGCGACAAGACTCTGAAGCAGCTCCTTGGTGATTCGACCAGAATCAGTCTGATCCGAGAAGGAATCCTGAGAATCCGAAAGGCCTACCGGGATCGCGGGTTCCTGGAGGCCACACTGGAAGGTCCTTCGATTGAGGTGATTGAGGGCCCGGATGGGTGGCCGCTTCTGCTCCCCGCCGGCAAACCCCGTTATTGTGCCAACCTGCGACTCGCTATTGAGGAAGGGTCCCGGTTTCGGTACGGGCACCTTCAACTCCCACTGCCGGGCCATGAACTACCAGTGGAGATGCCGCGAAAGGGTGAGTATTACTCGGAAGCCGAGCTCGTCGATCTCCGCGAGAATCTACTGGAGCACTTTCGGAAAGACGGTCGTTTTCTTTCCGACCTCCAGATCCAGCTTCGGGTGAATCGGCTGACTCTGTCCGTGGATCTGGAAGTGTCGTTTCAAATCCTCCCCGCGCTGTCCATCCGCAAGATTGAGTTCGACGGGGATTCCGTGTTTCCGGATTCCTTCTATCGTCGCGAGCTTCATCTGGTTGAGTCCGAACCGCTGGATCCGCGCAACCTTGAGCAGAGCCTGAAGGCTCTCCGCAGAACTGGAGCCTTGACCTCCATCGGACGAGACGACGTGGAAATCACGGTTCATGCGGACGAAGAGGAAGCGGACCTGCTCATACATCTCCACGAAAAGGATCGGCAAAGGGTGCAATTCTCGGCAGGACCCGGCGGGCTCCAGGATCTGGAATTGTCGGTGTTCTACACGATCTCCAATCTCATCGGGCTGCAAGAAAAGACGGGGCTCCGGCTTCAGATGGGCTCGAACACCTCCGAGCTGGCTTTGGGAACAGCCTTTCGCCAGCTGGTTGGCTCCAGCCTTCCCGTCGATCTGGCTCTGAGTCTTGTCCGCCGCAATACGGGACTTCGACTGCCCACCGTCGACGGACACGTGCGCCGGTTCTTCTTCCGCAAGAGTCAGGGATTGAGCGGCTCCGCCCGCTTCCGTTTCTCCCGGAATCAGAGCCTCTCCCTTGACTCAGGCTTCGAGAAAATACTGGAACCGGAAGCGGGCCTGCACTGGGTACTTCGGCCTTCCTGGCAGCTTGACGAGAAGACCTCTCGAGTCGCCCGTCAGGTCCAGGTCGGCCAGCGATTCTCCGTCTTCGAGGGGACGCTGGAGTCCTGGAACTGGGGCTCGGATGCCTCGTGGAGTGTCCATTTTCCGGTCTCCGGCCAACCGGATGACCGTCCTCTCAGCCTGCGATTCAAAGCTGCCTGGACCCGATTCTTCGGAGAAGGCGGGCCTTTTTCAGACAGACTTTTCCTGAACGGCGGCGAGTTGAGGGGATTCCCTCCTTCGAGCGGGCCCTGGGGGGAGGTGGCTGGTGAGCTGATCCCGATCGGGGGAGACACCAGGTTCAGCCTCAGCAGCGAGTACGAACACCAGTTACACAGCCTGGTCAGCCTCGTGCCTTTCGCGGATGCGGGCATGCTTTTTTCGCAGTCGGATCCGCGCCTGGCCCACCAGGTACCTTCCACCAACCGGATCTGGCGCAGTTCCCTGGGTGGCGAAGTTCGTCTCCATCTGTCTCAGCGGCTGCCAAAACCCCGTCTCATCCTGGCCTGGAATCCGTTGCGGCTGGACCGCCAGGTCCGGGCTCCCGGAGGGCTGGCCCGGCTGAAGGATCCAGCTTTTGTGTTTCGGGTACGGTTCTGAAGAGAGTTCCGGGTTCCGGGTTCCCCGGGGAACCCGGAACCTAATCCGTCAAGAACGACGTGAACCCCTCATCCTCCTCGGGGTGGCGATCGAGGAGGCTGGCCTTGCGAATGGAGTGACCACCGAAGCGCTCTGCAATTCGATCGACACTGTCGTCCAGACTCCGTTTTCTCTTCTCGGAGTCACCAAAGAGCGCTGGCTGGGAAGTACTTCGCCGCTCCTCAAAACCCGATACCCCCACTCCGACGAGACGGACCGCCCGGGTCAGCGGAACGAAGTCTCTTGACAGATCCAGGGACACCGCGAAGATCCGCTGAGCATCTTCGGTTGGTTCACCCAGTTTCCGCTGGCGCGTAAAGGTGGAAAAGTCTTCGAACCGCCACTTCAGGCGTACACAAGAACCGGCCAGACTATGTTTCCGGCAGCGCCGGGCTACCTTCTCGCTCAACGACAGAAGCGTCTTCCTGATCGCTTCGAAGTCACTGCAATCGCTCTCGAACGTCGCCTCGTGGCTCAGCGACTTGGGAGCCCTTGACGGCTGCACCGGACGGTCATCAATCCCCTGAGAGAGATACCAGAGATGATCCCCGTACTTCCCCAGTTTTTCCACCCAGAAAGACTCCTCCCGCCGAGCGATATCGGCAATGGTCCGAACCTCCCAACCCTTCAACCGCTCCTGGGACCTGGGTCCCACGCCCCAGATCTTGCGAATTGGGAGATTAGCCAGAAAGCTCTTCTCCTCGCCCCTCGGCACGATGCACAGGCCGTCCGGTTTGTCGGCCTCGCTGGCAATTTTGGCCACAAACTTGTTGGTTGCGACTCCAATCGAGCAGGTCAGTTCCTGTTCCTTCAGAACACGATCCTTAATGACAAGAGCAATGCTCTTCCCATCTCCAAACAGGCGTGAGGATCCGGTGACGTCCAGAAAAGCCTCGTCAATGCTCACGGGTTCCACCAGGTCGGTAAAGTGCCGCAGGATCTTCATGATCCGGCCTGAGATTTCTTTGTAGAGGGCCCCGTTGGGTCTCACAAAAATGGCGGTCGGACAGAGTTGCCAGGCACGTGAAATTGGAAGGGCAGAGTGGATCCCGTACTCGCGAGCCTGGTAGGAACAGGCGGCCACCACACCCCGGCCCTTTCCGGCCTTTGGATCGGCTCCAACGATCACCGGCTTGCCCTTCAACTCCGGTCGCTCCCGCCCCTCCACGGAAGCATAGAAGGCGTCCATATCGACGTGAAGAATAGTGCGCGATTTCATCCAGGTCCCCGCAGAAGGTCAGTTTCCGACGGTGGCGACATCCTCTCATCGTGAGCCGTCCTGGGTCATTCTAACAGCCGGTTCAATCAGGTTCTCTCTCCACCCGGGCCAGGCCGTGGTCATTCTCGAGCACCAGCTGTCTGCTCCAGGAATAGCCCTCCGGCAGAGGAAGATGTTGCTCGAGATCTGAGAGTGGCGTGTTGCCAACCAGGGCCCATATCTCCAGACCATTGGCCAGTGACTGCTCCAGGGCGCGGCGGACCTGGGGCGGGCCCATTTCGAAGACGGCCGGATTGAAACGGTAGGAGTGCGCTGCGATCAACGGATAGACGGCCCGGGGTCGTCCCGCCAGGACGGCAACGTAGGGCATCTCGAGATCGGTAAACACCGCCACTTCCCCTGGTCGCCGCACCTCCGCCAGGCGCTTACAGAGTTCGTATCTGTCCGAACTCCCTGTGAGCTTGTCGGTTCTCAAGTACTTGATCAATTCGGGATTGGCCCACCGGTTGGGATAGCCAACCAGATGGGAAAACAATAATCCCAGGAGGAGCCAGCCGGTCCAACCGATGGGGCGAAGGGTTTGCGGGCGAAAGTGAGCGGTCAGCCCACAGGCCATCACCGGGAAGAGAACTAGAAACATCGGCCAAAAAAAGCGTGCGTCCTGAAAGAAGTAGAAGAGCAGGATCACTCCGTAAAGGACTCCAGCAAAGGCGAGCCAGATCGGCACCCGTCCTTGTTTCCATGTGACCAGGCTGCCAGCTAGCAAAAGGAAAAACGTCAGGTCGAAGTAAGAGCCAAGACCGAAGATCCAGGCGGGAGTGCCGAGGTACTCTTGCTGGAGAGTTTCGCGTACCAGGTACCCCAGATTGGGCAGAACATACTGCCAAGCGAAGCTGTTCCAGGGTTGTCCAAACTGCGGGATCCAGTAGGAGTAGCCCGTCGCAAGTGGATTCCCGAAGGTGTAGAACTGGAACGCAAGAAGCGGGATCACCCCCGCAGCCCAGGCCAGCAGTAGATAGATGGACAGGCGGCTCCCTGGGGCCTTCCCCCACAAGTACCGGACTGCCGGGAGCAACATCACCAGCAGGAGATTGGAAACCCGGACGATGGACGACAACCCCAGAAGAAAGGCTGCGATCAGGAGCAGGCTCTCTCGGCGTCGTTCCACACCGGCCCACAAGAGAAAAAAGGCTGTCAGGCAGAACAGCCCTCCGGAAATGTCACTCAGGGGGCTGCGAGACAGGATGATGAACATGGGGAAAGCTGCCACGAGGAGTGCTGCCAGTCCCGCACAATAGAGATTCCGGAGCAGAGCCAGGCCAGCGAAAACAGCCAGAATCGTGGCCAGGCCAAAAGCCCGGCTGGTCAAAAAGGGCACCTCCACAGGAGAAGCTCCCAGCCACAGGAACGGCTGCATGAGCAGGCTGTAACCGGGAGGGTAGCGCGGAGGATGAAACTCCCCGGCCACCTGAATCCCATACTCCCCGCTCTCCGCCAGAGCGACGGCTGCCGCCATGTATTCAGTAGCATCCGGAACCGGATCCAGGTTAAAGAAACTCGTCTGGGAGTAGTCGACGCCGGCGACCGTGAAGTAGAAAATCAGCAGGGCAGCGGCGGCCAGACAGGCCACACCCATACCGGAAAGTGGCCACTCGAGGAAGTCCCGCTTTCTGCCCCCTCCAGCTTGACCTGTTCCAGCAGGCCGTTGAAAAGGTGGGCTGGTCGAATCAGAGTCGGGAATTAAACGCTCTCCACAGGGATCGGGTCCGGCGCGACTTCGATAGCCAGTAGGAACCGATTAACCATGTTGTAGAACCCGATCAGGGTGATCATCTCCACCACCTGGTCGGAAGTGAAATGATTGTCCAGAGTGGTCCAGAAGGCCGCTTCAGGAATGTCATCGGGGCTGTTGAGCACGTATTCCGCCAGATCCAGAGCATCCTTCTCATAGTGATTGAAGAGATCGCTGTCGTGGAAACTGTCCATGGCCTCCATCTGCTCATCAGACCAACCCGCCCGGCCGGCCAGGTCCTTGTGCCACTGGACCGTCGCCTTGCAGCGATCCAGCTTGCAGGTCTTCAGAATGACGAGCTGCTTCAGCTTCTCACTCAGCCCGCACTCCCCGTTTACTTTCAGGTAAAGTTCCGCGACGGGCTTCAAATAGTGAGGGCTGTGGGCCAGTGTTTTCAGGTAGTTGGGGACGATTCCCAACTCCCGCTCGACAGTTGAGTAGACCTCATTGATCTCGTCGTAGGCAGCGTCCAGTTGAACAGGAAGATATCTTGGCATGCACTCCTTTCGCAGATCGGGAATATAGCATGTTCCACGTTCCACGTGCCACGTTTCACGAACTCGGAACTTTCAACTTTCAACTTTCAACCTGTAACAGGCGCGAGCGCCAGCGAGTGTGAAACGTGAAACGTGAAACGTGAAACGTGGAACGTGAAGAGGGCAGGGTCTTCGTTTAAGCTGCAGACCCATGGCAGAGCCCATCATTCAGGTACGCGGACTGACCAAGAGCTTCGGCGCGCGGATTGCCATCGAGGACTTGAGTCTGGACGTGAGCAGGGGTGAGGCTGTCACCCTGCTCGGCCCCAACGGAGCCGGGAAAACCACGACCGTTCGAATTCTGACCTGTCTGCTTCGACCGACCCGGGGAGAAGTCCGAGTGATGGGCTGGAGCATCGACAGCCCAGAGGGCAGGCAGTTCATCCGCTCCCGGGTCGGTCTTTTGACCGAGTCGCCCGGTCTCTACGATCGGGCCACTACCCGTTACAATCTTCTCTACTTTGCACGACTCTATGGATTGGACAATCCCGAGCAGTCGGTCGAGCGCTATCTCCGACAGCTCGAACTGTGGGAGTACCGCGACGCACCGGCCGCCTCGCTCTCCAAAGGGCTGAAACAGAGACTCGCCATTGCGCGTTCTCTACTCCACGAACCCGAGATCATTTTCCTGGACGAGCCCACCAGTGGTCTGGATCCGGCAGCCGCCCGAAAACTGAGAGATTTCCTGCTACTGCTCAAGAAGGAATGCCGGACCGTCTTTCTGACCACTCACAATCTGGCTGAAGCCGAACGACTGGCGGACCGCATTGTCGTGATGAAGACCAGACTGGTCGCCATCGACACTCCTGCGGCTCTGCGCGAGCGGCTCTTCGGTCATCGGGTTCGAGTCGTCACCGATCAAATCCCCCGGGCTGTGGTGGATAAAATCGAGAGCCTCCCTTTCGTTCGCGACCTCTCCCACCGCGACGGCAGCCTCTCGCTGGAAGTGGATGACCCGGAGCTTCACAACCCTCAGATTGTTGCCGCCCTGACCGAAGCCGGAGTAGGAATTCGCTGGTTGACCGACGATGGAGCGTCTCTGGAGGACATCTACCTCGAACTTGTGGACGAGAACCAGGAGAACCAGGAGGCCCCGGCATGAAAGGTCCCATGTCTCGAGTCGAAACGGTATTTCGGAAAGAGAGCTTGGAACTCTGGAGCAATCGTCCTCTGGTTTACTCCTTCATGGTGCTCGTCCTGTTTTTCGTCATCACACCTATCCTCCTCCTGTTTGTGGTTGGCAAGTTTTCTCCCGAAGAGGTCGAGCCTGCCGAGACCAGCCCGGCCGTGACGCAACTGGCCCGGCTGGTGCCGGGCTTGGAGGAGATGCCGCCGGCAGACCAGGCGGCCATTGTGGTGGTCCGACATTTCATATTGATCTTCCTGGTCCTTCCGGTGATCGGTGCCCTGGGTTCCTCGACCTCGTCCATTGTCGGCGAAAAGCAAAGCCGGAGTATGGAGCCGGTTCTGGCCACACCTGTCACTACACTTGAACTCCTGGCGGGAAAGAGCCTGGCCACGGTGAGCCTGGCCGTCTCTGGGACCTGGTTCGGTTTTCTTCTTTACACTGTCTTGGTTCTATGGGTCAGCGGGCCGGCCATTTTGTACACCGCGCTGGATCTGACCAGCCTGATGATGATCTTCTTACTGACACCCCTGATTGCCCTCCTGGGTCTGGGTGCCGGCGTGGTGATCTCGAGCCGAGTCAACGACTCCCGGTCGGCCCAGCAGATCGGTGGCTTGCTGGTGCTGCCGATCGTCATGCTCATCGTTGGACAGATGGCTGGGCTGTTTGTTCTAGGGCCCGGCGCCACGCTGGTGGCCGGTATCGTACTGCTTCTTCTCGACCTGGTAGTGATGAGGCTGGGAGTTCGGGTTTTCGACCGAGAGAAAATCATTGCGGAGTGGAAGTAACGCACAGCCAGGAAACCTTAAGAGAGTGGGAGAGGACCCTTGGTAGTGGAAGCCGAGAGCGGGAGGAACCTTGGGGCGGCGCTCGGGAATTTAAACGTCGCGCCACCCCAAGGCTCCTCCCGCTCTCTCGTCGGAAGCCTGCAAGTCAAATGTGGGAGGGGCCTCGGGAACCCTCTCACATTATTCCCGGTCGCAACTCTGAGCACAGGGAACGTCAAGAGAGTGGGAGGGGGCTCAGTGAGGCGGACGTTTAAATTCCCGGACGCAGCACTGAGTCCCCTCCCACTCTCGGCTTCCACCAGGGTGTCTCTCCCGGCACTTGCGTTCGCTCCGGCGCTGCCTCAAACTCTGGAACAAGGAGAACAGCCATGCTCCCAGCCATTCTCGCAGCAGTCCTGCTGCTGCTGCTCTCAGCCTGTACATCCAGCCCATCTGAGCCGGCTCCCGCCCCCGCCAAGCCCAACATCGTTTTCATCATGGCGGATGATCTCGGATACGGTCACCTGGGCAGCTACGGCCAGACCAGGATTCAAACGCCCAGACTGGATCGTATGGCGGAGGAAGGAACTCGATTCACCCAGTTCTACTCGGGGCACAATGTGTGCGCTCCCTCGCGCAGTGTCCTGATGACGGGTTACCACACAGGACACACGTCGGTGCGCATCAATGGCGGAGGATCCGCCCTGCTGCCTGAAGATGTCACCGTGGGCGAGGTACTCAAGGCTGCCGGGTATGCCACCGGCATTTTTGGAAAATGGGGCCTGGGAGATGCCGGGACCGAAGGCGTGCCCACGAAACAGGGGTTCGATCAGTTCTATGGCTACTACCACCAGGTTCACGCCCACTTCTACTATCCGGCGTTCCTGTGGAGGAATGAAGAAAAGCACCTGCTGCCCGAGAACCATGGGGAGGCACACGAAAAGTACTCCCACGACCTGATCGTTGAAGAGTCTCTCAAATTCATACGCGAGCATCGAGACCGACCCTTTTTTCTCTATCTCCCCTGGACCATCCCCCATTTTGAACTGCTAGTCCCGGAGGATTCCCGGAAGCAGTATGAAGGCAAGTTCCCGGAGCCGTATCCCTATGTGGCCGACCACTACGCTTCCCAGACCGAGCCCAGGACGACTTTGGCCGCCATGATCACGCACCTGGACCGGGACGTGGGCCGGGTTCTGGACCTTCTCGAAGAACTTGGCCTGGATGAGAATACGATCGTCTTTTTCACGAGCGACAACGGTGGTTACCTGCTCGACCGGGAAAACTACTTCCTGGCCAATGGACCTCTACTCGGATCCAAGGGTAACTTCTATGAAGGTGGAATTCGTGTTCCACTGATCGTTCGCTGGCCCGGCAAGGTCGCGCCCGGCGCCACGGATGATTTCAAGTGGGCCTTCTGGGACGTCCTGCCCACCCTGGCTTCACTGGGAGGTGCCCAGTCCCCGGAGGGAATTGACGGTATCTCTGTGGTCCCTCGCGTCTTGGGCCAGGGCCAGGAAGAGCCGGACCGTTTTCTCTACTGGGAGGCCATCCCCGGCCTGCTGGGGGGTGACGTCCAGCCTCGCAGCGTGGCCGTTCGCCGCGGAAAATGGAAAGCCATCCAGCCTCGAGCCGACCTCCCCGTCGAGCTATACGATCTGGAAGCCGATATCGGTGAGCAGCACAACGTGGCGGAGCAGCATCCGGAGGTGATGGAAGAGATCAGGAAGTTTCTGGCAACGGCCAGGACGACTCCCCGGACTTACCCGCGCCAGGAGCCGAACTGGCGGCATCCCAGGCTGGAGACAGGATACCTTCAGTAGGGTTCCGGGTTCCGAGTTTCGGGTTGCGCGCTGGCAACTGAAGCGGCAGCCGGTTCGCTGTAGCTACCACGCGCATTCCAGCTTTGCGTAATCATGCATCGTCCGGTCGGCGGTAGCCATGACCAGCTCTTCAACCAGGGCAGTGGCCACCAGGAAACGATCGGCCGGATCGCTGGAACCGTAGCCCGTAATGCTCTCACTGTGGACTGTCAGTTCTCAGAGTCCGGATTCCAAGGTTCCAACTCTGGAACCCTGGAACGATTCGAACTGGCGATCCGCCAGGTAACTGGAGCGAACCAGGGGGCCGGACTCGACATGGGCAAAGCCCAGCATTTCACCGGTCTTTTTCCAGGCCTTGAACTCGTCGGGATGGTAGTAGCGGTCCACTGGGAGATGCCAGCCGGAAGGTCTCAGATACTGCCCGATCGTGACGATGGAGACACCCCGGGCAGCAAGATCCTGCAGGACAGCCAGGATCTCTTCTTCGTTCTCTCCCAGACCCAGCATCATTCCGGTCTTGGTCACGATGTGGGGCGCCAGTTCCCGGGAGCGGTCGAGAAGCTGGAGCGAGATCTGGTAGTCTCCTCCGCCGCGGGCAACCGGATACAGTCGCGGCACGGTTTCGATGTTGTGATTGAGAATCTCGGGCCCCGCCTGAAGCACGACTCCGAGAGCACTTTTTGAACCTTGAAAATCGGGGATGAGCACTTCGATCGTGCACCCGGGCCGTCTCCTCCGAACCGCACCAATCGTGGCGGCAAAAACAGAGGCGCCGCCATCTTCCAGGTCATCTCGATCGACCGAGGTGATCACGACATGCTTGAGGGCCATCTCGGCCACCGCTTCGGCCACGTGTTCGGGCTCCTCCTCGTTCAACTCGGCAGGCTTCCCTTTGTTGACAGCACAGTAACGGCAGCCCCGGGTACAGATATCCCCCAGGATCATGAATGTCGCCACGCCGTGGGACCAGCACTCACCCAAGTTGGGACACTGTGCCTCCTGGCACACTGTGTTCAAATCCAGTCCCGCCATGAGCTTTCTAAGGTCATGCACCCTGGCCCCGAACGGAGCCCGAACCTTGAGCCAGGAGGGATGGCGCCGGGTTGGTCCGGGAAGGGCGGAGTCAGTCATCGGGTATCAAGATATCAAGTTCCACGTTTCACGTTCCACGTTCCACGTTGAAAGTTGAAAGTTGAAAGTTCGTGGGACCCCAGGTTTCTCTGCCATCTCAACCTTCAACTTTGAACCCTCCAACTTTCTGACCATCCTCTTCACCATTTGAGCAGAAGCAGTTCTGAGCTGAACCCGGGGCCGAAAGCGGCGGCCAGTCCAAGGTCACCTGCGGAAGGCTCTCCGTTCTCGAGGAGGCGTTTCAGGATGAACAGGACTGTGGGGCTTGACATGTTCCCGTATTCCTCCAGCACGCTGCGACTCAACGCCAGGTGGTCCCCACTGATCTGAAGCGACTCAGACATGGATTCCAGGATCCTGGCTCCCCCGGGGTGGATGGCAAAGTGGCTCAACGAAGCAACTGTCTGACCGCTGCGGCTCAGGAACCCGTCGACATTCTCGCGGACGAACTTGCGAAGCAGGAACGGAATGCTCTTCGAGAAAATGACACTCAGGCCGCGACTGCTGAAGTCCCATCCCATCACGTCCAGCGTGTCCGGCCAGAGTGTGCCCCGGGTATCCATGATCTCGGGACCCGGGAGGTCCGTGCCGTTCCCCGCCACCAGGACGGCGCCGGCTCCATCTGCAAACAGAGCCGAGGCCACCAGATTGCTCTTGCTGAAATCATCGGCCTGGAACGTGAGCGACGAGATTTCCACGGCCACCAGCAGGATCAAAGCCTGCGGATCCGCCTTTGACAGCTGATGGCAGCGGGACAGACCGGCAGCCCCGCCGGCACACCCCAGACCGAAGACGGGGGTCCGGCAGACATGCCGGTCAAACCCGAGCCGGTTGATGAGACGAGCATCGACGCTGGGGGTGGACAGACCGCTGGTGGACACAAAAAGAAGGTGCCTCACTTGAGACGGATCCACGCCCAGTGGCTCCAGGCAGTTCTGAATGGCCTGGCTGCTCAGGTCCTCTGCCCAGCGATTGTACAGATCGTTTCTTTCTTCAAAGGTGTGAGGCTCTCCAAACCACTCCACCGGCACACAGAAATGCCGGTGCTTCACCTGCACATTGTCGAAGACTGAAATCAGCCGGCCAATGTCCCCAATGCCCTTCTGGAAATGACCTCTGGCCAAATCCCGCAGGGACAGCTGAGGGATCTCGTGGGGTGGCACGGCCACGCCGACGTTGAGAATTCTGGACACTGTCCCATTGTCCAGTGTCGAGCGGCGAATGTCGAATTCCGGTTTCGCCCTCTTCGAGAGTGAAGACACTTGAATGTGAAGGTGGCGACTCGATCGAATGTCGCGTCGCCGGACATGTGCTCCGCATAGCCCTCGGCCTGGCCCTGAACCCAGTTATCCAGAAAACCATATTCCTGGTATTATGGTAGCTATGAAGACCACGCTGGATCTGCCCGACGACCTGATGCGCGAGATCAAAATTCGCGCCGTCATCCAGAATCGCAAGCTCAAGGACGAGATCGCCGACTTGCTGAGGCGCGGGCTTGTGCAGAAACTCGTGGCGCCGCCGATTCTGCGCAATCGGGTCAAGCTCCCTCTCGTCCACTGCGCTCACCGAGCCCGACCCGGTGAAGAGATGACCCCCGAGCGCGTGGCACAGCATTTGCTCGAAGAGGAGTCCGAAATACCACGTGCTGCTCTGTGATAGCAACGTCTGGCTGGCGCTGGCCCTTTCCAAACATGCCCACCATGCTGCAGCCTGCGCATGGTTCGAAGCGGTAGAGGAGCCTGCGTCCATGTGTTTCTGTCGGGCGACGCAGCAAACCCTTCTTCGCCTGCTCACCAATGCCTCGGTCCTGAGCCCCTACGGGAATCCACCCTTGACGAATCGTCAGGCCTGGGAAGCCTACGAAGCTCTTCTTGGCGACGATCGGGTCGTCCTGCGTGCCGAAGAACCGGCCGGGCTGGAGACTCACTGGGAGCGTTTCGCCGTGTGCGATACTGCCTCGCCCAAGCTCTGGATGGATGCCTTCTTGGCCGCCTTTGCGCTCGCCGGAGGGTATCGAATGGTGACGACCGACGCCGCTTTCAAGCAGTTCCGGGGGTTGGATCTCGAGCTGCTCGGTGAGTAGTCAGGCGCCTAAGGATCTTTTTGTTCGGCAGGGGCACCCAGACCAAACTGGGAACCCTGCAAGGCCTTCTGGGAAAACTTCCACGCCTCCCTCCATTCCAGGTAAAAGTCCTCGTCCTTCCGATCCTCCGCCAGTTTCTTGACCGGCTCGAGCCGAGGGATGAAGGTCTGTATCCCGGAGTTGAGTAGCTCGAGTGATTTCCGGATGTCTTTCTCAGGGGCGCTCTTGTAGCGGGCCTTCTCGTCAATGTTGATCATGATGCTCCGCAGCGACCGTTGATAGGCTCTCGCCAGCTGGGCATAGGTATAGAACTCAAGCGGATTCGGGTCCTCCTTCTCCCACTCAATGCCGGCGGTCCTTCGCTCGATCTCATCGAGGCGTGCTTCGGCAATCTCCAGAAACACCTTCACCCGGGCCTTCAATTCCTGGGCGTCCTGCACCAGCTCATATTCGACACTCGTAAACTGATCTCCCGAAATGGAACTCCTGGTTCTCCGCTGGGCGGGTTCCGCCGCGGTGAGGAGAAATACCACGTCGGGTCTGCTCATTGGAACTCCCAAATTAACCTTTCGCGACACCCTCAGAATCCCTGGAGCGAATCCTGACCCGGAGCGACTCGATGATGCGAAAAACCCTGCCAGTAGATCACTACGAAAGGCCTTGACCTCCTCCAGCGCCACGTCGAACTCTTCCCACAATTCATAAGGGGACGCCCTGCGCAGACTCCCCAACTCCTCCGCCATCTTGCGTAGGCGGATTTCCATTCGGCGGGCGGCTTTCGAGCGCAGAGCCTTACTGCCGGCCATCTGCTCGGTGAGCCGGGTTCCTTCTCGGACCACTCCGCGGATGGCTCGCACGGCGGCCGTCACGTCATCCAGCTTCTGCGCCTCCAGCATCCGACTGGCGGCGTGGGCATGACGGTTCAGGACCCGGCGCAGAACCTTCATGGTTTCCTGGTAATTCGAGGCTCGCCGGAACTGCTGCTGCTCAGACGTCGTGAGAATGGATTCCAGCGTGGGCAACTGATCGTCCCCGGACGGCAGGGTCGAGGTCAGAACGAAAAAGAGTAGCGCCAGCCACATCACATTCGCTCCGGCACCTCGATCCCCAGGAGGTTCAGGGCTTCCGTCAGTCCCCGTCGGGCGTTGTCCGCGACCATCAACAGTACGTCCCTCCGCGCCGGAGCCTCGGACAGAATGTGGCAACTGTGATAGAAGAGATTGAACTGCTGGGCGACGACGAAAACATGCTTGGCCAAATGAGAGATTTCCAGACTCTGGAGCGACTTCTGGATCACCTCTTCCATCCGCCCCAGCATCAACAGAAGCTGCCAGACTCGATTGTCCCGCAGGACCGTTTCCAGTAGCTCCGAATTCAGCCCCCCCCTTTCCGCCCATTCTCGATAGCTCCAGTTCTCCTCGCGCTGGGCAAGCTTTCGGAAGATATTGTTTGATCGGACTACCGCATACTGCAGGTAGGGGCCGGTTTCTCCCTCGAAGCTGAGCGCTTCAGCGAAGTCGAAGGCTATGACGGAATTTCGCGTGTACTTGAGAAGAAAGTAACGCAGGGCGCCGATGGCGATCTGGCGGGCGACTTCCTGTCTCCCGGCGGGATCCAGCTCGGGCTGTCGCTGCTCAACTTCGAGCAGGGACTTCTCGATCAGCTTGTCGATCAGGTCGTCTGCCTTGACTCCGAGCCCTTTTCTTCCTGAGACCTCAACGTACGGCTTGTCCCTGTCCTCACTGGACAGTTCGATGCCCAGTTCTTCACAACAGGCCGGAGAGAGAGCTACCATTTCGTAGGAGAAGTGGGTCGAGCGATCCGCCTCCAAAGCGTATCCGAGCCGACGCAATCCCTGGACCACGACCCTTTGAAGATAGCTCTGTCGGACATCAATCACGTTGTAGACAGAAGTCCCGGTACCGAAGTCGGGCGAGGTCCCATTCGTCTCCTCTCCGGTGGTGACCCAGGTCTGATGTCCATTGTCGTAGGTGAAGAACGGTTTGTAGCGAAAAGTCTTTCCCAGGAGACCAAACTTCCATAGCTGGTATGCGATGTCCTTGCCCACGTAGGTGACGGTCCCGTTACTGCGAACAATGATCTTCTCGTCTGGAGGAAGCCCATCCTCTTCAGGCAACTCCATGACCCAGCACCCCGCGTGCGATCCCGAGTCGCGGAAAACGATGGCCTCGCTGCTGCGCAGCTGCCGGAATGCCTGATCCCAGAACTTGAGCGCCAGTATCTCGCTCTCTCGAGGCAGCACGTCATATTGAACTCCGAGGCGGAACATGGTCTTCAAGTGGGCGGCAACGATGCGTGTGGAAATATGCTCTGCAAGTTCCGCCACTTCACCCTGTCCCGACTCAATGGCTTCGAGGGCCTCGTGTCGATACCGGGCCCGTGACTCATCTTCCCGAAACCACTGGGAGACTCGTGCGTAAAGGTCCCAGCAGAAAGAATCAAAGGGTTCCTCGATCTGCCGAACCTCCTCCAACCCCATGTTCCGAAGTTCCCTGAAGCCGACCACGACGTCTGCAACCTGAACACCGGTGTTGTCAATGTAGTTCTGAACCTCGACCTCATATCCCACCGACCGCACCAGGCGAACAAACGAGTCACCCAGGGCAGCGTTGCGCAAATGCCCGATGTGGGCTGCCTTGTTGGGATTGATGTTGGTGTGCTCTACGATCACTTTTCCCGGCTGGGATGCGGCCTGTGGGTGCGTCAGCCAGGCGCCCAGATCCTCCACAAAGGCTGAGCGATCCAGGAAAACGTTCACGTAACCGGCGCCGGCAGCCTCAAAGCGTTCCACCTCCTCCAGCCCGGGAATCTTCTCAGCAACCTCCTGGGCGATCTGACGAGGCGGACGTCCCAAGCTCCTGGCCAGTTCAAAGGGAAATGGAAAGGCCAGGTCGCCCAGATCAACGCTGGGTGGGGACTCGGCAACGAGGGAGTCGAGAGAGACCTGGAAATGCCCCTGCACAAACTCGCGAAGATGTCTTCGCACTCGATCGATCCGATCGACAATCATCGGCCTATCATAACTCAGGATGGAACGGTTGAAGGTTAAAGGTTGAAAGTTGAAAGTTCCTGGAACGTAGAACCTGCAACCTACAACTTGGAACTTGGAACTTGGAACGGCGCGAGCAGAGCGAGCGCTCTTCTACCCCGGGACCGGGGGAAGTATGATAATCAAGGAGATCCAGGATCTCGAGGAATTCAGCAATGGGGAAAGCCCTCTATTTTGAACCGTTCAACGGCGCCAGTGGTGACATGATCGTGGGTGCTCTGCTGGACCTCGGAATGCCGCTGGACCACCTGAGCGCGGAACTCTCCAGGCTTGGAATCTCTGATGAATTCGAGCTTCAGTCCGAAATTGTCGAACGGCAGGGCCTCAAAGGAACAGATTTTCAGGTGCTTTGTGGACCAAAAGAGATTCCGGATGCCTCTCAACCCGAACCGCCCGAACACCACCACGGAGAGGGCGACGGCAGTCGTACCCTTCAACAGATCAACCATTTGATTGAGTCAAGTTCTCTGGATCTGGGAATCAAGGAGACTTCCCTTCAGATATTTCGAAGACTCGGCGAAGCGGAAGCCACGGTGCATGGCACAGCCTTGGAGGATGTCCACTTTCACGAAGTGGGAGCGGTAGATTCGATTGTTGACATCGTGGGTGCCAGTGTGGGCTTTGCGTTCTTCGGAATCCAGGAATTCTTTACAGCCAGAATGGCCCTGGGCGGAGGGACCACCCGTTTTTCTCATGGAAACTGGCCCGTCCCGGCTCCCGCCACGCTCGAACTAGTGCGCGGAATGTCAACCCAACCGGGACCGGTTGAATCAGAGCTGCTGACTCCCACCGGGGCCGCCATCATTACCAGCCTGGCGGAAACCAGCCCTCCTCCTGACTTCCGGCCCTGCGCTTGGGGTTTCGGGTCGGGGAAGAAGAGCTTTGATTCGATTCCAAACCTGCTCAGACTGACCCTGGGAGAGTGTGTTCGGGAGTCAGACAGCAAGGCTCGGGGCCTTCCTGTCGAGACAGTTGTGCTTCTGGAGGCTACCCTCGACAACATGGACGGGGAGATGCTCGGCCACTTTATGGAACAGGCCTTGAGTGAGGGGGCCCTTGATGTCTACTATTCCACGCTGCAAATGAAAAAGAACCGTCCTGGTGTGCTGCTCACGCTGGTGTGTCGGGAACCCGATCAGGACCGGTTCTCCCGTCTGATCTTTCGAGAAACGACGACCCTGGGTCTGAGGCGAAGCCCCCGGGAAAGACTTACCCTCGATCGCGAGCACCGAAGCATCGAGACGCCCTACGGGACGGTTCGGGTCAAGGTCGGGAAAATGGGTGACAGAATCGTCAATATGTGGCCAGAGTACGAAGATCTCAAAGCTCTGTCTCTGGAAAAGGGAGTACCATTAAAGGTCCTGCGCCTGGCGGTCGCTCATCAGCTGAAGCTCTATGACTAGAAACTACTACCTGACGACACCTCTCTACTATGTGAACGACGTGCCTCACGTGGGGCACACCTACACGACGATCATCGGGGACATCCTGTCCCGTTACCAGAAAATGCTCGGACAGCAGGTCTGCTATCTGACTGGAACGGATGAGCACGGGCTAAAGATCGAAAGGGCAGCCCGGGAGCGGAGCCTCGATCCGCAGCAGCTCACTGATCGGAATGCAGCCGCCTTCCAGCTGGTCTGGGAGAAAATGAAACTGCAATTCGATGCCGTGATCCGTACCACCGATCCGGAACACGAAAAGGCGGTGCAGAGCATCTTCGCCAGGATCAAGGACAATGGCTATATCTATACGGGCGAATACGCCGGGCAGTATTGTATTCGCGACGAAGCCTATGTAGCCAACAATGCCAAGATCTGTCCGACCTGCGGTGGAAAGACTGAGTTCATCCAGGAGGAAAGCTACTTTTTCAAGCTCTCCGCCTTCCAGGATCGACTAACGGCTTTCTATCGTGACAATCCCGATTTCGTGATTCCCAAGACTCGCATGAACGAAATCGTGAGCTTTGTCGTGAGCGGACTGAAGGATATCAGTATCAGCCGAACCTCTTTCTCCTGGGGGATCCCTGTCCCGGAAGATGACGGGCACATATTCTATGTCTGGTTCGACGCCCTTCTCGCCTACCTATCGGGTGTCGGTTTCGGCACCGATCAGAGTCGTTTCGACAGGAACTGGCCGGCCGCGGTCCAGCTCATGGGCAAGGATATCCTCCGCTTCCACGGTGTCTACTGGCCGGCCTTTCTGATGGCGGCCGATCTGGAGCCACCCCGTCAGTTGCTGGTACACGGGTGGTGGACGATCGACGGCCAGAAGATGTCGAAATCACTGGGGAACTTCATCACTGCCGAACAACTCGCTCAGTGCCTTCCTCTGGATGCCATCCGATACTTCCTGGTTCGTGAGATCAGTCTTGGATCGGACGGCAACTTCTCGTTGGATGCTCTGGTCACCCGGGCCAACAGCGACCTCGCCAACGACCTGGGTAACCTGGCCAGTCGAGTCCTCAAAATGATCGAGAGTTACTGCGACGGAGCCATTCCTGAAGGGGCGGACCTGGAGGCCCGCGACGAGCAACTGGTTCGCTTCAGCAAGGAGACCATCGGTCTCTACACCGAGAACTTTGATCAGTTTCAGATCAACCGGGCACTCAAAAATGTCTGGGAGCTGATCTCTGTCGTCAACAAATACATTGTGGCCCACGAGCCCTGGGTGCTCGCAAAAGACCCTTCGAAAAAGGAACGACTTGGGACTGTCCTCTACAACTCGGCGGAAGCCCTCAGAGTCATCTGCGTCCTCCTGGCACCGGTTCTCGTCGAAGGGACAAGAGCCATCTTCTCGCAGCTGGGACTGGACGAACCGCCGCAAAGTCTCCGCATCGACAAGCTCAATTGGGGCGGGCTGCGTGCGGGGACATCGATAGGAAAACTCGAAGCCGTCTACCCTCGCCTTGACCGGTCAACGGTCCAAACTGCACTCAAGGAGCTGGAGCCGGAGACGAAGGATGACGTAGAGATTCGGGCCACGGCGCCCAGCGGAGCCGTTCAGGGCCAGATCACGATGGATGACTTTGCCCGGGTCGAGATGCGCGTGGGCAGAGTCATTGAGGCGGAGCGGGTCAAGAAATCGGACAAGCTCTTGAAGCTGGTGGTCGACATCGGCCGAGAGCAACGCCAGGTCGTGGCCGGGATTGGCAAAGAATACGATCCCTCGCAACTCCCGGGCCGCCTGGTTGTTGTTGTCACGAATCTCAAACCGGCTCGTCTGATGGGAGTGGAGTCGAACGGGATGATTGTGGCGGCCGACATCAAGGGCCGTCCCGTCCTGGCCACCTTCTCCGAGCCGGTTGAGGTCGGAACCCGGCTTCGCTGATGCTCGTCGACTCGCATGCCCATCTCGATTCTCCCGAGCTCTCGGATGAACTTGACGAAGTACTCGATCGTGCCGGGAGGGCCGGCGTTACACACCTGCTGACGATTGGTTGTGTCAGCCAGGACCTGAAGGCGATTACTCGGGGTCTTTGCCTTGCGCAGGAACATGCACACGTCTTCGCGGCCCTGGGAGTCCATCCCCATGATGCCGGGGGCTACACTGCGGAGATCGGTGGGGAGATTTTGCGGACCATGAGCCATCCGAAAGTCATCGGCTGGGGCGAAATCGGCCTCGACTACTACTATCACAACTCCGACGTCGAAAGTCAGATCACCTGCTTTCGCAACCAGTTGGAACTATCTCTGCAGGCAGAGATGCCCGTTATCATCCACTCTCGGGCCGCGGCCGAACCTACCTGTTCGCTCCTGGAGGAGTACGTCCAGGACGGCCTCCGGGGTGTCCTCCACTGTTTCACCTATGATCAAAGGATAGCCGACCGTTGTCTGGACTTCGGATTTTACCTGTCCTTCGGCGGCATCGTCACTTTTCCCAAGGCGGAGGAGCTTCAGTCGATCGCGCGGCAAACTCCCTCCGATCGGTACCTGGTTGAGACTGATTCACCGTACCTGGCGCCGGTTCCCTTCCGGGGCAAGACGAACCAGCCCGCCTACGTCGTAAAGGTCGCCGAAAAACTGGCCGAGCTCCGGAATGTAGACCTCGAGACCATCGCCAGGGAGTCGACGCAGAACTTCGAGCGGTTATTCGGGCTGGGATAGTTCCAGGTTCCGAGTTCGGGTGCCACCATTTGGAAAGCCAGCCCGCTATAATAATTCGAATGAAAAGTCACCTCTCTCTGAGCGGAGCTCTGACGAAGGAAGAGCTCGTGAGCCCGGTTGCTGAGGAACTTGCTCAAGTTGAAGCCGAACTGCAGGGCTACACGGATTCGGCTTTCCCCCTCATCGACGAGATCAACCAGTATATCCACGAGAGCGGTGGAAAACGCCTGCGACCCGCACTACTGCTACTGGTTTCCAAGCTCTGCAAGACCGGCGGTTCCGAGGTCATCAAGCTGGGCACCGTGGTGGAGCTGATCCATGTCGCCACCCTCGTCCACGATGACATTATCGACAAAGCCGACGTACGGCGCGGCCGGCCCTCGGTCAATGCCAGGTGGGGAAACGAGATTACGGTGCTAATGGGCGACTGGATGTACATGACTGCTTTCCAGATTGCGCTGGAGTTGCGCAATTTCAGAGTGCTCGATGTTCTCATCCAGTTGACTCGAACCATGGTCACGGGCGAGATGATGCAACTGGCTCTCGACCGTCGAGTCACAATCTCCGTCGAGGAGCAGAAGGAGATCTCGTTGCGGAAGACAGCCCGGCTGTTCTCAGCCTGTTCCGCCCTCCCGGCCATCCTGAGCGATGCTCCGGCTGCTGCTGAACAGAGCCTGGCCGCCTATGGGCGGGCCCTCGGAATGGCTTTTCAACTCACGGACGATATCCTGGACTACACGGCCGATGAGCAGGGTCTGGGAAAACCCGTGTTGAAGGATCTCGAAGAAGGGAAAGTCACCTTGCCGATTATTCTGGCCTTCAGCCAGGCGAATCCGGCCGAGAGAGACCAGTTAGCCGGCCTGGCCAGGCAGGGAGAACTGAGCGGAGGAGACAAGCAGGAGATCCTCTCTCTCCTCCGGCGGTACCGGACCCTTGACGAAGCCCGCAAGGTGGTCCAGTCCTACGTAGCAGAGGCGATCAATTGCCTGGGCGGCTTTCCCGCCTCGCCGGCCCGCGAATCCCTGATGTACCTCCCCGGGTATGTTCTGAATCGCGTAGTGTGATTAGCACCTCGTGCTCTGGAAAGTGGGAGGGACCTCAGGGCGAAGGACGTTTAAATTTCCGGACGCAGCCCTGAGGTCCCTCCCGCTTTCCCGCCACCAGACGTTCCAATCCCCGGACGCAGCCCTGAGATGTCTCCCACCTTCCCGACGCACCGTTTCAATTCCCGGCCGGCGGCCTGGGCAGCCGGGGCCGGCGCGGGTTCTGCTGGTTCTTGAGTCCGGTCTTCCCTTTCTTTCCTTCCTCCCCTTCTTCCCCCTCTTCTTCCTCGGGAGGGGGAGGTGGGGGGATCTCTTCGACCTGGATCGGGAGGGACGCGACATGCTGGGCGGCCTGCCGCTCCGCCAGTGAGATTTCGAGTGGCGTGGGACGATAGATGTTCTCGAAGTCCGCGGGCGGAACCTCCTTGAGCGCGTCCTCCATGAACTCGATCCAGATCGGCAGAGCCAGGTTGGCGCCGTAGACCTTCTCTCCCAGCGAGATTTTCTGGTCGTGGCCTACCCAGACTCCCGCAGTGATATCGGGAGTAAAGCCTACAAACCAGACATCAGTGGACTCGTTGGTCGTACCTGTCTTTCCCGCCACGGGTCTTCCCAGCACATTGGCTCGACGCGCCGTGCCTCGCAGCACCACCTGTCGAAGCAGGTAAACCATTTTGGCCGCGATGTCCGGCGAGGTGGCCTGCTCGAAACGCATTCGACGCTCTTCCAGAGTGACTCCCTCGTAATCTTCCACCCGAACCAGGTAATGGGGCTCGGCTCGAACGCCGCTGTTGGGAAAGGCACTGAAGGCAGATACCATCTCCAGGAGGGTCGTTTCAACGGATCCAAGGGCAACCGACAGAACCGGCAGAAAGTCGTGGTTAATCCCGAAACGCTTCACCGCAGCGATAATCTTTTCAACGCCCAGCGCCCTGGCCAGTCGTATCGTCGGCACGTTACGAGACTCTGCCAGGGCCTGATACATAGGGATTAGACCCTTGAAGTTTTCGTCGGAGTTCTTGGGCTCATACAAGTTTCCCACTGCATCCAGATAGCTGACCGGCGCATCCAGGACTCTTTCGTAGGGCGATCGCTCTTCCTCCAGCGCGACCAGATACGTGAACGGCTTGAAAACGGATCCCGGCTGTCGCAGCGCCTGCGTGGCCCGATTGAATTTGCTCAGCTCGAAGTCGAATCCCCCGACCATGGCCCGGATGGCGCCGGTCTTGTTATCCAGAACTACCATTCCGCCCTGGACTTCAGGAATCCGATCCAGCATGACTTCCAGATTCTGCGCCTCGATGTCGACTTTCTGAATCAGAAAGTGAGCCAGATCCCCGGGACGTAAAACCTTCGTCAGATTCTCTTCGCCCGTCCACTCCACCTCCCCAGGTCCCACGTTCGCCGAGTATCTTCCGAAGCGGATCTCGGCGCCCTTCTCTTCGACCTGCATGACCAGACCCCGGACCGTCTGGTTCGGGTCAAAAACCTGCCCCCATTCGGGATCGTTATACTCGGCCAGATCCTTCCCCTCATCCAGAAGATTGCGGGTGGCTCCTTCCCAGGGTCGATCCGTCTTGTCGAACCTCTTCAGCGCGTTTCGAACCGACCGCTGGGCGATCTGTTGCAGTTCCTTATTCAGAGTCGTATAGATCTTGAGTCCACCCTTCCAGATGGTCTCTGTCGAATAGCCCTTCTCCAGTGCCTGGCGAACCCATTCGACAAAGTAGGGAGCCACCTCTTGCTTGAGGATTCCCCGGGGGAGAAGTGGCTCCTGGAGGGCCTCTTCCAGTTCCTCTTGTGAGATATAGCCTTCATCGAACATGCGTCTGAGAGCATAGGTCCGCCGAGCCAGAGCCGCCTCGGGATTGCGAATGGGCGAGAAGCGCCCGGGCACCTGCAGGATTCCAGCCAGCAGAGCACACTCTGCAGTGGAGATCTCATTCAGGGACTTGTTGAAATAAAACCGGCTGGCGGCGGCCATTCCGTAAATACCGTGGCCCATGTAGATCTGGTTGACATAGAGCGTGAGAATCTGCTCTTTCGAGTAGTTCTGTTCGGTTTCCAGAGCAAAGAACCAGTCCTTGATTTTGCGCTCCAGCCTTTTTTCCGAGCCGGTAAAGCGCAGCTTGCACAGCTGCATGGTCAGAGTCGAGGCTGCTTTCCAGCGAGTGTAATGGAGGCCATGCTTCCAGAGGTTGCGGACCATCTCGATCCCCAGCCTCGAGAAGTCGATGCCCGAGTGTTCGAAGAAATCCGAGTCTTCAGCGGCCAGAATGGCCTGCTTGAGTTGTTCGGGAATCTGGTCATAGGTAACCAGAATCCGTCGCTCTAGGGCGAACTCGCCGATGACCTGACCGTCCGAGGAGTACACGTAGGACACCACATTGGGACGAATGTCCTGGAGTTCCTCGATCTGAGGTAAATCAATGGTGTAGCCCAGGACGACGCCAACCAGTCCCCCAAACAGGACGGTGACCAGAACCAGGAGCCCGTAGCTCAGCCAGAAGAGGGAGCCGCGCACGGTAACAACGGTTCTGAACTTTCTCCAGACGTTCACCAACATCTTTTTCCAGCGTTGCATAACTTAGAACCGGCTTGTTCCTGCCGGTTCCAATCTTAACTCAGGACGGGGGTTCCGGTCGCGGCCCTGAGGCCACGTTTGATTTCGGGCCTCAGATGAGAGTCGGACCAGGCTCAGAACTTCAAGAGAGTGGGAGGGGGCTCAGTGAGGCGGACGTTTAAATTCCCGGACGCAGCACTGAGTCTCCTCCCACTCTCGCAATCCACCCCAAGAGTCCCCTCGACCTGGAAGGTAGGAGACACACTAGTCCTCTTGCTCGTGCATGGTGGTGAGTCCGACGATCTCGTAGGTGGCCTTTCCCCGGGGCGTCACCGCCTCGACTTCAGCGCCTTCCCGCTTCCCCATCAGGCTGCGACCAATCGGGGAAGTGGTGGAGATGAGTCCCGCCTTCACGTCCGCCTCCTCGCTGGTCACCAGGCGGTAAGTCGCTTTTTCTTCCGTGTCCAGATTGAGAACGACGACAGTGGACCCGTAGGAAACGCGGTCCTTCGGGAGTTTGCGGAGATCGATCATAGAGAGCTCCGAGAGCCTCTTTCGCAGCTGGGCCAGCTGGGACTGAACGAATGACTGGCGCTCCTTGGCCGTCTGATAGTCCGCATTCTCTCGGAGGTCCCCCATCGCGATGGCTTTCTTGAGGGCGGCAGGCAGTTCCTCGCCGAGTTCTCGATCCAACGCTCTGATCCGCTCTTCCAGTTTTCTCTTGGCCTCTTTCAAAAGACTCTCACCTCACTCGCTATTTGCATCAAGGGTCCGGGGAACGGGCGAACAGGTAGAAGACTAGCAGCTCCACACGGACCCCTAAAGATCGCTGTCCGGAAGGACAGAAATGGGAATCTTATGTTCACTCCCAGACGCTGTCAAGACAGGCCGCGGCTACAACTCAGCCCTCGCTGCGCTTCAGGTTCTGTTGGATAGTAAGTGACCGAGAGAGTTGATTAGCATCAGCGCGGGCGCCAGGCCGCAGCACCCAAAACCTAGAACCCAGAACCCAGAACCTGTATTGAAGTCCGATCTGCCCCGAGATAAGATCTAGCTTCAAGATCAGCACCTCATCCACGGGAATGCTCTCCTAGAAGCAGATTCCCAGCCGAGGCCATTTCAGTTCATGAGAAAAGTTGAAGTTGAACTCGGGGCCAGAAGTTACAGCATCCTCATCGCGCCCGACCTGGGCAGGGAGGCGGGTCGACTGTTCCTGGAGCATTCCATCGGAAAGAGAGTCTTCATGCTCTCGAACACCAGGGTCTTCTCTCTTCACGGCACTCCGGTTTGCAGGAGTCTCCAGGAAGCCGGGTTCGAGATCACGGAGATCTTCATCCCAGATGGTGAGGCGCACAAGAATCTCCACACGGTAGAGAATATTTATACTTATCTGGCCGCTCAGCGGGCTGACCGTGAATCCACCATCGTGGCCCTGGGGGGAGGGGTTACCGGAGACATCAGCGGGTTTGTAGCGGCTACCTTCCTGCGCGGCATCGACTGTGTTCAGATGCCAACTACGCTGCTCTCCCAGGTGGACAGCTCAGTGGGGGGAAAAACGGGAGTCAACCACCAGAAAGGGAAAAACCTGGTGGGGGCGTTCCATCAGCCCCGCCTGGTCCTGATCGATACCGCGACTCTCTCTACTTTGCCCAATCGTGAGTTTCAGTCCGGTCTTTACGAGATCGTCAAGTACGGCCTCATTTATGACTCCGGCTTCTTCTCTTTCCTAGAATCCAACCTCGACGATTTGCTGGCCAGAGGAAAGGAAACTCTGGAGCAGGTGATCGCCCGCTGCTGTGAGATCAAGGCCGAGGTGACGTCCCAGGATGAAAGGGAGTCGGATCTGCGCAGAATCCTGAATTTCGGACACACTTTTGGACATGCCCTCGAAGTGGCCACATCCTATGTAAGGCTGACCCACGGAGAGGCGGTCGCGCTCGGGATGCTGGCCGCAACCGAGCTCTCGCGCGAGTTGCATCTGGTGGACTCCGCGGCCGCGGACCGAGTTGCCAGACTCATTCGGGGTGTGGGTCCTCTGCCGCCCATAGAGGATATCGGGTATCCGAAGCTTCTCGAAGCCATGGACCATGACAAGAAGCGCCGGGAGGACGTCGTTCACTTTGTTCTCCTGGACCGGATCGGCCACACCGAGATTCGCGGGGACCTGGAAAAGTCTCTTCTGGCTCAGGCATGGAGCAGCCTGCAGGCGGCCGAACGGTCGCGGGCGCATGGTTGAGAGAGACGGCCGCAAGATTCGGGCCATGTTCGGCGCCATCGCTCCGACCTACGACTTTCTGAATCATCTCCTCTCTTTTTCGATCGATCGTCACTGGCGAAAGATCACTCGAAAACAGCTGGAAGCCAGCCTTGGTCCCGGCAATCGAGCACTTGATCTCTGCACCGGAACGGGAGACCTGGCCCTGGAGATGGCGAGATTGGGGCCCGTGACCGCCTGTGACTTCTCACGCCCGATGCTGCTCAGGGGAATGCGGAAGGTGCAGCGGCGGACACCTGCGAATCCAATTCTTTTCGTGCAGGGTGATGCGCTCGAACTTCCGTTTCCTTCCCATACTTTTCAGGTTGCGACCATTGCCTTCGGTCTTCGCAACCTGGAAGACTATGGACGAGGACTCAAGGAAGTAGCGCGAGTTCTCCGGGCAGGAGGGTATCTGGCCGTCCTGGAATTCGCAGTGCCCGACTCGAGGATCTTTGGAGCCTTCTACCGGATCTATTTCGAGCGCCTCCTGCCCCTGGTCGGAGGGCTGATCTCGGGTAGGATCCACCCGTATCGCTACCTCGCTGAATCGGTCAAGGGTTTTCCCCGGGGTGTCGAACTGGAGAGGCTCTTTCTGGACGCCGGCTTTTCGACACCGGACTCACTTAGACTATCCGCGGGTATCGCCGAAATCTACATCGCACGAAAGCACTAGTGGACTGTAATGCTTGAATCGTTAGTGGATGAGCGAGCCATTCGGGCACGAGGTCAAGGCGCGCGGACGAGGTTTAGCCAGGACTATGGCGAGGAGGCGCAACGCAGAGATCGGGGTCGAGGGCCGCTCAGGCGCTAGCGATTCAGGCGTTACAGTCCACTAGTATTGGTAGTTTCGGATGATTCTCTAGTAAACTGATGCTCACACGAGCTTACAGGGGGGTGGTCCTGGTGAGAGAAGCCCGGGCTACGAAAAGGTTCCTGGGAAGAAGGTGTGCGACATGAAAACCATCTACTGGATCGACTAGGGAGCCAGCGAAGAAGGCCGCGTACCGCGCCGTCCTTTTGGGGCACAGCCCGGAACCATCTTGCCGCCAGGCTTGGGGACGACTGGACGCGAGTGGCCGCTTGGTACCAGAGCAGTGCGTTTTTTTACCGACGATCTGCCACAGGGCGCACGGAATTATCTTAAGTCGATCACCGTTGTGGGTTTACTCATAGCGGTTTTCTCGTACACCCGAGTGATTCTGGGGGGGGAAGGACAGTGGCTCTATCTCGCCCTCCTGACCGCGGTAGCCGCTTTTCTACCGGTGCGGCTGCGTTTCTCTGGAGACCAGATTCTCTCCGTCAGTTTCACGATCAGCGACGTCTTCATCTTCAGCGGCCTCCTTTTTTTCTCCCCGGAAGTGGCGGTGGCGGTTGCAGTCATCGATGCCACCCTTGTCAGTTTCCAGTTCCTGGACAGATCACGGATGTATCGGTTCCTGTTCAATGTCGCTCAGGTGTCCACCTCCGTTTTTTTGGTGGGCAATCTGTTCTACCTGATCCAGGGGCACATGCCTCCCTTGACCAGCCAGGACTCCGGGCTCCAGACCTTCATCAACGTGGGAATCTGCGGCTTTCTCTATGTCGTTCTGAATGCTACTGCAGTGGCCACAGCCATGTTTCTTTCCAGCCCCGAGGCCGGCACCGAAGTGTGGCGTGCCAGCATTGTCCCTTCCGCCTTCTCCACCCTGGCCGGGGCCATGACCGCCGCCGCGATCTTCTTTACATTTGAGGAGGCATCACTTTTCGGAGTGGCCATCTCGCTCCCGCTGGTCCTGGTCCTCTACACCTCCTACCGTATGGCGAACGAGCGTGTGGAAGGACTGTTGGTCTCGCGCAGCCTGCTTCAGGATTCACTGGATGCCACAGAGTCGTACATCGCGGTCCTGGATGAGTCGGGTGTAGTCATCGCCGCCAATCAGTCCTGGAAATCCTTCAACGTGCCCGGACACCTTTTTGGCGAAGATTTGACAGTGGGGATGAACTACCTGGAAGAGTTGGACTCAAACCCGTCGAAAATCTCGGACGGCACCACCCGCATCAGCCAGGGTATCCGTCAGGTCATTGCTCTTGAGAAGTCGGAGTTTTCTTGCACTTACTCCACCGCCACCACCAGTTCCACCTCCTGGCTGGTAGTACGCGTTACCCGCTTCAAGGATCCGCATCCGGTTCGGGTTGTGGTCGCGCATGAAGACATTACCGAGCGGCAGCGGGCTGAACACGGTTTGAGGATGAGCGAAGAGAGGTATCGACGCTTCTTCGAAGACGACCTGACAGGTGATTTCACAGCCAAGCTGGACGGTGACATCCTCACCTGCAACCCGGCCTTTGCGAAGATATTCGGCTTCGAGTCTGTTCAGCACGCAGAAACCTGCAACCTGTTTTCATTATTTCCGGGCGAAGAGCAGACGATTGCATTCCTGGAACTTCTTCGCTCCAAGCAAAAGCTCGAATACCATGAGATTGAACTTCGACGCCTCACCGGCGATCCGGTCCACGTGGTAGCGAATGTGGCCGGCTCGTTTGACGAGGGAGGTGTTCTTTCACGTGTCAGAGGATATTTGTTCGATGACACCGACCGAAAAGCACTGGAAAATGAGCTTCGGCAAGCGCAGAAAATGGAAGCCATCGGCCAGCTTGCTGGAGGAATTGCCCACGACCTCAACAACATATTGACCGTCATCATGGGCTACGCCGATTTCCTCAAAGAATCCCTGTGGGATTCGTCCAGGGAGCGCGGGGACGCCCAGGCAATTCTGGACTCGGTTGATCGGGCCCAGGCTCTGACCCACAAGCTCCTGACCTTCAGCCGGCACCAGGTTTTGCAACCCGAGACACTCGATATGAATGAGGTCGTCCGAAATTTTTCGCAGCTTCTGCTGCGTCGAGTGATTCGAGCCAACATCAGAATTGAGACCAAGCTGGATCCCGAAATCAGCCTTGTGCGAATGGACCCCGGCCAGATGGAACAGGTGCTCATGAATCTCTCGGTCAATGCGCAGGACGCCATGCCGGAGGGGGGGACCCTGACGATCCGTACCGGGAAACGTTCTGTCGAGGAAGGCCAGGAGGACGTGCCGGCCAACTTGAAAGCCGGCGAATACGTCGTGATCAGCGTTATGGATGAGGGGAAAGGGTTGCCTGACGAGATCCGGGAGCGAGTCTTTGAGCCCTTCTTTACGACCAAGCCGACAGGTCAGGGAACGGGTCTGGGTCTTTCCATCGTGTACGGGATCATCACACAGGGCGGCGGTCAGATTCAGATCCTCAAGAGTGAGGAAAAAGGAACCGTCTTCGAGATCTGGTTGCCGGCCGGTCAGTACGTTCAAACACCGGCTCCTGTGGCCGTGCCGGAGGAGGCTGCCCTGGCGCGCAGCAGCGGGGACGAAACCATCCTTCTGGTTGAGGACGAGGAACGGATTCGCGCACTCATCAGCGAGATCTTGAGGCGCAAGGGATACACCGTCTTCGAAGCCGGCGACGGAGAAAAGGCGCTCCCCCTGGCCAAGAGACTCGGGGCTTTCGACCTGCTGATCACCGACCTGGTCATGCCGGTCATGGGGCTGGGAACTGGCTCGGGAACTCAGAAAAACGAGAGATCGGGAGGCCCTTCGGGTTCTCTATATCTCCGGCTACCCCGACACGATCCACCCGGAACTGCTGAAAGGGGGTTCCCAGGGGGTAGCTTTCCTGGCGAAACCGTTCGCCCCCGATGCCCTGCTGCGGAAAGTGCGGGAGATTCTCAGCCCGGGCCGAGATGCTTGACAACCAGAGAATCGCCGTTATCCTCCCCGCCTACAATGCCGAGGCGACTCTGGAGAGAACCTACCGCGAGATCCCCAGAAACGTGGTTGATGAGGTGGTCTTGGTTGATGATGGAAGCTTGGATGCAACGGCTCGAATCTCGAAAGATCTCGGAATCAAGACGATCCGCCACGCCCGTAATCTGGGTTACGGGGCCAACCAGAAGACCTGCTATCGTCACGCCCTCTCTCTCTCGGCCGATATCTTTGTCATGCTCCACCCGGACTACCAGTACTCGCCGCGGCTGGTTCCTGCGATGGCAGCCATGATTGTGAGCGGCGAATTCGACCTAGTTCTGGGCTCCAGAGTCCTGGGCGGTACCGCCCTGAAGGGAGGAATGCCGGTTCACAAGTACGGTGCCAATCGATTTCTGACCTGGTTCGAGAACTTGTTCACGGGTGCCAAACTCTCCGAGTACCACACCGGCTTCCGTGCCTTCTCTCGGAGGGGGCTGGAGAAGCTTCCGCTGGAAAGCAACTCGAATGATTTTGTCTTCGACAATCAGGTTCTGGTCCAGGCTCTACACTTCGGATTTCGAGTGGGAGAAATCAGTTGTCCAACCCGATACAATGCAGACTCCTCGACCATCAACTTCGGGAGATCGATCGTGTACGGGCTTGGAGTGATGGGCTGCAGTCTCCAGTACCGGATCCAGCGTACGGAGCTGTGGTCCTTTCCCGTTTTCGACCCCGCAGGCAAACTGGAAACTCGACCGAATGACTCCCCAGAGACCGGTGAAAGTCACCACGAGTAACAAGAGCACCGGTTTTCGGATCTTGCTGACACTGGTTCTCCTGCCCTTTTTTCTCCTTCCTGCAGAACTCCTCGTCAAATACGTCAGGACGCCGGGACCAGCCCGCCAGGACACGATTTTGAGCCGTTTCATGCCCACTCGACTTCGCCCCAACTTCAGGGGCCCGGTCGGGGACATGCAGAAAGTGGTTACCAACCGCTACGGCTTTCGTGGAGAACCCGATTTCCCTACCAGCAGGCCTGACGATGAGTACCGGATTCTGGCGCTGGGCGACTCCATTTCTTTTGGCTATGGCGTGCAACCGAAAGAGACCTATCCCCGGCAGGCGGAGGCGCTCCTGAGGGCCGGTCACGGACGAATTCGACTCATGAATGCAGCCGGACAAGGCTACAGCCCTTCGAACTACCTTGCCTACCTGCAGGCGGAAGGACTCGACCTGGAACCCAACCTGATACTGGTTCAGGTGGAGCCCTCCAACGACGTGACGGATGAAGCTCTGCTGCGAGTTGTGGATAAAGGAGACCAGGGTCTGGAAGTGCGAGGCGGGAGGTACTGTGTAACCTGGGACGGCAACCTGTTGGGATCCTTCATACTGGGCCCCTATTTCTACGAACGGACTTATCTATACACCCTGCTCACGCGGCGTCTCCTGGGGACGCTGGGTCGGCTCTTTCCCCGGCACTCGGCACTTTCGACCCCGGGCAACCTCTACTATCACATGGAATTTGATCGCTTCCTCTTTACTTCAGCGCGGCTCGAATCCGGCTGGACTCGGTCTCAGACAGCTCTTTCGCAGATCAGGGAAATCGCCGGTAGGCAGGGATCGCGGTTCGTTCTGCTATTGACCCCCACCCTCTATGCCTTCCACGAAAACAGGGCACTGAATGGTTTTGGAAATCTGCTGATCGATCGGATGATTGACTGGGCCCGGCAGCGATCCATCGACTTCATTGACCCGCGGGCTGCGCTTGCCGGAAACGGAGGTACCGCCCTGTTCACCGACTTCGCCCACTACACGCCCGAAGGGCACAGGGTTCTGGGGGGGGAGATCGCACGGCATCTTGAGGACTATGTGCCGTGATGCGTGTTTCACGTTTTACCAACGGCCTGGCGCCCGCGGTTCCGTTGGTAGTGTCGACGGTCTGCACCAGAATAATCAGAACCCGAGCGTCAGCGAGGGCCCTTGTCCGTATCGAGAGCCGTGTCCCGCAGGACCTCAGCCAGCGTTTCCACAAGCCGGTCGGCGTCGTTCCGTGTGAACACCAGCGGGGACTTGATCTTGATGACGTTGTGCCAGGAACCGTCGCTGCTCAGAAGAATTCCATATTCTTTCATTCGCTCAACAACATAGCTCGTCTGCAGTGGGGCCGGCTCCAGGGTGCTCCGATCCAGAACCAGTTCGATCCCCAGGAAGAGCCCCTCTCCCCGCACATCTCCGATGAGAGAAAACTGGTCTACGAATTCGGCCAGTCGCGATTTGAGATGCCGGCCGACTTGTAGAGAGTTTTCCTGCAGCCCTTCCCCTGAAACGACGTCCAGCACTGCCAGGCCGACGGCGCAGGACACCGGGTTCCCCCCAAACGTGTTGAAGTACTCCATACCGTTGGCGAAGGACGCCGCGATTCCAGGCGTCGTGACCACAGCCGCCAGTGGATGTCCGTTTCCGATCGGTTTCCCCTTGGTTACGATGTCGGGGACGACGTCCTGCAGCTGGAACGCCCAGAACTCCGATCCGACCCGACCAAAGCCGGTCTGGACCTCGTCCACAATGCACACGCCGCCCCCACTTCTCACTCTTTGAAAGGCCTCTCGAAGATAGCCCGGGGGAGGCACGATCTGTCCTCCACACCCGAGGATGGATTCACAAATGAAGGCCGCCAGACCTCCCTGGTTCCGGGCTTGTTGGATAGGGCCGGAGAGCAGACGCGCGTATTCGAACCCGGCCCGTTCTCGGTCCCGCTTGAACGACCCACGGTAGTCGTCGGGGGCGGAGGCAACATGCACATGCTTCGGGCAGCCCGAGCCTCCAGGGCCATTGAACTTATAGGGACTGATGTCGATGAGCCCCGAGGTGTTTCCATGGTAGGCCCCCTCCAGGACCAGGAAGTTCTCATGTGCGGTATGAGCACGGGCCAGACGCAGAGCAAGTTCATTGGCCTCGCTCCCGCTTCCCACCAAAAAGCAGACGCGCAGGGGATCGGGAAAAGTAGAGGTAAGCCGCTCGGCGTACTCGAGTATCGTGTCGTGCAGGTATCTTGTGTTCGTGTTCAGCAACAGATTTTGACGGTGAGCGGCTCTTACGACTGCCGGATGACAGTGACCTACATGGGCGACGTTGTTCACGCAATCGAGGTAGGGCCGCCCCTGATGGTCGTACAGGAACTGCCCTATGCCGCGCGGGTGATCTTCAATGGTTTACTGTAGGCTAGGCTGAGTGAAGGGCCAAGCAGCTCTTTCCGCCGCTGCAGGCTCTCCCTCACTTCCTGATCACCACCGGAGACGGGCGCCTCGCGAATCCCCAGAAACGGACCCGGGTCAGGAGAAACACTCAGCCAGAGATCTCTCTCGGTTGGCCGACAGACTCCCGGGAAGTCTCCTTTCATTGCGAGCATGTCGAGGATCAGCTGAAAGTGAAGGTGAGGAGGCCACCCGCCATTTTCGTCCGGACCTCCCAGTTCACCGATTCGATCTCCCGCCGATACTCTCTTTCCTTCGCTCCACTGCGAGAGAGACTTTCTGCTCAAATGACCGTACAGAGTGTAGATCTCGAGTTCCGATGATTTCGTCTCGAGCCGGTGACGCAAGATCAGCGTCGGCCCGTAGTCGAGCACAGATTTATTATCCCGAAGACTGTGCACTTCACCATCGAGAGGAGCACAGACCGGCGAACCGGCCGGAAGAAAGAGGTCCTGACCGAGGTGAACCGTCCGGGTTTCGGTGGGATCGTCGGACTCGTACGATTCAGTAGAGTAGAGCAGACGTGGTTCGTCGAAGCGTCCGATTCCCAGGACCGCTCCCGAATTCACGAGAACCTCACCGATCAGCTCCTCCAGCACCTGCATCTGGGGCGGGCAACCGGCTCGAGCAACCAGGGAGCTGCCGACACTCAGATCAACAACGGCCAGGGACACTTCTGCCAGATTGTGTTCGGTCACTGGGGCAATGGAACCGCTGTGCTCCTGGATCCAACTACTGACTGCCAATCGATGAGGATGGGGTTCGAGTCCGCAGCCGGCCCGCACCCAGTAGTGAAAAAGGCTCGTCTCCGTCTCCCCCAGCTTCGCCAGCAGATCAGCCAGGCGGCCCCCTGGCTGATCTGAAGATACTCGTCTTCGGGATAGAGGCGCGCGTTCCTCGACCCGATAACCACGCTGACCAGCAGCCTCAGCACAATCAGGTCATAGAGAAGGCTCATCTCCAGTTCTGAAAGGGGCAGCTCCCGGTGATAGCCACGAACAGGCCCTCTCAGTGCGGCTGGGAGGTCGGCCTTGTCCATCAGCAGGTAGGCGCAGGCAATCGCCAGTTCGGCAATCGTCCAGGAGTAGGTCAGGTCTCCGAAGTCGATCAGCCCTAACCGATCGGCCCAGCCCGGAGGGGGGTCGACCCCGGCATTTCGAACCAGCAGGTTGTAGTCATTGGCATCCCCGTGGATCACACTTCTACGAAAGTGGTCGGCGTCAGCGCCCAGACGGCTCCAGCTCTTCTCAAAGAGTGACTCGGCGAGCCGGCGTGTGCCCTTTTCCGTCACCTCGGCAAGACCATCCTGAAAGGTGCTTTCCGCGGCTCTTAGGTCCCACACAAACCTCCTGTCAAGGGCGGGATGGTCGAAGTCGAGAAGAGCCCTGTCGAGGCTTCCCAGCAACCCGCCGATCGCCTCCAGGAGAGCCTCCGAATGAGGGCGGTAATCCGCCACGGCAATCCCCTCCACGTAGGAGAGGAGCCTCAGCCCGTAAGTAGACGCGCCGCGAGAGACTGGAACGCATCTCCGCCCTGCCGAGTCGGGGACTAGGCAGGGAATGCCCAGATGGGGGAGTGCCCGACTCAGATGGTCGAGTGCCTGGTTCTGGGCTTCAATCAACTCGTCCGGAGCGGCGGCGCCGCTGACCTTGAGAACGAAAAACCGACCATCATCCGTGTGCACCTTGAAGTTGCGATCGGTCTCCGACGGCAGCAGGGTGGCTGACGCTCTCAGGCCGTAAAACTCACGAGCGTAAGCAAGCGCATCTTCACATGAGATTGGCGGGCGTCGGCTCAAGTGCATTGCCTCTTGCCAGAAAACGTCGAACGTGAAACGTGGAACGTGGAACTATCCAGCCCAGCGCAGGAGCACGCTTCCCCAGGTGAAACCAGCCCCGAATGAGGCCAGAAGTACCAGATCTCCATCCTGAATGCGACCTTCTTGCTGCGCCTCAGCCAGTCCCACCGGAATGGTGGCCGCGGTGGTGTTGGCGTAGCGGTCAATGTTGATCAGGACCTGTTCCTTGCGCAGACCCAGACGATCGACCGACGAGTTGATGATGCGCAGGTTCGCCTGGTGGGGAACGAACAACTTGATGTCTTCAGGCCCAAGCCCGTTTCTGTTCAACAGATTCTGACAGACTTCCGTCATCAGTTTGACGGCGAACTTGTACACCATTCGGCCATTCTGGTGTACGTAATGCATCCGCTTCTCCACCGTCTCCTGACTGGCAGGATGCAGGCTTCCTCCGGCCGGCATGCACAAGTGTTTTCCACCGGACCCGTCACTGTGGAGAAGAAAGTCGAGGATTCCCCGGTCATTATTGCTGGGCTCCAGCAGCACAGTTCCGGATCCGTCACCAAAAAGCACACAGGTCGACCGGTCCTCAAAACTGACGATGCTGCTCATCACATCGGTACCCACCACGAGCACCCTCTTGTGGACTCCGGTCTGGATGTACTGGGCGCCGGTGACAAGGGCATAAACGAATCCTGAGCAGGCACCTGACAGATCAAATCCCCAGGCATTGGCGGCCCCGATCTTGTCCTGCACGATACAGGCGGTCGAAGGAAACATCATGTCGGGGGTCACGGTAGCAACGATAATCAGATCGATATCTTCTGGTCCGTAAGGGGTTCGCTCGAGGGCGTCCAGGACAGCCTGCGCCGAAAGATCGCTATTCGCCTGCCCGTTGGATACGATTCTTCTCTCGAGTATGCCCGTTCTTTCGCGAATCCACTGATCAGACGTGTCGACCAGCTCCGACAGCTCCTGGTTGCTGACGGTTCTCTCCGGGAAGCACATGCCCGATGCTGTGATCTTCGCCCTCAGGCTACTCAACCGCGCCGCCTTCCTTCGATTGCCATGTCAATAGCTCAATAGGCTCGGACAACTTCTACGCCTTTGGGGACCTTGAACCTGAATCTCCGGTCGGGAATACTGACATCCTCTCGCACGTTCTTCAAGATGTAGTCATTTCTCGCCCCAATCGGCTCGATGGCTACGAGCCTCTCAATTTGGTAGGAAAAAGGGGCAATTTCCAGCAATATCTGTGAAAACGATGCCTCTTCCTCCCGCGGTGTCAGTCGGATCAGAAAGTTCCCTTCCTGGAGGGGCAGCTCCTCCGCTTCAAAGGCAATCTCAAAGTCTTGAGCTATGTCCCCCTCTCCCATCAAGAACAGAAAGAGCCGATCATCTTCCAGTTCGTAAATGAAAACCTGGCGGTCTCGAGGAACATAGAAATAGGCCACTTTGCCGTTCGCGATCAGGTATTTCTCGAGCGGGTCTCGGTATTCCCAGTACATCTTCCGGGGTTTCTTGAGCATGAGAATGCCGTGCTCTTCGCTTCTTGCCATGTGGGCACTGTAGACCTGACTGAAGTCTGCCTGCAGTGTGCGGATTCCGCGGTAATGCTTCTGACTGAACTGAACCACCTCGAGGGCAGAGAGGTCCGCCTCGGCAGTTTCTGCACTCGGGTTCCCCTCCATCAGCGCGACCGGCAGAAGGGCAAGAACCAGAACTCTCCCGTACCTCATTCGCTGACCGGGCTCTCCTCGGCGAGTTCCGGGGTGTGGCTTCCAAACAGACTCATCGCCAGAATCAGCAGGACTCCCGTCGTGATCGCCGAGTCAGCCAGGTTGAAAGTCGGCCAGGCAAATGCATCACGCCAGTGCAGTTTGATGAAGTCAACCACGTACCCGCGGGACAGACGGTCCACGAAATTGCCTAGAATCCCGCCCAGTACGAGCCCCAGAGCCACCAAGATGACGCCCTCGTGGACAGGCGTGGTCCAGATGTAATAGAGAACCATGCAAACAGCAACAACAGCCAGCAGACACAGAAGGGGGCCTTTCCACCGGGACTGCGAACCGTGGAACAATCCAAAGGCAATTCCGGTGTTCTCGACGTAGTCAACGGTAACAAAGTCCTCGACGATCGGGTAATTCTGAAGCCACAGGCTGGTCTTGACCCACCACTTCGTCAAGAGGTCGGCCGCGAAGACAATGAATGCCAGTGAAATGGACAGCTTGCGCATGATCTCAAATGCCGGAGTGCACTGACGCCCCGCAGCGCCACACCACATTATAGTCCAGCCCGTGGTGGAAGTCCCACAGGTCGCGTTGCGGGCGCCGTGCGTCCCCCAGGGAAATCAACGGAGGTTGAAGGTGACTTCGATGGTCGCCCAGACATCGACGGACTGACCATTGCGCATTCCCGGTCGGAATTTCCACCTTGAAGCAATTTCTCTGATGGCGTTTTCTTCGAGACCGTATCCCAGTCCCCGAACCACGCTCAGAGTGTCGACCCGGCCGTTTCTTCGCACAATACCCCGCAGCAACACAACCCCCTGCACCTTGGACTTGATGGCATCGTCTGTATAGGACGGGGTTGTCTTGACCAGCAAAACCGGCATGCTGACGTCCCCTCCCACCTGAAAGATGCCGTCACCGCCGCCGGCTCCATCACCCAGGCCCCGTCGCCCCACCCCACGGCCGCCCTGGTCTCCCAGTCCTCTGCCCCCACGGGAAGGAGGACCCGGGGGAGCTTCGATTTCGCCAATGCTGAGGTCGATTGAGAGCTTTTCCAGAACCCTCGGAAGTTCAACGGCAACCCGGCGGATCGGTTCGGGAGCGTTGGGGGTGGGATCTGGAATTGGGACAAATTTGGGTTTGGGCTTGGGAACCACTGGTTTGGGCTTTGGAGGAGGTGCGGCGGGTTTGCCTGCAGCACCCTCAAGTCTGGCTGGTCGGGCCAGTTGTTTGATGACGAATTTGTCCGCTGTCCTGGGAAGTCGGGTTGCCCCAAAATGAGGCCAAACGATGAGTATGAGGAAAAGATGGAGCAGGAATCCGAGAATCGCGGCAACTACCATGGGTCGCCGTCTGGAGACGTCCTCACTGAAGATGTTGTAGGGATCGTCAACAAAGGTCAGCCGCTCGCTCTCTACGATTCGAAGAGCAAACAGCCAATCAATGAAATCCCGGAATCCGCTTCTCCGTCCGTCTACCATGGTCTCCGCAAAGGTCAGTATTGTAATGAGCGCAAAGCCCGGCCTTCAACACCCTCTCTACAATCCGATGCCGGCTCTCTCAAAAAGTCTCACTCGGTCAACTCCTCACTCTATCTGAGAAGCATCGCCCCACAACTATGACGCAAACCAGGGTCCCCTGGTTCCGCAACAGCGTCATCCCATGATATTCCCGTCCAAGAGGCCGGAGCGTCATCGTATTCATAGTAGTGTGAATTCAGCCTGGTAATTCCAACGACGCAAGCAGATTCCGGGTTCGATGCAGAGGAGGACTACAGGTCTGCAGGTCAAGTCTGAGCGTCTTCAAATCCTCTGCCCTGTCCACGTCGTACCAGTGCGGCAGTTGGTACCAGCGCCGGTCACCGAGACGGGCGCCCGTCTGCGCCAGAACCTGCGAGGTCCCCCAGGCGATATCCTGAAAGATTTCCGGAGCCGCTTCGGAGAGGCCGAGAAGATAGTACCCTCCATCGGCAACCGGACCCAGGACAACCGGATGGCTGTGAAGCTCTCGATAGGCTTCTTCTATGTGAGACAGTGGGAGTGTCGGAGAATCAGCTCCCAGGAACACGACCCTTTGATTCGTCTCGGCCAGCTCCAGGTAGGCATTCCACAGACGCTGTCCCAGGTCGTTGCCCAACTGGGGCCGAATGGAGAGATGGTCCGGGAGACGATGTTTTCTGGCAAGGCCCCTGTTCTCTTCGTCGCTCGAGTCGGCCAGAAAAAGAAACAGGTGTACCGGAAGGAGAGCCAGTCGATCGATGACGTCGAGCAGGAAGGCCTCGTAAAGCTGCAGGGCTGGCCCGTCACCAATCGTGGCCGCAAGCCTGGTCTTCACCCTTCCGAATCGCGGAAAGCGAGCAAAAAGGGCCAGCGCTTCACTCAATCCGGACTTCCAGGTTCCAGAAAATAAAGTCTCTCCAGGTGTCGGGTGGCCTGCGATGCTGCAACTGCAGCCGAATCTTGTGATGAAATCCGTTCGGTGCTTTCGGCTTCTTCAACAGGCCCAGCCCCGCCTCCGCAGGCGTTCGATTCCCCTTCCTCCGATTGCAGGCTACGCAGCACGTTACAATGTTCTCCCAGGTCTTCGGCCCGCCCCGGGCTACCGGCGTTACATGATCATAGGTCAATTGAGCTGGCGTGAAGTGTCGGTTGCAATACTGGCAGGTGTGGTGGTCGCGGGCATAGATATTGGTTCGGGAGAACCGAACTCGACTGTGGTACGGTCTCACTTTCACATAGTGCCGAAGGCGCAGGACCGAGGGCATCCGGACGGTCAGTGAGACGCTTCGGATTTCTCGATCGTACTCGGCGACTACTTCGACTTTGTCCTGAAACAGCATTCGGACAGCGCGTCGCCACGAAATAATCTGAAGCGGCTCGTAGGTTACATTCAGGACGAGTGTCGTATCCATCTCCCTGCATTGCCCCTCGGAGGGGGCTCCCATCATGGTCTGGCTATTTGATCTGGGTAAGAAACTCTAGCATAACGATTCCTAAGTCGCCTGTTTTCTTGAGTACTCACTGAATACCGGAAGTACTTTGCCCTTGAAGTTTGAGTGCTCGAGACATAGAAATGGGTGTTCGGTTCCAAAACCTGACAAAAGAGTCTCAGACGCGTGCGCTCATTTCGATCTTTCTTCTCGACTATTCTCCGCGAAGCCCGGGATCCTGAGACCCTGGTTGCGGCCCTGCAGGGACTATGGCCTCATCTGGCAGGAGAAGAGATCTCCGCCCACAGCCGGCCCACAGCCATTCATGACACCACCCTCACTGTGGAAGTGGCTTCCACGAGATGGGCCACGGAACTGGTTGGGCTCGAGCGGATGCTGGTTAAGAGAATCAATCGTTTCTGGGACGACACGCTGATTGATCGAATTGAGTTCCGGAGACGTCTAGGTCAGTGACCCGGCGAGGTACGAAATCGCTCCTGCTGGTCCCACGGTGAAAGACCAGTCGAGTTGTCTCCAGGCGTCCCAAAGACTTATAATCGGAGGTTCTTATCGGAGGTTCTTATGGTCAAGCAAATGGTGCCCGTCGCAACGTTGTTTTGCGGCGCCCTTGAGAAAAAATGACGTCTCTCCTACTCGCGGCCCTCCTGATTGCGCTCCCCACTGTCCAGAGCCCCACGGACCCCGGATTGCATTCTCAGCAGGCGCGGGCCTACTACCACTTCAGCGTCGCCCAGCTTCTCCGACTCGAAGGCGAGCAAGAAAGAGCTATAGAAGAGCTTCGCAAGGCCCTCGAGTACGATCCCGAAAGCTCCAGTTTGCACTTTTCTCTGGCTCAGTCCCTGGCCGACGCCGGCCGCCTCGAAGAATCCACCAGTGAGTGCAAGAGAGCCATCGAACTGGATTCCGAGAGTGCCGATCCTCACTTCCTTCTAGGTTTGCTCAACAAGAGTCTCTTTCAGAGGGGTGGGTCTCAGTTTTTGGAACCGGCCGTAGAGGAACTCGCCCGGGCAGTCGAGCTGGACCCCCGCAACGTGGAAGCCCTCTCTGCCCTGGGCCAGCTTTATTCTGTCGCCCAGCGCTGGGAAGAGGCAGCCCGCACCTACCAGGAACTGAGGGCACTCCGTCCCGACATCCACAGGCTCGATCTGTTTCAGGCCCAGGCCCTGGCCAATCTGGGCCGGACGGAAGAGGCGATCGATGTGCTTCAGGATGCTCCTGAGGATCCAGCCATCCAGCTCGATCGGATGGTGCTGCTGGCTCAGTTGTACATGAGCGCAGAGAGATTCGATGATGCCATCGACACCTACGAACAGGCCGTCGAGCTGACCCCGAAGGGCCAGAATCGCTGGAATCTGCAGTTCACTCTGGGGGGCCTGCTGATCCGCCAGTCTCGCTTCACAGAGGCCGAGGAAATTCTCGGGAAAGTGGTAGAGGGTGGCTCAACCGACCCTCAGGCGCTGGTCGCACTGGGAAAAGCCCAGGAAGGGTCGCGTCACTATTCCATTGCCGTGGAGAGTTTCCAGAAGGTCCTGAAGCTGCAACCGGACGACCTGGAAGCCAACTACTACCTGGCCTCTTCCCTGAGAAACCTGGGGCGCCGAGATGAAGCCATCGAGCGACTTCACCATCTTCTGAGTCTTACTGATTCGAATTCCGCCTCCTCTTTGCCTGCGGCCCAGCACTACCGCACTCGCTTTCGACAGTTTCTGGGGGTGCTGTATCAGGAAACGCGGCAGCACGAACTGGCCGTCGAGCTGTTCCGGGAACTGAGCGAGGACCAGCCCGGCGATGTACAGGCAAAGCTTGGTCTCGTTTACGCCCTGAAAGAAGGCGGCAGGCTCGACGAAGCTCGAAAACTCAGCTCCGAGCTACTGGCGCAGGAACCTGAAGATCTGAACATCCTGATCACTCATGCTCGGATTCTCTCCAGCGATGGAGAACTCGATGCGGCCGCTCAATTGCTCAAAGAAGAGTTGAGAAAGAAGCGGGAAAGCGGCCCCGGTAATGAGGAGGTAGAAGAGTATTACCTGTCTGTCAGCCAGCTGTACAGCGAGCATGGGCACTACGATATGGCCCAGAAAATGCTGGAAGAAGGTCTGGTTGAGCAACCTGGAAGCCAGGCCCTGATTTTTAACCTGGGCTCGGTGTTTGAGCGTCTGAATCAGATAGCCGCAGCTGAGGAGCAGTTCAAGAGGGTACTGGCGAAGAATCCGGAGCATGCGGCCGCCTTGAACTATCTTGGCTACATGCTGGCCGATCGAGAACTGCGACTCGAGGAGGCACTTGGGTACATTGAGCGGGCCCTGGCTCAGGACCCTCACAACGGTGCCTATCTGGACAGCCTGGGCTGGGCATACTTCAAGCTCAACAGGCTCGAGCTGGCGGAAAAGAACCTGAAGCAGGCGATCCAGATCAACGACGGGGACTCGACGATCCTCGAACATCTTGGTGACCTTTACCTCAGATTGGGGGACCACCCTCGTGCTCTGAACTACTACCGCAGATCAGTGGCCCTGGCGGAGGATCCCGGGGAACTCGAAAAGATAGAGGCGAAGCTAGTGGCCCTGGAGAAACAGTCCCCGGAAACAAACCGATATCGAAAAGGGAATCGCTGAAGCTAGGCCGCCCTGCGAGGACGCCTCCAGGTTTCGCGTTTCGTGTTCCACGTTTCGTGTTCCGGGGAAGTCAAGCCAGCACCGTGAGCAAAACACAAATCAAGTCGTTTGCGAAGATCAACTGGATCCTGAAAGTTCTGGGCCGCCGGTCCGATTCCTTCCACGAAGTGAGCACCGTGCTGCAAACCGTTGACCTGGCTGATCGGATATCGATCGAGTTGATCCCGGCGGACAGGATCGAACTGAAAACAGCGGGCTACGAGGTCGCGCGGGGTGAGGATAATCTAGCCCATCGCGCGGCCTGCCTGCTGAAGCGGGAGTTCTCGGTCCGGACCGGGGCCAGGATCTTTCTGGAGAAACGGATTCCTGTTGGGGCAGGTCTGGGTGGAGGTTCTTCCAATGCCGCGATGGTCCTGCTGGGATTGAATCGACTCTGGGATTGTGGGGTGGCTCCGGAACATCTGCGAAAGCTGGCTCAGCAGCTCGGCTCCGATGTCCCCTTCTTCCTGTTGGGGGGCACGGTCTGGGGCCGATCTCGGGGCCAACAGCTGACCCCCCTCCCGGATCCTCCGCCCGAAGAGCTTGTCCTCTGCTACCCGGGGCTCTCTATGTCGACGGCAGAGGCCTATGCCATGGGACAGTGGGCTCCTCTGAACGCAGCCTCGAATCGGTTGACAAAACCCAGAACGGATACTGAAATCCGACGTTTCTGTGACTATGCGGAGGATGGTCGACGGGTTCATGTGCTTATTGAGAACGACTTCGACGCTCCACTTCTGAAACGCTTTCCTCAACTCGCAGAAACCCATCGGGCACTGGAGAAGGCTGGGTGCAACCGCGTCGCACTTTGTGGAAGCGGTTCAACGGTTGTCGGAGTTCCTCCACAGAGCCAAGAGAAGCTCGTGACGGAAAGACTCTGTCAGGCCGGAGTAGGACAAGTTTTTCAGACTTCGACTCTTGCCCGGCATCAGTACCAGGCAACTCTTCAGAAGACCGTTTTCGCATGTTGAAAGTTTTTGCTGGAAGTTCGAATCTGGAATTAGCGGAGGAGATCTGTCAATACCTGGGTGTCCCGCCCGGGGAACAGTCTCTGCGACGCTTCAGCGACGGTGAGGTCGCTTACCAGGTTTTGGAAAACGTCCGAGGAGCAGATATTTTTGTAGTCCAACCCAGTTGTCCGCCCGTCAATGAAAGCATCATGGAGATGCTGATCATGATCGACGCCTTCAAGCGTGCGTCGGCTCGACGGATAACGGCTGTCCTGCCCTATTACGGATACGCCCGACAGGACAGGAAGGACAAGCCCCGTGTCCCCATCTCGGCCAAGATTGTAGGAGATCTCCTGACTGCGGTCGGAGCCGGCCGCCTGTTGACAATGGACCTGCACGCGGGCCAGATTCAGGGCTTCCTGAACATTCCGGTGGATCATCTTTTTGCCGCCCCGGTGATTCTGGAACATCTGGCAACTATGGGACTGCACAACCCGGCCATCGTGTCACCTGATGCCGGTGGCGTTGAGCGGGCACGCTTTTACGCAAGGCGCCTGACGGCCAATCTTGCCATCATTGACAAACGTCGCGGCCCCGACAATGAGGCCGAAATCATGAACATTATCGGCGATGTTCGGGGCCAGGAGGTGGTTGTGGTGGACGACATGATCGACACCGCCGGCACCCTGGTCAAGGCTGCAGAAGCACTCAAGGATCAGGGGGCGACACACGTTTATGCGGCGGCTACCCACGGGGTATTGTCGGGACCGGCCATACAAAGACTTCGCGAGTCTTCCGTGGAAAAAGTGATCGTGACCAATTCAATCAAGGTGAGCGAGGGAAAACGAATCGACAAGCTGACAGTTCTGAGTGTTGCCTCGCTGCTGGGGGAAGCGATCCGATCCATTCACGAGGAAACCTCGGTCAGCAAACTGTTCATTTGAAACTGTTCATTTGCCCTGTTCTGGAGAACCAGAGGAGAACCAGACCATGCCTGATTTTGTATTGACGGCTCTACCCAGAGAAGAGCTGGGAAAAAATGCGAACCGTCGGCTTCGCGCTACCGGACAGATCCCGGCGATTGTCTATGGAAGGGCTATGGATCCAATCTCTTTGGCCGTCGATCCCAGGCAAGTCTTCTCGATATTGCATTCCGAGTCCGGCCGCAACACCGTTTTCAAGCTGGAGATCAATAGGAAACAGCTGGACGTGCTGATTCGCGAACTGCAGGTAGATCCGATTCGAGGCCACCTCCTGCACGCCGACTTCCAGACGATCTCGATGGACGAAACACGGGCTTTCAACGTGCCCATTGATCCTGTCGGTGAAGCCGAAGGAGTCAAGGGCGGGGGCATCCTTGATATCGTCGTCCGGGAGATTGAAGTGGCGTGCCTTCCCAAGGACGTGCCTGACCACATCAGCGTCGACATTTCTCATCTAGAAGTTGGCGAGGCCATCCGAGTGGGGGATCTGGAAATCACGGCGGAAGATGTCGAGATCTTGTCCGACCGCGATCTGGTGCTCTTGACTGTGGTTCCACCCAAGGTCGAGGTCGAGCCGGAACCCGAAGAAGAGTTGGTTGAAGAGGCGGAACTTGAGGAAGGCGAGGAGGCTCCGGAACCCGAATCAGAGGCATCCGAGGAGAAAGAGTAGGGCGACTTCAGTTGTATTTGATCGCCGGACTGGGGAATCCACACAGACGGTTCGAGAACACGCGCCACAACATCGGATTCATGGCTGCAGACCGGCTGGTCGCCGCAGCCGGGGCAGGCTTCATAGCGCAGCATCATTCGCTGGTTTCGATGATCCGCCGGTGTAAGCATAGGGTGGTGGTGGCGAAACCCCAGACTTACATGAACCGCAGCGGGACTGCGGTTCGCAGATTAATAAACTGGCAACAACTGGAACTGAAGGACCTGCTGGTCGTGTACGACGATGTTGACCTCCCCTTTGGACGAATTCGGCTCAGAACCGGAGGAGGATCCGGTGGACACAACGGAATGAACTCGATTATTGCTGAGCTTGCTTCACAGGACTTCGCACGACTGAGAATCGGAATCGGAAGGGAAACAAGAGAATCGGACCTCAACTCGTTTGTCCTGGACGTGTTCGACCAGGAAGAGATGGAATCGCTTGATGATGTACTCGACTTCACGCTGCAGGCCGTGGACTCGATCCTTATTCACGGAATAGAAAAGAGCATGGCTCGCTTCAACCAGCGGCGTCCCCTTCATGCTCGAAAAGGCTCGAAGGAGTGTGCTGATGAGTGACTACTACTGGGCCCTTCCCGTTCTGGGAGTTGTCGGTCTGTTATTTGCGGCTTTGATTTACGCCTCGATCAAGAAGGTAGAGGTCTCAAACCACAAGATGGTGGAGATCTCCGATGCTATACACGATGGCGCAATGGTCTTTTTGCGAAGGGAATATGGCATCCTTCTGGTGTTCATAGTCCTCGTCTTCGGGCTCCTGAGCTGGGCAGTTACCCTGTGGACGGCAGCAGCCTTTGTTTTGGGTGCGGTGAGTTCCATGTCGGCTGGTTTCTTCGGACTGAAGGCAGCCACTCGAGCCAACGTAAGGACGACCCAGGCCGCCAATGATCGGGGGATCGCCGAGGCGCTGAATGTTGCTTTCTCGGGAGGAGCCGTCATGGGCCTCTCAGTCGCCAGCCTGGGTCTGATGGGCGTCTCGGTCGCGTTCATGCTCGGACTCCGCGGATCCATTGAGTTCAGCGATATCAGCGGATTTGCCATGGGAGCCAGTTCGATCGCCCTCTTTGCTCGCGTCGGGGGAGGGATCTTCACGAAGACGGCAGATGTCGGAGCCGATCTGGTCGGAAAGGTGGAGGCGGGAATTCCCGAGGACGATCCCAGAAACCCGGCCACCATCGCCGACAACGTGGGGGACTGTGTAGGAGACACAGCCGGCATGGGAGCCGACATTTTTGAAAGCTATGTTGGTTCCGTAATCGCCACCATCGCCCTGGCCGCCACTGGAGCTTCGGAGGTTCTGAACATCACCGAGACCAACCGGCTTCTCTACATGGCACTGCCCCTCTACATCATCGCTATCGGCCTGGCAGCCTCCCTCATCGGCGTGGCTTCCATGCGCCTGTTGAGAGGAATGGGACCGGCCCAGGCGCTACGTTACTCTCCCATTGTGAGCGCCATTCTGCTGCTCGTCGGAACCTATCTAACTGTAGAGGGGTTGGGGCTGGAAGTCGGGATCTTCCTGGCCGTCCTCACAGGCACGATCAGTGGAATCGTGATTGGGTTGTTGACGGAATGGTACACCTCGGCCAGTCCCATTCAGCGCATTGCCCACGCCTCGAAGACCGGGACGGCGACCAACATCATTGCCGGGCTCGCCGTGGGTATGCAGTCTACCGTGCTGCCGGTCCTGACCATCTGCGCCAGCATCCTGATCGCCCACCATTATGCCGGGCTGTACGGGATTGGAATCGCAGCCGTAGGAATGCTGGCAACGGTGGGAGTTACGATGTCGGTTGATGCCTATGGCCCGATCGCCGACAATGCTGGAGGCATCTCTGAAATGTCCGGACTGGGTCTGGACACCAGGGCCATCACCGACAACCTGGATTCGATTGGCAACACCACTGCCGCCATCGGGAAGGGATTTGCAATCGGGTCGGCGGCCCTTACGGCACTGGCACTTTTTTCGGCCTACAGCAAGGCGGTGCAGCTGGAAGTTCTGAATCTGCTCGATCCTACTGTGGTGGTGGGCTTTTTCGTGGGCGGAACTCTGCCCTTTCTGATTGCCGACCTGACCATGTCAGCAGTGGGACGGGCAGCCTTTAAGATGGTGGAAGAGGTCCGACGGCAGTTTCGGGAGATCCAGGGGTTGATGGAGGGAACGGCAAAGCCGGATACGGCACGCTGCATTGATATCTCGACCCGGGCTGCCCTGGGAGAAATGGTCCTTCCCGGACTGATTGCCATTTCGGCACCAGTTCTGATGGGTTTGCTGCTGGGCCCTCAGGCCCTGGGAGGCATGCTTGCCGGCGCCACTCTCACAGGGGTGCTGATGGCTCTTTTCATGGCCAACGCAGGCGGAGCCTGGGACAATGCCAAGAAGCTCATCGAGGGAGGGATTCTGGGCGGAAAAGGTTCCGATTCACACAAAGCTGCTGTCGTCGGCGACACCGTCGGAGATCCCTTCAAGGACACCAGTGGGCCCTCTATGAACATCTTGATCAAGTTGATGTCCATCGTCTCGCTGGTGATCGCACCGCTGCTGCGGTGAGAGCGACGCTGTCTGGCGAGGCCAGTGAGCCCAGCCATGTGCTAAAATGAGCGTTTTTTTGGAGTAGAGTACTTACTACTTATGGAAGGGGAGTACAAAGGAGGAATTTGTCCATGAGGCGATACGAAATCGTTTTCGTTCTCGCTCCCGATCTGCCCGACACCGATCTGGAAGATACCATCGATGGTTACAAAGTCGCGGCAGAAGAAATGGGAGCCAAAGTCCTCGGCGTTGAGAAATGGGTGAGAAGGCGGCTTGCCTTCCCCGTCAAGAAGTACACCGAGGGAACCTACGTCTTTCTGCTCGTCGAAGAGGAACAAGCCAAGGCTGTCGCGGAACTGGAACGCCGGTTCAAAGTGACCGATTCGGTCATCCGTTTCTTGACCATCAGGGCGGACGGCACTGACAAACGTATCCAGAAGACGATTGCTCACCGGGACGAGCGCAGAAAGAAAAGAGATCAGCGAAAGGATGCGGCAAAGGAGCCAGGCCAGACCGGCCCCGATACAGCAGCGCAGCCGACTCCCAAAGCCACCACCGTGGCGGCTGACGGAAAAAGAGAGCAAGAAGTCTGAGTTTCCAAACACTACCCCGAGAGTCACGGCAGTTTGTGTCCTGCCTTCTGGAGAAGGGTTGCCATGCAATTAGTGCTAATCAATGATGTACTCCACCTGGGAAGACAAGGTGACGTTGTCACCGTGGCATCCGGCTATGGACGGAACTATTTGATACCGAAGGGCTTTGCGGTTGCGGCTACCTCCACGAACCTGAAAATGGTAGAGCAACAGCGGGCAGCTCTGGCAAGGAAAGAATCCAGAGTCAAAGAAGATGCCGAGATTGTGGCTCAGGAATTGAAGCAGCTTCATCTTGTCCTCAGCCGCAAGGCGGGTGAAACAGGAGCCCTGTTCGGCTCTGTAACCGCCAAAGACCTGGCTGATCTGCTTGAAGAGAAGGGCTTCAACCTGGATCGCCGAAGGATCGATCTGGAGCATCCGATGAAGTCGATCGGAAACTTTTCGGTTGAGATTCATCCCCACCCTGAAGTCAAGCTGGAGTTGCTCGTCTCCGTGGTTCTCGAAGAGGACGAGCCCTTCGCCAATATTCTCAAACAGGGAACTGATGAGAGCGCCGGAATTGTCAGCGGCGTGGAGAGCCTCCTCAAGGATGCCGAGGAAGAGCTGGAAGCTCAGAAGGAAGCCCTGCCGGCGGAGGTGCTGGAGGGCACGGACGGTTCTTCTGCCGACGTAGAAGCGGCAGCAGTGGAAGGCTCCACAGAACAAGACAAGACCGACGACTGACAAACGCGTTCCTCGTTCCTCGTTCCTCGTTCTTTTGTTTCTCGTTCCTTGTTCCTCGCACCTTGATTCCAGGTCTAAGGGCTGGTTAGTATGGGACCATCAGTCTCGCGGCTCCCACGTTTACCTGCTTAGACTGGTCTTTTTTCACTGCGGTCAGCATGGCGGCTCCGGACATAACTCTCGAGAAGGTTCTTCCTCACAGCGCCGAAGCGGAACGGGCTGTTCTGGGAGCTGTCCTGCTGGATAATCAGCTCTTCGATCAGGCCGCAGGCCTCCTCCACATCGAAGACTTCCATGTCCGCGCCCACCAGACAGTCTTTGCCAGCATGTCATCATTGTCAGCTGCGCAAAAGGCGATCGACGCCGTGACCCTGCGTTCCGAGCTGGAAAAAGGGAGCCACCTTCAGGAGATCGGAGGGGCATCGTACATCTCTTCCCTTCTCGACGGCGTCCCCAGGCTGGCCAACATTGAACACTACGCCAGGATCGTCAAGGAGAAGTCGGTCCAGCGGAAGCTCATTCATGCTGCTTACAAGATCCTGGAGCAGAGCTACACCGACGACCTAGATGCCACCGATCTGCTGGAAGAGGCAGAGCGATCCATCTTTGAAGTCAGCCAGCAACGAATCGAGAGTGGCTTCGTGAAGCTCGGGCACATTCTTCCCGATGCCTACAAGCAAATCCAATCCTTTTACGAGCAGAAATCGCTGATCACCGGAATCGGCACCGGCTACACCGATCTGGATGCCTTAACTTCGGGGTTTCAAAAAACGGATCTGATCATTATCGCGGCGCGCCCGGGACTTGGAAAGACCAGCCTGGCCTTGAATATCGGGCAATACTCTGCGCTTGGCCACCATTCGGTGGGTATCTTCAGTCTGGAGATGAGCTCTTTCCAGCTCGTCACCCGATTGCTTTGTTCCCACGCCCGAATTGACAGTCACAAGCTGCGCTCGGGACGTCTTTCTAAGGGAGACTGGACCGAGCTGGCTGCGACGATGGGCCATCTCGACCAGGCCAAGATCTTCATCGATGACTCGGCCGGGACTACCGTCATGGAAATGAGGTCCAGAGCGCGCCGGCTCAAAGCGGAGCATGGTCTCGACCTCCTGATCGTAGACTATCTTCAACTGATGTCTCCGTCCGCTGGAGGAAGGAGATCCGATAACAGGGAACGTGAGATCTCGGCCATCAGCCGGTCACTGAAAGGCCTCGCCAAAGAGCTCAACATCCCGGTTGTGGCCCTCTCCCAGCTGAGTCGCGCACCCGAACAGAGAAAGGGCCGCCAGATGGGCAGGCCACAACTCTCCGACCTGCGTGAATCGGGATCGATCGAGCAGGATGCGGACGTCGTCCTTTTTATTTATCGAGAAGATATGTACAAGAGGGCGGAGGACCTGGAAGACCAGCCGGGAGTGGCTGAGATCATCATTGCAAAACAGCGAAACGGGCCCACCGGAGCGGTCAAACTCGCCTTTATTGCCAAGTGGACGCGATTTGAGAATCTGGCCTTCGATCGAGAATGAAGTCGAGTGCAGCTAGGTCGTGGGTGGAAACCTCAGTCCCCAACCTCAAGAACAATCTGAAAGTGATCCGGTCGCGCCTCCGCAATGGCACGGCCATTCTGCCCGTCGTCAAAGCCAATGCCTATGGACATGGCCTTCTCCAGATTGCGAGGCTTCTGCGTCAAGAGGGGATCTCCAGATTCGCCGTCGCTCAGCCTGGAGAAGGCCTGGAGTTGCGGCAGGCCTTTGCTGAGAGTGAGATTCTGGTTTTCGGCGGGTGGCAGGAGAACGAAGTCGAGACCTTCATTGAGCATCGCTTGACGGCGACCATCCACGACACTCGCCCCGTCCCCCCCGACCTGGCGGTCGAAGTCAAGATCGACACCGGCATGACCCGAATCGGGATCCCGTGGGAGAAGGCGGCTGCTTTTCTCAGGTCCACTCCCGCCCCTCTACAAGGTGTCTACTCCCACTTCGCACGGGCCGACGCCGACGCCGACTTCTCCCGGCTGCAGGTGGAGCGCTTCCTGAAAGCGACCAGCGACATCTCGCAACGTCGACACATCGCCAACAGTGCGGGATTGAGGTTTCCCGAAGCACACCTCGATCTGGTCAGAGTCGGGCTGGCTCTGTACGGTGTGGCTCCTTGCCCCGGATTTGAAGATCTCCGACCCGTACTTAGGTGGAAAAGTCGACTCCTGGCCGTTCGTCAAGTCAAAGCGGGCCAGTGGGTGGGCTATGGGACATCTTTTCAGAGCCGACGGGAGTCGGTGATCGGGGTTGTGCCCGTGGGATACGCTGACGGCTATCCGAGGAGTCTCGCGAATCGGGCCGATGTCCTGGTTCACAGTCGGCTGGCCAGAGTGGTGGGAAGTGTCACTATGGACCTGATCTGCGTCGACGTAACCGACATTGAAGGAGTGCAGCCTGGAACCGAGGTCGAGCTCCTCAGCGGTGATCCGAACTCTTGCCTTTCCTGCGCAGCCCTGGCAGATCTTGACAACACGATTCCCTATGAGATTCTCACCGGGATCGGGGCACGCGTGGAGCGTCGCTACGTCCCAGCCCCCAGAACTGAGAGCAGATAACGGATCTCTTCGTCGACCTTTACGGCATCTGAAACAGTCTGTCCCACTTCCTCCCGGAGCAGACCACCAAAACGCCGGCGCAGTCGATGGACGGCTACCTTGACCGCTCCTTCCGTCATCCCCAGCCCTTCTGCCACCGGACGGTACCGGGTACCCGATGCCTCGCCCGTCAGAAACGGCTTGAGATCCTTGAAACGCCTGCTCTGGCCCGCATCCTCCATTTCCGCCGCCAGTCTTGCCAGAGTCTGGTCGATCAGCGTGAGAGCCCAGCGCTCCTCGTATACCCTGTCGGGAGACGTATTTTCTGCCGCTTCCACCTGGTAGAGGCTCTCTCCTTGTTCAAAGTCAAGAGAGATCTCGGCTTTGCCTCCCCCCCGCTTTTTGGCGCTGGCCCGATCCCTCTCGTTGGCGAGGAAGTTCTTCAAAGAGGTCAAGAGGAAGGAGCGGAACTTTCCCCGCAGTGGGTCTGCAGCCTTGATGTATCTCTTGCCGAGCAGTTGGGCAAAGAACCCCTGAGTGAGATCCTGGGCCTCCTCGGGACCGTAACCACGCCGCCGCACATAGACATACAGGGGGTGCCAGTAGCGCCCACAAAGATCCTCGAGATCCTCGAGAGCCTCTCGCGCATGGGGACTCTTCGTGTCCGCCGCCTCCAGAACCAGCGTCCACCTGGTGGTTGTGAACCAGTCTTGACGGCGGGTTGGCTTCCGATCGTCCATGGGGAAGGTTCCGATGATTGCGAGAATAGCAGATCCTGGCGCTTCGGGTTCTGAAAACTGAGGCTTGCTATACTCGCTTGACCTTTCTCTCAAGGAGTATTGTCTTTGCCGGGGAACACACTGTGTTCTGAGTGTGGAACGGAGTTATCCAGCCAGGAGCTGTCGCGAGGGCTGTGCCCGGGTTGCCTCCTCTCCCTCGGGCTGAGTCTCTCGGAACTGGAGACTGGGAGCCACGGCCAGTCCGCTCAGGACCTGATCGGAACCTCCACGTCCCGTTACCTCATCCTCGAGAAGATTGGCCAGGGGGGCATGGGCGAGGTGTTCCTGGCTCAGGACACCACGCTGAACCGAAAAGTGGCCCTCAAGTTCCTGCCCGGCGAGTTGCAGCGCAGCCCCAGCGCCAGACAGCGGTTTCTCAGAGAAGCCAAAGCTGCCGCCGCCCTGGACCACCCCTACATCTGCAAGATTCATGAAATTGACGAATTCGAGGGCCGTAGCTTCATCTCCATGGAGTACGTACCGGGCAGGAACCTGAGGCAGAGGCTGAAGGAAGGACGCCTCCCTCTGCACGACGCTTTGAAGGCCGCTGAGGAACTGGCGGAAGCTCTGGGGAGCGCCGTCCAACAAGGAATAGTCCACCGCGACCTGAAACCCTCGAATGTCATGTTCAGTCCGGATGGACATGTCAAGGTTCTCGATTTCGGATTGGCCAAAAGGATCCTTCCCGGCAGGAAAGAAGGTACCGAAGACACCTGGTTCTCCGACCTCACGGAGAGCGGTTCCATCCTGGGAACACCCGCCTACATGTCTCCTGAGCAGCTTCAGGGGAAAAAGATCGATCATCGATCAGATATCTTCTCGCTGGGGGTCGTCCTTTACGAGATGGTCACCGGGGTTCACCCCTTTCTGAAAGACTCTACACTGGAGACGATCAATGCGATCGTCTCCACGCCGTTTCCAGCACCGTCCGAACACGTGCGCGACGCCCCCCCTTCCCTGCAGCGAACTCTGGAAAAGATGATGGCAAAGAAAGCGAATCGCCGCTTCGGTACATTCGCGGAGGTCCGAGAAAACCTGAGGCGCCTTCTTGAAGACGTCAAAGCCACCGGCTTCAGGACTTTTTTGCGCGACCTGGTGAGTCCGGGCGTCGTCTTGACTGCCGGTGCAGTCCTCGTCCTCACGATCCTCTTTATCTCTTTCCTTTCCCTGGACCGGACGGTGCGCGACGAAGCACGAAGGGATCCAACCCTGGACATTGCAGAGATGCCCGTGGATCCGAATCCCCGAATCGCCGTTCTCCCGCTTGTCCACCTCGGTCCCAACCAGAAAGACGACATCCTTGGTGAAGGACTGACAGACTCCCTGATCACCCGATTGGCCAATGTAAGGGGACTTTCTGTGATCTCACGGCATTCCGTCATGTACTTCAAGGGAAGAGGCCTGGCTCTTCCTGAGATCGCGGAGAAACTGCAGGCAGACTACATACTGAACGGCACTTTCCAGCGACCCGGAACCGAGTTGGTGGTGACGGTCCAGCTGGTCCGTGCTGCCGACGACACGACGGTGTGGGCAAGGGAGTACCGACAAGCCTGGACGGACGTCCTGAAGGTCCAGGCTGACATCTCGGAGCAGGTTGTCGAGAATATCAACCTGGCCCTGGCCCCGGGAGAGGCGGAAGCTCTCCGTGGATCCCCTGTGAAGAATGTCGGTGCCTATGAGCTGTATCTGCACGGCCGCTTCTTCCTGGCCCAGCGCTCCCGGCCCGCCCTGGAGACTGCCGTTTCGTACTTCCAGCAGGCCATTGACCTGGATCCGGAGTCAGCCCTGGCCTACTCAGGACTGGCGGATGCACATGCCCTTCTGGGCGCAACCGGCTATGGCGGACTGCCCCCTGTCGAGGTCATTCCCAAGGCGGAAAAGGCAGCCCGCATGGCCCTGTCCCTGGACCCGGGCTCCGCTGAGGCACACACTTCCCTGGCCAGCACCCTGATGTCCTACAACTGGGATTGGGAGGAATCAGAGAGACATTTCAAGACAGCACTCGAACTCAACCCGGGTTACTCGACCGCCCACCACTGGTACGGACTCTACCTGGCCGCCACGGGCGACCTGGACGCAGCGCTGAGTGAGATCGGCATGGCTCGAAGGCTGGATCCCCTCTCGCCGGCAGCCAACGCTGCGCTGGCCCGCTGTCTCTACTACGGGCGCGAGTATGACGCAGCCATCCCCTTGTACAAACGGGCTCTCGAGCTGGATCCCGATTTTGGGCCGGCTCATCTAGGACTGGCCCTGGCCTACGTGAAGCAACATGAGAACTCGGACTCCAGAATCGAGCAGATATCCCTCTTTGTGAGCTCCATCTCCGAGTTTCAAAAAGGTGTCGGACCTCCCATCGATGTTCTTGCTTTTGTGAACTCACTGACCACATCAACGCTGGGAGAAGAGGAGTGGAAGGGCCAGTTTCCACCCTTTTTCTTTGCCATGGGCTACACCATACTCGGATATTCGCCTCAGGCTCTGGAATGGCTCGAGCGGGCCTTCGAGGAGCGTTCTGAGTATCTTGTTTTTCTCCGGGTTGATCCGATTTTCGACAAGTTGCGCAGCGAGCCGAGGTTCGGAGCCCTGATCGAGAAAATCGGGCTCGATACCTGAGTACTTCGCTTGTGTTGATTTCGCGACGATCCGGCAGGCTGCATTTGTCCATTCTGTCATTTGTGATGCTGTCGGAATCCTGGAGTTCAGTAACTCAGCCTTCCCGTCGGTCTCCACCTGCCGAGCCTGTGACCCACGCTCGGGCTCTCCAGGAGCAGTACCGGGAGCGTGAGGCTCTGGACTTCTACCTGCAGGCTCTCGAAGTCGATCCTGATCACTTTGAGGCGGTTTGCGGCGCCAGCTATCTGTACGGCCAGGTGGGCAAGCGATTCCCCGACCGGGAGCGCCAGAAAGAGTATTACCGGAAGTCCCAGTCTCTAGCCCGGCAGGCCTTCGCCGCCAGACCCGATGAACCGGAGGCCAATCTGGTGATGGCCTGGGCCCATGGAGGAATCGCCCTGGTCTCCGGGTTCCGGGAAAAGATAGCGGCCGGGTGGAAAGTCAAGGAGCACGTTGACCGGACCCTGGAGAGCAGGCCCGACGATGACCGGGCCTGGTACATACTGGCCAATCTCAACTACCAGGTGGGGACAGCCGGCTTTCTCCAGAAGAGCCTGGCCAGGGTCTTGTTGGGAGGAGTTCCAAAGGAGCTTTCTCTCGAAAATGCCATTGAAGCTTATCGGAAAGCAGTGGGGATCCGGCCCGATTTCATACTCTATCGGTATGAATTAGCGCGGGCTCTCAAGCGCTCGGGACTGCAACGCGAAGCCTCCGAGCAGCTCCGCCTGGCTCTGACCCTGGCGCCCAAATTCGAGGATGACTCTGCCCTCCTGAGGGAGTGCCGGGAATTCCTTTCCCGAGTGGATTAGCGACGACGATTCCCTGCGAAGGGGGAGAACCTGTAACCCTTCACCACTTTTTCTTCATTAACGAACAGGAGCACTTCATGAGCACAAAGATCAAGCCTGGACACAGTCTGTTTCTCATCTCCTTCACTCTCCTGCTGGCACTTTCTTCCGCCTGCTCGGTGCGCCGCTACGCAGTCAACATGGTGGGAGACGCCCTGGCCTCCGGCAACTCGGTGTATGAGAGCGAAGAGGACATTGAAATCGTAGGCGAGGCCCTTCCCTTCGGGCTGAAACTCACCGAGACGCTGCTTGGCGAATCCCCCCGGCACCCCGGGTTGTTGATCACGGCTTGCCAGGGTTATGTTCTTTACTCCTACGCTTTTGTCGATTACCCGGCAGAGCTGGCCGAGGAGGAGGACCTGGATCGAGCCCGGGCCCTGCAATCCCGGGCGAGAAGGTTCTACCTGCGCGCACACAGTTACTGCATGCGCGGGCTGGAGCGCTGGTATCCAGGCCTGGAGAGCGCCATGTTGACCGATCCTCGAGGCGCCATCAGCAAAACCGTGGAGAAAAAGAGAAAACGAGATCTGCCTTTTCTCTACTGGACGGCCGCCTCTCTGGGTCTCGCCATCTCCGCCTCCCGAGACGACGCGGCGATGCTGGCCAGACTGCCGGAGGTGGAGGCCCTGCTCGATCGGGCTCTGGATCTGGATGAAGGTTGGAACAACGGATCTCTCTACGAGTTCAAGGTCCAGCTTGCCGGATCCAAAGTAGGAGAATTCGACGAACCCGAGATCACGCGCAACTATGAGAGGGCACTTGCTCTCTCGAGCGGGCGGCACGCCGGTCTGTTCGTGACCTATGCCGAGGCCCTGGCCATTCCCAACCAGGATCGGGACCTGTTTCTTTCATTGATCAATCGGGCCCTCTCCGTGAATCCCGATGCCGAACCAGAGAACCGGCTCATCAACCTGCTGGCGCAGCGCCGAGCCGAGTTCATCCTGGATCGAATGGATGACCTCATTCTGAGTGACGAGCCGACCCAGGATCAGGAGGGACAACGATGAAGATTCCAACCGCTCGCAGCTCGTTGATTTTACTCGGGGGCCTGCTGCTTTTCCCGGCGGCTCTCCAGGCTCAGCCAATCCGGATTCGGATTGGAACTGTGGCTCCCCAGGACTCTCCCTGGCACGAAACTCTCAAACAGCTTCGTCAGGAATGGCATAGAATCTCGCAAGGAGCCATTCGGGTTCAGATCTATCCCGGGGGTGTTCTGGGCGACGGACCGGAGATGGTCAGACAAGTGCGCTCCGGTCGAATCCAGGCAGTGGCCCTCAGCTCTGCCGGGTTGGCCCAGATCGACAAGGGGATCTCCTGTCTTCAGATTCCCCTGATGTTTGATTCCTATGAGGAACTTGACTACGTAAGAGCACGCATCTCGGATCAACTCGAGAAACGGCTTGAGGAGCGGGGATTCAAGCTCCTGAACTGGGGAGATGCCGGCTGGGTCCACTCCTTTACAACTGAACCCGCGCGGACACCCGATGATCTTCGCAAGCTCAAACTGTTCACCCACGCCGGAGATCCGGACATGGAAAGCCTCTACAAGGAGTTTGGCTTCCGAGTTGTCCCGCTTTCGCTCAGCGATATGATCACCTCTCTTCAGACGGGAATGATCGAAGCCGTGAGCCTGCCCCCACTCTTCGCTTTACTCTACGAGTCGTACCGTCTGACCCCCAACATGGCGAGCTTCAGATGGACACCACTGGTGGCCGGGACCGTGATCAGCCTGAAAACCTGGGAGCAGATTCCGGAAGAACTCCGCCCCGGCATGCTGGAGGCAGCCACCAGAGCCGGCGACCTTCTGCGCGACGAGATACGCCAGATGGACAGCGATGCCGTGGCTGAGATGGAAAAACGCGGACTGCGGGTGATTCAGCTGGATCAAGCTGAACTGGACAGTTGGCAGAAGGAAGCCGAGGAGGCCTATCCTCAACTCCGGGGACGCTATGCCCCGGCCCATCTCTTCGACCAGGTCCGGCGGCTGCGCGATGAATTCCGATCTCACAATTAGGAAATGCGGCAAGCAACCCCTCGGCCCCTTCTCAGCTGGTTTGAAGACTCCCTTTCGCTGCTCGTTCTGAGCCTGATGGCAATTCTGCCCATCATTGAGATCATGGGGCGGGCGCTCCTGGGAAGGGGAATTCCCGGCTCCATCGTGCTCGTCCAGCACATGACTCTCTGGATCACGCTTCTCGGAGCCGCGCTGGCAGCGCGTAGTGGCCGCCTCCTGGCTCTCTCCAGTTTGACGTTTCTGCCGGAGAAACTACGCCCACCTGTCCGCGTCGCCACCTCTCTGGTGGCCACGGGCATTACCGGTATTCTCTTCGTTGCCAGCCTGGATTTTGTCAGGATAGAGCGCGACGCCGGCACCGAACTGGCCTGGGGCATTCCAGCCTGGCTGGCTCTGATCATTCTCCCGGCCGGTTTCGGTGTGATCACGCTGCGGCTCATCTGGCAAGCCGCGGGCACGAACCGGGGAAGACTGCTGGCGGCATCCGGATTGGCAATTCCGGTCATTTTCGGAACCTTTTCCCTGCCCCAGGGCCGCGAAGTCGTGCTTCCCTGCTTGCTGCTGATTGTGATCGCCACGATGCTCGAGATGCCAATCTTCACCGCCATTGGCGGAATCGCACTCCTGGGCCTGTGGAGCGACGGCACTCCCATCAACTCGATGCCTGGAGAAACCTATCGGTTGACGGTCAACGCCATGCTTCCAGCAATTCCCCTGTTTGCCCTGGGGGGTTACATACTGGCCGAAGGAGGAGCCAGCCGCCGCCTGATGCGGTTGTCTACCGCCTGGGTGGGGTGGATGCCTGGAGGGCTGGCGATCGTGACTGCTCTGGTGCTGGCTTTCTTCACTCCCCTGACCGGTGCCTCGGGTATCACCATTGTCTCCATGGGGGGCCTGTTTCTCCCGGTTCTTGTAAAAGCCGGCTATCCCCGGCGAACGTCCCTTGGATTGGTGACGGTCTCCGGATCCATTGGCCTGCTCTTTTTTCCCAGCCTTCCGGTATTCCTCTACGCATTCTACGCCAAGCAGCACTACAAAGAGCTGTTTGTGGGTGGGTTTTTACCCGGTCTCCTTCTGGTCACCTGTGTGGCCGGTTGGGCCGCCGCCAGGGGATGGCTGAGAGGAGCGGAGCGGACCCCATTCCGACTCCGCGAGGCGGGACAGGCCGCCTGGCAAGCTAAATGGGACCTGGTGCTTCCCGTGGTCATTCTGGGGAGTATCATCGGAGGCTATGCAACGCTGGTGGAGGCGGCAGCGCTGATGGTGGGCATGGCCTTCCTGATCGAGTGTGTCGTGTACCGGAACCTGAGCCCTCGAAAGCATTTACCCCGGGTCTTCGTGGAATGCTCCACCTTGATCGGGGGCTTCATGATCATCCTCTGCGTGGCCCTGGGATTTGTCTATTATCTGACCCTGGCCGAGATCCCGACCATGGCTCTCGATTGGGTGCAGGCTCACATCGAGTCGCCCCTGGTCTTCCTGCTGGCCCTGAACCTGTTGCTGATCGTGGTTGGGGCCCTGATGGATATTTACTCGGCGATCGTGGTGGTGGTTCCGCTCATCATTCCGATGGCGGCAGCCTATGGCATCGACCCTGTTCACCTGGGGATCATCTTCCTGGCCAATATGGAACTCGGTTACCTGATGCCGCCGATGGGTGAGAACCTGTTCCTTTCCTCCTTTCGCTTTGACAAACCTCTCACAGAGGTCTACCGGTCCACCCTGCCCTATGTTCTCATCCTGCTGGCGGTCGTCCTTCTGATCACCTTCGTCCCGATCATTACCCTGGGCCCGATCGAACTCTTGCTCCGCTAGAGGGCTTGGAGATTCTACGATCCTCTGGGCGGGCCGCCACCTGATCGCTATAATTACCCCAATCTTCCTATTCTTGACGTGCGAGGAATTGAGTGGCCTATGAGCCCAAGAGACCGAAGTGTTGGAGCAGCCGGCGGCCGGCGATCTTTTGAAACGACCCGCTGGACGCTCGTCCTGGCCGCGGCCGGCAGCTATGACCCGGTCTCACGAGAGGCCCTGTCTGGCCTTTGTGAGAGCTACTGGTATCCGCTCTATGCCTATGTGCGCCGACGCGGCTACGATCGAAGCACAGCCCAGGATCTCACTCAGGGCTTCTTCGCCCAGCTCTTGGAAAAGAAGTACCTGAAAGAAGCAGATCCCGAACGAGGCCGATTCCGGGCTTTTCTGATCACCTCTCTCAAGCACTATGTTGCCAATGAATGGGATAAGGAACGCGCCCAAAAGCGATGAGGGGGGCAGACCCTGTTGTCTTTGGATTTCGACAACGGGGAAGGCCTGTACCAGCTCGAGCCTGCCGATGAGATAACTCCCGAGGAGATCTACAACCGGCGCTGGGCCCTGACTCAAGTGGAACGAGCCATCAACGAACTCCGTGAGGAAATGATCAAGATGGGCCACCCAGAACGCTTTGAGGCACTGAAAGGTTTCCTGACCGGAGAGAGTGAAGAAACTCCTTATGCTCAGGTTGCTGAGAGCCTCGGCTTGAATGAAGGGGCTGTCCGTACCGCTGTACACCGGATGCGAAGGCGTTTTGGAGCACTGCTGCGCGAGCAGGTTGCTCAAACTCTGGCAGACGAACAAGACGTTGATGGGGAGATTCGATACCTCCTGTCAGTCAGTTTCTCTTGAACCCGGGCCGTTCCTGGCAAAGTAAGCCTTGTGAGAAGCAGAAACACGGCAACGCGAAGAACCAGTAACAGTTTCCCCTACTTTCTTCATTAAGGAGTAAGAGCCCTTGAAAGCAAGGAGGAGAGGAGGAGCGAGAAGGTCCTTTCCGGCGTAGTGATGCTTCGCCTCAGGGCGCAGGCTGCCGAATTGTCAGTTATGACAGATAGTCGACGTTGTCCCAATTGCAGCGCAGAACTTGCCGAGGACTTGAAGGAGGCTCTCTGCCCCCAGTGCCTGATGAAGCTGGCTCTGGGCGAGGGTGATCGGGGGGAGTCTTCGACCTCGTCAACAACCAAGTTCCCCTCTCTCCCGACCGACTGGGAGAATCCCGAGCAAATCGGCCCCTACCGCATCCTGGAAACTCTGGGCGAAGGTGGAATGGGAATCGTCTACCTGGCCGAGCAGCGAGAGCCTATTCGACGGAGAGTGGCTCTCAAAGTCATCAAGCTGGGCATGGACACGAAGGAAGTCATCGCCCGCTTCGGGTCCGAGCGACAGGCTCTGGCTCTGATGAACCACCCCAACATCGCCAGGGTCCTGGACGCGGAAAGTACTGAGTCAGGGCGGCCTTACTTCGTTATGGACTATGTTTCGGGAATCCCCATCACCGAGTACTGTGACGATCACCGTTTGGACACGAAAGCCCGCCTCAGATTGTTCCTGCCCGTGTGCAAGGCCATTGAGCATGCCCATCAGAAAGGAATCATCCATCGTGACATCAAACCCTCCAATGTTCTGGTGGAGTTGCAGGATGGGGAACCGACTCCCAAGGTGATCGACTTTGGAGTGTCGAAGGCCACCAATCAGCGTCTGACCGAAAGGACGATCTTCACCCAGCGCGGGGTCCTGATCGGAACACCGGGCTACATGAGCCCGGAGCAGACGGAGATGACACCTCTGGATGTGGACACCCGGACTGACATTTACTCCCTGGGAGTATTGCTTTACGAGGTTCTGGTCGGAACAGCACCCTTTGACCCAACCGAGCTTCTAGAAGCCGGATTCGACGAGATGAGGCGGATCATTCGAGAAGAGAAGCCTCAGTCTCTCGTGGCCAAACTACACAGCCTGGGGAATACGGCCAGTGAAACTGCCCACCAGCGACGTACAAAACTGTCAAGACTGTCTGCGGAACTCAAAGGCAACCTCGAGTGGATCACTCTGAAGGCGATGGAGAAGGACCGGTCAATCCGCTACCCGAGAGCGTCGGAACTGGCCGAGGAGATAGGTCACCACCTGCGTGGAGAGCCAATCGTGGCCCGTTCCACAAGGTTCCATGCCGCACTTCGAAAACTGGAATATGCTGTCCTGATCTCTTTGCTGGCCTTCGCCATAACCGCTTTGTTTTCCTCCGTGAGTCCTCTCCTCCACAGGCTTGACCTCAAGAGCTACGATTTCTTGATGGCCTCAGTGCGCGGACCCGTTGCGCCCCCGGACAACATCCTGATCGTGACGATTGATGAGGCTTCGCAGCGTGAGTTTGCTCTGAAAGGAATCCACTGGCCCTGGCCCGGGTCTGTCTACGGCCAGCTCGTAACCAAAGCCAGCCAGGAAGGCGCCAGGGCAGTCATCTTTGCTTTTTTCCTGGGTAGTCAGGACCTTTCGACCGGTGAGTTCGCTTCGTCCATCAGCCACAGCATGTGCCCCGTGATTCTAGAGACCGTGACGGCTCCGTCACTGGATCCAGAGTGGACGATCCTGCCGGCGGAGGGTCTCATTGCCGCAGGGGCGCAAACCGGCTTTAGCCACCTGCAGCCGGACATTGACTCCGTTGTTCGCAGAACCAGGCTCTTTGCGCAGGGTGCGTCCTCGCTGGTCGCGCAGACCTACTCTCTGGTCGTGGGTTCTCCCCTGGATGTCGATCGGCTACCGATCGCCGGCTTTCAAGACTCAGATCCTGAAATCCTCATCAACTTTCACGGCGGCGGTCGTCACACCAGGACAACCAGCTATGGTGTCGCTCTGGACAAGCCAGCGCCATACTTCCACAACAAGATCATTCTGGTAAGGAGCCCTCTGATAGGGACATTCCCTGGCAGTGCGGGGGAAAAAATCTTCGCGACACCTTTTTCTTCCGACCCTCTGGAGGGACAGCCGACCGAGTACACTGCGACCTTAAGCCTCATGACGAAGGTCGAGGTACAGGCCAACGCGCTTTCCACTCTTCTCAGAGAGAACTTCATCTACACTCCCGGTCCGCTGACCCAACATGCTGCAGCCTTGCTGATTGGATTTCTCGTATCCTTCGTTACCTTTGCTGCCAGGCGAGGCTCGCTGGCTTTGCCCGTAGTGGGTGGAGGCATCGCGGTCTACCTGATTGTGGTGGCAATACTTTTCGATCGCTTCAGCCAGTGGGTAAGGCCTGCGGCACCCCTGTGCGTGGTGCTTCTATCCCTGGTTCTGACCCTGGTCTACCGGAAATGGAGGGCCTGATGGCAGGGACGCGCAGTTGTGGTTCAACGAGCCTCCGTCGGAGTGGCTTGTTCATCTTATTGACCAGTCTTCTTCTGGTGGTGACGGGAGGAGCCGCGTCCCAGACGGTGCGGATTCGAATAGGAACCGTCGCTCCCGAGGACTCGCCCTGGCACCAAACGCTGAAACAGCTGAGGCAGGACTGGCAAAGGATCTCGCAGGGATCCGTAAAGGTGCAGATTTACGCGGGAAGTGTGCTGGGGGACGGCCCCGAGATGGTCGGTCAGGCGCTGGCCGATCGAATCCAGGCCGTGGCACTCTCCTCTGTTGGACTGCATCGGATCGACAAGGCCATCGACTGTCTCCAGATCCCGTTCATGTTCGATTCCTATGAGGAGCTCGACTTCGTGAGAGACCGCATTTCGGGTCGCCTCGAGCAACGACTCGAGGAGCGAGGGTTCAAGCTCCTGCACTGGGGTGATGCAGGCTGGGTCCACTCCTTCTCGACCCGGCCTGTCCGGACACCGGATGATCTTCGAGAACTCAAGTTATTCACGTCGGCAGGCGATCCAGAAATGGAAAGCCTTTACAGGGAATTCGGTTTCGATGTCGTTCCTCTGTCTCTGACGGGAATGATCAGCTCACTGCAGACTGGAATGATCGATGCCGTCAACCTGCCTCCACTTTTCGCTCTTCTCAATGAGTCCTACCGGCTGGCCCCGAATATGGTCCGTCTCAGATGGATACCTCTGGTGGCGGGAACGGTGATCAGCCTGAAGAGCTGGGAGCGGATTCCAGCGGATCTCCGGCCCCGGATGCTGGGGGCAGCCAGGAAGGCCGGTGCTCTTCTACGAGAGGACATTCGGAGAATGGATAGGGATGCTGTGGCCGAAATGGAGAAACGCGGGTTGCGCGTGATTACCCTGCAAGAAAGGAACTCACCCAGTGGCTCCAGGAGGCCGAGCAGGCCTATCCGCGGCTCCGCGGACGCTATGCTCCGGCGGACCTTTTTGACGAAGTCCTGCGCTTGAGGAATGAGTTTCGCTCACAGAACTAGGCAGCAGCCTAGGTGAAAAGAGCAGGCCGAGAGTGGGTTCGGATCAAGGGTGCTCTTTGAATCTTGACCACACGGGATCATCAGGTTGATCTCAAGACAGACTGCGTGGAGATCACTCTGAGCCAGGTGCGTTCTGGGATCCCAAGTTGATTTCCATGTCTGTGATCTGGGTGGTCCATTTCCAGAGAAGTACTCGGTTGGGTCCCGTATAGCTGTACTCCATCTCCCAAACGGTCGGAATCTTGAAGTCGTTGGTTGAGCGAAGCTCGCTGAAGGTTTCGGTTAACTTCTCGTAGGTGCGCTGTAGAGTAGGCGATTGGCTTGGGTTGGCAGAGGGTCCGGTACTAGCGTTGAAAGTATAAACGGTCTTGACGTGGTTCCACTCTTCGTCCAGGTAGATTCGAATCCTGAGGCTGCCCGCCTTGCTTGGCCGATACTCGATTTCATGAAGCCTCTGTTTTTTCTTCCAAGCCCTGTATTTGATCTTCTTCAGACGTTCATGATCCAAAAGGGGCCAGTGACGATTGAGTGTTCCCCCCAGCAGTCCCTCCTTGATGATTTGCTGACGAAGGTACAAGAAATTCCCAAATGGTGAACGCAGACCGGGCATGATGACGTCTACAAGCACTTTTTTTCCCTCGTAGGAAAAGTGCTCACCAGGAAACTCGGGAAGCCCCACGCGAAAGTTCAGATCAAAGTGATTTTTGCCCGTTTCGAGTTTGATCTCACCCGAGACCTGACGTCGCCCCACCCCGCTCAACGTTCTCACTTCAGCGGCTCCAACGGTTGTCAGACTCTTCCAGGCATCACAGGAGGCCCCACACACGATCTGCCGGTGCGAGTCGACGATCTCGGTGGGCACAGGTTTCGGGGGCGGGGCCAGAAACCCAAGAAACACAAGACTTACAGGCAGCCAGAGTGCCATTGAGGCTCCTTGTTTACAGTTCCTCTATCGGGACCAAGCACTTGAGTTCTTCAAACCAGTTGAGCACCACGTGAATCGTCGATTCTAACTCCATCTTGATCATCAGACGAGAAAAAAGGGACATCCAATCATGGATGTCCCTTTTTTAGTAACCCTGCTGCCAGTAGTTGCGGTCCAGGCTGCGGTACTGGATGGCCTCCGAAACATGTGCAGCCTGGATCTTCTCTTCCCCGTCCAGGTCGGCAATGGTGCGGGAGACCTTGAGAATCCGAGAGTAGGTGCGAGCCGAGAAGCCCAGCTTTTCGATAGCGCCCTACTACCGAACCAGCGACGTGTGCAGAGTGCTCAGGATCAGCCCGGACGTCCTCCGGTACCGGTTTGTGACTGGCAAATACAGGGAAGTCGAGAGAGATGGTTGGGGAAGGATTTTTACCCTGCAGGTCATTGAAGAACTCTTCCTCGAATCCCCCGGGTACAAGTAAGGAGAAATGGGCTTGTGATGGGGCTGCAGCATGTTGAATTGGCTTCCCTGCTGGGGGTTCACGAAATGACGTTCGTCAACTGGGAAACCGGAAATACCAAACCATCCGGGAGACGGCTGAATCTGGTCAAGAAGTGGCTCCCTGGGCCGGTTCTCGGAAAGCAACCCGACAATCTCCCAAAGTCGGCTGTATGTATTTGATGATTGCGACTATGCTCTTGTCGTGCGTGTTCTTATCTTCGTCAAAATCTGGATCGAACGGATTTTTTGGAGTGAGGATATGATCGGCAAGGCTCTTCGTGTTGTCTATCTGATCCTCCTAGCATTCGGGTACGCGTATTGGCGGGATACGCCCTCTCCCGTTACCCACCCATCTCGCGGACGAGCCAGTCGGGCGGGATCGGCAGGAAGCTCGCTGCAGACGCCAGAGCCTTCCTTTTTTCCGATGGTGACACATACCTTGCCCGAACGTCCAGCAGCACGCAGCTGTCCCACTGGAGCCGCTTCGGGAGTTTGTCTGAAATCAGACAGGAAAGGTCGATGTCATTCTACTCGACCTCCCACAAGCCTGAGATTCTGTAGACAGGACGGCAGTCTGGCGACTTGAAATCGGAAGAGCCAGAAATAATGATGGAGGAGACGACTCGACTGTTACTAGAGAATACCCCTTTTTGAGGGGCCGCGTCAGGTCACGGAAATCAAAGACGCTGAGGCCGCGCAACCGTTCGGCGCGGCGCCCTCGTTGACACCCTTCTTGTGGTGTTCATCACGTTTCTTACTTCGGATTGTGAGCATAATGAGAGGCGCGGAGTCGGCGGGTGGGGCTGGTGTGTTTGTGATGACTCGACTTTAGGAACGACGGGCTTCAGAGCACGCAGGGCTCTCGCCTTGGAGTGGATAAGGGAAACACGGATCGATAGCACATGCGTAGTGTACGATGTCCCTCGGGAATGAGGAGATGATGACATTTGTCAAGGAGCTCTGGACCCGGAGCCTGAAGCCGCGATACGGGATCGCCCATCTCGTCTCCTACACTCTGATCATTGTTCTCCTAGCCTCTGTTCTGGTCCGACAATACCTCTGGCACGCATTCCATCAAACTGCCGTCTTCATGGCTGAGGATCCGATTCCTGATGTGCGGATCGTTCAGGACAAGCCCTTGGTCCACAGGCCGAATGTATACCTGCAGGAGTACGATTTCACAACAGACTGGTTTACGTACCATGTGCCTGTTTGGGAAGCCGTTCTATCGTCCTTCAAGGGAAGACCCGATCTTCGGTATCTCGAGATTGGCCTTTACGAAGGCAGGTCCGCCGTGTGGATGCTGGAGAACATTCTGACCCACCCGACTGCCCGAATGACCGGATTAGATGTCTTTGACGGCCCCATCAAAGAGAGATATTTCGCGAATATCCAAAAGACCGGTGCTGAGGACAAGGTGACGACGATGATCGATTACTCGCGGGTCTCCCTCCACAAGCTCCCGCTGGAATCGTTCGATATTGTCTATATCGATGGATCACACAACGAAAGCGACGTACTCGAAGATGCAGTCCTGTCTTGGCGGCTCCTCAAGGAGGATGGTATTCTCATTTTCGATGATTATGACTTTGTTGGTTTCCATCCGGAGACAACGAATGTAGCCTTGCCTAAAGTGGCTATCGAGGGCTTCTACAAGAGCTTCGAACGCGAGTTGGAAGTCATCCACAATTCCCATCAGTTGATCCTGAGGAAGAACGCATCCCCTGTGATCAACGACGATTATTATTCCCGCGTATTGCCTCATTAAGGAATCGAACCAAAGCTAGAAACTTGCCTCATTAGAAATCAAACCCAGCTCCGAACAGGTTATTGGTTCCTTGCCTCATAAACAACGGGTCGGGTAGAGGGAGCCCGGAGGGCGACCGGAGACTGACCCGTTGCGCGACCTTCTGGGGGGAGCAACAAGGCGAGCCCTCGGCAGAAAGCGGTCCAGGGCCTCGTGATGGCTACAGTGACAACCCTTCGAAAAGGGCTGTCGATGTCACCATCAAGAAAAAAAAGGAAGAAAAAAAGAAGATAGGAATTTGCTTTTCAAGCTGAGGGTAGCAAGTCCTGAAATTGCGGGTGAAGATGGGCCAACAAGGAGCCGTGAGGGCCGGAAGGCCGGGTGTTTCGGGGATGTAACAAGGGAAGCGTGGGGGAGGGACACGAGCGCAGCAACAAGGCAACGGAACAAGCGCAAAACAAGACGCACTCCAAGTAGGGCCATCGATTCCTGGGGGCGTAGGTCTCAGGAATCCGGCCAGGTGGGCACGTCGGCCACACTCAGGTCCGCGAATTAGCGACCTGGTCCTTGAGATCATTACTCCCATGGATTCGATCATCGAACACACCCGGCCGGATTGAGGGACACGTTTCTGTTGATGGCGGTGATGACGGTGCTGGGTGTAATCGGATTGGTGCTTGTCATCGATCGTTTCCGCCGCACAGCCAGCATTCTAGAGACGCGAGTTAAAGAGCGCACTGCTGAGCTTTCGAAAGCCAATACACTACTGAAACAGCACATCATCCAGCGCAAACAGGCACAGGAAGAATTGCAGAAGGCCAACGAGCGAATGAAAAGCGACTTGGAAGCGGCTGCCAAGACTCAAAGATCCCTGCTTCCCAAAACACCCCCCGATGTCTCAGCAGTACGTTTCGCGTGGGCCTTCAAACCTTGCGACGAATTGGCGGGCGACATTTTCAACGTTTTTCAGCTCGATGAGCGGCAGATAGGGCTTTATTTGTTAGACGTGAGTGGTCACGGTGTCCAGGCAGCTCTTCTCTCGGTCACCCTTAACCGATTGTTAACACAAATGGCACAGGGATCCCTTCAATTCGAGGAAGCGGGTGGGAGCCAGAGAGAACGCCTGCTGCTGTCGCCCGCAGAAGTTGCCGGCCGATTGAACACCGATTTCCAGATGGCCGCCAGCCCCGGGGCGGTGCAATACTTTACCTTCCTGTACGGGATTCTGAACACGCGCACTTCCAACTTCCGGTACGTTTCTGCCGGCCGGGGTCTGAACAAGTCAGAGCTCGATTCCATCGTTCAGGTTCTGGAGAGCGGTGGCATCCGATTGAAGCAGAAGAAGGATTTTCGACCCTCGGATGTTATCGACGTTAAGAGATCGATGCTGCATTCTGGATCCCAGCGCATTTCGTTCTCACGCGTGAAACGGGTGTGGATGCAGTACGTCAGCATTGATGGTTGGGAAGGTGACTGGAAGGTGGGAGTTGGCGTGGATGGGGACTCCGAGTTGAAGCTGGTCACGAGCCGAAACGAGGCTGCAGTTCGTGCGCTAGCGAAAGAGATCGCCAAGGCTACTGAAGTAAAGATCGTGGAAAAAGCGAGGAAGACCGAGTCTTATTTCCCTTGAACCCCAAAGACGCCGAGCTCACCAACTGCCTTTCCTAGCTCGTTTCAACTCATTTAGTCCCTGCCCCCGTTCTTCAAAGGACGACGGGGCTTTTTCATTGCTGCTCACAGGTCTTGGAAAGCTACCGCAACGGTCAGAAACCCTCCTTCCACGGATTCCCTGCTACATTTATCAACAGAACAGTTGCGTTTTTAATGCCCCGACAGAAATCCTATAAACAGCGCCGAAAACAAACGATCCAATTCCTGACTCAGGGACGAGACCAGGCGGCTCTTCAAGGCAACTACACTCGCAGGCCAGGCCAATTCTTTTTTTACCTTTTCATAGTGTTGAAATCGTGAATCTGGCACCCTTGCCTGACCAGTCTGTTACCCCGTTGTTACCCCAAGTGATCTCACGCTGGACAGTATCCTTATTCTGAAGTCACTTAGGAACACCAGACCAACTGAGTGTGCATCAGTTAGCCCCTCAACTGTTTCGCGGTGGCATGGGTCACTTCCGGATCTCCTCACGAAGCTGCCTGATTTCATCCCTCAACTGTGAGACCTCTTCCGCTATGCCCTCTTGGGCCTACCCCACTTTCGTGGACAGTTTTCAGCTTGCGATTTTCTGCTCCTGACGGCTCCTCCTTTCGAAGTGGATGGGTGACTGATAATCGAGAGACGAGTGCAGGCGATGCGGGTTGTACCAGCCCTCCATGAACTCGAAGACGGCCCTGCGGGCCTCGTCGGGCGTTGCAAAGTTGTTTCGGTCCAGCAGCTCGCACTCGAGCGTGGCAAAAAAACTCTCACACAGAGCGTTATCGTAACAGTCGCCCACGGATCCCATCGAGGGCCTCACGCCGGCCTTTCGACAGCGCAGCCCGAAGGCAATCGAGGTGTATTGGCAGCCCTGGTCCGAGTGATGGATCACCGCCACGGGACGGCGCTGACACAGGGCCCGGCGGCTGAAGGCATCGACAACCACGGCCAGGTAAAGAAAACCTGCCCGGGTAGAAACGTAGGTCAGGTCGGCTACCCAGAGCCGATTCGGACCTGCGGCCGAGAAGTCACGCTCGACCAGATCCGAGGCCGGCCGGGCCTTCTCATTGCGCACCGTCGTGGTGCGTTTCTTGCGGCGACTAACGCCCTGCAAACCCGCTTCACGCATCAGACGAGCGACGCGCTTGCGACCCACACGGGGTCCCTCTGCGGCCAGCTGGGCATGGATCCGGGGGGCACCGTAGGTGCCTCGAGAGCGTTCATGAATGGCTCGAATCCAGGCCAGCAAACGAACATCTTCTCGCACCCGAGTACTCATGCGACGTCGGCGCCACGCATAGTAGCCGCTGGTGGAGACACCCAGTACACGGCACAGGGTGGCAATCTTGTGCTCGGCCTGATTCATCTCGACGAACCCGAAGATCCGGACGGGATCGAGTTGGTCTCCCGAGCAAACCAGGCCGCGGCTTTTTTTAAGATCTCCCGCTCTTCACGCAGGCGACGATTCTCACCACGCAGCCGGCGCAGCTCGTCTCGTTCCGGGGTCGTCAGGCCGTCCTCACGGCGGCCCTCATCCAGATCGGCTCGGTACACCCAGTTGCGAATGGATTGCGCCGACGGCTCAAACTCACGCGATAGTGATCCCGGACTGCGCCCGGTTCGCACGAGTTCGACCATCTGGCGACGAAACTCTGGTGGATATGGTCGGTGTGTTTTTGGCATCGTAGACTCCTTCCCAAATGATTAGGTGTCCACGAAAACGGGTCAACTCCATCTTCTTCGACGAACCAGGACGCCACAAAAGCGGTGAAGGTACCAAACAGGCCCACACCCACAATCATTAGGGCGACGGCAACAAGGCGACCTTCTGTGGTGACTGGATACCTGTCCCCGTAACCAACAGTTGTCATCGTAACGAACGCCCACCAGAGGGCATCCTCAGCCCCACTGATGTTCGCCTCAGTACCCCTTTCAAACTCGACAATAGCGACGCTTGAAAACGCCAGCAGCAGTATCGAGATCAGTGCTACCGCAAGAAGGGCACTCTCGGCCCGCCTTGTGAGCAAGTAGCCCGCTATCTCTCTTGCTGACCTGACACCTCTGATGAGGCGCAGAATGCGCACCACTCGCACGGCTCTTCCCCAACGGAGTGGACCCACTGCCGGGATGCTGGAGAGGAGGTCAATCCACCCCCAGGTAAAGAAGTAGTGCTTCTTCAGGCAAGTGTTGTTAATTGTTTCCAGCAACCTCGGAAAGCATGATCCTACCTGGATTTCCTCCTCGTTTTCTGGCAACAAACATGTATGAAACGGAGCAAGAGCTCATCTCGCTGCTGTCCCAACCCCGATTGCTCCTTCAAGGGACAATCAGGAAAAGGCAACATCATCCGCCATTCCTCTTACATCACCACACAGGGTAGACGGCGGCGATACCGTTGCAATCAGTGCGGCAGAACCTTCTCTTCCACCCACGGAACACCCTATTATCGGCTGCACAAACCCAGGTCTTTGTTTGATGAAGTCGTCCACATGTGTGTCCACGGTATTGGGATCTCAACCATGGCTCGCATCAAGCGGATGGCCTGGGCCACCGTCGCCCGCTGGCTTGAATCGGCGGCCACATATGCTGCCCGGTTCAACGATCGGATGCTGAAAGGCTTCGTCATCCGCGAGCTTCAAGCCGACGAGATCAGGACATTTGCTGGAGTAAAGAAGCGGGTGATCTGGGTTCTTACGACCCTGGAAGTGTGGTCCAGACTTTGGGTCTCTGCAGTGGTTGGCCGCCGCAACTTCCGGAACCTCAAGGGAGTGATTCTCAACACCCTGCAGCGAGGCATTGTTGAACACCGCTTCCTGTTCACCACTGACGGTTTCGAGGTGTATGAGTGGGCGGCCAAGAGGCTACTCCCGAGTATCTGCATCTACGGCCAAGTCATCAAGAAGCGCCGGGAGAATCGAGTGGTTCGGGTGGATCGCAGACTGCTGCTCGGAACACAGGCGGAACTGGACGAAGCACTGTTTCACTCCGAGGATTCCAGCACCCTGAACACCAGTTTCATCGAGCGCCACAATTTAACCGTCCGCCAGGGCTGTGCATATCTTGGCCGTCGCACACCTTGTCACGCCCGACGTACAGAATTCTTGGAAGGCCGGGTGGCTCTGCTTATGGCCTATTACAACTTTCTGCGACCGCACACGGCTTTGAAGTTCGGCACGACTGTGAGGACTCCAGCCATGCAAGCTGGGTTGGCCACAAAGAGGCTCTCATTCCGCGACGTCTCACAAGTCGTGCGGTATTCCTTTTGTTTGTTTTGATCGCGATCCGATTACAGGCCACCGCGGAATGTCGTCAGAACTCAACAACAGTTGCCTGAAGAAGCACCCACTCGCGATCAAATCGATTTGTTCGTTGGGAAGGCCCCCGATCATTTGGGCACCGGTGGATACGATCCCAACGGCGGCTTTCATTATCACTGCCAGTTGGTCCAGTCCAGCATTCTCTCCAACAGCAACTGGATGTTGAAGTGCGATGCCAAGAACAGAAGCAAGGCTACCAGAGAAGCGATGTAGATGGTCTTCATGGTTTCTGCTAGCCTAGCGAAACCCGGAAAATCCGTCAATTTCAGGGGGTACTAGGGTAAGGGCCAGGTTGGGATCTCGCAATGACGGCCATCCTCGAGGGGAGAATTTTGGCTGTCTGGCCGAAAGGGCTTCAATTGGCCCAGAGTGGGGGATTTCGTCAAGGGATGGAGACAACCCTGTCTAAATGTGTCTGTCTGGATGGCTCGTAGATGGCCTCTTTTCGCAGGGAGTTGTTGTCGTCGAATGTCAGTAAGAGAGGAGGGAATTCAGGTATAGTCAAGTATGGCAAGGTTGCTGGAGACAATCAGCAACACTGCCCTGACGAAGCACCGAAAGTTCAGGCTAAAGGAGGTCGTCATGCCGAAAGTCACCAACCCTTCCCCAAAGCAACCGTCAATCATTGTTCTCTTTATTATCATCGGGCTAGTGCCCGTCATCACCGGGTTTTGGATACTGACCAGCAGTGTGCGTGAGACCCACAGAGAGTTACTTGGCAACCGCCTCGGTCAAATGGCCGACTATGCCCAACTCGCCGTCCGGGCCAACCTGGCCGAGACGGTTCAAACAGTTGATGCACTGACGGTTACTCCCAACATCATTGACCTTGTCACTCGAGAAAACGAACATCTCCTCACGCCGCAGGAGATCTTAGCGGCGCATGTCGACTGGCCCAGCTTGGATATTCAAACTTCTGATTTCCTGCAGGGGATTTTTTTCAATCCCACTTCGGCGTTTTTGCGAAATTACCGGGAGATGGATCCCGTGTTCCAAGAGATCGTGGTTGCGGACAGGAGGGGGCGCACCGTGGCTGCAACAAACAAAACCACCGACTATGACCAGACCGTCTCGCGTTGGTGGCAACATGCTTTTCGGGGGGGTACCGGTGGTTCTTATGTGGGCGACATTGTTTACGATGAGAGTGCTGCGATCTACTCTGTCGATGTGGCCCAGCCGATTATGAGCGGTGATTCGGCAATTGGAGTCCTCGAAGTCAGTCTCGACATTCTCGAGGTCTTCTCGTTGGTGAACTCACTCCAATTGGGACAGAGTGGTCATGCCTACTTGCTCAGGAACGACGGCACTATTCTAGTCAGTCCACTGTCAACGATCGCCGACAGGAAGAGCTATCCCTACCACAGCGAAGTCCAAGCTGGACTTAGCCGGGAAAGGTCGTTCGTGCAGGCTGGCAAAGGGGGAGATACAGTGCTAATCGGCCTGCCTTCCTTTAGCTTCAAGAACTCATTTCCCACACTGGATTGGACCCTGATTACAGAGGAACCATACGACGAAGCTCTGGTTCCGATGTACAATTTTGGCTGGCGCTTCATTTACCTGGTGCTCTTTACGGGTCTCGCAGTGGTGGGAAGTGCGTTGGTCTATTCAAGACTCCTGTCACGACCAATCATCGAGACAGATGCTCACCTGGATGAACTGTGAGTCGAGTCCTGGTTTGGGGTATTCTAAATAAAATCGAAATGTAGCACTCAGGAGTGGAGCGATGAAATACGTCAGCGAGGTACTGCGAAAGAAAGGATATGACATTTGGTCCGTTGCTCCGGGTACCCGGGTCTACAAAGCTCTTGAGTTGATGGCCGAGAAGAACTGTGGGGCGGTTCTGGTGATTGACCAAGAAAGACTGGTGGGCATTTTGTCAGAGAGGGATTATGCCCGGAAGGTCATCCTGAAGGGGAAGTCTTCCAAAGACACGCCGGTTGAGGAGATCATGAGTCGGGAGGTTCTCTGTGTTCAACCCGATAAGACGATCGATGATTGTATGGCTCTCATGACTGATAAGCGCGTTCGACATCTACCGGTGGTCAAAGGAGAGGAAACACTGGTCGGCCTGATCTCGATTGGCGATGTGGTCAAAGAGTTGATCTCGCAGCAAGAGTTCATCATTCACGAGCTTGAGAGTTACATTACCGGGATCCCAATAACGCGGCGGCAGTAGATGCGCGCGGTTGGGCAAAGCTTCCCGCCACTTCAGCTGTCACCCCCTACGTTGAGTGAAGATTTGGGCGATCGAAATTCCTATTAGGACCAGCGGGGGCATTTGAACGAAAACCTACGGTCTCGACTTCGGTGACCGTTCCAGGAGCGTAGGTTTTCGTACCGAAATCGCCTTGATCTGGTCCTTTTTAGACACCTATGACCAAAGCCGACCTGGCGGCCGACGTTGCCAAGACAAACGGCCTGACCAGAACAGACGCCGAAGTGGTGGTCCAGACGGTCCGGTCCCGGACAGCATCGTGGAGGCGCTCAATTCCGGCGAGAAGGTCGAGCTGACTTGCGGGCAAATCCTGCCCCCTTCTATACTTTATATACTTTCCGGTGAACCGTCCGGTTAGCACTTGCGCTTTAGTGATTATGTCGAAGCGATAACGAGCCGGTGAGGTGCAAGAAACTCCATGATCACCTTTGAGATGATTCTTCTCTGGGCCATTGTGGCGGGCGCGGTGGTGCTGTTTTCTTGAGACGTCTTCCCCGTCGACAAAGTCAGCTTCCTTGTTCTCGGAGCACTGGTGGCAACGGGGCTAGTGCAGAGCAACAAAGCGATCTCGGGATTTGGCAATCCAGCCACCATCACGGTGGCCTGCATGCTGGCTCTGAGCTACGGAGTTCAGCGGACCGGAGCCCTCAACTTCGCCGCCAATCGAATCATCCAGTTTGCAGCGGAGAGCGAACTGAAGATGCTGTCTGCCATCCTGACCACGGTTGGAGTGCTATCTGCTTTTATCAACAACACGGCAGCCGTGGCCCTCTTCCTGCCTCTGACTCTTTCCGTGACTCGGAAAAGAAATCTTGACGCCAGCAAGTTCCTGATGCCCATGTCCTTTGCCGCGATGTTTGCCGGCACCTGCACCCTGGTTGGTACCTCCACGAACCTCTTGATCGCCCAACTCTTCCGGGATCACGGCGGGAGCGATGTGGGAATGTTCGACTTTGCTCCCATGGGGCTGATCTTCTTCGCTGCAGGAATGCTCTACCTGCTCACAGTGGGCCGCCGCCTGTTGATTCCCAGAAGGACGGCCGAGAGTCTGACTGAAGACTACCAACTGCGACACTTCGTCACCGAATTGATCCTGCGGCCAAACTCACCGCTGCTGGGACGGACTGTCGAAGAGGCAGCGCTCAGTGAGACGTTCAACATTCAAGCTATCGAGATCATCAGGGGAGAGGAGCGTCTCCTGCCGAGCGACAACAACGCCCGCCTTCAGCAGGGAGACATCTTGCTCGTCCAGGGCCAATCGGATTCCCTTCTGGAAATGCGCGACACCGCGGGAGTCAATCTTCGAGCTCTGACCGTCGACGACCGCTTCCTGGAACATGACAATCTCCTGCTCGTAGAGGCTTTTGTCTCTCCCAACTCCAGCCTGGTCGACAGCACGCTCAAGGAAGTAAATTTCCGCAAGACATACAAGGCCACTGCTCTGGCCATCCGAAGTCACGGGCGAACCATCCGTCAGAAAATCGGCACCGTTCGTCTCGAGCATCGTGATTCTCTGCTCGTCCTAACAGATCGGCGACAGCTGGGAGTTCTGCATCAGACTCAGGATTTCCTGGTGCTCGAGGAGCTTCCTCAAACCCAGTTGCGGAAGGACAAGCTTCCCTGGGCGCTGGGTATTTTCGTCGGCATCATCCTGGCAGCTTCCTTCGACGTCCTCAGTATTCTGGAGGCTTCGATCCTCGGCACAGCCTTGATGCTTCTGACTCGCTGCATCCGCTCCCGGGAGATCTATTCGAACCTGCACTGGCAGACGATCGTGATGCTGGGCTGCCTGATACCGCTGGGAACGGCGATGGAGACCACCGGGACGGCCCTCTTCATGGCTGAGTATCTGGTGGAGGAACTGCAGGGTTTCGGCCCAACCGCGGTTCTATCTGGTCTTTACCTGGTGACGACCGTTCTCACATCGCTGATGTCAAACAACGCCACGGGGGTCCTCATGCTGCCGATCGCGATCAGCCTTGGGGAGGCACTGGGGACTCGCCTTGAACCATTCGTCTTTTGCGTCATGTTTGCCGCTTCGGCCAGCTTCATGACCCCGATGGGTTACCAGACCAACACCTTTGTCTTCGGGCCGGGAGGATACAAGTTCTCTGACTTCCTGAGAGTCGGTGCACCTCTGGGCTTGCTTTTCTGGGTCCTGGCGACGCTCTTCATTCCCATTTTCTGGCCTTTTCATTGAATGTTCCTGGCTTCAAGTAGAAAGTCGAAAAGTCCATCGTACGCAGAGCAAAGTGAGAGGACTCGTCGACCAGGGTAGGGGAGGGTGCTGGAATTCCTCGAGGGCCTCCACTAACAACGACGATTGAGGATCATTGCCAACCTGACTCACGACCTGACATGAGAACACCCGTGTGAGATTTAAAAGAGATCTTATAAGCTTGTAGCATAGCAAAGTAGGGGACCGCGTCAATGGGTCGAGACAACCCAGATAATAGGATCTATAATTCCTCAAATCCCGATCCGCTCGACCTCGTCGAGTGTGATCTCGTCGCCGCTGTGGTCGTAGAGCTTGGTCGTTCTCGGGCTCTCGTGCGCCGCGATCGCCTGGGCATTCTCGATCGTCCCGCCGTTCTCCAGGTAGGCCGTTATCCCGGTCGCCCGGAAGGTGTGGCAGGAGGTGGAAGAGGGGAGTCCGGCCTGGCGGGCTCTCCGTTTGATCATGCGCAAAATGTCAGTCCGCGTCATCGGCGCATTGGTGGGTCGGTGCCGACGATCCACACCCGCCTCGCTAACCTGATCAAACAGCTCCCTGAGGGCCTCATCATGCCATGGGAACAGTGTGCCCTTGGCCTGCAGTGTGCCGTCCTTGAACTCCCAGCCCAACAGTCCCAATGCCGTGAGGCCATCCCGCAGGGCCTGGTGCAGGTCAGTGCGGAACTCGGGACCCTCTGAAACCTCGATGAACTCGACGTCTACCTGTATCCTCTCTTGAGGCTTTCAGTCAATATTCCCTTTCCGAATGTTGTCATATCAGTCGGGTCTATCACCGCTGTCAGATCCGCCATAAACCTTCTCGAGGTTAGAGAGATTCGTCTTCATGACCGTTAGAAAATCTCCTTCCTTCGGCTTGTTGGCACAGGGATCGAAGACAATACTCTCTAGGCCGAGTTCCCCGAGCTTGGCCACTGTTTCATCAGGCTCCGTAATCTCTCGTCCAAACTGAGCAAATCGCGCTCGAGAGGAGCAAAGCCCTCCTGGAAAGCCGATTGGCCCTCTGGACTCGCCTTTGCCAAAGCATCTCGAATGGCTCTTGCGTGCTCGATTGCCAGGGTCATGTCCAGCCAAGTCGTGAAGGCGGCCTCGCCGTGGGTGTGCTTGCCGGTGGGGCCGTGGCTGTGGGTGAGTGCATCTTCGATCACGATATGGCGATCCCGGAACGCCAAGGAAGTATCGACGATCTTTGAAGGCGGAAGGGCGACCTTCTGCACCCATTTGGCGTAATTCGCGCCGTTGAGCAAGATGAGATCCGCTCCTTGGTAGGCGGCGACGGCATCGGCGTCCGGCCACCAGAATGCAGGATCTACCTCGGAAGGCGCGGGGAACCGCACTTCGACCCGCCCCAGTGGATCGGTCGAGGAAATCGAAAGGCACGTCAAGAATGGCAAACCAGCGATGCTGTATTTCTCTTCGAAACCTGTCGCGCCTGAGAGCATCGACAGGGAACAATACAAAGCCCTGAAAAGATTCGAGCAAGAGATGAAGAGTCGGGCACTGACGGAGGCCTACTCGAGCCTCGCAGGATTTGAGGATAAGTTTCGGCGCCAGCTTCACATTACCGTCTCAAAGGAATTTGAATCTTCAGGCAAATCCAGGGCTGCGGAGGCCCAGGCCCAAGAAGTAATTCCACTAACTGATGAAGCCAGGAAGTTACTGATCGAGGGTTCACAGGATAAGCATGGTTATATTCTCGTGTTGAGGACGATGGGGGGTACCCGAGTCCAAACAAACCAGAAGGAGTTTGGTGAGATGGGAAACCCTCGTTCTGAAACCCAGTGGACGGGAGCTGTCGAGGAGTTGGAAGAAGAGGGCCTTATCAAAGACACGAGTTACAAGGGGGAGGCTTTTCAGTTGACTCGTAGTGGGTACGAGGTGGCCGATCGCTTGAGGATGGAACTCTCTGAATCTTAATGAATTCGCCGAACGATCCTCTTCGTTCCGAGACGAGGGACGCAAATCCGCAGCCACCCTTAACCTGCCCCCCGGTCCTTGCACCGAATGAGAGGCCCAGGACTCGTGTTGACAATTCTCATACACGGTTTATCCCTCATATCGAAATCGGAAGGATAGTCGGGATCCGACGCGCGAGCATCGTCTTCCCTGCCCCGGGGTGCTTGGAGGGATCCGACCTCTAACTGAACACACCCAACCGGGCCCAAATCTCGTTTTCCCTTTCCTGGCGCTAGAAGGGCTTTGATAGCTTTTCGTTTTCCAGATACGGGACCGGTCCCCCCCGGCTATGGCCGACCTGGCCTCTCAAGTAGCAATCGGGGTTTGGACAGCAGCGAGATCGTCTTTTGCTCCGCTTCATAAATGTTTGATGGCAGAAAAGCCGGAGAAGATCCAGCTGGCACAACAGATTGCGGCGCTACTGGACGTGTGCGGTGCCATGACATCCTTTACAGATTGGGGTAAAAAGAGACCTTTGAAAAGGAGGTCTTGGATTGCCCTGGAAAGTGAAGGATGTGATGGAACAAAGGATCGAACTTGTAGTGCGAGCGCTGCAAAAAGAGAGAACGATGGGAGAGCTGTGCGAGGAATATGGGATTAGCCGAGTGACGGGGTATCACTGGCTGAATCGGTACCGGGAGAGAGGGACGTTCTTGTCGCTATGCGATCGATCTCGGCGGCCTCGTAGCAGTCCGCGTCGGACACCGGAAGAGCAGGAGGAGAGAGTCATAGAGCTGCGGCGGCAGTACGGGTGGGGAGCCAGGAAGCTGGAGGTATTGCTCAACAGAGAGGGGATCAAACTATCGGAGAGGACCATCAACCGGATTCTGAGTCGTGGTGGGGAGATCCGCAAAGAAAAGCAACGGCGGCCGGCCTTGAGACGTTTTGAGCGCAGTCAACCGAACGAGCTGTGGCAGGTGGATTTCAAAGGGCAATACAAGCTGGGGAGTGGGGGCTGTTGCTATCCGTTGGGAATGGTAGACGACCATAGCCGGTATTGTGTGGGTTTGTATCCTCTGCGAAGTCAGACCTATGAGGGGGTGCGAAGAAGCTTATGGCAGAGCTTTGAAGAGTACGGGGTACCGGAAGGGATGTTGTTTGATCATGGGGGTCCTTGGTGGGGGTCGGCCAATGTACTGGGATTGACGCGGCTGGGAGTGGACTTGATCGAGCAAGGAGTGCGCTTGTACTGGAGCGGGATTGCTCATCCTCAGACGCAGGGGAAGGTGGAGCGGTTTTTTGGAACCGTGGGGAGTGCGGTGTGGCATCGAGGGGGGCCTCCACAAGTCTTTGAACCGTGGGCTGGGGTGCTGACGGAGATTCGCCACGAATACAACCATGTACGGCCCCATGAGGCGTTGGACATGCAGGTGCCGGCCCATCGCTATCGAGCCAGTCAACGAGCTCTCCAAGTCGAGCCAGCGGCATGGCAGTATCCGCCAGGCTGGCAACTCAAGCGGGTCTATGCCTCAGGACAGTTGCGCTGGGATGGCCATCTTTATTTCGTCAGCGCGGCCTTGCAAGGTCGGTCAGTGGGGGTGTTGGAGGTGGACGCTCGGCTGCTGCTGCGTTACCGACACACGTATTTATGTGAGGTGGATTTAGCGAGTCAACGAGTCCACAGTTGGATCCGTTCTCGTCGTCACAATGAGGGCCAATGGAAAGCGTAGTGAGGAAGGCTGTGGAAACTGCCGCCCTGTGGAAACACCAAGAAACGAAGCTGGAATCGACCCGGCTGCCAAGGTGTTACCACAGGGCTTGGAAAACCCTGTGGGTTTTCCACTGTTCCCACAGCCTCGACTACTACTTATCAACCATCAAAAGTGTAAAGGATGTGTTGGCACAAGTTGTAAACCATGTCTTGGCACTTGACAACTGGACGCAGTCAACAACACTTCCCTGAAGAAGCACCGGGTTTCTTTAAAACAGGACCTTCAATCCAGGACAGAACGAGTTTTTCCTCAGGTTCTATGTCACCTGTAGCAATGTAGCCCAAAGACACAAATGCATTAACCCCCTTTGTGTGGCCATATCCAGCCACCCGGTTAGTATTATCCTGTCCGCTTTTTCTGTCTGACTCTCGAATATGTGGCACAAGCTTTGCTCCGTCCCATTCTCCATCCCACGCGAACAGTAAGCCTAACCGAGCTAAATCCAAAGCACTTATTACAAACCACCCGGGACCTCCTCGTACGGGATTTCCATCAATATAAAAAGGGGGATCCAAAAACCTGCCGTAGCCAGGTAATAAAGGATAGAAGTTCGTATCCTTCCGGACCGCTTCTCCGGTCAGCCAGTCCCACCGTTCCTTGGGTATGCCGACCTTGCTGAATATCTCCTCAATCAAGCACATCCTTCAAGTCTTTACCCCAAATGGAAGTAAGCGCCTGAGAAAGCCGCCAATAACCTCCGCTGGCATACCTTTCGTATTTCGCAGGCATAACATGGGCGTAGTTATCGTAGTCGGGATCTCCGGTCCAATTTGCCCAAGGAGGTATCCCAGACCAGCCACCGATTGCGACCGGAAGACCAGTCCCCGGGTCCTCTTTATATTGCCAATTAAATCCATTCGAAACTGGGAAGCCTCCCCTCATATCTGACAGATGCTGAAAGTTAAGAGAATGATGATATTCTTGGTCAAGATATTTGTGTTTTCCGTTCAGCTGACCATCCCCTGTCCAATAGTTCTTTATTAAGTCGTCTGCGCCCTTTATCAGTCCTTTATAAACGGTCAGATTGACCAGGAGTTTTGTAAAGACCTTGCCCAGGGATTTAGTTTGGTATTTAAAATTAGGATCTCCCCAGGTATGAAGAATATAGCCTCCTCGAGTGATCACAGCACCGCCATTCCCAGGCTTTTGTCCGCCCGCAGCTACTCCAAACTTGGGATTACGACTGGCCACCCATGCATTGAACTTATGGTCATTGAGCCCTGCCTCCTTGGGTGTGAGGGTCTTCCATTCCTTACCTGGAAAATTTACCCAGTCTGGACACTCGGCAAAGGTTTTGGGGCAAAGTACTTCCAAAACCATTAGAAGCCAAAATGGCAAGAACTTAAAAGGGATTTTCTCGCTTCTAGTCATCATGATTCCTCCATAGTTGAAGGTTGAGTCCCATACAGAACAAGGGCCATTATGGCTGGAAGGCCCTACTAATTGTGCGCCTTATTGAGATTCAATTGAAGCCAATTTCAGGTGCTTCTTCAGTGTGAACCGCCCCGGGTTTCGCGGAGACAGTTTTAGTTGACTCCAGCCACCATAGCTGTAGTCGGTTGATTCAGATAATACATCTGCTCGAACTCGACTGGTGGAATATAGCCGATCGGCTCCAATAGTCTCTGCTTGTTATACCAACAGACCCAATCCAGCGTCGCAAATTCCACCTCTTCCAGCCCCCGCCAGGGACCTTCTTGCCGGATGACTTCCGTCTTAAGCAGCCCGATGACCGATTCAGCCAGCGGATCCTCGACGTCTCGATCGCTGAGCGTGAGCTGGTGGTAGAGCCACATTCACGGAATATGGAACTATCCGTTGACGGGTGTCATAGTCGATTCCGCTTGGCACGTGGCAGAGGAAGGCATGGCTGGGATTGTAGTTGCATTAGTATACGGAAGGCAGACAGGTTCTTAGCCGCCCAGCACATATTGGAACCTCAAAATGAATTGGAGGTATTCTACCTGCGATATTTGAGCTGACCGGAGGACGTCGAATTCCCGCACTCCTGTCGGCACGGTCCACTTCCCCATGAGATCCTGGTAGCCATCAATCGCAAAGACAACGAAGACATCTACGACCAGCTTCTGAGTTTGGCTCGTTTTAACTTGACGAGGCCCTGCTATCACGGCCAGGGTGCGGTCGTCGTCTCGCCAAACACGATCAGGTGAGAAAGGGATAAGGTCAAGGTCTGCAGATCTTGCATCCCCGGTACCCCGCAAGGTGCGCCTCTTCCTTACTCTTGAACTCCCTGGTGCAGTTCTTGCAGTGGTAGTACCGGCACCCAGGGTCGTGGTAGATGCGGCTGCTCACATTGCCGTGGTACACAGTGCCCGTCCCAGAGGCTCCTGAAGAGGAGTCTCTCACCGCCCTGTTCCAGGTACCCCCCCTCACCTTGCTTCAGTTCCCAGGGAGGTATAGGGTCAGCCAGGGACCATACTCCCACCCTCTCAGTCCGGGCCTGCTGTTCAGCGGCTGCCAACCCGTCGTGACTGGAGTACCTGTTGTAATGCCAGGCCAACCCTGCCTTGACAAGCTCCAGGGAAATGTCTTTGCCATCAACCCTGACCCTGGCCACCAGGCGGCCCCTGAACGCGTTTAGTACGAGAGCGGTCGATTCCTTGGCTTTCTACTTCCGAACCAACCCATACACCACCAAGACGGCCGCGACGAGAAACCCAAGGGCAATCATTGAGCCAATAGCACCGAGGGACTCAACGAAGAGCCCCAGTTCATCCAGAAATAAGCGAAGCGTTCTGTCCATGCCCTCCATAATTTAGTGACTCACGAGGTTGATCAGTTTCCAGTCCTCCGGGGACTACGGGGATTAGACGGGAGGATTCAGATAGCGATTGCGATGCTTGTGTCTTGCGGTGAAGTAGTAACTCCCCCACCGAACTTGAAGTGGTACTTGAACGTGTGACGTGATTATAACAGGACGTGTACGGTGACCCATCTCTTTTTGTAAATGATTGACAACCACCGCAATGATCATTGAACACGACACCGTCGGGCGATTCCGTCGCACCCAGGACAAACGCTACTACTTCTTCGAGTCGGAGCTGGCTGGGGGAAGACTGGTTCGTGCCCAACGCAACCGGAAGAAGGGGGTGGGGATAGTCTGACCACTCTCCATATTCATTCCCAGCCAGACCCCAGAAATCCCAGGTCGATCCCAGACTGACCCAACCTGGAACTACTGATACTGCTGACCTATCCCGGAAATCCCGGAAAGAGATAACCCTAAGTCTGGAGAGTGTCTCTGTAAGAGTAAGAAAAGAGTAGTAGAGAAATTAGGGTAGTACAGAATCCGGGATTCCCGGGATCAGCGGACCTTCCCAGAGTCTCTCAGTCCAAGCTCAGACTCAGGCAAATCTGTTGTAGAGCCAGGCCAGGATGAATCCTCCGATGGCACCATCCACGGCGCCGTAAAGCGTTCCCACCGCTACATCGAAGAAGGTCGGTACGGCCTGATAACCGGGGTAGACAGATGCGATGGCCTGGAGGAAGGATTGACCGTAAGGGTGGAAGATCAGGTTGCCCGACCCGAGTAACAGAATTGCTCCGCCCCACCCGAGCCCGAGGGCCCACGCAAGTCCTTTTTGACTGAGTTTCATGATACGCCTCCGTTTCCTTTGGCTCTATGCTACCGGCTACGGGCACGAGGAGGAAGCAGTCCCCATGCATTTTGGGTGGCTCACTACACAAGTGACTGCACCTGAAACCCAGTAGTACCAGTAGTTTCAGTAGTGTGTAGTCAGTGTAGTCGGTCCAAGGGGGTCTCCTGCATCGGAGCAACAACTCGAAGCAATCCGCATAGACGGTGACTGCGGCTCAGTTCAACAGGATTGTATCCGGAATGCTCGCGCGCCCTACGGACCACCGCAAAAGGAGTGCTTTCGCTCCGCGCTGCGGATACAATCCTGTGGGTTAGGTGTTATCGCCGGGATCAGAGGGTCGGCTGAGATGCCATTTTGTACTACCAGACAATGAGGTTCGTACATGAGCGAGGATTGGTCGGGTTGGATTCCCGTTTTGCGGGTCGCTGATGCCTTGCAGAGTTCTCGGTTCTACTGTGAGGTGCTGGGCTTTACGAAGGATTGGGAGCATCGCTTCGGCGAGGGATTTCCGCGATATGTCCAGGCATCACGAGGGCCACTCACGTTACATCTGAGCGAGCACGAAGACGCCGGACAGTCTACCAATCTGTGCATAGGCGTTCAGGATGTCGATGCCGTCCACGCCGAGTTCACGAGTCGCGGGCTCGAAACCGAGAGTCCCCCGACAGATCGTGACTACGGAGTGCGGGACTTTGCCTTCAAAGATCCCGATGGGCATCATCTTGTGTTTTGTACTCAACTCGACTGGTTTAACAGAGCCAAGGGCCGAACCCGTGAGACGTAACCACCGAGGGAGCAGGTCCCTGGTGTGACAATCTGGTTGAGGCAGTCCCTTGCCATCAGGGCTTCTTCCGCATAATTCGCTTCTTTCGCATCCTCACCACCTTCAGTTGACCCAGCCATTTGAGGAAAACCTACAGTCGTATTGACCTCAGGAGGCCCACTTTGCTCTTCAGGGACTTGTCTGCGAATGCGAAATAAGCTGATAAAGCAGAAAGAAGGTTCCCCACCCTGAGGGCTACCTGTTCACCCCCAGCAGGGGCTCGCTATAGGGGACGTGTCGAGCTGTCACACAGGGCGATCTCCGGCGCGAGTGGGTCACGGCCTCGGCGCCGAGACTCCACGGCCGATCTCAGTTGGGAGTCACGAGCTGAGGGTCCCTTTCCCCCCTGACGTAACGGATGACGTCGCTGGCGTCAATGAGGAGCGAGACACTTACCAGTACCAAGGTGGCGAGGAGCCAGTACCTGAAGAGGCTGCCCGCAGGAGCAAGGTCGAGTCGAGTCCAGAGCCAGGCTACCATCGGGACCCACGCGATGTGGCCGATTCCCAGCAGGCGAACGAATCCCTTCGCAGAGAAGATCGCCGTCTGAAGAACTGCCCCGACCACGGCGGCTCCCAGTACGATTCTCCCTTCCGCCGTGCCAAGGTAGAACAGGGGAACGACCATGTTGACCGTCATCAACAGCATGACCCAGCCGACCCAAGGCCTGGGCAATTTCAGCATGGTTCGGAAGAAATCGATCATCGCTTTCATCGGGTCACCCTCTTTCCTCTATTAACTTATAAGGGGCAGCCACTTGTCACCTTGTCACACGCGAAAAAGCGTGTCACCCAAGTAATACTAAGAGTAATAGGGGAGCGATGCCTCTAGACTAGGCCACGTCATTCGCATACTCACCGGGTTTGCGCCCGAGTTAGCCGGTGTCCATGCCGGTAACCCACCCACTTGTAGATCCATACCCCCTTGGACGGGGTGAGGGGGCTGGACTCCCTGTCTCCCCTTTCACCCACGGTTAACTCTCTGGCCCCGCGGGGGTTAGCGCACTAGGCCAGATCAATTGACTGCGCTGGATCCCTCGCCTAGTCTCTACTGACAGACTAAATTTGGGAATTGCCCGAGTTGGTTGCGTTACAGCCCGCCGCCGGTATTCCCTCGGCTGTCCGGGGTGTCCCCGGAAACATTTGTAAGGAGAACAAGTCATGTCTAATAACGACGGGAATATCGTACTTGGCCCAGGAGAGGGCAAGATGGTTCCAGTGCCAGGTCACAAGGTAACGCATAAGGTGGTGGGTGCAGACACTGATGGCGCATACTCACTGTTGGAAGTTGAGCTAGTCGGTGACGGACCGCCACAACACATACACAAGAACGAGGATGAAGCCTTCTATGTCTTAGAGGGTAGAGATGAACGTTCTGGTGGGCGAACGCACTATTAAAGCGACAGCCGGTTCTTTCGTACGCATCCCCAGGGGAAAGAGGTGGACCCCATTGGCTGGACCACTCGGCGGCATTTCTAAGGTGGACTCCGTAGTTCTTGTTGCCGCCAGTCAGGGAAATTCTGAGAGGGGATGAGCCCGAGGGCGAGGCCCCTCTCAGAATTTTTGTCCAAGCCAGTGTACACCTCTTCGGGCGTCGCTCCGTTGTGTGCCGAGTGAGGTCTCTGGCTGTTGTATAGATTGATCCAGTGGCCGATCCCTCGGCGGGCCTCCGACCCGGTTTCGAAAGCGTTCAGATAAACGCATTCGTACTTGAGTGAACGCCACAGCCGCTCGATGAAGATGTTGTCCATCCAGCGGCCCCGGCCGTCCATCGAGATACGCACCCCGGCCTCTTTGAGTAGTCCCGTGAACTCCGCACTGGTGAACTGACTCCCCTGGTCGGTATTGAAGATCTCCGGGGGATCGTACCTGTTGAGCGCCTCCTCGAGTGCCTCGCAACAAGAGAACGGCTCCAGCGTGTTCGACAGCCTCCAGGACAGAACCCGGCGGCTGTACCAGTCCATGATCGCCACCAGGTACAAAAAACCTCGACGCATCGGGATGTAGGTGACATCCGCACACCACACCTGATCGGGCCGGCTGACCGCCAAGCCTCGAAGAAGATACGGATACACTCGATTCTCCGGGTGCGGCTGTGAGGTCCGCGGCTTTGGATAGATGACCGCCAGGCCCATTTTGTCCATCAGGCGACGAACCCGTTTGCGGCCCACCTGGTAGCCTTGCCGTTTCAAGTGATAGACCATCTGCCGGGATCCGTAGTAGGGAGTCTCTAAGAACTGCTCGTCCAGTCGTCTCATCAGTTGCAGGTTTTCTTCGCTCTCACCTTTGGGCTCATAGTACAAAGTCGAGCGGTTCAGACTCATCAGCCTGCATTGTCTGCGCATGCTCAGTCTCGGGTGCTCCGGCTCGATCGCGGCCTTTCTGGCCTTGACACTCAGCGATCGAGCACTTTGGACAAAAAATCCTTTTCCACTGATCAACGACGAGTAGAATTTTCCACGGCGACAATTAGAATTGCCCGCTTTTTCAGAGCTGATTTGGACCATGGAAAGCATGGTTACAGACCAGCAGATCAGGAGACTGATGAAATTGCGGAAAAAGGAAAAGACGTTGACGATGGCCGCTGCGAAAGCAGGCATGGCGCGGAATACGGCACGAAGGTATCTGAAGTCTGGGAAGCTACCGAGCGAGTGTCGGCCGGAGAGGACCTGGAGAACCCGACCGGACCCCTACGAATGGGTGTGGCCGGAAGTGGAAGGGATTCTGAAACGATCTCCGACGGTGGAGGCGACGACCGTCTTCGATCATCTGAATCGGGTTCATGAAGGGAAGTTCGAAGAAGGCCAGTTACGAACGCTGCAGCGGCACATCAAACAGTGGAGAGCCCGCAACGGTGAGCTGAAGGAAGTGATGTTTCCGCAGCGTCACGAGCCGGGGCATCAAGCCCAGTCCGACTTCACCTTTATGAACAGCCTGGGAGTGACGATCGCAGGGCAACCGTTTCCTCATCTGCTCTATCACTTCGTTCTAACTTATTCGAACTGGGAAACGACAACGCTGTGCTTCAGTGAGTCATTTGAGAGCCTGACGCTGGGAGTCCAGAACGCGATATGGGAGCTGGGAGCAGTTCCTCAAGAACATCGAACGGATCGTTTGTCGGCTGCCGTCGACAATCTCAAGAAAGGAGTATTCACGCGTCGCTATCAGATATTACTGGATCATTACGGCATGAAGTGGAGCCGGACCCAGGCGGGGAAGGCTCACGAAAACGGAGATGTCGAGCAATCCCATCACCGGCTCAAGCGAGCCATCGAACAAGAGCTGCTGTTGAGAGGAAGCCGAGATTTTCTGGAGCGGAACGACTACGAGCGATTCATCCAGAGAATCATCGAGCGCCGGAATGCAGGACGGCAGAGGCGACTTCAGGAAGAACTGGAGGTGATGGCGCCGTTACCGAATCGTCGACTGGAGGACTTCGTTAGCTATCGAGTGAAGGTCTCGCCAAGTTCAACCATCCGAGTCCGTAACAACACCTACTCGGTCGACAGCCGCTTGATCCGAGAGCGGGTGGAGGTTCGGATGTGGGCGGATCACTTGGAGGTGCGGTATGCCAGCCAGGTGGTAGCCCAGATGCCTCGACTGCGAGGCGAGGGCAAGCATCGGATCGATTACCGGCACGTAATCCACTCTTTGGTGCGCAAGCCGGGAGCCTTTGCACGTTACCGCTGGCGGGAAGACCTGTTCCCCGGTGTGCTGTTTCGAGTCGCCTACGATGAACTGCGAGAGGATTGCCCTGGGACAGCCGACCGTCAGTATCTGGGAATCCTGGAGTTGGCAGCGAAGGAGGGGGAGCAGCGAGTCGGACAGGCACTGAAGAAGCTGATTGAAAGGGGGTGCCGAGTGCGACTTCAAGTTCTGAAAGAGGCCTTGCTTGAGCCGGCGAGCCCAGCCTGGGAAGTCCAGGTCCCTGAAGTCGATATCCATGTCTACGACCGATTGCTCAGTACACGGGAGTCGGAGGTGAGGCCATGAGTGGAGGAAATCTGCAACGACTAAGCCAGTCTCTGGTGGAACTGCGCCTACCGACGTTTCGAGAGCATCACAGCTCGCAAGCCACTTTGGCTTCGAAGGAAAGTTGGTCTTATCCTCAGTATCTGCTGGCGTTGTCCGAGTTGGAGGTGGCTGACCGCCGGGAACGCCGAATCCAACGGCTGCGACGGCAGTCCAAGCTTCCCTGGGACAAGAGCCTGACGGCACTAGATCGTTCTCGGCTTCCACAAAATGTGGATCGCCAATTGTCCGCGCTTCTGGAGGGAGACTTTCTGGATCGATCTGAAAACCTATTGGTCTTCGGCAATCCGGGAAGCGGGAAGACTCACTTGGTTTGCGCCTTAGGGCAGGAGCTCATCTTGCAGGATCGCCGAGTGTTGTTCTCCACCTGTGCGCTGCTGGTGCAACGGCTGCTTCGAGCCAAGCTCGAGCTGACCCTGGAAAAGGGAACTCAAGAAGCTCGATCGATTCGAGGCGCTGATCATTGACGACATTGGCTACGTGCAACAGAACCGGCAAGAAATGGAGATTCTGTTCACGCTTTTGTCTCATCGCTACGAACGACGCAGCATCCTACTGACCAGCAATCTGGTCTTCTCGAACTGGGAGAAGATCTTCAAGGATCCACTGACGACGGCCGCGGCTATCGATCGGGTGGTTCATCACAGTGTGATCCTGGAATTGAACGTTTCCAGCTACCGAATGGAAGCGGCCAAGAAGCGAACCCAAAAGGAGGCCAGTTGACTCCCGCTCGGCTGTTGACAGAACAAAATGTCACGCGAAGCCCCTTCTCCTGGCCATACAGACAAACGGGTCAAGGGGTGGGGCCGTACAACTCAACCAGGAGCCCTTTCGATGGGCTTATCAGAACGTCGCGAAGCGTGGGAACTCCGTTCGGGCTACGCCCTCACTCCACCCCCACGCTCGGAAAGCAGGAGAGAAACAGAAACCCTTCTCAAACCCCAAGAAAGGAGAGCCAAAACCGACTCGACAAACGATCAACTTCAGTGGGCAAATATCGTCGTCGCCCCGGTCAAAAATAGTTGTCGTTGAACATTCCACCGTCAGTTCGCCGATCTTGGCGTACAGCTCTTTGGTCTTCGCCGGTCTTCGCCTCGCTTCCTCTCTGACGCTTCTCAACTTTGCCCGCGAACACATCGACCAGGCCCTCTCGGGCCCGCTTTTTCCAATTCGTGATCATATTCGGGTGGATCTCGTAGCGAGCCGCCAGCTCGCTCAGGGTGTGCTCGCCTCGCAGCGCTTCCAGTGCCACCTTCGCTTTAAACTGAGCTGAAAAATTCCTTCGTTTTTCCATGACTCCTCATCCTTTCTGATTCAGGTCGGAGCCACCTTAGCAAATGGTCCAGTTTTCCGGGTCCACCTCTGAACGGTTCACACCTTTTCTCGGGTCGGGCAGGAGCCTGCCAAGATACTCGCCATCTTTTCTCCAGCAGGATTTGAGCAGTTCTTTGATGAAGCCGTTGATCTGGATGTTACGGACACAGAAGCTTACGTTGCCAAAGGCATAGCCTTAGCCGAGAAGTACAACATGGATATAGTGGGACCACCGCTGGAGCTTTAGGCGGTGGAAGGGCACCACCCCACCTGTCGATCCACGCCCCCTTGACTGGGGTGAGGGAGCTGGACACTCCCCTGGTGTTATCTGAACCCGGCTTGCATCTGGAAGGAGGAAACTTGCTTCTCGACGTCAGTCCGGATACAACCCTCATTGATCGAGGGTCCAATCAACGGTGTTGGAGCCGTTATTGCTTTGGAAAGGAGACGATCGATGCGACGGTTGATATGTGCGGTCGTTTTGATTGGAGCTGCTGCGTGTAGTGAAGTGTCAAGTGCCAACACATCCTTTACACTTTTGATGGTTGATAAGTAGTAGTCGAGGCTGTGGGAACAGTGGAAAACCCACAGGGTTTTCCAAGCCCTGTGGTAACACCTTGGCAGCCGGGTCGATTCCAGCTTCGTTTCTTGGTGTTTCCACAGGGCGGCAGTTTCCACAGCCTTCCTCACTACGCTTTCCATTGGCCCTCATTGTGACGACGAGAACGGATCCAACTGTGGACTCGTTGACTCGCTAAATCCACCTCACATAAATACGTGTGTCGGTAACGCAGCAGCAGCCGAGCGTCCACCTCCAACACCCCCACTGACCGACCTTGCAAGGCCGCGCTGACGAAATAAAGATGGCCATCCCAGCGCAACTGTCCTGAGGCATAGACCCGCTTGAGTTGCCAGCCTGGCGGATACTGCCATGCCGCTGGCTCGACTTGGAGAGCTCGTTGACTGGCTCGATAGCGATGGGCCGGCACCTGCATGTCCAACGCCTCATGGGGCCGTACATGGTTGTATTCGTGGCGAATCTCCGTCAGCACCCCAGCCCACGGTTCAAAGACTTGTGGAGGCCCCCCTCGATGCCACACCGCACTCCCCACGGTTCCAAAAAACCGCTCCACCTTCCCCTGCGTCTGAGGATGAGCAATCCCGCTCCAGTACAAGCGCACTCCTTGCTCGATCAAGTCCACTCCCAGCCGCGTCAATCCCAGTACATTGGCCGACCCCCACCAAGGACCCCCATGATCAAACAACATCCCTTCCGGTACCCCGTACTCTTCAAAGCTCTGCCATAAGCTTCTTCGCACCCCCTCATAGGTCTGACTTCGCAGAGGATACAAACCCACACAATACCGGCTATGGTCGTCTACCATTCCCAACGGATAGCAACAGCCCCCACTCCCCAGCTTGTATTGCCCTTTGAAATCCACCTGCCACAGCTCGTTCGGTTGACTGCGCTCAAAACGTCTCAAGGCCGGCCGCCGTTGCTTTTCTTTGCGGATCTCCCCACCACGACTCAGAATCCGGTTGATGGTCCTCTCCGATAGTTTGATCCCCTCTCTGTTGAGCAATACCTCCAGCTTCCTGGCTCCCCACCCGTACTGCCGCCGCAGCTCTATGACTCTCTCCTCCTGCTCTTCCGGTGTCCGACGCGGACTGCTACGAGGCCGCCGAGATCGATCGCATAGCGACAAGAACGTCCCTCTCTCCCGGTACCGATTCAGCCAGTGATACCCCGTCACTCGGCTAATCCCATATTCCTCGCACAGCTCTCCCATCGTTCTCTCTTTTTGCAGCGCTCGCACTACAAGTTCGATCCTTTGTTCCATCACATCCTTCACTTTTGATTTCGCTATCGTAAATGTGACCCGGATTGGGGCGAGTGATCGAGTAAAAGTGACCCACCCCAATCAGACCTCTGTTCTAGTTTTGTTCAAAAGCAAAACGAACAACTGGAACGGAGGCCGGAGTGATTGGGATGGACCAGTACGAGCTTATCAGAACAGCCCACCGCGTATACGGAAAGAGCATCCGAGAGATCCGTCGGGAGACAGGTCATCATCGGGAAACGATTCGCAAAGCCTTGAAAGGATTGGAGCCCAAGTACCGACGCCGAAAGCCAACCAGATGCCCGGTCATGAATCCGGTGGAAAAGATCATCGAGGGCTGGCTGCTGGGAGACCGGGATCGGCCGCGGCGTCAGCGTCACACGTCTCGCCGGATCTGGGATCGGCTGGTCGAGGAGTACGGATTTGGGGGAGCCGAGTCGACGGTGCGGCGCTGGGTGCGGGAGTGGAAGGCGGCTCACGGCTACGGAGGCAAGCAGGCGGTGGTTCCACTGGACCCGGAAGTGGCCCGGGAGGCAGAAGTTAGACTGGGGGACAGCCTGGGTCGAGATGGCAGGGGAGCGGCGGATGGTGAAGCTGTTCATGATGCGCTCACGCTACTCGGGCAAGGCCTTCGTGAGAGCCTATCCCTGGGAGCGTCAGGAGATGTTCTTTGACGCCCACATGCGAGCCTTTGCCTACTTCCAGGGGATCTTTCGGACCCTGGTGTATGACAACCTGAGCCCCGCGGTGAAAAAGATTCTGCGGGGCAAGAAACGAGTGGAGCAGGAACGCTTTGTCTCCTTTCGCAGCTACTACACGTACCAGGCCCGCTTTTGCACTCCGGGATTAGGCCGAGAGAAGGGTGGAGTGGAGGGCCTGGTCGGCTTTGCGCGGAGAAACTTCCTGGTGCCGTTGCCCCGAGTCAAAGACTTCGAACAGCTCAACCAGATGCTCTTGGAACGCTGCCAGAAGTATGGCAGTCACCGGATTGCGGTCCGGGAAGATGATCGAACTGTCCAGGAGCGATTCGAGTCGGAGAGATCGCGACTGCTGCCCCTGCCCCAGCGCCCCTATGACAACTACAAGCCGCTGCGAGTGAAAGTGGATCTCTACCAGACGGTGCGAGTGGACCGCAATCGCTACTCCGTGCCCAGAGCGTATGTGGGTCGCTGGGTGTGGTCGCATGTGAGCTGCTGGAAGGTGGAGGTGTTTGCAGAGGATCGGAAGATCGCCGAGCACGAGCGAGTTTTTTCCAACAGCAAGTGGAAGATCGATTCGCTGCACTATCTGGATCTGCTCCAGCAGCGGCCTGGATCGTTTGAAAGTGCCCGGCCCATTCTGCAGTGGCGAGCCCGCTGGCCTGCGGACTACGAGGTGCTGCTCGCCAGGTTGCGCAGCCGCCTGGGCGAGAACTCCGGCACTCGAGAGTTTATCGGCATCCTGGGCTTGCATCAGCGCTATCCGGAAACACTTGTCGAAAAAGCAATTACCCGGGTGCTGGAGCTGCAATGCCCGAGCCTGGCTTCGATCCGGCACTGGATCCGCTACCAGGAAAGTTCCAGCCGCTCGATCAAGCCCCTGCCAGCCCAGCTGATTCCGGGGATCACGGACCGTCGGGTCGAGAGGATGGCTGTGGCGAGCTTCAATGCCTTGCTGGGGAGTAGGCGATGAGCCGCGCCAGTGAAGCGGTATTGCTGAAGGATCACCTCAAGGAGCTGCGGCTGCCTACGATGCGGCGAGATTACGCCGAGTGTGCGCGCCAGGCCCGGGAAACGAGGGCCAGCTACGAGGCGTTCTTGCTGGATCTGGTGAGCCGGCAACTCGAGCAGCGTCGTGCCAATCAGCTGGAGCGCCGGCTCAAGGAAGCGCGCTTTCCGGTGATGAAAACGCTGGAGAAGACGGATCTCGCACTGTGGCCCACACTGGACGGGGTCGAGGTACGGGAGCTGACCGAATGCACTTGGATCAATGAGCGAGAGAACGTGGCTTTGATCGGCAAACACGGTACGGGCAAGACGCATGCGGCCACGATGCTGGGAGTGGAGGCCTGCCGGCGCGGTCACCGGGTTGGGTTTTACAGTGCTTCGGGCCTGGTCAATACGCTGGTGGAGGCCCGGGAGGAAAGACAGCTGGAGCGAGTGTTTCGAAAGCTCGATCGCTTTCACCTGATCGTCCTCGATGAGCTCGGCTACATCCCGTTTTCGGAAGAAGGAGCCCAACTGCTATATCAAGTCTTTTCCAATCGTTACGAGAAGGCTTCACTGCTGGTGACCTCCAACCTGGCCTTTGCCGAATGGACCCGGGTCTTTGGCGATGCTTCCCTGACGGCGGCCCTGCTGGACCGGCTCACCCATCGCTGCCAGATCTACGAGTTCGACTGGGAGAGCATCCGTCTGGCCGAGAGTCTCAAACGGCAAAAGAAGAGGCGCCGGCAAAGAGCCAAGTCGAGGTCAAAATAGCCTTCTGGGTCCCCGGAAGTGTCTCCTGACGGCCACACAGCTATGTCGCCTCGACCGCTGGGTTGGATATCTCCAACAGCAGAGACTTCAAGGGGGTTAACGGGGCGAGTAGACCACTCAGGGGACCGGGTTGAGTCGGCCGCCGAGAGGGGCACTCCGTTCGGGCTCGCCCTCACTGCGGCCCCTCTCTCAGTCTTCAGGAACTCGAGGAGATCGTTTCCCAGGATCAGTTACAACAATCTACAACCAGGTGGGGCACTATTACGTGATCAAGCCGGGTCACTTTTCCCTTGTCATTCCGACACTTTCCAGGGAAATCCAAGACCTCCTTTTCAAAGGTCTCTTTTTACCCCAATCTGTAAAGGATGTCTTGGCACACTGTGTAAAGGATGTCATGGCACCGCACATAGTGAAGAGCCTCCCACGCAGGCTGTTCGCGAGTTGGAGTCTATGGCACCACCGGTTACTGAGGGAACAGCTGAGGGATTCATTCTCAAGGCGGGGGAGGGTGAACCGCTGCTGAACGGCCTCTTGGTCAAGGCATCGCCCAAGACCGGCACTACGGGCTCTATTCTGGTTGAGCAGACGTTTCAGAGAGGCGGGGCAACGAATCTTCACATTCACGACCAGGGTGATGAACTGTTCTATGTCCTGTCAGGTGCCGGTGCTGCGACGCTGGGTGACAAGCAGGCGGTGATTGGACCCGGCGACGTGATTTTTGTGCCAAGGGGCGCTGTTCACCGCATCGGGAACCTCCAAGGCGACGAGCCACTAAAGGTGGTGTTTTTCATGGACAGCCCCGAGTTAGTGGATCAGTTTCGGGCCATTCACAATCGCGTTGCATCGGAACCGGATCGACCGATTACGCCGGAAGAGAGAGCCGCGATTGCGAAGCGAATTGGTGGTTCCCGGCCTGCGAATTGAGCGCACGGTAGGAAGAGGACTACTGTACTCCACCCCTTGCTCGGGAACGAGCAGCGGCACCGGATGAGTTCTTTGATGATCTAGAGGTTACGGTTGTGGAGAGGGGAGAGGGATGGGCCGAGATAGAGGAGCCTCCACGGTTGTTTCCGCAACTCGACCCACTTGGAGGCGGAGAGATATGGGTGTTCAAACAATAGAATAGCGGTTTGGGCGAACTCGATCCCTCAGATCACATACTGGCCTTCCAAAGCGAGAAAATCGGAATCGGGTCACACTTCGTGTCAGTCATCATCCCCTTCTGACCCTCGTTCACTGCGCTTCAAAGCCATCCCATCCGCAAAATTGTACAGCTCCAAAAAATAGCGTTCCTCCACCTCCCGAACCCCCGAACTCGTCAGATACTCATACTTGAGTCGGCTCTCACGCTTTGAGACACTCACAATCTGTAACTCTGCGGTTTCGCAGTAAGCAGCGAAAACCCGAAGCATTTCCCCAATGGAATACAGCTCCGGTCTGTCTTCCTTTTTCGCCCCGGCCTGTCTGTCCTGGCGGTGGGACTGGCCTTCGGTGACCAAGCGATCGATGTCATCTGGCAGATAGACTCTCTCGAATGGCACGGGCGCTCGTTCTGAAGGAACATCGGACTCTCTCTTCCGGAACCGCTTCCACAGGCTCTTCAATCCACGGGACGGGGGTGAAGGCTCCGGCGAAGCAGGGGGAACCACCATTCCACGGACCACACATCTCTCCCCCTCAAGCTCCAGATCGAAGTCGAACAAACCTATTGTTTCAAGATCCTGGCCGATTGCCCGCAACGTTGTGTGATCGAGCTTCACTGCGATCTCCTTGATAGTGGCGCAGGAATAGCCATTCTTGCCTCCTTTCCAGGTCCTGGAAATGGGGTGGTGTGTCAGCAGTGTACTCTGGATGCAACCCGAGGGCCAGGATCTGCTGAGGCGGCTGCTACTCCCCCTGCACCAGATCCGCCATCTTCACTCCCAGCACCAAGGACAGTGCTTGAATCACACCGAGAGTAGGGTTTCGCTGCCCCCGTTCGATACCCCCGACGTAGGACAGGTCGAGGCCGCACTTGTCTGGTGAGGTCCTGTTGGGTCAATGCCCGACTTTGCAGTCCGGAGCACACCCAGTTCTTGAAATGACCGGGTGATCTGAAGATCCGAACCCCATCGAGCCCGGTTTGGAAAGGAGCAGGGACTCCTTTCAGGCCGGGCTTTTTTTGTTCCCCGCCTGACAGCAACTCCCGAAGCGATAGAGCAAAGGAGCAACCATGGACGGCAACCTGATCCGAGCCGCAAGGGCGTACTCCAAGATCCGACAGAGCGAGTTTGCGAGCCAAATCGGGAAGGGGCAAGCCTGGATTTCCCAGGCCGAAAACCACCTTTTCGAGTTGGACCCGCAGGATGAGACTCGCATCGTGGCCGTCGTCCGGCCATTGATTAAGAAGCTGATGGATTGGTGCCGAGACGAGCTGGCTCACATCGAGCAGGTAACCAGCGGTACCTAGAAAATGAAACGAGGGCAAGCTGGGAATGTACCCCACGTGCTCGCCCTCGAAAAGGAAACTACTATGACTAATTATAACTTAGGGCTGGCGCAAAAACAAAATCACAGTACTCAGGGCATCAATACCACCTGTAGCTTCCCGATGTTTCCCGCTTATTTCTCATTAAACTTCGTTAAGTTAAGCAGTTACGACGGTTGTAAGGAGTGGGAATAGTTGGTATAATTACCCCTTGTGTGATACGTAGAGGGGAAACTATACCAAATGAAAAGGTCACGAGAACGCGATACGAAACTGCACAACCTGTTAACTGACAATAGGATAGCCACGATTGAGGAGCTCAAGGCAGCTCTTGAGACCACAGCCACCATGACGGTGTTCCGTGGTCTGTCACGACTGGGCTATCTGAGCAGCTATTCACACCGGGGCCGGTTCTACACCTTGGCGGAGATTGCTGACTTCGATGGTCGGGGTTTGTGGAGCTGGCGCTCGGCCCGCTTCAGCCGATTCGGGAATCTGCAGGAGACGGCAGCCGTGTTGGTGCAGCGATCCGAAGCGGGCTACACCGCCTCGGAGTTGGAGTCGGTGCTGCAGGTGGAGGTCAAGCATGCCTTGCTGCGACAGGTGCGCCGAGGCAGGATTGGGCGCACTCGCTTGGGGGGAAACTTCGTCTACCTCAGCGAGGAGGCTGGTGAGCGGAGGCGTCAGGAGTTGATGCGCCAAGAGGGCGAGGATCGCCGGCAGGTGGGTGCCACCCTGGAGAGCGAGTTTCTGCCGGACGAACTCAGGGCGGCCATCATCCTGTTTTTCAGTCTGCTGGATGAGAAGCAAAGACGGCTCTACGCCGGCCTGGAGGCGGCCAAACTGGGCCACGGAGGTGACCGGAAGATGGCCGAGCTTCTGGATCTGGTCCCCCAGACCGTGGCCAAGGGGCGTCGGCAACTGTTGACCGGTTCGGTGAGGCGGGGCCGGGTGCGCAAGGCGGGCGGGGGTCGAAAACGCATCGAAAAAAAACGCCGCAGGTAATCGAGCAGATCCGTTGCCTGCTGGAGCCGGATACCGCTGGTGACCCGATGTCGGCCAGGAGATGGACTCATCAAACGGCCGAAAAGATCGCCCGCTGCCTGGCCGAAAGTCTGCAGCTGAAGATCTCGGCCACGGCTGTGCGTCGCTTGCTCAAAAAGCTGGGCTATTCGTTAAAGAGTAACCGAAAATGCCTGTCGGCGGGAAACTCCCCTTATCGGGACGCCCAGTTCGCGATCATCAAACGATTGCGCCAGCAGTTCGCCCAGAGCGGCGACCCGGTCATCTGCGTCGATAGTAAGAAAAAAGAGCTCATCGGTCTGTTCAAGAACCCCGGTAAGATCTGGTGTCGCGACGCCCCGCAGGTCCAAGACCATGACTTTCGTTCCCAGGCTGTGGGCTTGGCCTGCCCCTATGGGATCTACGATGTGGGCCGCAACTTTGGCGTGCTGGTGGTGGGGCAGTCCGCCGATACGCCAGCCTTTGCCGTCAACAGCATCCTCACCTGGTGGCGTCAGCACGGTCAAGACCACTACCGCCGGTCCCAACGCCTGCTGGTTCTCGCCGACTGTGGCGGAAGCAACGGAGCCGCCCCTCGCGCCTGGAAGAAGCTTCTCCAGGAGAGGCTCGCCGACCCCTATGGACTCACCATTACCGTGGCCCACTATCCCCCGGGCGCCAGCAAGTGGAACCCCATCGAACACCGACTCTTCAGCGAAATCACCAAGAACTGGGCCGGAGAGCCGCTCAAAAGTTTTCAGACCCTCGTCGACTTCGCCCGCAAAACACGCACCCTGACCGGGCTACGCGTGGAGGCCTACCGCGACCGGCGAGTTTACCAGAAAGGAATCAAGGTTTCAGACCAGCAACTGGAGCAGCTTTCCTTCGCTAGAAGCAACTTCCTCGGAAAATGGAACTACACTTTCTCACCCAGACCCCAAAGCCGTGCACAACCGCACTCGGAGGCGATTCTAACCACCGTTCAAGCCGACCCGCCGACCCCTGAAACCCAGCAAGCTGCTTAGTCCAAAATGTAAAGTTAATTCCGCGCCGACCCTAAGTATGAGTGCGATACCGGTGACCTTGACTAACGATTCGGAAGTCAAATCGATCCTCTTCCCTCTGGTTGAGGTTACAGGGGACGCTCGACCACGTCCAGGGTCCGCCAGACCAGTTAACTTCACTTGGGAGGATAAAAGGCAGGATCCCCAACTCGCTCCATGGGGACCGAGGTCGATGGGATCCGCCCCTCGACTGGTCAGCAGAAGGGACATGGATCGGTATGACACCCCGTGGTCTCGGCCGTCGTGCCGTCCACGTCGATCGTGGCTCGCTTGCCCATCTCCGTTGCTTGGCTTTGCCACACCTGCAGACGGCTTTCGTTGAAGGCTTCTTGAAGGGCCAACACATCCTCTTTCTCGAAACGCCTGAGAAAGTCCCCTTCCGTACTCGGTGCCGGGATCTTGCGTGCCCCTACACTCTCCAGATAGCTGACATCCTCGCGCCGTGACTTTACATCCTGAAGACACACTCCCCCACTCATCACGTTGTAGATCAGATTCAAGACGTGGTCCGACTCCCGGTAGGGAAGGTGCCGCTTCAACACTCGCACACGTTCGTCGATCTTCTCCGCCACCTTCAAGCGCTTGACCAACTGAACGATCAGCCCCAGACCTCCACTACTCACCCCTCCCATACGGCTCGAGACGTCGTAGACAATATTGCCTCCTCTCAGCACCCGTCCCCCACTCTTAGGCCGCCAACTTCGATCCAGCCTTCGCTCTAATTCCTCTTGGCGTTTGTGGATTATCTCTATATGCTTTCTATTCACCTGAAACGCCTCCTCTTGGGGGTTTTCTGGGTCTTTTGTTAACCTCAGAATACCCGTCAGGACTGGCGTTTCAGGCTTTTTTGCACCTCTGGGTATACACCCATCTACTTATTTTGGGACTAGTGCACTGTCCGGAAAGTTCACGCCGCTACTTCGGGCGTCTTTTCGCCGACAGCTTTGTTGCGCTACCTCGAAATACTCCCGGCATTCCTGCGTCGCGCGCCTCACTGGCGACGCCAATGAATCCATCCCGAATTAACACCGTGAACTTCCCGGACAGTACACTAGTTGCAGCTCTTCATAAGTTCTGGCCCAGGGGTCAGCGCGTCATTCGCCGTCGGGAGTGAGTCATATCAAGCCATACTTGACCACACGGGATCATCAGGTTGATCTCAAGACAGACTGCGTGGAGATCACTCTGAGCCAGGTGCGTTCTGGGATCCCAAGTTGATTTCCATGTCTGTGATCTGGGTGGTCCAGGCCCTGTATTTGATCTTCTTCAGACGTTCATCATCCAAAAGGGGCCAGTGACGATTGAGTGTTCCCCCCAGCAGTCCCTCCTTGATGATTAACTGACGAAGGTACAAGAAATCGCCAAATGGTGAACGTAGACCGGGCATGATGACGTCTACAAGCACTTTTTTTCCGTCGTAGGAAAAGTGCTCACCAGGAAACTCGGGAAGCCCCACGCGAAAGTTCAGATCAAAGTGATTTTTGCCCGTTTCGAGTTTGATCTCACCCGAGACCTGACGTCGCCCCACCCCGCTCAACGTTCTCACTTCAGCGGCTCCAACGGTTGTCAGACTCTTCCAGGCATCACAGGAGGCCCCACACACGATCTGCCGGTGCGAGTCGACGATCTCGGTGGGCACAGGTTTCGGGGGCGGGGCCAGAAACCCGAGAAAGACAAGACTTAGAGGTAGCCAGAGTGCCATTGAGGCTCCTTTACAGTTCCTCTATCGGGACCCAAGCGCTTGAGTTCTTCAAACCAGTTGAGCACCACTTGAGTCGTCGATTGACTCCATCTTGATCATCAAGAAACGCTGCCCATCCGGGGAGATGTCAAATACTGGAAAAAAGCTCACTCCCGTCCGGCTCCGGTCGTCAGAGAATCCTTCCATTTACAGATCTCCACGGAGGTCGGGGGAGTAGGTGCTTCCTAATCTTAGAACTGGAGCCTCCGGCGGTCAATCTCCCGTGCTTATTCAGGCAACTGTTGCTGAGTTCTGACGGCTCCGCCCCCAGAAAAGTACTGCGCCTGGAACAAAACTCTGGGAGTCCCGTGAGTGAAGGTTGACCCGGTTTGGACGGAGACAACCATGAACTCGGAACCCGGAACTTGCCGACATGCTAAGATGACCAGCGTCATGGACTTTCAGAACTTCTCAGTTTTTGGAGACGATTCGCAGCTCTGGGTGTATCCGTTTCGGGAGCCTTTGACCGAACCGACCAGCCGGCTGATCGAGCAGACGCTGAACGGGTTTCTTCCCACCTGGGTCTCCCATGGAGACCCGGTTAAGGGCCGCTTCGTGATTCATGAGGAACGATTTCTCTTGCTCACAGGCGACTGCTCGGCCGGGATCTCCGGATGTGCCATCGACAGCAGCGTGCAGAATTTCAAGGCCCTTCGCGATCAGCATGGCCTGGACGGTCTGGATCGGTCGCTGGTCTTCTTTCGGGACACCGAAGGTCGCATTCTGGCACAGCACTTCTTGGATTTCCAGAAGCTGACTTCCTCCGGCCGCATACTTCCGGACACTCCCGTCTTTGACACGACCATCACGACGCTGGGGGAACTTCGAGCAGGTGGTCTGGAGAAGCCTTTCCGGGATTCGTGGCACGCCGCCCGGTTTTCTTGATTCCACGTTTCACGTTTCATGTTCCACGTCGGCGGGCGCAGGTCCGGTTCATATGAGGTTTCAGGTTCAGCTCAATCGTTGCGCACGCAGGAACGACTTCGTTCACACAAACGTGGAACTTGGAACGCGGAACGCGAAGCGTTAGTCCGAACGACTGACGTAGGGGCCTCCGTGGAAGTCTTCCAGGGCCTCCTCTTCGTCTTCCGCAAAATCGAGCAGCGGAAGAATTCGCCCCAGATCCAGAATATGTCGAACCTGAGGAGCAATACTGAGGAGCTTGACCTGGCAACCGGCCCTCTCCGCCCGCTTGATGGAAGCCACCAGTTCGCCGACCCCGGTGCTGTCAATACGAGAGACTTTTTCGAGATTCAGGAGAACCTTCCCCTCCCTTTTCCCGATCAGCTTGTCGATTGAATCCCGGAGTTGCTCGGCACCAACTCCTGCGACAAGACGGCCGTCGATATCCATAACCACGACGTCTTGGGTTCGCCTCACTTCGATCTTCATCTTCCAGACTCCATCGGGCAGAGTTTCCTCGCCAAACGGCGAAATGGGATGATATCAGTCTGTTAACCTCGTCCGCAACAACAGGAAAGCTGAGCACTCCCTCTCATCGATACGATGACGCTTGCGAAAGGGAGCACACTAGGAGGAAACGAACCATGAAGTACCACTTTGCTTCCATCGGCACTCTCGTGCTGATCCTATTCGTGTTCCATCCGCTACCGGCTCAGAGTGGTGAGTTTTCGCTGGAGCAGGTCATGAGCACCGGCTTTCCCTCGGAAATGACTGCTGCCCCGGTCGGTGGAGGCGTGGCCTGGGTCATCAATGAACGGGGCGCGCGTAACATCTGGCTGGCTCGCCCGCCCGACTATCGAGGCCGTCAGCTCACCGGCTACAGCAGCGATGACGGGCAAACGATTTCACAGCTGGTCTGGACTCCAGACGCGTCGGCGATCGTCTTCGTTCGTGGAGACGGCCCAAACCGCCGCGGAGAATTGCCCAATCCTCTCAACCTCCCCGCGGGAACAGAGCAAGTCATCCTGAAGCTGGACACAGAGTCCGGGAAGGTCGAGAAGCTAGCCGATGGTGCAGGCCCGCTGGTTGATCCTGAAGGGCAGAACCTGGTTTTTCTCCGGGCAAATCAGATCTGGACGACTCCGCTGGCGGGCCAAGACGAACCGAAACAATGGATCCACGCCCGCGGTCAGGCCGAATCGCTGAGGTGGTCACCGGATGGCAAGCATCTGGGCTTTGTCAGCCGCCGCTCCGATCACAGTTTTGTCGGTATCTACGACCGGGAGTCGAAAGAGATCGAATACGTAGCCCCCTCAGTCGATCGCGATAGTGACCCCGCCTGGTCACCCGAAGGGAAGCAGATCGCCTTTCTTCGAACCCCGTTTGATCGCCGGCGACTCATCTTCGGTCCGCTCCGGGAGTCCCTCCCCTGGTCGATTCAAATCTATAATCTCGAACATAGGAGAGCCCGAACCCTGTGGCGCTCCGATCCAGGTCCGGGCAGTGCCTACCGAAGAATCGAGTCCTCCAGTCAACTCCTCTGGAGCCACGACGGCCTCATCGTGTTTCCCTGGGAAAAAGACGGCTGGACTCATCTTTATTCGATCCCCACTGAGGGCGGGACTCCACGGTTGCTGACCCCCGGCCCCTTTGAGGTCGAGGAGGTCTCGCTCAGCCGTGACCCGGAATGGTTGTATTTCAGCTCCAATCAGAATGACATCGACCGTCGCCACTTGTGGAAGGTCACGGCCTCCGGAGATCCTCCCCTACAAGTCACCAAAGGGCACAGCAACGAATGGAGCCCCACCCCTCTCAGCAGTGGGGACGCCCTGGCCTTCGTTCGATCCACGGGTAGAAGCCCCGCGCAGCCGGTTGTCACCACTTCGCCAGGCTCCATGCGACTGCTGGCACGCGAAGCGGTCGACGTGGACTTCCCTAATGACCTTCTGGTGGAGCCGCAGCAGGTCGTTTTCAGTTCGGCAGACGGACTGGAGATTCACGGGCAGCTTTTTCTACCCGGCGACCGGGCTGCCGGTCAGAAGCACCCGGCCGTGCTCTTTTTTCACGGCGGTTCGAGACGGCAGATGCTGCTGGGATTCCACTACTTGAGCTACTACCACAAGTGCTATGCCTTCAATCAGTATCTCGCTAATCGAGGGTTTGCAGTTCTCTCGGTGAACTACCGCAGCGGGACCGGATATGGGATGGAGTTCCGTGAGGCTCTGGACTACGGAGCTACCGGAGCCAGCAAGTTCAACGACGTTCTGGGTGCCGGAGTTTATCTGCGCGGCAGATCCGATGTGGACCCCGATCGGATTGGCCTCTGGGGCGGATCCTACGGCGGCTATCTGCCCGCTCTGGGGCTGGCGAAAGCCTCCGACCTGTTCGCAGCCGGAGTCGATCTCCATGGAGTCCACGACTGGAATCAGGTGATCAGAAATTTCAGGCCTTCCTATGACCCACTGGAACGGGCAGAGGTGGCCAGGCTGGCTTATGATTCGTCACCCCTGGCCGCGGTCAGTACCTGGAGATCGCCCGTTCTTCTGATCCACGGAGACGATGACCGCAATGTCCCCTTCAGCGAGACGGTCGATCTGGCGGCGGCCTTGAGAAAGCAGGGAGTTGACTTCGAGCAGCTGGTTTTTCCCGATGAGGTCCACGGATTCCTGACTCACCGCTCCTGGATGCGAACCTTTCACACGGCGGCCGAGTTTCTGGAGCGCAAGCTCGCCAATCGGAACAATAATTGAAACAAATAAGGGGGCCCAAGCGTCCTTTTATGCACAACAGACCGGCACCCAGGCAAGTATGGAAGCGGTCCCGAAACTGACTCATCATGAAAGATGAACTCGATACAAGTAACCCAGAACCCAGAACCCAGAACCTAAAACCTAGTTGCTGTCGCAATGGATAGTGTGTGCCTGCCTTTCGGAAGCCTTCCGGGACAGAATCCGCTGTTTGTCGATTTCGCGCACCGCTTCGAAACCGTGCGGGATTTCTATCATCCACCCTCTCTAGCAGAGCCGGAGCTGGGTCAACGCCTCGACCGGGCCCGCCGCTCCTGCGGCGTCCCCAGGAAGCCTTTTGCCGCCGCCCTGGCCAAATATAACAGCACACTTCACCCTGGCGAGGCTCTGGTCCGGAATCTCAAGGCCTTTGAGTCGGAGGACTGCGTGGCGGTGGTGACCGGGCAGCAGGTGACCTTGTTCGGTGGCCCGTCTTACACGGTTTTCAAGGCGGCGACTGCCATCCGCATGGCGCAGAGCCTGGGGAAGCAGGGAGTCAACGCAGTGCCGGTGTTCTGGCTGGCCTCCAACGATTCGGACTTCGAGGAGATCCGTCACACCCATTTTGTCGGCTCAGATGCAAAACTCGTCCCTGTCACGTTTCCGGACGATCCCGAGGATTCGTGTCAGATGGCTGGAACCGTCCCCTTGTCCTCGATCGGGACCTGCCTCAGCGAATTGCGCTCAAGCGTGGATTTTCACCCCTTTTCCGAAACAATTCTGGAGGGCCTGGAGAGGGACTACAGCAAGGACCGCAGCTTTCGAGAGGCATTCGCCGCCTGGATCAGCCGCCTCTTCAGCGACTACGGCTTGATTGTCTTCGATCCTCTCATGGAAGGCTATCAGCACTCACTTTCGCGCTTCTACGAGATCGCCGTGACCCGGCGCCAGCCGATCATCGAAGCTTTGGTGGAGCGCAATCAGGCGATTGTGGAGGCGGGCTATGACCCGCAGGTCTGGGTAGACGATCACGAAAGCCTCCTTTTCTTGGTAGACGGGTCACGACGCTACAAACTGCTCTGGGAAGAGGGCAGGTATCGAGCCAAGGAGAAGAGAGAGCTTTCCTTTTCGAGCAAGGAGCTGCTGCAAGTTGCCCTGGACGACCCGGGACAACTGAGTGTCAATGTTCTGCTCCGCCCCATCCTTCAAGACTACCTCTTCCCCACGGCTTTTTACGTAGGCGGCCCCTCGGAGGTTGCCTATTTCGCGCAATTGAATTCCTTTGCCAGCCACTGGGATCTGGAGCCGGTCATTCTACCCAGGGCCGGGTTCACAATTGTGAATCACCGGGACCAGCGGCATTTGAAACGTCACCACATCACTCCCCTGGATGTTCTCCAGAGATCAGCAGACGATCTCACCGAGATCATTCTCAGAAAGAGCCAGCAAGGTGAGGCTCTCCAGCAGATGGATTCGGTGTCGGCGGAGTTGCGGCAGCGCCTTCAGGAGCTTCAGCAGTTGATCCACGCTTCTGACCCAACCGTGTCGGCGATGCTCGAGAATACCCGGGAGAAGATGCTCTACCAGCTGGACAAGGTGAAATCCCGTTTCGTCGTGAATCACCGTCGTACAGCCCCCTCGCTGAGGCAGCACCTCGACCATCTTCTCAACCATCTCAGACCCATGAACAAGTTGCAGGAGCGAGTCATCAACTTCAACCACTTCCTGATGGATCGGGGGCCCGGTTTCCTGAATGAGATCACGGAGCTGACCGACCCCCATTGTTTCTCGCATCGACTGTTGCAACTCTAGTGCACTGTCCCGGGCAGTCGGCACTAAAGCTCCTGCCTCTGGTGCTTCTTTGTTGTCACAGTTCCTCATGAAATTGGGAGGGGCCTCAGGGCGGAGGACGTTTAAATTCCCGGACGCAGCCCTGAGGCCTCTCCCAATTTCACAAGGGCACAACGCGGAACGTTTATTCAGCCCGCCCCAGTGACACCAGGTTGGCCAGCAGGCGATAGCTTCCCGGGACTCCGGCAGGAAGCTGGCGCCACAGGCCCAGGCCCACGTAGATCCAGCGACCCTTTCCGTAACGAGCTTCGACCAGGGACCCCAGCTTCTCACCCGCATTAAAGGGAAACGGATCCTCCATCGCAACCAGATCGCGGTAGCGGGGATCCTTCCGGCCCAGAAAATAGAGTCCCCGTTCCTGTACCCATCCCCGCCAGTCTCCTTCCCCGATCGAGTTGGGCGTCCGAAACAGTGGATGATCGGGAACCACGACTCGAATCGGTGCATTCTCGTCCGTCACCCGACCCCGACCCACCACCACTGGAAAGGGGGCAAAGGGACTGTCAGAAAACCCTGGGACCTCCCCGCTTGATCTCGAACCGTTGAATTCAAATTTGTTGTACTGGACGATCAGAGTCCCACCCCGCTGGACCCACTCGAGCAGGCGATTGTTGTAGGCCTTCAGGTCTTCCCGGTTGAGATAGGCACGAACCCCGGTGACGATGGTGTCGAATCGATCCAGATCGGAAAAAGCCAGCTGGTCGGGTCCCAGCAGCTCGAAGTCTGCCCCTAGTTGCCCCAGAGCCTCTGGAACATAGTCCCCAACGCCCACGATGTAGCCGATTCGCACCTCGGGATCGATCTCAACGTCCAGAGCCTGGAGACGAACTTCGGCAGGCTGGTAGAGGTGCCTCCGCTGAATGTGATGGTAGTCGATGACTTGAAATCCCCGGCCAAAGCTCCGTCCCCCAAAATCCGCAACCGCCCGGATCTCGAAGGAGCCCTCCCGGAGAGTCTCCGGCGGGTAGACGGTAAAGGTCGTCGCGATTGATTCTTCCTCTCGCTCAAACCTCAATGAATGGAACGGGGGAAGGATCTTCCAGCCTCTCGGGGCTTCCAGGGCAACTTCTCCGGCAACGGCCTGGTTCCCGTTGTGGGTGACTTGAACCCGCAGCTCCCGGCCTTTTCGGGCAGCCGAGAGAGGAAGCACGCTGACCCCCGGCTCCACAGAGAGAGAGATCCGGGGCACCACCATCAGGTCGTGGCGCTGTTCTCCCCCCACCCAGGGACCGGTGTACGGATACTGGGCAGGGGCGCCCAGATGACCCTCCACGCCAAAGCTCTTGTACTCGACTCGGACAGCCAGCTCGGGGCGACCCCAGGGCGAGGAAGCATCTTCCCCCTTAATTCGAAAGCGATCCGCAGCCGGCTCCGGGCCACTCCAGTAGGGCTCCGTGGCTTCGGCGTTGAAACTCACTCCGACACCGATCTTGAAAGTCCGAACCTCGCCTGCCGCAAGTTCAAAATTGTCGAAGTCGGAGTTACCCGGATACTCAATCTGCCAGCGCCCGCTCGTCATCGTTTCCCAGCCCTCAACCACAACCGGGTGAGAGCCGCCATTGAAGAGAACCACAGTGAGTTCCAGATCCTGCCCGGGCGTGACCCGCCCGTCATCGACCACAGCTTCCAGCGTCAGTTGATTTGCCAGGTTGAGGGCGTGGACAAAATCCTCTTCCTTCTTCCTCAGGAGAAAGAAGATCTCGTACTCGTCCTCCTCAGCCAGCCCGGCGACGTAGAACTGCTGTCGCAGCAGGCGAACCCTCCCCAAGCCCTCGGCCACAAAGGGCGTCGTCAATCCCGGGTGGCGGGGGTCGAAAGCCTCCCCGGCCTCGCGGATGGCCCGTTGAATCCGATTGATTGAGGGGACCAGAAAAGGGAGTTCATCCAGATCTGTCTCGGCAAGGAGGGTGAGTGCCATCAAGCTGGTATCGATCCCCTCGAACAGATCGGCTTCCCTGTCCTTTCCTGCGATCGCGTGAAAGGCAACCGGATTCCACAGCGACGACCGCTCGCCGGGAGCGACCAGCAGCTGCGCCATGCCCTGGCACCTGTGCATCGATCGGGACTCGGCCCCGAGCTGGGCAAAGGTCCGGCCCAGAATAGGATCGTAAGCACCGGTGGACACCTCGACGACCCGTGGTGGTCGCTCAGCCGATGCCTCGCCTCCGCCCTGCCACCGGAACCTCTCGTACAGCTTGGCCGCCTTCCAGGGGCGAAGTCCTTCCTGCAGCTGATGGGAGAAACGGGCGGGATCGGCGGCCGCATGGAACGCCCTTTCGGCTAGCAGCGCCGAGGCCTGATGATGCTGTCCTCCGCCTTTACCCCCTCTCGGGAGTGAAAGGATCACTTGGGGTCGGAAGCCGCGGATCACGCGGACCATGTCCTCCAGGATCGGTTCTTCTCCCCAGCGCCCCAGGGTCTCCTCAACACTGAAGGAATAGCCGAACTCGTAGGCCCGGGTGAAGAACTGCCGGGCGTCGTCGTAACGATGCATTGACATGAGCTCTTCGGTGCGAATGATGCCCAGAGCCTGGAACAACTCGGGTCCAATCTCGTTCTGGCCGCCGTCTCCCCGGGTCAGGGTGAGGAGCCCGGTTCGAAAGCCTTGTCCCCGGCGCATCATCACCAAGAGGGGATTGTCCTCGTCATCGGGGTGAGCGGTAATGTGCAGAAGCGATCCCATTACAGGGAGTCGTCGCAGGGCCAGTGCCAGCCCGGTCGCCCCCTGATCCAGGCGGGGCCTCTGAGCCAGAGCCGAAGAAACGAAGAGTGCCAGGAGCAGGGTCGTACGTAGCAGCATACTCGATTCACTCCACCGTGGAACTCAGGCTGGTTTACTCGACCGATAGATCCTTTCCCCGAACCAGACCAGAAACCCCACCACGACCACGGTGAGGACACCTACCAGGTTGTACCAGAGAAAAGAATAATCTGTCGTCTTTCCGAAGATTGCAACCGCCACCATGCCGGCTATCAATCCGACAAAGGCAGAACGGGAGGTGGCCCATCTGGTTCCGATCGCGAGCACGAACACGCCCAGAAGAGAACCGTAAAAAAATGACCCGAAGAAGTTCACGACCTCGATCAGGGAACCCAGCCGGCTGGCGTACACCGCTACCGAGCAGGCCATCAATCCCCAGCCGGCAGTGGCGAGCTTGGACACCCGCAGATAGTGGGCATCACTCGCTTCCTTCCGGATCAGGCGCCGGTAGATATCCATGACGGTTGCTGCGGACAGCGCATTCAGTTCTGCAGAGATGCTTGACATGGCAGCGGCAAATATCGCGGCGATTATCATTCCCACGATTCCGATGGGAAGATGGTGGGTTACGAAGTACGGGAAAACGTAGTTGACATCATTGACTTCTCCCCCCAGCATCTCGCTCAAGTCTTCCCTGATCGCGTCCCTCTGCCTCAACGCCCGGAGATAATCCTGGCGCCCCTCTACGCTCCCGCGCGGGGTGGATGCGAACTGGATAGCCGTCTCCCTGAGTTGACCCTGTACCTCATCATGCTGCCTGGCCAGCTCGGCAAAGCCGCTCTGCGTCTCAGCCTTCTCCAGCTCGCCGGGGCTGAACACGACAGGCGTATCTGAAAAGTTGAAAAATACGAAGACCAGCACCCCGATCAGGAGAATGGCAAACTGTAGTGGGATCTTCAGGAAGGCACTCATCAAGAGAGAGACTCGCCCTTCGGTTACGGAACGTGCGGTCAGGTAACGCTGCACCTGACTCTGGTCACAACCAAAGTAAGAAAGCATCAGAAAGGTCCCTCCCAGCAGCCCCGACCAGAACGTATAGGTGCGAGACAGATCAAATGAGAAATCGACTGTCTGCAGTCGACCCGCCGCTCCGGCGATCTGGAGTGCGCTGGAAAAAGAGACTTCCTCGGGAAGCTGCCCGACGATGACAATCAGCACCACCGCCATTCCCGTTAAGATCAGGACCATTTGCTTCACGTCGGCCCAGGTGACGGCCTGGACGCCTCCAATCATCGTATAAACAACGGTCGGAAGTCCGATCGCCAGCACCGTGAGAATTAGATTCCACCCCAGGACGATCGAAAGAATGACAGCAGGGGCCGAGATGATCACCCCGCACTGCAGACCGCGTGAGGCCAGAAAAAGCAAGCTCGTCAAGGTTCGGGTTCGAGCGTCGAAACGCTGCTCCAGGTACTCGTAAGCCGTGAATATGCCGGAGCGGTGAAAGAAAGGGACCACCGTGAGGCACAGGATGACCATCGCCAGGGGCAGGCCAAAATAGAACTGGATGAAGCGCATGCCGTCCTGGTAGCCCTGACCGGTCGTCCCGACCAGGGTGATGGCGCTCATCTGGGTGGCCATGATGGAGAGCCCGACGGCCCACCAGGGTAGGCTTCGATTGGCCAGAAAGTAGCCTTTGAGTTCGTGTGTGCCCCGACTCCGCCGAATCCCGTCCACCACAATGTAGACCAGGTATGCTGCAACGATGAGCCAATCCAGCAGGTGCATCAGTCAAACATTCTGGAGAGAAACCAGAGGGCACAGATCGTTCCCACCGTGTGAATCAAGACAGCGGCATAAAGAAGGGCGAAGCGCTTCTCCGGCCATTCCCGGGGCTCGGACCTCGGCGCAGAGTCAACTCCAGGGGAGACAGTAGGGTTGCTTTCACTCATGAGTTCCCGACCAGGGTTGTCCGTGCGAGTCAGTCTCTCCCATATCAGTACTGCCCGTAAAGCGAGACTGTCGAAAAGGCGAGATTCACTCCTCCCCTGGCTTCCGCCAGGGGCTCTGATCGCTTCACCTGGCAGGAATCAGAGCCCGGTGCGGAAGCACCGGGTTGCCAAGCGGACTTTTGACAACGTCTGTGTGCAAAGGTAGATTTCATTCAATGGCGACTTTCCAATTTCCTCAGGTAGCTACGGTCACGCAGCGGTTCGACCCGCAACGCGTTGAGAATATCCGGTCAACCCTGCTCTCAGAATTCCAGCACAAGAAAGAGCTTCTGCAAGGAACATCCGGTCGGAGGGTTGCCGTCTGCGCGGGGAGCCGAGGTATTTCCCAGCTCTCCGACATCATTCGGATTCTCGTTGAGGAGCTCAAGAGAGCCGGCGCCGATCCCTTCATCGTTCCGGCCATGGGAAGCCACGGCGGTGGGACGGCCGAGGGTCAGACCCAGATTCTGTCCGACTACGGGATTACGGAATCGAAGGTCGGAGCCCCCCTGGTTGCCTCAATGGACGTCGTGGAGATCAGCCCGACCGTCGACGGCGTTCCGGTCCACGTGGACCGGGCCGCATTCGAATCGGATGGGATCATTCTCGTCAATAGAGTCAAGCCGCATACGGACTTCAAGGGGAAGGCGGAGAGCGGCTTGATGAAACTGGCCGCCGTCGGTCTGGGCAACATCGACGGAGCAACGCATCTCCACCGTTTTACGCACTCGCTGGGCTACGAACGACTGATCATCACCAAAGCCAGCAGGATCATCGAGACCGGCAAAGTGCTCATGGGGCTGGCCATTATTGAGAATGCCTACCACCAACCGGCTCACCTCGAGCTGATTCCGTCCGCGGAGATTGTCGAGAGAGAACAGCAACTGCTGCTTCGTGCCAAGGATCTGATGCCCTCGCTCCCGGCTTCCCAGATCGACCTGCTCATCATTGACCGTATTGGCAAGAACATCAGTGGAACCGGACTGGATCCGAATGTGACGGGACGCTGGTTCGGCTTCAACTCGCTGTGGCAGGACACTCCCGATGTCCATCGCATTGCGGTGTTGGATCTGAGCAGAGAAACTCACGGGAATGCAGTGGGGATTGGTCTGGCCGACTTCTGTACGCAGCGTGTGGTGGACAAGATCAACAGGGACATGACCTACCTCAACGCCCTCACCGCCCACTTCACCGTTCCGGGACGAATCCCCATCTACTTCTCGACGGATCGAGAGACCATTCGCCGGGCTTTGGTTTCGATAGGCGGTCGCGGCGGGCCTGCAGACAAGCGTGTGATTCGAATCCACGACACCCTCAGTCTGAACATCCTGGAGGCCTCGGAGTCGATGCTGGAAGAACTTCGAGACCATCCCGCCACAGGCCGGATTGGGGACCTTCGCCCCCTCACTTTCGATGGCGACGGAGTGCTGGCGGAGATGGGCGACCCTGCCCTCGCCTAGCTCATCTGTTCCAGGTTCCAAGTTCCACGTTCCACGTTCCAGGTGCTGAGTTCTAGGTTCGAGGTTTGCAGGCTCGGTCTACTTGAAACGCTGGAACGATGGAACCTTGGAACTCACCGAGCCGGTGCTAGAATGGAATCACCTAACTAAGAAGAGGGATCCATCATGAACGCCAAGGCTGGTACCACCTCAGAACAGAAATCCCTGGAGGTCGCGGAAGCCTCCCGCCAGAAAGCCTGGAAAGCCCCCAGCTTTCTGCGAGAGCTTTTCCTGGGAAATTTCCGCCTCGATCTCATCCATCCTTATCCGCCGTCCGGGAAGGAGCGCCCGGAATTCACCCAGTTTTATGAGAGGTTCCGCCGCTTCCTGCTGGATGTAGTGGACCCGGTACGAATCGATGAGGAAGGAGATTATCCGGAGGAGGTCGTGACAGGGCTGCGGCGCCTGGGCGCTTTTGGCATGAAGATTTCCCAAGAATATGGTGGTCTCGGATTCTCCCAGGTCGAATACGCGCGCATCATGGAGCTGCTGGGAAGCCGTGATGCGAATTTGAGCGCTCTGCTTTCCGCCCATCAGTCCATCGGGGTTCCCCAGCCCTTGAAACTCTTCGGGTCGGAGGAACTGAAGAAGAAGTATCTCCCCCGCTGTGCCGCCGGGGAAATCTCCGCCTTTGCACTGACCGAAACCAACGTGGGTTCCGATCCTGCCAGGTTGGCGACCCGCGCAGAACTGACTCCTGAAGGGGACGCTTACATTCTGAACGGAACCAAGCTCTGGTGTACGAATGGCACCCTGGCCAGGCTTCTAGTGGTCATGGCGGTGGACTCCGAGACCGAAAAGATCAGCGCCTTTGTGGTCGAAACGGATTGGGAAGGGGTCACCGTCGACCATCGGTGTTACTTCATGGGCCTGAGAGCGCTGGCGAATGCCGTGATCTCTTTCCACAACGTGCGGCTGCCTCGTGAGAATCTGATCGGCCAGGCCGGAAAAGGACTCAAGATTGCCCTGACGACTCTCAATGACGGCCGCCTTGCCATTCCCAACGGGGCCGTAGGCGGAGCGAAGGTCTGTCTCCAGATTTGCCGCAAGTGGAGTAATGAGAGAGTTCAGTGGGGGAAACCGATCGGTCAACATGAGGCCATCGCCCACATGATTTCCCGAATGGCAGCCAAGACGTTCGCTATGGAATCCGTTGCCAGGCTGGCCACTGAGATGTCCGATCGAGGAGGCTACGACATCCGGCTGGAGGCTGCGGCTGCCAAGGAGTGGAACACCTGTGCCGGCTGGGAGATTATTGACGACACGATGCAGATTCGCGCCGGCCGCGGATACGAGACCGAATCTTCGCTGGACGCCCGCGGAGAAGATCCAATTGGAGTGGAACGAATGATGCGCGATTTTCGCATCAACAAGATCTTTGAGGGCTCCAGTGAAATCATGCACCTCTTCATGGCCCGGGAAGCGGTGGACAAGCACCTCCAGGTCGCCGGCTTACTGGTGGATCCCAAGAGTCCTCTCGGTGCCAAGTTGAAGGCTGTTCCGGGCATCCTCGCCTTTTATGTCTCCTGGTATCCAACTCGCTGGCTGGGCTGGGGTCGCTGGCCCCGCTATGGGAACTTCGGCGATCTCGCACCCCACCTCCGCTTTGTGGAACGCATGAGTCGCAAACTGGCCCGCCAGGTGTTCCACGGTATGGTGGTCCACGGTCCACGGCTCCAGAACAAACAGGCTTTCCTGTTTCGCCTGATCGACATCACCAACGAACTGTTCGCGATGGCTGCCTCCCTTGCCCGGGCCAATGCCCTGCGCCAGGCAAAACGGGACGACTGCGACGAGGCGGCTCGCCTGGCTGACATCTTTTGCCGCCAGTCCCGACGGAAGGTGAGAGGGCTTTTCCAGGATCTCTGGTCCAACGATGACATTCTTCTCTACAAGTCGGCCCGGAGGCTGCTGGAAACTGAGCAGCCATGGATGGAACGGGGGGTGTACGGGCTGGAGGAAATGGTCGAGAGGGCGAAGCAGCCTCCTCCGATGGCGCAGGAAGACGTCGCGCCGGAAACTGTTCAGATCGGTTGACTGCCTTCCAATGCAGGACAATCGCGGGAGTCAGGTTTATGTGGTGGAAGGGGTCAGGACTCCTTTCCTTCGCTCGGGGACGGGTTTTGCCGACCTGAGATCCTACGATCTCGCCCGCCACGCCATCACCGGCCTGCTGGCCCGGACCCGGGTGGATCCGGATCTGATTGGGTGAGTTATTCTCGGTTGTGTTGTCTCCAACCTGGAGACGAGCAATGTGGCACGGGAGGCGGCCCTGGCAGCCGGCATCCCTCCGCAGACTCCTGCACACACCGTCACTCAGGCCTGTATTTCCGCCAATCAGGCCATCACCAGCGGCTCAGACCTGATCCGCACCGGCCAGGCCGATCTGGTGCTGGCCGGCGGCGCCGAGAGCCTGTCCGACTTTCCCATTCGGTTCCGAAAGTCGCTTCGACGCAGGTTGTTCGAGTCGAGACGGTACCGCTCCGTTTGGGACTACCTGGGGTTTCTGAAGGGCCTGAGACCTTCGGATTTCCTTCCAGAGATTCCATCGATCTCAGAATTCTCAACCGGTCTGACCATGGGCGAAGACTGCGAGCGCCTGGTCTCGCGGTTCGGAGTTACGAGGACGGAACAGGACGAGTTTGCGGTCCGCTCTCACCAACTCGCTGCCCGGGCCACAGGCCGGGGGCAGTTTGAACAGGAGATCATCCCGGTGGCCACGGCCCCGGACTTTCGTGCCATCACGGCTGACAACGGCATCCGCCCCGAAACAACCATTGAGCGGCTGGCCAGCTTGAAGCCGGCTTTCGCGAAACCCTACGGAACGCTGACCGCGGGCAACTCTTCGTTTCTGACAGATGGCGCGGCAGTGGTGCTGTTGGCCTCTCGCCGGGCACTCGACAACTACCAACTGGTTCCCAGGGCCGAGATCATCGACTACTACTACTCGGGCCAGACACCGGATGGTGAACTTCTGCTGGGTCCGGCCTGTGCCACCCCCGTATTGATCGAGCGAAATGGGTTGAGACTCTCAGATATTGAAGTTTTCGAATTTCATGAAGCCTTTGCAGGACAGGTCCTGGCCAACCTCGCATGCCTCCGCTCGGCCGACTTTGCCCAGCAGCACAATCTGCCCCTCGCAGTCGGATCCATTCCTGTCGAGAAGTTGAATACTCGGGGCGGCTCTCTCTCTATAGGCCACCCCTTCGGTGCGACTGGAGCACGGCTGGTGACAACAGCTGCAAATCGGCTTCTCAGTGAAAATGCGAGCTATGCTCTCGTTGCCTCTTGCGCTGCCGGAGGGATCGGGAACGCGATTCTGCTGAAAACCATCCACATGGAGCCTCTGGCGTGAGTTTCCTGGATGTCGAACTGGAAAGGTCGATTGCCGTTGCCTGGCTCGATCAGGAGTCCGAGAAGGTCAACAAGCTCTCCCCTGATCTGTTCCAGGAGTTTTCAGCTTTCCTGGATCGGTTCGAGAAGGATTCGGAGATTCGGGCGGCGGTCCTGATCAGCCGCAAGCCGGATACGTTCATCGCCGGGGCCGACATCGAGCGCTTCCAGAGCATGCAGCCCGGCGAAGCGGCCCGGATGAGCAGCGAAGGAAACTCCATCCTCTGCCGCCTGGAGGCCTCTTCCAAGCCAGTCGTGGCGGCGATCCACGGCGGCGCCCTGGGAGGCGGCCTTGAAGTCGCACTGGCCTGCCACTACCGAATTGTCAGCGATTCACCCCGGACCGTTCTTGGTCTTCCAGAGGCAAAACTCGGATTGCTGCCCGCCGGTGGCGGCACTCAGAGGCTGCCCCGGCTGGTGGGCCTGAGGCCTGCACTCGACTTGCTGCTGACCGGCAGGAATGTGTATCCCTATCCGGCACTGCGAATGGGACTGGTTGACCGGGTCGTGCACTCCGGTGCCCTTTACTCCGCCGCACTCCATTTCGCGATGGCCCTGGCCGACGATGGCCTGAAGAGGCGACCGACCAGGGGAGTCGGACCACTTCTCTTCGACCGAAATCCTCTGGGTCGGTGGGTCGTGTTCAGGTCTGCTGAGAAGAGGATCCGGGCGAAGACGCACAACAATTATCCGGCCCCTTTTCGGATCATCGACTGTGTGCGCACCGGATTCAGCCAGGGAATCCAGGCCGGCTTCGCTGAAGAAGCGCGTCATTTCGACGATCTCATGCGCACGCCTCAGAGCAACGAACTGGTACGACTCTTCTTTGCCGTCACCCGGGCCGGCAAGAACCCGCTTGCCGAGCAAGCAGCAAAGACCAGACGACTGGCTGTCATCGGGACCGGCCTGATGGGCTGTGGAATCACCGATGTCAGCTCCCAGAGAGGCTTCCGGGTCGTCATGAAGGATCTCGACCTGGAACGGCTGGCTGTTGCCCAGAAGAGAATCTGGGGCAGCCTGGAAAGGAAAGTTCGAAAGAGAATCCTGACCCCGTTTCAGCGCGATCGTGTCTGGAGCCATCTCTGGGCCACTACCGAATACCAGGATCTGAGAGGGGTGGGACTGGTGGTTGAAGCCGTGTTTGAGGAACTCGCTCTCAAGAGACAGATTCTGTCTGAGGTTGAGAACTGCACTTCCGAGAGGACCATCTTCGCGAGTAACACCTCATCCCTACCGATCAGGGAGATCGCCGGCGGCGCGCTCCGCCCCCAGAACGTCATCGGAATGCACTATTTCTCCCCGGTCCAGAAAATGCCGCTGCTGGAGATCATTGTTACACCCGAGACCGCCGACTGGGTCAGGGAGACCGCGACCGAGGTGGGAATCCGTCAAGGGAAGACACCCATCGTAGGGAAGGATGGCCCGGGCTTCTATACAACCCGCATACTCTCGCCCCTGCTGGGCGAAGCGGTGAGGTTGCTCGAGGAGGGAGTGCAGATTCCAGTTCTCGACAGTTCTATGCGACAGTTCGGGTTTCCGGTCGGTCCTCTGACCCTGCTCGATGAGATTGGTCTGGATGTGGCTGCTCACGTGAGCGAGATCCTCAAGCCCATGTTCCGGAAAAGGGGAATCGAGTCCAGCTCCACAACGGGCCTGCTGCTGGAGGCCGGCTTTTCCGGAGGGAAAGGAGGCGCAGGCTTTTACCTGTACTCCGACTCCAGAAAGCGGCCCAACCCTGAGGTCAAGGCCTTTTTCAGCGGCTCCAACAGAACCGGAATATCGAGCGGGGAGATCCAGCAACGGCTCTGCCTGGCCCTGGTCAACGAAGCCATTCTCTGCCTTCAGGAAGGCCTTCTCGCAAGTCCTCGAGATGGAGACCTGGGCGCGGTCCTGGGACTCGGGTTTCCACCCTTCCTCGGAGGCCCCTTTCGGTACGCCGACAGCCTGGGCCTCGAAGAACTGGAAGCGCGTCTTGATTCGCTCTACCAGAAGCACGGAGAGCGTTTTCAGCCGGCCGGTCTGATCGGGGAAATGGCACGGAGAAAGAGCAAATTCTTCAAAGATGGCTGATTCGTTTCACGGTTTGACGGCGAGGAGTTCCAGCTCAACCATTTCTTTCACAAACTCGATGATGGCTTCCTCCAGATCGCTCTCCTCGATCTCGAATTCCTCCATCAAGACGGTGTGAGCTTCTCGGAGAGAACTGGTTTCATGAAAGACTTCCCACACCCGACTTCCCACATCATCGAGCCCGTAATACTGCCCGGTTTCCTCGTGAAGGATGGCCAGTTCATGGTCCATACGCCCAAACGTGACCTTGGGCGGCAGTTCCACGGTTGATTCGAGCGTGAAATCCTCCATAACGATTGCTCCAAACCTAGCAGACGAGGACAGCAGATGCTAGTCAAGGGAACGATTTCTTGCTCAAAACGGTGGATCTGGGACAGAGCCCGCCCCCGGGTAAATAGCATCTGGCAGGGACCTCGAATCCGACAGCTAAGAGCATCCGGCTCAACTCACAGAGGGGCAGCCCTACTACATTCAAAAAACAGCCCCGGATGGATTCCACAAGCTTTCCGCCGGCTCCCTGAATCGCGTAGGCTCCGGCCTTGTCGTCGGGCTCCCCTGAGGAGACGTACTCTTCCATCTCTCGATCCGTGTAAACGCACATGCTGACGGCGGTTGTGACCTGTGAAACTGCACACTTGCCGGAGGGGTTCTCGACGATAGCCAGCCCGGTGACAACCTGGTGGGTCTGCCCGCGGAGCTGCCGCAGCATTCGCAGGGCGTCTTCACGGTCGGAAGGCTTTCCCAGAATTCCGCTTCCAAGGATGACCGCCGTGTCAGCCCCGATCACCACCGTTTCAGACCTGTCGGCGCCAGCCACAGCTGTCGCCTTTTGTCGCGCAATCTGCTGGATGGCTTGTACTGGCGTCGTGTCCAGGTTCACGGACGCTTCCATGCCCGCGGGTTTTACGTCGAAGGGCTTTCCCAGCCTTGCAAGCAGTTCCCGCCGCCGGGGAGAGGCGGACGCCAAGACAATTCTCATCTGACTGCTACCCCAGCAAATCCAGGCAGACGATTTCTTCCTGATTTCTCAGGTAGAGTTTTCCGTGGGCAAGGGTGGGCGACGTCCAGCATTTACCTCTGAGCACCTGGGCACGTGAGAGCTCGTTGTAGGCTTCGGGTGTGGCCTCCACAAGGGCAAGCTGCCCTCTTTCCCCCAGGACGATCAACATCCCGTCTGCGGAAATCAGAGAACCCCGTCCCAACCCTCTCGCCCGCCACTTCATGGATCCGTCTGAGGCGTCGATGCACTTCAGCGTGGCATTGTCGAATCCGTACAGGAAACCGTTGAGATAAACGCTGGTGCTGAAATGATTGCGCATTTTCCGATTCTTCCAGACCTGCCGGGGAGTGCCACTTGCTCCCATCTCGAAGACAGCGCCGCCGACGTCGTAGTCGGAAGAGATGAAGACCCTGTCGGGGGGGATCCATATCGGCGTGGCTGCGTTGACATCGTAACTCGTGGTCCAGGAGACCTGCCAGAGAACCCTTCCCTGCTCCGGGGTTACCGAAAGGAGATGTCTGGCCGTGAAAAAGAGAATCTGCCGCTGGCCTTCGAATTCAACAGCCAGCGGCGAAGAGTACCCGGCCGGGTCAGAGTGGCTGCTCCAGGCAAGCTCCCCGTCTCTCTTCTGAAAGGCGGCGAGAGAGCCTCCTCCCTGTCCTCCAGGCTCCACCAGCACCAGGTCACCCCTGACCAGCGGGGAAGTGGCAAACCCCCAGTTCGGGGACGAGCTGTGGAATTCCCGGGGAAGGTCGTGCTTCCAGACCTGGCGGCCGGTGCTGCGATCTGCGGCCACCAGAGTGCCGCTTCCACTGACGGCAAATACCAGCTCTCCATCGGCAGCGGGAGTACCCCGCGGGCCATCGCCCTGACTGTTCGAAAAACCACCACCGAAAGAAAGGAACCAGATCTCCCGGCCGTTCTCGGCACTCAAGGCCAGCAGCCGCTCATCACCATTTTGATCCAGCGTATAGAGCTGGTTTCTACTTACGACGATCCCGGAATAGCCGGTTCCAATGGCGCGCCTCCAGATTTCGGTGGGGCCGCTTTCCGGCCAGCTTCGCCCCAGGCCTACCTCGGGACTGACTCCGTCTCGGCGGATGCCCCGCCACTGGGGCCAATCCTGACCTCCTTGAAATGACGCGGCTTCGGCAGATCCAGCGACGGTGGTCACCGGAACTCCCCTGTCGAAATCATCCTGACAGCCGACCAGCATGGACAGTGATAGCCCCGTCAAGAGCCAGATATCTCGCTTCATACCCTCTTTTCTCCTACGGTCACAGGCTATGGTAAGTTTCCTGGATCAGTTGCCTGCCGTACTTACGCTCCAGGCTCCGTACCTTGAAATGCCCTCGCGCCATGTTGTTGAAGTGGTCGATGAACAGGGCGTTCACGACTCCTCCTCCCACCGCTCCAAGGGCCGGGATCGCCATGGCGGCAGTCTTCTCTGACACCACGATTCCGAAGCGGGAGGCAATCCCTGCCAGAAACCGAACCAGGGCGGGCGCGCCCTCGGCGGAGAGACCTCTTTGAGAGATATGCTGAGCTGCGTCGGCCAGGGTGGAGGCCAGGGCGCCCCGAATCGCATAATACCCCGTCTCGACAGAGTCATCAGCAGGCGAACTCCCTCCCAGCGCGAATACTTCCAGACAGGCCAGCTGGGTTTCCGGCTGATCCAGGTCTTCTCCCTCCGATCTGGCCACATCGGCGATGGAGCGGAGCATGATGGTGGTCGAAATCGGCAACTCCAGAGGCAGCGCGGCCAGCCCGAAAGCCCCTCCCAATCCGCCCGTTCCGATCACGGCAGCTCGATGGAGCCGGGTCCGCCGCCGTTTCCCCGCCGGCCGGCTTCCCAGGCTCGCCACTGCGACCCTCAGAGCCCGGTTCAGAGAGATCTCAACCGCACTCTGCACGGCCGATGACCATTTGTCCGGCAGTAACTGGAAACCCCGTTCGATGGGAGCGCCCAGCATGCTGGTGACACGAGCTGCCAAACCCGGGTTCTCAAGGAGGGCCTTGGCGGCTTTCAGTTCCGAAAGATCGTCTGGGCTGATCATTCGCGCATTTCAGAGGGCGGATAGCCCACACGCCTGGTGCTTAGTACTCACTACCGGCGGTTCGCGGCGCCGAGGCCGGCCAGACCGGGCTGTGGGAAGACCGAAACCTTGCCCGACGAGATTTCATCCAGCTCATGGCCAAGGCCCTGGTCATCAGCGATGCTCACCTCAGGTGTTGTCGCAAATGCTATCGTCGCCGTACCCTGGGTATCAGATTCGCTGACAAAAGTGATGCTGAACAGGTTGCCTTCCGGCAGAATCGCCTGGGCTCCATCCAGGTCCACGATCACGAAGTCAAGTTCTCCAGTCGTATCGCCAGGATCGAAGAGGACGGTCATTTCAAGGGCGGCCGGAAGGCTGGGGATGATCGCGTCGGGGATTCCATCGCCATTGGCGTCGCTGGAGTCAAAGCCCAGTTTGGTTTCATCGTAGTCAATTGAGAACACCGCCGCGGCAATCTCCTCCGGCCCGCCAGGACCAGCACTGGGAGGACCAGGCCGGAAAAATACCTTCATGGTCGCATTGCCGGCAAACTGGGCGGTCGCTGCAGCGATGGCAAGGTCCGGTCCCGGCTCGCTGGTTTCTCCTTCAGCCGTGATCAGCGTCGAGGGAGGATTGATCGGCCCGTCGCCGTACAGATCGGGGAGAAACAGGATCACCCCCTCCGCGGTTATGTCACCTTCGTCCAGATTGACAACCAGCAGTCCGTCCTGCTCTGCGAAAGAACTCTCGGCCGGTATGAAGACCAGGGCCACAGGACCGTCGATCTCCAGCCAGGGACGAATCACCTCCCCGCTGGCGGGGACAACGCGAAATCTGGTCTGCCTCAGCCACGAAGAGATGGGAGGAATCCGGACAGGTCAAACCCCGTCTGTACAGGAGAGCAGCTGTCTCGGCAGGTTGAGACCCGAAGCCAGAATGGAGATGGACCCGTTGGCTCGGTTAAAGATCAAGACCAGTCCATCGGCCGGTAGCGAGAAATAGATGTTCCCGTTGCAGCGGTCCACCTGGATGCCCGCCACACCTTCGTTCGGTATGAGTTCGGATGCCGGAATCCTGGGGGCGCTGTTCTGGTTCGCCGCCGGGCCCTGCGGAAGCCCCTGCTCGGCCTCCGGCCGGGAAAACGTCGAGACCAGATTGGCCTCGGCAACCAGAAAATTCTCGCTGAAGCTGTCAAAAACAATCGCCTGGGGGGAGTTCAAGCCGCTGGCCACAACGGTGGTGGCCCCTGAGATAGGATCCAGCCGCTGCACCGTGCCGGAATCACTGGCGCAAAAGAACAGGTACTCCCGACCATCTCGAGCCAGAAACGAGATCATACTTGTGATCGTGTCGTCGAAACCAGCCAGCTGAAAGCGAGTATCCGGAGGCGTAATGTCGAAGACCGCGCTGTCCAGGAAGCCAGCCGGCCTCTCTTCCCGGGCCGGCTCTGCAAGTGCTACTAATTCCGCCGAAAAGAGCCGGTCCAGACCGCCTAAATAGGCAACCGACTGAACGATGCCCAGGTCCCCGACCAGTTCCTGCTCCGAAATCAAGTCCACTCCCGCCGCCGTGCTCTGGTTACCGCTTCTTGCTGACACCGTGATGGGAAGGTCAGCAACCACAATGGCGGGAGCGGTGTAAACACCCGTACTGGAGATGGTGCCAAACTGAGCCGAGCCCCCGGGAATGTCGTTTACCGCCCAATCAATCGCCCCCGAACCGCCTTCGACCGCAAAGCCCTGAGTATTGGTGGGGGAAAGGACTGCCAGAGGAGGATTGATCTTAATTTCGAGCAGCCCTCCGGTTGGGTCAAAGTTCTGGGAGACATGCTGGGCAGGAACATTGGCAGAACGTCACCCTGGACCGATCCAAACAGAACGCTGAGAAACAGGGGTACGTTGCTCCTGAGCCAGATAAATCCGCCTGCCAGATTGGCTGCTTCCTCCACCAGCTCCGTAATCAGCTCACTGATTCTGGCACCGGGATTGAGCACCCTTGTGAAACCTCCCAGAAAGGTCCCTTCGGAATCCACAACCGCAATTTCGACGGTGGCTGGAAGCGCTGCTGAATTGAGTACCGCAATGCCCGTAAAGAATCCGAGGGTGGTGGCCACGTGGGCAAAGATCGAGGCCTTGCTGCCCTGGGGAACCACAGCGACGGCTGCCGCTGCGCCCGAGTCAACCACCCGGTAGGTCAGCTGCCCGTTGATGGCTTCCGTGTTGGCCGTAACCTCCAGCCAGCCTTCCAGGACCGCATCTCCCTGGAACCCAAAAAGTGATTGAAGATCTCGGTTTTCGCTGCCGCCGGGCGCCAGTGCGATCGTGACTGGATTCTGCTGCGTTGCTTCGATAAAGAGGCTGCCGTCGGGCCGATGGGCTGTTACCATAACAATGACCGACTGACTCGAATAATTCACCAATCCGAGTTCTGTTTCGAACGGACCCAGAACGGCCATTTGGGCAAAGTAGAGCGTATTCAAAAACTCTTCTGCGCTACGGGCGTTGAGCCCCTGCAGGTCGGCTCCCTGGCGGCGGATGAATTCGAACCCCACAATGTCTGCGGGCGCATTCACAATGACATAGGCCCCGGGCGAAACCTGGTTGACGCCAAAGAACGTCGCCACATCGAGCCGGGCTGCCCCCCGGGCGACGAGATCGAGCCCCTTCTCCAGCGGGTTGGCAGCCCCGATCAGTGTGAGTTCCAACTGGATGGAAGTGCTGCTACCCGGGTTGACGATGTTGAGCTCTGTGCTCAATTCTCCGTCGATCTGAATCTTGTTGAAGACAATGTCCCGGTCCCGAATGGGGAGGTCGGCGCCATCAAGTTCGCTGGGGTCACTGTTCAGGAACAGGAAAAACCCGGTAAGTCCGGATACATCACTGACAGCCTGGAACCAGCCCACAACATCAGCATCCAGGTTGGGAAAAAGATCAGAGGTCAGGCCCCCCAGGCGCTGCCCGGCAGGGATCATCGCCTGACTGGCACTCAGAATCTGTCCCCCCATCCCATAGGCGGTTATAGCCACTGGCGCGTCAACACCATCCGGGTTCACGATGACCACACCCACAATGCTTCCCGACTGGTTGGAGAGTCTGGGAAAGTCGAGGACACTGGCTGCCTGGAGGCAGAACAGTGAAGCGAAAAGGAGTCCGGATAGAACTAGCGGTCTACCTCTTCCAACTTGCATAGTCGCAGTGGCCCCACCAGGGTTGCGTGCTGCCCGGTTCCGGCAAACAGACACCGACATCAAGTCTAACATGCACTACTTTTTAAAGACAAAAGGGCTTCACAGGTACGGCAACGTACTTATGTAAGAGAGTACTCAGGTGGACTGCTGGACGCTGGTCTCGGGTTGATCAAGAACCCGTTTATAGTCACATTCCTTTTCGCTGCAGACCCGAATCAGACCCTCTCGCTTAGTCTCTCGCTCGAGAAGAAAAGGCTTCTCGCATTGAGGACAGGATTCCGGCACGGGCTTCTGCCAGAGCAGGTTCTTGCATTTCGGATATTGATCGCAGCTGTAAAAAATTCGACCTCGCTTCGACTTTCGCTGGATCATCTCGCCGTTGCCGCACTTCGAACAGGTCACCCCGGTGGTCTCGCGGCGGATGTAGCGGCACTCAGGATAGCCGCTGCAGGCCACAAACTCGCCGAAGCGCCCTTGCTTCTCGATCAGATGTTTGCCGCACCTGGGGCAGTTCTCATCCAGCTCTTTGTCGGCCTTGACCTGGACGTGATCACCGACCCGGACAATACGCCGTGTGTTCTTGCACTCGGGATACCCGGAACAGGCCAGGAACTCTCCGAAGCGTCCACGCTTCTTGACCATGGGTTTGCCGCACTTGTCACAGGCCTGTTCATCCAAGGCGGTATCACTGTCCGTCTCTTCTCCGGGAACCTCTCTGGTGTTCTTACACTCCGGGTAGTTGCTGCAGGCGACGAAACGACCAAAACGCCCCCATTTCACAACCATGGGAGAGCCGCATTTTTCGCAGTCAAAGCCAGCCGGCTTCTCCTCCCTCTTCAGGTTTTTCATCCCTTCCGAGGCGGCCGCCAGTTCCCGGGAGAAGTCCTGGTAAAAGGCGCGCAGGGCGTCCAACCAGTCCCGCTCTCCCTTCTCGATGTTGTCAAGTTCCTGCTCGAGTCGTGCCGTGTAGTCATAGTCGAAGAGATCTTCGAAATGATTAACCAGCTGCTCTGTCACAACCGTCCCTATTTCCGTGGGAACCAGCTTGCGTTCCTTCTTCTCCACATATTCGCGCTCAATCTTCCGCAGTATGTCCTGGTAAGTCGAGGGGCGGCCAATTCCCTTTTCTTCGAGAGCTTTTACCAGAGTCGCCTCCGAATAGCGGGGAGGAGGCTGGGTGAACTTCTGCTCGTGGAGGATCTCGAGCACGGAAAGCACTTCGCCTGCTTCCACCCTGGGAAGCAGGCCCTCCTCGGTCGTCTGGCTGCCGCCCTCCGGCTTCTTGGTCTCCATGGCCTGGTAGACCCTGAGAAAACCGTCAAACTTGAGCACGTCTCCAGCGGCCTTGAACTGCGTTCTTGGGGCTTCGATCTCAATCTCTGTCCGGTCAAACAGAGCCGGCTGCATCTGACAGGCCACGAAGCGCTTCCAGATCAACTGGTAGAGCCGGAAGCCATCGGTTTGCCCCAGGCTTTTCACGGTTTCCGGGGTTTGGAAACTAGCGGTAGGCCGGATGGCTTCGTGGGCGTCCTGAGCGCCTTTTTTGTTTTGAAAGACGACCGACCTGGAAGGCAGGTAAGGCTTTCCGTAAGACTCTTCAATGAACTGACGGACCTCGCCCACTGCTTGGGGCGAGAGCCGAGTCGAGTCGGTTCGCATGTAGGTAATCGAGCCGGCCTCATAGAGACTCTGCGCCGTCTTCATTGTCCTGCTGACCGAAAAGCCCAGTCTGCGCGAGGCTTCCTGCTGCAGGGTGCTGGTGATAAAGGGAGCCGCCGGACGACGTCTCTTTTCCTTCGTCTGAACCGAAGAGACAACAAAATTACCGCCCTTCAGATCGGCCAGCAGCCGCTGGGCATCCTCCTGGTTCGGAATCTTGAACTTCTTACCGTCCAGCTTGACCGCCCTGGCTGCAAAGGCCGGAGGCGTGCCGGCCCGCAGCCGGGCTGAGAAATTCCAGTACTCTTCAGTGACGAAAGCGTTGCGCTCCTTCTCGCGGTCCACGATCAGGCGCAGCGCCGGGGACTGAACGCGACCCGCCGACAGCCCCCGCCGAATGTTCTTCCAGAGGAGGGGACTCACCTTGTAACCAACCAGGCGGTCCAGAATTCGACGGGCCTGCTGGGCCGCGACCTTGTTCGAGTCAATCTTCCCGGCCCGTTCGAAGGCATCCAGGATCGCTTTCTTGGTGATTTCGTTGAAAAGAACCCGCCGAACTTTCTGATCGTCGGACTTGACGAGTTCCTCCGCCAGATGCTGGCAGATCGCTTCACCCTCGCGGTCCGGATCCGCCGCCAGAAAGATTGTGTCTGATTTTCGGGCAAGCTTCCTCAAAGCACGGACAATCTTCTGTCTGCCCGGCAGCACTTTGTAGGTGGCCTTGAAGTCCTGGTCCACATCTACGTTCAAACCCTGACTGGGAAGATCCTTGATGTGCCCCGAACACGCCTTCACGACGTAATCCCGACCCAGGTAGCGTTCAATGGTCTTAGCCTTGGCCGGCGACTCGACCACCACCATCGACTTAGCCATCAGCGTTCATTCCTTCGAGCATTCATTCTCAACTTCCTCAACTTCTCAGTTACCCATGTCAACTGGCTGTTCCCACAGCTCCTTAATTCAATCTATAGCACACGGCTGCCTCTCAGTCAGCGGAGCGAAAAGATTTGATCGGCACTTCACATCCCGAAAGCACCTGGCGGAGGGAGCATCCGGGCGAAGCGTTTTCCCGGCAACTGCCGGATCAAACCCTTGAGTTCCAGGTCCAGCAGAATCGCGCTCAGACGCTCCGGCTTCATCTCCATCTGCTCGACGATCCAATCTATGTGAAGAGCCCTGGCCAAGGCGAGAAGTTTCAAAATTTTCTTCTCGGAGTCGTCGAGGTGCAGGTGCCGATTCCGATTCTTGGCGTCGTTTTCGTGAAGCGGTTGATCCGGTTCGGCTCGTTCCTTCAGACCCATCAGTACCAGTGGCGGAAGATCCTCCAGTACATCCTGAGGGGACAGGGCCGGCCGGGCTCCCTGCTGGATCAGATAGTTGGGGCCGTAGCTCCCTGGAGAGGTGATGTTTCCGGGGATTGCCCAGACTTCGCGGTTCTGGTCCAGGGACAGGCGCGCCGTGATCAGGGACCCGGAGAACTCGGTGGCCTCACTGATGAGGGTGCCGTAGCTGAGCCCGCTGATGAGGCGGTTCCGAACCGGGAAGTTCCGAGGCGCAGGATAGGTTCCCATCCGAAATTCACTGATCAGGCATCCCGACTCGCGAACCCGAGAGAAGAGCTTTCGATTCTCCCTCGGATAGACGACATCGACTCCACACCCAAGCACTCCGATGGTCCGGCCATTCACTTCTACAGCCCCGAGGTGGGCAGCCGAATCAATACCTCGGGCCAGGCCACTTACGATCGTCAAGCCGCTACGGGCCAGCTCCAGGGAGAATTTTCTGCTGACTTCGCGGCCGTAAATGGAGCATTTCCGGGATCGACCACGGCCACATTCGGTCCGGCGAGAGAGGTCACATCTCCGTGACAGTAGAGAGTGATCGGCAGGTCCTGGATTTCCTTCAGCAGCGGGGGAAATCGCTCATCGTAAACCGAGATGATTCCGACACCGGCTTTTCCGGCGCGTGCCGCCTCCAGTTCTGCCTCTTTGAGAGCCCCGCCCGCGAGAATGGAGGCAATAGCAGCAGAGTCCAGTCCGGATCTCCGCAGCGATTCTCGGGGAGCTGTCAGGACGCGGCTGGCAGTGCCGAAGTTTTCGATTAACCAGTGAATCTCTTTTCGTCCCAGACCCGGAATCAGTGAGAGCGCCAGACAGGCAAAGGTTTCCTGGTTCACACAACCTATAACGCCAATGCTCTCCTGGAGTGCGAACTGCAATCTTTTTTGGGGTTCCAGCGATCGCTGGAGCCCTGATAAAGTGAAACCCGTGCCGGGCAACCAAAGGATTCGCGTTTCTTTTATCGAGTTTCTCAATTCTGTTCCGCTGGGATGGGCCTTCCTGGAGGGCCGTCACCAGGGAGATTTCGACCTGAAACTGGCTGTTCCTTCCGAATGCGCGGATCAGCTGGCCGCCCGGGAAGCTGACGTCGGGCTCATCCCCGCAATTGAGTACCAGCGCATCCCGGGCCTGCGAATCCTCCCTGACCTCTCCATCTCTTCGCGTCGGGAGGCGCGAACAGTGCTCTTCGCCAGCCGGGTTCCCCTGGAGCAGGTCGAGAGCGTCGCTCTCGACACTTCCAGCCGCACATCGGTGGTCCTCCTTCGCATCATCCTGGAAAAATTCCTGGGCCGTCGGAACATTACGTATCATCCTCATGAAGCAGATCCGGAACGCATGCTTTCTCGCTTCGACGCGGCTCTCATCATCGGAAATCCTGCCTTTCGGGTGCCACGAGATCGATTCCTCCTGCACGATCTGGCCCAGGAGTGGTATCGCTTTACCGGGCTGCCCTTCGTCTTTGCGCTGTGGGCTGTTCGGGAGGGAGTCGACCTGGGAAACAAGGCCGGGCTTTTTCTGCTCTCCAGGCAGGCCGGCCTCCGCTCAGTCTCGACAATCGCCGAGGTCTATTCACAGAAATTGGGGGTCTCCAGAGACGTCATTTCCAGTTACCTGCTCGACAACCTGGACTATTCACTCGATGAGGTCCATCTGCGAGGCCTTGACCTGTTCTTCCGGCATGCACAGGAGCTGGGAGTCATTTCCAGGATTGAGCCGATCCGGTTTTACGATCCGGTAAGAGCGATATGAACGTCATTCCCGGACTCGAGGTCCTGCTTGGGAACCGCCTCGATCTGCTGCGCGGAAAGCGGATCGGCATCCTCTCCAATCCAACTTCTGTTGACCGTAGACTCCACCATATCGTGGACCTCCTGTGGGGCCATCGGGAGATTACGGTCACGACCCTGATGGGACCTCAACACGGGGCCAGGGGTGAGACTCAGGACAACATGATCGAGTGGCAGGATTACCGGGACCCTGTCACAGATCTTCCTGTCTACAGCCTCTACTCACACACCAGAAAACCTACGGCCGAGATGCTCGGCGAGATCGATGCCCTTGTGATTGATATGCAGGATGTGGGTGCCCGCATCTACACCTACGTGTACACCATGGTGCTGGCGATGGAGGCCTGTCGGGAAGCCGACGTCGAGGTGATCGTCCTGGACCGCCCCAATCCCATCAACGGAGTTGATGTCGAAGGGCCCGTACTGGAGCCCGGGTTCTCTTCTTTTGTTGGACTCTATCCCCTACCCATCCGACACGGACTGACGATCGGTGAACTGGCTCGCTATTTCAATGAGGAGATGGAAATCGGCTGCCGCCTGCAGGTGGTTCCCATGTCCGGGTGGCAGCGCCACATGTTCTTTTCAGACACGGGACTACCCTGGGTGATCCCCTCTCCCAACCTTCCCACTCCGGACACCGCTCTGATCTACCCGGGGGTGGTGATCTTTGAAGGGACCAATCTCTCCGAGGGAAGAGGTACCACTCGCCCCTTCGAAATGAGCGGCGCCCCCTGGGTGCGACCCGAACGGCTGCTGCCTCTCCTGGGGAATCTCGCTCAGGACTCAGCGACATTTCGGCCTGTCTTCACCGTGCCCACCTTTCACAAATGGGAGGGAGATTTCATTGGTGGTGTCCAGATTCACGTGACTGATCCTCGCAGCTACAGACCTTTCCGCACTGGTTTGGGGCTGCTGCTCGCCTATCGATCGGTCAACCCGGATCGGTTCGAGTGGCTCGCCCCCCCCTACGAGTACGAGTTCGAAAAGCTGCCCTTTGACATCTTGTGCGGAACCGATTCAATCCGCCTGCAGATCGAGGCAGGGAGCGACTTGGAGAGCATCGAGTCAAGCTGGAGGCCGGGCCTGGACCAGTTCAAGCGAATCAGGAGTGGCTACCTGATTTACCAGTGAATCAGCAATCGATGACAACCGAGACAGAATTGAAAGTGAGATTGACCCTCGAGGGCTTTCGGTCCGTTCGGAGCAGGCTGGAACAGCTGGGCAGCGTCGTGAAGACGGAGAGCCAGACCGAACTCAATGTCCTCTTTGATTACGCTGACCACAGGCTGCGAGAGTCGGGCTGTGCTCTGCGTCTGCGCTCCTACGCCGGCGCGAGCCTGCTCACTTTCAAGGGCCAGATCGAAGAAGACCCCCTTCTGAAGAGCCGCCCCGAGATCCAGACCGAAGTGACGCAACCGGAGGAAACCAGAGAGATCCTGGCTCAGCTCGGCCTGCGCCCGCAGTTCCTCTACTCCAAGGAGCGGGAGATTCGAACCTGGACCTTGGAAGATGGGGAGGTGGAAATCTGCCTGGACCAGACACCGGTTGGGTTCTTTCTGGAAATCGAGGGAAGAGAGCCGCAGATCAGAGAGGCGGCCAGACGGCTCGATCTCGATCTCCAGGACGCGGTCAAAGAGTCCTACGTGAGTCTGTACGCCAGAGCCGGCCTGGGGCGGGTAACGCATGCGTCCTGAGAGTAGCCGGATCAGCGCGATGGTGCTGGCAGCTGGCCTGGGGAAGCGGCTCCTGCCCCTCACCAGATTGCGAGCCAAGCCGGCAGTGCCTTTTCTGGGCAGACCCCTGATCCACTATTCGATGGATCTGATCGCAAAACTGAATCCTGCAGCAGTCGTCGTGAATCTGCACCATCTGCCCGAAACTGTGATCTCCGCCCTGCAGGAATACAAGAGACCCGGTGTTGACGCGGGGAAACCGGTGGAGATTGTGTTTTCTGAGGAAGCGGAGATCCAGGGTACAGCCGGCGGGGTGCGGCAGGCAGAAAAGTGGCTCGAAGCTGATCATATTGTGGTGGTCAACGGGAAGATCTATTCCGATCTCGAACTGTCGAGTGTTGTGAGCTTCCATTGCCGGGAGGAGGCACTGGTCACACTGGTAGTCGTTCCCTTTGAGGCCGGATCTCCCTTCAATCCGGTCCGCCTGGATGTGGACGGTCGGGTAGTGGGTTTCGGGCCTCAAGGGCCGGGAAGGCCCTACATCTTTACCGGAATTCAGATCATGAAACACGAGGTTCTGGGCGAAATCTCCGCCAGGAGTGACCTGGTCAAAGATGTTTACCCGTCGCTGATCGCGAAAGGGACCCGGGTTCTCGCATATGTCAGCAGCAGCCTCTGGGTTGAGTGCAGTACGCCCTGGCGATACCTGCAGGGTTCTCTCCTGCTCCACCGGAAAAGAGCCGGAGAGTTGACGCTGCAGAAGGAACAACCTGCCGAATCGGGTCTGATAGCGGGAAGCGGATGCTTGATAGGGGCCGGGTCGAAGATACAGGACTCCATACTCTGGGAGGAGGCTGAGATCGGCAAGAACTGTATCGTGAGCAATGCTATAATCTGCTCCGGCGTGAGGATCCCTGACCACTCTCAGTTGAGCGATGTCATTGCCACGCAAAGAATCGATCCAGGGCCTACTTCCTCTGTCACTCAGCCGGTAGAAGAGGAAGGTTGCCTGGTTTGGCCTTTACGCCCGGAATGACCTCAAAAGAGTTCCCACCTATCCAACAGCGGCTCATGGCCTACGTCCGCCGTCAATTTCAACCCGGTTTCAACCATTTCCGTGTCGCCAAGCTGATTGGCGATGCCTCCATGCGGCAGTACTTTCGCTACACTTCCGATTCACGGGACTCTTTCGTCCTGGCGGCCTACCCTGAACCCTTTGATCCTGAGAATTTCAATTACAAGCAGATTTACGACCTGCTGACCTCAATCGAGGTGCCGGTTCCCAGGATTCTGGACCTGGACGGTGAACTGGGAATCGTCCTTCAGGAAGATCTGGGCAATTTAACCCTGCAGGAGTACCTGATGACGGCCACTCCCCGGCAGAGACAGGAGCGAATCAGAGAAGCTATCGACCACATCCTCCGCATCCAGAGTCGGGGCAGCCGTCGCGTCCTGCCCGGCTATGAAGCAGCCAGCCTGGCCTTTGACCGGGAAAAGCTGGACTGGGAGTTTGCTTTCTTTCGCAGACATTACCTGGGGAATTACCGTCAGTTCGAGGAACCGAGTTTCTCCGGGCTCCAGGAAGAATGCGATCGCATTGCCCTGGAATTGTCCGCGCTTCCCCGCGTTCTTTGTCACCGCGATTATCACGTCAGGAACCTGATGTTGCTCAGGGACCGATTGCACGTGATCGACTTTCAGGATGCCCGCTGGGGCCCGGCTTCCTACGACCTGGCCTCCTTGCTCAAAGACTCCTGCGAGTTGCCGGCCCGGGAAGTCGATGAGTACCTGGACTACTTTTTGAAAAATGCAGGACTGGAGGCAACCCGGGACCAGTTCCAAAAACAGTTTCACCTGATGGTCGTTCAGAGACTGTTCAAGGCCCTGGGTACCTTTGGCTATCAGGTTGTCGTACGCGAGAATTTCATTTACGAACAGTACATGCCCGGCTCGCTCCACCGGACTCTCCTTTCGCTTGATTTTCTGGGGGATTTCCCGGTAATCCAACGGCTTGTTGAGTCGGAACTGGCCAATCGTTGACAGGTTAAACGTTGGCGGTGAGCCCTGCCAGGTGAGGCTGCGACGAGAGGGACTGCGATGCCGGGACCATCGCTGACGGTACCAGGATGCGCGTACACGCAGGGGATCTGGGAACACAGGTTGGGAGCAGTGTCACTGTCAGAGGGTGGGTCTACAACCGAACCGACAAAGGTAAGCTTCGCTTTCTCTTGATCCGGGACGGGACTGGAACGGTTCAGGCCGTGGTCTTCGCGGGCAATGTTTCTGAAGAAGTCTTTTCAGCAGCCGATTCCCTCACCCAGGAATCATCGGTTGAAGTGACGGGGGAAGTCCGGAAAGATGCCCGGGCTCCGGGTGGGTTTGAATTGGATGTTGCGCACCTCCGCATTGTTCACAAGGCCGCGCCCTATCCGATCACTCCCAAGGAACACGGCACCTCCTTTCTCATGGAGCACCGCCACCTCTGGATTCGTTCCACACGTCAACATGCAGTCCTGCGGATTCGGAGCGAGATCATACGCGCTGCGAGAGACTATCTGGATAACAACGGATTCACTCTGGTCGATACCCCGATACTGACGCCGGCGGCATGTGAAGGGACGACCACTCTGTTCGAACTTGACTATTTCGGCGAGCTGGCCTACCTCTCGCAGAGCGGTCAGCTCTACAACGAAGCTACCTGTGCCTCACTGGGCAAGACCTACTGCTTTGGACCCACTTTTCGCGCGGAGAAGTCGAAGACCCGTCGTCACCTGACGGAGTTCTGGATGGTCGAACCGGAGGTTGCATTCGCCGACCTGGATGACCTCATGGTACTGACCGAAGAATATGTCTCCTACATTGTTCAGCAGGTGCTGGAGAAGCGCGTCCCGGAACTGGAGACATTGGAGAGAGACACCGAAATCTTGAACCGAGTCGTTCCTCCCTTCCCTCGGATCAGTTATGCCGAGGCTTTTGACATCCTGAAGCGAGAGGGAACGGAAACGCCTCGCGGTTCAGATTTTGGCAGCGGTGATGAAACCGTCATCTCAGAAGGGTTTGAGAAGCCTGTGATCGTGCATCGATACCCGGCTGAGGTCAAAGCTTTTTACATGCAGCCGGACCCGAAGGATCCGAGCCTCGCCCTGTGCATGGACATGCTGGCTCCTGAAGGCTATGGAGAAATCGTAGGGGGCAGCCAGCGGGTTCATGACCTGGAACTGCTCGAGCAAAGGATCAGGGAACACGAACTGCCCGAAGATGCGTTTCGCTGGTACCTCGATCTGCGCCGTTATGGCAGCGTCCCTCACTCAGGGTTCGGAATGGGGATCGAGAGAGTCGTGGCCTGGATCTGCGGACTAAAGCACATCCGAGAGACCATCCCCTTTCCGAGAATGCTCCATCGGATTTATCCCTGACAGGCAACATTGAGGCCCGCGGACGCATTTCAATATATGAGCGCTCTCACCCCCGGGCGTCGGTCTGATTCCTATAATACTTGTGTGCTTCAAATCATCGGTCTCCTGTTCTTGTTTCTTGTCCCCGTCGCCGCCGAGAACCCGATGCCAAGTGTTCGCGCCGCCCGGGCTGCCGGGGATCCGGAAACCGCCCTGGATCTGCTGGCGAAGCATGAGAAGAACCATCCGGAGCTCTTTCGGCTGAACGGTCTGGCCTACTTGAAGGCCCGCTTGTTGATCGAGTCGGGCCATAGCCGCGAAGGCGAAGCCCTGCTGTCGGTACTCGACTGGAGGAAGTCCCTTCTGGGTGATTCGATTCTGCAGGCGCGGGTGGAAGCAAGACAAGAGAGACCATTCGGAGAATGGAGATCCGAACTCAAGGACTTCCTGAAACATTATCCAGGGCACCCTTCGTGGTCTGAGTGGGCCCTTGCCTACGCAGACTCTTTGAAGAAGGAGAAGGAACTCGACCAGGCCCTTGAATGGTACAACCGTGTGTGGAGGGCAGGAGCCGGATCTCACGCTCGCAGGGCCGCGCTGGAACACGCGCGACTGCACCTGCCCAGGAATCAGCCGGGGGAAGCCATCAAGGATCTTCGGAACCTGATCAAGAAAAACGAGCAGGATGATGCAGCTCTGAAGGCGACTCTTGAGCTGCATGAGCTCCAGCCTCCTTCCAGGTCATCCGAGTCGGGACTTCGCCAGCGAGGCAGGGTCCTCATGAACAATCGGCATACTCGCCTGGCACGCGACTACTTCAAATACCTGTTGGACAAGTATCCGAAGAGCCTCTCTGCTCCGCAGTATCGATATCTGCTGGCGAGAAGTTACGTGTTTGACGGCCAGTTGGAGAAGGCCTTTGAGAGTTACCTCCAGTGCTACAATCAGTTTCCAGCTTCAGACTGGGGCATCTTCTGCAAGTACCAGGCCGGCAACACCGCCCTTCGAAAACTCAGCTATCCCTCGGCTGCCCGGGAATACCGGGAATTTCTGGCGGCCCATCCGACCAATCGACGAGCTGCCCGCGTTTACTACAACCTGGCCGACAGCTATCGCTGGCTGGAGGACGACGAGAAAGCCGAGAGAACAGCTCTTCAGGCCCTGCAAACAGTCAAAGCATCCGAGCGTAACCAGTTCCACTACTACCTGACCCGACTCTATGTTGAACAGCAACGCTACCAGGAGACACTTCAGCACTTGTCCCATCTCGACAAGCTGAGCTCCCGCAGGCTTCCTTCCGGCGTTACCATGGAGGAGATCCAGTACTTCAAAGGGCTGTGCCTGATCCGAACCGGGGAGGAGGAGAGGGCACTGGATGCATTTCGCGAAGGAGGTTCCGACCCAACGCCCTCAAGCGCTCACCCGGGTGCAGGAGTTGCTCTTCCTGGGATTGACGAGCGAGGCTGCCCGGGCCATCAAACGAGCGGGCCCCAAGGCCTTTCCGAATGTAGATGCCTACTTGTTCAATCTGGCCTTCTATTCCGACCAGGGTGGATTACCCCGGGAGTCATTGCTGGCAGCAGAACGGCTGCTGAACTCCCGCTTTCGAGGAACCTGGCCCGACCAGCTTCCCGAACCCGTTCAGGAACTGGTCTACCCCAGGCACTACTGGTCACTGATTCAAAAGGAAGGCCTGAGGAGCCAGGTCGACCCCCACCTGCTGCTGGCTGTCATCTATCAGGAAAGCCGCTTCGACCCCGGAGCCAAGTCGGTGGCATCAGCCCGGGGTCTCATGCAGTTCCTGGAGAGCCCGGCCCGGCGCCTTGCAGAGGAACTCTCCATGTCTCCTCCGACCGCTGCCGATCTTTACCGACCGGACGTGTCCATCCGCCTGGGAGCCTACCACCTGAAAAAGCTGCTGAAGGAGCACGGCGATTCGAAGGAACGGGCTCTAGCCGCATACAACGGAGGGAGTTCCAACGCGAAACGCTGGGCGGCAAAAGGCAGCCAGTCGGAGCCTGAACACTTTATTGCAAATATCGGCTTCCGTGAAACCAAGCTCTATGTGCTGAAAGTCCTGGGAAACTACCTGACTTACCAGAATCTTTACGGCTCGAGCGCGGGAGAGGACGGCGGGACTGAGTAGTTCGATTCCAGATTCCAGGATTGAGAGAGTGGGAGGAACTCTGGTGGTGGATTCCGAGAGCCGAAGGGGACTCAGGGCGGAGAACGTTTAAATTCCCGGCCGGAGCCCTGAGCCCTCTCCCGCTTTCCCGCCCTGAGGCCCTCCCACTCTCAAGACCTCCGGAACTCGGAACCCGGAGACCCTTTCTGATAAGATCCACAAGTCATGCCAACTCAAGTTCAGACCCGTCTCATCGACGGGAAGAAGATTGCTCGGGACATCAAACAGGAAGTCGACGAACAGGTTGGAAGGCTCTCTGCACGAGGATTTCAACCCGGACTGGCTGCGGTCCTCGTGGGCAACAATCCTGCCTCTCAAGTCTATGTTCGAAACAAGACCAGTGCCTGTGAGGAACTCGGAATTCACTCCGAGCAGGTGAACCTTCCGGAGTGTGTGTCGACGCGCGACCTCCTTTCCGCCATTGGACAGTTGAACCAGTCCGATCACATCGACGGAATCCTTGTCCAGCTTCCTCTGCCGCACCACATTGAAGCAGACCGGATCCTCCATTCCGTCCATCCGGCCAAAGATGTCGACGGGTTTCACCCTGTTAACGTGGGGAAGTTGTGCACCGGAAAGCCCTCCTTCGTGCCCTGCACACCGGCCGGAATTCTGGAGATACTGAGACGCGAAAGAATACCCCTGGTCGGGGAAAGGGCCGTGGTCATCGGCCGCAGTAACATAGTGGGCAAACCCCTGGCGCTCCTCCTTCTACGAGAGCACTGCACGGTGACTCTCTGTCATTCCAGAACTCGCGATCTCCCGAAAGTAAGCTCCCAGGCCGACATCCTGGTCGCGGCAGTGGGCAGGGCTGGGCTGGTGACAGGAGACTTCATCAAACCGGGCGCTACCGTGATTGACGTTGGAATGAACCGCGCTGAAACTCTGAGTCAGGTTCGACATCTGTTCGGGGAGGACCCGAAACGTCTGGAGACTTTCCGCAAGAGAGGTTCCTGCCTGGTTGGAGATGTTCATCCGATGCAGGCCATGGGCCTAGCGGGAGCCATCACCCCCGTTCCGGGCGGAGTGGGGCCTCTCACGATAGCTCAGCTCATGAGGAATACGGTACTTGCCTGTGAATGGCGCCGAGGTCAGTCAAAACGGAGTTTACTGTGAAAAACTCAAGAAGTCGATTCTGTCTTGTTGGAGTGGCCCTGGTTCTGCTCTCCGGAACAGCCCTGCCTGCAGGGAACGCTTTCTCGGCCAAACCGGTTGGCAAGCTGAAAGTGGGCAAGGCACCTCATTTTTCGGCTTTCAGCGTGAACGGTCAGTTTTTGTTCGTGACTGCCTTTGCCTCCAACGAAGTTACCATCATTGATGTGAACACCCTCCGTGCTACGGGGAGTTTCTACGCTGGCTACGAACCTCTCGGCATTGCGGTTTCTTCTGCGGGAGACAAGATCTTCGTCACCAACAGGAAAAACGGACTGGTCAAGGTTATCGACTCGAAGTCGCATCAGGTAATCGATGACATCAAGGTCGGAGGCAGACCTGCAAATGTAGTCGCCTCTCCCTCGGGACTGCTCTTGTTTGTCGCCAACTGGGGCACCGGCAAGTATGGCAAAGTGGACGTCATTGACGCCTCAACCCATCGAATCATCGAGGAGATTACGGTCGGAGTCACACCCATCACGGGGGTTGTTTCGCCGCTGGGCGACTACTTGTTTCTGGCTTGCGCAGGTTCCAACGACGTATGGGTCATCGATACCAACTCCAGAGAGGTCATCAAACAGATACCGGTGGGTGTGCAACCAGCCGGCGTGGGCACGTCAACCGACGGCAATACCCTGTACGTGACGAACTCAAAGACCAATGATCTCTCGGTGATCGATCTCCTTGACCTGGAAGAAGTTCGCCGCGTGCGGGTCGGAAACCGACCCTTTTCCCTCGATGTAGACTCGAGCGGACGCGTGTTTGTGGTCGAATCGGGCGACAACACGGTTTCCGTATTCAGCCCGGATGTGGAGAAAATTGGCAGTTTCCCGGTTGGGAAGGGGGCCATTGACGTGGACGTCACCCCGGATGGACGCTACGCCTTCGTAACCGCAGAGAAAGCCAACCGGTTGTTTGTGTTCGAGCTTCACTAGTGCCTCCAGGCCGGCCGGTTGGTGGAAGTCCCACGGGCTGCTAAGAGAAAGCATCCCCAGATTCCGGCGTGTTCGATGCTGCGGGTCAGCACCCAAAGCCATTCCGGCGACTCACGGTACTCGAAAAAGAAGCTCAGATAATAGAGGGACAGCAGCAGAGACAGTCCAAGTGTGGTCCGTCCAGCAGCAGAGTCAGGACCGAGACAGGCCAGCGCCAGCAGGGGAAGCGAATACCAGGGATAGGGGGTTGGGATCAGCAGCAGCCACAAGAGCAGAACCAACTGGGCAGCCATGACCAGATTCCGGCCCTCTGGAAGGGCAAATCTCCAGGCAATCAGGAGAGAGAGAAGAGCAATGGTAGCGAACATAACAACCCTGGCCTGGTCGGTCACCAGACTCAGCACAGAGAATGCACCTTCGTTCATGACCCAGTACTGACCGTAAATGGAGAGACCCCGGAGAAGGGGCCGGACTCCGTCACCCAGAAAAGGAAGATAGCCTGCACCCACGACCATACCTGTCGCCCCCACGCAGGCCAGAGCAGAAGTCACCGATTGAAAGCGGCGATAGAGCCACAGACCAAGAATTGGCAGCAGCAGGAGCGGATACAGCTTGGTCAGCGTGAGCAGGCCGAGAAGAGTCCCGGCCAGTATCGGGGTGAGTCGTCTTCCCCTCGAAGTTGTGAGCACCAGAATCAACAGTGCCAGGAGCAGGCAGAGAAGCACATCCAGATGGACTGAATTGGCTACCTCCTTCAGGACCAGAGGGTTCCAGGCGTACAGGACAATCCATTCACGAGCCACACCCAACGACCGTTGAACCCGCAAAAGAACGAGAATGACGAGCAGATCGATCACCAGAAAAAGAAATCTCAGTCCTCTCCAGTCCCATCCCCTGATGAGGACACCCAGGGCGAAAGTGGTCAGGGCCGCCGGAGGGTAAACGGTTGGGACCTCGGGGAAACCGATGCGCTCGAGAACCAGAGAAGCTTCAGGGCCTCTCAGATCGTCACTCAGCGGGTGGTTCGGATCATGCCGGGTCTCGGTCGGGGACAAGCGGTAAGGGTTCTCTCCACCGAGCAGGTTCTGACCGTCAAAAACATAACGGTAGACATCATTTTCCTGAATCAGGTTGGATGGGAGCAGGACGATTCGACTCAAGAAGCCGATGAGGAGAATCACAGCCACCGAGACACCGGTTCTCCTTCTGACCCGACGGACGGCGTGGAAGAGTCCCAGCCAGATCACGAAATAGGCCAGCAGGAACCAGAGAATTGGCCGCTCGGCGTGGCCCTCTCCGTAGTGGAAGGAGCCCGACAGAAGGGTCACTGCGACGGACCCGCCGAGGACGAGCAAGCCGGGGCCCAGGCTGTTGAGACGCTTCCATTTCCTGGCCATCGCTTTGAACTTTCAGCTTTTCACCTTAACCTTGAACCTTCAACCTTGAACCTTCAACCTGTTTTTCTGACCATCGAACCGATAAGGCTGTGAGAGTTTGTTTCGTCGCCTCTGAAATCTTTCCCTTTTCCAAGGCTGGCGGTCTGGCCGATGTGGTTGCGGCTCTGAGCCGGATGCTGGCCGGCGACGGGATCGAGGTGCGTGTCTTTACTCCGCTCTACTCCACGGTCGACCCGTCCTCTCTGACCGCTGTCGAGTCTGGACGGGGCCTGCCACTTCCCCTTGGCTCCCCAAACACAAGTGTCTCTCTGTGGCACCTCCGGGATCCCGGTTCCGGGATCCAGCGGTACTTCGCCGACTCTCCCAGGTTCTTTCAGGATCGTCCCATCTACACCGAAGACAGCGACGAACCTCTGCGCTTTGCCGCGCTTTGCCATTCCGCCCTGCTGGGATGTACATCCATGGGATGGGCTCCTGATCTGATTCACTGCCATGATTGGCAAACGAGCCTGATTCCTCTTTATCTGAAGACGGTCTATTCGCGGGATGAATTCTTCAAAGGGACGAGGACTCTCCTGACCATCCACAACCTCGGCTACCAGGGCGTCTTCAGTTCCGACTGCGCCCCGTTGCTCCTGCCTGCCGAGTTCCATCCACGTCTGGACCGGGAAGACCTGAACCAGGGTCGCGTCAATCTCCTCAAAACTGGAATCCTTCATGGTGATCGCCTGACCACTGTAAGCCCCACCTATTCCCGCGAGATCCAGACTGCCGAGTACGGTGCCGGGCTGGACCATCTTCTGCGAGAGCGGTCCTCCGGTCTGGCAGGAATTCTGAACGGCGTAGATGGTGACAACTGGTCCCCGGAACTCGACCCTCATATCCCTGTGAACTACTCCCGCCTGGCTCCGATTCGGGCCAAGCAGGCCAATCAAGAAGGGCTTCTCCGTGAACTCGGGCTCCCTTACGATCCCGCAGTCCCCACTGCCGGTGTGATCTCTCGCCTGGTCTGGCAGAAAGGATTTGAACTTCTCGAAGAGGCGCTCCCCCAATACCTTCAGGAGGGAAGGTTGCAACTGGTAGTCCTGGGAAGCGGAGAGTCTCGCTACGAAAGACTCTTCGCCAACCTGGCCCGGGACTTCCCTGGTGCAGCCTGTCTTGTCAATCGCTACGACCAGGTTCTGGCTCATCGAATCGAAGCCGGCTGTGATCTCTTCTTCATGCCATCGAGGTATGAACCCTGTGGCTTAAACCAGATGTACAGCCTGAAGTACGGGACTGTCCCCATCGTCCGGAAGACCGGCGGACTCGCCGACACACTCAGTCACTTTGACCCGACGACTCGGGAAGGAACGGGTTTCGTCTTCGAGCGCTTCACGGCCGACGGTTTTCGGTGGGCGCTGGATCAGGCTCTGGATGTCTTCGAGAATCGCGAAGCCTGGCGACGGCTGGTCCAGAACGGAATGAGCCAGGATTTCTCCTGGCAGCCGAAGGTCGGCGAGTATCTGAAGCTCTACCGGCAAGTCTGTTCAGGATGCTGACACGCTGACACCGCTCGGGATCAGAACCGCGGGCGCAGGCCGCGGCTACAACTCGGTCCTCGTTGACGCCCGGGTTCTGAGATCTGGCAAAGCCGGTTTCCTGGAACGTTGGAATGTGACGGCTGCTGGATGCTATGCTCAAACGAACTCTGGGTGCCAGGCGGAGTTCCTGAGCCCTGTTCAGAGTGCCTTTGTAGAAACTGAAGGGTGACCACTTGAGCCAGCAAAGCCTCCTGCAACAGGTCATGGATATCCGCCGGGAGGAGTGGCCCCAGGCCCTCCTGATGGCCCTGTACTTTTTTCTGGTCATCACCAGCTTCTGGATTCTCAGACCTCTCAAGAACATTCTTTTCCTCGAGTTCTATGACCAGACCGGGTTCAATCTCCTGGGCTGGCAAATGACTGCAGCTCAGGCAGAGCTACTGGCCAAAGTGGGCAACATGCTGGTTGCCTTCGTGGCCGCCTCCATTTTTGCCTATCTGGCCCGGCGGCTCCGCCGCCAGCAGCTGACCTACGTCTTCGCAGCTTTTTCGGTCCTGTGTTACGTTCTCTACAGCTCTCTGCTGCAAGCACCAAAGGGAGCGACCATATGGACGTTCTATCTGTATGGTGATCTCTTCAACACCCTGATGGTTCCCACCTTCTTCGCTTTCCTCAACGACAGTGTCACTCCGACACAGGCAAAGAGGCTCTATGGTCTGATTATCCTGGGAGGGCTGCTGGGGGGGTCGTGGGCTCGAACGTCGTCAACGCCCGTCTCGATGCTTACAGCCACAGCCAGTGGATGTGGATCTGCGTTCTGATCGGGCTCATGATCGTCCTGGTCGCCTTTCTGGCTGCGCGCAGCTTTGGATTCAAGCCCGGACACCAAGTTGAACCTCAGGATCAGAGAAGAAACCAGAACCCGCTTACCGAGGGGGCCCGGCTGGTCTTCAACTCGCGTTACCTTCTCTCCATCGTGATGATCCTGGGTCTGTATGAAATGGTCTCCACAATTGTTGATTTCCAGTTCAAATCTGCCGTCAGTTTTTATTTAGCCGGACCAGCGATAGGCGATCTCTTGTCGACAGTGTATGCCATCACGAACTGGATCGGGCTGCTGGTTCAGCTCTTGCTGACCAGCTTCATTATGACCCGCTTCGGGGTAGGAGCAGCGCTGCTGTTTCTGCCCATCGCGATCCTGCTCAGCTCCACCGGCTTCTTTTTCACCCCCTTTCTTTTGTTTGGAAGTGCCATGAGCATCTCCGACAACGCACTCAACTACTCAATCAACCAGTCAGGTCGCGAGGCTCTTTATGTTCCCACCACCCGAGAAGAGAAGTACAAGGCCAAAGCTTTTATCGACATGTTCATCCAGCGCTTTGCCAAGGCGGTGGCGGTTGGCCTGAGCCTCTTGATCACGACGTTTTTTGCCGGATTTACCAATGTCCGCTGGCTTTCGGTTGCCACCATCATCATCCTTGTGATCTGGATTCAGGCGGCCCGTTTTGCCGGCAGGGAATTTCAGAAGCTGGCCGCTGAGAGTGATGAAAAGCGGAAGCGATGAACTAAGGAGATGAACCCAAAATGACCATGGCAGCCAAAGTCAAGATTGTCGTGATCGTGCTTCTGGTCAGTCTCAGCCTGGCTGTGATCATCCAGAACACGTCCCCCGTCGAAGCGAGAATCCTCTTCCTGGCGATCTCAATCCCGCTGACCTTTCTGATTGGAGGAAGCCTGATCGTGGGCTATCTACTCGGGCTTCTAACCCCGGCCCTGTGGCGACGGAGCCAGGAGGGTTCGGCACCACCCCCCGGCGATAAGAAATCGACTGGTGCTGCGGATAAAATCAGATCAGAGCCGCAGGGACCCGCGACCTGAACACGTTGTCAGTGGTCAATTCTCAGCTGGCACCGGTTCCAGGGTGTAGTCCGTGGTGATCTGAATGGCGGCCTCCAGGGATCGATAAACCGGGCAATACCGGGCGTGCACAGAGTGCAATCTCTCGATCGTTTCCCGCTGGCCTGGATCAGCCTGAATCCTGTAGCTGACGTGGATCCGCCGGATAATGAGGACCCCGTCTTCGGACTCGACTTCTCCGCTAACTTCGGCTGAGAGCTTGCCCTTGCCGGCGTCAACCTGACGCGCTTCCAGCGCGCCTCCCAGTGTGCCCGTCAGTCACCCGCCCGCGGCCGCAATCACATAATCCAGGGTGGTCGCCCGCGGCTCGAAGTCTTCCGGCCCCACCCCGTAGTGCCGGGCCACATCACCATGCACCCCGAACGTGACAGCCTGGTCTTCCGCGGGAAGATAGGCAAGTCGAACAGGACCTTGCAACCTCTCAATTTTGACTCTTGATGTGTATACGACTTCTGACATCTTTTCCTCCTCCCTCATCCTGTCCCCGCCGTTCCAGAGTTCCAAGCTGAAGGTTTGAAAGTTGAAGGTTCGTGGAACGTGCAACGTGGAACGTGAAACTCATGAGAGCAGACTGCGCAGAACGTAGTGCAGAATGCCACCGTGCTGGTAGTAGAGAACTTCGTTGGGAGTGTCAATCCGCACGATCGCCGCAAAGGTCTTCTCGCCCTCGCTGATCGATCGGACCCCTACCTGCAGCTTTTGTCCCGGGACCAGACCTTGCTCCAGACCCATCACGTCAAAGGTCTCGAAGCCCGTCAACTCGAGACTGTTGGCCGACATACCCGCTTCGAACTGGAGGGGCAAGACGCCCATCCCGATGAGATTACTGCGATGGATGCGCTCAAAGCTTTCCGCCAGCACCACCCTCACGCCCAGCAACCGGGTTCCCTTGGCCGCCCAGTCCCGCGACGAACCGGAGCCGTACTCCTTCCCTGCGATCACGATCAGGGGCGTGCCGCCTTCCACATGACGCATGGCAACGTCGTAGATGGGGAGCACCTCAGAGCCCTCCTCCATCCGGCTGTAGCCGCCCTCGACCCCCGCGACCAGCTTGTTGCGGAGCCGGATGTTGCCAAAGGTACCCCGCATCATGACTTCGTGGTTGCCGCGTCGCGAACCGAAGGAGTTGAACTCCCATGGTTCGACTCCATGGCTCATCAGATACTGCCCGGCAGGCCCGTCCCTGGGAATTGCGCCCGCCGGAGAAATGTGGTCGGTTGTGACGGAGTCTCCCAGAAGCGCCAGAGCTCTCATCCCTCTGAAGTCGCCGGGCGGCTCCACCTCGGGGGTCATTCCTTCGAAAAAAGGAGGGTTCTTGATGTAGGTCGAGGCAGGGACCCACTGGTAGCGGTCGCCGGGTGGAACAGTAATTTCCCGCCAGGTCAGATCACCGGTGAAGACATCCGCATACTTTTCGGCAAACATTTCGCGCCGAAGTGATTTTCGGATCGTCTCTTCGATCTCCTCCTGGGAGGGCCAGATGTCTCTAAGGAAAACCTCCCCTCCTGCCAGATCTCTCCCCAGTGGTTCCTGGTAGAGATCAATGTCCATTCGTCCTGCCAGGGCGTAGACCACAACCAGGGGTGGTGAGGCCAGGTAGTTGGCCCGCACGTCGAGACTGATCCGGCCCTCGAAATTCCGGTTCCCTGAAAGCACTGAACAGGCGATCAGATCGTGCTCATTGATGGCTTTAGAAATGGGTTCGGGCAGAGGTCCACTGTTCCCAATGCAGGTCGTACAACCGTAGCCGACCAGGTTGAACCCCAACTCGTCCAGATAGCGGGAGAGTCCCGCCTGGTTGAGATACTCGGTTACGACTTTGGACCCGGGCGCCAGGCTGGTTTTGACCCAGGGATGTCTTTTCAGACCCTTTTTTACGGCATTTCGTGCCAGCAGTCCGGCAGCCACCATCACGACCGGATTGGAAGTGTTTGTGCAGCTCGTAATGGCTGCGATGACAACCGCACCATCCCGGAGTTCGAACTCCTCTAGATCCAGACTACCCGGGCTCTCAATGCTCACCTGGACTCGCGGTTTTGCACTCGTCGCTGTGGCAACGCTGCCTTGGGAGTCCCCCGACGCCGCACTGCGGACCTGATCCACCATTGCCTCGAAGGCCCGCTTGCTGGACCGCAAAGCAATCCGGTCCTGTGGCCGCTTTGGTCCGGCCAGGCTGGGCTCAACTGTGGAGAGATCCAGCTGCAGCGTATCGGAGTACTCCGCCTGAGGGCTTTCGGGAGTGTGGAAAAGGTCCTGAGCCCGGGCGTAGGCTTCCACCAGCCGGACGCGCCTTTCGCTACGGGCCGTGAAGCGGAGATAGTCGATCGTCTGCCGGTCGATCGGGAAGATGGCACAGGTCGCCCCGTACTCGGGCGACATGTTCCCAAGGGTGGCCCGGTCAGCCAGTGAGAGGTCGGTGAGCCCCGGCCCGAAGAACTCCACGAATTTGCCAACGACTCCTCGCTCTCGAAGCATTTCAGTGATCGTCAAAACCAGGTCCGTCGCAGTGGCTCCTTCCTTCAACCCACCTTCCAGCCGGAAACCGACGATCTGGGGGAGCAAGAGGCTGATCGGCTGACCCAGCATGGCGGCTTCGGCTTCAATGCCACCGACGCCCCAGCCCAGGACCCCCAGACCGTTGATCATGGTCGTATGGCTGTCGGTACCCACCAGCGTGTCTGGATAAGCCAGGAGACCGACCTCGGATTCTTCGGCAAAGACAACCCGGGCCAGGTACTCGAGGTTGACCTGATGAACGATCCCCGTGGCCGGAGGAACCACCTTGAAATTGTCGAAAGCGGTCTGGCCCCACTTCAGGAACTCATAGCGCTCACGGTTGCGTTCGAACTCCCTCTGGACGTTGATCTGCAGAGCTGTGACAGTGGCAAACGAGTCCACCTGCACGGAATGGTCGATAACCAGCTCAGAGGGGACCAGGGGATTGATCTTCTGGGAATCTCCTCCCAGCCCCGACATGGCTTCTCTCATGGCCGCCAGATCTACGACAGAAGGAACCCCTGTGAAGTCCTGGAGCACCACTCGTGCCGGCGAGAATGCGATCTCCTGGGACGGCACTGCCTGTGGATCCCACTTCACAAGCGCCTTGATGTCCTGGGCGGTAACCGACTCACCATCTTCATGGCGCAACAGGTTTTCGAGCAGAATCCGCAGCGAGAACGGAAGCCGGGCGACCTCTCCCAGTCCCTTCCTTTCCAGCGCAGGAAGGCTGTAGTAGCGATGCTGCTTTCCTTCAATCTCTAAACTTGACAGGGTCCCGAAGCTGTCTCGACTGATCATCATCCAAATCTCCTTCGTACCAAGATACTTGGCCCACCCAAGCAAGGCAAATCAGCTTCGCCACCCGTTTCCTAAACCTCCGAGAGCGCCCCCGGCTTTCGTGCTAAAATCCACACTTTCATGGTTGGCACTTCACCGCGAGACCGAATTGGAGGGCCTGAGCACAAGTTCACCGCGGGGAGCGATCGGCTGGAGGAACAAGAATGCCTGCCTCCCAAGCTGTTTATGATACCGATGTTGTTGTTATAGGAGCAGGGCCCGGTGGTTACACGGCGGCCTTTCACGCCGCTGATCTCGGGCTGCAGGCCATTCTGGTCGACTTGCACGAGCGACCGGGAGGAGTCTGCCTGAACGTTGGATGCATCCCTTCGAAGGCTTTGCTGCATGTCTCCAGCGTTCTCCAGCAGGCAGCTCATGCCTCCACCATGGGAGTCGAGTTTGGGAAGCCTCGGGTGGATATCGACCGGGTGCGGGAATGGAAGAACAACATCGTGGACAAACTGACCGGGGGCCTGAGCCAGATTGCAAAAATGCGGGGAGTCCAGTTCGTTCAGGGGCGAGCCGTATTCGAAAACTCCGGACAGTTGAGAGTGGAAGGCAGGCAGCCCGCCACGATCCGTTTCAGGAATGCAATCCTCGCCACCGGCTCCCGCCCCACTCTCTTTCCTCCCTTCGAAGCAGAGAGTGACCGAATCCTTGATTCCACCAGCGGTCTGGAGATTCGCGAGGTCTACGACAGGCTCCTGATCGTGGGTGGGGGTTACATCGGCCTCGAGATGGGAACCGTGTACGCTGCCCTCGGCTCCGAGGTCACAGTGGTGGAGTTGACAGACGGACTGCTCCCCGGAGTGGATCGAGACCTGCTACGGCCTCTGGAAAAGACTCTTAGGAAGTCGTTCGCGGCAATCCGCCTGGAAACGAAGGTCACTCACCTGGAGATACAAGCCAAGGGAGTCGAGGTTACCCTGGAAGGGGCGGTCAGCTCCTCTGAGATCTTCGACGCTGTACTGGTGGCAGTCGGGAGAACTCCCAACACAAGTGACCTGGGCCTGGAAAACACCGGCGTCGGTTTGGAAGACGGCTTTGTTGTCACCGACCAGCAGTGCCGCACGGCCGACCCGGCGATCTATGCGATCGGCGATATCTCAGGCCAGCCGATGCTGGCCCATAAGGCCTTCCGGGAGGGCAAGGTGGCTGCAGAGGTCGTCGCCGGCCAGATGACCGTCTTTGACAACGTTGCCATTCCAGCCGTCGTGTTCACCGATCCTGAGATCGCCTGGTGTGGTCTCACGGAGACCGAGGCCCGGCAGGAAGGCCGCGAAATCAGTGTCGCCAAATTTCCCTGGGGGGCCTCGGGTAGAGCCTTGACCCTGGGTAGGACCGATGGTCTCACCAAGATCATTTTTGATGCCCAGACACAGTCCGTTCTGGGTGTCGGAATCACCGGTCCCGGGGCCGGAGAGCTGATTGCCGAAGCCTGCCTGGCAGTGGAGATGGCCGCTGTGGCGGAGGATCTAGTGGCGACAATCCATCCTCACCCAACCCTGTCTGAAACAATCATGGAAGCAGCCGAGGTTCTCTTCGGTCACTCTTCTCACATCTACCGCAAGCAACCGAAGTGAATGCCAGTCCATAGTTTCTCTCCGCTCCAGGGAAAGGTTGTCGAGACCTGGATCGATTCCCGGGCCCTGCAGGAGAATCGGCTGGGGGATCCCTCCCGCCGCTGCGTTCAAGTCTATGTCCCGCCCTCTGGAGCGGGCTCGGCAACCCGTTTCCCGCTCCTGGTCTACCTGGCCAGCTTCACCAACAGCGGTCTGAAAATGACCTCCTGGAAAGCATTTGGCGAGAATTTCCCTCAGAGAGTGGAACGCCTCGTTGAGGCCGGGAAGATGGGCCCGGTGGTCGTGGCCTTCCCCGATTGTTTCACTTCTCTGGGAGGGAATCAGTATGTCAATTCGATGGCGATGGGGAACTGGGAAGACTTCCTGGTGGCCGAGCTTCTTCCCCGGTTGATCTCCGAGTTCCCGGTTGAGAGGTCAGCGCAGATGCGGGGTGTTGTGGGCTTTTCCAGCGGCGGCTACGGAGCGCTGGTACAGGGACTCCGCCACGGAGAACAGTGGGGTGGGGTCGCCTGCCACTCCGGAGACATCGGTTTCGATCTTCTTTTTCAGCCCTTTTTCCCCCGGGCAGCGCAACAGCTTGAAGCACATGGCTTCCAACCTGAGCGATTCCTCGAAGACTTCCGGGCTCGGCCCCGGCTCGAGGGCTGCTGGCTCGAAACGGTGAGCCTTCTTGCCATGGGGGCCACCTACGATCCAGACCCGGAGCAGTACTGCGGGGTCCGTCTTCCGTTTGATCCCCACACTCTAGAACTGATTCCCGAGCGATGGTCACGCTGGCTGGCCCACGATCCGCTGGAACTGGTCGACGACCCCCTCTGTCGCCGCAGCCTCTCAAAGCTGCGGGGGCTATACCTGGACTGCGGCAGGCGAGATCAGTACAACCTCCAGTTCGGGACTCGGAAACTGGTCCGCAAGCTCGAGGCCTATGGGATCGAGCACCGCTACGACGAATTCGACGGCAGCCACTCAGGAGTTGACTACCGGCTGGACACCTCCCTGCCCTTCCTCTACGAAGCGCTGACCGCCTCCTGAACGTTTCTCGTTTCTCGCTGAGGAACTGAATCGTGGGAGGCAGGGCTCTGGGGCTGCTCCCGGGAGGATTTAAACGGTCCGCTGCCCCAGAGCCCTGCCTCCCACTTTCCTGACCACGCGGCCCCAGGGCCGAGAGTGGGAGGGGGCCCGGGGAGGCGGACGTTTAAATTCCCGGACGCAGCCCCGGGCCCCCTCCCACTCTCGGGATCCACCAGGGTCCTCCCATCCGGTGAACCCCGTCGTGATATCCTCGGTCCAATGAAGTACCGAGCCGAGATACCCTCACTCCGTCCCACCGGCGAGAACATCTTCGTCAATCGCCGCCGTTTCATCCAATCACTGACTCTGGGGTCGATCTCGGCTGCGTCGGCTTGCTCTTCGGCTACAGCGGAAAAACAAGAACTGCTGCAGGAACCGCTGAGCCGCCCCGAGGTCTTTCCTCCGCCAGTCAACAGCGGCTACACGCTGCCCAAAGGACTGGAGACCAGCCTGACTCCACGCCAGGCGGCCGCGAGCCACAACAATTTCTACGAGTTCCTGCCCGGCCGGGGAGGCCCGGTGTGGGAACATGTCGAGAAGTTCGAGGTGGAGCCCTGGAAGGTGAAGATTTCCGGCGCCTGCAGGAACCCGAGAACTCTGGACCTGGACGACCTCTTCGGGATCCCTCATGAGGAACGTCTGTACCACTTTCGGTGCGTGGAGCGCTGGGCCATGAACATTCCCTGGAGCGGCTTCCCCTTGCGAAAGCTGATTGAGGACTCCGATCCCAAGCCGGAGGCTAAGTTTGTGCGGTTCGTCACCGCCTATCGCCCCTCGCAGATGCCGGGAATCAGGCAGGCCCCCAGTTATCCCTGGCCCTACCATGAAGCTCTTCGCATCGATGAAGCGATGAACGAACTGGCGATGGTTGTGACGGGAGTGTACGGTAAACCGCTGCTCAAACAGCATGGAGCGCCGATTCGCATCATCGTGCCCTGGAAATACGGCTACAAGAACCCGAAGTCGATTGTGAAGATCGAGTTTGTCCACAAGGAACCGGGGATCTTCTGGCAGATTCTGCCTCACGAGTACGGCTTCTTATCCAATGTGAATCCCTTTGTCCCCCACCCGCGCTGGAGCCAGGAAAGATCCTACTGGCTGGATTCCCGGTCCTGGTTTCCAACTCCCATTTTCAACGGGTACGAGAAGTACGTGGCCGGTCTTTATCGGGACGAACCGCGCTCACCCCAGAGCCCGCTGCGCCGCGGCCAGATCGCCCGCTGATTGCGGGTAGAGATGGCGTCTCGACCTTACCCGGGCAACCTTCTGCTGACTATTTCCGTGGCAGTGGTCTCTGTGTCCTTCGGATCGATCCTGGTGAAGTGGACCACAGAAGCCCCTCCTTTAACCATCGCCTTTTTTCGGATGCTCTGGGCCTCTGTCTTGCTGTTCCCCTTTTATGTGCGGGAGCGAGCTGCCTCAGCCAAGAGAGGCCGGACGGCTCTCCCCTTCCCTTCCGTCCTGCTGGCAGGGCTGGGCCTGGCCCTCCATTTTGCTTTCTGGATCACTTCCTTGCGCCATACCTCCGTCGCAGTGTCGGTCTTCCTCGTGAACACGGCCCCTCTGATGGTGGCTCTCTTCGCGTTTCTGCTGTGGCGGGAGAGGCTCACTTTCAACGGCGCCGCCGGGATTGTGGTGGCGGTTTCCGGTGCCGGCTGCCTGAGCCTCGCACAGTTCCAGTCCTCCGGCACACTTGTGGGAGTGCTCTACGCGCTGCTGGGAGCTTTGTTTCTGAGTGTCTACCTGACCGCCGGGCACGCCAGCCTGCGAACCATCAGCCTGTGGTTCTACGTTTATCCGACCTACCTCATATCAGCCTTGCTGCTGGGCCTCCTGGTGTGGGTCACGGAGAACCCGGTTGGCGGGTTCGGGATTCGAACCCATGCACTGATGTTTTTGCTCGGCCTGGTCCCGCAGTCCCTGGGACACACTTCCTACAACCGAATCCTGCAGTACCTGTCTCCTACGCTGGTGGCGCTGCTGGTGTTGGGGGAGCCGGTGGTCGCCTCGGTGCTGGCCTACGTCTTCTTGAGCGAGAGCTTGTCGCCTCTCTCTCTCCTGGGAGGGGGTGCAGTCGTCATCGGAGTCCTGCTGGTATCTCGAGGTGGGATCCGCACCGAACCCGAGCAGCAGATCGCCGTCGCCGTGATCCGCTCGCAGCCGGGTATCTTCGTTCAAAAACGTGAAGGGGACTCGCTCTTGGAAGGCCTGCTCGAATTCCCGGGAGGGAAGATTGAAGTTGGAGAATCGCCCTTGCAGACAGCCGTCCGGGAGGCGCAGGAGGAGTGTGGTCTCGAGCTGGATCTCAGAAACGGCCGTGAGCTCTGGCAACAGAGCTACCAGTATCCCGACCGCCGGGTTCACATCCACTTCCTGCTTTTCGATGTACCTGGCACGCCCCCGGCTGGAAGCGGGACATGGGTGCCGCAAGAGGACCTGGATGAGAAGTCTTTTCCAGCCGCCAATCGTCAGGTGATTGACCTTCTCAAGAGCTTTGATAGAACCAGGCGGCCAGCGTCAGAAGAAGACCGAGAATAACAACAACCGAAAGAGCCCACCTGAATCTCCACTTCTCCACCGCCTCGACCAGCCTCTCTTCCAGATTCCGATCTTCGACTCGCATCCGCCAATCCTGAGGGTCGAGAACTCCCTCGGAAGGGTTGAGTTCAGGCCCTACGGGCTCGAAGTGAATCAGCCGCGGCGCAAACCACAGGAGCAGTCCGACAATCGCGAAGAGTACGAGTAGAGGAAGGTTGCCCTGACTGACGATAAAGGTCAGTACCAAGGCCAGCACGATGAGTAGAACCAGCAGAATTCGAACATAGTGCCAGGGTACGGTTGGCTTGAACTCCGCTCCGCAACGGGGGCATCTCATCTTGGATCTGACCAGCATCGGATCAGACCAGAGGCGAGTCTTGCAAACCGGACACTTCTGAGACATGGGTGCCTTTTTTCGTAAATCGAGTTACCGGTCTTCAATCGAAGCGGCCACGATGTTTGCGAGTTGCCTGCGCAGGCGTCCGACATCACCCTCGCTCTCCGGATGAAGCCGGCTGGTCAGAATGATCAGAAACGCCTGTGAAGAGGGATCAATCCAGAGCGAGGTTCCCGTGAATCCCGTATGGCCAAATGACCCAATCGGGAAAAGATCGCCACGGCCGGAGCTGAAGCTTGTACGGATGTCGAAACCCACACCGCGCCAGGAATCCTGCTCCGGCGGAGACTGGTTCGTCGTCATTCGCTGAACCGACATCGGAGAAAGGATGCGAGTGCCGTTGTAGATGCCGCGGTTCAGAAGCATCTGGGCATAAACAGCCAGATCGCCTGCGGTTGAGAACAACCCTGCGTTGCCCGCCATACCTCCCATGCGTTGAGAGGTTGGATCGTGAACCCGTCCTCTGAGCATCCGCCCGTTTCGGACCTCGGTCGGCGCGATTCGAGCTTTCCATAACCTCGACGGGTTGAAGGTCGTGTGTTTCATGCCCAGGGGGGAAAAGACACGCGTGGCACTGAACTCGTCCAGCGGCGTTCCAGCTGCCTCCGCCACCACGGCGCTCAGAACAATGTAGTTGATATCGCTGTAGATGAAGCGGCTTCCTGGAACCGCCACCAGTTGCTCTTCGGCCGCCCGTCTCACCGCTTCTTCGAAGCCATGCCAGATCTCGTCCTGATCCAGTCCTGGACGCAGGCCCGAAAAGTGAGTCAAGAGGCTCAGAATCGTGATGTTTTCCTTTCCGTGTCGGTTGAAGCCGGGCAGAAAGAGGCTCGCGGGATCGCTCAACGTAAGGCTGCCCTCTTCAACCAGAATCATGACTGAGGGAGCCGTGGCAACCACCTTGGTCAAGGAGGCCAGATCGAAAACCGTGTCGATCGTCATGGGTTCTTTCCGGGGCTGCAGTGCGCGGTGACCAAAGGCCTTTCTGTAGACGATCCGACCCTGTCTGGCCACCAGTACAACCGCGCCCGGTACATCACCCTTCTGGATTGCCTCTTCCACAACCCCGTCGATTCTGCTCAGATGCCGGGAAGACATCCCGACTTCCTCCGGGCGCGCCGGACCGAGAACCTCGGGCACAGCTGCCTGGAGAGGGTTGATGTACAGGAGAACAAGAGCACTGAATCGAAGTATGCCCTTTAGCATCCTCCAATTCTAAGACATCACTCAGCGAAAGAGCAGCCCTGGCAGCTCGTGAGATAATCCCTCTCAGTAAGTACTCATGGACGGGAGTACTAAGATGGTTGGATCTGGATATGTGCTGGCTGGAGGTTCCAGCCGGCGCCTTGGACGCGACAAAGCCCTCCTCGAAGTCGGAGGAATCACGCTGGTGGAGAAGGCTGTGAAAACGCTGGAGGCGCTCGGCCTTGAGGTCCGGGTCGTTTGCGGATCAGAGGATCAGGCCAGGCTGATCAAGTCTCCTTCGATTCTCGACAGGACACCCGGGCAAGGACCGGTGATGGGGATCTGCAGTGCCCTCCAGCACTCGGATCATCAGAATAACTGTTTCCTTTGCTGCGACATGCCGTTTCTTCCATCCAAACTGCTCCACCGGTTGTGGAGCCTGAAAAGAGGATTTCAGGTGGTCGTACCGACCGATCAGGAGGGTCGGATCCAGCCACTTTGCGGCATCTACTCCAGGCAATGTCTGGGGGTCCTCGAAGATCAACTGGGAAGAGGCGTCTTGAGCATTCTCGACATCTTGAAATCGGGGCGCCTGAAGGTGAAGGTCGTGCCGGGTCAAGACCTGGAGGTAGACTCCCATACCTTCTTGAACATCAATGACCAGGCCAGTCTTCGGGAACTCGAGGAGCACTTGCAAGAATTCACTCAATGAAAAAAACACGCGGGAAACTGCGCATCTCTTAAATGGGGCGGATTGACATGTCAACTGGGCTCTTCATGTTTCACGTGGTTGCGGTGGTGGCGATCTTCGCCGGCGGGTACTGGGTGGGGTTCCAGCGGGGCAAGGTCCAGCCCCGAGAGGATGTTTAACTCGACTAGATGAAGAGGTCCTCTTCACCTGACTTCTCTTCGACAGGCTGCTTGCGGGAAAAGAGAACGTCAATTCCACTCCTGATCCCTCGGATGAAGGAAGAGATCTCTATGGCCGGCTTGAGCAGGTCCTTCTGAATCGACTCTGTGGTCTGTTCGAACTTCTCCACTGTATCGCTGACCAGAAAGTCAATCTTCGCCGCCTGATCCCGCCCCACCGACATCAGGTCTTTGATCACCGCGTCGGCATGTTCTGCTCGGTTGTGTAGCGTCTCGGACATATTTCCCAGATTGGTGGCAAGATCCTGGGCAACCGCCCTGACCGGCTCCAGGCTCTCAGAGACCTCCAGCAGTCGGGATTGAACCTGGGAAAGAGTTCCCTCGAGATCTTTGGATTGTTTTTCAATCTGGGCAGTTACCTGACGGACAGACTGGGCGGTCAGAATCACCGCCACGATTTGAAAAACAAAAGCGAGAACCGCCAGCAGGGCGATCGCCAGGACCCAGATCTCTACACTGCTCACCTATTGCCTCCAGGAAGCATCAGGCCTCTTCTTCTGCAACCTCGTCCGAGAGCCGCTCTTTCCCCTCTTCATAAGCCTTCTTGCCGGCCTCGACAGCCTTCACGATGCTGTCTTTCTGCTTGGCTATGGCATCCTTGCCCTTTTCGATGCCTTCGCCTACCGCCTCCACGGCCTGACGGGATTTGTCGCCAAGTTTCTCCTTGCCGTCACGGGCCTTTTCAGCAGCCCACTCGCCTTTCTCGCCAATATATCGCTTGCCATCGCGAGCTTTCTGACCCAGCTTATCCGACCCCTCGCGATACTTGGTCTCGATGAGATGGCGGGTTTCTTCCCCGGTCCGGGGCGCGAAAAGCAGAGCGATCGCAGCACCCACAAAACCACCGACGAGAAAGTAGGTTATCTTATCTCCTTGTGAAGCCATTTCGTTTCTCCAACTCTCCCTGAGGAAAAGGGGATTCGCCTCCAGGAAACGTTACCGTATTGATCCAAGGGAGTACTAGACTAACACAACTCTGAGTACTCATTTTCTAAAGCAATCCGAAGCCGGTGCAAAATGACACATGGAACGTTCCACGTTCCATGTTCCACGTTTCATGTTCCAGGTTCTTCTTTTGGGGCTAGTGTTTCGAGACGGTAGATCTCCAGTAGAGCCATCAGCGGGGCCGTAACCAGGGGGCCAAGGAGCACGCCGGGCGGTCCGAAGAAAAGGAGCCCTCCAGCGAAAGCAAAGAAAACCAGCAACACATGCATTCCCTCCGAGCGCCCTTCAATGATCAGCGGCCGCACGATATTGTCGACAAGGGCAATGACAAGTGAGCCGAGCAGGAAGAGGGCAATCCCCCGCCCCATTGAGCCGCTGAGCATCAGGTAAATCGACATTGGCATCCAGATAATTCCGGTCCCGAAGAAGGGAACGATGGACACGCAGGCCACTGCGGCAGCCCAGAAAACAGGCGTGTCAATCCCCAGGATCGTGAAAATCACAGCCGCCAGCACTCCCTGACACAAACCGGTCACGAAAATCCCCAGGAAAGTGGCATGGACCATGCTCTGAAGCTTTCCAAACAGGACGTCCTGATAACGCGGTGCAAGTGGAAGCAGCCCCTGCAGTCGGGCCAGCAGCAGATGGCCATCCCGAAAAAGGAAAAACATGCTGAATACCATCACCGCAAAATTGATCAGGAGCCAGCCGACGCTACCCAGAACCGTCGAGGACCGGCTGATAAGGAAACCGGCAAGGTCCTCCAGCCGCGATGTCAAGAACTCTCGGAAGTTGAAACTGTCATGCTGGAGGAGAGGTAACTCGCTCAACCAGAGGCTCCAGAATAGTCGGGTAGGGCCGTTCCATCAGCTCCAGGATCTGGTCCTGGTTGGCTACAAATGCCGCATAAGCTTCATTGAGCTCGTTGGCCAGAAAGATGAACAGCAGTACCAGCGGGATGATGATCAGAATCGTGATGATCGAACACATGATGACCGACGCCGGGCCGGCTCGGCCCCCGACCAGCCGTTTCATCGCCAGGAAGTTCGGGTAAAAGAGAGACACCAGTGTCATGGCAAGGATCAGGGAAACGAGAAAGGGGCGAAGGATCGCGTAAAAGAGATAAATGACCAGGGCCAGGGAAAGAAGCAGGAAGGTCTGCGACGGGACAGGAGAACGCTTCATTTCAGGTTTTGCGAAACCTCCTCTGCGTAGTAGGGGCACAGGTCTACCAGAACGCACCGATCGCAGCGCGGCTTCCTGGCCTGACAGACCTGTCTGCCATGGTGAATCACCCGGTGCGAAAAGTCGATCCAGTCCCGCTCCTCAATCGTATCCATCAGATCCTTTTCGATGGCCACAGGGGTTTCAGCCCTGGTCAGGCCGAGTCTTCTGCTGATCCTTGAGACGTGTGTATCGACAACCACTCCGGCGGCGATACCAAAAGCGGTTCCGAGGACTACATTCGCCGTTTTGCGGGCGACCCCCGGGAGAGTTAGAAGCTCCTTCATGCTGGACGGGACCTCCCCATCGAAGCTCTCGACAATTCCCCGGGCCGCCCCGATCAGACTCTTCGTCTTGTTGCGGAAGAACCCAGTGCTTCGGATGATCTCCTCAACCTCGCGAGGGTCGGCTTCGGCCAGGGAGTGGGGAGAAGGATAGATGGCGAACAGGTGTGGTGTGACCATATTGACTCGCACATCTGTGCACTGAGCCGAGAGTATGGTTGCGATCAGAAGCTGGAAAGGATTCGAATAATGCAGGGCACACTCAGCTCCCTTGTACTCTTGGGACAGAATCTCCAGGATCCTGGCGACTCGCTGCTGCTCCTGGACCCTGCTGTGTCGGCTCGACATCCAGCTCGATCATAACACCGAATCGGGACCACAAACCCTGGCAGTCCGTGGTGGAAGTCGCAGCAGGTTAGAGCTCTTTCTCGGTCAGATACTCAACCGGGTGTCGCGATCGAGCTATTCTTCCCTGCGGCCGCCGCAGAAACACCATTGCCCCGATGCTGGCAGCCCCCAGGATCAGCCCGGCAAGCAGCGAAGGAAGCGAGAAAATCCTGGAGAGCCAGCTTCCCAGACCGGCCGGGTGAACCACGAACTGGCGGGTGTGCAGGAGAATCCTCTGATCGTTTCGATCAATCAGATCGATCCTGAGGGTGGCCGGCTCTGAGCGAATCAGTTCACCGCCCACATTCCAATCCCAGAAAGTGCTCTCCCTGACTTTCAACTCCCGCCGGGGGTCGTCCCCGGCCAGTTCCATCACAAGTTCTTGCGGCGTGACCCAACCCACCTCGGCTCTGACCTCGTCGCCCAGGGCAGAGTGCAGCTCTCGCTCGCGTTCCGAGAACTTGACGGTGTCGGGAGACAACAGAGACATCTCCACTCGTGCAGGAGCCCCGACCTGTTCCGGGGGCGCAATACGGACGGTCCCCAGCAGCTGGGAGTCCAGAAAAAAACGGCTCTCGAGCCACCCCTGGTCGGATTCCTGGTCAGTGGAGGACTCAACCCGCAGTGCCTTGGAGAGAGCCTCGGCCGTCTCCAGAACCTCCTTTTGCTCACGCATTTGAAGATACTGGGCGTTGATGCTCTTCTTGTCAGAGGTCAACGCCCTGAGGCGAGACGAAAGCCGCCTGCTGTTGCTTTGGGCCGAGGCGAGATTCTTGCGAAGCTCTTCCGCTTCGCTCTGCAGAGCCGAAACCTGGCCCTGAACCTCAGCCAGTTGAGTGGAAAGCGTCGAGCGTGCCGTCTGCAGCTTATCCACAAATAAACTGAGAGACTCAACATTCGAGTCCGGGAAGCTGTTCATCAGATCGTTGACCTGCTTCTGGTAGGCCGCCTGTGAACGCTTGATCTGATCGATCTGGCCCTGCAACTTTCTGATTTCTCTCCGCGCCTCGTCGCGCTGATCCAAGATGAGCAGTCGCTCCTCTTTCTCCTCGTCAACTTCGACAGTCGCCTCTTCCAGTTGCTCATGAAGATTGGTGGCTAGGGATTCTACTGCCGCCAGCTTCTGAGCGGCCGCCGCCAGCTTCGTCTCCAGACTCGAGGCTTTTGTCGCCAACTGAGCCGCTTCTTTGACGGCTTTTCGATACTCTGGGTTCTGCTCTGCTATCTTCCGAACGACAAACTCCGTCGATGTGCCGGTCGTGGCGGCAAAGGTCCGGATCAGCTCTTCATACTCACTCTCGATGAAGGCGGCTTTGGCCGATTCGATTTCGCGATAGGACACACCCTCTGTGAAAGCAAAGAGAAGGGAATCCTCAAAGGCCGCTTGCTGCAAGAAGTACTGCTCTAGAGGCTCGACAAACTGAAAAAAGACTGTGGCTTCCCTGCTCGCATCCAGAGCGCTCACCCTGAGCCGAATACTCCGATCTTTGAACTCCAGCCTGACCACGCGGACCTGTTCCCCAACCTTGAAAACGAGGGCCTCTCCCCGGCTCGAAGCGTCGAGACGGCTCCCCGACGCTCTGACGTCGACTGTTTGCCGAAGGCCGCGTATCGGCACCCTCAGGAAAATGGTCTTATTCAGGTACCGTTCGAGATAATGATTCTGAAGCCGTTTGTCTATGCCGGCCTGGAGGGCCAGGGTGACGAAAATAGCCGGGAGGAGAACGCTCACTCGACGCACGAACAATAGGTTTCTTGCCATCACGGGGTCTCCTGGTTGGGTGGCAGGTTTGATTTTAGCAGGGAAACACGACCCGGGCGCTCAATTGTGCGCCACACAGCCCTTCGGGGTCGTATACTTCTGGGTGAGGAGCAGGCGAGTACTGGATGAGCGACCAGAGCCTCGAAGTAAACGAGATTTTTTTCAGCATTCAAGGTGAATCCAGCCATGCGGGGCGTCCCTGTGCATTCGTCCGTCTGACTGCATGTAACTTGAGGTGCAGCTACTGTGACACGGAGTATGCCTTTTACGAGGGAACAGAGCGCACCATTGGCGAGATCGTTGCCGAGGTCGTTGCGTTCCCTTGTGACCTGGTGGAGATCACCGGTGGCGAGCCTCTGCTGCAGACCCCGGTTCACGATCTGATTCGGGAATTACTGGAGCTTGGGAAAACGGTCCTGATCGAGACCGGTGGTGCCCTGGATGTCAGCGCCGTCGACCCACGTGCCATCCTGATCTACGACATCAAGTGTCCGGACAGCGGTATGGCGGGCAAGAATCGCTGGGAAAACATCGCTCTCCTCAAGCCGGTTGATGAAGTCAAGTTTGTGATTGGCTCCGCCGGCGACTACCAGTGGAGTAAGGAGAAGATTGCGGAGTACCGGCTCAGCGAGCGCCATCAGGTGCTCTTCTCAACGGTCTGGGGAGATCTCGAACCCAGGCAGCTCGCCGAGTGGATCTTGACGGACGGCTTGAACGTCCGGGTTCAGATTCAACTTCACAAACTGTTGTGGGGTGCAGAGACCCGGGGAGTTTAACTGAAAAGACGCCCGAAGTAGCAGCGTGAACTTTCCGGACAGCGCACTAGGGGCTGCTAGATGCGCCCAGTCTGTCTCAGCGCCTCGTAGACAACGATCGACACTGCATTGGCGAGATTCAAGCTGCGCACTGCGGGCTGGACGATGGGAATCCGAAAGCTACGTTCCGGGTAACGGCCGAGAAGCTCCTGCGCCAGCCCTTCTGTCTCGCTTCCGAACACAAGAAGCTCATTACCCTGGAAACCGGCCTCCAGGTAAGAGCGGCTGGCCTTCTTGGAAAAGAAGCACAGATCGAGGGCGTCAAGCCCGGCGATCAAGCTCTCGAGCGAACTGTGCGTTTTCACCTGCGCAAACTCCCAATAATCGAGTCCGGCGCGTTTGAGTCGGCTCTTAGTGATCTCAAAGCCCAGGGGTTCGACCAGGTGCAGGGGAATCCTGGTAGCCGCACAAAGGCGCGCAATACTACCCGTGTTGGGAGGGATTTTTGGCTCCACCAGCACGACTTGAAACTTCCCACTTCGAGTTTCGTGCTTCTCTCGACTTCTGGTCATGCTGCTAGATTATCCGCATCGCCTCCTCCTCTCTTCGCAATCTCACCTCGCAAGCCCCATCCGCAAACGTTACCCTATCTATGCAAGGGGTACTAAAATTGATATCCCCTGACTCGGGATAACTCAAGCACGATGTTTGTGGTACTGACCCTATTACTGACACTGGCCGCGCCGCCGGTCCAGTTGCGCCGGCTTTACATGGAACAGCTCAAGGACGAAGCGCTGCGCGACGCTGCAACGATTGTGAGGGCCAGTGAGAGTCTCACCGGTCTCTTTGAGTCCTGGTCCGGCTCAAAGCTGACGCGCGAGGAGTTCGATCGCCTGGCAGGGCAGAGACTGGAACTGATCAGGAAGTCTTCCCGGCATCTGTCCGAGAATCCACTGGTGGCTCGTCTTGACCGGGTCAAGAAACAAGACCGGAAGTCGGAGTCCGGGAACGCTTCCGCGTCCCCTTCGCAGTTGAGTCTGGAAGAGATTCCCTCCACCCTCGACCAAATCGCTCAAAAGGCCAGGATGGTCAGGAAGCAGGTGGAGCAGCTGGCCGGGCAGTCCTCGGGACAGGCCCCCGGCCAGCCGGAGCCAGGGCCAAGCCGCACCACGGTGACCGTCGGAGAGCTACAGGCCCCCAGAATTGAGGACCTCTGTAAGGAGATGAGAGCTGCTGCCGAGAGAGTCGCAGAGCGCTTTCGGACTCTGGATTCAAGGCCCTAGTGTAGCTGGTTGAGGGAGTCCCACGGGCGGTTAGCTGCTGACCGATGAGTCGGGGATCCGGGTAAAGAGCAGGTCTGTGATCTGGTGCCCCTTGATACCCACCACCCGCACATGGAACTTGGCTCCCAGGGTCAGTTCGTCTCCGATTTGCGCGGTGCTGCCGAGAACCATCATGACATGGCCCGCCACGGTGTCGTTTTCTGCATCCTCAAGCTGCAACTCCAGGGCTTCTTCAATTTCCCCGACCAGGGCCCGACCGTTAACAAGATAGGTCCCTTTCCCGGATTCTCGGATCATGATCGGAGGTGTTTCCAGGTCGAACTCGTCCTGGATTTCTCCAACCAGCTCTTCCAGTACATCCTCCAGGGTGACCATTCCCACGGCCGACCCAAACTCGTCGATAACGATTGCCATGTGTATCCGGGACTTCCGGAATTCGGCCAGGAGCGAATCGATTCCCTTATTTTCGGGAACGAAGAGAATCTGACGTCTGAGCATCTTCAGATCGAGCTCCGGCCCCAGCATTTCATAATTCCAAAACAGGTCCTTGACATGAATCAGGCCCAGGACCCGGTCCAGGGCGCCCTCGCACAGCGGAAATCGAGTGTGCTTCTGCTGGCGGGCCCACGCCAGGTTCTCTTCCAGACTCTTCCGGACGTCGAGGTACTTGACTTCACCCGAAGGCACCATCACCTGTCGGACCGTACGCTGAGCGAAAGAGAAGACTTTCATGAGCAGGCGCTTCTTGTCCCGATCGATCAACCCTTGCTCGCTGGATCGTGACAGAAGAATGCGAAGCTCCTCTTCTGAGTGAGTGAGTTCCATCTCAGAAGTTGGCGGGATACCCACCAGGCGCAGGAACCCATTGGCAGCCCCATTCAGAGCCCAGATCAGCGGATAGGACACCCGATAGAACAAGACCAGGGGAACCGCACTCCAGAGCGCTGAACGCTCCGGCAGCTGAATGGCCAGAGACTTCGGGGCCAGTTCTCCCAGCACGATGTGGAGAAAGGTAATCAGGAGAAAAGCGGCACCTCCCGCCATGGTGTGAGTCACCGCCGGATTGTCCAGACCCATTGTACGGAGAGCCGGTTCGAAGAGCCTCGCAAAAGCAGGTTCGCCAATCCAGCCGAGCCCCAGGCTGGCCAGCGTAATTCCCAGCTGCGTTGCGGAAAGATACTCATCCATGTTGTCGATGATCTTCAAAACCGTTCGCGCGCGCCTGTTTCCCCTTCGTATCAGCTCCTGAATCCTGGTTTCGCGGACTTTCACAATCGAGAACTCAGCGTTCACGAAAAACCCGTTGAGAACAACAAGGATCAGGGCACAGCCGATGAAAATCAGTTGATAAATCAGTTCCATGTGGGGAATATACAACGAGTCTCTGCAGCATGGTAATCTGCAGACCTGCGGGTGTAGAATAGCCGGGAACCCGGATTGAAAATGGATCGGCACTATTACGACCAGCTAAGAAACGCTTCTCAAGAGGAGTTCTACGAGGCCATCAACAGCCCGGAGCATGAACTCTACGACATTCTCTGGGATCTGTTCGAAACTGTTGTCATCGAGCCTTCCGAGGTTTACGATCCCGATTTCGGAAACCACAATCAGTTCCGTTACAGCATTGGAAACTCCGTCACCATGGAGTTTTTTCCGGACTCCGCTTATTTCGAACGGCGCCTGGAATCGAACCCGTACCGAGACGGCGGTGACGCCGCAGGTATTCACCTGAGATTCACCATCCAGCCTCAGATGAGCTGTCTGTTTTCGGTCAGCTTTCAAATCTGGGGACGACCGGAGCGACTCGCTTTCAAAAAGCTCTGGAAAGGACACCGGAACCTGGTGCTGAACATCTTGAGAAAAGCCAAGCCCATGGTGGAGAAGCGCATCCCTTTTCCCGCCATGGATTTTTCCGGATCACTGGAAGAAATGCTGGACAACTATTTTGCAGTGCGGGACTCAGAGAGTTTTCTGGAGTTCCAATACCCCTTCGCACAGTTCGACGAGGCGGACTTTGGGCAGAATTTCATGATCTACATGGGGCTGCTCTACCACACCATCCGGGAACAGTGTCAGCACCGACGGAGCGAACCCGAAGGGCTGCACAACTGCATGCGCGATTTCTACTCTGGACACCTTCCGGAGCTCCCGCCCCCCTTGCCCAGCGTTGAACTGGTCATCCCTTCGGGGATTGAATAGGTTCTGGGTTCTGGGTGCTTGGTGCTGGGGGGGTCAGTGGAAGAGCGACAACTCAACCCTCGCTAGCGCTCGGGTTCTGAAGCAAGTGCTAGCCGGCACCATCGACAACAGAACCGCGGCCGTCACAGGCCGCGGCTATTACCCAGCCCTCGCTGGCGCGGTTCTGATGACTCTGTGGCAACCTGTCCCAGCCCCAGAACCCAGCACCCAGAACCTAGAACCTAGACCCCAAAAAAAGCGGAGTCCGGGCGATGGTCAGAGCAGCCATTGTCTCAGCCCGGCCATGCATCTCTACAGCTGAGGCCAGTTCGAAAATAGTTGTCCCGGTGGTGAGAATGTCGTCGACGATCAAGATGCTGCCCTGGAGCCGCGGCTGCCCGTCTCGTATCTGAAACGCCCCCTTCAGGTTGAGACTGCGCTTCTCCCGACTCAAACCAAATTGAGGAGCCGTCATTCTAGATCGTGAAACACCCGAAAAAACCGGGATGCCGGTGTGATCCGACAGCCGTTCGGCCAGTAACCCGACTGGGTCAAACCCTCGATCCCGGACCCTGGTTGGATGTGAAGGCACCGGGACGAGCCAGTCGAACTCGAGGTCACTGAAGAAAACTCCCAGACCCTGGCAAAGGATCTGAGAGAGTGGCCAGGCCAGATGCCTGAGAGATCGAAACTTATAGAGGTGAATCAGCTTTCGAAGATCTCCCTCATAGTGTCCCCAGGATCTGAGATTCACCGGCACGGGAGGATGGTCCCGGCAGCCGGAGCACCTGGCAAGGTTGTCGATCAGGCTCCCGGGGAGAGGAGTCCCACAATAGTGACAAACCGGCCCGGTGATGCGGCTCAGCCCGCCCCGGCAGGTATCGCAAAGCGGAATCAGCCGGTGATTCAGCACCCAGCCATCACAGAGCCCACAGGTCTGTGGTGCGAACAGCGCGTTGAGACCCAGCCGGAGGGTATCGAGCACTCGCATCTGTTTCTATTACGTCGGCGCCCCGCGAAGGTGCGAAGCTGCTGGATACGGATCGCATGGACGTGTGACAAGAACGAGACAACAGAACCGCGGGCGCGAGGCCGCAGCTACTACTCAGCCCTCGCTGACGCTCGGGTTCTGAAAGCTGCTCGATGAACCCGGAACTAGGAACCCGCTAGCCCCGCCGGTGGTAGGGAATCCGGTTCTGGATGCAGAAGGCCCTGTAAATCTGTTCCAGCAGAAGGACCCTGGCCAGTTCGTGAGGTAGTGTCATTTTGCCCAGGGAAACGATTTCGTGGGCAGCCTCGCGGAGCGGGCCGGACAATCCGTAGTGGCCTCCAACCACAAAAGCCACTTCCTGGTGCCCCGATTGATGGAACCCGCTCAGCCAATCCGAAAGCTGGCGGCTCGATCTTTGTTTTCCTCTCTCGTCAAGACACACCACATACGAACTCTTGCCCAGGGCCTTCTGGACTCGGCTGGCTTCGCGTTCGAGCTGGCGCTCGGTCTGGTGAGGGTCCGTTTTCTTGCCCTCGCGAACAGCCACGATCTCGGCAGCGGAGAATCTTCCGATCCTCGAAAGGTAGTCAGTCTCCAGATGCCTGTAGTGAGGATCCCTGGTAGCTCCGATCCAGACAAACTTCAGTTGCACTCTGCCCCATCTTCCTGGTCTGGTGAGCGAGCACTTGAGTACTCAGACGTGAGTGAGTCAAGCGGACAAGGCCTGTCGATTCACCTCGGTTCCGTCGCCCCAGAGCTTCTCGAGGTTGTAAAAACGCCGTGTTGATTCTGAAAAAATGTGAACCACGAAATCGATGTAGTCCAGAAGCACCCATTCCGCGTTGCGATAGCCCTCCACATGGGCAGGCCGGGCCTTTTCTTTCGCCAGAACCTCTCGGATGGCGTCGGAGATAGCCTGAATCTGCTTCCCATTACTGCCCTGACAGAGGATGAAGAAATCCGTGAAGGAGGAGACCTGGCTGATGTCCAGAACTAGGACGTCCTCTCCCTTTTTTTCCTCAATCGCCTGGCAGACCTTAGCTAACTTCTGCGTTACGTCGCTCATACAGACGATATTTCCTGATGTGTTCCAACACTCTCGGAGAGAGGAGATCGGCTCCGACAGGCCTCCGCTGCAGAAGAGCGTGCCGGATCTGGGTGGAACTAACTGGCTGGTGGTGGGACGAAACTACAAAGGACCTTCCGGGCTCTATAACCGGTCGCGGATCGTCTTCCTGAATTAGAGTCAGTCTTTTTCTCAAGTTTGCGGGGAGAGTTAAACGCTCAAGATCGGCTTCTATCCCGGGTCTTTCTACAAAAACAAAACAGTACTCGCTCAGAAGTCTAGCACAGTCTCTCCACAGATGGATCTCCAAGAGCGAGTCGACTCCCGCGATGAAACACAGGTCGGCCTCGGGATGGGTCGTCCTCCACTTCGCCAGCGTGTGTGCGGTGTAGGAGAGACCCGAACGCTGAAGCTCCCAATCCGAAACACCGAGCCTGGGATCCCCTTCCGTCTCCAGTACTGCCATGGCAAAACGATGGCACGAACTGGCGACGCCCTGACCCTGTTTATGAGGTGACACATCGGCCACCATCAGGACAACCGAATCCAACTCGAAGAACTCGAGTGCCCGGCGAGCAATGGCTATGTGCCCTTTGTGAATCGGATCGAAAGTGCCTCCCAGAATTCCCGTCTTCAACTCGATTCGACTCCCAGGATGGAGGCAATGACGTCCTTGAGTTCTTTGAGTCCCCTATTGGAAATGCTCGAAATCTTCACCAGCCCCCGCCCTCTCGACCTCGCGCAGGATTCGAGGCCATCCACTCTTCCCGCCTCCGCGATGTCCATCTTGGACGCCACCAGAATCTGCGGCTTTTCTGCCAGTTCCGTCCTGTAGGCTCCCAGTTCTCGATCAATCACATCGACTGCCGCTGCCGGATCCTCAGGCCCGAGGTCACTCACATCCACCAGATGGACAAGGACACGAGTACGCTCAACATGTCGAAGGAACCGGTCGCCCAGGCCAGTACCGCTGTGAGCCCCCTCAATCAGCCCCGGGATATCGGCAACCACAAAGCTATTGTATTCACCATATGGAACGACCCCAAGGTTTGGAGTCAGGGTGGTGAAAGGGTACTCCGCAATGGACGGGCGCGCTGCTGAAATCACTGAAATCAGAGTTGATTTTCCGGCGTTGGCATACCCGATCAGTCCCACGTCGGCAAGCACTTTGAGTTCCAGAATCAGGTTCCTTTGTTGGCCCGGGCGACCTGGTTCCGAATACTCGGGAGCCTGGTTCGTGGAACTCTTGAATGACGCGTTCCCTCGTCCACCTCGACCTCCGAGGGCAAGCAGTTTCACCTGATGGGGGGCGTTCAGATCGCAAATAAGCTCCCTGGTATCCGCGTCAATCGCCAGAGTCCCTACCGGCACTTCGATCGTCAAAGCCTCGCCGGTCCTCCCAGTCTGCCTCTTCCCCGAACCGTGACCCCCGCGCTGGGCATGGAAGTGTTTCCTATAGCGAAAAGAAAGGAGCGTGGTCAGATGGGGTGAACTCTTGACATAGACATTGCCACCCGCTCCACCGTTGCCTCCGCTGGGCCCCCCTCTGGGCACGAATTTTTCTCTTCGAAAGGCCCGCGCTCCATCACCGCCGTCTCCTGCCTTCACTTCGATTCTGGTGTAGTCAACGAACATACCGACACGGGCGGCGCGGGGAAGCCTGGCTGAAGATGGTGGCCGACCGGCCAGGGACTGCTAGGTCGAGATGACGTGGACGAACTTGCCGTAACGTCCCCGTTTTTGGAACTTCACGGTCCCGTGAGCCGTCGCAAACAGCGTGTCGTCCCTACCACGCCCCACATTACGTCCCGGCTTGAACGGAGTCCCCCGCTGGCGGACCAGAATAGAACCACTGGTCACGACCTGGCCGTCGTAACGCTTGATCCCGAGGCGCTTGGCCTTGCTGTCGCGTCCGTTTTTGACACTGCCTTGTCCTTTCTTGTGGGCCATTAGCTACTCCTCGTTCTCCGCTACCTGGTCGCCCTCAGGCACGACCTCTTTCTGGCTCTCCGCATCCGGCGCCGTCTTGGATCGAGCTTTCTTCTCGGGGGCCTTGGCAGTCTTGATTTCCTCGATCCGGACCGCAGTGAGATACTGCCGGTGTCCGGTCTTGCGGCGGTACATCTTTCTGCGCTTGAACTTGAAGACCAGAATCTTGTCGCCGCGTGTCTGGTCTACGATCGTTCCGATGACGCTGGCCCCTGGGACCACGGGCTGTCCAACTCGGGATTCGTCATCGCCACCCACCAGAAGAACGTTTTCGAAGCTGATCTGGTCACCAACTTCGCCGTTCAGTTTCTCCACGCGCAGCAGATCCCCGGGCGATACCCGATATTGCTTGCCGCCACTCTGAATCACTGCGAACACGGCTCGTCCTCTGGCATTTGAAGGCTCCACCCGGTTTCGGGCAGAAAACACTTCAAAAAAGAGAAAATTATACCGGCGGGCCCGGACCGCTGTCAAAACACGGGCGCTCGCGAGCGCTCGCGCCGGTTCCTGGTTCGCGGTTTTTGGTTGCTGCGTGAAGCTCACAAACCTATAACCAGTAACGAGTAACCAGTAACCTCTTAACCGGCTCCGCCACCGCCACCGCCGCTGGCACCACTGCTCGCTCCGCCGCCGGAGGAAACCCCGGAGCTGGAACTCATGGAAGTGCTGATCGATTGCACCATACTTCCCTGACCAGTGGGGGTCCCCGATCCGGATCCGCCGGCCGCCACAAACCAGGGCACGACGGCCGTCTGCCCTCCCTGCAAGAGCGAAAGACGGTCAAGTTCCTTGTTGAGCCCCAGGGCCGTTGCTGCAACCACCACCCGATCCACGTTGTCCCAGTCGAATGAGTCGATACGGGTCACCAGCGCTCGGCTCCGGATGAAGCTCTTCAAGTTTTTCCAGATGAGATACCACTTCTGTCCGGTGGCGGTTCGTCTCCTCAACGTTGCAGTCAGAGCTGCCTGCAGGCCTCCCCCGACGATTGCCGGAACACCTGCCGGACTTCCGCTGATGGCACAGACGATCCCGCCGGCGGCGGCGAGCAGAAGCCCCGTTATCAGATTCATGGCGATCACCCCGCCGGGCCATTCCTCATAGATACCCAGGTCTTGGCCCCGGCGCTTGACCTCCTTGACCCAGTTGCGGAACCACTTGTGGAAGGCAGACCGATTCTTTTTCGCAGTCTTGACCAGGTGGGACATCTTGAACTCGCCGGCCTGGCCGGTCTGTTGCAGACAAAACCGCAGAAGGTCTCTCTCAAAACCCTTGAGATCATTGGGCTCACCCGCCTTCACCACAAACCCGAAGTCCAGCTTCTCCTTCCTTCCGAACCAGCCTTCCTTTCGAATCTTCTCCTCGTGAATTGTCAGGTGGCCACGACTGGCAAGATCTACCAGGACCGTTACGATGCTTCGAGGACCGACTCTCCCGTGAAGAATGTACTCAGCGAATACCGGAGAGTGATCACCGGGAATTTCTCCGGGCACCGGTGAAAAGCTCACCTCGGGCGCCCGGCCGTACTGAACATAAAAAAGGAGCCAGATTCCCATCCCCAGAAGTCCCAGCGCAGCCATCCATGGAAAAAGCAGGGCGGCCATCCGAGCTCGTTCCTGGCGTTCCTCCCTCTCGCGCCGAAGGCGCTCCTGGAGTTCCAGTTCCCAGCCGCTCGTCTCCGCCACAATCTGTTCCAGGGCAGCTACGCCGGATGTCTGAACCAGGTCGGGTACCAGCAGAGGTGAAAAGACCATCCGGACTTCCCAGCTGGATCTGCGGGGATGGTTCTCAACCACTCCGCTGACCGATCCGTCTCCGGAATGCAGAGATCGAGTGGGACGCGAACCCCGCCACCAGGCTCGGGTCTCCAGGTCCGAGGGAGAGATCGGGGAGGCAAACTCGATTCTGGCTTCGATGTGCCGAAAAGGACGGCTCCAGTCCGGTCCCACAAAAGCCCACCAGAGCTCCGCTGCGTCCTGGTGCTTTCGAATGGCGCCAGTCACAGTGTAGTCCAGCCGGAAGGTCCGCTCCTCATTACGGGCCTGGAAATTCCATCGAATCTCGACACCACTCCTGGATCGCCTCACCTGGTAGGTGCCCGGTTTCTGGCTGGAAGACTCGATCAAAGAGCGACTGCCATCCACGACCCTGATCTCGGAAATGGATTCTCCAGGCTTCAGCGGGATGGTGCGAAAGGCATAGCGGAAGCGACCATCAAAATCGTAAGTGATGGCCTCAAAGACCTTGAGTCGTCCATCCGGCTGCACTTCGGCCCGAATCCGAAAGTCGTCGAGATCGTATTTCTTGGCCGCCAGGTACGAGGGCAGGAAAAAAAGGAAAAGAATCAATGAACCGAAAAAGATCTTTTTTCTCACAACTTTATCTCCTCATATTCTAGTACTGGCCCGATCGCTGTTCCATTCACTGTTGAGCCGTAACAGAACGCGGGCGTCCGGGCCGCGACTACCACTCAGCCCTCACTGGCGTTCGGGTTCTGATAACTGGTCGGTGAACCGGGTCAAGGGTCCGAGCTCAGACGACCCCGTTATAATGAGCTTTCTGCTTTTCTGCGCGAGGAGATCTTCACACCCATGATCCAAGAAAACTCTCCGCTCGAAGAGTTTCGGGCACTGTCACGACAACTAAGCGATCTAAGGAGTGTCCTGGGTATTCTCACTTGGGATCAGGAGACGATCATGCCCACCGCGGGCGGAACCTTTCGGGCCAGTCAGGTGGCGACTGTTGCGAGTTTGCACCACGAACGCTTGATCTCGGACCGATACGGGGAATTGATTGACGAAGCGGGAAACAGCGCTTCAGATTCCTGGGAGCAAGCCGACGTCCGCGAAGCCCGGCGTCTTCATGAGAAGGCTAAGAAGCTGCCTCCCGGTCTGGTCAGTGAATTAGCCAGGACGACCAGCCTGGCTTATGACGCCTGGGTGGCGGCCCGCCGGGACTCCGACTTCCCAGCTTTTTCCCCCTGGCTGACCCGGATCCTGAAGCTCAAGCGCCGAGAAGCAGAGTGCCTGAGAACCGGGGGAACTCTCTATGACGCGTTGCTGGATGAATACGAAGAGGGTGCAACTGAAGCTCACCTGCAACAGGTGTTCTCGCGCTTGCGTCCCCGTTTGACGAGTCTCCTGGAGAGAATCCTGCAATCCGGAAAGCAACCCCCTTCCGACCTGCTCAGGCGACGGTATCCCGTGGAAAAACAAGAGCAGTTTGGCCGACAGGTCCTGACGGCCATGGGTTTCGATTGGGACTCGGGGCGGTTGGATCGGTCTCCCCATCCGTTTTGCGCCGGTCTTACGCCCAGCGATGTGCGCATCACAACGCGCTACAGGGAAGAGGATTTCGCGGTGGCGATTTTCGGGATGATGCATGAGGGCGGGCATGCTCTTTACGAGCAGGGTCTGGATAGGGAAAGGTTCGGGTTGCCGGCAACCACGACCATCTCTCTGGGAATCCATGAGTCACAGTCCAGGCTCTGGGAGAACCAGGTGGGTCGAAGTCCGAGTTTCTGGCGTCACTGGTACCCGACCCTCCAGAGTGACTTTCCGGGACAGCTCGACGGACTCGGCCTGGACGAATTCATGAGAGGAATCAACCGTGTCGATGCAGGCTTGATCCGAGTGGAGGCGGACGAGGTCAGCTACGGGCTGCACGTGATTCTTCGCTTTGAGCTGGAACGGGAACTCCTGGTCGGCAACCTGGAAGTGGCAGAACTGGAGGAACGCTGGAATCAGCTGATGGAAGAGTTTCTGGGCGTACGACCGCCGGATGCTGCCTCCGGTGTGCTGCAGGATGTGCACTGGTCGAGCGGCCTGTTCGGGTATTTCCCGACCTACCTGATCGGCACCATCTACGCAACTCAGTTCTACCAACAGGCTCTGCAGGAGCTTCCCGACCTGGAAGCCTCCATCGGAAAAGGGAATCTTTCGGATCTCAGAGAATGGCTGGGGGACAAAATTCACCGGCAGGGAAAGCTTTACCGGGCCGAAGAGCTGGTGAAACAGGTCACCGGCGAACCGATGAATGACGGCCAGTTCAGCGATTACCTGACCCGGAAATACGAGAATCTGTACGATATCTAGCACGGACATTGGAACCATGACACCGATCCTTCCTCTTCTGATCTTTCTGAGTACAACTCCCTGCAGCGGGATCCTGACCGGTGTCGACCGGCTGCAAGAATCTCCTTACCGGGAGTGGGTGGAAGGAAAAAGGATCGGATTGGTGACCAACCATACGGGAGTCAACTGCCGTCTCGAGTCAACGGAAATGATCATCTCGCAGATTCCCGGTGCCCGGCTGACGGCACTCTTTGCCCCGGAACACGGAATCCGGGGAGACTCTCAGGCTGGCCGAAAGATCGACTCCCTGGGAATCGTGCACAGTCTTTATGGAGAGGAACGTGCTCCTTCTCCGGAGCTGCTCGATAAAGTTGAGGTTCTGATCTTTGACATCCAGGACGTGGGGGCTCGTTTCTATACCTACACCTCAACGATGCTGGAGAGCATGAAGGCTGCTGCTCGCGAGGGGATCCCCTTTCTCGTCCTGGACCGTCCGGTTCCCATCGACGGAGCACGAGTGGAAGGACCGGTTCTGGAAAAGGGACACGAGTCATTTGTCGGCAGTTTCCAGTTGCCTATTCGGTACGCCATGACACCAGGCGAACTCGCTCTGCTCCTGAACTCGGAACTGGAGCTCCAGGCGCAGCTCGATGTGGTCCCGCTCAAGGGTTGGAAACGGACCCGTTGGTTCGATGAGACCGGGCTAACCTGGATCTCACCCTCGCCGAACATGGCCACCCTGGAAACTGCATCGATCTACCCGGGATTCGGTTTGATTGAGGGCACGAACCTCTCGGAAGGCCGTGGGACCACACATCCTTTCGAACTCGTCGGAGCTCCCTGGCTGAAAAGCGATGAACTGGTGGAACGCCTCAACCGCCTCGACCTCCCCGGTGTCAGATTCCGCGCCCAGGATTTCGAACCATGGTTCTCGAAGTACCAGGGGGAGACGTGTCACGGGATCCAGATTCATATGAAGAATCGGTCTGCATTTCAACCGATCAAGACTGTCCTTCACTTCCTGAGTGAGGTCATCCGGATTCACCCATCCGAGTTTCAATTTCGGGCCGGTTTCGATCGCCTGGCCGGTAACTCCTGGATTCAACTGGAGTTGAGCAAGGGAACGCGACCACGGGAGATCCAGATCAGATGGCAGCCCGGCCTGAGAAGATTCCTGGAGTTGAGAAAACAATTCCTTCTCTACCCGGAGAGCGGTAGCAACAACGACTGATGAAGTGGCGAGATATCACGACAGCGATTGCCCGGAGACTCCTCCCCAACGCCCCGGGGAGATACCTGAAGCGTCTCGACGCTGGCCATCGGGCAGGTGTCGACCTGTACGCCGATGGGAAGTACGTCGAATCAGAGCAACGATTCGCGAACAACGTGGAACTGGCCAGGTCATTCGGAGAAGAGAGCAGTGAGCTGATCGACTACCTGAGAAAGCTGGGTGATTTCTACCATTCAACCGGGAACTACTCCTCCGCTGAACAGCCCCTCCTGGAGGCCATGAAGATCATCCAGGAGCGCTTTGGAATGGAGGACTACCAGGTGGCTCCCGTTTTGAACGACGTCGCCCTCCTGTACTACGCACAGGGTCGATACCAGAAAGGCGAGAGCAGTTTCAAGCGCCTGAGGAAGATCCTCGAAGAGCATGCGGCTGGCTCTGCTGAGATGGCGATCTGTCTCGAAAACTACGCGGCCGTCCTGCGCCGTCTCGACCGGGACGAAGAATCAACTCAGCTGCGGGCTCGCGCCAAAGAGATTCGAGAGGCTCGACAGCTGACCACTGCCACGTCTTAGTGCAGGTCAAACCTTCAACGGTCAACCGATTCAATCCAGCAGCATCGGGGCTCCCAGCTTGCAGTAGTAGTTGGGCCGATACCTTTTTTTGTTGTAAAGGACGTCAACGTCTAGCTGGCGCGGGCCGGCCATCTGCTCCGGAATCTCCAGAGCCGCATATCGACCCTTTCGGACGCCGACCATCTTTCCGGTCACGCCGTCGCTCAGAAGATCCAGAGCGATGTTTGCAAACGTGATCGCGACGAGGCGGTCAATCGAGTCGGGATCTCCGCTTCGCAAGTCGTAGGTCAGGTCACTTGACATGGTGCCGAAGCCCGTCCTGGCCTTGATCTCAGCCGCTAGAGCCTCCCCTACATCTACCTTTTTTCGATGGCCGAAGGCATCTGCCTCCCCGTGTTCCAGAACCTCGCGCCCGCTCCAGGTGGCGCCCTCCGAGACCACAACCAGAGCGTAGCGACTCGGGTTGTCCTCCTTGTCCTGCACCATCAGGTGAATCAAATGATCCAGATCAAAGGGGTGCTCCGGAATCAGACAACGGGAGGAGGTGACATAACCGGTGTAGAGAGCCGTAAATCCCGCATCTCGACCGAAGATTCGAAAAACGCCCACTCGCTCATGAGACCCAAGCGTCGTGCGCTGACGGGTGATCAAATCTTTGGCCCGGGTGATGGCGGTCGAGAACCCGATGCAATACTCGGTATTGCGCACGTCATTGTCCATCGTCTTGGGGATGGCCACCAGCGGGAATCCTTCCCGATCCAAGCGGGCGGCGTAGCTGAGAGTATCGTCGCCTCCGATCGCAACCAGTGTGTCGATGTTCAGCCGCTGCAGGTTCTGCAGGACAAGAGGCGTGAAGTCGTAACTATCGTCAGCCTTCCGGAACTTCTCCAACTCCCGGGAAGAAAGGTGCGCTGGAAGTTTGGACCCAGTCATGCGCGAGGGGTTCGTGCGGGAAGTGTGCAGCATGGTTCCGCCGGTCCGATCAATGGCGCGAGTGTTCTCGCGCGTGAGCGGCACGATGTAGTCGGCGTCGTTCTTGCCGTCTGGCCGCAGATGAGTCAAGCCTTCCCAGCCCCTCCGGATGCCGATGACCGATCGCCCCATTTCCAGAGAGCGATAGACTACGGACTTGATGACCGAGTTCAAACCGGGAACATCTCCCCCGCCCGTCAGAATACCTAGATGCGCCTCACTCATTACCCGACCTCTCTAATCGTCCATTGGAGCAGCAAACCACAGCTCCGGCCGAATCCCTTCAGATTATATCTTGAAGTCGTTTCCATCCGGCTGATCTCGGCAGCGAATCGACTTTGCCAACGTTTCTCTGGTGGGCAAGCAGCCGCGGGCTGCTAGTATGACCTTCAACCTGAAACTCGAGGAGCCAGACCAATGCCCAAGAATGGAAAGAAACTCCGCAGCCAGGAATGGTTCGGTCTTACAGACAAAGACGGCTTCATTCACCGCAGCTGGATGAAGAACCAGGGATTCCCCCAGGACTTGTTTCAAGAACGGCCGGTCATCGGAATCTGCAACACCTGGTCCGAGCTGACACCTTGCAACCATCACTTCCGGAAGATAGCGGAGCATGTGAAACGAGGTGTCTGGGAGGCAGGAGGGTTCCCCCTCGAGTTCCCGGTAATGAGCCTGGGCGAAACGATCATGCGCCCGACCACGATGCTCTTCCGGAACCTGGCCTCCATGGACGTGGAAGAGACAATACGCGCCAATCCCCTGGATGGAGTCGTCCTACTGACCGGTTGTGACAAGACAACTCCTGCTCTGGTGATGGGGGCGGCCAGCTGTGATGTTCCAGCCCTCGTCGTTTCAGGAGGCCCAATGCTAAGCGGCCGCCATCGGGGTACGAAGATCGGTTCCGGCACGAGTGTCTGGGCTTTCTGCGATGACGTCAAACGGGGACGGATCACGATGCAGGAGTTCTGTGACGCGGAAGCAGGAATGTCCCGCTCGGCGGGCCACTGCATGACGATGGGAACGGCCTCGACCATGGCCTCAATGATGGAGGCTCTGGGCCTTGCACTCCCCACCAATGCCGCGATCCCGGCGGTTGACAGCCGCCGCTACGTGCTGGCCCACCAGGCAGGTCGCCGCATCGTTGCAATGGTCTCGGAGGACCTCCGGATGTCGACCATTCTGACCCGCGAAGCCTTCGAAAATGCGGTCCGCGTGAATGGAGCCATTGGGGGTTCGACGAACGCCGTTGTGCACCTGCTGGCGATTGCAGGTCGCCTCAACGTCAATCACAAGCTGGACGATTGGGACCGGCTGGGCAGAGACGTCCCCTGTCTCCTCAACCTCATGCCCTCGGGAGATCATCTGATGGAGGATTTTTATTATGCAGGCGGCTTGCCTGCGCTGATGAAGGAGATTTCGCACCTGCTCCATCTCGACATTCCAACCGTCAGCGGACGCACCGTCCGTGAGAACCTGGAGTCCGCTGAATGTTTCGACCGTGACGTGATCTTTTCCGGCCAGAAGCCCTTCAAGGAGCAGGGGGGAATTGCTGTCCTGACAGGAAACCTGGCCCCCCGGGGAGCTATTCTGAAACCCTCCGCTGCCTCCCCGGAGCTGATGCAGCACCGCGGGAAGGCAGTGGTCTTCGAAGATATCGACGATTACAAAGCCCGTATCGATGATCCCGAGCTGGACGTTCATCCGGAGGATGTCCTGGTCTTGAAGAACTGCGGTCCGAAGGGCTACCCGGGATTCCCGGAGACGGGCAACATGGCTCTACCCCGGAAGATTCTCGGCCAGGGAGTGGAAGACATGGTTCGGATCTCCGATTCCCGGATGTCGGGAACCGCCTACGGAACCGTTGTCCTGCATACAGCTCCCGAGGCGGCCGTGGGAGGCCCCCTGGCCCTGGTTGAGACTGGCGACGAGATTGAGCTGGACGTGGAGGGACGGAGCCTCCACCTGCACGTGACCGACGAAGAATTAGCCCGCAGGAAAGAGCATTGGAAGCCGCCCCAGCCCCCCCTGGACCGTGGCTGGTACCGGCTCTACGTCGAACACGTTCTGCAGGCGGATGAAGGTGTGGACCTCGACTTTCTGCGTGGCGGCAGCGGGACTCCGCACCTTCGAGAGAGCCATTGAGGTTAATAACCCTGCCCTACTTCCCTGATCGAGCCGGGATCCTGCCCGCCTGGAACCTCGCCTCGCCGCTCTCCAGGTAACGCCAGCGCCAGGAGTACTCCGGGAAGGCCCAGCAGAACCAGGACTAGAAACGACCAGCTCAAGCCGATACTATCGCTCGCCCAGCCCACCGCCGGGACCGAGATTCCACCGAATCCCCAGGCGAATCCCATCATCAGGGCAGAGACCGTGCCCACGCCATGTGGGACCAGGCGCTGCGCCATTGCCACGTTGACCGGCATGTTCAGCAGCAGAAAGCCGGAACCCAGAACACAGAGCACAATGGAAATCGCCCCCTCCGTCACCAGAAACCCCAGAAAGCAGGGCACAAGACCGGCCATGGAGACGATCAGAACTTTCTTCCCCCCGACACGATCTGCAAGGATTCCGCCAAGAAAGCCAGATGACGCTCCCACCAGCAGAAACACTGTCAGAATCTGGCTGGCCGTCACGACGGAGTATCCCCGGAGAACCAGAAACAAGGGCAGGAAGGCAACAAACGCCATCTGCAAGGCAGCCCGAATAACAACCAGGGAAAAGAGCAGCAGCAGCGGGCGAGATTGATCCTTGAGGAGACTGAGAACTTCCCGGTACTTGACCACCCTTTCCTCGCCGGCCGGCAGGGGTCCGCTTCTCAAGAGATAGAGCGTAATGAGCAGGCCGGGAAGGGCGGCCAGGATACTCCACCTCAGCCCGGCGAACGCTACAAGAGATCCCATCAGGACCGGACCTGCCGCATACCCCATATTTCCGGACGTGATGAAAAAACTAAGCTGGAACCCGGGATTCGTGCGGCTGGAACGTGATGCCAGGGCCGAACCCTGGGGGTGGAAGGCAGCGATCCCGATCCCGCCTGCAAACACAGCTGCCAGCATGAGCGAATAGCTGCTGATCAATCCCAGCGTGCAGATGAAAATCCCGGCAATCGCAGGCCCCAGGGCCGTAAAGGCTCTGCTGTTCCAGCGATCAGAGAGATATCCATAGAGCGGCTGCAAAAAGGAGGACGAGAAAATCAGCATGCCGGCCAGCACCCCCATCTGCGTGAAGGAAAGGTCGTGAGTCCGATACAGGAACGGAATCAGCGCCCCCGGCATCGAGGCATAGGCATCGATCCAGAAATGCCCGGCTGACAATCTCAAAACGATCCGGCTCGGCCGCATGGTCGGGACAGTCTACTCGTTTCTACGTTCCACGTTCCACGTTCCTCGTTAGCCGCGGCCTCGCGCCCGCGGTGGTCCCAATTACCTCTCTCGGTCCCCTGCCATCCAACAGAACCTGAAGCGCAGCGAGGGCACCCTGGCGACTAATGTTATCCTGCGTGACGGTGACAAAAGGACCGCTGAGTCTTTCCGCTTTTGACTACTCCCTTCCCCAGGAATTGATTGCCCGCCAACCCTTGCCTATTCGCGAACGATCACGACTCATGCTGGTGGATCGGGCTATGGGTCGGATCGAGCACCATAGCTTCCACCGGTTGCCCCGGCTCCTCGAGGACACGGATCTGCTGGTGTTGAACGACACCCGGGTCTTCCCTGCGCGGCTCCGGGCTCGAGCGGGAAAACGCCCACTGGAAATCGTCCTGCTGCGTGAAGTGGAGACTGGAGTCTGGGAGGCTCTCATCAAACCAGGACGCAAAGCTCCCGTGTCGACATCCCTGGAGTTCGACGATTGTGACCTGAAAGCGGAGGTGATTGGCACCACTGGATCCTCCATCCGGCTGATCCGCTTTCTAGAGGTTCGAGATTTCTGCAAGACCCTGGAACGAATCGGCCGGATGCCGCTCCCGCCCTACATGAAAAGGTCTCTGGAAGCCGACTCTCAACTCGACCGCGAACGTTACCAGACCGTGTTTGCCCGACACAGCGGATCGGTGGCTGCACCGACCGCCGGGCTCCATTTCACCCGGGATCTCCTAGGCCGTCTCGAACATGTCTTTCTTACCTTGCACGTGGGCTACGGAACCTTCCAGCCTGTGTCCACGGAAAGCGTGGAGGAACACGAGATGGACGCAGAGTATTACCGGCTCGATATCGAAAGCGCGGCGCGTATCCGCGAACAAAAGAGCAGCGGTCGACGGATCGTATCCGTGGGCAGTACTTCCACCCGTGTCCTGGAACAGGTTTTCCTCTCCCACGGGCACATTTGCGGCTCGGAAGCCTGGACCAGCCTCTACATTTTTCCCGGCTTCCCTTTCCAGGTCGTGGATGGCCTTCTCACCAACTTCCATCTGCCCAGGTCGACGCTCTTCCTCCTGGCCTGCGCGTTTGCAGGGACAGAGCTCATGCACGAGGCCTATCGGCTGGCTGTTGAGCAGGGGTACCGCTTTTATAGTTACGGCGATGCCATGTTGATACTTTAGCCTTCGCTGGTGCTACGGCGTTTCCGGGTTCCGAGTTCCGGGTTCCGAGTTCTTCGCTACTCCACGGCCGGGGTCAGGACAATGTTGCGGTAGGAAACGGCCCCGTGATCTCCCTGCAGGTAAATGGGACCGGGCTCCGCTTCCTTGGAGTCGAGTGCTCCCCCCGTGATTCCGGGGATCTCCTGGTGGTCAATCACGGTCTCTCCGTTGAGAACCACCGTTACCCAGCGGCCATTCAGAGTAGCGTCGATTTCCTGCCACTCGCCGGCTGGCCTGGCGGTATTCCTGGAAGGCGTGACATACCCGTAAATGCCTCCCATGTGACGGCTGTGAGGAGGCTTACCGTAATCGTCCTGCACCTGGATTTCGTAACGTCCCCGGAGATAGATCCCGCTGTTGCTTCCTTCCGGACAGTTCACTTCGATGTGGAGCTTGAAGTCTTTGAAGTTGTCAGTCGTGTAAAGGTTGGCTCCGCGACCTGAGTTGACCAGAACGCCGTCGGAAAACGCCCAGGTGGCCGCGTCCCCGCGCCGCGCCTTCCACCCTTTCATTCCCCCGGCCAGCAGATCGACTGGTTCTCCCCATTCCGGATTGGGTCTGGCCGGGAGTTCAGGGGCCCTGCTCGCCTTCCACGAAAAGGCTTCTCCCCGTGTCTTTCCGGTACCCTTCAATCCCACGCCTGAGGGATGCCCTTCCAGCTCGAAATCACAGCAGCTGAATTGAAGCCGATCGCCGTCCACCGACACGTTTTCCATCGGTCGGGAATGCCCCCCGCGCGGCTGCAGGCGGCCTTGGAACCCGTCTTCGACTCGCTCCAGCTCAAACCACATGGGATACGTCGCATCTGCCTGAGACGCAGTAACATCCCATCTCCCCAAGAAAGGGATCGTCACCTCTTCCGACACCGGTTCACTGGCACCGCATTGAATCAAAATGATCGCTCCAAAGATTGTGAAGAGAAATCGGCTCATGCTCCTCCTGTCTACGGCTGCTTCAGGACCAGAGAATATGTTGATCTCATAGAGTCGGTCAACCGCACTGCTCGCGCCTTGCGGAATTCTGGATGGCCGCGTGGACCAGCAGGAAAAGGGTCCGAATCCCAAATCCCAGAACCCAGAACCTACCCCATCTTGAGAAAGCGGGACGAGACCTCGAAGGCAATCAGGGAGACGATCAGCGAGGAGACGATCAGCAGGGCCGGCTGCGTAAAGTAGCCCTCGGAAAGACGCAGGCAGGCGACTCCCAGGAAGCCCAGGGTATGGCAGGCCCTGATCCCCCAGCGACGAATCTCGGATCCCTGCCTGTACCTGAACAGAAAGAGAATGAAGCCTCCGGAGGCCATCGTGAAGTAAAAGAGGGCGATCAACTCAAGATCCAGATCCATGACTTCCCTACTTGGACGTCTGTGGCCCCCGACAAGTTCCAGGCGTCGCGATGGCCGGCTACTCAACGCGATACTGGCGAATCTGGACGGCAGCCTGCGCCAGAAGTCGGAACGACACTTCGTTGAGCTGGTAGTCCAGGTTATAGACCACCTCTTCGATCCCTGCATTAATGATCATCTTGGTGCACATCAGACAGGGAGCAAGGGTCGTGTAGAGGGTTCCCCCCTTGACGCTGACGCCGTGGTACGCCGCCTGAGTGATGGAGTTTTCCTCGGCGTGCGAGCACAAGCACTCGTCCAGGCGGGTGCCGCTGTCGGCCAGGTTGTTGCAGCGAGGGCACCCGCCCTCGAAACAGTTTGTCGTGCCCCGGGGCGTCCCGTTATAGCCAGTGGACATCACCCGCTTGTCTTTCACAATCACCGCCGCGACTTTACGCTTCACACAGTTGCTGCGCAGTGACGCGACCTTGGCGATTCCCATGAAATACGCATCCCAGCCGGGCCGCGAGAGTTGATGAACCCAGCGGCTGACGACCTTGCCAACTGTTTCCTCCAGTTCTTCAATCGATGAGTTGTTCAGAACCGTCGCATCGGCCTCTTCGGCGCTGAGCCCGAGCTGTTGCCCTCCTTCGGCCGAACCGGCTAATTCTTCGTTTTCCAGGCGGACGAACTCATCGAGTGTGGTCGGGTCCGATTCTCGGCCCCGGCTCCGAATCCGTTCAAATCGGACAGCAGGATCGGCCTCCACCAGAAGCAAACGGTATCGGGGATTTCTTCGAAAGACGGCAATCTCGGAGGGGTGGCGAAAGGAATCGACGACGTAGTTCTTGTCGCTCTCAGTCCTGGCCAGGATCCCTTCGGCGAGACATCCGTCCCCGTTCTTGCTGCGCAGCTCTCTTCCAATCCGGATCAGGTTGTTTCGCGTCGATTCTTGGTCCCTTTTCTTCAACTCCTCCCGCAAAACATCCGACAGCGAATAGTAGTAGAAGCCCTTGTCCTGCAGGAACCTGGCAACTTCACCTTTCCCGGAAGCATTCTTTCCGGTCAAGCCGATGATCATGGCTTCTTTATAGCACACGGTGGTTGCTGGTTGCTGGTTGTAACCAAGAACCGCGCGAGCGCAGCGAGCGCTATTCAAACGCCGCGATCCCGGTGATGGACTGGCCCAGGATCAGGGTGTGAATATCGTGGGTCCCTTCGTACGTGTAGACGGATTCGAGGTTGGCCATGTGACGAAACACCGGATAGTCAGAGAGGATGCCGTTGGCTCCCAGCACGTCACGGGCCACCCGGGCCGTCCTCAGCGCCATGGCTACGTTGTTCTGCTTGCCCATCGAAACCTGATCGAATTTGACTTTTCCCTGATCTTTGAGCTGCCCGAGTCGGTGAGCCAGCAATTGCCCCACAGTGATGTCGGTCAGCATGTGCACAAGTTTTCTTTGGACCAGCTGGTGCGAAGCAATGGGTTTGTCCGCAAACTGTCGCCTTTCCAGAGCCCACTTGCGAGCTGCCTCATAGCAGGCCATGGCGGCTCCGACTGCCCCCCAGACGATCCCATAACGGGCCTGAGTGAGACACATCAGCGCGTGTTTCAGCCCCTCTGTGCCCGGCAGCAGATGGGACTCGGGTATGCGACAGCCGCCTAGAACCAGCTCAGATGTCCAGGAGGCCCGCAGCGAATGCTTGTTGTGGTAGTCCTTCGCTTCCAAGCCGGGAGTTCCCTTTTCCACCAGAAAGCCCCGGACGGTTTCATCTTCACATTTTGCCCACACGACTGCCACGTCCGCCACGCTTCCGTTCGTGATCCAGGCCTTGCTGCCGTCCAGGACATATTCAGATCCGTCTTTGCGTGCCCGAGTTCTCATTCCTGCCGGGTTGGAGCCCGAATCGGGTTCCGTCAAGCCGAAGCAGCCAATGGCCTCACCGGACTGCAGGGGAGGAAGCCACTTTTCTTTCTGCTCTTGGCTGCCAAAGGCGTGGATCGGGTAAATGACCAGCGCGCCCTGAACCGAGACAAAGCTGCGCAGACCGCTGTCGCCGCGCTCCAGTTCCTGCATGATGAGCCCATAGGCAATGTTGTTCAGCCCGGCACATCCGTATCCCTCCAGGTTGGCGCCCAGGAAGCCCAGTTCACCCATCGTCTGAATGAGATGACGGGGGAATTTTCCCGCCATGAAATGGTCTGCAATGATGGGGATCACCTGATCATCGACGAAGGAGCGCACGGTGTCTCGAACCAGCAGTTCCTCATCGGTCAACAGGTCGTCCAACCGCAGGAAATCGACGCCTTGAAATGCCATGGCCTGAATATAGCATTTTTGCCTCGCGCCCATGGGCAGGTTCCACGTTCCACGTTTCAGGTTCCACGAGTCTTTTTCTGCAAACGTGCTGACCCCTCAGCTAGATGTACGATCCGGAGCGTGGAACCTAGAACGTGAAACGTGGAATCCGACGCAGGCGGCTCACTCATATCGAAGAGCCTCGATGGGCGAGACATAGGAAGCCTGGCGGGCGGGATAGATACCGAACACGATTCCCACGGTCATGGAAACGCCGACACCCAGCAGCACGGACAGCGGGGTCACGATGGTGGGCCATCCGGAGTAGGTGGAGACCAAGCGTGAGATACCGTAGCCAAGTCCGATGCCCACGGTGGCACCGCTCACGCTGATGACGAGTGCTTCCAGCAGGAACTGGCGACTGATATCGCGGCGGCGTGCACCCAGAGCCCGGCGCAGGCCGATCTCGCCGGTGCGTTCCATGACCGAGGCCAGCATGATGTTCATGATTCCAATTCCGCCAACCAACAGAGAGATGGAAGCGATGGCTCCCATCACGATGTTGAAGATTCGCTGGGTCTGCCGACTCTGAGTGAGCAGGCGCTCAGGTACCACAAGAGTGAAATCATCAATTTGCCGGTGCATACTCCCGACCATGGCGGAGATGAAAGCCGCCTGTTCGGCGATGTCCGCACTTTCGGGGACGCGAATGATGATGTCATCAAGTTCATTGGCCACCGGGTCCCGTTCAAACTTGGTCAACAGGGTCCCCAGGGGAATGAAGATGTCGTTATTCGGATTCTCGATCTTGATTCCCTCGAATTCCTGTTTCTCAATGAACTGGTCGGCCAGAACACCGATGACGGTAAACCAGACATCATTGATCTTGACCCCTTGTCCCAGGGGGTCGCTGAGCCCAAACAGGCGGCTCCGCGAAGTTGTTCCCAGAACACAGACCTGGCTCGCCTTCAACTCATCGGAGGGAAGGAAGAACGAGCCTCCACGACGCTCAAGCTGGTCAGGAGAGGATAGATCGCATTGACGCCGATCACCCGGAGAATCCGCGCGCGCGTACTCGGATCCCAGGTGGTAGGTCTTGAGGGTTTTCTTCCCTCCCAGGACGGTCTCCGCCGGGAGAGCCTGGCGCAGGGATTCGATGTCTTTTCGGGAGAGTCCCGGAGAGTCCTGTCGGATGACCTTCATCTCGGACTCTTCGAAGGACTTGGCTCGCACGACAATGTTGCGAAGGCCCATCCGCGTAATCATGTCCAGGGCTTCCTCTTCCGCTCCAGCCCCGATCGACAGCATGGCCAGCACGGCGGCCACGCCGAAGATCATCCCCAGCATGGTCAGAGAAGTGCGAAGTTTGTGGCGACCCAGGCTGGCGGCGGCACCCTTGGCGAGTTCCAGGAGAATCATGCGCTCAATTCATGATGATAGTAAAGCGTCTTTCCACACTCGAGGTGGAAGGAGCATTGAAGTCCGGAAGACGCAACCGATTCCTGTCAAAGGGATGTTTCAAGCAGGCCAGTTGACCCTCCTCCAGCCCCTCCACCACGTAGAACCCGTGATCGCCGCCCAGGATCTCCACCTCGTTTCTCTTGTAGGATGTCTCTTCTTGCGTGAAGACGACAAACTGTTCTTCCTCCCTGAAAACTGCGCTCCTGGGAAGGACCAGGGCATGCTCGTTGACTTCCGTTTCGATCTGACCTTGCACACGCATTCCCGGCTTGAGAAAACTCAGGATTTCAGTGGAGACATTGAGGTCGACCTGGCATTCAAAGTACTTCCTTGGGTCCTTTCGGCTGATCTGCCTCGAGGTGGCTGCCAGTGTGGCCACCTGGCCGGTGAACGACTTTTCAGGGAGGGCATTCACAGTGACCTGAACAGAAGATCCGGAGCGGACTCCGGAGATGTCCGACTCCGGGATCTCGAGCCGGGCCCGAAACTGATTCAGGTCGGCGATCTCCATGAGCTCCTGGCCAGGCCAGGCCTCGCTTCCGACCTCCAGTTCCTTCCACCCGTAGCGTTTATAAAAGAGCACTCCTCCGACGGACCCCGGTAACTCGAGAGCGGAGAGAGCCTCCTCGGCCAGTTCGACCTCGGTGTTCGCCTGCTTCTTCTCGATCTCGAGAATTCCCAGGTCGGCCTCAGTGAGCTGGCCTCTCAACGAGGCTCGCTCATCGACACTGAGCTGCTTGTACTCGGCCAGAGCGGCACTCATGAGTGATTCTTGGATCTCCCAGCGGGAGAAAATGTCGTCATCTCGCCTGATCTCGGAGCGTGCGAATAGGAACTCCAGGTCCGCCGATTTCCGGTCCACCTCCAGAATCCGCATTTCGGTACCGGAATCGGTCGCAGTCTTATCAATTTGCTGGCGCAGGGTTGAGACCTGATTCTGATTCTCTTCCAGGGCGAGTTGCGCCTCTGAGCTGTCAAAGCGAACCAGCACTTCGCCGGGCTCTACGAGGGCCCCCTCCTCACGCATCCAGGCGATCTTCAATCCTCCCCGGCGCACCTCTGGAGTCAACACAGGGGTCGTCTTGAGCCCAATCAACTCTCCCTCGGTCAGCACCAGCAGCCGATACTTGCGTTCGATGAGTTCCAGCGTTGGAATCGGATCCTCGGGATCGGGGTTCAGGTATTCCTGCAGCGCAGAGAGAGCGTTCTCGTGATACGTCCAGGCCAAACCCACAGTCAGCAGGCCGGTAGCCAAAACGAGTACCCAACGCTTCATCGCTCTTCAGTCTCCGGTTTGTTCGGGGGGCCGGCCCAGGATGCTTTCTCCTTGCTCCAGACCGGACTCCACTACGACCAGAATCCCATTGTCTTTGCCCAGCTGGACCGGTCTCCGCACCGGAGTGCCGGCTGCTCCCCGCACCCACACAAAAGACTGACCCCTTTCGATTTCCACCGCGGCCAGGGGAACCGCAAGAGCATCCTGGAACTCGTCCACATGGATCTTGAGACGAGCCACCATTTCCGGTCTCATCCGCTGCAAATCGATCTCTTCAAAACTGACTTCGATGTCCAGTACCTTCACGGGTCGGGAGCGGGATGGCTGGCGAAAGATGGTTCCAACCCGGCTGAGCCTGCCTCGGAACGTCTTCTCGGGAATGGCGTCGAGATTGAGGTTCACTTCCTGTCCGACCCGGACCTTGCCTGCGTCTCCCTCCGCAATCTGGCCCTCGATCATAAGCGTGGAGAGGGTGGGGAGAGAGACGACGGTCTCATGAAAATACACCTGCGAACCAACCGTCTTCTTCTCATTGTTCCAATTGGGAACATGGATGACGAGCCCGGGGATCGGAGTCTTCAGTTTCAAAGCCTCCAGAGCCTCCCGGGCCGTTTGAATACGGTACTCATGAAGCCCCCGCGTATCCTCGAGAATCTGCAGCTGTAATCCCGAGGCTTTCTTTGTGGCCGCCAGCTTCCGGCCCAACAGATCCACCCGACGATGGGCCAGCTCCGCCTGGAGCTCTGCTTCCCTGATCTTCAGATTGGGTTCGAACTGGCGGGCTTGGGTGAGCTTGTTGGTAGCTTTCTCGTCCTCAACTTCCGCCTCCTCCAGCTCCAGCTGCAAGTCTTGATGCTGAAGTCGGAGGTTGGCTCCTGTTTTCTCCAGTTCTCGCTGCACTTTTTCCAGTTCGGCCTGTTCCTCGCGGATCGTCTTCACCACTTCCGTCGGGTCGAACTCCAAGACTGTGTCTTACCGGGCTCGACCCTGGCCCCTTCCGGAGTGATCCGCACGATCTTGAAATCCCAGGTGTGCGGAATGGCGGGCGGGCGAAAATTCACGGATTGAGCTGCTCTCAACTCTCCGGTTCCTGAGACCGTGAAGCGAATGTCCTGGCGCTCGACTTCCATCCAGACTTCCCCCCGGGTCGCTGCGTCTACAGCAGTGTTGTTCAGGAGTACGACATCTCCCTCGCTCACATCTCCTTCCACGAGCGCCCGGCGGTCATTGGTTTCAACGACCCGGCAGCGGATCGCCTGGCCAGATTCTCTGAGCAGATAACTTGCACCAGATTCGTCGACCCGGACGGCCGACCGTTCGACCACAAGTCCAGCACCGTAGTTGATCGGCACCCGGACCCGGGCGGTCATTCCCGGCTTCATGAGCCTCAGGTCCGGGTCCAGAAGAACGAAATCCACCAGGAAGACATTCAACTCGGAACTCCGATGAATTGGCTTGGCGAACTCGGGCAGTCGGTGGACTCTGGCTGTGAAGCTTCTTGCGGGGATGGCATCGAAGGTGATTCCCGCTTCCATACCTTCCCGCAGGAGACTGAAGTCGGTATCGAAGACCCGGGCCGAAACGACCAGGCGCTGCATATTGGGCAGCGTGAGCACCGGCCAGCCGCTGAAGACAGTATCCCCCACCTGGATCTTATCGCCCTCGTTGTTTTCTGCGTAGAGCACAACCCCGGGGGAGCCGGCTCGAATGCTCATTCTTTTGATCTCTCCCTGGATACGCCGCAGTTCCAGCTCCGCTTGATCGTACTCGAGCTGAACCAAGTTCAGGTCAGCCCGGGCCGACACCTCTCGACTCTGCAAGCGTTCCTTCGCCTTTTCTATCGCCAGCTGCGACTGATCCGCGTCAAAGCGGTACTTCTCGGCTTCGGACCGGGCCAGCAACTGGGTTTCAATATCTGCGTAGAGCCTGGCAACCCGGTACGACTTGTGTGCCTGGGCGAGGTTCAGCAGAAGATCAAGTTCCTCGATTTCCTGCTCTGCCTGCTTCTGGGCGATTTGGATCCGTGCATCCTCCTTTTTCTTCTCCAGTTCCAGCCGTTCCGTGATCAGCTCCGCGATGTCAAATCCGGCCAGCAGGTCTCCAGGCTTTACGACAGTGCCCTCAGGGATCAGGTAGGACACCACGAAGCTCCATTTGTTGCCCAGGTTCGGGCTCGTGACCTGGAGAGTTTCGAGAGCCCTCAGATCGCCGGTCAGGTCCAGGTGGCGGACAAACTCCTGCCGTTGCACCCGGGACTCAACGGATCCGTCCGATCCCGGCAAAGGCTCAGCAATGAGCAAGATAGCTATCAGACCTGCGAGGCCAATTCTTGTCATGTCTACGACCCTTCGATTTTCAATTACGGGGATTCTGCCGACTCATCCATTTGACGCCGGCCCCTCCCGCACCGTTCCATTGTAACGTCCCAGCGTTGCAACGTCCCAAAGAACAAAGCTGTCGGCGAAAAGACGCCCGAAGTAGCGGCGTGAACTTTCGGGACAGTGCCCTAGTTAGTACTAACTAGCGCAGCTCGTCACAAATTTGACGAGCCGCACTAGTCTGAGATTTGGTGTATTCTTGTCGGAAGGAGGTTTTGATTATGCCTTATCCTGAAGAGTGGGTTCAGCCCGGTCGGGAAGAACTTACGCAAATTGGATTTGAAGAACTAAGAAGCGCAGAAGCGGTCGATTCTGTACTGACCAAGGACGATGGTACCGTGTTACTGGTTGTCAACTCCATCTGTGGATGCGCCGCCGGCAAAGCACGTCCCGGCATTGCCCACGCTCTTGACCAGGGGACCAGGCCGGATCGGCTTACCACGGTGTTCGCCGGTCAGGACATGGAGGCGACAGCTCGCGCCCGTGAGTATATGAAGCCTTTTCCGCCATCCTCGCCCAGTGTTGCCATGTTCAAAGATGGCAAGCTGGTTTTCATGATGGAACGGCACATGATTGAAAGCCGGGAAGCTTTGGACATCTCCGCGGATCTGCAGGCGGCTCTCAAGGAATACTGCGGGGCACCCCAGGAGGCCTAGCCCGCCGCGTTTCACGCGTCGGGGTTGAAGGTTAAAAGTTGAAGGTTGAAGGTTGGGCCCAACTTGAAACCTTCAACCTTCAACTTGCAACGCCGCGAGTGACAACGAGCGGCAAGTGAGGGCCCTAGCCCTCGCTGTCTTCGTACTGGTTCTTGATCGAATCCAATACTCCCGGATCGGCCAAGGTCGTGGTATCGCTCAGAATCCGGCCTTCGGCAACGTCCCGCAGCAGGCGGCGCATGATCTTTCCGCTGCGTGTCTTGGGGAGCTCGGGTGTCAGGAATACCTGCTCAGGCCTCGCAATCGCCCCGATCTTTTCGGCCACATGATGGCGTAGCTCCTGCGCCAGTCCCTCTTGAGAAACACCTGCGCGAGGGGTCACGAAAGCTACAATTCCCTGCCCCTTGATCTCGTGGGCGACCCCGATAACCGCGGCTTCGGCCACGGCATCGTGACTGACCAGGGCGCTCTCCACCTCCATCGTTCCGATACGGTGACCGGAGACATTCAGAACATCGTCGACCCGCCCCAGCAGCCAGAAATATCCTTCTTCATCGCGCTTGGCGCCGTCACCCGTAAAGTAGAGATCGGGAAAGCGACTCCAGTAGGTCTCGTGAAACCGCTCCGGATCACCCCAGATGGTCCGAGCCATGGCCGGCCACGGCTTCTTGAGAACCAGATAGCCACCCGAACCGAGGGGCACTGAATTTCCCTGATCATCTACGATGTCCGCCTCGATACCCGGGAACGGGAAAGTCGCCGAGCCCGGCTTGAGAACTGTGATTCCCGGAAGTGGAGTGATCAGGATCATTCCCGTCTCCGTCTGCCACCAGGTGTCCACCACCGGGGTCCGCCCCGAGCCGATTTTCTCCCGATACCACATCCAGGCCTCCGGGTTGATGGGTTCACCGACCGTCCCCAGCAGGCGCAGAGAACTGAGATCGTGTCTGGCTGGAAACTCGTCGCCCCAGCCCATGAAGGCCCGAATCGCTGTCGGCGCCGTGTACAGAATGTTCACCTGATATTTTTCGACGATGGCCCAGAACCGATCCTTGTCCGGGTGATTCGGCGCCCCTTCGTACATGACCGAAGTGGCCCCGTTGGCCAGAGGCCCGTAAACGATGTAGCTGTGACCCGTCACCCAGCCAATGTCGGCCGCAGCCCAGTAGGTGTCCTCGTCCTTGAGATCGAAAACGTAGCGGTGGGTGGAGGCCGTCCCCACCAGATAGCCCCCCGTGGTGTGGAGAAGGCCCTTGGGCTTACCGGTCGTTCCCGACGTGTACAGGATGTACAAGGGATGCTCGGAATCGAGACGGGCCGGCTCCACAAGGCTTCCCTCCGACCGTTGCATCTCTTCGTGCCACCAGTGGTCGCGGCCCTCCACCATCGGTACTTCAGAGGCCTGGCTGGTGCGGTTGACGACCAGGACATTCTCGATGGTCGGGCAAGTCTCCAGCGCTTCGTCGGCATTGCCTTTGAGAGGAACAACGCCCCCCTTGCGCCAGGCTCCGTCCGCAGTAATCAGCAATGTGGCCTGGCAGTCGTTGATGCGGTCGCTCAGAGACTCCGGGCTGAAACCTCCAAACACCACGGTGTGGGGAGCACCCAGGCGGGCACAGGCAAGCATCGCAATCGCCAGTTCGGGAATCATCCCCAGGTAAATGGCAATCCGGTCACCCTCCCGAATCCCCAGGCGCTGGAGGACAGCGGCACATTGATTCACTTCCCGATACAGATCCTGATAGGTCAGTACCCGCTCATCACCGGGCTCGCCTTCCCAGATGATGGCAGCACGATTCTTGCGCCAGGTGCCCAGATGTCGATCTACGCAGTTGTAGCAGACATTCAGTTCGCCCCCCAAGAACCAGCGAGCGTCCGGCACTTTCCAGTCCAGGACCTGATCCCACTTCCGGAACCAGTCGATCGATTCCGCCTGCTCGGCCCAGAAGCCCTCCAGATCTACGCCGGCCTCTTCATAAATGGCAGGATCGTTCCAGTGGGCCCCTTCCCGGAACTGATCCGACGGCTCAAACTTCCTCTCCTCGTGCAACAGAGCATCCAGCATTCCACCGGAAGGCTTATCCATGACCACTCTCTCCTGCTAATCCCAACTCTCCAGCCACCAGGGCCATGGCCGCGACGACAAACTGAATGTGCTCGGACAGGTCCACGCCCAGATCCTCGCAGCCACGACGAATATCCTCGCGGTTGACAGAGCGGGCGAACGGCTTGTCCTTGAGCTTCTTCTTCACTGATTTGACGGGAACATCGGCAATCCGCTTGCCGGGTCTTACGAGCGCCACAGCCACCAGAAATCCGCAAAGCTCATCGACAGCGTATAGGGTCTTGTCCATCGGGCTTCGACGAGGAAGATCCAGGTAGTCGGCATGGGACTTGATGGCGTAGATCACGTCTTCCGGATAGCCTTCTCGCTCCAGAATGGCGGCCCCCACCAGGGGATGCTCCTGGGGACTCGGATGCTGGTCATAGTCGAAGTCATGGAGAAGTCCGACCATCCCCCATTTCTCTTCGTCCTCGCCAAACTTTCGAGCATAGGCCCGCATCGCAGCCTCCACGGCCAGGGCATGCTTGATCAGGTTTTGCGTTTTCGTGTGCTCAGTCAGCAGTTTCCAGGCGTTCTCTCGATCCATTGCGGTCTAAGTACTCACTTCGAAGACGATTTCCACTCAAGTCTGCCTCATAATAGATCAAGCTTCGAGCTTGCGGAAACTTTTAAAAATGCGGAAGGCCAAGATCATCGCCACCATCGGACCCGCCACGGAGTCGCGGGAGGCACTGGGGAAGCTCATAGACTCTGGAATGGACGTGGCTCGGCTCAACTTCTCCCACGGAAACCGGGAAACTTACAGCCGCGTCATTGAAGATATCCGGGACTTGTCCGAGGCACGAGGCCATCCCGTGGCTATTCTGCAGGATCTGGCCGGGATCAAGGTCCGCACGGGCTCGCTCGAGAATCATGAGCCGGTAAAGCTGCAGGACGGAGAGTCCATCACCATCACTACGGAGCCGGTCGAAGGAAACAGCAGTCGCATCTCCACGAACTACGCCGACCTGCCGGGAGACGTGGAGGCCGGGGACACCCTCCTCCTCTCGGACGGCCTCATTGAGCTGCGGGTGATCCGAATCCAGGAAGGCGATCTCGAATGCGAGGTCGTTGTCGGGGGTGAACTGGCCGAACACCAGGGGATCAACATCCCGGGAGCTACCTTGAGTGCTCCACCGTTGACTGGCAAGGACATCCGCGACCTCGAGTTTGGAGTCGAGCAAAAAGTCGATTTCATGGCCCTTTCCTTTATCCGCCAGGCCGCAGATGTCACGGCCCTCCGCCAGGAACTGAAAGCGAGAGGTGCCGAAATCCCCATCATCGCGAAACTGGAAAAATCCTCCTCCATCGAGAACCTGGAGCACATCCTGGAGATCTCCGAGGGTGTCATGATCGCTCGCGGTGACCTCGGTGTGGAAGTAGCACCAGAGAGGGTCCCGGTGATGCAGAAACGGGTCATCACGAGCGCCAATCAGGCGGGGAAGCTGGTCATCACGGCGACCCAGATGCTCGACTCCATGATCCGCAATCCCAGGCCCACACGCGCTGAGGCCTCCGACGTGGCCAATGCAGTGATTGACGGCACGGACGCCGTTATGCTCTCCGGAGAAACGGCCATCGGACAGTATCCGGAACGGGCCGTCCAGATGATGGGCCGAATTGTCAGGGAGGCGGAATCTCTGCAGGTAGCGGCTCCCTTCCGAGATGTCGCGGGAGAAGGCCTTTTGAGTTTCCCGGAGGCCGTTTGCAACTCCGCCTACCATGCTGCGAATTCGGTTCGCGCCCGCTACATTGTCGCTTTTACCCAGTCGGGCTCGACAGCTCAGGTCATCTCCAAGTTCCGTCCGCGTGCCGAAATCCTGGGTATTACTCCCCATCGCGGCATCATGAAGAGACTGTCACTCTACTGGGGTGTCCGCCCCATGCTGATGGGTCTGATCGAGAACGTGGACGAACTGATCCTGGCCACCGAGAAACTGCTGCAGAAGGAGCGAATGGTGGAACCTGGAGACAACCTGGTGATTCTGACCGGAGCCCCGATCGTCGAGAAAGGTCACACCAGTCTGATGAAGCTGCATAAGGTCGGATCGGCCTGAAGGCCGATCCGGTTGAAGGTTGAAGGTTGAAGGTTAAAGAACTTTCAGCCAACTTTTAACTTTTAACTTTTAACTTTTAACTCAATGGCCGTACTCGGCCATAAAATAGGCAGAGGCTTTGATCCCGTTGAAGAAATGGGGGAGGTAGAGGTTCTCGTTGGGGGCATGGGCATTCTCATCGGGCAAGCCGATTCCCATGAGCACCGTCGGGATTCCCAGCATCTCCTGGAAGATGGAAACGATGGGGATAGTCCCTCCCTCCCGCTGGAACACCGGACGCTTCCCAAAGCCGGCCTCCACAGCGTTGGCAGCCGCCTGGAGTGCTGGGTGATCGAGGGAGGCTACCCAGGGCTTCCCGCTGTACATGGCCGCGACTTTGACGGAGACCGTCTCGGGGGCCTGCGCCATGACGTATGTCTCGAAAAGCTCATAGATTTCGTCGGGATCCTGATCAGGCACCAGGCGCATACTGACCTTGGCCATGGCCTTGGACGGCAGCACCGTTTTGGCGCCTTCCCCCGTGAACCCGCTAAGCAGACCATTCACCTCCAGGGTGGGCCGGGCCCACAACTGCTCGAGAGGAGTGTAGCCTCGTTCCCCGGCCAGTTTTCTGACGCCCAGATCCGCCCGGTACGTATCCTCGTCGAAAGGCAGTGAGGCAAAGGCTGCTTTTTCTTCCGAACTCAGCTCCCGCACTCGATCGTAGAAGCCCGGGACCAGGACCCGATCGTTCTCGTCCTTCAAGGAAGCCAGGATCTGGCTCAAAACGAAGGCCGGATTCGCAACCGGGCCGCCGAAGGAGCCCGAGTGCAGGTCCCGAATCGGCCCTTGAACATCGATCTGCACATAGGAAACACCGCGCAATCCATACCCGATCGAGGGAGTTTCTTTCGAAAACATGGTCGAGTCGGAGATCATGACCGCGTCAGCCGTCAGCCGTTCCAGATGGCTGTCCACAAAGGGCTGCAGGTTGGGGCTACCGATCTCCTCCTCGCCCTCGACCAGGAACTTAATGTTGAGAGGCAACTCGCCGGCCACCTCTAGAAATGCCTGAGTGCTTTTGAGGTGGATGAACACCTGTCCCTTGTCGTCGGCCGATCCCCGGGCAAACAGGCAGTCATTCCGGATATCCGGCTCAAAGGGGCTCGTTTCCCACAGATCAATTGGGTCGACCGGTTGGACATCGTAGTGGCCATAGATCAAGACCGTGGGCCGATCCGCCTGTTCGATGCGCTCACCAAAGACGATCGGATGGCCCTGGGTTGGTACGATCTCGGCCATCATCCCCGACCGATCCAGCTGTTCTTTCACATACTCCGCCGCCCGCTGCATGTCCTGGCGGTGAGTGCTGTCGGTGCTGATGCTGGGAATTCTCAGGAAGGCCTGAAGCTCTTCCAGGTACTCATCCCGGTGGCTTTCGATGTAGTCGATTATGTTTTTCATCATGCTTTCAACTTTTCAACTTTCAACCCGGCGTGAAAGCGCCGATCAATCCCCAAACACTCTCTTGAAGACTGTCGGCAGGTGGCGCAATTTGTCCCTGGGATCGAAGTGAGCGTCGATCTCTTCTCCGCTGAGTACGACACTGATGTCTGGATCGTCTCTGATGAGCTGCCGGAAATCCGCCCCTTCGTCCCAGACTTTCATGGCGTTGCGCTGGACCCAGAGATAGGCCTCCTCGCGCAGAACCCCTTTTTTGCAAAGCGCCAGCAGCAGCGACGAAGAGTTGAAGAGTCCTCCGGTGATCTCCAGGTTGGCCTGCATCTGCTCCGGGTTCACAACCAGCCCCTTGAGGATCCGGTTCAATCGCAGCCCAAGGTAATGGGCCAGGGCCGTGCTGTCGGGCAGGACAACCCGCTCGGCCGAAGAATGGGAGATGTCCCTTTCGTGCCACAGAGCCACATTCTGAAGAGCCACCATCGCGTTGCCACGCACAACCCGGGCCAGTCCCGAAATGTTCTCGCTGCCGATTGGGTTCCTCTTGTGGGGCATGGAGGAGCTCCCTTTCTGGGTCTTGCTGAAGGGCTCGGAGGCCTCTCGTACCTCGGTGCGTTGAAGATGGCGAATCTCGGTTGCCATCTTGTCATAGGTCGAGCAGATGATCGCCAGAGTGCAGAGGTACTCGGCATGCCGGTCACGCTGCAGCGTCTGTGTGGAAACCCGGGCAAAGCCGATTCCCAGGTGCCCGCAGACAGCTTCCTCCAGTTCCGGAGGCAGATGCGAAAACGTCCCCACCGGACCGCTGATCTTGCCCACCTCGAGTACCTTCCGGGCCCGCCGGAAGCGATCCAAGTTCCGTTCCATCTCCGCGTACCACACCGTGAACTTTAGCCCCAGGCTGATGGGCTCGGCGTGAATGCCGTGGGTTCTGCCCATCATGACCGTCTCCCGGTGTCGTTGGGCCTGCTCTTTGAGGGTCTTCGCCAGGTCCTGCATGGCGGCCTCGATGAGGCGGGAGGCTTCTCGGACCTGCAGCGCCTGGGCCGTGTCCACCACGTCGGTGGAGGTGAGGCCCAGATGAACAAACCGAGACTCCGGTCCCAGTGTCTCGGCTACGGCCGTCGTAAAGGCCACCACATCATGGTGAGTCACGGCTTCGATCTCGCGGATTCGCTCCACCGAAAAGGAAGCGTTGTGGCGAATCCGGGCGGCAGCCTCAGCCGGAATCTCACCCCTTTCGGCAAGAACATCGCAGACAGCGATCTCGACCTCCAGCCACTTGCGAAAGCGGTTCTCGTCCGTCCACACCCCGGCCATGTCGGGATGGGTGTATCGAGAGATCATAGACGGATCACGTTAGAAGGATGGGCCTGAAAGGTCAAGTGAATCCGGCAGGACTCGAACAGGCCCCGTCGAGGGCGATCCTGGAGGGCTGTGCGCGCAGACTTGAGGGCAATCTCCGGATGGTTGTTCTGCTGACTCAGGTGGGCCAGGAAGATGTGGGAAGCAGAGCCGTCGTAGTCGTCCCGGATGAACTGGGCCGCTGTCCGGTTCGAGAGATGACCAACCCGGCTCAGTACGCGCTGCTTGAGTTGCCAGGGATAAGGGCCCATCCTCAGTAGATTCTCATCATGGTTCGACTCCAGGACCAGCCAGTCACAGCCACGCAGCCGGGATTTGACCCGGGGAGTTATTTCTCCGAGATCAGTCACCACCGCACCCGTCTTGCCTTTGGCCTCGATTCGAAAACCGACCGGCTCCGAGGCATCGTGCGATATGGCAAAGGCTTCCACCCTGAAATCACCCACCTGGACAGGCTGACCAGACTCGAATTCCCTCCAGTTTTCGACCTCCTTCAGCCTCGTTCCCTCGCTTCGAGTGCCCCGGTTCATGTACACGGGAACCGATTCGGAGGCTTCCCGTGAGCCGACTCCCTGGCAATGATCCGAGTGCCCGTGGGTCAGAAACACGGCATCAATCGCCGGGGGCTCGAGCTTCGCTTCTTGCATACGGCGGGAAAGGCTACGCGGCCCGAACCCGAGATCAATCAGGAGACACGTCTCCTCCGTTGCCACGAGGGTACAATTGCCACTGCTGCCGCTGCCAAGAACTGAAACGAACACGTTAGGCTAGAATGTAGCAACCAGGTATGAAAGATCAAAGGGGAACAGGTCGCCACGCTCCGTTGAAGGTTGAAGGTTGAAGGTTGAAGGTTTCCGGAATTCGTGGAACGTGAACGTGGAACCATGAGAGTCTCGCGGGTGTCCAGCTCATGAATCTGCTTGGAAAAGACAGTCAGGAACTGGTCGAAATTGTCCGGGGAATAGGCGAGAAATCCTTTCGCGGCAAACAGTTGTATCACCTGCTCTACCGGCGCCGGGAGCACTCTTTTTCACAGATGTCGGAGCTCCCGACGGCTTTCCGCAGCCAACTCGAGGAGCAGTTTCGAGTCGATCTTCCCCAACTTCACCAGTGCTCGAAATCCCAGGACGGAACCGTCAAGCTCCTCTTCCGTCTCCACGACGATCAGTTCGTGGAAACGGTGGTCATCCCGGAGCAGGACCGCACCACCCTCTGTATCTCTTCGCAGGTGGGCTGCGACGTGGGATGCACCTTCTGCCTGACCGCCCAGATGGGATTCACACGCAACCTGAATTCGGGCGAAATCCTGGGACAGATCCTGACCGCCATCGATTCGGACTACGTCCCGGCGCGTGGTTTTAACATCGTCTTCATGGGGATGGGTGAACCTCTTTACAACTATAAGCACCTGATGAAGGCCTTTCGGATCATGGTCGACCCGCAGGGGATGGGCCTTTCCAAACGAAGGATCACCGTGTCTACAGCGGGCGTCATCCCGGTGCTGGAGCGGATGCACTCGGAACCGATTCTCCCCAATCTTGCCGTGTCCCTGAATGCGACCACCGACGAACTGAGAAATGAGCTCATGCCCCTGAACCAGAGATGGCCGATCCAGGATCTGCTCGACTGCTGTCGACGCTTTCCCCTGGAACCCAGACGGCGCATCACCTTTGAATACGTACTGCTCAAGGGAGTGACCGATTCCCCGCAAGATGCCCACCGGCTGGCCGGGCTGCTCAAGGGAATTCGGTCCAAGGTGAATCTAATTCCCTACAACCCCAACCCGGGGCTCCCCTATCAGCGCCCTTCAGTACAGACAGTGGATCGATTTCAGCAGATTCTGAGTAGCCATCACATCTCGGCCTTCGTGCGCAAGACGAGGGGAGGGGACATTTCGGCGGCCTGCGGTCAGCTGGCCTATCTGGAGAGAGCCGTCCAGGGTGTCTAAGAAACTCTTTCACATCGCCACCTTTGGCTGCCGGACCAATCAGGCGGACACGGCCGCTTTGAGGGACGAGTTCTTTCAAAGTTCCTTCCAGGAAACGGACGACTCGAGCCGGGCCGACGTGGTGGTGGTGAATTCCTGCACGGTCACCCATCGCTCCGACCAGCAGGTACGACAGCTGGTGCGACGCTTTCGGCGCCGGAATCCGGAAGCGAAGCTGGTGGTGACAGGGTGTTATGCGCAACGGTCACCCCGGGAACTGGCAAGCATTCCGGGAGTCACGGCAGTGGTCGGGAACAGCCACAAAGGCCGTCTGGTTCAGCTCACTGAGCTGGTTTCGGTGAACCCGGCTGGATTTACAGAGCTGGCCCCCGTCTACCGGGACCGCTTCGACGGATCGCGAGCCCTCGAGCCCAGCCCGGCTCGGCGGACCGGTGGACGGACTCGCCCCTTCGTCAAGATCCAGGACGGCTGCGATGCCCGCTGCACCTACTGCATCATTCCCTCGGTGCGAGGACCCGGCCGCAGCCTGCCTCCCGACGAGGTGCTGGGGCAGGTGGGGCGCCTGGTTGGCCTGGGCTTTCGGGAGATCGTCCTGACCGGGATTCATCTGGGAACCTATGGACGTCATCTCGATCCGCCTTTCCGCCTCCACCGGCTGCTCGAGGAACTGCTTCAGATCGAACATCTGGAGCGGCTCCGGCTGAGCTCTATTGAACCCATGGAACTGTCCCGCAAGGTCGTCCGAATCATCCAAGAGAGCCGGGGGGTGATCGCCCCCCACTTCCACATCTGCCTGCAAAGTGGTTGCAACCGGACTCTCAAGAGAATGCTTCGGCCCTATACGGTTGACCGCTTTGCCGGCCTGGTAGAGGAGATTCGGAGCCGGATTCCGGAAGCAGGGATCGGGACCGATGTAATCGCCGGCTTTCCTGGAGAAAAGGAAAAGGAGTACCGGGAGAGCCGTCGTTTTGTGGAGCGCATGCCCTTTTCCTATCTGCACGTTTTCCCCTACAGTGACCGCTCGGGAACGGTCGCCTCACAGATGGGCGATAAGGTTGCAACGACCACGATCCGGTGCCGCTGCCGCGAGCTCCGCCAGATCTCGGACTCGAAGAACTCTCAATTCCGACAGGGTTTCATCGGGGAGCGCCTCTCGGCCCTGACACTCGACCAGATGGAAGCGGGTCGGCGCTCAGTCATCACCGGGAATTACTTGAAAGGCCTCGCCAATCCCTCCCTAGAGCCCAACCGGATCGTCACGCTGAAGGTTGTCGGTGAAGACGACGCCGGACGGCTGCTTTTGGGGGACTATCCCTGTTCACCGAGCACCTATCAGAACCCGAGCGCCAGCGAGGGCTGAGTTGTAGCCGCGGCCTACGCCCGCGGTTCAGTTGTCAATGTCTTGCCAAGCCTCGGAATCTACCCAATCACATGAACCCAGCCAGTGCCCACATCCGCCGCCGATCCTGATCGCGCCGGTGAGAGTAGAAAGACTCCGGGCTGCAGCAGGTACAGAGTCCACTGTCCAGGATCCGGCCCACGCCGGCTTTCTCGGCCTCACTCCGATTGGCTGCGATCAGGTCCAGATGTCGTCCCTCGAAGATCCGCTCCACATCGTGTACTTCCCCTGCGAAACGCTCCGGAAACTCGGGGCCCACCTCATAGCAGCAGCTTCGGATGCAGGGACCCAGAGCCACAATCAGCTCGGCTGGTTCACTACGCGTCCCGGTCAATTCTGCAAGCGTCCGCCCCAGGATCCGCCCCAGTGTTCCGCGCCAGCCGGCATGAACCGCCGCCAGCTGCCGGCGAAGTGGATCGATGACCAGAATCGGTAGGCAGTCGGCCGTCCTGATGACTCCAAAGAGCCCGGGCTTCGAGAGCACGAGTCCGTCTCCTTCCGGGCGGTTGATCTCTGCGGAAGCAAGCCTCAGGACGCGGTTGGAGTGGATCTGTCGAATCTGAATCGTTTTCTCTGTAGAGAGCCCCAGCAGGTCCAGGAACGCTGTCTTTTCCGTACCCGAGTGTTCAACTCTCTCCAGCCCGAAGGCCTGATCGGTCTGCCTGGAAGTGAAGGCGTGAACCAGGCCCGGAATCTCTTCGAGTTCCCTGAATTGGAAGAAAGGGACAGAGCGAATCCGCTTCTCGTAGAACATTGGAGGAGGCAAGCGTAACATAGGGGAATGGTGGTCGGTCTGGGAGTGGACATCGTCGAAGTTGACCGAATCCGTAAGGCGCTGGAGAACCAGCCCAAGATGGTCCAGCGGGTCTTTACCGAACAGGAAGCCGAGTACTGTGGGGCCCGGAACAACCAGTATCAGCACTTTGCCGGCCGCTTTGCCGCCAAAGAGGCAGCCCTGAAAGCTCTCGGCACCGGGTGGGCCGAGGGAATCCGCTGGCGCGACGTAGAAGTCAGCTCCGAACCTTCCGGCCAGCCCCACATCCATTTCCACAGGAAGGCGGAGGAAGTCTTCGAGTCTCTCCAGGCCGGCAGAGCTCTGCTGACCATCACCCACGCCAAGGCCTACGCCGTGGCGGTGGTCATCCTGGAAAAGGACAGCTGAATCAGAACCGCGGGCGCAGGCCGCGGCTACCACTCAGCCCTCGCTGCCGCTCGGGCTCTGATGACTGCTCGGCTAGTCCGAGACCCTAGCCCAGCCGCGTAGCCTCGATCTTCTCCCGCATGGCCTGTCGGTACTCGTGCAGCTTCTCGACCAGGTTCGGGTCACTGCGGCTGAGGATTTGCACGGCCAGCAGGCCGGCATTCTTGGCTCCGGCCTTGCCGATGGATACAGTGGCAACCGGAATCCCCCCCGGCATCTGCACTGTGGCCAGCAGGGCGTCCAGCCCTCCCAGGCTGGAACCGCCAATGGGCACGCCGATGACCGGCAGGATCGAGTGCGCCGCCAGTGCGCCCGCCAGGTGAGCCGCCATTCCAGCTCCACCGATCAGAACCTGGATTCCCCGTTCCTCCGCAGAGCGCGCGTACTGGGCCGTCTTGTCAGGAATCCGGTGAGCGGACAGGACCTTCATTTCGAAGGGCACTCCGAACTCTTCCAGGACACCCGCCGCCGCTCGCATGATGTCGGCATCCGAGGGGCTCCCCATCAAAATTCCCACCTTCGGTTGGCTCATGATTTCTCCTTCGCAAGACCTTTGGCTCCGATGTCGCGGCGGTAATACTTTCCGCTGAACTCGATCTTCTCGACCCCCTGGTAGGCCCGTTCGATGGCTTCCCCCAGGGTCGGCGCCGTACTCGTCACCCCCAGCACCCGCCCCCCACTGCTCACCAAAACGTCATCCTGCAGCGCGGTCCCAGCGTGGAAGACCACGGTGTGGGGATCCGCTCCGGCCTTCTCGATTCCCCGGATGGGCATCCCCTTCTTGTAGGAGCCCGGGTATCCGGGCGCCGCCAGCACTACACAGACGGTGGCATCTTCCACCCAACTCACTTCGCTGAGGTTCAGCTCCCCGTGAGCCATGGACCAGAACACCTCCAGCAGATCGCTCTGCAGCCGGGGAAGAAGCACCTGGGTCTCCGGATCCCCGAAGCGGACATTGAATTCCAGCACCTTGGGTCCGTCGGCGGTCAGCATCAATCCCGCATAGAGGACGCCCTGGAAGGGATGGCCCTCGGCTGCCATGCCATCGATTGTGGCCCCGATCACCTGGTCAAGCACCTGCTCCCGGATTTCTGGGTTGAGAATCCAGTCTACCGAATAGGCTCCCATGCCCCCGGTATTGGGTCCCTTGTCGCCGTCATAAATAGCTTTGTGGTCCTGAGAGGGAACCATGGGCAAGACCCGGCTTCCGTCGGTGAACACCATAAAAGAGGCTTCCTCTCCCACCAGAAACTCTTCAATCACGGCCTGCTCCCCGGCCGTCCCAAACTTTCTCTCCTCCATCACCAGCCGGATCGCGTCCAGGCTCTCGTCCAGGTCCCGGCAGATGAGAACGCCTTTGCCGGCAGCCAGGCCGTCTGCCTTGACCACGACCGGAAACTCGTATTCACCGCGGCCGAGAGCCTGGGCGGCCGCCCCGGCATCCCCATAACTGCGGTAGCGAGCCGTGGGGATCCCGTGCCGTTGCATGAAGTCCTTGGAGAAGACCTTGCTGCCCTCCAGCTGAGCAGCCCCCTGGCGGGGACCGGCGACCCGCAGGCCGCCGGCTTCAAAACGATCGACAATCCCGTCCACGAGGGGAGCCTCCGGGCCCACGATCGTCAAATCGATCTGCTCCTGGCGGGCAAAGTTGAGGAGACCGTCCAGATCGGACGCCCAGATAGGGACATTCTGACCCAGCTCCCCGCTTCCCGGATTGCCCGGTGCGCTGTACAGCCTGGAGAGACGACGACTCTGGTGAATCTTCCAGGCCAGCGTGTGCTCGCGGCCTCCGGAACCAACAATGAGAACCTTCACGTCACCTGTGCTCCCTTCGTCACCGTCCCAAGACGATCAGCTACTTGGTCGAATCGGAGTCTTTCTTCGAGGATTTCTTGGCTTTCTTCTCGTCGGAGGAATCCTTTTTTTCGGACTTTTCCGGCTTGGAGTCCGGCGAGTCCTCCTTCTTGCCACCATCTTTCGGGGCGTAGTCGGTTTTGTACCACCCACTCCCCTTGAGATGAAAGGCGGGAGCTGAGACAACCTTCTCCAGCGTCCCTCCGCACTCGGAGCAGTCCGTCAGGGCATCATCCGAGAATCTCTGGATGACTTCGGTCAGCCGGCGGCAGTCCCGGCATTGATATTCGTAGAGTGGCATGAGTACCTTGAGTGAGGTGGCAATATAAGATCTGCTTTTCGAGGTTGTCAAGGAAACGAGATCCCAGGATGCCGGGCCGGAAAATTGCCGGACAGGCCCTGAAAGAAGGATAATGGATCGATGCCGCGGCCTTTTCGCAAGACCACCAATCAGTTGGCTGCCGCCCTCAGTGCCAGGTCACGCCGCGTGAGTCCCTGGAACACGCCCACCCACATCTTTCTGGAGGTGACGAATCGCTGCAACCTGTCCTGTGTGATGTGCGGCCGGACCCACGACCGCCGCTACAAAGACGCCGCGTTCACGGGTGATATTTCTCTGGAGACGGTCCGCAAACTGGAACCATTTTATCGCCCTTCGACCTTTGTGACGGCGACGGGACTTGGAGAGCCCTTCTTGAATCCCGAGATGACGGGGATCCTGAAATGCCTCAAGAAGCACGGCGCCTGTGTTTGGATGACCAGTAATGGAACCGTGCTGGACGAGAAACTGTCGGCTGAAGTCATCGACACGGGCCTGGACCGGATTGTCTTTTCGGTGGATTCGCCGGTGGCGGAGACGTTCCGGCGAATCCGGGTCGGGACCACTTTGGATCAGGTACTGGGGAACATCGAGACTTTCTCCCGCCAGCGTTCTAAGAGTGGCCGGCGGGTGCCCTACATGATCCTGGAATTCGTAGCCATGGCCCAGAATTTCGAGCAGCTTCCTGAGATCGCCGACCTGGCGGCGCGGCTCGACTTTGACGAGGTGATCGTCCAGAACCTCTTCAAAGCTTTTGATCCCGGGTACAACGCCTTTTACCAGAAGAGCAAGCTGGCGGCTCTGTCCCCGGATCGAGTGCTGCAGAGTTGGGAAGAGTTTTGCGCGCGACTGCACCGGCACGGGATCCGGCTCTACTCTCCGTTTTCAGACGGTGGGATTCACGACTACGTGGCTCAGAGCGATGAAGCTCTGCCGCGGCGCGCCCCCAGAGGGGTTAATTTCATGGGTTTCATAGATGAACCGAAGACGCAGGAGCAGGTGATCGTGCCCTTTCGCATCTCTGGATGGGTGCTTGGACAAAGTGGTGTACCCGCAGCGGAAATCGGCCTGGAAAAAGCAAATCAGGTCCTCAAGTTCCCGGTTGAGTTCGCGATCGAGCGCCCCGATGTCCTTCCCCACCTCCCTGCAGGTTTTCCGGCTATATCCCGCTGTGGTTTCTCCCACGATGTAACCCGGCTCGATCTGGAGCCGGGCGTGTACACACTTTCGCTGTCTGCCCGGGAGGGATCGGCGGCCCACCAGTTGACGGTCGCCCGTCACCAGCTGGTCCTGGGGGATAGTCTGGGCCAGCAGATGTACTGCACCCAGCCCTGGACGACCATCTATGTCACCTGGGACGGCAAACTGCGCACCTGCTGTTTCAACGAGTACCAGCTGGGGGATCTGAAGGAGTCCTCGGCACTGGACGCCTGGCGGGGGCCGGCCTACCGGGAGTTTAGAGCGCAAGTGGTCTCCGGCCGCGTCATCCCCGACTGCCTGGACTGCCTGGCCGGCAAATCCGTCCCCAATGACCTGCGGGATTTCGGCGGGCTGTTGAAGGTCTGACCGGCTGCGCCGGGAGGCGCCTCGGGGCGGCGATCTGTCGGAGTTTTAGTTGACTAAGTCTTATGACTAAGCTAACTTAGTATAGATGGCAAAAAAGACTCACGTCGTCAACATCCATGCCGCCAAAACACATCTGTCCCGACTCATCCGGGAGGTGGTCGAGGGCGGCGAGGTCGTCATTGCCAGGGGAAATGTGCCCCTGGTCAAGCTTGTGCTGATCGACGAAGCCAGATCCAGGAGGGTGCTCGGGACAGTTAAAGGTACCGTGAAGGTCGGCGAGAACTTTGATGACCCGATAGCGGATTTCTCTGAGTATGCTTGAGCCTGACGCTTTCCTCCTCGACACCCACACCTTTCTCTGGCTGGCCACCGATGACAAGCGGCTCAGCCGGACGGCCCGCGAACTGGTCCTCGACCCGGCCAGCAAACTGTTTCTGAGCGTCGGCAGCGTGTGGGAAATGGCCATCAAGAAGAGCCTGGGAAGAATCGAGCTGGCGATTCCTCTCAGCCGGCTGGTCGAGGAACAGCTCAAGCACTTGAGAACGAATCTCCTGGAAATCCGGTGCGAGCATGCCCTGCTTGTCGAGACTCTTCCCTTTCACCACCGGGATCCCTTTGATCGACTCCTCATCGCCCAGGCCATCGAGGAGAACCTGCCCCTGCTGAGCGCCGACAGGAAGCTGGATCCTTATCCTGTGGATCGGGTCTGGTAGGCCGCCCGGATAGATGTTCAACCACGGCCCTCGAGGACCACCTCGGCTGTTTTCTTGCCCTTGATTCGGGACAGAGTTGGCCGATCGGCTTTCCCCGATCGGTGACAACAATCCGCTCTCCCTGGCGGGCCCGTTTCAGATAGCGACTCAGCTGATTCTTGAGAGCTCTGATGCCAATTTTCGTCATTCCTGACCTCCCGGGTCACAATTATAGATTTATGTAGCCACACTTGTCCCGTCGCCTATCAGCTCAGGTGGTTTGCAGTTCAGACAGTAGGCATATAGTATATATAATATGCAACGAACTAGCCTTCTCCTCGACGACAACACCAGGCGGGCAGCTCGCCAGCTGGCCCTGCGCTATGACTGTTCGGTCTCAGAGGCGATTCGCCGGGCGGTCGTCCGCCATCGTGATTCCGTCTTTGGAGTTCCCGCTCACAGCCGCAAAGAGCGAATGGAAAACCTGGGGGAGCTTTTCGAGCTCTTCGAAGGACACGATGCCGAGGAGGAAATCCGCCGGCTCAAGACCCAGGATGAGGGTTCTTAGTGCGAATCCACCTGGACACCGATTTCCTGGTCCTGGCCCTATCCCGCGCCGGATCTGAGAGAGTGCGCCTAATGGAGCTTGCCAGCTCCGACACAATGATTCAGATCAGCTCAATTGCCTGGTACGAGTTTGCCCGGGGGCCCCGCATTCCCGAACAACTGGCCGTGGCCCGGGCCTTTTTCCTGGAAGATGGTGTGGTTGCCTTCTCCGAGGAGCTGGCCACCCTGTCGGCCGAAGTGTTTCGCCAACTCGGTTCGCCCCGGCGTCGAGCCGCCGACATCGCTATCGGAGTGACCGCCGCCGCGATGGAGGCACGGCTCCTGACACGGAATGCTCGCGACTTTGAGGGCATTCCGGGCCTGGAAGTCGAGGGGCAGCAGCCTGACGGCTGAGATTCCCGCGCGACAGGCCTACCTGGAACAGTTGGACGAGCGATTGGTTCAGCACGGGCGACCACAAGGGTCGCCCACCGGTAGCCGGTTGATAGTAGGCGTGCCGGCGGCCAGGAGTTCATACCAGGAGCTCGAGCCTGCGCAGAGCGAGGCCTCGGCGTGATGAGACTGCTCAACATTTTTTTCATCAGCTTTCTTCTCCTGAGTTCTCGCCTGGCGCTGGCGGCTGAGGCGGTCCCTTCAGCGCCGGGTCTGGGTCTCGAGGCCCAGGGGATCTACATGAGCGGCTGGCAAACGCTGGTCTCTTCGCCCGCACCGGAGGTCGGATTCGCATCTTTGACGGCCTCGTCCGACGCACTGGCCCTCACCAGCGGTGACTTCGATGAAGACGGAGTCGCTGACCTGATCAGTGCCTTCGGCACGGCCTCGGCGGGATGGATTGCTTTCCAATCGGGTGAAGTCCGATTCCAATACCCGAGGAGCCAGCGGCAGTTCCAGCGCCCCTTCTCAGGCCAGCCTTTCTCGCCCGAGACGAGAATAGTGCCTGTAACGCAGATGCCGGAACTGATTGGAGCGGGGGACTTCAATGGAGACGGCCACTGGGACCTGGTGGTGTCCGGGCCGGGTTCCCGCATCCTGGAATTCCTGCTGGGCGACGGAACGGGCGACTTCCCGAATCGGGAGGAATATGCACTTCCGCAAAAGCTGACGGCGCTGCTGGTGGCGGATGTGAACCGCCGGGACGGACTCCGAGACCTTGTCCTGGGCGTCGGAACATCGGAAGAGACCGGACTCTACGTCCTGGAAGGGCCAAGGGGAGTTCTCAGCGCCGAACCGGAAAAGATTACAACGTCCGAACCGGTATTTCAGATCGTGGCAGGTCAGTTCGATGGGGAGTACCCGATCGACATCGCCTTCGTCGCCGGAGCCGACCTGGTGATCCTGAATGGCCGGGACCGACAGCTCACGCTGCCCGCTCACCGGCGAAGCGTGTCTGATCCAATTCTGGAGCGGCACCTCTTATCGGGGCCCGGACTGGCTCTGGCAGTGGTGGATCTTGTTGGGGACTCAAGGCAGGAGCTCGTAGCCCTGACTGCCGGCGGGAGTCTGGAACTCTTCGAAAGGCCGGACGGGCAAGAGTTTCAGTACCGGGGTGAGCTCTACGACATCGGGCTGGACACGGAGGCGGCGGGCCTGGCAGTTTCTCAGCGGTTCCGACTGGTACCGGCTCGCCTGTCCGGCAATCCCAGGCAGGAGCTGATCGTACTGGACCGGCAGCTCCAGGGCTGGAGGCTGTTGATCCCGGGCCGCCCATCTTCGAAAGAGGACACCAGTGAGACGCCGTCTTTCAGGTTCTTGACGCTGGCCAAAGAGCAGGCCACACGAGCTATCGAGCCACTGTTCTTGAACGGCGATGCCTTAACCGATCTGGTGACGCTTTCCCGCAACCCCGAGACAATCCGCTTCACGACTACTGAGCCGGCGCACGAGTTCAAGGTCGATCGCAGCGACATGGATGCGGACCTCCTGGATGACAAATGCGACATTGATCTCGCCACCGTGAATGAGCACGAATGTACCCTGCGGGCGGCCATCCTGCAGTCCGATTTCAGTGCCGGCTCCGATTTGATCTCCTTTCTGGTCGACAAAGTCACGTTCACCGTCATCGGTTCTGCTCTTCAGCCGGTCACGATTGACGGCACAACTGCCCCCTCGGGCCGGGTGGAGCTGGACGGCATGGGCGTGACTCAAAGCGGGCTTGGTTTGTTTGGAGGTGCCAGCCTGATACGGGGCGTCGCGATTCACTCAGTTCAGGGGTCCGGGGTTTCATTAGGCCACGACAGCCGGGTCGAGGGCTGCTATTTCGGAACCGACGCGAGCGGCGTCACTCCGAAGGGGATCGGGAACTGGGGCGTACAAATTGGCAGCAACAGCAACAACAACACGATCGGCGGGACGGCGGTTGAAGCTCGCAATGTATTTGCCGGGGCGGAGCTGACGGGCGGAATCAAGATTCGCAGTGAGAACAACAAGGTCCTGGGCAACCGCATCGGGACGGACAAGGGCGGATTGCTTGACCTCGGGAATGAGGGTTCGGGAATTGAAGTCGAAGGGGCCATGAACACCACGATCGGGGGTCTGGAGGCCGGCAGCGACAATCTGATTTCGGGCAACGGGCAGCACGGCGTTTTCATCGATGAGTCCACCGGGACCATGGATGGCAAAGGAAGGTCTGAACTCGGGTGCGGATAGGGTGCGGGGAGCAGATACTGCGAGAAGAGTACAGCGTGCCTTTTAGAGCCTTCGGGTAAGCGGCTGCGCTCGTCGAAGAAAAGTTCGTCACGGTTGATAACCGTGCCCCACGAATCTGTTGTGGTCGCGGCCCTGAGGCCCCACACTCAAATTCCAAATTCCAGAACCCAGAACCCAGAACCCAGAACCTGGCACCAGTAACTGCGACCCCTCTGTTTTGCTGTTCAACCTGAAGTCTCCGGGTGTAGGCTAGGACAGATCTTTGAATCTTGAGTCAAGGCAGAATTAAGACTTGGCTAATTCTGCGGAGTCGCGCTGTGCCCTTTCGCTGGAAGCTTTTCATTGCCTACATTTGCCTCCTCGTTCCGGCCCTGCTCGTTTTCTACATCTGGACGGAACGGTGGCTACGCAGCACCTATCTGGAGGTGGTTCGAGACCAACTGGAGCGGGAAGTCCGAATGCTGGCCACCGTCCTCGACCTCGACTCCCCGAACCTGGACGAACAGGTAGACAAAACGGTCGAGGGGGTGGGCAGAAGGCTGACGGTTATTGCCGACGACGGCAGAGTGATCGCCGATTCCTCTTTCTCGGGGCCCGATCTGGAAGCGATGGAGAACCATGCCACTCGACCCGAGATTGTGGCCGCGCACCGGCAGGGGTTCGGCAGCAGCCTCCGCTTCAGCAACAGCGTCCAGCAACCGTTCCTGTACGTTGCCCGGGCGATACCGGAGTCGAGTGTTTCGATTCGAGTGTCCACCAGTGTGGAGGGCATTGAAGAAGCCGCCGCTGAGTTGCAGAGAGCCCTGGGCGGCCACACCCTGGTGTTGATCCTGCTGGGCCTTCCCCTGGCGTTTCTCCTTTCCCGGCACTTCAGTCGCCCCCTGGGAAGGTTGGATGCCGCGGCCAGGAGAATTGCGGCCGGGGATTTCAGTCAGCCCGTTCGGGTGAGAGGCACAGATTAGATCTCCCATCTGGGCCAAACCCTCCAATCCATGGCCCTCCAGATCGAAGGGCAATTGCTCGACCTGGAGTCGGAGCGAAACCATCTGGAGGCCGTGCTCCGCAGCATGGCAGAAGGAGTCATGGTGACCGACCCGGACGGTCGGATCACTGCCGTCAACCCGGCTTTGAATCGAATCATGAACCTGGAGTCAGACCCTTTCGGAAAAAACCCGCTGGAGGTCTTCCAGAGCGTGGAAGTGCAGTCGGGAATTCGGGGTGTCCTGGAAAACGGGACGACCTCCGAATGCGAGGTAGAGGCGGTCGGTCGGCACCTGGCCGCCACCTTTGCTCCCATCCGCAAGGGTGAAGAGGTGAAGGGCGTGGTGACCGTTTTCCACGACCTGTCCGAGTTGCGCAGGGCGGAACTGGCCCGGAAGGATTTCGTGGGCAACGTCTCCCACGAGCTTCGAACTCCCCTGACTTCTATCACGGGGTATTCCGAAACCCTCCTCCAGAGCGGCGAGCTGAATGACATCCAGATGAAGTTCCTGGAAAAGATCTATCTGAACTCGGTACAGCTCAATGAGATTGTCAACGATCTCCTGGAGCTGTCACGGCTGGAAAGCAAAGACCTCGAGTTGTCCTATACCGACGTCAGTGTGGAAGCCCTGGAAAAGGAACTCCGTAACGCGCTGGAGGCTCCGCTGGCCGAGAAGGAGATCGATCTCGTCTTCCACAATGACTCGGGTAAGGCATCCTTTCGTGCCCCCGAAATCCACTTACGGCGAATCCTGCTCAACCTGCTTGACAATGCGGTCAAATATACTCAAAAAGGTCAGGTTGAAGTCCTCTTCGAGAGCCAGGATGGGGAGCTGAGATTTTCCGTCCGAGACACCGGGATGGGGATTGCAGAGCAGGATATTGGCCGCGTGTTTGAGCGATTCTACCGGGGAGCCCAGGCCCGCTCGGAACGTGTCAAGGGAACCGGCCTGGGGCTCTCTATCGTGAAACACGTGGTGGAGCTGCTGGGGGGCAGGATCTGGCTCGAGAGCAGGCTGCGAGAAGGAACGACGGTCACTTTCAAAATTCCGCAGTAGAGGCGGTCACATCTTGGCAGGAAAGACCATCCTCGTCATCGAAGACGAACCCGACATTCTCGAGCTCATCCAGTTCAACCTGAAGAGTGAAGGATTCAAGGTAGTCACCTCCCGGACCGGGGAGGAGGGATACCGCCTGGCCGGAGAGCTTTCTCCGGACCTGATCGTCCTCGATCTGATGCTGCCGGACATTTCAGGGATCGAGGTGTGCAGGCTCCTGCGCCAGGAGGCGAAGACCCTAATCCTGCCTTTATTTTCCTCTCCTAGACTTGCGAGGCGCTTCCCAAGTCAGACCCGTATTCGATTGTAGGCAGCGAAGGAGAATGCATGAAGGCGAAAATCATTTGCGCAATGCTAACCTGTTTACTGGCGGCCTCGGAAAGCGCCGGCGCACAAACCTCAGAAGAACGGATCAAGCTCCTGGAAGAGCAATTGAAAATCCTCCAGAGGGAGATTCAGGAGCTGAAGGCCCATGTTCTGAAAGAATCTGAGCGGGAGCCAGGCGGATCCGCTACCTCCGGGAGCGGCCAGCTTGGGCAGGCGTCTGCGACGATCACGCCAAAGGCCGAGCCTGAAGAAGACCCCAACCAGTTCCGGGTGTACTGGCGGGACGGGGTACGGATGGACTCGGCCAATGAGGAGTTCAAACTGCGCATCGGCGGCCGCATCATGAATGACTGGACCTTTGTCGGGGCCGATGATTCCCTGGTCGAATCGCTGGGGGTCCTGGGGGGGTTCGTGCGAGACGGAGCCCAGTTTCGGCGTGCTCGTCTCTATGCTTCAGGACTTATGTACGATCGCATCGAGTACAAAGCGGAGTTCGATTTCGCCGACAGCTTTGCGAACTTTAACGATATCTACGTGGGCCTCAAAGACGTCCCCGTCCTGGGTACCCTGAAGGCAGGTCACTTCAGGGAACCCTTTGGGCTGGAGGCACTGACCAGCTCCAATCACATCACATTCCTGGAGCGCTCTGCCGGCGGCTCCTTTGCGCCTTCACGGAACACCGGAATCGCTTTTCAGAACACTGTCGCACAGGGGCGCATGAACTACTCTGCCGGAGTTTTTCGCGAGACCCTCAACGCGGGCGAGAGCGTGGGGAGCGGAGGCCCAAACTTGACGGCCCGGGTCACCGGACTGCCGGTTTACGCCGATGGAGGTCGGAAACTCGTTCATGTCGGTGCTGCCTTCAGCCGCCAGGGAGCCCCTCTGGGCGTGAGCCTTTTCGGTTCCAGCCCCGAGGCCGATCTGCTCCCTCCCTTCGTTCTGACTCCACTCCTCGAAACCAGTTCCTACGACCTGTTGGGCCTGGAAGCAGCCGTCGTGGCCGGTCCCTTTTCGGTGCAGAGCGAATACATGAAGTCCTCTCTCGATTCGGTTTCCAACGGCGATCCCACCTTCTCAGGCTTCTATGTCCTGGGCAGCTTCTTTCTTACGGGCGAACATCGTCCATACTGGCATGGGGGGGGGACCTTCAACCGGGTCAGGCCCACCAGTTCGTTCAGAGACGGCGGCGGCATTGGAGCCTGGGAGATCGCAGCCCGCTATTCACAACTCGATCTGAGCGACGGGCTGGTACGGGGAGGAGAAATGAAAAACTTCACCTTTGGTGTGAACTGGTACGTAAACCCATACTCCCGGATCATGTGGAATTACGTTCGTGCTGAGGTTGCGGACACGGGCGCGGCAGACATTGTGCAGATGCGCTTCAAGATCGACTTTTAGCCGTTAGCCGATCAAACCTGTGACTACAACTCCTTAGCGTTAGCCTATCAGTACACCTGGGTAGATGAGTGATCCCAAAATAACATCGCAGTTAATAGCCATCCCTGTATAATGCGGCTACTGCTCTGGAAAGCGTGACTCCAGCGGCAGAGACAATATTCCAATGCTCTGATGCTCCCACCCTCAGGAGGATATCCACATGGAAGTCAGAATTCGTCTCAAGGCTCTTTTACTAATCGTGGTAGCAATGGGGCCGCACTCCTGGGCCCGGCTATCAGGAGAACAGAGTCAGGAACCTGACATGAAGCAGAAGTTTGCCCAGGCCCAGAAAGCCAACACCGCTGCGCTCCACCAGTACACCTGGCAATCCCGCACCCAGGTGAAGCTCAAGGGCGAGACCAAGAAGGTGAAAGTGGAACAGGTCGTGTTCGACGCCAGCGGTCAACAGCAGAAGACCCTTCTGGAGGAAAGTCCGAAGGGGGGTGCGCCGCCAAGCGGCGGACGCCTGAAGCAGAAGATCATCGCCAAGAAGACGAAAGAGTTTGGCGAGCTGGCGCAGAATCTCGGGAAGCTCGTCGCCTCCTACGCCCATATCCCCCCGAGCAGATGCAGGCCTTCATGAAGAATGCCCAGTTCGGCATGGGCCAGGATGCCTACGAAGGGTCGATCAGGGTGACGGGGCAGAATGCGCTACTGGAGGGCGATGCGATGTCATTCTGGATCGACAAACAATCCCTTATGATGCGGCGCCTGGAGATTGACACGCTGCTCGATAAGAAGCCGGTGACCGTGGTGGCGGAGTATCAGAGCCTGCCAAACGGGCCCAATTACCAGGCCCGAGCGACACTGGAATACCCTAAGGAGAAGGTCCAGGTACTGATCGAGAATTTCGGTCACCAGCCGCTGCAGCCGGCGGCCGGGTCGGGCGCTCAGGGGCAAGCCACCGCGACGGGAGCACCACCCCCATCACAGCCTGCAACGCAGGGGCACCACCCCCATCACAGTCGGGGACGCAGCAGGCCGCACAAAAACCTCAACCTCCGCCCCAGAGTCAACCAATCCCACCCGAGGAGCTCGACAACCTGCTCGCCCCCATCGCCCTCTATCCTGACGCGCTCATTGGCCAGATCCTCATCTGTGCCTCCAGTCCTTTTCAGGTCAGCGCGGTCAGCGAGTGGTTAGCCGCAAACTCGAATCTCAAAGGCAGCGAGTTGCAGGAAGCTGCCCAGCAAGAAGGTTTTGACCCGAGCTTTGTGGCCCTGGCTGTCTTCCCACAGGTGTTGAACATGATGGCCGAGCAATTGGATTGGACAAAACAGCTCGGCCAGGCCTTCCGCAGCGACCGCCAGGGTGTGTTTGACTCCATGCAGCGGCTGCGAACCCAGGCCCAGGAAATGGGGAATCTGGCGACCACGCCGCAGCAGGAGGTGCAGACGACGACGACGGAGAGCGGACAGCAGGTCATCGTGATTCAACCTGCCAACCCGCAGGTGATCTACGTGCCGCAATACAATCCTCAAGTCGTGTACACGACTCCGCCTCCACCCGCTCAGCCCGCGTCGACGACCACGGTTGTTGTCCAGGAAGACAGCGGCCCGAGTGCAGCTGCCGTGGGCGTGATTGCATTCACGGCCGGCGTGATCATCGGACCTGCTGCCTCTGACAACTACTATTACGGCCCCTATGCGTGGCGTGGTGGAGCTGCTCTGTACAACGAAAGGTGGGACGACTACTACGATTATCGGGAGGAAAGGGCTGAGGACTATTACGAACACCGCGAAGACATGAGTGAAAATCGTCAGGAGAACGTTTCAGGGCGCCAGGAAAACCGGGACGAAAACGTCAACCAACGCCAGACCACGCGGGACGAAAACGTCAACCAGAGACAAACCAGTCACCAGGAAAACCAGGCCAGTCGCCAGGGAAGTGCATCCAGGCAGGCGTCCGCTCAGCAAACGAGTACCAGTGCCCAGAGCAGTCGGCAGGCGTCCGCTCAGCAGACGAGTACCAGTGCTCAGAGCAGCCGGCAGGGAACTGCCTCCTCTAGCTACCAGTCCCGAGGGTATAGCAGCGGCCAGGCCTCGAGCCACCAGTCCCGAGGGTATAGCGGTGGCCAGGCCTCCCAGCGAACCGGGACGCGCTCGGGGGCCTTTTCGAGCTATGGAAGCGGGACGTCGGCGCGAGCCGCCAGTTCGCGTGGACAACGCAGTGTGTCAAGCTCCCGATCCACGGGCCGCGGAGGGCGCGGGCGAGACTAGAGCGGGGTGGAACGGAGGCAGGAGATGGCGAGAGGAAAGGGAGCGGGTTTCGGGATGTTGGGAGTGCTGGCCTTTCTGGCCGGCTTTTTCGTCAGCCCGGGCGAACCCACCCTGGCAGTAGGGCAACAGCCGGGGCAGCAGCCCGAACCGCCGCCGGCAGAACAGCAGCTCGCACCCGAAGCTCTGGACAAGCTGCTGGCCCCGATCGCTCTTTACCCCGATGCGCTGCTGGCTCAGATCCTGGTGTGTTCCACCAGCCCCTACCAGGTCCGCGCCGTCGACGAGTGGCTCAAGAAGAACCAGAACCTGAAAGGCAGCGAACTGCAGGAAGCTGCCCAGAAGGAGGGGTTTGACCCGAGTTATGTCGCCCTCGTGCCTTTCGCGCAGGTGGTGAATATGATGGCCGAACAGATCGATTGGACGCGCCGGCTCGGGGAGGCCTTTTCCGGTGACCGTAAGGCACTGTTTGACTCCGCGCAGCGACTGCGGTCGCAGGCGCAGGCAGCGGGAAACCTGCAGAGCACGGCACAGCAGAAGGTCGAGACCGAGACCACCGAGAGCGGGCAGGAGGTGATCGTGATTCAACCTGCGAACCCACAGGTCATCTACGTCCCGCAATACAACCCGCAGGTGGTCTACGTCACGGCGCCTCAGCCGGCGACGACAACCGTCGTTGTCGTGGAGGACGACCGCTCTAATGAGATGGCGGCTGCTGCGATTGGATTCACCGCCGGTGTCATCGTCGGAGCGGCCTCCAACAACTACTACTACTGGGGCCCATATGGCTGGCACGGCGGAGGCTTTTGGTACGCGTCGGCCTGGGACAACTATTACGACCACCGTGAGGACATGGCCGAAGACTGGTGGGACCACCGCGAGGATATGTCCGAGGACAGGACCGAGCGCCAGGAGCAGCGCCGGGAAGAGCACGGCGAACGTCAAACCGCCCGGGAGGAGGGTGCCGGTGCAAGGCAGGCGTCCCGGCAGGAGAGTCGAACGGGAACCCAGGCGGCCACCCAGCAGACACCGACAAGCCGCCAGGGGGCCACTCAGCAAGGCACGACGACGCGGCAGACACCGACAAGCCGCCAGGGCGCCACTCAGCAGGGCATGACGACCCGATCTCAGGGTAAAGGAAGTTGGGCAGGTACAGGCGGCTATAGCTCCCGTAACTACGAATCTCGGGGGTACGGTCAAAGTGGAAGTCAAATGTCGCGACAGAGAAGCGGCACCTACTCGGGTGCCTTTTCCGGCTACGGAAGTGCAAGCTCAACGCGATCCATGAGTTCGCTCGGGCGCAGCAGTACGGGTGGAGGTTTTCGAGGAGGACGGCGGCGCTAATCTGAATCCCTCGCGTCGAAGAGGAACCGGGGCATGAATCCACTGCTACTCAAGGGGAGCAGGGAAAAGAGATCAACCCGCAGATAGAAACATAGAAGGGAGGCATGAAAAGATGTCCGTATACAGAGTCTGGCAAACTGCCCGTTCGCAGCTGGGGACAGCAGCTCTACTATCCGCCGTTGTAGCGTTAATAGCGGCATTCTCGCCGGTGCTCAGCCAGCCACAGGCGCAAGAGACTTTTCCCACTCCACAAAAGGCCGTGCAGGCGCTCGTGGAAGAGGCGCAGGCCGACAACCTGGATGGGTTACTGGCCATTTTCGGCCCGGAGGCCGAGGACCTCCTGTCCTCGGGTGACCCGGTAGACGACCGCAGGCAGCGGGAGGTTGTTCTTGTCGCGTTTCAACAAGGCTGGAGGCTGGTCGACCGGGGCGCTGCCACAAAGGAGTTGATCATCGGCGACGAAGCCTGGCCTTTTCCGATTCCGCTGGTGAAGGGGCAGACCGGCTGGCGGTTCGACACAGCGGCCGGAGCAGAGGAGGTCCTGGTCCGGCGGATTGGCCGCAATGAATTGAGCGTCGTCCAGATCTGCATGACATACGTGCGGGTCCAGATGGAGTACGCGAGCGCGGGGCATGACGGCAAGGGAGCGGGTATGTATGCCCAGAAGATGGCCAGCGACCCGGGTAAGCAAAACGGGCTCTATTGGGCCGTTAGTCCTGGCGAGAAGCCCAGTCCGCTGGGGGCTCTCGCAGCCCAGGCGGCCGCGGAAGGCTACGCCGAACAAAGGTCATCCTCCGGCCTTAGCCCCTTCCACGGCTATTTCTTCCGTATCCTGACCGCACAGGGGAAGGAGGCGCCCGGCGGCGCCAAGAGCTACCTGGTGGATGGAGAGATGACCGATGGTTTTGCTCTGGCGGCCTACCCGGCGGAATACGCCGACAGCGGCGTGATGACCTTCACCATCAATCACGATGGGATCCTCTATGAGAAAGATCTAGGGGAGGAAACTATGGAGATTGCCAGCCGCATCAATGAGTACGACCCCGACGCAACCTGGCGCAAAGTGGAGTAACGGGGTTGAGACGACTCCTCCTTCCCATCTTACAAAGGAATCTATGATGCGCATTGATTGGAGACGGATCAGCTGGATCAGTCTGATCCTCCTGATGGGATTCACCTCTCTGCCCGCTCAGCCGGCCGTCTCCTCGGCTGTCGATCCCAGAGCGATGGAGATCTTGAAAAAGATGAGCGACCTGCTCGGCGGGACGCCCTCCTTTGGTTTCACGGCCGAGGAAACCTATGACGAGCACGACGGCAACCAGATGCTGCAGTTCGGTAACATCCGCTCGGTTGCGGTCCAGCGCCCCAACAAGATCGCCGCAGATACGAGTGGGGACACGGTCAACCGAAGGGCCTGGTTTGACGGCCAGAGATTCACTCTGCTGGACAAGGAGCACAACGTTTACGGATCGACGGAATTTGCCGGGACCATTGACCAGTTGCTGGATCTCCTCGACGAGCAGTTTGAAGTGGTCATACCCCTGGGAGAACTGATCTCAGAGAACCTGCAGCGTCAACTGACCGAGCGGCTTCGAAGCGGGAGCTACATGGGCCTTCATCAGGTCGGCGCCACGAAGTGTCACCATTTGGCCTTCATCCTGGATCTGCTCGACTTTCAGATCTGGCTGGAAGCCGGGGAAAAGCCACTCCCTCGCAAACTGCTGATCACTTATAAGCAGGAACCGGGCATGCCTCAGTACACGGCCATCTTCACACGCTGGGATCTGGCAATGGAGACGCCCGACAAACTGTTCGAATTCCAGGTTCCTCCCGGGGCCAGGAAAATCGACTGGACGGTGCCAGAGATCCCCCCCATTCCAGATCAGCGCTAGACCGCCGGCATTGGAGTCAGTGACTAGGTTATTCCACGTTCCACGTTCCACGTTCCACGTTCCACGACCAACCCCTGCTTGTACTTCGTCTCCTCCGGCCAGGCCCAGTCCCAAATGCGTTAAGATAGAGGGAACATGCGGGCTGTATTTCTGGCTCTGACCATCCTCCTGATCGCACCCGCCCGGGCAGAAGCCCGGGGGGAATCCAGCTTTGTCCGCCACCTGAGATACCTGGCCTCGGACGAACTGCGCGGCCGGGGAAATGACCAGCCGGAGCTCCTGGAGGCGGCATCCTACATCGCCGAAGAATTCGAGCACCTGGGGCTGCTTCCTGCCGGAGCGGACGGTTCATTCTTTCAGCCCTTTCAGGTCACAACCGCGGTGGAGCTGGGCGATGGAAGTGAGTGCTTCTTCTACAGCCTGCTGGGTCTCCCGGTATCCTTGACCTACGAAAGCGATTACACCTCTCTTGCCTTCGGTGAGAAGAGTGAAGTGAATGCCCCGCTGGCCTTTGCCGGATTCGGTATCTCGGCTCCGGAGCTGAACTACGACGATTACGCCTCTCTCGACGTTGCCGGCAAGGTGGTGATCGTCTTCGATCATGAACCGGGGGAGCTACGCCCGGACAGCCCCTTCGATGGATTGAACCCGACCTTCCATTCCTCCCTCCTCAATAAGGCGGAGACGGCCCGAGATCGAGGTGCCCTGGGACTCATCATCATCCCGGATCGTTTCAACCACTCGAGGTCGAGGGAAGGCAAATTGGGAACCACGGGCCGTCTGGAATCATTCGAGATCCCCGTGCTGCGCCTGAGTCGCGACTGGGCTGAACGGCTGTGGGGCGCCAGTGGTCGCGAGGCAAGCGAGGTCTGGAGATGGGTCAACCAGCGCATGACTCCTCACTCCTTTGATTTCGAAGCCCTTTATGTCCGGATGCGTCTGGATATCCGGCCCACCAGACACCGGGTGAACAATGTAGTTGCCCTCCTCCCGGGTACGAGCCCGGATTTCCTGGTTCTCGGCGCCCACTATGACCATCTTGGAACCGGAAGTGGAGCCAGCCTGGAAGGGCACGAGGAGACAGAGATCCACAACGGGGCGGACGATAACGCTTCGGGGGTCGCGGCTCTTCTGCAACTGGCCGAAGAGTTGTCCGCCACTCCCAGGCACTTCGGAATCCTGTTCGTGGCTTTTGCGGGAGAGGAGCTTGGCCTGCTGGGCTCAAGGCACTACCTGGAGCACCCTGTTGTCCCTTTGGAACACACCCTGTGCATGCTCAACTTCGACATGATCGGAAGGAGCGAGGGGGAACTCCTGATCGGGGGAGCCGGCACCAGCCCGGATTTCGGGCCGATTCTCGATAACCTGGCCTTGAGAACACCGTTGACCCTGCGGACGGCGGAGACCGGGGGAGGATCGAGCGATCACCTGAGCTTCAGCCGGAAAGGCATTCCGGTGCTTTTCTTCTTCTCGGGTCTGCACTCCGATTACCACCGGCCAACGGACGATTTCCAGAGAATCAACGTCCTCCGAGCGGAACAGATTGTCGACTTCTCCCGCCAGTTCGTCATGGCCGTGGATGATTCGCAAGTGCACATCCGACGGGCCCAGGCCGTGGTCTCAGAGCCGGTCGCAGGCCCGGCCAGTCAAGGGTGGCTCTCCGGCCCGCTCTTCGGTGGGCTCGTTGATATCGCCTTTGACCGTTCCGGAGTTCGCTTCTCCGAAGTGCTGAGCGGAAGTCCAGCGCAGCTAGCTGGTCTCAGACCCGGAGACATCCTGGTCCGGTTTGAAGGTGTCCCCATTCGCAGCAACTACGAGTTCACCAGGGAGCTGCGCACACGGCGCCCTGGGAACCACGTCAAGATTGTCGTGATTCGCGATCAGATCAAACGGGAGTTGCTGGTGAGGCTGGCCAGGCGGACTAAATGAAGATCTGCTGATCCTGGTGATAATGGCTGGGATCCTCACCTGTCTGTGAATCCGAGAGCAGCCTCTTCAGACCGGCTCCCACTGCCTGCAGAACCAGCGAGACCCTCGAGGCGGGCTCGAGAACAGCATCGTAGATTTCATTGCTGGCCCTCGAGAATCTCCCCATGATCTCATCGGACTGGCCCTGCCACTGCTGCAGGTTGGTCTGCAGGTAGGAGAGCCCCCGCTCGACTTTTTCGTCCACTTCCACCACCGCCCCGTAAGCCGCTTCTGTCGCGTCCCGGATGTGCGCCTCCCAGTCCGCGAACCTGCGGGTCAGCACGGACACCTTTGACAGAGTTGTGTCCGCGGTGGCGAGGAAAGAAAACAACTGGCGCAGGTTCCGCTCGCTCTTCGAACGGAACCGCCGAATCCGGGCGTTCATCATCAGAATGGCGACGGTCACGAAAAGACTCTGCAGAGCCAGAACGAGGAACAGAACAACTAGCAACCAGTTCAGAAGGGGAGTAGCTTCCATCAAGGCTTACCTTAGCACAGAAGAGTGTTCCGGGTTCCGAGACAGAGAAGAACTGACAAAGAAGGCTACAACGGAGCCGAAGCGTGAGCGACCGGAGAAAACGGGGATCTCCCCTCCCTGACGGTCGGGGCTCCGTTTTCGTGACTCAAGCTTTGTCAGCCTTTCAGGTGATGATCGACTGAAGAATGAATCACTCAACCACACAAGCCAAAGCGAAAACGCCGACCGAGTCACACACCACCATGACCGAAATCGTTCTGCCCAATCATGCCAATGTTCACGGTAATATCCTGGGTGGCCGTGTGATGCACCTGATCGACCTGGCGGCGGCCATGGCAGCGGCCCGCCACTGTCGTCAGCAGGTGGTGACCGCCTCAGTCGATTCCCTGGTGTTTTTACATCCCATCAAAGTGGGAGCACTGGTTCTGCTCGAGGCCAATGTCTGCCGGGCATTTCGCACTTCCATGGAGGTGGAGGTCGATGTCTTCTCAGAGGATCTCCGAACCGGCGAGAGGCTCCAGACCAGCACCGCCTTCCTGACCTTTGTAGCCCTCGATGCCTACGGAAATCCCCGGGAAGTCCCCTCTCTCCGCCCCCGGACGGAGGCCGACAGGCAACGTTTCGAAGGCGCGCTGGAGCTGGAGAAAACAGCGCCTGCAGGGCCCCTGCTGAGGGATCTGATTCGACCCGGACCGGCAACAGCCCGAAACTTTTCCGGCCGTCATTTGTCTAAATCACAGAAAACGGGGCCTGCAGGCGCTATCGTCAGGCTTGATTGTTAAATTTTGGGAGCCAACCAGTGAGCGACCACAGCAGAATCCCAGCCAGCAACTCGATGCGAAGGGTTTTTAGAAGCCTGGCGGACCGGGCCTTCGATCAGACTCAGCTCTCCGACGGCGACCTGCACGCTTACTTGAGCGACCTGCTGGCTGACTTCGCTCATGTGGATCAGCTTTATCCACTTCACGACGAGTCGGGCCGGCGCGTGAAGTACCTGATCGACATGCAGGAACTGCCCGAAGGCAGTTCATATCGTCAACGCAAGGCACGCTGCCAGTACATCGGAGACTACAGTCTTTTCATCCTGGGAATGTTCCCGGAAAGCTTGAGTTACGGCCGGGTGCCGATCCCCCATACCTATTACAGCGACACCGGTCGGCGCAGCTACCTGGTAGCGAGCGAACTCGAGAAAAAGAGTGAGAAAATCATTGTGTTGCGCAAGCTGGCAGACAAGTTTGAGCACTGTGTAGTCTCCCTGAACTGGGTGCGGGAGTACACTCGGGATCCTTTCTACCAATACATGCTGCGCCAGTTCCAGATTACCTGAGCGGGCTCGGATTCTGATTTGGATGGTAAGTGACCGACAGAGTTGATGAACACCACCGCGGTCGTCCCGGTTCCACGGTCAACGGCCCTGCTATACTCCGCTGTAATGCTCCGTGCTCTCCTCACCCAGAGAATCAAAGAGAAGGCCCTCGAACTGGGGTTCGAGCGGGTGGGAATCGCGCCCGTGGAGGACGTGCCCGACGAAAAGCTTCTTAGCTGGCTTGAGCGCGACTATCAGGGTGAAATGCAGTACATGGCCCGGGGCGTGGAAAAACGTCTGGATCCGAGCCTGATCCTGAAGGGGGTCAAGACCGTCCTGTCGGTGGCCCTCAATTACTACCATCCTTACCCGCTTCCCTACCACGATCCGGCCTCGGGCGTGGTTTCCCGCTACGCAGCGGGCGATGACTATCACGAAGTTCTGTGGCCCAAACTGAAAACTCTATTGGATCAGATCGAGGAACTCTGTCCGGACGCCGAGGGGAGAATCTATGTCGATACGGGGCCGGTGATGGACAAGCACTGGGCAGCCCGCTCCGGGATCGGATGGATTGGCAAGAATGCGAATCTGATTGCGGGCAAAAAGCTGGGCTCCTGGTTCTTCATTGGCGAGATCCTGCTCAACCAGGAGCTTGACCCGGATGACCCGGGGCGCGACCACTGCGGAAGCTGCCGCCGCTGCCTGGACGAGTGCCCGACCGACGCGATTGTCGAACCCTATGTGGTTGACAGCCGTCTGTGCATCTCTTACCTGACGATCGAAGTGAAAGAAGACATCCCGGAAGAGCGGCGCCGCGGCAACCGCAATCTGATCTTTGGCTGCGATATCTGCCAGGATGTTTGTCCTTGGAACCGGCGCGTGGAGGAATCCCGGGAACCCGCGTTTGCCCCCCGTGAGGCGCTCCGGCACCCCCTCCTGAAGGAGCTGGCCGGGCTGACCGAGAACGATTTCCGTTCCCTGTTTCGGAAGAGTCCAGTGAAACGGGCCAAGTGGCGAGGGTTGATGAGGAATACCGCAGTGGCCATGGGCAACAGCCGGAGTCAGGAGTTTGTGCCCGAACTCACCCGCCTGCTCCACAGCCCGGATCCGATGGTCCGCCGCCATGCCGCCTGGGGCCTGAAAGAGATTGCAGGAGATCAGGCTCGAAAGGCGCTGATCGAGTGCCTCGGTATCGAGACCGATGGCCCCACCCGCCAGGCCCTGGAGAAACTGGTCGGGGAGCGATAGACTGAGGCCAGGTGAAAGAAACCGTTGGAGTCGTACTCGGAGGCGGCAAGGGATCGCGGCTTTTTCCCCTGACTTCCGTGCGCTCCAAACCGGCGGTTCCTCTGGCCGGCAAGTACCGGCTGATCGACATCCCCGTCAGTAACTGCATTAACTCCGGAATCGTTAAGATTTTTGTTCTCACTCAATACAATTCGGCCTCTTTGAACTCCCACATCAAGATGACCTATCAGATGGGGATGTTCTCTCGCGGGTTCGTGGACATTCTGGCAGCCGAGCAGACCACGGACAGCAGCAGCTGGTTTCAGGGAACGGCGGACGCGGTGCGCCAATCCTTGAGACACATTCTCGCCTACCGCGTCGACTACCTCCTGGTCCTGTCCGGAGACCAGCTCTACCGGATGGATTTCAGCGAAGTCGTTCGGACTCACCAGAAGAAGTCGGCCGAGGTCACCATCTGTACCATGCCGGTGGAGGCCCGCCACGCTGCCGGGTTCGGCCTGATGAGCGTTGAGCAGGACGGAAGAATCGACTCCTTCCACGAGAAAGCCATCAGACCCGCAGGTCATTCAGAAGCTGGTTCGAGACTATCGTCTCCTGCGGGCGGACGGAAAAGACCAGGCTCTGGCCTCGATGGGGATCTACCTCTTCAACCGGGATGTTCTGCTCCAGGCGCTAGAAGACACCAGCAGAGTCGATTTCGGCCGCGATGTCATTCCCGCGGCTCTTTCGGAGCACCGTGTCTACGCCCACATTTTTGACGGATACTGGGAGGACATCGGAACCATCCGTACCTTCTACGAGGCCAATATCGAGTTGACCCGAGAGGACTCACACTTCGATTTTTATGATGCGGACGCGCCCATCTACACGCATCCCCGTTTTCTCCCGGCCAGTTGGATCGGAGAGGGTCTGATCGACTCCTGCATCATTGCGGACGGCTGCGTGGTCAAGGGGCGTAAGATTTCACACAGCATCATCGGAATCCGGTCGGTCATCGGAGAGGGTGTAGAGATGTACGACTCGCTGATGATGGGCGCCGAATATTTTGAAACCGACCCGGACCGAGAGGTTCCCGTCGGCATTGGCGGCGGCTCCATCATTCGGAAAACAATTCTGGACAAGAACACCAGGGTGGGTCGGGAGGTCAGGATCGAGAATCGCGCCGGAACCAGGCGTCTCGACGCCGACAACTACTTCATCCGCGAGGGGATCGTGATCGTCCCCAAGAACGCCGTCATTCCCGACGGAACCGTTATCTAGCGGCTGGCTAAAGCCACCCGCCTGACTTACATAATCTGTCCGCGCAGGTCCTGGTCCTGTGGGTACAGGGCCTCCAGCTTCTCGATCTTCTCGTGGTTGGATTCAATCGTCTGATCACTGACCACCAGGCCAACGAACTCGACGTGCATGGTCCAGGCCAGTTCCACTTTTCCACTCAAGGGATTCTGGTAGTAGCAGTCTTCCCACAGCTTCTTATTGTTCAGGTTCCAGGTCAGGTACTGACCGGGTGCGTATTGCTTGCGGCAGGGGACAATGTCCAGTTCATCGAAACCATCCGGATCGAGGGGGCGCAGGATCGCAATCCTGGCGCCCGCTACCTCCTTCTGGCACTGCGGATCGGCATAGAAAGGAATGTCGTTGATCAAGACTTTGTAAGGCACGACCGGCATCTTAGAAGTGGTCTCAGGCTCGACTCCGATCGAATCCGTGATGTAGACCTGATCCTTTGTCCCACGCAGCTTTTCAGTGATTTTCTCAAGTGGCATCCTGGCGCTCCCTCTGGGAAGAATAATCTCTCTTTCGAAAGGGTTCGAGAACCCCTGCTCGCACCCGCGCGGGGCTTTCACCGCGGACTGCTAAGTAAAGCGTGTATTCTAACATAGCCGGGAGGCTGTATCGGTCCTTGACCGGGGGCCTGAAGCGTGCTAGAAGTTTACTTTTTTTTGACGGCGACGAGCCCTCATCAATGATCGACCTCAACTGGACCCTGGCGGCATCTTCCGTCATTTTTATCCTGACCTGGATTGTGCTCTCCCGGCTGCTGCTGAAGCCCTTGCTGCAGGTCCTAGGAGAGCGTCGGGCTCGCACTTCCGGTGTCTTCGATCATGCCCAGGAGTACGCAGCCAATTTCCAGGCCCTGGTCGAGACTTACGACCGCAAGATCAAAGAGGAAAAGCAGGTCGGCTTCAAACTGGCTGAGAAGCTGCGCAATGAAGCCCTGAGTGAACGTCAAGAAAGATTACGGTCGGCTCGCGATGAGGCGGATTCGATGGTCAAGGAAGCCAAAGAGGAGATTCAGAGTGAGCTGGAAGCAGCCCGCCAACAACTGCGACGCGAGTCAGAGGAAATAGCCCGAGTCATCTCAGATCGAGTGCTGCGGGTATCCTGATTGCTTTTCGGGGCAGGCTGATATCCGGGAAGCACGACTGGTCATGTCCCGCCACGGTTTAGCTATCGCACTATGAAAATCCGAGGATTCCTTGTTCTCATCCTGATCGCTGTTGCTCTCACCGGCCCGCTGCTGGCTGCAGAGGAAGGACACGACGGCTGGGGCTGGGGCCAGACGGTTGGTCGCTGGATCAACCTCTTCATTTTGTTCGGCGGCCTCACCTACTTCCTCAGGCAACCGGCCCGCGACTTCTTCAGCAATCGAAAAGCGGAGCTGCAGAAGCAGCTGCGGCGCGCTGAAGAGGCCCGCCAGGAAGCTGAAGCCAAACTGGCCGCGGCCGAAGAGCGCATGAAGCAGCTCGATTCGGCACTCGACGCTATCCGCCACCAGGTCCAGCAAGAGGTCCAACGCGAGAAGGAACGAATCCGCGGACAGGCGGAGGAAGAAGTGAAAAGGATTGTTTCAGCGGCGCGCCGGGAGATCAGCAACCTGGGCCGATCGGTACGTCAGGAATTGAAGGACTACGCCGCTGAGATCGCAGTTCAGATGGCCGGTGATCGCCTCCGGGAAAGGATGGACTCGGAGAGCCAATCCACACTGGCCGAACAGTTTCTGGCAGATTTGAAGACCGAGGAGCGCAGAAACTAGATGGCCTACTCAACCTATTTGAAGTACGCCCACGCACTCATCGATGTGGTCGTAGAACGAGACATCGAGGGACGGGTCGAAGAGGAGATTGCAACCCTGCAAGAGCTCCTGGCCGACAATGAACTGCTGCGCGAAACCCTCGAAACCCCGGCCCTTCCCTTTCAACCCAAGCGGCGAATCGTGGAAGAACTGGCTTCGCGTCTGGGTCTCAGCGACACCGCTCGGAATTTCGTTCTGGTTCTCCTGCAAAACGGCCGCATAGCAGAATTCGAACAGGCTGCTGCGGCTCTGCAGGACGTCCTGGATGAGCGCCGCGGCATCGTGCGAGGCGAAGTGACATCGGCTGCGCCTCTCGCCGACTCCACCAGGACAAGCCTCCTGGAGGCAGTCCGGGAGATGACCGGGCGGGGAGCCAGGCTGGACTTTCAGCAGGACGAAGCGCTTATAGGAGGCATGAAGCTGAAAATCGGGTCAACTGTCTTTGATGGCTCGATTCAGACTGCACTGGAGACATTGAAAAAGGAGTTGGCGAGTCGTTAACAATGCGACGCCGACCCGGAGAACAAGTATGGCGATTCGAGCAGAAGAGATAACCCAGATCATCCGAGATCAAATCAAGGATTTCGATGCCGGCCTGGTGGTCAGTGAAGTGGGGACGGTGGTGTCTGCCGGTGACGGAATCGCCCGGATTCACGGCCTGGAAAGGGCCATGGCCCTGGAAATGCTGGAGTTCCCGCACGACGTCTACGGGCTCGCCTTCAACCTGGAAGAGGACAATGTGGGCGCTGTCTTGTTCGGCGATTTTCACCACATCGCCGAAGGTGACCTGGTCAAGCGCACCCAGCGAATCATGTCGGTGCCGGTAGGCGAGGGACTGATTGGCCGGACGGTGAATGCGCTGGGCTCCCCAATTGACGGAAAGGGAGCCATCTCGACTGAAGAGCAGTATCCAGTAGAGGCCATTGCCCCTGGCGTGCTTGCGCGCCAGCCTGTAAAAGAACCCCTTCAGACTGGCCTGAAGGCGATCGACTCGATGATTCCGATTGGCCGAGGCCAGAGAGAGCTGATTATCGGCGACCGGCAGACGGGTAAGACAGCCATTGCCGTCGACACCATCATCAATCAGAAAGAGACCGATGTCTTCTGCATCTACGTGGCCATCGGTCAAAAGAGATCGACCATCGCCCAGATCGTTAAGACTCTGGAAGCCCGTGACGTCATGTCCAAAACGGTGGTGGTTGCGGCTTCTGCCTCAGATCCGGCAACCATGCAGTATCTGGCCCCTTATGCCGGCTGCTCCATGGGTGAGTTCTTCCGCAACAACGGGAAGCACGCCCTGATCATTTACGACGATCTTTCCAAGCATGCCGCAGCTTACCGTGAGATCTCGCTGCTTCTGCGGCGCCCTCCGGGCCGGGAGGCCTTTCCTGGCGATGTGTTCTACCTTCACAGCCGGCTGCTGGAGAGGGCGGCCAAGATGAAGGATGATTTGGGCGGCGGGAGCCTGACGGCCCTCCCCGTTATCGAAACCCAGGCCGGAGACATCTCGGCCTATATTCCGACCAACGTCATCTCCATTACCGACGGCCAGATCTACCTCGAATCGGATCTGTTCCACTCGGGGATCCGACCTGCCATTCATGTCGGCAACTCGGTCAGTCGAGTCGGTGGAAATGCTCAGATCAAGGCCATGAAACAGGTGGCCGGGCGACTTCGTCTCGACTTGGCACAGTACCGGGAACTGGCGGCGTTTGCCCAGTTCGGGTCCGATCTGGACAAGGCGACTCAAGCCCAGCTTGCCCGCGGAGCACGTCTCACGGAGATCCTGAAGCAGGGCCAGTACGAACCACTGGGGGTAGAAAAGCAAATCCTGCTGATCTACGCGGGAACGCGGGGCTACGCGGACGACGTCGAAATCTCCGACCTGGGCGAGTTTGAAGAAAGCCTCTACCGGTTTTTCGCAACCCGCTACAGCAGCCTTCTGCAGGGTCTGATTGAAAAGGGAACCATTGACGACGAAGTCGAGGAACAGCTCAATTCGGCGCTTGAAGAGTTCAAGGAGCGCTTCAGCGAGGAGAGAGCAGGGCAGTCCGAGAGCGTGAGTGAGAACTAACCATGCCTGCCGGCCAACTGATTGACCTTCGAAGAAGGGTCCGTTCCGTAAAGAATATTCAGCAGATTACCCGGGCCATGAAGTTTATCTCCGCTTCCCGGCTCAGGAAGGCCCAGGAACGGATTTTTTCGGCTCGACCCTATGCCAACCGGATGCTGGCTGTCCTGAACTCGCTGGCGACTCGCGTGGACCCTTCCTCTCATCCGCTCCTGGTTCGGCGGGACGAACAACGAGTCATGCTGGTCGTGATCACCTCCGACAAGGGCCTGTGTGGTTCCTTCAACAGCAACATCATCAAGGGCGCCACGGCTCATATCCGAAATGAGGGCGCCAACCAGGAACTGAGTCTGGCGCTGGTGGGGCGAAAGGGAAACGAGTGGTTCAAGAACCGGCCCTGGCCGATTCAGCATCGCTACGTCAACATCATGGCGAAGGTCGATCCCGTCTATGCCAAAGAGCTGGCCCAGAACCTGATCGACTACTACGTCAACAGCGAACTCGACTCGGTCCACGTGGTTTACAACGAGTTCAAGTCGGTTATCCAGCAGCAACTGCTGATCGAGCCCCTTCTGCCCATACGGAGACTCGAGATCGAGAGCGGGGAGGATGCGCTCCTGGAGTACATCTTCGAGCAACCTCCCGGGCAGATTCTGGGATCGATTCTTCCACGCCACGTTGAGACTCAGCTGTTTCGGGCCATGCTGGAATCAGAGGCAGCCGAGCATGCGGCTCGTATGACGGCGATGGACGCGGCTACGCGCAACGCCAAAGAAATGATTGACGGCCTCACGCTGAAAATGAACCGGATCCGGCAAGCCTCGATCACAACGGAACTCATCGAGGTTGTCAGTGGAGCCGACGCTCTGGGCGACAGCGATCACTAGTGGAGTAGATAGGATGCAAGCTGAAGGAAGAGTTTTACAGGTGATGGGACCCGTCATCGACGTTCAGTTCGAGGCCGGTGAAGTCCCTCCAATCTACAATGCCATTGAGGTCACCTCGGAGGGCTTCGACACGCCCATCGAGATCGACATTACGCTGGAAGTTGCCCATCACCTTGGCGAGGGACTGGTCAAGTGCGTCGCCATGCAACCGACCGACGGAGTCGTCCGCGGAATGAAAGCCATCGACACGGGAGAACCGATCTCCGTCCCCGTAGGTCGACAGACCCTGGGCCGGGTCCTCAACGTGCTGGGTGAGCCGGTGGACGAAGGGCCCGAGTTGGATGACTCCAAACGTTATCCCATCCATCGCTCTGCACCCAGTTTTGAGGATCAGAGCACCGAGACGGAAATGCTGGAGACCGGCATCAAGGTGATCGATCTGATCCAGCCCTTTGCCAAGGGCGGAAAGATCGGCCTCTTCGGGGGAGCCGGCGTCGGAAAGACGGTCATCATCATGGAGCTGATCAACCGGATTGCCACCAAGCATGGTGGTTTTTCGGTCTTCGCCGGTGTGGGTGAACGAACGCGCGAAGGAAACGATTTGTGGCTGGAAATGAAGGAGTCCGGAGTCATCGACAAGGCGGCTCTCATTTACGGCCAGATGACCGAACCCCCTGGAGCCCGTCTGCGTGTTGGCCTGACCGGCCTGACTGTGGCCGAGTATTTCCGGGACGAGGAAGGGCAGGATGTGCTCCTCTTCATCGACAACATTTTCCGTTTTACTCAGGCCGGATCCGAGGTCTCAGCCCTGCTCGGGCGAATGCCCTCGGCCGTCGGCTATCAGCCCAACCTGGCTTCTGAAATGGGCGAGTTACAGGAAAGGATTACAACCACCAAGAAAGGATCAATTACGTCGATTCAAGCCATCTACGTCCCTGCAGATGATTACACCGATCCCGCACCGGCAACCACGTTTGCACATCTCGACGCCATCACTGCTCTGGAACGCTCGATCGCCGAGCAGGGAATCTATCCCGCGGTGGACCCGCTGGCCTCGACCAGCCGGATTCTCGATCCCAGGGTGATCGGAGAGGAGCACTACGCTGTGACCCGCATGGTCCAGGGAGTCCTGCAGCGCTATAAGGAGCTGCAGGATATTATCGCCATTCTCGGTATGGACGAACTCTCAGAGGAAGACAAGCTCACGGTTTCCCGAGCGCGCAAGATTGCCCGCTTTCTGTCGCAGCCCTTCTTTGTGGCCGAGCAGTTCACCGGCATCCCGGGTTCCTACGTTTCTCTGGAGGACACGATCCAGGGCTTCAAGCAAGTTTGCGAAGGTCAGCACGACGACATTCCGGAGCAGGCTTTCTATATGGCCGGAGGAATCGATGAAGTGAGAGAGCGGGCCGAGAAGATCACAGACGAGGCCGCCTGAGTCATGCCCGCGATACTGCCAACCAGCATCGATCTGGAAATAGTGACTCCCGAAGAGCATCTGTACGGCGGTCGTGTTGAGGAGGTGACTGTCCCGAGCCTGGATGGGGCGCTGGGCATCCTGCCCGGACACGCTCCCATGCTCTCGGAGCTTGGGATCGGAGTCATCTCCTTCAAGACTGAGGGCCGGGAAACCCACCTGTACTGCAGTTACGGGTTCGTGGAGGTCCTGGGTTCCCGGGTCTCCGTCCTCGCACAGGTTGCCTCGCGACCCGATGAGATCGACACAGAAGAGGCTGAAACGGATCGCCGGAAGGCCCATGCCGAGTTGCGGTCAACCCGTCCCGGGACCGACTACGAAGGCGCTTCTGAGCTGCTCAGACAGGCCGAGGCCAAACTGGACGCGGTCTCCCGCTGAGCCAGTTGCCCGGTCGCGGCGGGCTTCGCTATAATCTCGCCCTGCTTCCCTGCTGGGGGATGGTGTAATGGCAACACACATGGCTCTGGACCATGGGATCGGGGTTCGACTCCCTGTCCCCCAGCCACCCGTCACGTTCCAACGTTCCAAGTTCCAACGTTCCAAGAGAACAACGTTCAACGCCTCGGAACGTTGGAACCTCCTAAGTGAGCAGATCCCTCAGCGCATCCTCCAGCTCTGGGAACTTGAACGAATAACCGCTGGCCAGGGCGCGCCGGGGAAGCACTTTCTGGCCGTTCAGGAGAAGCTCCTGTGCCATCTCACCCATGAGCAGCTTCAACGCCAGACCCGGCACAGAAAAAATGGAAGGCCGGCCCAGTACCCTGCCCAGGGTCTTCGAAAACCGGGAGTTGGTTACGGGACCGGGCGCGGTTGCATTGACGGCTCCCTGTAACTCGTCGCTGTTCAGGATGTGCCGGATCAAACCGACTTCATCATCGATGTGAATCCACGACATCCACTGCTTTCCGGATCCCAGAGCCCCTCCAACGAACATCCTGAACGGCAGCAGCATCTTAGCCAGGGCGCCTCCGCGCGGAGAAAGGACAATCCCCGTCCTGAGCAGCACAGTTCGGATCCCCAACGGCTCCGCTGCCCGGGCTTGTCCCTCCCAGGCCTGGCAGACATCTCCCAGGAACCCGCCGCCGCGTTCACTCGATTCGTCCAACTCCTCATCTCCACGGGATCCGTAGAAGCCGATGGCCGAACCACTGACCAGAAGCCCGGGAGGCCCTGAGCTGTGGCGAAGGCCCTCCACCAGGTTCCGCGTCCCCTCGATCCGACTCTCGCGAATGGCCTGCTTTCGGCTCGAGGACCAGCGCCCGTCGGCGATCCCTTCTCCCAGCAGATGCACCACCGCGTCAAGTCCGTCCAGTGAGCCAACCGGAGGTGGACCGGCCACGGCATCCCACTCGAGGACCCGGGCACCCGGAAACGAAGATTGCGCGCTGCGCGTGTTTCGAGAGAACAGGACGAGCTCCTTCCCTTCCCTCTGGAGCCGGGGGCAAAGGCTCTTTCCAATCAGGCCGGTCGCACCGGTAATGGCAATTCTCATGGTTATCGGTTACTGGTTAAAGATTACAGGTTGAAGGTTGAAAGTTGAAGGTAAAAAGTTAAAGTTGACGGTCGGGATCAGCCCCGCCGAACGGGCAAAGTGAGGGAGCCTGAACCCGTGAGCCGTGAACCGAAATCTGGAATCTGGAATCTGGATTTTGGAATCGAGCCGTGCGATGATCCCATGAGCCCGCTCTTGCGCGAGGAATGAAAGGATGCCCACCTTCAACATCTCGACAGCCTGGAAAGAAGCCCGGGCCATCGTCTGGTCACACCGTCGGGGACTGGCGCTGGGACTGTTTCTCACATTGATCAGCCGCCTCTCCGGCTTGATTCTTCCGGGCATTACCAAGTTCCTGATCGACGACGTCCTGGTGCAGAAGCGTTCCGACCTTCTCCCCTGGCTGGCCGGAGTTGCTTTCTGTGCCACCTTCATTCAGGCGGTCACCAGCTTTCTTCTGGCCAAGTTGCTCGGAATTGCCGCCTGGGGCACCATCACCGACCTGCGCATGCGGGTCCAGCAGCACGTCATGCGTCTCCCCGTGTCTTACTTCGAAACCCATAAGAGTGGGGAGCTGATTCAGCGAATCATGTCCGATGCCGAAGGAATCCGCAACCTGGTGGGCACCGGACTGGTTCAGCTCTTCGGTGGCTTCCTGACCGCGGCGGCGGCGGTTGTCGTCCTCTTCTATCTGAACTGGCGGCTTACGCTCTCGATTTCGGTCATCCTGATGTCCTTCCTGGTCATTATGGTGGTGGGCTTTCGGAAACTCCGTCCCATCTTCAGGGAACGAAGCAAGATTCTGGCCGACGTGAGCGGTCGTCTGGGAGAAGCGCTGGGGGGAATCCGCGTGGTGAAGGCTTTCACTTCTGAGGAGGAGGAGGACCGTATCTTCGGCGAGGGAGCCGGCCGCCTCTTCGAGAATGTGCGCCGATCCATCACCGGAGTCACGCTTTTCTCTTCTCTGTCGACCGTCATTATCGGGGTCATCGGCGTGGTCATGATTCTGGTTGGGGGAGGGGCCATCATCGAGGGCGAAATGACTCTCGGAGATCTGGTGATGTATCTAGCCTTCACGGCGCTGCTGGCAGCTCCTCTCGTTCAAATGTCAGCGATTGCGACCCAACTGGGAGAAGCTTTTGCCGGCCTCGACCGAATCCGGGGAATTCTGGCTCAAGACCGCGAAGATGAGGGTCAGTCGGGGAAGTCCGCAATCGGCAGGATCGAGGGCCGCGTCGAATTCAAGAACGTGTCTTTTGCCTACGAAGCCGGGCAGCCGGTTCTGGAAGATGTTTCCTTTGATGTGGAACCCGGTGCCACCATTGCCCTGGTCGGGTCGAGCGGTTCCGGAAAAACAACTCTGGTGGGCCTGATCCTCCGTTTTCACCGCCCTTCGGACGGAGACATCTACATTGACGGCAAGAATGTCGACTCGGTCAGCATTTCGAGTGTTCGGGAGCAGATCGGTGTGGTCCTTCAGGAGACGTTTCTCTTCGACGGAACCATCCGGGAGAACATTAGCTACGGCTGCCCCGGATCTACGCTGAATGATGTCGTCCGGGTGAGCAGGATCGCTCACGCCGATGCGTTCATCGACACGTTCTCCGGCGGCTATGACACTGTGGTCGGCGAGAGGGGAGTCAAACTCTCGGGTGGACAGAAGCAGCGGGTTGCCATCGCCCGGGCTATTCTGTCCGATCCACGAATCCTCATCCTGGACGAGGCGACTTCGAGCCTGGACAGTGAGAGTGAAGGGTATATCCAGGAGGGGTTGCGTGCTCTGAGAAAGGATCGCACGAGCTTTGTCATCGCTCATCGTCTTTCGACCATTCAGAGTGCCGACGAGATTTTCGTTGTGGAGGACGGCCAGATCGTCGAGAGGGGAACTCACACCGAATTGCTGGCCCTGGATGGTCGCTACCTTGATCTCTATACCAAGCAGAACAGGCTGGCCATGGATCTGTTCGTCAATCCTGGAGAGGCGCCGGAAGAGGAATCGGAAGAGGACTTGCAGAAACCGATAGCCAGGACGTCAAGCGGTGGTGTGCGGTCTCTGATGCGGCGTCGGGACTGACCCTTCGCGTTCCACGTTTCACGTTTCAAGTTCCACGTCTTTGCGTCCCGGGGACTTCTCCCTTCAGAATCAAGTCCAGCACACTCAAATCCAGGTTCCCGCCCGAGACGACGCACACCACCTTCCCTCCCCCGGCCTTTCCAGCCAGGGCGGCGGCAACGGAAACGGCCCCGGCACCCTCCGCCAGAACCCTGGCGCCGTCGACCAGCAGACCAATTGTGCGGGCGACCTCCGCCACTTCCACCACCAGCGATCCGGCCAGAAGCCGGCTGGCCAGGGGCCACATCTCATCCAGCAGACCGGCCGTACCGATCCCGTCGACAAAGCTGCGCCGGTAATCGATTCTCACCGGCTTCCCGGCCGCCAGTGAGGCCGCCAGGGGTGCTCCCGTGGATACCTCAGCAGCAAAGATCTTCACTTCGGGCCGCAGGGAATGGATCGCCGAGGCGATTCCGCAGCTCAGCCCTCCGCCACCGTAAGGCACCACGACAGTGTCTACGTCGGGCAGGTCCTCGAGAATTTCTAATCCAACGGTTCCGCTGCCCGCGATCATGGCGGGATTGCTGACCGGATGAATGAAAACGAGATCGGCCAGGGGTCCGTAGCAATGGTTCACGATCACCTGCCACCACTCTTCGAAAGGCACCTGCAGGATCTCGCCGCCCAGGCGCTCGATGGCTTCCAGTTTCGTCTCTGGCGCTCCCTCCGGCACCACGACTGAACAGGGGACCCCCAGGTGACGCGCACCCCAGGCAACTCCCTGGGCCATGTTCCCGGCACTGGCCGTATAGACTCCCCGGGAAAGCGCCTCCTGATCCGCCACAACCAGGGCATTGAAGGCGCCCCGAATCTTGAAAGAGCCGATGGGCTGCAGGTTCTCCAGTTTCAGGTAAACGCGAGCCGGTCCCCGGGTGTCCGGAAACTCGATCAGGGGTGTACGGAGGGCAATCCCTTGAATCCTTTCCCTGGCCTTTTCGATTTTAGACCGCCGGATGGGGCCGAGTTTGATCTTGGAGCGCGATCGATTCTTTTTCATCCTGGAACCTAATCTTAGTACTCCCCTTCATAAGTACGCTAACGGTTTTCAGGCCGACCAGCCGGAGTGTTCCGGCGGTGGCTGTGCTGTTTCGCGTCAGGGGCGGGGTGTAGGTTGCTGATCCAAATAGTGAGAGATTTTGACCGACCAGGGAGTCGGTCCAGGATTTGGTCTGGAGAGGCGATGGTGAGCACTGACTGCTGGAGAAGCTTTCATGCTAGGTTTTGTCGTCTCTGTCAGCCCCGCATCAAGCGTCATCCGGAGAAGGATTCGGGCCTCTGAATCGAAACCCGGCCGGAGTCTCATTGAGCCGGCCTGGCTGAACCACAACGCCTGGATCCTGCTCGAGACCAGAATTAGAAAAGTCCGGTCCGGTCAGCAGAGACAGACTGAACCTGTCCGGGCTGCCGTGGCGGTAAGGTAGGAGAGCTCGCCGACGGACTCACGCTCGCCTGGATTAGAACCGCGGGCGCCAGGGGGAAGAAGCCCAGCACTTGTGGATTCCCTTTCGCGACAACCTCGGCAGAGGGCGGCCACAAGCCCCAGAACCTAGAACCCATTAGAATACTCAGGCCTGTGCCGGAGTGGCGGAATTGGCAGACGCACCAGACTCAAAATCTGGCGAGATTAACTTCTCGTGGGGGTTCGACTCCCCCCTCCGGCACCAATGTTTTCAACAACTTACAGCGATTCGTCAGTTTCTTATTTCCTCCTTGTTTTCAGCGGTTTGAGCGTCCTCCAACGGTTTTCCAGCGCTTGGGCCGGAGTCGGGACGCACCAGACTTTTCACCTTCCTTCTCCCTCAGCTCAGCCTCGGCTATTTTCTGTAATGCCTTCGCCAGCATCCAGCAGTGCCACTCTGCTTCTTCTTTTGGCATCCCCACGTCATCGCCTGCTACGACCCACGATTGCTGACTCACTACTAGCATGGGCTTCCAACGACTCACCACGATTCGGGACATGGCTGTGAATCTGTCGGCTAATCGAATTTCTTCATCCGTGGCATCAAACTGTCCCAAATCAAGCTTCTCCCATCGTTCTCTCTCAGAACTCACTTCTGCTCCCGCTTCTCCTCAATCCTGGCCAGCACACGGGCGAAGGTGTAGCCCTCAGCTGCCGTTTCAGTACTCCCAGCTCACCACTCTAAAACTGGCGCAGGTTGCGCCAGCGTTTCCCTTCCAGATCTTCCAAACTTTCAAATCGGCGATGATAATTTTCTTGGGTAATGTATCGTCACACCAATCAGATCGCATCACCGATGCCGCTTCCTGGCTCACGCCTGCTCCTCCTCTTCCACTCTGACCTCGAGCTCCCTCTCATCTATCTCTGCGATCCTCTCGACCATCTTCATGGCGTGATCGTCCGAGTAGTGGGCGTATCGCTGGGTCGTCGTGATACTGGCGTGGCCGGCCAGGTACTGAACCGTTCTCAGGTCCATGCCCTGCTGGATCCACCTGGTAATCCTGAAGTGCCTGAAGGTGTGAAAGCCTGCCCATTCCATATCGAGCTCTGCCCTGGCCTTCTCAAACGGGTCACGAGAGTCCTTGACCGGCTTCATGGTGCCGCGCGGGTGTAAAAAGACATGCTTTCGTCCAATCGATCGAGGGCAGCGCATGAGCCACTCAAGGGCGTACTTCGTGAGTGGAATGTATCTCACCTTGCCCGGCTTCGAATGGCGAACCGTCAAACGCTTGTCCTTGAGCCTAACGTCTTCCCAGAGCAGCTGCAGGCCTTCTTTTTCAGGCGCCGGGCCAGGGCCTGGTTCTCTCTCCAGATCCAGTGTCGATCGATCAGCCAGCCGATGCGTTCCTCGAAGCTGAGAACGGAGGAGTCAGGGTCTTCAAGTTGCTGGGTGAGAGCCTCGGCCAGGCCGGTCAGGCGCATGGAATGCAGCTTCTCCAGGGTCTGGTTAATGAGCATGATTGTCCTCCGGAGTGAAGTAGTCGGCTCCGCGCAGGTTCGAGTGCTCCAGAGCCGGTTGTGGTGGTTGGGTTTCGGGTAATGGCTGGGAGTCCAGGCCCGCCTTGAGAATGGACTTGACGCTCTGGTAGGAGAAGGTGGAGAAGGCCAGGGCCCGCCGGCAGGCGGCCTCCAGGCGATCCTCGCCGAAGGTCTTTCCCAGCCGCAACAGTCCCAGGCAGCTGCGGTAGGCCTGTTCCGGATAGCGGCGAGAGGCGAGCATCTTCTCGACCAGATCACCACAGTGGGGTCCGATCTTGGCAGCCCAGGAGATCAGCCGCGAAGGAGACCACTCCAGATAACGGCGGTGACACTGTGGACGGTGCTCGGAGCAGGTAGAGGCGGCTCCTGACACGCGGTTGCGACGATGCGAGGCCACGCGCTGGCCCCGGTGCAGGATCTCCACGATGTGTTCCGTGTAACGGATCTCGACCTGCTGGCGGACCAGAGCATAGGGGACGCTGTAGTAATGGCCCTCGAACTCGACGTGGTAGTCGATGTTCACGCGGGCTTTTTTCCAGCGAGCCAGCTGATAACGGATCCTGGGTAAGGGTCTGAGGGCGGGCTGATCCAACCGCCGATAGAGCTCGAGGCGATTGCCTTCGAGTTTTCGGAAAGGCCGGCGGTTGAGTTCCCCAAGCAGTTCGTGAATGGCTTCATTGAGTTCACCCAGGCTGAAGAAGCGCCGCTTGCGCAAAGCTGCCAGGATCCAGCGCTCCACGATCAAAACGGCCGATTCGACCTTCCCCTTGTCCCGAGGAGCCCGCACCCGGTCCGGGATGACGGCCACTGAGTAATGGGCCGCCCACTCGGCGTAGCTGGGGTTGATCTGTGGCTCGTAAAAGCAAGCCTGAGAGACAGCCGTGCGGGTGTTGTCGGGAATCACCACCCGGGTTGTGCCACCGAAAAACTCCACGGCCCGCACATGAGCGCCGATCCAGGACTCAAGATTCTGACTTTCCGTGGCCTCGGCGTAAGTGTAGTTGCTGGCTCCCAGCACGGCCACGAAGATGTTGGCTTGACGCATCTCACCGGTCTTGGGATCGGCAAGCTCGACCGTCTGGCCGGCGTAGTCGACGAACATCTTCTCGCCGGCCCGGTGGTTTTGCCGCAGCACCACGTCGAGCTTTCCTCTCCAGCGGTTGTACAGATCACAGAACTGCGAGTACTGGTAGCCGTCCGGATGAACCTGCTTGTACTCCTGCCAGAGCAACTGCAGTGTGACCGACTTTCCCCGCAGCTCTTGGTGCACGTAGGCGAAGTCGGGTGGAGGGCGGTGGCGGCCCCGAGGAGCCGGAGGAGGAAAAAGCTGTCCTTCCAGCTCGGCCTCGCTCATCTGGGCCACCTGTTGCCAGTCGAGCTGGGCGGCCCGGGTCCGGCTCAGGTAATCGCCCACGGTAGCCCGGGACACCGAGCAGCTTCGAGCGATCTGGCGAGCGGATAAGCGGGCCTGAAAATGTAGTCTGAGAATCTCCTTGATCTTGCGCATAGGCAACCTCCGATTGGCCATCTGTTCTCCTCTTCCTCTTTAAGTGAAAAGGAGCAACGATAGCCCTCGTTGCCCAGCGTCGCAAACTCCTGAGGGCACAAACTTTCCGCTAACCTGGCCACCCATTCCGGAGCAAACCGGCCACCCATTCCGGAAACTGGCCACCGATTCCGGAAACACCCGGCAAAGTGGCCTACTTTGCCCCGGAATCACCGGCCGGTTTGCCTCGGAACAGGTGGCCTCTTTCAATCGGAATCAGTGGCCGGTTTGGCCCGGAATACGCACCCAGCGAGGGCCGATTTCAAAGCAGCGCAACAAGCACCTGCAGCGCACCTTGATTGAAGCAGCTAAACTGGCTCCTCGATTTCACCCCGGACTGGCTGCCGTCTACCACAAGGCCCTCGAGCAGGGTCATGCCAATCGAGCCACTATCCAGGTGGCACGCAAACTGGTGGCCTATCTGCTGGCCGTGGATCGCTCGGGCAGGCCCTTCCAGCTACGGGTCTGAAGAGCTGGGGACGCAAGTTCGTGGAAGGTTTTGAAGATTTTTGACTGATCGAGACTCCCGCCGGTCCTCCCTTAAAGGGACTGTGTGACGGCCGCAGACAACGGCTCCGATACACCCGTAGACTGTTTGGAGGCCGGCGGGTTAACCCAAACTCAATCTTCTGTGACGGCCCTTCGAGGCCCGATACAGCTCATGGATGTCTGGTCATGCTTGCCATTGACCCCCACGATTGAAAGTCTCGAGGCACTTTCTTCATACTCAACGGTGCTCTCCACAGCACCGAGGGGGGATCCTTGTCTCACTTGACAATTACTTATCATGGATGTCCCCTTTTTCTCCTTTTTCCTGGATGCAGGTGCCGTGTACGACCGGGTCGATTCAACAGGCGGTCGATTCTGGCTACTGGAGAATCTCACGTGGCTTGTGTACCATTGCGGCAGCTACAAAGTAATTGCTGTTAGCAACTATGATTGTCTCTGGTAACCCGTAGGTATCACCATGTCGGAACCGACCACTTATCGATTTTCTTTTGGACCTTGGAATATTAGCGAGGGAGCCGATCCGTTCGGCCCTGATGTTCGTAAGCCAGTGGAACTGGCGACCAAAATGAATCTCTACAAATCGCTTGGTTTCGACGGTGTGCAGTTTCACGACGACGATGTTGTAGAGGGGATTGACGATTTGTCGCCGGAACAGGCGTTAGGCCGTGCCCAAGAAGTGGGACAGATTTTGCAGGACCAAGGATTGGTTGCCGAGTTTGTTGCGCCAAGGCTCTGGTTTGCCGAGCAAACGATTGACGGCGGATTTACATCCAATTCGGCCGAGCATCGGCAGTATGCGATCGACCGTTCATTAAAGGCCATCGACCTGGCCCGTGAAGTGGGCACTCGCAATATTGTCCTGTGGCTGGCTCGCGAAGGATCGTACATTCGTGAATCCAAGAACGCCCGGGTAGCCTATGACCGCATCCTGCAAGCGGTTAACAAAATGTTGGCCTACGATCCCGAGGTGCTTATTTGGATCGAGCCCAAGCCCAATGAGCCGATGGACCATGCCTACGTTCCAACCATCGGCCATGCCCTGACGATTGCCTATGCCAGCGATGATCCGTCGCGCGTTTCCGGGCTGATCGAAACCGCTCACGCGATTCTGGCCGGTCTGGATCCGGCGGACGAAATGGCGTTCGCCCTGGCACACGGCAAACTGGCCAGCGTCCATTTGAACGACCAGAATGGCCTAAAGTTCGATCAGGACAAGTCGTTTGGCTCAGCAAATCTTCGCGGCGCTTTCAACCAGGTGCGTGTGCTCGAGGAAGGCGGATTTGGCCGACAGGGTGAGTTCATCGGCCTGGACGGCAAGGCCATGCGAACACAACAGAACGAACCGGTAACCGCACATCTGAGCAACAGCCGCACAATATTCCTTCACCTCGTGGACAAGGTCCGCAGTTTTGACCGGCAGCGCGAACAGCAGTTCGTCGAAGCTCGAGATTATGAAGGCCTGGAACTGTACGTCGTCGAGCATCTTCTAGGGGTTGCGGATTCTTCAGCGTAGCGAGTGACGTGTCCATCGGATTTCAACTCCGCTCACGCTGACGAACCCCTACATTGAAGCACCCGGGGGGTACCCCCTGGCCAATTCTGTAGTAACTCACCACCAGTCAGACAGCTTATTTCGCCTAATTCCTGGAAGCGGGCGGGTTGTTTCCTTCTTGCTTGTTCATTTTCAGAGCGAGGCCGGGTCCTCGAGAGCTTTCTTGAGGCGCCCCAGGAATTCGGCGGCCAACAATCCATCCACGAGACGGTGGTCGCAGCTGAGGGTCAGTGCCATCAACCGCCCGGCGCGAATGGCGCCATCCTGTACGATCACATCCTCCCGAACGGCTCCCACGGCGAGGATGGCCGACTCAGGTGGATTGATAATTGCGGAGAATTCCTCCACTCCGAACATTCCAAGATTGGTGATCGTCAGGACGCCTTTTCCCATTCCCTCAACCTTCCCCCTGCGCGCCATCTCGATGATACGCCGGCTCTCTGCTGCCAGTTGTCCAAGCGTCAAGCGGTCGGCCCCGGTGATCACTGGGACGACGAGGCCTTCCTCCGTCCCCACGGCGATGCCCAGGTTCGCCGAAGGCATTTCAACCACTTCATCCTGGTCGATGCGGCTGCGGAAGGAGGGAAAGTCACGAAGGATCCGGCCGCAGGCCAGGGCAATGAGGTCGTTCAGAGTGCATGCTGAAGCGTTCTTTTGTTCCTGATAAAAAGCCAAAAGCGGGCCGGCGTCGATGGTCAGACGCATATAGAAGTGAGGGATCTTCTGCTTGGAGAGCGAAACGCTTCGGGCAATCGCCTTTCGCATGGGAGTCATGCGTCGTCGTACAGACTTGGCGGTGGCACCCGCAGCCCGGATCACGTCGCTGAGAAGGATCCGGCCCTTGGGACCGCTCCCGGTGCCGAGAGTGGCCAGATCAATGCCGTGGTCTCGGGCGGCCCTTCGTGCTGAGGGTGAGGCCTTGAGGCGACCTGGTTGGCTGAGCCTCGGGGCCTCAGGATCTGGAGACGGTGACGGGACCTGCGTCTGGGCGGAGGACTGCCCGTTGCTTTGGGCACTTTCCGCCGCCAGCCCTGGAGCAGATTCCTCTGGGCCTTCGACCCAGCGGCTAGGGACTTCTTCATTGGCGTCTCCCACGAGCGCCAACACCGTGAGGACGGGCACCGTCTCGCCTTCGGGACAGAGGATTTTGCGCAGGGTTCCACCGTGTGTGGATTCGACTTCAAGGGTTGCCTTGTCGGTTTCAATCTCTAGGAGAATCTCCCCCTTTTCCACCTGTTCCCCCTCCTGCTTGTGCCAGAGAAGGATGGTCCCCTCTTCCATGGATTGTCCGGCCTGGGGCAGGGTGATCTCAAACATGTTTGCCCAACGCGCGATTGAGATTATGAAACGAATCGTCTGGAGTCAAGCACAAATTGTCACGTTTTAATTGAAACTCTTATTCATTTCTTATTTAATTTGGTGAGAATCTCAATGGAAATGGGCAAAATAAGCAACAAATTGCAGGAACGACGGCAGCGCATACTGACTAAGATCTACAAAATTGGACATGTGAGCGTCAGAGACCTGGCCGAGGACATGGCCGTTTCCGAAGCCACTGTGCGCCGTGACCTGCGCGCTTTGGCCGCCAACAACCAGCTCGAAATGGTGTACGGAGGCGCCAGCCTGCCGCGCGTTTCCGACTTCTCTTTCCGTTCCAAATCCCTTCGCAATGTGGGAGCCAAGCGCGTGATTGGACGATTGGCCGCAACCTTGGTGTCGGACGACGAGCAGCTGCTGGTTGATTCGGGGACAACCTGTTTTGAAATGGTCCAGTCGTTGAAGTCCCTGCGAGGGCTCTCGATTGTCGTCAATTCCGCGCGTCTTGCTTTGGAGCTGGGCCAGACTCAGGGCTTGAAGGTGATTATGCTCGGTGGCCTGTATCGTCCCGACCGCATGGATTCCGTCGGACCCCTGGCCACGGCTACTCTTGACCAGCTGAGAGGCTATCTGGCCTTTATTGGCGCTGACGGACTCAGCATGGAGTTCGGTGTGGCCGCGAGTGACATCGAGAGCGCTCACCTCTACCGCTTGGCTGTTCGCAACGGTCGCGAGACGATCCTTCTGGTGGACCACACGAAGTTTGACTCGGCCTCTCTGTTCAAAATCGTAGATTGGGATTTCATATCGCGCGTTGTAACGGATCAACGGCCGCGATCCGAATGGACCCAATTCTTGGACGGCAAGGGCATCGATTTGATCTATCCCGATGAAGACTCGACGGAACCCGATTGAGGCTTTTACACAGGAAAACGGAGTACGGCAATGCCAAAGAGTCAGATGATTATCCCGGAACAAGTTCGCCAAAGTGGCCGTGTCGCATTCACGCCGATTCCTGTCAACCAATACGAGAAGACGATCCGCCAAGAGCTGGCGTGCTACAGCGAGAAGGACTTGGTCAACATCTTTCGTGACATGGCCATCATTCGGGCATTCGAAAGTATGCTGAACGAAGTCAAGCTGCGGGGCAACTATCAGGGAATCAAATACAGTCACACCGGCCCGGCCCACCTGTCCATCGGTCAGGAAGGAGCCGCCGTCGGACAAGCCTTCCTGCTGGGTTCCGAGGACCACATTTACGGCAGTCACCGAAGCCACGGCGAAATTCTTGCCAAAGGGCTTTCGGCGATTGAAAAGCTGCCGGAAGATTCGCTGCTGCCGATCATGGAAAACTACTTCGACGGTGAGTGCCTGCGAGTCGTCGAAAAAGATGCCGCCGGATCCGTCAGAGAATTGGCCATGGACTATCTCCTCTACGGGGCACTGGCGGAAATATTTGGACGAATGGCGGGCTTTAACAGGGGCATGGGAGGTTCGATGCATGCCTTTTTTCCCCCCTTTGGGATCTATCCGAACAACGCCATTGTCGGGGCCTCGGCGGACATCGGCGTGGGTGCTGCCCTGTACAAGAACGTCAACCGAAAAGCCGGCATCGTCGTGGTCAACATCGGGGACGCGGCCGCCGGGTGTGGACCCGTGTGGGAGGGTCTTTGCTTTTCCACCATGGCCCAGTTCAAAGAGTTATGGGATGAGCCCCACCGACGCGGCCTGCCGCTGATTGTCAATTTTGTAAATAACTTCTACGGCATGGGAGGGCAGCCCATCGGAGAGACCATGGGATTTGAAGTTCTGGCTCGCCTGGGAGCTTCCCTGAATCCCCAGCAGATGCATGCCGAAAGGGTGGATGGATACAACCCCCTGGCGGTGATCGATGCCATGGCTCGAAAGAAGAAGATCATCGAACAGGGTGACGGCCCGGTTCTTCTGGATACGTTGACCTATCGTTTCAGCGGACACTCCCCTTCGGACGCCAGTTCCTACCGTGAGAGGTCTGAAATCGAGGCCTGGAAGCAGGTTGATCCGCTGGTCACCTATGTCGAGCAACTTATCGAAGCCGGTGTCTGTTCGCCCCAACAGCGCGATGCGATTCGGGAGCAGGTCGACGCAGCAATCCTCAAAGCCTATGAAAAGGCCATCGATCTGGAAATCTCCCCGCGTGCTGATCTCAAGATGGTGGATTGCCTGCTGGATCGTACCATGTACTCGGGCGAAACAATCGAGGCTCTGGCGGAGGACACTCCAGAGGTCTTAATCCCCAAGCATGACAACGCCCGCCTGCAGCAGCTCGCACGACGCAGTCGATCGGCCTTTGACGAAAACGGCAATCGATTGCCCAAAATCCGCTGCATCGGAATTCGAGACGCGCTTTTCGAAGCGATTCTGGACCGTTTTTATGTTGACCCCACGCTGATCGCCTACGGAGAAGAAAATCGAGATTGGGGAGGGGCCTTTGCCGTCTACCGGGGCCTCACCGAGGCTCTGCCCTATCACCGACTGTTTAACACTCCGATCTCCGAAGGAGCCATTGTAGGTACGGCCGTCGGCTATGCCCTTGAAGGAGGACGTGCCCTGGTTGAATTGATGTATTGCGACTTCCTGGGACGAGCCGGTGATGAGGTCTTCAATCAACTGGCCAAGTGGCAATCCATGTCCGGAGGGCTCCTCAAGATGCCCGTCGTGGTTCGCGTTTCGGTGGGTTCCAAGTACGGAGCACAGCACAGCCAAGACTGGACCTCGATTTGTGCCCACATTCCCGGCTTGAAAGTGGTGTTTCCAGCCACTCCCTTCGATGCCAAGGGGCTCATGTACTCGGCACTCACGGGTACCGATCCCGTTATTTTTTTCGAGAGCCAGCGCATCTATGATCAACCCGAGGAGTTTGTCCCGGAAGGTGTGCCCGAAGGCTATTATGAAGTACCCATCGGGGAACCCGCCCGCCGAAAGGAAGGCGGCGACCTAACGATCTTGACCGTGGGTGCCACCCTCTATAGGGCCCTGCAAGCGGCAGAGACACTTGAAGAGCAGTATCAGATGTCCTGTGAAATCATCGATGCCCGCTCCATCGTACCCTTCGATTATGAAAAGGTGGTCGAATCCGTTCAGAAAACAGGTAAGATCCTTCTCGTTTCCGACGCCTGCGAGCGAGGGAGCATTCTGCACACGATGGCTGCCAAAATCACACAATTTGCCTTCGATGAACTGGACGCTTCCCCGGTCGTGGTCGGTGCCCGAAATTGGATCACTCCACCCGATGAGATTGAGGATGCCTTTTTTCCCTTTCCTGCTGATATCATTGACGCAGTTCACGAACACATTCAGCCTTTAGCCGGCCATACGGTGGCTCGCGAATGCAGTATTTCCAACCTTATGGACAGGAGTGCTAGGGGACTCTGAATCAAAGGGAGGATTGCCAAAGACAATGATCTCAACCTCTCTTTTGTCTTTTAGGAATCGTTGCATCATTGGGGCCATAGAACAGCCCGGTTTCACCAGCACAGTGCCAGCCAGCCATCGGAAAAGCCAGGGGCACACGTGGCCATCCCGAAGCAGAACGTTTCTTAGTTTCGGACCAGGAACGGATTCCCCCCAGAGCGTCAGCCGCTTCCACGTTGCAGGCTCCAACAGCACAGGCCATTGTGATCGTTTTTTCCGGCTTCAGACCACGCAAAAAGCCCGCCAGAAAACCTGCGATTGTAGCGTCTCCGGCCCCTGTGGTGCCTGCTACTTGGGCTTTAAAGCAAGGTGACCACAGCTGGCGCCCGGTCCAGGATACCCGTTCAGACGGTGTCGCCCGGCCCATGCTTTCCCAATCGGGGTGGTCGGCAGTTCTCAAGTAAAGACCCATCTCACCCAGTTTCAATCCCACTATTTTCGGCCCCATCGAGAGCAGATCGTCGCCGATAGAACTCACCAGTTCAGGTCTCACAAACGACGACAATTGGTCAGAGTGTTTAGCGTAGATCTCCGGGTACAGCGTGCACAGCACTTCCTCCAAACTGGGCAGGAAGATGTCCACGTGCCGAAGCGCGCCGGAAAGAATGACAGGCCAGTTCACAGTGCCCGAGAAAGAACCTGGGTCCGGCAGCGTCATGTCCAGAGAAGTGGTGACCCCTGTCGCTTTGGCTCTTCGGAACAGGTCCTTCAGTTCAACGCCATCGTTTTCAATCATCCGTTTCATCAAGGGGGGATAGCCGAAGTGAAACAATTGTGAGTCTTTCACGAGATCATATTTGACATCATCCGCTACAAACGTGTCGTTGCAGGCCGGGCAGTGGAGGAACATCCGATCTGCGCCTCGAGAACTCAGTATGATCGTATAAGAGCTCACTTCGTCGGGAACTTCGATGATGCCCTCCACCAGAGTGGAGTCATGGCCGGCGATGACCTCCCGAATCGCACGGCCAAACAGATCGTTGCCGATTTTGCCCATGAGTTGAGTCTTGATTCCCAACTTGTGAAGAGCCAAACCGGTGTTGGAGACCGGTCCTCCCGTAGCCACGCAAGCCGCACCGACTTCCACCAGCTGTCCGGGTGAGAAATGAATCTGCTGGCTCTCGATGGTCGGGATAATGTCCAGGCAGATATGGCCTGCGACAACAGCCTGTGTACCCATCTCTTCCTCCCCCCGGCGCTGTATCGTTTGAAGGGCCCTGCAGGTTAATCCGATCAATTCCTGGGCATACTCGTCCTGCCTGCTTCCCCAAATTTCCCGTAGCAACTGGGTTACCGTTTCATCGGATAAGCAGGACGAATCCTCAGGCAGTGTCGGGAAGGGCCTGTGAAGACTCTCGCGACGCTTCATCATGGAAAGGATTGCTGCGGCGGCCCCGAGGGCAAGGCACCTGGGCTCCACGTTGTATTGGAGGGCGAGGCGCATCGTACCGAAGAGCCTGTCGTCGTACCCCAGTTTGCGAACCGGATCGCGCGCAACCCTGGAGACAAGATCATGCAGGTGGGGATTCATCATTCGCTCAAGAAGATCTTCGGCATATTCCCGGTAGCCTTCAGGCGTAAAGAGTGGGTCACTCAGGTTCTGATGGAGTCTCAGCAGAGCGGCTCCCGATTCGTGGACAAACGCTTGGTGAGCGATTTTCATAATGTCTGGATCCTGACCTGCTTCGGCGATCGTCTCCATCCCCTTCAGGTCGGCCAGGTACGCAATCAGCGCATGAATCGCGTTGTGGCCGTAGAGTTTTGCCTCTTCGAAAGGGAGCAAATCATCCTTTTCAACAAAGACTGCGATTCCTCGCTGGTGATTATTCAGGTTAATTCTGGAAATGAGAATGGTGTTGAATTCTTCCACCAGAACGGCTCGCGGCAAATGAGGCGTGACTGTCTCCAGACCGATCCTCTGGATCGTGTCCGAGTCGACAATGACACCACTCATTTTTCCAATCACCGTGTTGACAACCTGCACTTCCTGGAGAGTTCTTGGAGGGACATTGGAGGATATCGCTTCGAAAAGGATTTCGGCAGCCTGGTTATGATTTTCCGCAGTGTAAACGATGGTTGGTATCGCGGCGCTGCGACTCGAAAGACCCAGACTAATCATACTGGCGGCGCTGGTTTCATTCGCCCCGTCATAAAAATCAATGCTTGGCAGCGCCGTACAGATCTCTTCCGATTCGGCAACGGCATCGATGATTGTCTTACGGTCAGACTCGTAGCATGGGTTCTGGATTTCGATTCCTTCCAATTCAAAAGTTCGGATGCCATCCTTATGAGCGACATTGATCCGGCAACACCCGTTGTTGCTTCGGACGGCGTGAACCAGGTCTTCATCGATTTCTGCTATCAGGAAGCGACCGAAGTTCTTCGATCTGTAAGCTTCAAAGAGAAACAAGCCGCTTTGTATGGGCCCAAACCCGAAACCGACAAACGTTTTGGCTCCTTTTGTGCTCATTCTATCCTGGTGGCTGTTTCAAAGAGTAAAGAGCCAATCCACGTCTTGAGAACCTGTCATTATTGGCAGAATTCTTAAGTAAAAGCCGACAAAGGTGATCTCAATGGCAAGTCCGGGCGGCCTGACCAAGTCGTCAATGTACCCCTGAACCCGAGTGCTCAGCCTTTTGATGTTCCCTCAAGAAGTGCTCTTCTTTGGCCTTATCCCAGGAATCGACCCAATTCAATTGAGAGGTGTGGGTGTGAGGATAGAGGATCACCTTGCCGTCGACCTTGTTCTCTCCCATCATCTGCAAAACATTTGGAGCATGGCGGAGCGCACCGACAGCGCAGACGTATCTACCGGGATCGATGTCCTGGCAGGCGATCGCGTCCAGCGTAGCCTTCAAGTCCGATGGCTCGCCTCCGCTGGAACCCACGACTCTAATCTCATCGTAATGGACCGCAATGGCATCCAATTGCAGGAGATGTTGCCCGCGAGGTAAACCACCGAACAGATTGGCCACACCCCCTTTGCCAAGAAGCCCGAGCGCCTGTTGTTGAACCGACTGTATACCAACGGCGAGAACAATGTCGTCAGCACCGGCTCCGTCCGTAAGGCTGTGGACGAACGCCTCGAGCTCATCAGCCTGAACGGCGGCCAGAGCAATTCCCAGCTCTGTCCCTTTCTGTTCCACCGCTTTCAATGCTTTGTCGAGCCGATCCTGCACCAGGTCACTGATGATCAAATGGCGCGGCCGAAAGCGCATAGCCATTTCCAGATGCATTCTGCCCATGACGCCGGCGCCGATGATCACGGTCGTCCCCCCCCGCAGCAGTCCCAGCCTGGAGACCCGCTCCTCAAACGGACTCTCCTTATGAATATGGACGTGCCGCTGCTGCGCCGAATAGACACAGGAGATGGGTTCAGCCATCGAAACTGAAAAATAGGGGAGCTGGTCGTGTGGAAGGGTCAACAGGCAATTACCCTGCAGGATTTCCTCCTGTATCAGGATGTACTGAGCCAGACAGCCGTTGAGCGTGTAACCCACGGCGCACTTCTTCATCCCTGCTGCGCCGTCCGTGTATCGCTCACGGTGGTTGATCGGCGCCACATCAACGGCAGGTTGGATCCCGAAGCGCTGTCCGGCTTCGTATTCGCCCCCTAAGTTTTCTCCGACCTTAACCAGCGTGACGGCTCCCTCGTCCCCGAGAATGATCGGAAATTGCTCCAAGTTCCAGCCGTTCAAAAACGTGTGTTTGCTTCCCTGTGAAAGGACCTTCAGGTTTGACGAGCACACACCGGCCGCATCCACTCGGGCCAGCAGCTGGTTGGGACCGACCTGAGGGACAGGAATCTCCTGGCAGGACAGGTTGCCTGGTCCGATACCGGATAGAACAACAGCCTGCATTGTTTCGGGCAGCGTTGACTCCGCCTGCCGGGGATCTTGCTGTTGTGACTCGCCCACCACAAGGGGAAGGATATCGAAATTCCAATGAAACGGGAAGGGCCCGGGGCATAGACGGGGGGCAAGGAATGAGGGGACAATCTACTCGTCCTTCTTGGGGACTGCGCATTCGAGCAGCTGCTATGGGGGCGAGGAGCACCATCTATTTCATATATTTCTGAGGACAAGACACTAGAATGAACTGGGTCCAGGACCATTGGTTGCAGCTCACCTTCATCGGCGGCTACCTGCTGATCCTGGTGCGCCACGCCTGGCTGGGGCAGCGCCACGTTCACAAGCTGGACGATTATCTGGTGGCGGGCAGACGGATGGGCGGATGGGCGATCGCGCTGTCGTTCTATGCCACCTTCATGAGCACCAACACGTTCATCGGCGCGGCTGGAAAGAGTTGGGACGTGGGACTCATATGGTGCCTCGGGGGAGTGGTCTACGTCGCATGCTGCTGCGCCTCGTGGTTTCTGGTCGCCCCGCGTTTCGTACCGCTGACGAGAGAGTACGGCTCGCTCACAGTAGCGGACTTTCTGGGAACCCGATACGGGTCGCTGGCTTTGCGGAGGACCTCCGCCGCGATCGTCCTTTTCTCGTCTGTGATCTATCTGGTAGCCATCTATCGGGGCTCGGCTCTGGCTTTGCAGGAGCTGCTGTCCCTGCCCCATCTCTGGGCCATGATCGCAATCTTCGTGGTGGTGACGGCTTACACCGTGGCGGGCGGTTTCGAATCCGTAGTGCTCACCGATGCGTTGCAGGGCTCTTTGATGGTCGTGGGCGCCGGCGGAATGGCTGCCGCGGTAATCTGGCAAGGCGGTGGGCTGGTCGCCATTCTCGATGAGCTCCACCGCCAGGACAGTGGGCTCGTCTCCTGGCAGGGGCACATGCCGCTTGGAACCATTATGGCCTTGTCTTTGGCGGTCGGCATAAAGTTCCTGGTCGACCCTCGCCAGCTTTCCCGTTTCTATGGGCTGAAGGACCGAGCGTCCTTGCGGCGGGCCTCGCTCGTCGCCCCGCTGGTGATCGTCGTGACCTACGTTTGCCTGCTACCCATCGGCGCGCTGGCCCACGCTCTCTTACCCAAGCAAGCCATCACCTCCTCCGACCAGGTCGTGCCCTATCTGCTCAGTTCTTCGAACCTCTTCGGACCGATCATCGGCTCGCTTTTCCTGCTGGTGCTGCTCTCCGCGGCAATGTCTTCCATCGATTCCGTTTTGTTGGTGGCTGCATCGACCATTGATCACGATCTGATTGCTCCCGGGACGACCGACCGCAACGCTGTGAGGCGAACTCGTATTTGGGTGATCGTCGTTTCGCTGGCCAGTATGCTGGTAGCGGTCAGCCCGATCACCCGAGACATCATGACCGTGACGGCGCTCTCCGGCTCTCTGTACGGAGCCTGCTTCCTTCCGGCGCTGGTGCTCAGCCTTTTCTGGCGACGAACTTCGGCCACTGCTGCCTTAGCCAGTGTCGTCTGCGGAGCCGTGGCGGTTGTGGCCTGGTTCATTGCGAGACAGGCGGGTTGGACAGAGCTGCACGAAGTCTACCCGGGACTTGTCGTCGGGCTCAGTGTCTATGTCGCACTCGGTATGATGAGGCCCGAGAAAACGACCCTTTCCGGGTAAGGTGACTGTCTTTGATATGGCCTATTCATCCAAGGCTATTTCACCTTCGCCTTTTGCTTCTCTTTCTTCTTCCTCTCAGCCCAGTATTTCTTCATCCTGTCTGATCTAACTTTGCGCTCTTTGGCTGATAGTTTGAGACTTCTGCGCTTACGTCTGGATGTCTTTGTTTTGGTCTTGGGTGTGGATTTCTCGAGTTCTAATTCGGCTTTGATCTCCGCGAGCTCCTCATCCATGCGCTGTTTCTCTGCTTCGAGTCTTTCTGCTGCAAGTTCCAGTAGTCTTCTTCTGTTTATGGGCATCAGTCATTTCTCCTTAGGGGATCGGCAATTAATTCCTTATATACTTGTCTGCTAGATTCTTGTAACAAGCCATTTGTTTAATGGCCTCTATGATTATGCTTTTTGAAGCTACGAAAACTCAGTGAGTCAAAGCCTTCATACCCATCTTAACCAATTAGAACGTTGAGAATAGTACAGTTTGCGGGTGGAGTGAAGTTTCGGCACAGTTGATAACCGTGCCCTACGGAACCGTGGAAGCGATCATCTCCCGATGGAGGTCATGATGACAATCGATCAGTCTCTGCGCGAACACCTCAGAAAACTGCTCATCGGGCGGCAGGCCCACGTCCAATCTGAGGAAACTCTGACTGGAGTTCCTTTCGACCTGCAGGGAGCCCGGCCGGAGGGGGCAGAGCACACCCCGTGGCAAGTCCTCGAGCACCTGCGCATTGCGCAATGGGACATCCTGGAATTCAGCCGGGACCCGGGGCATGTATCTCCCAGCATTCCGGAAGGACACTGGCCAGAGACTTCAACGCCTCCGGATGAATCTGCCTGGAGAGAGAGCTACGCCCGTTTCAAGACGGACCTGCTCGAAATGGTCGGCCTGGTCAGCGATCCCGGCCAGGATCTCATCGCTCCCTTTTCCCACGGAACGGGCCAGACCCTCCTGCGCGAAGCTCTCCTCATTGCCGACCACAACGCCTACCACCTGGGAGAAATGGTTCTGCTCCGAAGGATGCTGTGGTGCTGGGAACCTGATGCCGTCATCCGTGCAATGGTGGAGGCTTCGGATAGTCCTATCCAGGGGGCGTCGGAAGCATCGGAGAATACCCTATCGGCGGACGAGAGGCTGCTGGGGGTTAAGAGGGCATTCTTAATCAACGACCTACCTGGGCGGAAAATCTACGACCAGATGAAGAAGAAGCTGTTGAAGTGGGGACGGTGGGAACTGGTCAACCAGAAAGAGGACGCCGACGCGCTTCTGTTTCTCTATCAGATGAAGATACCGGTGGACAGCGATAAGCGGGTCCTGACCGTAGTCGACCCAAGAATCGGGGATAGACTGCTGATTGTGAGTTGCAAAGTCCGCATCACTGCTGGTCTCAATGCCGGCGCCCTGTTCGGCAAGTTGCACCAGTGGATCAGGAAGCTAGAGGGGCGGCGGACCGGCGCCGCCATACCCACCACAACCCCAGAGGCAAACCGGAAAGAATGAAGGCCAGATCGTGGAGCGATTCCCTGAACTCGAAGATCAGACGGAGAAAAAGCAACGCGGTGGTGCCGATCAGGTACAAGGCAGGCAGGTAAGGATAGAACGGAACCCGATAGCAGTCCTGTTCACCTGTGGAGCGAGCCCGGAATCGAAAGAGAGCCAGCGTGGTGAGACCATAAAAGATCAGAATCGCGAACACCACTCCTGTGACGATCGTGCTGAACTGCTGCCGCACGAGCAGAATCACGGCGGTCCACCCACAATATGTGGCAATGGATCGGCTGGGAGTTCGAAAGCGCGGGTGTAGTTGGCCCAGCCAGCCAAAGAACAGACCTTCCCTGGCCATCGCATAGTACACCCGGGTCGAGGTCATCATGGTTCCGTTGATACTGCCCAGTGCCGATATGATGACCAGCAAAGAGACCAGGCTGGCTCCCACGGGACCCAGGAGAACCTCGGCAGCGTCGGAGGCGACGATCTGGCTGGCAGCAACTCCCCCGCTCCCCAGGCTGTCGTAGTAGAACCAGATGGCAGCGAGGTATAAGAGCATGACCGTTCCCAGCCCGATCACCAGGGCGGCTGGAAGAGTCCGCCTCGGCTCGATCATTTCTTCCGCCACATAGCCCACCCGATCCCAGCCCAGATAGGAAAAGACAATCAGCATCAGCACCGTAGGAAAGTGGCTGAGCCCGAGACCCGTGACTTCACTTTCCGAGCCCGCGGAGCCACCGCCTCCCAGGATCAGGGCCAGCGAGACCAGCAGCAGGATGCCCGCCACTTTCAGCATGGTTGAAGTCTTCTGGAAAACACTGGCCGGGCGCATGCCCCTGTAGTTGAGGAATCCCAGCCCAAAGACAACGCCCAGCGCCACGGCCGTGTGTTGCCACTGGCTGAGCGGAAGGAAGTACTGGAGGTAGTTGGCGACCACAATGGAGAGCCCGGCTGCCGCGCTGGTTCTGATGATCAGCAGTTGCGACCAGCCAAACATGAATCCGGCCAGCGGACCGAAGGCCCTGTGAATATACACATACAGAGGTGGACCCCATTGGCTGGACCACTCGGCGGCATTTCTAAGGTGGACTCCGTAGTTCTTGTTGCCGCCAGTCAGGGAAATTCTGAGAGGGGATGAGCCCGAGGGCGAGGCCCCTCTCAGAATTTTTGTCCAAGCCAGTGTACACCTCTTCGGGCGTCGCTCCGTTGTGTGCCGAGTGAGGTCTCTGGCTGTTGTATAGATTGATCCAGTGGCCGATCCCTCGGCGGGCCTCCGACCCGGTTTCGAAAGCGTTCAGATAAACGCATTCGTACTTGAGTGAACGCCACAGCCGCTCGATGAAGATGTTGTCCATCCAGCGGCCCCGGCCGTCCATCGAGATACGCACCCCGGCCTCTTTGAGTAGTCCCGTGAACTCCGCACTGGTGAACTGACTCCCCTGGTCGGTATTGAAGATCTCCGGGGGATCGTACCTGTTGAGCGCCTCCTCGAGTGCCTCGCAACAAGAGAACGGCTCCAGCGTGTTCGACAGCCTCCAGGACAGAACCCGGCGGCTGTACCAGTCCATGATCGCCACCAGGTACAAAAAACCTCGACGCATCGGGATGTAGGTGACATCCGCACACCACACCTGATCGGGCCGGCTGACCGCCAAGCCTCGAAGAAGATACGGATACACTCGATTCTCCGGGTGCGGCTGTGAGGTCCGCGGCTTTGGATAGATGACCGCCAGGCCCATTTTGTCCATCAGGCGACGAACCCGTTTGCGGCCCACCTGGTAGCCTTGCCGTTTCAAGTGATAGACCATCTGCCGGGATCCGTAGTAGGGAGTCTCTAAGAACTGCTCGTCCAGTCGTCTCATCAGTTGCAGGTTTTCTTCGCTCTCACCTTTGGGCTCATAGTACAAAGTCGAGCGGTTCAGACTCATCAGCCTGCATTGTCTGCGCATGCTCAGTCTCGGGTGCTCCGGCTCGATCGCGGCCTTTCTGGCCTTGACACTCAGCGATCGAGCACTTTGGACAAAAAATCCTTTTCCACCGTCAGTTCGCCGATCTTGGCGTACTGCTCTTTGGTCTTCGCCTCGCTTCCTCTCTGACGCTTCTCAACTTTGCCCGCGAACACATCGACCAGGCCCTCTCGGGCCCGCTTTTTCCAATTCGTGATCATATTCGGGTGGATCTCGTAGCGAGCCGCCAGCTCGCTCAGGGTGTGCTCGCCTCGCAGCGCTTCCAGTGCCACCTTCGCTTTAAACTGAGCTGAAAAATTCCTTCGTTTTTCCATGACTCCTCATCCTTTCTGATTCAGGTCGGAGCCACCTTAGCAAATGGTCCAGTTTTCCGGGTCCACCTCTTACTCCCCCCGGTGCGGGGCAGCCGCGTGCCCAGTTCTGCGTAGATCAGGCCTCCCGCAAGGGCGAACAGACCGCCCACCGACCAGAGTAAAAGAACCAGCGGAAAAGAGGGACCGTAAGCAGCAATGATCTGGGGTGTAGAATAGATCCCCGCACCTATAGTGATGCCAACCAGGATGGCAACGCTGTCACTAAGCCGGAGCGACCGGCGCAGACGATGCTCCGGAGGGGCTGGGTTCTCGGGCACGAAGTCAAGAGTTTAGTGGCCCCCGGCACTCCTGTACAGGCTCCGGGATCCAGGCTTCACTCGGCCTAGTGTACTGTCCGGGAAGTTCACGGTGACGAGGGAATCTTTGACGCGAGGTTGGGCTGCTGATAGATTTTGGCCATTCACCACCGGGAGCAAGGAGAAGATCCTTCCGAAGTTGATGTGAGGGTACCCTGGTTGGCCCCCGGCTTTGGCGGTGGAAAATGATTGCGCGGCGAGAAGGAGGTCTCTCAACGTGAAAACGAAGGCGGCAATACTTTTTGAAGTCGGCCAAAGGCTCGATATTCGAGAGGTCGAAGTGGCAAAACCTCAGGCGGGTGAAGTGCTGGTGCGCATGTTGGTTGGCGGGGTTTGCCACAGTGACCTCCATGTGATGACGGGGCACTTGCAGGCGCCGCTACCGTCGATCTTAGGGCATGAAGGGGTCGGGACTGTGGTCGAAGTGGGTCCTGGGGTGACCTCCGTCCGTCCTGGAGATAATGTCATCCCCCTCTGGCGAGTAAGCTGTGGCGAGTGCGAATACTGTACTTCGGCTCGCCCGGCACTCTGCCCGGTGGGAATGGAGATCCGGTCGACAGGACGACTCTTGGACGGTACCAGCCGGTTTTCCCTCGACGGGTCCGAGATCAAGCACTACATCGGCGTGTCGGCTTTCTCCGAATACACTGTGATCCTGGAGAAAGCGCTGGTGAAGGTTCCAGAAGATTTTCCCCTGCAGCAAGCGGCGTTGCTGGGCTGTGCGGTCATTACGGGAATGGGGGCGGTGGTGAATGCCGCCCAAGTGAAGCCGGGTAGTTGCGTGGCGGTCTTTGGCAGCGGAGGAGTGGGCTTGAACGTGGTCCAGGGAGCCGCTATGGCCGGAGCCGAAAAGATCATCGCTGTGGACCTTCTGGACAACAAACTCGACTTGGCCCGACAGTTTGGAGCCACCCATACGGTCAACGCGTCATCGGGTGATCCGGTGGAGCAAGTCCGGTCCCTAACCGGACAGAAAGGAGTGGACTATGCGTTCGAGGTAGTTGGGCTTCCCAAGACAGTCCGACAGGCCTTTGACTGCCTGGCCAAGTGCGGCGTGGCTATTGTCGTCGGTGTCACGCCCTTCGAAACTGAGGTGTCGATACCGATCATGGGAATTGTCTTCGAGGAGCGGGTCCTGAAGGGATCCCTCTATGGCTCGAGCAGGCCCCGGATCGACATTCCCAAGCTGATGGATTTGTACCGGGCTGGCAAACTCAAACTGGACGAATTGCTCACACGCACCTATCCTTTCGAGCAGATCAACGAAGCTTACGCAGCTCTCGAGCGGGGCGAGGTTGCTCGAACTGTCGTTCTCTTCTGAGCTGATCCTGGCGCCCCCGCTCATGGCACGACCGTTGCTGGCGTGAGCAGAAAGGAAAACCATGATAGCTGGTCCCCCGGCTTTGCCTATCCTGGGCCATCTGCCGGCCTATCTGTCCGACCGCCTGGGCTTCCTCTCGCAATGCACCACCCAGTATGGCGATATCGTCAAATTGAAGCTCGGAGCAACGACCTATCTCCTTCTCCGTCCGAAAGACATCCAATATGTGCTGGTTACGAATAGCGGCAACTACGAGAAAACGCCTCGGCTGACGAGCAGAAGAGGAAAACGCCTCCATGGTAAGGGCCTGCTGACCAGCACCGGCAAAGCGCATCCTCCCCTTCGACGCACGATGCAACCGATGTTCCATCGTCGCTCTATCGCCCATTTTTCCGATGTGATCGTAGGCAGCGCTCAGCAGGTACTTAGCGAATGGAAGACTGGCATGGAGCTGGATATCGTTGTGACGCTCGTGGCCTTGATCCGATGGATTATGGGCAAAATGCTCTTCGGCACAGACGACTACCAGGCTGGAAGCGGACTGGGTGATGCCCTTATCATGCGGCAGCGCTACATCGGGTACATGTTCAATTCTCTGCTCCCGTTTCCGGAGTACCTCCCGACCCGCATCAACCTGCAATACGGCCGGGCACGTCGAACCCTGCTGCACACGATACACTCGCTGATTCAGCAAAGACGGCAGCTCCAACATCCTCCGCTCGACCTGTTGTCAATGCTCCTGCAACTCCGAAATGAAGATGGTTCTACAATGACAGACCGGCAGGTGCACGATGAAGCTCTGACCCTGGCCATCACCGGCCATGAAACGATGGGCGAGGCCCTCCCCTGGACGCTGTATCTACTTGCGAAACATCCGCAGGTAGAACGAAAGGTCTGGGCTGAATTGCGTGAAGTTCTGCGAGGGGATCCGCCTGGCGTGGAAGACCTACCGGGACTACGCTACACAGAGATGGTGCTCTTAGAATCGATGCGCCTGTATCCACCCACCTGGATCTATCCGCGCATCTCCAGGAACAGAGATAGACTGCCAAGCGGATTGGCGGTTGGCGCCAAGACAAAGCTTTACCTTTGCCAATATGTAATGCATCGCCATCCCCGCTATTTCCCTGACCCCGAGCGGTTCGAACCAGAGAGGTTTACTCCCGAGGCCAGAAAGAAGCGACCGAAGTTCTCCTACTTCCCGTTCGGAGGGGGCCCTAGAATTTGTATAGGTGAACCGTTAGCCATGATGCAGGGTGTGCTCCTTCTCGCCAGCATCCTTCAGAGATTTCGTCTAACGCTCTTGCCGGACCAGACTATCATTTCAGAGCCCGGCATCACTCTGCGGCCGCGATACGGAATAAGAATGAGGCTGCACGCCCGAAATCGACCTGGCCTTTTGTCCCAGGATCCTGTTGACTCTTATATTCCCCCGCATGCCCAATAGACCGCTTTTCTTTTTGCACCTGACGACGTTTTACCCCCCCTACAGTTTTGGGGGCGATGCGATGTATACCTATCGTCTCGCGCATGCGCTCGGGGATGCTGGCCACCGGGCAGACATCATCCACTGCACGGATGCCTATCGCCTGCTGCACCCGGCCCATCCGGAGATAGCCTTTGCGGAGCATCCCAACGTGCCCCGGCATGAACTACGCAGCGGATACAGCTGGTTGTCGCCCCTGCTCACCCAGCAGACCGGCCAGCCTCACCTCAAGCAGTCACACATCCGCGAAGTGCTCAACCGAATATGCCCCGATGTGATCCACTACCACAACATATCCTTGCTGGGTCCCGGCGTCTTAAAGCTCGATCCGGCACAAGGACAGGCCGTGAAAATGTACACCATGCACGACCACTGGCTGGTGTGTCCTATGCACGTGCTCTGGAAGTTCAACCGTCGCCCCTGCGAGAAACCCGCTTGCTTTCGCTGCATGCTTATGGGCCGACGCCCCCCGCAACTCTGGCGCCACACTGGTTTACTGAAGAAAACCAGTCGCCATGTCGATCAATTCCTCTCGCCCAGCCGCTTCGCGGCTTCCATGCACGCCCAGCGAGGCTTTTCGCAACCCGTTGCGCACTTGCCCTACTTCATGGAACGCGTCGATCATGAGTGGCAACATCCGGGCCCTCGTCCGCAAGAAGCCCCCTACTTTCTCTTCGTCGGGCGGCTCGAACTCATCAAAGGGCTGCAAACTCTGATCGAACTGTGGGATCGCATACCCGCAGTCGACTTACTTGTGGCGGGCGCGGGTACCTACGAGGCCACTCTTCTCTTCGCGCGCAGGCGGGCGCCAACCCACGCATCAAGTTCCTCGGCGCCCTACCCCAACGCGAACTAGGCCCCCTCTACTATCACACGCTGGCCAGCATCGTGCCGTCGATAACTTACGAAACCTTCGGCATGATTAACATCGAGTCATTCGCTCGCAAGACGCCCGTGATTGCGCGGGACTTGGGCGCCTTACGCGAGGTGATCGAGGATAGCGGCGGAGGGCTCGTATATCGCACTGACGAGGAGTTGCTCGACGCGATCCAGCGCATCACCGCTTCGCCCTCCTTGCGTCGTGAACTCGGTGAGAAAGGGTACGCCGCCTTCATACGATGGTGGACCAAAGAAGCCCATCTGGATCGCTACTTCGACTTCCTTCGAAAAGCAGCGCTCAAGAAATTCGGGGCGGTACCCTGGGAAGCCGAATCAGAATGAGTAGTCTTGGACCCCAAAAGACTCACTCAAACTGACGAGACTTAATTCGGAGACTCTCAGACTGAGGCCACCTTTGGAGTTTGAAAATGGGCTGCCTGTTACAGCTATCTTACCATTAAGTCCGCTCTGATCCCACTCAGGCTTGAGCTGCCAACAGCCTGCGGAAACGGAAGTCCAGTCCATCGAATTCCAGGCCGAATCTTGCGAAAGCCCCCCTGGCCTCGTCAGCCGGCAAGTTATGGGGCACGCGGCCGCTCAGCAGATGAACGCCCTTCCAGCGAATCGTGAGCTGAATCCTGGCTCCTTCCGGAGGAATGGTCAATGTCCGATCAATACAGACCCCTCCCTGGGAAAGATTGACAGTCCGGCCGTCTAATCTTTGATTCTCCCAGGTAACTACACAGGGTACCGACAGGTTGAACCTTGCATCCCTGCGCCGTTCATCGTGTTGGGGGAACATCAATGCTGTCCTGATGGCCCGGCCGCCTACCGGGTTCAAGCCGCTCCTGTGCGGCCCGACAATGGTCAAGGTTGATTCCAGCGACATTCCTCATATTAACTTCGGATATGAGGTTCGCCAACCTCCCTGTGGCGAAGAATCAAAACCTATCAGTTGCCCAGCCCGGCGTCAACCTTGCCCTCGTCATCTTTCCGGCTGAGAACGGCCTGTCCCTCCTGTTTAATCGATCCGAACAGATTCAACGGCTCCCGGGACCGGTGAAATCGGGCCGGACACAGTGGCAACCAGTTGGTTTTTCCTATTCGGCAGTGATACAACCAGCAATAGGACAGTGGTGGGTGGTGGAGTCAGGCTTCATGTCTTTGCTGAACGATCTCTATGGATTATCGAGATTCGCCTTTGGGTTGAAGGCGTTTCTGCGCCGGCCCCTAACTCTTGACGAGTCGCGGGCAATCGTGCGACGAGGGATGGAGCAGCGCGAGGCCTCGTTTGTCAAGAAAGTCGAACTGACCGTCTTCGGCAACCCGAAAAGTCCGTATCTCAAACTGTTCCGACGAGCTGGTTGCGAACTGGGAGATCTAAAAGGACTCGCGAAAAAGGAAGGAGTCGAGGGCACGCTGCAAAAGCTTCGCGACGTCGGAATCTACGTCACCTTTGAAGAGTTTAAAGGTCGCCAGCCGATCCGTCGCGGCAGCGATACTTTCTCGGTTCGCGACACGGATTTCGACAACAAATTGATCACGTCACATTTTCACACCACCTCGGGCGGTTCAAGTGGAACGCCGTCGAGGATTTCGATTGATCTTGAACACATTGCTCAGACGGCACCGCACCACCATCTATGGTTTGCGGAACACGGTTGGCTGGACCGACCGGTAATACTCTGGACACCTGGACATACCGGTGTCGCCAACCGACATCTATTGTGCGCCCGCTACGGCCAGCCATGTATCAAATGGTTCTGTACGATCCGCCCGAGCAGCGTAAAGGATCGTCTGGCAGCCGGCTGCGTGCACACTCTTGTTCGACATGCTGCCCAAATTCCCCGGAGCGAATCGGTTCCGGTCACCGAGGCCTGGAAGGTCGGACAATACCTTGTCCAACTGCAACAAGAGGGGCGGAAGCCTTGCCTCATCACGGCACCCAGTCAGGCTGTTCGAGTTTGCCTGGTCGCCCTGGAACGAGGTCGGACCTTGAACCAAGTCACTTTTCTCTTGGGGGCCGAACCACTTACGCAAACTCGGCGACGAACCATTGAAGAGTCTGGCGCCACAGCCGTGCCCACGTATGGCACCTCAGAAGGTGGCAATATCGGCAGTCAGTGCCGCCAGGCATCAGCGGCCGACGATATCCACGTTTCGCTGGACGCCTATGCGGTAATCCAACGTCCGCGCCGCGTCGCCGACAAACTCACTGTCGATGCTCTCCTCTTGACAGCCCTGCGTCCCGCCTGTCCCAAGGTACTTCTCAACACGGAGATCGGCGACTATGCCGTCATGAAGTCGCACAGGTGTGGCTGTTTGTTCGACGAGTTCGGCTATCACGTTCATTTACACACCATCCGCAGTTTCGACAAGTTGACCGGTGCTGGAATGACCTTTGTCGGAGCCGACCTCTTCCAAATCATGGAAGGAATCCTACCTCAGTTATTTGGTGGTTCGGCGATGGATTATCAGTTGGTGGAACGGCAGGACGAACGAGGCTTGCCGCATTATAGTCTCCTCGTCAGCCCTGATGTCGGACCGATCGATGAACACCGGGTGCTCGAAGCGTTGCTGAACGAACTGGCAAAGCGATGGAGCGTGTACCGATGGATGATCGAGATCTGGCGCCAGACCGACGCGGTGAAGATCGAACGTCAACGACCTGTCGCCACACTCCGCGGAAAGGTTCTCCCATTTAGAACGTTGGGCTCGGAGTAATCCATGCCAGAAACGCAGTCCAATCGTGGCGAACTGTTCAGCCGGCCGACAATGATTCGGACCTGGGACCGCACGGACTCTCACACGGGGCCATCGATTTTCTTGCGGCGTCTGCAGATGGCTGGACTCGAGAGGGAAGACGTTTTGATCTGTAGTCCAACCTATTTGGATCTTCAACGTGCCCGCCGGAATCGCTGGAGATTTCTCATCGCTCGGATGGATGGCGTATGGAGTCACACGCTGTCGGGACGAAACCTCTACGGGTTAGTCAAGAAGCGATATCCGTCGCTGCTGCCTTTTGCATCGGCGTGTCGGTTGCTCCCGACTTGCCCAAAGTTCCTGTCGAGCATCCTCACCCGATTGCTCAATCGTCATAACGTCTGGCTGATGAAGCACGCTCGTGCCGTTGTCTTCCAGAGCCATCTCAGTCGCGAGGCCTACGTCAAGTTTCTTGGGCACACGCCGGGAGGTGTACCGGAAACTGTCATCCCGAACGGCGTGGATCTTGAGGAGTTTCAACCGCGTGGCGGATTGAAGCTGGAAGGAACTCCAGCTTTGATCATATCGTCTGCCGTGCTCCGCCTGCACAAACGCTTGCAGGAAGCGATCCGCCTGGTGAACCACCTGGCCAGATGTTACCCAGAGATTCGCCTGCACGTTCTGGGAAATTGCGACCGGCTCGTCTACGCAGTCGTTTCAAGTCTGGACACTTCACGCTGCGTCTTTCATCATCGTGTTGCTCCGCAGGATCTTGCCCGGTTCTACGCTGCGGCTGACGTGCAGCTATCGTTAGGGATTCTTGATCCATGTCCAAACGTTGTTTGTGAAGGTTTAGCCAGTGGCTTACCTGTTGTGACACCCGCAGAAAGCGGCGCGATGGAATTGATCGGTGAGTCGAATCGACACTGGACTGTTCAGGAGAACCTGCAACTGGAGAAGTACCGTTCTCTTTTTGTGGCCTCTGAAATTCCTCAGATTCCGATGCAGCGGTACGCGGAACGATTGAAAAGCATCGTCGACAACTTGCCGGCTGAAAAAGAACGGGCTAGAGCAAGAGCCGAAGAGGCCTTGGACATACGGATGATTGCTGCCAAATATGCGGACTTCATTGCGGACTCACTTCATCAATCGGACGGATAGAATACCCAGGCATGAGAACTAACTCTTTGCATAGAAAGGGATTGCCAACAATGCCCAGTCGCCGCAAGCAGCTCAACAATTTGTACGATAATTGATGAGAAGGCGCGGGAATTTTGGCAGGACGAAAGATACTTGTAGCAGAGGTACGACCACCACGCCGCGGCGCCTCAGTATCCTGTACGTTGGCACGCTGCCCCCTCACCAGGGCGGCTCGGCCATCTCCGGCTCGATACTCGTAACGGGCTTCGCCTCACGGGGCCATCGTTTGCGCGCCATTGCTCCTATCACGGCGGAATCGCTACAAGAAGGCGAAACCTTCGCGAAACAGCATCCCGACCTGAGTATTACCAGATATGTCGTACCTTATTTCGATGTTTCACCGAATCAACCGACCAGTAGCGAATATCGAAACACTGAATCCGAGCAAGTTCGCCTTCTCGTCGAGAGCCAGATTGCCCATGAACGGCCCGACATCATGCTGCTTGGACGCGAAACGTTCGCGTGGGTCGTTCCAGATATTGCGCGAGAGCATTCGATTCCATGTGTTCTCCGAGTTGCAGGGGGCACAACCTATGGTGTCCTGCTTGGCACAATACCCGAATCACTAGCTCAACAATTGATCGAGCAGTATCGCAAAGTCGACCTGTTAGTATCGCCGGCCCGGCATATGGCCGAGCAGCTTCGATCGATGGGACTAAACGTCAAAGTCTTTCCCAACGCGATTGATCTCGCAACATTCGCCCCGACAGCGAAGAACCCTGAGTTGCTTCGGGAGTTGAAAATCGCAGACGGCAATTTGGTCGTTGCCCATGGATCGAATCTGAAACCGCTGAAACGGCCGCTGGACATCGTGCGCTCGGCCAAAGAAGCGATCCACCAAGACCCTCGCCTTATCTATCTCATTGTCGGAGACGGCCCCTGTCGTCAGAAAATGGAGAGCCTTTGTCGGCGAGAACGGATCATTGAGCGATTTCGTTTCACCGGCTGGATTGATTACGAGCGAATGCCGGACTACATCAACCTGGCCGACATCGTTTTGATGCCGGCCTCAGCCGAAACCCAGGCGCGCGTCTACCTTGAAACACAGGCCTGTGCTCGCCTTCTGCTGGCCAGCGATATCCCCGGCGCTCGGGAGGTGATTGTCGATGGTGAGACAGGTTTGTTATTTCGCTGCGGCGACATTCCCGACTTGAAGGACCGGACACTGCAGTCCGCGGCCGATGCGCAACTCCGCCGAGACATCGGTCGCCGAGCGCGCGAACGTGTCATCGTGCACTCGGTGGACCGGGCCCTGAGCGAGTATCTGGCGACGTTCGCCGACATCTTTGCTGGCCAACACATCGCTGGCTGAGAAGTCGATTTAAGCTGGTAGAAAAAGGGTCTGTTCCATGTCTCCTCATGTCCCAAACCCCGACAGCGCGGATCTGTACTGGGATCAGATGGTGGCCGAACAGTGGTCGTCTGGCGGCAGCCAGCGTTTGTGGCGTCGTCACAGTGACGCGGTGAACTGCGACCTTTTTGAGCAATGGCTGCCGGATCAATCGGTTGCCAGCCTTTTGAAGACCGACCTTTTCGACGAAGCATGTGGTGTGGGGTTGTTTCCCGTTCTGAAATCAGGAGCGCGCCGTGTGTTTGGTCTGGATGTATCCAAAGAGGCGATTCGTGAAGCAACCCAACACCATCCTGAATTAACCGCGGTGCAAGCGGATGTCCGGCGGCTGCCGTTCTCAGATGGCCAGTTCGATGTGATTGTCTCGAATTCGACGCTCGATCATTTTCGGTCCATCGACGAACTGGTTCTCAGTCTTGACGAACTCAGCCGCGGGCTTCGACAGGGTGGCCAGTTGCTTTTAACCATGGATAATCCTGCCAATCCGATCATCGCGCTCAGGAACAGATTACCCTTTCATGCTCTCAACCGTCTGGGGATCCTGCCCTACTACGTGGGAGCGACGTGTGGACCGCGTCGCCTTCAGCGGCTCGTCACGGAGGCAGGGCTGTCGGTTCAGGAGACCCGGGCCATCATGCATTGCCCGCGCGTCTTGGCGGTTGCCGCCAGCCGCTGGATCGATCGGTTTTCCAGCGACAGTGGAAAGGAATCCTGGCTGCGCTGGCTGAAAATCTTTGAGCATCTTGGAAAGCTCCCCACGCGCTTTGTCTCAGGATATTTCATCGCTCTTCGAGTGACCAAGCTGTAACATGAACCTCAATGGTTTAGTAAACAGCGAGCCCAACACATGAGTATCTTGATCGTGCAGCAACCCGATGTCCCGCCCCTCCTCCCGATGTCGGAATGCATCGAAGTCATGGAAGACGCGCTGAAAACACTCGCCAAAGGCGATGCTCTGATGCCACTTCGCGGCCACCTCTGGCTTCCGCAGAATGTTGGAGAGCTCACCATGATGCCGGCATACCTCCGCCATATCGGGGTGTTGGGGTTGAAGGTCATCACCTACTTCCCGGGGAATTGGGGAACAGAGTTCGACACCCATCAAGGAGGCGTCATGCTCTATGAAGAGAAGCATGGCTGCCTGCTGGCGATCATAGACGCTTCGGAAATCACGGCGATCCGCACTGCTGCCGTCACTGCGGTGGCCACCCGCGCATTGGCACGAGAGGATGCCAGCGATCTGGCGATTCTTGGGTCGGGAACTCAAGCACGCGTTCACCTCGAATCGATGCTGCTGGCACGACGCATCAGCAGCGTTCGAGTGTGGAGCATCCCCTTGCAGCAAGCCACGGAATTCGCCGAAGTGAATTCAAAACGTCACGGCGTCCCGGTGCAGGCAATGCCGACTGCAGCCGAATGCGTCGACGGTGCCGATATCATCTGTACCAATACCTCGGCAAAAGAACCGGTACTCGAGGGGGATTGGATTTCAGCGGGCACCCACGTGAACGCCGTGGGCTCAACCATCCCCCACACCCGCGAGTTGGATACCCGGGCTGTCTTGATCTCGAAGATGTTTTGCGATCGCAGGGAATCCTGTCTCAACGAGGCGGGTGATTTCCTCTTCCCGAAAAAGGAAGGCGCCATCGGTGATGATCACATTCGGGGAGAAATCGGCGATATTCTGATTGGAAAAATCAAAGGGAGAGAATCCGATAGCGAAATAACCATGTTCAAATCCCTTGGTCTCGCCATCGAGGACGTGGCCGCAGCCTACCACGTTTACAAGAAGGCGAAAGAGCAGGGGGTAGGCACCTGGGTGGATCTGGGCGGGAAAAGACACGCAGCCGGTTGACGCGCCTGCAGATCCCTCACCTGTAGCTTCGCCGGTGATCTTTCATGAAATGCCAGGCCAGTCTTGCCCCTTCGACATCCCGGCAAACCGGTCGGGTCGGGAAGTCATCCGGGATTTTATGTTTCCGGGATGGCATCACGTGTCCACCGCCCTCGAGTGTATAGAGCACGACGGGCGCACCGTTCTCCTGGGCGGGATACGTGGTTCGAAGGACTCGGCATGGATCGGTCGGGTCGGTATCAGGAAGGTACTCGCTGAGGGGGTTTTCCCGGCGAGCCCGATTCGCGTCGACCCACCAGGCTACGGTGGCTTCTGCCGAGCGGACAAATCCGTGGCCCTTCAGAATCTCGCCACCGTCCCATTTGATGATGGGGTCCTTGGTGCCGTTGGCGATCATCAAGGGAGTGGGCACCGCCGGCTTTCTGATCACGGGGCCGGACACGGGCAGGTTGGCTATGAAGGCTACCCCGGCCGCAAATCGATCGGGAATTTCCATGAGCAGACGGTACGTCATCATCCCCCCGTTGGATGCTCCGGTGACGTAGATTCTGGCCCCATCAATCGAATAGCTCCGCCCAATGCGGTCCAGCAGACTCTTCATGAACGTGACATCGTCTGTATCGCGTTTGAACGAGGAGTCCACAACACGGCCGTCGTTCCAGCCCTGGCGATCTCCCCTGGTATCGCCAGTTCTCTCATTCGTGCCGTTGGGAACCACCAGCAGAAAGTGCTCCGTCTCTGCCAGATCGGCCCACTCTTTCGTGGCTACAGCCCCGGAGCTGAACATTCTTCGCATGCTCTGCAATCCCCCGTGAAGCAGCAGCACAACGGGTGCCTTCTCTGGTAAGGACCTGGGAACGTAGACGCGAAACCAACGGGTCACCTCACCGACGCGAAGACTGCTTTCCCGCCAATTGGATCGCGCCAGCATCTCCCCGCCCAGGCGTTCCCGCTTATCAGCCACAATCTGACCGGCCCTCAGAACCAGTTCAATGCTCCACAAAGCCGAGATGGCGGCCCGGGGAGACAGACCGGCCTCCACCAGCAGCTCCATCTCCCGCACGGTCCTCCCGCCGGGCCCCCACTCACGGCTTCTGGCTGGCCCACGGGCCACATAATCGGTGCCGGCGATGATAGGAACTCCGGCCTCGGCAAGGGCCTTGACGACGTCCTTCCTGCGTTGGCCACGAGTTCCACCCAGCGTCAGCGTGGATACTACAGGAACCGGCCTTTCCCGGAGTACGGAAAGCAGCGTACCCGGCAGCTCTTCCCGGATGTGATGCGCCAGGCTCTCCTCGTCGGTAACGGCGCGACCTAGCAGGCTATGGACATGGGCTTCGATCAGGCCCGGCAGCAGCGTCTTGCCGCGCCCATCGATCTTCAGCCGGGCCGTCGTCTCGCCCTGTTTTCTTCCCACAGAGACGATGCGCCCCCGGGAGACAACGACTTCCGCTTCACTCAGGACTTCACCCGTCCCCGTAATCACCCGGACATTGGAGATGGCCAGGTCCGCCGGGCTGGGAGTCGCCCCAACGATTGGACAGATGAGAATGATCAACCAAGCCACGGCAGCCGAGCCTGTCGGTTTTAAATGGCAGGACGCTGTATCGCGGGAGCCGAACCGAAGCCCTCTGCCCGCTGTGCTCTTAAGCTCTCGGTTTGGATCAATCCCCACTATTCCTCGACTCGGACTGCCGGAGCAATGTAATTGTCTACGAGATCAAAAAAGCGCCCGTAGTGAGCGAAGCGTTCAGTCGCCGATCCGGAAATACGTGAAGTGGCTACGATGGCCAGCTCCAGATCGGGGATGATGAGGATGAACTGTCCCCCGTAGCCCAGAGCCACGAAGGTTTCGTGCCCTTGAGTGTCCCTCCTCCACCACAGGTAGCCGTAGCCTGTAAAGTTGCCGTCCTTGAGAAAAGACCAGGTCCAGCTCTCGGGCACCTCTTCGTCGGCCGAGACGCTGTAATCCGCCTTCACATGCTCGGCCGTGGATTCCTTCACCCAGTCTTCGGGCAGAACCTCTTTCCCGTCCCAGCGTCCGCCGTTCAGGTAGAGGAGCGCAAATCTGGCCAGGTGCCTGGCCGTGAAGTGCATCTCGGCTCCACCAATGTAGTTGCCCTCGGGGGATCTGTCCCAACGGCGGACTTCCATCCCGGTGGGCGCAAACAGGTACCGGTCTGCGAACTCCAGAGTCGTCATTCCACTGGTTCGCCCCAGCAAAGCGGAGAGCGCATGCGTCCCTGCCGTGTTGTAGATGAACTTCGTATCCGGTTCGTCCACAAAAGGCAGGTCCAGAAAGAAGCGCACGTAGTCGCCGCTCCAGATCCAGGCCGTGAGAATGAGCTGGTTCTCCTTCCAGGCATACCCGGAAGTGTGGTCCAGCAGGTGGCGGACGGTTACCCGACGCTTGAAAGAGTCGGTCTTGGCCCGCATCTTCGTCCACCCTTCATGCTCCGGCGGTGCTTCGAAGTACTCCGGGAAAAACTCGGAAATGGGTTGTTCGAGACCTTTGACGAATCCCTCCCGAAGAGCAATGCCCGTCAGCGCCGAGAGGATGCTCTTGGAAACTGACTTGATGTTGTAAGCCGTATCCGAGTCGGCACCATGCAGGTAGGCCTCACCGACCAGGGCATTATTCCTGAGGACCAGCAGGCTCAAGAGCGGTTGCAGGGTCTCAGCCTGGCGATAGGCGGCTTCCAGCTTTTCAGAATCCACCTCCTGTGCTTCCGGAGCCGATGTCTGGAGTGGAGTGGAATTGCGCTCAACAGGCGGTCGGGCGCTCGGGTCGGGAGCGTCTCCTCGGCCGCTTTCCGAGGGAGCTCCCCCACAAGTACTCAGAACTGCTGCCAGGGTCGCTCCGGCAAGGACTCTGAAAGTGTTTCTCATTCCTTTCGCCTCCGTCTGGCGACGAAAATCCTGCCGAATTAACACCGCGATCTTCCCGGACAGTACACTAGGTAGGATCTAGGGTAAAGTTGGGCAGCCGAACACTCTCGCCGCCCTTGAGGGCCGATTCGTGAGCGCAAATGCCCACGCACGTCCAGTTCGCGCTGGTGACGGCATTCGGCCACGGATCGCGATCTTCCAGCAACGCCTTGACAAACTCGTTGACCAGATGCGGGTGGGAGCCCCCGTGACCGCCCCCCTGGATGAAGGACAGATGATCCGCGTCGTGAATTTCCTGGGGTAGTGTAAATCGGCGGATGGGCTCAGGCAAAAGGTGGGCGTAATCCGGCACCTCTACTTTTTCGGGGATTTCCGGCGACGGTTTTTTGGCCGTGTGAATGACGTGCGCTTCATTTTCAACTAACGTCCACTCAAAACTCTTTCTGGTGCCATACACATCAAAGCTCTCCCGGTATTGCCTGGCCACGTCATACAGAAATCGCCAGATGTGGGCGGTCAAATCGGTGTCCTTGATCTTGATGTGGCATGTCTCCACGGCGAAGCGATTGCCGGATTTCTCGGCGATGTCGTCGCGGACGGTGCCCGAGCCGAAGCAACTCACGTATTCGGCCAGTCCCTCCACCAGTCCCAGGCAGGGGCTGACGACGTGAGTGGCATAGTGCATGGGGATCATCCGTTCCCAGTATTCAGGCCAGCCGTCCATGTCCTGGGGATGAGACGCCGCCAGGTGCTGGATCCTGCCCAATTCCCCGTTGTCGTATAGCTCTTTGATGAAGAGGAACTCGCGACCGTAGACAACCGTTTCCGCCATCATGTACTTCAGGCCGGTTTCCTTGACCTTTTCCACGATCTGTCGGCACTCGTCGATGGTGGTGGCCATGGGTACGGTGGACATGACGTGCTTGCCCGCGTCGAGGGCTCTGAGCGACATCCACGCATGATCCGGAATGGGGCTGTTGATGTGGACAAAATCGATATCCGGATCCGCCAACACGTCGTCATAGCTCGTGAATCGTTTCTCAATATCGAATCGATCGCCGACCTTGTGCAATTCGACCTCGCTACGGCGGCAGACGGCGTACACATTCGCCTGGGGATGTGCCTGATAGATGGGAATGAACTCGGCACCGAACCCAAGTCCGATCATGGCTACATTGACCGTCTTACTCATCGCATTGTCCTTCCAAAACCGGTCTGTCTCGTTGACCAAATACTGGCTCCACATCTTGCCTTTGCTAACCTGCACCCGTCAACATACGGGAGTCGGAGTTGTGGTGACCGATAGAGAACAAATACTCATTGCCGGGGCGGGGCCTGTCGGCCTCGTCGCCGCTCTCAAACTGGCACGGATGGGCAGGCCGGTGCGTATTGTCGATGCCCGGCAGGTTCCCTCTCAGCAGTCAAAAGCAATCGCCGTCAATGCCAGGACACTGGAACTGTTGGAAGCCTCCGGTGTGACGGAAAGGCTGCTGGAGCTTGGCCGTAAGATCCCTGGTCTGGACTTCTGGCGGGGCGACCAGATTCTCTTTCGGATTCGGTTCTCCACGATCGCGCATCGCTACAACTTCATGCTGGCGCTTCCGCAGTGCCAAACCGAGCGAACTCTCGAGCAGCGTCTCAATGAATTCGGTGTGCAAGTCGAGCGAAGCACTGAACTCGTCGGTTTTTCCCAGGATGATGGCAGCGTGCACTGCGTCTTGTCCCGGCACGGGAACGAAGAGGCATTTGAGGCCGCCTATCTGATCGGCGCGGACGGAGCGCATAGCACCGTGCGCAAGGGGCTGGGCATCGATTTCCGGGGACAGGCCGTAGCCGGTGAATGGAGCCTTGCTGACGTGGTCATGGACACCCCATTGGATCGGGACCGAGTCAATTTAATGATCCAGGACGACGGCATATTCCTTCAGATCAGGATTAAGGACTCCATTTTTCGGCTGGCCAGCAATCGGCCCAATGTGCTGGATCGGGTCCCGCCTGGGTCCAAAGTGCACAAGGTCATCTGGCGATCGGATTTTGGGGTGAGTCACCGTCAGGCCGAGACCTATGGCATGGGACGTGTATTCATCGCCGGGGATGCCGCGCATATCCATTCGCCTCTGGGCGGACGCGGCATGAACCTGGGGGTCGAGGATGCCGTTGATCTGGTCGACAGAATCGCCAGCAACAGCGTTGAGCAGTATTCAGATGCCCGTCTGCGCACGGGCGCAGAGGTCATTCGGATGGTAACGGCTCAGACTCGCGTTGCGACGAGCACGAATCCGGCAGTGAAATTCATCCGCGATCGCTTGCTTCCACTGATCCTGCGCAGAGACGCTGTGCAAAGAAGGCTTGTGCCCCGAATGCTCGGATTGGAAGCACCCTTTAAAACCCCGGCGTTGAGGAATCGTCCGAGTGGCCCGTGAGAAAAGATACGCGGGCAATGACGCTGGCTCTGGGCTGCGGTGTGCCGTTACTGATGCTGACGATGGTGGGGTTCGCGATCGCGCTCCGAATCATCATCCGAAAGACTCAGGACCATTCGTGAAAAGACCTAATTGACAGACCCTCCCAGTCCCAGTCCAAAGGTGGAGACCGCGATCGAAACAAGGACCAGCATGATGGCGTACTCAAGAGTCGTCACGCCCGTTTCCTCACCCCGTCTTCGACAAAATGCAGCCAGGAAACTCTGTCTGCTCTTCATTTTCCCCACCCCCGTGACTTCTGTGAATCACTCCCTCTTCCACCCGCTTTCCGTGCCCCGGGCTGGGAGCAAGATTCTAATGCACGATTACCATACTAGAGTTCTCACAACCTGACGGTGAACCCCGTCACTGAAAGTCGGATTCAAGGACATTTAGCGGGGAGGCTGGAGGTTATCATCCTCGTTTGACAACCCCGTGGAATACTGAATAATCGTCCCCACCTGTTGTGCCCCCTTCGGGAATGCCCATGAAAGAAGCCGTCGAGCCCATCGCCAGCATTCACGATGCGGTCGAGAGCATGAGGCTTTACCAGGCCGTGTACGACGCGGTCCGAGGAGGCCAGGACGGCCTGGTCCTGGAGCGCACATGATCGTTCTCGAGCAGGTCACCAAGAAGTTTGACTCCGTAGTGGCAATTGACGATCTCTCCTGTCACTTCAAACAAGGTCAGACACACGTGCTGTTGGGATCGAGCGGCTGCGGCAAGTCGACCATCCTGCGGCTGATTCTCGGACTGGAGACCCCCGATCGGGGCGTCGTGCGGGTGAAGGGTCGGGCTCTCAGCCCCACGACAAGGTCCGGACTCGTAGCCGACATTGGCTATGTGGTTCAGGAAGGTGGTCTGTACCCGCACCTGAGTGTCTACCGGAACGTTGCCCTGGCCGCAGAAGCCCGCCGCTGGTCCCGCCAAAGAATTTCCGACCGCGTCCGGGATCTCGTACAGCTGGTCGGCTTCGACGATCGGACCATGCAAAAGTATCCAAACCAGTTGAGCGGGGGACAGAGACAACGGGTGGGCCTGATCCGATCTCTAATGCTGGATCCGCCGGTGCTGCTTCTTGACGAACCCCTGGGTTCACTGGATCCCCTGGTCCGGGACGGGCTGCAGAGTCAGCTCAAGGAGATCTTCAGGGAACTCAAGAAGACGGTGGTCCTGGTCACTCACGATATTCGCGAGGCCGCGATTCTGGGTGAGACAATCTTCTTGATGACCGAGGGTCGAATGGTGCAGCACGGTACATTCCTGGATCTCGCGGCGCGACCCTCCAATGAATTTGTGACCTCCTTTCTTCGAGCTCAGCGACTCCCGGCCGACATCCAGGACTACTTTTAGATCGCATGCCCCTCTCAAAAAATGTTCTAACAAAGCTGGGGACGCTCCCGGGAGCCGCGAAAGGGACCAGCTCGTGCCTGGCTTCCCTTTTTCTGCTTCTGTTATTCGGATTCCCGGGCTCCGGCTTCTCGTCTGAAAAACCGGTTGTTAGTGTTGGATCCAAGTCATTCACCGAGAGCTTCATCCTGGCGGAGATCATGGCCCGGATCATCGAAGAGACTGGTGAAGCGAGTGTAGACAGGAAAATGGGCCTGGGAGGGACGGGCATCACCCATCGAGCCGTCTCCAGCGGAGACATCGACCTTTACCCGGAGTACACAGGTACCCTGAGTCAGGCCATACTCAAAGACCCTTCCCTCGAAAGCGTGGTTGACATCCGGCAACGACTCCGGGGAACCGGCCTTACGATCAGCGATTCCATCGGCTTCAACAACACCTATGCCCTGGCGGTGCGCGAGGAGTTGGCCGTCCGCCTGGGCCTGGACGCCATCAGCGACCTGGTGAAACATCCGGAGATGAGAGCCGCTTTCAGTTCCGGGTTTACCGATCGGGACGACGGATGGCCCGGGCTGAGAGAGCACTACGATCTGCACCTTGCCGAAGTCCGAGTGATCGAACATGCCCTGAGTTATCAGGCGCTTGCCCAGGGCAAAGTTGATCTCATCGATATCTACTCAACCGATGGGAAGCTGGAAAAACTGGACCTGCGTATCCTGCGGGACGATGGCGATTTCTTCCCGGAATACGAGGCCGTGATGTTGGTCCGCGAGGAGTTCATCGAGCGTTTTCCCGAGACCTGGCGGAGACTCGAAAAGGTCCTCGTCAATCAGATCGACGACCGGGAGATGTCTCGTCTGAATGGACTGGCCGACCTGGAGGGCAAAAGCCTGGCCCAGGTGAGCGCCGTTTTTCTGAAGAAGGAACCAGCTTCCGATGGACGAACCGACACGGTCTGGAAGGAAGTCTTCGCCCTGACGCTGGATCACCTCTACCTGGTTGCCATTTCACTGAGCCTGGCCGGGCTGGCAGGCATTCCACTCGGTCTGTTTGCCGCACGTTTCAGAAAACTGGGGCAGATCGCCCTGATGTCCGTCGGGGTGCTCCAGACGATTCCTTCCCTGGCACTACTCTGCTTCATGATTCCGCTGTTTGGAATTGGGAAGATGCCTTCCCTGGTGGCTCTCTTCCTGTACGCACTCTTGCCGATTGTTCGCAACACCTATACGGGTGTCATCAGCCTGGATCGGCAGTTGCTGGAGATCGCCGGAGTGTTGGGACTGAACCGCTGGCAAAGATTGCTGCGTATCGAACTCCCCCTATCTTCCCTCCACATTCTGGCCGGCATCAAGACTTCGGCGGTTCTCACCGTCGGTACCGCGACGCTGGCAGCCTTCATCGGAGGAGGCGGCTACGGGACCCTGATTGTGCGCGGGTTGGCCCTGGACGATCTGTCCATCACTCTGGCGGGCGCCATACCGGCGGCAATCATGGCCCTGGTGATTCACGCCCTCTTCGAGCTTCTGGATCGTGTCCTGATCCCTCGGGGCCTGCGCAAGGATTTCGGGTATTCCCCGTAACGGCAACCCGGACGACCTCGTGGAGCTCTCGGTGCACCCTGAAACATTTCGGGGTGATTCGAGTACCATAGACCATGGCCCCTGGGAGGGGGAACCGATGAATGCCACTTTGAGAGCCCTCAATCGATTCGGAATGGGCGCCCGGGTTCAGGACAAGGACGAGATCAGCGACCCGAGGAATTGGCTCAAGTCACAACTGGATCCATCGCGAACCGGAATCCAAGCCACGAATCTTCCTTCCCTGGAAGAGGTGGGATCAGCCCTCCGGCAATCCCGCCAGTCTCAGAATGCAAGTGACCAGGAGACCCGCTGCAGCAAAGGACGTCAAGGGCTGCAGCAGATCGCCGAAAAAGAGATTTCTGGAGCTCTTCAGCAGCGAATCGCCACTGAGACACCCTTCCTGGAGCGACTGGTGGCCTTCTGGTCGAACCACCTGTGCGTCTCGGCACAGGCCAAGCCTCAGGTTCTGACCCTGGCCGGACATTACGAACGTGAGGTCATCCGGCCCCATGTACTCGGGCGTTTCAGTGACATGGTGCTGGCCTCCGCGCGCCATCCCGCGATGCTCTTCTATCTGGATAACGCCCGCTCAATCGGTCCTTCCTCCAGGGGCAGCCAGATGGCTGCCCGGAGGGGTCGTCAGCGGGGCCTCAACGAAAACTACGCTCGGGAACTGCTGGAACTCCACACGGTGGGGGTGGACGGAGGATACACCCAGAGAGATGTCGAACAGCTGGCCCTGGTGTTTACCGGCTGGACGGTGGCCGGACTGGGACAGAGTATGGGCATGGGAGGCTCCGGAAAACAGGCCTTCCTGTTCCGCGCAGCTCTCCACGAACCCGGCACCAAGAGTGTCCTGGGAGTCCGTTACAAGGAAGCAGGAGTTTCTGAGGGAGAGAGGGCGATTCGCGACCTTTGTCGACGACCTCAGACAGCCCTCTTCGTGGCCCACAAACTGACACGCCACTTCGTGTCCGATGACCCTGCGGATGCGGCGGTCCGGCGCATCGCCACGATCTTTGAGAAAACGGACGGCGACCTGCTCAAAGTATCCACGGCTCTGGTCGATCTGGAAGACGCCTGGAAGGCCGAGAATCGGAAGTTCCGCACCCCTCAGGACTGGTTGATTGCAGTCCTGCGTGGGACCGGACTCACCCGCGTCCCACCCCGGATGGGGGGACTGCTCCGACAGCTTCGCCATCCTCTGTGGGCACCGGCGGCACCCAAAGGTTTCGGCGACTCGATGCAGGAGTGGGCCGACCCGGACAGCCTCATGAACCGGGCGGAGTTGAGCCGCTCACTGGCACGGCGCCTCAGTCGCAGTCGCTTCGAGCCCGAGAAGATACTTGAGGTCGTGGATCTTCCTGAGTCCGACCCTCTTCGCTCGCTGCTTGCTGACCAGTCTATTAGGAGGGACGAACGTCTGGCTCTGGGCATAGCAGGCCCAGCGTTTCAATGGAGATAACCATGGATCGACGAACTTTCATTCGCGGAATGTGTGCTGGCGGCGTGGCGACGTACACGTCTGGGACCTTGAGCCTGGCAACGGTCCCGGGTAGTGGAAAGCTGGTCTTCGTTCTCCTCAGAGGAGGCCTGGACGGGCTCTCTGCGGTGGTGCCTTTCGGGGACCGGGACTACCAGGACATACGCGGCGCCCTGGCCTACAAGAAAGCCGATCTGGCAGTGCTCAACGATCAGTTTGGGCTGGCCCCGGGACTTCACCCGCTGAAGCGGCTCTGGGACCAGGGGGAACTGGCAGTGGTCCACGCCATGGCAATTCCCTACCGGACCCGGAGCCACTTCGATGGACAGGCGATTCTGGAGACCGGACTGGATGCTCCGCGCGGATCCTCGGATGGCTGGCTGAACCGCCTCCTGCAGGTCATGGAGGGCAACCGAAGTGGAATCGCAGTGGCTGCGGGCCTGCCTCTCTCCTTGTCCGGAAGCCACGCAGTGAAAACCTGGTCGCCCGCCAACCTGGGAGTTGTGGACGACGGTTACGTGGATCGGCTGCACGTTCTTTACCGGCACGATCCCAGACTCCTGGACCGTTTCGAAGCAGCTCTGCAGATGCCCGAAGTGGAAATGATGGGAGCGTCCAGAAGAGCCGGCCGCCAGCAAATAGAGCCCATTCTGGGGGCCACCGCCCGCTTTTTGCGAGAGCCCGATGGACCCAACCTGGCCGCTGTAGAGTTTAGCGGCTGGGACACCCACGCCAACCAGGGACAGCAGGGCGGCCAGCTGGATCGACTGCTGGGCCAGCTGGCCAGAGGAATCCTGACTTTCAAGTCCCAAGTCGGATCCACCTGGGATCAAACAACCGTCGTGGTCATGACGGAGTTCGGTCGAACCGCCAGACCCAATGGAACCGGGGGGACCGATCACGGTACGGCGGGTGCCGGATTTATCATCGGGCCCAGGCTGTCTCGCAGTAGAGTTCTCTCCGACTGGCCCGGCCTGGCCAACAAGGCCCTCTACGAAAACCGCGATCTGCGGCCGACTCTGGACACTCGAGCCGTGCTCAAAGCGGTTGTGGCCGGTTGCTTCGATCTCAATCAAAGCCAGCTGAATCGAACCTTCCCCGGCGCCGATCATCTCAAGGGACTCCCCGATCTGATGAGCTGACGTTTTGGGTTCTGGGTGCTCACCAGAGCGGGATTCCGGACTCGTTTCGCAAGGGCCGAGTTGCCTTCCCCGTTCTGATCCATTTCTCCCCTTTATTCACATGTCGTAGAATAGGAAGTCAGGATCACACGGGATGCCGATCGCCTGGCACCCCTAGGGTGAAAAATGCCGGTTGCTTCAATTTTTGGCTTCGAATTCTTCACTCGGACGAGACCGTGATCGGGCAGACCATAGCTCACTACAGCATCCTTGAAGAACTCGGCCAGGGCGGCATGGGAGAAGTCTATCTGGCCGAGGACACCACGGGCGGTCGGAAGGTCGTACTCAAGTTACTGTCCCAGGCTTCGCAGCAGGACACGATCACTCAAAAGAGGTTACTGCGGCGTTTACTGCGGGAAGCCAGCTCAGCCAAGGCCCTGACTCATCCCTACATCTGCAGCATCCATGAAATCGGAGAAGCAGATGACCATTTCTTCATCGCCCTGGAATATGTGGAGGGTCAGTCTCTGGCGGAATTGCTCCACACGGGCCGGCTGTCAGTGGGTTATGCCCTGCGGCTTGGTTTAGAGATCTCGGAAGCCCTGGGAGTGGCTCACGAGAAAGGGATCGTCCATTGCCATCTGAAGCCCTCCAACATCATGCTGACCTCAGAGTCCCATGCCAAGGTCATGGATTTTGGACTGGGCCGGAGTGTGGCAGAGGAAGCCGGAGATAGTCAGGAGGAGACACTCGCCAACCTGACCCAGGAAGGCTCTACACTGGACAATCTCTCCTACATGTCGCCCGAACAGGTGCTGGGGCGAGAAGCGGATCCCCGATCCGACGTTTTTTCCTTTGGAGTGGTGCTTTATGAAATGGTCACAGGCGTCCATCCGTTTCGAAAAGCCCTGCCTGTGGAGACGGTGGGTGCTGTTCTCAACGAGTCTCCTGCTCCGATGATCGAGCATAAGGATGACGTGCCGGGGCTGCTCCAGCACACGATCAGCAAGATGCTGGCCAAGGATCCGGACCAGCGCCTTCAATCAGTTCGCGCTGTATCCGTCAACCTGCAACGCCTGTACGAGGCGCCGGAGGAACCCGACGAACCCGCTCCAATCCAAGAAAGACGGTTTCCTTGGACCGGAGTCCTGGCTGTGATTTTGATCCTACTCGCCGCACTGGCCTGGTGGGCACTCAGATAGTCAATCTCCCTCCAGTAAACTAGCACTAGCCTAGTTGCCCAGATGCTCCAAGAACCAGCCCACGAAGCGTTGGGGCACGTCGATCTGCTGTCGCGTGTCCCGGGGAAAATGAGCGGCGCCCGGATAGACAGCCAGCTTCGCCTCCACACCGTGACGCTGCAGTCCCCTCAGGAACTCCAGGCATTGAAAAAGAGGGGTGTTCTCGTCCTTCTCGCCCACCATGAGCAGGGTCGGAGTACCGACATTCTGGACGTGAGTGATGGGAGACATCTGGATGAAGCGCTCCCGGTTTTCATAGGGCGTCCCCAGATACCAGGTGTCGTAGTAATGCGACCACCGCTCCGACGAGCCATACATGCTGACCATGTCGGTCATGGGGGCCCCGATGACAGCCGCCTTGAAACGGGTCGTCTGGGTGATCGCCCAGGCACTCATGTAGCCTCCATAGGACCAGCCACCAATTCCCCGCCGATCCGGATCGGCCACACCCAGACCGATGACATGATCCGCTGCAGCCAGCACATCCTTAAAATCGGCTCCTCCCCAGTCATAGCGATTGGACACCAGGAACTCGTAGCCATACCCGGTAGACCCGCGAATGTTGGGACACAGCACGGCAATCCCCTGAGACGTGAGCATCTGGGCCCACCAGCGGAAACGGTCACTGAATTTGGCGGAAGGCCCCCCGTGGATGAGGATCACCAGGGGAATCCTCTTTCCCTCCTGATAGTCGGCCGGCTTGAGGAGCCCCGCCTCGATCTCCATCCCGTCAAAACTCGCAAAGCGGACGGTTTCCATGGGAGTGACAGGAATCTCGTCCCACTCCTGATTGAAATGCGAGATCTGCTCGGCTCGGCCGGGCTGATTCGAAATCCACAGCTCGGGAGCTACATCGGCCCGTTCCCCGACAAACACCAGCGTGTCAGACGTTGCCGCAAAGGCCTGGGAGTATCCGTAGTGACCCGACGCCGGCACATCGAAGCCCTTGTATTCTGTTGCTTTCCCGTCCAACGAGGAGACGAAGAATTTGGAGTGAAGTCCCCACAGGACCTGGATAACCACCCGACCGTCGGCAGCCATTGATGCCCCCAGAGTCTTCGATCGATCGATTCCCCGGTCAGATTTCGAGCAGCGCCTCCCGCTAGCGGCAGCACGAACAGATCGTCAGACTCGAAGGCTTCTCCTCGAGCGCCTTGGTAGGAAAGCCACTTCCCGTCAGGGGACACCTGGAGCTTGCCAAAGCCACCGTGGGGTCGCGCAAATTCTCGAATGTTCCCGTCGGAAAGGCGAACCGTGTAGATCCGGTTGGTGAGCAGATCCGGATTGGGATCCTTGGTGGCGGAAACGTAGAGGAGATCTCCCCCGGGGCCCCAGGCAATATTGGGCTCCCAGTAGGAATGGGCGATCCGCCAGGGGCTGTGGGTGAGCTTCCGGCTCTCGCCGCTCTCCACGTCCAACACCGAGAGCTGAAGAGGTCTGGTAGCCTGGTAAAAATACATTCCCACAAAGCGAACAATTTCCTTTTCCCGGCGCCGCTCCTCTTCCGTCCCGGGATCGGGTGCCACAAACGCAATCTGGCGACCGTCGGGAGACCAGACGAAGGACTCAACCGAGGTAGGACTGGAGGTGAGCCGTCTCGCCTCTCCTCCGTCGAGGAAGGCCACATGGATCTGCCTACTCCCGCTTCGATTGGAAAGGAAGGCCAGCTTTTCTCCATCAGGAGACCAGCGCGGATGGCCCTCGCGACTGGACGAAAAAGTGAATTGGCGCAGCTTGCGGGTACCAACTTCCAGGACCCACATGTTGCTGGAGAACGCTGGACCTTCGATCGGAGTCTCCACCGAAAACACGACTCGAGTCTCGTCCGGCGAAAACTCCAGCTCATCCAGGCCCCAGCGTCGCTCGGCTCTTTCTGCGGTCAGAGGATCCCCGTGGCCCCCGGTTGCCGGAGCGGAGGAGACAACCGATTCGTGTCCCTCGTGAGTCGGAAGACCGGCAGGTGACTCCTCTGCTCCCCGGGCTGCAATTGGCGGAATCGAAAACAGCGAGGCCGTTGCGATGACTACAAGAAACTCTTGAGCTTTCGACATTCTCTTATTCATTCACGTTTCCTCCAACCCTGGGCAGCCGCCAGGGGTTCTGATCTTGTTACTCGACACGGTGATCACGTCCCGCTGCGGAAGCACCGGGAAGAACAGAATCCCAATCCTTTCAGTGAAGCCCAATCTTAGCAGAGGATTCGTCATTCCCGCTGGCTGTTTGCCACCCATCTGGAAGAATTGGCCTTCGCGGCCCCACGGGTCTCTTCTTACAGCCCTCCCCTGAAAAGTGGCGCTGGTCCGGATTCGAAGGCCAGGACCTGGAACTCGGCGGGATTCATTGGCTAAGCTGACCAGGTGCATCTGAAACACCTGATCCTGGGAGTCATTGTCTTGGGTGGGCTGGTCTGGGTGGGCTATGTCCAGTATCAGGATCCTCGAATTCAGGAACTGTTCGGCAGCAAAAGCCAACCCGAAGTACAGCCTTCGCCCCGACCAGAACGGATCAGCCAACCAGCGCCGACGCCTCCCCGAAAAAAGCAGAAGAAGGTCCCGCAAACGCCAACGGCGAAACCGGAAGCGGTTCGGGCCGAGAAGCCAGATCCACAATCAGTCGCCGCCAATCGGCAGCTGGCCTCAACGATCCTGGGGATTCTGGCGGCCAGGCAACTCGCTGCAGGGATCAGCCTGGCAGTAACCGACGACGTACTGGCCGTAATTGGGCAGGTGGCGGACCCAGAAAAGAAACGGGAGATTCTCGATGTATTGGACAATGCTCGAGGCCAGAGACGTTTGGATGCATCCCTGCTGACGGTTTCGATCGATGCTGGCAGGGGAGCTTCAAGTCAATAACCACCTGACACTTCAACCCCCCAGAGGTGACGGGAGATTCTTGACAACCTGGTGTTCAAACCCGTAGATTGGTTAACAATGTCAGGATCCGAAGCGAATTACATAGATAGTCCGATCTGTGGTGGCATGGAGGCCGCGATCTGCACGTGTACGCGAATCCATACAGGTGTCCGGAGCCATCCTGGAGACGGCTTTATCTGATTTGAGCCACGGCTAAGTGATCAGTAAGCCTGCAGGAATTGCTCCTGCGGGTTTTTTTTTGGCTGATCGCTGCTTGACCCCCTGGGGGTTCGTCCTATGAAGACCTGGAAAGAAGAACTCATTGAACAGACCGATCCTGCCCTTGCCCGGGAAGTTGATGTTTTCGAAGTGCAAATGAATCTGCGAAGGCAGGGCAAACTGGAGGAGAAGATTTTTGCTGAAACTCGCCTCCGCCGCGGTATCTATGGCCAGCGTTACGACAATGGCGAACGCCACGATGGCGTGCAGGCGCAGAGCCTGTCTTATCCAAGTGGGGACACGACGAAGGGGCCCGAGACCCTGTGGGACGCACCCGGGATGATGCGCATCAAAATTCCCTTCGGAGGTGTGACCCCGGACCAGATGGAGGTACTGGCGGACCTCTGCGAGGAATACGCCGACGGCATCCTCCACATTACGACCCGCCAGGACTTTCAGCTTCACTTTGTTCACATTGACGACACGCCAGATCTGATGCGGCGGCTGGCTGCGGTGGGCATCACGACTCGCGAAGCCTGTGGCAATTCCGTTCGGAACGTCACCGCCTGCCCGCTGGCCGGCGTCTGCCGCGATGAGGTTTTCGACGTGACTCCTTACGCCAGAGCCTGCGCCCGCTTTCTGCTGGGGCACGCGGACGTACAGGACTTCGGGCGGAAATTCAAGATCGCCTTCTCGGGGTGTGAGGCCGACGCCTGTGGCCTGGTCATGATGCATGACATGGGTGCGATCGCTGCCACTCGGGTCGTTGACGGCGAGGTTAGACGGGGCTTTCAGCTTTACGTGGGTGGCGGCCTCGGTGCCGTACCCCATCAGGCCCAGCTGTTCGACTCTTTCCTGCCGGTGGAGGAATTGCTTCCGACTGCCCAGGCGATCTCTCGGGTCTTTGCCCGTCACGGGGAAAAGAAGTTCCGCGCCCGCGCCCGCATCAAGTTTCTGGTGGCGAAACTGGGCATTGAAGAATTCCGCCGACTGGTATTGGCGGAGCGCAAGCAACTTCCACACGACCCCAGATGGACCGCCTACCTGGAGGAGCCATGGACCGAGTTGCATCGCTTGAGTGAGTTGAAGGAGGGACACGCCACCGCTTCGGACGGTTTCGCAAGCTGGTATGAGAGTAATGTTTACTCCCAGAGGCAACCCGGCTTTGCCACCGTAACCCTGATGGCTCCACTGGGTGACATCAGTGCCGCTCAGGCGCGTCGCCTGGCGGATCTGGCCAGAGAGTTTGCGGGCGAGAACCTGCGTACAACCGTAGAACAGAACATGGTGTTTCGCTGGGTCTCTGAGACCGATCTACCCCGTCTTTACGAGGAATTAGAGGCGGTTGGTCTGGGGAAACCCGGAGCTGGCCAGATCACGGACATCACGGCCTGCCCGGGCACCGATACCTGCAAACTGGGCATTGCCTCTTCCCGCGGTCTGGCCGCCGAACTCACCCGTCGATTGACATCGAGCCCCCACGAGCAGGACGAGGCAGTCAGAAAGCTTCGAATCAAGATCAGTGGCTGTTTTAACTCCTGCGGACAGCATCATGTGGCTGACATTGGCTTTTTTGGTGTCAGCCGGAGTGTGAACCAGCGCAGGGTTCCCCACTTCCAGGTCATCCTGGGAGGACGGTGGAAGCAGAACGCCGGATCCTATGGTCTGGGTATCGGCTCAGTCCCGGCCAAGGTTGTTCCGGAGGCCCTGCAGAGAATCACCGCTTTCTTTGTCAGTGAACGACAGGCCGACGAGGACTTTCAAGACTTCGCGACCCGGGTGGGCAAGAAGAGTCTGCGCAGCAACCTCGACGACCTGACGCAGGTTCCGACCTACGAGGAAGACCCGAGATATTACTCGGACTGGGGAGACCCCCGCGAGTTTTCAATTGGCGATCTGGCGGCCGGAGAATGCGCCGGAGAAGTCGTTTCTTTCGGCGACTTCGAGCTGGCCGCGGCCGAGCGTCTGGTCTTCGAGGCCCAGATCAAACTCGACGACCATGACCTTTTTGAAGCCGACCGGCTTGCCTACCGCGCTATGCTCGAGGCTGCCAAAGGCCTCATCAAGATCGATCAAGTGACGGTTCCCGAGAATCCTGACGGGATCGTTCGCCAGTTCAAGACGCTCTTCCACGAGACAGGGCGTTTTCACGATAAATATGCCGGTTCCAAATTCGCCGATTACCTGTTCCGCAGACATGGACGCAACGGCGGACGGATCACGGCCGATCGTGTGCACCGGATGGTGGGGGAATCTCAGCTCTTCATTGAAGCCGCTTATGCCTGCCGGGATCGCATCCAGAAAGAGAATCTGGAACAGCTGAAGGTCAAGCTCTGAGATCGAGCCGATGACGCAGCATCAGAAGCCGGAAAAGCGGGAGGGCGTGATCTACAAACTCGGCGCCAAAGTCCATCTAGTGGGCACCGAGGGAATCGATTTTGGAGACTTCATCGAGGTCTTCAACCGGTGGATTCAAGACCAGCCGATCCCCGGGCACCTTCTCATTGACGTCCACGATTACCGCCACGTTCAGCAGGGACCCGGAGTGCTTCTGGTAGGCCACCAAGGAAACTTCAGCCTCGATTTCGGGGAAGGGAGACCCGGTCTGGTGTACTACCGGAAACAGCCGCTGGGCAGCTATCTCAGCTCCAATCTGCATGCCGTACTGGCCACCCTTTTGAGGGCCTGCAGGCTGCTCCAGGATTCCAGTGGAGTCGAACTGAAGTTTGCGACGGGCGAAGTGGAGGTGTTTACAAACGATCGGCTGCTGGCTCCCAACCAGAAAGATGGGAACGCTGGATTTCAAAAAGCCCTCTCCGGCGTTCTTGATTTGATCGCCAATGGGAGCGGCGAGTGCTCTGTTCGTGGAGGAGATCCGAGGGAACGCCTGGCGGTGACCCTGAAGTTTCCAGACGCAGGGCTCGACTCGCTGCTTGAGCGCCTCGAGAATTAGTTACTGGTTACTGGCATGAAGACAGTGACTACCGAGCAGTAACCTTCCAGCCCCGTTCCTGTAACTCCCAGTAGAAAGAAGCGTAAGGATCACTTCCAGCAGAACGGGAGGTCGGAAGCTACAATGAAGATTGGATTCCATGGAATGAAAAAATGAAAGCACGAATCGGCAAAGACAATCTGTTGATCGTAATTGGCGTCTCGCTGCCCTTACTGGTCATCCTACTCTTTGTTCTCGCCACCACCCTCCCCAAGCTCCTGGTGGCTCCGCCACAATACGATTTCCTTTTCACTTCCTACCTCTCCGCCTATCCCAATGTGGCGCCGGTGCGGGTGAACATCGACGTTTATCAGGGCCGGGCCAGGGCCAGGATCTACCGAAACCAGGGCGCCCAGATCACAAAACTCTTCCTTCTTGATCACACTACCTCCAACCTCCGTGAGATCCCCATCTCTATTCCGGATCAGGCGGAAACTTTCGAGGATGGGACCGAGATCCGGATCCCCGAGCTGGAGACCATGAGGCTGGACCCGAGCCTGAAGGCTCCAGACGGATACGAGTTTCGGGGGCTCGATTATCGGGGAGGAGGGCTCCTTCCGGAACTCCTGGGAATGCGCCGGAGACGCCAAGCCACGATCACCAGGGGCGGAGCTGTGATTCCCCTGCCCCTGGATCCACCTCACTATTCCGTCCATTTTCTGGGCTGGGCGGTCCCGAGCGGAGAAACTCCATGAAAGAGGAGGCCGTACACGAGATTCTCGACATCGCGCGCCGGCATGGTGTAACCCTGGAAGATTTGCGGTATGCCCTGGAAGAAGCAGAGCCTGTTTCCTCCCCTCGCTTCCGCGGCATTCTGCCCCGCCTCTTCGCCTCCCTGGGCGGCATCTTCGTTTTTGCCGGCTTGTGTGTCTTCATCGGTATCAACTGGGAAGAGATGAACGCAGCTGCCCGTATCATTGTCACCCTGGGCTCGGGTGTGGCGACCTTTGGCATGGGCCTGGCCGCTCTCACCCGAAGTCGGTACGAGAAAGCGGTGACACCCCTCTTCCTGATCGCGGCCGTTCTTCAGCCGACCGGGATTCTGGTTGCCCTTGATGAACTCTCCTCCGGAGGGGACTGGCATTATGCCGGCCTGCTCATGACCGGGATCATGGCCTTCCAGCAGGGCGTCACATTTATCGTCAAACGCCGAACCACGATGCTCTTCACCACACTTTTGTTCAGTGTCACGTTCCTCAGCGTGCTCTTTGATCTGCTGAATATCGATCCGCAGATCACCGGGGTAACGCTGGGACTCTCCTTGATCCTGGTCAACATAGCTGTGAACAAGACCCGCCACGCCACAATCACTCCCTTCTGGCACCTGGCTGGATCGGCGAGCTTTCTCTACGGGATTTTTGACATGCTCGAGGGGACCCCCATCGAGATTCTCTTCCTGGCCATTGCCTGTGGGATTGTCTATCTGAGTGTTTACGTGCGGAGCCGCACTCTGCTCGTCTGCGGGACTGTTTCCATCCTCGCCTATATCGGGTACTTCACCAGCCAGCACTTCCTTGAGTCCTGGGGCTGGCCACTGGCCTTGATCCTGCTCGGATTTGTGCTGATCGGGCTGAGGGCCGCCGCCGTCCGCCTTAACCAGAAATTCATGCGGGGCTAAGATCGATCGGCTACCGGTAGAGATCGTCCGTGGAACGGTGAAGAGAAGAAGCCAACAGCACCGCGGGCGCCAGGCCGCGGCTACTACTCAGCCCTCGCTGGCGCTCGGGTTCGGATGACTACTCGGCCAAGCCAGAACCCAGAACCACTAGAACCCAAGACCCATTCGTTCGTATCATGCGGTCGAGGTAAATCTTTGTTCGAACTGGTGGCACTGGCCCTTCTGACAGCCCTGGGACTTCAGCACCCTGATGCTTCAGATCCTGGTTTCCAGAAGGGCACCAAAGAAGTAGTGGCTCACAGGGAGACGGTTGTCGTCACGGCTGCCCGACGAGATCAGGCGCTCGGCGAAGCGATCTCGCTGGTGAGCGTCCTGGATGCGGAAGACTTGAGTCGGTCTCCAGCCCTGGTATTGGACGACCATCTGCGCCGAATTCCAGGATTCAGCCTTTTCCGGCGTTCCGGCAGCCTCTCCTCCCACCCCACGACGCAAGGTGTTTCTCTGAGAGGCATCGGACCCAGCGGCACCAGCCGCAGCCTGGTGCTCTTTGATGGTATTCCTCTCAACGACCCCTTTGGAGGCTGGGTTTATTGGAATCGAATTCCTACTCTGGCTCTAGAGCAGGTGGAGATCTCCCGGGGCGCCAGCAGCCAACTCTACGGCAGCTCGGCCCTGGGCGGGGCGATTCAGCTTCGCCCCGTAAAACCCAGTCCAGGCCGACTGGCATTCATGGCCGAAATGGGAAACCGTGAGACCTACGATGTGAGCGCCCTTGCCTCCGACCGAAAGGGAGACTGGGGTTATGTTGTGTCGGGTCGAGCCTTTGACACGGGCGGATTCTTCATTGTCTCAGAGGAGGAACGGGGAGCTGTCGACACTCCAGCTCGTGTCGAATTCCAGAGCTTCCTGGGGAGAGTCGAATACAAGCGGGCCTATGCAGGCGTCAACCTGTTCAGGGAAGATAGGAACAACGGCACCCGGATTCAGGTAAACAACTCGTGGCTGACTCTGGTGGAGGGTGGCGTCGAGGGTTCAACCTGGCGGCTTCGGCTCTACAGCCAGTTCCAGGAGCTCAACAGCACCTTTTCCCGCGTTCTTCCAGATCGCTCCCAGGAGTTCAAGACTGCCGATCAGCACTTTCCTTCGTCGGGCTACGGAAGCTCCTTCACCTGGCAGCCCTCGGGAGAGATTCTGGTGGGTGCAGACTGGAGACAGGCCCGTTGGGAAGAAGAAGTGCAGAATCTAAGCGGGGTTTTTGCCCAGTACCTGGAATCCGTCCATCCTCGACTCGACCTCCTGGTGGGGGCTCGCTTCGACGTCTGGGAGAACCAGAGCACAGAGACCAGCTTCAATCCCCGGGCGGGGCTTCTCTTTCGGGCTGACCCCGCCGTGACGGTTCGAGGCTCCGTCTATCGCGGATTCCGAGCTCCTACCTTGAATGAGCTTTATCGCCCGTTCCGCACGGGCAACATACTCACACAGGCCAATCCGGGGCTTGCAGAGGAACACCTCTGGGGATTCGAAGGGGGGCTGGACTTTCATCCCGACCCCGCTCTTCTGATCCGCCTGAACGGCTTCTGGAACACACTCGAAGATCCGGTCTCGAACGTCACTGTGTCCGTGTCCCCCCAACTGATTCTGCGGCAGCGCCAGAACCTGGGGAGTGGAACGATCAAGGGCGGTGAGGCCGAGGTGGTTCGCCGCCTGGCCTCCCGCTGGGCCCTGCGGGCATCCTATCTCTACTCTCAGGCCGTTGTCGACGAAACCGGGCGGCTCTTCCCTCAGGTCCCGCGCCACCAGGGCCTCGTCGGAATCGAGTATCTAGGCCCAATCCAGTTTCGCGCGGACGGCCGTTTCCTGAGCCGGCAATTTGAGGATGACCTGAATCAGCTCCCCCTGGCCGGCTACGGAGTCCTCGATCTGCATGTCCGCAAGCCCCTTGGCGAGCAACTCGAGCTCTTCCTCAGTGTCGAGAACCTCTTTGACCGGGAATACGCGGTGGGCCGTCTCCCCATCGAGCGCCTGGGAACCCCCCGGCTGATCCACGGGGGAGTTCGACTGCGGCTGGGATTTTAAGGATGTTTCGCGTTCCACGTTTCACGTTCTACGTCTTGCACAATCACAACAACGCCTCCAGGCGTTGTTGGACATCTGCGAAGGTATCAAACGGAATATAAGGTACCCCGTTTGCGTCGCAGTACTCGGCCAGGTATCTCTTGGCGAAGAGATCGTCGACGTAGGGGATGGCGCACACATCCGACGTTCCGTCCCCGACGTAAATGAGACGTTCGGTGTGCCGGCGGGCCTTTTCCAGAACCGGGACTTTCATCACGGCGGGATCGGGCTGGTAATGCCAACCCTGCGGGCTAATCGTCACTGGATGAGCGTAGATCTCGAGTCCCAGATGGCCGACAAACAATTCGACTACCGGGCGCATTCCCGAACTGACAACCTGGATGCGCAACGACCGCTTGTGGCACCAGGCAACAAACTCCCCAAAGAAGGCGTCGACTTTGATATTCGCTTTGAGGACCTGAACCGCCTCCTCCCAGGAAATAGTCACCGTGGCAAGCTCGTGCTCGATTGCCTCAAACACACTCCACTCACCGGATTTGATTCTGGAGCGAGCGCCCGACCGAAACGCGTGACCGCCCCCAAAGCGCTCGGTCAGGAAGACAATGGAATCGTGGCTGGTAATGGTTCCATCGAAGTCGCAGAAAACGGAAATCATGTGGAGAGCCGCAAGGAGAGAAGAACGAGATTCACTTGCGACACGTAAAGAACACAGCCGGAGGCACATTGGCCCAGACCGGCCTGCTCCGGCTCACGTAGGTGAAGTTGTCCTTGAGCTCCCGGAGAAAGCGGCGCCCTCCAGGCAGGGAGAGTCCCTGCACATAGGTATACGTGACGAAGACTCCTCCAGGGTCGAGACCAGCCCGGATGGCTTTCAGATATCGATCCTGCTGCTCGCGAGTGAAAATGGTCCAGGGCAGACCGCTGATGATGGCATCTGCGAAACTGAGACGACGCTCCTCCAGAATCGGTGCAAGATTCTCCACACTGTCGTGAACCACTTCGATCCCGGCAAAGCGGGACTCCAGAAACGCGACAAAGTCAGGATTGATCTCAACCGTGAGAAAACGGCATCCTTCCTGGACACGCGGCAAAAATTCGGCTGTCAAGGCCCCGGATCCCGGTCCCACTTCAAGCACCGTGCGGGCTCTTTCCCAGTCCACGACATTCGCCATCTTCCGGCCCAGCGCCCGGCCGCTGGGTGTGAGCGCCCCGATAGCTCTTGGGTTCTGTAGGAATCTCAGCGCGAAATGCAGCGGTTCTTTTAGCGTCATGGCATCAGCAAAACACAACTCACTGACTCAGCCGGAGGAGCAGACTCCGTTTTTCGGTAACCCGGCCCTTGTCGTTAGTCGGGCAATTGTATTGGCGAGAGAGTGGAGGGTCAAATCAAATTCTCGTAACCATTCGTCCCTGACTCGCGTATGGGTTTGAGGTAGTAAAAAGATGAAGGAAGAAGTGCGCATGTTCACGCGTTTATTGCTTTCGATTCTCTGCTCTGTGACTGTGGCTTGCTCGTCGTTGGACAGCTCCGCCGATCCGAACGGAAGGGGAGGCGGCCCCAGAGGCGGAATGTCCGGCCGCGGAGGAATGCCCGGGGGCGGTTCTGCTGACGGATCCTTTGAGGAACCGGTCAGCGTCAAGGCCGCCAGGGTCACAAGGCGTCCTATCTCTCGCTATCTGCTCTCGAATACCTCACTCGAGTCCATTCGCGAAGTCACCATTTACGCCAAGGTCAACGCGCTGGTCGAAGACCTTCTGGTTGAGGAAGGCTACCGGGTCACCAAGAACCAGCTTCTGGCCAGGCTGGATGACCGGGAAATCAGGAATGAACACGATCAGGCCCGGATTGCGGTCGATCAGGCCAGGCTCACACTGGAGCAGGCAGACGTCAAGGCCCGGCTCTCCGAGGCCAACTACAAACGTTCCGAGGGCCTGGTAGAACAAAGGCTGATCAGTCCACAGGAACATGATCAGGCAGCTCTGGCCAACCAGACGGATGCTCTGGGTCTGAGAGTTTCGGTTCAGCAGCGGGATGCTGCAGTGTCCCGTCTGGAGGCAGCCCAATTACAGCTCGATTACACCGAAATTCGTTCCTCGATCGACGGCGTCGTCACCCAGCGCACGATCGACATCGGGGATCGGGTGAACGTGAATGAGGCTCTCTTCAACGTGGAGGACTTCACCCCTCTGTGGGCGCGCATCTATCTGCCCGAACGAGAACTCTCCCAGATCCGCCTCGGTCAGCAGGCGGAGCTGAGAATGCAGGCTTTTCCGGACGAAACCTTTACCAGCTCCATTAAGATGATTAGCCCCACCGTCGACTCTGAATCCGGGACGATCAAAGTGACGCTCGAGATTAGCCGGCACCGGGACCTTCTCCGGCCCGGCATGTTTGGCACGGTCCACATTGCCACCGAGACACGTCCATCGGCGCTGGTCATTCCCAAGCGCGCGATTGTCCGGGAGCGCAACGAGGATCGAGTCTTCGTCGTGAATTCGGAAAACCGGGTCCAAAAACGGGCGGTCACGATCGGTTTTAGAGAAGACAAAGATCTCGAAATCTCCTCAGGACTGTCTGAAGGTGAAGCCGTTGTCACGGTGGGACAGGAAGGGCTCAATGATGGTTATCCCGTCTCCGTCCTGGAGTGGGAGGGCGAACGCGAAGGTCCCGCACCTCAGGCTACTTCCCCCCAGCGTGCCTCCAGCGACGGCGGACCGGCTCCGGCTGCGCCAGGGAGTCGTCCCTCCCGGCAAGGGCTTCACTCAGGCGGCGGGCGTCCTCGTGGAGGATCTCCCGGGGGTGGAGCTCGCAGCTTCGACCCGGACCGCATGAAGGCCATGCTGGCAGGGATGGCCGAGCGCAGTCCCCAGATCAAGAAGGCCTACGAGGCCAAGCTGGCCGAAGATCCGGACTTTCTGAATGATCCCGAAAAGCTGGGAGCTTTCATGACGGAAATTCGCTCCCAGTTTGGTCGCCGCCGTCAATGAAAATCGTCGATTTCTCCATTCGCCGACCCGTGACGGTGACCATGGTCTTCGTCGCCCTGGCGGTCTTCGGCACTGTCGCCTACGACAAACTTCCCCTCAACCTGCTCCCTGACCTTTCCTACCCGACCCTCACCATCCGTACTGAGTTTGAGGGAGCCGCGCCCGAGGAAATCGAAAGCCTGATCAGTAAGCCGGTGGAAAACGCTGTCAGTATCGTCGACAACGTGGTTCGGGTCAGTTCCATCTCTAAGCCGGAAGTCTCTGACGTCGTGGTCGAGTTCAGCTGGAAAACGGACATGGATTTCGCCTCCCTGGCCGTACGGGAGCGACTCGACCTGATCCAGCTTCCCCTGAGCGCCGAGAAACCGATCCTGCTGCGTTACGACCCCTCGACCGACCCCATCATGAGGGTGAGTGTTTCCGGCTCTCCCAATCTGTCCATGCTCAGGTATCAATCCGACGAGTTTGTGAAACCTGACCTGGAAAGTATTGGAGGTGTGGCAGCAGTCCGGGTCTCCGGGGGGCTGGAGCAGGAAATCCTGGTTGAGCTGGACGAGCAGATGCTGGCCACACTGGGCATTTCGATTCAGGAAGTCACGAGCCGTCTTGGCCAGGAGAATATCAACCTGACGGGTGGAACCCTGCGCGACGGAGAGGCCAGATATCTGGTGCGAACCCTCAACGAGTTCCAGGACATGGGCGAAATGAACGATGTCATCGTAGCCCAGAGGACGGGAGTCCCGATCCGCATCCGCGACATTGGGACGGTTTTCTCTGGATTCAAAGAGCGTGACATTATCACCCGGATCAATGGCCAGGAAAGTGTGGAACTGGCTGTTTTCAAGGCTGCCGATGCGAACACCGTTTCTGTGGCCGCGATCGTCAAGGAGCGCCTGGAGCAGCTCGAAAACGACTACAAAGGCACCCGCGATCCCCTCGAGTTCGATGTCGTCTTCGACCAGTCCAACTTCATCAGGCAGTCCATCGATGAAGTTCTAAGCACGGCGATCTGGGGCGGGATTCTGGCCATCGCAGTCCTGTTTGCCTTCTTGCGCAGTCTTAAGACGACCCTGATCATCGGGCTATCCATCCCCATTTCCATTGTGACCACCTTCTTCCTCATGTACGGCTCTTCGATTTCCTTGAACATCATGTCCCTCAGCGGACTGGCCCTGGGAATCGGGATGCTGGTGGACAACTCCATCGTGGTGCTGGAATCGATCTTCCGTTATCGCACCATGGGTCACGGGCCACGGGAAGCAGCCAACCTGGGCGCCTCGGAAGTGGGAAGCGCGGTCGTGGCCAGCACCGTGACGACAATCTGTGTATTTGTCCCCATCATTTTCGTAGAGGGCGTCGCGGGGCAACTCTTTGCGGATCAGGCCCTGACCGTCACTTTTTCCCTGGCTGCCTCCCTGATTGTTGCCATCATGTTGATCCCGATGCTGTCCAGTCTGGGAAGACGTGCCGACGCACCGGCAAGTGAGACCAAAGAGGCAAAGACGGAGAGTCGATTCTTTCTGGTCCGCCCGTACGACTGGTTCCTGTCCAAAGTACTCAACTACAGATGGAGCGCGATACTGACGGCACTCGTCCTGTTCGTATTGTCGGTCCAGCTGCTGGGGCGGCTCGGCTCCGAACTGATCCCCGAGGTCAGCCAGGGCGAGTTCTTCGTGGACATCCGCCTGCCCAGCGGCGTCCCGGTGGAACAGACTTCCAGGCGGCTGAGGGAGTTCGAGGAGATTCTGACCGATTTCCCGGCCGCGGCCTCCTACTACACCATGGCCGGCTCGGGGAATCAGACAGGTGTTCAGGCCGTGGAGGAGCGGGAGCACATCGGACAGATCCTGGTCAAACTGCAGCCCGGCATGCTGCATGAGAATGAGGCCCGGGCGACAGAAGATTTGAGAAAGAGCTTTGCACGGATTCCGGGAGTGGAATACAAGTTCTCTAAACCCAATCTCTTCAGTTTCAAAACACCTGTCGAAGTGATTCTGCAGGGTTACAACCTGAAGAGTCTGAAGGCCTACGCCGCGCGTATGAAAGCCAGCCTGGAATCGATCGAGGGGCTCCGGGATCTCAAATCGAGTACCGAAGAGGACAATCCGGAGGTCCAGATCCGCTTCGATCGGCGCAAGCTGGCGAACTACAATTTCACCATCAATCAGATCGCGGGCCTGGTCCGAAATAAGATCCAAGGAGAGATCCCGACCGAGTTCAGCGAACGGGATCGACGAATTGACGTGCGCGTGAGGCTGCGTGAGATGGACCGATCCAGTCTGGCCGACCTGCGCAATCTGGTCATCAATCCCGGGCAGACAAATCCCATCATCCTCTCCTCCCTTGCCGAGGTGAGTCTCGAGCAGGGACCAGCGGAGATTCGGAGAGTCGGACCGGGGAGGGTGGCCGTGATCAGCGGTAACATCGTGGGCCGCGACCTGCAGGGTATTGTCACCGACATTGAAACGGTAATTGCAGGGATATCGCTTCCCAGTGACTTCTATGCCTACGTCGGCGGGCAAAGCGAAGAAAGGGCAGTCGCCTTCGAGAGCATGAGATTTGCGCTCCTTCTGGCCGTGTTTCTGATCTACCTGGTGATGGCGTCTCAATTCGAGTCCCTGGTCCAGCCTCTTGTCATCATGTTCGCCATACCCTTCGCTGCCATCGGCGTATCCGTGGCCCTGTTCATCACCAACCAGGTCTTGAACGTGGTGGTCCTGATCGGCTTCATTGTCCTGGCCGGAATCGTGGTGAACAATGCCATTGTCCTGCTCGATCTGACCAACCAGCTCAGAAAGCAGGGATCGAAAAAATTCGACGCGATCCGTCAGGCCTGCTCGATTCGGCTCCGCCCCATCCTCATGACGACCAGCACAACGGTCCTGGGATTGCTCCCTATGGCTGTGAGCCTGGGAGAGGGCTCTGAGTTGCGCATTCCGCTCGCCATCACGATCATCGGCGGCCTGGTCACCTCGACCCTCCTGACCCTGGTTCTGGTTCCGGTCGTCTATACTGTGGTTGTCCGGGAGACAGGCACATGAGTTTCGCTGAATATTCCATAAAGCGGCCCGTCACGGTGCTGATGGTTATCATCTCCATCGTGGTTCTGGGCTTCATCTCTCTCCGGCGTTTGCCCCTGGAACTGCTTCCCGATTTTTCCTCCGACAGTCTCACCGTCAACGTCAGCTATCCCTCTTCTTCGCCTCCCGAGACCGAGCGTGACATCACCAGACCGCTGGAAGAGGCCCTCTCTACCCTGAATCACCTGGATACGATCCAGTCGACTTCGTCGGGCTCCAGTTCCGAAGTCCGGCTCGAGTTCAAGGACGGCACCGACATGGACATGGCCGCCCTGGAGATCCGGGATCGGATCGACCAGGTTCGAGGACTTCTGCCCGAAGGCGTCGAGCGCATCAGGATTCGACGCTGGCATTCCGGCAACTGGCCGGTCTTTCGTTTCGCGGTGGGTTGGAGCGGTGACCGGAAAGATCTTTACAACTTCCTGGAGGAAGTTCTGGGGCCGCGCCTGGAAAGAATCCAGGGAGTCGCCAACGTGGACACCCGGGGCATTGAGGACAAACAGGTTCTGGTCGAGGTCGATCCAAGCCGTCTGGAGAGCCACGGGATTGACATCTGGGCACTGAGCCAGGCCTTGAGAGCGAACAACGTCAATCTCTCTGGAGGGTACATCTTCGATGGGGACAAGAAGTACACACTCAGAACGATGGGGGAATTTCGGGAGGCTTCCGAGATTGAAGCTCTTCCTCTGGCGGGCGGCCGATTCACTCTTGGGGATATTGCGGACGTCCGCTATGACTTCCCCGACAAGACTTCCTTCACCCGGCTCAACCGCAATGAATCCATCAATGTCTACGTTTACAAAGCGTCGACTGCCAATATCGTTGAAGTCTGCCAGGCAGCCAGAGCAGAACTGGACAGGCTTACCTCATTGCCTCGCTACGCAGATCTGCTGTCGTTTCAGGTCACGAGTGACCAGTCCGAAGAGATTCTCAACAGCATCAATGACCTGACACAGGCCGGCTTGATCGGAGGATTCCTGGCCTGTCTGGTTCTATTCGTGTTCCTGCGCAAGTTCCGCAGCACTTTGATCATCGCGGCCGCGATTCCACTCTCCGTTCTGTGCACCTTCGGTTTCATGTACCTGCTTCGAGTCGGCGCGGGCTCGGAAATCAACATCAACCTGGTCACGCTCATGGGACTGATGGTGGCGATCGGGATGCTGGTCGATGCCAGCGTCGTGGTGATGGAAAACATCTTTAGGCACAAGCAGGACATGGGCCTGGGGGCCCTGGACGCTGCCATTCAGGGAACCAAAGAGGTTGGTATTGCCGTCGTGGCGTCGGTAGCCACGACGATCTCGGTCTTTGCCAGCTTTTTTTTCCTGGAGGGCTCGATGTCACGCTACCTGGGTGGCTTCGGCACTACGGTCAGTATTGCCCTGCTCTCGTCGCTGGTAGTGGGACTGACGCTGATCCCCCTGGCTTCCAGTCGGATGTTCACGGGCCCTGAGAAGAAGAAGCAGAAGTCCCTCCTCCTTCTCACCGACGGCTACGCCTCCACCATGGGGTTTCTTCTCAAGTGGCGTTTCACAGCGCTGATCGTGATGGCTCTGATCGGGTGGGCATCCTATTCCGTTTTGATGCAGATCGATCGAGAACAGATGCCGCGGGTCGCAGAGCGAGAGGTCAACATCGATGTCCTGTTCGAGAATTCCTACCCCATGGACGAAATCGAGTCGATCTTCGCCGGGCTGGAACAACTGCTTCTCGATCGCCAGGCGGAATTCGAGATTACTTCGGTGGCGTCGGAGTTCGGCAGGCGGAGCAGCCGCGGCGGCCGCCTGCGGGGAGAGCTGGAGATCTACCTCAAGGACGAGGGAAACATTACTTCGACACAGGTCTTGCAGGAGAAAATGCTGGCCTCCTTTCCCGTGATTCCGGGAGTCGAATACAAGCGGGGGCGGCTCCGGCACTATGGCGGCGGTGGCGAGATGGGGATCGATGTCAAGCTCAAAGGAGAAGATCCGACGCTGCTGGAAATGTATGGGGAGATTGTAAAGAGCCGGATTCTTGATGTTCCCGGCATTAAGGATGCTCAGACAACCCTGGAGACGGGAGATGATGAAATCCATGTTCAGGTCGATCGGCGGCGCAGTGAGCAGTTTGGCGTTTCACCGCAAATTGTGGCCCGGACTCTGTCCTCGGCACTGAGCACTCGGGCCACCACCCGGATCAAGGGAGACCAGGGAGAAATCGACGTGGTGGTTCAGATGCGGGGGGGCAACAAGATCAGCCTGCAGGAGATCGAGAACATCCACTTCGAGAACCGTCAGGGCGAAATGATTCCCCTTTATTCCGTGGTCGACTACCAGTACCGTAAGGGCCCCCTGGCCATTCGTCGGGAGGATCGAAAGGCGACGCTTAACGTGTACGCCTCTCTGCAGCAGGGAGCGGCCAGTTTCCTGGCCAATATGGGGGTTCGAGAAGCTCTTTCCGACGTCCGGCTGCCCCCCGGGTATTCCTGGTCTTTTGGACGAAGTTGGAGAAGTTTTCGTGAGTCGGAGGACTCCAATTTCTTCGCCATTGGGCTGGCCATGATCCTCATGTACATCATCATGGCCTCCCTGTTCGAGAGCTTCATCCACCCCCTCACGATTCTAGTCACGGTACCGTTTTCTATGATCGGGGTGGCAGGGCTCTTCTATCTCACCGGCACGACCTTGAACGCCATGGCCTACCTGGGGATCCTGGTCCTGTTCGGACTGGTAGTCAACAACGGGATTATTCTGATCGATCACATCAACCGGCTCAGAAAGTCTGGTCTGGAGAAAAACGCCGCCATTATTCAGGGTGGACGAGACCGATTGCGACCCATTCTGATGACGGCCCTTACATCGCTGTCCGGGCTGCTCCCGCTGACGGTGCCCTTCTTCCTTCCTGATCTGTTCCCCCAGTCGGAGGGACGGGGTCGCATGTGGGCTCCGGTCAGTCTGGCTGTTTTCGGGGGCCTGACCACCTCGACTTTCCTCACCCTCCTGATTCTCCCGACCGTGTACTCCTACATGGATGATGTAAGCGTCTACACCCTTCGAGGGGCCCGCTTTCTTCTTTCCCTGCTGGAACGATCCCGCCGGGGCAGGGCGGTCACTTCGTGACGGTTACTGGTTGCTAGTTACTGGTTGCCAGTTCCTTTCGGATTGAGAGTGGGAGGGGCCCCTGGGCCGCGACCGGGTGGGGTCTCGGGGTGTCAGTTCGCCAACCTGAGTTCCACGAACTTTCAACCTTCAACCTCCCCAGCCACAACCCCGTGCTATGATCCGATCGGTATGCTGGAAGTCCTCTCGGATGTGGAAGTTCTGATCGACGAAGGAGTTGTCCAGCAACGTGTCGGAGAACTGGGCAAGCAGCTCACTCGAGATCTGCACGGCCGCTCGCCCATCTTTGTAGCCATCCTCAGAGGCGCCGCCATATTCCACGCCGACCTGGTTCGACGGGTCGACCTGATGCTCAAGATCGACTACATCTCGGTCAAGAGCTACGGAAATGCCTCCACGAGTGCCGGCGAGGTCCAACTGGTCAAGGATCTTGAAACCAGTATTCGAGGACAAGATGTCGTCCTGGTAGAGGATATCGTCGACACCGGACTGACCATCAGCTATCTGGTACGTAACCTGATGACCCGGCAGCCCCGCTCCTTGAGCGTTTGTGCACTTCTCTCCAAACCCGCCAGAAGGAAAGCGGATGTTGAAATCGACTACCTGGGCTTCGAGGTTCCGGACCGGTTCATCGTCGGCTACGGACTGGACCACGCGGAACGCTATCGCAACCTGCCCTATGTTGGTGTGCTTCCACCGGTTGAAGGTTGAAGGTTGAAAGTTCGTGGAACCTGGAACTTTCAACTTGCAACGTCGCGAGTGAAGACGAGCGGCAAACGCGGAGCGCGGAGCCCGAAGGGCTACGTGGTTCGCTCCTGGAGCCCGTAGGACTCCACCAATTCGATGAAGGCCCGGGTGTTGCGGAGAGCTTCAAAGGCCGCGTCGTTCTGCAGTCGGTCCCGATTTCTGAAACCGGATTCAAGGGCTCTGCCCAGATAGTACAGGCAGGCGTTCACATCGCCCACTTCGGCGAAGAGCTGGGCCATCTGGTAGTAAGATTCCGAGTCATCTCTCTTGTTGCTGGCTCTGACCTCAATCGTATTCTCGAGATGGAGAACATCTGGATTGAGCTGGAGTGCCTGCTTCAGGGCCAATCGGCTCTTCCTGTAGTCTCCAGCCTCCATATGGGCCCGACCCAGGTTCAGGTAAAAGACCGAATTCTGGGGAGTGAGGTGGAGGGCCTTCTCAAAAGAGCCCACGGCCGCTCGGGGTCTCCCAAGTGCCATCTGAATGATCCCGCGAGTGTTGTAGCCATAGGGGTAATCCCTATTCAGCCGGATCGCCCGATCAACCGCACGCTTGGCCTGAAAAAACATCAGAATACGAGCATAGGCGACGGCCAGTTTATTGAAGCAGGTCGGGCTGTAGGGATTCAGAGTCGACGATTCCAGGTACTTGAGGAGGGCCAGATGATCCTTCCCGCCTTTGAGAAGCACGTCGCCCTCAAGCATCAACTGCCGGGCCTTCAGTCTGTCCTCTTGGGGGATTTCAACCGGGGTGATCTTGGATGCGCAGGCGCTGGAAGCAGCTGCAAACAGGACGGAAGCGCCGATGAACTTCAACCTCACCAGAAAGCCAGTTTAGCACAGTTCCCCGGGGTTCCCGGGTGGCCAGGTGAGCTTTGAGAACGGGCCCTTCGACGCCCCTGACCAGCAGCGGGGCCAGTGTCCGAAGCGGCCCAAACCGCACGCAAAGTGGAAAAGGTGTTTTGATCATCCGAAAGACGTGGTTTACAATTGCTTGCTCCACGACGCCATGGCCACCAAATCAGCAGAGTTGATCGACCAAGTTCTGGGCAAGATCATCGACGACTGGTATCAGCGGGTATCCGGATACTACCTGACGAAGGATGACCAGGAGAATTCTGATCTGGCGGAGAGCGCGATTGAACTCAAGCGTTTTCATGATGCAAAGGGCCACCGAATCAAGTTCGACAAGGGCGATCTCGATTTCACCTATGGCCTGAGCGCAAGCTGGGAGCAGCAAACGCTCTACCTCGAAGTCAGCGTCAACAACAAGGTCGAGAACTTTGACTACGGGAACTTTCGGGAACTGCTGTTTGCCCACTATCGAGAAGCCGGGTCTCGGCCAGTCACGAAACCTGCTGACTTGAAACGTCCTCTCTATCGTCAGCTGTTTCGACTTCCGGACGGCCTGGACGCGGCCTTTCAGGTGGAACGCAGAGTAGGAAAAGCAGACATTATGCGCCTCAGTTTCCAGATCGGAGAGGAATACGTGGAGAGTCTGGACCGACGTCCAGGTGCCTCTGGAGAACTGATCGAACGGTACTGCGTAGCCCCTTTTCGCAACGTCTACGCTCTGGTCTATCGGTCCACACCGGCCTCCTGATGCCGGCGGCGCCGAGTCGGCCCGGGCTCAGCCTCATGTGCAATCAGCTTAAACGGGGAATCGACCTCTTCAACCAGGAGGACTTCTACGAGTGTCACGACACGATTGAGGAGATCTGGCTGCAGGAGTCGAGCGACCGGCAGCCTTTTCTGCAGGGATTGATTCAAGCTGCCGTCGCCTTTCACCACTATGAGCACGGCAAATGGGGTGCGGCGCGATCCATGATGCAAATGGCGATCGACAAATTGTCACCCTGTCCGGACGTCTGTGAAGGACTCCAGACTGGACCTCTGCTGGTCTCGCTACGGTCCTGGAAAGCCGCTCTGGACGAGGCATTGCAACAACCCGCCCGTCCCGACCGGATCGATCTCCCCTACCCGGTCATCCGGAGGACAGTTAAAAGTTGAAAGTTGCGAACAAACCTTTAACTTTCAACTTTCAACCTTCAACGCCGCGAGAGACAGCGAGCGGCAAGAAACAAACTTGCCAATGCGGCGAGGGCATCCTATGAATACAGGACGATCTGCTAAAGTTGATGTTACTCATTAGAGGGCCACAGAAATCATGGATCCAGAAGACAAGCTTAACCCAGACGATCTAAAGGAGTTCCTGAAGGGAAAGTATGGGCCGGGTGTCCACGTCGAGGTCTTTCCAAGACAGGAGGCTGAGCCGTCCGATCCAGCGGAAGAGCAGGCCAGGAAGAGAGTCAAAGCACTTGCATTTGACTACAAACCAAGCGGTATCAAGAGCTACCTGGACCGATACGTCATTCAGCAGGATGACGCCAAGAAGGTCCTCTCCACAGCTATTTGTGACCACTACCATCAGATCCAGAACTCCAGACCTGACGATCTGATCGATTACAAGAAACAAAACATTCTCCTGATTGGCCCAACGGGAGTGGGAAAGACCTATCTCGTGCAGAACATTGCCCGGCTGATCGGAGTTCCCTTCGTCAAGGCGGATGCGACCAAGTTCAGCGAGACCGGGTACGTGGGGGGAGACGTTGAAGACCTGGTGCGGGAGCTGGTAGCTCAGGCCGACGGTGACGTGCAACTGGCTCAGTACGGGATCGTGTATCTCGACGAGATCGATAAGATCGCCGGCCCATCCAACCTCATGGGACGCGATGTCTCAGGTCAGGGGGTCCAGAGAGGGCTGCTGAAGCTCATGGAAGACACCGAGGTGCCATTGCGCTCCTCCACGGACGTGGCGGGCCAGATGCAGTCCCTGCTCGAGTTCCAGAGTAAAGGGAAGCTGGAAAAAAAGACGATCAGCACGCGTCACATCCTTTTCATCGTGAGCGGTGCTTTCAACGGACTGACCGATATCATACGCAAGCGAATCGGATCGACACAGATTGGATTCATGGGGGAGAAGAGTTCCCCCGCAGCCCGGGACGACAGCCACCTGCTCAATCTGGTTCGTTCCCGGGACTTCCTCGAGTTTGGCTTCGAGGCCGAGTTCGTGGGCCGTCTTCCGGTGGTTGTCCACTGCACCCCCCTTTACGAGCAGGATTTGTTCGAAATACTGAAGTACGCTGAAGGATCGCTCCTGAAACAGTACAAGAGAGATTTTCTCGCCTACGGAATCGATGTCTATTTCACCGACGACGGGATGCACGCCTTCGCTGAGCAAGCTGTCGTCGAGCGGACGGGAGCCCGGGGACTCATGACCGTGTGTGAGAAAGCCTTTCGGGAATTCAAGTACCGCCTTCCTGATCACGAAGAGGTTCGTGAGTTCGTGGTGACCCGCGAGATGGTTGAGAGTCCCACCGAGAAGCTGTCGGAACTACTCGAGGATCCAGCTATGTACCGATTGCGCGTGGCTGAATTCCAACTGCAGAAGTTCCAGCGCCAGTTTCTGCAACAGCATGGAATCCAGCTCAACTTCAACCGGGAAGCGATCGAAAGGCTGGCCCAGAAGACTTCTGAGAACAAACAGCCTGTTCTCGAGTTCTGCAACGCCTTGTTCAATGACTACCAGCACGGCCTCAACTTGCTCCAGAAAGTGCCCAAGCTGGGCCCCCTGGAAGTTGACGAGGAAGGAATTGACGATCCGGGAACGGCGATCGAACGGTGGATTCGAGAGAACTACCGGGAGAGTCAGAAATAGAAGTTCTTCTCCCAGGCCTGCTGCTTCAATTCCGCCATAAGATGGGGGCCGAGCGGCGGCAGATCGGAAACCCCAAGATTGGCACGAACGTGGGGAGTAGACCTCATTCCCGGGATGACGGTCGAAACGACCCGGGGCTGCAAGCAGAAGCGAAGTGCCAGTTGGGCGAGAGTCTGTACTTCCTCTCCAAGCAGGCACGACAGGCGCTCGACGCGATCCTGGACCTGAGTCTTGCGATCTCCGCGGAAGTATCGCCTTCGCCAGTCCTTCTTCGGGAACCGGGTGTCAGCAGTAATCGCCCCGGTCAAAGCCCCTTCATCAAACGGAACACGGGCAATCACACCTACACCCATTTCCTCGCAGGCCCCGAACAGTTCCTGTTCCGCGCTTTGATCGAAGATGTTGTAGATGACCTGAACGGTGTCGATTCGTCCAGATCGAACCACGTCCACGGCGGTGCCGGGCTCATGCTCGCCGACCGATATGCCAAAGTGAGAAACTTTTCCGGCTGCTTTCAGATCGAGCAGCGACTGGTGCCACTCATCCTGCTGGATCCAGTCCGGGGACCAGACGTGCAACTGCATGAGATCCAGGCTCTCCAGGCCAAGATTCTCCAGGCTCCGCTCCGTACTCGAGATCAGGTAGTGGCCAGGAAACACTTCCTCAAGAGGTCCCCGAGCCGGCCAGCGCTGGTTCATGGGTGGAGCCTTCGTCGCCACATAGACTTGCGCTTCAGTGTCCCCAAGGAATTGCCCGATCAGCCTCTCACTGTGACCCTCACCATAAGTCAACGCCGTGTCGATGAAGTTGAGACCGTTTTCAACGGCCAGGTGGAGCGATCGAAGCGATTCGTCATCGTCCGTACCTCTCCACATTCGCCCTCCAATCCCCCAGGCACCAAAGCCGATTTCGGAGATTTTCAGGTCTGTCCGCCCCAGGATTCGATACTTCAAACGCCAAATATATCAGCTACTCACTTGCAAAAGTACTATGGTCCACTTGTGAGGCGGCCCCCCGTGCGGTAGAGTCTTGCGTCCGAAGAAGCCGATCCTGACGAGGTCGGCCCTGGGTGGACCTGAAACATGACGGCGGACTCCTTTACTTCCCTGAAACAGCGCCTTCTTCAGCTACTGCGAGAGAACTCGCTCCAACTGGGGCATTTTGTCCTGACTTCGGGCAAGCACAGCCTCTATTACTTCGACAGCAAGTTCACAACCCTGCACCCGGAAGGGGCCTATTTGACGGCCAAACTGATCCTGGAAACCATCAACAGGGAAGAACTTCGCATCGACGCAATCGGGGGATTGACACTGGGTGCGGATCCGATCGTCGCGGCCGTGGCGGCTGTGAGCCATGCCGAGCGAGAACTTTATCCAGCGGTGTCGGCTTTCATTGTTCGAAAGCAGCCGAAGGGTCACGGGACGAAGAGGCAGTTGGAGGGATACAATCCTCCCCCGAGAGCTCCTGTGGCAATCGTTGACGATGTGTGTACAACGGGTGGCTCGACTTTGCAGGCGATCGAACGAGCCGAGCAGGCGGGCTGTCGCGTAGAGGCGGTTTTGTGTCTGGTGGATCGTGAGGAAGGTGGCTCAGAGGCTCTTCGAGGTTACCGGTTTCTTCCCTTGATTCAAGCTTCTGAACTGTTGGATGAACCCGCCATCCAGGCACGCCTTCGCGAGTTGGAGGCGACTCTGGAAAAAGCCCCGGAGTCGAACAGCTACCGCAGTTGAGCCGCTAGAATGGATGATGCTATGGCGCAAGAAAAGAAGCGTGTAAAGATCACCTGCCCGGACTGTCAGGCCACTCTGACGATCGAACCATCAACCGGCCTGGTGATTCGCAGCGAGGCTCACAAAGTCGATTACTCCCTGGAAAAGGCAGTCCAGAAGGAAGAGGCCAGGAAGGGTCAGTCCGACGAGATGTTCGCCCGGGCTTTCAAGGACGAAGAAGAGCGGCATCAGTCACTCGAAGAGAAGTTCAAGAAGGCTCTCGAAGCCAGCGATGAGCTCGACGATCCAGCCCGTCCGTTTGACTACGACTAGTCGCGCTCGAAGCCGCTCTTTCACATGCAAGTTCATCTCCCCGTCGTCACCAGGTTGCCAGGACGCATTTCACGGATTCCCGAGCTTGCCCACAACCTGTGGTGGACCTGGAAAGCCAGCGCTCGTGAGTTGTTTCGACGGCTTGATCTCGATCTCTGGAAGCGGACCGCGCACAACCCGATTCGCATGATCCGACAGGTCGATGTTCAGTCCCTCCGCCAGGCAGCAAAAAATCCGCAGTTCCTGGCCCTTTACGACTCGGTCATGGATGACTTGGACAGCTACATGTCGAAGAACCACTCCTGGTTTTCAACCCACTATCCGGACAGCAAGGACGAGTTGATTGCCTACTTTTGTGCAGAATTCGGAATCCACAATTCACTGCCCATCTACTCCGGAGGGCTGGGAATTCTGGCCGGAGATACCTGCAAGGAAGCCAGTGACCTGGGGATTCCGCTCATCGGGATCGGAAGTCTCTATCCGGAGGGTTACTTCAGACAGCGGATTGAACCAGGTGGGCGTCAGAGCGAGGTTTACACCCGCCTTGACATGGACAACGTGCCCCTCCTTCCCGTCCTGGACGACGATGGAGAGAGGTTACTGATTTCATTTCCCCTGGATGGCTCCCAAGTCAGCACGCTCTCTGGAGGGTTCAAGTCGGCAGAGTCCCCATCTTCCTGATGGACACGGATATTGAAGAGAACGAGCCCTGGCAGCGTAACCTCAGTGCCCGCCTCTATCATGGCGATCAGGCGGTGCGGCTACGCCAGGAAATCATTCTGGGGATAGGGGGAGTCAAGACTCTTCACACACTCGGATTTCGGCCCACCGTTTACCACCTCAACGAGGGACACGCCGCTTTCACCAGCCTCGAATTGATGAGGCAAAAAGCGGCTTCGGGCCTGTCTTTCGCCGAGAACCTGAGGAAGGTCCGAAACCAGATCGTCTTCACTACCCACACGCCGGTGGGCGCAGGCCACGATGAGTTTCCATTTCCTCTGGTTGAGGAGTATTTCAAGAACCTGTGGGAAGAACTTGGGGCCGGCCGGCAGCAGTTTCTCGAGTTGGGCCAGGTTGAGGACAGGCAGTCCTTCAGCATGACCCTGCTGGCTTTGCGTACGTCCCGCACGGCGAACGGAGTGAGCCAGAAGCACGGTCAGGTTACGCGCCGGATGTGGCAGTCACTGTGGCCTGATCTCCCGGTGAATCGGGTCCCGATTGGGTCCATCACCAATGGAGTCCATCTGCCCACCTGGGTGTCTTCGGAAATGGGGCGTCACTTCCGCCGCCGGTTCGGACCCCACTGGCTGGAAAACCACGATGATCCGGGCCCCTGGGAAGGAATCACCGCGATCCCGGACTCTGACCTTTGGGCGTCCCACATGAGACTCAAAACCAAGCTCTTCAACTTTGCCAGGGAGCGGGCTCGGCAAAAGTGGTTGCAGGGTGTTGCATCCTCGGAACAACTTGTCGGACTGGGCTGCTTTCTCAACCCGGGCTACCTCACCCTCGGGTTCGCCCGACGCTTCGCAACGTATAAGAGAGCCACGCTTATCTTGCGGGACCGGGAACGACTCAGCAGGATTCTGGTCAACTCCAAGAGACCGATTCAGATCATCTTTGCTGGGAAAGCCCACCCCGTGGACGAAGCAGGAAAATATTTCCTCCAGCAGATCTTCGAAGCCGGTTCCTCGAATGAACTTCGGGGCCACATTGCGGTGATCGAAGATTACGACATGCATGTTGCCCACTATCTGCTGGCCGGTGTCGATGTGTGGCTGAACACACCGGTCCCGCCACTCGAAGCCAGCGGTACCAGCGGCCAGAAGGCGGCCCTGAACGGTGTGATCAACTTCAGTGTTCTGGATGGCTGGTGGGCGGAAGGATTCAACGGCCAGAACGGCTGGGATATCGGTGGAAAGGATGATGACTCCACTGCGTGCGCCCTCTACGACACACTCGAGGGAGAGATCGCGCCGCTGTTTTATGATCGCGATTCTCTTGGAATTCCGGTTCGCTGGGTCAGCCTCATGCGGGAATCGATCCGTTCCATCGCGGCGGCCTTTTCGGCCCGCCGGATGATGAAGGAATACTGCCGGAATATGTACCTCAACGAACCGTCGCCTCAGGACGAAGCTCTGCCGCTTGTCTCTACTAGGGGGTTCTAGCTAGCTTCGCTTGAGCGAAGCTGATCTGCGCACTTGAGTCAAGTTTGGGTGAAGCGTTCTGGAGCGTATCCCGGAGGTCGCCCTCGCGCAATTCGATGAACTCGCTGAGCCCCGCCTCCTCAAAGTTCGCAAGCGTAGCCTGCGCTTTCTGCGGCTCGTACTCCGTTCCAATAACCACGCCATTCTCCACCTGGTTGTCGCGCACCGCGGCTGCCAGGTAGAGGGTCGAGACGCCGAACGAAGTGCCTGCTTCCACGACACGAGTCGCTCGCAAGGATCGGCACAGCAGGTAGCAGAAGTCACTCGAGTTCAGCATCGAACGTCAAAGAAATGGAACGCCCAGGCGGCTGCGGATACAGAGATCAATAAACCAATGAAGAAACTCTTCCCAACCTCGTTGCTGTTAGCAGGAGGACTGATTCTGGTCCTCCAGATTCCCATTTTTCTGACCTCAGCGCTGCGAGCCGATCGAGAACAAGCTCTTTGGGAAGCGTCTCAGGAAGTTGCCCAAAAGTGGGGTGGCCGGCAATCAATCATTGGCCCCGTCCTGATCGTGCCCTTTGTCCAGCGAGGAGCTGAGAAACTCGACTCCGGAGAGGTGAAGGAGCTCAGCCGAACCGTGATAGCAACCTTCCTCCCGTCCCAGCTCTCCGTTGTGGCCAATCAGGTGACTGAGATGCGCTCGCGGGGAATCTTCGGGATCCCGGTCTATCGGATGCAGGTGGACTTTGAGGGAGCTTTCGATCAACCCGAGTTTCAAGAGTGGGGAGTGGACCCGGCCGACATCTGGTGGGAACGAGCTTACTTTTCAGTCCAGGTAGCTGATCCGAAGGCAATCCAGGAGCAAGCGCTCTTGGACTGGAACGGAGGACAACTCGACTTCGAGCCGAATCCAGGAGAATTCAGCCAGGGTGCCGGGATTCATGTGCGCTTTCCAAGCCTGCTCGAAGAGGAAGGAAGGTTCCGATTCCGTTTGCTCGTCAATGGCTCAAAGGGAGCGTTCTTTGCTCCCGTGGCAGCGCGAACCCAGGTTCGGCTGGATTCCGACTGGCCTCACCCCAGCTTCCAGGGACACTGGTTACCCAGGGAGCGAACCGTGACCGATTCCGGTTTCCAAGCCGAGTGGAGCATCCCGTCAATAGGAAGTAACTATCGTCAACGCTGGACCTCCGATTCCAAGGTCGTCCCCCTGACCCAGTTCCCAACTTTCGGGGTTAATCTGATCTCCCCGATCAATCCCTACCGCATGATCCAGCGAAGCCTGAAGTATGAACTCCTCTTCCTGTTCGTTCCTTTTCTAGTGATGTGGATGCTGGAAGTGATGGGGAGATCGCGAATCCATGCCATCCATTATTCGCTGGTGGGAGCGGCCATCTGCATGTTCTACCTCCTGCTTCTCTCTCTGTCTGAACATGTCAGTTTCGGCCTCGCCTACGCGCTCTCCAGCGCGGCGATTGTGGCTCTGCTGACGGGATACGGCCGGGCCATCCTGGGGGGAACGCTGGGAGGCGTGACTCTGGGGACGGTGACTGCAGTCCTGTATGGCTTCCTGTTTGTCGTTCTCAACAATGAGGACTATGCATTGCTGATGGGATCTACTGGACTGTTTCTCCTCCTGGCCGCCGTCATGTTCCTGACGCGACGGGTGGACTGGCACGGTCCATCAGCGCCAGGAAGCCCTGAAGTACTACTTGACCCTCTTTCTCACCATCAGTGAAAAGTGATTTGTCGAATCGACCTCAAGCTCCAGTACAACCAGAAGAACGCCGATCACCCGACTCCTTTCCAAGACAAGCTACCAGCCCTTAGGGAACGCGTGTGAGTGACAAGGCATGCCGGGAGCAGAAGTCGTGTTTCGTCGTAGCGGCAGGGAATATCCGGGAGATCGAGCGGTCGCCTTTCGCAAGCGTTTGGTTTGACGAGGGCCTACAACGCTCTCTGCCAGGCCATACCTTCGAAAGTGGGCGCAAAGGCTTCGGGATGGAGGATCTGGGCAAGGATCTCTGCCGACTCTGCTAGTCGCGGGCCGGGCCGGTTAAAGTACTGGTTTCCGTCGGTAACATAGACGTGCCCGTTCTGAACCGCCGCCAAGGAATTCCATCCCGGCCGATCTGTCAGCCAGTAGACTTCCTCCGTGATTTTCCGCAGGTCCCAGCCACAGGGGAGGAGCACTAAGATATCGGGATTGCTTTCCACCAGTTGTTCCCAATCTATTGAGCCCGAGTGCTTGCCGGCTTTGCTGATCAGGTTGACGCCCCCAGCTATTTCAACCAGCTCCGGCATCCAGTTTCCTGCAAGCATCAAGGGCTCGAACCATTCGACACAGGCCACCCTGGGACGGTTCTGGATAGCCTCCACGCTGCAAGAAACCGAGTGGATCCGACTCTGAAGTTCACTCACCAACCCGTCCCCCTCTGTGCCGGCTCCGAGCGACTCGGCAACCGTCTGAATGTCAGTCCACACGTCGCGCAGGAAAAAGGGCTCGAGAGAGACAATCTCGGGGTTGCAGGTCAGGCGTCGAGACACCGCCGCTTGAACATCCTTCAGGTTGACGGCACAGACTTCACATTGGGATTGAGTGATGATGTGAGTGGGCTGAAGCTGCTCCAACATCTCCTCCAGAACCTCATACACCGAGACGGCTTCCCGCAAGACGTCCTTGACCGCGGTATCGATATCCCGGCTGGTGCCCTCGACGCTGAACTTGGGCCTGGTGCAGACCGGAAGTGACTCAACTCGAGGCGGGAAATCGCATTCATGGGAGCGGCCCACCTGGTACGGGCCCATCCCCAGGGCATGCACAATCTCGGTCGCACTGGCAAGGAGCGAGACGATCCGAGTCATAATCGACCTCCCCGACATCCTGATCGAAGGGCCCTCTCCACATTCCGAAATTGCTGATCAGAAAGAATTGAGTTCCTCCCAAGAGGGCAGCTCCTCCGATCTTCCACGGATTTTCAGTTGCTCGGAGACGAGAAGAAGTCAGGAGAACTATATCGGGGCCAAAAATGACAGTCAAGGGGTCGAGGCCTTTGAGCCGGAGATATGATCCAAAGTTGTGTACGGAGGGACGTCTGTCAAATGGCGTACCCTGAACTCGTGAAGATCGATAACGAGTTCGCCCACAAGGATACGTCTTGAAGAAAGATACTGTAGTTTCCATCGACGAACCAACCACAACGAAGGATGCTTTGACAGAAATGCTTCGAGAAGGGGCACAGAAGCTTCTGGCTGAGGCGGTTCAAGCCGAGCTGGAAGAACTTCTGGAAGAGCACGAGGGTCAGCATGATGACCAGGGGCGAACGGCTAAGACTCGAGGATGCTTGTCCAGGCTTACCATGCTGACGATGGTCTTCAAACTGTGCAGAAGTGCTGAAAAAAGATGGCGCCGACTACAAGGCTACCGGCGTCTGGGAGAGGTGGTCGACAACGTTAGATTTGTGGATTGCGTCCGAGAGGATGAGGTCGCGGCTTGACTATGGGCGCGATTGCAAAAGTCTGTACAAAAGCTGGTTTCCTTAGCACAAGTAGTCAGACAAAGAGAGCGTGAGTGGCGAAGGATTCATGGGCACTTAGCTGCCTGTTTCAGAAAGACCTTGAGAGAGCGCTAAACGAGCCCAAAAGTCAAAAGCAGCTCTTGGTCCACTCCACGCGGTGTTAGCCTCAGCAACTCGGCTCGCCTCCACTTTGTTATTCACTCACCCGCTTGATTAACCTGTTGGATGGTTCCTGCGCGGGATTGACGACTTTGCGGGAGGCCTCGCTCCCTGTCGCGGGTAATTTCTCGGCATCGATCAAGCCTACCTGCGCAAGAACGGAGGCTTGGTCCCAGTAGATACGCTCACCGGCGATCTTTTCGTCTTTAAACTGCACGACCACGATGACGGCGACCTCGACTCGTTTGCCGGTAGGCGGTATGCCGGGGAGGATCCATGGCATCTCGATCGTGTGGGTAAACTTGTGGATCAGCTCGTCCACAATGCGGTTCTTTCCGACTGTGCGAGCCACTGGTACGACTTCGGTGTCCGGTGGATGACCTGGGAGGAAATAGGTGCTGTAGAAATCGCGAACCTCACTAGAGCCGACGCCACCTGTCATTACAGGGACATGGTTAACAAAGGGATTCGACGTCATTGTGGCCATCGTTGCATGGATATTCTTCTCCTCGAACTCGGCGGCCGTGTGCCGCTCCCACATCTCAACCATCGCCTGTTGCTCCAGAGTAAGGTTACGACTATTCACGGTTTTTCGACCCTCCTTCTGTGTATCAGCTAGCTGACAGCCAACCGCGATCAGTAGAACGGCCAGGCAGCCAAGCCTGGCTCCCCTCACGATTTCTCGCCAGTTCATGTCCTTCTCCTTTTCCTGTCAATCCAAAATGAAAGCGAGCCCCTCGGATCTCCAGGCTTCATCTTTCGGTCGGCAATTTGTTACGAATGAGTCCGTGGGCTCGACGTGCCTGTTAGGCCGGATCATTTCGCCTCTCCCATCGCCAGACGAGGCCATCTTCGGGGTCCACAACTTCTCCGGCTCTTCCAAAACCGCACTTGGTTCTGGTCCACCGGCTCAAGCTTCCACAGCTTAACTCTGTTTTCAGCTGCGGGCCGTGACAGGCAGGACCGTCAGCTGCAAAACGGTGTTATGTGGCCGTCTCGATGATCCAGCCTTTTTCCAAGGGTCTAGCACTCCCACATTGGCGGATTAGGAACATTGCTCATTCGATGGGCGATGTCGCTGGTCCAGACTCGAAAATGCCCAGAATGTCAGCGCACACAACCCGCCGCTGGCTGCCGCGAGTGCGACGAAGAGCAAGCCGCTAAGTTTGAAAGGCTCAAGTGTAAGAAACTCCTGTGCGAATGGCACAAGGGCTAGCCCGGATTATGCAGGAGATCTAAATTCAAGTGAGATTTGGGCCCAGAAAAAAGGCCGTAGCTCTCTGATATAAAAGGGTTTAGAGAAACAAAGACCCTAAACAGGAGCTACGGCAATGTCAAAAACAGTCTGCCAGAATACCCTGCCATTTCATAGCCACAGAAACATCACGGCTCGTTTTGATGGGGGGAGCCTCACTTCCGACGCAGGATGGTTGTTGTTTGGATCGCTGGATCGTCAACATCGATTGTGCGAGGGCTTCAGTTCCTGTATTTCGGAAAGTCGAGACCAACGCTACATTCGTCATGACCTGTTGAAGTTGATCCGACAACGAGTCTTGCAGATCGTGGCCGGCTACGAAGACTGTAACGACGCCGATACGCTGCGCTCGGATCCGATGCTCAAGACAGTCTGTGATCAGTTGCCCGAGAGCGATCCCGACTTGGCCACCCAGCCGACTTTCTCCCGTTTGGAGAACTCCGTCACCAAGAAGGATCTGATGCGTCTGAGCCGGTGGCTGCTAGGCCGTTATGTGCGCTCCCTGAAGAAGAGACGCCCCAGCAAGATCATCCTGGATCTGGACAGTACCGATGACCACACTCACGGCCAACAGGAGTTCTCCTTCTACCACGGGTATTACCGAAACCACATTCTGCATCCTTTGCTGATCTTCGATGCCGCCACGGGAGACCTGGTGTGTGCCATGTTGAGACCTGGCAACAAGGGGGCTGCCTCTCACATCGTGCCCGTTTTGAAGCGCGTCGTGGAGGCCATCCGACAAGGAGTGGGGACGGATGTCGAGATTGAGATTCGGGCCGACAGCGGCTTTGCCACGCCTCGGCTCTACGAGTTCTGTGAAGGTGAAGAGAATAAACTCCAATATGTCATTGGGTTAAGTCGAAACCCTCGCCTGCAGCGAGTGGTCGAGCCGCTGCTGGATTCGACTCGGCTGAGGTTCGTTGAGCTGGAGGAAAAACAGCGTCAGTTTGACGAGTTTCTTTATCGAGCCCACAGCTGGGATCGATCCCGTCGCGTCATTGTCAAAGTGGAGGTCGATCAGCGTGGGATCAACCGTCGCTTTGTAGTCACCAACCGGGACGATCTCTGCTCCCAATCACTTTATGACCACTACACAAACCGAGGGCAGACCGAGAACTTCATCAAGGCCTTTAAGAATCATCTGAGCATGGACCGACTCAGCTGTCATCGATTTCTGGCCAACCAGTTTCGACTCCTCCTGCATGCACTGGCTTACCAGATGTTCGTGCGCCTGCGCGACTATCTGCACGGAACCCCCTGGCACAAGCTCGAAATCGAAACCTTACGTCGTCGGGTCCTCAAGATTGGGGCCCGGATCCGACAAACCACTCGACGCATCTGGGTCCATCTTTCCTCAGCCTTTCCCGAACAACCCCTCTTCCACCTCGTCTTGAGTCGCCTCAACTCCAGCTAGCCTCTCCCAGCTCCCCAAAAAACCGCTTCCTACACACATCGAGGCCCAGATCTGTCTGAAATTCACTCCCCCAAGCATTTCAACCCCCTCGCCAACCGATATTCTTCGCAAATCCACCGGTCACACGTGCCCGCTTCCGATTTGGGCCACTTCTCAAGTCTTTTTCAATACCCGATTACGGTTCTTGCATAATCCGGGCTAGAAGAGCACCGACACCAAACACGACGGTTGGCTTGAACAAGCCGGCCTTAGAGAGAAGCCAAGCGATCGGAAGACCGAGGAGTAGCAGAGCTACGAACGCCGCGAGACTCGCCAAGAGTGCTTGTTCTGAGGCGTGGAGAACCGGCCAGGAGTACAGCAATGGAAGTAACAGCTGGACGACGACGAAGACCGTGAGAGGCGAAAGGAGAACAGCCGCCATCGGCTGCCGAGTTCTGCTGCGGCAGACGGTACAAGACGCTGAGCCCATGAACGTAAAAGACCAGAAGCGTGCAGAAGACAATATCGGCGACGAGGCGCATTGGTCGTAGTTCAGCAGGAATATCGATTTTCTCTGGGCGATCCTTCCACGGTTCGTCGACGGCCCAGTAAAGTGGCCAACCCCATGCCGAGACCTCGGAATGACAAGGGAAAAGTGACCCGGCTTGATCACGTAATAGTGCCCCACCTGGTTGTAGATTGTTGTAACTGATCCTGGGAAACGATCTCCTCGAGTTCCTGAAGACTGAGAGAGGGGCCGCAGTGAGGGCGAGCCCGAACGGAGTGCCCCTCTCGGCGGCCGACTCAACCCGGTCCCCTGAGTGGTCTACTCGCCCCGTTAACCCCCTTGAAGTCTCTGCTGTTGGAGATATCCAACCCAGCGGTCGAGGCGACATAGCCCGGATTATGCAAGAACCGTAGTCCGGTGTTGAAAAACGACTCGAGAAGTGGCCCAACTCGGAAGCGGGCAGGTGTGACAGGCGGATTTGCGAAGAATATGGGTTGGCGAGGCGTTTGAGTGGTTTGGGGAGTGAATTTCAGACAGATCTGGGCCTGGATGAGTGTCGGAAGCGGTTTTCCGGGGGAGCTGGGAAAAGCTAACTGGAGTTCAGGCGACTCAAGACGAGGTGGAAGAGGGGTTGTTCGGGGAAGGCTGAGGAAAGATGGACCCAGATGCGTCGAGTGGTTTGTCGGATCCGGGCCCCAATCTTGAGGACCCGACGACGTAAGGTTTCGATTTCGAGCTTGTGCCAGGGGGTTCCGTGCAGATAGTCGCGCAGGCGCACGAACATCTGGTAAGCCAGTGCATGCAGGAGGAGTCGAAACTGATTGGCCAGGAATCGATGACAGCTGAGTCGGTCCATGCTCAGATGATTCTTGAAGGCCTTGATGAAGTTCTCGGTCTGCCCTCGGTTTGTGTAGTGGTCATAAAGTGATTGGGAGCAGAGATCGTCCCGGTTGGTGACTACAAAGCGACGGTTGATCCCACGCTGATCGACCTCCACTTTGACAATGACGCGACGGGATCGATCCCAGCTGTGGGCTCGATAAAGAAACTCGTCAAACTGACGCTGTTTTTCCTCCAGCTCAACGAACCTCAGCCGAGTCGAATCCAGCAGCGGCTCGACCACCCGCTGCAGGCGAGGGTTTCGACTTAACCCAATGACATATTGGAGTTTATTCTCTTCACCTTCACAGAACTCGTAGAGCCGAGGCGTGGCAAAGCCGCTGTCGGCCCGAATCTCAATCTCGACATCCGTCCCCACTCCTTGTCGGATGGCCTCCACGACGCGCTTCAAAACGGGCACGATGTGAGAGGCAGCCCCCTTGTTGCCAGGTCTCAACATGGCACACACCAGGTCTCCCGTGGCGGCATCGAAGATCAGCAAAGGATGCAGAATGTGGTTTCGGTAATACCCGTGGTAGAAGGAGAACTCCTGTTGGCCGTGAGTGTGGTCATCGGTACTGTCCAGATCCAGGATGATCTTGCTGGGGCGTCTCTTCTTCAGGGAGCGCACATAACGGCCTAGCAGCCACCGGCTCAGACGCATCAGATCCTTCTTGGTGACGGAGTTCTCCAAACGGGAGAAAGTCGGCTGGGTGGCCAAGTCGGGATCGCTCTCGGGCAACTGATCACAGACTGTCTTGAGCATCGGATCCGAGCGCAGCGTATCGGCGTCGTTACAGTCTTCGTAGCCGGCCACGATCTGCAAGACTCGTTGTCGGATCAACTTCAACAGGTCATGACGAATGTAGCGTTGGTCTGACTTTCCGAAATACAGGAACTGAAGCCCTCGCACAATCGATGTTGACGATCCAGCGATCCAAACAACAACCATCCTGCGTCGGAAGTGAGGCTCCCCCCATCAAAACGAGCCGTGATGTTTCTGTGGCTATGAAATGGCAGGGTATTCTGGCAGACTGTTTTTGACATTGCCGTAGCTCCTGTTTAGGGTCTTTGTTTCTCTAAACCCTTTTATATCAGAGAGCTACGGCCTTTTTTCTGGGCCCAAATCTCACTTGAATTTAGATCTCCTGCATAATCCGGGCTAGCTGTGTGGCCGTCAGGAGACACTTCCGGGGACCCAGAAGGCTATTTTGACCTCGACTTGGCTCTTTGCCGGCGCCTCTTCTTTTGCCGTTTGAGACTCTCGGCCAGACGGATGCTCTCCCAGTCGAACTCGTAGATCTGGCAGCGATGGGTGAGCCGGTCCAGCAGGGCCGCCGTCAGGGAAGCATCGCCAAAGACCCGGGTCCATTCGGCAAAGGCCAGGTTGGAGGTCACCAGCAGTGAAGCCTTCTCGTAACGATTGGAAAAGACTTGATATAGCAGTTGGGCTCCTTCTTCCGAAAACGGGATGTAGCCGAGCTCATCGAGGACGATCAGGTGAAAGCGATCGAGCTTTCGAAACACTCGCTCCAGCTGTCTTTCCTCCCGGGCCTCCACCAGCGTATTGACCAGGCCCGAAGCACTGTAAAACCCAACCCGGTGACCGCGCCGGCAGGCCTCCACTCCCAGCATCGTGGCCGCATGCGTCTTGCCCGTACCGTGTTTGCCGATCAAAGCCACGTTCTCTCGCTCATTGATCCAAGTGCATTCGGTCAGCTCCCGTACCTCGACCCCGTCCAGTGTGGGCCACAGTGCGAGATCCGTCTTCTCCAGCGTTTTCATCACCGGAAAGCGCGCTTCCTTGAGCCGGCGCTCCAGCTGATTGGCACGACGCTGCTCGAGTTGCCGGCTCACCAGATCCAGCAAGAACGCCTCGTAGCTGGCCCTCGTTTCCCGGGCCTGGCGCGCACACTCGGCGTAATCTCGCCGCATCGTAGGCAGCCGCAGCTCCTTGAGGTGATCCTTCAGCAATACCGCTTCACTGGCGCGGCTCATCGCCTACTCCCCAGCAAGGCATTGAAGCTCGCCACAGCCATCCTCTCGACCCGACGGTCCGTGATCCCCGGAATCAGCTGGGCTGGCAGGGGCTTGATCGAGCGGCTGGAACTTTCCTGGTAGCGGATCCAGTGCCGGATCGAAGCCAGGCTCGGGCATTGCAGCTCCAGCACCCGGGTAATTGCTTTTTCGACAAGTGTTTCCGGATAGCGCTGATGCAAGCCCAGGATGCCGATAAACTCTCGAGTGCCGGAGTTCTCGCCCAGGCGGCTGCGCAACCTGGCGAGCAGCACCTCGTAGTCCGCAGGCCAGCGGGCTCGCCACTGCAGAATGGGCCGGGCACTTTCAAACGATCCAGGCCGCTGCTGGAGCAGATCCAGATAGTGCAGCGAATCGATCTTCCACTTGCTGTTGGAAAAAACTCGCTCGTGCTCGGCGATCTTCCGATCCTCTGCAAACACCTCCACCTTCCAGCAGCTCACATGCGACCACACCCAGCGACCCACATACGCTCTGGGCACGGAGTAGCGATTGCGGTCCACTCGCACCGTCTGGTAGAGATCCACTTTCACTCGCAGCGGCTTGTAGTTGTCATAGGGGCGCTGGGGCAGGGGCAGCAGTCGCGATCTCTCCGACTCGAATCGCTCCTGGACAGTTCGATCATCTTCCCGGACCGCAATCCGGTGACTGCCATACTTCTGGCAGCGTTCCAAGAGCATCTGGTTGAGCTGTTCGAAGTCTTTGACTCGGGGCAACGGCACCAGGAAGTTTCTCCGCGCAAAGCCGACCAGGCCCTCCACTCCACCCTTCTCTCGGCCTAATCCCGGAGTGCAAAAGCGGGCCTGGTACGTGTAGTAGCTGCGAAAGGAGACAAAGCGTTCCTGCTCCACTCGTTTCTTGCCCCGCAGAATCTTTTTCACCGCGGGGCTCAGGTTGTCATACACCAGGGTCCGAAAGATCCCCTGGAAGTAGGCAAAGGCTCGCATGTGGGCGTCAAAGAACATCTCCTGACGCTCCCAGGGATAGGCTCTCACGAAGGCCTTGCCCGAGTAGCGTGAGCGCATCATGAACAGCTTCACCATCCGCCGCTCCCCTGCCATCTCGACCCAGGCTGTCCCCCAGTCTACTTCTGCCTCCCGGGCCACTTCCGGGTCCAGTGGAACCACCGCCTGCTTGCCTCCGTAGCCGTGAGCCGCCTTCCACTCCCGCACCCAGCGCCGCACCGTCGACTCGGCTCCCCCAAATCCGTACTCCTCGACCAGCCGATCCCAGATCCGGCGAGACGTGTGACGCTGACGCCGCGGCCGATCCCGGTCTCCCAGCAGCCAGCCCTCGATGATCTTTTCCACCGGATTCATGACCGGGCATCTGGTTGGCTTTCGGCGTCGGTACTTGGGCTCCAATCCTTTCAAGGCTTTGCGAATCGTTTCCCGATGATGACCTGTCTCCCGACGGATCTCTCGGATGCTCTTTCCGTATACGCGGTGGGCTGTTCTGATAAGCTCGTACTGGTCCATCCCAATCACTCCGGCCTCCGTTCCAGTTGTTCGTTTTGCTTTTGAACAAAACTAGAACAGAGGTCTGATTGGGGTGGGTCACTTTTACTCGATCACTCGCCCCAATCCGGGTCACATTTACGATAGCGAAATCAGAGACCCGCCTGTAGTTGCTCAAATGCTGCGGATGGTCAGGATCCCACCTCGACTCGTGGAAATATTCATTGGAGGTCACACCGACTGTCGCTACGGTAAGAAGAAGGCCGAGGACACTGCCCGTGACGACGACATTAGCGTTTAGCAATCTCACGAGTTCCAGTCCATATAACTCTGCGCATAAGCTGCGTGCGCTCGCTCGCCAGCTGCACCAAACGTTAGGTCATCTTTGATTCCAACACGCGCTCGTATCAACTGCACCCACCGCGCATGCCAGCTTCATGCGCGTGTTATGCAGCACAGGAGTGACAATACTGTTCTATAGCCGCCTGTCTCACTCTGCCAAGGACACGGGCGACCGTGGCCGTATTGTCGACTTCCGTTTGCGACCATAAAGTTCAAGCAGGCGACTCACCCTGAGTTCGCTCGGGATTTGTTCGTTCCCTTTGCCTTCTTTGCCCTCTGGCCTGCTCCGCACGTCACTTCATAGGACTCCGCCAGCCATTTTTCCCAAATCCGCTTGGGCAAGGGTTCCTCGGCGGTGAAACGGGCGGTTACCCAAGCAGTCGAACCCACCTCAAACCGCTTCGGGTGTTCCGCGGCCAGCTTCAGCGCCTGCGGCATAGAGGCCTTTAGTTTGAACATTGCCTTGAATCCCTGCCTCTTCGGCCCAGGGCCGATGAACAGGAATGTGCCCTTGCCAGCCTTGAACGCACTTTGAGTGCAGGACGTTCCCTTCGCTACGCCGGGAAATGTGACGGCCTGGCTCCGGATCGCATCTGTTGGGTCTGGGGATTTAGCCATTCATGGTCCTCGCAGGTCGGGGGTTCGAGGCTCGTAAGTAAACCACCATGTCTTCGTGCTGCCCAACGATTGATTATCTGGTTTCCAGATAAGTCCGCTATCTGTGCTTTGTTTCCAAATAATACGCCCCGCGGATGATGGGGTCTAGCCCCTGCGTCGCAACCTTTGGAACACTGCGACCTGACCCCGAGCGTGTTATGGGGTTTCCACATAAGACTCTGTCGCCATCAGGTCACAAAGTGTCCACGGGGCCTGAGACGATCCACAAGCTTCAGCTGGGACTTGGAAGAGGCAGAAGTGCTCATCTCAACCCTTTCTGTACTGGAAAGACGTTGAGCGCGGACTCGTCCAACGCATCACCCGACCCTGATCTGAGACCCCTCTTCTGGCATCAACTCCAGCCGGCGCTGGGACCTGATCAGCGAGCCTTCGGTATCTATAATGTCCGAGTGACAAAATCTACGAAGGAAAAAATCGCAAACTGAAGACGGCTGCCTCGGCAACATGGGATTTTCACCCAAGATCTCTGCGGCTATGCCATACACAAGATTTAACAATAGCTCTTTGAGCCGTCGACTCCGTGATAGCATCGGTTCATTCGGCGGGCAGCTTGATGCCGATGTGTTAGCCCGACTATATGGATCACCAGACAAGCCAGATGAAGCGTTCTTCGTCCCAGGACTACGTAGTGCTGCTGCATGACCTGGGCAGAACGCGACTTTCCATGGCGATTCCCCAGCTGCGACTGAAGTCCGCCGGATTCGACGTGATCAACATCCATTACCCGTCCCGCAGCAAGCCGATAGAGCAGCTGGCTGCAGCCGTCCACTCTGAACTGGGCCGCAAGATAGAGGATCACGCGAGAAGGGTTCACTTTCTCACCCACTCCCTGGGTGGAATTGTTGTCAGAGCACTTCTTTCCCGCCACAAACTCCACGCCAACCTCGGACAGGTGGTGATGCTGGCGCCGCCCAATCAGGGCAGCCAACTTGCAAACCGCTTGGGAGACAGTCAGCTGTTCCGCGCCGCGACCGGGCCTGCTGGTCAACAGCTTCGGGCTGGGACTGACAGCGTTGCCGCTAGACTCGGACCCGTCGACTATATCGTGGGTGTTATCGCCGGGAACAAGGTCATCAACCCGCTTTCCAGACTGCTTAATAGTGAAAGCCACGGCAAGGTCACGCTCGAGGAGGCCCGGCTGGAAGGAATGGCGGACTTTCTCACCGTCCCACGAGGCCACACTTTCATCATGAACGATCCGAGGGTCATCGACCAGGCCATCCACTTCTTCCGGAACGGCAAGTTCGCGCGCTCGGAAGGTGGAGTGACTGGACCCAGGAGCCTTGACGCAGGCACGTGAGGGTCTGGCAGCCCGTGGTGGAAGTCCCACGGGTCGCATTGCCGTCGCCGCGGGTCTAGATGCAAGGCGAACGCTTCCCCAACATTTCCCATGTACTGTATACTGTAATTTCAGTTGTTACAGGAATTACAGTCGGAATGAGAATGGAACTTACCGCAAACTGGTGCCGGTGGCGACGGTGAAGGCAGGCAAGATTTACGGTTCCGCCTCTATTCCGGTCCCGGAGTCGGGCGGGTAGCGGCGCCGTCTGGGCCTCTATGGCCCCATCGGGAGTGCGCGTGTTTGCTACTGACGACCAAGAATCTCGTCGGCCCGCTGGATCAGAGTCGACGGTATGGTCAGTCCGGTATCGCGTGCCGCCTTGAGATTCACAATAGTTCTGGTGGTTTGCAGGGGCTGGAAGGGGAGGGAGGCAGGATCCTCCCCTCGCATGACCCGCGCGGCGAGCTGGCCGGCCTCGCGCCCCCCGTCGAAGTAGTCCCGCGCCACCACCACCACGGCCCCTTGCTGCGCCTGCGTGCTGAGGAAGGCAAAGACCGGTAGCTTGGCTTGGCGCGCAGCTCGAGAAATGCTGCTGAACGATGAGCCTAGCAGGTTGCCGCCAACCTGGCAGAGAGCATCGATTCTACGGCTGCACAAAGACATCGCCGCGTCAACGATCTCCGTACTCGATGTTACGGGTACGGCCACAACTTCAATCCCGGCCGCGTTCGCTGCCTCAACCATCATGTCCTTGTGGTACACCGTGTTGACCTCGGACGGGACAAACAGCGTACCCACCGCACGCACGGACGGTAGGCATTCCCTCAAGACCGCGATTACCTCATCGTACGCGCCATGCGCATACACGCCAGTTACATTGGGCAGGTGATCCTCGTCGCTCCGTCCGGCTCCCGCCGTGACCCCGTCGGCGACCAGCGTGAACACAACAGGCAAACCGCGAGCTCGACTCAGGGCCGCCTGAAGCGTTGGCGTGGAGAGGGTGATCAGCAGATCGGCGCCGTCGGTCACGGAGGCATCCACGAGCCCGGTAACCGTGGCCATGTCACCATTGGCACTGAAGCCCTTCACCTGATAGTCGCGTCCCTCGACCAGTCCGGATGCTTGCAGACCCGCAAGCACTCCCCGCGCGGCGTCTTCGGAATCCTCGATCTCAACGTACTTGAGGAGGTTGACTTTCCAGGTCTTCGACAGCGGCCGGGTTCTTTCATGGAGTCCCGTCCCATCGATGACCACATCGGCCTTCTGTAGAACGTCCTCGGGGAGTTGCCAGGCGTCTCGCAGACCCTCCAGCGCAGTCTTGTTGATCAGCAGCTTCGAGGTGGGAGTGTTCCTGACGGGAATCGTGGCCGGATCCGTGCCCCCCAGGATTTTGGCCGCCAGCGCTCCGGTCTCCCTTCCGATCTCGTGGTAGTCCGGTCCCAGATCAAAGAGCGCTCCACGCTTGGCGCTACCCGAGATACTGGTGAACACTGGAATGTGCGCCTTACGAGCAAGGCCGACTAACGAGTCGAGGGCTCCGAGGACGACAATATCCGGACCTACCCAGAACGCCTCGGCTCCTCGGGAGGCAAGCGAACTAGCCGCCTCGTAGACCTCCGACGAGTTAATAACGTTCGATTCGAGTAGTTCGATGTCGAGCTCTTGACAAATCTCTCGCGCCACCCTCGTGTTCGCCTCGGAAGCGGCTTCCGCCGGGTTCCAGACAACGCCGACCACTCTCAACGACGGCAGCAGCCCTCGCGCGAGACGGTACGTTTCCTCCACCGGCATCATCGTGCCCAGTCCAACCAGGTGACTGGGGTGATCGAGCGGATCCTCCCGGCTGATCCCAACCCCGGAGCCGCCAGGGTCTCCAACGAGCCCGAAGACGTGGGGCAACTTGCCCTGCTGGTTGGCGTTCGCGACCGCCTGCAGAGCCGGTGTCGTCGAGGTGAGGATCAGATCAAAAGCGCCGCCGGCGATCTCGCGAGCGATCAAGTTCAGGTTGGGTATCTCTGCTTCGGCGTTGTAACGCTGGATGGCGATGTTTTCTCCGTCGATGAATCCAGCTTCCGCGAGTCCATCAATCATGCCGTAGACGCTCTCGTCAATCGCCGGCTGGGAGGCGTACTGCAACAGTGCGACGCGGGGCGCACCAAGAAGCCCCGCCTTACGGCGATCCATGTCGGAAAGCAGTAGGACACTGGATGACAGGGCGATCAGCACCAGCCCCAGAAGCATTTGTCTGGCGACGAACGGCACTTTGTTTTAGCCTCTTGTTGATATCGTCACTACATTCTGCCCGGCAACTGTCGAGAAGCGGGTCAAACGCTTCTTCAAGCTGCTAGCAGATTTGGGAGTCCATCCGGGTTCATTTATTTCCAGGACGGGACGAGAAGAGGTTAGCACAGTTGCCGCTGAAGGCGTGGAGTGCTCCAAAGTCGCTGCCATCTTCGTTACCATAAAGAACAGCGTGCAGCACATGGACAGTAAACCATGAACATGACCAGAAGAGAGTGGCTTTCGACAGCCTCCGCTGTCGGCGGCGCCGCCATTGGAGGTAAACTCGCAGCGGCAGCGAAACGAAACGCTCCGCGTGTCAAGATCAGCGTGGTAGAGCCGCTGGTCCTGCATGGGCGTTCCGATCCGGCGCAACACCCCTGGGTTTGGACGCGCGTGCGTACCGACCAGGGGGTCATCGGCTATGGCGAGTGCTACGCCTGGATGCTGGAGAAAGGCAAGCTTAAGATCCCCGACCTCGTCCGCGGGATCGGCCAGCAGCTTCAGGGCTCGGATGCGCTTGCGATCGAAGCTCTGCGGCAGCGTTTCTGGCCGCGAGGCTCGGACCTCGAGTGGTTCGCTGCCCTTTCCACGATCGAGATCGCGATGTGGGACATTCTCGGGCAAGTCGCGGGTCTTCCGATCCACGGCTTGCTGGGCGGCAAGGTGCGTGAGCGAATTCCGCTTTACGCCAACCACAGCACGTTTACCGGCCGCGACACTCTTTCCCGCGTTGAAAGCGCTGTTCAGGCCAAGGAGATGGGGTTCAAGACGTTCAAGTGGGACCCCTTCGTCGACGTTGGCGCCCCTCCGACTTCAACCTTAGAAAAAGAAATCGAGCAAGTTCGGGCCATTCATGACGCGGTGGGTCCGGAGATGCGAATCGCAATCGACGCGCATGGACGCTACACCAGTGTCGAATCGGCGATCGCCGCCGCCAAGCTGCTTGAGCCCTTCGATCCGCTGTTTTTCGAGGAGCCGACCCAGCGCGGGCGCCCGGAGCTGCTGCCCAAGGTGGCCGCCGGGACCTCGATTCCCTTGGCGGTCGGCGAGATGCATCGCACCGTCGCAGAAGCCAAGGAATGGCTCGACACGGGAGTGCTGAAGGTCCTGCAGCCCGAGGTGGGCAATGACGGCGGAATTCTGGAAACCTATCAGATGGCGGTTCTGGCCGACAGCTACGGGGTCCAGATGGCGCCGCACGGATGGCTGGGTCCGGTTGCGGTCCGGGCAGCAACGCATGTCTGCGCCGTGATTCCCAACTTGCTGTTGCAGGAGTTTCCCGGCTCAAGGCCCGACCACGCTTGGACACAGGATTTGATTGACCCGCCCGCCGATGTACGCGATGGAGAGTTGGTCGTTCCAGAGGGTCCAGGCCTGGGGTTCAGCGTGGACGAAAAAAAGATCGAGAAGATTCGCATCGGCTGAGCGCGGTCCAGCTTCCAGTCTCTCCCGGGCGACTTCCAAGCAGGATTGGAGCCGCTATAATAGCCACGATCAACCACCGGAGGTTCCTATGCTTTCCCGTCGATCCTTTCTCTCCGCCGTGGCTGCCAGCGGCTCACTGGCCGGCACGGGTTCGGTAGCATCTCTTATCGCGGCCACCCGAGTGCGCTCCTACACACACGCTGAGCTTGAAGCGAAGGTCAAGCGCGGAGATTTCTCAGGCCTGACAAAGCGCGAGCTTCCCACGCCGAACCTGGTCCTCGATTTGGACGTCTTCGAGAAAAACTTGAAAACCATGGCAGATCAGTGCAAGCGAAGCGGAATGAACGTACGCTCCCACGTGAAAGTGCATCGAAGCGCCGACGTTGCCAGGCGCCAGATCAAATCTGGGGCGATTGGGCTGTCCTGTGCCACGATCTCCGAGTGCGAGCTCATGATTGGCGCCGGATTGCCCGGCATTCTCTGGACCTGCCCGCCAGTGGGTCCCAACAAATTCAGCCGCATCGTCGCTTTGACTAGAAAGGACCCGAGCTTCATGTTCGTGGTCGAGGACGCGCTGATCGTAGACCAGCTTGAAGAGCTGGCTGCTGCGAACAAAGTCCAGTTCAACGTCGTGGTCGACCACGATGTAGGACTGGGACGACAGGGGGTCATGCCCGGACGGGAAGGCCTCGAACTGAGCCAGCGGGTCATGAAGAAGAAACATCTGCGTCTGGCCGGCTTGATGGGATACTCCGGCGAGGCTTCCCACACAGAGGGCTGGGCGGACCGATGGCGCGTCTCCAATGAGCGCGTGGACATGCTGATGGAATCGGTGCATCTCTGCCGCAAAGCAGGTATCCCGGTCGAGATTGTGACCGGAGGCAGCACGGGCAGCTACAACATTGACAGTGAGCGGCAAGACGGTCTGACCGAACTCCAAGCCGGCTCCTACGCGCTGATGGATTCCGTTTATAGCCGCATCGGGAGTAAAGACGGTGACCCAACTTATGACGATTTCGGGCTTGCGCTGACCGTGTTGACTACGGTAATCAGTAAGCACTATCCGAAACAGGCCGCCATCGATGCGGGCAACAAGTCGATGACGAAACCCACCGACATGGTGAAGGGCCGTCCCGACCTCCGTGTGCGAGGCGCCGGTGCTGAGTACGGCATGCTCGAATGGGATGAAGCCGACCGCGAGCCGAAGCTCGGTGACCAGTTTGAGCTGGTTATGTCGAACCTCGACATGAGTGTCAACTGCTTCGACCGGATGTTCGTCTGCCGTGGAGAACGGGTGGTGGACGTATACTCCGTTTTGGGAAGGACGGGTCCTTCTCAGCGATAGGTACTACTTTCCCCCAAGAAGTCTGGCTGTCCGTCGGAAGCTAAACGTCGATGGGAAAAACAAGACTTTCGTCGCAAATCTAGTGTCCCGTCAATGAGGGATTCTCCTCCAGAAACTGCCGCGCTTTACAGATGCGGATCCCCGTGTACCCGTCATGATCGAGGAGGTGTCGATCACTTGAAATGATGTAATCTGCCTGGCCGGCCACAGCGCATTCGAGAAACTTGTTGTCACCCGGATCCTCGGATACCGTGATTCGAGGTCCAGGCTTTATCGGAAGCGCGTTGCTGTACAGCTGTTCCAAGCGCTTCCAAAACTGCTCAGAGGGTTTCACTTTCCTGAGAATGACCCGATTCTCGCCCTCGATCTCGGGTGTGAGGAGAACCGTCACCTGCCCTCCAATACAGAGATCAAGGAGCTGACTGGCTGAACCTCTCGGAGACCACCGTGCAGCAACAAGTGCATTCGTATCAATAACAATCCGCATGATCCAGAGGAACACCAGTTTACCGGTTCTCGGTGTTAGGCATTCGACCTCCCCCCTTGCCAGGAGCCCGAGTGGGCTGGCCGAGGCCGCTGGAAAGAGCCGAGCGGCGGCTGAAGCCGGAGTCTTCAGGCGTCCAGAGAGTATGATGAGCACAGATGGCTAGAAGGTTTATTCTCACTTATCTCTTCTTGGGGCTCACGAGTTCGGGGCAGACTGGGACGGGTCCATACGAGCGACTGGTTGGGGAAGCGGATGTAATTGCATTGGGGGAGATTCTCTCAGCGGATGATACTCGGATGGCCTCCGACGGCCCCATGTACGGGGAGGTCAGGATCCTCAAGGTGGTGAAGGGAGCACTGTCGCCGGCAATTCGCTTTGGGGCCAGCGCCTGGGTTGGCCCCACTTATAAAGAGGGCGAGTTGAGGATTCTCTTCTTACAGCGGATCCTGCCCGGCCATGCCTATTATCAAGACGCCGGTTGGGGTAGCGTCGAAGCCGGTAAGCTGGATCTTTTTTTCACCGCGGAGACTGTGGATGGCTGTTCCAAAGGCTCGCTGTTGAGCTTTCTCAAGAGCCTTCAAGAAGCGGCTTCTGCTCCGCCCAAGCTTCAATTGGAGGTGGCTCAGAGAATGGGTAGTAGCCTCACCCTGTCCATCAAGTTTCTGAACGATACCGGAAATGGAATCTGGCTGAACCCGTTGAAGTTGGGGTTCAGCTTTGAGGCCAACCAGGTGAGACGTTCGCTGGCGGTGCGGTGGGAGGATTTCGATGACTCTCAGTGGGTCCCACTGCCATCAGGTTCGGCCCTTTCAGGAGAAGCATCCGTCAGGAGCCAGGATATCGAAGGGATGAGCGAGATCACGGTTACTCTCGACAGTCGAAGCGCTCTCTTTCCGAATGCTTCTTGGATAGGGGCCCAAGCTTTGCGGTTGAGCCTGGTGGGCTCATATGACTGAGCCACAAAGCTTTCTGGTCTCCTCTGCGGCAGAGGCCGCTAAGGTGCTCGACTACTTCAATGGTTTTCACGACGGCTTTATGAAACGAATCCAAGTCACCTCGAGTGATGGAATCGATGAAGATCGCGGTCAGAGCTGCACGGGATTGTTTGAAGTCGAGATCGATTTCGCTCACTACAATTACCAGGCTGGGAACGCACCATTTCATCCGCACAACCAGATCGTCCACGCGAAGTTTTGCAAAGTCCAGGACATCTTCTGTGACTTTCGTGAAGGATTTCTCGGTAACACCATAATCAGCCTATCGGTCGCGCCCGCGAACCGGCGGAAGGGTGGCAGCACAGCTACGGAGCTATGTCTGGGCTTGCAGTTAGCGCGACACTATTATCTCGAGGAGTTTCGACGTTACGAACTCAGACAATCTCAATTGTTTACATTTGCCGAGGCAACATTTCGCGAGGAGGTCCCGGGAGCGATTGAGCCTCGAGGTAGATCTCTTTACGGCAAGTAACGATGCGGAGGTGACCATGAGCTTGGACGCGAGACAACGGAAGATGTGTGAAGCGAGGCGCCGGAATCCTCGCGAGTTGAGAGCGCTCACAAAACGCACTCTTACGGGCGGTGGGAGTGAACCGGGCGCCTGCCTCAAACCGAAGACGCCTACGGGGCCGGTCTTTTGGGCCCGAGGGTTGTGGCTGCTTGCCCTGCTGGCAGGAACTCTGTCTAGCGTCGGTTCAGCCCCGCTGCATGACCCGTTGCGGCCACAATTTGCCGCGAGTCTGGAGATCGTAACCGTGCACGCCGGTACCGGGGAAATGATTCCAGCCAGGGTTTATCTGTTCAAAGGGGGGAAGCCTTTTCGGCTCAGCCCTGTGGAGAGTCTGCTGCCGCTGAGGCCTGATCTCTTCTATCGAGAGCGGTTGTGGCGAAGAGAGGATCAACCGAAGACGCTCGAGGTGACTGCCACCGATAGGTCCCACCTGATCCTGCTTACCGGGCGGGGCCGGTTTGACTTGCCTCGTTCGCGAACGGACATTGGCGAAACCTATCGCCTTGAAGCATATCGAGGAATGTTTTTTAGACCGGCAATTAACGAATTTACGCTCGAGGCAGGCGAAGAAAAGCAGGTCAAACTCGAACTCGAAGCCGATCGCTCCCGGACATCAGGAGGAGTGGCTATCGGGTGACGACCACATCCATTTAATGCGTGCCAGAGAGGACAACGACATCTTCCTGGGCTGGCTGGCGGCCGAGGACCTTTCCGTCGCGAATTTCCTGGAGCTGCAGCGGCAGCAGCATGCTGCAGTTCAGTATGCATTTGGACGCGATGGAGAGGCTCGGTCGGCAGGGTATTCGTTTCGCTCCGGCCATGAATCCCGCAGTTTCTTTTACGGGCACACACTCTTCCTGGGCCCTGATCGCATGGTTGGCCCACTCAGTCTGGGCGAGGTCTACGGAAACTCACCAGAGGCCTATCCCTTTCCGACTCTCCTTTTCAACGAGGCGAAAAAGTTGAACGCTACCGGGGGCTTTGCCCACTTTTACGGCAGTCAGCCCCATTCGACCCTGATTCTGAATCTGGTCAGGAATACGATCGACTTTGTCGAACTCTTCCAGTTTGGAAAGCTGCATACTGAAGACTGGTATCAATTGTTGAACGCCGGCTTTCGGGTGGTAGGGAATGCGGGGAGCGATTTCCCCGCTAACCTGGGCACATACGAATCTTGGCCTCGCACTTTTCCCTTGCTGGGGCCCGAGAGAGCACTCGTTCTGGGGAAGGCCGGGGAGTCAGCTTACGATGTCTGGGCAGAAGGTGTCCGACCGGGAACAGCCGTCGTGAGTAACGGCCCGCTGCTTGAATTCTCCGCCAATCACGAGACCTCCGGGGCGATCGTGCCGTGGGCCGGTTCGTCCCGACGGATCGAAGGAGTGGCCAGGGCATTTTTCCACAGGCCGATCGAGAAGATCGAGATCATTGCTAACGGAAAAACCGTTGCCGTCCGGGCCGGGGACCTGTGCTCCACCGACTTGTCTCTGCATTTCAATTTCCCCATCCACGAAAGTACCTGGGTTGCGGCGCGAACCAAGGCTCGTAATCTGGAGGGGGAGAGTGAGATATGGGCCCACGCGAATCCTCTGTATTTTCTAAAGAACGGAAACCCAGTCCACTTCAAGGATGCTCGAGAGGCTGTGCGCGCAGGGTGGGCTGAGGAAGCACGGTATTATCAGAGCCCGTCCCTCATATTTGCCAACCCCGAGCAACGTCGAGAACTGCTCTCCTTGATCGAGGAAACGGACAGGATCCTGGCAGCGCCACCTGCTCCGTGGCCCCTTGACCTGCCCAGTCAAGGTCAATAAGGCTGCGCCGGTCGAGAATTACTTTGCCGGCTGGCCGACGCTCTCTTGGCCATGCCGGCTGGTTGTCCCTGAGCCACTCCACAACCCTGAACAGCACCGACTTGACGAGAGCTCGCTATTCGAGCAGCTTCTCGATCTGAGTCTTCAGCTTGGTCTTGTCGTAGAGCGGTTCGATGTCCGCGTAGTGGTGCTGCATCCAGTAGTCGGGATCGGGATCCGGTCCGGGTATGATCCACTCGGTCCCCGGCTTGTACAAAACGAAAAGATCCCAAGCTGTTTTGCCTTCGGGATAGTTCAGCTTTTTCGTGTAGTGGGTCATGCCAAAGTTCCAGAGATCCCAGAAGTGTTTGACTCTCCGTTCGTTCAGGTAGGTAGTCGCTTTTTGAGCAGCGAAGCGGCTGTCGGTTTCCTGTATGGGTGCCCAGAGGACAAGGACCTCGACCCCGGCATCCGGCAATTGATGTAGCACCTGGCTGACTTCGGAGGCCCCCCGAAGACATTTTCCTCAGGTGGGCGAAAAGACGAGTACAAGACGGGTCTCATCTCTGGCCGAATTGAAAGAGCTGAGAAACTCCTGCCCATTATAAGAGATGGTGTTGATTGACTGGCGCTCTTGGGCAAGGGTGGCGGTCTCTGTCCAGGCACCTGCCGGGCTGGTTCCGGTCGTCAGCCAGTACAGGCACACCAAGGCCACCGCGAGCGGGACGGTGCCTCGTCTCAAATCGGTCATGCTGAATAGGATATAGAAATCGGCCCTTTTGTTTCAAATCCAGGCGGGTTCCGAGGTAAGACCATCTTTGCTGGAAGGGCTCCCCGCCTGCTATGTGATTTTCCGCACAAATCTGGTATAGTCTGTTGCGATTCGGGATAATTTAGGATCGGTTGAAGAGGCTTGCAGGGCCCCCGCCCAGAGTCGACCCCGCGAATCTCGTACCAATCCCCCCCGATCCTGGGGAGAAGCTTCCTATGGTTCACTGGTGGGACGATGATAACCTTTCCAGGTCCGACCCACCCCGGCTGCTAGAACCTGAAGGACGTACTCCCCAGGCCGAAGCTCCGCTTCGTCGAGGTCCCGAACCAGCTCGGCACCCAGGTGCTCAAGGTAGGGGGGTCCAGCCAGCTCTGCCTGCCGACGGTGAAAGGCGAGGAGGGCCAGCTGCCAGAGTCGAGCCCCGGTGATCTGGCTCTCAACCATTTCGGAGTGCCACAAGGTGAAGCTTACCTCCGGCAAACAAAGCCGGCCGATGGCGCTGCACTACGGTACGAGCAAGATCGCCATCGACAGCATGACCGAGACGATGGCCGTGGCATTGGGAGCACACAATATCCGGGTCAATGCGGTCAGTCCGGGCCTGACCGACACGCCCTTGTGGCGAGACAACGTTGAGCGGCGCGAGAAGAAGTACGGCCTCGAACCGGGCGAAGTGAACAAAGCGTACAAAACCATCATTCCCATGGGGCGTCTAGGCAAAGCTGAAGATACTGCCGGCGCCGTGGCGTTCCTGGTGTCGGACGAGGCGGCCTTCATATCGGGTCAAATTATCAACGTCAACGGTGGAGCTGAAATTTTTTCCTACGAAGCCTCGCAAAAAGGTGGCCTGAGCAAACAATAAGCATGCAATCGCTTAACAACGCAAACCAGCGGTCGGAGCTTTCGACGCAAATTAGTTGGAGAACCCATGCCTATAGATAAGCTTGAAAAAATGGAAAAGGTAAATGTTTTAGACCTTGTCCTAAAGCAAAGGAAACCTGGAAACGAACCACAATCTTTGACATCGATGACTATTTCTGTTTTGTGACCGTATTTGACGGTGTTTTCCCTTTCCACGTGCATGACAAAGACGAGTTCTTTTTTGTGCTTAGGGTCGGCGCGGAATTAACTTTACATTTTGGACTAAGCAGCTTGCTGGGTTTCAGGGGTCGGCGGGTCGGCTTGAACGGTGGTTAGAATCGCCTCCGAGTGCGGTTGTGCACGGCTTTGGGGTCTGGGTGAGAAAGTGTAGTTCCATTTTCCGAGGAAGTTGCTTCTAGCGAAGGAAAGCTGCTCCAGTTGCTGGTCTGAAACCTTGATTCCTTTCTGGTAAACTCGCCGGTCGCGGTAGGCCTCCACGCGTAGCCCGGTCAGGGTGCGTGTTTTGCGGGCGAAGTCGACGAGGGTCTGAAAACTTTTGAGCGGCTCTCCGGCCCAGTTCTTGGTGATTTCGCTGAAGAGTCGGTGTTCGATGGGGTTCCACTTGCTGGCGCCCGGGGGATAGTGGGCCACGGTAATGGTGAGTCCATAGGGGTCGGCGAGCCTCTCCTGGAGAAGCTTCTTCCAGGCGCGAGGGGCGGCTCCGTTGCTTCCGCCACAGTCGGCGAGAACCAGCAGGCGTTGGGACCGGCGGTAGTGGTCTTGACCGTGCTGACGCCACCAGGTGAGGATGCTGTTGACGGCAAAGGCTGGCGTATCGGCGGACTGCCCCACCACCAGCACGCCAAAGTTGCGGCCCACATCGTAGATCCCATAGGGGCAGGCCAAGCCCACAGCCTGGGAACGAAAGTCATGGTCTTGGACCTGCGGGGCGTCGCGACACCAGATCTTACCGGGGTTCTTGAACAGACCGATGAGCTCTTTTTTCTTACTATCGACGCAGATGACCGGGTCGCCGCTCTGGGCGAACTGCTGGCGCAATCGTTTGATGATCGCGAACTGGGCGTCCCGATAAGGGGAGTTTCCCGCCGACAGGCATTTTCGGTTACTCTTTAACGAATAGCCCAGCTTTTTGAGCAAGCGACGCACAGCCGTGGCCGAGATCTTCAGCTGCAGACTTTCGGCCAGGCAGCGGGCGATCTTTTCGGCCGTTTGATGAGTCCATCTCCTGGCCGACATCGGGTCACCAGCGGTATCCGGCTCCAGCAGGCAACGGATCTGCTCGATTACCTGCGGCGTTTTTTTTCGATGCGTTTTCGACCCCCGCCCGCCTTGCGCACCCGGCCCCGCCTCACCGAACCGGTCAACAGTTGCCGACGCCCCTTGGCCACGGTCTGGGGGACCGATCCAGAAGCTCGGCCATCTTCCGGTCACCTCCGTGGCCCAGTTTGGCCGCCTCCAGGCCGGCGTAGAGCCGTCTTTGCTTCTCATCCAGCAGACTGAAAAACAGGATGATGGCCGCCCTGAGTTCGTCCGGCAGAAACTCGCTCTCCAGGGTGGCACCCACCTGCCGGCGATCCTCGCCCTCTTGGCGCATCAACTCCTGACGCCTCCGCTCACCAGCCTCCTCGCTGAGGTAGACGAAGTTTCCCCCCAAGCGAGTGCGCCCAATCCTGCCTCGGCGCACCTGTCGCAGCAAGGCATGCTTGACCTCCACCTGCAGCACCGACTCCAACTCCGAGGCGGTGTAGCCCGCTTCGGATCGCTGCACCAACACGGCTGCCGTCTCCTGCAGATTCCCGAATCGGCTGAAGCGGGCCGAGCGCCAGCTCCACAAACCCCGACCATCGAAGTCAGCAATCTCCGCCAAGGTGTAGAACCGGCCCCGGTGTGAATAGCTGCTCAGATAGCCCAGTCGTGACAGACCACGGAACACCGTCATGGTGGCTGTGGTCTCAAGAGCTGCCTTGAGCTCCTCAATCGTGGCTATCCTATTGTCAGTTAACAGGTTGTGCAGTTTCGTATCGCGTTCTCGTGACCTTTTCATTTGGTATAGTTTCCCCTCTACGTATCACACAAGGGGTAATTATACCAACTATTCCCACTCCTTACAACCGTCGTAACTGCTTAACTTAACGAAGTTTAATGAGAAATGAGCGGGAAACATCGGGAAGCTACAGGTGGTATTGATGCCCTGAGTACTGTGATTTTGTTTTTGCGCCAGCCCTTAAGGGAGAGAATGAGCTTGAGGTGATGGATGGAGAAACCAAGAAGGTCAGGGAAGGTTCTTGCAGTTTGACTACGGCAGGATCGGTGATCAGAAGCAAGACCAAGGATGTAACAGGTGTGCTGGTCTTTCATCGTAGAGGGATCTCGGAAAACAAATTGGGAGAAGACCGACCTCCCTCAATCCCCATAGACAAGTCTGCCAGTTAGACGGAGGTACGTGCTGTGTTGAAAAGATATCTGAGTGCAACTGAATTAGTAACGGTCCCTGAGATGATTTCGCTATCGTAAATGTGACCCGGATTGGGGCGAGTGATCGAGTAAAAGTGACCCACCCCAATCAGACCTCTGTTCTAGTTTTGTTCAAAAGCAAAACGAACAACTGGAACGGAGGCCGGAGTGATTGGGATGGACCAGTACGAGCTTATCAGAACAGCCCACCGCGTATACGGAAAGAGCATCCGAGAGATCCGTCGGGAGACAGGTCATCATCGGGAAACGATTCGCAAAGCCTTGAAAGGATTGGAGCCCAAGTACCGACGCCGAAAGCCAACCAGATGCCCGGTCATGAATCCGGTGGAAAAGATCATCGAGGGCTGGCTGCTGGGAGACCGGGATCGGCCGCGGCGTCAGCGTCACACGTCTCGCCGGATCTGGGATCGGCTGGTCGAGGAGTACGGATTTGGGGGAGCCGAGTCGACGGTGCGGCGCTGGGTGCGGGAGTGGAAGGCGGCTCACGGCTACGGAGGCAAGCAGGCGGTGGTTCCACTGGACCCGGAAGTGGCCCGGGAGGCAGAAGTAGACTGGGGGACAGCCTGGGTCGAGATGGCAGGGGAGCGGCGGATGGTGAAGCTGTTCATGATGCGCTCACGCTACTCGGGCAAGGCCTTCGTGAGAGCCTATCCCTGGGAGCGTCAGGAGATGTTCTTTGACGCCCACATGCGAGCCTTTGCCTACTTCCAGGGGATCTTTCGGACCCTGGTGTATGACAACCTGAGCCCCGCGGTGAAAAAGATTCTGCGGGGCAAGAAACGAGTGGAGCAGGAACGCTTTGTCTCCTTTCGCAGCTACTACACGTACCAGGCCCGCTTTTGCACTCCGGGATTAGGCCGAGAGAAGGGTGGAGTGGAGGGCCTGGTCGGCTTTGCGCGGAGAAACTTCCTGGTGCCGTTGCCCCGAGTCAAAGACTTCGAACAGCTCAACCAGATGCTCTTGGAACGCTGCCAGAAGTATGGCAGTCACCGGATTGCGGTCCGGGAAGATGATCGAACTGTCCAGGAGCGATTCGAGTCGGAGAGATCGCGACTGCTGCCCCTGCCCCAGCGCCCCTATGACAACTACAAGCCGCTGCGAGTGAAAGTGGATCTCTACCAGACGGTGCGAGTGGACCGCAATCGCTACTCCGTGCCCAGAGCGTATGTGGGTCGCTGGGTGTGGTCGCATGTGAGCTGCTGGAAGGTGGAGGTGTTTGCAGAGGATCGGAAGATCGCCGAGCACGAGCGAGTTTTTTCCAACAGCAAGTGGAAGATCGATTCGCTGCACTATCTGGATCTGCTCCAGCAGCGGCCTGGATCGTTTGAAAGTGCCCGGCCCATTCTGCAGTGGCGAGCCCGCTGGCCTGCGGACTACGAGGTGCTGCTCGCCAGGTTGCGCAGCCGCCTGGGCGAGAACTCCGGCACTCGAGAGTTTATCGGCATCCTGGGCTTGCATCAGCGCTATCCGGAAACACTTGTCGAAAAAGCAATTACCCGGGTGCTGGAGCTGCAATGCCCGAGCCTGGCTTCGATCCGGCACTGGATCCGCTACCAGGAAAGTTCCAGCCGCTCGATCAAGCCCCTGCCAGCCCAGCTGATTCCGGGGATCACGGACCGTCGGGTCGAGAGGATGGCTGTGGCGAGCTTCAATGCCTTGCTGGGGAGTAGGCGATGAGCCGCGCCAGTGAAGCGGTATTGCTGAAGGATCACCTCAAGGAGCTGCGGCTGCCTACGATGCGGCGAGATTACGCCGAGTGTGCGCGCCAGGCCCGGGAAACGAGGGCCAGCTACGAGGCGTTCTTGCTGGATCTGGTGAGCCGGCAACTCGAGCAGCGTCGTGCCAATCAGCTGGAGCGCCGGCTCAAGGAAGCGCGCTTTCCGGTGATGAAAACGCTGGAGAAGACGGATCTCGCACTGTGGCCCACACTGGACGGGGTCGAGGTACGGGAGCTGACCGAATGCACTTGGATCAATGAGCGAGAGAACGTGGCTTTGATCGGCAAACACGGTACGGGCAAGACGCATGCGGCCACGATGCTGGGAGTGGAGGCCTGCCGGCGCGGTCACCGGGTTGGGTTTTACAGTGCTTCGGGCCTGGTCAATACGCTGGTGGAGGCCCGGGAGGAAAGACAGCTGGAGCGAGTGTTTCGAAAGCTCGATCGCTTTCACCTGATCGTCCTCGATGAGCTCGGCTACATCCCGTTTTCGGAAGAAGGAGCCCAACTGCTATATCAAGTCTTTTCCAATCGTTACGAGAAGGCTTCACTGCTGGTGACCTCCAACCTGGCCTTTGCCGAATGGACCCGGGTCTTTGGCGATGCTTCCCTGACGGCGGCCCTGCTGGACCGGCTCACCCATCGCTGCCAGATCTACGAGTTCGACTGGGAGAGCATCCGTCTGGCCGAGAGTCTCAAACGGCAAAAGAAGAGGCGCCGGCAAAGAGCCAAGTCGAGGTCAAAATAGCCTTCTGGGTCCCCGGAAGTGTCTCCTGACGGCCACACAGCTATGTCGCCTCGACCGCTGGGTTGGATATCTCCAACAGCAGAGACTTCAAGGGGGTTAACGGGGCGAGTAGACCACTCAGGGGACCGGGTTGAGTCGGCCGCCGAGAGGGGCACTCCGTTCGGGCTCGCCCTCACTGCGGCCCCTCTCTCAGTCTTCAGGAACTCGAGGAGATCGTTTCCCAGGATCAGTTACAACAATCTACAACTGCCCATGAGCATCACGCCCGGAGGGCAGTGCTGGCGGCTGTCAATCTCCGCGAGCGGCTGAGAGCAACGGAGTTGACTTCTTGAGAGTGGAAGGCGTCTCCCCGCATGGGACTGAACACGGGAGAGGTCATCGTAGGCCCCATTGGGGACCATCTGGGGATGAACTACACACCGATTGAAAACACGACTGAGGTCGCAGATTCCCTTCAGTCGCGTGCCGGGGCGGGGCAAATTCTCATCTCCGAAAGTACCTGTGGACTGGTCGAGGCACATTGCACCATTCGATTCCTGGATGCAGCCCGGATAGAGGGGGAACATGAGCCGATTCAAGCCTGGGAGGTTCTGTCGGCGCGGCGGATGGGGACACGCCTGGAGGCGGAAACCAGGCGCGGGCTCACTCCTTTTGTGGGACGCAAGCGAGAGCTGCAGCTCCTCACCGAGTCTTTTGAGAGGGCTCGGGAAGGTCACGGTCAAATTGTCTTTCTGGTCGGTGACGCGGGCATCGGGAAGTCTCGGCTTGTGAGGGAGTTTCGTCGCAGCACAGGAAAACGGGCCACCTGGATCGAGGGACACTCGATGTCCTTCGGACAGTCCATGGCTTTCCATCCGCTGATCGACCTACTCAAGCGTAATTTCCAGATAGAAGAGGACGACTCGGAGGACAAGATTCTGGAGAAGACCGCGAACGGTGTTCTCGAACTCGATCCTCAGCTAGAACCAATTCTCCCCTTTCTACGCTACCTTTTGGGTGTCAATCCCGGCGATCCGGCGGTCAGGAAATGGATCCCAAACTGAGGAGGGCAGAGGTGTTCGATGCCCTTCGAAGGCTTCTCCTCCGGGCTGCCGAGATGAAGCCTCAGATTGTCCTTTTTGAGGACCTGCATTGGATGGACCGGGCCACGGAAGAGTTCCTGGTCTTGATGGCCGATAGCATTCCCTCCAGCCGGGTGCTGTGTCTCTTCACCTACCGACCTGACTATGTCCATCCTTTTGGGGACCGGACCTATCATGCGCGAATGACTCTGGACACTCTCTCCAGCGAAGACACACTGCAGATGGCGGAAGCGATGATGGCTGCGAAAGATCTCCCCGGGGAATTGGGGGCCCTCATCGTTCAAAAGGCCGAGGGAAACCCATTCTTTGTGGAGGAGGTTGTCCGGTCGCTTCGAGAGACAGGAGCGATTGCGCCCCGTGGAGACAAGCACGTCCTGACCAGACGCTTGATCAGATCGGCGTTCCCGACGGGTTTCAGGAAGTGCTCATGTCTCGCATCGATCACCTGGAGAAGGGGCCCAAGGAAACTCTCCAGCTGGCCTCGGTGATCGGCCGGGAGTTCACCCATCGCCTGCTGGATCAGTTGGCTGACTTTGGCGAAGGAACGGAGCGTTATCTGCGGGAGCTCAAGGCCACCGAACTGATTCTCGAAAAGCGCTTCTTTCCCGAAGTGACTTATGTCTTTCGTCACGCCCTTACCCAGGAGGTGGCGTACAACTCTTTGCTGAAACAGCATCGGCAGCAACTGCACTACAGGATCGGAGCGGCGATGGAGGCGCTCTTTGCAGGTCGGCTGACTGATCACTGTGAAGTTCTTGCTCACCACTTCGAGCGGGGAGAGGCGTGGGTGAAAGCACTCGAGTACCTGTGCAAATCGGCGGAGAAAGCTGCTCAGGCCTTTGCCACCCGTGAGGCGATGGTCCTCTACGGGCACGCTCTGGCAGTCTCCGATCGGCTGGGTGACGCGGTCGACGCCGTGACGGTGATGGACATCCACCAGGCTCGATCCGCTCTCGCCTTTGTGATGAGTGATTTTGAAGCTTCCCGGGCCGAGTCGGAAAGACTTCTGGCTTTAGCCCGTGAGGCCGGAGATGGCACTCGAGAAGCCACCGCTCAGGCGCTGATTGCCTGGGCGTCGACCTGGATTCGCGATCTGGATCATGCCATTGTTTCCGCCCGCAGGGCTATTGCGGTAGCCGAGCCGCTGGAGGCCAGGTCGGTTCTGGCCCGCTCCCACTTTACGATTGGCTTTGTCCGTGCAGTCAGAGGTGAGCATGAATCGGCCGGGGCTGAGATCGAAAAGGCCCTGGTGATGAGCCAGAAGGCGGGAGACCCGGTGCACCTCTCACTGGCCCTGGCCACTGCCGGCCTCCTCAAGAACTGGGAAGGGGAGTATGCCGCAGCATCGCACTTCCAAGCAGAAGGGCTTGCGTTAGCCAGGGAACACAACCTCCTGGTTCCCCTGCTGTTCAACTTTTTCCTCTATGGAATCACCCTCACAGGCCGGGGCAGCTATGACGAGGCCCTGGGACTGTTTCAGGAGGGCTTGACACTGGCCGAGAAAGTTGGGGACGAAGCGATTCATCACCGACTCCTCAACTGCCTCGGATGGCTTCACGGCGAACTCGGCCATATCGAGCGCGCCATCGAACTCAACCGCCAGAGCGCCGAGATAGGAGTGAGGCGCAACGATCCAGGAACCCTTCCCAATGCGGAGTTGAACCTGGGGGAGAACTTCCTGGCACTGGGTGACCTGAAGCTGGCCCTCGAATCCTTCGACAAGATTCACCGCTACGCGAAGGCACCGGACACCAGTTCCTGGATGCGCTACAGGTACTCAATCCGCCTTTATGCGGGCCTGGGTGAACTCTGGCTGAGGCGCGGGAATCTGGATAAGGCAGAATCTTTTGTGGAACAGAGCCTGGATCTGGCCACCAGTTCCGGGTCCCAAAAGAACCTGGCTCGAGGATGGCGTCTGAAGGGGGAAATCGCACTAGGGCACCGCCGGTGGGAAGAGGCCGAGGCGTGCTTGCGCAAGGCCCTTCGATTCGCAGAGACGATCGACAACCCACCTCAATTGTGGAAGACGCACTTCGCCTTGGCGGAGTTCTATGCCGCTGATTGTAAATCTGTGGAGGCCCGGCAGGAGTACCAGGCAGCTCGCGGCGTGATTGACAGCACCCTGGCCTCCCTGCAGCATCCGATCTTCCGTACCAGTCTGGCAAACGCGTCGTTGACTCAGCGGATCTACAAACAGACTCTCTCAGACGAGTGATCCGATTCGACGTCGTTTCGGGAGGGAACCATGTCAACCGCCCCCCAGTGCTCGAATGCTGTACCTATCTTTGGACGAGAACGAGAGATCCCGAGTTAAAGTGATCCTCGACTTGCCTCGGCGATCCATGTCGCTCGGCCGCGTCAGGGAAGGGCTGAAGCGGTGCCGAGGACAGACCGCGAAGGCGGGGGGACCAAAGGTCAGTTCAAAAGATGTCCGAGCGTCTAACGTGAATGTAGAGAAGCGCAAGGGCCGATCTCAGTCCAAGATAGGCTCTCCGACTCAGTTGTCCCTTCATTCTGACGCGACAATACCAGTTGGCGCCTCACGAGATGAACGGTGTTCTAGCCCGGATTATGCAAGAACCGTAATCGGGTATTGAAAAAGACTTGAGAAGTGGCCCAAATCGGAAGCGGGCACGTGTGACCGGTGGATTTGCGAAGAATATCGGTTGGCGAGGGGGTTGAAATGCTTGGGGGAGTGAATTTCAGACAGATCTGGGCCTCGATATGTGTAGGAAGCGGTTTTTTGGGGAGCTGGGAGAGGCTAGCTGGAGTTGAGGCGACTCAAGACGAGGTGGAAGAGGGGTTGTTCGGGGAAGGCTGAGGAAAGATGGACCCAGATGCGTCGAGTGGTTTGTCGGATCCGGGCCCCAATCTTGAGGACCCGACGACGTAAGGTTTCGATTTCGAGCTTGTGCCAGGGGGTTCCGTGCAGATAGTCGCGCAGGCGCACGAACATCTGGTAAGCCAGTGCATGCAGGAGGAGTCGAAACTGATTGGCCAGGAATCGATGACAGCTGAGTCGGTCCATGCTCAGATGATTCTTGAAGGCCTTGATGAAGTTCTCGGTCTGCCCTCGGTTTGTGTAGTGGTCATAAAGTGATTGGGAGCAGAGATCGTCCCGGTTGGTGACTACAAAGCGACGGTTGATCCCACGCTGATCGACCTCCACTTTGACAATGACGCGACGGGATCGATCCCAGCTGTGGGCTCGATAAAGAAACTCGTCAAACTGACGCTGTTTTTCCTCCAGCTCAACGAACCTCAGCCGAGTCGAATCCAGCAGCGGCTCGACCACTCGCTGCAGGCGAGGGTTTCGACTTAACCCAATGACATATTGGAGTTTATTCTCTTCACCTTCACAGAACTCGTAGAGCCGAGGCGTGGCAAAGCCGCTGTCGGCCCGAATCTCAATCTCGACATCCGTCCCCACTCCTTGTCGGATGGCCTCCACGACGCGCTTCAAAACGGGCACGATGTGAGAGGCAGCCCCCTTGTTGCCAGGTCTCAACATGGCACACACCAGGTCTCCCGTGGCGGCATCGAAGATCAGCAAAGGATGCAGAATGTGGTTTCGGTAATACCCGTGGTAGAAGGAGAACTCCTGTTGGCCGTGAGTGTGGTCATCGGTACTGTCCAGATCCAGGATGATCTTGCTGGGGCGTCTCTTCTTCAGGGAGCGCACATAACGGCCTAGCAGCCACCGGCTCAGACGCATCAGATCCTTCTTGGTGACGGAGTTCTCCAAACGGGAGAAAGTCGGCTGGGTGGCCAAGTCGGGATCGCTCTCGGGCAACTGATCACAGACTGTCTTGAGCATCGGATCCGAGCGCAGCGTATCGGCGTCGTTACAGTCTTCGTAGCCGGCCACGATCTGCAAGACTCGTTGTCGGATCAACTTCAACAGGTCATGACGAATGTAGCGTTGGTCTCGACTTTCCGAAATACAGGAACTGAAGCCCTCGCACAATCGATGTTGACGATCCAGCGATCCAAACAACAACCATCCTGCGTCGGAAGTGAGGCTCCCCCCATCAAAACGAGCCGTGATGTTTCTGTGGCTATGAAATGGCAGGGTATTCTGGCAGACTGTTTTTGACATTGCCGTAGCTCCTGTTTAGGGTCTTTGTTTCTCTAAACCCTTTTATATCAGAGAGCTACGGCCTTTTTTCTGGGCCCAAATCTCACTTGAATTTAGATCTCCTGCATAATCCGGGCTAGCAGCCGTCTGCGGAGCAACCAGAGCAGTTTCGATGGTGCCTGCCGGCGTGCTAAACTCACGGGCGTCACCCCGTATGTCCTGCGGCACACCTTTGCATCACGACTTGGCATGGGGGGCACCGACGTGAGGACGATTCAGGAGCTGGGAGTCTGGCGCAGCATCAAGATGGTTGAGCGCTATGCCCACCTGAGTGATGAGCACAAGAGAGCCGCCATTCAGGGCCTCAGCCGGGGAAGAATGGGCACAGTTTTCCCCACCAGCGAAAACGCCGACAAAGCTCAATCTCTGTAAGTCGTTGAAAAATAAGCACGTGGGGGTATAGCTCAGTTGGCAGAGCACCTGCTTTGCAAGCAGGGGGTCACCGGTTCGAATCCGGTTACCTCCACCATTCATTTAAAAGGACTTACAGGTTTTCGATCAGCCAAGAAAAGCCCCGATTTCCGCTCCTGGGTAACGCTCTGGGTAACAAACGGGAAATGCTTCCCCGGGAGAGCAGCCGGAACCACCAGCGCTTACCACTCTGGTAGTAGTCCTGCACGCGCATGCCCGTTACAGCTCCCACACGGGCGAAGGTGTAGCACATGATGCCGAGAATGGCTCGATCTCTGAGCCCACCGATATGGTCAGTTGGGAGAGAGTCGAGAAGCTTTCTGGCCTGCTCGGGCCTCAACACTGGCGTCTTGCCGCGCTTGACCACGTACTTGGGGCCCCGGACGGAGGCTGCGGGGTTGGTTGATACGATCTGACCGAGTTCTCCGGCTTTATGAGCAAGAGCCGGGCCAGGATTTGGTTCCCGCCCGGCTTGGGGCGTACGTTCGGCGGTGGTGCGGATGGGCGGGAGCCGGGCTACAGCTCACGGGAGGAATCAGCCGAAGTCGCGGTCTCACCCGCCTGAGTTGCTAATAAGGTATTACTGACCGGGACAGACTATACCCCGATCGATCGAAGCTTGTACCGCTTGTTCCATGCATCCGAGCCCTTCCGCGTTGGTTATTGAGAGAACGCGAGTCACTTGTAAACATGGTTCCCCCGGCGCGTTGCATACGTCCTGCAAAATACATAGCCCTTCCGGTATGTCCACCGCCGCTACGGCCAGTGTGAAGTTGTCCGGGCCAGTTATCGCGAATCCTCCTACGAATTGGTTGTCCGCACACTCTACAAAATCACCGGGCGCAGGCGACCTTAAACCTTCTAACTCCTCTTGGGTCCAACAGGAGCATGTTTGCACCGGAGCGCATACCCCGTCCGCTTGCAGTATGCTCACCGTGATCAGCGGTAAATATGATCCCCCAGCGGGGTTGGGATCTACTGCCGTCACTTCAAAGGCCGTGATACCCATAGTGGCCCCTTGCAAGTTCCCAAAGAGTTGGTCTACATCGGTACTTATATCGCTGTCGTAAACGACCGCGCAGACCGTTTGGCCGAGGAGAGCCTCGATGTCTGCCTCACCTAGCGGCTCGACGCCGTCTATCTTGTCTAGGTTGGTCTCGTCGTCCGCCGGCGCTGAGGCGTCGATGAATTGTTGGGTAAAGAATGTGGCGCCGTTACGCGATCAGGTGAAATACTCCTCCTCGAGGGGATCCGGTTTGCTCGGTGGCTCTGCTCTGATCCCACGCCGGCCGTCGGGCGTCAGGCCGAAGGATTTGGCCAACCCGCGCAGCTGGGTCAGTCGGGCCGTGGGGAAGTCCTGCGGCGATTCCTGAAACTCCGCCATCAGGCAGCAAAACGCCCCAAACATCTCCTCATCGAGCAGCGTCAGGTTCAATTGTCCGGCGTACTGCTTCCAGAGACGAGCTGCCTGGCCCTTCACAAACGCCGGCTTTTTGCCGATTTCACCGATTGCCTGATGGAAGTCAAGCAGTCGGCCGGGTCTCATCCGCCTGGCCCGGCTGCGGCACTTCTCAGAGCAGTAGCGCCGTGGCCTGCCGTGGCGTGATGGCTCAACCTCTGTTTGGCAGACTTCACAGGTCATTTTCCGGTCAAATCTCCAGAAATCTCAAAATGTCTGACCGACCGTTTATGCACACGACTTACCCCCCCTGTTTGCCCCCTAGGCCCCTTGAAAGAAATGGGAGCGGGCTCCTCGCAATGCCACCACCACTTACGAACGGCTGCGCATTGGGCTTTCTCCTGGCGCTTCGGGTAGCTGCGGATCCTCTCCATGCAGATATCTGCTGGAGTGTCGAGCACCACCATCTCGGCATGGAGCTGACGCGCCCACCATTCCCGCTCAGACTTCTTGGCTCCACAGATGATGAACCAGCAGGCTCGATACCCATTCGGATCAGCGAGCGAGCGGAGAAGTCGGTTCCGCTCCCGCATCGCTCGAGGCAACCAGAAGCGGCGCTCCCGTGCGGCTGGTTCCCGGCCGGCGACTCTCTGGATGATCAAGTCGAGATCGATGACCAGGTCGCCCTGCTGCCGGTGCTTACCTGTGTGGAGCTATGTTATCAGAGTAGGGTGTACAGTCTGTAGGGATAGTGGTTTAGACACCAGAAAGGTAGGCCTCCGTTGTGCGGTGTTCTTCATCAATCTCCTGCCTCCAGAGCAGGGGCCTTTGATTTAAGCCCACCACCTCACACCATTGATATAAATCGGCATTGTACGCCACTCGCTGGTTCATCCACGCGACGTTTCTTGGCTTGCTCTGGACAACTGGTATTAGATCCGATGTTTCTGTTCCGTCGTATGGAATTCGGATGCTGCAAGCTCGAAGTGGGGGTCTTCAGCGTAGAGCTGCGAAGCAGAGAGTTCAAGAAATGGGGTCAGCTGTGATGCCTCGTAACATGCAAGAGATCAGCCAATGCCAAGCCAGATCACGACGGCAATAATCAGGAGCAGACCCCACGAGAAGTGCTTGCCTCTTGATACGACGAGCGCCACCACGGCGGAGGCAAGGAAGGTAAGCGCGATGGCCCAGAGCAGTCGCTGATTATCAGCACTAGCGGGCATCGACGCCAGCAGAACCAGCAGCGCTGCGAAGCCCCACCAGGCCACGCTCACGAGATGCCAAAACAGGCGTAACACCCGAAGGGCGAACACTGGCGATCCGATGGTCTCTGGGAGTTTCCCGCTCGCGAGTTTCGAGAGCAGAAGGCGCTCTCCGAGAATCGAGTGAAGTACACCGCCGACTGCGCTAATGCCAGCGGCCAGCAAAAATTACGTGTTCATCGTCCTCCTCCTGACTGTCAACGATCAGCAGGATGTGCGCTTTTCTGGACCATGTGCCGGTTGGATAGTTCCTCAGCATCATCCGCGCCAAAGGCGCAAGGCAGCCCGTGTCCAGAGGTAAGTCCATTCTAAAGGGCTTCGAATCAGCGACTTTCACAAACCCCGGCAGCGGCGAGCGGGTCACCGCACCTCTGCTTTTGAATAGTGTATGACACTCAGCGTGACGGATCATACTTCCCAAGCGCCACGCAGTTGTGGTAAAGGACCATGGCCAAGTCTGGGGCTCCCGAAACCAAGATATGTCGACTTGTCCTCCAAGGCATCCGTAAACATCCTCCCTAGCGCCGACCCTTCTTCCTGATGATCACAACGTCCTCACCTGCAATTGGTGTTCCGTCAGTGAGGATCCTGGTAAGCTCCAGGAGGAGGCAGTCGCCATCGGCCACGTTGTCCAACCGAAAAACTCCATCCAACCGATGAGGAAGCCAGTGGGAGCAGGCTCAGGTTGCAAATTTGAATGATCTTCCTCGGCGAGCACTACGAACTACGACGAAAACCAGCGGACTGGCTGTTGCTTGACGGCTGAATTAGGCCGCCGGACAGACCTTGCCTGTGTCGGACTGATGTTGAGGGAATGAGTTGGTTGTGGACCTGAGTCCTACGCTGCCACCCGTTCGTAGCGATGGTGAAGGCCACCGCAAATCGGAAACGAGAGCAGCTTGACTGGCCCATCAACTACCTCCGGACTCCTGGTGTTATCGGGAGTGTCGCCGTCCAGTCCCTGATGGGGCCGGGCGGAATGGTAGTACTGCTCAATGTATTCCCTGAGTAAACGGTTCAGGTGCCTTTCACTGAGCACGATCACGTGATTAAGCAATTCCCGGCGGAGAGTGCCGAAAAATCTTTCTATATAAGGGCTCTGCCAAGGACTTCGGTAAGCCGTTCGCACTTCTTCAATGTTGCAGCTGTCCAGGAACTTCCGGACTCCGTGGCCGTAGATGCCGTCATTGTCACGGAACAAGTATTTGGGCTTCCGACCGAAGGGAGTGGCTTCTCGAAGCTGCTGAATGACCCATTCCATGGAGGGATGGTACGTCGTCGCGAGATGAATCACCCTCCGACGACCATGTTCGAAGACAACAAACACGTACAGAAATGCGAAGCCGACCGTGACCACCGTAAAGAAGTCCATTGCCCAGGAGACCTCCAGGTGGTTGCGCAGGAAGGGCAGCCAGGTTGTTGGCTTGTCAGGGTGAGTCTTGGGGCGGGACATGTACTTGCGGATCGTGTCGCTGCAAGGAGGATCGTAGCCGAGAAGCCTCAAAGTGTCCTCGATTCGTTCGGCACTCCATAAAGGATTCTCTCGGCTCAGCTTGCGAATCAGATCGCGCATCTCCTTTGGCAAGGGAGGCACGGCCGGGCCGGCCCCTCGACTTCCGGCGCCAGTAGAGACGGAAGCCTGTGGTGTGCCAGCGCTTGACCGTCGCCGGCTACATTAGATGTGCCACCTGATACCATTGATCCCAGATCCTGGACAGCAACACCCAAAGAAGTCTGAAAGCACGGGTGAATCTGGGTCTCGGTCGATCCTTCTCCACGATCCGATGCTTGCACGCGGCCAACTGACTCTCTGCCGCCAAGACTCGCGCCGCCAAAGTTGCCCGTGAGCTGAAGAACGCCGATAGAAAAGTAAGGGAATTATATACAATAGTAGCCAAGACAAACTTAATGGATTGATTTCTTGGCCTTTCGGACTCCCATCCCTTGAACCACTGCACTAGCTAAAGCATCTGGGGAAAGGTCCCCTTTAAGTTCTGTTGATGGTTTGAAGAAGTCCGGCATTATTTTTAACCTGTCATCAAGTGGGCCGAACCGTTTCTCGTATAGATGTTTGAATTCCTCAATGCTGTCGGCCAATTTCAGCATGGTCAGAACTTCTTGCCGTTGTTGTCTGAGTTTGTCAAGACCATATCCCTTGGTCAAAAACTGATGGAACTTTTGTTTTCGGCTTCCCTTTGCATTAATCTGTGGGTTTAAACGCTGAAGTTCCTTCAGAACCTCTCCGTTCTCTAGCGGCCTATAGACGTACTTGTTGGTAAAGTTTCCGAAGTGTTGCGGCTTGTTAATTACCATACCGCCGCGAACACGTTCCACGTATGGATCAGAGCCGTAGATGTGATTGAGTGTAACGTAGTAATCGTCGGGAAACTCCTTCTCCCATTCGCGCTTTTCGGTCTCAATATAGGCTTGGACAAGTAACCGCAGGGCTTCTGGATCCCGCTCTGTCTGGTATCCAGTAGCCTCATCGATCAGTGCGATGATGCCGACGTCTGCCAAAGCGTTGACAATGGCCTGCGCCTGCCGTGCCATGGGCTCTTGCTGTTTGGAGAGCTTTCCGGTCTCATTTGCACGCACAACTGCTTTGCAGATGCCGACTAGAACCTCTGCTTCGTATCCGTGGGCTGGATCCGACCCAAAGGCATTGAAAACAATAGGGTTTTCGACCGTCATGCGTAACTTATCATCTATTTCGGATCCAAGGGATTTTCGACGTAAGGTCTTCATGAAGGCGTTACCGCCTTCCGATTTTAGGCCCATGGCCTTTGCCATACCCCGCTTGTGGAAGACCCTCCGGCCATCCTCTAAAACGTAGGCCTCAAGCTGAAGACCACCGATAGGTAGGATACCCTTGTGTGTTGCCTTGATCATTCCTGACGGTTCCAAGCGACTAGGTTTGCCAGATGCAATTTTCTCGCGAGTTTCTTTCGCCATTGTTATTTCACCAAATCCTTATATCTCAACTGTTTTTTATCCATCCCTTCGGCAATCATCACCATTTGCTCAATAGTATTCAATCGGCGGGTATTGTGACGACCTTCAAACTCGGCAACATAACGGTGAAGATGGGCGGGGCTCATCTTGTGATAAGTCCCGTAATAGCCCCTCTTCAACAAGGCCCAAAAGGACTCGACTCCATTGGTGTGCGCCATCCCTTTAACATATTCTCCCACGGAATGCTTGACGCTTTGACGGTTCAATAAACCCTCATAAGAGCGATGATCATCTGTGTAAATCTTGGCCCCTGATTCAATCTGATCATGGATGATGCTATGCAAGGTTCCCTTGTCTGTGGCCTTGGCTACTGAGGCTGCAACCTGATTGGTCTGGCGGTCCTTGATGCCAACAACAGCGATCTTTCCCGAAGGACCACGTCCTGCATTCCGTTTTTTGTTGGAATGCTTGTTTTTCTCTCTACCACCAATGTAGGTTTCATCGACCTCTATCGGGCCAGCAAAGGAAGCCGTTTTGTCACTCCAAGCGTAACGTAGCCGATGTCCCATGAACCATGCCGTTTTTTGAGTGATGCCAAGATCCCGATGGAGCCTCATACTGGAGGTTCCTTTGATTCCTACGGTAAACAGGTAAATGGCCATGGCCCATTTTTTATAGCCCAAGTTTGACCCTTCCATGATGGTTCCAGACTTTGGGCTGAAATGCTTCCGACAATCCTTGCAGCGGTAATCCATGGTAGGATGCTTGACTTCACTTACTCTCAGAGATCCGCACTTGATGCAAGCGATTCCATTGGGCCATCTCTTTTGAATGAACCATTGCTTGGAAACGTCATCATTGGGGAACATCTCTTGCAACTGAATCAGAGTGATTCCTTTTCGGTATGCTTTCCTTGGCCCTTTTTTCGTTTGCTTTGTCATTGTCTCCCTCCTTGATATGGCTACTATTGTACCACCTCAAAATAGGGCGTCAAGGGCTTTTTGGCTACTATTGTATATAATTCCCATTTCATTCAATCGCTCCGCCAGTCCCGGGTCGTAAGGCATGCGTCTTAGATCCTTCCCTATCGCACCCTGCATCTTACTATGAGTCGTCCTGGCCACTGCCCGGAAAACGTGGTTGCCGCGGCCGGGCCGACGGGGCACAATACGGGGACAGGAGGTGAACATGGGATGCGCTGCGACCCTTGGACATTCCTCCGGGCGAGTACTGTATTCCCCACGCGGGAGAGCCGAAGAAGATGAAGACGCCCGAAGTAGCGGCGTGAACTTTCCGGACAGTGCACTAGCTCGAGATCAAAGGCGATCAACCTGACGCCGAGGGTTTTCCCAGAGAAGATGAATCTCACGGGCAGAGCATATCCTTTCTTGACCGAACCAGCCCCGGGAGGTAGCTTTGGTTTCATGAAGAAAGTTTATTCTCTTGTCGTGGTAATTGTCTTCCTGACTGCGTTCTTTGGAGGCGGGAGGGTCACAGATTCTGAGTCGTCTGTTGCCCGCGCAGCGGCCCCTGGCCAAACGTCTCTCCCATCGGAGGGCTCGAAAATTGTGCACACGGTTTTCTTTTGGCTCAAAGAAGGCACGTCAGAAGAGCAGAAGCAGAGCCTGATGCGGGACTGCAACACTCTGCTGCGAGCGGTTTCCTCTGTGCGCTATGTGGCTGCAGGCCCTCCGAGCGGGACCGGGGGCGGCGTTGTCGACAGCAGCTTCGGCGTCGGCCTGGTCGTCCACTTTGACGATGAAGCTGGACTCAAGCACTATGCGAAGGCGCCCCGCCACCTCGAATTCATCGAAAGACACGAGGGCCTCTGGGAAAAAGTTCAGGTGTATGACTTCCAGGTGAAGTGACGACCGCGAGGAAGTGATCAGAGTCCCCCCCTTATACACACATTCAGATTCCAGACTCTAGTGCACTGTCCGGAAAGTTCACGCCGTGAATTAGTCCGCCTGCCGAGGAGTCCGACAAACTCAAGGGTGTCGCTGGAGTGCTTGGTGTTCTGCTTGCTCCAAACTGATTCAGATTCGGTTGAGATTAGACAGAAAAGGCATAAGATAGAGGTAGCCAAGGAGGATTCGAATGCAGGTAGCGACGGATTCCGAATCCACGATTATTTCCACCTATCGACAGAAAACACCCGGATCTGAGCAGTTGTTTCTGGAAGCGAAGAACCTGTTGCCGAGCGGCATAGCGCACGATGCCAGGTACCTGGACCCCTACGGAATCTATGTAGAGCGAGCTGCTGGTCCCCACAAGTGGGACGTTGACGGCATCCGGTACATCGATTATTTCGGAGGCCACGGCGCCCTTCTCCTCGGACATAACCACCCCCGTGTCATCAAGGCCGTCCACGAGTCTCTGGACCAGGGGACCCATTTCGGAGCCAATCACGCCCTCGAAGTTCGCTGGGCGGATTCGATTCGAAGGCTCGTCCCCAGCGCCGAGAGGGTCCGGTTCACCTCCTCCGGGACGGAGGCCACCCTGATGGCGGTTCGCCTGGCCCGGGCCTTCACGGGCAGGAGCAAGATCATCCGCATCAAGGGCCATTTTCATGGCTGGAACGATCACATGAGTGCCGGCTTCACTTCCCATTTTGACGGGTCAGCTACACCCGGCGTTCTGAGCCAGGTGGCGGAGAACGTGCTGCTTTTGTCTCCGGGCCGAGTGGAGGAGTTGGAAGCCCTGCTGGCCCAGGACCAAGACGTGGCCGCCATCCTCCTCGAGCCCACCGGCTCGCTGTTTGGAAAGATTCCGCTTCTGCCCGAATCGTTGATGGCGATTCGGGAGATCACGCGGAAGCATGACGTGTTGCTCATCCTGGATGAGGTCGTGACCGGGTTCCGGGTGTCCCCGGGGGGTGCCCAGGCGCTCTACGGAGTCACTCCGGATCTCACCACCCTGGCGAAAGTCCTGGCCGGAGGATTGCCCGGTGGAGCCGTGGTGGGGCGCAGGGAGATTCTGGACCGGCTGGACTTCGAAGTGGCACGACGTGAGGGTTATGAAAAGATTCAGCATGCGGGGACCTTTAATGCCAACCCGGTCTCCGCCGCCGCCGGAGTCGCTGCCCTGGAGCTGATCGCGACCACCGACGCCTGTGCCAGGGCCAGCGCGGCCGGGAGGCGCCTCCGGGAGCTACTGAATGAGGTCCTCGAGGCAGAAGAAATTTGCTGGGCGGTCTACGGTGACTTCTCAGCTTTTCACATCTTTACGAATCCCGGCAACCGGGGGGTGACACCCTCTGAATTTGATCCCTTCCAGGTGAACTTCGAGGAACTCATCACCAACCCGCCGGGAGTGGCCCAAAAACTGAGGCTCGCCCTCTTGATTCACGGCGTCGATATCGTCGGCTGGCCCGGTGGATCCTGCTCAGCAGTTCACTCAGAGGAAGATCTGGAAGAGACGGCTCAGGCGTTTCGTGAGTCGATCCGCATGCTGAAGGCCGAAGGCGTACTGTGAAGGGGAATCTGTCCGGATGGCAAAGAGGGGTATGAATCATTCAGACTTGCAGGTGTGGGTGATCGACCATCTCGTGAACGAGGCCACACTGGAGCGCCTCGGCGATGGGCGGTTCGTCGCCGATCAACTGGGGGTCGGTCTGGGTGTGCTTCTGGCAGGAGCAGAATGCGATGACGCCGAGCAGCTGATCCAGCACGGTGCAGATCGGGTCATGATCGTCTCGGCAGACGGAGCCGGCCAGCGCACGCGTGTCAACCTTGCCCGAGAGATTCTAGGTCCGGAGGCACCTCGACTTGTTCTGGCCCCGGGGGATTGCAGGGGACGAGAGTGGGCCTCTCTGCTGGCGGTGAGGGCGGGGTGGCACCTGATCTCGCCCGCGCTCTTGGTGGAGTGTCGAGACGAACTCTTGAAGGTTTACGGTCTGGACGAGACCGGCAAGTTCGCTCGCCAGGTCGAACTGGAACCAGGTCAGACAGCGGTAGTCACGCTGCGGTCCGGCGTGGCGGAGGCGCTGCCGGCGGATAGCGATCGCAAGGGATCGGTGCAAAGAATCCAGCGTCAGGCTGTAGCCGAGTCCACTTCTCGCAAGAGGTTCATTCCTGCCGACCCCAAAACGGTCGACATCCGCTTCGCGCGCCGGCTGGTGGCTGGAGGGCGTGGTGTCGGAAGCAAAGAGGGTTTCGACACGCTGAGGAAGTTTGCAGACAGTCTCGATGGCGGAATCGCCGCCAGTCGCATGGCGGTGGATCTGGGCTGGATCGCGGCTGAGCGACAGGTGGGCCAGACCGGGAAGACTGTAAAGCCCGCCCTGTACGTGGCCTGCGGTATCAGCGGTGCGTCCCACCATCTGGACGGCATGTCGGAGGCCGAACACATTGTTGCCATCAATACCGACAGGGAGGCCCCCATTTTCAAAGTGGCTCACCTGGGGCTGGTCGCGGATCTTCACGAAGTGTTGAGTCACGCTGTGGAAAAGATCTCGGGCTCATGAACGATTACGAACAGATCACGCGGACGATTCTGGGCAATATTCCTTCGGCGCTGGCCATCGGCTTTTATGTGGCTGCCTATGCGGCGTGCGGGCTTGCCGCTCTCATTTTTATTCGCAGATTCCTGCACTACCGCCGCGCAACGCCCTCCTCCCCGGAACGGGCGACGGAGTCGACGCTTCCGGGGAGGGTCGGTGCGGTCATCCGATATCTTACTTTTCATCGCGAACTGTTACGCGATCCGCCGGCTGGAATCGCCCACCTTCTGGTCTTTTACGGGTTTTTCATTCTTTTCATTGGAACCTGCCTGGTGTTTCTGGAGCACGACACACCGCTGCACTTCTTTTACGGGCGATTCTATCTGATCTCTTCTCTGATCGTGGACCTTGGCGGTCTCGCCTTCATGGCCGGACTCCTGATGTTTCTGGGTCGCCGGATTGGACAAAGATCGTCCCGAATTCTGCGGGAATGGTGGGTCACTTCTATGCTTGGATTGCTGCTGGCCATTGCGGTCAGCGGTTTCCTGCTGGAAGGAGCACGAATCGCCTTTGAGATGCCGGAGTTTGAAAAATGGAGCGTGGCCGGTTATGCCGTAGCCGCTACCATGCGGTCCGCAGGAGTCGAGGGTGGACGTGCGCTTGGTCTCCACCGGTTCTTCTGGACTATCCATGCCATCTTTTGCATTGCCTTCTTGCACTCTTGCCCTGGAAATTTTTCGGACACATGGTGTACGGAGCTGTCAGCTGGGCGACCCGGGCTATCCGCCCCATCAGCCAGCTTCCCGTGGAGCCTCTGGACACCCACCCACCGGGCGCCTCCCAATGGAGGGACTTGACCTGGAACGACCTGGTGCAGACCGATGCCTGCACGACCTGTGGCCGCTGCAACGAAGTGTGCCCGGCCCTTGCCGCTGGAAAGCCCCTTCGTCCCAGGGAAGTCGTTCTGGGATTGCGGAGCGCCATGGATCAGAAAGCCGTCGCCACTGCGCTGGATGGTTCTTCTGGGGAGGCCGATCTGTCCTTCTGGATTGCGGATGACACTGTCTGGTCCTGTACGACCTGCGGCGCCTGCAACGACGTGTGTCCGGTGGGAATTGAAGTCTTCAACAAGATTGTCGACGTAAGACGTGGACGAGTGGAAACCGGTCAGGTAGCCGCTGCGGCCGAGGAGCTTTTTGAGAGTTCCGCCGATCGGGCCAACCCGTTTGGCCGACCCGCCGACCAGCGCCTGGAATGGGCTGCCGGCATCAACCTTCCCCTCGCCCAAGAAGAAGAGCCGGTCGAGCTGCTCTACTGGGTGGGATGTGCCGGAGCCTTTGACCCGGACGGGCAGGTGGTGGCCCGATCAATGATCAAGATCCTGAACGGCCTGGGTAGTTCCTACCGCCTGCTCGGCAAACGCGAATGCTGCACCGGGGACCCGGCACGGCGGATGGGAGAAGAGGGGCTGTTTCGGGAACTGGCCGCCCGCAACATCAACACCTTTGACAGGTTCTCTGTCCAGCGTGTTCTGACCTCATGCCCCCATTGTTTCAACACCTTCAGGAACGAATACCCTTCCCTGGGGTCCGACTTTGAAGTGGAGCATCACAGTGAGTTCCTGTCCAGGATGATTTCTGAAGGGAAGCTGCAACTCTCTGAGAAGACCTCCGAGAGCATCACCTTTCACGATCCCTGCTATCTGGGGCGCGGCAACGGCCTGACCGGGCCGCCGCGGGAAGTTCTGGGAGCCATCTCGACCCAGAATCTGGAAATGGAGCAACACGGTCGCTCCTCCTTTTGCTGCGGGGCGGGAGGAGGCGCGATGTGGCTGGACGTTCCGGGGAAGACTCGGGTGGAAAACCTGCGGGCGCAGCAGGCTGCAGAGACAGGAGCCACGACGCTGGCTACGGGATGTCCTTTTTGCAAGGGCATGCTGCAGGCCGGTCAACAGTCGCTCGAGTCGGCTGGGAAATCGATGCAGGTCAAAGATCTGGCCGAGTTGATTGTGGAGGCGAAGGGCTGGTGAGTTTTGCCGCCCCCAGGATACTTGTGAAAGTGAGTCCTAAGATTGCTGTCATCCTGGGTGCACCGCTGGATCGAAAGGCCGGGTTGAGTCGATCCGACCGGGCAGCCGTTTCCATGGCGATTAAGGCAGCTCCAAAAAACCTCTACGCCCATAGTTACCGGGAAGAAGGGCTCCGCTACGCACTGGCAGCCGGCGCCACCGAAGCGACCTATCTGAACGATCCTGAAACGATTGATTTTGACTTCGCGCTGGTTGGCTCGACAGGCGACAGGCTGGCGGCTCAACTGGCGAAGGGAAAACAGTGCGCTCTGCTGTTGGACATCATCGAAGCCGGGCTTTCGGCTGAGAATGAACTGGAAGTCGTTCGCGATCTGGGTCGCGGGGCCAGGGAGGTGCTGTCCGTTTCCGGCCCGGCTGTTCTTCGCGTTTCCGAGGAAGCTCTGAACCGCATGTATGTGTCCCGATTTCGAAGGCAATCTGTTGATGGTTCCCGGTTCAGAAACACCCAGACCCTGGAGTCGCCATCACGGAAAATGAGGCCCTGGGAGTTGGCGAAGCCCCGAGCCAAAGCCGGAAACCTGGCGGAGAAGACAGGGGGGTCCGCATCCAGCCGTGTGGATGACATCTACGGCACCTCCGAGGTCGATCAGACTCGTTCCGCGGAGACTGTGATCGAGGCAGATCCGTCGACGGCAGCCCAACATCTTGTTCGCTTCTTGAAGCACCACGAGTTCATCTCGCAGGGCGTGATCGATCCGGAAGAAGTCCTCCCCGATCAGAGTCAGAAACGTGTGGATGCCGTCCCGGTCAGAAGCAGCTCCTCGAGGGGACCCCGGGGTTCCGCTGCCAGGCGTGGCCCTCGCCCGCTCACGGAATCGAGGGCGGATTCGAGATCGACATCCACGACCGATGATGCATCGGCGTCCGCTGGCGGGCCGGGTGGAGGAGATCGGGGTCCCCGGGCGGTTGGGCGTCGTGGAACCCGAGGACGCAAGCCTCAACCGGTGGAACCCGAAAATAATACTTGAGGCCTGAAGCGCGGCTTGGCATGATAAACCGATTTTGGGAAAAGGGAGGAAGATCGTGACTGAATTCAATTACTTGTTCTCACCCATCAAGGTCGGATCCGTGACGGCCAAGAACCGGATCTGCTGCAGCGCCCACGCGGATGCACTCTCGGACAAGGGGATGCCTGGAGAGCGGCAGAGACTTTACTATGAAGAGAAGGCGCGCGGCGGGACCGGTTTCATGATGTGCATGGGCGTCTCCAGCGTTCATCCGTCCAGCATCACGAATGACTGGAACAATGTGCGGTTCTATGACGACAAGGTCATCCCTTACCTGCAAAGGTTTTCCGAGGCCATTCACAAATATGACTGTCCGGTGATCTGCCAGATGAGCCACCGGGGCCGACGTTCTCGAAGCGATCTGGTCTGGAACCGGGTCTACGCGCCCAGCGACATCCGGGAACCGGATCACAGGGAGTATCCGCATCCCATTGATGACGAGATGATGGACGAGATTATTGAGTCTTTTGCGGATGCGGCGAAACGTGTCCAAAAAGGAGGCTTCGATGGCTGCGAAATCCAGGCCAGCCATTGTCACCTGATCGATCAGTTCTGGACCGCCAACGCCAATGTCCGGACCGATCAGTATGGAGGATCCACCGAGAACCGCATGCGTTTTGGCGTGCGAGTGATCGAGGCCGTTCGCGAGCGTGTCGGAAGCGACTTCCTGGTGGGGATCCGCGTGACCGGCGACGACTTCCAGGAGAAGGGCCTGAATCATGACAAGATTCTGGAGATCTGCAGCCGTCTCAACGATCTGAAGATGCTGGACTACTTCAACGTGATTGGAGGGACAGCTGAGTCGTACACGGGCATCGGGCAGGCGATCCCCAACATGTCTTTTAAACTGGGACTCTATACCTACCTGTCAGCCAGCATTCGATCCGTTGTCGACGTTCCCGTGATCGCCACCGGTCGCATCGTAGACCCGATACAGGCAGACAAGATTCTGGCCGCTGGCCAGGCCGACCTGGTGATTATGAACCGCTCTCTCATCGCGGACCCGCACATGCCCAACAAGGCCAAGGCCGGTATGGTCAACGATATTCGCCAGTGCATGGGTTACAACCAGGGGTGCATTGACCGAATCTACTACGGTGTCGGAGTCACCTGTGTGCAAAACCCCGTCATCAGTCGAGAAGCCGAGTGGAGAGATCTGAATCCGGCAGAAATCAAGAAGAAAGTCGTGGTTGTGGGCGGAGGCCCCGCCGGTCTGGAAGCGGCGCGAGTGGCGGCAGAACGTGGGCACCAGGTGGTGCTCTTCGAAAAGAGCGATCAGCTGGGAGGCCAGACGCTGATCGCCAAGCTGGCGCCCAGCCGCCAGGATTTCGACGGTGCCACCCGCTGGTCCAGCATGCAGGGCCAGAAGCTGGGCGTCGACCTGCGCCTCAATACGAGCGCCGATGTGGAGATGATCCTGGCGGAATCTCCCGACTTCGTGATTATCGCGACCGGAGCCAACGCACGCCGACCCGATCTCGAGGGGCTCGATGAACACCAGGTGTTTTCGGCCTGGGACGTACTCCAGGGAACGGCCAACGGCCTGGGCGACGTGATCCTGGTGATTGATGAAGAGTACGGTTATCAGGGCCTCAGCACGGCGGAATTCCTGCTCGACCGGGGGAAGGAAGTGGACCTCATTACCAGCCAGGAAAGAGTGGCCGATTTTCTGGGACACACGAACCGACCTCCTCCGATGCGCCGCGTATTCAAGAAAGGTCTTCAGACTTTCAATCACCTGGAGGCCGAGGCCATTCGAGACGGTCACTTAGTTGCCCGAAACATCTGGACAGGGGACAGGCAGCAAGTGGGACCCTATGACAGCTTCGTGTATGCCTACGGTGGGATCCGCGTAGACACGCTGAGTGAAGCTCTCAAAGAAAAAGGTTTCACGGTCGAAGCCGTGGGCGACGCCTTTTCGCCCCGTACCCTGCAGCACGCGATTCTGGAGGGCCACAAGTACGCGCGCGGGATCTGAAGGAGATCGCCATGAAAAAAATTCTTTGCTACGGCGACTCGCTGACCTGGGGTTTCATCCCGGGAACGATGGGGAAACGCTATGGTCCGGAAGTTCGCTGGCCCAAACGGGTTCAGGGTCTGCTGGGAAGCGACTATGAAATCATTGAAGAAGCTCTGAACGGTAGGACCACGGTCTGGGAAGACTCCTTCCGCGAAGGCCGTCACGGGGCCAGGCTGCTGCAGCCGTTGCTGGAGTCACACGGACCCCTGGATCTGGTCATCATCATGCTGGGATCGAATGATCTCCTGCACTATCGAGATGTCCTGCCGGTGGATGTAGCACGCGGTATGGTCAATCTGCTCGATATCGTGGAGCGCACCATCACGGAATGTCAGCAGCAGCCTCCCGCGATCCTTCTGATTTCGCCCCCGGGAGGGGCGAAGCTCACTCCCGAGATGGCAACTCATTGCCGGGGTGACCTGGCCAAATTCGCCAAGTTGCCCGCAGCTCTTCAGGAGCTTGCCCGGGACAGGGGGTGTTCATTTCTGGATGCGGCCCAGCATATCGAATCGGCCGAGGTGGCCGACGGCATCCATATGAATGAGCCCGGGAACCGCAAACTGGCCGAGGTGGTCGCAGCGCATATCCGGGAGATCCTGGGTTAGGCAGCCTGCCGCTCCAGTGGCTGGCGGCACCAAATCTCGCACTTCCGGCGACCGCCGCCGTAATAGTAGATTGGGGGCTGGGCGCGAACTTTGCAGCAAGAGATCAAACGCGAAAAAAGCCCAATCGGCTCCAAAAAATTGAAAACTGAATCTCTCACCCCCATAATAATTCCCGCGCGACATGACCCAAACCACCAACCAACGTGACGCCGAGTTGCCCGGCAGCGCCCGAGAGATTCTCGAGTCTGTTTTCGGCTTCCAGTCGTTCCGGGGCAGCCAGCAAGAAATCGTCGAGCAGGTCACTTCAGGCCAGGATGCCCTGGTCTTGATGCCCACAGGGGGCGGCAAGTCCCTTTGCTACCAGCTCCCTGCCCTGCTTCGCCCCGGCACCGGGGTGATCATTTCGCCGCTCATCGCATTGATGAAGGATCAGGTGGCCGCGCTGCGGGCCATGGGAGTGCGGGCTGCCTACCTGAATTCCAGCCTCAGCCCCCAGATGGCCTGGGATGTCGAGCAGGAACTCCTACACGGCGACGTTGACCTGGTGTACGTGGCCCCGGAGCGACTGCTCACCGAGCGCTTCCTGGAATTGCTGGACCAGATTCCCCTGGCCCTTTTCGCTATTGATGAGGCCCACTGCGTCTCTCATTGGGGCCACGACTTCCGCCCCGAGTACCTGCAGTTGGACGTCTTGAAAGAACGCTTCCCCGGTATTCCTCGCATCGCCACCACCGCCACCGCGGACGGCGCCACCCGACGCGAAATCCGGACCCGCCTGAAGCTGGACGGAGCCCGTGTTTTCACAGCCGGATTCGACCGGCCAAACATTCGATACAGCGTGGTGCTCAAGCGCAGCCCTCGGCGGCAACTGCTCGATTTCCTGAAGCGCGAGCATCCCGGCGATGCCGGGATCGTATACTGCCTTTCGCGCAAGTCTGTCGACCAGACGTCCAGCTGGCTATGCGAAAAGGGCATGCATGCACTTCCCTACCACGCCGGCATGGGTCAGCATGACCGTCAGCGACACCAGGAGATTTTCCAGAACCAGGACGGGGTCATCATCGTGGCCACCATCGCCTTCGGAATGGGAATCGACAAGTCCAACGTCCGCTTTGTGGCCCATCTCGACCTTCCCAAGAGTCTAGAGGCGTATTATCAGGAAACCGGCCGGGCCGGGCGCGACGGGCTGCCCGCCAATGCCTGGATGGCTTACGGGATGGCCGACGCCGTGCGCATCCGCCGACTGGTGGAAGATTCCGAGGCGGGCGAGGACCACAAGCGGCGCGTCTATCAGCGCCTCAATACCCTGCTGGCTTTTTGCGAAACCAGCCATTGCCGGCGTCAGGTTCTGCTCCAGTACTTTGACGAGGAGCTACCGGAACCCTGTAACAACTGCGACACGTGCCTGGTGCCCGTCGAGACTTACGACGGCACCGAAGAAGCCCAAAAAGCGCTTTCCTGTGTCTACCGGACCGGGCAACGCTTCGGAGTGGCCTACCTGACCGATGTACTGACGGGTTCCGAGAACGAGCGCATTTCAAACTTCGGTCATGATCGCCTCTCGACCTACGGAGCAGGCGAGGATCTCAAGAAAACGCAGTGGGCATCGATCTTCCGACAGTTAGTGTCCGGCGGGCTGGTCCGGGTGGATCTGGAGGGGTACGGTGCCCTGCGATTGACCGAGAAGAGTACCCCTGTTCTCAAGGGGCAAGAGAAAGTGCGCCTGCGCCGGGACCCCAGCGGAACTCCGAAGCGAAGCCGCAGCAAGCGCACCGGCAGCGTGGTCCCTGCCTTCGAGCCCACTCCCCAAAACCAGCGCCTCTGGGACGCCCTGCGGGCGCTTCGCCTGGAGATGGCCCAGCAACGGGGATTCCCCCCCTACGTCATTTTCCACGACGCGACTCTCACCGAAATGGTGATGCGGCGCCCCCGCACGCGTGAAGCCCTTCTCACCGTCAATGGCGTGGGCCAATCGAAGCTCGACAACTACGGCGATTCCTTCCTGGAGATCATCAGCAACGAGTCTTCTGGGCCTGACGGCGAGATCAATTCATGAGCAAGCTCAGCGAAGCACTAAGCCAGGATTTCGTGGATCAGGTTGCCGGAGACGTCGGTCAGGCGAAAGTCTCGCCCTTTATGACGGAAGGTCAGCCGGGTATGATCGAGATCCCAGCAAATGAAGGATGGTGGCCTGAAGATCGTGCACATGTATCGGTTTTTCGACCACGTGGAAACCGAGTTCGTCGGTTCGGCCAATGGTGAGGCCATGCTTGAGACCACCCCCGGTCAACCACATCGTGAAGGCTTGAGGATGATGGTCCCGGCCCAGTTTCCTTCCCAGCGAAGGATTGCTCTCGACCATGGGGGTGCGTCCGAACTCCCCTCCCCAGATGACCAGGGTCCGGTCCAGTAGACCTCGCACCTTCAAGTCTTTGACCAGTGCTGCAGTCGCTCGATCCGTAATTCCACACTGCTTCTGAAGTCCACCATAAACGTCGCTGTGGTGATCCCAGCCGCTATGATAGACGTTCACAAAGCGGACACCGCGCTCGATCAGCCGTCGTGCCAGCAGGCAGTTGGTAGCGAAGGAAGCCTTCCCCGGTTCGACGCCGTACATCTGCAGCGTTCTCTGGTCCTCGCCCGAAAGATCCAGCAGGTCTGGAGCGCTGCTCTGCATACGGTAGGCCATTTCGTAGGCACTGATGCGGGTCGAGATCTCTGGATCTCCAACGGTTTGAGCGTGGTATTGGTTGAGATTCCGCAGCAAATCCAGTGAATCTCGCTGCAGGCGATCATCGAACCCAGGAGGGTTGCTGAGGTTGAGAACGGGTTCTCCCTGAGAGCGGAAGGGCACACCCTGGTAGACGGTAGGGGAGGAAGCCGCATCCCCAGTTCGCCTGGCCTCCACTGGTCCCCGATCCTGAACTCAGAACGACGAAGCCCGGTAGGTCCTCGGACTCAGTTCCCAGACCGTAGGTGACCCAGGAGCCCATGCTGGGGCGGCCTAACTGCGGCGAACCGCTATTCATGAAGATCTGGGCTGGAGCGTGGTTGAAGACATCCGTCGTCATCGACTTGATGATGACGAGGTCGTCGACGACCTCGGCAGGGACGGGCTTTCCGTCGTACTTGCGGAGCACGGGTTTGTGGTCAAACAGGTCGAGCTGGCTGGGAGCGCCGGCCATGAAAAGGAAGATGATGCGATCGACCTGGGGCGGATAATGCGGTTGCCGGGAACGAAGAGAGCTCGACCTCTTCGGGAGCGCGGAAAAAACCCGGGGACCGGCAAAAAGCGAGGCCAGAGCAATCTTGCCCAGGCCCACGCCGCAGTCCTGGAAGAAATGCCTTCTGGTTGTTTCTCTCAGCCATCGCTCATCCACAGCAATTTTCCCCGGAATGGAGCTACTCTGGGTTAGTCTTTGGAAATCGTCCTATCGAGATTGAGGAGAACCCGAGCAACTGTGGCCCACGCCATCAGCTGGTAGCGGTCGACTCCAGGGGGCAGGGGAGTCGCCTTGGAAATGATCTCCCCCAGATCGACCTCTCCCGCTCGGATTCTTGCCATCTGATTATGGTAATACAACTCAACCGCCTCCGCTTCGACCAGGTCGGGATTCCGTGAGACGCAACGTAGGAATGCGTAGCGGATCCGATCGAGCATCGAGTCCGGAGCCTCCTGCAGGATGCTGAGAGCCAAGGCTTGTGCCGCTTCTACAAAGACCGGATCGTTCAACAGCGTGAGCGCCTGTAGCGGTGTATTGGAGCGGTTTCTACGCACACAGGTGGTGTCGCCCGGGGGGGCGTCAAAAGTGGTGAAGGACGGATAGGGTGTGGTTCTTTTCCAGAAGGTGTAGAGCCCGCGCCGGTAGCGATCCTGGGCTTCGCTGACTTGCCAGTCTACGGTACCAAAGGCGAGCTTGGTAAACTCCGGAGGCTGTGGCGGGAAGACACTGGGACCTCCGATCCTGCGGTTCAGGAGTCCGCTCACAGTCAAGGCGATGTCTCGGATCGTTTCGGCGTCCACGCGAAAGCGGGGGCCTCGGGCATAGAGCGAGTTGCCTGGGTCTCGGTCCAGCAACCCTGGGGCGACCCTTGAGGTCTGACGGTAGGTGGCCGACATCACGATCAGTTTGTGCAAGGCCTTCAGATCCCAGCCACGGTCCATGAATTCAACCGCCATCCAATCCAGGAGGTTGGGATGTGTGGGTGGGTCGCTGCGCATTCCGAAATCATCTGGAGTGGATACAATTCCACGACCAAAGTAGCGGGACCAGAGACGATTTATCGTTACCCGAGCCATTAGGGGGTTGTCCCTGCTTGCCAGCCACCGGGCAAACGACAAGCGATTTCGGGGCTGACCCTCGGACCAGGGGTGTAACACCCGGGGTAGGGCAGGGGCGACCTCCTCGGTCGGGTTCAAGAACTCGCCGCGATGATGAATTCGGGTCACACGAGGAACTCCGCGCTCCTCCATCACCAGGGTGGTCGGGTGCTCGGGCAGGGAGGCACGAAGATCTGCAATCTTGAGATGCTGTTCTTCCAGATCCGGAGCCTGGGATAGAAAAAACCGTTTCAGCAGGCCTTCTTCTTCGCCATCCCGGGCAGCCTTGGATTTGAGCAAGATGTTTTCAAGCTGCGCAGTTAGCCCAGAGACACTGAGAGGACCGTTATCCGCGGTCAGGGAGACTCGAAAACGTCCCATGGTGTGTGTATGGATATGATTCTGAACCAGCGTGACTTTGAGCCTTTCACCCTCGTCTAGCCGAATTGGATCCTGGAATTCGAAGACGGCGTTCTGCGGAGCCCCCCTGTCCAGCCGGATCGACCAACCGGTTTCACGATCTCCGTCCGCGGCCAGGCCCGGATGTAGGTGCTGGTGGAAAGAATCTGCGCTGGCCCCTGCTACGGGATAGGGTGAGGATAGCCTGGCGTCGGTCGCGGAAATCGACTGCACCACGATCTCGCTGAGCATGAAGTTACCTTCTTCCAGGACCGTCCCTCTTCCCGGTCCATTCCCGGGCAGACTCGCATGTTCGAAGAACTCGAGGCGGAGCCCAGTGATCTGTTGCAGGCTCGGATGGAGCTCGAAGGAATAGGTGTCCCGGTCGGGCCGGTCGCCGCTGGCGAGAACGGAACTGTCTTCCAACAACGACAACGTGGCGTGGTTCTCCGATGCCAGCCGCTGCGGCCGCTGGAGGGTCCAGCGACGCACTTTACGCCTCTTTGCTTCCTTCCAGGACTGGTACTTCGCCTCTAGATGTCTTTGCCGCTGGAGTACTTCAGGAATGTCCGGCTGATAGTGGGTCCGCTCCTCGACACCTGTCGAAACACGGAACCGACCGATATTCTTCCCAACCCCTGATAGTTGTTTCAGGGTGAGCACCAGGGACTTCACTGGGGCATTGTGGACAGGCTCAGCCAGCTCGAACACGGCGTGATGGTCGCCATAGGTCTGGAAGACGCCCCATCCCGTTTCAGGATCACCGTCCAGTGCCTTCTCGATTTCGAAGTCTTGGTTGGACAGGCTAGCCGTGGGATCGAGCAAGGATAGCCCGCTCCGGGCTCCATTCGCGCGATCCCAAAGTTCAAGCTGGAGCTCTGAAAGAATCGCATCTCCATCCTGATGCCTTCCCGGTCCCTGATCCGGAAGATCAGGATCCTGAAGGAGCTTCGATTCGGAGCCGATCGAAGGTCTGGGTCTGGGGTTGAAACGTGACCTGGTAGGTATCACTTGCGGCATTGGGTCCGGTCACGAAGATGGATCCTTCGTCTCGTTGAGTAAAGGACGCCTTCTCGGCAGAGGAGAGCTCCTCTGGGTTGATCACGGACCATAGCGTCTTGGTCCCGTGGGGAGGAAACCTGGAAGCCAATTCCGATTCAAGCTTCAAGATTTTGCCCGTAGTGATGTTTTGCTTTGCCTTTATGTCTGGATCAGGTACCTCCAACTCGGGCTCATCCGCGTTGTTGAGAAAAGCGAAGAACTGATAGTACTCCCGCTGTGACAGGGGATCGTATTTGTGGTCGTGGCACTGGGCGCAACTGAGCGTCAAACCCAGGAAGACCGTGGCAGTCGTGTTGACACGATCTACGATCGAAGCGAAGCGGAATTCCTCGACGTCGACGCCGCCTTCCTCGTTGAGCATGGTGTTGCGATGGAAACCGGTCGCAACCATCTTATCTCTGCTGGCTTGCGGCAGCATATCGCCCGCCAGCTGCTCGACCGTGAACTGGTCGAAGGGCAGGTTTCGGTTGAGGGCGTTGATGACCCAGTCGCGATAGGGCCAGATGGACCGAGCGCGATCAATCTCGTAGCCATTGGTATCCGCGTAGCGAGCGGCGTCCAGCCAGGGTCTGGCCCATCGCTCACCGTAGTGGGAAGAGGACAATAGTCGATCTACCAGCTTACCGTAGGCTTCGGGGGCTCGGTCCTGGAGAAATGCGTTCAGCTCCTGAAGCGTGGGCGGAAGTCCAATCAGGTCTAGATAGAGCCGGCGGGCGAGGACCTGCTTGGGAGCTTCGGCTGAAGGACTCAGACCCTCGGCCCTGAGACGAGCAAAAACGAAGGTGTCAATCGGGTTGCGGACCCACTCCTGGTCCTCGAGCCTGGGCAGCCTCGGTCGCTCGGGCTTCAGGAAGGCCCAATGCTTCGAGGATCGGGCAGCCTCAGGCCACTGGGCTCCTTCATCAATCCAGCGACGGATCAGAGCTATATCTCCATCTGCGAGTGGGATGGGGGTGGGAGGCATCCGCTTGAAGCTGTCCCCTGTGGTGGATAAGACCTTTAGCAGGAAGCTCTCGCTGCTCTTGCCGGGTACGATCAAGGGCCTTCCCGAGTCTCCGCCGCGCAAGGCATGCTGCCTCGAGTCTAGGCGCAGGCCATTGGTCTGGACCCGGGCACCGTGGCAGGGATAGCAGTTCTTTTTCAGAATCGGTGCCACCTGACGCAGGTAGTCCACCGGGGGGCTAGCCCGTTCTTCGGCTTGCCCGCTGGGGGCCGCCGCCAGGGCGTTCAGGAGTCCCGCTGGGATCAGGAGCAGTAAGCAGGCACTGACACAGCCCGCTTGCATCGTGATCATAGGCGCCATCAGAACAGGACGGCTCCGCCGCAGACGTTGATGGACTGACCGTTCACTCCACGGGCAGCGTCTTGCGCAAGAAGATAAGAATTTGCTTTCAAGCTGAGGGTAGCAAGTACTGAAATGAGGGTCAAGATGGCCCAACAAGGGGTCCTGAAGGCCGGGGCGCCGGGTGTTTTTGGGATGTAAGAAGAACTCGAGTACTCCGTTGCCGAGCACCACGAGAACCCCGGCAGGCCCTGGTTTCTTCTAGCAGCCATTGTCCTTTTATCTTTATAGATTAAAAACTCGGGAACCTGCAGGGATAAAACACTGTAATAGTTAAGTAGATGGCTGGTTGCACGACCATAGCAGCAGTTCTGGTTTTGAACGATACTGAAGATGTTGGAGTGCGCTCCGCCGGGAGGCCTGGGTGAGTACCGCCAAGAACATCTTTCTGATGGTTGCGGTTTTTGTTGCAGTGGTCCTTCTCTGGAACTTTCTCGACTCCGTTCAGAATGGAAGTCCGGACGAGCAGAACTACACCGAGTTCACCAAACTGATGGAGCAGGGGAGGATCCGCGAGGCGACGATTACGCAATCGGGTCAGGTGACCGGGAAGTACGTGCCGGACGGAGCAGATACATCCCGGGAGTTCAAGGCGGTCATTCCCAAGGACGGAATGGAGAACATCGCCACCCATTTGAGCGACAGTGGTGTGACCGTTGAAATCCAGAATGATGAGCAGAGTAACTGGTTCTATGTCCTGCTGAGTTCAGGTCTTCCCATCCTCCTCTTCATCGGCTTCTGGATCTTCATCATGCGGCGGATGCAGGCGGGTGGGAACCAGGCTCTCTCCTTCGGCAAGAGCCGCGCCAAGCTCTCGACCAATCAGCAGAAGAAGGTCACATTCGAGGACGTTGCAGGAATTAAGGAAGCGAAGGAAGAGCTTCAGGAGATTGTCGAATTCCTGCGGGAGCCCCAGAAGTTCCAGAAGCTGGGCGGGCGAATTCCCAAGGGTGTGCTTTTGATGGGTCCCCCGGGCACGGGGAAGACACTTCTGGCGCGGGCGATCGCCGGGGAAGCCAATGTTCCTTTTTTCACGATCAGTGGAGCTGACTTCGTAGAAATGTTCGTGGGAGTCGGGGCCAGCCGGGTTCGCGACCTCTTTGAGCAGGGAAAAAAGAATGCGCCCTGCATCATCTTTATTGACGAGATCGATGCAGTCGGGCGACACCGCGGGGCCGGTCTTGGCGGTGGACATGACGAGCGCGAGCAGACACTCAATCAGTTGCTGGTGGAGATGGACGGGTTCGAATCCAACGAGGGAGTCATCCTCATTGCAGCGACCAACCGCCTGGATATCCTGGATCACGCACTCCTAAGGCCGGGGCGATTCGATCGACAAGTCGTAGTCTCTTTACCGGATATTAGAGGTCGGGAGGGAATACTGAAGGTTCACACGCGCCGCATTCCGCTGGCCGATGATGTAAATATTTCTGTCCTGGCCCGTGGCACGCCCGGATTCTCCGGTGCCCAGCTGGCCAACCTCGTGAACGAGGCCGCCCTGAATGCGGCTCGCTTCGATCGCCGCGCCGTCACCATGGACGACTTTGAAGAGGCCAAGGATAAGGTGCTCATGGGGAAAGAGCGGCGATCCATGGTGATGAACGAGCAGGAAAAGAGGAATACCGCTTATCACGAGGCAGGCCACGCGCTGGTGGCTTACTTTCTCCCTGACGCCGACCCACTTCACAAGGTGACGATTATTCCGCGGGGCAGGGCTCTCGGTGTCACCATGCAGTTGCCCGAGGAAGACAAGTACAACTACACGAAGGAGTACACGCAAGCCTCGATAACCATCCTGCTGGCTGGCCGGGCAGCCGAGGAGATCTTCCTGGGAAATACGACCACGGGCGCCGCCAATGACATGGAACGCACCACCAACCTCGCCCGCAAGATGGTTTGCGAATGGGGAATGAGTGGTCTGGGCCCCTTCACCTTTGGAAAGAACGAGGAGCAAATTTTTCTGGGTCGCGAAATCTCGCGACTTAAGGATTACAGCGAGAAGACCGCGATCAAGATCGATGAGGAGGTCAAGGCAATTATCTCGGCGAGCGACCAGCAAAGCAGAGAGATTCTGGAAGGGAACCGCGAAGCCCTGGTCCGACTGGCCGAGGCTTTGCTCGAATATGAGACGCTTGACTCCGCCGAAATCGAGGCGGTCATGAAGGGCGAGCTCATTCGCCAGGATGAGGACGAAGCTGAGCCTCCGAGTTCCTCCCGCGACTCGGATCCGCAGGAAGTCGAGGAGAAGGAGCAAGTCGTTCGGCCTTTGGTCAAGCCGAACGAGCGCCCGGCTACTGCCTAGTATTTACCTCATCATTCGCAAGACTACGTTAGCAGAGACCTGCTGAGTCCAAGGCGGAGTGTGGATGTTGCCGAGAGCGGACAAGTTTATCTCAGAATATTCACCTGCGAACTGATAGGATCACGAAGTGGGGCACCAGTTAGCCGGTGTCATGAAGTTCGAGCAAGGCCCAGTTGTCTCCCACTCCGTTTGGTAGAAATCTGGGTGATTGTATACTTGACTCAAGGGCTAGCCTTTTGTAAAATGGGTTCATGTTTCGACAGTTACTCCTTATTTGGCTGGCGTCTCGGCTTTTTTCCAACCGCTTTCTGAAGCTCCTTCTTGACTCTCTTTCCAAAGAGCTTCTGCATCAACTCGTCGTCGGTCATCGAAAGAACTTCGTCAGGGGTCATCTTTTTAATCTTCTTTCGGGGGATCGTCATCATGCCTACTAAAAACGTCAATTTGATGGATCTGATTTCAATTTTCGACAGCGAACAGGACTGCCTGGACTATCTGGAAAAACTGCGCTGGCCGAAAGGCGTCCAGTGCCCCCGCTGTGAATCCAAAGCCTTGTCTTTCGTAAAGAAACGCCAGATTTGGGATTGTAACTCATGCCGCCACCAGTTCTCCGTAAAGAGCCACACGATCTTTCATGACTCCCACTTGCCGCTGCGGAAGTGGTTCCTTGCCATCTATCTGATGATTGAATCCAAGAAGGGGATCTCGGCCAACCAGATCCGAAGGATGCTCAAGGTGGCCCCGAAAACGGCCTGGTATCTGTGCCACCGGATCCGGCACGCTCTGGGTTCCGGTGAGGATCCTAAGCTGACGGGAACCGTTGAAGTGGACGAAACTTTCATCGGCGGGAAACGCCGGGGTGTCGGGAGCGGAAACCGAGAGGGAAAGACCGCCGTGATCGGTGCAGTCCAGCGAGGCGGAGAGATCCGTCTGGATATCATCACGGATCGAGGGCGCAAGACGCTTCACAGGTTCATCCACGGGCACACCGAGGCGGACGCGATCTACACTGACGACTTCACGGCCTACTGGGGGATCGGAGACGAGGACACCATTCACAAGACGGTGAATCACTCTATCAAGGAATGGGTGAACGGTCATGTCCACACCAACACCGTTGAAGGCGTCTGGAGCCTCCTGAAGCGTTCGATCATCGGAGCGTATCATAAAGTGTCCGCAAAACACCTGGACGCCTACCTGGACGAATTGGAGCATCGCTTCAACAACCGAAACAACCCCTACCTGTTCCACGAGACGATGCGGAAGCTCGTGGCTTCCGAGAAGCTCACCTACCGCAAGCTGGTTGCCTGACTCAATCTCTTCACTTGACACAAGGTAAATCCTTCCGTAGCCTTACCATGCCGCCCGAGCCGGCTTCGGAGTCAAGGACGCAGCTTCCATATGGAGAAGAATGGGAGTGGAGCACCCGGGGGCTATTGATCTCAAGGGATCCAGTCATCCATCGACTGCCAAACGGTTTATAGCTATCGAGGAAACCGCCAAAGAAATCCAGGGGAAACAGCAGGCTGGTCGCATGCTTGTCCTTGAAGAAAAGGACGACTAGCTTGGGTGAGAAGGGGGAGAGCTTCATTCCTCTCCCCCGTTGTCAAATTTCTCTTCAAGAAACTCTGGAATGGGTCGGCCCTCCAACCGCAGATATTCCAGAAGCGCTCTGCGGTCTAACTTCAGCCGGTGCTCATCGAAACCAGCCGCAAAGGAGTAGGATGGGGCGTCGTGTTCGACCGGATCCAGGTGGTCTAGTTTCTCATTCTCAAACGCCCTAAGCAGCAAATCGTATTCTTCGCGGGCTTCAAAAGGAAGAGGCCACTTTGGGGGCACTCCCGCGAGATAGCAAGCGGCTTCATAGAGCTTGAAAATCTGTGTCGTTGACCCTGGAATTTCCCATGCTTCACGTTCCCACTCAGGGGAAGATTGTTCAGGAGAAACCGCCGGTTCTTGCTGGGATGTGGCCGTGGGCGAATCTGCGGTCTGCGGGGTTCGTTCCCAAAACCTCATGCAGGTTGGGGCAAAAGCATAGAAGAAGGCTGGAACACCAATTAACAATAATATCCAATCGAGGGGCGTCATGGCTGTGTACACTCGCTGGAAAATACACAGCCATGAGAGGCCGTCGCTGTAATATCCAGGGACGCTGAGAAGATGAACAATCGGCTTAATCCAAGCGACCACCCCTCCAATAGCACCACCTGTCCGTTTCCGCATCCGGCCATCTTAAAGATCTCCATCCCTTGAGTCAAGTATACGATCCCCGAAATCTGAAGCCGGATTCTGTCCCGGCTCGCAGGGTGTCGCCAGCCTTACGCGCACCGAAGAAGCACTTTTGACAACCTATTCATGACGATGGAGATCTCCTTCCAGAATCCGTTCTTCGATCAAATCAAGGGTGATCCGAGAGGATGGCACCTTAATGTGAAGGCCCGAGATCAGGCGCGTAAACGGTTGCAAAGGACTGATTGACACAATATGACCGTTACTCCCAGTTATCGAAGCTTCGTCATTGAGCAACTTGAGCAAATTTCCCCGATCATCGCAAAGAACATGTTCGGAGGGGTTGGTCTTTATGCCGAGGGATTTTTCTTTGCCTTTATCGCTAATGACCAGCTCTACTTTAAGGTCGATGATTCAAATCGCGCGGATTTTGAAGCGGCCGCGATGGAGCCCTTCAGGCCCTATGGAGACGCGCGTGCGATGCGGTACTACGAAGTCCCGATTGCGGTGTTGGAGGATGTGGATGTTTTGCAGGGTTGGGCCGCGAAGGCCATCGAGGTGGCGCGGGTGGCTCATCGGTTGCGCGGTGGATGAGAACCTGGCGCAAGAGGAGCGAGAATCGTCAGCGAAGAGCTGAGAGGCAGGACGTATGCCTAAGAAGAGCGCAGGACTGCTGCTATTCCGGGATGCCTCAGACTATTTTGAGGTGCTGCTGGTGCATCCGGGAGGCCCGTTCTGGGCCAAAAAGGGCGACGGTGCTTGGTCGATTCCGAAGGGAGAGTTCGAGGAGGACGAAGATCCGTTTGACGCGGCCAAGCGTGAGTTCGAGGAAGAGACCGGTATCGCGCCGAGTGGCGATGTCATTCCCTTGGAGACGTTACGCCAGCCTAGCGGCAAGCTCATTTACGCTTGGGCCTTGAAAGGAGATTTCGACCCCGTTGTATTGAAGAGCAATACGTTTTCCATGGAGTGGCCTCCGAAGTCTGGCCGACAACAGGAGTTCCCGGAGATAGACCGAGCAGCTTGGTTCTCGATTGAGGCTGCGAGGCGCAAGATCTTGAAAGGTCAGGCCGCCTTCCTACTGCAACTTCGGGAAGAGCTCGGCAATCGATCGAAGCTACTTTGACTCAAAACGGCCACCTGACTCATTATGAAATCCCCAGCGTCACTTTGCTCCGACCGGGTGGCCGGTTTCACCGGAATATGAAGTCTATGACCAGAGCCGACCTGGTGGCCGACGTTGCCAAGACAAGCGGTCTGACCAGACCAGACGCCGAAGTGGTGGTACAGACGGTCCTGGACAGCATCGTGGAGGCGCTCAATTCCGGCGAGAAGGTCGAGCTGCGCGGCTTTGGCAGTTTCCGTCACCGCCAGCGAAGCCCGCGCCGGGGACGGAATCCAAAGACCGGCGAGGTAGTCCAGGTTCCTGCGAAGAGAGTCGCTTACTTCAAACTGAGCAAGGGCCTCAAAGACCTGCTGAACTCCTAGCCTTATCCCCCCTGGTCGGATTTCGAGGGATGGGTGGTCCACGCAGGCCAGCTAGCCAGTTTCGCTTATACTGAATGCATCCAGAGATGAGTCTTCTTCGCCGATTCGTGATTCGCGCCGCCCAGGAACTCCGCCATAACCCGCAAGCCCGCGCCAAGGCCTCGCAGGTGCTGGAAGAACAAGTCAAGCCCCGCGCCGAGCAGGCTTGGCGGGAGGCTCAACCCAAAATCGAGCACGCCAAGCTCGGACTCAAGCGTTTCGCGCAGAGGGTGCGCGAGGAATACCGCAAGGGACGCGACGGCGAATAGGCCCTTAGTTTGGTGGACGACGGGCTCAGCCTAAGCCTAAGCCCCAACTGTCTCTGAGACCACAGGCTCAATGTGTCTCATTGCTGCTGACGGGATACACCTTGACATATCAGACCGCCCAAAGTCTCTAGCCCTTCACCTGACGCTTGAGATCCTTGAGGACGAGTCGAACCTGGTCGGCGTTTGGTGCCTCGGGAAGCTTCTCCAGGTAGCTCTCGAAGCTTTCAATGGCTTCGGGGAGCTTACCCTGTAGGTAGTAGAGGTTCCCCAGGAACATGAGAGCTCTCGCTTCGCCTTCAGGATTCAGCTCGAGCACCTTTAGAAACTCTGTTTCGGCGCCCCGAAGGTCCGCAAGAGCATAAAGCGCGACGCCCAGATACAAGTGGCCGGTCGGGAATCTCGGTTTTCGCGCTCGCGACTCGTTGCAGCCAGGGCAAGGCTTGCTCAAACTTTTCCTGCTTCACGAGTGCGATGTCACTCAGATGTTGGCCCCATCGAAGGCCACCGCCCTGGACTTCCACGACTGTTCTTACCCGGCTTGTCCTCGGTAGAGCCTCCCCGAACCCGAGCCACCTAGTTCTTGATCACAAAGAAACCCCCTTCGAGCCTCCCAATCCCTCCATCCGTATTCGTCACCACAAGGTCCCAGATACGTGTGCCCTTGCCCGAGGCGCGAATAGCTTTCACACGGATGTCTCAGCGGTGGGCCCACAGGTCGCCGAAGGACTATCGACCGTCGATCACTTTGCCTGTCAACGACTTCAGAAACGCGGCCAGCGCCGTCTTCTCGTCGTTCGTCAGCTTGAGGAGGCGCAGCTCGGGATCGAGATACGGATTCTTCCTGCCGCCATTGTTGTAGAAGCCGATGACCTCGTCCAGAGTTTTGAGGCTTCCGTCGTGCATGTAGGGGGCGGTACGCCCGACTTCGCGAAGGGTGGGGGTCTTGAAAGCACCTCGGTGTTCGGCGTTGCCGGTGAGTTTGAAACGGCCTTGATCGAGCAAACGGCCATCTCGCCAGGCAACACCAGTGTTGTGGAACCGCTCGTCGGTGAAGGTGGGTCCCAGATGACAGGCGGTGCAGTTGCCCTTGCCCCTAAATATGAGCATCCCTTCGCGGTCCTGCTCCGACAGGGCTTCGCGGTCTCCATGGACATAGCGATCGTATGGGGAGTCGCCGGATGAGATGGTCCGGACGTAGCTCGCCAAGGCTCGGGCCAGATCTGCCGCGTTTATTTCGTGCGCAAACGCTTCCTGAAACTCCTTGCGGTAGCGGTGCTTCTTTTTCAAGCGGCTAACAACTTCTTCCAGTTTCATGTCCATCTCTTTAGGGTCTTCGATGGGCTTGACGACTTGCTCCTCCAGCGTCTTCGTGCGTCCATCCCAGAAGAAGCTTTTGCCGTAACCACGATTGACGAGAGTGGGGACGTTGCGGGACCCTTTTCGGCCAAACACGCCACAGACACATCGCGCTGGTCGGCAAAGCCCCGTTTAGGATTGTGGCAACCGGCGCAGGCCAGCTTCTTGGTGCGGGACAGCCGGGGGTCGGAGAAGAGACGTCGCCCCAGAGCCACTTTCTCATGAGTGAGCCCGTTGACCTCGGGGATAGGCATGTAGAGATCGAGGCCCAGCGGGACGTGGCGTTGCATCTCCGCGCTGGCTCCAGGGCAGACCACGACCACGAGCAGCGCCGCCAATAGGGTCGAGAGGTAAAACATCGTTTTAGTGCTCGTGGCAGAAAAATGCGACCGCGAAGTCATGACGACCGGCGAAGCAATCTCCGCCTGGTCTTCCCGACATTTCCGGAACTCTGTTAGCCCGAAACGCCCCTGGCCGGATCCCTGCGGGCGCGGTCGGCTTGCTTGCTGCCGCTGCCGGCACACGAGCACGCTCATTGCCCGATATGCCCACCGTCGCCGCGAGGGCCAGGAAAAACAGTGTTCCGCAGACGACAACCAGTGACTCCTTGACGAGTTTTCTAAGCATTCCTCACTCCCGGATTGATCACTGGGCTGCTTGCACTTCCGGCAAGAAGTTCTCCATCACCCAGATCTCCCCCCTGCCCTGTCCCGCATCGAAGGAGACCTTGCGACCGGCGGAACGGATTTGCAGATTCGTCAGCCCTTCCCTAGCGAGGCCAGTGTACTCGGCTTCCCCGCCTTCGACGGGCACGCGCCAGACCTCTTTAGGCTCTTCCTGACTGGATTCCTTGATGAAGTACAGATAGTTGCTATCAGGAGACCAGGCGAGGTCAAAGTGCCCTTCGAAGGTCAAAACCCGTCGGGGCTCACCACCGCGTGTCGGCAGAACCATCAAGTCCCGTTCGTAGACGTTGGGCTGTTTGGGTGCGCTGTCCGTAAAGAGTGTAAAGGCCAAGTACTTTCCGTCAGGCGAGACAGCGCCGGTTACCATGCGAGTGCCTTCGACACTGTAGACTTGGCGTTCCTCGTCAGTTTCGAGATTTCGCGCAAAGATCGTGCGATGGTAAACCTGATCTTCACCCACTAAGTGGTTACTCCGATAGAACACCTCTTTGCTGTCGGCCGACCAGCCAAACGGGTATGTCCCAAATTCGCCGGCTCTTGCGACCAAACGTGCTTCCTCGGTGGTGATGTCGATCGTGTAGGCCCCGTAGGAGCCTTTTGCGTCTTGGGCAGCCAGAAGAATGTGACGGCCGTCCGGCGACCAGTCGAGCCTGCGGGTTCGTATCTGCAGTCCGCTCGGGGCAATGACGCGCTCCTTCCCGTCTTCGAAAGAGCGAATCACCAAAAGCGGTGATGCGGACCCTGCACCGCCCATTCCTCCACCCCTCACGTAGGCCAAGTGTGTGCCGTCCGGAGACCACGCTGCCGCTTGAGTGGACCCCTCCGAGAAACTTTGAAAGCGCTTCGGCTCTCCCAGTAGTTTCCCAGACACCGGGTCCAGCCCGGCCGTAAACACATCCCGCGTCCCGGTCGTCAGGCCGTAGTAGAAAGCACCGCCTGAGGTGATGCTGATCGGTTTCACCCGGCCTACGTCCCGCTTTAACAGTTCGGGGGGACCTGCAGGCTTCCCGTCGGCAAGAGGGAGGGACCAGATCCCCATCGTTCCGCTCCTGTCACTGGCAAACAGGAGTGTGCCTCCGTCAGGTGTCCACCCGATGATGATGTCGTTTGCCGGGTGCGGGGCCACCGCCGCTTCCCGCGTGCCGTCCGCGGCTAGGACGAAAATGTCACGCCGGGGGTCTTCGCCAGCGGGCCTATCGTAGCCAATGAATCGCCCGTCTGGTGAAAGCTTGAGGTTGGGGAAGCTCCATTCCAGAGAGCGCAAAACACGAAGCTTTCCATCTGACGCCGAAACCATCGCAATCTGGCTGGTGCGATCCTCTCGCGTGAGATAAACAAGAATGCGCTCGCCATCCGGCGACCAGCCTGCCACGTGCAGCCACCTCGCCTCATCTTGGGGAGAAGAGTACAGAACTTTGGCGCTGACTTCACCATCCTTCGCGTCGGCAGGGAGAGTGCGCAACTCCCACGTATTAGCCCGCACGTGCCAAGAGAAGGCGATCGTGCTGCCATCGGGTGAAAAGGTCGAGCTGTAGGTGGACCGCGGAGCATTCTTTGTTAAGCGCCGGTTTTCTCCTGCCTCTAAGTCGCGAACCGCGAGGTCACCGGTCGTATTGTCCATAAAGGAAAGATAGCGCCCGTCGGGAGACACAGAGCCCGCCGAGGATACCTCAGGACCTGTCCAAACCTGACTCAGTCTGACCTGGCCGGTGACATTCGCAGCCTCGGCCAGCGGGTTGGGTGGGTTGAGGATGGGACCTCTCGCGACAATCCAGACGGCCAACGCGATGGTGAAAGCACCGCCAGCGGCCCAGTGCCAAGGGGGTTTCTGAGGCACGGACTCGCCCACCTTGGGTTTCCGAGCCTGACGCCAGGCGTCTAGTTCGCTGGGGAAAGCGTAGACGGAACTCCGCCCCACTTCCCGGTGACGGCGCACCGGCAAGCTCGCTGCTCTCTCCCATCGCCGGGCTGTGCTCTCGTCCCGGTCCAGATAGGCGGCGATCTCTTTCCACGACTGCAAGGGTTTCTCGCGCCGCGGCGTCGCTTGTTGATTGTCCTTGGCGTCGGCTTCGGGCATCGGGTTGCTCCTCCTGGGTTGTCAGGCTGAGATTACACCCCGAAATGTGCGGCGGCAACAGGCATAACCGGTCAGAAGTCGTTTTGCCCGCTGATGCACGTTCCCCGCTGTCCCTCATCAACCAAAGTGCAGACTCGCAGGAGCGCGATAGTTGGCGAGAACAACGCTTCCCACCCGCTATCCCCATGATTTTCTGGTGTCTCGTGCTTACCTTTCGATGCGATTGGTGTCACCGTCGCAACCTCAGCCTGTAAGTCGTCAGCGCAAATGGGGCAAACAGTGGTCGGCGATGAGTTCCACCGGCATTCGGCATCCCCAGATGCAGCTCGTACACTTGGACTTGTACGTCCGCGGGTCTAGCCGGCGATGACCTCGTGCCCGGTAACCGGCAGCTCCGGTGCGACGTCCTGCCACGGAGGGGACACAGGCGGCTCATCGGTCGCCCCTTGGATGATCGTCAGTCCCGCCGTTTTGTAATACTCGACGGGCTCTGATCTTGCATCAGCGACGGGCTCAGATCGACCGCTGACCACATCGCCGATCTGAAAACCGTGCTTTCTGGGTGAGCATCGTTGGTATGAGATCCGTCTTCACTCCACTATGCGGGAACAGATCAAGTACATCGCTGCCTATCGGGTCGCTCCGGCATCCGCAATCACCCATATTGCCCCGGTTAAATCGACTGCAAGATCTGCACCGCGATGTGCCTGAGTGGGTCATGAGAAGCCAGTTCGTTCTCGACAACGTACAGCCGCGGCTCCCGACTGCCCAAGTCGATCAGGTATCCGTCCGGAATGTTGCGTAACCCACCTTTGCGTCCGATTTTCTTCTTGACGTCAAGATAGATTCTGTTTGAGCCGAACAAATTCTCTTTGACTCGGAGAATCGCTTTTTCTAGATCGGCCTCATTCTTGAAGTTGGCGGCCCTGAAGCTGCTGCCCTCTGTCCACAACGAAGATAAGAATTTGCTTTCAAGCTGAGGGTAGCAAGTACTGAAATGAGGGTCAAGATGGCCCAACAAGGGGTCCTGAAGGCCGGGCCGCTGGGTGTTTTTGGGATGTAAGAAGGGAAGCGTGGGGGGAGGAAGACGAGTGCAGCAACAAGGCAACGGAACAAAGAGTTGCTGGGCTCGATTAAACGGGAGGCACAGGCTTCCCCTGTTTGCTGCGTTATAATCTCACAACCCTCCCGAAACAAAGGAGCAGATCATGCGTCACCTGTCTTTGCTATTCCTTTTTATTTTGGCTCCTCTCACCCCTCTCCATTCCGCACAGGTACTATCTGACGCCGAATTCAGAGCGATCATTCGCAAGCGTGCCAAGCGGGGCATCCCCGAGTTTCAAATCCAACTTGGTGATCTCTACCGGCCACCGAGATATTCGATCTATGGGCCTTGCCCTTTTCCTTGGAGAAGTTGAAGCCCAGCGGCGAGGTGTTCCCGGTCTCCCAGAATAGCGGCTTCCCGATGGTTGCAGCTTAGCGGATGAGGCTTGAATCGAAAGCTCGAAAATATGAACGCGCTTCAGTACACACAAGAGCTGGTAAAGTTCCCCACTGTCAGCAACGTATCCAATGCCTCCATTTGCGACTATCTGGAGGACGTCCTGAAAAGGCTCGGCTTCACCACCGAACGGATCGAATACACCGACTCCGCAGGTGTCAACAAAGTCAACATCATCGGTAAGAAGGGCAGTGGAAGCGGCGGAATGGCCTATTTCGCCCACACCGACGTCGTTCCTGCCGATCCCTGGTTCAGCAGCGAACATGGACCCTTCGAGCCCACCGTCAGAGGTGCCAAACTGTATGGCCGCGGGAGTTGTGACATGAGAGGATCGATCGCCTCGATGCTGGCAGCCACCGAGCAGGCCGCTGGAACCGAGCTTAGAGAACCACTTTATATAGCGCTCACTGCGGACGAGGAGATCGGCTACCGCGGAGCGGAACAGGTGGTTCAGCGATCCAAGTTCTTCCAGGAGATTGTCCAGGGGGAGTCGAACGGGATCGTCGGAGAGCCGACTATGCTCAACGTCGTTCACGCTCACAAGGGCACCTATGGATTCAAGGCGGCCTCACACGGCCAAGCCGCACATTCCAGCACCAACGAGGGAATCAACGCTAACCTCACCATGATCCCTTTTCTCAGCGAGATGAAGAGAATTCACGACGAGACCCTGGAGGATCCTGCCTGGCAGGATCCGGCCTTCGATCCACCGGGGATCAGCTGGAATATCGGGATCAACGATCACACCAAGGTCTTGAACATGACGGCGGCCCAGAGTATCTGCACGGTATACTTCCGTCCGGCACCCGGTCACGATGCGGAAGCCTTGATCGAGCGGTCCCGGAAGGCCGCCGCGCAGTGCGGCATCGATTTCGAAGTGCTCTGGGCGGGACAACCCTTGTATATGGATCCTGAATCGGACTTCGTCCGTGAGGTCCTGGCGTTGTCTGGAAACGAAAAGGCTCAAACCGTCTCCTACGGAACCGACGGGGCCGTGCTGACGGAGATGAAAAAGTTGGTGGTATTGGGCCCCGGAGACATCGCTCAGGCGCACACTCAAGATGAATGGATTCTCTTGGATCAGCTCGAGGAAGGGACACAACTCTACGCCAAGTTGATTCGTCATTGGTGCGCCTGAAGGATCTTCTGGATGCGTCTTCCCTTGAATCAAAACCACAACTCTGAGGATTAGTCATGACTACGACCACCCATCAAGGACTCCTATCACGAGATCAGGCCCACCTGATCCACCCCCTTCACAATCCCGGCCTTCACCAGCAGGCACATATCTGGACTCGGGGAGAGGGAGCGGTTCTCACCGACACCGAGGGAAGTCAATACATCGATGGCCTGTCCGGACTCTGGAACGTGGTTGCCGGTCACGGCCGCACCGAGCTGGCCGAGGCAGCCGCACGCCAGATGGACACCCTGGGCTACTGCTCTGGATACGCCGGCAGCTCGAACCCTGCCGCGATCGAATTAGCGGAGAGGTTGGCAGGGCTGACCTATCCATCGATCACTCGCTTCTTCTTTACCTCCGGTGGAGGAGAGTCGACGGAAACTAACATCAAGACGTCACGTTATTATTGGAAACTCAAGGGCCAGCCGGACAAGACGAAAGTGATCTCACGGCAGTGGGGATACCACGGAGTCACGCTTGCTGCCATGAGTGCCACCGGAATCACGGCGTATTGGCCCATGTTCGAGCCTCGCGTGCCCGGCTTTGTACACATCCCGTCCCCCTACCCCTATCGCTATGAATCTGCGGGGGATCAGACTCAGGGGGTAGCGGCGGCCAACGAGCTGGAACAGACGATTCTGCGCGAGGGGCCCGAGACAGTTGCCATGTTCTTGGCGGAGCCGGTTCAGGGAGCCGGCGGAGTGATCGTCCCCCAACCGGACTATTTTCCTCGCATCCGAGAAATCTGCGACAAGTACGACGTGCTCCTCGTCTCGGACGAGGTGATTACGGGGTTTGGACGCACCGGTAGGATGTTCGGACTGGACCACTGGGGCGTCGAGCCCGACATGATCCAGTTTGCCAAGGCGATTACGTCCGGTTACTTCCCGCTCGGCGGGACTGGAGTCAACGAAGAAATTGCCCAGGTGCTGGACACCGGAGAGATGGTCTGGATGCATGCCTTCACCTACAGTGCACATCCGGTTGGCTGCGCCGTGGCTTTACGCAACCTGGACATCATCGAAAGGGAGAACTTCCCGGATCAGGCAGCGGACAAAGGAACCTATCTCCTGGAGCGGCTGCAGTCGGCTCTAGGCGACCACCCCCACGTGGGTGAGGTGAGAGGGCTGGGTCTCATGCTCGCCGTGGAGCTGGTGGAGAACAAGGAAACCAAAGCTGAGTTTCCGGCCCAGGATCAGATCGGACTCAAGGTCCACGCTGCAACCCAGAAACGTGGACTCTTCAGCCGCCTGCGGGGCGACGTCTTTCTGCTGGCCCCTCCAATCGTAATCAGTAGAGAGCAGTTAGACCACACCGTGGAGATCATGACCGAATCGATCGAGGAGGTCTTATAATTTAGATTCGTGAGCCACGCACGCGCTCCCGGGCAGGTTCAGGCAAAGTAGTGTAAGACCTTCTCTTCTGTCGCCTCGCCGGCGGAAAGTTGGCCGGAGACGCGGCCATTTCGCATCACGACGATGCGGCAGCTCATCGACAGAATCTCCGGGATCTCAGAGGAGACCATGAGAATTGCCGCTCCGCTTCGTGCCAGCGCCGCGATCAAGTCGTAGATTTCGGTCTTGGCTCCCACGTCGATTCCGGCGGTCGGTTCGTCGAGCAGGAAGACCCTGGCCCGGGTGCTCAACCACTTGGCCAGGGCCACTTTCTGTTGGTTGCCGCCGCTGAGATTGGCGACGACCTGATGGCGCCCCCGCGTAACCACCGCCACCTTGCGAATCATCTCATCCGCGAAGCGGTTTTCCTGTCCGAGGTCGAGAACGCCCCGGGGTGCGAACCGTTTAAGGATGGGGAGCGTGAGATTCTTCACGATCGAGAGACACGTTATAATGCCCTCCCGGTGACGATCCTCGGCCAGATACGCGATCCCCTTCGACAGGGCGTCGCGCGGCGATCCGATTCGGACCCGCTGGCCGTTCAAGTAGATGCGTCCGCTCTGGTAGGGCACCGCTCCGCAAATCGCCTTCGAGAGCTGCGTCCGTCCCGACCCCACGAGTCCCGCGAGACCCACGACCTCCCCGGCGCGAAGCGTCAGGCTCACGTCTTCGAAGGCGCCGCTGCGTGTCAGGTTCTCGACGCGGAGCACCTCGGACCCGGCCTGCGGGGGACAGCGAGGCGGCTGGTCCCTCAGCTCTCGCCCCACCATCTCGCGGATGAGGAAAGGCCGATCGATGCCCTCATCGACGTCCTAGGTGCCCGTGAGCTTCCCATCCTTCATGACCGTGACGCGGTCCGCGACGTCAAAGATCTCCTCCAGTCGGTGCGAGATGTAGATCGTAGTCTGACCCTGAGCCTTGAGAGTGCCAATCGTCTTGAAGAGCTCTTCCAGTTCCGTGGGACCGAGCACGGCCGAGCACTCATCCAGAATGAGCACCCTGGCCGACGTTGACAGAGCACGGGCGATCTCGACGAGTTGACAACCAGCTGCGCTCAGGCTCTTGACTGGCCGGCGGATGTCCAGGTCGAAACCCAACCGTTGTACCATTTCCCCTGTCACTTCGAAAAGCCGTCTCCAGTCGACGAGACCCAACCTCGTCCGGGGCATGCGCCCGAGGCAAATGTTCTCGGCCACTGTGAGCTCGGGTACGAGCGAGAACTGCTGATGGACCACGGAGATTCCCGAGCGCATGGCGTCGCGGGGGCTGTTCATGCGGATGGCGCGACCCTCTATTTCAATCGTGCCATGATCCGGCCTGAGAGCCCCGCAGATCACTTTCACGAGAGTCGACTTGCCGGCTCCGTTTGCGCCCACGACGGCGTGCACTTCCTGCCTGCCCACTTCGAAACTGACATGGTCCAGGGCGCGCGTCCCCCCGAAATCCTTTACGATTTCGCTGGTCCGTAGCATCGGTCCGGACATCCGCTCCACTCAATACGCCCAGAAGTCGTCAGGTTTGTCGACAGCGACGTAGTCGCCGACGTTCTCGGGGGTAATCTCCACGCTTTCGACGGGCCATCGTTTGGGGACGCGCTCCCCGCTCAGGACCTTGAGCAACGCTTTCACCGATTCGCGACCGTGCGCTCTGGGTGGCAGCATCACCGTGTGCCTGCCGATGCCCGCCACGATCATTTTCATCCAACCGTTGTAGTTGTCCTGGGACGTGACGAATGGCTTGCCGGCCCGCATCATGTCGTCGGTCACTCCGGCCTCGCGCAGGGCCTGGATGCCTCCCAGGGCCATTTCGCCACCGTCGAAATGAATGCCGTCGAGATCCCGATGGGCGGTCACGATGTTCTCGGTGACTCTCAGCCCACTGGCGCGGGACCAATCGCCCGGCTGTCGCACCACCTCGATCGCAGGGTACTTTTCCAGTACCGCATCGTAGGCTGCATTTCTCTCCACAGCCGGACCGGAACCCGGGATGCCCTCGACGATGGCGATTTTTCCCCTTCCGCCGAGCAACTCGATCAGCTTGTCGAGAGAGCGAAACGCGATGGAGTAATGGTCAGACGAGACGAAGGTCGCATACCTGTCGCTGGAGACCTTTCGATCGACGATAACAACTGGAATCCCCTCGCGTTCGCACTGATCGAGGATGGGGCCGGCCACGTCGATGGTCGTCGCGCCAATGATCAGCCCGTGCACGCCCTTTGCCAGCAGGTCCTCCAGGTCCGCCACTTGCTTGCTGGGGGAATCGTTGGCATCGGTGATGAACAGGCGTACGTCTTGATGTCTGTCGGCCTCCTCCTGGATTGCCTCTCTCAACGCCGTACGCCAAGTATTCGTTTCCGAGGCGTTGCTGAAACCGATGGTCCACCGAGTCTTCCTTTCGCCGCGAGAGGATTGCCGGATCCTGACCGACGCAGCCACACCCAACGCCAAAATAGCGGCGCCACCAACGAAGGCCCGTCGTGTGAATCGGCTGCTCATTCTGATCCTCGAGATTCCCGTGCCTGTCCGTGCGTGACTATCAACTTGATTTCTTATACAGGGCGATCGCTACCAGGATGATCAAACCCTTGGCAAGCCCGTGCGCGTGCGCGGACACGTTAAGCAGATTCAAGAGGTTGTTGATCATGGTAATGATCAGCGTTCCCAACAGGGTGCTCCACAAATGGCCCACGCCGCCAAACAGACTGGTTCCACCAATGACGACCGCAGCAATGGCATCCAACTCCAGGCCGCGTCCTGCCCATGGGTCGCCGACGGTCACCCGCGCGGTGAAAATGATGGCGCCGAGCGCCGCCGATCCACCACTGATCATATAAGTGATCAGCTTCACGCGATTCACCGGGATGCCCGAGAGTCGTGCCGCCTCCTCGTTCCCACCGATTGCGTAGACCTGACGCCCGTAGGGAGTGAGGTGGAGCACGAAGCCACCGACAACATAGGCTGTGAGCATGATCAGCACCGGCACCGGGATCGGCAACCAGCCGATGTGGCTGGCCCCCAAGAGCGCGTACGCTTCCTTGATGCCCCCGATCGGCTTACCACCCGAAATGGTGAGGGCGGCACCGCCGGCAATGGCCATCATGGCAAGGGTTACGATGAACGGCGCGACCCGGCGCCACACCACGATCGCCGCGCTGAAAGCCCCCATGCCGGCCCCCAACGCCAGGGTGACAAGCAGCACCAACGGCAGCGAGTAGCCCTCTCCATTGTCGAACAGCAACGCGGCAACCACGCTACACAAGCTGAGCACTATGCCCACCGAGAGGTCGATACCCGCCGTCAAGATCACGAAGGTCATGCCCACGGCGACGACGCCTAGCATCGATGATTGCTGGAGAATGTTGGTGATGTTACGCCTGGTCAGAAAATGTTCCGGGGAAAGGATGCTTCCCACGACCACGAGCAGCAGAAAGGCTAGTACGACACCGGTACCGGAGCCCAGTTGCTCGGGGATCCGCTCGACGACTCTCGCAACTAGTCGCTTGGACATGGTGGTCGTTTCGGCTGACACGAATGAAGCCTCATGCGCGACCATGGTAAGCGTGCTCGTGGGCTTTCGCAAGGTGTTGGTCACTGGCCGCCGCGCGCCCTCGCATCGACGTTCCAATCCTTGACCCCTCTGTTTTCTCGAAGGTACAATCGCGGCCGAGGATCGATCACGCTCCATCCTTGCGCTTCCCATGAATACGGTGGGGCAACCCCGCTCTCCAAGGCTCGGCCAGGGTGGACTCGACGAAGATGAGATTTCGCGTCGGTGTAGACACAGGCGGCACGTTCACCGATCTTGTTGCGGCGGATGAAGAGACGGGGCAGCTGATTGTTGCCAAGGAACCATCCACGCCGACCAGGCCGGCCTCGGCCGTGGGCCGTGTGTTGCGAGAGACGGGCAGGCGCCCGTCAGACATCGGCTTCTTGATCCTCGGGACAACCGTCGCCACCAATGCTCTGATTCAACGAAGCGGAGCTCGTGTGGCATGTATCACGACCAGGGGCTTTGAGGATGTGGCTTTCATTCAAAGAATCGACAAAGCAGAGGTCTACAACCCTCAATGGCGAAAGCCCAAACCTCTCGTCAAGCGCGCGAATTGCCTGGGCGTAAGCGAGCGCGTCGATTACGCCGGCCGGGTCGTCAAGCCCCTGAAGCGGGATGAGTTGGAGCGACTCGGAAAGCTGATCGATGAACGTCTGCCCGAAGACGGGATCGATGCTCTGGCCGTGTGCCTGCTCTTCTCGTACCTCAACGGCGAGCACGAGCTGGCGCTGAAAGAGTACCTGGAGCGACGCTACCCGGAGCTGAGCTGCTCGCTGTCTCACCAGGTATGCCCGATGTGGCGTGAGTTCGAACGAACCTCGACCACGATAGCCGATGCCTTCGTCAAGCCAGTTACCGAGAAATACGTTGACGGTCTCAACCAGGAGTTTGTCGAACTGGAGCTGCAAGCCCCCTGGTGTCTGATGAAGTCGAACGGTGGCAGTATGCTCTCAGAGAGTGCCGCTGCGCAGCCGGTACAGACGCTCCTTTCCGGCCTGGCGGGTGGCGTCATCGGTGCAAACTATTTTGGAGAGCTCGCTGGACGCTCCAACATTTTCACCCTCGACATGGGCGGAACGAGTTGCGACGTGGGCCTGATCCGTGATGGCCAGCAGGCCTACGCGAGGGAGTTCCAACTCGGATTCGGGCTGCCGATCTCGGTGCCTTGCATCGATATCTCGACCATCGGGGCAGGGGGTGGATCGGTGGGTTGGATTGACAAGGGAGGATTCTTGCGGGTGGGCCCTCTCAGCGCCGGTGCTTCCCCGGGCCCTGCCGCGTACGGGCAGGGGGGTAGCGAGGCGACAGTGACGGACGCGAACCTGGTTCTGGGCTACCTCAGCCCAAATTACTTCCTGGGTGGCAGGATGTTGCTCTCCGAAGAGAAGGCCAGGGAAGCCGTTCAGCCCCTGGGGGAGAGGCTGGGGATTTCGACAATGGAGGCGGCAGAATCGATCCGCAGAGTGGTCAACGAGAACATGGCGAACGCGTTACGCCTGGTGGCCGTGAAGCGGGGAGTCGATCCCAGGGAGTTTGCTCTGGTGGCGTTCGGCGGAGCCGGGCCGCTCCATGCCGTCGCCGTCGCCGAAGCCTTGCGAATTCCGCGCGTTCTGGTACCGCTCCACCCCGGTCACTGTTCCGCCTTCGGGGCGCTCATCTCGGATTGGCGAGTGGATAAGGTTCTGACCCGTCTCTATCGTTCAGACACTCTCGACGCCGCCACACTTGACGGGGAGTTCCAACAACTGACCGAAGCGGCTGTGGAAGAACTCCTGGGCGAAGGTTTCCATGGCAACCCTGTCGTCCTTCGCAGCATCGACATGCGATATCAGGGCCAAAACTACGAGCAGGAAGTGAGTGTCGGGGAGGGATCGATCAGTGACGATGTGCTGTGTAAAGTGCTGGCCCAGTTCGCCCAACAGCACGAAGCTTTCTCCGGCTCCTCACACCTGGACGCTGTGATCGAACTCGTCAACCTGCGTGTTACGGCCATAGGCGGCTCTTCCAGGATCCAGCTGGAAGAGCTGCCAAGAGGAACGTCTGCTCAGCCGGTCGCGCACCGGCCAGTGTTTTTCTTCGGCGACGGTCTCGTCGAGACCGCGGTTTACCGGCGGGAACCCTCGGGCTGCTGGCTGTCTTTTTCGGCCTCGCTTCCTCTTGCTTTTCTTCTTGGCTTTCAGCTGCCCGGTGGATGTCGTCTGAGCGGCCCCGCAATTGTCGAGGAGATGGCGTCTATCACGCTCGTGCCGGCCGGGTCTACGCTTCGTGTGGATGAACATGGCTTGATAACCATCTTCCGCGAGGAGGTGCTCGATGACCGAATTTGACCCAGTCTCCCTGCTGACCCTCCATAACCGCCTGGTCACGATCTGCGAGGAGATGGCGCTGGTGATGATGCAGACTGCCTACTCGACCATCTTCAGCGAAGGGCTAGACTTCTGCTGCGTCATTCTGAACAAGGATGCCGAGATTATCGCCGAGACCGAGTATACGCCCTCCATGATCGGCGCCGTGACCCACACCATGAAATGGACCATCGAGGAGATGGGACTGGAGAGCTTCGCGCCAGGGGACGTGATCATCCACAACGACTCCTACCGGGGCGGATGCCACATGCCGGAGCACATGGTGATGAAGCCGGTCTTCCTCGACGGCGAACTCTTCGGCTTTGTGGGCAATATGGGCCACGTCGCCGAGATCGGCGGCAAGGCGCCGGGAAGTTTTGCCGCCGACGCCACGGACATCTACCAGGAGGGGCTTCGCTTGCCTCCGGTCAAGCTGATGGACCGGGGTAAATACGTCACAGACGTGTGGAAGATCATAATGACCAACCATCGCACGCCGCGCAACACCTGGGGAGATTTCCACGCCATGATCGGCTCGCTTCAAGTAGCCGAAAAGCGACTGGCGGAACTGGTAGCCAAATACGGCAAGAAGTATATCGAGGAAGCGACTCGCCAACTCATGGACTACTCGGAGCGATGTCTGCGCGCCGAGATCCGCGAAATTCCAGACGGTACCTACCACTTCCAGCATTGGCTCGAGGACGACGGCATCTCCGCGAAAATGATTCCGATTGAAGTCACGATCCTCGTCCGTGACGACGAGGTGATCGTCGACTTCACGGGCTCGTCGCCTCAAGTGAAGGGGCCCATCAACTGCACCTGGGTGGTGGCTGCCTCCGCGACTTACATCCCTATCCTCTCGCTCACGGACCCGCATGTCCCTCGCAATTCAGGTGCATTTCGACCCGTCACGATCATCGCGCCCCCTGGGACGGTCGTCAATGTTCGACATCCCGGGCCATGTGTGGCGGGCAACACCGACACGCAGGTCAAACTGATCGACATCATCATGGCTGCCTTCAGCCAGGTGATCCCTCGCAAGATAACAGCCGCATCGGGAGGTTCCGCCAGCAACTTCCTGATTGGCGGCGTCCATCCCGACACGGGACAGTACTACAGCAACTATAGTTTTGATGGACAGGGCACGGGGGCCACGGCCTACAAGGACGGCAACGACGCGGAAATATGCAGACACGGCAACTGCCGCAATACCCCGATTGAGGTCTTCGAGGGACGCTATCCGCTCAGGACCCTGGAGTATCGCCTGGTCACGGACTCCGGCGGTCCCGGCAGATTTCGGGGCGGGCTCGGACTCAGCCGCAAGTACCAGATCACCGCGCCCGAGGTCACCGTGAGTGCTCTGTTCGATCGGCTGGAGGTCAAGCCCTGGGGACTGTTTGGCGGGAAAGAGGGCATGAACTCCAAGCTTCTCATCAAGAAGAAGGGGGATGATCGGTGGCGAACCTTCGCCGAGGTCTCGGTGATTGCCAGGCAGCCTGAAACGCGGCCGTTTGGCATCACCACAAATGGCTAATCTAGCCAGACCAGAAGCGGCCCAAGGTGTCCCTTAACCCCCGGGCCTTGTTGTCCAATTTGCGCTGACGACGTACAATACTCACCCTCGGACCAGTTTCACAAAGGTCGAATTTCCGGCACCCAGCGGTCGCCTTATGATCCGATCACGCACCTCAGTTTTGGCGTCCTTCGGCACGAAAGTCCTGCCTGTGATGCTGTCGGTTCTGATTGTGTTTCAGCTCCCAGGAGCCCAACAGACCAAGAGTCATTCTAAGATCGACCCGGCCTCCGAAGAGTTTTTCGAAAGAGAGGTTCGGCCTATATTAGCCAATCGTTGCTACCCTTGCCACGGACCTGCGGCGGGACAGGGGCAGGCGGGCCTTCGGCTCGATTCGCTGGCTGGAATGCTCGCGGGGGGAAGATCCGGGCCAGTCATTGTGCCCGGCAAGCCGAACTGCAGTCTGCTGGTCCTCGCCATCAGGCACGATACGTTCGTGCAGATGCCGCCGAAAACGAAACTGCCGACGCGGGAGATTCAGACGTTGGCCGGGTGGGTGAAGATGGGAGCGCCCTGGCCCAGCCCGCGAGGACCTGTTCCAAGCGAAAAGTTACTGCTGCAACAGACCGGGGGGCCCGCTGCGCAGAAAGTGGAATTCACCAACGAGCAGGAGTCATTCTGGGCTTTTCAGCAGGTGGTTAAGGGGCCAATCCCAAAGGTGAGGGACAGGGACTGGCCGCAATCGCCGATCGACTACTTTATACTGGCGAAACTGGAAGTCAGGGGCCTTCGACCGGCCAGGCAAACAGACAAGTGTACTCTGATTCGCCGGGCTACGATTGACCTCCACGGCCTCCTTCCCACACCGGAGGAAGTCGTTGCTTTTCTTGCCGACGATTCTCCAAAAGCGTTCGCTCGAGCCATCGACCGCTTGCTGGCGTCACCGCGTTACGGGGAACGCTGGGCCCGTCATTGGCTTGATGTGGCTCGCTACGCGGACAGCAACGGCATGGACGATAACCTGGCCTACGCTGATGCCTGGCGTTATCGCGATTATGTGATCACAGCTTTTAATAAAGATAAGCCGTATGATCAGTTCGTCCGCGAACAGCTAGCCGGTGATTTGTTAACCGCCTGGGGCGACGAAAACCGCGACGAGTCTCTGATCGCTACCGGTTTTTTAGTGATTGGGCCAAAAATGCTGGCAGAGGATGATCCGGTGAAGCAGCAGCTAGACATCGCGGACGAGCAACTGGACACTGCATCACGGGCGTTCATGGGCCTAACAATGGGCTGCGCTCGCTGTCACGATCACAAGTTTGATCCGCTGCCGACAGCCGACTACTACTCGCTCGCCGCCATCTTCAAGAGCACCAAATCCATGATCTCTTTCCGGGTGGATTCGAAGTGGAATGCGACAGCCCTAGGAAGCCTCCAGAAAAACCAGCGGCTTTCGGCACTAGAAAAGACGATCGATCTGCACGACAACATACTTGTCAATAGCAACACTGAGGAGATGTCGGCAGACGAGCGGAAGCAGCATGAGCAACTCTTGGAGAAGGCGAAGGAGGAATATGCCGCCATACCCAAGGCGATGGCTGTCACTGAAGGAGAAGTGCAGGACATGCCCCTCCTCCTGCGCGGCAATCATCTAACTCCCGGGCACATGGTACCGCGCCGGTTTCCTCGTATTCTCGTCGGTGAGAAGCAGACTCCCATCGATAAGCAGGAGAGCGGCCGACGGGAGTTGGCCGCGTGGTTGGCGAGTTCCGATAACCCGCTCACGGCGCGGGTGATGGTCAATCGCATCTGGAAATGGCACCTCGGTCATGGGATTGTTCGTTCGCCCGATAACTTCGGTCGATTGGGGGAACCACCCGACAACCAGCCCCTGCTCGACTGGCTGGCCCTGCAGTTTGTAGAAAGAGGTTGGTCGATGAAAGCCATGCACCGCTTGATCATGTTGTCGAGCGCCTATCGGATGAGTACGGCCCTGGATCCGCACGCCGCCGAAATCGACCCCGAAAATCGGCTGCTGTGGCGGATGAACCGGGTGCGTATGGACGCCGAGGTAATCCGCGATTCGTTGCTTGCCACAAGCGGTCAATTGGACCCGACCATGGGTGGCAGCCTGCTGCCTTATCAGAGCTTTGTGAACCTGTCGGACAAGGGGAACGCACGCAACCCGGCACTTTATGACTCAAAGCGGCGGAGCGTTTACCTACCCGTTTTGCGAAGCGCGCTGTTCGAAGTATTTCAAGCCTTCGATTTTTCTGATCCGGCTGTGATAAATGGCCGACGTTCCACGACGACTGTGGCCCCACAGGCACTGTTCATGATGAACAGCCAACTGATTCGGGAGAGCTCAAATCACCTCGCAGAAAAGCTCCTGTCAAGTCCAGATAAAAGCAATGTTGAGCGCATCGCCAGAGCCTATGAGCTGGTGCTATCACGACCCCCTGCCGAAGCTGAAACGCAGGAGTGGCTTGAGTTTCTGACGGAGTATGCCCAAGCTCAGAGCAGCCAGGTGGCGGAGCCGGAGGTGCGCCGACTGCGGGCTTGGCAGGGGCTTGGCCGCGTACTGTTGTCGTCCAATGAATTCGTTTATGTGGAATGATCTCAGAAGTGTCCAATGGTAAGACCGGATTCGATCAAAGGCGACCGAATATGCTAAGAGGCGTCTCATGAGGAAACTGTTAACCTGCTCCTGTCAAGAACCGATCCTCTCCCGGCGGGACATGCTTCGGCAGATGGGAGCGGGATTCGGGAGCCTGGCTTTGGCAGCACTTCTTTCCGAGGATGCTGCGGCAACTGCCACTGATCCGCTGGCGGTGAAACCCCCTCACTTCGCTCCCAAAGCCAAACGCGTGATCATGCTGTTCATGTTCGGGGGGCCATCTCACATCGATACCTTTGATCACAAGCCGGTCCTGGCCAGAGACAACGGTAAGCCATTACCTTTTGATGCGCCCCGCATTGTTTCCTTTCCCAGCCGGATGGGCAACCTGGTAGGTTCTCCCTTCCAGTTTCAGCAGCATGGCGAGAGCGGGGCGGAAGTAAGTGAAGTATTCCCTCACGTCGCCGGTGTGGTCGATGACCTGTGTATCATCCGCTCCATGCACTGCTCAAACCCCCGCCACGGCGGCGCAGTATTGGAGTGGCACACCGGTAGTGACACATTTATCCGTCCCAGCATGGGTTCCTGGATTACCTACGGATTGGGTAGTGAAAATCAAAACCTGCCGGGATACATTACGATCTGCCAGGCCCTCCCGCAAGGAGGAGCGAACAACTACAGCTCAGCCTTTCTTCCTGCCGCCTATCACGGAACTCCTATGGGGCACGGTGAGATGAAACCCGAGGATGCCGGATTCCCGTTTATAGGCAGCGGCCTGGCGCGTGCCGACCTGCAAAGGCTCGAACTCGACATGCTGGGACGAATGGCGCGTCGGCAATTGCAGCAGACGGGCTTCGACAGTGAGTTGGAAAGCCGCATTGCGACGTTTGAACTCGCTTTCCGCATGCAAGCTGAAGCGCCCGAGGTCCAGGATATTTCCGGCGAAACTGCACAGACACGGCGCCTCTACGGCCTCGATGATCCGGACACGCAGGACTTCGGGCTCCAATGCCTTATGGCCCGCCGCTTTTGCGAGCATGGTGTACGCTTCGTTCAATGTAACAGTAACGGTTGGGACCACCACAAAAAGCTAAAAGAGAATATGATCCAGATGTCCCGTTCGATTGACAAGCCGATCGCCGGCCTTATCCGCGATCTGAAAGGCCGTGGTTTACTGGAGGACACACTGGTGATCTGGGGCGGCGAGTTCGGCCGCACCCCCACGGTCGACGGCTCTGATGGCCGTGACCACAACCCGCACGGGTTCACCATGTGGCTGGCCGGTGGGGGTGTGAAACCGGGAATCACATACGGACGGACGGACGATTACGGCTATTATGCTGTGGAAAACAAGGTCCATTTCCACGACCTCCATGCCACGATTCTGTATCTTCTGGGCCTCGAGCACAAAAAGTTGACCTATCCGTACGCCGGTCGCGATTTCCGGCTCACTGATGTTCACGGCGAGGTCATCCACGGCATCATCGCCTAGGAGTACTCCGCCCTCAACAACAGTTGCCTGAAGAAGCACCCTTTTCGGATGACTTCAGAAGGTCAATACGCATCGCCACGGGGAAGAATGGCGTAGACATGGAGCACTTGGGACTCCCGATCGGGTGTGAGGAGAACCCGCCAGCCCCCAACCCTGACCCTGTAGTCTCCTTTGAGCTTTCCCGTCAGGGGTCGCACGCGCGGGTGAAGCAGCGGCTGCTCTGCTCTTTCGAGGCCGTGCAGGGTTTCCTTGATCCGTCGGCGAGTGGTTCTGTCGAGTCTGAGGTATTGCTTCTCGGCCGACGGCTTGACCTCAATCCGCCAGCTCATCGAGCCTCTTGCCCTTGACGCCCTTGTCCACTTCTCCCTTGCCGCGAGCGATGATGTCGACCCACTCGGGTCGGGAAAGTAGGTCCAGCGTTTCCTGGTGCCGCTCGATGTACTCATCGATGAGTTCGGAGAGGATCTCCTTCATCTTGGTCTTCTCGATCCCGGCGATGATTCTCAGGATGTCTCTCTTTTCCGCAGGGATTCTCACAGTTGCCGTCGCCATCGCACGCCTCTTTCTGTCCACTAGTAGTCTAGTCTACTAAGCGCCTAGGGTCAAACGCGATGATGGGTCCGTTGGTGGAGGAAGCGTCCGCAAGCAGAAATCCATAAGCAGATCTCACTGACCTGTAACCCGGGGACGGCCAACAAGGTGGGGCAGGTATTCGGAGAGGATCTGGCGGGCGTCCATGAAGGGGACTGGATCGTCTTTGGGCGCAAGTACCACGACACCGAAGGGGACAGCTACCAGTCGGTGGGCTGGGACGAGACTCTGGAGGTGGGGAGAGGGTACTGGATCAAGACGACGGAGGTGGGCCAGGAGGTAACGGTTCAAGGGCTCTACAGCGTGCCGGTGGAGGCATCGCTGGAGGGTGATGGGGGAGGGCGCTACAACCTGATGGGCCATCCTTTTGAGTTCGATGTGTGCTGGGCGGACGTGGAGGTGATCAACCCGGCGGCGACCCCTCAGCAGTGCGCCAATACTCCGACCTGTACCCTGGGAGAAGCGGATGCGGCGGGTTTCATCTCGCGAATTGCCCACAAATGGGCCAGCGGCAACTACGCGGCCTTTGATGGGCAGACACCGGGATTGAAAGGGACACTGGTTCCCTGGGACGGGTTCTGGGTGGAGGCCTTTGCAGAGGGCATCAAGCTGAAGATTCCGGCCAACCCGGCGGGGGACTGCGAGGCGTTGGCGGAGACGGTGTCTCAGGCGGTGGCCTTTCGGAAGTCGAAGAACAAGAAGGAGACTTTTGATGGGGGGAGCCTCACTTCCGACGCAGGATGGTTGTTGTTTGGATCGCTGGATCGTCAACATCGATTGTGCGAGGGCTTCAGTTCCTGTATTTCGGAAAGTCGAGACCAACGCTACATTCGTCATGACCTGTTGAAGTTGATCCGACAACGAGTCTTGCAGATCGTGGCCGGCTACGAAGACTGTAACGACGCCGATACGCTGCGCTCGGATCCGATGCTCAAGACAGTCTGTGATCAGTTGCCCGAGAGCGATCCCGACTTGGCCACCCAGCCGACTTTCTCCCGTTTGGAGAACTCCGTCACCAAGAAGGATCTGATGCGTCTGAGCCGGTGGCTGCTAGGCCGTTATGTGCGCTCCCTGAAGAAGAGACGCCCCAGCAAGATCATCCTGGATCTGGACAGTACCGATGACCACACTCACGGCCAACAGGAGTTCTCCTTCTACCACGGGTATTACCGAAACCACATTCTGCATCCTTTGCTGATCTTCGATGCCGCCACGGGAGACCTGGTGTGTGCCATGTTGAGACCTGGCAACAAGGGGGCTGCCTCTCACATCGTGCCCGTTTTGAAGCGCGTCGTGGAGGCCATCCGACAAGGAGTGGGGACGGATGTCGAGATTGAGATTCGGGCCGACAGCGGCTTTGCCACGCCTCGGCTCTACGAGTTCTGTGAAGGTGAAGAGAATAAACTCCAATATGTCATTGGGTTAAGTCGAAACCCTCGCCTGCAGCGAGTGGTCGAGCCGCTGCTGGATTCGACTCGGCTGAGGTTCGTTGAGCTGGAGGAAAAACAGCGTCAGTTTGACGAGTTTCTTTATCGAGCCCACAGCTGGGATCGATCCCGTCGCGTCATTGTCAAAGTGGAGGTCGATCAGCGTGGGATCAACCGTCGCTTTGTAGTCACCAACCGGGACGATCTCTGCTCCCAATCACTTTATGACCACTACACAAACCGAGGGCAGACCGAGAACTTCATCAAGGCCTTCAAGAATCATCTGAGCATGGACCGACTCAGCTGTCATCGATTCCTGGCCAATCAGTTTCGACTCCTCCTGCATGCACTGGCTTACCAGATGTTCGTGCGCCTGCGCGACTATCTGCACGGAACCCCCTGGCACAAGCTCGAAATCGAAACCTTACGTCGTCGGGTCCTCAAGATTGGGGCCCGGATCCGACAAACCACTCGACGCATCTGGGTCCATCTTTCCTCAGCCTTCCCCGAACAACCCCTCTTCCACCTCGTCTTGAGTCGCCTGAACTCCAGTTAGCTTTTCCCAGCTCCCCCGGAAAACCGCTTCCGACACTCATCCAGGCCCAGATCTGTCTGAAATTCACTCCCCAAACCACTCAAACGCCTCGCCAACCCATATTCTTCGCAAATCCGCCTGTCACACCTGCCCGCTTCCGAGTTGGGCCACTTCTCGAGTCGTTTTTCAACACCGGACTACGGTTCTTGCATAATCCGGGCTTAAGGGAGGACCGGCGGGAGTCTCGATTAGCCAAAAATCTTCAAAACCTTCCACGAACTTGCGTCCCCAGCTCTTCAGACCCGTAGCTGGAAGGGCCTGCCCGAGCGATCCACGGCCAGCAGATAGGCCACCAGTTTGCGTGCCACCTGGATAGTGGCTCGATTGGCATGACCCTGCTCGAGGGCCTTGTGGTAGACGGCAGCCAGTCCGGGGTGAAATCGAGGAGCCAGTTTAGCTGCTTCAATCAAGGTGCGCTGCAGGTGCTTGTTGCGCTGCTTTGAAATCGGCCCTCGCTGGGCTTTGCCGGCCGATTCATTCAGGCCTTGGCACAGCCCACAGTAGCTGATCCCCTGCCCGATGGAGGGAATTCGACTCACCTCTCCGATCTCCAGGGCCCAGGTCAGTCCCGTGATGATCCCCACACCCGGGATCGTTCTCAACAACTCGACCCGCTGGACCAGCAGCGGTTGCCCCAACAGGCCTCGGATCAGTTGACGCTCGAGCTGCAGCAGGCTCTCCAGACCGTTGCGGCTCAGCCTCAACAGCTGCACTACCGAGTCGGGGACCCCCTCCAGTTCGCTCATCAGCTCTCGAAAGTACCTCTGGCCGTGCAACTTCTTGCTGTTGTAGGCCGTTCCCGTTTCCATCAGCAGTCCGGCGATTCGGTTTTTGATCTGTACCGCCTGGCCCACCACCAGGTTGCGGTAGCGCAGCACTGTTCTGAGTTGCCGCATCTCGGGCGGGGGCATATAGGACTCCACCAGAAGATTGCAGCGGGTCAAATCGGCGATCTTGCGCGCGTCCAGTCGATCGCTCTTGTTCTTCCCCACCGCGATGGCTTTGAGCATGGCCGGATGGGCCACCTTCAGCTCTTCAGCAAAAGGCTTCAGAGTGTCGTAGATCCATCCCGTGAACAGGGTCGCCTCCATCGCTCCAATCCACCTTCCCTCCAGCTGTTCCGCCCATCTGACAAGATCCTTACGACGGGCTGCGATCACTCCCTCATCAACCACCTCGCCACAGGCCCGCTTGACACAGTAGCTCACCACCTTCTTGTGGATGTCCAGACCCACGTAGTATGTTTCTGCCATTGGAGAATCCTCCTTGCTTGCCGAGCTCGTGCTCGCTTGTTTTTGGTTATGGGAGGATTCTCCATCTCTACTCTGTCAACTCTCGTCACTTATGCATTCAAACAGTCTACTCTGGCACCAATTCCCCGTGAAAAAAAGGGGACAGAGTAGACTGTCCCCCGGTCAGTGGGTCGCCAGCCACCAGAATCCCTGACGCGAGCCGTGCATCGTGAAGATATAGCTGTCGTGTCGCTTGACCCGATACCGTTTTCCCGTCTCGGCATCGACCAGAAAGGCTTTCTCCAGCAGCGACTCCTGCCCTTCCCACCTCAGGGTCACGGTTGCGCCCGGATCCGAGCTCACAACTTCAAAGTACCACTCGTCTTTGATCTTGCTCTGCACAGAATGAAAGTCCGAGGTGTAGTCTCCGCTCTTCTCCTCCCACTCCGGGTGCGGAAACAGAATGCTCAGGTAGGAACTCCCGGAGGGAGGCAACTCCTTCAGGTCGTGCGAATCATAGTCCTGTACGCTGTCCGAGAGCTGGCCCAGTACATTGTAGGGGTCCGCAAGATCTCCCGACTCCGCAATCAGGCGGACGAACCAGTGGGCTAACGAGCCGTGATGTTTCTGTGGCTATGAAATGGCAGGGTATTCTGGCAGACTGTTTTTGACATTTCCGTAGCTCCTGTTTAGGGTCTTTGTTTCTCTAAACCCTTTTATATCAGAGAGCTACGGCCTTTTTTCTGGGCCCAAATCTCACTTGAATTTAGATCTCCTGCATAATCCGGGCTAAAGGGACTGTGTGACGGCCGCAGACAACGGCTCCGATACACCCGTAGACTGTTTGGAGGCCGGCGGGTTAACCCAAACTCAATCTTCTGTGACGGCCCTTCGAGGCCCGATACAGCTCATGGATGTCTGGTCATGCTTGCCATTGACCCCCACGATTGAAAGTCTCGAGGCACTTTCTTCATACTCAACGGTGCTCTCCACAGCACCGAGGGGGGATCCTTGTCTCACTTGACAATTACTTATCATGGATGTCCCCTTAGGGCTCGCGCAGAAATAACTTGGCATTTTGGCATCTCATCTTCACACCATCTTCGGCCGCTCCTCAATCGCGAAATCCTCAACGTAGACCCGGCTACGCCTGCGGTTTCGCTCAATCGTTCGCGGCCAAATCTGATGCAAATCTAAGCGCCAATTCTACCAAGTTATTTCTGCGCGAGCCCTTATGCGAAGTTCAGAGTCCTTAGAGGCTCTCATGCTGTATGATTCCATCAAAGATTCGATGACTCGGCTGACTCACTGCCAGGTGTTGCGAGTCTTGGAGCAATCATGAACACGAAGATGAAACCGGCCAGCCGAATGCTTGCCCTGCTGGTGCTCCTGATCCTGCTCGTGCCCCACACTCTTGCCGAAACCGGGCCACTTTTTGATCCGGCGGAAATACTGGACGAAACCACCGTGGACGTCAAGGTGCTGCAGGACTGGCACCCGGACTCCCTGAACAAGACGACGCGGCAGAAACTGATCGAAATCAAGGTTGCGGAGTGGTGGCCGGGCCAGGATTACCGGATTCCAGTGCGCCTCATTGTTCCCCTGAACCGGAAAGCGAAAGCGATTCATGTCACCAGTCAGCATCGGCACAAACTCCTCGAGCAGGATGCCCGACTCAACAAGACACAGCAGGCTCTGATTGACGGGGCTGTCGGCCTGGTCTACACCGTAGTGCAGAGACTGCGGGTGATGCCGGGAGGTCGAGAACTCGAGCAAGAGATGATTCCGCGACTCCTGAAGGCCCTCAATCCGCGCTACAATACGACCTGGATCTGGCCCATGACCCTGATGCGGGCGGTGACTGCGGCCTTGGCGGAGAGAGACCATTTCGAGCCGGGTAAGGTGGCCGGATCGGGCAGTTCCAAGAACGGCTTTTCCCCGGCCATTGCCCTCATCCACGACAGCCGATTCACCGCAACTTTCTCGAATGTGGCTCCAGCCTACCTCTCCCCGCTACGAAGCCTGGATCAGGCGGCCATGGATGAGGTGAAGGCAGCCAATGATTCGTTTTTCAAGGCAGTTGAAGAAGGCCCCGATCCCGGGGAACACACGGTGGACTGGTACCGCCAGATGGCCTGGGGTTCGGCTCGGCAGATGCACAAGGTGGCGCTGAAGGCCGGCTTGTCCTGGGAGGACATTCGTCAGATATCCAGGGAGAGTGGCGGCCGGGTTCTCGTCTCCGAGAACTGGGATCAGCTGATGGCTCGCGGGGTAGACATTCACTTTCAACCGGGCACCCACGATTGGGTGGCGTATGACATCCTCTGGGGCGCTCAACACCACTCTCACATCCCTGTCTACTACAAGCCAAACGGCGGACACGGGATGAGACTGCATCCCGCTGCTCGATATTCCGTTGCGGAGCGTCACGAGGGGGAAACCGAGTATTTCGGGGAAGAGAACCTGAATGCTTTCCTCCTGCATCACTTCTTTGGAGGCGAATCATTACTGGAGCCTCCGAAATCCAGCCACAGCCTGGTCGACGGCAAGCTGCGGGTGAAGGTGGTCTTCGACACCGGACCGCAGCCCGAGAACGGTCGGATCTGGTGGATGTACGACCGCGCGCCGGGTGGATCAGCGGCCTATCTGCGCGATCGGATCCCGGACGATCAGTGGATAGATATGACCCTGGACCAGAAGACCGGTGCCTGGACCGCTGCAATCCCACTGCGCCCGGGCGCCTCCCGGATCGACTTTTTCAGTAATCACAGTCAACCGGCCTACGGCCACAACTTCTATCTCTCGAGCCCCTACACGCGCGTAGAGCTCCAGTAGCGGAGCGCACAACGAATGAGAGGATGAGGCGATGATCACAGGCGTCCACACGATGTTCTACTCCTCGGAGCCGGAGGCTCTCAGAGCTTTCCTGCGGGACAAGCTCGGCTTTCCCTACACCGATGCCGGTGATGGATGGCTGATTTTCGACTTGCCGGAAGCGGATATGGGCTGTCACCCGGCAGATGAACATAGAGAACACGGAAAGCTGAGCAGTAACTCGGCAAACGCCGGTACTGATTGGTAAGGAAAATGCTGAGAAGTACTCTCAAGACCCGGCTTGCCGTCCTCCAGGAGGACGGACTTTTTCGTCGGCTGCGCATTGTGGAAGGGCCTCAGGAGTCAAGTGTTCGTTTCGACGGTCGAGAGGTCTTGTTGCTTTCCTCCAACAATTACCTGGGCCTCGCCAACCATCCGGGGCTCAAGACGGCAGCCCGAGAGGCAGTCGAGAAGTTCGGCTGCGGAGCCGGAGCCTCGCGCTTGATTTCAGGCAATATGGAGCTCCATCGGGCGCTGGAGGCCAGACTTGCGGATTTCAAGCAGACGGAGGCGGCCCTGGTTTTTCCATCCGGCTACCACGCCAACGTGGGAACGCTTTCTGCCTTGATGGGTGCGGGTGACACCATCCTGAGTGATGAGTTAAATCACGCCAGCATCATCGATGGATGCCGGCTCTCTCGGGCCGACATCAAGATTTTTCGCCATCGCGACGTTGACCACCTGGAAAGCCTGTTGGCTGACTCTCCGGACTCCGGCCAGCGGCTGATTGTCACGGATTCGGTTTTCAGTATGGATGGGGATGTTGCGCCCCTCAAAGAGATCGCAGGTGTGGGCGGCAAATACAGAGCCTGGGTGATGGTTGACGAGGCCCATGCGACTGGAGTCTTCGGGACCAGGGGTGCCGGCCTGGTCCAGGAACTGGACCTCACAGATCGGGTCGAGATCCAGATGGGAACCCTCAGCAAGGCCCTGGGAGGATCCGGTGCCTACGTGGCCGGTTCCCGGGAGTTGATCGACTGGCTTGTGAACAGGGCTCGCAGTTTTGTCTATACAACCGGCGTACCACCCTCCGCGGTTGCTACGGCGTTGGCGGCCCTAGAAGTGGTCGAACTCGAACCAGAGCGCCGTGCCCGGCTCTGGGAGAATACACAGTTCCTGTGGGAGGGATTGAAGGCTCTTGGATATACTCTCTTAAGTGCTGAATCGCCTGTTGTTCCAGTGATCATAGGTGATGCCCGCACGACCGTGGACCTGAGTGCGGCTCTCTTGCGCAGAGGTGTTATGGCCTACGGGGTGCGTCCTCCCACTGTCCCTGAGGGAACTTCACGCCTGCGGTTGGCCCCCATGGCGACTCACAGCCGGGGCCAACTGGTCCAAGCGCTGGAAGCATTCGGCCAAGCCGGAAGGGAAGTTGGAGTCCTCCCATGACGGCTTCCTACGAAGACTTGAGGGCCTGGGACCGGGCCCATGTCTGGCATCCGTTTACGCAAATGCTGGACTGGATGAGTGAGGATCCGCTCATCATTTCAGGGGGAGAAGGCAACTATCTGATCGATGTTCAGGGCAATCGGTACCTCGACGGAGTCTCGTCCCTCTGGTGTAACCTGCTGGGCCACAACCACCCCCGCCTGAACAGCGCCATCAAGTCACAGCTGGATCAGATTGCACACTCCACACTACTGGGTTTGTCCAATGTCCCCTCGACACTGCTGGCGCGAAAGCTGGTAGAGATCACCCCGGAGGGGCTGACCCGGGTCTTTTACTCAGACTCCGGCTCCACCTCTACCGAGATCGCTTTGAAGATAGCCTTTCAGTACTGGCAGCTTCGGGGAGAGACTCGGAGAGTCAAGTTTGCTTCCCTGGTCGAAGCCTACCACGGGGACACTCTGGGGGCCGTCAATGTGGGGTATTCCGAGCTATTCCACCACTTCTATCGCCCCCTTCTCACTGAGACAGTTCGGCTGATCCCTCCCCACCTGTTTCGATTTCGGGACGGCATGTCCGGCTCCAAGGCTCTGCAGGCGGCAATTGAGGATGCCCGCCAAAAGCTGTCACACAACCGCGAAGAACTGGCTGCGGTGATCGTGGAGCCTTTGATGCAGGGGGCGGCTGGAATGTGGGCTCAACCAGTGGAATATGTTCAGGCATTGCGGCGCTTGACCCGGGAACTGGGGCTCTTGCTGATTTGTGATGAGGTGGCCACCGGATTCGGTCGCACCGGACAGATGTTTGCCTGCCAGCATGCAGAGATCGCTCCCGACCTGCTGTGTCTCGCCAAGGGCATGACAGGAGGCTATCTGCCGCTGGCGGCGACCCTGACGACAGAAGCGGTGTTTTCGGCTTTTCTCGCACCCTACGATGAGTTCAAAACGTTCTTTCATGGCCATACGTATACGGGAAACCCGCTGGGCTGCGCTGCGGCTCTGGCTACCCTTGAAGTGCTGGAGGACGAAGACCTTCTGGCGGCTCTGCAGCCCGGGATCACCTTCCTGGAACAACAATTGGGAGCCCTCATCGCCCCTCTCCGCCAGATTGCAGATATTCGGCAGTGGGGTTTCATGGTCGGAATCGAGTTGATGCGCGATCCGGACCGGAGGATCCCCTATGACGCTGCTGAAAAGGTCGGCATTCAGGTCATTATGGAGGCCAGGAAGCAGGGCGTACTGATCCGTCCCCTGGGCAACGTTATTGTTCTCATGCCGCCGCTGTCCATGAGCCTCGACGAACTCGCGGAACTCGTCGGCGTGGTTCGCACTTCCATTACGAGAGTCACATGTCAGGACTCCTGATCACGGGCACTGATACCGGGGTGGGAAAGACGCTGGTAGCGTGCGGTCTGGCGGCCTGCCTGACTGCTGCCGGGAGGACCGTCGGCGTCATGAAGCCCGTCGAGACCGGCTGTGAGACGCAAAATGGGGAGCTTTTTCCCGAAGATGCGGCGCTGCTGGCCCGCTTCGCCGGCTCCAGCGAGCCTCTCGAGGAGTTGTGTCCCTACCGCTTCGCACCGCCCGTGGCACCAAGTGTTGCTGCCGATCAGGCCGGCGTCACCATTCGGCCGGAGAGGATTGTCTCTCTCTTCCAGCGGATCTCGCATCGTCATGACACGGTTCTGGTGGAAGGCGCCGGCGGACTGCTCGTTCCCCTGGTCGATCGCTACACTTTCGCCGATCTCGCCCGTGACCTGGACATTCCACTTCTTGTCGTGGTGGGATCCAAGCTGGGAGCCCTCAACCATACTCTTCTGACTCTGGGCCATGCGCTGGCCCAATCACTTCCCCTCCAGGGCTATATAATGAACCACCCGATGTCTTCCGCAGATCCAGCTACCAGAACCAATTCGGAAACACTGGCCCGCCTCACCGACGTGGCCTGCCTGGGTTCCATTCCCCACCTCTCTCTAGGCGCAGACAGCCAGAAGGGCAGGCGGACCCTGCTGGCCGCCTTCAAACAGCACGTCAATGTAGACCAGATCCTGGGATAAGGAGCCCTATTAGAGGATGAAGAGAAGAGCTCGATTCGCACACCTGACCGGCCACTCGCTGAGCAGATCAGACTGGTCTCGTGAGGAGGCACTGGAGATCATGCAGACCTCTGACAAAGACCTCCCCGACTTGCTGTGGGCAGCCTTTGAGGTGCGCCGGGAGTTCTGGGGAAAAAAGGTCAAAATGTGCGTCCTTCAAAATGCTCGCAGCGGTCTCTGCCCGGAAGACTGCTCTTACTGCTCCCAGTCGATTGTTTCAACTGCCGGGATTGACAAATACGGCCTGCTCTCGCGTCAAGAGCTCCTGGAGGGAGCCCGCAGCGCGGTCTCAGCCGGGGCCCAGCGATACTGCATGGTGACCAGCGGCCGGGGGCCGGGGCAGAGAGACCTTGACCATCTGGCGGCAACGGTGCGTGAGATCAAAACCGAGTTTCCTTCTTTGGAAATCTGCCTGTCTCTCGGACTCATGACTGAGACGCAGGCCAGGCAATTGAGAGAAGCCGGGGTCGGCTGGATTAACCACAACCTGAACACTAGCCGCAGGTTCTATCCGGAGATCTGTTCAACTCATACTTATGATGATCGAGTTCAGACCCTCCGGAACGTGCAGAAGGCGGGTCTGTCGACCTGCTGTGGAGGCATCATGGGCATGGGAGAAGAAGATGCTGACACCGTGGAACTGGCCCTGGCTCTTCGGGAGCTGGAGATCGATTCGATTCCTGTGAATTTCCTCCACCCGGTCGAAGGAACACCTCTGCAAGATCGCAGCGGCTTCGATCCGCTGCGAGGCCTCAAGGCGCTCTGCTTGATGCGCTTCTTGAATCCTGTCAGCGAGATCCGTATGGCGGCGGGACGAGAAATCCACCTGGGCGCGGCTGCCGCACTGGCACTCTATCCGGCCAATTCGATTTTTGTGGAAGGCTATTTGACGACACCCGGGCAGAAGTCCGGAGCGGCTGTCAGGCTCATCCGGCAGGCCGGCTTTACACTGGACGACGAAGCATCAAGTGCCGGGAGGATCCCAGCCGGGTTCTCCAGCGGGCCTTCCTTTCCCAGCCTGGACATCCTGCTGGGGGCACCTGCTAATCCAGCACCCGGATCTTGAGGTTTCGAAACCAGACCAGTTGTCCCCCCTTGCCGTGGATGCCCTGGAGGCCCACCCGTCCGACCCGTGGATAGTCCTTCAGTGCTGTTTCGAACTTGTTTCGAGTCCCATCCGGGTTCTGGTGGGCCTCGGTCCAGTCATCCAGGTCGATGTCGATGACTTGCTTCCCGTTGAAGACCACGTAGATTCGGCTGTCCACACAGGCAATGGTATAGCGGTTCCATTCGCCGGCAGGCTTCGCCACACTCTCACTGGGAGCTTTGGCACCGTAAATGGCGCCGACCATTCCGAATTTCTTTCCATCCGTGGTCTCGTGGATCTGCACCTCGATGCCGGTCACAGGTCTGCGGACATCCGCGGGTCGCAAAAAGACCCCGCTGTTGGCACCCTTGGCCAGCTTGAATTCGAGATCGAGTACAAAGTCACCGTAGGACTCCCTTGTCCAGATCATCCCATGGCCTCTGGCGCTGAGGAGACCGTCCTCCAACACCCATCCGCCCGGAGAGATCATCGCATTCGAAAGATTCGGCTCAAACAAGTCCTGCCAGCCATCGACCTTCGGGTGTGCGCTGGTCGGGAGTCCCTGCCCCCCCACGGCATTGCAACCCAGGACTGCGAGCAACACAATTATCTTGGAGATACGGTTTGCCAAAGGTGGGTATTCCACAGTCCAAGGTGGATGATTCTTCCCTGTTCCTGAGCCTTTCGCAGGACTTCCATGGGGACTCTAATGTCCACTTGCTGGTCCGGCCAGTGAATCATGTAGAGGTCGATGTAATCGGTCTGTAAATCTCCAAGAGACTGCTCCAGCATCCGCTGAGTCACTTCAGGGTCATTGGTACGAGTGATTTGCCTGTCTTCATCCCAGGTGACGCCGCTCTTGGTGACGATGAAAACCTTCTCTCGAATGTGTTTGAAAGCCTTGCCGATGCGGGTCTCTGAGACTCCATGTCCGTAGATGGGTGCCGTGTCAAAGAGATTGATTCCCCGATCGTAGGCTTTCCTCAGCAATGCGATGGCGTCTTCTTCGGAAATGTACCCGAAGCTGTACCCTCTGCCTTCGCTGCTGATGCCGCCTCCCCCGAAAGAGACGGGGGAAACCTGGAAATCCAAACTGCCCAGTTTCCGTTTCTTCATGGGGCCCGCTTCTCCAGCCTGACTTACTCAGAGTCCTCTCTGGTGGACCCCACTCGTTCCTTGTTCACAAATCCGAGCTCTTGTGCTACGCCGTGTCGCCCATCAGTCTTAAGAATCTGTAGTGCGCCACAAAGGCCGATCGGAGCGTGGGGTAAGTGATGTAGGAAATCCCAAATTCCTTACAGGTCTTTTCCACAATTCCGCTGATGGCAGAGTAGTGGACATGGCAGATCCTGGTAAAGAGATGATGTTCAATCTGAAAGTTCAACCCACCCAGATACCAGGTCACCAGCTTGTTTCTGGGGGCAAAATTCGCCGTCGTCTCCACCTCATGAATGGCCCACTCATTTTCGATTGTGGCGGTGTCAGCGGCCGGCCTCGGGAAGGTGTTGCCCGCTACGGTATGTGCCAGTTGAAAAACGATCGAGAGGGTAAAGCCCAAGATGAGATGGATCGCCAGGAACACGATCAGAACTTTCAGGACGGGATGGAAAAATAGCGGCAGTACCAAAGCGTATCCGATGTAGAAGATCTTGGTGAGAAAAAACAGAGAGACGTCCGAGGCTCTCGGTTTTCGCAGTTTGTAGTGTCCGATGTGTCCTGAGAACAACTTTTGGAAATCGTTGAAATTGAGCCATGAAAGCGTCAAGAGGCTGTAGACCGGAAAAGCGTACAGGTGCTGGAAGCGATGCCAGGGGCGCCATTTCTGCTCTGGACTCAAGCGCAGCAGGCCCGAGGTCTGCAGGTCATCGTCCAGCTCATCGATATTGGTATAGGTGTGATGCAAGAAATTGTGCTTCTGGCGCCACAGCATGTGGCTGCCACCGGCCAAATCGAGTGTGAAACCCATCCACCAGTTGACCCTCTTACTGCTTGAGTAGCTATCATGTGCTCCATCGTGCATGACATTGAAGCCTAGAAGGGCCAAGCCTTGCGCCAGAGCAAGGGCGCTGATCACTGCCGCGATCAGCGAGGTGGAAAAGAAAACCAGGAGTACATAGGACACAGCCAGCCACGCCAGGATAACGGTGGTCTTCAGAAACATGCGCCAGTCACCGGTCTTGCGCAAACCTGACTCCTGAAAATAGTGATCGACGCGTTCAGTGAGGACGCTGCGAAAGCCCACACCAGGGCGAAAAGTAATCTTGGGGACGGACGATTCTGTTTTGACTTCAGCCATGTTTCTTCAGGTTTCTATAAACGGGTACAAAACCACAGTATTTTTGAGCAGACGTGGAAAGATATCATACAGAGTCCAACATTCCACAAGTGTCAAAGAGGCAGCCCTCCCCGGTCCAGTGATCGGCTGGCGGCTCCAACACAGGTGGTTGCAGGGACAGGCCCGGCAGATTTTCGGGTTTGCGAGCTGTTGGGGTCTTCTCCAGTCAGACCGAATCCTGTCGTAAGAGACACATTTTTGTGAGGGGCAAGAGGATATAGTTAAACAATGTCTGTGCTTCCCCCTGCCGTGGTTCCTCCAAGAGAATCGGTGCCGTTAGTACTGACCTCGACGAACCTGTGTCGTCTGTACACTCCGGGCCGTGGGATCGCCTCTTCGCTCTTGATTCATGGAATTGTGTTTACGGTCTTACAGCTTCTCTCGGTGGTTAACAGCCCCGCAGAACGAATCCGACTCGAGCCGGGAGCCCCGGGCCCAGGCAGTGGGGTCAGGTTTGTGATGTTCCTCCCGTCCATGGGAGGCGGCGGGAAAGGCAAGGGTGGCGGATCTGAATCCTCCGGCAACGGAGCGCCGGCCGCTCCGTCCGCTCCGTCCGCCGGTGCAGATGGCCTCGTCTTTCCGGGCCCCCAGGTGATACGCTCCGATTCTCCGCTGCCGAATGGCGGCCTGCAGACTCTTCTTCAGCCGGGACTCGAGGACTTGCCGGTGCTGGAAGAGCCTGTGGATCTCCCGAACTTCATCTCGATGCCGGAGGTGCCGGATGTCGTCCAGCCCGCGGAGCCGTCGCCTGCGGAGTCGCCCCCGGAGGTCGCAGCGGAGCCGGCCCGGCCCGCTCTTGAGGATTTGCCGATTCTGGAACCGCGTTTGGACGTCCCGGACCCCGTCAAGGTCGCGGAACAGCAGTTTGTGGAGCCACCCCGCGTGGCTGCCGAGACGGAGCAGCGCCCCCTCGAGGATTTGCGGATTCTGAAACCGCGTCCGGACGTCCCGGTTCTCCCCTCCACGCCGGAGGTCGGTTTCGTTTTACCGTCGGCGCCTGAACAGGCCGTTGGGCTGCCGGACACGGTCAAGCCCGAGGAACCAGAGCCCGTAGAACTGTCCCAGGGAGTGGTAACCGAACCGGTGCAGGAGGAACTCGAAGATTTGCCCTTCTTGACAGAGCGTTCGGACACACCGAATCTTCTCACGGCGTCGAACCTGCCGGACATTGTCGAGCCCGAGGAAGAGCCGCCCGTGGACCTTGCCGAGGAGGAGGAAACCAAGCCCGTGCCGCGGCCTGTAGAGGATTTACCGACCCTGAAACCACGTTTGGACTCTCCGAATCTGCTCGCGGCGTCGAACCTGCCCGACATTGTCGAGTTCGAGGAAGAGCCGCCGGTGGACCTTGCCCGGGAGGTGGAAACCGAACCCGTGCCGCGGCCTGTAGAGGATTTACCGACTCTGAAACCACGCTTGGACTCTCCCAATCTCCTCTCGACGTCGAGCCTTCTGGACACCGCCAAGCTCGAGGAACAGCCACCGGTTGAGGATTTGCCGATGGTCAAGCTGCGTTTGGATCTCCCCAGAACAGACCTGCCCATGATTCTGGCCTTGACTCCCAGACCTACCTCGGCTGAACTGCCTGAAGAGGTTCCTGCCGCTCAGGCCCAGGGCAGCTTTACTATCTCCCCTGAACCGAAACTTGACACCTCCGAAACGGAACCGGGCTCGCCTTCTGCGATCGAGACCGAGGACGAAACGGTGGGGCTCACGGTCGGGAATTCCCTCTGCGCCTCGGTGGTCGACATCAGCTTTGGAGAGGGAGAGGGAGAGGGAGAGGGAGAGGGAGAGGGAGAGGGAGAGAGGGCCTGGAAAGCGAGGGCTCTTCGAGCAGTGGAGGCGGGGATACCGGCCCCGGGTCTGGACCGGGATCAGGGCCTGGACCGGGGGTTGGCTCCGGCTCCGGGTCGGGCGCAGGATCCGGCCCCGGTACAGGGCTTTTTGAGGGGATTACAATCGTCGGTGGAGCTGGGGAGATCGCGCCTATCGGTTGGGGTACAGGCTCAGGCTCCGGTACAGGGTCTCTTGGTGGGATTACGATTCTCGGTGGAGTTGGAGGGACCGGCACTTCCGGTTCGGGTACAGGCTCAGGCTCCGCTACACGGTCTCTTGGCGGGATTACGATTCTCGGTGGAGCTGGAGGGACCGGCACTTCCGGTTCGGGTACCGGCCCCGACTCCGGTCAAGCGTCTCTTGCCGGGATCAGCATCGTCGGTGGAGTTGATGGGTCCCATACACCCCCAAATTCCGTCTCGATTACCCGAGTTCCAAATCCACTGCCGGCACGCTACGGGGCGCTGTCCGTTGTCTCCACAGAGAGCAGCGGTGGTGGGCTGCCCTATTTCGGTGTGTTTTTAGATGAGCAGATTCGTACCGTTTATTTGGACATGAGGCAGGGGAAGACTGAAGAGGCTCCTCTGTGGACTCTCGAATTTGGCGTGCCCGGAAATACCGCCGTTCGGACGAACCCGCCGCCCCAACTGGACGAAGGTCAACAAAGCGACGAAATTCAACCAGAGGACGAAAGTCAACCAGGGGACGAGAGTCAACCAGAGGGCGAGAGTCAACAGGAGGAGCAAGGTCGCCAGGGGGACGAAAATAGACAGGAGGAGGAGAGCCAGGAGGGGGAGGAAAGTCAAGAAGAGGACGAGACTCAGCCAGAGTTCATTCTGCCGGTTCCAATCGTCAAAGAGCGACCGGTTCTGCCTTTCGAACTGGATCAAAGACACATCGGGAGAATGATCATCGTCTACGCCGTGATCAACGTAGAGGGCAAGATGGAACAAATGTGGGTAATGGAGAGCCCTGATCCTCTCTTGAACCAGGCCGTACTTGACGCATTGAGAGAATGGGTCTTCCAACCGGGTCAGCTCAACGGTGCCCCTGTTGCAGTGAAAGCTCTGCTGGGGATGCCGTTATGGGCCCCCGGACCTCCCGCTTCATCGCTTATCCTTCCAGGCTCCATTCCTTCCAATTCACCCTGAAGATCTGAACAGGCTTGGACGTCCCCTTGGCGACGACTCCGCCCAGGGATCCGGTGCTCAGCTTGGAACCTGCAGTAGGCCGCCCGAATACTTACCCTGCCACCGTCAGATGCCCTCGAGCCTGTTGGGCCGTGGTGGGATGGGTGTCCTGACCCTACCAAACTTCTCACAAGCCTGTAGGATACCCACACAGGCTTGACCGTTGGGAAGGAGATTGAGGATGGCAACCACGCAGGGAGGAGCAGGCCCGCCGGACCGAGATACGATGAACGCGTCCGATCTGTTCATCAAGGCTCTCGAAAACGAGGGCGTCGAGGTTATTTACGGCGTGCCCGGTGAAGAGAATCTGGACTTCGTGGAAGCACTGCGAAAGTCGAGCATCCAGCTGATTCTCACCCGCCATGAACAGGGAGCCGGGTTCATGGCGGCCACCTATGGACGGTTGACAGGCAAGGCCGGTGTTTGTCTCGCGACACTGGGGCCGGGAGCGACCAACCTGGTGACCCCCGCGGCCTATGCCCAGCTGGGAGCCTTCCCGATGCTGATGATCACGGGACAGAAGCCCATCAAGGAGAGCAAACAGGGACAGTTTCAGATCGTGAACATCGTGGACATGATGCGTCCCCTGACCAAGTACACCGGCCAGGTCGTCAACGTGAACATGATTCCGAGTATGGTTCGTGAGGCGTTCCGGCTGGCACAGGAAGAACGCCCCGGCGGAGTTCATCTGGAACTGCCTGAAGATATTGCGATTGAGCAGGTTGATGACACCACCCCCCCGGTGTTTGAAATCAGCAAACGACGGCGGGGCGACGCCGATCAGAGCATCATCAATGATGCTGTGGACATGATAAAGGGTGCAAAACACCCTTTGCTTCTGATTGGGGCCGGCGCCAACCGCAAGCGCATCTGGAAAGCCCTTTCCCATTTTCTCGACAAGACAGGCATCCCCTTTTTCGAAACACAGATGGGCAAGGGAGTGGTGAATGGAAAGCACCCGCTCTTCATCGGCACAGCAGCCTTGTCGGACACGGATTACGTGCACTGTGCCATCAATCGGGCCGACCTGGTCATCAACGTGGGCCATGACGTAGTCGAAAAGCCGCCTTTCTTCATGGAACACGGAGGAGCCAGGGTTGTTCACATCAACTTCAAATCGGCCACGGTGGACAATGTGTATTTTCCGCAGTTGGAAGTAGTCGGGGACATCGCAACATCCGTAGCCCGCATCGGCGACCAGGCGGGCCAAACCGAATCCCACGATCTGGACTACTTCATGACTGTCAGAGAGCAGTTGCAGAAGCACATCCGCCGGGGAGAGAAGGATGTGGGCTTTCCGATGAAACCGCAGCGCCTGGTATGGGACGTGCGCAGGGTCATGCCGGACGACGGAATCATCGCCCTGGACAACGGCATTTATAAAATCTGGTTTGCTCGAAACTACCCGGCCACTCAGCCCAATACGGTCTTGCTGGACAACGCGTTGGCCACTATGGGCGCCGGGCTCCCGTCTGCAATGGAGGCGGCCCGGTTGTATCCGGACCGCTGCGTCATGGCCATCTGCGGCGACGGAGGCTTCATGATGAACAGCCAGGAAATGGAAACGGCAGTGCGGCTGGGGCTGAATCTCGTGGTTCTCGTATTGCGCGATGACGCGTATGGGATGATTCGCTGGAAGCAGTACGGCGAGGACCTGCCTGATTTCGGTCTGGAGTTCGGGAATCCGGACTTCGTCAAATACGCGGAAAGTTATGGCGCCCATGGCCACCGGGCGGAGTCCGCAGAAAGTCTGGTGCCCTTATTGGAACAGTGCTTCCAGGACCGTGGTGTCCATCTGGTGGAACTACCCGTGGACTATTCTGAAAACAGGAAGGTGCTGGTAGACGAACTCAGAGAGAAGGTTTGCCTGTTATGACGTCTCAGGAGCAGAGGGAACAAGGCATGACGCTCGAGGTGGTATCGCCGTTCGATGGATCGCTGATCAAGTCCATCCCAGTCCATGCTGCCGAAGACGCCGAGGTAATGCTGAGAAAGGCGCTTTCCTGCTACCGGGATCGGGATGGCTGGCTGGATCATCACGAGCGCATCGCCGTCTTGAAGAAACTGGCCCTCTTGATTGAGGACGAGGTCGATGAGTTTGCCCTGCTCATCGCCCGGGAGGGCGGAAAGCCCTTGCTGGACGCAAAGGTGGAGGTGGCCCGGGCAATCGATGGAATTGGGTTGGCGATCAAGGAACTCTCCCATGTCATGCGGGGAGAAGAAATCCCCATGGGTCATACGGCTGCAGCCGCCCGGCGGATCGCGTTTACGACGTATGAGCCCATCGGTGTGGTGGTAGCCGTGAGCGCCTTTAACCATCCATTGAACCTGATTGTCCACCAGGTGGTACCGGCCATCGCCGTGGGATGCCCGGTCATTGTCAAACCCGCTCCGACGACTCCTTTAAACTGTATTCGCTTCGTCGAGCTGGTCCATGAGGCGGGGCTGCCTGAACCTTGGTGCCAGTACATCGTGGCTGATAACGAAGTGGCGGAAAAGCTGGTGACTGATCCGCGCATCCACTTCTTCACATTCATCGGGTCGGCCAGGGTGGGGTGGATGCTGCGCAGTAAATTGGCGCCAGGTGTCCGCTGTGCGCTGGAACACGGTGGAGCCGCGCCCGTTATCATCGATCAGTCGGCCGATTTAGACAGGGTCATCCCGTCTCTACTGAAGGGAGGGTTCTACCACGCGGGCCAGGTCTGTGTTTCCGTACAGCGAGTTTTTGTGCCTGCATCAATAGCCGGCGAACTGGCCGGGAAGCTGGCGGAGGGCGCTGCGGGACTCAAGGTAGGCGACCCCACCAGCGAAGCTACCGAGGTCGGACCGCTCATCCTTCCCCGTGAGGTGGACAGAGTGGATTCGTGGGTGCAGGAGGCTGTTGAGCTGGGCGCCAAATTGCTGACGGGGGGAAGGAGAATCAGCGCGTCCACCTATGAGCCGACAGTACTCTTCAATCCACCCACAGATGCCAGGGTATCCACGCTCGAGATCTTCGGGCCTGTCGTTTGTGTTTTCGACTATCAGGATCGCCTCGAGGCCATAGAGCGTGCCAATGGTCTGGACGTGGCCTTCCAGGCTGCTGTGTATTCGGACAATCTGGCAGTTGCGATGGACACGGTCAAACGCCTGGATGCCACTGCCGTGATGGTCAACGACCACACCGCGTTCCGGGTGGACTGGATGTCCTTCTCCGGGCGCCGGACTTCCGGCTACGGCATCGGCGGCATCGGCTACACCATGCACGACATGATTCAGCCCAAGATGACGGTGATCAAAATCGAGTAGAGCCTGGCCTCACACCTGAACGGAGGGGAAGGCTGTCAAACGGCCTGCTTGACCGGGATCGCCTCAGATCGTTCTTGTGAAGCGATCAGTTCCCAGCCTGGTTCTTCCGGACGCCATCCCTTGATCAGGGTCGAAAGCAGGTCATGGTGGTTAGAGATTCCCGAGATCGAGTTGCCGCAAACCAGAGAGGGGCGGAATACCGAAGCTCTCAATCCCCGATCGACGGCCTCCCGTATCAGACACTCGGCTACGTACTTGCTCTGAGCGTATCCCAGGTACAGGCCTCCCCCAAGACCTCTGATCTCCTGGTTCTCGGAGACCTCCCGGGGAGCAAGAGTCGAGTAACAAACGGCGAGGGAGGAAACGAAATGGAAAGCCTTGGGGTGTCGCCAACAAGCAAATCGAATCAGTTCTCTGGTTCCATCGACGTTTGCAGGTTTCAGCTGGCGGTAAGAATGAGCCCAGTTGACGGTAGCGGCAGAATGATAGATCGTGTCCACCTCGTCTGCCAACCTCGCGAACTGGTGGGCTGGCAAACCCAGCGATGGTCGGCACAGGTCCCCTGCAATCACTTCAACCCGATCTGCGTACGCGTCCTTGACCAGGCCGTATTTCTGAAGGGCCCGCTCAAGACGTTGCTGCGGTGAAGAGCCGGCGCTGGGGCGCGCCATGCAGATCACCTTGGCTATGGTCTCTCGCAGAAGGCAATCAAGGATATGACTGCCCAGGAAACCGGTGGCGCCCGTCAGCAACACGAACTGCGGTTCGGAGATCGGATACTGACACGCCGGTTGACAGTCGACCGGGAGCCGGCTGTCAACCAGCATCTGCCGCACCGGGGGAGGCGCTAGCCTTCGCTCCAGACGAGAGTTTGAGACTGAGGCGTCTCGACAAAGAAACTGGTCAATGGACTCTAGAGTCGGGCAATCGAGCAGCAACCATTCCGGAACTGAAAGTCCAGCACGGTCTTCAATGGCAGCCGTCAGTTCCGCAATACCCAGCGAATCCAATCCGTACTGAGTCAGGGCGGCCCGGGGATCCAGGTCCTTTTCGGGCATATCCAGACAGCTGGCCACCAGCGGGGTCAACCAGGCGGCGGGTTTTCCCTGTTCCATCAAGCCACCTCTCCTGCGCGGGCCCGCCTTAGCCCGGATTATGCAAGAACCGTAGTCCGGTGTTGAAAAACGACTCGAGAAGTGGCCCAACTCGGAAGCGGGCAGGTGTGACAGGCGGATTTGCGAAGAATATGGGTTGGCGAGGCGTTTGAGTGGTTTGGGGAGTGAATTTCAGACAGATCTGGGCCTGGATGAGTGTCGGAAGCGGTTTTCCGGGGGAGCTGGGAAAAGCTAACTGGAGTTCAGGCGACTCAAGACGAGGTGGAAGAGGGGTTGTTCGGGGAAGGCTGAGGAAAGATGGACCCAGATGCGTCGAGTGGTTTGTCGGATCCGGGCCCCAATCTTGAGGACCCGACGACGTAAGGTTTCGATTTCGAGCTTGTGCCAGGGGGTTCCGTGCAGATAGTCGCGCAGGCGCACGAACATCTGGTAAGCCAGTGCATGCAGGAGGAGTCGAAACTGATTGGCCAGGAATCGATGACAGCTGAGTCGGTCCATGCTCAGATGATTCTTGAAGGCCTTGATGAAGTTCTCGGTCTGCCCTCGGTTTGTGTAGTGGTCATAAAGTGATTGGGAGCAGAGATCGTCCCGGTTGGTGACTACAAAGCGACGGTTGATCCCACGCTGATCGACCTCCACTTTGACAATGACGCGACGGGATCGATCCCAGCTGTGGGCTCGATAAAGAAACTCGTCAAACTGACGCTGTTTTTCCTCCAGCTCAACGAACCTCAGCCGAGTCGAATCCAGCAGCGGCTCGACCACTCGCTGCAGGCGAGGGTTTCGACTTAACCCAATGACATATTGGAGTTTATTCTCTTCACCTTCACAGAACTCGTAGAGCCGAGGCGTGGCAAAGCCGCTGTCGGCCCGAATCTCAATCTCGACATCCGTCCCCACTCCTTGTCGGATGGCCTCCACGACGCGCTTCAAAACGGGCACGATGTGAGAGGCAGCCCCCTTGTTGCCAGGTCTCAACATGGCACACACCAGGTCTCCCGTGGCGGCATCGAAGATCAGCAAAGGATGCAGAATGTGGTTTCGGTAATACCCGTGGTAGAAGGAGAACTCCTGTTGGCCGTGAGTGTGGTCATCGGTACTGTCCAGATCCAGGATGATCTTGCTGGGGCGTCTCTTCTTCAGGGAGCGCACATAACGGCCTAGCAGCCACCGGCTCAGACGTATCAGATCCTTCTTGGTGACGGAGTTCTCCAAACGGGAGAAAGTCGGCTGGGTGGCCAAGTCGGGATCGCTCTCGGGCAACTGATCACAGACTGTCTTGAGCATCGGATCCGAGCGCAGCGTATCGGCGTCGTTACAGTCTTCGTAGCCGGCCACGATCTGCAAGACTCGTTGTCGGATCAACTTCAACAGGTCATGACGAATGTAGCGTTGGTCTCGACTTTCCGAAATACAGGAACTGAAGCCCTCGCACAATCGATGTTGACGATCCAGCGATCCAAACAACAACCATCCTGCGTCGGAAGTGAGGCTCCCCCCATCAAAACGAGCCGTGATGTTTCTGTGGCTATGAAATGGCAGGGTATTCTGGCAGACTGTTTTTGACATTGCCGTAGCTCCTGTTTAGGGTCTTTGTTTCTCTAAACCCTTTTATATCAGAGAGCTACGGCCTTTTTTCTGGGCCCAAATCTCACTTGAATTTAGATCTCCTGCATAATCCGGGTTAGTGCGCCGGGAACAGAGAAGGCAATCGTGGAGGAGGGCCGCACCGCAGGGTGACTGTGTTCGGCCGTGAACTCGAGGTCCTACGGATAGACGTTCTGACCGCGGATGACGATCAGATCCTTGAGGCGTCCCGTAACAAACAACTCTCCGTTCCACAGGAATCCGAGGTCTCCGGTTCGAAGGAAGGGGCCTCGGCCGCCTCTCAGGTGGGCCTGAAATACTTCTCTGGTCTCATCCGGCCGGTTCCAATAGCCCCGGGCAACGCTGGGGCCTGCAACCCAGATTTCTCCGACCTCCTCCTCGGAACATCGCTCCCGGGTCTGGGGATTTACGATGACCACCTCAGTGCCCGTGGAGGGAGGTCCACAGCCCACCACAGAAACGGAGTCCTTCTCAACCAGGCTGTCTTGCACCCCGTTTGTTGCGAGTGCCGAGGAATCGATTCTTCTCTGCAGCGGTTAATCGTCTCGTCTGCCACTCGACACCACTAGATGGGCGCCTCAGCCAGTTTGAGGCCTTCATAGCGTCCCTCGGACCAGAGCTTCAGATCTGGTCGCCGCGAATAATTGACCGGGGCGGCCTCGGCGCATTCGAGCGGCGGCCCGTCGTTTGGCGCCATGTCCACGACCAGGATTTCCATTCGGTCGATCGCGGTCTGGGCCAATAGCGCATTCAGGCTTCTCTGGGCACGCCTGCGCAGTTGCTCCACAACCAACAGAACTGATAAAGCTGGATTTGCGCGATCCAAGTGCGTCCATCCCGTGCCGCCGGAGCTCGGATCCTACTACTCGCTACTCGCGATTTGACGTAACCCGATTATATCCGAGGAGGGCCGGCCGGACAAGCAAGCCTGATCGACCAAAGGAACACCGACCGGGGAACTACTCCACAGGATGGGAGTGGTGGCCCCGGGAGGGTAAAGCCTCAACGATGATCCGCAAGGTCAGTCGAACCGAATCTCGTAAAGGCAGATACTCAAACGTCGCGAATCTCGACTGCCGTCTTCATTGGGCTCGGGCTGTAAAGGTGGGGGTCCTCTGAATTCGACATCGTACCAGGTGGGGCGAGTAAGGTTTTCGGGCAAGGGATAGAAGACAAAGGACTCAAATTGGTGAGCGACTCGGCTTCCCAGGGAGATCCCATTGATGAGAACTTCCAGACTTGCTGCCCCTCCGGGGTAAAGGGAGCTCACCCGAAGTCCCATGGTTCGATGAACGGTCGGATCGATCGGTACTCTCAACCTGGGTTTTGCGCTAACGGACCAAATCCAGGATGACCGCAGTTCTCCATGTTCGGGGTAGGACCATCCCGTTCTGGGAAGCAGGAGTCCGATCCCCTGCCCTGGAAAAATGTGGTCGATTCGGCGTAAAGAGAAATGTTGACGAGGAATTCCGTAGATGTTGGGGGTCACCTCGGTTAGCAAACTTGCATCAACGAGCTTGTTCCCCGGCGAATCCAAAATAATGGTGTCAATCCCATGGTCCAGTAGAAAAGCATAAAGGTCAGGGCGTGTATTTGCTGAGATCGGCTGCTCCTGCAGCTCGCGAAGACCATCGTAGACTCTCGGGAAATGGCCTGAGTAGCCGTTGAATAGGGGAAATCCGTTGCGCCCGGCAAGCCACATGCGGTCGATTTCCTCATGAGCCCGTTGCATGGGTGGTAGGGGGAGAAAGATGGCTCCTTTGACCTCTACGTTTTTCAAACGCCGGGTCATTTCCGTTGCGGCACTCCGGTTAACGGTGTCGTAGAACGCCACTCCGGGAAGGCTCTCCAGCAGGGCGAAAGCGACGAAAAAGGCACATGTGACGCCAGCCGGTCGACCGTTGCCCCATCGCCTCCTGATCACCTGGAAAATTCTGGCCCATCCCAGTGCATAGATGGGCGAAAGGAAGAGTCCCGCCAGAAGAACAAAGCGTGTTGGAACTCGTACCTGGTCTCCGCCGGGGACAAGGTTATAGATCAAATCGTAGGGAAGACGAAGCAGGGTAAAGCCCCCTTTTTCTGATGGCCCGCCGGCTGCCCACAATGCGATCAAAGCAACCAGTAGGAAGCCTGAAAAGGTTCTCTTTTGTGACCTGGAACAGAATAGTAGGGAAACGCCTCCTGTCACCAGAACTGCGGCGGGAATGAAACCGGGAAAGAGTTCGCGCTCCATGCCGTGGGTAAAGTCCAAAACGTCAGAATAAAGCCAGTGTGAGCGGGGGGCTGAAATCCAGTCAATCCACCGGGCAGAAAAGCTTGGGACCTCCGCCACGGATCTCGTCCATGAGAGTCCTTCAGTCATTTCCCAGTATCTGAAGGCGAGGGGAAGGTTCACCCCGATAGGGAGCGAAAAGAGCAATGCCTTTTTCCCCCAGTGCTTGAGGCTTGTACTTCGTGACAGCAACCCTCGTAGAAGAGTCCACATCGCTATCAGTGGAATGAAGTAAATCGCTAAAGAGGGAGTACAAAGGGTCTGTAGCGCCAGCAAGGCCGAAGCAGACCAGAGCAGCCAATACGACGTTTGATCGGAGTCGGTACGTCGGTAAATCAACAGGACCAGGGGCAGGAAGGGAATAAACAGTAACTGAGGGTGGGTGAGCTGAATCATACGCCAGCTAGCAAAGGAGAAGCCTATGGCCCCAGCCGCTGAGGCCCAATCATCGGCGAACATATCTTTGAGCCACATATAGGTGGTGAGACCGGTCAGAAGGAATGCCAGAAACAATATCGTATTTACGAGGAGTACCGGAGAATCCGATAAAATGCGTAGGGGCAGAAAAAGGATTCCAAGACCGATCAGATGATCCGAATAGGCCAGAACGTTTTTTTCCGGATAGAAAAACGGGGGGTTCCAGAGGTCACCGGTGAACACGCTTTCGCCTACCCAGTCGACAACATAGGCTATGAACAGGGGATCATACCTGCCTCCCTCGGTTCGGTGGTGAGGGTCTAAGAGAACTGGACTGAAGTACACCACGCAGATTCCGAACAGGAGCAATGCGTAAATGCAGGAGAAGTGGCAAAAAGTTCGACGACCCATATCGGATTCAACAAGGACTTGGCGTGCCGGGAAAAAAGGATTGTCCCCTGTTGTAGTGTAATTTACACGGACGATGCCACTTGCGTAAAACCGAATTCGCCGATCAAACAATGACGGTTGATGCCAATCGTCATCGAAGTACGGTTCGTGCCGCACAAAGATGAGGACCACATGATGAACATCACTCGAATGACTCTGCCGAAGATGTCGGTTTGCCCAGTTTCCTTTCTGATTCTGGCAGCCTCGGTCGTCGAACCGGCTGCACCCGCAGGTGCCGAAGTGGTGCAGGTGCGGATTCGCAAGAACCTGATGATGCCGGCCCGTGACGGAGTGCGACTGGCAACGGATGTTTATCTGCCGGACGGCGAGCTTGAGCCGAAAGGGCCGTTTCCAACGATCTTGATTCGCACGCCGTACAGCAAAGCCGGGATGACGGAAACGGCCGAGTTCTTCGTGAAGCACGGGTTTGCCGTCGTTACGCAGGATGTGCGCGGAAGATATTCGTCCGAGGGCGAGTTCTATATCTACGTCAATGAAGGACCTGACGGATTTGATGCCGTCGAGTGGGTAGCGTCGAGGCCCTGGTGCAGGAGCGACGTGGGAACCTACGGCGGTTCGTATTTGGCGGCGACTCAAAACGCGGCTGCCGTCCTTCGTCCGCCGCATTTTGGAACGATGTTTGTCGTGGTTGGCACGTCGAACTACGTCGAGGACGGAGCGGGTCGCGGCGGTGCGTTCGCGCTGTTGCACAATATGACCTATGGATTTCGGTTGGCGTACACGGGAAAAGAGGGGCACACTTACGACGCCGAAGAGCCCGAAGACACGCCAGGCGGATTGGCGATGCAACAAGCCTACGCCCAGTTGGGCGACTGGTTAGAGTCGTCGCCGTTGAAGTCGGGCGGGCCACTCGATCTGACGCCATCGTATCGCCAGTGGTACGAAGACTGGCGTGCTCATCCGATCTACGACGACTACTGGAAACAAAACGGCTACAACTTCGAGGAGTACCACTCGCAGTACCCCGACATTCCGATTTGTTTCGTCGGCGGCTGGTATGACATCTTCAAACGCGGCACGCTGAAAAACTTTGAAGGACTTCACGGCCGCAACAAGTCGCACACCAAGCTGATCATGGGCCCCTGGACGCACTCGACTGGCAAGACGTTCGCCGGCGACGTCGACTTTGGCAAGGCGGCTGAAATGAAAATCAAGCAGCAAGCACTTGGCTGGTTCAATCGCGTTTTGAAAGGCGAAGAGGAAGATATCGTGGATGAACCGGACGTGAGCTACTTTGTGATGAGCGGCGAAGAGCCGAAAAGTCGATCAGACGGACGCATGCAAAGCGGTGGCGAGTGGAAGACGGCAGCGACATGGCCGCCGCCTGGTTACTCATCTCGACAGTTCTTTTTGCATGGCGACGGCAGCTTGCAAAGCGAGGCTTGCCGAAAATCGGCGGCGAGCAGTTTTGAGTTTGATCCCGACCAACCGGTTCCAACGATCGGCGGCAATATCGATTCGGGCAAACACCTTGTGCGTCGTGGGGCACAAGACCAAACGCCGCAAGCGAACGACTATCCAAAAACCAACACGCTACCGCTGACGTCGCGCCACGATGTGCTGTCGTTCGAAACCGCTCCGCTCGAAAAGTCTGTCGAGATTGCAGGTCCGATCCAGGCGGAAATTTGGGTTTCATCCAGCGCGCGGGACACCGACTTCACGGCCAAGCTGGTCGACGTTTATCCGCCCTCGAAGGACTATCCGGCAGGGTACGCAATGAACCTGGAAGACGGAATCCTGCGAATGCGTTTTCGCGAGTCGCATGAGAAGGAGACGTTAATGGATCCCGGTGACGTCTACAAAGTGACGATCGACCTCTGGGCAACGGCCAACCGATTCAACAAGGGCCACAAGATTCGCCTCGACATTTCCAGCAGCAACTTCCCGATGTACGATGTCAATCCAAACACCGGTGGCCCGCTTGGCAAACCGACAAGAAGGATCAAGGCGATCAACACGATCTATCACAGCCAGCAGAGACCTTCGCACGTGAAGCTGCCCGTTTTGTCGAACTGACCGGTGCTTCTTCAGGCAAGTGTTGTTAATTGTCTCAGCAACTTGCCTGAACAAGGACCGCTATTCTGCCTCAAGCGGGGCATAGAGGATTTGGCCTGGCACGCGAATGCCTCCCCGTGCCGTGCAGGCCTCGATGTTGCCGTAACGCTCCTCGAAGCCGGGAGGCAGGGGGCGGCCGTTCGAGGGCGCCAGCCAGAGCCGCAGCAGATGGCGCTTGCGCTCGGGCTCTGGCCAGTCCTCGTAGGCCGTGCGCGCGTGAACTATCTGGTGGTTGTGCAGGAATTGGATGTCGCCCGGCCGGAACTCCATGTCGAGTCGTAACTTGTCGCTGTTGGCGAGAACATCGACCATGTCCATCGCCTCGATCTGCTGCGGCGTCAGCCGCGGCACCTCTTCGAAGCGTTGCGCCCCCCGAATGAAATCCCGCGCGTAGATCGTGGTGAGATGGCCGGCGTGGTAGTTGAAGACCGGCAGCTGATAGTACGGCCCCTTGCCCTCCGGGATTTCACCCTTCCGGTCGACGTGGAAAGGTTCAGTCATGATCTTGACGAGGTCCGGTCGCGCCTTCAGCATCTCGTTATGGATCGTCACCGAGCTAACGATGATGCTAGAATCTCCGTACTTGGCGTTCTGTAAGCAGAAGAGACCGACGATGTCGCAGGAGTCGGTATGAAAGAGATGTCTCGCACGAGTCGAGTAGATGCGGTGGAGCGGATTGCCCGGATCCATGCCGATGTCCTTGACGTGCCCGAGGAGGTGCCCCTGGGTATTCTGCGGTACGGCCCAGCCGAAGTAACTGCCGATGCCCCAGAAAGCGATCGCCTTTTCGCGCATGGCGCAGCCGTCCACGGGCACGCCGCGGATCAGCACGAAGCCCCGACCTTCGACGACCTCCCTCTGGATCCTGTCGAGGGTCGGGCCCAGCGTCGGCAGTTCGAAGTCGTCGCGCGTGATGTCGCAGATCTCGATCCTCCGGCTCAGCACACTCTCAACTGCCGCTTTGACCTCGGACACTGCGGAGGAGGAGAGTTCGTGGAGCCACTCATCGGACCGTGCCATCTCGGATCCGTACCAGGCCGAGGGGCCCTGCACGGGTTGTAGCGGTTGGGCTGATGCCGAAGTCCCGGGGAAGCTGGACATTAGCTCACTCTCCCAAGCTCCTTATTGTCTCCAACACATACGGATACCCGAAGCCGTTGACTTAGGGCGCAAGAAGCTTAACAGAATGTCGAACCTCATTCATTTTGAGGCCGATCCCGTGACCCCTGTTGATACTTTTCAAAGTTGTTGAATAGCTTGACGAGCTGGTTCTTTGCTGCTTCAGGAGAGTCTACCTTTGGGGTGAGGATTTCCGCCCAGATATGCCAATTACCGTCGCGGGAATTCTTAACTACGTGTGTCTCCTTGAAAACGTGAAAGTCTTTCGTCCCATTGTAAGGTACGACGAGGGCCCCTCCCCACTTTCCTTCCTTTACGTAGAACCCTACTGAGATACCACCTCGGTTGGGTGCCTGCACCTTTAAAGGGTTCTGCCACTCACCAACTTTGTTCAGTCTGTAGATGACGAATTCTCGGGTGTTTGCTGCGAATCTGCGGATGTAGGAAAGATGCTTGTCCTTGCTTAGTCCAGCGCCAGCATATTTCGTCTTGAGAATCACGACTACTTCTTGCTCCAGTGCCTTGGATGGTTCACCGGGAAGAGCAGTCGTGTGAGTTGCCACCGAAAAGATGAAGGCTAGAACAACCAACACTGGCTTCATTTCACCTCTTTCTGAGCGCTAACGTCTGAAGTTGAGCGGACCCGACTCCAACGCAAGGTGGCCGGAGGCGTGTGATGTTGATCCGGAGGCGAGTCGGGAAAGCCGTACAAACGGTTTCTGCCACGTAACGTTCAAGCTCAACGGCGCAGTACCAAGTACTAAGGCTCTTCAGGCGGGGGCGTCGAAAGGTCTGGAGTCAGGTTGAGGGACTCTAGAAGCCCTTGAGCCTCCCCCTGGTAAGCGTCGGAAGCAATGCTCCCGACCGCGTTTGAAACCGAGTCAGCAGCAGCTTCGCCAAGATCTGCAACCGCCGAGGTCACTGTTTCCCAAGCTCCGATGAACACCCGATCAATCCTCTGGTAGACCGATGATGATTGGCCACTGACACCTTTGGAGTCACCACCGGGAGCTTCAATTATCCGAAAACCCAAATAGCCGCCAATCAGCAACAGGGAGAGACTGACCACCATAAAGAAGCCGAAAGCAGCCCCTGATCTCCGGGTCCGCCTCCGCTGAGCGGAAGGGGACACAGCCTCCTGAGTCCTGGCTGGCGCCGGAGGGACAATCCCCAGGACTTTCTGAGCATAGGTTCGATCCCCGGGGTCGAGCTGATCCCACACTGTTTGCTGCTGGGTCGCCGAAAGTTGATGAAACTTTTCTCCAAAGCTGGTCCATCGCTCCGAGCTTGTCGTCTCGGAAACGACCTCGCGATGGCAGAATCTGCAGTAGACTGCCGCGTCCTGGATGAGCTGGCTGCAACGGGGACAATAGCGCATTGATGGTTCATCCTACGTCCCTTCCTGACAAGATTCAGTGATCACGGTCGCAAGATTGAATTGGAGAAGATAGAGCGATCACAAGTTTTCCGGGAGGGGGACGAGGGGTGGTCGATTCACGGGAGAGGGTGGAAAGTGAGGCCCGAATTCCGCGACTCGGGCCCCACCAAGAGAGTAGGAGAGTGGAGGCTCAGCCAACTCTTGAGACTGCAGCTCCGCGGTCTCACTGGTGTTATACGCCACAAGTTTCGGGAAGACAGAGGTGGACCCCATTGGCTGGACCACTCGGCGGCATTTCTAAGGTGGACTCCGTAGTTCTTGTTGCCGCCAGTCAGGGAAATTCTGAGAGGGGATGAGCCCGAGGGCGAGGCCCCTCTCAGAATTTTTGTCCAAGCCAGTGTACACCTCTTCGGGCGTCGCTCCGTTGTGTGCCGAGTGAGGTCTCTGGCTGTTGTATAGATTGATCCAGTGGCCGATCCCTCGGCGGGCCTCCGACCCGGTTTCGAAAGCGTTCAGATAAACGCATTCGTACTTGAGTGAACGCCACAGCCGCTCGATGAAGATGTTGTCCATCCAGCGGCCCCGGCCGTCCATCGAGATACGCACCCCGGCCTCTTTGAGTAGTCCCGTGAACTCCGCACTGGTGAACTGACTCCCCTGGTCGGTATTGAAGATCTCCGGGGGATCGTACCTGTTGAGCGCCTCCTCGAGTGCCTCGCAACAAGAGAACGGCTCCAGCGTGTTCGACAGCCTCCAGGACAGAACCCGGCGGCTGTACCAGTCCATGATCGCCACCAGGTACAAAAAACCTCGACGCATCGGGATGTAGGTGACATCCGCACACCACACCTGATCGGGCCGGCTGACCGCCAAGCCTCGAAGAAGATACGGATACACTCGATTCTCCGGGTGCGGCTGTGAGGTCCGCGGCTTTGGATAGATGACCGCCAGGCCCATTTTGTCCATCAGGCGACGAACCCGTTTGCGGCCCACCTGGTAGCCTTGCCGTTTCAAGTGATAGACCATCTGCCGGGATCCGTAGTAGGGAGTCTCTAAGAACTGCTCGTCCAGTCGTCTCATCAGTTGCAGGTTTTCTTCGCTCTCACCTTTGGGCTCATAGTACAAAGTCGAGCGGTTCAGACTCATCAGCCTGCATTGTCTGCGCATGCTCAGTCTCGGGTGCTCCGGCTCGATCGCGGCCTTTCTGGCCTTGACACTCAGCGATCGAGCACTTTGGACAAAAAATCCTTTTCCACCGTCAGTTCGCCGATCTTGGCGTACTGCTCTTTGGTCTTCGCCTCGCTTCCTCTCTGACGCTTCTCAACTTTGCCCGCGAACACATCGACCAGGCCCTCTCGGGCCCGCTTTTTCCAATTCGTGATCATATTCGGGTGGATCTCGTAGCGAGCCGCCAGCTCGCTCAGGGTGTGCTCGCCTCGCAGCGCTTCCAGTGCCACCTTCGCTTTAAACTGAGCTGAAAAATTCCTTCGTTTTTCCATGACTCCTCATCCTTTCTGATTCAGGTCGGAGCCACCTTAGCAAATGGTCCAGTTTTCCGGGTCCACCTCTGACTGTGTCGAGAGTCACACCGATGGAGGGTCAGGGTCCGCAGATCGTCGCACGTCTGATCTGCAAGATGACAATGCAAAGCTCATTATCCAGAACCCCTGGGGAAAGAAGAACGCAACCTCACCTCCCAAGCCCATCCGCAAACATCACCGTATTTATGGAAGGGAGTACTAAGCCTTCCGAGTTTGTGAGATATAAGGATTAATATAAGGCGATGGACAATATTTATGAGCGACTGGGGGTTCGAACCATTATCAATGCGGCGGGTCCGACAACCCGGTTGAGTGGGGCCCTGATGCACGAGGAGGTGGCTCGGGCGATGCGGGAGGCGTCGCAGTTCTGTGTGGATATCGCTGAGCTTCAGGCCGAAGCGGGGCGGTTGATTACAGAACTGACAGGCGCCGAGGCGGGATATGTGACCTCGGGAGCAGCCGCCGGTCTGATGCTGGGAACGGCGGCGTGTGTTGCCGGACTGGACCCGGGGAAAATGAACCGACTTCCGGATACGGAGGGGATGAAAAACGAAGTGATTATGCCCCGCAGCCATCGGAATTTTTACGATCATGCCATTCGCTCCGTGGGTGTGACACTGGTGGAAGTGGGTATTTCAGACCGGTTTTCCGGGGCCGGGGTGCGGGACACCGAGGCTTGGGAGATTGCCGACGCGATTACCGAGCGCAGCGCGGCGATCGCCTATGTGGCCAACCGCCATGCCCGCCCTCCCCTCCGGGAGGTGACGGCGGTCGGGCGGGAACACGGCGTGCCGGTGATTGTCGATGCGGCCGGTCAACTGCCGCCGGCGGCAAATCTAAAGCGGTTCATAGAAGAAAGGGCCGATCTGGTCTGTTTCAGCGGCGGGAAAGCGATTCAGGGACCTCAAGGGACGGGCATCCTTTGCGGGCGACGAGATCTGGTTTCTTCGGCAGCCCTCCAGCAGCTGGATCAGGATGTCTTGTTTGAGCTGTGGGAACCCCCGCCCTCGCTTATCGACAAATCGACACTTCCGGGAGGTCCACAGCACGGGGTTGGACGGCCCTGCAAGGTGGGAAAAGAGCAGATTGTGGGTTTGATGGTGGCGCTGAAACAGTTTGTGGAGGAGGGCGATGAGATACGGCAGTCGGCGTGGGCGGAGAAGGCAGAGGCGCTGCTGGAAGCGATGGAGCGGCTCCCTCATACGACCTCCCGGACGGGTCTGAATCGATCGGTGCCCATTATCAGGTTGGCCCTGGACAAAACAGCGGGGGTGACAGGGATCGAGCTGGCACGGCAGTTGATGGCGGGAGAGCCGAGTATTCATGTGAATACATCGCAGGTCTACGAGGGGGCACTGGTGTTCAATCCGATGTGCCTGCGAGAGGGCGATGTGGAGGCGATCGGAGAAAGGTTGCGGGAGCTTTTGGGTTGATTGATCAGCGGGTCGAATCCCGGCGAGGACGTGATCGCTCTCGCTTCGCACCTTTCCAAGTCCAATCAAGTTCCAGGTGCGGGCTTTCTGTGGAATTGAAGCGGGTTTGGGTTAGCGCTGTCCTTCTCCTGGCTGCAGCCACGGGATGCTCTTTGGCACCCGGTCCGGACCACACCGACCCCCTCGCCCCCCAGGAAGCACTTCAGAGCTTTCAAATCGTCGAAGGATTCGCCATTGAGCTGTTTGCATCCGAACCGCTGGTGGCCGACCCGGTGGAGATTGCTTTCGATGAGAACGGGGCCGCCTTTATCGCCGAGATGTATGACTATCCCTTTGATCCCGCCGCGGGCGAGACCCCCAGGAGCGGCGTCAGGCTGCTTCGAGACAGCGATGACGATGGAGTGGCGGATCGCTCAACCGTCTTCGCGCGTGACCTTCGCAACGTCACCAGCGTGCTGCCGTGGAAGGGGGGGCTTTTTGTCACGGCGGCACCCGACATCCTGTATCTCAAGGACCTGGATGGCGACGACGAGGCCGATCTGCGGGAATGCTGGTATACGGGCTTCAACGACCAGGTTTCCAGCGAGACGCGAATTACGAATCTCCGTCTGGGTCTGGACAACTGGATCTACGCGGGAAACAGCGCTCACCAGGGTACGATCACCTCTCCGCGTCTTCCGGATCATGCGCCGGTCCTGGTGCGGGGATTCGATTTCCGCTTTCATCCTGTGACAGGTCGCTTCGAGCCGGCGGGTGGACCCACTCAGTTTGGGTCCAGCTTCAATGAATGGGGGGAACGCTTCGTGTCTCAGAACACACAGCACCTGCGGCATGTGGTCCTGCCCGCCCGATATATTCTCCACAGTCCTGTTTTGAGAGTGCCGGTGATGCTGCAGGATGTTTCGGACCACGGAAGTCCGATTTCTGAAATTTTCCCTCTGACGCAGCCTCAGGAATGGCGGCGGAAAAGAACCCGGCTGCGCCAGCAGCGCTACGACGAACTGGGAGCAGGTCGTCAGGAACTCGTGGGAGGACACTTTACGGCGGCGACGGGAGCGACCATCTATGTTGGGGATGCATTCCCGGAGGACTTCCGGGGAAATGCGTTTGTGGCTGATGCCAACGGAAACATCGCTCATCGTGACATCCTGGCAGCTTCCGGGGCGACATTCCGGGCCTCGCGCTGGCCCTCCGATGCAGAGTTCCTGGCCTCACGGGATCGATGGTTTCGACCCGTCAACTTCGCCAATGCTCCCGACGGCAACCTGTATATCGTCGACTTCTATCGGGAGTATATTGAGGAACCCGCTTCCATTCCCGAGTCACTGCAGAGCCAGCTGCAACTAGACTTTTATCGCGGCACCGACCTGGGTCGCATTTACCGGATTCGTTCCCGCGCTGACGGGGGCCGAGTGCTCTCGAGCTCCTCTCTTGGGAGGAAGGCTGCGTCAGAGCTGATCCCAGACCTGGCACATCCCAACGGCTGGCTGCGTCGCAACGCCCAGCGTCTCCTGGTAGAGCGTGCCGATCGCTCCGTGGCCGAGGAACTGCGCCGCTTTTCCAGGGGCCCGACGACACCCCTGGGTCTGATCCATTCCCTCTGGACCCTGCAGGGTCTGGGGGCTCTGCAGATCGAGGATCTCCAAGTCGCACTTTCGGATTCTGACGCGCGTGTGCGGAGGCATGGGCTTCGACTCAGCGAAACGATGCTGGAGAGTCGGGCCGTCCAGCGTCTCCTTCGTTCGCTTCTGCCACGACTATTTCAGGACGAAGAGCCCGGGATCGTCTTTCAGGCTGTTCTCACCACCGGTCTTTTGGACAAGAACGGATCGCTGATAGGGTTGCTGGCAACCCTGGCCAGGGGGCAGTCCGAGTCGGACTGGCTGGCGAAGGCGATCCTGGTGACCGCCGCCCACGCTCCCTCGCAATTCGTGGCCGAGTTGCTGGCCAAAGTGGCGACCGCTGGGGCAGAGCCCACTCCCGTTGAGTCTTATCTTGTGAAACAACTCTCGATGGTGGCCGGAGCCAGTCGCGATTCTTCCGACATCGTACGTCTCTTGAAGGTTTTGAGCGGGCATTCCGGGAAACTGGACGACTCCTGGAATTCTGCCTGTGTGAGTGGCCTTGTGGCGGGACTCGACCTGATAGATGGGGAGGTGCTGCGGCTTCTCTCCGCCCGCACCCTTCTGTCGGAGTGGTTGGATCATGGGTCCCCGGCGGTGCGGGTGGGTGGTCGCCGGCTGGCACGCCATATTCACCTCCCCCACTATCTGGAGAGGGCACCTGCAGAGGTGCTGGACGCGGGACTGTCCCAGCCGATCCGGGAGGCGGCGCTGTCCGTCCTGCCACGGGTCCCCTGGCCACGGGCGGCGCCCCTTCTGCGCGAGGTGCTTCGCTCCCCAGTGGCACAGTCAATGAAAGTGATCGCAGTGCGGGTATTGGACTCTTTCGAAGAGACGGGGGCCCTGGAAATGCTAATGGACCACTGGAACCTCCTGAGTCCCGCCTTGCAGCGACAGAGCCTGGAGGCGATCATGCAGCGCCCGGAATGGACGCTGGGCTTCCTGAATGCGGTGCAGGCTGGAAGGGTGCGCAGCGATGCTGTCGACGCCTCCGCTCGAGGGAGATTGCTGGATCACCCATCAGACAGGGTTCAGCTGCTGGCAGAGAGGCTCCTGGGAGGCGTCGTGAAGCAAGACCGGGCCGGCCTGGTCGAGCAGTACGGTCCGGCGCTGACCCATACGGCCGACCCCCGGCGGGGCAGCCAGATCTTTCGGCAGCACTGTGCGAACTGCCATGTGCCCCACGGAGAAAGAGCTCGAATCGGCCCCAATCTGTCGGGAGTGAACAATCAGACCAGGGAAGAACTTCTTCAGAGCATACTCGATCCCAGCGCTCGCATCGCGGCGGCCTACACCAACTATGCAGTTTTCATGAAGAATGGACGGGTGATGAGTGGTCTGCTGGTGGGTGAGACGACCAAGGCACTGACCCTGAGAGGGGAAGTGCAGGATGTGACACTGTTGCGTGAAGAGGTCGAAAGCATTCGGGCATCCAGCGTGTCGCTGATGCCGGACGGCCTGGAGCAGGAGATCTCGATCGCCGATGCGGCTGATCTGATCTCCTATCTGAGAGCGGGCTCTAGGGCACGTAAGACTCAGAACACCACCGACTCATTCCCTCAATACCTCTCCAACCGAGGCAAGGTCTGCCTGGGGGGCTTCTTCAGCCACAAAAACAAACGCCTGGAAGAGTTGGACAGAATCATGAAGTGGTTCTTTATACCAACGACCGTGACTTCAGGAAGTTCGACACAATCGGGGTGCGCAATCCTCTCTGAAGGGCCTGATCCGAAGTCCGTATCAAGGATGCTCGCATGTCAGTGGTCGCACCACACCGACGGCCGCGCTTCAGCTAACGGGTGACCAATTACCTGCAGCCAACTCAGTGGCGTGTCAGGCGACTGTAAGTTTCTTGACGCTGAGTTTCTTTCGATTCTTTTCCGCCAACCACAATTCATATTGGGTTTGCTGATTCAACCAGCTCTCCGCCGACGTATCGAACGCGATGGACAAACGGATGGCCATCTCCGGACTGATTCCGGCACGCCCATTCAAGATCGCCGACAACGTCTTTCGGGTCACACCCAATGCCTCGGCGGCCTCCGTAACACTGACGCCCAACGGTCGCAAACACAGCTCTTGCAAGACCTCACCTGGATGCGGGGGACTATGCATTCTCATTTTTTCACCTCAGTGATAGTCCTCATAGTTAACCTCTATCGCGTCTTCCCCACGAAATCGAAATGTGATCCGCCAGTTCCCACTGACTCGAACGGACCAGTTTCCTCGACGCTTTCCACTCAACTCGTGAAGTGCGAGCCCCGGCAAGCTCATGTCTTGTGGAGTCATCGATGCATTGAGCCGGCCAAGGATCAATCGCAGGCGAGGGGCGTGCTCTTGCCTGAATACCTGCCTTGCTTCCGGTGCGGAAGAACTTCTCGAGCCCTTTGTGCCGAAAGCTTGCGATCACACTGTTAAGAATGTAACCCGATACGTTACGAGTGTCAAGTCGAACCTCATCATCGCTTCGGTATATTCGCAAGCGCACTCTCTGCGCTGCCCAACGGGCGCTCAGCTGCGTGGCACAGGACGCCGACCGTCGCTGAGGTACCCAAGCTCAATGCCGAACTCTACTAGCTCCCAAGAAACCGGCACATTGCGATTTGATCCCTTTTATTTCAATTAGTTAGTCGCTGTCAGAAGCGTGATTCCAGTCACAGAATTCTCTTCTCATTTGTGCGTCTTTGTGCCAAAATACAGACATTGAGTCCCAGGGGGTTGGGGTTCCAGACAATCATTTTGGCCGGAACGAAGTGCTTTCTGGACGCGTCTTCCAGTTGGATTACTTCCTGTAGCCACCCTCGACTTTCCTGGGTACTGGGGAAAGATGTTTAGGGGGTAACCATGATTCAACTTGGATACGAACATTTGCGTCTAGTCATCAACTATGGTTGGCGAAAGCAGATTCTGTCAGCGATCACCATCGCGACACTGGTTGTGATGGCGAGCACTTCCTTTCTGGGAGCTCAGCCGGACGTCAACTGGAATCTAACCAATACGAACGATGGTCAGAACTCGGAGAACGACTGCACCGGTTTGGCCAGCCAGACCGATACGGCCGAGGATCTGCCCTGCCAGAGTTACAGCGCCGACCTGTACGAAACGACTGGGGATGTAGAAGAACTCTGCGATACGGACCTGATGGTCTTTCGGGTCGGCTGGGACGGCACCTGGTTTTACTGGGAGCTCGAGCTGGCCGGCTCCTGGGACGTCTGTTCCGAGGGTACCGGATCGGGGAGGCTTTACCTGGTCGAAACCGATGTAGATCAGTCATCGGAAGCCGACAACAAGGGTGATTTCATCATTCAGTACGAGCCCGAGAACCTGCACTGCCGAGATGAGGCTGAAACCGAGGAAGGCCCCTGCGATACCGACTGGGATGACGCCGGCACATCCGGCGACGGCAAGGTCACCCTCTGGGAAGATTCGGACAACGACTATGGTTACACTGGAGCCGGTCAAGGTGGGACTGCAACTGGTTCCGACAGTCAGGACGCCGAGGGATATACGGGTTACGAAGATAAGAAGGATCCGACTGACGGTCAATTGTGGGCCCGCATTATCACGCGGGGTGGCAAGAACATTGTCCAGCTGGCTGTTTTGGGTACTGCGCTTGGAAGCCCTTCAACAATCTTCAGCCGGCCCTGGTCCGCAGCTTCTTCTTCGATCAACAATGAGACTGTCCCCTATCACGATGCTTCTCAGATCAGTGACATCGTCGGCGATCGCTTTGACAATATGTATGGGGCCGGCACCCCGGGTCCGCCTTCCGGACCGAATCCCACTCCGGTCTCGGTGGCCTCGATGCTGGCGATGCGTTCCGGTGGCCGAACCATCATCGAATGGTCGACCGCCAGTGAGGCCATTAACGCCGGTTTCAACCTGTATGGCCTGTCTCGGAACGGCTGGGTGCGTTTGAACTCCCAGCTGATTCCCTCCTCCAGTCTCGATCTTCTCGAACCCCAGAGCTATGAGTTTGTAGTTCAAGGCCGGGAGTTTGAGAGATTCCAGCTGGCGGATGTGGATTTTCGGGGAAGTGAAAGAAGGCACGGTCCGTTTCTGCTCAATGAGCGGTACGGAGAAGATATTCAAGTCCATCCCATTGACTGGGATTCGATCCGATCCGAGCACCGAGGCAAGACCCGGATCCGGGGAGAGGACAGGCTGATTCGGAGAAGGTCACCCGGAGGCCGAGGGAAAGCTCAGAGGCGAGGCCTGGGAATCGGTGTGGAGTTCGAAGTGGATCGAACCGGGATCTACCGGGTCACCTACTCGGAATTGCAAGCGGCCGGGTTCGACTTGTCCGGCATTGAGGCCAGGAGTCTGGCTTTGTTCAGCCGGGGTCAATCTGTTCCGTTTCGTGTACAGGCCGGGTCGCCGAATCGTCGGGGCCGGCGTGGATTGCGAGGAAGAACGGGCAGCTTCGGTCCGGGGGGCTTCATTGAGTTTTACGGTGAAGCTCTTGACTCGCTTTATACGAGGACCAATGTCTACCGCCTGCTGGTCGACTCTGTGAGCGCTGAAAGGGTGGATCACCTTTCCGGAAAGGCGGTCCCCGGGGCATCAACCGCCCCTTACTACTTTGAGACTTTTGAGCAGAGACAGGACCGTTACTATTACTCCTATTCACCAACCGGTGATCCCTGGGTTTTCAGCCCTCTCCTGGTCCGAACCCAGCCAGTGGCCAGACATTTTGCAATCAATCTTCCGGATCTTGCCACCGAGGAAACACGGACACGGCTGGAAATCGGGCTTTTTGGAGTCACGAACTGGCCTGGTAGCGATCCTGACCACCACGTCATCGTTGAAATGAACGGGAAAGTGCTTGCCGACAAACTGTTTGATGGGCTCATCGAGCTGCCCTTGACCGTCGACTTGTCTCCCGGCCTGGTGAGAGCAGGAAACAACAACATCACGTTTCGACAGCCTGCCGACACGGGTTACGAATACGATCTTCTGCAACTCGACGGTTTCAGTTTGAGGTATCCCCGGGCCTTTCTTGCCCGAGATGGCAGACTGAGCTGTTGAGGCCAGCGGGGAAGCCTTCCGGATTCGGGGTCTGCCTGCCGCCGATGTCGTCGTGTACCGGATGGCCGAAGGCAGGATGAGCCTGCTGGAAGGTGCCGCTGTGAGGATGGAGGAGGACGGATACGCGGCCACCTTTGCCGGCAGTCGGGAAGTTGCCCGCTACGAAGTGTGGTCCACGGGATCGCTTCTAAGACCTGGCATCCGTGCTTCCCGATCTCAGGCCGACATCACCTCGGGTTCGGCTGAGTATCTGATCATTTCCCATCCCGATTTCATCGACGGGCTGACTCTACTCAAGCAGGCTCGACGTGCTGGGGGGCTGAGTGTGAAGGCGGTCGACGTTGAGGATGTCTATGCCCAGTTCGGGGATGGCATTGTCGATCCGGAAGCCATCCGCGCCTACATTGCCTTCGCAGTCGAAAACCTGGGGGCTCGCTACGTGCTGCTGGTTGGCGGCGACACCTATGATTACCTCGATCATCGCGGATTGGGATCGATCAGCTTCATCCCTTCGCTTTATACTCGAACCCAGGACTTGGTCGGCTTTACTCCCAGCGATCCCTTGCTGGCGGACATCGATGGGGACTTTGTACCCGATGTACCGATTGGGCGATTCGCGGTTCGAACGACAGCCGAGCTGTACTCGATCATCCGCAAGACGCTGATCTATCCAAATTCCTCGCGTCACGGTACGGCTCTGTTTATCGCCGACCGGGATGAGGTGAAGATCTCCTTCGCTGAGGAGAGCGAACATATGATCGAGAGGCTACCCGGCGATTGGATCGCCGATCGTGCCTATCTGGGGGAGATGGGAGCAGAGGCCGCCCGAGTTGATATTCTCGCGGCTATGAACGAAGGCCCTGCACTCGTCAATTTCTTCGGTCACTCCGGTCCCACTACCTGGACATTCGAGGGTCTCTTCAGAGCCAGAGACGCCGAGACCCTGGCCAACACTGGTAATCCTATGGTGGTGATTCAGTGGGGTTGCTGGAATACCTATCATGTGACACCGGCCTACAACACGCTGGCCCACCAGTTGCTGCTCGACGGAGACAGAGGTGCTGCCCTGGTGCTCGGGTCGTCGACTCTGACCGATGCGGCTTCGGAGCGTCAGCTGGCCAGCCGGCTGCTGGATCGAATGTTCGAGCCTGGCATCACGATTGGCCGAGCAGTGCAGGAGGCCAAGGCAGACCTGGCCTCCACGCAGCCTGACCTGCTGGACGTGATTCTGGGCTGGACTTTGCTGGGTGACCCGGCCATGAAGATGCGCTAGAATAGAACTCGTATTTCTGCGATGGGGGCCAGTTCACTGATCCCCATCGCAGATTGGCTCTCGATCAGGCCTTCAGACTGACCTGCCGGGGGTGACGCTATCTTTCGCCCTGTCCGGGCCGAGCCCCGACGGTGACGAGCTTCACGCAGACAAGGTAGATCCTGGTGAGTGGCCTGGTTGCGGTTCTCAGTCGGAAGGGCCATGCCCTCGAATCAGGCTGCCTGAGCAACATGCTCGAAGCACTTCGGCATCGGGGTCCTGACGGATCACGGGTCATGTCCCTCACCACCGTCCTGATTGGCCATCTTCACTTCTGGACCACACCGGAGGAGATCGGAGAGTGCCAGCCCATCCAGGACCGCAGAGGCCGATTCACACTGGCATTGGATGGGCGCCTCGACAATCGGAGTGAGCTGATCAAGCTGCTCGAACTCGATCCAACAGCGGTCGCGGAGATCTCCGATGCCCGGATCGCTCTAACAGCCTACCTGAAATGGGGAGCAGGTTGCTTCGAGCGCTTCCTCGGACCCTTTGCCCTGATTCTCTACGATAGCTCAAAGGGACGCCTTCTGTGCGCGCGGGATCACCTGGGCAGCAGGACCCTCTTCTATCATGTGAATTCCCGGCATTTCGTGGCAGCTTCCGAGGAAGCTGGCGTGCTGGCTTTTCCAGGCATGGATTCCCAGTTGGATGAGGGCGGCTTGGCTGAGTTCATGGCCGTGGATGTTTACCGCCGCAGTGGAACTCTTTTCAAGAATATTTCCGAACTCCCCCGGGCAACCTTCCTCAGCGTAGACCCCGAGAACGTTAGGCGGAAAACTTTCTGGTCTCCTCAGCCGGCATCGATTCGTTATCGCACGGACCAAGAGTATGCCGAGCACTTCCTGGAACTGCTCGACCGGTCGGTGAGCTGCCGGATGCGGGCTCCGACGCCTCCGGCCGTCCTCATGAGCGGGGGGTACGACTCGACTGCGGTGGCCGCCGTTGCGGCTCGCGAGCTTAAACGTCGGAGACCGCGACAGAAGCTCCAGACGGTTTCCTGGGTTTTCGATCGTTTGAATGAGTGCGACGAGTCTCGCTACATCCGAGCCATGCAGCAGCACCTGGGACTGAAAACGACGCTGCTGCGGGCCGACAGCTACTGTCCCCTGCATCCTTCCACTTTCCAGCGGTGGAATCCGAACAAGCCTGAAGGCAATGCCTATCGCGTCCTCAAACAGGCCGCCTACCAGGCTGCCGCAAGTCAGGGGCAGCGTGTACTTTTGACCGGAACGATGGCCGAGCACCTCTTTACCCACGAGGGGGCCTGGCTCGAGGATCTGATCACGGAAAAGCGCTGGCCCGAGCTATTGAGACTGATCGCCAGGGAAGCTCAAATGAGAGGTTTGACAGGGACCTTCAGCTCCACATTAAGGCTGCTGCGTCGTGCCATCAAAGTAAGAAAAGGCAGTAAGAGTCAAGCTCTGGTCAAACCGGCCTGGTTAACCGACAACGCCTGGAAACTTCTCCAGCCCGTAGAGGACGTGGCATTGAACGGTTGGCGCAGGCCCACCCAGTTCAAGAGTCTCTTTGGCCGCGGCAGCCAGGTTGGTGTGACCGCAGAGATTCCAAACTCAAATCGATGCCAAATCGAGCTCAGGCACCCTTTTCGAGATCTTCGGCTGAGTCAGTTTTGCCTGGGGATCCCGGCCTACCAGCTCTATCGCCCCGTTTCATCCAAATACCTTCTTCGGCGAGCGTTGAAGGAAGAGCTTCCCGAGGAGATTCGCCTATGGCCGCGGAACACGACTCTCCTTTCCTTCTATATGTATGGCCTTGAAAAAGAGCGCTCTCGCTTTGAATCGGTCTTGAGTCGACGTGACGCCGCCTGGGGACCCTATGTCTCCCAAGATTGGCTAGCCAAGAGAGTTCAAGCCTTCCTCAACAGCCCGAAGGATGGATCCGAAGCGGTTGTCGCCTACCGATGTTTTGCACTGCAAATGTGGATCGACCAGTTCAAGAGAAAGAGTGTCCAGGGGCCGACCTGGAACAAGGAGGTCAGTTGACAAAGTATTCGACATGGACCTCTCCTGAAACTTCGAAGCGTCGGGAGGTCGACAAGCGCCGGCCTTATCGGCGCCCTAAACTGACTTGCTTTGGAAGGCTGCGCGGGCTGACCCTGGGTGGGTCTCCGGGCTCGCTCGAGTCTGGCAACGAGACCATGCAGAACCCGTTACCTTGACTGAACAGGAGCGCCTGGTTTAGGGAAGGCACCCGGGCTCACCGCCTCGAATCGGAGTAGCGCTCAACGGCTGTCGACGAACCAGATGAGCCGCTGTACTCAACCTGAAAGGCCCCAACCAGTTCGTCGTCCTCGGAGGCGTAAACCCGATTGGCCTTGGATCCCGCCATCAGATCGTCGTAGGACACACTGTCCCCCCACACGGCCGTCCGCGCCGCGGTCACCGTTCCCCAGTTCTCAGAATGCGTGTCCTGGCTGGCAGACGGGGAGATGTGAAATCCCATATTCACAAACTTCTTGTAGTAATTGTGCCACGGCATCTTGCGGTGGGTCTTGTCTTCACTGTGCCGGAGCGGGCAATTGAGATGTCCGCCATGCACTGTGGTGATGACGGAGACAGTCTTCACGACGGGATCGACACCACAGGTAAAAGTGAGTCCTTCATGGGCTTCTCGTCAGCCGCAGAACCACGAAGATCGCCAGCAGCACCATAGGGATCCACGTGATCACCAGTTGTGTTGGATTTCCTCGCTGGTCTAGCCTTTCCTTCATCCAGGCGCTACATTAGTACTCACTTTGTTTAGCGGAGGGAGTACTGAATCCCCGGGAGGTCATATGAACTGGACTAAAGTGATCCTTGCTGGAGTCGTGGGAGGAGTTGTCCGCAACATTGCCGATTTCGTAATGCACGGCTTAATAATGGGGAGCACTTACGCCGAATACGCCGATGTGTTTGACCAGGAGGGTGCGAATCCCGTCTGGTTCTTCGTGGTTGCCATCGCGGTTGCCCTCGCAGCTGCGATCCTCTTTGCCAAGACCCGCAGATGCTGGGGTGACGGCTTTGCGGGGGGAGCAACTTTCGGTTTTTGGGTCGGACTGATGGCATTCTTTGCCTCTTTCTATAATCCTCTGGTGATCGAGGGGTTCCCCTACTTCCTGGCCTGGTGCTGGGGCGGGATGGACCTCATCGGGTTTGTCATCCTGGGCGCAGTCTTTGGCGCTATTTATCCGAGAGCGCACTAGTTATTCGGTGGACGTCAGCCGTCTTCTCGATATCCACAGCCAGAATGCTCCAGTTCGGCATTGTTTTCCAGGCCTCGTGGGAGATGGGTTCAGAGGCCACGACGACAGCACGATAATCGATTCCTCCTTCGTGATGAACATGAGGAATCCCGCTTCACTGCTTACCGGTTCTCAAACTCCGGGCTTGTCGTTTTTTCGGAGGAGTTGTTTTTTGCTTCTACTTGTCTTGGGGCTCCTGGGCTGTGCCAACGAGCGCGTCGATACACATCCGGTGACTCCGGAACGGACGCCTGTCCGGGCCGAACTGGCAGCCATCGTACGATCGGCAGACGCTGTTGCCGTTCTAGCCATCCGAAAAATGGAACGCGTGTACATTCCTGACTCGTATACATTGGAGAAGGTATTCACGGGCACGATACGTCGTCCCTTTCGGCTTCCTGAACGGTTTGCTGTTGGAGGTGAAATCACATTCGGCTATGTTCAATTCTCCCGAGAGGATGTGAATGAGACCCATGTCGAGGGAGGATGGCCCTTCACCGAATCCGGGCTGTATCTTGTTGCCCTCCGCCGTTGGAATCAGGCGGATTTCGGACCTGTTCCCAACAAGACAATACAAGCTGGCTGGAAGCCGACGGCAGCGTATACGTTCGTCTCGACAGAAAAGACCTGCTGGTGGCCTGCCGACTCCCAGGAGGCACGGTTCGTTGAGGCGATCATTGCCCAGCAGCCTGGCGCCAAAACCGCATCTCCGTCCTCTGGCCCGCCGGTCTGGTCGTTCTCACTTGGGGGGCCGTATGCCTCCCCGTCAGCATTCCTCCACGGCACGTTGCACAGTGGTGCCTGCTCCTGCTTGCAGTGCCATGCGTTGCCAAAGGAGTCGCAACCCTTTTGTTCTCCTCCCATTTGGCCAAACTGTCAGAAGACGTTCATGCAAAGCACAAAGTGCGCCGCTTCAAGTGCGTCGGCGGCCTAATGTTCGGAGCTGCTCTTGTTGGCTGTAGGCCTGCGTGAACTCTCTCGGGAGACTGGCACGCTTCGTCCCGGAAGCACACAATAAGAAGAAGGTAGGACTATCTCGATGATCCCGCTGCGCGATGACAATCCCACTACGATCAGGCCGGTTATGACTGTGGGCCTGATCGTGCTCAACGTGGCGGTCTTCGTCTACCAGATTTTACTGGGCCCCGGAGATAGTGAGCTGTTCGTATACCAATTTGGTGCCGTTCCTGCGGTCATCTTCGGTTCCCAAGCTCTCCCCCCCGAGCTGGTAGCCATTCCCGCCTCATTCAGCATCTTGACCAGCATGTTTCTACACGGTGGGTTCATGCATCTGATCGGCAACATGCTCTACCTGTGGATCTTCGGCAATAACATTGAGGACGCCATGAGCCATGGACGATTCATTCTGTTCTACCTGCTTACCGGCGTCGTCGCGTCTATGGCTCATTTTCTAACGGACATGGCGTCGCCGATTCCCACCATCGGTGCCAGTGGTGCGATTTCGGGGATCTTAGGCGCCTACGCCTTGCTGTATCCCCGGGCACGGGTTTTGGTTTTGATTCCGCTGGGCTACTTTATGCGCATAATGTACATCCCGGCCGGATTTGTTCTGGGATTTTACTTTGTCATTCAGCTCTTTCAGGGAACTTTCAGCTGGGGGCAGGGCGGAGGGGGAGTGGCTTGGTTCGCTCACATCGGAGGATTCGTAGCTGGCTTGCTCCTGGTGGGGTTGTTCAAGCAGCGAACGGTCCGCTTCTTTAACCAGCCACAGCACCACGCTCGCCGCATCGAACGCTGGCGCAGCGACTGACCCTGTCTGCTTTATCATTACATTACGCGCATTCGCGGCCGAGCAGGTGGCCACCGACATACCCATTTCGTGGGAGGAACATTGATCACTCCCCTACGGGCGAAGATTCTGATCATAGGACACCCTCACCTCGATGTAAGGGATTCACGGCACGACTGAGTATTTTCACCTTACGCTCTCGTCCCCCCGCGCTTCAAGACCATCCCATCCGAGAAATTGTACAGCTCCGAAAAATCGCGTTCCTCCACCTGCCGAACCCCCGAACTAGTCAGATAGCCATACTTGAGCCGCTTCCCACGCTTTGAGACACTCACAGGCTGCAGACCTGCAGTTTCGCAGTAAAAAGCGAGAACCCGAAGACTCTCCGCAATGGCATCCACCTCCGACCTGTCATCCTTCTTCGGCCAGGACTGCTTATCCCGGCGTCGGGATTGGCCTTCGGCGACCAAGCGATCGATGTCATCTGGCAGATAGACCCTTTCGACTGGCACGGGCGTTTGTTCTGAAGGAACATCGGACTCGCTCTTCCAGAACTTCCACACGTCTTTCAATCCACGGGACGGGGGTGAAGGTTCCGGCGAAGCAGGCGATACCACCATTCCACGGACCACACATCTCTCCCCCTCAAGCTCCAGATCGAAGTCGATCAAACCTATTGTTTCAAGATCCTGGCCGATTGCTCGCAACGCTCTGTGATCGAGCTTCACTGCAATATCCTTCTGAAAGAAATCCTGCCAGCCCTTCATAGAGATCGGCTTCCGGCCTAACGATTAGAACACTCGACTCTTCCGATTGGAGTGCCTGCGATCACTGTAAGACTCACTGATTTCACCTCAAATAGGGAAATCTGTAATCCAGGATAGGGCATTGGTGAGACACCGCTCGAGCGTTACCTGCGGTGGCCGTCGGCAGAGACTACGCCCACACTACACACAAACCAGCGCGCTGGTATACCTTAGACAAATGTCTACCACCCCAAACGAACGTGCCGCAACACGCATCTATGCGGTAGTGCACTCCATTAAGGGATTCTCTCGGCTGAGCCGACGAATCAGATCCCGCATCTCCTTCCGCACGGGAGGCCGGCCGGGGCGGCCCCTCGACTTCCGGAGCCGGTAGAGACGGAATGCCGTGGTGTGCCATCGTTTTACTGTAGCCGGCTGCATCAGATGTGCCAGCCCGCGGGATACGAGGCCTTGAGGCTCTAGCTCAAGATTGCCGTAAGTCGTTGCTGTACAGTCGAATTGTTCTATAGAGATCGAAACGGCGCAGGACTTCCAACACCTGCTTATCGGGATCGGTCGCCCGCACCCAGTAGCCGTGCGTGATCGATTTGTGGAATAGCAGGCGCCGATCACGCGTCAGCAGGATACGTTTTTCCGCCACAGATGTCCGGACCAGGTCTGGGTCGACATAGTTATTCTGAAAGCTGGTATCGAATCCCAACATACGAAGCCTTCGTGCCAGCTTGCCGAGGTGGACGTCTAGCACAAAGGCGGTCTTGCGAAGTGGCCTGTCGCGCAGCCTGGTGAGTAGTGTGATACCGAAACTCTCGAAGACCGGGTAGACGGCCACACGGTCCCCGTCTTGTAGTGGGTATTTGAAATCCGCCGAGTCTCCGTTAACGATGATCAGATCGACTTCGGTATGTGGGACTCCCTGTGCTTCGATCGGATCTTTGATCCCTGGGGACCCCTTGAACGCATACTCCAAGGTTCTCTTTCGCTTTGCCAAGGGCAGGAAGTCGTTCAGCTCTTCATAGAAGCGAAAAAAGGAAACGCTCATGAACAGACCATAGGGGATTTCGACGTTTTGGACAAACCGAAAGGCAGGTGTTATCTCGAGTCTTGCCAACCTTGTCTAGGCAGATGAAAGGTGCTTCTTCAGGGAAGTGTTGTTGACTGTGTCCGGCAGCCCCGTGAGCCTGTGGTCTTAGAGACAGTCCGAGTGGGACTTGACGCTCTGTGTCGGGGTGTCGATGCTGGCCGTGGCGTAACACAAGGGGGAAACCACCATGGCCACAGACGTTGTTAAACAGATTCGCAGCAGGACCCGCAGGAAGAGGTGTACACTGGCTTGGACAAGAAATCAGAGAGGGGGCGAGCCCGAGGGCGAGGCCCCTCTCTGAATTTCCCTGACTGGCGGCAACAAGAACTACGGAGTCCACCTCAGAAGTGCCGCCGAGTTGTCCAGTCGATGGGGTCCACCTCTGTCATGGTGAACGGTATCCTCATTCTGCTAGCACTGCTCATTCCGATTCCTGCCGTTGGGCAAGACCTTTACTCCGAGCGGATAGAAGCTGCAAACAAGGATCCATTAGAGCAGGCCGAGGAGAACGAGGAGGCGCTCGTCGAATCACTCATTGAAATGTTTGCAGGGATTGAGGCTACCAATGCTTGGGTCAATCGACTAGATGGGGTAATGCGTTGAAGAAAGTGGGTAGGTCGCTGTGAGGCGCCGTTGGTGGGCTCTCATCGTGGTTCTTGTGATGCTGGGGCTTTCCGCGTCTCTCGTATCTCTTCTACGGGTCGCGTCACCAAACGAATCTTACGGGATGGTTATCGTGATCGACGGGGCCAGGGGTGACGTCTGGAAGCGTTATTCGCTGGAGGGAAAGCTTCCGAACGTGAAGCGCCTCTTTATTGACGAAGGTTTGTGGGTGGAGCATGCCTCAACCGTCTTTCCGACAATCACTGGCGCCGGATTACCGGCGGTGTTGACCGGCTCGCTACCAGGTCGGCATGGCATCCCCTCGCTCTATTTTTTTGATCGACAGAAAGCACAGTACCCAGTCCTCTATGCCCTCCTGGAAGCTCTTGACTGGAATCAGTGGCTCTCCCCGGAAGCGAAGACGATCTGGGAACACTTTCCCGGGGCCAATGACGCGATTGCCATTGGCCCCGCGCTCAATCGGGGCGCAGACAGCGTCGTCCCAGTGATTTGGAACCTGAACTACAAACCCATGGAGTTCAGGGCCAAGGTGCAGGTGGGCCTGCGCAGGTTGCGGCGTGGGATATTCGGAGGTCAGCCGGCACGCATCACGGTTGTCTACAACGGTTGGTTCGATCATATGGAGCACGCTTTCGGTGCCACCCACCCCGACATGGATGAGCACTACCGTGCCATCGATGATCTGATCGGCGAAGCGGTTCGAGTCTTCAACAGGATCATGGACCGGCGGCAAGCACAGATTGGCCAGCCGGTGAAGCGATATGTTGCGCTGGTGTCCGACCATGGCCACCAGGACATCAAAGAGGTGTATTCGATAGACGAATTTGTCCGTGGGGCGAAAGGCGCCAGGATTCTGGACAAGGCGTGGACGGAACTTTTTGGTTTGAAGCTTATGGGCTCTGTGCCGGAAAGCTACGAAGACAGGGAAATCGTCGTCGCCGCCGGCGAAGGTCATGCACTTCTCTACTTTCCCACTCCGATCATGAGTGCCGACGGAAGGATTGAACGACTGGACTGGTCACGGCGACCGGGACTGCAGCTCCTGCGCGACTACCCTTACAGTGGCGGCAGGGTGGATGTGATCGCCGAAGGGACTGCATGGAAGGAGGCGGTGGCCTTCATGGTAGGAAAGGATTGGGCCACCGGAAAGGTCCGCGTGTTCAGTCACCTGGGTGAATCGATCATCGCGCGTAAAGGGACAGCACCAACCCGCGCCTCCTACCAGTATGAAGTGGTCCAGGGAGAAGATCCGCTGGAGTTCGCCAGCTCTTTCAGGCCTTCGATGTTGAGTCGAGGGCACCCGACTTGTACTTGTCCGCCACTCCCTATATTTCGATTGGTGATCTCGTGGACGGTACGTCCGCGTCGAAACATGGCGGGTTGACCATGGAAGAGTCTTGGACAACGGTAGCATTTAACGGAACTGGCCTTTTGCCCATGACGGTTCAGATGGCGCGCAATGTTGACGTGGTGCCGACGATGCTATATCTGCTGGGGCAACCCTATGATCCCGAGAAGCTGGATGGCAAGGGGATCCCTGAGATCCGCGAGATCATGGAGGGACAACGCTCCACTGTTGCTAGCCCGGATTATGCAAGAACCGTAGTCCGGTGTTGAAAAACGACTCGAGAAGTGGCCCAACTCGGAAGCGGGCAGGTGTGACAGGCGGATTTGCGAAGAATATGGGTTGGCGAGGCGTTTGAGTGGTTTGGGGAGTGAATTTCAGACAGATCTGGGCCTGGATGAGTGTCGGAAGCGGTTTTCCGGGGGAGCTGGGAAAAGCTAACTGGAGTTCAGGCGACTCAAGACGAGGTGGAAGAGGGGTTGTTCGGGGAAGGCTGAGGAAAGATGGACCCAGATGCGTCGAGTGGTTTGTCGGATCCGGGCCCCAATCTTGAGGACCCGACGACGTAAGGTTTCGATTTCGAGCTTGTGCCAGGGGGTTCCGTGCAGATAGTCGCGCAGGCGCACGAACATCTGGTAAGCCAGTGCATGCAGGAGGAGTCGAAACTGATTGGCCAGGAATCGATGACAGCTGAGTCGGTCCATGCTCAGATGATTCTTGAAGGCCTTGATGAAGTTCTCGGTCTGCCCTCGGTTTGTGTAGTGGTCATAAAGTGATTGGGAGCAGAGATCGTCCCGGTTGGTGACTACAAAGCGACGGTTGATCCCACGCTGATCGACCTCCACTTTGACAATGACGCGACGGGATCGATCCCAGCTGTGGGCTCGATAAAGAAACTCGTCAAACTGACGCTGTTTTTCCTCCAGCTCAACGAACCTCAGCCGAGTCGAATCCAGCAGCGGCTCGACCACTCGCTGCAGGCGAGGGTTTCGACTTAACCCAATGACATATTGGAGTTTATTCTCTTCACCTTCACAGAACTCGTAGAGCCGAGGCGTGGCAAAGCCGCTGTCGGCCCGAATCTCAATCTCGACATCCGTCCCCACTCCTTGTCGGATGGCCTCCACGACGCGCTTCAAAACGGGCACGATGTGAGAGGCAGCCCCCTTGTTGCCAGGTCTCAACATGGCACACACCAGGTCTCCCGTGGCGGCATCGAAGATCAGCAAAGGATGCAGAATGTGGTTTCGGTAATACCCGTGGTAGAAGGAGAACTCCTGTTGGCCGTGAGTGTGGTCATCGGTACTGTCCAGATCCAGGATGATCTTGCTGGGGCGTCTCTTCTTCAGGGAGCGCACATAACGGCCTAGCAGCCACCGGCTCAGACGTATCAGATCCTTCTTGGTGACGGAGTTCTCCAAACGGGAGAAAGTCGGCTGGGTGGCCAAGTCGGGATCGCTCTCGGGCAACTGATCACAGACTGTCTTGAGCATCGGATCCGAGCGCAGCGTATCGGCGTCGTTACAGTCTTCGTAGCCGGCCACGATCTGCAAGACTCGTTGTCGGATCAACTTCAACAGGTCATGACGAATGTAGCGTTGGTCTCGACTTTCCGAAATACAGGAACTGAAGCCCTCGCACAATCGATGTTGACGATCCAGCGATCCAAACAACAACCATCCTGCGTCGGAAGTGAGGCTCCCCCCATCAAAACGAGCCGTGATGTTTCTGTGGCTATGAAATGGCAGGGTATTCTGGCAGACTGTTTTTGACATTGCCGTAGCTCCTGTTTAGGGTCTTTGTTTCTCTAAACCCTTTTATATCAGAGAGCTACGGCCTTTTTTATGGTCCCAAATCTCACTTGAATTTAGATCTCCTGCATAATCCGGGCTAGAGAGTCTTCAGAAACTCGACCAGAGCCTAGCGATCCTCCTCGCTGAGATCACCGGCTCGCCCTGTTTTCAGTAACTTACTGAAAACGTGACTGCGGCCCTTCATCTGCTCCTTCAGGACCCAGTTCTCCTCGACCAAGTATCCGATGACGTCCTGCTGTCCTTCTTTCCAAGTCCAGACCCACGGACGCTGTCTGCTGATCGCTCTGGCTCTCTGCTGCGTCAGTTGCAGCGTCCCTTCATCCCAATCCGAAAAGCGCCCCAACTTCATTTTCCTGCTGGTTGACGACTGGGGCTGGCGTGACGCCAGCGGGCACGGCAGTGACTTCTACCGCACTCCCAATATCGACCAACTCACCTCCTAGAGCCTCAGGTTTACCAACGGTTACTCGGCATGTACAGTCTGCTCTCCGTCCCGTGCGGCCATCATGACAGGGATATATCCCGCCCGGCTCAACGTGACGGATTGGATTCCCGGTTACGGTGCACCCCCCCAGGGCAAACTGAGGGTCCCGGACTGGACGATGCGCCTGGAGCATCGACACGTCTCCATCGCGGAGGCGCTGAAGGAAGCCGAGTACAAGACCGCCCACGTTGGGAAATGGCACTTGATGCCGACTCGACAGCCTGACATGGACGAGTATCTTCCGGAACGCCATGGCTTCGACATCAACATCGGCGGAAATGAGTGGGGGCTGCCCGGAAGTTACTTCCACCCGTATCAAAGAGGGGAGAGACAGGTTTACCCGCTCCCGTCGGGAGGGAAGGAGGGCGATTACCTGACCGACCGGCTCACCGATGAAGCGCTGAAAATCATTGAGAGCTGGGCCGAGGAACCGTTTTTCCTTTACTTCTCCTACTACACTCTCCACACACCCATTGAAGGAAAACCGGAGCTGGTCCAAGAGTACGAAGCCCGGGTGAACCCCGATGCCCAGCACACGAACCCGGTTTATGCAGCCATGCTTCACAGCCTGGACGAGAGCGTCGCTCGAATCCTGGCAAAGCTGAAGGAGCTGGAAATTGAGGACAACACCGTCATCATCATGACCGGGGACAATGGTGGAGCGGCTGGACTACCCTGGACGAACGGCGCACCCACCAATAATGCGCCCCTTCGCGCAGGAAAGGGATCGGTTTATGAGGGAGGTATCCGGGTTCCAACCCTAGTGCGTTGGCCTGGTTTTACATCGCCCGGTTCTGTCTCCAGCGAGCCCGTGATGCACATTGATTACTACCCCACGATTCTGGAGATGGCCGGGGTGGAGGGCAACCCAGAACACAACCGCAGTGTCGATGGAGTCAGCCTGGTGCCGATTCTGCGAGATCCCTCGACCAGCGGTCTGGGACGGGAAGCCCTGTTCTGGCACTATCCCCACTACCATGGAGGAGGGGCCACGCCCTATGGAGCCATTCGTGCCGGGAACTGGCGTCTTGTCGAATTCTACGAGGATAATCGGGTACAGCTCTACAACCTGGCCGATGACATCGGAGAGACCAACGACCTGTCCAGAACCCGTCCCGCCAAGGTCGAGGAGCTGAGAGGCCTGCTCCACGACTGGAGGTTGGAGACGCAGGCTCAGATGCCCCCGCGCAACCCGGACTATCGGCCGGAATAATGGGCTTCGGGATACGAAAAAGGGCCCTCGCTGGCACTCGCCCCGAGTTCCGCACTGACCTGTAGCGGGCCGTCCTATCCGAAAACTCGGTCGTGACCGTTCCGGGCCAAGGCCATCATGGTCGTCCTTTTGGTGGCGGTTCACCCAGCCTGAGAGGGTTCAGAGTAGCACTTGAAGCGGGTAGGTTCCGGCTTTCATGCCGCTATTCTACGTGCTTACAAGTTTGAAACGGGATCTCCAAAATCGTTCAGTAGATCGCATTGTGCGCCTTAGGGACAGCATGTATAAACTGGTTGGCCGGGAGGTGTGCTTCGTCGATCGGTGGCAGCCGGTTCGGCGTGGGCGTATTTCGCGAGCGATTCGCGAGTGGAGAAACTGAAAGGCAGGGGTTTACTCCTTTAGGCCAAGCCGGTCCTATTGCGAATATACTGAGTACTTCGTCCGGGGAGATTTCGGAGCCCTCGGAGAACGGTAGTCTCGAGAGTACAAAGGAAGCTCAGAGCCTAACCACCAAACTGTCTGGATCCCCGACTCCGCGCTGGAGGCTCAGGATCTTTGATTGAACACCGGGCAAGGTCGTATGGAGCCAACCACAGTTGTGTTGATTTTGCTCCTGGTGGCAACTGGTCTTCGTTTCGCTGAATTGGGTGACTATTGGTGCGCTGAATTAGTCACTCATTTTCCTGTGCAGTATGGAATGCTATCGCTGATTCTCAGTGTGGCTTTCCTCTGGAACCAGGAAGTTCTCCTCAGCATAGCTTCCATCATCCTATCCATCATCAATTTGGGCGTACTGGTGGGTAAGAAGTCGAAACAAATGGAGCTGCCCGCAGAGTCATTTGAGATATACGCAGCCAACGTGTGGTGTTCAAACATGTTCCATCAACGCTTGTTGGACGAAATACGGACTCTACGCGCAGAAATAGCGTTTATCTCCGAATTGACGCCGGAGGTTGCTCAGCTATTGGGACCACGCACAACGCAGTATGACTTTCAAATTGAAGAACCCAGATCGACACCAGAAGGATTCCTCTTTCTAAGTAAGTTTCCGATTCGCAGCTATCAGATTATCGACATGGAAGAGCATGCTTACAAACCGTTGCTAGTTGCTGAATTGCTTATTCACGGGAAAGAAGTGACATTCTACGGAGTACACTCATCAAACCCGGTCTGGATACGGACCTTTTCCAAAAGAAATCAACAATTCAGCTGGCTTGCTCAGCATATTGCCCACAGTTCCAAACACGTCATCGTGGCTGGAGATTTCAACCTGACCCCATATTCTCCGGTGTTTAAGAAGTTGGTACAGGTAGCTGAGATAAAGGATTCGAGAGAGGGATTTGGCTGGCAACCCTCCTGGCCCGCGATGATGCCGATGTTTTGGATTCCGATCGACCATGTATTGCTAAGCTTGAGAATCCAAGTGCACAGTCGCGCAACAGGCTCTTTTATCGGTTCGGATCATTATCCCGTGAGGACCAGAGTCTCGTTCAAGGAGGCGTCCGTATCTTGAGGTTTCTGGCATCGCTGTCGTAACGGCGGAGTTTCAGCAGCGAGATTCGCCACCCGCCTGGCTCTGGAGCTGTAACGATCGGCGCAGCAACCTCTCATGATTCGACTTCAGGAGCTCGACTTCTGCAGTCAGTGTCTGCAGTTGCCGTTAACTCGATCGGAGGGGCACTCAGGCCGGTCACGGTTTGAAACCCGGTTGCCAGCACAACCAGACTGGCGCACAATCTCTGAATGCGCTTCGTTTTCTGGCTCTCTTTCACATCGCTGGCTTTCGGCACCCTGTCTGCTCAGCAGGCACGCAATCCTTTGTTTAGCCTGTACCATTTCGGGGGGGAAGGCGGACCGGTCATCGCCGCAACTCGCAACGTTGGATCGCATCCCGTCTACGCCCAGCCGTGGCCCTCGTCCGTCCAGCTGGGAACCGTTCGTCTGATCAAGGACAAGACTCTCGAGTTTGACGAACCTCGCACAGTCATCTACCGCCTTGGCGAGGCGGAAATCCTTCCCCAGGCCACCGCGATCGAAGTCGAAGTCGTGCGTCTCGAGAATGAGCACATTCTCTTTCAAGGAGTGGAGACCGTACAATTCAAGGCCGGAGAAAGGCTCGCAATCCTCTGCTATCAGGCCGAAGGCTACTACTACTTTCGCAAGGACGAACGGACGTTCTCAGCCTTCGCCGAGACAATGAAGATTCACCGTGAACCGGAGACACAGACCTGGATCCATCTGACAGAAGGGGATGAGATTGGCATTCCCTATGCTGGCACCCTCGCCCATTGGAGACAAGCCGACACGCCGAAGCGATTTATGCAACAACGCGAGGGCCGGGACAAAACCGGGCGACCTGATGCATGCTCGCCGCGATGACCGCGAGTGAGCCGCCATGGTTGGCCCGCCCGCTTCGAAACGAAGTGCAGCGCTATCATGCTTGGGTCGTCGCAACTCAATCACTACACACAGGTTTGAGGATTAGGAAAATGAAGAAGAATGATCCGGACGCAATTTACCGTCGCGACTTCGTCAAGGTTGCAGCCACTTGCAGCGCCGGTGCCGCTACAGCCATACCTGTTGAAGGTCGCGAAAGTATGGCGTCGCCGCGCAGTGTTCGCGATCGCTTTTGGCTGTGGGGACATGCGGCTGGCAGCCACGACCACGACTGGGGATTGGAGCAGGCTTCACGGATCACGCCCGTGGAAGCGGCGTTCTACATGTCGATACCCAACGTGATCATGGTTCGATACGAGGGACGTCCCAAGCCGCCATTCCGCCAGTACGCCCTGCCTTTTCGTGCTCTTCGGGAGATCGTCTGGTCCGTAGTTGGTGCCGGGGGGGCGACCGACCAGAGCGAGAGGGAGGAGGTTCTCAGTATGGCGTCCATAACTCCCAACCTCAGTGGTGTCATGATGGACGATTTCTTCAACTCCGGGGGTGACTCACACGTTGCAGCCCTCACAACCGATGAACTCAGGCGGTTCCAAAACCGCCTGAAACAGGGCCAGAGGCAGCTCGACCTTTGGGTAGGTCTCTACGACCATCAACTGGATGCGCCAGTCTCAGCCCATTTGGAGCATTGCGACGTGGTCACTTTCTGGACGTGGGAAGCCCGCAATCTAACCAAACTCGAGTCTAATTTTGAAAAGATGGAGAGACTGAGCCCGGACAAACAGCGAGTGCTGGGGTGCTACATGTGGAACTACGGCAAAAGAGAGCCCATGGCAACCACTACCATGGCGCGCCAATGCGAGAAGGGTCTTGAATGGCTTCGACAAGGTCGTATTAACGGCATGATTTTTCTCGCCAGCTGTATCTGTGATCTGGAACTCAAGTCAGTGGAGTGGACGCGGAGGTGGATTCGAGAGGTGGGTGACGAAGAACTGATTTGACAACCTTCAGTGGTCAGACCACAGGCACATGGTGTGCGCTATATTCGCTACAATGACGATTATCGCATCTTCGCAGACAGCCACGGCCAAGCCTAGCCCCTGGACATACTCCATGGCAATGAAGGGTCTTTGATCCATCTCTCCCACATCATGGATGGCGCTGAGGCCCCACTTTCAGCGAACCTGTTCGGGCCATGGAGGGTGTTCCCACGTTGGGGCCCCATCGGGGATGGTCAAGTGCAGGAGCCGCTTCCATGGGCGATCTGATCGGGAGGAAACCCCCGTTTGCGGAGACAGCCCGTATTCCTTGATTTTAGGGGTTGGTGGTCGATCTAAGACTTAGCAGTCCTGGCAGTCCTCTTGCTATTACTGGGTGGCTTTGTTGCGGGTCGGGCCTCCCTGAGGCATTGACCAGAACGTGGATATCGTTCACGTCCAAGGGGCGAAGTCTTCGCACTCTGTCCACCTTGATGGCTTCTATGCTGTCACGCTCCCTCTTCCCAAAACGACAATAGTTCGGGACCGTCCAAATCAATCACACCATGAAGCTCCGGGTCGGACGCAGCATGGACTACGTGCAATTGAACATAGGACCGCCCCGGCATCAGTTCGCTAAACCCTTGTGCGCTGTGCCGTCTAAGCTCGTAGGCAGATCGGGATCCAACCGTCGTTCTTGACAAGCGCAGCTCCTGAATCTCGTAATCCCCATGCTGCGACTGGGAAATGGCAGCCACCACCCATCGAAACACGTGACTTTGCTCTTCACCTAAGGTTTGGTCATCGGGGTTGATCGTATATTGCTCCTCCCCAAGGTCGCTAAAAAACGTTCTCACGATTTCCAGATCGACCGCCCTAGTGGACTCGGTTGATGGGGTGGGGGTTCCGGCTGGCGTGATTGTGGATTCACCGACGGGGTGGCGACAGACAGCGAGAATGAGTATTGCGCTCAGAATTAGCGAGGTGTTCCGTGCCATGATGATCCGCGCCGTTCTATAGTACCTGAGGGATTGGTCAGGATGGCGGAGTATCCAGCTCCCTACCCCGGGTCAAGGGTCTATGGGTGGGCTGCCTTTCTTCAGGGAAGTGTTGTTGACTGTGTCCGACTATCCTTCCGATTTCACTATAAGGGATGAAACGCGTCTTGAATTGGCGTAAGTCTATATATGTTAAGAGCTTAGGATGTCCTCGTCCTTCCGAGATTAGTTTTTCTGGGGCTCTGTTGTCCTGTGGTTTTCGAGGGATTTCGGTTCCAGACCGCCACTGGTAGAGTTTCGAGCAGGCGGTCATCGAACAGCCGGAAATCATCCGCGAGATCCTCCAGCATCTGAAGCTTGGGGAAGGCTCCCAGCGCGCTCCACCACCCCGACTCTTTGCTCACAAACTGGACCAGCTGCTGGCCTCACTCTCTCCTGAGCAGGCCCGCCAGCTTCAGCTCTCCACCGATTCCATCTTCTGGGAGAGTCGAGAGACGGACATGGTGGTCACCCAGCCTGCCGATTTCGGACCGCTCCCCGTTGTTTCCGACCCTCTCTTGAGATCGTATATCAGACCTCACTACGAAAACACGGTCCTGGCGGGACTCTGTTTTCCAAAAGAGTTGGAGCCGATGGACATCGACTCCTATGATGAGGACCTGGATCCACAGTCGCGCCGGCGTATCGAAGCGAATCTGTTCAAGCGGATTCCATCGCTCGAGTACTCGAAATACCATCACGGGTATGCGTCCATTTACACCATCATGGATGACTGGCACCCGGTTGTGGGGCCCGAACCCGACATCGAGGGCTATTAGCCTTTTTTGGCGGCAGTGGTCACGGCTTCAAAATAGGACCGCCTCTGGGCGAGGCGCTGGCCGATATCATCGCAGGCGAAGAGCCTGAGATCGACGTCCACCAGTTTCGGCCGACCCGTTTCATGGAAGGGGAGCCGTTCTCTTCGGCGTGGGGAGGTGGGAATCGGGGTTGATCGCCCGCCCGCTATTCGTCCTCTTTTGGTCCGCAGGCTGAAGCCCACGAACGGGTCGCAGCAATCGAAGCAAGAGGTGAGGCACTCATGGGAGAATCGACGTTCAGTTCCTTGAAATCTGAAGTGAACGCATTCGATAGCGACCAGGCGTTACGAGCCTGAAACTCATCCTCAGTAGGATGGAAGTAACAATTGGAACCTTCTGAGCCTGAAACTTAGGAGCTTCCAGCTCTCCCTCCACAAAGGCTCGATAAATGACTAGCTTTGCGTAGTCATCCTCAATCTGGCTTTCCTGCCAACCCCTCACCTGATTGACCATAGGCTCGAAGTGTCTCTGCATCTGGTCAACCCCGTCTTATATCATTACTGTCCACTGGTACGATCCCAATGCTTGGGTTAACCTGTGGACCAGGAGAAGGAAAAAATGAAGCAACCCAACAAATGTGCTGAGTGCGGAGGCACGTTCGAGGAAAAGTCCATCAGGAGAATAGTAATGAGAACAGCTTTACTGCTAGTCTTTGTAAGCTCAGTAGGGCCCCACTTCGGGCAACAGGCAACGCTGGAAGGTGAGCAGAATTCACCGACCGCGAGACTCCACGAAGATTCGCTTGTCGTCGACGGACATGTACACGTTATCAGCCGTGTCTTTTACGAAGGAATTGATCCATGGAAGCCACAGGTAACGGGACTATTTGACTTTGCTCGCGCTAAAGAAGGCGGTCTGGACCTAGCCATCCATACTGTTTTCGTCGAAGATGCTTACAACCGATACAACTACACCGTAAAGCAAGCATGTCGCTTAATTGAGATCTTTCACCGCACTCTCGAAGCAAATCCTGGCAAGATGGAATTGGCGCTCACGTCGGCAGATGTTCGGAACATTGTAAGAAATGGAAAAATGGCGCAAATACTGGCACTCGAAGGTGGATTCGATATGGAGGGTGACCTGGAGGTGCTACGACTCTTTTACCGTCTGGGAGTGCGAATGATCCAGTTTGTCAATCACAATACGACTAATGCCTATGCTGACGCATGGGTCGGCGAGCAGAAATGGCTAGGTATAAACGAGCTGGGGCGAAAAATCATTAGGGAGATGAATCGTTTGGGAATCTCGATTGACATCTCCCATGCCAGCGAGGCCGCTCGTCTTCAGATCATCGCGGCCAGCGAGGCTCCGGTCGTAGCCAGCCACATGGGGGTCAAGCACTTAAGTGACTACCCGCAAAATTTGAGTGAAAGGGTAATCAAGGCTTTAGCAGCGAAAGGGGGAGTCATTGGTCTTACCGGCTATGGGCCTATGATCAGCCAGAAATACTGGGATTGGTATCAGAAACGGCCGAAGCCAGTTCGTACCAAGTCACGAGGAGAATCCTTAAGTTCAGTTATTCGTCCAGCCAGCAGTAACGACGTGGAATATATCACTGAGCTGGATGCCGAATTGAGAGACAGGTGGGTGAACGGTCCGTCGTGGTGGTATTCGAAGCCGTGGAGAGAAACAGTGCCGGTGGGGGCCCCAAGACCAACTGTGGAAGACTTGGTCAGGACCGTCGAATACGTGGTGAATTTGGTGGGAGCGGATCATGTGGCCATGGGACTGGACTTGATGTGGGGCAGAGATTGGTTGGACAATTTCGATGCCACCAGCTATCCGCGCTTGACTGAGGCGCTTGTGGCGAGGGGCTACGATGCGCAAACTGTACGGAAGATCCTGGGCGAGAACTGGCTCCGAGTACTCGACATGGCCAAAGTTGTCAAGTGACAGGAGCTTTTGCGATGTCAGGGGACGTGTTCTCTTGCGGCCCTCCCGGGGTTAGCAATATCTACGTTTTAAGAGAACCTGGGGCGGATCAGACGGGGGAGCCCGTAGGAGGCTGAGGCTCAACACATAGACATTTTCCCCTTTCGCGCTCAGCAAATAGGAACCTTGATGTCTTCCCCTGGCCCAACGGGCGTCCAGACTGAGCCTCCTGCGGACGCCCAGCCGCGCTGATTGCCTAATAACACGCACTGGCCGCACTGAAATCTGTCACGGCTCTCGCGAGATCCCCACTGAGTGGACGCCCGCGACAGTCTCCAGCCGACAGCCGCGATTCAAAGGGTCTCCTCAAAGAGGAGGTGCACGGCTTTTTGCGCGACGGGCGACTAAGAAAAGCTAAGATTGGATGAAGGCAATGGCACGACTCCGAAGACGAGCACAGCGGTACGACTTTGCCGTTTTGGATCTTCTCGACTCCCCCTAGATTTCTTGCCTTCCAAGACTGTCCACAAGCCTCACCCCCTCGCCCATGTCCGTAGAATTGTTTTTGCCTGTGTGCGTGGAGGATTCCCTGTTCGGAACTCTCCGACAGCTTAAGCGTCATCTACCCAGGCCGGGTCTGCACCACCGCGGCCATCTTCTCCGAAGAACCTCTGTTAGGACCGATAACTGATCCGTCTGAGGCGTTTTGGGACTCTGCGGAGGCCAGGGGCTCCTCTGGAATCGAAAGCCGCCCTGCTGGTCCTTAAAAGGACCGGGCGGGAGATTCCTTCCTCCTAGCGGAAGTTGCCGGAATAGTCTTACCGGTACCGGCAGCTGTATCCTCAACACAATGCAGCCCTCCTGATTTCGCTATCGTAAATGTGACCCGGATTGGGGCGAGTGATCGAGTAAAAGTGACCCACCCCAATCAGACCTCTGTTCTAGTTTTGTTCAAAAGCAAAACGAACAACTGGAACGGAGGCCGGAGTGATTGGGATGGACCAGTACGAGCTTATCAGAACAGCCCACCGCGTATACGGAAAGAGCATCCGAGAGATCCGTCGGGAGACAGGTCATCATCGGGAAACGATTCGCAAAGCCTTGAAAGGATTGGAGCCCAAGTACCGACGCCGAAAGCCAACCAGATGCCCGGTCATGAATCCGGTGGAAAAGATCATCGAGGGCTGGCTGCTGGGAGACCGGGATCGGCCGCGGCGTCAGCGTCACACGTCTCGCCGGATCTGGGATCGGCTGGTCGAGGAGTACGGATTTGGGGGAGCCGAGTCGACGGTGCGGCGCTGGGTGCGGGAGTGGAAGGCGGCTCACGGCTACGGAGGCAAGCAGGCGGTGGTTCCACTGGACCCGGAAGTGGCCCGGGAGGCAGAAGTAGACTGGGGGACAGCCTGGGTCGAGATGGCAGGGGAGCGGCGGATGGTGAAGCTGTTCATGATGCGCTCACGCTACTCGGGCAAGGCCTTCGTGAGAGCCTATCCCTGGGAGCGTCAGGAGATGTTCTTTGACGCCCACATGCGAGCCTTTGCCTACTTCCAGGGGATCTTTCGGACCCTGGTGTATGACAACCTGAGCCCCGCGGTGAAAAAGATTCTGCGGGGCAAGAAACGAGTGGAGCAGGAACGCTTTGTCTCCTTTCGCAGCTACTACACGTACCAGGCCCGCTTTTGCACTCCGGGATTAGGCCGAGAGAAGGGTGGAGTGGAGGGCCTGGTCGGCTTTGCGCGGAGAAACTTCCTGGTGCCGTTGCCCCGAGTCAAAGACTTCGAACAGCTCAACCAGATGCTCTTGGAACGCTGCCAGAAGTATGGCAGTCACCGGATTGCGGTCCGGGAAGATGATCGAACTGTCCAGGAGCGATTCGAGTCGGAGAGATCGCGACTGCTGCCCCTGCCCCAGCGCCCCTATGACAACTACAAGCCGCTGCGAGTGAAAGTGGATCTCTACCAGACGGTGCGAGTGGACCGCAATCGCTACTCCGTGCCCAGAGCGTATGTGGGTCGCTGGGTGTGGTCGCATGTGAGCTGCTGGAAGGTGGAGGTGTTTGCAGAGGATCGGAAGATCGCCGAGCACGAGCGAGTTTTTTCCAACAGCAAGTGGAAGATCGATTCGCTGCACTATCTGGATCTGCTCCAGCAGCGGCCTGGATCGTTTGAAAGTGCCCGGCCCATTCTGCAGTGGCGAGCCCGCTGGCCTGCGGACTACGAGGTGCTGCTCGCCAGGTTGCGCAGCCGCCTGGGCGAGAACTCCGGCACTCGAGAGTTTATCGGCATCCTGGGCTTGCATCAGCGCTATCCGGAAACACTTGTCGAAAAAGCAATTACCCGGGTGCTGGAGCTGCAATGCCCGAGCCTGGCTTCGATCCGGCACTGGATCCGCTACCAGGAAAGTTCCAGCCGCTCGATCAAGCCCCTGCCAGCCCAGCTGATTCCGGGGATCACGGACCGTCGGGTCGAGAGGATGGCTGTGGCGAGCTTCAATGCCTTGCTGGGGAGTAGGCGATGAGCCGCGCCAGTGAAGCGGTATTGCTGAAGGATCACCTCAAGGAGCTGCGGCTGCCTACGATGCGGCGAGATTACGCCGAGTGTGCGCGCCAGGCCCGGGAAACGAGGGCCAGCTACGAGGCGTTCTTGCTGGATCTGGTGAGCCGGCAACTCGAGCAGCGTCGTGCCAATCAGCTGGAGCGCCGGCTCAAGGAAGCGCGCTTTCCGGTGATGAAAACGCTGGAGAAGACGGATCTCGCACTGTGGCCCACACTGGACGGGGTCGAGGTACGGGAGCTGACCGAATGCACTTGGATCAATGAGCGAGAGAACGTGGCTTTGATCGGCAAACACGGTACGGGCAAGACGCATGCGGCCACGATGCTGGGAGTGGAGGCCTGCCGGCGCGGTCACCGGGTTGGGTTTTACAGTGCTTCGGGCCTGGTCAATACGCTGGTGGAGGCCCGGGAGGAAAGACAGCTGGAGCGAGTGTTTCGAAAGCTCGATCGCTTTCACCTGATCGTCCTCGATGAGCTCGGCTACATCCCGTTTTCGGAAGAAGGAGCCCAACTGCTATATCAAGTCTTTTCCAATCGTTACGAGAAGGCTTCACTGCTGGTGACCTCCAACCTGGCCTTTGCCGAATGGACCCGGGTCTTTGGCGATGCTTCCCTGACGGCGGCCCTGCTGGACCGGCTCACCCATCGCTGCCAGATCTACGAGTTCGACTGGGAGAGCATCCGTCTGGCCGAGAGTCTCAAACGGCAAAAGAAGAGGCGCCGGCAAAGAGCCAAGTCGAGGTCAAAATAGCCTTCTGGGTCCCCGGAAGTGTCTCCTGACGGCCACACAGCTATGTCGCCTCGACCGCTGGGTTGGATATCTCCAACAGCAGAGACTTCAAGGGGGTTAACGGGGCGAGTAGACCACTCAGGGGACCGGGTTGAGTCGGCCGCCGAGAGGGGCACTCCGTTCGGGCTCGCCCTCACTGCGGCCCCTCTCTCAGTCTTCAGGAACTCGAGGAGATCGTTTCCCAGGATCAGTTACAACAATCTACAACCAGGTGGGGCACTATTACGTGATCAAGCCGGGTCACTTTTCCCTTGTCATTCCGAATCGAACCCAGTTCCGAACAGCTTATTGGTTCCTTGCCTCAGAAACAACGGGTCGGGGGGAGGGAGCCCGGAGGGCGAGGCGTCAATGCCCTCCAAGCGGATCTTCATCTGCTCGGTGCCGACGAGGACGCTAATGGTGTCTCCGTCAGTGACGCCCACACATTTGGCAGTGAAGTCCTGGGCGTGACACGGGGTGAGGGTAACCAGGAAAGAGACAAGTGGAAAGAATGGCTCTGCATACCCGCACTTGGCTTGGGAGCAATGGCATTACTTCATAGCACCCTCTGTTCGGCATCCCCACATAATAAACTACCGATACGCGTCTAAAGACAGCGCCTTGTGATTGAGGAGCACACATCACAACGAATTGTGACAAAGAACGCACAATTTGGTGTCGACCGTCACAAGTTTGCAGTAGAAAGTGAGCTAGGTTACAGAAATAGCGTGCCGGGGGGCGCTTATTTGTGAGCTAGGATAGCGAAATCGAGCCGTTCATCGGGCCGGGGGATCAGAGTCAGGAGGTTAAAGATGAAGGTCTATCGAAGCCAACTTCGCCAGGATTCATGGGTCGTGGCGGGGGAGGTTCACAAGAGTAAGAACGGCCTGGCTGGATTCAGGGCCCTGGATCTGGCATTGACGCTTACCTGCTTGACGATACTAGCGGTCATCGTCTACTTGGCCAGTTGGATCAGCGGGGCCATTTGAACGAAAACCTACGGTCTCGATGGCGTGTCGCCCGCCCCAGTAGCTTCGACATACTTGTAGAGGGTCGGTTTGGAGATGCTCATCCTCTCGCAGATCTCCTTCACTGAGTGCTCTTTATCGAGGTAGAGCTGCACTGCCAATGCGCACCGAGTCGGATCCAACGCTTTGGGTCTTCCTCCCTTCCGGCCGCGAGCCTCGAACTGGTTGACGAGGTCGATGAGATCTCGAAGAGACCGGCCCAGACGGTCGAGGCGCCACACCGTGAGCGTGTCACCCTCGCCATTCTCGAGGGAAGGATTTTGGCCGTCAGTGCCGAAAGAGGCTGCTCGCGGTCTTTGAGCAAGCTACGAACAGCGTAGCAGCTGACGCCGCATCAGGGGATTTGTAATAGGCCTCATCACCATGCGGAGCCGGGACTGACGGATGAACACTGGAGGATGCATGCCGAGTAAGAGGCGATGCCCCGTGTGCGGCCGGAAGGCTATAGTCTATCCGGACTCGAATTCTCCGTCGCTAAGAAGAGGCAAGATCGCTTCGGCATCCCCCACAAAATAAACCACCAATACGCATCAACAGACAACTCTTTGTGATTGATAAGTACAAATCACAACGCATTTTGACGAAGAAAGCAGAATTTGGTGACGACCGTCACAAGTTTGGCAGTAGAAAGTGAGCTAGGTTACAGAAAGAGCCTGTTCGGGAGAACTTTCGGTCAAGGAGGTTGGGCATGAATCCATTGAGAATACGTCTTAAAGAACAATCGGGCGTGGGCGCCATTGTCTTCGCCTTGCTGCTTCCGGTGCTGATCGGAATGCTGGGCCTTATCATCGATCTCGGCTATGCCTATCAGTACAAGCGGATCATGCAGACGGCCGCTGACGCCGCGGCCATGGGAGGCGCTTGTCACATTTTCAGGGACGACTCCAACCAGAGCGACAACGTTGAGAAAGCCGCTGAGTATGATGCGGCCATGAATGGCTTCGATGGCTCGAACGGGGAGACGAGAACCGTCAATGAACCCCCGCTGGGTGGCGTTTATGCAGGCCAGGATGGTTTCGTTGAAGTCATCATCAGCCAGCAGCTGCCCACCTATTTCATGCCTGTCCTGGGGATCTACGACATGACGATCAGTGCCCGAGCCGTGGCCGGAGTCATGGCTGTTCCAGCCTGCATTCATGTCCTGAACGGGACCGCCGTCAAAGCCTTTGAAGTGACCAGCGCATCAGGACTGTATGCACCCACCTGTGTGGTCAAGGTTCATTCCTGTGACGGGAAGGCCCTGGCCGTTACCAGTGGTTCCACGCTGACAACTAATGCGATTTATGTGTGCGGTGAGGCGAACACCTTAGGGGGAACGGTGACCCCCACCGCCGAGACGGGTGTTTGTGACGGACAACCCTGTGACCGCGGTGGGGATCCGCTGGCCTACCTACCCGATCCCGCGGTACCCAATGGTTGCGACTACACCGAGTTCACGACCGGCAGTCAGGGAGGGGTAGGGAACCGCTACCAGATCTATCCCGGCACTTATTGCGGCGGCATTAGCGTCGAGAGTGGTTCACATGTCAATTTCAATCCGGGGATCTATTACCTGAAGGGGGAATGGTGGCAGGTCTGAACATTGCCAGTGCCTCAACAGCCACCGGATTGGGGGTCTCCTTCTACAACACGGACTACAGCCCCGCCTACCCTTACATGCCCATTGAGATTCAGAGTGGTTCCCACGTCGAGTTCACGTCTCCCAGCGGAACTGGCACGGACTTTGACGGGATGCTTTTCTGGCAGGACCGCAGCGTGGTGGGGGATTATGACAACAAGATTGAAAGCAACACTTCCTCTTACTTTGAAGGGACCATTTACACCTCCACTCAGCACCTGATGTTCCACAGCAATACGATTGGAGGAAACGCGGCGGCCTGGACGGTGATCGTGACCGATACGCTGGAAATTTCCAGTAACACCGACGTAACGGTTAGCCCCAACTTGCAGGGCCCTCAGCCCATCAGGCGGCCCACACTGGTCGAGTAGAGGGCCGGGGAAAAGGATGATAGAAGGGATGATAGAGATGATAGAAATGAAGAGAATCGGTAGGTCGACAAGCTGCAGGGGCACGAGTACGGTGGAGATGGCGATGATTCTGCCTGTCCTTTTACTGCTCGCTCTAGGCGGAGTCGATCTGGGCAGAATGTTCTACGACGCTGTGGGCGTGGCCAATGCGGCCCGGGCAGGCCTGTCCTACGGTTCGCTCAGCGAGGCATACTCCCAGGACACAACCAAGATCACGGAGGTGGCCAACGCCGACGCTGTGAGCGTGCAGGGTGGAGTCACTCTGAACGTGACCCGCATTTGTCATTGTGTGGAAGACGACGTCCACACGCAGGTGGATTGTGAGAGCGGCCCCTGCCCTGGGCCTGGGTACGATCCCTGGGTGTATTTGAAAGTTCAAGCTTCCAAAACCTATTCGACCATGCTTCCTTTCCCGGGCGTCCCTGATAGCGTGCCCATCACACGAGATGCCTATATGCAGGTCGATTAGCCGACTCAGAGGAGAATTCTCATGCGCACAAGAGATTTGATGAAACAGGAGAAGGGAAGCACCGTTGTCGAGCTGTCTCTGGTTGTGACGGCGTTTTTTATTCTCATCGTGGGTCTAATGGACGTAGGACGCGCCGTCTGGGCCTCCAATACGATCACCGCTGTCGCGCGCGACGCGACCCGTCACGCCATCGTCCATGGGGACCGTTCGCCGGCTCCCGCCACCGCTAGTGATATCCAGGACTACGTTACCGACAGGCTCCCCGCCTTGTCCGGTGTCACGGTGAGCACGGTATGGGACCCCGACAATTCTCAGGGAAGCATGGTGACGGTCGGGCTGGCAAGCAACTAGGTCAGGAGGCGGCCTCTAGTGTCAAAGGGACATTTCGAAGACTAGTACGACACCCTGCAGGTCAGTCCAAATGCCGATCAGGCAACGGTTCAGGGTGTTTACCGTCTGCTGGCCAAGCGGTACCATCCCGACAATTACGAGTCGGGCGACTCCCGGCGCTTTCTGCGCCTTCGAGAAGCCTACCGCGTGATTTCCGATCCCGACAGGAGAGCTGAGTACGACGCAAGCTACGAAACTGCTCGTCGAGAGCAGTGGAAGATCTTCGGCCAGCGAGAAGCATCCAGCAGTGTGGACGACGACGAGAACATCAGAAGGGGCATACTCTCACTCCTCTATGTAGCTCGCCGCCGCTACGTCGACGATCCAGGGATGGGACCAATGCATCTGGAAAGGTACCTGGGGACTCCGGAGGAACATCTCGAATTCCATCTCTGGTATCTGAAAGAAAAGGGTTGGGTCATGCGAACCGACTCCGGGGAGTACGCGATCACGGTGGGCGGCATCGACCAGGTCACCGAAAACGTAATGCTGCGGACTGATCGTCTTCTCTCGAAGGTGGTGGGCAATGAGGATGGCCAGTCAGACTCGGTCCTGGATAGGCTCCGTATTTTGAAAGAGTCGGCCTGACTCCCCCCTAACCTCAATCGATTGGCCTGATCCGCAGATACTTCGAGAGAACCCCGACTGCCAGATAGGCCGGACCCGTGTCCAGAAGAGCAGCCGTCAACTTGAAGAGATAGCCCGACCAGATGAAGATCAAGAGCTGCTTGAATACCGGCTCGTCGGCCTGGATGGGAAGGGCTCCCGCCCAGTAGTGGGTGATCAGAATGACGGCCACCGTGTCGATCAACTGGCTGGTCAAGGTGGATCCGTTATTCCTCAACCACAAGTATCTACCCTTCGTGAGATCCTTGATCCAGTGAAAAGTGTAGACGTCACAGAACTGGGCACTCAGGTACGCGATCATGGAAGCCGAGACGGCACCGAAGGTCAGTGCACGAATCTCGAAGAAAGCAGACAGCCGCCCGGCTTCATGGATATGGCAAATGTAGGGATGATCCAGTGCGGCTGCCGATTTGGCCTCACGCAGGAAGCGCTTTCGAGCCGTCTCATCCTGCTGCAAATCAGTGGGAAGGAATTTCAGAGCAACCTTGCGCTCCAAGGAAAGGTCCTCGGTCTGGTAGACTTCTCCCATTCCACCAGCCCGTCACTCCAGTTCCCATGGTGATCCGCAGCTTATCCAGGTCTGCCGTCAGTTCGCCGGAGGTGTTGTAGGGCAGCAGCTGGCCGGTGTGAGGGTCAGCCAGGAAAACGGCACACCCCATTCCCCACGACGACAAATGGAATTCCCCGCTTTTTCAGGGCTGATCCTGACCATGAGGGCATGGTTAAGGATCAGCAAGTGCGGAGGCTAGTGAAGTTGCGAAAGAACGAGAAGATGCTCACGATGGCGGCGGCGAAAGCGGGGCTGTCGCGAAAGACGGCTCGCAAGTACCTGAAGTCGGGAAAGCTACCGAGCCAGTGTCAGCCGGAGCGGTACTGGCGAACTCGATCGGATCCGTTCGAGTCGGTGTGGCCGGAGGTGGAAGAGATTCTGAAGCGATCGCCGACGGTGGAAGCGACAGCGGTGTTCGAGCATTTGTGCCGTCAGCAGGAAGGGGCCTTCCAGCAAGGCCAGTTGAGAACGCTGCAGCGCAGGATCAAGCAGTGGAAGGCAGAATACGGAGAAGCGAAGGAGGTGATGTTCCCGCAGAAGTATCGGCCGGGACATCAAGCACAATCGGACTTCACGTTTATGGGGCGCCTGGGAGTGACGATCCAGGGCCAGCCGTTTCCTCATCTGCTGTACCACTTCGTGTTGGCCTACTCGAACTGGGAAGCGACCACGCTGTGTTTCAGTGAGTCCTTTGAGAGCCTCAGCCTGGGGCTTCAGAACGCGTTGTGGGAGTTGGGGGCGCTGCCCGAGGAACACCGAACAGACCGGCTCTCGGCGGCGGTCAAAAACCTGAAGCGAGAAGAGTTCACCGAGCGTTATCAAGGGTTGCTGAACCACTTCGGGATGCGCGCACCCAGGCAGGAAAGGCACACGAGAACGGGGATGTGGAACAGGCCCATCACCGCTTGAAACGGGCCATCGAGCAGGAACTGCTGTTGCGGTGTAGCCGTGATTTTTCCAGCCGGGAAGAGTACGAGGGCTTTCTAGCGGTGATTGTGGCCCGGCGCAATGCGGCCCGGCAAAAGCGCCTGGGAGAAGAGCTGGCAGTGATGCGCCCGTTGCCGGCACGCCGTCTGGATGACTTCACCCGGCAGTGGGTGAAAGTCTCCCCCAGTAGTACGATCCGGGTTCGCCACAACACCTATTCGGTGGACAGCCGGTTGATCGGCGAGCGAGTACAAGTGCGGGTGTGGGCGGATCAGGTGGAGGTCTACTACGGGGGGCGGCGCCAGGCACGGATGCCGCGCTTGCGAGGAGAAGGCAAGCATCGCATTGACTACCGGCACGTGATCCATTCGTTGGTGCGCAAGCCGGGGGCGTTTACTCGCTATCGCTGGCGGGAGGATCTGTTTCCGGGGATCTTGTTTCGAGTCGCCTACGACGAGCTGCGCCAGGATTGTCCGGCCACGGCGGATCGCCAATATCTGAAGATCCTCGAGCTGGCTGCCCAGGAAGGTGAGCAGCGGGTGCGAGAGGCACTTCAAGGGCTGATTGAGAGGGGACAAAGAATCCGTTTCGAAGCCCTACGAGAATGCCTTGTCGATCCGGTGGTGGAACCCTGGGAAGTGGCGGTGGAAAAGATGGACGTGGGCCTCTACGATACGCTTCTTGAGAGCCGCGAGGTGAGGTCATGAGCACAGGCAACTTACCACGGCTTCGCGAGTGCCTAATCGAGCTGCATCTACCGGCTTTTCGGGAGCACTACGCCGCCCAGGCGGCACTGGCCACCAAGGAAAGTCTGTCCTATCCCCGGTTTCTCTTGTCGTTATCTGAGATCGAAGTGGCGGAGCGGCACGAGCGCAAAATCCAGCGTTTGCGTCGAGCCTCCAAGCTTCCCTGGGAGAAAACGCTGACGGCGCTGGACCGCTCGCGCTTGCCCCAAAGCGTGGATCGACAACTCACAGCGCTGCTGGAAGGTACGTTTTTGGATCGGGCCGAGAACGTCTTGGCTTTCGGCAACCCTGGAAGCGGGAAAACGCATCTGATCTGTGCTCTGGGCCAGGAGTTGATTCTGCTGGGGCGCCGGGTTCTGTTCTCTATCTGCTCCCTGCTGGTACAGCGATTGCTGCGGGCCAAAATCGATCTGACTCTGGAGAAGGAGCTCAAGAAACTGGATCGCTTCGAGGCTCTCATAGTCGACGATATTGGCTACGTTCAGCAAAGTCGGCAGGAAATGGAGGTTCTTTTCACACTGCTGGCCCATCGCTACGAACGTCGCAGCCTCTTGTTGACCAGCAACCTGATCTTCTCGGACTGGGAGAGGATCTTCAAGGACCCCATGACGACGGCGGCGGCCATCGATCGGGTGGTTCACCACAGCGTGATTTTGGAACTCAACGTCTCGAGCTACCGAATGGAGAGCGCCAAGAAGAAACAGCAGGGAACCACGAAATGAGGAAACCGCGAGGAGGTCAAATCCGGGCAAATCGGCTGATTGGGCCCCGGGAAGTGCTTGGTGGAGGCGATACACGAGTGCCCGCCAAGGGGAGAGGTCGTACAGCGCCCTACAGAGGCCGCTCAGGACCCTCGTGGATCTGGTCCACTCCCCTCGCCGCCGGCGCGAGCGAGCGGGAGCTCCGTTCGGGCTACGCCCTCACTCCGTCCCCCTCGCATTCTAAGAACATCTCTCTTTTTTACAGAAAGGAGGACCGCGGAAAGAGTCGTCTCAGAGAACGGCTACAGCTCTTTTTTATCAATCCCTTGTGTGGGGATTTCCAATCGTCGCTGCGGGAATTCTATTTGACGTTGATCAGGCGGGTATCCATTGATGAGATTAAGGGTTCGGGCGGAAAAGCCCAGAACGCCGACACTGTGATCCTGATGGAGCGCCAGGGCAAGAAAGAGATAAGGATTAGCGTTATTTCAAAGGATTCGGTCGATCCTCTTAGTTTCATTCTCGAAATTGGCACTGAAGCGGAATCTGGTCCTGTTTTTTCCTTCGTTGGCAAAGTGGATGACCTTGCTTCGAGAGGCACGGACAGAGGTCGCAAGCTTCTCGAAATAATGCAGCCTGGGGAAAGCTACTCAAACGGCCAGCTACGTGAGGATCTTGGCTGGACCGAATCAACCACACTGCGGACCCTTAAGAGTCTCATTAAAGAAGGAAAGGTTGAGCGGGTCGGTGAAGGTCGCTGGACAACCTATCGCTTAATCAACCAGCCAACGGACCAAGAAGATGACGCCAATGCTTGAATCTATTGGTACCAGTGGTTTCTATCAATCTCTCAAAATAACGAGAAAAGTATCTTCCAGGAAAACTAAGGGAGTGGGTGCTTGTTCGTTTCCCAAGCACTCCACCCCACCTGTGTAAGCAATCAATCAGCTATGCACCCTATGGGTGACGCTTAGATCTGGGCGATAGAGAGAAGTTCATGAGGACAACGCAACATATGGAAAAACAGACAATCTCACCTCGTCTTCTCAGTTTCAAAGAGGTTGCAGAATATCTAGGCCGAAGCGAGCCAGCAATAAGAGAAATGATCTGGGCCGGGAAAACGCTCTGGTACTACGGTGACCCAATGAGCGCGTGTGAGCGGATTCTTAAAGATGAGATCCAAATTGGTGGTGGACATCGGGTTGAGGATCTAATCGAGTTGCTCACCGCTCAGGACGCCGGGATCAATGAACTCTGCACCAAAATCGAGAGCGTATTCCCTCAGTTATTTAGGAGGCGTTTTCCAACGGACTAGATCTAAGCCCGTAAGCAGAGGGGAAAGGAAACCCTTGGGCACTTGGCAGAAGAGAGCAGTCGAGAAGGATGACCACGGGTTGAGAAGATGATCGGTAAGTCAGTCGCTCTGATCCAGGTCCCCAACCAGCGCCTTTTCTCAACAAAGGCGGCTGCTCGGTACTTGGGAATCTGCGAGGACACACTTCGCAAGTACGCAGACCTCGGAGACATCCCAGCTCGGAGACTCCGCAGTCGTCGTGTTTTCACCCTGGAGGACCTGGATGCCTTCATCGAGGCCTTGCCGCCGTACAGCTCGGTCGATACACTCAACGCGGCGGAAAACCCGGTTGCAGTAAGGAGGTAATTATGGGAATCAACCGGGTCAAGAAGCGGGAAAAAACCCGCATAGAAGTCCGTAAGAGGTGGCCGGATGGGACCACGTACAGGAGATACTTTCCCAACATGACAAAGGCAAGGGCGACCCTGACTCGGATAGAAGCAGCAATCCTGGACGGTAGCTGGTCCGATTTGAAGCCCACGCTTCAGCAGCGACTGCAGCCCGAGGATGAGCGCTGTCCAACCATCAGGGAGTTCTCCGAGACCTACCTCGTGGAGTACTGCTCCATCTACAATCGTCGGCCCGACTTCAAGGAACAGGCGTTAAGTGTGATCAACCGCATTCTGGGCGACGTCCTCGTCAAAGACTTCACCACGGCCCATGCCGACCACTTCGTGTCGGTCCGTGTGAAAGACGTAGCTCCGGCCACTGTAAATCGTGGCCTTGCCGTGTTGAAGAACATGCTCACTTTCGCTGTGAAGAAAGGCTTGATCGACAAGAACCCGTTGCTGGGATTCGGCAAGTGCCGGTGGACGAGGTGCCGCTGCGCATCCTGACGCTTGCAGAGGAACGGGCACTCGTGGAAGCCGTCACAGCTGTTGACCCCGTGGTCGGTTCCTACACGGCCATGCTGGGGGAAACCGGGATGCGCATGAGTGAAGGTCTCCGATTGCAGTGGAACCACGTTGACCTCGGTCAGCGTCGTATCACGGTGGCCCAGAGCAAGATCGGACAGCCACGGTATATACCGTTGAGCACATATGCCCTGGAGTGCCTGATGGTCCTTCCCCGGGACCTAACAGCCCCTTGGGTCTTCATGCAGGCGAGTGGAAAGCCCTGGAAGGATCCCAGGGGCCCCTTCGAACGGGGTTGCGAAGCAGCGGGGCTAGACTGGGTTCGTTGGCTTTCACGACCTCAGGCACTTCCGAGCCACAATGTGGCTCCAGCACGGAGTCGATGTTCACACTGTCCAACGCTACCTAGGGCATACTCGGATTGAGACCACGATGCGCTACCTCCATTTCGTGGAGGACTATGCGGAAAAAGCGGTCCGGGCAGCCCAGGACTCTGAGAGGAAACAGTGGGAGAAACTCAGCCAGCGTGGGAGACAAGTGGGAGACAACCAGGAGGGCCAGTCGAGATGGTAGAGGGACCAATCCTTCTAAACCATTGCAAACAAATGGTGCGAAAGGGGGGACTCGAACCCCCACGCCCTTTCGGGCACCAGAACCTAAATCTGTTCCACAAAAGGAAGAATAGTTAGGAAACATTAGGAAAATCAACAACTTAATCGGGTTTTCCGCCAACCGAATACCCGAAAGATTAGGAAACATTAGGAAGTAGAGTGGGAGACAAATGGGGGACACTCAAATTGGCCACCGAGCCCTCCACGTGACCTGAACAAGGGAGGGTTGTCGATGTCACGATCAAGGGGCGACTCGTTACTAAACCTCCTGTTGTGAGGGCCGAACAGTTTGACGGTGAGTTGTCAGTTTCACTTGAAGCTCTTATCTCCTGGATTCGGGTCCTGCTTCACTTTTTCTTACGGCAGAATTGCCCCCCCTTGAACAATGACGAGGGGGCCCACACACACTTTTTTCGAAATTTTCCATCGCGGGATTTTGAAGCAAAAAACGCGCGGGCACTGGCTTTTAGGAAGGATCGAGACTTCACTTCAGTTCACTTGACTAGACTTCACTTCTTCGCCCGGGACATTGACCCCTGGCGGCAGATTTGACCCCACCCCCTAATAGACGACCAGGGGAGACCGGAATCGAACCCGCGACGTCCAGCTTGGGAATTGGGAAGTTAGCAATCGATTGAAAATAAAGGATTTAGCGTCTAACTCAGTCTATCCTGTCTATCCTATCTAACTGAGAAAACAGAACTTCAAGAAACCCGATTCTTAACGGTCCCAAATCTGGTACCAAGCCGCAGATCTTCGAAACTCGATGAGTCAGTGAATCCTGCGACCTATGGATTAGAAATCACAACCTCATCATTCTCGGGCAAGTTAGTGAAAAAAGTTAGACTTTCGGTTTCAACGATTGTTGGTAGACTCTCCGTGTTCTTGGCAGGTTTCAGTAACTTCTTCGCACACCGGTTCACCTACCCGGAACGTGGGGCTCGAAGCGCAATCATGCTAGGCACCAACCAGACGGCCTGACTGCACTGGGACTGCTGGGCTGGGAGTTCAAGGACGGGACACTGCAGGCCAAGGGCGTGATGTTCCCCTGGCATGATGAGAGCCTCAGAGAGCTGTTTGAGCAGGTTAGTGAGGCGGGTGTGGACCAAGTACAGGAGCTGTTCGAGAAGTGGCAGGCAGAATGAAGGATCCGCAGCGCGTCGTCCAGGCTGCCAACCCCCAAACGGACTGAGCAGTTATGGTGTGATGTCGGCGCACTTCACGAAGACCGAGCAAGAACGTGGCCCATTATGGTCGGTCCAAAGCGCTTTCCAGGTAGGAGTGGATAGCGTCTTTAGCCATCTCCCGGGCTTCCTCGAGGCTTTCACCAAAGGTGTAGATTTCCGGAATCGCCGGCACGCTCACGTCGAAACGACCACCGGGCTGGGGTTCAAAAAATACGGTGTACTGATAATTGTTCAGTGACCCTCCTTGGTAATCAGAGTATTGGACTTTCATAGGGTAGGGGAGAGTTAATGCTGATCACTTCTGAAGCGTAGCGAAACCCGGAAAAACCCGTCAATTTCAGGGATACTTAGGTAAGGGCCAGGTCGAGATCTCGCAGTGAGGGCCATCCTCGAGCGAAGGATTTTGGCCGTCAGGCCGAAAGGGGCTGCTCGCGGTCTTTGAGCAAGCTACGAACAGCGTAGCAGCTGACGCCGCATCAGGGGATTTGTCATAGCTCTGATCGCCATGCGGAGCCAGGACTGACGGATGAACAGTGGAGGATGCATGCCGAGTAAGAGGCGATGCCCCGTGTGCGGCCGGAAGGCTATAGTCTATCCGGACTCGAATTCTCCGTCGCTAAGAAGAGGCAAGATCGCTTCGGCATCCCCACATAATAAACTACCAATACCCATCTAGAGACAGCGCTTTGTGATTGATAAGCACACATAACAACGAATTGTGACGAAGAAAGCAGAATTTGGTGTCGACCGTCACAAGTTTGCAGTAGAACGTGAGCTAGGTTACAGACAGAGCGTGTTCAGGAGACACTTTCGGTCAAGGGGGTTGGGAATGAACCCATTGAGAATCCATCCTAAAGAACAATCGGGCGTGGTCGCCATTGTCTTCGCCTTGCTGCTTCCGGTGCTGATCGGAATGCTGGGTGTGATCATCGATCTCGGCTATGCCTATCAGTACAGGCGGATCATGCAGACGGCCGCTGACGGCGCGGCCATGGGAGGCGCTTATCACATTTTCAGGAACGACTCCAACCAGAGCGACAACGTTGAGACAGCCGCTCTGTATGATGCGGACATGAATGGCTTCGATGGTTCCAACGGGGAGACGAGAACCGTCAATGTCCCCCCGGCAGGTGGCTTTTATTCAGGCCAGGATGGTTATGTTGAAGTCATCATCAGCCAGCAGCTGCCCACCTATTTCATGCCTGTCCTGGGGATTTCCGACATGACGATCAGCGCTCGGGCAGTGGCCGGTGTGACTGGTGCTGTCGGCTGTGTGTGGGTCCTCAACGGCGACCTAGAGGGTGCCCTGGAGATCACCAGCGGGTCCAGCCTGACGGCCAAGAAGTGCTTCGTCAAGGTCTCCTCCTGTCACTCCAAGGCCCTCCTAGTCCTCAGTGGCTCAAGCATCGCAGCCGATGATATTGATGTGTGTGGAGGTACCGACTGTTCGGGCTCGAACTGCGTTCCCGAGCCCGACACCGGAGAGTGTGACGGGAACCCTTGCGAGAAGGGCATAGACCCGCTGGCGGATCTGGAGCAGCCGGTGCCGCCGGCCGGTTGTGATTACACGGACACCTCGCTCAGCAGCCTGGGAACCGTCGGCAATCGCTACCCGATCTGGCCCGGCACCTATTGCGGCGGCATTAACACAAGCGGATCCCACGTCTATTTCAACCCGGGAGTGTATTACCTCAAAGGCGGGGGCCTGAACATCCTCAGTGACTCCACCGCCGAAGGCGAGGGAGTGACCTTTTTCAATACCGAAGGAGAGGGCTACGACTACCGGCCTTTCCTGATTCAAAGTAACTCCGTCATCCGGTTCAAGGCCCCCTACGGTGATAGTTCCAGTATCTTTGACCGGATGCTTTTCTGGGTTGACCGAGATGTTGTCGCCTCATCCGCAGACCGCGAAAACACGATCGAAAGCAACGCCAGCTCTTACTATGAAGGGACCCTCTACATGCCTACCCAGAAGCTGTGATCAACGACGAGTAGAATTTTCCACGGCGACAATTAGAATTGCCCGCTTTTTCAGAGCTGATTTGGACCATGGAAAGCATGGTTACAGACCAGCAGATCAGGAGACTGATGAAATTGCGGAAAAAGGAAAAGACGTTGACGATGGCCGCTGCGAAAGCAGGCATGGCGCGGAATACGGCACGAAGGTATCTGAAGTCTGGGAAGCTACCGAGCGAGTGTCGGCCGGAGAGGACCTGGAGAACCCGACCGGACCCCTACGAATGGGTGTGGCCGGAAGTGGAAGGGATTCTGAAACGATCTCCGACGGTGGAGGCGACGACCGTCTTCGATCATCTGAATCGGGTTCATGAAGGGAAGTTCGAAGAAGGCCAGTTACGAACGCTGCAGCGGCACATCAAACAGTGGAGAGCCCGCAACGGTGAGCTGAAGGAAGTGATGTTTCCGCAGCGTCACGAGCCGGGGCATCAAGCCCAGTCCGACTTCACCTTTATGAACAGCCTGGGAGTGACGATCGCAGGGCAACCGTTTCCTCATCTGCTCTATCACTTCGTTCTAACTTATTCGAACTGGGAAACGACAACGCTGTGCTTCAGTGAGTCATTTGAGAGCCTGACGCTGGGAGTCCAGAACGCGATATGGGAGCTGGGAGCAGTTCCTCAAGAACATCGAACGGATCGTTTGTCGGCTGCCGTCGACAATCTCAAGAAAGGAGTATTCACGCGTCGCTATCAGATATTACTGGATCATTACGGCATGAAGTGGAGCCGGACCCAGGCGGGGAAGGCTCACGAAAACGGAGATGTCGAGCAATCCCATCACCGGCTCAAGCGAGCCATCGAACAAGAGCTGCTGTTGAGAGGAAGCCGAGATTTTCTGGAGCGGAACGACTACGAGCGATTCATCCAGAGAATCATCGAGCGCCGGAATGCAGGACGGCAGAGGCGACTTCAGGAAGAACTGGAGGTGATGGCGCCGTTACCGAATCGTCGACTGGAGGACTTCGTTAGCTATCGAGTGAAGGTCTCGCCAAGTTCAACCATCCGAGTCCGTAACAACACCTACTCGGTCGACAGCCGCTTGATCCGAGAGCGGGTGGAGGTTCGGATGTGGGCGGATCACTTGGAGGTGCGGTATGCCAGCCAGGTGGTAGCCCAGATGCCTCGACTGCGAGGCGAGGGCAAGCATCGGATCGATTACCGGCACGTAATCCACTCTTTGGTGCGCAAGCCGGGAGCCTTTGCACGTTACCGCTGGCGGGAAGACCTGTTCCCCGGTGTGCTGTTTCGAGTCGCCTACGATGAACTGCGAGAGGATTGCCCTGGGACAGCCGACCGTCAGTATCTGGGAATCCTGGAGTTGGCAGCGAAGGAGGGGGAGCAGCGAGTCGGACAGGCACTGAAGAAGCTGATTGAAAGGGGGTGCCGAGTGCGACTTCAAGTTCTGAAAGAGGCCTTGCTTGAGCCGGCGAGCCCAGCCTGGGAAGTCCAGGTCCCTGAAGTCGATATCCATGTCTACGACCGATTGCTCAGTACACGGGAGTCGGAGGTGAGGCCATGAGTGGAGGAAATCTGCAACGACTAAGCCAGTCTCTGGTGGAACTGCGCCTACCGACGTTTCGAGAGCATCACAGCTCGCAAGCCACTTTGGCTTCGAAGGAAAGTTGGTCTTATCCTCAGTATCTGCTGGCGTTGTCCGAGTTGGAGGTGGCTGACCGCCGGGAACGCCGAATCCAACGGCTGCGACGGCAGTCCAAGCTTCCCTGGGACAAGAGCCTGACGGCACTAGATCGTTCTCGGCTTCCACAAAATGTGGATCGCCAATTGTCCGCGCTTCTGGAGGGAGACTTTCTGGATCGATCTGAAAACCTATTGGTCTTCGGCAATCCGGGAAGCGGGAAGACTCACTTGGTTTGCGCCTTAGGGCAGGAGCTCATCTTGCAGGATCGCCGAGTGTTGTTCTCCACCTGTGCGCTGCTGGTGCAACGGCTGCTTCGAGCCAAGCTCGAGCTGACCCTGGAAAAGGAACTCAAGAAGCTCGATCGATTCGAGGCGCTGATCATTGACGACATTGGCTACGTGCAACAGAACCGGCAAGAAATGGAGATTCTGTTCACGCTTTTGTCTCATCGCTACGAACGACGCAGCATCCTACTGACCAGCAATCTGGTCTTCTCGAACTGGGAGAAGATCTTCAAGGATCCACTGACGACGGCCGCGGCTATCGATCGGGTGGTTCATCACAGTGTGATCCTGGAATTGAACGTTTCCAGCTACCGAATGGAAGCGGCCAAGAAGCGAACCCAAAAGGAGGCCAGTTGACTCCCGCTCGGCTGTTGACAGAACAAAATGTCACGCGAAGCCCCTTCTCCTGGCCATACAGACAAACGGGTCAAGGGGTGGGGCCGTACAACTCAACCAGGAGCCCTTTCGATGGGCTTATCAGAACGTCGCGAAGCGTGGGAACTCCGTTCGGGCTACGCCCTCACTCCACCCCCACGCTCGGAAAGCAGGAGAGAAACAGAAACCCTTCTCAAACCCCAAAAAAGGAGAGCCAAAACCGACTCGACAAACGATCAACTTCAGTGGGCAAATATCGTCGTCGCCCCGGTCAAAAATAGTTGTCGTTGAACAGCATCGCCTCGTTAGCGTCGATAGATGTGAAATTACTCTTACCGTAGCCCATCACACCGCCTCCCCTGCGTTCTGACCTTCCACAGTGATCGTGTTAGGATTTGAAGTGTGCGGAACGGTCGGTGGTTCGACCGCCCCGCCATCCCCCTGAACACGGTTTAGAGACAGGAGGAAACCTTGAGCGAACTTTGGTCCGTCGTCACAGTCTTCATCGTAGTTCTGGGCGGCATTGCGGTATTTTGCTTGAAGTACGGGGTACCCTTGTTCCACTTCATCAACACGATCCGATACAACCTCCCCGTGGTGGACATGGAGGTTCTGAAATGCCAAAGTAAGGTTGTTCCTCACGTCATTCACTTCAAGCTCGACGAAGAAGAATCGCGGAAGTGGTTGGTGGCTAGTGTGTGGCTTGGCAAACCATGCCGCCGCCGCCACTACCTTGCTGATCCCCCCGAGTCGTTCAAATTGGCCCTCAATCCCTTTTTGGGCAGAAAGGAATACACCGTTGTGAAGGGAGATGAAGATGTGAATTGGCGGCGGAAGATCGAATTTAAAGCGCCTGTAAAGGAAGGCTTTGTTCTGGTTCATCCCGATGTGCCAGAAGTAGTTTCGATCTGCATGAAGGTCTGTCTGGCGTCGTCGCCAAAAGCCAGAAGAAAAGTCTGCAGGCTGCTGCCAATCAAAGACTGATCGGTCTCCAAGCGGTCGTTTCACGCCGCCTCCCCCGCTGTACTGTTCTGAGCCGCCTTCCGTAGCGCTTCCACGGCCTTCTTCTCAATGAAGACCACTCCGCCGACCTTCTGGGCCTGGAGCTTGCCAGCCTTGATCCAACGCCAGAGCGTGTGTCGCTCAACGGACAACAAAACCAGTTGCGAACCAGAAATCAAGCAGAGCAACGCCTGCGCAAATTCGCTGAGGTGATTAGTTCCACGGGCCGTAACCTTGGCGAGTTCTTGGCGTTCTACAACGTCGGCAGGCGAGGGACTATCACTCAAATCAAGTTTGACCCGGATTCTTGGCCTAGTGGTCTGCAGATCGTAGAGACTCTCGAAGCCTGGGAAAGAGCCCATCAAGCCGCAAAGAACGCCTGGGGCGATATGACTGAAGATCAGCGAACTGGACTCACACCGCCAGATCATCCTTAACCTCTTCCTCTGCATACCCTTGCATCGTGCTGGGAGGTGGCATCAGGCCAATGCGCCGACTTTCCGGAACCTTGTCCCAAGCCATTTCGAGTGCGGCGAAGGCACGCTGGTAGGCAATCAGAGGGTCTGGGTCACCCATATCACCCGGTTCATCCCCGCTGTCGTTGATCACATCCCTGATGATTCTTTCGATAGCCGCTCTGGAGCCAATCTTCGGTGAATGAAGCAGTGGCCCATGCGCCGGGCGTACTTCAGCTACTTCAAACACATGCGAGCCAGGGCTGATCGACCGTAGGCGTAGGTAGCCAAGCGGTTCATGAGATTCACCCAGCTCGGTCAAGGTCAGCCAGTGCTCGTCGGTGCGGTTGACGTTCTCCAGAAGGAGTGTCGAGGTGTCCGCCTCCTCATCAATCACAAGATGAAAGCGTCCGTACTCGTTCCTCTGGCTCATGCCGCCTCTCCCGCCGTGCTTTTCCGCTCCACTAAATCGCAGAAGTGACTGGCCAACTTCACGGCCCTTCGGATGAGACCCTGGAGCTCGATATCGTCCAGGAGATCGTCTTCCCTGGCAGCCCGAAAGAACTCCACCATCTCATTCACCAGGGCATCCCCTGGGTGCTCATGTGTACGAAGTAGACTTTGCGAACGGATATGGCGCTGGACTATCGTGCAAACCAGATCGGAGGACGTGGTCCTGTATTTTTCCGCTTCGTTCAAAAGGGCCTGGCGGACCTCCGGTGAGCAGCGAAACGACACGGTGTCGAGCCGCTTGCCGTCTAAATCGCATTCAGCCTGTGGTCTTGTTGCTAATACTCGACTCATGCTTCGCTCCTTCAGGCGCTCTTAGCCTCTTCCTCGTCGATGCAGACTTCCTCCATCTCCAGCCCCAGGGCGTCCGCGATCTTCTTAATGGTGGGAGGGTAGTGGTTCTCCCCACGGAGGACTTGCGTGTAGGTGCCCGGAGAAATGCCTGCCTTTCTAGCGAGGTCTTTCTTGGCTAAGCCATTGATGACTCGCGCCTTTTCGATTTTTTCTGTGTCGAACATACTGCCCTCCTTTGATCGCTACAATAATATTATGGACATAAATCTTTAGCATGCCAATACCAAACAGCAGATTTCTTAAGATTTTTCTAGTACGTTGATTACGCAATGGTGGAGCGCACAAAGAGGGTCAGCGCCATAGTGAGCTTTCTTCAAAAGGCCTACCAGGAATCTGGACTCACGACAAACAAGTTCCCAATGTTGACAGAAAATCTCAGTCGTCCGGGGTTCTCAGTCAGTCAGTCTTATGCTCATCAAGTGCTAGAAGACGGGACTTCTGTTCCTGGAATTGAAAAGTGTGTTGGATTTCTGCAGGCCATGGACCGGAAAATCTCAGAACTTTACCAGCATCTCGGACTATCAACTGAGAAGATCTGCGGCCACAGCCTCACCCCTCAGCAGCAGGCCGTCGTCGATCAACTCAACACGAAGAATGGGGAGTACCTCCTGAAGCTGAGGTGGCTCTTGGCGGAAGGGCGGGAAAGCCAAAAACAGGTGATCCAGGGCATGCTCGACGAGCTATCCAAAGAAGCTCCAGCCGATGCCCTGTCACCACCGGAAGTCGTAACCGACCTGACCGACCCCGATGCCCTGGCTGGTCCAAGAGTGCCAGCCGAGATCCTTGAATTCCCGGCATCCCTGACTCCCGACGTGCTGCCCGTCCCGCTCCGGGAAGAGGTCCGGGCTGCCGCCGGATCAGGGGCCATCATCGACAACGAGGCCATCATGGGCTATCTGCCCTTTCGCCGCGACTGGCTAGCCAAGCATGGGCTCAACAACGAGCAGTGCAGCGTCATTGAAGTCATCGGAGACTCGATGGAGCCGAACCTGCAAAGCGGGGCCTGGATTCTAGTGGATCACCAGCGGGTCCGCCGCCTCAGGGACCGCATTTTCGTGTTGGGGACCGAAGACGGAATGATCGTCAAGCGGCTGCCCAAGAAAGGCCAGGACTGGCAACTGGTCAGTGACAATAGAAATTACAAACCCCTGCCCTGGCCGCCAGAGGCAACCGTGATCGGCCAGGTGATGTGGACCGGGAGGACGTTGTGAGGAAGCAGAGAAAAAAGACATGACCCAAGAAGATACACTCCGCAACAAGAAACCACCTACTTTGGGAGAAAACAAAATGGTAACAAGAATCATCGTTAGTTTAGTGTTCTTGGTAGCACTCGTTCAGGGCTTAGCGCCCGATGCGGTTCCCGGGGGAGTTCTGCCCATCATCCTGGTCTTGCTGGGCTTGGCATATGCCGGACTGGCGATTGCCGTAGCTGACGCAACAGCCTACTTGGTCATGACGCTCGCGGTAGGCACTGCCGGCGGCGCCGACGTGCTCAGCGCCATTCCCGCAATTGGCGCTTCGCTGGACGCCATCGTGGATCAGGTAAGCATCGCGCTCTATGCCGGTGTCATCTCCGTGCTCTCCATGTGGATGTACAACAGGATCTGTGGACGTTAGACAGACCGATCATCCAGAGTGGAAGCCTACGCCCCTGGCCCGTTGAGGCGAAGATCATCGGCGAAGTCAAGTGGTCGGCGGTGGAGTGGTGAGGGGGTAATGGAAACCTGGTCCTGGAACACGGCAAGAAGAGAGCCCTCGCTAGAGGCTCCTATCAGGAAGACCGAACGGGCCGATGAACACATTGCGAACCTGAGCGCCAAAATCGACGCCTTCCTTGCCTCTCCCGCACTGCGAAGCGCCGAACCGTGCTTGAGTTCCAGCCCGATCATGTAGTCGACGCCAATCGATCCCCACAGGCCCACGGTTCGGCTTCCTTCCCGATGGGCGAACTCGATGATCTGAATACTGCCTTCGGCGGTACCCGTGCGGTTCTTCCAGCCGGGGTGGTTGCGCTTGCGCTTGGCATGGCGCACCGCCTTGCCCATGGTCTCGTCGATCGCGTCCTTGGCAGCTCGCCGGACCTTGCGTTTCACCTTGTCTCCGAACCACTTAAACGCCATCAGGTAATCTTCTCCAGCATCAGTTCTTGGTGACGGGGCATTCTTTGCACCGCCTCGATGCGCAAAGAACCGGCAAACAAGGTCCTCTCCAGCCGGTCCTCGATGCGGGCCACCCGGTCGGATTCCGTGAGGTCGGTGGCCAGGGGAACCAAGGCCCTCAGGTCTTCAATGACCACGGTCTTGTTGCCGTCGACGAGTTCTTTCCGGCTCTGGCTCCAGGCATAACAGGGCACGGTTGCCCAAGGGGACCAGGCAATGATCGGGTGGCCATCTTCGTCTTCTCCCGTCTTGGCGCTCCTCTCAATGACCATCCGCATGCTCATTCGGGATCTCACGCTCATGCCCACCACCCGAAGCCGTGGCTCAGGCGCGAGAGAATCTTCGCCCGCTCCTGCTCATAGTCAGGAAACTCCGCCTCGTAGTTCCCCGACTCTTCCCGTTTCAGGGCGCGGTACTCGATGGCCAGCTTCACCAGATCCAACTGCACCCGCTTTCGCCGGGCCAAATCATCGGGGTCTTCCCCGAACCGCAAAACGATCTCGGCTTCGGCGTCGTCCAGGTAAATCTGGAGCGCACTGTCTGAAAGGTCCGTCTCCAAGAGCGCCTTTAGTTCATCCAGGGTGAGCACGGCACTCTCTTCCTACTTCTGAACGGTCTTCTTCTTGCCCTTGGTGGCAGACTGCTTGGCTGCCTTGTTAGGGGCCTGCTTTGCCGCCTTCTTGCCGGACTTCGCTTTCATCTCTTTCTCCTTCCCGTCTTTCACCAAGCCGAAGCGAATGGCGGCCTCTTCGGGGATTCGCGTCCCCACCGAGGCGTAGAGGGTGGAGGCTTTTGGATTTCCGTCCTTGACCACCTCCGTCTTGTCCTCGGTCAGCCACAGGCGCTCATCGGCGATGTAAAACGTCTGGACTCCTCCTAGTGTTTCCTTCTCCATTGGGTCTCTCCTTGTCTTGATGGTCAGCGCCATATCAGTCGATCCTCAAGGCCGCCACGCTCAGGCCCGTCACCTCCGATACAGTGAAGCTGAGGTTTTTATCCCCGTCGTTGTAATCAAACGGTGGGAACGGCCCCGCGAACACGTCTCCTGTCGTGGCCGGGACGGTAAACGTCCGATCAGCCACGGCCAGTCCATCGACCGTGCGGGGCGTGGTCACCGTCACGGTGCACTCTCCCGCTCCGGTCTTCTTGAAATGCAAGACCACCTTGCCGTCGTTTTTGAACTTGTAGGTGTCCGTCGTGCTCAAAGACCCTGTATAGGCGGCCTCCAGCTTACTTCGCGTAATCCTCTGTGGGGTAATGGCTACGTCTGCCATGGTTTTCTCCTCCTTTGCTTTAGCCCTTGCTCAGGTACAGGACCAGCAGCTGATTGTCAGTGGTGGCCGTCTCTCCCTTAGATGCCGGTGATGGTGGAAAAGGACGTGGCGCGGTAGACCAAGAAGGCCACCCGCATCCCGGCCCGGATCGTCTGCCTGCCCTTGGTGAAGTCGTCATTGACGAAGCCCAGCCGAACATCGAGGCCCTGACGCTCGAAGAGCTCGGCAGAAGTTGGGGAAATCCCCCACCAGGGCCGTGTTCTCGGTCAAGGCGTCCGTCTGGACCACGGGCAAGCCCCAGATGCGCTCCGGGCCCGACTCGGACGGGCTGCCCCAGATGTAGATCCCATCGGAAGTCCTCAACAGACGGACCGCCTGCCAGTCATTCGGGTGAACCAGCACGTGAGAGGGCATGGCCCGGCCCGTGACCCGAATCTTGGTCAGGGCCTTGTAGATGGCGTCCGGTACGGGGTCCGATCCCTTGGCAACCGTTTGAATGCCGGTGGTGTTGAGGATGCCTCTCAGATTGGGAGCCGTCCCGTCCCCGTTCAAAACCTGACCGTCCAGGCGTTGCCGCACGCCGAAGGCCAGCCGTTGATTCAAGTAAGACTGTACCTGGGGCACGTCGGCCAACTGCTCGTCCGTCACGGGCACGCTGTCGCCGATGGAGCGAACCGGAGAGCTTTTCTCCTCCAGCTCGAAGGTGCTCTCGGCATAGGCCGCCGCTTCCGCCCGCTCGGCGGCGCCATGGGTGCGGGTCGTCTCCTCCATGTAGACGATGGAGGCCTGCCCGGTCTGACCGCTGGGGATGATGTCGATCACCTGAATGGGCCGTGTGACGGCATCGACCAGCCGGCCAATACGGGTAGACTCCGGCTCCCAACCAGCCGAGGTCTGAAAGAGCGTCTTGAGTTCCTTCAGACCGAAGCCCTGGACTTCTCCAGCTTCCATGGTCCCGGACTGGTGGTTCTTGAACAGATCCGACGCCACGATGGCATCTCCCAGACCCTTGAAGCCGCTCTTCTGATCCGAGCTGGGCGCATTGGGCGTGGGATGGGTGAAGGGTGATACCGGGGTCTTGATCCGCTCTTGGAGCGCCTTGACATCCTGGGACGCCTTCTCGACCAGCTCCAGCGTGTTGATATCCTTGCCCAGATCGGTCAGCTCGTCGTTAAGCTTGCGGATCTCCTCAGAGATCTGGACCGTGGTGTAGGACTTCAGGTTCTGGTCTCCAATCTTCTTGACCTTGGAGAGATCCATCTCCTCGCCCGCCTGCTTAAAAACAGCGGACAAGATGCCACTTTTGGCTTCCAGTTCCTTTCGTTTTTCAATGAGTTCCTTCATGGTTTTGCCTCCTTTTGGGCAATAAAAAAAAGACGGCCTGTGAAAAGGCCGCCTTGAGACGGTTCCTGTTTTTTGGTTGAAGTTGAGCGTTACGCGCTCAGATGCCCTCCGATCTCGGCCAGTGTCCTCTGGTAGCTAGCAAATAGTGCCGCCCCGTCGACCACGGACTCTTCGGGTTGCTTGAGCAGCATCTCGATATCCGATTGGATCTCGGCGAGCTGCTTGGCCAAGCCCTCCAGCCGTCCTCTGTTGTCAGGCGACAGAGGATTCTTGCGGTCGGACCGGCGCATCTCTAAAACGGCCTTCATCCGGGTGAGAACGGCTCGCGTTTCCACCAGGGCATTCTCGGCCAACTGAAATTGATCGGATAGTTTCATGCCACGTTCTTTAAGGGCCAGGGTCCGGGTATTGACCCCAGCGCCCACGAGAACAGGGCTGGCCTCATGGACTCGAAGAGATTTGAGAAACCTCACCTGTTCCCCTTCGAATTCGCCCCTACTCTTCTCCCGAATGTCGAACCCGTAGGACCACTCCTGCAAAGGCTGGCCTTGCTCCAGGTCGAACCTCAAGGCGCTGTGCCATTCCTTGGCCGTGGGGGAGTCCAGGTTCAGCTTGAAGTCCACAATGGCTTCGTCTCCCGCTTCGCGCGTCGTGCCCTTGCCCAAAGGGACGCTCGACCAATTGTGGGTCGGGACAATCACCACCGTCTGTTTTCCGAAGGCTTCAGGGAGAGTGACATCTCCGTCCTTGTCCACCACGTTGAGTGTGGCAAAGACGGCGCTCCCCGTCCCGTCTCCCTCCAGCTGCTTGACCTGAAACGATTTGTAATCCATGAGCTTCTCCTTCTACGGAATGACAGGCGCGAAATCCCGAGTGCCGTTGGGGTGCTCCTGATTTCCGAGTTCCTGGGCATCCTCCAGCGTCAAGACCCATCCATTCCAGAACGCGCAATCCTCGTCTCCGTGACCCAGACGGTCATCCAGCACCAGCATATGCGTCACGACCCCGCTTTCTTTGCAGGCGCGAAGCACCGATGTGCGTTGGGCATGCTTGGTCTCGGTCCGGGCGATCACCTTGGCGCGTGTGGCGGCGTCTTTGTAGCGGCCTGCCGGGATCTTGTCCCGAATCCGGGCCACCAGCTGCGGGATTCCCTCACCAGCGGCACGGCCTTCCGTCAGTTCCCGGAATAGCCGCTCCCGCGTTTGCTTGCGAAGGTCGATCAACCCCATGCGGGTCCCTCCCGTGGCCACGATCTCCCGTGCCACTGGATCGGGCATTCCAATCTCCAGCCCCAAGATGGTGCTGACTCCAGTGAAGGTCTCCTGGGCCACTCGCAGGTAGTGTCGTCCGCCTTTCTCTTGCAGAGCCCTCTGGACAAGATCCAGGGCCATCTCATCCAGGATTCGCTGACCCTCGATCTCCTCCGCGAGATCCTTGGCGGAGTCAGGTCTGGCCGTCTTGAGCACCTCCCGCGCAATCCGGGCCGCGTCCTTGCCCAGGCCGTCGAAGAACCGCTCCAGCTCCTGTTGGAACTGGGCTGAGAACGCCGCGTGATTCCTCTCGTTCATCTCGACGATCCGCCGTTGCATGGCATTGGGTTGACGCCGGGGCGGGGCCTCCTCAGGCAGCAAGGGTTCGGGGTCGGAGGCGATCTTGCGCACTTTCTCCGGCAATACCAGGCGCGGCTCGCCCGCCGGGACCTCGATCATGGCGATGGGCCTTAGATAAATCCGGTCCGCGTCCGTCACCTCCAGGCCCTTTTCCTCTCGGGCTTCGGCCACCTGCATGTAGCCGCCCTGTACCGCCTTAGTCAGCCGTTCGTTCAACTCGTTCTCGGACTCCTTCATGGCTTCCACGTCAGAGCGGTCGAACACCACCCGGAACTGCTCGGGGCGCTCCTCGAAATCGGGCAGCAGCGATCCCTCCAGAGCCTCGGAGAAAAACCGCTGCGTCGGGATCAGGTTGCCTTCCCAGGCCAGACGCCGCAGTTCCTTCATAGTGGCTCCCACCTTGGTCTGCTGAAGTCCCGTCCCGAATCCCACCACAGCAGCCGGAATCCCCAGCGCGGCACACACACGCTCTTCGGAGATATTGCGAATGCTGGAGAGATCCATCTTGTCGAGCGAGAAGCCGTACTGATACACATCCGTCGACCTATCCATCACCAACGGCTCGCCGAGACGGCTGCCCGTGAACCGTTCCATCAGCTTTTTCTTCGTCTCGGCGACATCGTCTTCCGTGGCCGTGATCCCGCCTTCCTTGGGACTCATCACTATCCCGATCACTCCCATGTTTCTGAGCACCGTAGCCGTAAACCGGCTGGCCTCGTCATCGGTGAAGACTTCCCGCAACACCGCATGCAAGGGCGATAGGCCCAAGCGCGGATTGTGCGGGGTCATCCCATGCCGGAAGTGAATCACGTCCTCCATCTCGATTCGCTCCCCATACCCCCTTGGCCGGTACTCGTAGTGCGAGATAAAGACGCTTCCATCCTCTGGCCACTTGGGTCCGATCATCCAGTGGGGCACGTACCAGAGTTCGACCGGCTTTCGCTGGGCATTGCGAACCTTGATCCAATAGGCATTGCCCGAGAGAATCCAACTGGAGAGCGTCGCCATCCACAGCGTCGTCCCTGAGTAGAAAGGGTTCGGCTGGCGAAGCAAGGCCGTCAGGTCGTGGCCCAGGACCTTCTCGAAGCCTTCCGGGGTCTCCTGCTCGACCTGAAGCGGCGCTTCGGGAAAGGTCCGAGCTACCCAGTGCACCGGGCCATGAGGACCGAAGATCCGTAGCCGCTTCCGACCTCCCTCCGGTAATCGACCCCCGTCCGCGGTGCATCCGAAAAGGGCCAGGACGACCCCTGCAAATCCAAAGAGAGCGGGGAGGACTGCGGGTGCCGCATTTGCCCCGCGGCCTTCTGAAGCCATTTCCACAATTACAGGGCCCTCCAACGCAACACCGGTCGCCTCAACTTGTGATAGGCCAGCGCCAGGGCGCACACGCAGTCGTCATGCTGGCCCTCGGGGGCCGAGTAGCGCACACCCGACCGGCTGTAGGCGTACTCGAAGGCTTCCAGCTCCAGCCGGATCACGCCTTCCGGGTAGCGCACCTCCGACTTCTGGATGCCCGCCGCCAACCCTTCCATGAGCTTCTGTTTCGAGCTGGAGGTGAAGTGGTAGCCCTCGAAGTGCTCTCCCCCTTCCCGTTGCAGACGTTCCACGATGGGGTCTCCTACGCCGGTGGAGTCCACCAATGCAGGCGTGTCCCCGGTCTCCCGAAGGATCGCCTCAAAGGTCTCCTGCCAGGGCTTCTGAAAACGATGGTACCGGCACACGGAGCCGTCTTTGCTCAACCCGATTCCCACCGTCCAGTCCTGGCTCTTGGCCAAATCCCAGCCCCAGGCCACGGGGTCTCCACTCGCTATCTCGGACTCGGTGCAGGCGCGAATGGCTTCGATCCCGAAGGGGTTGCCTTCATCGTCGGTAGCCTCTGCCAGGTAGAGTTCCCTGAAAACAGAATCGGGCAGTTGCCGCTGGGCATCTTCGATCTCATCCTGGACCAGCACTCCCGCTGCAATCGCGTCGTGGGCCGTGATCCGATGGTAGGCCATATCCGCCTCTCCGGCTTCCGCTCACCTTGCCAGCCGGTAAAACCAGTTCTTGCGGCCCCTCACATTGCCGATGCAACGCACCGGCCCGCGTGTCGCCGTCAGCGTGGACCGGACCGCATGCCAGGCTTCTTCCCTCATGCGGCTAGCCTCGTCCAACACGGAGGCGTACACGTCCTCTCCGTACAGGTTGTCCGGCTTCTCGCCCGACTTGAACCAGATCGTCGCCCCGTTGGGCAGACCGATACTCAGCTCCGTGTCGTTGGCCTGGTAGATCTCTGGGGGCAGGCCCCACTTTAAGCGGCGATAGGCGACCTTGCTTTGAGAGTAACTGGGGGACACCCACCAGTAGTGACTCCCAGGTGTGCCTCCCATCGCTTGCTCCGCCAGCCACACCATTGCTCCCACCGTCTTGCCCGATTTCGTGGAGGCCTCGATGAGGCCGTATCGTGCCGGGTCGAATAGAGCCTGCTGCTGTTTTTCGTACATCCAAGGACGGGTGTACTCAAACGTCCGAGGAGCCGTTGCCGTTGCCATGAATCTTGATTGTGAAATGAATCGGTTGCTGGCCCAGGTCGATCTTCTGCTCGTCCCTCCAGCCGAAGTTGTTCTTCAGATTGAAGATCACGCCAGGCGTACTGAAAGCCTTGTCCATCAGGCGTTCCTCCAGTTGTGCCTCGATCCTCAACTTGGCTTTTTTTATAGTGTTGGAAAATTCGGGCTGCTGGGCATACTCAATTAGCGCCTTACGGTCTAGCCCGGATTATGCAGGAGATCTAAATTCAAGTGAGATTTGGGCCCAGAAAAAAGGCCGTAGCTCTCTGATATAAAAGGGTTTAGAGAAACAAAGACCCTAAACAGGAGCTACGGCAATGTCAAAAACAGTCTGCCAGAATACCCTGCCATTTCATAGCCACAGAAACATCACGGCTCGTTTTTGATGGGGGGAGCCTCACTTCCGACGCAGGATGGTTGTTGTTTGGATCGCTGGATCGTCAACATCGATTGTGCGAGGGCTTCAGTTCCTGTATTTCGGAAAGTCGAGACCAACGCTACATTCGTCATGACCTGTTGAAGTTGATCCGACAACGAGTCTTGCAGATCGTGGCCGGCTACGAAGACTGTAACGACGCCGATACGCTGCGCTCGGATCCGATGCTCAAGACAGTCTGTGATCAGTTGCCCGAGAGCGATCCCGACTTGGCCACCCAGCCGACTTTCTCCCGTTTGGAGAACTCCGTCACCAAGAAGGATCTGATGCGTCTGAGCCGGTGGCTGCTAGGCCGTTATGTGCGCTCCCTGAAGAAGAGACGCCCCAGCAAGATCATCCTGGATCTGGACAGTACCGATGACCACACTCACGGCCAACAGGAGTTCTCCTTCTACCACGGGTATTACCGAAACCACATTCTGCATCCTTTGCTGATCTTCGATGCCGCCACGGGAGACCTGGTGTGTGCCATGTTGAGACCTGGCAACAAGGGGGCTGCCTCTCACATCGTGCCCGTTTTGAAGCGCGTCGTGGAGGCCATCCGACAAGGAGTGGGGACGGATGTCGAGATTGAGATTCGGGCCGACAGCGGCTTTGCCACGCCTCGGCTCTACGAGTTCTGTGAAGGTGAAGAGAATAAACTCCAATATGTCATTGGGTTAAGTCGAAACCCTCGCCTGCAGCGAGTGGTCGAGCCGCTGCTGGATTCGACTCGGCTGAGGTTCGTTGAGCTGGAGGAAAAACAGCGTCAGTTTGACGAGTTTCTTTATCGAGCCCACAGCTGGGATCGATCCCGTCGCGTCATTGTCAAAGTGGAGGTCGATCAGCGTGGGATCAACCGTCGCTTTGTAGTCACCAACCGGGACGATCTCTGCTCCCAATCACTTTATGACCACTACACAAACCGAGGGCAGACCGAGAACTTCATCAAGGCCTTCAAGAATCATCTGAGCATGGACCGACTCAGCTGTCATCGATTCCTGGCCAATCAGTTTCGACTCCTCCTGCATGCACTGGCTTACCAGATGTTCGTGCGCCTGCGCGACTATCTGCACGGAACCCCCTGGCACAAGCTCGAAATCGAAACCTTACGTCGTCGGGTCCTCAAGATTGGGGCCCGGATCCGACAAACGACTACGGTTCTTGCATAATCCGGGCTAGTGCAGCCCGCCATAAGTTCTGAGCCAGGGTCAGGCGCCCCTCGTCGCCGCTGGCGTTGTTGCGCTCGCTCGCCATATCGCTTGATATGACTCGCTCCCGACGCCTAACCAGCGACAACGATTGACGCGCTGACCCTGGCTCAGAACTTATGGCGAGATGCACTAGCTGCACTAGTACTCAGATCGGCTCTAGCCTGGCGTAGCTTTGTAAGAGCTTCTTGATCCCGATCCCCGGAAAACGGACCGTCACCTTCAGATCCCCCCCGGTATCTTCGACCTGCAGGACCCGTCCACGCCCATAGCGACGGTGCTCTACCAGAGCACCCGAAGTCAACTGTAGCGCCGGATTGCCTGCTAAACGGCCGGCTGTGTCGAGAAACTGTTTCACAGCAGCCGCTGAATTGTGGGTCTTACCCCGATACAGGCTCTTCGTGCTGCGACCCGCCCCACTTTCCGAAGCAGATGGCGCCTGATACGCAGGGGACGATCCGGGCTCGAGTTGCACCAGTTCGGAAGGGATTTCTTTCAGGAAGCGACTGGGCTTGTTGAACCTCGGCGACTCCTGACCGTAGAGACGCCTGGTCTGCGAATAGCTCAGATGGAGCCTTTTCTTGGCCCGGGTCATTCCTACGTAGCAAAGCCTTCGCTCCTCTTCCAGTTCCTCTTCAGTGGTGCTGCGACTGTGTGGAAAAAGGCCTTCTTCGCAGCCCACCAACAGAACAGACTGGAACTCGAGTCCTTTGGCATTGTGGAGTGTCATCAGCGTCACTGGCGAGGCGGAGTCATACTCATCGGTCTCGGAGTAGAGGGCAGCGTTGTCCAGAAACTCTTGAATCCCCTCACCTCTCTGATAGCAGTCACGCGCCACGGTCACCACTTCGTCCAGGTTGAGCAGCCGGCTGGCCGATTCTTCGGTACCGATCTCCGAAAGGTGTTCCCGGTAGCCAACTCGCTCCAGGATTCTCTCCAGGCAGAGGTGCAGAGGCGAGTAGAGCTCGGGTTGACATTCCTCGATCAATCTTTGAAAGGATTGGACTGCGATGTGGGAACGTCCGGGAAGAGCGTGAGAGTCGAGGCCCGCTTTGACGGCCTCCCAGAGATTGATGTTCTTCTCCTGGGCAATTGCCTGGAGGCGCTCCAGGGTCACCCGGCCGATCCCTCGGGACGGCTCATTGACAATCCTCAGCAGTGCAATGTTGTCGGCTGGACTGCAGACCAGGCGCAGATAGGCGAGGGCATCTTTGACCTCTTTCCGATTGTAAAAGCTTTCTCCGCCCACCAGCCGGTAGGGTATATACAGTCGCCTTAGCTCCTCCTCGAGAATTCTGGACTGGAAGTTGGTGCGGTACAGTACTCCGATTTCGCCTTCCGGCTCCCGCAGCAGATTGAACACCCGCCTGGCCACGAAACGGGCCTCGATCCGAGCATCTGCAGCAATAAAGAGGGAAACCGAATCCCCTCCCTGGGTCTCTGTCCAAAGCTTCTTGGGTCGCCGATTGGCGTTGCAGGAGATCACGGCACCGGCCGCGTCCAGAATCACCTGTGTGGACCGGTAGTTCTGTTCCAGCTTGATCACCCGCGCTCCCGGGAAGTCCTGTTCAAAGCGCAAAATATTGGAAATGTCAGCGCCGCGGAAGCTATAAATGGACTGATCTTCGTCCCCCACCGCCGTCACATTCTGGTGGATCCGCGTTAAAGCTCGCAGCAGGTCATTTTGTGGGGAATTCGTGTCCTGGTACTCGTCGATCAGGAGGTATTGGAACTTCTCTGCATAGTGCTTTCCTAAGTCCTCTTCCTGGGTCAGCAAGCGCAGGGCATTCAGCATCAGGTCGTCGAAATCCATCGAGTTCGAATCATGCAAATAATCCTGATAGGCTTTGAAAATGTTGCCGATCAGCTCGTTGTTCGGGGTTTCAGGATGGGCGGCCTGAAAACCCCGCCAGGACTGTCCCGTGTTCTTGGCCCGGGTCACAACCGACTGGACCAGGCGCACCGGCAACTGCTCTTTGTCCACGTCCAGCTCCTGGTAGACGACTCCATAGACCCGACGCTGGTCCTGAACATCGCAGATCGAATAATCGTTCCCAAACCCCAGCAAGTGTGCATGCCGCCTTAGCAGTCTGGCAGAGAAGGAATGAAAGGTAGAAATGAGAGGAGGACCTGGCGAGTCACCCACCAGAACCTCGACTCGTTCCCGCATTTCCTGTGCGGCTTTGTTGGTGAAGGTGACGGCCAGTATGTTGTCCGGGTTGACACCGTGTTCATGGATGAGAAAGGCGATTTTGCAGGTAATGGTACGGGTCTTGCCGCTGCCGGCTCCGGCCACAATCAGGAGCGGACCCTGGCACAATTCCACCGCTTTGCGCTGGGGTTGGTTCAGTGGTTGGAGCAGCTCGATTCCCGTTAGCATTGTCAAGGAAGGCTACCATGCCACCCCGCGCCCTGCGGTCGTTCGGATCACTCTTTGGGGTTCTACGTTTCACGTTTCACGTATATTCATACGCTACAAGGAAGAGAAGGTGCGAGCGACAGCGAGCGCCCACCTGGAACCTGGAACCTGGAACGTGGAACCTGCTAGGAGCAGTCGCGGCTCACTCTAGCTTTGAATTCGGCGAGGCCGGCAGTCGAATCATTGTGGGTGGATTTGTAGAGACGAATCAAGTATCCGTCACACGCTCCAGCGTGGGGAGAACCCTTCTGAGCCGCTCCGCAGGCAAAGGCTTCCATGGCCGGCTGAAGGCGGTTTTCCTTCCAGTTCGACATCCCGATGTAGTAGTAGGACTCGCCCCGAAGGCTCTTGTCTCCAGAGTTGCGAATGACTCTCTGGTAGGCGACCACCGCGCTGGCCCAGTCTTGACCCTCGTAGGCATTTCGGCCCATCAGCAAGTGAGCCTGGGCACGCTTTTTCCCGGCCCATCGATTCCATTCCTGTTCAGAAACGCTGGGATTTCTCTCCATTTTGGAGAGCAGATTCAAGGTCTTTGTGGCATAGCGTGCGGCCTGAGGCCAGTTCTCTTTCTGGGCAGCGGATGCCAGGAGTTCCTCCAGGTAGGGAAAAGCCTGAGCCGGCTCCAGCACGTCGATCGCCTTTCTGGAATACTCAGCGTACCTGGCCTTGTCACCGGTCTCCTTATAGACGCTGAGAAGAATCTGAAAAAGGTTCGTGTCAGGGTCTTTCGCATACACGGTCTCACAGTACCCGGTGGCCTTTGCGTACTGGCCCGCATGAAAGGCGGAGTAGCAGAGCTGCGTAATGAGATTCATCTCATCCGGTCTGTACTTGAGCATTGCCTCCCCGGCAACGATGAGTTCTTCATGCTGGCTCTGCTGGATCTGCTTCGTCATAGCCCGAGCGTACTCACCCACGGCCCAGTTGAAGAGATCAGTGTGCTCACGGCCCGCCGCCTCCAGGTAGTCGAGGACACACTTCTGCAGTGGTTTCGGGTCCGTGAGAGCCGCACATTTCTGGACAGCGGTATATTGTCTGCGGTACTCTTCCGCAGCGGCAGAATCGGCGTCCTGTTCCTGAGCCCAGAGCGAAAACGAGGCCATAACGCTCATCGCAAGGACCGGGCTGACAACCTTGGTCAAATGCCTAAGAGTCATTTCCTCCCCTCAGTATTTCCTTCTTTTCCCAGTGAGCTTGACACTACTTCCAATCAAGTAGGATCGGAGTGACTCAAGAACGCTCTCTTCTAAGTCATAACAGGGACTAAGGCATGGATTATAGGTATTCGTGCCTTTTTTTTCCAGTCAGCTACGATGTCTTCCTATCAGAATAGTTGCGAAGACCATGAAACAACGTTCTATCACGAGAGACCCCAGACAGGCTATTCAGGTGGTTCCGATCACTCAGATTGACACCGAAGACGGCACCTTTGCCACGACTCCGGATTGGATCGTGAACGAAGCTCTGGGCCTGTCGATCGAGCGCGTCGGCCTCACGACACCTCTCCTTCTGCACAAGCACAACGGGAGCCGACTGCGCATCGTTTGTGGTTTCCAGCGCCAGCGTCTCGCCACTCGCGCCGGGCTGAAAACCGTCCCTGCGCTGGTTACAGAGGAAGGGGACCTTCGTAAGCTCTTCGATCTGGCGCTCTTCGAGAATCTCGGGACCAGGGAGTTCTCCGAGCTCGAGAAGGCCCTGGCAGTGGCGAAGCTGGCGGTCGAACTGGGCGTCTCCGAGGAAGAAATCGTATCCAGCTATCTGCCGGCTCTGGGCGTGCGCCCGGATCGTTTTCACTACAAGCAGTGTAGGGCAGTCGCCCGCTTGCCTCTGGAGATTCAGAAAAGCCTATCCATCCTGCGAGTGGAGATTGCTCTCAAACTGGCGCGGTGGACGACATCGGAGCAGCAGCTTTTCCTCGATCTGGCCCGGCACTACCGGCCCAGCCGCAGCTACCAGAAGAGAGTGTTCGACCTGCTGGACGACCTGCGGGCCCGGGGGATTCAACAGGGAGAGGCGGCACCTCTGTTCAGCTGCTGGAACGCAACCGGCTGTAACACGCTTCATGAACAGGGTCGAGCCGGAGATGCGGTGACCTTCCGTAAGATTCTGGAGAGACTCCACGAGAGCCGCTATCCCGAGTTTGAAAAGATGGTTTCCAGATATGAGACCAGCTTGAAGGCGCTGTCTCTTCCCCGCAGAATACGTGTCTCGCCGCCGCCTTTTTTTGAAGGGAACTCCCTCGCCTTCGAGTTCTCCGTTCAATCTTCTGATCAGCTGGCCAGGGTGGCGGAGCACCTGGAGAAGGCTGCCCACCGACCAGAGATGGCGGATCTGTTCGACTTGCTATAATCTTAACTTTCAACTTTTTAACTTTCAACTTTTTAACTTTCAACTTTCAACCAATGACCGGAATCAGTTCAGCCTACCTACCCAACCAAGTTCTCATTGAACAGGCAGTCCTTCACTCCGTGATCACCGAGCGGGTACTGGAACGACTATCCGGCGTTCCCGTACATATCATCGATTCCCTGGAGCAACTGCGGGGGCAGGCCAGGATTCAGACGCCGACTATCTCTGTAGGAAAGAGGACGCTGGTCCTGACACGGCACCGGGGAAGCTTCTTCAAATACTGTCCGGGGAGCCAGACGAGGGGCTCGGCTGCCAACGTTTGCTGCAATTATTTTGTGATCAACTTTGCGAGCAACTGTCATATGGAATGCAGCTATTGCTATCTGCAGACCTACTTGAACTTCCCCTACATAGTTGTCCACGCAAACGTTGAAGACCTGACTCGGGAGTTGGAATCGGTACTGGCCGCCTCTCCGGGGTCTTTCTTCCGCATCGGCACGGGAGAACTTGCCGACAGTCTGGCCCTCGACCCCGTCACAGGGTATGGGCGGAGACTGGTTGAGTTTTTTGCCGCGCAAAGAAATGCGGTACTGGAGCTGAAGACAAAGACGGATTGTGTGGAGGGGCTGCTGGGGCTCGAGCACAGGGAAAGAACTGTCGTTTCCTGGTCAATGAACACCCCCTACGTGCAGGAACAGGAAGAGCACAAGACCGCCTCCATTGAAGAGCGTCTAAGAGCTGCGCGGAAATGTGTGGACGAAGGGTACAGGGTGGGATTTCACTTTGATCCGCTCGTCCACTACACGGACTGGGAGAATGACTACCGGCGTCTCGTCGGCGAGACTTTTGATCGCATCCCCGGGGAAGCCATTGCCTGGTTTTCCATAGGAGCGCTGCGTATGACTTCGGGGCTGCGCGACACCTTGCGCAGTCGATTCCCTGGCAGCTTTCTGCCGCTGGGAGAACTGGTCCCCTGTCCGGACGGCAAGCTTCGATACGCCAAGAGCATTCGTACCCGAATGTACTTGAAAATGCTGGAGTGGATTCGCGCTCGTGCCTCTGCTTCAACCGGTGTCTATGCCTGCATGGAGAGACCCGAGGTCTGGAGTCGTGTGTTCGAGGCAAGCCCTCCAAGCGACAGCGAGATCGGAGAACTCGTCACCGCTGGCGTGCAGTCAGATAGTTTTCGATCACTGAGCTGATTTCAGCCAGGGAAATGGAGTCCCGATCCCGCTCCTGCTGGCAAATCTCCCCCCCGGGTGACCAGTTTGGTGAAGAGCAGCTGGAGGACCTGGTCAAGACCAACGCCTTCCTGACAGCCGACGACATTCGGGCCCTTATCCTGGATGAAGTGAGCGACTGGATCGAGGGACGAGAGCAACGGGACGACGTAACCGTGGTCACACTCAAGGTTGATTGGTCGACTCCTCCGACGCACTCCCAGCCAACCGAATTCCGCTGATTTCCATTTCCGCTCGGCTCGCCCACCAGCTCTGCGGGAAGTCCTCCAGATAGAGGGTGAATCCCCTTGTCTTGCCAGACAGAATCGGAGGCGTATAAGCGCCGGGCTTGATCGGGGTTCGGATGGTCTCAAAGACCGCTTCGTGGGCGTTGAAGAGAATCAACCTGATTTCCACCACGTCCAGTGGACGGTCGTTGTGATTGGTGATGGCTCCTGCGAACCCGACGATTCGCTTCCCCGTCAGGTTCTTGAGCATCTTAGTGCCGCGATCTTCCAGTTGCACGGACTGCAGATACCGTTCGAAGTCCGCGTGGTCTGATCGCACGATTCCGAGAAGGGGTTGATCGGACTCACCGGTCTCCCGGCTCAAATAAGCCACGGTTGCGATTGTGGCGATGGTCACCCCGGCCACCACCGGGAGAATTTTCCAGAGCCGGCCAGACCGTGAAGGGAGAGATGTCTTAAACAAGGAACTCAGCTCGCGATGGTTTGGAACTGACAATCCGGAACGTATCGAAGTACAGGTTCTTCTCGGCGCAGGTGCTGCAGCTGTACGTCCTCCACAGCAGCTTTCGGAAAACCACAGAAACCAGTGTAGTGTCCGGGTGACCAGTTCCGCACCGGAAGCAGACATTGACATCACATTTCAACTCGATCATCGATACTGGTTCCTTGCTCTTTTGGAACACGACTCCCCAGCCGTACTGACTGAGACGAGTAGAGAGCCAGCCGTCACATAGACGAGTCAGGTAATTCAGCCAGCGTAGTCCGAATCTGAGAAGCACACGGGGAACCATCCCCAGCCATCTGGCTCGTGGTGGGAAGTGTACGAGCTTTTCAGGGTCTGGGGGACTCAAGTACACGAATCCCGAAAAAAGTCTCTTGAATTCCCGGGCCCGCAGGCCTGTGTGCGCCTCTACGGTCGATATAAGGGAGGCCAGAGTAAACAGATTGACATGTCCGCCCCCCTCAAACACCCAGCGATAGAGGATGTCATCGAGGCAAGACTTATCCGGCACTGCAACCCATAACGCTCCCTCTTCCTTCAAGACTCTGTCGACCTCAGTGAGCGCACAATCCAATTCCGCAAAGTGTTCCAGGGTGTGATTAGTCACCACCAGATCCACTGATTCATCCTTCAGCGGGAGGGCCGAGGAACTGGCACAGACCTGGCCCAGGGCTCCCTGGATTGGAGCCGGAAAAGCGATATCAACAGCTACAACCCCTGAACTGGTTGAGGAATAATCGAAACTTCCGCCTCCCGAGCCAAGATCCAGCACTCGGGCCGGGGCGGAAAGATCTCGAACCAGGTGATCCATCTAGTCCTCCAGTTCCTTCCTGCTCAAAACGAACGCGGTCCTACCATTCTGGCCCGGGAATTCTTCCCTCTGCTCGGCCGTAGATCCCTCTTCTCCGAGTGAGACCGCCAGGATTCTGCCCTCATCAATCCCTCGCTCGATCATGTAAGCCCTGACCAGTGAGGCTCGGACGTCTCCCACTGCATGGCCGAATTCCTCGCTGCCGACCGGATCGCTGTATCCCTCAACCGTGAAACGGATGGAATCGTTTTCGGACCTGGTCAACCAGGCAATGCTTTCATCCAGAACCCGCCGCGCTTCGTCACCGAGCCGAGGACGGTCCAATTCGAAATAGACCGTCTTGACCTGAAGAGAAAACTCCTCTTCCAGGGAACAGGCTTTCGGGCCAGTTACGCTCGAGTCCGTCCGGGCCTGGACTTCGTTGTTCACTCGGACCTTCCTTGAAGTCGAACCACCGGGACCGTGGGCGGTGACGGTGTAGGTGGCCTGGACATGAGGCGGAAGCTGAATACGCCCCTGGAGCAGCACGTCACCGATCCCGTTGTCGATGACCACGGAGTCCGCATTGTCCGACTTCCACACCAGCCAGATACTTCCCCCGGAGCCCTTACCGCCACCCAGTGAGGCCTCGAGAGTTGGCGGATTCGAAGCCCGAACCGGAGCTTCCTGCGGACCCGTCACAAGCGGCGGGGCAGTCGCAGCGGTCCGCTTTTTGCAGCCGGAAACCAGGGAGACCAGGAGTACCAGAGACAATGCAGAACAGGACAATACGAGCGAGCAGGATTCGCTTCGCAGGTTTCGTCTGGTCTTAGGACTCACTTCCATAAATCTAACCGATCGATTTTCTCCTGAGCAACCTGATGGAGCACGAGCACTTGATTAGTACTCCCTTCCATAGATACGGATCCACAGCCTTTGTTCCGGCTGCTTTCTGATAGAATGCCTGAACTCTTGAGATCGCTGGTCACAGCTTATGAAGGTTCCAAGACGAAACCTGGCGCTGTTGTCCCTTTCACTCTGGCTGGCCGCCGCCGCCGCCACCTCAGCGCAGGTGGACCTCACCAGGGTCCAGAAAAAGGCCTTACTCAACGGGTTCGAGGTGTACTTCCTTCCTCCTCGTAACCCCGAGATATCACAGTTCGTACTCATGATCCGGAATGGTGCCGCTTTTGACCCTGTCGGAAAGTGGGGAATCACCAACCTCATGGCGCAAATGCTGCTCCGAGGGGGGAGCAAGACCCGATCAGTCGAACTGATCAGGCAGGATCTGGAGGAGACTGGAGCCGAGTTCCGCTCGACTGTCGAGTGGGATGCCATCTTTTTTCACGGACAAGCTCCCGGTGCGGGGGTTCAAGCAGCCCTGGGCACTCTGGCGGAGCTTCTAGTTCACCCTGACCTCACCGAAGAAAGCTTTCAACGTGAGCAGGCCCTGGTTCTGGAAGCGCTTCAAAAAGAGTTGGATCTAGATCATCAGACACAGGGGGTTTTTCAGAGCGAGTTGTTTCGAAACAACCCTTACGGCCATTCGGTGGAAGGAACTCTCAGCTCTGTTCAGGATCTGACGCTGATAGATGTCAAGATCCAGTACCGCAAGCTGATGATGCCCAACCAGGCCCAGCTGGCACTGTCTTTTGAAGACACGGAGAATCGTCTATTCCTGTCGCTGGGAAGACCCTGGGGAGGTTGGGTTCGTTCCCGGGCCGCCCCTTTTACCTTCCGAAAGGCAGAGCCGAGTACAGAAAGGCGTATCTTGCTGATCGATTCCCCCGGCCCCGAGAGCGTGATACGCCTCGGGGGCCTGACCGTCGCAATGTCGGACCGCGCCTACTACCCACTCAAAGTTCTGGAACACTACTTAACCCTGAGTCTTCCGGTTTGGGCTCGAGAGATTGAGGACTCAAGCCAGATTCGGGGCTCGGTCAGCCTGCGCGCCATGACAATGCCGGGCGCTTTTCAGATCAACCTTCGGGTCCCCAGCTCGCGAGTTGCGGAGTACCTGGACAGGTGCCTGAGTGCTCTGGACACTCTTGCAGCAGGTGAACTCGATCAAGCACGGTACAAAGAGGCGAAAGAGCTGGCATTTCTGGAACTCAAACAGGCCCTGGAGGAGCCGGCCGGAACCCTCTTCGAGTTGCTCAAGGCAAATCTCTACAGCCAGGGCATCTCCTACCTCGTTAACTATGGTTTGCGCCTCGACCGCGTCCAGCAACGTCAGCTGTCGGACGTACTGGGCACCTATTTGAGAAGCGATTCTCTGTTGGTCGTGGTGGCCGGACCTGCTGCTGAAATCCAGCAAAATGTCAGCCAGCTTGGCCCTGTCAAGATCTTGAACTAACCTCTCATCCTCGCGTATACTTAACCGCAAGCTGGTATTTGAAATCAGTGGGCTTCTGCCCACTTTTTTATTTTATGGAGAAGTGACAGCCAAAGGCGAAGTTGCCGATCAGATTCATCAGTCGATCCAGGGCCTGGTTAGAGACGAAGGTTGCGAGCTGGTTTATGTCCAGTACCTTCCAGAGGGACGGGGCGCACTGGTTCGCATCTACATCGACAAAGAAGGAGGAGTCGATCTCGGCGACTGCCAGAGGGTCAGCCGCAAGACAGGTGTTCTCTTGGACGTTGAAGACCTGATTCCGCATCGATACACGCTGGAAGTTTCTTCGCCGGGCCTGGAGCGACCTCTCTTCAGTGCCAGTGATTTCGAGAAATATGCGGGAAACGAAATTTGTCTGACGACCCGAATGAAAGTGGGCGACCGGCGGAAATTCAAGGGATGGCTCAAAAGCATCAGGGCGGAGGTGATCGAACTGGAATGCGAAGGCGAGATCTTTCAAATTCCGCTGGAAAATATCAAGAAGGCAAACCTGATCCACCGCTTTGAGTGACAGCGCCGTGAAAGACCAGAGGGACTTAAGAGATGGCAAATCCGCTAGCCCAGACGATTGAACAAGTCAGTCGCGAGAAGGGAATTGAGCCTCGATTGATTCAAGAAGCCCTCGAGGACGCGATGGTAGCCGCGGCCCGGCGTTTCTTCAAGAGCGAAGAGGATCTGCAGAGTCGCTATGATCCTGAATCGGGTACGATCGAGGTTTTCGCTGTCAAGCGAATCGTCGAGGAGGTGGAGGACGATGAAACTGAAATGGGCTTGCCTGACGCCCTGGAAATTGATGAGACCTTTATCGTGGGAGATTACATAGAGATCCCCAAGCCGACTCTCGAACTGGGGCGAATCGCGGCCCAGACTGCCAAACAGGTGATCACACAAAAGGTTCGCGAAGCCGAGCGAGAGATTGTGTTCGAAGAGTTCTCAGGGCAGGTGGGACAGGTGGTGAATGGTATTGTCCGCCGTTTTGAAGGACGCGACATCATTCTTGATATCGGTCGCACCGAAGCGATTCTGCCGCTTCCCGAGCAATCACGAAACGAGCTCTATAAACAGGGCGACCGCATTCGCGCCGTCATCATCAAGGTCCACCGCCTCACCAAAGGTCCTCAGATCGTCGTCTCCCGGGCGGACCCAAGTCTTCTGATCCGTCTCTTCGAAACCGAGATTCCAGAAGTCTATGATGCCACCGTTGTGATCAAGAATGCCGTTCGAGAAGGTGGTGAGCGGGCTAAGGTTGCGGTCGCCAGCCGGGACGAAACCGTCGACCCGGTTGGAGCCTGCGTGGGCATGAAAGGGAGTCGTATCAACGCGGTCATTCGCGACTTGAAGGGCGAGAAGATCGACATCATCCAGTACTCGGGTGACATCCTCGATTACACGGTCAACGCATTGAATCCAGCTAAGATTTCAAAAGTCCTGATCATGGATCCGGTCAGCAAAGTTCTCGAGGTCATTGTTCCAGAGGATCAGCTCTCCCTGGCCATCGGCAAAAAGGGACAGAACGTGCGTCTGGCCTCCAAACTGTTGGGTTGGGAAATCAACATCAAGAGTGAGGAGGACAAGAAACTCGAGATCCTCAGCCACATGGAAAGGCTCGTCGAGGCTTCGCAGATACCTCTAGAGAAGTTGACCGGCACCAGCGAAAAACTGCGGGAGCGATTGAAAGAAGAAGGAATCGGCACAGTTGAATCTCTTCTCGCCAAGACCAACGAGGAACTGGAATCCATTCCAGGAATCGGTCCGAAGACTGCTGAAAAGCTCCTGAGAGTGGCCCGCGAATACCAGCAAGAGCCTGACTCCCAGGAAGATCCGGAACTGGAGGCCGTGAGCGAAGACCCGCCTGTCGCCGGCGATGAGGAGAGCTCTCTGGAAGAGGTCCAGGCGAGTGCGGCGGCGCAAAGTCAAGAACCCGGGGAGCTCGAAGAGACTCCGGCAGAAGATTCAGCGAGAGAGGAAGAAGAAAAGGCCGTTTCAGAATAGCTTCTTGGAAGACCGAGAAAGCGACTCGGTCCTGCAGATAGTAAGGTTGACAGCATGGAACAAATTACGGTCAGCGATCTGGCATCTGAGTTCGAACTTCTAAATTCAAACGTGATCTCAGAGCTCAAGAAAATTGGGGTATGGGTTCCATCGTCCGATACTCCGGTGGATCAGGATATTGCAAATCGCATTCGCCGGCGACTTCAGTTGCGAACCGAGCAGGAAAAGGAAGAAAAAATCAGAGCGGAAAAAGTTAAAGAAAAGAAGAAAAGCGCCGCCAAACCTCGAAAGGCCGCTAAGAAAACAATCCGGCAACTCGGGAAGGCCAGGGGTCGGCCCAAAAAGAAGGTGGAGGAAACACCCACTTTCTTCAGCCCTCTGTCGAGTTCAATGAAGCCAAGAAAGGGTCAGGCACATTATCGAGGTCTGATCGACGAAGAGGAGCCCACGATCCCGGAACTGGTCGAAGTGTCCATCGACGATGAACCGCTCATCGAGAAGGTCGAGGCAAGTATAACGGCCGAAGCCCTTGAAAAAGCGCTGGCCGCATCGGCAGCCGAGGAGGAACTGGTTGCTCGCGAAGCCTCCATTCCCGCGATCGTGCCACCGGCGCCCCCAGCAGCCGCCAGCGGGGAAAGCGCTGCAAGTCGGCAAACCCTCCCGGTGGTCGAGCAGGAGCCCGTGACCGCGGGAGGCGAACTGCCCTCAACGGTCGAAGATGAGCCCGAAGGGGCGGAACCCGGGATCGTCAGCGCTGAAGTCAGGGGCCCTGACGAGGCAGCCCCGACGACTAAAGCGGCAGTGATTGAGGAAGGCCCTCCGGCCGAAGTCACGCTGCCCGAAAACGTCACAGTTCGTGAACTCAGCGAACGAACCGGCATCAAGAGCAAAGACATCCTCCGCCAGCTCATCAACATGGGAGTTATGGCAACCAACATCAACCAGACTCTCGATCAGAAAGCAGCCGAGGAACTCTGCCTGGCCTTTGAGATTATGCCCCATTTTGTCTCGTTTGAAGAGGCAGTCATTGAAGACGATCAGAAAGGGGAACAACCCGAAGACATGGTGGTCCGAGCCCCGGTTGTTACCGTCATGGGTCACGTCGACCATGGAAAAACTTCGCTGCTCGACGCCATCCGAAAAACCCGAGTGGCTGCCGGGGAGGCAGGGGGAATTACCCAGCACATCGGTGCTTACCATGTGGATGTCGACAACAAGAGGGTCGTGTTCATTGACACTCCGGGTCATGCCGCTTTCACGATGATGCGTGCCCGGGGAGCTCAGGTGACCGATATCGTCGTCCTGGTGGTGGCCGCTGACGATGGGGTCATGCCCCAGACGAAAGAAGCCATCGACCATGCCCGGGCCGCAGGGGTTCCAATCATTGTTGCCATTAACAAGGTGGACCGACCTGAGGCGGACGCCCAGCGAGTCAAACAGCAATTGACCGAATTCGAACTGATCGCCGAAGACTGGGGTGGAGACACGATCATGGTCGAGGTTTCGGCAATTCAGGAGACCAACCTGGATCTTCTCCTGGAAATGATTCTGCTGGTGGCTGACGTTGCCGAACTCGAGGCCAATCCCGAAAGGGCTGCCTCCGGGGTTGTGCTGGAAGCCAGACTGGACAAAGGTCGTGGGGCTGTGGCGACCATCCTCGTTCAAAACGGAAGTCTCGCCGTTGGCGATTCCTTCATTGCGGGAACTTCCCTGGGCAAGGTCCGGGCCATTTTTGATGATCGCGGAAATCCCATTCAGAAGTGCGGACCCAGCAGCGCAGTCGAGATCCTGGGAATGCAGGGCGTGCCGCTGGCGGGTGACCCATTTCAAATGATTGAGGACGTCACGAAAGCCCGACACATTATCGACTATCGAGTCGAGCAGGAGAGGGGACGGGCGCAGGCCCAGCGGTCCAAGGTCAGCCTCGAAGATCTTTACGGCAAAATGCAGTCAGGGGAAGTCAAGGAGCTGGCCATCGTCATTAAGGCCGATACGCAAGGCTCGGCCGAAGTTCTGGTCGACTGCCTTGCCAAGCTCAGTGGCGAAAAGGTCAAGATCAAGGCGATTCACAGCGGTGTCGGTGCCATTTCTGAAACGGACGTCGTGCTGGCGGCGGCGTCTGACGCGATTATCATCGGTTTCAATGTCCGACCCGAGCCGAAGGCGCGCGGTGAAGCGGAAAAAGAGGGTGTCGATCTCCGTTTGCATAGCGTCATCTACGAGGTGACGAAGGAAATCGAACAGGCCATGGTCGGACTCCTCGATCCGACTTTCGAGGAAGTGATCCTGGGACGGGCAGAAGTCCGGGATATCTTTCGAGTTCCCAAGTTCGGGACGATCGCTGGAAGCTATGTACGTGACGGCAGTGTCAGACGGAGTGCAAAAGTCCGACTTCTCCGCGACAACGTGGTCATCCACGAAGGGAGAATCGATTCTTTACGCCGCTTCAAGGAAGATGTGACTGAAGTAAAGAACGATTATGAATGCGGTATTTCGCTGACCTCATTCAATGACATCAAACCCGGCGACGTAGTCGAAGCCTACACCCAGAAAGAGGTGCAGTCCAAGCTCGTCTGAAGCTCGACTGAGCAGCCGCCCGGATGACAACTTTCGGAGGGCACGGGCCCAGCGGCGGGACGATCGGGTAGGGGAATGGAATTTGCCAATCGTCTACTGCTCCCTGGAACTCTATCTTCCGTATTGTCAGTCGATCAAGGAAAAGCGTAACGTCGTTCGAAAGCTCTCCGGTAGGATTCGCTCTCGTTTCAACTTTTCCGTGGCGGAAATCGGCTACCAGGAGCTGCGCCAGCGGGGACTGATAGGAGCCGTGTCGATCGGTTCCGATCGACGGAAGCTGGAGCAAATCGCCGAAAAGCTGGTTCGAGAAAGCGAACGAATCCTGGGTGGCGATCTGGTCCGGACAGAAATCGATATGGTCGACCTGGATTGAGGCCTGGCACCATGAATCCAAATCTGCAAAAGATTGTTGAGTTCGTTGAGAGGCACCATTCTTTTGCTGTCCTCTCTCACTCCCGACCGGACGGCGATTCTCTTGGGTCCTCTGTGGCGCTGGGGTGCGCCTTGAAACAGCTTGGCAAGCAGGTTGACATCCTCCAGGCTGATCCGGTTCCGGAAGCTTACTCTCGACTGCCTGCCGTTAACCTGGTGCGTATCGACTCAGAGCTGCGGGGAGACTACGATTCGCTCATCGTTCTGGAATGTAACGATCTGTCCAGAACCGGCCTGGGGAACCTGCAAGACAACCACGTCATCAACATCGACCACCACTCGAATACTGACACCTTTGGCGACCTCAACTGGGTAGATGACTCCGCTGCTGCGGTAGCGGAGCTCGTTTACGCACTGATCCTCACTCTGGAGGCGGAAATTACGCCTTCGATTGCCAGCAATCTGTACGCAGCCATCCTGACCGATACTGGGTCCTTCCAGTTCTCGAACACAACCCGGAAGACATTCTCGATAACGGCCGATCTGGTGGCAAAGGGTGCTCGTCCAGCAGAAATCGCCGGGGCCGTCTACATGAGTCAGCCCCTTTCTCGGATCAGACTTCTGGTTGAAGTTTTGGGCACACTTCAGGTTCATCCCACTAAACCAATTGCCTGGATTTTGCTGACTCGGGAAATGCTCCACAAAACAGGAGCCAGCAAAGACCTGACGGAAGGGTTTGTCAACTATCCCCTCTCTCTGAATGGCGTCCATGCTGTTGCCTTTTTCAGAGAGGAAGGTTCCGACACAACGCGCGTCAGTCTACGCTCAAGCGGCCGCCTGGATGTGGCGACAATCGCCCGGCACCGGGGAGGGGGAGGCCACCGGAATGCCGCCGGACTGACCGTCTCAGCCTCATTAGCCGAAGCGGTGGAGCAGGTTGTCGGAGAACTAGCAGCCCTACTACATGACCGGATTTCAGCCTGATCAGGAGGCCCCGATTCACGGTGCGCTGGTGGTCAACAAACCCCCGGGGCCCACCTCTCACGACATGGTTCAGACCGTTAGGAAATTCTTTAACTCTCGAGTCGGTCACGCCGGCACCCTCGACCCACTAGCGTCGGGCGTGCTGGTCTTGCTGTTGGGAAATGCAACGCGGCTGGCACAGTTCTTTCAGCAGAGTGACAAGACCTATCGAGCCGTAATCCGGCTGGGAGTCACCACCAGTACTTACGACCTTGAAGGCGAAGTCAAGTCCCGCAAACCGGTGCCCGATTTCTCGCGCCGAGAAGTGGAACAAGCCCTTCACGGCTTTAAGGGAGAAATCGAGCAGACGCCCCCCATGTTTTCAGCTGTTCGAGTCGCTGGAGAACGCCTCTATGAGAAGGCGCGCAGAGGAGAAACTGTCGAAAGAAAACCCAGGGCTGTGTCCATTCACTGTATTGAGTTCATGGAGCTCTCGGGACCCGATCTGGTAGTCCAGGTTCAGTGCTCGGCTGGCACCTACGTTCGCGTTCTGGCGCATGAGATTGGCAAGAAACTGGGCTGTGGTGCCTGCTTGGGGGATTTATGCCGTCTTCGGTCAGGGGACTTCCGCCTGTCAGACGCCGTACAACTCGACGAACTCTCCACGCCTCCGGCCACCGGCTTCAGAGGGATGGATACCCTGTTGCCGACCTTCCCCAGAATCGATTTGCAGGAAGACTCGGCAAAACATGCCCGGCACGGCAACCCAGTCAGCGTGCCCGGCCCTGCCGGTTACTGCCGCCTTTTCCACGATAATTCGTTGATTGCAATCGCGCGACAGGCCGGCGAAGTGGCCCAACCCATTGTTGTCTTCCCTCATGAATCCGATTGAAACCCTGATCAAGGTCTGGTCTGAATCCAAGTATGTACTCGTGTTTACGGGAGCTGGAATCTCAACCGCATCGGGTATTCCTGATTTTCGGGGCCCGGACGGCCTCTGGAAAGAGTGGCGCCCGGTCTACTTTCAGGACTTCCTGGCGTCGCACGAGTCCCGGGTCGAGCACTGGCAGTTCAAGTTGGCGGGGTGGGACGCGTTCAGGTCCGCCGAACCGAACGGAGGCCACTTGGCAATCGCCGATCTTCAAGGTGGCGGGTGGATCCAAACTCTGGTCACTCAGAACATCGACGGCCTTCACCAGCTGGCTGGCTCTCCAGACGAAGCGGTGGTCGAACTGCACGGCACCAACCGCCGTATCGAGTGTATCCAGTGTGGACGCCAGGCCGACCCTGAGCCTGTCTACGAGGGATTCCGAAGGACTAGCGAACCCCCGAATTGCGATTGCGGCGGTTTCCTGAAACCGGCCACCATTTCCTTTGGACAAAGCATGCCAGAGAAGCCCATACGAATTGCCTACGAAGCTGCCGGGAGCGCCGATCTGGCAGTGTCTGTTGGCTCCTCTCTAACAGTTGAACCGGCTGCCTCCGTCCCACTTACTGCCAGGCAGTCTGGCGCTTTCTACGCCATTATCAACCGAGGTCCTACCGCTCACGATGCATCTGCGGACCTGGTACTGGATGAAGATGTGACGCGGGTTCTGCCCGAGGTGTCCCGGCGGCTCAGGGAGTAGTTCCACGTTTCACGTTCCACGCTCCGAGACACGGATCCTGGCGGCTGGCGGGCCGATGTAGATCCAATATCAACCTCAAAGAACGCCGACAGGAGTACTGTGCAGCGCACTAAAATAACCAGGGAGTACTTAAGCCGAGATGAAGGTACCTTCGCAAGTGGAACACACTTTCGTCACAGACGGGCAACCACTCTACTACTCGAGCCACGGAGATTCTCCAGGCACTCTGGTGCTGCTCCACGGAGGGGGCATCGATCATTCGGCACTCAGTTGGGACACCTGCAGGGATAAGCTGGCTGCCCGGCAAACTGTCATTTGCCCGGACCTGCCCGGATTCGGTCGGTCCTTGCCCCTCACCCAGCCCTGTACCGCTCGTTTCCTGATCAAGTGTGTCGGTGAACTGATCGAGAAGGAAATCGCCGGACCGGTTTCAGTGGTGGGCCTCTCGATGGGTGGGCTGGTGGCCATGGGCTGCGCCCTGGAGCAACCACGCCTGGTCAAGGCCCTGGTCCTGGTCAACAGCCTGGGCCTGTTCCGCAGACTCGCCTGGAATCCAATCACCTGGCTGGGAGGGAGGGTACCCGCGACTCACATTCGCCTGGGTCGGCTTGCATCGCGCTCCGACTTCGGGGCACGGATTGCCTTGCGCCTTTTTCTGAACAGGGAACCCTCGACCCAGCTGGTGGCAATAGTGCGGGGATGTCTGGCCAGGAATGAACAGCTGGCAACGGGCTGGCGCTCATTTCTCTCCCAGGAAGCCACCCTGCGCGGGTGCAAGACCTGTTTCGAGGATCGTCTGGGCCAAATTCGAGCTCCCGTGCTGCTGATTCACGGGGGCGACGACCGTCTGATACCAACCTGGCACGGGATTCGAAGCCAGCCGCTTTTCCCCGACTCGGAACTGGAGATAATCCCCGGCTGCGGTCACTGGTTACCCCGGGAAGAGCCGGACCTGTTCTGTGAACTCGTCACCAGGTTCCTCGACCAGCGTGGTCTGATCGACTCCTGATTCCAAATCGTGGAACACGGAACGTGCAACGTGTGGAACCGGCGCGAGTGAGAACGAGCGCCCATCAGTTCACAGGGTGTAATTCGATGCGGCGAAAATAGATCTCTGCGCCTTCCGACTGAAAGAGGATGCGACCGGACGTCAGGCTGGAATGGAAACCCCGGTTGACGACCCTCCCATTGACTATGTAGGTAAGCTCATCTCCTCGGCAGATGACCTCCAGACGGGTCCACTCTCCAACCGGGCTCTCGACGTCCTGAATACCGCGAAAATCGAGCTCATCTTTCCAGTCAGGATCGCGGCCGTACCAGTTGATTCGAGCAAAAGCTCGAAAGGTCTCGGGTGCCGCTTCAGAGTCATAACAGGGCTCTCCATCCCGGTCCCGCGAGACCGGTATGGTCAGTTCCGGATCCAGCTTCTCTCCCGCCCGGTTGTAGCCTGCGATCAGAATGATATCCCCCACTCCTCCCTGAATAATCTGGGCTTCCACCGAACGCATCCAGGGACCATTGAAATCCGCCCTGGCGTTTCCGTCGGGCCCCTGGCAATGGAGCAGGACTCCGCTGTCGCGAGTCCGGTTCTGGCGGATGCCCCAGGTCGTCAATCCCCACCGGAATTCCACAATGAGATGGTAGTCGCGGTACGAATCGCGGGTGACGAACCCGCCAAACTTCTCGCCACTGACGCGAATCGCGGGGACCCCGTCGATCTGATCAGCCACGGTGAACACTCGAGAGGGGTCCTTCCGGTGATCGTCGCTCAGCCAGGTGGTGAAACCGCTCAGATCTTTGCCGTTGAAAAGTGTGATGGCTTCCTCGGGCTTAATTGGAGTATCCTGTCCAAGAACTGGTTGAAACACCATGGCAAGTTGACAGGGCAACAGAACGGCGATGAGCAGGGCACAAGAAATCAAATGCATATTGGTTTTGTACACCACTCCTTCGCAACTTCAAAAAGATTATTAAAAAAAGTGGGCCGGTGAGCTGTCGAAAAAGGAGCACAATGATGGAGCCCCAACTGACTTGAAGCGATGAACCCTGGTTCACTAAGATGGTCAATTCTGAGAGCAGAATCCGACGCCTTGAACTCTGTCCCGGTCTCTACCCGACCCCTCTGGTGGGCTGCTGCCCTGCTGGTGATCGGACCAACTCTGGTTGCCGGCCTGAAGGCTCAGAACGCCGGCTCCACCGGGGTACCCGAGCCGGAGGCTACCGTGGTCACGGTATCCGCCCAGCAGCTGCCGATCGATGAGATTTCCGCCTCCGTCTCGGTGATCTCGCGGAGTGATATTGAATTCAGCCAGGCAGACACTGTGGTGGAGCTTTTGCAGCACACACCTTTCGTCTATCTTTCTCAGGTGGGTGGCCGGGGAGGGCTGAGCACCGTCTCGATTCGAGGGGGGGATTCCAATTTTACTCTGGTCATGATCGACGGGATTCCGCTCAACGACCCGACCAATATCCTGGGCGGGTCCTTCGACTTGACAGCCTTCAGCCTCGACAGAGTCGATCGCATCGAGATCGTGCGCGGGCCAATGTCGGTTCGGCACGGCTCCGAAGGGATCGCGGGGGTCATTAACATTATTACTCGAAAAGGAGAGGGGACCCCCGATGTCTCCGTGGACTTCCTGGGGGGCTCTTTTGATACCTGGCAGCTTGGAGCCGGAAGTCAGGGTCGTCTCAAGGCCTGGCACTACTCGGCCAACATATCCCATCTGGAAGTCGGTGAGCAGGTTGAGAACGAAGATCTGGAACGGACCTCGTTTTCCTTCGCCAGCGGGGTAAGCCTGGGAGGAGAGTCGGCTCTCGATTTCCATTTCCGTCTCCACGATCGTCAGGTCCAGGGCTTCCCTCCCAACGGAGGAGGGTCCGAATTTTCCATCTCGCGCGAACCTCAGCGCTCCGATGTCCAGGAGACGGTCTTCGGGGCGACCTGGTTTCAGGAGATCACCGGGAGCTGGTTCCAGCGATTTCACTTTGACTACTACAACCGCCTGGAGGGGGCCGAAACCCCTCCCATTCTGGATGAGATTCCTCCCACCTTCAGCTCTCGGCCCGGGATCGACTCCGATAGCGATTTCGAGAGGGCCCGGGTTCAATTGGATCACTTCTGGGTGTTTGGATCCGGCTGGCAGGCGGGCCTGGATGTTTCCTTCCGACACGAAAGCGGCACCCTGGATGCCGTCATTGCCGACCTCTTTCCGGGCGGCTTTCAGTTGGAAAGAGACACCTGGTCATGGGGAGGCGAGGTGCGGTACGCGCAGGGCCGTTATCAATTCGATGCCGGCCTGCGGATCGACAACAGCGAGGATGCTTCGCTGGAGGCTTCCCCCCGCCTGGGCGGGAGCGTTCGTCTGGGCCCCCACCAGACCCGGATCAAGGCCAGCTGGGCGGAGGGTTTCAAACTGCCCTCCTTCTTTGCCCTAGGAGAACCCAACGTGGGGAATCCGGATCTGCGTCCTGAGAAGAGCCGGGGCTTCGATGTTGGAATCGAGCAACCGCTGGCCAATGGAAAAGGCCTGGTCTCTCTCTCCTACTATCACAATTCCTTTACTGATCTGATCGACTTCAGTCCTGAACTGTTTCGGCTCGTGAATCGCTCTCATGTTACAACCCGGGGGGTGGAGGCACAGGCCCAGGGGCGTATCACTGAGTCACTGCGACTCTCCGGCCACCTGACTTACCTCGATTTTGAGATCGAAGGATCCGCTGAACCTCTTCGGGATCGGCCCCGCTGGCTGGGCGGAATTCGCCTGGATTGGAGCTTTCACCGCCGGGCTCACCTCCACGTCGATAACACCTGGGTTGGTCCTCGTTTCGATTTTCAGATCCCGGTTCCCGAACAGGACCAGGTGGGAGGGTACGCGAACACAGCCCTCGCGGTCAGTTATCACCCTGCCCGGGATTTGACGCTTTTCGCTCGGATCGATAACCTGCTGGACCGGGAGTTTCACCATTTTGTGGGGTTTCCAGACCCGGGGCTGTATGTCCGTTTCGGGATCCGCTACCGCTTCCGGTTCCAGTAACGTCCCAAGGTTCCAAGGTTCCAAGGAATCTGGGATTCCTCAGTGTGGGAGGGGCTGGGGCCGGGCCGCCCCAGCGCCTCCCCATTCGATTTGGAACGTTGAAACGTTGGAACGCTGGAACCTTTCCTGAGGGTCAGGTAATCAGGTTATTCGTCACCGAGAAGACACCAAAGACTCCGGTTGCTCGATGGTAGGCAAGGGTTTTCTCGAGTTCGGTTGCCACGGCACCCTCGAGAGTGACGTGACCGTTTCTCACAATGATACGGATCGGGGCATGAACGCTTCCATATCTCAGGAAGTCACCCCGCCCGTAGATGGACCTGAAGAGAGACAGGCGGATCTCATCGTCAAAACCGGACAAAGGTAGCACTTCAATCCGGTTCTCTACTTCCATGACGGTTTCGACGCCTTTCACAACTCGCTCGGCTGATTTCTTCAGAGTCGGACGAGTCACCTGCCCACTGAGCACAATCCGGTCCCCGACCACTTCAAAACGGATGTGGTCAAAGACTCCATAGTAGGGCAACTTGAGAAGTTCCTTATAGATCGCCTGTTCCACTTCCGAAAACTGGCTGTCCCCTCCTGCCAGCGACACGGGAGCGAAGACATTCAAGAACAGAAGCAGCAATGCTGATTTGAGCCTGGCATGTTTCATCTTGATTTCTCCTTTCCGAGAGTTAGCAGATAGTCACAACCTTTTTTGCTTTGCGTCTGCTTAGAGATTGGACTCCGTGGAATGTTTCATCCTTTTTGTTCTGGAGCCAAGGAACCGCCCAGAACGGTGGAGGGTAACCTCAGCGTGAACCCCGGAACCGTAACCTTGTGGGTGAAGGTGCAAAAAACTTCGCAGAAGTGACCATTATCACCGCCCAAACACCCTGCTCAGAGACAAGGTCTGGTGTGCAACAAAGTGCATTTTTTGAAACTTTCGGGGGCCTGATTCGGTCTTATAGGGGATTAATAAGACTTTATAGGAGATTCTTAAGATGATTCCGACAGAGATTTGCAATCGACAGACGGTTGTTCGTTTTCTCTGCAATGAGCTTGATTTGGACGAGAAGCTCGATTTCCTGGACCATCTCCAGGAATGCAAGCAGTGCTGGACTGAAGTGTATAACGCACGTAAGAACGAGCACCCGCATTACTACAAGAAGACAACCCGCCGCTTGAAGGTAACCGACAAAGAACTGGCCCAGCTCAATGGAGCTGCTTCCTCAGAGCCCGAGACCGATACCGAGGAGACCTATCAGCTGGCCTGAACTCGAGACTGAGAGACCTGATTTCGTCCTGATTCCGGGGGGGATCATTTTGAAATCCTTCTTGTTTCCCGGAGCAGGTGAGGCTAGAATTGCGCACCGTGCGGGTTTGGTGAAGTGGGCCCCGGCTCGACGGCCAGCCTGCATCAGGACGAATCACATGGCACGATTCGTCTTTCAAAGCACACTTGGAGGAAAGGGTTGACGTTTATCTGGTTGGGTTTGAGCATTTCCCTGCTGGGCTTGGCTCTGCTCTCCATCTTCGGACTATTGGGTTCCGGAGAGTCCACCCTGAGCATCTGGGGATTCCGGATTGGCCTGCTTCTGATGCTTGCAGGTATCTCGTTGAGCCTCTTCGTTGACCAGGCACTTTGACGACTGTCCCGGCTGGAGCAAGAATGGCAATCGACTTGAGTAAGATCCCTGGTCTTGAAGTCGAAAACAGCGGAGTTCATTTTCGCTATCTGGTCTTCCAACTCACGGTGGAGGACCAGGAGAAAGTTCTGGTTCGTGCCCTGAAGTTTCGTGCCTATGGGGAAGAACTGGACCAGCGCATTATCAACTGGGCCTGGCAAAGTCTGGAAGACACCGGTTTGGATGACTCTCGGGCCACCCTTCACGTGGGCGGGGGCGGCAGCCTGGCCGTTAATCCATACTATGCGACGGTCACGCTCTTTGGCGCGAGCCCCGAGTACGGCCCCGAGGAGGAGCGGGAAACTGTAGCTCGACTCTTTCAGGACGAGTTTCCTGATTATGAGGTCTCCTGGTATCCACTCGGTCACTTCGAGGAAGAGCAGAAAAAAGCCAAAGAAGCAAAAGCCGCAGCGGCAGCGGCTCGAGCAGAAACAAAGGCCCGGAGGACGGAACCGACGTCTCAGCCTCCAGCATCACCGGAAAAAGAGGCTGGAGACCAGGAAGTCGAGGCGGCTACCGCTCAGCGCAGCGGTGAGAACACCGGTCAGGAGACGACGGGAGCTGATTAGATGCCTGTTGATGTACTGAAAGATCCGACCACCGTCAAACAGACCCACCAGCGCAAGAGAAAGCCTCGCATTGTCGCGGTGATCAATGACTCCTGTACAGGGTGTGCCGGATCTCCGGCCTGCGTTGACTACTGTCCGGTGGAGAACTGCATGGTGTGGGTCACCGATCCCGAAGCGCCAACTCTGGGGCGGATTGAAGTCGACCCGCTGCTTTGCATCGGCTGTAAGCTGTGCATCAGCAAGGGGCCCCAGGATACCTTTCTGGACGGATGCCCCTGGGACGCGATTGACATGGTGGATCTTGATCAGGTTGAAGCCGGTTTCGGCTCCCTTCCCTGGTAAGCAGGTTCCTTTAACGGGGAAGCGCTCCCGTATCGCCTCGGCGGTCGCTCGAGCCTGTCTTCTCAGCTCCTCTGTGTAACTGGGATTCCGGGCGCAGGATTCCACTAACTCCAGTTCGGCTCTCGTGCCCATGAGATACAGGCCCCGCAAAGACTCCCACACATGCTCCGGGTCGGGAGAAAGAAGAATGAGAGCCTTCCCCTCGGCAACTGCCTGATCCGGAACTACCGTCACTTCCAGAATCCTCCCCCGCAGTTCAGTGCGAATCTCGGTCATGCTCCCATCTTCACCGAGCACGACTGCCAGTTCGACATCACTGTGTACCCACTGGCCCGGTTCCGCGCGAACCTCCACTCGACCGGCGACGGAGCTCCGAACCGGCCAGTTCTTCAGCATGGAGCGCAGTTCATCGAGTGCCGCCAGGTCTCGAAATCGGACAAGCGCCAGTGCTGCATTCCGACGAACCAGAGGGCTGGAGTCTTCCAGACAGGTAAGAAGAGTTTGATGAAAGAGCTCAGATCGACTGTCCTGTCCCATAACCCAGGCGGCCTCGGCCCGTATCAAGGGCAGAGGGTGGTCTGAGAGAGAGGCCACCTGCGGATACCAGCGTGGGACCTCGGGATCACCCTTCCGAATCCGTTCGTCGATCTGTACAAGAGCGTGCTGGATCGATCGTGGTTTGGTGTTCTCACTAAAGACTTTTTGGAACTGGGCATCCGTGAGCTCGCGGCCGAACCACACACCTCTCCAGAACTGAACAGGAATAAAGATCCCAATAATAAGAACGAGCAGAACCAGCAGTTTTGAGCGGAGGGGGAAGGATGGTTTGGGATGTGCCGACATTCGAGTGCGTGATTATCTCACGTTCCGGGTTCCGGATTGGCACTCGTTGCACTCGCGCCGTTTCAGGTTGCAGGTTTAAGGTTCAAGGTGCAACTTTGAACTTTGAACAATACGGGTTGCAACTTGCCTCCTGAATCCTTAATATAGGTGAACAAAAGGTGAAAACAAATGCTCTCTTCCCTTCGTTCACAACCCAAAACCCACAACCCGGAACTCGGAACTCGGAACCCGGAACCCATTCTCCCAACCGGTATTGAGTCACTGGATCAATTGCTGCGGGGGGGACTTCCCCTGGGAACGATTTCTGAATTCACCGGCTCTTTTTCGAGTGGCAAAACGAGTTTGCTTTTTAGGCTTCTTGCAGCGACCACTTCCGGACATTTCCGCGTCGCTTACATTGATACCTTCGACACCTTTGATCCTCACTTTGCCCGGACAGCCGGCATCCAACTGCAGCGATTTTTGTGGATCCAATGCCAGGGAGATTCTCTTTTGAACAAGGTTCAAAACTCATTAAAAACCGCTGATATTCTGACTCGCTCTCAAGACTTCAGAGTGATCGTCCTCGATCTGGAGGCGCCTTCGAATCAAAACTGTGAAGCAACCGTTCAGAAAATTCCGTTTCACTGCTGGTTTCGAATCAAAAAGGTTCTTCAGGGAAAGAAGGTCGCCTTTTTTCTTCTCTCTCACAGCCCCTGTGCGGGAAGTGCGGCAACTACAGTGTTTGGTTTGGACCGATCCTCCGTCCGCTGGAGGTCGGCCCGGCACAAATCTCGTCTGTTGCTGTCGAATCAGTTTCAACTCCTGCGAGGACTCACCACCCGTGTGAGTCTGCTTCGGGGCAAGCATCATGGCCATGTCAAGATTTATTGCCATCTACAGCTCTGACCCGCGCTCCACTCTGAGCATCGCCAGATCGTTTTCCCCGCGCGCGGAAAAACATCCTTCGGGTGCCGTTCTGTTCCCTGTTTCTCAACGATACGAGGAACAGGTATTCGATCGATTACTTCAAATCAGCATTCAGACGGAACCTCTTCATTTTGGCCTGGCTTCATCCAGGATTGTGGCGATTCTGGCAGCGCGTTTGAAACCAGGCAGCCGCGTTCCGGAACCACAGACCAGCCAATTCATTCGGGACTTCTCGATTGAACACTTGTTCGCGCTGCACTCCTTTTCAGACGAGATCCTGGCAACCTTGCAACGGTGGGGGATATGCCGAATCGGTTTACTGGCTGATCTTCCCCGGTCACAGCTCGTAGCCCGAATGGGAGAGGAAGGACTACAGCTTCAGCGACTGGCTCGCGGGAAAGATTTGAAGCCTTTTGAACCAGTAACCGAACCACCACGTTTTGTTGCCGTGGAAGAACTGCAGTGGGAGATTGAAGATCTTGAGCCTTTGACCTTCTTGTTCGGGAAACTCCTGGAGCAACTCTGTCGCCAACTGGAAGATCACGGACTGGCAACCGATCGCCTGGATCTTCGCCTCGAACTGGTGAATGAGGGCCGGTACCGGCAATCCGTTTCTCTGGCCTTTCCGATGCGAAATCCCAAAATCCTGCTCTCCCTGCTGCGCCTGAAACTCGAATCCAGAAAACCCACGGCTGCAATTTCTCGGGTCGAGCTGGAAGCACAACCTTCGCGGCCTCAGATTTTTCAACACTCTCTGCTGGAGCCGCACCAGACTCATCCGGAGCAATTCTCGCGAACTCTCTCCAGACTGAACGCGCTCACCGGGGAATCTCATCTGGGAACCGTTGTGCCGGCGGATAGCCACCAGCCCGATCGTTATCAACTCACTCCTTTTCCGGTTGTTCTCGAGAAGAGCTCAACGTCTTTGCCTCAGGAGAGCCCGGGGAGAATGCGAGTGAGCCTGGTTCTGCGAAGACTGCGACCCCCTCAACCGATCGAAGTACACACTCACCGAATCGTCGGCTGCTCCGGTCCCTGGCGATCCTCTGGAAACTGGTGGGAAATGGAAAGAGTTCAGGAACCTGGAAACTCAGACAGGGCCTGGTCTCGAGACGAGTGGGACATCGAAATGGTGGATGGTGTGGTATATCGAATCTACTGGGATGAACTTGTGGGAAAACACTTTGTTGAGGGGATTTACGATTGATTTCGGGAAGCGGGAGACGGGAGGGGGAGGCGGGAGGCGGGAGAGGCCCCTCCCACTCTCGGTCTCCACCGCCAGAGGCGGGAGACGGGAGGCAAAAGAATGTACATCGAACTGAAAACCAGTAGTGCTTTCAGCTTCCTGGAAGGAGCTTCCTTACCGGAAGAACTGGCTCGAGAGGCGGCCCGGCTGGAATACCCTGCCCTTGCCCTGCTCGACAGAGATGGAGTTTCTGGAGCACCCCGATTCTACAAAGCCTGCCGCGAAGCAGGAGTTCGCCCTCTGGTAGGAGCGCGAATCAGTTTGAAAGGAGGAGGAGAACTTCCCCTCCTGGTGAAGAATCGCAAGGGCTATCAGAATCTGTGCCAGCTCATCACTCGAATGAAGTTGCGGGCTCCCAAGGGAACGGGAGCGGTCGACTTTGACGAGATTGAGTCGCACTCGAAAGGACTGGTGTGCCTGACCGGGAATCTGGAGGGACCCATCGCAAAAGCGATTTGCAATAACGGTTTGCGAAAAGCCTCTCGGATGCTGGATCGTCTCAAGGGGATCTTTGGGAGCCAGGGTGTCTTTGTCGAGATCCAGCGCCACTTCCTGCGTGATCAGGAACGCCTGAATCAAATCCTGATCAGTCTGTCAGAACGCCATGGTCTGAACCTGCTGGCCTCAAACGGAGTCCTGTATGCGAACCAGCAACGCCGGCCTCTGCAGGATGTCCTGACCTGCATCCGTAAGAAGACGACATTGCCAGAAGCCGGCCGAGTTCTGGCAGTGAATTCAGAACGATATCTCAAGCCGCCTGCAGAAATGCAATCTCTCTTCAGTGATCTACAGGCAGCTCTTCAGAACAGCTGCCGCTTGAGCCAACGGCTTCATTTCACATTGGAGAACCTGGGATATCAGTTTCCACTCTTTCCTCTCCCAGTCGGGGAGACCATGAACAGCTATCTCAGAAAGTTGACCCAGCAGGGAGCCCGAGGGCGTTATCGCCCCTACCATCAACGGGCTCGCCGGCAAATCGAGAAAGAACTTGCATTGATCGAAAAACTGGACCTGGCCGGTTACTTTCTCATCGTCTGGGACTTGGTTCAGTTCTGCCAAAAACAGGGAATCCTGGCGCAGGGCCGCGGGTCCGCTGCCAACAGTGCTGTTTGCTACAGCCTTGAGATCACTGCCGTCGACCCGGTGGGAATGGATCTACTTTTTGAGCGATTTCTTTCAGAGGAACGAGGTGAATGGCCCGATATCGACATTGATCTCCCCAGTGGAGACCGGAGGGAACAGGTCATCCAATATGTCTACGAACGCTACGGGCAACTTGGAGCAGCCATGACGGCCAACGTAATCACCTATCGAGCCCGAAGTGCAGCACGAGAAGTTGGGAAAAGCTTCGGATTCGCTCCTGAAGTCATCAATCGACTTTCCAAACTACTCACCAGCTGGGGACCTCATCCCGAGGAAATCGACACTGATCACTTCAGGAAATCCGGCCTGGACCCTTCTCATCATCGGACCCGGCTCTTTTTTGAGCTGTGGCGGCGGATTCAAGATCTCCCTCGACATCTCGGGCAGCACAGCGGAGGAATGGTCATTGCCCGAGGCCGGCTCGATTTGGTCGTTCCCCTGGAGAATGCCAGTATGCCGGGCAGGCGAGTCATTCAATGGGACAAAGAAGACTGTGCCGATCTGGGCATTATCAAGGTCGATCTGCTGGGTCTGGGAATGATGTCAGCGCTGCAGGATGCGATCCACCTGATTCACAGGCACTCGGGTGAGCAGGTGGATCTGGCCCATCTTCCCCAGGATGACCCTCGTGTATATGAGCTCTTGCAGAAAGCAGACACGGTCGGGTTGTTCCAGGTCGAAAGCCGGGCTCAGATGGCGACCTTGCCTCGCCTCAAACCGGTTTGTTTTTATGATTTAGTCGTGGAGATCGCAATCATTCGACCCGGGCCGATTGTGGGGCAGATGGTGCATCCGTATTTGAGAAGACGAGCCGGGCTGGAACCTGTCACCTACCCTCACCCCTCCCTGAAACCCATACTCAAGCGCACTCTTGGTATCCCCATTTTCCAGGAACAGCTTCTGAAGATTGCAATGACCGTGGCGGGATTCTCCGGAGGTGAAGCCGAAGAACTCAGACGCGCACTTGGTTTCAAGCGTTCTGAACAAAGGATGGAAAAGATTGAAGCCAAGCTTCGCCGGGGTATGGAAAGAAACGGAATCCGCGGTGAAACGGCAGCCACCATCATCCGTTACATATCCTCCTTTGCACTCTATGGTTTTCCTGAATCTCATTCAGCCAGTTTCGCTTTGCTGGCTTACGCGAGTGCCTATATGAAAGTCTACTTTCCGGAAGCCTTCTATGCTTCTCTCCTGAACAATCAACCCATGGGTTTTTATCGCCCGGCAACTCTCGTCAAAGATGCTCAACACCGTGGCCAGCAGATCCGGTCCATTGATGTCACAAAATCGGACTGGCTCTGTACGATTGAACTCGAAGGTTCAGTGAGACTGGGGCTTTGCTACACCCAGGGACTCCGGGAGAAAGCAGGTCGTCGCATCGTTGAACAACGTCAGAGGCGATCTTTCCGAGATCTGGATGACTTTGTGAAGAGATGTCGACTGCAAAAACCGGAACTGGTGACACTGGCCGAAATCGGTGCCTTGAACTGCTTTGGAATGAAACGCCGCAAAGCCCTCTGGCAAGTAGAAGAAGCGTCCCGTCCATCCGGTCCCCTCTTGGATTCCATTCCTTCCGTAAGTGACAGCGGGTACCCCCTTCCGGACATGAATGCACTGGAACGCCTTCAGGCAGATTATCGGGGAACCAAACTGACAACAGGCCCTCATCCGATGGCGCTTATCCGCGAGTTCGTAGCTAAGAAGGGAGCCGTTTCAGCCTCCTGTCTGGCTTCGGTCAAAAATGGTCAACGGGTTCGGGTTGCCGGGGGGATCATCGTCCGCCAGCGCCCTTTAACCGCCAGAGGATTTCTTTTTCTGAGCCTCGAGGATGAAACCGGTATCGCCAACATTGTGGTCAAGCCTCCTGTTTTCAAGAAAAACCGGATCACTCTGGTGAGCCATCCGTTTCTCCTCATTGAAGGCGTCGTACAGAATTCCGATAACGTCGTCTCCGTACTGGCGAATCGCTTCTGGCCTCTGCGAATCCGAGATGCAAAACTCCCTTCACATGATTTTCACTAAATGGGTTCTGGGTTCTGGAAAGTGAGAGGGGCCTCAGGGCGGAGGACGTTTAAATTCCCGGACGCAGCCCTGAGGCCCCTCTCACTTTCCTGGCGCCGACATCTAAATCCCGGTCGCGAAACGGGCCGGCACAAGACCGGCCCCTACGCTTCTCCCGTAACCTGGTAGGCGAACCGTAGAACTGCTAAAGTGCTTCTTTCTTGAAAGGGGAGTATCCGCGTTGAAAATGAATCCTGAACTGTTCCGAAAAATCCTGGGAAATTTCGCAAGATCGTGACCACCTGCGACGGTGCGGGAAGACCCTATGGAATCACCGTGAACTCCTTTACTTCTGTCTCGCTGGACCCCCTTCTAGTTCTAGTCTGTCTCCACAACCAGGTGGCCGAGCTCAACTCTTTTCTCGAGAGCAAAGTGTTTGCAATCAACATCCTGTCCGCGAAACAAGTTCACTTGTCCGACCACTTTGCCAGGTCGGGGGTCGATCGGACACGGTACCTGAACTGGAGAGGGGCCCTGGGAGCCCCCCTGATCCGAGGTTGCCTGGCCTGCCTTGAGTGTGAACTGGAGACCACCTGTCCGGGTGGAGACCACACTATCCTGGTAGGCCGAGTTGCCGAGGGGTGCCTGAGCCGCAAACCTCGCGATCCCTTACTCTTTTATGAGGGCCGGTATCATGAAATCGGACCATGAAAGCGCGCTTGGCCGCAACGGCTCAGCCGCTGCCGCAATCTCTTTTCCTGTTGAATTTGGCCAGCCTTTGTTTTAACTACTCATGGTGATGAGAAGTCCGTACCTGCGATGGTTTACCTCCGAAGGTCAAGAACAGATCTTAGTCCTGTCCGTGGATGAGACACTCCTGGGTCGCAAATCGGATGCCGACGTGATCCTGACGGACCCCTATGTCTCGCGCCACCACGCCAGAATCGTGAAGGGTCAGGACGGCTACAACCTGGTCGATCTTCAGAGTACCCACGGCTCTTTCGTCAACGGTCATCGCATGACCGAACAGGTTCTTCGATCGGGCGACCGGATCTCGCTGGGGCAGGGCAGGTCTCAAGTCGAGATCACTTATTTCGTGGGCAATCCCCGGGATGGGCACGACGACACAACGATCGATGAAGGTACCTCCATTCTCGAACTGATTCAGCACCTTCCCTCTGCCTACACGGGGCAGTCCGATCTCGAGAAGATGTCGATTCTTCTCGACTTCCAGTACAACTTCGGACAGAGCTTCTCGGCCAACAGTACCTTTGAGCAGATCCTCCTCTCCGCACTCAAGATTTCCGGGGCGGAGAGCGGTTTCATCCTCATGGGTGAGGCTGCCGGTTTCGAGTATGTGGTGGGGATGGACGGTCACGGCCGCATCATGGGGGAGTCCGAGTTCGTGCAGGCCAGTAAGACGGTAGTCCGCCAGGTGGCCGCAACCGGCGAAGACGTGTTCATGACCAAGGGAATCGCCGGTGATCTGGCTCAGCAGGACAGCATTGTGGCCATGAACCTGAGAGCTCTGGCCTGCCTGCCACTCAAGTGGGTTTCTCCGGACTCGGAAGAGATGGAGGTCCGGGGAATCCTCTATCTGGACAGCACCAAGACGATGCACGCCCTCTCCGGTCTGGACGAGAAAATCCTCAGCAAACTCGCCCTGGAAGCAGGCAACGTGTTTGAAAAGCTGAGGATGCTGGAGGCCATGGAAGAGAGGAAGGTTTTCGAAAAAGAAATGGCCCTGGCCCAAGAGACCCAGCGCACACTGCTGCCTCCTACATTGCCCCAGACCGAGTCCTACGAGTTGCGTGCCTTCAGCGAGCCGACCCATCATGTGGGGGGCGATTTTTATGACTTCTATGACGTGGGCACCAATGTGCTGATCGGAGTCCTGGCGGATGTCTCCGGGAAGGGAGTCTCGGCTGCGTTGCTGAGTTCTCTTCTGCAGGGGGCCCTGGATCTACAACTCCGGTCGGGCATGGAGACGACCGAGGCCCTGGCGCGGGCCAACTTGTTTATCTGCGAGAGAACCCAGTCAAACCGATTTGTGACCCTCTTCCTGTTTAGCCTGGATGAAAATGGAACGGGTCACTACGTCGGCGCAGGGCACAATCCGGCCTATCTCTACCGAAAGGAGGATGGGACGATCGAAGAGTTGCGCTCCGAGGATCTGGTCCTGGGAGCTTTTGACTTTGCTGACTACAGCGCCATTCCGATTCAGCTCAACCAGGGTGATCTTCTCGTGGTCTACTCGGACGGGTTGACCGAAGCCGAAAACATGAAAGGGGACATGTATGAGGAAGGGAGGCTGATCAAGCTCATCCAGGAAAACGGCAGCAAGGGAGCCGAAGCGCTTCAGGTAAGCATCCTGAATGCCATCGAGGACTTCACGCAGAATCGCGCCCAGACCGACGACATCACTTTCCTCTTAACGGAACGGATCAAGTAGGGGCGTTCCGCGTTCCTCGTTGGAGGAACGAGGAACGAGAAACGTTTTCAGAGCCGATCCCAGACCAGGACCGCCAGCAGCCAAGGTAGATAGAAGACGGAAGCCCTCATGACATATCGAGCGTAAGGTGTTGTGGGGATCTTCAGCAGGCTGAGAGTCGTTGCCAGAAAAGCGATACCGGCCAGCAGAGCGGTAAAGAAATAGATTCTGCCGGCGAGTCCAAATGCCCAGGGAAACAGGCTGACAGCGCAGAGCAGGACCGCAAAAAGAACAATCTGCCCGGCTGTCCTTTTCCCGGATGGATCGTCCAGGGGAAGCATTTTGAACCCGCCCTTCCGGTAATCATCCCGATAGATCCAGGCAATGGCCAGAAAATGGGGATACTGCCAAAAGAAGAGGATCCCGAAAAGCATCCAGGCTTCCAGGTTGAGTTGTCCGCCGGCAGCGGTCCAGCCGATCAAAGGAGGAATGGCGCCCGGTACTGCCCCCACCGTAGTGCAGAAAGCCGTCCGTCTCTTCAAGGGTGTATACGCAAAGAGATAGACAGCGGCGCTGGCCAGCCCCAGGGCAGCCGGAAGCACTCTGGTGGTGGACAGGAGGACGACCGTACCAGCCAGGATCAATACGATTCCGAAGGCAGTCGCCGACCCCACACTGACTCGTGCTGTGGGTAAAGGGCGACCGGCCGTCCGGGTCATGCGAGAGTCCGGCTGGCGCTCCATGACCTGATTCAGGCAAGCGGATCCACCCGAGAGCAAAGCAGTGCCCAGCACGGTCCAGGTCAGAGCGGGCCAGTCGACGGGGAGAGCTGATGCCAGAGTAAACCCGGCGGCGGTGGTCAACACGACCAGGAAAGAAACTCTCGGCTTCAGGAGCTCGAAGTAAGGGAACAGGAATCCACCCGAAGCGGACACTCTGACGGCTGCCTCACTCTTCATGAAACCTCACCGGGGCCCAGCGTCACCGCTCTGTCACCAGCCTCGTCAGAGTACCGGAGCAGCGTGAGGATGAGACTCGCAGCCAGCATGAGGGCACCAACGGCCACGTGCGCTGTTGTCACACCAACATCAGCGGGCATCGGCTGAATTCGATCGCCGGCCTGGAGGCGCACCATCAGTGCACCGACTCCCAATCCGAGCTGCACGACCAGGAGTCCGAGCAGAAGGCTGCTCAACCGGGCTATCGGGCCGGTCGAGACGGTCTTTAGAATCGGCAATCCTATGGTTACGATCAAACCAGCGACGAACAGCGCTCCGACCAGGTGCCCCGCCAGAGCCAGCAAATCGATCCGGGTGGCCTTTACCCCGTCGATAGTACCACTGTGACGGAGCACGGCACCCAGAAGGAGCTGGACAAACAATGCGAGGGTGAGGAGTCGAGCTGTCCGAAACCCTGGCTGGACGGACGGGGCCAGGTCGGCCGCAGCGGGCGGCCAGGACGGTGATGTAAACAGTGTCAGAGAGATCACGATGCAGAAAAAACCCTGTGCCAGTATGGCGTGAAGCACGGAAACCGCCACTGGAAGCTCGAGCAACACCGTCAGTCCCCCCAGTACTCCCTGCAACACGACCGCCACCACCGCAAAGAAGCCCAGCCTCTTTAAGAGGTGATCCGCCCCGGCCAGAAAAAGCCAGCAGGCCAGAACCACCGTGAGCATCCCTACCGTGGCCGCGATCATGCGATGGCCGTGCTCGTAGAAAACCCCACCCACCATCCGGGGCATCCACTGTCCGTAGGAGAGCGGCCAATCCGGAACCGACAGACCTGCATCGTTGCTGGTGACAAGCCCGCCGGCGACGATCAGGACAAACGTACACACAGCCAGCAAGACGCAGAACAGGTGGAGTGCACGGTTGTTCGCCCTGCTCATGGAGATCGAGTGCCTGGAGGGACTGCTGGCTCAACCAGTCGGAAAGAGGACCGGAGCCCGCTCCTAGCCTCCGTAGTTAAAGTCCAGTGTGGCAGCCTGATTCGCAGACACTGTGATCTTCTGCTCCTGGGCCCCCAGCTTCTCATGCCAGACTTCTACCGTGTAGTCTCCCGGAGGCAGGCCCTCTAGACTGTAACTTCCATCGGTCCCGGTGACAGCGAAATAGGGATGGGCCACAACGCCCATGTACGCCTTCATCCAGGGATGGACATTACACTTGACCGGGATCATGATTTCCGCACGCGGGAAGCGGCGGACGATCGGATCTGAATTGGGAGCCTGCGAGACGTTCCAGTCCCGATTATTGGCAGGGGAAGGATTGATGTTGTGGATCGTTGCATCGCTGTTCGACACATTCAATTCCTGGCCTGCCTGGATGCCCATCACGTGAGGTGTATAAAGACACCCCTTCTGATCCAATGTTACTGCTTCTGCAGGAGGCTGGAAGGTGTAGTCTTCGAGACCCGCCTTGACGAACACGAAGGCGTATTGAAGGGTCCCGTTCTCGTTGATTTCCAGGTTCTGCGCGTAGACAGGAGAGCTGTGCTGGCTGGCGCAGTTGGGATCGGCATTCATCCGGATCCGAGCTCTCCGGCCCTGTTCACCGGCGTAATTCACTTTCCCAGAGACACTTCCGGCAGTTGCAGCATCCACCGATTTCCCGGCCGGCGCGGCAGCGGGCGTCTCTCCGGGAGTTTCAGCCGGCGACGGGGAGCCTGCGTCGCCACCGCCTCCGCAGCCCAGGACGACAACTGCGGCAAGGGAAAGAGCAATCAAATTCCGAAGATAGTACATATCTGAACCTCGACCGGGCAACCTTTCTCTACCTGCCCATCAGCCTCCGTTGTTCCTCCGGAGTGTATTCAAACATGTAGCGTACCACAAGCCAGGAGTGGTCCTCTGCGTAGTCGCGAAAACTGGGAAAGTTGGCCAGAGCAAAGACCCAGCGATTGCCCTCCCGGCGGAACAACTCCGACGGCATGGTGGTGCCGGGACGGATGATCTCGGGATGAACGATCCAGCGCTGAGTCCAATCGGGTTTGAGCCTTTCCGCGACCAGCGTAAAGTCGGGAGCCGTCTTGTCCATGTCCGTCCTCGGGTCCCCGGTAGCGTGGCAGCGCAGGCAGGGCGCGGCATTGCTGGTAAACAACTCGCGGGCCAGCCTGGTTTCGTGCCCCGAGAGTGGCTCGAGACGCTGCGGCAGATAGGGTAGCGGCTGCTTCGAAAGGGCCGCGAAGAAGCGGAGAAGGACCCCGATTTCACCGTTCGAAAGACTGAATGTCGGCATGCGGACGTCCAGGTAAGGCCGGACACCGTTGTGGTGCACGTCGGTGGCACTCAAGGCGGGGTTCTTGAGAAATCCTTTCAGCCAGTCGGGGTTGGTCCTCGCCCCCTCACCGACCAGGCTGGGAGGAAGCTTCTCGGCCCGATCGCTTTGATACTGGTCGAGAGTCTCGAGGACTGTTTCCTGTTCCGGAGTGAACTGGTGGCAGGCCTGGCAGTTGTACTTCCTGACCACCCACCAGCCTTTCTGGATGTCCTGCCTGTCATCCTTCGGCCTGTAATGAAACTGCTCCGGAATCTTGGACTCGACGCTTCCCAGCAGGAAGGAGGTTAGCTGATCAATTTCCTCCTCGGTGAAGTGGAAATTGGGCATTCTGAGCTCTTCCAGCTCCTTCTTGATCTTCCCCTCGTCGAAGATGGCCGGATTCTCGAGCTTGTGGTCGAAGAAACCTTTGTGGTTGTACCAGCCCTCTCCCTTGGCATGGTGCGTCAGCAAGGCAAAATCGAGCCGTTCGATGGGTTTGCTGCCCTCCCCCGTGAGGTCGGTTCCGATCTTCCCTTCCTCCTCGAGCGTGGCAATCTCGTGGCAGCCGGCACACCCGTAGTGCCGTACCAGGAAACGTCCGCGGTCGAAGAGCTGTGAATCCTCCATGAAAGGTGTGGGCGGGTACGCAACATCCTCTCTTTTCAAGGTCATCAGGTAGGCTGCGATATCCTGGGACTCTTCCCCGCTCAATCTCAAATTGGGCATTACCGTCTCATTCTGTACCTGCAGGGAGTGATCGCCCAGGGGGCTCTTGTTGTTGTTGAGATCGAACTGGAAAGGAAGGCCGCGACTCTCATAGTCTTCCCTGGTGACATCCCTCTGCAGAACGGGGTCATAGGGCAGAGTCCGTTCTCGCGGGTTATGCACCCAGCGCACCAGATAATCGTAGTTTGCCTTCTCGCTCACGCGACTCAGGTTCGCTGCAAAAGTGCCGCCCACGGAATCCTCGTCCTCGCCCACCGAGTGACAGGCCAAGCATCCTCGAGACTCGAAGAGTTGCCGGCCCTGTACCGCATCCCCGGGAGGGTGTGAAGGGATCCCTTCACGTATCCCCGATTGCCAGACAAAAGCGGAGATGGCTTCGATCTCCTTATCCGTCAGACGGAACTGCGGCATTTTCGTTTTCGGCCTGAACGCCTGGGGCGACTTGAGCCAGACCGGGATCCATTCCCGGCGCAGCTTGTTTCGAACCTCCTTCAGGTTGGGAGCCGGCTTCTTGCGCTCCATCAGCAGTTCATCCAGACGGGCATCCATCGTGCGGGCATCAGCATCGATCTCCGCAAGCCGCAGAGTCTTGCTGGTGGCCTCTGCGTTAAGCTGCTTGAATCCCTCATTGGTTTCGGCGGTTTCCGCCTGCTCAATCAGCCTTTCGATCTCGACCTGAGTCGCTTCCTTCTCGGCCTGCAAATCGGAGATGCCCTTGAGGGCCTCCCTCATCCGGGCAGGCTCGACATCAAATCCATCATAGGCATGACAACCCCGACAGCCGCGGTTCTGGAACAGATCTTTGGCTGCGTTGAAAGTCTCGGCGCCCTCGAGCTGGCGGTCCAGAAGGTGACATTGAATGCAGCCGGCTTCGAAATTCTCAGGGTGGTGGAGAGGCCATAGCCAGTGCTTGTACCTCCCGTGCGCTCTGGTCGCGCTGACCGTCCCGATCCCGTTGCCATTGTGGCAGGGCGAGCAGCCGAAGACCTCGGGGTCGTGGGTGGTCAACATCCCCTTGCGAGGGTGACTGACAAAAAGCCGCTTCCCACCCATGTTGTCAGGCGTGAGCTTGACCGGCTGCTTAATGCCGAGATGGCACGATTCACAGCGGTCCACCAGGTTCATTTCGGCGTTGTGAATCTGCCTGATATCAACTTGCGAGGCGTCAACACCAGCAATCAGCCCGTCGATCTGCGTCTCGGTAAGTCCGGTCAACCGGTTCTTCAGGTAGGTATCGCGCTCCGCGCGCAACTCCCCGGGCTCGCTCAGTACCCGCGACTTTCTGGATTGGACTTCTCCCTGGCGAGCCTTCAGATCCGTGAACAGTTCCTCGAGCTCCAGATAGGTGAAGGTCTGGGTCCCATCCGGCATCTCGAACTCATAAGATCGCTGCTTCAGCTCCTCGACCCTGCTACTCAGTCCTTCTTTGGCTCCCTGAGCGGTTTCCAGCCCATAGATCGTGGCCTGGAGCTCGCTGCGGGCACCGGCGAAGGGTTTGGTGATTGCGGTCAGCTGGGCCCGGATCTGACCCTCCTCTTCCTCCAGTCCTTTCAGATCCGAGGCAATCTGGTTCTCCGCTTCGAGGAGTTCCTCTTCCAGTTGCTGATAACCGGAACTGGCCTTGATTTCCACAACTTCCTGCTCCCTCATGGGTCGCAGGTCCTCCAGCGCATCCCGATACAGTCCAGCAAACTCCTCCTGGTACTGGCGCCAGGGCCGCAGTCCCACCATCTCTTGATAGAAGGCCCACACCAGACTCAACATCATGAGGAGGGAAAAGATGGCCAGCAGCGTTCCCAGGGACGAGTAGACGACCGGGTCCTTTTCAGGCACCGGGCGCTCGTCAAGCTTCCTGAACCAGCCTTTTATATGTTGAACCATGGAGTCACCATCACGTACTTAATCCGAAAGAGCAGCTTGAGAGCCATTTTTACCGGGAGCGAGATCATCGTGGTCATGAAGAACTGGAGGATCAGATACTGGGTCAGCGTCATCTGTGCGTAAATTCGACGTGTAAAGTCATTCCAGACCACAAATCGGTGACAGATCCAGCCGGCCACAAGAAAATAGAGCCCGACGGCCATGCCTCCGACCATTCCCTTCCAGGGTTGGGTGGTCACTCCCAGGATCTCGTGCAGATGGCGATTCGTCTCGAAGACGAGCTTGTGATGATCCCAAATCTCACCGGGCCAGAACCACATCCACCCGGGACCACGGATAAAGGTTCCAACCAGGATGAAGGAAACCCACAGGATCACGAAGCCGAAGCAGAAGGCGAGAATGGCAAATTTTCTCTGCCGGAAAGTGTAGTAACCGTTTCCAAGAGGGTTCTTGTCGGCATAAGGAATCGCCATCAATCCCATGACGATCAGAGTCGGCATGACGACTCCCGCGATCCAGGGATCGAAATAGACCAGCATCTCCTGCAGGCCCAGAAAGTACCAGGGAGCTTTGGCCGGATTCATGGTGAGATTGGGATTGGCCGGCTCCTCCAGCGGAGCGTTCAGCGCGATGGACCAGACCATCAGCACCAAGGTCACGATCACTGCAGCCAGGAGCTCGATGCGAAGCAGGTAAGGCCACACATGGACCTTCTGATCCCAACCCTCTCGAAAAGGCTCGTTCTTGCGGTGGTGAGTCTTGGCAAGCTGCGGATCGGCTTCCAGTCGGGCAATCAGTCGATCGTTGGCAAAGGCCTGCCGCAAGCCGTACCACAGAAAAAAAGGAACCAGCACCAGCAAGAAGACAATCGGAAGATTGTCAGGGAGCGAGACGATTTCCCAAAGCTGACCCATTGATTAACCCTCTTTTACCTGCCCGTTTTGGTGCCGATTCAGATTTTGAATTTCTTCTTCAGCTCGGATTCAAGTACCACCGGAGATGGTCCCGAGATACTCCCATCCTTTCGCACCCGCCAGAAGTGCACCGCCAGCAGCGCCGAAAGAATCAGAGGAATGGCAATACAATGCCAGATATAAGACCGCAGCAGGGCATTGGCGTCGACAATCGACCCCCCCAGAAGGGCAAAGCGAACATCGTTGAAGGCTGTCATGCCCAGCTCCGGACCGAACGGGCCCTCATGCCCCAGAAGAGGGGTTGCCCTGGCCATGCTGGTACCGACCGTTACCGCCCAGAAGCCGAGTTGATCATCCGGCAGCAGGTATCCGGTAAAGGATAGAAGGAGCGTGAGAACCAGAAGAATGACTCCGATCGTCCAGTTGAACTCCCGGGGCGTCTTGTAGGAACCGGTCAGGAAGACTCGAAGCATGTGCAGCCACACCGTGATGATCATGGCATGGGCGGCCCAGCGATGCATGTTGCGAAGCAAACCCCCAAAAGGCACATCGTTTTCCAGGTACATGATGTCGGCGAAGGCCTGTCCCTTGGTCGGGTGGTAATAGAACATCAGGAACACGCCCGTGATGGTCAAGACGAAAAAGAGATAGAAACTGATGCCTCCCATGCCCCAGGTATAACTGAACCGGACCGCATCTCGATTGACCTTGGCCGGATGAAGGTGCAGGAAAACATTGGTCAATACCGCCAGAGCTCGAGTCCGGGGTGTTTCATCCAGCTTGTGGCGAAAGACCGATTTCCAGAGCTGGGTTTTCTTGTAGTCCTGAGCCGACTTCAGATCTTCTTTGCCCTTGTCAATGAAGGGCTGAATGCCATCCTTGACCTTGGCTATGACCGAAGATGAGTCCTTTTTTTTGCCTGGCTCAGTCGAAACTGGATCGTCCGGCATATCCTTACCCTTATGGTCGGTTCCTGGAGGCTTATTAAACGGTTAAAAAAGCACCACTGTTGTCGAAGGTGCTGGGGGCCCCGGGTGGGCTCTGAAAAAGTTGACTGACATCGACCACGATCTGACCCTGTGCATCCAACGACAGTTTGGCCCGGTCCATAGGGCGTGGTGCCGGCCCCTCAAAGTTGACACCCTCATTGTCGTACCCGCTTCCATGGCAGGGACATTTGAATTTGTTCTCGCTCTCCACCCAGTCGGGCGTGCAGCCCAGATGCGTGCAGCGGGCATAAATCACAAACAGGCGCTCGGCGTTTCGTACTACCCAGATTCGATACTTTTGCTGGAAACGCGTGTCGATCCCGAAACCGAAATCCCCCGGATACCCGATCGTAAAACTGCTCTTGGGTTCGAACAACGTGCGAGGGAAAAAGAAGCGAAGAGTCATGAGGAAATTGGCGCCGAGAAAGCTGAAGATACAGGCGTACGTGAAGTTACGCCGCCGGATCTGTCCCTTGTCCTGCTGGTCCCCTTTCACGCCCTTTTTTCTTACGACTTGATTTGCCATATTTCCAAATAACTCACGCTCAACAAAAGTCAGGCCTATATTATTTCAATCTGCTCAACTCTTGTTCAAGACCCGGGCGGCGGCGGGGACGCATTGTCCTCTTGTCGAAAGGCGATGTAGAGAAAGGTTCCCATGATCGCGAGCGGCGGGATCAGGAGGACGACGATCCCCAGTTGCAAGGCACCGACGACGTTCTGTCCCTGGGCTGCCAGGCTGCTCTTACACATGGCGCAGCCCTGGGCCAGTCCCAGATGCACAGTACTGGAACCGGTGAGGAAAACAATCAGTGCCCGGATTCCCTGGTTCAATTGACTTAGTTCCCGAGTTGAAGAATGCGCAGGCTGTCAGCGAAGAAAACCGACAGCAGCGCGATGCAGATGACGGTCGCCGGGATCAAAGTCCAGAACAGACTTCTGCGCTCGAACTTCATGTGCATAAAATAAGCGACGATCAGGCCGGTCTTGACAAAGGACAGCACCAGCAGCGTCACTAGCATGACGGTCACGGCCAGGCTGGTGTATGCCAGAATGACCTCCAGAATAGTCAAGGCGAGGAGGCCACTCCAGACAATCAGATACGCTTTCGTGTGATCGTGAGAACTCATAGGCTTTTCACTGCTAGATTTGGTTTGACATCAGATAGACAAGGGGAAAGATGAACATCCAGACCAGATCGACAAAGTGCCAGTAGAGACCGCTCACCTCGACATCTTCCGCGTTAAAGCGCCCGCCCCCAAAGCCCCAGGCAACCACGCCCAGGTAGATGACACCCAGTGTCACGTGAGTCATGTGCAGGCCGGTCAGAGTGAAGAAGGTTGCACCAAAGAGTGGCACTCCCCACGGATTGTCGAAAGGGGTCACTCCCTCATGGATCAGTCCCATCCACTCGTTGGTGTGCAATATGACGAATAGCAGACCTCCCACGATTGTGGCCAGGATCCAGCGGACGGCTTTCTTGCGGTCTCCGCGACCTGCCGCCCCCACCGCCAGCACCATCGTCAGTGAACTGGAGAGCAGGCAGAAAGTCATGACGCTGGCCCAGAAGATGCTGTGACCGTCAAACGGTCTGGGCCAGTCCGGATTGGCCACCCTGACATAACTGTAGGCAAAGAGCATCGCTGAGAAGGTCAACGCGTCGGAGAGAATGAACAACCACATTCCCAGCTTCTTGGAGCCCATGGCAAAGGGAGAGCCTCCCCCGCCCCAGAGCCCCGTTCTAGCGTTTGCCATCTAGGTCACCTCGCAATTACAAACAAGAGCAGCAGGAACACCCACAGCCCATCCATGAAATGCCAGTACAGGGCCATCACATCGGCGTGCATTCGACTCAAGAGGCCCTTCCACAGCTTCCCGCTCAGGACCAGCAGCGCGATGACGCCCCCCAGCAGATGGATTCCATGAGTCGCGGTTAAAACATAAAAGAACGAACTGCTCGGATTGGTGCCCAGAAAAAGACCGGCATTCCAGAGCTGATTCCAGACGACTATTTGGCCAACCAGGAAGGCCACTCCCAGAACCGTCGCCGCCAGCCACCATTTCCGCAGTGAAGCGATCTCATGGACCCGTTTGCGGGCCATTTCCAGACAGCCACTGCTGAGCAGCAGAACCAGCGCATTCACCCACAACAGGGTGGGCAAGGGGATGGACTGCCAGTCTTCTGCTAATCCTCGACGCACCAGAAAGGCACTCGTAAACCCGGTAAAGAGCATCAGAATCCCGGCCAGCCCAACCATCATGCCCGTGTAGTAACGGCGCTGGGCGTTGGGAAAGGCCCCCGGCCCACCGCTTCCACCAGTGCCCGGAGGCAGGTCGAAGACACCTCCCCCTGGGCCGGAACCGGGCTGTCGATCGGTGGCAAGAGGTCGCACGATGGTGGACATGTCCGGCTAAGCCTCGGTCTCTTTCCTTTTGCCCTCGGTCTGCATGACAAAATCCTTCTCCCGATCGGGAACACTGTACTCGTAAGGTCCATGGTGAACCACCACCTGCCGGTCCCCAAAGTTGTCGTGAGGCGGCGGTGACGGAATTTCCCACTCGAGCGTCGTTGCATTCCAGGGATTCATTGGGGCCTTCGGGCCCTTGAACAGTGACCAGATGAAATTGAAGAGAAAGACAAACTGGACCGAAATCGTCACGAAAGCCGCAATCGTGATGAACATGTGCAGCGGCCCGAGTTCGGCGAGAAAGTTGAACCCCGAAAGCTCCGGATAGCGACGCGGATGGCCCTCCATGCCCAGAAAGTGCATGGGCATAAAGATGGCGTTCACGCCTACAAAGGTGATCCAGAAGTGGAGTTTTCCGAGCCCCTCGCTCATCTGGCGGCCGAACATTTTCGGGAACCAGTAGTAGGTCGCGGTGAAGATTCCAAAGATAGACGCAACCCCCATGACCAGGTGAAAGTGGCCCACCACGAAATAAGTGTCGTGAAGATACACATCCGTGGAGGGCTGATTCAGGAACAGGCCGCCCAGTCCTCCACTCACGAACAGGGAAACGAAACCGACGGCGAAAAGCATGGGAGAGTCGAAGCGGATCTTCCCGCCCCACAGAGTGCCCAGCCAGTTGAAGGTCTTGATGGCCGAGGGCACTGCGATGGCTGTGGTTATGAGCGAGAATGCGATGGCCGAGTAGGGACTCATGCCGCTCATGAACATGTGGTGGCCCCAAACCATGAATCCCAGGATTCCGATGGAGAACAGGGCATAAACCATGGCCCGGTACCCGAAGATCGGCTTGCGCGAAAAGACCGACAGAACCTGAGAAGTAACACCCATGGCGGGGAGAATGGCGATGTACACCTCCGGATGGCCAAAGAACCAGAACAGATGCTGCCAGAGGAGCGGCGAACCGCCCTTGTGATCGATCATCTGATCGCTCACCACCAGGCCGCCCGGCACAAAGAAGCTGGTACCGCCCAGTCTGTCGAGGAGCAGCAGAACACCGGCCGAGAGAAGTACACCGAACGCCAGCAGGCCCAGAATCGCCGTCACGAACCAGCTCCAGCAGGTCAGGGGCATTCTCATCAGGGTCATTCCCCTGGCCCTCAAATCCAGCGTCGTCGTGATGAAGTTGATGGCTCCCAGTAGAGAGGCGACACAAAAGATCGCAATGCTCAAAATCCACAGGTCCTGCCCCGTTCCCAGACCGGGCCCTGCCACCTCACCCATCGCACTCAGCGGGGCGTAGGCTGTCCAGCCCGATATGGGCGGTCCTCCGGCCACGAAAAACGCCGCCAGCAGAACAATCAGTGACACGAAGGTCAACCAGAAGGAGAGCATGTTCAGGGTCGGAAACGCCATGTCGAGCGCCCCGATCTGAATCGGCAGAAAGTAGTTTCCGAAACCGCCCTGTGGCGCCGTAGTCAGAACCATGAAAACCATCAGGGTCCCGTGCATGGTCAACATCGCCAGATAGAACTCCGGCGTCATGACGCCCCCCGGTGCACCCTGGGGGAACAACGTCTCCAGAAAACTGAATTCGGTCCCCGCCCAGACCAGGTTGAGACGGATCAGAATCGACAAAGCCATCCCCACAAAGACCGAGAACAGCGCCAGCAGGAAGTACTGGATGCCGATGATCTTATGATCTTTGCTGAAAATGTATTTGCGGATGAATCCAGATGGAGGCTCATGAACCGCGTGACTATGAGCCGTATCTACCATGAGTTTCTCTCCTCGGTTCCTTATTCCTCAGCCATCTCACGGAGCCAGTCTTGATAGTCACTCTCCGTCAGAATCTCAATAAACGACCGCATCCGGTGGTGGCCCAGCCCGCAGAGTTCCATGCAGGCGATCTCGAAAGCTCCGGTCTTGATGGCGGTGAAGCGGAGCGGGATCAGCAATCCCGGAACCGTATCCTGTTTGATTCGAAGTTCCCTGACCGAAAACGCATGAGTCACATCTTTTGATCGAAGCAGCAATTCGATGGGCCGGTTCACCGGGATGGCCATGGTGGGCAGCACCAGATCATCTCCAGCGGCGGGATCATCGAAGTCCAAGCCCAGGGGATTGCCTGCGGAATCATCGATCAACTCGGGTTTGATGGTGCCAAAACGGCCATCCGGTCCCGGATAGCGTATGTTCCAGGCGAACTGCTGCCCGGTCACTTCGATCTGCAGGGCATTCTCAGGCGCGGGATTAATGTAAAGATCCGCCCAGATCTTCTGCCCGGGCAGGACCATCAGGAAAAACACCGTCGCAGTCAGCAAAGTCCAGAGCACCTCGAGTTTGTTGCTGCCATGGCTGTACACTGCCCGGCGCTGTCCCGTGTCCCGGTATCGAAAAAGGGCCCACCCCAGTCCCGCTTGAGCCAGAATGAAAACGATTCCGGTGACGATCAGGGTCAAAACGAACTGTCCATCCACTACCTCTCCGTGACTGGACACAGACTCAGGAAACCACCAGTACCGGCCCGCGAAGGCGATCGTCGTAACAATCGTAACCAGCCAAATCAAGATGGCCAAAAGCATACCAACGCTCCTTATTCATCCAGGGGCAATTCGGGACACAAACCTCTCCCACCGAGTCACTCAGGCACTCTAGCGGAGAACCCTGAAAAAGGCAAAAGTTTTTGGCAGTTAGTCAAAGGATTCTCAGCCCGCTCAAAGCTCGAGCTTTCACTTCCACGAGTACACTAAGATACTTGAAAGATAGTTGATTGAATTGAGAGAACTGGAAAGCGGTTATTTGTCGTTGAGAACTGTGCAGGTGTTCAAATGAGAGCTGCCTCTCAGCACGATCCACATCTGGAAGAGTACCTGGAGGCAATCGGCCGGCCACCCCGGGAGTGGGATCTGTTTGACCTTTCCCTGCACATATCCCGAATTGGCGACCCCGGACTGAGCGTGGATGATTGCCATGAGAAAGTTCGGGGGATTCGCCGCAAGATAGAGAAAAGACTTTCGTCTCAGCGGGACCCATACACAATCATCGAGCACGCGAATGCGGTTCTCTATGAGGAACTGGGATACCTCGGCAATACGGAGAACTACTACGATCCGCTCAACAGTCTGATGAGCCAGGTACTGCGCAGACGAACCGGGATTCCGATCACGCTGTCGATCCTGTACCGGGAGATCGTGGGCCAACTCGGCCTGGAAACCTGGGCGGTTGGAATGCCCGGACATTTCCTGCTCGGGTTTCGGGCCAGCTTTAGGGAGCTTTTCCTGGATGCATTTCAGAAGGGCCAGATTCTACTCGAAGATGACTGCCGCGCCATGTGTGATCGGCTGTTCGAGTCACAACTTGAGTTTGATCTTTCCTTTCTGAGTTCCATTCCCGCCTCCGCCATCATCCTGCGCATGCTGATGAACCTGAAACAGGTGTACCGCGGGGGCGGAGAGGCCGTGATGGCCCTGCGGGTCCTGAATCGACGGATTCCTCTCCTTTCCGACCCTCTGCCGGAGATCTTGGAGAGAGGCATGGTTTGCGTTGAACTCGCAGACTACAGGGAGGCGCTGGAGGATTTCAGGTTCTTTGTGGAGAACACCCCGGACGAGTCGATGCGCCAGGTGATCGAAACCAGGATCGGGGAACTGGAGCGACTGGCCGGGGGGGAATAGAGTTCCACGTTTCACGTTCCACGTTGCGCTCTCTCTGCCTGCTCGGCGCCTGGACTGATCATCTCCGGGACGTGAAACGTGGAACCTATCCCGTGATCTGCAGGCTGTCCACGAGCTCTGTCCAGGAGTCGGACCATTTCTCCACGGTTCCGACCGGGCCGGTCAATTTGAAAAACCAGGGTCCCTGGCTCGTATCGATGATGGCACCGCGCATGCGGTAACCCGGCTTGCTGGCTCCCTGGCCCCTCGGGCCCATGCCCCCTGACTGGTAGGTTCCGCTGACTTCCAGCAGAGTTACCTTCTTACCTCTCACCGTTTTTTCCGAGATCTCAGCATCGGCTGTTGCCGGACTCCCGTCCGGACGGGACATCTGGCCGATCCAGCGGGCAATGTTGGCCTCGATCGATCCCCCCTGGCCAGGAAAGTGAAAGACCACCAACTCCGCATCTTCTCGATCCGCTCCGGCCCGGGGCAGAAGATACTGGGCCTGTCTCATCCGGCTGGATGGAGTCTCTTCGATCCACCCTGTGGGGGCCTGGTGCTCGACTCTCACCGCCCCACCTTCGGGCTGGCGCTGACTCACCGCCCTCGCTTGGGACGGGGGGACTTCTTCCGATGAGTCGGGTTCGACAAAGTTCTTGGAGCAAGCTGCTCCTCCGGCTGCGACTGCCAGGGTTAGCAATGCCCGACCTGCCAGGGGAACCCTGCATCGAAGACGAACCAGCATCTTACTTCTCCTTTAGGGGCACACGGCCCGCAAATCCGGCATCCGTCTCGTGCCAGAAGTGAATGTCATCTTCTCCCAGTTTCCAGCACAGATACACTTCCCGACCATCTTTCAAGTGGGGGAAATCCACCAGACCGTCCTCCACCCCTTTCACTACGCATCCGAGGCGTTGAATCCGGCTGACGCAGCCCTGCATTCGAAGCAGATAGGTCAGATAGCGAGTCCCCTCGGGACTCCCCGTGTTCTCCCCTCCCCGTTCAGCCAGCCCTCGAATCTGGGGATGAAAGGCGTGTAACTGGCGCGCCAGAAGGACCATCTCCTCGGTGAGACCTCGCACTTTGGGCAAGAGGGACCGAGCTTCGGAGATGGTGAAGTAATGATCCTCCATGCGGGCCAAGTATATCTCATCCAAGAGTTGAAGGTTGAAGGTTGAAGGTTGAAAGTTGGGCTACACCCGGTGCCCCTGGACCCGTCGTTTTGAGAGCGGGGTGCGCAGAACTTCCTGCAGCAGACTCAACCGTTCAGGGTTGAGGGGATAGCGCTCCAGAATGGCCGAGACGCCCCAGTGTTCTCCGCTGGCAGGCAGTTGTCGCAGGAGCTGACAGGCCTCTTCAAAACCTACCTTCCCTTCGCGGATCAACCGGGTGACAAAGCGTCGACGCGCCCAGCCCTCCGGAAACGCTTCCACTGCTTGTGCGACTTTTCCCGGCTCGGAGAGTTCAGCCAGGCGGTTTCGAACCAGCCGGAAGCGGTCGAGCAGACTTGCCCCGGACGAGAGTTCTTCCAGGAGGGAAGCTTCTCGCCCACCGGTTTCAGCTTCCGGTGATTCATCGGGGGCCGGAGCGACCTCTGCCACGACTCTGTGAGCCGGGGGCTCCGGTAGAGGCTCATGGCGAGGGTTCGGTGCTTCGGGCACAGCGGCAACTGTCTCCTCCGCTTCCGGCTCCGGCAGGTCGGCGGGCACCTCGGGAGGCGGCGGGGCAGGTTCGACTTTGGCTGGAGGCTCCAGATCGAGAGACAGAGGATCCAGATTGAGAGGCGGTGGTTCGTGTTTCTCTTTCGATCCCAGAATCTGTTCTTCGAGGTGGCTCAGGCCCTCCTCGATGACCTCGGATAATCCACCACTTCGGACGCGGTTGAAGATCGTCCCCAGCTTGTCGACATCGCCTTTTTCGACCTGGTCTGCCAGGGCCAGAAGGAGATCGCGCGACCTCTCTTCCCTGCCACCGAGCCTCCTCAGCAGATCGCCGGCCTGCTTGAGACCCTGAGCAGCAAACAGCCTCTGCCGCTGTTTCGGGGTCAGATCCCGAAGCAGTTTCCACGAGCTCCCCAGCAGGCGGAGCTTCGAGGAAGGGCTGTGGGTTTTCCCCAGCGTTTCGAGCAGGCTCAGCAGGTCTCTGGATTCTGGCAAAGCTCCCCCTCCTAGCTCTCAGAGTCTTCGCGGGCTGCGCCCCTGGTCAGACCCTTGCCCACAGCACCGGGCAACTTGGAGATGTCCTTGAGAAAGTTCTGGAGATCGACTCCCGCCAGCTGCTCCATGATGGGACTCAACTGGCTGAGCACCTCCACCACATCTTCGGTCAGCTTGGAAGCACCGGTTCCACCACCATTCTTCCCCCCCTGGCTGATGATGGTGGTCGTGCCGGCGCGCGAAAGCGGTTCGGACACCGCAGCCGCAATCTCGGGAAGCACTTTCAGGGCCTCGATGGAGAGTCCGGCTTCGTTGTAGAGCTTCAAGGCTTCGGCCAGCAGATGACGGGCTTTGGCCTCGGCCTCTCCCTTGGCCTGGATGGCTTCCGCTTCCGCCAGCCCGATGTCTCTGCGCATCGCCGACTCGGCTGCCGCTTTGGCCAGGCCCTCGGCCTTGAGGGCCTGGGCAGCCTCTTCGCGTCGATTCCTGTCTGCTGCCGCCTGACGCTCGATTCGATACTGGTTGGCGTCGGACTGGCGTTCAACTTCGTACTTCTCGGCGTCGGCTTTCTCGCGAATGGTGGCCGTGAACTCCAGCCTCTGGCGTTCCACCTCCTGGTCGGCAATCGCGATGTTCTGAACCTTCAACTCCATCTCGCCTGCCTTGATGGCGAGCGCGTCGGCCACATCGACTTCCTTGCGGATGGAGGCCTTCTTCAGATCCAGCTCTTTGCCGGCTTCGGCGATCTCCGTGTCGACTCCCAGGCGCTTCTGTTCCTTGTTCTGACGAGCCATCTCCTCTTCAATCTTGGCATCACGATCAGCCTGCGCCGTGGCGATCCGTGCATTCTTGAGGGCTTGCTGAATCTTGGGTTGTCCCAGAGCGTTCAAGTAACCTTCGTCATCCTGAATCTCCTGGAATACAAAGGATTTGAACTCGAAACCCATTTCGCGAAGATCTTGCAGCCCCTCCTCTCTCACGCTGTCCTGAAAGCGCTTCTGGTCCCGATACAGTTCTTCGATGGTCAAGGTGCCGATGATTCCTCTCAAATGACCGGCCACCGTCTCTTTGATGGTGGACTGGATCTGCTCGGACGGGAGGCCCAGAAAACCCTCCGCGGCCTTACGGATGTGGTCAACGTCTCCCTTGACCTTTACCTGGGCCACCGCCTTGACGTTGATCGGGATCCCCTGCACGGTGTAGACGTGGTGGAGGTCGATGTCCAGGGTCATCATCTTCAGAGACAGGTACTCGTACTGTTCCCAGGCGGGCCAGACAAAAGTACCGCCGCCGCGTACGATGCGGAATCCTTCGATCTGCCCTTCGTCCCCTCTGACCTTCCTGCCCAGCAGCTTTCGCTTACCGTAGACAATCAGGGCTTCGTCGGGCCCGGACTTCTTCCAGCGGTTGCGCACCAGTACATAAATGACTAAAGCTGCCCCTAGAGCGACCAGCCAGACTCCCAAATTGCCTATCAGCGTCGACATCTCTTCTCCTCTCTGGATGGTGTGGCAATTTCTCTCAACCTGTCTCTACTACGCCGCACCCCCAGAGTCTATTCTCTTGCCCTGCCACGCGGTCGCGCAAATTCTGTCGGTTTCCGGGCTGTTCGCCGAGAAGTCATCAGAACCCGAGCGTCAGCGAGGGCTGAGTTGGAGGGTAGAGCGTAAGCGACCGGAGAGAGCCCGGATCTCCCCTCTCTCACGGTCGGGGCTCCGTTTCAATCCCGGCGGTCGGGTTCCCGCGCTGGTACCAGCTCCAGACAACGCAAACCACCAGAATCACCAGCCCCGCCAGAGTCGGCAGCAGGCCCGCGAAGGACCCCAGGAAATCAGCCGGGTAGAGCAGCAGCGCGGCACCCAAAAACAGTATCCCTCGTACCAAGGAACTCAAGGGGGAGAAGCAAAACCCGGACAGGCTGCCCGCCAGAGCCGTAATACCCAGAATCGCCGTGCTCAGCGCCGGGAGGGCCAGCAGCAGTGAAACTTGATCTCCATTGGAGTCCAGCAACAGCAACTCGGGCTGCAAGACGAACATATAGGGCAGCGTGAATCCGACCAGTGCAAATGAAAACGCTCTCCAGGCCGTCACCATGATCCCGGAACCCGCAATCGTGGCTGCCGCATAGGCCGCCAGGGCCACCGGTGGAGTCACCATCGACATCATTCCAAAGTAGAAGATAAAGAAGTGACCGGCCAGAGGAACGATTCCCAGCTCTCCCAGGACCGATCCGATGAAGGTAGCCAGGAGCAGATAGCAGACAGCGGAAGGGAGCCCCATCCCCAGGATCAGTGAGCAAATCATGATCAGGAAGAGGGCGGCAAAGAGATTCTGCTGGGCCAGGGGCAGGATCAGGGAAGGGAGTCTGGTTCCCAGTCCCGTCAAAGTGACCACTCCGATAATGATCCCCACACAGGCGGCTGCGCAGATGAGCGGCACTCCTCCGCGGGCAGCCTGTCGAGAAACCTCCATCAGTTTGGGGGGCGTGAGTCGAGTCCTCCGGGAGAAGAGGCTCAGGATCCCGGCGCCCAGGATGGCCGCCGTAACCGCCCGAAATGGCGTGTATCCCACAAACAGAAAGACCAGGAGCAATCCCAGAGAGGTCGAGAAGATGACGCCGGCCCAGGGAGCCGGGCGAACCGAGTCGGGCTGCAGTGTCTGCTCTGCCAGCTGGTAGCGCCTGGAATACAGGTGAACCAGCAGCAGCAGAGAGAAGTAGTAGAGGAGAGCCGGCAGCAGAGCACTGCGAATGATGTGCAGATAGGTAACGGGAGGCGTGACCATCTCCAGCATCATGTAGGCCGCCGCACCCATCACGGGAGGCATGAGTGCGCCTCCGGAGCTGGCGGCCGCCACTACGCCTCCAGCCATGGACGGCTTGAACCCCGAGTTCTTCATGAGAGGAATCGTAAAGGTGCCGGTAGTCGCCGTGTTGGCCACGGCACTGCCGGAAAGCGAGCCCATCAGACCGCTGGCAACGACGGCTATCTTGCCCGGTGCACCGCTACTGCGAGAGAAAACCCGCCCGGCCAGATCCAGAATGAAGGCGGTGACGCCTGTCAGTTCCAGAAGCACTCCAAAGACAACAAAAAGAAAGACATAGGTGAACATCACCCGGAGCGCGATTCCAAAGACACCCTGACTCTGCAGGAAGACGTGCGAAACCACACGATCCAGGCTGTAGCCTCGATGCGGCAGCAGCCAGCCCGGTAGATGCGGCCCCACAAAGCAATAGGCAAGGAAAACGGAGGAGAGAGCCGGCAGCGCCCAACCCAGGCTGCGACGGGCCGCCTCGAGAACCAGTAACAACCCCACCAGGCCGATGAAAAGGTCCAGACCTGGTTCCTGTCCAGCCCGGTTTCCCAGCGAAGTCCCCTGCAACCACAACGGCGAGAACCAGCCCTCGGTCTGCACCACGATGTATCCTCCGCACAATGCTGAGAGGAGGATGCACAACCGATCCAGCCAGGGTCGCAAAAAGGCGGACCGGCTCGTCATGAAACAGTAGACGAGCCCCGCCGACCCGAAAATGGCCAGCTGGGACTGAGGAGAAAAGGTCGGGTAGTTGACTTCGACTAGGACGAAACTACAGAGCAGGGCGGGAAGAACGGACCTCACTGCAACGGAGCGCGCGGTCGCCGACTCCCGGGCGGGTCGAGAATCTAGCTCTCCGGCCAAATACCGATCTCCCTGTAGTAACGAATGGCTCCGGGATGAAACTGGGTTCCGGTGTCACGAGTTACATTGGACTCGTTGATAGCCCGACCGGCGGGATGTCTGGCTGCGATTTGATGGCGGTTCTCATACAGGGTTCGGGTGATCTGATAGATCAGATCCGGATCCGTCTCGGCATTCGTAATCAGGTGCATGGAACCAACATTCAAGCCTTCAAAGTCCTCACTCTGATTTCGGTAGGTTCCGGCGGGAATCGTGGCCGCTTCAAAGAACGGATACTCCGCAATCAGCTTTTCCCGGGCGGCAGGATCAAAAGGTACGAATTGGATGTCCTGCGACGTGGAGGCCTGGGTGATGGAGGCGGTTGGGACCGCGCCTCCCAGAAAGGCGGCTGCCGCGGCGCCGTCCGAGAGCAGATCCACAGCACCGGTCTGGGTTGCGTTCAGCACGGTCAGATCGTCATACCCCAGGCCGTGCGCCTCTAGAATCAGGGCCACAAAAAACTCAAATCCGGCTCCCGCCGGCCCCAGCACCACACGCCGGCCCCGCAGATCACCGACGCTTTTGAACCCGGCTGAAGCGGGCGCGATGAAAAGCGCCACGTTGGGGGCCAGAGTCATGACGGTCCGGACAGGATAGGCTTGTTTCCAGGTCCCCTCACCCCGGGCCGCGAAATAGGAGATGGAGGCATTGGCCAGGGCCAGATCGAGCTCTTTGCTGGCCAGCCGCCGGATGTTCTCCTGGGTCCCCTTGGTCGACTCGGCACTGACCTGCCATCCAGCCGAATCCTCCTGGCTCAGGACCTCGGCCAGAGCCCCACCCACAACAAAGAAGGCCCCTCCAGGCGGAGCCGTTCCAATGCTCAAGAAACGCGTCCCCCCGTCCGGCGAAGACCCGGTTCCTCCGCAGGCCGAGAAAACCAGCAGCAGCAGACCAATGACTCCAACTCGCATATCACTTACCTTACTCCGGTTGCCCCCGTTTTGCAGTCAGGATGAGCCCCGGCGGGAGCTTGACACCATTCAAGGGGCGATTCTAACATTGACCTCTTGCAAGAGCGGGAATAACTCAGTGGTAGAGTGCAACCTTGCCAAGGTTGAAGTCGCGGGTTCGAATCCCGTTTCCCGCTCCACTTCTTGCACTCTTAGGACAGGCATCGGATGGGAATCATGAAGGCACTCCTTTCGTTCGCCGCCGTATTCCTGGTGCTCGCCTCGGCCGCCGTCGCGCAATCGGAAACCCTGCGATACCTTTACCTGAGCAATCCGGACGGCGCTCAGACAGAGGGCCGGTCCGGAACAACCGGGATCCTGATCTTCGACATCGACGACGACCACAAGTTCGTGCGGCGGATCGACATTCCCATTTTCAAGGAAGGCATTCGCGGGTTCACGGGAACTTTAAGCGCCCACTCGGTCTTCTACTCGACGACCAACCGGAGACTGGGCCGGTTTGATCTCGAAACGGAGACCACCGTCTGGGAAAAGACCTACGAAGCCGGCTGCGACCGCTCCGCGATCACTCCGGATGGGAAGAAAATCTACGTGCCGACGGGGTGGTGGTACGCAGCCCAGGACAGCGGGCTTCTCCTCGTCGACGGGGAAACCGGCGAACTCATCAAGCGCCTTCAGGTGGGTCCCCAGGCCCACAACAGCATCGTGAGTCTGGACGGGCGGTACGTCTTCCTGGGCACCCGAACCATGCTGACCATGTTCGACACCAAAGACGAGTCGGTGGTCAGCCAGATCAAGGACATCGGCGAGAAGGGCGTGTTCCCCTATACCGTAAAGAGCAAGAATGATATCGCCTTCGTCTGCCTGGGGAGCCACATCGGGTTCGAAGTCGTGGATCTGAAGGAAGGGAAGCGGCTGCACCGGGTCCTGGCCGGCGAAGAGCCGATCCCCAACCGCACGCACGGGGCCGGACTGACGCCGGACGAAGCGGAGCTCTGGATCAGCGATCAGATCGGCCAGAAGCTCTTCATCTTTGACGCCACCAGGATGCCGCCGACTCCGAAGGGCCACGTCGAGCTGTCGCTGGGCGGGCACGGATGGGTCAACTTCAGTCTGGACGGGAAGATCGCGTGGTGTCATACGCCCGACGTCTTCGATGTGAAGACCAAGAAGAAGATCGCCACGCTAAAAGACGAAAACGGGAATCCCGTGAGCAGCTCGAAGTTCATCGAAGTCCACTTCCGTGACGGAAAGGTCGTGAACATGGGCAACGAGTTCGGCCTGGGCCGCGGTAGCGGTTTAGCCGGTCAGGGGAAGCGCAGCAGTTCTTCGACGTTCCAGTAGTCCGACCGGTCTCCACTCTCCCTCCGCACCCGCCTCACCGCTGCCGGTGTGATGGAAGCGGCTCCTGCTCCGAACCTCCGTCGAGCAAAAGTGAGAACCTCCGCGATCTCGTGGTCCGACAGGATCGGCCCGAAGGCCAGCATTTCGCGGTCGTAGGTCTTTTCGCCCACGCCGATGGGGCCGCGCAGGCCGTGAAGGACGATCCGGATCAGCCGCGACTCGGGGCCTTGGACCCAGGAGGAGTCTGCCAGGGGAGGGCCGCCGCCTTCGACGCCGTGCCCGTCGGCCAGGTGACAGGGGGCGCAGTGGTTCTGAAATGCGATGTCCCCCTGCGACTCCAGGTCCGCCGCGGGCCCGCAGCCGGCAGTGAGCCCGAGGATGAGGCCGGCCCTTGGGAGGAATGCTTTCCGGGTCACCTGCCTATCCTAGCAGCCCACCTTCAGGACCCGCCCACAAGCGGTAAGGAACCGAGCACTTCGCACTTTTGTCCGGCTGTGGCGTTTATGACCGGTGGATGAACGACGCCGAAGAGACACCCGGGGGCTGGAGGTGGACAGGTTCTTTGCCCGGCTACCGCCGACTTCGAATGAAGAGCCCAGATCTCTCCCTGGGAAGATGGGGTGAGTGGCTGGCCCTGGTTCACTTGCGACGCCTCGGCTGGGACATCGTGGCCCGCAACTGGCGGAGCCGGCAGGGGGAGGTTGACCTGATTGCTTACGATGGCCCCTATCTCGTGTTCGCGGAGGTCAAGACCAGACGGCTGAAGCCCGCAGGGGACCGGTCCGCCCAGCACAACTTCAGCTCCAGAAAAGGGAGGAAGATGGAATACCTGGCGCTTTCCTTCTGTCGCCGACATTCCCTGATGGATGTCCCGTTTCGGCTCGACCTGATCGCCATCGAAACGGCCAACCGCAAAGATTTCGAGTTAACCCATTACATCCTGCCCGAGAGAGTCGTTCGATGATTCCAGTTCCTCACGGGCGGGCGAAGCGTGGACGCGGAACGTGGAACGGGGAACGGGGAACGTGGAACGTGGAACGGCGCGAATGGCAATGAGCGCGCACTCACAGGGCGCGGACGGCATCGCGGATGATGGAGAGACCTTCCCTCAGATCCTTCTCCGGAATGTTCAGGCTGGTCCGGAAGCGAATCGAACGCGTACCGCATCCCAGAATGATGAGACGGCGTTGGAACAGGTCTCTGACCAGTTGATTCCGGGTTTCCTGATCGGGAAGGTCGAGCGCACAGAGAAGTCCCAATCCCCGGGCGTTGCTCACCTTGTCAGGATAGTCCGCCTGCAATTGCCGGATTTGCCCGAGCAGTATGTCTCCCATGGCGCGAACGTGGTTGAAGGTGTTCTCCTCGTCAAAGATTTCCATGTGGATCCGGGAGCGGACCATATCGACCAGGTTCCCACCCCAGGTTGAATTCAGACGACTCGACACTTTGAACACGTTGTCGGGGACTTCATCGATCCGCTTTCCGGCGATGAGTCCACAAACCTGCGACTTTTTCCCGAAGGTTACAATGTCCGGCTCGACAAAATGCTCAAAAGCCCACATCCTGCCCGTCATACCGAAGCCAGTCTGAACTTCGTCATAAATGAAGAGGATGTCGTACTGATCGCAGATGCGGCGCAAGGCCCGGTGGAATTCGGGCCGGAAATGGCGATCTCCCCCCTCACACTGGATGGGTTCGATGATCAGGCAGGCCACATCTTCCCCGCTCGCGTCCAGCACGGTCCGGATCTGATTCAGAGCCTCTTCTTCCGCCGCCATTACCCTCTCCAGATTCTCCCCTACCAATGGAAAGACACATTTCGCATTGCTGATTCGAGGCCAGTCGAATTTGGGAAAATAGTCCGTCTTGATCGGATCCGTGTTGGTGAGGGAGAGGGTGTACCCGGAGCGCCCGTGGAAGGCGTCTTCGAAATGAATCACCTGGCTCCCTTTTTCGCCCTTTCCCGCGGCCAGGTTCTTTCGTACCTTCCAGTCGAAGGAGACCTTCAGGGCATTCTCGACGGCCACGGCGCCCCCTTCAATCAGGAACATGTGGGGCATGCTTTGCGGAACACTAAGGCGACTGAAGGTGTCGACAAAGGCGGCCATCTCGGGCGTGTAAGCGTCAGAATTGGAGGGCTTTTGCACCGCCGCCCGGCCCAGTTCCTGGATCGTCTCCCGGGTCGTCAGGCGGGGATGGTTGTAGCCGAGAGGAACCGTCGCAAAGCAGGAGAAAAAGTCCAGGTAGAAATCGCCCGCCTTGGCATCGTAGATCCTTGACCCGCGACTTCGCTCCAGGTCGAAAACAATGTCCAGACCGTCGGCCAGGATGTGACGGCCCAAAACCTCTCTCACATTCGAGGGATGGATGCCCTTTTCCATCGGGTCCCTTCAGCCGTATCCTCCAGGATGATGGCCTGCTCGGCCAGCTGGTCGCGAATCTCGTCTGACCGAATATAGTCCCGTCTCCCTCGAGCCTCCTCGCGCTCGTTGATCAGTGCCTGAACCGTTTCATCTTCGAGTCGATTCCCTTCCACTTCAAACACGTCAAAGACACGGTTGGCATCCCTGAACAACTCGAGGATCTCATCTTTCTGTCCCGCGCCTACAGACGCCTCTTCCAGCAGCGGGTTGGCCTGACGAATCAGTGTAAACAGGGCTCCCAGAGCCTCAGCCGTGTTCAGGTCACTGTCCAATCCGCTCTCGAAGCCCTGCCGGGCCTCATGGATCTGCTCCTGAACCCGTTCGTCTCCGAGGCGATCTGCCGGAATCTCTCTCACTTTCTGCAGAAAGTTGTTGGCTCTCTCCACAGCTCCGGCCGCCTGTACAAGTCCATCAAAGGTGAAGTTGAGCTGTGTCCGATAGCGCACAGACGAAAGCAGGTAGCGTATGGCCAGGGGACTGTAACCCTTCTCCAGCAGGTCGCGAAGCGTGTAGAAGTTGCCCTTCGACTTCGACATCTTCTCTCCGTCCACGACCAGATGAGCGCCGTGGATCCAGTACTTGACGAAGGGGTTTCCGGTAGCTCCTTCGCTCTGGGCAATCTCGTTCTCATGATGGGGAAAGACCAGGTCGACACCGCCGCAGTGGATATCGAAGCTCTCCCCCAGATACTTCATGCTCATGGTGGAGCATTCGAGGTGCCAGCCGGGCCGGCCCGGTCCCAGATCAGAGTCCCAGAACGCTTCTCCCGGCTTGCCCATCTTCCAAAGAACAAAATCTCTGGGGTTTTCCTTGCTGTATTCGTCAGCGTCCTGGCGCCCCCCGGAGGTGAGCTCCTGCGGATCGATTCGGGAGAGCTTCCCGTAGTCCGGGAAACGATCGATCCGAAAGTAGATAGACCCTTCGCGCTCGTAAGTGAGTCCCTGGCCACTGAGACGATCGATCAGCTCGAGCATTTCCGGAATATGGTCGGTTGCCCTGGGCATGAGGTCCGGGCGCTGGATTCGCAAAGCCTCCATGTCTTCCAGGAAGGCCTCGATGTAGGTCCTCGTGTAGTCGCTGAGCTCCAGCCCCTGCTCCGCGGCTGCGGTGATGATCTTGTCTTCCACATCGGTAATGTTCATGACGTGGTTGAGTTTGTAACCTTTGTAAAGCAGGTAGCGGCGCAGAATGTCCTGGAAAACAAAGGTCCTCAAGTTGCCAATGTGAACGTAGTGGTAGACGGTCGGGCCGCAGGTGTACATGCTGACACTCTGATCCTGGAGCGGAGCAAATTCCTCCACGCGCTGAGTCAAAGTGTTGAAGAGACGAAGTGCCATGGTACGAAAAGCTTGATCTTAGTACTTCTTATTCCTGGGACTCAACTTCCAGCAGAAACTGGTTTCCCTCGGCTCGGAACTGACTGACCCCGAGCTTCGCCCTGAGTTCCCTGAATCCGTCTTTCTGGGTCAGCACCAGATAACTGTCCTGCGGGTGGTCCCGAAAATAGGCGTTGAGACTCTCCAGGTTCTCGATAGGCTCGGGCAGAGCCTGGTAGCCGGAGTAGTAAAGGGCAGTGTGGTGAAAGAAACGATAGAAAATGATCGGCTCGTCCTGCGAGATCCTGGGGCGGGCTTCGACCACCAGGGTCTTGGAGGAATGAAACCTGGATAATTCAGGGGCAAACTGCCAGTAGGCAATCCCTACAAAAGTAACCATGCCGCCCACCAGGATTCCAAACACCTTCCTCAATGGGTAGCCTCGAAATGGCCAGTGGACCAGGACCCCGGTGGCCAGGAGCGGTGCCCCCAGAAGAAAGCCGCTCCAGGAAGACTCATAGTAGATTCGGGCACCGATCAGAAGAGTCATGCCCATCACCACGGCCGCCGCAGACACTAGCGCGAGCTCAAGCCGGAGCATCCTGAGCGCAGTCAATTCTGAGGATAAGAGCCGATCCCACTCCAGTGCGACGAGCATGGACAAAGGCGGAAGCGCAGGAAGAATGTAGCCGACCAGCTTGCTCTCGCTGCAGGAAAAGAAAAGAAAGGGAAGCGCCACCCAGAGCCACAGGTAGAGTTGCAACCCGCTGAGTTCCGAGAACAGGGAGTCCGGCCTCCTCCATATCCGCAGAATGCTGGAGCCGAGAAACAGAACCCAGGGGAATGCCCCCAGCAACAGGACGGGCAGGAAGAACCAGAACGGCTCAGCGTGGTGGTGAAGATTCGTGAGATAGCGGGCCAGGTGGTGGTTCAGCACAAAGGTCGCCAGAAAGTTGTACCCGTTGGCCTTCCACATCAGCCAGAACCAGGGCACCGTGACGACGGACAGGGTCAAGAGTCCGCCGGTCAGCTGCAGGGCGCTGCAGAAAGGCCTCCTCCGGAAAGCCCGGAATCCCAGCAGCACTCCGAAGCCCAGCAGCAGCGCCACCGGCCCCTTGGCCAGCGCGGCCAGACCCAGTGCGGCACCCGCCACCTGTGCCCAGGACAGGCGCCCCGTCGTGACTGCCTGAAAGGCGCAGATCAGGGAGAGGGTCAGCAGGGCCACCAGAGGCATATCCGTGCTGGCGGCACGAGAGTAAACGAAGAAGAGGGGGCTGGTAGAGAGAATCAGCAGGCCCAGCAGAGCAGCCCGCCTGCCCTGCACGCGATAGAGCAGGTAGCTGGAGCCGAAGGCGGCGACGAGGCCCAGCAACGCCACTGGAAATCTTGCCGCAGCCTCGGAGACACCGAAGAGGCCAAAGCTGAGGGCTCCCATCCAGAACAGCAGCGGAGGCTTTTCCATCCAGGGCCGGGAATCGAGGGTCGGGGTGACCAAGTCGGCGGTCCGGAGCATCTCTTCGCTAATACGAGCGTATCGAGGCTCATCCGCTCCCAGAAAAGCCATGTCGCCCAGATTCAGAAAGTACACGACGTACAAGGTGAGGCCGATGGAGGGCAATAGGAGGCGTCTATCCCTTAAGATCTTCAGGTACACCGGTTGCCGCCCCAAGGTGCCTCCCACATTTCTGTCTGGAATCTGGAATCTGGAATTGCAAAATCAACGAAAATCCGGGGTGTCGAGTGAATAGAGCCGTACCTTCTTGGAAAGCGTGTTGCGATGAAGGTCCATCACCTCCGCAGTCTTGCTCAGATTCCCCCGGCTCTCGCGGAGAACCCGGGTGATAAACAGCTTCTCGAACTCAGCTTCCGCCTCATGCCAGAGGATTCCCTTGGACACCATCTCGTCGATGACTTTCTCGAGCACGTCCTTGATCATTCGGGGGCTCCCTTTCGAGTTCCTGAACCTCAGCCTTTGTCTCGGGTGTGGTGCTCCTGCCGGGTCTTCTCGAGCCACAATTGATAGATGCGCTGGTACTCCTTTGAAAACCTCTCCTGAAGCTCCTCCGGTGCGAAACGGATCACGATACCGGCACTGGTCAAGAAGAACTCTCCCGAGATCGAATCGGCCACCAGGTTGCCCGTCACCGGAAAGGCCGTCATGGCCAGAAAAATGACGGCCACGACCAGCCAGCCGCGCAACACTCCGAATAGCCCCCCCAGCAACCGATCCGCCCATCTCAGGTAGAAAAGCCTCAGGGTCTTCAAGACCACTCTCGTCGTCATAATGCCCAGGACCACAACGGCGGCAAAGATGAGCAAGAACCCACCCAGCAGGGCCAGGGATTCACCGGCCCCAAGATCCAAAAGTAGGGCCGCCAGGCGATCGTAAAAGGCGAAAGCCAGGATCAGTCCGGCCACCACGCTGGCCAGGGAAATCAGTTCGGCAGCGAAGCCTTTGAGGGCCGCAGTGGCGACGGAAACGATCACGATGAGGACCGCCGCAATATCCAGAATGGTCACGCCATCAGCCACGATTCAGTCCAGCTGAGGCTCCTCTTCGGTCAGCATGCGGAAGGCCTGCTGGTACCGTTCGGAAGAGGCCTCGATGATCTTTGCGGGCAAGTCCGGTCCCGGAGCCTTCTTGTCCCAGTCCAGTGTTTCCAGATAGTCGCGTATGAACTGTTTGTCAAAGGAAGGTTGCGACGTTCCCGGAGAGTACTCGTCCAGCGGCCAAAAGCGGGACGAATCGGGGGTGAGCACTTCGTCGATCAGAAAGAGCTCAGACCCAATTCGACCGAATTCGAACTTCGTGTCGCAAATGATGATTCCCCGCTCGCGAGCATAGGCGCTGCCCCATTTGTACAGCTCGAGACTGAAGCGCCGCACCTGATCGGCCACGTCGCGGCCAACAATCTCGACCGCCTCATCAAAGGAAATATTGATGTCGTGACCTTCCTGGGCTTTGGTTGCCGGAGTGAAGATGGAGCGGGGCAATCGATCCGACTCCCGGAGGTTCTTCGGCAACTGGATCCCACAAACTCCGCCTGTCTGCTGGTAGTCTTTCCATCCAGAGCCAGCCAGGTAACCGCGAACCACACACTCAATGGGGAGAGGCTCGCAACGCTTGACCAGGGAAGAACGGCCCTGTAACTCGCGGGCGTACTGAGGAAGTGGTTGAGGAAACGACTCCACAGCGGTTGACACCAGATGGTTGGACACGATGTCCTTGGTGCGCTCGAACCAGAAGGCCGAGATCTGATTCAAGATCTTGCCTTTGTGGGGAACCGTCTTGGGCAGGATCACGTCAAAGGCGGAGATTCGATCGGTTGCCACCATCAGGATGCGATCGGCTCCCACCGCGAACATCTCCCGAACCTTGCCACTGCAGATCTTGTCGACTCCGGACAACTCAAGTGTTCTCATTTCACCATCTCTCTCGACAGAAAATCCAATTCACCTATGACCAAAGACTTCGAGTGTAACGAAAGAAAAGGACATTTCAAATAACCAGGAACCAGGAACCGGGACCGAGGAACGCGATGCGTTGACACCGGGGGAGACCTCTTGCTATATTTGGCACTCGAGTATCAGGAGTGCTAAACACTTAGCTCGGGCATCGGATCGAGCCCGGGTATTCCATGAATCAGTAGAACAACCAAGGATGAATGTAAGGAGGAGTGATTCAAGATGATCAGACCATTGCAGGATCGGGTTCTTATCAAACGAGTCGAACCTGAAGAAGAGGTTCACGGTTCCATCGTGATTCCCGACACGGCCAAAGAAAAGCCCCAGGAAGGTGAAGTTGTGGCCGTAGGCGAAGGCAAAGTTCTGGACAGCGGCACCAGGGTTGAAATGTCCGTGAAGCCCGGCGACCGGATTCTTTTCGGAAAATACGCCGGCAGCGAGGTCAAGATTGATGATGTCGAGTATTTGATCATGCGTGAAGACGAGGTACTTGGCATTCTGGAAGGCAAAGCCGTTAGCGCATAACGAAATCTAATCAGCTAAACAAGGAGAAAAACTCAATGTCTGCTAAAGATATTACACATGGCGAAGAAGCGCGCCGGGCACTGCTCAATGGTGTCAATAAACTGGCGAACGTCGTCAAGGTGACCCTGGGGCCCAAGGGTCGAAATGTTGTTCTGGAGAAGAAGTTTGGATCTCCGGTGGTCACCAAGGACGGTGTCACTGTTGCCAAAGAGATCGAACTGAGCGGCCTCGAGAAAGTGGGAGCCTCCATGCTGCGCGAAGTGGCCAGCAAGACGAGTGATGTTGCCGGTGACGGGACCACGTCTGCAACGGTTCTGGCGCAGGCCATCGTCCGTGAAGGGATCCGGAACGTAGCCGCGGGAGCCAACCCGATGGCTCTCAAGCGCGGTATCGACAAGGCCATTGATAGCGCCATTCAGAAAATTCGGGATCTTTCCAAGCCCGTCGGGGGAGAAATGATTGCCCAGGTCGGTTCCATCTCCGCCAACAATGATACCACCATCGGTGAGATCATTGCCGAAGCCATGAACAAGGTTGGTAAAGACGGAGTCATCACGGTCGAAGAGGCCAAGAGCATCGACACTTCTCTCGAAGTTGTCGAGGGCATGCAGTTCGACCGCGGTTACCTGTCGCCTTACTTCGTGACCGATCCCGACCGCATGGAATGCACCTTCGAGGACGCCTATATTCTTCTTCACGAGAAGAAGATCAGTTCCATGAAAGACCTGCTTCCGCTGCTGGAACAGGTGGCCAAGTCAAGTCGGCCTTTCATGATTGTTGCCGAGGACATCGAGGGTGAAGCTCTGGCGACTCTGGTCGTCAACAAGATCCGTGGAACCCTCAACGCCGTGGGCGTGAAGGCTCCAGGCTTTGGGGATCGGCGCAAAGCCATGCTCGAAGACATCGCCATCCTGACCGGCGGCAAGGTGATCTCCGAAGACCTCGGAATCAAGCTGGAGAACGTACGGCTGGAGGATCTCGGCAGGGCCAAGAAGGTGACTGTTGACAAGGACAACACCACCATTATCGAAGGAGGCGGAAAGACCGACGACATCGCCGGTCGAGTCAAGCAGATTCGCAATCAGGTCGAGGAAACGACTTCCGATTATGATCGTGAGAAGCTGCAGGAACGGCTGGCCAAGCTGGTTGGCGGCGTCGCCGTCATCAAAGTCGGAGCGGCCACCGAGACTGAGCTGAAGGAAAGGAAAGCTCGGGTTGAGGATGCCATGCACGCCACCAAGGCGGCTGCCGAGGAAGGTATTGTGACCGGCGGCGGTGTGGCCTACATCCGGGCTGCCCGGGCGCTGGACGACTTCAAGGTCGACAATACCGATGAGCAGTCGGGCGTCAACATTGTGCGCCGCGCTCTAGAAGAGCCGCTGCGTCAGATCGCCGTTAACGCCGGCCTCGAAGGCGCCATCGTGGTGGGCAAGGTGAGAGAAAGCGAAGACTCCAATTTTGGCTTAAACGCCGAGAGTGGTGAGTTCGTCAACCTGGTCGAGGAGGGAGTCATCGATCCGACCATGGTCTGCCGGACCGCTCTCCAGAATGCGGCCTCCATCGCGAGCCTGCTTCTGACCACCGAAGCCCTGGTGACCGAGACGCCGGAGGACGAGCCAGCCCCAATGGGCGGCGGCGGACATCCTCCCGACATGGGTGGAATGGGTGGAATGGGCGGTTTCTAAACTCCCCTTCCAATCCGATCACAGCAAGAGGGAGCCGTTCGCGGCTCCCTCTTGCTGTTGAGTTCAGAAGTAGGCCCTCGCCAGGCCGCGGCTCAAAGTGATACCTAGAAGGGTCCCCGCTCACGACCGCGGCGCTGCCCCTGGCTGAGGCGCTGCAGCATGCGCTGAAACTGCTCTGCCTGCTCCGGCCTCAGAACCCCTCGGATTTCTTCCAGCGTTTCCCGACGGATCTTCCTGGAGTGCGACTGATGCTGCTCATTGGCCGGCATTTGTTTCTTGCGACTGCTCTGTAGAATTTTGCGAACCTGTGAAACCTGCTCCTCATCCAGCTCGAGCTGGCGAACCATGCGACCCAGCCCGGAATTCTGGGGATGCTGCCCCGGGCGGCCCTGACCAGGAAAGGAGCGTTCCGCGCCTGGGGGCCGGGCCGGCCGTGTCCTGGGAGAATCCAAGGGTGGTCGCCCCTCGGGATCGCCCGGAAGTTGCCATGGATCTCCGATTTCCGCCGGAGGGCCGATCCCCAGCTGCCGCAGCGCGATTCTGGCCCCCACCAGGCCGCCGAACACGGTGCCAACCAGGAAGACAATCCCCACCAGCAGTAAGGCTCTAGTGCTGACTTTCAATCTCTTCCTCCATGGGTTCCTGTAGCCAAAGCAGAACATCGTCGAGCGTCATCAATTCGTTGATCTCAGGCTCGGAAAACAGCGCCGCCCACAACTCTTCATCATGTGAAGGCTGATCGAACCGCGTTTCCGACGTGAAAAAGAAAAGGATCAGCACCAGAACGGCAAAGGCCGGAATGAGACGCTTTGAGGTGAGTTCAACCAGCAACCAGAAAGAGGCCGAGTCCGGATTCGCCTGCTTGACAAGATTGGAAACTCGGGCCGCAAAGAAGGGAGGTACCTCGACCCGGGGTACCTGCTCGACCTGAGACTTCAAAAACCGAGCCAGCTCAAGACTTTCCCTGCAAGTGGCGCAAGATCTCAGGTACTCTTCGTCCAGCGGACTTCCAGCTTCCCAATTTCCAAAATCAATATGTTCTTGACCCATCACAATGCTCCGTCACCCGGCAGAACACTGTCCTCCCCGCAAGTTGTCAGCGTTCGACAGTCGCTATCATACCTCGCAAAGATTCCAATAGCTTCTTTCTGGAGCGACTGACCCGGATTCGCACCGCCAGTTCAGTCGTGTCCATGGTGGATGCAATTTCACTGTAGCTCAGACCTTCCATTTCGCGCAGGACAAAGACCATCTTATCCTTCCTCGGCAACCGGTCCATCAGCCCGTGCAACCATGCAAACATGCGCTCAGCTTCAAACTCGGTCAGCACCGTCCCGCTGCTGAATCGGTCCAGGAAGGTCTCGGTCCCTGCCTCGTCTTCACCTATATCAGAGAAAAGTTGAGTTTTCCGGATCTTGCGTTTTCTCAGTTCGTCCAGACAAGCGTTCGCCGTGATCCTGGAAACCCAGGCCTTGAGCGGGCGCTCGGGATCATACTTCGAAAGCGACCGGTACACTCTCAAGAACACCTCCTGCGCAATGTCCTCTACGTCTTCCCGCCTTCCCAAATAGTGAAAGACGATGTTGAAGACAAGTTTCTGGTAGCGTTCCACAAGGCCCTGAAAAGCGCTTTCGTCTCCGCTGAGAGCCGACTCTACCAGTTCCCTGTCCGATGAGCCCATCCACGTCCTATAGTACGTGTCCGAAGTGCCCTGTTTCATGGATGCTTCGATTTGTTCGGCACGACTTGGTGTAAAGGTCAAGAAAACCGAAAATGGAAAGCCCCCAACTCCCCTGTCTCTAATGGACTGGCACGGGACCCGTAAAGGTTCACCCTAGGCTCGACCAGAATGACTTTGCCGACTAGGCTCGCTCAGCCGGAATTCGCGTCCCGTGTGATCGATCAATTGGAGGTCAGGGAACTTTTGTTCCAGGCGTGGCGGCCAGAGCACCGTTTCTCCCGTGCACTAGCATTTTAGTCATGGCCGATCCTACCTCAGTTTTTCTGGTTCAAGTGCCAGATGATTCGCAAGCCCTCGAGGGTCAACCAGGGAGCGATGGTCTGGATCACTTGCGTTTCCCTCGAGAAGGCCTCCGCTAGGTCTCCAGTAGCGATGACTTTCATCTCTGGGCCAAGCTCCGTTCGGAATCGAGCAACCATGCCTTCCACCAACGCAACGAAGCCAAAAAGCAGCCCCGATTGCATCGCTTGAGTGGTATTGCGTCCGATGGCTGCGGGTGGGCGCTGTAGATCCACAGTAGGCAGCTTGGCCGTCTGGAGGGAAAGAGCCTCCGCTGCGATCCGAACGCCTGGAGAGATGGCACCACCGAGGTAATCCCCCTCAACGGAGATGGCATCAAAGGTTGTGGCTGTTCCGAAGTCGACAAGACAAGCCGGACCCCCGTACAGTTGCTGAACAGCCGCGGCATCCACGATTCTGTCTGCACCCACTGCCCGTGGTTCTTCATACTGGACGCGAACCCCTGTCTTGACGCCAGCGTCGACGACCAGCGGCTCTTGGCTCAAATACTTGCGGCAGGCTTCAACGATTCTTCCGGTGACCGGAGGGACAACTGAGGCTAGGCAGACACCTGTTACGTCGGCTGGTTGTAGACCAGCGTGATTTATCAGGTCGATGAACGTCAACCCATATTCGTCCGGCATGCCTTTGACACTGGTGGCCAGCCGCCAGCGAGGACCTAAATCCTCCCCGGCGTAAACACCCAGGGTTATGTTCGTATTGCCGATATCGATGGTAAGCAGCATGGTTCGTTATCCCAATTCCTGGTTGTCGATCAGGCGGGTTCTTCCGATGTGGACAGCCATCGAAAGAAGGGCTTTGCTCTTTACGCTGCCTTCCAGTTCGTTCAGGGCGAGGGGATCAGCGCATGACACATATTGGAGGCGGGCAAGGGGCTCTTGCCGTACGTTCTGAATGACAATCTCGCGCAGGCTGTCTGCGTCGCGCTCGCCCTTCTGGAATGCCTGGCTGGCCTTGGAAAGAGCACGGTACAGCACCGTGGCAGCCTGTCGTTCCTCCGGTTTGAGGTACTCGTTCCGGCTCGATTTGGCTAATCCGTCCGGTTCGCGCACGATTGGGCAGATGACGATATCTACGGGGTAGTCTAAGTCCTTTGCCATGCGACGAATAACCATCGCCTGTTGTATGTCCTTCCCACCGAAATAGGCTTTCTGTGGCTGCACGGAGTTGAACAATTTGGCGACTATGGTTGCCACGCCGTGGAAGTGGCCAGGGCGAAAACGGCCCTCCTGCGGCTGGGAGACTTCTTGTACATTAACCCAGGTCTGGTAGCCGGGCGGGTACATGAGCTCTCGAGTGGGCGCCCAGGTCACATCCACTCCTTCCTTCTCCAAAATAGACTGATCGCGCTTCAAGCCTCGCGGGTAGTCCGAAAAGTCTTCTGTGGGCCCAAACTGCTCGGGGTTCACGAAAATACTGACGACGAGGCTAGCACATTCCTGCCGGGCGGCTCGTACTAGCGATAGGTGCCCTTCATGCAGGTAACCCATGGTGGGTACCAATCCGATTGGCCGGGGAAGAACATTCAATGCCTGGCGCAGCTCATCGAAACGAGTGACGGTCTGCATTAGTTTGACTCAAAGGCCCCTTCCACTCGAGCTCTCACCAATCGCCACAGGGTCAGGTTGAGTGGCGTGGGAACGCCGGTTTGTTCACCGGCGCGTACGATGGTGCCACAGATCGCGTTGATTTCGGTCGGTGCCCCTCGCTGGATATCCTGCAGCATGGAAGAATGGTTTGCTGCAGTTCGACGGACGACCGCCTCCACGGCGCCTTGGGGGTCTTGATAGGGAAGGTGGATACCCAATGCGACTGCCACAGCAGCAGCCTCTCGGGCAATTCCTGAGGCCAGAACGCGGGCTGGCTGAATCTCCAAGAGCTGCCCATTCGAGATGTTGAGTAGCGCAGTTATCGGGTTGATTGCTGCATTAATCACGATCTTGCCCCACAGAAGCGCATCGACATCGGCGGATGATTCAAGGACAAACCCAGCCTCTTCCAGTGCGTCCCACAGCGGGCCCAGTCTGGGATGTGCTCCCAAAGAAATAACCCCAGAGCCAGCCGCCTGCACGAGCCCGGGAGCCAATAGGTTAGCTCCAGTGGTCGTGACGCCAGCCACAACCCGGGTTGCCCCCAGTGCCTGGACTAGAGCTTCCCGGTTACCAGCTCCGTTTTGCAAAGTGAGCGCCAGTCCGTCCGGTGCCAGGCAGGCTGTCAATTGCTCCGCTGCACGCCCCGTTTGCCAGGACTTTACCAGCACGAGGGCGTAACGTACCAAGCCTGCTTCTGCTGGACACTGTGTGGCCTTTATCAGGTAGCTGCATTCTCGCCCATCCGCTTCAAGCAGACGAATCCCCCGCTCTCTGAGAGCCCGCAGGCCAGCAGACCAGCTCCCGAGGATGGTCACATCCCGTCCGGCGCCGGCCAGGCGCGCGGCGAAAAGCCCGGCCAGCGCACCGGTTCCCACAATCAGAATCGGCTCCTCAGCTTTCATTTGGATACCGTTTTTCGGCCTGACTCAGACAGATTCGATCGCATCAAGAAAAGCAGCCCATTCCTCATCGGGCATTTCGACTGTGTGCTCTTGGGAGGGGAAAGATCGCTGCTCGACACTAGCCACATATTGAGAGAACGCTCTCATCATTTCACCGTGAAGATCCGCATACTTCCTTACGAAGCGAGGAGTGAAGCGGTCGAACAGTCCCAACAAATCGTGACTGACTAGCACCTGACCGTCACAGCCGATGCCTGCCCCGATACCGATTGTTGGGATTTCCAGACTCTCTGAAACCCATTCCGCCAATCGACCTGGGACGGATTCGAGTACGATCGAGAAGCAGCCGGCCTCTTGTAAGAGCAACGCATCGCGTGCCAGCTTAGCTGCTGCGTTTGCATCCCGAGCCTGGGGACGAAATCCGCCGAACTGGTGGATGCTTTGCGGCATCAGTCCCAAATGGCCCATGACCGGTATCCCCGCCCCCACGATTGCCCTGATGGCCTCCAGGCGCTCGCGACCTCCCTCAAGCTTAACCGCTCCCATAGCGGCTTCTTTCAGGAAGCGACCTGCATTGCGCACAGCCTCCCGGACCGACGCCTGATATGACATGAAAGGCATGTCACCGACCAGCAGGGCAAAGCGGGCGCCGCGTGAAACGGCGCGGCAATGATGCAGCATCTCGTCCATTGTTACGGAGAGCGTATTAGGATGACCCAGCACCACCATCGCAAGCGAGTCGCCAACCAGGACAATGTCCACTCCGGCTGTATCTGCTGCTAGGGAGGTGGGGTAATCGCAAGCGGTCAGCATAGTGATGGCTTCACCTGTCCGTTTCTTCTGGAGCAACCTTGGCAGAGTCGCTTTCGAACGGTCAGTTTTCGTCGGGGGGCGTGCAGACGGCCTGGAAGATATTGTGGACATGGTACCCTCCTCTCTAAGGTAGAGGCCACTGATTACGGGATGAGTCGATCGTCACCGAAGATCCGTCTCGGTCGATTCGATCCGAGCAGAAAAGGCACAGATCACTCGAAGCCGCAATTCTACCACGCTTGCGTACAGGGAGAAAGAATGAGAACCAGGCGATCGTCAGAGAACGCCGCCGGAACTCAACAACAGTTGCTGAAGAAGCACCGGGGTTACACGACTGGCAGCAACAAGACGGGCTTCATGGCTGCCTGCCGGCGTGCTAAACTCAGGGGCGTCTCTCCGCACGTTTTGAGACATACATTTGCCTCGGGACTTGCAATGGCGGGCACGGATTTGAGGACGATTCAAGAGCTGGGTGGCTGGAGGAGTATCCAGATGGTCGAGCGGTATGCTACATCTGAGCGATGAGCACAAAAGGGCGGCCATTGAGAGCTTGAGCCGGGACAATTTGGTCACAGTTTTCACCACCAACGAGAAAGACCAAAATCCGAAAATCGCGGCAAGTTGTTGAAAAATAAAGAGTCGGGGCATGGCGCAGTCTGGTAGCGCGCCTGCTTTGGGAGCAGGAAGTCGGGGGTTCAAATCCCTCTGCCCCGACCATTTGTTTTCAATAGTTTACGAGGATTCTGGCGCTAGCCAACCTGCCCTGCCAGCAGGCGTCTGGGCACCAAGAGAAACCCACCCCACCGTCTTCCGTGCGACCCAGTTTAGAAGATATGGTACAAAGTAAAACACACTAGCTAGAACCATTTCAAAAGCAGCTTCCGAATCCCGTCCTATCCGAAAACTCGGCCGAGATCGTTCCGGGGCTGACTCCGTCGTGGCTTTCGGGTCAAATCAGCTCCAGAGGCGTGTAGCCGTCGAGATCCTGAACCATCGAACTCATTTGGATTTCGAACCACTTCTGGAACATCCCTAGCGTTCGGTTCTTAGGCCACAACGCCTCGTCCGTCACCCAGCCTGCCAACAAGGCCTCAAATATGGCTGGCCAACATTCCTTCAGCACCTCTTGCTGCGACGCGGGGTCTTCGTATTCAGGAAGGAGATACACGTGCGGCTCACGTCGCAGATTCTCAAAGACTAATTCAGCAAGCCCCTCGGCGTCGTCTCCCTTGGCCCATTCGAGATAGGGTCGAAGTGGCTTTATGATCACCGCACCTTGAGAGCTATCAATTGCCGATGCCATCGCATTATCGTATCCGGAGTCACGATCGTTGCGACCCGATTGAGCGTCTTCCGACCAAGGCGCTTGCCCTTCGCGGCGAGTCGCCGCCTCTGCTCGTTGGTCAGGCGAAGCCGACGACCCTTCATCTGCTCCTTCAGGACCCGGTTCTCCTCGACCAAGTACGCGATGACGTCCTGCTGGTGGCGGTTCACCCTGCCTGAGAGGGCCCAGAGTAGCACTTGAAGCGGGTAGGTTTCGGCCTTCATCCCGCCATTGTACGCGCCTACAAGTCGAACTCCCACAGTGGGTTACAAACCGGCTGAATTTTCGGATAGGACGCGTTCGAGTTCACCATAAAGATCGCTGGACCACTACAGGGATGCCTAAGTGATTGATAAATATAGTATTTACAGTAAGTTAGGATTTACGCATGACGGACTTCTAATCCGTAGTGTCTTGGTCCAGCGACGACTATTCCCTTCGTGCTCGAAGCACCTGACACACCTGACGCAGTTCAACCTCCTGTCCTTGCAGTAGGACGAGAAGGTGGTAAATGAGATCGGCAGCCTCCTCGGCGGTGCGTTCCGGGCCCTCCGCTGCTGCAGCACGGAACACTTCCTCTGCTTCCTCCAGCAGCTTGGCTCCCTGCCGCTGGAGACCTTGCTCGAGCAGATACCTCGTGTAGGAACCCTGAACCGAGCTTCGGGCTCGACTCCGGATAATTCGGACCAACTCTCCCAGGGATTCCAGGCCACTCTCGGCGCCCGCAAAGCAAGAAACAGTTCCCTTGTGGCAGGTGGGTCCATGGGGAAGCGCTTTGATCAGAATGGTGTCACCGTCGCAGTCTGCGACAATGGAAACCAGTTGCAGAGTGTTTCCGGACGTCTCTCCTTTCTCCCAGAGCTGTCCGCGGCTGCGGCTGAAAAAGGTGACCTTGCGAGTCTCCAGGGTGCGTTGCAATGCCTCCTGATTCATGTAGGCCAGCATAAGAACTCGGCCCGTATCCGCATCCTGGATCACCACCGGTAAAAGACCGCTCCTCGCTTTGCCCCACTTCAAGGCTGAATGATCGATCACAGTCTCACTCCAATCGAGGCCTCTTTGATGGCCTGTTTGACCTCGCGAATCGAATAGGTTCCGAAATGAAAGACGCTGGCAGCCAGAAGTGCGTCCGCGTGTCCTACCCTGACCGCCTCGACGAAGCTTTCCAAAGTACCGGCCCCCCCCGAGGCAATCACCGGAATCGAGACTCGGCGCTTGACCTCGTGCAACAGCTCCACATCGAAACCCAGAGATGTCCCGTCCCGATCAAACGAGGTCAGCAGGATCTCTCCGGCACCACGTTGCTCCGCTTCCTCAGCCCACTGAAGGGCATCCCGCCCCGTGTCCCTTCTTCCTCCTTCCACTAGTGCCGTCCAGCCTCCCGGGCGCCTCCTCACATCGATGGCACATACAGTGTTGGCTCTTCCCAAAAGCTCTGCCATCTCTGAAAGGAGGCCAGGACGCGCCAGGGCCGCCGTGTTCACCGAGACTTTGTCAGCGCCGGCATCGAGGAGTACGCGGCCGTCACGCACGCTGCGAACACCTCCTCCTACCGTAAAGGGAATATTCACCGCCCGTGCCACCTCCCTCGCCAGCTCACACGCAGTTTCACGCTGGTCGCTGGTCGCCGTAATGTCCAGAAAGACCAGTTCGTCGGCTCCCTCAGCGCAGTAGCGGCGGGCCAGCTCCACGGGGTCGCCGGCATCTCTCAGATTCTGAAAGCTGGTTCCTTTGACCACACGCCCGCGGTCGACATCTAAGCAGGGAATGATTCGTACTGCTAGATCAGCGCCGCGCTTTTCTCCGTTGTCCGAAGCATCATCTGAGCCGGGGGACCACTCGGCCAGGGACACCTCACCACTTAACAGGGCTCGGCCCACCACTGCCGCATGACAGCCCAGCCGCTGCAGCCGGCTCAGATCCTCCAGACTGGACACTCCACCGCTGGCTATCAGTCTTAGCCCACAGCTGTGCCTGAGGGCTGTCCGATACAGGGCCAGATGGGGGCCTTTCCGGAGGCCGTCGTTTTCGATCCCTGTCATGAGGACTTCATTGAGGCCTGTCCCGGCCGCCTGCTGCAGAGCCTGGCGCACGGATATCCCGGTGTTTTTCACCCAGGCCTCGACTTGAATCTGACCTTTTCGAACATCGAGGGCCCCTGCCATTCGGTGACTCCCGAACAGCTGCACTGCGCTGGCCACCGTCTCAATCCCACGAAACAATAGAGTCCCGACCACGACCTTACTCACCCCGCTGTCGAGAAGACACTGAATGTCCTGCAGTGTTCGAACCCCTCCTCCGGTCTGAATCTCCAGGGACGTTCGGGCGGCCAGTTCCTGTACCAGAGCCAAAAAGGCACCCTGGTTGTGGGGAGCGCGAGCCCCATCCAGGTTCACCAGGTGAAGCCGTGTGGCCCCCTGTTGCTCGTACTGGAGCGCCTGTTTGACCGGCTCCTCGCTCCAGACGGTCACTCTGTCGTAGTTCCCCTGTCTCAGTCTGACTACTTTCCCATCCAGGATGTCGATGGCCGGAATCAACTGCATAGCTCGGCAAATCCCTTCAGCAGCAGGTCACCTGCCTCGCCCGATTTTTCGGGATGCCACTGGACCCCGAAAAGGTGCTCGTGACGTACGCCGGCGCAAAGTTCTCCTCCGTAGCGTGTGGTCGTCGTAATCAGCCCACCATCGGCTGGGTGACACGCATAGCTGTGCACGAAGTAGGCGTAGCGACCGTTACTGAGCCGATTCCACCCCATGTGGGGGCATACTACCCCGGGATGCAGTGCTTTGACCGTCCCTGGAAGAAGTCCCAGGCACCTGGTGTTTCCCTCCTCGGAAGACTCAAACAAGAGCTGCATGCCCAGGCAGATGCCCAGAAACGGCTGAGTCCAGTCTTTCAGGGGACTCAGAAGTTCCACCCGGGCCAGTTCGTTCATCGCAGCGGGAGCTGCGCCCACCCCCGGTAGGATCAGCCCGGCGAGGTGGTGCAAATCGTGGGGGCGCTCAACCTTGCGGGCCGGAATTTGCAGTCTCTGGAGCGCCCACAACACATTGCGAGCGTTGCCTCCTCTGTAGTAGAGAACTCCGATCACAGCAATCCTTTCGTCGAAGGAATGGCCGACTGGTGGGGGCAGTCCCGCAAGGCAACACGCAGGCAGCGGCCCAACCCCTTGAACAGTGCCTCCACCTTGTGGTGTTCGTTGCTTCCCCGGTGCAGCGTCATATGGAGCGTGCAACCGAGGGCTTGTGAAAGCGACCCAAAAAAATGGGCGACGAGTTCCGTAGGAAGTTTCCCCACATACTCGCGTTGGAAGGCACCCGAAAATACGAAGCCGGGACGTCCTGAGATGTCGATGACCACTTCCGCGAGAGCCTCGTCCATCGGAACCCAGAAGCCGTAACGTTCGATTCCAGATCGATCCTCCAGTGCCCTGGAAATCGCTTCTCCCAGCACCAGGCCGGTGTCCTCGACCGTGTGATGCTCATCCACGTCCAGATCCCCCCTGGCATCGAGATTCAGATCGACCAGCGAGTGGTGGGCCAGCAGCTCGAGCATGTGGTCGAAAAAGCCGATTCCAGTGGACACCTTTGCTCGTCCCGTTCCATCCAGATTCACCAGGACCTCGATGCTGGTCTCGGTCGTTTCGCGGTGAGCCCTGGCGAAGCGGGGGAAAGATTCGTTGGTTGTCATCCTTACAAATGAAACGCCAAGGCGGCAGGCAAACTCGGCGTCACTGTCACGATCCCCGACCATCAAAGAGTCCTCCAGATCCACTTCACAGGATTCGAGCAGAGGTTGGACGAGACCGGTTTGCGGCTTTCGGCAGGAGCATCCGTCCTGAGCTTGATGAGGGCAGACCAGCACGTGATCGAAGGCAATGTTCTCCCTGGCCAGCCGTCTTTCAAGTTCCTCCTGAGCTTCCCGAAAGTGCTCCTCGGGGAAGCTGTCCGTTCCCAGGCCGTCCTGGTTACTGACCAGAACCAGGGAAAACCCCTCCTCACGCAGCGTTTGAAGCCCCGACACGACATGCGACAGAATTCGAAGCTTCTCCAGGCTGTCGATCTGTTTCGTCTCCGGGGGCTCCCAAATCAGAGTGCCGTCTCGGTCCAAAAATGCCATCTTCATGACAGCAACCTCTGCAGAGCTGAAAGTAAGCGGTCATTCTCTTCCGGTGTTCCGATTGAGATACGCAGCATGTCTTGCAGGCGGCTGTCGCCGTCAAAATGTCTGACCACGATCTGGAATTCATCCCGCAGTCGAGCGTAGATCCGGCGAGCACTGTAGCCGCCGGGGAGCTGCGTGAGGAAGAAATTGGCAGCACTCGAATGAACGCGACACTCCAGCTCCTCACACCGTTGCGCCACCCGCTGGCGTTCGTCGATCAAGCGCCTGACATTTCTCACCATCTGTTGGCGCCGGCGCCACAGCTTCAGCCCTATGGCCTGGGCAGGAGCACTGACGTTGTAGGGCGGCTTCATCTTCATCAATGAGCTGATCAACCGCGGTGAAGCCAAGGCGTAGCCGAGTCTGAGCCCAGCTGCGGCGAAGGCTTTGCTGAAGGTGCGCATGACGATCAGGTTCCTCGACTCTTCCCTCACCAGCTCGATGGCCGAGCGAATTCCCTCCTCGTCCGCAAACTCACCGTAGGCCTCGTCCACGACTACGACTCCCTGGAATGCTCGCGTGATCCCGGCCACATCTTCGCAACTCAAGGTCGTGCCTGTAGGATTGTTCGGAGTGCACAGGAACAGCAGGTCCGCTCCCTCGAACTCTCGAGCCAGGGCGCCCATATTCAGGTTCAGTTGTGGATCCAAGGGGACGCTGCGATAGGCGAGTCCGTTACTGCTCGCCGCCACCGCATACATCCCATAGGTGGGTGCGGGAGTCAGCACACTACGGCCTCTTCGGACGAAAGTTCGGACGCACAGGTCGATTAATTCGTCGCTTCCATTGGTGACCAGAACGCTATCGGAGCTGACAAGGTAGTGACGGGCCAGATCCCTTCTCAGGTGGTCTGCCGTGGGGTCGGGGTAACGGTTCAGCCCGGCGATCGCAAGGTCGTCAAGGGGGCACGTGAAGGGACACTCGTTGGCATCCAGAAACACCCATCCCTCACCCTTTAGCAGCGAGCGCGCCGAGGTATAGGGTCTGGTGGTGGCCGCCGCCTCGGAAAGCGGCAACCAATCTGCTTTCATGGTCCCTCGTCAAAACGAACTTCCACAGCCCTGGCGTGCGCTTCCAGACCTTCCAGGCGAGCGAGGGTCGTGGCCGTCTTGCGCAGGCCCGCCAACCCCTCAGAAGTCAAGCACTGGACGGTCATGGTTTTCTGAAAGTTGCGACGCTGACACCCCCCCTCGTCCGTGCGGCTCCCCCCGTGGGCAGTACGTGGTTGACGCCCGAGCAGTAGTCGCCCACCGTTTCCGGGGCGTAGGGTCCCAGAAAGACTGAGCCGGCGCAGTCAACCTCTTCGATGAGAGCTTCCGGTTCTCGAATCTGAATGCTCAAGTGCTCCGGGGCCCAGGCGTTGGCAAGTTCGACTGCCTGTTGCAGATCTTCCACCCACACCAGAGAGCTGCTGTCCAGAGCATGCTTGGCTATTTCACGGCGAGGCAAGGCCTTAAGTTGCCGGTTGATACTCTTCCTGACCGAGGCGATCAGTTCCCGGCTCGTGCTCAGCAGCACGACGCGTGAGAGCGGATCGTGCTCGGCCTGAGACAAGAGGTCGGCGGCGACAAAAAGAGCAGAAGCTGATGCGTCGGCAAGGATCATTAACTCGCTCGGTCCGGCCAGAAAGTCAATAGTAGCCCCCTGTGGGTCCGAAGCAACCACTGCCTTGGCAGCCATGACGTAGGCATTTCCGGGGCCGGTGATTTTATACACCGGCGCGATGCTTTCCGTTCCGTAGGCGAGGGCTGCAATGGCCTGAGCTCCTCCGACCGAGTAGACCTCGCCAATACCGAGAAGGTTACAGGCCGCCAGAATGGCCGGATGCGGTTCGGCGTCCGGGCCCGGGGGGGTGCAGACGGCGATCCGCAGAACACCCGCCAACTGAGCCGGGATGGCCAGCATCAACAGGGTTGAGACCAGGGGGGCACTCCCACTCGGAACATACAGCCCGACGCTCTTCAGGGGACGGATTAACTTCTGGCAACGGACACCTGGCCGAACTTCGATCACCGGTGAAGGCAGGCTCGCGGTCTCGCGGTGAAACCGACGGATATTGCTGGCTGCCTGGCGGAGGCTGCTGATACAGTCCTGAGACAGGTCGGCCGAGGCCGATTCGATGTGTGTGCGGGGGACGCGGATGCGAGTCAACTCGATACCGTCGAAGCGACGCGTGAGACGAAACAGTGCTGAGTCTCCTTCTCTGCGGACCTGCTCGATGAGCGGCCGGACCTCTTTCCGGTAGGGAGTCAGAGACGCAGTGGGCCTGGCGAGCTCTTTTAGTAGTTCGTCAAAGGCTAAGTCAGCATGTGATAGAAGCTTCATCTGATGAACTTCTCCACAGGCGCCACCAGAATGTCTGACCCTCCATTGGCACGAACCTGATCCACGACATCCCAAAATTTCTCTTCCTGTACCATGCAGTGGACGGCTACATAGCCAGGCTCAGCCAGGGGCACCACGGTGGGGGCCTTGCAGCCGGGAAGGAGGTGACGGATCGACTCCAAAGAGGACTCCGGAGCGTTGAACATGATGTACTTGTAACGCTTGGCTGCTTGGACCCCTTCTGCCCGAATAAGCAGTTTGTCGATCAGCTCCTGATTCTCGCGGCTTGCCGGGGAGTTTCCGACCAGCACGGCATAGCAATGGGTGACCGTCTCCAGAACCCTCAACCGGTGAGTGCGGAGGGTGCTGCCAGTCGAGACCAAGTCACACACCGCATCGGCGATCTCGAGGGCGGGTGCAATCTCCACGCTCCCTCGGAGCCGGACAATGTCCGCGGGGACCTCGCTCTTCTCCAAATATCGGGAGAGCATTCTGGGATAGGAAGTCGCAATACGGTGTCCCTGCAGCTGCCCGATCGACGTATAGTCAGACTGCTCGGGAACCGCAATGACGAGAGAGCAGTATCCGAAATCAAGCGGCATCAATACGCGAAGGGGCAGGCCCTGTTCTTCGAGAACGTTGCTTCCAACGATACCCAGGTCGGCGACTCCGTCTTGCACGTACTTCGGGATGTCGTCGTCGCGCAGGAACAAAATGTCGATCGGGAGATTGCGGCAACTCGTGGACAACTGATGATTGAAGGCTTCGAAATCGAGCCCCATCTGAGAGAGCAAGCCGAGCGACCCTTTTGAAAGCTTCCCTGACCGTTGTACCGCAATGCGGATCTTTCCATTGTTCTGCATAACTCTTCGTTCCCAAATCAAAAAGCCCCCCTCGGTTTTGAGGAGGCTGGTAGTTTCAGTGCGCCTGGGGATTAGGACTAGTTCAGATCACACGCATTGTCACCACCCTGCCATGTGACGAAGGATGATGTGGGTGATGATGGACAGATGTGGGGCTGAAGCAGGACAACCTACAAGAGGGACGGTTTTGGGTCGCTAAACTTGCCACAGCCGGTAGCATACCGGCTCGCCAAGGCCCGGTCAAGCCCGGGTTGAAGAGCAAGGCTCCGAAAAGGGACTGATCTTCGGCCGAAGCTGCGGGCTCTAAGGCAGGCCGATTCGGCTGTAGTGGTCCAGCGATCTTTGTGGTGCATGCGAGCCGGTGCAACCTGTTGATAATTTGAATGTTATCGTGTTTCTCTACCGAATTTGTCAGGAAACACCAGAGAGCACGATGCGTACTCAGAAGCCTCCGAGAATCCCGCTTCCCAAGGGCTGGCCATCACACGTCAAGTCCGGCGTCCTCCACATCATCTCATTGGCTCACTTCTCGATCACGCATGCCCGGGATTGGGCCGCCAACAGCATCAATGCGATAGGCCCAGTACCTTGTCTGACCGTCTCGCGGCCTCACAGGATACCCATTTCTTTGCGGCTTGCTTGGTTAGGACCAGGCCGTTTGGAAGGCGGACCAAGGTCAGGGAGTCTGAAATCTCCGGACCGCACAGACCCTCATGCCCCATTTTGATCCGGCAGACTTTCTCGATCTACGCCACAGGGTTCTGGCGAGCGAAGACGTTGCTATCCTCCGTGGAGCTGGATCTGTTCACGCTTCTCGGCGAAGGTGCGATGACCGGCCAGGAGATTCAAGCAAGTCTCGACCCCCATCCCAGGGCGATACCGGACTTCCTCGACGCGCTGGTCGCCCTGAAGGTACTGGAGCGCGACGGGGTGGGGCCAGGCGCCAGCTACTCCAACTCGGAGGAGAGTTCCCATTTCCTCGACAAGAATCGAGTGACCTACATCGGGGGCTTCTTTGAAATGCTCAACGCCCGTCTTTATTGGGGGGGACCTCACGGAAGCCCTCCAGACGGGACGACCGCAAAATGAAATCAAGCACTCCGGAGCGCCGATATTCGACAAGTTATACCGAGACCCGAGTCACCTCGAGCAGTTCATGGGGGCGATGACCGGCATCTCGCTGCCCAACTTCGAAGCCTTCGCCCGGAAATTCGACTTTTCGGGTTACGCGACTATGTCCGACATCGGTGGCGCCACTGGACAGCTTTCCATCATCGTGGCGCGACACCAGCCACATATGAGGTGCACTACCTGCGACCTGCCAGCAGTGGAACCCATTGCTCGGAAAACTAAATGAAGCGACTACTCGGCAGGCCGAGGCCGGGCTGACGGGGACCAACGGAGCTGGGATCACTCCAGATATAGCACCGGCGCTGACCAACGGTGAAAAACGCCACTGTAGTCAATTCTGTAGCTGTTCAAAGCCTCCAGGATCAACAAATCTCAACACGGATCAACACAGATCAACAGAAGCCCTTGAAAACAAAGTCCTTATAAATCAGCAATTTACGGGAAATCCGTACTCCTGCTTTGGGAGCAGGTGCTGCCCTAGGGCAGACGGATCCCACAACCCCTTTATTTCTAGCTACTTAAGCATCATTTGATCGATCATTCCACCCGCCTGCCTGCCGACGAAAACAGTCGTCTGACCGGCCGCAAATGTGGCCAATCGGCCCTCGGACTGAACCAACCCGACAGCCTGTCTTTTTAGCAGGACATCCGGGGGATGGACGATCGCTCCAGGGCCGGCGGTTCACCCAGCCTGAGAGGGCCCAGAGTTAGCACTTGAAGCGGGTAGGTGTCGGCCTTCATGCGGCCATTGTACGCGCTTACAAGTCGAACCCCTGCCGTCGGTTACGACTCGGCTGAATTTTCGGATAGTACGGGATCGATTAAGTGGGGCGAACACCCAGCGCCAGCATCAGAATCACAATGATTACAACTTGGACGAACCAGCCGATCACGCAGACCCCAATGGCGCGACCTGTGCTCTCGTAGTCGAGAGCCTGGCGGACCGCGATCACCATGGCAATCAGCATCCAGATGTTCACTGCAAACATGATCAAGCCCCCGAGCAGTGGGACCAGGCCCAGCACTCGCAGCAGACCCGGAGAGGCCGAGAAGCCTGTGGTGCGCAAAAGCTCGTGCACGTCCGAACGGGTATTGGGCTCGGGAAGAAGCTTGGTTCCGATAAGGTACACAAGAAAGGCCCAGATGAACCAACCAATCAGTGCGCTAACGGTGCCAGCGAGCAGGCCCCAAAGACCTCCCAAGGTCAGGGTGCCGATGCCCTGGGCGATGCTGGAGAGGACCACCACCATCAAGGCCTGGCCAGTGGCATTCGTGTCAGCTTCCACTTCCTCGTAGGTGTGCACATCGAGTTTGGCCGAGCCAATTATGCGCTCGCTAAGACTCGCCATCGCTTTCTTCCTCCAGATAGTGTGCGTCTAGCGCTCTCGTTTAAGAGGGCAACATTCGAAAGTTGGAGTCACTCCCCCGTCTCCACCAGGGGCACCAAGCGTTCTTCACTTCGTCGTTGGAAGGATAGCCCTTTACCCTTACGAGAATCATCAGGGTGAAAGAGCCCCGGGCGGACCCGGGACCCCTTCACTAATTAGCGTGGCGCAGGCGATTACCAGCGATTCCTTCCCTGGTCGCCGCCGCCATAAGAACCTCGCTTTTCACGGGGCTTGGCCTCGTTGACGGTCAGAGTTCTGCCCTCGAGTTGAGAGTTGTTCAGCTTCTCAGAAGCCGTCTCGGCTTCTTCCTGGCTGCCCATTTCAACGAAACCGAACCCTTTCGAGCGTCCCGTCATTCGATCCGTGATGACACGAGCCGACTCGACGGTTCCATGTTCCGAAAAAAGGTCTTCCAGGCTTGCGTCGGTCGTCGCGTAGGGCAAACCACCTACATACAGTTTGTTACTATTCATGATCTCCTCCAAAGAGAATCTCTTTTGTCTTCCATTCGCAATACTTTCCCCAAAAACGAGACAGAAATACGGGGAACAGGCACTTCGACGCCCACAATCCGGCTTTTCTTAGTTTTGTTGGGTGTTTTCGCTAAGGTGAGACAGTCCAGGTCTTCTAGTCGTTTTTTCAAGCTTCTTCAGGAGACCTCGTACCAAAGAAGCAGTCTAAGAGTACCGACTTTTGGCGTTCAGGTCAAGCGGTCTCTTGTCTGGAGTTACCCCACTTTTTTGGGCTCAGGTTAACACTTTCGAATCAAGCCCCATCTGGGAGCCTCAATGGGTTCCGCCACCGTTGATTCCAAAGCCGCAGGCTACCCAAGATAGGCCGGCGATCCTAACATAGAGAGTGGACTCGGTTGTGGGGGTGGGTCACGCCGCATCAGCCAGTCCTGAATCCTCCCCCGACAGCTGGAGGGACAGCATGCCCGCCTTCAAGCATCGCATCGGCTTCACGTCTGATGTCTTGTATCAATTCAACAATGAGTCCGACCAAATCATGCCGACTCATGGTGACCTGCGGGCGGCACAAGTTCAATGTTCTCAATGCGGACCGAATAAACAGGAGCGACAAGCTTGTGCGCCGACCAAACGGGGCCATACCGAAAGCCTTCACAGGCCTTATTTGCGATGACGTCGGGTCGTCGGCCTAAGTGCCGCAGAAGGTCTGATAGCAAACAGTAAATTCGCGATGCGCCGGCTGGGCGTAGTCTTCGAGCCCGGGTCTCTCATCATAGGGGTGTGCGATCACGTCGAGCAGCCGCTCGAATAAGGTAAGGTCAGCGTGATCAAAAGCTGCGGTTAAAGCTTCTTCCACGAGGTGGTTGCGGGGGATATAGATCGGATTTACTGTGCGCATTACCTTCGCCGTGGCTGATGTTAGTTGCGGGGCGAGGCGACGACGCCATCGCTCTAGCCAGGGTCGGACGGCATCCGCCGATGGGAATAGGGCTTCCAGTAACTTCGGATTGCCTTCTGCGGCGTCGGCCAGCCGCCGCCAGCCAAGCGTGAAATCGACAGCGTGTTGCTCCAACAGCTCGAGCCAATCCCGTGCCAGTAAGCCGTCGTCGTCAGTTGGGGCATTTGTCAAACCGAGCTTGGCTCGCGCGCCGGACAGCCACAATGCCTCATAGCGTGGTATGAACCCATTGATCGCATCTGTCGCTTCCGCCACGGCCCGATCCGGAGCGGTGTCGTCGATCAGCGATAGAAGGGTTTCGGCGAAGCGGGCCAGGTTCCAGCAGGCAATCGTCGGCTGATTGCCATAAGCGTAGCGTCCACCAGTATCGATCGAGCTGAACACAGCATGAGGACTGCAGGATTCCATGAACGCACATGGGCCGTAGTCGATGGTTTCCCCTGAGACAGCCATATTGTCCGTGTTCATTACACCGTGGATGAAGCCGACCTGCATCCACTGAGCAAGCAAAGCGGCTTGGCGTTCGGCCACGGCCTTGAGCAGCAACAGATATCGGTCAGGTTCTCCCGATAGGTTAGGATCATGACGTTCTATGACAAAGTCGGCCAGCGCGCGAACCTGATCATGCTGCCGACGCGCTGCAAAATACTGGAATGTGCCGACGCGGATATGACTGGCCGCGACGCGCGTGAGAATCGCGCCGGGCAGCGGGCGCTCGCGCATCACGAGTTCTCCCGTTCCAACCGCCGCTAAAGCGCGGGTCGTGGGAATGCCCAGAGCGTGCATCGCCTCGCCAATCAGGTACTCACGCAGCACGGGACCAACAGCGGCTTTGCCGTCGCCGCCGCGCGAGAAAGGCGTCGGCCCTGACCCCTTCAACGCGATATCTCTGCGCCGTCCGTGACAGTCGATCACCTCGCCTAACAGCAGTGCGCGTCCATCTCCCAACTGCGATACAAAGCCACCAAACTGATGCCCTGCATAGGCCTGCGCCAAGGGCTGTGCACCAGCCGGCAATTGGTTGCCGGAAAAGATTTGGGCAGCAAGGCTTGACCCTAATTTCCCGGCGTTCAGACCAAGTTCCTCGGCAAGGGGGCTGTTGAACCGTAGCAGCACCGGATCTGGAACGACCGACGGAGCGCAAGAGACATAGAAGCCGGGCAATCGCTCGGCGTAGCTATTGTCCCAACGGAATCGAGTAACCGTCGAAGGCTCGTGCATGAACTATATCCTGGAAACTACGTGGATAATTGCGACGATGACTTTTAGAGTTTAACGGACGGACTCCACGGACGGGGCGTCGTCCGTTGAGTAAGTTGCTGAACGGATCTCCTTACAAGCGCTCGGGTCCTTCACAGCCCGGGGGAGATCCCCTACTACACATAGAAAGCCCTACCATTCGATTTCTCTCTACTCGCACTAATTAACTGGATTCCGTTAATTACCAGGCCGAACTCGCCACCGGGATACAAGGCGCCGAACTGCGCTGGGAATGGTTGTTAGAGTAACGGCGTGTGCGTTGAGCGGGCTGTCAAAGAGACTCTTGTGCATCCGGATATGACGGGAGAGTTGTCAGCCGCGTGTCCTCTACGGGGCCGCCGATCGTGAAATGGTAAAGGTCCTGATATTTGCGGTCTGTGAGGCCGAGAACTTCGTGCATCGGGTCGTCGAGGTAGCAGCCGATCCCGGTGCTTCGGATGCCTGCGGCTTCAGCTTCCAGATAGAGCACTTGGCCGATGACACCCGCTTCCCAAAAGAGGCGAGGATAAAACCAGGGGCCGTGAAGTTCCAGGGGTTCTACGTACTCAGCAATCATACCAAGGCTGAAGCAACCATCGCTGGCGATGTCCTGGGAACAGCAAATCTGCCGGGCTGGTTCCCGTGAATCTGCTTCGATAAGGTAATAAAGCTCCAGTTCCTCCGGACACCCGAAGGGTCGTCGCCAGGGGCCAGCCTGAGTGAGTGCTACTTCCAAGGGTTTTCTCTGTGAAGGGTCGCGCACCAGGAAGTAAAGTCCGGTGGGGAGATCATCCACCCGGTGAACAAAAATGGCCAGGTGAATGTAGGGTTTCCAGGGAAGGGTACTGAAGGGAACATTGCCTGGGACTGCCAAAGTCTTTTGAAGCATGCGATAGAAGGTGTCCCGAGAGATTCGAGTTTTCCCGTCCATGGCCACGGCACTGCGGCGCTGACGAATCATCTTGCGAAGAGAAACCGGACGAGTTGTCAAAGACCACTGCTTTGGCGGGCTGTGAAGTCGCTCATACCGACCCGGAACACTTCGCTTCCGAGCCGCTTCTGCAATTTCATCCATACCCCAGTCAATGTGAGACCTGCTCAGTTGATTGGGACTGCCCTGCCAGTCCAGAGACTCCAAGGTCAGAAGCTGATCTCCGGGCAGACCTACCTCTTGCATTGCTTCTTCAAACGGACCAAGCGCCATCAGCACATCCGGCTCTTCTGGCTCCGCATCGTGCTCTAGAAATGTGCCCGTGAGTGCCGCCAACTCATCCCTGCCCAAGTCGTCCAGGATTCTCGTCTGCCAGCCCAACCCGGCGGCGGCGATACTGACAGCGGCGATGGCGTGACCAGCATCGTGCTGGCAGTAACGATAAGCACGCTGGCCGTACTTCCAGGCCTCCCGCCAGAGAATGGAAGTGAGTCCCATGAAGAATGTGCCCTTGGGAAATCTCACACATAGCTCTTCCCACAACCCCAACTCAAACTCTGTCCGCACCTCCAACCCATGTTCCTTCGGTGCGTAATGGCAGACCATGGGCTTGTCGCATAGCCCCTCGATGGGACCGCACATCAGGTAACCCTCGGTCGGATGCAGATTTCCACTGGAAGGATTGACCCGCAGGGCCCAACTGGTCTGCCCAATACTCTTCCAGGCCGATATCGCCAAGCTGTCGTAGAAAAGTTGAGAGAGGCTACGCAAGTTCAGCGGCACCGATGCGATTCGGCCCTGAACAAAAGCATCGTCGTAAAGTGACTCATCCGTGGGTGGGATTTTTTCCAGAGTCAAGACCCGCGCGCCGGCATAGCGACGAAAAGGATTCGGCTGCGAGGCCCAATCCAAATACCCCGGGCCTCGGGCATAGCCTTGGAAGCGATGTTTCGTGGCCTGGTGATAATTGAAAACCTGCTCAAGCGGGTCTGGCCTCTTTCTGAAGTCTTGTTTCATTCCGCTTCGTTACCGATCATCTTGCGGTTCTTAGTGATGCCTTTCCTGACGGGTTCCGGGTTCACACCATTGGCCCTTCACTTCTTTCCGTTGGATAAAGAGATAACCGCCAGTGGGGACTACAGTGCTCGTCGTTGAGCAATGCATTGACAATCTAAGTCACCGACCCCAGAGGCGCCTCTGTCTTTTGAGGTCTTGAGCGAAAAGGTCTATCCTACCGCAACCCGAAACGCCGTGGCCTGCCAGGACTTCTCGAAGGGGGTCTTCCAAGAAACGGCCGACGGCCGCGGTCACTCCCCTGCTGCCTTTTTCGCGAGATCTAGCAGGGATCGGAGCGTGCGATTTACTGACTCTGAATCCTTGAAGACGCGCGCCACATCGGGCTCCAGGAGGACAACGTTGGTTCCTTCCCGGTAGGCCTCATAATGTCGTCCCCTGACACCTTTCGAGAAATCGTATTCAGGACGCAGTTCGTCGGTCTGTTCTTGGTCAGTTTCCCGTTTCATATTGTTTTCGCTCCTGAGCCGTCGCCAAGCGGGCACTGATGAGCCGGATGACCTCGTCTCGTTCCGTGTAGGACACGATCAACAGCCGCCTGGCTCCCGATAACCCAATGCTGACGAAGCGAAACTCTTCCATCGAGTGATCGGGATCGGAGATCGTTAGTTCAAGCGGGTCACCAAAGACCGTCATCGCCTCCTCGAAGGTCACGCCGTGTTTGGACTCATTGGCAGTGGCCTTCGCCGGGTCCCACTCGAAATCCACACCGCCAGTCTAACACGTCCTCACAGCAGTTCTTGACCCTTGTAGGCCCCGAGTAGCTCCACGTCTCGCCCAGCAAGTCTTGAAGGATGACACTCGCTTGCTCTATGAATCGCTTCACCAGACCGGAGGCCTTTCGGTCCCTCATACCACCGCCACAAACATGGGAACCGATTGGAGCGATAACGATCCGGAAGTGGAACCGGTTGTCGAAATCTTCCAGGGAGATCGCACCTCCTATGAGCATCCGGGGGGTCCCAGAGCTCCCCGAGGCAAGCAGGATACACCACCCTACGGAGGGTATCGGGAAGAAGGCTTTGTTTGGAACGCCCTGGCCAAAGGATATCGAATCGGGACCATCGCCAGTTCCGACCACTGGTCCACGCACTTGTCCTACGCCATGGTTTTCACCGAATCTCCCAACCGACCAGCCATTTTTGAAGCTATCAAGAGGCGTCATGCCTATGGAGCAACCGATAACATCGTTCTGGATTATCGCATGGGAGAGTACTTCACGGGGGACGAGTTTGCAGCTTCCCAGGTCCCGCCCCTCGAAATTTACGTGCTCGGCACAAGTCCTGTATCGCGCATCGAGATCATCAAAAATGAGAAGGTCCTCTACACGGCCACACCCGGGAAGAAAGAGGTCAGGCTGAGCTATCTGGACCAGGACGCCGGCCCCGGTACAAGCTACTATTATGTGCGGCTAGTCCAGGAAGCCCGCCACGTCGCGTGGGGAAGTCCCATCTGGGTGGCCCGCCAGCCTTGATCAAATGAAACGACTTGGATTTCTGCAGTTCGCGGAAGGGTCCCCAGCGGTATTGGTGCTAGCCCGGATTATGCAGGAGATCTAAATTCAAGTGAGATTTGGGCCCAGAAAAAAGGCCGTAGCTCTCTGATATAAAAGGGTTTAGAGAAACAAAGACCCTAAACAGGAGCTACGGCAATGTCAAAAACAGTCTGCCAGAATACCCTGCCATTTCATAGCCACAGAAACATCACGGCTCGTTTTGATGGGGGGAGCCTCACTTCCGACGCAGGATGGTTGTTGTTTGGATCGCTGGATCGTCAACATCGATTGTGCGAGGGCTTCAGTTCCTGTATTTCGGAAAGTCGAGACCAACGCTACATTCGTCATGACCTGTTGAAGTTGATCCGACAACGAGTCTTGCAGATCGTGGCCGGCTACGAAGACTGTAACGACGCCGATACGCTGCGCTCGGATCCGATGCTCAAGACAGTCTGTGATCAGTTGCCCGAGAGCGATCCCGACTTGGCCACCCAGCCGACTTTCTCCCGTTTGGAGAACTCCGTCACCAAGAAGGATCTGATGCGTCTGAGCCGGTGGCTGCTAGGCCGTTATGTGCGCTCCCTGAAGAAGAGACGCCCCAGCAAGATCATCCTGGATCTGGACAGTACCGATGACCACACTCACGGCCAACAGGAGTTCTCCTTCTACCACGGGTATTACCGAAACCACATTCTGCATCCTTTGCTGATCTTCGATGCCGCCACGGGAGACCTGGTGTGTGCCATGTTGAGACCTGGCAACAAGGGGGCTGCCTCTCACATCGTGCCCGTTTTGAAGCGCGTCGTGGAGGCCATCCGACAAGGAGTGGGGACGGATGTCGAGATTGAGATTCGGGCCGACAGCGGCTTTGCCACGCCTCGGCTCTACGAGTTCTGTGAAGGTGAAGAGAATAAACTCCAATATGTCATTGGGTTAAGTCGAAACCCTCGCCTGCAGCGAGTGGTCGAGCCGCTGCTGGATTCGACTCGGCTGAGGTTCGTTGAGCTGGAGGAAAAACAGCGTCAGTTTGACGAGTTTCTTTATCGAGCCCACAGCTGGGATCGATCCCGTCGCGTCATTGTCAAAGTGGAGGTCGATCAGCGTGGGATCAACCGTCGCTTTGTAGTCACCAACCGGGACGATCTCTGCTCCCAATCACTTTATGACCACTACACAAACCGAGGGCAGACCGAGAACTTCATCAAGGCCTTCAAGAATCATCTGAGCATGGACCGACTCAGCTGTCATCGATTCCTGGCCAATCAGTTTCGACTCCTCCTGCATGCACTGGCTTACCAGATGTTCGTGCGCCTGCGCGACTATCTGCACGGAACCCCCTGGCACAAGCTCGAAATCGAAACCTTACGTCGTCGGGTCCTCAAGATTGGGGCCCGGATCCGACAAACCACTCGACGCATCTGGGTCCATCTTTCCTCAGCCTTCCCCGAACAACCCCTCTTCCACCTCGTCTTGAGTCGCCTGAACTCCAGTTAGCTTTTCCCAGCTCCCCCGGAAAACCGCTTCCGACACTCATCCAGGCCCAGATCTGTCTGAAATTCACTCCCCAAACCACTCAAACGCCTCGCCAACCCATATTCTTCGCAAATCCGCCTGTCACACCTGCCCGCTTCCGAGTTGGGCCACTTCTCGAGTCGTTTTTCAACACCGGACTACGGTTCTTGCATAATCCGGGCTAGCAGCCTTGCTGGCGCTTCCCAGCTGTGCCTTCGAGAAAACAGTGGGGTAGGGGATGCTTTTTACCGATGGCTACGCCGCCAGCCCTGTATGCTCGCCTACGCGGGGCGCTATTCTCACGGGCAAGTACCCTGCACACACAGGACTGACCGACTGGATTGGGCCTCCCCGAAGTCATCCCGTCAACAGGGTTATCCACTCCCCCCAATGTTGCGCAACTTCCGCTCGAGGAGTTCACTCTGGGTGAGGTATTCAAGGAGGCTGGCTACACGACTCTTTACGCTGGCAAGTGGCACTTGGGCAAAGAACCCTTTTATCCCAATTACCAGGGTTTCGACAGCACTGTGGCTGTTGCCGATACGTTGCCCTATTTCTCCCCCTCTGGAGACCGCTCTGCTGAAGCGGCGGGCGGCAGCGAGGGAGGATACCTAACGGACCGGCTCACCGACGAGTCGCTGAAGTTTCTCGACGAGCAAGCCGGAAAAGGCAAGCCATTTCTGCTTTACCTGTCCCACTATGCCGTTCACGCCCCCTTTAGGGCCAAGAAGAACCTGATTGCCAAATAGGAAAACAAGGCCAAGTTGCTCCCACGGGCAAAGGCGACTCAGCTTCGTGCCCTCCTGTACGACTGGAGGACTTCGGTCAACGCTCGGATGCCCACTCCAAACCCTGACTACATCCCAGGCTCGATCCCCGGCGCCGACGTGCAGTGATCCCTCTCCCTCAAATCCCTCTGCCCCGACCATTTTTTTTCAAGGGTTTACGGGGATTTAGGCGACTATGCCGTCAAGTTGAAGGCCCGACTCCACGCGGCGGTCGATTATCGAGCCAACGCTTTAGCGATGATTGACTCTCGCCGGAGGTGCGACCGTCAAGAATGTTCCTGACGCTAATGTCTTCGTCGAGATCGGGCCAGTGAATCCCCCCACCTGCGCCGAGCAACCGCCAGTTAGCTCGCTCGCTCGGAGTTCCGTGCGAAAGTCTCGGGTACCAGGCAAGAGGCACGGACACACTACGGCCGTCTGAGAGTACGACGTTCAATGAGTCGTCGGTAAACTCGACTCTTGCGGCCAGGGCCGTCTGAGTTTCAGAAGTCGAAGAACTCATTCCAACTATCCAGAATTGCTTGTTTCTGCTCTCTCACCAACGGCTCAATCCGGCTGATCTCGCTTGCCCCAAAGTCGTGACTGCCCTCCAACCGAACCGGGTCAAGCCAAAACTTCGCCTCGCAATCATCCCGCGCGACGTGAATATGAGGTGGCTCGTTTCCGTCTCCCTAGTAGAAGAAGAATCGATACGGGCCACTCCGGACAACCATCGCCACACTGACATGCTACGACGATAGACACTATTAGGGCAACAAAGTTGCCCATGTAGATTCTACGTCCTCAAGTCTGAGAATTTTGCTCTCACATTCACTTGTCCTGCTTTCCGGGCCTAGTTGGGAGGGTGCGTGCGGGGAATGGGATGTGCAAGGGGTGGCCGGAGAAGATGAGACGTGGCGGCAGGAGGGTGCCGTCCGCAATCTTGGCCTGTCGAAGAGTTAAGGAGAAGGAGCTTCGCTCCCGGTGTTCGTCAGGAAGGTTCCTTGCCTCATACATGTGTGATGTCAGAAAAGGCCAAGGAAATCCAGGTATAATCTGGCATTGCGAGGTTGCTGGAGACAATCAACAACAGTTCCCTGATGAAGCACCGGATTTCTGCTTCAAGGTAGAGGTAATTCTTGCCCTGGCACCTCTGCTGAGCTGCAGTTCCACTTAATTGCTGGCGCTTCCAAGAGATTGGAGAGACTCAAATGTCCATTACTGAACCTTTCTCAAAAGCATTTGCAAAGAGCATGTTTCGAGCTGGGTACATCCTAGCCATCGTCTTGGTTTGGCAGGTGAGTATTCCTCCCCTGATGGGCCAGTTCGGAAGCAATCTCCAGTACTTTTCACAGGTGGGCGTCAACGGGGGTTCCACCACGTCCTTTGTTATCAACAATCCCAGCGCCACGGAGACGATTATCGTGGATGCACAACTCTATCTTCCCGATGGAACGCCACTGGCCGATGGGCAAGTGGAGCTGGGACCGGGAGCAACCGAAACCCTCTCTTTCGGAGACCCGAAAGCGGCTTTAACCTCAGGATGGGCTGAGCTGAAGTCCTATGGCGCGTTTATCGCCACCGAGTTTTTTCAGTTATCCATTGGGGGCCAGCTCAAACCTCGGGTCGGGGTACTGCCCAGTGTGGCGAGCGATGAGATCCGCTTCCTGGGATTCGTCAACCCGCAGTTCAAGTCCGGTCTAGCGGTCAGCAACCCAAGCTCTACGGAGGAATCGGAAATCACCATTCGGGCCAAGGATAAAGCCGGTCAGGAACCTGTCCCCGAAAAAACACTCACGCTGGCACCACTTCACTCCGAAGCGGGATTCCTGAATGAAGAGAAGTTTCTGGGAGCGGCACTCGCCAACTATGAAGGTGTGGTTGAGATCACTGTCAACTCGCCTTCCGTGGCGGCACTCTCTTTGATACAGGAAGCCGGCACCGGAGATGTAGCCACTGTCTCCGTTCTCACCCAGAACCACATCATCACCGCCGAGACCAACACCGCCCTTGGGATCGGGGCACTCGTCTCCAACACCACCGGCTTTGGGAACACCGCCACGGGAGCCTCTGCGCTCAGAGACAACACCACCGGCATCCGTAACACGGCCAGTGGGAGGGAAGCGTTCTTCTCCAACACCACCGGTGAACGGAACACGGCCAGTGGGGACGGTGCTCTTTTCTCCAACACCGAAGGCAGCTCTAACACGGCCAGTGGGTTCGAAGCGCTCCTCTTCAACACCACCGGTGAACGGAACACAGGCAGTGGGGACGGTGCGCTCTTCTTCAACACCGAAGGCAGCTCTAACACCGCCAGTGGGCGCGGTGCGCTCCTCTCCAACACCACCGGCAGCTTTAACACGGCCAGTGGAGCCGCTGCCCTCGGTGCCAACACCACCGGTGAACGGAACACGGCCTGTGGGGACGGTGCTCTTTTCTCAAACACCATCGGTGAACGGAACACGGCCAGTGGGAACAGTGTGCTCTTCTCCAACACCACCGGTTCCGAGAACACTGCCACGGGAGCCGGTGCGCTCTTCTCCAACACCGAAGGCAGCTCTAACATTGCCATCGGATCTCTTGCCGGTTCAGTCAATCAAACCGGCAACAACAACATCCATATTGGCCACACGGGTCTTAATGAATCGAACACGATTCGGATTGGTGGCTCAGGCCATGGCAATGCATTCATCGCCGGTGTCCTTGTTGTTGCTGCTTCCTCGCGGCAATTCAAACAAGACATCCACGACATGGACAGGGCCAGCAACAATCTGATGCGGCTGCGGCCTGTGACCTTCCGTTACAGGAAGGAGTACGCCTCTGGAGAGGGTCGGATGCAATACGGGCTGATTGCAGAGGAAGTGGCTGAGGTGTATCCAGAGATGGTCGTCCGTGACGACACGGGCAAAGTCAAAACTGTGGAGTATCAGAAATTGCCCGCGATGCTGCTGAACGAACTCCAGAAACAACACGGAAAACTCCAGGAGCAGGAAGCGGTCATTACCGAGCTGACTGAACGGTTGTCCCGACTAGAGCAAGTTCTGTCGTTACAGAGCGCCGCTTCAACTCATCGACTGGGGAGCCCCTAGGTTGACCATAGCTCGTTCGACTCCCCCCTCCGGCACCAGTGCTTTCAATGGTTTAGAGCGATTCTCAATCTCTACCATCTCGACTCGGCCTCCTGAGTGTCTCCCCCTTGTCTCCCATGCTGCGTGAGATGCTCCCACTGTTTCCTCTCAGAGTCCTGGGCCGCCCGGACCGTTCGCCTGTCCGGTTCGTACGCCTATGTCGGGGATCTCAAATGGGTCTTTGACGTTTCGGAACCCACAACGCCGCGTGAGCTGGCGTCCTACAGGATGCCGGGCCAGCGTGCACGACCTCTCGGTTGAGGGCCGGACTGCCTATTTCGCCGCTTACGACGCAGGTCTCATGATTCTGGGATTGCAAGGCGGGGAAGGTGGATCACCGCGTGGTACTGAAACACGAGCAGGCACGGGCGGTCAGGAAGATCGCGAGCCACATGAGTAAGGCGCCCACGGGGACCAGGTAGATGAGCAGACCGGGGTCGCCGTCATAAGCGAACAAGCCGCCGAAGAAGAAGGCCGCGGGAAGTAAAATTCCGGCTCCCATCAAGGCCCGCGAAGCGATCTTGCGCGACCGGTCCGCCCAGTCGATGTGGGTGTTCAAAAAGGCAGCCAGCGCCAGGTGTACCAGGGATAGCAGGGTGCCGTGGGCATGGGCCAGCGGCCACATCAGGCGACGTGTGGAACTCGATGCATCCAGGTAAAAGGGCGCCTTGAAAGCGTGGAGTGATTCCAGGAAGAAGCCCAGTGTCAGGAATACGAGCAGCGACCACCAGCCCCATCGAAAGTGGGTTCGAGCCAGGTGGCGAGCTGATGCGCGTTTGTCCTCAGTGTGATCTTCCCCGCCCGCGACACCCGTGTGGAAGCACCTGATCCCTGGAGTCAGCCATGGTTACGCCTACTGCTTCATTCGCTGAGGAGCAATACTCGGTTGTCCCGCATTTTGTAGAGTCTTTCCACGATGTTTCCGCGCAGCCGTCCGGGCCCCTCCACGAGCGTTGCGGGTGGACCAGTCTTTCCATCAACCAGTCGGTCCCGGACCCATCGGTCTAAATAGGCTTTGCTCACTTCCTGGCGCTCGAGTACCGGACCGATATAGTCGAAGGGAATCGTCTCCCCGGTGACCTCCTGCAAGGAACGATGGGAGATCAGGCGGGTGGCGGAATACGGGTCAACCAAGAGGCGGGACAGGTAGGGAGCCTGCCAATCGTCCCCGGAGGCTTCCAGCGCCCAGGGCTGACCCATGTGCCAGGCAGTGATAGCACGCTGTGCCGTATCGCCCCGAAGCACCCAGACCACGGAGGCAGCGACCTCGTTGTGATCCCCGTCGATATCGACTGGCGGGGCATCGTACCAGTCGGTGAGATGTTCGGCCGTCCACGCCAGCGTCTTGTCCAGATGGCAGAGGTTGCAGGCGTTGGGCCGATCCCTGGTCGACCGGCCCGACGCCGAGGGAGAGTCCACACGATGTATGCGGACGGCACCGAGCAGGGCATAGGCCGTGTGGGTCATGTGGCAGTTGTAACAGCGGCTGCCGCTGCTCTTGCCCTTATGGAAGGTGTGTTCCTCGATTCGATCGCGGAAGCTCTCGTGGCATTGAAGGCAGCCTTCGTCTCCTCTCATGGCCGGCAGCAGCTGGTCCCGGGGCTCATCGCCGTGCATGGTGTGACAGGACAGACAGGTCATTTCACCATTCATGTAACAGGCCGAGAGGATCATCGCGTTGTACTCCCGACCGCCAATGCGAGAGCTTCCATCCGGCCAGAAAAGATTCTGGCGATCGCCTCCCATCGATAGCTTCATATGCTTCCCGAACTCCTTGCCGGCGCGGAACTCCGTCCAGAGATCATCATAGAACCCCCAGACTTCCGTGCCGTCGGCGGCTGTCCCTGGATAAAACAAGGCAAACGAGTGACATTGCCCACACACTTCTGAGGATCGTTCCTTGGATAGCCGTGCCGGATTGACGATCGAGGAGTCCCGCTCGTCCGAAGCCCGCAGCGAGTGCCGACGGAGTGGGTTGCGATGAGCCCGTATGTGTTCCTCGGCCGGGCCGTGACAGCCGGCGCAGGCGATGCCCAGTTCGGTGACCTCAGTCTCCCAGGTCGTGGACGTCGCGTTGAAGTTGGGGCGTGCACCGACCGAATGGCAGCGGACGCAGTCGCGATTCCAAATCACTTCCTGCTGCTCCCAGTCGTCCGGACGCAGAAACGTGTGCTCGGACGGAATCCATCGTGCCATGGCGAACTCGTAAACCCAGGGAAGTTGCTTGAGCGATCCGTCATCTTTCGACGTCCAGTAGATTTGCTGGTGCCGAGAACCCGTGGTCATCACGATCCGTTCCGGTGGGGCGACTTCCACCTCCGGTAAATTGTCCCCGGGCTCCACTTCAGCGACCCAGAACTTGTCTCCTCTGCGATCCAGGACGAAGGCGCGGCTGTTCCATTCCAGCCTGCGGCCATCGAAAGGGCCGACAACGACATCGGGCGTGGCTTTCTGTGTCATCGTGCCATGGAAACTGGCGTGCCAGGCAATGGTATTGCCCCGGATGACAGCCCAGGCAGGAGCTGGAGGGTTGCATGCCCTTCTGCTGAACAGCGCTGGGTATCGCCTGAGTGAGTAGAAGATCAGGCTCAGGTCGGCGCGTGGCTGCCAGCGCTCCCAGCGACAGGCAAACGAGTACTACCACGCGAATTCTCCACGGAACGCGCACCAGCAACACGCCAATCAGCGGCAGCAGGGCGATGGCCAGCACCGTCACAAAGAGAAAGTTCTCAGTGAAGTGCATCTGGAATCTCCCGAATCAGCCGGACAGCGGTTCTCGTCATGTCTGCGGTCCTTTTTTTCATCAGCCGCTACCGCCACTTCGAGTCTTGGATGCAATCATACAGCGTCCTTTGTGGGAGGGAGTCCGAGCCGAGGAGAGGGACGGGGCTGCGGGGCGAGTTGTGTGCGGCCGAACAGCAGTGATACGAGAACCGCAAACTATTTGTTGTCAGTGACTTGTGGATCGGCTGAGTTTTTGGACCCCACGCGGTTTTCTGTGTCCAGAATCATCAGCCCGGCTTCGCGGGCTGCAACATAAACTGTTGAGTCTGAGATCCAGATCCTGTCAGCAGTAGCAGGTGTTTTTTGATAATAGACTTTCCGGGGAGTTTTGGGATCGGAAATATCCAATACAGTCACGCCCCTGCTGTCACCAACATACGCTCGCGAACCAGAGACCTTGATACTACGAGCACCGAGGGGAATATCAAAGTGAGCCACTTCCACTGGATTTCTGGGATCGGAAATATTCAATACACTCATACCTGAATAAGCTGCTGCCAGATAAGCGTAACGGCCAGAAACATCAATGGCGCGTACCTGGAAATTCTTCCTTTCGGGAAGGAAGTGACCAATTTCAGCAGCCCCCGACCTGGACGCAACAAATACTCTCATACCATTGTCGCCGTCAGCGAGATACACGACACGGCCTGAAACATTTACGTCATAAGCATAGCCATCGGTGTCATTTTCAGCAACTTCAAAAGGCTTATAGGGATCGGATACATCGATCACCCTGAGACCGCCGGAACCATCAGCAATAAATACGAAATCACTGGATACAGCGATACCTTCAGCGTATCCGGGTGTGTTCCACTTTCCTGCTTCACGAGGTTCAGAGGGATTCGACACATCAATAATCTTTAAACCGGCCCACTCGTCCGCAACGTAGGCGTAAGCACCGTCTATACGAACATCCGTAGCACGATAAGTCTTGAGATGAGCTATCTCCTTTACTTTGGCGCGATCAGACACATCGAGAATCCTGAACCCGGTATATCCATTTGCAACGTAAGCGATTGGCCCTACGACATGAACCCCCCTGACATGACCCGCTGCATCGACATGCCGGGACACGGTCGGAGTCAACGGCTGCGAGAAGTCAATTATTTCAAGGCCCTGGTCTCCATGGGACAAGTATGCAAACGAACCTGATACCGCTACAGATTCAGAACATGTCGGATCCTTAAAGCTCCCCAGCCGCAGAGGTTCTGAAGGATTCGAAACGTCAACAATAATAAGTCCGGCATCGTTTGCAACACCAGCCAAATAGGCGTAAGAGCCTTCAACCCAGACGCGCTCTGCACCATAAATCAGTTGCTGAAACGCGAGGCGTTTCGGAGCGGTGGGACTAGAAATATCGAAGATCGTCAGACCTTCCACATTGTCTCCTTCAGCCGTATCCAGGCTCACGACGTAGGCGTATTGATTCGATGCATAGACGCCGTGAGGCTGCCCCGGGATTTCATGGTGACCGATCTCCCTTGGCTGCATCGGGTTCGACACGTCAACTAGTTTGAGACCACTCTTATGGCCCACAACCAGCGCTATTGAACCCGTCACATGAACGTCAGAGATATAGCCAACAGATTTTAGTGATTGCGCAAGGCGCGGTTGGTCGGGATTCGAGATATCGATGATGGTAAGCCCTGCCCATCCGGCTGCAAGGTAAGCGTATTGTCCTTCGACCGAAACGGCCCGAACAGAGTTTGGTAGATCGACGTTTCCTCTCTCCCTGGGCTTTTTTGGGTTAGAAATGTCGATGATTCTCAGTGCACCGCTGGCGACATAGAGATATTTGCCCGATGCATTGAGATCACGCACGACACCAGGCGTTTCGAGCGTGGCGACTTCGGTCCATTGAGGGGGGGATTTCCGGCTGGCACCCTTTATTTCCATGATCCGTATATTTCCACCGGACCCGAAAAACACGTGGTCACCTGCCACTGCGCTGGCATAAACCGGACCCCCATACCATCGTCCAAACAACTCGAGATTATCCGCCATGGCTTCGTAGACCGCCGGGCCGGATGATTCGCTTTTTTCCTGTGAATTTGCCGAAGCGTCAGCCTGTACTACTGACGCATTGATGAAGGGTGCCAACAGCAGCACTTTGAACAGATTTGTCAGAATCCTTGTGTGCATGGTGCATTCCCCGAAAGGTCAATTCGAACCATGAAAATGGCTTGTAGGCCTCTGGCTCTCAAATACCAATACAGCTATTTCTTGAGGGCTTTTGTGCATCCCAAGATTGCGAGACCGTCGCCCGCTTTGCGCCCTTCGTCCGCTCCATGTGGCTGCTGTCGCTACGGTGCCACCATCAGCTATTAATTCGGCGAACCGATTAAATAGGAGAATCCATATTTGGACATGTCACTAGCCCGGATTATGCAAGAACCGTAGTCCGGTGTTGAAAAACGACTCGAGAAGTGGCCCAACTCGGAAGCGGGCAGGTGTGACAGGCGGATTTGCGAAGAATATGGGTTGGCGAGGCGTTTGAGTGGTTTGGGGAGTGAATTTCAGACAGATCTGGGCCTGGATGAGTGTCGGAAGCGGTTTTCCGGGGGAGCTGGGAAAAGCTAACTGGAGTTCAGGCGACTCAAGACGAGGTGGAAGAGGGGTTGTTCGGGGAAGGCTGAGGAAAGATGGACCCAGATGCGTCGAGTGGTTTGTCGGATCCGGGCCCCAATCTTGAGGACCCGACGACGTAAGGTTTCGATTTCGAGCTTGTGCCAGGGGGTTCCGTGCAGATAGTCGCGCAGGCGCACGAACATCTGGTAAGCCAGTGCATGCAGGAGGAGTCGAAACTGATTGGCCAGGAATCGATGACAGCTGAGTCGGTCCATGCTCAGATGATTCTTGAAGGCCTTGATGAAGTTCTCGGTCTGCCCTCGGTTTGTGTAGTGGTCATAAAGTGATTGGGAGCAGAGATCGTCCCGGTTGGTGACTACAAAGCGACGGTTGATCCCACGCTGATCGACCTCCACTTTGACAATGACGCGACGGGATCGATCCCAGCTGTGGGATCGATAAAGAAACTCGTCAAACTGACGCTGTTTTTCCTCCAGCTCAACGAACCTCAGCCGAGTCGAATCCAGCAGCGGCTCGACCACTCGCTGCAGGCGAGGGTTTCGACTTAACCCAATGACATATTGGAGTTTATTCTCTTCACCTTCACAGAACTCGTAGAGCCGAGGCGTGGCAAAGCCGCTGTCGGCCCGAATCTCAATCTCGACATCCGTCCCCACTCCTTGTCGGATGGCCTCCACGACGCGCTTCAAAACGGGCACGATGTGAGAGGCAGCCCCCTTGTTGCCAGGTCTCAACATGGCACACACCAGGTCTCCCGTGGCGGCATCGAAGATCAGCAAAGGATGCAGAATGTGGTTTCGGTAATACCCGTGGTAGAAGGAGAACTCCTGTTGGCCGTGAGTGTGGTCATCGGTACTGTCCAGATCCAGGATGATCTTGCTGGGGCGTCTCTTCTTCAGGGAGCGCACATAACGGCCTAGCAGCCACCGGCTCAGACGCATCAGATCCTTCTTGGTGACGGAGTTCTCCAAACGGGAGAAAGTCGGCTGGGTGGCCAAGTCGGGATCGCTCTCGGGCAACTGATCACAGACTGTCTTGAGCATCGGATCCGAGCGCAGCGTATCGGCGTCGTTACAGTCTTCGTAGCCGGCCACGATCTGCAAGACTCGTTGTCGGATCAACTTCAACAGGTCATGACGAATGTAGCGTTGGTCTCGACTTTCCGAAATACAGGAACTGAAGCCCTCGCACAATCGATGTTGACGATCCAGCGATCCAAACAACAACCATCCTGCGTCGGAAGTGAGGCTCCCCCCATCAAAACGAGCCGTGATGTTTCTGTGGCTATGAAATGGCAGGGTATTCTGGCAGACTGTTTTTGACATTGCCGTAGCTCCTGTTTAGGGTCTTTGTTTCTCTAAACCCTTTTATATCAGAGAGCTACGGCCTTTTTTCTGGGCCCAAATCTCACTTGAATTTAGATCTCCTGCATAATCCGGGCTAGAAGCATAGAACTGAATATAAAAATTGCCTGACGTGCCGTCCACGGAAGATGTTATTGTAAAGTCAATAAAACCGCAGAAAGAGTCAGGAATCGTCAGGATGTCATCGCAAGTGTCACCTCCAAGCATCACACCAATTCCGCCTACGGCAGATGGTACGCAAGCTCCAGGCCCGGTCTGTAACGTCCTGGCACTCGCTGGAAAATTACACGTTCTAATTTGAGCTTTCAGAGTAGTGGGGGTATTTGGATCCGCTGCTGAAGAAACATATGCTCTAAATCTGACTGGTGTGTTTGGTGCAACTCCCCATGGAATCCATGGATGATTATTGGGTGAGTTCATTTCGTCTGTAGCATTAGGTGTGAGTTTAAACTCGTATTCCTGGCTGTTTGAAGTCCACCGGTGAAGAGTTAAAGAAAGCAAGTCCCCTAAATCTATCTCTCCCGTCGGGCCGGTCGCTCCCGTGGCTCCTGGGGCTCCCGGGTCACCAAGCTTGCCCTGGATTCCCTGCGTTCCCGTGGCTCCTGGGGCTCCCGGGTCACCAAGCTTGCCCTGGATTCCCTGGATTCCCGTGGCTCCTGGGGCTCCCGGGTCACCAAGCTTGCCCTGGATTCCCTGCGCTCCGGTGTCACCCGTGTCACCCTGGGACCCAATCTTGCCTTGGACTCCCTGTGGTCCCACCGCGCCGATGGTCAGATAGTAGTGGGCGGATCCGTCATGGTCGTCGTCGTCGTCACCGTCGCCGCCCGACATATCATCAAGGAATTCTTTGCGGACCCTGCTGCCCAATCGGTCCCGCCCGTCGTCGTCGTCGTCATCGTCGCCGTCGAACTGCCCTGGGGAGAGCCAAAGAAGATAATCGCCATCGGGAATAGGGTCAGGTAACTCGGCTACGACACAATCGAACCCACTACCGAGCGGTGGCGGCGCCGTCAAGTTACATAGACTTTGGTCCAAAGAGATAGTTAACACAGGACCAAGTGTGCCGAGATTGATAACAGGTTCCTCACCGAAGTTTGTGCCAAAGAAGATCAGGAATTCAGCTGGACCTGCAGTTGAACCAGATTCATCAACAACTTGCACTTCGTGAATTACCACTTCGGCCATGGCAGGTGATGCTCCGAGTGCCACTGACAGGAGCAAAGCACTAACTGCCGACAAGATTTTGGGATTATTGGTGATCATAGCGGACCTCGCTTAACTTGTGGTTCAAAATATGGCGGCAGTTGATTATTCAATCGTCGTCGTCCCCGTCCCCATTGGCGACAGGCTCGAAAACCACCGCTTGGATGTTCTGACAGACCCCACAGCCCGCTTGGAAAGTCGTGAATTGATTAACGGCTGCTACTGCAATAATCGGCCCATGCTCGCGCAGAACTAGATTGAATTGATCTGGGCTTGCTTAGCAGCGATAAACATACGGTTAGGTACAGTTTCAGGTTCAGCAATATCCTCCTTCCTGATCCAAAGAATCGAGGAAACGCTTCCTCTTTCCTTCCTACTCGCTCAAACTTTTTCGAGAAATTATCTCTCTGGATCTGGCAGGGGGGACAAGACTTAAGCGGCTTGACTCACAGATTCGAGTCCTCAAGGATGCCTCTCTAAGCCTCTTCAACCGATCCTTGGTTACTCCTAGCTCGGCAAGACTAGCAGACTGTGATGAGAATCACAATTGGGACAATCAAATCTAATCAAAAAATATGGGAATTATATACAATAGTAGCCAAGACAAACTTAATGGATTGATTTCTTGGCCTTTCGGACTCCCATCCCTTGAACCACTGCACTAGCTAAAGCATCTGGGGAAAGGTCCCCTTTAAGTTCTGTTGATGGTTTGAAGAAGTCCGGCATTATTTTTAACCTGTCATCAAGTGGGCCGAACCGTTTCTCGTATAGATGTTTGAATTCCTCAATGCTGTCGGCCAATTTCAGCATGGTCAGAACTTCTTGCCGTTGTTGTCTGAGTTTGTCAAGACCATATCCCTTGGTCAAAAACTGATGGAACTTTTGTTTTCGGCTTCCCTTTGCATTAATCTGTGGGTTTAAACGCTGAAGTTCCTTCAGAACCTCTCCGTTCTCTAGCGGCCTATAGACGTACTTGTTGGTAAAGTTTCCGAAGTGTTGCGGCTTGTTAATTACCATACCGCCGCGAACACGTTCCACGTATGGATCAGAGCCGTAGATGTGATTGAGTGTAACGTAGTAATCGTCGGGAAACTCCTTCTCCCATTCGCGCTTTTCGGTCTCAATATAGGCTTGGACAAGTAACCGCAGGGCTTCTGGATCCCGCTCTGTCTGGTATCCAGTAGCCTCATCGATCAGTGCGATGATGCCGACGTCTGCCAAAGCGTTGACAATGGCCTGCGCCTGCCGTGCCATGGGCTCTTGCTGTTTGGAGAGCTTTCCGGTCTCATTTGCACGCACAACTGCTTTGCAGATGCCGACTAGAACCTCTGCTTCGTATCCGTGGGCTGGATCCGACCCAAAGGCATTGAAAACAATAGGGTTTTCGACCGTCATGCGTAACTTATCATCTATTTCGGATCCAAGGGATTTTCGACGTAAGGTCTTCATGAAGGCGTTACCGCCTTCCGATTTTAGGCCCATGGCCTTTGCCATACCCCGCTTGTGGAAGACCCTCCGGCCATCCTCTAAAACGTAGGCCTCAAGCTGAAGACCACCGATAGGTAGGATACCCTTGTGTGTTGCCTTGATCATTCCTGACGGTTCCAAGCGACTAGGTTTGCCAGATGCAATTTTCTCGCGAGTTTCTTTCGCCATTGTTATTTCACCAAATCCTTATATCTCAACTGTTTTTTATCCATCCCTTCGGCAATCATCACCATTTGCTCAATAGTATTCAATCGGCGGGTATTGTGAAGACCTTCAAACTCGGCAACATAACGGTGAAGATGGGCGGGGCTCATCTTGTGATAAGTCCCGTAATAGCCCCTCTTCAACAAGGCCCAAAAGGACTCGACTCCATTGGTGTGCGCCATCCCTTTAACATATTCTCCCACGGAATGCTTGACGCTTTGACGGTTCAATAAACCCTCATAAGAGCGATGATCATCTGTGTAAATCTTGGCCCCTGATTCAATCTGATCATGGATGATGCTATGCAAGGTTCCCTTGTCTGTGGCCTTGGCTACTGAGGCTGCAACCTGATTGGTCTGGCGGTCCTTGATGCCAACAACAGCGATCTTTCCCGAAGGACCACGTCCTGCATTCCGTTTTTTGTTGGAATGCTTGTTTTTCTCTCTACCACCAATGTAGGTTTCATCGACCTCTATCGGGCCAGCAAAGGAAGCCGTTTTGTCACTCCAAGCGTAACGTAGCCGATGTCCCATGAACCATGCCGTTTTTTGAGTGATGCCAAGATCCCGATGGAGCCTCATACTGGAGGTTCCTTTGATTCCTACGGTAAACAGGTAAATGGCCATGGCCCATTTTTTATAGCCCAAGTTTGACCCTTCCATGATGGTTCCAGACTTTGGGCTGAAATGCTTCCGACAATCCTTGCAGCGGTAATCCATGGTAGGATGCTTGACTTCACTTACTCTCAGAGATCCGCACTTGATGCAAGCGATTCCATTGGGCCATCTCTTTTGAATGAACCATTGCTTGGAAACGTCATCATTGGGGAACATCTCTTGCAACTGAATCAGAGTGATTCCTTTTCGGTATGCTTTCCCTGGCCCTTTTTTCGTTTGCTTTGTCATTGTCTCCCTCCTTGATATGGCTACTATTGTACCACCTCAAAATAGGGCGTCAAGGGCTTTTTGGCTACTATTGTATATAATTCCCAAAAATATCGTCTGATCGAATTCCGGTGCTCTTCAGGCAACTGTTGAGGAACTATCCGCGTTCTCAGAATTAACCAGGACACCACGTGGCAGGAAGTGGCGTCGATCACGATACCAGGCCTGGTTCGCAGACTCCATGCTACGGAACGCTACCTTTATGTAGGGGACTACATTGGCGCTCTCAGAATCATCGATACAACAGTTCCGGCCAGGCCCAGGGAGATCGGGTATGTCAAGACTCCGGATCATTCTCGCGCCGTGTTCGTCAAAGGTCAGTACGCTTTTCTGACAGCCGGATGGTTGGGGCTGGTTGTGATCGACGTCTCGGATCCCAGCCAACCTCGCGTTGTCCGCAGTCACAAGACGCCGGGTCTGGCGATCGACGTTTACGTCACGGGATCGCCCGCCCTGGTCGCCAACAGCCGACGCGGCCTCCGGCTCATCGACGTGTCCAATCCTCTGCAGACCGTGGAGGTCGGGTTCTACGAAATGCCGGGCTCCACCTACCGAGTCTTCGGCTCGGACGGGCACGCCTACACCGTGGGTATCGAACGCGAGGTCGGCGACGATGTCGGCCTCACGATCCTCGACACCTATCGCTCACTGGATGTCCGGGTCTCGGGCTCGTACGCCTTTGTCGCTGAGGACTACGTGGGGATGACCGTCATCGACGTATCAACCCCCTCCTCGCCAACGGAGGTAGGCCAGATCGATACTCCCGGAGACGCCATGGGGATCGCTTTGTCGGGCAGCGTCGCCTTCGTCGCCGATGGACCCTCCGGACTGAGGTTAATGGACATCTCAAATCCGGAGAACCCGACGGAAGTTTCTGCCCACGACACACCGGGTTACGCGTATGACGTCCAGGTGGAGGCGGATTGGGCCTACGTGGCAGATGGAAAGGCCGGGCTGAGGATCCTAGACGTATCCGATCCGTCGGCGCTGGAAGAGATCGGGCACTATCTCCCGGAGGGCGCAGATGTCCGGGGAGTCGACGTCATCGGTCGCTTTGCCTATCTTGCCGCAGGGTCTCCGGGTCTCCTGGTCGTGGACGTTTCCGATTCGGGGAGCCCGCGTCAGGTGGGCCACTACAATACGCCCCGCAGCGCCCGGACCGTTCGCGTTTCCGGGTCGTACGCCTATCTCGGCGACGACAAAAGGCTGTGGGTCTTTGATGTTTCGGAACCATCGGCTCCGCGGGAGATGGATTCCTATAGGATACCAGCCCAAGGGCAAAACCTCTGGGTTACCGGTGGGAAGATCTATGTAGCCGCTCACGACGCGGGTCTCCTGATCCTGGGATGGGACGGAGCCTCGGCTGATGATCCGGCCGTGACCTGGTAGTGTCGCCCGGTTTTTAGCCCGTCACTCACTACTGGACGTAGCCGAGCGAACGAAGCTTCTTCAGGATGTCCTCAGGAATCGGGGCGGGCTCAGCTTCGAGCGTCCCGCGGGCAGTCGACTCGGCGATGTGGGCCTGCAGGCGGTGCTGGAGTTTCGCCGCAATCTCGGCCTGATTCTCGGCAACGTTTTGTTGCTCCTCCGGGTCCTGGACCAGGTCATAAAGCCAAAGCTCCCGCGTGTCCCTGTCAAAAAGGAGCTTGTGGTTGCGTGTTCGGATCGAGTGGAGCCCTGGATGCCACTGGGTGGCCGTGGCATAGGTGGCTGTTTCAGCCGGGTCCGCTCTTCCCTGAAACAGACCCGATACATCTCGCCCCTGTGCCGTGGACTCGGCGGGGGCTCCCGCCAGAGCCAGGATCGTCGGCATCAGATCAACGCTCTCGACAATGTCTTCAATCCGCCTCGTTTCCGGCAAACCGCCGGGAGGTCGAACCATCAGTGGGATGTGCAGCTGGTGATCGTAAAGATTCTGGCCGTGGCTCCAGTCCCCGTGCTCGAACAGTTCCTCCCCGTGATCCGAGGTGAACAGAAAATAGGCCCTATCGAGAATCCCTCGGCGGCGCAGAAAGTCGAAAAACGGCGCCAAGCGTCGATCCATGGCTCGAACGCCGGATCCATAGCGAGTCTTCCAGTAGCTCAAAGTGTGGCGCATTTCCTCGGTGGCCCACTCCGGCTTCTTCTCGATGTTGTTCCACCGCTTGTAGGGTACCTCCTGCTCGGAAAGCACCCTCTCTTCCCCCTGGGTCTGACCGGCCAGCGAGTCGAAGTCTTTCCTGGGTGCGTAGTAGGCGTAGGGAGCATGCACATCCATCAGATGAATGTAAAGGAAGAAGGGTGCGCTCCCAGACCTGGTTTCAATCCAGCCCGGGCATTCGCGGTCAACCGATCGGCTGGAATCGCCAGCCCTACGATATGATCGTCGTAGAAGTCGAACCCCTGGGCAAACCCGTAGGTAGACACCAGCCAGGGATTGGAGACAAAGGCAGCCGTCTCGTACCCTTGCGACTGGAGTGCCTCTGCCAGAGTGACCGCCTCCTCGGCCAGCACTCCGGTTTTCATCTGACCAGTCGTGTCTCCCCAGTAGCGGCCCTCGTGGTTCGTCAACTGGTGGACCTGGGGGTAGAGTGAAGTGAAGAGGGAGGCTACGGATGGCTTGGTCCAGGGTGACTGCACAAAACTGTTGTCGAAGCGGAATGACTCCGATGCCAGCGCGTCGATGTGGGGGGAGATGTCTCCCTCGAACCCGTAACAGCCCAGATAGTCGGCACGGAGAGTATCCACGTTGATGAGAATGAAGCTGGGTGGTAAATCCTGGCCTGTACTGCAGGCTGAAAGGTGTGCAAGCACCTTGATCAGGGACAGCATGAGAAAAAACCGCCAGTTCACAACAGGTTGAGTCCCCGACTTCATCTTGCTACTTCCGGGTTGTGGAGCCACGTGCTTCTGCTAGCATACTTCCCGGGGACGGTCAATGAGGCTCTTTCATTCCTCCACATCTCGAAGCTTGACCATCGGGGTCCACCTTTTGCTCCTCTGCGGGCCTGCTTCGTTGTCTACTCGAATAACTATGTCCACGATTTTCACCTCGATAGCAACCACATCATTCAATCGAATCTCTCGATTCGCAGCCTTGGTAACATTCCTTCTTTTTTCGGGAACCCCGGTCATTTCAGCAGCCTCCGCTCCAACGTCGACTACCGCCCTCTTCTGACCACCACCTATGCCCTGAACTACTGGATGGGAGGTTATGAGACCTGGTGGTGGCACTTCACTCAAATCCTGATCCATCTCTGGTGCGCCGTCGGTCTTTACTTGGTTGCTGCCCGGGTTTTTCAAGAACAGTGGCCTCAAACATCACAGCGAGCGGCACTGAGACGTTGCCCTCTTCGCTGCTTTGGTCTTCGCGGTTCACCCCACGGGCTCGGGAGTCGTCAACTACATGTCGGCGAGGTCCTCGGCACTGACGGCAGCCCTTCTTCTGATGTCGCTGCTGGCCTACTTTTCGAACGGCAGGTCCCGTGCCCGGCCGTGCTGGCTGTCCGCTTTCTTCTTCACACTGGCGCTTTTCACCAAGATTGAGGCGGTTGCCTGCCTGGCTGTCTTTGTTCTCTACGAGGGGCTGCAAAACTGGAAGGGCGGGCAGTCTTCGCGTGGTTTCTTCGGGGACCTGGGAACTGCCCTCAACTGGATCACGCTCCGGCGCCTGTGGCCGCACGTATCGGTGTCACTGTTTTATTTCGTTATCCGCTGGCAGGTGATGCAGCCGTTCGCCTATGCGGATTTGAGCCGAAGGGTGGATGTCGGTCCTCATTCTTACTTCATCACGCAAGGCGTAGCCATCTGGCATTACCTGTACCGCTGGTTCGTCCCCTTGAATCTGGTGGCCGACAATCCGGCCTTCCCCGCCTATAGGTCAGTACTCGATGCACCTGTTCTGCTCGCCCTTGGGGCCCTGATCGTTCTGTTCACATTGCTGCTGTCCTTGTGGAGATCTCATGCCCCACTGGTCTTTCTGGCTCTTTCTGCTTATGCGCTGATCAGTCCGACCTCTTCGATCGTTCCCCTGGCCGAGATGGTCAACGAACACCGCCCTTACTTGCCCGTGGGCCTGATTTCCCTGTGCTGGTTGCTACCGCTGGGCAAGTTCATCAGTTCCCAACTGAAAGTAAACAGGGCGTTTTCCGCCGCTGCGGTTTTGGGAGTGTTGACCGTTCTCGCTTCATTCTCGCTGCTCACCTATCAGCGCAATCAGGTTTTTGCAACTTCCAAAACCTTCTGGAAGGATGTGGTCGAGCGGGCGCCTGCGGGCCGGGCCTACATGAACTTCGGTCGCACCTTCATGGGCGAGGGTGACTACGAAAACGCTGAAAAACTCTTCCTCAAGTCTGTTCAACTGGCTCCCTACTGGTATTTTGTCCACATCAATCTGGCAATCCTCTATCAGAATACCAACCGGGATGCCCTGGCTCTGGATCACTACTACAAGGCGGTTCAGTTCGACCAGAGTGGGAGTCTCGCCCTGGTTTATCGAGGTGAGTATTACTTGAACAAGAGTGAGTACCAGCGTGCTCGAGCGGACTTTGAAAAAGCCAGCCTGACCAGTCTGGAGCACTTCAGAATCGACAAGGGACTGGCGACCGCTTATGCAGGCCTGGGAGATAGCGAACAGAGTGTTTTACACACGCGGGCTTGCTTGACGCTGGACAGGCCACAAACCGTTTCCGGCATTGTAGGCATAAGCACACCCTTCTGGGATGTACCGGAGCGATACCGGGCCGGAGTCGAGTACTATCGGGCATTAACCGAGGACTTGCCTGAGGCCTGGTGGCTCTACCACAACATTGGGACGCTTTCGGATCGACTCGGGGATGCCGAGGAGGCCCAGCGGGCTCTTGCCGAAGCCGAGCGCCTGAAGGCTGTGAACCCGACCGGGTAAGGGGCCGGTGTGCAAAAACTCAGGTGAGACGGCTAGAATGGAACGGAGGTTTTTTGCTCTCAGTCAAGACCAGCGGAGCAATAGCATGGTGATTGAATCTGAACGGAATATACGACCTGCTCCACACCCCATCCTGCCCCAATGGAATTACACTTTGATCTGCTCAGAAAATGGGAAATAATTTTTGCGCGAGCCCTTAGGCCGGCGGGGAATGGACAAGGAGAGCGGCCGGGGGTGTAAGATGGTTTGCATACGATGAACAACAGGCCACCTCCGCCAAAACCGCCGAAGCCACCCACCGTACCTACGCTCCCACCGAAACCTCCAGAACCACCTAGTCCACCACCGCCGTCCGGCGTTGAAGGTGTGAGTCGAAGACCATTGGCCCCTGACCTGAGTTGACAGATTCGGTGATTCGGGGATCAATGGTTGAAGAGCTTTCAAAACATCCATCCGACATCGATGTTCTGAACGTCACGATCGGAAAGTACGGCGGTTCTTGGAAAGTGCTGGAGAGCGGGAACGTTTATGCAGAGGGAACGATTTTCTGATTTTCTTTCTCAGCCAACCGGCGCACTCTTTCTTTAACCCACTTGTCCCTTGCCAAAGACTCTCCTGAGACACGAGCCAAGCAGGACGATTCCGTCGCAGAAAGTTGTAATAGGCCATGAGCAGAGCCACCTGGCCTTCCAGCGAATTCCGTGCGGCGAGCGTGACAAGGTGTGCGACGGCCAAGATAGGAACAGCCCTGGCGAACGGTTAAATTGTGGCGCTCGACGAAGCTGGTGTTGAGAGTGCTGGAATCCTCCGAATAAAACAGTGCCTCCTCCAGTTCTGGTTGGAGAAAGTCAACAACACTTCCCTGATAAAGCACCAACCTTTCCACCACGCATCTGACAAGTGACGATTGACATGTGTAAATCAGTGCTTTACACTTGAAGAATGATAGGGAGCTTCAAAACCAGAGCCTTGAAGCGCCTCTATGAGAAGGACGATGGTCGGGGCATTCCGGCGGATCACGTCGCCACAGTAAAGCGCATACTGGCTCTCCTTGACGTTGCGACCAAGCCGAAGGACATGGATATTCCCGGCTGGCGGTTGCACCCATTGAAGGGGAACTACAAGGGCTTTTGGTCTGTTGATGTCTCCGGTAATTATCGTGTGATTTTTAGATTTGAGGACGGCGATCCATGCGACGTTGCCTATCTCGATACTCACTAAAGTAGAAAGGAGTTTTGAAAATGCCGATGAAGAACCCGCCGCATCCTGGGCTGACCATCCGCCACGACTGTATCGAGCCGCTCGGCCTGTCCGTCACGCAGGCTGCAAGAGCCTTGGGCGTTACCCGTCAGGCTCTTAACAACATTCTTGCCGGCAAGAGTGCGATTTCGCCGGAAATGTCCGTGCGTCTGGAGAAGATTTTCGGCAGCACAGCCCAAGCATGGCTTAGGCTCCAGACCGCGTATGATCTCTCGCGGATCGACCCCGATAAAATCGAGGTTCACCGCGAACTCATGCCGGCCAAGTAATAAAAACGATTGCCCCAGAGGAGCCTTCACGGCGAACCGATTTAGGATCGTTTCACAGCTCGTAAGGCTAAGGCATTTAATTTATACTGATACGCATGAATTTCTGAAGTTTTTGGTATTTTCACGCTCGTTCTTGGGGCCCGCCGGCCCTGGGCCACTTTGTGATGCAAGGAGATCGATTTCACGGACAGCTTTGTCGCTAAACTCAATAGCGACGGCTCGACCTGGTCTATTCGACCTACCTGGGAGGCAGTGCCACCGATCGGGCGACCTCGATTGCGGTGGACGGTGAAGGCAATGCGATCGTAAGTGGATACACGGTCTCCCTGAACTTCCCAATCGTCGACCCTCTGCCCGGGGTGGTTGCCGATGGCAGCCCCATGTTTTTTATCACCAAGTTCAATGCCACTGGAAGCGCCTATGTCTATTCCACTCTTCTAGGAGGCAGTGGAGATGACCGCTCGGGTGCGATCCCAGGCGGGAACAGCGTGGCCGTCGACCGAGAAGGAAGCGCTTATGTGATTGGCACTACCTCCTCCCAGGACTTTCCCATTGCATCTTTCCAGGAAGAGTACGGAGGCGGTCAATTCGATGCGGGGGTAGCCAAGATTTCCGAGCGCTTCGAAGCGTTTTTTGCCCAGGTTGGAAATGGCGGTGGCCTGGTTTCCGAACCCGTCGTCAGCAACTCTTCCACCGGGAATTGGATGTCTGGGTCTATGCAGTTCACTGATGATAACGCCGATCCCTTGGAGTTCAATCTGACGGTGAGCGGCGGAGAAGACGTGCTGATCGATGGAAACGTGATTCACTATACTCTTCCCCCGCTGGGCTCGATCACCATGACGAGTGACGGCCAGGGGCCTGTGATTCCCGGTGCGGCCAAGGCGGTAGGCAATGGCAAGTTTGGCGCCGTGGTTCGATTTACTCTGCCGGGAATTGGGACCACCGGCGTGGCGGCGAGCCAGCCTCTAGCGGGGTTTATCTCGCCCGTACGCCGTAACCCTCAAGGCATCAACACCGGGATCGGTATCGTCAGCCTTGCCGATGGGTTAGTGGACTTGGAACTGGAGCTTCGTGACCAGCAGGGCGTAATTCTGGCGATGGAGACGATCGAAGATTTGGGACCCTGTGAGCACTTGTCTCAATTCATCTCGCAACTCTTTGCAAGCGTGGATACGAGTGATTTTCAGGGCAGCATTGTGGTGCGGGCCATCGGTGGCCAGATTGCGGCTACGGCCATCGAGCTCGGAGATGATCCGGGAGAGTTCACGACGCTGCCAGTAACCGAATTGAATTAGTTGTGAGAGGGTACTGGTTGATGGCTCCGGTGGTCCTGGGGGCAGAAGCCGCCAACGGAGGATCTCCGGGCTCGATTCTTATCTGTCGGCGTGGCGCTGGCAAGTCAAGGAGTGAGCAAGTATGTACTCAACACAGTGGTCCTTGAGACAAAGGAAGCAAAGATTCAAAGGTTCGGCAGACAAGATAACGCGTAGCTGGCGAGTTTTGTGTCAGAAGGGGGAAATCACAAGATCGCACTGTCCACAGATTTGCGCTGGATTCATGCTAGTAGCACTGTGCTTCTGGGCTACAGCCTGCGTTCAAGAAAAGCGCGAGATTCAGAAGCTCACGATAGCCGCGGTCTTCGCCACTCCGCTGGACGAACCCTGGGTCAGGGCGATCCACGAAGCTACTGACAGCCTCAGCGACGAGCTGGCATTCGAATACGTTTACAGGGGCGATGTGAAGCAGGCCAGCCATGAAAAGATACTGACGGAGTATGCCGAGGCAGACTACGACGTCATCATAGGTGATGCATTCGGCGCAGAGGAGATCACTCGGCGCGTCGCTCGAGAGTATCAACACATCGCCTTCTGTTTCGGGTCGGCCTTGGGGCCGGCAAAGCCCAACTTCTCGGTGTTCGAGAATTGGATCCATGAGCCGGCCTTCGTCGCGGGAATGATTGCCGGTCGCCTCACACGCTCCAACATGCTCGGCATTGTCGGCGGCTATCCTATTCCCAACGTGAACCGGATTACAAACGCCTTCATAGAGGGAGCCCGGGAGGTCAACTCTGAGGTTGTGTTCCGCGTGGCGTTCATCAACAGTTGGTTTGATCCGGCCAAAGCCAAGGAGGGCACTCTGGCCATGATCAGCCAAGGTGTCGACGTCATGTACGCTGAGCGGGATGGTGTGATCGAGGCGTGCGACGAGAAGCAAGTCCCGGTCTTTGGGAATCTAATCGACCAGGGTAATCAGTCAGAATGGGTCGTCACGAGTGTGGTCTGGGACATGACTCCCACTATTCGTCGTCTCGTCAACAATGTTCGAGGTGGTGTCTACACGGCCGAGGACTTTGGCAAATGGTCGTCGATGTCCAAGGAGGGTTCCCGGCTTTCGCCTTTCACGCCGGACTGGGAGGCCAAGCTAGGTTTGGAAACTCTGAACATGGTGCAGAGCCGGACCGACGAAATCATTCTGGGTAAGTTCCGCGTGCCCATTATCGAGTCCGATCCATCCAAACCATAGACGCTGCGAATTAAAAGGAGGCGAGCAGATCTTTCTCGGCCTCGGTCGAAAAGTTGTCGATCGCCTCAGCGGAGCTGTCTCCATCTGCTTTCGCTAGTGCACTGTTCAGCAGGCCTGGGGATTAGTCGGTCGATTTCTCGTTGTGAAGCCAGATACTCCTCGACCCCGAGGAGATCCTTGAGTTCCTGGAAACTGAGCAAGTCCGCGACATGGTTATCCAGACGACCCTCGCTCAAAAATGCCTGGCACATTTCTCGAACCGCCCGGGCGGTGACCATAAGAGACTCGACCGGGCACACAGCGACCTTGTAGCCGAGTCGTTCGAGTTCTCCGACCGATAGTATGGGTGTGACTCCACCCGAGAGCATGTTGACGAACAGAGGGTAGGGGACGCGCTTCGGGATTTCTTGCAGTTCAGCACGGGCCTGGGGTGCCTCGATGAAAGAAATGTCGGCGACGGCTTCACAGCAACGGATGACTCGATCGATGGAATCGTCCAGGCCGTTCACTTGCCGGGCGTCGGTACGCGCGATGATGACAAAGTCCGGGTCGGAACGAGAGCGCACCGCTATCCTGACCTTTAGAACCATCTCGGAGACCGGGATCACCCGCTTTTCCTCGAAGTGGCCGCGCCGCTTGGGGAAGACCTGATCTTCAATCAGTATGCCTGCTGCACCCGCCGCCTCGAACAACTCGACGGTGTGGCGGACGTTGTGAAGATCTCCATGTCCGGTGTCGCCATCGGCGATCACCGGAATGGACACCCTGGCTGCCATGCGCCGTACCGCATCCGCCATCTGACTGGCGCCCAGAAAATCGAGGTCGGGTAGCCCCAGCAATGAAGCGCTGGTTCCGAAGCCGCCGATGAACACCGTCTCGAAGCCGGACTCTTCTACAATCAGCGCCGTGAGCACATCGTGGGCCCCCAGGCTGCGGATGATTCCGGGCGAGGACAACAATTCGCGAAGGCGACGGGTGGGTCGATGTTTCATAACCTGACATTCCTCATATCAACTTCGGATCCGATTTCCTCTGGCCTCGCCGGGATGAATGATCAAACCCTATCCGCCCTCCAACCTTGCGTCAACCATCCTCTCGTCGCATTTGCGCTGAGAACGCTAGCGGTCTTTCGGCACCAGGCTTTTGAGTTCTTGAGACCAGTTGAGAACCAGAATCAATTCCGTGGGTGCTGAGGCCTCCTCTGTCTGCGCGGCTTCCTTGATCATCAAGAAACGCTGACCATCGGGGTGAATGTCATAGGCTCGTGGGCCCCCGGAAAGATGCTGTGCCTCGAATAGAACTCTGGGAATCCCGTGAGTGAAGGTTGACCCGGTTTGGACGGACTTAACCATCATCTTATTGCCGCCCCGATAAAAAAGCTCCTTTCCATCGGGTGACCATTGGGGGCCCGAGTCCCCCGTCGTGTGAGATCAGCCACCTACCTTCGTCCACGTTTGGAAATGGCCGAACGTAGATCTCGTCCTGCCCCGTTTCATTTGATACGTAGGCAACCCAGCGACCATCGGGCGAGATTGCCGCGTGCAACTCATTAAAATCCTCATCGAGTAGTCGTCGTGAGGTATGTTCGCCGTCCATTGAGAGCACTCCGATGTTATCGTTCAACTCATTGAGCGGCATCTGAGCAAAGATCAGCAGTTTGCCATCAGGCGACCAGGAGTTGGGAATCAGGTAGTCTGTGCTCGTCTGCAGACGCTCGACCTCGCCCGTGCCGTCAGCCGATTTCATGTACAAGTTCGGGAGTGCCCCGCCCCGGTCGGAAGCAAACACGACCTGCTGACCATCGGGGCTCCAGAGAGGGAAGGCGTCCATAGACTCGTCGCGGGTAAGCCTGATTTCGATGTCGTGCTCCAAGTCGTGAATCCACACATCAATGTTGTCCAGGTCATATACGGTTACAACCACCTGATTGCCACCGGGTAGGATCTTAGGGAACCTATGTTCTGTCTCGCCTTTCTCGGGATCCGGGGTGGTCAAGGCCTGAGGCTTCCCTCCGGTTTTCAGCACCTGAAATAGCCCCGCTCCTTGGGTTCCGAAGATGATGCGCCCGTCTGCTCCCCAGGTTGCACCTGAAAGTGGCTGGACTGCAACACCGAGCTCCACTGCCACCCCTCCCTGGACAGGCACCTTTAGCAAAGAGCCCGGCCCACCAACAGGATTGTCATAGAAACCGATCTCGCCGCCATCGGGCGAGAAGAAGGGGCTGGCAATGAGTCTGCCTTTGGTGCCACGGATAGGAATGGCCTCCAACCGATCAACTTGGCGCAGGTAGAGTTGCCTCCCGACACCCACTTGAGCGACATAGGCGATACGTGTCCCGTCCGGTGAGACGGCAACATCCGGGCCACTCAACGGCCTGATCACCAAAAATGGTGGAGTAATGTCAAAGCGGGCGACGCGACGCGGTTCCTCAGGGGGCTGAGGCTTTAGATGCCAGACGGTGATGCCGGCGATGCCGGCACCCAAGACCAAGGTCGCCAGACTTGCTAGAATGCCCCGCCCCCAACCCACCTGAGTTACGGCGCTCATGGGGGCCTGCAATACTCCGGCAGGATCAGCCAGCACTTCCTCGATCTCGATGCGCACGTCACCGATGGCTTGAAGACGTTTATGGAGATCCTTCTGGAGACAGCGGCGTAGTAGCTCCCGAATCCTAGGATGGGTGTTTTGCCGGTATGCTATTAAAGTCTGGCTCTGTCTTGAGCACCGAGGCCAGAACGTCCGATACCACCTCTCCCTGAAACGTCTTTCTCGCGGTCAGCATTTCAAAGAGGACACAGCCAAACGCCCAGATGTCGGCCCGCCCGTCTACCGGCTTAACCCGCGCCTGCTCGGGGCTCATGTAGCGGGGCGTTCCCAGAATCACTCCGGGCTCCGTGCGGACCACCGTCAGGTCTCGAGTTGCGTCGGACTCAGCAACCTCCTCCGTTTCCAGTGCTTTGGCCAGGCCAAAGTCCAGAACCTTGACCTGGCCGTCGGGAGCGAGCTTCACATTGGCAGGTTTCAGGTCCCGGTGAATGATCCCCTTCTCATGAGCGGCTTCCAGTGCCGCGGCTATTTGGAGGGCTATCTCAAGGGCCTCCTCGAGGGGGATTGGGCCCTGGGCAATGCGTTCAGCCAAGGTAGGACCTTCGATCAGCTCCAGAACTAGAGCCTGTTTGCCCTCGGCATCTTCGAGCCCGTAAATAGAACCGATATTGTTGTGATTCAGAGAAGCCAGCAAGTGGGCTTCTCGCTGGAAGCGCCCCAGGCGTTGCGGGTCATTGGCGAAGGCCTGGGGGAGGATTTTCAGCGCCACATCGCGGCAGAGCCTCGTGTCGGTGGCTCGATACACCTCCCCCATACCTCCTTCGCCGATCTTGGCAGTAATGGTGTAGTTCGCGATGGTCTGGCCGATCATCGACATTCAGACTTCCTCTCTTGTCCCTCAGCCTAAACCGTTACCGCCTTGAAGGCAATCCAAGGAAGCCCAGCAGAGAAGCGCGACATCGGAAAACTAAATGAGTGCGGAAGTGCTCCCAAGGACTTCCCGGAGCTGTTCATAGGAACGGGGCCTCTAAGTCACGCGAGTCTCCCTCTCATGAACCGCGCCGCCCTAACCGCAAAGGATCGGCTACTCTATAGAATGGACCTCGCGCAGAATCGACGACTTCGCAACACACTGGGAGGAAACCGATGAGAAAGTCATTTCCCATAGCGGCGTGTAGCCTGGGCCTTCTATCCCTGGGCGCGTACCTCTTCGTCCCTGCCCAACCAGAAACGAACAACGACTCTCTTCGAGAGTCCTTGCACGCCGGCATTTCAGTGAAAGAACTCAAAGTTCCGGTCGGCCACAAGATGTTGTCCTTCCCAATCCGGGAAAAGGGAAAAGTAATTGCGGACCGCGCAAATCAAGGAACCCATGATCCCATCAAAATTGGTTGTCTTGTGCTGAAGGAAAAACAGGTTTCCGTGGCGTTAGTCTCCGCGGATGTTGCCGGCATTTCCAATTCCATGGTTCATCGAATTCAAGAATCTGTAGCCCCCAGGGTCTTTACGCCGGCGGGAAATATCCTCATCGGCGCCACTCATACGCATCATGGACCTATTCTCGAACGAGGGTTCCTGAGCACGGCCTCAGAGGAATGGGTAAGCTACATCATGGATACCATAAGTCGAACGATCATCGAGGCCCACCAGAATCTCGTACCCGCCTCCGCCGGTTTAGGCCACGGTCACGTTGATCTCAACTATAACCGCCTCTTCATCGGTCAAGATGGCCGCGCCAGGTACATCCGCAGGAATCCAACACGCCGCTTTTACGGGTCAACCGATAAGGAGGTCGTTGTCCTTCGTGTAGATCATCAAGATGGGAGGCCCCTGGCCGTGGTGTTCAATTACGCCTTGCATGGGGTCGTTATGCATCGGGACAACTTTCTCATCTCCGCCGATTTTCCAGGCCCGGCGAGAGAGATCATTGAAGAGCATCTCGAGCAAGGGGTCACCGCGATTTATTTCAATGGCGCCGAAGGTGAAATGAATCCTTATGAAACTGAAACCAGAGACTTTAAGGTTGTGGATCAGGTCGGTCGGACTCTGGCAGAAGAAGTGCTGCGGGTGTACCCATCGATTGAAACCAGTGGCTCGCCTCAATTGGCCGTTCAATCACGTCAACTGGACTATCAGCCTCGCAACTTTCCGGAAGGCAAAGAATCCGTCACTCTTTCGGCGGTCTTTATAAGAGATGGCGCGCTCGTGACTGTTCCCGGCGAGATGTTTGCCCAGGCCGGTATGGAATTCAAGCGAAGGTCCCCGTTTCCGAATAATATGATCCTTGGCTTGACGGGCGGTGCCGTAGGATACATTCCTCCCAGGGAGGCTTACAGCTACGGTGGCTACGGTGTGGACCCCCTCCCCATTGACAGACTAAAACTCGGCGCCAAACAAGTTCCCATGGGGTTTGCCGAGAGGGTCTGGGAAACCTGGCTGGAAATGACGTATCAAAGGTGGGATGCGATCGGCCAGAGCGGAAGGGACAGCAACTGAAGATGAAATAGGTGACCATCAGTCTCTGCGATTCGAGCTGTCGACGTCAGGGTGCCCAGGTTATGTCGGGATCCAGCGGGTAGATGGGCCGCCGAAGATGCTCGTAGGGCAGTTGCTCCACTGCCTGCGCGGCCTGCCCCGGTGTCAGCGCCATGATCGTCCGCGGAGAAATATCCCGCAGGGCCTGAAAGAGATAGCCAAGCTTCACCACCACTATCTTGTGAGCCAGAGGGTCGATGCCCACATCGGCAAAATCTTCAGGGCTGGTGAAGGAACGCCGCCTGGCGATCACCACCACCCGTACACCTCCGGATTCTCCCGTCCTCAAGACCGCAAACCGATCGACGGCATCGGCTCGGCGGGGCTTGCCGCCAGCTGCGGGCAAGCGCTCTACAATCGCGTCGACGGTCAGGGCCCTGGAAAAACGGGTGTCCAGCTTGCCGCCCAGCGTCAGCCTCAGCCTTTTCCCAACCCCCACCTGCTCACAGGTTTCAACGGCCTGGGGGTCGACGATGCCCGCAATCACGGCATCTCTAACCGGTGCCCTCAGCAGATGTTCGAGCACGATTGTCGAATCGCCGCCCGCACCGGCCGTGGTGTTGTCACCGGAATCGGTGATGAACACGGTCTTCTCGGGTGCCGCAAGTGCGGTTCTGATCGCACCCTCGATAGTGTCGGTCTCTACATCAAACTTCAACTCGCCTCGGCGCTCCCACAGAGCTGCTGCCAGCCGGCCGGCTTCCGCCCTGGCGAGGTCGTAGCTTCCCTCGTCCTCGGCTACTACCTGCACCGACATCGACACGCGTTTCAGATCCGCCCAGGCAAAACCAACGAAGATCGAGGCGTCCCACAATCCTTCCTGCCGGGAGATCTCCGGCAGGCGGGCATACAGGGGTGCCAGCGCGGCCGATCCGGTCACTCCTTTTTCACCCGGAATGAGGATGGGAATCTGAATGTGAGCAACCCTGGGCCACTTGTTCTGTTCGATGGCCCGCAGCAGCAGACGAACGGCACGGACGCGAGTCTCGTCCTGATCCACGTGGGGCGCAGTGCGATAAGCGGTGAGGATGTTCAGCCGCCCGGCCAGAGCCTCCGAGATGTTGCCGTGAAGGTCGAAGCTCGCCGCCACCACCGGCTTAGGACCCAGCACCTGCCGCAGCGAATCGATCAGGTCAACCTGGGCGTCAGGGTAGCCCTCAACATGCATGGCACCGTGGAAATCGAGATAGATTCCGTCCACCTTTCCGGCTGCTTTGGCGCCTTCCAGGACCTCCGCCTTCATCATTTCGTAAACCCCACGATCGATCGCCCCGAACGGTTGAGCGTGGGCATGGAGCGTGGGAAGGAGTGTGACATCGTGTTGGCGCAGAAATTCGGCCCACGGCTGGTTTTTGAGGGCCTCATTGCCACGGGCGATCTCGAGATCCTCGAGCCGGGTCCGGTGCGGCGAGAACGTGTTACTCTCGTGCCGGATGCCGGCGGTCAGAATTCGTATGGCGGGCCGGGAATCCGTCTTCGCGTTGCAGCCGAGCAGCAGCGCGGTCGCGAGGGCGGTCAAGAACACCGTTAGTGCAGGCGTGGCTGCAATCATCATCACAGCAGCTCCTTTCTCTCTGCCAGGACCATCGAAGGGCTCAATCCTGGCGGTTGGACAACCAGCAAACACCTTTTCAACCACTAGCGATACCCAGGGGCGAGAATATCACCAGAATCGCCACGATGAGCAACACGATCAGCGCCGAGTGAATCAGATCGCCTCGCGTCCAGCTGGCCCGCGAAACCCGACGATCTTCTGCTGTCATAGTCCCGTAGGTGAGCCCTCTGATCTGGTCTGACCGCGGCGGCTTCGAGAGCAGGCTGCCCACAACCAGCAGGCCGACACAGACCAGGAACAGGAAGATCGCAAAGTGAAGAAAGTTAATGCTCACAAAGGTGGCCAGGAGACCTCCTCCTAGCTGATCCTTGTTGATCTCGGCCACCAGCCTCCCCATGCCCAGGACGAAGCCTCCCACCAGCGCCGACATTGCCCCGACCGCGTTGATCCTTGGCCAGAACAAACCCACGAAGAAGACCGCAGCAATGGGAGGGGCGATGTACGCCTGAACCGACTGCAGGTAGGTATAGAGTTCCCCGGAAAGGCCGCGCACGAACGGGATCCACAGGATCCCCAGGACGACGAGGACGGCGGTGGCCACGCGCCCGACGATCACCAGACGCCGTTCAGAGGCCTGCGGATGCACCTTCTTGTAGATGTCGATGGTAAAGAGTGTGGATGAAGAGTTGAACACGGCTGCCAGGGAGCTCATCAGAGCGGCCAGCAGCCCGCCCGCAACCAGTCCTCTCAGGCCTACCGGCAACAGGGCACCAACCAGGGCGGGAAAGGCCTGATCCGATGCAGACAGGTCCAGCGCCCCCGAGCGGGCCAGGACATGGGCGATGACCCCCGGGACGAGGAAAATGAAAAAGGGCAGCAGTTTGAGGTAGGCGGCGAAGATGGTGCCGCGTCGTGCCTCGCCTTCGCTCTTCCCGGCCAGTGCCCTCTGCACAATGTACTGATCGGTACACCAGTACCAGAGCCCCACGATAGGCGGTGCGAAGACCATGCCCGTCCACGGGAAATCAGGATGATCGGCGGGGAGGAACATGTTGAAGTGTGCTGGATCGGCGGCCTCCATCAAGGCGCGGATGCCGCCCACGTGCCACAGCCCGATGCCCGTGACCGCGATTGATCCGGCAATGAGCACGATGGCCTGCAAGGCCTCGGTATAGACGACGGCGCGAAGGCCCCCGAAAACCGTGTAGACACCCGTGAGGACCACGATCGCCAGTGCCCCGTGCCAGAACTCGATGCCCATCATGGTCTGAAAAACGATCCCACCCGCGTAGATCGTGACCGAGATCTTGGTCAGCACGTAAGCAATGAGCGTCGTAACCGACAACAGCCAGCGCGAGGCCGGCCCATAGCGGCGCTCGAGGAACTCGGGCATGGTAAAGACGCGGCTTCGCATGTAAAAGGGAACGAACACCCAACCCAGTAGCAGCACCAGCCAGGAGTGCAGCTCGTAGTGTCCCATGACCAGCCCCGATTCGGCGCCCGTACCGGCAAGTCCTACGATGTGCTCCGAACCAATGTTGGAGGCAAAGATCGACGTACCAATCACGAACCACCCAACGTGCCGCCCGGCCAGAAAGTAGTCTTCGGAAGACTCGGTCTTTTGCCGGATCACCCACCACGCGATGCCCGCAAGGACCACGAAGTATAGACTAATCACCAGCCAGTCAAGTACTTGAAACGAATTCATGAAGCGGCTTATTCCCTCCTCAATGCCGGGCCACGAAGGCCCAGTCCTGTCGAAGCAGAAAGGGAGTGAGAACGCCCGGCGTGTTGCTCAGAGGAAGGACACTCCGGGCGAGGTCGATTCGCAAAGTCTCACGCATGAACTCACGACGGGCACGGATTCGCGCCCAGCACTGCGGATGGTCGGCCGCCAGTTGATCTCGAAGGCCGGCATCGGCAAGGGCGATCCCGTCTTCGGCGTTGATACAGCAGGAGGGACCGGCGGAGACGGGAATGATGTCCATCTGCAACGCCATTCCGCTGCGCAGCGTCACGGCGCTGCCAGAGAAAAACGGTGAGTTGACCCATTCATCCAGATGGATCGAGTGTCCCGGGTTGACGGCGAATGAGAACATCGAAGCGTCGCGAGCCTGATCGACGGCCCCGAAGACATCTGCGGCACGGGCTCCGGGGCGAACCTGTTCGTACCAGGTCGAGACGACTTCGAAGTAGTTGGTGGCGAAGCCTGGAAAGAACCCTCTCAGGTCGTCACCAAGATCACGCGGGTCCTTCGCCACCGTGCCCGCACGACAGGTCAAGGCTCCCCACAGACCAAAGGCAACTAGGAAGGAATCGCCCACTACGACTCGGCGGTCCGAAGGGCTCGACAGACCTCGCTTGACCTTATTCCCGGTGCTGACCATGGGATGGCACGAAAGGGGCAGGGCGTTGCTTTGGAGATGGTTGGCCAGCTCCCGTTCGGTGATTCCTTCCTGCAGCGCGCCAAGCAGGCATTTGACACTTTCCGAGGTACGCGTCGCGGCATACTCGAACTGGGCGATCTGGGAGGCTCTGTTGACGATTCTCAGCCCGTTTCCAGCATCCATGAAAACATCGGTCGCGTTGACGACCCTCTCATGACTTCCTGTCAGCTCACGCAGCAAATCAACCAGGTACGAGGGCAGATCGATGGCGGTTTCACCGCCTCCGATCAGAGTTCCCCTAAAGTATTTCCAGCCAACACAGCCCACTTTCGCTCTGGGCCCGACACCGAAGTCGGCCAGAATCGTCCGCAGGGGCCGGGACGCGTCCCGTTGCTGGCCGAGGAGGCTGAATTCCTGGAACAACTCGACGTCGAGGCGCGGCCCCAACGGGTCGACATAACTCACGTCCTCATTGCCCAGCAGCAGAAGGCGCGCTCCTTTCCGATCGAGCAGCAGCAGGGCTTCCTCGAAGCGGGGATCGATGGCCGTCAGGAACGCCAGGTTGGCGAAGTGCTCGCGGTCGCCGTAAACGAGAAGGATATCCAGATCTCGCTGGACCATCCGCTCCAGGGTGGCATCGAGGCGCTGCTCGTATTCGGCCGACGGTAGGACCGCCGCAGTCACAGGCGCACCGAATTCCGGTATTTTGATAGTTTCCAGGTGGGCCACTCCCGATTCATAGCGAACGGGACTGGAATTGTAAATCTTTAAATTAGCCTGAGAGCGAGCCACACAAACTTCTGAGCCAAGGGCCGAGCCATTGCCTTGTACTAAGTACTCCCGTCCAAAGATACGATGAGGTTCTCCTACTCCTCGCTCAACCCCCGCATGCGGGCCTGGAAGGCGGTCGCCGAAGCCATCGCGGTCATCAGAGTAGGGATGAGAAGGGCAACACCCCCCAGGCCTCGAATCAATCGAGTTCCTTGATGTAGATGTTTCGAAACTGAACCAGGCTGGAATCCGGACTGTACGTCCCGTTGCGAAGGCCACCATGATGCTGGAGAGCCAGCGCCCCGCGGCTGGGCACGTCAGGCAATTGAGCATTCTCGAGCACCATTTTGTCGTTGAGCATCACCGTCAACTGGTCCCCTACCATGATGATGACGAAGCGGTTCCACTCGCCCACCGGGTTGTCCGCCTTGATCCTTGGTGTGACACCCGCTCGTACTTCGGGTGGCATTGTCTTGTTGTTTCGATAGCCATACACTTCGCCCGATCCGATCGGCCAGCACCAGATATTGATCTGAGATTGGCTACTCCCGCGAACAAACACGCCCGAGTCGTTGTTCGGCAGGGGGATCTTGATCCGGTTGCCGTCAGCGTCCGTGAGATCCGAGCCGTCTTGCAGAACGATCGGCGTCCCATACAGCCCGCTCGTTTCCTTGATCCGCCAGTCGATCATCAGGATGAAGTCGCCGTATTCCTTCTCGGTCCAGAGATTCTTGTCCCCTTTCGATTCGCTGGCCGCGTCGTAATCGATGACGCCATCGACGACTTTCCAATGTCCACCATCGCCCTCGGGAACCTTCCATCCGCTCAGATCCTTGCCGTTGAACAGCGACACGAATCCATCCCCAGGATCTTGGGCCTTGGCCGGAAATTCCGAACCGAAAACCAAAACCAATCCAACCAATAGCAAAAAGTTCGATCGATAGAGTGTCACCACGTTCCTCCTCTTCTCGTTCGGCAAGACGGCTCCTCTTTCTCCTGAGCCCTTAAAAAGACGAGGCTTAAACTGAAGAGGAAAGCCCCCAGGATGATGTGCTTAACCCCGGCCATTTAGGCACTCTCCCAAGTTCTAGCCCGGATTATGCAGGAGATCTAAATTCAAGTGAGATTTGGGCCCAGAAAAAAGGCCGTAGCTCTCTGATATAAAAGGGTTTAGAGAAACAAAGACCCTAAACAGGAGCTACGGCAATGTCAAAAACAGTCTGCCAGAATACCCTGCCATTTCATAGCCACAGAAACATCACGGCTCGTTTTGATGGGGGGAGCCTCACTTCCGACGCAGGATGGTTGTTGTTTGGATCGCTGGATCGTCAACATCGATTGTGCGAGGGCTTCAGTTCCTGTATTTCGGAAAGTCGAGACCAACGCTACATTCGTCATGACCTGTTGAAGTTGATCCGACAACGAGTCTTGCAGATCGTGGCCGGCTACGAAGACTGTAACGACGCCGATACGCTGCGCTCGGATCCGATGCTCAAGACAGTCTGTGATCAGTTGCCCGAGAGCGATCCCGACTTGGCCACCCAGCCGACTTTCTCCCGTTTGGAGAACTCCGTCACCAAGAAGGATCTGATGCGTCTGAGCCGGTGGCTGCTAGGCCGTTATGTGCGCTCCCTGAAGAAGAGACGCCCCAGCAAGATCATCCTGGATCTGGACAGTACCGATGACCACACTCACGGCCAACAGGAGTTCTCCTTCTACCACGGGTATTACCGAAACCACATTCTGCATCCTTTGCTGATCTTCGATGCCGCCACGGGAGACCTGGTGTGTGCCATGTTGAGACCTGGCAACAAGGGGGCTGCCTCTCACATCGTGCCCGTTTTGAAGCGCGTCGTGGAGGCCATCCGACAAGGAGTGGGGACGGATGTCGAGATTGAGATTCGGGCCGACAGCGGCTTTGCCACGCCTCGGCTCTACGAGTTCTGTGAAGGTGAAGAGAATAAACTCCAATATGTCATTGGGTTAAGTCGAAACCCTCGCCTGCAGCGAGTGGTCGAGCCGCTGCTGGATTCGACTCGGCTGAGGTTCGTTGAGCTGGAGGAAAAACAGCGTCAGTTTGACGAGTTTCTTTATCGAGCCCACAGCTGGGATCGATCCCGTCGCGTCATTGTCAAAGTGGAGGTCGATCAGCGTGGGATCAACCGTCGCTTTGTAGTCACCAACCGGGACGATCTCTGCTCCCAATCACTTTATGACCACTACACAAACCGAGGGCAGACCGAGAACTTCATCAAGGCCTTCAAGAATCATCTGAGCATGGACCGACTCAGCTGTCATCGATTCCTGGCCAATCAGTTTCGACTCCTCCTGCATGCACTGGCTTACCAGATGTTCGTGCGCCTGCGCGACTATCTGCACGGAACCCCCTGGCACAAGCTCGAAATCGAAACCTTACGTCGTCGGGTCCTCAAGATTGGGGCCCGGATCCGACAAACCACTCGACGCATCTGGGTCCATCTTTCCTCAGCCTTCCCCGAACAACCCCTCTTCCACCTCGTCTTGAGTCGCCTGAACTCCAGTTAGCTTTTCCCAGCTCCCCCGGAAAACCGCTTCCGACACTCATCCAGGCCCAGATCTGTCTGAAATTCACTCCCCAAACCACTCAAACGCCTCGCCAACCAATATTCTTCGCAAATCCGCCTGTCACACCTGCCCGCTTCCGAGTTGGGCCACTTCTCGAGTCGTTTTTCAACACCGGACTACGGTTCTTGCATAATCCGGGCTAGAAGATCCTGCAGAATCCTGAATGACTGGCCAGGATTCGAAATCTACGCGCCAAATGATACCATCGGGGCCTACCTCTGTCGAAGGCGGGTGAACTATGAAAGGTAAGTCTACGCACGAGCTTGAGGGGATTGAGATGCTGGACGGCGTGCTGCGCCGGACGCTGTCCTATAACGAGGAACTCATGCTCTGTCATTTCCAGCTGCGCAAGGGCGCCAGCATTCCGCTTCACAATCATCGGGCCAGCCAGATTGGATTCATGGTAAAGGGGGCAGTGCGCTTCCTGGGTGAACAGGAAGCCGATTCCTTCGTGGCCAGGGCTGGAGACTCTTACGTCCTGGACCCCCATCAGATCCATGGCGCCGAGGCTCTGGAGGCTTCCGAATTCGTAGAGGTCTTTTACCCCGTACGCGAAGAGTACAAGGACAGTTGAGAGCGCCGAAGGAGTGCCCCGGCGTCAGTGGGTAAAGCGTTCGTAGAGGTTGCGGGTCCTGCTCGGTGCGTCGACCAGGTCAACGATCTCCCAGGCCTTCCACATATCCCTGACCAAGCTGAACCGGGCGAGGATCTCGGAAATCGCCTGTGCCGGGCATGACTGCCAGTTGTCCTCCATCAACAACCAGGGTCTGCCCAATGATATAGCGCGAATCATCCGAGGCCAGAAAGATGGCCAGTCGGCCTATGTCTGCCGGCGTACCGATGAAGCCGGCGGGCAGTGTTCTCTTGGCCCCTTCCCAGTCAAAATCCCCGCCCAGGGCCTTCTCGTGATTCTCGACTCGAACCCACCCCGGTGCGATGGCATTGACTCGAACCCCCTTTTGAATCAGTTCCAGCGACACTTCCCGTGTAAATGCAACAATCGCCCCTTTGGTAGCTGCGTAGACGGAATGCTCGACCAGCCCGGCAAAGGCATGGACAGAAGTCAGATTGATAACTGCACCCTGCTTGTGCTCCATCATCGCCGGTAAGACAGCCTGGGTCAGAAAGAAAATGGCTTTGAAGTTGACGTCGAAGAGGGTGTCGAAGTGCTCGGGTGTGGTCTCCGTGAAAGGACGATTGGCCGTGATTCCAGAGTTATTGATGAGCACGTCGATTCCGCCCAGGAAATCGACGGCCCCGGCCGCCAGTTCCTGGACCGATTGCACGTCCCGAAAGTCGGCCCCGATGGATGTGGCCTGCCCCCCGAAGGAACGTATCTCCTCGACAGCAGACTCACACCCGGCACTGCTGTGACAGTAGTGGAGGACGACTGCAGCTCCTTCCCGGGCGAACTCGAGAGCGACACCCCGTCCAATCCCGGTCCCGGCTCCGGTGACCAAAACACGCTTCCCTTCCATTCTTTTTCTATCTGCCATTCTGGATCCTCCCGGTGAGCTCTTCTCTCTGCAGAGTCTGCCACTCTTGATTTCAAATTCCAAATTGGAAGGTAGGAGGCAACTCGCCCGTAAACAATAGCAGGACGTTGGGGAGGGTGCTCAACGCGGGGTCTTCGTGGACACTTCAAAGTGGTCGGTGACTTAACCTCGCCTTCCTCGATCAAATCAGTAACCGTCAAAGCGATTTCATAGGGACCGGGCTGGAGCCCGCTCAAGGAGAACGGGTGCACCAGAACCACTCGCTGCGGAGAGAGGAACTGGATGAGCACCTTTGGTTTGGAGTTCTCGAAACCTTTGGTGACGCTGGGGCGTACCTACGGGGAATCGGCAGAGATGTTTTTTCGTGTTCCCTAGCATATAGACTGGAGAACGTGTTTTGTGGTATACAATAGAGTAGGATCTCACAAGGATTCCCGTCCATCGAGGTTTCTCACATGGCCGAAACCCGCCCATTTATTGTTGTCTTCTCGTTCTTTGCGATTTCGGGCCTTGCCCTGGCCCAGGAGCAGCCCGACAAGCCAACGGGGGAGCCGTCTTCCCAAACGGCTCAGCAACCGCCAGAACAACGGGGCCAGCAGCGCCCAGGAGTTGAAAGGCCCTACAAGGGTGATGACTTCCCTTACGCCAGCTACATGCTGGGGTACATCCTTGCCAAAAAAGGAGAATTCGAGTCTGCGGCCAGCCAGTTGCGACATTTCGTGAAGATCAATGAAAAGGCACCGGAGGTGGGTCAGGTGAAAACCCATCGGCACAGTGGGAGAAGGAAGGCCGCATCAAGGGGGTCGAGAGGAACTGACCGCTGACTCAAAACCCTTCCACCCAGACAGGGCTGGACTAGGCAGCCCGTCGTGGAAGTCCCGCGGGCTGCTAGGCCCGTCCACCCGACAAACTCCATTTTGCACTACCGACGTTCGGCTCTCAGGACCAACACGAGAATCGAGAGTTTGAAGATGACGCCTGAAGAGTTGAAAAGCCGCCTCAAGGGGCCGATCTCCCTCGTCGTAACCCCCTTTAAGGAAGACTGCAGCGTCGACTATGAGGGGCTCCGGAGCAACGTAAACTTTCTCATCGAAAACGGGATGAAGGTCTTGAACCCTCTGGGCAGTTCAGGGGAGTTTGCAACCCTGACTCTGGACGAGCACAAGGAGGTCATGAGGACCGTTGTAGAGGCGGTGCGGTCCAGAGCTACGGTGCTTGCCGGTGCCTCGCACAGCGGAACTCAGATGACGCTGGATTTGGTGAGATATGCGGAGAGAATCGGAGCTGATGGAGTGCTGGTGCGAACTCCCTACTACTCCTGCGACGAGGAAGGGCGGTATCTACACTATAAGACCCTGGCCGAAAACAGCAACATTGGGATTGTGGTGTACAACTGCAACTTCCCACCGGGTTCTGATATGAGTCTACCCTTGCTGAAAAGGCTGTGTGAGTTCCCGAGTATTGTGGCCACGAAAGAAGCCGGGCCGGGCGGCATCGATTTCTATTACAAGGCTTTAGTTGCAGTGGGGGGTCGCATCTCCATACTAACCGGTGGAACTTTCAGGCACTACCTCCATGGCTTTCTCTTCGGCTCGCCGGGCTATATCGATATTGTAGGCACTTTTGCTCCTCAACTGTCCCTCCGATTCTTCCAACATATCCAGAAAGGGGAGATGGAACAGGCGAAGTCCATCATCCTGGACTATGAGAACCCCTACCTGGAATTGGCCGCTTCCATAGGAGGGGCGTCGGCCCTGCTGCGCACGATGAAGGCGACCATGAATTTGCTCGGCCTCTCCGCTGGTCCGATGCGCCTCCCTTTGAGACCGTTTCCCCAGGAAAAACTGGGCGAGTTGAAGGCTCTGCTGGGCAGGCTGGGACTTCTCGGACCTGAAAAAGCAAGAATTTGAATCTATGAAGTGTCAAGGGGTTATCTCCGCCCCATATTGTGGGCCTATTTCTTATATAATATAATATATCAAGTAATCTTGGAGGATGACCCGTGGGTAAAATTGAGGTACTTTCAGAAGGATATTTCTTGAGCCAGCCGGACGAAAACGGGGCCTATCCCAGACACTGCCAGATCGTGCGTTTGGGGGGCGACTCTTTGATTGCGTCCGTCGGATTCCACGTCGAAATCGGAACCGGGCATAGTTACAGCCGGATCTTCCGCTCCGACGATCGGGGGAAGAGCTGGCAGGATCAGGGAGCCATGTGGGACTGGCGTTCGTCGGGGAAGAGTGGGAGGCTCAATGTGAGCCGGGGCCATAACGGAAGGCTGCTGGGATTAGGGATGCTCTGGGACACTCCCGCTGCCGGCGAGACCTATTATGACCGGCAGACCGGGGGCGCTGCCCATACTGATCTGATCTTCTCTGTCTCCGATAACGAGGGCGTCAGCTGGGATCCTCCCCGGACGATTCCCATGTGCTATCCTGAGCCTCCCGAAGTGGGCGGGGTGATTTGTGCCACCCGGCAAGGAGACTGGCTGGCTCCTTTTGCGCCCTGGTTAGATCTCACCGGCGAAAACGCCAATCAGGGAAAGGCCGCCGTTATGATTAGCCATGATCAGGGAGAGAGCTGGCCTGATTATGCCGAATTCATGGAGGACCCTTCAGGGAAGATCGCTTACCAGGAGGTGTGGGTGGAAGAGATGGCCGATGGCCGGGTGCTCGGCATTGCTTATGCTCGAGATATGGAAGCGGGTGAAGACCTGCCGATTCAGTACAGTATTTCCCGGGACGGGGGCAAGAGCTTTTGCTCCAATCGATCCACCGGACTGATCGGGCAGACGACGGGTGTTCACTCACTCCAGGATGGTCGGGTAGCCTGTGCCTTCAACCGCCGGTACGGGAATCCCCCCGGCGTGGGGTTTGCCATAGCCCGTCCCGACGAAACGGATTTTCATGTAGAGTTCGAAGATATCCTCTGGAAGGCGGTCGCTGGTTTCCGTGAGGAGGACGAGGATACGGAGGCCATGTACTGGGCCGACTTTTCTTTCGGAGAGCCCAGGGTTGAGACCTTTTCCGACGGGTCTTTTCATGTCGGGTTCTGGTGTCACGAGAAGAAGATCCACGGGAGCCGATACTGCCACTTCCGACTTCGCTGAAGGAACAGGACCGATCCTCCCGGCCGAGCCTTGAAAGAAGTGGCCACCAATTCTGGGAGCCGCAAGATGCATTCCACTATGCCCATGATCATCGATGGCCGAAGCCACCAGGCCTCCGAAGGCAGCTGGCTGGATCTGGTCAATCCGGCCACTGAAGAGAAGCACGCCCGCGTCCCCCACGCTTCACCACGGGATGTCGATGAGGCGGTCGGGGCCGCCCGGCGAGCGTTTGAGGAAGGGCCCTGGAGCCGCATGTCGCCGAGCGAGCGGGGCAAGCTACTGTATGAGCTCGCCGACGCGCTAGAGAAAGATGCGGATCAACTGGCCTTGATGGATACGCAGGATATGGGCAAGCCTTATCAGCACTCCCGTTTCCATGACGTGGAGGGGGCGCTGGCATTCCTGCGTTTCTATGCCGGCTTTGCGGACAAGATTCGGGGCAGTCAGGTCCCCTGCGGACCGGACCGCCACGTCTATATCATGCGCGAGCCCATGGGCGTTGTCGCCGCCATCGTACCCTGGAATTTCCCGCTGGCCATGGCGGTTCAGAAGTTGGCTCCAGCACTGGCTTGTGGTAACACGATCGTTCTAAAGCCTGCGGAACAGTCACCGCGATCCGCAGTCCGTCTTGGGGAGAAGGCCATGGAAGTTGGCTTCCCCCCGGGGGTCGTCAACGTGATCACGGGTCTGGGTGAAACGACCGGGGCGGCTCTGGCCTCTCATCCCGGGGTTGACAAGATTTCCTTTACCGGCTCGACGGAAGTTGGCCGGCAGATCATGCATGCGGCCGCGGGGCAGATCAAGAAGGTCCTGCTGGAGCTGGGTGGAAAGAGTGCCAACATTGTGTTTCCGGATGCCGATCTGGATTTGGCACTGGCGTCGACCATCGCTACAAGTTGTTACAACAGCGGTCAGGTCTGCACCAGCGGTTCCCGGCTCTTGCTCCATCGCGAGATCCACGACGAATTCCGAGATGAGCTGGTCTCTCGAATCAATCGCCTGAAAATCGGAGATCCGCTTCAATCGGAGACGAAACTGGGTCCACTTGCGTCGTCGCAGCAGTATGAAAAGGTCAACGGCTACATCTCCACCGGTCGGGAAAGCTACCCGCACTACGTCTGCGGGCAGCAGGACGCCGATCTTAAACAGGGCTATTACGTCAGGCCTATTTTGTTCGATCACGTAGAACCGGAATCAGTTGTTGCTCAGGAAGAAATATTTGGGCCGGTGCTTTCCCTCATTGACTATGAGAGTGAGGAAGACGCGATCCGTGTCGCCAATCAAACCCGTTATGGGCTGGCCACGGCGATCTGGACGACAGATCTGAACCGCGCACATCGGCTGGCTGCACGAGTCGACAGCGGGGTCGTCTGGATCAATTGCGTCAAGTCCGGTTCAGTGGCCATCCCCTTAGAGGGCCACCGCGGCAGCGGCATGGGCGTGGACGGAGGGACTGAAGTGGTGGAGAGTTATACGAAGCTGAAAAGTGTCTGTGTAGATCTCAACTCCGATCCCCATCCCTGGGCCGACCTCGGAGGGCGCTCCTGAAAAGCGTGTAGAAGAAGCCGGCGATCTTGCGCAATCCTCTAAGAATGCAGGAAATGGAAGCCCAGAGAATAGGAATTGAACATTCGGCCAGGGTGACCATGACCGGCGCACAGGCTGCCATCGCTCAGCTTATTGCCGAGGGTGTGGAAGTGGTCATGAGTATTCCAGGGGGGCACAACCTTGACCTCTGTGATGCCGTTTTGGACCACTCGGAGCTTCGATTCATTACCGCGCGTAGTGAGCAGGAGATCGGGTTTGTCGCCAGCGGCTATTCAAGGGCGTGTGGAAGAATAGCGGTTCCCCTGGTTATCACAGGCCCGGGTGTTGGGAACTGCGTGACCCCCATCATCGATGCCTATGCTGATTCTGTTCCTCTGGTATTGATCGCCAGCCACGTCGAAAGTGCTTTCAGGGGGAAGGGAGCATTCCACGAAATGAAGGATCAGACGGGGATGGTGGCTTCCATAACGAAGTGGAACGTTCGTGTGGAGCATGCGGAGGAGATACCGGAAGCCATTGGTACCGCTTTTGTACAGGCTTTCGAAGGTCGCCCGGGGCCTGTGGTGGTGGAAATTCCGGTTGACGTGCAGCGAGAAAAGGCGGAGGTTCAGATTGCCGCCGCCACCCGTCCGAAACCGAAGCCTGCCCGGCCTGCAAGTGTTCGTCGGGCAGCTCAATTGCTTACGGAAGCCCGCTCACCCGTGGTTTTCGCAGGTCAGGGAGCGATCCTTTCTGGTTGCTCAGTGGAGCTGGCTCAAGTGGTCGACCGGCTACAGGCGGCTTGCTTCACTACGGCCCTGGCGAAAGGCATTATTCCGGAAGACCATCCCTTGAATCTGGGCTGGGGCTGGGTGCAGCGGGGTCCGGCACGGGTTTTTCTGGAGAGGGCCGATCTGGTGCTGGTGGTTGGATCCAGTCTGGACGAGGTGGCAACACAGGGATGGGCCCTTCCCTTGCCCGAGACGTTAGTGCAGATCGACAGCAGCAGAGAGATGATCGGGGGAAACTATCCGGTGTCTGTGGGGCTTGTCGGGGATGCACGAGCCGTTCTCCGGCAGTTGCTGGAGGAACTTCCGGTAAAGCGGAAGGGCGAGTTCTCTTCTCCCGCTTCTCAAATTGCCGAGATGAAAGGGCGGCTTTACTCTCGAATTCGGGAGAAACCGGCCTGGCATTATGTTGAGGCCATTCAGCGGGCACTCGCGCGCGATGCCGTGGTGGTGAATGATTCCTGTATCGCCAACGGGTGGTTGATGGCGCATTTACAGTGCTACCAGCCACGCACTTTCAATATTACCCGGAGCATGGCAGCCCTGGGTTACGCCTTCCCCGCGGCGCTGGGGGCCAAGCTCGCCTACCCCCAGCGGCAGGTATTGGCGGCCGTGGGGGACGGGGGCTTTCTTTTCACGGACTGTTCACTGGCGACGGCCGTAAAATATCGGTTAAACGTAGCGGCCATTGTATTCAACAACGATTGCTATGGCTCCATCCAGATGAAGCAAGAGCATTCCTTTGGTCGTACCATCGGTGTCAGCTTGCAAAACCCGGACTTCGGTGCTCTGGCCAGGGCCTACGGGGCCTTCGGGTGCCGAGTCGAGAGCCCGCAGCAACTGCATGAGGCTCTGCTGGAAGCCTGGCGCCGGGAGCTTCCCAGTGTTATCGAAGTTCCGATTCATGTCGGATCGGACTACTTTTAGTTTCGCCCATGAAGAAAGAGAAGACCTCTCCAGAGATCCCGAATTTAAGCGGCGAAGATTTGCTGGCAATGTATCGCTTGATGCTTTTTGGTCGCCATTTCACGGAAGAGGCGCTTGGCTGGTACAAAGAAGGCAGAATCCCTCACGGCTTGCATCCGAGTGTGGGCCAGGAAGCTATAGGGGTTGGGGCTTGCTATGGCCTACGCCCGACCGATTGGGTAATTCCATCGCTTCGGACCACCGAAGCCTTCTGGACCCGGGGGGTCCCTTTGCAAATGCATCTGGACGCGGAGATTGGCAATGCAGGCAGTATCTCGAGAGGCAAGGAAACTTCGCATCATGCTGGGTATCCCCAGTACGGCATCATGAGTGGCACCGCCGTCGTCGGTGGATCGATTCCCGTGGCGGTGGGTGCCGCGCTGGCCCTGCAGATGCGAGGCGGCGAGGAAGTCGTTCTGAGTTTCTTCGGCGACGGGGCTGCCAACAGGGGCGATTTTCACGAGGCTCTGAACCTGGGGGCGATTCTGAATGCTCCCGTCGTTTTTCTGTGTGAGAACAACGGGTACTCACAGACCGTGCCGATCTCTGCCGCCATGAAGATTGAGAACATAGCAGATCGCGCTCTGGGCTACGGGATTCCTGGCCCTATCGTCGATGGACAGGACGTCGAGGCCGTCTATGAAGCCACGCAAGAGGCGGTCTGCCGGGCGCGGCGAGGCCAGGGTCCCACCTTGCTGGAGCTGAAGACCTGTCGCTTCAAGCCCCACCACCCCTTTTTCGAAGAAGATCGACCAGCCGAGGAGCTCGAACCCTGGCTGCGGCGTGACCCAATCCAGATCCTGGCTGGAAGGCTGCAGGCGAGGGGTTTATTGACGGACTCCCAGATTGAGGCGATGGAAGAAGAAATCCGGATCAAACTCGAAGAGGCGATCGAAAGGGCGGAGAAAACGGCTTTTCCAGATCCCGAAGAGGTCTTCGATCAGGTCTACGCCGAACCGCTCGAGGAGATGGGGCTGTGAGGTTACTTCGCTACAATCAGGCTCTCTGTGAGGGCCTAACTCAAGAAATGGAGCGAGATGAAGGGGTATTTGTGCTGGGCGAGGATGTGGCTGCTTATGGAGGCATGTATCGAGTGACCGAGGGGCTCCTGGAACGATTTGGCCCCAAACGGGTGATGGACACTCCGATCTCAGAGTCCGGGTTCGTCGGGTTGGCAGTGGGGGCGGCCATGATGGGAATGCGCCCGGTCGTTGAAGTGATGTCATGTGGCTGGGTGACCGTAGCCATGGATCAGATCGTCAACTGTGCCGCCAAGGTCCGCTTCGTCAATAACGGACAAATGCACGCCCCTCTGGTTCTCCGAACGGTCATTTCGGGAAGCGGAAACGCCTACACGGGGCAGGAGATGGAAGCGTGGTTCTTGCATGTGCCCGGACTCAAACTGGTGACTCCCTCCAACCCTTATGATGCCAAGGGTTTGTTGATCTCCTCCCTCCGAGATGAAGACCCCGTGATCTTCGTAGAGCACCGGGCACTTTACAGCATGCGAGGCCACGTGCCCGAGGAGGCTTACGCCCTCCCGCTGGGCCAGGCTTCGGTCTGTCGGGAGGGGACAGACGTGACGATTGTCGCCTATGCCAACAAGGTTGCGGTGGCCCAGGAAGCGGCGGAAGAGCTGGCCAAGGACGGCGTGCAAGCGGAGATCATCGACCCTCGAAGCCTGGTCCCTTTCGACAAGCAGACGGTTGTCGAATCAGTTTGCAAGACCGGCCGCCTGCTCATCGTCCACGAAGCAGTGCGCCGGGGGGGAGTCGGAGCCGAGATAGCGGCAACGGTCATGGACAGCGAAGCCTTTGGGTACTTGCGGGCGCCGATCGTCCGTTTGGCCAATCCCGGGACCCCGATTCCGTTCAGTGCGCCGCTTCAAAAGCTCATCTCACCGGATAAAGAGGCGGTGACGGGTGCCGTCCGGAGACTGTTGGAATACTAAACCTGGATTTCTCAGCGCGTCGTGAAGAGACTGTCAAAAAAGGACAAGAGATGGCCACGCCGGTCAAATTGTTGCGATTAGGCAAGGAGATGGAGAGTGGGGAAGTGGTTGACTGGCTCAAGTCGATGGGAGACACGGTCCAGAAAGGGGAGCCCCTGTTCGTTGTTTTGACGGACAAGAGCGAGGTGGAAGTGGAATCCCCCGCCACGGGCGTGCTTCTGCAGGTACTGGTAACGGCCGGTGAGGAAGCGGCCGTGGGCAGCGTGGTGGCCTGGATTGGTGAGCCGGGCGAAGAGATACCGAAGTCTGCTCCATCTCGCTCCCCGGCTGCTCCGGCTGCTCGCCGCCTGGCATCCCAACACACTCTCTCTCTGGATGACGTGAAGGGTAGTGGACCGGGCGGATTGATTACCCCGAGAGATGTCGAGAGTGCCCTCTCCCTGAAGAAACAGGCTCTAACCGGGACCCAGGAGAATGTCCTGAAATCGTCGCAGGCCGAAGTGAAGCGCCTTCGCTTGAGTGGAATCCGCAAGACCATGTTCGAGAGAATGACGCTGAGCCGGGAGACGGCGGCCGGGGTGACGACTGTCCAGGACGTCGATATGGCTCCCCTCTCGGCTCTCAAGTCCAGTGAATCCTTTACCTACACGGTGGCTGTAGCCAGAGCCGCGGCTCTGGCCTTGCCACGCCATCCCATCTTGAACACCTCTCTGGAGGGGAATGAGATTGTCTTTCACCCGCAGGTGCATCTGGGCATCGCGGTGGACACACCCGGGGGACTCAGGCTCGTCACTCTGGCGGATGCGGACTCCCGATCGCTGTCTTCTCTAAATGATGAGTTGAGGAGACTATTGGACGGGTTGAAAGAGAACTTGCCGAAGCCAGCGTCGAAGCCGGCGCCCACTTTCACTTTGACCAATTCGGGCGTCCTGGGCTCTCTGATCTTCACGCCGCGGATCAATCCTCCCCAAAGCGCTGTCCTCGGAATGGGCAAGATTCAAGACACCCCGGTAGTTGACGACGGGAAAATAGTCATCTGCCCCGTCATGTACCTCTGCCTGACTTACGACCACCGGCATATCGAAGGAGCCGAGGCCGTTCGTTTTCTCGGTGAGGTGAAGAGGCTTTTGGAGGATCCGGGTACCATAAACCAGGAGAAAGGAGACGTCGATGACTGAAGAATTGGCCGTCGAAGGTGGGCCACCCGTGAGAAGCCGGCCCTTAGCTTTTCGGCGCCCGCACTACGGAGACGATGAGCGGCGCCAGATTCTGGAGGTATTCGAGCAGGGGATTTTTTGCTCGAGCTTCCCGGAGGCCCGCAAGGTCAGGCAGTTGGAGTCCAGCTTTGCCTCCTGTGTGGGAAGCAAGTTTGCCATAGCGTTCAATTCCGGAACCACTGCCCAGCACGCTTCTCTGGTGGCGGCAGGAGTGGGCCCGGGAGACGAAGTCATCGTTCCACCGCTGACTTTTGCCTCGACAGCGTACACCGTCCTCATGGTAGGAGCCACGCCCGTTTTTGCTGATGTCGACGACAACACCTTCAACCTGGACCCCGGACAGGCCGCCCAGGCCGTGACTTCGCGAACGCGAGCCATCGTCGCCGTGCACTGGTTTGGCCATCCGGCGGCGATGGATGAACTGCTGTCGCTGGGGGAACAACACGGTCTGACCGTTATTGAAGATTGCGCCCACGCAATCGGCACCGTCTATCGCGGCAGGAAGGCCGGTACTCTGGGAGCCATGGCCTGCTGGAGCCTGCATGCGGGGAAAATGATCACCGCAGCCGGAGAAGGAGGATTGCTGACCACTGACAGCCCGGAGCTGGCCGCGGTGGCCCGCTCGGTGTGTAACCACGGGAAAGACCAAGGGCCGGACCGCTCCGGGCCTCTGCTCTATGAGATTGTCCGTGTGGGCAATAATTACCGTCTTTCCGAAATCCAGGCTGCTTTTGCCCTGGCCCAACTGGACCGGCTCGATGAGATCAGAAGAGCACGCCGGGTCCATGCCAAGTACCTGGATTCCGACTTACAAGGCCTGCCCGGCCTGAAGCGCCCCCGGCCCTGGCAGGATGTCGAACTCGCCTATTCGTACTATCCTCTACGCTTTGATGAAGAGTTCTTCGAGGCTTCACTGGAGGAGATTTCCCGGGCTTTAAAGGCGGAGGGAATCGGGAATGCCACACTGGGTGAGGAGCTCTGTTACGTCCACCCCATTTTTCGTGAGAGTTGCGGATCGGTGAGCCTGCCCGTCGCCGAGCGCATCGCACGTGAACTAATGCTGCTGCCCCTGTATCCCGATCTCACGCAGGCCGACCTGGACGATGTAGTGAGGGCGGTTGGCAAGATCGTCCAGGCGTACCGTCGGGAAACGACAAGAGCGGGCCAGACCCCGTAAGGAGGAACCACCATGACTGCCAGGATTGCCATTGGTCGCTTTTGGACGGAATCTCATTCTTTCTCGCCCCTGCTGACTGGTATGGAAATGTTTCGGTGTGGCTTGCTGGCGGAGGGAAACGCCATGCTCGAGCACCTGAGAGGTACTCGTACGGAGGTGGGTGGCTATCTCCATGTTTTGGAGCAGGAAGAGGATCTGGAAATCCTCCCCACGCTGGCGGCTCAATGCATGTGCGGAGGACCTCTGGAGCAGGCCGTCTGGGAGTCTCTCAGAGATCGGCTGCTCCAGCCCATCGAGGAATCGCTTCCGCTGGATGGAGTACTTCTATCCCTGCATGGAGCCATGCTGGCCGAAAAAGAAGATGATTGCTGTGGGGCCCTGGCCGCGGCCGTCAGGAACCGAATCGGTCCAGAGGTTCCCCTGATACTGACCCTCGACATGCACGGAAATCCCACCAGCCAGATGGTGGAGAATTCAACGGCGATCATTGCCTACAAGACCCATCCCCACCGGGACTTCAAGGAAAGGGGCGAGCAGTCTGCCCGTCTCTTGCTGCGGGCCGTTCGAGGAGAAGTCCGGCCGCAGATGAGGGTCACCGCTTTACCCTTGATGCTGGGGGCAGACACCGAGCTGCAAATGGAGTTGATCGCCGAGGGGGAGTCTATGGAAGAGTCTGGCGAGATCTTGGCCTCCTCGATCATGTATACGACCCCGGGTCTGGATGTGGCGGATCATCATGCCCTGACTGCAGTCATTGTCAGTGACGGGGATCCGGAAAAGGCCACACGAATCGGCCAGCAGTTGATGTGGAAAGCCTGGGGCCGGCGCCACCAGGTGACTGGCACTCGCCAGCAGGCGCTGCATTACCCGGAAGCCATATCCACAGCGCTGGAACATCCGGCGGGGACCGTCGTGATGGCCGATTGGGGAGACGCCGTGACGGCCGGATTCCCCGGAGACGATGCGGAATTAGTGAACCACCTGCTCGAGCAAGGTGTACAGGAGAGGGCCTGCCTTATGGTCAATGATCCGCCTCTGGTCCGCCGAGCGATGGATGCCGGTGTCGGAAACCCTGTGGAGGGTCCGATCGGAGGCCATTGGGGTCATCCCTACTACAAGCCGGTGCCGGTCGGAGGTCGGGTCCGCCTGCTTTTTGATGGGGAGCTTCCTCCCAGCCATGATGAGAATCCGGGACATCTCATCATATCGAATACCAGTATGGGAAACACGGCGGTGGTGCAAGTTGCTGATTCAGTTACGGTGATCGCCACGTCGGTGCCTGTGGCGCAGACTGAGCCGACCGTATTCAGGGCCGTAGGAGTGGAACCCGCCGATTTTCGAATTCTCCTGTGCAAGACCGTGATTCAGCACCGGATGCACTTTGCTCCGATTGCCGCCGGGTTCATCGATGTGGCCAGTGGTCGATTCGGGCCGTACTCCACTCACTGGGAGCGACAACAGGTCTTTCCGTGGCGCAAGAGAGATCTAAAGGCCATTTTTCCTTTCCGTGATTTCAGTGATGCGGAGATTCGAGAGCAGTTGGGACTGCCCGCTGGGTAATTCGGGCGAACCTCACACAGGCCGACGTCGCCACCCGCATGGCCAACCAGTCAGCGGATTCTGGTCGCAAAGCTGGAACCTGAGTCGCAAGATGAGGTCTCGGGAGTCGTGACAACAGAACATGAAGAAGACCAAGAAGCCTGAAGAACTGAGAAGTTACCGGTGGACCGGTCCCGACGACTTGCGGTCGTTCTCGCATCGATCCCGTCTGCATCAGATGGGCTATTCTGCGGCCGACTACAAAGACAGGCCTGTGATTGGAGTGATCAACACCTGGAGTGACTTGAACCCGTGTCACATGCACCTGAAAGAGCGGTCCGCTGAGGTAAAGCGTGGCGTTTGGCAGAGTGGGGGATTTCCAGTGGAGATTCCGGCTCTTTCGATTACGGAAGTGTTCATGAAGCCAAGTCCTCTGCTTTACCGCAACCTCCTGTCCATGGAAGTTGAAGAGATCCTGCGCAGTCAACCCATTGATGGAGTGGTGCTGCTGGGAGGATGTGACAAGACAACTCCGGGCCTCCTGATGGGAGCTTTCAGTGTTGACCTTCCGACGATTTACCTACCGGCCGGACCGATGTTGAGAGGTAACTGGAAAGGTGGAGTTTTGGGCAGTGGAAGCGATACCTGGAAGTACTGGGCGGAAAAGAGAGCGGGAAATCTGAGCGATCAGGAGTGGTGCGATATCGAAAGCGGTATTGCTCGGTCTGCGGGCCATTGCATGACGATGGGGACGGCTTCCACCATGACAAGTATCGCTGATGCTCTGGGTCTGATGCCGACAGGCGCCTCCTCGATTCCGGCGGTTGATTCAAACCATGCCCGTCTGGCGACGGATTGCGGGAGATTGATCGTGGAGATGGTTTGGGACGACCTCAAGCCCTCGAGAATGCTCACCCGAGAATCGTTTGAAAATGCGATTACGACCGATATGGCCATTGGTGGATCCACGAATGCCGCCCTCCATCTGCTTGCAATGGCAGGACGGGCTGGCATTCAACTGGATCTCACAGATTTCGATCGGATTTCACTCACGACGCCCGTGATCGCGAATATCCGGCCGTCAGGTGAATACCTGATGGAGGACTTCTTTTACGCGGGTGGACTGAAGGGTCTTCTGAGGCAGATCAGGGATTTATTGCATCTGGACTGCTTGACGGTGACTGGCCGGAGCCTCGGTGAAGCGATCAAAGATGCGCCAGTTCATAATGAAAAGGTAATTCGGACACTGAAAGACCCAGTTGCCGCTGAGGGCAGTACTGCTGTTTTAAGAGGGAACCTTGCTCCGGATGGTGCAGTGATCAAGCCGGCTGCTGCAGAAAAGAGGCTCCTGAAGCATACCGGACGAGCTATCGTGTTTAGTGATTATCGGGATTTGAAGGAACGGATTGATGATCCGGATCTGGCTGTCGATGAAAACTCTGTGCTGGTTTTGCAAAATGCCGGTCCTCGGGGAGCTCCCGGAATGCCTGAGTGGGGAATGCTCCCAATTCCTCAAAAACTTTTGCGGAAAGGTGTTCGGGACATGGTTCGCATCTCGGATTGCCGGATGAGTGGGACGAGCTACGGTACCTGTGTCCTCCATGTCGCACCCGAGAGTTCTATCGGTGGTCCCTTGGCACTGGTTCGTACCGGAGACATGATCGAGCTGGACGTTGACCGGCGCAGCTTGAATGTTTTGCTCAGTGCTGATGAGATGAAGCGGCGCCGTGAGAGCTGGAAGCCCCGGGAGTCTCCCTATGAAAGGGGTTATCTCTCCCTGTTCCTCAAACACGTGATACAGGCAAATGAGGGATGTGACTTCGATTTCCTCCGAGGCCGCGGCGGCGTCCCGGAACCTGATATTTTCTGAAAGTGAACATGAATATAGATTCTCTGTTTTCGCAGATCAGGCGTTCTGTTATGGCTGTGCCTCCCCTGGCCCGAAGCCCAGACCTCTCGTTGAATGAGCCTGAGAACGATAAGCTTATCAGCTACCTGATCTCGGGGGGTATTCGAACACTGCTGTATGGTGGGAACGCCAATTTCTACCACGTTGGTCCGAGAGAATTGCGGGCTACTCTCGAGTTCCTTTCGGAAGCAGTGCCAAAGGATGTCTGGGTGATTCCTTCCGTGGGGCCGACCTTCGGAAACATGATGGATCAGGCCGAGATCCTGAGGGATTACGATTATGAAACAGTCATGGTCCTTCCCGCGACCTTTCCGCTTACCCAGAAAGGTGTGGAACTGGGAATCAGGAAGTTCTGTGAGGTGAGTGGACTTGAGGTGGTTCTCTACTTGAAGCAGGAGAATTATCTTGCCCTCGACCAAGTCAGCGCTCTGGTTCGAGACGGACTCGTGTCGGCGATCAAGTATGCCATCGTCCGTGATCACCCTGCCACAGACCCCTATCTGAGTGAACTCGTCGGATTGGTGGATCCGAGACGGATCATCAGTGGAATCGGCGAGCAGCCGGCGGTTGCCCATCTGCGCGAGTTCGGCTTGGGAAGCTTCACTTCCGGCTGCGTCTGTATAGCGCCTTCCAAATCAATGGAGATGTTGCGAGCTCTCGACTTGGAAGATTGTGAGAGGGCGGAAAAGATCCGTCGACGGTTCGCCGCGCTGGAGAATTTGAGAGACAGCCACGGACCGATTCCTGTTCTCCATGAAGCTGTCAGGTTGGCAGGAATCGCAGATACGGGCCCGATGTGGCCTCTCATGACCAACCTGCCCGAAATCCTCTGGGACCGGGTTCAGAGTGCTGCCCTGGAGCTGAAGCGGTACAACGAAGAGTAGCTTTTGTCGTCGGTCTTGATAATGAAAGCAATATTTGCCGCTACCAGAGCCACGCATAAATGGCAATAGTGAGAACCGTGAGGACGGAAAAATGCAGGCGCCAGTCTGTCAGGCCCTGGAAAGCTTCGCGTTTTTCGGTCCAGTCGACGGTGGTTTTCTCCAGCTTTTCAGGTGGGTCTTTTTGGGTCAGCGCCGAGGCGGTGAACAATACGGCCGTCACGGCAAGAAAATTCCACGCCCCGCGATACGAATAAGCTTCTGTAAAGGTCATGTGCAACCACGGGAACGTTTCTTTGGCCGTTGCGGCATCCAGCCATTCGTCTACCAGGTAGAGTCCAGACACCAGGCATCCAAAGACAAACGAAACAAGCGCACCCCGGGTAGTCACTCTGCGACTTAATATGCCAAACAGTATCGCCGGGGTAACAGCGGAAAAGATGATGGCTGCCAGCGCCTGGAAGTATCGATAGACACCTTCTTCGCTGGTGTAAACCATGTAGGTGGCGGCGATGCCAAGCAGCGTGCCGGCAATGATCGAGGCTCGGCCGATGAACACCTGTTGCTTTTCACTTAAGTCGGGATTCAAGAACAAGCCGAAATCGCGCACGGTGATGGTAGAAATTGCATTCAGTGCCGAATCGAGTGACGAAATCAAAGCGGCAATCAGGGCGGCCAGCACCAGGCCACGTATGCCGCTGGGCAAGAGCTTGTTGAGCAGCGTCACAAACGTCAGTTTGGAATCCCCGATGTCGGGATAGAGAACAAAAGCGATCACTCCCGGTACGGCGACAATAAAAATGACCGACAGCTTCAAGAAAATCGCCAGCATCACACCCCAACGGGCCTGGGGGAGATCTCTCGCGCCCAGGACGCGTTGCACATTGGTCTGATCAAAACACCAGTAAAACATGCCTGCATAAAACGAGGCGGCCACAATTCCCCAAAAGGGAAAATTGGGATCGTCATAGGCACCGTGGATGCTCATTTGGACAGGTTCGCTGTTGACCAGTTCGCTCCAGCCGCCGACCTGGTCCAAACCGATAAACAGCATCACGGTGCAACCGACGATCATGATGATCGATTGCAGGCCGTCGGTATAAGTTACCGCCGCGAACCCGCCCAGGATTGTAATGGCCGCAGCCACCGCGCCCATGATGAAAACGGTCGTCATGACATCCATACCCAAAAGGCTTTTCATCACCAGGGCGCCCGCAAAGAGCGCCAGGGCAAGTTTCATCACAATGGATACAAACAGGGTAAAACCGGCAAAAAAGAGTCTGGATTTAAGACCAAAGCGGAGTTCCAGAAATTGTGGGATGGTGAATATTTCGTTCTTGAGGTAGTAAGGAAACAAATAGGCGGCGCCAAAACCGAGGACGAGGGCACAGACTTCAATGGCCCCCGCCTTCAGACCATAGCGGTAACAGTCCCCGGAAAGCCCCACCAGATGTTCGGCGCCGATGTTGGTCGCGAACAGAGAGCCTCCAATGACCGGCCAGATCATGCTTCGCCCGGCCAAAAAGAAGTTGGCGCTGTTTTCCCCGCTGTGGGCCCGCATCGCAAGATACAATCCGAGTACCACAGTCAAGCCCAGGGTCAGGCAGCAAATGAGCCAATCGGCACCGGTTAATTCAATTTGCATGAAGGTCCTTTATGGGTCTGTGATCTAGTGCACTAGTGCACTAGCACTCGACCTTCAGGGGACAAAACGGCGGATATGAATATCTGCCCTACGCAATCCGATGGGCGGGGCCCGTGTCAATAATATTGTTATCGCGTTGAGAATTTGTAGATGGTTGTTTCGTTGTACTTTTCGCCCGGGTTCAAAACGGTTGAGGGAAAGTTCGGCTGGTTGGGCGAGTCGGGGTAGTGCTGCGTTTCGAGGGCCAGGCCCTGGTGCTTATAATACTTCACGCCGTTTTTTCCGATGTGTTCGCCTTTGAAGTGATTGCCGGAGTAAAACTGGATGCCAGGCTGGGTGGTATGGATTTCCACGACGCGGCCCGTGACCGGGTCATAGAGGCTGGCCGCCAGAATCAGTTTTCGGTTCTTGCCGTGGTTCAAGACAAAATTGTGGTCGAAGTGAATGTCAATCCTGTTGATGTTTTTACCTAACGGAGCGGCTCGGCGAAGGTCAAAGGGTGTGCCTTTGACACTGGCCAGTTCGCCGGTGGGGATCAGAGAGTCGTCGACTGGGGTATAGCGATCAGCGTTGATCGTGATTTCGTGATCCAGGGTGTTGCGTGCCCAGTGTCCTCCGGCGTTGACGTAGCTGTGATTGGTCAGGTTGAGGACGGTTTTTTGATCGGTGGTGCCGTGATAATGGATTTTCAAATCGCCGGCTTTGGTAAACGTATAAGTGACCGTGACGGATACGTTGCCCGGGTAACCCTCTTCGCCGTCGGGGCTTAGATATTCCAGTTTGACACCAACCCCTTCCTGGTCCTCAAACGATTCTGAATCCCAGACGACTTTGTCAAAACCTTTAAGACCTCCGTGCAGGTGATTCTCCTTCTCGTTGGTTGCCAGGGTGTATTTCCTGCCGTCGAGAGAGAATTTGCCTTTGGCGATGCGGTTGCTATAACGGCCGACGACACAGCCAAAGAAGGAATCGTTGTCTTCGATGAGCCGATCGAGCGGGTAGCCAACGATGACGTCCGCGATATTGCCTTCGCGGTCGAGGGCTTCCAGGGACACCAGGGTTGCCCCGAAATTGGTAATCTCTGCTTTGCAGCCGTTGGGGTGATGAAGGGTGTAGAGGTGGATCGGCTTGCCATCAGCCGTTTGATTGACGGGCGCTCCAGTGACTTCCATATGATGGCCTTCCGTCAACGATGTACTTTGACAACCGGAAAAACCTGATAAACCAATCATCAGTATCAAGGTTAATCTCCACTGTTTCCTGCTCAAGGTCTCGTCGCCCCGACACAGCCCCCAGCAGTACTCGGTGACGAGTTCCCGGAACTCAGCGTGCCTCATCCACAGACTGCCTCTCTTCTCCTGTTGGCAGCAACCAAAAAGAGATTTGATAAAGAATAGCAGGACGTTGGGAAAGGACTGAGTTGTCTTCAAGGTTATTATAATATATAACTAATCTTGAAAATCTGAGAGGCTTTGATTAGAACTTTTTGAGAAGGAGCGGGACAGTGAGCTTTGGAAGGAAGAACCAGTATCGGAAAGACTCCGAAAACCACCCCAACCGCCGCGACTTTATTCAGGCAGGATCGCGGCATGTGGCCGCCCTTGGGGTCGCGGGGCTTTCTTTGTCCCCGACCAGGGGGTTCTCCACGGTGCGAGAAGAGATCCAGATGAAAGATTTTCGCCTGCGGCTGGGTCAACCGCGGGTGGTAGCTGAAACGACGTTCGGACACTGCTGGTATCCGAACCTGGATAAGTTTTCGACTGGTGAGTTAATGCTCAATCATTCCTTGAACTCGGATGCCAATACCAATGTAGCCAACACGCAGGCCGTCTACATTTCCACGGACCAGGGCCGGACCTTTGATTTTAGTTACGATGTGGATGGGTTTCACAACGGCTGCGGCGAACCCAGGATCAGCCTGCCCAACGGCCAGATCGTTGGGACTTCGACCTTTCTGAAGCCTACTCCCGGCGGGCAGTATCGCCGATTGTCCGCCCACCGATGGACCTATGATCGGGGAGGGAAGCGCTATACAGTCGAGCCTTGGGGGGCCCTGGTAGTAGGGCTGCCGCGCGACGTCACACCCTGGCCAAAAAGGAGCCGCACCTGGTGGGCCCGCATTAACTGGTTCAGCGATATCCTGGAACTGGAACCGGACCACTACGTCAGTACGATCTCTACGCGGTTCCAGGGTGACTCCCGGGAAAGCACCGTCACAGTGGTCTCGGACGATGGAGGGCGTCACTGGCGCTACTTATCCACTATTACCGGACCCGACTCCGTACCGGATGCCAAGGAGGGCTTCGACGAGCCCTGCCTGGTGCGTCTGGCGGATGGGGACCTGATGTGTGTGAGCCGAGTCGGTTCCGGTCAGAAGCTGGCACGTACTTACAGCAGTGACGGGGGAAAGAGCTGGTCTCAGTTAGACCGGCTGAAGGCTTTCAGTGTCGCCCCTCAAATGGTTCGGCTGGCCAATGGTGCCTTGACGCTGGTGACGGGCCGGCCGGGGCTCTTTTTGTGGATTTCCGGCGATTCGCGTGGCAAGGCATGGCAGTCCGTTGACCTGATGGCTCATCACAATCGGACTGCTCCAAGTTCCTTCCAGATGAATGCGAAGCAAACATCAGCTTACATCGATGTGATCGAGGTGTCTCCAAACCGGGTTTTTCTGGTTTACGATCGGAGTCCGTTTGGCTGGGAGCCGGTTCCTCCCGACTCCGGCGAGCGCAGCCGGATCTATCTGTTGGAAGTCGACGTCGAGCGGGTCTAAACTCATACTCGCCTGGATCTGTGCAGTTTCGGAGTTCCGATGAGGTAGACCCGGTGCTTCCGCACCGGGGAGAAGATCGTGCAGGTCTGAACAGATTCCTGCGCCCCCCGGCTTCCGCCGGGGGCTCTGATCGCTTGGACCCACGGGAATCAGAGCCCCTGGCAGGAGCCAGCGGGCACAAGTCTGGCACTTGTGATTGCATTTTGCGACACCAGCGAGAAACTCCCAGAGGAGGAACGAAATGGAGAATCGACGAGTCTTTTTGAAAGAAATGGCGGCCGTGGCCGCTCTGGCTTCGGCCTGTAGCCAGGAGAGTGGGGGTCCGGCGGTGAGGTCAGGATCGATCCCGCGAGACCGGTTTGAGGCCCGCCAGCGTAAACGGCGGTTGGTGTGGAACAACGATGGAAGTGACATCCAAAGTACTGCCCGTGGTCGGGGGACGTTTCCGGCACCGGTCCAATCGGTGGATCAATACCTGAGTTACACCATGAAGTATCTGGAAGGAACTCAGGTGAACTCTATCTTTTACAATGGGCACACGAACGAGCCTGATTGGGAGTTTCCTACCGAGAATATTGAGGTCCTGGCGCCAAACCCGGTCAAGCATGTCGTCGACTTCGCTCGTCGGAACGGGATGGAATTCTTTTATTCCATTCGAATGAATGATACGCATGCCGCCTACTTCCCACCTAATCGAGGATACTGGGTGCCGTTTCGGCTCCAGCACCCCGAGCTGCTGCTCGGTTACATCTCGCAAGAACATTGGGAGAACCATTGTCTGCCCTGGATTACGAAATTTATCCGGTTGGAGGAGCAGAGGGCGCAGCAGGGAGAGACGCCCTCCAATGTTCTCCCGTCAGAGTCCGAGCTGAGGCGTCTAGTCATCGAGGAGAATCCCCTCAAGGATGTGCTGGACCGAAGAGGAATGGCTTCCCGGGATCTCTGGTCCTGGCCTGCCTACGACTACGCACTGGCGGGAACCCGGGCCCGTTATCTGGAAATGGTCGAAGGAGCCTGCCAGCGCTATGACGTAGATGGAATTGAGCTGGACTGGATCCGCATGCCTATGTTCTTTAAGCTGGGCCAAGAGCGGCGAAACATACCCATCATGAATGATTTCGTTCACCAGGTGCGCCAGCGGCTCGATCATTACGCTCAGCAGAAAGGTCGGCCGATTCTTTTGGCCGTGCGTGTCCCGGACAGTTTAGAACAGTGTCTTGCGGTGGGACTGGATCCGGAGACCTGGACACAGGAGGGATGGATCGACCTGTTGATGGCCGGTTCGGGATTGATGCCCTTTTCGATCCCCATGGCCGACTGGGTTGAATTGGGACAACGGCACGAGGTCCCCGTTTACGGTTGCCTGGACCGCATACACCCCTTGTTCGGCACCGGCCGGCCCAAGTTCGATGTGCGAGACCCGGTCATCCTCAAGGACGATCCTTCCAATTATGATGCGGTTCGCGCCGCCGCCTACCGCTTCTGGCAGGAAGGAGTCGACGGCATATACCTCTATGACTGGCACACTCATCACGGCCCTACTGATGCAGAGGACTTTGGCAGCGTGCCCAGGCTGGCAGAGCCAGGGGATCTGGCTCCTGGAAACAAGTTGTATCAGGTAGACCCCGACTTTCCTGTTCGGCCCGGACAGGGGGCCCTGGCCGATGCCTGCTATCCCGCTCAAATACCCCGGGCGCTGACCACCGTCACCGGAACGGCCACGGTCAGGTTGAAGCTCAATGTATTGGATGATCCCAACTCCATAAAGCGAGCCGTTCTACTCACCCAGTGGAAGGGGGATGTAGATCAGGAGCGCGTGAGCTGGGCCCTCAATGACACTTCCGTCTCCGGACCGTCTTCCGGATCCGGCCAGAAGTGGATGGATGTCAAAACCGGCTTCCCTCCCGGGGTGGTATCACGTGTGAGCGAGGAGGGGTGGATCGGCATTGAGCTGCCGGGGAAGTTGATCAGGAAAGGACCGAATACTCTGGAGCTGAGTGTGCAGCCACCCGAGCAGGGTGACTCGTCAGTGCCTGTTGAGTTGCTCCAGGTGCGGCTTTCCACCTCGAAAGCGTAAATGTGGCGTGCCGGCGGATCGGTCTTGAGGCGTCCTTTTTCAGCCTTCCGAAAAGATTTGAGCAACGCGGCGAAATTCTGGCGATTTTGAGTAAACCCCGAGGTTTATGCAGAGGCGAATCATGATGAGACGCAATTTCTTGAAAAGCGCAGCAATATCCACCGTCGTGTTGAGTGGTTTTCGCGCCGTGAAAAGCGCGGTCGGGTTGGGGGCAGGTCTGCCGATCCGGCGCAATCCGCCTCCCCAGGGGCAAAAGAAGAGCAGGAAATCCCGGGGTCCCACCTACGACCTTCTTGGCTACAAGCGGATGATCCTGGATCTTCACTACGGCACCTTCCGAAAGGATGCACTCATCGACCTCAGCATCGATGAAATTGCCGAAAACATGGCTTCCGCCGGGATTGATTCACTGCTTCACTTTCCTCGGGACCACTGGGGTTATATCTATACGACGGGAAAGATTGGTCCTCCTCACCCCAACGCGCCCGTCGACCTGTTTGGCCGGCTGCTGGAAGCTCTCAAGGCAAAGAACATTCTGACTACCGGCTACCTTTCGGTGCATTGGGACGAGGTGGCGGCTCGGCGATTCCCGGAGTGGGTGATGCGCCACCGGGACGGGTCGGTGCTACGGACCCGGGATTGGGAGGAAGGCCAGGTGCGCGCCCAATGGACCTATCTCTGCCTGAACTCGCCTTATCGCGATTATCTTTTGGAACACGTTCAGGAGCTGATCGCGGCTTACTACTTTCCCGCCTTGTGGGTGGACATTATTGGTGGTACTCGCCCGCCGGGAGGAAAAACCTGTCATTGCCGATACTGCCGCAAACTATGGGAAGCCAGGTTTGGCTATTCTTTGCCGAAGGATCTGAGCAACCGAGAATATATCCGCTGGCGTGAGCTATACACTGAGGTGCAGAACGACTTCTACGGCGAGATCAAGCAGATCATCAAGCGGTCGGGCAAGACGATCCCTACCACCCACAATTACAGCTATCCCTTTGACCACGACGACTATGTCGCGTTTGAGTCACAGCCCGGGGGCCAGGATTACTTTCGCCCCAGCCGACTGGCGAAGTTTTACCGCGCTTACGCGAATGGGCGCGAGGTGGAATGCATAGGCTACCGATTTAATCAGCCCTGGGATTTTACGACCAAGCCTGTAGCGACGCTCGAGTTTGAGGTTGCCACGGCGCTGGCGCACAACTGCGCCATCACTTTTGTGGACCAACCTCACCTGCGAGGAAACCTGGACCCCAGGGCATACGAGGCTCTGGCGAAAGCCTTCAAGGTAGCCGATGAGCTGATCCCCCACGTGCGGGGCTCTCGGCCCTACGCGGAGATTGCTCTTCTGGCCAGCGACTACAGCGCCGACTTGCTGGAAAAGACGCAGACAGACTTTGCCGGCGCCTACTGCATTCTGGCGGAATCCCATCTGCCCTTTGACGTGCTTGCCGATAGCCTGGTGTCGGAAACTGATCTGTCATCTTACCGAGTCATCCTGGTCGCGAACACCGTTCACGCCACACCTGAGCTCACTGCTGCTCTACGCCAGTACGTATCGGATGGCGGAACACTGCTTTTCACTAATCGAACGGCCACTCTAGACTTCCAGGGTGAACCGCTTGCTCAACCCTCCTTTGGATTCGTCTCGATCGTCAATGAGGGTTCCTACCTGGTCAGCTTCATCAAGCCCACGACACCCGTAAGCGACACCAGAATAAGGGTCGAAGAGACGGTCCGATTTCGCACCATTGGTGAGGTCAGCCTGGCCGCAACCGTCACTCCCCCGGCGTTGGAAGTCACAGAGGACAAGTGGATCTCGCACAACGTGATGCCAGGCCTGGACAGCAAGAGGCCGGCAGCCGTAGTGGGAGAATTCGGCCAGGGACGTTACATCTATCTCGCTCCTCGCCTGTTTAAGGATTACCTCATGCAGGATCTGCCGTCCATCCGCGAATTCGTGTTGGGTCTCATCATGCCACACTACCAGCCCTCGATCTGGTTAGAGGGGCCACGGGCGGTCGAGGCTGTTTATCAACGCCAGGGAGACGAACTCGTGGTCACTTTGATCAACGGTCTTGTCGACAAACCTCGAGCCGGCGGCCATATGCCTTTCGGCACCGTCGAGCCGGGTTATGTCGGAATGACCGAAACGGTGCCCATCGCCGACCTGCGTTTGCACCTTCGCGGCCAGCGGGCGATCCAAGCCAACGACCTCCAAGGCAATGCGCTTACGGTAGAAGCGGGCGAGGGGGAAACAACGATTGAAATTCCCAGGCTCGAGCGCTATCAGTTGATCCGCTTGAGAAATTTCCTGTGAGAATGCAGGATAGCGGAGCCACCGATGACCTTCCGGATAAGTGTTTCGGGCCATCCCCGCTGCCGGCATAGCGACGGAAATTATTTGGAAAGGCCTGCGGGCCTCTGAGGCCGGGGGGTATTCGATCAGATTGAAATGCTCTTTTTGGGAGAAGATGATGAAAAGACGTAATTTCTTGAAAAGCGCAGCGATATCCACGGTCGTATTGAGTGGTTTTCGCGCCGCGAAAAGCGCGGTCGGGTTGGGGGCAGGCCTGCCGATCCGGCGCAATCCGCCTCCCCAGGGGCAAAAGAAGAACAGAAAATCCCGGGGTCCCACCTACGACCTTCTTGGCTACAAGCGGATGATCCTGGATCTTCACTACGGCACCTTCCGAAAGGATGCACTCATCGACCTCAGCATCGATGAAATTGCCGAAAACATGGCTTCCGCCGGAATTGATTCACTGCTTCACTTTCCTCGGGACCACTGGGGTTATATCTATACGACGGGAAAGATTGGTCCTTCTCACCCCAACGCGCCCGTCGACCTGTTTGGCCGGTTGCTGGAAGCTCTCAAGGCAAAGAACATTCTGACCACCGGCTACCTTTCGGTGCATTGGGACGAGGTGGCGGCTCGGCGATTCCCGGAGTGGGTGATGCGCCACCCGGACGGGTCGGTGCTACGGACCCGGGATTGGGAGGAAGGCCAGGTGCGCGCCCAATGGTACCTATCTCTGCCTGAACTCGCCTTATCGCGATTATCTTTTGGAACACACTCAGGAACTGATCGCGGCTTACGACTTTCCCGCCTTGTGGGTGGACATTATTGGTGGTACTCGCCCGCCGCGAGGAAAAACCTGTCATTGCCGATACTGCCGCAAACTATGGGAAGCCAGGTTTGGCTATCCCCTGCCGAAGGATCTGAGTAACCGAGAATATATCCGCTGGCGTGATCTATACACTGAGGTACAGAACGACTTCTACGGCGAGGTCAAGCAGATCATCAAACGGTCGGGCAAGACGATCCTTACCACCCACAATCGAAACTACCCCTATGACCACGACGACTTTGTCGCTTTTGAGTCACAGCCCGGGGGCCGGGATTACTTTCGCCCTAGTCGACTGGCGAAGTTTTTCCGCGCTTACGCGAATGGGCGCGAGGTGGAATGCATAGGCTACCGATTTAATCAGCCCTGGGATTTTACGACCAAGCCTGTAGCGACGCTCGAGTTTGAGGTTGCCACGGCGCTGGCGCACAACTGCGCCATCACTTTTGTGGACCAACCTCACCTGCGAGGAAACCTGGACCCCAGGGCATACGAGGCTCTGGCGAAAGCCTTCAAGGTAGCCGATGAGCTGATCCCCCACGTGCGCGGCTCTCGGCCGTACGCGGAGATTGCTCTTCTGGCCAGCGACTACAGCGCCAATTTACTGGAAAAGACGCAGACAGACTTTGCCGGCGCCTACTGCATTCTGGCGGAATCCCATCTGCCCTTTGACGTGCTTGCCGATAGCCTGGTGCCGGAAACTGATCTGTCATCTTACCGAGTCATCCTGGTCGCGAACACCGTTCACGCCACACCTGAGCTCACTGCTGCTCTACGCCAGTACGTATCGGATGGCGGAACGCTGTTGTTCACTCATCGAACGGCCACTCTAGACTTCCAGGCTGAACCGCTCGCTCAACCCTCCTTTGGATTCGTCTCGATCGTCAATGAGGGTTCCTACCTGGTCAGCTTCATCAAGCCCTCGACACCCGTAAGCGACACCAGAATAAGGGTCGAAGAGACGGTCCGATTTCGCACCATTGGTGAGGTCAGCCTGGCCGCAACCGTCACTCCCCCGGCGTTGGAAGTCACAGAGGACAAGTGGATCTCCCACAACGTGATGCCAGGCCTGGACAGCAAGAGGCCGGCAGCCGTTGTGGGAGAATTCGGCCAGGGACGCTACATCTATATCGCTCCTCGCCTGTTTGAGGAGTACCTCATGCAGGATCTGCCGTCCATCCGCGAGTTCGTGTTGGGTCTCATCATGCCACACTACCAACCCTCGATCTGGTTAGAGGGGCCACGGGCGGTCGAGGCCGTTTACCAACGCCAGGGAGACGAACTCGTGGTCACTTTGATCAACGGTCTTGTCGACAAACCTCGAGCCAGCCCCACGGTCGAGCGGGGTTATGTCGGAATGACCGAAACGGTGCCCATCGCCGGCTTGCGGTTGCACCTTCGCGGCCAGCGGTCGATTCAAGCTTACGACCTCCAAGGCAATGCGCTTACGGTAGAAGCGGGCGAGGCGGAAACAACGATTGAAATTCCCGAGCTCCCGCGCTATCAGTTGATCCGCTTGAGAAATTTCCTGTGAGTATTTAGCCGTGCTGAGAAATCTCGAGTTAAGTTGACAGGGGTACCTCGTGAATCGGGGCAGTCACCGAACCATCACTGTTTATGGTCACGACGCGGTACTGTGGGGGATGGATCTCCAGCACCAGGCCGCCGTGCCCGTAATCGTGATGCAAACATCGCCTGTAGGTCACCGACCCGGTTCCAAAAACAGGAATCCCGTCAATTTTATTTTCCCAGGGATAATGGGTATGTCCGTGAAAGATGGCCAGCACCGAGGAACCGGCAATGAGCTCGTGAAGACGTTTCAGGTCCGGTGGTGTCATCTCGTCAAACATGGGAACGCCTACCAGCACGGGAGGGTGATGAGTGAAAATGACAGCAGGGCTTCTCTGATCCAGTTGCTTCTTCAACCACTGAAAGGACTCGGGGGCTAACCTATACTGATTGGTCTTGTACGCCCCCCAGTCCAGGCTGAGAAAGCGAATCCCTTGCGCCATCCAACTGTAGTTGAAAAGTGCCCCTGCGGGATCTGGAGTAAACAGTCTCGCCCGGCACTCCCGCCGGTTGTCGACATTCCCCGGAACAAAATACCTGGGCAGATCCATCCCTTCGGCACGCACCCTGAGAGGTCCGGGAGCTGGTGACCTCTCTTCCCAACCATAGATCCTTTTGCTTGTTTCATAGGCCGAAGGGTACGACCAGTCCCGGATCATATCTCCGGTATCGGCGATAAATGAGGCACCATATCCACCATCTGCCGCGATTTGCTTCAGTACCGCCTTCAAAGCCTGTGCAGGAGCGTAAAAATGAACCAGCTCGTCGCTAGTAGTGCCCAGATGGGTGTCGGTGATGTGAATGAAAGTTAACGACATGACTTCTCGTCCTGTTCTTACAGTACCTTTAAGTCGCAGGTCAGCCCACCGTCGACCAGATACGCCTGCCCCTCTCCTCTGCCTCTTCGCCAGATTTTTCTTCAGAAGTACCAGCGCGTCGAGTAATATATATTATAAACTATACACTGTGCAATTCCCCCCTGAACCCCCGTCGCGCCCTGGATCGGGGAATAGTGGGGCGGGAGAGGAGTGTGATGAAAAGTCGCCGCGAATTCTTGAAAAAAGCTGTGGGAATTTCAGAGGCTTCCTCTGGTAGCCAGGTCAAAGAGGAGCGGGAGGCTGCTACCGATCTCTTTAGCCGTGAGCGGATGCGTCTTCGTCATAAGGAGAGGCACCTGGTCTGGAACAACGATGGGAGCGACATGCTGGCGCCCGCCTATCAGAGAGGCAACTGGCCGGTTCCGATACCGTCCGTTGATCAGTTCATCGACAACCTGATGAGGTTCATCCTCGGCACTCCCGTGAGCTCGATTTTCTACTGTGCCCACGTGAATGAGCCGGACTGGGAAATTCCTCTCACGCACATTCGTGCTCTGGGCCCGAATCCCTTCAAGCATGTGGTCGATTTTGCCCATCGCCACGGCAAGGAATGCTTCTACTCCATTCGAATGAACGACATTCACGCCTCTTACTGGCCGCCGAACCGGGCTTACTGGGTTCCCTTTCGCAGGAAACATCCACAACTATTGCTCGGCTACACCACAGCTCAGGAGTTCCAGAGGCGCTTTTTGCCCTGGATCCAGCGTTTTCTCAAACTCGAAGAGGAGCACCAGGCTCGAGGTTTTGTTCCCACTCAAGAGCAGCTGACCAAATTGCGTCTTCAAGCCGAAAGGGAACATCCGCTGTCTGAAGTCATCCAGCGGGAGGGCACATTTTCGAAGGATCTGTGGTCGTGGGCCGCGTACAACTACGCGCGCCTTGAAGTCCAGGCTCACTACCTGGAGATTATTGAGGGAGCATGCCGTCGCTATGACCTGGACGGCGTCGAACTGGACTGGTGCCGGATGCCGATCTTTTTCAAGAAGGGAGAAGAGCGCAAGAACATTCCTCTGATGAACGACTTTGTGTCCCAGGTGCACCGCTTCCTTCAGTCATATGGTGAGAAGCGGGGCCGGCCCATCCTCCTGGCCATGCGCCTTCCGGACAGCATCGACCGGTGTCTTTCGGTGGGACTCGATCCGGAGACCTGGGCCCGGCGGGGATGGATGGATCTGATCATGGGAGGGACCGGCCTGATGCCTTTTTCGGCGCCCCTTTCGGAATGGGTGTCTCTGGGCCGCCGGCATCACCTGCCCGTCTACGGCTGCCTGGATCGCCTGCATCCTATCTTCCGATCGGGAAAGCCCCTCTTTTTTGCTGGCGATCCGCAGCCTACCGATCATCCTGCAGATTACTATTTCGTCCACTCAGCGGCCCATCGTTTCTGGCAAGCAGAGGTCGACGGAATCTATCTCTACGACTGGTTCAGCCACGGAGGGCCCACTGATCCCCAGGATTACGGGAAGCTTCCAGATGTCACGAACCAAAGATTTCTGGGCGGTGCCAGCAAACTCTATCAGATTGACCCAGGCTACCCGGTCCGACCGGGGATGGGAGCTCTGGATCCGGCCTGTGTCCCCGGCCAGCTTCCCCGCAGGTTTACCACCAGCGCAGGAGCTAATCGAGCTCGATTCCAGCTCGACATCGGGGACCGAGTCTCCGCTTCGGCCCGAATTCTCCTTCGCTGCCAGTGGAACCAGACGGGGGCAAACAACCGGACCCGCTGGAAGCTCAATGATGCTGTCTTACCGGAGGGAGAAGCGCTGACGACTTTAGAGAAGCATCAGCGTCCCTTTCTTTCAGGAATGGACACTGGGGAAAACTGGATCGAATATCGGGTCCCGAGCGGCTTACTCCAGAGGGGGACAAATCATCTAGAGCTGACGGTGCAAGGTCGGGAAAACTCCGATGCCCTCCTGGAGTTGCTTCAAGTGAGGATTGCCATCCTTTACGGATCGGACGACGAGCTGGATCGCCCCGCCGGCAAATGAGCCAGAAATGAATCATCTGTCAAATTAAGTCCAGCTGCCTGGCCCGGCTCTGGATGCCTTCTACCATCCCCGGGAAGAAAACCAACCTTCCCTGTTCGGCGGTCTTTTTGAAGTTGTAGAAACTTGCCGTCTCGTAGAAGTTATACCCTGAGTAGCCGCCCTGGCGGAAAACCCGCTCCAGTTGATCCCCCTGGAACTGCCCGTCACGGCTATTCCACATGAAGTTGCGGACGTAGAGAGGAACCCCTGCTTTCTGGCAGTAACTGAGAATTTCGTCTGTCAAAGAGTCCTTCAGCACCCTGTCCAGACCCCAGGAGACGGGCATGAGCGTGGCTTCGTCGGCCAGGCCCGAGTCGATCCAGCGGCGCCAATGAAAGGTGGTGTTGCCCGGCCTGGTGCGGACTCGCATGGGAGCAGCGTCCGGCCGAAAGGACTCGACCTCGATATGGAGCTGCAGCTTCTTGCCGGCCGCCGACAGTTTCTGCTTTGCTTTTGTCAGGAACTGATCGTAAAAGTCACCGCGCAGATCAGCCAGCAGTTGAGTATCGTAAGGTTCGTGGTTTGGATTGACGCCATAGCGGCGCTCGTACTCCGCGGCCACCGGCTCGTTGAAGCCGTAAAGGTCCATATAGTCCGACCAGGTACTGTGGTTGGAAATGCGGATATCCAGCCCGTCGACTCCGGCAGCAAGACACTCTCCGATCCAGTCGAGCCAATAGTCCTGGACTTCAGGATAGGCTTCGCAAAGCCCTCCGGAATAGTACGCATTGCGCCCACGGGCAAAAGCAACGAGGCCGTCGCGGCACAGTGGAAATTCCGGGTAGAGGGTAATCGCCCCCATACAGTCTGCCCGTCCCTGAGCCGAACAAGTGGTGCAGTTCGGTAACCGGTTATCCACATCCAGGGTGACCGGAATGGCCCCGATACCGCCGTCGAATTCCAGACCCCCAGTCCGAAAATTTCTCACTCTCCCCCACACGGCACGATGGCTGGCCACCACAATTGGGATTTCCTTTCCGTCTCCCGCGAAAGCCCTGACCATCTCGAGGGCGGTGTTTCGGAAACTTCCCCGCCGGCTGGGGGAGTTTGTCGTAATGGCAATGAAAGGATCGGTCAGTTTCAGGCCCTGCAGCGTCAGGGCTCGTACTTTTGCTCCTTTGGAGGTGACCAGCCCACCATTGATATCGAAAACATCTCGAAGGCAGGTTTCCACGCTCTCCCTGACCGTAAACCGGGTCTTCACCCGCCTGTAGTCGTAATTGTTGGCGCTGGTCCAGATTTCAAGATGCTTGGCCCGGAGAGAGTGAGCTGAATTGTCCAACTTCCGCAGCTGGATGGCTTCGACAGCAATCCCATCCAGGCCCCGGGGAAGTTCCCTTTCCCGGGCGCGCAGCCGGAATTCCGGATGCCGGACCGTCCAGGGATAAGAACGATCCGATATCCCTCCAATCCTGGGCAGGCCTGTAATTTGACCACGGCGCGGACTACCCCATGGCTCGGACGTGGAGTGTCCAGCCTCGTAGGGCTTGATAATGGCATAGAATTCCAGGCCCAATTTACGAGCAACTCGGGCGCCGACGTTGATGGGGGGTTCGCCCAGGTTAAGCAAGGTCTGTTTCATCGGATGGATACCGGAAACATTGACTCCGGTCGCGCCACCCTGGGCCGGACGCCGGATGGCAGTCGCCCAGTATCCCCGGGTCATGTCCCCATAGTACTCCCAATAGACGCGCCGCACTCCCATCCACTTCATGCGTTCCAGGAGGTGCTCCAGAAGAGCCTCGGTGAAAACGACCTCCGAACAGTCGTCCGGAAATGCGACGGTAGCGGTTAACAGAAAGGGCCTGCCCGGCGGCGAAGGACCGGGCTGTGGGTAGTGGAGAGGGGACGCATGAACCGCTCCGGACCGGCTTGCAGCCGAAGCTATCGCAGCTCCTCCCAGAAAAGAACGCCGGGTCAGGGACTTCTTCATCAATTTGCAACTCCTTTCTGTTTCGAGTGTCAGCCAGCCGACAGACTCAACTCCTCACGAGTGCCTCCCTGCGGCTAGAAAGGCCTCGACATCGGCCACTGTGACGGACTGTCCAGGGCCACTGGCGGTCACCTGTGAAAGATCGACCTCGTTCTCTTTCGCCAGCCGCTTAGCGGCCGGAGATGCTCTTACTTTCCCACTTTTCGCCTTGGTCCCGGAGGTGACCGTCTCATCTGGGGGGCGAGCGAGCGAGTTCTTTCGGGTCGCTGGAGAAGAGTCCTCCAGGGAGGGCAGGGACTCGTCAGGGGCGGCGACCAGACCGATCGGAGAACCGGGTTCGACCTCTTCGCCCTCTTGCACCAGAATCTTGCGCAGGACTCCCTCCTCCCGTGCCTCCACCTCTTCGACGAATTTCTCCGATGCAATCACGACCAGGAGGTCTCCCTTTGCCACGGGATCTCCGGTCTTCTTCAGCCACTGGCTCACCAGACCGGTCTCCATCGTTTGACCCAGCTTGGGCATTTTGACAATCCAGACCATCCCTGCTACTTCTCCTTGTTCTAAGGATATTATATTTTATTATTTGTAACAGGCGAAGGGTCAGCACGAAACGGGCCGCCTGCGATTGTGAGGGTCGAGAAACAGATGGAACTCGAAGAGAAGGTCGTATTGATTACCGGTGCCGGATCAGGCATCGGGCGCGCGACGGCTCTTCTGTTCGCCGCCAGAGGGGCGCGAATTAGCGCGGTCGATTCCAATCTCCGGACAGCTACTGAGACGGTCGGCCTCGTCACGGCGCAAGGGGGAAGTGCCATTTGTACGCAAGCGGATGTCTCCCATCCTGAATCGGCTCGCAGCATGGTACAAGCCACCGTTCAAGCCTGGGGCCGTCTGGATGTTTTGATCAACAGCGCCGGAGTCGCGGTTGTGGGCAACGTAGCCACCTTAAGTGAACAAGCCTGGGACAGAGCGATCGCCGTCAATTTGAAGAGCGTCTTTCTCAGTTCGAAGTACGCCATTCCCCACCTGAGAAAGCAGGAAGAGGGCTGTATTCTCATCATCGGCTCGGCCAACGCCCTGCGGCCCTTTGCAGATCGAGACGCTTATTCCGCTTCCAAGGGAGCGCTGATCGCTCTGACCAAAGGAATGGCTCTAAGCTTTGCCAAAGACCGCATTCGGGTCAACTGCCTGTGCCCCGGCACCACCGACACGCCCATGCTGGACGACGTTATCAACGAGCTCCCGCCGACCGAACGCCCTTCTCGTGAGGCTCTGGCAAATCGCCAACCGCTGGGGAGAATGGGCACCGTGGAGGAAGTGGCACAGGCCGCTCTCTTTGCGGTCTCGTCTTCCTTTATGACCGGGTCTATCCTGCTGATCGACGGCGGTATGTCCTTGTAGCCAGCGGAAGGGAAGTTCTCAAGGGACGACATTCTCACGGTCCCGCCGGATCATCCGGGTGGCTGTCTCTGATCCGATAGGCAGCCGCCAAGTGCCGTGCCTGCTCCAATTCACTTCTCTTGAGGAATCCTCTTCTCAGGCTCCCCGGCTGGCAATATCCCAGGGCTAGCGTTTGACAGAGTTTGCGGAAAGACCGGGACTTTTTGACCTGGCGTTCCAGGGTAGTGAGCGACTCGGGGTCGAAGGAACTTTGATCGCCGTTTGCCGTCTCATAGAAGCGGCTCAGGAGAGGCAAGACTCTCTCGGGTTTGCAGGCAACAAACAGAGTGCCATGCACCAGGATGAAATGCCGGCGGCGCCACTGAGCCGTACCACCGATCTTCCGTCCCTGAACCATCACATCGTGGGAGCCCGAACAAAACGCTCCCTCAACTCTGCCAAATTTGGCCTCGACACCCAAAAGAGCGAGGCCTTTTAAAAGACCGGATCCTAGGATTTCATACCCCCCCTCCACGCTCTGCTGAGCTGCACACAAGAGGGACCGTGGAACCACAATGGAAAAATTGAGACAGCATCGGTCCTGTAAAATCGCTGTTCCGCCACTTTTGCGGGACACCACCTTCCAACCCGCCTGACGGGCCTGGTTGACGGCTTCTCGAAATCCGGGCAGCCTGCTCTCAAATCGTCCCAGTACAAGGGTCCTGGCGTTTCTCCAGAAGTAAAGGGTGGGGGGGCTGCTGCCGGATCCGACATGTTCGGCGATCGCCTCTTCGAGCCCCAGATTCAGTGCAGGGCTTCTGATCTTTGATTCCACCAACACCCGCCAGCAGATGCGCACTAGTTTAGTGCACTGTCCGGAAAGTTCACGCCGCTACTTCGGGCGTCTTTTCGCCGCCAGCTTTGTTGCGCTCCCTCGAAAGACTCCCGGCATTCCTGCGTCGCGCGCCTCACTGGCGACGAAAATCCATCCCGAATTAACACCGTGAACTTCCCGGACAGTACACTAGGTGATTTCGCGGATGGCGGCCACAATGTCCTCCACCTGGGGAATGACGACCTTTTCAAGGGCCGGACTGAAAGGGATTGGAACGTCTCGAACACCGATCCTCTTCGGGGGAGCGTCCAAATCGAAGAATCCTCCCTCCAGCACCCGGGCAATGATCTCGGCATGAGTTCCAAAACTGAGCGCGCTTTCATCGGCCACAATCAGGCGACCCGTCTTGCGGACACTGGCCAGGATGGTCTCGACATCGAGAGGGAAGAGGGTTCGGGGATTGATGACCTCCACGTCGGCCTCGACCTGTTCGGCCGCCTCTAAGGCCTTGTGAAGAAGGGCCTGGGTGGCCACCACCGTCACGTCTTCTCCCTCTCGAAACACGGCCGCCTTTCCCAGAGGGATCACATAGTCGGGATCTTCAGAGACTTCCCCTTTCGAGTGGTAAAGAGTTTTATTTTCAAAGCAGATGACCGGATTGTCACTTCGGATGGCCGCCTTCAGCAGCCCTTTGGCTTCATCGGGAGTGGCCGGACAAACAACCTGGATGCCAGGTAATCCCGCAAAGACATGATGAAGAGTTTTCGAGTGCTGGGCCGCGGTCTGAATCCCTGCCCCTTCGGTGGTCCGGATCGTCAACGGCAAACGGATCTTACCCCCGAACATGTAGCGCATGAGTCCGGCCTGATTCATGATCTGATCCATCGCCAGCCCGAGAAAGTCGGCATACATGATTTCGACCACCGGGCGAAGCCCCGTCGCCGCAGCGCCAACAGCGCATCCGACCAGAGCCGCCTCGCTGATGGGGCTGTCGCGCACTCGGGCCTCCCCGTGCTTTTCCACCAGACCGGCCGTTCCGCGAAAAACTCCCTGTCGAATGTCCTCGCCCAACAGCACCACATGCGGATCCCTGCTGAGTTCTTCGTCGAGGGCAAGGTTGACGGCCTGAGAAAAAGTCATCAGCGGCATCTAGTGTACTGTCCGGGAAGTTCGCGTCGTTAATTCGGGATGGATTTTCGTCGCCAGCGAGGCGCGCGACGCAGGAAGACCGGGAGTCTTTCGAGGGAGCGCAACAAAGCTGTCGGCGAAAAGACGCCCGAAGTAATGGCGTGAACTTCCCGGACAGTGCACTAGTCTACGGCCCCTCTTCACAAAAGACATCGGAAAACGCCTGGGCCGGCGACGGATCTGCACTGTTGCGGGCGAATTCGACTGCGGCCTCCACTTCCGACCTGATTCTTGCGTCAAGCAGCCGGTATTCCTGCTCCGTAAAATGGCTGGCTGTCAGTAGCTTCCGCTTCAGTGCCTGGATAGGATCTCGCTTCCGCCACGACTCAATCTCCTGGCTGGATCGGTAAGACTGGGGATCTCCCTCGAAATGGCCTTGAAACCGACAGGTCTGGCACTCTATCAGGGTGGGGCCTCCTCCATCTCGCGCACGCTCTGTGGCCTGAAGGCTGACCTTGTAGACGGCCAAAGCATCCATCCCATCCACACTGAGCGAGGGAATTCCGTAGGCTGCACCGGCATCGGAGAGCTGATCGAGACGGTGCTGGTCGAAAGTTGGAGTCATCTCCGCCCACTGGTTGTTCTCACACACAAAGAGGACGGGCAGATTCCAGACGGTGGCCAGGTTCACGGCCTCGTGCCAGGGTCCCTGGGCGAGGGCTCCGTCACCAAAAAAACAGGCGCTTACTTTGCCTTGATCCAAAAGAACGCAGGAAAGGGCTGCACCGGCGGCGATCGGAGCCCCTGCACCAACAATACCGTTGGCACCCAGCATCCCTGACTCGAAGTCGGCGATATGCATCGACCCACCCTTACCCTGGCAGTAGCCGCTCGACTTGCCGTACAACTCGGCCATCATTCTCCCAAGGTCCAAGCCTTTGGCAATACAGTGCCCGTGTCCCCGGTGGGTGCTGGTGATGTAGTCATCAGGCCTCAAAGCGGCACACACGCCCGCTGCAACCGCCTCCTCCCCAATATAAAGATGGACAAACCCGGGTAGCTCCGCGTCGGCAAACAGGTCACGTACTTTCTCCTCGAAGTGGCGAATTCGTAGCATCACTTCCAACAGCTGCAGTCTGATCTGCTTGTCCAACTCCATGTGGCCGCCCCCTGTTTCTGGGAGGAGTAGTAATTGAAGAATTCTATAAATTATCATATTTTAGGAACATGACGTGGGGCCAACTCCTTCCCGCAGCCGGAATGGTGTTTTGAAGACAGAAGGGTCCGGCATATGAAAGGGGAAAACAATCTATTTTACGTGCCGGAAGAGCGTTGGCAGTTGCCTCGCCGGACGCTCCTGGAACGCCTGCTGGCTGTCAGCAGCGCCGGCCTTCTCTTTGGGAAAAGCGCATCCGCCTACCCTCCGCTCTCTCTTCCCGGCGCGGAAGAAACTCCCGAACAATTCTGGCGGCTCATTAAATCGCAGTTTCCGCTGAGGCGAAACCTGATCTTACTGAATGCGGCTAACCTTTGTCCGGCCCCAGACTGCGTCCTGGGCAGCCTCTTTGGATTGAGCCGGGATATCGACTCGGATCCCTCGTTTCAGAATCGGGAAAAGTTTGCCGAGCTTCGAGAGGAAGCCCGTGTTGCCCTGGCGGAATATCTGGGTTCGCAGCCCCAAGAAATCGTGCTCCTCCGCAACACCACGGAAGGGAACAATCTGATCGTCCAGGGGCTGGATTTAGAGCCAGGGGACGAAGTCATTCTCTGGGACCAGAATCATCCCAGCAACAACGTGGCCTGGGATGTCCAGGCTCAGCGACACGGCTTTCGCGTCAAGCGCGTATCTTGTCGAACACCGCCTCATGACCAAGACGAGTTGTTGTCCCCTTTCATCGAGGCTTTCAGCGGAAAAACACGAATACTGGCCGTCAGTCATATCTCCAACATCTCCGGAGTGGCTCTCCCCATCGAGGATATCTGTCGAATCGCACGACAGCGGGGTATCCTGACTCTGGTCGACGGCGCCCAGAGCTTTGGTGCCCTCCAGGTAGATTTGCACCGAATGGGTTGCGACTTTTACACCGGCAGTGCTCATAAGTGGCTGGTGGGACCCAAGGAAGCCGGTGTACTCTATGTTCGACAAGAGAGCATGGACCACATCTGGCCTGCCGTCGTGGGTGCGGGTTGGACAACCGATCCGCTGCATCCGGTTCAGAAATTTGAGAGGCTGGGCCAGCGCAATGACGCTACGCTCGCGGCTCTCACCCAGGCAGTCCAGTTCCATCGTCACATTGGAAAGGAGCGCGTCGAGCGGCGCATCCGCCAGTTGTGCGGTATTTTGAAAGATGAAATTGGGAAACTCCCTGGTGTGACGGTCTATACTCCGGCCTCCCAGGCCTGGAGTGCCGGAGTCCTGGTATTCTCGCTGGCCCGTGTCGATCCCGTCCAGGCTTTCGCGAGCCTGTACAACGAACACCTGATCGCTGCGGCCGGTGGGCAGGGAATGTTTCCCGGAATCCGCTTCTGCCCACACATTTACAACACGCTGGAGGATATAGATAAGGTCGTGTCCGCGGTCACCAGACTGGCCAGGAAACAACCCGCCTGAAGACACCCCGGCTGTCGTCCAAGAAAAGGCCGGGGCCAGCCCGCTCAAGGGACGGCGTCAACCCCTCACTCTCGAACCACCTCAATGGGGAGAACGAAAACTCGGAAACGTTCCCCTGACTGCAGGTCGGGTGTCCAGGAAAGGCGGGCCGCCTGAGGACTTTCATACTCCCCCAGGGGAGGACCGTAAGCCACCAGGTCGGGGGCTGGTGGGATCCGATCATAGACCAGCAAGAAGCGGTTGGGTGCCACCTGGACCAATTCAGTATACGACCAGGTGTTCATTCCCCGGGGATTCTTGAACGAATAGGAAAAGATGCGATAGGTGTCATCCGGAACCCAGCGGTTATGGTGCTCGACGATATCGACCTTTCGCCAGATCCTGCCCCGGGGATCGGTAGAAAGCCACAGTTGAATTCCGGGGCGGCCGCAGGAGAGCAGAATCGTGCCATTGTCGGCCAGCAGCATACTGGGCTCCACGCTGTGGGCAGGAAGGGTCTCCACCTGACTCCAGGTGCGGCCATCGTCACTGCTGTAGGCGCGACGTAGATTCCACTCTCGGCCATTGCCAACCCGAAAGACTGCCATCAGGTCTTTGTCCTGCAAGCGGATCAGGGCCGTTTCGCTGGGCCCCCCTGCTCCCGGCTGCTGGGGATCGGAGAGGATATCGGGTGCAGAAATGGTTGCGTAATAGCGCCAGGTTCTGCCCTCGTCCCCCGAAACGAATAGAATGTTGCGCTGCAAAGACTCTTCGCCTTTGCGGGCATAGCCGGTGGCGATCAAGCGTCCATCCTCGAGTCGCAGCGCCGAGCCGTCAAAGGCCATCCGCACGAACCAACTCGCTTCGGGTACGGGGCGCTGATTGACCTCCACAGGCCAGGGCCATTCGACAACCTGCACCTCTCCGGGCTCCAGAATGAACTTCCCCCCCGGCTCGATTCGAATGTGAGCAGCCTGAAAGTTTTGTTTTTCCCCGGGGCGACGCGGATACAACTGTGCCGGAATGGCCATCAGCGAGCCATCGGTGTGGGGCACATAAATCATGGGCTGGTGCTCGGGCAAGACTTCATAGCTCCGGCCCCAGGTCCTGCCTCCGTCGTGCGAGATTTGAAAAGCCCGGACGTTAGCTGGATTCTCGTTGGTATCGGCCACCAGGGAGTAAGAAACAATGAGTTCGCCGCCGGAAAATCGGGCAATGGTGGGGATGTAAGCACGCCCGTGGCTTGCAGTGACCTGGATGGGTCGTCCCAGACGGACCTTCCCTCCAGGGAGAGAGACCTCGGTCATCTGAGCGGTTTGAAAAAGGGCGGTTTCTTGAGAAAGGGTGGGCGGCGGTCGGAAAGCCAGGAAGGTCAGGAGGAGAAGACCCACCGAGAGCGGGACCAGACCTGTTTTCATCCTCAACCTGCCGCCAGTCATGCTCCGGCCTCAGGCTGTCCCCAAATTCTTCAGGACCTCGCGTGGGACACTCCACTCATTCCCACGGAGGGATTTCAGACCAAAATCGTATTCGGCCCGGATATCGGACAAACTCATTGCGGGATCCCGGTACTCGAATTCAAGCGAAACTTCTCCCTGATAATTGTGGGCGTCCAGCCATCTCCCCAAGGTCAGGAAATCGCAAGTTCCACGTCCCGCGGTCTTTTCCAGCTCTTGCGGTTTGGGCGCCTCCACCGTGGTAGCGGTCGTGGTTTTCACTCCCCCGTCGCGAAGGTGAACGTGCCATAGCCGGTCGCCAGCCACGCGATACCAGTCTTCCAAGTCATACGCGAGTACGGCCCAATGGCTGCTGTCGATCAGCGCCCCAACGTTGGAGGATGTGACGAGCTCAAACATCTCCTGGACCCGCTCCAGGGTGTTGTAAAGGTCCCAGCTGTGAGGGACCTCGAGAGCCAGGCGGACTCCGCAACGGTTGGCATAGTCGCCTAGGCGATTGATGACTCGCGCCCCGTGTTCCACCAACTTCCGGCGATCCGGTGATTCGGTCCATCGTCCCACTGGAATGGTGAGGAGCGGGACCCCAATGACCGACAGCTCCTGCAGCAGTCTTTGTATTCTGGGTTCCAGGAATTCAGCATGTTTGGGGTCTGCCAGGCTCTCGATTTTCTCCCCGTCTTTGATCCATCCCGTACTGTAGTTGGTCGCCACCGGTGTCAGATCCAGCTCGGCGAAAAGCTCTTTGATCCGATAGGGGTCTTCCTCCCCGAGAGTGTAATGACGGCAGCGCAGGCCCATGTGGGCGATTTCAATCTTTTTGAAGCCCATGTTGGCAATCTGGCGGGCCGCCACATCGATCGAGAAATGAGTGAATCCAAGCGTCGAACAGGCGGTGACTTGAGCCACGACAATCAGATAATAGCTCGCGGCTGCTGGGATGTCGACCTCCTAGGCAAATCTTGGTAAGATCCCATTCAAAGGAAGGAACGGCAATGTCAAGAAGGCTTTTTCAGCTTTTCTGTGTTCTAGGTTTGTGGTCTGTCCTTGGAGCAGCAGGCGGGGTGTGGAAGGAGTCGAGCTTTGCAGACTTTGCGGATGGGAGTTTTAGCGACGGTGGTGCCAACATGTACGTGTCTTTGCGGGGCAGAGTGCAAACCATCAACCGCTGGGATCTGAATGGAGACGGCTACCTCGACCTGGTATTCGCAAACAGCCATCCCCAGGCTGAAAAGATTGACGCCGTTCTCTATTGGGGCAACGGAAAAGATTTCGATATTTCGAGATCCGCCTATATTCCCACCAACGGTAGCCAGTTCGTCATCCCAGCAGATGTCAACGGTGACTCCTATCCCGACCTACTGGTTCCCAACTATCATGATGGGACCCACGACGGGATGGACTCCTATATTTATCTTAACAGTGGCCCCTCTCAGCCTTCCAGGAGCAAGAGCGAGGGTTGGAACTTCTACCCCTTCGGTAAAAAAGTTTCTCTGCCCACCCAGGCCGCCCAGCACGCCGCGGCCGCTGATCTGAACCGGGATGGATATGTGGACGTGGTGTTCGCTTTTTCCGGCGGGCTGTGGGAATATCGCGCCAATCCCTTTGAATCATATAAGAACCCTTCGCGAATCTACTGGGGTGCGGCTGAAGGATTCAATCGAGACCGGTTCACCAAGCTTCCCACGTCCGCCACCTCATCGGTAGCGATTGCGGACCTCGACGCAGATGGCTGGCCGGACCTCGTCCTGGCCAGCCATGAAGTGGAGGGCAAAAAGGACGTTGATTCCCACGTTTACTGGGGCAGCCCCCAAGGTTTCTCCGCCCAGGGTCGCACTCGTTTACCGACTCGAGGGGCCAACATGGTGAAGGGGGCAGACCTGAATAATGATGGCTTTCTGGATGTGGTTTTTGCCAACGGTACGGGGAAGGCCTCTTACATCTATTACGGGGGTAATAGCGGGTTTTCTGTCGCTCGCCGGGAGGAGCTGGAAACCTGGGATGCCCGCGACTGCGGGATTGCCGACGTCAACAGAGATGGTTTCCTAGACATCCTCTTCTCTTGTCAGCAAAAAAACGGAAATCCCGTCACCCAGTCCTACCTCTACTTCGGATCTGTAGAGGGTTTCTTGACGGAGAACCGTTTTGAGTTTGACACTGTAGGGGCTTGGGGGGTGGCGCTGGAGGATTTGAACCAAGACGGCTGGATTGAGGCCGTCGTGAGCAGTTACCAGGACTACGCTTTTTATGACGTCCCATCCTATGTCTATTGGAACTCTCCGTCAGGATTTGACCTGCTCAATCGCACCCCTCTCTACACCCACGGGGCCGTGGGATGCAGCGTCACGGACTTCAACCGCGACGGCCATCCGGACTTAATCTTCGCGAACACCGCATCGAGATATCGCGGTAACCACCATCCGGTTTCTATCTACTGGGGAAACTCGAGGGGACACTACACCCGCGAAAACCGGCAGCTGCTGCCCGCCGTGGATTCCTATGGACTCGCAGCGGCGGACCTCAATGATGACGGATATCCTGAACTGCTGGTGGGTAACACGTATGAAACGGGGCACAAACGTCAGGAAAGCTACGTGTATTGGGGAGGCCCGGAGGGTTTCTCCGTGTGGCGCATGTCCGGGCTGATGGGATTCAAAACGGTGGGACTGAGTGTAGCAGACCTGGATCGGGATGGTTCCCTGGACGTCGTTCTCGGAAATGCAGCCCCGCTGGGAGACGAGGACGTGGGCTCGTTTATCTATTGGGGCTCGCCGGGAGGTTTCGCTGTCCTGGAACGAACCTCGGTTCCCACCGATAAGAGTGCCATCCCGTTGCTGGCGGATGCAAATCGGGATGGACATCTCGATATCGTCTTCGGCGCTGCCCACGGCAATCGAGGAGCGGTCATCTATTGGGGAGATGGCGGCCGGAACTACCATCTCTCGCGCAGGACCTTTATCCCGGGGAGTGAAGGGAGCTACTATCCGGAGGCCGCCGATGTAAACCGAGACGGCTGGCTCGACCTCTTGCTGGCGAGGGGGAATTCCGCCTATGTCTATTTTGGCAATAGTCGCGGGGTCTACTCCGCAGATCGTCGGCTCGAACTTCCCACCGTAGGTGCCCTTTCCATGACGGCGGCCGACTTTAATCAGGACGGCTGGCAGGACCTGGTGGTACCGGCCTACAGTACAGGAACGAGCCGGGCCACTCTAAGCCGGCTCTTCTGGGGGCAGCCACAAGGCTATTCCCACCAGCACATGACTCTGTTACCTTCCGACGGCGGCACCGGCTCACTGGCGGCCGACTTCAATCGAGATGGTTTCCTAGACCTCTTGATTGTCTGTCACCGCCGGCAGGGAGATCCCAACCAAGTCGGGGCCTTCAATGACCACACTACCGACTCTTTCATCTACTGGGGCGGCCCCAACGGATTTGATCCCGATCGCAAGGGGAGCATCCCAACAGAGGGGGCGCACAATGACTACGGGGTTGACCTGGGGAACATTTACGATCGAAGCTTTCAATTCGACTACATCTCCTCTCCCTACGACACCGGGAGCCGGGTTCCCATCCGCATTGAGTGGAAGGGAGTAACTCCGCACGGCAGCCGGCTAAAGTTTCAGATCCGGACGTCAAAAACGGCCGAGGCCCTGTTAACAGCCACCTGGAAGGGTCCTCGTGGCCGCAAGTCGTATTACGAGGAGCCTGGTGCCTCTTTGGCCGATACGAAGGATCGATGGATGCAGTATCGTGCCGTGTTCGTTTCGACCGATGGAGTGAGCTACCCCGTCCTGGAAGAAGTTGCGGTCTATTTTCAGCGATGAAACCTTGCCGATCCGAAGTTGATATGAGGAATGTCAGATTGATCACTCTCCTGTTTCTACTCCTCACCCAGGCCGGGTCGGCGCGAGCAGAATCCGTCCGACTGATCTATGACACCGACATTGGAAACGATGTCGACGACGTGTTGGCCTTGGGAATGATCCACTCGCTGGAGAGTCGAGGGTTGTGCCGCTTGTTGGCCGTCACGATAACCAAGGATCATTCCTGGTCCGCGCCCTTTACAGCCGCTGTGAACACTTTTTATGGCCGAGGGGATATCCCGATCGGAGTCGTCAGGGACGGCCCTACCAAACAGGCCAGCAAGTTCACGCTGCTGGCGCGCGCCGACTCCGGGTCCAGATACCCTCATGACCTCAAGGACGGCGATCAGGCTCCGAACGCTGTGGCCGTGCTGAGAGAGGTGCTGGCAGCCCAGCCTGATAGCTCCGTGGTGGCCGTTCAGGTCGGTTTTTCGACCAATCTGAGTCGTCTGCTTGACTCGGGACCGGATCAGCACTCGGCTCTGGACGGACTCCAACTGGTGCGCCAAAAAGTGCGGCTGCTTTCGCTCATGGGCGGAGCTTTTGCCCCTGTCCGCGGCGAGGAGAGATACCGCGAGTACAACATCCGTGAGGACGTTGAGTCGGCACAGCAGCTGGTCGAGCGGTGGCCCCTTCCGATTGTCTTTAGCGGTTTTGAAATTGGTATCGCCATCCCCTATCCAGCGCACAGTATCGAGGAAGACTATGGCTATGTAGAGCACCATCCACTGGCCGAGGCCTACCGGCTTTACAATCCTCCACCCCACAATCGGCCGACCTGGGATCTAACCAGTGTGCTCTACGCGGTGATGCCGGAACGGGGGTTCTTTGATCTCTCCGATCCCGGGCGAGTGGTGGTTGAGGACGATGGGGCCACTCGTTTCAGCCCGGAGCCAGTGGGCCAGCATCGTTACCTGAGGGTGACTCCGGAGCAGATCATCCGGGTCCGTGAGGCACTGGTACAGTTGTCCAGCCTCCTCAAAAGAACTGACCGGTCATTCCTCATGCTGGCATCTTGGCCCATCGGAGACAAGCAGACGCGCCGAAGCGATTTATGCATCAACGCGGGGCACACCCTCTAACCGGTCGCGGCTCTATTGGGCTATCGATGGACCGCTCTCGATTTCTCCTGTAAGATTTGCCAGGGGGCAAACCACAATGAACCATTGGAATCAAAGGCAACTGCAGGGGAAATGTCTCGTGTTTTTCGTCCTGTCGTGGCTGTGGACTTCCGTCTTTGCTCAGCAGGACCGTCAACCCAACCTGGTTTCCACCGGCAAAATGACGAAGGTGAAGTTGCAGGGGCTAACAGTTCGCCTGGGAGAGCCGATCCAGGTGACCGACACGATCGGCCATGCCTGGTTTCCAACCCTGGCCAAGTTCCCTTCCGGCGAATTGATGGTGACCTACGCCGTGTCACCTGATTCCAACGCAAATCCCTTTTCTGTTTTCGGCTTTCAGATTTCCAAAGATGGCGGCCAAAGCTGGGGCCACCGCTATGACATCATCGCGGCACCAGCCGTCTTTGTGCCTCAGGAGGAGGGATCTCTCCTGGCCATTTTAGCCCACCTTTACCTACCTGATCAGGAGGAGAGACACAACCTTCACACCGTTTACACTCGCTTTGAGCAGGGTGGGCGCAGTGTAATTGTGGAACCGGCCGGCGTGCGGGTGGTGGACTGGCCTTGGCCGGTAGGCTTGTTTCCGAGCCGCATGCCCCGAACCAACTGGATTGCCCGACTTAAGTTTAGCGGCGACGCCCTCCAGATGGGTGATCGCCTACTTGCCACCGGGTATATGAGGACCGGCGCGGACCGGAAAAGAAGAAAGGAAGAGAAAGTTATCAGCCTGCTGTTTGTTTCTGAAGATAAGGGACGGACGTGGCGCTACTTCTCAACCATCGCTGATCCTTTTGTTATGACAGCTGACTCCAGGAGGCGGGATCCTGAGGACCAGCGTTACCAGGGTCGTCCCTGGCCTCAGGAACTGCTGGAAGCCAGTGAGACCTCGATAATCCAGCTGGCTGATGGAGATCTCATGGCTGTGTTTCGAACTGGCCATTTCCTGGACTTGGGTCGGGCCTACAGCAGCGACGGAGGCCGTTCCTGGACCCAGGCCGAGCCCATCCCCCCCTTCAGCGTGAAGCCGAGTATGGTTCGCACCGAGAACAACACCATCGTGCTCTCCGCCGGCCGTCCCGGACTCCGTGTATGGTTTTCCACCGACCCGCGTGCAAAGACGTGGCAGGATATCGATATCCGCCAGCATCATAACCGCTGGGCTCCGGACGCTACCTACCGCATTTCCCAGCGCGGTGAAAGGGGCGGACGGGGTCAGACCACCTCTTACACCGAGATAGTGGAGATCTCGGCCAACCGGCTGTTGCTGGTGTACGATCGCGCTCCCTTCGGCTGGGATCCGACGCCAGTCGATTCCGGGGAACGCAGTCGCATTTTTGTTTTACCGATAGAGGTGCAACGCGATTGAAATTCCGCTATTTAACTTGAGGGAAACGAAATGCGAAATCGACGAACATTCCTGAAAGAGGCAGCGAACATACTGCTGTCATGAACCCGGCTGGGTGTGACCTCCACCGCCACGATTTCTTTCGTCGTCATCGTCGACACCCAGGTGCAGCTTCCGCCACGCTCTACGGCGACCACATCGATGCTTTCGCACGTGCCATTCACCGGAGCCGTACACTTTCAGGCCCGTGGCATCCACGACGATGTGCCGAGATCTAACGCCTGGACTGACCAACAATGACGGCACAAGAGAGCCTTGCCGCCTACACTTAGGATGAACTGTGAACGGCATTGACGTTTCCGTATTCATCACCTTCGGAGAAGCTCTGGCGATCGGGTTGCTCTTTGGCCTGGAGCGGTATAAGGACCGCAAAGAAGGTGAGAAAAAATCCGCTGGTCTGCGCACCTTCGCCGTCATCTCGGTTTTGGGGGCCGTCTGTGGCTTTGTGGCGGTCAACAATCTCACCCTGGTGACGTTTGGTGCACTTGCGGGTTTTCTTTTAATCGGATACTTCCGTCGCTCTGAGACAAGTCCCGGTATCACCACCGAAACCGCTGCCCTGCTGACTTTTTGGCTGGGTTACCTGATGCACACTCACCAGAACCTCTCAATCAGCATCGGGATTGTCGTCGTCATTCTTCTGGCTGCAAAGCGAACCATGCATGATTTTGTTCGGGAGCAAATCAGTGAAGGAGAGTTGTATGACACGCTCAAGTTCCTGGCCGTGGTATTCATCGTGTTGCCCCTTTTACCCAACACAACATTCGGGCCGCTTGAGGTCTTCAATCCTAGACAACTCTGGGGTCTTGTTGTCCTCGTCTCGACCGTCAGTTTCGGTGGGTATGTTCTGATGCGTCTGGTTGGACCTCGCAGAGGCCTGGCATTGAACGCTCTTTTCTCGGGTCTGGTCTCGACAACCGCCCTGACCATCTCACTCGCGCATCAGTCACGGCGGGCCAGGAGTCTGTCTCGACCGATAGGCCTGTCAGGTATTTTGGGAAATGCAGTCCAGTTCCCCAGGTTGCTGTTGTTACTGTCCGTCGTGTCGCAACAGATGGCACTATCTTTACTAATACCTTTCCTGGGTGCCTTCGCCGCAGGGATTCTTTTCTATGGTGCTTTCACCAGGAAGGGTTGTGCCGATTACGACGATCAGCCAGCAGTATCTTTGCTTGAGAACCCGTATTCGTTTCGCCCGGCGCTGAAATTTGCTCTGCTGGTTTCAGCAGTCCTTTTTCTTGTGAAAATCGTGAAAGAATCTGCAGGCGAGACTGGAGTCTATCTGGCAGCAGCACTGTCAGGCTTTGCCAACGTAAGTGCTGTGGCCCTGTCCCTGGGCAGCTTTGTCCAAGTCGGAGAAATAGATCTCTCTGCCGGATGCCTCTCCCTTTTCCTGGCTGTGGTCACGAACCTGATATCGAAGACCGCGTTGGCCTGGTTGAACGGGTCAGCTGAATTCTTCTCCTGGCTGGTTGCAGGGCTGACGGTCCTTTTGTCGAGCGGGGCGGTTTTGCTCTATTTTGGCTTCGCCTTCTGACCTGTGGCCAATCTTTTCACGGCTTGGCAGAAGATCCTCGCTAAGCGTCCCGGTCCAGTATCGACTGATAGCAGGCCCGAGTCATAAGCGGCCTCGAGTCTCAAGCAACGACCGTGGGTGCTTCCCGGACGGTTTTCTAGCCCTTCAGGACGACGTAGATTGAGGCCCTCACCAGGACTTCAGGGTCGCTAATGTGGCCGGAAACTCGTAGCCAGTTACCAAAGTTGGTGACTTTAACGAAATAAATTCCCTCCCCTCGAATCACGGGAAACGCGGTGCCTTCGTCCACCCAGTCGATCCCATCAGGAGAAATTTGGATGCCGGCATGAACCTCCGGGGTGTTGTTGATGCCCTCACGCACTTTGACGAAAATCAGGGCTTCCTGGGCCCAACCCGCTTCATACGGCTCTGTAAAGAATTCCCCTTTTAGGGGTTCTGCGCGCTCGACAACGGCGGTGTAAGATCGGCGAAGCACGATCATCCCCCAGTAGAGAGAAGGATCGAATCGATATAGAAAAAGCTGCGTTTGTCCGCGTTCGCCTCCACAAAGAATCCCAGGTTCATCAGCGTTCGAAGATTGGGGTTCGTTGACACTGAAGGAATCCTCAGGGCCGCCAGATCCCAGCTCCGATCGTTACATTGAAGGTCAAGGTAACGACTACTTTGCAAATCAATGAGCCAGCGTAGGTAATGCCAATTCTGCTTGGTTGCGGTCTCATTGTAGCAGAGGGCCTGATGACCCTTCGGAACATCTTCCCAGGCATCCAGATGAGGAGCGCGTGTTCCGCCGGCATGGTATTGCCAGCGCTCGATTCGCCTTTCCGCTTGAGCGTTGAGAAAACGGATGGCCGGCCATTCTCTTCTCTGATCGTCCTGAAGATCGTAGCTTACTCCAAACCCTCGGACATCCAGTTCGCTGAGCTTAATCTCGCTGGCTTCTGGTTTGAAAGTGAAATAGAGTTCGCACTGCAGGCGCGATTTTTTGCGAAAGGTCAACCGTCTCAGCGCCTTTGCCACGTGACCCTCCTTCGGCCGGGTCGCTAGCTTCATGGAGTATGTGCCGCTAAACGCGCCAGCCGACCCGCTGTCGTGCATGGTGGCAGTGGAGAGCATCGGGGGCCGAGAATCCATCAGTTCCGGATACTGGGTGACGTTCTCCAGACGGCCCTCGTAATCTCCAAGAAGTTCAGTCCACCCGCTGAGCCCGCAGTCAAATCGGTCATAGAGAACGATTTGCTCCAGGGGCTCAAACTTGCTGAGTTGCGGGTCGGCCTGCTGAACTCCCAACCGAATCGCTTCCCTACTGTTTGGTGAGGTCATCTTTTTCCTCCCAGTTGAATGCCCTGGATCAGCCCGCAGGCATCTAATCCGAGGCTAGGCGTGAGAGATCCTGTGAAGCTACGGCCCCTCCTCTCTACGCGGGGTCTGGCTTCCGGCGCGTCGGCTCAGTATTATAGCAGCACGCCGCGAGCTCGCCTGAAGAGGTCCGCCGCGAAGTGCAGTCATTGACGGGGGGACAAGGGAATCAGCGTGAAGCCAGGCATAATTATCGACGGGCACAACCGCATTTTCCCTCCTCTCGATTCTGCGGCAGGGTTTCCGTCGCTGGAAGACAAACTGAGGTACATCCAGCGCCACTTCGGAGGGCACCACATCCCTATCTGGCGCGTCCGCGACCGCGCTCCGGCCGATAGGAGCACCCTGCTCGACCCAGAGACGTACGAGCTCCACGAGGTCCAATGGAACAGCGATCTGGGAAGGCTTAACTGGGTCTATCAAGGCGAGGCGTACAGCAACCAGTACCTTCCACCGATGCTCCACAACCAGGAGGCCACACCAGAGCTTTTGCTGCGCGAGATGGACTCCGCCGGCGTGGACATAGGGATTCTTCACCCATCGCCTATCTTCGGCCGCTTCAACGACTACCTGCTCGACACCGTAAAGCGCTTCCCTGACCGATTCCTGACCGTGTTCAATGTCGACGATGGAGGCGTGGCCAGCGAACCGGACTCGGCGATCGGGGAAGTCGAGAAGTACGTCAAGTCGGGGATTCGGTGCGGCCTCCAGTTCTTCTCGCGTTGGTACTACGCCAGTGGGGTGGAAGAGCCGTGGGACAGTCCCTCGATGCTGCCCTATTGGGACGCCGTGGCCGGGATGGGTGTCCCGGTCTACTTCACCCTGTACAACGGCGGAAAGCGGGCACGCGAGTTTCAGAAGTCTTCCCGGGAGGCCTATCTGGACGAGCACCGGACCCTGCTGCGTTGGATGGAGCGCTACCCAGACGTAAAGGTGGTCATCACCCATGGCCCGCCGTGGCTGACATTCATGGAAAAGGGCCCCCGGTTCGTGTTTCCAGAGGAGTTCTGGGATGTGTTCAAGTCGCCGACGTGCCATCTCCAGCTGGCGCCTCCGATCATGCTGGGCGCCGTGATGGAGCACCCCTGGACGGAATCGGAGGACTCCATCAAAGAATGCGTAGAGAGAGTCGGTGCAGACCGATTGATCTGGGGCACAGATATGCCACTGACGGCGAGGTACGCCACCTATCGTCAGGCCCTCGACCAGTTCAGAGTCCACTGCACCTTCCTAAGCGACTCCGAACGCGCGTCGATTCTCGGGGGAACAGCTGCTCAGGTCATGGGGCTGAAGCAATAAAGATCTTCAGCCTGATCGCCGGTGGCGCTCATTCAAGTCTCAGGCGGCAAAAGCGGGCGTGAGTGTCGCCGGACTGGGTGCACCAGAAGCTGACCATCACTTCATCCTGGCCGAGACAAGTGATCTGCGGCGCACCATAGGCGATCACATCATGGCTGGCCGGGTAGCTGTCCGTTCTGGGAACCCCCAGGGCTTCTTTGCCATAGGCGTCCCAGACCAGCAAAGGAGTATCGTCCCAGGTCTGGCCGGTGTCCTCAGACACAGTCACCTTAATTCCCGGCTGATCGGTATTTTCCCGGTGGGAATAGACGAGTATGATCCGGTCCGCGCCCAATTCGACCGGGCAGCTGGTCTGTCCTGGTATTCCCGTCGATCGGGGTAGGCTCCAATCCTGAGCGCCGGCATCCGATGAGATGACGCAATGAAGATCGTAGAATTCCGTCAATTGTAAATTCCCAGTCCAGAGTGTGCCGAGCAGCCGCCCATCGGATAATTTGATGAAACTTCCGTGGGAGTAAGAGCGGTCTTGAGCCGTCCCCTGCGCCACGTCCACCCAGTCTTTCCAGATCTTACCGCCGTCGTTGGAAAATAGCGCGAAGGTTTGGTTGCGATGCGGACCCCTATTATCGTAACTCTTCCAGGTTTCAAAGACCTGCATCCAGCGGCCGTCGTTCAGCTCGATGGGTGGTCCATCTGCTGCCGGTTCTACCCCGGGGGGCATATCCGGAAGCTGGGCAACGGTGGGTTCTGGACCACGTTCTCCCGCCATCCGAGGAGCGCACATAAGTCGTCTGGCAATGGCTGAGTCCTCCCGTTTCCGGGTTAAAATAGAACCGGTCGGGATCCGTATGTGCGCCACGATTGACCTTCATCAGAAGGCTCCCGTCTTTCAGTGTGGTCAGCTGGGCGCCACGGTAATTGTAATGGGTATCATCCCGCGATCGGTCACGAATGGGACCTTCATGCTGCCAGGTCTTACCTCCGTCGGTCGATCGCACCTGGTGAATCATTCCGTCGCGTGAATACATAGCCTGACCGTAGCGGAAGGTACAGATCAGTTCAGTCTTTGACAGCGGATGAAGGAAAGGAGCGTAGGCAATAATTGCGCGATGCCCGGGGTAGGGATTTCGGTACAAAACACCTTGATCGAGGATCTTCAATCTGCTTATAATGTGCTCAGAGGTCTATTTTTCTCTGATGGACCGAAGGAATGGGCGCTGGCCGTCACGGCAATGGCAAAGCATAACGGGAAGTTCCACCTCAGTCAACTAACCGGTTCTGGAGCTTTCGTCAAACTGCAGGAGTAACGAATTCCACAATACGCGGTCACCCGTATGAGCCGGGAGACCACTCATGTGAAACCAAGAGAAGTTCGAATAATTGAAGAGAAAGAGGAAAGTTGAGCTGACCTTTTCTCGGGGGGACCCATGGATAGAAAAGCAAAAGGCAAAGACGTGGTAAGAACGGGTGCACTGATTCTCCTGTGGGCGTTTGGTGGTTGTACCACGGACCCAGGCGAATCAGAGGGAGTTTCGCGTGTTCCTCAGATCACTCTTGGCGAGCCGGTGGTCATCGCCGTGAGCCCGCCCGGCGAAAAGCGCTGGGGTTTTTACCAATTCCCCGATATGTGGCGAGGTCGTGGCGGCGAGATTTATTTGGGGATGAACGTCGGGGAAGATTCGGAAGTGGGCGTACACCAGCCCACAGAGTTCTTCGTTTCCCTGGATGAGGGTCAATCCTGGGAGACAATCCCGGAAGATCAAGTCAATTTTTCGCCCGATATTCTGACCCTGCCAACCGGAGAGCAGGTTGCATTCGGTACCGAGAAGTACGTCTATCATTACTCCAGTTACGGTCACCGCAATCGAGAACAGATCTCCCTTGACAAGCTGGGTTTGAAACCGATCACAACCTTTCGAGACTCTTGGGGTGTCCAGGATTTTGCCTACTATCGCTACGCTGATCTCCCACCGGAGATTCGGCGATTTCCCCTGACAAGACGTGCCGGACCCGACGCTCCCTGGCAAAACGAGTATGGCAGCGTGGAACCCTCGGACCTGCTGCTACAAGTCCTGGTCAAAGCAAAGGATGCCGCTGGGGAGTGGTCTGACCTGCCACGAGTGGTGAGAGTCAGCCCTTATTATCAAACTGGCAGTATTTTCCGACCCCCGGATTGGCCCAAGGTGATCCTGGCACAGCCGGATGGCACTCTTCTTTGGGCCCACTCGACACAAGACCCGCGGTTTGAAAGGGGGTTTTTTCGCGTTCAGTGCCTTGCCTCGAGCGATGGGGGGCGGAGCTGGCGAATCCGTGGGACCATCGCCGACCAAGCTGACCTGGCTACCTTCGGTTACGGCGCTGGTGAACAGTCGATCGAGCGCATGCCGAATGGTGACTTACTCTGCGTCATGCGGACTCAGCTGGGTGGCGATCCGGAAGCGAGTAATTACCTCGCGGTGGCCCGTTCTTCTGATGACGGTCACACCTGGACGCCTCCTCGGCGACTGGCTGCGTTCAGCGTCACTCCGCATCTTCGCCGCCTGGAAAACGGCGCGGTGGCGGTGGTCTATGGCCGCCCGGGAGTGCACGTCCGCGCTTCGGCGGACAGCGGCCAGACTTGGAGTGAAGCCCTATCCTTGGTGGGTCCCTCCGAGAGGGAGCTGCTGACAATGTCGCCTCAAGAGCGGTGGGATTTCAGCTGGAAAATCAGCTGCAGCAACACCGACGTCGTCATCACCGCTCGGGATCGTTTCCTGGTCGCCTACTCGGACTTCCACTACAGGGACGACCAGGGCCGGCAACGCAAAGCGATCAAAGTGCAAGAAGTGATTGTAGAATGAAGGGTCGGCCCGCTTTTTACTTTGCTGGAGTCAGGCGGCTCACCTGAATTCGAATTGCATAGATCTCGTTCCACTCCGAAGAGTCCCACGAAACGCCTTTCCAACCCCCGGGGATGCGATCGTAAACTAAGAAAATCGTGTTCGGTTCAAGCTCGAGCATATCCATGTAAGCAGAACTCGTGCGCGGGTCTCCAGCCGCATCAATTGGCTTACCCGGGTGAGTCCGGTTGTGATGGGCCTGCAGATCGACCGACTGCCACTGCTCTCCTCGGCCCTCTGAGCAGAGCCAGAGATAAAGCCCGGGTCGCCCTCCGGCTAGGGCAAGGACGCCGTTGGACAGGCGCCCCAGGCGCGGGTCGACCGAGCCCACCCCGTCCGGCAAAGCTGTGGGAGGACTCCAGGTTCGGCCCTGATCGCGACTAATGCTGCGGTGATAAGAAGAGGGAACACCCACTCGGAATACGCACAGCAGATCCCCATTGTCTAGCTTCGCCAGTGAGGCTTCGGCGGCACCGTCCGCCCCATCTGGAACGTCTTCACCCCGGGCCACCAGTCCCTCGACCGCCCACTCTCTCCCTCCGTCGGTTGATCGGACCATCATCAGACTGAGCCTTGGAGAAGTGGTGTTGGGATGGCGTGGAGGATCTCCCGCCCAGCCGCCAAAAATTGTTGTGGCCAGACTGCCATCGGTCAAAGTGATGACGTTGCCCCAGAAGTACATGTAAGGCTGGCCGTAAGTCATCTGGTGAATGGGGCGAGGGACCCCGGTTACACGCACCGCTCCCACTTCCGTCACCACCTCATTTGAACCAGCACGAAGGACGATCAACGATCCTGTGAAAGCCTTGCCCTCACTATCCAGGAAGTAAACCGCATCGTAGGGGAGAAAAAATGCCTCACCGTCTTTCGCCCATCCCGCTACCCAGCCCACCTGCGCAACCGGCCAGCCTCTACCCCAGGTCCGCCCTCCATCCGCACTGCGAGTCAGATCCATGACATTGAAGGGCTGATAGATGTCTGATTGTATGTTGATGGCCATCACCAGTTCGCCCCTGCCAAGATTGGCTAGCGTGGGGCGCCAGAGAAATCCCTTATTCCGTGCAACAACCGTCGGAAGGCTGAGTTCTACATCCAAACCGTCAAGTCGAAAACGTTCGCCGTAGGCTGGAATTGAGGTGAGAATAAGAGAAAGAAGACTGGAGAGTAGCGCCACCGTCCCGGCGCCAGGACACCCAAAGGGGGTGCAAGGCCAATAAAAAAGGGGCGGGGCGAGTTGGTCACTCGCCCCGCCCCTTTTGCTTTCCATGAACGTCATTAATGGAAAGGACTTGGTCTTCGAGGTCAGATCAGAATGAATACCTGAGACCGATCTGGACTCGACGCATCGGCCAGGACTGAGTCAGTCGTGATGCAAAGGGCAGGTCGACCCTGGTGGTGTTGCTCTGCGACCCTCCTCGGTAGAAGTTCGGGTGGTTGGTGGCATTGAACATCTCCACGCGAAACTGGAAGCGGTGGTTTTCGTTGATTGTAAAATCCTTGCCAATACCCAGATCCAGGTTCCCGTAATTGGGTCCCTCGATGGAGTTTCGAGGCACAAGGCCCTGCCGCCCTTCAGCTGCTGCCTGAAAGGCATCTTGGTCGAACCATCGTTCAACCGTGCGCTCTGAACTGGGCAGATTGCCATCCTGCCCAGAGGAGACGAGGTCGGGTCGCAGAAAGCCGCCGTAAAAGACGTTCATCGCGGCTCCTGAATTGATGTCAAGGATGTAGCTCATCTTCCACCCTCCAAGCACAGCGTCGAGTCCCCGGCTCCAGCCTGAACCCACACGCTGACCGATGCCGAAGGGCAGCTCCCAGATGCCTGAAAAGTTGAAGTTGTGCCGTAGGTCGGCTTGACCGACCCCCCATTCGTCCTCCTTGCGATACAATGAGGCCGCGGCGGGGTTGATTCCTTGGTCGAAGGCCTCGCTAGTGTCATTCATCAACTTGCTCCAGGTGTAATTGGCGCGGAAGGCAAGACCGGCGCTGTAACGCTTCTGGAGGGTCACCTGCATAGCGTTATATTCGCTATCGGCGCCGCTGGTGTTGAGTCTAAGCAGGCCTCCAAGCGAGAAGTCTTCACGACCCCAGTTCGGTGCAAACAACTTCCCTGTGTGCTCGAAGTCGAGGTGCACGCTGCGGGCACCCGCGTAGCCGACCTCCAGGACCATGTCATGCGCGACCTTCTTTTGGACCGTGGCATTCCAATGTTGAGTATAGGCGTTCTGCCAGCCTGGTTCTGGTGGGCGGATACTTCCCGGGTTAAAATACGTTTCACTCTGCAGTTCTGGTTGAACGTCGGCGAAGCGTCTGGGGACTGGCGGAATACCTCCCCACACTCCGTAGTTTAACCAAGCCTGCCAGGGTGCAGCCTGCCAGTTGCGATTCACCGCGTACCCCATGGGACTGCCGTAGTAGACGCCGTATCCTGCGCGAACCACCATATCGTTGCCGCCAAAGGGCCGATAGGCCAGTCCCAAACGCGGCGAAAAATCCCACTTGTCGGGGTTGGAGAAAGAGGTAGAGGGACCCGTGAACCGGTGGGGGAACTGCAAGGAATCCAATTGCTGCTGCGTCAACTGCGATTCTAGGGCGCTCGGGTAGACGACAATGTCGTCGGCCAAATCGTAGTGGATAACCCGATCTTGTAACGACGTATAGGGTGGGGAGAAGTCGTGGCGAAGTCCCAGGTTCAAGGTTAACCTGCGAGTGACCTTCCAATCATCCTGAATAAATAAGCTGTGCTGGGTCCTTTTGGCTCCCGACCAACTCGGAAGGAACTGGAAGCCTCCGATGCCGTATTCTCCCAGAAAGAAATCCGCGTCGGAGTTCCCGGTGATAGTGGGGCCACCAACCCAATACATCCCGGAGCCGCCGTTGGTTGCCAGCACTCGGGGCCGATCTTGAAGGATATCCACACCGAACTTGAAATAATGGTTGCCCTTTGCCCAGCTCACGATAGTGTTCCAATTATAGGCCTCCTCCGTACGGGTCAGGTTTCCACCCGAGTAGTGACCAAAATAGGTGGCCGCCCCCGGTGTTGGACCTGCACCGTGCCCGCCCACGGTCACTCGGGGCGCACCCCACAGATGGGGTGAGTCATCCGAAGGATGGTGGGCAAAACCCAAGTCTTTCGCGTGATTCGACTCTTGATTGGTGCCTAGAAACTTTAGAGCGCTGGACCAGGTATAACCGATCCGGGTTTCCAAGACCACAGTCGGACTCATCGTCCAGTTGTAGCCCACTACCATCGAGGTGTTCCCGCCATCTGAATTGACATCACTGATCCGGTTGCAGTCGATACCACAATCGAGTGCGGGGGATATCAACTGTTGATCCTGCGTCCACATTATGGTGGAGAAAAAGTGGTGGTTATCGGTGAAGTTGTGATCTCCCCGCAGCATCCAGTTCGGATATTCCCTGTCGAAGGGGAAATTGCCGGTCCAATTGACGTTCCCGTCGATTGCCTGGTTGGGTAACGGGATGACGCCGAACATCTTCGCGGTCGCCCCATCCAGCCGACTTAAGGGGATCTGCCCATCGGGAAACACCTCGCCCGTCATCGGGTCGATCGGAAAACCGACCCGGTTCCAGTGTGAACTAGAGTAGTCCCCTGCTCGCTCCGCTTCAGTTGGCGCATAAAATCGAGCCACTTTTTCACTGGGGCTCTCGAACTTCTCGTAGGCGACAAAGAAAAAGGTCCGATCCCGGCCATCGTAGGCTCCGGGTAGCCAAACGGGTCCGCCGATACTTCCCCCATATTGATCTTCTTTAAACACCGGTTTCGTCTTGGCAAAAGCAGGTATGGCAGACCAATCTCCGCGGCGCGCATACCAGTAGCCACTCCCGTGGAAGTCATTGGCGCCCGATTTGGTTCGGACCTCCACGATCGCCCCCATGGCCCGGCCGTATCCAGCCGAATAATTGTGGCGGATCAACTGAAACTCCTCGATTGCGTCGAGCGGCGGCTTGACCGTCATGTCAGCGTTATAGTTGGCCATACTCCGAAACCCGTCGATCCGATAATCGTTATCTCGAGCGCGAGCGCCACCCACCACCAGATTGTGCTGCTGATATCCGATCCCCGAAGGAGCTTTCGTTGACACACCTGTTGTCAGACCGGTCAACTCCAGGAAGTTCCGCCCGTACAGGGGTAGCTCCACGATCTCGCGGTTCTGAACAACCACCTCCAAAGACGAGGTCTCAGAGCGCACCAAGGGTGGCGCCCCCTCAACCGTTACAGTCTGGGTGATCTCACCCACTGACAGGGCAAGGTCCACCCGCACTGTCTGCCCGGTCGTGAGCAGGATGTCAGGGGCCAGGGCAACATTGAAGCCGGGCATCTCAGCTCGTACCTCGTAAACGCCCACGCGGCTCAGCCGAATGATTTTATAATCTCCGGTGTCGTTGGTAACGACCTCGCGGGTGTCATTGGTTTCCAGGTGGCGGGCAGTTACTGTCACTCCCGGAATCAGTCCACCCGTTTGGTCCTGGACGGTCCCCACAATGGTCTGGCTGGTTTGCCCCCAAAGGGGAGACACACAGAGCAATACAACTGCTAGTGTCACGAAAAGTGATTTTTGCCTTCGGTCCATGAGACTTTTCTCCCTTTACCGTACCCTCAGATACCTTCCGAGAATCCGGTGATTTAATAATTTGGATACTTCTTCCGGCACTGGAACGGAAGACCTACAGCATTGGAGGTGGAATATCTGCAGTCCAGGCACTTGATACACACTCATAAGATCAATTTTCAACTAGTATAGTGCTTTGTGCTTAAAACTAAAGGCAAAAGCGGTGCCAATTCCGAAATATTAGCCGCCTTATCGACATAACCAATTATCTATCAATGCTTTACTCGAATTCTCCCAGGCGACTCTCAACTCGATTCTGTCCAGAATATTGGATTGCCTGAGGCAACGGTGTCCAATTTCTTGAATTGGCGACAATCTGTTCTGGACTTTCCACAAAGCCAAAACTGCTGCTGGATTCTCCTTCCCCTAGATCTGCCGGTCGTGACGACTGGAGTGGTTCGGTGGTCGAACAAAGTCGACATCACTTTGTGTTAGCCTGGTGGTGATCAGTTCGAGAAAATGCATTAGGATGACCCTTTGGGAATTTATGGCGGTCGCCTTCAAGGTAAAGAGCCAAGATTACCGGCAAGCCGTCTAAGTCTGGCGTGGCTAGCGTGAAGGGATTCACACGATCAGCCAAGGTGATCCTGCTGTTCGCTTCTGCCGGGCTGGCCGCCCTGCTGGCGCAGCAGGAAAGCGATCTCGCCCGCATCCACCGGGAAGCCTATGAAGCCCAGCAGGCCGGGGATTACGAGCGGGCTGTCAAGAACTACGAGCAGCTGGTTGCCTTACGCCCCGACATTGCCGAAGCCCACGCCAACCTAGGCTACCTCTACCGTCTGTTGGGACGGAGGGAGCAGGCCCTGGGCGCCTTTGCAAGGGCAGTCCAGCTGAAACCCGGGCTCCCCGGGCCACACTTATATCTGGGGATTCTTTTCTTTGAGAGCGGCCGGCATGAGGAAGCACTGCAGCCTCTGAAGAAGGCTCTAGCCTTGAAGCCATCCGACCCCCAGGTTAATCGTTATTTGGGTTACGTCTACCATGCGCGATCCAGTTTTCGTGACGCGGTTCGTCACCTGGAAGATGGGCTGGGGGGCCAGGGGGAGGACGGGGAGATCCGCTACTACTTGAACCGATGTTATGCTCATCTGGCAAGGCAATTTCACAATGACCTGGAGCAGAAGTTCCCCGATTCCTTCTACTTCCATTTGGCGCGAGCGCACTTCCACATAACCACACAAAATTGGAAAACAGCTAAACAGGAATATACTCAGGCCCTGGAAAAGCGACCGCAGGAAAAGCGCCTCCAGCAGAGGATTCGCTGGCTGAATGAACGGGAGTCAGGAGCTGCATCGCCCCTGGACAGTCGGCCTGAAGATGACCTGATTGACGGTGTAATCCGGTTCCTGGAGGCTCCCTCGGCTGAAGATGTACAAGAAGAAGTCCAACACTACCGGTTACGGGCAGGAAGGCTGCACAGTTCGGCCTCCGCTTCGGCCGAGGAACTCTATTTACTGGCGGAAGGCTATCAGATCCTGTCCCTTTTAACCACCTTCACTCTCCAGGCAGGACCCGATCGCTATTGGGCCCACCTCCTGGTGGCCGAGTCCTACGAGGAATTCGGTGACCTGGAAGGTGCCATCAAGGAGTATGGGGCGGCCTTCGAATTAAGACCTTCACTTGGCCGTCTGCAGCTGTTGATCGGGAATCTACAGTGGAGACTTCGGCGCTATGACGAAGCACTCTCAGCGCTTCAAGAGGGCCTCAAAGCCCACCCTGGCCACTCGCTGGCAGTCTATCAGATCGGGGACATACTGTTCATGAGAGGAAAGACCGAGGAGGCCGAAAGGTATTTCTTGAAGGCCTTGGAGCTTGACCCCGTGATGGTGGATGCGCACCTGGGATTGGAGCGAATGTACGCGAGTGAGGGACAATACAAAAAGGCATTGGGTCACTTGCAAAAGGCTGTTGAAATCACTCCCGCCGATGCTTCCTTACACTACAAGCTGTCGACCATGTACCAAAAACTTGGCCGCAAGGAGGAAGCCGAGAAAGAACTGCAGATTTTCAAGGAGTTGAAACTTCAAGAAAGGTAAAGTGCTTCTTTTTGTGATGGCTATGGCTCTCTTGGGCGGCACCGCAGACGCCCCTTCGGTTGTTTACCGGGAGGTCAGTGAAGCTTGGGGTGTGAGCTTCAGGCAGCAGGCATCTCCAACCGAGCACAAGTACCTGATCGAAACGATGGGTGGAGGCGTCGGGGTGCTCGACTTTGATTCGGATGGTTTCTTGGACCTTTTCCTGGTCAATGGATTCCCCCTCCAGCAAGCAACCTCTGCCCAAGCCATTTCGATGCCCAAGAGGGGCGTTTATGCGGATCGTCTCTACCGCAACCTTGATGGTCGACGGTTTGAGGATGCCACGGTTCCCGCCGGAATGGTGGGAAGCGGATATGGGATGGGGGTGGCGACGGGTGATTACGACAACGACGGGGACGTGGATGTTTATGTGACTCGCTTTGGCCGCAATTCTCTGTACCGGAACGAGGGGATCGGGCGCTTTACCGATGTCGCTGACTCGGCTGGAGTCGCCGCAGAACTTTGGTCCAGCAGTGCGGCCTTCTTAGACTACGACAGGGATGGCGATCTAGACCTGTATGTGGTGCGTTATACGGACTGGGATTTCGATAATAATCCCTACTGTGGTAAGCCCGAACCCGGCTACCGGAGCTACTGCGTTCCCGACCTCTTTGGCGGGATCTCCGACCTGTTGTATCGCAACAACGGTGACGGCACCTTCACGGATGTATCGGTTCCGTCGGGTATAGGAGACGCACAAGGTAAAGGGTTAGGGGTCGCTTTCGCCGATTACAACCTCGACGGATGGATCGATATTTACGTGGCCAACGATCGCTGGCCCTGTCTTTTGTTCAAGAATAACCAGGATGGAAGCTTCTCTGAAGTAGCTCTTGCCGCCGGGGTGGCATACAACAGTGACGGAGGTATATTTGCAGGAATGGGAGTCGATTTTCAGGATTATAACAATGACGGCTTTCCCGATCTCATCATCACCACCCTGACCAGTGACATGTACGTCATCTATGAGAATAACGGGAATGGAAGCTTTACCGATGTGCGCTTTTCTAGCGGCATTGCTCAGCATACGCTGCCCTACACAGGCTGGGGAACGCGTTTTTTCGACTATGACAACGACGGCTGGAAAGATATCTTCACCGCCAATAGCCATGTCATGGACAATGTCCCTCTGTACCTGAGCCACGTGGAATACTCCCAACCACCGCTCCTTTTGCGGAATCTAGCCAACGGCAAATTTGAAGACGTTTCGTCCAAGAGCGGAAAGATCTTTCAGACTCCGTTAGTGAGCCGTGGCGCCGCTGTCGGAGACTTCGACAACGACGGTGACCAGGATATTGTGGTCTCAAACCTGAACGGGCGTCCCAGCCTTTTGTTGAACGAGGGGGGGAACCGGAGGAGTTGGATTCTCCTCCGGCTCTGGGGCCGAAAAAGCAATCGTTTTGGCATCGGGGCGCGGGTCAAGCTGACCGTCGGCACCCTAACCCAGTATTGGACGGTGACCACCGCTTCCAGTTACCAATCCGCGAACGACCCTCGGGTTCCTTTTGGTTTGGGAACTGCCGGGCGAATTGACCGTTTGGAAATCCAGTGGCCCTCGGGCATTCAGCAAACTCTGGAAAATCTCGCGCCAAACCAGATTTTGGACGTTACCGAACCGGTGGAGTGATGGCACACCTGAAAAGATAGATCACGGGTTCTATGTGCTTAATCTGGGCCTAGTGCAGCTTTCCAAATGAGAAGGAGGTACAAAGCTTTGCTGTGCAGCCAACTGCCGCATCGCAGCGATCGAATCAGCCGTGACGGCCCCTACAAATCCCTGTTCAAGGTATACTTTGTTCCTTGAGGAGGTGTCCATGCGTGCTACCGAACACATCTACGGCGTAACCTCATTCGGTCATGGCAGCATGAGCAACGTCCTCGTCCTCCTCAGCTTGATAACTCCCCTAACGTGCAGTAGTGGGCCCCTTTTGCAGGCTGAGCGAGGACCACCTTCCGTACCGCCGGGCCACCAGAGGATGCTGAGACTGCTCCAGCAGATTGCGGATGGCACCCCGGACAACAACATCTACGTCGGTGACGCCGCCCCTCGCGCGCTGCGTAAGCAGCTAGCTGTCTTGCCTCCCGATACAGCGGACTGGATGAAGTGGCAGCTTCGTATGGCCTTAGGCCGAGAGGAGCTTCGCCTCGGCCATGAAGCGGAGGCAATCACTCTTTTCAGAAGTGCGCTTCTGTTTATCCAGTTGAACCGCGATGAGGCTCCGCCCGAGTTAGTGGCGGAGAGCACTTTTTGGCTAGGCGTGGCTTACATGCGGCAGGGCGAAACACAAAACTGCTGCCTGCGTCACTTGCCCGAAAGCTGCATTTTGCCCCTCCAGGAAGGCGCTGTTCACACCCAGCAAGACCCATCTCGCGGAGGGATTTGGAGTTTCATCAAAACCTTGCAGAGTACGCGAGCGAGCGAACCGGTTCACCTGGCGGCTCGATGGCTGCTCAACATCGCATATATGACGGTCGGAAGCTACCCGGAGCAAGTGCCGAAGCCGTATCTTCTCTCCCCGCACTTCTTCGAATCCGAGGAACAGATACCCCGCTTCCAAAACATCGCGCCGGAACTCGGGCTGGACACATTCGATTTGTCCGGCGGTGCCATGGCCGACGATTTTGACAATGACGGATATCTCGACATTGTGGTGTCGACCTGGAACACCGTCGGGCAGATCCGCTTTTTCAGAAACAACCGGAACGGCACCTTCTCGGAACGGACAAAGGAAGCTGGACTGCTGGGTTTATATAGCGGGCTGAACCTGGTGCAGGCCGACTACGACAACGATGGGGACGTCGATATCCTGGTACTGCGGGGCGCCTGGCTGGAGAAACAAGGGCAACATCCCAACTCTCTGCTGCGCAACAACGGTGGCGGCATATTCACGGATGTGACCTTCGAAGCCGGTTTGGGCAATGTTCACTACCCCACACAGACTGCGTCCTGGGGCGACTACGACAATGACGGCCACCTCGATTTGTACATTGGAAATGAATTCTCGGAGAAGCTGCCCGCCCCCTGTCAACTGTTCCACAACAACGGTGATGGGACCTTTACCGATGTGGCCAGGAAAGCGGGTGTGCAGAATCACCGTTACGCCAAGTCGGTGATGTGGGGTGATTACGATGGCGATCGCTGGCCCGATTTATACGTGTCCAATTTCAGAGGCGCCAATCGCCTGTATCGCAACAACCGTGACGGGACCTTTACCACGATGGCCGGCAAACTCAAGGTTGACCGCCCGGAGGTCAGCTTTCCGGCCTGGTTCTGGGACTTCGACAACGATGGCATTCTGGATCTGTACGTATCGGCATATTCCGCCCGCATCGAGCACCTCACGGCAAGTTTGCTTGGCATGCCCGTGGACATCGAATTGGCTCGTCTGTATCGGGGGGTGGGGGACGGTAGTTTCGAGGAAGTCGCAAGCCAATATAACCTGATCCATCCTACCGCACCCATGGGCTCTAATTTCGGTGACCTGGACAACGACGGCTACCTCGACTTCTATCTCGGTACCGGTTACCCGGACTACAAGAGTCTCATGCCCAACGTCATGTATCGCAATCAAAGTGGTAAACGCTTTGCGGACGTGAGTATGGCGGGTGGCTTCAGCCACCTTCAGAAAGGCCACGGCGTTGTCTTTGCGGATCTGGACAACGATGGTGATCAGGATATTTTCGAACAGATGGGAGGCGCGTACGCAGGCGACGGGTTCAGCAACGTCCTCTATGAAAACCCGGGATTCGACAATCACTGGATTGCGATTAAACTGGTGGGTGAGCGCTCAAACCGATCAGCCATCGGTGCGCGTATCCAGGTCGATATCATCGAAAACGATGTGCGGCGCTCGATCTACAAATACGTCAACAGCGGTGGTACCTTCGGTGCCAACCCGCTGCGGCAGACGATTGGCCTGGGCAAAGCCTCAAGCATCGAGATGCTGGAGATTTTCTGGCCAACCACCGGGCTCACACAAACTTTCCACGATGTGCCCTTTGATCAGTTCATTCAGATCATTGAGGGCGAGGCGCCGTACACGCCCCTTCAGCTCAACAAACTGACACTGTCAAAGAACTAAAAGTGAGCCTATGCGCCTTCGAAGCATCCCTTTACTGGTCGTGCTGTGCTCCTCGAATCTTCTTTTCGCCCAGTCCCACCTCAATCAAGACCTCCTGAAAATGGCCAGAGAAGGCCAGGATGCCCTGATCAGGACTCTCCTGGCGGCAGGTGCCGACGTCAACGCCAGAGATGAAAACGGCCGGACGGCGCTGCTGCTGGCTGCGCTGGAGGGCCACTACGATACGGTGGCAGCGTTGCTGGACGCGGACGCCGATGTCGAGGCAAAAGACAAGGATGGAAAAACCGCACAGGATCTGGCAAGTGCAAGAGGTCACAAGGAGATTGTGCTGCTGCTGGCCATTGACCCCAGGCAACAGCAGCTCTGGGAGAAACACGTTGCCGCCGGAGCGCGAGAGTACCAGCAAGGTCGCTACCAGGAGGCCGAGGCCTCCTGGCGTACGGCCCTCGAGCTGGCAGAACGGGTGAGAAACGGAGAATACCTCGTTGGCAAGAGCCTCAACAACCTGGCAGGACTCTATCGCGATCAGGGGAAGTATGCTGACGCGGAGGCCTTGATCGAGCGCGCGCTGGCCATCTCGGAGAGCGCCCTGGGTCCCGAGCACCCCGACACCGCACTCGGCCTCGCAAACCTCGCTGGGTTCTATCTCGGGCAGGGGAAGTACCCTGAGGCAGAGCCTCTTCTCAAGCGGGCGCTGGCTATCTTTGACAAGACCCTGGGTCCCGAGCATCCTGACACTGCTCTGGGCCTCAACAGCCTTGCGTCGCTGTACCATGACCAGGGAAAGTACGCTGAGGCTGAGCCCCTGTACCACCGAGCTTTAGCCTTTGCTGAGAAGGTTCTGGGCCCTGAGCACCCCAGTACTGCCGCCAGCCTCAAGAACCTGGCAGCACTCTATCGCGATCAGGGGAAGTATGCTGACGCGGAGGCCTTGATCGAGCGAGCGCTGGCCATCTCGGAGAAAGCCCTGGGTCCCGGGCACCCCGACACCGCTGATGGCCTGAACAATTTGGCAAACGTCTACCTCGATCAGGGAAAGTACGCCCAGGCGGAGCCTCTTCTCAAGCGCATGCTGGCCATCTATGAGAAAACCCCGAGTCCCGACCACCCCGGTGCCGCTCTTGGCGTCAACAAACTTCTGGGACAAATCTACGCCAGGCAGGGAAAGTACGCTGACGCGGAGCCCTTGTACCAGCGCGCGCTGGCCATCGCGGAGAAAGCTCTGGGTCCCCAGCATTCCCATGTGGCCGCTGTGTTGGAGGATTATGCCGGGCTGCTTCGGGAGACAGGTCGGAACGAGGAAGGCCGGCAGATGGAGCAGCGGGCCAGAGAGATTCGTGCCGGAGCACCTCAAGAATAAGGAGCAAGCAGCCCCGCAGTCATGAGCGATGACTAATAACACGGACTTTATGAATTATCCCGCAATTGATGTGCACGGGCACTGCGGCCAGTTCCGGGGGTATACAGACCATCTGGCTGCCTTCTTGAACGCCCCACCGGAAGAGGTGTCGAGACGGGCTGCCGCTTGTGCTATCGAGATCACCCTAGTCTCCGAACTAGGTGCTTTGTCTGTTCCCGCAGACGACCCCGATGGGGTGCGGGCCGGCAACGTGCGGGCGTTAAAGGCCGCTGAGGAGTACGACAACCTTCGGTTCTATGCGGTAGTCAATCCGAAGCGGCAAGGGTGGGAGCACGCAACCGAACAGTTACTGGAACATTCTCGCTGCGCCGGGGTTAAGCTCCACCCGTGGTGGGACAAGTGGGATGTGGATGATCAAGGAGAGCGAGTATTCGGATTCCTGCAGCAGCGCAAGGTGCTTACACTGACCCATACGGGACATCCCGGCAGCGAGCCTGAACGGTTCGTTCCCTGGGCCAACCGGTACCCCAGCCTGAAACTCATCCTCGCCCACCTGGGAAACGACGTGGTGGACAACACACGAGATCGGCAGATCAAGGCTGTCAAAAAGGCCCATCACGGGAATCTGTGGGTGGATACTTCCTCGGCCATGTCCATCACGCCGCGGTTGATTGAATACGCTGTCGATCAGATCGGAGCCGATCGGATCGTTTTCGGAAGCGACACCCCCGTTTATTTCGCAGCCATGCAAAAGGCCCGCATCGCCTACGCGGAAATCTCGGACGAGGCCAAGCAAAAGATTCTCTACGAAAACGGCGCCGCCCTGCTGGGCGGTCACATCTTTGACCAAACTTGATCGAAGACAGGGGCAAAAACCTTCCGCCAATGCACCGGCTTTGCTGCTTCCAGAGTCCCCGCCTTCTTTTTGTGATGGCTATAGCCCTCTTGGGCGGCACCGCAGACGCCTCTTCGGTTGTTTACCGGGAGGTCAGTGAAGCTTGGGGTGTGAGCTTCAGGCAGCAGGCATCTCCAACCGAGCACAAGTACCTGATCGAAACGATGGGTGGAGGCGTCGGGGTGCTCGACTTTGATTCGGATGGTTTCTTGGACCTTTTCCTGGTCAATGGATTCCCCCTCCAGCAAGCAACCTCTGCCCAAGCCATTTCGATGCCCAAGAGGGGCGTTTATGCGGATCGTCTCTACCGCAACCTTGGCGGTCGACGGTTTGAGGATGCCACGGTTCCCGCCGGAATGGTGGGAAGCGGATATGGGATGGGGGTGGCGACGGGTGATTACGACAACGACGGGGACGTGGATGTTTATGTGACTCGCTTTGGCCGCAATTCCCTGTACCGGAACGAGGGGATCGGGCGCTTTACCGATGTCGCTAACTCGGCTGGGGTCGCCGCAGAACTTTGGTCCAGCAGTGCGGCCTTCTTAGACTACGACAGGGATGGCGATCTAGACCTGTATGTGGTGCGTTATACGGACTGGGATTTCGATAATAATCCCTACTGTGGTAAGCCCGAACCCGGCTACCGGAGCTACTGCGTTCCCGACCTCTTTGGCGGGATCTCCGACCTGTTGTATCGCAACAACGGTGACGGCACCTTCACGGATGTATCGGTTCCGTCGGGTATAGGAGACGCACAAGGTAAAGGGTTAGGGGTCGCTTTCGCCGATTACAACCTCGACGGATGGATCGATATTTACGTGGCCAACGATCGCAGCCCCTGTCTCTTGTTCAAGAATAACCAGGATGGAAGCTTCTCTGAAGTAGCTCTTGCCGCCAGGGTGGCATACAACAGTGACGGAGATATATTTGGAGGAATGGGAGTCGATTTTCAGGATTATAACAATGACGGCTTTCCCGATCTCATCATCACCACCCTGACCGGTGACATGTACGTCATCTATGAGAATAACCGGAATGGAAGCTTTACCGATGTGCGCTTTTCTAGCGGCATCGCTCAGCATACGCTGCCCTACACAGGCTGGGGAACGCGTTTTTTCGACTATGACAACGACGGCTGGAAAGATATCTTCACCGCCAATAGCCATGTCATGGACAATGTCCCTCTGTACCTGAGCCACGTGGGATACTCCCAACCACCGCTCCTTTTGCGGAATCTAGCCAACGGCAAATTTGAAGACGTTTCGTCCAAGAGCGGAAAGATCTTTCAGACTCCGTTAGTGAGCCGTGGCGCCGCTGTCGGAGACTTCGACAACGACGGTGACCAGGATATTGTGGTCTCAAACCTGAACGGGCGTCCCAGCCTTTTGTTGAACGAGGGGGGGAACCGGAGGAGTTGGATTCTCCTCCGGCTCTGGGGCCGAAAAAGCAATCGTTTTGGCATCGGGGCGCGGGTCAAGCTGACCGTCGGCACCCTAACCCAGTATTGGACGGTGACCACCGCTTCCAGTTACCAATCCGCGAACGACCCTCGGGTTCCTTTTGGTTTGGGAACTGCCGGGCGAATTGACCGTTTGGAAATCCAGTGGCCCTCGGGCATTCAGCAAACTCTGGAAAATCTCGCGCCAAACCAGATTTTGGACGTTACCGAACCGGTGGAGTGATGGCACACCTGAAAAGATAGAGCACTCGGTTTTGTGGCAGCAACGCCAGGCACCGGGGTCTCGCTCTCAACGCGACCACGAACTACAAGGGGGGCTCTATCCAATGGGGCAATTCGGCCTGCAAGCGTGCCAGATAGATTTCAAACGCTGCGTCGTTATTGCCCCGGTAGGGGGGGAGGAGCCGGAGGGGAAATTCACGCAGGTGAAGCTTGCACAGGAGCTTGTCGAAGGTTCCATCCATGTGACTCCCTTGGAGCGGGAGTTCTCTCATAATCCCCCCATGGTGCGTCATCTCCTCGCAGTACTTCCTGAGGCGATCGTCGTCGGCGCGTGTCTGACCCAGCTCGAAGATTTCAGTGGCCAGAAGGCGATTTGACGCTGACATGGCAATTAGCAGGCCGCACGTCAAGCCTTGCAGGCAAGCAGGGATGTATTTGACGTCGGAGAAGAAAAAACAGAGCTGGGGCGCACCGTTTACCACCGATCCCATTTGGTCCGGCTCTATAGCCGTTGCCCACTTGACAGCGACCAGATTCGGATGGCGTTCCGCCAGGGCCCCCAACTCTCGGCCCGAGAGCAACCGGAGCCCTCGCCCAACGTTGTAAAAGAGAAACGAGGAGTCGGGATAGCGCCCGCAGGTGCCTTCGAAGAACAACTCCACCTCCTTATCGTTCAGCTTTCCCCAAGAAGGGAAGGAGAGTTGAAAGCTGTTGACCCCCATCTCCTGCCCCAGCTCAATTCGCTCCTGCACCTGTGCAAGCGACAGGCCGATTACTCCCAGCTGCCGCAGGCCCGTCTTCCCTTCGGTTTCCTCGACAAAGATCCGCGAGATCCTTTCATACTGGCCAAGTGTAAGAGCATAGCCCTCGCCGGCCGTGCCGAAAAGATAGAGGTTGTTGTGGCCGCGGTCGATCTGCCCCCGAATCTCCTGACGAAATATCTCTTCGTCGAGTTCAAAGGACTCGGTCCAGGGCAGACAGCTGCTGCCCAGAATGCACGGTGAGATTCTTGGATCAAGCCTTCTTGACATCGCCGTTCCTTCCTTGGAATGAGATCTTACCAAGATTTCCCTGCGAGGTCGACATCCCAGCAGCCGCGAGCTATGATCTGATTGTCGTGGCTCAAGTCACCGCCTGTTCGACGCTTGGATTCACTCATTTCTCGATCGATGTGGCGGCCCGCCAGATTGCCAACTTGGGCTTCAAAAAGATTGAAATCGCCCACATGGGCCTGCGCTGCCGTCATTACACTCTCGGAGAGGAAGACCCCCTATCGCGTCAGAGAGCTTTTCGCCGAGCTGGATCTGACACCGGTGGCGACCAACTACAGTACGGGATGCATTTCGTTTCCCTCAAGCAAATAGTGGAATTTCAATCGCGTTGCACCTCTATCGGTAAAACAAAAATGCGACTGCGTTCCCCGGAATCGACTGGCGTCGGATCCCAGCCGAAGGGAGCGCGATCGTACACCAGCAACAGCCGGTTGGCCGAGATCTCCACTATCTCGGTGTAAGAGGTGGTCTGACCCCGTCCGCCCCTTTCACCGCGCTGGGAAATGCGGTAGGTAGCGTCCGGAGCCCAGCGGTTATGATGCTGGCGGATATCGATATCCTGCCACGTCTTTGCACGCGGGTCGGTGGAAAACCATACACGGAGTCCGGGTCGGCCGGCGGAGAGCACGATGGTGTTGTTCTCGGTGCGAACCATACTCGGCTCCACGCTGAAGGGGGGGATGGGCTCCGCCTGGGTCCAGGAACGGCCTCCGTCGCTGCTGTAGGCTCGACCTAAGTCCAAGAAATGGCCAACTCGAAACACAGCCATGAGATCTCCATCAGCCAGCTGGATTATCGAGGTCTCACTGGCTTCCAGCAGTTCCTGAGGCCACGGACGACCCTGGTAACGCTGGTCCTCAGGATCCCGCCTCCTGGAGTCAGCGGTCATAACAAAAGGATCAGCGATGGTTGAGAAGTAGCGCCACGTCCGTCCCTTATCTTCAGAAACAAACAGCAGGCTGATAACTTTCTCTTCCTTTCGAGTTTCCCGGTCCGCGCCGGTCCTCATATACCCGGTGGCAAGGAGGCGATCACCCATCTGGAGGGCGTCGCCACAAAACTTAAGTCGGGCAATCCAGTTGGTTCGGGGCATCCGGCTCGGAAACAAGCCGACCGGCCAAGGCCAGTCCACCACCCGCACGCCGGCCGGTTCCATAACTACACTGCGCCCACCCTGCTCAAAGCGGGTGTAAACGCCGTGAAGGTTGTGTCTCTCCTCCTGATCAGGTCGGTAAAGGTGGGCTAAAATGGCCAGTAAAGATCCCTCCTCCTGAGGCACAAAGACGGCTGGTTGAAGGTCGGTGATGATGTCATAGCGGTGGCCCCAGCTTTGGCCGCCATCTTTGGAAATCTGAAAGGCGCGAACCGAAAAGGAATTTGCGTTGGAATCAGGTGACACGGCGTAGGTCACCATCAATTCGCCGGAAGGGAATTTGGCCAGGGTTGGAAACCAGGCATGGCCGAACGTGTCGGTCACCTGGATCGGCTGTCCCAGGCCAACTGTTAGCCCTTGCAAGTTCACCTTCGTCATTTTGCCGGTGGAAAACAGGTTGGGTTGACGGTCCTGCTGTGCAAAGACGGAAGTCCACAGCCACGGCAGGACGAGAAACACGAGACATTTCCCTTGCAGTCGCCTCTGATTCCAATGGTTCATCATAGTTTGCTCCCTGGCAAATCTTACTGGAGAAATCGAGAGCCGTCTATCGTGAGCCCCTGCCGGATGATCGATCTGCTCCCTGTCTCCTCTGGAGAAAATGGGGGCCGCCGCTCCCGCAGTGCATTCAGGATGATTCGGTCAGCGTATCGGTGCGCAATCCCGAGAGTGAAGGAATCACCACGCCCGGCAACGAGCCGTCTGGCAACTCACCTTTGCCTGGTCTAAGCTGGAGGGTGTTATGTGGCCAACAATTCGAATCGTCGTCTCGTTGCTGTTATTTTCACTACTTTTGGCGCTGGCCAGTCCAGCCTGCCAGTCGGAACCAGAGGTGGAGGAACCCCCAGAGCGCGCTCCACCGCCCCGACTCTTTGCTCATAAGCTAGACCAGCTGCTGGCCTCGCTCTCTGCGGAGCAGGCCCGCCAGATCCAGCTCTCCACCGATTCCATCTTCTGGGACGACGTGCCCACCTGGCCGGATTCCTGAGACCTACGCCCCCAGGAATCGATGCCCTGGTTGGAGTGCGTCTTTTTTTGCCCTCGTTCCGTTGCCTTGTTGCTGCGCTCGTCTCCCTCCCCCCTGCTTCCCTTCTTACATCCCCCAAACACCCGGAAACCCGGCCTTCATGGCCCCTTGTTGGCCTATCGTGACCCTCATTTCAGTACTTGCTACCCTCAGCTTGAAAAGCAAATTCCTATCTCCGCAATCGCCGTCCCGCACTCAGGAAGATAACAGATCGACCAATTTCTCCGGGACGCGCTCGACGTAGTCCAGCGTCTCGGGAGAGGTCAGCATGCCGCGCGGTTCAAAGTTAAAGTCGCCGGGATAGTTGACGGCGCGCACCATCTCGAAGAGTTCGCGCCACTGGATTTCATCGCCGTCGACCAGGGGCGGATGGTGATCTCTGCCCTCCTTGAAGCCGTGCAGATGGAGGTGGCGGAGGCGGTGACCGCACTGTTCGAGAATAGCTGTCGGCTCGCCGGGCAGGGTCATGGGATTGACACCCTCGGCAGTGCGCTCGTGGCCAATATCCAGGATCATGCCCACCTGCGGGTGGTCCAGGCGGTCGAGAAATGCCACCCGATCCTCCACGGTCACGCCTTCGCGGCCGAAATTCTCCACGGTGATAATCGCGTCGGTTCCTTCGATGTGCCGCGCCAGCTCCTGGTAGCTCTTTTCGATAATGTCGTCGGCCGCCCCGGCATGCGACCCCCAGAGCTTGCCCCCCAGTTCGAGCAAGGTATCGATCTGGCGCCGGCACAGATCCACCCGCTCCAGGCGTTTGGCCTCGGTATTCACATCCGCAAAGCTGGTCATGTAGGCGTGGTACGCGCTTATCTGGATGCCGCACTTTTTGCAGGTCTCGCCGATGAGTTGCATAGAGCGCGGCTCGGCCAGATCGTATTGTTCGGGACTCTCTATGAGTTCGATGCGGACGATGCCGTGCCGGGCCAACTCTGCGAGGGCGGCCTCTCCAATGGGCCGATAGCCGTGAAACACCAGGGTAGAGATGGAGAGACGCTGTCTGATCTCTTCTACCGTGAAGGGGCTATCTCGATCGCCCATTTCCGTTCCTCCTGAGAGTTGTTGCTGTAGGATGTGGGTCTATGTGTTATCTTCTCGAGCGAAGTGCAAGGCAAGTTTAGTATACGACGAGATGGGATCGGCGCCTAATTCGGGTGCTTCTTCAGGCAAGTGTTGTTGAGCCATGCCCCCTCCAGTACCCAAACTGGACAGACCTGAGATCCGATTTAGCGTACCGTGCGACAACCACCATCAAGAAAAATAAAAAGAACGCCACCTGGCTTGTGAACACGTCCCGTAAGGAGAGCCTCCTCCGCACCAACCCAGCTTGCATAGCTGGAGTCCTCACCGTTTTACCGAATCTCAGAGCCGAGTGCGGACGCACGAAGTTGTAATACGCCATGAGGAGGGCCACCTGACCTTCCAAGAATTTCGTACGGCGGGCGTGACAAGGTGTACGACGGCCAAGATAGGAACAGCCTTGGCGGATGGCTAGATTGTGGCGCTCGATGAAACTGGTGTTCAGGGTGCTGGAATCCTCCGAGTGAAAGAGTGCTTCCTCCAGTTCCGCCCGTGTTCCGAGCAGCAGTCTCCGATCGACTCGGACCACTCGATTCTCCCGGCGCTTCTTGATGACTTGGCCGTAAATGCAGATACCCGGAAGTTGCGGCGGCCAACCACTGCAGAGACCCAAAGTCTGGACCACACTTCCAGAGTCGTAAGAACCCAGATCACCCGCTCCTTTGCTCCAGCAAATGTCCTGATCTCGTCGGCTTGAAGTTCATAGATAACAAAACCTCGAAGCATCCGACGGTTGAACCGCTGTGCATAGGCGACTGCCGTTTCAAGCCAGCGGGCGATTGTTCCCCAGGACATCCGCTTGATGCGAGCCATGGCGGAGATCCCGATTCCATGGACACACATGTGGACGACTTCATCGAACAAAGACCTGGGTTTATGTAGCCGATAATACGGAGTGCCGTGGGTGGACGAGAAGGTTCGACCGCATTCTTTGCAACGGTACCGCCGCCGTCTGCCCTGCGAGGTGATGTAGAAGGAGTGTCGAATGATGTTGCCTTTGCCGACTTGGCCTCTCAAGGAGCAATCGGGGTTTGGACAGCAGCGAGATCGTCTTCTTCTCCGCTTCATACATGTTTGATGGCACAAAAGCCGGAGAAGATCCAGCTGGCACAAGGGGTTGCGGGGCTGCCGGACACAGTCAACAACACTTCCCTGAAGAAGCACCGAATCTTTTTACTCCCAAATGTATTAGAATATTCAACACATCAAAAACATTCACGGCGATCCGTCATTGGAGGGCTTCTACTATGGCCAAGGCACAACCCATCATTGTTCTCTTCCTTTGTTTCGTATTATTCGGGCTTGCGTTCGCCCAAGACGACACGCCCCGACCGGAGCCCCCTCAGCAACAACAGCAGGCACCGCAGTCTACCCAGATGGACCAGCCCCTCTACGTTAGCGGCAAAGTTGTCTACGATGACGGTAGTCCGGCAGACATGAACGTCAGGGTCGAACTGCTGTGTGATGGGAGGGTTCGCCGGCAGGTCCACACTCTTAACGGCAACTTCAGCCTTCAAGTGGGCGGTTCCACCCGGGAATTCACCTCATTCGATGCCACTGTTGGAAGCCGGGACGCACTTGGCCCCGTAAACCCTACGAGAACAGGAAACTTCGGGGGCGACCCTTCCGTGGGTCCGAGTGGTCAGGGCGGCCAGGCTCCGCAACGCCAGATCCCTGCTGCGTTCAATCTGCACGGCTGTGAATTGCGAGCCAATCAGGCGGGCTTCCAGTCGGAGAGCATTTCGTTGGCCTTTCGACGGCCCCTGGACAATCCTGATGTTGGTGTCCTGATCCTCTATCGGGCTGGGAGCATTGCCGGCACGACAACCAGTGTGACCACAATGTCGGCTCCCAAAAAAGCACGCAAGGAGTATAAGAAGGCACTCAAAGAGATGAAAAGGAAAAGCGCCAACTATGAGAAGGCTGTCGCCGAGCTGGAAAATGCCACCGACCTCTATCCGGAATTTGCCGAGGCTTGGAACCTGCTGGGACAAATTCGACTCCAGCTCAAAAACGAGTCCGGAGCTCAGAAGGCCTTTGAATCGGCCGCGGCCAGTGACTCCAAGTATCTTCTACCTCCGCTCGCGATGATGGAACTCGAGCTTCGAAGAAAGAACTGGGAAGAGGTCAGTAAGTGGAGCTCCAGGATCACGGAGCTGAATCCTTACATCGTCAAGGCCCAGTACTATCACGGGGTCGCCAACATGACTCTGAATCGGACCGAGCCGGCTCAGCAGTCGTTCCAGAAAGTTCGAGACAACTACAAGAGCGATGACTACCCCTATGCCGGTTACTTGCTCGGGTACATCCTGGCGACTCAGGGAGAGTTCGAGTCTGCCGCCAGTGAATTGCGACATTTTCTCAAGATCAAGGAGCAGGCGCCGGAGGCGGATCAGATCAAAGACAGTCTGGCACAATGGGAGAAGGAAGGCCACATCAAGTCGGTCAAGAACTAGTGACGTTACCGTTTACCGAAACCTCCCACCCAGACGGGACTGCCCCAGGCCGTCTGGCCGGGGCACATAGCGGGAGGGCAGCGATTCAGCCAGCCGGTTGTCTCGATGATCGATGTGCTGCCCACCATCCTGGAGCTGGTCGGCTTGGCGATGCCCGAGGTCATGCAGGGACAGTCTCTGGCCCCCCTGCTGCTGGGCGGGGAGGGTTGGGAGCCGCGGCCGGTGATCCTGGATGAGTTCGGGGTGGACTGGGAGACCGGCGAGTTCCGTGGTCGGATCGAGGTGGTCGATGGCCGCTGGGGCGCGTCGCTGAAGATCAACCCGGACCCGAAGCGGCCGGCAGAGCTGCAGCGCCCCGTCCCCCTCCTGCTCTACGACCTCTGGACCGATCCGATGTGTCTGCGCAGCGTCCACGATGAGCATCCGGACTTGGTGGAGAAGTACACCACGTTTCTCGAGGCGCAGTTCGAGGCGCACCAGGCGCTGGGGCAGCTCTTCACGCCGTCGGAGAGCGTCGCGCTCACGCCCGAGCAGCTACGGACCTTGCGGGCGCTCGGGTACATCCAGTGAGGCTTTTAAGAAAGAAGGCAGCTGCTTCGATCTGCCTATAGCCCTGGCCATCCTGGGCCTGGTCGGAGAACTGGAACCCGAGAAGGTCCAAGACTGGCTGATCCTGGGAGAGTTATCCCTGGACGTAAGGGTGCGGCCTATCCGAGGTGCCCTGCCCGTGGCCTTGAGTGCCCAGCGCAAAGGTTTTCGGCGGCTGCTGGTGCCTTCAGAGAATGCGGAGGCGGCGGCGATCGTCAAGGAGATCGAGCCGTATCCGGCCCGCTCGCTTCCGCAGGTCCTGGGTCTTCTCAGCGGTAGTAGCCCGGAAAAGCCATTTGAAGTGAGCCCGAGGGTGCTGGAGGAGAAGAGGCAAAATGGATTCCTCGACCTGGCCGATGTGAGGGGGCAGATCTCGGCCAAACGGGCCCTGGAAGTGGCCTGTGCAGGTGGGCATAACATCTTAATGATCGGGGCGCCGGGGGCAGGGAAGACCATGCTGGCTCGCCGGATTCCGACTATCCTTCCGCCTCTCAGTTTCGATGAAGCGCTGAAGACAACAGCGATTCACAGTGTCTGTGGCCTGCTCAAGGGCGAGAGGTCGTTCGTGAGTCACCGGCCGTTCCGGGCACCCCACCACACGATCAGTGGAGCCGGTCTGGTGGGCGGGACCTCCAACCCGCGTCCGGGCGAGGTCTCGCTGGCCAACAACGGAGTCCTCTTCCTGGACGAACTGACTGAGTTCAAACGGCACGTCCTGGAAGTCCTCAGACAACCTCTCGAGGAAGGAGAGATCACCCTCAGCCGGGCGGCCCGGACCCTGACTTTTCCAGCCCGCTTCATGCTGGCTGCGGCGATGAACCCCTGCCCGTTCGGTTGCAAACTAATGGATTAACGCCCGCCGGGCAGCGGCCAGAACCGTTCTGCGGACCAGGGCCTGGACAATTCCCCCACAGCGGGCAAGCCCAAAGCTCAGGCCATCCCAGGCGATCGAGTTATGGCAGTCTTCGCAGACCAGCCGGTCCAGGGCCGGTTGATCGATCTTCGAGGACCCGCAGCGGACGCAGAAGACAACCGCGGGACCCGACTTGGATCTCATCCGGAATCGACCCTTGCTACTCATCCGAATGGTCCTTCCTCTGGCGCGAAGGCGGCGTCACGCGGGGTTCTGGTCCCTCGTTATCATCTTTCGGCGAATCCTCAAGCTGGGCCAAGCGGTCCCAGTGGGCGCCTCGGTATGGTCGGGTCGGTAGGGTCGGTCGGGTCGGTTTCCCGGGAAGAACAGTCTTAGTTTTGAGATGGAGCACAATGCGTCGAGTGCCATCCAGCGTCTTCCGCACCCTCAGTCGCTGGCGGTTCGAGTCACAGCTGGCCAGTAGCTTGTTGTCTCGAAGCCGCTTGGCCAGAGTCCTTCTCCCGACAGCCAGGGTTTCGCCTCCGTCTCGCGCGAGTCTTTGGGCCGAAGCGAACGCAACTTGTGGTTCCAGATAGATGTCGTCCCCATCGATCCAACCGATCCGCTCGCCGCTACCCCGAAAATATGACCCGTGTACAATCCATCCGCAACGTGCGAAGTCGGATGGATTCTTACCGTCCGGCCCGGCCAGATGACCCCGTCCACTTGTGAGAACGCCACGGATCAGCTCGATGAACAGCTCGGCGGGATCGCTGGAGACTTGGTGGAGGCTCGGGGCTTCACCGGCCTCTACTAGCTAGCGCTTCCCAACCCTCCTGCCAGCGGTCTTCGGCCTCCATGGCAGTCAACGCCCCAGCCTCCTGGGCGAAGTCGAGGAAGAGACGCAAGCCCACGCCCCGGGCCCTCACTTCGATGATTCGTTCAAACTTTTCCAGCAGGCTGCGGCGAAGCTCGTCAACGGGTTCGACCTGCACGTCCAGCTGAACATTCTCGCGCCATCTGCTTTTTTACCCTAGGGACACTGCTCGGCAGCGATGGCAACCAGAGGGGCGATGTCGCTGATTTGGTTTCGCTCAAGATTCAGGCTCCGGAGGCTGATCAGTCCAGCCAGAGGCAGGACGCGGAGAGAACGTGTCGCAAGAGTACTAAAGTTCGTCGGTGTCAACCAGTGGCTCCGAGTTCTGCCTCCAAGCCTGTGGCGAAATCTTCCGAGCCCAATAGCGGACAACCTAGACTGCCCCTTTCCTACTCATCCTTGCGCGCCGCGCGCCGCGGTGCGCGCGTAGAACCAGAGCAGCCAGACGATGCCCCCGATGGCCGCCGCGGCAAGCAGTGTGTCGCCGACCGTTCCCAACACCAGTGGAAAGCCGGTGATCGTCCGGCCTCCGTGGGCGACGACCCAGATCGCCAGCACGACGCCGGTCAGGCCTTCGCCGCCTACGAAGCCGGACCCGAGGAGCACGCCCTGCTCGCGCTGGCGATCGGCCGTTTCGTCGTCCTGGTTTCGCGTCAAAGTCCAGCGGGTCAGGCCGCCCACGAACACGGCCGCCATCGTTGACAGCGGCAGGTAGACGCCGACCGCGAATGGCAGCACGGGCAGGCGGGACACAGTGGCGACCAGTGCAATGCCGACGCCGATGAAGATCAGCGACCAGGGCAGCTTCTGGTCCAGAACGCCGTCGATGATCAGGCCCATCAGCACGCCCTGGGGTGCGGGGAGCTCCTGACCTCCGAGCCCGCCCTCAACGCTGCGGTGCAGCGTCTGGATCACGTAACAAACGACACCGGCCGAGGTGACGACGCCGATCAACTCGGCGATCTGCTGCAGCCGCGGCGTGGCCCCCAGCACGAAGCCGGTCTTGAGATCCTGCGAAGTGTCGCCGGCGATCGAGGCGGCGATGCAGACCGCGGTGCCGACCATCAGCGCGGTCGCCTTGCCCAGTGTGTCGGTCCAGCCGGCAGCCCAGAAGATCGCCGAGGTCGCCAGCAGCGTGGCGATCGTCATCCCGGACGTCGGGTTAGAGGTCACGCCAACCAGTCCCACGATGCGCGAGGAGACAGTGACGAAGAAGAAGGCGAAGATCGCGATCAACAGCGCGGCTAGACCGCGCACCACGATCGAGTCGATGTAGCCCAGAATTCCGGGAACGCCGGCCAGCACGACGAGGATCCCGAACAGGATCAGCAGCGCCGTCCGGAACGACAGGTCTCGGTCGGTCCTCTTCAGCGCCGCCGCCGCGCCGGTCTGGAGCTGGCCCAGCCCCAGCTTGAACGACTCGACCATCGTCGGGATCGAGCGGATTAGCGTGATGATCCCGCCGGTAGCCACCGCTCCGGCGCCGATGTAGCGCACGTAGCGGTCACGCAGGGCACCGGAAGACATGTTGCGGATCAAGTGCTCGGTCTCGGGGTAGAAGGGCGTGGAGAAGTCCATTCCCCAGAGGTAGATCGCAGGGACGATGACGAGCGCAGACAACGCGCTGCCGGCGACCATCACCGTGGCGATGCGAATGCCCAGGATGTAGCCTACGCCGATCAACGCCGGCGAGACGCCGACCGCTAGATGCCCCTTCCAGGGCAAGGCGACGTGGAACTTGCCGGGGATCAGCTTGAGCCCACTTGTCAGCTGCTTGGCCAGCATGCCGAAACCAAGCCCGCGCAACACGTTCGCCGCCTGCCTGCCACCCTGCTCTGCCGCCACCAGCACCTCTGCACAGGCCATTCCCTCGGGGTAGGGCAGCTTTCCATGCTCGCGCACGATCAGGTAGCGCCGCAGCGGGATCATGCACAGCACGCCGATCAGCCCGCCGGCCATCGCCAGCAGCGTCATTTGCCGCCAGTCCGGTGGCATGCCCCAGATGAAGAGCGCGGGAATCGTGAACAGCACGCCCGAGGCGACCGAGGAGCTGGCCGAGCCGACTGTCTGAGATATGTTCAGCTCCAGGATATTGTGCTTGAGACCGAGGGCACCGATTATGCGAAAGGCGACGACGGACAGCACGGCCACGGGGATCGAGGTGCTGATCGTCAGGCCGGTCTTCAACCCCAGGTAGGTGTTGGCAGCCCCGAACAACATCCCCAGCAGCACGCCGGAGAGCACCGCCTTGACCGTGAACTGGGACAAAGGCTCGCTGATGTAGGGGGTATAGTTCTCCCCTTCCGCGATCTCGTAGGCGTTGCGGGAAAGCCGCTTATGGTCCATCGAGCCCTCGAAAAACGCGGCCAACATACCACAACCTGAAATTCGGCCGTACCGCGAGTTCGCCTTCTACTCTAGCCGCATCGCCAAGGTTGACCTGGGTCTCCTCCTCCGACCGACGTCGTCCTCATCAAGATCATCCCCGAGCAGATCCCGCCTCCCGTTCTGAAGGCCGGGCAGAAAACGAGTAGGAAATCCAGGTGAGACCGTGCCTCCTAGACCTGCGTCCTCGGTCTGGCAAACAAAAGGAGTCTGGTGGGGTCCGGAGAAGATGGGGCCGGTGTTGGGGTGGTTGACGAGTTCAAGCCTACCCTGGGTTTTTCCGTCTACCGTGATCTCGAAAGTATTGCTTCCGGGCTGAAGTCCGTCGACCCGGCCAATCAGCGATCCAGCGGTTTGGCCGACTCGAAACATCCCCGTCACGTCCCGGCCATTGAGGCTTGCGCGGACATCGAGCGAAGTGTCCGGTCCGGGGCGCCTACTTCGATGAGGACGTCGCCGCCGCTGACCATATCGGGTCTTGTAGAAAGGGTGGAGATCTCCCAATCTTCAGACGCGGCCGCCAGACGGATAGGCGATGCTAAACATGCGAAGAGCGCGAGAGCCCTCAGGTCACGACAACTCACTGGTTCGCCTCCCGTGTTCCATACGATCTTCACACTTTCTCACCGGTTGGTAGTCAGTGTTCTCGCCTGCTGCACTTCCCCGGGTGGGCGCGTGTTTTCGCCCGTCTGTCCGGTGGCATCGTCTCCCAGGTCCTGCCGAGCCTCCTCTGCCAAGGCTCGCAACTGCTCGACAACTTCGGGATGCTCGTCAGCCAAGTTGACCATTTCGCCAATGTCCGCGTCCAGATCGTATAACTCCAGGGTCGACTCCCAGCCGGACTTTCCATCGCGCCGAACAAACCGCCCCAGATGGAGCTTCCATTTTCCGGAACGCCCTAAGCCCCGTTCCACACACCGTAAGCGGCTTACCGGTTGACTGAATTCCAGGGCTGTTTCCCGACCCGACGTGATACTCGATTCGCCGACCATCAGAAGAAGGATGGCCCCCAGGGCCACAGAGATAGAGCGTTCGTTGATGACGTTCTCCCCGAACCCCGAGGAGAGAATGACAAACCCCGAGTTCGCAAAGCACGGTTCTTGGCGTATTCAGCCTGACGAAAATCGATGTAATATTAGGTGGATATCATCTGGCGGCGTAGTGGGCTCTTTGTATGACCTGAAAGCGGAATAGCACAGGGAGCCGGTCGCATTGCCTCTTAGCACTCCCAATTGGCGCCTACTCCAAGGAGACAGAAATGATTACCGACTCATTCACCGCGCTACTCGATCGCAACCGGAGCTTCGCTGAGCAGTTCGAGGCAGGGGACCTAGTCATTCGACCCCGTATGTCAACGATCATCTTGACCTGCGTCGACTCCCGCGTCGATCCGGCGCACATCTTTGGCCTTGGCCTGGGCGACGCAGTGGTCATGCGCAACGCCGGCGGCAGGATCACCCCGGCCGTGATGAAAGATCTCGCCATCCTCGGCGTGCTGGTCACCAACATGCCAGGGCCTAGCGCTATGCGGCCGGAGCTGGTGGTTATCCATCACACCGACTGCGGAATGTCGCGTCTCGCCAACCCGGCCATCCAGCAACAGGTCGCGGAAAAGCCCGGCCTTAGTGTCGACGAGATAGCGGCGATGGCCATTACCGACCCCGCCGCGTCGGTGCAAGACGACATCAAGCGACTCCACCGGACGCCCGGAGCGCCAGGCCAACTGGTTGTCTCCGGGTTGGTCTACGACGTGAAAAACGGCACGATCGACCAGGTCGTGCCACCGGCCCCGCTTCGGGCCACCACCTGATTCCACGGGCGAGACCCGGCATGGAACTGCACCGACCCGCGCGCCGGATCTCGATCGCTGGGAGCGGGAGCGCGGTCATCCGATGTTGCAGGAACCTGTGCTCGCCGACGACAGCCTCGTGTGGCGCGAAGCGGCAGAACAGAAGAAGCTTTTCCTTCTGCTAGTGGAGACCCGGAGCCCTCTCAGGCTGACCTTGATATCAACAGAAGACTGTCTGAGGTTGGCCGGGTGGTGGGGATCCGGGTGCTGGATCACGTGGTCATAGGTCAGGACCGGTATTTCAGCTTTGCAGATGAGGGCCTGATCTAACCCCACAACGATAACGAGCCCGCGGCCGATCCCTGGCGAGAGGTGTCCGCGAGTACCACGACCCCGAGTGGGCTGAATCTATCCAGCAGTGGTGGGAGACGTTCGGGGATAAGCAGGTAGGGGTCGGCGAGGTCTTCGATATCGCTGTTAACAGTGGCGTTGAGCTGGCTGGTGAGACTGATCATGCCCGCAAGGTGTCCCTTGGAAAGAAACTGACAGAGCAGCGTGACCAGGTGATCGGGGAGTACCGTATCCAGAGGGCGGGGGAGGCTCAACGGGCCGCACTGTGGAAACTGGAGTCGAGCCTCGGAAAGGCCACCACCGAGGAGTGAGTAAGAAGTCTGGGCCAGACGCCGAGTACCAATAGACTTGGTTCGGTGAGACTGTTCTCTCATCCGGGCGGGGAGCGAGGGAGGAATGGTCGATACGAATCCTGTCTGCGTAATTCTCAGAAAAAGGGGTGTGGTAGAGGCGCGACTTCTCCCATTTGTCCGGGGAAGTATGCCATTCCTGAGCAACTGGGGAACTTACTGCGGCAAACGTGGCAATCAGCAGCACCAGAGCAGCGTTCGTACATCGCTTCATTTTGCAGATCCTCCGACGATGCGAGATCCAAGAAAATGCTCCTTGTGACACATGCTGGGTCCGTCTACCAGGTTGAGGATTCCAGTTCACACGAGTATACCGGGAGGCCCGGCGATGCAGCTCATTTCTGTCAGTATTGTCAGTGGGTATCCCAGGGTGTTGCCATTTTTTTCCTGGGAAGGGCCCCAATCCTGTGTCAGTTCTGTCAATGCGTGGGGTGCACGTTGTCGTGATGAGAGCTTTCTCTGGCGGGCAACTACCGCCACCACACCCCATATCCCTTCTTCCGAAGCTGTCTTGCGAGGAGTTCCTCTCGCTCTTCGGCTTCCTCCCGCGTCGCCATCGGGTTGTATCTCTCGTACCGGGTCGGCCTCAGCCGCACACCATATTTATAGACATACTTGTTGGAGGATCTCCCGCCTACCAGATGCTGCTGGAAGCGTTTCTCAGGTGCATGGGCCGTCTGGCCCACATAAACGCAGGGCTTACTGGGATTGTAGTCAGGGTTCTCCTTCCTGAACCTGGATTCTTCCAGGACCTCTTTATCCAGCTCGATATTTGCTCCTTCAATCTGCACCATCATCTTCGAGGCTAATCCCACGAGCCACTGAACCAGACGTTCATCGGAGCGGGATATCCAGATCTTTGGAAAGTCAAGCCCGAGGGTGTCGAGATTGACAACCGCTTCGAGGCGATCCCGTTCCTCAGGGGTCAGAGTCTTCGCGTAGTGGCGAGAACCACGCAGGCAGGGTGCAGACAACATTCGCCGTCTTGGACCCCCGTACTTTCTGCTGGGCCAGATCAGTACATCCCACTTCCTCAAATAGAGCAGTCAAACGCTCACGCCGTTTCTTGTTACGGTGAGGAGGCGAGGCGAGTCTCTCTTCGATAATCTCACGGTGGACTACCGAGAAGGTGAGCCCAGTATTTTGAGCGTGTACGATGGCAATGCCCAGCGTCACCCCGAGGACCATTCCGGTCATCAAGGGGGTCTTCTGGTTGTGCAGCAGTCTCACCAGGCAAAGCAGGAAACGCACTGCATTCATCGAAATGACCTCTTACACGAAGGATGCCAGAACCGCGGGTTGTGTGGTTGTCAAGCAATCCTATCAGGCGATCCTGTTTTGAGACCATCCAATCGTCGATCTACCACGGCAATGTGAGCAGCCGTATCTACCATGACCCTGGGTGCCGGTACTACAGCTGCAAGAACTGCAGCAGGGAGTTCAGGAGTAAGGAAGATGCGCACAGCGCAGGGGACCGTGGGTGCAAAATCTGTAAGCCCTGATCAACATCGTTCCTCCCAGGAACCATCACTTCCGTCTGGAGTCCAAGTCTGTACTCACTGGAGGCTTGGCATGAGAAGGGTCTCGATCGATTCCGATGGTTTGATCCAACTCAACCGGGAGAGCATCCCATATCAACAGCTCGGGGCACGCCTCTTTGAGGTTCTGAGCCGACGCGCTGACAAGCGCCTGTTCGTGAAGGCGGAAGATCTTCCCTTTGGTGATGTAATCGGTGTCATCGACACGGCCAAGGGTGCAGGAGCCAGTGACATTGGGTTGATGTAGCGGGAAGGAAAGAACCGCAATTCTGGCGCATAATGGCATCCAATCATGTTCAGATTGCGGCCGCCATCTCAGCCAGAGATTCAGGCTTTGCTCGAATCACAGCTCAGCACGGACTTCAGCTACCCCGAAGTCGGTGCAACCCGTGCCGTGGCGCCGGAGAAGTACAACGTAGAGCATGTGCGGGTTGAGATCGGAAAGGGGGAGAGGGTTTTCGAGGCGGCAGCTACCGCCATCTACCATCTACAGCATCTGAAGTTGCCCTGGGTCAGTCCGTATTCGTCCGAACTCCCCGTCCAGGCTGGGACCACCGTGGTCCTGGTGTCACACCAGTTTGGTGTGTACTGCCTCGATGCCTGCCGGATTGTGTATCTCGTTGACGATGGAGACGGACCAGTTCGTGCCGGGTTCGCTTACGGGAAGTCGTGGGAAAGGGTGCGGGTGATCTGGATGAGTTGATCAAATGTGGGTTGCATGCATCCTTTGGCGTAAGATAATCATGCCAGACTCCTTTCGCGAAGTAGAGGTTGGTGTTCTGATGGACGACAATTTGCCTCATCGGGGGTCTTTATGCCAACCCAAATGCCTTGTGGGAATGATCGAACCAAGCTTTCAGAAGGATGTACCCTGAAACTTCGCTAGTTCAAAAAAGACAGACCCCGGCCGGGGAGTTGCCGTCTCGCGGCGAGTCAGCCCGCGTATCGCGATTCCCTGACCGCTTGATGCAGGACACTCCGCGGCGTCTGGGGTGGGTGGCTCTCCTTTACGCAGGCTGTTACACGCTCGCCCACACTGTCGGCTCGACTTCGGGCTTTTACGAGGCATTGGGATTTAGTCCGGCCCACGGCACGGCCGCTGCCGCAATACTGGTTTCATTGCTCGTTTTCTGGATTTCGCGCAGCCGACTGCTAAGCCCCGAGAGCACTAACGACCTTGGTCTGCTGTACCAGGTTGTCGGGGCGTTCGGGATTGATGCCTATTTGACCTGGATACCCATCGATCAGTCGTTTCTCCCGGTAGGAATCTCCTGGGTAGGCGTCTGGATTGTCTGCTTTGTCGTGATCGTGCCCAGTACACCGGGGAAGACCCTGCTCGCCTCCCTGGCGGCGGCTTCGGCAACTCCGTTGCTGTTGCTGGTGGGTATGGCCCGCGGTACGGCAGACCCGTCGGTCACGGCGATCGTCCAGTTGTCCTTCCCTAATTACGTCTGCGCCGTTGTTGCGGTAGCCGGGTCCCATATCATCTACCAGCTCCGCAGCGAGGTGGCCGAGGCCAGGCAATTGGGCAGCTACAAGCTCACCGAATTGCTCGGGCAGGGCGGGATGGGCGAAGTCTGGCGGGCCACGCATCGGATGCTGGCCCGACCTGCTGCCATCAAGCTGATCAGCCCCGAGCTGATCGGACACTCCCGGGAAGCTTCGTCTACGCTGTTTCGGCGGTTCCGGCAGGAAGCAAAGGCAACTGCCAATCTCAATTCGATTCACACGATCACTGTGTATGACTACGGCGTCAGCGACCAGGGTAAGTTTTTCTACGTCATGGAGCTTCTCAACGGTCTGGATCTCGAGCAGCTCGTTAAGCGGTTCGGGCCACTTCCGACCAGCAGGGTCATCTATTTACTGCACCAGGTCTGTCACTCCCTCAGTGATGCTCACAAGCACGAGCTGATTCATCGAGATGTAAAACCCGCCAACATCTATTGCTGTCGGATTGGATCCGACTACGACTTCGTCAAAGTGCTGGATTTCGGGCTGCTCAAACATGACCCCTCCCATCAACAGGACATGACGCATCTCACGCAAGTGGGTGTTGCTACAGGGACTCCCAGTTACATGTCTCCAGAGACGGCGCGCGGCGACGAGCTGGATGCCCGCTCGGACATCTATAGTCTGGGGTGTGTTGCTTTCTGGCTGCTGGCAGGAAAGCCTTTGTTTCAGGCCAAGACCCCTGTTGAAATGATGATGCACCACCTGCAGACGGAGCCTCCCAGGGTTAGCGATCGGGCCGAGCAGGAGATCCCCGGAACCCTGGTGAGTATCGTTCTGGATTGTCTCAGCAAGGAGCGCGATCAGCGTCCCGCCACGATGCAGGATTTGGGAAGACGGCTTGAACAGATCGAGCTGGAGGACTCATGGAATCCTTCGCAAGCTCGAGAGTGGTGGTTAACTCACCTGCCGGATCTCACCGGCTGAAGTTCTCATGCGGTCCACTTGGAGATGGTGGGTGTAGTGGGCCAGCGATCTTTGGCCGCCTATTTTGGGCTGGTAGCGTGGCCTGTAACAGAGACGAAAAGCGATAGGTCGCGTCTTGAAGAGGCCGCTGTAGAATACGAGGGCCGGGAGTATGGTTAGTTCAAGCTTGAGCAGTCCCGAAGCTCCGTGGGGTGTGGCTGTTCGGCACTACGTCAGGATCGCCGAGCTGAATGATTACGAAGAGGAGAGTCAATTACTGGCCGACCTCAGGAACCAGGGCTTGTCCAGGACGGACCTGGTGAACGCTCCGATAGCCTTAGCCCAAGACATCGAGGATCATTTCCAAACTCCAAATCGGTTTTGGCCCTATAAGCGGTTGCTCGTACTGTACAAAGCGGCCGAATCCGCGTGGAATCGATCCCGTTTTCTTTCCCTTCTGGGGGCGACTGGCGGTGGCAGGGCTGAGGAGTTGTTCAGAGATCTGTTGGCAAATGATGAGACGGCCCCCGCTCCGGTCTCCTTCTTCTTCTACCAGCGCAAGGACTCAGCCACCGTTCAATTTGTCGCCCAGGTGTTTTTCAGTGGAACGAATCGAAGTCGTTCAGCAGGCATCCTCCGGAACATCGCTTCTCCAGCAGATTCCCAGCTGATGCTAGAAGTACTCGGAAAGACTGACCAGGAGGAAGCCGATATTCTTGCTTCCTGGTTCTGCAGTCATCCTCTCGCCGAAGACGAGGACTACGAGTACATCCACTGATGGTGCATTGAATGGCCGGGAAGAAAAAGAAGCCCAACCAGAAGTTGCAGGCCTGGATAGATGCGCGCAGGCGCCATCATCTGTCTCACGCCCACGTCCAGATGGCCCGCGAGCTGGGAATGAACCCGAAGAAGCTCGGCAAGAAGGACAATCACGATCAGGAGCCCTGGAAGACGCCGCTCGCGCAATTCATCGAGGACCTCTACTCCACACGGTTTGGCAAGAATCGACCGGATATCGTCCTGACCATCGAGGAGAAGATCCGCCGCGATGAGAAGAAAAAAGCACTCAGACGCGCGGCACGATCGCGGCGCCGGCAGGCCGAGGCGGCAGCGCAGGAGCGGCCCGACGCGAGTCATCCATGAGCGAGTATCCGTACGAGGAAGACCCCCTAGATAGGCTGAGATCAGTGATCACGCTCAGCATCAACGTTCAGCTTTCTGGGAAGTTCTTTTCACCAAGGAGATAACGGTTTTTCCGAGCTGGCCGCAACCTGTTCGCCTTTCGTGGCGGCTCCAGAAAAGAGAGCCTCGATGAGAAGGAGTTTCTCTGCTAGTTTTTCCTCATCCATCAGCGTCCCGCCGCTGTTCCTGCATCAGTCGAATCATTAGAACTCAATCCGTCTCGGATAGTATGCCAGCCTCGCTGGAACGCTGCAGAACGCGTGCAGTTGTGGTGTGTCGTACTTGGTCTGGAGGGTTCTTTTTCAACTGCCCACCGACACTGATCACTACGGCCCTCGTGTGTGGATTGGGGTGAGAAAAAATTTCCGAAATCTACCAAAACGTGGAAAATCGACCAAGATCAGCAAAACCAGAAAGTCTCACGTTTTCAGTAACTTACTGAAAATGAGGACCCAGGTAGTTTAGCAAACAAGTCCTTCGGAGTTCCTCTCGGCGGCACGTACAGTTGACTTCTGGCCGCCAAAACGATCTCATTGCACAGCGGCTGGAGCTGTCCGGCTAAAGAACATCGAATGGCACCTATTTAGTCTGGAGGTCCCAATGAGCGACATGATCGACCGTGATCCTCCACGAGGTCCCGAACAGCCTTTAACTCTGGCGGAGTACCTGCAGGAGCTGGACGTTTCCGGTTGGCCCGGGCGCCTCAAGTTGATCTTAGTGGCTGTGGCGGTCCTAGTGCTCCTGATGGGTCTGAACTGGGCTCGTACTTTCTACACGGATTGGCTTTGGTTCAGCAGTCTGGGCTACCAGCAGATTCTTCTGAAGATCGTAACCACCAAAGTCTGGCTTTTTTTGGCGGGCGGACTCGTGTTTGCAGCCATTGCCGGGACCAACCTTCACTTCGTATTCCGTTCTACTCGGGGACAGGCGCCGCTGGCGCAAAGCACGATCGCCCCACACCTCTATGGAACAGTGAGACAACTCCTGACTTGGCTTTCTGTAGGGAGTGTAGCGCTGCTTAGCTTCTTCGTTGCGGCCACTGCGGCTCGGCAGTGGGACAGTATTTTGCGTTTTCTCTGGGCAGTACCTTTTGGCCAGGTGGATCCCATCTTCCAAAAGGATCTGGGCTTTTTCGTCTTTACACTTCCGGTCCTTCACTTCATGCAACAGTGGTTGCTGGTCGCCCTGATTCTGGGAACTCTGATGGTGGCGGCCCTCTATTACCTGCTTTCCCGATTGCGAGGAGAAGTCCCGATGTTTTCGGGTGGGGCCTTGGCCCACCTGGCCGGCCTGGGAACCACCATGTTTTTTGTGCTGGCGGTGGGACACTGGCTGGGGCGCTACGATCTCCTTTACTCCACTGCGGGAGCTGTCATAGGTGTCGGCTATACGGAGGCCCACGCGGGACTGCCGCTCCATGCTCTGATGGCCATAGTAGCGATACTAAGTGCCATGCTTCTGGCCGCCGCGAGTTTTGCCTCCAACCGCAGTCTGGCTTACTGGGGGATCGGTCTGTGGTTTGGGCTGAACATCCTGGTTGGATCCGTCGTGCCGTTCTTGGTCCAGCGGTTGTATGTGGAGCCAAGTGAGCTTGCGAGGGAGAAACCCTACCTGGAAAACCACATCCAGTTAACCCGCCGGGCTTACGGCTTGGACCGTCTGGAGTCGCAAAGCCACCCGGCCGGCCGAGCCGTCAGAGCTGAGGCTGTTGCCCAGAATCAAGGCACCGTTCAGAACGTGCGATTGTGGGACGAGGGCCCTCTTCTTGACAGTTACAACCAGATCCAGTTCTTCCGGCTTTACTACGACTTTTTGTCGGTTACGACTGACCGCTATGTCATCGATGGGCAGTTGCGACAGGTCATGCTTTCCACGCGGGAGATCTCCGCTGAGAAACTCCCCCAGGAGGCGCAACGGTGGGTGAACCGCCACCTGCAGTTTACCCACGGCTATGGAATTGCGATGAGCCCCGTCACCGAGGTCGACTCGGGAGGTCGCCCCGCTTTCTTTGTGAAAGATGTTCCACCCCAGGGCGAGATTCCACTCGAGCGCCCCGAGATCTACTATGGTCTGAAAAGTCTGGGTTCGATCATTGCCAATACCAGGATGCAGGAGTTCAACTATCCGGGGAGGGATGGTCCCGTCTACACTCGCTACCAGGGAGAAGGAGGAGTCCTTCTCAGCTCTCTGTTTCGGCGGCTGCTCTATGCCTGGCAGTTCCGGGACCTCAACACTTTGATTTCCGGGGAAATCGAGCCGCACAGCCGGATCCAGTATCGACGAACCGTTGCTGAGCGCTTCAACGCGCTCGCCCCCTTTCTTCTACGCGACGAGAACCCTTACGTGGTGGCTGCCGACGGGCGTTTGTTCTGGATTCAAGACGCCTATACGGTGACCAACCGATATCCGTATTCCACGGATTGGCAGGGTCAATTCAATTACATCCGCAATAGTGTCAAAGTGGTCATCGACGCCTATGAAGGCAGCGTGGACTTCTACGTTGCCGATACGTCGGATCCCCTGGTCCAGACCTACCAGCGCATCTTTCCCGGGCTTTTCAAGCCTCTGGAAGAGATGCCTGGCCATCTGAAGCCCCACCTCCGCTATCCTCTGGGCCTCTTTACGATCCAGGTCCAAATGCTGCTTCAATATCACATGCAGGATGCCGGTGTGTTCTATAACAGAGAGGACCAGTGGTCTCTTCCACTGCAGACTTCGTTCGGGCGTACCTCAACCCTGGTTCCCTACTACATCGTGGCTCGCCTTCCAGGTGAAGATCGAGAAGAGTTCCTCCTGATTCAGCCGTTTACTCCGGTCGATCGCCACAACCTGGTTGCCTGGATTGCCGCGCGCAACGATGGTTCCCACTATGGAGAGCTCGTGCTCTTCCGCTTTCCCCCGGGGCGACATGTGGATGGTCCCAACCAGGTCGAGGCCAGGATTGACAATGACGCCATTATTTCCGAGCAGTTCACATTGTGGGGACAGGTGGGATCCGAGGTATCGCGAGGAATCTTACTGGTCATTCCGCTGGAGGATTCCATACTGTATGCCGAGCCGGTCTTTCTAAAACCGGAGACACTGGAGTTTCCCGAGCTGCGCCGGATCATTCTCGCCGATGCCACCAAGGTGGTCATGCACCCTACCCTCGACGGCAGTCTTCAAGCTCTTGTAGGAGCCCTGCCTGCGGTCGTTCCTGCCGGGACAGAAGTGGAAGAGGAGATTGTGGCAGAAGTGGAAAAGCGGGAGGCACCGTCCGGGGCATCGCAGAAGTTGGAGGCGGTTAAGGCCGGGTTAGAGGAGGCCCTCGAAAAGCTCCGCGAAGTGCTCGATCGGCTCCGGCAAGAATAGCCACCCAGGTCTTGATCGCATCCTCGTGTCTGATCTGGATCGCTCTGGAATGTGGAGTCTGGAAACGAATGGCTAACCGCCCCCGAAGATCTCCCTGAACGCCTCGGCCAGGTCAGACAGCGCGCCCTCACAGTCTCCTTCGAAGCTGGACCCATGCATGATGGCGAGTCTCTCTGGTTTTAGAGCGGCCAGTTTCCTGAAGAGAGAGTCCGTATAGTGGGTGTAAGGGGCGTAATCCGCCAGAATCCCTGCCTGATATTCCTTCATTGCCTCACGAGACCGCCCCACCACATCAGACTCCGTCAAGGGCTCGACGTTTCCCACCTGATGGAACAGGTCCGAACAAAGCAGCGTCCCGGTCGTCTCCTCGAACATCACCGAAGCATCCCAGCCATGAGGAAGGTGTGGCGTTCGACAGAGGCGGAATCGGTGCTTCCCGGTCGTCAATACCTCGCCATCCTCCATTCCTTTTGGTGGACGGCTGGCAAAGTCGTTGACACTCACGGCAGCACCAACCTGGCTGCATACCGGTTCCGCTGACGGAGCAACCTCCAGCCACTGGTTCAGGGCCCCGCACTCGTCCGACTCAAAGTGACTGAATCCGATCCAGCGAAGGCGGGCCGGGTCGATCACCGTGGAGAGACCTTCCTGCAACTCCGGAAACCAGGCATTGTAGCCCGCGTGGAAGAGCAGCGGCTCTTCGTCATCAACCAGGAAGTGGTTGAATTGCAGGTCAAAGTCGGGCAGGTAGACAGAGAGACGATAAAGGTCGGGTCCAATTTCGATCACTTCAGCCATGATGCACTCCTTTTCTGAGACTGGGGCTGTCTGGTTCCTGTCACATTCTAGATGAATCCTGCCGGGTTTTCCCAGTCCCACAGTACGATGGACCTGATCGCTCTTTTCTCCGCTTGTTCCGCGCGGTTCAGGATCTTTGACCTGTGCTATCCTGCGCTGGAGGGCAACATGTCCATTCGACCCGTTAGGAGGCTCGTTCGATCCAGCCCGACCGTGGAAGGCGCAGGCGTGCACCTGCGCCGCGCGTTCGGGTTTGGCAATACGTCCGACTTCGACCCCTTCCTCCTGCTGGACGACTTCCGCAACGACGACCCGGAGGACTACCAGGCCGGCTTCCCCTGGCATCCCCACCGGGGCATCGAAACCATCACCTACGTCCTGGCGGGAGAGGTGGAGCACAGCGACAGCCTGGGAAACAGTGGCGCCATCGCGGCCGGCGACATCCAATGGATGACGGCGGGGAAGGGGATCATCCACCAGGAGATGCCCAGGGGCGATCAGTCCGGCAGGATGCATGGTTTCCAGCTGTGGGCGAATCTCCCGTCTGCGCTCAAGATGACCCCGCCCCGGTACCAGGAAGTAAAGGCACCCGACATCCCTGAGATCACCGATGACGACGGCACCCGGGTGCGGGTGGTCTGTGGAACCTTCTGGGGGAAGACCGGCCCCGTGGACGGGATCGCTGCGGACCCGATCTACCTGGATATCTCGTTGCCGCCGGGCAGACGGAAGACACTCCCGGTCGAAACAACCCGCCATGCCTTTGCGTATGTCTTCGCGGGAGCTGGGAAATTCGGCAATGCATCCGGCCCGCTCACGGTCCCGACTGAGGGAGTCGGGTGGTCGGACACGGCGCTCCCGAAGGAGGCGGATAACCGCTCGCTGGTGCTCTTCGAGCGAGGTGACGAGGTCTCTGTGCAGGCCGGGGAGAAGGGAATTCGGTTCCTGCTCGTCTCGGGTAAGCCACTCGAGGAGCCGGTGGCCTGGCGCGGTCCGATCGTGATGAATACGCAGGATCAGCTCCGCCAGGCTTTCCGGGAACTCCAGGAAGGCACCTTCCTCGACGGCCGGCCCCTTGCAGATGGCGTTTGATGGTTCTTCCAGGTGAGCCTGCTTGTTGCGTCCTGCAGAGCTCGTCATCTCGTCCGCCAGCAGGTCGGAGATCCTGACGACATACATGCGCAGCAAGCCCACCGCCCAGCGGTTGACTCCCAGACGGGAGACGGGAGGCGGGAGCCAGTTCAGTAACTCTGATTCTACCCTGCTTCTCACGAGCCGGGGTTTGACTCTTCAGGAGCAAAGGAATACAAAAGATGCAAAGTCAGAATTCGGGTCAAGATCAGAATCGGGTCCCAAAGAGAGGTAGCTTCCATGGCCGGTCTTTCAGCACGCAAAAGGTCGCTCCAATTCATCGTTCTCCTCGGTCTGTTGGCCGGGTCGATCACCGTCCCGGCGGCGGGCCAATGGACTTCGATAGGACCCTTTGGAGGCTGGGTCATGGCTGTGGCGATCGATCCTGAGACTCCTTCCACCCTTTATGCTGCAACAGACCGTGGAGGGGTCTACAAGAGCACGGATGGGGGCGCCGGTTGGAGGCTAATGCATCCGTTTCCGCCGGATCTTGGCGGGCGGATCCGCCAAATACAGATCGATCCGCTCACGCCCGAAATACTCTATCTGGCGACCAGTGGCGGCCTGTACAAGAGCACCAATGGAGCTCACTCCTGGATGCCAATGAATGAGGGACTCGCGGACACGAACCTCTTTGGACTGGCCATTGACCCGTCGAACCCGTCCACGCTCTACGCGGGGACCGGTTTCCGGGGTCTGTTCAAAAGCACCGACGGCGCGAGCAACTGGGTGAGGGTGTTCGATACAACGACAAGAATTGATGCCGTAGCGGTGGCTCCCTCCAACTCCTCGGTTATCTACATAGGGCTCGGTGTCAACCAGATCCACAAGAGCACGGATGCAGGGGCCAACTGGGATTTGTTCAACACTGGACTCGACAATGCCTTTGTGTTCAATCAGATCACAGTCCACCCGACCAACCCGGATATCGTCTATGCCGCCAGCGACAACGGACTCTTCAAGACGACCAACGGTGGGACCAGTTGGGCCGTATTGAACACGCCGGAGTCGGTCGTCGAGTCTGTCGTCCTCGATCCGTCCAACCCCGCGACGGTCTATGCCACCAGTGACGGGGTGATGAAGAGTACCAATCGCGGCGACTCCTGGATCGAGGAGGACGAAGCTTTCTCCGGAGCTCAGTTGAACACCATAGCGGTCGATCCAGTCGATCCTTTGACCCTCTACGCCGGTGCGAATGTGTTCGAGGCGCTATTCAAGAGCACGGATGGGGGGGGCAGTTGGGCCGTGTCCAACTCCGGGTTCTCAAATCTCCAGAACACCTCGATCAGCTTCCATCGTCAGGACCCCTCCATCATGTACACGGCAGCCTCGTTTGGCGGTGTGAACAAGTCTACCGCCGGCGGTCAGACCTGGAAGGGGAAGCGCGGTTTCAATCTGAATGGATTCTCGGAAATCCTGGACGTCGTGGTCGACCCGGTCAACCCGATGAATGTCTATGCCGGGACTCGTTTCGGCTTTGGTGCCGCCTGGAGCGATCACGGCGGAGACACCTGGAATGCATCGAACACGGCCGTAGCCTCGGCGGTTGAACTGGGAATCCATCCCACCAATCCATCGACGTTGTACTTGGCGTCCACGAATGCAAATGTTTTCAGGAGCACCAACGCGGGACGGGACTGGGCCGGGGCTGTGAGCGGCCTCCCCGATGGCGTGCTCTACACGGCCCTGACCGTAGATCCCTCCAATGGCAATACGGTCTACGCGGGCTCGACCCCCGCCTTTGGCGGAAATGCGGGAGTCTACAAGAGTACCGACTCGGGGAGCACCTGGGTGGAGGTCAGCAATGATCTCGAGCTGGCAGCGGTGGTCGCCCTGGAGATCGCTCCCGGAAATCCTTCCGTTCTTTACGCCGGCGGACCCGGCGGGAAAATCCAGAAGAGCACGAATGGCGCCGAAAGCTGGATGATACTGGACACGGGCATCCTCAGTCTGGTGACGGCCCTGGCCATCGATCCTTTTAATTCGTCCGGCGTGTACGCCGGAACACAAGCCGCCGGCGTCTTCAAGACCGTGGACGGAGGAGCCTCCTGGACGGAGCACAACTCGGGCCTGCCCCACATCACTGTTCAGACCCTGGAGATCAATCCTGACTCGGGAGCTGTCCACGTCGCCCTCGATTACTTCAGCGTCTTCCGCTATCAGTCACAGAGCGTCTCACCGCAGTGGCTCTTCGCGGCCGGGGATCCGGCGGGAATTGGAGGCCTTTTTGATGGAGTGGAGCTTTCCAACAACTCGGGAGAGGACGCCAGCGTGGGTCTGGAAGCCATCGGCGACTCGACTTCCGGGAAAGCCGGGCTTTCCGACCATGGTGCTTTACATCCTCTGGGAGCGAACCAGGTGGTGGACCTGAACCTTCCAGCCGGTGAACAGTTTGCCGATTTGCGCGAAAATATCTTTCCGGCCATTCTTAAGACCCTCCCGGTCTGGATCGAACTGACCAGCGACAATTCCGAGATCGCCAGCTTCTTTCAGTTTGGTTCGGGGACTCTGACCCAACTGGACGGAGGAGTGGCCATTGAGAACCTGGTCGCCAAGTTCTTCTTTCAGCGGGTGTTTGACGGACCAGCCGCCTTTCGGGGGCAGGCTGCCACCACCCGGTTGACCGTTCTCAACCCGGGCGACGAGCCGGTCACCGTCGATCTGAGCTACCTTCCCCCCGAGGACGGGCCCCTGGGTCTGCCCCGCCAGGCGACCCGAAAGATCCCGGCCCGCTCCTTTCTGGACAAAACGGCCTCGGACTTGTTTGGCACCAGCATCTCGGGGGGATATGTGGCCGGGGAGGTCACCGAGGGAGGTGGAGTCGCGGCTTTCGAAGTCGTGCAGTTGAGCGATCGGCCCATGGTCCTGGGGCTGAACGCCTCGACCGGCAATTCGTCGACCCGCTCTTTTTCGGCTCAACTGGCCTCCAGGCAGGATGTCTTTACCAATGTCAACGTGATCAACACGTCCGCCGCTTCTCGAGACGTCGAGATGACGGCGGTACGGACCGACGGTGGCATCGAAGGTGATCCGGTCAAGGTCACCCTGGCGGCCGGGGCCCAGTTCAGCGCCGACGCTTCACAAATTTTTGGGTTCGGGGTCGCCTCGGCGGCAGACGCCGGGCTCCAGGGGGGTGGGTTTGTCGGATCTCTCGAGGTGGCGGCCGACGGGGACGGAATGGTTGGCGACGTGATTTTTGGAGATACCGTAGAAGTTGGTTTTGCGGCTTCGCTGCCGCTCCAGTCGGAACCTTTCACAGAGGCTATCTTCAGCCAGTTTGCCGACATCCCCCAACCTCTTTTTCACGGGGCTGGCTTTTTACTATCCCGGCAATATCGGATCGTCTCCTCAGGGAGGAGCTCCCGATACGGAGATCACGATTGAGGTCATCCTAGGGGACGGTAAGTCCCTGGGCGAATCCACGTTGATGCTCTCGGCGGGAGAACGAATCGATAAGTCGATTTCGGATCTGGCTCCCGATGCGGCAGGTAAAGCGAACGGCTACATGCGGGTGACATCCACCCAGCCGTTGATCGCCCAGGTGGTCTTCGTCGCGCTGGGCGAAGGTCGGATCAGCCTCTTTTCGGCGGTTCCGCCCAAGGTGATTCGTTAGAAAAAAGGGGACATCCATGATAAGTAATTGTCAAGTGAGACAAGGATCCCCCCTCGGTGCTGTGGAGAGCACCGCTGAATTATGAACAGAGTGCCTCGAGACTTTTCAATCGTAGTGGTCAATGGCAAGCATGACCAGACATCCATGAGCTGTATCGGGCCCCGAAGGGCCGTCACAGAAGATTGAGTTTGGGTCAACCCGCCGGCCTCCAAACAGTCTACGGGTGTATCGGAGCCGTTGTCTGCGGCCGTCACACAGTCCCTTTAAGGGAGGACCGGCGGGAGTCTCGATTAGCCAAAAATCTTCAAAACCTTCCACGAACTTGCGTCCCCAGCTCTTCAGACCCGTAGCTGGAAGGGCCTGCCCGAGCGATCCACGGCCAGCAGATAGGCCACCAGTTTGCGTGCCACCTGGATAGTGGCTCGATTGGCATGACCCTGCTCGAGGGCCTTGTGGTAGACGGCAGCCAGTCCGGGGTGAAATCGAGGAGCCAGTTTAGCTGCTTCAATCAAGGTGCGCTGCAGGTGCTTGTTGCGCTGCTTTGAAATCGGCCCTCGCTGGGCTTTGCCGGCCGATTCATTCAGGCCTTGGCACAGCCCACAGTAGCTGATCCCCTGCCCGATGGAGGGAATTCGACTCACCTCTCCGATCTCCAGGGCCCAGGTCAGTCCCGTGATGATCCCCACACCCGGGATCGTTCTCAACAACTCGACCCGCTGGACCAGCAGCGGTTGCCCCAACAGGCCTCGGATCAGTTGACGCTCGAGCTGCAGCAGGCTCTCCAGACCGTTGCGGCTCAGCCTCAACAGCTGCACTACCGAGTCGGGGACCCCCTCCAGTTCGCTCATCAGCTCTCGAAAGTACCTCTGGCCGTGCAACTTCTTGCTGTTGTAGGCCGTTCCCGTTTCCATCAGCAGTCCGGCGATTCGGTTTTTGATCTGTACCGCCTGGCCCACCACCAGGTTGCGGTAGCGCAGCACTGTTCTGAGTTGCCGCATCTCGGGCGGGGGCATATAGGACTCCACCAGAAGATTGCAGCGGGTCAAATCGGCGATCTTGCGCGCGTCCAGTCGATCGCTCTTGTTCTTCCCCACCGCGATGGCTTTGAGCATGGCCGGATGGGCCACCTTCAGCTCTTCAGCAAAAGGCTTCAGAGTGTCGTAGATCCATCCCGTGAACAGGGTCGCCTCCATCGCTCCAATCCACCTTCCCTCCAGCTGTTCCGCCCATCTGACAAGATCCTTACGACGGGCTGCGATCACTCCCTCATCAACCACCTCGCCACAGGCCCGCTTGACACAGTAGCTCACCACCTTCTTGTGGATGTCCAGACCCACGTAGTATGTTTCTGCCATTGGAGAATCCTCCTTGCTTGCCGAGCTCGTGCTCGCTTGTTTTTGGTTGTGGGAGGATTCTCCATCTCTACTCTGTCAACTCTCGTCACTTATGCATTCAAACAGTCTACTCTGTCCCCTTTTTGAGAGGAGGGCTCGAAGTGTTTCAGTTCACAACTGGTTCGAGAGGTTTTAGTGTACTGTCCGCCAAGTGTCCGTCGTGAATTCGCACGTCTCCTGAGCGCCGGCTTGGTTGCGCTCCCGGTGGCCCATCCTCTCTGGGGCCACGGGTCTGTGGCGGCTGAGCACCCGAGGACCCACAGCTTTACTGCACCCGCTGAGGAAGACCTCGACCATCCTCACATGCTGCTCACAGTGCTCGACGACGAGAGCGGTGAGCCAACGGCTGCCCGCTTCACGCTGCTGACGGACGGAAACGACTTCGTCCCCGACCAGATTGGTCCCGGTGGAATCCGCCTGCTCTCTATCCACACCCGCAAGCGGCAGTACTCTCCCGTCACTTATGCCCGGGGAACAGGGCCCGTTTACATCCCTCTTCCGGAGGACGCGGCCCGGCCGGTCCGGCGAACTGGAAGCTCTGATCAGTGACTTGGCCGATCTCAAGACCTATTATGAAGTCCACGCCAGGTACCCTTCACCGAAGGAGCTGCTGCAGACCCTGGAGCTTTTTGAGCAGGCAATGGACCGGCTTCGTCATCGGCTGGAGAGAAAGGCAGAAGAATAGTGTTCAAAATCAGGTGGTTTCTCTGTGTCGGTCTGGTCATCCTGCTGGCCCGTTGTGGATCGAGCGGTGAGAGCCCCGCCCCTGAGGTATCTCTTCCCAATATTGTCCTCATTTTTACCGACGACCAGGGCTACGGCGACCTGGGCAGTTACGGTCACCCGACTCTCCGCACTCCTCACCTGGATCGCCTGGCTCTGGAAGGTCAACGCTGGACGAACTTCTACATGGCTGCATCCGTCTGCACCCCCAGCCGGGCCGGGCTGCTGACAGGCCGACTTCCGGTGCGCAGCGGCATGGCGAGCGATGGAAAGCTGGTCATCTTCGAGGATTCCCTGGGGGGGCTTCCCGCTGCGGAGATGACTCTGGCGGAGGGACTGAGGGGGCAGGGTTACGCAACGGCCTGTATCGGCAAGTGGCATCTGGGCCACCTTCCTGAGTTCATGCCTCTGGAGCAGGGATTCGACTACTTTTACGGCGTGCCCTACCACAACACCGCCGATCGGGTCGTAGACCCTGCCCTGGGGAGGTCGGTTTTTTATGGGGAGCCCAAAGTGGAGTGGTGGAACCTGCCCCTCATGCGGGGCACGGAAGTCATTGAGCGGCCGGCCGATCAGCGGCTCCTGACCAAACGCTATACGGCCGAGTCCATCCAGTTCATCCAGCACAACCGCGAGCGGCCCTTCTTCCTGTTCCTCTCCCACACCATGCCCCATGCTCCTCTATTTCGCTCCGAAGAATTCGTGGGAGTCAGTGAGCGGGGGCGCTACGGAGACGTGATCGAGGAACTGGACTGGAGCGTTGGAGAAATCATCCGCACACTTCGTGAGGAGGGACTGGATACGAATACTCTGGTCATTTTCACCAGTGATAATGGACCTGCTCTGGGAATTAGAGACATTGGCGGGTCTGCCGGACTTTTGCGCAACGGCAAGTTGAGCAGCTATGAAGGGGGGTTCCGTGTGCCGGCCATATTCTGGTGGCCGGGTCGAATCCAGCCTCAAGTTGTGATGGAGATGGGCTCGGCTCTGGATCTTCTACCCACCCTGTTTGAGTTGGCCGGAGCACCCGTGCCCGCGGACCGCGTCATCGACGGGATGGACCTGCGACCAGTACTGATGGGCACGGGACCCGGTCCCCGCAACCATTTGATCTACTATGACGGTGAGCGCGTCTTTTCCGTCCGCAAGGGACCTTACAAGGCCCACTTTCGAACCCGGGAGGCATACGGGGGCCCGGAGACCGAGCACGATCCTCCAGTCTTGTACCATTTGGGGCGGGATCCTGCGGAGCAGTTCGATATTGCCGAACAGCACCCGGAGATCATCGAGGAGATTCGGGCACTCTTCGAAGCCCACCTGCAAACCATCGAACCGGTCGAGAACCAATTGGAGAAGAGGTAGGCTTCGGGTTCCGACAACGCGGAACGCGGAACGTTCCCTACCAGGAGGACTTGGTGACGCCGGGCAGGTCACCCCGCAGGGCCGCTTCACGAAAAGCAATGCGAGAAAGCTGAAATTTTCGGTAGCAGCCTCGACTCCGACCCGTCAGGGCACAGCGACTCGACACACGAGTTCGGCTGGAATCACGAGGCATTCGCCTGAACGCCCTCTGAATCTGTTCTCTCTCTTGAGGCTTGAGATTCGTATCCAGAAGCATTTTCTTGAAAGTTTGGCGCTTGGTCTTGTATTTGGCGACCAGTCGCTTTCGTTTCAGGTTTCTAGCGACCGTGCTTGTTTTCGCCATGTTGACTCCCCTGCTGCTCTTTTCTATACCACCGTTCGGGTCGGCGGTTCCTGATTCGTGGTCCTTCAGCGGTTCCGCGGCCGGTGGCCAAAAAACTCGCCGGAGGTGGAATAAGGGACAAGCGCCAGGTGGCGCGCCCTCTTGATTTCGCGGGTCAACCGGCGCTGGTAGTAGGCACTGACTCCAGAGATGCGGCGGGGGATGAGCTTGCCATTGTCTCCCAGGAACTTTTTCAACAAGTCCGGATTCTTGTAGGTGAGAGATTCAGCAAGTTTCGGATCCGCCTTAAAAGGACAGTACTTTTTTCTCGAGAAACGTCTTCCGGCCATTCACTAAACCCTTTTTCATACTCACTTGCCGCTGCCGGGGCACCTACCGGCTGCAAAAATGTTAATCATACTTAGAACAGGCCCCCGGAATCAACTCTTAGAGTTGGAGGGGCCTCAGGGGCCGCGACCGCCGGGGGCTGGAGGGAGCCCCGACCGTGAGGGGGGCGAGATCCGGATTCTCCGGTCGCTAAGGCTTCCGGCTCCGTTGAGTGAGCGAAGTAAACAATCTCTTTTCGGGAACCACTCGCCGGAATCAGCGTATTGGAACGTGAACAGGTCCTCGTTCAATTCTCAAATTCTAGAATCGATTTCCAGGGAGGAGCATATGAAACGGGCCATTCCAATTCTGATCCTGTGTCTCATCGCCGTCCCGGTGGTTTCTCAGATGGCGCCCCGCGATACAGCCATGACTTACGTCGGCGGCAAAACAGTTGCGATCGAGTACGGACGTCCCTCTTTGAAACGGAGAAGCGTTTCCGACTTGACCAGCAAATTGGGGGCCGATCGAATCTGGCGCGCCGGGTCTGAACAGATCACCACTTTGAAGACCGAAGCAGCCCTCAAAATCGGCAACCAGAAGGTTCCGGCAGGAGAATACTCCGTGTACCTTCATTGTCCTGCGGACGGACCCTATTCGCTGGTGCTGAACAAGGCGCTGGGGCAGCCCCTGGGAGAAATCTGGGAGGCGGCTCCGGAGAACCTGGCCAAGGAACCCTGGCCCCACACGAACTATGCGGATATCGGCGACAGCGAAGTAGCCCGGGTCACGCTCGCCAAAGCCTCATCCTCAGAAGCAGTCGATCTTCTCACCTTCTCTTTCCAGCAAGAGGGCAAGAAGGCTGTCTTGGAGGTTGCCTGGGGTAACGATCTGTGGACGGCCGACGTGGTGTCCGGCAAGATGGAAGGCTCTCACTAGGAATCGATCGAATCAAGGGAGGGGAGCCGACATGAATCAGTCTTCCCTCTCTGATTTCCGTCTGCGTTTTTCGTCAATCTTCGACATTTTCTGCTCTACCTCTGCTGCCAGGTCGATTCCTCTCGCGTTCGCATAGTTGAGAAGCGCGATAGCGGTGTCCGCGGCCTCTTCCGCCAGATCAGCGGGCGCAATCTCCACGTTCTTCCACTCTTTCTTTTCCAGATTCGCAATCTCTCCCGCTTCTCCACACAGCTCCAGCGAGAAAAATCGAGCCGGTCTGGGCGGAAAGGCCCGATCCTGGTACTCCTTGAATTGCTGCTGGAGCTTCTTCAAGCCGCTGTAGTCAGTGGGGAGACGAGCGGAAGATGGATCTTTCACTTACTGCGCACCTGGCATCCTGCCAAAAAAGGGATTCAAGGGGTTCCTCGAAACAAGGACTCCCGCGGAAACGAGCGAAAGGGGGCTACCTGGTCACTTCCTTGAGGGTCAATCCTTCGTCTTTCAAGAACTTCAGAAGCCCCTTCCTGGTGACGGTTCGCAGCGCGCGAGTTGAGAGTTTCAGCCGAACCCATCGATCCAGTTCCGGAATGTAGAGCCGCTTCGTCTGTAAATTGGGAAGCTGGCGGCGGCGTGTCTTCTTATGAGAGTGGGAAACCCGATTCCCGCTCATCGGACCTTTGCAAGTCAGTTGACATCTCTTGGCCATAACGCCTCCAGGGTCCCTATCGTTCAGTCGCGGCTTCGGCTACACGCCGTTCGCCACGAGAGTGTAAACTCATAATTCTAAACAAGTCCCGGGTTCGGGCTCAACCCCAATGACAGGAAGCGCCAAACTTGTGTGGGTGCCGATCTTCTCATGACACCAAAGAAAACGGTCAAGAAACGGTCGCCTCGCGAGAGACGCCGCTTGCTGCTCGTCGCGTTGGCGATTCTCGCTTCGCTCCTGGTTGTGTGGGCCGTACAGTCTTCGCCGCCCGTCGAATATCTTGAACCCGAGGTTGTGGCAGAGTACCCCCACGACACTTCCGCTTACACACAGGGTCTCCTGTGGAGAGAGGGGATTCTGTACGAAAGCACCGGAAAGTACGGGAGATCAGCTCTCAGAAAGGTGGAGCTTGAGAGCGGTAGTGTCTTGCAGAGCCACCGCCTCGCTGACAGCTATTTTGGAGAGGGTCTGGAACGCGTCGGCGCACGGCTGATTCAGCTCACCTGGAACGAGAATGTGGCCTTTGTCTACGATCTGGAGACCTTCGAACCGCTGGACACTTTTTCCTATCGCGGAGAAGGCTGGGGCCTTTGCTTTGACGGTGAGCAGTTGTTCATGAGCAATGGCTCAGACACACTTCTGGTTCGCGAACCAAAGCAGTTCCTGGTGGTGGACAGAAAGCGGGTCACACTGGAGGGAAGGCCCGTTTCGCATCTCAACGAACTCGAGTGTGTTGAGGGTTCCGTGTGGGCCAACATCTGGAACAGCGACCGGATCGTCAGAATCGATCCCTCGAATGGCAGGGTGACCACGGTTGTCGATGCTTCTAGTCTGCTTCCAACCCGAGACGGCTCAGGAGAAGATGTCCTCAACGGAATTGCCTACATTCCGGGACGTCAGACCTTCTTGCTGACCGGGAAGAACTGGCCCAGGATCTTTGAGGTCCGTTTCGTCCCGGAGTAGGCCCTATTCCGTCCCCTGACTCCCCGGGCGGAACCGAAAAACCGCTGCCGAAAGGTCGAGTCGCTGCGCAGAACTGAAGTGAAGGAAAGCGGCAATGACGAGGCCGCCGTAAGCGCTGATCCCGATGTAGTCACCGAAAAATATGGCAGGGTTGCACTCGAAAGGTTCCAGATCGATCGGATGGTTCACAAAAGTCTGGCCGCCATCGATGCTTCGAGCCGGCGTGACTTCCGTCCAGGTCCCGGTACCCGCCCGCCGGTCCAGGAAGACCACATTCACCGAACCGTCGATCGGATCGACTGCCATCCAGGTTAAGAACTGAGGTCGCCCGTTCGAAACGAGATCGTCGTTGACCCGCACCGGGGCCGACCAGGTCTTGCCCCCATCCCGGGAACGGATCACAAAGCTGTCCGGGTCGCCGTGCCTCTCATCAGCCCAGTTCACGTAAAGACTTCCCCGATAGGGGCCCGAGCTGTGATCGACCCCGGTTACCGGCAGTCCGTTCGCCCTCCCCAGCCCTTCGATTTCCAGATCCCAACTTCCCGGCATCTCCGAGATCACGCTGTCATCGCCGAAAGTGGAACCGCCGTCGAGCGATACATCCAGGACCAGTCCCCGGGGATCGGCCCAGACCACGTAGACCTGACCCTCAAGGCCGACGGCAGGGACAGCGCCTTGGACTGTGCCGTCACCGTCCAGACAGTCTCCTCCCTGGCCCGAGATCCGAATCGGCGAGGAGAAGTGTTGCCCCCCGTCGAAGGAGCGGGAGAAGTAAATGTGGGACTGATCCTCCGGGTCTTTGCTGCCGTAGTGATCGAATCGGGTCCAGGCCAGATACAGATGGTCAGCATGGGGCGATTCCGGGAGCGGGTCCGCCACCAGATAAGGCTTGTCCTCGAAAGGTGTGATCGTGTTCTGATGGTCAACCACGGCTACCGGTTCGTTCCAGGTTTGGCCACCGTCTGAAGACGAACTCACGAAAATGCCGTTGCTTCGGGCTGGGGTTTCTTCCCGGAGTCCCAGGAACGAAATATAGGATCGGAAGGCCTGGCCTCTGTGATTGAAGACAACAGAGTCGTCCCCCTGCACTCGCTTCTCGGGGTTGGAGGCCGCGCTGGAGGACCAGGTCAGACCTCCATCGTGAGAAACAAAACTGAAGTTGGTTGAGCGAACCTCCAGTCCGGTCGCCAGTGAAACGGCAATCACGTTGCCGGGACGGGCGGGATTGATAGCGAGAGATACTTCCGCCGGATCTCCTGCCATGGAACGGCTCATCGATATGACTTCATGATTCCTGGCGGGAAGGAGGCTGGAGGCCAGAGACGCAGTCAGAATGATGGCGAAGGCCCGAGACTCTCCCGGGTTCGCGTAGAGAAAGAAGCGCCTGTAACTCCTCTTCATGTGGAGCAGTATAGCCCTCCTTCCGTCGAATGTCGGCCCGCTTTACAGCATTTGAAGGCTCTGACAGAATCGGGATCTCGAGCGATTCGCGCACAGCGCTGGCAGGCTGAAATGAGGCCTATTTCCCAGGATCCCCCTCGCCCTGGAGCTCAGCCGCGATACGCTCTACCTCCGACCAGACCCGCAGCAGGTTTCCAGAGCAGATCCTTTCGATTTCCTCTTCGGTGTAGCCTCGATTCAGGAGTTCGGCCAGCAGATTCGGGTATCCGGAGACATCCCTCAATCCCGTGGGAGTTGTGTCGCCGACGCCATCAAAATCCGAACCGAAGCCGACATGGTCAACTCCCACCAGGTTCTTGACATGATCAATGTGGTCGGCCACCTGTGACACAGTGGCCCGCTGCAACGGGTTCTCCTGCTCAAATTGTCGGATCTTCTCTGGCGCCCCGGGATGATTGCGCGTCAGTCCTAGTTCGCGCAAGTATTCGTCGATGGTCTCCTTGCGCTGCGCGTGTCTGAGGCGATAGTCATCGCTGATGAACGAGGAACCAAAGGAGATCTGAATCACGCCACCGTTCTTGGCCAGCTTCCGGATCATGTCATCGCTCATGTTGCGTTCCCACCCGGGAGTGAAGTGCCGGCACGAGGAGTGGGAGGCAATCACCGGGGCACTGGTGAGATCGATAACCTGGCGGAAAGCCTCGTCTGAGACGTGAGAAATGTCGACCATGATGCCCCGACGGTTCATTTCTGCGACCACTTTTCGCCCGAAGGGACTCAATCCTTTCCAGCGGTGATTGGAATCGTACGAGGAGTCGGCGATGTGGTTCACGCGCGAGTGGGTCAGGGTGATGTAGCGGATCCCCTCTGGTAGAAGTGCTTTAGATTGGAGAGACTCCCCTCGATTGGAGCCCCATTTTCCATCCCCATGGGCAGCGCAATCCGGCCGTTTCGAAAAGCCGAACGAACCTCGGATACGGAACGAGCGACAACGAACTTGTCCGGCCACTTTTCCTGAAATCCCCCGACCATGTCAATCAGCTTGTCCGCATACTCCTTCGCCCCTCCCGACTCCTGGTAGCCGGCCGAGACATAAATGGACATGAAGGGAGCGTCGAGGCCGCCTTCCCTGGCCCTGGGCTCATCGAAGTCGCCACCAGGCGTCCGCACCGAGATGTCCTCCATTCTCCGATCCAAACGGTTGGGAATATCCACATGGGTATCAACGATCAGAAACTGGTGGGCGAGTCGGCTCCCCTTCTCCAGGCTTGTCTCCGGAGACAGTGCAGCGGGTGTGTGGGTGGCAAGGTCAGCACACCCCGGAAATGCTATCAAGAGAGTCATCGACAGAACGATCCCGGTCCAGTTGTGCTTTCCACGCACTCTAGAGCCGTAACCGTCCATCCTTTAACCTTTTACCTTCAACCTCTAACCTTTGCCCATTCGCCACGAACCGGTTAACCAGGAACCAATAACCAGAAACTACGCAGCTAGTGCGGCAGGTCGGGAGGAGTCTCCAACTCCAGTCCGGGTCCACCGATCAGTTCAATACAGTGCGGGACCGCCGCAAATACGGCATCCAGACACTCCTGAATGGCCCTGGGATTGCCGGGCAGGTTGAGGAGCAGGCAGCTGCCTCGGAAACCGGCTATTTGCCTGGACAGCAGGGCCGTGGGAACATGTTGGACGGACACCCGGCGCATCTGTTCACCGAAGCCAGGCAGGGTTTTTTCGCACACCTCTCGAGTGGCGTCGGGAGTGCAGTCGCGAGGAGCAGGACCCGTTCCCCCTGTGGTGACGATCAGGCTGCAGCCCTCCTGGTCCGCCATTCGTCGCAATTCCTGACTGACTACTTCCAGGTCGTCAGACACGATCCGGTGCAGCAGCCCGTAAGGACTGGCAATCTTCTTTTTCAGGTAGGCCGCGACAGCCGGGCCGCCCCGGTCTTCGTACTCTCCTCGGCTGGCCCGGTCTGAAACCGTCAGGATTCCGATCAGGATCTCCGCCATGGCTAGAATGATAACGTTCCCTAGTCTGGTGATCGAGGGAAGCTGCAGAGCCCCCTCTTGGACGATTCGATGAAATCGACCAGTGTTTTCAAGGCACCAGAGCCCAGGCACTCCAGTTCCTCGATTTTCTGAGTCAGTCTCAATTCGGTGGAGGCCAGCAGCCGATAAGCACTCTTCAGGCATTGAAGCTCTTCTTTGCTCACGCGGCTCCGCCTGATTCCGACCAGGTTGAGGCTGCGGTGGATGGCGGGGACGCCGTCGACCAGGAAAAACGGGAGCACATCCTGGACTACCTTGGAGTGGCCCCCGATCATCGCCATTTCCCCGATGCGGCAGAACTGATGAACGCCGACTCCCGCGGACAGGAACGAGTGGTGTCCCAGACTGACATGACCTGCCAGGGCGGCATTATTGGCCAGGATCACATGATTTCCCAGGACACATTCGTGGGCTACATGTGAGTGGGCCATCAGGAAACAGTTGCTTCCGATGCGGGTTACGCCGTCGGTTTCAGTGGCCCGGTTGACCGTCACACTCTCGCGGAAGACATTCTGGTCCCCGATCTGGAGGTAGGAGCGATCGCCGGAGAACTTGAGGTCCTGCGGGTGTCCCCCCAGGACGGCGCCCTCGGCGACCAGGTTTCCTTCGCCCAGGCGAGTGTACCGCTTGATCACGGCATGGGCCCCGATTCGGCACCCCTTCCCCAGCACCGTGTCTTCTTCGACAACGGCATAAGGTCCAATGAATACATCGGCTTCGATCTCGGACCCGGACTCGACCACCGCGGTGGGATGGATCTGGCTCATTATGCCGAGTGTAGCACCTGCGCGTCCCTAATGGCCCGCCCGGGGTTCAGGTCATCCGTTGCCCGGCCTGCCTTGCCAACTCCATTCCCTCGGCACGCCAGGTTGGGACGATCCCCCACAGCCACTCAGCCCATCGTCGTCTTGTTTGGCAGGTCCTCAGGCGTTACCGTATTCATAGAAGGAAGTACCTAAAGAAAGGGAGTACCGGGAGATGAGAATATTTGGATCCGGAATGAATCGTGAAGTTTTCTGCAAATGGGTGATCGGTTTGCGGCAGCCGTCAGGGGTCGTTGCCGCCATGCTGCTGATCGCCACTACTGTTGGTTGGCTGAGTGCGCAGGCCCCCCGCCCGATGACGCTGCAAGACTTCTACGCGATCAAATCCGTAAGTGATGTTTCCGCTTCGGCTGATGGTCGCTGGGCTGTGTATGTCATCAAGGAGATTGATCGCGAGCGGGACGCCCGCGTTTCGAGCCTCTGGCGAGTCTCCCTGGAGGGCGGTTCTCCAGTCCAGTTGATTCGAAGCCGGGACAACAACCGACTGCCGAAGTTCTCACCCGATGGCCGTCATATCGCGTTCCTGTCGAACCGCGATGCCCAGGCCTGGGGAATTGAAAAAAAAGTGACCGATCGGGGGCAGCTGTTCCTCTTGCCCCTGGAGGCAGGGGGAGCCTTCCCCGCCACAGCCCTTCCCGGAGGTGTCTCGAGTTTCACCTGGTCGCCCGACGGCCACCGGGTGGCTGTTGTGGGCCGAGATCCCAAGATTGAGGCTGAGCGGGGACCCGCAGGAACGCCGGCGCCGGTGGTGCTGACCCAGCTTCGGCACAAGGGCGGCACGAGCTGGCTGGACGATCGAAAGCAACATATTTACCTCGTCACCCTTGATGACGTCCTGTCTTCATCCGGGCTGCGCTTGTCCGAGCCGAAGCTGCTCACGCCCGGCTCCTTCAACGAAGAGGCGCCGACCTGGTCTCCCGACGGCCGGCTGATTGCCTTCGCTTCGAACCGGACGGATGAGCCGGAGGCCAATCGTAACAGCGACATCTGGACCGTTGATGCGTCGTCTCTGCAAATCCGCCAGGTCACTACGGACCCGGGTGCCGATGTTCGGCCCGCCTGGTCGCCTGACGGCAAGAACATTGCCTGGGTACACACGCCGGCGGACCCGCCCCAGTATGCGCTTCCGCGCCTGATGGTGATGCCTTCCAATGGAGGGACACCCAGAGACCTGACTGGTCATCATGACAGAGGAGTTGCGCGAACTCCCAGCAGGGGCGGCTATCCGCACTGGTCTGCCGATGGGAAGTCTCTGTACGTCACCATGATTGACGGGGGACGAAATCCCCTTTTCCACATCGGACTCGACGGTTCCAGAGCCATTCTCCTGGACGGCGACGTTCAGGAGTGGGAGTTGACTCCCCATCACGTTGTGGCGGTCAAGGTACCTCCGGATGCGCCTCGCGAGGTGTTCAGCGTGTCCCTGAGGGGAGGGTCCCCTCCCCGCAACCTCAGCACCGCCAACCGGGAGCTGTTCAGCGACCTGGCAGTGAACAGCGATGAAAGTGTCGAGTGGCAGAGCACTGATGGAACCACCGCGCAGGGCTGGTTGATCAAGCCGGTGGGTTTCGATCCCGCCCGAAGATACCCGTTGATCGTCTGGATCCACGGGGGCCCGGTGTGGCACTGGACGGATGGATTCAGGTTCGAGCCGCAATACTTTGCCGCTCTCGGTTACATGGTTCTGAAACCCAACCCTCGGGGCAGCCTCGGGTTCGGTCTGGACTTTTCCCTTGAACTATCCGGTGATTGGGGAAACAAGGACTTTGAGGATGTCATGACCGGTGTCGACTCTCTGATCGAACGCGGTCTGGTCGATTCCACACAACTGGGTGTGGGAGGATGGAGCTACGGTGGCATTCTGACCAACTACATCGTCACCAAGACCGACCGGTTTGCCGCCGCCGCTTCGGGGGCCGGCCATTCTGATCTGTTCAGTTCATTTGGAACAGACGACGCTCGCCTGGCCTGGATCGAGGAGTTCGGGCTGCCCTGGGAGAATGAAGAGTTGTACCGAAGACTCTCACCTATTACCGAAGTCGACAAGGTCGTCACCCCGACACTGTTCCTCTATGGGGAAAGAGACTTTAATTGCTCTCCAGGGCAGGCGGAGCAAATGTATGTATGTCTGAAAACGCTGGGACGAGAAACCGCTCTGATCCTGTATCCGGGAGAGGGACACGGCATGCAGAAGCCGTCCAATCTCACGGATCGGGCGCGGCGCTATGCGCTGTGGTTCGACAAGCATATCCATGGCAAGGATGTGGACCCCACCTACCAGGGGTCGTCGCCCCAGTAGTGCGTTCCACACCAACCACCAACCAGTAACCAATAACCAGTAACCAGTAACCAATAACCATCAATCGATCTGACTGAGCGACGGAGGTGACACAAATGGACAGGCGGAAATTTCTGGCGGCGGTGGGCCCAGGGGGAGCCGCCCTTCTGGGTGTTGCCCAGGCCACCGGAAGGGTGCCCGAGGAACTGGTTGAATCCGTAGAACACATTCTTCTCCAGGAGATGCCCGAACGTCCCAAGCCGCTGAGTCTGACCGACGAAGAGTTGATGCGTCCGTTACCGGAGAAACCCACACTCGCCGATGTGATCAGGCTCCGATTGACGTCTCGCGTGCAGCAGCATCTTCTGCAGAGCGGGATGAACGCTCTGCGCAGGGGCCTGCCCGAGGAGATCGTTGTGGCCTGCCTCCTGCACGATCTCGGGATCGCGATCCATCGCCCCGATCACGGGTACTGGGGAGCCCAGATGGTCAAACCCTATGTCAGCGACAAGGTCAACTGGGCCATTCAATACCATCAGGCACTGCGCTTCTACCCCGATCCGGCAGTGGGTTACGAGTACCCCGAGCTCTACATCAGCTTGTTTGGAGAAGATTACAAGCCGGAAGCCTATCTGGAGGCGGACTATCGTTACGCCCGCAATCACAAGTGGTACATGAACTCGCGGCTGGTCACGATGATGGATGAGTACAGCTTCGACCCCGGGGTCGAGGTTCCAGTCGAGCCGTTCCTGGACATCATCGGCCGGCATTTCAAGCAACCGGAAGAGGGCCTGGGGGCAGACGGCAGTCCGGTCGCCCACATGTGGAGAACGCTGTTATTCCCGGCGCGTCCACTCTGACGGGCCTGACGCCCGCGGTTCTGATTCAACAGTTGCGAGCCTGTAAGCCCTTCAGTCCTCGTCGATCTCTCGACCCTGGACGTCGTAGACAGTGACCTTCCCCAGACTCTGGAGGGGGTCAAGCAGTTGATCGGCGTCACCCACTACGGTGATCACAACGCGCTCCGGGTCAAAATATCGCCGGGAGCATTCCAGAACCCCGCCGGGCGACATCCGCTGCAGCGCGGGGATGTAGTGCTGATAGTAGTCCGCTGGTAACTGATTCAGGCGGCGATCAATTTCGAGGCCTCCCATGGAAGTCGCCGTTTCCATGCGCCTGACGAAATCTCCGATCAGCTCGGTGCGGGCCAGTTCCATTTCCGAGGAGTCCGGTTCCCCATCTCGCATCCGCTGCAGCTCCTTCAAGGTCTGGCCGATGGCATCCAGGACGGCATCCGATCTCACATCCGCGGCTGCCGAGTAGAAACCGGATTTGGTATAGCCTCTGAGCAAGCTGTAGGCTCCATAGGTGTAGCCTTTGTCCTCCCTCAGGTTCAGAAAGAGCCGAGAACTGGCTCCGCCTCCCAGTACCTGGTTGGCCAGCCGCAGAGACAGGAACTCGGAGGAGGATCGAGCCAGTCCCGGGCCCGCCACCTCAAAACGAGATTGAACCGAGTGGGGGCGATGTACGAGGAGTACCCGACCGGTTTTCAGCTCATCGACTTCGGGGATGAGAGGGCTTTCGGTTTGCGCCGGCTTCCAGGCAGAGAAATGACGGGTGGCGAGGTCGACAGCTTCTTCGAGCATGATCGGTCCGGCCACCAGCAGACAGGCCTGATTCGGGGTGAGGCGGCGTCCCAGAACGGAGATCAAAGTGTCACGCGTGAGATCCTGCAGATGGTCTAGAGGGATGCTGACTCGGGAGTAGGGATGCTCCGGAAACAGGGCTTTCATGGTTCTCTCGGAGGCGAGGAAGCCGGGCTGAGCTCTCTCTGAGATCAGAGAGCTCGTCCAGCGTACTTTCAGCTTCTCGAACTCTTCGGGGTCGTAGCTTGGTTCGAGAAGAACCTCGGAGAGAATCTGGAAGGCTTCCTCCAGGTAGGAATCCAGCACCGACACAAAAAAGCGAGACGATTCCAGGTAAACATCGGCATCGGTTTGAATCGCAAAACGGTCGAGGGCTTCAGCCAGTTCTGATGAGGTCCGGCGGCGGGTTCCTTCGAAAATCAGGTCCGTGCCGACCTGCAGCGCGGCCAGGTTGTGAGCGGGATTGGCGACCCTTCCGCCCGGGATCGCCAGGCGAATGGAAACCCGAGGGAGCCTCCTTTCGGTCAGAGCCATCACTGTCAGTCCGTTGGGAAGACGCTCCTGTTCCACTTCCGGGTAGTCAACGTTGGGTACGGCGCCAACTGGGGGAGGGCCGGGCGAACTGGCGAAGAAATGGGTGACAGGCGGTGTCATGAAAGAGAATCGGAGCCCGTCGGAGCAGGCCCCTTCTCCACGATGATAGTCGTCCGGTTCTCCGGCACGAGAAACTGCCGGGCAACCGCCTGGATCTCTTCAGCGGTCACCTCCAGGAACCTCTCCACTTCCAGGTTAATAAGCATTGGGTCCTCAAAATAAGTCATGTACTGGGCCAGGCCCTCGCCAATACCGTGAATCGTAGCCCGGGACGAAACGGCGCGATAGAGAACCTGGTTTCTGGCTTTCTCCAGTTCTTGATCTGAAATTCGGAGATCTCTGACTCGACTCAGTTCCTCCTCCAGAGCCTCCTGAACCGTCTGGATGTCTACTCCGTCCTGAGTCTGGAACCAGAAGACGAACATCTGCGGGCCTCGGTAAAGGTTCGGTCCTGCCGAAAGGCTCGCGACCCAATTGTTGTCATAGATCATGCGGCGATAGAGCCGGGAGGACTCTCCCCTGGCCAGCACCAGCGCAAGCACCGAAAGAGCGTAGTGGGCCCGAGAGCCGGCGAACGGTATGTGGTACCCCAGGTGGAGCATCGGGAGCGGCGCGAGTTCGTCTCTGACGACTTCCAGTTTTTCCTCGGATTGCCGGGGTTCGTCCAGATCCGGCGCTGTAGCGTCAGTTCTCAGCTCGATGTCTTCGAAATGGTTGGAGACCAACTGCAGTGCCTCCTCCTCGAGAAGGTCACCTGCCACGACCAGGGTTGCGTTGTCGGGACCGTAGTGGCTGCGGTGAAACGTTACGGCATCCTCAACGGTTGCCTTCCTCAGGTCATCGACGGATCCGATGATCGGATGAGCGTACGCCCAGTTTTCGTAAGCCAGGGCGTCAAAACGCAAGAGAGCAGAGCCGTAGGGACGGTTGTCGTAACTCTGCTTCTTTTCTTCGATTACGGTCTGCCGTTGATTCTCAAAGTTTTCCGGGGTGACATTCAAGGAGCGCATCCTGTCCGCTTCCAGCCACAGAGCCAGTTCCAGGGCATTCGAACGCACCGTTTCAAAATAGTTTGTTCGGTCCTTACTCGTGCTCGCGTTCCAACGTCCGCCGACGGAGTCAACGTGCCGGCCATGCTCGGCCTTGCCCACGTTCTGGGACCCTTGAAACATCAGGTGTTCGAAGAGATGGGCCAGTCCCGATTTTCCAGGCCTCTCATAACTCGACCCAACCCGGTAGTGAAGAGTCACATGGACCAGGGGGACCCGCCTGTCGCTGTACAGTATGACGTTCAGGCCATTTTTCAGCTTTTCCTGGCGGAAACGGATCGGTGGAATGTTGCTCATTATGGAAGACTGCGGGCTGAAACCAGAAAGTGAATACTAGCGGCACTAGCGCAGAGTGAACTCGAAGAACATCAGATACTGCTGGGTCTCGAGATTGGTAATGTTTGGAATATAAATTTTGGTTCCGGCGGTCAGCTGGATCAATTCAAAAAAAACAATCCCAAAATCGCTGCCGTAAGGAGCAATCAATTTTTCCCCAAAGCTCTTCCGTTCAAAGTCCGCCACCATATCCTTGTTCTTGATGTCTCGGAGGAGAACATCCTCATGGGGGGAGTAACTGGATTTCTTCTTTTTGGCAATCGCCAGGAGAGCCTTCGCATACGGGATGGAGCGCCGGTTGACGCCGGAGTCACTCAGATAGATGTCACCTCCGGAGAGACGAATGGCGAAGTCGTTGTTGTTTTCGACCACGACCAGAACAGGCATGATCTGCTTCTGGTAAAGCTTGTTTGAATCGAAGACGGAGAGGATCTCCTCTTCCGTGTTGAAGGGCCTGGCCCCGATCACCACATTCTGGAGGGACTGGTGGGAGGCGTACTCTCCGGCTGGCTTGATTTCAATGTTCTTGATCTTGTATCCGGCCACCAGCAAGTTGAATGCCAGCAACAGGATCCCACCCGTGAGGCCCGTCCGACGCATGACGGCATCATACAGGAAAATCCGGTAGCGATCGGCACCCCTGTCGATTTGCCAACTTCTGTGGACTCGTCAGGGTTCCCTCCTGGAGCATTGACTACGAAGACAGCCGAACTCTCCCGTGTGTAACCAATCCAACAGTCATGGCGTTTCCTTTGTTGGTACTCACTTCCGTACTCGGTCCGTGCTTTTTGGTGTAGGCTAGATGCTAGGAGTCATGTCGAACAGCACCCATTACCGCGTGGCTGCGGTGAGTCCCAACCTCGCGACCACGCCAGGCTTCGAGCAGCCATCGATTCCAGCTCGTCTGACCGACGAAGACCTTGTGCAGAGAACGCAAGCCGGGGACGTGACGGCCTTCGATACGCTGGTTCTCCGCTATCGAAGGAAACTGACGGCCATCGCCTGGCGTTTTTTCTCGGATCACGCTGATGCGGAGGACATGGCTCAGGAAGCTTTTGTGCGGGCGTTCACGAATCTGGAGAAGTTGCGACCCGGGGTTCCGTTTCAAAACTGGCTCTATAGGGTCACCATCAATCTGTGTCTGGACCGTGTTCGTAAGGAGAGACGGAGGCCTCAGCAACTCGAACCCGACCTCACCCAACCCGAAGAGGAGTGGCTGGAGCGGCAGCTCTACCGGGAAGAAGAGGATCCCGAGCCCCGCTTCGTGAATCATCTGATTGCTCAGCAACTGATCAGCCGAGTGCTCGGACGAATTGCTCCCAAGGACCGCCTGGTATTGCATCTGCTCTATTGCGAGGGTCAGAGTGTTGAAGAGGTCGCTACGACACTTGGATGGACGAAAACAAATGTCAAGGTCAGGGCTTTTCGAGCTCGTCGAGCTCTGAGGAAACACTTGAATCAGCTGGACACTGTCCGCGAGGAATGAACGATGCGTGCCAACAATCGAGGCGATGTGAAACTACTGGAACGATTCCTGGAGCGAGTATTCCGGGGGGTCGAGTTCAGTGGCCACAGCGATGATGACGCTTTCCTGGCCGGCTTTTACCGGAAGCTGAAGCAGGGTGTGCGCGTTGAACCCCAGACCCTTGGAGTCTGGTGCTGGAAAATAGCTCCGGTAACAGGAATCGCGAGTTTTCTTCTTGGGCTGACTCTTGTCTTTGGCCAGCCAGGTGCGGTTGTCGCACCAGAGCAGGGCGAAGAACAGGTATTCACCCTCCTGAGTGAGAACCTGGAGGGAGATACGATTGTCGAGTTGATCCTCTACGAGGAAGGGAGGGAGTAATGAGTTTCTGGAAGAGGTTCACGGGTGTTGCGCTGCTTTTTGCTCTCGGCTTCCTGGCGGGAGCGACCGGTTCCAGCACCTTTTTTTTGAACTCGGCGGCAGACGGGCCCAGACACGGGAGGCATGGCCCCTCACCACTTTCCGGCTCCTTTTATGCGGATTTGAAACTGAGTGAAGAACAGAGGAACGCAGTCGAAGCGATCGCGGAAAAGTATCGGTCAGGATTGGGTGAACTCCGAAAGAGTATGGCACCACGGATTCACGAAATGCTGGCACAGGCGGAGCGAGAGATCGAGCCAATTCTTGATGTTGAGCAAAAGACCCGTTACAAGGCGCAGCTGTCAGAATGGGAAGAAAGACATCGCCGTCACGTCGACTTCATCGAGAAGAAAAGACAGCAATACAACTCCCGAACCGGACCGAAGACGGATTCCCGGTAGGGATGCTAGTACTTTTACTTCTAATTCACAGCCGTAGGAACGGCCAGGGTAAAGGGGGCGATCCGGGCTTCGAATTCCTCCTCGCCCTCGGTGATCATGCGGTACTCTCCATGCATGGACCCAACCGGCGTGTTTAGAGGGCAGAAGCTCGTGTACTGGAAGGAATCACCGGGCTTGAGAAGCGGTTGTTTACCCACCACTCCGGGACCCTGGACGGTTTCCACCCGCCCTTCCGCATCGGTAATGATCCATCTTCGACTCAGCAGCTGAGCCGTCTCAGAGCCGAGATTGGAGATGGTTACCTGGTAGGCGAAGAAATAATAGTCCTGGTCCGGTCGGCTGCGTTCCGGAATGTGGAAGCTTTCCACTTCCACGCGAATTCCCCGAGTCGTCACGTCACTCATCGGAAAAAGATTATCTCACAGCTAGTGCACTCCCGAAATTGAGTACTTAGAGCTCGAGAAATTCCCGGATCGCCTTGAGGTCAGCCGGAACCTTGGTGGGGGGGTTGCCAAATCTCGATTCAATCTTCTGGGTGTCCCCCTCAATGCTATCCAGCTCGAGCTTCCCAAAGTGATAGTTCACGGTGTATTCGGGGTCCTTTAGCTGATGGCCTGTCAGGATGGCGACGACCTTCTCACCGGGGTGAATGGTCACCGAATCTTGTTCGTGGCTCATTTCGAGGAGTTTCTTCAGGCCCGCGACAGTAGTTGCCGAGGCAGGTTCGCATCCAAGCCCATCTCGCCCCAGCACCGCCTTGGCATCAGCAATTTCCTGCTCATTCACGGCGTCGCACCAGCCGTCTGAAAACTCCAGGGAGCGAAGCGCTTTCTTCCAGCTCACAGGACTTCCGATCTTGATGGCGGTTGCGTGGGTCCGGGCAGGGGCAAAGGGTCGCAGAGTCTCCAGGCCCGAGGCCAGCATGGAGTGAAGAGGGGAGGCTCCCGAAGCCTGGATGATGGTCAATCGGGGAATGCGGTCGATCAACCCGAGCTCCTTGAGCTCCCACAGAGCCTTGCCCAGTGAGGCGCTGTGACCGAGGTTTCCGCCCGGTAAGACAATCCGATCCGGTACCTCCCAGTCGAGCTGATCCAGGAGCTCGAAGGCGACTGTCTTCTGACCCTCAACCCGAAAGGGATTGATCGAGTTGAGCAAATAGATGCCGGTGACGTTGGCCAGTTCTCGAACCAGCTTCATCGCGCTGTCGAAGTCGCCCTCGATCTGTACCGTCTGGGCACCGTACTCCATCGTTTGAGCCAGCTTTCCGAAGGCGATCTGACCCTCCGGTATGAGCACGATTCCCCTCAGGCCGGCTCTGGCCGCATAGGCCGCCATGGAGGCAGAGGTGTTTCCGGTGGAGGCGCACGCCACCGCTTTCTTTCCCAGTTTGCGTGCCTGGGTCACGCCCACGGTCATCCCGTAGTCCTTGAAGGAGCCCGTGGGATTCCAGCCCAGGTGCTTTATCTTGAGCTCTGCCAGTCCCGCGTACTCCGATGCCCCGGGGGCCTCCACCAGCGGCGTGTTCCCTTCGCCAAACGTCACGGCAAGGTCATAGTCGTCCGGCTCAAAGGGGAGTAACTCGCGAAAACGCCACACTCCGCTCTGGTCGAGGGGCAGATTGGACTGGCGCCGCCGCCGAAAGGTGTCCTTCAGCTTCTGGGGATCAAAGTCGGCGAAACTGTAAGCGAGATCGAGGAGATCATGACAGGCGGGGCACTCGTAGATGCTTTCAAGAGCGTCATACTCTTTCCCGCACTCGGGACTGATGCAGCGAAAGAAGAAGGACGAACTCATTCCCCCAGCGCTTCGCGGAACAGATCGACGACTGACGGGGTGTCCCACTCAGCCGGACCCATGTGGCTGTAAATAACACGCCGGTCTTCATCCAGGACAAAGGTGGTGGGAAGCGCCACGATTCGCAGCCGTCGCGTTAGCTGTCCTGTGGGATCGATCATGATGGGAAAGGGATAGGGATGCTGCTCCAGGTACCGGGTCACCAGCTCTCTGGGTTCTTCGGTCACGGCTACCATGCTCAGGCCGTCTTCTTTCAGGAGTCCGTAGAGTTCCGCCATGGAGGGCATCTCAGCTCGGCAGGGGCCGCACCAGGTTGCCCAGAAATTCAGGAACAGCACCTTTCCCTTGTTGTCTGCCAGAGATACTTTTTTCCCGTCCAGCGTGAGCAGTACTCCGGATAGATCTACACCCTGCGTGGAACTGTCGGGAGACGCAGCCGCGCTTCCCGGGACCGGGGCCGTGTATGGAACCAGGATCAGCAAGGCCGCCAGGGCAGCCAAGCACAGCGCCCGACTCGAATATCGAGTCAGAAAGAGTCCCATCAAGAACCAGGCCGCCACCAGGATTGCCAGACATACGATCCAGTACGACATTCTCTTCTCCACCCGGCCCAACGCTCGAGTATCCCGTAGTTTAGCACCAACGGTTCCACTCTTTCCATGACCCGGTACGACTTGAATATTCCAATGTCCCGTGTTTTACAAATCCAGCCGGGAGCCTTACATTAGTCAGATTGTCGTGTTCCGAGCCACCTCGAATCTCGAAAAACAGAGGGAAGCCGAGAACAGTGAAGGTTTCACTATTCGTTACCTGTCTGGTCGATCAACTTTATCCGCAGGTTGGACTGTCTACGGTCCGGCTGCTGGAGCACTTTGGGGCCGACGTCGACTTCGACGCCCGCCAGACCTGTTGCGGCCAGCCCGCCTTCAACTCCGGTTACGGGGACGAGGCCAGGCAGGTGGGCCAGCGCTTCGTGGACCTCTATCAGGATCGGGAGTGGATTGTCACTCCTTCAGGCTCCTGCTGCAGCATGATCAAGGTTTTTCTTCCCGAACTGCTGGAGGATGACCGGGGATATGCAGAGGCTGCTCGCCGGATTTCGGAGCGGACCTGGGAGCTCTCGGATTTTTTGGTGTCGGTCCTCAAGGTGGAGTCAACCGGGGCCTCCTTCCCGGCCCGTGTCACCTATCATGACTCCTGTCATCTGCTCCGGGAACTTGGCATTCAGGAGGCACCCCGCAAACTCCTGGGCGCTGTGTCGGGAATTGACCTCCGCGAAATGGATACCAGCGATCGGTGCTGTGGATTTGGAGGAACCTTTTCGGTCAAGTATTCCGAGATTTCCTCGGCGATGGGGTTGAACAAGCTGGACGCAATCCGGCAGACCGGGGCGGACTACGTGGTGGCCACGGATGTGAGCTGTCTGATGCACCTGGACGGGCTGATCCGGCGCGAAGAATCCAATCTTCAGACACTCCACATTGCGGAAGTCCTCGCTCGCTTCTGAGTAAGTGCTGGTACCCGTGAAAGGGGAGTACTCAAGATGAGTTTGAATTTCGAAAAGGCGATGCAGGACAGACGGCTACAGGAGAACCTTCCCCGCACACTCGAGCATGCTCAGGGCGCGCGCGCCCGGGCTGTCGAGGACGTTGAGAACTGGGAGGACTTGAGGACTCACGCGAGCCGCGTGAAGGGCCACACGCTCGATCGCCTGGACCAGTATCTGATCCGCCTGGAAAAGTCGATCGAGGGGGCAGGAGGCAAGGTCGTGTGGGCAAACGACGCCCGCGAGGCTGTTGACTTCATCCTCCAGCTTCTTCACCAGAGAGAAGCCACCCTCGTGGTCAAGAGTAAGAGCATGACCACCGAGGAAGTGGACTTCAACACAGAGCTGGAAAAAGCCCACATCTCTCCCCTAGAGACGGACCTGGGCGAGTACATTGTGCAGCTGGCCGGCCAGAAACCGTTCCACCTGGTGGCCCCCGCCCTGCATTTCTCTGCCCGGGAAGTGGCCGAGCTTTTTGAGCAGGAACGCGGGATGCCCTACACCGAGGATGTTGAAGAGATAACGGCCTGGGCCCGAAGACAGCTGCGGATGGAGTTTCTGAAGGCCGATGCGGGAATCAGCGGGGTCAATTTTGCCGTTGCGGAGACGGGAACGCTGGTCATTGTGGAGAACGAAGGAAACGCCCTGCTGTCCACCTCCAGCCCTCCCCTACACATCGCCCTGATGGGCATCGAGAAAGTGGTTCCGCGACTGGCTGACCTTCCCATCTTTCTGAAACTGTTGACGCGAAGCGCTACCGGACAACCGATTTCGAGTTACGTACATTTTATTACCGGGCCCCGTCGCCCCGGAGAGCCGGATGGTCCCGAGGAGCTTTTCCTGATTCTTCTCGACAATGGCAGAAGCAGAATCCTGAAGGACCCCTACTTGTCACAAACCCTGCACTGTATCCGCTGCGGGGCTTGCCTGAACGCCTGTCCCGTCTATCAAACCATCGGCGGGCATGCTTACGGGTCGCCGTATCAAGGGCCCATTGGTGCCATCTTGACCCCTCAGTTGCACAACTTCGAAGAGGCGCTCGAACATCCCTTTGCTTCTTCTCTGTGTGGTGCCTGTGGTGAGGTTTGTCCGGTTAAGATCGAGATTCCACACATACTTCTGAAGCTGCGCAACCGGATCCAGAAGGAACAGGCTGTCCGCCCCAGCCGGTTGCCCTTCGAACGATTGGGTTTTCGCGTCTGGGCCTGGGCGATGAGCCACTCGGCCCGTTTCGAGTCGCTGGGTCGCTGGCTCAGACGCCTGCAGGGGATTCTGCTCAGCAGGCAGGTTTCGAATTTACCCTTTTCTCCACTTCGGAAGTGGACTCGGAGCCGTGAACTTCCGCAGCTCCCTTCCCGGAGCTTCCGTGAGATTTATCAGAAAAAGGAGAGATCGTGAGTCGATCTGAGATCCTGACCAGGCTGCGAGCTGCTCTTCGGGGACGGCGATCACCAGAGCTCCCGGAGGAACTTCCCCGACTCCCGCGCTTTGAGGATCCCGTTGCGGTGTTTTGTGAACAATTGACTCTGTCGGGAGGAATCGTTCTGGACAGCCGGAGCGCGGGATTGGAGGCCTGCTTGTCCAGGGTTCTGACGCAGGCCGATACGGAGGTTATCTTCTGGGAAGAGGAGGCGACTCTGGATAACCACTCGATTCCGTACAAGATTCTCAATCATTCGGCCTTCGAGAATCGAGATCTGGTGTTGAGCAATCATCCCAACCGAGAGGTCAGCTTGCCTTTGCTTCTGGCAACTCGGGAATTGACGTTAGGTCATGTCGAGCGCGTCCGGGTTTCGGCGGGTTCAGCAGAAGTCGGAATTGCCGAGACCGGAACCATTCTGTTCCGCTCCCGCCGGCGCCGCAGCCGGCTGCTCTTTGCCCTCCCGCCCTGCCGCCTGACACTCTTGTCGGCAGGCTCCATTGTCCACAACCTTTCCGAGGCTACCGATTCGGGGTTGCGGGTCGAGGAGAGTGCCCTTCTGACCTGGGCAACCGGACCCAGCCGGACAGCGGACATCGAGAAACGCCTGGTGACAGGAGTTCACGGGCCGGGAACCTGGTTCGTCATTCTCACCGCCTAGTTGGTGGCTTCCGAGAGTGGGAGGGGACTCAGTGCTGCGTCCGGGAATTTAAACGTCCGCCTCACTGAGTCCCCTCCCACTCTCTTGACTTTTCCGGGGCCTTCAGGGCTGTCACCAGGAGGATTGAAACGGCCGCCTCCCGGAGGCCTCTTCCACTCTTCGCCACACGTGACCTTCTCTGGCAAGGAGGACCGTGGTCCGATCCAATCTAGTCCGCGAACATACTTCGCACCGTCTCGGCCAGGCGATCGGTGCGAATCTGAAAAACGACGGAGCGGTCCTCCTGGACACTGCTGATCTGGAAGTCTGAACTTGAGCCCCCGGCAGCCGCGAGTAGCTCACTCCAGGTCCGGGCGCTTTCGGTACTGTCGAGTTGAAGGGCCAGTTCTCCCTCCAGAACGTGATCCGAAACAATGTCAAAGCCGAAGCGAGCCCTTTCGATCAGGCGAAGCTGCGGCTCGTAGCGGGCCAGCCGCTCCAGAAACTCAGGTGCATCTCCTTTGGCCTGTTTCTCCACCACGCTTAGTAGCCAGGTGATCAGTTCCTCGCTCCCCTCCAGATTGCCCAAAAAGTCCCACCTGACGGCGAGTTCTTCGTAGGCCTTGTACATGTCGTGGCTCAAATGGTCCCCCGCCATCGCCTGACTGACTCGATCCAGGACCAGGCGGATCACGTCACCCTTCCCGGTCCAGATGATGGTGTTCTCCACGAAAGCCACCGTCCCACCCTTTCCGTAGTCTTGATAGACTTGATCTCCATGCACTTCCACGCCCCGAAGGAGTCCCACGACGGAAGACGCAAGCTTGATGAAGCGAGGAAACTTGGCCAAATTGGCAGCCACTACCACCTGGGGACTCTGATCGGGAAGCAGTTCGACTGTAGCCGTGATCTCGCGCGGCATGTCTTCCGTAAAGTCGTCCACATTGTCCCTTGCGTCGCCTCCCAGACGAGCCAGCCATTTCACGATCATGGGTGCATCGGAGCGTTCCAGCTCTCCCCTTCGCCGTTCGTCCAGGTGGCTCAGGCCGTTGTGCAGTAACTGGAGAACGCCTTCATCCGTCGCCAGGTTTTGAAGTCGTACAAACCCGGCACTGTCAGCTCCAATAATCGCCTCCGTGGCGATCTGCCGGCCCGGGCTGGAGACCCACCGATAGAAAGAAAAGAGAACCAGAACGAGAATCAGAAGAAACAGGCCGCAGCCGATGGCACAACCGGCGAGCCGCCCTCCCCATCTTTTCTCAGGCGCCCCTGTGGTCATATACAGCCTCCTTGCAGACTCTACGACTCTAACATGCCGGAAGGAACCCGCTGCTCCCGCAGCGGGCTCGCCAAACAGTAACCTTCAACCAGGCCCGCTAGGGCCTCACAACCACCATCCACCGAAACGCCCAGCGCCATCTGATCTCAAAATTCCGGCATCCGGCCGACTCCAGCAGATCCACCAGTTCCTGCCGGTGAAAGCCTTTTCGCACCGACAGAGGCCCGTCGTGGCGAACGGCCGGGGAACGAGAGAAGAGGCGGGTGAGCAGGCGAATCGACCAGTAGGCGACACGGTGCCGCTGCAGGTCGTTGATGACAATGGCGGTGGTGGCGCACTCCCGCAATCGGGACACCATCTCGGTGAGCTGCCGGTCGCTGAAATGGTGCAGAAAGGCGGAGCAAAGAATGAGGTCGGTGCTTTTGCTGGAAAGCGGCAAGCGGAACACGTCTCCCTGGACAACACAGATTTCCGGAGAGTCCTTCACGTGGTGATGAGCCAGGAGACAGACAGCCGGGCTCGAATCGATGGCGACGATCTGCACTGGCAGGTTGCGCCTCCGACACCACCCGGCCAGGGCGAGGGGAATGTCGGCTGATCCCGTGCCGATGTCCGTAATGCGGATAGGGGCTCGCCCGCTCCATCGGTACAAGGCAAGGGCCACGGCCTTAAGGCTGCTGGAAGTGCCACCCAGCCAACGGTTGACCAGCTCGAGCTCGCGGAGAACCTGCTCCATTTCCGGAGCCGTAATGTTGGTGGGATCGTCAATGAGTTCGGCCGCTGTGGCCCGCTCCGACAGGTCAGGCATCTTTTCGTGGAACGTGAAACGTGGAACTTGGAACGCGCGGAGCGCAACGGCTACACAAACCGTACGATGCGCACACCGATCCGGCGAGTGGCGTCGTTCGCTGGACGGTTCCACTGAACAAGAATGGGGCTCTGATACTTTCCCTGAACGATGGAGCCCTCTCCGTCCTCTTTCGGATCGGAGACGAGGAGACTCATGGAGCGCTTCATCCACAGAAATCGGGAGGCGGGAACGGCCAGAAACTTGTCGACAATTCGCTCAAAGAAAGACTCACTGAGACCCAGAGCGTCGACGACCTCATTGACGACCTGAACGAGGTCATATTTTGCATAGTTGAGGGCCTTTCCAGGGATGGCCCGCGGTTCCCGGAGCATTCTCCTCCCGCTCTCGGCCATGAAGCGCAGCGGATAGCGAAGGACATCCACCAGGTCGTGCTTCATGAGGAGCGTTTCATACTCGTTCACAGTCAGACCCGTCTGCAGCTCTCCGGATCCGAGACTGATGTCCACACGACCCTTGACGATCTCATAGTGATCGATCAACTCATGAAGCTCTTCAAAGAGGCCAAAACGCGGATCTCTCAGATTCACCGAGTCAATCGGGTGGCCAGACACGGGGATTTCCCTCCACATCTCCTTGACCGTCTCCTCGCTATTGAACCCGATGACGGTCGTGCATCGTTGGCGAGTTGTTTTTTCGTAGACGCCATCCAGGTCCACGAAGTAAACGGGAACCGCCGGCTGGTTTACATAGGTCACACAGTTCATCAAGCCGGAACTGATAAACGTCAAATGGGAATCCGCGTTGCGCGGCTCGACCACTTTCTGTTCCTCGCTCAGCTCAGCTCTCAATTCGAGCTGATCGTGCCGGTAGTCGGCATGGGGAGGGAACAGGGTCTGGAAATAGCGAACTACCTTGGAAATGGTGTCCCGGTTGTGGTCAAGGCGTTCGCACAGGCTCTGTTCGAAGTACCCGGCCGTCGTGTGGTAGGAGTGATAGAGGGCCTTCCTGTATCTTGTCAGGACCTCACCGTACTCCTGCCTCACCCGTTTCGTCACGTTGATCAGGTCAAATCTCGTGGCGGGCGTGAGGTCGAGCTTGAGTTCCAGGCGCGGCGAAACCATGTTTGTCCAGTTCCCAAAATAATAATTTGACACCAGAAAAGTCAACAACGTCTGTGACTTGTGTCTCAAGTTGGAAGTTGAGAGTTAGCGGATACAGTGGCACGAGCAAGACAACAGAACCGCGGGCGCCCAGGCCGCGGCTACCACTCAGCCCTCGCTGGCGCTCAGGTTCTGTTAGTATGCTCGGTGAGCAGTGCACTAAATAATGTCCAGCCCGTCCGCGCGGACCCAGCCGTGATTCCCGTCGGCCAGGACGATTTCGTACCAACCGTCTCGGATCTGGTCGAGTCTGACCTTCACACCTTCGTGCAGCACAAAAACCTCGACTCCTCCCCCTCCGGGAGACCCAAAAGCCCGGACTTTCTCGGCGCTCACAATCGCCTCGGTGGTGCCTGCTCGATGCCACCACTGGCTTCCCAGACAAGTCCCGGTGATCAACAGGACCAGCAGACAGGCTTTGGCGGCCGGGGCTGACCAGCGGGTCCAAGAGGAGTCACTCAGCAACCGAACAATCAAAGAGGCCACAAACCCCAGCCAGGATACAGTCAGCAGGACGGTCAACAAGCTGGGAGACAGCAAGTGAACAGCGCCCCTCCACAATCGAATCAGCCAGAATTCGGGCATAGCGGTAATCTTGTCGATCACCTTGAGCTGACTCAGTTCGAGATTGTGGGCCAGATCCTCGTCTCCCGGCATGAGCAGCTGTGCCCGCTCATAAAAGAGAATGGATTTTCCGATCTCGCCTTGACGGTAGTAGCAGTTTCCGATGTTGTAGGAGAGGGGTCCGCTGGAAAAGCCCGCTGCTGCCAGCTCGAGGTAGGTTTCCAGGGCTCGGTCAAACCGGCCCTCCGAGTAGTTCTGGTTGGCTTCCTGAAAACGGCCCAGTGCTTCCTGCCGCGTTTCATCGACCGAACAACCTGTGTTCAGAAGTGGAAGCAGGGTCATGATCAACGTCGCCGCGGCTGCACGTTTTTCACTGGTTCGAAGGAGCCCGACCATCAGCTTCTCTGCCTCCACCGTCGGCTCCCGAGTGCTGTCAGACAGCGTTCCGCCCGGCCCAGGAACTCCTCCTTTTCCTGGAGGGACGTGCTCTGAGGTGAAAAACGGTTCCTGTTACAAATTTCCCGGCAGGCCAGCGCTTCGTCGACCAGTTGGGCGCTCACGCCGGCTGCCAGCAGCATCTGGCGGATCTCATGGCTGATCAGCGAGGGATCGGGAAGATTCAATTTGTTCCCAATGAAGCCGGCCAGGGCCCCATCGACTTCCCCATAGAATTCCGCACTTTCTCTCTCCAGACTTCGTCTCGCCCGGGCGAGACGCTTGCGCGCCTCCCGCGCTGCCCCCCGCGCCCGAGCCCAGGCCACATCGCTTTGCAGCCGCCGCCGGTGCTGTCGCACGACCCCGGCCCCTGCCAGGGCCAGCAGGGGAACCACCAGCAAGCTCCAGAACCCGGTTCCCTGCTGCCGGGAACGCCTGGAAAGCTCGTCTCCACTTGTCTTGATGAAGTGAATGTCCTGGCCTACGAGCTCCAGCTCTCTCTTCGTCAAAGAAGCTGTGTCCACAGCCAGGGAATCATCTGCGGGGACGATCTCAAGGCTCAGCGGCTCTGATCGGGCGGTCTTGTAGGTACGATCCCGGGGATCAAAATAGGAGATCTCAATCGGTTCCAGCGAAAAAGAACCAGCTCTTCGCGGAATGGCTACATACTCGTAGGTTTTCTGACCGGAGACTCCGAGCGCGCCGTAGCGCAACTTCTGTTGGATTTCAGGCGGATAGACCTCGAATGATTCCGGGAGTTCGAACTTCGGTTCTGCCAGTTGTTGAATATTGCCTTCGCCTTCGATCTTGATTCGAAATGAAAGGGCTTGATTGGCCCGATTCGATTCCGCTTTTACCCGGGTAGAGATGCCGAAACGGCCCACGACTCCATCGAATCCCGGCGGTCTCTCCTCTGCGGGAAGAGGAAGAATCTCGAGTTCCACCGGGTTGGATTCGACGGAGACCGGCTTGTTGGCGCCGAAAAGATCCCTGGAGAAAAAGTCGTCGAAAAGGCTGCGAGTCCGACGCTGGACGCGGACCTGACACTCGATCCGCAAGGGGCCGATTTCCTTTTTTCCCGCCGTGGTCGGGAAAACCGCCATCTTCTTGATGGTTGCCACGGTATAGCGCCTACCGTTGATGATCTCCGTAGCGGTGGCTGGGCTCTGGGGAAGTGTGTAGTTTTCGACCCAGAACCCGGCCGTTTCGGGCAGCCTGCCGATGCTGAAGGATGAAACGGAGAGGCGAGTGTAGATCTTGTAGGTAATCACGACTGCCTCATTTTGAAAGGCAGTTCTGTGATGGGGGCTGGCGACCACGAACAACTCACGGTCTCCCCGGAGGGTCGTCGACGACACTTTCCCTCCGGCTGCCGGGGAGGGGCCGATGGCGAGATGGACAGGCTGGGTAGAGTACATTCTACCCCGGGATTCGACCTTGACCGGGCCGATCTCGAAGTCACCTTCACGAGTCGCCGTGAAGTAAAAGTTAATCTTGTGTGAGGATGAGACCCGGCCGTTGATGATCTGGAGCTGCTGGGAATTTCCGCTTCCCTGAAAACGAGCAAAGTCGCTTATTTCGGGGAGAGAGGGGTCTTCATAATCTCGAGCCGCTTCGCCACTGATTTCGACTGAGAGCACAAATCGCTCTCCCAGCCGGACCCGGGTTTTGTCGAGGGAGGCCGTCACTGGTGAACTCTGTGCGCTGAGCACACCTGACAGCAGGGCCCACAGGGTCAGCAGCGCCATTCCGGGCCTGAGTCCTGGGTAAGTGCCTGGGTAGGGGTTACCAGTCTTTCTCAGCACGGCTCCGTTTCAGTTTCTTGAGCTGTTGCCGGCGCAGGCTCTGGAGGTCTTCCCGGATCGCCTCCAGAAGGCGGGCGGCTTCTTCTTTCGTGAGTTGACTCTGGGCAGGGTCTGGAGCCGTCCCGGCATCGCTCTGGCCATCGGTCTGACCGTCTTCCTGTTCCTGTTGGCCCTCAGCCGGCGGGTCCTTTTGCTGTTGGTCGCCTTCATCCCCCTGGGGCCTCTCGCCGGAATCGTCCTCCTGGTCTTCACTCTCTCCCTGGTTTTCCGGGTTCTCTGAAGGCTGCTCGTCGGGTTGCTGGCCGGATTCTCCTTTGTCCTGATCTTCCTGATCCTGATCTTCTTGATCCTCCGGGGAGGACTGATCCTGATTCTGCTGCTGTTTTTCCTGCTCCTGTTGCTGCTTCAAAGCGAACTCGAGGTTGTGTTTGGCCTCACCATCTGCCGGGTTCAGTCGCAGAGCCTGCTTATAGCCCTCAATGCTCTCCTCAATTCGGCCCTGCTTGAAAAGGGAGTTGGCCAGGTTGTAGTGGGCTTGGGCCAGGACTTCCGGGCTCCCGCTCTCAATCGCTTCCAGGAAAGACTCTTCAGCCCCGGAGAATTCATCCAGCTTGTATTCGGAATCGCCCAGGTTGAAGGTGGCGACAGGGGACCTGGGGGCTTGCTCGCGTGCCTTCCGGTAGCTCTCACGGGCTTTCTCGTACTCTTGTGCGTGGAACTGGCGATTTCCCTCTTCCACCTCGCTGCGACCCTTCTGTCCGTGGGCCCAGGGCACGGCGGACGGAAACATGATCAGCAAGAGCAGCCCCCGGGCCGCCGGCAGGGATCTGGTTCTGGTCACTGGAATCGTCCTCTCCAGGCGTGGCCGACACGCTTTCGCTCTCCCAGCAGCAGTTCGAACACCAGAAGAACCCAGGCCAGACCGACGAAGGCCTGGAACTGCTCGTCGAATTGAGTGAACTCCTGAGCGGACAGTCTCTTCTTGTCCATGCCGGCTATCTCCGCCTGAATGTCGATCAGTTCACGCTCACCGGGGGAGGCGCGAAAATACTTCCCTCCAGTTTCACGAGCGATTTCCTGAAGAGTTCCCTGATCGAGCCGGGTCATGACAACATTGCCCCCGGCGTCTTTCTTGAAGCCTTCGCGACGTCCCCTCTCGTCCCGCACCGGGATCGGAGTCCCTTCCGGTGATCCGATGCCAACAGTATAGATGACCACTCCTTGCTCCGCCGCCTTTCGAGCCGCCCCAACCGGATCTCCCTGGTGGCCCTCACCGTCAGTGATCAAAACCAGTACTTTGTGGGTCATCTCCTCTCCGGTGAACATGTCCAGTGACTTCAGAATCGCCTCCTCCAGAGCGGTCCCCTGAACCGGCAGAATGGTCGTGTCCAGAGCGTCAAGGAACAGTTTGGACGCAGCGTAATCAAGAGTCAGCGGGCACTGGACAAAGGCCGCTCCCGCAAAGGCCACCAATCCGAACCGGTCGCCCTGCAGGAGGTCCACAAAAGAGCTGATGGCATGTTTGGCTTTGGCCAGGCGGCTCGGCTGGATGTCCTCGGCCAGCATGGAAAGAGAAACATCCAGCGCGACCACTACGTCCTGTCCTTCTCGCTCTATGGTTTCCAGACGAGTGCCGAACTGTGGTCGGGCCAGAGCTGCCAGCAAGAGGCTGGTGGCTACCAGGACCAGCAGTATTTTCCAGACCCTGCGCCGAGGGTCCACGGCCGGTGCCAGCCGAGCCTGCATGGTTTCAGACACAAAGCGCAGAAGCGCGCTCCGCCTGTTCCTGAGAGAAAACCAGGCACAGCCCGCCAGGAGGGGCACAAGCATCAGCCAGAACAGTTGGTCGGGGTTGGCAAACTGAAACATTTGTCAGGGTATCTTTCGCAGAAGGGTGAAGCTCAAGCCGGCTTCAATCAACAGTATCAGGGAAGCCAGGCCAAGCGGCCGGGCGAAAAGTTCGCCGTAACGAGTGTATTGTTTCATTTCAATCTCCGTTTTCTCGAGGGTATCGATCTCAGCATAGATGCTCTCCAGGCTCTCCCGGTCCGTGGCCCGAAAGTATTGCCCGCCGGTGGTGTCGGCAATCCTCCTGAGGGTGTCTTCGTCAACGTCCACCTCGACCTGCACGTAGCGCCTTCCCAGGAGCGGATCGTTGACAGGGTACGGGGCGGAGCCGTGACTACCCACACCGATCGTATAGACCCTGATCGCGTTGCTGACCGCTAGATCGGTTGCGGTGACGGGGTCGATTTCGCCCGCATTATTGCGACCGTCGGTGACCAGAACGATCACCTTGGACTCGGTCTCACTTCTGCTCAGACGCTTCACGGCCGTGGCCAGTCCCATTCCAATCGCGGTCCCATCATCGATCATACCCACGTTGAGCTCGTTCAAAAGCTCAACCAGAACTGAGTAATCGAGGGTCAAGGGACACTGGGTGAATCCCTGGCCAGCGAAAACGACCATACCGATGCGATCGTTGTGGCGGGCCTGAATGAAGTTTCGGGCGACGGTCTTGGCTGCTTCTATCCGATTGGGCTGGATGTCTTCGGAGAGCATCGAGCTGGACAGATCAAGGGCCAGAACGATATCGATTCCTTCACTGAGGATCTCTTCTCGCGTAGCCGATGACTGAGGCCGGGCCAGGACCACAATCAGAAGGCCCAGGACCAGGCAGCGCAAGAGGAAAGGCAGGTGTCGCAGCCAGAAAGGAGTTTGAATCTGCTTGAGAATCGTCAGGGAGGAGAACTTGAGCGTGGCTCCCTTGCGATCTCGCCGCTTCCAATAGAGAAGAAGGAAAATCGGGATGAGTAGCAGCAGCCAGAGGTAGTAGCCGTCGGCGAAGCGATCGAACATTTCTGGTTAAGAGTTAAAAGTTAAAAAGTTGAAAGTTGAAAGTTGAAAGTTGGGTTCTGCGGTCTTTTGAGGTTCTGGGGGTCGACCCTCTTCAACCAGGCTCCGGGCTTCTCCGATAGCGGTAAGACCATTTTCCCGAGGAGGTCTCAGCCTGGCAAACTTGACCAGGTCACATTCCTGGAGAATAGAGTTGGCCGGCGCAGAGAGCGTTGCGGCTCCGGTTTCCGCTAACTGCAGTACGATTTCAGAGGTGGTCGCTTCCAGCGCCACAATACCGAAGCGCCTCCAAAGGTAGCGTCTCAGGATCTCCGACAGCTTCGTGTAGAAAGGCTTCACCTGTTCCTGTCCCAGCAGGTCTGAGGCTTCCAGCGCCCGCAGGGCCGCCAGAGCTTCTTCCACGGGAGGGAGTCGCGGGAGGCCGGCTCGTCTCCCGCCAACGCCTCTCGTTCGCCTGGGCAGGAACCACCACGCTAAAAGCCCCAGAAGGCCGGCGCCCGCCAGCCAGGGCCAGTAGGACCACCAGGCTCGGGGGATGTCCAGCGGCGATTTGATGTCCAGGATGTCCTCGGCCTCTTCGGGCAGAACACTCTGCACCTCCAACTGCACAGAATCCGTGGTCACCGTGAACGGCCCTGCCGAGGATCCGGTGACTGACAATTCGACCCCGGGAAAGGTCATTTGACCCGTCTCAAAGGTGGATACAGTCAGCTTCCAGCTTGAGGTGAACCCGGTTGCCGTGGGCGTTGGCTCGAGTTCCTCCACCGAGCGGACTTCGAAGGAGCCTAGAGATCCCGGTTGTTCCGGCAGGCTGAGCTCCAGGTGAGGAGCATGTTCCGCCTCGATGATCACGGTGACCAGGTCTCCAATGCTGAACTCGGATGGTTCAGCTCGGGTCTCAACAACGATTTCGGTTTCTTCCGCGACCTGGGCGAGGATCGGATCGCCACCTGCCAACGCCATCAACAGGGCGATCGTGATGAAGCGAAGCCAGGGAGAGCCTGGATGGGAGGACGAACCTGCTGCCGAAATCAAGGACTTCATCGAAAGCGCCGCGCTCGCTGCTGGAAAAAGCGGATCAGGGGCTCTACATAACCACGGTCGGTTCGAATGTCGATTCGGTCAATGCCTGTCTGCTTCAACAGCTGGTCCAAGGCAGCCTGACGTCGGAGAACATTTTCCCGAAAAAGAGTTCTGATCCTCGGATCCGAAGTGTTCACGACCAGGTGTTCGCCGCTCTCGGCATCTTCCAGTTCCAGTAAACCCACGCTCGGCAGCTCCTCCTCTCGGGGATCGCCAACCCGGACGACGATCATGTCGTGTCGCCGGCCGGCCACGCGCAGTTGTCTGTCGAAGTTTTCGCCCAGAAAATCGGAAACCAGGAAGGTCACACTTCGCCTTCTCTGAACCCGGTTCAAGTACTCCAGGACCGCTCCAATATCGGTGCCCTTGTGGCTGGGTCGGAAGTAAAGAAGTTCCCGAAGCACACGGAGTACATGTTTCCGACCCTTCCGCGGAGGGATGAACTTTTCAACCTGATCGGTGAAGATAATGAGGCCGACCTTGTCGTTGTTCTTGATGGCCGAGAAAGCCAGCAGGGCACAAATCTCCACCGCGATCTCACCTTTGGCCTGGTTGAGACTCCCGAAGTCTCCCGATCCGCTGGCGTCCACCAGCAGCATGACGGTGAGTTCACGTTCCTCCCGGAAGACCTTCACGAAGGGATGACCGGTTCGTGCCGTGACGTTCCAGTCTATCGAGCGGATTTCATCCCCAATCTGGTATTCACGAACTTCGGAGAAGTCCATTCCTCTTCCCTTGAAGACAGAGTGATACTCCCCGGAGAAGAGCTCATTCACGAGACCCCGGGTAGAGATCTCAATACGTCGCACCTTCTTAAGTATTTCTTTAGGGATCATTTTCCTGCCGGGTTGCAGAAAGAGTTCGATCCAGGGGGATCAGGGGACTTCGATGGTGTCCAGCACGCGCTGCACGACGTCCTCAGGAGTGACCTCCTCGGCTTCTGCCTCATAAGTGACGATGATCCGGTGCCGCATGACATCCATGGCCACGGCGCGAACATCTTCCGGTGTGACGAATCCTCGTCCTTCAAGGAAGGCATGAGCTCTACTGGTTCTGGAAAGAAAGATAGAGGCGCGAGGAGAAGCTCCGATGGAGAGCAGGCTCTCCAGGTCGCTCAATCCATACTGGTCAGGTTCTCGAGTGGCAAATACCAGATCGACGATGTATCGCTCAATCTTGGGATCCATGTAGATGGACCGGACCGCGTTTCTGGCCTCAATCAGCTCTTCAGGTGAAACCACTGCGGATACCGGTGGAATCTCACCCCCCGACATGAGGCGCAGGATCTCGAGTTCCTCTTCGCGGTTCGGATAGCCGACCGAAAGCTTCAACATGAAGCGGTCTACCTGGGCTTCGGGGAGTGGATAGGTCCCTTCCTGCTCGATTGGATTCTGGGTGGCCAGAACCAGGAAAGGGTCGTCCAGCCCGAAGGTGCTCTCTCCAATGGTGACGGTCCGTTCCTGCATCGCTTCGAGCAGAGCTGACTGGACCTTGGCCGGTGAGCGGTTGATCTCGTCGGCCAGTATCAGGTTCGCGAAAATGGGTCCTTTCTTGGTCTTGAAGGAGGACTCTTTGGGATCAAAAATCAAGGTACCGATGAGGTCCGCGGGCAGAAGATCCGGGGTGAACTGGATACGCTGAAAACGGGCACGAATCGCAGACGACAGGGTGCGGACGGTCAGGGTCTTTGCGAGTCCGGGAACGCCCTCCAGCAAAACATGTCCGTCGGCCAGAAGGCCGATCAGCAGCCGGTCGATCATGTAGCGCTGGCCTACGATCACTTTCCCGACTTCAGCGCGGATCTGAGCGACAAAACGACTCTGCTTCTGAATACGCTCCTGAATCAGTTCAATGTCCTGGTGCATGGTCTTGACCCTCTCCCTGAGGAGTTCCGCCTCCGAGCAAGAACACTACTCTAGTACTTCTGCTAGGAAGTACTACATTAAGTTTACGAGATTCTACTGCACAGGTTTGTTTTTTTTAGCGTTCCACTGTCTCAGCCCCGGCCTGGCCGCCCGCGGTGGGGTTGTCATCTCTCTCGGTCACCTACCATCCAAATCAGAACCCAAGCGGTGTAGGAGCCGCTCCCACCTTCAAGTCGGAGGGACTCTGGGGGTGGATTCCGAGAGTGGCTCCTTCTTGTACCCCCTTTCCAGACGAGGTCAGTAGGCGTTGAATTATTAGTGTCACCCTGTCCATGCACGATCCGTAACCAGAATCCATGAACCCAGAATCCATGAACCCAGAACCTATGAACCAATCCAAAATGGCCATAGTCCTGACCGGTGGAGGTGCTCGCGGTGCCTACCAGGCGGGTGCTCTTGCCGCAATCTCCGAGATACGGGGTCAGGATCTGCAGATCCCGATCGTAACTGGAGTCTCGGCAGGAGCCATCAACGCTGTTTTTCTGGCCAGTCACCTGGGTCCGTTTTCAGAGACTGTTCGAGACCTGAGGGAGGCCTGGCTCGGTTTGACAGCCGAGAATGTGTTCAAGGTCGAGTCCAAAGGGTTATTCAAGGCCCTGCTACGATGGTTCTGGCTATTGTCCACCCATCTCGGCTCGGACCAGCTCCAGGTGCGGGGCTTCCTGGACACCCAGCCTCTGCGCGAGTATTTGAAACATCACGCCGATCTCTCGGGAATCCGCCGTAACCTGGAGAGCGGCCGCTTGAGCGCCCTGGCCTTGACGGCGACCTCTTATGCCACGGGTTTGACCACCAATTTCATCGAGTCCAGCGGCCCTCTCCGAGCCTGGAAGCGTGCTGGACGACAGAGCGTCCACACGATAATCGATTATGAGCATGTAATGGCCTCTTCCGCGCTTCCCCTCATTTTCCCCGCCATCCAGATCGACGACACCTTCTACGGTGATGGGAGTTTGAGACTACAGACACCGCTGGCGCCTGCGATTCACCTTGGAGCCGACAAGTTGCTGGTTATTTCGGTTCGATACAAGCGGACTCCCGAAGAGGAGATCCTGGCACAGGTGAAGGGTTACCCGCCCCCTGCCCAGGTCCTTGGCATGCTCATGAACGCCGTGTTCCTCGACGCCCTGGAAACGGATCTGGAACGAGCGGGAAGAATCAATCACACAGTCTCGCTGTTGCCGCCGGAGACGCGTCCGGCCACTGACCTGAAGCGAGTGGAGTTGATGGTCCTGCGCCCCAGCCGAGACCTGGGAGAACTGGCTGCCGACGTCAAAGCCGATCTTCCTGGAATTCTCGAAGTCATTGTGCGCGGCCTGGGAACGCAGTATTCAAGGACTCCCGACTTTCTCAGCTATCTGTTATTCGAAGGGACTTATGTGAAGAAACTGATGGAGCTTGGATACCAGGACACGCTCCTCCGACAACCGGAAATTGAGCAGTTCCTGGCGACGAATCCGGCGACCTGACCTCCTTGCCACAGAGCCTGCCCAGGTCTCAGCGGTTCACGAATGGAGTACTCAGTGGAATGCGGTGGAGGAAAAACTTGTTTCATTGGTGAAGTTGTACTAAACTTTCCAGTGGAGTTTAGAATCTGCATGGCAGCTTAAGCTAGCTGCCGGAAGTCCTCCCCCTTTGATGATCGCTATCCCCGTGAGTGGGACTGATCAAATATGATAAGGGAGAGGTATCATTGCGGGTCCCCGCAGTGGCAACCCGAACCAGCTGCCTTTTGATGTAGGCAAGTGAAACCATAAATCGCGTTTCTTTTTGCTGGAACAGGGTCATTGGATGGCCGTACAGAAAAAAACCGGTCGCCCCCGTTGGCGAAAACGACGACGAAGCGGAGCCGATAGACGACGCAGGCCCAACAGCGCCGAGGGGTCACAGGCTCGTGATGATTCACCTCCCGTCTCTGTTCAGGGAATACTCGAGGTTCTCTCTGACGGCCGCGGCTATCTGCGGCTTGCCGAGAATCGGTATAGCCCCGACGGCAAAGATGTTTTTGTTCCCTTGGAGCTCATTCGCAAGCACGAGTTGAAGACCGGCTGCGAGATCACAGGCGAAGCGGTTCAGGGCAGAAGAAACCAGCACCTCCGTTCGGTTCAGACAGTCATGGGCGGTGCCCCGGAAGAGTTCAAGGAGGTTACGCCCTTTAGCCGGCTGATCTGTATCGATCCGATTGAGCGTCTGAAGGTTGATCAGGGGAACGATCCCAGTCTCCGGATCATTGACCTGATCACCCCCATTGGAAGAGGACAGCGCAGTCTGATCGTGGCGCCGCCCCGAACCGGAAAGACGATCATCCTGAAGAAGCTGGGGCAGACGATCAGGGAGTTTCATCCGGAAATCCATCTCATGGTGGTTCTGATCGATGAGCGACCGGAGGAGGTGACTGACTTCAGACGGTCGGTCGATGCGGAAGTCATTTATTCTTCTAACGATGAGCCGGCCACCCAGAGTGTCCGGGTCGTGGAGATCGTGCTGGAGAGAGCGCGGCGGCTGGTCGAAGCCGGCGTTGATGTCGTCATTCTGCTGGACAGCCTGACCCGCGTCGCACGCGCCTACAATTCTCAGACCAAGGATCGGGGAAGAACGCTGTCAGGCGGTCTCGGAGCCAGGACCATGGAGAAGCCGCGGGAGTTCTTTGGAGCCGCTCGCAAAGTGGAAGACGGCGCCAGTTTGACCATCGTGGCCACGGCTCTGATCGACACCGGAAGTCGCATGGACGACGTCATATTCGAAGAATTCAAGGGCACTGGCAATATGGAGCTGGTGCTTCATCGTGGTCTGGCGGAGCGACGCATCTGGCCCGCCATTGACATCAAGAAATCGGGCACTCGCAAAGAGGAAAAGCTTCGAAGCCCCGAGACTCAGCACAAGATCAATCTGGTGCGCAGAGCCCTCTCTACCCAGGGCACTGATGAAGCGCTTAGAGTGCTCCTTTCCAAGATAGAAAAGACCGCCAGCAATCAGCAATTCCTGGAAATGCTGAAGGCCTAAAGGGTTCCTCGCTTCTCGTTTCTCGTTCCTCGTTGCGCGCTCAACGGAACTCTTCACGTTGGTTCCGTGCCTAAGCCACAGTAGGCGACTGCGACTCTCGCCATTCCAACGTACTCTGGCAGCCAGCATAAGGAGAACAGAGGACATGAGCTCACCACTCTCCGCCGACTGGCGCAACTACCTGATTGCCGGCTTGATTTCCCTGGCAGCGGTTCTGGTCATCCTGCTCTTTCAGGGGGGAGCGAAAGAGGGCTTTTTCTTTTCCACGCCACGGTCCGGGCTGCCGGTTGAAGTCCTGGAAGTCAGTCTCGACCGCGAGGCCCGGCGACATGTGGATATCATTTTCGGTTCCAACCTGGGCAAGGGACGAGTCGGAGAGGTCCTGGGCCGGGAGCCGGCCAAGATCAACCCTCCAATCGGTGGGGCCTGGCGATGGTACACACAGGCCGTGCTTCGCTACGAAGCGACCAGCCCCTTTGCCCCAGCCACCGAATACCTGATTGTCCTGCAGCCGGGCCAGTTCCTGAAGGAGAACCAGTACTTGACCGGAGATCAGGTTTTCCGGGTCGTCACCGACCGCTTCCGGATCGATCATCTGGAAGTGAAAGAAAGGCCTCTGGTGGCGGGCGAAGTGATGCTCGAGGGAGAGATCCTTTTCAACTACCCCGTCGATCGCCAGGAGTTGACCAGGCACCTGCAGCTGGCTGACGCACGTGGCAATACCATCGGCTTTCGCCTCGAGGCTCCCTCTGTGAGCCAGGCAGTTCGATTCCGAACCGAACCGATCCAGAAAACGGCGGAAGAGAGAAATCTGGAGTTGAGAATCGCCCCGCAGCTCACTCCATCCGGGGGAAACGTGCAGTTGGCCACGGCCTTCTCCCGCGCGATTCTGATCGGGTCGAACACGCGGCTGGCTGTGCGCGAGTTGAAGGCGCGAGCCACTCTCGACTCCTCCCAGCTGGAGATTCTATTTTCTTCACCGGTTGAAGCAGAGCAGTTGCAGAAATTCCTGACTCTGGAGCCGGCCGCAGACTTCCAGATGAATGCCACCGACAATCAGGTCTGGCTGAGTGGCGATCTGGGTCCTGGCAACACGTATCAGGTGCTGATCGGACAGGGCCTGGGGGCCACGGACAGCTCGACGCTCCAGGAGGACTTTACGCACACGGTGAGAATCCCCGACCTCTCCCCCGACGCTCCGATTCAAGCATCAGGGTCTTTTTCTTTCTGCCAGCGGATCGCGCAACGTTGTCATTGAAGCCGTCAACACCCGGACCGCCGAAATGGTAGTGGATCGCGTTCACCTGAACAACATTTTCTCCCTGGTCCAGCATTTCGGATACCAGTACCGACAGACCAGTTACCGGGGAGGCTATCTTCCTCACGGTCTTGGGGATCTCCTTCTCAGCGAGAAACTGTCTCTTGCCGTGACCCCGAATCAGACCCTGGAAACCACCCTCGACCTCAGCTCCATCATCGATTCGACGAGGCCCGGGCTCTACCGTGTGGCTGTGCGGCGACCGGGACACTACCAGGGTGACCAGCGCTGGATCCTGATTACGGATGTTGGCATCGTCGCCAAGCAGGGACAGAGCGACTTCCTGGTGTGGGCCGCTTCTTTCAGGAATCTTCAACCGATCGCCGGTGCCCGGGTTGATGTGTTTAGCGATCAGAACCAGAAGATCGCCGCCGGGCGCACCGATTCAACTGGTTTGTGGAAGGGTTCCAAGCTGGATCTCACCGCGAACCGGCCCTACTTTGTCACCGTTCAGAAGGGTCAAAGGAGTGGCCCTCATCCGCGACGAACGGCGTCTTCCGGCTCCCCGCATGCGGGTCGTTCTGACTCATCTGGATCCGAACGGTCGAGAGAGGGCCAACCTTACCCTGGAAATGTCCGAAGCGGGTCTGGCGGAATTCATGGTTCAGACCGAACCCTACGAGCGAACCGGAAACCACCAGCTTCACCTGAAGCTGGCGGATCGAGTGGTCGGCACCTACCGCTTCCAGCTCGAGGAATTTGTCCCGGATCGGATCAAGGCCGGGCTCGAGAATCTCTCGGTTGAGGATCGTGAGGGGAGTCGGGAGCTGGTTTTCGACGTGCAGGCCTCCTATCTCTTTGGGGCTCCGGCAGCTGCTCTCGCGGCTGAGATTCGCGTCTTCCTGGAGCCCTCGCCCTACGTTTCGACAGAGTATCCCGACTTCACCTTTGGAAACAGTGAGAGAGAGTTCAGTCGGCGCCGCATCTCGGATCTGAGTGAGGCCTTGAACGATCAGGGTCAGGGCCATTTTCAAGTGACCGTTCCGCGTGGGCTTCGTCCTCCTTCCGCTCTTTGGGCCGTGATTACCGCGCGAGTCCAGGAACAGGGGGGGCGGGGAGTCACCGCTACCCGCCGTCACCCGCTTCATGTGTACCCCAACTACCTGGGCCTCAAGCGTTCCGGGAGCGGTTATGTCGAGCCCGGTCAGAAGTCCGCATTCGAGTACATCAGCCTCGATCCCGAGGGGCAGGCTCGACCGACCGGTCCCCTGCAACTGCGGATTTTCAAGGATCAATGGCAGACCGTTCTGCGTCGGACTTCATCGGGTTCGTTTCGGTATGAGAGTGTTCGAGACCCCCGTCTTGTGCACTCGGAGGAGTTCACTTCGGGGAGCTCAGACGGGGGGTTCTTGTTTACACCGGCTGAGTTCGGAAGTTATCGCGTGGTGCTGGAAGACGGCGGCTCGGGGGCTTCGACTCAGCTTTCCTTCTACGCGAGCGGCTGGGGCTACTCTCCCTGGGCGATCGAGAATCCGGCCCGCCTGGAGCTGGAACTCGACAGGGAGGAGTATCTTCCGGGAGAGACTGCCAGGCTGCAGATTCGATCTCCCTTTTCGGGGAGGTTGTTGCTGGCGGTCGAAAGCCAGGACGTCCATTTCGTGCAGACCTACGATCTGGAAGGCAATTCGGCTACGATCTCGGTTCCCGTGGAGGGCGCCTACAGCCCCAATGCCTACCTCACGGCCACACTGGTTCGATCAGTAGACGATCTGGGCTCCGACCTGGTGGCTCGTGCCTTCGGGGCCATACCGATCCCGGTCGACAGAAGCTCCCATCGCCTTTCCGTTTCTCTGGAGGCACCCGAGACGGTGCTTCCCGAGAGTGAACTGGAGGTCGATGTAGCAACACGTCCGGGCGCTGCTGTCACCATTGCGGCCGTCGACGAAGGGATTCTCCAACTGATTGCCCAACAGACTCCGGATCCGTTTCAGTACTTTTACCGCAAGCTGCGCCTGGGAGTTTCGACTCACGACATCTTCTCGATGCTTCTACCCGACCTCCCTGCAATGGAGGGCGCAACGCTGGTGGGCGGAGGAGCCGATCGCCTGGCGGAGACCCAGATGGTCAGAACGGAGAGCCTGCGCAGGAGAGAGCCCGTCTCTTTCTGGTCCGGCGTGGTTCGCGCCGACAGCAGCGGGCGGGCCCGGTACACCTTCCAGGTACCCGACTTTCAAGGAGCCCTGCGGGTGATGGCTGTTGCCAGTGAGCAAGAGGACTTCGGTTCTGCCAGTCAGGTTACGAGAGTTCGGTCTCCACTCATCCTCATGCCTACTTTTCCGCGCTTCCTGTCGCTGGAAGAGGAGCTGGAGATCCCCGTCACGCTGCGTAACGACACTGGAGGAGACGGAGTGTTTCAGGTGGGCCTCAGCCTGGAGGGCCCCGCTCAACTGGCAGGCCCGTCTACGCAACAGATCAGTGTTCCGACCGGCCAGGAGCGAACCACCTATTTTCAGACCCGGTCTCTCGATCTGGTGGGCGAGGTACAGTTCGACCTGTTCGCCTCGGGCAACTCTGCAGCTGCGACCCATAGCCGAGTGTTGTCCGTTCGGCCCGACTTGCCCCCCGGGACCACCCACGTGGCCGGACGAGTCGATTTGCCGAGACTGGAGCTGCCGCAGGAGGATCACGGGTTCAGACCCGCGACCGTGACCCGAACTCTCACCGTCGGACCTCTCCCGATGACCCATTTCACGGCGAATCTGGGGAACCTCCTGCGCTATCCCTACGGCTGCCTGGAGCAGACCACCTCCAGAATTCTTCCGCTCATCTATTTCACCGATCTGGCCAAGGCCCTCGAACCCGAACTCTTTGTCGATTCCGACCCGGCCGCCATGGTCTATGCGGGGCTGCGTCGCCTGGTCGGGATGCAGCTCATCTCGGGAGGCTTTGCCATGTGGCCGGGTTCACGGAAAGTCAACCCCTGGGCCAGCACTTATGCGACCCACGCTCTGGTGGAAGCGACCCACGCCGGTTTTCATATCGACGAATCCATCTACGGCAAGGCTCTGGCCTTTCTTGATCAGACGGTTCGTTCCCACGAATCGCGCGAGAGAGCAGGAGTGGAGCAGCTCGTCTACGCCCTCTATGTGCTGGCCAGAGCCGATCGACCGGAGCGGGGGCAGATGGATTTTGTGCGCCAGAATCTTCAGGAGTTCCTTCGCCCCTCGGCTTGGGGACTGCTGGTGGCCACTTACGCAATGACCGGCAACCAGGCGGTCGCCAATGAACTCCTGGCCAGTCTGGAACCGATCGATGAGGCAGAGCGCGAAACGGGGCAGAATTTCGATTCCTCCACTCGTAACCGGGCCCTGCTCCTGCTGGCCCTGCTGGAGACGATTCCGGAGGATCCGAGAGTTGCCGGTCTCTTTGACCGATTGGCCCGTGAGGCATCCAGCCGCAGCTGGACGACTCAGTAAACTTCCTTCGCTTTCCTGGCCATGGGCCAGCTTGCCCAGCTGCAGGGAGACGCCCGGGCTGTCTATGAGGGTGAACTCTTTGTCGCCGGCCAGCTCATCGGCAGCTTTGATTCCCGCACTCGCAGCTTTCTGCTTCCAGGGGAGGGGCGGGTGCGACTGGAACTGGGATCCGGATTCCAGGCCGGGTCAGCATTCTACAGTCTGGTGACGCGAGGGATCCCCCTGGACAGGAGATTCCGGGAAGAAGAGCGGGGATTGGAACTGGAACGCGAGTTCCGAACTCGCCTGGGCCGAAAAGTGAATCTCTCTGAGATCCGTCAGGGAGAGCTGATCGTAGTCAAGACTCGGATCCGGAGCGTGCGGGGGCCGGTCCAGAACGTTGTCATCCAGCAGCTCCTTCCCTCCGGACTGGAGGTGGAAAACCCACGTTTGTCGACCACCGAGAGGCTGGGCTGGATGACGGGAACCGCTCTGGGGGCCGACTACCAGGATCTTCGAGACGATCGGGTTCTTTTCTTTGCGGATCTGCCGGCCAATCAGTGGCGCACCGTGTACACACTGCTGCGAGCCGTATCGCCCGGGGATTTTCGAATTCCACCGGCACATGCCGAGGCCATGTACAACCCGGAATTGAGCTACACGGGCCCCAGATCAAGGTTACAGATCGGGAGGCGCGAGTGAGAGTCCAGGGCAGATGGCTGCGGGGTCGACCTGGTAGGAATCTTCTCCGCGGCGGATCGATGATTTGTGCAGCAGTGCTCGCCCTGGTGGTGTTGTGGCAGGTAGCCGGAGCGCTGTTTCCTTTCCCCCACGAAAAGCTGGATCGCCCCTACGGCCAGATTGTCTACGACCGAAACGGTGATCTGATCCGCATGTTTCTGGCTTCCGACGATCACTGGAGATTCCGTACGAAGCTGGACGAGATGGCCCCGCAGCTAGTGGACGCAATTGTAGCTTCCGAGGATCAATGGCTTCACTACCACCCGGGCGTGAACCCGTTCTCCATCCTGCGGGCGTCCCTTTCAAATCTCAGCGCAGGCCGGACTGTTTCCGGAGCGTCTACCATTCCGATGCAGATTGCACGGCTGATGGAACCCCGTCCGCGCAGCCTGCGCAGCAAACTGCTGGAGGCATTCAGAGCCCTTCAGATGTGCCGCCTCTACTCCAAGGACGAGATCCTCGAGATCTATTTGAATCTGATTCCCTATGGAGGCAACATCGAGGGTATCCGGGCTGCCTCCTATTTCTACTTTGGAAAGAATCCGGCCCGCCTATCCTGGGCAGAGATAGCTTTGCTCACCACGCTTCCTCGCTCTCCGGTCAGTTACGACCCCACTCGGAACCTGGAACTTTCGACCCGGGCCCGCGATCGTGTGATCACCCAGCTTCGAGGGAAAGGAATCTTGAGTCCTTCCCAGGCCCGTATGGCTTACTCCGCTCGACTCCCGGCTGACAAGCAGACACCCCCCTTTCGAGCTCCTCATTTTGCTGAACTGGTGAGACGACAGAACCCCGTCGCTCAGGAGATACACACGACTCTGGACCTGGAAACCCAACGAGCCGTGGAACTCCAGGTTGACTCCCGAAAGGCACAGCTGCGGGGGGAGGGGATCGGAAACGTCGCTGTCGTCATCCTCGACAACGAGACCCGGGAGGTCGTCGCCCTGGTTGGCTCTGCCGGCTATGCCGATTCGATTTACCAGGGGCAGGTCAACGGGGCCACCGCCCAGCGCTCACCGGGTTCAACTCTCAAGCCATTTCTCTTTGCTCTGGGTTATGACAGGGGTCTGATCGTCCCTGAGTCTCCGTTGCTGGATGTTCCTTACGACTACGCCGGCTATGTTCCGGAAAACTACGATCGGCGTTACCGGGGGCAAGTGAGTGCTTCTCAGGCGCTGCTTCAGTCCTTGAACGTTCCGGCTGTGCATTTGCTTTCCCGCACCGGACTCCAGGACTTTCACCAGCTTTTGATCACCGGTGGTCTTTCCAGCCTGAACCGTCCTTCACTCGAGTATGGGCTTCCTCTGGTGCTGGGAGGAGGGGAGGTTCGGCTCCTCGATCTGGCCAACCTTTATGCCTCCCTGGGGCAGGGCGGGCTTCATCGCACTCTCCGTGTTCTGGCGGGCCAAGGTGGGCCGGAAGAGCGTCTTTTCTCCCGGGAGGCTGTCTACTTCACGACCCAATCGCTGAGGGGGCTGCGCAGACCCGACTTGCCCCAGGCCTGGGACCTGTCTCTGGACACCCCGGCCGTTGCCTGGAAGACCGGAACTTCTTACGGCCATCGAGACGCCTGGGCAATCGGCTTTTCGCAGGAAGTCACTATCGGCGTCTGGAGTGGAAACTTTGACGGGTCTGGGGTCAAGGGTATGTCCGGCGCCGAGCATGCCGGGCCTCTGCTGTTCGATCTTTTTCGTGCCCTCGAGCCGTCCGGTTCAAGATTTGAAGAGCCCCGGGGCCTGGAGATTGACGCGGTGGAGGTCTGTTCGGTGAGTGGGCAGCTGCCGACTACCTATTGCCCGGAGGCGAAAGAGATTGTCTCGATTCGTGGTCGGTCGAACTTTCAGGCCTGCCGGGTCCACCGTCGCATCTTTGTCGATCTGGAAACCGGTCTTCGACTGGATGGACCCTGCCTCAGCTTCTCGCCTTACACGACCCGGGTGGTCGAAATATTACCGCCGCAATTGGCTGCCTGGCGTCGTCGGCAGGGGGAGCCTGTCGATGTACTTCCCCGGCGCGCGGCGACTTGCACTCAGGTTGCCTTCGGCGGCGGCCCCCGCATCATTTCGCCGGATGCTACGACGCCATACTTACTGCGGCAGGGGACGCCCCGTGCCCATCAGAGCATCGCTCTGACCGCTCTGGCTCAGCCAGGCCGCCTCTACTGGCACCAGGATGGGCTCCTGATGGCATCCGGAGAGGCGGACGAAACTCTCTTCCTGGACCCGAGCCAGGGACGTCATGAACTGGTAGTCGTCGACCGGTCCGGCCGCACCGATCGGATCTTTTATGAGGTTCTGGGTTCTGGGTTCTGGGTTCTAGGTTTGGGTTCTGGGTGCTCCCGAGGTCCGACATGGAAAGCTGACAAGGAGATGGGGAGCGTTAGCCTAGAACCCAGAACCTAGAACCCGGTTCTTTACACGGGTCCAGAAGGAGGGTTGCAGAGCCTTCCGCAAGTGGTCGAGTTGTTCCCGAGCCGCCCCTTCTCCCACCTCGATGAGCCCTGACAGAGCCTCAAGGTCGGTCCACAAGAAGTTTTCGATCAGGGGCTGGATCAGAATATCCGCCTCGGGCAGGGAGTTGCTCTGCACGGATGAACTCATGATGGAGAAGGATCGGAGCAGGATCTGATAGATATTGTTCAGGTTGACCTGGTCTGAAACCTCCAGACCAATAGCCGAGGCGACTACAATGTCAGCTCCCATCTCTCGCACCTGCTGAACCGGCAGATTGCAGGTCAGGTAGCCGTCGGCCAGTAGGTAGTCGTTCACTTCCACGGGCACGTAGAGTCCAGGGATCGCACAACTAGCCCGAATGGCAGGAAAGAGGGGACCGCTCTCGAGGACTACGGTTCTGCCGGTTCGCAAATCAGTCGCCAGCACCCGGAGAGGGATCTCGAGTTCTTCAAAAGTGCTTACCGGGAGAATGCTCTCCAGCCAATCGGCCATACGGTCATTGCGGTTGAAGCCCTTGAGAGACAGACTCCAGCGACCCAGGTGTTTCCAGGTGACGGACTCCGCCTGCTGAATGAGTTGATCTATCGACAATCCGGCTGCGAACCCGGCGGCAACGATGCTGCCTACGCTGACTCCGGCGATAAAGTCGATCGGAATCTTCTCTTCAATCAGAACCTTCAGCACGCCCAGGTGCGCCAGTCCCCGGGCGGCACCGCCGCCCAGAGCCAGCCCAATCCGGGGGCGATTCCTATCCTTCAACTGCATCATGACCTCTTAGACGTGTTCATCGCTGCTGCGGTTCGCCGAGCATCCTAACAGAACCGAGCGTCAGCGAGGGCTGAGTAGTAGTCGCGGCCTGCGCCCGCGGTTCTGATCTTGTTGGCTTGATCAAGGTCCGGATCGGGAAGCAGGAGTAGCAAGTAACCAGTAACCTGGAACTAATACCGCCCCCGCATCCTCTCCTTGGCCGGCATGATCTCCAGACAGGTGGTCCACCAGCCCGTGAAAATGGTCTCGACAAACTCTTCGGGAAGGCCCTCGCGCCGCATCTCGGCTGCCAGAGATGAATGGTCGTATTCGAGGGGAAGAAAGTCACATTTCAGATTCTGGTGGGAGGCCTCCAGGAGAGCGAACCAGACATGGGTTTGTCCGTCATTCTCCGGCCGGCCGATGACCCCTACGTTGATGAAGTCGCCACCCCCGGGAAGCTTCCGGTGCCACTTGACTCCGGTATGAGTGGAGCACATCACATCAGCGCCTGCATTTTCCAGGAACCCTTCCAGCAGATGATCCGGGGAGGCAGTCTCCCACAGGAACTCGTTGACCCGCCGCGGTGATCCATGGCAGAGCTGGACGATCCTGTCGCCCAGCCGAAAGCAGAGGCTGCGGGGCAGCCCTCCCAGCCATTTCTTGTGTAGTGCTGACGTGTTTTGGAAAGTGTAGTCGTAGCTGATCTGAGCGAAATGATTGTCGCGCGGGTCGGTGTAGCCGCAGCCACAGTCTTCCAGGCCCGCAGCCAGAGAAACGTCGTAGTTCCCGGCAATCGTTTGAATGCTCCCGTTCTGGAGGAAGGGGAAACTTCGATCGGGAAAGGGACCAAAGCCCCCGATATCCCCCAGGCAGAAAATGGCGTCGACTTCCAACTCGCTGCATCGATCGAGCAGGGCTTCGAGAGCCAGGTAATTGCTGTAGATGCCGCCAAAGACAGCAACCCGTTGATAGGTCGGTAACTTCATTCAGTAGTTTCTGCAGGTCATTCCGGTCACGTAGCAGGTGGTGCAGGCCGAATGGTAGAGGCTGCAGGGTCTCAGGGTCTCTTCCAGGCTGGTCTCGCTCATGCGCGCCTCCTCTTCTCCCACCAGGATTGGACAGGCGTAGATCCCGTCTGCGGCCACAATCCGGGACGATGAGCATTGCAGATGGCTGTGATCGAAGTCCTTCATCATGGCGGAGCTGACATAGGCCGGACGATCGGGTGTCGGAAGCATCCCCATTTCGAACACCGGAATGATCTTGATACGAGGCCGAGTTACCCCAACCGAGTGAAGCAGATCGACGTACTTCTGATAGGGATTTAGCACTGATTCCCGAGGACTCAGGTAGTCTCGAATCTCGGTGACCGTCAGAATGGGAAGCATTCCTCGGTCCGAGAGCCGCTTGTAGGCCCCCAGGGCTCGCTGGAACACTCCCTTTCCCCGGACGGCATCGTTCCTTTCTTCATCAAAATCATCCAGGCTGATCCGGATCTCCAGAGAATAGCGGGAATCCGCAGAGATACGCTGGATCTGGTCGGCCCGGACGTCGTTGATGGGCAGCCCGTTGGTCAGGACAGACGCCGGGAAATCGCGGAGGGTGCGTTCCAGGATCAGGGTCATGTCCTGGTGCAGAAAGGGTTCTCCCCCCGTGAAATAGATTTCTCTTACCCCCAGCTTCCTGGCTTGCTCAAGGTGAGCTAGAACCGTCTCCGTGTCCATGATTTCGAGGTTGTGGTTGTCCGGAGAGCAACTGATAAAGCAGTGAGTACAGCGAAGATTGCAGAGAGTCCCCGACACCTGAAACCAGAGGGTTTCGAGATCGTGGAAGTCGGTTTTCGGAATCGTATCCAGGTTCACTGAGAAGCTCCTCTCAACAGCGCTTCGACCGAGGACTTCAGTCGTGCGGTGAACTCGTCGAGCGACTCATCAGGCTGGGCTTCAACCGGTTTTCCGAATCGAACTGTGACGGGGTGCAGCCTGAATCTGGAAGAACCACGTGACCAAACCTGAAAGGTCCCAATGAGTGCGGTGGGGATGGCTACCACGCCCAGCTCCTTGGCGAGAACAGCCGGGCCCTTTCTGAAGCCCCTGAGCTCTCCGTCAATGGATCGCTCTCCCTCCGGGAAAATCCCCAGCACCAGTTGTTCCTTCAGACCGTAAGCTCCGAGTCGCAAAGCCTTTCTCAGGTTTCGATCCGGGTCAACCGGCATGATTTTGATCAGACTTCCCAGGTATCCGGTCAGGCTTCCAGGTTGAAAGTAGTTGCTGTAGCCCACATAGAACATCCTTCGGATGGTCGAAAAAGGCAGGCCGGCACTGATCATGAAGGCGTCTACATAGCTCAGGTGGTTGGGGCAAATCATATGCGGCTGAGCCTGGCGCAGATGCTCCTGTCCCTCGAAGCGCAGACGAAAAAACAGTTTGCCCAGTATCCAGATGCCGCGGCTCAAGAAAAAGTAAAAAGCCTCCACAACCGGGCGGCGGCGGAGCACCCGGTGGATCTCTCCGGTTTCCTCTTCGGTCAGAGGTGTGTCCAGGATCTCCGACCAGGAAACTTTCTCGCTCCGGGTAACGCTGCCTGCTGTCTGGATGAGCCTCCTGCTGACGGCAGTGGAGAGGTCCTCGACCGTGAAAATGGTCATGGCTTCGTCATCGTCGATGCTGATTCCAAAGGCATCCTGAACGTTGGACAGGAACTCGACGCGTTCCAGAGAATCAAAGCCGCAGTCGAACTCCAGATTCATTGTCCGGTTCACAACGGGTACTTTGCCAGTCTCCTTCAATAGCTGAAAGAGACGTTGCTCGACCGGATCGCGAGCCGGAGTCTCTTCCACCGGTGCGGGTTCCCTGCGATCTCTCTGGCCCTGTCGGAACTGCCGTTCGATTTCGAAGCGCTTGATCTTGCGGGTTGGAGTTCGAGGTAACGCGTCACGTCGGATGTCGAAACTGCGAACCCTCTTATAGGACGGGAGTTCCTGCGAGAGGTTCTCGAGTTGGTAGCGCATCATGTCCGCCACGTTGACTACCTGCCTGGCCTTAAGGTAGGCGAAGTCGGGCACCACTATGGCATGCAGCGTTTCCTGATCCTGCTCTCCCTCCACTCCAATCACACACATCTCTTTGATGTAGGGGCATCTTGTCTCGTAGGCGTGCTCGATTTCTTCCGGATAGATGTTCTTTCCCGAGCTGAGCACGATGACGTCCTTCTTGCGCCCCGTGATGTGCAGGTAGCCATCTGAGTCCAGATATCCCAGGTCGCCACTGTGAAGCCAGCCGTTGGAGAGGACTTCCAGCGTGGCCGTTTCGTTTTTCCAGTAGCCCTGCATGAGGTGAGGGCCCTTGATCAGAACCTCTCCGATGCCGGCCGAGTCGGGTTCGGAAATCTGGATTTCGGAATGCGGCAAGGCGCGGCCTACGGAGCCGAGGCCTCCCGGGTAGGCTATAGTGGTCACTGCTGAGGTCTCGGTCATTCCGAAGGCCTGGGCAAAGGTGAATCCGAGATTGCGGAAAGAAAAGAGAACTTCCGGGTCAAAGCGGGCTCCCCCGACGGCAAAGAGTCTCAGTCTTCCAAAGTTCCGGTGAACCGGCCTGAACAGAAGCTTGCCCGGATTCCACCCGAGCCACTCGTTGCTCAAGTGAGAGGCCTTGAAGAGCAGCTTGAAGGCAGAGCGACTCAGCAACCCCTTTTTTCCGATCTCCTGGAAGATCCTTCGGTGGACCAGATAGTAAAACTGGGGAACGCAGACGAAGATGGTGATCCCTTCGTCGCGGAAGCACTGGAGAATTCTCTGGGCCTCGAGGGCATCCAGGTACGTGACCCGGGCTCCCAGGGAAAGCGGGATCAGAAAATTAGTCGTGAGCGCCAGCATGTGGTAAAGGGGAAGTACCGAAAGAATGTTGTCGTGAGGAGCGAGTTTCACCGAATCCGCCACGGAATCGACGGTCAAATAAACACTCCGGGGAGTCAGCATGACCCCTTTGGGATTTCCTGTGGTCCCACTCGTATAGACGAGCAGGAAGGTCTCATCCGGGTCGCGGGGCACCAGAGGGAGGTCGATCTCGGCACTTTCCTGCTGCAGGACGGAATCCCAGTGGCCATAGCCCTCGACCTTGAGGCCAACGATCAAACCCGGAAGAGGTTGGGGCAGCAGGGCCTGGATTTCCTGGAGCTTTGGAAGAACCTCTTGCGAAGAGATCAGATACCTGCAGTCGGAGTGCTGAACGAGACTGGCCAGCGTTTCCGATGAATGCAGAATGTCAAAAGGGACGATCCGTGCTCCGGCACTCTGAGCAGCCAGGAAGGCAATTCCCCAGCGAGGATGGTTCTCCATGAGAATTCCAACCGTGTCGCCAGGCTGGATGTGACCGCTCAGAAACCGACTGGTCTTGGCGATTTCATCCCGGATCCGGCTCATGGTGAAAGGTTCCCGTCCACTCTCGCTCAGGACCTGCAATGCCACGTGATCGGGCATTGTCTCTGCATTTCTCGTGAGGGTCGCGAAAAAGTTGGCGCTCATAGGCAGTACAATCTCCATGCTACAACAAGTGCGAATGGAGCGAAATGATGCGCCATCTGTGGCTGGATGCCGGGGGGTTGAGCCTGAAGCGAGAGGGTGATGCGCTTCAGGGAGGCGAAAGTGAAGCGTTGGTGCGGGTCCGACTGGCCGGAATTTGCGGGACGGACCTGGAGTTGGTGAGAGGATATTACGGTTTCCGGGGGGTGCCGGGGCACGAGTTTGTGGGGGAGGTCATCGAATGTGGGCAGGAACCGGGCCGAGTGGGACAGCGGGGAAACAACCCTCCTGAGCGTCGTCTCCTCGAGACAGCGTCTCGTTGATTTTTGGTGCTTCTTCAGGCAAGTGTTGTTGAGCCATTCCCCCTCCAGTGCCCAAACTGGACAGACCTGAGATCCAATCTGGCGTACCGTGCGACAACCACCATCAACAAAAATAAAAAGAACGCCACCTGGCTGGTGAATACGTCCCGGAAGGAGAGCCTCTTTTTAGCCAGTCCAGCTTGCATGGCTGGAGTCCTTAGCGTCTCACCGAACTTCAAAGCCGTGTGCGGTCGCAGAAAGTTGTAATAGGCCATGAGCAGAGCCACCTGGCCTTCCAAGAATTCCGTACGGCGGGCGTGGCAAGGGGTGCGACGGCCAAGATAGGAACAGCCCTGGCGGATGGTTAGATTGTGGCGCTCGATGAAGCTGGTGTTGAGAGTGGTGGAGTCCTCCGAATAGAAGAGTGCCTCCTCCAGTTGTTCCTGTGTTCCGAGCAGCAGTCTGCGATCCACCCGGACCACCCGATTCTCCCGGCGCTTCTTGATGACTTGGCCGTAAATGCAGATACCCGGGAGTAGCCTCTTGGCCGCCCACTCATACACCTCGAAACCGTCAGTTGTGAACAGGAAGCGGTGTTCAACACGGCCTCGCTCCAAGGTGTTGAGAATCACTCGCTTGATGTTTCGGAAATTGCGGCGGCCAACCCCTGCAGAGACCCAAAGTCTGGACCACACTTCCAGGGTCGTAAGAACCCAGATCACCCGCTTCTTTGCTCCAGCAAATGTCCTGATCTCGTCGGCCTGAAGTTCATGGATAACAAAACCTCGAAGCATCCGACGGTTGAACCGCTGTGCATAGGCGGATGCCGATTCGAGCCAACGGGCGACTGTGCCCCAGGCCATGCGCTTGATTTGAACTATGGTCGAGATCGCAATGCCGTGGACACACATGTGGACGACTTCATCGAACAAAGACCTGGGTTTGTGCAGCCGATAATAGGGTGTTCCGTGGGTGGAAGAGAAGGTTCTGCCGCACTGCTTGCAACGGTAGCGACGTCGTCTGCCCTGCGAGGTGATGTAGAAGGAGTGTCGAATGATGTTTCCTTTGCCGGCCTGGCCTCTCAAGGAGCAATCGGGGTTGGGACAGCAGCGAGATGAGCTCTTGCTCCGTTTCATACATGTTTGTTGCCAGAAAACGAGTAGGAAATCCAGGTGAGACCGTGCTTTCCGAGGTTGCTGGAGACAATTAACAACACTTGCCTGAAGAAGCACCGAGACGTCTGTAATCCACTTGATTCCCGCATCTACCACGATCATGGCTGCCGGTACTACAACTGCAAGAACTGCACCAGGGAGTTCAGGAGTACGGAAGAGGCGCCCGTTCCCTCAGTCAGCTCAGAAGCCATCTGGCGTAGTTGACCCATGTTCCTTATCATTAAGAAGAGAGATCCCCATTCAAATCGGAAGAGTAGCTTATGAGCAGAAGGCTTCAGCGACCTGCCTCGAAACGCATTCTGGTTCTCGTCGTCTCGTGGTCGCTCCTTTTCCCGACTCTCGCACAGAAGTCCAGACAGTGGAGAGGGCTGACCCTCCACGAGTCAACGATGCGGGATGCAGTTGCCAAACTGGGAAAACCCGAAAAGGTCAGGGAGAACCAAGAGTTTCAGACCGTGCTGGACGAGCTTGTTGACAAGTCCAAGAGATACGCCAAGCTTGAGTACAGACGTCTGGAAAAGATGAAGGGAGCCAACCTCTACTTCCTTGACGGGAAGTTGGAGATTGTTGAGCTGACTCTTGAACAGAAGATCGACCCGAATCGCCTGGAGGCAATCTACCAAACCCAGTTCTTACTCCTGAAAACGACCGGAGCACTGGGCCCGGAGACGGATGAGGGTAAGCTCTATATTGTGCCCGTCATTTACGACCTCTTCGGAAAGACTGAGCACTCCTACATCGTGGCAAGAGTCAAATGGGGAGCTTTCAGCCAAATCAAGGCAGCTACGGCAGGGGGAGACTCAGGAGAGGATCTCCGCGGCGAGGTCGATTCTATCCAACTGATATCGACCTCTCTGGAGCGATGACCGTGGTCGTTACGATTTCCTCTCATCGTGGCTGCGGAGTGTCAGTATGGACCATTCCCTATCTCGCTCTCCTCACCCGTATATTGCCAACCAGAATACCTTTGTTACCGGTCTGGCAGAGTTCGAGGAGAGACTTGCTTCCTCAGCAGTCAGAGCATCCACTTCAGGGGAGATCTTAGGCGTGGTACGGATCTTTGCGCCCGAACGAAGAGTTCAGCCTTTAGACCGTTCCAGGTAACGACCTTCCTGGGGATCGACGCGCACGACTTCTCCGACGGAAATGAAGGGCGGCACCTGGATGACGACACCGGTTTCCAGGGTGGCCGGCTTGGGTGAGTTACTGGCGGTGGCTCCCTTCAGTTCGGGTTCGGTTGCGACAATCTGCAGTTCTACCACGGAAGGCACTTCGATGCCGATCGGTTCTCCTTCGTAAAACTCCACTTCGATCTGCTGGCCTTCCTTCAGATAGCTTTGGAACTCCCCCAGAGCTTCGTCATCCAGGGCAATCTGTTCATAGGTGCGGGTGTTCATGAAGTGGTAGAGGTTGCCGTCGGTGTAGAGATACTCCATCTCGTGCTGCTCCAGCGTGGCCCGTTCGACGTTCTCCTGGGAGTTGAAACGGATTTCGTAGGAAGCGCCCGTTTTGAGGTTGCGCAAACGGAGACGAACGATCGCACCTCCCTTACCGGGATTTCGGTGCTGGTATTCCAGAACCCGGTGAGGGCCTCCTTTGTAAAGGATAACGTTCCCTTTTCGAATCTGAACTGCTGAAGTCATGGGGGATAAAATATCAGGTTACACGTTCCACGTTCTAGGTTCCACGTTCCCTGATCCGATCATCCTTGGAACGATGGAACGTTCAGAGGATCGGCATCTCGTAACAGACGGCTTCCCGGGCAGTCCGAACCAGCAGGAATCGCCCGGCCAGGGTGGGACTGTTCCAGGTCTTGCCCTCAAAGACACGAAGACGCGCCAGTTCCCTCAATTCCTCGGGATTCGGGTCAATCAGCACCATCTCTCCCTTCTCCGTCTGCAGGAGGAGATGAGAACCAACCAGAAGCATTTGTCCATGCCCATAGCGTCCTCGTTTCCATAGGCGCTGTCCGGTCTCGGGATCCAGACAGACCAGAACTCCGTCGTCCAGGCCATAGACGTAGCTCCGGTGGTACACGATGTTGGCGAACTTGGATTTCATGCGGGGACTTTCCCATACGAGTTCAACCGAGAGACTGTCGGCAGTGGAGGAACGCACCGCAAAGAGCTTGGCTCCCACTCCGTAGCCGCTGGAGGCTAGCACTCGGTTGCCTGGAAGCTGCAGCGGCTGCATGACATTGGGCTGGCTGCCGGGCCACTTGTGGCTCCAAAGAACCTGGCCGTTCTCAGGATCGTGCGAGGAAATGCTGCCATGGTTAAAACTTACGATCTGGGGCACGCCGGCCAGATTCATCAGAGTTGGCGAGCTGTAGCCGATCCCGTCGTCGCCCCCGGACCAGACCAGGTCTCCGGAATCCCGATCATAGGCAATCAGCAGCTTCCCCTTTCCTCCAGCGGTTACGATCACCCGCCCTTCGAGGACCAGGGGCGAAGCGCTATAGCCCCATTCAGGGACACTGCTTCCATTTTCCTGGATGACATCCCTTTTCCACTTGAGCGCCCCGGTTCGCAGATCCAGAGCATTCAGGATCCCGGTCGCGCCCGTGGTGAAAACAACATTCCCATCGATGGTGGGTGTCGAGCGGGGGCCCGTGCCTCCGACTACGGTTGAGTAGCGAGTCGGGTCCTCGTGCGCCCAGCGAATCTCTCCGTTGCCCAGATCGTAGCCAATTACGAACTCACTTTCTCCCCGCTGCTCCAGAGTGATGGCAAGATCCCCGACCACCGCAAATCCGGACCAGCCTTCCCCGACCGATCGCCTCCAGGCTTGGCGCGGGGGATGGCTAACCCAGTCTGTCTGCAGTGCCACTTCGGGAATCGTGGCATTCCGGTGGAGGCCCAGGAACTGGGGAAATGGCCGGTCAGTGACCAGGGCCAGAGTCGCCGTGCCGTCTCCGGCTACGGGCGCTTCATCCAGCCCCGAATTCCAACGCCAGGCAAGGATGGGTACCAGATCCCCATTGACTCCCTGAACCCGAACCAGATTGAAAAACACCACTCCCAGCACGACCATCAGACCCAGACCCCATAAACGGTGCTTCCAGCGGATGCGGGAAAGGAAAAAGAACCAGAGCAGCAGAGCCAGAACGGTCAGCAACAGGAATCCGACAGAACTCATGAAGCGTTCCTGGCGGACACCAGTGCCGAACCCCCACGCCCGGATCTGTAGAGCAGCCGCCATAGCCAGGATGATCCAAGCCGGCCACCAGCGGATCTTATTCTCCTTTGGACTCATGCCTGTTCCTCTGAAACTCTCACGTCAAATGTTACAACACATGAGGTTTGCAGCAACCGGCGCCGGCGGTCATTATGCTAACTTCCATGAATCGACAGCATTCCCAGCGCCGACGCCTTCTTTCAAATCGGCCCTGCCGGGTGACTCTTGGGGAAGCGGTTCTAGGCTGCGTGCTGACCTTCACCGCCCTCGGGCAGCAGACCAGTGTCAAGCCCGACATCAATGAGCCCTTTGAAAACCCCGATGTCGATCACTACATCGAGCGCTTCGAGCGGGATGGTCGGGAAGTCTTTGACAAGCGCGAGCAGATCGTCCAGGCCTGTCTTCTCAGGAAGGGAATGGACTTGGCTGACATTGGTGCAGGCACCGGCTTTTTTACCCGGATGTTTGCGCGAGCCGTCGGCGAAAAGGGAACCGTATGGGCCGTCGACATCTCAGCCGAGTTCATTGAGCACATCAAGAACACGGCCCGAGAAGAGGGCCTGTCCAATATTAAGGGAGTAGTCTGTGCCCAGGACGACACCAGGCTTCCTCCCAACTCGGTCGATCTGGTGTTCATGGCTGACGCCTACCATCACTTTGAGTTCCCTGCCAAGACCATGGCTTCTGTGCACCGCGCGCTTCGCAAGGGCGGGCAGTTGATCGTGATCGATTTAGAGCGCAAGGAAGGAGAGAGTGACGAGTGGACCCTGGATCATGTACGAGCCGACCGGGGCACGGTGACTCGCGAGATCCAGGCGGCCGGATTCGGGATCGTCGGTGACGCCCACTTGCTCAAGGAGAACTACTTCTTGCGCTTCCTCAAGTTCGAGCCCGAAACGAGTTCGCGGCACTGAACCTCATTTCGATTTCGAAGTTATTTTCCCGCCATTTCAAGCCCGGGGCTCACTTTCTTGGCCCGAAGTGTCCCCACCGTCACAGAAGTAGCGATATCCAGTTGCACTTTTTCGCCCAGATGTGATATTTTTTCAAATAAGATTTAACGAAAGACAACGAATACGATCGAAGGTCTCCGTTTAATCTGTACACAACCCTCCATATAAGAACCGGCGGAGCAGCCCCCTCCGCCGGTTTTTTTTGTCGGAGAAACAAACGACCAGGCGGCCCTGAAAACGACCAAACCCTGTGCTGGAGTGAGGAGCAAATCACAAGACTCCTTGCCTAGTGCTCCCTTTCATAAATACGGAGGGGCCTCGATGTTCAAGAGCGTAATTGTTTGCACTCTGTCTCTGAGCCTGGCTGCCTGCAGCTCAGATGGAGCCGATCCAACTCGGGAGCTTCACCAGATCTTCGAAGATGAATGGGCGTTCCGGCTGCAGGAGGATCCGCTGTTTGCCACCTCGGTTGGAGTTCACGACTTCAATGACCGGCTTCCCGAAGTCAATGAAGAGGCCGAGCAGCGAAGAACCGACTTCCTGGAGCAACTTCTGGCCAGGCTTGACGCGATCGACCCGAGCCGACTCGCTTTCAAGGACCAGATCAACCTGGACATCTTCAGGATCCAGCTCGATTCCAGGATCGCCTCCTCTCGCTACCGCTCCCACCTGATCCCGATACTGGCGGACCGCGGATTTCACACCCGCTTCGCCCGTCTTGCCGAGAATGTGCCTCTGGCCACGGTGCGGGACTACGAGAACTACATCGCACGAATGCAGGCCTTTCCCGGCTACGTGGGAGAGCACATCGAACTGATGCGAGAGGGTCTGAGAACCGGCTTCACCCAGCCGCAGGTCATTCTGGAAGGATACGAAGTCTCGATCCAATCTCAGATAGTGGAGAACCCCCAGGAGAGTGTTTTCTATGCACCTTTCCAGCACTTCCCCACCGCCGTCCCGAAAGATCAATACGAGCGGCTCCGGGATTCGGGTAAGCAGGCCATTCGTGAGTCCATCGTACCGGCCTACGCGGAATTCCTGGCCTTCATGGTCAACGAGTACCGTCCTGGAGCCCGCACCACCCTGGGGGCTTCGGAGTTCCCCGACGGGTGTGAGTACTATGCTTACCTGATCCACCATTTTACGACTCTGGATCTGACAGCCGACCAGGTTCACGAGATCGGTCTGAAAGAAGTCGCTCGGATCCGGAAGGAAATGGACGAGGTCATCCGAGAGGTCGGATTCGAGGGCGACTTTGCAGCATTTCTGCAGTTCCTGCGCACTGACCCCCGCTTCTACCCGAAGACTCCCGAGCAGCTCCTGAAAGAAGCCTCCTACATCGCCAAGAAAATGGACGGCAAGCTACCCGCCCTTTTCAAGACGCTCCCGCGACTCCCCTACGGGGTGGAACCGGTTCCCGCGGCGATCGCTCCCAAGTACACGGCAGGCCGTTACGTCGGTGCTCCCATGGGCAGCACCCGGCCGGGATACTACTGGGTGAACACTCATTCTCTGGGGAGCCGCACCCTGTATACGCTCGAGGCACTCACACTGCATGAGGCCGTGCCCGGTCATCACCTTCAGAATGCACTGCGTCAGGAGCTGACGGAACTGCCCGAGTTTCGGAGGTTTTCCGGCTTCAACGCGTTTGGAGAAGGCTGGGGACTCTACTCGGAACGGCTGGGACTGGAGGCCGGTTTTTACACGGATCCTTACAGCAACTTCGGCCGGCTCACTTATGAAATGTGGCGAGCCTGCCGCCTGGTCGTAGACACCGGGCTCCACGCCAGGGGCTGGACCCGCCAAGAGGCAATGGATTACCTGGCTTCAAACACGGCTCTCTCCCTGCACGAAATTCGAACCGAGACGGACCGTTATATCTCCTGGCCCGGACAGGCCCTGGCCTACAAGATGGGCGAGTTAAAGATCCGCCAGCTGCGGGAGAAGGCGGAGAAGGCCCTGGGAGAAAGGTTTGATGTCCGGGAGTTCCATGATGCGGTGCTGCTCAACGGATCCATTCCGTTGTCGGTCCTGGAAGATCAGATTGATTTGTTCATTCGGAGGGTTCCTTCGGAATGAGTCAGCGGGTGGCCTTCTCCTTGCTCCTGGGAATTTATCTGACCGGATTTTCGGGCTGTCGCAAACAGGCAGACTATCCGAGCCAGCCCATCACGCTGGTCTGTCCCTGGGCCGTGGGGGGTGGCACAGATCGAACCTCCCGACTGGTGGCTCTCTACCTCGAGGAAGATCTGGGAGTTAAGGTGAACGTCGTCAATGTGACGGGAGGCGGAGGAGTCACGGGCCATCGCTACGGGGCCAGAGCCCGGCCCGACGGCCATACGCTGACCATGATGACAGTGGAGCTGAACATGCTCCACTGGCGCAATCTGACCCACTTGTCATGGGAGGACTTTCAGCCGCTCGCCCTGATCAATCAGGACGCGGCTGCCCTCTTCAGTGTGGGCGGGGAGAGCCGCTGGACCGACCTGGCGAGCCTGGAGAGGTACATCTCCGACAACCCGGGGAAACTGACTGCCTCGGGCACCGCCACAGGGGGTATCTGGCACCTGGCCCTGGCGGGGTGGCTGGACAGCGTCGGCCTGGGTGCCGACGCCGTCCGCTGGATCCCCATGACCGGCGCCGGGCCGTCCCTTCAGGACCTGGTCAGCGGCGGCATAGACCTGGTCTCCTGCAGTCTCCCGGAGGCCCGTGTTCTCCTCGAATCGGACCAGGTACAGGGTCTGGGTGTCATGGCGGCCGAACGTGCCGCTGGCTATGAAGACGTCCCTACCTTTCGGGAGTTTGGTTCCGACTGGAGTGTGAAGGCGTGGCGGGGAATCGGAATCCCAGCCGCGACCCCTCCCTCCATAGCGAACCGGATCCTCCAGTCCCTGGAAAGTGCTTTTCAAGGCCGCACCCTGGTGAATGGGAGGCCTCTTCCGGAAATTCTCGAGGGTCAGGGGTTCAACGTCAGCTGGATCCCGACGCAGGAGTTCGCGGCCAAGCTGGCCCAGATTGACCAGGTCCTGGGCGAGCTGCTGGCGGCGAAGCGTTTCGAAAGCCTGGAGCAAGGCTCGATCGGTCCGATGGTCTTCCCTGTCCTGGTTTCGGCCGCCCTTCTGGTGACTCTTCTGGCCGCTGCATTCCGCTCTTCTTTGGCTCCCCGTAGCCTCTCCACGAGCCGGGAAGGGCTTCGGGTCAGTCTTGAAATCGTGCTGCTGCTGGTTGTCTTTCTGCTGGTTGTGGACGCGGCGGGATTCCTGCTGGCCGGGACCGCCCTGTTGTTTCTGGCTCTGCTGAGACTCAAGAACCGCTGGTGGGTAAGTGCCGGCGTGGCTCTGCTGACGGTTCCTCTGGTCTACGAACTCTTTGCGAACCGGCTGGGAGTCGTCCTTCCACGCGGCTGGCTGGGATGGTGAAGGTTTGCTGGAAGCTCTAGCACAAGTCCTGCAGTTCCAGGTCATCCTCGTCATCTTCCTGGCGGCGCTGTACGGGGTTTTCATGGGCGCAATCCCAGGTCTTACGGCAACCATGGCCGTGGCCCTGCTGGTCCCTGTGACTTTCTTTCTAAACGACGTGCCTGCCCTGGCCGCCATCGTGACCCTGGAAGCTTGCGCGATCTTCGCGGGAGACATCCCTACAGCTTTGTTGCGTATTCCCGGGACACCTTCTTCTGCAGCCTATGTGGCTGATGCCTACGCCCTGACCCAACAAGGGAGGGCTCGACAGTGCCTGCTGGTGGCTCTTGTGTTCAGTGTAGCGGGAGGCCTGTTTGGAGCTGTCGTGCTGATCTCGAGTGCGCCCTGGTTGGCCCGGCTGACCTTCTATTTCTCCACTTACGAGTTCTTCTGGCTGATCCTGCTGGGATTGACCTGTGGTGCATTCCTGTCACGTGGGTCGGCCCTGAACGGACTCATTGCGCTCTTCCTCGGCCTGCTCCTTGCTGCAGTGGGGCTGAGCCGCGTGCACAACGCACCCCGGCTCACTTTCGGCTTCGACGAATTGCTCTCAGGAATCAGCTTTCTTCCCGCCATGATCGGGCTGTTCGGGGTTTCCGAAGTCTTCAAGGGACTCCTGTCCTTTTCATTCGCTGCCGGGACTGACGGCCCCCGTCCAACCTCGGAAAGCTCCCTGCTGTCATCGTTCCGCGAGCTGACTGCTCACAAGCTGACCTGGCTCCGCTCCAGCGCCATCGGAGCGGCCATAGGAATGCTGCCGGGTGCCGGAGCGGACATCGCAGCCTGGATCTCCCTGGGAGTCTCCAAGAGAGTGTCGAAGAACCCCCACAGGTATGGAACGGGGTCGCTGGAGGCCGTCGCCTCCTCCACCGCCGCCAACAACGCAGCCCTGGCCGGTTCCTGGATACCCGCCCTGGTCTTCGGAATCCCGGGAGACTCCATTACGGCCATCGTGATCGGCGTCCTGCTGATGAAGAACATCACGCCGGGGCCGCGCATTTTTACGGACCCCGACCAGTCGGTACTCGTCTACTCCATCTACTGGTGCTTCATCCTGGCCAACCTCCTCCTGATTCCCGTGGGGCTCCTGGCCGTGAAGCTGGGGACCCAACTCGTGCGGGTACCGCGCAGGATCCTTCTTCCCCTCATCCTCCTTTTCTGCTTTGTGGGATCCTTCGCCATCCGAGGCAGCTATTTCGATGTCTGGGTCATGCTGGCCATGGGTCTGCTGGGCCTCTTCCTGGAAGCAAGAGCCGTACCGCTGGGACCCGTTGTGCTGGGGATTATTCTGGGCGGAAGGCTGGAAGAGACCTTTGTTCAGAGCCTCAGCAAGTCCACCACCCTGTTCGATTTCGTGTCCCGACCCGCGGCGGCTCTACTGGCCTGTGCCTGCCTGGTGCTGTGGGTCTCGCCCTGGTGGTTTCGCAAGGCTGAGCGTAAACCCAGCCAATCGTAGGGTACGCCAACCTGGCGTGCCGAACTTGGCAGTCGTCTTCGAGCGTCTCCCCAGGAGGACTCGAGATGAAATCGAAGGCTGAGAAAAAAGGGGACAGAGTAGATGTCCCCTTTTTGATCCCCTTACGAGTTGCACGGTTGTGATGTGGGCCGTTGCGCTGTGAACCTCATACTTTGTACAGTTGACCGTTGACGGTTGCGATTTTGAATATCGGATTGAGCACAATGAAACAAACCGTATTAGTGACAGGCGGCGCGGGATTCATCGGATCACACGTCGTAGACACGCTTCTCGAGGCCGGCTACGAGGTGGCGGTGGTGGATGACCTTTCCAGTGGGCACATCGAAAACATTCCTGTGCGAGCGTCCTTCTACCGGTTGGATATTCGAAAAGAGGGCCTCGAAGAGATCTTTCAGGTGGTCTATCCCGATTATGTTGCGCACCAGGCAGCTCGCGCCAGTGTCCGAGAGTCGCTCGAGAAGCCGGTCCTTTATGCTGATGTCAACCTGGTCGGGTCGGTCAACCTGCTTGAATGCTGCCGCAAGTACGAAGTCAAGAAAGTCGTCTATGCTTCAACTGGTGGTGCTGTCTACGGTGAACCGGAGCGCCTTCCGGTCGACGAGAGCCACCCCATTCGTCCCCTCGACCCGTACGGCGCCAGCAAGCACCACGTGGAACATCACCTGCACGTCTCCCGGCACAACTCGGGCTTACAGTTCACTACCCTGCGCTATCCGAATGTCTACGGACCACGCCAGGATCCTCATGGCGAGGCCAGAGTCGTGGCTATCTTCACCGTCCAGATGCTGGACAACAAAGCGGTCACGATCAACGGGACTGGTGAGCAGGAACGAGACTTCGTGTACGTGGGAGACGTGGCCAGGGCGAACCTGCTGGCCCTCAAGGCTGGGGAATGCCGGGAATACAACCTGGGGACGGGTCACGGAACATCGATCAATCAATTGTTCCAGGAACTTCAGAAATTGACGGACTATCGGCACGACCCCCTCCATGCCCCCCCCAAACAGGGGGAAGTCTTCAAGACTGCTCTCGATTCCCAGGCTGCGCAACGGGATCTGGGCTGGACGGCCGAGGTCAGCCTGGAAGAGGGCCTGGCCCGGACGGTGGAGAGTTTCCGGGTAGGAGCGTAGGGGCGACTCTGGTGGTCGGAAAGAAAGGGGACATTCAAACAGTCTACTTTCTTTCCGGTGCTGGAGGTTTCTAGCCCGGATTATGCAGGAGATCTAAATTCAAGTGAGATTTGGGCCCAGAAAAAAGGCCGTAGCTCTCTGATATAAAAGGGTTTAGAGAAACAAAGACCCTAAACAGGAGCTACGGCAATGTCAAAAACAGTCTGCCAGAATACCCTGCCATTTCATAGCCACAGAAACATCACGGCTCGTTTTGATGGGGGGAGCCTCACTTCCGACGCAGGATGGTTGTTGTTTGGATCGCTGGATCGTCAACATCGATTGTGCGAGGGCTTCAGTTCCTGTATTTCGGAAAGTCGAGACCAACGCTACATTCGTCATGACCTGTTGAAGTTGATCCGACAACGAGTCTTGCAGATCGTGGCCGGCTACGAAGACTGTAACGACGCCGATACGCTGCGCTCGGATCCGATGCTCAAGACAGTCTGTGATCAGTTGCCCGAGAGCGATCCCGACTTGGCCACCCAGCCGACTTTCTCCCGTTTGGAGAACTCCGTCACCAAGAAGGATCTGATGCGTCTGAGCCGGTGGCTGCTAGGCCGTTATGTGCGCTCCCTGAAGAAGAGACGCCCCAGCAAGATCATCCTGGATCTGGACAGTACCGATGACCACACTCACGGCCAACAGGAGTTCTCCTTCTACCACGGGTATTACCGAAACCACATTCTGCATCCTTTGCTGATCTTCGATGCCGCCACGGGAGACCTGGTGTGTGCCATGTTGAGACCTGGCAACAAGGGGGCTGCCTCTCACATCGTGCCCGTTTTGAAGCGCGTCGTGGAGGCCATCCGACAAGGAGTGGGGACGGATGTCGAGATTGAGATTCGGGCCGACAGCGGCTTTGCCACGCCTCGGCTCTACGAGTTCTGTGAAGGTGAAGAGAATAAACTCCAATATGTCATTGGGTTAAGTCGAAACCCTCGCCTGCAGCGAGTGGTCGAGCCGCTGCTGGATTCGACTCGGCTGAGGTTCGTTGAGCTGGAGGAAAAACAGCGTCAGTTTGACGAGTTTCTTTATCGAGCCCACAGCTGGGATCGATCCCGTCGCGTCATTGTCAAAGTGGAGGTCGATCAGCGTGGGATCAACCGTCGCTTTGTAGTCACCAACCGGGACGATCTCTGCTCCCAATCACTTTATGACCACTACACAAACCGAGGGCAGACCGAGAACTTCATCAAGGCCTTCAAGAATCATCTGAGCATGGACCGACTCAGCTGTCATCGATTCCTGGCCAATCAGTTTCGACTCCTCCTGCATGCACTGGCTTACCAGATGTTCGTGCGCCTGCGCGACTATCTGCACGGAACCCCCTGGCACAAGCTCGAAATCGAAACCTTACGTCGTCGGGTCCTCAAGATTGGGGCCCGGATCCGACAAACCACTCGACGCATCTGGGTCCATCTTTCCTCAGCCTTCCCCGAACAACCCCTCTTCCACCTCGTCTTGAGTCGCCTGAACTCCAGTTAGCTTTTCCCAGCTCCCCCGGAAAACCGCTTCCGACACTCATCCAGGCCCAGATCTGTCTGAAATTCACTCCCCAAACCACTCAAACGCCTCGCCAACCAATATTCTTCGCAAATCCGCCTGTCACACCTGCCCGCTTCCGAGTTGGGCCACTTCTCGAGTCGTTTTTCAACACCGGACTACGGTTCTTGCATAATCCGGGCTAGTCCGCCACCGAGACGCTTATTTCCTCACTGTTGGTCCGGATCTCGGGGACGTACATGGCGTAGCCCAGCAAGGGCAGGGCATGAAAGTCACCGGGAGCTTCCAGGCCGGCCGGCTTCAGGTCTTCGAACACCAGGTACTCATAGTTGTTCTTGGCCTCGATCCTGAGTACGACTTCGAGGCGCTCGCCGCTCTTGAGGGTATCTCCATCCTTCACTCGGACTCGTTCCAGGACGTGCCCGTTCAAGAGCGTCGGCCGAGGCACCAGTCGGTAGTACTCGCGCTGGCTGAAGATCTCATAGCCCTCCGCCTGGATGGGCTCTTCAAGGCTGAAGAATCGGGCTTCAACCATGTAGTTAGAGAGGAGCCTCGCCATCGGTTCGCCGGATCTCAATCTGATTGGTCTGGTCTCGAATCATCTCCGGGTCGATCACAAAGCGACTGGGAGCGGAGAGCAATTCCGCGCCCGAGATGTGACGCTCTGCTATCTTTTCGCCGTTGACCCGCACCTCATATCCGACCTCCTGTTCGAGCTCTCCACTGACCTCCAGATAGTCGTTGAGGGCCAGGACAACAATGGCGGTGTCGCGGGTGCTGCTCCACTGGGCTCCACGCCGATTCTTGATCAGCCAGTTGATGACCGGATCCACCAGTTCGTGGTCAGGGCGGATCTGAAGCAGTGCCCGAAGGGCGAAAGCCGTGGCCTCGACCCCACCCTCGGACCATCTCCAGTGGATTCCGTCCTCACCCCAGTGAGCCGTCGGCAGTCCCCCCTTACCCGGAGAGGACCGCTGGATCAGCTGCGACTGCAGGGGAAGTCGATCCCGCTTGACACCGTTCTCCAGATTCTCGATCAGGGTTTGGGCCCGCGGCGGGTTGTTCATCTGGTGGGCACTGAGGGCCAGCAGGGCTCGCGTATAGGCATTCAGCCGCTCTCGATTGTTCCACAGATGATTGAAGGCATTCACCTGGAAAGAACTGGGGCCCGTGCGGCTCACTGAACGATAGGCGCTCAGGCCGTGCAGCATCCAGGCCTGCAGGTCAGGGGTCGTTTCTGCTTCCACGATTTCCTGATCGAGGAAGCGGGCGGCCCGCTGCAGCACATCACTCTTCACCTCCATTTCGGCTTCCAGGGCCAGGCTCAGCCCCCACACCACATAAGCCGTCATGAAGTGGTCGCTGTCCCCTTCTTTCCACCAGCCCCAGCCGCCGTCGCTGTGCTGAAAATCATAGAGGCGCTGCAAGCCCCTTTCGATCATGTCCTCCAGAAGCCTCAAGTCCCGGGGTCCTTTTCGGTGGGTCTGGGAGGCCGTCTCAGCCTGGATGCCTCCAAACAACTTGCCGGCGATGTCTTCCGCTTCCAGTCCCATTCTTCTGAGGGTTCGAGCCGTGATGGCAGCGGGGAGAAAGCGGCTCATGGTCTGCTCGGTGCAGCCATAGGGGTAGTCGATCAGGTAGGGGAGGGCGTCGAGCATGGTCACCGCCAGGCTGGGTGTCACCTGAATGGTCAACCGGGTACTTTCGGGTTTGCGAGCCGGCAGGTCGAGTGGAATCCTGAGCAACTCCTCCATCGATTTGCCGGAAGTCGCGATCAGTTTCTCGATCCCGTGCTCAAAAACCGGATAGACCTTCTCCATGGCATCGGAGTAGTTATCGGCCCGGGCGACGACCTTCAGCCGGGTTTCCCCCGGATGCTCCACTTTGAACCGCCAGTCCACCCGGGTGTCGCCCTGGGCCTCGATCGAGACGCTCTTCCGGGCCTCCGAGAGAGGGGAACCCAGAGCGCTGGCCAGCAGTTCGATGCTGGTCCTCAGGGCCCGGCCCGTATTGTTGTTGACCACCGCCGAAACCGTCACCGTGTCACCCGTCAGGAAAAACCGCGGGGACTGCAGCCGGACCATCAGGGGCTGGTTGGTGACGACGGTCGTGGTCCCCTGGCCGAAATGATCATCGCTGGTGATGGCCCGGGCCGTGGCTCGCCAGGTCGTGAGGGTGTCATTGAAGGTAACCGGTACGATGGCCTTGCCGTCCTCTCCGGTGATGACGTCAGGGGTCCACAGGATGGTGGTGCTGAAATCGCTGCGGACCTGGACAGGCTGGGCAGCCTGGGATTGGGGAGCAGCGACCGATTTTCGCGCCACGGCGTACCCGGCAACCATTTCCATGCTGGCATGGGCCCGGAACTGCCGGCTCTCGGATTCGGCCATGACCGCGTCCGCAGCAAAGTTGTCCAGACGGCCGGAACGGCTACTCATGTCACGGCTCAGTTCTTGTCCCACCGCTCCTCTCGGTGGTACACCGCCACCAATTCCTCCGCCCAGATCCTGCCTGGCCCCCGCCATAATCAGGTTCCCATCTGCGTCTTCTTCCAGGCGCAGGTAGCGTTTCTGCTGAAAAGTGCTCTGGGTTTGAACCTGCAGGCTTCTCTTGCGACCGAAGAAAAAGCGCAGCGGATCGGAGGCATAGTCGTCCTGAATCGCGTACACGGAGTCATCCACGACGCCAAAGGCGACCTCGGCCGAGACGGGGTTTCCGTGTTCGTCACGGGTGATCAGCGTCATCTGTCCCTTTTTGCGGGAAAGGTACTCGTCCTGGTTGGCGACGATCTCCACCTGGACGGCATTCTGAGCGGGTGGAACGATGAGTTGTTTCGTGTCTTCGTGAATCTGGGTGTCGGATACCATGAAGGCCCGCAAAAACACATTGGGGACGTGCTGGGCCCCGATGTCGATCTGGACCAGTTTGACCGTCCCCTCCAGATGAACCACCTGATAGCTGTAAAGATCTTCCGCCTCCACACTGAGCAGAACCCAGCGGTCGCTGGTGTGGCTGGCCAGCATGGCCGTCAGAGGCTGCCCCACACGGGCCGTGTCCCGATCCAGTACGATCTCGAGGCCGCCGTGGCGATAACCAAGGTCCTGGCTGCGGCGATCCCCGACCCAGACCTGGGCCTCCGACTGCACCGGGAAGTCGGCTTCCCGATCACTGACCCAACGGATCCGATAGTAGCCTTCGCTCTTAGCTGAGAAGGTCAGCTCTGCCTGGCCTTCCTCGTCCGTGCGCATCCTGCGGGAGAGAATCTCTTCATCCCGATAACCGCGATACTTGAGACGCCATCCTGCAGGCAGTTGGACCCCCGACCTCCCTGCCTGTCGCTTGCGGAGCTCTTGGGCGCTTGACTCGTGACCCAGGTGGTCGATCCAGATCTCTTCCCAGCGACTCTGGTAGACGGTAACGATTCCCTCTGCCTGGAGAGGACGCTGGTTGGCATCGAGCGTGTGTATCTTCAGCTCTACTTTGTCACCGGGCCGGTAGAGATGGTGGTCGGGTTGCAGATAGGCAAAGTAGCGCTGCCGGGTCACCCGAACTCTCCCGCTGGAGACAACTTCTCGGCGCGAAGAGTCACGCACCCGGGCTTCAATCTCGAATTCGACGTCCTGCAAGCCAACCGTGCTGGTTAATCAATGGTCACGGAAGCGCTTCCGTCCTCGTCCGTTTTAACGGTAGTGCGCTTGACTTCCTGCCCGCGCCAGCCTCCGTATTGACGGTTCCAGCTGTGGTCGGCATCCCGCAGCCAGGAGAATTCATCGGGAGGGCGCCAGTAGTGCTGGAAAGGGCGCTGAAACACAATAATCTCCGTCTCGGCTCCCACCACCGGACCTCCAAAGTAGTACTCGGTCACAACCTTCACTTCGACCTCTTCACCCAGGGAAAAGACCCGGGGCCGATCATCTTCGCGGGGGGGCTCTACGTGAACTCTGAACTCGGGCAGTTTGTATTCCTCCAGCCTGAGCAGGGTCTCTGATCCGATCCAGTGCTTCCGACCCTGATCCCAGAAGCTGATTTTGTACTCTCCCAGGGGCATGGCTCCGGTCAGCTCCAGACTGCCCCACCCGCTCCCAAAGCGGTTCAACGTGACCCCGGTCTTTTCAATGCGGACACCCTTGGGATCGGTGATCTCGATCTCCAGCTCCTGGTCGGAAGGGGTGGAGTATCCCTGCGGGGACTCCAGTCGTGCCACCAGCTTCCAGTGGGCCTTCTCCCCGGGGCGGTATGCCGGTCGGTCGGTGAGCACGTACACTTTCCATTTGGAGTGCTGCGGAGAGTAACCATGGCCCTGGCTGAAGGCCTGTTGATCTCGGTGGGACACGGCTGCGAAAAAACTGTGGCTGTTATTTCCCTCTCGGGGAAAGCGCATCCTGGCAACCCCATCGTCGCCGGTTCGGCCCCTTCGGAGCAGCCAGCGGTCGTGCCCGCTGGAATAGCGCCAGACGGAGAACTCGGCTCCGGCTACAGGAGACCCGTCCAGAGCGCTGCACATGTACAGCAGTGCACTGCTTCCATGAGTCTTGAGGACCAGGGACGATTCCGAAACCAGAATCAGATCCCGAGCCTCCTTGCCACCTGCTTTGGCGACCAGAAGGTAGGCACCGGGCGGCAGCTTCTCCAGCCGTTCCTGCGAAGAACCGGGTCGATGATCGGACTCGTTCTCGATCGATTTGGCCCAGCTGCGGAGAGTCTCCCGCCCCTGGACGTGAAGTGTGTCGATCCAGTTCACCTGTTTTGTTTCCAGGTGCAGGGAGACCTCATCGACCAGGTCGATCGGATACACCTCCAGGCGGATGGAGTGGACGTTTCGCCAGTTCAGATGGAACTGAATCTCGGAATCGGGAAGAAATACGCTCGAAACCCCAACCCCGATCCTGGGGCCCGTGATCTCCTGGAGCTGGCGCTGGGCCCGGTCGTAGTAACGCGTCTCGCCTTTGGAGTAGTCTCGAAGTAGTCTTCTCAGCAGCTCCACCGCGCGGATGTAGTCCGGCTCGTTGTACCACTGGCCGTTTTCCCGAAGCCGAATCCGGCCGGTGTTGGACATGAACTGGGAAAATCGGAAAAGAGCGTCGTCGTACCAGTCCACTCTCCTGCCGGCTTCCAGGGCCGCCTCGAAGTGGCGGCCGGCTCGCTTCTTCTGGGTCCAGTTACCCTGGGCCGCGAGCGTCGTGGCCAGAAGATAATTGGCCTGCGTCTTTTCGGCGTCCGTCCGGGCCAGGTTGAGAGTGTTCTGAAGTATCGGAAGAGGGAGATAGTTGCCGTAATAGCCATAGTAATAGCCTTGATCCTCCCAGTGGGGGAGGCTGATCGAGAAAACGCCTTGCAGGTAGCGCCGGCGGGCCACCTCCAGATCGCGGGATCCCGCCCAGTAGTCGAGAGCTTTCTGATAGTAGGGCCAGGCCTGGTGCCAGTTGCGGGCGTTGCGGCGCATCCAGTGGTAATCCCCCAGCGACTGGTAGATCTCGGCCGCCACCACATCCTTTTGCTCCTTTCGCAGCAGTTCCTGGAGCTGTCTCTCCGCTTCCTCCAGCTGAGATGGGTCCGAGGACTGAGTCGCAGCCCTGGATCTCCAAAGCGTGTCGGCCAGCCGGAACTCGACCCATCTCGTCTGCTCAGGATCCAGCTGCAGGTCAGGGGCGCGCAGATACGTGTCATAGGCCCGCTGAAAGGACTTTCTGGCGTAGAACTGCTCGGCCGTCTCCTGAATTGAGCTGTAGTCACCGTAGTTCACCGGACCCGCTTGGGGCGGTTCCTGGCTCGACCCCTCCTGCCCACCCCAGGGCAGGAGGCTGACCAGGGTCAGAAGAATGAGTGCTGAAACGGTGATCTTCATGGCATATCCCCTTGGCAAAGACCTTCATTAGTCTGCTTTTGACACTTCGGAGGGTTCCTGGTGCCCCTTCCGCTTTATAACGGCCCAGCGGTCCTTTTCTTAGATGCGGTGAATGGGTTCTGGGTTCTGATGAGTGATGTAGTCCGGGGGTTGGATGAGATAGCGCTTTGAAAAATGAGACGATCCGTAGATAATTGATAAAAAGGAGAAATGTATCTACAGTCGGATCGGCAGTCCTCTGAGTGGACTGCCCGTAGTCGAGCCCCGGGTGATGGTTTCAATTATCTTAGGACTCCCTTTCACGAATACGGTACCAGGCATGAAGTGCCGCCGCAAACTTGGGACTGTCTTCCTTCTCCTTCTGGCGGCTTTCTTGGTTCCTGCGAGCGGCCAGATTTCCGAGCCGGCAGAGCAGGAAGAGATCAGTTATTCCAGAGAAATCTGGCCAGTCATCCAACGCAACTGTCAGGGGTGTCATCAACCCGCGTTGAAGAAAGGGTATCTCGACCTCACCAGCTATCAGGCCTTTGAAAAAGGAGGCATGAGCGGGCCCGTTTTCGTCCCTCGAAAACCCGGGGAAAGTCTGGTTCTCGCCCACCTCACCGGTGATCAACAGCCGCGGATGCCGATGGAACAGGATCCTCTTTCGGACGAAGAGATCGAGCTGTTTCGGAAGTGGATCGAGCAGGGCGCAGAAGACGATACGCTCGCACAGCTGTCGCAGCGCATCCCCGGCGGGGAACCTCCAACCTACCAGCTCCCTCCGGTTGTCACGGCCATTGCATATTCGCCCGACGGATCCCATCTGGCGGTATCCGGCTACCGGGAGGTGCTGCTGCATGCGGCCGACGGTTCCGGGCTCGAAGCTCGCCTGCCGGGGCTCTCAGATCGAATTCAGTCGTTGAGCTTTCTGCCCGACGGGAAGACTTTGCTGGCCACCGGGGGGACTCCGGCCCGATTTGGAGAAGTACAATTCTGGGATCTTCCGACCAGGAAGCTCAGGAATTCCGTCACCGTCTGCCATGACACGGTGTTTGGTGCATCGGTTTCTCCTGATTCCTCGAAAGTGGCGTTTGGCTGCTCCGACAAAACGGTGCGGGTTCTGGAGGCCGCTACGGGACGGGAACTGCTCAAGATCTCCCATCACGAGAACTGGGTTCTGGGAACTGTCTTCACTCTCGACGGGAACCGAATCGTTTCGGTAGGACGGGATCGGGCTGCTAAGCTGGTCAACGCCTCTACCGGGGCGTTTGTGGAAAACATCAATCGACTGCGGGGAGAATTGACTGCCATCGCCCGTCACCCAAGTCGGAGTACGGTCGTGATCGGGGGAGAGGACCGGATTCCCTTCTATTACAGGACCCAGCGACCTCGCAAGATGTCGATCGATGATGAGACGACCCTGATCCGTGAGTTTGAGAAGCAAGACGGAGAGATTCTGGGACTGGCTTTCAGTCCCGACGGAAGGAAGATTGCAGTGGCCACCGCCAGCAACAGACTCCCTGTATACGATGTCGAGACGGGGCAACGTCTGCTCTTCCTGGAGGGGAGCAAAGCCGGTATTTATACGGTGGCTTTTCATCCAACCGGCCAGCAATTGGCTGCGGGAGGATTCGATGGCCGGGTGAGAACTTATGCGACTGAATCGGGAAGACTACTCCAGGAGTTTGTCCCTGTACCGATTGAGGATTCTCCGGGATTCTCGAGTCGACCAGCCGCGGCTGGTCGACTACAGGGAGGCAATTGATGGGCACCGCAATAATACGACGATCCGGGACATTGCATAGCAGCGCCTGGTTTGTGCCTGCCGTCTTGTTCCTTTTCATCCTGTTGCATGTTCCCTGCCTGGCTCAGGGACCGGTTCTGCAAAAGCTCGACCCCCCCGGAGGGCAACTGGGCGAAGCCCTGGTGCTGAAGCTGGTAGGACGCAATCTCCCTGCCGATCCAAAGATTATTACGCCGTTGCCCGCGACTTTCACTCCCATGACTTCCGGCAAGTCCGGCTCAAAAATGCAGGGAGCCGGAAGACAAGTACTGCCTTACCTGGTTGAATTCGATCCTGACGTCCCAGTGGGACTGTACCCGATCCGCTTGAGCTCACCTCAGGGACTCTCCAATATCCTGTTATTCAGTGTGGGAGCCTTCCCGGAGGTGAGAGAAGAGGAATCTCTGCTGACAACGCATCAGGCTCTGAATGACTCTCCTGCGGCCAGCCAGGAACTGGAGCGGGTGCCTGTGACGGTGACTGGGACACTGAAGGGTCCGGATCGAGACGTGTATCGGTTTGAGGGCCACAAGGGCGACGAGTTGGTGCTCGCGGTGGAAGCGAGGCGGGCCGGCTCAGGCTTAGACCCCCTGATTCGCCTGCTGGACGCCCGGGAAAGAGAAATTGCCTCCAACGATGATGCCCCGGGGCTGGACGTGGACTGTCGACTGGATGTTCTGCTGCCTGACAACGGTCCTTATTACGTGGTCATTCATGATTCTCGCTTCGGCATCTGGTTGAGCGAGACGATGCCCAAACTGGCCGGACAGGTGGACAAATGTACTCTGATTCGCTCAATGAGTTACACCCCGAAAGGACTCTTCAACCATACTGCTGCGATCTATCAAATGCTGACGGGTTTTCCTCCCGACCGGGTCTCGCCTTCGGGTCAACTGGAGCCACCTTCCCCGGCTGACTTTCCTACCGCCGGTTCCCACATTTCCAAGCTGCTTCCTCCCACGGAGCCAGTCTTGCCTTTTGTGGAATTGCCGCGCCCCCTGCAGGAATCCCAGGTGATTGGAAAAGGGGGTTCGGCTGGCTTCCTGGGAAAGGCCTACGATCCCTATCGGCTCTATCAGGATCCAAACCAGACGCTGAAACTCGAGGATCTCGAGTTGCGGAAAGAGGTTCCAGCCGAGCGACTGCAGGACCGTTTTACTCTTCTCAAAGGCATCAATGGCTCGATGCCCGATCTCGAAAAAGCGGTCGAGAGCCACGCGCTGGATGAGTATTACGAAAAGGCGTTAGACCTGGTGCTGTCGGGCAAGGCCCGTGACGCATTCGATCTCGAGAAAGAACCCGACGAGATACGCAACCGCTACGGCAGGACCACTTTTGGACAGGGAGCGCTGCTGGCTCGGCGATTGATCGAGGCCGGTACACGGTTCGTGCAGCTCAACTGGCCGGCCGTGGCCAACGGGCGGCCTGAAGTGGATGCCTGGGACACCCACGCTTCCAATTTTGGCCCCTTGAAGAACCTTCACTGCCCGGTTCTGGACCAGACTCTCTCGGCTTTGCTGGAAGACATGCACGATCGAGGTCTGCTCGAGGAGACGCTGGTTGTGGCGGTGGGTGAGTTTGGCCGCTCCCCTCAACTGGGAGTCAGTACCTCCGGAAATGCCAATTCTCCGGATGGACGGGATCACTGGCCCTACTGCTACACCGCGATGGTCGCAGGAGCAGGAATGCCGGCAGGACGTCTCTACGGGGAATCGGATGCCACGGCCTCAGCTCCCCGCGAGAAGCCCGTCCATCCGAATGACCTTCTGGCGACCATCTATTACAGCCTGGGCATCGATCCGGAGATGGAGATTCGGAATCATCTGGATCAACCTCGGGAGCTGGTAAAAGGTGAAGTGCTGAGCGATCTCTGGATCTGAAAAGGGACAGTCTACTCTGCCCCCCTTTTTTCTTTTGGAATCTGGAATCCATCCCAGGTTGCATTCCAACTTCTACACAGCGTAGAATAGATGACTCATGTCCTCGAAAAGACGATTGAGATTCCAGCCCGCGGGTGAGGGTGTGGACCAGGTACTGGGAGAACTGGAAAGCCAGGTCATGAGCCTGGTGTGGCAGAATCCCGGGGCTACCGCCCGCGAAATTCATTCTCGCCTCGGTAAGCTTAACCTCGCCTATACGACCATCGTGACCATACTGGACCGCCTTCATGGTAAGAGCCTGGTGGTCAGGCAGAAGATGGGACGACCCTTTGCCTACACCGCGGCGGTCAAGCGAGAGGACTTCGAGGCGGAGCTCACGCGGGACGTGCTGGTGGGGTTGATGAAGGATGACTCCAGGCCCGTTCTGAACACGTTTGTGGATCTGGTCTCTACGAATCCGGACTTGCTCGCTGAACTCGAACAACTGATTCGGAAGAAGCAGGCATGAGTGGCCTCGGGCTTCCCACCTTCCTGCTCTACGTCGTTGCCCTTATGGCAGCGGCTGTCTGGAGCGCGGCATTCCTGGTAGGGGCCTTTGCCAGGCTCCTGCGAGGCGGCAACTCCAATTTTTCCAGCAGTTTCTGGTTCTTTTTCGGAGTGGTCCCGTTCCTGGCTGGAATCCTGGTTGGGGGAGTATCTCTATCCTCAGCGGCCCTGAAGGGATTGGCTTGGATCCCCGATCACTGCGAAGTTCATCCAGGCCATCCACATTTCTGCTGGACCCACGCCAGCGCCTCACTGCCAGAGGGGATCTTTTTCTGGGCGATCTTGCTGGTAGGCACGGCATTATTCCTCTACTCCCTGGTGAAGGCAGGGCACTCGGTGCTGTCTATGAACCACAAGCTCGGTCTGGCGGAAGGCACCCAGAGTCATGACGGGTTTCTCATCATTCCCAGCCAGACCCCGGCCGCCTTCGTGGCGGGGCTGCTGCAGCCCCGACCCTATTTAACCAGCTCGGCTGTTCGGCTTCTGAGCGGGGCGGAGCGGCGCATTGTGGCCGCCCACGAACTGGAGCACGTGCGGAGACGAGATCCGGTGAAGTTACTGGTGCTGCGAATGGCTGCCTCGCTCTTTCCGGGCTTCCAGTGGATCGAGGATGAATGGAAGGCTGCTGCCGAGCTCGAATGTGACTCAGCGTCACTTCGTGGCGGGGCCCAACCTGAGGAAGTCTCACTGACGATCCTGAAACTGGCCCGATCGGTGGGGTCCGCAAGCCCTGCACTGGCTTATGCTGCCGGCACGGACGCCGCTCTCAGACAGCGAGTGGAAAGTCTGCTCGCGGGAGCTCAATCGGCACGATGCAGGTTCAGGTGGGGTCCGCTGCTCCTGGGAGCCCTGATCCTAACAGCATTCGGTCTTTCCAGTGCACATCACGCCCTGGAGACCATTCTGGGCACGCTCATTCGCTAGGAAGTACCAAACGTTTTTTTGATTCTAATTTCTACAGATTGTAGAAAATGAAAATTTTCTTTCGGAGCTGTGGAATCGCCTGTTTCCTCATGCTCTCTGCGGTGCAAGGCCAGGAACTCACGGTGGAAGCGGCCTATTCCCGTTTTCTGGATCGGAATCCACTGGTGGCGGCGGAGAAGCAGAAGCTGCAAATGGCCGGCGGGAGGCTCCGCCAGGCGCCGGTCTGGGAAAACCCTACTGTGAACTTTACCCAGGAGGGCTATCCTGTCGACCGGCCGGAGTCCACCTTCGATGATCAGGAGTTTCTACTTTGGGCCTCGCAGGAATTTGAGCTGGGCGGCCAGCGCGGCAAGCGTCGTGATCTTGCCCAACTCGAACTGGATGCCGAGAACGCCCGCTACCTGGACTTCCTCCGTCGGAAACGACTCGCTGTTTCCCGGCTCTTCGTCACAGTGTATTTTGCTTCAAAAAGCAGGGAGTCGCTGCAGAGAGGGCTGGAAGGATACTCGCAGATTCTGGAGACGCACAGCCGGCGTTACGAGGTGGGCGAAGTGTCTGGTCTGGCCCAGATGAAGATTGAAGCTGAGGAACTCGGGTACGTGATCCAGCTTTCCAGAGCGGAGCGGGAGTTCCAGTCTGCCTGGAACGAGCTGGCCTCCATGATTGTGTGGGACGAAGGGCCTGTGCCTGGATTCAGCATCGACGGATCGCCCCCGACCGACCTCCCCGATTCTTCCGTGTTTGTCAGCCGGGCCCTGGCCTCGCGTCCCGACCTGAAGGAGCAGCAAATCGAGGTGCAGGCGGCAGAGGCGGCTTTGAAGGTGGAAAAGGCGAAGAACATCCCCAATCTGAATTTGGGAGGAGGCTACAAACGAGACTTTGGCCAGAACTCCTTCTTCGTAGGGGTTCAGCTACCACTCCCCCTTTGGGATCGCAGGCAGGGGGCTATTGTCGAGAAACTGGCTTCGAGTCATCGTCAGAGAATGCTGAGCGACTGGAAGACTACCTGGATACGCTACGAAGTTGAGAAGGCCTATTCCATCTACTCCAGGCTTCTGGACACCTCTCGCCGGCTCAACGCTGACTTTCTTCAGAAACTGGATCGGATCGTTGACATCACCTCCCTCAGCTATGGGGAAGGAGAGGCCGGAATCCTGGAGTATCTCGATGCTCTCCGGACCCGGCGTGAGACCTCTCTCGAACAGGTTCAACTGCTCGAGGAGTTGCACATTGCCCGCCTGGAACTGGAAGCGTCGGTCGGGATTCCACTTCGCGACATACAGCCATGAGAGAGAAATCAACACGATTCCTGATTTTGCTCGCGCTGGTGCTGTCGACTTGCTCCGATCCGGGGGCCGAGGACCCGGCCCCGCAGGATGCCCACAGCCACAGCGGGCCGACTCATCCTCATGCCGATGACGAGCTTTCCATTTCCGCAACTCTGTGGACCGACGACCTCGAGCTCTTCATGGAGCACCCGCGACTGTCGGTAGGGCACGCGGCCAAATTCGCGGTTCATTTGACTCGGCTCGCTGACTTCCAGCCGCTTGCGCAGGGTCCCATATTGTTTCGATTCGTCAAGAATGGGGCACCTCCGCGAACGGTCACCGTCGGCAATCCCGACACACCCGGGATCTTCGCACCCACGATCACCTTCGATGAGGCGGGAGAGTACACGCTGCAACTGGAAGTCACGACCGACGAAGTCGAGACAAGCCTCCGCTATGGACCCATTGCTGTGTTGGAGAAAGATGAGAGACCGGTACCTGCGGAAGCGAAGGACACCCGCCAGTCCATTGCCTACTTGAAAGAGCAGCAGTGGAAGCTCCCCTTCGGCTCGGCGCAGGCTCGACGCCAGACCCTCCTCGAGACCGTTCGCGTTCCGGCTCAGATCATACCCAGGACCGGGGCCCAAAGCGTTGTGTCCGCCGCCATGGGGGGACGTTACGAGCCACCGGCCGGGGGGATTCCAGCCCTGGGCACCACTCTCAGAAAGGGGGATCTGCTCGGATACGTGGAACTCCTCCCGATGGACCGAGCCAGCCTTCTCGACAGCCAGGTGGGTGCCGGCATCACCCTCAGCCGCCTTTCAGAGGATATGGCGCGAGCTGAGGCCGCGGTTGCCGCAGAACAGTCCCGGATTCAACTGGCGGAGAAGGAGGCCGCACGAGTTACCGCCCTGGTGGAGGCGGAAGCCCTGCCCACAAGGCGATTGGAGCAAGTCCTCTCTGAACTGGAAGTCCGGAGAGCTTCCCTGGAGGCCGCCCGGCAGGCGCGGGCGGCCTATCGAAAGGCCGTCTCCCGCTATGACTCTGCCGGGCAGCTCCTGGGTTCGATTCAAGAGCGAGTTCCCGTGCACGCGCCTATCTCGGGCCAGCTCGTGGCCAGCAACGCCATACCGGGACAGTACGTCGGTGACAGGGAAATGCTCTTCCGGATTGTCGACCTGCGGACGGTGTGGGTCCAGGGGCAGGTTTTTGAGACGGATCTTGCCAGAGTGGAGTCCCTGCAAGGGGGGACCCTGGAACTCCCGGGACTGGACGGAATCAGCCTCGAGCTCTCCTCCTTGGTCATGATCGGTTCCATCATCGATCCCGCAGCCCGGACCTTCCCGGTCGTCTTTGAGGTGGAGAATCGAGGAAAGCGCCTCAAGCTCGGCACACTCGGGCGTCTCGATCTGATGACAGCCGAAGTTGTCGAGGCCCTGGGGGTTCCCCGGTCAGCCGTTCTGCTCGAGGAGAACCGGACCGTTGTCTACGTCCAGGTCGGGGGTGAGACGTTCGAGCGCCGCCTCGTCAAGACCGGCCTGCGGGATCGGGATTGGGTTCAGATCCTGGAGGGGCTGGAAGCAGGCGAGAGGATCGTGACCGTTGGAGCTTATGACGTGGCTCTGGCCAGTCGTTCCAGCGAGGTGCCCGAGCACGGGCACGTTCACTAAGTACTATGCTGAACGCTCTGATCCGGTGGTCAATCCAGAACAGGCTGATCGTGGTCATCGGGATGATGGCTTCGCTGGTCATCGGAGTCTATCTGGCTCTGCAATTGCCGATCGATGTCTTTCCCGACCTCACCGCTCCCACCGTCACCATACTGACGGAGGTTCACAACATGGCCCCCGAGGAGGTCGAGACGCTGGTGACCTTCCCGATCGAGACAGCTCTCAATGGAGCGACGGGAGTCAGGCGGGTTCGGTCGGTCTCCGGGATTGGGATTTCGATTGTGTGGGTGGACTTTGACTGGGGAATGGACATCTTTCGGGCCCGGCAGGTCGTGTCCGAGAAGCTGCAGCTGAAGCAAGCCATGCTACCCCCCGATATTCCCACGCCGGTGCTGGCTCCCATCTCTTCCATCATGGGAGAGATCATGCTGATTGGCGTTACGGGAGAGCCCGACCAGTTGATGGAGATGCGAACCCTTGCCGACTGGACGATACGGCGCCGCGTTCTGGCTCTGGCCGGGGTGTCGCAGGTCATCCCGCTGGGCGGGGAGGTCCAGCAATACCAGGTCCTGGTTGACCCGGAACGCCTTCGCCTTCACGGAATTACCCTGGACGATGTGATGCAGGGAGCAGCCGCGTCCAGCTCGAATTCTTCGGGGGGGTTCTACAGCCGCTCGGGCAAGGAATTCCTGATTCGAGGGCTGGGGCGGGTGCAGAGCCTCGATCAGCTGCGGCGCACTCCGATTGGCGGATCCTCGAGTCCCGCTGTCCGCCTGCAGGATGTCGCGAGTGTCGTCATCGGCCCCAGGGTCCGGCGTGGAGTTGGCTCCGTCAATGGTAAAGAAGCAGTGGTTCTGGCGGTTTTGAAACAGCCCGAAGCCGATACCCTGGTATTGACACGTCAGATCGACACCGTGTTGGATGAGATCGAGTCGTCTCTGTCGGAAGCGATCGGGATCGAGCGCTTCATTTTTCGCCAGTCGGACTTCATCAAGGTAGCCGTATCGAATGTCCTCCGAGCCCTCAGAGACGGGGCCATCCTGGTCGTCGTGATTCTCTTCCTTTTCCTTCTGAATCTGCGGACCACGTTCATCTCGATTACAGCCATACCACTCTCCTTGTTTTTTGCTGTCGGGATCTTCTGGCTTTTCGGTGGGACGATCAACACGATGACCCTGGGAGGCATGGCCATCGCGATCGGGGCTCTTGTGGATGATGCGATTATCGACGTTGAAAACGTGTTCCGGCGCCTTCGCCTCAATCTGAAGCGGGGTGAGGATCGACAACCCGATGACCGGGTGATCTACGAAGCATCCAGTGAAGTTCGTTATCCCATCATGTTCGCCACTCTGATCGTGATCGTGGTGTTTGTTCCGCTTTTCGCGCTGAGCGGTCTGGAAGGGCGCATGCTGCGCCCACTCGGCATCTCTTACATCGTCTCCATTTTCGGCTCGCTGCTGGTGGCCCTGACAGTGACTCCCGCGCTTTGCTCGTACCTGATTCCGAGGTCGAAGGCGCTCTACCGTGCGGAAGAAGCCTGGCTGGTTCGCCACACCAAGAAACTCTATGCCCCGCTGCTGAATCAGGCTCTTTCCCGACCCGTGCCGATTCTGGCTGTGGCTCTGGTGCTGCTGATCCCGGCCTTGCTCTCGGTGCCCTACATGGGTCGTACGTTTTTACCGGAGTTCAACGAGGGAACACTCACCATCACGCAGATTACGCTTCCCGGGACCTCATTGCAGGAGTCGGATCGCCTCGGTCGCACGGCGGAAGAGATCCTGCACTCCAACCCCGAGGTGCTGTCCACTTCGAGACGTACCGGTCGGGCCGAACTGGACGAGCATGCCCAGGAAGTCAACGGTGCAGAGATCGACGTTCGCTTCAGACTGCAGGAGCGAGGGCTCGAGGAGTTTCTGGCAGCCCTGAGAAGTCAGTTTTCCGTTGTTCCCGGAACCGTGTTCAGCATCGGTCAGCCCATCAGTCATCGGATCGACCACATGCTCTCGGGTACGCGTGCCGCGGTTGCCGTCAAGCTGTTCGGTCCGGATCTCTTGACCCTGCGCTCACTGGCACGTGAGATCCGGGACGCTATGAACGAGGTTGCAGGGGTTGTCGATTTGAGTGTGGAACCTCAGACTCACGTCCCGCAGCTTCAAATCCGTTTTGACCGAGACGCGATCGGTGCCTACGGTCTCTCGATGGACGCGGTCCACACCGTAGTGGACGCGGGGCTAAACGGCGAGGTCGTGGGGCAGATTTTCGAGGAGCAGCGCGCCTGGGATCTACTCGTCAGGTTTCCGCAGGATGCCCGCGATGACCTCGAGGCGATCGAAATAATTCGTGTCGAGTCTCCTTCCGGAGTATCGATTCCGCTCATGCAACTGGCCGACATCGTGATCGACTCCGGACCCAATCGGATCAGCCGTGAAGATGTCCAGCGAAAGATCGTGATCCAGTGCAATGTGGCGGAGAGAGATCTGCGCACAACGGTCAATGAAATTCGAGCCGCGGTCGGCCAGAGGGTCCAGCTGCCGGATGAGTACTATGTAGTGTATGGAGGGCAGTTCGAGAGCGAAGCGAAGGCCAGCCGACTGGTGGGGATTCTCTCACTTGTGGCGATTCTTGGGGTCTTCTTCCTGCTTTACGTCGCTTTCTCCAGTTTCCGGCTGGCCGTCCTGATGATGAGCAATCTCCCTCTCGCGCTGATCGGGGGCGTTGTGGCGGTTTTTCTCAGCGGGGGTATATTGAGTATCGCATCCATGGTGGGGTTCATCACTCTCCTGGGGATTGCGACTCGAAATGGGATCCTGCTGGTGTCTCGCTATGAAGATCTGCTCAAGAAGGACAGGTCCCTTCAGGAAGCCATTCTCCAGGGTTCGATGGACCGGTTGAACCCCATCCTCATGACCGCGCTCACAGCGGGTCTGGCGCTGATACCATTGGCGCTGACCGGCCACCGGCCGGGCAACGAGATCCAGTCACCCCTGGCGGTGGTGGTTCTGGGGGGGCTGATTTCATCGACGTTTTTGAATATGATTGTACTCCCTGCGCTGTGTTCGCGGTTCTATCCGAAAGATCGAGAGAAGACCGGGTTAACCGGCCGCACAGCGAGCAACGTTCTAACCTGATGGATGAGGTGGACAATGAAAAAACTGGCAGTCTTTTTTCTGGTAAGCGTAATCTGTTCAACGGTTTTGCTCGCCCATGGCGAGAAGAAGACCGGGATTCTGGCAGATACGAAATGTGGTACCGCGGTGGCTGGTGATGCGGCAAAAGCGGCCGGACACAAGGTGGCCTGTGCTCTGGCCCCGGCCTGTAAGGCAAGTGGCTTTGGCATTGTCGCCGACGGAAAGTTCTACCGTTTTGACGAGGCTGGAAACACACAGGCACTTGCTCTCCTCAAAGCGACCGAAACAGAATCGAACTTCAAGGTTCGTGTGGAAGGTCACTTTGAAGAAGACCTGATCAAAGTCAGCACCATCGAAGCCGTCGAGTGAAAAAAGGGGACATCCATGATAAGTAATTGTCAAGTGAGACAAGGATCCCCCCTCGGTGCTGTGGAGAGCACCGCTGAATTATGAACAGAGTGCCTCGAGACTTTTCAATCGTAGTGGTCAATGGCAAGCATGACCAGACATCCATGAGCTGTATCGGGCCCCGAAGGGCCGTCACAGAAGATTGAGTTTGGGTCAACCCGCCGGCCTCCAAACAGTCTACGGGTGTATCGGAGCCGTTGTCTGCGGCCGTCACACAGTCCCTTTAAGGGAGGACCGGCGGGAGTCTCGATTAGCCAAAAATCTTCAAAACCTTCCACGAACTTGCGTCCCCAGCTCTTCAGACCCGTAGCTGGAAGGGCCTGCCCGAGCGATCCACGGCCAGCAGATAGGCCACCAGTTTGCGTGCCACCTGGATAGTGGCTCGATTGGCATGACCCTGCTCGAGGGCCTTGTGGTAGACGGCAGCCAGTCCGGGGTGAAATCGAGGAGCCAGTTTAGCTGCTTCAATCAAGGTGCGCTGCAGGTGCTTGTTGCGCTGCTTTGAAATCGGCCCTCGCTGGGCTTTGCCGGCCGATTCATTCAGGCCTTGGCACAGCCCACAGTAGCTGATCCCCTGCCCGATGGAGGGAATTCGACTCACCTCTCCGATCTCCAGGGCCCAGGTCAGTCCCGTGATGATCCCCACACCCGGGATCGTTCTCAACAACTCGACCCGCTGGACCAGCAGCGGTTGCCCCAACAGGCCTCGGATCAGTTGACGCTCGAGCTGCAGCAGGCTCTCCAGACCGTTGCGGCTCAGCCTCAACAGCTGCACTACCGAGTCGGGGACCCCCTCCAGTTCGCTCATCAGCTCTCGAAAGTACCTCTGGCCGTGCAACTTCTTGCTGTTGTAGGCCGTTCCCGTTTCCATCAGCAGTCCGGCGATTCGGTTTTTGATCTGTACCGCCTGGCCCACCACCAGGTTGCGGTAGCGCAGCACTGTTCTGAGTTGCCGCATCTCGGGCGGGGGCATATAGGACTCCACCAGAAGATTGCAGCGGGTCAAATCGGCGATCTTGCGCGCGTCCAGTCGATCGCTCTTGTTCTTCCCCACCGCGATGGCTTTGAGCATGGCCGGATGGGCCACCTTCAGCTCTTCAGCAAAAGGCTTCAGAGTGTCGTAGATCCATCCCGTGAACAGGGTCGCCTCCATCGCTCCAATCCACCTTCCCTCCAGCTGTTCCGCCCATCTGACAAGATCCTTACGACGGGCTGCGATCACTCCCTCATCAACCACCTCGCCACAGGCCCGCTTGACACAGTAGCTCACCACCTTCTTGTGGATGTCCAGACCCACGTAGTATGTTTCTGCCATTGGAGAATCCTCCTTGCTTGCCGAGCTCGTGCTCGCTTGTTTTTGGTTGTGGGAGGATTCTCCATCTCTACTCTGTCAACTCTCGTCACTTATGCATTCAAACAGTCTACTCTGTCCCCTATCTATTGGCGACCAGGTTGGCGATGGCGTCGCCGATGGCCGAGGTGGACAGCCCTGCTTCCTGAATGTGGGTCGCCGACAGACCGGGAAGTGCACCCGACTCGAGAAAAGCCACGCAGGCCTTCTCGACCAGGGCGGCGGCTTCACTTTCTCCCAGATGATCCAGCAGCATCTGTCCGGCGAAGATGCAGGCCAGGGGATTGATCACGTTCAGGCCCGTGTACTTGGGCGCACTGCCGCCAATCGGCTCGAACATGGAGACGCCTTCCGGGTTCACGTTTCCTCCGGAGGCAATTCCCATTCCGCCCTGCACCATGGCACCCAGGTCGGTAATGATGTCGCCGAACAGATTGCCGGTCACAATGACATCAAACCACTCCGGATTCTTCACCATCCACATGGTAATCGCATCCACGTGGGCGTACGCTCGTTTCACGTCCGGAAAGTCCTGTTCACCCATCTCATGAAAGGCCCGTTCCCACAGGTCGTAGACATAGGTGAGGACGTTGGTTTTCCCGCACAGTGTCAGGGCCCGGCCCTGGTTGCGCCTGCGGGCGTACTCGAAGGAGTATCGCAGGCAGCGATCCACGGCATGCCGCGTGTAGACCATGGACTGGATGGCGACCTCCTGGGGAGTCCCCTTGCGGGAGACACCACCGGTGCCGGTGTACAATCCCCCTGAATTCTCCCGGATCACCACGAAGTCGATGTCGTTCAGACTCTTTCCCTTAATGGGCGTCTCGACTCCGGGATAAAGCCTGACCGGACGCAGATTGATGTACTGGTCCAGCTCAAATCGGATGCGCAAAAGGATCCCTTTTTCCAGGACCCCCGGTTTCACGTCCGGATGGCCGATGGCGCCGAGAAAGATGGCGTGCTGTCCTTTGAATTCTTCGAGCATCGAGTCGGGAAGGATGTCGCCCGTCTTCAGATAACGCTCTCCTCCCAGGTCGTAGCTGGTGGTGTCAAGTGCGAACCCGCATCGGCCCGCGGCGGCCTCCAACACTTTCATTCCTTCACGGAGGACCTCCGGGCCGGTACCATCGCCGCCAATGAGGGCTATCTTGTAGGTGTTCATGGCTGCCTCCGACTGTTTGTCAAAAGAAGCCGCATGCTAGCATGCTCGGTTGGATCCTTCAAACCGCAGGGGTGCGATTAGAACGATAAACGAGGAACGATAAAAAGGGGACAGAGTAGACTTTCCCCTTTTTTGTGACAGGGTTGCCCCTGCGAGTCCGATCAGCCGGCCGTTTGGAAGGCCCGCTCCCGGTACAGAAAGTCGACCAGGTTCCCTTCGTGGGGCTGTAGCCAGTTGAGCTGGATTGTTGGTATTGGCCCCAGATTGAGCCGATCGATGTTTCCGGAGTCCAGGAGTGACCTTCGAAACTGTTCATCTTCTGTAATCGCCGTGGCCACGAGTGTCGATTGGATCTGGCTGAGCATCTTCTCCTGCCGGCACTTGACCACACTGACGAAGGGAAACATGAACTCCGTGTTGGCCAGCGTTGTTTCCGGTGAATCACAGAGGACGACGGTGGGCCGCAGATAGGCACAGCGCTCCCGCTCGTCGAGTCGATCCCCCTCCCGAAAGCGAGCCGTCACATCTTCCACGCCCACTTCCCCGAGGCCCTGTTCGATGATCGCGTTGATGGCCTGGGCCTGCCCCGGAACCGTGAAAGCGGCCAGAGCTGCCTCCGGATTTTGCGGAGAAGTGGGGGCGACTGGCCCCACACGCTCGGCCACAGCCTCGGCGATCTTTTCGGTGTGTCGCGAGGCCCAGATGCCGGAGCAACTGATGCAGCTTCGGCCGCTGTTGGTCAGCACACTGTCCACCATCAAGTCCAGGTGCTTCTCCCACTCGTCCACCTGGTCGTCGGCCAGCAGGATCTTGCTGAATCCGGGGCCGTGAACCTGGACCCCGGGATTGCCTTCGTACTGTTCCACCGTAGCGGTGCCGCCGAAAATCAGGTTGCGGGGGGAATGTTGCAGTACTGCCGCCCCGACCTCGGCGCCACCGGGATACAACGCCACCGCCTGGCGTGGAATCCCCGATTGAAAAAATGCCTCCGACATGCGGTAGGGAGTCCAGGGTTCCTGAGGACCTGGTTTGAAGACGAGGCCGATCTGGAGGGGTATCACGGGCAGCCACAGGCCGTGTACACCTGGCGAGTTGGAGGGAAGAACCATACCCAGCACGGGCGTAGTGGCCTGGTAGCTGCGCATGACTCCGTTTTCTTCGCCATAACCCCGGCTCAGGATCTCCAGATCCAGGCCCCGGGTCAGAGCCTGCAGGATCTCCTTCAGGTGAGTCAGCACGAAGTGCAGTTTTTCCATGTTCTTGACGCACATGTGCTCCGGGAGCCCGGTGGTGGCGGATTGGCATTTGACGAACTCCTGGGGGGTCTGCACCGCGTCGCCCGCCGGCAACTCGCCCCTCATGAAAAGCTCGGCCGCGTTCTCCAGCCTGTCAACCAGCTCGCGACTGGGAATCTCGCGCAGGACTTCGCGGGCCCGGCCGGCCCGGCGCAGGTCTCGCTGGATCATTCCGCCGATGGCCTGGCTGACTTCGGCAAGCGGCTCCCCGCTCTCGAAGTGAACCACTTTGTCGACATCCAGACTCCTGTAGGGCTGGCCCCATCGCAGAACCGGGAAATGAATCACAAGATTCCTGCCTTTCTCAAAACGGAACGCCGGCGGCGTCCCAATGAACTAGTAGACACCCACCGCCGTTGTCGCGGCAAAGGCGCGGTAGGGTCGCAGTCCGCTCACACCATCCCAGGGATACGGCGCACACGGCGGTTCGCGTTCCCCTTCGTCTCTCTCCAGAAAACGAGGCATGAAAAATTCCGAGGTGAGGGTCGTGAGGAGCACGCGCCCGGTCTCCCCGTACTTCACAACGCTTCCGGGGTCGTCGAAATCCACGACCTGAATCACGGCGCGCGGTTGCGGGGCATGGTAAGTGATCTTGTAGTTGTCGGCTGGATGGAACGGCTTGGAGGCCGCCAGTCCCATGAGCGTGTTGCCGTAGGTCGGCGTCAGGTAGGTTCCGTCCAGCAGTTCCTCGACGGCGAAGCGATACCACTGGGGAGTGAACTCGGTTCCGCCCGCGAAAATCCCCTGAATTCCAGCCCCGTTGATGCTCTGTTCGTCTTCTTCCAGCCGGTTGGCCAGCGCTTCCAGCAGCTTGGGCGTGGTGAACATGCAGCGGATGTCGTGATTCGCTGACAGGAGCGTGACGGCCTGGTCAATCACATGTTTCTGATACTGCAGGAGCTCATCTTTTGCGCCTCTCTTGATGAGCTTGATCACCCAGCGCGGGTCCAGATCCACACAGAAACAGATCCCTCCCCGGCAGTGAGCCAGGTGCTCCACGGCCAGTCGCAACCGACGCGGGCCGGAAGGGCCCAGCATGAGCCAGTCCGCGCCCCGCGGAAAGTACTCCTCAGGCAGGGTTTCGGAGAACAGCTCGTAGTCGATGCGGAAGTCTTCGATGTTCACCCGGGATTTGGGAATCCCCGTAGTCCCCCCGGTTTCGAAAACGCTGATGGGGCGATCTGCCAGGCCTTTCGGCACCCATCGGCGCACCGGGCCACCGCGCAGCCAGGCGTCCTCGAAGTAGCCAAACCTCTCAAGATCCCGAAGCCCCTGGACCGTCTCTCTGGGATCCCAGCCGGCCTTCTCTGCCCAGTCCAGCCAGAACGGGCTGCCGGTCTCGGGGCTGAAATGCCACTGGACCATTTCCCGAACGTGGGCATCCAGTTTCTGCCTGTGAGCCTGCACTTCCTGTTCGGCAGCGCCTGAGGTTACACTTGTCATCATCCGCACCTTACCTTAGTGTCAAAAATCCGGTCAAGGCCCGCGGCGGGACGTGGCGCAACTTGAAGCTCGCCCCCGGAGCCAATATTCTTCTACAAGGTGCAGAACTACAGATCTCTCTTCGGATTCATCCTCTTTCTGCCTTTGATTCCGGTCCAGACGCAGGCTCAAGAGTTGGAGATCCACCTTCAGGACGGTCCCGCGCGAATCCGTCCGCTGGAAAGTGTTGTATTGCAGGTCCGGGCCTTCCAGATCGAAGAGGATGAGGAAGGCAACGAGAAAAAGGTCCGTGTTCTGCCACAGCCCGTCCAGTTTGTTCTGGAATCAGAATTAGAAGGCTGGCTCTCCAAGCCGTTTCGAAATCAGGTGGACAGGTTCCAGGGTGGGGACTCGGGCCAGGGCTGGAAGAGTATTCTTGGAAACTTTGGCAGGTCGCTGATGAGCTTCGACAGCGTTCTGTATACGGCTCCGGAGAAGCCCGGAACCTATCGTGTCGTGGCCAGCTCAGAAGGGCAGACAGTATCGGTGGATTTGAAGGTGACACCCTCAGCCCCTTCCAGGAAAACAAAGGAAAAGACGAGCTTTCGACCGGAATCCAGTAGCAGCGAACCGTATCGCAGCCTGGCCGCTCACTGGGCTCCCCTGGTTGCCCAGGCCACCTGGTTTGAGCCGAAAGCCGATTACCTGGCCCGATTCGACTTTGACGGGGACTGGAAAGGGGACAACAACTGGGAGAACACGGCTGCGGGAAGCTCACAGGCCTACGTCTACTATGCAGCTGCTGAGACAGAGACGCACTGGTTCCTGATCTACAATTTCTTTCATCCCCGGGATTATTCCGCCAGCTGTGTGGGCGGCACCTGCCACGAGAATGACAATGAAGGGCTCATTCTCACGATTTTCAAGGATGGCACCTGCTCAGGCCGGCTTCAGGTGATGGAAACGCTGGCCCACAACAACATTTACTCCTATCGCGCTGACAAGCACGTCAAGAACAGGGCTCACAAAGTAGACGGGAAAATCGAGTTCTACCAGGAAACCCATCCCGTGGTCTTTATTGAGTCGGGAGGGCACGGCGTCTACGGATCCACCGACCGACATTCAAAATTCAGTCTTCGGCGTGACGAGTTTCGAGAGACCACCGGGGTCACCTACATCTTTGGTTCAAGAGCCGGTCAACCCCGTCATGGGAGCGACCGGGAGGTCAGCTATGAACTCCTTCCCATTCTGGACCACTGGTGGCGGCGTGGTGAGGACGACGCAGGGACTTTTGCAGGAGATTTCCGTTACCAGCCCCACGGCAAGCGGCCTGCAGCGTCCCGGGCCTCTCTGCCCGCAGCGTTCAATGGTAGAAAATTCGGTAAGAACAAGGCCAAGCCTTTCTGGGGCTGGCACGATCGGCGCACGCGAAAAAAGAAGATTCTGGCCACCGGGCAGTGGGGTCTGGATCCAGCCTACGGCGTCTCCAGGAATCTCAAGCTTCCCGAACCGTTCTCGCTGACCTACATCTACAACCCCTACTTGAAGATCGCGCCGGGCGTCCAGAAGTACTCATTGCTTAGACTTCGGGGTAGTGCGACTTCCACCAGCGCTCGGCCTGGCTGCGGCCCCAGCCGTTGGATGCAACTTCGATGGATAGCGCCTGGGCCAATTCCATAGCACTGCCGAAACGGTCTTCGGGTTTCTTCTCCAGGCATTTGAGAATGATCCGATCCAGTTCCGGGGGGATCGATAAATGGCTCCGCTGGGAGGGCGGCTGTGGCGTCGTCGTAACATGGTCCAGAGCCATGGCCATGGTCCGCTTGCGGGGGAAAACATACTGGCCGGTCAGCAGCCAGTAGCCAACGCAGCCCAGGGAATAGAGGTCGGCCCTGCCGTCGACGTTCGTTTTTCCGGTGACCACTTCAGGGGCCATGAAGGCCGGGCTTCCAGCCGTCATCCCCTCTTGGGTCAACTGGGTGTCTTCATCTCCGTCATCGCTTTCGATCTTGACCAGTCCGAAGTCCAGAACCTTGACAAAATCGTAGGACAGGCCCATGTGACAGGAGAAGATGTTGGCCGGCTTCACGTCCCGGTGGATCATGCGGCTCTCGTGCGCATCAGCCAGTGACTCGCAGACCTGCTCCAGCAGGTGGATCGTTCTGCCCGGTGGTTGCGGTCCATGCTTTTCTACGAGAGTCTTCAGATCGATCCCGTTCAGGAACTCCATGACATAGTAGAAGACGCCGTTTCCGCTGACGCCGAAGTCATAGAGCTCGACAGTGTGGGGAGAGCGAAGCGTTGCTGTGGCCTGGGCTTCCCGTTGAAAGCGACGGATCGTGTCTCTGGCGCTGGACTGGTCCGTGTCTTCGATCCTCTCGGGGCGGATCAGTTTGATGGCGGCGGGTCGAACCAATTTGTGATGTTCGGCTCGCCACACCTCTCCCATACCCCCGGCCCCGATCCGTTCCTTCAGCTGGTAAAAGCCCGCCTCCATGGCCTCCACTGCCTGGTTCTGGTGTTGACCGATGACCTGCGTGCCGGCGACGGCAATTCCTGCTCCAAGGACCAGAAGAGAGCCGATCTCAGCCATCTGGCCTGCACCCAGTTGGCCCACGGCTTCTGCAATGGGGGCAAAGGAGAGCGCGAGGAGGAGCCCTGCAGCGATTGGCGTCGCTGCCAAAGCAACTGCTACAGCGACAGCCCGTTTGAGAGTGTTGGGAATGAACATCCCGTAGACCACCACCAGCAAAACAACGTGAAGCACGGTCTCAGTGAATCCTGAGAGGGCCAGGCTGGTCTGGCCCCCTGCGTGGGCCCCATAAATGAATGCGTAATCACGAGCGGATAAGTACGCTACCGCCGCCCCGAAGAGGACCAACTCCAAGGCTCTGAGTCGAAGCAATTGAAGCGGCCGCCGGCTGTAGAGCAGTGCCGCCACGCCAGCCAGCACCAGCAACCAGGGAACCTGAAAGGGGAGACCGAAGGCCTGTTCCGCCAGCAGATCAATCCCCAGCCAGACAATTGCCGCAACCAGAAAGATGAGGGCCACCGTGCGCAGCCTGCTCCGCAGCAAGGACTCCGTCAGAACCCGGAGCAGGGTGCCCGAACCGGGCACCTCTCCCGCTTGAGGTCAGAAGCGTCGTCCGGGCTGGCTGGTCACGAAAGCACTCCGGTCAGATTCCTGGACCTGGGAACTCTTACCCATAGTGTCAGCTCGAGAAGGATCGTTGAGGTAACTCTTTGAACAGGTTAGAAAAAAGGATTGACCCTTCCTTTCGTATCGCGGTAACTAACCCGGATTTCCGAGGCAAGGCGTGAGATCCCGGGCAGATTCACACAGCTCGGAATATATGACGCACTCCACTAGCCTGAAGTTTCAAGGGTAGGTAGCATATGGGCGTGACTAGACCAGGAAAGAATGTGACCAGCCGAGCTGATCCTACAGGGCAACTGGCTCCCGGGCCGGAGGGTTCTCCGGAACTGGGTTCGCTCAGGCCTTTTTCCTGCTTTCGAGCCATCCCGAACCTGACCGGCGCGTCCGGAAAGAGGTGCAGCAGGTGCTGAAGGGGCGAGCGCCCGCGGTGCAGGACCTTCCACAACTGCAGTACATATCGCGAGTGATCGAGGAAGCCCTGAGACTCTATCCCCCGGCCTGGTTGATGCTGCGCCACACGGTTGAGGACGACGAGATCCTGGGCTGCCGGATCCCGGCCCGGACCGACGTCATCATCAGCCCCTTTGTGGTGCATCGGCATCCTGTCTTCTGGGCGGATCCGGAGTCCTTCGATCCGGAGCGTTTCCGAGAAGAAGGTCGCAGCGCCCAGCACCGTTTCGCCTACATCCCATTTGGCGGAGGCCCCAGGGTGTGTATTGGGCGCAACTTTGCCCTGATGGAGGTTCAACTGGTCGTCTCCTCGGTGGTGCAGCGATTCCGCATAGAGCCCCTGCCCGATCACCCCATCCGACCCAAAGCTCGCTTCATCCTCCAGTCCGAGACGGGGATCCCGGTTTCACTGGCCAGGGTAAGGTAGTGTGGCATCCACCCTTCACCAATGATAGGCAAAGAGATACGAGAGACGCTACACCTTGGCCTGCCTTTGATGCTGGCACAGCTGGGTCAAATGTCGATGTCTTTCATCGACACGTTGATGGTGGGTCGTCTGGGAGGCCTGGACCTGGCCGGTGTGGCTCTGGCAGGAGCCATTTTTCATCCCATCACGTTTGTGTGCCTGGGTGTGCTGATGGCGGTGGGGCCTCTGGTTTCCCAGGCTCACGGAGCCCGCGACCCTTCCACGGCGGGCCGGGCCGTTCGCCAGGGCCTGTGGCTGGGGTTGCTGATGGCGCTGCCGGCTGTCGTACTCATGTGGAACGCCCGGTTGTTTCTGGAGTGGATGGGGCACGATCTCGAAATTGTCTCGCTGGCCCAGGCCTATCTGCGAGCCATCCTCTGGGGGGCGCCGGCGCTGTTTCTGTTTGGGGCTCTTCGCCACTTCGTCGAGGGAGTGTCCCGACCTCGCGTGATCATGATCATTACGGCAGGGGGAGTGATTCTCAACGTGGTGGCCAACTACGTTCTCATGTTCGGGAAACTCGGTTTGCCGGCTCTAGGATTGGTTGGATGTGGCTGGGCCAGCGCCCTGGTCTACTGGGGCATGCTGGTCGCTTTACTCTTCTTCATTCACTCCCATCAGGATTTTCATGTGTTCGGAGTCTTCTCACGTCTCGGTGCTCCGGATCCCCACGTGTTTCGCGAGATCTTCCGAGTTGGTTGGCCCATCGGCATCATGCAGTTCCTGGAGGTCAGCCTCTTTGCGGCGACGGCCATGCTGATGGGCCTCTTCGGCGCGGCTCAACTGGCAGCCCATCAAATCGTCCTCAACTGTGCTGGGATCGTGTACATGATGCCTCTGGGCCTTTCCTTCGCGGTATCGGTCGGGTGGGCCAGGCCGTCGGGCGGACAGACTCCCGGGCCGCTCGCCGTGCCGGTTACACGGGGATGGCTCTGGGCGCCTGCTTCATGACGGGCGGCGCCCTCGTCTTCTGGCTCGCTCCTCGTCGGGTTCTGGCGCTTTTTCTCGATATGAACGACCCGGCCAACTTCAGCGTGATCGAATATGGAGCCGTTCTCCTGTCCCTGGCGGCCGTCTTTCAGATCTTCGATGGCATCCAAGCCAACTCGGCCGGGGCACTCAGGGGTCTCAAGGAGACCCGTATGCCCATGGTCCTGGCTCTGGTGGCTTACTGGCTGGTGGGTTTCCCCTGCGCCTGGTACCTGGCTTTTCATCTGGGCTGGGAAGGGGAGGGACTCTGGTGGGGACTCGTCCTGGGTCTGGCCACAGCCGCCGTTCTCCACTGGGCAATCCCATCCACGGCCGTGAACAGTCCATTGATTTCGTCGCCAACGGCATTGACTCTCTTGAGCACGGCAGCTCCCGGAACGATCTTTCCGCGGACACTGCCCCGCGCCATCTCGACCTGGGCGTACATGCCGGGGCGGAGGGGGGCTGCACTGGTCTCCAGGAGGCCATCCACGGCGACCGTTCGATTGCGCCGGTTCACCTCTGCGGAAAGCCGGATGACACGCCCTGAGAAGCGTTGGTCCCGAGTACTCTGCGTGGTGACTTCGAATCTGACTCCCGGGCCGACCCCTGCCAGCCCTTCTTCCGCGACCCAGAACCGCACCCGCAAAGGCCCGGCTTCCACTAGACGGACAATGGGTGCCCCTGCCTGCACGAAACTCCCTGAGTTCAGATAGCGCTCGGCTACGATACCTTTGAACGGCGCTGTGAGGCGAGTTTCATCAATCTGCTGACCGAGCAGTCTAACCCGCACCTCAGACTGCTGCTTCTGAGCCTCCACGGCCTTCAGCTGGGCTTCGAGAGCAGCAGCGGCAGCGCGAGCGCTCTCGATCTCACCGGTGCTGATGAGCCCGTCGCTGAACAACTCCTCGAGTCGCCGCAGCTCGGACCGGGCTTCCTCGAGTTGGGCCACGACCCGGAGCCGGTTGGCATCTGCCACGTCCACCTGGGCCTCGACTTCCTCGTACTGGCGCTGTAGATCCGAATCATCCACCTGGGCCAGCAGCTCCCCTTTTTCGACACGATCGCCCAGACGAACGACCACTCTTGTCAGTCGTCCCGCGATTTTGGACCCCAGATCACTAATGTCGGCGTCGAGCTCACCGGGGTATTCCGAGAAAAGCTGAAGCGAGCCGATTTCCACCGGGCTGTCCAGAACCGGCGTGGCTAGAATCGTATCCGCCCGCATGCGGCCAGTCGGGGAGCCGGCGCCGGGAGCCGACCGCCAGGCCCACAGAGTCAATGCCGCAATAGCGCCGAGCACAAGAAGAAAAGTGAATCGGCGCAGCCAGCTTCGGCCAGAGCCGGCGGAGGTCTTGTTGGATGGCCTCTCGGGTGGCTGCCAGGAAGAATCGACCATGATCTAGTAAAGGATCTGCCTGGAAAGTATTTGCGAGCGTAGGTTCTCTACTTCGAACCGATGTCTTACCAGACTTCTAGTGTACTGTCCGGGAAGTTCACGGTGTTAATTCGGGATGGATTTTCGTCGTCAGTGAGGCGCGCGACGCAGGAATGCCGAGGGTATTTCGAGGTAGCGCAACAAAGCTGTCGGCGAAAAGACGCCCGAAGTAGCGGCGTGAACTTTCCGGACAGTGCACTAGGGGAAGAAACGTCCGCATCACCGTTAGATCGGGCCCGTTGCCTGTAAGATAGTGCCGTCTCAACTTGTTGGCCTTCAAGCTTGGCCCCGACATCAGGCAGAATAGGAGGCAGATATCTCATGGGCAACTCATTGCATCGGCGGAGATTCTTGAAAGGCGTACTCGGAGCTGGTGTTCTGGCTCCGGGAACCCTTCCTGGATCCCAGGCCCCACAACCCCGGCGCCTGGAGTATGGGGGTTCCAATCTGATCATCATTCGCTTCGGCGACGGGGCCCGGCGCAGGGAATCAATTGACCCGCTGCACACCTACAGTCCCTTCCTGTGCCACGAACTCATTCCCCGGGGAACTCTATTCAAGAACATGCTCATCGACTCGTTTCAGCCTCCCACGAAGGTGGATACGAGCCACGGCCAGGGAACGCTCTACCTCCTAACCGGGAAATACAAGAAATATAGAGATGTGGAAGGTCAGTTTCTGGGCCAGCGCTTCGAGGCTCCGGTCCCCACGGTCTTTGAGTATCTCCGAAAGTCCTATGCCGTACCCGAGCACCAGACTCTGATCATCAATGGCGAAGATCGAACTCACGAAGAGTTTTACAACTTCAGCAACCACCATCTTTTTGGAGTCAACTATCGCTCCCAGACTCTGAGTTTGTTTCGGTTCAAGGAATACCTGCTGCGCCGACAGCTCGCTGAGGGGAGATGGAACGACAAGGAGTTGGAACGGAAGAAGAAAGAACTGGCTGAGATGGAGTCGATCGACTATCGGGCTCGTGGTCGTGACATCACCACTTTGAAGATCGAAGAGTTCTGGGATCGGTGGAGACTTCATTACGGTGAGAGCGGGCTGGTGAACCCTCGCGGCGACCGGCTGCTGACGGAACTGGCGCTGAGAGCCCTCAAGGATCTCCGTCCCAGGCTGATGATGGTGAATTACAACGACTGCGACTATGTGCACTGGGGCCACATGAGTCACTACACACGTGGCATTGCGGTCATGGACCAGGGGATTCGCGAGATTGTGGCCTGTGTAGAAGCGGACGCAGAGTACCGCGACAATACCATCTTCGTCATCGTTCCCGATTGCGGCCGTGATAACAACCCGTTTTCAGCGGTTCCCTGCCAGCATCATTTCGGTTCCCGATCTGCCCATGAGATCTTTGCGGTCATGTTTGGTCCGGGCATCACGCAGGGAGCCGTTGTCGATCATCCTGTCGATCAAATCCAGATCGCGCCCACGATTGGTGGACTGATGGACGTTGAGACAACTTTCAGTGAAGCCGGGGCCCTCGCCGAGGCCTTCCTGTGAGTACAGTTTCTTCTACAGATCCGGCTGTGCAGGATTCTCTCCAGGAATCAAGGCCTATGGTCTGGTCCATACAGGGGGGAATGCGTGTCTTCACCGGAATCCTCCGAAACCCTCTTAAGCTTATCTGGGGCATGCTGTTCATGCAGTCCTTTCTGGGCAGCATCCTGATTCTGGGCTGGACCAATCAATTGATTCGACGCAGGACACTGAAAAACTGGTGGAGAAGACGACCAGTTCAAAGAGAAGACGAGAGTTTCGAGGACTTCATTCGGGGGCACTCGGACCTTCGCATTCCTCGGGGCTGGCCCAACTGGTTTCTCACGGAAGATCCCCCGCAAAGACGCCGGCGAGGTCCGATCCTCTGGGTCGAATCCCTGAAAACGAATTTCAGGTCAGGTTTCCGGACGGCTCTGAACACCTGGGTTGTGACGGCCCCTCCCTGTGCACTGTGGATGTTCGGCTGGTACTTCGGATGGAACAACTCCTTTCACAAGGGCTATGAACTTGCCGGGATCGGCCCTGTGACAGGCCTGGCCGGAGTCTTCCTGTTCATTGCGGTAATGTTTTATTTTCCTCTGGCCCAGATCAGGCAGGCGGTAACGGGAGAGTGGCGTTCCTTCTACGAGCTCGGGTTCATAAGAAAACTGTTGCGAGAGAGCTGGGTTGCTTGCCTTTTTCTGGCCCTGCTCTATGCCTTTCTCTTTCTCCCCGTGACCATCCTCAAGACACTACCCGGCTTCTTCTCCAGAATGAACCCGGCCCTCCTGGAAGCCACCCCGCTCGAAGTTACATCCATTCTGAATCGGTACTTTTTCTGGAGCGCTCTGCTTGTGTTTCCTGCGTTTGTAGTCCTGCGCCTGGCAGCCGCCCGAATCTACGCCTCTTCTCTTCTGCGTGCAGTCAGGCGAGGATCGATTCCGGAGTCATCATTGGGGAGCGTAGAAAGGACTGTCTTGAAGGAGTTGGATCTGCTGCAGGTCGAAGCTCGAGTACCTGCTCCAATAACTTCCAGACTTCTTGGGGGGGCCGGGAAAGCCGTGGTCAGGACCTTTGTCACGGCGCTCACGGGCGCCCTGTGGTTCTCGTTTTTCGCGCTGGTCTTTATCGGTCAGTTCTTTAATTATCAGGGCTCCATCGGGTGGCTGAACCAACCGCTGGTTCAGCTCCCCTGGTTCCGATACCTGCCATTCACGGTGCGGAATCTGTGGGGAGAGGTGCTTGTCAGTCTCCTTCTGGTCGCCGTCGTGACCCTGGTTGCCAGAACCTGGACACTGGGCTCCCCGGATAGGCTGACAAGAGCTTCGGTGAGCCCGGGCTGATCAACGACGAATAGAATTCCCGCAGCGACAATTGGAAATCCCCACACAAGGGATTGATAAAAAAGAGCTGTAGCCGTCCTCTAAGACGACTCTTTCCGGGTCCTCCGTTCTGTAAAAAAGAGAGATGTTCTTAGAATGCGAGGGGGACGGAGTGAGGGCGTAGCCCGAACGGAGCTCCCGCTCGCTCGCGCCGGCGTCGAGGGGAGTGGACCAGATCCACAAGGGTCCTGAGTGGCCTCTGTAGGGCGCTGTACGACCTGTCCTCTTCGCGGACACTCGTCTATCGCTTCCACCAAGCACTTCCCGGGGCCCAATCAGCCGATTTGCCCGGATTTGACCTCCTCGCGGTTTCCTCATTTTGTGGTTCCCTGCTGTTTCTTCTTGGCGCTCTCCATCCGGTAGCTCGAGACGTTGAGTTCTAGAATCACACTGTGGTGCACCACTCGGTCGATGGCCGCAGCCGTCGTCATGGGGTCCTTGAAGATCCTCTCCCAGTCCGAGAAGATCAGGTTGCTAGTCAGCAAGATGCTGCGGCGTTCGTAGCGATGGGCCAGCAGTGTGAAAAGAACCTCCATTTCCTCCCGGCTTTGCTGAACGTATCCTATGTCGTCGATTATGAGAGCCTCGAAGCGATCCAGTTTCTTGAACTCCTTCTCCAGGGTCAGATCGATTTTGGCCCGCAGTAATCGCTGTACCAGCAGGGCGCAGGTAGAGAACAAAACCCGGCGCCCCAGCAGAACCAACTCCTGGCCGAGAGCACAGACCAGATGGGTCTTGCCACTTCCAGGGTTGCCGAAAGCCAAAACGTTCTCGGCACGATCCAAAAAAGTACCTTCCAGCAGCGCCGTCAGTTGGCGATCCACGCTTTGGGGCAAGCGCGAGCGGTCCAACGCCGTCAGCGTTTTCTCCCAGGGAAGCTTCGAGATTCGGCGCAAGCGCTGGATTTTGCGCTCGTGCCGCTCCGCCACTTCGATCTCAGATAACGACAAGAGAAACCGGGGATAGGAAAGACTTTCCTTCGTGGCCAGTGCCGCCTGGGCGGCATAGTGCTCCCGAAAGGCCGGTAGATGGAGCTGGATAAGGCACTCGCGAAGCCGGGTCAAGCTGCCTGTGCTCATGACCTCACCTCCAAGCTTTCCAGAAGCGTGTCATAGACGCCCACGTCCATCTTCTCCACCGCCACTTCCCAGGGTTCCACGACTGGATCGACGAGGCATTCTCGTACTGCTTCGAAACGGATTCTTTGTCCCCTCTCAATCAGCCCCTGAAGCGCTTCTCGCACCCGCTGCTCTCCTTCCTGGGCAGCCAACTCGAGGATCTTCAGATATTGGCGATCCGCCGTGGCCGGACAATCCTGGCGCAGCTCGTCGTAGGCGACTCGAAACAAGATCCCCGGAAACAGATCCTCGCGCCAGCGATAGCGAATGAACGCCCCTGGTTTGCGCACCAGGGAATGGATCACGTGCCGGTAGTCAATGCGATGCTTGCCTTCTCCACGCAAGCGCGGCATCCGTGCTTGCCGCTGACCCCCGTAGTAGACCTCCAGCTGATCCGCCCACACCCGCACTTGCACTCGCTCGCCGATCAACCGGCTGTCCACCGAATAGGTGTTGTGGAGAACCCGGATCGTACTGCTGGGGGAGACTCTCACCCACTGCCGGGTGAAGTCGTCCAGACGGCGTGCCGGCAACGGGCGCATCACTGCCAGCTCTTCTCCCAGGCGCTTTTGTCGGGCCGCATTGCGCCGGGCCACAATCACCGCTACAAAGCCCTCGTACTCTTCCCGGCTGGAAAAATCACGGCTGCACCGCAGCAGCAGTTCCTGCTCGATGGCCCGTTTCAAGCGGTGATGGGCCTGTTCCACATCCCCGTTCTCGTGTGCCTTGCCTGCCTGGGTGCGACTCGAGCGCATCCCGAAGTGGTTCAGCAACCCTTGATAGCGCTCGGTGAACTCTTCCCGCTTCAGGTTGTTGACTGCCGCCGAGAGCCGGTCTGTTCGGTGTTCCTCGGGCAGCGCCCCCAACTCCCACAACGCGTTCTGAAGCCCCAGGCTGAGGCTCTCAAACGACTCACTGAAACACAGCGTGGTCGCTTCCCAGTTCGAGTAGGCCAACACAAAGTGGTACAGCAGATGGGGAAACGGCTGACCCTGGATCGTCACTCCCAGACGCCCCATAAAGGTAAAGTCCGATTGTGCTTGATGTCCCGGCCTATACTTCTGCGGGAACATCACCTCCTTCGCTTCTCCGTGTTCTACCTTCCACTGCTTGATCCTCCGCTGCAGTGTTCTCAACTGGCCTTGCTGGAAGGCCCCTTCCTGCTGACGGCACAAATACTCGAACACCGCTGTCGCCTCCACCGTCGGCGATCGCTTCAGGATCTCTTCCACTTCCGGCCATACCGACTCGAACGGATCCGATCGAGTTCTCCAATACCGCTCCGGCTGACACTGGCTCGGCAGCTTTCCCGACTTCAGGTACTTCCGAGCCGTCTTTCGCGACAGCCCCGCTCTCGCCGCCGCCATCGTTAGCGTCTTCTCGTTCTTTCGCAACTTCACTAACCTCCGCACTTGCTGATCCTTAACCATGCCTTCATGGTCAGGATCAGCCCTGAAAAAGCGGGGAATTCTATTTGTCGTCGCGGGGAATTCTACCTGTCGCCAATCAGTAGGTAATCTGGGCAGTCACAAGGTTGCGCACGGAGGCGATGGCGGAGGCCTCGTTGGCAGCCTTTTTTGACTGCACCAGGTTGGGAACGGCGAGGGCCGCAATGATTCCAATCACTGCCACCACGATCAACAGCTCAATTAGTGAAAACCCTTCTTTTCTTGACATGAGTTATCCTTCCTATCTTAGTGCAGTAACTAGTACGGATTCGAGAGTCTCCCGGCCAGGCTGAAGATGGGCAAGTAGAGAGACAAGACGATCCCGCCCACAACTCCGCCAGCCAGCAGGATGGCAGTGGGTTCGATCAGTTTGAGGAGAGCGGCGATGGCAGTCTCCGCCTCCACCTCACAATGTTGAGCAATGCTGGTAAACATGCGATCCAGTTGTCCACTTTTTTCCCCTGCTTTGACCAGTTGCACAACGAAGGGAGGGAAAAGGGTGGATTCTGCCAGGTGACCGGCCAGGGACTCGCCTTGCTCGAGCGCCTCAATCCCCTGCTCAATTGCGCTCTCAAAGAATGAATTATCCATCGTCCTGGCTGTCATTTTAAGGCCTGACAGGATCGGAATTCCCCCGCTGAGCAGGCTGGCCATGGTTGCAGCAAAGCGAGCGATTAACACCTGCCGGTTGACTGTGCCTATGACCGGCAGAGACAGAAGCAACCGGTCAAATTGGCGCCGTACGAGATCCAAACACCAGATCTGACGGCCAATAAACCCTGCAGTGAGCAACACCAGGCACAGGAGGCTGATCGAGTCGTGGATCATCCGGCTCACGTCCAGCAGCAAGCTGGTTGGAGTGGGCAGCGGAGTGTCGAGACTGGCAAAGAGCCGGGCAAAGACTGGAATGACCCAAAAGAGCATCGCCACGACGACAACACCGGCAACGACCAGAATGGCGAGAGGATACAGGCAGGCGCTGCGGATCAGGCTCTTGACGCGCACTCGGGTTTCCAGTAAGCGGGCAAGCTCCTTGAATGTCCGATCCAGCTCTCCACAGGCCTCGCCGGCCGAGACCAGGTTGACGAAGAGCCGGTCGAAGACGCCAGGGTGTACCGCCAGAGCCTGCGACAGGCTCGAGCCCGCCTCAAGATCCCTCTGGATCTTTCTGAGAGTGCGGCCGAGAGCTGGATTGCGATTGACCCTGCTCATCTCGAGAAGTGTGTCGAGAAGCGGAATGCCGGCCTGCAGCATCACTTCGAGTTGTTTCGTCATCAGGGCCAGTTCTCCCGTGGACACGGACCTTGAGAAACGCAGATTTGCTGGCACTCTCACGGAGTTACTCCCAGCGAGTCTGAGACTTCAGCCGACCTCAACAGCTGAAGAAGCTCCTGAGAGTCGGGTGACCTCGAGACACAGTCCTCATTTCCGATCTGGCCGCTGGAGTACAGACCCAGCAGCGACTGGTTCATGGTCTGCATCCCCTTTTTTCGTCCTGTTTGCATCATCGAGTAGATCTGGTGCGCCTTGTTCTCTCGGATCAGGTGTCGAATTGCCGGGTCCGGGATGAGGATTTCCGCCGCCAGAACCCGCCCGCGACCGTCCCGTTTTGGGATCAGTTGCTGGCAGATCACACCCTGCAGGACCATCGCGAGCTGGGAGCGAATCTGATTCTGGCGATTCCCGTCAAAGCACCCGATGATGCGATGTAAGGTGGAGAATGCCGAGTTGGTGTGGAGGGTAGAGAAGGTGAGGTGACCCGTTTCTGCAAGCTGCAACACGGCCTCCACAGTTTCGAGATCCCGCATCTCTCCGACAAGAACTACGTCGGGATCCTCCCGTAGAGCCATCCTGACAGCCCTTTGAAATGAACTGGTATCTGTGTTGATCTCCCGGTGGGTGATCAAGCTTTTCTTGTCACGGTGGAGGAACTCGACCGGGTCTTCGATGGTCAGAATGTGCCGGCGCTCCCTGAGATTGATGCTTTCCAGCATGGCCGCAAGAGTCGTGGTCTTCCCCGCGCCACTCGATCCGGCCACAAGGACCAGGCCATGCGTGCACTGGCAGAGTTTCTCAACAACCCTGGGAATCCCCAGCTCCCGGAGTCTGCCCGCTGTTTCCGGGATCAGGCGCAGCACCATAGCCGGATTGCTCAGCTGATAGAAGAGATTCACACGGAATCTGCAGCTGCCAAACTGGAAGCCAAGGTCCGCTTCGCCTTTCATTCGGTGTGAGCTTTTCGGAGAGTCACCGAGGATGATGCCGGCCAGATCATGAATCAGTGAGGGCTCAAGAGGCGGATGATCCAGAGTCCGCAGATCGCCGTCCACTCGAATCCTGGGCTGCTTTCCGGCTCGAAGGTGCAGATCGCTTCCCCGATCACGGATCAACTGATCCAGGAGCCTGGTGAGTATCATTCGGGCCATTTTCTCTCCTCTATTCCTAAACGCCACTGCGCCGGAAAGTGCGAAAGGGAACTCGGAACGCGGAACAGCTCCTAAGAGTCCAGCGTTGCCCGGCGAACTTCTTCGACGGTGGTCAGTCCGGCTCTGATTTTGGCCAGACCACTGTCCCAGAGTGTCAGGATGCCCTCGGACCTGGCCTCGCTTTCCAGTTCACTCGGACCGCTGTCCCGCTGGATCGTGTCGCGCAGCACGGCAGTCACATCCAGCACTTCGAAGAGTCCCGCCCTGCCCCTGTATCCGCTCCCACGACAGTGTCTGCACCCGCCTCCGCGAAAGGCCGAAAGAAGGGGTTCGTCTTGAGCCCCGGGGATCCCGGGCAGGCCCTTCACAGGAATCTGAACCGGCTGCCGGCAGAATTCGCAGACCCTTCGAACCAGGCGCTGAACGCAGACCAGCCTGAGTGCGCTCCCAATCAGGAAAGACTCGACTCCCAGGTCTCTGAGGCGGGCAATGGCTGAAACTGCATCGTTGGTGTGGAGGGTGCTCAGAACCAGGTGACCGGTCATGGCAGCCTTCACACTGATTTCAGCGGTCGACCCGTCCCGGATCTCCCCGACCATAATGATGTCGGGATCCTGTCTCAGAAAAGAGCGCAGGGCCCGGGAAAAGGACAGCCCTATCTGCTCCTTAACTTCGAGCTGGTTAATGCCTGGCAGCGAGTACTCAATCGGGTCCTCGGCTGTCAGGATATTCACCTCCTCTCGGTTCAGGTGCCCCAGGCAACTGTACAGCGTGCTCGTTTTCCCGCTTCCTGTGGGTCCCGTGACAAGAATCAGTCCGTGTGGGCTGTGCAGGGCCTTTTGGAACTTCAGCAGGGAAGCGGGCTCCAGTCCCAGTTCCTCCAATGACAGGGGAATCTGTGCGGGGTCCAGAATCCGCATCACCAGCTTCTCGCCGTAAGCGGTGGGAAGTGTGGAGATCCGGACATCTATCACCCGACTGCCGTTACTTTGAGGTACGCGGATGCAAAGGCGGCCGTCTTGAGGGAGTCGGCGCTCACTGATGTCCAGGTTCGCCAGGATCTTGATTCTAGAGACTAAAGAGTCACGAATTTGCCTGTCCAGGGTCATGGCCGGTTGGAGGACCCCGTCGACCCTGAATCTTATGACAAGAGCCTCTTCGCGGGGTTCGATGTGGATGTCGCTTGCACCCAGGTCTACTGCCCTGCTCAAGAGCATGTTGACGAGACGGACGGCGGGGCCTCTGGTGCCACCTTGCTCTGCTTCTGTCCCCTTCGACGAGGGGACGTCACCGGCACCCGTTTTCATTGTTCTGGTTCCACGTTTCACGTTCCACGTTCCACGGATCCAGAGTCTGGAACGTGGAACGTGGAACCTGGAACGGCCGAGCGGTAGCGAGGGCTTAGCCCATCAGGTGCAAATCGAGCCCCACAAACAGCAGCAGGGCTATACTAATTACGCCGTTGGCGGTGAAAAACGCGACATTCAAACGACTGAGATCTCTGGCTCGCACCAGGCTGTGCTCGTAAATCAGGCTCACCCCCACAACCGAAAAACCGATCCAACTCAACCAGGACAAGCCGAAGCGCCAGAAGGCTAAGAACAGGAACCCCATCATGATCACATGGAAGAGCCTCGAGATACGCAGTGAGGTGCGAATACCAAAGCGTTGCGGAATCGAATTCAGGCCCATCTTCCGATCGAAATCTACGTCCTGGCAGGCGTAGATCACATCGAAGCCGGCCACCCAGAAAACCACGGCCAGGGACAGCAGAAATGGTTCCCAGTCCAGGCTTCCCCGGGCTGCCACCCATCCGCCCACAGGCGCAATTGCCAGAGCCAGCCCCAGAACCAGATGGGAGAGCGGTGTAAAACGCTTTGTGACGCTGTAGCCCAGCACAATCACCATCGCCAGGGGAGCCAGCGCCAGCGCCATAAGGTTCAGGTTCCAGGCAGCCCAGAAAAACAGGGCCGTGGAAAAGACGATGAAGGAGAGCACGAAAGCGGGGCTGACTTTGCCTTCGGGAAGTGCCCGAGTTGCTGTTCGTGGATTCAGGGCATCGAGCCGGTGATCCGATAACCGATTAAAGGCCATGGCGGCACTTCGGGCGCCGACCATGGCGACCAGGATCCACCAGGATGTTGCCCCGCCTGGAAACCCTCCCGAACCGAAGAAGGCTCCCAGAAAAGCGAAGGGCAGAGCAAAAACAGTGTGCTCGATCTTGATCATTTCGAGAACGATAAAAGCCTTGCGGATCACAGAGTTCCTCCCTGAGGCGACGAGCCCCGACCACACTCTAAACGTTTGTAGGTTCTGGGTTCTAGGTTCTGGGTTCAAGGTTGCAGGTTGCAGGTTGCAGGTTCCACTTTCCACTTTCAACTTTCAACCTTCAACTTTCAACTTTCCCCCAGCACTGATAACCTGTGGTTCATGCTGGAAGAAGTTCACCCCGTCAAACTTGAGATTTACCGACTGCTCTTTGCCTCGGTCGCCGATGAAATGGGGAGTGTGCTAAAGCGCACCGCCTATTCGTCGAACATCAAGGAAAGAAGAGACTACTCCTGCGCCGTGTTCGATGCCCGGGGAGAGGTGCTGGCCATGGGAGATCACATGCCCGTACACCTGGGATCGATGCCTCTCTCGGTCCAGACGGTCTTGAAAGAGTTCGACCTGGGGTCCGGCGACATCGCAATCCTGAACGATCCCTTTGGAGGAGGTACCCACTTGCCGGACATCACGATGATTACTCCGGTCTACGGGGAAGAGGTGAATCAGCCTCCTATTTTCTATGTGGCATCGCGGGCCCACCACTCCGACGTCGGGGGCATGTCCCCTGGCTCCATGCCCATCAGTTCTGACGTTTTTCAGGAAGGAATCCGGCTTCCGGTTCTCAAGTTGTACCGGCGCGGGCAGCTCAACTCGGATCTCCTGAAGCTTCTTCTCTCCAATGTCAGAACTCCCGCAGAGCGAGAGGGGGACCTGGCCGCCCAGGTGGCGGCAATGCAGAGCGGCAACAATCGTCTCTTTGAACTCGTGAAGAAGAACGGAAGAAGTGAAATCGAGGTCTACAGCCAGGGCTTACAAGATTACGCGGAACGGCTGATTCGACAGGTCATCGGGGAGATTCCGGATGGGGTGTACCGCGGCGAGGACCTGCTCGATGACGATGGGCAGGAACGCTTCAAGGCCAGGACGGGTATCAAGATTCGTGCCACTATCGAGGTGTCGGGTGATGCGATGCGGGTCGACTTTGAAGGAACTGATCCCCAGGTCGGTGGCTGTGTCAATGCCGTCGAGGCTGTGACTCTTTCCGCAGTTTGCTATGTGATTCGCTGTCTGGCTCCCCGGGAGATTCCAAGCAGTGCAGGTCTGATGCGCCCCGTTGAGGTGAGGGCCCCAGAGGGCACGGTTGTCAATGCAACCTACCCGGCTGCGACAGTGGGAGGGAATGTGGAGACCTCGCAACGAATCGTGGATGTGCTTCTGAAAGCGCTGGCCAGCGCTTTGCCCGATCGGATTCCGGCAGCCAGCAGCGGGACTATGAATAATGTAACCCTGGGGACCATTCATCCCGTCACGAAGCTTCCGATCACGTACTACGAAACCATCGGTGGAGGTATGGGGGGTGGGCCCCAGGGTCCCGGTGACCACGGTATTCACACCCATATGACCAACTCCCTGAATACACCGATTGAGGCCCTGGAAAGAGCTTTTCCGATCCGAGTTCGAGAGTACCGGTTGCGCCCCGGCTCCGGTGGCAAGGGTGGAAATCCGGGTGGAGACGGGATCGTGCGCAGTTTCGAGATGCTGACCGAGTGTCAGGCCACTATTCTTTCCGACCGGAGACGGTATGCGCCCTACGGTCTCAAAGCAGGCAGGGCCGGGAAAAAGGGCGCCAATCATTTGATTGTCAAGGGACGTCGCAAGAGAATCCCGTCGAAGACGTCTGTCTGGCTCGAGCCGGGTGATTGTCTTGTTATTGAAACCCCCGGAGGAGGGGGATGGGGAGGAACCCAGGCGCGTGGTGGGCGTCCTCACAGGCCCTACACAAACCACCGGTCCGATGCGGCTCAAAGCTCGAAGAGCGGAGGGAGTCCCTCGCGCCGACGGAAACCCAAACGGTAGCTGTCCACCACGGGCTGCCAGTGCCGGAAGGGGGTGCTAGGTAAGTACTAGTTCATGCCGTTCCAAATCCGCGAGATCGAAGGCCGCTCGGAACTCGAGGCTTGTGCGCTGCTTCAAGTCGAGGTGTGGGGGTTCGATGAGCTTGATGTTGTCTCCTCGTCAATGCTGGCCAGCTGTCAGCGCTATGGCGGGGTGCTGCTGGGAGCTTTTGAGCAAGCTGCAACCCTGATCGGATTCGTTTTCAGCTTTCCAGCTCTGCTGAGCGGACGCTCCATCCAGCACTCCCATATGCTGGCTGTCCACAGCCGCTACAGGGATCGCGGAGTAGGGGTGTCGCTCAAGATGGCACAGCATCAACGAACGCTGGAACTGGGGCAAGGCTTGATCACCTGGACCTTCGATCCCCTGGAATCGAAGAACGGGCACCTCGGACTTGAACAAGCTGAGCGCCGTTGTGAAGCGATACTATGTGAATCTGTACGGGGAAAGGACCTCCAGTGAACTTCATTCTGGCCTCGGTACCGATCGGTTCCTGGCTGAGTGGCACCTCGCTTCGCCGCCGGGCGTGGCGGAACGAACCAGAAAAAGAAGACTGGGCGGGCTCCAGCTGGCGCTCGAGAGTGAGGTAGGACGGGAGAACCTCCGGTACCCTGGAGCACCAGACCTGAGCCTCGATTCACCTTGTGTCGGAGTTGAGATACCCGGCTCCATTCAAGATGTGAAGGAGAGAAGCCTGGACACTGCATTGCAGTGGAGGCTTCGAACCAGGGAAGCTCTGCTCCACTACTTGAATTCGGGCTATCAAGTCACCGGTCTGGTACGACGGAGGGATCCGACGGGCCCCCGGTCCTACTACAAACTGGTTCGAGTTCGACCTCGGCCCGCGAGTTCTGATGAGAATTGAGGAACTGACGATTCGTCAGATTCGGCTACCCCTGGTGTCTCCTTTTGAGACAAGCTTTGGGGTCACGAGCGACCGTCTCATCCTCCTGGTAGCGGCTCGCAGTGGCGGGTTGACAGGATGGGGCGAGTGCGTGGCCGGGGAACGTCCTTTCTACACTTACGAGACGGTTGCAGGTAGCTGGCAGATTTTGCAGGATTACCTGATTCCGGCACTGCTGGGCCAGGATGTGTCCGATCCAGGGGATGTAGGCGACCTTTTCCGGCGCGTCCGAGGGTACCCAATGGCCAGGGCATCCCTGGAGGCAGCGGTCTGGGATCTAAAAGCTCAGCAAGCCGGACAACCGCTGTGGAAACTGATGAAGGGTACGCAAACGGAGGTGCCCTGCGGAGTGTCGATCGGCATCCAGAAGAGCATTGACGATCTGCTGGAACGAGTCGCGTCTGAATTGCAGGATGGTTACCGGAAGATCAAAATCAAGATCAAGCCCGGTTGGGACGTGGAGGTCGTCAGGGAGGTTCGTCGAAAGTTCCCCCAGATTGCCCTGATGGCAGATGCCAATGCCGCCTACACTGGATCAGACTTCTCGCGCCTGCAGCAACTCGACGAATTCGATCTGCTCATGCTCGAGCAGCCGCTCGAATTCGACGATCTTCTTCACCACTCCCAGCTGCAACAGTCCCTGAAGACCCCTATCTGTCTGGATGAGTCCATTCGTCACAGCGGGGACGCCGAACTGGCGATCGAGATGGAGTCCTGTCGCATTATCAATATCAAGACGGGTCGAGTCGGTGGGCATAGCGAGGCGATTCGGATTCACGATCTCTGTCAGGGACTTCAGATTCCAGTCTGGTGCGGAGGCATGCTGGAAACCGGAATCGGTCGCGCCCACAACATAGCTCTATCCACACTGCCGAACTTCACCCTGCCCAGCGACGTGTCGGCCCGCCCGCGGTATTATGAAACCGATATCATCCACCCACCAGTTGAGGTCTCGGCGGATGGAACCATCGAGGCTCCCGGTGGCGTGGGGCTCGGGTTCGACGTCGACACTCAGAGACTGGACCATCTGAGCGTCGCCATTGCGAAGCGGACAACCCACTGAAGTTGAAAGTTAAAAGTTGAAAGTTAAAAGTTGGGGCAACGAATTCGTCAACCTTCAACCTTCAACCTTTAACCTTTAACCTTTAATCTCCCACTGTAAACACAGTTGTCAGTTATACTGTTAACAGATTTAACCTGGAAACTCGCTATTCGGGAGGTCCGAAAAGCATTTGAGGTGGACTCTCCGGCAGAAACTGCTGCTTCTGATACTGGCCCTGTGCCTGATCCCGCTGATGGGGATCTCCTTTTTCTCCTATTACCAGGCCAAAGGACGCATTACGGAAGACCGAATCGCGCTCTATCTGGAGCAGATTGCCCAGGGCATGGCCAACACGATTCGGCTCAGCCTGGTGGAGCGCCAGGAGGAGATCTGGGCTCTACGTCTCTTCTTTCGCGATTTCATGATGAGTTCCGAGGCGCCCGTCCCCCGGGGTTTGCTCAATGAAATGGTGCAGATTCACGAGGTCTACGATCTGCTGATCTTGTTTGACGTCGAGGGTCGCATCCGTCTCATGAATAGCGTCAGCCGGGCTTCCGGGCCGCAGGGGGAGTCGCAGGAACTGGATGCCTCGCGGATCGAAGCGCTGCTGGGAGAAGACCTGACCCGTTATACCCCGGACAAGCTCTGGTTGCGGGAGGTGCGCGGAGATAAGCCGGGTTTCATCGCCTGGCATGAATCTCCCCTGATCGGGCAACTCTATTCCTACCAGGATGAAGACGTCATGCTCCGGTATTCGATCGGATTTGCCGTTCCGATTCACAACCAGAAACAGATTGTGATCGGGGGAGTTCTGGGCCTCATGAACTGGGAGTACATTCAGGAGATCCTGGACGTTCTGGAAGAAGAGTTCGAGAACCGTTCACTGACTTCCGGATACGGATTCCTTTTTGATCGGGACGGAGACACCATTCTCGGGCACAAGTATCGGCGGAATCGGACTTTAAGAAGGTCTGAGATTGGTGCGAACCGCAACAATTACGGAACCAGCCTGATCCTGGACCACGGCCTGACACAGGTCTCCGAGGCCGTCAAGGAGATGCTTCGAGACCCGGTGGTCAATGATGTGAGACACGTGGATTACGAGTATCCCCCGGGTACCGCGAAGATCAGCGGGCTGGCGGAAATTGATCACGAGTACTTCAACTGGGTGTGCGGCGTCGGGGTCGATGATGAGGACATCTTCGCCCCCGTCCAGGAGCTCAAGAACATTCTGATCGCCGGTGCCCTTCTTTCGTCGTTGCTGGTCGTTCTCATTACTTTCTGGGCGGCGCGGCAGTTTACGACTCCGCTGAAAGAACTGACGACCACGGCCCGAATGATTGCCCGGGGAGACTCCACGCAGCGTGTCAAGATCTCCAGCCGTGACGAGATCGGCGAACTGGCCGCCACTTTCAACGACATGGCGGAGTCGCTGCAGGAAAGGAGCGAGGCTCTCATCGAACTGAACCGGCGGCTGGAAGAGAAGGTTCTGGAGAGAACGGGAGAACTCGAAGAGAGCCGACGCACGATCGAAGAAGCCTATGAGGAATTGAAGGAGGCTCACGTTCAGCTCGTGCAGAGTGAGAAGATGGCCTCTCTGGGCCAGCTCGTGGCCGGAATCGCGCACGAGATCAAGAACCCTCTGAACTTCATTTACGGAAACACGGACTTTCTGAAGCAGTATGTGGGAGAAATGAAGACGCTTCTGCAGATGTTCGAGAAGAGCGCTAACCTGGCTCCGGCCGCTGCCCGGGCCATTGAGGAGCGGAAACAGGAGAAGGCCTTTGATTTCATCCTGGAGGATCTGGATGAACTGATTCGCAACTTCGAAGAAGGAGCCCGACGCATCCACGAGATCATTGGAGATCTGAGGGCTTTCTCACGCATGGACAGCGACGAACTCCGGCCGGTTGACCTTCATGAGTCGATCGAGCTGGCGCTCAATCTGATTCGCCATGAGTATCGAGACCGCATTCAGGTTCATAAGGACTACTCGGAACTCCCCAGGATCCCCTGTCACTCCGGAAAGCTCAGCCAGGTGTTTATGAACCTGCTCACCAACGCGTGTCAGGCGATTCCGGGCCAGGGAGACATCTGGGTTCGGACCCAGCGCAGCAACGGGCGGGCGGTCATCGAGGTTGAGGACAATGGGGTCGGGATCTCAAAAGAACATCTGAATCGCATCTTCGAACCCTTTTTTACCACCAAGGGTGTGGGTCTCGGGACGGGCCTGGGACTGAGCATATCCTATGGCATCATCCAGCAGCATCAGGGCACCATTGAGGTGGAAAGCAAAGTGAATCAGGGAACTCGTTTTACCATCCAGCTTCCACTGGGAGATCCAGAGTGAAGTCTGAACCGGAGAACCACAGGCAAGCCCTTCTGGTCGTCGACGACGAAGCTGCCAATCTGCAGAAGCTCAGGCGAACTTTTCTCGGAGAGTACCGGGTCTATGAAGCCAGCGGGGGCAGGGAGGCACTCGAAGTCCTGAAGGACCGCCGTGTGAATGCCATCATAACGGACCAGAGAATGCACGGAATGAGTGGAGTCGAACTCCTCAAACAAACCCTCGAAGTGCAACCGGATGCCGTGCGCATCATCCTCACCGGTTACACGGAAGTAGAGGACCTGATGGATGCTATCAACGAGGGTCACGTTCATCGGTACATCACCAAGCCGTGGGACCCCTTTACTCTCCAGCAGAGCGTCAAGCAGGAGATTCGGCATCGAGAGTTGAAACAGGAAAACTCCCGCCTGGCCGGCCAACTCGAGAAAGCGAACCAGCAGTTGCAGACGGAGAACAGCGAGTTGCGGCAGGAGGTTGAACGTCTCCAGCATTCCGGATCGGAGTTTATCTTCGAGAGTCGCGAGATGAAACAGCTGCTGGATCTGGTGGATCGAGTCGTGGAGACCGACTCGACTGTGCTGATCCAGGGAGAGACGGGCACGGGAAAAGAGCTGATGGCTCGCTACATCCACCAGAAGAGTGGCCGTCACGAAGCACCCTTTGTTCCCGTCAACTGCGGCGCGGTTCCTGCGGACCTGGTGGAGAGCGCGTTCTTCGGACATCGAAAAGGGGCCTTTACGGGAGCCACCAGCGACTCAAAGGGCTTTTTTGGTCAGGCCGACCAGGGAACCATCTTCCTGGACGAGATCGGGGATGCCCCTCTGGGTCTCCAGGTCAAACTGCTGCGGGTCCTGCAGGAAGGCGAAATCCTGCCCGTGGGCGAGACCAGTACCAGGATGATCGACGTGCGGATCATTGTTTCCACCAACCGCCGCCTCGACGACCTGGTCGATGCAGGAAGATTCCGCCAGGATCTGTTCTTCAGGCTGAACGTGTTTTCGGTCACGGTTCCCCCTTTGAGGGCCCGACGTGCTGACATTGAAGTCCTGGCGAGGCACTTTCTGGCGACCGCCTGTTCCCGCCTGGGGAAGGTTTCCGTGGCCCTGGCAGAGACAACCCTGCAGCTTCTGCGAGGCTACTCCTGGCCGGGGAACGTTCGGGAACTGGAGAACGAAATGGAGCGTGTCGCCATACTTTGTCAGTCGGACCCTGAGATCAGCGCCTCCCACCTGGCTGAGCGGATCCGCTACTCGCCCGTGCGGTCACAGGAAGAAGAGCTTTCCCTCAGAGATCAACTCTCAACCCTGGAAAGACGGCTCATCCTGGAGGCCCTGGAGGCCCACGGCAATAACAAGAGCCAGGCCGCCCAGACGCTCGGCATCACCCGTCAGACCATCATCTCCAAACTGAAACAGTATCAGAATCGTTAGACAGATTAACATCCGCTGTCAGCTCTCTTTACAAACAGTCAAGTCTTTATTTATCAACAACTTAACCAGGTGAAGTCGGAAGTTGGAGCGTGAAATAGTTTAACAGTTTAAGTGTTACTAATCTATCTAAGATCCATAAAATCAATCAGTTAGGAGAATTGGAACGCGGTTTGCTATAGAACGTGGCGGAGGTTGTTATGGCGACATACATTGCCGGAGCTTCACCACTAGAAGCCAATCTCATGCTTCGAGTTCAAGCTCAGGAAGATGCTGGTTTTCAGGAACTGTTCAATCGTTTTCGGCAGAAGATCTATCGCACGGCACTGCGGATACTGAAGGAAGAGCAATCGGCCCAGGATGCTCTTCAGGAGACCTTCATCAACGTCCACAGGGCCGCCGGTAAGTTCCGAGGTGATTCCAAGCTGGGTACCTGGATCAATCGAATTGCCATTAACGCCTGCCTTGAGATCCTGCGCAGGAACAAGAAGCATCAGCAGCGCACCGACGAAGATATATCTGACCAGAAGGTGATCCTGGATCTCAAGCGGCCCAGTCCTTTTGAGAGCTACCGGAGGGCGGAGATCAGAGACCGTGTTCACCGGGCTTTGAGCCGTCTCGGAGACAAGCACCGCGACGTGGTTCGCCTCCATGACCTGGACGGATACACGATTCGGGAGATCGCCGAGCGGCTTCAGGTAGCCGAGGGAACCGTGAAATCCCGACTCTTCTATGGCCGCGTGCAGCTGAAGTCCGTGTTATAATCCCGCCTAGTTTCCCTGGCGATCGGGATTGAATGGCGCTGGCTCACTATCGTCTACTGCACACTTCAGCTGCTGAACAACCGAAGCTTCTCTTCGAGGTCAAAGTCGACCTCCAGGATGTCCGTTCCGGATACAATGGAAGCCGCAAGTACCTTTTTCTGGCCGAGTGGCTGCAGGACTGGGAGCTCAAGTGGACCCGTGACATGGTCCGCGAGGTGTCTCTCGAGGAACTGGAACCTGCCGCTGCGCCGCGACCCGTATCCTGGCCGGAACAGGCAGAAGATCTGATCGCGCATTATGTGGCGCGCCTCCCGGGCCCGCGTATCTGGTACAGCCGCGAGCTGGGGACCTACTCTGCACGAGCGGAGTCGTTGGAAGACTTTCTGGTCCGTTGCCGGGAAGGCCTGCTGGTGGAGCGTTCCGCCAGAATGAGAAACTTGAGCGAGCTTTTCTTTCATCGATTCCTGAGGTTGGAAAGAATGCTGCTGGACATGCTCGGTTCGGAGGAAGGATTGGAAGGCAATCAGTTCCTGGGCCTGGAGGCTGATCTGAAGCGGCTCTTTTCCTCCGGCCGTGAGAGCCTGGGCCGAATCTTCCTGGAGGACGGCTTTCGCCTTCTCCAGGAGGAAGAACTGGGCTGGAGGTTTCCCAGGCGGCCCGAGCACCATGAGCAGCTGCAGGCGCTGGCCTCGGACCTGGTTCGGGACTACAACGCCATCAGTCTCGATTTCGAGGAACGTGCAAAGGATATGAATCCCTACGAGGTTCCGATGGGATCGGCACAGATTGAGACTTATTCAAGAGGCGTCGTATGGACCTGATGGAGGCCACTGCCCGACCAGACAGTGAGCCCGTGCTGCTGGCGATGAGTGGGGGTGTCGACAGTTCCACCGCAGCCTTGCTCCTCAAGGAGTCCGGCTTTCAGGTGGTCGGCTGTACGATGCAGCTGTGGGATTATCGCCGCAACCCGAATTCCAACGGCCGCCACCAGGTTGGCAGCTGCTGCTCTCTGGATGATGTCTACGACGCCCGAAGAGTTGCCGAAGAGCTGGGATTGCGCTTCTACGTCCTGAATCTCGAAAAAGAATTTGAGCGGCTGGTGATTGAGCCCTTTATCGGGGACTACCTGAGCGGGCGCACGCCCCTACCCTGCACTCGCTGCAATACCTTCCTGAAGTTTGACCGGCTGATGCTGTTCGCTCAGCAGGTCGGTATTCAAAAGGTGGCTACCGGCCACTATGCGAGAATCGAGCACTCCCCGGACGAGGGCTACACCCTCCACAAGGGTGCTGATGCTGGCAAGGATCAGTCCTACTACCTGTTCGAACTCGATCAGAACCAGCTGTCCCGAACCCTCTTTCCGGTGGGAGACACCCCCAAGAAGAGGATTCGACAGATTGCCGAGAAAGCGGGTCTCGTCACGGCCGGAAAACCGGACAGCCAGGAGATCTGCTTTGTTCCGGACCGCGATTATGCTGCTTTCATTCGTCGTCATGGCGAAGAAATCAAGGCTGATTTTGGGCCCTCAATCCGGGCTCAAGAGAGGGGCCCCATTCTTTTCAAAGACGGGACTCCCCTGGGGGATCACGAGGGCTGCTATCAGTTCACGATCGGTCAGCGCAGGGGTCTGGGGATCGCGCACCACCGACCGCTTTACGTGCTGAGAATTGAAACGAATCGAGATGCGGTTGTCGTCGGTTACCGGGAGGACCTGTTCTCGAAGGGGTTGGAAGCGGAGAGGGTTTCTCTGGTCAACGGGCGGTTCCAGCCCCGGATCCGGGCGTCGGTGCGAATTCGCTCCCGCCACCGCGAGGCGACAGCGACCCTGCACCTGAGTCGTCAGAATCGCTCCGATGAGACCGGCAGTTGGTCAGCCAGAGTCATTTTCGATCAGCCACAGATGTCGGTCACTCCCGGCCAGGCTGCCGTATTCTATTCCGAGGATCAGGTTCTCGGAGGTGGGTGGATCCGTTCTCCCGTCCAGTGAAGAGCAGCCACGGGGGGAGTACCTGGTACTCCCTATTTATGAAAGTGAGTACACCGAAGTCTATTCTGGTGGTTACGGGAGAGACCTCGGGCGAGGAGCACGCCGCCGAGGTGGTCCGGGCCCTGCGGGACCTGAGTCCTGAGGCCTATCACTGGTTCGGCAGTGGTGGTCCCAGGATGGCCGAGCAGGGCGTTGAACTGATGACGCGCATCGATTCTCTGGCTGCCATCGGCCCGGTCGCCGCGTGTTCGAATCTGGTCGACTACCTGCGTCTTTTCCGCAGGATCCAGAAGCGCGTCCGGCAGTCGCCGCCGGCTCTGGCCGTTCTGGTAGATTTTCCGGAATTCAACTTGAGACTGGCCTCCCGCCTGAGCAAACAGGGAATCCCGGTCTGTTACTTCATCAGCCCTCAGATCTGGGCCTGGCGTCGGGGCCGCGTGAGCAGCGTCCGGCGCCACGTTGCCAGGATGCTGGTGATCTTGCCCTTTGAGGTGCCGTTTTATCGCCGCCATGGAGTGGATGCCGTCTATGTAGGCAATCCGATGGCCAGGCTGAGAACGGCAACAGGTGGCAATCGTGCGAGTTCGCCCAGTGGCCGCCGGGCCAGGATTGCGCTTCTGCCTGGCAGCCGGCGCAAGGAAATCGATCAGATCTTTCCGATTCAGCTGGAGGCTGCCGCTCTGGTCCACTCCCGGCTTCCCTGTTCCTTCCGGGTGGTTGCCGCACCCGAAGTAGACGATGAGCATCTGCTCGGTGTTTACAAGGAATGGCAAAAGAATCAAGGATCCGGAGTGGGTCTGAAGATGGTGCGAGGGTCGATTGAGGAGCAGCTTCCCTGGGCTGACTGTGCAATCGTCAAGAGCGGAACCAGTACACTGCAGGCAATGGTCTTGAAGGTGCCCTTCGCCATGGTTTACCGGATGTCGGAACTTAGCTATCGTTTACTGCGTCCCTTAGTAAAGACCGAGAGTTTCTGCCTGGCTAACCTGGTAGCGGGGCGTCAGATTGCCCCCGAGTTCGTTCAGGGAGATGCGCAGGGCGAGGCGATCGCAGCCTACTTGCTCGACTTGCTGACGAGCCCCGACAAAATGCGAAAAGTGAAACAAAATCTCGAGATTGCATCAAAGAAACTGGGAACGCTTGATGCGTACCAGGAAACCGCCAAAGAAATCATGACCCTCGTCGAGACTCGATAGATATGAGATATGGATGGACCCTCTTCCTGGCACTGATGACCGTGAGTCTTCACGCGCAGGATGCTGGTGTCTCGACAGGCCAGCCCAGAATCGACGTTCTCAGTTACGAAATCGATGTGGAGATTACACCGGATCGGAGCTCCATCAAGGGCAGCACCCGGGTCACTTTCGATGTCATCGAAGACACGGTGTCCGTCCCTTTTGAGATCAACAATCGAATCAGCCTCCAGGATGTTCTGGATGAGAACAACGTGGCCTATCAGCAGAGCTTCGATAACTTCGACAGTTCACGCATGGCGGTCCGGGGCCCGGACCCGTTCAGATCAGGCGACACCCGCACGCTGACATTTCGCTTCGATGGAGTACTGGACCGCGAGGAATACGCTTACCTGGAAGATGCGCCCATCACCCAGTTGGCCCTGATTGGTCCGGACGGAGCCTTCCTTCTGACCGAAGGCAAGTGGTTTCCGCAGCACCACCTTCCGGTGGATGAAGCCACTCTCAACCTCAAGGTCAGGGTTCCTCTTGGATTCACGGTAGTTTCTGCAGGGGAACTGCAGCAAATCGACACCTTTGGTGTTCACGAGCAGTTTACCTGGGTCAGCGAGCGGGACATCGGACAGTTTCCGGTCGTGGTGGGCCGGCTTTTTCGAGACCGGCACGAGGCCGATCAAATCCCCGTGACCTTTTACGCGTCTGAAGACTTCGAGGGCGATTTTGCGCCCTTTGCCGGCAAAATCGCTCAAATGGTGGAATTTTTCTCAGAGGAATTCGGAGATCTTCGGATTCAGCAGCTCAACCTGATCGACATTGGCAATGTGCGGTTTCCCGTGAGCGGGGCCGAGGGAATGATCCTGCTGGAGGAGGGAACCCTCGAGTCCAAGGCCTTCCCGTTGATGAAAATGACTACACGGGTTGCCGATCAGTGGTTTGTCTACGCGGTCGAGATTCTCTCCGGCAGTGATGCCTGGCTTCGCCACGGATTCTCGAACTATGCCGCTCTCCGTTACCTGGAAGAGAAAAAGCCGGAGCTTTTCGAGATCGAACTTGCCCGCCTCTCGGTAAACGCGCTCAAGTACGAGCAGCGGGCCCCCACGATCGAAGGATACGGGCTGCAGGAAGGATCGCCGGAGTTTGAATCGGTGGTGGCTGCGAAGGGTGCCTGGGTCCTCTACATGCTGCGCCAGTTGGTCGGATCGGATCGTTTCAATCCTCTTTTCAAACAGTGGTATCAAGAGCAGGTCCTTCGAGGTCAGGTCACGACACAGCAGTTCGTGGATTATGTGAACCGGGAGACGGGAACGGACTATGGCTGGTTCTTTCTGCAGTGGGTAGAGTCGACTGGAGTTCCCGAGTTTCGCGTCACCTATGAGGTCTTCAAGCTGGCCCAGGGTGGATTCCGGATTCGGGGCAAGATTGAGCAGGACATTGAGCTGTTCAAGATGCCGATGGACATCCTGATTGAGACCAAGGGCCAAGCCGAGGAGAAGGTGCTGAACTTCGGAGGCCGGAACACGCCTTTCAATTTCGAGATCGAGACCATGCCCCTGCGCGTCGTCATTGACCCGAAGGGCAAGATTCTCCGCGATTCGGAAGTGATGAGGGTGAAGGTTCACATATCCATAGGAGATGAGTATCGGGAGCGCGGGGAATTCATCCCGGCCATCCGCGAGTACGAAAAGGGAAAGGCCATTGAACCGCGCAGCAGCCTGTCCCACTTTCGTCTGGGACAGACCTATTTTCAGCAGAACAGCTTCACGAATGCAGCCAACAGCTTCCGGGACGCTCTCAATGGAGACTTGAAGCCCGACTGGGTGGAGGCCTATACCCAACTCCACCTGGGGAAAATCTACGATATCCTGGGTGAGCGGCAGCGGGCCCAGGCCGAATACTCAAAGGTCCAGAACAGCGGTGTCACTTATATGGGGATCGGTGAAGAGGCGGCTAAGCTCTACAAGGAGCCCTACAGCCGCCCCAAGTCGCTGATTAACTGACGTCCCAACGTTCCATGTTGGGCGCTAATGAAAGTGGGAGGGGGCCCGGGGAGGCGCGACGTTTAAATTCCCGAGCGCATCCCCGGGCCCCCTCCCACTTTCATGACCCCCGGGGCCTCGGAGCCGCGACCGGGAGGATTGAGCCGGCCTGCCGACCCGAGCCTGTCTTTCTCGCTTCAGGTAGGGAACCTTGGTAGTGGTAAGCCGAGAGTGGGAGGAGGCTCAGGGCAGCGCTCGGGAATTTAAACGTCGCGCTGCCCTGAGCCCCCTCCCACTCTCTCCTCGGAAGCTTGAAACCAAGGTGGAGCGCAAGATGGGGATCAAGCACCTTTCTGCATGTTCCTTTCTTGAAGTCTCCGAGGTTGCACTGGGGGGGGAAGGGGGGTTACAATAAGCGGTTTGCGAGAGAGTCCTTCGGGGCGCCTCTGAGCAACGCTCTTTGACAACCAGACAGCATGGTCCAGAGATCAATTTGAGAGTTTGATCCTGGCTCAGAATCAACGCTGGCGGCGTGCCTAACACATGCAAGTCGAACGAGAAAATCTCCTTCGGGGGATGAGTAAAGTGGCGAACGGGTGAGTAACGCGTGGGTGACCTGCCCTTGGAAGGGGGATAACACGAGGAAACTGGTGCTAATACCGCATAAGCCTGATGTAAGAGATTGCATTAGGGAAAGTCCTTCGGGATGTCCAAGGAGGGGCCCGCGTCCGATTAGCTAGTTGGTGGAGTAAAGGTTTACCAAGGCGACAATCGGTAACCGGTCTGAGAGGACGGACGGTCACACTGGGACTGAGACACGGCCCAGACTCCTACGGGAGGCAGCAGTGGGGAATTTTGCGCAATGGGGGAAACCCTGACGCAGCAACGCCGCGTGAAGGAAGAAGGCTTTCGAGTTGTAAACTTCTGTTTCGGGGGACGAACTTTGACGGTACCCCGGCAGCAAGCCCCGGCTAACTCCGTGCCAGCAGCCGCGGTAATACGGGGGGGGCAAGCGTTGTTCGGAATTACTGGGCGTAAAGGGCGCGTAGGCGGTCCGAGAAGTTTCGGGTGAAAGCCCCGGGCTCAACCCGGGAAGGTCCCGGAAAACCATCGGACTTGAGTGCTGGAGAGGCAAGCGGAATTTCTGGTGTAGCGGTGAAATGCGTAGATATCAGAAGGAACATCGGAGGCGAAGGCGGCTTGCTGGACAGCAACTGACGCTGAGGCGCGAAAGCCAGGGGAGCGAACGGGATTAGATACCCCGGTAGTCCTGGCCGTAAACGATGGGTACTTGGTGTTGGCAGCGGGAAGGTTGTCAGTGTCGGCGATAACTCGTTAAGTACCCCGCCTGGGGAGTACGATCGCAAGATTGAAACTCAAAGGAATTGACGGGGGCCCGCACAAGCGGTGGAGCATGTGGTTTAATTCGACGCAACGCGAAGAACCTTACCGGGGTTTGAACTGCTTGGGAAGCTTGCCAGAGATGGAAGTGTCCTCTTCGGAGGTCGAAGCAGAGGTGCTGCATGGCTGTCGTCAGCTCGTGTCGTGAGATGTTGGGTTAAGTCCCGCAACGAGCGCAACCCTTGTCTGTAGTTGCCATCAGGTCAAGCTGGGCACTCTACGGAGACTGTCGGCGAAAAGCCGGAGGAAGGTGGGGATGACGTCAAGTCCTCATGGCCTTTATGTCCCGGGCTACACACGTGCTACAATGGGTGGTACAAAGAGCAGCCAACTCGCAAGAGTGAGCGAATCTCAAAAAGCCATCCTCAGTTCGGATTGCAGTCTGCAACTCGACTGCATGAAGGTGGAATCGCTAGTAATCGTGGATCAGCATGCCACGGTGAATACGTTCTCGGGCCTTGTACACACCGCCCGTCACATCACGAAAGTGGGCTGTACTAGAAGCCGCCGAGCTAACCTGAAAGGGAGGCAGGCGTCGACGGTGTGGCTCATGATTGGGGTGAAGTCGTAACAAGGTAGCTGTAGGAGAACCTGTGGCTGGATCACCTCCTTTCTAAAGGAAAGCAAAGCGGATTTTCGATCCGACTCACGGAATCGGATTCGCAGCAATCCAAAAACCAACATGGACTCGGTTGTCTGGTTGTCAAGGAGCGTTGTAGAAATGAACTCCCCTCAAAGCCTGCGCGTTCTACTGATCGCTTCAGTTCTCTGCTGCGTCGGTTGCAGCACCCCTTCCTCGCAACCCGAAAAGCTCCCCAACTTCATTTTCCTGCTGGTGGACGACTGGGGCTGGCGTGATGCCAGCGGGCACGGCAGTGACTTCTACCGGACGCCCAGCATCGACCGGCTCACTTCCCAGAGCCTCAGGTTTACGAACGGCTACTCCGCCTGCACAGTCTGCTCTCCTTCCCGGGCTGCCATAATGACGGGGATGTATCCCGCCCACCTCAATGTGACGGATTGGATTCCCGGCTGGCGTGGCCCTCCTGGAGCTAAGTTGAGTGTCCCGGACTGGACCATGCGCCTGGAGCATCGACATGTCTCCATTGCCGAAGCCCTGAAAGAGGCCGGCTACAAAACAGCCCATGTCGGAAAGTGGCATCTGATGCCGAGACAGGAGCCCGATCTGCAGGAGTATTTTCCGGACGATCACGGCTTCGACATCAACATCGGGGGGAACGAGTGGGGGCTGCCGGGAAGCTATTTCCACCCGTATCAAAAAGGGAAGAGACGGGTTTACCCACTCCCGCCGGGAGGCCTGGAGGGCGATTACCTGACCGACCGGCTCACCGACGAAGCGCTGAAAATCATTGAGCAGTGGGCCGAGGATCCGTTTTTTCTCTACTTCCCCTATTACGCTGTACACACCCCGATTGAAGGCAAACCGGAACTGGTCGAAGAGTACGAGGCCCGGGTGAACCCCGATGCCCAGCACACGAACCCGGTCTATGCCGCAATGCTTCACAGCCTGGACGAGAGCGTCGCTCGAATCCTGGCAAAACTGAAAGAGCTGGAAATCGAGGACAACACCGTCATCATCATGACCGGGGACAACGGTGGGCTGGACATACCCTGGATAGACGGCGGACCCACCAACAATGCGCCCCTTCGCGCCGGCAAGGGATCGGTTTATGAGGGGGGTGTCCGGGTTCCAACCCTGGTGCAATGGCCTGGTGTTACATCGCCCGGCTCTGTCTCCAGCCAGCCCGTCATGCACGTAGACTACTACCCCACGATTCTGGAGATGGCCGGAGTGGAAGGGAATCCGGAGCACAACCGCAGTGTCGATGGAGTCAGTCTGGTCCCCATTCTGGAGGATTCCTCCAAGGGCCTGGGACGGGAAGCCCTGTTCTGGCACTACCCCCACTACCACCAGGGAGGGGCCACGCCCTACGGAGCCGTGCGGGCCGGGAATTGGCGACTGGTCGAATTCTACGAGGACAACCGGGTCGAGCTTTACAATCTGGCCGAGGATATCGGAGAGGCGCACGACCTGGCCGGAACCCGACACGACAAGGTGGACGAGCTGAGAGGCCTCCTGCACGACTGGAGACAGAAGATGCAGGCTCAGATGCCTACACCCAATCCGGATTACAAAATGGAAGATTGAAGACTCGGAGTGTGGGAGGGGCCTGGGGCTGCGACGTCGCCGCCTCAAGGCGCCTCCCACTTCCAGGTCTGGAACCTGCCCTACATCTGCAGCAGGCTTCGGACTCGCGAGAAGAGCCTGGCTGGGACACTTGATACGGGAGAGTCGACCAGATGCCGTTCAATGTCTTCCGCCAGCTTTGCCGCCGATTCGTAGCGCTCCGCCGCGTTCTTTCGAAGAGCCTTCAGTGCAATGGAATCCAGGTTTCCTCGGATTTGTGAGCGCAGTTCCTTGAGGCTGCAGCCTCTGCCGCGGCAGACCCGCTCGGGAGTCACCAGGACGCTGAGGTTCTTCACTTCCAGAACCACGCGGCGCGTCATCATAGAACTGGGGGGCTCCGGATGCTCCTGTGGCTGACCGTCGGTGGGAACAGGGCTCGTCGGGCTCGGCGTGTCAGGTCGATGCGCGCACAGGAGTTCGTAGAGAATGGTTCCAAGCGCATACACGTCGTTGGCCACGGAGGCCTCACTCTCGGTGTCCCGTTCAAGCTTGCTGGGTACAGGGCCAGTCGCTCTCCAAAGCAGCGCCTTGCCGGTTGGCCAGGCAGGCCGGGGTCCTAGAAAGCTGGCCATGCCAACGCCCAGAACTCTGGGAGAGCCGTCTCGTGTCACCAGAATGTTGCCCGGTCTCAGGTCCCGGTGCAGGATCGACCGCTGGTGGAGGCACTCGACAGCCCGGCAGATTCTTGTAAAAAGCCCAGCCGCTCCCGGATGGAAAGTTCCCAGCGGTCACAGTACCGATCCAGGGGCTCACCAGATAAGTCCTCCGTCACGACGTAGGGAAAGCCTGCTTCGGTGACCCCGCCGTCCAGTACCCTGGCAATGTCCGGGTGATCGAGGTCGCTCAAGATCCGGCAGAGCTTCCCGATTCTCCGGGTGAAGTCAGAAGTGACGTAGTCCGGTCTGATGATTCGGATGAGAACCGACTCCCCGAAATCGGAATTGCGCTGCCAGGCCAGGTAAACTGTGCCGGTTTCACCCTGCCGAACTGCTCTCACAATACGGTACGGCCCGACGTCGGCATCGAAGGTCATGGGCATTAGCTGTCGCACCGCAGCTGTCTTGTGAGCAGCCCGGAGAACCTCCCTGCCCGAAGGCTGGCTGACGGCCGGCAGGGATTCCACTTCTGCGGCCAGCCACGCGTCATCGCTCGACGTCCTGCGAAGGAAGTCAAGGCGCTCCTCGGGCCCACATTGAAGGGCGCGATCGAACAGTTCCCTGATGCGGTTCCAATCCCTGGTTTCCATGTGACCCGTTTTGGAACCCTGACTTGCAGTGAATACTCGAACAGCTATTGGAAAAAAAGTGTAGCTCGAATTCCTGAAAGTGGGAGACCTCAGAGCTTATGGCGAGATGGACTAGTGCACTGTCCCGGAAGTTCACGCCGCTACTTCGGGCGTCTTTTCGCCGACAGCTTTGTTGCGCTACCTCGGAAGGCTCCCGGCATTCCTGCGTCACGCGCCTCACTGGCGACGAAAATCCATCCCGAATTAACCCCGCGAACTTCCGAGACAGTACACTAGAGCCGTACTAGGAAGAACACGGCCGCGCCTGTGCCTAGAATCGCTGCCCCGTAACAAACGATCGGCAACACAACACCAAGACCTTTCAAACCCAGATCCTTAGCGGCATAGCGAAAGCGGTGTGCCCAGTGGAACAGAGGGAGTGAAATGAGCACGAACAGATACAGTCGCGTCAGGGGGTGATGGATCAAAGTAAACAGATCGTCCTCTCGAATCCAACTCGCGCGCACAGCCATGCCGGTCAGGATCAGGGTGATCGGGACGAAGAGGGCGGCAACTACCCCCCCTGCGGAAAACAGCGACCAAAAGGCTGGCTCGTTTGATTTGGCCATTGGCTTTACTCCAGCACAATCCAGGCGATCAGAATCGACACAACGAGCCACGCTACATAGTTCGAGCCGGCGATCAGGAGTGGGTTCAACCGCTCTTCCCCTCGCCAGACGACCACGACCTTCGGCGTCAGGTTGAACCAGGTGACACTGTGATATACGACCATCGGCAGTGCGACAGAGTGCACAGCGATACTCAGTCGAGATTCCTTCAGCCACACAAAGAGGGAGTGAAACGAATCCCGCTCGTGGGCTGAGGCGGCCAGGACCAGGAGCAATACGGCGTATCCTCCGACCGCCACGCAAGTCAGTTCACGAACCATGAACAGAAAGTGGGTCTTGCGCCTGAGCCACCAGGTGGCGGGCATGGGGCGCAGGTATTCCCTGGTCTTCGTGGCTGGCGCGCCCTTGGTCTTAGCCGTTTCGTGGGTCATGTCTGCTTCACACCCGGGAAGAGTCCGATTTCCGAAGTTTAGTGCTGCTCGGCACAAATCCTGACCCCTGATCAGAACTGATGACGAGTTGCACTAGCTGTCCCCCCACGGCATCAGTACTTCCTTCATCCACTGCGTGGTGTGCGTGACTTTAGCCTGCTGGATGGCCCCGGCTGGATCGACATTCTTCGGGCAGACCCGCGTGCAGTCTCCTACGAACGTGCACTCCCAGATCCCCTCGTCTTGAAAAATCACCTCAGCCCGCTCCTTGGCCCCGCCGTCGCGCGAGTCCAGGTTGTAGCGCTGGGCCAGAGCGATGGCTGCAGGTCCCAGAAACTCTGGATTCAGACCGTACACCGGACAGGCTGCGTAGCAGAGCATGCAGTTGATACACATGCTGAATTGTTTGTAGCGGGCCAGTTCCGCCGGCGCCTGCAGGTACTCACCCTCCTCGACAGCCTTTTCTTCTTTGGGGATGAGCCACGGCTGCACCTCGTCCAGCTTGTGCAGGAAGTCCTCCATGTTAATAATCAGATCCCGGATCACGGGAAAGTAGTTGAGCGGGTCGACTCGAATCGGGTTCGGATAATAGTCTCGCAGAAAAGTGGCACAGGTGAGCTTGGGGTCGCCATTGACCATCATCCCGCAGCTTCCGCAAACACCCATGCGGCAGGACCAGCGATAGGAAAGCGTTCCGTCGATCTGGTCCTTGATGTAATTAAGCGCGTCGAGCACCACCCAGTCCTTGCGGAAGGGGACCTGATACTTCTGGTATTGGGGATGGTCTTCCTCCTCAGGCCGATAGCGGAAGACTTCTAACGTCACTGTCTCTTCTGGCATAAGCTCACGGGTGGTCTGCACCCCTCCTCCTGTCAATCCCCTTCTCGCTCTTCATCACCGGCCGGATTGCCATACTTGCGTTCTCCAGGAGGCCAGCGGGTTACTACAACGTCAAGATATTCGATGCGCGGATCACTCTCGGTCTGATAAGCCAGTGAATGTTTGAGGAACTTCTCATCATTACGCTGGGGATGATCCGTACGTTGATGGGAGCCGCGCGATTCGGTCCGCATCAAGGCGCTGTGGGCAACCGCCTGGGCCACGTCGATCATATATTCCAGTTCCAGGGCGGCCGTCAGTTCTGTATTGAAGGTCAGGCTGTGGTCCGCCAGCTCGACCTGGAGGAACCGTTCCTTCAGTTCCCGAAGGTGGACGCAGGTTTCTTGCAACGCACCTTCGTTCCGATAGATGCCGGCCCCAATTTCCATCTGATGAGTCAGTTCCGCTCGAAGCCCAGCGATGGTTTCCTTGCCACCTTTCGGCTGAAAGAACTGTTCCCGAATTCGTTTTTGTTCGGCTTGGGCCTGAGCCTGGATTTCCTCAGCCGCAATGCTGTCATGCCGGGCATGGAACCGAACCGCCGCCCTCGCCGCCCTCGCCCCGAACACCAGCAGCTCAGTGAGCGAGTTGGAACCAAGCCGGTTGGCCCCGTTGATGCTCACGCAGGCACACTCGCCTGCTGCGAACAATCCCGCCAGCGGAGTCTCTCCATCGATATTGGTGTGCACTCCGCCCATCATGTAGTGAACTACGGGACGCACGGGGATCAGCTCGTCCACGGGGTCGATCCCCACATAGTTGCGGCACAATTCACGCACGAAAGGAATCTTCTTGGAGATCTTTTTCTCCCCCATATGGCGGAGGTCCAGATGCACATAATCACCGTAGGGTCCTTCAATCGTGTGGCCCTTCTCCCGTTCCTTGATGAAGGCCTGAGACAGGCGGTCTCTCGGCCCGAGTTCCATCGACCTTTTCTGCGGGTGTCCGGGGTCGTTGATGTCGAGCGGCTGCCCCAGGTCGTAATCCTGGAGATAACGGTATCCTTCCTTGTTCACCAGGATGCCGCCCTCGCCTCGGGAGGCCTCGGTAATGAGGATTCCCGTTCCCGGCAGGCCCGTAGGGTGGTACTGGATAAACTCCATATCCTTGAGGGGAACACCGGCTCGGTAGGCCAGCGCCATGCCGTCGCCTGACTTGATGGCCGCGTTGGTCGTGAAGGGAAAAATCCGTCCCCCTCCACCAGTGCAGACAATCACTGCCCTGCCTGCGATCGGACGCATCTGGCCCGTGCGCAGCTCCAGCGCCGCCACGCCCTGACAGCGCCCATCGTAAGTGAGCAGCTTGGTCACGAACCATTCGTCGTAGCGGGTGATGTTGTTGAACTTCAGCGCCGTCTGAAAGAGTGTGTGGAGCATGTGGAACCCGGTCTTGTCGGCGGCGAACCAGGTCCGCTCAATCTTCATACCGCCGAAGGGCCGTACCGCCACGCTCCCGTCAGGCTGGCGGCTCCAGGGGCATCCCCAGTGCTCGAGCTGAGTCATCTCTCTGGGAGCTTCCTTGACAAAAGCTTCAACCGCATCCTGGTCGGCCATCCAATCGGCGCCGGATATGGTGTCGTAGGCGTGCTGGTCCAGGCTGTCGTTGGACTTGACGACCGCGGCTGCGCCACCCTCCGCAGAGACCGTGTGCGAGCGCATCGGGTACACTTTTGAAACGACACCAACACTCAAGCTGGGGTTCTCTTCGCCAATGGCGATGGCCGCCCGCAAACCGGCTCCGCCACCACCCACGATCAGAATGTCGTGGCTCAATAATTCCATTACGTACTATGTTTACCGCAGAAGAACTTGATCCTTCGCTCCGCATCCAAATCCCGGAACCACGGCACTTCCGAGGGCGTGATTATGATCTGTGAGATCCGGTTGAAAGTCAACTTCCAGATCTCGATTCTTCTCCGGTCGCTAACGCTCTACCGGCTCCTTTTCAGCCCATCAGTCTCTCAGAAAATCGACCAGAGTCTCCAGGTCCTCCTCATCGTTATAGACAAACGGAGAGACTCGGATTCGACCCTGTCCCCACCAGACCAGGATTCGGGCTCGCGTGAGCCGATCCGAGAGCCCTTGCCATTCTTCGCAGCGGAACGCCACGTTGCCGGCGTGACGCCCGGTTTCGGCAGGGGTGATCACCTCCAGGCCAAGTGCGTGGAGACGTGCCCGAGCCAGGGCGGCCAGGCGGAGGACATGATCGTACACCTGTTCGCTGCCCAGTGCCTCGAGGTAGCGGAGTCCGTTGACAAGAGCATAAAGACTCACCCAGGACTGATTTCCAACCGTGACCCGGCTGGCGTCCTTCCTGGGGGCGATCCGGGTTGGATCAGAAATGGGCGGATGCTCCTCAACTGAGGCCTCGCCTATGAACAGGGGGTCGAAGTGTGGCTGAAGCCGCCGGTTCCAATGAAAGATGCCCAGGCCGTGAATGCCCAGGAGCCACTTATAGGTGCAGCAAACTGAGAAGTCGATGTCAGCCAGATCGAGCGGAACGACGCCCAGCGAGTGGGAGACGTCGGTGAGAATCGCAGCCCCGTTTCGATGGGCGACCTTTGCAAGGGCATGAAGGTCATGGCGCAGTCCCGTCAGATAGCTGACGTGACTGACAGGGACCAGGCGAGTGCGGCGGTCAATCGCTGCTGCGAAGTCTCGCGTGGAGAGATCGAAGTCTCGACTCCTGACGAACCGCACTTCCACTCCATACCGTGACTCCAGGCGAGCGAAGGGATAGATCATGGTCGGGTAATCGAGGTCATTGATGACCACGTTGTCGCCTTCCTGCCAGGGCAGCGACCAGCAGACCTGATTGATTGCATCGGAACAGCTCCCCAGGAAACCGATATCCGAGGCGGGGACCTTCATCATTCTCCCCAGGCGCTCGCGAGCTTCCTGTGAGATGTCAAAGAAACGGGCTCGGCCGTCGACACCACCGCTCTTATCCTCGACAAACCTCTCCAGTGCCTCTTTGATCGTTTTCAGCTGGGGGGGCTCAGGGTCCGGCCCGCAGGCCGCAGGGAACTGCAACCGGCAAGGAAACTACAGGTGCAGGAGCGGAAGGGACTGCTTGCGGCAGGCTAAAAAGGAGATCTATCATTGAGACCAGTCTCTTGCGTTTCGGGAGGTACTAGCATGGGAATCCGCGAGGATTTGCGCCAATCCGTGATTCGTTCGCTACCGGAGATCACCCAAATTGGAGACGAAACCCTGCGCCAGCAGGTCATCGGTGCCTGGGCCTACAGTCTAGGTAAGAGCTCTTTCCAGTCCATTGACGAAATCCGCGCCTCGGGCAATCCGGCCACGTCGAAATTGAAAAGTGGCACTCAGACGGACCACATTAGGGGCGTCACCCGGCTGGCCATCTCGATCGCCGACACCATGCTCGAGATGTTCCCGCAGTTGCCCATCGATCGGGATCTGTTGCTGGCATGTGCTTTGTGCCATGACGTCGGCAAGCCCTTCGAGTTCGACCCCGAGAATCAGAGTCGCTGGAGCTCAGACCCGACTTCTTCCGGTTTCCCGGCCATCCGCCACACCCAGTTCGGCACTCACGTGTGTCTGACGTTGGGACTGCCCGAGGAGGTCTGCCATGCGGCCGGCTGCCACTCTGGAGAGGGCGAACTGGTGAAGCGGTCACTGCATGTGACCATAGTCCATCACGCCGACTACGCCTTTTGGGCCGTCCTGGAAGCTGGCCAGCAGCTGGAATAGGTGCTCTCCCTCCTCGGGCCCACGAGAAATCCCATCCTCCGTCACCTTGACCCTCTTTCCGGGGGCGGGATAGAATCCCCCGGTTTTGACTGCTGGGAGCTGGTTTCCGACCGAGAACAAATCCGAGGATAAGAGCGGATGAGTGGGGAAGCCCTAGTCCGTTGGCCCGACCTGGGAGTGATCGGTTTCAACTTCCTGTTGCTGGTTGGCATAGGGATTTACTGTTCCCGGAAAAACGTTTCTGCGGAAGCCTATGCCGCTCTTTCGCCGCGGCCACGTCCGCTCCGCCTACGAGTACCTGGAACTGCGTTTCGGCACCTGGGCTCGACTGTACGCTGCCGGCGTGTTCGTCCTCTTTCAGATGTTTCGCCTGAGCGTGATCCTGTATGCCGTTTGTTTACCCATTGAGACGATGAGTGGCATCTCGCTGCCCTGGATCATCCTTTTCTTCGGGACCGTGGTGGCCACTTATACCATCGTGGGAGGCTTGGAAGCGGTCATCTGGACCGATTTGATTCAAGGAATCGCCCTCATGGCGGGCGGGCTGATCTGCCTTCCGATCATCATTGGTCTTCTCCCCGGGGGCGCCGATCAACTGATAAGCGTAGCCATCGAGGATGGGAACTTTTCGGTGGGCAGTACGGCTTTTAGCTGGAGCGAGCAGACGCTCTGGGTGATCATTCTGGTCTACTTTTCCCACTTCGTTCAGATGATGTGCACCGATCAGATGACTCCAAGCAGCCTCACACCCGATTCTACTGTAACTTTCTAAGTACTCCTCTTTATAAATACAGTGACGTTTGCGGATGGGCTCTTGGTAGGGAGGAGCCGGACTGCTCCTCCCGCCCCTCGCTGTCCAGACGGAGAATCTGGAAGTAAAGAAAAGACAGGGCAACCAATACGATGACCGGTTACTCGCAATTGAGCCGACTTTGGATTTACCGTTTGAGCCGAGCGGTAATCTGCGCTGTAGTGGTCCTGGCGATGGGAGGTCTCTTCTGGATTCCCCCGACCTCATTTGCCTATGCGATTGACATTCTCCTCCGCACGTATCTCATCTTTCTGGGAACCGTCATGGCTCACGAGGGAATTCACGGTCTGCTGGGCCCAACCAAGGCCACCAACTTCTGGTGGGGTAGAGTGGCTCTGCTCCCAAGTATGGTCCCCTTCACCAACTTTCGGAAGACCCATCGGCTGCACCACCTTCACACCAATATTCCAGATAAGGATCCGGATCATTTCATGAAGCCACGGCATCCCGTGGAGATTCCATTCAGGGCGGTGGCAATGCCGCACCAGTGGTTTTTCTGGCTGTGGAAGCGAGGAAAGGTCCAACACCAGGATGTGATTGAACTGGGGCTCAACTACCTCGGGATCGGAGTGGTTTATGGCGTGATAGTAAGCCAGGTCGGATTCGCCCGGGTCTTTTGGGGAATGGCACCGGCTCTGATCCTCGTATCTGTCCTCCTTTGGTATCCCTTTGCGTTTAAGACACATGAGGGTTTTTCAACGGGTTCTGCGGAATCGCGCTCCCATGACTACTATGGACGGTTCATGTACTGGGCGTCCCTTGGACTTTCAATGCATCGGGTTCATCATCTGAAGCCCCAGCTGGCCTGGATTGAGCTGAGGCAGTTCGTCAAACAACGCCCGCGTGGCAGTGGCTTCACCCTACTGCCGCAGAGAGATACCGTCGACGAGTCCCATCAGGCTGAGAAGCGGTAACACCGTGAGGGACCGACTTGCTACGGTCGATCTAATCTGTCTAGTGATGGACACCTGGCTCCGACCGCGGGATTTTACTCTCCTGCTGCATCTCAGAGAGATGCCCAACTGTGCGGTCCTGCGTCGGGCAGCAGTGAGCGCCTGTCATCGTTATCCCAGCACTGGTTCCTGCGTCAGGGGAAAGTATTGGCAGCCGCTCCAGGAACCCCCTCAGGTTGTCATGCCCCGGGAAACCCTCTGTCGCGATGAAGAAGCCCGGCTTCTCCGGGAGTTTGTTGGGGCACCGCTGCGGCCGGCACATGAGCCGCCTGTAAGGCAGCTTCTGCTTGAACGTACCGGCGGGGGGGGCTACGTTGGCGACCAGGTTTCACCATGCCGTAGGCGACCTGCTGAGTTGCTCTATGTGGGTAGGCCACCAGCTGCGGGTAGTTTTCGGAAATGAGGAAATGACCCGTGTGAGGCGCAGTTTCCACGAACTTGTATTAAAGACACACCCAAGTCCCAGACGGCGGAGCCCATTTGCCTTCCAGGGTCCTTGTCATCCTCTCTGGTGCCGCGGTCACGATCCGTCCCGCCAGAGAAGATGGCAAACACTGGAGATCGAGAATCTCCTATCCCGTCGTTGTTCCAAAACCGCAAACGGATTCACATACAACGATCTGCTCCTCACCTGTGCCCTGGAAGCACTGATCCAGTGGAACCGGCTTCGTGGGCATCGAGGTCGTAAGGTGGGTCTCTGGTTACCGCTGGATATTCGCAAGCGTGCCTTCTCGGGCTTTGGAAACGGGATCAGTCGGATCCGGATCTATGCCAGCTATTCCGAAAAACTCTCGTTCATCCGAAAATGTCAACATGTGCGCCGGCAAATCGACTGGTCCCGCCGGCATGGGCTGTGGGCGGTTCCGAGAAAACATTTTCTCACGCGGATTCCCTCCTGGATGCGCTTTCCAGCGCTGCGAGCCTACCTGAATCGTCCCTGGTTGGATGTCGGAAGCAGTGTTTTTTCACATTTGGAAAAGTGGCGTCCAGAAGAGGAAACGATCTTAGCCAAGGTGACACGAATGGAAATCGTGGGGCAGCTGCACTCCAGCTACTGTGTTGCCCTGAATGCCCTGACACATGGAGATCGAACCTGGCTGACCTTTACCTACGATCCAGCGCTGCTCGAAACACCGGATGTGGCGACCATGCTGCAATTATTCCGTAACCAGCTGGACCATGCTGGCAAGGAGCTGCATTGAGAACAAGAGAGCAGTTCAATGATGCCCTGCGCTGGATGCTGAGTCGAACGCTGTGCTTGTGGGGACTTCTCCTTCAGGTGGTACACCAATTCAGAATATGGGGCTTCGATTGGAATCAAAGGAGACTGCGCCAGCGCTACGGTATTGATGTCAACATGCCGATTTCAGGTTGGGACACGCAAACGGAGAGGCGGTTGCTTCAGCGTGCCGGGAAAGATTCGCAGTTGGCTCAAACCTCTGGTTCGACCAGAGACCCCAAGCGAATTCCCTACTCGCTCCGCCGGCTGCATTCCGTCCGGTGGACCTTTCAGGAGGTTTTCTCCCGTGCCATCTGGGCTCTTGGGATCCGGCGGACGAGTCTTTACTTCTTCGGTTCCCTGAGTCGGGACCGGTCCCTTACGTCGATTGTGTTGGCAGAGAAAAAACTTCCCCTGTATCTCATGACGCTGCAGGCTCCTTATCGCTTGCAATCTCATCCCGCGGTTCAGCAGCTGGTGAACTCCTACGGCACTGTGGCGGTACGACTGTGGATCCTGGTCCTGAGTAATCCGGGTATTCTCTACAGCACGAACCCTTCCACTCTTTTGGTTTTCTTCGAGGAGCTGGTGTCGAACTGGACCCGAAGTGTTTGCCTGCTTCGCGACTACTACGAGAAGCCCCACCAGTTCCGACCCTCGGTTCACAAGGTCGTCAGGCGGTTGGTCTCTCGCGGAAGTGAGAAGCGGGTCGCCCAGGTTGCCCGAGCCGAGGGGCCAGTTGATCTGAAGGTCTTTTGCCCGGGTGTGCAAGCCTACGCGTGCTGGACCAGTGGTTATGCAGAGCCGTTTCTCCAGCGACTCCAAACGTATCTGCCGCCCCATCGTTACAGGCTGATTCCCATGTACTCCATGTCGACGGAAACCATCGAGACGTTGACTCATTCTCAAGGGCGAAGGGTCGGGTTCTTACCGTTGGCAGGCGGGGTTCTCTACGAATTCCTGGAACAGGGAGTGGCCGACCAAGCGGAGAATCTCAAAGGAGCTTGCGACTTGGAAATGGACAAGGCGTATTCCCTGGTGGTCAGCGACGCCTATGGCCTGCAACGCTACCAGACAGAAGATCTCTTTCAAGTCCGAGGTTTCTTTGGGCGCTTACCAGACCTCCACTTCATCAGCCGTCGTGGCTTAGAATACTCTTTTACCGGGGAAAAGGTGACCGACAAGCAGCTGGAAACAGTCTACCAGCAACTTTGTGAGGACTGGCCTGAGCTGCAGGAGTCCCGCTTCCTGACTTGCTTCCCCTCTTACCCGAGTGGGGATCCTGTGCCACATTACAAGATCGTGCTAGTGGGAGGTTATCCAAACATCGAGTCCTGGCAGGTCCAAGAGATCGAAATTCAGGCGGATTCTCTCCTTTCCGAGGTCAATCGCGAGTATTGGAGTAAACGAGAAAGCGGAAGGCTCGGATTGACCCGCCTCGAGACGGTTGTCCCCCCGAAAAACCCCGTCCACCTTGTACAGCAATGACTTACGCAAATCTTGAGTCGGAGCTCACGGCCTCGTATTCTGCAGGTCATGAGGGGAATTCGTTGCCTGTTCCAGATCATCTGCAGGACGATTTCTGACATCAGGCAAGTTGCCGGATACATCTTTACTTTTGGGAATTATATACAATAGTAGCCAAAAAGCCCTTGACGCCCTATTTTGAGGTGGTACAATAGTAGCCATATCAAGGAGGGAGACAATGACAAAGCAAACGAAAAAAGGGCCAGGGAAAGCATACCGAAAAGGAATCACTCTGATTCAGTTGCAAGAGATGTTCCCCAATGATGACGTTTCCAAGCAATGGTTCATTCAAAAGAGATGGCCCAATGGAATCGCTTGCATCAAGTGCGGATCTCTGAGAGTAAGTGAAGTCAAGCATCCTACCATGGATTACCGCTGCAAGGATTGTCGGAAGCATTTCAGCCCAAAGTCTGGAACCATCATGGAAGGGTCAAACTTGGGCTATAAAAAATGGGCCATGGCCATTTACCTGTTTACCGTAGGAATCAAAGGAACCTCCAGTATGAGGCTCCATCGGGATCTTGGCATCACTCAAAAAACGGCATGGTTCATGGGACATCGGCTACGTTACGCTTGGAGTGACAAAACGGCTTCCTTTGCTGGCCCGATAGAGGTCGATGAAACCTACATTGGTGGTAGAGAGAAAAACAAGCATTCCAACAAAAAACGGAATGCAGGACGTGGTCCTTCGGGAAAGATCGCTGTTGTTGGCATCAAGGACCGCCAGACCAATCAGGTTGCAGCCTCAGTAGCCAAGGCCACAGACAAGGGAACCTTGCATAGCATCATCCATGATCAGATTGAATCAGGGGCCAAGATTTACACAGATGATCATCGCTCTTATGAGGGTTTATTGAACCGTCAAAGCGTCAAGCATTCCGTGGGAGAATATGTTAAAGGGATGGCGCACACCAATGGAGTCGAGTCCTTTTGGGCCTTGTTGAAGAGGGGCTATTACGGGACTTATCACAAGATGAGCCCCGCCCATCTTCACCGTTATGTTGCCGAGTTTGAAGGTCGTCACAATACCCGCCGATTGAATACTATTGAGCAAATGGTGATGATTGCCGAAGGGATGGATAAAAAACAGTTGAGATATAAGGATTTGGTGAAATAACAATGGCGAAAGAAACTCGCGAGAAAATTGCATCTGGCAAACCTAGTCGCTTGGAACCGTCAGGAATGATCAAGGCAACACACAAGGGTATCCTACCTATCGGTGGTCTTCAGCTTGAGGCCTACGTTTTAGAGGATGGCCGGAGGGTCTTCCACAAGCGGGGTATGGCAAAGGCCATGGGCCTAAAATCGGAAGGCGGTAACGCCTTCATGAAGACCTTACGTCGAAAATCCCTTGGATCCGAAATAGATGATAAGTTACGCATGACGGTCGAAAACCCTATTGTTTTCAATGCCTTTGGGTCGGATCCAGCCCACGGATACGAAGCAGAGGTTCTAGTCGGCATCTGCAAAGCAGTTGTGCGTGCAAATGAGACCGGAAAGCTCTCCAAACAGCAAGAGCCCATGGCACGGCAGGCGCAGGCCATTGTCAACGCTTTGGCAGACGTCGGCATCATCGCACTGATCGATGAGGCTACTGGATACCAGACAGAGCGGGATCCAGAAGCCCTGCGGTTACTTGTCCAAGCCTATATTGAGACCGAAAAGCGCGAATGGGAGAAGGAGTTTCCCGACGATTACTACGTTACACTCAATCACATCTACGGCTCTGATCCATACGTGGAACGTGTTCGCGGCGGTATGGTAATTAACAAGCCGCAACACTTCGGAAACTTTACCAACAAGTACGTCTATAGGCCGCTAGAGAACGGAGAGGTTCTGAAGGAACTTCAGCGTTTAAACCCACAGATTAATGCAAAGGGAAGCCGAAAACAAAAGTTCCATCAGTTTTTGACCAAGGGATATGGTCTTGACAAACTCAGACAACAACGGCAAGAAGTTCTGACCATGCTGAAATTGGCCGACAGCATTGAGGAATTCAAACATCTATACGAGAAACGGTTCGGCCCACTTGATGACAGGTTAAAAATAATGCCGGACTTCTTCAAACCATCAACAGAACTTAAAGGGGACCTTTCCCCAGATGCTTTAGCTAGTGCAGTGGTTCAAGGGATGGGAGTCCGAAAGGCCAAGAAATCAATCCATTAAGTTTGTCTTGGCTACTATTGTATATAATTCCCAATGAAATCCTGGACCACTCGGGTCTGGATGAGATCAGCATGTTCGGGGGGCTGGGCCAAGATTGCACCGGAAGGAATCATCGAGGACGAAGACCTGGAGCGCTACTGCAATCTTGCCGTCGATTTCGTCAGCACGCTCGCGGCGAAATGATTTGAAAGGAAGTCGACTCCATTGAGTCCTGTTCTCTCCACTCAGCCGGCCAATCTCAAGCCAGTGAATAGCAGCCGCCGAAAGAGCGGATCTGTCCCTGGTCCTCGAGGTATTCGAAGTGTGCATCCACTTCACCCAGGCCCAGAAGAACGTGGATGCCCTGCAGCTCGCCAAAGAGACGAGAAGCGACATCCCAGGTAGTCTGACTGTTTTCGTCCGAGAGGATTTCCAGAATCGTCTGGCTGCGGCGCCGGTGGTGCTCGACCATGAAATCCACTCGGGCAGCTAGATCGAGGATAGGCGGGCCGTGACCGGGAAGAACCTCCAGCCCCTCGCTGCTCACAGAGCGAACGCGCTCCAGGGAGTCCAGAAACTGCTGCAAAATGCCATGTCCACCGCGGTCGCTTCCACCGACATTGGGAGTGTACTGGGGCAGCACGTGGTCACCTGTCAAAAGGGCGTTGCCATAGCGCAGACAGATCGAACCGCGAGTGTGCCCCGGGGTTTGAAGGACTTCCAGGTTCGCACCGTTTACCGAGATCCGCTGACCTTCGTGCAGGGGTTCGGCATCCACCGACTCCGCCATCTGCTCGGTCGCCTGCAGGGCCGGCCTGGTCTTCTCGATGACTTCCTCTGGAGCTCCCCCGCTCCGCAGCCTGTCCTCGGTTGACGATACCCACTGGTCGTATTCTTCCTCAAAATGAAGAACGTACTCCCTGTCGGCTTCATGGATAAGCACTCGGGCTCGGGAAGTTCGCTGGATCCGGCGGGCCAGTCCGAAGTGGTCGGGGTGCTTGTGGGTCAGGATGATCTGTTGAATGTCTTCAACCCGGAGGCTGATTCCAGTCAGGCCCTGAAGGAGAGCCGCCCAGGCCTCTTCGGTGCCAATCCCGGTGTCTATCAGAGTCAACAGGTCACCACGGATGACGTAGGCATTGACGTCATGCTCAAAATAGGGATTCGGGGTACTGATACACTCGATCGGTGACTGCTTCATGAGCTGAAAGGCGCCAGTATACGCGCCTTCGGCTTCAAGCGCGAAAAAAAGGGACAGTCTACTCTGCCCCCTTTAATCGTCCTCGAGAACATAGCGAAAATCGCAGTGAGAGGCACCCCCCAGGATGGTCTGGGTACGGGTCAACTTGAGCTTCGGATTGAAACCCTCGCTCAGGGAAAAATCGCGGTCACAGGATATGATCCCTCCCTGGTCGGAAATCCCCAGGGCCTGGTAAAGCTCGGCGTAGCGGCAGCGATTCACGTTGAAGGACAGCTTCTCGTCCGACAGCTCCAGCACTTCGAGTTCCAGGGCGTTGTCCTTCTTCCAGTCCTTTAGAGAATCAGCCAGATGGGAAGGGGAATCACCCCCCATGCGGGCAGCCAGGCCCCAACCCTGCTCGGCTGCGATCCGGATGATCACCTTTCTCACGACCTCCAGGACCCTCTCTCGACCGAACTCCTGGGACAGTTCATCCACCAGCGGCGCGATCACTCGAGCCTCGATCTCCCGGCGCTTCAAAACGCCGATTTCATTGAGGTTATCCACAAGGGCTTGCTTTCGCTCCATCTGCCTTTACCTCCCTCGCCAGTCGGTTTCGCTTCGATCGTAGTTTGGCAAAGCGCTTTGGGCAAGAGCAAACCGGCAGTTGGGGACAAACTCCACTGGCAAGATCCGTCCGCAGGCGGTACCGTAATCGTGAAAGGAAGTGCTGAACCATGACTCTAATCTCACGCGGACTTCTGTGGTGGACTGGATCCCTGCTGCTTCTGACGGGCTTTGTGAGCGGCCAGGAATCGAACGCCGTTCCATTCGAGCAATACCTGGGCGAAAGTGCGGTTTCCAGGGAGGTCCTGGACACCTTCGTTGACCCGCAGCAACTTTCCTGGGCCCAGTTCGACCCGGAAGTCGGCTATATCCTGGGTAACTACCTGCCCCGAGACGGAATCGACGGCAGTTCCACGATTTCCACGGTCCAGCCTGAGGGAACCCGGACGCCTCATCTTTATGTGGGCAGACAGGGAAGGATCAATACCTACGGCAACAGCTTCACCCAGTGTCACCAGGTGAATGACGGAGAGACCTGGCAGGAGTATCTGGGCGCCCACCTGGGAGAACCGATTCGCAACTTCGGGATGGGCGGCTTCGGTGTGTACCAGGCTTACCGGCGGATGGTGCGAGCCGAGCAGACAGACCTGGGAGGGAAGTACGTCATCCTCTACATCTGGGGGAACGACCACATTCGCAGCCTGCTGCGCTGCCGCCACGCGGCCATCTTCAAGTGGTGGGACCACGCAGGCGGGGTCATGTTCCACAACAATTTCTGGGCCAATGTGGAAATGGATTTCGCAAGCGGCCGGATCGTCGAGAAACCGAATCGATTGCCTACCCGGGAGTCCCTCTACCGGATCACGGACCCCGACTGGATGCACGACAACCTGAAAAACGATCTGGCCCTGCAGATGCGCCTGTTTTTGCGGGGGCTGATCAGCGACATGGACTGGCCCAGGGCCGAACGTCTGGCGGCGTTGCTGCATCTGCCGGCGGTTGATCGCGGGAACCCGAGAGAAGCCATCAACGAGCTGTTGGACAGCTACAGCTTCGCGGCAACGAAGTACATTCTGACGAAAGCTCGAGAGTTCACGGAGCAGGCGGGAAAGAAACTGCTGGTGGTTCTTTTCGATCCCACTCGTGTGATGCCGGCCTTGATCAAATCAGAGGCCCGCTACGACCAGGAGATCGTGGATTTCCTGGAGAAACAGGACTTCAAGTACTTCGACATGAATCTCGTGCATGCGGAAGACTTTCAAGAGTTTCAATCTGTCCCTGGCTGAATATCGAAGGCGGTACTTTATCGGCCACTACAGCCCGGCCGGCAATCATTTCTTCGCCTTTTCCATCAAGGACATGATCGTTGGCTGGCTGGACCCGAAGCCGATCACCTATCAGGACCGAGCCCTGGCCCTGGAGAGCTTCCTCGACTACGTACCCTGACACCCGCTAAAAAGGGGGTCAGGAAAACACGGCCATACCCGGACACATTTTGACGTCCGATGGGTCCACAGTCCAGCTCGGGAGAAAAGCAATGCTCCAAGAACCCGTCGCTTGAGTGAAGCCGGAAAGAAAAGTAGTCTTGAGCGGTCGCGATCGGAAAACAAACAAAGAGAAGCAGGAACATGAAGAACAGGAAACTGACATTGCTAGTCGTTCTGGCAACTGTGTTGTCCGAGGCATTCATACTCGATTCCAAAGCTCTCGGCCAGACTGGGGAGACCCATGACATTGTCCTGCTGGGCGGGCGGGTGATGGATCCGGAGAGTGGGCTGGATGCTGTACTCAATGTCGGGATTCGAGGCGACCGGGTCGTCGAGATCTCAGAGCGCACATTGCAGGGCAAAGAGGTAATCAACGCTTCAGGCCTGGTAGTCGCTCCCGGTTTTATTGATCCTCACGCCCACGGCCAGACCAACCGGGCCAATGAATTCCAGGCCCATGACGGAGTCACGACGGCACTGGAACTGGAGTCGGGCGAGACTTTCCTGAGACAGTGGCTGGCAGGGCGTAGCGGTAATGCTGTGATCAATTTCGGTGCGTCGGTGGCGCATGGAGGCCTGCGCTGGCTGGCCATGGAGCGCTATGCAGCCCAGGCCCGGAGGGTAGACCGGATTTTGGAGAAAGATGATCCCAATGATCGGCGCCTGGGAGAGACCCTGCGTGAAGTCGAAGAGGCACGGTACTACACCCTGAACGAGAGGGAGACCACCGCCCTGATGAAGAGGCTGCAAGCCGGTCTGGAAGCCGGGGGACTGGGAATCGGAGTCCCGGTGGGTTACTACCCGGAGGCCTCGCGGGATGAACTCTTCCGCGTTTATGCCCTGGCGGCCACTCAACAAGTTCCCATTTTCACCCACGTTCGCGAGATCAGCATCGCCGGGATTCAGGAGGCCATCTCCAATGCCGCCGTCACGGGGGCAGCACTGCACATTGTTCACATCAATAGCATGGCTCTGGGCGAGATCGAGGTGGCGTTGAGCATGGTGGCAGCCGCCCAGGCACAGGGCCTGGACATCACGACCGAAGTCTATCCCTATACGGCCGGCTCCACCTCCCTGGAATCAGCCATCTTCGACGAGGGGTGGAGAGAGCGGCTCTCCATTTCCTATCAAGATCTGACCTGGATCGCAAGCGGGGAGCGCCTCACCGAAGAGACCTTCAAGAAGTATCGGAAGCAGGGTGGCACGGTCATTATTTATATGATGAAGCCGCAATGGATTGAAGCCGGCATTCGATCCCCGGTGACCATGATTGGATCGGACGGCATGCCCTACGCTCCGGGGGCTCATCCCCGCTCAGCCGGGACCTTCTCGCGTGTCCTGGGACGTTATGTCAGGGAACAGAACACCCTCGAGCTCATGACGGCTCTCGGAAAAATGACCATTCTGCCGGCCAAACGGCTGGAGGGCGTGGCTCCCTTGATGCACCTGAAAGGGCGCATCCAGGTCGGGTGTGATGCTGATATTACGATCTTCGATCCAGAGCAGATCATAGACACGGCCAACTTCGAAGAGGACCTGTCCTTTTCGGAAGGCATACACCACGTCCTGGTCAACGGCACCTTTGTGGTGAAAGACGCAAAAACCGTTTCCGACAGCCATCCCGGACGACCGATCCTGGGAAAATATCGAAGGTAGGAAGGCGGGGCCGGTCTCGTGCCGGCCCGTTTGGCGGGCGACCACGAGGGTCGCCCCTTGGTGAGCCGGCTGAATTGAACGGCTGCGTGCAGCAGGAGAAGGTGAGGAGTGTCCGAATCTGGGAGATTCATAGAACTGGGGCCGCTGGGAATCTATCTCCTGGTTCTCCTCATCATCGGCATCCGCTCGTCCCGCCAGGTAAGAACCTCTCTTGACTATACCCTGGCCGGACGCAGTGTTCCGTGGATGGTTCTGCTGGCCACGGCCGGAGCCACCATGATCGGCGGTGGTGCTTCGGTGGGAATGGTCTCCCAGGTTTACGAGGTCGGGATTGCTGCTGCCGCCATCACCTCTGCCTGGCATCTGCAGCTCATTTTCGTGGGTCTCTGGGTGGCGCCGCGATTGCGGGGCCTCAACCTGATTACGGTGGGAGACTACATCGGGTTGAAGTTCGGCCCCCTGGCCCGCGAGCTCAGTGTTGTCACCTGTATCGTCTTTTTGACCGGGGTGCTGGCGGCCCAGATGGCTGCCATGGGAACCGTGACCAACGCCATCCTGGGGATCCCGTATGAGACCGCCCTGCTCATCGGGGCCAGTGTTACGGTGTTCTATTCGACGGTGGGTGGAATGAGGGCCGTCATCAAGACCGACGTGTTGCAGTTCGTGATCCTGGTGGTCGGGATCACCATCGCCTCGGCCATGCTCCTGGAGCAGAACGGCGGTTTCGCCGCCATGGCCCGGCAAGCCCGGGCCGGCCAGTTCGCCCTGACGAGTCACTGGTCCGGCACCCGGGTCCTGAGCCTGTTTGCCGCTTTCCTGCTGGGGGAAATGTTCGTCCCCGCCTTCACGGTGCGCTGCTTCGTGGCCAAGTCGGTCCGCCACGCCCGCCTGGGCCCGGCGGTGGGCGGCCTTTTCCTGCTACTGTTCCTGCCCATTGCCACCCTGGTGCTGGGGACGGCAGCCCAGGTCAGCCCCGATGTCTCCCGGCTCCTGGCTGACGAGCAGGAGCGAATCATTCAGGCTGGAGGCGGCGAGATCTCTGCGCAAGAGGCCCGGGAGCAAACCTCCCAGCTCATTTTCCCCGCTCTCATCCGAACCACCTTTCACCCGGCCCTGGCGGGGATCATCATCGCGGCGATTCTGGCCGCCGTCATGTCCTCGGCCGACAGCAATCTCTCCTGCCTGGCCACCGTCATCATGGAGGATCACTATCGACGGCACCTCAACCCGCGAGCCACCGACCGCCAGCTCCTGCAAGTAGCCAGGTTTTCGACTCTGGCGTTCGGCGTTGGATCTGCCGTGTGGGCTCTGTTTTTCGTCAATATCACGGACATCCTGGTGTTTATCTATGACTTCTGGGGACCGATCATGATCGTTCCCTTTTTGGTAGGTCTTTTCTGGTATTCGCCAAGTCGGATCTATGCTGTTGTGATCGCGATGTTTGCCGGCCTGACTGCGACTGCGGTGTGGCGCTTTGCTCTCGATTCGCCCGCTGACCTGGGACCGGCGTTGTTCGGCTTTCTGGTAGCGGTGGCGGCGTTTCTGGTCAGCCTGCCGGCGACCAGAAGGATTCCCCTGACCCGGTTGGTTCAGCCCGGAAGCGAGGTCGAACTGGAATCGGAGGAAGCCCATTGATACCCTTCTGGTTGCTCACGATCCTGCACTATCTCTCCCTGGCCTCAGCAGTCGCTGTGCTGGTGCTTCTGGTGCGGCACTATTGGAGGGACTAGTGCAGCCAGAGACTGGAACCGGCCCGCTAACCGGACAGACGCCTGAATTCGAGAAACAGATCCAGGACCTGCCGGTATTCGCTGACATCGACGTCCCGCTGGCAGCACACCAGCATGAGCGCGCCGTCGGAGCGGAAGTTACCGTCCCAATCCACCAGCTCTTCATCACTCCAGGCAGGATCGTACTCGCTCAGCTTCCCTTCCTCCAGGCTGCTCACGTAGGCCCGCAGGTTAACTTCCGCGTCATCCTTAGGCACGCCCGACGGATAGTCCTCAAAAGAAGGTGTCTGATTCGTGCTCATGAGTATCCCAAGCTGCCAACTGTCATCCGGAGTCTTGATAGGAGGGGCCTCAGGGCCGCGACCGCCGTGCGTGATGTCAGGTGATCTTAAAGTGAGAGGGAAAAACAACCTTCAACTTTCAACCTTCAACCTTCGACTATCAACTGTCGTCCCGGACCCAGCCGTGAGCCGCGTTCTCCGGCTCCCCACCCTCTCCCAGATAGGCCGTCCTGAAGCGATCGATGGCATCGGCGGGTAGAGCCTTGATTTGAGCCTCGACATCCACCCCGTAAAGACGAGCGGCATTCAAGCCGAAGATCTTCGCCTTGTCTTCGTGTGTCAGCTTGGAGTACCCGAACCTCTCGCACAGCTCATCCGAGATCTGAAACCTCTTGAAAGCATCGACGACCCACTGGGGAGAGCCCCACCACAAGCAGTCCGTCCCCCACAGCACGTGGTCCACGCCGTAGTGCTGGATGTTCTTGCCCATAAAATGCATGCACATCTGGGGATGAACGATGGCCAGGGTCCCGAAAGCCGAACCAATCTCGGGATAGACATTGTCCATCTCCGGGTTGCGCTGCTTGATCTTCATGAACTCGTCATGCCAGGTCATGTCCCCGCTGGTCGGGTCAAACATGGAGCCGCTGTCGAACTCCGGCTCGGAAGGTCCATGTTTCATGGCCGAGTGGTAGATGATGAAGGTCAGGTCGGGATGATCCAGGGCCGCCTTCTCGATGTCCCCGGGATGGGCATAGTGCCCGAGGGTCCTGGACTGCGAGGCGTAGCCTTTGTGGATGCTGAAGATCTTCATCCCCAGCTCCCTGGACTTCTCATAAAAGGGGTAGGACAGGTTCTCGTCGTCCAGTCGGAAACCGTCCCCTGATTTTCCCGGATCGAAGTGGCAGTACCATTTCCAGGAGTCGACTCCGTACTGTTTTACCTCGCGTTCGATCTGCTCGAAAAGAACCGGGAGATCCGGTTTGTTCTCGGCGTGGTTCCAGTAATGGTTGGGCGAACAATTCCCCTGACAAAGGGCGCGTCGACTGCCGGAGAGCTCATTGATGTCCTTCTTTCGCTGCGACATGAGCCAGGCCGGAAGCACTCCTCCCTGGCGATCCGCCCCCTCCAGGATCTTGCCGCCGGGCCCGCGGTTGACTTCTTTCCCGGGCACGCCCGAGATGATGATCATGCTGGTCTCGCTGTCAAAGAACATCTCTTTCAAGAAATTGGGGAAGCTGTAGGCGTCGGCGTCGTTCTTGAGATCGAAGCCCATGTTGCGCACGAACTCCCAATTGCGAAAGGCCAGCGGGTAGTCGTTTGTGAAGTGAGTTTGGACGTCGAAGATAAAGTAGTCTCCCTTGGGAAAGCGCTCCTCGGTAAGGGCCGGCTCCCAGAGCTCGGCCTCCTCCACCTCCCAGTAACGTCCGTAGACCTGGTTGCTGCCCCAGAAATAGGCCGCCATTCCCATGGAGCTGCGCAGGAACGAGCGACGTTCCATTCCCAGCTTTCGAGAGTTTGCCTCGGCCAGCTCACCCACCAGGGATTCCACCTGCTGCTGCTCTCGGTTTTGCGGTCTGGGGATGAATTCCTCGTTGGAAACCACCTGGGTGGGAACCGGCGAATCGACACCCTTCTTTTGATCACGCAACCACTTCGGTACCCACATTCAGCTCACCACTTCCATTTTTGATTTCGCGTCTGCCCCCTGGGAACCGCGTCTTTGGCAGCTCGAGAGCTAGTGGTGGATTAGAACTCAGTTTCCGGCTTCGGTTCCTGCAGGGATGCCGGGGCCCCAACCGGGTTCCCATTCTCCATGGAGGGCCGCTTCAGCAAGCTCAGGGCAGTCCGCCCCAGCAGAGTCGCGAGTCGCCGTCTGGTTCCCTGCACGGCACTGTCAGCCGAGATCCCGTAACGCTTGTAGCGGGTGAGAAGGCCACGACAGACCACCAGGTAGGCCAGGAACTTTCGGGGGTCGCTGAAAAGTCCAAACTGCCGGGAGCGTTTCACGACTGCGGAAACACTGTAAAAAACACGCCAGGCTTTCTCGATCCGTTCCAGCAGCTCATTGGTGGAGAGGTGGGGGTGTTCGTAGAGTATTCGTGGATGATCGGGATCCAGCCAGTAGTCGTAGTCCTCTCTGAGAAGCTTGATCTGCTTCTTCCCCTTACGCAGCATGTGGAAATCCACGGTTCCGGGCAGCGGGGTCATGGGAACAAACTGGGCCAGGGCGATCCCGCAATCACGCGCGAACCGGATCGTGTAGTCCAGAGAGTCCCGGGTATCTGTTTCGATCCCGAAAATGAACGCTCCCATGATGTAGCGAAAACCTTCGGTGCGGATCGTTTCCAGCTTGTCGAGGAGTTCGTCACCGGTGACGTTGAAGTACTTGTTGGTGGCCTTTAGACCCTCTTCGGTCACGGTCTCGATGCCGATCAGGGCGCCGGCCAGCCCGGCCTTTTTCATCGCCGCCAGATACTCGGGATCGTCGGCGACCTCCATGGTGAGCTGAGTGAAAAAGAGGAGATCTTCGGGCGTTTCTTCGGCCAGCTGTTCCAACAGATCCAGGCGCTGTTTCATTCCGGACTCGAGTCGCTCTCGTTCGGCCGGGGTCCGAGCGTTGGCGATATCGTCCAGGGTATAGGGGTAGAAGTTGTCGTCGGCAAACATGATCAGCCTGAACCCGGCACGATAGAGGTACTGGGCCTCAGTCACGATCGCGTCATTGGTGCGAAGTCGCGGAACTCGACCATCCTGCACCCAGACGGAACAGAAAGAGCATTTCTTGGGGCACCCTCGTACGGTTTGAATGGAGGCCACAAGGTAACGGTCGTGTTTGAGCAGATCCCAGCGCGCGGGAGTGAAAGAATCCCCGTCAACGCGCCCGCCCTGATAGGACTCTTGAAGCTTTCCGGAGGCGTGGTCCTCGACAACTCGAGGCCATATGTCTTCGGCGTCACCGGTGACCACAGCATCGCCGTGTTTCAGTGTTTCCTGAGGGAACACGGACGCGTGGGGGCCCCCGAAGATAACCGTGGCTCCACGTTCGTGAGCCTGTCGGGCAAGCGTATAGCCATGGATCGCATTAAACGTGTGAATGCTGATTCCGACCAGGTCGCCAGGGCGCAGCTCATCCAGAGGAAAATCTTCGATGGTCTGGTCCACCAGCCGCAGGCTCTTGGCGTAGGGATCGGGAGTCACCGCCGCCAGCACAGGGAGGGCTCTCGGTGTTATGAACGAGAACTCAATTCGATCGGCCGTGGGAGCAGGGTTGGCAAGAAAGACCTGGAAGTCCCGGTAAGATTGCAGATTGGCCATTCGCGACGTCACCTCCACGGCTCCGCAAGGAGCAAAGACTCTGGAGTGTAATCTGGTGACCGGGCACGGTCAAGACACCTGGACCCCTTTCTGTTGAACACCAGGGGTGAATGTAAAAGGCCGGTGTCCTGGTGGTTCCAGGAGAAACTCGATTCTGTCACCTGGAGTGTTGAGAATGAGGGGGTTATGATCTCTGGAATCAGTGCCTACCGCCTCTGCTTCGCCGGCTGCTGTTTCCTCACCACCCTTTCGTTTGTGGTCAGTGATTATCTTCCCATGGTCGACTTGCCCGAGCACGCTGCTCAACTGTCCATATGGCAGCAATGGGACGACCCGGCTTACGGGCATCAAGCCATTTACGAAGCTCACCCCTTCGTCCCCCAGCAGACAGCCTACCTCCTGGTGGTAATCCTGGGCTTCGTGTTACCGCTGCAAATCGCTCTCAAAGTGGCGCTCCTGGGCCTGGTTCTGGGAGTCCCGTTGAGCACAGGCTACCTGCTGAAGAGGCTGGGGCTTGGACCCTGGCTCGTTTTCCTCGCTTTCCCTATCGCCTTCAGCTATTCCTTTTACTGGGGATTCATTAACTTTCTGGCGGCCATACCGGTGGTGATCTTCTTGATCGTGTTCGTCGACAGGTATAGTCAAGCCCCTACACGGGCTCGTGCCGTCGCGCTCGGCCTCTTTTTTCTGATGTTGTTTCTGACCCATCCTCTGGCATTTGGATATGCGGGGTTCGTCCTGGGACCCCTGATCCTGATTCGAGCGCCCGACGTCGGTTCTGCGGTTCGCCGCACCCTGCCTCTCCTGCTGACGCTTTCCGTCGCTGTAGTGTGGCTTTTCCTTTCCGCATCCGGTGAGAACATCGATCTTGCTCCGAAGAGCTGGGAGCTTGGTGCAGGCCGCGTACTCGATTTCTTCAATCAGACGGTCGGAACGGGAAATCTGACCGGCCTTATCTGGGGCCTGGTGTTATTGACGGTCCCCTTCGTACTGGGATACCGGTTCCATTCTTCCTGGACACGAAGGCTTCCGTTAGCGCTTGGCCTGCTGGTCTTCTTCACCTTATCCTGGGGACTTCTTATCGATCGACTTCCTCTATCGTAGATTAGCGGTGTTTACGTTGCCCCTGTTCCTTTTCGCCTTGCAAGACAGCCCGGGCCGACAGGCCCAGTCGCGGATTCAAGAACTGGTTCCGCTAACGCTGGCTGTTATCTGGCTGAGCGTGCTGAACGTGAATTTCTATGCCTTCGGCAAAGAGGCCGGCCAGTTCCAGCCTCTGATTCAGAAAATCCCCCTCCACAAGACAGTTCTCAACCTCGCCCTCGACTATGAGAGCCCCTTTGTCCCCGGGCCCGTCTTTGAAGGGTTTGCCAAGTGGTACCAGGTGGAACGCGGCGGCAGAATGGATCCTTCGTTTGCCGGGGTGTTCAACAGTCGTTTTCAGTACCGGAGCGAAGTGAATCCCGATCTTTCCACACTATTCAAGAGCATTCGGGGAGAGACCGATTGGAGTGCCCTGGCAGCCAGCTATGAGTACTTCATCGTGCGTGCTGAAAGCCTGAATGCAGCAGAGGCTCTGAGAAGAATCGGCCCGACACTTGAAGACCGGCTGGTGCCTGTGGCTTCCAGCGGTGGCAAATGGTGGGTCTTCAAGCGAGCCGATGAGTGAGGATTCGCCTTGTTGGCCTTGGGTGAAGGGTTGACTTGAGACAGAATCCACTCCTAGAATACCGAGCAGCTTTTCCTTGTTCTGACCGAAGATCCATAGGAGCAGGCCCGAGTGTCAGTCGAACTGACCAGACGCGGATTCCTCAAGGCCGGAGCTGTGACCGTCACGGCCACGGCTTTCGGATTTGACCTGAAACCCGCTCTGGCCCGGGTGCGTGAGCTCAAAATCTCGCGAACCACGCAGACACACAGCGTCTGTCCCTACTGTGCAGTAGGTTGCGGCGTCGTGATCCACACCCTGGGTGACGGGGCCAAGAACGTGAAGGCCTCCGTTGTTCACGTCGAAGGCGACCCCGACAATCCGATCAACCGTGGAACCCTCTGTTCCAAGGGCATCACCCTCAAGCGTTTCGTGGTGAGTGATCGCAGGCTGACGCATCCTCTATATAGAGCACCGGGCTCGGATCAGTGGCAAACGATTTCCTGGGATGCGGCCTTCCAGCGCATGGCACGACGAATCAAGGAATCTCGGGATCGAGGATTTCAGGAGAGAGATGAGTCTGGACGGGTCACGAATCGACTGGCCAATGTGGCCCTGATTGGCGGCTGCACGGACACCAACGAGATCAATTACCTCCTCGGCAAGTTTCGATTCGGCCTGGGGATCCAGGCCTACGAGAATCAGGCTCGCCTTTGACACGGCCCCACGGTGGCCAGTCTGGCCGCCACCTTCGGTCGGGGCGCCATGACCAATGGCTGGACCGACGTGGCCAACACCGACGTCGTCCTGGTCATGGGAGGCAATCCGGCCGAGAACCATCCCGTCGGTTTTCGCTTCGTGATGGAAGCCAAACGGCGACGGAAAGCCCAGCTGGTCTGCATCGACCCCCGGTTCAATCGAACCGCCGCAGTTTCCGACCTCTACGTCCCCATAAGAGCCGGCTCCGACATCGCCTTTCTGGGTGGACTGATCCATTTCACACTTTCCCAGAACCTTCACCACGAAGACTACGTTCGACTCCACAGCAACGCTGCTTTTCTGATTCGGGAGGAATTCGATTTTAACGAGGGCTTGTTCTCGGGCTGGGACGAGGATCGAAAGGCATATGACAAGTCATGAAGGCGCTATGAACTCGACTCACGCGGTCACGCCCGTACCGACCCGAGCCTGCAGCATCCCCGCAGTGTCTTCCAGCTTCTGAAGAAGCACTACCAGCGGTACACGCCCGAGAAAGTGGCTGAAATCAGCGGCTGCTCCGTGGAAGAATTCAAAAGCGCGGCCCAGATCATCTGCTCCACGGGCCGTCCCGATCGGCGAGGAACGATTCTTTATGCCCTGGGCTGGACCCAGCACAGCCACTCCGTCCAGCTCATCCACACGGCTGCCATGATGCAACTTCTGCTGGGCAACATTGGAGTCCCCGGAGGGGGCGTCAACGCTCAGCGAGGCCACTCCAACATCCAGGGTGCAACCGACTTGGGAGCCTGGGACAAGCTGCCCGGATACCTGGGGGTCCCGCGGGACCCCCAGACAAGCCTGGCCGAGTACATCGAGGGAAACAGCCCCCGGCCTCTGAGCAGCCGGTCCATGAACTACTGGCAGAACACGGACCGCTTCATAGTGAGCCTGCTCAAGGCCTACTACGGCAAGAGTGCCACTCGCAAAAACGACTTCGGCTACCACAATCTGCCCAAGATCGGAGAGGGCGAGAACCACAGCTGGGGTTTCATCTTTGACCGGATGCTCCAGGGCGGAGTCGAAGGGCTGATCTCCTTCGGGATGAACCCGGTGGCAAACGGTCCGAATTCGCCCAAAATGATTGCCTCTCTGGGTCGCTTGAAGTGGCTGATCGTGGCCGAGTGCTTCGACACGGAGACCTCGTCTTTCTGGGATTCGAAGAAGCTGGCCGGTGAGTACTATCCGCAAGCCCGGGACCCGGCCGATATCGACACTGAAGTCTTCCTGCTTCCGGCCGCCTGCTCGGCTGAGAAGGATGGGACTTTCGTGAATTCCTCGCGCTGGCTACAGTGGAAGTGGGCCGCCGTAGATCCACCCGGCGAAGCCAGACGAGACCAGGAGATCATTGCACGACTCTTCCTGGAACTGCGTCGACTCTATGCAGAGGAGGGAGGCACAGGGACTCAACCGTTGCTGGATATTGCCTGGGATTACGCCAATCCAACCTCACCCGACCTGGAGGAAGTGGCCCGGGAAATCAATGGGCGAGAGATCTCGAGCGGGCGCCAGCTCAATAGCTTTGCAGAGCTGAGAAACGATGGCTCGACCCTGTGCGGCAACTGGCTCTACTCCGCCTCCTACCCGGAAGATGGAAACCAGATGGCACGCCGTGGACAGGAGGATCCTAGTGGGCTGGGGTTCTACCACCAGTGGGCCTGGAACTGGCCGCTCAACCGGAGAGTTCTCTACAACCGCGCCTCGGCCGACGACAAAGGGCGTCCCTGGGACCCCCTGCGATCCGGAATCCAATGGGACGGACGCCGCTGGACTGGAGACGTACCCGACTACGGTGCAACGGCAGATCCGGACTCCGCCGGTGCTTTCATCATGCTGCCGGAAGGCGTGGCCAAGCTCTACGCCGCCGATTTCGTCGAAGGCCCCTTTCCGGAGCACTATGAACCGGCCGAATCTCCGGTTCCCAACCCCATGCATCCCGGCGTTAGCAGCAATCCCATGGCTCTCGTCTTCAGCGGCGAGTTCGATCTCCTGGGAAAGGCAGACGAGTTTCCCTATGTGGCCGTCACCTTTCGTCTGACGGAGCATTTCCACTACTGGACCAAGCACGTGGATGCCAACTCGGAGCTACAGCCCACTTTTTTCGTGGAACTCCCGGAGGAACTGGCAGCTGAGAAGGGCCTCGCCAACGGGGAGCGAGTGCGCGTGACCTCGGCCCGGGGAGCGGTTGAGGGGAACGCTCTGGTGACGCGCCGACTGCGGCCGCTCCAGGTGGCCGGCCAACGGGTCTACCAGGTCGGTCTCCCCATTCACTGGGGCTTCGTAGGGAAGGTCACCGGCCCTCTCGTAAACAACCTGAGCCCGTCAGTTCTGGACCCCAATTCGGGAACTCCCGAGTACAAAGGTTTCCTGGTCAACGTCGAGAAGATTTGAACGCATGAGCAAGACCCCAATCGTTGCCAAGCTGATCGATACGACGACCTGCATCGGCTGCAAGGCCTGTGAGGTGGCCTGTAAGGAGTGGAACGATCACGGGTTTTCGATGTCGGACAACCCCGGCACCTACCAGACCCGCCCCGATCTGGGCCATGACTTCTGGAACCTGATCTATTTCAATGAAGTCGACCGTGACGGCAGTTTCGCCTGGTTGATGGCCAAGTACCAGTGCATGCACTGCGCGGACCCGGGCTGTCTCACCGCCTGCCCGGCTCCTGGAGCCATTTTCGTGCGGGACAATGGAATCGTGGACTTCGATCATGATGCCTGCATTGGATGCGGGTACTGCATCACTGCTTGCCCTTTCGATGTTCCGCGGCTCAGTCCCAGCAGCCAAAAGGTATTCAAGTGCACTCTCTGCTCGGATCGAGTCGAAGTGGGCCTGGAGCCCGCCTGCATCAAAGCCTGCCCCACCAGCTGTCTCACCTTCGGGACGCGCGAAGACCTCCTGGAAAAGGCGGAGAGTCGGGCCGCTGACTTACGCTCGGATGGACAGGAGAAGGCGGGGGTCTACAACCCGGCCGGAGTGGGCGGGACGAATGTGATTTATGTTCTGGCCCAGGGAGACAGGCCGGAAGCCTACGGCCTGCCCGCGAATCCGGAGGTGCACTGGGCAGTCCGCTTCTGGAAAGGGCCGCTCAAGTGGTGGGGGAACTTGCTGCTGGCCGGGGGGATCCTGGGAGCTTTCCTGCACTACCTCCGTTTTGGTCCGAAGAGTGAAGATGCCTGAAGAAAGACAAATTCTTCGCTTCAGTTTTGTCGAGCGCGCCATTCACTGGTTGTCCGCCCTAAGCTTTCTGTACGCAGGATTGAGCGGACTGGCACTGTGGACTCCCGGCCTCTACTGGCTGGCAATTCCTCTGGGAGGCGGGGAGATGGTTCGCGGCTGGCATCCCTGGGGAGGAATCGTCTTCTCGGTCTTGCTGGGCCTCATGTTCCGGAGCTGGGCGGGGCAGATGCGCTTGAGCAAGGGAGACAGGAAGTGGCTGCGCGGCGCCCATCGCTATGCCGTTCACGACGAATCGGGACTCCCGCCGCCGGGACGTTTCAACGGCGGCCAAAAGATGCTCTTTTGGATCCAGGGCCTGTGCTGCTTCCTGCTGCTGCTCAGTGGGCTGGTCCTGTGGTTTCCCGAGTCCACCTCACAATCGCTTCGCCTGGCAGCCGTTTTCGTCCATCCCCCCGTTGCCCTGATTTCAATTCTGTTCATCATCGTTCACATTTACATGGGAACGGCCGCGGTTCCGGGTTCACTCAAAGCCATGATCCAGGGGCGGGTTTCGGAGCGCTGGGCGGCCTCTCACCACCCCCGATGGCATCAAGAGATTTCCGACCGTTAGCCCTGCGGCGAGCTGCTCGGGCCCGTAAACTGGCCGAAAGATTTGAGGCTTCCCAGGAAGCCCTGCATTTTGCAGAGTCCGTTTGCCGGTTCCAGAGCGAGATCGCCCATCGGGCACAGCACTGGGAGGGGCTCGGTCGGCTCCGAGAGCGAGTCGTGAAGCAGATTCAGAAGATTGGTCCCCAAGCCTTGCGGGAAGCGGCCGGTGAACTGGACAGCGCATCTTTTCAGGCTTCTCTGGAGAAGTACTGGCACCAGAAGGACACAGCCTCCCCGGACAGCCTTGCTGCCCGCATCGTTCTTCAGCCCTACGCCTTCCAGCAATCCCATGGACCCAGGGTTGCGGCACCCGGCCAACCCCCCAATCAGTGTCCTTCCTGCGGTCACTCCCCGCAGGCGGGCATCCTGCGACCTTCCGGCCACGGCAGTGCTCTCAGCCTGGTCTGCTCCCTGTGCCTGCAAGAGTGGCCCTGCACGCGGGGAAGCTGCAGTGCCTGCCAAAAGAGCGGACGGGGCGTGCTCGACTTCTACTCCTCGGAAGAACTCCCTCACATCCAGCTCCAGGCCTGCCGGTTCTGCAGAAACTACCTCCACCTCGCCGATCTGGGAAAGGACCCCGAGGCCGTCCCGGATATCGACGAACTGACGGCTCTTCCGCTGGATGTCTGGGCTGCTGACGCGGGATACGTCAAACAGCAGGTCAACCTGGTGGGGATCTAGATGCCATGATTGTTCTAAACTCCTCCCTGCATCGTTTACGGAAACCAGACCCGTGTAGAGAGGATCTATCCATGCGAGAAGCAATCGCTCGATTCTTGCCCTTTTCATTCTTCACCTTGTGGCTCACCCTGACCCTCGGCACCTTGACCCTGGCCCAGGGCCTGCCACGGGGCCGGGCAGCAGAACTGGGTTTCTCCCCGCAACGCCTGGCTCGCATTGACGCCGTCATGCGCGAGCATGTGGATCAGAAAAAGATCGCCGGCTCGGTCACGCTGGTAGCCAGACACGGAAAGATAGCTCACCTCGGCGTTTACGGAATGGCCGACCGTGAAGCCGGCAGGCCGATGCAGGCAGACACGATCTTCCGGCTGGCTTCCATGACCAAGCCGGTGACCAGCGTGGCCATCATCATGCTCTATGAAGAAGGTCGTCTCATGCTCACCGATCCGGTTTCCAAGTACCTCCCGGAGTTCAAGGAGATCAAGGTTCTCCCGCCTGAGGATTCCGACCAGACAGAACCGGTCAAGGCCAGGGGACCGATCACAATTCACAACCTGCTGACTCACACTTCCGGCCTCAGTTATCACTGGAACAGCCGGTTGGGCGAGATGTACAACGACGCCGGAATCAACCACGGCCTGATGCTGGACGAGAACACGACCGGGGAAGACGTTCGAGCCCTGGCGGGAATTCCGCTTCTGTTTCACCCCGGGGAAAGGTTCGAATACGGGTTATCCATTGATGTGCTGGGACGCCTGGTGGAAGTGGTTTCCGGAATGACTCTGGACGAATTCCTGCAGAGTCAGCTGTTCGGACCTCTGGGGATGAAAGACACCCACTTTTTCCTGCCTGCCGAAAAAGTGAACCGCCTGGCTGCCGTATACCGGCCTGGCGAGAATGGAGAGATCGAACGAATTGGTGACGGTATGCAGAAGGGACCGGGGGCGCTGGTCTTCTCAGTCACAACCCCCTACGCGGGCCCGCAATGCAACTTTGCCGGCGGCGGCGGGCTGGTGGGAACGGTGTCCGACTACGCCCGCTTCGCCCAGATGATGCTCAACAAAGGCGAACTCGACGGCGTTAGGATATTGGGTTCAAAAACGGTGGAGTGGATGACGCAGGATCACCTCGTCAACCTGGACGGTACTCCCGGATTCGGCCTCGGCTTCGGAGTGGTCAGGAACGCCGGGGATCTGAAGGAGATTGGATCTGTGGGCGGCTACTCGTGGGGAGGGTTTTTCTTCACCTCTTTCCACATTGACCCGGAGGAGGAGATGGTCATCGTCTACATGTCTCAGCTGCATCCTGCAGAAGGGCTCAAACTGCGGCAAATGATCAAAGGACTGGCCTACCAGGCGATCGTGGACTAGGAATTCCAGATTCCAGATTCCAGATTGGCTGGAACGTTGGAACGCTCACGGTCGATAACCGTGCCCTACGAATCAGTCGGCGGTCGCTTGCAAATTGGTGCCGCGTGTAATAGCTTTTCTCCTACAATAATCTCTCGAAGTTCGACAGCAAGGAGCGATTTCATGGCGAAAGCTGGATCTGTCACCCGCCGTGCCTTTCTGGGAACCTGTGCCGCCTCCATCCCCGCCGTGGGCTGTGGGGTGGAGACCAGGGAGGCATCCTCACCTTCATCCCCCTCGCAGACACCGGAATTGTGCCGCTGCACGTACACCTACAAGAGTGTTGGGGACCTGGAGATCAAGGCCGACGTCCACTGGGTCGACGACGGCGTGACGCGGCCTGTGCTGGTGTGGCTTCACGGCGGAGCCCTGATGGTGGGGTATCGCAGGACGATTGACCGCCGGGTCGAGCAAGCAGTCCTGCAGGCGGGCTACACGATCGTTTCCATTGACTACCGGCTGGCGCCAGAAACCAAGATTCCGGCCCTGATTGAAGACGTGGAAGACGCCTTCCAGTGGGTGTACTCCGAGGGGCCCGACCTCTTCAACGCCGACGTGAGGCGGCTCGCCGTGGGGGGTGCCTCGGCAGGAGGCTATCTTACTTTGACCGCTGGATTCCGGGTCAAGCCCCGACCGGCCGCTCTGGTTTCCATTTACGGCTACGGAGACCTGATCGGCGACTGGTACAGCCAGCCCAGCCCTCATCCCCGCCACCAGCGTATCGTGATGAGCCGGGAGGAGGCTTTCCGGCAAGTCAGCGGCCCGCCCATTGCCGATGTCCGGGATCGTGAGGGGAACGGCGGAGCCTTTTACGTGCACTGCCGCCAGCAGGGCATCTGGCCTTATGAAATCTCGGGCTGGGATCCACATACGGAAGCCGAGAAGTTTTATCCCTACATGGCGGTCAAGAACGTAACCGCCGATTATCCACCCACCCTGCTTCTGCACGGGACGGAGGACACCGACGTCCCCTACCAGCAGTCGGTGATGATGGCCGAGGAATTGGAGAAACACGGTGTCGCGCACAGGCTCATTACTCTCGAGGGAGGAGAGCACGGTTTCGGCGCCGCCGATCCTGAAGCAGTGGCGGCGGCCTATGCGGAGATCGTGCCCTTCCTGGATCGATACATAAGAGGTTGATTCCCGCTATGCAAAGATGGCTCTCAGGACGAAGTAGAAAAGGGCTGCCAGAGAGGCACCGATGGGGAGGGTGACCAGCCAGGAGGTCACGATTCCCACCACGATCCTCAGATCGATAGCGGCAATCCCGCGTGCCAGGCCGACTCCCAGAACTGCACCAACGATGATGTGCGTTGTGGAGACAGGCAGGCCAAGCCGGGAGGCAATCACAACTGTGGCGGCCGCAGACAGCTCCGCACAAAACCCCCGGCTGGGCGTCAGTTCTGTGATCCTGGTGCCGATGGTTCTCATGACCCGGTACCCCATTGTGGCCAGCCCGAGGACGATTCCAATGCCGCCGACTACCAGTATCCACAGCGGCAAGGCAGTCTCCTGGGTGACCGCCTGGGTCTTCACGATACTGACAACGGCTGCCAGGGGACCGATACCGTTGGCCACGTCGTTCGAACCGTGAGCAAATGCCATGGAGCACGCTGTAAACACGCAGAGAGGCGCGAATACTCTCTCAACACTGGCATAGTGAAAATCCTTTTCCGCTTCCGGATCGACTTGCACCCGCTGAATCAGCAGATTGCCGGCCAAGGCTATGGCCAGGCCCACACCCAGTGCAGCGACCACCGTCTGTCCACCGGTCATCTCGAGGTTCAGGTGCTTCAAGCCCTTGAACAGGGTGACCAGTGCGATCAGTACACCCATGAAGAAGACGTAAACGGGACCGTAACGTTTGGCACTCTGGAGGGGGAAATCGGTGTCCAGAATAAAGCGGCGCACACTCAGACTCATCAAGAACGCGATGGTTGCACCCAGTAAGGGCGAAACGATCCAGCTCGCAACGATACCGCCGACCTGACCCCACTCCACCGCTTCAAAGCCCAGGCCTACGATGGCAAAACCGACGAGGGCACCAACAATGGTGTGAGTGGTGGATACCGGCCAGCCAAAATAACTGGCGATCATCAGCCACAGCCCGGCCGCCAGCAGCGAGGCCAGCATGCCAAACACCAGGATTTCAGGCGACGCAACGAGGGACGAGTCAATGATTCCTTTTCGAATCGTACCCGTCACGTGGCCCCCTGCCACCACGGCACCGGCAAACTCGAAGACAGCGGCGATCAGGATCGCTCTCTTGACCGTTATCGCCCCCGAGCCGACCGAGGTCCCCATTGCATTGGCGACGTCATTGGCACCAACTCCCCACGTCATATACAGGCCGAACACGACGGCAAGGATGACGAAGATGAGCCCGAATTCCATTGGATCCGCTTCCCCGTTAGCGGGCGATCAAGAGCCGTAAACGATCGCCGACATCTTCTGCGTAGTCCGCGATATCAGCGATCAAACGAAAGAGTTCATACCAGAAAACGACGGAGAGCGGCTTCATCTCATCCTCATGCTGGAAGAGTTTTTCGGTGAGTTTCATCTCGTGCCGGTCAGTCTCGGTTTCAATCCTGCCCAGATCCTCAATCATCTCGATCACTCGATCGACCCGGCGGCCGCGAAAACCCATCTCCAAGAGTTCATCCAACTCGCTGATCACTTTTCGGCACTGCCGGGTTGCCTCCAGGTTGGAGTGGATAAAGGGAAACAGCCCGTCTTTGAGGGATTCCGGGATTTCCATGTCTCGGACGGAAAGAAGTCCCGCGATGTCCTGGCAGACGTCGGCAATCGAGTCCTGGGCATTCAGGAGATCGAGCAGGTCGCGTCGATCGACAGGCATGAAAAGACTCTTGGGCAAGTGCGACCTGATACCGTTCTTCAGTTCATCGGCCTGGTTCTCGAGGTCAAAAATCTGCTGCTTGTGCCTGAGCAGTGCTTCCTGGTCATGATCTCTCAGTGCCTCAAAAAGCGGGAGGACCCTCTCCACACACTGTTGCACAACTTCCATGTGCTCCTGAACAGGGCGGAACGGTGATCGGCCAAAAAGTCTTCCCAGGGGATTTGTGGTGCGCATGATTTTCAGGCCTCGAATCCATGCTGCCGCCGGTGGTGGGGGCCGTCGTAGGTCTGGGTGGACTTGAATAGTTCGTGACGGCCGTCTCCGGCATCGGGCTCCGCCCGGGCCAGAATCTGCTTCTTCTCGGCGTCGGAGAACGGCTTGAAGTTCCTGGCAATCGCCAGGTCCTGCTGCAGGTCCTTCATCGACGTGATGCCGGCGCAAAGCGTCGAGATGGGCAGGCTCAAAGCATAGCCTCTGCATTCCTGGACAGTGAGCGAAGTGTCGGAGGGGATCTTACCACCACCCAGGCTCTTCATCCCGATCACGCCCACGTTCTGCTTCAGGCACACGGGCAGGACGTTCTTCTGAAAGCTACGATAGTGGGCATCCATGACATTGATGGGCATCTGGGAGGTGGCCCAGTCGTAGGGCTTGTGCAGCATTTTTCGGTGGATGCGCGGATCCTTGTGGCCGGTAAAGCCAATGTGTCGGACCTTGCCCGCTTTCTGCGCCTCCAGGGCATACTTGATTCCGCCCCTCTCGAAGACCCAGTCGGGATCATTGTCGTAAACCATCTCGTGGAACTGCCACAGATCAACGTGGTCGGTCTGCAGGCGCCGCAGGCTTTCCTCCAGGTTGCGACGGCTTCCTTCGTAGTCCCGTTCACAGTTCTTGGTCATGAGAAAGACCTTCTGGCGGCGACCAGCGCTGGACAACGCCTCTCCCATGACTTCTTCGGAGAGCCCGTCGTGATAGTCCCAGGAGTTGTCAAAGAAGGTGAGCCCTTCATCAATGGCCGCGTGCATGATGCGGATCGCTTCCTGCCGGTCTCCTCTGGCGGGCAGCCCGATGTGCCAGCCCCCCAGGCCGAGGATCGACACCTGCTCGTTGGTGCGGCCCAGCCGGCGCGTAGGGAGCCCGTTGGGACTGTCCTGCTGAGCCAGTGCCTGGCGGGCGAGGGCGGCGGTGACAGCGGTGCCGAACATGGCTCGGAAAAAATCGCGACGAGAGTCATCCTGTGACATGGGAGCCTCCTGATGTGAATGGATTCATTGTATAGATGTACGAGAATTGTTCACTGCCGGCTAGCCCGAAAAGATCTTCTGCAACTGGTCAAACCCAGCCTGATAGACTCCCTGAACCGGGGCAACCGCTTCCTCATCGGGCGCACCGTCGGCATTGAAGTGGCTGGACCAGTCCACAATCGAGTGGACCCCGCCGCCCTGAGCGTTTACACGGAGAGTAGCTACGTAGTTGGACAGGGGGAGCGGTGAATTAATGATCGAATAGCGATAGTAACGCTCCTGATCGTTGTGCTCTTCCAGTTGCTCTACAATCTCGCCACCGCCGGCAAGAGACAGATGCCGAATCTTTCCCGTCTCGTCCAGAGTGCTCTTTTCTATAGGAGGAAGCCAGTCAGGTAAATCGTTGAATCCGCCGATCAACTTCCAGACCTCGTCGGGTGACGCTTTCAATTCAACCTGCATATGAACGCTTAGCATAATCACTTCCTCCTTTTCCTTAACTTTCGGCTTTTCCGGCGTAACTTTCAACCTTGAGTGACAGATTTTGCTTTCCGAGCCTCGGTCCTGGAAGGAAACCTCTCCTGGTTCCGTTTTCGGGATAGAATGTTATCCATGACATTCTGCAAGGCGCCTTCGGGGGAGACCCAACACCATGAAAACAGTTGACAACCAAATGAGCCGGACCCGATTCCTTTCCTTATGCGTGGTCCTGATTCTGTCCATTACGACCCTTCCAGCGGCGGATGAAGAGGAACTAAGAGCGGCCTTCAACTCGGCTCTGGAAGCACTGAGCTACAAAGAGTTGGGCAGGTTTCTGGAGAGCTGGCATCCCGAGGCGGTTCTTTTTACACGCAACCAGACTCATGCCATTGATCGGGCCCAACTGGACGACCGGCAGTGGGCCAAGTTATTCGAAGATGTCTTCGGAAAGGTCATCAGCATCGGCTTCCCGCAGCGGGCTGTTCAGTTTCGAATCGTGGGAGACACCGGGATGGTGTGGGGTCTGACCAGGCTGGCGATCGACACCCGGGCAGGTGATGGCTTTACCGAGGACACTCGCTTGACGGCCGTATTTTCCCTCCACCAGGGTGCCTGGAAAATCATTCACTGGAATAACTCGCCGCTGCCGACAGGTATCCCTCCCATTCGCTAGTGTACTGTTCGGGAAGTTCGCGGTGTTAATTCGGGATGGATTTTCGTTGCCAGTGAGGCGCGCGACGCAGGAATGCCGGGAGTCTTTCGAGGAGCGCAACAAAGCTGTCGGAGAAAAGACGCCCGAAGTAGCGGCGTGGCGCCTGGGCGTACTTCCACACCCGCGGGACGAAACAGAAATCCCGGGGAGGAAACTTCAGTAGCGCGGTCCCCGGGGGGGGCGGTCTTTCTGGGGACGGGCCTGGCTCACCTTGACATTCCGTCCCTGGACGGAGCTGTCATTGATGTTGCCGATAGCCTCTTCTGCCTCTTGCTGGTTGGGCATCTCAACAAAGCCAAACCCTTTGGACTGCCCGGTGTACCGGTCGGTAATGATGTTGGCGCTCGAGACTTCCCCGAACTCGCCAAACAGATTCCGCAGTTCGTCCTCGGTCACAGAGTAGGGCAGATTACCCACATAGATGTTCATCGATTCCTTCTTTCACGAGTTCATTGATACAAAACAACATAGCGAGTCAGGTACGCGGAAATTATCAATGCTATTGAGCCAAATGGCAACCCCTAACAGGATAGCATCATGATTGACGAGGTGATGAAAAAGAAGGATCCAACGGTAGGCTTACACGTTGCTGTTCTGTCGTCACGTGGGTCCGGAGAATTCCCGCATGTTGTGCCAGGGATCACTTGATTCTGAATCGCCTCCACCAATACTGTCGGTGAGCCTCAGCGACAGATATCGCCAGGGTGAACCTGATCTCCCGGCCAGCAGGTACTCACTTTAAAGAGGGGATCCGGGACCCGGCCGCCCTCAGTCGGGGCAAGCGGGTATAAGGGAACAGGATTTGCAATTGAACCACTCAACGTCCAGTCCCTCGCATTCCGACTCCCGCGGCCTCGCCAGGCCTGGCTTGGTCATTCTGCTCGTCAGTGTCCTGGGGCTTTTTCTGGAAATGATGCTGATCCGATGGCTTGGAACCGAGATCCGGATCTTTGCTTATCTACAAAACTCGGTTCTGGTGGTCTGTCTGCTCGGATTGGGACTTGGATGTCTTACTTCGCGCCAGCCCATTCGCGCGCGCCAAACCCTGATCCCGGTTGCGATTCTGTGCGTGCTGCTCTCGCTTCCCCTCACCCGTAACGTCTTTGCATCGATCAGCGAGATGCTCAGCGTCCTGCAGGATTTTCTGATCTGGTCAAGAGCGATCGTCGCCGATCCACTCCACGCCACACTCTGGGTGGTTTTCGGGCTGGCCCTTACCTACTGTGTTCTGGCCCTGTTACTGGATGCTTTCGTGCCCCTGGGCAGACTGCTGGGTCGACTCATGGATGAGCACCCGAACACGATTGCAGCCTATTCCATCAATGTTGGCGGAAGCCTGCTGGGGATCTGGCTGTTTGTTCTCCTCAGCGCCTGGTATCTCACACCGGCGATCTGGTGCCTGATCCTCTCATTTCTGTTTCTGGCCCTGCTTTTTGCCACCGGTCGCATTTCCCTGGGAAACACCGCCTGGTTGCTGGTGATCGCGCTTCCCGTCTGGTTCTGGGGCGCCGGACCCGGGGTGGTCGAAACCATCTGGTCTCCGTATCAGAAACTCGATCTGAAGCTACCCCAGGGCGAGGCCCGAACCGGCGAGTATGTGATTGATGTCAACAGTGTGTTTTTCCAGTGGCTGGTGGACGGACGGGACCGAGAACAAGACCCGGAGTGGCCCGAAGTGAATCACTACGAACTCCCCCTTCTTCTCCATCCCCGGCCACGCAGGCATCTGATTGTAGGGGCAGGTGCCGGCAACGATGTTGCTGGCTCACTGCGACAGGGAACATCAGAGATCACGGCGGTCGAGATTGACCCTGGAGTCCTGGAACTGGGACGGAAGTACCACCCCGAAGACCCCTACTCGGCGGACCATGTGACCGTGATTCTGGACGATGCCCGCTCCTATTTCGCCAACTCGCGCGAAGAGTTCGATGTCATCTCCTTCGGACTCCTGGACTCTCACACAGCCACGACAATGATGAATGCCCGACTCGACCATTACGTGTACACACTAGAGAGCTTCGAACAGGCCAAGAGGCTCTTGTCTGACGATGGCATTCTGACCGTTCATTTCGCAGTCCCTAAGCTCTTCGTCGCCGACCGGCTGGCCACGGTCCTCAGGGATGTCTTTGGAGCCGAGCCGATCGTCCTCTGGCCCCAGGAACCCCGGAGTGGTTGGGGAGGAATGATGCTGGTTTCAGGTAATCTGGAATCGGTTAGCCAGGCGGTCCGGGCGCAACCCGACCTGGCGAGAGTTCTGGATCAGTTTCAGAAAGGATTCAGCCTCGACCTGACATTGTCGACTGCACCCGCAACCGATGACTGGCCCTACCTGTATCTGGAAAAGCCCCGGATTCCAGTAATTTTCTTCCTCATGGGCGGGCTGATGTTGCTCCTTTTCTGGCGCTCCCTGAAAAACTGGAACGGCCGGGCGATTCTCTCCGGCTGGAATATGGACCACTGGCACTTCTTCTTTCTGGGGGCAGCGTTTCTGCTGCTCGAAGTCACCAATATCAGTCGTGCAGCAGTGGCTTTGGGAAACACCTGGCAGGTGAATGCAGTCATTGTTTCGGGAGTTCTGGCAATGGCGCTCTTGGCCAATCTGATTGCAGGATGGTTCAAGCAGCTTCCGATGCGACCCTTTTACTTCCTGCTGTGTGCCTCCTGCCTAGTGCTGTACCTTGAAGATCTGTCGAGCTTCACCCTTCTTCCCTATCACCTGAAGGCGGCTGGCGTGGGATTGCTGGCCAGCTTCCCGATGCTTTTCAGCGGCATCGTCTTTATTCAGTCGTTCACCCAGACTCCTCATAAGGACAAGGCTCTGGGAGCCAACCTCTTCGGAGCACTGGTGGGAGCACTGCTCCATTCCGTCAGTTTCGTGATCGGAGTCAAAGGGGTGCTGCTCATTGTGGGGCTTATCTACGTGTGCGCTCTGGCGACCCGTCCCCTTCCCATGGCAGCCCGGGCCGCCCCGGGCTCTGTTCCTGAGACGTACTAGTGCAGCGCTTCACAAGTCTTGACCCAGGTCAGAACTTATGACGAGCTAGCCCGGATTATGCAAGAACCGTAGTCCGGTGTTGAAAAACGACTCGAGAAGTGGCCCAACTCGGAAGCGGGCAGGTGTGACAGGCGGATTTGCGAAGAATATGGGTTGGCGAGGCGTTTGAGTGGTTTGGGGAGTGAATTTCAGACAGATCTGGGCCTGGATGAGTGTCGGAAGCGGTTTTCCGGGGGAGCTGGGAAAAGCTAACTGGAGTTCAGGCGACTCAAGACGAGGTGGAAGAGGGGTTGTTCGGGGAAGGCTGAGGAAAGATGGACCCAGATGCGTCGAGTGGTTTGTCGGATCCGGGCCCCAATCTTGAGGACCCGACGACGTAAGGTTTCGATTTCGAGCTTGTGCCAGGGGGTTCCGTGCAGATAGTCGCGCAGGCGCACGAACATCTGGTAAGCCAGTGCATGCAGGAGGAGTCGAAACTGATTGGCCAGGAATCGATGACAGCTGAGTCGGTCCATGCTCAGATGATTCTTGAAGGCCTTGATGAAGTTCTCGGTCTGCCCTCGGTTTGTGTAGTGGTCATAAAGTGATTGGGAGCAGAGATCGTCCCGGTTGGTGACTACAAAGCGACGGTTGATCCCACGCTGATCGACCTCCACTTTGACAATGACGCGACGGGATCGATCCCAGCTGTGGGCTCGATAAAGAAACTCGTCAAACTGACGCTGTTTTTCCTCCAGCTCAACGAACCTCAGCCGAGTCGAATCCAGCAGCGGCTCGACCACTCGCTGCAGGCGAGGGTTTCGACTTAACCCAATGACATATTGGAGTTTATTCTCTTCACCTTCACAGAACTCGTAGAGCCGAGGCGTGGCAAAGCCGCTGTCGGCCCGAATCTCAATCTCGACATCCGTCCCCACTCCTTGTCGGATGGCCTCCACGACGCGCTTCAAAACGGGCACGATGTGAGAGGCAGCCCCCTTGTTGCCAGGTCTCAACATGGCACACACCAGGTCTCCCGTGGCGGCATCGAAGATCAGCAAAGGATGCAGAATGTGGTTTCGGTAATACCCGTGGTAGAAGGAGAACTCCTGTTGGCCGTGAGTGTGGTCATCGGTACTGTCCAGATCCAGGATGATCTTGCTGGGGCGTCTCTTCTTCAGGGAGCGCACATAACGGCCTAGCAGCCACCGGCTCAGACGCATCAGATCCTTCTTGGTGACGGAGTTCTCCAAACGGGAGAAAGTCGGCTGGGTGGCCAAGTCGGGATCGCTCTCGGGCAACTGATCACAGACTGTCTTGAGCATCGGATCCGAGCGCAGCGTATCGGCGTCGTTACAGTCTTCGTAGCCGGCCACGATCTGCAAGACTCGTTGTCGGATCAACTTCAACAGGTCATGACGAATGTAGCGTTGGTCTCGACTTTCCGAAATACAGGAACTGAAGCCCTCGCACAATCGATGTTGACGATCCAGCGATCCAAACAACAACCATCCTGCGTCGGAAGTGAGGCTCCCCCCATCAAAACGAGCCGTGATGTTTCTGTGGCTATGAAATGGCAGGGTATTCTGGCAGACTGTTTTTGACATTGCCGTAGCTCCTGTTTAGGGTCTTTGTTTCTCTAAACCCTTTTATATCAGAGAGCTACGGCCTTTTTTCTGGGCCCAAATCTCACTTGAATTTAGATCTCCTGCATAATCCGGGCTAGCAGTTATTCCGAACTCCGTGCCTCTTCCACCATTTTGCGCAGAGTCTCCACCACCAGGTCGGGGCGATCCAACGGAATCCAGTGTCCACTGTCTCCCGCAACTAGATGCCGCCCGCGGCAGGACAGGGCCGCAGTCTTTTTCTGCCCGGGCATCCACTGCGGATCGGAATTCGGGGCCGATATCACGGTAAGCGGCAGCTCCGGAGGCAGAGGGCTGAGCTGGACCTGTTGTGCGCTCTGGCTGACCCATTCGATCTGACTGGCCAGGGCCCGAAAATAGGCCGGGCGGGTCCAGAACCACTTCAGCACATCGCGAGCCTCCTGAGGGAGACGCTGCATGGGAGAAAGCAGCCGATCTTGAACCGGTCTGGGAACACCTTCACTGAGAAACGAGGCCAGACGTCGTGCGGGTGACTGGGCACCTGCGCTTCCCAGAGAAACGACCAGCCGGGCCAGGCCAAAGCGGGCCAGCCAAACTCCCCGACGGGACAGTCTCGCTCCGTTCATGATCTTGGCTCGATCTTCGCCCTTCAGGTTGAGCCACTGGTCGGGATCGGCCGGGTCCAGAAGCAAAACCCCCGCAACCTCGTCCGGGTAGCGATGGGAAAAAAGTCTGACCGTCAAACCTCCGTAGGAATGGCCCACCAGTAGATACGGTGGTTCCAGGGAACCACGGCGAAGAAGAAGGCGGAGCTCTCCGAGGATCTGTTCTGCCGAACGGGGCATCGGACCCTGGTCGCTCCAGCCACAACCGGCTCGATCGTAAGATACCGTTGTCGTGAACTTTGCCACTTCCGACTGGACGAGCGCCCAAGTCAGACAGGTGGCACCCAGGGCCGATTCGAAAACAACCGTCGGACTCCCCTGGCCGGAGACAATAAGATGCAGCTGGTGGCCATCGACATCAACCCGGCGCCCGGGGGGGGGAAAGCGGCGGGCGTCTCTCAGACTTCCCACATGCTGGTAGAAAAACCCCAGTAGCAGCAGTCCGGCAATGGATCCCAGAGCCCACATCGCTGCTGTCAATACAAGCTGCATCGACACCTTTTTACCACGGCGCTCAACGGGCAGTTGAAGGTTGCAGGTTAAAAGTTGACTCCTACTCTTTTTCCCCTTTGCGGTAGCGGTAGGCCCGGTTCTTCGCCACGTCCCAGTTGGCTCGAAAACGGCTCCAGTCAAAATTCTCGGCGCTGTCACTCAATCGGTCCATGCCTTCCTGGAAGCTGGCTAGCCAGAAATCCGGGTCGGCATCGGGTGGGACTTGGATCGGCTCTCCGAATTGCACGAGCACATTGGTGAAGGGTTTTGGGATCCGGAACCTGTCCCAACTGTTCAGTTCCCAGCACCGCTGTGGCTGGACGTGCACGGGGAGAACAGGAAAACCGGTTTTTTGAGACAGCCAGATGGGGCCTGGCTTGACCTTGTAGATCGGGCCCCGCGGACCGTCGATGGTAAAGGCAACATCAGTGCCCTTGCTCAGGTAGTCCTTCAGTTCCCGGAGAGCAGCCGCTGCCCCGCGGGTACCGGAGCCCCGGGCCGCCCGAAAGCCAAACAGCTGAATCATTCTGGCAATGTATTCGCCGTCAAAATGGCGGCTGGTCATCACGACAATGTCACGAAAGCGTGCAGCATAACTCCAATTGAAGATCTGATTGTGCCAGAAGCTAAAAATGATTCCCCCCTGTGAGGCACTCTCCTCTAGATTCCTCAAACCTTCGACGTGCAGACGCGAAGTGGAGTTGATCATCCACACCGCCATCCACGCCAGACGGCAAATCAAGGTGATATACACCCGTTGCAGATAAGTGAAGCGGGCTCCTTTCATCCTCAAGAATTATAATTGCCTCAGTATGCCCGAGAATACGCTCTTTTCTTTCCGGCTCGACCTGGCGGAGCTGGATGCAGGGGCACCCCCCTGGCTGCGAAGCGAGGAACGAGTCTCGATTGAAAGAGACTGTCTGGGCCGCCACCGGTTGAATGAGAAGGGCCCGGGCTGGCCCAATCTCTCCCTGGTCGGCTCGGCCTGGTCCGAAGAGCAACTGCTCTTTCATTTCGACTGCTGGGCAAGCGATTCTCGTCAGGGTCGGGACACTGTCGTGATAGTCATTCAGCCCGAATCCGTGGGGACCAGTGTGAAACTGGAGATTGATTCTCAGGGGCGATGTGTTGACGCCCACGTCCTGAGGGCAGGCGTCGATATCGATTTTAAATGCGAATCGAAGGCTCGAATCGAGATCGTACAGGGCGATTCCGGCAAGAGTTGGAAGCTCTGCGTGTCGCTCCCTCTGGAGGTTGTGTCACCTCCCTGGTCGGTGGCGCCACCCGAAGCGGGTACGGTCTGGCGACTGAACCTGGCCCGGGTCATCGAGCTGGGGAAAGAAACCGAGTACCTGCTCTGGAGGCCGGGTTTTAGTCCCTATCCGGATGTTCTCAGCCCGGCTGCATTTGGCAACCTCATGTTTCTGGATCCCTGATGTCGAGACGATCAATCGAGTCACTATCAGTTGCTGAAATTCGCCGGGCCTACCTGAGCGAACAACGTGCGCCATCTGCCTACATGCTCATGCGGATGCGCAGGGACCCGCGCCAGGGAGTCCGAAAGATCCACGCCATCCTCGCCGGGCGGGTCGCCGACCAGCGGCTCGAGCAAGAGCGCCTGGAGAAGCTGCTGGAACTGGAAAGAGACCTTTGGGATCAGGGCCGAAAGGCCGTGGCGGGAGTCGACGAAGCCGGCGTCGGCCCGTTGGCCGGCCCTGTCGTTGCTGCCGCAGTGATCTTCCGACCGGGTGTGACGATCAATCGGTTGGACGATTCCAAGAATCTGGACCCGGAAACACGTGAAGCCCTCTCCGGGGAGATCAGGGAGAAGGCGGTAAGCTACGCCCATGGAGTCGCGGAGGTAGGGGAGATCAACCGCATCAACGTGTATCAGGCGTCCCTGCTGGCGATGCGGAGAGCCGTCCATAACCTGGCCATTGAACCCGACCATCTCCTGATTGACGCGCGTTCGCTCCCCGACCTGTTCATTCCCCAGGAGGCTGTAGTCGGAGGCGACGGCAGGCACTTTTCCATAGCAGCCGCCTCGATCCTGGCGAAGACCCACCGGGACCGCCTGATGGCGCGTCTGGACCGACAGTATCCAGGTTATGGGCTGGCCCGCCACAAGGGCTACTCGACTCCTGAACACCAGCAAGCTATCAGCCGACTTGGTCCCTGCCCGATACACCGAACTTCCTATGCGTTTTTCGACGAACTCGCGGGCGCTTACTCGGCAATGTTTTATCGCCTCAAGTCCGAACTCCGATCCGTTTCCTGCAGTGCTGAACTGCAGGCCTGCCGGCGTGAATTGGCGCGTTCCAGAGGCAGCTTGTCTCAGGGTGAGATCAGGAAGCTCAATCTCCTGATCAATCGCCAATCGAAGCGCTATCCCCCAGCCCGCCAGTTGAATCTGCTGAGCTAGCAGCGGGGCACAGGAGAAGCGAGAGTGGGCCTCGGAGGGGGAAGCGGGAGTGAAAGTGGGAGAGGGCTCATGGCTCCGGCCGGGAATTTAAACGTTCTCCGCCCTGAGCCCTCTCCCACTTTCACTCCACCACCAGAGTTCCTCCCACTCTCTTAACATCTCGGGCTTCAGGCTGGCCACGCGGCTGGCAGTGAGCGCCGGCCTATTCGAAAAACGGATCGACTTTTTCGGGGAGTTCCGGACGGGTCAGCAACGAGACCACCACCAGTGCGCCCAGGGAGACCGCGATCGCCGGAACCACGGCGTCGACTGCCCCCCAGGCGCCCAGCTGAGTCTGAAACTTGTACCAGAGCAAGGTTACGGTGGTTCCGGAAAGAATTGAGGACATGGCACCGGCTGCCGTCGCCCGCCTCCAGAAGAAGGCGGCAATCAGAGCGGGCGTGATCCCGACCCCGTAAATTGTGTAGGCTAGGAGGGCTACTTCCAGGAATTCATCGGAAAGGGTCGAGAGGTAATAGGCAATCAGCCCCAAACCGATGACAACCAGCCGCAGGAGTACTACCAGCGACCGCTCGGATGCCTGAGGATTCAGAAATCTCTGGTAGATATCACGAACCAGACAGGTGGCAGGAGCCAGCAGGTAGCTGCCGGCCGTGGACAATACGATCGCCATGATGGTCGTCAGCATGAAGGCGCCCAACAGGGCTGGAAGGTGATCCCGGGCTGCGTATGCGATCACCCGTCCGTGAATCTCGAGGTCCGGTTCCAGGGAGCTGGCCACCCACGCGCAAAGAATGATTGCCGTCTCCATGAAGGCCACCCCTCCCAGCATCCAGAGCACGGCTTTCTGCGCAGCTCCTTCGCTTCTGGCTGAGAAGAAACGCTGGTACATGTTGGCGTCGCCCAAAAGAAGCAGAAACGCCGGAAGCATGATTCCAACTCCCTCCAGGAATGAAATGGGACCGAAGAGTTGGAAATGGGAGGCGTCGAGAACCTCCGACATGCCTGAGATTCCTCCCGCCTTGTACAGAAACACCGGGAGTGAAATGGCAACTCCCAGAATCATGGTCACACCCTGAATCACCCCGATATGGGCGATGGAGATCATTCCGGCGAGGGAGGTATAGAGAATGATGAAGGCAGAGATAATGAGGATCGAGGTGTGCACAGAGATTTCGGGGACCGCCAGGTTCAGAACCGCCCCGGCCGCCCGGTACTGGTAGGACACGATGGTCGTGTAGGCAATGACCAGACAGATGGTACCCAGCAACCGGGCCCCCGCGTTGTATCTTCGCTCCAGAAGATCCTGAACCGTGATTCCCCGCAGCCCTCGAGCCCGGGCGGCCAGGAAATAGAGAACACAGATGCCGGCCAGTGAAGCGATCGGAATAATGACGGCAGCTACTCCGACCCTGAAGGTCTTCTCGGCGTTCCCGAAAATGCTCCCGGTGCCAATCCAGGTGGCCAAGAGCGTTCCAAAAAGAACAAATGCACCCAGACTCCTCCCGGCGACGGAGAAGTCCTCCTGGGTCTCGACACGCCGGCTGCCCCACAACGCAATGGCTACCAGACCAACCAGGTAGACCAGGAGGAAACCGGAGTAGATATTCATGGAGTCAGTTTGACGTTCATTCGGCCGGCCCCGAAGTTGACCGTCTCCGGCTGTGCAGCCGTGACCAGGATACTCAGCACCTCGTAGTGCTTCTCAACTACTCCCAAATCAAAGTCGCCGTCAAAGACATTGGTCCGACCAGCGTAGGTCAACATCAGATCGGCTATGGGCCGGCCATTGTGTAAGGCCACAGCCCGGACCGTGATCTTGTTCGCATCCCAGAGCCCCCCGGGCTCGATCGGGCACCCTCAGAGCAACCTCACTCCTGCCTCCAGGCGAATATGGTCGCCGGAGTGGAGAATATCAACTGCCTGCGGTTTCAGGATGTCAACGATAAAGCCGTTGAGTTCCATCACCAGACCCTCAGCTCTGACATCCTCTCCGGGAATCACCCAGGTCGTCCTGGTAGTGCTCTGTATCGCATGCGGAAAGGCCAGAGGTCCGTCTGCACGGACCTCGACGAGGGTCGGCTCAGCAATATTTAGTCGGGCCTCGAAGTGAGCCGTACCGGGTGTGTCGAAAACGACGCCCCCCCGCTGGCGAGGAGTCTTCATAATGGCCCGGGTATCACCCGAGCCTCCCAGATGCTCTCCGCGGGCAAGAATCTCTCCACTTTCCACATCTCGGACCGTGATCCGGCAACCTCCCACCAGGGACCCGATCACCTTGGCATCACAGGAAACAACTCGTACTCGAAGTGTTGTGCTCATGACGGCCCGAGGATAGCAGAAACCCTGGTGGGTTTCTGGTTCCACGTGGAACTGGTTAAAATAGCGCGGGCATCATGAAGTTTCTGACCTACTCTGGCAATAACCTGCTCAACATCGACCTGCCTGAGGAATCCTCCATCCACTATCCCAACCCCCCTCTCCCGGGTCTGCCACGGAGCGAGATTCCCGGCGCTGTGGAGCGCGCCTTCGAGAACCCGAAGGGAATGTCACCTCTTCGGGAGCTGGTGGACTCGACTTCGAGAATACTGATTGCTTTTGACGACAACTGCCAGCCCTTCCCGCCCATGCAGAAACCCGATATCCGCCAGATCATCATTGAGAAACTCCTCGAACTGCTTTTCTCCTATGGCGTCGAGGAGCGAAACATCGAGCTGCGCTGCGCTGTTGCTCTGCACCGCAAGATGAAGAAGTACGAACTGGCCTACATGCTGGGCAGAAAGATCATGGGTACTTTCTTCCCCGACCAGCTCAAGAATTTCGACGCCGAAGACGAGGACGATCTGGTCGAACTCGGAGAAACCGACCAGGGTGAAATCGTCGAGATCAGTCGTGCCGCGGTCGAATGCGACCTGGTCATTTACGTCGATTCTCTTCAGATCCCGCTGAATGGGGGGCACAAGAGTGTGTCGGTGGGGTTTGCGGGTTATCGTACGATCGCCTGCCATCACTCCCCGGAAATGACCAGAGATTCTCCCCATGTGATGCAGCCCGATCACTCCTCCATGCACGCCTCCATCGAGCGGATCAACCGCATCGTCCAGAAGCACACTCAAGTTATGGTTCTGGAGGCCGTCCTGAACAGCCAGACCTATCCCGCTCACGTGCGCTACCTTTCCAAGCCCCGGGAAAGGTGTAATGCCCTCGAAAGGGCTCTCAAGGCAGCCGCGCCGCTGTCCATGAGGCTGCTTCCCGAGAAAGGCCGATTTCAGATTTTCAGTGCCATCAAATCGGCTTACTCGCCCATCGAAATCAACGTAGGGTCAGTGGACGCTGTTCACGATCGTACGCTCAAACTGTTGCGGCAGCAGTTGGAGATCACGGTGGATCAACAGTACGACACGCTGGTCTTCGGCCTGCCTGATCTGAGTCCTTACTCCGTGGGGGCCCGGATCAACCCAGTACTGGTGGTCAGCGACGTGCTGGGCTACGTCTTCAACTGGTTCTATAACAAACCCTTCCTCAAGAGGGGTGGTGTTGTGATCATTCTCAACCCTGTGTTCGAGCGTTTTCATCCCGAATACCACGTGGCCTACAAGCGCTTCTTTGATGAGGTCCTTCCGGTAACGACAGACCCGTTCGAAATGCAGGATCTGTTCCAGGAAAAGTTCGCCGCTGACCCAGAGTTACGAGAGGCTTACCGAAACCGTTGGGCCCACCACGGTTTCCATCCTTTCACCGTATGGTACTGGGCCACCTATCCGCTGCAGTACTTATCCAAAGTGATACTGGTGGGTCCCCCCGATGGCCACATTGCCAGACAACTCGGCGTTTCCTGGGCTCCCTCTCTGGAGGGTGCCCTGGCCCGAGCCCGGGAGCTGACCGGGGGTGACAACATCGTGGCTCTCAGCCTTCCCCCATTTGCCTATCTGAACGTGCAGGATTAACTGGGTTCTTGGTTCTGGGTGCCAGAAAGTGGGAGGGGCCTGAGGGCGGAGGACGTTTAAATTCCCGGACGCAGCCCTCAGGCCCCTCACTTTTATGAGCAACCAACTCGGAACCCGTAAGACCGTCAGGTCTCACGAAGCTACCCAGTGGCCGGGGGTGACCTCGCAAAGTTCTCCCAGCCGGCGCTCGAAGCCCGATGCTCTCTCCTGCTCTTCGCGGCGGACAGAACTCAAAGCGCTGGTTGAAGTCGAGGCCGATGTCTTGGCGCGATGAGTGGCGAGGAGGAATCGGGTATAGGGGTGGCGCGGGTCCGAGAAGAGGTCAGCGACGGGGGCCAGCTCGGCAAAGCGACCCTTGTACATGACGGCGGCCCGGTTGCAGATTCGAGGCAGCAGATCAATGGCGTGAGTAATCAACACAATCGACAGATTGTGACTGGCTCTCAAAGACTCCAACAAAGCTATGATGCGAGTCCTGACCGGTGGATCCAGGGCCGAGACCGGCTCGTCCGCCACCAGGAGTCGGGGGTTGGGAGCCAGCGCTCGGGCAATCGCAATCCGTTGCCTCTGTCCGCCGGAGAAGTTTTCGGGATAGCGAGGGCCGCTTTCGAGCGGCAATTCTACCGCTTGGAGCATCTCTTCAACCCTTGTCCTGCGCCACTCGTCCCCCATCCGATGGATGAGCAGGGGCTCTTCAATGATCTGATGGGCGGTCATGCACGGATTCAGAGACAGAACGGGGTCCTGAAACACACTCTGAATCTGGCGCCGTATCTTTCTGAGCGCACGACCTCGTGCCCTGGAAAGATCCTGACCCTGAAAATGGATAGTTCCAGAGTCCGGTTTGTGGAGACCCAGGACACAGCGAGCCAGAGTCGTTTTCCCGCAACCCGACTCTCCTACCAGACCAAAGACCTCCCCCTCGCCCAGGCCGAAGGACACTCCTCCCACAGCGGCGTGACGGCCGGGAGCACTCCTCGAACCTCTCTGCTCAAAGTATTTCGAAATCTTGCTGACTTGCAGAATCACTTCTCGGCCACCAGATCCCGGACATAGGTTTGGGACGCGCTGCTGATTTCCCCGGCGGTACCCACGGCAATCACACGGCCTTCGTGCATGACGAGGATCTGATCACTCACCCTTCGAACCACGTTCCAATCGTGCGAAATCAGAAGCAAAGACACCTCTCGGAGGGAGGTCGTTTTTTCCAGAAGCTCCAGCACCTGGAACTCAGTAACGCTGTCCAGCGCCGCCGTCGGCTCATCGGCGACAAGAACATCAGGCCGGCACAGAAGGGCCATGGCCAGGAGAGTCCGCTGCTGCATTCCAGCAGAGAGTTCATGAGGATAGCTCTCCATGCAACGACGGGGCTCTGCAATACCAACCTCCCGAAGGAGTTCGGCCGCCGCCCTACGGATTTCATTGTCGCTCTCTCCAAAGTGGTGTTTGGGAGCTGCCACGAGCTGACGGCCGATCTTGACAAGCGGATTCAACGCTGCTCCAGGTTCCTGAAAGATGAGGCCCAGGCGCGTGCCGCGGACCTGCTGCATTTCGGAGTCGGAAAATTCGAGCAGATCACGACCATCCAACAGAACTTGACCCTCAATGATCTTGCCGGGCCGGGGCACGAGCCGGAGAAGAGCTCTGCCCAGCGTCGACTTGCCCGAACCGGACTCACCGATAATTCCGGTTGTCTGGCCTTTTTCAAGGCGGAATGAAACTCCGTCGACGGCTCTCAGTTCACCCCGCGGACCAGGGAAACTGACCGTGAGTTGGAGCACCTCCAGAAGGGGAGTGCCAGCGGCAGGCTGCGGATGGGCGTTGTGCATATTTATGGAAGTGAGTACTTCTTTATGGAAGGGAGTACTTCGGAAAAGTCGATCAAAGGAAGACTGCTTCGCGGAATTCTCCAAAGACATCTCTCATGGCATCAGAGACTTCTCCAATCGTGGCTCCTGCCTTGACGGCGCTAAGCAACCTGGGCATAAGGTTCTCGGTACCCTCCGCACCGGTACGAACTGCGGCCAGAGCTTGCCGGACCTTGTCCTCACTGCGGATCCCCTTCAGTTCTCGGAGACGGTCGATCTGTCCCACTTCGATGGACGGATCGATGCGCAGAATCTCAATCGAAGATTCGACTGTCTCCTGGAAGCGGTTCACACCAACCAGTACCTGCTTGCCTGCCTCCAGGGAGCGCTGGTAACGGTAGGCTGATTCCTGGATTTCCTTTTGGATGAAACCGCTTTCGATGGCTTTCAAAACGCCGCCCAGATCCCGAATTCTGGACATGTATTCGGCGGCCCCCTCCTCGATCTCGTCAGTCAGACTCTCGACATACCAGCTTCCTCCCAGAGGATCGGCCACCTTCGTCACGCCTGTTTCGAAGGCGAGCATCTGTTGAGTGCGGAGGGCCAACCTGGCGGATTCTTCGGTCGGGAGGGCCAGAGCTTCGTCTCGAGCATTCGTGTGCAGCGACTGAGTACCCCCCAGGACCGCCGCCAGAGCCTGGTAAGCAACACGGACTGTATTGTTTTCAGCCTGTTGCGAGGTCAAGGTGCTGCCGGCAGTCTGAGTGTGAAATCTGAGTTTCCAGGACCTGGGATTGTGGGCCTTGAAACGTTCCCGCATGAGACGGGCCCACAGCCGTCGAGCTGCCCGGAACTTCGCGACTTCTTCGAACAGGTCACTGTGGCTGCTGAAGAAAAACGAGATTCGGGGCGCGAAGTCATCGACCTCCAATCCAGCCGTACGAGCAGCCTCTACATAGGTCTCTGCATTGGCCAGCGTAAAGCCAACCTCCTGGACAGCCGTGGCTCCCGCTTCTCGGATGTGGTACCCACTGATCGAAATCGTGTTCCAGAGCGGAACGTGTTGACTGCAGTAGGCCATCAGATCAGTGATGAGCCTCAGAGAGGGTGCGGGGGGAAAGATGTAGGTCCCGCGGGCAATGTACTCCTTCAGAATATCGTTCTGGATCGTCCCCCGCAGCCGATCCGGATGACATCCCTGCCCCTCTGCGACGGCGATGTATAAACAGAGAAGGATGGCGGCCGTGGAATTGATGGTCATGGAAGTCGAAACATGCTCCAGCGGAATGTCCCGGAGCAGGGTCTCCATATCGGCCAGGCTGTCGATGGCGACTCCCACTCGTCCGACCTCGCCGGCGGCCAGCGGATGATCCGAGTCCAGACCGATTTGGGTGGGTAAGTCAAACGCGACTGACAGCCCCGTTGTTCCCTGGCTGAGCAGGTATTGGTAGCGCCGGTTCGAGTCCTCGGCGGAGCCAAACCCGGCATACTGCCGCATCGTCCAGGGCCGATTCGAGTACATCTCAGGATGGATGCCCCTGGTGAAGGGATAGGCCCCCGGATCGGCCAGATCTGCCTCGTAATCCGGGTGCGAATCAGAGGGGCAGTAGACGACTCGAGGGGCCTTTGGTGACGCTGTCTTGCCGTTCTCAGACATACTGTTTGAGCTTTACTTAGTACCCCCTTGGACCCCGAGTCTGATATCATAATTTAGACTGGAGGTCCGGCACCGTCCGGGATGTTAGCAAAGCACCGGGAAGTACCGCAAATGCGCGACGAGGAAATAAAGAAATACAAGAAGAAGCTGGAAGTCGCTATTAATGAGGTACTTACAGATGCCCCCGAGATCAAGAGTGCAATTGAGAAAATCCGTGAAGAGGGCTACGACGTTTTCCTGATGGTGGAGGCCACGATCGGCTTCAACAAGTGCGAGGACGGCTCCTCACAAGAGATCACCCACGCTGACGTCAAACTAAACCTCACCTCTCAGGACGAGAAGTTTCTGCGCCAGCTCAAGATTAGTCCCAGGTAACGGACTTTGATTCCGCAGCCTTACGCCCGCGGTTCTGTTGTCATTTGCAGCCGCGCTCTCGACGCCCACCGTCACCTCTTCAGTAATTGGCGGGCGATCGTCATCAACTGAATGTTCGACGTACCCTCGTAAATCTTCCCGATTTTGGCGTCCCGGTAGTACTTTTCGACCGGGTAGTCCCGCGTGTAGCCGTAGCCCCCAAAGATCTCGAGAGCTCTCGAGGTGATCGTCTCAGCCGCCTCGGCACTGAAGTACTTGGCCATGGCCGCCTCCGTCCGGAACGGAAGTCCGGAATCTCTGAGTCGTGCGGCATTGTAGACCAGAAGGCGGGCCGCTTCCAACTCGGTCGCCATCCTCGCCAGGGGAAACTGAACTCCCTGATAAGTGGCAATGGGCTTTCCAAAGGAATGGCGTTCGTGGGAGTACTCCAGGGCCCGTTCGAGTGCTCCACCAGCCAGTCCGATCATCTGGGCGCCAATCCCGATTCGACCCTGGTTCAAGGTTTCGATGGCAACCTTATAGCCTTTTCCTACCTCACCCAGCAGGTTGGACTCGGGAACCCGGCAGTTCTCCAGGAGCACTTCACAGGTCGAGGAGGCCCGGATGCCGAGTTTGTCTTCTTTTTTCCCAACCTCGAACCCCTCGAGCGTCCTTTCCACCAGAAAGGCAGTGATGCCTTTGTATCCGAGGCCGGGATCGGTTGTTGCGAAGACAATGAAAAGCGAGGACTCTTTCCCGTTGGTAACCCACAGTTTCTGCCCGTTGAGGTGAAAAAAACCGTTGTCGTACCTGGCCCGAGCCTCGAGGGCAAAGGCGTCGCTTCCCGACCCGGCCTCCGAAAGGGCGTAGGCTCCCACCCACTCCCGGGCCAGCCTGGCCCGGATTATGCAGGAGATCTAAATTCAAGTGAGATTTGGGCCCAGAAAAAAGGCCGTAGCTCTCTGATATAAAAGGGTTTAGAGAAACAAAGACCCTAAACAGGAGCTACGGCAATGTCAAAAACAGTCTGCCAGAATACCCTGCCATTTCATAGCCACAGAAACATCACGGCTCGTTTTGATGGGGGGAGCCTCACTTCCGACGCAGGATGGTTGTTGTTTGGATCGCTGGATCGTCAACATCGATTGTGCGAGGGCTTCAGTTCCTGTATTTCGGAAAGTCGAGACCAACGCTACATTCGTCATGACCTGTTGAAGTTGATCCGACAACGAGTCTTGCAGATCGTGGCCGGCTACGAAGACTGTAACGACGCCGATACGCTGCGCTCGGATCCGATGCTCAAGACAGTCTGTGATCAGTTGCCCGAGAGCGATCCCGACTTGGCCACCCAGCCGACTTTCTCCCGTTTGGAGAACTCCGTCACCAAGAAGGATCTGATGCGTCTGAGCCGGTGGCTGCTAGGCCGTTATGTGCGCTCCCTGAAGAAGAGACGCCCCAGCAAGATCATCCTGGATCTGGACAGTACCGATGACCACACTCACGGCCAACAGGAGTTCTCCTTCTACCACGGGTATTACCGAAACCACATTCTGCATCCTTTGCTGATCTTCGATGCCGCCACGGGAGACCTGGTGTGTGCCATGTTGAGACCTGGCAACAAGGGGGCTGCCTCTCACATCGTGCCCGTTTTGAAGCGCGTCGTGGAGGCCATCCGACAAGGAGTGGGGACGGATGTCGAGATTGAGATTCGGGCCGCCAGCGGCTTTGCCACGCCTCGGCTCTACGAGTTCTGTGAAGGTGAAGAGAATAAACTCCAATATGTCATTGGGTTAAGTCGAAACCCTCGCCTGCAGCGAGTGGTCGAGCCGCTGCTGGATTCGACTCGGCTGAGGTTCGTTGAGCTGGAGGAAAAACAGCGTCAGTTTGACGAGTTTCTTTATCGAGCCCACAGCTGGGATCGATCCCGTCGCGTCATTGTCAAAGTGGAGGTCGATCAGCGTGGGATCAACCGTCGCTTTGTAGTCACCAACCGGGACGATCTCTGCTCCCAATCACTTTATGACCACTACACAAACCGAGGGCAGACCGAGAACTTCATCAAGGCCTTCAAGAATCATCTGAGCATGGACCGACTCAGCTGTCATCGATTCCTGGCCAATCAGTTTCGACTCCTCCTGCATGCACTGGCTTACCAGATGTTCGTGCGCCTGCGCGACTATCTGCACGGAACCCCCTGGCACAAGCTCGAAATCGAAACCTTACGTCGTCGGGTCCTCAAGATTGGGGCCCGGATCCGACAAACCACTCGACGCATCTGGGTCCATCTTTCCTCAGCCTTCCCCGAACAACCCCTCTTCCACCTCGTCTTGAGTCGCCTGAACTCCAGTTAGCTTTTCCCAGCTCCCCCGGAAAACCGCTTCCGACACTCATCCAGGCCCAGATCTGTCTGAAATTCACTCCCCAAACCACTCAAACGCCTCGCCAACCCATATTCTTCGCAAATCCGCCTGTCACACCTGCCCGCTTCCGAGTTGGGCCACTTCTCGAGTCGTTTTTCAACACCGGACTACGGTTCTTGCATAATCCGGGCTGGGCAGGTATCGTGCCTTCTGCTCCTCGGTTCCCCATTGCAGCAAGGCACCATTCACCAGAGTGTTCTGCACATCCACGATCACACCTGCAGAAGCGTCAATTCGGCTCAACTCCTCGACGGCCAGTATGGACATGAAGAAACTGGAACCTGAGCCGCCGTATGGCTCGGGAATCTCCATTCCCATCAAGCCTAAATCGAAAAAAGCCTCGATCAGGTCCTGCCGAAAAGAAGCTTGCTCGTCCATTTCGGAAACGTGGGGGCCGATCTGTTCCCGCGCGAAAGAAGCGACGCTTTCGCGGAAGAGCTGTTCTTCCTCTTTGAGGGTTGTCAACGGAACCGCAGTGAGATCGTTCATGGCTATCAGGGGATCTCCAGTACGATTTTTCCGAACTGTTTTCCTTGAGCCAGACGGGAGAAGGCTTTTCGGCCCTGCTCGAGTGGGAGAACGCTGTCGATGACGGGCTGCAGACGCCCCTGCCCCAGCAACTCCACGACCTGATTAAACTCGGTCACGTTGCTCACCGTGCTCCCGAGAATCGAGATCTGTTTCCAGAAAATCAAACGGATCTCGGTGCGTGGGCTGGGCCCGGTGGTCGCGCCACAGGTCACGACCCGCCCTCCCTTACACACCATTTTGAGACTCTGCAGCCATGTCTTCTGGCCCACGCTGTCGACAACCAGATCGACTCCTCGCTTGCCCGTGATGGTGCGAACCTGGTCGAGAATGTCTTCCTTCTCATAGTTGAACGCGAAGGTCGCTCCCAGCTCGCGGGCTCGCTCCAGCTTGGATTCATCCGAAGAGCTCACGAACACCCGAGCTCCCGCCAGCCGCGCAATACTCAGAGAGGCCGTCGCCACTCCGCCACCGATTCCGTGAATGAAGACATCTTCTCCCGGCCGCAGTCGCCCCCGGGTGATGAGCAGTCGCCAGGCAGTCTGATGTACCAGAGAAAAAGCAGCGGCGCGAGGATAGTCGATCTCCTCCGGAATCCTGGTGAGGCTGTCTGCAGAAGCCACGAAGTACTCCCCCAGCGTTCCGGCTACGTGCTCTCCCAGAAGTCTGAGTCGAACACAGAGACTCTGCTCTCCCCGCCGGCAGAACTCACATCGGTCGCACCAGATACAGGGATTGAGCATCACTCGATCGCCCGGCTGAAAGCCCTTCGCTCCGCTTCCGACTTCAGCAACTTCTCCGGCTCCGTCGCTGCCCAGGACGTGGGGCATGTGGAGCTTGACTCCGAGCAGGCCGGCTACCACAAACAGATCCAACCGGTTGAGTGCCCCAGCCCGGGTCCTGACCAGTACCTGGCCTGCACCTGGCGAGGGCCTGTCCAGCTCCAGGATCTGAATATCGTCGATGGTTCCGTGGTGGGGGATCGCAAGTGCTTTCATGAATTCGGTTTCTTCTCGTATGGTGTCAAGAACTAGACAACAGTTCTGATAACTGCTCGTTGCGGGGCAATGACAATGGTCCTAAAAGGAGTACTTCAGCGCGATTTCGATCTCGCGGGCTCGATCCGCACCGAAGATCTTGCCAAATGTCGAGTTACCCAGACTCCTCTCCGGGCGGTCAAAGTTGGCGCGGTTGAAAGCGTTGAAAAACTCCACCCGAAACTCGACCTGGTGCCCGTCGGAAACCTCTGTCGTCTTGCTCAAAGCGATGTCCCAGGTCTGCAGCCCGGGTCCGCTCAGGATGTTCCGGCCTGAGTCGCCGAACTGCAAATCCTCGGGTTCCACAAAAGCCGAGGTGTCAAACCATTCGTCCACGGACTGCTGGTCGGCGGGGAGGTTTCCATCCGCCAGCCGTACGGGTCGATCACCGGTCACTCCATCGTTGTTAAAGTCTCCGCTCAGTACGACCGAGAAGGGATCACCGTCCTGAAACTGGGTGATCCCGGAGAGCCGCCACCCCGACACCAGCGAGCCCAACAGACCCGTCTTGAAATTCACGGGAAGATCAAGGATGTAATTCAGGTAACCCCGACGCAGCGGCCGACCGGAAGAGGCACCTCGTTCCGCTGCCAGGTTTCGGGGATCGGACACGCTGAAGAAAACCCGGTCCGAAAGCGATCGTGTCCAGTCGAATCCGGAGCGCAGGGAAAAGCCGTCCACCATCTTTCGTTCCACGTCGAGACCCAGACCATGCAGGATGCTGGAAGCTCCGCCACTGACGATCGCAAACTGGCCATAAGTCGGATCCGGGCGGCGGCTCTGAATCTGACCGGGGCCCGGAAAAGCAGCATTACCGGGAATCGTGCGGTCCAGCTTGGTTCCCTTGCTCCCCCGGTAGGAAGCTTCCAGGTTCCAGTTCCTGGAAAACTGTTTCTGGATCCTTAGCCGCCAGTCTTGCGCATAAGCGGTTCGGATGCCCAGCTCAAAGCCGCGAAAGGTGAGCTCCGTGGGGGAAAGGCTGGCAAAAGGATCAGAGATATCGATCTCGGGGCTCTCCAGCGTCGAGAGCGACGTTTCGCGCTGAAAAAAAGGATAGTTTTTCCCGATGTAGCTTCTTGCCGAGCTACTTCCCCACGGAGAGTAGTGGAGCCGGTAACCGGCTCGCAAAACAAATCGGTTGTTCCCGGTGGGACTGAGAGCCAGCCCCAGTTGAGGAGACCAGTCATTCTTGTCGGGATAGACGAGACTGTGACCGGAAAACCCCAGAGCCTCTGCCTCCTCGGTTCCCGAGATGAGTACCTGCGAACCCGGCACCGGTTCGGCCACAAAGGGAAAGAGAATCGAAATGGGCCGGACCGATCGGTACGGTTCGTAGTAGCTGTAAGAGATGGCCGCGCTCAGGCTGAGAACCGGGCTGGCTTTCCAGCTGTCATCGATAAAGAATCCCCAGTTGGAGCGGCGCAGGTCGGTGCGATCGGAGCCCACACCACGCTCCGCCGTGTCCGGGATCCCCAGAAGAAAATCAGCGAAAGCGTCACCGCTGAAAAACCCGTTGTAGCGAAAACGGCCTCTCCGTACTCCTCCCGTGCGGTTGTTGTTCTGGCGAACCGCACCGAGGTCGACGCCAAAACTCAGGCTTTGTTGGCTGAAGTTGTAGGCGAAAACACTCTCGATGTCGAACCAACTTGACTCGCGGGTCTCGGGTAATTCGTCCTCGTCTCCAAAGTTGGCATAACCCGAGAGGCGAAATTCCGGATAGCCTTCATCGAGCGGAATTAGTGTCGAGACCCCGTTGATTCCGAGCGAGGCCAGAAGCCCCTCACGACCACTGTTTTCCGACAGGTCGAAGTCTCTTCCGCTGCTCAAGCGGAAGCGCAGCTGGCTCGAGAAGCGGCTTGAGAAGTTCCGGTAATAGGAGACGTTCAGATCTTGATCTCTCTCGTCCCCACTCCGGTTGAACCCGGGGAGGTCTTCGATCCGCACATCTGCCTCGTCCGAATACTGATAGCTGGACACGAGCTTGGATTGCGGAGAGATCTGGTAATCGACTCTGAGAAGCACAGTGTCCCCGTCACTGACAGTCGGATCATTGTTCACAAAATTTCGATCCTCGTCGGCCCGATTGGGATCCGGGATCAGCGAAAGAAGATTGCGGGCGACCGGATGGATTCGCGGCTCCGGGATGACATTTCCCGGAAAGGGCTCGGAAGTGACCGGATCGATCACCGGAAATCCGAGTGCCGAGAAGTCCCCGCGCTTCATCTCAGGCGAGGGAACGTGGGAGAGCCGGGTTTGTCCCTGGACAATCCTGAGCCCGTCATAACCGACCAGGAATTCCAGGTTTTTCAGAATGGGGCCGCTCAACTGAAACCCAAACTGATTTCGCTTGAACTCGGGCAGAGGCTCGCCCGGAGTGTCGAAGAAGTTTCTGGCGTCAAAATTGTCGTTGCGGTGAAAATAGTAAATCGACCCATGGAATCTGCGCGGCGTCCTGGCCAGAAACGGGTTGTAGATCTCAATCGTCATACGACTTTCGATCTTCTTCGTGAACGGATTCGTGAGTACTCTATAGGCAGAGATTTCCGCCAGACTTTGCTGCTCGGCGGGACTCAACGGAGTCTCCACCCCCCTGGAAGCCAGCAAGGTGGGAACGGAACCAATCAGAACCAGCAGGAGGTGGGCAGCCAGGTCTTTCAAAGCATCAACTCCCCTCCCCACTTCAGTTCGCGAACCACGAATGTCACACTCAGGATTGGCTCTGCCTCCGGAATCTCGAGTTCGAACACCAGGGTCTCAGTGTCGTCGGCAACGACTGGCCGGCCGTCCACCGCACGTGGAAACACAAACTTGGCTCCCACCCCGTCCCCCTGCGGGGGAATGTATCCCCTCAAGCGAACCTGGCTGACCCTCGAAGTAGAAAGAAAGGCGAGGTTCTTCAGTGAATCCGTGGTGCTGACTTCGAGATAGCGATTCACCTCACGTTCATCGTCGGGATCATTGGAGCGGAAAGACACAGCCAGAACAATCCAGTCCTCGAAATCAAGCTCCAACCCGGGGGCGGAGAGTTCGTCAAAACGCGCCTTTTCCGAAGTGCTCAGGCTGTCGTAGTCGTGGGCGTGCTGTTCGACTCGCACGAACGCTTGCCGGATAGGCAATGAGGAGAGGATGCGTGTATAGAAGGTATTGAAGATCTCCTTCTCTCCTCTGACCCCGCTGCCGATCCCTTCGACGACTTCGGTGAACGTCGTCTGTCTGGCCCAGGGGGAATCGTTGAGAACGGCCACCGCCTCGTCAAGAGACCAGCCGGTGAAGGGCTTTTCCAGAAAAGAAAAAGGGAAGGCCAGCAACAAAAGAACCGGGACCAGCAATCGAATCATTCACGCCCTCATGGAAGGCACTGGCAGGGGCCATCGCCAGGCGCCATTATAGCAAGATGGGGGTGGCTGAACAGAAGGTCGGCGAGACGGACCGAGGATCCTCTCAGTCCTCTTCATGGAGGGCCTGGATCAGCTTGGGAACGACTTCAAACAGATCCCCGACGACACCATAATGAGCAATGTTGGGTGGAGTGACTTTCTTCATACCGCCTTGAAGGTAACTGGGCGTCAGACCGACTTGGCGAGTGGGGCGATTCGGAATCGAGAGAGGATTGCTCCCCTTGTCCAAAAGGAAACATCACCCTTAGAAGAAAGGTGAAATCTCTCGCGATTTCAAAAGCTCCAGAAGCGCGGAATGAAGATCACGGATAAAATCCAGAACAGGATGCTGAGCGGCACTCCGGTGCGTAGGAAGTCCGTGTACTTGTAGCCACCCGGGTTGTAGATCATGGTGTTCGTCTGGTAACCGACCGGCGTCGAAAACCCGGTCGAGGCGGCAAAGGTGATCGCCATCAAAAACGGCCGGGGGTCAACGCCGATCTGCTCCGCCGTCGAAATGGCGATCGGCGCGAGCAGCACCGCCGCTGCATTGTTGCTCATGGTATCCGTCATCACCGACGTCATCAGGTAGACGACGGCGAGCACGGCGACGGGACCCATCCCGCCGACCATACCCACCGCGTTCCCCGCGATGTAGCCGGCCGCACCGCTCTTCTGCATGGCGATGCCGAGCGGCAGGATGCCGGCGAGCAGAAAGATCACCTGCCAGTTGATGGCATGATAGGCCTCCTCCAGGCGCAGGCAACGGGTCATCACCATCGCCAGGCAGCCCAGGATAGCGGTGACCAGGATCGGAAACACGTCGAAGGCTGCCAGTCCGACCACCGCGGCAAGGATCCCGAGGACAAGAGGGGCCTTGTGCCGCAGCACCGCCTCCACAACCTCGTCGAGCACGATGAAGTTCGGGTCACTGCGCAGCTCCTTGATCTGCCCTTCGTGGGCCTGGATCAGCAGGGCGTCCCCCAGACCGAGTTCAACCGCGTTGAGCTTGTCGCCAATCGTTTCTCCGCGCCGCAGGATCGCCAGAACCAGCGCCTTGTAGCGGTTGCGAAAGTCCAGCTGCTTCAAGGTGTTGCCAATGAGCTCTGATCCCGGCGCCACCAGAGCCTGCACGAGCCGCAGATCCTCAGTCTGGAGCGTCTCGTCGCGCAGTTTGAACTCGGCGTTGAGCTCCAGCCTCGCTGATTCCCGGAGGCGCATCAACTCACCAATCTTGCCGCGGACGAGCAGCACGTGACCCGGTTTGAGCACATGTCGGAGAGGTGCCCAGACATTCTCTCCTATGCGCAGGATGCGCAGGATCGTGACATCGTGTTCCTCACCGAGCCGGCTCTCCAGCACCGATCTGCCGACCAGCGGCGAGTTGGCGCTGACCCGCATCTCGGTGATGTACTCGCCCAGTTGATAGGTGGCGGCGAGCTCCTGCGCCTGACGCTCGGGGAGCAGCCAGCGCCCGAACAACAAGAAAAAGAGACCACCCGCCACGAAGAGAATCAGGCCCATCCGGCTGAACTCGAACATGCTGAACGCCCCGTAGCCGGCCTGCTCGGATATTGAGCTGACCAGAAGATTGGTCGAAGTGCCGATCAGGGTGCAGACGCCGCCGAACTGCGAGGCGTACGAGAGTGGGATAAGCAGCTTCGAGGCGGCAATCTTGCGCCGGTTGGCAACGATCATCACCAGCGGGATGAAGACGGCGACCGCTGCTGTGTTGTTGACGAACGCAGACATAACGGTAATCGTCCCCATGATCACCACCAGCGCCGAGAAATAGCTCTGCCCGAAGCGCACCAGCACACGTCCGACCGCGGCGGTGGCCCCGGTCTTCTGCAGACCCGCGCTCAGGATGAACATGGCCGCGACGGTCACCGTCGCCGGATTGCTGAAGCCGGAGATCCCCTCCTCGGGAGTGACGAGCCCCAGAGCGAGCAGCCCTCCCAGAACCAGCAACGCCACGAAATCGATGGGATACTTCTCGGAGACGAAAAGCGCTACCGTTCCGACCAGGATCAACAGCACCAGAATCGCGTCGACCGGCATGGAAGGCAGTCTACCAGAGAACGCGGAATTGACTCCGCTGCAACTGTTGGGGTGCTTCTTCAGGGAAGTGTTGTTGAGTTCCGATGGCGTTCTGTGGCGATCAGGAGCGACTTATCGCTTTTCGTCTCTGTTACAGGCCACGCTACCAGCCCAAAATAGGCGACCAAAGATCGCTGGCCCACTTCACCGATCGAGGATCCTCTCAGTCCTCTTCATTGAGGGCCTGGATCAGCTTGGGAACGACTTCAAACAGATCCCCGACGACACCATAATGGGCAATGTTGAAGATGGGTGCGTTGGGGTCGGCATTGATGGCAACGATGCAGCTGGAGTTCTTCATACCGACCACGTGCTGGATGGCCCCGGAGATCCCGCAGGCGATGTAAAGCCGCGGCGCAATGTTCTGCCCGGAGCTTCCGATCTGGCGCTCCCTCTCCAGCCATCCATTGTCCACCACGGGCCGGCTGGCGCCTATCTCCGCCCCCAGAGCGGCGGCCAAATCTTCGATCAGCTTCAGATTCTCTTTCTTCTTGATCCCCCGACCCACACCGACCACGATTTCGGCCTTGTCGAGGTCAACCCTTCCTGTGCCGGCCTCGATCGTTTCCAGTGGACGGCGGCGGCGGCTGAATCCGTCCAGCGAAGCGGCTTCTACGGAGAGCTCCGGCGATCCGCTTTGCAGCTGATCCAGGCTGGCAGAGCCTCCCTGGATTGTTGCCATAGCCGGAGGACCTGAGCGAACCACAACATCCGCGTTCAGCTTGTTGCGGAACATCTGCCGTACAAAGATGACATCCTCGTCCTCCACCCGATAATCAATGCAGTCCGTAGCCAGACCTGCTCCCAGTCGGGCCGCCAGTTTGGGTGCAAAGTCAATGTTCTGATAGGTGTGGGCCAGAAGAAGGTAATCAGCTTGACTCTTCTCGAGAAACGGGCCAGCCGCCGCACAGTAAGAGTCCGGGTCGTAGTCAAGTAGTTCAGGAGCGGTAAGAAAATGGACTCTGACGGCACTGACGGTAGACAAGCGCCCCTTGAGCGGCTCCGGGTCAGCGCACAGGAGCAGCAACTCCAGCGATGCCCCTATTTCGCCCGCCAGAGCCTGCCCGAAAGCCACAGCCTCGAGGGCAGCGTTTCGAACCGCGCCTCCGTCATGGTCCAGGAGAACGCAGACTTTGCGTTCGGGCGAATTCAATTCAGATCACTTTTGCTTCTTTTCGGAGCTTCTCGACAAGAGTCGTCACGACGGTGGCTGCGTCTCCTTCCAGCATCTCGGCGTGGCTGGTGGCCTGCGGAAAGTACAGTCGCCTGACGTCGATCCGTGGAATCTCGGACCAGGAGATGTTCAGCTGGTCGATTTCAACTCGTCGAATCTCCTTCTTCCTGGCCTGCATGATTCCCTTCAGAGAGGCGTAGCGAATCTGGGAGCTTCCTGCTTGAATCGCGAGCACGGCCGGCAGCGGGAGCTCCACCCATTGGAAGCTTCCACTTTCCATCTCGCGCAGGGCTTTGATCGAGCCCTTTTCGGGCTGGCCCTCGACCTCCATGACAATTGTGGCATGCGGGAGACCAAGGAGTTCAGCCAGAATCACACCGGTCTGGGCATATCCCAGATCGTCAGACTGTGTTCCGGCCAGGATGAGATCAAAGGGTTCCTGTTTCAGAACCTCAGCAAGAACTCTCGCGGCTACATGGGGTGAGCTGGCGCGACGCTCAGGATCGAGGACCTGAAGGGCCCGGTCACAGCCCATCGCCAATCCCTTGCGAATGGACTTCTCATTGCCCTTTGTTCCGATGTTGAGAATAACCGCTTCTCCTCCGTGCGCCTCCTTGATCCGAAGCGCCTCTTCTATCGCGTACTCATCGCACTCGTTGATTTCGTGGGTCACATCTCCGGACTTGATCCAGTTTTCTTCGTCATTGATCTGATGGCGGGTTTCACGGCTCGCAACTTCTTTCAGGCAGGCGAACACTTTCATGGCTTGAATAGTCGCTCAAAAGCGTCCCTGGGATCTTCGTGTTCGGGATTGGAGGTGGTTTGCTTCTCAACCGAGGATCGAGCCTCAAAGTACCGGCAGTTGTTGGCCGCGGCCTTGGGTGAAACTCGCTCGGGAATCGCCTGCGAGCACTCGAAGCGACTTCCCGGATCAAGAAAAGCACAGTTCGTACAGGTGTGCAGGGGAGCCTGGCAGGCAGGGCAGCTGGATTCGGCCAGAATCTCTTCGAAGCTGGGAGGCAGTGGCTTCCCACAGTTCTTGCAGCGGACAACACCCGTCTGAAAGCTGGTCATCCTGGGTGCGCGGGGACCATCGCGCGGACCCCGGCTGGGCTGACGAGTGCGCTCCTGACGCCCTCCGTCGTCGCTCATGTAACCCTTGTGCCGATACTTTGGACTCATGGCTCCCCCTTTCCAGAACAAGTTTTCCTACTGGGATCAGAACCGCGGGCGCCAAGCCGCGGGCGCGACGTCAGGCTACAACTCAGCCCTCACTCGCGCTCGGGTTCTGATGACTCGAGAAGCTAGTATTTCTCTTCCTCGGGTTCCTGCTACGGACATGTAAGCCGGCTGAGAACTACCGCAAATCTGCGGAGGCCCCTTTGATCCCGGTGAGATCCATGGCGTCACGGCCCGAGTCTATGCGACGAATAACGCCCTGTTTATCAATCAGAAAAGTCGTTCTCTGGGAAAAGCCTCGCGCGGCAAGGACCCCGTATCGGCGGCTGACCTCCTTGTCCGGCCAATCTGCCAGAAACCGGTATTGGACACCCAGTTCCTCGGCGAACTTCTTCTGACTGGGGCGAGCATCAACACTGATGGCCAGAACCTCCGTGTCGTGTTCGCTGAAGTATTCGATATCATCCTGATACCGTGTCAATTCGGTCCTTCAGCCACCAGTAAAGGCCAGGACGTAGAAAGCGACAATGACATTCTTACTTCCCCGGAATTGGCTCAGGCGCACGGTCTCGCCATTGTGGTCCGTCAATTCAAAATCGGGTGCTTCGGCCCCGATCTCAAGGGATTCAGCAGCCTGCTGCTGCAACACCCCTCCTGCCATAGACACAGAGGCTGGATAGGCGCACAATAGCAGAGCCAGCGGGGCCAGAAGGAGTTGTACACGGAAAAACATAAAGAGATTTTAAATCAGCATTGGATTGTGTTCAAATCAAATTCTTTACTCGTCCAGGATGCCAGCTCTGTACGAAAAGCCTGCAGATTCTCAGAGCATTCGAGAGCCGGTTTCATCTCGAGATCGAACAGGTGGACATCAGCCAGTCGCCTGAGCTTCTGGAAGCCTACCAGTTCGACATCCCTGTAGCCACGCTGGAAGGAGAGGAACTCTTCCGCCACCGGGCCGATGCCCGTGAGATTGAGACGGTACTGGAGGCCAGGGCGAGAGACAACGACGATGCCGGCGACTAAGACCTGCCAGACGTGCGAGGGAACGGGTTGGGTACTCGTGCGGGAACAGGCGACGGAAAAGGTCTCAGCCTGCCCCGACTGCCGGAGCCAGGCCCGATCCAGTCAGCGATTCCAGAGTGCCGCCATTCCTCCCCGCTACGGCGAACAGGGTTTTGAGACCTTTTCAACTCCCCACCCCCTGCAGCAGCGAGCCCTGCTGCGGTCCATCGAGTTTGTCGACGCCTTCCCGGAGTTGGAGCGGGGCCTTCTCTTCGTCGGCCCCTGCGGAGTGGGTAAGACCCACCTCTCAGTCTCCATTCTGAATGCCGTTCTTTCCAGGCACGATTCGAGTGCTCGCTTTGTGGATGAAGCAGAACTGCTGCGCAGCCTGCAGCACAGCTATGGGCGGGATTCCCAGTCCTCTGAGGAAGAGTTGCTGCGGCCCCTGTGGCGAGCCGAGCTCCTGGTATGGGACGATCTGGGAACCGGACGCCCCACCGAGTGGGTCCGGGAAACGATCCACACCATCATCAACTACCGCTACACGAATCAGCGCCTCACGATCTTCTCCAGTAACTGGAAGCTTCCCGAGAGATCCGGCATCGAGAGTCTGTCCCGAGAACCGACTCTCTCGGATCGCATCGGAGAGCGACTCTATTCGCGCGTTCTTGAAATGTGCGAGATCGTGGAGATGAAGGGCCCGGACTTTCGCAAAGAGGTGCACAAGGCCGGCAAGGACTTTCAGAGAACCCATAAGGGGAAATGAGTGGAACGTGGAACTATTTAAGGGGCTTGGAGGGTCGCATCTCGATGCGGCTGGTCAGACAGCGCGGATCCCTCCGCAGGGTGTCGATCACTACGTCGGCCACGTCCCGGGGCGACAGTTTCCATGATTCCTCAGCTGGCGGGTTCCCCCGGAACCCGGTGTTCACACTCCCGGGCATGACGTAGGCAACCCGAATGTCATCGTAACGAACTTCCTGCATCAAAGCTTCACTGAACGCCTTGAGCCCAAACTTCGAGGCACAGTAGGCGGCCCCTTCGGGAAAGACACTTTTTCCGGCCAGGCTCCCAATATTGATGATGAAGCCTTCGCCGCTCCGGCGCAGGACAGGCAGGGCATAGTGGCAGCAGTAGAAGAGAGAGTCCAGATTGGTGCGCATCAGTGTGCGCCACTCCCGGGGGACATTTCCATTACCGAACGAAAAATACCCACGGCCGCATTGTTGATGAGAATGTCCAGTCCGCCCAGACGCTCCTCTGAGAAGCGAATCAGCTCTTCGACCGGCTCGGGCCGGCCTACGTCGCAAACCCTCCCCAGGATCTCGCCCCCGCTCTCTCCGAGGCGCTCGACGGCTCGCTGAAGGGCACCCTCTGAGCGGCCACAAATGACGGTTCGGACTCCGCTCTCCACGAGAGCCTCCGCGATCCGAAATCCAATTCCCCGGCTGCCCCCGGTTACGACGGCGCGCTTTCCCCAAAGCGTTCCTCGTTCTTCGTTCCTCGTTTCTCGTGCTCTGTTTCTCGTTTCCTCGCCTTTGCTCACTGCGCCTCCCCGGTTCGGTTTGCGTCACTTCCTGCTGGTGCGTACTGGGACGTCACCGGGAGGATTATAATGGGACTGTCACTCGAATCCTTCCTATTATTTAGATGACTGTGAAAAAATTCGCAGTTACAATGTCCCTGTTCAACTTGAATCACGTGGATGAGCAGGGGAGCGGGTAAGGGCAGGAGTAAAGAATATGAGAGTTTTCAGATCGGGCCTGGTTTTGATGACAGCCCTTCTTTCGATTGGACTGACCAGGGCAGAAGTTATTGAAGTCACCGAAGAAAGCCAGCTGGCGCCCGACCGCGTAGTACTCGACTTTGCGGGCCGCCCTAAGTGCAGCTCTGCCGATCACTTTCGGAACTGGGGGATCGGAATCGGCAGTGATGGCGGCTTCTCGCCCATCGTGCATCAGATTTTCGTTCCTCTCGTGGGCTTGGGGAACTTTCTGCAGAACCGGACGTGCGCAGAGACACCCGCCGGAGGGGACCCGTCACCCCTGCTGATTTTCGACTTTGCATACCCCGTCACGGAAGCCGCCTTCAGTCTTGGGAACGGCGGAGCAGGCGTGACCGCCGAATTGAAGGCCTATGACCCAGCCGGACGGCTGCTGGGAACCTTCCAGTCACCTGAAATCGATGTCGCTCAAGGAGTCTTTTTCGGCATCCAGGTAACCAGCGGTCCACCCATTTCCAAGGTCACAATCGCTTACAGTTCCTCACAACTCGAGGAGCGGGTGATCGACTTCTCCTTCGCCTACCAGACACGCCCCGATTTCGCGAGTGCCATCCCCCAGATCGGTGACGCAGCTCTGGGCAGCGCCGCGCTGCGAACCATCATCGTGGTGACCAATCTGACCGACTCGACTGCCGAGGGACAGGTTGCCCTGACGCTGTTTGCGCCGGACGGAGGTGAGATGGATCTGGAACTGGCCGGCGGAAGTGGGTCAGCTCCAGCCACAGATGAGGGCGTGGCGAATGGTTTTTCGATCGTACCGGGAGGATCGGTAGTCTTGACGACTCCGGGAACCTCCGATCCGGTCGTCCAGGGGTATGCGATCGTAACGGCCGGTGTGCCGGTTCAGAGCACAGCCATCTTTCAGATTCTGGACGGAGCAGGAGCACCCACCCTGGAAGCCGGTGTTGCGGGAACCCAGGGAGCGACCTTTCAGAGTGCCACTGTGGTCCTCGCCGAGCTCGGTTCCGTCGACACTGGAGTTGCTCTGGCCAACACAGGGGACTCCACCGCTTCGATTGACATGCAGCTCGTCAACACCGAAAGCGAGGTGTTCGGGCTCTTCCAGACCCAGATGGAACCCGGAACGCACATGGCCGCTTTTGTGCCCGGCCTGTTTCCCGGGGCTCCTCCCAATTTCACCGGGTCCATTCTGATCAAGAGTGATGTTCCGGTGGCAGCTACCGTGATTCGCACGCTCTCCGCACTGGTCAGTGCCAGCCTCCAGGTGGCACAATGAGCACCCAATGCCCAGACTGTACGCTTTTCGAGGTCACCGATTTGACCCACAGATGGTGGGGAATCTGGACGATCTCGTAACTCAGCCCTATGACAAGATCTCCGACTCCCTGCGTCGGAGATACCTGGATCGAAGTCCCTTCAATGTGGCCCATGTAATCGTGAACAGCGATTACGAGGCGGCCGGCCGCGCCCTGGGAAGCTGGATTTCGCAGGGGGCTCTTCGGCGCGATGAGGAGCCCTCCCTGTACGCCTATCAGCAGTCCTATACCTGGGAAGACCAGGAATACGAACGGACCGGTGTCGTTGGGCTGGTCTCGATTCGGGAGGCGGCGGCCTCGATCAAGGGCCACGAGAAGACGATGTCGGGCCCGCTTCAGGATCGACTCCACCTTCTGCGCGAGACGGAGGTCAATGACGGACTGATTTTCTCGCTGTATCAGGAACCGGCCCGCCACACCGACCTGCTTCTGGCGGAGGTGATGGCCGGGGGACCTCCGGGAATTGACGTCGCCGATGACTCCGATTTTCGCCACCGGCTGTGGAGAATCGAGAAGCACAGGATTCAGGAGGAGCTGAATGAAATCCTGGAGCCCCTTACTTTTTACATCGCCGATGGCCACCACCGCTTTCAGACAGCCGTCCATTTCAGGCAGGAGTGCGAGGAGAAGGGATGGGAACCGGGGGCTGTGGAGAGCTTCGATAAGCGGATGATGGCACTCTTCAACATGGAGAGTCCGGGACTCAGAATTCTCCCGACTCATCGGGCCCTGAGAGATCTGGTTGATTTCAATTTGGAAGAGTTCCTGAGTGCCCTGGCCTCTGAATTCGAGGTGCACCCGCAAAGTTCCCTGGAAGAGCTGCGCGGGGTTCTGGATGGGAGCAGCCGGACACTTGGAATGATCAGTGGCCGGCCACTCAGGGCTTACTCTCTGAGGCCCCGGGAAGGTTTGCCGGCCGGCCTGCGGGGGCTTCCCCCGACTTTATCGGATCTCGACGTCAACCTGCTCCACCATGGGATCCTGGAACCCCTGGTCGGTATCGGAAGGGCGGAGCTGGCGGCCCAGAGTCACGTGGACTACTTTCGGGATGCTGACAGGCTGGCCAAAGGTGTCGAGTCAGGAGTCTACTCGCTTGCTTTCCTGCTCCGTCCTACCACCCTGGACCAGGTGAGGCGCTGCTCTGATGAAGGAGTTATGATGCCCCAGAAGTCGACCGATTTCTTTCCCAAATTACTTACCGGGCTGGTTTTCTCTAAAATGGTCATCAGCAAGGCCCCATGACCGGGATCGACAACGCGGCTCGCCTCAAACTCAGAGGAGCCCAAACTCGACTCGGGATATGGCACCGCCTATGACTGGAAGGGGAAACTCCGGTGCTAGGAGACATCAGACGTGGCGAAGAGATCCCAGAGTGGGAGGAGCCTCGGGGCTGCGTCCGGGAATTTAAACGTCCGCCTCCCCGAGGCTCCTCCCACTCTGGGATCGGACTACGGAGGGTTCTCCTACTAGGGCTTCAGAATGTCTCCGGGCGGTCGCAGCCGGCCTTCCCGTACGTACCAGTCGATTTGCCCCACAATTCCGCGGAGGATCTTCAGATCACGCTCGGTCAGATCGGGCTGGTCCAGGATGCCTCGAATGGCGTTCAGGACATGGTCCGGATTGGACTGACTCAGGAAGCCAATTTCAATCAGGACTTTTTTCAGATCCTCATAGAAGCGCTCCCGTTCGGCCACGGAAACCTGCTCTCTGCGCTCTTGCAGGGGCGGCGAGGAGAGCTGAGCGATCTCGTACAGAAGAATGGTTGCGGCCTTGGAGATATTGAGGACCGGATGTTCTGGGTTGGCGGGGATGGAGACACGAAACTGGCAGCGGGCAAGCTGCCCTTCCGTTAACCCTGATCGCTCCGGGCCGAACACGAGCCCGACCCGATTCCTCAAAGAGTACTCGCCAATGAGCCGGGCCGCCTCTCGGGGACTGATCGATTCGCGGCGCTCCCGCCGGTCTCGACCGGAAGTCGTCGCGAAAAGAACCTGCTCACCACCCGCAGCCTTGCCTAGACTGGTGAACCGGCGGGCGTCTGCGACCAGGTCGAAGGCTCGTCCGGCCATCATCCGGCATTCCTGGTCCTCAGGCGTCTTCACGGCCACCAGCTTGAGGCTGCGAAAACCCATGTTCTTCATGATCCTGGCAATGGACCCCACGTTACCCGGATTCAGAGTTCCGACCAGGATCACAGAGATGTTGTCATGTTCCTGAGGCGGAGAGACTGGCATTGTCGGAATATATAATCGAAGACGATTTCAGATTCCAGAAGCGCAGTCGCAAAGGCTCCCAGAACGTATGAGGTAAAGTGTGCCAGACGGGGAGCCCCGCGAGGAATGAAAACAGAAGCACTTCTACTTGTCATGTTTGCCGCATTTGCGGCCTTTATGGTGATACTGCCAGCCAAGAAGGCGGGCAACGAGATCCCCTTTGAGCCCGATGGCGGAACCATTCTTCAGGACCCCGCCATCTGCGCCAACCAATTCTGCCACAGCATTGCCATGGGAAGCACGCTGAACGAACTGGGAACGGTAACCTTCCAGAATGTTCCCCTCGAGTATGTACCCGGACAGAGTTACGAAATCGGGTTACTGATCACGGGCATGCAGTTCGTGCTGCCGGGCACAAATCGGGTGTTCGGCTTGCAGTTGACCGCTTTTTTCGAGGATGAGACGCAAGCCGGTAGCCTGGAACCCATTACCCCCGGCTTGACCACCGTCCAGGCGGGTGATGTCACTTTTCTCACTCACGAAGAGCCTTTGCCTTCCGGACAGGTCGATTTTCGGTGGACAGCGCCCCCCGCCGGCGACGGAGCAGTGACGTTCCGGGTGGCCGCCAATGCCGGGAACAATGATGAAAAGGAAAGCGGCGATGCGATCAGTACCAACGAAGTTGTCATTTCCGAGGGTGAGAACGAAATCGTCGTCTTTTACTATCCCCAGATCGGCATCGGGACCACCGGACCGTGTACCTTTAACACCGACCTAATCTTTGTGAACCCCGGCGCAGCTACCTCTCTGCTGGCCGAGATCTTCGCGTCTTCCGGCAACCCCATGGCGGTGCGGATCGAGCCCTCCCAGGGCGATCCCGTGGTGGGGGATTCGATGGAGCTGGAACTTTCGCAGGGGGCCTCGATCGAGCTGGGATTGCGGGGGCTGGGAGAGCTTTCACCGGGTTACGTGCGAGTCACAACCGGGCCCGCGGTAGGCGGCGTCGCCGTCTTCAGTTTCCTGGTTGATCCGGGAGACGGAGGAGCCTTGCAGACGCTGTTTGACAGCGGTGTGCCTTCCTCCAGCCCGATTCTGGATTTCAGTCTGTCGGTACAGGTGGTCTCAGGTGTGTCAGACACGGGCGTGGCCATTGTCAATGTGAGCAGCGACGGTGAACCGTCTCCCTCCACGGCGCAGAACCAGGTCACGCTTTCCCTCTACGACCAGGACTTCGAGCTGGTGGAAGCGACCCAATTACCGCTGGACAGCGGCCAGCACCTGCCCCGCTTCGCATCACAGTTATTTCAGGCGCTGGGGGGCGATGGAATCGATTTCAGGGGGAGTATGACAGTGACCAGCGACCAGCCTCTCTCCGCTGTAACTCTCCGGCAAACAACGGTTCCGACCCTGACGGCTCTTCCCGTGATTCCCGGGCGCGCGGACCAGAATTGAGATTGCAGATTCGCTGGCGTCCGTACCAAATCCAACACGCGCTTTAATGAGCGCGCAACGTAGAACTTCCTAGGCCTGTTCCACCAGCTGCTTGATCCGGGATAGCCCCTCTCTCAGGTTTTCTCGGGAGGTAGCGTAGGAGAGGCGGATGTACCCTTCCGTCCCGAAGGCGGACCCGGGGACGGTCGCGACCCTGGCCTCCTTGATCAGAAGCCTAGAAAAATCGACGGAGGTCTCGCAGCCTGTCAGTCGCATTGCCTCGGAGACATTTGGATAGGCGTAGAAGGCTCCGTTCGGCCGAACGCAGGAGAACCCCGGGATGCCTTCCACCTTCTCCAGAACCAGCTCCCGCCGGTGCCGATACTCCTCGGTCATCTCTGCAATCACCGAGGAATCGATCGACAGCGCTGCCAGGGCGGCCCGCTGCGAGATGGAGGCGGGATTTCCTGATTCGTGGCTCTGGTAGTCAGCCAGTTTCTTGATCCGATCCGCCGCTGTAACGCAGTATCCTACTCTCCAGCCCGTCATCGAGTAAGTTTTGGAAAAGGATCCGACCAGGGCAAAGAAAGGATCATCGGGAGCCGCCATGGCCGCGATCGAAAAGTGCTGGTGACCATCGTAGACAAAGTATTCATAGGTCTCATCCGACAAAAGCAAGACCGAGTGCTCTTTACAGATCCGATAGATCTCCTCCATGGCCGCCCGAGGGATGACGGCACCCGTCGGATTGTTGGGCGTGTTCAGAATCAACCCTCTGGTTCGAGGCCCGATCGCCTCCTCTATCACTTCCGGCCGCAGCTCGAAGTTGTCCTCCTCGCGAGTTTCGATGATTCGGGGCTCGGCCTCCGTTACCTTGACGACCTCCGGAAAAGTGACCCAGTAGGGGGCCGGGATGAGAACCTCGTCACCCGCCTCAAAACAGCTCATGCAGAGGTTGTGAATGGTGTGCTTGGCTCCCGAGGAGAGAGCCACATGAGCCGCCTGGAAATACGAGCCCCAGGTGTTGTTGAAGTGCTCAGCGACCCCTCTCCTGAGCTCGGCGATGCCGATAGCCGGAGTGTACTTCGTAAAATCCTCCTGAATCGCGGCCACGGCCGCGGCTTTGATCGGGTCCGGAGTGGGGAAGTCGGGTTCTCCGGAACCCAGCTCAATCACGTCAATTCCCTGGGCTTTCAGCCGCTGGGCTTCCTGCATGACGGCAATGGTTGGAGAGGTAGTAATTCCTCCCAGTCTTTTTGCAAATTTCATCAGAATGTATACCTCTCGGTTGTCAATCCCCGGGATTATATCGAACGACGAGACGATGTGGAACGTGGAACGTGGAACGAGGAACCGATTACCTGAGCCGCAGCCGTTGACCCGGGTAGATGACTTTGCGGTCGGCGAGATTGTTCAAATCGGTCAGGCGCTGTAGTGGCAGGCCGAATTGCCGGGCAATCTTATAGAGGGAATCTCCCCGGCGAACCGTGTAATAACCGCTCGAGACTCGACTCGAGTTGCCAACGCCGCCTTTATGGGGCGTGATGGGAATGATCAGGTTCTGACCCAGACGTAGATGGTTCGGGTTTCGAATTCGGTTGGCGTGGACAATGGCGTCGATACCGGTGCGGTTTGCACGCGCAATATGCCACAGCGTGTCCCCCTTTTCAACTCGGTAGTGACGAACCCTGAGACGTTTCTCCTTAGGGATCCGGGCAATGCGCCGGGTGGCCAGATCAGCCTTCCCGACCGGGACGTGAAGCTCGTAAGGCTGGTCGACGTAAGGGGTGATTCCTCTTCTCAGTTCGGGGTTGAGCTCTTCCAGGGTCCCCGTCTCCACCTCGATTGCTTCGGCAATCACCCTGAGATCAAACTGATGGGTGACCTTCACTTTTTCCCACTGCCGTGGTTCATCGGCCTCCACCTGAAACCCGTACGTTTCAGGGTTCTTGTGAATCAGGATCGCGGCCAGTACAGCCGGCACATAATGGCGGGTATCGCGGGGCAGCATCCTCCGCTCGACCATGTTCCAGTAGTCCAGCTTCCCGTACTTCCTCAGATTGCGCCGGACTCTACCAGGCCCTGCATTGTAGGCAGCCAGGGCCAGGTACCAGTCTCCGAAATCCTCGTACAGATCGCGCAGATGGCGGGCTGCTGCCACCGTGGACAACTCGACACTGTTGCGCTCATCGATCCACCACCCCACCTCCAGGCCGTAGGCCCGAGCAGTCCCCGAAACGAACTGCCACACACCAGCGGCATGGGCACGGGAGTAGGCAGTGGGCTTGAATAGGCTTTCCACGTGAGGCAGGTAGATCAGGTCGAGTGGTACATCTTCCCGTTTGAATACTTCTCTGAAGTAATCCAGATAGCGCCCCGCCCGTTTCAGGCCCAGCTCCGTAATCTCGCGGCCGGGCCCCAGATAGTACTCCAGAAACTGCAGCACCCGCTTGTTGACTACCATGGGCATGTCGAACCGGGTGGCGTTGAGCTCCGCATCCACAAGCTCTCCGAGCCCGGGATCGACTTCAATCGAAAAGATGTTGTGGCGGATGATTTCGTCCAACGGAGTCGCTGTCATTTCGGAGACGAAATCGTGGTTGGGCTGGACCAGAGCCGCCACTTCCAGGGTCTGCATCCGCTCCAGAAGGTTGTAGTAGGTCTGGGCAACCCGGGGATACTCCTGGAAAGAAAACCCGGCCTCCCGGAGATCCGTCAGCATCTCATCGAAATGGTTGCGAGCCTCCTCCTTCCTTCCCTCCTCAAAAAGAAGTGCCGCTCGGTTCATTCTTTGCTCGTAGTCCTCCAGGAGTTCCCGGACGGGATCCGCCGGGGGAGCAAGGGCCGGAGTCGCGGCTAGTGCGGGCGCTGTAATCGATGCGGCGGCTTTCAGAGACCCTGCCGACTGCTCAGCTGTAGGGACCTCTTTAGAGGCCGAGGCCGGAGGCCCCGCTTCCTGGGGAGCGGGGGAAGGGACAGAACGGGAGGCACACCCGGCAAAAACAGCCAGAAAGGGCAGCACAAAGACGCCAAGCCGACTATCGACTTGCAAGAGACTTCTGAAACAGGCTGCGGGCACGGGGCAGGAGGTCCAGAGCCCGCTGAACCTGCCGGTCGATGTCCAGCGAGATCCGATAGCCCTCTCGATCACCGAAGAGCTTGAGATAGATTCTCTGCTGGATATGGTTGGTCAGAATATCAGCATCTTCTTCAAATTCCTGCTGCTCGAATTCCAGTTCTTGCTCAAGCAGGTACAGTCTGAACTCTTCCAGAACCTCGGGAGTGATCCGGGTGTCCCCGAGCAGCTGCTCTTTCTCCAGAGACGGCAGACTTGTGTAGTCATCCGGAACCTTCTCGAAGGGGATCCCAGTTTCGATCTCCCGAGTCCAAAGCTTCCTGGCAAATTTGAAGAACAGGTCCCTGCGAGCGATGTCTCTAAAGAGCCTGGAGGCAGTTTTGGGGCTCACGAACTCGTCGGGCTCGATTCCTCCCTCTGCTCCTTTCTCCAGGTGTCCTTCTTCGCCGATACGGGCTGTTTGCCGTGGTCTGTAGAAATAGTTGTAAAACCCGTCGGAGTAATCTCTCTGGATGAGACGGTCGTTGGGTGTGTAGTACTTTCCGGTTGTGAGGGCGAGGCCCCGCTTGCCCCCGTCCAGAGGGTAGATGGTCTGAACCAGGGCCTTGCCAAAGCTCGTCTGCCCGACGATTAACGCCCTGCCGTGGTCCTGCAGAGCGCCTGCCACGATTTCGCTGGCACTGGCGCTGTTCTCGTCGATGAGAACAATCATCGGGTACTTCTCCCGGCTCCCCCGGGTGGCTATGAATGGTCGGTTTTCACTCTGGTCACGGCTGCGGGTGCTGACGACCACCTGGTCTTTCTCCAGGAAGCGATCAGCGACCGCAATAGCCGCCGTCAATGCTCCTCCGGGATTGCTGCGCAGATCCAAAATCAACGCCTCCGTTTTGGCCTGCCGCAGGTCCTGGAGAGCCTTGTCGAGTTCAGCGCGAGTGGTCTCCGAAAACTTATCGATGCGAATGTACCCCACTCCGGGTTGAACCTGAAAAGCGTACTTAATGGTGTAGAGCGGAATCTCATCTCGTTCGATGGCGAAGTGCAGGGGCTGCGTCTCCCCGGCGCGCTCCACTGTGATGTCAACGGTGGTCCCTCTGGGCCCCTTCAACTGGGGGATAACATCCTCATTCACGTCCCAGTCTTCAATGGGCTCCCCCCTGATCTCGGAGATCACGTCCCCGGCTTTCATCCCGGCCCTGTAGGCCGGTGTTCCGGGAACGGGGGGTTCGACCACCAGTACACGGCCACTCCCGGGGGCTTCGGCCCGAATCGTGATTCCCAGCCCGTAGTATTTCCCACGCTGCTCTTCCTGGAGACGGCTGTAGTCGGGGGTTGCAAAAAAGGAGCTGTGGGGATCGAGCGTCCTCAGCAGGCCCTGGATGGCGTTCTCGACCATGGTCTCCGGGGACACCTCGCGGGCGTGGGAGGACTCGATCAGCGCCAGCACCTCGCTGAATCTCAGGATCAGTTTTTCGGCCTCGCGCGTCGATGACCCGGCCCTCACCCGGTCACCGACAAGGCCCCCCAGCACCGAGGCTGCGAGCACCAGAACAAACAGAATCAGGGGCAATCGATTTCGCATGATTCCTGGGCAGTATAACACTGCGGGCACGTGACAGCGCTGACGCTGAAGTGCACGACTGCAATCAACTCCTCCCGGTTAGAGATGCGGCTGGGCGGATCTTGGCTCATTCTAGTACTTACTTGCAGCGTACAACCTGCTGTGTTTCATGTCTTCCGGGGCCTCCGGGTTCTGTTGACTTGCTCGCAAACCCTGACTTAAACTGAACCCTGCGGAGTCTTCTTCATGTTTAACCTTGGCTTTCCCGAACTCATGGTCATTTTTACCGTTGCCCTGCTGGTTTTCGGGCCTCGGAAGCTGCCGGAGATCGGCCGATCCCTAGGCAAGAGTCTCAATGAGTTCAAGCGGGCCACCAACGACCTAAAACGCACCTGGGAAACCGAGGTGAGGGCCGAAGAGGATGATCTCCGGAAAGCCATCGATCAGGAAAAGCAAGAGCTGGATGAGATCGTGAAAGACTGATCTCGTCTCCCGGCTCGCCGCGTACTTCATCTACTGAGTCCATCCCGCCTGACCATCCATGGAAAACGACTCGAAGGCTCCGAACCAACCCGTATCTGAACAGATTGAGCCAGCGGCCGACGACGCTCTGACATCCATTTACGACAGCGGCGCACCAGTTGAAGACAGTGACGGAGGTGAACCGGAAGAGAAGGAGCTGGGTGGGCGGATGACCTTTCTGGAACACCTGGATGAGCTGCGCAAGAGAATTATGTATTCCCTGATCGCCCTGGTCTTGACCAGCGCGGCGGGATGGGTCTTTCGAGAGCAGCTCTTCCAGATTCTGCGAGCGCCCCTCGGGGATGCGGTCCCGAACCTGGTGTACACCCGGGTGACAGACACGTTCACGATCTGGCTCAAGATTGCGGTGGCTTTTGGGATCTTCCTGGCCTGCCCCTTTCTGCTTCTCCAGGTGTGGCTTTTCATCTCTCCCGGCCTGTACCGAAAAGAAAAGAGGTATGCGATTCCGTTTCTGCTCTCCGGAACCGCGCTCTTCGTCACCGGCGGGCTCTTTGCCTACTACCTCATTCTTCCGCTTTCCCTGAATTTCTTGATCAGGGAGCTGGGTGCGAGTCTGCAGCCCATGCTGACCGCCGTCGATTACTTCAGCTTTGTAGTCATCATCGTGATCGGAATGGGGGGGGTGTTCCAGCTTCCCGTGCTGGTGGCATTTCTGTCCCTGTTCGGGCTGATCACACCCGGCTTCCTGTGGAAAAACTTCCGCTACGCAGTGCTGCTCATCGTCATTCTGGCAGCCGTCATCTCCCCCACCCCCGATGCTCTCAACCTGACTTTCTGGGTAGGCCCCATGATTGTGCTCTACCTGGGCAGTATTGGAGTCTCCTGGATTTTTCAACGTCGGCGATTGCGGGCTGAGGCCCAGGCGCGGGATTGACAATCCATTTCAAACTGAGAAAACTACAAAAATGTCGGAAACAAAGGGCAGATAGATTATACTCGTTGGTGCGTTCTGCAACGCGCTAGACCTGATCGAAGGAACTGAGAAATAGCCTGTTCGAAAGCGACTTACTAAGAGCCCCTGACACCTTGAAGCCTAACCCGGAAAAGAACAAACCTCTTGGCCGCATCTCAGCGCAGACCCCCTCGCCAGGGTCGAGCGTCTTCCCCTATGTCCTCGAGGTCATTCGAATCGTGTCGAGCAGCCCCAACCTGCGGGCGGCGTTGCCCCGTCTCATGGAGGTTCTGGAAGAACATGTGGCTGCTGTACGGGCTATCGTGGCTCTCCTGGAGGAGAACTCCAAGAGCTTGTACATTGAAGCGGGACAGGGGCTCAGTACGGCCGGACTTCGGGCCCGTTACGACCTGGGTGAAGGAATTATCGGCAAGGTCGTTCAGTCCGGGAGGCCCGTCGTCATTCCTCAGATCAGTCGCGAGCCGATGTTCTTGAATCGGGCAGGGAAGCGGAACGAGAAGGACCGGCAAAAACTGACGTTCTTGTGCGTCCCGATTCACTTGGACCTGCGTGTGGTGGGCGCCCTGGGCATGGATGTCCTGTTTGAGCCTCTTCGAGATTATGCGACGACGTTGCAGTCCGTCGAGGTGGTGGCCCAGATGATGGGTACGATCTTGAAAGCCGAGCGACTTCAGAGGAGTCGTTCAAGTAAGGTCGGGTCCCTGGGCTTGCAGGTTGCCAGCGGGTTTGATTTCTCCAATATTGTCGGCAACAGCAGCGCCATCCGGCAGGTTTACGAGCAGATATCCCAGGTTGCCCGCACCAACACAACGGTTCTCCTGCGAGGAGCGTCGGGAACCGGAAAGGAACTCATTGCACGCTCGATCCATGACAACTCGCTGCGGGCCGACAAGCCTTTTGTCAAGGTGAGCTGCGCCGCCATGCCCGAGACCTTGATCGAATCAGAGCTGTTTGGGTATCGAAGGGGAGCGTTTACGGGAGCTGAAAAAAACAAAGCCGGACGCTTTGAAGTGGCCCAAGGGGGGACCCTGTTCCTGGACGAAATCGGCGAGATCGGGCTGAGCACCCAAGTCAAGCTTCTTCGGGTCCTGCAGGAAAAGGAGTTCGAACCGTTGGGTGGTACCAGGACGGTCAAGGCCGATGTCCGACTGATCGCCGCTACCAACAAAGATCTCGAATCGGCCATCTCGGAAAAAGACTTCCGAGTTGATCTGTACTATCGCCTCAACGTCTTCGCCATTTTTCTGCCGCCTCTGAGTGATCGGAAGCCGGACCTTCTGCTACTGGCTGACTACTTCCTGGAGAAGTACAGCGCGCGTCACCGCAAGAACGTCCGACGCATCTCAACCCCCGCCATCGATATGCTGACTTCGTACCATTGGCCTGGGAACATCAGGGAGCTGGAGAATGCGATCGAACGGGCTGTGATCGTCTGTGATGACAATGTAATCCACAGTTACCATCTGCCCCCCACTCTGCAGACCGCAGAAGCGTCGGGAACACTCATGGGGCTCTCCCTCTCGGAAGCTACTGAGAACTACGAACGGGAACTGATCCAGGATGCCTTGAAGACAACCCGGGGCAACCGGGCCAGGGCAGCACGCCTTCTCCAGACAACCGAACGAATCATTGGCTACAAAGTCAGAAAGCTCGGTATCAACGGCAAGCGCTTTCGAGAGTAACTACCGATCCTGCACGACTCTCGTGTTCAAGAGATTTCCGTTGACTCCGGTTCAGAATGGGAAACCCCTGGATAGGCCTCCATACCGTGTTCTTCGAGATCCAGCCCGAGTCTTTCCTCCTCGGCCCCGACGCGAATGCCAATGGTCTCTCTCAGTACCACCCAGGTGAGAACCGAGGCCAGCACGACCAGGAACCCGACCGACACAATGCCCAGGAGCTGGATCAGCACCTGTCGGAAACCGCCTCCGTAGAATAGCCCGCCTTCAAGTGCGAAGAGGCCCACCGCCAGAGTTCCCCAGACCCCGTTCACGAGGTGGACACTGATCGCACCCACGGGATCATCCACTCGAATCCGATCAAAAAACAGGACAGCCAGCACCACCAGAACTCCGGCCGCTGCCCCAATCAGAACAGAACCCGCAATGCTGACTGCGTTGCAGGACGCAGTGATCGCAACCAGTCCGGCCAGGGTTCCGTTGAGAATCATGCTCAAATCAGGCCCCTTCAAAAGAAGAGATGAGATCGCGGTTGAAAGTAGACAGCCGGAGGCCGCCGCCATCAAGGTGTTCACGGCGATCGCCGAAATGGCTTCCGGATCCGCTTCCATGGTGCTGCCGGCATTGAATCCGAACCAGCCCAGCCAGAGCACGAAGGTCCCGAGAGTGGCCAGACTCATGTTGTGCCCCGGAATGGGATGGACTTCGCCGTTCGGCAAGTACTTTCCAGCGCGGGCACCCAGCAGGCAGGCCCCCACCAGGGCCGCCCAGCCCCCAACACTGTGTACCACCGTGGATCCCGCAAAGTCCGAGAAACCCAGTTGAGAGAGCCAGCCTCCTCCCCACACCCAGTGGCCTCCGATCGGGTAGATTATCGCCAGCAGCACAAAGGAAAAGGCGATGTAGCTGTAGAACTTGATTCTTTCCGCGACGGCCCCACTGACTATGGTTGCAGCGGTGGCGGCGAAGGCGAGCTGAAAGAAGAACTTGGCGGTCAGCGGGACACCCGTCCAGCTCAGGGCTGAAAAGACTCCGACGTAGGCTTCCCCGGAGGCTAGGACTGTTGTCCGATCCGATGAGAAACCATCCACTCATACCGAAAAGACTATTGCCGTCCCCGAACATGAGAGCGAATCCCGTGACCCAGAACGCAATCGCCGCGACACTGAACACAATGAAGTTCTTGGCCAGAATGTTCACCGCGTTCTTGGCCTGACAAAAACCAGTCTCCAGCATTCCGAAACCAGCGTTCATGAAAAATACCAGGCAGGCGGCGATAACAACCCACACGGTATCCAGGGCGATCTTCAGCTCCATCTCTCATCCTCAAGAAAAGCTTGGTACTCTCGTCGAGGATTCCTATTGCACATTCCTTGCCAAAAACGCTCAGGGCGACGACCCGCACAGAGTTTCTTTGATTTGTAGATAGTTGCGAACTCTGCGCGGATGAAATAGCCGCTCGAATCGAGCCCTGGGTACCTACGAAAAGGTAGGATTCTCCATGTTGTCCTACGAAAACGTGGGATTCCAGCAACTCTGGAGAGTCATTTCTCATCTCTTAGATCGCCCGACAGCAGCCCGAATCGCAGGCTTCCTGCGCCTGAACTTGAAATGGGCGGGTAGGGAGGGGCTGTGAACTTGAGTACCCTGCTGGCGCCCGAAGCCGGGGACGCTGATCGAAGGCAACAAACCTACGAGAATGTAGGTTCGCGGAGGGCTGGATCTGGAGTGTGGATGGTTACGGCTCTGGAACCCCGAGGGCGTCGGTCAAAAGGGGTGACATCACCGCTTCGGGATACTCTCGTCGGATCAGATCCAGTACCAGCTTGCGGCGGCGGACGCGTTCGATACACAGATCGATAACCGTAGCTTCGAGGTGCTTGCCAGCCGGGTATATATCCGGGGCATTGCGCAATCCCAGTTTGATGTATACGGGGGCGGCACCTCGAATGATCTCGGGGCTCTCATGATGGCGGACGAACCCCCCCAGTCCATCGGGGCTCTCAATGTAGATATCCAGAGGCGCAGCGGTGACTGCACGAATAGCACTCAACTGCGCAGGGCTCAGGTCTGTGGCGACGTTAATGGTGTCTGCACCCAGCGACTCGAGGATTTGGACAGAGGCCGGATTCGAGGGTGCCATCACAGCTGAAGCCTTGATCACTGTGTGGGCGGGTAAACTTCCACGCTTTCTCAAGCGGCTCACGATCTGGATCAATCCGATATCCGCCAGAAGAAAGCTTCTGATTCCGATTTCGGTTGCTCGGAATATGTCGTCAAGACAGTAGCGCAGCTGGTCGGCCCCCCGGTTCTGCCACTGGATCGCTTTGCCCATGGGAGCTGTCCATAAAGCGCCGGTATCCCAGTTGGCACGGGGTGTCACAAAGGGACAGAATTCGACGTTCCTGTCCCGGGCAACTTCGCAGATCTCTCTTAACTCTTCGTCACCCAGCATCTGGATCCCACTTCCCTGGCTGAAGCGGTGGACCGGGCAGTCGAGGCGATCGGCCTCCTGGAGAGCGGCTCTCAGGGCCACCAGTCCTTCCGTGCTGGGGATCTCAATCCGAAACTGCCCACCGTCCGGAAAACGCTTTGCTGAGGGCGCCAGCTCGTCACGGGTTGGAAGATTGAGTTGCTCGAGTGCCCGCGTGGAATGCCTCATGGTTGCCTCTCTTGGGTTTGTACCCCTTCAACTCCCGCACTACAATCGTCCCATTCTGAAGCCAGTCAGCTCAATCTTCCAGCTCTTAGATTGAGATTGAGTCTGCTTTCGGGAACAAAGAGACGCGCAGGCCAGGTCAGAAAAACCATGCAGTACATACTCTAGTAGGGTCTATGCCGGAGTCACAAACAAGTACCTTTACGGACCGGCTTGATGCACTCTATGAGTTTGACCGCGAGCCGGTTACGTTGGACAAGCTCCAGGGTACCGGCAATTTTGCCGGCATCTATGCCGGCGAGCATGTAGCGGGCACTGAGTTCATCATCGGACCGCTCTTCGTCGCCCATGGCGTGGCGGCCGGCGACCTGTTTCTGGGGCTGATCATCGGCAACTTGCTTGCCATGCTGAGTTGGGCTTTTCTGACGGCTCCAATTGCCACGCGCACGCGCTTGAACCTCTACTGGCAGTTGCGCAAGATTACCGGCCCCTATCTGCTCATTATCTACAATGTTGTCAATGCCCTGATGTTTTGCTTTCTGGCCGGGGCGATGATATCGGTTGCGGCAACGGCAGTCGGACTTCCCTTCGGCATGGATATGCCAAAACTCAACGATGTGTATCCCAACAGCATTGGATGGGTGGTGACCGTATTACTGGTAGGAATGGTAGTGACTGTACTGGCGATTCTGGGATTCGAGAAGATCGCAGTTTTCTCCAAGATTGCCGTTCCCTGGATGTTTCTGGTTTTTGTTGCGGCCGGCGCAGCGGTGCTGCCTCAGCTCGGTGTGACTTCAGTCGGTGATTTTTGGCAGGTCGCCAACCAAAAGATATGGACCGGTGTACCGCTCGAAGGTCAAACGAAATTCACCTTGTGGCATGTCATGTTCTTTGCCTGGTTCTGCAATATGGCCATGCACATCGGCATGGCCGACCTCACGATTCTCCGCTATGCCCGGAAGTGGCAATATGGGTTTTTCAGCGGGCTGGGGATGTACTTGGGGCACTTTGTAGCGTGGATCGCCTCCGGCATTCTGTGTGCGGCTGCGCTCGGGGAAGTGGCTCCCGGACCGATTGCTTTCCTGGGGGCAGGCGCCGCAGGGGCTATCTGCGTTGTCGTTGCCGGATGGACGACCGCAAATCCAACCATCTACCGCGCAGGACTTGCCTTGCAGACCATCACACCAAACTGGAAGCGGTGGAAGGTTACGCTCGCCATTGGGGCTGTTACGACCCTTGCCGCCCTGTTTCCGGCGCTGATGATGAGATTGCTCGACTTTGTGGCGCTCTATGGGCTCACCTTGATGCCTATGGGCGCGGTCATCTTTGCCGACTTCTGGCTTTTCCCTATACTTGGGCTCAAGCAGAACTATGCCGAGTGGAAAGGTATTCTCTTTAGCTGGCCTGCGGCAATAGCCTGGGGGGGAACACTGGCTATCTGCTGGTTGATCAACTCTCAGTGGGGCCTGGAAATTTTCTTCCTCGGCCTGCCGGGATGGTTCATCGCGACGGCGCTTTATCTAGGAATCGGCTACGCGCAACAGAAAACCGAATCTACAAAACCTGTACAAGAGACCGCATGAAAACCATTTTGAAGTTATTGTCGCTGGCTGCCCTTGGTCTGACCGTCATTCCAGCATTCCTGGTTGCTCAACGTGTTCTCTCTTGGAACACGCATGCCAGTTTGATGCTGGCGGGCACAACCTTATGGTTTGCTACCGCGCCTTTTTGGATGAAGGTAAAGGAATGACGGCTCTCGCCATCTCTACTTCCACCAGATCGATCGCGAGAGTATAATCCCGCGATCAACCAGCTGTTGAAGGGGTGAGTCCCCATCGAGAGTAAGATGCCTGTTCAGATCCCACGCATGTTCAACGCTCGTCAGACCTTCATCCGGCCGCGCGTTAGAGACGTCGCCAGGGAGGTTCAGTTGGAACTCGAACCTCTTTCCCTCGGGAACCATCGCCGCGGGCGCGAAAATCGGCGTGACCGTGGGAAGTCGTCGCATCAAGGGAATCGCCGACGTCGCGCGAGCGGCCGTCGACTTCCTCAAGAGTCACGACGAGGCTCCGTTCATCATTCCCGCCATGGGAAGCCACGGCGGCGCGCAAGCCGAAGCTCAGGCGCACCTGATCGCCCACTACGGCGTGTCCGAGGAGACGATGGAGTGCCCCGTTCATGCCGCCATGGAAACGCGCAGTGTGGGACGATCGAAGGACGGCGTCGAGACGCTGATCGCCGAAGCGGCGTGGGAGGCGGACGGCATTCTCCTGATGAATCGGATCAAGCCGCACACGGACTACAAGGGGCAAATCGAGAGCGGCCTGACGAAGATCTGTGCCATCGGACTGGGCAAGTACAACGGCGCGCGGGAGATCCACCGTAACCTTTTCAGGGTAGGGCTCGGGGCCGCCATCCGCGGGGTCACCGAGAAGATCATCGAGAGCGGAAAGATCATCGGTGGCATCGCGATCCTCGAGAACGCCTACCACGAGACCGCCAAGATCGCCGCAGTGGGGCTGGACGGTTTCTTCGAGGCGGAAGAGACGCTGCTCGAGGAAGCGCGGGGATTGATGGGGCGGCTGCCGCTGGACGAGATCGACGTCCTCTTCTGCGACCGCATGGGCAAGAACATCTCGGGTGCCGGGCTGGACACGAATATCATAGGCCGCAGTGTCTACGGATACGTCCAGGGTGTCCCGTGGTGCGAGGGCATGCCGAGTATCATGCGCATCGTCGTCAGCGACCTGTCCGAGGAGAGTGACGGCAACGCCGTCGGAATGGGACTGGTCGAGTTCGTGACCCAGAGGTTCATCGAGAAGGTGAATCATCGCGTGACGTCGCTCAACGCGCTGACCGGTTGCGCACCATCGGCTGCACGCACCCCGGTCGTTTGCGCTAACGACCGCGACGCTCTCGAGGCGGCGATACGCACGTCGCCGAACCGGCCCGAGGGTCCTCAGGTCGTTCACGTCCGGGATACTCTCGCGCTCGAGGACGTGTATCTCTCCGAGGCTTGCCTACCGCTGGTGGCGGGCCGGGAGGATATCGAAGTGCGCTCCCAGCCCGCTCCGTTGAGGTTCGACGTCGGGGGCTATGTCGGGACGCCTTTATGACCGACCGGGACCGGAAGGTGTCGATTTCGGCACGTTGAATGTTCGTGTTGCGGGCCATCGCTGCCCGAGCAAGGCAATAACCACCATGAGAGATAGAGTTGTTTCGAGATCCCGGGTTCTGTCATGGCTGGTGGTCTCAAGTCTCCTGGTGTCTGGACTCGCGGCCGGAGAACCCAATGGTTGGAACCGGTTTCGGGGCCCCAACGGTTCCGGAGTGACTGAAGTATCGGAACTGCCCACTGTATTCGGCCCCGACCGGAACCTGGTCTGGAAGACCCCACTCCCCCCCGGGCATTCCTCCCCCATCCTGAGCGACGATCGAGTTTATCTGACTGCCGTCGAAGACGACCATCTGTGGACCCTCTGTCTGGATCAAACCAGTGGTCGAGTGCTGTGGCGTCAACGCTCTCCTCGAAACCGCACTGAGAAACTAGACCATCGCAACAATCCGGCATCGCCTTCGCCGGCCCTGGATGAACAGGAGAATGTCTACGTTTTCTTCGGCGACTTTGGACTTCTTTCCTATGATCGCTCCGGCCGCGAGCGCTGGAGGATGTCCCTGGGCCCATTTGACAATCTTTACGGAATGGGTGTCTCGCCCCTGGTCGCAGGGACCAGAGTGTTTCTGGTCTGCGATCAGCAGACCGAATCGTTTCTGATTGCGGTCGACAAGGACAGCGGGGAACAGCTGTGGAGGGTGGCCCGCCCGGAAGCCACTAGCGGGCACTCCACCCCCATCCTTTACGAGGCCGAAATTGGCAGCCTGGAGCTCCTGGTTGCGGGCTCCTTTCTCCTGAGCGCCTACCATCCCGCCAACGGCGAGAAACTCTGGTGGGTCCGCGGCCTGTCCTTCGAGATGAAGTCAACTCCGGTCATGAGCCGCGGCATGCTCTTCGCGAACGGGTACGCCACGCCCCTGAACCAGCCTGACAAGATAGTGGAGACAGAAGCCTGGAGCCGGGTTCTCGAGGCTCAGGACAAGGACGCTAACGGACGGCTTTCCAGAGATGAGCTGTCTGATTCGCCGAGCAAAGGGTTTTTCCCTTTTGTGGATCTGGATCAGGACGGATTCCTGAAAGCGGAGGAGTGGAAGTACTACCGGGATGCGATGGCATCGAAAAATGCGCTGCTGGGCATTCGCCTGGGCGGCAGGGGAGACATGACTGACTCCAATTTGAAATGGGAGTATCACCGCTCGGTTTCCCAGCTCCCCTCTCCCCTCCTCTACAAGGATATTCTCTATATGATCGACGACGGGGGGATTGCTACCTCCTTTCGACCTGATGCGGGAGAGGTGATTGCCCGGGGCCGCATCCAGGGTGCCATAGGCAAGTATTTCGCCTCACCGGTGGCGGCCGACGACAAGATCTATCTGGTGAGTGAGACCTGCAAAGTCGCGGTGCTCGAGCCGGACGGCAGCCTGGAGGTGCTGGCCGTCAACGATCTGGATTCCACCTGCTATGCAACTCCGGCGCTGGCCGAGGGGCGGATTTATATCCGCACAGCCGAGACCCTGTATGCCTTCGGTGATTGACCTCCTACGAGATCCCCGCAAGTTTCTGCTTTCTGAGTAGCCGGTTGAATCGGTCGAGGTCCTGGTCCAGGATCTGATTCAGCTCCTGCCCGGCTCGCTTCAGCTTCCGCCGAAGTAACTCGTGCACCGCCCGGTGCTGGTCGGTCGGTGGATAATCGGCAACCGCAACACTGCCCTCCAGATGATCCAGCTTGCCCGCGATCCGGGCCGGCCACCGGACCCGGTCCTGGCCGGTCCCGGTGATTTTCAGCTGGTAGAGCTGGCCCTCTACGCCGATCAGCTTCTCCTCGAGTTCCCGGGAAGCTGCGTGAACAGCGTCGATGCCCTCGCGGTCTTTCACAACAGCTCTGAGATCAAGCAGCTGGCGACGAATCCTTTCGATCCGGTTGATCATCCCGGCGGTGGTGTTCATGTCCTCCCGGAGCTCGAGAAGCATCGCGGTCTGGCTCTGGATGTCCTCCACCGAGCCTTCCGTATTGGGGTCCTTACGAACCTCCAGACGACTCCTGTATTCCAGACTCCCTACCTGCAGAATGACAGTGTAAGCACCGGGAGGCACCAGGACCGAGATTCGGTCGACAGACGCAGCCCTCCACCCCCGGTCTCCCAGGTCCACCCACTCAGCATGAAGAGGTTTCGTGCGGAGTCTGGCCTGCCTGGAAGGCTCCCCTTTGAGATCCCACCAGACGCGATTGACTCCCGTCTCGTTTTTCCCCTTCAAGGTCCGAACTGTCTCCCCCCCTTCATCGGTGATCCGAATCTTGACCTCCTGATCGGACTTTTCGGCCAGCCAGTAATTGAGGGAAGCCCCGTAGGGCGGATTCTTGCCGGCAGACTGGTCATTGAACATGTACATGGGAGCGGTTATGGGTTGGAAACGGTAGGCCGGCCGCGGATCGAACAGGTGGACCTGCGAAGCGGTCACTTCCGTCGTGAGCTGCTGGAGGGGCGTGATGTCGTCCAGGATCCAGAATCCTCGGCCATAGGTTCCAACCACGAGATCGTTGAAGTGTTCCTGAATCACGATCCAGTACATGGGAGCCGGCGGCAGGTTCGTCTGCAGGGGCTGCCAGTGCCCTCCGTCGTCAAAGGAAAGGTAAAGGGCGTTTTCAGTGCCCAGGTACAAAAGTCCGGGTCGCACCGGATCCTCCCGGATGTTCCTCACATAAGAAAGAGGGCTCCTGGAGATACCGCTGGTGATCGGGGTCCAGTGCTCCCCGTAGTCTTCGGTTTTGTACACCAGAGGATCGAAGTTCCCGACCTGATGGAAATCAACGGCGATGTAGGCCTTCCCAGCATCCCATTTCGAGGCGTCGATGTTCCTCACCGTACCCAGAGGAGGCAAGCCGGGAATGTTCTTCGAGACGTTGTTCCAGGTCTCGCCTCCGTCTCTGCTCAGGTGCACCTGGCCATCATTGGAACCCGCCCAGAACACCCCCTGCTGCACGGGCGACTCATCAAACGCATAGATGACACAGCAGTACTCCACCCCGATGTTGTCAGGAGTGAGACCGCCCGAGATCCCTTGCTTGCCTTTGTCGTTGGTGGTGAGATCGGGGCTGATGACCCTCCAGCTCTGTCCCCCGTTGGTGGTCCGGTGGACAAACTGGCTGGTCACGTAGACCGTGTTGTGGTCGTGAGGTGAGATCAGAAGCGGGAAGGTCCACTGAAAACGATACTTCAGATCGGCGGCCGGCCAGCCTCCGGTGCTCTCCGGCCAGACCTCCACCTGCCGGTACTGGCGTCTCTCTTCGTTGTAACGGACGACAATGCCGCCACGGGCACCGGATCCCGAGGCACTGGACCAGATGATGTTGGGGTCCACTGGATCGGGTGTGGCGAATCCGCTTTCACCACCGCCGACCCCGTGCCACATTCCACGCGGAATTTCGGCCCTTCGCGAGCTTCCACTCAGACGGCTGTTGCCGGGGCCGCGCATCGAGGGTCCGTCCTGTCGGTTCCCGTAGACGTAGTAGGGAATCTGGTTGTCGACAGTGACGTGGTAGAGCTGGGCCACTGGGAGCTGGATACGGAGCCACGATTTCCCGCGGTTCTCCGAGATGGAGACGCCTCCGTCGTGCCCAACGATCATGCGATCGGCGTTGGTCGGATCGATCCACATGTCGTGATGGTCCCACCCCGGGGCGTTGCTTCGCGAGCGAGTCCGGGAGGTCTTGCCTCCGTCCAGAGTCTCGCTGAAGGAGGACCCCAGAAAATAGACTTCATCGGGGTCATCCGTGGAAACCGCGCAGCGGCTGTAATAGGCACTCCGTCCGGCCAGGTTCCGATTGTGGCTCACCAGCCTCCATCTCTTGCCTCCATCTTTCGAGCTCCACAGCTCACCACTTTCGGTTTCTTTTCCGTGCCAGGGAACTCCGTCGCCGGTTTCGATGAGAGCATAGACCCTGTCCGGGTCTTCCGGCGTCATGCACACGGCGACCTTTCCCACCGGGAGTACGGGCAGCCCCCGGCCTTCGATTCGAGTCCAGGTATCACCGCCGTCTCTGGACATGAAGAGACCGCTTCCCGGCCCTCCGCTCTCGCGGCCCCAGGTCTTGATCTCGAGCTGCCACATGCCGGCGAAGAGGATGCGGGGATTGCCGGGGTCCATGACAAGATCGGAGGCGCCGGTGTTCTCGTCCACAAAGAGAATCCTCTCCCAGGTCTTGCCCCCGTCCCGGGTGCGGTAAACCCCACGCTCCGGCTGAGGAGAATAGCCGTGACCCAGGGCTGACGCGTAGACAGTGTCGGGGTCGGAAGGGTGGACAATAACTCGACCGATGCGACCCGTGCGATCCAGACCCCTGTGTTCCCAGGTTCGCCCACCATCGGTGGATTTGTAGATACCGTTTCCGATCGAAACATTGGAACGAATAAAGGTCTCGCCCGTTCCAGCCCATACAATCTGAGGGTCGGAGGCTGCCACTGCCAGCGAGCCGATGGAATGGACCGACTGATCGTCAAAGACCGGCCGCCACCCGAGCCCTCCATCGCTGGTTTTCCAGATTCCTCCGCTGGCAGCGCCAGCATAGTAGGTCATGGGGTCTCCGGGGACCCCGACAACAGAAATAACCCGGTTCCCGACCGGGCCGATGTGCCTGTAGCGAAGCTGGCCGTAGAACTCCGGGGGAATCTGCTGGCCAACCATCGCTCCTGTAACCGAGCCGAGTGGGCAACTTAGTGCGAGCATCCACCGGATGCAGCGAAGTACTATCTGTACCATGGCGAAACCTCCGTTCGCGGCGGAGTTTATCAATCTCGGGCAAGTCTTGAAAATTTACTTTCCAGCCCGAAGAAAGTAATGGAGGAGCGGGAGAGGGCTCAGGGCTAGGCCGGGAATTTAAACGTTCTCCGCCCTGAGCCCTCTCCCGCTCTTCATACTGGCTATCGGAACCCGGAACACAAAAGTAGGAGGGGCAACTCACCATTCCTGTGGATCTCAGATCGGAGGCCCAGGAAACGTCAAGAGAGTGGGAGGGGGCCTGGGGCGGCGCGACGTTTAAATTCCCGAGCGCCGCCCCAGGCCCCCTCCCACTCTCGGAATCCACCACCAGAGTTCCTGCGACCTGGATCTACTTCTTCAATGAAGCCGACAGAATCTCACTGTCATTGCGGGCCACGATGTGCCCATTGGCATAGGCCGGATGCGACCAGTTGACGACTCGTTCAGAAGGGCGGCGGTTTCCGGGACGGCTTCCAAAGGAGGAGTTGGCCGTGGGTTCGATGAGGTGGGTGCGATCGACCTCATGATAGCCCTCTTCATCGAAGCGGGCGATGATCAGATCCCCCAGGTCGTTGTTGGCAAAGTAGCGGTCCCCATTTCGAACCAGGAAGGCCGTGGCCCAGCGGCCCAGCTCGATCAGATCGAGCGACTCCCAGATACGGTCTCCAGTGGACGCGTCCAGGCACCTGAACTGGCCATAGCTGCAGACTCCAAAAATCAGGCCGTCCTCCAAAACCGGGGTTGTCATCAGGGCATGCAGGCTGTCCGTGTCCTCGGGGCGTTCACTTTTGCCCTTCCGCTTCCAGACCAGGCTCGCCGAAGGTCTGGAGGGGTCCAGTTTCAGCATCATCGAACCCCCGTAAAACTGGGAGAGAAACAGATGGTTGCCACTTCTGACCGGGGTAGCCACGGTCATACCGGCCCGCACCTCCCACAGTTCTTCCCAGTACACTTTTCCGCTTTCCGGGTTCAGTGAAGTGACTGCACTCGGGTGCCAGACGATCAATTGACGGACTCCCCCGGCCTCGAAGATGACCGGCTGGGCGTAGCCCATTTCCGGGTCCGGGGAAAGCGCCCGCCAGACCTCCTTGCCGGTGCGTTTGTCGAAAGCGACGACTTCAGCGTCCGGAACACCTCCCACAATGGCAATCAGAAGATCCCCTTCAACCAGGGGAGCTACCGTCACGCCCCAGGTGGGAACTTCAGTTGCGTAGTCTCTCTCAAAATTCTTTTCCCAGACCAGCTCCCCGGTCTCGCCCTTGAGGGCACGCAAGACTCCTGAGGCCCCGACCACGTAGACGAAGTCAGCATCAACAGTGGGGGTAGCCCGGGGGCCGATTGCATAGGAGCGCATCAGGCGGGCATAGCTGACTTCCCAGCAATGGGTCCACAGGATCTTGCCAGTTCCCTCATCCAGGCAGAGCAGGCGCTCCCTGCCTTGCAGCGGCTGGACTTCTTCAAAGTCGGCGACATAAACTCGTCCACCGGCAACAGCAGGACCCGCGTACCCACCGTGGGTCGACGCTCTCCATCGAATCTCCAGCCCACCTTCAGGGAACCTCTCGAGCACATCTGTCTCCTCCCAGATGCCCAGTCGCCCCTTGCCTCTCCACTCGGGCCATTCCTCCGCCAGCAGCGAGACGCTGAACAGTGGGAATGCAATCACTCCAGCCAGAGTGACCATGATCAAAGCGGTGCTTGATTGTCGTTCAAATGGTCGCATACTCGAGATTCTAACCCTTCTGACGCCCTGGACAGAAGGCCGAGCCGCTGACTGCCGGCTGCTAGTACACTAGACTCCTCTTGAATCGGATACCCGACCCCGCTACCGTGCTGGAGAGGAAGGACGAAACATGCGCCCGCCTCTCTTCAAGACTGTGAGACTGGTTGTCATGGGGCTGGCTCTCCTGGGAGTGACTACCTGCCGGGAGAATGCCGCACTCTCACGGCCCAACATTGTGATCATCCTGGCCGATGACATGGGCTTCTCGGACCTGGGCTGTTACGGAGGTGAGATCCAAACACCCAACCTGGACCGGCTGGCCGCCAACGGACTGCGCTACACCCAGTTCTACAACACGTCCCGTTGCTGCCCCACACGAGCTTCCCTGCTCACCGGACTCTACCCCCACCAGACGGGGATGGGTTGGATGACGTCCGCCGACCTGGGTCATCCGCGCTACGCCGGAGACCTGAATCATCTGAATGTGACCATCGCCGAGGTCCTCCAACAGGCAGGTTACGCCACCTACATGAGTGGGAAGTGGCATTTGACTCTGAACAGATACATGGGTCCTGAAGGGCCGACGGACAACTGGCCCCGACAGCGAGGTTTTGACCGATACTTCGGGAATCTCAACGGGGGCGGGAGCTACTTCACGCCTGCAACATTGACGCTGGACAATACCCGGATCGAGGCTTCTGCGGATTTCTACCTGACGGATGCCATCAGCGATCATGCTGTCGACTTTCTGCAGGAACACTCGCGGAAAAAGCAGGGCTCACCCTTCTTCCTGTACGTTGCTTACACGGCTCCCCACTTCCCGATCCACGCCAGGCCGGCGGACATCGAGAAGTACCGGGGTTCCTTCCGGAAGGGCTGGGAGAATCTGCGGGCTAAGCGCTACGCCCGCCTCCAGGAGCTGGGCCTGATCTCAGATTCCTGGACGCTGTCCCCACCGGACCGCGACATTGCGGACTGGGACAGTCTGGATCCACACAAGAAGACGGAAATGGATCTGCGAATGGCCATTTATGCGGCTCAAATCGATTCCATGGACCAGGGGATCGGCCGCATCCTGGTGGCTCTGGATCAAATGGGGGTTGCGGACGACACACTGATTCTGTTCCTGTCCGACAACGGCGGCACCCACGAGCTCGTGTCCAGAAAAGAAACAGAGCTCGAACTTCTGGGGTCTGACCAGTCGTATCAGAGCTACCGAAAGCCCTGGGCCAACGCCAGCAATGTCCCCTTTCGGCTCTACAAACACTGGGTGCACGAAGGGGGGATTGCCACGCCCCTGATCGTCCACTGGCCGTCCCGAATTCGCGACCCGGGCTCAATCCGCTCTCAGGTCGGGCACGTCATCGACTTGATGCCCACGGCTCTGGAAGCAGCCGGCGTTGCGTACCCGTCGAGATTCGGAGATCGCCCCATCCTCCCTCCCGAAGGGACTAGCCTGGCTCCTTCGTTTCTTGATTCTCCGATCAACCGCGGTGCTCTTTTCTGGGAGCATGAGAGCCATCGAGCCGTTCGGGCAGGAGACTGGAAACTCGTGAGCAAGAGCCTGGAGGGTCCCTGGGAGCTGTACGACCTGTCCCCAACCCACCCCGAACGCGTGGAGCAACTGGCCGAGATGTGGCAGGAATGGGCTGAGCGGGCCAATGTTCTGCCGCTCGATAACCGTGGCTGGCTGGAGCGGCTCCGCAGTCAGAAGCCTTAATAGTCAGTACTCACTTGGAGGATTCAAACCGGAGTCGATGTGATGCTCAATCGCCGGGACGGCTACGCACTGGCGGCTCTGTCTGTCTTGCTGGGGCTGGGCCCGGGAGGCTCTCTCTGCATTGCCCACGATCTGGACTAATGCCGTGGCGACAGCCACCTTCCGGATGGATGGGACCTACCAGATCGAAGCGGCATTTCACATCGCGGCCTTCGTCCTGGAAACCGAGCCGGGACACCTCTCCCTGGAGGCCTGGACACAGCTTCGCGACATGAGTGACGCTGAGCTAGCCAGCCGTATCGACTTCGCGAAAGGCCAGTTCGAAGAGCGGCTGCGCCTGCGCTTCGGCGGGGTCGTTGTGGAACCGGATTCGATTCTTTTTCCGGGTCCGGAGTTGGTACGGAAAGACGGTCTTACGCTCGCGCCGAGGCGGGCTCCACCCGTTCAGATTTGGGGGAGGCTCCCGGCGGGGGCTGAAGATTTCACGGTCACGTTCCCTTACCAGGCCGGTATCATCTGGCTGGAGGTGAACGCCCCGGACGGCCCGCCGGCGGGACAGTTTATTGGTGCCGGTCGCGAAAGCATGCCACTTCCCATCATCGTCGGCGAGGCGGGCATAGACTTCTTCACACCCGGCTGGGCGGCTCTTTTCTGGAGCTACTTTCTGCTCGGATTTGAACACATCCTGCCCCGCGGTCTGGACCACGTTCTCTTCGTCCTGGGATTGTTCCTTCTGTGCACCCGGTGGGGGCCCCTGCTCACACAGGTCACGGCGTTTACAGTTGCCCATTCAGTGACTCTGGCTCTCTCTTTCTATCAGATCGTGTCGCTGCCCCTGCTCGTCGTGGAGCCCCTGATTGCCCTGTCCATCACGGTCGTCGCTGTTGAGAATGTCCTCACCAGCCGGTTGCATCCCTGGCGCACGGGGCTGGTGTTTGGTTTCGGTCTACTGCACGGGTTGGGTTTTGCCAGTGTGCTTGGCAACCTGCTGGCACCGGGAAAGGAGACTGCCATCGCCCTGGCGTCATTTAACATCGGCGTCGAGGCCGGTCAACTGGCGGTGATTCTGCTGGCTTTTCTGGCGGTCGGACACTTTCAGTCCAGAGACTGGTACCGACATCGGGTTTCCATCCCGGCTTCCTGCTGCATTGCTCTAGTTGGCCTGTTCTGGACGGTGGAACGTATTTTGCTGGATTGAGGAACGGTTGCCTCGGTCTGGTACTTCTTCCGGGAGATTGACTACGCCCACATCAAGAGCATGTTCGAGATTGGAAACCGGATGGCCCGGGGCGCAGCTCAGATGAAGGACACCGAAGTGGACTGGCGCATCCTGGGTTCGGCCTGGCCCCGTCACTTCAACAAGCCCATCGCCCTGGCCATGTACGAAAACATCAAAACGATTGGCTTGCCCGAATGGAGCGAAAAAGATCAGACTCTGGCCAAAGCGCTGCAGCGGGAACTCGGCAACCCCAACGTTCGAGGTATGCCCACCGAGCTGTCTCCGGTGCCTTCCGCCCCGCAGGGGCCGAACCTGGGAGGTGGTTCCGACGACATTGGCGACATTTCCTGGACGGTTCCAACGGTCAACTTTCGTTTCCCCTCCAACATCCCCGACCTTCCGGGTCATCACTGGTCAAACGCCGTGGCAATGGCCACGCCGATTGCTCACAAGGGCGCCACTGCCGGTGCCAAGGTCATGGCCATGACCACACTGGATCTCTTGCTGAATCCAGAGATCCTGCAGGCAGCTAGAAAGTATTTCGACGAAGAGCAGAGCGAGAGCGATACCTACGAGCCTTTCATCTCTGCCCAGGACAAGCCCGCCATCCATCTGAATCGGGAGATCATGGAAAAGTACCGGCCGGAGCTGCGGAAGCATTACTTCGATCCGACCCGCTACAGCACGTACCTGGAACAGCTGGGAATCGAGTATCCGACGGTCCGTGAAAAGCCCTGAGACCCCAGATCGTGGAACGAGGAACGCTACCCAGCCTTCGGAGCAGCCTTCATGAGGCGCTTCCAGATCTCGTTGCTGAACTCTTTTTCGGGAGGTTGGGCGCCCAGCCTGGTGAACACCAGCCCCAGGCTGGGGACCACGTAAACCTTGCGGCCGAGTGCGCCCAGGCCGGCAAAAAGATCGTCAGGAGCTGGCGGGACGAGCGATCCCTCCCTGGCTTCGGTGTTCTGTCGCCCCATGACCCACCGGTCTCCTCCATTCAGCCACCAGAGGAAGCCGTAGGAAGGGTTGGCCACAGTGGAGGGAGAGAGCATTCGCTCGAAGTAGTCCGGGTTCTGAAGGAGATCTTCGCCTTCCCAGTTTCCCTGTGCCTGCATCAGCAGCCCGAAGCGGGCCAGATCCCGGGCAGTGGTCACGAATCCGATGACATTGGCCCAGGGCACCATGACTTCACTGGAACGTGTCCACCAGCGACTGGCCTGCATACCGATCCGGGAGGTCAGCCACTTAGAGGTGTACGCGTTCACGTCCATGCCGGTGACCTTCTCCAGAACCGTAACGGTACGGCTGTAGGCCGGAGTGTTGTACATGTAAAGTTCCCCGGGCGTGCCCATGTACGCCAGATCTTCATCCAGGCCGCTGGCCATGGACAGGAGATTACGGACTTTGATCTGCGCCTCCTGCTCCGGCCTCGCCCTGGACCATCCCTGGCCGAGGTATTTCGAGGCTGGCTGCTCGATATCGAGAAGGCCCTTTCTTTCAGCCACACCCGCCAGAAAGGCGATTACGCTCTTCTGGATCGAGGCCACATCTTCAATGACATGGCCGCTCTCATCCTTTCCCGCAGTCAATCCGATGTAGTCGATGACGGCCGGAGGCGGTTCCACCTCCCAGTAGCGTTCGGCCAGAATGCGCCCCTTGAGCAGGATGACGACACCACTGGAGCGCTGCTGCCCTGCGTACTCGAGCACAGCCTCGAGAGCCTCCAGATCCCAGTCGGCCGAGGCGGGGTCAATCCGCTCCCACTCTCCGGAGTCCGGAGGAAAATACAATTGGGTGGCGGGCTCCGCCGAGGTCGTCTCTTCAACCTTCGGAGCACTACTACAACCAGCCAACAGAAATACTCCTGCCAGCAAACTCCGGAGAAAACGTCTTGTTGGGGATTGCACAGAGCGGAAGTCTACCACTGAAAGTTCGAAGTGTCGAAGGGCTGCCGTTCATTCGCTGCACCTACTCTTCGGGTCCCGAAGTTGGTAGAGTCAGGGCGATGATAGGATTTCCTCGTGCGGTCCTGAACATGCCCAAACCCTGGGTCGCCTGGGTGATGCTCTTGTTCGGTATCAACTTTGTCCCCGGGCTGCTTTATTGGTCGAGCCCGGAGGGGAAGGTGGTCCTGGCCGCCTTGATGCTCGGCGGCATCATCCAGACCGCCATTTTTGAGGCCCGAGGATTCGTCCGCCTCCTGGGGATCGGACACCTGGCCTGGCTTCCCATGGTGTTGTGGCTGTGGGTGCGTACGGAGGCTGCTCCTCAGGGCAGCGTTTTCCGCTCCTGGCTACTGGCGGTCATCCTCATCAACTCACTTTCTCTGATCATCGACACCGTCGATGTGATCCGCTACATCCGGGGAGAACGAGAGCCACTCCAGACCTGAGGTGCCCCGTGGAACGTGAAACCTGGAACTCGGGCCAACCATTGGAATGACAGCCCTTGCGTCAAGTTACTCGGTGCTCCCGCACCGGGCTCTGATCACTGTCCGGCGAAGGTCAGAGCCCCTGGCGGAAGCCAGGAATACTGAAGCGCAGTGTCGAAAAAGGGGACATCCATGATAAGTAATTGTCAAGTGAGACAAGGATCCCCCCTCGGTGCTGTGGAGAGCACCGTTGAGTATGAAGAAAGTGCCTCGAGACTTTCAATCGTGGGGGTCAATGGCAAGCATGACCAGACATCCATGAGCTGTATCGGGCCTCGAAGGGCCGTCACAGAAGATTGAGTTTGGGTTAACCCGCCGGCCTCCAAACAGTCTACGGGTGTATCGGAGCCGTTGTCTGCGGCCGTCACACAGTCCCTTTAAGGGAGGACCGGCGGGAGTCTCGATTAGCCAAAAATCTTCAAAACCTTCCACGAACTTGCGTCCCCAGCTCTTCAGACCCGTAGCTGGAAGGGCCTGCCCGAGCGATCCACGGCCAGCAGATAGGCCACCAGTTTGCGTGCCACCTGGATAGTGGCTCGATTGGCATGACCCTGCTCGAGGGCCTTGTGGTAGACGGCAGCCAGTCCGGGGTGAAATCGAGGAGCCAGTTTAGCTGCTTCAATCAAGGTGCGCTGCAGGTGCTTGTTGCGCTGCTTTGAAATCGGCCCTCGCTGGGCTTTGCCGGCCGATTCATTCAGGCCTTGGCACAGCCCACAGTAGCTGATCCCCTGCCCGATGGAGGGAATTCGACTCACCTCTCCGATCTCCAGGGCCCAGGTCAGTCCCGTGATGATCCCCACACCCGGGATCGTTCTCAACAACTCGACCCGCTGGACCAGCAGCGGTTGCCCCAACAGGCCTCGGATCAGTTGACGCTCGAGCTGCAGCAGGCTCTCCAGACCGTTGCGGCTCAGCCTCAACAGCTGCACTACCGAGTCGGGGACCCCCTCCAGTTCGCTCATCAGCTCTCGAAAGTACCTCTGGCCGTGCAACTTCTTGCTGTTGTAGGCCGTTCCCGTTTCCATCAGCAGTCCGGCGATTCGGTTTTTGATCTGTACCGCCTGGCCCACCACCAGGTTGCGGTAGCGCAGCACTGTTCTGAGTTGCCGCATCTCGGGCGGGGGCATATAGGACTCCACCAGAAGATTGCAGCGGGTCAAATCGGCGATCTTGCGCGCGTCCAGTCGATCGCTCTTGTTCTTCCCCACCGCGATGGCTTTGAGCATGGCCGGATGGGCCACCTTCAGCTCTTCAGCAAAAGGCTTCAGAGTGTCGTAGATCCATCCCGTGAACAGGGTCGCCTCCATCGCTCCAATCCACCTTCCCTCCAGCTGTTCCGCCCATCTGACAAGATCCTTACGACGGGCTGCGATCACTCCCTCATCAACCACCTCGCCACAGGCCCGCTTGACACAGTAGCTCACCACCTTCTTGTGGATGTCCAGACCCACGTAGTATGTTTCTGCCATTGGAGAATCCTCCTTGCTTGCCGAGCTCGTGCTCGCTTGTTTTTGGTTGTGGGAGGATTCTCCATCTCTACTCTGTCAACTCTCGTCACTTATGCATTCAAACAGTCTAGACTGTCCCCTTTTTCTCCATTGACAAGGGAAGGAGGAATTGACAGGGTGTGCAGATCGTGAACAATTTGTCCCGGAATCCCGTGTATGTTGCCGGCGTGGCCGAGGCCCCGCTGGGGAAAGTGGCCGGTCACAGTGAGCTTTCCATGGTAGCTGTGGCGGCCCGCGAGGCACTGGCAGAAGCGGGTATGACTCTCTCCGATGTGGACGGCATTTTCGTCAACTACATGGGCGAACAAGGCTCTGTCCAGGTGGGCGAGTATCTCGGCATCCAGCCGCGTTACGCAGATACGACCAACCTCGGGGGGGCAGCCTTTGAGGCCCACGTTCATCACGCCCTGACAGCCATCGCCACGTGCCGCTGCGAGGTGGCGCTGGTGGCCTACGCCTCCAGGCAGAGAAGCAAGCGCAACCGCAGCAGGGTTCTACCCCTGGATGATGACAACATCATCACCCAGTTCGAGGCTCCCTATGCGATTCCGGTGCCCATCGGACACTACGCCCTGCTGGCGGCTCGACACATGCATCAATACGGAACCAGCCCCGAGCAGCTGGCGGAAGTGGCCGTAGCCGCCCGTTCCTGGGCTCAGCTGAATCCGAAGGCCTGGTCTCGTGATCCCTTGACGGTGCAGGAGGTTCTGGCTTCACCCATGATGTCGGATCCCCTTCATCTGCTGGACTGCTGCCTGGTCACAGACGGTGGAGGTGCTCTGGTTCTCACCAGTCAGGCCCGGGCCCGGGATGCCGCCAAGAAGGCGATCCGAGTGCTGGGAGCCGGAGAAAGCCACACCCACTGGCACATCGGTCAGATGCCGGACATGACGAAGACAGCGGCCAGGCTGGCCGGCCGAGAGGCCTTTGGCATGGCCGGCATCCAGCCGAAAGACATCGACGTTCTTGAACCCTATGACTCATTCACCATTACGGTGATTCTGCAGCTGGAAGACCTGGGGTTCTGTGAAAAAGGCGAAGGGGGAGCCTTTGTGGAAGGGGGCAGGCTGGGACCCGGTGGCGACTTCCCCGCTCTGACCTCCGGTGGAGGCCTCTCTTATAACCACCCGGGAGCGCTGGGGCTGCTTCTTCTTGTCGAGGCGGTTCGACAGCTTCGAGGGGCGGCCGGAGACCGCCAGGTGCCGGGAGCCAGGCTGGCAGCAGCCAACGGCGTCGGCGGGCTCTTTTCTACTGCTTCAACGGTGATACTTGCCAATGAGTGAATCTGAACCGTACGGCGACGCCTTCAACCAGGAATACTGGCGCGCTGCCACCCGGCGGCAGCTCAAAATCCAACATTGCACGGAATGTAATCGCTATCAGTTTTATGGAAGACCCTTCTGCCTCCACTGTGAGTCGGACGTTGAATGGGTCCAGGCCCGGGGAACCGCCACCGTTTACTCGATGACCACGGTCCGACGCCAGCTGCTGCCGTCCCCTCCAGTACCCTACATCGTGGCGGTTGTCGAGCTGGACGAAGGTCCCAGGATGCTCACCAACATCGAGAGCGAAGGAGTCCAGATCGGAGATCGGGTCCAGGTGGCCTGGCGAGATCGAGAGGATGTGCCGCCTCTTCCCAATTTTTGGCCATAGGGGGTTCAGATGAGTAGGCGTCTAGAAGGAAGAGTTGCCGTCGTGACAGGAGCAGGCCGCGGGCTGGGCCGCGAACATGCCCTCTTCCTGGCTTCCCACGGTGCTCGGGTGGTCGTCAATGACCTGGGCAGCGCGGTCGACGGAGAGGGTGCGGACAGGGCTCCGGGTGAACAGGTCGTGGATGAGATTCTGGCCGCAGGAGGCCAGGCCGTCTTCAGCGGCCACGATGTCTCCGGCTGGGAGGAGGCCGGGGAAATGATTCGTCTGGCCATTGAGTCGTTCGGAGACCTGCACGTGCTGGTCAACAACGCTGGAATTCTGCGCGACCGGACTCTCGCCAACATGACCGAGGCGGAGTGGGATGGTGTCATCAAAGTCCATTTGAAAGGCCACGCCGCCCCCAGTCATCATGCCCTGCGGCACTGGCGCCAGCAGGCCAAGTCGGGACAGCAAGTCCGGGCCAGTGTCATTCACACATCCTCAGTATCGGGACTGGTGGGGAATTTCGGCCAGGCCAATTACGCCGCTGCCAAGTTGGGGATTGTGGCCCTTTCCCAAGTGATCGCGGCCGAGGTCGGTCATTACGGCGTCCGATCCAATGCAATCTCGCCCTCCGCCCGGACCCGACTGGCCCTGACGACTCCTGGGGTCGAGGACGTGCTGCAGCCTCCCGAAAACGAAGAAGAGCTCGATCTCTATCATCCGGCGAACGTGTCTCCGCTGGTTGGGTGGCTGGCTGAAGAAAACTGCGCCGTGACCCGGCAGATCTTTCACGTGATCGGGAATCGAATCCTGGTCGTGTCCATGCCCGGGGTGTTGAAAACGCTGGAAAGCGAAGGTCGATGGACCCTGGAGGAACTCGATGCTCAGATGCCCGGAGGAGTGACCGTGCAGCCCACCTTCGAGGACTTCCTGGTGCGACTGAGCTAAGTACTCACTTCCATAAATACGATGACGTTTGTTGGGAGCGCGACGGAGACCAGATTGAGGCGAGACGACGAGTCGATGTGCGAACATCGGCGAGGAGGAACAACAAAGAGATGGGCCCGTCCCGCCCCAACCCTCCGGGCGGATGGGGGTTGCGGTCGATCTCTTTGTCGTTCGTCGTCGACGATGCTTCTGCATCGCCTCCTCCTCTCTTCGCGATCTCACCTCGCAAGACCCATCCGCAAACGTCATCGTATTTATGGAAGGGAGTACTAAGTACTCCCATCGAACAGGAGAGAGCCATGAGGATAGAAGACAGAGGCAGGATTACGGTTATTGGCGCAGGAACAATGGGCCACGGGATTGCGGAAGTTGCCGCTCTGGCCGGGTTCTCCGTGACGCTCAATGACCGGAATGAGGAACTGGTTTCCAAGGGCATGGCGGCCATCCTCTGGAGCCTGGGCAAATTGAGTGAGAAGGGCGTCATCTCCCCCCGGGTTGCCGAGAATGCCGCCGACCTGCTGGCTGTCGAAGCTGATCTGGAGAGAGCGGTCTCAGAGGCAAATGTGGTCATTGAGGCCGTACCCGAAAGGATGAAGCTGAAAAAGGAGCTGTTCGCAAGACTGGATCAGGCGGCCCCCCCGGAGGCCATCCTCGCCTCCAATACCAGTTCCCTCTCCATCACCGAGATCGGAGGGGTCACACGACGCCCCGAACAGGTCGTTGGCATGCACTTTTTCAATCCCCCGGTCATGATGGCCCTGGTCGAAGTAATCCGGGGGGAAAAGACTTCCGACCAGACCATGGACTTCGCGGTGGAGCTGTCTGAGAAGTTCGGAAAGACGCCGGTTCGCGTGGAAAAGGATGTGCATGCTTTTATCGTGAATCGAATCAACATCGGATACGGCCTCGAGGCGATGAGAATGCTCTCCCGGGGAGAGGCCACCGTGGAGGGAATCGACAGCCGCATGAAGTTCCACGAGGGGATGCCCATGGGCCCGCTCGAACTGATGGACTTTGGAGGCCTCGACATTGCCTACGACTTCATCAACAAAATGGGCGGCCCGATCCCCCCGATCGTCGAGGAAAAGTTCCAAAAGGGAGAACTGGGACGGAAGACCGGAAAAGGCTTTTATGACTACAGCAAAGGGGGGGCCCAGTACTCCCGGGAGGCCGGAGAATCCGTCGACCCGACCGCATTTTACGCCTTAATGGTCAACGAAGCCGCCTGGCTGATCGACAACGAGGTGTGTTCAGCGGAGACGGTGGACCTGGCCCTTCGGCTGGGAATGGCATTTCCCTGGGATCTGCTCAAACGGGCGGACGAAATCGGCCTCGACCGCCTGCTGGCGTCTCTGGATAAGCGCCACGCCGAACTGGGCAATGAGCGGTACAGGGCGTCCCGTTTGCTGCGCCAGATGGTCGAGGACGGCCACACCGGTAAGGCCGCCGGCCAGGGGTTCTATTCGTATTGAGAGATTCCAGATTCCAAATAACTCGGAACCCGGAACTCGAAACCCGGAACGTTTCCCCTACCTGATCACCGGCAGGAGAATGTGTGACGGGTAGTCTCCGGTGTGGTGTACCGTGTTCCGGGCCACCACCCACTGGGTCTCGTCGTAGTTTTTGCCGCCCGTGTTGAGGTTTCGGTCAAAGCGCGGGAAGTTACTGCTGGAAACCTCCAGGCGGACGCGGTGTCCGGGGCCGAAGTAGTTGCTGGTCACGTCCAGGCTGACTCGGACCTCATAGACTCCATCCGGCTCCATCCAGACTTCCCTTTCGTACCCCTTGCGATAGCGGGCTCTCAGGATGCCCTCCTGGACGTTGTAAGCGGTACCGTCCGGATACACATCCACCAGCTTGGCCGTGAAGTCCGTATCCCGGGCCGAAGAGGATACGTACAGGACGACTTCTATTGGACCTGTCACTTCCCACCCCGGATTTGAGCACAGGACTGGAGTAGACCAGCACATCCTGCCGGGTCTCCACTTCAGACTGATCAAACGCTCCGGCCGCAGCGTTTGGGGCCCCGGTGCAGCACAACGGCCCTCCCAGCGAAGGCACCGGAGTCGCCGGGTCATAGGTAAAACGGTCCGGTTCTTCGGATGACGGCTCTTCGGGACTCAAATACCCCGTTCCGAAACGGCTGTTGGCATGACCATCACTGCGCAGGTAGAAGGGTTTGAGTTTGGCGCGGGCCGGAGGCCACTCACTTTCGCTCCGCCACTTGTTCCTGCCCATCACATAGATCTGTACCTTCGGGGTGGTTTTGGTGACTCCATTCTCGATGCCCTTCAACCAGTAGTCGAACCAGCGCACGTACAGGCCCCAGTAGTCAAGACTGGTATCGCCCAGGTTGCGGGTGCCGACAACAGTTGGTTGCGGCGTTCTCTCTGAGCCGCAGTGGGCGGTCGGGGAAACGATCACGAACTGGTTGTCTCCCGCCGGCGAGCCCTTCGAGTTGCCCCGCATGATATTGAACATCTTCAAAGTACGCCCCACTCCGTAGTCATACCAGCTGTTGATGTGCAGTGCCGGTGTGGTGAAACTGTCGCTCTCCCGGACAAAACCAAACTGGTCGTACCAGGGATCATGCGGATTGGGACGGGTCACCAGGTCTTCCCAGTCGCTGGGGAGAGATCCAGCGATTTTCTGCAGATCAACGGTCGGCAGCGTGGCCCAGATCTTCTCGTAGTCTACTTCCGGCATAACCGGTGCGGGATTGAAGTAATTCCCCATCCTGGCGTAGAAATCGTCCGGAACTCCCGGAGGTGGCTGCAGGGACACCTTGCTCCCCGAGTCTCGAAACCATCCGAACGCAGGAGCCAGTTCAAAGGCCCCTCCGTAGCGAAGCCAGGCCCGCTTCCAGTACGCATCGCCGGCCGCCTGGGGAATCATGGCGACATGGCTGGGATGCTCCAGCCGGGCCAGATACATCTGGGATTCGCCCCGATACGAACACCCGAAGGTTCCAATCTTGCCGGTGGAAAAGGGCCGTGAAGCCAACCATGAAACCGTGTCGTAGCCGTCTCTGCCCTCGTTGGCCACAACCAGGTAATCTCCTTCGGACTCATACTTTCCTCGTACATCCTGGACAGCCACGAGGAATCCCTGCCCACCAAAGATGTAGGGCCCCTTCCCCGGTGCATCGTAGAACTCATTCTTGCTGTAGGGCGTTCGCATCAGAATGACCGCGAGTTTCTCCCCTGCCCCCTTCGGAAAGTAGAGATCGGTGGACAACCGCACGCCATCTCGCATGGGAACCATGACGCTTCGCTTCACCTGCACCTCGTACTGGGGCTGGGGTGGGGGAAAACGCCGGGCCTCAACCTGGCTGGCGAGGACAGCCGGGAAGATCAGGAACCAGAACGGAGTCATGGCTCTTCGCAAGTAATTACGCATCGGTTCTTCCTCCGCAGAGGGAAGGATCGCCCTTGCCCAGCATGATCGCCCGCCGCTCCTGTTCGCCAATGCTGCCCCGGATTTTGCGGGAAAACAACCACAACAACACACCCAGAAAAGCCCACACCATCAGAAAGCCCCACTCGATCGGAAAGGCCCCCCGGGCCGCGACATAAGGTTGATAGAAGGTCACAGGAAACAACAGCAGGCACGCAACTGCGGCTGCCCCCGCCGCAGCGATGCCCCCGGGGACCCGGAAGGGGCGCGGGGCATCCGGCTTCTGGAGACGCAGCTTGACGACACCCACACAGCTCAATAAGAAGGCAAACAGAAAGCAGGTGGCGTTGACGTTGATGACTGGAACCAGGGCACTTCTGCCCACCAGGGCACCGAAGATTCCCACGGATCCCACGAACACGACAGCCGTCGAAGGTGTGTGGAAGACCGGATGGACCCGGCCAAGGGCAGGGAAAATCACGCGAGACCTTCCCAGGGCAAAAAGAACTCTCGAGCCGCCGATGAAGCAGCCGTTCCAGGTGGTGAGAAGTCCGCAAAGACCTGCCAGCAGCACTCCCTTGGCCAGGAGAGGTGATCCAAAAGCGGCTTCGAAAGCTGCTGCGACAGGCATTTCAACGGTGAGCAATTCCTCCCAGGGCACAACCATGCAGGCAGCCAGGATGACCAGAGAATAGAAAGCAACCCCCATCGCGATGGAGATGACAATGACACGGCCGACCAGTCGCAGTGAGATGCCGGGAGCCTTCTCTTCCATCAACTGGGGGATCAAGTTGAACCCCCCCAGCCACTGGGGAACAGTCATCAAAATGGCCAGCAAACCGAGCCAGGCGGCACCGCCGGAGTTGGTTCCGAACAGTGGCTTGAGATTGGCCACTTCTCCCCCTCCGACACCCACCAGGACATAGATCGCGGTGATGAGAACAAGCCCGGAAGTGAGGACTCCCTGAACCTGTGCCGACGCCTTGGCGCCCCGGTAATTCAGGTAAGTAAGGGCCGCCATGCCACCGACTCCCAGCAAGAGACTTCCCAGATGCACCGGATAACCTCGAACCGTGTAAAGAACCGGTCCCTCGATCCCGGGAAGAAAAATGTTGACGATCCAGGCAACCGCAATAGCCTCCCAGGCAGTCACGGCTACGTAGGGGAGAGACAGCACCCAACCCATGGCAAAGCTGGTTCTCAGACCGTAGATCTCGTAGGCATAGGCTACCTCTCCGCCCGAGACCGGCAACAATGTCGCCAGTTCTGCATAGCAGACTCCTACCAGCATGGTCACCAGACCTCCGCACACGAAGGCCAGAATGGCTCCCACGGGACCAGCCTGAGTCAACCAGTCACCCAGGACAATGATCCATCCGACTCCCACCATGCTGCCGAACCCGATACTCAGGTAGTCGATGGAGCTGATCTCTTTACTCAGCCGGGGAGCGGAGGTACTTGACACTGAATTCTGCTTCAACTTTCTTGAGGACTCGCCTCACGGACTGCACCAGCCCATGTCGAATCCTCTTCGCATCTCCTCTTCGACCAGGCTGTAGTTGGCGTTGCGAGGGCCCAACGGCTCCTGAGCGGACAGGGGCGAAACAGAGGAAACTATAACCAGGCCGCCCAACAAGGCCCTGGCAAGTATTGGAAGGAATCGAATCATCAAGAGTCTTTCTTTGAACCGGGCTGCATGTCTTCCGTCCATCCCTGCTGGCGCTCTGCGACGAGCGCGGATCTTCGGATCTTGCCCGCCTGGTTGCGGGGCAGGGTCCGGAGAAACTCGTACGACTTGGGAGCCTTGTAAGCCGCCAGACGCTCCCGGCAATGATAGTCCAGCCGGTCCGTGCCCGGAGAGTGTGCAAAATCGGCAGGCTGGATGATGGCATGCACCCGCCGTCCCCACTCCTCGTCGGGTACGCCGACAACGGCCACGTCGTCGACATCCGGGTGCTCGGCCAGAGCCCCTTCCACTTCGGCCGGGTACACATTGGCTCCACCGGAGACGATCATGTCGACTCGTCGATCAGCCAGAAACAAGTACCCATCTTTATCCACCCAGCCCAGGTCTCCCACACTGGAAAAACCGTCCGCTGTCATCTTGGCGGGAACCGAGCCCATGTACTTGTAGGTTGGGCCGGTCATATCGTTGCGGCGCATGAACACCTCACCCACTTCCCCGGGGGCCAGTTCTTCTCCCCCTTCGCCCAGGATCTTCAGTTCGTTATTTCCGGGTCGTCCCACACTCCCTCGATGCTCCAGCCATTCGTCACCCCGGATGGCCGTATATCCGATGTCCTCCGTCGAGCCGTAAGCTTCGTAGATCTTCTCGGGACCAACCACATCGATCCAGGCTTCTTTGAGCCAGGCCGGACAGGGGCCTCCGGTGTGGTAGAGGGCCTCCAGACTGGAAAGATCCCGCTGGCGAATATCCGGCAGACGGATCATGCGGCGCATCATGGTGGGCACCAGGCAGGAGAAGTTGATACCGTGCTGTTCGATCAGGTCCACCGCCCGAGCCGCATCAAAGCGCTCCATGAGCACCACGGTCTGATCCTCGAAGAGCCCCCAGAAAGTCCAGCAGAAGGGCGCATGATGATAGAGGGGCCCTGCGACCAGTTGGACCTGACCTGATCGAAACCCGGTGATGTGGGCCGCCAGCTTTGCAATTTCTCCCGGTTCCCTGGCCCAGGGGCTGGGATCTACGATCACTTTGGGTCGACCTGTGGAGCCGCCGGAGGCGATTGCCTTGGCCGGATGAGAGATCCGGTCCGGAAGCGACTCGTTCGAGAAGTCATCCAGTGACTGCAGGTCCTGGGAGCTGACGACCGCTTCTTTCAGATCTGTCCAGTCGGCCACCACCACGCCGGACCCCGCAATCTCCAGAATCTGATCCCGCTCACGGGCAGGCAGACGGGCATTTACCGGCAGCACGCATCCACCCAGTTTCCACACCCCGAGCGTAGCCAGCACATGCTCGAAACCGTTGGGAAGACCGATGACAACCATGGAATGCTCCCCAACTCTGCGATTCTTGAGCAGGTGGGCCGCCCGATTGGAGGTCACATCGATCTCGGTCCAGGCGACGGGTCGGTCCCCCTCCTCGCGAGATGCAAGAATCATGGCGATCTTGTCAGGATGCTGTTCGGCCAGTTGGGAAATGCGGGAACCCCATGAGAGAGCACCGTCGGCCGGTTCGTACATTTGAGTTTCTTCCCGACTAAAATTGATCGGCCAGCCAGGGTTTTGCCCCGGCAAACATTGCCTCCAGGATTTCTACTTCCTGTTTGCCGGCATCGATCAGATGTCCGCAACGAACAGCCTCTCGAGCCGGCAGCCAGCTGGTATACATGGCAGCCAATCCACCCACGTCGACCTTCATCCGTGCCCGGTCTATGGACTCAACACGTGCCTGCCCGCGCGATACCTGCAGACGATAGGCCCGTGAGTTGGTCGCGAGCACTGCATCCTCGACGCTGAACTCGACAGAAGCCTCGACGCCGGGGGGATATCCGCGTGCCTCGAGCGCATTTCTTACATGAATCAGACGCGCCATCCAGAGCATGGACCATTGGGCAGTGGCGTCCTGCTCATCCAGGAAGAAGGTCACCGGATCCTCGACGGGTCCGGTCCAGGTCAGATCCGTGGCCAGGGCGCGGTGGCTGGCCGCAAATCCCAGCAGAGTTCGGGCCGTCTCCGCATCGTGCCAGACCAGATCACGACAGCCGAGACTGTAAAAGTACGGGATCGGACTATCCGCCCTCTCCTGAGTGAACACCATGTATCCGGTCACCCTCCCCTGGCGGCGCACCAGGTACCGATAGACGGGCCTGTTCTCGGGAGGCGCGACGCGCAGAATCCGCTCTGGCCACCATGGCCGGGGTCGATCCAGAAGACCCTCGAACTCCCTGGCGCGGGACTCGTAGCAGTCCGCAATCTCATCCAGAGAGCTGTCGTCCCAGGTCTCAACATTCTGGTATCGATGTCGAGGCAGAGCCGCAACCGGCACGCTGTAGCGAGTATAGACGCCCGCCATTTCATAGCCGGCCCGGCGGTAGGGCGAGGGGGTGCTCGGGTAGAGGGTGGAGAGAGGCGTTCCCTCTGCTCTCAATTCCTGCAGGGCTTCTCTCATCAGCAGCCCGCCGTACCCCTTGCTGCGATATTCGGGTGCAACCTGAACCGCCGTGACATCGGCCGCCGCCACGCTTCGCCCCCCACAGAAATGCCCCACCCGGAGGAACCGGAGGGAAGCCACCGGTAGTCCGTCTTCAGTGACCACACGGACATCCTCAAGGGGGATCGCGTAGAGGCGATCCAGATCTCCGCCGGGCAGATTGAAGGCCTGCAGGTGCAACGCAACGATCCGGTCGCGATCCTCCTCCTGCATTCTTCGCACTGCAACATTCATAGCAAGCCTGGCTGAAAGTCCAATGATCTTAACCGAGGAAGATTCCAGATTCCAGATTCCAGCCGAACCTCTCCTTTCCCCAGATACGGGGCAGCAAGAGGTCGTGTCGATGACGCTTGAAGTCCAGCTAGAGCCCGATCAGAGTAGCGATTCGTTCCCGGTGGTAGGTGGCGTCTCCCAATGCGACTTCTGCTGACTTGGCCCGTTTCAGGTACAGCTGGGGGTCTTCGTCCCAGGTAAACCCCATACCCCCGTGGATCTGGATACCTTCTCCGGCGACGAACCGGAAGGCGTCGCTGGTGTAGGCTTTGGCGATCGACGTCTGCACAGCCAGATCCTCGCTTTCCTGACTGGCAGCCCAGGCGGCTGCATAGACAGCCGATCGGGCGCCCTCCGTGTAAATGAGCATGTCGGCACACTTGTGCTGGATGGCCTGGAAACTCCCTATGGGGCGACCGAATTGAACCCGCTCCTTGGAGTACTCCACCGATAAATCGAGCATCCTCTGCGCTCCGCCAACCATCTCAGCCGAGAGGCCGATGGCAGCCTTATCCAGTACTGTTTCCAGGACGGGCCAGGCCTGGCCCGCTTCCCCGAGGATTCTCGACTCGGTGAGTTGCACCCCATCAAAAGTGACTTCGTAAAGCCGGCGCGTCTGGTCCAGTGTCTGCAGTGGCTTGACGCCCAGCCCCACCGAGTCCCGATCCACGGCAAGTAGAGAGATCCCCTGGGACGGATCGGCGGAATCCCCGGTCCGGGCAGCACAAATGATGAGATCGGCAGTGTGGGCATCGGGGACGAATAACTTGGTGCCGCTCAGTGAGTAAGAGTCACCCTGGCGATCGGCCTTGAGTGTAACGCCCGCGGCATCGATTCTGCCCGCCGGTTCCGCCACAGCCAGGGTAGCCTTCAGACTGCCTTCTGCAAGTGGTTCCAGCCACTGTCGCTTCTGCTCCTCGCTGCCAGACGCCAGCAGTGTGAGTCCCCCCAGGACGACCGTTGAAAAATAGGTTCCGGGCAAGAGCACCTTGCCCATTTCCTCCAGGATGATGGCCAGGTCCACAACGGTGAGGTCCAGTCCTCCGTACTCTGCGGGAAAAGGAAGTGCCGACCATCCCAGCTCGATGATCTTCTCCCACAGATCCTCGCTGTGTCCGTGCTCGCTCTCCATCAGTTCACGAACCAGGTTCGCGGGGCACTCGTTTTTCAGGAAATCCGCCGCCTGGGTCCGAATCATCTCCTGTTCATCATTGAAAGAAAAATCCATTTTCTTCCTCTTTTTCGACCGGCCTGGGTTTCAAATAAGCGTGGAACCTGGAACCTGGAACTACTCTATCCCCTTGGCATACCCGGCACGCGCAGGGCTATGATGTTGCGTTGAATCTCTGAGCTTCCGGAATAGATGGTTCCCGCGCGTGACCAGAGATACTCTCTTTGCCAGCGACCGTCATCCACAGCCCACTTCGAGCCCTTGCTCAACTGCGAGTACAGACCCTGCATCTCCATCGCGGTCTCCTTCTGGCGGCGCTCCATTTCACTCCAGAATGTCTTGATGATGGAGCTTTCCGAACCCGGTTTTCCGGTACGGTGAATCTGGCTCGCTGTCCGATGAATAATGTGCTTGAGTATTTCCACCTCGATGTGGGCCTGGGCCAGCCGCTGCCTCAGGATCGGATCGGCAGCAGCAGTGCTTTCACCCACCTGCAACGACTTCGCCAGCTCGAGCAGTTCGTCCAGCTGAGTTCGAGCCACCTGCTGAGCGGCAATGGCTGCGGTACCTCGTTCGTACATCAGGATCGTCATCGCAACGGACCATCCCTCATTCAGCCCTCCCAGCAGGTTTTCACGGGGGACCTTGACACTATCGAGAAAGATCTCTGCAAACTCGGACTCGCCGGTCATCTGGCGGGTTGGAGTGAGCGTGACCCCGGGACTGTGCATATCGACCAGCAGACAACTGATCCCTTTGTGTCTGGGAGCGTCGGGATCCGTGCGGACCAGCATGATGTTGTAATCCGAAATCCCGGCGGAGCTGATCCAGACCTTCTGCCCCGTGACCACAAAGTAATCCTCGTCGAGAAGCGCACGGGTTTGCAGGGCAGCCAGGTCCGAGCCCGCCCCGGGCTCGGAGAATCCCTGAGACCAGACCTCTTCCGCCCCCAGGATCTTGGGAAGATAGCGCTGTTTCTGCTCCGCAGTGCCGTGATGCATCAAAGCCGGGCCCACCAGTTCGAGGCCCGCTGCGATGTGGAGCAGTTCCGGGGCTCCGGCTCGGGCCAGCTCCTCGGTCAGGATGAGCTGCTCAATTATGGTGGCCCCCCGGCCTCCGTACTCTTTGGGCCATCCGATCCCAACCAGTCCATTGTCAAAGAGCTTCCGCTGCCATCCCTTCAGAAAGTGAACCCAGCTTTCCATATCTTCGCCCCGATTCTGAAACAGGGGTTCCCAACCATCGGGTAGATTGGTGTCCAGCCAGTCCCGTATCTCATCCCGAAAACGTCTTTCTTCTGGTGTCAAATTGAGATCCATACGACTCTCCGGTAGCCATCAACAAACAACATAATGTCTGGAAGACGCCCATCCTACTACAGCGGCGAGAAAAGCTCCCTTTTTCCCTTATGAGGCTGTCGCAGAGTGGAATCCACCGGTGTGGAAGCACCGAGACACCGGGATCCTCCTTCTCTGGCGCGTCGACTTTTCGCCGCCGACCCTTCCAACCATGTTAATCCTGGAGTAGGATCCTCTCTGCCAGGAGCAGTTTGGCTGCTGTCCGGGAGGAATTCAGAATGAGCAGTCCGGTGAGAGTTGAACGAAACGGCAAGGTCCTGGAGATCACCCTCGACCGACCCAAAGCCAACGCCATCGATGTACACACCAGTCGCACCCTGGGTGAAGTGTTCATCGAGTTTCGCGACGACCCGGACTTGCTGGTCGCCATTTTGACCGGTGCCGGTGAAAAGTTTTTCTCCGGCGGATGGGATCTGAAAGCGGCGGCCGCAGGAGAAAGGGCCGACTCGGATTTCGGGCGAGGAGGCTTTGCCGGCTTAACCGAGATCTTTGACCTCAACAAGCCGGTGATCGCAGCAGTCAATGGGTATGCGATTGGAGGCGGGTTCGAGCTGGCTCTGGCCTGTGACCTGATTGTGGCGGCGCAGCACGCGCTCTTTTATCTTCCCGAAGCCGGCTGGGGCATCATGCCCGCTGCGGGTGGGGTGCAGAGGCTGCCGCGGCGCCTGCCCTGGGCGGTTGCCATGGAGATGCTGCTGACAGGACGACGAATGGGTGCACAGGAGGCTGCTCAGCACGGTCTGGTCAACCGGGTCGTTCCTCTTCCCGACCTGCTCGAGACAAGCCGCGAGATGGCAGGACAGATTACGGAGAAAGCCCCCCTCTCGATCATGGGTATCAAGCAGGTCGTGCGGGAAACGGAAGATGTGAGCGTCGAAGAGGCCTTCCGGCTGGTCCGGGGCGGGGCCTTCTCTCTGTACGAGCAGATGGTCGCTTCAGAGGATGCGAAAGAGGGTCCCCGCTCTTTTGCCGAGAAGCGAAAACCGAATTTCAAGGGGAGATAGATGACCAGGATCCCAGCAGTCCGTGGTGGAAGTCCCACGGGGCGACACGCCCCAGTCCACAGGAATGGAGTGAATGAATGCACCAAATCACGTTTTCGGGTAACCCACCACGAAGGGCACAGACTGGTCCCCATCAGGAGCACCAGCCACCTTGAAGCTTCTCACTTTTTTGCTCATTTTCATTTCGCTTCTAGTGAGCGGGCTGCTCAGCTCCCGGGAAGCTGGCTGGCCCTGGTTTTTCAGATCCTCTTCGATCGAGGAGCAGGTTTTCTACCACCCGGAACCGGTTCCAAAGACGGGAGACCGGTGGCGGGACATGGACTACGGCCCCTTCCTGACCGCCTCCATTGAAGCTCCCTGGCCCCTTGGCAACATCGCCTACAAGGGAATCGCGATTCGCTTTGACAAAGTCTACGGCCGCCAGCACCGGGAGTCGGTCGTTTTCGACACCGACCTGCTTCGTTATTCGGTGGGATGGGAGGGCGACTTCGTCGACCTCAAGGGCGTCGTCTTCGACGGCAGTCACGAGACCCATCCGCTGATTTCGGGAGAAACCCAGTTCGCCAACCCGAAGGCACCGGGCTGGTCGACCCAACCGGAGCTCATAGATCCTCGCCAGATTCCGTACGGGCCCCTGCCCAGGGAACACGGGCACTTCAAGGGACTCTACCTCCACCACAACCGGGTGATTCTTGCCTATACGGTCGGGAAGACAAACGTGCTGGAGATGCCGGGCCTGGAAATGGGCAAGGAGATGACGGCATTCTCGCGGGAGCTGGACTTGAGATCCCTGACCTCCGAGCTCTTCCTTCAGGTTGCCGCCAGTCCACAGCCAGGCGAGAGGATCCTGGCGCTGGACGGGCGGGAACTGAGCCAGGGGGCTGAAGCCGGTAAGTCGATTGCCGTCCTTGGGGGAGTGGGTCGAGTCACCGCAGCGGCGGTTGTGGGGGCTCCGGCCGGCACCCGCTGGCTGACCGACCGTGGCCGGATTCGCCTGCAGCTCCCGGCCATTTCAGCTGCCCGCCTGAAACTTCTGATCTGGAGAGGTGCCCAAGTTGAACTCGACTCCTTCCGCCAGCTGGCCGCAGAGGCTCTTGCGGCACGGGATCTGAGGCCCTTGACGAACGGAGGCCCGCGGCGCTGGCGACAGACGCTCACCACCTCCGGGAGGATGGGTGACGGCGACGGGCCTTACGTCATCGATGAAATCACCGTGCCGGAGGAGAACCCGTGGGACTCGTGGATGAGATTCGGGGGGTTCGACTTCTTTGAGGACGAAAGCCGGGCCGCCATCTACACCTGGAACGGAGACGTCTGGGTTGTGTCGGGCCTGACCAGTGCTCTCGGGCACCTCCGCTGGCAGCGCCTCGCCTCGGGATTGTTTCAGCCACTCGGGCTACACATCGTGGATGATCAGATCTATGTCCTGGGCCGTGACCAGATCACCTTGCTCCATGATCTGAACGGCGACGGCGAAGCCGACTACTACGAGAACTTCAACAATGACCACCAGGTGACCGAGCACTTCCATGAGTTCGCCATGGACCTCCAGCAGGGACCGGATGGGGACTTCTATTACATGAAGGGAGGCCGCCATGCTCTGGATGCCGTGATCCCGCGCCACGGCACTCTGATTCGAGTTTCCCGCGACGGCTCCCGGAGTGAGATCCTGGCCAACGGCTTCCGGGCTCCCAACGGCCTGCTGATCACTCCCGAAAGGGAGTTCTGGAGCTCCGATCAGCAGGGGCACTGGACTCCTGCAAACCGGATCAATCTCATCCAGCCCGGTGAGTTCCACGGCTACCGGTGGTCCTATCACCAGGGAGAGCCTCCCACTGACTTTGTCCAGCCTCTGGCCTGGATTCATCCCGGCGTGGATCGATCTCCGAGCACCTTCGTGAAGATCGATTCGGATCGCTGGGGTCCTTTCCACGACAGAATCCTCGGGCTCTCCTACGGAACCGGAAAAATAGAGCTGGTGTTTCGTCAGGACATCGACGGCATCAGCCAGGGTGGCGTGACCCCGTTTCCGCTCAACTTCAACACCGGGATCATGAGAGGCCGCTTCCGGGGCAGTGACGGACAACTTTACGTATGCGGTCTTTTTGGATGGGCCGGAGACCGGACCCGAGCGGGCGGGTTTTACCGGGTGCGCTACACGGGAAAACCCATTCTAATGCCCGAGCACCTGGAGGTAGCGAGAGACGGAGTTCTGGTTCGCTTCACGGAGCCTTTGCAGCCCGATTCCGCACTGGATCGGGGCAGCTATCACGCTCAGGTGTGGAATTACCGCTGGCGGGAAGAGTACGGGTCTCCCGATTACCGGCTGGACGGAAGGGCAGGACGGGACACCCTGACGCTGCGCTCAGTCGCTCTGTCCCCTGACTCCCGAACTGTTTTTCTGGAGTTCCCCGATCTCACACCGGTGATGCAGATGCACATCGACTTCAACCTGAGGAGCACCGCCGGGACGGGTCTTCGATCTTTCGTGCACCATACGATTCACAGCCTGGGAACGGCTTCCGGCTGGGGGCGGATTGACGACCGCAGGACAGTCGGAACCATTCGCCAGGCCGTTCAGCTCGGCGAGGAAGCCCCGGGCCTGATTCAGGGGGTTCGGTCCGTCAGTGAACTCCAGGTGGGGGCGGAGTCCCGCGTTTCCCGCCTGGCTGCCCTCTATGTCGAGCAGGATTCCCCCCCCTCGGCGCTGGTTCCTGCCGGACCCTTTCGATCACGCTGGCGTGGTTACCTGAAGCTCCCTCTGAATGAGCAGGCTGCCTTTCATTTGCAAGGCCGGGGGCAGGCTGAGCTTGAGATGAATGGCTCCAAGATCATTGAGGCCGAAGGAGACCTGACAGGAAGCTCCAGTCAACCCGTGATGCTCAAGCAAGGGTTGAACCGGATTGTTCTGGATTATGAGAGCCCGGGAACAGGAGACGCCGTTTTCCGGTTGTCATGGTCTCCGGGAGGCAGGCCGGCGGAACCAGTGCCGCCCGACTTTCTCGTCCACGAGGCCCGCGATACGGCTTTGCAGGAAGGCGAGTCGGCCAGGCGCGGACGGCGCCTGTTTGCCGAAAGCTTCTGCATCCGATGCCATCTACGCAGAAACCCGCTGGGCGACCACCCCATGCCGGAGCTGGAACGGAGTGCCCCCGCTCTGAATGGCATCGGCAGCCGGCGTGGTGAATCCTGGCTGAGGAACTGGCTCCTGAACCCTCGAGAGATGAAAAGCCACGCCACCATGCCCCAGGTTTTGTCGAAGAGTCGACTCGAGGCCCAGAAACAAGTGGCCGATCTGGCTCTCTTCCTGGCGACTCTCCGGGAAGAACCGGACGACGGTCGGGCTCAGCTCGAAGAGCTTTTCCGAGATGAGAACCGAATCGAGGCGGGCCGGAGTCTCTATGCCTCGCTGGGATGCAAGGGCTGTCACTCCCTCGATTCCGAACCGGCAGACTCCAGTCTCTTGTCTCTTGCCAGAGTGGAGAGTGCCTGGAAGAGGGAGGCGCTGATCGAATATCTCCAGGGCCCGGAGAAACACGATCCGTGGAGCCGCATGCCCAACTTCTCCCTGAGCCGGCAGGAAGCGGCCGGCCTGACTGCGTATCTCTGGTCGTCCCCAGCAGCGGCGACCCAAGGAGTTCACGGTTCCGGAAATGGTGACCGAGGACAGGCCCTGGTAAGCGAACTCGGATGCCTGAACTGCCACGAACTGGAAGGCCTCTCGACACGGGTTGAAGCTCCGCCTTTCAGCCGGATCCTGGGCATCGATTGGGACACCGGATGTCTTACGGAGGACGACACCCGCCGGGGTGGGGCTCCGGTTTTTCCATTCTCAACTCAGCAGCGCGCCGACCTCAATCTTTTCCTTCGCGATTTCTGGGAGTCCCTGGGTCAGACCGACTGGACCGACTTCGCCACGCGCCAGATGGAAGCGCTGCGCTGCAATGCGTGTCACGAGCGAGACGGAGAGGCGGCAACCTTTCCCGCTTATGCGAGTGGACTGGCCCGGGGGCTGGCCGGGCAGCACGGCCTTCCAATCACGGAGCTCCGTGACCGGATCGACGAAAGAAAAGGCTGAAGTTGGAAAGGTCCTGATCGAAACCACCGCCCTGGGATGCGTTCAGTGTCATCCGCTGGCGGGTCCGGACACGGAAACGATTGATCTCTCGCGAATGAGCCGCCGCCTGCGTTTCGAATTCTACATGCACTTTTTGCGCGACCCCCAGCGGATCCGACCCGGAACCATGATGCCGACCTTCTGGCTGGAAGACGGCCGCTCCACCCTGCCCACCATTTACGCTGGTGACGGAGCCCGGCAGGCCGAGGCTCTCTGGTATTACCTGAGGGAGTTGGAGGAGTAGGCGCTCCCTGCGGTCGCGGCGGTTACTGGTTACTGGTTGCCGGTTGCTGGTTGCTGCAGCGCAGTCGATACATGGGTAACAGATTTGGCTCAGAACATAGGTAACACTTCAGGTTTGAGCTGTTAGAGAAGAACCGGAAACCAGAAACAGAAACCAGCAACTGCGAAGCCGCTCCAAAGGATCGATGGCGGACACCCCCGTGGAACACCCGGCAGGATCACAGGAAAGCGGGCCCTGAATAGTGATAAAGTGAGGCGTTTTGGCAGATCTAGCAGATCTAACGGAAGAGAAACCAATGACTACGGATGGCTTGCTCTGTCGAAAACTCTTGCCCCGCCGGCTCACCGCCGTTTTGATCCTTTTCCTCCTGGCTTCGACGCCTCTCTGGCCGCAGGAGGCTTCATCGGGAGTCCGCTGGGTCGTCTCACAGGAACAGATCCCCCCGGTCGCGTGGGGAGTTTACGACCTGCAGTCGCGAAAATGGGTCAACCAGGCCGAAGGACGATGGGGCTCGGCCTCGGCGCCGCCCGGCCAATACAGCGTCTATGTACGCTGGACACCGGAGACACCCCTGGAGTGGTGGGCGATGGTTGAAGTCTATGACGGGACATTCACACCCCTGCAGTCTCGCCGGCCTCTCGCCCTTTTCAACGGGATCGCCCAGTTGGTCCAGAATGCCTATGTGGAGCCTCCGCGCATGGAGCGGGCTCTGGATGGGGCCCTGGTGGCCATGCTCGAGTCGCTCGATCCCTACTCGAGCTATGTCAACGCCGATACCTTCAAAGCTCTGGACCATCAGCACCAGGCCTCCCCTGGCCTGATTGTCAACAAACTCTTCGGCTACCTTCATGTGGTCTCTGTGGTGGAGGGGAGTCCGGCGGACGAAGCTGGGCTTTTCACGGGCACCCTCGTTGAATCGATCAACGGGACCACCACTGCTTTCATGAGTCTCTGGGAAGCAGAGCAACGTCTGAAGGGTCCCCCCGACACCCAAGTCGAGCTTCGAGTCGTCCGCACCCGCAGCAGCGAGCCGGTTCAACTCCACCTGTTGCGAAGTCTCGCCGACCCTCCTGATGTTGCGGCCGAGCCACTGGAAGACGGGATCGTGCGGCTGCACCTTCCTCACCTGAGGGCAGGCGTTGCGCTGGCTCTGGAATCGATCCTCTCCCAGATCGACAATTCCCAAACCAGAGGATTGATCGTTGATCTTCGCGGCACCGCCCTGGGCTTGTTGAAGGAATCGGTGGAAAGCGCCGACCTTTTTCTGGATGCCGGGGCGAACATCATGACCCTGTCAGGGCGGGAAGGGCCCAGCGAAGAGTTCGTGGCCGAGCAGGGAGTCGCGCTGGCGGATGTGCCGATGGTGGTTCTGATTGATCGAGGAACCAGTGGCGCCGCCGAGATTCTGGCAGCGGCCCTCGAGGATCACGGACGCGCGGAAACCCTGGGCATGAGGAGCATTGGGAACGGGGGAGTCCAGGAGAGACAGGATCTGGAGGATGGCTCGGTGCTCCTTCTCACCACCCGGAAGGTGGTGCGCTCCACGGGCTCGCCGCTTCAATCCAAGGATGTGCGGAAGTCTGGCATCAACCCCTCTCTGCGCTGGCCGGACCAGAACTGGGAGCTGCAGTACTACTACGACCACCTCCCGGTGGGAGACGCGTTTGATCTGGAGTCTCACCGCGACCGGCGCAAGGCCATTCTGGAGGAGCAGCTTCGCAAAGCCATTGAAAGAATTCGTGACGCCATCCAGACCAGTAAGAAAGCCGCCTGATTTGAGAAGCCCATGATGTCCCATTCTTCATCAGTCCCGACCCCGCACAGGAGGGTTTCCAGAAGTTTCCTGCTGTCCCTGCTGGTGATCGCCGCAACCTGGACCGGCTTCCGGCCGCTGGAGGCGGCCAATGACGAGGCGCATCCCGATCTGCTGAAAGCGCTCCAGCGTTTCTCTGGAGTTCTGAGCAGGGTGGAGAGCAGCTACGCCACTGAGGTCGATTCGACGAAGCTGGTGGAGAGCGCAGTACGAGGAATGCTGCGGACTCTGGACCCGCACAGTTCCTTCTTTGCTGCTCCCGATTACTCGCAACTCCAGGAAGAGCAGGAAGGCGAGTACCCTGGTCTGGGCATACTCATTCGCCCGGCGGCACCGGGCTCGGGCAGAGTCGTGGTGGTGGAGCCGCCCTCCCCGGGAACCCCCGCCTACAAAGTTGGACTGCAACCTGGGGACGTAATTTTCAGAGTCGACGGAGAACCCATCGACGAGTGGATTTATCCGGACGAGGTGGTTCCCAGAATCAAGGGACCGAAGGGTACCACGGTCAAGATCAGCGTGCAGCGCCCCGGTGAAGCGTCACCGCTCGAGCTTGAAGTAGAGCGCGATGCGATTCCGATCTACACCATCAAGCACGTTTTTCACCTGAAGCCGGGGGTGGGATACATCCGCATCGAGCGCTTCGGCTCGACAACCGGGAAGGAGTTGGGTGATGCCCTGCACGAACTTGGTGAAAAGGAACTCGAGGGCCTGGTTCTGGACCTCCGCAACAATCCCGGCGGCTCACTCCGGCAGGCGATTGCCGTGTCCGACCGATTCCTGAAACGGGACCAGGTGATCGTCAAGACTCGCAACCGGGACGGAGACACCCAACCCTACCCGGCGCCCAAAGGACGGCAGCATCTCTACCCGATGGTGGTCCTCATCAATCGGCACTCAGCCAGTGGAAGCGAAATCGTGGCCGGTGCCCTTCAGGACCATGACCGGGCGCTGCTGCTGGGGGCGGCGACGTTTGGCAAGGCTCTGGTGCAGACGGTCTTCCCTCTCCCGGGAGAGCGTGGACTGGCACTGACTACGGGGAGTTACCAGACACCCAGCGGCCGGCTCATCCAAAGACCTTTTCAGCCCGGCTTCTATGACTACCTCTACGCCAACCAGGATGCAGCCCCAGCCCTGGACCAGGTCTTTCTGACCGATTCCGGAAGACTGGTCTATGGAGGAGGGGGTATCCGCCCCGATGTGGAAGAAGAGATCGACCGCTATACTCCATTCGCCGGCAATGTGAATCGAAAGAATCTCTTCTACAAATTTGCGGGAAGGCTGATCCGTGGTGAAGTTGAAGGGGAAAAGCGCTTCCAACATTCCCTCGACGAGCTTCGGGGGTTGAGTAGGCAGGAGCTCGACCGGATCAAACAGGAAGTTGCCGTCTCCGAGGAGGGAGAGACTCTCGGACAATTCCGACAGTTCCTGGACGGTGAGGGCCTCGAGTTTACAGACGAAGATTTCGCTGAGAGCCGCCGCCAACTGGCCAATCGCCTGCAGCAGGAAGTCTTCTTGGTCCTCTTCGGGGAGACCGAAGGAGTCAGGGTCCAGGTCCGAATCGACAATCAGGTCCAGAAGGCGCTGGAATTGTTACCCCGGGCCCGGGCTTTGATTGAAAGATAGCATTCAATCGGTATTTTCCCGGGGCTGGACCGGTCGAAAACCCACCAGGGTGTGAACGGCCCCGACTTCCATCCCGGTTGGACAGCGCCATGTGGACGTTGGACTGGCATATTGGGTCAGGATGGTACTGGAATGAGACCGGTTTCTAAAGGGCCACTCAAACCTTGAGACCGTTGGCCAGCAGAGGCAGCTATTGCCGCAACAGACTACTCTGTAGAGATGCGGTAGAGACTGGTTCCCCTCAAATAGATCTCGTCTCCGGCAACTGCCATGGAGGCATCGAACCCATCCTCCAGAGAGTTGGTGGCCAGCACCTCGGGTTCGGGTCCCGCCTTGACGACGACGGTTTTGCCTGCTCTATCGGTAACGTAAACCCGGCCTCCCGCCCCCACGGGAGAAGCATAGATGTTCCCCAGGCCTTCCAGACGCTGCTGATAATGGCGCTCGCCGCTCCTGGCGTCAAAAGCGGAAAGAATCCCGGTGTTTCCTTTGAGCAAATAGAGGATTCCCCCGTAGAGCAGCGGGGAGGGAACGTAGGGAGTATCCCGATCAAGGCTCCAGAGGATCGCTTCAGAATCCGTAACGTCTCCCCTGGCCTGGGCCAGACGAACCGCCATCAGGGCGTTTCCACGAAAGCCGCTGGTCAGGTAGACAATCCCATCCTCAGACACGGGCGAGGGGATTGTGTTGTTGGTCATGCCGGTCAGTTCCCAGAGCAGCTTCCCGTCGGAAAGATCATAGGTGCGAACCTTGCGGGTGGCGCTGGTCACCACCTGGGCAACCCCCTCGTGCTCGAGGACGAGGGGTGTGGTCCAGGAGGTAATTTCATCCCGTTCGGACCGCCACAGTTCCTCACCCGTTTCTTTGTTCAGGGCCACAATGAAAGACTCTCCCTCGTGGTCCCAGGGGATGACAATGGCTTGATCGTGGAGCACCGGGGAGGCACCCTCCCCGAAGCTGAACTTGATGGCCATCTTCCCAAGCACCTTCTTCCATTTGACGTTTCCTTCGGCATCGAGACAGTGGAGCCCGCGGGATCCGAAAAAGGCGTAAATGTGTTCTCCATCCGTGACCGCCGAGCCGGCGGCGAAGGATCCCGTCTGGTGGATCCCTTCGTGAGGAACGACTTCTTCGACGGTTTTCTCCCAGGCGGTCTCGCCGGTCTGCCGATCGATGGCCAGGACAACGAAGCGCAAGAACTCGGTCGGGGGAGACATGTTCCTGCGGAATCCTCGTCGGCCGCGCCGGCCCGCCGGCTGGTCCCCCTGGGGTGAAGGCTCGGGTTCGGGCTTCGGCGGAGCTTCAATCTTGTTGCCGGTCGCAACTGCAGTCGTCAGGTAGATCCGATTTCCCCACAGGACCGGACTGCTGGAGCCCTTACCCGGAATCGCCACTTTCCAGCGAATGTTCTGATCTTCGCCCCATTTCACCGGAGGGCTTCCAGTGCCGGCGGCCCCGGTCGCATTGGGACCTCTCCACTGGGGCCACTGTTTGTCGGTGTCGTTCATGGGCGGTCCGGCTGCCGCTGCTGCTGTCAGACAAAGAACTGTGACCAGACACATCCATTTCAGCTTCATTCAGAATCTCCTTGGGCCCTAAGGCGGAATCTACTAGACAATTCTACGATACTCAGATGTGGGGAGTTACAGGCTGACACCAATCTGGATCAGTTTCTACGCCGCCCTTTGACACTTTTTCTGGATTTCGGCACCATTCCACTGGGAGGAGCCGGTTTGAATTCACTGAGGGGCCTCATTCGTCAGCCGCCGGTTGCCCTGCGGGGCCCGTGTCTGGCTGCCCTGATTCTACTGGCAGCTCCGGGCTCCTCACGAGCCGAGACCAGACAGGTTGAAGAATCCCCCTCCTCAGGTGCTCGACTCTTCCGAGATCACTGCCAGCGTTGTCACAATCCCGAGCTTTTGAACTCGGAACTGGACCTCTCGTCGAGAGAATCCGCCCTTGTCGGCGGCAAGCTGGGCCCGGCTCTCCTGCCCGAGCAACCAGAAGAAAGCCCTGTTTTCAGGAAGGTCGCCTCCGGGGAGATGCCTTTTGATGTCAGACTCCCCGAGGCCGAAAAAACGCAGCTTCTCGCTTGGCTCGCATCCGATGCACCCTGGCCGCAGTATGCGGCGGATGGACCCGCTCTGCCTGAGGATGAAGTGCACCGGAGGGTCCGGGAGGGCAAGACCACCCCCAGCCAGGCTGCCCAAGGCGAAGGCGAATACCACTGGGCGTTTGCCCGTGCTGAGAAACCGCGGGTACCCGGGGTCGAAGCTGGGAATACACACCCGGTCGACGCCTTCATCCTCGAGGAGCAGGTTGGGCGGGGACTCTCACGGGTGGGAGAGGCGGAGCGGCGAACACTTGTGCGGCGAGCTTTCTTCGACCTGATCGGCCTCCCTCCCTCGCCCGAGCAGGCGGAGGGATTCGTCATGAACTCCTCCCCCGAGTCCTGGGAGAACTTGATTGACCGCCTGCTGGCCTCCCCTCACTTCGGAGAGCGCTGGGGACGGCACTGGCTCGACGCGGCCCGCTTCAGCGAGAGCGAGGGATACGAGTTCGACCGCTTCCAGCGCTGGGCCTACCAGTATCGGGACTTCGTGATCCGCGCCTTCAATGACAACATGCCATATGACCAGTTTCTTGAATGGCAGATCGCGGGTGATGAACTAGCTCCCCGACAGCGGCAAGCCCTCACCGCCACCGGGTTCATGGCGGTTGGACCGAATCAGACCAACAAGCCAACCGAGCTGGAGGAATACGACGCCCTGGACGACATGCTGGGAACCACCACACAGGCCATGCTCGGAATCACACTGGCCTGTGCCCGCTGTCACGATCACAAATACGACCCGATCTCACAACGAGATTATTATCAGATGCTGGCTTTTCTCCGTCCCAGCCAACGTCTGAATCACAATTTGACACAGCTGGCTGAGCCGCAGCTGGTTCGTACATTTGAGTCCAGGAAAGAGCAATTCACGAAGTGGCTGCGACCCAGAAAGGTGCAGCTGTTGCGCTCCCGTCTAGCCGAAGAAGGGATCTCTTCCTCGGATCGAAAGACGTTGATTCGCTACACCGTTGATGGAAGGGTGAGCAAACCGGATCCTCAACTGCTGGGCATTCTGAATCGACTCAAACTGAGAAGTGAAGAGGAGATCAGGAAAGCACTTCGCCGGCACCTGGAAGCGGATGAAGCAATCCTCCTCGATCAGTATGAGAAAGAAGTGTCGGAACTCAAAGCCCGCGTCGAGTTCGGCTTTGGGATTCGGGATGCGGATCACCAGATAGCCGAGACACACGTTCTCAGGGGAGGTCATCCGGCCAATAAGGCAGAAAGAGTCGAGCCTCGGTTCCTTCCCGTGCTGACCGATCCCGAGGCCGATTCAGAACGCTGGTTCAAGCAGCAACCGTCGCGGAAAACGGGCACTACCTACCTGCACTCGGCCCTGGCCAGGTGGATCGTGGACCCCGAGGCCGGAGCTGGGCTGCTGGCGGCCCGGGTGATGGTGAACCGTCTATGGGCCCATCTCATGAACGCCCCGCTGGTGGGAAGCGTTGACAACTTCGGAAGGGCGGCGCTGGCCCCCACCCACCGCCTCTTGCTGGAGTGGCTAGCTCACGAATTCATTCAGATCGGCTGGGATCTCAAGGGGATGATCAAGCTGGTCATGACCAGCCGGACCTATCGCCTCAGCAGCCGGCAGGATCCGGCTCGGGTCAAACTGGACGCGGCCCACCGCAGCTACGGGAAGCGACGCCCCAAACGGCTGCAGGCCGAGGTCATCCGGGATGCCATTCTAAGGAGCCCCCATCTTGAACCTGGACCGGGATCCGGCGATGAGCCGGGCCCAGCAGCGGCGCCAGCTGGACCTGATTTCCCGGCTGAGTGACCGATTCCGGTCTGAGCACCCGGCTGAATCCGACATCCAGGCCCGGATCGAGAACCACGAGCTGGCCTATCGAATGCAGATGGAGGCCCCGGGGGTTATGGACATCAACGGCGAGAAAGAAGAGACAAAGGAGCTTTACGGGATCAACCAGGATCCCCCGCGCTACTTTGGGATTCAGTGCCTGATGGCACGGCGTCTGGTCGAGCGTGGCGTCCGTTTTGTGCAGCTGTACTCGACAGGAGGCAACCAGCAGGAGAGCTGGGATGCCCACGTCGGACTGAAGGAGAACCACGACATCCACTGTCCCGAAGTGGACCAGCCGATGGCGGGCCTGCTCAAGGACCTCAAGCGGCGGGGAATGCTGGATTCCACTCTGGTGGTCTGGGGAGGAGAGTTTGGCCGTCTCCCTATCAGCCAGCGCTCGGAACACGGGATCCAGGGACGCGACCACAACCCGCGGGGGTTCTGCATGTGGATGGCCGGGGGCGGAATCAAGGGTGGAGTCAGCTACGGTGCCACCGACGAGATCGGCTGGAAGACTGTGGAGGGTCGAGTCTCAGTCAATGACCTGCATGCGACAATTCTGCAACTGATGGGGCTGGATCACGAACGTCTCACCTGCTCTCACAACGGTCGCCCCTTCCGCCTGACCGATGTGGCCGGAAGGCTGATCCACCCGATCCTGGCCTAGCCTTCCAGCTTCTGGACCTTGTGCGCAAAGTAACCGCGCCAGCTTTCAGGCAGGGCTGCGGTCTGGATGGCCTTGCGCAGAAGCTCTCGGTTATCCCGATCGGTCGTGTAAAGTCGAGTGACTTCGTGAACTCGAAGATCGGACTCGGGGTTTTTCTCGAGGAGCTCGATCGTATCCCCTGCCTCTACCTGGCCTTCCTCTTCAACACCAAAGTAAAAACCGGTCCTCTGACTCTGAAGAAAGCGCTTGATCATCTTGGGATCGCCGAAGCGGAGCCCCAGCTTGAAACAGGGCATGCGAGGTTCAGTGACGACCAGTCGTGCCGTTCCAACCCGAAACCGGTCCCCGATCGAAACCGACTCTTCGTCCAGGCCTTCAATCGTAAGGTTCTCGCCAAAAGCACCCCAGCGGAGTTCTGTGCCCGGGGGTTGATCCCGCCAGAAGTCATAGTGCTGGGAAGGATATGCGTAGACGGCCTTGGTGGGACCGCCGTGAACCGTCAGATCGGCCTGACCGTCGCCCTCCAGATTGAGCCGGGCGACCCGAACGGCACCCTCGACCGGCTTTTTGAAGATGGCCGTGGAGACCATTCTCCCCTGCCAGTAGACTTCACGAGGAAGGCCGACATTGACCGAAATGACACGCATCTGCAGTTATTCTTGGCCATTTCGCGCGCGTGTGCAAATCGCTAGTGGCTACCGCGGAGGCAAAGCCGCGAGTTCGGCCTCGCGGACGGCGCCGCGCATTGCCCAGATCTCGGTGGGAGGAAACTTGCGGATGGAGAAGAGAATCCGGTCGCCCTGCGGTGACCAGCCCGGCTGTCGCGGAATGGTCCAGTACCCTTCCTCTCCGCCCCACAGCGTCTGGTGGGTTCCCGTTTCCCGATCCACTGCCCAGAGTTCAACGCGATTCCGGCTCAATACCGGAACAGACCACAACATCTTGCTGCCGTCGGCTGACCAGCTCACATTCATCACGTCCAGCCACAACATCCGAGGCAGGATCGGCCCACTCCAGGCCGGCATACCGGGAGGAACCTCTGCTGGAGGATCCGAACAGGCGAGCTCCCGAAGACGACTTCCGTCGCGCGAGATCAGCATCAGACAGTTGGCTTCGACGAAAGCGACCTCTCAATTATCCGGGGACCAGGAAGCCCAGGGTTTGAGACGACTCGTCGCCAGGTGGCTCAGTTTTCTTGATTCCATCTCCATCAGAGAAATCTTGAAGAGTTTCACATCTCGCGAGTAGGTGACAACGATCAGATCCTTGCCGTCCCTCCCCGGGCCCACACCATGGATTGGGTCCTCCGACTCGTAGAACAGATCCAGCTCTCGTGTTTCTCGATCGAATCGAAAGACCTTCCTCCCCCCACTGTTGTGCAGCAGTTCCCAGCGACCTCCCGGCACCTTGACACGATGGTGAAAATTTCGAATCGGATCGTCGGCCGGGAGGGGAAGCAAGCGTTCTTCACCTGTCTGGAGATCCCGCTCTACCAGGAAGGGGCCATCCCGGGCATTGTCGATCAGACCGGCGTTGCGATAACGAAGTTTGCCGTCGGGCGTCCACTTGTGGGGGTAGGACGCGTCGGGGAAGTCGGCGACGGGTGCCGATCGTGGCTTTCCCGTCGACGGGTCGACCTCCATCACGGCGATCGTGGCAGTCTGGAATTGTTGTCACAGAAACAGATCCCCGTTCAGGCCCACCGAAAAGCCGCCAGCTGGGGAAAAGTCGCCTGCCGGTCCAATCCGAATCGGTTTGCCGGGTCGGTCCCCGACGCGTATCGCCCAGACAGCTCGATTGAGTTGAGTGTCCCACCCGCGCACAAAGAAGAGAACCCGGCTGTCCCAGGACCAGGTGGGATTCAGATCGGCGCCAGGGTGGTTGGTCAATTGCAGCGGTTCCTCATTTTTCCCAACCGTTAAGAGGAAGAGATTGGGTGCTCCATTCTTCTCCCACACGGAGTAGCTGATGAATTTGCTGTCGGGAGACAGGCTGAGGGAGCCGGCACGACGCGGTATCGGCGTAAGTCGGACCGGTTCCCCACCATCCAGGGGAAAGGAGCTCAGTTCCTGGTCGCTGCTTCCATCCAGCCGTCGCCTGCACACCAGTTGATCGCCGTCGGGAGACCAGCTCAGGGGCCGGGGAGCCTCCCTGCCAGCACCCTGCCAGATGGAGTTTCTCTTTCGCTCCTCCAGGTCGATCCACTCCACAGAGCGGTGACGCCCCTGCTGGATGCTGTAGGCCAGTTTTCGGGAGTCCCGGAACCAGACCAGGGCAGACGATACCCTTTCCGCCACCAGGACCTGGTCTTGGTCGCTCGTGAGATCTCGCACCCAGAGGTAGGAATGGAGTGCCTCGAGATAGGCCAGTTTCCGGCCATCGGGTGAGACCTTTCCACTGGTGAAGCGAAAAGCGGTCAGTTGTTCCATTCCGGGGGCATCCAGCCCGCCGACCTGACGCAACCATGAGTCCGGCACGACGATCCATAAGACACCCAGGAAGCTGATGAGCAGCCCGGCTGAAATCACTCTTGGCCACCCCGGGGCCGTCAGGGACTTCCACAGCGGAGAGGGGCCATTCAGACCGTTGCTGGCTTCACTTTTCTCTTCCAGCCAGGTATCGATTTCAGACGGAAAGGCATAGATGGTAGCCCGCTGCCCGTGAACATGGCGGTGGATGGGCAGGCCTTCGTCTTTTTCCCAGCGCCGGACCGTTCGTACGTCGCGGTCCAGATAAGCCGCGATTTCCTTCCAGGATTCAAGCCTGTCGTTCATTCCAATTCGTCCCTGCCAGAAAAAGAGGGGAAGCTGCTTCTGATTCTAGCCCGAGACGGCCAATTTCACCAACCGGTCGGCCAATGTCCTCTGATGTCCCCTGATTCCTGCTGCGGGAATCTTCCACGTGAAGTAGAGAAAATCAAGAAAAACGGGCGCCACGTGAGGTTTCAGGTGGATCCGCCGCACCTAGAAGCTGTACTTCAGCGCGAACTGGATGATGCGGGGCAAGTCGGCCCGGAAAATTCTTGCACCAAAGGTACTGGCGGCGTTGATCGAGAAGCCGAAGTTGGAGCCCCCTGGGCCGCCCAGATGAGGCGTGTTGCTGAAGTTGAAGGCTTCAAAGCGGAATTGAAGCCGGTGGCCTTCCCAGGGAAGTTGGAAGTACTTCGACAGGAGAAAGTCCATGTTTTTCCAGCCCGGCAGTTCCAGCAAGCCCCTTCCGGCATCGCCCCACTCGCCCGGAGTGCCCGCCACGAAGGCTGACCGATTCCACCACAGAGTGGAGTCACGTTCGGACTCGGGAAGATTGGGCTCTCCTGCCTGAATACCCCGATAGGAGCCTCCCGCGTTCTGGAGATTCGGAGTCACGATATGGGTTCCCCAGGGGCCGGACTGCAACGACAGAATGGTTCCCAGCTGCCATCCGCCCAGCACCCAACTGGCAGGCCCGGACTCGAAACGTCCCTTGCCCGGTCCGGCCGGGAGCTCGTAAAGAACGCTCAGGTTGTAGGCAAAATCCCGGCTCAGACCGCCGGGCCCGCGGTTTCTCCACAGATCCTTGCTATATGGACTCAAGGGAGTGGCTCCCCCAGAGAACCCCTCGGTGCGCTCGTTGATGCTGGACACGCTGTAGTCCAGGCCCTTGGACCAGGTAAAGGAACTCGTGAAGCTGAGCCCCTCGCTGAAACGCTTCTCCGTCTTGAAGGTGAAAGCGTTGTAGTTTGAGTTCAGCATGTTATCTCCTGTAATCGCCCAGAAGACTATCTGACTCAGGGTATTCGTCTCTGCGGGCCCCTGCACACGCCGCCTGGAGGGATGATCCGAGGGCAAAGTCGAGGTTCCAATCCCGGCCGAAAAGTCCCGCGTCCACCAGGGCAGGTTGTGGGCGGCGGTACCGTTGTAGCCGATCGTCATGAGAATATCCCAGGGGAGCTGATGCTGGATGTCCAGAAACCATTGAGCGACGTTGATCGTTTTCTTGAGCGTAGGGACAACAAACCCAGAGGGACCCGCGTATTCGGTGGGATCCGCGTCCAGGTTGATGTCATAGAGAGGAAACCCTTCAGATACCGTAGTGACGGATTGTTCGTAGCCGTCAGCTCGCTGGTTCGCGTTCACGGAATCAAATAATTCGACCGGACCGCCGGGTCTGAACCGGTTGGATTCGATCCCGGCGGCTCCGTTCTCCGAATAATAGAGACCGGCGCCGCTTCGAATCACCGTGTTGTCGGTGATCCGATAGGCAATCCCGATGCGGGGCGCCCAGTTATTCTTGACAATCTCGCAGCCGCAATCGCTGCTACTCTGGGGATACACCCACTGGTTAAATCGGAGGTCGATGGTGGGAGTGTCTTCCGGCAGGTTGTGATAGATCCAATCCGATCTGGCGTTCTGGATCCCACTCCCGAGATTAATTCTGGGCTGCATGAAGAGTTCATAGCGCAGGCCCAGGTTGAGCGTCAGCCTGGGTGTCATTCGCCAGTCGTCCTGCACATAAAAACCCCAGTAGGGAACATTCAGGTCTTCACCGGTGGGCAGGCTATTGTTCGTGCGCCAGGTCATGCCCAGAAGGGTGTCGGCAATTGAGTTGCCGGTCACATTTCGGCGCTCGGGGTCGTTCGGGAACTGGGCCGTATAGCGGCCATCGAAGAACATCTCCCCCAGGTCGTTACCAGCCAGCTGGCTGCGAAGGTTGTCCCAGCGTCGGTACTCGACTCCAAACTTGAGATTGTGTTTTCCAACATCCCAGAGCAGGTTGTCGGCAATCGTCATGGTATCCAGGCGAGCGGCTATGGTTCCTCCGCCGGAACCCCCGCCCGGAAGGTCATACCCGGTGGGACGAAAGAAGACAAGACCGGTGTGGTGCTGGGGATCCTGGGCGAACTCCGGGTGCTGTTCGACCGCCGCACAGCAAATACCGAACCCGGCGTTCTCATTCTCGGTGCGTTCGTCGGTACGGGAGGCAGGAAACCTGGAAAAACCGCCGCGAAATTCATTGTGGATCGCGGAACTAAGCGTGGCACTGTAATTGAAGGCAAACTGTCTGGTTCGAAACGCACTAAGAGAACTGGCCCGGGCCGGAAAAGGAAGCAAGACGCCACGAGCCTGGTCGTCGTGGCGGTAGGAGAAGCGACCAAAGATACGGTGGTTGTCGTGGAAGTTATGGTCGATCCGAACGTCAAACACCTCACTCTCGGTTCTATTCTTCTGAATGTGAAAGTAATTGCTCTGTCCCGATCCCGAAATATTGGGCAGCGGATAAAGACCGAGCACCCCGAGGGCGGCCGCATCTATGCGGTTTTGCGGGATGACGTTGCTGGGAAACTGCTGGCGCTCGGCACCCGAACCCGTACCTGTCAGGGTGAGCGGGTCGAAGATATCCGGACAGCGACCAAGCCGACCGCAATCTGACTGCGAGAAGTCACCCTGTCTTTCCAGGACGCTGGGCACCCTGCGCAGAAAAGATCTTCCGCTCTCCAGCAGACGCGTGCCCTGAAAGCTCACGAAGAAAAACGTCTTGTCTCTCACAATAGGCCCGCCAAAGGTGCCAACAAACTGGTTGCGGATATAGGGAGGCGGATCGTTGAGGAGCTGATCGTCGCCATCCCTCGGCGCATCCCGGTTGAACATGAAATTGTTGGCGGAGACAGCTGCATTGCGGTGGAACTCGTAAAGGCCGCCGTGGAACTGGTTGGTTCCGCCCCTGGTGGAAATGAGGATGGTGGCTCCCGCCCTGGCTCCGTACTCGGCCGAAGTGTTATTGGTGATCACCTTGAATTCGGCAATGGCCTCCGGTGGTGGCTTGGCGGTCATGGACTGAGTCGCCAGCGGGCCCCTCAAGACGACCCGCCGGTATTGTCCACGCCGTCCAGCGAAATGGCCACATGCTCCATGGCCAGTCCGCCCGATTTGAAACCCTCCTCCATCTGGTCCCCTCGGCCGGCCTGGTTGCCCTTCAGGATCCCCGGGCTCAGCCCGGCCAGGGCCAGGACATTGCGCCCGTCCAGGGGCAGTTGCTCGATCTGCTTTTCATCGATGACCGTGGCCATTTCGTAGGGCTTCAGATTGATCCGAGCGGCGGACGAGGCCACTTCGACCACATTGCTCGGAGCTCCCACTGAAAGCTGGAAACTCTGCTCGGTGTCTTGAGAGGGATCCAGCAGCAGCTCGAGCTGGGGAGCGTCGAAACCGGCCATGCTGGCCCTGACCCGATAATTCCCGGCAAAGAGCTGCGGTACCGAGTAGCGGCCAGAGTCACCCGTCACTGCCGTTCTGGAGACTTCGGTATCCAGATGGGTCACGGTGACTTCAACGCCGGGGATCACTCGTCCGGTCGAGTCGGTGACTGTACCCGAAATTGTGGAGTCCTGAGCCCAGCCGGTGGCTGAGACCAGCAGGAGAACGGCCAGCAGGACGACCAAGAACTTGAGGGAAACGGAATCGTTCAGCGGTTTCAAAACTCGTTCAGCCTCATCCTTCTTCCGTCCTAAGACGCAGGAGAGTGGATAGACGGATATGCTCTCCAGGGTTCAAGCCGGTCGTTCAGGGAAGTCCACCTCCGGGCAATTCAAAAAGGGAAAACTGCCAAATAATTGTAGCTTGAGCCGCCCGATTTCGCCAATGTCCGCTGATGTCCCTTGATGCCTATTGTGAGCCGTCATCGATTCGTATACAAAGAAGCTCAGCCCGACTGGACTCAGAGCAAGTTCCAACCGGCGACCACGGGAGGATTCTCTTATCATGTCACGATGTGTTCTGAACTTTGTTTTGGCGCTCTATTTGGCTACTCAGGCTCTCTCGGCAGCAGACAGCCCGGATTTGATCTTTTCCCAGTTTGTCAACGGCGGAGCCGGGGGCCCGAATACAACCCGAATCATTCTGAGGAGCCACCACCCGATAGCAGTCTCGGGGCGAGTTCTCTTTCGTAGCGGTAAGGGAGCACTGGTTCAGGTGCCGCACGGTGGAAAACTGGTTGACACGATCGACTTCAACATCCCTCCCTGGGCCACCCTGGAAATCGAGACGGATGGAACCGGCGATCTCATATCAGGGGTTGTGGAAGTCTACATCGATGAGGCAGATGCTTCGGCCGTCGAGGGAACTGAAGTCTTCAGCCTGCTGGGGAACTTCGTCTCCGTCTCGAATTCAAAACCGGGGAAATCGAGCCAGATCTACATCAGCCGTAACTCCGAAGAAAACTCAGGAATTGCCATCTACAATCCGGACGAGGAGGAACCTGTAACGGTAGAGGGATTTCTCCTGGGCGACGGAGGGAACCAGAAGGCGGATGTGCAATTCATCATACCTCCCCAAAACCAACTGGTGGCCTTTGTTGATGAGGAACAGTTCTTTCAGGACTACTTTCAGGCCAATCCCGGCCCTTCAGCGGCACTCTGAACCTTCACGTGAAGCAAGGAGAAGATGTCTCTTCGATTGGTTTGATCCAAAAGCTGTTTGACGGTGCCCTGATTGCGGCCTCGGGTAGTGAGATTGCTTTCAACCCGGGCCTCGCCATGTTTAACCACGGCGAGTCATCACTACGGGTGGTCAAGACGGCCAACCTTGAGCCAATCAAAGATATTTCCTATGGAGCCGCACAGCCTCTGGGGATGGCGTTCTCACCAGACGGAAGATCCATCTATGTTTCTATCGTACGGTGGTACGGGGGCGGGCCCGGGCGCATCGAAGTTATTGACAGGGACAGTCTCGAAGTGACAGCGACTGTCGATGAATTCTTTGACGGGGTTTTAAGCCTGGCCGTGTCGCCAGATGGAAAGTACCTGTACGCTCCTGATGTAGGCACAGGACGGCTATGCATCATCGATACGGAAAGTCTGACGATTGTGGCTAGCCTGTTTATTGGACCCGGCAAAGATGTGGTCGTTACTCCTGCTGGAGACTTTGCCTATGTCACTACCGTATTTAATGGGGTTGTAGTCATTGATACAGCATCGAAAAGAATCGACCAGTGGATTCCTATTGGGCAATCGGAATCGGAGGGGATCACGATCACTCCAGATGGAGAGCTGATCTATGTTGCGCAGCCCGGTAAGGTGGCCGTGATCGAAGTGTCCACCAACACGCACTTAACGACGTTTCCCACCGAGTCCGAGCGGTTACCGCCGGGAAAAGGGAATTTCGGTTTGGGGTTTGGAGCCGATATCGTTGCAACGCCAGACGGCCGGTTCATCTACAGAAACCTCACCTGCTGCGGAACGGTGGTGGTGATCGAAAGGGAGACCAACGAGGTAGTGGAAAAAATTGACCTGGGTGTCATGACAAATGGTCTGGCAGTCACTCCCGATGGGAGATTCCTCTATATCGCAAGCGCCCTCCCTGGACAGATCTTCGTCCTTCAGATCTCCACGAACAGAGTTATTGGGACAGTTGCCGCTGGGAGGGGGACTTCGGTAGTGGCTGTCAGTCCTATCTAAGAACCCGTCACACGCTGTTTAGCCCAACCTGCTTCCGGGAAACGATTTCACCAATGTCCGCTGATGTTGCGCCAGCCCCCGACCTGACAGCAATCGGTCGCGGATCAGCAAACGACGTCGAGATCGGGCAAAGTGGACTCAACAGCCCTGAAGAGGGAGCGATCTGCCGTGACAAGTGTGGCCTCGAGAACCTCGGCCAGCGCTACATAAGTGGCACCGTAGGCCGAGAAGTTGTCCCGAAGCTGCAGGATGCGGCTGATCAGGAACATGTGCCCGTGACGGACGAGGGGCAGATCGAGGTAATCCGTCACGGCCTCTTCGGCCCGCTCCTGGCCGAGTTTGCTGCGAAGCAGGCCGCTCCTCAGTCCGGAACACACTTCCACGTCGCAGAGTGCCGGAATGTGAAGATCTGTAACCTTCGCCTCGACCGCCTTCTGGACGCTTGCAGACGACCGAGTGCGCAGGAGGTACTCGATCAGCGCAGAAGCATCCAGTACGATCCGCTTCAAGGCCGACTTCTTCCCCGACGGCTTTCGCCGATCAAGCCGGCGGCGCTCGTCCCCAGATCCACACTCTGACGCCCCCGGATTCGACCTAAGACCTCCTCAGCCGGAGGCCTCGTCACTTCGCGTTCCAGAACTTCCTGAACGTAGTCCGTCAGAGTCAAACTCTTGAGTCGAGCTCGGCGAACCAGCTCCCGATGCAAGCGGTCGGGCACATTCCGGACCTGGATCATCTTGGCCATCTCCATAGGTTCTCACATGTGTGTCACATGTGCAAGACTCTGACAGATTCATTCCCTCGCCTATTGAGCGGCCCCAAGCTTGGAGTCATTCCAGTTCACAACAGGCTTTTTCGGCCAACTTGACTGCCAATGCCCTCTAATGTCCCCTGATGCCTGTTGCACAATTCGATAGTATGGATTACTAATGGTCTCAGGGTCACCCACTGCAGATCCACAAGGAGGTCACATGCGACGAGGCGCCGCGTTTTCAATTCTGTTTTGCTTCTGTCTTCTGAGCATCACCGCCAGTCTTTCCGGAGCTCCGCCCGAAAGAGATTGTGAAGACGGTATAGATAATGATGGCGATGGGGCCATCGATTGCGATGATTCCAATTGCAAGAAGGTCTGCAGCGGAGGAGGGCAAGATCCACCCGTCACCTTCCCTCTCGCACTCAGCGTCGAGTGGGGGATCGGCAGCGCACCACCCGGCGATCCCAGAAATGAGATCTCCGAACTCCCTGACCGGTACTGTTTCTTGGAGTCACAAACGACTTCAGGGAACCATGCAAGCTATCATTGCCAGCATAACGTGGAGACGATTTCTGAGGTGTTCTACATGTTGGAGGACGAGACCGTGCAGCAGACTGCGCGCAAGGGGGATGCGACCTTCTGCAGTGCATTCGTGAACGGTTTATACCTTCATACCAACAGTTCCTATCAAGTCTCCTGGGACTGTAGTTCCATCCCCTGTACAGTTCAGATTATTAACTGGGCAGTTGGAGAAAACCTGATCCTGGGGATCGATACGGTGCGGCTCGAGGCCTATTTTGACGCAAACCCCGCTTGGCCTTCAGCCGTTTCACCCGACACAATCGAGATCACCTTAAAGAAAAACGGCACCAACAAGACCGCGGCAAAGTGTGTGTGGTCCGTGGAGTTCGCGGAGCCTTCGAATCTGGAAAACATCACGTTCTCGCAGCAGGAAACTCCCCTAATTCCCTGACATCCCTCGTCAGTTGATCTAGATCAACCAGAAGCCGGAGCGGCCGCTGGGGTGCCTGCTGGTTTGGTCTTCTCATCCCTATCTTTGTAGTTTCCTTGACTGTGACGGTTCCCGACGGAATGTGGGAAGCGCCTTGAGGCGGCGACCGGCGGTTCTGAACATCACGCCTGGCGGTCGCGGCCCGAGGCCCCTCCCACTTTCAATGAGCGCGCCTCTTCCTTGGTAGTCACAGTTACTTACAGCCTTCGGGCCGGTTCTTGAAGCTGGTGGATTTACTCGATTTCACCCCCCCCTTTTGTCGTATAATCCCTCCGAATTGATCTATAGTTCCTGAGGGATCGACACATGAACCGAGAATATGACGTCATCGTCATTGGAGCCGGGATTATCGGCTGTGCAACTGCCTTCGAGCTGTCCAAGAAGGGCCACCGGACCCTGAACATCGACAAGAATCCTGTGGCCGGCTACGGGTCCACCAGTAATTCCTGCGCCATTGTCAGAGCTCACTACTCGACCTACGAGGGTGTGGCCATGGCCTACGAAAACTTTTACTACTGGCAAAACTGGGAAGAGTACCTGGACGCTGAAGATGAAAGCGGATACTCCCAGTTCCGCAACACGGGCACTATTCTGCTCAAGACCCGCGGGCACGACTTCGAAAAAGTCCTGCGCCGATACAGAGAAGTGGGAGTCGAATTCGAGGAGTGGGATCTGGCGGAACTGGAACGGAAGATACCCCTTTATGATCAGCACTGTTTCTACCCTCCCCGGCGACCCAGCGATCCCAAGTTCTGGATCAGGCCCGAGGAGCAAATCGACGGGGCCATCTTTACACCCGGCTCCGGCTACGTGAACGACCCCCAGTTGGCCACCCACAACCTGATGCGTGCCGCCGAAGCCAAAGGAGGTGAGTTCCTGTACAACAGTGAGGTCACATCCATTCCGCGCGCCAACGGCCGGGTGCAGGGCGTCGTCCTTGCCGATGGCTCCCGAATTGAGGCTCCCGTCGTCGTCAATGTGTCCGGACCTCATTCCTTTGTCATCAATCGGATGGCCGGTGTGGAAGAAGGGATGAACATCAAGACCCGGGCGCTGCGCCATGAAGTTCACCATGTCCATTCTCCGGAGGGTTTCGACTTTCAGAAAAACGGCTGTCACACCTCCGACGGTGACACGGCGATCTACTTCCGTCCCGAAACCGGTAACTCGATTCTGGTGGGCAGTGAGGACCCGGAGTGTGACGAGAAAATATGGGTGGACGACCCGGATGACTTCGATCGGAATGTGAGCCCGGAGCAGTGGGAAGCGCAGGTATACCGGCTGGCAAAACGCATTCCCTCGCTGCGAATTCCCAACCGGCCCAGGGGCCTGGTGGACCTGTACGATGTCTCGGACGACTGGATTCCCCTTTACGACAAGTCCGACCTGGAGGGCTTTTACATGGCTGTCGGGACCAGCGGCAACCAGTTCAAGAATGCCTCGGTGGTGGGTGTGTTGATGAGGGACCTGATCGAGGCCTGCGAAAACGGGCAGGATCATGACACCGACCCCGTGCAGGTGGAGTTGGAGCATACAGGCCTGACCCTCAATTCCGGTTTTTACTCCCGACTCCGGGAGATCAATCGCGACAGCAGCTTTTCAGTGAACGGGTGACAGACTGACACCCCACGAGCACGCTTACTATCCGATTGCCTTTCGATAGTCGTTTTCCGAGAATCGAATGTAGATCGGGATTTTCAACCATGGGCTTCAAAGATGTGACTGCTGCTGCCCTGCTGATTGCGATTGTTCTTTCGCCGGTAACCTGCGTGAGAAACGACGAGCCGACTGATCCCACGGTCTCCTCGACACCGACGCAGGCTTTGAGTGGCGACGGGCAGTACATCTCCTGGAAAGAACACCTGATCGACGGAGAGGAGCTGAGCGGAGTCCCGTTACAGGGAGGCGATGGTCTGCAGATGGCCGATCTGGACCTGGACGGGTATCTGGACATTGTTTCTGTCCACGAGGCCGACGTAGTCTACGGGCAGAGTACCGAGGGCTATGTTCGAGTCGCTTTTGGATCTGAGGATCCCGATGCATGGGAATTGATGACTCTGGCCGAGGGAAAAGAAGCCGCGGCAGCCGAGGATGCTTCCATTGGCGATCTGAACAACGACGGCTATCCAGACATGATCATCGCCTGCGAACTGGCACATCTCTTGTACCTCCAGAATCCGGGTACCAGTATCCGGCAGGGAGCGAGATGGCAGCGCGTCATCCCCGACGTTACCCGGAACCGGGGCTCCTACATCCGCGTCTTCTTTGCCGACTTCAACGGCGATGGCCGGCTCGAGGTGGTGGCGGCGAACAAAGGAGAGCAACACCCTTCCCGGCAGAGCGCCCGACTGCACCCGATCTCCCTGTTCCTGGCCCCTGCCGATCCGCTCGACAGCTCCGGCTGGGTCGAACGGGAGCTGACTCACGTACTGACTCCAATCAATTCACGCCCGGTTGATCTGGACGGGGACGGCGACCTGGACATCCTGGCCGGATCGTCGCTACGAATCGCGCCTACTCTGGTTGGAAAATCTCGGCACCGATGGTATCCAGTTTCAAGAGCATCGAATTGAAGTGACAGGCCGAAGCGTCCCCTGGCGGGCGCGGGAAATGCATCTGACCGGCATGAATGTTGCCTTTCTGGATGTCAATGGAGATGGCAGACTCGACATTCTCACCCAGGAGACGTTTTCGAAGCTGATCTGGCTGGAGCAGCCTGAAGAGCCTGCGGCACCGTGGCAGATCCACCCCATCGGTTCGGTCTTTCCGGATCACAGTGTCGGTGTCGCCGTGGGAGACCTGAACCAGGATGGGCACTTCGACCTGCTCATCGGCAGCTACAGCCGAGGCCCCCGGGATCAGGACGGCCCTGAGATCACCCGGGACCATCCGGTGGCGCGGATAGCCTGGTTTCAAAACCCCGGCCCGGCAACTGAAGCATGGCTTCGACACGACATCACCCGGCGCAAACGCGGGCTGTATGACCAGTTGATCCTGCGCGATCTGGACGGAGACGGTGACCTCGATTTCACGGGAACGCGGGGGAACAGCGCCCGGTTTGACGGCGTTTTCTGGTTGGAACAGGTCCGCACCCCGGGTCCCGTCGCCTCCTTTGAGCCGGCCCGACAGCAGGAGAGCGAGGAACTCCCCCTCCCCTCCAACGGCCTGGAATGGGAAGACCCCGAATAGGCGGTAAATTGCGTCGAACCGAAAGATTAGGCTACGCTACGAATCTGGAGAGACTTGAATGCGGCGATTTGCCTTGATCCTCTTGGTCCCCCTGCTCCTTGTCCCGGGAACGAACCCACTCCTGTCACAGCAGGTGGAAACGACCAGGCGGGCTCCCAGCCTTCCCCTTCTGTCGACCTGCGAAACTACAGAGCCTTCTCCCAGAACCCAGGGGATTGAGCTTCCGCCCGACCTGGAGGTGGCTGAGCGAGAGCTAAGAGCTCGCCTTGTGGCCGATCCATCGGATGTCACGGTCCAGAGCGACCTGGGGATGCTGTTCGAAATCCGGAGAGATTTCTCAGCCGCTCTCATCTCCTACCAGGAGGCTCTGAAACTGGACCGGTCATGTTCGGACTGCGTCGTGTCTCTGTCCTCCCTCCTGCACCACTGCAAGCAGAACGTGGACTCCGTCCGCGTGGTGGAAGATTTTCTGGAAGCCAATCCCAGGTCAGCTCCAGCCGTGACTCATCTCGCCTTCCTTCACTTGGAACTGCAGCAATATGATGAAGGCCTGCGCCTGGCCCGGCGGCATCAGAAGCTGGAGGAGGAATCGGCGGTCGGGTACCACCTCCAGGCTATGGCCCACCTCGGGCTGAAGCAGAGGGATGAAGCTGAAGCCTATTTCAAGATTGCCGTCGAGCATGATGATTCGCTGGCCGAAGCCCACCTTCAGCTGGGGCTTCTCTATGGCAAGCAGCCGGAGACCTTCGACGCGGCAGCAGTACACCTGCGCAAGGCCATCGATCTGGGGCTGGTACATCCTGAAATCTACAAGGACCTGGGCCGGGTCCTGGTCAGTCGGGAGCAGTATCCGGATGCCATTGAGGAGCTGCAAAAGGCTCTGACCCTCAATCCGGACTACGCGGAACCCTACTATTTCCTCTCCAAGTCCTACCAGAAACTGGGGCAGCAGCCCCAGGCGGATGCTGCAATGGAACGCTTTCGAGCACTCGATGCCGCCCAGGTCGCGCCTTCTGAGACAAGAGCCCAGGCCCGGGCTCATTATCTGAACGGCATGCAGTTGCTGCAACAACGGAATGCGACTGACGCCTACCCAGCTTTCCTGAGAGCCATTGAAATCGACGACGCCTTCGACTCCCCCTACTTTCGCCTGGCCCAACTCAATTCAATGTCCGACCGCCCCCAACGGGCGGTTGAGCTCGTTCGCAAGGCCATCGCCCTGAATCCGATCCGGCCCGAGTACTATCTGCTCCTCGGTGAGAGTCTCCCCAAGACCGAAGCCGAAGCCGCCATTGAGGCCATCCTGGAAGCCATTAAACTGAACCCTCGGGTGGCAACTCCCTACAATTCCCTGGGGAACATCCAGTTCGCCGACGGCCGCTACGAGCCCGCCCTCCGCTCCTACCGCCAGGCCATCAAGCTCGACGACGAGAACCCGATCTTTCACCTGAATCTTTCCTCCGTGCTACGCCAGACGGGTGATGAGGAAGGAAGCAAGAGGGAACGCGATCTCTACATGCGGCTTTCGGCCGAACAGAACAATTGAATTTCAGATTCCAGATTGAAGATTGAAGAACTCGGAACCGTACTCCCTTCAACCTTCAACTTTTAACTTTTAACCAGTAACCTATTCCCCGGCCACCTGGTCCCATCCCCTCCGGGACAGGTCCCAGTAGATCACGGCACCGCCCAGAGCCCCGACAAGCAGTAAAGAAAGGCCCAGGGCATAGTGGCCAAAGATCAGTTTGCCGAGCCCGAAAACACCCCCGTAGACGAGAATCGTTCCGCACAGCCAGTCTACGAACAGCCAGCCAAACCCTGAATCGGGCTGCACGTGGGGAACTGCCTGACGCAGTCTTGACCAGCCAATACCTCCCGGACGAACCTTTTCATAGAAGCGGATCAGGTGCTGCTGTTCCACCGGCTGGGTGAGCATCGTGACCGCCAGCCAGGCGACCGTGGTCACACCCACGATGTAGTAGAGAGAGACCGGGAAGGCGATTTTCGTATAGAGGCTCACATAGCCATAGACGAAGAACGGGACCACGGTTGCCACGATCTCGCTCCAGGCGTTAATACGCCACCAGTAGAAGCGCAGGATCAGTACCAGTCCGATTCCGGCGCCTGCTTCAATGATGAACTGCCACGCCCCGGAGATGGTCTGGATGACGAGGGTGACCAGGACCGACGCGACCATCAGAAGGAAGGTGGCCGAGCGGCAGACGAAGATGTAATGCCTGTCGGAAGCTCCGTTGTTCAGAAAGCGCTTGTAGAAATCGTTGACCAGGTAAGAAGTTCCCCAGTTGAATAGAGTTGTAATGGTCGACATGTAGGCCGCCAGGAAAGAAGCGACCAGCAAACCCTTCAACCCGGCTGGCAGAAAATCACGCATTGCGTAGATGTATCCGAGCCTCTTCTCCTCGGGGCCCAGGTCCGGATAAAGCACCAGCGTCGCCAGTCCCACCAGAATCCAGGGCCAGGGGCGCAGGCAGTAATGGGCGATAGTGAACCACAGGGTTGCCAGCAGGGAGTGCTTTTCGTCTTTGGCGGAAAGCATCCTCTGGGCAATAAACCCTCCACCGCCTGGCTCCGATCCCGGATACCAGGAGGCCCACCACTGAATGAAAATGTGAGCCACAAACGCACTCACGGTCAGGGCAAGGGCTCCTCCAGCGACCGCCTCGGCTCCGCCCACAACCGGGGTGAATCGAAACACCCAGTCCGGGAGCTGGGCCTGCAGACCTGAAATCCCTCCGACCTCGGGCCTTCGCAAAACCACGAACATCAGGACGGTCGTTCCGATCATGGCGATGACAAATTGAATCGCGTCATTGAAGGCGACTCCCCACAGCCCCGCCAGCGCGGAGTAAACGGCCACGAAGAGCAGGGCACCAAACACGTAGTAGCGAACCTGGGAAGACGGGATGCCGAACATTCCCTCCAGGATGGACATCATGGCCAGGTTGACCCAGCCCATCACCACCACATTAATGAAGAGTCCCAGGTAGAGGGCACGAAACCCTCTCAGGAACGCCCCGCTCTTACCCGAGTAACGGAGCTCGATGAACTCCACATCGGTGAGGACTCCGGCCCGACGCCAGAGGCGGGCAAAGAAAAAGACCGTCAACATTCCTCCCAGAATGAAGTTCCACCACAACCAGTTCCCGGCAATGCCATTGCGGGCGACCAGTTCAGTGACCGCCAGCGGCGTATCGGTGGCAAAGGTGGTGGCCACCATGGAAGTTCCAGCAACCCACCAGGGAAGAGTCCGACCCGAAAGGAAAAACTCCTCGATGTTCTTACCCGCCCTCTTCGAAAAGTACACCGCCACGGAGAAGCTGATAACGAAATAGAGGCCCACGATGATCCAGTCGATCGGGTCCATAGGGTTGAATGTTAAAGGTTGGAGGTTGAAAGTTCACAGTTGAAAGTTCAAAGTTGAAAGATGAGCCGCCTCTTTCTGATCCGCCATGGCCAGGCCACTTTTCCCTATCAGGATCAGGACCACCTGACCGGTATCGGCCAGACCCAGGCTCAGTTGCTTGGCTCTTTCTGGGCGGCTCAGAGAATTAAATTCGACCAGGTCTACGCCGGGCCCTGTAGACGACATCTGGAGACAGCCGGTCTGGCCGGCGAGGTTCTTCAGGAGCAGGGCCTCCACTGGCCGGAGCCGGTGATTCTCGACTCGCTGGACGAATATCAGGCCGGAGCCATTTTGAACCAGGGCCTGGCCCAACTCAGGAAAGTTGACGATCGGGTCGGTGAGCTGTGGCTGGCCAGCAAGTCCTGCGCAGATCCAAGAGAAAAAGAGAAGAAGTGGAACCAGATGTTCGAGCTCATTCTCCACCTGTGGGCTCACGAGAAAGTCCAATTGGACGGGGTCGAGCCATGGAGAGATTTCTGTGCCCGAGTGGATCGGGGGATCTCCGAAATCGTGGCGGATGGAGGTACTGGACGCGTCGTTGCCGCCTTCACTTCCGCCGGTTCCATTGGTGTCGCGGCACAGCGCGCACTTCAGACCTCAACCCGGAAAACGCTGCAAATGGCCTGGATGGTTCGCAACGCCTCTTTGAGCGAGTTTCTTTTCTCGGGCGAGCGTTTCACTTTGAGTACTTTCAATGCCTTCCCCCATCTTCGGGAGCCGTCAGTACTGACTTATCGCTAAAGAGTAGCAAGAGGAAGACCGTATGGATTTCAGCATAGACCCTCAAACACAGGAACTCCTCCTGGAACAGATCCAGGACCTCGTCGAGCGGGAACTTTATCCCCTGGAAACGGACCTGGAAACAAACGGCATCAGGAGTCTCTTACCCAAACTCAACGAGGTTCGAGGACAGGTGAGAGAGCTGGGCTTCTGGTGTCCCCACATCTCCAGGGAACACGGCGGCATGGGACTCAGCCTGGTGCAGCACGCACTGGTAAGTGCAGTCCTGGGCCGCTGCCAGCTTGGCCACTATGCCTTCAATTGCCAGGCGCCCGACGCTGGAAACATGGAGATTCTGATCAAGCACGGTACCCCCGAACAAAAGCGAGCCCTCCTGGAGCCTCTGCTGGAGGGCCGGATTCGCAGCTGCTTTGCTATGACTGAGCCCGAGCGACCTGGGATCGAATCCGACCTGGATGGAGACCAGCGCGGTCAGAGACGGTCAGGACTACGTCATCAACGGGCACAAGTGGTTTACCAGCGCCGCCGACGGAGCCAGCTTTGCCATCGTCATGGCGGTGACCGACGCCCAGGCCGGTCGCTACGATCGGGCCAGTATGATCCTGGTCCCCATGGACACTCCGGGATTTCGGAGGCTGCGAAACATCCCTATCATGGGTCACGCGGGAGAAGACTACTTCAGCCATGCGGAGGTCCTCTTCGAGGACTGTCGGGTTCCCCGGACAATCTTCTGGGAGTGGAAGGAGCCGGCTTCAGAATCGCCCAGCAGCGACTGGGGGCGGGTCGAATCCACCACTGCATGCGCTGGATCGGTATCGGTGAACGCTCGATCGAGCTGATGTGCCGGCGGGCTGCAGACCGCGAGCTGGCCCCGGGCCGTCTACTGGGTTCCAGACAGATCGTGCAGACTTGGATTGCTGACAGCTGGACAGAGGTCCGGGCGGCGCGCCTGATGGTGCTCGATGCTGCATGGAAAATGGAACGGGACGGTCAGCTGGGGGCTCGCAAGGAAATTTCCGCCATCAAGTTCTATGCGGCTAACGTTCTTCTGAAGGTACTGGATCGCGCCATCCAGGCCCACGGAGGGTTGGGAGTTACCAGCGACACGCCCCTGGCCGGCTTCTTTCGACACGAACGAGCGGGCCGAATCTATGACGGTCCTGACGAAGTCCATCGCATTGTGGTGGCCCGCGAACTGCTCAAGGAGTACGGGGTCAAGGTGACCTTTTAGCGCCTGCTGGAAAGACAAGAAGTGGTGACAAGAAACTCCCACGAGAACAGCTTCCTGGACTTGAGCGCGCCGGTTCGCCCCGGTGAGGAGCTGGATCTGACCCGACTCGACCCCTATCTGAGAAACCAGTTTCCCCGGGAATCCGGTCCGCTGATCGTCGAGCAGTTCCCCCAGGGGCACTCCAACCTGTACCTACCTGGTTCGTCTGGGAGATCGTGAACTGGCACTGAGACGCCCCCCCTTTGGCAGCAGGGTGAAGACGGCCCATGACATGGGCCGCGAATACCGGGTCCTGTCCAAACTGCACAAAGCCTACTCCCCGGCCCCGCGTCCCTTCTTTTACTGTGAGGATGAATCCGTACTGGGAGCTCCTTTCTATGCCATGGAGCGGGTCCGAGGGGTGATCCTGCGAAAGCACCTTCCACCCGGGCTGGAGATTCAACCCGAGACGGCGCGCCGAATGTCCGAGTCTTTCATCGACAACTTGACCCAGTTGCACGGGCTGGATTTTGAGGCGGTAGGCCTGGGCGATCTGGGTAAGCCGGAAGGCTTTGTCGCAAGACAGATATCCGGATGGATCAAGCGCTATGGGCGATCCCGAACCCACCAACTGGAGGGAGTGGAGGAAATCTCCCTGTGGCTGACGGAGAAAATGCCGCCGGAAGCCGGAAGCGCCCTCATCCACAACGACTAACAAGTATGACAACGTCGTCCTCGATGCGGGCGATCTGACAAGAATCATTGGGGTCCTGGACTGGGAGATGTGCACTCTCGGAGATCCGCTGATGGACCTGGGAACGGCTCTGAACTACTGGGTGAATGCCGACGACCCGGACGAGCTGCAGCAGATTCGATTTGGCCTCACTACCTTGCCGGGAACTCTTTCGCGGAGCCAGCTTGCCGAGCGATATGCCGAGAAATCCGGGCAGGACATTTCCGACCTTGCCTATTACTATGCGTTCGGCCTCTTCAAGACAGCCGTCATCTGCCAGCAGATTTACTACCGGTCCCACCACGGTCTTACGCGCGACGAGCGCTTTCCCGCGTTTCTGGACGCCACCCGGCTCTTGATGAGAGCAGCGGTGCGGGTGGCTCAGACCCTGCGGGTCTGAAGGTTGAAAGTTGAAGGTTACAAGTTGGGGGAGTGGGTCGGTTGAGGGGCTGATGGACTGGAGTCTTCACGGCCGCCCAGCGTCAAGAGACAACCTTGAACTTTTCGTAATTATCCCCTTGACACAATTAGAACGAGGGTATAGCTTGGTCGGATGCGGATTTGGGGGAAATCTTTCAAAGAAACCTTGTCATTTTTCGGTGTCAAGCGAAGGACCGCCTGTTTGGGAGTCATCCTGCCCGTTATTGGGGCTGGGCTTGGTTTATTCTTCCTCGGTCGAGAGCGAGCAATGGAAGAATTAAAATTAATGCTTCTATTTTCATTTGCTCCAATTCTAACTGTATTCGTCCTGGTATTTCTTTGGAATTTATGGCTGGCGCCATACCGAATCCTGGAAGAACGATTGGAAGAACTCGATCCTAGTGGATCATCCGAACAAAAAACCACTCCCGTAGAACCCATAGACCCCGATGATTGGAAAGGAATTTCTGCTTTCAAGTTAGGTGATGCTGCCTGTCTATGGGTAGGAGTACGACCGCACAATCCGATTGTCGATGTAAGGGCTGAAGCACTTTTTAAACGCCTCAGTGCTGCGTCCATAAAGGGAGATCTCCATATCGTTCGTGGGCCTTTGTCTAACCTGACTGCAATTTTAAGCAGCCCAGAGATTTGGTGGCCCTCGTATAATCAAATTGTATCTGCGATGTCTCTCAGGAGATATGCTGACAATCAACAGGAAACAGTCCCACCCTTTCTCAAGTCTGTAAAAGTTCCAACAATGGAACCGAAGCTGGTTGATACGGCAGGATCTGGCGAGCAATGACCACACCCAACTGGGCCAACCAGACCATATGGACGGGCGACAACCTGCCGATCATGCGGGGCATGAACTCCGAAAGCGTTGACCTGATCTATCTCGATCCGCCGTTCAATTCCAAGACGAACTATGCCGCTCCTATCGGGAGCAAGGCAGCGGGGGCCGAGTTCAAAGACACTTGGTCTCTGTCCGACCTGGACGTTGAGTGGATCAACCTCATCGAGGCCAAGCACCCAGTCCTGTATCGGGTACTGTTGGCCGCCATGATGGACAGCGACAAATCCTATCTCGCGTACATGGCAGCCCGGCTACTGGAAATGCGGCGGGTGTTGAAGCCCACAGGGTCGATCTACCTGCACTGCGACCCAACCATGAGCCATTACCTCAAGCTGGTTATGGATGCGATCTTCGGGAGGAAGGCGTTTCGGAATGAGATTGTATGGTGTTATCGGGGTGGTGGAGTCCCGCAAAAAGACTTCGCACGAAAGCACGACATAATTTTCCGCTACTCGTCTTCTGAGTCTCGAACCTTCAACGTCGATGCTGTTCGAATCCCTTTTTCGGGAGATTCTCAAGATAGGCTGCGCTACACAGCCCGGTCATTTAGATCATCGGCAACGTATGACACCTATCGTCCGAATCCAGGAGGGAAGCACCCGGAAGATTGGTGGCCAATGCAACCGATCATGCCGTCGTCCAAGGAGCGTGTTGGCTACCCGACCCAGAAACCACTCAAGCTACTAGACCGGATCATCAAGGCATCGTCTAACGAGGGCGACATGGTTCTTGATCCGTTCTGCGGCTGCGCTACGACCTGCGTCCAAGCCGAGGAATTAAGGCGTCACTGGGCCGGTATTGACATTTCTCCGAAGGCCGGTGAACTGGTCGTCCGGCGAATCAAGGAAAAGCAGGGGCTGTGGCGTCAGATCGTCCACAGAGACGATATCCCGCTCCGAACGGACCTAGGCAAGCTTCCCCCTTACCGGACCCACAAGCGTCCCCTCTACGGTCAACAGAAGGGACATTGCGGCGGTTGCCGGACTCACTTCGAGGCACGGCACCTGGAAGTGGATCACATCATCTCCCGCCGTAAAGGGGGAACGGACCATATCGGCAACCTGCAACTGCTCTGCGGCAACTGCAACCGGATCAAGGGAGACAGAGGGATGGAGTATCTCAAAGCGAGATTACAGATATGAATCTACGCCACGAGCCGCTTGTATCTCAGCTTTCCGGTCGTAACAATCCGCTTCATAGTGTCATGAAAGATCTGAGGGTTGTTCCGGTTGTTGTATCTCCACTCCAGTTCCTCAAGGTAGCGGTCCATATGCTTGACGCTCATCCGGTGAAAGGCTCCGATAATCGACCGCTTGAACAGCGACCAGACTCCCTCGATGCTGTTGGTGTGAACTTCGCCGACTACCCATTCCTCAGTCCTGTGGTTGACCGTCTCGTGGCGCGTGTTGTGGTCGGCGATCCCCAGGTAGGATTGAAGCTCATCGGTGTAGATGGCCTCCGCCTCGTCTCGCACGGTTTCAGCGATGAAGGCATGGAGGGTCTTTTTCCTGATGTTGGGGATGCGCTGGATGCGAACCTTGCCCCCGCGCTGGATCGCTCCGGCAACCCAGGTCTTTCCTTCCCTGCTGCCAGATCCAACGCCTTTGCGCTTCCCGCCAACCAGCGTCTCATCGACTTCTACGACACCGACCAGGGTAGGCCCTTCAAAGGGATCATTGCCCATTGCCTCACGGATGCGGTGGCAGAGATACCAGGCGGTCTTGTAGGAACCAATTCCGAGCGTGCGCTTGATCTGAAGAGCAGAGATTCCCTTTTTGGATTCGCACATCAGATAGATGGTGGCAAACCACTTGCGAAGCGGAAGATGGGAATCGTGCATGATGGTCCCTGCGGTGACGCTGAAGTGGTAACCGCATCCCTGGCAATCCCACTGGTCGCGGTCCTTAATCTCGGTGACCTCAGTGCATCCGCACCTAGTGCAAGCGACCTCATCCGGCCAGCGGAGAGTATCCAGGTAGGACCGGCACCTTGCATCACAATTGAAACGGTCGATAAGGGAGATTAAATCCATGGTTCACAACTCCAAGAGAAAGAAGCTCAGGCTTCCAAAAGACATCGAGTCCCGGCCAGATTCGGAAGTGGCCGAGATGATATTCGGGAAGCGCATCAAGGAAGAGCTTGACCAAGTGGCCCAAACCGCTGATTCCAAAAGGCTTCCCAATCTCATGAAACCATAATATACCATGACGTCAGTTGTGTCAAGGGGATAATTACGGAACTTTTAACTTTCAACCTTCAACGCCGCGAGTGAAACGAGGGGCAACTGCAGAGCTTACCAGGCCGTCATCCCCCCATCCACGACCAGCACATGCCCGGTCACGTAGTCGGAGGCCCGGGAAGCGAGGAAGACCGCAGCCCCCTTCAGATCGTCCTTTCCGCCTACCCGACCCAGCGGAATGGAGGGAAGGATGTGCTCTTTGCGGTTCTCGATGATCCAGCCGGACATTTTAGTTGGGAACCAGCCAGGAGCGATGGCGTTCACCTGAACATTGTGGGGGGCCCAGCCACAGGCCAGTTCCTTGGTGAGAGCAGCCACTCCGCCCTTAGATGCACTGTAGCCGGAAGCTTGCATGATCTCCGGACGCCCGCCCGCCAGGGCTGCGGTCGAGGCGATGTTAATGATCTTCCCCTGCCGGCGTTCGATCATCGCTTTGGCCACCGCCTGAGCACAGAGAAAGGTCCCGGTCAGATTGGTCTGAATCACCTGGTTCCACCGTTCCAGGGGCATCTCCTCAGCAGGGGCACCCCAGGCCGTTCCTGCGTTGTTGACAAGGATGTCAATCTTTCCAAAGCTGTCCATCGTGAAGTCCACGAGACCCCTAATGTCCTCCGGCTTCGTCACGTCGCAGCCGCGAGCCAGGGCTCGAATCCCGTAATTCTCGAGTGCATCGGCCGCCTCCTGACAGCGTTCCTGCTTACGAGCGCTGAGCACCAGGCTGGCGCCCATCTCGGCAAAACCTTCAGCAATCTGCCTGCCCAGACCGGTGCCACCCCCGGTAATGATCGCCACGCGCCCGGAAAGGTCGAACAACTCTTTTGTGTTCATTCAGGCACCACCGGCGCTCGCCAGGAGGTCACGGATCCGCGCCTGGCCGGCCGGCTGCCCATCCCGCAGAAGAAGCAGGTGCAGGCCGCCGCCACCCGTTGAAACCCGGCGCAATTCCTGGAAGAAAGCCAGCGGCTTTAGGCATTCCGGAGCCCAGACGCCGGGCTCAGCGAGGGCCCGGCGAAGCATGAGTAGCACTCCGGAGGCAGCCGGTATACCGGTTGCCTCCTCCATCTTCATGTCCGAACCGCCGGCAAAGCGGTATCCATCCCCGTCGATCGTTACGTCGATTTGCAGTCCCGAGCCGTAGCGGACCGCCTCCACCTGATGGAGTTCCTCGAAAGAACAATATTGCCCGTACAATGCCGCGTCGACGCCTTCCCGCTGCAGCGCTTTCGCGTCACACTGACGGGCAAGAGCCCAGCACAAATGAAGATACTCCGGTGGAGAGACCCCACCCTGGTTCGTGATCTGACCGACACCGGTGAAGCAGGGTAAAGTGAGCGGCTCCGGATGTCCGAGGGTCATGATGACCTGCCGCCCGACAGGGTCAGGAAACTCCAGGTGGCGCGGTTTCAGATCGTCCCACTCCGGCACCTCCAAAACCCCGGGCAGCGCCGTGGCAAAGCAATGAATGAAGTGATCAAAGGCGGCCCGGGTCATGTCAGCCCGATCCACCGTCCACGCCAGTTCGACCGCGGCCCGCCCAGGATCCTCGAGTGCGTCCAGAGCGGTCCGGATGAGGATGTTGGTGGTGCCGGGAGCTGAGCCCATTCCAATGAGCGCCCGAATTCCTGCTCTGCGGGCCCTGGGCTCCAGAGCAAGAAGGATTTCTGTAGTATCGACATCATCACAGATGTCCAGATAGTCGGCTCCCAGCTCGATCGCGAGTTCCAGAGCGGCGGTGCCGATCTTGTAGAGAAGGGACCGGCCATGTTCACCAGCAGCGAAACTTCTCCGCCCCCCGCCGTCAGTAACTCTCGATCATCCGAGAGAACATCCCCCGATACGACTTCGACACCGAGAGTCTCCATTTCCGCACGGGCTTCTGGGCCCCAGGACAGGTCCACCGCTGTCAGGCCCGAGAGATCCAGGGCCCGGGAGAGGGATTTCAGCATGGCCCGGGCCTGTGACCCGGCAGCACCCACTACAACAATTCCTTTGGCTTCCATGTTTGGTCCGATCCTAGCAGATTTAAAGGTTGAAAGTTAAAGGTTGAGGGTTGAAGCTCAAAAAGGAACAGTAGTAATATCGGCGCCGGGCACCATTTTTCAGGCGTCAACATAATCCGACCTGGAATTCACAATCTCAGACGATCAATGGAGAGTAAGAATGAAAACCTATTTGATTTTGGGCTTGCTGGTAGCGGTTCTTACCGTCCCGGCAGTCGCACAGAGTGACGAGATTGAGCTGACACGCTCAGTAATCGAGACGCAGCGGCAGGCCATCATTGCCAAGAACATGGAGCTCACAGAGGCGGAGAGTGCAGAATTCTGGCCCGCTTTTCGCAGCTATCGAGGCGAAACGGCAGTCCTTGGAGATCGCACGATCGCGATGATCAAGGGCTACGCTGAAGCGTTCAATGCCGACGCCATGACGGATGCGAAGGCCGAAGAGATCATCAAAGAGTACTTTTCTATCGAGGAGGCTACGCTCAAACTTCAGAAGCGCTGGTGGAAGAAGTTCAGCAAAATCCTGCCGGCCAGAAAGGCCTCCCGCTACTATCAGCTGGAAAACACGCTGGACGCGGTGGTCGACGTCGACCTGGCCGACCAGATTCCGCTGATCCCCTAGTAGACAGCTGAAACGGAGCCGGGAGGCTTCTTCGCTGGCTTCAGAAATGCTCAAAGCTCCGGTTCATTCGTGAGGCCGGAATTCGGCCTCGGCGCTTTCTTTGTAGCCGTAACGGACGGCGCGCGCCCGGAGCAGGTTGCCGGTCAACTCAACAGGTCCGTGGTAGAGCCTCCAATAGGGAGTCTCGCCCTCCTCGGTGGTGTAGGCAATGGACGCTCCGTTCGTAGGACAAGAGAGTGTCACTTGCAGGGGCCGACCCGACTCTCCGCCGGACGGATGAATTGAAGGAGTTGCCGTCATGGGCTGGACTCCTCCAGGCCACATCTGCTCGACCATCTTGTCCTCCGGGATCACACCCATGTCGCCCACCTCGGTCCTCCACGCCTCCATAGCCTGGCGGAGGCGCTCCAGAATCTGCCGGTGCCCGGAATCCTCAACCAGGTTGTTGATCTCGTGAGGGTCCGAGTGCAGATCGTAGAGCTCTTGCGGCGGCTTGCGGGACCGGAACCAGAGCTGCTGTGGCCCTTCCAGACGGCCCTCCTGATTCAGGCGCAGCAACTCCTGCATGAGAGGCATCCGGTTCCGATAAGGGATCGTCTGGACATAGGGCTTCTCGGGCTGAAAGTGGAGGATGTACTTAAAGCGCTCATCGCGCGCCGCACGCATCCTGTCGTAGGCCTCGTCCATACGATCCCGGGCCGCGAAAACATAGTCCCTGGCAGGACCGGCGGCGGCCCCCAGAAAGGCTCTGCCCTGTATGTACTCGGGGATCTCCACCCCGGCCAGAGAGAGCATCGTGGGCGCAAAGTCGACGAAACTGACCAGCCGATCGCTGGCGGACCCCGGGGCGATTTCGCCCGGCCAGCGGACAAACATGGGAACCCGGAGCCCGGAATCGTACACCCAGCGCTTGGCCCGGGGGAGTCCGTCGCCGTGGTCACTGAAAAAGAAAACGATCGTGTTCTCAGACAGGCCGTCCTCCTCGAGTTGCTCTAGAATCCGTCCCACCCAGAGGTCGACGCGGGTTATGTTGTCGTAATGGCGGGCCAGGTCGGTTCTCACGACCGGAGTGTCCGGATAGTATGGCGGAACCTCGACCCGCGCCGGGTCCAGCATCGCCTCTTCCTCCGCGTTCGGCCACACGCGGCTCTCGTGAGTCCGACCGGAATTAAAGACGGCAAAAAAGGGTTGCCCGGGGGCTCGACCCCGCCAGTGGGCCGTGTCGCTGGACTCGTCCCAGGCCGTCAACGGTGTCCCAAACTGGTAGTCCGTCTTGGCATTGTTGCTGCAGTAGTATCCGGCGGCTCGAAGGGACTCCGTGAAGGTCTTCACATGAGGCGGTGGAACCGCCAAATAGGGGCCTGGAAGGCCCGGCGCTTCGTGAGTCGTGCGCATGTGATGGGTCCCGATCGAGATCGGGTACATCCCCGTGATCAGAGCCGAGCGGCTGGGAGCGCACACCCCAGAGACGGAAAAGACCCGAGTGAAAGTCATCCCCTCCGAAGCCAGGCGGTTCAGGCTGGGAGTGTCGGCCAGTGAATCACCATAAGCCGACAGCCGGGGGCTCAAGTCCTCCACCGTGATCCAGAGGATGTTGGGTGGCGCCTCAGACAGTTCAACGGATGGCGCACCGCTACATCCAGCCAGCCCCAAGAGGACGCTTCCTTGAATGACTCGCAACCAGTCCATTGGAATTCCTCAGGAACTCAGGCCAGGGGTTCTTCACTTCTTGCAAACGCCCCGCCGGAGGCTCCTATTGGCGCGACGGCCAGGGAATGATCATGGAAACTTTCTTCCGGTAGCTGCGATAGACCTCGCCGTGGGAAGTCGCCAGATCCTTCTCCTCGTAGCGGATCGCGATCAGCATATAGGCCGTTGTGGCGATCGCAAAGACCAGGTGACCGGTGGTCATTTTGGGAGTGGCCCAAAAAGCGATGATCCAGCCCAGAAGGAGAGGATGGCGCACGAACTTGTAAAACCCAACAACCTTGAAGACATTCGGCGTATACGGTCTGCCCATGGCGTACAGGATGACGTGCCGCGTGCCGAGCAGATCAAAGTGGTCGATGATGAAACTCGAGAGTACGACCAAGCCGAACCCGAGAAAGAACAGAGCCCAGAGCACGTTCTGCCCGAGGGGACTCGCCACTTCCCAGACCACCCCGGTCATCGGTTGCCACTGCCACATGATGAGAATCATAAGGAGGTTGCTGATCAGCACGTAGGTACTCCGTTCCAGGTGCTGGGGAACAATCCCGGTCCACCACTTTTTGAACCCTGGACGGGCCATCAGGCTGTGCTGGATGCCCCACAGCACCCACAGCACGACATTCACCAGGAGTGCCGTAGCGACCGGGCCCGGGGTGCCGCTGTCGATGGTCTTGGGCACCAGTGAATCGAAATTGCCCAGGAAGCAGATGAGATAAAGAAAGATTGCCAGAAAGACCACGTGATTCACGAGTCCATAGAATACGGCGAAGACCTTGCCCATTCTCCTCTGCCTCTGGTTGCCAGGGGTGAACACCCATTAAACTTCAAATGAAACGCTCCCGATCACCGCAGGAGGTTACTCAGACGCCAGGACTCTGTTGAAAGGGTCCACCTGAAATTAAGTAATAAAGCAAGAATAACCCCGGGCGGCCGCTTACGCAACGTCTGATTCACACCATTCTATCTACCTACATTTTTGAAGAAACACCCCCTTCTGGATTAGAGTTGCCGAAACCAGCACTGGGAAAACGTTTGGAGGGCATGATGCGCAACGGAACCCGGTTGCCGAAATGCCTGTAGACGATGGCAAAGGCCGGCTTGTTCTCGGCTTGTACGATGCCGCCCGTAGAGTCCAAGAGGAGATCATCGTTAGAGGAGAAAAATCACAATGAAGCGGAAGATCCAGAGATTGGCGCTGCCCATCCTGTCATTTGCGTTGCTTTGTTCCTGCGCGAGTAACACTACGCCTTCAAGTAGCGAAGAGGCAGAACTTGAAGAAGATTTCTACACCATCAGTCCGGCGCAAGCGGGCAACATCTCAGGGACGGTGATTTACGAGGGCGAAGTCCCCCCTTCGCAAAAGATTGACATGAGTTCCGAACCGGAATGTGCGAAGGTGCATTCGGCACCGATCCTCTCACAACGGCTCCTGGTGGACGAGACCGGCGGGCTGGCCAATGTCTTTCTGGCGATTGAAGCCGACTTCGAAGGTCTCAGGTTCAAGGTTCCCTCTGAACCGGTCACAATCGATCAGGTTGGCTGCACTTACACACCGCTGGTGCTGGGAGTTCGAACAGGCCAGAAACTGTTCGTGAGGAACAGCGATCCGGTTACGCACAACGTCCATCCCCTGCCTCGCTTCAATCGCGAGTCGAACCGAACACAGAGCGCCGGCACCGAACCTCTGTACTTACCCTTCAGCCGACCTGAAATGATGATACCGGTCAAATGTAACTTGCATTCCTGGATGGTTTCCTTCGTCAGTGTGATGTCCCATCCGTTTTTTGCCGTTTCCGCGGCGGACGGCTCCTTTGAGATTCAGGGACTGCCCCCGGGTGAGTACACGCTGGTGGCCATGCATGAGAGACTGGGGCGCCAGAAGGTAACCGTCACCGTCGGACCCGGGGAGTCGAAGAGCATCGAGATCCTTTACAAGCAGCCGGAGCGGTGATCTTGGCCTGACTCGGACCCCGGAACTGGGAACCGTCTGGAATCTGGAACCCGTAATTCCCTATAATGTCGGGTCATGTCACCCAGTGCGGACCTACCGTCCGCTCAGGCCTGATAAGGGAGGAACAGCATGAAGCTCCGGAGGAGACAGAGCCCCTACCTGTGCGCCCTGGCATTTGTTTTGCCTAGCATCCTTTTTGCTTGCGGGGGAGAGCCGCCGCTGGAGCCGGAACCTGAACCGGAACCGGTGTGGCCTCAACTTCCGGGATATGAGGCGATGCAGATTCCTGCGGACAACCCCATGACTGTCGCCAGGGTTGAACTCGGCAAACAGCTTTACTATGACCCCCGACTCAGCGGAGACGGAGAGCGTTCCTGCTATGGATGCCATCTGCAGGAACATGGCCTCACGGATGGCAAACCGCTTGCAATCGGCGCCTTCGACCGTACCCTGACTCGATCAGCCCCCACCATGTGGAATGTCGGCTACTACGGAGAGCTCTACTGGGACGGCCGCTCGGGGGCACTCGAAAAACAGGTGAAGGGTGCCTGGGGCGGGGGGAACATGGGTGCCTCCGGAAAAAATGGAGCCCCCAGCATGGATGACATCTCAGCCCGGCTCAACGAAATCGAGGGATACCGTCAGCAGTTCCAGCTGGTCTTCGGCTCCGATGCCAGCCCGGACCATGTGGCGTACGCTGTGGCCGCGTTCATGCGAACACTTGTGGCCAATGAGTCCAGGTGGTCCCACTTTCAGCGCGGCCACGAGACCGTCTTCAACGAGCAGGAGAGGAGAGGGTGGCAGGTTTTCAGTGAAAAGGCCAAGTGCACCAACTGCCACGATTCGATCCTCCTTACCGACATGCAGTATCACAATGTCGGAATCGGAATGGATGCCGAAACCCCCGATGTAGGCCGGGCCAAAGTCAGTGGCCAGGAGAAGGACACGGGCGCTTTCAAGACACCCACTCTTCTGGATATCAGTAAGTCCGCCCCCTACTTTCACAATGGCAGCGTAGCCACCCTGGAAGAAGCAGTCGACCTGATGCTGGATGGCGGTCTGGCCAACCCGTACCTGGACGAGGAAAACCTGGACGAGACGAAGAAGGCCAAGTTGACCGACGACGAGAAGCAGGATCTGCTGGCCTTCTTGACGGCTTTGGACGTGGATTACAACATTGAGGAACCGACGCTACCGGAGTAGGCTTCGCCGTGCCGGGTTTCACGTTCCAGGTTCCAACCGAGCAGTTATCATAACCCGAGCGGCAGCGAGGGCTGAGATGTAGCGTTGGAACCTCCTACCGCACCAGCAACCTGCGGGCAGCCAGCCACAGGAGCGGCGGCAAAACCGCACTCAGTGCCAGGGCCGAGAGAGGGCTCGACACACCAAGGGATCCAATCAGGGCAAACACCAACCCCAGGGGCAATGACCCGCAGACAAGAGCCAACCCAAAGAGGGGGAGGGGCATTTTCGCGAGTCCGGCCATGCACGCGACCACCTCTGGAAAAAGGGGCAACCACCTCGACAGCACCACCAGCCATCCCCCCATTTGCCGAAAGGTTGTCTCCATCTCGACAAGTGGTTCCTCGCCAACCAGACTTGCTGCCGCTCGAGTGCCGAAGCACCGGCACAGAAAGTAGCCCAGCAGTCCGGAAAGGCAGGATCCGAGAGTTGCCAGCAGACCCCCCAGGACCGCTCCATACAAATAGCCGAGGGCACTCATGATGACGGTAGAGGGAATCGGAATGACCAGGTCCGAAACGAGAAGTCCGATGCCTGCTATCCAGCCCAGGGGACCGAAGGACTCCATCCAGGCGATGGAGCCCTGGCGGGTCAAGGCTGCGTCAAACAGATCTCCCCAGATCAAAAACGGGATCAGGAAAAGCACACCCAGCCCGACAAAGACAGCGATGAAGCGCAGCATTTCAGTTCTCCTGAACGGCCACCTGTCCAGGTCGGCCCAAAATCTCTATCATTGGATGATGACAAAACCGGTCCCCACCCAGATCGACTCCAGCCGGGTGCCGGAACTGGCCCGCGCAGCCATGAGAGCAGCTCGCTTTCCCCAGCTCGCCAGCCTGGACGGCGACCAGCCTCGACTGCGGCCGGTCTCTCCAGTTCGCACGGATGGCTTCACGGTCTACGTCGCTAACCTGCGAAGCTATCACAAGACAGAAGAAATTGCTGCCAACCCGAGAGTCGAACTCTGCTATCTCGATGCGGATCACAACCAGGTTCGGATTACGGGCATCGCCCGGATCGAAGACGACCGCGACCGGCTGCAGGAGATCTGGGAGGACAACCCTCTACTGCGGCAGTTTCTGGGCTCCATCGATCACCCTGAGCTGATCATCTATCGGATCGAGCCCACCCGGGTTCGATACATGCAGGAATGGGCGCTGGAATACTATGAAGTACCGATCGAATAGTCACGGAAGGAAGCAGGCAACACACCCGGAAGATTCACATGCGCTCCACTTTTTTTCAGAGATACTTACTGCCGGGAATCATCTTTCAATCGGTTCTGATTGGAGGGGCCTACTCGACGGGACGGGAGATCGTGGAGTACGGGGCCCGTTTCGGAGGTTACGGACTGTGGAGCGTCCTCCTGATATTCATTGGGTTTTCACTCATGTCAGCGATCGCGTTCGAAGTTGCCCGGGCCACCAGATCCTACGACTACAGATCCTTCACTCGGCAGCTGATCGGCCCTCTCTGGCCACTCTTCGACCTGTTGTATGTCGTTAGTGCAGTCATCACGGTTGCAGTCGTCGGCTCCGCCTCGGGGAGCATTGTGGAACAGGTTCTGGGCTGGCCCTACTGGCTGGGTGTGGTTCTGGTCATCGCCGTAGCCGGTACGTTGATGGTGGGAGGGCGCCATGTCATCGAACGCTTCAAAACTCTGGGATCCGTGGTCTTGTATTCCGGTTATCTGATGTTCGCCTACCAGGTCCTCAGTCAACGGGGAGTGCGGATTCTGGAAGGTTTCAAAGCAGAGACCCCAGACTCGGCGGGCGCGGCAGCGGCGATCACAGCCGGGATCTTATATGTCGGCTACAACCTGGCAGCACTGCCGGCCACTCTTTTTGTCCTCGACCGCCAGGAAAAGCGTAGCGAGAGCGTCCTGGCAGGGTTTGTAGCCGGGCTTTTCTCGACACTGCCTTTTCTCCTGACGTATCTCTGCATCATGGGTTTCTATCCCGATTCCGGGGTCGTCGATGCTCCGGTTCCCTGGTTGGTCATGCTGGCCGGGGCTTCGGGGCAATGGATTCTGCCGCTCTATGGAATTGTCATCTTCTGGACTCTGATCGAAACCAGCACCGGAATGACGCATGCCATCATTGACCGCATATCCGTACATCTGAACGACCTTGGACGGGGTGAACTGGGACCAGTTCAAGTGACTGTGATCACTGTGAGCATTCTGGGGACCGCCGCCCTGTTGTCCCGCTTTGGAATCATTGCCCTTGTGGCCCGCGGGTACATGGCGCTGGCCTATGGCTTCCTGCTCCTTTTTGCCCTTCCTCTGTTAACTGTTGGGCTTCGTCTGCTGTGGAAGCAGAAGTAGACGATAGCCCGCTTCAGGAAGGTCCAGATCAAACCTGTGTACTCGACCGCCTCTTAGACACTATCTGGAAGCAGTCTGACCCTGGCATCACCAATCCCTGGATTCGATCATGGTATGCTTTTTGGCTGCTAATCGGTCAGTGAGTGGGTGGAAATGGGCCCGAAGCGGGACAGCAACGGTGGAAACGAGTTGGGTAAGGCCGATCTCCAGAGCGGAAAACAGATTTCACCTGCAACTGGTCCAAACTCCTCATGGGCGAGACCCGTCACCCTCGAGAATGAATGGTTACGCCTGGAGCCCCTTTCTATCCGTCACGCCGACGACCTCTATCAGTTCGGCAGTGAGGAACGGATCTGGAAGTACACAACTCAGCCCCCCTTCAAGAGTCTGGATGAGGTAGAAGCCTGGATCGAACAGACCCTCCTGGAAGTGTCAGAAGGAAACCAGGTGGCCTTTGCCATTGTGGACAAGGGCTGGGGACAGGCCGTGGGATCAACCCGGTTCTTCGAAATCAGACCGGACCACTCTGCGCTCGGGATCGGCTACACCTGGCTGGGCAAGGCCAGTCAGGGAACCGGGATCAACAGCATGGCCAAGTATTTGCTTCTGGAACACTGTTTTGAAGAGTTGAAAGCGGTCCGAGTCCAGTTCAAGGCTGACGTCCGGAATCTGCCGGCGCGAAAAACTCTGGAAAAAATCGGGGCTCGTGAAGAAGGGTTCTTGCGCAGGCACATGCTGTTGTGGAACGGTCACCGGCGCGATACCGTGATCTACAGCATCATCGAGGACGAATGGCCTCGGGTGAAAGTCCGGTTGCAGAACCTCATTGAGGGTTGACCTTGAATGTGGGAGACGGCCACAGATCTCAGGGAACACGGTTCACCCCGGGGTGGACAAGTCAGGATGTGGTGAAGAACTGATCCGGGGAGATTCCTCTTGGATGGAACCGACTTCCTCTTCCAGTCGGGAGAGCTCTGCCGGGCCCTGGGCAATCTCGATACCGACCCGGCATCGAAACGACTCGCCGGGGCCCAGAGTGGCCAGCCGACCCTTCTCGCGCTCGAAAGGCCGGCAGTTCGGATAGTCCGTGCCCGGCTCGATCCCGGTCACATATCCATCCTCCAGTGCGCCCGTATTCTTCCACAGAGCAAGAGCGGGGAGTTCGCGCTGATTGAAGCGCACGGCAACCGCACTTGTCCCGGCCGGGTCTTGCAGCATGGCAAGCGTGTTACCGCGGGCATCCGCAAGGGCCTCCAGCCAGTACACCTGCTCGACGAAGCCGGCGGCTGGAGCAGCAAATCGAGAGAACGAATCGATGTCTTCCGAAGCCCGCGAGTCGCGAGGATGGACGGCTTCGAGCGGGGCCACCAGTCGGGAGCCGTCTCCCAGAAAGGGCGGGCCGAAGTTGCAGTGATAGAGGAGCTCGAACTCGGCCGACATCCCGCCCCTGTTCACGACGACATCCTCGATGACCAGCCGATTCGAATTGGGCCAGGTCTTGATCTGAGTCTGCAGCTGCAGGCGGGGGGCAAAGAGCATGGACTCGTTGACATGGCCAGCCACGGTGATGGTGTAGGGCTCTTCCAGCTCAATCCGAACCTCCACGAAGTGGGCCGGCAGATTTGCGATCTTCCCATGCAGGTTCAGGAACACCTCACACGGGTTCCCATTATTGTCCAGCACGACATCGTTGCCAGGGGCTCCATTGAATCCCAGTCCACAACGCACGATCCACTCATCAAAACCCTGCAGCCACCCCAGACCGGAACGGTCCAGCAGGTCCACAAACTGGGGATGGATGGGACCCGCTACCGGCGCTTCCCACCCAAGCTGAAGGCCGCGGTAGCTCCCTTTCCAAATCGACATTCCGCGGGTTGGAAGAATCGTAAATGTCAGGTCACCATTGTTGACCTCAATTGCATCAACTCCCTGGCTCATTCCGGCCCTGAGAGTCATCTTCTCCACCACGAAACGCTTGCCCTCCAGACCCAGGTCGGAGGCACTGGTAGTCCATTGGTCTTTCCAGACTTTTTTTCTTGAGTCAGTTAAAATCCATCCACTTGACTGCACAACAGGCCTCGCTTTCGGATGAATATCCTATTCAGACCCGGGGACGGAATGCCACCCTTCTGTTCCTTTTTCTTGTCCTCCTGGTGGTTCGCCTGGCCTCCGCCGTGGGAGATCCGCTTCACTTCGACGAACCTTTCTGGTTGATCCGGGGCGATTTTCTGGCTGGAGCCCTGCTCGAAGGTGATTGGAACTCCCTCCAGGAAGAACACTGGACCGTGGTTCATTCGGACGGCAATCGGCGGCTCTTCAGGTTCGATCACGATTCGTCATTGGGATCGTTTGCACCAGATTCGAGAGTTCTACGGGGAGTTATACGCCCAGGACTTCAACAGGATCGAAGTGCCCTCGTTGTTGTCCTCCTTTCACTCTCAGGAAGCCGGACCCCAGGGTCCCGCTCTGCTGGTGCGCAACTCTCTCGACCACTTGCAGCTTTTTTACCTGGGAGTCCTGCTAACGGATCGTCGGGGACTCCACCAGATCAATCCCGGATGGATCCAAGAGCGATTGGGAAAAACATCACGATGTGCAGAAGGTGACTGGCGACTGGAGACCATTTCACTGCGCAATCTGCACCGGCCGAATCAAATCCGCTACCGCGAGTGGATCGCCTGGCCTTGTGGGGGATAGGTTTCACGTTCCCGGTCAACGGCCGGGTAGACTTGCTAAGCGGCATACGATCGATCAGAATCGGGATCCGCCAATCGAGTTGTGAACACGTGAGTCACTGATTATGGCCTCGCAGAACCCGCTGGGAATCGGCTTCATTGGAGCCGGCGACGTTTCCGATCTGCACGCCCGGGCAGTTCAGTCCTGCCAGGGTGCGGAATTGAAGGGCCTGTGGAATCGAACAGCCTCCAAAGCAGAATCGAAAGCCGCTCATTTTGGGTGCCGGCGCTTCGAGACGGCCGAAGAGCTGATCGCGGATCCCGCTATTGATGCTGTTTTCGTACTCACCAACCTGGAGACTCACTTCCATTACACTCGCCTGGCGCTGAAGGGGGGTAAACACGTTCTGGTGGAGAAGCCTGTAGGCGTGGATACCGGGGAAATCGAAGAAATGCAGCGGCTGGCTGCCGAACGCGATCTCCTCTGTGTACCGGGCCACAATTACATCTACGAAGAGAGTCTGATCCGCACCCGTAATCTGATTCGGGGGGGTGACCTGGGACAGCTGGTCTTGGTTTATGTCCTCTATAACATTCACCATGCAGAGGAAATAGCCAGCCGCTACCCGGGCGTGATCCGTCAGATCCTGACCCATCACTGTTACATCCTGCTCTTTCTGGCAGGTCCCGTGGTGCGCCTGAGCGCGCTCAAGGCAACCCTGCACTACGAGGATCTCGAGCGGGAAGACATCGCGATGGTGAACCTGGAGCTGAGCAACGGGGCCCTGGCCCACTTCTGTGCAAGTTTCGCAGCGGATGATCACGCCTCCGACCCATGGACGGTTCAGATCCGGGTGATCGGAACCAGAGGTTCTACCAGATACAGCTATCGCGATTGGGTAGAACTCAAGCCCGGAGCGGTTCATTCGCAGACCTACACTGCGTACTTTGGCTCCATTTGCAACGAGGTCGATTTCTTTGTGAACCGCTGCGTTAGAGAGGGAGAGCAGCCTCTTTCAACGCTGGATGATGCCAGGGCTGCCCAAGAGATGATCGAGAGCATCGAGACCTCGGTCGAACAAGGAAGAATGATTGCGCCGGGAGAGGACTCACAATGACAAAGCTATCCATCGGGAGTTGGGCCTACTGCTTTGGACCCTATGAGAAGAACCCTGTCGATTTCACGACTGTGGTCCAGACGCTGGGTGAGCTGGGGATGGATGGTATCGAGTTTGGGGCTTTCACTCCTCATCCCAACCCCGACAGCCACAACACAGCTGCCAGCCGCAGCAGGCTGAAGCGGCTCGTCGAGGACAACGGCCTCGAGTTTTCGGGTTTGGCTGCCAACCTGTGGATGCACAAGCTCCCCAGTGTCGAAGACAGTGGTCCCTTCATCGCAGAGTTTGAGAAGAATGTCTGCTTTGCGGAGGACCTGGGCATCGACGTCATCCGCGTCGACACCCTGGAACCGCCTGATGTGTTTGAGACGACTGGCGTCGAACCCGGGCTGGGTCGTGAAAGGGTGATCAGAGCCTGGAACACCTGCTGCCGGATGGCGGCGGACCGGGGTATTCGGGTGGCCTGGGAATTCGAGCCGGGATTCGCATTCAACAAGCCAGCCGAGATCATTTCCATCGTAGATGAAATGAGAGATACCGGCCACCACAACTTTGGGGTCCTTTACGACACCTGTCATGCCCACATGTGTGCGACCGTGGGAGCCCGTCAGCCGGGGGAAAAGGAGACTCTGCCTGGCGGCGCGCTCGAGCTCTTGCAGAAGCTCAGAAACAAGATCGGCCACATCCACCTCATCGACTCGGATGGAAGCCTGCATAATAACGAGACCTCGACCCACAATCCTTTCGGGACAGGGGATCTCGACTTCGACGAACTGATTCCGGAGCTGCTCCGATGTGGATGCCCATCTGACTGGTGGACCGTCGATTTGTGTTTCTGGCCGGATGCCTGGGATGTCACGGAGGACGCGATCAGATTCCTGAGTGCCCTGCGGGATAAGTATGCGTAGCGTGGCTAGTCTTGCAACGATTCCCCACCCTCTTCCAGGAACAGTGTCAGGCTGACGAGGTCATTCATGGTCATACTGTCGATCAGTCCCTCGGGCATGATGCTCAGGGAGGATTCCCGGCGCTCCTCGATCTGATCCCTGGCCAGGTCTACCCGCTCACCGGTGGCGGTGATTAGCGTCAGTTTGTCGTCACTCTCGGACACGAACATCCCGGTAATCTCGTCATGGTTCTTGAGCCGGACGTACCACGAGACATACTGGTCGGAGATCACTCTGGACGGAAACATGAGCGATTCCAGGATCTCCCGTCTTCGGAACCGCTTCACGACCGTCGAGAGGTCGGGGCCCCCGCCTCTCCCTTCCTCACCAAAAACGTGGCAGTTCACACACTTGGCCAGATAAAACACCTTGCGACCCCTCTCGATGTCTCCCTCTGAGTAACTCGTCGGGTCGTACTCGAGGAAATCGCTCAGCTCTTCAAAGCTCAGGTTGCTGAGCCGATCACCGGATCTGGACTCTCGCTCTGTTTCAGAGTCATCTTCATCCGCGAGATAGGCGGCCAGCTGGCGCATCTTCTGGTCCATGGCTTCGTCTTTCAGCAGCTCAGCGCGTTCCCGCTCGTCCGGCTCGAGTAGCTGCAGCGAAGAATCCCACAGGTTTCCGATGAAGCCTTCCATGCTGGCAGCGCCCCGGAAGTGCCATGCTTTGAGGAACCAGGCAATCAGGGTGCTTCTTGTCTCCAGGGTCCAGCCCGTTGCAACAGTCCGCAAGGCATAGACTGCATGAATCTGTTCCTGGCTGGAGAGATCAGAGTCCAGATAGACGAGTCCCTTTTCCACGACCCCCGGGACCTCGAGGAATGAGAGCACCTTCAAGAGCTCACGGTTGATCCGCCAGTCTTCATGTGGAAACTCGAGGATCAAGCGTCTACCAAGAGCGGGAGCCACTCCCGAACCGGGCACCGGTCGGGGATCACGCAGCAGGGCCAGCTGAAGAACCCGCAGATAACCCAGAAGCGGTTCCGGACCTAGACGCGTGACCCGAATCTGCTTGAGCTTTTTGAAAAGGCGGCCGGCTTCTTCTTCGCTTTCCAGGCTCTGGACCCAGACCAGAAGAGCCTCCAGCGAAGCCCGGGGGTTGGCGTTCGGATTCTGGTGCTCAACCACTGGAAGCCAGTCCGGCTTGGGAACCCGGCGAAGAGCCTGCCGGCAACTGTAGCGAACAAAACGATCCTCGTGCTCGAGACAAGAAAACAGCCCTCTAAGCAGATTTTCTCCTCTCTCTACCGGAGCCTCTCTTTCTTGTCCCAGGCGAACCAGTCCTTCGGCGGCCCGGCGCACAACACCGAGATCCTCGTCCCATAGCGAATCTGTCAGAACCGTTGCTGAAAGCGGACTACTGAGGGTGCCGATCAGTTTGATCGCCGCCGATCTCAACTCGGGCAAATCGCTCCCGACGAGAGTCACCAGCAAGGGGAGGTCCGGTTCAGGTCCATGAATCTGAAGGGCTTCGAGGGCCCGCTGTCGCTCCTCTGACGGCCTACTTTCGTCTAGAACCGCCTCCCGCAGTGAGGACGTCCAGTGCTCCCCCATGCCAGCTTTCAATCGTTTGAGTTCGGCCTGCCCCCAGGCAGAGCGCGGCATGGGCTGACGTAAGACCTTCTCGAGGTTGGATGCCGCGGGAACGGTTCGAACGGGTTGGTAGCGAATTCGGAAAAGGCCACCTGTCGTTTCCCGGCCTCCCGTACAGAAGTAGAGGAAGCCGTCGGGGCCCACATCCAGATCAGACACGTTGAGAGGCTCACCGTGGACAAAGTCAACGGTTTTTCCTTCGTAGGTAGCTCCCCTGGGGCTGGGAAAAATCACCCGGATCCTGCCTCGCGACCAGTCGCCCATGAAGAGCGCTCCCCTGAACTTTTCCGGATAAGCGTCGTGGTAGTAGAACGCCACGCCGACAGGAGAGCCTCGACCCACTTCATCGACACTGGGCAGCGTGTCGATGTAGTAAGGCTGAAACTTGCTGGATCCGGTTCTCCAGCCATAGTCGCCCCCGGGGATGACGTGCAGGACTCGCACGGCGCGGTACCAGGGGAGCCCGAAATCCCACTCCATGTCGGATTCGAAAGTAAAGAGCTCTCCGCTCAGGTCGATAGCGAAGTCAAAGGGATTCCGGAAGCCTCCAGCGATCTGGGACCATTCCCCGGTCTGCAGGTCGAAACGATGGATCGTGCCACCGGGCGCCCGGATGTTCCGGGCGTGGCCTCGAGGATCCAGATAGCGAGGGAGCAGATGGTCCTCCTGGAGCTTCCCGGACGCAGACAGAGGGTCGACGGGCGCATCCGGGTAAGAATGATTCCCGAAGAGGACATAGAGGGCTCCGTCGGGACCCAGGGCGATCTCATGCGGCCCATGTTCACCAAGCTTGCCAAGCGTGGGAGTGATCAGTTCGATTCGGTCACTGCGGTCATCTTCATCCAGGTCAAGAACCCGGTACAGGCCGGTACCCTGCGGTCCCAGACCGTGCGCCAGGAGATCTCCAGGACCCACAAATTCCAGACCGTGAGCGGTTTCAATCTCCGAGGTGAAAACGATCTTGGTCTCGAATCGACCGTCGCCGTCCCGGTCCTCCAGAAAAACAATGCCCTTGCCCAGCAGGGCCAGAACAGGCCGTCCTCGGGGGCCAAATGTCATGTTGACCACAGAGCCCACCAGGTCGTGGTCCGCGGCCATTTCAACCTGGAAACCATCGGGGGTCACAAACCGACCGGAGATGTCCTCCAGGCGCTCCCTCCGAACCCCGTCCAGTTCAGGCATCAGAGAAACCGATTCAGAAGGCTCACCATCGTGAATTGTCTCGGGTGGGGCGCAGGACGCCAATGAAAGCGACATAACGAGCGTTCCAGTAACCAAACGGGGCAACCCACCATCCTTCATGGGGCGAGTGTAAGGTGATTTGCGCCGAGATTCCAGACTCGAAATTGCGAGCTGGCGGACTGGCACCCAAAAACAGGACCGCGGGCGGTGAGGTCGCGGCTACCACTCAGCCCTCGCTGACGCTCGGGTTCTGATTCAATGGGAGTGACCGGAAGAGGTGATCAACCCCACGGACATGCTAAGCTGGCGCTGAATACACCCAGAATGAGGTAAGACAATGGAAGATGTTCGCTATCCGATCGGTAAATTTGAGAAGCCGCAGAATTCCACTCCGCAAGATCGCCAGCAGTGGATCGAGGCCATCGAGAGTGCTCCAGGACAGCTTCGGCAAGCGGTCGCCGGCCTGTCAGAGGAGCAACTCGACACCCCCTACCGCCCTGAAGGGTGGACAATCCGACAGGTAGTCCATCACATCACGGACAGCCATCTCAACGGGTATGTTCGGACGAAGTGGACACTGACTGAGGACAATCCTGCGATCAAGGCCTACGATCAGGCACTCTGGGCCGAGTCACCCGAGGCCAGAACAGGAAACGTGGAGCTCTCCCTTCCGCTGCTGGAATCTCTCCACAGACGGTGGAGCGAGGTTCTTCATTCCTTTGAACCAGATACCTGGGCTCGGACTTTTCAGCATCCGCAAGGGGGCGACGTTTCGCTTGATGTGAATGTGGCCCTGTACGCCTGGCACGGCGCCCATCACATCGCTCACATCACCACTCTGAGAGAGCGCATGGGCTGGTAGCGGCCAGTGGTGAGCTCAGACCCATTCCGGCGGCGGAGTAATCTCCTCAGCCGGAGTCGCTCCCGGATCGGGCCGGCCAGTCTCCGAAAGTCGCTGAATCACTCTCACTTTCATGTCGCTCTGACACTGCATCTGGCAGGAAAGTCGAACTCCCGTGAGTCCGCGTTCCGAGAGTTTATCGCGCTCAGCCGCAGTCATTCGTTCCGGTTCACCGTCCAGGAGCTCAACCCTGCAGGTGGTGCAGCGCGCATTCCCGCCGCACGCATGCATGATATCGACTCCAGCCTCTTCAATGGCGAGAACCAGGCGTTTACCTACTTCCACTTCAACCGTTGTTGCGCCTGAAATCTCGAGTGTCGGCATGTCTTTTTCCTCCCAGAGTACGCCTTTGGTCGTCACCCATGCCCCGGGCCTCGCCTCCTCCTCTCTCGGCCACCTCACGGCGCAAAACCCATCCGCAATGATTGTTACTCGTGAGAGGGACAGAATCTGTCGCAATCTATTAATATAACAGGGTTGTCCCTCGATCGATGACGAGTCACGAACAGGGTAAGCAGCTATGACCCAGAGTAACGACCCGTATTTTGACATTTTCGCCGACTACCTGAAGAGCAACGGCCTGAAAATGACGCGGCAACGCAGGCTGATTGTGGCCACGTTTCTCGACACGGACGGAGGGCATTTGAGTGCGGATGAGCTTTACGAGGAAGTGCGAAAAAAGGACCCCGGCATCGGATTCACCACGGTTTTCAGGACCCTGAAAGCTATGACGGAGTGCGGTCTTGCCCGAGAAACGGATCTGAGTGATGGGCGGACCCGATTCGAGCGACTCTACCGGCGACCCAAACATCATCACATTGTCTGTCAGGAATGCCACAAGACAATCGAATTCTTCAGTCCCGAACTCGAAGAGCTTCAGGCCAGCATCGCTTCTGAATACGGCCTGAAACCCGTTCGGCAGCGCCTTCAGATTTATGGCATCTGCAAGGAGTGCCAGGAAAAGAGAGAGCCTTCGCGGCTGGTTTTTGACAACGACAAAGTTTTTGCTCGCGACGCACTGCGCATAGCGATGGCCACCGAGGAGCGCGGCGTGAGGTTCTACAGCGCCGGGGCCGAAGTCGCCAACTCTCCCTCCACCAGAAAGGTCTTCCTGAGCATGCTGGAGGAGGAAGAGCGGCACTTGCAGCAGCTGCGGGTCGAATGGGACCGGCTCATCAAAGACACACCCAACATTGTCACTGCACCCGTTTTTCTGCACTTTGACTTCGAAGCACTGGAGGTCATTTTCCCGTCTGATGTGAAGGTTCGTGAAGGCCTGCTGGGAGATCTCAGCGAAGTGGAAGCCCTGGAAGTCGCCATGAAGATGGAGAAAGAGGCCTACGCTTTCTTCACTGAGTACGCAGAGCGCTTCGAGGACACCAGAGGACGCGATATCTTCCTCCGCTTTGCCGGCGAGGAGAAGGAACACTGCGACATGATTAGAACGGAACTGGATCGCCTCGCTGTTGACGCTGGGTAGCCGGCCAGTTTTCACTTGAAACACTACATCGCGGCACTGGATCAGGGAACGACAAGCTCACGCGCCATCCTCTTCGATGAAGAAGGGAATCAGGTGGCGTCGCACTCCTGTGAGTTCAGACAGATTTTTCCGCAGCCCGGCTGGGTGGAACACGATCCCGCGGAAATCTGGGAGTCCCAGCTCCGGGCTCTGGGTGAAACTCTCAAGCAGAGCACCATCGATGCCCGGCATGTACGAGCTCTGGGGATCACGAATCAACGCGAAACAACTGTGATCTGGGATCGAACCACCGGGGAGCCCCTCCACAATGCGATCGTGTGGCAGTCACGCCAGAGCGAGAGTATTTGCGAAGACATTCGTCAGCGGGGATGGTCCGAGCTGTTCACCCAGCGGACCGGTCTGGTCGTCGATCCCTATTTCTCGGCAACCAAGATCAAATGGATTCTGGACCATGTCCAGGGTTCCAGAGAAAAAGCCGCGCGGGGACAGCTGGCCTTTGGAACGATCGATTCCTGGCTCATGTACAAGCTGACCGGGGGCAAGATACACGCTACCGACTACAGCAACGCGTCCAGGACTCTGCTTTTCAATATTCATGACCTCAAGTGGGACGAGGAACTGCTGGGTCGACTCGAAATCCCGGTCTCGCTGATGCCCCGGGTGCTTCCTTCCAGCGGGGTCTTTGGGCATACCTCCAGTCGTTTCACCGATGTGGAGATTCCCATCGCGGGTGTCGCAGGAGATCAGCAGGCAGCCCTCTTCGGCCAGGCCTGCTTTCGTCCCGGTGAGATTAAGAATACCTATGGAACCGGCTGTTTTGCTCTGATGAACACGGGAGCCTCACCGATCCGATCGAAGCACGGGCTTCTGACCACGATCGCCTGGAGCGTCGACGGGCAGGTGGACTACGCCCTGGAAGGCTCGGTGTTCATCGCCGGAGCCGCTATCCAGTGGCTCAGGGACCAACTTGGCCTGGTGGAAACCGCCGGGGAGACGGAGGCCCTGGCCCGTTCCGTCCCCAGCACGGAGGGCGTGTTTCTGGTACCCGCTTTTACCGGTCTGGGCGCCCCCTACTGGGATTCGGAGGTCAGGGGAATGCTCATCGGTCTGACCCGTGGAAGCGGGCGGGCCCATCTGGTCCGGGCCGCCTTGGAATCGATCGCCTACCAGACAGTCGATGTGGTGCGCTGCTTTGAGCAGGATTCGGGGCACCAGGTCCCGCGTCTCCAGGTGGACGGGGGAGCCTGCGCCAATGATTTTCTCATGCAGTTTCAGGCGGATTTGCTGGGAACCCCGGTGCGACGGCCGAAGGTCATTGAGACCACCGCCCTGGGAGCCGCCTTTCTGGCAGGACTCGGCGTTGGATTCTGGGAAAGCCGGGAGCAGATTTCGAGCCACTGGCAAGAGGATCGGGTCTTCCTTCCGAAAATGGAGGAGGACGATCGCCGACGACGCCAGGAACGCTGGCAGAGTGCCATCCAACTGGCCCGCCAGTGGCGCGTTTCATCCTGAGCCTCCGGAACCGCCGGCGCGGCTCCATTTGAAACTCCCCGGACAGACCGATACAATCGGCCGGTTCTCGGGCCCCGTGAGGAGTTCAATTCATGAGAAGTAATCGCCTTTTTGTCGCCTGCATCGTTTCGCTGGTGGCTACCTCTTTCGGGTTTATCGTACGGGCGATCCTGCTCAATGAGTGGGGCGTGCTCTTCAATCTGACAGAGACCCAAAAAGGCGCCATTCAAGGGGCGGGACTGTTTCCATTTGCGCTGAGCATTATTCTCTTCAGCCTGATTATCGACCGCGTAGGCTACGGCAGGATCATGGCAGTAGCCTGGACGCTGCACGTGGTCTCGGCCATTTTGACCGTCAGCGCGAACAGCTACACCGGTCTTTACCTGGGGACCTTCCTCTTTGCGCTGGCCAACGGGGCCGTGGAAGCCGTCATTAACCCGGCGACCACATCCATGTTTCCCCGCAACAAGACTCACTATCTGAACATCCTGCACGCAGGGTGGCCCGGAGGCCTGGTACTGGGAGGCATCCTTGCCATCGCGATGAGCGGGATGGAGGGAGACCATGTCTGGCGTTACAAGATAGGCCTCTTTCTCGTTCCCACCGTGATTTATGGAGCCATGCTGCTGGGCCAGAAGTGGCCGGTTCAGGAGCGCGTGGCGGCCCGAATCTCCTACCGGGAAATGCTCCAGGAATTTGGCTGGGGAAGCTGTTTGATTGTCGCCTTTTTTGTCTCCAAGGCCCTGGATGAGGTTACCCGCAACCTTTTTGATTTTGCCCTTCCCACGCTGGGAATCCTTCTGCTCACGATCATCCCGACCCTCATTCTCATGTTCACCTTGAAGAGCTTCGGACGGCCCATGTTCATTTTCCTGCTGCTGGTCATGGTGCTGCTGGCCACAACCGAGCTGGGAACCGACAGCTGGATCGCCTCCCTGATGACCCCGGTGCTGAGAGCCTTCGGCGAGAACGCCGGCAACTGGGTTCTGGTCTACACCTCGTTCATCATGTTTGTCCTGCGCTTCTTTGCCGGGCCCATCGTGCACCGGATTAATCCTCTGGGGCTGCTCGCCTCCTCCGCGGGAATTGCGGCCATCGGCCTCCTCTGGCTGGCCAATTCCGGCTCCGTGGCGCTGGCCGTATTCCTGGCCGCTACCCTGTACGGACTTGGAAAGACTTATTTCTGGCCCACCACCCTGGGTGTTGTTTCCGAACAGTTCCCAAAGGGTGGAGCCCTCACCCTGAACGCCATTGCCGGAATGGGCATGATCTCTGTGGGGGTGCTGGGAAACCCCTTCCTGGGAGTCCTGCAGGACAAGTCACTCGATGACGCCCTGCACGCTCAACACCCGGCCCTTCATGCCCAGCTCACCCTTCCCGAAGAACAGAAGTTTCTGATGAGGTACCAGCCTCTGGACAAGCAGACGATCGGGGGGCTGTCCGTTGAGCAGCAGGCCGAAGTGGAACAGGTCGTGGCGGCGACAAATCAAGGGACCCTGGCGCGCGTGGCTATTCTCCCCGTCATCATGTTCTTCTGCTACCTGGGTCTGATCCTTCATTTCCGGTCGAAGGGAGGTTACAAGGCAGTCGAACTGCCGACCTCGGGATGAGTTCCACGTTCCACGTCTCACGACGGCGGCGACCTGCAACCGGAGCCGGGAGGTTCCGTGTCTACCCCAGAGCCGGCATAATCCGGGTCAGGGCTGCCCAGACTCCGGCGATCATCAGGCTCGCACACGACAACCAGAGAAAGAAATCCCACCACCTTCCCGGATAAAGTTCGGGGTGGCACCTCCGATAGCGGAAATAGAGGGCGGCATAGGCCAGCATGGGCAGCATGATCGCCTGTGTGACACCACTCAACAGGATCAGGACAACCGGCGCTTTGACAAAGACGTAAACCACAAAGCAGACAGCCGGTATCAGCCCGCTGAAAACCCGGATCCAGAACCGCCGGGTTGCTTCATCCTCTTTAACCAGGCCGAAAACTCGAAGTGCGTCGGCAACCACCCGGGCGTGACTGGCGCTGGCCACAAAGAAGGTCGAATAGAGCACCGAGATGGCACCGAACAGAAAGATGACAGGGGCAATCTCTCCGAAAACCGGAACGTACATCTCGGAAAGTGTTCGGATCATCTGGCTGCCGGCTGGATTCAGATTCGCGCGACCGAGAACGGCAGCGCCCAGCAGGTAAAAGGCCACAGTTGCAAAGGTATAGACGACGGCGGACAGAAGGGCGTCCCAGTGCATCACCCTGATCCATCCACGGGCACGTTCTACCCAGGCACTGCTCTCCTCGCGCGGTCCCGTCCACCTCGCATATCCCTTTTCCAGGCACCAGTAAGGATAGATCACCAGCTCCGTGGCGCCGACTCCGATGATTCCGAAGGCGGCCATAGCTGTTGCCACCGGGCAAACTCCCGCGGGCGCCTCAGGAGGTAGACGGAAACTGAGGCCTCGGGTGAACTCGGCCCACGTCACACGCCAGTCCGGCAGGCCCTGTAAAGCGAAGAGGTTCCACACGGTCACGAACGTGAACATGGCTACCAGAATCGTCGCCAGGGTCTGTACGAGTCGATACTGCCCCCTCACCAGCACAAAGATCGTCACAATCGTGAGCAGCAGTGCCCAGATAACATCATCCTGAGACTCCGGAGGAACCTGTGTTGCGGTCAGCTCAGCGTTCAACTTCTGCAGCTCACCCTGAAGCATTTCCATCCGGCCTGCTTCCGTAGCGGCTGCCTTACTGCCGGGCCGCTCCACCAGGGCGGCCAGAACTTCGCGGCGGGTAATCCGATCCTGATAGAGATTGAACTCGCTGCCGGCGCTCGTGAGCGGTGACGTGATGGCCAAAGCCTGGCCGACTCCCCCGACAATCCCTCCCAACTGGGCCACGCTCATCATGACCATGAACACCCAGTACCAGACAATCCAGTTCACCCTGAGCCTGGGTCCAGGGACTTGATTGAGGCTCCCCAGAGTTCCTTCGCCATGACTAATGGCGTCCCGTCCGAACTCGATCTGGACAAAGACCTTGCTCACACAGCCGATCAGGATCAGCCACAGCAGCCAGAACCCGGCTTCGGCGCCCGTTTTGGTGGTAGCCACCAGCTCGCCCGACCCGACGATGGAAGCGGCGATGATCAGGCCCGGTCCCAGGGAGCGGAGAATTCCCAGAGAGCGACGGGGAGGCGTTTTCCATTCGACCTTCGAGGTCTTCGCTGGGGCCGAGGTCTTAGCGTCCATTGATCACCTGAAATCGACCCGGCGACGCCGGCACTCGCACAAACTCGACCTGAATTCCTTCCCCGACCCGGCTCGGATCAATGGCAAGGGTGAAATGATGCTCTCCCTGGTCCAGCTCGAATACGGGTCTTGCCTGCAGACTCACTGGTTGACGGTCGATCCAGAGCTGGAGCCCGGTTGTGGAGTTTACTCGAAGTCCAACCAGGCCGGGGGTGGTGACTTCGAGACGACAGCGAGCCAGGACCGGGAGCCGACTCCGGCTCCGAAACGCTGTCACGGGAAGCAGTCCCGACACCAGGCTGTATCGCGGAGTCCACTCCAGTTCCTCGACACCAGCCGGCAGGACCTCATGCTTTTGAACCAAAGCTGTCAGGTCAGCGGGAAGACTCTCCAGCACCCGCCAGGTCCGCACGATCGGACGATCGGGAACGGAGAAGGGCCCCGGCGTTCCGGCCTCGGAAACAAAGCGGAGCAGATCAACCAGCTCGGCCCGTGTGAGAGGAATCGTCAAACCATCCGGCATGAGAGAACCCGTCGGTCTCCGGCTGACCACCTTCTCCAGCGGGACAGCGATCTCTTCGTGAACGGCGTCGCGTAAAACCATCTCGTCTCCTGTGTCTCTGACCAGGATCCCGGATTGGAAGTCTCCGTCGCGGGTGGAAACCTCCCAGGCTTCGTATCCCTCCCTGATCTGCTGGTTGGGGAAGAGAACCGATTCCACGATGTAATCCAGCGGGGACCCGGTTCCAAGCCCGCTCAAATCCGGTCCCAGATGTCCCCCTCCACCCCCGATCGCGTGGCACTGAAGACAGTTTAGCTCAGGGCTTCGGAACAGTTCCTCGCCGCGGCCGGCATCGCCGGAGTTCTCAACCTGGCGGACCAGCCTGGCGACCTCTACTGGAGACAACTCGAGAGGTTCTGAACTCAATCCCGCTGAGTCGGAAAAGACCTGTCGTAGCTCGGGGACGCGTGTTCCTACCGAGTTGAGATAGCGGAGAGCGAGTTTCGACGAGTCAGGGTTCAGATCAACATGGGCCAGGGCCAGGGCCAGACTTCGGGCACCCCCTTCTCTTCCCAGAAAGGCAGCCAGCAGGCGAGCGGGTTCAACGGTATCCGTCGCGGCCAGCAAGGCCGCCGCACGCCGGCTCGCCTGCGGCAGATCGAGGGAGGCCAGGGCACCTGTTGCCCGGACCTGCAGATCGCGCGAGCTCGTTTCACTGATCTCGATCAGAACTTCGCGGCTCTTCTCGTCGCCCAGAAAAACCAGCCCGTCCACCACCGCGGCATCGATCCGGGGCGATCCAAGACTGAGATAATTGCGGAAGGTGTTGTGAATCTCATGGCCCCAGGCCCCCGCCAGCCGGATGGCGGCGGCCTTGAGTTTTTCGTTCCGATGAGCGAACTGGCCCCTGGGGAAGCCGAGATTTCTGACAGGAACCACATTTCGTTCACGCGCAGCAACAGTGAGCGCCTCCATGCTTTCCGTGAGAAGGGGAGCGTCAAAATTGTCTTCCGCAAATCGGACAAGATCAGCCAGCACCTGGGGGTTCCCGTTCTGAGCAATCAATTGCACGACCTGGGATCGATCCTGGAGCGAGACCCGCCCATCCATCAGCTGCACCAGCAGTTCGCCGGCGGCTCCCTGGGAGGGGACTGTCCCCACAACAAAGCTCAACCGATCGGGCCCTCCAAAGTCGAAGCGACCAGCGGCATAGGCCGGCTCCCAGATCTCCCGCAGGGCATTGACCGTCAGTGTCAGTGCATACTCCAGATAGCGATCCATAGCCTGATTGAGAACACTCAGAGCCAACTCCATGGAACGCAGGGAAGGGATGTGGCTCAAGGCCACCAGAGCTTCGAGCCGCACTCGAGGATGGCTGTCCTCGATTTGCACGGCCAGTTCATCGAGCGCGTCAGGAACCCGATCGCGCCAGTAGCGAAGCACTCGGGTCGACGCAGCCCGCACCCGGGAGTCCGAAGAACGGAGAAGGTCCTTGAGCAGCACCGGGGCCACGCGATCAACCGTTTGATAGGCCCAGAGAGCGTTCAAGCGGGCTTCCTCGTAGTCAGGATCCGACGGATCCAGTTTCGCAACCCACTCGTGCAGGTTGGAGGCCACCGCCTGAGGGTCAAGTTCGTAGAGTCTTCTGCGGCTCTGTTGACGCGTGTACAGTTCTGGAGATCTCAGATTGTCCAGCAGTTGTAGGATCGGGCTCCCCTCGATATCGGGTCCATCGAGCGGCGGACGCCCTCTTGCTGTGATCCGCCAGACCCGACCATGATTGTGGTCGCGGCGAGGATCACGAAAGTTGTACTGCATGTGGCCGATGATCGGGTTGTACCAGTCGAGTATGTAAATCGCGCCGTCCGGTCCCATCTTGACGTCCACGGGTCGAAAGTACTCTTCCTTCGAGACGATCAGCGGAGGCACGATTTCCTGGGCAGAAAAGCCCGAACTGTCATCGTCCAGACGATAGCGATGGACCGCTCGATTCTTGAAGGCGTTCAGGACGAACACATCCTGCATGTCACCGGGCAAATGACCTCCGCTGGCGAAAGTGACCCCGCATGACTTGGGAGGTTGCTTGATCCCGGGCACTCGCTGTTTGGCCCAGAAAGGGACCTGTCCGGGCGTGAGATACCAGATCCCTCCCTGCGGGCCCTCGGTCAAGAAGTTCTGGCCCCAGCGATCAAAGGCATGGCCCCAGGGATTGGTTCCGGTTCCATAGACGTGAAGACCCAGCTTCAATTCCCGCGGTCGGAATTCGAAAACTGCACCGTCGTCAGCCCGAATCAGCCCGTGAGGGGTCTCCACCTGGGTGTGCAGGAAGATCCCCGACTGGAAATAGAGGTTGCCTCCCGGTCCCCAGGTGAAGGCGCTGATGGCATGGTGGTTATCCTCAGTGCCGAAGCCGGACAACAGTGTCTTTCGAACATCGGCCCGGTCGTCCCCATTGGTGTCAGCGAGAAAAAGCAGGTCGGGTTGATTGGCGACGTAAACGCCCCCGTCACCGAATTCGAATCCTGTCGGTACCAGCAGTCCGTCGGCGAACACGGTGTGGCGGTCGGCCCGGCCATCCTCGTCAGCATCCTCCAGAATCACCAGGAAATCAGCGGGCTCCTCTCCCGGTTCCAGCTGCGGGTAGGTCGGCGAGCAAAGCACCCAGAGACGCCCCCGGGTGTCCCAGGCCATCTGAACCGGATTGGCCAGCATCGGCTCGGCAGCGAATAGAGAAACTTCATAGCCCGGAGCCACCACAAACTGGCTCCGCTCGATCTCGGGATCGGAGGGATCGGTCGGCAGCCGCTGGCAGGTGGAGAGTAATAACAGCAAAAGGAGAATGAACTGGCGCATGCGGGGATTCTCCACTTAGTACTCCCGGAGGGGTTTCAACTCATAGGTGTGAGGCTGCGGTTGCGCTCGCAGGTGAATCTCCGCCTCGAGTTTCCGGATCAATCCATCGAACTCGGCCATCTCGCCGTCGAATTGAGGGTTTCCGGCATTTCCCCGGCCGTCCAGATCGTCGCCCTGATCCCCGTAAATATGGCGATCGGTCATCGATCTGCGCCCGTAGATGTACTCGCCGTTGTGGGCCCGCCAGCGGTGGAAAAAGTGCCGGTTCTTCTCGAGAATGAGTTTCCGGAGATCTCCCGCCTGGCGATACTCCGGCCCGTTGACGACCTGCACCCCCTTGGCAAGTTCGTGATGACTCGCCTCCATTACTACCCCTCCGTCTATTAGAATCTGGTAGGAACCCGGAGGCAGACCGGCCACACTCAGCTGGCGTTGTTGACTGGAGTGGTGTCCCTCTGCAGGGTGCTGGAGCGGCAGCGCCTCATCGAATGTCTGGAACCGTAGTGGGACTTCCAGAGACGTCACTGTCAAACTGGTGCCGCTGGACTCCACCGATCCTTTTCTCAGATCCACCCAGATCTCCCACGGTCTGTGGGGAAGCCCGACTCCCTGCAAAATGGCCAGAGCACTCAGCCAGTAACCTCTCCCATTCAGATGAATGCCATTGTCGGTAAGCGGCGCGGTGCCCCTGGGCAGGTCTTCGAACAGGTTCACGAAGGGGAGCCCTTCGGCCCGGGCCAGATCTCTGATCTCCCGAGTGTAAAGTCGCAGGTGGGAGTTGTGAAGGTCGACCCGAGCAGACGGAGAGCTGCTCTTCTCGTGCCGGATTGGGGAAACGAGAACCGGTCGGGCGCCGACTGTCTGAACGATATCGACCAGTCGCCGGCAAGCCTCCCGGAAGTCGTCCAGTCCCTCTGGCCCGGCGGTGGCCTCGCTCATTCCGTAGGCCAGGAATACCAGCGAGGCTTTCTGGTCCCGCAGATGGTCTTCCAGGCTCCCGAAGTTCAACGGTCGAAGCTGCACCTGGGCGGTGTCGCCCGGCCAGCCCATATTCCTGAACTTGAGATAGAGATGCGGGTTTTCCGCGGTCAGAAGAGTCTCAAGAAAACCATGGGAGCGGGCCCGGTCAAAGAAGGTTCCCCCCAGGAAGATGATTCTCTCTCCCATCTCGAGCTCGAGATGGTTGGATGGGACGGGCAAAGCGGAAGCCGCAAAAACGATTGATAAGGTGATGGAGATTTGGAGCTTTGCGGGCATCAAACCTACTCCTGAACCCGGCCCGGGTCCCGTACATTCTCTCCCTGCCGATCGGTCAAAGAGTCACCCATGTCCCTTCTGGCGCGTTCGGCCAGGGCCAGCAGTCTCTTCACCACCTCGGGATGCTCCCCGGCCACATTGTTTGTCTCACCGATGTCACTGTGTAGATCGTAGAGGCCCAATTCGGTCTCGACGTAGTCATAGCGGGCCGGTGTCCCGCCGCTCCCCGGCTCACGCCCCCCCAGCGTCCAGTACATGTGCGGCACATGAAGTTTCCAGTGACCGCTGCGCAGGGCCTGAAGCTCGTTGCGTCGGTTATAGAAGAAATACGCCTGGTGGGGGCTCCTGGCTCCCTCCGTCCCATTGATGAGGGGCCAGATATCGAGTCCATCGATGCCGTGCGCGGGCAACTCTGCCCCCGTGATTCCGGCAATCGTAGGCAGCAGATCGATCGTCATGGCGGGTTCCCTGCTGAGGGAATTAGCCGGGATTTGGCCCGGCCAGCGCATGATGGCCGGGACCCGGACTCCGCCCTCCCAGGTGGTGCCCTTGCCTTCTCGCAGAGGGCCTGCCGAGCCGGCATGATCTCCGTAGCCCAGCCAGGGACCGTTGTCGGAAGCGAAAATGACGAGCGTTCGGCGGTCCAGACCGTTCTTCCTGATGGCTGCCAGAATCTTCCCAACCGACCAGTCGATCTCGCTGATGACATCGCCGTAGAGGCCCTGCTGAGAGCGTCCCTTGAACTTTCCGGAAACGGAGAGCGGGACGTGAGGCATGTTGTGAGGAACGTAGAGAAAGAAAGGCCGATGCCGGTTGCGGTGAATGAAGCGCACGGCTCGTTCCGTATACTGCCGGGTCAGCTTGCTCTGATCCGGGTTGAGCGCGATGACCCTTTCGCCTTTGATCAAGGGGAGATCGGGAATGTGGTCCGGCGCTCCCGGACGGAAGGGCCACATGTCGTTGGAATAGGGTAGACCGAAATACTCGTCAAAGCCGTGCCGGGTGGGAAGAAATACCTCAGGGCGCCCCAGGTGCCACTTGCCGAAGATGGCCGTTGTATAGCCAACCCCCTTGAGCATCTCCGCAATGGTGACTTCCCTCGAGTGGATCCCGATTTTCACGGTGGGACCGAGCGCACCGTGGATGCCGAATCGGTTCGGATAGGTTCCCGTCAGCAGGGCTGCCCGGGACGCCGAGCAAGCCGGCTGGGCAACGTAGAAATCAGTGAATCTGACTCCTTCGCGGGCCATCCTGTCCAGATTGGGAGTCTGGAAGCCTGTGGCCCGGTACACGCCCACATCGGCATACCCCTGATCATCCGAGAAAATGATGACGATGTTGGGAGAGGGGTCTGGTAGAGCCGATGCTGTGCCGGAGAGGGTCGGGGTCAGCAGTATCAGGAAAACGGGTATACCCACGTCACCAAAGATACTTGGCGCAAGCTCGATTGGCCAGCGACATGGGAAGTCCACTGTAAGCTATCGCCTTGCAGGCATCCACGAGAATGACCCGCTCGGCGGAAGTTGTGATTTTTGTGAAGATGAGTTGCAGCCATAAGATGACCAGGAGACGCGGCATCCAGCCCGTGGTCCACCTGCCGTTGATTTCTATCCGCAGGGAGCATCGATCAACTCCTTCCCGGCGCAGGGTGAACATGTAGACGTGTGGGAACCCGCAGCGCCGGTCCCGGCGGCTCAGGTCTGTGAAGCGGTAGCCGGATCCTTCCCGCCACCCGTAGATCTTTCCTTTTCGGGTGATTTGCACTCCCAGAAAACGGTGGTCGATCAGAATCCGTCCAGGTGGCTCACCGGGCCGCTCCAAGGTTCTGATCTTGCGGTGAAAGAAATCGATGCAGGCAAAGGATTCCACCTGCGACACCGTCTGCCAGGCCTGCTCCATGGACACCGGAAAGTGGATGTCCGTTCGCATCCTGACCTGTCCATTGGACTGGAGAGTGATCATGGCTCGAAACCCCAGACAGGAGTCACTCTACCTGCCCGTTGTGCCTCGATCCCGTCCAGGATGTGTTCGTGAAGAAACCGGATCACTCTTTTCTCCCAGGGCCTCCAGAAGACTCGCGCCTGAAGCTTTGGAACATATCGGGTGACCAAGGTGGCTCGGGTGCGTCCCGGCCCCAGGGGGTCCAGTCGAAAACTGCCGTCCAGCAAACGAATGGATCGGTCCTCGATGCCCACCTGCTCGATGACGTTGAAAGCCAGCTCTCGTGCCGGGATGTAGCTGGTGATTTCTTTGACCAGGTACCCTTTATCATAAACACACTTTTTTCTGTCTCCGGCAGCCGAAACCTCTCCAACGGTGAATAACGGTCTGGGGAGACCGACCTTGAGCAGGAAAGGTCGCTCATGCCCCCAGTCTTCGTAGAAGAGAAACCGATTCCACACCTCTCGGGCGGAGAGCTCGAGGACTTGCACCGTTTGGATGGTCTCCGCTTCGAAAGTCCGGGGAAGGAGACTCTCAGCATAGAGCAGTCCCAGGTTGGCGAGCAGAAGAACGGACAGTGTCTTCGCAGCCCTGGCACGACGGGCGTTCTTCTCCAGAAAACGGCGAGAGGCGACCGCCAGGACTGCCCCCGCAACGAGAGGAAGCATCACGATGGCTAAGAAAACCGCAGCGCAAAGCAGGCCGGCAACTCCAAGGGTGACACCAAGCAGAAGGACGGCGCCAAGAGACAGAACGGCGAGAATACTACTCAGCAGCGGCGGGACAGGCCCGGAGTATCCCACTGCAAAGCCAATGCTGAAAGGGACCAGGAGTACCAGCACTAGACCGAAGCTGGCCCAGGCGTCCGCTGCATAAAGCAATAAGAAGCTCCCCAGCAGTATCAGCACCGTGCTCCCTAAGGGCTGGCGCAAAAACAAAATCACAGTACTCAGGGCATCAATACCACCCGTAGCTTCCCGATGTTTCCCGCTCATTTCTCATTAAACTTCGTTAAGTTAAGCAGTTACGACGGTTGTAAGGAGTGGGAATAGTTGGTATAATTACCCCTTGTGTGATACGTAGAGGGGAAACTATACCAAATGAAAAGGTCACGAGAACGCGATACGAAACTGCACAACCTGTTAACTGACAATAGGATAGCCACGATTGAGGAGCTCAAGGCAGCTCTTGAGACCACAGCCACCATGACGGTGTTCCGTGGTCTGTCACGACTGGGCTATCTGAGCAGCTATTCACACCGGGGCCGGTTCTACACCTTGGCGGAGATTGCTGACTTCGATGGTCGGGGTTTGTGGAGCTGGCGCTCGGCCCGCTTCAGCCGATTCGGGAATCTGCAGGAGACGGCAGCCGTGTTGGTGCAGCGATCCGAAGCGGGCTACACCGCCTCGGAGTTGGAGTCGGTGCTGCAGGTGGAGGTCAAGCATGCCTTGCTGCGACAGGTGCGCCGAGGCAGGATTGGGCGCACTCGCTTGGGGGGAAACTTCGTCTACCTCAGCGAGGAGGCTGGTGAGCGGAGGCGTCAGGAGTTGATGCGCCAAGAGGGCGAGGATCGCCGGCAGGTGGGTGCCACCCTGGAGAGCGAGTTTCTGCCGGACGAACTCAGGGCGGCCATCATCCTGTTTTTCAGTCTGCTGGATGAGAAGCAAAGACGGCTCTACGCCGGCCTGGAGGCGGCCAAACTGGGCCACGGAGGTGACCGGAAGATGGCCGAGCTTCTGGATCTGGTCCCCCAGACCGTGGCCAAGGGGCGTCGGCAACTGTTGACCGGTTCGGTGAGGCGGGGCCGGGTGCGCAAGGCGGGCGGGGGTCGAAAACGCATCGAAAAAAAACGCCGCAGGTAATCGAGCAGATCCGTTGCCTGCTGGAGCCGGATACCGCTGGTGACCCGATGTCGGCCAGGAGATGGACTCATCAAACGGCCGAAAAGATCGCCCGCTGCCTGGCCGAAAGTCTGCAGCTGAAGATCTCGGCCACGGCTGTGCGTCGCTTGCTCAAAAAGCTGGGCTATTCGTTAAAGAGTAACCGAAAATGCCTGTCGGCGGGAAACTCCCCTTATCGGGACGCCCAGTTCGCGATCATCAAACGATTGCGCCAGCAGTTCGCCCAGAGCGGCGACCCGGTCATCTGCGTCGATAGTAAGAAAAAAGAGCTCATCGGTCTGTTCAAGAACCCCGGTAAGATCTGGTGTCGCGACGCCCCGCAGGTCCAAGACCATGACTTTCGTTCCCAGGCTGTGGGCTTGGCCTGCCCCTATGGGATCTACGATGTGGGCCGCAACTTTGGCGTGCTGGTGGTGGGGCAGTCCGCCGATACGCCAGCCTTTGCCGTCAACAGCATCCTCACCTGGTGGCGTCAGCACGGTCAAGACCACTACCGCCGGTCCCAACGCCTGCTGGTTCTCGCCGACTGTGGCGGAAGCAACGGAGCCGCCCCTCGCGCCTGGAAGAAGCTTCTCCAGGAGAGGCTCGCCGACCCCTATGGACTCACCATTACCGTGGCCCACTATCCCCCGGGCGCCAGCAAGTGGAACCCCATCGAACACCGACTCTTCAGCGAAATCACCAAGAACTGGGCCGGAGAGCCGCTCAAAAGTTTTCAGACCCTCGTCGACTTCGCCCGCAAAACACGCACCCTGACCGGGCTACGCGTGGAGGCCTACCGCGACCGGCGAGTTTACCAGAAAGGAATCAAGGTTTCAGACCAGCAACTGGAGCAGCTTTCCTTCGCTAGAAGCAACTTCCTCGGAAAATGGAACTACACTTTCTCACCCAGACCCCAAAGCCGTGCACAACCGCACTCGGAGGCGATTCTAACCACCGTTCAAGCCGACCCGCCGACCCCTGAAACCCAGCAAGCTGCTTAGTCCAAAATGTAAAGTTAATTCCGCGCCGACCCTAAGTAGGTCAACAGTCCCCAGGTGATCCTTCGAGTCCTCCAGGATGTTTGCTCAGACATTTCTTACTCCTTCTTGGAAAGGCTCGGGAGTTTCCCGCAGCTCAACCAACAGATCCAGCGTCGTCTTGACAAGGGGCCGAAAAAGCGGGAAGTTGGCGAGCCGAATCAACCTGCAGACGATCTCCACGCTTCGTTCGATGAGCTGATGGGTTCGTGAACAGTCGGGGGAGCGATCGTGAATCCAGAAGAGGATGACTCCCATTTGATACAACCAGAGCAGCTGGGGAAGTTGACGTTTCAGGTCATCTCCGACCCCGAGGGAAGCTCCTTCGACCACCTCCCGAAACAGGGCAGTTGCTTTTTCCCTGACAGGCGCCGACTCCTGACTGAAAGGGCTCAAAGGGCTGCGTGGATTGGCGGCCGTCCTGAACAGAATCGCCGAGAAGCGATGGTAGGGCCTGCCCGTTTCGATTTTAGCCCGGACGACTCCCAGAAGCCTGTCGGCCAGATCTTCGTATTCCTGGAGTATGTCCTGGCAGGCCGCCAGATGCTCTAGATGAGTCTGCAGGTAGAACGCCTGGACCAGGTGTTCCTTGGATTCGAAGTAGTAGTAGGCACTGCCTAGGGAAACTCCCCCTTCGGCGGCGATCGCCCGCATAGTGGTCTTCTCGTATCCCTGTTCCCGAAACAGTCTCAGGGCCGTCTCCAGAATCCTGGTCCGAGTCTGCTCCCCTTTCCGTGTCTTGCCGCTATCCTGCTTGAGCTGGAGATCCTCGTCGGACAGGTTCAGAGGAATGTTATTGAACATGTTCACTAAAATACTAAAGAGGTGACACATATGTCAATATATTGTTGAACACGTTCATAATATAATACCAACTCGAGGACCCCACACCACCAATCAGAACCGCGGGCGCAGGCCGCGGCTACCACTCACTCATATTGTCCCGGAACCAACCGCTTCGAGCCCGCTTCTCAAGATCTCCTGCTGGTTGACGTATAATGGGTCGGGATCATGGGGAGTGGATTGAGGAGGCGTACGTGGAAGTTTCGCCACGAGTTGCTCGAATCCTGACCACCTTTTTGACGCTGCCGTTGCTTCTCTCACCCGGGTTTGCTTCCGAGCACCATCCTGCAGACCTTCTCTTCGTCCAGATTGGAGCGGGGCTGTTCGATGATACCGGCTTCAGGACCGTTTTTCGTCTTTCCAACGAAACCGGCGAGGCCATCGAAGGAACGCTCATTCTGACTGCCACCGACGGGACTGCCCTGGCGGCAGAACTCGCGGCCGCCTGGACGACACCAGGTCATCTCCAAATCGAGGACAATCGGGCCGACTTCTCCATCCCTTCAGAGTCCACACTGCGTCTGACCGTGTTACCGGGTGAAAAGGCCACCATTGGCTGGGACCGCCTCACTCGCTCCGCTTCATTGAGCGTTCAGACCCTCTTCCAGTATGCAGAGGGTCTGGCGACTCCAGATCCCATTTTCAATTTCGAGGACCACATTATTCGGCAGATCGAGAACCACCCGGTGATACAGGGTAAGTCCTTTGTCTTCCCGGTGTCGCTCTACCATGGTTTCCAGACACTCAACACCGCGTTCGCCGTGGTCAACCTCTCCGACGCCCCCACCGAGGCGGAACTCGTCCTGCGCCCGGAGAACAGGGAGTCGGTGAGACTGATGCCAGGAGAGATTTACGCCGATTACTATGATCGGTTCTGGACCTTTGCTGTGCCGGAGATCTTTCCTCTTCGTCTCGAGCAGCTCGCCAGCGTCACCTCTCGGGCACCGCTTGGTCTGGCCGTGTTCAACACGATTCAGGGGCTCCCTCTTTCTGGTGTCTCGGTCATTGCAAAGGAGGCGGGAGAAGGGACCCGGGTGGAAGCCACTCTCGAGACCGAATTCCAACTCGAGATTGGCCAGACCGCAGTCATCCAGGACGAGGAGCTGGAGATCCAGTTCTGGAACCTGCCCGAAGATTCGCGCTGCCCTTCTGACGTAGTCTGCATCTGGGAAGGCCAGGTGAGGATTACTCTCCGGGTCGGGAAAACCGGGGACGAGAAGCAGGAAGTCGAGGTGACCAGTCGTGCCGGTCACGGTGACCTGGCCCGCTCAGATTTCGGGGATTACAGGATCGATCTCATCGCCGTCGAACCCTATCCAGTCAGCACCGAGACCATTGCCCTGGAGGACTACGGGATCACTCTGGTCGTGACCGGGACCGAGGAGTGATCGATCCAGGGGGTACTAGAAAATCAGCTTTCATGTGAAGGGTTCCTATTTGAACTCGATGGCCAGCACTCTGAGAGCTCCGGTTTCAGGATCCCTTTCCTGACCCGGCTCGAAGTAGACGACGGCTTCGTAGCTGAAGACACCACAGCTCATTTTCTGGACGTGAACGGAACAACTGAACAGGACCGGCTGGGTCGGATCCACACCGATGGTATGCACCTCCTGCCCATTGATCTCGACCACGTATTGAATGGTCGCAGCTGAGCAATCGACGCGCTGCAGACGCCCCTCCAGCGGAGCGATTCCCGAGACGCTGGTGAACGTAGGATTACACTGAGGTTGTCGGGGCTCAGCGTCGTCGCTCTCAGCACTTTCCTGGGGCTTGCTCTGTCTCAACACCGGCGGACGGGTGAGCCCTCTGCTCTCAGGGAGGGGATCGGTCACTCTCTCGGAGTCGGACTCGGGATCGGTCTGCCGGTCCAGCTCCGCCAGCAGCCTTTTTCGTTCGGCTTCGGCTTGGGCCTGAACTTTCTCCTGCTCGCGGAAATCCGTTAGACGGTCCAGGTTCCGCTGTGCGTTCTGACGAATCCCCTCCTCGTCCGACTCCGCCAGATCCCGGAACAGCTTTTCGGCGCCATCGTAGTCCCGTTTGGTCAGCAACAGCTCTGCCCGGGTCATTCGGTAGTAGTCGCTTCTCGGCTTGAGCACGATAGCCCGATCGATAAAGCCGAGACCTTGGTCCAAATCTTTCCCCCACTGACGGTAGAGTCGACCCATAAGATAGTAGGGACGATCGAACGCCGGAGCCAGCTCGATAGCCTCTCGCAGCGGCCTGGATACACTTTCGAACTCAGCCTGGCTCAGTTCAGATTGGCCTCTGACCTCGTCCATCAGCATTTCGGCATAGTAGTACTGAACCAGATAGTTCTGAGAACCTCCCTCCGACGTCTCCTCCAGTAGTCCTCTGGCCGTTTCCCTGTCATCCTCACGCAACGCGATCAGGGCCAGTCCCTCCCTGGGAGGCAGGCTCGGGGGGTCCAGCCGACGGGCCTCTTTATAGCGGACTTTTGCTGCCTGGAAGCGTCCGGTGTAGTAGAAAAGGTCACCCAGGTGGGCCTGCGACTGCGACTCGTTGAGCTCGTCTACATCGATTTGTTCCGCGGCCGGGACGACCTCGAGTCGAACGACTTGAGCGTATAAGCTACGCTGGCGGACGTATTTCTGCAGCTCATTTTCCAGGACCTTGAAAGGCATTTCGATGGCCTGCTGAAAGGCTTCCATGGGTTCGAGGCCGCGCCACAAGAGCTGAACGAAACGGACAAACCGAGGCCGCAACCTGGCTTTCTCATGGAGCATGAGGTAGTGCACCAGCGCCCAGGACTGGGCATAAAAGACACCCCGCTTTCTTGTTTCGTTGTACTCGGGAGAATCGTGGCCAACGGAAAACAGATTCTCCACCGAGTACATCCTGGCCTGCCGGAGGGTCTCCGCGTGTCGAGGGATTGGGGCGCCCAGGTTGAGCTGTCTTCCCCTCACCTGAAAAGTGGAGTAGAACTCAGCCAGCCCTTCTTTGACCCACACCGGCCAGGGATACGGCTTGTTACTGGTGAGCAGGTGAACGTATTCGTGGAAAATGACATGCAGAGGGTTCTCATTGGCAGTTGCATTGAGAGCAATAACGTTGCGGTCCCGTCCTCCCTGAAAGAAGCCTGCAACACTGGTCGGCTTCCCTTCATAAACCGGTTTGAAAGACGTAAATGACTTGTCGTTCCTGAAGATGAACACGGTCACAGGAACCCGGTCGTTGGTCAGATGAAAAAGCTCGGAGAAAACGTGGCGGAATTGCTCCAGTTCGCGGATCAGGGTCCGCGACTTTTTCTCAGAAGCGTTGCTGACCGTTTCGAAGTTCGGGCTGTCCAGGCGAATCCAGCGCTCCCTGGCGAGGCCTGTGGAGGGAACGAGGCTCAGAATCAAGATCGGGAGAATCAGGCACCGCCGCAAACTCATCGCTTCTTAGTGGACTATAACACCTGAATCGCTAGTGCCTGAGCGGCCCTCGACCCAAATATACCCTCCCCGGGCCTCCGCTGTACCCACACCGGGATCGATGGAGGAACCGATCGGAGAGAATCCAGAGCCTCGAGGTCCCAGCAGCCTGGAGACAACTGAATCACTAGCTTTGGGAGATAATAGAGAGTGTTGTGTCCCGGATGAAGAGAGCCCGCGACTCTGCTCGAGCCAGGCGAGGCAAGCAGGGGAAATGATAAAACGGTTTTTCATTCTGATCATTCTCTGCTTGTGCTCCATTCCCTGCCAGGCGGGCGCGGCGGAAATAGCACTTACGGAAGTCGTTTCCGGTTTGAACCGTCCCCTCTTTCTGACCCACGCAGGAGACGGAAGTGGACGCATTTTCATCGTGGAACAAACGGGTCGCATTCGGATCCTGGAGAATGAATCGCTTCTGGGAACCCCCTTTCTCGATATTTCCTCGGGCTTTGGCCTGGCCACCGCCGGAGAGCGGGGACTCCTGGGCCTGGCCTTTCACCCCGACTACGACACCAACGGGCGCTTTTTCATCAACTACACCCGCGACTTCGGCCAGCTGCAGACGGTCATCCAGGAGCACCAGGTCTCCGGAAATCCCAATGCAGCCGACCAGAACGGCCAGGTCATCCTCACCCTTGACCAGCCTGCTTCCACGCACAATGGAGGCTGGCTGGGATTCGGTCCCTCGGATGGATATCTCTACATCTCTTCCGGTGACAGTGGAACACCGAGCAATCCCAGCGGGCGGGGCCAGGAGTTGAGCACCCTGCTGGGAAAGATCCTCCGAATCGATGTTGATAGCGGATTCCCCTACGGCATTCCTGCAGACAACCCTTTTGTGGGCGTGAAAGGGGCTCGCGGGGAGATCTGGGCCTACGGGTTGCGCAATCCTTGGCGGGCCTCCTTCGATCCCCTCACCAGGCGCCTCTTTGCGGCGGACGTGGGACAGAACACCTGGGAAGAAGTGAACATCGTAGAAGGAGGAAAGAACTACGGCTGGAACATTGTGGAGGGTCCCGATTGTTTTGAGCCTCCGGTGGGTTGTGACATGAGCGGGATGGAGCCTCCCATCGACTTTTACGGTCGCTCTCTGGGACGATCCGTCACCGGCGGCTATGTCTACCGCGGCCAGCAGATTCTGGAGCTGACAGGCGACTACGTCTTCGGGGACTACGTTCTGGGTCGAATTTGGAGTCTCACCGAGGGGCCTGAAAACTGGTCCAGAAGTGAGCTGTTCGACACGGCGCTGAACATCAGCAGCTTCGGCGTGGATGAAGACGGTGAACTGTATGTGGTCAACCACGGTGGCAGTGTCTGGAGGTTGACCAGCACTGCTCCAAGGCCAGACCTGGAAATCAGGAAAATGGACCTGGGTCCCTTTGTGGTGGGTACCACGGGATACTATCGACTTGGGGTCTCGAACCTTGGGAACGCAGCCACCACCGACACGATCACCGTGACCGACGAGATGCCCGATCCACTGCAGCTGCTTTCCGTTCATGGGCCCGGGTTGGTCGTGCGAGACGAACACCGCATCTCTTTCCTGCGAACTGGAGAGCAGTCTCGAACCCGGTCAGTCGAGAGAACTTTCCGTGGCCGTTCTGGCGGGGCCCGGGGCGGGGCCCCAGGTGGTCAATACGGCGACGGTTTCGAACAGCGAGGACTCCAACCCGGATAACAATTCCGGGAACATCGCGACTTCCGTTTTCGAGGTGGGAATCCTGCCTCGCCGCTTCGCCCAGTTTGCCCTCGGCGATATCTTCAAAATTCTCATCCTGGTCTCGAACAAAGGTCTCACGCCCTGGGAAGGCCAGGGAGTTCTCAGACGGGGGAATGAAGCCGAGTGGGACAGCCCATGGGACCTCAATGGTGTCGACCAGACAGGATCGAGTCACTTTGAGATCGCTTTGCCGCCGCAGGGGAGCCGGAAGTTCACACTCACCGGTGACGCCCAGGTGCGGGAAGGGTTCTTTGACCTGATCGGGACCGACTCTTCCCTGAAGAGTCAGGTGGCGGTTTCCTTCTTTTATCAGGTGGGGAACCCGGCGCTTACCGATTCGATCGCAACCTTCGACACACCCCCGTCCAAGGTCCTGGTATTTCCGGTCGAGAAAAGCTCTGAGGCGGATACCGGCTTCGCCTACGCTGCTCTGGATCCGGAGGCGGCTTTCAGCATCTCGGCCACGCTGATCGACCCGGCCGGGATAGAAATCGGAACCGTGACTTGGAACTATACCGGCCACGATGCACTCTTCTTCACGGAGCGATTTGATTTTCTGGAGAGCTTCGTGGGGTCGCTCTGGATCGAGTCGGAAGTGAGCCTCTACCTGACCGTCTTCCGAGTCGAGCAAAGCGCCGCTGGCTTCCAGTTGACCAACGTCCCGCCTGAAATGGGTTACTGACGGAGAATCAGGACCGGACCTTGATCCCCGTCGAGCACTTCGCTATGAGTTTGGAAGTCATATCGAATGCAGCTCGCGGGGAGACATTGCCTGGGGCTCTGCCCGGAGAAAGCCGATTATGAACATTCCAGAAATCGTTTCCCTCATCGAACAGGACGGCTACTGCGTCGTCGAAAATGTGATTCCAGCCGATCGTGTCGGCGAGCTTCGCAAACAGGTGGTCGCCGCTCAGCGTGCTCATCACGAGCAAGCCGAGGCGGAACTGGCGAAGACGCGGGCACGCGGGCACCGTATTGGTGTGGCAGGGGTGGGGCTGCTCAAACAAGTCATTAATGCGACGCAATGCTTTGCGTCCTATCTGGCGGAGCAGCGAATCCTCGGTGTGATGGAGCACTTTTTTGGTGACTTCGTCAGGATTTCCTGCACTGACTGTGTCATCAATAACCCGGGCAGCGAGCGAGGTTACTGGCATGCCGACTGGCCCTACAACGCGACAAACTCGACCTACGTCAAAGCGCCCTACCCGAACGTGATGATGCACCTCTCGTCGATTTGGATGCTGACGCGTTTCGGCGAAGACAACGGCGGCACGTTTGTCGTTCCGGGAAGCCACCGGCTGAAAAACAATCTGGCCAGCGGCGAGATCGCCGCGATCGACAAGGAGGCGCCACATTCCGATCAGCGCCAGGTCACGGGTGCTGCCGGCAGTGTGATGCTTTACGACAGCCGTCTGTGGCACGCCGTGGCCCCGAACCACAGCGCCGACCCGCGCGTGGCGCTGATCGTGCGGTACGCTCCGTGGTGGTTGAACCTGACACCCACCATGCGCGGCACACCCGACCATGAGCGCATGGTCCTGGAGACCGGCGGCAAGAATTACGACGCGATTCCGATTCGCCGCGATGTCTTCGACAGGCTGCCCGAAAACGTCAAGCCGCTGTTTCGACACTGGGTGGCCGAATGACCGCAACCGCCAGATCACCCGGTCTCGCCGCCTGGGCACCGCAAGTCTTGGGCCTGGTTCTCGCGGCCCTCGCCGCCGCTGGCTTTTTTGCCCTCACTCGCCCTATAACCTCGACATGACTCGCAGGGGACGCCCCGCCAGCAACGACGAGTGGCTCCCGAGCTCCCTGAGTCGGAAGTTACGGCGAGCTGCACTAGTGTTGTTGTTCATCACATTTGTGATTGTTTCCCGCGCCAGCTTTGCGGCACCCGAGAAACGAGCGACGCTGTTTCATTGGGCCAGCCTGGACGACCCAGCGGCTGTTATCGGCTCGCAGCAATTCCGGCTGGCGGGCGCCGGACCCGTTCTGTTCGCGTTTGCCAGGGGACAAAGAGAACCTTCCGTCGCACTGCTCCGAGACCCGCAGGCCAAATGACAGACATCGGCTGCGTCGGACGGCCACGACTGGGACACCATGCGCGAAGCCGCAACCGGTGGCGCCGCGCTTGTGACGCATGGGGATCGGCTGTTCTGCCTGGGCGGGGTGAGGCAGGGCCGCCGCCCGTCCGATGTGTTTTCCATCGAATCGTCAGGCGCAACGGTTGACATTCATCGCCTGCCGTTTCTCCCCGAACCAGTCGCTTACGGCTGCGCAGCGGTGCTCGCCGGCTCGCTTTATTTCGCCGCCGACCAACGGCACGTCTTTTGGAAGCTCGAGCTGAATTCCGAGGATGACCGCTCCAATTGGGAGATACTCGCTCCTTGGCCGGGCGCTGCTCTCTCCAATTCCACCGCCGCGAGCCAGGACGGCGCACTGTTGCTGTTCGGCAGTGGTGGATCATCGTTTCGTTTCGCAGCAGATGCGGGTTGGACACCGATCGAGGCGGCGCCTAGGCGGCTTGCAGCGCCTCTGGCCGTCACCATCGGGCCGTCGCACCTGCTGATCGTCGACGAAAGCGGCGAAACGGAAGAGGCTTTCGCCTACCACGCGATCACCGACACGTGGCGGCCGATCGACCTGGCACCACCGCCGCCAATCTCAGCTCCCCGGGACCACTCGCTGCCGGGCGTTCCTCGCGGCATGGCCCACTGGCGCGGAGGAGTTGTCCTCTCCGACGGCGATCAGCTGTGGTTTGGCCGGCCCCAACGGCTTCCCCAGGGGCTGTCAGTTCTGGATATGGGTATGTTGCTGGCGTATCTGCTTCTACTGGTACTGATGGGCATCTATTTCGCCCGTCGCGGGCGACGGACCGACGACTACTTTCTGGCCGGGCGCCGCATTCCCTGGTGGGCGGCCGGCATCAGCCTGTTCGGAACGTCGATCAGCGCGATCACGTTCATGGCGATTCCCGCGCTCGTCTATCGCAGCGACTGGGTTTACTTGCTGGGCAACCTCATGATCGTGGCGGTTGCCCTGCCCGTCATTCGATGCTACCTGCCATTTTATCGGCGCCTGGAGGTGACCTCGGCCTACGAATATCTCGAGCTGCGATTCGGATTGGCGGCCCGGCTGCTGGGAAGCGCGACCTTCCTGCTCTATCAACTCGGTCGCATGGGAATCGTTGTCTATCTGCCCGCGCTGGCGCTGACGGCGGTGACAGGCTGGAACGTCTATGCTTGCATTGTTGCCATCGGCTTATTGGCCACGCTGTACACGACGCTGGGTGGCATCGAAGCGGTGATCTGGACCGACGTCCTGCAGGTGATTGTGCTGGTGGGAGGCGCTCTGGCGAGCTTTGCGGTCATCCTGTCGAGAGTGCCCGGCGGTGCCGAGGCGGTCGCCACTTCAGCCAGCGCAGCGGGAAAACTCCACGCTGTGAATCTTACCTGGAGCGCTGCGACGACGGGCGTCTGGGTCGTCGTGCTGGGTAACTTTTTCAAATTCCTGATTCCCTACAGTTCCGATCAGGCGGTCATTCAGCGTTACCTTACAACGAGCGACGAGAGGCAGGCTGCCCGTGGCATCTGGCTCAACGCAGCGGCGTCCGTCCCCGTATGGACGCTCTTCTTCGGGTTGGGAACACTGTTGTGGGCTTTTTATCGAGCTTACCCGGAAAAGCTCGATCTGCTCGGACAAACGGACGAAATCTTCGCCTGGTTCATCGTCCACGAACTGCCTGCCGGGATCGCCGGGCTGGTTGTGGCGGCGCTGTTTGCTGCGTCGATGTCAAGCCTCGACAGCAGCATGAACTCGATGGCGACGGCGGTAACAACGGACTTTTTTCGACGCTTTCGTCCAGGCGCTAGCGATCGAAGTTGCCTGACGCTGGCTCGCATGGCGACCGTTCTGCTGGGCGTGATCGGCACCTCGATCGCAGCATACATGGCGCTGGCGCAGACGCAGTCGATCTGGGATCAGTTCATGAAAATTATGGGGCTCTTCGGCGGAGGGCTGGCCGGCATGTTCGTGGCCGGCATTTTCACGCGTCGCACGCACCAGGGCGGCATCCTGGTTGGCTTCGCGGCTAGCGCTGCAGTACTTTACGCCGCGCAGGCGTCACCAACCGTGCACTTCTTTCTCTACGGAGTCATCGGTATCCTGACCTGCTCGCTGGTGGGCTGGCTGGTGAGCCTTTTGACGCCCTTTGCATAAGGAGCGCGAGGGTCTGACGATTTATTCGTTACGCCGTGAATCCGCGTGAATCACACGAGGCTTCCCATTTCTCGGCTTGCAGATCAGCCGTAAAACTGCAAGGCGAATATGTTCAGCATGACTTCCACGAAAATGATCAGCATCGCAGCCTGCTGGTGCCTGTTGATCCAACCGGCCAGGATGAGAAGCAGGAGCTGCCAGCCGTTTTCACTTCTCACCTCAACGGCGGCCCGGGTACCGCTTCTCTCAAGCACAGCCTGAGGCACCCCCATCCCAGCGGTTAAACGAGGGGTCACCGTCTCGGGCCAGGCGAGAACGAGCCTGGCGCCACGTCTCGGCCCACTTCCCGGCATCGGTTAGCTCTGTTTCCGGGTGAGCCCTGCTGCGAGCCACAAAGCCCGGAAACCAGGGCCGCCCCGTGGGCTGACCAATCGGATTGTAGCGCAGGTCAAGACTCCAGCGAATTTCATGGCTGACGTTGGGCAGCGACGTGTGCATCGTTTTGCTGATCATAAACAGCACGTCCCCAGGGTGCATCGGTAGCGGTATCGAATAGGAACCGACCATTTCATCTGGAATTGTCAAGCCTAATTCTCTAGGACAGTGCAGGAGTAACTCCCCTTTTTGGCTGCCAGGGACAACGGCCAGACAGCCATTCTTCACTGACGCTTCCGTGATGGGGAACCACACCGTCAAAACATCGGTTTCGTCCGCTTCTTCATCAATAACACCCAGGTCTTGATGCCATGGAGTGACGGCAATCATGGCATTTCTTGAAATACTGGCCGGCAGAGCTCGTTCCGGCGGCTTGATGCGGATGTGCTGAACCGGATTGGAGTAGATCTCGGGACCGATGAAGCACTCCACTGCATCCAACAGGCGGGGACTGCGCAGCAAGTTAAAGATTGCAGGGCCGTGATGGATCGGGGTCTCTTCGGTAATAGCGGCCTGGGGTAAAGAGAAGTCCATGTGCTGGTAATAGGCTTGACCAGACTCGGCAATAATGCGCGTCAACCGCTCGCCAAAGGGTAAGTCGCCATAGGTCGCGCTCAAATCCCCGGCGGCGTGCCAGTCCTTTGCCAGTGAGTCGAGCAAGGCGGAGTACTCGTCAATAACCGGCTGAAGATCCTTCCCCTGGTCGAGGAGACCCTCTACAACAAGGTACCCCTGCTCTTCAAACTGAGTCATATGGTCTTTACTCAACCTTGCCATACGGTAGTCTCCTTCCCCAATCATAGAGATCTCCGTGAAAAAGGGTCAACTCCATGGTGCGCGGTGGCAGGCTGGAACTGCCGACACTACTGCCCCCCTTCCAGTTTGGCCCTCAGGTCTGCCCAGAACTCGGCCACGTTGTCGCTACGGATCTGGCGGGCCGGGATGTCCAGAAACCCGTTGGCCGGAAGGACCGAACGATCTCCCCGGGCCAGTGCAGCCAGTACTCGAATCGATTCATAACCGTAGCGGTAGGGGTCCTGAACGACGCTTCCGAAAATGGTTCCTTCGGTCACCGCCTGCAGTGTCTGGTCGGCCTCGTCAAAGCCCACGATCTGGACGTCGCCCACCTTCCCGGCCTGCTTCAGGACTTCCAGCGAGAGAGGAGCGTTGTAGGCAAACAGGCCGACCATTACAGCCAGATCGGGAAAACGCGAGAGGACATCCTCAGCGTTGGCTTTGGCCTTGGCCCGATCGTACTGATCCGTCAAGGTTGCCACCACCGTGAAACTCTCTCCCTGCAGCACGGATCCCGGGGCATCATATCGCCCTGGATCCATGGAACGGTCCAGGAGTTCATCGATGACCCCCTGCCGGCGGCGACGGGCATTGTCCTGTTCCAGCCTGCCCACCAGTATCGCCACCTTCCCGCCTTCGGGAGCCGCCTCCTTGACCAGTTGACCGCACATCCTGCCCGCCAGGTAATTGTCCATTCCGATATAGCAGAGCCGCTTGGTCCCAGGGGCGTCCGAATCCTGCGTGATCACTATCGTGCTGCGCGCAGCCTCGTTGACCAGGTCCACTTGGTTGGCAGGATCAATGGGACTGATGGCAATCCCGTCAACCCCCACTGTGAGCAGATCCTGAACCATGCGCTTTTGATCCGAGATCCCCTCAGCCGGCATCTGCACAGTCACCGCTATGTCGAAGTCGCGGGCGGCGTGCTCAGCTCCCACTTTGGCGATCTGCCAGAACGAAGTCACCCCGTTCGTCACATAGGCCAGGTGGATTCTGGCGGAGTCGGAGTCCCTCGCACATGAGGACACCAGCAGCAGCAGCGGGACGGCAAAACGCACACGCATTCGTGAAATGATAGTGGAGAAATCTTCCGGCTACCTAATGTTCGAGTTTTCGGGCCGGTTGGATTCGCGCTCCATCAGGGTGGCTAGTATCTGAAAAAGATCCGCAGTCTGGTTATGAATCAGAACCGGGGTAATGGCCCGGCGGGCTGAAAGACTCAGATGCTCCGGATTCAGAACTGCCTGAGTCTACACCGCGTAGCAGAGCTCTCCGTCCAGCGTCGAACCACCGAACCAGGTATCGGTTGGCCGCTTGATCGGTAATTCGGGCCAGGCTGCCGCAGCCCCTTCAGGAGTCATCCTCAACCACAGGGGCGAGCCCACAAAGAGAAGCGCCTTTTCTTCCGGTGGGAGGTGCAGTGGGATCTGAGGTGAGGTGACGATGGAACGATCCGCCAGCGCGGGGTTGAGGTTGAGGGTATCCCCGGTCTGAGCTCTGTCACGATTCCAAATTCAAACGGGGGGAACGGCGGCCCCCCACTCAGGGAGGACTACCGGTGAGGAGGAGCATGGTGGTAGATCTAATAACTAGAACCGAAGATTGAAGTTGGGCTCCCAGCTCAAGAAAATGGTCTACAACGGCGAACTGGAGCTGTAAGCCGGCAGCGATCCCTTCCCCCGATCTCCCCAAAATCGTAAGCTATGGGTTTTGGGAGATACTGGCGGAATGGCCAACCGAATTCGAACGGTCCTGAGCGGACTGGGAAATATCAACCGAAGCCTCCTCAAGATTCTGGAGATGAAAGAGGAGCACTTGAAACGGTCTTTCGCGCTGGAGTTCCGGATCGTGGGAGTTGCCGACAGCAGTGGCAGTGCCGCCAGCTCGAACGGCTTTGACCCTGGTGAACTCAGGGATTTCAAGGAGCGCGGGGGCAGGATCGCGGACTTGCCGGAGGGGACGACCCACTCGATCACGGATCTGGTGGATGGGATCGAGGCAGATCTGGTCCTGGAAGCGACCCCGGTGGACCTGGAGAGGGGCCATCCTGGACTGCAGGTCACCCGCACGGCCCTGAGCCGGGGAATGCATGTTGTCCTTGCCAACAAGGCGCCCCTGGTGCTCGATTATTCGGGAGTCCACACCCTGGCCGGAGACCATGGGGTCGGACTGGCCTTTAGCGCCACCGTGTGTGGCTCTCTGCCCGTCATCAACATTGGGCGGCGGGACCTGGTGGCAGCCAGGATCGAAAGCCTGCAAGGGATTCTGAACAGCACCAGCAACTTCGTGCTGGGCGAGATGGAACAGGGCCGAGACTATGCTGAGGCGATTGTGGAAGCTCAGAACCGGGGCATTGCCGAAGCGAACCCGAGCCTCGACGTCGAGGGGTGGGACACGGCAAACAAGCTCGTCATCATCGCGAATGCCGTCCTCGGTGTTCCCACAGGACTCCAGGATTTGAAAGTGGAAGGAATCACCGCGGTGACCCCCGGGCACCTGTCAGAAGCCCGGGAGCGGGGAAAGGCCATCAAACTCCTGGCTCGTGCCCGGCGCTCGGGTGACGGCTATGAACTCGAGGTAGGCCCCTGTGAGGTGAACCGGGATGAGTTTCTGGGCCGCTGTTTCAGCTGGCAGATGGGGGTCGAGATTCAGAGTGATATTTACGGCCGTTGGTACCACAAGAACTCGGAACGAGACCCCCTGCCAACAGCGGCGGCCATGCTCCGCGATGCGGTCAACCTGCTAGCTTAACTTCCAGATTGTTCGCTTCGGGGGAGGAGTGGGTCTCACTTTTTCGACACCCCCGACAACAAGCGCGTCTCTCCCGGTCCAAAACGGGGCGCGACAACAGAACAATCAGTCTCCGGGGGGTCGGCCTCTTGCGGCACTGATGGCCTGGCTCCTGGCCGCGATCATCCGCTTCAGCGCTTCGTCCGCGACCACACCCGCCAGGATCACGGCACCGATGATGGCGAACTCCAACTGGGTGGGCACTCCCAGCAGAGTGATCGAGTTGCGCAGGACCTGCATCACAGCAGCTCCGATCACTACCCCCAGAATCGTCCCATCACCTCCCCGCAGACTGCAACCACCCAGCACCGCCGCGGCGATAGCGTAGAGCTCATAGAAGTTCCCAAAATCTACGGGCTGGGCGGAATTCACGTCCAGGACGAAGAGCATACCTCCCAGGCCGGCCAGGCCACTGCAGATCAGGTAGGCCAGAACGGTCATTCTGTTCGTATTGATCCCGCTGTACCGGGCGGCTTCCTCATTCCCTCCCAGGGCCAGCAAATATCTCCCGTAGATGGTTCTGTTCAGAAAGATGGCCCCGAGCACTGCCACAACAACCAGGATCAGGCAGGGGGCGGGGATGGCAAAGCTCTCCACAAACGGGATCGGGAGTTTCCCGGTCGCCAGGGTCCTGAGGACGGTGAAGTCGTTCCCGAATCCCTGAGTCTGATCCGAGGTTAGCCCCCGGGCCAGACCTCGGTAAAGAAGCAGACCGCACAGGGTCACCACAAAGGGCTGCAGCTTGAGCCGCGTGATCAGGAGCCCATGTGCTGTCCCGAGAAAGAGAGGGAGAGCCAGGATCACCAGAACAGCCAGTGGAACTGGAAGACCGTACTCCGTGAGCAAAAAGGGAAGGAACACTCCTGTAAGACACACCACTGAACCAATCGACAGGTCGATCCCGGCTGTGATGATGACAAAGGCCGCGCCGATACTGATAATCCCAAACAGGGAGCTGCGGCGAATCAGGTTTTCAATGTTGTAGGCGGTCAGAAAGCGATCGCTCAACAGCGCGGTGAAAACGCAGATGGCGACCAGCAGCCCCAGGATTCCAAGGATTTTCTTCATGACGTGCTGGCTGGCTGAAGGTTAGTACACTAGTGTAGCGCGTCATGAGTCTTGACCCAGGTTCAGATGATACCGGTAGCCAGCCGCATGACTCTCTTCTCACTCAATTCATCCCGGGACAGTTCCCCGGTGATGCTGCCCTGATGCATCACCAGGACGCGATCGGACAACCCCAGGATCTCTTCCATTTCACTGGATACGAAAAGAACAGCCACGCCTCGAGCCGCAAGTTGCTCGATCAGCCGGTAGATCTCTTCTTTGGAACCCACATCGACACCCCGGGTGGGTTCGTCCAGTAGCAGCACCGAGGGATCCATGGCCAGCCATCGACCCAGAACGACCTTCTGCTGGTTTCCCCCCGAAAGGTATCTCACGAATTGTTCGGGACCCTGGGACCGAATGCTCAAACGCTCGATTGCCTGCTCGACCAGATCGGCTTCCCGCCGCATATCCAGAAACCCGAATCGCTGGTCCCGCCTGAGACGCGCCAGACTCAAATTGACCCGCAGCGCCATGTCGAGAATCAGTGCCTGTGCCTTTCGATCCTCCGGGACCAGCGCGATTCCGGCCCGGATCGCGTCCCCAGGCCGGCCCGGTCTCAGCGGCTTGCCCGATACCTCCATCCGGCCGGAGTGGGGGGATATGATCCCAAAGAGCGTCTGCAGGACTCCCGTTCTCCCCGCTCCTACCAGCCCGGCAACGCCCACAATCTCACCCCCCCTGACCTGGAAAGAAAGCGGTTTCTTCGGATGGCCACCGGTACACAGCTCCTCGACCTCCAGTACGGGCGCACCCGGTTGCCGGTCCAGATGGTGATAGAACTGAGAGATTTCCCGGCCCACCATGAGTCTGACCATGCGGTCGTGACTGATCTCCTCATGCTCCAGCCGGCCTGCGTTCTCTCCATCTCTCAAAACCTCGACGCGGTCGGCCAGGCTCAGCACCTCCCCCAGACGGTGTGAGATGTAAATGACGCTGACTCCTCGATCTTTCAAGTCTCGAATAACTTCAAAGAGCCGAAGGGTCTCATACTGGCTGAGGCTGGAGGTCGGCTCATCCATGATCAGAATTCGTGCGTCTACTGCCAGGGCCTTCGCTATCTCCACCAGTTGCTGCTGTCCGATCGACAGTGAGCCGACCAGACGGCTGGGAGCCAGGTCCAGGCCCACCATTTCCAGATAGCGGACTGACTCTCGTTGAATCCGACCCCGATCGATCAGCAGCCGCCTGCGGGGCTCACGGCCGAGAAAGATGTTCGCCCCCAGATCCAGATTGGGCGCCAGATTGAGCTCTTGATGAATCAATGCAATGCCGTGCTCGAGGGCATCTTTCACGGACCGAATCTCGATGGGCTGACCCCGCAGCCGGATCCGACCCCGGTCGGATGGCAGCACGCCGGCCAGGATTTTCATCAGGGTGCTCTTCCCGGCCCCGTTCTCACCAATGACAGCCAGGCGCTCTCCAGGCAGCAGGGCCAGATCGACATCCGCAAGTGCCCGGACTCCTGAAAAGCTTTTGGATACTCCCTGAACGGCCAGAAGTGGTTGGACTGCGGACACTGTGTCAGTCATTGAGACGCGAGAGCTTGGACTGGAGATCGGCCCAGAACTCGGTGACACTGTCGCGCCGGATCTGGCGGGCCGGGACATCCAGGAATCCACTGGCGGGAATGACGGTGCGATCTCCTCTTACCAGCGCAGCCAGAACTCGAACCGACTCGTAGCCGTAGCGGTAAGGGTCCTGGACAACGGTTCCGTAAATGACTCCATCCTGGATAGCCTGCAGGGTCTGGTCGGCCTCGTCGAATCCGACCACCGCGATCTCCCCGGCCCGGCCCGCCTGGCGAACCGCCTCCAGAATGAGCGGTGGATTGTAGGCAAACAAGCCCACCAGGGCTGCCAGATCCGGAAACCGCGACATCGCATCTTCGGCATTTGCCTTCGCCTTGGCCCGGTCAAACTGGTCGGTCAGGGTCCCCATGATGGCGTACTTTTCATTCCTCAGAACCGGACCGGGAGCGTCATATCGCTGGGGATCATGGGACCGATCCAGGATCTCGTCGAGAAGGCCTTGCCTCCGACGACGGGCATTGTCCTGCTCGAGACGGCCCACCAGAATCATGATCTTTCCGCCCTCCGGCAAGGCCTCTTTCACAAGCTGACCACAGAGCCGTCCAGCCTGATAGTTGTCCATCCCGATGTAGCACAGCCGGTCCGTACCGGGAGCATCCGAGTCATGAGTAACCACCCGGGCGTATTTGGCTGCTTCATTGATCAGCTCTACCTGATTGGCAGGATCGATGGGGCTGATCGCAATCCCATCCACGCCCAGGGTCAGCAGATCCTGCACTATGCGCTTCTGATCGCTGATCCCCTCAGCAGGCATGTGCACCGAGACCTCGGCGTCGAAGTCCCTGCCGGCGTGCTGAACACCGGTTTGCGCGATCGTCCAGAAGGCAGCGACGCCGTTCGTCACAAAGGCGATTCTGGGCTTCCCGGAATCCTGTACCTTCCTGTTGCAGGTCACTCCTGTGACCAGCAGGCTGACCACAGCGAGCCTCCAAAGTCTTCGTTTCATGCCTCTGCTCCCTCAGGCAATCAGGTCCTTGACAACTCGCCCGTGAACATCTGTCAGGCGCATCTCCCTCCCCCCGAACTTGAAAGTGAGCTTCTTATGGTTCAAGCCCAGCAGGGGAAGAATCGTAGCGTGAAGATCGTGAAATGTGAACCTTGTTTTCTATTGCATAGTAGCCGTATTTGTCGGTGGCTCCGTGGATCAGACCTTTCCTGAAGCCGCCACCGGCCACCCACATCGTGAAGCCGAAGGGGTTATGGTCTCGCCCGGCCTGGTCGATACCCTCGTCGGGGATCTGGGCGGTGGGAGTGCGGCCGAATTCTCCGCCCCAGATCACAATCGTCTCATCCAGCATACCCAGTCCCTTCAGATCTTTGATCAACGCGGCCAGGGGTTTGTCGACCGCCCGGGAATTGATTCTGTGCCCCTCCTCGAGACGAAAATGCTGGTCCCATCTGTCCGCTTCACGAGCAGGGGTCAGGAGTTCCACGAAGCGCACGCCTCTTTGCACCAGACGACGAGCCACCAGACAGGAGCGACCGAATTCTCTGGTTTCAGGCTCATCCAGTCCGTACATTTCCCGGATGGCTCCCGACTCTCCCGAGAAGTTGAGCAGATCCGGAACTTCGGCCTGCATTCGGAAGGCCAGTTCGTAGTTGGCAACTGTTGCCTCCAGTTCGTTGATCTCCCCGAACCGGTCTAGAACCCCTTGGCTGAGGTTGCGGAGGAGATCGAGCTTGCTGCGCTGCAGTTCAGGTGCGGGCTCACGGGGTTCCAGGTCGGCAATCGGATGCTCACCTCTTCGGAAAAGAGTGCCCTGATAGGAAGCCGGTAGAAAGCCGTTGCTAAAGACATCCAACCCGCCGGGGGGAATCAAGCCATTGTCAAGGACAATAAAACCCGGCAGATTCTCGCAAACGCTGCCCAGACCGTAAGTAATCCAGGACCCCATGCTGGGGCGCCCCTGGAATCCAGTACCGGTGTGCATGAAGTAGTTTGCGGCTGTGTGTTCGGAATGATTGGCGACCATGGAACGGATGATAGTCAGTTCGTCGACGCAGGTTGCCACCTCTGGAAACAGCTCACTTACCTCGGCGCCGGATTCGCCATAGCGCAGAAACTTGAAAGGTGACGCAAGAACCCGGTTACTGATGTTGAAGACAGTGGTTGGAGTCTCCATCTGAATCGGCTGCAGGTGCTCGGACAGAAGTCGGGGTTTCGGATCGAAAGTGTCAACCTGAGAAGGCCCTCCGTCCATGAAACAGAAAATAACCGACTTCGCGCGGGCGCTGAAATGAGGCGGTTGGACCGCCAGCGGATGACTGCGGCGATTCACGCTTGAACTCGACTCTGCTGCAAAAGCCTCGGCCAGCGTCGTTGCCAGCGCCAGGCCGCCAAAGCCATTGGCACAACGGCACAGCCAGCGCCGCCGGCTCATCCCTTCCCGGTTCGGGTCGATAACGTGTTTGAGTTCAGCTCCTTGATTCAAGCTCATCACCGAATGTACATGAACTCGGGTGAGCTCATGAGCACTTGAGCTGCATCCTGCCACGGCCCCGTCTCGTCCGGGGAGCCGGCTTCCTGGTGAAGGCGAGCCTGACGCTCCAGAAATTTCAAGAGGTTCCCCTTCTCGTGAAGGACGGGCAAGCGGGCAAAGGCCTCCAGATACATCCGCTGGATTCTCTCTTCCGCAGCCAGGTCCAGACTTGCCAACCGCTCGCTCCAGTGGCGGGACTGCTGGTTTACGAACTCGTTATTCATCATGATTAACGCCTGCGAGGGAACTGTCGAAGTCGTTCTTCGCCCCATTGTAGAGATCGGAAGCGGATAATCGAAGGCCAGAAACAGGGGAGTCAGAAAGTTTCGACGCACTTGAATATAGATGCTTCTCCGACCCAGACCGTCCAGCGGACCCGAAGGAGGCCTTCCGCGGCCCGACTGATATTTGCTGATGTGGGGAGGAATTGCCGGGCCGAACATGGTTCGATCCAGGGCACCGGAAACAGCCAGCAAGGAGTCACGGATCGCTTCGGCTTCCAGGCGCCGTACTGGAAAATGGTGCAAGAGTTCATTGTTCGGGTCTCTTTCGGCATACGTCGGATTGCTGCGACTGGCCTGGCGATAGGTACCGCTCAAAACGATCAGCCGATGGAGATTCTTGATCGACCAGCCTTCGCGCACGAAACGACTGGTCAGGTAGTCGAGCAGTTGCGGGTGGGTGGGTCTCTTCCCCGTAGCCCCGAAATTGTCTACTGAATCGACCAGGCCGCTGCCGAAATGGTGTTTCCAAACCCGATTGACCATCACTCGGGGCGTTACCGAGTTCTCCGGGCTGGTGAGCCAGTGGGCCAGCTCGAGGCGGCCACTCCCTGGGAAGATCTGAGGTCTGGACTCGCCATCAATGACTCGCAGAAACCCCCGTGGAGCTTCCTCACCGAGGTTATGGTGATCTCCTCGGATGTGAACCCGGATGTTCCCTGCGTTCGGGTCGTCCATCGACATCAGAGCAAAGATGGAAGCGGGGATCCTTTTCGAAACTTCCGCCCGGAGGGATTGCAGCGACCCGATCCGAGCCAGGGCTTCTTTGTCCAGGTCGAGAGGGGGCTGGCCGAGAACGGGAAACGGACTGGCCGCGCGCGACAGCCATCTCCAGTCCCCGTCGGGGGAACCCGGATTTCGCAGCTCCTCAAAAATGCGGTCGTAGAGTCGGGCCTCCTCCTCCAGAGTCGCCGGTTGAGCCCCTCGCAGCAGTTCGGCCAGGAATCGATTTGGTCGGTCGCTGCGAGGGGGCTCGGAAGAATCGGAGAAGACGATCTGGTCGACCACGATGTGCCCTGACTGGCTGCGGTCTACAATCTCCAACCAGCAGGTCCTGCTGACTTCGTTTCTCAAAGGCTCGGACTGCCATTCCAGCTTTTCGCCTCGAGGAGCGAAGGTCAATCGTTTGTAGCCTCCATTCACGAGGGAGAACCGGAGCGGCGTGTTTTCATCCTCCGATTCCGTCCGCGTCCCGGCCAGGCGCACATGAATCCAGCGCCGCGGCACCGTGAATTCTGCGGTTGTCAGACTTCCCGTCAGCTGATCGGCACCTCCAAAAGAGCTGGCCAGACCGTTTCCCCGGTAACCTGACAATGGCTGATTCGGTTGGACCTCAAAGATCGGCTCATGTCCGAATGCTTCTCCTGCTGTTCGCCACCCGTTGAACTGGAGGTCGTCGAAGTCGTCGAAAACTAAAAAGGAATCCACGGGGGGTGCCACCCACGAGTTGAGCTCCGCTCGAACGGAGTCGTATTCCTCGGCCACCGATCGTCTCATGGAATGTCCATGCTGATTGAGAACAAGGGCAAAGGGATAGAAAAGATGGGTCGGATCTGCACACGCCTCATCCAGGACACGGGTCCACTGGCGGAGCGTGTCCGGGTGGAACTCCTCCCTGGACCCTGCCCGGGCTGCCGGGTTGCCCGCAATCATGTCGGCTGCTGCCAGAAGGTAGGAGGAGACCGGGGGACGGTCTTCTCTCTGAAGACCCTGTAGCACTTCTGTCACTTCGGCGTTGAGATCGTGGATTCTCTGCCTGCCGGTTCTGATCTGGTGAGTTCGGGACGGTGAGTCGACGACTCCCTCGAGCAGTCTGGTACCGTGCAGGACTCCGGCCAGACTGTAGTAGTCAGCAGTGGGGATGGGATCAAATTTGTGGTCATGGCAACGTGCACAGGAGACCGTCAGTCCCGGAAAGGCTTTTGCCAGAACATCGAGCTGATTGTCGACCTCGTCGGCCCGCCTCTTGATCGAGTCGGTAGGAGAGTTCAGGATCTCACCAAACCAGAAGATCCCCGTACCGACAGGAGACTCCCAGAAAGAACCGTCCTGACTGAGGCGCTTATCGGGAATCAGATCGCCGGCAATCTGTTCGCGGACAAATCGATCATAGGGCAGGGCCTGGTTGAAGGCCCTGATGACATAGTCCCGATAGCGCCAGGCATCCAGCTTGTCATCGTCACATTCGTGGCCGTTGGTCTCCGCAAACCTCACCAGGTCCAGCCAGTGTCGGGCCCATCGTTCCCCGTAGTGTTGAGAATTCAGTAAGCGATCAACCACCTTCTGGTGGGCCTTCGGAGAATTGTCCTCCCGAAACTCCACTACTTCCCCTGGCGCGGGAGGCAACCCGGTCAGATCAAAGGTAACTCGCCTGAGCCAGTCCCCTTTCTCAGCCTTGTGGGCAGGGGCCATGGCTCCACTTTCGAGACGGGCCAGAATAAAGTGATCCAAGGGGCTGCGAACCCACTCCTCATCCTTAACCTCGGGGAGATCGTGGTCTTGAACCGGCCGGAAGCACCAGAATCGTCTCCCCTTCTCGAGATCAATCTTCTGACCGGCACTGCCCCTCTGATCTTCCCTCGGATCGGGTGCTCCGATTTCGATCCAGTGTTTGAAGTCCTCCAGTTCGGCGTCAGAGAGGCGGCCGGTTGGCGGCATCTGCAGTTCTTTTCTCGGATAACTGATGGCCTGAAAAAGGAGGCTCGAGTCCGTTCGTCCCGGAATCACCGCGGGTCCACGAGCTCCGCCTCTGAGTAGCGAATCTCTGGAGTCAACGCGCAGCTCGCCAAAGGGGTCTCTTACCTCCGGTCCATGGCAGCTGTAGCACTGCTTGACCAGAACAGGTCTGATCCGCTTCTCGAAAAACTCTATGCCATCGTCATCGGAGCCGCAGAGGAGAGAGGGAATCTGCAGAGCAACAGATAGGCAGCAACCCCAGAGCCCAATCCAGAGAACCCATTCTTGCAGGCCACGATGGTTCATCAAACCCAACTAAGTCTCAGAAAAGTCTAGTGTTGCAGAGCCAGAGGTGTCAACTTGAGGGAAGGTTCCACACTTTGCCGCTCTCACCCTTGTTGAAACATTGTTCCTTGGCTGTATCGGGAATCACCGATGCTGCCTTGGATCTCGACTACCATTGTGGACCAAGCGCGAACCAAGTCAGAGAGTCGCTGAAGGGGGAGGATGCAAAATGTCCTCTAATACCGGAGTCGCCCCGGCTGGTAAACAGAGCGGTGGCGACTCCACCAAAGAAACCAAACAGGAAAGATCGATTTCACTCTCACAGGACGGTTCTCGTTTGAGCCAGGCCGTGATCGCCTCCGTCGAACAGCTGCGCACGCTGCTCGACCTGATGATTGACGAGCGGGTCGCCGAGCTGCTGGAAGAGAGGAACCGGCTGCCGCGGTTTGGCGATAACGCGAAGCTCGGTTTTGCGAATATTGACCAGCAGCTGGGTGATTACACGAGCCGAAAAATCCAATCCTGGAAGTTGATTGACGAGGTCGTCAAAGAATTGACGCGCTACGAGATCGAGAGACGCGAACAGGCCAGCCTGCCTTTTCCGGGCGGGCAAGCCAGCGGATAGTCGGGTTCCACGTTCCAGGTTCCGCGTTCCACGTTGTTTCAACACCTATCGCTGCATTCCTCCCGAATCCGGGGGCTGTTGCCACAGGCGATGCTTTCCGTTACTCCCGAAGAGATCTGAGCACAGGCCACGGTGACCGCCGCATCACTTGCTGCTTCGGCTGTACTGCCCGAAGCCGAAGCGCATCGCGTGTACTGCCGATACTTGACACACACGTAACAGGAGACGACTCGCAGCTGAATGGTGGAATAGACCACAATTCCGACGAAAAGCAGAAAAACGGCGGGCACGATCAAGCGCTTTATTCCTGACATGAGCAGATCAGAGTCTAATTCGAAGGCCCCGTTCTCGACAACCCACCATGTTTCCCGCTAGTGTACGAGCTGAGTTCGTCCCTTTATGCGGTCCTTTCTTGTCTCCAACTCATTTGAGCCTCTTGTCCAGGAAACATGGAAATGGGTGGCCGGATTGGACTCCCATGAAGTCCTCATCGTGGCCCCGACTCTGGGCAGTGCGGACGACTTCGTTCGTTCCCCTCGAGCCCTTCAATCCAAGGTGTCAAGTTTCCCTCGGAAGACACTGCTGCGGCTGGCTTCCGAAATGGCCATTCCGGAAATGGTGGAGGCGGAAGTGCTGCCCGTTACCGGCCTGGCTGTGGAAGCCCTTTGCGCCCGGGCCGTCAACGATGCTCTCAAATCCGACCGGCTCTCCTACTTTCATGAGGTAGCCGACACACCCGGCATGTCCCGGGCATTAGCTCGAACTCTACTCGAGCTGCGTCTTCAAGAGACTGATCTGGCGAGCCTCGAAGGCCTGGGTGCGGTTGGCCAGGACTTGAGCGGGCTGGGTCTTCGGTTCGAGAGTTATCTCCGGGCCGACGGTCTGGCCGACTCCTGCCTGACCTATCAGCTGGCCCTTCAGAACCTGGAGAAACGGGCGGCGCTGTCTGCAGAGATTCCCATCCTCTTCTATCACCTGCGACCGCGCCATTCCCTGGAGGCACGATTTGTGTCCGCGCTGGCTGAGCAGGCTCCGCAGGTCCTGGCCCTGACTCTCGAATCCGACCGGGAAGGAATCGAGTTGTTTTCGCACCTTCTGCAAACGGAACCTCGCCAGGTGAGCCCGCCGGAAACCGGATGTCGTCTTGAAAGGCTCCGATCCTATCTTTTTTCCGCCAGCGTTCCTCCCAAACCCAGCAGCGACGAGGACACGTCTTTTGAGTTCTTCTCGGCGCCTGGAGAAAGCCGCGAGAGTGTAGAGATTGCCCGGCGAATTCGGCTGGCCGCCGACCAGGGCTTCCGGTTCGACCAGATGGCGGTCGCCCTCCGCAATCCGGAGAGCTACTTGCCGTTACTGGAGGATGCGTTTCGACGGGCCGGGATTCCTGCCTACTTCACCCGAGGTACCCGCCGACCTGATCCGGCCGGCAGGGCCTTTCTGGCGCTCCTGGAGTGTGCCGCCGAGGGTCTTTCGGCCACCCGGTTCGCCGAGTATCTTTCACTGGCCCAGATCCCTCCCCAGTCTGAGGATCAGGAGAAGGCTCGAGAGCTCGAGTGGGTGGAACCTCAGGATGACCAGCTCTGCTTCAAGACCTTCCTTCCACCCGGCGGTGCGGAACCGGAACTCGCTCTGGAACCATTTTCCAGAGATTCACGGGATGCCTCGGGAAGCCTGAGAGCGCCCGAGCGGTGGGAACGCCTGTTGGTGGACGCGGCCGTCATCGGAGGCAGGGATCGCTGGAAACGAAGACTGCAGGGACTCGAGAACGAACTCAGACTTCAGATCAAAGAAGTCGCCTCGGAAGGTGCCCGGGCCAGACAACATCTCCTGCAGAAACTATTCCTGCTCAAGAATCTGAAGTCCTTCTCCCTCCCGCTGATTGATCTTCTTGATCGCCTGCCTGCAGAAACGAGCTGGAGCACGTGGCTGGCCAGGCTCGAAGAGATTTCGGTGCGTGCCTTGAAGCATCCCGAATCGGTCCTCTCGGTACTGGCCGAGCTAAAACCAATGGGCGAAATCGAGCCGGTTGACCTGGACGAAGTCCGTCGTGTTCTCGGGGAACGTCTGACCCTGCTTCGGGAAGACCCCCCACCGAACCGCTATGGGCAGGTCACAGTAGCCAGCATCACGGAACTGTGGGGTCGCTCCTTCGATCTGATCTTCCTGCCAGCTTTGGCTGAGGGTATTTTTCCCAGGAAGGCGCTGGAGGACCCCCTGCTGCTGGACCGGCATCGAGAGAGCCTCGGAATCTTACCGGTTCTGACTCGCAGAAGGGCGGAGGAGAGGCTGCTGCTGCGAGTCGCTGTGGCCACCGCTGTCCGACGACTGGTGGTCTCCTACCCCAGGATCGATGTTGCACAGGGGCGATCCCGCGTCCCATCCTTCTACGCCCTCGACATTCTGCGGGCGGTCGACGGAGTACTTCCCGACCTCCGTGGCCTGGAGAAACTGGCCGCTGAGACCTCCTCGAGCCGCCTCGGCTGGCCGGCTCCCATGGAACCCGCTGCTGCCATTGATGATACCGAATTCGACCTGGCTCTCCTCCACCCCATGCTGCGGCTGGGACCCAAAGGTCGCCGAGGCCGAGCTCAGTTTCTGCTCAAGTCCAACCCCCACCTGGCGCGCGCTTTGCGGGCCCGGGCAGGTCGCTGGCGGCGCAGGTTCTACCCGGCCGATGGGCTCGTTGACCCGGGCCCGGAAGTGGCCGACATACTCCAGGGTGAGCGGCTGCGGGAAAGGAGCTACTCGCCGACTTCACTGCAGCAGTACGCAGCCTGCCCCTACAAGTTCTTTCTGTACGCCATCCAGCGGCTCCGAGTGAGAGAGGAACCGGTTGCCTTGCAGCAGCTGGATCCACTGACTCGGGGATCTCTCTTCCATGAGGTGCAGTTCCGGTTCCTTTCGCAACTTCGAGAAGAGGGCCTGCTCCCGGTGACGCGCAAGTCGGAGACCGAGTCAATGGACAGGCTCGACTCGCTTTTCGCAGATGTCTCGAGTTCAATGAAGGAAACCCTGGCTCCGGCAATTCCCAGGATATGGGAGAGCGAGATGGAGGAGCTTCTGACTGACCTGCGCGGCTGGCTTCGCGAAATGTCCAGAGGTGGCGAGGCCTGGATCCCAGCTCACTTCGAACTGGCCTTTGGGCTTGCTGAAGACCCCGAGCGGGACCCCGCCAGCACCACCCGCGACGTCCGAATTCTCAACGGGATCCGACTCCGGGGTTCGATCGATCTGGTGGAGACCATACCTTCGGACGACAAGACGGCCGTCCGCGTCACCGACCACAAGACCGGCAGACCCCTGCGGCTGGCCGCTGGGCAGCGCCTGGAAGTAGGTGGCGGTGAGGTGCTCCAGCCCATCATTTACGGTCTGGCAGCGGAACAATTACTGGATGAAGAGGTGGAATACGGCCAGCTTTTTTATTGTACGCGGCGCGGAGAATACCAGCGTCGCATCGTCTCCATTCACTCGGGAACCTGCGCCAAACTCAAGCAGGTGCTGGAAACAATCGACCGGAACCTGGAAAAGGGCTTTCTGCCGGCTGCTCCTCGTCCGGACGCGTGCAAGTTCTGTGACTTTCAGTCCGTCTGCGGCCCTTACGAAGAGACCCGGATCAGGCGTAAGGAAGAAAGCCGTCTTACCGATTTGAACGAAGTGAGGAGACTCCCGTGATGTCGAGTCAACGGAATCTCGTTGACGGGGCGCAACGCGAGGAAATCAAAACCAATCTGAATGAGAGCTTCCTGGTCGAGGCAGCAGCTGGAACCGGCAAAACGACGGTGCTGGTGCACCGCCTGGTGGCTCTTCTGCAGTCCGGAAAAGCGGAAGTAGACAAGATCGTCGCCGTCACTTTCACGCGCAAGGCAGCCGGCGAACTGAAACTGCGGCTGCGCCATGAACTCGAGACAGCGCGTCAGAAGGTACCCGATGCAGACGCCCTGCGGAACATCGAAGCTGCCATCGCCTCATTGGAGGAGGCTCGGGTTGGAACCATTCATTCTTTCTGTGCGGAGATCCTCCGGGAGCGGCCCGTGGAAGCTCAGATTGATCCCGACTTTCAGGAGCTCTCCGAAACTGAAGCTCCGCGCCTGTTCAACCGGGTGTTCAAATCATGGATTGAACGGAAGCTGAATGAGATGCCCACCGCCTTGAGCCGTGCGCTGGCAAGATTGAGCGTCCGGAGGAGCGGACAGCTTGGCCCCCTGGACCGGCTCCGGGATGAAGCCTGGAGATTAGTCGAGCGACGTGACTTTACCCAGCCCTGGGAGATCCGAACCTTCAACCGCAATCGGGAGATTACGGACCTTCTCGAAAAGGCGATAGCCCTCGCCACCGCCAGTGGGAGATGCTCGAATCCAAGAGACAACCTGCGCGTCGACCTGAAACCCCTGCGACGCTTCGTAGACGACCTCCAGCGGTCGGTGGATCTGCGGCCTTCAAAAGCTCTCAGCAATCGCGACTATGACGAATTGGAGGCTCGCCTCAGCATCGAGCTGCTGCACGATCTGACCAGAAAAAAGCGAAAGGGCCACGGCAAGTTCTCCGACCAGGTCTCCCGTGAGGATGCCTTGCGCATGCGTGAAGAACTGATCTCGCTGCTGGAAGGTTTCAAGCAAAGGGCCGACGCCGACCTGGCCGCCTCCCTGCGTCCGATCTTCGAGTCAGTGATCGGGGAATACCTGGAGGCCAAAAGGCAACTGGGGCGGGTCGATTTCGTCGATCTTCTGGTCATGGTACGTGACCTGGTGCGTGACTATCCGGACGTCAGGGAGCATCTCAACTCAAGGTTCACACACATTTTTGTCGACGAGTTTCAGGACACGGATCCACTTCAGGTGGAGATTATGTTCCTCCTTGCCGCCTCGAACACCGAGGAGAGCGACTGGCGCAAGGTACAGATCTCAGGGGGGCGGCTTTTCATTGTCGGTGATCCGAAGCAGTCGATTTACCGTTTCCGACGGGCGGACGTTCAACTCTACGAGGAAGTCAAAAAGATCCTGACGGAGTCCGGAGTTCGCCTGCTCCACCTGCAGACTAATTTCAGATCGGTTCAACCACTGCAGAAGGCAATCAACGCTTGCTTTGAGGTGGTGTTCGACGGGGATACCGAGCGGGTTCAGCCCCACTATGTGCCTCTTCGGTCACCTCAGGACACGGACAACGTCACTCTAATCAGCGGAGTTGGAAGGGGTCCTCCGGAGGTCGTCGCCCTGCCCGTCCCGGAACCCCGGATCTGGTCCGGCCAAATCACTCACAAGTCGGTTCAGTCCACCTTTCCGGACGCAGCGGCCGCATTTGTCGGCTGGCTTCTCGCCGAGCAGCCGTGGGAGGTGCAGGATCCAGAGAACCCGGGCCTGAGAATCCCTATCGAAGCCCGCCACATCACCTTTCTCTTCCGGCGCTTTATCTCCCTCGATCGAGACATGACCCGGCCCTATATTCGGGCGCTGGACGCCCGGGGCATAACTCATCTGCTGGTGGGATCCCGAACCTTCCATCAGCGTGAGGAAGTAGAAAGCCTTCGAGCCGCGCTGACTGCCATTGAGTGGCCGGATGACGAACTGAACGTCTTTGCCACCCTGCGAGGATCTCTGTTTGCAATCGAGGATGGTCCCCTCCTGGCGTTTCGCAAGAGGGTGGGAAACCTGCATCCTTTCCATCAGCAGCAGGAGAGTATCCCTGCCGACTTCGGCGAGATTGTTGCCATTCTCCAGTTGCTGGCTGAGCTGCACCACACACGGAATCGCCGGCCCATCGTCGACACCATCAACCGAATTCTGGAATTCTGCCGGGCCCATGCCGGGCTGGCTCTCCGACCAACCGGAGAGCAGGTCCTGGCCAACGTGCAAAGGATCTGCGACCTGGCACGGAGCTATGAGCTGAGCGGGGGGTTGTCTTTTCGAGGCTTTGTTGATTTCCTGATCGAAGAGGCCGAAAAACCGCGCTCCGTCGACTCACCCGTACTGGAGGAAGCGGCGGACGGCGTTCGGCTGATGACCCTGCATTCCGCAAAGGGACTGGAGTCTCCCGTCGTCATTCTGGCGGACATGACCGCCAGGATTGCCTCACCCTATCCCTCGCAGCATGTGGATCAGCAAAACAACCTGTGCGCTCAGTCTCTGCTGTTCTGCCAGCCGTGGGAACTGGTTGAGAATCGGGACCTCGAGTACGGGAGAGACGTTGCTGAAGGAGAACGCATCGCCTACGTTGCCGCCACGCGGGCGCGGGAGATGCTGGTAGTCCCGGCGGTTGGCGTGGGACCCGACTACTACACCGGGGGCTGGATTTCACCGCTCAACCCTGCCATCTACCCGCAGCGGGACTCCTGGTATGAGCCGGCCCCTCCGCCTCCCGAGTGCCCGGACTTCGGCGACCGGACGGCTATTCTGCCTCCCATCAATCGAGACGGCGTTGCCCTGCCCTTGATCAAGCCGGGCCTTCATCGTCCCCTCAAAGGGACCCATAGGGTTCTGTGGTGGGACCCGGCTGCGCTCAAACTCAACGTAGCTCCAAATCAGGGGCTCCGGGATGAAGAGGTTCTGGTCTATGACGAGGCGGGCTCCGCCGAGGGTCAGCAACGCTACCAGACCTGGAAGGCCAGCAGAGAGGAGGCCCTCCTGGCGGGGGCCCGGGCATCGCTGACGATCATTCGTCCCAGCGACGTGGACACACCTCCCCCCAGAGAGTACGAAGTGATTGTCCATAACCTGCTGGACTCCACTGTTCCCCGGGGTAGGAGATTCGGCGTTCTTGTGCACACACTACTGCGAGACATACCCTTCCAGGCCACCGATCAGGACCTGAAACACCTGGCTCGCTTCCACGCCCGGGTGATGCGGGCAACGGACTCGGAACTCGCACAAGCGATCCAGGCAGTCGGGAGGATCCTGAAGGATGATCTGGTGGCGCCGGCGGGTCGGGCGGAGCGGTGTCTGAGAGAGCACCCGATCACCCACCGCATGGATGGTGGCCGACTGGTAGAAGGAACGATCGATCTTGCCTATCTCTCCTCCGGCGAATGGACCCTAATCGATTTCAAGACCGCAGCCGAGTTCGAGGATCATCTTGCGGAATACCGCAACCAGATCCAGTGGTATGCGCTGGCCCTGGGAGCGGCGACCAAGCAGCCAGTCAAGCCCTACCTGGTCCGGATTTAGAGTTTCACGTTTCACTGGAACCTTCCCGTTGTCTGGTATCATAGGCCCTCATCAGGGCAGGATAGAGACCGATGTCGGAAGCGATTGGAAAACCAGATCGGGGCGACCAATGGACTCCTTCCAGCTGGAAAAGCAAGCTGGCCGAGCAGCAACCCACCTACCCAGACCAGCACAGCCTGACTGAGGTCGTCGAGCAACTGGCAAAGCTCCCACCGCTGGTCACGAGCTGGGAGATTGAGACTCTCAAGGCGCAGCTGGCAGAGGCTGCCCTGGGCAAACAGTTCCTTCTTCAGGGGGGGGATTGCTCAGAAAGCCTCGAAGATTGCGAGTCGCCAATTATTGCGATCAAACTGAAGATCCTGCTGCAGATGAGCCTGGTCTTGATCCACGGAGCCCAGAAGCAGGTCATCCGGGTGGGACGTTTCGCCGGACAGTTTGCCAAGCCCCGGTCCAGCGACATCGAAACACGGGATGGTGTCAGCCTCCCCAGTTACCGGGGCGACCTGGTGAACCGCCTCCCCTTCACGGAAAAAGACCGCCGACCCGATCCACAGCTTCTGCTGCGAGGATACGAACGGGCTGCCCTGACGCTCAACTTCATCCGATCACTGAGTGACGGCGGCTTCGCGGACCTCCACCATCCGGAGTTCTGGGAGCTGGACTTCGTCAAACTCTCACCCAGGGCAAGCCGCTACCAGGAGCGCGTCAAGGCCCTGAGCGAGTCCCTCAAGTTCTTCGAGACACTGGCCGGAACCGTGATTGGAAAAGTAAAGCGAGTGGACTTTTACACAAGTCATGAGGGACTGCATCTCCAATACGAACAGGCCCAGACCCGGTTTATTGCCAGGGTTGAAAAGTGGTTTGACCTGACCACCCACTTTCCATGGATCGGAGACCGCACCAGAAATATCAACAGCGCCCATGTGGAGTACTTTCGCGGAATCTCGAATCCAATCGGAATCAAGATCGGGTCGAGTTCCGAAGCGGAAAGTCTGAGCGCCCTGATCGACCGGCTGAATCCGGAGAACGAGGCCGGGCGGATTACGTTAACCCATCGATTCGGAGACGACAACATCGAGAAACACCTGCCTCCTCTGGTGCGTGCCGTTCAGCGGTCAGGACAGATCGTTCTCTGGTCCTGCGATCCCATGCATGGGAATACGGAAGTCACCGCAAACGGCTACAAGACCCGTGACTTCAATCGAGTCCGCACGGAAGTGGACCGGGCGTTTGATATTCACGAGGGCCTGGGATCTCGACTGGGAGGACTGCATGTCGAGTTAACGGGTGAGAACGTCACCGAGTGTGTCGGAGGTGTCCGGGGGCTTACAGAGGCTGATCTGGTACGCGCCTATCGAACACAGGTCGATCCCCGCCTCAACTATGAGCAGGCCCTCGAGATCGCCCTGCTGGTTGCCGGCCGGCTCGAAAAGGCGCGCTCGTAGGGCGCGCGCCCGGCGCTACAGAACTTTCGCCGCCGTCCTTTCAGCATCCGCCAGCATCTCGGCCAGAATGTCCAGACCCGAATTCCAGAATCCCGGATCGCTCAGTTGCAGCCCCACCCGGTCAATCAGGATCTCGGGGGTTTCAGTACCCCCTGCGCTCAACAACTCCAGGTAACGGGGAACAAAACTCGCTCCCTCCCGACGGAACTGGTTCCAGAGCGCCAGTACCATCAACTCCCCGAAGGAATAAGCATAACAATAAAAGGGCTGATGGACGAAGTGGCCGATGTACGTCCACCAGCGACCGTACTCAGGCGTCAGTTCCACGGCGTCGCTGTGGAGGGGAGCATTTGCATCCATCCAGATCTGATCAATCTCCGCGGTGGAAAGCTCTTTCCCGCCGCGGGCCTCGTGGACCTGTTGCTCGAAGCGGGTCAAGACCACCTGGCGAAACACCGTCGCGAAGGAATCCTCCAGCTTGTGGCACAGAAGAGCGAGCCTTGCACGAGGATCATCCTGTTGCTTGAGCAGGCGATCGAAAACGAGCATCTCTCCGAAAACACTCGCTGTCTCGGCCAGAGTGAGTGGTGTGTTGACTTGCAGTATGCCGTGAGGCCTGGAAAGAAACTGATGGACTCCATGCCCCAATTCATGGGCCAGCGTCATGGCGTCACTCAGCTTTCCGCCAAAGTTGACGAGAATGTAAGGATGGACTGAAGGCACGGTGGCGCTGCAGAAGGCACCCCCCCGCTTCCCCAGACGCGTCTCTGCGTCGACCCAGTCACCGCTCAGAAACCGATCCACGATCTCGCCCAGTTTCGGACTGAATTCATGATAGGAATCCCTTACCACACGACTAGCTTCCTGCCAGCCGCAGGTGGGGAGTGATACCCCCTGGACTTCAACCGGGGCGTACCGATCGTAGTCGTACAGCTTCTCCACCCCCAGGAGTCGGCGTTTCAACAGGTAGTAATCCCGAAGGATATCCGCCCGACTCTCCACGGCTGCAAGCAGGCTCTCGAAGCTCTGGTGACTGATCTCATTGGCCAGATGACGAACCTCGGCCGGGTTCGCATACTTCCTCAAACGACAATCCACCGCATGGTCTTTTACCGTGGTGTTCAAAATGAAAGTAGCCAGGTGAGTGGTCTTCTCCAGTCCTCGCGTAAATCCCCGATGAGCTTCCTTTCGGGTGTTCCGGTCGGAGTGGTAGAGAAGCGACAGGACCTCGCTCTGAGTCATTCTCTTGAGAACCCCGTCTACCTCGATTTCGAACTGCGAAGAACTGGTGATTTCGTCGAAGAGTCGGCGGAACGCCGAAAGACCGGTTACACCCTTCTCCGCCACAATGATCTCTTCCGGTTCAGTCAAGGTGTGAGGCCTGAACACTCGGATTTTCTCCAGGAAGTGACGCCGTCTCGAACACTCAGCGCTCCTCGCGATCCGGGAGGCAGCTTCATCGGGCAGCGCGATCCAGTCGAGTTCATAGAACATGATTCGGGTCTGAATGGCTGTGAAGGCGTCATGAGTGGCGGCCAGCAGCGCCCCGTGCTCAGGTTTCTGCGAGTCAGCAGCGTGGAGGAGCCGCGCGTAGACCACTGGCTTGTAGGCCACTTCGAGAAGCTCTTCGTAGTCCTGGAGAGAATCGGCAATCAACCCGGCGGTAATCCCTTCGGCCTGAATCTGTCCTTGGTAGCGGCTTCGAAAAGCCGTAGCCAGCTCACTGGCCCGCTCCTGGTCCCTCTGGAGATGAGGATCCTCGATCGAGGTGTAGAGATCGCTCAGATCCCAGCTGATGCCCTGCGCAGCCGGCTGGTCAGGCGACACACCGGCGGCCAATGGTTGTTTTTCACGAAACGTCTTTTCCAAGAGTAACCTTTCTGTTCACTTCCATTTCCTATACTATTCGCTCCGGCTTTGATGCGAGAGCCTTTATTCTACATCCTTGGAACTCCTGACAAATGACAGTGAAGTATCCTGTGAGCAGTCGACTGGCGGCTCGATTCTGGCTCGAGGACGATAGCTCCGGGGCAATTCGCGGGAGTGTGACAGAAGTCTCCCAGCCACTGACCACTTTCTGGGTTCGCACGGGGAGCCCCTTGCCCGAGAGTTTGCACCGGTTTGCACTCGAGCTTCACGAAGTCACACTGATCGAGTGGGAACCGCGACTCCCGTCACTTCCGCAGCAAACCAGAGTCCGGTGTCAGAGATGCGAATCGAATCGATAGCCGAAGCCTACCGACGCACCGCCGGGGCACAACTGGCTCCCCTGGTTCCCCCCGATTATCGCCCCCGGTTCATGGATGGCGAACGACAACCCGAGCGCTGGGACGTGGATTTCCTGACCCCATGGATACATTCAACGAATCGCCTGCTCCACCTGGTCGATCTGATCGCGGAAATCAACTCCAGTCAGGAAACAGACACTCTGCTGGGGAGCATCATGCGAGCTGCTGAAGAGGTCATGGAGGCGGAAGCCAGTTCCCTGATGCTGCTCGACCATGAAACGGGCGAGTTGATTATTGCGCTTCCGACGGGCCCGGCCAGAGCGGAGGTCTCTGGCGTCAGGATCCCCGCCGGCAAAGGATTCGGGGGTTGGGTCGTCGAGAACCGGCAGCCTCTACTGATCGCAGACGCGGCCCGGGACTCTCGATTCTTTGGAGAGGTGGCGCGGTCTCGATTCCGGACCCGCGACCTGGTCTGCGTGCCCATGCAGAGTCCTGGAGGAGAGATCCTGGGTGCCCTGCAGGCCATCAACCACAAAGGTTCAGAACGCTTTCAGGAGCGGGATGTAGCACTTCTGACAGCTCTCTCGGCACAGGCGGCCATCGCGCTCGAGAGAGATCGCCTCTTAAAGGAGTCCATCCAGAAGGAAGTCCTGGAAAGCGAAATGCGACTTGCCACCGACATCCAGGCAGGGTTCTGGCCTAAAGAAATCCCTGAGTACGAGAATGTAAGCTTCGCAGGAGACAGCCGACCGGCCAGGCATGTGGGGGGCGACTACTACGACTTTTTTCCGATCGACGAACAACGAATCGCCCTGGTCATTGCCGACGTCTCGGGGAAGGGAGTTGGAGCAGCGCTCGTGATGGCTGAGCTCAGAGCGGTGCTGCGGGGCCGGTTGAAGAGCTCTCTTTCTCTGGAAGATGTCGTAGGAGCCGTCAACGACGTACTCGTCGAAGACACACCCACTGGCAGATTCGCCACCCTGTTCGTTGCCGTCCTGAATACGGACGATCTTGTCTTGCAGTATGTCAACGCAGGCCACGATCCTCCTTTCCTGCTTCGGGCGGGGGGCGGCCTGCTCGAACTGCGAAAAGGGGGGCCCATCGTTGGTTTCAAGCAGGATTTTGCTTTCCCGCCAGGAGAAGAGGAGCTAGAGTCCGGTGACCTTCTGGTGATGTTCACTGATGGTGTGACGGAGACGCAGCAAGCCCCGGAAGAGTTTTTCGGGCGGGATCGGCTGGTCTCTGAAATTCGGAGTCATCGGGAGAAAAACCCCGACGAGTTGATCCAGCACATCCACAATACTCTGGAGAGTTTTCAAGGTGATCAGCCCCAGCACGACGACGTGACCATGGTGATCGCCAGGATTGGGTAGGTTTGCGTTTCCTTGGTTCGTTGAAGTGTTGCCTTGAACTAGAAACTTTCAACTATTAACGGGCAACCAAAAACCGGCGCGAGCCCAGCGAGCGCCTACTCCCCCGAGACTGCGATCAGCCCAAGGGGATCGACTCGGGTTCGGTTCAGCCGCACCGCCCAGTGCAGGTGAGCTCCTGTCACTCGTCCGGTCGCACCGATCTCGCCCAGAACGTCTCCCTGCTCCAGAACCTGGCCCTCTGTGACGAGAGCTCTGGACAGATGTCCGAAGTACGAGTACAGCCCAAGACCATGGTCAACAATGACCGTGTTTCCCGAGTAGTAGAGATCTCCCGCCAGGACCACTCTTCCCGAGCTGGGGGCCTTCACAGGTGTCCCGGTCGGACCTGAGAAATCCGTCCCACTGTGCGGACTGCGAGGTTGGCCGTTCAGAATGCTGCGCTTCCCGAAGCTGCTGCTGGCGGGCCCCGAAACCGGGGCCGTGAACGGCTCTACCCAGAGCCTCGATGGAGTGACGACCGCAAAGATTCGACTGGTTGTTCGCGATTCTTCACGGATCCTCTCCAGCACTTCAGCCGGGGGGTTGACGTACTTGGAGTCGACGGTCAGGTGGCGGGTGGGAAACGTCTTCTCTCGAATGACCAGCCTGTAGGTCTGGGAAAAATCTTCCCCGCTCTGTGACGTCCCGGCCAGCACAATATCCTGACTGCCCGGCTGAATGCCCAGATCGACACCAATCAGCACCTGCCAGACGAGAGGCGAGGAACCCGGGTGCCCCCTGAAGGTACGCTCGAAAGCTTGAGCCTCAAGGCTGAGCAGCGGCTTCGGAGACTCGACGGTCAGCCTTACGATCTCACCCGGTTGCAGGGAGCGGGCGAAGCGCTTGATCCCGAGATCCAAGGAGTCCGGTTGACCAGAGAGCAGAGACGCTGCCAGCCACAGACTAAATACTCCCATCTGGGCAATGATTTTCATCGTTTCGCGCAACCTGAAACCTGAAAGCATGGGAGCCTCTGGGGAGTGGGTTGGGGAAAAGGGGTCAAGGCTATTTCACAGAGAGGCTGAAGAGGCTAGATAGCCTGAAGGGTTCCCTTCTCCCCATAGTGTTTTCAGGAATGAAAAGTAGAAGGTCCTGAACCCGAAACGGACTCTACCAGAGAGTTCTGACAACAATCCCGGCCCCTCTTATTCCGCAGAAACGAAAAACGTGGAACGTGAAACTTGGAACGTGAAACGCAATCATACCTGCAGGACACCTGTCTTGAAGGGCTCGATGTCGGCACGCAGGGAAGCTACCTCGAGAGCCAGGATCAGCGCGGCCCTGGTCCGATGCGGCGCAATCAGTCCGTCCAGCCACAGCCTGGCCGCACCATACCGGGGATCGAGCTCGCGCAGGTATTTCTCCTCGATTTCCCTGAAAACCTGCTGTCGGCCTTCCTCATCGAGAACGTTGCCCTCCTGTTCCAGCTGACGAACTCTCAGGTCCGTGAGGGTTCGAGCGGCCTGAGCCGCCCCCATGACGGCGTAGCGGCAGGTGGGCCAGGCCAGTATCAGCCGCGGATCGTAGGCCTTGCCGCACAAGGCATAGTGCCCCGCCCCGTAGCTGCCACCCATAATCACCGTGATCTTTGGAACCACGCTGTTGGCGACCGCGTTCACCATTTTGGTGCCCGATTTGATGATGCCGGATATTTCCGCCGTCCTTCCCACCATGAAACCGTTTACATCCTGAAAGAAGAGGATCGGAAAATGGTTCTGATTGCAGTCCATGATGAACCGGGCTGCCTTGTCTGCACTTTCGGTATAGACGACTCCCCCCACTTCGAAGGGCTTTCCCGGCTCACGGATGTGCTGTTTCTGGTTGGCCACCACGCCCACCGAAAAACCTCCCACCCTGGCATAGCAGCAGATGAGAGTTCGTCCGTATTCCGCCTTGTAGTCAATGATTTCCCCGCCATCCACAATGCACTCCAATACCTCCCTGGTATCGTACTCCTCGGGCGATAGCGGAATTAGGTCATAGATCTCTTCGGGATCGCGGGACGCGGGCTCGGGCTCCCTTCGAGCGAACGGTATAGGGCCCGGCGCCGCCATGGCGCGCGCCAGCTGGCGAAGTCTCCGGATACACGAAGGGTCGTCCTTTTCTCGAAAATCAATGGTTCCCGAGAGCCGGGCATGAAGTTTGGCTCCGCCCAGTTCCTCGCTCGGGAGCTCCTGGCCGATGGCTGCCTTGACCAGGGACGGACCCCCAATATACAGCCCGCTCCCATCCGTCATCAGGAGCTTGTCGCACATGACCGGGAGGTAAGCCCCACCGGCTACGCAATTGCCCATAATCGCCGCGATCTGGGCAATGCCCCGCGCCGACATACGCGCATTGTTCCGAAAAATCCTGCCGAAGTCGTCGACGTCGGGAAAGATCTCGTCCTGGAGAGGGAGAAACGCGCCCGCGGAGTCCACCAGGTAGATCAGGGGCAGACAATTGTCCATGGCAATGCGCTGGGCGCGCAGAACCTTTTTGACCGTCATTGGAAAGAAAGCGCCCGCCTTCACCGTGGCGTCATTGGCAACGATCATGAAAAGTTTCTTTTCCACTCGGCCGATACCGGTGACCACGCCAGCCCCGGGTGCGCCACCCCACTTCCGGTACATTCCTTCCGCGGCGTACAAGCCCACCTCGAAGAACTCCGCGTCGTCATCCACCAGCGCCGCGATCCTTTCACGGGCCGTTAGGCGGCCCTTCTGATGCTGGCGCTCGATCCTCGTGGTACCCCCTCCAAGGCGGATTCTGTCCGCATCTTCGCGCATGATGGCACGGACTTCGTCCCAGCTGGTTGCTTCCTCGAAGCGCTTCAGATCGGTACTCATGGAGATCTCATTCCTGCTCACGGCGATCGAGTTTTGACAAGTTCCGGGAGCTGTGTAAGCTCGCTCAGGTCGTGGATGATGTAATCCGGCTCTGCTGCCAGCAGCTCATTCAAAGCCTGATGGCCCGTCGCCACCCCTGCTGACCTGACACCGGCGTTTCGAGCCGACCGTACATCGTACAGTGTGTCTCCCACCATCAAGGCCTCCTGCGGAGGTATACCCAGCAGCTCCAGGGCCAGCAGCAGTGGCTGGGCGTCCGGTTTCGGCCTTTCAACGCTCTCGATGCCAATAATTGCCGAAAAGTACTCCTCCAGCTCAAAGCTCCGCAGGATGCTGCGCGCGCCTCTTCCCCGCCTCGATGTGACCACTCCCATTTTCACACGCTCGCTCAGCGAGGTCAGGGTCCGCCGCACGCTCGGTTTCAGCCGCACTGCCTTCGGATCTTCCTCCCGGGACAGTTCTTCATAGACTCTCAGCATCTCCTGGAGTTGGAAAGGGCGGCAGTCGGGACGTATTTCTTTGAAAAGAGTCGCCAGGGGTTTCCCGATGCCGGCAGTGATCCGGCTGTGTGTCCAGGGGTGGAGTCCGAAGCGATTCATCACCGAGTTGAATGTGTGGATAATCGCCTCTGAGGCATCCACCAGTGTTCCATCGAAGTCGAACAGGATTGCCTTCACCATGCTCGCAGACCTGACGTCGCGGCCGGGATCGGGCTCCCGGACCTCTTTATTCCACAATCTCGAAAAGGGCCTCGACTTCGACGGCGATGTTGCCGGGCAACGATCCCATTCCCACCGCGCTGCGCACCCCGATGCCTCTCTCCTCTCCAAACACTTCGGCGAACAGCTCGCTGCAGCCATTGACGACCTGCGGATGATCTGCAAAATCCGGCGTGGCGTTTACCATACCCAACACTTTGATTACCCGGGAGATCCGATCCAGACTCCCCAGGCCGGTTCTTAGAGTCGAAAGAATGCCAAGCCCCACCTGGCGAGCTGCTTGCTTCCCTTCCTCAAGACTGAGGTCTGACCCGACTCTTCCGCAAATGAGGGTGCCATCTGCGGAACGCGGGGGATGGCCAGAGACATAAGCCAGGCCTCCATGAACTAGAACTGGTTTGTAAATCCCGCCCGGTTTGGGCGTCGGTGGAAGCTCTAAACCAAGTGCCTTCAGCGTCTCTTCGGGGGTCATTTCAATCACCGTGGGTTCTGGGTTCTAGTTTCTGGGTTCTAGGTTCCGGGTTCGGGGTTGTAGGTTCTAGGTTTCCAAGTGAATCTGATCTGCAATCTTGAGTCAAGTTTGTGTCATCAACACTTCTCCACCTCATTCCTCCAGCAGCCATTCTATAATCGACGACTCGTCGTCGGGAGTTACCAGTTCGAACGCATGGCCGGAAACTCGATGGGCGTCTCTGATTCTGGCCTGCCAGTCTGCGCTCTCGCCGGTCAACCGGAGATCTCCGCCCCCCTGCGGCAGGAGGATAAGACCCGGAAGATCGAGGTACCTGGCCGCTCCCGGCAGGAACATGGGATGGTCAAACTGGTTGACATGCGCGAATCGAAATCCGCCTGTGTCAATAGCCGTTCTGTGTAGAGCTTCACCACTCTGGGCTCGGGCTGCCGCCGCTATCGGTCCTGCCATCGGGCCCAGTCCAACCAGCTCGAGGCGGCTTCGGGGCCACCTTGATTTGACATAACTCATGATGGCCAATACGTCATGAACACGCTGTGTGAAGAGCGGATAGTTGTACCCGAACGTATACGCCGCATGGTGATGCCAGCCCTGAGATCCGTCACCGTTCAGAACCAGACGATTCCGGTCAAACCCACTTTCTGCTTGGCTGCCCTGGCCCAGCAGGTCAGCGCTGATGATCCGAACACCTGCTTCCAACAGACTCTTCAGTTCGGCTCGCGGGTCGGTGTTCGATGCTGAAAGATCCCGAATCCCTCCTTCGCTGATCCAGATCAGGGTTCGACTCGCCCGGCCGGGTTTCGACCAGGTGAGGATCCGGACCTCCTCAGAGAAACGGTTGGAGAGCAGAACACGTTGCCACTGATGAATTCCTGCTGATCCCGCCACACTTTCAAACCGACCGGAACTGTTCGACCCTTCCTCAATACCCTGTGACTGAACCTGGCCAACGTCCTTCAGGCGACGACCCAGAATCACATCGAAGGCCTCCCCCAACGTGGATCGAAACTCCCGGTAGCCTTCCGGGTCGAGGGGCCACAGCCTTTCCATCTGCTGCCGATAGCTGCGACTCAACCAGGCCAACACATCGCGCTCGTGAGAGTCGCCGACGGCGGCGCCGTGGGGAGCGGGATGCTCACGATTCCAGACCGACATCTCCTTCTCGGGCAGGGGGATGTAATCCCGTTCCATCACCGGCTCTGGAAAACCGAGATCCAGATGACGATTCAGCCACGTGTACATAACGGTGCGGCTCACACTGTTGTAGTTGTGCCCGAATTGAGGAAACACGGCCGCATCCACCAGTGTGGGTACACCGTAAAACCCGTAGATCTGCTTCAAGTCGGGAAGCCCCCTGATCTTGATTTCACGAGTCCAGTCGTCGGCACCCGTCATCCCCAGCGGCCGGGGAGCGGAAAGGGCTACAAGATCCACGTTTCCGGCGCCGATTCGTAGATAGCACGCATTCTCACAGATACAGCCTCCCTGCATGGACGTCGACACCATTACAGCCGGGAAAACCACCGTCGGGCGGGGGTCCAGCGCGGCCAGAATAAAGGTCTGGGTCCCGCCTCCACTGTGTCCTTCCACTGCGATTCGCTCGGGATCAACGGCGGGAAGGGAGATCAGAAAGTCCAGGGCACGAATTGAGTTCCAGGTCTGCAACATCATCAGGCTTTGCAGATGGAGTTCGGCGTTTGGGCTGGAGAAACCCCAATCGCGCAGTGTGTTCATCGCCGGGCGGGGCCCGAGACCCTTATGAGGAAGCTGCAGACTGTCACCGTAACCAACCATGTCGTACTGGAAGACCACACATCCCATGCGAGCCAGTTGGACCGCGCGCGCCTGCAGAGGATGGCGTCCTCCCACAACAAAGCGCTCCGCTCCCGAAGCGATCTCCTCTCGGATCCCACCGGCACCGTGATCATGAAAGCGCCCATTCTGGTGGTGCTCTTGGTCCCCTGAGTGTCCATGGGGAGACAGAACGCCTGGAAGTTGCATGCCCCTCGGCAGTGGACGGTAGAGATTCCCGGTAACGAAATGCCCGGGCAGGGATTCGAAGTAGACTCGTTCTACCGTGTACCCGCTGCGCTGCACCTCCCCGTGGATGACGGCCTTCAGGGGTGTTCGGGGTGGGTAGGGAAAGAGACCGGTCGCCACCTGAACCTGGCGTCGTAATCGGTCAGATCGAAGCTTCCACTCCTGGAGGCTTTCTACCTGTTGAAAGGGAAAGTAGAGATCGAGATGACGCTGGGGACCCAGTCGAACATCTCTCGATCCAGGCCCAGTTTGCGCACCCGCCCGGACAGCGGCATGGTCTGTCAGGGCCTCTAGAAGCAGGGACCAGACAACGAGAATAACAGTCCTTCTGAAGATCCTTCGCAAGGTTGTCAAAACCGCATGAAGTATAACAGTAACAGGCCTGGGCGGTGGATTTGGGGAACGTCCCGAGTAAGATCGCAGATCCCGTTTCCACCCGGTCCCGTGCTCCGGAAAACGGCCCTCCCAGCGTCAGATCGAGACGTTAAACTTCGTCCCAGATGAGAATCGCGATCGGGAGCACACGGGCCCCAAAAGTCGAGGCTGTGAAGGAGGCCTGGGGTATCTTTTCGTCCAAGATTCTGACCGCGGGTGACGAAGAGGTCGAGTTTGCTCCCTTTGACGTTCCCACCCAGACTCCCGATATGCCTGTCGCTGTGGAACAGCTGATGACGGGAGCCCAGGAGCGGGCGGACCGCCTCATGTTGCAGCTCAAACGGGAAAAAGCTGAAGCCGATTTCTATGTGGGACTGGAAGGGGGCTTTAATGTCGTCGATCCGCGAGCGGCGCGGCGCCAAGTGTTTCTGGAGAGCTGGGCGTTTGTTTCGGACGGGCACCTGGGGTACTTCGGCCACGGAGGCGGTATCTATGTCCCGCCGGCAATCTCAACTCAGGTTTTGGATCGGGGAATTGAGCTGGGAATCGTCATTGACCTGTTCGCGCAGCAGCGTGATGTGAGCAGCCAGCAAGGGGTGTGGGGTGTCCTGACCCACGACATTTTCAGCCGCCAGCACTCGTTCCTGGTGGCTCTGATCGCTGCTTTTGCACCCTTTTACAATCCTGAGTCCTATCGGTCGTAGGAACTGTTGACCGTGGGGCCGTTGCCCGTTGACGGTTGGTCGGACCACGGAGGGTCTTCCTACGCCGGGGAAGGCACATGATGGCGAAAAGTGGGAGGGGCCTCAGGGCGGAGGCCCCCCTCACTCTGAAGATCGGACCAGCGAAAAATCTACGACAGTTTCTTCTTCACTACCCTTGCCAGCTTGGGCCCCACAAAGGGGACCAACTCCCGTTCGCTCGCCCTCCTGATCCCGGCCACACTGCCGAAGCTGCGCAGAAGTCGCTTCTTCCGTTTCTGGCCGATTCCCGGGATATCGTCCAGGACGGAGTGAAAATCACGCAGAGAACGGCGTTTGCGGTGATAAGTCACGGCAAATCGGTGGGCCTCATCTCGAATTTGCTGCAGCAAGCGAAGGGTGCGGGAACTCTTTTTCAGGTGCAAGACGTCTTCCTGACCCATAACGTGAAGCAATTCTTCCTTTTTCGCGATGCTGACCACAGGCAGGTCTTCAATACCCAGCTCGACGAGGGCCTGGTAGGCAAAATGTAACTGTCCCGGACCGCCGTCGATCAGTATGAAGTCCGGCAGCTTCTGCTCTTCGGCCAGCACTCTCTTGTAACGTCGCTTGACGGCTTCATAGATGGAGGCGTAGTCGTCGGGGCCGTCGACACTCCTGATCTTGAACTTCCGATACTCTTTTCGACTCATCCGTCCTTCCGTACAAACCACCAGAGAGGCTACCGTCTCAGCCCCCTGGATGTTGGAGATATCAAAAGCCTCGATTCTCCTGGGGGGGTTCGGCAGATCGAGTTCGTCCTGCACCTCCGCGAGAATGAAAGACCGGTCAGCCTTCAAGATCCGGAAACGGGAATCAAAGGCGATTCTGGCATTGCGCTCAACCAGAAGCACTAGATCCAGTTTCTTCCCCCGCTTCGGTACATGGATCCGCACTTTTCGACCGCGGCGCGAGCCATGTTTGCGGGTGAGCCATTCCTGAATGAGCGACTGATCTTCAATCTCGACGGGGAGGTAGATGGAGGCCGGAACGAAACCGGCATTCAGATAGTACTGTTGGATTGCGTCGCGCAGGAAGGTCGGCGGATCGAAGAACTGAAGGCTCTCCCAGAAAAACTCACGTTTACCCACCACCCGACCGTTTCTCAAGGTAAAAAGCTGCAGCGCCGCCCGGGGCCCCTCTCGATGATAGGCAAAGATGTCCACGTTTCTCACCCCGGAAACGATCATCTTCTGCTGCTCAGCCAGGTCTCCCACCATGCGCATTCGGTCCCGGTAAAAGGCCGCCGCCTCGAACTTTTCTTCCTCGGCAGCCCGGAGCATCTTCCTGCGCAGTGACTTGACCAAGCGGCTGTTTTTCCCTTCCAAGAGTCGAATCACTTCGCCGACCGAGCGCGTGTACTCCTCGACGGAACAGAGCCCGGCAACGCAGGGCCCCAGACAACGTTTGATGTGGTATTCGAGACAGGGCCGATCGAGTTGCCCGTCGATCTCGATATCACAGGTACGCAGGAGGAAATGACGATTGATGATCTTGATCGTGTTGCGGGCCAGGGAGGCGGGAAGATAAGGCCCGAAATAGAGAGCCCCGTCGTTCAGAATTCTGCGCGTCAGGAGCACCCTGGGAAAGTCCTCGTTCACCGTCAGCTTGATGTGCAGGAAAGACTTGTCGTCTTTGAGGTTGACGTTGAACAGAGGCTGTTGCTGCTTGACCAGATTACTCTCCAGCATCAGCGCCTCCACCTCGCTGTCGGTCACAACGTAATCCAGGTCGTGAATGGTTCCCCGCAGGACTTCCGTCTTTTGGTCGGCAAGTCGCTGCTGTTGAAAATAGGAGCGCACTCGGTGCCGCAACGACTTGGCCTTGCCAATATAGATGCTCTTCCCGGTCCGATCCTTGAAGAGATAGACCCCGGGTCCGGATGGCAGGTTGTCCAACTTCGCCTGCACAGCATCAGTGATCATTTGGGTAATTATATTTCACGTTTCACGTTCCACGTTCCACGTTCTACGGGGGCTACCGGCTGAAGGTTGAGAGGTCGTGGAACGTGGAACGGTGGAACGTGGAACGCGGTACGGAGTACCGAATTGTGCTATAAGTGGCTCTATGAATCTCCCCAACAGCCTGACATTATTCAGGATTTTCCTGGTTCCCCCACTGGTGGGCGTGTTGCTGACAACGACTCCGCCAGCACGGGAGTTTTGGGGATTCATCGTCTTTGCAGCGGCTGCTACAACCGATTACTTTGACGGATATCTGGCTCGAAAAAGATCGCAGGTCACCACCCTGGGGCAGCTTCTCGATCCCGTCGCCGACAAGCTCTTGATTTCGGCTGCCTTCATTTCGCTGGTCCAGCTCGGAATTGCCCCGGCCTGGATGGTCATCATCATTGTGGGCAGAGAATTTGTTGTCACCGGGTTGCGCAGTGTCGCCTCGGTCCAGGGAATCACCATCTCGGCGATGCCCCTTGCAAAATACAAAATGGTGGCCCAGGTCGCCTGTGCCGGCTGCCTGATTGTGGCCAATCGTTTTCCCGATACCTACATCTTTCTGGCGGGTCAGATCCTGCTCTGGATCGTCGTCGTCCTCTCTCTGCTCTCCATGGTCCAGTACTTCCGCCGCTACTGGGGACCGATCCAGAGACGCGTCACTACTTCGCAGGACGGCTAGTACGTACTGGTACTTCCTTGTACTAATATTTCACCTTGTCCACCATGAAACTCTGTTTGACCGTTGCCGAGAAGTCGGTCTCCGATCTCAGCCAGAAGTTGGACTTTCACGACGGCCAGGTTGAGTACATCGAGGCACGTCTTGACTATCTCCAACGGCTTGAGCTGCCGCGGCTTCCGGCGGCTCCAAAGAGCCATTACATCGCCACCTGCCGCCCTGAGAGAGAAGGGGGGCGGTACCGGGGAGGAGAGCTGGAGCGGATCAGATTTCTCGAGCAGGCGGCCAGGCACGGTTTCGATTGGATTGATCTCGAGCACGACGTCGCCGCTCCCCTGTCTCTGGCAACCGACACACGCCTGATTCGATCGCGGCATGTCTTTGGGTCCTTTCCGGTCAACCTTCAGGCCGAGTTTCCCCCTGTCTCTAAGGGACAGCTGGGAAAATTAGCGGTCCAGGTTCACACCACCCAGGAGCTGGTTCAACTGCTGAAGTGGGCGGAAAGGGAACCGCCTCGCGGGCCCCATGTCCTCATTGGCATGGGTGAACTGGGACAGCCTTCCCGATACCTCGCTCCCCTCCTGGGAAGCCAGTGGACCTACGTTTGCGAGGATGCCGAGGTTCCCAGGGCTCCCGGCCAGTTCTCACTCGGAGAAGCCCGGGGACTGGGGCAGCCATCGACTGAAACGCCTCTCTACGGAATCATTGGTCAGCCGGTCCTACATTCTCTCTCACCACCCCTGCACAACGGCCTGTTTCGACACTACGGCCTGTCGGGAAGCTATATTCGTCTGCCTCTCGACAGGCTGGATCCCTGGTTTGAGTATCTCACGGAGTCCTCCCTTCGGTTCCAGGGCTTCAGTGTCACACTGCCCCATAAAACAGACGTCATTCGCTTCTGCCAGGGCTACGACTCACCGGTCCGTTCGGTCAACACTCTTGCCGGAGCAACCCCCAACTGGATGGGGTCGAACTCCGACTTCCCGGGCTTCCTCTCTCCGCTGCTTTCGAGGGTCGACCTGGAGGGTTCGTCCGCCCTGGTGCTGGGGAACGGCGGGGTCGCGCACACGGCAGTCGGTGCTCTCCTGAGCCGGGGGGTCCAGGTCACTGTGGCGGGTCGAAACGAGGAACGACTCGAGAACTTTGCCCGACCGTTTGGTTGCCGGTGGATTCTCATGCAGGACTATCGAGGCAGGGCTGATCTGCTGGTCAACACGACGCCGGTTGGACAGCACCCGAATGTCGATGCGTCTCCGCTGTCCGCGACTCAACTTGACTTCGAGTTGGTCTACGATCTGGTTTACAGCCCGCAAGAAACGAAACTCCTCCGCCAGGCCCGGCACAGAGGCTGTAAGATTATTTCCGGAATGGAGATGTTCGTGGAACAGGCGGCACGCCAGTTTCTAGCCTGGACCGGTAGGGACCCGGATCGCAGGCTGATGAGGGATCTGATAGCGGAGAGCCAGTGAAGGTTATGGTGAAGAAGAAGCCGGAACCCGGAATAAAAATACTGAAATTCGGCGGGATATCCTTAGCCACTCCTTATCGGATTCAAGGAGTGCTAGAGATTCTGCGAAACTCGTCCAGGAAGCACAAAGTTGCGGTCGTCTTGTCCGCGTTTGGAGGCGTGACGGACGATCTGGAGAAAGCGGGAGAACTGGCAGCCGCCGGGGATGAGTCTTATCTGGAACTTCTTGGAGCCCTTGAGCAGCGCCACTTTTCAGTTATCAAGGAACTGCTCGAGGCAAAGAAGCAGACCCCTGTTCTGGCCCAGACCAAGATGGTCCTCAACGAGTTGGAAGATGTGCTGAACGGGGCCTATCTCGTCAAAGAGCTTTCCCGCAAGACCTGTGATTTTGTAGTCAGTTTTGGCGGGCAGCTCTCCTGCTACATCATCACCGAGGCGCTGAAGCAGTCCAGGGTCAAAGTCGAGTTCCTGGATGCGCGACAGGTTGTAAGAACAAATGCCGATTTTGGGTGTGCCAGAGTTCATCTCAAGAAAACCAGGCGACTGATTCGCAGCCATTTCAAGACTGCCAGAGCTCTCCAGGTCATCGCCGGGTCTGTCGGGTCCACGGAACAGGAGGAAACCACGACCCTGGGCAGGGCGGGCTCCGATTTCACCGCGGCCATTGTCGCTGCATCGGTCGGTTCCTGGGAGCTCGAGATCTGGACCCACGTGGATGGCATCCTTACGGCCGACCCGGACAAGGTCACAAAAGCGTTCTCAATTCCGGAGCTCTCCTACGAGGAGGCTATGGAGCTATCGCACTTCGGTGCCAGCGTGATTTATCCGCCGACTCTTCAGCCGGTGTTGGATAAGCAGATCCCGATTCGCATTCGGAATACATTTAATCCAGGTTTTGAAGGAACGGTAATCAAAGAGAAGCTTGACCCCACCACTGACAGGTCGATCATCAAGGGGATTTCATCCATTCCAGAAATCGCCCTGTTTCGCCTTTCGGGAAGTGGCATTGTGGGCATCCACGGGACTTCCCTGCGTTTGTTTCGTGCACTCGCAGGCAAGGGCATCAACGTGATCCTGATCACACAGGCGTCCTCAGAGCACTCCATCTGCTTTGCCATCGATCCCCGACAAGCAGCTGTTGCCAGGCGGGCCATCGAAGCAGAGTTTGAGACGGAAATGAAATCTCACCTGATAGATTCGGTGCTCATTGAACGCAACCTTTCCGTGATCTCCGTTGTGGGTCAAGACATGCGCAATATCCCGGGCATCTCAGGCCGACTGTTCCACACCCTGGGGGTGAACGGCGTAAACGTTGCTGCTATCGCCCAGGGATCCTCTGAGCTGAACATCACAGTCGTCATTTCGAAGAAAGATCTCGACAAGGCGCTGAATGCAGTTCATGAATCTTTCTTCCTGTCGGATACGAAGACGCTCAATTTGTTCATCGCCGGAACCGGGCTGGTAGGGAAGACCCTGCTGACCCAGATCGATCAGCAGGCCGAATCGCTTCTCAGAAACAATGGACTCGAATTGCGCATTATAGGTATTAGCAACAGCCGGAAAATGACCTTTAGCGAGGATGGCATCCCGGCAGCGAATTGGGTGAGTGCACTCAAGAAGTCCCGCACCAGGGCTGACATCGACCAGTTCACCGACAGTATCGTAGAGCTGAATCTACGTAACTCCATTTTTGTTGACAATACTGCGGCCGCGGCTGTCGCCACCACTTATGAAAAGGTGCTGGACTCGAGCATTTCGGTGGTTACGCCCAACAAGGTGGCTTGTTCGGGAAAGTTCTCGGATTATCAGAATTTAAAGAGCGTGGCTCATAGACGAGGGGTCAGATTCTTGTTCGAAACCAATGTAGGGGCCGGTCTACCCGTGCTCAGCACACTGAAGGACCTGATCGACAGCGGAGATGAAGTCACAAGAATCCAGGGGATGCTTTCCGGATCCCTCTGCTATATTTTCGACGCGCTCATGGACGGGAAGAAGTTCTCGCAAGCTGTGCAAGAGGCTGTGGGATTGGGATTTGCCGAACCCGACCCCAGGCTTGACCTGGAAGGAACAGACGTGGCCCGCAAAACGCTGATCCTGGCCCGGGAAAGTGGATTGAGAATGGAGTTGAAAGATATTAAGGTGCAGAACATGGTCCCGAGGTCCTGTCGAAAGATCGACTCTGTTCCCGAGCTCTTCAAGGGGCTCTCCGAACACGATTCTGAATTCGAAAAGATCAGGGCAAAGGCGAAAGCGGAAAACCGAAAGCTGAAGTACATCGCATCTGTCGAGAACGGCCAGGGCTCGGCGGCTCTGGAAGCCATTGACAGCTCCCATCCTTTCTATACCCTGAAAGGAAACGACAACGTGGTGTCATTTACCACGCATCGGTATTCGACCCGCCCGCTGGTTGTCCGAGGCCCGGGAGCCGGGGCCGAGGTGACCGCTGCGGGAGTATTTGCTGACATCATCCGTATCTCCAACTTGTAGGCTCCTCACAGCTTGAAGCAGAGTAGGGATATGAAAAAAACAGTCCGGCGCGCTTCGGCTGTCGTGGAAGGGAGTGTTCGAGTTTTCGCCCCCGCCACGGTTGCAAACATTGCCTGCGGATACGATGTGCTCGGTTTCGCAGTTGATCAACCGGGTGACGAAGTCGTGGCCAAGAAAACCGGCAGGACGGGACTGAGAATCAAGAAGATAAGTGGAGACGGGGGAAAACTGCCCCTCAATCCGGAGCAGAATACGGTCACGGCTCCAGTGTTCAGGTACCTCGAACAAGTTCAGTACTCGGGTGGATTTGAATTTGAGCTGACCAAGAACGTGCCCTTCGCGGGCGGTATGGGGTCGAGCTCGGCCAGCTCAGTGGCGGGCGTTTTTGCCGTGAATGAACTGCTGGGGCGACCCTTGAGGGTCCCTGATTTGCTGCCCTTCGCTATGGAGGGAGAGCGGATCGCCTGCGGTGTGGCACATGCGGACAATGTGGCACCTGCGCTGCTGGGCGGATTCGTCATCATACGCAGCTACGATCCCCTGGACGTGATTCAAATCGACTACCCCAGGCAACTGCACTGCACGCTGGTTCATCCTGAAGTGGAAATTCGAACTGCAGACTCCCGCAAAGTACTGCCCACCAAGGTCTACCTGAAAGATGCTGTCAAGCAATGGGGCAATGTTGCAGGACTGGTAGCCGGGCTCATGAAGGGTGACTTTGATCTGATCGGCCGATCCCTGGAAGACCACCTCATCGAGCCGGTGCGTTCCATGCTGATTCCCGGGTTTCACGAGGTCAGGGACGCTGCCCTTCAGGAGGGGGTCCTGGGCTGCAGCATATCCGGTTCGGGTCCTTCCATGTTCGCCCTCAGCAAGTCGAGAAAGACAGCTGACAGGTGTGCCGAAGCGATGCGGGCTGCCTTCGATGGATTCGGCATCGAAAGCCAGACGCACGTGAGCAGAATCAATAAAAAGGGCCCGCGGGTGATCGGCTGATTCCTCAGAAGTGTCAGGTCGGGTAATACAGCTGCACAGGAATGTCCAGCTTCTCGCCCCGGGCGATTGATTCATTGGCCCGAATGATGGGAGTGCAGGCATCCATCGCTTCTTCTCCTTCGCAGAGGTTGGGAGCTCCGTGGCGAACGGTGTTGCAGAACCCGGCCAGTTCGTCGCCATAGGCCCGCAGGGGATTGAATTTGTTCCCGTCCCCCGAGACCTGTGAGCCTGTCGCGTCGCGCATCCGGCTCTCCGACGCCGACATGACGGGGCCGCTCCTGGCAGCCGCCTCCACTTCAATCTGAGTGGCCTGCGTGCCCTTTTGGCCTTCCGAGAAAAGCATAGCTTCGCGCTCGCCACTCAGGATGATCGTTCCCTCCGTCCCCATGAACTGCTCATAGTAATGGTCGAGGCGGTTGGACTGGATCGAGGAATAGGTAAAGGTGAGCCCTTCCGGGTAATCGTAGGTCACGTAAACATGGTCGGGAACCTCCCGCCCATCCTTGAATCGGTAGGTTCCACCCGATCCATAGACGGCGGTGGGCCGCGACCCGGTGAACCAGTTGACCACCTGAAGCTGGTGGCTACCCAGTTCCGCCATCAGTCCCTGTGAGAACTTTTCATACAGCCGCCAGTTCTTCAGGTGCTCCAGAGTTGGATAACCCCAGGGGCTGGGATCAAAGTCGAGGTTTGGAACCTTGCGGCGCCAGGAGGTATTCCGGTGCCAGAGTGCCCGGACGTGATAGATGTCTCCGATGATCCCGTTCTGGATCATCTGATAGGCTTCCTGATAGAGAGGATTGTAGTTGCGCTGATGCCCGACCTGCAGATTTCGCCGCGCCGCCTGGGCAGCGTCGATCATGTTCCGGCACCCGTCGATCCCGTGAGACATCATCTTCTCGCATAACACGTGCTTTCCGGCTTCCAGAGCGGCCACCGTGAATGGCTCGTGCAGCCACAGAGGCGCCGCCACTACAACCGCTTCGATGTCGCGGCGTTTCAACATCTCTTCAAAGTCGGTATATCCCTGGGCCTCCGGATTGTGAAGACTCCGCACTTTCTCGAGGCCTCGTTCGAAATGATCGGGAGCGATGTCACAGACGGCGATCAGGTTCATATGGCTGGAAGGACAGTTTTCGATCAGGACGCCGCCCTGACCACCACAGCCCACGATTCCGGTCCGCACCGGTCGCATCCTGCGAGCCTTCCAGAGCAGCGCTCCTGCAGGTGGCAGTGTCGCCACTGCCTGGAGAAAATTCCTACGTCCGATGTCTCTTTGTTTCTCGTTTAGCATCGAGACCTCCTACAGCTCCTTCCGCTGGCTTCCGCCAGGAGCTCTGTTAGCTGCGACGACTGAAAACCGATTTTCGCCGCCGCCGCCAGCTCGAAACCAGGATGTCGAGTCCCGCCATGTGTCCGGTCGGAAGAACAGCCAGTACTATCAATAGTAACGCCTCAATCAGAGTCTTGTTGACATACAGCTCCGTGCCCTCGGGTCCGGGAACGGAGAACCCGAGATGGGGCATTGGTGGAGCGGCAGCGAAAAACAGGAACAAGAGCAGAAAGCCTCCCAGCGCTGCCAATCTGGAAAAGAGTCCCAGCATCAGCAGTAGACCCACCAGCATCAGGCCCCAGACGACTGCGAAATCCGCCAGTCTCATGAGTCCGGGTCGGGCTGCAAGGGCCTGGAAGACGTTCTCCAGGGGCCCGCTAGCATTCTCCAGGTAACCCTTTGCCGACCAGCCGACGATCCAAAGCTTCCCCAGACCCTGGTAAAAAAGATGCCAGCCCACCACGAAGCGGAGAAGGACCAGCAAGAACTGCCGCGGAAATGAGAGTGAGACTTCCATTGTTCTGGTGGTATTTTTGGCTAGTACTAGTTTAGAACCTCGAGTGAGTCCCTGACTCGACCAAAGCGGTGCATCTGGATGGAGTCTGCAGGCCCGGAAGTTTGATCCAGGACAAGCGCTCCCATTTCGGCATGTTCCTGACAAAAGGATCGAATCTCTTCCAGCTCCATGACAAAAAAGGCAGTGGAGAGAGCGTCGGCTTCGGCTGCTGTTGGGGCAACGGCCGACACCAGCACCTTCCCCCTGGCCGGATAACCCGTTCTGGGATCAATGATGTGACCGTAAGCCTGCCCGTCAATGACATAGCCCTGTTCCTTGAACCCCGAAGTTCCCATTCCACAATCGGCTAGATGGAGTATTGCAAAGTCCTTGTCCGGTCGCAACGGGTGCCGAACACCCACTGGCCAGCCTGCGCCGCGGGAAGCTCCAGGAAAGTCGCCCACAGCGTACACACTGCTGAAGCCGGCGTGAAAGAGTGCCTTTCTGATCCCGGCCGCTCTCACCTGCTGGGCAGCACGATCCAGAGCGTAACCCTTACCGATTGCCCCCAGATTCAATTCCACTCCAGAACTCTTGAGTCGTACCGCCTTACTCCCGGAATCGAAATCTATCAGATCGGGGCCCACCCACCGGGCGACCTCCTGAATTTCCTGATCGGTCGGACGTTTTCCATCCCTGGCCAGGAACCCCCAGCAGCGGCTGTAAGAACCGCTGGTCGGATCGAATGCCCGCCCGGTTTCCCGACTCAATGACACCGCCTTCTGCAGCAAGTCAAATAGGCCCCGTCCGATTTCGACGGGCTCCTGATGGGCCAGGCGATTGATTCGGCTGATCTCACTATCGTCGCGAAATACCGACATCTGGCCCTCCAGCCGATCAACCAGATCAAGCGTGGCCTGAACCGCGTCTAGGTGCCGTCGCTCAGAGTCGGGAATGCGAAACTCAAAATCACAGGCCATGGCCCGGCGGCGGCAGCAAAGCAGACGGGGTTCCAGATGCTCGGAGAGCAATGCTCGAAGCCGGCTCCCAGAGGAGGACTGCCAACGGTTGCGCAGCATCTCTCGACGCCCATGTCTGGCTGGTCTGGTGGAACGAGGAAAGCGCATTTCTCAGGTTTTCCCGATCAGGAACTCACCTTCGTGCATACGATGATAGTCGATTTCCTGGTAAGATTCTTCCGATTTGCACACAGATCAACTCGATGAACCCAGCACTGAAGATGCGTTCGACTCACGGCTCTTCACCAGGTTCGATCTGACCGGGATCGTTCTCGTCTCCGTCCTGCTGAGTCTGCCGTTTCTCAATAAGGCGTTTCATATTGACGATCCGGTGGTCCTGCAATGCGTAGAGAGAATCCTGATCAACCCGCTCGACCCGTTGGGGGGGGAATTTGACTGGTTCGGAGTGGTCTTGCCCTTCTGGCAGGTAACCACCAACCCCCCGCTCCTCAGCTACTATCTGGCACCCCTTGTTTCGATCTTTGGGGAATCAGAGACTATTCTACACCTGGCCATGATGCCGTTTCTGGCAGGTATCGTGGCGGGCTGCCTGATGTTGTCGAGAAGATTCTGCCGACAGCTCCACTGGCTTCCGGCCCTGATGATCGCGACCAGCAGCGCCGTGGTGGTCTCATCGAACGTGATGAGGGACATTCCCGCACTGTCTCTGATTTGTGTGGGGATGGCCACCGCTATCCGGGGACTGGACACAGGGCGATCAGGACTGCTGTCTCTGGGATCGCTCTGGCTCGGCCTGGCTGCAGTCACCAAGTACTCTGCCGGGCTGGCCGTGGTGGTTCTCCTCGTCTACGCCTTCGGGTCGAGGCTCAAGCTGACAGTGCTACCACTCCTTCCCTCGATCCTGCCCCTCGGAATCTGGTGTGGGTGGACCTGGCTGGTCTACGGAGAGGCTCATCCCTGGTTCCTCTTGCTCGGGAAACACTCCTCTGGTTCTTTTTCTACTTCCAGCAAGTTCTTTTCCCTGCTGGTCACGCTGGGAAGTGCCTGTCTGCTGGCCCCTCTCGTCGCCTGGAGAATGCAGGCGAGTACTCGAAGATCAAAGTTCATGGTTCTGGGCGGAACCCTGGTCCTGACCCTGGCCGGCTGGTGGTATCACGACGGAGGAGCCAGTTCTCAGTACATGGTCTGGACCGTTGTGGGGTCCTTCAGCTTGCTCGGGTTGCTGGCTGTGGGCCTGGGTCCCGGGCCCGGCGGGCGACCGCCCGATCGTGACTCCGCCTTTCTCCTTTTCTGGACGCTCGTTGTCTTCTTATTCAGTGTCTCCCTGGTTCCTTTTCAGGCGGTCCGACATGTGTTGGGGGGACTCGTCCCGGCGGCCCTCCTCTGTTTTCGCACCCGACATCCGATCTCAGTCACCGCCAGAAAGGGCTTGCTGCTGCTGTTGGGGGTGCAACTGCTGCTGGCTCTCTCCGTTGCCTGGTCTGACATGGAGTACGCAAACGTGTACCGCGACTTTGCCCGCGACGTGGGCCGTCGGCACCCGGAGAAGGAAATCTGGTTCCTGGGCCAATGGGGTTGGCATTTCTACGCCGAACAGGCCGGTTTCCGGCAGATGCACGGATATGGGGACGTCCCGGGTTCAGGGAGCCTGCTGGTGTGGCCAGAGCGGGTGTTCGTGGGCCGGGTTTCTGCCCAAAACAGGGACTTTCTCGAAAAACTTCAATTGCTGGAGACGCGAGACATGCATTCCACTTTCCCCATCCATACTATGAGTTTTCCGGAAGCCTCTTTTTATTCGGTGGTCCGACGAACCGTCCCCTTCGTATTCAGCCGCGAGCCGATCGAGACGCTGCGCGTCTACCGGGTGGAGTAAGAGGTTCCACGAGGCCGCGGCTACTACTCAGCCCTCGCTAACGCTCAGGTTCCGTAGGACCACGCGGCAAACCTAGAACCTGGAACCCGTTCATTCGAACGTGGAACAATACAACCGATGACGACCCGTGTTCGCTTCGCTCCCAGCCCGACCGGTTTCCTCCACATCGGAGGGGCCCGAACCGCTCTCTTCAACTGGCTGTTTGCCCGGGGAGAGAAGGGTACTCTGGTTCTTCGAATTGAAGATACGGACGCGAGGCGCTCTGAGGAAGACCTCACCGCGGGGATCCTGGAGGGACTCAGATGGCTGGGCATCGAGTGGGATGAGGGCCCCCACTTTCAAAGCCGCCGAACGGCTCTCTACCGTGAAGTAGCTGAGAGTCTCCTCCACGGCGGAGCTGCCTACCGCTGCTTCTGTGAGAGCACAGGGGACCAAGAACCGACCCAAAGGCAGCGCCACGACTGCCCCCGGCTCTCCCCTGGGGAGTCGGCGGCCCGAGCTTCCCATGAGCCCGCGGTCATTCGCTTTCGAGTCGCTCCAGAACTGACCCTGTCCTTTCGGGACATCGTGTATGGGACAGTCTCTGTCGAATCCGACCATATCGAAGACTTTGCCCTGATGCGCCCGGATGGAAGTCCAACCTATCACCTGTCGGTGGTCGTGGACGACCTCGACATGAGCATCACGCACGTGATCCGGGGAGCCGATCATCTGTCCAATACTCCCAAGCAGGTACTCCTCTATGAAGCACTCGGCAAGCCTCTTCCTCGCTTTGCCCACCTCCCCCTGATTCTCGGACCTGACAAGACCCGCCTGAGCAAGCGCCACGGGGCCACCTCGGTCCTCGAGTTTCGAAGGCAAGGATTTTTGCCTCTGGCCATTCGCAACTACCTGGCTCGCCTGGGGTGGTCTCCGAAGACCGATCAAGAGTTCTTCAGCGACCAGGAATTGGCCCAATCCTTCAGCCTGGACCGTGTGAACAAGGCCAACGCGGTCTTTGACCTGCAGAAACTGGAGTGGATCAACGGCAAGATCCTGGGCTCGACCCCCCTTGCCGACCTGGAACCCCTGGTGCGCGAGACGTTAACTGAGCAGGGACTGCTGGAGGGTGGAGACCCCGCCCTTTCAACGGCGGAGTTTCGTCGGCGAGTGGAGTTGCTGCAGGGCCGCGCTAGGAGACTCGCCGACTTCGGGACCCGGGGACGAGCATTTTTTTCCGATCGGTTCGAATACGATCCTCTCGCCTCTCAGAAGCACGTAAATCCCTCCGATCCGGACTGGAGCACCCTGCGAGCGGCCCTGCAGGAACTGGGGGCTGGTTACCAGGCAGCGCAGCCCTTCGATTTGGAGAATACAGAGTCAATTCTGCGCACGATCGCCGAGGAACACGATTTGAAACCCGGGCGGCTGATTGGGACAGTCAGAGTCGCTTTGACAGGAGAGGGCGTTGGCCCTGGGATTTTCGAGGTCATTGTCACCTTGGGGAGAGAAACTGTGTTAACCAGAATCAACCGCCTGCTGGCCATCTTTGCATGACCCGACCACCAACTCTTTCCGTCATCATCCCGGCTCTCAACGAGGAGAACCGCCTGCGCGGTTCCCTGGAGTCGGTTTGCAGTTATTTTGCGGCCCGAGGCCTTGCCACTGAAATCGTGCTGGTGGACGACGGTTCAACCGACCGGACGGCCGAAGTAGCTGCCAGCACCGTGCCCCCTGATCCCTCCCTGGTTGAGATCCGGGTGCTCAAGAACGAAGTCAATCGTGGCAAGGGATTCAGCGTCCGGCGAGGCATGTTGGAGTGCCGGGGGCTCTTTGCTCTCATGACGGATGCCGACCTGAGCACACCCATAGAAGAATTCTCGAAACTCGAATCCTCCGTGATTACCGGAAGCTTTCAGATCGGCATTGGCTCGAGGGACATGGAAGGTTCTCGCGTGGAGGTGCATCAGTCCGGAGTGCGGGAAAACTCGGGCCGCTTGTTCAACCTGTTCGTGCGTCTCTTCTTTCCCCTCCGGTTTCAGGACACCCAGTGTGGTTTCAAACTCTTCTCCATGCAGCAATGCCGCAGGATTTTCGAGCTGCAGCGACTGGAAAGGTTTGCCTTCGATGTGGAAATCCTGCTCATCGGGCACCAACTGGGTCTGAAGACCGAAGAAGTTCCCGTGATCTGGCGTCACGCCGAGGGAAGCACCTTGAATTTCTTCCGGGATGGTCCCAAGATGCTCCTGGACCTGCTGAAAATCCGCTGGAATGCTCTCTTGGGAAAATATTCGACCTAGAAGGAATCGCCATGACCAGACTCGGCGTCAACATCGACCATGTTGCGACGGTGCGGCAAGCTCGCGGGGCGGTTGAACCCGATCCGGTCGCTGCGGCCCTTCTCGCAGAACTGGCCGGCGCCCACGGAATCACGGTTCACATTCGGGGGGACCGCCGCCACATTCAAGACCGGGACCTGGCGCTTCTGCGCGCCACCATCAAGACCCGCCTCAACATCGAGATTGCGGCCACACAGGAGATGGTCGATATCGCCCGGCGGATTGACCCCGATGTGGTGACCCTGGTACCGGAGCGCCCGGAGGAAGTCACCACGGAGGGTGGACTCAACCTGGTCGATCAGGTGGATGTGGTGGGTCGGGCCATGGAGAGGCTCAAGGCAGACGGAATCGAGGTTTCCCTCTTCATCGACCCGGACAGTCACCAGATTGAAGCGGCCGGTCAGCTGGAAGCGGAGGCCATCGAGTTGAACACGGCCGCTTATGCGGAGGCCGTTCCCCTGGGCGTGGCGGAATGGAAGGATGAATTCCAGGCTCAGCTCCACAGCCTGATCAAAAGTTCCAGGCAGGCCGCCGGTCTCCAGTTGCGGGTCCTGGCCGGTCACGGGCTGACCTATCGGAACGTGCGCCCGGTATCCGACATTCCTGAAATCGAAGAACTGAATATCGGACACAACATTGTGTCCCGGGCGGTTTTGGTGGGAATGGAGCGGGCCGTGCGCGAGATGCTGGAGGCGATGAGCGGCCAGGCCGACTAGCACCGGGGGCAGGCAATGCAAGGCACTCTTTTCGTCGTGGCCACTCCCCTGGACGACCTGTCGGCCCGGGCGATCCGGGTCCTCGGCGCCGTCGAGATCATCGCCTGTGAAGACACTCGGCACACCCGAAAACTGCTGAATCACTTCGACGTCGGCACGCCTGCCCTCAGCTACCACGAGCACAATGAGCAAGAGCGCTGTCCGGAGCTGATCCGACATCTACAGGAGGGCCGAGACCTGGCCCTGGTCAGCGACGCCGGGACCCCGCTCATCTCCGATCCCGGGTTTCGGCTGGTCCGGCAGTGCCGGAAACAGGGATTGCCTGTCCTGCCGGTCCCGGGCCCCTCCGCGGTAACAGCGGTTCTTTCCGTCTCCGGTCTGCCTCCGCATCGATTCCTGTTCGTGGGTTTCCTGCCCAGGACGCGCCCTCGGCGGCTGCGGGAACTCGAAAAACTGGAGGGGATTGCCTCATCCCTGATCCTTTTCATTCCCCCTCACGCTCTCACCAATCAGTTGGCCGACTTGCAAAAGATCCTGGGCAATCGGCAGGCCTTCCTGGCCAAGGAGATCAGCAAGATCCACGAGCGTCACTGGTGGGGCTCCCTGGGCGAGATTATCCAGGACCAGGAGGAGACGCCGAAGGGAGAGTACACACTGGTCGTGGGGGGGGCAGAGGGGAACCCAATCGAGCTGAACCTGGATCTCGAGGCCTACGTGCAGGGGCTGCAGCAATTGCATGGATTGAGCCGCAAGGAAGCCATCCGGCAGGCCGCGCGTGACCTGGGAAAGAGCCGCAATGAGGTGTACCGACAGGTGGCGGTAAAGCTAGACTGAGAGATCAGAGTCCCTTCCTGGTTGGTGGTCCTTACAACGTCAATCCAGGTCTGGAACTACGAAACTCACCTCGATCGAATCATTTCGGATCACCACCTCGCTCTGACAGCCTATTGCTTTACCTCCGCGTCAAACCCGAACGTCAAGGTTGTCTGCCCTATCACTCCAGCTTCAAGACTTTGGTTACCAGATGAGCAGATCAGGGCCTTGATCCCAATGGGGTTCCCGTATTCGTCCAAATTGGTGTCGATCCTCCAGACATCATTCTCTCCGTCTGGGCCGCTGTGGAGCGCCGTTATGGTCACGTTGCAATTAGCCGGGTCATCCAGGTCGTCGTGACAATTGTTCGCGATAAAGGCGTTGCGCTGGGCGGTCGTAAGAAGAGACAGACACGCCCCGGGACCGCCAATCTCGGAGGCAGCCTCGATGGTCGGTGCTATGCCGGACAGAAGCCAAAAACTCATCAGTTGAGTGCTCTGGCCCATCGTGAAAACGTCCGGGCATTCTCCTTCAATCTGCGTGGGGCAGTTAACCATATAGGGAACGACACTGGAAATATAACCGACTGTGAATGTGAAAGGGATTCCGAAGTTGTCTTCAAGGACGCCACAGTTATCGATACCAGCCGCTCCGAACTCAGCAGAAGCAGGTATTGCCTCGCACGTGACTGTTACAGTCACCTTCCGCCGCTTCTTCCCCCCACCCGGAAAAAACAATTTGATCCGATCGCTGGCAAATGCCCTGACATGCCCCTCTCCATGAATGTAGTCTCCTCCGCCGTCACTTACAAATTTATCCCACGGCCCGTCGTCGATTGTAATGACGAGAGGGAGGTCCTGGTCACCCCCGGTGCCACCGCTTCCGCCGTCCTCACTACAGTCCGCGGGGCAGCTGTTCACGTTCTCGCAGAATGGCTTCTTCGCCATGACGGGGGTAAAGGTCCCCAAGACTAGCAAAGTGCTAACGTCGAATCTGAGTTGGTGTCAAGCCATGGAAACCGCTGAACTGGTACTCCGATACATTCAGACCCTACTTTCGTGGCCGGTCGTTTGTTTGATTCTTGGCCTCGTAGCACTCGCGCTATTCCGTGAACCGATGTCAGATTTTCTGCGACGAATGGTGCGAGGTGAGGGCTACGGTGTCCGATTTGAGGCAGCGAATCCGTCGCAGCAGCGCAAAGGAGTTAAGGAGACGACAATCAAGCAGCAGACGGAAGACGGTTTGGAAAGGTACATCAAAGAGAATCCGGCGGACGTGGTCCGAGAGTACTTTCGGCTGTACAATGGGTTCCTTTTTGAGCGTGCCTACAACCTCATCTATGGTACCCAGTTACAAATCCTAGATTTCCTCTCCACCCGTGGGAACAAAGGTGAGAAGTATGTCAATTTGCTTCCCTACTACAATGAGTTTCTGAAGCGGTCGGGACTGCACTCGACTCAGATGGCAGATTACCTGGGATTTCTCCGGGACATGAACTTTATGGAATACGTTGCTGACGGAACGGACCAGCGTGCAACGATCACCCCCTTGGGCGTGGATTTTCTCTCTTACATCAAGACACATTACCGCACCGGCTACCGTTACAAAGCATTCTAGTCCGGATAAGCCACAGGGCCTTGACGCTTCACGGCTCCGGGTTCTCCACCGTCGTGGCCGATACTTCTACAATGCTGAGGGGGACCAGCTCATTGCCCGACTGCAGGCAAGTCTTCTTCCCTCCGCCTGAGCTTCCCTTCAAGCGTCCTGTGAACACCGAGAACGTATTGAACACGTAAGGACGACCGCGGGATCCGAGGGCAAAGTCTCTATCGCGCATGCCTTGCAGGGTAACCTGAAGCTCCACGACCGTGTCACCGAGTGCCTCCGCTTCGATCCTGGAAAAACTCATTTGGATGACGCCTGCCGCCTTTTGCATATCCACCCTGCCGGCTGGGACCACAATCGAATCCAACGGCAGCAAGAGCGAACAAACCTCGAACACCTCGTCCCACAGATCGATACACGCTACTACTTCATCATCAGGGCCCTGGCAGTCACCCGGATTTGGCTCCAGAGTCACTTGAGTAACGCTTCTGGCCTCTCTGGCATCGTCCGTGTTTACGATGAAGTCCACAGATCCAGCTGCAAACTGGAAGATTCCCCCTGTGAACGCTGCAGTAAACGTATCTTGAAGGTCGCCGCCGTCGCCGCAGTCAGCGGTGAGCATGTTGTCGGTGTCGTCGCAATCGGTCCCTGCGAATTCATTCTTCTTCTTGCAACCGCGGTTGTTCTTGATGAAGCAGTCACCATCCTGGTCGCAGTTCCCGACGATTACTGGATCGCAAACGATCTGTGCCCCAGCCGGGATGGCGGTGACAGCAAGTACCGTGCACAGCACCAGAACAGCTCTGACGTTCGTCTTACTCAGATTCATGAGTCGTTTCCTCCGTTAAATCCCTAATTGCGGGTGACGAGAAGTGTTCACTTGATTTCAGCTAACACCTAGTAAGGCTGCGACCCGGTGAATAAGCGTATTCGGGCCTAATAAACCGGAGCTCCAACTCTTCTTTTTCATTTCTTTCCTCCTCCTGTCGCCAATGTGGTCTACCTTCTGGGCGGCGCACGCGAAACCGGATCCGCTCTTGGTGGAGCTGGCGCGGCCTCCTTTCTGACTGCCTTTTCCCTTTTGCCACATCCAGGGCCCAGAGGCCAAGCAGCATTAGGCCGCAAGGCCGAAATGCGGCCTAATACTGCGATCCTGCGCTACTCACTATGAGTTGACCTGTGAACCCGTCAGTTCTAGGATGGAAAGTAGATATTCCCCGATCGGTCTTGAGATATCGAAATGGCCACGCCCTCCGATGACAGAAGCACAGACCTCCTCCCGGGTGCCTGGGAACGTCTGGACTCCTGGAAGGAAATCGCCGCCTATCTCAGGCGGGACGTCAGCACCGTCCAGCGCTGGGAGAACAAGCAAGGCCTGCCCGTGCACCGCCTTCTCCACAGTCAAAGAGCGAGCGTTTACGCCTATCGGTCAGAGATCGACAATTGGATGGCCGAGCGCGGTCCTGAACTCGAAAGGAACGGGTCACCTCCCCGGGACCATTTCTGGCAAGACAGGAAGGTGGTTCGGGCGCTCACGTTGGGCGCAGGACTTGTCCTGCTGATTGCGCTTGGGTGGTGGATGAATCCCCATTTTCCGGTTCCGGGCGAGCCGCCTCCGAGCTCCGTCCACAAGTTTCGGGTCACGCCCCCAAATGGCGCACCCTTGAGTGCAGTCACCCCCCCGGCCCAAGCTGACGATCTCACCGGATGGCCGGCGCATTGTCTATCTGGCTGATCGAGACGGCACCACCCAGCTTTACCAGCGTCCTCTGGACGAGTTCGAGGCCACGCCGATCCCGGGCACCGAAGGAACACGATCCTGGCCCTTTATTTCGCCTGATGGAGATTGGGTTGGATTCTTCACGAATAGTCACCTCAAGAAGGTCCGTCTTGGCGACGGCCGGGCTGAGATTGTCTGCGCCGTAAAAGGCGGCCGGGATGGCAGTTGGGGTCCGAATGAAATAGTCTTCTCAGCCGGGACTCATCGCGGGGCCGTCGGCCTCTACCGCGTTGCGGCGACAGGAGGGAAACCGGAACCAGTTGCTCTTCCCAACCCCGAGGCCGGAGATCTCTACATGACTTACCCGGGACTGCTTCCCGGTGGCAATGCACTGCTCTTCGTCTTGGAGCGAAACGATGGCCAATTCTCAATCACGATATGGGCGCTGTCATTGAAGACGGGCGAGCAGAAGATGCTCGTCGGGGGCGGCTGGAATGGGTACTACGCACAGACAGGGCACCTCGTGTATGAGAACGCTAACGGAGGATTGCTGGCCGCCCCATTTGACCTTGAGACGCTCCAGCTGACGGGAGATCCGGTCCAGGTCCTGAAGGGTCCTCGGACAAACTTCGCCCTGGCTGATGACGGTACTCTCGTCTACTTGCAGCAGCTGTCTAGAGGACGGGGTCGTTCCAGGCTGGTCTGGGTGGACCGACAGGGGAGGGAGCGAGTGGTGACCAGCGAGAAGCGCAGGTACTCAAATCCCCGGCTCTCGCCCGATGGAAAACAGGTTGCCCTGACCATGTCTGACAAAGGTGCGTCCAACATCTGGATCTACGATCTGGAACAGGATTCTTTCGCCCCTTTTACCTTTGAGGGAAATGTCAACACCTGGCCCGCCTGGACGCCCGATGGCAAGTGGATCACGTTCCTCTCGAACCGTGGCAGCTCAAACGGCTTCCAAAACAGCTTGTACCGAAAGGCCTCCCAGGGTACCGGTGCTGCCGAGCACCTGCTCGCCCTGAATCGTCAGGTTGCGGGTTTCAGGGGTTTCAGTATTGATTTCCCAACCTGGTCGCCCGACGGCGGCGTACTGGCCTTCTCCAACAGCGGTGATGACATTGGCATTCTTCCCATGGACGGCGATCGGGAGCCACGAGTCTTGTTCTCGTCTGATTATGCCCAGTTCTCGCCTTCGTTTTCCCCGGACGGCCGCTGGATTGCTTATACATCCGGTGAGACGCGTCGGCTCCGCGTGTACGTGCGCCGCTACGAGAAACCCGCTGTCGCATGGCTGGTGTCGGGCCAGGAGGAGGCCGTCCAACCGGCCTGGTCACCTGACGGCAACGAGTTGTTCTTTCGTCGCCTTCAGAGCGGCGAAATGATGGCTGTCAGTGTCCAGACGGAACCTTCGTTCGAATCGGGCAAGCCCCGGGTGTTGTTCGGCGGACCGTATAGAAAAGGCAGCTACGAGGTTTCACCTGATGGTCAGCGCTTCCTGATGATCAAACAAGAAGACGAGCGAAAGCGGACGGCCGAGATTCACGTCGTGCTCAACTGGTTCGAAGAGCTCAACCGCCTTGTCCCGACTGACGACTAAGCGACCCCCTCCCAGTCCACCGGGTCCTCGACCGAATACTCATCCCTCAAAAAGCCATCCTGAATCGAAACTGAATGATCCTGGGAGGCGCTGCCGCTCCGTATCGTCCAAACGACGTCGGTCTACGGATGGATGTGGCCATGCCAAAGAACTGGGCCCGATTGAAGGCGTTGAAGAATTCGGCCCAGAACTCGAAACGGACCTCCTCGGTTACCTGGAAGTCCTTGAGAATCGACAGGTTCTCGTTCGAGTATCCGAACCCACGAATATCGGGCAGCTGATCTGTATCTCCAAATGCCACAAATCGGTTTTCAGGAGAAAAAGCGTCCACGTTGAGTGTGTATTGCTGCGGGCCGTTGGGATCGTAGGACCCGTGGCTGACGCCGGTTGAGATGGGAGCCCCTGTTCGATTGACGCGGCCCAGTAAGATCGGGGCGCCGGACATGTAGTTGTGCCAGCCAATCACCCTCCAGTTGCCTATGATCTGGTTGGCCAGACCAGAGGTGCCACTGCCCCATCGCTGCCCCTGTCCGAAAGGGTGGTGGTAGGACCAGGTCAGGGCCACGTTGTGAGTACGGTCAAAATTCTCCAGGTAGTTGACCCTGATCCCTCCATAACCCTCGTGTACCACTCCGGGTGGCGACCAAACATTGCCTCCGCGACCCGAATGGAGGTTCTTGGAAAGCGTATAGGCCAGGAGAAAACCGAATCCCCGTCCAAAAAGCTTGCGGGCACTGAAATTCAAAGCGTGGTAGGACCTGGTGCCGGAGTGAGCGGGTGTCTGGGTCACGCAGCAATACTGGGGATAGGGCCGCGAGGCCTGGCGGACACTCCCGCTGAACCCGGCGTAGGGGCTCGGTATTCCCGTAGCCTGTCCTTGCGGAGAATCAATCGGTGTATTGATGACAGGGCCCAGGCCATAGACCTCCACGGGTATCTGGTTACGGTCCCACTGCACGGGTGCATTGCGGCCCAGCTTGCCCACGTAATCCGCCTTGAGCATCATGTCCCACCGCAGCCTCCTTTCAATCCCGAAACCCAGGTTGTGACTCCTGGTCCACTTGTTGTCTTCCGGGTCGATCCAGGGAACGAAGCCTCCGTTTTGTAAAGCGGGGTCGAGGTTGGGAAGACTGGCGATGGTCTGGAGACCGATGTCGGGGAATCCGTCGTTCCAGTTAAAGGCTGGAGTCACTCCTCCATCCAGCGAGCGCTGATCAACGGTCACGCTCCACCCGAGCCGGGGGATCCTTGCACTATGATGGTTGTACTCGTGCGTGGGATCGGCGTAGGCAACTCCGTAGTAGCTTCTCAGGACCGTCTTGTCATCCAATGCATAGGCCAAGACCCAGGCGGGGTCCCAGGGCTCCATAGTAGCGGTCGAACGCCCGGGTCCGGCCGGTCCGGCCCGAGCCCTCACCCTGGAAACTCAGCGCACCAGGTCTTCCGGCCGCCCCCGGATTGGGGACGCTGGGATCGAACCACCCCATACGGTCGTAGCTTTCGCCAAAGGAGTCCCACCAGGAATAGCGAAGTCCATAGTTGACGGTCAGGTTTGAAGTAGCCCGCCAGGTGTCCTGGAAATAGACAGCGTAAGTGCGAGAGTTGATTCGATTGCTGTTGGGAGAGTTCATGATGGCACGGTCTACCTCTCCCAATAAGTAGCTGGCATAGCCACTGCCGGTGAGCGCCACATCCGGAAAGGGAGATACGTTGCCGCTTTCGTCCCTGATCTGGCCTGCCGCCAGTCCGGTGGTGATGTCCCTGAACCTCCAGTTGCCGTGGGTAAGGGTCTGGGCTCGGAAGGTGACCGTGGACTGTCTTACCTGAGCACCCATCTTGAAGTGGTGGTTCCCCCTGGTCCAGGACAAATCGACGTAGCCCGGAAAAGTGGTCCCGGGCTCCCAGAAATCGGTGAAAACCTGTCCAAACCCGGTAGTGCCCTGGATGTTGGTTCGGGGGGTGTCCGGTGTCAGCACTCCGGTGAGACCTGAATCCGCACCGAACGTGTTACCTGCCCTTTCTTGCACTCGATGCAGCCGCTGCCCGGCAAAACGGACGCTCAAGAGCAGATTGGGCCGAAGCGTGAAGTAGTTCGCGAAACGGTAACGGTATTGCCTGCCAGGGTTGAGATAGGTTGTAGTGATCCGCTCGTCCCACCCGCCCCCAAAGCCCGCAAACACGACGTCCGTTTGATCCCAGTCCATCCCAAAGGAGAACTTCCACTTGTCGGTCATCTCGTGATCGGTCTTCAGGGTGATCTTGTCTGTATCCGTGGGAGCAGGGGCCTGCGAACCGATCCAGTTGTTCTGGGTACCCGGTCGGTTGGCTGCCGGGTATCCCGCCTGAAAAGCAGCCGAAATGGGGCTGATTCGGTTGGAAGGAATGATATTCCCTGGAAATGGGTCGCGGATGAAACCAGAGTGCCCGTCCGGCCGAGTGGTCAGCGGATCGTAAATCTGACCCTGCAAAATGGGCCTTCCCAGCACATCGGTTCCTATTTGCTCTCCCAGTAACTCGCTGAAATCTCCGATTTTCATTAATTCCGTGGGCACAGTCGCACTGACACCGGCTCTCACTCTCCGCAATCGGAATCCCGTATAGCTGACCATGAAGAAGTGTTTATTTCTGACAATCGGTCCGCCTACGATACCCCCGAATTCATTTTGCTTGTGGGCGCTTACATCGGCAGCAAAAAAGTTACGGGCGTCGAGCGCATCGTTGCGGAAAAACTCGAACACACTCCCGTGAAACTCGTTGGTTCCCGACCGCATCACCATTTCCACGCTGGAGCCCAGATTCCAGCCATGTTCGGCGTTTAAGTTGGTGACCGTCCGAAATTCGCTCATGGACTCGGGAATCAGCCCCGACTGTTCACCCAGGCCCGTAAATGTCTGGGGACTCGCGTAGATGCCATCGATCTTCAGGCTCACAGTGCCCACCACTCCGTTGAGTTCTCCCATGTAGGTGGCCAGGCTCCCTGATATGGTCGGCGAGTAAGAGAAACCGGGAAGAGTCCGCGTAAAAGACAGGATCTGTCGGGCTTCCTGGTTCAGGGGCAGCGGCAGGTCCCCAATCTCCTCTGCAAACCTTGTGACACCCGCACTGGAGGATTGAGTGTCGACGGCTAACGCCCCCCCTTCCACCGTCACGGTGTCCATGACCTCGCCGACAGGCAGGGTGATGTTCAGCGTAACCGCGCCTCCGGCAGCGACACGCACGCCTACCTTTTCAAGGGTCTTAAAACCGTCCAGACTTACGGTTACGGTATAGAAGCCGATCACCAGGTTGGGGAAAAAGTAGGCCCCCGAGCCATTGCTGGCAACAGAGGCCTCGACTCCAGTCGCCTCATTGCGGGCCGTCACATCGGCGGCGGGAATCACAGCACCCGTTTCGTCGCTGATGGTCCCTGCCATTCTGCCCAGATTCTCCTGGCCGATCAGAGGGAAACAAAGCGACAGGATAGTCAAGGTCAACACCGAGCTCTTCTTCATGATCGCGTCTCAGACTGCAGAGTTGCCATTACCTTATCAAAGCACGACAAAGGCACAAAATAAGCTTTAAGTAGGAGGCGAGGCCCCAGGCTACCCGGAAGCGATACTAATGACGGGCGCTTTGCGTTCTGAAGTAGCGTAACCTTTCTGTAAATTCTGGTCAGGCCTGGATCGGAAAGACAGAGGTCTGGGACAGGATTCTCCAGACCAGAAGCTGAAAAATCTGAGAGGATAATCGATTGAATCCAGACCTGGAAAAGGAAGACCGAATGAGGTCCCGAACTTCCAAGAACTCAAGTGGTTCGAAGAACTCAAGCGCCTGGTCCCGATGACAACCGGGTAAACCGTCCCAAGACGTCCGTTGCAGAAACTACTCCTCCAGCGAGGTCAGCAGGTGCCGGGCGGTCAGGGTCTGCTCCATGCGCGCCAGTCTTTCCGTGAGATCCTGAATCTGGCGATGCTGTTTCTGGAGTTCGTTCAGCAACATCGCGTTTAACTCCTGATACAACACCGTCCGGACCCTGCCCGTGTCGTCATGGACGACCAGCTCGGGATAAACTTCGGCCACTTCTTCAGCAATCAGTCCGTATTTCAGCCGCTGATCACCGGCAGCATACTCTTTCCGGTAACGAAAGGTGACCGGTCGCAGCCGCATCAGGCTGGAGCTGCCCTGTCCCATGTCGCGAATGTTTTCCTTGAATCGCATCGAGGAGAGGGGAGGGAACTGGAAACCGGCGATAAAGGCAGTGTGTCCGGCGTCCCCGATTCTGATGATGTTCGACTCCATCGCCCCACCGGGGTTGCCGATATATATATTGTTGTCCCCAACTTCTAAGTCCCTCCCTGCCGCAAACCCAATGCCGATGTTCCAGGACCCGGTACTGTTCTCGAGCGCTGAGCCGCCGACCGCGGTGTTTTGCCCGACGGCGTCGTTCTTGCCGAGCGCAAAGGCCCCAACGGCCGTGTTTTGTCCGCCGCCGGTGTTGTTGATGAGAGCCTGAAGCCCGGTCGCGGTGTTGTTCGCACCAGTGATGTTGCTGCCAAGCGCAACGGTCCCCGTCGCAGTGTTGCCACCGCCGCTGGTGTTGTCGTGCAGCGCCGCCTGCCCGCCCGCCGTGTTGTTAGACCCTGTGGTGTTGTTCGTAAGCGCACTGCCCCCACTAGCTGTATTTTGAAACCCGGTAGTGTTGTTGGCCAGTGCCTCGCTTCCATTTGCGGTGTTGAAAAAGCCGGTAGTGTTGCTGCGGAGCGCGTTGACCCCGCTCGCTGTGTTGTTATTGCCGGTAGTGTTGCTGCGGAGTGCCGCTTGCCCGCTTGCCGTGTTGCGAAAGCCGCTGGTGTTGGTGGTGAGCGCCCGGTACCCGGTCGCTGTGTTGCTATTGCCGCTGGCGTTGCTGGCGAGCGCCTCGCTGCCGGTCGCGGTATTGAAACTGCCGGCGTCGTTGACGGCGAGTGCCAGGGCCCCGCTCGCTGTGTTGTTAATGCCGTTGTTGTTGACAAGTGCGTCGACTCCAATGGCGGTGTTGAACGTAGACGAGCCCTCGGTGATGATGTTCGGGTTGGGTGTCCCCGGAGGTCTGGAGGGCCCCTCGGGCCCCTCTGGGCCGACCGCCCCGATCGTCAGATCCATCGCGGCCATTTGGATTTGATTTGGCCCCGTGGAGACCACTACCGAATAGGTTCCCGGATCGGGTGAGCCAAGGGCGGCTTCGATGAAACCGTCGGTCGAGGTGGCGAAGTTGACCATCAGCTCCACCAGCGCGCCCTCACTACCGATGAATACCTGGGGGTTGGAACCGAAATTCGCCCCGAAAAGGCTCAGCGTTTTGGCATCCAGATCCGCCACCGCGTTGGTGATCACAGGCGTTATTGGCGGCTGGCCCCCCAGCTGAGCTGTCCACACAAGCCAGATTCCCACCATGAATACCGGTCTAATGAGTCCTCGTCGTCTCATGATTTTGCTCCTTCCCCAACCGAGTTGCGGCATAAGTGCGCGTCTTAATAAACGCGTCTCAATAAACCGGAGTCCCGCCGACACCTAGCCTTTTGAGATTCGAGACGCATGACACTTCTGTCATGGAGAGGGAGCAGATGCCAAACGGTATTAGACGCCAAAGGCGAGACGCGGCCTAATACTGTGGTCTCGAGACTGGAGCGGGCCGGCACAAGACCGGCCCCTACGAATTGGCCCGTAGGGGCGACCCTGGTGGTCGCCCGTTTCAAACGGGCAAAGGCGGGGGCTCGACAGCCAGCTCCCCTTCCAGGAAGTGGGCCACCTGGAGCAGGCTGCTTTCAGCAAAAGGCCGGGCCAACAACTGGACTCCGATGGGCAGGCCGTTTCGAGTAAACGCTGCCGGGAGACTCAGCCCGGGCAAGCCGGCCAGATTGGTCGAGACCGTAAAAACGTCGGAGAGATACATCTCCAGGGGGTCTTCCAGCTTCTCGCCCAGCTTGAAAGATGGGGTTGGTGTGACTGGCCCCAGAATGATATCGACTCCCTGAAAGGCCGCCATGAAGTCGTCACGCAGCAGGCGCCGGACCTGGCTGGCTTTTCTGTAATAAGCATCGTAGTACCCGGAGCTGAGAGCAAAAGTGCCCAGCATGATCCGGCGCTTCACTTCCTCCCCGAACCCTTCGTTCCGGGTCTTGCGGTAGAGGCTCTCGAGATCCGTGGTCGAGGCGGAGCGGTGACCGTAGCGGACACCGTCATAGCGGGCCAGGTTGGCACTTGCCTCGGCTGTCGCCACCAGATAATAAGCGGCAATCGAGAAATGGTCGTGAGGAAGTTGGATTTCAGAGATCGGAAAACCGCCCCGGTCGAGGGCTCGAACCGCATTCTCGAGGGCTCCCTTGATCTCGAGGTCCGAGAGCCCGGCTATCCAGTCGACTGCCACCCCGATGCAGAGAGACGAGCAGTCCTCGTCGAGTTTTCCGACATAGTCCTCGACCGGGCTGGGTGATGATGTGGAGTCGCGGGGATCCTCCCCTGCAATGACCCTCAGCAAACCGGCAGCATCTCTGACTGAGTGAGTGATTGGGCCAATCTGGTCCAGCGAGGAAGCAAACGCCACCAGACCGTAGCGCGAGATCCGTCCGTAGGTCGGCTTCAGCCCCACGACTCCGCAAAAGGCGGCGGGCTGACGAATCGAGCCGCCTGTGTCCGTGCCCAGAGCCAGGGGAGCCTCCCGGGCGGCTACACAGGCCGCCGACCCTCCACTCGAGCCGCCTGGGACACGCTCCAGGTCCCAGGGGTTGCGGGTCGGGCCAAAGGCTGAATTCTCAGTGCTGGATCCCATGGCGAACTCGTCGCAGTTCGTCTTTCCCAGCAGCACCGCTCCGTGGTCGCGCAGCCGCCGGGTCACGGTGGCGTCGTAGGGCGGGCGATAGCCCTGGAGGATACTAGATCCACAGGTTGTCGGGACATCCCGCGTGACGATCACGTCCTTGATGGCGACGGGGATCCCTGTGAATGCGCCCGGTTCCAGGCTTCCTTCGCCAATGCGCTGATCAATCGTTCTGGCCTGCTCCAGAACTTCCTCCGGCTGGCAATGAAGGAAAGCCCGGACTTCTGTGTCCACCGCTTCGATCCGCTCCACAAAAGCCCGGCAGATTTCCTCCGAAGAAGCCTCTCTGCTCTTGATCAGTTCGTGCATCCCAGAGGCGGTCAGTCCCAGCAGATCCTCGCCTTTCACGACTCGATCACCTTTGGCACTTTGAAGTGACCCTGAGCCGACTCCGGTGCCTCTCTCAGGGCCTCCTCACTGGACAGCTCGACTTCGACCCGGTCTTCCCGGAAGGGAGTATCTTCACGGGGTAGCGGGTGGTAGAGGGGTTCGACAGAACTGGTATCGACTTCCCGGAGCTGTTCGAAATAGCCCAGCAGCTCAGAGAACTGGTCAACAAAGCGATTCAATTCATCGGTACTGAAATCCAGCCGGGCTAGCTCGGCAGTTCGTTCAACCTGCTCTGGCTTGATCTTCATCATTCTCCTGCAGATAGTCTCTGGCATTCTGAATGTCGCGCTGAACCTGATGCTGCAACTTCTCCACGTTGCCAAACTTCTCTTCGGCCCGCAGGCGCTTGAGGAAACGGACGCGAAGCTGCCGGCCATAGAGGTTGCCGTCGAAGTCAAGAATGTGGGACTCCACGAGAGGCAGCGGATCAGTGCCTGGTGTCAGGGTGGGACGGAAACCGATGTTGGTAACGGATCCGATCGGGACGCCATCGCACTCCACCTGTGTGACATACACTCCCACCGCTGGAACGAGCTCGTTTGACACCTGGAGGTTGGCCGTCGGAAACCCGAGGCGTGCACCGCGCCCGGCACCTTTCACTACAGTACCCCAGATCTCGTAGGGCCGGCCCAGCATTGAGGAGGCTTCCCGAACTCGACCGAGACGGAGATTCTCCCGAATCGTGGTGCTGCTGATCCGACCTTGAGGCAGCCTGACCTGCTCAATCCCCTCGACCCTGATCCCACACTCCTCTGCGAGTTCACAAAGGAGCTGAAAATCACCAGTTCTTCGATGACCAAAGCGAAAATTGCTTCCCACGTAGACTTCCTTGAGTCCGCGCTGATGGAGGACCCTCTCCACAAACTGGCGAGGAGACGACAGCGACAGTTTCCTTGTGAAAGGCATTCTCACCAGAACGTCGATACCTTCTCGCTCTAGAAGTTCGATCTTCTGCTCGTCTGTCTGGAGCAGAGGCGGCGCGTCCCCCGGCGAGATCACTTTTTGAGGGTGAGGCCGGAAAGTCAGCACTACGGCTGCCCCCTCGACCTCAACGGCCCGGGAGACGACACGCTTGAGTATTTCCTGGTGGCCCAGATGGACTCCGTCGAAAACACCAATCGTGAGAATCGGACAGGCCAGTTCACCCGGCAGGAGGTCCAGGTCCTCAACTACGCGCATCCCGATCTCCTTCTACTTCCCATACCAGTCCGTCGTAGGCGAGAGCCACGGCGTCAGGCAGTTCCCGGTTCGTGCTTTCGTGTTCGAGATCGTGGCACATGTGGATCAGATAAGTCTGGGCGGCACCGATCCGCTCGGCGGCTTCTACCGCTTCACCCAAGCTGAAGTGACTATAGTGAGGCCGTCGGCGCAGCGCATCCAGAGCCAGGTACTTGACACCCTGCAGCTTCTCAAAACTCTCCTCGGGTATTTCGCTCACGTCAGTGAGGAAGGCAAAGGAGCCAATCCGGTAGCCCAGAATCGGAAGCTGACCGTGAATAACATGAATCGGTTCGAAGTGGAGCTCCCCGATTTGAAAAGGACCGTCCACACTATGGAGAGCCAGAGCAGGAACCCCGGGGTACTTCTTCTCGGAAAACAGGTAGCGAAACGTCTGCTTGAGCTTGCTCAGGGTCTCCGAGCTGGCATGAACAGGCATGTGGTGTCCAGAGCGAATGTTGAAAGGGTAGACGTCGTCCAGGCCAAAGATGTGGTCGACGTGGGCATGGGTGAGGACGACCGCATCGAGGTTTCTCACATCCTGGCGAAGCATCTGGGTGCGAAAGTCGACCGAGGCATCGATGACCACAGTGACTTCGGATTCAATGAGAACAGAGGTTCGGAGTCGCTTGTTCTTGGGGTTATCCGACTTACAGACTTCACAACCGCATCCGATTACCGGAATGCCTCGTGAAGTGCCTGTACCCAGAAAGGTCACCCGCATCAGAGCTTGACGGCCTGCCTCTTGGCCAGGAACTTCATCCGCAACTCGTAAAGAATATCGTGGACGAGCCGCGACTCCTCCGGGGAAAGATTCCCTTGTGTTTTCTTCTCCAGCATACCCAGTATGTCGATCATCTGGCTGGCTGCATCCAGGTCTTCCGGCTGACTCCCGGATTCAACGGGAACTTCACCCAGGTGAACCATCGCAGTTGTCGCCAGGGAAATGACGAAAGACGAAAAATCTATTTCCCGGGCACCCTGGTCGGTCTGCTCGCCCTGATCAGCCTTCAGGTGAGCTTCCGGCGTCTCGACCGGGGAAGAGTTTTCCCGTCCCTCCACGCGATTTCCTCGGATTTCTCCCTCGTCGTCGAACAGGCGTCTATCGGTTACTTTGAAGTTTGGCGCGTCGTCTTGATGACTCATTTCTCCACCGTCTAATGAAAGATCCCGAGGCAGCAAGCGGACCCCGATGGTCTCCCGGTCAGAAAGCCTCTGTAGTTTTCAAATCGTTCCAGCAATTCTCCATTTCCTCAAGCTCTACATCTTTCAACTCCCGCCCCTCTTTTCCAAAATGCTTTTCCATTCTACGGAAACGCTGCGAAAATTTCCGGTTGGCCCGGTTCAATGCCGTTTCCGGATCGATTTCCAGGCGACGGCAGAGATTCACAGCCGTAAAGAGAACATCTCCCAATTCCTCTTTGACCGGGCCAGCCGCTCCCCGTCTTCGAGCGTCATTCAGCTCATCGACCTCCTCCAGCAGTTTGTCAGTAATGCCTTCGATGCTCGGCCAGTCAAAGCCGACACGGGCGGCCTTTGCAGTGATCTGATTGGCGCGGTAGAGGGCGGGAAGCTTGTCGGGAATCCCATCCAGGAGGGACTCCTTTCTGGGTACCTTCCGCCCGCTGGCTTTTCTCTCGGATTCCTTGAGGCTCTCCCAGTTGCGAAGCAGCTCCTGGGAATCTGAGAACGACTCGTTACCAAAAACGTGGGGATGGCGCCGCACCATTTTGTCATGGAGTCTTCGGCACACCTCGAGGGCGTCAAACTCACCCTTTTCCATCGCAATCTGACTGTGGAAGACGACCTGAAAGAGAAGATCGCCCAGTTCCTCACAGAGCTTGTCAGAATCCTCAGCATCGAGAGCTTCGAGAACTTCGAAGGCTTCCTCCACCAGCTTCGGCTTGAGAGTTTCGTGCGTCTGTTCCCGATCCCAGGGGCATCCGTCCGGCCCCCTGAGTTTTTCCATTAACTCGAGCAGTTTCTCAAAAGGATGATCAACGCCCGGTCCCGACATACTTCGCTGGCTCCCGCAATCAGGACTCAATGATACTGAATCTCTCGACATGAAGGAGGGGGTCTGCCTGGATGGCTACGACCTTCCCGGTCATGGCTTCTATCTCCTCGATCACTTCGGGCTCATGTTCTCGCAAGGTCTCGGCGACCTGAGGATGACAGCGAACCAGAAGTTCAGGGCTCTTTCCAAAATGGCGGCGGTTCTTCCGAACCTCCCCATGGATCGAGTAGGCAATGGTCCGCAAGGATTTCGTCATTCCCTTACCTTCGCAGTAGTAACAGGGCTGACACAGCGTCTTTTCGAGCGAGCTTCTGTCCCGCTTGCGGGTGATCGCCACCAGGCCAAACTCATTGAAACGGAGAATCCTGGAAGGAACCTTGTCCTTGGCCAGCTCGCGGTGCAGCGCGTCAAGCACCTTACGCCGGTTCTTGGATTCCTCCATGTCGATAAAGTCGATAATGATGATCCCACCCAGCCCTCGCAGTCTCAGTTGTCTGCCGATCTCCTGGACGGCATTGATATTGACCTGCGTAATCGTGTCTTCCAGAGAGCTGGTATTGCCAACGAACTTACCGGTGTTGACGTCGATTGCGACCAGTGCCTCGGTCTGATTGATAACGATATACGCTCCACTCTTGAGCCAGACTTTGCTTTCCAGTGCGTGTTCAATTTCGGGTGTCACGCGAAAAGAGTCAAGAATCGGGCGGGCCTTGGTGTGCAGTCTGACTTTACGCACCAGGTCGGGGTTGAAGGCACTGACAAACTCGACAACTCTCTCGTATACGTCCTCGCTGTCCACCCGGATCGCTTTGAAGTCGTCGGTCAAGCGGTCACGTATGATTCGCTCCACCAGACCCGGCTCCGAGTGCACCAGGGCGGGAGCCTTCGTTTGCTCGGCTCGTTTCACCACGTTGGACCAGAGGCGGGTCAGGTAGTTCATATCGGCCTCCACATCTTCGGCTGGCTGGCCTTCTCCAGCAGTTCGGACGATGAAGCCTCTCCCTGAAGTGCCCCGATTGCGGACAACGACATCCTTGAGCCGGGTCCGTTCCCGCTCGGATTCGATCTGTCTGGACACTCCCACGCGCCCTACCGTGGGCATGAAGACCAGGTATCGGCCCGGAAGAGCGATGTGCGACGTTAGTCGGACTCCCTTACGACCCATGGGTTCCTTGGCCACCTGCACCAGGATTTCCTGCCCTTGCTTGAGCAGGTCATTGATCTGCGCTTGATTTGAATCCCGTCCATCCCCGGACCGTCGTGTCTTTCTGGGTCGGGCAGGCTTTCGTCCCTTGGTGGTTCCGCTTCGAGGAGTTTCTCTGGCAAAGAAGAACAAGCCGGAAGAATTCTCGTCCACTTCTGCCTCTTCCAGCGCTTTCCGGGCGGGAGAGTTCTCGTTCCCATCTCTGCCGCTAAGACGATCGGGAAGAATCCCCAGTCCCGGCGGGCCCTCCCGGGGTGGCCTGGAATCGTCGGGACGGCCCCGGGCCTGAATGCGTTGGGGAAGAATTCCACCTCTGGCCTGGCTCCCACGAGTTTCGGGGAACCGGCTCAGGTCATCGTCCGTTTCCACCGTGGGCCCCGGCTCCTGGGTGGAGCGGGGCTTCCGAGTGGGAGCGGGCTGCCGTGCGGGGCGGGCCTTCCGGGTGGGACGGCCCTTCGGAGAGGGGCGATCGTGAGGCAGAGCCTCCCCGGCCGTCGCCGTCTCTACGTCGAACAGCTCAGATTCTTCCTGAACATCGGCTAGAAAATCACCCACATAGAGAAATCCGTGGCGGTCCAGGCCAATATCAACAAAGGCTGCCTGCATACCGGGCAGGACCTTCGTGACCCTCCCCTTGTAAATATTTCCTAGAATTCCTCTGTTCTTACTTCGCTCGATCCGCAGCGCCGTTACCTGGTCGTCTTCCAGAATGGCAAGCCGGGTCTCGAGACTTGTCGAGCTGACAATGAGCTCTTTGTGCATAAGTCCTCCTTCGCTTGGAAGAAGGAGAAACGAGGTAAGTGACGGTGGAGGTGTTGGGGACGGATAGGTTTGATAAACCCTTGGAAATTACAAAAACTCTCTTGAACCCATTTGCGCAGGCTAAAACGAATAAATTGAGTCGTATTGATCCCCCGGGCAGCACGACAGCTACACAGGCGGATGCCAACTCTTGACTGCGTAAAACTCTCCCTGGAGATGCCCTCTGCTACTGAGCAGGGACCTCTTCTGCCGTCACGGCAGTTTCTCCAAATCTATAAACTCTTCTCAAAATTGAGGATCTGAGTTTCAATCTCAATTTAGCTAGTATACCCATTCGACTATGACTGTGGCAAGAGACCATCCGCAGAACCCTTTTTCGAACAATGGTTTACGGTTTTGGCGTTCCTTGTTCCTCGTTCTTCGTTCCTCGTTGCGCGGTGCTGACCGGGTACATCCTTTACACAACAGAACTGCGGGCAGGACGCGTCTGCCACTCAGTCTCGCTGAAGCTCGGGTTCGGATCACTACTCGGAACGAGGAACGAGGAACTCGGAACTAAATTATGGTTCCGAATAAACAAAGCGCCGCCGGTAGACACTGGCTGCCAGCCCCAGGCAGATCATGAAAGCCACTGTCGAAGAACCTCCATAGCTCAAGAGGGGCAGAGGGATCCCGATGGGAGGAGAGATTCCCAGAGACATGCCGACATTGACCAGGACGTGAAACCCGATCAGGCTGGCAACTCCAGTGACAATCAAGATCCCGGCCCGATCTCGGGCCTGGCCCCCGATCCAGGCCAGCCTCTGGAAGAGGAGGAGATACAGACAGAGGATCAACCCCCCTCCCAGCAGGCCCCATTCTTCGGTCAGGAGCGCGTACAAAAAGTCTGAGTGGATCTCGGGTACAAATCCCAGCTGGCTTTGGAGCCCCTGGCCGAATCCCTTTCCGGTAAGCCCTGAGGAGCCCACTGCAATGACGGACTGGCTGGTCTGATAGCCCACTCCCTGGGGATCGAGCGAGGGGTTGAGTGTAACCAGGATCCGCTGCTGCTGGTAATCCTTGAGTGCGAACCATGCGAAGGGAGCTGACAGGAGGCTCAGAACTGCGGTCTGGAGGACTATTCTCAGTCTCAGGCCGGCCACCAACATGGTCCCGGTGAGTATTGGAAAGTAAGTCAGGGCCGTACCCAGGTCGCCCTGCATCATCACCAGCAGGGCTGGACAAAGAGTGAGACCGGTCAAGGTCAGGATCCGTATGTTGCTCAGGTAGTTTTCGTGCTGGCCTGCCAGGTAGCGGGCCAGAACCAGAACCACAGCGACCTTGGCGAATTCGGAGGGCTGGAATCCGACACCGGAAATTCGGATCCAGCTACGACTCCCATGAATTTCGGTGCCGAACAGAAGCACGGCAACCAGGCTGAAAATGGCAGTCGCATACATCACGAACGCATAGTCGGTAGGAAACCGATAATCACTCAGGGTCAGAAAAAAAAACAGTACGGTGCCTGCACAAATCCAAATGATCTGTTTCGAGAAAAGGTTGGACTGTGCCCCGTGCAGAGTCGCGCTGTAGACCCCCGTCAATCCAATTCCTGCCAGGCACAGAATCACAGCAATCAAAGGCAGATCGAAGTACCCCAGAAAGCTGAGAGGTCGCCGGGACAGCAGGAGGCTTTCCGATTTGTTCATTGCGGAGTGGTCGGGCCTTGCACTCGTGCCATGACCGGCAGGTCCATGTCAGAGGGAGCCTTCCTGGAATAAACCGCCTGGAAGACTTCCCGTGCCACGGGGGCCGCTGCGACGCCTCCCCCGCCGGACTCTTCCAGGATCAACGCGACCACAACCTGCGGGTTGCTTACGGGGGCATAGCCGACAAACCAGGCCGTGGATCGGAAGCGGCCGGCTTGCCCGGGTCCCAGGCGTTCCCTGCTGGCTCGACCAATGGTCTGGACGGTACCAGTCTTTCCAGCGACATCAAACCCCTCCACTCGAGCTCGCCGGGCAGTTCCGCTCTGGTTCACTGCCCGCCACAGACCAGTCCGAATCTCCTCCAGTTGAGACGGCGCGAACAGCGTCCGGGGCTCCCCGGGACTTTCGCCCGGAGCAGGTCGGCGAAGGTGAGGCTGGACGAGGCGCCCCGTGGCGACGGCGCCAACAGCAGCTGCCAACTGCAGAGGGGTGACCAGGATCGGGCCCTGTCCGATCGAAACGGAAATCGTCTCACCCGGGTACCAGGGTTGCCCCCTCGTCTCACGCTTCCACTCACGGGAGGGGACGAGCCCGCCGATCTCGCCTGGAAGGTCGATACCCGTTTTCTGACCGAGGCCGAATTGCCTGGCGAAGGCCTGAATGCGGTCGATGCCCAGTTTCCTTCCCAGCTGGTAGAAATAGATGTTACAGGAGTACTGAAGGGCAGCCTCCAGATCGACCCAGCCGTGGCCTCGGGTGGCGCTACATCTGAAATCATGTCCGAACAATCGTTGTGAGCCTGTGCAGAGGACCCGCTGCCGCGAGTCGATCAGCTGACTCTCCAGCCCGGCCTGCGCTATCACGATCTTGAAAGTGGACCCGGGAGGGAATCCATTCTGGATCGAGCGGTTCTGGAAAGGGCGGCCCGGATGAGTGGTCAGCTCTTTCCATCTCGAGGAAGAGATCCTGGTCGCGAATTCATTGGGATCAAAGGTGGGGCGGCTGGCCATCGCCAAAATCTCTCCCGAACGCGGATCCAGGGCAACAACTGCGCCGCGGTAGCCCTCGAGCGCATCCTCAGCCGCCTCTTGAATGTCCAGGTCAATCGTGAGCCGCAGCTCTTCACCCGCAGTCGTCGGGATAGGCTCCAACTCCTCAAAAGCCCGCCCATGGCTGTCGACTCGAATCCTGCGGACTCCGTTTCGACCTGCCAGGGTCTGGTTGTAGACGCGCTCGATCCCGCTCTTTCCAATGACGTCGCCGGGACGGTGGGCTTCAAACTGGGGGCGCCCCAGATCGTCACTCGAGATCTCTCCCCCGTAGCCTAGAACATGGGCTGCCAACTTGCCGTGGGGATAGAAGCGGCGGGGTCGTTCCACGATGTCGAGAAGAGGATGGTCCGATCGGCGTGCCATCAGGAAGCTGATCTGGTCGAGCGTCAGGCCCTGGCTGACAACTACAGGCTGATACAGGCTGTAATGGCTGGCTTCTCGCAATCTCTCCTCGAGTTCCTCGCGACTTACCGGCAGGGACTCGGAAAGAAACTGGAGAGTCCGGTCCAATCCGGACTTCTTTTCCCGGAACAGCACCAGATCAAAACCATACGTGTTCTCGACAAGGATGCGGCCGTTTCGATCTTCAATTGGACCTCTCGGGGCGAGAACCGGGAACGTACGGATGTGGTTGCGCCGTGCCAAAAGATCGTAGTGGTCAAAGCTGGCAACCGACAGGTACCAGAGCCTCGAAAAGAGTACGAGGACGATGACGAAGAAGGCCCATCCGAGCCGGTAGAGGCGCTCGATCGGATCCCGATTATCCTGAAAGATGGCCACCCGCGTGCTCCTTCACACTATTCTACGCCCGCAGCCTTTCCGATTCACAACTACAAATGACGATAGTCCTTTACCGGGAATCTCAGGCGATCCAGCAGCCAGAAAAGTGCAGCTCCAGACAATGCCGTCAAGAGCGCCTTTAGCAGCGCCTGAGCAACGACTCCCTCCGTCAAGGTCGGTGTGAGAAGCAAGAGAAAGGCATAGATGATCACCACATCGAGCAAGGATAGAAAAAACAGGAGCGCGGCCCTTCCAACGCTGCTTTCCACTACCAGGTATCGGATGAGGTAGTAGCTCGAGAATCCGATGAGCGTCTTTGAGAACCCGTTCAAACCCCACAGGGGATGGAGTCCGGCAATGTCCTGCACCAGGCCGAACACACAGCCCAGCAGGGTAGCTCTAGAGGGATCGGAATAGTTTGCGATGTACACCGTGGCGGCCAGCATGACGTCCAGGTAGAAGCCGATTCCCAGGAGGCTCGAACTCAAGAAGTGAAAAACGGCGGCCCCAATCAGGAGAATCGTGACTTCTCTGGTCGTGATTCCCTGATTCAAGGGCTCGTTCCATTCTCGGAAACCGCCAGCCGCTTCTCCTCAGCTGATTCGGGGCCGCTGTCAGGGACCGGGGTGGTGACCATGAGCACCTCTTCAGTACTGGATAGATTGACGGAGGGTCGCACCAGGATGTGCTTGTGGACCAGATTCCCCTCGGTCACCGAGACAACCTTCCCGATGGGCAGCCCTGTCGGATAGATCTTGTCGGTTCCCGAGGTGTAGACCATTTCCCCCACCTCAACTGGTACCGAGATTGGGATGTAGTCGAGACGCACGAGCTCACTACCCTGTCCCCGGACGACGCCGTGAGTCCGCGACTCAGCGAGCAAAGCACCGGCACCGGCTTGCGGCTGAGTAATGGGCTGGACTTCAGAGCTCCAGCGAGTCAGTGCCTGGACTCTTCCCACGATACCTTCCGGCCTGATCACCGCCGTATTTGCAACGACTCCATGAGCCCGGCCCGCGTTTACCTGAAACGAGGTGGCCAGGAAGGGGGCACTTCTCTGAGTGATCGTGGCGGCGATTGTCTCGAGTTGATGCCGTTCGTAAATTCGATCAAAGTCCCGGGTTCGAAGCGCAGCTCCCACCAGGGCCCGCAGTCGCTGTGCTTCGAGCTTGAGTTGTTCATTCTCTGCTCGCAGGCTCTGGTTCTCTTCTTCAGTTCCGACCAGCAGAACATAGCTGTCGAGTCCGTTCACGAAAAGCGACTTCAAGAACTGGATGGCGCCACCGAAGGGAGTTCGAGCAGCAACTCCCCAGGAGCGCAGCAGTACCTGACCGGTCTCGTCCCTGGCCTGGACGGAGAGGAGGAGCAGGTTTGCGAGCAGCAGCAGGATGAGAAACAGGATCGGTCTTGTCTTGAGAGACGTGATCATTCGAGACTGATTTGTCTGAGGAGAGACATTTCCTGGAGCATCGTGCCGGTTCCCAGCACCACCGAAGAAAGCGGGTCTTCAGCCAGGTAAACGGGCACTCCGGTTTCCGCCTTGAGCCGAAGGTCCAGGTTCTTGAGGAGAGCTCCGCCGCCTGTGAGAACGATCCCGTTGTCGACAATGTCGGCGGACAACTCGGGAGGAGTCCGCTCCAGCGCCACCCGGATAGCGTTGACTACGATGGCAATACCGTCGGAGAGTGCTTCGCGGATCTCGTCATCAGTGATCTCGATGGTCTTCGGAATCCCCTCGATCAGATCCCGCCCCTTGATTTCCATCGTCATGGGCTGCTCCAGGGGAGCCGCCGAGCCAATGTTGATCTTGATTTTCTCCGCCGTACGCTCGCCGATGAGCAGATTGTGTTTGCGCTTGATGTACTGGATGATGGACTCGTCCATCTCGTTACCTGCCACCCGCACCGAGCAGCTGTAAACAATCCCTGACAAGCTGATGACAGCGATGTCCGTGGTTCCGCCCCCGATGTCAACGATCATGTTCCCGGACGGTTCGGTAATTGGAAGACCGGCTCCGATGGCCGCGGCCATGGCCTCTTCTACCAGAAAGACTTCGCTGGCCTTGGCCCGAAGGGCCGATTCTCGAACGGCCCGCTTCTCCACCTGTGTGATCTCGGAGGGAATGCAGATGACAATGCGCGGACTGAGAAGATGGTTTCGATTGTGGGCCTTGCGGATGAAGTACTTCAACATTTCTTCGGTCACGTCGAAGTCGGCAATGACGCCATCCTTCATCGGTTTGATGGCGACGATGTTTCCCGGCGTCCGGCCCAGCATCTCTTTGGCTTCGGTACCGACCGCAGCCACCTTGTTGGTCTTCTTGTTGATGGCCACAATGGACGGTTCATCGACGACGATCCCCCGTCCCCTGGCGTAGACCAGGGTGTTCGCCGTTCCCAGGTCGATGGCCAGGTCGTTGGAAAAGTACCCGAAGAGTGCGCGGATATTCATCTCGTCTCTACAAGCTCTCCTCAGCCTCGAAACTAGAGAGTTTCATCAATGGTCACCAAGATTGTTTCAAAAGCGGGTCTGCCGAGAGAAAGGACGAGGCCTTCCCAGGCATCCCTCAGCTCGGGAAAGTCAGATCGGAGCCTCCCCTCGGGAAACGCCTGGAACCTACCCCATAGCTTGCGCCCGGAGGCCCTATTATTGACAAAACACCTAAGCAGTTCAAGGAGTTCGCAACATCCTTGCCTGCTTCTGAGAGGTTTGGCGGCCCCACGCCACCAGCGCCCTTTCAGGTCATGCCAGCCGGGATGCCGGCGACGGTTGCTATGCTATAATTTCTTGTTTCGCTGGAGTAGCTGATGCTGAAAGTTTTTCGCGAGAAGCGCGAATCTCTGAAATGGATCCTGTGGCTCCTGATCGTGGTTCTTGGGGCCGGCATGGTTCTTTTGTTCGTGGACGCCCCGACCGGGGCAACCGGACTGCTTGTCAACGAAATTGCCCGCGTCGGCGAACTGAAAATTGGCGTGCAGGAATTTCGCCGACAATACAGCCAATTGGTCGAGATCTATCGTCAGCAACTGGGTGAACAGTTCGAGCAGTTTGCTCCCCAGATGAATCTTCCCGCACAGGCACTGAACTCTCTGATCACGGAACACTCCCTCGCGCTTCACGCCCGCAGCCTGGGTCTCGAAGCCACCAACCCCGAAATCTCCGAGAGGGTTCTGAGTATTCCCGTCTTCAAGGACGAGCAGGGCAACTTCATCGGGAAGGAGCGCTATCAGGAGGTTCTCCGTGCCAACGGCCTGAGCATGACGGAATGGGAAAACAACATTCGCCGGGAGATTCTGCGGGACAAACTTCAGATGCTGCTCACAGCGGGTCTCGGCGCGGCGCCCAATGATCTACGCAGGGAGTTTGCAAAGCAGGAGCAACAAACCAGAATTCGATACGTTCTTTTCGATCCCGCTACCCTCAGTCTGGAACCCAATCAGGAAGAGCTTCAGGAGTTTTTCACTGAGAATCCCGACACCTACAAAGGTGCGGAACAACGTCGGATCCAATACTTCGAGATTCTACTCGAGCCCGATGAGATAGAGCTGAGCGAGGCTCAAATCAGTGAACGTATGGAGAGCCTTGACGATCTGGAGCGGATCCGGGCCAGTCAGATCTACTTCAAAACCAGGCCGAATCAGGATGATCCGGAGCAGCTCGCGCTGGCCAATCGAGTTCTGCGCCAGCTCAAGGGAGGTGCCAGTTTCGAGGAACTGGCCCGGCGACATTCCGAGGACGACAGTGCCGCTCGGGGTGGGGACATGGGCTTCTTTCCCCGCGGTATCCAGGACAAAGATTTCGACAAGGCGGCCTTCGATCTGGAACAAGGTGAGATCAGCGAGATCGTAAAGACTGCATTCGGGTACCACATTATCAACGTCACCTCTAAGCCCGGCACAATGGAGGAGCTCCGACGGACACCCGCGGAAAACCAGCTTCGCGAAGAAGCGTCCAAAGACGCAGCTCTGAGCCGAGCGCAGAAGATCATGACTCGACTCAAGGAACCGGCCAGTTGGGAAGATGTTGCCGGAGAAGAAGGCCTGGAGATCAAAACTACCGAGTTTTTCCCCAGAAGTGAAACCGTAAAGAGCCCGCGAATCCGAAGTGACTTCAATATGCAAGCTTTCAACTTGAGCCAGGATGATTTCTTTGCACAGCCTTACCTGACGCCGGCCGGCTATCTGGTACCCCAGGTCGCTGAGATCCAGGCCTCTCAGATTCCCGATTTCGAAGAAGTCAAAAGCCGGGTTGAAGAAGATTACATCGAACAGAAACGGCAAGAGCTGAACCGCAATAGCGCTGAGGGCTTTTTCGAAGCGGCGCGCAAGAGCTCGCTGGAAGAGGTTGCCACGGAGCAGGATCTGCCAGTCACTACGACCAATTTCTTCAAGAACGGTGAGACGGTTGATGACGTCGTACAGTTCTCACCATTAATGCATCAGAGGATCGAGTGGATGCAGGTAGGTGACATCAGTTCACCGATTCGAATCGCAGGCAAGCTCGTTGTCTTCGAGGTTGGAGAGAAGAGCGAACTGGACGACGCGTCCTTCGAACTGCGCAAACCCCAGATCGAGGATACGTTGACGAGTACGGCTCGGGGCAACTTCTTCAACGGCTATATCAAGAACGTCATCGATCAACTGCGCGAGAACGAAGAGATTAGAATCAACCAGGAACTGCTGGACCAGTTCTCGGTCAATTAGCTAAGCTGTTCTCTTTCCCGCCCGGTGGGGCTGTAGCTCAGTTGGAAGAGTACCTGAATGGCATTCAGGGGGTCAGGGGTTCGAATCCCCTCAGCTCCACCAATGTTTTCAACAACTTACAGACAGAGATTGCCAGGCGATCTGGTTGTGTTCTGGAAATTGGTTCCATATTGGTTCCAAAAAACACGGGGGACACTAACAACGACATTGACTCTTCTGTACTGCGCGGAAGCTGTACGCGTGAGCAACTTATAGAGGAAGCGCAGGGGTGTAACGAGCAGGCAATCATTGTTACAGAGGACAGCCTCATCAAGCCATCGGTTTTTAGCGTTTCCGTTGAGGCGGGCGAGTACACGTTGGTAATCCTTAATTTTGGACTAGGTTCAGACACCGCCTCGTATCGGCTTGAGGTCAGTGTAGACTGATCTCACGCCTTTTATCCATCCTTTTCATCGTTTTCCAACTCGGGCTGACCGACCTGGACCGTGCCACTCACCCCGATCACTTTTACAACGGTCGCGGCACGGCCGAGCAGTGGATCAAGGAAGGCAAGTATGCCTTGAACTGGACGCGGTTGTCCTGCCAACATTTTGTCTCGAATCAGGTGAGGTTGGGTCTGTTTGTCTTGGCCTACAACCTGGGCAATTTTCTGCGACGTCTGGTCCTTCCCAGAAGAATCAAACACTGGTCCCTTCGCACCCTATTGGCCAAGTTGATCAAGATCGGAGCGAAGGTGGTTCACCATAGTCGGATCGTGACGTTTCAGATGGCGGAAGTCGCGGTCAGCAAGGAGGTATGGGCCGAGATGTTGTCTCGGATTGACCGCTTGAGATGGATGACCGAGGTGATTGGCGACAGGTAGAATTCCCCGCGACGACAAATAGAATTCCCCGCTTTTTCAGGGCTGATCCTGACCATGAAGGCATGGTTAAGGATCAGCAAGTGCGGAGGTTAGTGAAGTTGCGAAAGAACGAGAAGACGCTAACGATGGCGGCGGCGAGAGCGGGGCTGTCGCGAAAGACGGCTCGGAAGTACCTGAAGTCGGGAAAGCTGCCGAGCCAGTGTCAGCCGGAGCGGTATTGGAGAACTCGATCGGATCCGTTCGAGTCGGTATGGCCGGAAGTGGAAGAGATCCTGAAGCGATCGCCGACGGTGGAGGCGACAGCGGTGTTCGAGTATTTGTGCCGTCAGCAGGAAGGGGCCTTCCAGCAAGGCCAGTTGAGAACACTGCAGCGGAGGATCAAGCAGTGGAAGGTAGAACACGGAGAAGCGAAGGAGGTGATGTTCCCGCAGAAGTATAGGCCGGGACATCAAGCACAATCGGACTTTACCTTTATGGGGCGTCTGGGAGTGACGATCCAGGGTCAGCCGTTTCCCCATCTGCTGTACCACTTTGTGTTGGCCTACTCGAACTGGGAAGCGACCACGCCCCTGGTTTGCGCACCAGGGAATGGATCACGTGCCGGTAGTCAATGCGATGCTAAAACCGGTTCCATGCAGAACAAGAGTGTTGAGGAGACGGGTGGCCTGCAGTTCCCCCTGTGGCAAACGCTGGAGCAGATCGATTCCATAAGGACGGCGCTGAAGAGCTACTATCTCATCGGCTTTGAACCGGTTGAGGATAAGCCCGTTCATGAGAAAAAGGTGCGAATCAAGGTCACCGGCGACGGGAAATGCCACGTCACTGCGTTGCCAGTGCTTCTAGAGGCATCTGGCAAACGCAGGTGATACTGCCTGGATGCCGACTTTATCCCAGTGACCCCCGATCGGAGTCAGGCTGATCCAACCTCAAACCGCTGATACTGCTGGGATCAGGCGAGCCGTCTCGGAGCGCCCGTATCCCAGGAGTTTCTTCGCATAATTCGCTTATTTCGCACCCTGAGCAGGGGTTCAGGCCTTGAGCCGGCAGTCAGCGGTGATCGCACATATGTTGGCTCATGTGTGGTCATGCTTACCGCAGAACGGTTGGCGTCTTAACCACGTACCGGGGCTGGATACTTTCCATGCTGTCACCTTCGGTTCTGGGTATATAACCGTGACGCGCTGAGGCTGGCGAATGGAGTGGCCGGGTGAAACGGGAGGTCCGCACACCACCCCTACAAGCTCTTCGGCGATCCTTCAGCCTCATCCCGGCCTGGCCTTAGCCCCAATGATCGGGCTACGATACTGACCAGGAGACTGGTTATGAAAGCAGTATGGCAAGGTAACGTTATCGCGGAAAGCAACAGCACCGTCGTGGTAGAAGGCAATCACTACTTCCCTCCGGAATCTGTGCGAGAGGAGTATCTCAAGCCCAGCTCAACCACTACGGTCTGCCCCTGGAAAGGTACTGCGTCCTACCACCATGTCGTAGTCGGGGAGAGGGAGAATCGGGACGCAGCCTGGTACTATCCGGAGCCCAAAGAGGCTGCGGTAGAGATAAAGTGCCACGTCGCCTTTTGGCGTGGGATCGATCTGCAACCAGGAGAGTAGGCCGTCTTGTTGACTCTCACTCAAGGGCCGGATCCTTCCCTACGGACCAACGAACGGCTGTCCGAGCCGCCATTGCTTTGGAAAGGAGACGCTCGATGCGACGGTTGATATGTGCGGTCGTTTTGATTGGAGTTGCCGCGTGTACTGAAGAGCCTTCGGCGCAGGCTGTTCGCGAGTTGGAGTCTATGTCACCATCGGTTACTGAGGGAACAGCTGAGGGATTCATTCTCAAGGCGGGAGAGGGTGAACCGCTGCTGTACGGCCTCGTAGTCAAGGCATCGCCCGAGACCGGCACCACGGGCTCTATTCTGGTTGAACAAACCTTTCAGAGAGGCGGGGCAACGAATCTTCACATTCACGACCAGGGCGATGAGCTGTTCTATGTCGTTTCAGGCCAAGGCACAGCGACAATGGGTGACAAGCAGAAGGTGATTGGACTTGACCCGCAATCTGCTGGGCTTATTATCCGGAAACCACGATAATCAAATCGTTAGCTGCCTTGAAGGTGTCAAGATGAAGGCAACACCGAATCGATCGGGTCCTTGGGCAACCCACAAAGCTCGCTTTGCATTTGTAGCTCTAGCGGTAGCGTGTGTTGTCACCTGCAGCACCGAAGTCGCCTGCAGGACAATCCCCGATGGGTGGGTGGTACTGAGGAACAGAGTTTTTTCCTTTGCTGGTCCCCACGACCTTAGAAACGTGCCCGAGCAGGGTGAAGACTCGTTCGTGGGCCGATTTGAGAGCCAGGTGTTCTACATAACCTTCGACTATGGCTGGTACTCGGACAACTCCTTCGAAGGACATCTGGGCCGAGCTTCTCAGGGTACCTTCCAAGTAGAAGAAATCAGTGTCAATGGAAAGCTTGCTCGACTTGGATCCTATGCCGACAACGATCATCCGGAGAGCCATCCTTTTGTCTATGCGGCCTACTTTCCGGACGTGCTCGGTACTGGAGAGGGAAAGGCCGGTGAAACGAAGCTATACTTCCGAGTCTGTTACAAGGACCCTGAGTTGAAGGACATAGCCAGGCTGATTCTGACCTCGATTCGATTCAACGAATAGCAGCCAACAGCGCGTTTCGGTTGAGGTTCGGACCGGGTTGGGACCGTTTCCGCTCTCCCTGCACCACATCGGCCATTGCCACCCTCAGTGCTGAGGCTAGTGCCCCTCACCTCTCATCTTGGTCCGTCCACTCTCTCGGACACTGCATAGAGAAAATCAACATAGCCGGGTATCCTTCCAGCTTGCGGACCACGATCTCTTCGAAGCCCCGGTCGTCCAAATGTCTGCGAATCCTTTCCAGCTGTCGATCCGGATCCACGTCGAGGGGTAAGCGCGAGTCGACTTTTGCTGTGGCCTTGTGAGGCAGGATCGTTTTCACGCCTTCCTGCGTATAGCCGCCCCAGATCCCGTCAACATTCAGCGTGACATCGTAGAGGTGGCGGATCAGGGCTTTCCTTCCTGAGAGATCGTCGATCCATTGTTCCACGCTTAGGAGTTGCTTCAGGTCTTCCTCGTTTCACGCGGCGACGGCTCCGTTCAGGAGCTTCCACTCCTCCTCGGAGGGAGGACGAACATCCTCGTAGTAGCCGGGAATCAGGATGGTATTCCCGTCAGGAGTCGTTAAGGAGGCCTGGGCCTGGGCGAGGCGCAGAACCGGTGCGTCCACAATGCTCTTGTAGGATCCATGGATCTCTGCCTGGGCCGGCCCACCCCAGGGCCCGCCTCTGGCTTCCAGTTCGAAGTAAACAATCCCTTTCACCCCCAGACCCATGGAAACTTCACCACCCCCCATGCTCTTGAGTGCGGGGCGCACCAATGGAGTTAGCTGCCGCGACTTATCGGGCAGCGTCGTAGCGCGTTGCAACATTTCATTCAGTACGATAACCCCGGCGTCTTATGGAGGTACGTATCATCCGTCAACTGCTTCAACATAAAGTCCGCAACATCGGCGCGAGAGATCTTGAGTTTGGTTGTCTTGTCGGTGCCGGGAAAGCCATGCCGGTATTGGCCAGTATGCTCTCCGTCGGTGAAGGCTGCCGGACGGACAATTGTCCAGTCCAGGCGGCTTTGCCTGACGTAGTTCTCTTGACTTACATGGTCGGCGAACGCTGGACGCAGGAGGAGTCCAAACATGATGTATTTCCAGAAGACGTTCAGATTGCCCCGACTATCTCCGACTCCAAGGCTCGATTGGCAGACAAAACGTCGGACGTCCGCTTTCTCCATCGCGCGGATGATGTTTCGTGTTCCCTCTGACCGGACCGTACCTTTCCTGCCCGCCCCGAGCGAACACAGTACCACTTCGTGGCCTTGTATCGCTCTCTCCACCGACACAGGATCCATTACATCGCCCTGAGCGACCTGCAGATTGCTGTGCTTGATGTCAACCTTCGTGGCATCGCGTGCGAATGCGGTGACAGTGTGTCCCTGCTCAAGGGCTTGCGTGACAAGCTGACGGCCTATGCTGCCTGTTGATCCAAAGATGATTAGCTTCACCTCAATCCTCGCATTGTCTAATGACAGAGCCCAACACTGAATACTCTGGTCAGTGTAGCATCCCGGTTGTCCACATACGACGCTAGCAAGGATCGCCGAAAGGCGCCCCATAATAAGCCTATTGGCAACGAGGTTCGCTCTGCTTCTTCGCACCAGCCGATTCTTTCAAGATTCTCTCTGCAACTCGCTTGGCGCTCACGAACGAGGCATCGGATAACCACCCTTCCGGTCCTACCCAATCTCCCGCCAGATAGAGATGTTTTATCGGCTGGACTTCGACGTCGGGGCGCGCCCAGCTAGCCCCTTGCCAGCAGAAGTCGTTAAGGCGTTTTCCACAATCATTCTGGGAAGGAAACGCCGAACGATCACCTCGTCCCGCCAGCCCGGTTGCACCCGATCCATCAACTCTTCTAATTCTCGCTCATCCGCCTTGCGATCTGAAGACTCGGGCAAATACTTCGCTACATGAATCAGCGCGCCATCTCCCGGTGCCAATTTGGCTGACGCCGAATGGACTGAGTAGTAGAGGGGGAGATCGATGCCCAAGGCAAACAAGCGCTCGGGTCGCGGGAGACGTCTCAGTCCCAGATCCAGACAGGCAGCCTTTACGGGTTTTGAGGTTTCCACCCAACGATGGAGGCTTAGGTCTTGGTCCCTTCCGATCAGGCGACTGGCAGTACCTGGATCAACAGCCAAGACCACCGCCGACGCCTCCACGAACCGGCCGTCCGCCAAACGCACACCCCGCGCAATGCCATCCCCTTCTACGCTCGCGATCCTCGCTCCTGTCACAAATTGAACACCAGCGACCTCGCCGGCACTTTGCAGACGCTTCACCAAAGAACCCCAGCCCTCATCGAGATAGAGGACATTGGCCTTTAGGGCCAGTTGGATCTGAGTGAGGGCCACGTCCGCGCTCTGGCGCTCCGGATCGTTGGCATAGGTGGTCAACCGCACCAGCTCTTTCAGATATTGGCGAACGGCTCCGTCTTGAACCAGATCGTCCACCCAACGGCTCACCGATCGCTGTGCCAGTTCGCGTGGGGTAAGCCGCTGAATCGAAGCCAGCAATCGCATCAACTGCAGTTTTCCTCTCCACCCAAAGAGTCGAGAGCGCATCAGCGTCACTGAGGTTGCAGGAAGAGGTTGAATCTTTCCCGCGCGGAGCGCGCAAAGCCCCCGATTCAAAGGCACTTTCCCATCGACCTCAATACCCAGTTCCCGTAGGACTGTCATCCCAGGACCAGCCCGATAGAGCGCGTGCGGGCCGAAGGTCAGGTAATAGCCGTTCTCAATACCCGTCCTCCCACGACCGCCTACCTGCCGAGCGCGTTCGAAGAGGCTCACCGAGCGATCCGCCCGGACCAAATACAGGGCCGCAGTTAAACCGGCTAGCCCTCCTCCCACAATGACCACACTTGCTCCAGAGCGATCTCTTTTGGTCATCCTTCATTCCTCGTTTCCGTATCGCGCTGATTAAAAATCGCTGTTCCAGCCGTAGCGTGGTCGCCAAAGGGAGCCTGGATCGGGAATTTCCGGCTCGTGTGGTTCCATCATTGAATATTAGTCTCCGTAAATCAGCTTCGCCGCTGGCGGTTCTTCTTCAGGGAGGTGTTGTTAATCGTCTCCAGCAGCCCCCGGAAAGCACGATCTCACCTAGATTCCTGGACTTGCCGAGTCTTTAAACATGTGCGAAGCAAGAAACATGCCTGACCAAGGCTATCCGAGCTAACTGTACACCGGACCTCAAGCGGTCTTGGTGAGGAGTACTCCGCCCTCAACAACAGTTGGCTGAAGAAGCACCTACGATCGACTCGGACCACCCTATTCTCCCGGCGCTTCTTGATGACTTGACCGTATATGCAGACTCCCAAAAGTAACCTACTGGCTGCCCACTCATACATTTCGAAACCGTCTGTGGTAAACACGAAACGGTGTTTCGGACGGCCTCGTTCCAGGGTACGGGCACAGCTGCAGTGACGGCGGTCACGACGGAAACTCGGCCGCGAGGTCATAGTGTTAATCGAGAGGCCGCAGGTTTGTCCGTTATGATCGGAGCATTGCGATATCGCAAGCCGGGAGCTGCCTTACGCTCCGTTGTGCTCGCCGCTGCAGTCGTTTCGCCACTGGTTGCATCTGTGATGGCTGGGCATGCCGAAGTTGATCTCGCTCTGCTGCCAACGGCAGGCATCGGTCCTGCTACGATCGCCCCGCCCGCCTACTTCTCTGAACAAGCGGCGGTCATCGAGATGGTCTTATCCGGCGCACGGTCCTGTCCGAAGATCGCAGCCACCTTGGTGCAAGAGACAGCGCGGCTGGAGGCGGAGATCGCCCAGCAGCAACTTCTCGATTGCGATCGGTTGCAACCACGCTTTGATGGCGCGCCACGAACGATTGTCTTTCGGTTCGCCGTTCCCAAGGTAAAGCGGGAGAGTCGTTTCGAATGGCGTTTCGCCGAATGCGACACCACCGAAGGAAACTGCCGCGATCTGATCGACATACCCTTCGACACCTTTCCGCCGGATCTCTTAGCGTCAATTCGGAAGTGGGCGTCGCGTGAAAGCCTTGTAGTCAAGGATCCGGTCGGAGTCCTTGCCGATTTCCTCGACCAACAGAGCATCGACTTCACTGCGCGCAGATCGGGAATCGCTAAGGACAGCCAAGTCGTGTCACTGCTGGTCGAGGACAAGAATGAGATCAAGCTGGCAGAAATAGTGCCCTATCTTGAAAAGGGTGGCGTCGTCGTCTTCCGGAAGTTGCAAAACACCCTACCGCTGATCAAGACACGACGCGTGGCGGACCAATCCCTAATCTCGGTCGAACTACCGCTGATCACGTCATTGGCCTCCGATCCGCGGGCCCAGAAAACACTGCTTGAGGTCTTTCAGATGCTCTTCGAAAGAGCTGACAACACATAAACGAGGATCATGTCATGAAACTAAGATGGGGCGCGCTTTGGATCTTTGTCGGCGTCTTAGGGCCGCTGGCCGTGGCGCGGCTGTCCCACGCTCAGAGCTCATCGAGTAACCAGGCGGATGAACAGTTAGAGCAAGAAGCGCCGCTAAGTGTTGCAGTCTTGCCATTCGCCCATAGCGGTGAGGACTTTGAGGACATCGCCGCGGAATTACCCACTCTATTGACCGCGATGCTGTCGAACGAGCCATCGCTGTTGATGGTCGAACGCTCAGAGGTCGACAAGGCCTTGAGTGAGATTGAACTCGGCATGTCGGGGACCGTGGACCCACAATCCGCCACCAAGGTCGGGTTCTTGACTGGGGCTCAGGTTCTGGTGACCGGCCGGGCCTTTCCGGTGCAAAGGGACATCGTCGTCGTCGCCAAAGTGATCGGTGTGGAAACAGGCCGGGTTTACGGCGACACCGTCGCTTTTCCCGCGCGCGGTTCCATTGTGGAAGCGGCGCAGGAACTGGCGTCGAAAATCGGGACGGCAATGGCCGAGCGCGGACCAACGCTAGTGGCCGCGGTGCAGCAAAAGGAAGACCTTCTCACACAACTCAGAAAAGAAGTCGACGGCAAAGATCTTCCCAGTGTCAGCATCTCGATCCCCGAAATGAATCTCGATCGGCAATCTATCGACCCCGCCGCCGAGACTGAGATCGCCTTCATCCTGCAGCAGCTCGGCTTCGAGATCATCGATCCGGTGGCTAGCAACCGCTCTCCTGACGTTGAGATCACCGGCGAGGCGATCAGTCAGTTCGGGCTGCGGCGGGGAAATCTGGTTTCCAGTAGGGGCCGGGTCGAAATCAAAGCCACCAGCCGCAAGGCAGGCAAGGTACTACTAATCTCGCGCGATGTGTCGGTTGCGGTAGACATCTCGCCCGAGATTGCCGGCAAGGCAGCGATTGCCAAGAGCGCGGCGAAGCTAACTGCGAGTCTAGAGCCGGTATTGGTGGCCACCGATTTCAATTGATAGTGAACTCGAGGAGATGGGACAACGACGGGCGGCCTTCATAACTTTGATGCTGGCAGCCTGCCTCGGCCTGTCATCGCCGGCGAACGCGCAAGCGACGGCCGGCCCGGACGGTATTCGCGAAGCTCCGATCACGGTTACGGTGGTTCCATTTGCGTCCGCCGATGTCGGCCAGGATGCCTGGCTGGGGAAAGCGATCGCCGACCTGTTGAGCCGCAAACTAGCGGAAGCGCCTTCCTACGTGGTCCTGAACCGGGACATGCTGCAAACCTTCCTCGACGAGATGGAACTGCAGGCTTCTGGTTTCTTTACTCAGGCTGAAGCGGATCGTCTTGGCCGAATCGCCAAAGTTGAGCAGGTTGTTTACGGCAACTTTCGCCGGCAGAATAATTCGCTGGCCATCAACCTCCTGTTGGTCGACCTGGTGACGCAGCAAGGGATCAAAAGGGCACAGGTCAGCGGATCGCTTGAGGCGATGCACGAACTCGTCGCCGGCTTGGCGTTACAGTTGCTGTCTCTAGAAGGCGTTGTACCTTCACCTGAATTGGATGCGAAAATCCGGTTTGCGCCGACCACTTCGCTGTCGGCAATCGAGTATTTTTACACTGCTTTCGATCATCTTGATCAGGGGCGGCATGAAGAGGCTTTTGGCGCGTTCTACGCCGCCACCCAGCGCGACCCGGATTTTCGAGAAGCTGAACTCTGGATGGGCCGCACGCTGGAATCCTCGGGCTTCGCCGACCTCGCCGTCGTAGCCTACGACAAGCTGGCCAAGCGGTCGGGGCGCCATGTCGAAATCCTGGATGTCCGCTTCTTCAAAGCGCGCTTGCTGGAGAATACCAACCACGAAGAGGCCGTCGCCACTTATCAGCAACTGGCCGACCTGAGGCCTGAAACGCCCCACACACTGGAGGCTGCGGTTCGGCTCGCCGCCCTTCTCGAAAAAGACGGCGACGTGGCCGGTGCCTACGATTACTTGCTTATGATCGATAACTTTCGGGCCCATGTCGAAGAGGGAACCGGGGCGCCGCAGCGATCGAATGTGCCGGCCGGCACACTCGCGACGCTGCTCAACGAAGTGTGGGTGTATTTCCAAAGCGATGCGGCCGCTCGTTCCAGGCAGAGCTCCTTGCCGAACTACATCACGGAATCCGGCCTAAGGCGCTCGCGCTTTCTTGACTGGCCACACGCCCTAGGACTCTACCGCGAGGCAATTCTGAAGACAGCGCTTTTGCTGCCCCCATTACCGGAAGATCAAGACCCGTCGCGATCGCTGCCGCGGGGTGTTTTTTTGGTCGATCCAGCGAATCCCACGATCGTAGAAAGGAACCACGCAATTCGGCCCTCGCTGTTCCATGAAGAAACCGTTGGCACGTCCTGGCGCGAGAAGTTTTTTGCCATTGCGATACCACCAGGATACGTTGCTACCGGAGTTGAGATGGAAGTGGCCGGCCGCGTTCGCAAACGGTCTCCCTTCATCTCCTACTCAATGCGGCTGCTCCCCTTTCCGTGGCCGGCTAACTACCACAACGCCTGGCTGGGCACGGTTTATGGCCAGACCACCGATATCACTCGCCTTCGTAAATCGGTCATTTTCCATGGCCAGACTCGACCGGCTCTGGCCCTGCAGTTCACTGAGAACAGCTCCGCGATCAGGGAGTGGCGGCTGAAGGTCAGGCTTCGACGGGAGGCGGAGCTGGCGCCGTCTGTTTCGACACCACCCATTGATTTCAAGGAGGACTTCCGAGAAGGACACATGGTGTCCCGAATGCCGGGAACAACCGGAGCTGTCGACCCGGCGATGAGTATCGAAGCGGCCTATCGCGCGATCCCGCACAATCGGACGGCATTTGTTCCCGCACAGGCGCAGATGTCTCGGGAAGAGTCGATCTATTTGGAAGCGCTGTTCGCGTTAACCGACTGCGCGGTGGCAGAGCGTGTTTACCTGCAAGATCGCCTGCGCCGTGGCCAGGCGGTCGATATTAGGGCGCCGAACTATCGGGCAATCCTGGAAGGCTTAAGTTCACTCGGGACACCGGCCGAACTGCTGTCCGTCGAGGGTCTGATCAACGAAGCCATAGAGGAGCAGCGCGATTATTTGGAGCAATGGGCCCAATCTGGCAATCCTAAGTATTTCAACCGGCACGCACCGCTGGTCCAAGAATCCCACGGCAAGCTGATCGCCGCTTATTTAGAGTTGATACGCCGCTACGGCGTGGAATCCGCCCGGAATCGCCAGGCCTTCTACGATTATCTCTGTGCCCTAGACTTCATTTGAGACTGTGTGCAGGGGACTGCGCTCTCGCGCATCGAGCCCGAACCGACTTGATAGCTAGATAATCCATAGTAGACGCACTACAAGCAGGCCTTCGAGAGATGGCGAAGATCCCAATCGTCCTAATCGCGCTGGTTGTCGCCCTTGGGCTCTGCTGGGCCGTTGCAGAGGGCCCGCTACGTGATCCCGAGGATGCGCTCCACGATTTCTACGAGGCTCACCAACGCGCGGAAGACGAGTTGATGGTATGGATCTTACCCCAGTTTTGTTGAGGCGGGTAACAACATCGGAAGTCGTTTTAGGCTCAAGGTGCAAAAAGGTTCTTCGACGGCAGAATTACGCCGGTCTCTTGCGCATAGCGATTCCAGAGCTCAATCATTTCGTTACGGAGTTCGGGCATTCGCCCGGACAAGTCAACTGTTTCACCCGGGTCCTTTGCCAGGTTATAGAGCTGCCAATCGTCTGGGCCAAACGGTTTGACAAACCAAAGTAATTTGTAATCGCCCTTCCGGCCGGCACGCATTCCAAACAACTCCCAGCTCACAGCGGTATCGTCTTTATAAACAACGCTTGCCTTTCCGCTGAGCACAGGGGATAGGGACCGACCGCGAAGCCGCTCGACCTTACGGCCCTTGTAGGAGGTGCCGGGATGTGGTGTCTGCGACGCCTCTAGAATTGTCGCAGCGATATCCATGACGTGCGAAAAAGCACCACTCAGCGTGCCCGGCTTCTCGACGCCCGGTCCGGCCATGATTAGCGGCGAGCGAATTCCTCCCTCGGCGACAACTAATTTGAACAGGCGAAATGGCGGCATGCTGACTTGAGCCCAGGCGGGACCGGCCGCCATCCGTGAATACTGGCGACCAAGGTTCTCGAATCGGTTGTCAGAGTTTCGCTCGACCCAAGCTTTGTCGGTATTTGGGTACTGGTGCATTTGGAGACCGTTAGCCCCGTTGTCCGAAAAGAAAATGACCAGGGTGTCCTCCCACTGGTCGGTCTTCTTGAGATGTCCGAACAGTCTACCCAACTGATGGTCGATGTTGGCGATCATGGCGGCATAGACCTCCATTCTTCGGGCTTCGACCTTTTTCTGTTCGCCTGTCAGTTCCTCCCAGGGTGGGATCGTCGATAATCTTGGAAACGGTTTCGCATCCGGCGCAATGAAGCCGAGGTCCTTCAGCCGCTTGAGACGGGTCTGGCGGAGTGCGTCGTATCCCTCGTCGTACTTTCCCCTATACCTGTCAATCCAGTCATCCGGGGCGTGTAGAGGGTCGTGCGGTGCAGTAAACGCGAGATAACCGAAAAACGGCTGATCTGCAGGGCGTTCGTCCAGATACTCCATCAGCTTGCTGGTATAGAACTCAGATGAATAGAAGCCCTTTGGCACATGCACGCGAGCCCCGTTCTCGCGATAGATCGGCGCGTAGTTGGCGTACATCATCCATTCGTCGTCGAAATGGCTAGTGCCGCCGGTCAGCATTGTGTACGCTTTCTGGAAACCGCGTCGGGAAGGGTCTTTTTCGAGTTCTTCACCGACATGCCATTTCCCGGCCATGGCTGTGAAATAACCGGCGTCCCGCAAGAGCGTAGGGATGGTCACAACTCGATGATTCAAATACCCCTCGTACCCCGGCCTGCCCTTCTGATTGGGCGTTATCGTTTCACCCATCGAGCCTACCCCAGCGAGATGATTGTCCGTTCCGCTGAACAGCATCGAGCGGGTGGGCGAGCACGATGCTGAGGTGTGAAAGTCCGTAAATAGCATGCCGGACTTGGCCAAGGTGTCCAGGTTCGGCGTGTCGATCTCTCCACCGAAGGGGGCTATGTCAGAGTAGCCCATATCATCGCCCACGATGAGCAAAATGTTTGGCCGAGTATCCGCAGCGTTACAGGGATTGGCAATCAAGGTAATCATCATCAAAAGAATGCGGAATGACGTTAGTCGAAAAGCATAGTGCATCATATTTTCCTTATTGTTCAGATTCTGCGACGTAGGTGAGCACTGATCAATGCTTAGCAATTATTGAGAACGGATTTTTCGCATCGCTATTGACTATCCGGTTTCCAGATAAGTCTGCTAGCTGTGCTTTGCTTCCAGATAATACGCCCAGCAGGTTATGGGGTCTAGCCTTTCGTCAACAAGTTCCTCGTCGGCTTAATCTCCATCGGCATCGGCTCCCTATTCTTCCTTTCGATCGCGGGCTTTGACTGCCGCAATTCCCACAAGAAACCTCCACATTCGCCCTCAACCACCCCAAGGTATTTTTCCTCTTCCCTGTTTTTCTCATTACCCACGTGGGCAGGGGGGGCTGTGCCGGCAGGCTTTCGATCCTTGTCGCCGCATCCGGCCAGGGCGACTTTCTGCCCGATGCACCGGGCGGCGTGGAGTACGTCATCGATTCCTCGCTGCTCCAAGAGCCCCCGCCCATCTCCCTGACCCGCCTCATGAGCTACAACACGGAGTTCTCGGGCATCCTCGATCCCGCCCGGCAGCCGTTTTTCGAAAGGATTATCAAAGTCCTCCTGGACACAGTCAACAACACTTCCCTGAAGAAGCACCGGATCACTTCCCGAACACTCCGAACCCCCGATGTAGTTGTACCTGTACTCGGGCTCGACCCAGAGGCGGCGCGACGAACGCAGGACCCATGCATCGGCGACCCACGAGCCGCCCCGCCAAACACGAACTGTGCCCTCGGGAGGTCCTAGCCTAGGGCTGGAGGAGGTGTCGGACATCGAAAGCTGGTGGCGGGATGACTTCGTGCTCTGTACACTGTGGGCATGTCACAGAAGCTGACTCGTCGTGAACTCGGGCTGGCCGGAATGAGAGTAGCCTTGGCCCCCGCCGCGGGCGCGGGTACCGAATCCACCTCCACAGGTCCGTTAGACGGGTTCGAAGACCTCGGCAAAACCGAACTTGCCGAGCAGGAGGTCTTCGCCGGCAAGCACAGCTTCCATGGGAAGCGAGGGCTGCCCTTTCTGGCGAATCACCTGTAGAACGTTCGCGGTCTAAAAATGGGAATTATAAATAAAGGTTGACGCACCGCCTTGCCCCGTGGTAATTCTTCTGCGTGTCCAACTTCAAAGACCGCACGCTGTGGACGGGCGACAACCTTCCGATCATGCGCGGCCTCAACTCGGAGTCCGTGGACCTGATCTATCTGGACCCTCCGTTTAATTCTAAGTCCAACTATGCCGCCCCAATAGGCTCCAAGGCCGCTGGAGCCGAATTCAAGGACACCTGGACCCTCACGGACATCAACGTCGAGTGGGTAAACCTAATAGAGGCCAAGCACCCGGCACTCTATCGAGTTCTGCTGGCGGCCATGACGGACAGTGACAAGTCCTACCTGATTTACATGGCGTCTAGATTTCTAGAAATACACCGGATACTCAAGCCTACGGGATCCATTTACCTCCACTGCGACCCCACCATGAGCCACTATCTCAAGCTGGTCATGGATGCAGTATTCGGGAGAGGCAACGTTAGGAATGAGATTGTCTGGAAACGTTTTAACTTCCATGCCGACGCCAAACGATTTGGGGCAATCAGCGACCGCATACTCTTTTACTCTAAGAGCAAGGACTACGTGTTTAATCGCCAGACTGTCCCCTACTCGAAGGACTACATTGAATCGAAGTTTACCTATGAGGATTCTCGGGGGAGATTCAGTTTAGACAATCTAAACCCGCCTGGTGGGCGCGGCCCTGTATATGCATTCCATGGCGTGACAAGGCCATGGAGATATACAGAAGAAAAGATGCAGGAACTTGATCGAAAGGGTTACATCTATTTTGACAGTAAAGTTCCACGTAAAAAACGATACCTCGATGAGATGCCAGGACAGGCGGCGGCCGATATTTGGGCAGACATTAGTCCGATAAATTCTCAGGCCAAGGAGCGTGTCGGCTACCCCACACAGAAGCCTCTGGATCTACTAGACCGGATTATCAAGGCTTCCTCCAACGAGGGAGACATAGTGCTAGACCCTTTCTGTGGGTGTGCCACAACCTGTATCTCTGCCCAGGGTCTAGGCCGTCATTGGTCAGGGATCGACATCTCCCCAAAGGCCGCCGATCTGGTTCAGCAGAGAATGAGGGATGAACTGGGCCTGTTCTACAAAGTCATCCTCCGAACGGATATTCCCAAACGCACAGACCTGGGAACTATCCCTAAGTACAACTCCGATGCCAACCGAAAGAAGATCTACGGGGAACAAGAAGGCCACTGCAACGGATGTCGTACCCACTTCGAGTTACGCAACTTGGAAGTGGATCACATCATCGCCCGTAATGACGGAGGGACGGGTCACATCGAAAACCTGCAACTGTTGTGCGGGAATTGCAATCGGATCAAAGGGGATCGAGGCATGGAGTACCTGAGAGTGAAGCTCAGGATTGGTGGGAGGAAAAGGTGAGGTGATATACTGACCCTTGACGCAAAAAGACCGGGCGTGAACCCGGTCTTTTTGTCTGCCGCCTTAATGGATAACCCGGCAGAAAATACTCTAGAGGTAGCGGCATTGTCCCTCATCTCTTGAGTCGAGGTCAAGGGTTCTCCTAACGAGGAGAACTCGAAATGGCCTTAATACTATCCGAATTGCTATCTCACCTTCCCGAGCATGACCGGGAGTCCTACCTCCGGCTTCCCAAGAAAAATCAAGAGGAACTCCGTAAATACATCCTGGCGTCGGAGCGTCTCCCCCGATCGGATGATGATCTTATGTACGCTCCGGGGACGGTCTCTGGTCCAGCCATCGGGCGCACCAGAACAGTGGTGCGTGGGTTCGTTGAATTAAAAAATTAGTTGGGCTTCAGGAGAAGCATGAGCGAGAACGAAGTTTTCATATGCCGCAGATGCGAGGTCGCGGCACAAATCAATCTCGTTGACGGACAGATTAGCCGTGTGGCCTGTCCAGCCTGTGGAGTCGTCATCGAAGGTGATGCTGCTAGAAAGATGTATATCGAGCAGGCCAAATACCTCAGCCGTAAGGAAATCCTCAATTTCAGCCGCAGAAGTGCCAGAAAAAACCGGTCGAGCAGCGTAAGAGTCCGACATGTTTTGAATAAGGCCAATGATCCTGGCTGGCCATTCCTTGTCGGCAAACCTGAATCGTAGAGGCCCTACAGTTTCGGCTTTAGGAATGCTAGGCATGATTTTTTAGGGAATTATATACGTGAGTGACCGGAGGCCGACTTACGGAAACGTGATATCCCTCAGTCATAATCTTAACATAGGATTATACCACCATGAGACCACCAATGCTTGACCCAAAGAGAGACCTCAAAGGCGCAACCCCGGAGAAACTGGCGAAGGCCCTGTTTCGCCGATCAGTCCCGAGTAAACCGGCTAAGGCCGTTGTCAGCGATCAGGTCACGGTAGAGAAGGTTCCTGCCGACAAGCCTAGCAACCGTGTCCCGCATCTGCGCAAGCGTTCCTGAGTCCCGCATGTTGTGCTTCGCTGCGAACTCCTGGACGTAACGGTTCAGGTGTTTCGGTGACAACTTGTGGAAGGTTCCCTTGTGCGCTCGTTTCAGCGTGGCCCAGAAGCTCTCCACCCCGTTCGTGTGAGCCATGTCACGGACATACTCTGAGACGCTGTGCCGAACGGACTCATGGGGGAACGGCAAGCTATCATAGGCGGTTGCGTCGTCCGTGTAGACCTGGGCTCCTGGCAGGGTGTTATCCTTCACGAATCCCTGCAAGCTCTCCGAGTCCACCCGCTGTGTGACCTTGGCCCGGACTTGTTTGGTGGCCCGGTCCTTGATTCCGACAACGGCGGTTTTTCCAACAGGACCACGGCCCGTATCGGCCAGTGCCTTGCGGCGGCTGTTGCTCATGTTTCGGCGGCGACCCCCGAAGTAGCTCTCGTCCACTTCAACTGGACCTGCAAAGTCACCGCTGGGCTCGTCACCCCACGCTTCGCGGATGCGGTGCAACATAAACCAAGCCGTAGGCTGAGACACTTTGATATCCCGGTGGAGCTTCATGCTCGACACGGATTTAAGGTTGGTCAGGCAGATGTAGATGGCAAAGGCCCACTTGCGAAGGGGAACCTTGGAATTTGCCATGGACGTTCCGGTTTTGATGCTGAAATAGCTTCGGCAATCCGAGCACCAGTAGGGCATTTTCTTATGGCTGGCTGGCTGAGTTCTGGTGCTCCCGCACTTCCCGCAGCATCGACCGTTTGGCCAAAGTACGTCCTCAAACCATTTGGCAGCGGCCTTCTCAGATGGGAACATCTCAAAGAGTTCAATAAGGGAAAGCCCTTCTCGGTGGGATCGTCCTGGTGCTTTCTTCATCATAGGAATAGCATACAGCGTCAACCAGGATCTGTCAACCTTTATTTATAATTCCCCTAAAAATCTCGCGGGCCGGTCGCTCGGCGTTGCTTCCTGGTGCTCGTCCGCTAAATGTCATCTCGGGATCTGGACGCAGGTCTGGAGAAGCTCCTTTTCAAAGGTGTTCGACTCGGCAGACTTGGCCGGATAGCTTGCACCGAAAGCCCATCGTCCGCAGGCTGACGTAATTGGAGGAAAGAAAAAATGTGGCCTTTACGTTCCGTTAGGCTCGCTTTCGATCTGGAACTTCGGGTTAGGACGCCCGGGATGGCCCTGGCCGCGGTAGCGGCGCTGTCGTGTTCTGTGGCCCGGGCGCAACCGGTCACCAGCGCTGACCTTGAGCAGGCGGCCGGCGACAACTCGTCATGGCTGATGTACAGCCGAGACTACTACGGCCAGCGCTTCGTTGAACTCGACCAGATCACCCCGGCTAATGTAGACCGGCTGCAGCCGGTGTGGGCGTTCGCGACCGGCGGGGAGAATCGCGGGTTGGAGGCCACGCCGCTGATTCACAATGGCGTGCTCTACGTTTCAGCCGATGGATCGCGGGTGTTTGCGATCAATGCCCGTACCGGCGCCCAGAAATGGAGCTACGACCCGAAGCTGTCCGATGAAGCCGAGCGCGTGTATTGCTGCGGGTCGATCAACCGCGGCGTGGCGCTGCTTGGCGAACTGCTGTACGTCGGCACGATGGATGCGCGCCTGATCGCGCTCCACAAGGACAGCGGCGAGGTCGTCTGGGAGATCGAGGTCATCGAGTGGGAACAAGGCTATAGCATCAGCGGAGCGCCGCTGGTAGTGAAAGATATGGTGCTCACCGGCGTGGCCGGCGGTGAGTACGGCATCCGTGGCTTCGTCAAGGCCTATGACGCCAAGACGGGCGCCTTGCGCTGGACCGCTTATACGATCCCTGGTCCTGGCGAGCCGGGCAACGACACCTGGCCCGGTGACACCTGGAAGAACGGCGGCGGCTCGACCTGGACCACCGGCGCCTATGATCGCGAGCTGAACCTGGTCTACTGGAACACGGGCAACGCCGGGCCCTGGAACTGCCACGTACGCAAGGGCGATAACAAGTGGACCGCCGCGACGATTGCGATCGACGCCGATAGCGGCGACATCGAATGGGGCTTTCAGTACACCCCGTGGGATTGCTGGGATTACGATGCCGTGAGCACACCCTTGCTGGCGGACCTCGTCCTCGGCGACGCGGGGCCCGTCAAGGCCCTGTTTCACCACGATAAGAACGGCTTCTTCTATGCGCTGGACCGCACCAACGGCAAGTTTATCTACGGCGAGCCCATTGTCCCCGGGATCAACTGGGCATTCGGCCTCGACCCGCAAACCGGCCGCCCCAAGGTGAACCCGGACATGGTGGCCGAATCTGGCGGCCCAGAGGTCGGTCCGATCATTCCCAGCCTCGAAGGGGCGATCGACTGGCAGCCGCTGGCCTACAACCCGGATCTGGGATACATCTACTTCATGTCCAATCAGTGGGCGATGGGATACAAGTTCTGGGCGGAGGACCAATTTGAGCCCCCCACCAACGGTGAGTTCTACATGGGCGCTGACTATCAGCAGTACACGACCAGCGAGAACCCCGGCAACTTCGTGGGGTTCGATGTAGTCAAGCGCAAGGTGGTGTGGCGAAGCGTCAGCCCCGCGCCTTTTTGGGCGGGCGCCGTGGCCACTTCGAGCGGGCTCGTCTTTACCGGAGATATGCGCGGCTACTTCATGGCGTTCGACGCCCGCACCGGCACGCTGCTGTGGCAGTTCCAAACCGGCTCGGGCATCATCGGCAGCCCCATCACCTACGAGCTTGACGGCACGCAGTACTTGGCCGTTCCGTCTGGCGGCATCGGCGGCGACATGACGTTCTACTACACGGAACCGAAGGCCGGTAACATCTGGGTGTTCGCCCTGGACGGCGGCGGCACGGCGCGCGTTTCGCCCGGGACGAATCTCACCTTCCTCGAGGGCGGCCTGCCGAAGGTCGGGGAGCCAGGTCATACGCTCGGCGGCAGGGTCTTGCCTGGGTACGGCTTCCCGCCCACCGAAGGCGGTGAGCCAATGCGAGCGGCGGCTGTCCCGCAGGTGGCCGAGGTGGAGTTGACAAACCCCTACCTGGATCGAAACACGGCGATCGCCCAGGGGGAGCGACTCTACCGCACGCGCTGTGTGGGCTGTCACAAGTCCCAGGGCGGCAGCGGCCCGAATGTATTCAGGACCAAACTCAGTCCTGGACAATTCTTTTACACCGTCGCGAATGGTCGCAAGGGTACCGCGATGCCTTCGTTCGGAGCGCTGCTTTCGCGCGACGAGATCTGGCGGATTCACGTCTTGCTTGTGTCTCGCGACGGCCTCTGAGAACAGGCGGACAAACTCGCTTCACGGTTTCCGGGACTTCTCAATGGATTCTGGACAACTTAGTCTGTAACCCAACCTCCTTGCTCGCCGCGTTTCACCCCTGCAAGCGCGGGAATGCCAGATCCCCTGACACGACCTATTGGCCGCTTTTGCACGGAGTGCGCTCGGGGGCTCTGCGCGCCGCGGATTCTCGCCTGGAGACCAGTCGAGACGTTACCCTGGGAGCGACGGATGTTCGAGACTTCTCCCATGCGAGGCTGTCTGACGTTGAGTTCAACGGAGACCTTTTCCTCTCTGATTTTGCCAGGGCGACCTGATCAACGACGAGTAGAATTTTCCACGGCGACAATTAGAATTGCCCGCTTTTTCAGAGCTGATTTGGACCATGGAAAGCATGGTTACAGACCAGCAGATCAGGAGACTGATGAAATTGCGGAAAAAGGAAAAGACGTTGACGATGGCCGCTGCGAAAGCAGGCATGGCGCGGAATACGGCACGAAGGTATCTGAAGTCTGGGAAGCTACCGAGCGAGTGTCGGCCGGAGAGGACCTGGAGAACCCGACCGGACCCCTACGAATGGGTGTGGCCGGAAGTGGAAGGGATTCTGAAACGATCTCCGACGGTGGAGGCGACGACCGTCTTCGATCATCTGAATCGGGTTCATGAAGGGAAGTTCGAAGAAGGCCAGTTACGAACGCTGCAGCGGCACATCAAACAGTGGAGAGCCCGCAACGGTGAGCTGAAGGAAGTGATGTTTCCGCAGCGTCACGAGCCGGGGCATCAAGCCCAGTCCGACTTCACCTTTATGAACAGCCTGGGAGTGACGATCGCAGGGCAACCGTTTCCTCATCTGCTCTATCACTTCGTTCTAACTTATTCGAACTGGGAAACGACAACGCTGTGCTTCAGTGAGTCATTTGAGAGCCTGACGCTGGGAGTCCAGAACGCGATATGGGAGCTGGGAGCAGTTCCTCAAGAACATCGAACGGATCGTTTGTCGGCTGCCGTCGACAATCTCAAGAAAGGAGTATTCACGCGTCGCTATCAGATATTACTGGATCATTACGGCATGAAGTGGAGCCGGACCCAGGCGGGGAAGGCTCACGAAAACGGAGATGTCGAGCAATCCCATCACCGGCTCAAGCGAGCCATCGAACAAGAGCTGCTGTTGAGAGGAAGCCGAGATTTTCTGGAGCGGAACGACTACGAGCGATTCATCCAGAGAATCATCGAGCGCCGGAATGCAGGACGGCAGAGGCGACTTCAGGAAGAACTGGAGGTGATGGCGCCGTTACCGAATCGTCGACTGGAGGACTTCGTTAGCTATCGAGTGAAGGTCTCGCCAAGTTCAACCATCCGAGTCCGTAACAACACCTACTCGGTCGACAGCCGCTTGATCCGAGAGCGGGTGGAGGTTCGGATGTGGGCGGATCGAGGTGCGGTATGCCAGCCAGGTGGTAGCCCAGATGCCTCGACTGCGAGGCGAGGGCAAGCATCGGATCGATTACCGGCACGTAATCCACTCTTTGGTGCGCAAGCCGGGAGCCTTTGCACGTTACCGCTGGCGGGAAGACCTGTTCCCCGGTGTGCTGTTTCGAGTCGCCTACGATGAACTGCGAGAGGATTGCCCTGGGACAGCCGACCGTCAGTATCTGGGAATCCTGGAGTTGGCAGCGAAGGAGGGGGAGCAGCGAGTCGGACAGGCACTGAAGAAGCTGATTGAAAGGGGGTGCCGAGTGCGACTTCAAGTTCTGAAAGAGGCCTTGCTTGAGCCGGCGAGCCCAGCCTGGGAAGTCCAGGTCCCTGAAGTCGATATCCATGTCTACGACCGATTGCTCAGTACACGGGAGTCGGAGGTGAGGCCATGAGTGGAGGAAATCTGCAACGACTAAGCCAGTCTCTGGTGGAACTGCGCCTACCGACGTTTCGAGAGCATCACAGCTCGCAAGCCACTTTGGCTTCGAAGGAAAGTTGGTCTTATCCTCAGTATCTGCTGGCGTTGTCCGAGTTGGAGGTGGCTGACCGCCGGGAACGCCGAATCCAACGGCTGCGACGGCAGTCCAAGCTTCCCTGGGACAAGAGCCTGACGGCACTAGATCGTTCTCGGCTTCCACAAAATGTGGATCGCCAATTGTCCGCGCTTCTGGAGGGAGACTTTCTGGATCGATCTGAAAACCTATTGGTCTTCGGCAATCCGGGAAGCGGGAAGACTCACTTGGTTTGCGCCTTAGGGCAGGAGCTCATCTTGCAGGATCGCCGAGTGTTGTTCTCCACCTGTGCGCTGCTGGTGCAACGGCTGCTTCGAGCCAAGCTCGAGCTGACCCTGGAAAAGGAACTCAAGAAGCTCGATCGATTCGAGGCGCTGATCATTGACGACATTGGCTACGTGCAACAGAACCGGCAAGAAATGGAGATTCTGTTCACGCTTTTGTCTCATCGCTACGAACGACGCAGCATCCTACTGACCAGCAATCTGGTCTTCTCGAACTGGGAGAAGATCTTCAAGGATCCACTGACGACGGCCGCGGCTATCGATCGGGTGGTTCATCACAGTGTGATCCTGGAATTGAACGTTTCCAGCTACCGAATGGAAGCGGCCAAGAAGCGAACCCAAAAGGAGGCCAGTTGACTCCCGCTCGGCTGTTGACAGAACAAAATGTCACGCGAAGCCCCTTCTCCTGGCCATACAGACAAACGGGTCAAGGGGTGGGGCCGTACAACTCAACCAGGAGCCCTTTCGATGGGCTTATCAGAACGTCGCGAAGCGTGGGAACTCCGTTCGGGCTACGCCCTCACTCCACCCCCACGCTCGGAAAGCAGGAGAGAAACAGAAACCCTTCTCAAACCCCAAGAAAGGAGAGCCAAAACCGACTCGACAAACGATCAACTTCAGTGGGCAAATATCGTCGTCGCCCCGGTCAAAAATAGTTGTCGTTGAACACTCCCAGGTGGTGACCGTCCTGCGGGAAATCCACAAGACAGTCAGTGGGCAATTCATCTCATCGAACCCGGACAACCAGCAATTCTACCTCGACCTGAAGAAGACGGACGACTTCGACGCGCTGATTGAGAAACGTGCCGAGAGTCTCGATTCGTTTCAATTGGACCGGTACTACTATGAGGCCCTGAAGCAGGTCATGGAGTGCACGGACCAGACCTACGTCACCGGTTACAAGATCTGGCAGCACGAGTTGGAGTGGCTGGAACGCAAGGCCGCGCGCCAGGGATACCTCTTCTTCGGAGCACCCAACGAGCGATCCACCGCCGTTCCCCCGAGAGATTTCTACGTCTATTTCATCCAACCCTTCGATACGCCGCACTTCAAGGATGACAAGAACTCCGACGAACTCTTCTTACGGCTAAACAACACGGAGGATGAATTTCGCACCGCGCTCAGGAACTACGCCGCAGCGCTGGACTTGGCTTCCACATCATCAGGACACGCAAAGTCCACGTACGAGTCCAAGTCCTTGAACTTCCTGCGAGATCTGGTGCAGTGGCTTCAGAAGCATATGACAAACGCCTTCGAAGTCACCTATCAGGGGCGCACAAAGTCGATTACCGAATGGGCCAAGGGCAAGTCAATCCGGACGCTGTCCGGCATTGGCTCCCATGAGCGCATCAACTTCCGCGACCTCGTCAACACCATCGCGGGTATCTGCTTGGAAGCACACTTCCAGGATCGGGCGCCTGATTATCCCTTCTTCTCATTGCTCATCACCGGGGCCAGCAGGGACCAGGCTGCGCAAGATGCCCTACGCGCGATAGCTGGCCAGAACCTTACCAAACAGGCAACAGCGGTACTTGACGCCTTGGAGCTGCTCGATCGCGAGCGACTCGATCCTAAAAATCAAAACACGCCAAGCACATCCTCGGAGTGCTCAAGAAGAAAGGCCACGGCCAGGTCGTCAATCGCTCCGAGCTAATCCAGGACGACAAGGGCGTGGAATACATGGACAAGGATCGGCAGCGTCTGGAGCCCGAATGGGTCGCGGTTGCAATCGCTGCCTTGGTTTACTCCGGCGATCTGGTTCTCGCCATCCCGGGCAAAAAGTTTGACGCTACTAGCCTGACGCAATTGGCAGGCTCAAGCGTGAGCGATCTCACACAGCCCAAACACATCGAAAGGCCGAAGGACTGGAACCTCCCAGCACTAAAATCCGTGTTCGCATTGCTCGGTCTCACGCCGGGCATGGCCCAGCTGGTTACCCAGGGCAAGGAAGAACCGGTCCAGCAACTGCAGAAGGGCCTCTTGGGCTCCGTAGAAAGGCTGGTTCTCATGCAGCAGAGCCTGCAAAATCGCCTGCCCTTCTGGGGCCGGCTTCTGCTGGCTGAGGACGAAGCGGAGAAGCTCCGTGATCAGCTCGACGAAACCAAAGGCTTCCTGGAATCACTCCAAGCCTACACCTCACCCGGCAAACTTAAGAACTTCCGGGACGACGCCCAGCAGGTTACCTCTCATCGAAACGGTCTCAAATCCCTGGCCAAGATCACGTCTTTGCAGGAGCTGGTCGCTGATCTTGGTCCTACCGCTTCGTTTCTATTCGCAGCTGAGAGAGTCCTGCCCTCGGACCACGGGTCGGTTAGCAAGATGACCAAGGCGCGTGACGAGGTGCTCGCACAGCTTGGGGATCCGGACAAGCGCGGCGCAGCCACATTTCGCCAGGAGGCCCAGCGCAAACTGGCTGAACTGAAGAAGGTCTATGTGCAGACGTACCTAGATATGCACTTCAGGGCGCGGCTAGGCGTGAACGAAGACGAGCGTAAGGCCGGCCTCATGCATGGCGAGCGGCTACAGGTGCTACAGAGGCTATCCACCGTCGAGTTGATGCCCCGCCAGCACCTGAGCGACTTTCAAAACCGCCTGGCGGGATTAAGGAGTTGCTTCGCACTGATTGAACAAGAGATGGACGCCTCTCCCGTCTGCCCCCACTGCAGCTACCAACCCAGCACAGAACCGCGCGCCGCCTCCGTGGGCGCGGAACTGGACGATTTGGACGATGAATTGGACAGCTTGGTGGACAACTGGACCCAGACCCTGCTTACCAACTTGGAGGACCCGACCACCAAAGGCAACCTGGATTTGCTCAAGCCCGGGCCCAAGAAGCTGGTAAATGGCTTCATCAAGAAGGGAGCCCTGCCGGACGAGCTCAAGCAGGCCTTCATCAATGCCCTGAGGGAGGTGCTGTCCGGTCTCCAGAAGGTGCCGGTCACGACCGCTGACTTGCGCTCGGCCCTTCTCTCCGGAGGGTCACCGGCAACGCCCGCGGAAATAAAGAAACGGTTTGAGGATTACCTCGACGAACTCACGAAGGGCAAGGAGCCAGGAAAAGTTCGGATCGTATTGGAGTGAGAAACCGGACGCATGTCTCTTCTGCAGGCGGAAGTTTAGGAATGGAAAAAACAGATAATCTCTTAGACTTCGGGCCCGAAGCGCCACACCCTACCGGCGCGGTTGAATGTCTCGGGATAACATTCGAAAACGACGAGAAGCGTCGGGATTACTTCCTCGAGAAGCTTCGAGAGAAGCTTGGGAACCCGCAGTTCCGCGAGATTGAGGGAGTCCCCATTGGAGAGGACGAAGACATCTTAGCCCTGTCCGATCCGCCATATTTCACGGCTTGCCGCAATCCGTTTACTAAGCACTTCATAGACCACTATGGGGCCCCGTATAACTCCGCTGCAGACAACTATCGCCGGGAACCGTTCGCGTCGGATGTGAGTGAGGGAAAAAACGATCCTATCTACAACGCTCATTCATACCACACGAAAGTCCCTCATAAAGCATTAATCCGTTACATCCTACACTACACGCGGCCCGGTGACGTGGTACTTGATGGCTTCTGTGGGACAGGAATGACGGGGGTCGCTGCTCAGCTGTGTGGAAACTCCAAAGAGATCGAGGCTCTCGGTTACCAGGTGAATGATGATGGGGCTATTCTTGATGAGCAGGGTTCAACTATTTCATTGGTTGGAGAGCGGCAGTCAATACTGTCAGATCTCTCTCCGATTGCCACCTTTATCGCGCGAAACTACCTCGACTTATCTGACCTCGATTACTTCGAAACGGAAGCACTTAGAGCCATAGATAAAGTCGAGACATCCCTTTCCTGGTTGTATCGCACCGGGTCCGGCCAAGTGTTGAGTGCCATTTGGTCCGATGTCTTTCTCTGTCCGCAATGTAGCAAGGAGCTCGTCTTCTGGGATGTCGCGTTGAAGGACGGTAAGATGCAGAAATCCTTTCCGTGCCCTAACTGTCGCTCAATTGTCGGGAAAAGCAGTTCCAGAGCGACCGGCGCTACAAAACTCGAGCGACCGTTTGATACCAGATTGGATCCAGTCTTAAATCAGATTGTTCGTGTGCCGCGATTTGTGCTCGTAGAGGAGACAGTTAGATCTGGATCGAAGCGCATGCAAGTTAAGATTTCCGATAGGGAGAGAAAGGCTTCTTACGAGTGTTTTGCAAATCGCCAGTGGCCGAATATCCCTACTGATACCTTTTTTCCGGGACGCCAGACGAACAAATTAATTAATGGCACTGGAATCTCACACATCTGCCACATGTATACGCCAAGGGCTCTATTCGCCATGGGAGAGTTGTGGCAGCTAGAACTACCATCCTCTCGCTACACGTCACTTTTTCGCTTCTGCCTGAGCGCAATCAATAACTACGTCTCTCGAAAGCAGGGCTATCTTGGTGGTGGTGGCGGCGTATCTGGGACCTTGTTTACGCCCTCCATCCACCTCGAGCGGAACGTATTCGATGTTCTACGTAGGAAAGTTCGTAAGATCGGCAACCTATCAACTGCCACGAGGAGAACATGCTCAATCTCAACACAGAGCGCCACCGATCTAAGGGATGTCGCCAGCGATGCGGTCGACTACATCTTTTCGGACCCTCCGTTTGGAGAATCCCTCCAGTACGCAGAACTGAATCTGTTTATGGAAGCCTGGGTGCGTCTCAAGAGCAGAAAGGAAGACGATTGCGTTCTAAATTACGTGCACAAGAAGGACCTTCCATTTTACTCCCGCATGATGACAGCGGCATTTCGGGAATATGCGCGCGTGCTGAAACCAGGACGATGGATAACTATTGAATTTCACAATAGCCAGAATGCCGTTTGGACCGCCATCCAACAATCTATCGAACGATCCGGGTTAGTCGTTGCCGACGTTCGCGTTCTAGATAAACAACAGCGATCATTTAACGCCGTTAATAGAGCCGGAGCAGTTGACCAGGACTTGGTGATTTCTGCATATAAGCCAAATGGTGGGCTGGAAGAACGCTTCAGGCTATCTGTCAGTGCTGAAGACGGAGTTTGGGATTTCCTTAGGACGCATCTTAAACAGCTTCGCATATTTGTTTCAAAGAACGATCAGATGGAGATCATTGCCGAGCGTCAGAACTTCCTACTTTTTGATCGCATGGTTGCCTTCCATGTACAGCGCGGCGCGATTGTTCCTCTATCGGCTGCGGAATTCTACGCCGGACTGGAACAGCGTTTTCCGCTACGTGATGGGATGTATTTCCTGCCCGATCAGGCCGCTGAGTACGACAAGAGACGGATCAGTACTAAGGAAATCCTTCAGTTGTCTCTTTTTGTCTGCGACGAAGCTTCGGCCATCCAGTGGCTTAAACAGCAGGTTACCAGGAAGCCGCAAACCGCGGGCGATTTGAAGCCGCAATTCATGCAGGAGATTGGCGGCTGGCAAAAAAACGAAGTGATGCTTGAGGTTGATGAATTGCTCGAGCAGAACTTCCTGCGCTACGAAGGCACGGGCGAAGTGCCGAGCCAGATCCACAGCTACCTCTCATCAAACTTCAAAGAGCTACGCAATTTAGCCAAAGACAATCCCTCACTGAGGGCCAAGGGCAAAGACAGATGGTACGTCCCAGACCCCAACAAGGCCGGTGATCTGGAGAAGCTGCGTGAGCGCGCCCTGATGCGGGAGTTTGAGGAATATAGAAAATCCAAACAGAAACGTCTCAAGGTGTTTCGACTCGAGGCTGTGCGAGCTGGATTTAAGAAAGCCTGGCAAGAACGCGACTACAACACCATCGTTGCCGTGGCCAGCAAGATTCCCGAGACAATCCTCCACGAAGACCCCAAGTTACTCATGTGGTACGACCAGGCGGTCACCCGCTCGGGGGAAGGGGCATGAGCGAATTCTTTGAATATGAGGATTGATGCGAGCGGTTGGTATTTCAGCCCGGACCATGGGCAGCACTGTCAGGTCATCGAGTCCCAGACGCTCTGGGGTGAGACGACCTGCCGAGTCTGGCTACCTGGCCGCGATTTGGTGGTCCGCTTACGTGCGTCCAAGCTCGCCTCTCTGGAGCGCTCCGGAACGGGGACCGCTGACGGCATCGCTTATGTAGCCGCTGCTGCACGCGTGGCGGACGCCTTGACCAAGAATGTCTTGATAGCGCCCATCGAGTCGTCGGTCATACCGCTTCCTCACCAAATCCGGGCCCTGTCCCGGGCTATTGCGGGGGATCGGGTCCGTTATCTGCTGGCCGACGAGGTTGGGTTGGGCAAGACCATAGAGGCCGGACTCATTCTCCGTGAACTGAAGCTGCGTGGGCTGGTCAAGCGGGCGCTGGTTATTGCCCCGAAGGGGCTGGTGACCCAATGGGTGGCCGAGATGCGCCTCCATTTCAACGAGGATTTTAGGCTGCTCATCCCCAGTGATTTCTCGGCCTACCGTCGCATCGCCAAGGAAGACAACATCTGGCAGAGCCATCCACAAGTGGTCTGCTCCATGGATTCGGTCAAACCGCTGGAAAGTCGGCGCGGATGGTCGGCGAAGCAGATGGCTGAATACAACCGAGAGCGTTTTGAAGACTTGGTATCCGCCGGTTGGGACCTGGTGATCGTGGATGAGGCCCACCGGCTCGGTGGTAGCAATGACCAGGTGGCCCGGTTCAAACTGGGACAAGGGCTCTGCGAAGCCGCGCCGTATTTCCTCATGTTGTCGGCGACTCCCCACCAGGGGAAGACCGATGCCTTCCACCGGCTGGTCTCCTTGATCGACACCCAGGCATTTCCCGACGTGGGCAGCGTTACGCAGGATCGGGTCCAACCTTATGTGATCCGGACCGAAAAGCGCCGCGCCATTACTGCCGAGGGGAAGCCGCTCTTCCAACCTCGAAACACGGAGTTGGCACCCGTTTCTTGGGGGGAAACACATCGAGACCAACGACTCCTTTACGAGGCAGTCACCGAATACGTTCGGGATGGCTACAACCAGGCCATGCGGGAAAAGCGGAGCTACATCGGCTTCTTGATGATTCTGATGCAGCGTCTGGTGGTTTCGAGCACATCCGCCATTCGCACCACGCTCGAACGACGACTGGCGGCACTCGAAATGCCTCAGGAACAGTTGAGCCTGTTTCCGATGTATTCGGACGACGAGTGGGCTGACCTCGATGGGCAGGAACAGATCGAGACTCTTCTTACCACACGTTTGAGGGCGTTGAAGAACGAACGCGCCGAAGTGAATCTGCTCCTTGAGGCCACCACCCGCTGCGTGCAATCTGGAGCAGATGCCAAGGCGGAAGCGCTGCTTGACTGGCTCTACAAACTGCAGGCGGAAGAAGGCGATCCCGAACTGAAGGCCCTAGTATTCACCGAGTTCGTCCCAACCCAGCGGATGTTGCAGCAGTTCCTTTCTGAGCGCGGTTTCCCCGTGGTTTGTCTTAACGGCTCGATGGACATGGACGAGCGCAAGAAGGCTCAGGATACCTTCTCAGGGGACGCACGCATCCTCATCTCCACGGACGCCGGCGGCGAGGGCTTGAATTTTCAGTTCTGCCACGTGGTGATCAATTACGACATCCCATGGAACCCCATGCGACTCGAGCAGCGCATCGGCCGAGTTGATCGGATTGGCCAAACGCATGTGGTGCGCGCCGTTAACTTCGTTTTCGAGGATTCGGTTGAGCATCGTGTCCGCGAGGTGCTTGAGGAAAAGCTAGCCGTCATATTCGAGGAATTCGGAATCGACAAAACCGGCGACGTGCTTGATTCGGCCCAAGCAGGGCAAATGTTTGATGACTTGCATGTGGAGGTGATCCTCAACCCGAATGAAGTCGATGCATCCGTTGACAAGGTCATTTCCCGATTACAAGAGCAGGCCCGGGATACGCAAGAGAGTCGTCAGTACTCGGCGCTACCGAGGACTTGGAGGCATCAGAAGCGCAGCGCCTGATGGCTCACCCGTTGCCCCATTGGGTTGAACGGATGACGATGAGCTACGTCAATGGCCACGGAGGCAAGGCAGAACGAAAACAACGAACCTGGAATCTGACTTGGCCGGATGGTGAAGAACTCACCAGCGTCGTCTTCAGTTCCAAAGAGGCCCAGCGGACACCAACCGCCCGGCACCTGACCTTGGAAGACGCACGGATTCGAGGGCTCGCCATGAGGCTACCCCATTTTGCTCCAGGACAACCGATTTCGGTCGTGACGATTCCAGGGATCACCGACGAGATCACAGGCTTATGGTCTCTCTGGCGGATCGGCATCGCAACTACAGCTTCGAACCGCCACCGGATCATGGCGCTATTCCTCGCCGACGGCGGCAAGGTGTTTGCCCCCACCGCCCGGCATGTGTGGGATCGGCTGCTCAGCGTGGCTCCTGAAGTTAGGGGCCATCTTGATATCGATGATGCCAGGCAGGCCTTTGATCTGCTGTCCCAGACCGCAGAGCAGCACGGCCAGTCTATCTATGACGAGCTTGTTCAAGAACACAATTCCCGGCTGATGCGGGAGAGGGAAAAAGGCGAATATGCCTTCGTTACCCGACGGAAGATCATCGAACGCATCGGACTACCCCAAGTCCGCGACTATCGGCTAAGCCTGCTCAGGCAGGAAGAGCGAGCGTGGAACGAGGACCTCAACAGCAAGGCTGAGATCTATCCCGATATGGCGCCCCTGCTCGTCGTCAGGGTTGAGGGAGGCACCCATGAGTAACTGGCGGGACCAGATTCTCAGAGAGTTCACACCGAATGTGGCTCGGCTGACTTTGGTCGCCGACCCTGACGGCCTTCTTCTGGAAGAAGGAGTTCTTGCGGGCATAGGCGAGCGGGGCTTTGAGCTGATCACATTCGAGGACCATGTCGCCTTTCGATATGTCTACGAATCCAAATTTCGTTCCCGCTGGGACCAGGGTGAACCGACAGATTTGGTGGTCGTACTGCGTTCCGCTCCCGCCGAGCTGGCCTGCTTGCCGTACGACTTGCTCCAAGCCGGTCGCCAGCTCTCGTTCAGCCTTGGCGAGATATTCCCCAATCTGAGCTACCCGGTTGTAACCGCTATGGACCGTGCCGATCTCGTTGCGCTCTATGAAGCTCGGAAACGGCACGCTCCCGGTGTGTTGGGCGATAACGCCACAAAGGAATTTATCCTGCGGCACGTTTTCGAGATTGCACCGGAGCTCATCAGAACACCGTCCGACCTGCTGCGCGTGCTCCTCCGTCGCCACTACCGGGAACAACGCATTCCGGACCTGCTTAACGAGCGCTTTGTTCAGGTTCTCCGTCAGCAGGACGGATTTGAGGAGTGGCCCCTTGAAGCGATAGCCCCTGATCGTGAAGCCTTCTTCGCCTTTCTCCAGGAACGCTGGCCCATCTTTCTCGACCGTACGGCAAAGGGGGATCGCGCTAGCGCTCGCAAGACTGAAACATCCTACGGATTTGAGTTCCCGGGTCCTTCTGACTTGCCATTCGAACACGACGACATTCGCGTCTATATCGACAACCTGTTCCTTGAAGGGTTTCTCGAAGCCGTACCTCATGGACAAGCCGAATCTCTATCAGAGTCGTGGCTCGCGATTGGAATCCATGCGGACGACCAAGCAGATCGGACCCGTCGGGTAGACCGACTTCTCGACACTTTGGCTGCTGACATTCCCAAGGAGGACACCCGTCACGACGACTGGTTTCACTTTGCTAGAGCCTGGGCCGAGCTGATTGCTCTAGCTCTGGATTCGGATGGCGTGCTTTCGGAACCGGCGCGTCAGAAGATGGAGAAACTGCAAAGCCTAATCGACACCGCGCTCCTGTCTTGGCTAAAAAAGCGTTACGCGGGGCTGGTTAACCTGCCGCCGGTTCCTCCGGTCATTCTTCACCACATCCCCCGTTTCCTCTCCAGACACATCAACGACGCCCGGGAACACAAGGTGGGGTTCGTCTTGATGGACGGCCTCTCACTGGATCAGTGGATCGTCATGCGGAAGGGGCTGGCCAAGCAGCGCGCTCACTATCGCTTTCGTGAAAACGCGGTGTTCGCTTGGATTCCGACCATCACATCTGTTTCGCGTCAGGCGGCCTTTGCGGGAAAACCACCCATCTACTTTCCCGGCAGCATCCACACCACGGATAAGGAGCCGGCGCTATGGAGGCAATTCTGGGCCGACCAGGGGTTGACACAACAAGAAGTCGGATACGCCAAGGGGCTGGGCGATGGCACCCTGGAAGACGTTGAAGAGATGGTAGGAAGGCCCAAGACACGGGTCGTCGGTCTGGTTGTCGACAAAGTAGACAAGATCATGCACGGCATGGAGCTTGGCACCGCAGGAATGCACAACCAGGTCCGGCAGTGGGCCGGTCAACCGTTCATGGCGAAACTCTGCGATCTGCTTCTGGAGAATGGATTCCGTGTCTACCTGACTTCCGATCATGGGAATATCGAGGCGGTCGGTTGTGGCCGTCCCGCCGAGGGGGCCGTTGCAGACCTGCGGGGCGAGCGTGTTCGAGTCTACCCCGATCCATTGCTGCGTGGTCGGGTCAAAGAGCGATTTGCAAATGCCATGGAGTGGCCACGAATCGGACTACCGGAAGACTATTTGCCTCTGCTCGCTCCCGGCCGCTCGGCGTTTGTGCGTGAGAACGACCGCGTTGTCGGTCATGGCGGCGCCTCTCTTGAAGAATTGGTCGTCCCTCTTGTTCAAATCGAAACGAGGGACACATGAAAGGGCGAAAAACCCAGATCGGCTTCAGCCAACGTGTCCGACTTGAGTGGCTAGAACAGACAGCCAATTTGGTGCTGGCTGGGAACGCCAAGACCGCAATCAACGATTCGCTCCAAGATCTATTGGAGGACAGGGTGTCCGTCGGAGGCAAATCCGTTAGAGGCACCAGGGAAAAAGTAATCACCATCCTTTTGAAGACTTGGTTCACGGTGCCCTGTGAATTGGAGGTCCTACGGGACGAGGGTCTAGAGATACTCCAAGGACTGTCCCGCAAAGACAGAATTGCTGTTCACTGGGGCATGGCGCTGGCGGCCTATCCTTTTTGGGGCGCGGTCGCTGCGCACACCGGCAGGCTCTTGCGGCTTCAGGGGTCAGCCGCGGCGGCACATGTTCAGCGTCGGGTCAAGGAGGAATACGGCGAACGTGAAACCGCATCACGGGCTGCCCGGCGTGTGCTTCGATCATTCATCGATTGGGGAGTCCTAACCCGGATTATGCAAGAACCGTAGTCCGGTGTTGAAAAACGACTCGAGAAGTGGCCCAACTCGGAAGCGGGCAGGTGTGACAGGCGGATTTGCGAAGAATATGGGTTGGCGAGGCGTTTGAGTGGTTTGGGGAGTGAATTTCAGACAGATCTGGGCCTGGATGAGTGTCGGAAGCGGTTTTCCGGGGGAGCTGGGAAAAGCTAACTGGAGTTCAGGCGACTCAAGACGAGGTGGAAGAGGGGTTGTTCGGGGAAGGCTGAGGAAAGATGGACCCAGATGCGTCGAGTGGTTTGTCGGATCCGGGCCCCAATCTTGAGGACCCGACGACGTAAGGTTTCGATTTCGAGCTTGTGCCAGGGGGTTCCGTGCAGATAGTCGCGCAGGCGCACGAACATCTGGTAAGCCAGTGCATGCAGGAGGAGTCGAAACTGATTGGCCAGGAATCGATGACAGCTGAGTCGGTCCATGCTCAGATGATTCTTGAAGGCCTTGATGAAGTTCTCGGTCTGCCCTCGGTTTGTGTAGTGGTCATAAAGTGATTGGGAGCAGAGATCGTCCCGGTTGGTGACTACAAAGCGACGGTTGATCCCACGCTGATCGACCTCCACTTTGACAATGACGCGACGGGATCGATCCCAGCTGTGGGCTCGATAAAGAAACTCGTCAAACTGACGCTGTTTTTCCTCCAGCTCAACGAACCTCAGCCGAGTCGAATCCAGCAGCGGCTCGACCACTCGCTGCAGGCGAGGGTTTCGACTTAACCCAATGACATATTGGAGTTTATTCTCTTCACCTTCACAGAACTCGTAGAGCCGAGGCGTGGCAAAGCCGCTGGCGGCCCGAATCTCAATCTCGACATCCGTCCCCACTCCTTGTCGGATGGCCTCCACGACGCGCTTCAAAACGGGCACGATGTGAGAGGCAGCCCCCTTGTTGCCAGGTCTCAACATGGCACACACCAGGTCTCCCGTGGCGGCATCGAAGATCAGCAAAGGATGCAGAATGTGGTTTCGGTAATACCCGTGGTAGAAGGAGAACTCCTGTTGGCCGTGAGTGTGGTCATCGGTACTGTCCAGATCCAGGATGATCTTGCTGGGGCGTCTCTTCTTCAGGGAGCGCACATAACGGCCTAGCAGCCACCGGCTCAGACGCATCAGATCCTTCTTGGTGACGGAGTTCTCCAAACGGGAGAAAGTCGGCTGGGTGGCCAAGTCGGGATCGCTCTCGGGCAACTGATCACAGACTGTCTTGAGCATCGGATCCGAGCGCAGCGTATCGGCGTCGTTACAGTCTTCGTAGCCGGCCACGATCTGCAAGACTCGTTGTCGGATCAACTTCAACAGGTCATGACGAATGTAGCGTTGGTCTCGACTTTCCGAAATACAGGAACTGAAGCCCTCGCACAATCGATGTTGACGATCCAGCGATCCAAACAACAACCATCCTGCGTCGGAAGTGAGGCTCCCCCCATCAAAACGAGCCGTGATGTTTCTGTGGCTATGAAATGGCAGGGTATTCTGGCAGACTGTTTTTGACATTGCCGTAGCTCCTGTTTAGGGTCTTTGTTTCTCTAAACCCTTTTATATCAGAGAGCTACGGCCTTTTTTATGGTCCCAAATCTCACTTGAATTTAGATCTCCTGCATAATCCGGGCTAGCAGCGGTGCTGATCTTCTGGCTGTTCGACTCGGAGCATCGGGGGAAGCTGTTTGTCGTTCTGGGACTCTCAGTTCTGGTGCTCTTGCCTTCGGCCCTGATTGCCAACCCCGACGTTCTGAACGAAAGCCGCCCCTATCTTGCACTTGCAGGAGTGAGTCTCGCGATCGCCACGTTGCTGCTGCGCGTGGCAGGACCGAACCCGGTCGTCCGGGTGATCGTGGGTACCGTGATTCTGGTGCCGCTGGTTCTTGCGACCAGGGCCAGGAACGAAGTCTGGCAACGGGACGTGAATCTCTGGATGGACGCGCTACAGAAAGCACCCGAGAAGTCGCGGGTCCACTACAATCTGGGATCCGCCCTGGCCAGGGAAGGCCAGGCCGGGAAAGCTCGTCAGGCTTTCTTGAATGCCAGTCGTTTGAATCCCTTTGACGATCTGAGTTATGCTGGCCTAGGTTACTGCGCTGAACTGGAAGGCTCGACGGCACTGGCTGAACGCTATTATCTGCAGGCAGTTGAACTGGCTCCTGGTAACAGCTATGCACAGGAGGCTGCGGCACGAGTGGGGTCCGGGAGTACTAAGTACTCCCTTCCATAAATACGATGATGTTTGTTGGGAGCGCGACGGAGACCAGATTGAGGCGAGACGACGAGTCGATGTGCGAACATCGGCGAGGAAGAACGACAAAGAGATGGGCCCGTCCCGCCCCAACCCTTCGGGCGGATGGGGGTTGCGGGCGATCTCTTTGTCGTTCGTCGTCAACGATGCTTTTGCATCGCCTCCTTCTCTCTTCGCAACCTCACCTCGCAAGCCCCATCCGCAAACGTCATCGTATTTATGGACGTGAGTACTAAGTGAAATACGCAAGCCAGATCAATATCGTGATCGTGGTTGGCGCTCTGGTGACTGTGGGCTACGCCCTATCTCAGACCGTCTGGAAGTCACCGGTCACTCCCTCTTTCGAGGTAGGAGGTCACCGCCCCACAGGCGCCTCGAGCAGTGAAAGGAACGAGGCTCCAGAGTCGTCCGAGGCAGAGATGTCAGGCCGCGAGGACCTGAGACGGCAGAGCCAGTCGCCTCGGCCAGGCGCGCTTCAGCCGAATCGAGAACCGGAGGCTGGCTCTGGGGCTGATCGGCAACCGCCGACTGCCGGCCCGCGACGAGCCCTACCGGCGGGTTTGTACTCGCGGGAAAGAAACTCCACGGCTGGCGGTCCAAGAGTGATCACAACTCGTCCCGGCTTTCCACCGGAAGGCGGAGATCCAATTCCGGAGCGCACCGGCTCAGAGCGTCAAGAAGAATCGAGTCCCCTCTCTACTGAGGCGGGACGGGGAAGCAGTCCCTCCGGGGCTCCTAATAGAGTGGGGCAGAGCCCGGCCGGCAACACACCGGCGCGCCCCCAGGCCGATCGCTCGGCCCGTGGAACCAGACGAAATACGCCGCCGCCGCCACCGCCCGCCCGCTCGACCAACCGCTAGTTCACTGACCGGAAAGTTCACGCCGCTACTTCGGGCGTCTTTTCGAATTAACCCCGCGGACTTCCCGAATAATACACTAGCAGCCTGTGGTGAAGGTCCACCGCGATCGTGTTTCTTTCCAAGGGGCCGAGCCCCCCGGAACACCGTGCTACACTCGCCACGATGCCTCTAGCCGAGCGTGAAACCGCATTGCTTTTTTCCGGCTTGCATCAGCATCCCTTCTCGATCCTGGGTTTCCATGAAGTCCCGCAATCCGGGCGCAGAGTTCTGCGACTGTGGAGCCCGGGTTCCGTCCGGATCGAGATCCTTCTGAGCCACCATCGGCCGGCCCGCCGGATTCATCCGGAAGGTCTGTTCGAGTGTGTCCTTCCTGTCGGCGCTCCCGCGCATCCGGTCAGGATCCGTAGCTGGTCGGCTGAAGACACCTCGCTGGAACGATATGATGCTTACACGTTTCCAGTATTGCTGAGTGACTACGACCGATATCTGATGGGGGAAGGTACTCACTATCACTCCTACAAGAAACTGGGGGCTCACGCCGTGGAAAGAGCCGGAGTCGAGGGAATTCAGTTCGCTGTCTGGGCGCCGAATGCCAGTTCAGTGTCGCTGATTGGAGACTTCAATGACTGGCATCCCACGCAGCACCCCATGGAATTTTCCGAGAAGGCTGGAGTGTGGCAGCTCTTTGTGCCGGGCGTGGGAGACGGGAACTGCTACAAGTATCTGCTGCGTTCCGGCGATCAATCGATGGTCGAAAAGGTGGATCCTCATGCACTTCTTTTCGAGATCCCACCCCGGTCCGCGTCGGTCACGCACCACCTGGGGGGGTACGACTGGAACGATGAGTCCTGGTTGAACCAGCGCCTCCACAGAAACTCGCTTCAAGCACCTGTTTCCGTCTACGAAGTTCACTCGGGCTCCTGGGGTGGCGGTTCTGATTCGAGCTACCGAAATCTGGCCCGGGAACTGGTCGATTATGTGGAAGGAATGGGCTTTACTCACATTGAATTTCTTCCTCTCACGGAACACCCCTATGAGGGTTCGTGGGGTTACCAGACGATCGGCTACTTTGCTCCTACCAGCCGCTTCGGGGAGCCGGATGATTTCCGGTATCTGGTGGATTGCTGCCACCAGAGAGGAATCGGGGTGTTTCTCGATTGGGTACCCGCTCACTTTGCCAAGGACGTACACGGGCTGGCTCGATTCGATGGCACCTGCCTTTACGAGCATCCTGATCCCCGACGCGGGGAGCAGCCGAATTGGGGGACGCTGGCGTTTGATTTGGGCCGCAACGAAGTTTGTAATTTTCTGATCTCCAGCGCCCTCTTCTGGCTGCAGGAATTTCACCTGGATGGCCTGCGGGTAGACGCCGTGGCCTCCATGCTCTATCTCGACTATTCCCGCCAGGAGGGCGAGTGGCTTCCCAACATCCACGGCGGGAGAGAAAACCTGGAAGGTGTCTCATTCCTGCGGCAGCTGAATCAGGCTGTTCACGAGTATCACCCCGACGTTCTGATGATTGCCGAGGACTCCACGGCCTGGCCGGGAGTGACCCGTCCAGTGCATCTGGGCGGCCTCGGTTTTGATCTCAAGTGGAGCATGGGCTGGATGCACGATTCGCTGGGTTATTTTGAGTTGGATCCGATCCACCGGAGTCAGCACCACCAGCGTCTCACTTTTTCCATGCTTTACGCCTTTTCCGAAAACTTTCTTCTCCCAATTTCCCACGATGAAGTCGTTCACGGTAAGGGTTCCCTCCTCAAGAAGCAGTGGGGAGACGAATCTGAAAAATTCGCCGGGATTCGGGTGTTTCTCACTTACATGTACACGCATCCGGGCAAGAAATTGTTGTTCATGGGCTGTGAGTTTGGTCAGTGGGAAGAATGGGACTGGTCGCGGGCGCTGGACTGGTCTCTTCTGGAAAAGCCGGTGCATTCGCAGCTCCAGGACTTCGTGCGGGAGCTGAACCGGTTCTACAGACTGGAAGGTGCCTTGCATGAACAGAACTTGAACTGGGAGGGTTTCGAATGGGTTGATCTGAACGATGACCGGCAAAGCGTCATCTCCTACTTCCGAAAGGGGGCCGGTGGTTCCGATCCGATACTGGCGGTGTTCAACTTAACTCCGGTCGCCAGACACAACTACCGACTGGGTATTCCGAACGCAGAGTACTACGAGGAAGTCCTGAACAGCGACAGTAGCCTCTGGGGCGGATCCAATCTGGGCAACCTGGGACGGGTCGCAGTCGAAGAGCTGGGCTGCCATCGGCGGAGCCATTCGATCGTCCTGACCCTTCCTCCTCTCACCGCGGTTCTTCTGAAACCGGTGGGTCTGGGGTAGTTCTTCGACGACCGGCACCGGAGTGTCAGAACCCGAGCGCCCACGAGGGCTGAGTAGTAGCCGCGGTCTCACGACCGCGGTTCGATAATCATGTTTCCCGGAACGTTCAGGCCAGAGGCGTGACCCCGCTGGCCTTTTCCAGCAGGCGAATCGGAGCCTTTTCCGGCTGCAGCATCGAGCGGCGGTCAATCATCAGAGTCTGCTCCAGTGCGAACTGCCCTGACAGAGCTGCATGGGGCACGAAATCGGTAAAAACCATCCAGCTGGAGCCGGGCGGAAACTCCCACCTGTATCTGGCCTCTTTGTCCTGGAATTCCCGATTCGCCTTCAGATGGTCGTGTAAGCGGAGCATGAAGTCGTCGTAGCGGGAGGGGGCTGCCAATGGAAGTCCCAGGGTCTTGCCCCAACGGCTCAAATGCCTGCCCCATCGGCTCAAAGTCGCCTCTCGACCGGCCGGAAGAGGCATCTCGGAGGTGCCGATGTAGGTTCCCAGCAGGCGCTCGAAAGTGTCGGCGGTGACCCACCGCCTGGACTCCGCGGGATTGATGTTCAGGAAGAAGCGAAAGATGCGGTCTCCACTGGTGGGCCGGGTTGGAAACGCGTCCACGTGGAGCAGGTCATTTCTGGCCTTGAACTTCACCTGTCGACCCTCTTCCTGCTGAGGCCGAAAGCTGGCGTAGTCTAGGCTCCAGCCCCGGGCGTAGGGGGCGAGAAAACTCTCCAGAAAACGGGTAACCGATTCCGTGAAGGTGCTCATGACTTCGAGCAGGCGCTGAGAGTCAAGCGGAGATGCCCCGGCCGCTCCGCTAACCAGGTTTCTTTGAGGTTTGTAGGCGATGTTCTTCCGATAACCAGCCTTGACCTGTTTTTGGTTTAACAGGAAACGGATGTCCTCGTCCGCAAGAAGAATCGGCGAGAAGGGAAAGAAAAGAATCTCGCCATCTTCCAGAAGCCGGCAGAACTCCTGTGAGCGGGAGTAGTCCAGGTCGAAGGAATCCAGCGTCACGAGACCCATCAGGGTTCCGCAGTTTAGTGAACCACCCCCGGCAGGTCAAATCAGCAGAGGTGATACAATTCCGCTCTCATGACCCACCCGGACTCTCCGTTCCGTAACCGCCTGGCCGACGAAACGAGCCCTTACCTTCTTCAGCATGCCGGGAATCCGGTGGACTGGCATCCCTGGGGAGAAGAGGCTCTGAAACTGGCAGAAACCCTGGACAGGCCGATTCTTCTGAGCATCGGTTATTCGGCCTGCCACTGGTGCCATGTGATGGAGAGGGAGTCCTTCGAGAATGAGGCGATTGCGGGGCTCATGAACGAGCGGTTCGTCAATATCAAGGTGGATCGAGAGGAACGTCCCGAAGTGGACGCAATCTACATGAACTACGTCCAGATGACGACTGGCTCGGGAGGCTGGCCGCTGACCGTTTTCCTGACTCCCGGCGGAGTTCCCTTCTTTGGAGGAACGTATTTCCCTCCCGACGACCATTTTGGGCGGCCTGGATTCCCGAAAGTCCTCGAGAGTGCCGCCGCCGCTTTTCGGGACCGCAGGGAAGATCTTGAGCGAATGGCTCCCGAGATCGTCTCGCGTCTGCGCAGCACCAGTGAACTCGAAACACCCCGAGTAGAGTTGTCGCCGGTTCTTCTTGAGGAAGCGGCTTCGCAGATCGCCCGGAGCTTCGATTCTCGTCACGGGGGGTTTGGTAGTGCTCCCAAGTTTCCCCAGTCCATGGGCCTTGGTTTCCTGATCCGCCATCACTCCCGGACCGGCTCCCAGCAGTCCCTCGAGATGGTGGAGTCGACGCTGAAGAAGATGGCCCGAGGCGGACTCTACGATCAGCTGGGGGGCGGATTTCATCGCTATTCGGTAGACGATCAGTGGCTCGTTCCTCACTTCGAGAAGATGCTCTACGACAATGCCCTTCTGGCCCGGGTCTACCTGGAGGCTTTCCAGGTGACGAAATCTTCTTTCTTTCGTCGCGTTGTCACGGAGACCCTCGACTTTGTGCTGAGAGAGATGACCGACCCGGAGGGCGGCTTCTACTCAGCTCTCGATGCAGACAGCGAGGGCGAGGAAGGTCGCTTCTATGTCTGGTCGAAGGAGGAAGTGGAGCAGGAGTTGGGGCCCGAGGCCGATGTCTTTTGCGATTACTATGATGTCTCCGAGGGTGGCAATTTTGAAGGCGTCAACATTTTGCACCCGAGGGCCGATCTGGGGAAGCTGGCCGGGCGGCATGGCATATCCGAGAGCGATCTCGGGAAGGGGCTTTCAAGGAGTCGCCTGAAGCTGCTCGAGAAGAGAGAGAAGAGGGTCAGGCCCGGGTTGGACAGCAAGATCCTCACCGCCTGGAACGGGCTGATGCTGAAGGCTTTCTCCACTGCCGGATTTGTACTGGGTTCATCCAGATATCTGGAGGCGGCAGCCAGGAATGCGGAGTTTCTGGTCCGGGAGTTGATCGTCGAGAACCGGCTTCAGCGCACCTGGAAGGATGGTCGTGCCAGGCTCAACGGGTACCTGGACGATTATGCGGCCACAGTCGAAGGGTTCCTGGCCCTGTTCGAGGCCAGTGCAGACCGGCGCTGGCTGGAGCTGGCCGAGGAGCTAGTGGATCAGACGATCGAGCTTTTCTGGGATGATGCAGGGAGCAGTTTCTTTTTCACTACTCACGATCATGAGGAACTGATCGTTCGACACAAAGAATACATGGATAATGCCACCCCGAGTGGCAACTCCACCTGCTGTATGAACCTGCAGCGCCTGGGATATCTCCTGGACCGTCCCCACTATCTGGAACTGGCCAAACGGCAGCTGGAGCACCTGGGCTCTGGCTTCGCGAAGCACCCGCTGGCTTTCAGCAACTGGCTCCAGGCTCTGGACTTCCATTTCGGCCCTGTAACCGAGGTCGTGATACTGGGCGATGCTGGAGTCGAGGATCCGCTGGTGGTGCTGCTGCGCGATCGGTTTCTTCCCTCCCGGGTGATCGTCAGGGTGTCGGAGGAGACTCCCTCACCAGAGCTGGAGCAGGCAGTTCCTCTGGTACGGGGAAAGAAGCGCCAGGGCAACCGAACTACAGTCTATCTTTGTCAAGATTCCGTTTGTACACCTCCAGTCACCGACCCCCCGGATCTGGCCCGCCACCTGGAAGGTGCGACCCCGCTTTTCTGATCTGGACCAGTTCAGCCCTGAGCTTGTGCAGCGCCCGGGCCCGATGGGAGATCAGGTTCTTCTCTTCTTCGCTCATTTCGCCGAAGGTCTTGCCCAGAGGCGGGTAGTAGAAGATGGGATCATAGCCGAATCCTGAGCAGCCCGACGGTTCGAGGGCAATCTCGCCCTCTACAGTCCCTGTTGCTTGAGTGACACTTTCTCCCCAGTCCACGCAGACGGAGCACACGAATCTCGCCGTACGTCGGGACCGATCTCCGGAACCGGTGAGGTGCCTGAGTTGGCGGAGAATTCGGGCAATCCTCTCTTCGTCTGTGGGGGCGAACCTGGAGCTGAAGACGCCGGGAGAACCTCCCAGGGCATCGACTTCCAGGCCCGAGTCGTCAGCCAGCGATGGGTAACCGGTTGCCTCCCGGTAGCCGGTTGCCTTGAGCCGGGCGTTCTCCTCAAAGGTCGAACCGGTCTCAAGAGGAGCAGCCACCGGCGCGATCTGGCTGGGAGAGAGGAGATCAAACGCGGAGTCCGCGAGGATTGATCGAATCTCGTTGACTTTGTATTCGCTGGTCGTGGCTACCAGGAGCTTCACGAGGAGGCGGCGACGGGCAGGGCGCGACCGAAGTTCTGGCACTCCTGTTCGAGCACCGTCGTCTGCAGATCGATAAGTTCTCGAATGCCCTTGTAGGCGAGGTCGATCAGGCGGTCCAGCTCCTTGCGGTCGAAGGGATGGCCCTCGGCCGTCCCCTGGATCTCAACGAAGCCCTCACTGTTTGTCATCACCACGTTCATATCGACCTGAGCAATCGCATCTTCCTCATAGGAGAGATCGAGCCTGGCTTCGCCGGCCACGATCCCGACACTCACGGCAGCCACGAATTCTCGAATGGGGGAGGTCCTCAGAGTTCCGTTCTTGAGCAGGTGGTCCACGGCCAGCGCCAGAGCAATGAATGCTCCGGTGATGGATGTGGTCCGTGTTCCCCCGTCAGCCTGGATGACGTCACAGTCGATCCAGATGGATCTTTCTCCCAGCTTCTTCAAGTCAACGACGGAGCGCATCGATCGTCCGATCAGCCGTTGAATCTCCTGCGTCCGGCCCGAAGGGCGGCCTCGGGAGACCTCCCGTGTCATGCGAGATCCAGTAGACCGGGGCAGCATCGAATACTCCGCTGTGACCCAGCCCTGTCCGGCGCCACGAAGGAAGTGGGGAATCCTTTCTTCGACGCTTGCCGTGCAGATGACCCGAGTGTCACCACATTCGATCAACGCTGATCCTTCGGCGTGTTTGTTGTAAGGAGATACGATGTGGATTTCACGGAGCTCGTCCGAGGCTCGATTTTCGCGGGACATCACCGTATCTTACCTGAACACCGTATTCAGCGAAACGTGCCCTGCCAAAGTCTCAGCCTCCTGTCCTCCCAGGATGAAACGAACGCTCTCAATTTCCTCCAGGTTGGCGGTCAGCGATTTGGCGATGGATCGCAAAAGACCCAGTTCACAAGCAACAGATCCCCGAAGTTGCCCGGGGGTCCGGCGAGCCAGGTCCACGATTGCAGTTCCGTCTTCGAGAAGAAACACCTGTTCGACTCCGGCCCTGGGCCCCACCAGGAACCCGGATCTCGCCAGTGCGGCTCGAGCCAGGGAAAGGGCCATTGCGGCAGGATTGGACTGGTGGGCTACCTCTTCTGTGGAGCTGCCCAGGGCCACCTGGCCGGGATTCTCAACTGAGAGGCGGAAAAAAAAGACTTTCACCGACCTGGTGGGTACTTCTGCCCCGCTCTCTGGTTGCGGCTCGATAGCCAGTTCGGGAACCACCGATCCCTGAACCGGTTCCTGCACGCGTTCTCTTTCTGACCGATAGGTCAGGAGAACTGCGGCCACCGCGATCACCACCAGCAACACCGATATGGATGCTATGAGAAATGTCTTCATCGCAAGAACACCTCGATCGCGTCAGCGATGGAGACTGCGATGGCTTCCTGAAAGTCGGGTTGCAGGAGGACTTCGGCATCTTCTGGATTGGTCAGGTAGCCTGCTTCTACCAGCACCGCGGGTCCCTGCACCGGAGCCAGAAGCTCGAGAGGGGCTATGGCCGGTGAGTTCTCCGTACCAAAGAGCTGATTCAGTCGTTCCTGAATGAGAAGCGCCAGTCTCCGGCTCTGGGCCGAGCAGCCCTTCTGGCCCTGGTGCCACGGTCTCAGTTCTCCAACTTCTTCAGCTAAGGCCATTTCTCCTTCATGTGTGAATACTACCGGACCTCTGATTTTCGCTGAATAGCTTCCCCCCACATGAAGGCTGAGAAAGACGGAGGAACGGTTGCCATTGGCGACTGAGCTGCGGTGTCGTAGCGAGGGATTGAAATCGCTGGTTCTAGTTGCATCGGTAACCAGTCGCCGCCGTTCCAGTTCCATCGTCAGGTGGCGGCTGATCTGAGCCACCAGGTCTTTTTCGAAGATCCCCTTGGCCGCCACGCCGTGCTCTTCACCTCCATGTCCCGGGTCGATCGTGATGACCTGTCCACCTCTCTGATCTGGAGTAGATCTGTTCGGTTCAAGCGGGTCAAACCCGGCCACGGCTGTTGAGTAAATATCTATCAGAAGTCGTGCAGGGTCCCCCAACTGCGTGCTCCGGTAACTTCTGAAATCGAAGCCTTTGACGACTTCGCAAGTCGTCGATTCGGGCCCCGCCAGGCAGTCCAGTGAGGATACGAGTGAGGGCTCGGGGCGAATCCGCGGACGCAGAAACTGGACCTCTCGATCGACCCGAACCTGAAGCGCAGTGTCGGACTCCTCGACCTCGAAACGCATACGCCTCGAGGGCAGGAACACCAGCGAGACTCCGTTCCCAGAGTTGAGAACCTGCACGGACAGCTGATCTTGTTCTCCTGGGTCCCCGAATTGGAGCAGCTTCACTGGCAAGTCAAGTATTCTGGGCAGAGCGCTTCCCACGAAATCGGTTGGTACCAGCCATCGACTTCCCCTTCGAACGACAGGCTGCGAAAGAAGCACGTACTCCAGTTGCGTCCGAACCAGGGGGCGCCCCTCGATGAGTTCCAGAGTCGCCCTCGGCCCGTGAACCAGAATCTGGTCGTTCTGGCGCTCGATAGTGAGGCCCAGAGTTCCAGCGATCTGGTTCAAAGACAGATAGGAGTGAGAAGAAATCTGAACCGAATCGAGATGGTGGACCTCCTCACCGTGAACCAACTGGAGTTGTTGTGCATTGAGAGGGCCGCCCATGACCAGTATCATGCAAAACAGCACCCTCGCACATCGCTCTCTCTGCATTGAATACAGATTATAGAAGAGTTGGGGTCCGGGTCGTTGGCTGAAGGGGTCTTAGCAGCCGGTGGCGAAAGTCGCGCGGGCTGCTAGAGCGCTCTCCGGGACCAGCTCGCAATGAGAGTTGTGGAGGGTCAGGCAGGAGGCGAGGCGGGTGTGCAGGGCATGGCCGGCCTTGTGGGCATGGACTCGTCCGAGAATGGGATGGCCACACAGGGCAATGTCCCCGATCAGGTCGAGGGCTTTGTGGCGGACAAACTCATCGCTGGCTCGCAGAGTTCCGTTGAGAATCCCATCCTCGCTCAAGACGACTGCGTTATCCAGCGAACCACCCCGGATCAGGTTGCTCTTGCGCAGTTGCTCGACCTCCGAAAAGAAGCCGAACGTCCGGGCGAAAGCAATTTCCCTAAAGTAGTTTTCCGGCGTCACTTCCATCTCGAGTTTTTGTTTCTGAATCAGGGGATGTTCAAAATCGATTTCATAACGAATAAAGAAGTCTTCACCGGGGCTGATCTCGATGAACTTGTCCTCGTCCCGCACGACCATGGGCTTGACAACCCGTAAGAAGGTACGGTCCAGGCCCTGCTCCTCAATGCCGGCTTCCCGTATCAGTTCCGCATAGGGCAAGGCCGAACCATCTGCGATCGGGACTTCCAGTGAATCAATCTCGATCACAAGATTATCGATGGCGAGACCGTACAGGGCCGAGAGGAGATGCTCGACGGTGGAGAGCATCACTCCCTTCTTCATCAGAGTCGTGGCCAGAACCACCCGCGAGACATGACGCATGTGAGCTTCGATCTCGAAGTCTCGAAGATCGATTCTGCGGAAAACAATGCCACTGTTCTCGGGAGCCGGGCAGAGCCTTACCGTTACCGGTGCCCCCGAGTGAAGCCCAACTCCGGATAGTTCAACAGGACGGCGAACGGTTCGCTGCAACAATCACCTCAGTCTTTTCTCGATCAAGAGTATGCAAGAACCCTGCCACCGTCAGAAAGAGGGTACAGATGCATCGTGAGCCATGCTGCAAGACTGCTGGATACGTCCGAAGCTCTTGTCAGGAATAGACTTACGTCCTTCAAGGCTGTGACCAATCGCCGTCTGCGAGGGAAGATCGCTGAATCGACAGCTCAAGGCACGCTGTCACAACCTGGCGACAACTGTAGCCGGAAAGCAACACCCAGGGTCGGTGCTGACGGCTCGAGGCACTAGTCTTGCTGCTTCTTGTTCTTCTCTTTTTCGGCCTTCTTTGCCTTCTTGGGTGGGAGCTTGGGTTCGAGAAAGTACTCGGGTGGGAACTGAGTGTTGTACGTGAGTTCTTCAAGGAATCTCTCCCCGCTCTTCTCTCCGTCCACAAAGGTATGAGAAGACAAGGGAGTCAAAACACCATCCTGTTCGTGCCAGTTGAAGAACTCGGTCCTCATTTCGTGGCGGAGACCCATCTTGTCAGTGAACTGGTTTTCTGTGTGTACCGGTAGGTGGGTTTCGATGTCAAAGTACATGGTGACGGCATCATTGGTCCTGTCGATCACCTCCACAGCCTCCAACTCTCCACTGCCCGCGATATCGTTGGGACCGTAATAGAAAAAGGACATGCCCTCCTCGTCCAGCCTGTTTCGAAGCAGGTAATGGAGATCACGCTTGACCGTCAGCTTGAAGCGTTCCAGCTGTTCCTTCGGCATTTCTTCGATCGTGTGAAAGCCTTCCTGTATCCAGCCCTTGTCCAATTCCAGGTTGTAGACGTCCAGGGTCTGTCGTTTTCCTTTACGTGTCTGATAACGATGGCGGACAGGATCCTGGTAGTGGGTCCACTGCTGGAAGGGAATCAGACCGCTGCTGCGATCTCTTGCGAAAAAAAAGTCACGCCCCGCGACGTATTCCGTCTTGACGCCCAGGTAGCGATCTCCGCCCATGGCCTCGATGGCCGAGGACAGGACCTGCCGGGCCCGCTCCCGGGCATCCTGCAACTCCCCGGCCTCCGACTTCGGCAGCGGCGTCCAGGAGGCCACCAGCAAAACGCTCAGGAGAGGCAGCCAGCATCGCCGTCCACGGGAGGGCAGGGTCGGCCTTCGTTGATTTGTCATCGACAAGCTCCGTCTCATTCAGGGTACTAACCGATAGGCCCTGATGTGACCTGTCGGGAGTAACGGTGCGTCATTTCCCCAGTGTACCATCTGGTTTTGGGGACCTTGAAAGTGAGTACTAAGCGTCGCAGGGGTGTTGGCGGTATCAGTCGTAAGGCCCGGAGGGCTCCGGCTCGCGCGCGCGTAAGCCGATCCGGTGCACGGGCCGCCCGCCGCCCGCCCGCCCGTTCCTTCAAGGCCGGAATCAAACGGCTGGGTCTGATCGCGCTGCTGGGGGCAACCGTTGCCGGGGCGGTCGTTACACTCCACTTCTACACTGTTTACAGCCGCTGGATCGATGCCCTTCTCGTCACCGACTCTCCCGTGTCCAGAGTGATCAGGGCGGCACCTTTTCGCCTTTCAACCGGGGATCATATGCGCCCCGAGCAGTTCCTCTCTCAGCTAAGAAAGGCGGGCTACGGAGAAGGCCGAAAGAATCAGCAACTCTGGTTCGAGCGATCCGGGCAGGAGATTGTTTTTGGCCGCTCGGATCAAGTCTGGCGCGCTCGTTTCTCAGGGGCGAGACTGGCAGTCTTGAGCCTGAACGGAAAGACGGTTCAATCCGCTGAACTGCAACCTTTGTTTCTTTCTTCTTTTGCGTCGTCGGGCCGCCAGCGGGTTCGGCCGCTTCAATACGAGGACCTGCCGTCCCACCTGGTCGAGGCTGTCATTTCTGCAGAGGACGATCGTTTTTTCAGCCACGGCGGTATTGACTTTCTGGGAATCGCCCGGGCTCTGGTGGTGAACATCTGGCACTGGGAGATTCGGCAGGGAGGCAGTACCCTGACCCAGCAATTCGTGAAGAACTACTTTCTCAACAGTGATCGGCTCCTCAGTCGCAAGCTTCAGGAACTGGCTCTGGCGCTGCTCGTAGAGAGGCGCCTCAGCAAGCAGGAGATCTTTCGGCTCTATGCAAATGAAGTCTATCTCGGACAGATTGGGAGCTTTGCGATTCACGGTCTGGGCCAGGGAGCCCGGGTTTTCTTTGGCAAGGAGTGTGGGGATCTTACGCTCGCTGAAGCCGCCACTCTGGGAGCTATGATTCCTGCCCCCAACAAGTACAGTCCCTACCGAAACTCGGACCGACTCGAACAGCGAAGAAACGGCGTCCTTGATCTGATGGAGAAACGTGGTTATGTCAATGCCCGCGAGAATCAGGAGTCTCGAAACCAGGGTCTACACTTCCGAAAGCCTGGCGACCTCGAGTCTACGAACGCACCCTACTTTGTAGACTTCATCACCCGAAAACTGGCTGCCGATCCGCGGGTTGACCTGAACATCCGCTCGGATATTGAACTCTTTTCCACGCTCGATCCCGATCTGCAGATTGCGGCGTTTCGTGCCGCCCGGACAGAGTTGGAAAGGATTGAGCAAACTCTCCTGTTACGAAAAAGCCCTCCTGATCTGCAGGTGGCTCTAATCGCAGCCGATCCTCGCACCGGTCAGATTCTCGCCATGCTCGGGGGACGTCGATATGATCAGGGTCAATACAATCGGGCAACGCGCGCCCTGCGCCAACCCGGTTCAACATTCAAGCCCTTCGTCTTTGCCGCCGCCCTGGCGGAGTCACGGAGCCGGCCAGATAAGATCTTGACACTCGCCTCCCCGGTGCTCGACGCACCTTACACGATGGAGTTCGATGGCCGCGAATACAGTCCCCGTAATTATGGGAATCAGTACTCGGGAATGGTGAGCGTTCGAGATGCCCTGGCCAGATCATTGAACGTCCCAACGGTCAAGGTCGCGGCCTGGACAGGCCTGGACATGGTGGCCAGGCTCTCTGAGCGAATGGGCTTTCCGGGGAGACTCGAGCCCTACCCCTCTCTGGCTCTCGGCAGTTATGCAGTCTCCCTTCTCGAACTGACTCAGGGATATCAGGTGCTGGCCAACAGGGGAAGACACCTTCCACTGCACGCCTGGACGAAAGTGACCGTGGACGGGCGGCCTCTCCAGGAGGAGAGGGAAGAGCGACAGATCATCAGCCCGCAGACAGCCTTCCTGGTCACCTCGGCGCTGCAGACAGCTCTCGACCAGGGAACCGGGCGGATGGCACGCCAACTCGGATTTGCTCTGCCGGCTGCGGGGAAGACCGGAACCACCGCCGACTCATGGTTCGTCGGCTACACTCCGGATCTCCTGTGTGCGGTCTGGGTAGGGACGGATCATCCGCCTGATTTGAACTTGGCGGGAGCCTCTGCGGCACTTCCGGTTTGGACTCGATTCATGAAAGAGGCGCAAGGGCTGGGGCGGCTGTCGGCTTCTCGTTTTCGAACTCCTCCGGGGGTGCTGGAATTGGAAATCGACGAGAGAAGTGGCCTGAAAGCCTCGTCCAGCTGCCAACAGGTGCGAAAGGAGTTCTTCCTGCGAGGCACCGAACCTCGACAGGTCTGCCGGCGGCACCAGTTCGCCGGAAACAGGCGCGAATTAACGCACTAGTGCAGCTCGCCGTAAGTCTTGAGCGACCTCTCAGTAGGGAGCGAGCAGGTGCTGCATGAGGCTTTGCATCACCTCGACCAGGTCTTTCATACTGCCTGAGAAGGGCGTTTTTTCCCAACGTCCAGTATGCCGTTTGACGCTCAAGCCATAGGTCGATGCATTGAGGCAGGTCAGACGAACTCGATCTGATTTTTGCGGCGCCCTGTCGGGCCCGAAAGCCTCCTCCCGACCCACGATCAAGTGTTTGCCCCAGATGCGAACGTAGAGGCCGCGAGTGGTTTCGTGGCCTTCCAGCAAACAGGACAAAGCATCCTGATCGGCCTCCATTTCAAAGCTCATGCTCGGGCCTTCAAGCTACCAGAGGAAGTCCTTCACAAGTCCAGCGGAAGGGATGGGCTTCCCGCTCGTTCCACTGCTCGATGAAGGCCTCCACCTTCTCGACCAGATCCCGAGCCGTTGCGAAGCTTCCGTAGCGAAGCACCCGACGGCTCAGGATCGAAAACCAAAGCTCGATCTGATTCAACCACGACCCGTGCGTCGGCGTATAGTGAAACACAAAGCGGTTGCGGTGCTTTCGATTCCATTCACTGATGAAGGCTCCCGCGCTGGTGTCTAGATGAGTGTTAAGGTTGTCCAGCACCACGTGCACGCGTTTTTGTCGATAATGGACCGCCACCAGATCCATGAAGGAGAGAAAGTCAGCCCGTTTTCGATAGTGGTGACAGCGGCCCAGGACTCGCCCCGTGCGCACGTTGAAACAGGCGAAAAGACAACGAGTTCCATGCCGTTTGTACTCGTACTCGAGTCGGCCCCAGCCACCCACTTGGGGACCGATCAACCCTCGAGCACGACTCAGCGCTTGCATCCCGCTTTTTTCATCTACGCACAACACCGGTTCCCGGACAGGAGCGTCCATGTACAGTCTGACAATGTCACGCAGCTTTTCCTGAAACCGAGGATCTTCGCTATGACACCACATCTTGACCCGATGCGGCTTGATCTGGGCCTGGCGGAGAATCCGCCCTACCGTACGGGCGCTGATCGATCTCACCAATCCAGACTCAACCAATGCCTCGCTCAGAGCCGAATGACTCCACAGTACACGCTGCAAGCCATACTGTTCGGGCGCTTGGCAGGCCGCAGCTACCACCTGGGTCCGCTCCAGACACTGGACCCTCTGCGGACGCCCCGATCGCGGCAGATCGTCCAGCCCAGGTAAGCCTTTGCCTCGGAAACGTCCAAGCCATTTCTTGACCAGGGAGCGATTCGTCCCCAAACGGCGCGCAATCGACTTCACCGACACTCCCTGGCCGGCCAGCAGCACCATCTCCGCCCGCCGGTACTTTCGCACCTCCGTCTTGCCCCCTCGTACCAGCCTCTCCAACCCACCCTGCTGCTTCGGGGTCAGCTGGATCCACATCCATGTAAAATGACTCTTCGCTCTGACGTCGCCCGGGGTGGCTCAGAACTTATGGCGAGATGCACTAGTACTTACTTGCACCCTCAGAAAGGACTCGCGGTTTTCACCTCCTCGGGAGCGCGATCCGGAGCTCCGGGAGCCACCGTAAAAGTCGTCAGGGTGGGTACCTCATCCGGGAACTCGCGATAGGGATCATCACGCTGGCGTAAGGCAAGCGCAGCCAGGGGTTCGCTGCTGTGAACCGTCAGCATCGCGTTGCTCAAGTTCATGTCGGAGACACTCTGAAAGATCTGATCAAGGAACTGGGCCTGGTGCTTCCCATCTGCAATCTCGGTGACCACTTCCTCGAGCAGGCGGAACTCGCTATCGTATAGCCTCATCACGACCATAGCGGATTGAGAATCACTACTCAGACCGTGGCCGGGAGGGTTGACAACCGCAAGCCCGGTCTTGAGATCGTCTCGGTGGGTGATCACGATACTGAACTCGGTCAATCCCCGGGTCAAGGGCACGGCGGCTTCGTAAAGGAATGTTCCAGCAGAGTTCTGGATGCCCGAGAAGATCCCGGTTCCGGTCAACCCGGTCCCGGTCGAGACTCTGGCCCAGCCAACCAGCATTTCATTCCCGTTTCTCCTGGTCTTCGTCTCCAGAATCCAGGAGCGTCCTCGGTTCAGGTTCTTGGAGAAGAAGCTCCCTTTTCCCGCCTCTCCCAGGTCGATAGTGAGAGCATCTCCCGCCTGATCGAAGAACTCGATCTGCACGACAATCGGCTGGTCGGTAGCCGCGAACAGGAAGCTTGTCTGAAGTTCCAGATCGAAACTGATTCCCGATCCGACCTGAGGAAGATAGAGAGTCTGGGCCGGCTCACATGACGCCAGGAAGGACTCTGGATTGCCATCGTCGTTCTCCCCGGCCGGGTTCCCCAGGGACCCTGTCAGGATCTTCTGACCAGACTTATCCAGAAACAGCCCGGCAGCAGAATTGTCGGCAGGCTCATCGCCGGCTAAGGGAAACTGGTTCAGACTTCTTGCGGCCACATCCAAAACGTAAAGACTGCTATCCGGATCCCCGGCGATTTCCAACAGGTTCACAGGCGATCGGAAAGCCAGCCTCGAACCGTCCGGGCTGAGTCCGACTGCCTGGATCTGCAGGGGTACGTCGAAAGGGTTGGTCGGCACCCCTAAAGATGGGAAATCTGTCAGCTGCACCAGCGTCAAGCGAGGATTGGCGGCCTCGGTTTGAAGGTTGAAAATCTCCGCGCTGCCGTCAGGGTTCCGCAGAGTAAAGTCCTCCCGCCCCACAAAGAAGAGCTGCTTCCCGTCGCCGGAGAGCAGGGGCAGCGCAATGTTCCGTGCACTGATCATGACCCGCTGTGAGTCGGAAGGAAGATGGGCCAGGACAATGTCGCTGAAGCCGCTCAGGGGATGAAAGAGCTGGTATGCCACCCGGTTGCCGTCAAAGCTGACGGCAAATCCCCGGACTTCCGAAGCCTGGCTCAAATCAGTGAGCTGCTGGAGCTCCCGCGTCTCCAGGTCCAGCGAGAATACCTCTTGGCTGCGATCCTCGTTCAACTCTACCGGGTTACCGCTCGAGCCGAAGACAACCTTGCGCCCGTTGCCACTGATCAAGGGCTCAGAGCCCGATTCCAAGATGTCAGACTCGGCCTGAGTCAGTTGATGGAACTCGAGCTGCAAGGTGTCAAGCAGAAAGAGCTGAGCGTGGTGTCCCGGATTCTCTCCGGTCAGATCCGAAGAGCTTCTGAAGACCACCCTGGAGAGGTCTTGGTTAGGCGAAACCCGGCCGCGGAAGGTGGTGGCGTCATTCACATTCGTCAGTTGACGAATGTCCCCCTCTTCCAGGTTCACTCTGAAAAAGCTCCAGGCTCCCGGTGGACTTCGAGCCTGGCGGGGCCTCAGTGGAGAACAGCAGTACGCTGCTCCCTGAATAGTCGATCGCCGCGGGGATCGAGCCGCCCAGTCCGTCGTGGGTGCGGGTGAGCTGCGAGATCCCACAGGCCAGACGTGGGGGTTGCGCACTCGCCAGGGGAATGGTGCAGAGCAGGCACAACGCCATCGCCAAACCTGCCGCAGTGGGCGACAGTTTGCAGGCTGACAGGGTTGAGTAAGAGCTTCGTCGCAACATCCTTAATGCGAATAAATTAGCATTTTATGGCCCGCCAAGTCATGGTAGACAGTGCGCCAAACTGACAGGGTTAAGATGCAACAAGGCCCCCGGAGTCGCGCCAGGAGGGCCAAAAAACCAGAGGCGAGGGCAGGAAATCAGTTGACTGTCATGGTACAGACTGTTAATTTATTCGCACACCGAAATCACCGTTGGTGACTGGTGTCATTGTGTCCGAACTGAATTATTGGGAGAATCGTTAGGAGGCGACAGTGGCTCGCACAAAGATTCAGGATTTCAGTCGCAGAGAACGGCAGATTATGGACGTTGTCTATAGGCTGGGCGAGGCGACTGCGGCTGAAGTGATGGGGCAGATGCCCGAAGCTCCAGGGTACTCGACAGTTCGCACGCTGCTCGGGGTTCTGGAGCGAAAACAACATCTCAACCATGAGCGCAGGGGGCCCCATTACGTGTACAGTCCCACCACCCCCGTAGAGGCGATCAGCAGTTCGATGCTGGAGCACGTAATGGAAACCTTCTTCGACGGCTCTGCCAGTCGACTGGTTTCAGCCGTCTTGGACATATCGGATGCCCAGTTGAGCACGGACGAATACGACGAAATCCTGGCAATTGTCGAAAAAGCCAAGACGGAAGACCGCTAGATCCTACTCCGTCAGGAAACTTTCATAGACCCGAACTCCTATCCCTGGCTCCTGTATTTGAGCTCCTGGGGAGTATGGCTGGCAATCGCCGCTCTGCGGAGCCTGCTGATTCTGTTCTTTCTGGAGGCCCTGCTAGCAGTCCTGGCGAAGTCTCTCTCGGCCTCTGCCAGACACACTCTGCGACTGCTGGGACTGCTCGCCCTGCTGCTGCTCCCGCTCGCTTCTCTCGGTTTCCCCAAGTGGCATCTTTCTCTTATGGAAAGGCCGGTTCTGCTGGGTGAGCAGGTCGCGGACGATGACGAGTCGACACAGGCGCAGGTGCAGCTGGAACTGAAGGAGAGTGTCGGATTCAGGGAGACCAATGGGGGGAGTGGTCAGGCATCGGTCCCAGTCTCGGGAAGCTCAAGTCCGGAGGCAACTCGGCTCCTTCTCATGCAGGACCCAGCAGACGCCACGAACTTGAACAAACGACCTCGAGCGGCCCTCGTCGAGAAGGCAGCGGGGCTGCTGGTGGTGGTCATCTGGATGGTTGGAATGCTGGCCCTTCTGACCCGTGTACTCGTCGGCATTGCCTGTGTCTGGCTTGTCAGGCTCCGATCCCAGGAGGTCAAGGATCCTACTTTGAAATGGGTAGCTGCGGCCGCAGCTACCAGGCTGAATCTACGACGAACGGTCAAGTTGTACACTACCCCGCGGCTGGAAGTGGATCTTTCGGTAGGCATTCTGAGGCCGGCCGTGTTACTCCCGACGGTAGTTCCCACCTGGTCGGAAGCCAGGTTGCGTTCGATCCTGCTTCACGAGTTCGCTCACATCAAGCGCCTTGACAATCTCAGTAATCTGATTTCGGAGATCGCCTGTGCTGTTTTCTGGGTGAACCCGCTGGTGTGGAGAACCGCTCGATACCTGCGCATTGATCGGGAGCGTGCCTGCGACGACCAGGTCCTGCAGGTGGGAACCAGGGCTTCCGATTATGCAGGCCATTTGCTCGAAGTCGCTCGTGCCGTTTCCAGCCGGCGACTGTGGGGCTCGTTGGAAGTATCTCAGTCGTCAGTTTTGAAAGACCGTTTCCAGGCCCTGCTCAATCCCGGAATTGAGCGGCGCACCTTGGGTGAATCGGATGTGCTGAAAGCTCTTCTTGTGGTTCTGTTGATTCTCCTGCCTGTCTCGACGGTGGAGCCGTGGAGTGAGCCGGGAAGCCCTCAGCCGCTGTGGCCCTCCCCTCCTTCTCTGGAGGATTCTGTCCAATCGGTTGCGAAGTTGAGACGAAGCGGCGCCCCCAGGCACTCTTTGAATCCCGTTGTCAATCCGTCCGCCTCGCTTCCCAATCCATCGAGGGGTTCGCTCTTGAGAGCGGACAGGGACACTGATTCAGGTCGGCATAACGAAACAATTGCCCGCACATCCTCTGTGACCAACCGGGGATCAGGCCGGCCGGTCAGCGCCCTGATCTCCACGGCTAGTGCAGTGGGTCGCAGCGAGAATGCCCGGCGTCTGGAGCGGTTCAGCGAGCTGTTTTCGGCCCGGCGAACTCCCGGAAATTCCGTGTCAGGAGAGCCTCAACTGCGGCCTGCTACGACGGGGATACCTGGTTTTATCCCAACCCGGAGAGTTGCTCTGGAAGCCGGGGACAGCGGCGCGTTCGACGTTGAGAGCGGACGGCTTCCAGCCTCTGAGCGTGAGCTTGAGGTGCTCGAGGTTGCGACCTACGATCTGGGGACCCTCGGCGTGGAGAGCGAGGCGGCTGATATCAATGATGCGGGAGTCGTGGTGGGCCAGAGCCGCACCGCGGAGGGAGTTATGCATCCTTTCCTCTGGAGCAAAGAAGTCGGGATGGTGGACCTGGGAGATGCGCAGCAGGTGCACACCCGCGCCATCCAGGTCAACACTTCCAACAAGGTCCTGTGCGAAACCTTTGACAGCTATGTGTTTCGGGCCTATGTCTGGTCCTCTGAGCACGGCCTGAAAGACGTAGGTGCGTTGGATTCATCCTCCCCTTTGACGGTACCCCAGGCCATGAACGAACCGGGACATGTAGTCGGAAGCGGTCGTGGTTCCAAGGGGACTCTGAAAGCTTTCTTCTGGACTCCGGAGGGCGGCATTCTTGAAATCGATGCTCCCGGTTGGAGCGAGGCACTGGACATCAACGACAGCGACCAGGTTGTCGGCTACAGTGACAATCGCGCCTTCATCTGGAGCCAGCAGGATCGGTTTCGGTACATAGGACCTGAAGATGCCCTCTTCAGCGCGGCGACGGCAGTCAATCGCTTTGGGCAGGTCGTGGGCTGGGCTCGCTACCCGGAAGACCAGCCGCGAGCCTTCTTCTGGAGCCCCGAGGAAGGACTTATCGACCTGGGTGGTTTGAGCTTGAGTTTTCCTCTCAGCATGGCATACGAAATCAGTGATCGCGGGGTTGTGGTGGGACACAGCCTGTCGATGGCCGGGAATGGTCAGGAGCAGGAGGTCAGAGCCTTCCGGTGGACGCCCGAAAACGGGATGGAAGGACTTGGCCGGGCGCCCAGCAATTCACGAATTGCACTGAATGCTCTCGGACAGATCGTGGGGACTAACCTCCAGGCCAGTGATGTAGAAAACCCGCTGGCTTTCCTGTGGACCGAAGAGGGGCGTGTGACCCTCACGGCCACACCCGAGCCGACCGGGCTCGCCAGCGAGGGAGTGGCCATCAACAACCACGGTCAAATCGCCGGCAATACTCTTCTACCAGAAGACCTGACCCGAGCCTACCTCTGGGAGGTCCGGTTCGTGTCCCGCTTCTCTGACGACGATTAACCTTCCGGTCGCCACGCAGTTTCTGCCGGCCAGCACGCGCTTACTGCGTGCGCGCCACTGAAAAGGGCCCCAACAGCGGCGCGAATGCCAATCGGCGCGCCGATTGGCGTTTTCGAGGCAGCAGCCACAATCTTGTCTGCGGGTTGGAAATATTGTTAAATGCCCGGGACACTTGACCTGCTTCCCGTCTTAGAGAGGATTCCACGGATGAACGAGCCCCATGACGAGCCCGGCCGTAGCAAGGATTTCAAGCCCTACGTGCCCGCTGAGACTTCACTCCCCGAGATGACGCTTCGTGCGTTGCTTCTGGGCGTGTTGATGGCCGTCGTCCTGGGTGCGGCCAATGCCTATCTGGGCATGAAAGCCGGTTTGACGGTTGCCGCCACTTTCCCGGCGGCCGTGGTGGCCATGGCCGCCCTTCGACCCTTTCGGGGCTCGATCCTGGAGGAGAACATCGCCCGCACCACGGCCTCGGTCGGCGAGGCCCTGGTGGCCGGCGCCATTTTCACTATTCCCGCCTTTGTGATCAGCGGAGTCTGGGATGAACTGCGCTACCTCGAGAGTACCTTGATCATGCTCATCGGGGGTGTTCTCGGGGTACTTTTCGTCATCGTCCTGAGGCGGACCCTGGTCGAGGAGGCCGATCTCCCCTTCCCGGAGAGCGTGGCGGCCGCTGAGCTGGTCAAGGCCGGTCAGGGTGGCCAGAGCGGAGCGAGTTATGTCTTCAGCGCCATGGGGGTGGCCGGGCTCTGGGAGCTTCTCAAGAACTCCAACGGCATCCCCATGGTGGCGGACTACGCACGTACCTTTGTCACCATGGGGACGTCACAGATTCAGCTTCTGACTCAGACAGTCCGCTACCGGGGAGGCTTACTTCTGGAATCGGCGGCGGTCTCCCCCGCCCTGGTCGGTGTGGGGTTCATCGTTGGGCCTGGAATCTCCTCGACTCTCTTTGCCGGGGCCCTGATGGGCTGGCTCTTTTTGGTTCCCTTGGGTCTGTTTCTCAATCCTGCCCTGACATCCGGAGTCACCGATAGCCAATCCTGGATAGCCTGGAGCGTCGAGATCTGGCTCAGGCAGGTCCGGCCTCTGGCGGTGGGAACTATGATCGTGGCGGCCTTTTATACTCTCTTCAAGCTGCGCACGTCCCTGCTGGGTGGAATTCGCCAGGCCGTCACCGACCTGAAAGCGGCAAAGGAAGGGCGCCGAGAAGTGAGCCGTCTCCAGATCGACCTCAACTTTAAGTATGTGGGAGCGGCCATCCTGGCCCTGGCCTTTCCCCTTTTCTTTCTTTACCGGTACTTCAGCGGCTCGAGTCCGGGAGCGCTCCTGCTCACCGTTGTGATGGTGATTCTGGGTTTTCTGTTTGCGGCTGTGGCCGGCTATCTGGTGGGGCTGCTGGGGAGTTCCAACAATCCGATCAGCGGGCTGACTCTCAGTACGCTGCTCATTTCCGCCATTCTGATGGTGCTGATGGGGGTGACTGGAAACCCCGGCATCATGGGGGTGCTGGGGGTCGCAGGAGTGGTATGCTGCGCCGCCGGCATTGCGGGTGACATGATCCAAGACCTGAAGGTCGGGCACATCCTGGGTGGAACTCCCTGGCGCATGGAGGTAGGCGAGGTCATCGGCGTCATCGTGGCCGCCCTGGTGTTGATCTGGCCCATGATTGCGATGGATCGTGTCTACGAAATCGGAAGCGCTGAGCTTCCAGCTCCTCAAGCCGGACTGATGGCGCTTCTGGCCAAAGGGATCGTGGGGGGCGACATGGCCTGGCCGCTGGTGATCGCCGGAATGTTTTTCGCCTTCGGGTTGATTCTCATTAACGCCCCTTCTCCCATGTTGATCGCGGTCGGCATGTACCTTCCCTTTCATTCCACCTCGGCCATCTTCGTCGGTGGGATCATTCGCTGGATCCTGGATGGGATTCTGAAGCGACGCAACGCCAGCGCGGGGGAGACAACGACTGCGGTCAATACGGGTATCCTTCTTTCCTCCGGGTTCATTGCCGGGGAAGCGCTGACGGCAGTCCTACTGGCTTTCCTGGTGCTGGGATTCGACATCCAGGGCGCGGTCAATCCTCTGCCGGGACTCGTCGAGTATCTTCCGGGCTTTCTGCGAGACAATCCCTGGCTGGGCCTGGCGGGGTTCGCCTGGCTTTTCCTGGCTCTTGTGAGAGTGCCCATCAAGGCGATGAAAAAGGGCGGCGCTCTCGGTGTCAGGGTTGAATGAGTCTCTCACTGGATTTTCTGGCTCTGGAGCCAAGGAGGCTCCTCGAGTGGGAAATGGACTCCCAGAGCCGAGCCGTTCTGCTCCGACCCAAGTTCGGCTCGGGTCTACTGGGCCGGATTCTCCTGACCTGGTTCGGCCCGTCGCACTACCGGATCCGGCTCGATGAGGTGGGGACGGCTGTCTGGGTCTGTCTGGACGGCGAAACCGCACTTGCTACGGTGCTTTCCGAATTGAAGAAGAAGTTTGGAAGCCGGGTGGAACCGGCTGAAGAGCGCCTGCAGACTTTCGTTGACGACATGATCCACAGGAAGTTAATCGAGGTGAACTAGAACATAATTCCAGATTCCAGATTCCAAATTGATCGAGTGACTCGGTCCGGAATCCGGAATTTGTTTTTCCAATCCGCGATCTGGGAATCTGGAATCTCGAATCTGGAATTCAAAATGTCCCCAGAATCAGCCAGGCCCGCAGCTGGAAGGTGGTTTTCCAGGACCTTCAGTGCCTTTCGCTACAGGGACTTCAGGGTCATGTGGCTGGGCGCATTTACGTCCACAACCGGTAGTCTGATGCAGCAGGTGGCTCAGTCGTGGCTGATTCTCCAGCTGACCGGCCTGTCCTTTTACCTGGGTCTGACCAGCTTTCTGGCCCAGCTTCCACTGGTGTTGTTCTCGTTGATCGGCGGAGCCCTTGCCGATCGAGTGGACCGACGAAAACTCCTTCTCTTTTCTCAGGCTGTCCAAATGACGACAGCCTTTGTCCTGACGGCCCTGGTCTTCTTTGATGTGGTTGAAGTCTGGCATTTTCTGGTGCTGGTCTTTGTGGCAGGGTTGGGACAGGCGTTTGGCGGCCCGGCCTACCAGGCTCTGATTCCGGGCCTGGTCAAGCGCCAGGATGTGCCCAACGCGATCGCTCTGAACTCGATTCAGTTCAACCTGGCCCGAGTGGCCGGCCCCATGCTGGCTGCGGTGGTCATGGCAACTCTCGGCGCCGTCTTCTGCTTTGCTCTGAATGGGCTGTCGTTTCTGGCTGTCATCCTGTCTCTGCTGCTGATTCAGAGTACTTTCCGGCCTCAGAAGACGGAGGCCACCGTGACGAGCCAGATCAAGGAAGGAGTTCGCTTCGTCCTGGGCAAGAGTTCCCTGCGGCAGTTGATGATCCTCGGATTCGTGAGCACGTTTTGTGGCGTTCCACTCCTCACCCTGCTCCCGGCTTTTGTGAAGGGCGTCTACCAGATGGGAGAAGTGACCTACTCCTCAATGATGTCTATAGCCGGAGCCGGGGCTGTGGTCGGAGCACTGCTTTTCGCCGGGCTGTCCGGGTTCAAGCGCCGGGGGCTCCTGACTCTCTGGTCACAGCTTGCCCTGGCGGTCCTGACTGCGGCTTTTGCCTTATCGAGTCACTGGATGGTGGCGAGCGTGTTTCTGTTTGCCGCCGGAACCTGTCTGATCGGATTGTTCGCATCCATCACATCTCTGGTCCAATTGGCCACGACCGACGAGATGAGAGGGAGAGTGATGAGTCTTTTCCTACTGGCTTTCCGGGGTGGAATGCCGGCCGGCGATTTGACTGCAGGGGCGCTGGCCGATTTCTATTCACCGCCCGCTGCAATTTTGTTTCTGGCTCTTCTGCTGGGTTGTGTATCGAGCACATTTCTGCTCTTCGGAAGACGGGTCAAACAGCTCTAGTGCAGCCCGCCATAAGTTCTGACCCAGGTTCAGGCGCCCCTCCCCGCCGCTGGCGTTGTTGCGCTCGCTTGCCATATAGCTTGATATGACTCGCTCGCGACGCCTAGCCAGCGACGACGATTGACGCGCTGACCCTGGATCAGAACTTATGGCGAGATGCACTAGCCCGGATTATGCAAGAACCGTAGTCCGGTGTTGAAAAACGACTCGAGAAGTGGCCCAACTCGGAAGCGGGCAGGTGTGACAGGCGGATTTGCGAAGAATATGGGTTGGCGAGGCGTTTGAGTGGTTTGGGGAGTGAATTTCAGACAGATCTGGGCCTGGATGAGTGTCGGAAGCGGTTTTCCGGGGGAGCTGGGAAAAGCTAACTGGAGTTCAGGCGACTCAAGACGAGGTGGAAGAGGGGTTGTTCGGGGAAGGCTGAGGAAAGATGGACCCAGATGCGTCGAGTGGTTTGTCGGATCCGGGCCCCAATCTTGAGGACCCGACGACGTAAGGTTTCGATTTCGAGCTTGTGCCAGGGGGTTCCGTGCAGATAGTCGCGCAGGCGCACGAACATCTGGTAAGCCAGTGCATGCAGGAGGAGTCGAAACTGATTGGCCAGGAATCGATGACAGCTGAGTCGGTCCATGCTCAGATGATTCTTGAAGGCCTTGATGAAGTTCTCGGTCTGCCCTCGGTTTGTGTAGTGGTCATAAAGTGATTGGGAGCAGAGATCGTCCCGGTTGGTGACTACAAAGCGACGGTTGATCCCACGCTGATCGACCTCCACTTTGACAATGACGCGACGGGATCGATCCCAGCTGTGGGCTCGATAAAGAAACTCGTCAAACTGACGCTGTTTTTCCTCCAGCTCAACGAACCTCAGCCGAGTCGAATCCAGCAGCGGCTCGACCACTCGCTGCAGGCGAGGGTTTCGACTTAACCCAATGACATCTCGGAATGACAAGGGAAAAGTGACCCGGCTTGATCACGTAATAGTGCCCCACCTGGTTGTAGATTGTTGTAACTGATCCTGGGAAACGATCTCCTCGAGTTCCTGAAGACTGAGAGAGGGGCCGCAGTGAGGGCGAGCCCGAACGGAGTGCCCCTCTCGGCGGCCGACTCAACCCGGTCCCCTGAGTGGTCTACTCGCCCCGTTAACCCCCTTGAAGTCTCTGCTGTTGGAGATATCCAACCCAGCGGTCGAGGCGACATAGCTGTGTGGCCGGCAGGAGACACTTCCGGGGACCCAGAAGGCTATTTTGACCTCGACTTGGCTCTTTGCCGGCGCCTCTTCTTTTGCCGTTTGAGACTCTCGGCCAGACGGATGCTCTCCCAGTCGAACTCGTAGATCTGGCAGCGATGGGTGAGCCGGTCCAGCAGGGCCGCCGTCAGGGAAGCATCGCCAAAGACCCGGGTCCATTCGGCAAAGGCCAGGTTGGAGGTCACCAGCAGTGAAGCCTTCTCGTAACGATTGGAAAAGACTTGATATAGCAGTTGGGCTCCTTCTTCCGAAAACGGGATGTAGCCGAGCTCATCGAGGACGATCAGGTGAAAGCGATCGAGCTTTCGAAACACTCGCTCCAGCTGTCTTTCCTCCCGGGCCTCCACCAGCGTATTGACCAGGCCCGAAGCACTGTAAAACCCAACCCGGTGACCGCGCCGGCAGGCCTCCACTCCCAGCATCGTGGCCGCATGCGTCTTGCCCGTACCGTGTTTGCCGATCAAAGCCACGTTCTCTCGCTCATTGATCCAAGTGCATTCGGTCAGCTCCCGTACCTCGACCCCGTCCAGTGTGGGCCACAGTGCGAGATCCGTCTTCTCCAGCGTTTTCATCACCGGAAAGCGCGCTTCCTTGAGCCGGCGCTCCAGCTGATTGGCACGACGCTGCTCGAGTTGCCGGCTCACCAGATCCAGCAAGAACGCCTCGTAGCTGGCCCTCGTTTCCCGGGCCTGGCGCGCACACTCGGCGTAATCTCGCCGCATCGTAGGCAGCCGCAGCTCCTTGAGGTGATCCTTCAGCAATACCGCTTCACTGGCGCGGCTCATCGCCTACTCCCCAGCAAGGCATTGAAGCTCGCCACAGCCATCCTCTCGACCCGACGGTCCGTGATCCCCGGAATCAGCTGGGCTGGCAGGGGCTTGATCGAGCGGCTGGAACTTTCCTGGTAGCGGATCCAGTGCCGGATCGAAGCCAGGCTCGGGCATTGCAGCTCCAGCACCCGGGTAATTGCTTTTTCGACAAGTGTTTCCGGATAGCGCTGATGCAAGCCCAGGATGCCGATAAACTCTCGAGTGCCGGAGTTCTCGCCCAGGCGGCTGCGCAACCTGGCGAGCAGCACCTCGTAGTCCGCAGGCCAGCGGGCTCGCCACTGCAGAATGGGCCGGGCACTTTCAAACGATCCAGGCCGCTGCTGGAGCAGATCCAGATAGTGCAGCGAATCGATCTTCCACTTGCTGTTGGAAAAAACTCGCTCGTGCTCGGCGATCTTCCGATCCTCTGCAAACACCTCCACCTTCCAGCAGCTCACATGCGACCACACCCAGCGACCCACATACGCTCTGGGCACGGAGTAGCGATTGCGGTCCACTCGCACCGTCTGGTAGAGATCCACTTTCACTCGCAGCGGCTTGTAGTTGTCATAGGGGCGCTGGGGCAGGGGCAGCAGTCGCGATCTCTCCGACTCGAATCGCTCCTGGACAGTTCGATCATCTTCCCGGACCGCAATCCGGTGACTGCCATACTTCTGGCAGCGTTCCAAGAGCATCTGGTTGAGCTGTTCGAAGTCTTTGACTCGGGGCAACGGCACCAGGAAGTTTCTCCGCGCAAAGCCGACCAGGCCCTCCACTCCACCCTTCTCTCGGCCTAATCCCGGAGTGCAAAAGCGGGCCTGGTACGTGTAGTAGCTGCGAAAGGAGACAAAGCGTTCCTGCTCCACTCGTTTCTTGCCCCGCAGAATCTTTTTCACCGCGGGGCTCAGGTTGTCATACACCAGGGTCCGAAAGATCCCCTGGAAGTAGGCAAAGGCTCGCATGTGGGCGTCAAAGAACATCTCCTGACGCTCCCAGGGATAGGCTCTCACGAAGGCCTTGCCCGAGTAGCGTGAGCGCATCATGAACAGCTTCACCATCCGCCGCTCCCCTGCCATCTCGACCCAGGCTGTCCCCCAGTCTACTTCTGCCTCCCGGGCCACTTCCGGGTCCAGTGGAACCACCGCCTGCTTGCCTCCGTAGCCGTGAGCCGCCTTCCACTCCCGCACCCAGCGCCGCACCGTCGACTCGGCTCCCCTAAATCCGTACTCCTCGACCAGCCGATCCCAGATCCGGCGAGACGTGTGACGCTGACGCCGCGGCCGATCCCGGTCTCCCAGCAGCCAGCCCTCGATGATCTTTTCCACCGGATTCATGACCGGGCATCTGGTTGGCTTTCGGCGTCGGTACTTGGGCTCCAATCCTTTCAAGGCTTTGCGAATCGTTTCCCGATGATGACCTGTCTCCCGACGGATCTCTCGGATGCTCTTTCCGTATACGCGGTGGGCTGTTCTGATAAGCTCGTACTGGTCCATCCCAATCACTCCGGCCTCCGTTCCAGTTGTTCGTTTTGCTTTTGAACAAAACTAGAACAGAGGTCTGATTGGGGTGGGTCACTTTTACTCGATCACTCGCCCCAATCCGGGTCACATTTACGATAGCGAAATCAGACATATTGGAGTTTATTCTCTTCACCTTCACAGAACTCGTAGAGCCGAGGCGTGGCAAAGCCGCTGTCGGCCCGAATCTCAATCTCGACATCCGTCCCCACTCCTTGTCGGATGGCCTCCACGACGCGCTTCAAAACGGGCACGATGTGAGAGGCAGCCCCCTTGTTGCCAGGTCTCAACATGGCACACACCAGGTCTCCCGTGGCGGCATCGAAGATCAGCAAAGGATGCAGAATGTGGTTTCGGTAATACCCGTGGTAGAAGGAGAACTCCTGTTGGCCGTGAGTGTGGTCATCGGTACTGTCCAGATCCAGGATGATCTTGCTGGGGCGTCTCTTCTTCAGGGAGCGCACATAACGGCCTAGCAGCCACCGGCTCAGACGCATCAGATCCTTCTTGGTGACGGAGTTCTCCAAACGGGAGAAAGTCGGCTGGGTGGCCAAGTCGGGATCGCTCTCGGGCAACTGATCACAGACTGTCTTGAGCATCGGATCCGAGCGCAGCGTATCGGCGTCGTTACAGTCTTCGTAGCCGGCCACGATCTGCAAGACTCGTTGTCGGATCAACTTCAACAGGTCATGACGAATGTAGCGTTGGTCTCGACTTTCCGAAATACAGGAACTGAAGCCCTCGCACAATCGATGTTGACGATCCAGCGATCCAAACAACAACCATCCTGCGTCGGAAGTGAGGCTCCCCCCATCAAAACGAGCCGTGATGTTTCTGTGGCTATGAAATGGCAGGGTATTCTGGCAGACTGTTTTTGACATTGCCGTAGCTCCTGTTTAGGGTCTTTGTTTCTCTAAACCCTTTTATATCAGAGAGCTACGGCCTTTTTTCTGGGCCCAAATCTCACTTGAATTTAGATCTCCTGCATAATCCGGGCTAGTGCGCTAACGCCTCATTGACCAGAATCAATGATTTTGCTAGCGTCTTTCTTCTAAAGCTTCCCTGAAACAGCACGTTTCTTGGGAGTGGTTGTTGGAAGCGTCAGCCGACCAGGAGATAGGATGTCTGAGAAGGTTCACATATTCGACACGACACTTCGTGACGGCGAGCAATCTCCCGGGTGTTCGATGACCCTGGAAGAAAAGGTTAGAGTGGCTCGCCAGCTGGAACGTCTCAACGTAGATGTTCTGGAAGCAGGGTTTCCGATTTCTTCCGAAGGAGACTTCAAAGCCGTTCAGGCGATTTCCTCGGAAGTGCGACAGCCCACGATTGCGGCTCTCGCCAGGGCTCACCGGCCGGATATCGAGAGGGCCTGGGACGCGATCAAGGACGCTCATAAGAAGCGGATTCACACCTTCATCGCCACTTCCGATATCCATCTCAAGTACAAGCTCAACAAGAGCCGGGCTCAGGTGCTGGAGGCGACCATCCAGGCTGTCAAGCTTGCCCGTGATCTCTGCGACGACGTCGAATTCTCGGCTGAGGATGCCACCCGCACCGATTTCGACTTCCTGGTCGAGGTCTTCGAGGCGGCCATCGAACATGGTGCCGGTGTGATCAACGTGCCCGACACGGTGGGATACGCTGTTCTGGAGGAGTATGGAGGCCTGTGCCGGCGTCTGATCGAGACCATTCCGAACAGCGACAAAGCCGTCTTCGGCACGCACACCCACAATGATCTGGGTCTGGCCGTAGCGAACTCACTCTCGGGAGTATCCGGGGGTTGCCGTCAGGTGGAATGCACCCTGAACGGCATTGGAGAAAGAGCCGGGAACGCTGCTCTGGAAGAAGTGGTGATGGTGCTTTCGACAAGGCAAGACCGGTTCGATTTCCACACCGACATTGTGGCCACCGAGATCTACCGCTCAAGTCGTCTGCTATGTGAGATCACCGGGAGTCAAGTCCAGTACCACAAGGCGATCGTGGGACGAAACGCCTTCTCCCATGAAGCGGGAATCCACCAGGATGGTGTGCTCAAGAACGCCCTCACCTACGAGATCATGACCCCCCAGTCTGTGGGGGTGGAAAGCAACAAGCTCGTCATGGGGAAGCACAGCGGGCGTCATGCCTTGAGCGTCAAGCTCAAAGAATTGGGCTACGACCTGTCGCGCGAAGACCTGGACAGGGCCTATCTAAGCTTTACCCGTCTGGCGGATGCCCAGAAAGAGGTCAGCGACGCCGAGCTGGCCGCCATCGTCGAGAGCGAATATCAGATCGGAACGGAAACGGATCAACAGCCCAGCTCCAGAGTTGCTCGGATCCGAGCCTGAGTACCGCCGAGAAGTAGTCGCACTCCCAGCAGGAAGCAACTCATGGCCAGAACACTCTTCGAAAAAATCTGGGGCGACCACGTCGTCGATGAGAAACCAGGCCGACCAGCCCTCCTGTACATTGACTGCCATCTGGTGCATGAGGTGACCTCGCCCCAGGCTTTCGATGGGCTGCGCCTGGCGGGCAGGCAGGTGAGACGGCCGGATCTGACCTTCGCAACTATGGATCATAATGTGCCGACCTGGGCCCGAAGTCGGCCGCTCGAGGATCCGGTTTCCAAGGCACAGATGGCCGCCCTGGGGGAAAACTGCCGCGAGTTTGGAGTGCCTCTCTACGATCTCGACAGTCCCGAGCAGGGCATCGTCCATGTGATCGGGCCCGAACTGGGGCTGACCCAGCCCGGGATGACGGTTGTGTGCGGAGACAGCCACACCTCCACCCATGGAGCATTTGGGGCGCTCGCCTTCGGTATCGGAACGAGCGAGGTAGAGCACGTGCTGGCGACCCAGTGCCTGCTCCAGTTCAAACCGAAGACCATGGAGATCAGAATCAATGGCAGCCGGTCGGCCGGCGTTGCCAGCAAGGACGTGATCCTCTACGTGATTCGAAGGATTGGGACGGCGGGAGCCACGGGGCACGTCATCGAGTACACGGGCAGGCTGATCCGCGAAATGAGCATGGAAGAGCGGATGACGATCTGCAACATGTCGATTGAAGCCGGTGGACGGGCCGGCATGATCTCTCCCGATCAGACAACCTTTGATTACATCACGGGGAAGCGCTTTGCACCTCAGGGAAAAGAACTCCAGACTGCCTTGGAGTACTGGGAGAGCCTGCCTACTGACTCGGGGGCGACCTATGATGCGGTGATTGAGCTCGATGTGTCGGAGATTCCACCACAGGTCAGCTGGGGGACGAATCCGGGCATGGTGACCGATGTGACGGGTGTGGTTCCCGGGCCCGACGAGATGCCCGACGAGAACTCCAGAAGAGCCTGTCGCCGAGCTCTCGAGTACATGGGGCTGGAACCGGGAACCCGAATTGAAGAGCTGACCGTAGACCGGGTTTTTATCGGTTCCTGCACAAACTCACGGATCGAGGACCTCCGCCTGGCAGCTTCGCTGGCCCAAGGAAAACGAGTTGCCAGGGGAGTGCTGGCCATGGTTGTGCCGGGCTCGCAGCAGGTCAAGAGTCAAGCAGAGAGAGAGGGTCTGGACAAGATCTTCGAGGCGGCGGGGTTTGACTGGCGCGAGTCCGGCTGCAGTATGTGCCTCGGGATGAATCCGGATATTCTGCAGCCAGGAGAGCGTTGTGCCTCCACTTCGAACCGGAACTTTGAGGGTCGGCAGGGGCGAGGAGGACGAACCCATCTGGTCAGCCCGGGGATGGCGGCGGCGGCAGCCATAGCCGGACACTTCGTCGACATCCGCGACTGGGACTGAACCAAGCAAACGAAATACTCGGAACTCGGAACAAGAGATGCAATCTTTCCGAACCCACAAGGGTCTTGTCGGTGTACTGGACCGGATCAATGTGGACACAGATCAGATCATACCCAAGCAGTTCCTGAAACGGATCGAGCGAACGGGGTTCGGGCAGTTTCTTTTCTACGACTGGCGCTTCCTGGGGGACGGCTCACTCAATCCGGAATTCGAACTGAGTCAGGACCGATTCCAAGGGGCCACGATTCTGCTCGCCGGCTCCAACTTCGGCTGCGGATCGTCCCGAGAACATGCTCCCTGGGCGCTGCAGGACTATGGTTTTCGGGTTCTCATCGCCCCCTCGTTCGCCGATATTTTCTTCAACAACTGCTTTAAGAACGGGCTCCTGCCGATCCGCCTGCCCGAGAGTGCGGTCGCTCAGCTCCGAGATGCCGTTCTGGCCAGCCCCGGCCACGAACTGGAGGTCGATCTTGAGTCGCAGACGATTCAAACTGACTCCAGCCTCAGTTTTGGGTTTGAAGTCGATCCCTTTCGAAAGAAATGTCTTCTGGAGGGTCTCGACGATATAGATCTCAGTTTGCAACTCGAAGACCGGATCCAGGAATATGAATCCGCCCGCCCTTCCTTTCGCAGCCTCGAAGGCTAGTGCAGCCCGCCATAAGTTCTGACCCAGGTTCAGGCGCCCCTCCCCGCCGCTGGCGTTGTTGCGCTCGCTGGTAGCCGGTAGACGCGATCAACAGAACCGCGGGCGCAGGCCGCGGCTGCCGCTCAGCCCTCGCTGGCGCTTCCGGTTCTGATGGTTACCCGAAAGATTCTTCCAGACGCTCCAGGACCTTCTCCTCAGATGAGGAAATCTTGCGTCCCAGGCCCAGAAAGCCTCCGGCCGCCGTGGCGACTCGTCTCGCCCTCTCGATCACGTCCTTCCTGAGGGTCCGGCGGGCCTCGGGCGTCAGTGTCTCCGAGAGGGCTGCGACATACGATTCCCACGCTTCCAGGAGTCTGGCCGGTGGAGCTTTCTTGAGCCAGTGATCAAGCAGGAGGTAGCTCTCGCTTTCAGGTGTGATGCCGACCGAGTCGGCGGCCGCAAGGATGGCATCCCGCTCCTGCTGGGCAATCGATCCGTCGGCCCAGGCCACTTCAACCAGTGGAATCAACGTGAGGGCGGCCAGGGTCTCGCTGTCGATTTCAAGAGCCAGAAGCAGCTCGAGAAGGTCCCGATTCGTGAGCCCGGAACTCTCGCTGAGCGCTGCTCTCTTCTCCGCCCGGGCAGCCTTCTTTCGCATTGCCCCTAACAGTTTGGCGTCTTGATCTTTGAAAAAGGACTCTTCGAGTGCCCGTCGTCGCTGTTCTAATGCCTTCATTTCATGAACTCCCTAAAATGTTAACAGAACCCGAGCGGCGGCGAGGGGTGAGTAGTAGCCGCGGCCTGGCGCCCGCGGTTCTGTTGAGCGCGCACCGGTCACTGGGCATTGAATCAAACACCCGAGCGCCCTGGAATCATTCGTAGGGCACGGTTATCAACCGTGCCGAACTGAACTCACTGCTGCCCTGCTACGTTCGGCATGCCAGATTGGCGTGCCCTACAGCCATGGAGTCACCAGGGTCTCTCGATCTCGGGTACGGGGCCATCGTATCTTTTCTTCACCTGATAGACGTTGAACCACTCCCATTTCAATCCTCGGTTGAGACTGATCGGTAGAATCCCCCAGGCGGTACTGTAGAAGCCGGCCGAGGTCTGAAAGTCGAGAATCCGGAACGCAGAACCCGGGTCCACGTGGCGCTGCTCCAGAAGACCGGCGAACTCTGCACTGTCGTAGAGCGTAATCCAGGGCAGGGCAATGTACGGCTTGACAATAATGTCACCTGCTACGGGTCCCACACCGGTCTTGGTCAGGGGACGTGCACCGAGCTTTTCCATGTAGTAGCGAAACCCCCACTCTCCGGTGTACCAGATCTGCTGGCTCTGGTCTTCCAGGTCTCCAAGAATCCGGGCGGGCTCCTCCCGATAGACCTCAGCGAAACGATAGTCGGCTGAAGCAATCGACAGCGAATAGGGAAGGGTCAAAGCCAGACTCACCAGAAGAGCAGATTTGACTGTGCGGCTACTGTGGGCGGTCTCCAGTGCGTACTGCCAGAGAAGCAGGAAGGCCGGAAGGGCGAGAACCGCGTAGCGCACGGATCCACTGTAAAAAACCAGGCAGCAGGCTAGCAAAATTCCCCAGAACCACAGGAAGAGAACTCCCAGCAGTGCTCTAGACTGGTCACTGAGGGAAGTTTCCCGAGCCCCGCCAGAAGACCGTCTCCAGAGGGTCCTTGCGGGTCTGGAAGCTCCGCCACAGCCTGCCTGACGCCTCGCCGATCTTGATGATCGCCAAAAGGCCCGTGGTCAGGAAGCCGGCGAAAAGGAAAGCTTGCAGCCAGGGCCACTCTGGATACCAGACATAGGCGGGAATGAATGCAAGGAAGAAAACGGCCACATAGATGCGCCGGGAGATCCGGCCGGTGAAGGCCAGCCAGCCAGCCACAGGTAAGACAAACGTCCCGCCCAGATGGAGCAGGAAGCTGAGCAGTTTCGAGCCAACAGCTGCAAGGGAAAACGGAGAGCGCTGCTCTATGTGCAGGAAGGTGTTCACCAGGACAACCCGGTCATAGTGCAAGTAAGCCCGAAGGTACCAGAGCAACCACAGCAGAAAGGGAGCGGCCAGGACCAGCGCGATTCGAAACCTTGCCTCGTCCTTCCAGATGGCCGAGCGGCGGTACAGGACCCAGTCAGTGCCCAGTAGCAGCACCAGAGAGACCGTCAACAGCGACATGAAGCCGGCCACCAGGATGGCTCCCAGGCAGACTCTCCAGGCCCATGTGCTGGTGGGCTCTCGCAGGAAATGATGGAAGGATGCCAGCGTCAGGATCCAGAAGGACAGCAGTGCAACGTCCGGCATGATGGTATGGCTCAAGGTGAGAAATGCGGTAGATGAGAGGAGCAGAGCTGCTGCTGCAAGGGGAAAGCGCAGTACGCCTCGGGCCAGTTCGTAGAAGGCTAGCGCGGCCAGCAACGGGAATGCCAGGAATGCCAGATGAGCAACCTGTTCAGTCTGGCCACCAGTTACCAGTTGGGTTAGAGCGAGATAGTAAGAGGTGAAGGGAAGGTGACTGTGACTGGCGGCATCGGGGGCCACAAAACCTTCGTAGAGAGCCTCGAAGTCGTAGGGGTAGAGAGGCTCCGAAAGAATATTCCGGGCAACATCCAGGTAGATTCGATCATCGATGTGATAGGCCTGGTTGATAAAGGGCAAAGAGGTGACCAGAACCAGCAGAGTGAGCGCCAGTCGGGAGAGCCAGCGATGGTGAGCGGTCTCGGGGTTTACCTCTAGTGCGCTGTCCGGAAAGTTCACGCCTCTCCTTCGGGCGTCTTTTCGCCGCCAGCTTTGTTGCGCTTCCTCGAAAGACTTTCGGTATTTCTGCGTCGCGCGCCTAGCTGACAACGAAAATCCATCCCGAATGAATGACGCGCTCTTCCCGGACAGCACACTAGTGAGTTAGAACCCCCTGCTGAACCCATTGCAATTCAACCAGTTGGCGGCTTCCGAACTGAACCGGTTCAGTCTATAGAGACGGTCTACTCTATAGACTTCGAGCCGACCTTTCCAGTAAAGTAAGATTTCGAAATGTCTCTCAAGGTACTTCTGGTTCTCCCGATTCGCGAGGGGAACAACTTTCAAGTCACTCCTGATTGCGGCATTCTCTATCTGGGAACCGCGCTTCGTAGCCAGGGATTTGACGTCACCCTGCTGGACTGTCCCAAGGAAGAGATGACGTTTCGAGAGTTCGGGGCCTTTGTCCGGGAAGGCGGCTTCAATGTGGTGGGCTTTCGCTGCTACAGTCGAGACCACAACTACGTCAATCACCATCTGGGCATCGTCAAGTCAGTTGATCCCGCGATTCTGACTCTTGCCGGCGGTCCTCACCCCTCCTCTCTTCCCGAGTATGTTCTATCGGCCATGCCCAATCTCGATTGTGCATGGCAGGCTGAGGCAGAAGAAGGGATGGGGCCGTTTCTCAATCTATTTACAGAATATGGCCTGAACCTCCCGGAGAGTGAACTGGAGCTCATTCCGGGTCTGGTGTGGCGAAGCTCCGTCGAGAACCGGGTTGTAGCCAATCCGCCGGGTTTTGGAGCCGATCTGGATGCCTACGGGATTCCAGCCTGGGAACTAGTGGCTCCGGATACCTACCCCGGTTTTATCTGGGAGCAGTATTATCCGGTTCTGACAACCCGTGGTTGTCCTTATCCCTGTACCTACTGCAACACACCGGGACTGTCGGGACGCAAGCTCCGACACCGCAGTGTCGAGCACGTGATCGAAGAGCTGCGCTTTCTGAAGCAGCGCTATGGCATTCAGCGCTTCAGCATCATCGATGATGAGTTCACGCTGGCCAACAAGTACGCGATTGCCTTCAGTGAAGGGTTGATCAATTCAGGCCTGGATCTGAGATGGGATTGTCCTGTCGGTGTGCGGCTGGATTCCCTGAACCCCGAATTGCTCCAGGTGATGGAAGCCGCCGGATGTGAAGCCATGGCAGTCGGCATTGAGTCCGGAAGCGAGCGTATTCAAGGTCTGATCAAGAAGCGTGTCACAGTCGAAACCATCCGTGATCGCGCTCAAATGATTGCCGATTGCAGCAGCATCCGCATCACCGGCTACTTCATGATCGGGTTACTGGACGAGACGGCGGAAGAGATCAATCAGACGATTCGACTCGCCTGTGAACTGCCTCTCGTGCGCGCCAACTTCAACGTCGTCATTCCCATTCCCGGAACGGCCATCTTTGACGACCTCCTGGACGAAGGCCTGCTTACACTGGAGGAGCTCGAATGGGATACCCTGACCAGTGATCAGGTTGCGTTTGAGCGTCGGCATATCAGTGGCCGGAATCTCATGGGGCTGCAGCGCAAGGCCTACCTTCGCTTCTACGGCCGACCCTCGATCATCTGGGATCTGGTCAAAGAATCAATTCGCAATAAGGAAGTCCTGAGAGCCTCTTTCCACAAACTGAAGATGCTTTCCTGGCGGGACCAGACCTATACCTTCACTCCCATGTATCGGAGGGCGGGCTGACGCCCGCCTGTTGAAAGTTGAAAGTTGAAAGTTCCACGACTTCCAATCCTTAACCTTTAACCTTCAACTCTTTACCTTTCAGCGCAAGGGTTTTCGCCGGCTGCTGCTCCCTTCAGAGAATGCTGAGGGCGACTCTTCGGCTCGGCCTTGGCGCTCAAGTATGCAGATAATTGATCTTGCCTGATTTGGTGATCGAGGGCGCGCGCCTTTCCACGATTAGGGTTCCAGCGTCGCGCCACCGCCGGATCATCATGCCGTCGGAGGGAGATTTGCGGCTCACGGCAGACAGGAACTCGTCCGCGATTGCCTGCTCGTCCAACTCGCCTAGACGGGGATGGACGATCAGTTTGAGAAAGGGCGAACCGTCCGGGCGCTCAGCCTCAGCCAGTTGATAATCGGTCGGGACCCCCCCGAAGCGCGACGGCAGAATCTCCTCCAGGACAGGAATGACCTCTGGACCCTCGAAGGTGACCGCCTGACCGGTCAGCTTTTCAAAGCTGTGAATGTTCCAGATGTGCCGGGACCAGCCCGCCTGCTGGAGCGGGCTACCACAGGGACGGTTGTTCATGTCGGCCTGGTCTCCCATGGAGAGGTTGAGCATGACGAAAGGCGCTTGCGGGTGTAAGGACGTCATGAGCAGTGCTCTGGGTGGTAGTCCGGCTTGGACACCGTCCTCCCCGGCGTGAATCAGGCCGTGCATGTCGGTCAGCAGGTGCATGTCGTCGGAATGCTCGCCCCGGGTGCAACCGTAGCCAATGGCCCCAACTTCCATCGTCCCGTAGCGTGGAATCACATGGCAGCCGGCCGACTTAATCGTGGCCACGCGCGCGGGAGTAACAGGTTCTCCCGAGACGGTCAGCCAGGTGCCCCCAATGTCATAATCGTTCTCAACGGCAAAGCGGGACAGCACCACGGCCGAACCGGGGAAGGTAAAAAGATGCGGGACATCCCCCGCTCCGAGGGTTTGCTGCAGCCATTTCGCCAGCGCTGACGGGTCTGAGAGAGGTGTGTAGATTGGCCACGGCAGCGGTCGCCCGGCCAGCCGGCCTCCCCACCCCATCAAGCGCAGGTTCCAGCGGAAGTAGCTGGCGATGTCATCCGAGTCCGGGTCGATCTGGGAGAAGCAGGCGTGGGGTGGGTCTCCGAAGCCTGCATACTTAACCGTTCGGAAGCGCAGGCCGGCCCCCGGAGACTCCCAGCAAGCTTTCTTCCAATTCCGCCCACCTCGGGCGTGTAAGCACACGGCAGCATTGCTGGCACAGGTTCGGATGAAGGCCAGGTCGATCATCACCGGCGTGCCTTTACTGCGGCTACCACCGCTCCTGGCCGGGACGTGATAGGAGGCCCGGGGCGTCTGCAGCATCTCTGGCCGCACGACGACTTCGTTGCTGCCGCGGCGGGCGACCTTGCGGCTCTTGAATTCGTCGACAGTCAGGTAGACGCCGGCTTGAAACAGGCGGCGCAGGGTACCTTCGAGTCCCTCTTGTCGGACACTGGATTCGATGTCGCCGTACTCGCACCCTGCATGTCGGAGCAAGAGGGCATAGGGACTGTCAGGCTGCCCGTAGATATCCAGCCGTACCTTCTCGAGAAAAGCCTCCTGACGGCGCTGCAGCCGCCGTGCCAGTGAAGCCCGGGCTTCAGCGGCAGGGATCGGCCGGCGCAAATATCCGGGAAGCCGGAAAAAAAACTGCGCTCCCGCCCAGAGCTGTGTGATCCCTAGCATGAACAGATCCGGTTCAGGATTCGCAATCTGACCCTCCTGTCGACTCTCACGACCCCGTGGTTCGCAAAAATTCGATCCAACCTGATTCTACCTAACTTTTAACATTCAACTTTTAACCTTCAACCTTCAACTCCCCCTCCCCTGGGTTGAGCCCATCCTGAATGATGGAGAGCATCTGCTCATGGATCCGTCCGTTGGTGGCGACGATCTCAGGAATCTCGAGCCGTGCCGGAGCGCCATCAAAACGGCTGACCGTGCCTCCGGCCTCGGCCACGATCAAGGCACCCGCCGCCACGTCCCAGGGGTTGAGGCTGAGTTCCCAGAATCCCTCAAACCGGCCGGCCGCAACATAACAGAGGTCGAGGGCGGCTGACCCGTCCCTTCGAACAGCCCTGGTTTTCAGCATGAATTGATGGAAGAGTTTCAGGTTTTTCAGGATCCCGTCACGATCGTAGGCGAAGCCTGTGCAAACCAGACTCTCTCCCAGAGAGACCTCAGAAGACACTTGAATTGGCTGGCCGTTGAGCCGTGCCCCTTTGCCTCGTACAGCCGTGAAGAGCTCTCTTGCGGTTGGGTCGTACACAACCCCCACCTCCAGGCGACCACCGATCTCCAGGGCGATGGACACACAGAAAAAAGGATACCGGTGCGCGAAGTTGGTGGTTCCATCCAGTGGGTCGATGATCCAGCGGAATTCGGACGCCTTCTCTCCCAGCTGTCTGGCTCCACTTTCTTCCGCCAGGATCAAATGGTGGGGAAAGTGTTCAAAGATTTTCGAGACCAGCAATTCTTCTGACTTCAGATCGGCCTCAGTGACGAGATTGATACTGCCCTTCTTGGAGATGATCAGTTTCCGACCCAGGTAATCGGCCAGCAGGCTTCCGGCTTCCACTGCCAGTTCGGAAGCAAACTCGAGGAACTCTCTTGCCATAGCCCTCTACTCCCCTTCACGACCCTGTCCAAGGAGAACCACTGCCTGGGCCGCGATACCTTCGGAACGGCCGATGGGTCCTGACTGTTCCATGGTGGTCGCCTTGACTCCGATCCGGGAGGGGTCGAGGTGAAGCACTCGGCCCAGCTTGGCCTTGATGGAGACGATGTGGGGGCTCAAGCGCGGCTCTTCGGCTATCAATGTGATATCCAGGTTACTGACTCGCAGGCCCTGGCTCTGCGCCATGCCATAGACTCTCTCCAGTAGGACGATGCTGGAAAGATCTTTGTACTCGGGATCGTTGTCCGAGAAGTGGGATCCGATGTCGGGGAGTCCCGCCGCCCCCAGGATGGCATCGCTGAGGGCGTGCAGGATCACATCTGCGTCAGAGTGTCCTTCCAGCCCCCGTTCGTGGGGTATCACGACTCCACCCAGTAGCAAGGGCCGGTCCGGGCCAAAGCGGTGGAAGTCGAAACCGATGCCCACTCGAAAGTCTATCTGCCTGGGCTCCAATCTCCTCATATCTTGCTTCCATGTGATCTTGATGTTCTCTTGCTCGCCGTCCACGGTGTAGACCTTCGCTCCAGTGCGCTCCACCAGGGTCGCCTCATCGGTCGCCACAGTTCCGTCCCTCGCTGCCCGAATCAGGGCCCTCTCGAGAACTTTCCGGTCAAATGCCTGAGGTGTCTGCGCCAGCCGCAGTCGACTGCGCTTGAGAGTCCGGAAGACTCGATGGTCGTCAACCTCCTTGACGGTCTCGGCAATCGGAAGAACCGGCACGCAGGCTGCCTCGTGTTCCAGGCCCGCCAGAACTCTGCCGACTAGAGAGCGAGTCACGAAGGGACGGACTGCGTCGTGGACGAGAACCCTGGTAACGCCCGGTGAAAGAGCCTGGAGCCCCAGAGAAACCGATTCCTGCCGCGACGAACCCCCTTTGACCACTTTGACGCGTTCGTGGAGCTTCAGTTCCGACTGCTCTTTCCGTACCTGGCCCAGCCAGTCCAGAGGTACCACGACCGCTATCTCCTCGCAGAGTTCGCCGATCGTTTCCAGCGCAAAGAGATAGATGGGCTTTCCGTGGAACTCCAGGAACTGTTTGGGGACGGTGGACTCAAAACGTGCCCCCCAGCCGGCGGCAGCCAGAATGAGTCCGGTCAAAGCCTGGAGACCTTCTCGCGCGGGTAATCACCTTCCGAGTCAGAAACATCGGCCTGGGCCCGGCCGAAGATCATTTTCCCGGCAGTGGTCTGCAGGACACTGGTCACCTGCATGTCAATGTTCTTCCCGATCATTCGACGGGCATTATCCACCACCACCATAGTGCCGTCGTCCAAGTAAGCGACTCCCTGGTTGTATTCCTTACCTTCCTTGAGGATGAACACGCTCATGCCCTCGCCCGGAAGCACGACCGGTTTCAGTGAATTGGCCAGCTCGTTGATGTTCAGCACCGCCACGCCATGCAGTTGAGCCACCTTGTTCAGGTTGAAGTCGTTGGTGACAATGCTGGCGTCAAGATCCTTGGCCAGCTGAATCAGTTTCAGATCCACCTCATCCAGCTCGGGGTAGTCCTGATTCAGGATCTGGACCTTGGCTTCCCCTTTCTTCTGGATCCTGCCCAGAATGTCCAGGCCTCTTCGCCCTCGATTCCTCTTGATCGAATCGGAAGAGTCGGCCACTTGCTGCAGCTCCCTCAACACAAACTCCGGCACCACGATCCAACCGCCCAGGAAGCCCGTCTCGATGATGTCGGCCACGCGGCCATCGATCACTACGCTGGTGTCCAGTATCTTGGTCGACAGCCCGGATCCACTCCGCTCCTTGATCAATCCCCCCAGATTGAGATTCACGAGGTCGCCTTTGGAAATTCCCACGGCAAAGCCGACGTAAGCCATAGTTGCCAGAACGAGAACCTGGAGAAAGGTGGTTGTCTGAGCAGAAAGGAAAGACATATTGTCGATGATCATGCTGATCAGGCTCGCTCCCATGATGCCGAGCAGCGAACCGAGCGCAGCGCTCACGAGAGTCCTGGAAGAGCAGCGGACGATGCTCAACTCAAACAGGACAATGATCACCGAGAGAGAAACGCCTGCAGCAATGGCGCCCGGGGGTGTGAGCCCGAACGGGCGCATGAATGAGGTCGTCGTGGTAAAGATGACGGCGAAGAGAGCCCGAATCAACCAGACCTTCAAAAGTAACCCCCTGTCTCAGCCGACTTTTGCCAGAATCATTCGAAGGACCGGCCAAGTGGTACAGTAAGAATAGTTTAGCGCGTTTTGAACGTTTCCCGCAATGCTCCGCCTGCTTTCGCAGGCAGTTTAAAGTTCAAAGTTGAAAGTTAAAGGTTCCTCGCTTGGTCGATTTTCAGCCTTCAACCTTCAACCTCCAACCTGCGACGATGTCACAGAGCGTGTATGCTGTCCCCAAGACGATCTCAGGGGAAAGGAAGGAATCATGGTGCTCAGATTCGAAACAAAAGCCGTTCACTCAGGGGAACCTAGACCGGGCATTGGCCGCGCTGTCAGCCTGCCCATTTTTCAATCTTCAACCTTCGAATATCAGGGGGAGACCCGCTATGACGACATCCTCTACATCCGTCTGAACAATACGCCCAACCAGCTGGCCGTGTCGGTGAAAATGGCCGAACTGGAAGGGGGAGAGGCGGGCATGGTCACGGCCAGTGGGATGGCGGCCATCACAACCTCTCTGCTGACGGTCCTGGAGCCGGGAACACACCTGTTGGCGCAGGGTGGGTTATACGGAGGCACGCATGATTTCGTCACTCACGAGCTGAAACGACTTGGAATCGAGCACGATTGGATTGCGGGTGACGATCCCGACAGTTGGAAGAGGAAAGTCAAGCAGAATACCCGGGCCATCTATGTCGAATCGATCACCAATCCTCTCATGGAGGTTCCAAGACTAGAGGAGGTGGTGAGCTTCGCCCGAGAACACGACCTGCTCTCGCTCATTGACAACACTTTTGCTACGCCGGTGAACTTTCGCCCGATTGAGATAGGCTTTGACCTGGTTCTGCACAGCGCAACGAAATACCTGAACGGTCACAGCGATATCGTGGCGGGTGTGCTGGTGGGCACTCGGGCGCTGGTTGCAGAGATCACCTCGAGGCTGAACTACCTTGGAGGCTCACTGGATCCCCACGCCTGTTTCCTGCTCGACAGAGGAATCAAGACACTGCCGGTGCGGGTCAGATACCAGAATGAGTCGGCTCTTCAAATCGCTCGTTTTTTGGCCGATCACCCGGCTGTGGCCCGGGTAAACTACCCGGGGCTGGAGCAGAGTCCGGGAAGTGCCACTGCCAGGTCTCATTTTGCGGGTTATGGCGGCATGCTCAGTTTTGAGATCAAGGGTGACCTGGAACGAGTCGAAAGCTTCCTGGGTCGTCTTCGCATTCCGATTGTGGCCCCGAGCCTGGGCGGAGCCGAGACGTTGGTCATTCGGCCGGCAGTCTCCACCCACGTTGGTCTCTCCGCTGAGGAACGGGCCGCAATAGGGATCTCCGACGCCCTGATTCGCTTTTCCGTGGGCCTGGAGGCGACCGACGATCTGATCGAGGATCTCGAGCTCGCGCTCAGCTGACGCTTCGCGTTCCACGTTCCACGTTTCACGTGTCTTTTCCTGGAACTTTCTGCCTCGCATTTCCGATCTGGTCAGGTATTCGCACAGATTCGACAGCATGTGGCTGATGTGGTCGACTTGGTCCTCATGGAACTATTTCTTCCAGAACGAGCGGGAGAGGACGACCAGGAAGGCATAGAACTCCAGCCGGCCGGCAATCATGCACAGGGTGAGAGTCCACTTGACCAGGGCAGGGAAGGAGGCATAGTTCTCAGTGGGCCCCACGGCTCCCAGCCCGGGGCCAATGTTGAACATGGAGGAGGCGACCGCCGAGATAGCGGTGAAGACATCCACCCCAAAGGCGGTCAGGAGAATGCAGGCTCCGAAGTTGACCAAGAAGGCCAGATAAACCAGATTCAGGAGACTCTGGATCGTCGATTCCGAGACCGCTTCGGGACCCGCATGGATGGCAAAGACTCCCCGTCGTTCCACCATTCTTTTGAATTCTCGTCGAATCACCTGCAAAAGCAAATCCATTCTGGCGATCTTGAGCCCGCCCGCCGTGGACCCGGTACATCCGCCAAAGAACATGAGTGTCAGCAGAACGAGTTGTGCAAACGGAGTCCACCCGGCAAAGTCGGCTGAGGAGAATCCCGTGCCCGTCAGGATCGACACCACCTGAAAGAGAGCTATGCGAAAAGCCGTAACCAGCGGGGTGCCCAGAACGAGTGTGAGTGAGATCAGGATACCCGCCGTTGCCGTGGCGATCACGGACAGGTATACGTGAAGCTCCCGATCCCGCAGAAAGCGCCAGATTCGTCGCTCCACAAGAAGGCGGTACTGCAGGGCGAAGTTGATGCCGGCAAGGAACATGAACAGGATGATGACGGATTCAATAAGAGGGCTGTGGAACGACTCGATGCTGACGTTTCGGGTTGAGAATCCTCCCGTCGCCATGCTGGAAAAGGCGTGGCAAATCGCCTCGAAGGGACCCATGCCGGCGACCATCAGCAGAAGAAAGCAGGCAAAGGTCAAGGCGAAGTAAATCCCCCAGAGAGAGGAAGCTGTTTCTGCGATTCGGGGCTTCAGTTTCTCGGAACTGGAGCCCGAAAACTCGGCTCGGTAAAGAGCCATCCCTCCGGTCCCGATCAGAGGCAAAATGGCAATGCCCAGGAGGATGATCCCCATTCCTCCAAGCCAGTGGGTCAGCGATCGCCAGAAGAGCAGGCTGCCGGCCACCGACTCGATGTCGCCCAGGATTGTGGCGCCCGTGGTGGTGAAGCCGGAGGCCGATTCGAAGAAGCTGTCCGTGAAGCTCGAGAAGAATTCAGAAAAGTAGAAGGGGAGCGCCCCCAGGGTGATCGCGACCATCCAGGTGAGAACAACCATCACGATGGCTTCGCGGTGGTTGAATTCGATCGAGGGCCCTCTGAAAGCGGCAATCAGGATGGCCCCGGTCGCACCCGAAAGAGCGATGGCTCCCAGCAGCGGCACAAGGCCGGCGTCCCGGAGGGAAGTTGCCAGGAGCAAGGGAAGAACCATCGAGGCTGCGATCGCGAGGCTGAAATATCCGAGCACTTCCAGGAGTTTCGGCCAGCGAACGATCGACATCAATTCTCAGCGATAAATGCCGCCTCGAGTTCCGGCACGACATGTTCGAGACAAAAGAAGATGACCCGGTCGCCCGGTCGAATCACCGTGTCTCCTCTGGGCACCACCACTTCACCGTCTTTGCGCCCAATGGCGCCGACGATTGCGGTGTGTGGCAGGTGGACCTTGCGCAGCTGCCTGTTCACGAAAGGAGATCCTTCGGTTGCAACCAGCTCGATGGCTTCAGCTTCCTCCTGCCTGAAAGTGTGGACGGACACGACCCGGCCCTTGCGCACGAACTGCAGGATTCGGTCCACGGTGACGAGGCGGAGGCTCAAACTGGAGTTGATGCCCAGGAGAGGGACAATGGGCAGAAGATCGAGCCGGTTCACCAGGGCAACCGCCTTCCTGGCGCCCATGCGCTTGGAGAGCAGGGAGGCGATGATGTTGTCTCCGTCCCGGCTGGTCAGGGCCAGGTAGGCGTCGATCCCTTCAATGTTTTCTTCGGCAAGGATCCTCTGATCCGTGCCGTCGGCGTGGACCACAATCGTGCGTTTGACCAGAGTGGAGATCTTTTCACAGCGCTGGCGATCCCGCTCAAAAAGCTTGACCTGCACTCCCGTCTTCTCGAGCCGCCTGGCCAGTTCGATGCCGATCTGTTTGCCTCCCAGGATAAAGACTCGCTGAGCCCGCTCCGATGAAGACAGACCCATGAACTCCATGCATTCCTCAAATTCGCCGGTGGCAACCACGATGTACACGTGGTCCCCTGCCTGGAGCCGATCGTCCCCTCTGGGAATGATGACTCGATGGCCGCGAAAGATCATGCAGATCAGCGAGTGCTTGGGCGGTGAGCTCTCGTCGAGCTCGCGCATGGATTTTCCGACAACCCAGCTATCATCACGGACATTCATCCCGAAGAGACGAACTCGACCATCCATGAAGCTGCGGACATCGGACACACCCGGGAGTGAAACAACCTTCAGCAGCCGTTCGGCGGCTTCTCCGTCCGGGTGAATGACACGATCTACTTTGAAACTGCGATGAGCTGCGAGCTTTTGCCAGCGCAGCGCTTCGTGCGTCCGCAGCCGCATGACCTTGATCTGTACGTTCTCGTAGCTCTGGGCAATCAGAGTACCCATGATGTTGATCTGATCGTTGTCGGTAGCGGCGATGATCATCTGGGCCCGCTTGATGCCAGCTCGTTCTAGAGTCTCAATGCTGGCCGCGTTCCCCTGTACGATCTTTGCGTCGAGCCGTCCTTCCAGGTCCTCACATCGTTGTCCATCACGCTCGATGATCGTGATTTCGTTCTTCTCACGAATCAGCCGGCGAGCGACCAGATAGGAGACAGCCCCGCCACCTAGGATGAGTACTCGCATTGAGGCGGGAAAGAATATAGGGAAGTGCAGTGTTTAGTCAAAGGGCTTGTTTAAAGAGTGACCGGCGCACCCGTCACCTACCGGGAGGTTTGGCGCGTCCGGGACGGGAAACATCACCGGGTCGGTCCTCAGCCTCGGGATGCCAGTACTCTTGCTTTGTCTCAATCCACTGAAAGCCGGCCAGCAAGACCTGGAACGAACTGGCCGCCTCATCAACGGCCAGGGCTTCCTGTCCCGACAGGATGAAGATGCCAAAGTAGGATGGCAGTTCCGTAACGGCGACAATCTCCTTCCGTTGATTGACGCAGATGAAGGATTTGAGCAGAAACGTTCTGTCCAAATCCGCTTTCCAGTCTACGTCTCCCACTCTGGCGCCAGTGCAGCCTGCCCGGAACCGTTCCTCATCCTGTTTCGCGAAATCTGAGAGAGTCTCGCCGGCCGATCGGGGCACAAAGCGACCAAAAATCACAACCGGCGCACTTCGCCAGGACGATTCCGCCGGATGAACCACGAAATTGGCGATTTGAGCAACGCTCTGCACATCTACGATCCATCCGTCGGGCCGCTCGATGACGAAGGAGTAGAGAGGAGAATTGAAGCGCAGACTCGTTCCCGCTTGAGCTTGTGGCGTAGAAACCAGGAAAGCCAGTGCCAGGAACACTTTAGCCATGCGAAAAGTCTACCACGCAATTGAGTTTCCAAGAATACTCAGCTATTCTAGTTAGCGCTCGAAAATGCCGGATAGAATAGCGCTTTTTGTGCTGTTCTTGGCGGTTCCAGTGCCCCACTCTTTGAGCCAAGTTATCGCAGCTGTTTCGAGACAGGTAGCGGAAGGGATCATGCGAACATCGAATCTTACGATCAGAGACAACCGGACCGGTCGGGAATACGAGATTGAGATCAAAGACGGCTCCGTGCGTGCGCTCGACCTTCGGAAAATCAAGGTGGACGACGACGACTTTGGTCTCATCACTTATGACCCGGGTTTCTCCAATACCGGTTCGTGTCGAAGTACCATCACTTATATCGACGGGCAGAAAGGGATCCTGCGGTATCGCGGATACCCGATCGAAGAGCTGGCCGAACGAGTTTCCTTTCTGGATGTCGCTTATCTCGTTTTTCACGGCGAGCTTCCCGATGCAGACAGCTCCGATGAGTGGAGGAAAACGCTTCGATCCCACAGCGGCACCCCGCAGGAGATCCGGAAACTGATTTCCAGTTTTCCTCGGGATGCTGCCCCAATGGCAATGGTGATGAGCGCTGTCGCAGCGCTTTCGGGACTCTATCCCGGGGCTTCCGACCTGGGCGACGTGGAGAGCCGGCGCGTTCACCTGTTGCGCCTCTTCGGCCACATGCCCGGCATCGCCGCCTGTGCCTATCGCCATACGGTGGGATTGCCATTTATAGAGGCGGATCCGGAGATGGACTTTGCAGCCGATTTCCTGAGGATGGTCTTCCACGAGGAAAAAGGTCAGGAGGTGAATCCCGTCTACTCTCGAGCCCTCGATGTTCTGTTCGCGCTTCATGCCGACCACGAACAGAACTGCAGTGCCAATGCAATGCGAAGTGTGGGTAGTTCTTTGCCGGACCCCTACATGGCGGCTGCCGCGGCGATTGGTGCCCTGGCCGGGCCCCTTCACGGCGGAGCCAATGCCGCGGTTGTGGGAATGCTGGAGAGTATTGGTTCGCGCGATCACATCGACGAGTACATCGAGCGAGTGAAAAGGGGTGAAATGAGGCTGATGGGATTCGGTCACCGGGTCTACAAGAACTATGATCCGCGAGCCAAGATCATCAAGAAAATGGCAGATAAGATCTTCGAAGTAGCCGAGTCCACCCCGCTGCTCGCCCTGGCTCAACACTTGGAGCAAATTGCCCTCAAGGAAGAGTACTTTGTCAGCCGCAAGCTCTATCCCAACGTAGATTTTTATTCCGGACTCATTTACAAAGCGATCGGTTTTCCCTCGTCTATGTTTCCGGTTCTGTTCGCCGTTGCCAGAACCAGTGGCTGGATCTCGCAGTGGGATGAGTTTATGAACGACCCGGATCGGCGCATTGCCCGCCCCCGTCAGATCTATGACGGACACATCCTGCGCCATTTGGACTGATAGCCGGGGTCGGAGGACTCTTTGTGGTGGATCCCGAGAGTGGGAGGGGGCTCCCACCCTAAGGAGGCCCCGACCGCAGGAATGCTGCCAGCGGTTCCAGCAGTTCCTTTCGAGATTCATCCGAGGCAGCCAGGGTATTGTAGGAGAAGACCACGAAGCCGTCAGCGGCCAGCTGTCGTGACAGACGGACCTGCTGGATGATCCCTTCTCCATCGAGCTTATAGGCACCGATTCCCGCCCACAGACGGGATCTCGAGCTGGAGCGGCGGGCGATCCGGATTCGATCTTCAAAGATCTCTGGCTCAGCGGTGTACGCCATCGGGCACACCACATCCAGAATTCCCGTCTCCACCCACCGCTTCCAGTCCTGCAGTCTGGAGCCATAAGCGAGGTCGGCGTCGGCCACGACGGCAGCCGACAACAGCATGTGCGGAGCCAACTGCCTCAGCTGGTGTTGAATCCGAGTAACCAGTCCGGTGACTTGATCTCGCCGAAACTGATCCCACAACGCTGAATGCTTCTGAACCAGCGCCAGAGAGCCCAGGGAGGGCGGTGAGCCGGCACTTCCCGCTGTTTCTGGGTTGAGCTTCATGAACGTGGGCAGCGCCTTCAGGCCGTAACCCGGGTCTGCCCCCGGATAACGGACATAATCCAAATGGAGTCCGTCCATTTCATAACTGGAGACCAGCTCGCGAATCACCTCCAGAATGTGGTCCTGCACTTCGGGAAGGGCCGGGTCGAGGAAGAGGCCGTCCGCTTTGCGATTTTTCCTGTAGTGGCGACTCCGCGCCGACAATCGACCAGGATCCCCAGCTGGAAGACGTCTGATTTTGTGCAGAAGAGCAGCAGGGAGTACCAGCCACTCAGGGTGACGGAGCGCCACGTGAGTCTGGGGGCCGGGCAGCCGGGAAAGGTTCGACACCAGAAGGAGATTGATCCAGGCGTGAACGGCCAGACCGCGCTTTCTGGCCAGTTCGATGGTCAACTGCAGCGGATCGAAATCGGCTGGCTGCCGGGCAAGTTGCTCAGCCCTGGGTACGAGATCGGACCGGTAGTACGCGTCGCCCCGTCCCCGGACCTGTACCAGCAGCGTGTTGAAACCGCCTTGAACGGCATCTTCGATCACTTGCGCCACGGCCTCGGGATTCACTAGAGAATCCCGGACCACCCAGACAGCACGGGTCTCTCCAGGCTTCCACTCGCAGTTATTTGAGAACAAGATGGCGACGAGAAGGGCGAATGCGGGTGTACGCATCCCTCATTAATTAGCAAGACAGGGTGTCAGGAATGAGTTCCAACGTTCCAACGTTCCAAGTCCCCCGGAGCCTTCAATCTTCAACTTGATGGAACATTGGAACTTTGGAACGTTGGAACCTTACAATAGGGCCCATGCCCATCTTCGAGTATCGCTGCGATGACTGTGACGCCCAGTTTGAAAGGATCGTGCTTCGCGAGCCGGATGTTGTCGAGTGCCCGGATTGTGCCGGCAGCAAGACGCAGAAGCTGATTTCTGCATTTGCAGTCGCTCGGCAGGATTCCGCCATCGGGGCCAGTGAGGCCGGTCCTTGTGCCTGTGGCGCTCCCAGGCGCGGCATGTGCAGTAACTAGTGCAGCGCGTCACAAGTTTTGACCCTAGTTGCCAGCCCCCGATTCCATGCTGCTGAGTCTCCTTGCACTGACTCCGATCCTGGTAGTCGCGATTCTCCTGGTCTGGATGCGGCTGCCGGCCCGTCAGGCCATGCCCCTGGCCTATCTTGCGACTCTGGTGCTGGCAGCGTCAGTCTGGAAGGTCAGGTGGGAAGTCCTGGCTGCCGCCACGATTCAAGGCCTGATCCTGGCCGTCTCCCTCCTCTACATCGTCTTTGGGGCGCTGCTTCTTCTGTCCACCATCACGCGCAGCGGCGCCGTCCGGACCATCCGGAATTCTCTGACCGGGCTCAGCGGCGATCGCCGTGTCCAGGCCATCGTAGTGGGATGGCTGTTCGGGAGTTTCATTGAAGGGGCATCGGGCTTTGGAACGCCGGCAGCAGTCACGGCTCCTCTGCTGATGGCCCTGGGCTTCCCGGCGGCGGCGGCAGTGATGGTGGGTCTCATCATCCAGAGCACCCCGGTTTCCTTCGGAGCGGTGGGAACTCCCATTCTGGTCGGAGTGGCGGGTGGCCTGGATACGCCGCTTGTCCAACAGTACCTGTCCGTCGAGGGGAAGTCGTTCGCGTGGTTGATCAGCGACGTAACCTTCCGAGTGGCAACCCTGCACGCCCTGTGCGGGATGACCGTTCCGCTCTTTCTGTGCGGTCTGCTGAGTCGCTTCTTTGGAGCTTCGCGCCGCTTTCGCGACGGGCTTGGCATCTGGCCGTTTGCGCTTTTTTCTGCGGCTTGCTTGACGGTTCCCTATCTTCTCTGTGCCAGATTCCTGGGACCCGAGTTTCCTTCTCTGATCGGGGCAGCGGTAGGACTGTTGATCGCGGTTCCGGTGATCCGCCGTGGTTGGTTTAGGACCAGGCACCCGTGGGACTTTCCGCAGCGTGAGACCTGGGATCCCGACTGGTCGGGCCGCCTCGAAAAAGAGGCCGAAAAAACTACACCGGAAGTGATGATGTCGACTGTTCGTGCCTGGTCACCTTATGCGATCGTGGCCTTGCTTCTCCTGATCACGCGCCTTCCCGGGCTGGGTGTCCAGGGGTGGCTGAGCGGAGTATCGATCGGACCGACCGACCTTTTCGGAACCGGAATCGGCCAGACGGTCCAGCCTTTTTACCTACCCGGCTTCATGTTTCTGATTACCTGCTTTTTGACCTATTGGCTGCACGGCATGTCGCCTCCACAGATCCTGGGGTCCTGGCGGCTGGCGGGTTCGCAAACCCTGGCAGCGGCTGTCGCACTGGTGTTTGCGGTTCCCATGGTGCGTGTTTTCATACAGTCCGGATCAGCCTACAACAACTCTGGGCTCGAGAGCATGCCTCTTCTTCTGGCCGAAACGGCCGCAGGTTTTGTGGGTGGTGGTTGGCCGTTGCTGGCTCCCTGGGTCGGAGCCCTGGGAGCGTTTGTTGCCGGAAGCAACACGATTTCCAACCTTATGTTTTCACTCTTTCAATTCTCTACAGCACAGAGAGTTGGGATCCTGCCCACACTGATCGTGGCAGCGCAGGCGGTTGGTGGTGCGGCTGGTAACATGATCACCGTCCACAATGTGGTTGCCGCCTCCGCCACCGTGGGACTGATTGACCAGGAAGGGAATCTGATTCGCAAGACCATCATTCCCATGAGCTGCTACTGTGCACTGGCCGGCCTGCTTACTTGGGTTTTTTCGATGCTGCAAGCGCGGTAGTTGAAAGTTGAAGGTTGAAGGTTGAAGGTTGAAGGTTAGTTGGAAGTTGAAGGTTTCGTAAAACTTTTAACTTTCAACTTGGAACTTCTAACGCTCGAGAAACCTCTCGAGCTCTTTCTCAAGGCTCCTGGAATCAACGCCTGAGTCTTCGTCAAATGGGAGCCCCCTGGTAGCGGCAACCCGGTCAATAAAGGTCAGGCCCAGAGGGCCCACGTATTCCTCCAAAGTGCTGTAGGCCGGATCGTCGAGTGCGTCGACAAAATTAACAAAACCGTAGCCCCTGGACCTCAGCGCCTCGATCAGGGGTTTCAGCATCATGGATGTGGCTACGCCCATGTGCAGCTGCAGGACATGGGGAATGTTGCGTTCAAAAACCGCCTGACTCTGCTTCTCCGCGTAGTCGACCGAGGCCATCACATGGCTCAGGTACTTCTCCTTCAAAGCTTCCAGTTTTTCGGGGTACTCGGTCTGGGATCGGACAAAGGGACGGTTGAAGAAGTTGACCGCCGTTTTGACCGAGACGTGGGCAATGCGATAACTGCCGCGGTAGAGATCTTTTCGAATACGCTTTTTCTTCTTCTCGGTGTCACCTTCGTGCAAGTATGGAAAACGTAGAAACCGGAAGTTGAGCGGATGGGCACGCGCTATGGTACGCAGGTATTTGTGCCCGTCGCGAATGTGCTCGAAAAAATGCTGGGGCTCCATTAGATTGTAGTCGGCGGCGCCCCACGTCTGGTTGCCCAGAATGTGTCCTTTGGCGGCCCAGTCGTCCAGAATCACATAGGTCGAGGGATCGTCTTCAACCTTGGATTGCACGACGAACCCCGCGGCCTGAATGCTCTCTCGCTCCAGGTTTCGAAGGATCATGTTGCTCAGTTCACGAGCGCGAAAGAATCCCATGGGTTTCATCCAGGGCACGTATTCAAAGGTCAACGCGATCTTCTTTTCCTTCTCTTGGGAGAACAAAGTCCCGGAGCTCCCGGTCAGAAGAATGACGCACAGCAGGATGAAGTAATTCGGCATGGCTTCTGGTTCGTTCTAGTCGTTAAGAAGCAGGATCTTTCCCATAGTTGCACGACTTTCCAGAGCCCGGTGGGCTTCAGCCGCCTCTTCCAAGGGGAAGGTCCGGTCGATCCGAACGGACAAAGTTCCCTCTTCCATCCACCGGTAAACCTCTTCTCCTCGCTCCAGCAGCTCTTCACGGGAAGCGGAATAATGGTGCAGGGAGGGTCGGGTCAGGAAGGCGGACCCAGCGGCATTGAGAATCTGCGGGTCCACAGGTGGAACGGCTCCACTGCTCTGGCCAAAGAGACAGAGCAGGCCACGTGGTCGAAGACACTTCAGACTTTGGTCAAAAGTGTCGAGGCCGACTGAATCGTAGACGACATCGACCCCTCGACCATGGGTTCCGTCTTGCACACGCTTCACGAAATCCTCCCGCGAGTAGTCGATGACATGTTGAGCTCCAGCGTTCCGGGCGACCTCTGCCTTGGTCTCGTTCGACACCGTTGCAAAGACTTCGGCGCCCACAATGCGTGCCATCTGGACCAGCAGCCTCCCTACTCCTCCGGCGGCCGCATGGACAAGGGCGGTTGACTCCGGAGTCAGGCGGTAGGTAGAGCGGCACAGGTAGTGAGCTGTCAACCCTTGAAGCGTAGCCGCCACTGCTGAGCCCATATCGACCCCATCCGGTACCGGCAGTAGAACCGCAGCGGGGACCGTCGCCTTTTCGGCGTAGGAGCCCAGGTGGAGGGAATAAGTCACGCGGTCCCCTTCCTTGACCCCCTCGACTGCTGATCCGACCTCAGCGACCGTCCCTCCTCCCTCAACTCCCGGAATGAAGGGAAGCTGCACCGGATAGGCCCCGGTGCGGTGGTACGTATCAATGAAATTGACTCCTGCCGCCTCGACCTGAATGAGGACTTCGGACGGACCTGGAGAGGGAGAGGAGACCGACGCTGGTTCGAGTACTTCCGGCCCTCCCGGCCGGTTGATCAGAATCGCCTTCATGGGGCTTCCTTTCTCTGCTCGTTGTGGGAGCTTTCCTGGCTCCGCTCTTTCGAGTTTGGCACAGACTGCCTACAATGAAAAACCGTGGTACAGGTTATCGCCCACCGTGGATATTCGGCGGCTGCACCGGAGAATACTCTAGCAGCTTTTCAGCTGGCAATTGAACGGAAGTGTCATCTGATTGAGCTGGATCTCCAGTTCACTCGCGACCTGGAACCGGTTGTCATCCATGATCCGACCCTCGACAGAACCACCAGTGGCGGAGGGGTTGTTGCCCAACTCAGCTTTCAGGAGATCAGCCAATGGGACGCCGGCTCCTGGTTCGATTCCGTCTTCGAACCCGAGCGGGTTCCCTCTTTAGGGCAGGTTTTGGATCAGGTGCGTCCGGGCGGAGTGGACCTCTTGATCGAGCTCAAGGAGAGCCACCTGTTGATGCGCGGCTGCCGCCGGGTAGTTGAGGTGATTCTGAGGGCTGAAATGGGGGCGCGCTGCATTCTTCAGGGTTTTGAACTCGAGGCTGTCCGGCGTCTCCATGATCTGGCCCCGGAACTTCGGCGGGCGACACTGTACCGAACACCCAGCCCTGACTACGTTGGGGAAGCCATGAGTGTGGGATCCGACTATCTGGTGTTGTCGCGGAGGCTAGCTGGTGATTTCGTGGTGCAGGACGCCCATCGCAATGGGATCCAAGTCTTTGTCTGGACGGTCGACAAACCCCGTGAAATCCGGAGAATGATCGACCTGGGCGTCGACGGGATCATCTCTAACCATCCCGAGAGAGTGTTCCGAGAGCTCGGGTGAGCCGCTCCTGCGGCTGGTTACCAGTAACTAGCAACCATCCAACTCCACCAGGAGCCGCGCTGCAACCAGGTCCTCCAGGGCTGTACCCACTGACTTGAACAATGTGATTTCCCGGGGGTTTTGCCTGACCTGGCCCGACATCCGAACCAGGTCGGATAACTCACCCTCAATCTGGTCTTCTAGGATGGCACCGCTTTCCAGGGGCTGAATCAGATCTCCGGCCTCACTGAGCGCTCCTGCACGGGTGTCAACAAAGATTCGGGAAGCGGCCATTACCTCGTCATCTCGGCGGGCGGGCAGAGGCGCGCATGCCAATGAGCGCGCCAACGTGAAACGCCCAGCGAACGCGGAGCCCCGGCCCATTGCCGCCGGGGGCTGTTGGAGCTACAATCCACAACAGGAGCAATCGGAGGCATTCCCATGAAGAAATCAACTGCGTTACTCGTTTTCATCGCTCTTTCCGGCTCATCCTTTGGCCAGCTGGCATCCATGTCGCCTCCCGTGATCAAAACCAAAGACAATACCGTTCACCTGATCGTCAGTTTCAGCTCGTTTTCAGCTGCCAACTCATACCGTCTCGGAATCGGATGTGAAGCGGGTGACCTGGCCGGCGCAAAGCTCGAGTTGATCCAGGATGACTCGCAGGTCGAGCTTCCTGTGAAGACCTTCCAGCAGGGGCATAATACGGAGCAATGGTGGGGAGTTAAGAATCTCAATGTGACAGGGTATATGTTGGACGGTGACACCGTGCCCTCGACCGAAGCGAAACTCAGACTGAGCATCCAAATTCCACTTGCCGTGGCCAACGAGAAGGGTAGGCTTTTTCTGTTTGTTGCCAGGGAATACCCTGGGGGCATCTGGTATCTGGAGGATGGAATGCCGCTCGAGGAGAAGCAGTGGTAAGGCGGCTGTTGGCATCGGGAGACTGGATGCGGGATACGTGACCAATGGCCCTGTCCACACTGGCTGACCTGGTTCCGGAAATGGAGCGCCTTGGGGGCAGAGAGGCACTCCGCTACGACAACGGGTTCCGGACCTTCCATTTTTCCTATCGACAACTCCTCGACAGAGTTCGCGCTTTCCAGGGATATCTGGCATCCCGAGGTCTGAGCTCGGGGAGCCGTGTGATTCTGTGGTCGGAAAACCGCCCCGAGTGGATTTTCGCTTTCTGGGCTTGTGTGCTCAGCGGAATCGAGGTGGTACCCCTGGACAGTCACAGCAGTGCCGAAATGATCGGGCGTATCCTCCAGCAGGTTGAGGCGGATCTGCTCTTGCACGGTGAGGAAACGGATGCAGTTTCCTGGCCGAACCAGGAGCGCCTTGCGCGGGTCACCCGCGAACGGCACCCAGCGCCGTTGCCGAGTTGCAGAATCGATCCGGAGCAGCCAGTTCAGATTCTCTTCACCTCGGGCACCACCGGTCGACCGTCGGGCGTGATCCATCGTCACCGCAACATTTGCTCGAACCTGGAACCCTTCCGCCTCGAAATACAACGCTACCGATGGATGGCATGGCCGTTTCAACCTGTAAGAATCCTCAACCTGCTGCCCCTCAGCCATATGTTCGGCCAGTCCATGGGACTCTTTATTCCTGTCCTGCTCGGAGGATCGGTCGTCTTGAGCCGTCGCCACAGCCCCCGGGTGGCCTTGAGCACGATCCGCGACCAGCGGGTCTCAGTCGTCTGCCTGGTGCCCCGGATGTTGAGGGGGCTGCGTGAAGAGATCGCAGGAGTCAGCAAGGAGCCAATCACTGCCCGCGGTGGCGGTTGGAGCACTGTGGCAGCCCGGTGGTGGCGGCACCGATCGTTTCACCGCAGAGTGGGCTTCAAGTTCTGGGCCTTCGTGGTCGGTGGAGCCGCGGTTGAACAGGAGCTGGAGGAGTTCTGGAAAGAACTCGGTTTCGTGGTTGTTCAAGGCTATGGGCTGACGGAGAGCAGCCCGGTGGTTGCGGTGAATCACCCCTTCCGTTCCCAGCCCGGAGCTCTGGGTGAGGCAGTCCCTGGTCAGGAAATCAAGCTCGGCCCTGATGGAGAGATCCTGGTGCGGGGGCCCAGCGTGGCCACCGAACGCCTGGGACCGGAAGGCAGGAGGGAAGAACTGCTGGAAGAGGGCTGGCTCCACACCGGCGACATAGGTCGCCTCGACGAACACGGGCGTCTCTACTTTCTGGGTCGAAAAAAGGACGTCATCGTGACCTCCTCCGCCCTGAATGTCCACCCGGAAGACCTCGAAGCGGTTCTCAATCGGCTGGATGGAGTTCGCGAGAGTACCGTAGTGGCGAAGCGACGGAGCTCTGGGGAGGAGGTCGTTCATGCCGTTCTGATCCTCGAAGATGAGGCGACGGTGGCACCTGAAGTGATTTCTCAGGCCAACCCGAAACTTCTGGAACATCAGCGAATTCGAAGCTGGTCGGTCTGGCCGGAGGACGACTTTCCAAGAACCTCGTCCACCGGAAAAGTCAAACGTCACCGGGTCGCCGAACAGATTCAGGCTGCTTCTCCCGGTCCCGATCCGATTGACCCTTTCGAACACCTTCTTCCAGACCATGAACTCGGGCAGGGAGAAGTTCGTCTGGATGAGGACCTTGGCCTCTCCTCCCTGGATCGGGTGGAACTGCTGGGTCGAGTGGAGGACCGACTCGGTGTCAGTATTAGTGAAACAGCCATTTCAGAGGCCCGGACCTTGGACGATCTGAAGGCCCTGATCCGGGAAGCGGATGAAAGGGGTGCTGAAGCCGGGGCCGGGCAGAGTCTGGGTCGGGTGCCCCGGCTGTGTCGGAGCCTTCCCGCCCGCGGGCTCCGCTGGGCCTTTCTGAATCTGGTCATGAGCCCGCTCTTTCGGCTCTTGATGGACCTCGAGGAGAAAGGAGTAGAGACTCTGCGGGACCTGGATCCGCCGCTCCTGTTCGCCGCCAACCACAGCAGCCACCTGGACACGGCTGCGCTCCTCGCGGCTCTGCCCCTCGGCTGGAGATCACGGATCGCTCCTGCAGCAAGAAAGGAATACTTTGCTGCCTGCTGGAGTCCGAGCTCGTCGCTGGGGGAGAGGCTCTCCGCGGCCGCTCAGTTCGGCCTCGCCTGTTTGCTCTTCAATGCCTTTCCTCTACCCCGGCAACTCGGGCAGGTCGGGGAGACACTGCGTTACGCGGGAGAACTGGCAGAGGAAGGGTTTTGCGTTCTGATTTATCCTGAAGGGAAACGCAGTGGGGACGGCCGGGTGCAGTCCTTCAAAAGCGGCGTTGGCCTGCTGGCACGAGAACTGGACCTTCCCATCATCCCGGTCGGCATCCAAGGTACCTTTGAGAGTCTGTCGATTTGCGATTCCTGGCCCCGGCGAGGGCCGGTTCGAATTAGCTTCGGGCAACCGCTGCAACTCGAAGAAAGCGAAACGCCGTCTCAACTGGCAGGGCGTGTCGAGAAGGCCGTAAAAGAACTCGCCGAGAGCCAGCGCTCACCGAACAGTTATCAGAACCCGAGCGTCAGCGAGGGCTGAGGAGTAGCCGCGGCCTGCGCCCGCGGTGGTGTTGGCAGCCCCTTCACTCCGGCTCCGGAGCCTTCCTCACATACATTCCTTCAAACCGGACATACCATTGCATGCCATCGGGGGATTGCTCGATTTTCTGATGGACACGCCCGTCGGGAAGCGGCTCGAGAGTGATCCGGCATTTCTCTGACTGACCACCCACCGAGGTGTGGACACCCTCCAGCCGCAACTTGGCGTAATCGAAGCCCCCTTCGACTTCGATGACACCGCCCCCGTGATCCACCCACACCTGTCTCCACTTCTCGCGACCGGGGTCAAAAAAGGTCATGCTTCGCCCGCTCCCGCCGCGGACCGACTTCCAGTCTTCAAGCAGCAGGCACCCGTTGGCGCTTTTCTCAATCTGATTCTCTCCAGCCTTACTCCCGGTGGGTGTGTAGAGTTCCCACTCTCCCAGCCAGAAATCGAGCTTGCTGTGAAGGTCCGAGTGCTCGCATGGACTCAGGTTTTTCTGAATCATGAGAAGAATCCGATCAAACTCCGGCGAGTCTTTCAGAGTCAGAAATGCACTCGACGCTGTGGCTTCCGAAAGTCGATCGAAACCGAGCGCCGCGGCTGTTTCCAGCCACTTGAGGGCTGCCCTCTCCTGCTTTCGCCGCGCGTACGCGAAGGCCATCTGGAAGCTGGTTTCAGACGGCTCGTAATCCAGGTCAAAGGCCTGTTGGAGAGCCTCGATGGCCTTGCCGTAGCGCAGTTGTCTGAGGTAACAGACTCCCAGGCCGAACCATGTTTCCCCATCATTCGAATCGTGTTCAGCAATCTGTTCCAGCAGGCGGGAAGCTTCCTTGAACCTGCGAGCCTGCATGGCCGTGCGGGCCCTCAATCTGAGTTGCGGCAGCGTGGGCTGGTCGTCTTCCTGGGCGGCAAGATTCGGTGGGATCAGCGCTATCGCGAGAATGATGGGGACAAGAACGGTTGCATGCATTGAAGAACGCCAGCCTCCTTGGGTCATTCTAGCTGACTTGTAGGGAAGAGGAATCTCCCACTCCCTCACCGTCGGGTCGGGCAAGGCGCTCGCGCTGGAGAAAGAAATGTGTCTGGGAGGACAGAAAACCGGCCCGCAGGGCGAGCCGCCCTCCCATGTAAACCTGCTGCACCAGGAGGCCGCAGAGGATTCCCAGTTCCGAGGTCTGCGGAATCAGCGAGTCCAGACCCACCTGCAGCAAAGCCCAGAGAACCCCGATCACGAGCAGTGAAAGATAGAGTCCGGCGGCGGGCAGGAAGTTGGAGAGACAGAAGCCGAGAGCTGAGAGGTAACCCAGAAAGACCGAACTCCTGTCCTGTAGCGTAACCGTGATACTCGCATAGTCGGAGATCAGCTTGAAGCACAGGATCACACCCAGAGCAGCGGCCTGAAATCCGATTGCAATCAAAAAGGCCCGACGGTCTGTGGGTGCTGCTCGGGCAAGGTTGCCCCCCCGTTCTGCCAGAGTCAGCCCAATCGCCAGGAACCCGGCTCCCAGTACGGAGAACGACAGGAGCCGCACTCTCAAGATCCTTCCGAAAAACTCGGATCCGTTCCTGAGAAACTCTCGAACAGTCGTACCGCCGGGGTCGTTTGCAAGAGACCCCAGAATCGCGGCCGTCATGAAACTCTGCAGAAACAGGTAGAGGGCGCCCACCGTCAAGAGCAGGACAGGCGCACGGTGTAACTTTCCTGTCAGAATCAGTTCCAGGTGATGCAGAAAAGGGGCAATGCCCACCAGAGTCGGGCCAAAGGTGGAACCCGGTCCATCAGTGTTGTCGCGAAACCACTCCGTCCACACGAAATCCATGCCTTCGAGCATTTGCACTTGGTAGGCGCTCTCGTCGAGCATCGCCTCAAATTGAAGGGCGAAAGGGACGGCCAGGGTCAGTCCCACCAGAAGATTTGCCAGGTAAGGAAGGAGAATGCTCTTCTTGTGCAGCTTGAGAGTAGCTAGTCCGCGGGAAAGTGCTTCGAACATAGGATCAGCCGACCAGTCCCAGGGTTTCAAGGAAGTTTTGGACCCAGAACATCCAGCGTCCCGACCATCTGATGGTCGCCGATGAGAGAGCTTCCGGCGTGTCCTTGCGGCTGTTGTTGGAGGGATTGATGTCAATCAGCAGCAGGCTGTCGGGATCCACCTCAGCCAGCGTCACCCTCGCCGGTCGCTGGTAGCTGAAGTTCTGCCACCTGGTGTGACCGTCCCAGTACTCTCGGAATTCGATTCCGTCGTCAAAGAGAACCCTCACCGAGACTGGAAGGCGAGCCTCGCCTTTTCGCTCGACCACCACTGTGGACTGAAACACCGGTCCTGGAGCCGAATCTTGCCCCCCGGGTATCCGGGTCGAGCGCAGCTGGGAAATCGAGTAATCAACGGGGCCGGCGCTGTGGAAGGTCTCATCGAAAAACCAACTCCAGTCGTTTCCCGACACCTCGTTGAAGGTCGCTTCGAAGTCGCTGGTGGTGGGATGCCGAAAAGCGAATCTCTGAAAGTAGGTTCGCATCACTTTCAGGAAGATCTCTTCGCCCATCAAGCGCTCCAGGGTCCGCAGGACGAGCTCCGGTTTCGAGTAGGCGTTGACCCGGTAGCTGGTTCGGTTCCGGGTTTTCCAGCTGGTCCTGGTCAGGGGATCAAGATGCCCGCCCTCTCGCAGTGAGGAAAGGCCGTTGAAGAGAAAAGGCTGCTCAATGTTCAGGGAAACCGGCAGCACCCCGAAAAAAAACCGACGGTAGAACGGAGGAGGGTAAACCTGTCTCAAAACGCGGGTCTCCCCCCAGCTGTTGATCCCCTCATCCAGCCAGGCTTCCTCAAACTCGTTGTTAGCGACCATCCCGTACCACCACTGGTGCCCAACCTCGTGGACCGTGACGGCCTCGGGAGAGAGAACTCTACCGGGGGTGAGGAAGTAGGCTCCTCCCGTGACCAGCATGGGATATTCCATCCCCCCGCTGTCGCTCTGGAAAGCGGGGTCCACGACGGTCAAAGTCCGGTAGGGGTAAGGTCCAAACCATTCCCCGTAATAGCGCAGGGCGTGAAATGAAGCAGTGAAATAGCGGTCCGCCAGAGCCTGATGCTCAGGTTGGAGCAGCAGCTGAACATCCACCTCTGGAAGCTGGGCGTGCTGAAAGTTCCGCTGCAACTGGATGAAGCGCGGACTGGCTGTCCAGGCAAAGTCGTGAACATACTCGGCAACAAACCGGTATTCCATGTGACCACCGAGTTCAGTCTGACTGCGTAGATTTCCGGTCGCCCCGACGACGTAACCCGAAGGAACCCGAATCCTTACGTCGTACGTTCCAAAATCGGCGTAGTACTCGGTGTTCTTATGGTATTGGTGGCAGTTCCAGCCCTCCTCCTCGAGGACTCCCAACTTCGGAAACCACTGCGCCACAAAGAAGTAATCCTCGACCCAGCCAGTCCGAGCGATTCCCCTGGGCAGCTTCGACCGGAACTCCACCTCCAAAGTGATTTCCTCTCCGCTCATCACGGCCTGCTCGAGATCCACTCGAAGGACGGTTTCATCGTTTTCGTTGCCGTCGTCGGGCTGGACGAAATAGCGACGGAGGACTCGATTCCGGTTGGAACCGGGCTCGTCGCTGACGCGCAGGGAAGAGATGGTCACCGAGCCCCAGTAAGACTCGGGAATCTCTCCGCTGACGTCCCAGTCGAGCTCGAACTCGCCCTCCCGGGCAAACGTACTGAGCTGATTCTGAAAAGCATTCAGATAAAGGTGCAGGAGAAGGTGATCCGTAGAGCGGCGAGTGATGTTCCGCCACCTGATTTGCTCGCGTCCGGAGACCGTCCTGGTCGCCGGGTCCAATTCAACCTCGATCGTGTGGCGGGTGACAAGGTCGTTCGGGTCGAGGGGGTAGTGGGCTGGAGCTTGGGCGCGGACAGGGAAGGTCAAAGAAAGCAGTCCCAGACACGCCGTCAGGAACTTAATTGGCACAGGGATCGCCGGGCCGAAGGTGTTGAAAACGTTCAACCAGTCGCTGTTGAACGAGCAGGTGATCCAGGATCTTCAATACATTCTCGGCTCGGGAGGTCAGGTCATTCATCTCAAGCAGGATTTGTTTGTTGTAGTCGCTGATATTCACGGAAGAACAAATCGAATTGACGAGCGTGCGAAAATCCAGATCATCCAGTCCTGCTTCCGCGTCAGCGCCCCTGGAAAGGACATCGGACAGCTTGCCGAACGAACTGACCAGTCTAGAGATCAGGTCGGATGCCTCCGCAAACTGCGTGACTGGTTCGGGAAGAACGCGAACTCGTGCGATTCGATAGGGCCGATGGCGCAGGAATTCAATCAATCTGTAGCGGCCGGTTCCGCGGAGCAGAATGTCATACTCGCCATCTTCGAGTTCCTGGCACTCGGCAATCTCACCCATGCCGCCAATGTGAAAGATGTCTTCTCCGTCCGGCTGCTCCCAGGACTGCTTGAGGAGGGCCATGCCAATCTTGCCATCTTCGTCCAGTACCTCGGTGATCATTTGCCGGTAGCGCGGTTCGAAGATGTGGAGCGGCAACAGCGTGTTCGGGAACAGGACAACGTTGGGAAGCGGGAAGATGGGTATCTCAATAATGCCGAGACCAGAAGCCACTTCCCCTCTCATGAGCTCGAGGCTACGTGATTTCGGGGCCGAATTCAACCCGCGCTCGACTTTCATAAGGGACTGCTATCGGGACCATGGTTGCCAGTCAGGTCAGCTACTGGTAAGGTACCAACTCTTGAGGAGGAAATATGCCTTTTACACTTCCAACATTGCCCTACGCTAGTGACGCATTGGAACCATCGGTCGATCAGCGGACGATGGAGATCCATCACGGCAAACATCACAACGCCTACGTTACGAATCTAAACTCGGCTCTCGGGTCGGCCCCTGAGTTGCAGGGGAAGAGTCTCGAAGAGCTTCTGGCCAACCACTGCTCGGCTGTGCCCGAGGCCATCAGAGGTGCCGTCCGTAACAATGGAGGCGGACATGCCAATCATTCTTTGTTCTGGCAGGTCATGAGCCCTGCCGGGGGAGGCTCTCCGACGGGAAATCTGGCGGATGCGATCAACAGCACTTTTGGAAGCCTCGAAGACTTCAAGCAGAAGTTCGCTCAGGCGGGGATGACTCGCTTTGGCTCTGGCTGGGCCTGGCTGATCAGGGCCGGCGGCGGTCTCGAGGTCTCCTCGACCGCCAACCAGGACAGTCCGATCATGGATGGGAATCTTCCCATTATCGGACTCGACGTGTGGGAGCATGCCTACTACCTGAAGTACCAGAATCTGCGTGGTGACTACATCGCAGCCTGGTGGAACGTCGTGAACTGGCAGCTCGCCGAGGAGCGGTTCAACTCGTAGGAACGTTCCAGGTTCCAGGTTCCAAGTTCCACGTTGCGCGCTCATTGTCATTCGTGCCTCTGCACGCTCGGCGAACCGGAGGGTTATCTTATGGGCCGCGCCCGCAGGCGCTAAGGAAAGCTGACGATCAAGGAACCTACAGAGGCAGGAGCTGAAGCGCCTGCGGGGCGCCCCGCAGGCGGCGAAGATGAGTGTATGGGAACGAGGACGGGCAGCGCTGAAAAGGCTCGTCCCGCAGTCGAGAACAGTGTCGGAGGGCACACCTCAGATCCCCTGGCTGGACCGGAGGGACTGGGAGGCCGGCGTCGAGCGGAAACTCGTATCAGGAGTCTTGACACAAGAGCAAGCCGGCTGGTGCCGGGCCTTCGCGAGAGACGGCTACCTGGTTCTCGACGGGGTCCATGTATGCAAGAGGCCCAAAACTCATCCGGTCAAAGGTAGCACATGTCCTGCAAAGGGTGCAATTGTTGTGGGTTCCTCGCCCGCGGTTCTGTGGTCTGCTTCCAGTCGATTGCTTCACCCAGAACCCAGGACCCAGAACCCACAGCAAAGTGCTATCATCAGACTGTTACGCTTCCGGCATATTGCCAAGTACTCAGGCAACCGTTAGACCTCTATGAATACGGTCCGCAAGGGAGTCATCCCGGCTGCAGGGTTGGGGACGCGATTCCTGCCGGCCACCAAGGCCATTCCCAAAGAGATGTTGCCCATCGTCGACAAGCCGACGATTCAATATGTGGTGGAAGAAGCTGTGGCCTCCGGACTGCAAAACATCCTCTTCGTCACCAGCCAGGGCAAGAGTGCCATTGAAGACCATTTCGACTACGACTTTAAGCTGGACCAGATGCTGGAAAGGCGGGGAAAGAAGGAACTCCTCGAGACTGTCCGCCAGGTGTCCAGTATGGTCTCCGTGGCCTCCGTTCGTCAGAAGGAGCCGCTGGGTCTGGGCCACGCGGTTCTGGTCTCAGAGCCGTTTGTGGGCCACGAGCCGTTTGCAGTGTTTCTGAGTGACGACATCATTGAGCATGAGGTTCCCACCATGCGTCAGATGCTGGAGGTCTTCCGTGAACATCCCGGAAGTATGCTGGCGGTTCAGGAGGTCCCACCTGAGATGGTTTCTCGATACGGAGTTGTGGCGGCGCAGCCAGTTGAAGGAAGCGAAGATCGACTTCTGCGCGTGGAGGAAATGGTGGAGAAGCCTGCACCTGGGGAAGCTCCCTCGAATCTCGCTATCATTGGACGCTATATTCTGATGCCCGAGATCTTCGAGAGCCTCAGGGGTACGCGGCCCGGTGCAATTGGTGAGATCCAGTTGACGGATGGAATCGCGGGGTTGATCGATCGGGGCTATCCTGTTTACGCCTATCGCTTCCAGGGCAAGCGTTATGATGCGGGAGACAAACTGGAGTACCTGATCGCAACCGTCGAAATAGCTTTGAAGCGCGAGGATATTGGTGGTGCTTTCCGCGAATTCCTGCAAAGCCTCAAACTTGACCACGACCAGGGCAACTGAACGATCGGGAGGTCCCTGAGGAGGACACTCCCTCGCTATGCTGGATCGAAACTTCATCCGTGACAATCTTGATCGCATCCGGGAACGTCTGTCTGGAAAGGGATTCGAGTTCGATCTGAGCGGGTTCGAGAAGCTGGACAAGCGCGAGAAGTCCCTCCGGGTAGAGAACGAAGAACTTCGCGCGCTCCGTAATCAGACCAGCGAAGAGATCTCGGCGGCGAAGAGAAGGGGTGAGGACGCCTCCCAGCAGATCGCAGAAATGAAGAGAGTGTCAGGACGGATCAAAGAACTCGACCGGCTCTTGTCTGAAGTCACGAACGACCTTTTCGATTATCTGGCTGTCATTCCCAACCTGCCGCATGAATCCGTCCCGACTGGGAAAGACGAGACCGCGAATGAGTTGGTGAGACATGTGGGAGAGGTTCCTCAGTTTGATTTCGAGCCCAGGGATCACGTCGAGCTGGGGCAAAGCCTGGGGATCCTGGATCCTGAGAGGGCAGCCAAGATCACCGGGGCTCGATTTGCCAACTACTACGGTGCCGGGGCACTTCTGGAACGAGCTCTAATCAACTTCATGCTCGATATCCATACCAGGGAGCACGGCTACCTGGAAATGATTCCTCCCTTTATGGCCAACCGCAAGAGTTTTTTTGGAACCGGGAATCTACCCAAGTTCGAAGCGGATCTCTTCAGGGTCGACGGAACCGATTACCTCTTGATCCCCACTGCCGAGGTGCCGGTGACGAACGTCTTTAGCAACGAAACCCTGGATGAGGAAGAGTTGCCCTGCTGGTTTACCGCCTACACTCCCTGTTTCAGGAGTGAGGCCGGGGCCCATGGTCGTGACACCAGGGGATTGATCCGTCAGCATCAGTTCAACAAGGTGGAGCTGGTCCATTTCTGCAAACCAGAAGACTCCTATGATCAGCTGGAGATTCTGACCGCCAACGCGGAAACGATTCTCAAGCGGCTGGGCCTCCCCTACCGGGTGGTGGTGCTGAGCAGCGGGGACATGAGTTTTAGCTCGGCCAAGACTTATGACATTGAGGTCTGGGTTCCAAGTCAGGACACCTACCGTGAGATCTCCTCGTGCAGTAATTTTGAAGACTTTCAGGCTCGTCGTGCTAACATTCGATGTCGCAATTCGACGCATAAGAAGACCCGATTTGCGCACACTCTCAATGGATCCGGCCTGGCCGTTGGACGAACCTGGGTTGCGATTGTTGAGAACTATCAGCAGGAAGATGGTTCCATCCTGATTCCCGAGGCGTTACACAGTTACATGGGTGGACAGCAACGAATTTTCGCCCGGGATCCGGGTCTGCTGAAGATTTCCTGAGTCCTCCTCGAGAAGGCATGCTTCGATTCAATCTCGACAAGTCCAGCAAGCTGACCTACTTCGATCAGATCAAGGGACAGTTCTTTTCCGCGATCTACTGCGGGAAGATCCATGAAGGCGACCGTCTGCCCTCGATTCGAGAGCTGGCGGACGACCTGTCAGTGAATTACAAGACGATCCGCCGCGTCTACCTGCAACTGGCGCAAGAGGGCCTGCTCGAGATCGTTGCCGGAAGCGGTGCTTTCCTGAGGAAGCGGAATGGCGGTGAGAGTTTCGCGCACATGCGCCGGCGGGCGATCTTCCGCCTGCTGGGTGACTTTGAGAGCAAAGCCCGCGACCTTGGATTGTCCACAGAGCGGCTGGTGGCGCTGCTTGATGGCTATCTCACGGGGCGCAATCTGAAGCCTCTGAAGTTAGCGGTAGTCGACGATGAGGAGGAAGCTTACATCTTTGCCAATGAACTCGAGATGAGGTTGCGGATGACGGCATTCCCGGTCTCCCTGGAGGAGGCTCCTCGGCCGGAGGGAATGGCGCGGCTGCAGGAAAGCGACATCCTGCTGACGACCAGCTGGCATCTGGAGGAAGTGAATGCCCTGGCCGAAGGCCTGGGGAAGGAGGTTGTAGAGATCAAGCCCAGTCATCAGATCTATGCCGAGATACTCGGCGCCGCCCAGGATCACAATATTGGGATCGTGATTCGCGACGAGAAAACCATGCATGCGCCGTGGGAAGTCTTCATGAGCATTTACCATCCCTCCACGGACAAACGCTTCTGGATCGCTCCGATTCACAGGACCGATCTGATTGAGAAGATCGTCGAGGAAGCGGACTTGATTTTTGTTTCTCCCATGTGCTGGGATGAAATGCGCCGGCTCACGCCTTCCGAGAAAGAGCTGAAAACCTACGACAACTTCATTTCTGAGGATACGCTCACCGACCTGCAACAGATTCGGCTCCTGGGCTGAATCGAATGTCGGACAGATTCGTTCAACCGCTTTGGACAGTTCAAAGACGATTGCACCATGTTTAAGAGCGCTGGCTCAGCAGTGACTGGCAGACTGGATTCCCTGATCAGGGCGTTTCCGAAGGCGGAACTCCATCTGCATCTGGAAGGGTCCATCAGCGCCCAACGATTCCGGAAGCTGAGTCGCAAGTACAAGACGGAGTTCAGCGGCCTCTCGACGGCCGAAATCCGCAGCCAGCTCTTTTCCTACTCGGACTTCTGGAGTTTTCTCAAAACCTATCGGGTGATTTGCGAGCATCTCAGGGAGCCACGGGATTACGTGGCGCTGGTTCGTGACCTCGGACCCTACTTCAAGAGTCAGAACATCCGCTATGTAGAGATCCTTATGTCTCCTTCCATCCCAGCCAGGTTCGGGTTTGACGTCGGCAAGATCATCAAAGCCACGACAGCGGCCGCTAAGAAGGTAGCTGATGGACTGTCCATCGACATTCGCTGGATTTTTGACTGTGTCCGACAGTTCGGCCCGGAAGCGGCTCAGGAGACTGCTGAACTCGCAGTCCAATTTCGGGAACAGGGAGTTGTCGGTCTCGGTCTGGCCGGAGACGAGACTGCGGTTGACTGTCGCGAGTTCGAGGATGTTTTTGCCTTTGCCAGAGCCCATGAACTCTATGTCCACGTGCATGCCGGCGAGATCGGAGAACCTCAAAGTGTCTGGGACGCGATCAAGATTCTGGGAGCCAACCGCATCGGCCACGGTATCCAGGCCGCACGCGATCACGTCTTGATGAGTTACCTCAAGGACCATGCGATTGGACTGGATATCTGCCTGACCAGTAACGCCAGAACCGGCGCCTGGGCCCCCATCTCACAGAACCCCTTCTGGCTCCTCTACAAACGGGGAGTGCCGGTAACGCTCAGCACCGACGACCCCGGGCTTTTCGACACCACGCTCGTGCAGGAATACGCCCTGGCGATCAAGTATTTTGAACTGGCCGAAGCCGACCTGGCCTACATCGCCCTCCAGAGTGTTCGTTCCGCCTTCCTGCCGCACGGAGAGCGGATGAAGCTGATGCAGGAGTTTCAGAACTCGATTCACGAACTGACAGCCCGAGACTAAAACGTTCCTCGTTGGGACTTCCCTCAGAACCCCACCACCAGCCGCATTTGGTCGATCCGGGACAACTCCGACTCGGGGTTGGGGTCAGCCGCCAGAGCGATCACTTTATTTCGCAATCCAGTGGAGCGGCTCAGGGCCAGCCGGGCGCGTTCCGACAGCCACGGATAACGAAGTGAGGTGAGAAGCTTTTGCGAGAGATGGTAGGCGGGCTGGAAATATCGCTCCCGAGAGGTAGTGTAGGTCCGGAGCCTGTCCGCTGTGAGTCGATTCGTTTTCAGAGCGCGGGAAAGAACCTGTGCCGCCAGGTGAGCGTCTCGAAGTGCCATCGTCATCCCCTGTCCCGTGACCGGGTCGACCGCGCCTGCAGCGTCACCTGCCAGAATCAGACGATCTCCGTGGCACCGGGAGAAGCGAGCAGAAACAGGTGAAGTGGTCTCTACCCGGCTGCGATGTCCGCCGGCCTTGATTCGGTCCATGATTTCGGGAAAGCGAGCCAGCAGCTTCTCATAGAGATGCTCCGCCCCTTTGGATCGGGGCAGATGCCGCTTATCCGTCAGGAGGGTGATGCGCGCACGACCACCGGACAGGGGAGCCACGTAGGCCTCGGCTTTCTGCAAGCAGTAAACATCGACCGCCCGGGCGCCAGCCGCATAATCGTCGTAGAGTCGGCGCAGGGCAAAGCGGTGCGATGCAGAGGACAGGCAGCGTATTCCCCCTGCCGCTCGAAGGCGAGACCGTATCCCGTCAGCCGCCACCACGGCTCTGGCCCGGATCACTTCATTCTGATCACCGTTCTGGATCTTCAGCACTACCTGGTGGTGCTCGAACCGGGCTGCGCGCAGGCGGTGCCGCTCCCGCAGTTCAACACCCTCCTGGGAGGCGGCAAACCGAACCAGAAGATGGTCAAGGGTTTCCCGGGAGAGAACACATCCCGGTGCGCTCACCGGGCCATCCGAGAAATCCAGCTCCAGGATCCGTCGATTGGGCAGGTGGAAGCGGAGAGCTGAAAAGTCGCGGGCTCCCGCCCTGGTGAGTCGTTCAGCCAGTCCCAGGTCCTGCAACAGTTGTCTCCCGGCCGGCATGAGACCTTCGCCGCAGATCTTGGTGCGTGGAAATGTGGCTTTGTCGATGAGTAAGACCCGGTACCCGGATCGACCCAGCAGGGCAGCGCAGACGGATCCGGCAACGCCGGCCCCAATGACGGCAACGTCGTAGCTGGCTACGGGGTTGGCGCGTGGTTTGAGCGGGACCCCTGTGTGGTTCGATGGCAAGGGATGGGGCACCGGCCAAGTATACCCGTTCGCTGGGCAGCCGTCCGGGCGGAGACTCTTCCCGTTTACCGTACGGTGGCCCTTCCCCGACGCGAAGGGCAAGTGTGACGTCGACTTTCGCCCGGCGCCGTTCCCGGGTAGACTTGGTCCTGTTGTCTTCAGCAAAAACGCTGTCGAGAAGGAGTTCGTCGATGCGCCCGGGAAAGTTGTGTAGACGGAGTTTCATGAAGTCCTCGGCCGGTGCCGTCGCCGCCGTCCGTACGGGAGGTGCGATGGCGAGACCAGGCGGTGTGAGTAAGTCCCCTCCCATCCGCATGGGGGCTCCACTCTTCAAGAAAGTGGAGGATCCGGGGGACTGGGCGGCCAGGGTGAGGGAACTTGGTTACAGTGCGGCCTATTGTCCGGTGCGAGTGGGGGCGGACCCGGCACTCGTCAGAGCGTATGCCGCCAGAGCGCGCGCGACAGACATCACGATTGCGGAGGTGGGCGTATGGAAAAACGCCATCAGCCCCGATGAAGAGACTCGGCAGAAGGCCCTGGATCACAGCCTCGAATCGCTGGATCTGGCCGATCGGATTGGAGCCAGGTGCTGCGTGAACGTGAGCGGATCCAGGCATGCCGACCGCTGGGCCGGTCCCCACCCGGAGAACCTCACCGACGAGACCTTTGACATGATCGTGGAGATGTGCCGGTTCGTCATTGATGCCGTCAAGCCCACCGAGACCTACTGGACGATCGAGGCCATGCCCTGGGCCTACCCCCACACGGTGGATGCCAACCTGCAACTTCTGAAGGCGGTTGACCGGAAGCGCTTTGCGATCCATCTGGATCCGGTCAACCTGGTCAACAGTCCGGTCCTCTACTACCGCTCAGGGGACTTGATTCGAGAGTGCTTCGACAAGCTCGGCCCCTACATCCGAAGCTGCCATGCCAAGGACATTCACCTGCGTGACGACATCTACACGACACAGCTGAAAGAAATCCGAATCGGCCTGGGCGGGCTGGACTACGTGACGTACTTGAAGGAATTGAGCAAGTTTCCTGAAATCCCCCTGATGCTGGAACACCTACGCACAGCCGAGGATTTCAAACTGGCCGCCGATCACCTGCGCCTGCTGGCCAGCCAGAATGGTCTCAGCTTCCATTCAATCTAAAGGAGTGGAGAGTGCAATTTCGACCTGGAATAGTCATTTTGGGAGGGGGATTTGCGGGTGCCTACTGCGCGCAGTCGCTGGAAAAGCATTTAGCAGGCAGGGGTGCCGAGGTCTCTCTCATCAACGAGAGCAACTATTTCATTTTCTCTCCACTGCTGATCGAGGCCGGGACCGGAAGTCTGGAACCGAGACATGCGGTTGTGCCGCTTCGTGCCTTCCTCAGATCAACCCGTTTCATTATGGCAACGGTGAGGGGTGTCGATCTCGATTTAAAACGCGTGGGCTATCGATTGTGGGGCTTGGCTCATAATGATGAAGTCCCCTACGATCATTTGGTAGTAGCTCTGGGGAGTATCACCAGACTCCCCGACGTCCCGGGCCTCAAACAGTTCGGGTTCCAGATCAAGGGCCTGTCTGATGCCGTGGCTCTACGTGATCGGGCCGTTCAGTTACTGGAAAACGCCGATGCCACTACAGACCCCCAAGAGAAGCGGGCGCTGCTGAACTTCGTCGTGGTTGGAGGGAACTACACGGGCGTGGAGGTGGCAGGAGAATTTGAGTATTTTCTGCGCAAGGCGTGCCAAGTCTACCCCAACATCGATCGAAGGGATTACTCAGTGACCTTGATCGAAATTGCCGACCGCATCTTGCCGGCGCTGGACAGTGAGCTGGCCGAGTTCGCTCGATCTCACCTGGAGGGCCGCGGAATTCGGGTTCTCTTGAAAAGTTCGGTCGTTGAGCTCCTGGAAAACTCCGTCGTTTTATCCAGCGGTGAAGCTCTGCCCTCTAAAACGGTGATTTGGTGCGCGGGTATCGCTCCCAACCCCCTCGTCGCAGGTCTGGGCCTGCCACTTGACGAGTTCGGCTTCATCCGTTGCCGACCCGATCTGCAAGTCGAAGGTTTCAATAATGTCTGGGCCATCGGTGACTGTGCTTCCAACCCTGACGAAGAGGGTGAGCCCTATCCTGCGACCGCCGAGCACGCCGTCCAATTGGGCAGCTGTCTCGGGGAGAACCTGAGTCGGCTGATCCATGGAAAGGAGCCGCGGCCCTGTCGCATCTCGAGCAAAGGGAGTCTGGCGGCACTGGGCTGCAGAACCGGGGTGGCCCAGCTCTTCGGCATCAAGCTGGCTGGCTTTCCCGCCTGGTTCTTGTGGCGATCTTTCTATCTGGCCAAAATGCCGACTCTGTCCCGCCGCATCCGGGTCGCTTTGGACTGGACCTTGGATTTCTTCTTTTCCCGTGAGTTCGTCCAAACCGGCATCCACAGACACAGCGACCTGGACCGAAACGAAGGTGCCGAATGATTCGCACTACCAGGCCGAACTGCACCGGGAATGGGTCCCTGGCCTCTTTCTGAAGTCTTGTTTCATTCACTTCCACCGAGCTGTGGCGTAGGCGTCCAGCATGCTTCGGCCGGTGGCATGAGTGAATCGGAACGCCATTTCAAAGCCGTAGTACTTGAACACGTAGGCAACGGGGATACACCAGAGCAGAGCATATTCGAATCGTCCGCCGGCGACCGGCGCAGTGACAAGATGGCTGGTCCCGATCCCCGTCATCATCAAGATCATGCCCGGCCCAAAGTGTCTGACCAGGGCCAGTGGGCCCATCGCGGGAAGCTCAAGGTTTTCCAGTTCTTTGGCGTTGGCCGCTGCAGCGGTTTGGGTGGTGTCGTCGGACATCGTCAACACGTAACCGAATTCGCCAGATTTTGGTAATGGTGCGGGTTGAAACCCCAAGCTCTGGCGAGTTTGGCTACCCTGCGGTCTGAGCCCTCAACCTGACCAGCGCGAGCACCACGTCGATCGCCGGCGTTGCAACGCCGACTAGACGACCCATCTCGGACAAAGCGCCGACCAGGGCGTCGATCTCCATCGCTCGACCCAACTGGAGATCTTGCAGCATCGATGTCTTATGGGCACCAACGTCGGCAGCCCAGCCGATACGAGTTTCCACACCCACTTTGAACTTGACTCCAAGTTCTTCGCCCACCGCTTCTGCTTCCAGCATCATATCTCGGACAACTCCACGGACGGTCGGATCTCCACAGATCTGTTCCAAAGTGGCAAGCGTCAGTACACTGACAGGATTGAAGCTGACGTTTCCCCAAAGTTTCAACCAGATGTCGTCGCGAATTCGGGGACGAACTGGTGCTTTGAAACCGGCTGTTGTTAAAGCCTGGCTGAGGGCCAGGGCGCGCTCGGATTTCGACCCGTCTGGCTCGCCCAGCATAAAGCGATTCCCCGAGACATGCTTGATCACGCCAGGGTCAACGATTTCACACGATGGGTAGACGACGCAACCGATCGCCCGCTCTGGCCCCAGCGCCGCCCAAATCCGCCCACCCGGATCCACGGTCTCTAACCGATGGTTTTCCCAGGGGCCTCTGAGCTTGTAGAAGTACCACCACGGGACCCCGTTCTGGGCTGTAATGATCGCGGTATCTGAACCGAGCAGCGGAACCATCTTGTCCACGATGGGTGAAACAGAGTGCGACTTGAGAGTGACGATGACATAATCCTGCGGGCCGACTTCGGCCGGGTCATCTGTACAAGCAACACGGACCACCTTTTTCTCGTCACCAACCAACAGCGTCAGCCCGCCAGCGCGCATGGCCTCGAGATGAGGTCCACGAGCGATCAACGTAACCTCGAAATCGGCCAACGCCAGCTCTGCTCCCAGATAACCCCCGATTGAACCGGCGCCGTAGATACAGATTTTCATTTCTATCCCCGGTGTGGGAAGTATTCAGGTTTCAGTGTTTTTCAATTACCGTGTACCTGAAACCCGGAAACTCATCCTAGTCCCAACTTCTGGGCCAGTCCGATGCGCTGTAACTTGCCAGTTGGACCTTTGGGAATCGCCTCCAGGAAAACCACACACCGCGGCACCTTGAAATCGGCCAACCGACTGCGAGCAAAGTCTCGAATGTCGTTCTCGGTGAGGCCGGAACCCTCGCTCAGGACGAGTGCCGCCGCCACTTCTTCGCCCAGCTTGTCGTGGGGCATCGCGAACGTTACCGCTTGGGTCACCGCCGGATGATCTAAGAGCACTTCGTCAACCTCGCGAGGCGAAATCTTCTCGCCACCCCGATTGATGATCTCTTTCAGTCGTCCGGTGATTGTCAGGTAGCCATCTTGGTCGATGATCCCTTGGTCGCCCGTTCGGAACCAACCGCCCGTAAACGCGGTCGCATTGGCATCTGGATTCTTTTGATAGCCGCTGCTGACGTTGGGCCCGCGGATGACGACTTCTCCAGTGCTTCCTGGAGCGAGCAGATTGCCGTCTTCGTCGATGATCGAGACTTCCGGACCCGCGGCAACGCCAACCGTACCGGCCTTGCGCTGGCGCGGGGGCAGCGGGTTACTGGTCATCTGATGAGCCGCTTCCGTCATCCCGTAGGACTCAATCACGGGCGCATCGAATGTCTCTTCCAGCTCTCTCATGACTTGCGGCGGTAACGATGCGGATGAGGAACGGATCAGTCGCAGCCGACCCGTCTCGATGACCTCACGGTTGCGAGCAGCGCGGGCCAGGATTGCTTGGTGCATCGTCGGAACGGCGGTATACCAACTCGGGTTGGCCTCCTTCATCCAGGCGAAGAACTTCAGCGCGTTGAACCCTGGCGAACAAAAGATCGAAGCTCCCGCTCCCAGCGAACTCAACACGGCCGCCATGAGACCATGAATGTGGAACAAGGGCATGACATTCAAGCAACAATCCTCGGGAGTCAGAGCCAGTGTTTCTTGAACATGTGCCGCCGTCGCGCAGATATTGGCCTGGGTCAAAGGGACGATCTTCGGGCGCGACGTAGTGCCAGAAGTGTGGAGTACCAGCGCGATGTCGTCAGCCGTCGCGTTTCCGCCCCGTTGCGGTGCGTCCGCCACAGGATCGCCTGCGAGTTGAAACAAGCCGGCCGGGTCACTGCTCGGCGTCAATTCCGCGACCGTGATCCCAAGTTTGGCTGCTGCAGCGCGAGCTGGTGAATCGCTACCCGATTCCACGATCAACAGCCTGGCACACAAGTCGGAAAGGTAAAACTCGAATTCGTCGGCTTTGTACGCTGGATTCAGAGGCGCCGTTGTGGCTCCGGCGGCGATGGCGAGGAAGGCGCATGCCATTTCCGGTCCGTTGGGCAGCACGATCGCTACGGGGTCGTTACGCCCGACGCCCAACTGGGTCAATGTCGCTAGGGTTCCGGCGATGTGAGCGCGCAGTGCCGAAAACGTAAGTGGATCGCTTCCTGGCGCGGAGATGGCAACTGCCGTATCGTCTCCTCGCTGAAGTAAATCAACTACCGTACGGGCGCTTGACATTTCCATTCCACTGAACCAGGTTGCCGTATGTTTGACTGGAAAGTCGAAACACAAAGGACAGTTATGTTAGCAGCGCGGAATCCCCAGCGAAACCGTCCTTCCCAGGCGTAAGGTGAAAATACTCAGGCGTGAGCCAGAGCGCCCTGGATGCGGTCGTAGCCCCAGGTTGGGTTCTCCTGAGCGAAGCGAAGAGCCAAGTCGACGATCTCCTGCCGCATGCGGTGGAAGCTTATTCAGGGTTTCGACCCGGTGCTTCCTGCATCCCTGGGAATGACGGGCAGAACAATGTGCGACGGGTATTCCTCGGTGTGATTGACGGTCTGTGTGGCCCTGGCCATCGCTGTCCCTGCTCCCGGATCTTCACCCGTGTTCAAATTACGATCAAAGCGCGGGAAATTGCTGCTGGAAATCTCTACCCGAATACGGTGCCCGGGCAGGAACGCATTGCTCGATGCCCATAGATCGATCGTGTACTCGTACACCTTGCCTGGCTGGATCAGACTGGCTGCCTCCTGGTCTGAGTCGCGATAGCGTGCCCGCACGATCCCGTCCTGGATATTTTGGGCGAATCCGCTTGGGTGTACATCGACCAACTTCGCTGTCCAGTCGGTATCCTTTGCCGAGGTGGCGGCGAACAGTTTGACGGTAATAGGACCGGTTACCTCCACGGGCTCGGTCAGCAGCGGCGTTGTGTAGACTAGGACATCCTGTCGCCACTCGGCAGGGCGCTGATCGAATGGCCCCATCGGGACGACGTTGCTGTAACAGCAGTTCGCGCCGCCCAGCGTGGGGACCGGATCGGACGAGTCATAGGTATAAGTGTCACTCGGCGCCCCGCCACGCCGTGGTTCCTGGCTCAGCGTCCCGTCTCCGTAAAGCGAGTTGGCGTGTCCTCCGCTGCGGAAGTAGTATTTTGTGTATTGCGTCCGTTCCAGTGGCCATTCCTGCTCATAGCGCCAGCGGTTCTCTCCCATGACAAAGATCTTGATCGGAGGTTCCTCCCCCACGCCGTTGTCCACGCCCTTTAGCCAGTAGTCAAACCACCGTAACTGCACCCCCTCAACGTCGACCTCTGCCTCGGGCCCGAAATCCAAGCTCTTTTCGCCGGACCTCTCGCTGCTGACGTTGGACCTGCTGCCCACACTGTGCACCCAGGGGCCAATCATCATCCGTTTATTGTTCCGCGCCACGGCAGTCTTTGCGCGTTTCGTGATCTCGACGTGATCCTTCAGCAGTCCCACCAGGAAAATGTCGTACCAGCCGGTAATGTTCAGGATCGGCACCGTTATCTGGGCGGGCGCGTTCTCAAAGCTGTTGTTGTCCCAGTAGCTGTCCCGAGTCGGGTGTCGGACCCAGTCGCGGTAATGTAAACTGCGCCGTCCCAAGGCTTCGTCCGCTGTCAGGATGGGCAAGTGACGGAACACCTGCGGCCAGTCATGGGGGTTGACCTCCTGTTGGACACGACCGTCGATCCGGTTCGCTCCCCAGCTCAGTGCAAAACCGTACTGAAAAGCGCCGCCCGTGTAGATCCAGTTTCCATAGATATCGAGTGTCGTCACGTTGGGCACCATCGCGGTGAGATACTGGCTTCCCCTTATCGCCTGGGAAAGTTGCGTAAACCCAACGTACGATCCCCCCATGGTGCCGATCCTGCCGTTGCTCCAAGGCTGCCGGCCGACCCATTGGTCGGTGTCATAGCCGTCGTCGGGCTCATGCCGGAAAGGGTAGAACTTTCCGTCCGAATCGTGGCGGCCCCGCGTGTCCTGAAGGACGACCACGTAGCCACGCTCAACATAGAACTTGGCGCCAGCAGCGGTGCCGGGGCCACCGTTGCTGTACGGTGTCCGGCTCAAGATAGTGGGGAACCTTCCTTCGGCATCGGGCCGGTAGACGTCGGCCGAAAGCTCCACCCCGTCCCGCATGGGAATTCGAACGTTGTTCTCCATCCGCACCTTAAGCCGGGGTCGGGAGTACGGCGCTTTTTCGTGATCGGAAGACGCCCTTTGCACTGATTGTCCGGAGACACCCAAGCCCACCGCGAGACCGAGCAACCCCACCAAGACGGCTGTAACACGCATGCGGCTAGTCACTATCTACCTCCTAACTTTCAAACCCCGCTTCCTTGAATCCGGTCCCTTCCTCGAACTCCCGTTTATGGCCAGATGGTTCTCTTGCCAGCCGTTGTCTACCCATATGCGAAGTGAAGGTCTTGTGCAACCGGCTCCCCTGGACCCTCCATTTTTGACTTCGATCATGGGAACAGTATTTACTCATTTTATTAAATCAGCAAGTCGGAGAGCGGTCCAAGCCTCCAGGATTCTCCTGCGTGAGTGGATGCGCCCAAGACGTGGCCCCTCTATCTGGTTGGGACCTCCCTCACAATCCCAGACGTCCCACCTTCAGCGGCCTCTTCAAGACACGACTTATCGCTTTTCGTCTCTGTTACAGGCCACCCAAAAATAGGCAACCAAAGATCGCTGGCCCACTACAGGGGTAGTGAGCCAGTTGTTCCCTATGCTTTAATTGGCGCCCGAGGGTTGCTTTACGGTTAACCTTGTGGATAGCGCTGGTGGGACCCGATTCCTGAGTCGCTCCCGGGCAGCGAGGCGCCAGCGGAGGTTCATCGCTCGATGTGGTCGAGTGGCAGCTCGGTCTTGTTGATGACCCGGCGCAGCACGAAACTCGAGTGCACTCCTGTCACCCCTTCGATCCGAGTCAGGCGACCGAGCAGAAACTCCTCGTAGGACTCCATATCGGGTACGACGACGCGCAGCAGGTAGTCGGCCGCCTGGCCCGTCACGACATTGCATTCGATCACCTCGGGGAATTCTCTGACACTGGTCTCGAAGTTGTCGAACCGATCTGGAGTGTGCCGATCCAGTGTGATTCCGATGATTACCGTCAGTTTCAGCCCTAGCAGTGACTGATTGAGCAATGTGACGTGACGCTCGATCAAACCGGACCCCGCGAGACGCTTGACGCGTCGTGAACAGGGTGTCGGAGACAAACCAACCGCCTCGGCGAGGTCCAGGTTACTGATGCGCCCGTTGGCCTGCATCTGTCTCAGGATACGACGGTCGGTGTGATCGAGCTTCAAGGTTCGGAGCCTCCATGGCATAAATTACCGTTCTGTCGATGATAGTGATCAATCTCTATATATTAGTCACGTTATAGAGATATTATCTACTATTCTGCTTCATAAGCGCGATATTTGCAATCACTAACTAGTCTAGATGAGCGATACTGATTCCTGTCGAATGCGTGTCGTGGTGTGCGAGATGATCATGCGGTGGAGGGCGCAGCCTATCTGACTCGACGGGCGACAAGTTTGTATCAGCACGAAGCAGGGATCCCGATGAAGAAATTCGATTTTCGCAAATACCAGGCCTTTGAGCCAATAAGGATGACCGCCCGGCGTTGGCCGGATCGAGTCATTGACAGAGCGCCCCGCTGGTGCAGCGTCGATCGGCGCGACGGCAACCAGGCGCTGGTCAAGCCGATGACCGCTGCACAGAAGTTGCATCTTTGGGATCAGCTGGTGCGCATAGGATTCAGGGAAATCGAAGTTGGCTTTCCGGCTGCCTCCAGCCATGACTACGACTTCATTCGCAAGTTGATCGACGAGGACCGCATCCCGGAGGACGTCACGGTGCAAGTACTGACCCAGGCGCGCCCCGCGGTGATCGAGAAGACCTTCGCTTCGCTGAATGGCGTGCGTCGCGCAATCGTGCATATGTACAACTCGACTTCAAAGGTACAGCGTGACCAAGTCTTTGGCCTGGACCGTCAGGGAATCATCGACATCGCCACCAGGGGAGCCGAACTGGTCAAGCGGACTGCGTCACGCCTTCCGAATACCGAGTGGATTTTTCAGTATTCTCCAGAGAGTTTTACAGGCACAGAGCTCGACTTTGCCGTCGAGATCTGTAATGCGGTCAGTGGCATCTGGCAGCCGACACCGGAGCGCAAGGTCATTCTCAACCTGCCGGCAACCGTCGAGATGAGTACGCCCAATGTCTATGCCGACCAGATCGAGTGGTTCTGCAGTCACATTGACAAGCGCGACAACGTCCAGATTTCAGTGCACACCCACAATGACCGCGGCTGCGCAGTGGCCGCCGCTGAACTTGCCGTGATGGCCGGCGCCGAACGTGTCGAGGGCACCCTGTTCGGCAATGGAGAGCGTACGGGCAACATGGACATCATCACGATGGCGATGAACCTGTACAGCCAGGGCGTTGACCCTGAGCTTGACTTCTCTCGCATCGACGAGATTATCCGGCACGCGCAGCAGTGCACGCAGCTGCCGATCCATCCTCGGCATCCTTATGCCGGCGAACTGGTATTCACAGCGTTTTCCGGCAGCCATCAGGATGCAATCAACAAATGCCTTGCCCGCCGCCACGAGCAGCAAGCTTGGCAGGTCGCCTATCTGCCAATTGACCCGGCTGATCTCGGACGCTCCTACCAGGAGGTGATCCGCATTAACAGTCAGTCGGGCAAGGGCGGCGTGGCCTATGTGCTCGAACGTGACTATGGCCTGCAGTTGCCGCGCTGGATGCAGGTCGATTTCAGCGCTACTGTGCAGCGTTTTTCCGAAAAGAGCCAAGCTGAAGTCTCAACGGAATCGATCTGGAGCCTGTTTCAGGAGACTTATCTGAGCCGGAAACAACCGTGGCGGCTGGGCAGCTACCAAGTCAATCGCCGGGGTAGCGTCCAGCTGTTGCAGGTCGAGCTGCGCTGCGATTCGATGCAACAGGTCTTAACCGGCAGCGGCAGCGGCGTGGTCGAGGCCTTTTTACAGGCCATGCAGCGTTTTCTGGGCAGGCCGATCGTCCTGGTCGAATACAGTGAGCATGCGTTGAGGCCCAGCGACGACTTCGAGTCGATCTGTTACATTCAGCTCAATATCGACGGGGAGCGCTACTGCGGCGTCGGTCAGAACCAGGACATCATCCAGGCCTCGCTCGATGGAATTCTTGGCGCCATCAATGCCCGGGCTGTAGAGCCGGATCAGGGCTTGATCGTAGGCTGGCCAGCGGCGGTAAACCGAGAACCGGACCTCCGTCCGGCAAACGGTAGATCTTGTTTTCCGTCCCGTTAGAAGCGACTTCGCGGGCCCGGGCGACAGCAAACCCGGGCGAGAAATGCGCGTAGTATTGCTCGGTGGTCGATGACTTCCTCGACCCGAGTGCAGAGACCGAGATTCGTTTTGAACGACTCGGCAGGCTCCGGTGCCGATTGCAGGAGCCGATCTCCGCTCTGTCTGCTTGATGCTTGAGGAGGTAGGATATCTCAACCCTACATATTGAGGCGAGTAGCGTAACTTCTGGTGCTTCTTCAGGCAATTGTTGTTGCGCCATTCCCGCTCCAGTGCCCCAACTGGACAGGCCTGAGATCCAAACCAGCGTACCGGGCGACAACCATCATCAAGAAAAATAAAAAGAACGCCACCTGGCTGGTGAATACGTCCCGGAAGGAGAGCCTCTTTTTAGCCAGTCCAGCTTGCATGGCTGGAGTCCTTAGCGGGCTCACCGAACTTCAAAGCCCTGTGCGGTCGCAGAAAGTTGTAATAGGCCATGGGCAGAGCCACCCGGCCTTCCAAGAATTCCGTACGTCGGGCGGACAAGGTGTACGACGGCCAAGATAGGAACAGCCCTGGCGGATGGTTAGGTTGTGGCGCTCGCTGAAGCTGGTGTTGAGAGTGGTGGAGGTCCTCGGAATGAAACAGTGCTTCCCACGGATGAAGAACTGGGTGGGGTCTTTACCAGATTTCATCATAATTGGAGCACAGAAATCTGGAACCAGGAGTTGTCATGCAAGATCGCTTGTCATACACTGTATACATGAGTACGACACTTACCATTCGCACCGACGAGTCTTTGAGAGAAGCTCTGGTAAAACGGGCCGAGACCCAGGGCAAGACCCTCTCTGAGGTAGCACGGGAGATCCTAATCCGCGCCCTTGAGGAGCGCCCCATGCACACACGAACGGGCCATATTAAGGGCGGATTAGGGCTCCCCAGACGAGCCACAACCGAGGCCTGGAGGAAAGAGCTTCGGAAGCGGAACTGGCGCTCGTGAGCACATGGCTGGTGGACACTGGGCCTCTCGTCGCGTACTTGGATGTGAACGATCCGGGGCATGGCGAGGTGGTCGCATATCTGGATCCTTTTGAAGGTCAGTTGGTCACAACCAGCGCCGTCATCACAGAAGCAATGCATTTTGTAGCCATGAGCTGGAACGGTCCACATCTCCTGGCTCAATTCGTGGTGGCTAGCGCTATGGAAATCTACGACCTGAGCCGCCCCCCCGAGCTTCTCGAGGCGGTCGCTTTGATGGAGAAGTTCGCTGACACCCCTATGGATTTTGCCGATGCAACCCTCGTGCTTCTCGCCGAGGCGCTCAATGTTCACCAGATCCTCACACTTGATCGCAGGGGTTTCTCGAGCTACCGAACAAGGCGGCGCCGACATCTGCAGCTGGTCCTCGACTTGGCCTAGCCAGTAGGAAGAATGCCAGCAGGAAGGGCCAGTAAAGCAGCTTGATGACCAGGCTTTCCGTGTATTCAATGATGGAGCCGGCAGGCAAGCTCCTGCCTAGTCGATGGCCCGTTCGACCGGCACTAGAGAAATACCACGGACAATGAGCTGCACGTTCTCATTGATGTTGTAGCCGAGCGACAGACCGAGCCCTAAATTATTCAACTTCTCGCCTTGCACGCCATCCAGGGTGGCCACGCCTCCGGTCATCCAGGTCATGTCGAAGGAGCCCCAAAAATCCTGGTGAAAATCGCGCGTCAGGTGACCTTCGAGCTGAAACATGGGCTTGGTGGAGAGCGTGGTGCCCACGAAGTTATTGTTGTCGCTGAAGAACCAGACTGAGGGAAGAAACTCCAGCGTGGTGCGCCGGCCCGGGACCCATGGCCCGAGCTGCCATACGATTGGAAAGCCGACGCGGCCGTACCACCGGTTCTGACCAAGGTTGAGCGGCTGGGCGTTGTTGTACTCGCCAACAGGAAAGGCCAGGTCGAGGATCAGGTCGAGGGAGAAGCCCGGCTCATAGCGCACCAGATCGGGGATATTCTTGATCGCTTTGGGACCGATCAGGTTGAGATCGAACTCGAACAAAGGGTCCCCGAAGCCACTCGCGTCCTGGCTGAACGTTCGGCCCTTAAGCGTCACCTCACCCGAGAGCCGGCCCATGGGCGCGAGCAGGGCCACGTGGGCGGCCCGATCGAAGAGCGTAAAGGTACGGGCATAACCCACAATGGCCACGTTGGCCTCGAAGCTCGCATCCGCCAGCACGGTGGAGCCCGGGTCGAGAGGGTTTGCGTTCCCGTTCATGAACATGCCAATGACAGGCACTCCGTTGCCGCCGCTCAGACTCTTCCAGTAAAAGCGCGGCGGCACCTGGCCGGAGGCGGGCCTCAGGCCTACGGTCAGGAAGGAGATCGCCAGCGCCAGAATCAATGGCAGATTTCGCAGGTGAATCATCTCTTTGGCTCCTTCACCATCTCAGGGGGCGGGATGAACTGTCGCTTGTTGAGAAGGGGCGGATATCCCGGTTCCTCCGGGAACCGCTGCGGCATGCTGTCGTCGAGGGTCTCGAACGGCGAACGGCTGGGCAGGATCACGTTGTTCCTTGTGACATAGTCTTCCCAGCGCTCCACCAGCGCGACTACTTTTTCAGGCTGCTTGGAGGCCAGGTCCTGACGCTCGCCGGGGTCGGAGATCAAGTCGAAGAGCTCCCAGTCGCCAGTGCGTAGGGCTTCCACTGCCGGCGAAGCTTCCAGTTCCCCTGGCGCACCGCTCGGTTCCCGAAGAGCTCCCAGGCCAGATAGTCCTCGTCAGTGCGAACTGAATTGGTCCCTCCGGCGAGCATCGGGATCCAGGACTTGCCCAACAGAGGTGGCAGCTGCCGTCCTTCTCGCGTCTCGGGATACTCGACGCCTGCGACCTCCAGCAGCGTGGGCATGATGTCGGCTACGTGCATGACCGCGTGATGGATGCTCCCCCTGGAACGTCCAACTACCGGGCCGCTCACGATCAGGGCGTTGCGAATCCCACCCTCGGCAAGCCAACCTTTGTGCTGGCTGAAAGGCGTCATCGATACTTGAGCCCACATGGGACCGTAGCCGACGAATGAACCCGGTTCACCCCAGGCATTCGGATGCGTCTTGGCCCACTTGATGGCCGCGAAGAGAAAGTTCAGCGTGCCCGGCGTCCCGGCGATCATCTTGTAGAGGTCCGTGCCCTCGGCGCCGTTGTCACCGAAAACAATGAAAATGGTGTTTTCGTATTCGCCGATCTCTTTCAGGTAGTCGATGAGCCGCCCGACGTGGTAGTCCATGTTCTCTACCATTCCCGCGTAAAGCTCCATCTTCATCCCGAGTAGCGCTCGAGGTGCCGGCGCGACAAGTGTTGAGTCAGGAACGAACCACAGTCGATCAGAGAGCCTGGTGCCCTTGGTCATGAGACCGAGTTCAACCTGCCGTTGCAGCCGCTGGCGGCGCACCGCATCCCAGCCCTTGTCATATTCTCCAACATGGCGTCGGCGCCACTCCTTCGGCAAGTGATAGGGGTCGTGCGGCGCCTGGTGAGCGAGGTAGGCGAAGAAAGGCTTGCCGTCTGCCCGGTTCGACTCAATGAACTCGATCATCTTGTCGGTGTAAGTCTTGGTCGCGTAATAGCCTTTGGGGAGCTCGGTGAGATAGAGACCGTCCTCAGTAAAGACCAATCGAGGTGAGCGGGCGGAGATGTTGTTCATATCCCAGTAGCTTCCGCCACCGTCGAGGAGACTAAAGTCTCTCTCGAAGCCCCGGGCCCGCGGAATTCTCTCGGGCGCTTTCCCCAGGTGCCACTTGCCGGTCATGTAGGTGTGGTACCCGGCTTCCTTGAGAAGCTGTGGCAAGGTTACGATGGCGTCGTTCAGGTAGCCTTCGTAGCCCGGCACTCCCATCTGGTTCGGGGCCGTCCACTCGTCCATGTTGCCGAGGCCGTTGAGATGCGTATCGACCCCCGAGAGCAGCATGGAACGGGTGGGCGAACAGCTTGCGTGAGTGTAAAACTGGGTAAAGCGGACGCCCTGCTGAGCCAGGGAATCGATGTGTGGTGTCTGTATTTGGCTCCCGAACGAGCCCAGGTCTGCATAGCCCATGTCGTCAGCGAGGATGATCACGATGTTGGGTCGGTCGGCGGCCGAGAGGGCCGAGATCGATATGGCCAACCCCAGAACCAGGGGGCCAAAGAACCATTTCTTACTTCGCGCCATTGCCACTCCTCTACGATAGGTCAGTTCACTGACCACTGTCTTTTTGGGGGCACAACCAAGGTCTGCCGCTCCCCTGGTCGGAGAATCATCGGCCCGAACGTGGTCTTGTGTCAAGTGATGGGAACTCCGGTTGAGGAAGAGAGACTCAGCGATCTCCGGGCATCCACCGTCACCTCGTTGGTGATCACCGGCACCAGCCTGTAATCAGGCTGACCTCCGTCAGAGAGAGCACCATCTCGACGCCGGAACGAGACGCGCCAGCAAACACAGATCCTTGGCGCGCGACCGCACGCGACTTTCACCACCGACTGTTAGGCTAAAGCTCATGACACGCTGCACTTTTAGGACATGGATAAGAGGATGGTAGCTAACCCTCCGTATCTCCCAACGGCAGTTCCGTCTTGTAGACCACCTGCTTGAGAGCGAAACTGGACTGAATATTGGCCACCCCCTCAATGCGCGTGAGCTTCTCTGCCAGGAAGCGCTCGTAACTATCCAAATCGGGCGCCACCACCCTGAGCAGGTAGTCGGCGCTGCCCGTCATCAGATAGCACTCCATCACCTCTTTACAGGCGCGGATGCTCGACTCGAAAGCTTCCAGCCCCCGCCGTTCCTGGCTCTGCAGTGACACGCTCACAAACACACTGATGGGCAGTCCTACCGCCTTGGCATCGACAATACCGGCATAGTATTTGATCACCCCTTTTGTCTCCAGGGCCTTGACACGTCTAAGGCACGGAGAGGGTGACAGGCCTACTGCATCCGCCAGTTCGGTGTTGGTGATTCGAGCATTGTTCTGTAGGTAATGCAATATTCGATAGTCTGTCTTATCCATTCGAATACTCGGCATATTGTTTCAAAACTTGTTAACAAAATACATGAACATGTCTCCAACCCGCATAATTCCGGGCCCTAATATGGCGGAAACGGGCAGTATTCGCAATCCTGTAACAGGATGGTCACTCCCATGTGCTCGCCCCCACCTGTCCCAACTTGAAAAGTTATGACCCGGTGTTTACTTTTTGAGTTAGCCTTGATTGTGCGCGACAGTATCCAAGGAGGAACAAGAATGGCTGATCTCAGGTTAACCGCCGGTGTGGCACGCATTGAAATCACTCCACCGGTGGGCTTTCGCATGCAAGGATTCATGCGTCGGACGGAGCCCTCCGAGGGCATAGAGTCCCCGCTACTGGCGACGGCTCTGGTAGTGGCGGACGAAGAGACCAAGATTGTCATCATTGACTGCGACTTAATCGGCTTTGACCTGCCGCTCGCTGCCCAGATCCGCAACCAGGTGGCCGAGCGCCTAGGAACGCCGACCCACCACGTGACCATCGGTTGCACCCACACTCACAATGGTCCCTGTACCGTACGTGGGGTGCTGGGCGGAGTACATGACGTCGATGGCGACCCGCTCGAGCGCAAGGCGTTAGACGCCTACCTTGAAGATCTGGCGAACCGGCTGGCCGGCACCGCCGCCCTGGCCGACAGCCGGCCCGGGCCGGGGCGAAGCGGCCGTGGCCATCAACCGGGAGGAGCGGGCCCCTGAGGACGGGGTCATCGTGGTGGGGCGAAATCCGGACGGTGCCACTGACCACACTGTGGGCGTGCTGCGGGTGGATGACTTGCAGGGCAATCCCATCGCCGTTGTGACCAACTATGCCGCTCATCCGGTCGTGATGGGCTACCGGACCTGCCTGCTGAGCCCGGACTACCCCGGGGTGGTTCGTCGCATCGTGGAACAGGTCACGGGGGCCACTTGTCTGTTTCTGACCGGCGCCGCCGGCAACCAGGCCACCCTGTCCTTCTTACAAAGTGACTGGGGAGAGCAGGAGCGCATGGGGGGGATGATCGCCGGCGCTGCCGGCCAGGCCTTCTTCGAGATCGAAACTCGTCCCTATGAGGACGTGCGGGAGCGAGGGGTCTCGCTCTCCTCCATCGCCCTTTACCACAAGGAGTTTCAGGAGGGATCTACGCACCGGCTGCTGAAGGTGGCCGCGCAACACGTGTCGGTACCGCTGCAGCCATTGCCTTCCCTGGAAGAAGCGGCGACCCAGTTGGCCGAGGCCAGCGCCCAGGTGAAAAAACTGAAAGCGGAAAGAGCCCCCACGCCGGCCACCTACCCGGCGCGATTGGTGCAGCGCTGGGCCGAAGGGGTGGTGGAAAAGGTGAAATCCGGCGTTAAGCAAGAGACCCTTACCTTCGAAATCTTGGGCTATCGGCTGGATGATTTCGTGCTGGTGGCCATGCCGGGCGAGCCCTTTGTGGAGATCGGGCTCCAAATCCAGCAGCGCTCGAAGGCTCAACACACCATGTTTGCCGGCTACTGCAACGGTGTTCTGGCTTACATGCCCACGGCCGAGACCGTGGCTCAAGGCGGCATGGCCGTGGAATCTGCCGTCAGAACCTACAACATTTCCGCGCCGCTAACCTCGGAAACCGTGGACATTATTGTGGGCGAGTTCGGCACGCTTCTGAGTGAGCTTGGCCTCTGAGATTGCTCACGGCACGCGAATTCCCACGTTAGCACGCGTGAACTTTCCGGACAGTGCACTAGCCCGGATAATTCACAAATTTTCTACTGCAGCGTGAGAATCTCCCGCCCTGACTGCGTTACGCTCGGTCGGCCTCCTCGGCGTACTGCACGAGTACGCCTGCGGGGGCCTCGGTCGCAAGCCTTGTCAGAACGGGTCTTCCCCCGCTTCGCTACGAAAACTTAGTAGAGTCGAGATGTGGCGCGGTGGTTTAGGAAGAGCCTATCCGTTGCCGACCCTTTTCGTCTGTCGGTGCCTCACTAGCTCGTCCATGCTCCGTTTCCACATCCCGCTCGTCGAACCGGACGTGCGGTTTTCCCGCATCCGGCTCTCGGACAAGGTCTTACGCTTTCGCCCACGGAAGGTCGCGAGTCCGCTCGGTCAGTCGTACCAGCCCCAACCTTTCGTACAGGAACTGGTCCGGGAACTGCCGCGTTCCCTTGCTGCCTTGCTTCTTGTGTTTTCGTCGCAACCACTGACGAAGCCTCCATCGGGTGTGGGCATCCACCGCCCGATAGGCTTTGCTGACCCCACCCAAGCAGAAGTAATTGGCCCATCCCACCAACATTCGGTTCAGACGGGCCACCTCTTGCTCGGCTGACCTGAGCCCACTCCAGGGCCGCGTCTCCCTGTGGATTTCGCGACAGATCTTGCCGATCGACTTCTTCGAAGGTCGAGTCCCCATGTAGGGAACCCCGCTCCTCGCTCGATGACAGATCCCCAGTGTGTAGCCCAGAAAGTCCAAGCTCTCTTCCGGCAGCCGTCTCACACAGGTCTTGGTCTCGTTCAGTTTCAGGCCCAGACGCCCCAGTATCTCCCGCGTTGCTCGCAGAGCCTTCCCTGCTTCGCCTTGACAGCAGATCACAAAGTCGTCCGCATAGGACACAATCCTGCCCTGACACTGCTTCGGTCCCAGTTTCCTCCACCCCATTATGAAGCGACGAAAGTACAGGTTGGCTAAAAGGGGTGAGATCGGAGACCCTTGTGTGGTTCCCCTTTTCCCTCCTCCTTTCGGTTCGTCCTTGTCCTTCTTGGAGACCTCCACAACCGGGGTATTCAGCCACATCTTGATCAGCTTTAACATCTGCCGATCGCAGATACGACGCGCCACCGATTGCATCAGCTCCTTCCGCGGGATACTGTCAAAGTAGCCACTCAAATCTGCATCCACCACCTCTCGGTGGCCTGTGTTGATCAGAGCGTGCACCGCTTGAACCGCATCCTGCGCGCTTCGTCGGGGGCGGTAGCCATGTTGTTCCGGCTGCAGATCTGCCTCGAAGATCGGCTCGATGACTAGCATCGCCGCCGTTTGCACCACCCGATCCTTGATCGTCGGCACTCCCAGCGGGCGCTTTCCTCCGTTGGTTTTGTCAATCCACACCCGGCGCACTGCCGCCGGCCGGTAGCTTTTGCTTTTCAGCTCCCTCGCCAGTTCGCCCAGCCACTTCTCTCGTCCGCGCGCCTCAATGTCTTCGAAGCTCTCTCGGTCCACCCCCGCTGCTCCGCCATTGGCTTTGCATTTCCGGTAAGCGAACTCCAGAAAGTCTTCTCTCCACACCTTGTCGTACAGCTGATGAAAGCGGCGCTCGGGCTGCTCCTTCGCTTTGGCGTACAACGTCCTTTGCAGCTTCCCAATCTTTTCCGGAGTTTTCAGCCCCATTCGGGTCAATCTCCGCGCTGTCGCTTCAGCAGACGTCTGCCTCGAACTCAGGCCCCTTCCCTCCAGCGGGGTTAGCCGCTTTCCTCAGTAATACGAGCCTGTCCGCCACCCCTGCCCGCCCGACCTGTCCCTCGCGGGTTGCCGGTTGAGGACCGTGCGGCCGTCCTCGCCGACAGGGGCTTCCCGTGTTGCTTGCGATTTCCTCTTAAGTGCGTGCCGTCGCCATTACCCCGGCGGAACCAACGGGTGCTGTTGCTCGACTTCCCCGCTGACGGCGGCCTTCCCTGTAATTCAGCCAGGTCGGCTTCCGCATTGCCCTTTTCGAGGCCTGCTTAGCGTTCACTACTCGTTACGGCCTGCACCTTCGCCAAGTCGCCTAACGCGACCCTCTGCACCGAAGGCTTCAGCAGATTCGTTACCTCCTCTACTGCTCCGATTGCTACCGGCTGGAGCGACAGTTGCCGGGTGGGTTTTGCACCCACTGAAAATCGCCGCCTTTTCACGGCGCACTGAATGATCCGGGCTAGGCACAGAGGGCAGAAGTTTACTGTCCGGGCCCCCCAGGGTATATTCACGATACCGTAGCACGTTGTGCCCCGTCGATCAGGAATGGTTCAATATGACAGTCAGGCTGCGACCCCTCATTATCCTGGCGGCATTGATACTTTCTATCGGCTGTACGATGCCCGCTAACCAGCCCCCGAACATCGTTCTGATTATTTCTGACGACCAGGGATGGACCGACTATGGCTTCATGGGCCACCCCGTGATTGAGACGCCTCGCCTGGACCAACTGGCTGGAGAAAGTATCGTATTCAGGCACGGATACGTGCCGACTGCTCTGTGTCGCCCCTCGTTAATGACATTGGCCACCGGACACTATGCTCATCGGCACGGGGTGACCGGCAACGACCCTTCACCGAAATATGCAGAGTTCGAGTCGGCCCTGTACCGCGAACGGCGGGCCACCCTGATTTCCTTCATCGACCAGTTTGAGACATTGCCAGAACTGCTTGCAAAGCGCGGCTACCTGAGCCATCAAAGCGGAAACTGGTGGGAGGGGAATTTTCAGCGTGGAGGATTCACACACGGCATGACCCGGGGCTTTCCGGAGGAAGGGGGGCGCCACGGGGATGATGGACTGAAAATCGGACGCGAAGGACTGGAACCGGTCACCGACTTCGTCGATATGACCATTGACGAAGGTAAGCCGTTCTTTCTCTGGTATGCCCCCTTTCTACCGCACACACCCCACGATCCCCCGCCGCGACTGCTCGAGAATTATCAGGAGGAGGGACGGCCAGTGCCCATTGCTCAGTACTTCGCCATGTGTGAGTGGTTCGATGAAACGGTAGGAGAACTGGTGGGTTACCTGGAAGAAAAGGGAGTTCGCGACAACACTCTGATCGTGTACGTGACCGACAACGGCTGGATCCAGAATCCTGAGGACGGCTGGATGCAGAATCCTCCTGAGGGGCAAGCCTATGCACCCCGGTCGAAGCAGACGCCCTACGAAGGAGGAGTTCGTACCCCCATCCTGTTTTCCTGGCCCGGGAGCCTCGAACCGGCCGAGCGCCCTGAGCTGGTCAGCAGCATTGATTTGTTGCCGACCATCCTGGCGGCAGCCGGGGCAGCCATCCCCGGGGAGGTACCCGGACTGAATCTCCTGCCCGCTCTCCGGCAGCAAACCAGGATCCAGCGCTCCTGGGTGTTGGGAGAAGGATTTGCTCACGACATCGAGGACATCTCCGATCCCGAGGCGTCTCTGCTCTACCGCTGGTGCAGAGAAGGGCGATGGAAGTTGATCCTGACCTATGATGGTGAAGTCAACCGCTACGGCTCCACCCATCCCCGCACCGAGAGGGGACCGCAGTTGTTTGACCTGGTCAGCGACCCGCATGAACGACTGAACCTGGCCACCGATCGCCCACAGATCGTGGCCCGGCTCAGCGAGAAGATTGCCGCCTGGTATCCCCTTTCAGAGCGAACCCTGCTGAAAGCCGAGTGAGCCCCAGCCGCGCTTGCCCCGAGTCCCCAAGCGGGCTAGGCGGCGGCTCCTAAATGTTTGGTAGCTCGTATCCCCTTCGATAGCTTCTGGTGAGCAGCCGATTGGCTTCTTTGTCGTTGCGAAAACGGCGGGCCTTGGCGTCGTACTTCAGCTGCCGGCCGCCTCGCGTCGCAATATTGCCCAGGTGGCACAGCTCAGCGGAAATGACCCCCTCCGTAATGGGCGCATTCAGTTTTGATGGATTGTTGTCTTTCACGCAGTCGATGAAGTTGCGCATGTTCGCGAGAATATCGTGTCCTTCGCCGATTTTCCGCGGCTCTTCGTCAATCAATTTCACAATGCAGCCCTCCTGACCAACCTCCAGGGTTCCCTTGTCTCCGTAAAAGATGGTCCCGTTTTCGTGCCCATCAAACTTGTAGTCGGTCCAGAGACGCATTTCGAAATTCAGGTAACAGTCATCGTAAAGGTAGGTGATCATTTGTGTGTCTGGCGTCTCATGGTCGTCATCGTAGAAGAGCTGTCCGCCTGGGCCGCTAATGCCTTTGGGAAATTCGACATTCAAGCCCCAGCGTGCAACGTCCAACTGGTGGATACCGTCATTGCCCAGATCCCCAGGTACCATAGTCCCAGAACCAGTGCCACTTATAGTGCCATCGATTCTTGGTGAAAGGATGCTTCGGGGCAGGGCCCAGCCAGAGATCATAATTCACTCCTGGCGGAGGATCGCTGGGTGCTGCGGTCCCGATGGTCTCTCTCAATTGATGATTGATCGCCTTTGCCATTCTTACCTTACCCAACTTCCCTTCGTGCAAAAAGCGCATCGCCTGGATGATTCCTTCGCCGCTACGGCTCTGAGTGCCGTGCTGGACACACTTTTTGTATTTCCTGGCCGCTTTGAGCAGCAATCTCCCTTCCCCAACATTGTGAGAGCAGGGCTTTTCGACATAGACGTGTTTTCCCGCCAGAATGGCCTCCAGGGCGATTTTGGTGTGCCAGTGATCCGGAGTGGCTACAATCACCGTGTCGATGCTTTTGTCGTCCAAGATCCGTCGGTAGTCTGCATGTTGTGCGACCCTGGACGAGTTGGGAAGTTCCTGAGCGGCTTTAGCCCGCCGTTCCGGGTCGACGTCACAAACGGCTGCCACCTCCACGTCTTCACCTAAACTCGAAAATCGACGGCAGTGGTTCTGCCCCATCCCCCCTGTCCCTATTACAGCGAGACGAACCCGGTCATTTGGGGAAAGCCGGGCGGCTCCAATGAATAGGGATGTTGATGACAGGGCGATCCCTGTCCCGGCTGACTTCAAAAAACCTCGACGTGAGTATTCAGGTATGATTGGTCTCATAACTCTCACCTCCACTTGTAGATTCTGAGCTGGAATTTGCCAAAGTGCAATCTTTGATTTCTGATTTCCTACTGCCTGCTGGCAAGAAAAGTGGGGACACGCGAGTCCCCTCTTTTTTTTGCCTGATCTGCACTCCAGAATCACTGTCAGCCGCGACTTGTGACCTACCACTTGCAACCGGTAATCTGTAACCTGTACCCGTAATACGGATTCCAGTCGAAGGAGATTCTCATCGATGCCAAACATGATTGTTGCACCCCAACCGATCGCCGCTGAAGAAGGCGCCAGGGTTCTGATGAAGGGTGGCAATGCGATCGATGCTGCCGTGACGGCCGGCTTCGTCCAGGGTGTGATCAGCCCCCACATGTGCGGAATTGGCGGCTACGTTATGCTCAACCTGCGCCTGGCGGATCGTCCAGACGTTCACTCAATCCTACTGGATGCCCCGGCATTGGCAGGCTCGAAGGTATCAGAGGGTATGTGGGAGGACCTCGTCATCGGCCCCAACCCGGATGGCTGGGGATTCTTCCTCCAGGACAAGGTCAACGATCTGGGTTACCAGGCTATCTGTGTTCCGGGTGCGGTCCGAGGATACCAGGCGATGCTGGAACGATGGGGCACCTGTTCCTGGGAGCAGGCGATCCTGCCGGCTGCCCGAATTGCCGAGGAAGGCTTCGTGGTTGACACGAACCTGGCTGACGGCTGGGCCCGGGTGGCGCCCTATCCGGAGGGCTGCTCTTTGCTCGATTATGTGAAGGGCAACGCGGCCGCAAGCCGCATCTACCTCAAGGATGGGCATACTCCCTACAAGGCTGGGGAGCGCCTTCGAAATCCCGATCTGGGTCAGACCCTGCGCCGCCTCGCCCAGGATGGACCGGACGACTTCTACCTGGGGGCTATGGCCCGGCGAATCAGCGATGATCTGGCTGCGGGTGGGAGCTTCGTGACGGCAGCGGACCTGGTGGGGTATCAACTGCGCGATCCCCAGCCGGTCATAGGCGGCTACCGTGGTTACACCATTGCTTCTTCCCAGGCGCCCCACGGAGGGCCCACCCTGGTCGAGATTTTCAACATTCTGGAGAACTGCGATGTGGGCGCACTCGAGCACAATTCGGCCGAATACATCTACACCGTTTCGATGGCGATGAAGGCCGCCTTTGCCGACCGCAACCAGTATCTGGGAGATCCGGATTTCGTGCAGGTTCCCCTGGAGTGGATGGTTTCGAAGGGACGGGCCAGAGAGTGGTGGGAGCAGATTGAGGCTGGCAAACCGATCAGTGTCTCCTCTACGCCGCCGGAGCACCCGGATACGACCCAGGTGACGGTGGTCGATGCCCGGGGAAACTGCGTCTCTCTGACCCACTCACTAGGCTACTCATCGGGAACGATCACTCCCGGGCTGGGTTTCATGTACAACAACTCGATGGTGAACTTTCATCCCCACGCGGGCCATCCCAACTCCATTGCTCCGGGCAAGGGCCGCACCACGGGAATGACCCCGACCATCGTCTACAAGGACGGCGATCCCGTCATGGTCATCGGAGCGCCGGGCGCCACTTGGATCATCACCTCGATTCTGCAGGTAATCGTCAACGTCCTCGACTTCGGCATGAGCATCAGCGACGCCATACTGGCACCCCGCTTCGACTGCCAGGGCGATCTCATCCACTGCCACGCTCGAATCCCGGAATATGTCTGTGCCGAGGTCAGGAAAAAACACCCCATCCAGCGTCTGCCCCAAAGTCACGGTGGTTTCGCCCTGGTCCATGCCATCACCATCGCTTCCGAAGGTCGCCTCGCGGGAGGAGCCGATGCCGGAGGCAGTGGGATGGCCCTTAAGGTGTGAGTCGGGTGGCGTCAATTCACACCAGACGCGGTCAGTAAAGCCCGCTGCACGGGCAGATCATGTTCGGGGCTGAAAAACTCGACCCAGCGGTTTTCGCGGATAGCACCGGCTAGTGTACTGTCCGGGAAGTTCACGGTGTTAATTCGGGATGGATTTTGTCGCCAGCTAGGTCATCGAGATCGGGTAAGTATCGCTCCGACTAAAGAGTGTGAAAAGAATTTTCGTCTCGGGATGCGTTTCAAGGTGTTGACCTCCGGCACTCACTAGAAAGTGGCAATCGGATTCATGGGAGAACCGGTTCCACCGTGAACGGGTATGGGCGCGGCTGTCAAAAGAAACTCCCAGCGCTGGCGGCCAGCCGCCGCCTCGCCCAGTGCCTCCAGATCGCAGCTATCAAAGATAGGTACGCCCATCGCAATCAGAACCAGCTGGTGGATCGGGTGGGTGATTTCCTCGACCCCGGAAGGGTGGACATCGCTGGCTGCGTCACTCCCGAGCAAAACCACGTCCCGCTCCTTCAACCATCGAGCGCAGGAAGCGTGAAGCCCGGCCGATCTTTCAACCACATCCCACAGTCCCAGATCAGCCCGCCGCGTCCAGCGGCCCGTTCGTATAAAAACAGCATCCCCACTCGAGGCCTTCACCCCGGCTTTCCTTTCCCAGGCTTCCAGATCTTCCGGGTAGATGGGAGTCCCGGGTTCCAGATAGGGAACCTCCTTGAGCCTCGGAATATCGAACAGAATCCCGCGTGTGAAAATCCCCTCTTTCAATTTGTGAATGTCCAGCCGTCGGGCCCCCTTTTCAGTCACTTCTTTCTGCGAGTAGCCGTTGTACATCTTGCCCTTCCAAAACATGTGACAGAGGGCATCGATGTGAGTGTGGGCGTATCCATGATAGGAAACCGAGTAGGTGTCAACGGCATACTCTGCGTCAGGATCCATCCCCGTAAGCGTCATGACGTGGCGAAAAGGAGAGGGATTGTCGATGGCTTCGTCCTTATCGGCGTCTCTCGAGAGGGAAACAGAGAACCCATCCTTGACCAGAGCAGCGGCTTGCTGACGCTTCTGGGGCGTAATCAGGTTCAGTGCCCCCAGTTCATCGTCTTCTCCCCAGCGTCCCCAGTTGGAGAGTTCGCTCATCCAGCGATCGATATCTTCTCTGCTCAGGCGGTCGCGAGGCTGGGCCGGGACCTTTTTCTCGAAAGAGTACGCAGGGACAGCAACCCAGGGCACCACGACGAAAAATAAAAGGCTGACAATTCTCATGGCATGTGTCCCCCAGTACCTCTCCATCTCATCCTCTCTTCTCCCTCTTAACGGCCATTGGCTAATTTACCTACAGTGTTAGACTGCAAAGAAGAAGGGCAAAAGGTTGAGTATAGTTGCAATCCCGAGTTTCTCAAATCCTGAAAGGCAATAGACGGTTATGAAAATATATTACGATGACGACGCAGATCTTTCACTTGTCCAAGAGCAAAACGTGGCCATACTCGGATATGGCAATCAAGGTCGAGCTCAGGCCATGAACCTTCGGGATAGCGGGGTCAACGTGCTGGTTGGAAACGTAGCGGATTCTTATGCCGAGCAGGCCCGTTCGGACGGGTTCGATGTCCATCCGATGGCTGAGGTAGTTCCGCAGGCTAATGTGATTGTGGTCCTCTTGCCCGATGAACTGCATGCGGAATTATATGAGACCGAAATTGCTCCGCAGCTCAAATCCGGGCAGACGCTGCAGTTCGCCTCCGGGTACAGTATTCACTATGGTCTGGTCCGCCCTCCACAGGATGTTGACGTGGTGATGGTGGCTCCTCGCATGATCGGGGTGAATGTGCGCGCAGCTTTCAAACAGGGCGGAGGTGCCCCCTCTTATGTCGATGTGTGGCAAGATGCATCCGGAGAGGCGTTTCCCGCAGCCTTGAGTTTCGCAAAAGCGATTGGCGCCACGCGGGCTGGAGTCATCCAGATCAGCTTTCGGGAGGAAACCGAGCTCGATCTGTTCCCCGAGCAGACTTTAGTCCCGGCCTTCATGAACGCTCTGATGGTCGCTTTTGAGGTACTCGTCGACAACGGCTATTCACCCGAAGCAGTGGTCATGGAACTGTATGCTACTGGAGAGGCCGCAGAGATCTTTCTGGAGATGGCCCACACAGGGTTGTTCAGGCAGATGACATTTCACTCCCGCACGGCCCAGTATGGCACGCTCACCAACATGGATCGTGTCATCCCGCCAGGTCTACGCGAAAACTATGAAAAGACCCTCGCTCACGTTCGCTCCGGGGAATTTATGAAGGAATTCAGTGAGGAGAAGGAAAAAGGGCTTCCCACTTATCAAGCGCTGCGCGAAAAAGTGCTCTCACATCCCATCAACCGGGCCGAGGAGAATGTGCGAGACCTGGTGGAATCAATCATGAAGGCGGGCCAGGCCGGGAGTTAGCCTAACCTGTCGACCCGTCAATAAATTCCGATCAGCCTCCACCAGATCATCCCCACCCCCAGCCAGATGACAAAGTGCAGAACGGAAAGCAGGAAGCCGATCCTCCACCAGTCCTTTAGCTCGATATAGCCGGACCCGAAGAAGATCGGCGCCGCCCCATCACCATAGTGGGTCAGACAGGCGTTGAGATTGGAGAAGAAGGCCAGAACCAGGGCGGAGAGGAGTGCCGGTGCGCCGGCGGAGACCGCCAGGGTCAGGAAGGCCGCATAGAGGGCAACGATGTGGGGGGTCATGCCGGCAAACAGGTAGTGCAGGTAGGTGTAGGCAATCACCAGAAAGACCAGCGCCCACAGGGAGTTCCAGGATTGAAACCAGGCTCCCACAGCAGAGAGGAGTTGCCCGATCAGGCCACTGTCAGAGACGGCACCCGCGATGGAGAGAAAGCCGCCGAACCAGAGCAGGGTGTCCCAGGCCGCGGACTCCTCAGACAGATCCTCTCGCTTCAAAACCCCCGCCACCAGGAGAAGACAGATCGCGGCAAAGGCCGTCGCCACGGTACTGGTGCCGTGCCAGCTCGAGGAGGCCCAGGTCAAGGCCAGGAACGGAAAGACAACTGCCAGGACCCTTTCGTCACGACTCATGGGTCCCAGGGCTGAGAGCTCGCGCCGGGCAAACCGGCCCGCCTCCGGTGTTTTACGGATTTCCGGGGGATAAGCGAGGTAGATCAGAGCCGGAACCAGAAGAAGAGAGCAGAGGCCGGGAACCGAGGCCGCCGTGAACCACGTCCCCCAGTTGATCTCCACTGCTGCGGTGTCCATGGCCAGCTGGGCCGAGAGTCCATTCCCGGCCATGGCTGTCAGGAAGAGCGCACTGGTGGTTATGTTCGACTGGTAAACGGTAAACAGAATATATGCCCCGATACGCCTGGCGCTCTGACCCGGACGGGAGTCAAACTCGAGAACCAGGCTTCGAGCAATGGGATAGATGACACCCCCGGCCCGGGCCGTATTGGAAGGGGTCACCGGGGCCAGCGCCAGATCGGAAAAGGCGAAAGCGTAACCCAACCGCAGGGAACTGGAACCCAGTCGCCGGATCAGAAGCAGCGCGATACGCCTTCCCAGACCGGTTTTGGTGAAGGTGCGGGCGAAGATGATCGCCATCACGACGATCCAGGTAACGCTCGAGGAGTAACCGCGCAGCGCCTGGTTCAGAGTGATCGTTTTCAGAACCATCCCCAGGGCCAGAGAGATCAGAACCACCACCGTGATCGGATAACGGTTCCAGAGAACGGCCGCGATGGTGCCCAGGAAGAGACAGAAAGTGTTCCATTGAAGAGGAGTCACCTCAAACGGAGCAGGAACGGCGACAGCCAGCAGGATAAAAAGGAGAATGAGCGCGGCCAGAAGTGTAGCGTTGCGAACTGCCATCAAAACAGGAGTGTACCAGGAGAGCAGAGGGAAGGATGATTGACGTCTCTGGAGCGGCAGCAGAGAAGCTGGGCATGACCGAGTCCGGGACTGCCAGAGTGAGACTCGAGATCTACGATTGATCTCGGGAAGGAAGAAGAGAAAGAATGTTGAGGCTCGAGATCTACGATTGATCTCGGGAGAAAGAATGTTGAGGCGCTTCTCCCAGAATGAACAGCGCCGCTTAGGAGTTCATGATACTTACTGATGCCCACATCGACGGATACCGTCGAGACGGATACACTGTCAACTCGACACTATTGACCCCGGACGAGGTAGCCAGGTTGTTGGCTGAAGTCGAAAAGGTTACCGAAGGCAACACTCTGGCACACCATGACAAGATCCGGATGGAAATGGAACCAGACCAGCCCCCGGAGGGAACGCGCGCGCGTCGACTTTACGAGCCCTGCACATATTATCCGCTCTTCAGAGCGCTTTCAGAATCCGACAAACTGCTGGACTGCGTCGAACAGTTGTTGGGACCGGACATTCTATTTCACTACAGCAAACTCAATATGAAACCCCCTGAGATCGGTTCGGCCGTGGAGTGGCATCAAGACCTCTCCTACTACCCGCTGACGAACCGGGATTCGCTGGCCGTGCTCCGCTATCTCGACTATGCGGATGCGGAGAACGGTTGCCTGCAGATCTTGCCTGGCCGCCATGGGGGAAGGCTGCTGGATCACTCGTGCGATGGGTACTTTCAGGGAAAAGTGACGGAAGCGGTCGATAGCTCAGAGGCGGTACTGATCGAGGGCGCCGAGGGCAGTGCAATCTTTATGCACGGCATGACGCCCCACGCATCGACGACCAACCGATCGGAACGTTCCCGGAGAACGCTCATTCTCAGTTATCGGGCCGCCGACGCCTTCCCGATCTTTTGCGGGGCGACGACGCAGACGTTCGATGCGCACGTGCGGCTCGTTCGGCGGCGGCGGCGGCAGGTCGCCCGTTTTACGATGTCTGAATTCCCGATTCCCTGTTTCAGGCAGGAAATCGCCTCTCTCTACGAGCTCCAGGAGCAATCCCGGGAGGGAAAAATCCCGTAAGTATCCTGTGAAGATCAGGAGTCTTCTGAACGAAACAACGAGAAGGATGCTGTCATGAAGATCGACCGAGTCGACGCCCTCCCGGACGACATCGATTTTCGGAGTCCCGGCCGGCGTGACTACAACGTCTGTATCGAGCACCCAACCTTGTGGGGCTTTTTCAAGATTCCCCTGACGGTTCTGGTGGGACCCGAAGCAGAAGGAGGCAGGGGCCTTCTGGCCATCGGGGCCACTCACGGAGACGAGTATGAAGGCCCCTTGGCCATCAAGAATCTGCTCCGCGAGATCGACTCTGCCAGGGTCCGGGGTCGGCTGCTGCTGGTTCCAGTTCTGAATCGGCCAGCCTTTGACGCGGGTGTCCGGGACACTCCCCATGACGGGATCAATCTGAATCGTGCTTTTCCGGGAGATGCATCGGAGTCAGTGACATTTCAAATGGCACGTTTCGTGGATCGTTTTCTTTTTCCTCGAGTCCACGTCGTTCTAGACATCCACTCCGGGGGAGACGTAGCCAGGATTCCCTATCTTTCCCAATTTCACGCCCTTTCAGATTCTGCTCTGCGGGGACAGTTCGAGGCGGCTGCTCGAGGGTTTGGAACTCGCTTCGTTGAGATATTCCAGGATCGGACGCCGGGCCTGCTCACCTCCAGGGCGCAGCAACTGGGAAAGATCGCCATCGGAACCGAGTTGGGATGGGGAGGGTGTGTCTTCCCTGAGGGTGTGTCCTGCGCTCGCCGCGGGATCCTGATGGCGGCCAGGGGTCACAATCAGCTGCTTCTCGAGGAGGAAATCGAGCCGCTGTACCCGGAGAGTGCACAGATACTGGTGGACACTTCCGACTTTTCGAGCAGTGTGCTATCCCCCCTGGTTGGCCATCTGGAGCCCTATGTTGAACTTGGTGAGAGGGTTGAAGAGGGGCAGCCGCTGGCGGCGCTGCACTCCTTTGACTCCATCGATGAACCCGGAGTCATCCTCAGATCTCCCCACCACGGTTACGTGATATGCCTGAGTACCCGGGCACCGGTCTTTGCAGGTCGGGTGGCTGCCCTGGTCGGAAAAGAGGTGCCGTGGCTGACGTGAAGCCAGCAGACCGGGTCAGTTAACTTGTTTCACATTTGTAACCGCGAAAGGATGCAGTATGGCAATCACTAAAGAGACAAAAAGCCTTAGTATGCCCTGGGAGAGAGAGTACGGCTTCTCTCAGGCAGTCAAGGTTGGGGATACCATCTATCTCTCCGGACAGGTGGGCCATAACGACGAGGGTAATATTGTCGGTCTAGGAGATATGGAGGTGCAGATGCTCCAAGCCTACGCGAACGTCGAGAATTTGCTCCTACAGTATGGCGCGACGATCGACAACATCGTAGATGAGGTGCTCTTCGTGACAGATATGGATGCAGGCTTTGCTGCCAGGGCTACATGCCGGCAGGAGGTTTTTTCCGGCAATTCGGCAGTGGCAAGCACCATGGTGCAGATCCAGCGTCTAGCCTTCCCCGAGCTTATGGTTGAGATCAGGTGTGTTGCCAGAGTGTAAGAAACCCGTTTGGGAGAATCCTATCGATAGCCTTGGAGTTTTTATGTCGATCACAGCCCAGCAAATTAACTCGTTTGAAAAACACGGCTACCTGACCGGCATTGATATTCACGACGGCGCCCACGTGGCCCGGATCCGTGACGGGTTCGACGCACTGGAGGCACGGGAAGGGCATGAGAAATGCGAAATCGGTTTGCAGGGGCGACACGTCGACGTGAAATTTATCTGGGAACTGGCCTCGGAGGCTAAAATCCTCGATTGCATCGAAGCGTTGATGGGACCGGACATCCTGTTGCTGACGACGCACTTCTTTTGCAAATACGCGCGGACCACGCAAAAGTTCGTGGACTGGCATCAGGACGTCACGTACTGGGGGTTGGAGCCGCCTTATGCTCTGACGGCCTGGTATGCGATCGACGACAGCGACGTAGAAAACGGCTGCATGCGCGTGATTCCCGGGTCGCATCTCCAAGGCATCGTCGAGCACGGCAAGTCCACCCGCGCCGGCAATCTGCTGAGCATCAATCAAGCCGTACAGTCGGAGGTGGACGAGAGCCAAGCCGTCGACCTCGTGTTGAAAGCCGGACAGATCTCGATCCACCACGGCCACTTGGTCCACGGCAGCAACCCCAACACCTCGAACCGGCGACGCTGCGGCCTGACGCTGCGCTACTGCCCGCCATCCGTTAGACCGGTGGAAGCCAATTCGCTGGGAAGACCGTGGCCAGCCGTGCTTGCTCGTGGCCAAGACCGCTTTAAGAACTTCGGCGAACGGCAACTGCGGTTCGCTTGAGAATTCGCTTGCCTCGGGGAGGAACTGAACCGTGACGTTCTGGGATTGGTTGCTCGTTCTGGTACTCAACGGGTCGATCGTTGCCTACGGACTCTACCTGAGCCGCGGCGTTCAATCCAGCGCGGACTGGTTCCTGGCAGGACGGATGTTGCCGTGGTGGCTGGTCGGGATATCGATGTACGCGACGGCAATCGATTCGAGCGATCTGGTGGCCGATTCGGGCGGCACTTACACGTTGGGCTTCAGCTACTTCGTCACCAACTGGGTGGGCGTGGTGGGCGGCTGGGCTCTGGCCGCCTTCGTGATCCTGCCCTCCATCTATCGCGCCGGCATCTACACCAATGCCCAGTACCTCGAAGCGCGATTCGGGCCGGCAGTCCGCGTGATTTGTGCACTGATTCAAGTGCAGTATCGGACCCTCGTCCTGGCAATCATTGCCACCACGCTGTACCTGACGCTTTCGGTTGTCTGTGACTGGGAAACAGGCGCCTGGTGGGCGGTGGCTGCCATCGCTCTGGTGGCAAGTATCTACACGGCTCTAGGCGGATTACGATCGGTGGCGGTCACCGATGCGTTGCAATTCGCGGTGATGACCATCGCCGGGTTAATCATCTGGGTCGTCGTCTGGAATCAAATCGGAGGCTGGGACGGCATCACACAGCGTCTGGACCATCACCAGCCGGGTTTGTCCGACCAGTTGCTGCACGTTGGCCACGAAAACATTGAGCGCGAAAAGGTCGAGGGCCTGGCTCAGGAGACGATCCAGCGAAAACTGCTGATCGGAGGTACGTACGATGCAGAAAAGGGCATCATTGAGCGCCGGACTCCCGCGTTACTGGTGGCGCTGGCCTTCGCGATCGTCGGTGTGGCGTATTCGGTCGTGAACCACACCCAAACCATGCGGATGCTCGCATCCAAGAGCGAATGGAACATGAAGATGGCGGTGTGTCCCGCCGCGGCGGCGATGCTGGTGATGACGTTTTTCAATTTGTCGATGGGCGTGATGGGACGCGCCCTGTTTCCCGATAGGAGCGTCTTACCGGAGGGAACGACGGACGCCATCTACCCGTACCTGGTCAGCCAATTCGCCGTCGTCGGAGTCAAGGGTATCGTTGTGGCAGGTATATTGGCTGCCTCTCTCTCGACATTTGACTCGATTGGTTCGACGCTTTCGGCACTATTGACCCGAGATGTGTACGCTCGCTTGTTCGTACCGAACAAGAACGACCGCCACTACATGCGCGTAGGCCAATGGCTCACGCCGCTGGTCATCGGCGTCTCCTTCCTCTACGTGCCGTTCATGAAAGGAGGCATGCTGCTGTTTTATATCGAACTGACCAGTGCGTTCGTTGTCCCACTACTCACGCTGTTCTTGATGGGTTCGCTGACACGAGTCCACCGTCGTGCAGGCCTGATTGGGGTTCTCAGCGGCAGCGGCTACGGCGTGATGCGCCTGCTGGCGGCACCGATTGCAGAGGCTTACGGTGTCGCCATCCTGCCCAGCGTCATGACGAACGCCTTTGCAGCGTACCCCTTCAGCATTCTCATCACTGCCGGATCGATGGTGCTGTTCTCCCTGTTTGCGGGCTGGGAACCACGCGGCGAACTGCTGCACGAAGAAAAGACGGCTTGGCTCCGCTCGGGGCAATTGGCACTCCGGCAGCTCAAGCTTGTATCGGACCCGCAGGCCACGGCGGTGTCCTGGCTGCCCGCTGCGACAGCAGTCATTGCCGTAGCAATTGGATGTGCGTTGAGTTTCTTGACCTTCTGGTAGCTCTCAAGCCGCCCAATCCATGCATCCCGTTTCTAGTGCAGCCCGCCCTATAGAGCTCCCCAGCGGGTATTGGCCAGGAAGGTGAGCAGGCTGGCCAGTTCCTTCCGGCTCAACTGCTCCTCCAGCCCGGTGGGCATCACGGACACGTTGCTGGGCCGAATCTCGCTGATTTCCGACCGGGCGACTCGCACCTTTGTGTCCGGGCCGGTGACGAGCAGAATCTCCTCGTGGCCGTCCTCGGTGATCACCCCCTGGTGAAGATCGCCGGATTCGGTTACCACGAGCACCGGCTCGTAGCTCTGCACGAAGCTGGCACTGGGAAAGATAATGGACTCCAGTAAATCGCGCCTGGTTCGGACTTCGCCGATTTTCGTAAGGTCGGGGCCAGACTTCCCCCCCTGATAGCCAATGGCGTGGCAAGCGGAACAGGCTGCCCTGGTGCTGTTGAAGACCTCCTGACCGTGACGAATATCTCCTTCGCCCAAACTCGCCAGAAGCTTCTCCAGATGAGCCTTTTGCTTGACTGGATCCATCTCCAGGGAAGCCAGCAGCTTCTCCCCTTCCTCTTGAACGGACCGGGGGAAGTTGGCCAGGCACTGGGTCATTACATCGGCCCGCAGACTGAACAGCCCTTTTGAGTTCCTGATGGCCTCTATTAATTGCAGACCCAGCTCTTCATCGCTGGCGTTCTGGAAGGCTTGAAGGAGGGTGGACAGCTCCAGCGGGCCCCCGCTCCGGATAGAATCCGTCAATCTCAGCAGTTGATCCGGAGTGAGCTTTGACCTCCCCAGCGCGCTGGCGGCAGCTGTGCGAGAGGCCACCGTCTGGCTGGGCTTGGCACTGGCACTCAAGAAATCGAACAGCTCAGGGTCGAGCCCGTCCAGGCTGCCGGGAACGGCGGCCAGTGCCTTCAGGCGAACCTCATCAGGGAGAGCGTGGTCGCGCCCGACCTGAAGAAGGGCAGCGCTCAGGTTGCTGACGTCCTCTTCTCCGGGGGCCGGCAGGGCCCGTAAGGTGAAGACCGCCTGCTGAATCAAGGCGGTATCACCTCCCGACAGAACACTCGTGAATCCTTCCGCCCAAATATCCGGGATCTCTTTCAGGGCAGTTCGGGCCATGGCCCGCAAAGCTGTCAAACGTGACTCCTTCGAACCGGCTTCACGAACGGTTGCGGCCAGCAGCCTCTGAATGGTGAGGTGGCGGCCAAACTTGGACAGTTGGTGCTCGAGCTGGGCCTGCTCATCGGAGCTGAGGTTTCGGCTTGCCAGTCGCCGGCGGAAGAAGCCGGCCATCTCCTCTCCCCACTCTGGATGATGACCCACGATCCAAAAGGCGGTCTGCTTGATGACCGGCTCAGCGGAAGCCAGCAGGGGAGTGATTCTTTCCGCCTTCAATCCGCCACCGTCCATTTGATCCAACGCGATCAGTGCGGCCCGCCGGGTGTAGGGGGAGGAGGCCCGCAATCCGGCAGCCGTGCTGCCCGGGTCGGAAATCTCAATCAGAGCGTATGTCAGAGAGTGCTCGAGAATCCGGTCGCTTTCCACCCCTGCCCGCGCCAGCAGTGCAGGAACCGCGCGGCTGTCTCCAAGGCGGCCAAGTGCCTCGGCAGCGGCCCTCTGGATGGGCGCCCTGCCCTGTTCCAGCAAATCGAGGAGCTGAGGAAGGCTGTCGGTGTCCCGCCACACGCTGACTGAATGGATAGCTGCCTGGCGCACACTCTCATCCCCGTCAGAAAGCGCCTGGCGGACAGCTGCTCGGGCCTCGGCCTGCTCGATGCGGGTGAGAGCCCAGAGGGCATTGCGGCGAACCTGCACCGAGTCGGAAGTTTGCAGCGTCCGGGCCAGCACAGCTACCGATTCGCTCCCTCTCTTGGCCAGTTCCTGAATGGCCCGGCTGCGTACGGCAGGACGAGGGTCGCCCAAGAGCCCGGCCAGTTCGCTCGGCCCGGCCGTCCAGTCGATCCGGAGGCCCCTCGCATCCTCCACTCCGGGGGCACCCTTACGCCGGATCCGGTAGATGGCGCCCGGCACCTCAGGCTTGGCCAGCTGGGAGGTCGGGCAACACAGCTTGTACCAGCCCCCCGTGTCAATGACCAGCAGGCTGCCATCCGCATCCTCGATCACATCGGTGGGGCGAAAATCGCGGCTGCTGGAGACCAGGAAGTCCGTGTCTCGGGACTTGAAAGTCTCGCCGCTGGGTTCCAGGACGTGACGGGTCACCTTGTGCAAGTTGAAGAGGCAGGCAAAAAGATTACCCTGATACTCCCTGCCAAAGATCTGTGAGCGGTATAAGGCCAGAGCGCAGGGGACGGCCGGGCCAAGGTGCAGGAGGGGAGGCATGAGATCCCCCGTCCGCTGGTGACCGTCAAGGACCTCATTCACCATTCCATAAACGCCGCCATAAATGGCGTGGATGAGGCCATCGCGGCGGCCCAGTTCCGGACGGTGCAGGAAGGTAGTAGCCAACAACCGTTCTCCTCGGGGCGTGAACGCGACGTCTACCGGATTGGCCATCCCCCCCGTCATGACCGACTCGATCAGGGAATCACCAGGCCTGCGGCGAAAGATGTGGGCGGCGCGCGTGACCAGGGGCGGCTTACCCGGACGTTCATAGGTCTGCTCGGCGAACGCACCCTTGGTCCAGTACATCCATCCGTCCAGTCCGAGGAAAGGGCCGTGCACATCGTTGGCGCAGTGGGTGAGAGTATGACCCTGGAACCACTCCTCGCGCTGGTCGGCAACGCCGTCTCCATCGGTATCGGTCAGCTTCCAGATACTGGGTGGGGCGCCCACGTAAAGCGATCCTTCATGCCACAAGGCGCCCTGGGGAAGCATCATCCGGTCGGCGAAGACAATGCTCGTGTCGAAGCGGCCGTCACCGTCCGTATCCTCGAGGCGGGTGATGTGGTGCGGTTTCTCCTCCAACTGCTTCTCTACATCTTCGTTCGATCCGCAAGACTCGGCCACGTAGAGCCGGCCCTGCTCGTCAAAGTCGGCGACAATAGGTCGCTCCACCAGCGGTGGCCCGGCAACCAGTTCCACCTGGAAGCCTTCCGCCACCGTCAAAGTGTGTTCAGGCAAAGTGTGTTCAGGCGAGCCTTGGCGGACTCCGATGAACCAGTAAAGGGAGGCGGCGATGGCCAGCAAGACCAGTCCCCCTGCCAGCAAGAAGTGAGTCAATCGGGAATTCATGAATCCGTCCTGTAATCTCAATGCTGTGCTAAGCAGTGTTCAAACCACCGGCAGAGAAGAAGATGTGCTCTAACTTTTTCATTGCTGAGCTCTAAAAAATCAATATATTCTTAGCATGACTGGTTGTCAAAAGACAGCGGCGCGCCAGAAAACACTCAGGTCTGACATCAAGATCCGATACAGGAGAAGTCAATGGATTCTACCTTGGACACGATAGCAAGTTCTCACGAGTGGAACGAGACGGCCCCCCAGTACATCGCTGGGGGAGTTGTATCCATGAATCGAAAAGTCGATCCGCCCATCGTGTTCAACCGTGCCAGCGGAAGTTTCCTGTACGACACGGATGGTAACCGCTACATCGACTATCACGCTGCCTTTTCGCCTCACTTGCTCGGACACAATGATCCCGTAGTCAATCAAGCGGTTCGCGAGGCGCTCGACAATACAGGGAGCGAGGCGACAGCTCACGCGATCCGTTTGAGCCGATCCTGGACACAGCACGACGATGTCTTGCTTACCCTCGGAGGCTACAATGGATGGCACAATGAGGTGGCACGGACCGTCATGCCCACATTGGAAGAGATCGGTCCGAGGGTCTCACCCGGAGAGTACCGCTTCTTGCCGGCCTCGGCGGGGATTCCCAAATCGACCATGCGACACCTGCACGTGGTCAATTTCAACGACCTCGAATCGGTCGAGTATGTTCTTCGCCGCAACCCGATAGCTTGTGTCTTGACCGAGCCTGTCCTCCAGAACGTCGGGATCGTTCCTCCGCGTCCCGGCTATTTGGAGGGCCTGAGCAAGATGTGTCACAAGCATGGCTCGCTGCTCGTTTTCGACGAGGTGAAGACGGGGTTTCGATCGGCCCTGGGAGGCTACCAGTCCCTGTGTCGCGTTTCGCCGGACATCTCAGTTTTTGGCAAGGCGGTGGCGAATGGCTATCCAATGGGAGTTGTCGGCGGAAAAGCTGAGATCATGGGGCTGTTCGCCGACAGGGACGCGTCTAAGAGGGTGTTGATCGCCGGGACTTACAACGCCCACCCGGTGGGCAGCGCCGCTGCCATCGCCACTCTTGGCCGGTTACAGACGTCTGGCTTCCACGATTCTCTGGAGAAGCTTGGTCAGCGTCTGGAAGACGGCTTGGACTCACTCTTTCGCGAGGAGGGAATCTCAGCGTCGATCAGCCGCGTGGGATCTGCCTTTTGCGCCTATTTCATGGATCATATTCCAGTTGATTGGCACGACATTCTCGAGCATCATGATTTCGAATTCGATGACCGTTATCGAAAAGCCCTCATCCAGCATGGGGTTTACCACTTTCCGCTTCCCTGCAAACAGGGCTCGATCAGTGCCGCTCATACGAAAGCGATTATCGACGAAACCCTGGAGCGCACCCGTCAGGCTCTGAAGGACATCTAACCCCGGGCTTAGGCCAGGATTTCTTTGACTACGTTGCCGGCGACGTCGGTCAATCGAAAGTCGCGGCCCATATGTCGGTATGTGAGCCGGGTGTGGTCGAACCCCAGGCAGTGGAGGATGGTGGCTTGCAGGTCGTGAACGTGGACGGGGTCTTCAGTCACGTGCAGGCACAGGTCGTCGGTCTTCCCGTGAACGTGGCCGCCTCGAATGCCGCCGCCTGCCATCCACATGCTGAAAGCGTTCGGATGGTGGTCTCGACCAGCGTTGGAGGAATCTTCCGGCTTTCGAATCTCGACCAGCGGCGTCCGACCAAACTCGCCGCCCCAAATAATCAGTGTCTCGTCGAGCAGGCCGCGCTGTTTGAGGTCTTTGATCAACGCCGCCGTGGGCTGATCGGTTTCCTCCATCCGCGGTGGGAGATTCTTGTTGATTTCGACGTGGTCGTCCCAGGAGGCATCCATCATCAGCACGAAGCGCACCCCACGTTCGACCAGCCGGCGGGCTAACAAACAATTGGTCGCGTACTGACGCCGATGCTCGTTGTCGGATTCGATGCCATACATTTCGATGGTCTCCTGCGATTCGTCGGAGAAGTCCATCAACTCGGGCGCCTCCATTTGCATATTGAACGCCAGTTCATAGGAGGCGATACGCGACGCGATTTCCAGGTCGGCGCTATCGGCATCGTGCATGCGGTTGAGATCGGAGACCAGATCAAGTGTTGCCCGCTGCGTCTGCTGACTGATGCCGGCCGGGTTGGAAAGGTACAGAATCGGATCGCCTTGATTGCGGAAGAGGGTGCCCTGGTAGTGGGAGGGCAGAAAACCCGGCGAGAAATTACTCGCGCCGCCGCTGGTTCCCTTGCCCGAGGAGAGCACGACAAACCCGGGCAGGTTCTGGGACTCGCTGCCCAGCCCATAGAGCGTCCACGCACCGAGCGTCGGCCGCCCGAATTGGATATTGCCGGTGAAAAGCAGCAGCTGCCCCGGGTGGTGATTGAACGCGTCGGTGTGCAACGAGCGAATTAGAGTGATCTCGTCCGCCACAGAGCCGAGGTGTGGCGCCAGCTCGGACAGCTCCATTCCGCATTGGCCATAGGGGTGGAATTTGTAACGGCTCGCCATCACCTTCGCAGTGGGTTTGATAAAGGCCAGCTTGAGGTCCTTCGTCATCGACGGCGGGAGAGATTGCCCGTCGTACTTTTCAAGTGCCGGTTTGGGATCGAACAGCTCGTACTGACTCGGCCCGCCCTCCATGAACATGTAGATGATGTGCTTGGCCTTGGGCGCGAAGTGTGGTGCTTTGGGAGCGAGAGGGTTGGCATTGTGCAGGCTTGACGCCGTCAAGCCATCTGCCGTCAGCAGGTTGCCGAGAGCCGCCATGCCGATACCACCCGCTACGCCGCGGAGGAACTCACGCCGCTTTTGAACCAATTGGAAATGCCTCTCGTCCATATCATTCACCTCTGGGAGACCGCACTCGCACAGTCCGCCCTGGAGCTTACTCTCTCGTCATAAATTCGTACAGGTTCATCAGCCCGCGCGCCACGCCGGTCCATGCTGCAAGCTCGAGGCGCTGTGTCTTGGGCGGGACATAGGGGGCGACGCTCTTGATGACTTCGCTCTCTTGGGCGAAGATCGCTTTTTGCCGGTCGAAATAGGTCGCGATGCGGTCCTTTTCCTGGGCCCTGGGCCCTCGACTCAGGCATAAGCGGAACATTCTTTCCAGCCGATCGTCAAAGCTGCCTTTTTCGTTAGCCACGCGCACCGCGAGTGCTTGTGCTGCCTCGAAAAAGACCGGGTCGTTCAGTAGATTCAGCGCCTGGAGAGGAGAGTTCGAAGGCTCGCGCTTCACCGACGAAACCAGAGTGCTCGGCGCGTCGAAGTTAAGCAGCATGGGGTACGGCGAGGTGCGCCGGAAGAAAATATAGAGGCCCCGGCGGTACCGCTCGGGGCCTTTATCCTCCACCCAGGGCTTCTTGCTGTAGCTGAGCTCAGCAACGCCGGCCGGTTGCGGCGGTCGCACGCTTTTCCCGCCGACCTTCGGGTACAGCAACCCGCTCACACTCAACGCATTGTCCCGTAGGAGTTCCGCGGACAGCCGCAGGCGGTTCTGTCGCGCCAGCCATTTGTTACCGGGGTCTCGCTCTGCCAGTTCCGGCCGCGTGTTGGAAGACTGCCGGTAGGCGGCTGAGGTAACGATCAGACGAATGATGTGTTTGCGGCTCCAGCCGCTATCGACGAACTCGGAAGCGAGATAGTCGAGCAACGCGGCGTGCGAGGGCCTTTCCCCTCGCGTACCGAAGTCGTCGGAGGTGCGCACAAACCCGCGGCCGAAAAGCTCCTGCCACATACGATTCACGGTGACGCGCGGCGTGAGAGGGTTGTCCTTGCTCACAAGCCACTGGGCAAATGCCAACCGAGCCGTTTTCGGCTCCGGCCTGAGGTCGTCTAGAAACGCCGGCACTCCGGGCCGGACTTCCACACCCGGGGACCGCCAGTCTCCGCGCAGAGCAATGTGGGTTGCGACGGACTGCTTGCGCTCGATCATCGTGTAGGCGCGCGTCATTGACGGGCGCTGCTGCTGGAGCTCTTCCAGTTGCTCCCGTACTTGCTTGAAGCGTTCGGTGAGTTCCTCGCTCTTGCGCACGTCCGGTCCCGGCGTCTCCAGGAACCAGTCAGTAATCTCATCGCGCTCGATCTCGGTGAGCTGTGAGGGGTCGGCCCGCATCTTCCAGTCGGCGCGGTCGTGGGCAGCCCGCCATTCGGTGGTGCGAAAGTCCCAATCCAGATTCACTCCCGGGTTGTCCATGGCCTCGATGATGCTTCGCTGCCAGTCAGGCTGTAGTTCGTAGATCCCGTTTTCGCGCAGGAGCTTTTCCCGTTTAGCGCGGTATTCCGGATAGGCGCGCAGAACAGGGCCGGCCTCGCCGGGCAGCGGAGCTTCGATATCGTGCTCGACCGCATTGTTGAGTACGGCGTACATCGAGTAGAAGTCTTTTTGCGTAATCGGATCGTACTTGTGGTCGTGACACTGGCTGCAGGCCACGGTGAGTCCTAGCCAAACGGTGCCGATGGTGTTGACGCGGTCGATGACTTCTTCGAACCGTTTTTCTTCTTTCTTGACGCCGGCTTCGCGGTTCTTGATTCCGTTACGCAGAAATCCGGTGGCGACGCGGTCTTCAACCGTCGCGTTTGGCAGCAGATCTCCGGCAATCTGTCGAATCGTGAACCGGTCGAAGGGCATGTCCTGGTTCAGGGCATCGATCACACCGTGGCGCCACCGCCATGCGTGGGGACGCAGCGGATCACGCTCGTACCCGTCCGAGTCCGCATAGCGAGCGGCGTCGAGCCAATGGATCGCCTGCTTCTCTCCGTAGTGCTGCGAACGGAGAAGCTCCTCGACCAGCTCGTCATAGGCTTCCGGACGCCCGTCCGCGAGAAAACGGTCCACTTGCTCCGGGGACGGCGGGAGTCCAAGGAGATCGAAGTGCACCCGGCGGACCAGCGTGATCTTGTCGGCTTCGGGGAGGGGCGCGACACCCTCGGCTTCCAGCTTGGCCAGGATGAAACGATCAATCGAATTTCGGACCCAGGAATTCGTTTCCACTTTCGGCGGGGGGGAGCGGCGGATCGGCTGAAACGACCAATGAGATGCCCTTTCGGATTCGCTCGGCCTGGTAGCTTCCGCACGCTCAAGCCACCGCGCTCCGCCGTCAATCCAGCTTCTCAGGGCGTCGATTTCACCGGGTCTCAGTGGAGGCCCGCTGAGCGGCATCTTGAAACCCTCCTGGACGCTGGTAACGCGCTGCATGAGTTGGCTGCGGGCGCTGTCGCCGGGGACGATCGCCGGTCCCGAATACCCGCCCTTGAGCGCTGCCTCCCTGCTGTCCAGTCGCAGCCCGTTCATCTGCTGGGCCGGGCCATGGCAGACGTAGCAGCGCTGGTGGAAGATCGGCTCTATACTGCTCTCGAAGTCGGGAGAATCGGTCTGCTGGGCAAGGGTTGGGGCCAGAGCGCAAGACAAAATGAGGAAGTTCAGGATGACTAGGCGGGGAGTATTCATTACACCTATTATCCCCTGATCTTTGGGTCTTTTCAAGATTCCCTGCCGTAGCGCGGGTTTGGGTGCGGGAAGATCATTGACCCTGGGGACGGGGTCGGTTCCCAGCGAACAGATGAAGGGGCAAATCCGAGAGGGAAATCGGTGTGGAGGTCACCCTGCCCAGGGAAACGAACAAGCCGCCACCGACTCCAGCCATAAGACTTCCGTTGCCGCCGCCATGAGAGCGCAGAAAAGGCGTGTCGCTGATCAGGCGTTCGCCCTTCCAGACGCCGCGCGTCGCCACCAGCAGGCCGAATCGAGCCAGGTCCTTGGCGCTCATGACCACCCAGCCGGGTCCTCCTACCACAACCTGGCCCTCCACTTCATAAGGCGGATCTAGAAACAGACCATAGCCCGGCATTTCCGGATACCAGTTCTTGTCCTCCCGAACCCGTCGCCCGGGAGTCCAATCCCATCGCTCGGGTGGAATGCCGATCTTGCTGAGCAGATGCTCGTCCATGACCTGCTTCAGGCTTTTTTCCCAGACTGCTGTGAGGGCCTGGCTCAGGCGCCAGTAAGCACCGCTGCTGTAACTTCGACTCATCGTGCCGGGCTTCGCGTGGGAGTAGTTGTCGTGGTCGGCATCGCCCGTGCAGGTCGCCCACTCCGGGGCTATATCCTCGTAATTGTTGCACTTCTGCCACGAGTCGCCGTTGGTGACCGGGAGTCCCGATACGTGCTCCGCCAGGTGGCGAAATGTGAGCTTACGGTGGTGACCTTGATCCAGAAACTTGTGTTTCGAATTGAGTTCTCCAGCGCCGGTCCAGTGATCCATCACCAGGTCATCGGCGCTTCCGATCAGCCCCTCGTCTATGGCCAGCTGAAGGCATGACATGGTGAAGGCCTTCCCCAGGGAAGCGGTCTGAAAACGATAATCCGGATCCCCGAATGTCTGAAGCAGGTAGCCACGCCAGGCAATCGCCACGCCCCAATGATCCTGGCCGTGGTCCTCGCCCTTCCAGGTTCCGCCGGTCAGACTCTTCTCCCTGCCCTCCACCCAGCCGGTCCAGGAAGATAGGGTCGTAGTACCTCCAGTGCCAGCCATGTAACTGAGGGAGTTGTCGGGAAATGCTTCCTCCGCTTTGAGCGAGATCCATTCCTCCTCCGGGAAGACAACCCCCTCAAGGCCAGGCATTGCTGCCTGCGGCATATCCCCGGCGGAGTGTTGCTCGTCTACGCCGCAGGAACTGAGAATCCCCAGCCAGACGACTAGAAGGAGCGCGAAAACAAAGTGGTTGCGGGTGGACTTACTTAGCATTTGAATCTCCGGTTTGAAAGATAAACATAATCTTCGCGATATTCACAGACGAGTGTTCCATCCCGTTGAGGATCACCGGTCCAAACATTCGGTAGCCGAAGTTGGTAATCGGAACCAATATCTCAAATACCAACCCATGAAGTCCAGGCAAGCATGCTACCTGGTGGTCAAAATCCCTGAGTTAAGCTAAGTACTCCCTTCCGACACTAATAACCAGCCATCTTTTCAACGATGTTGAGCAAGGGCGCTCCCTTCAGATAACGCCTGAGGTTCTTCACGAACAGGCGTCCCTGGCGGGCTTCCACATCGGTTGTGTAGTCGGCACAGTGGGGCGAGAGAAGCATATTATCCATCCCCCACAAGGGACTTTCCTCCGGCAAGGGTTCCCGCTCGAAAACATCCAGAGCCGCACCTCGAATCCACCCCTCTTGCAGAGCCTGAATCAGTACTTGTTCCTGGACCACAGCTCCGCGGGCAATATTGATGAGCACACTGCTCGATTTCATCGCCTCCAGCTCCGGTCTGCCGATGATCCCCCGAGTCTGGGAGGTCAAGGGGAGCGTGAGTGCCACATAATCACACTCGGGGAGCATCTCGAGCAGACGCTCCGGTGGGTACAGGCGATCGATCGGTAGATCTTGCAGCGCCGCGTTAAGGTTGCGCTTGCAACCCAGTAAACGCATATTCAAACAACGCGCCAGCTTAGCGGCCGCGCGCCCCACATCTCCGACCCCCACGATGCCCAGAGTCTGTCCTCTCACTTCTCTGATGGGAGCTGGCGCCCAGCTACGAGCTCGCTGGCTGGCTGCCTGGCGATCCAGGTTCTGGGCGAAATAGATGATGGCTCCGGCCACGAACTCCGCCAGAACGTCGCTGTAGAGTCCCCTTCCACTGGTCAACACCACTGAGCTCTCGGCAAACTCCGGAAAGAGCAGCGACTCGACTCCGGCACTGCCCGACTGAACCCACTGCAGCGATTCTGCCTGAGGCCAAAGGCCCTCCAGCAAACCATTAAGGGCAGAATCCCAGGCAAAAATGATTTCCACCTGTCCGATCACGGGCTGGGCCTCCCCGACGCTGTCCAGCAAGTGGACATGGACCTCGTCACGAATGGAATCGAGCGTTTCAAGACCTCGACAACCGGAGCTGGCCAGGACCATGACCTGCTTCTTTTCCATATCTCTCCTGCTGTCGGGCGGTTCTATTGGGTTGTCTTCAATCGGACTGATCGACCAGAAGCCTGGTGACGGCTTCCTCGTTCAAGGTCACGCCCAGGCCGGGACCATCGGGGACCTCGATCCAACCACCTTCTGCTTGCACAGTTTCAAGCGTCAGTTCGTTGCGGATGGGGGAGTCTTCGACGCAGTCTTCGAATAAGAACGCGTCGCGGCAGGTGCTCAGCCAGTGCAGGCTTGCAGCGGCAGTGATCGGCGAGGTGTAAAAGTGGTTGCACAATCGAGCGCCCACCTCCTCGACGCGACCTCGAACATAGGACGCGTCGGTAAATCCGTTGCGCGCAAGATCGACCTGGTACACGTCCAAGGCGTGGCGATCGATGAGTGATCGAAACGATTCGCGACCGCATTCGCCTTCTCCCGCGGCAATCGGCACCGGCGAACGGTCGCGGAGCCAGACATAGCCGTCGATGTCCGCCTCGCGCAGCGGCTCTTCCAACCACTCGATGCCGTAGTCCACAAAGACATGCGCACGGCGGAGCGCAGTTCGCGCGTCCCACACGCAACCGGCGTCGATCAGCAAAGTCGCGTCGCCCACACCCTCGCGGGCTCCTCGGACGAGGTCGATGTCCAGGGCTTCGTTTTCGCCCATCGGCTCCCAACCAAACTTGACCGCCGTGTAGCCGGCCTCGGTCCAGCGACGACCGATGTCGGCGGTTTCGGCGCCGTCGCGACCAAAGAGAATCGAAGCGTAGGCACGGATGCGAGCGTGCTGCTTGCCGCCCAGCAGTCGGTGGATCGGCTCTCCGAAGTGCTTTCCTTTCAGATCCCAAAGCGCGAGGTCAATCGCTGCCATGGCCGAGATCGTCACGGACGTGCGGCCTAAATACATCGTACGGCGATACATTTTTTGCCACAGTCGCTCCGTTTCCAACGGGTTTTCGCCGATGAGAACCTCGCGCAGCCCACAGGCAATGTTGTGACTGAACGGCGCATCGATGATCGCTTTCACGACTTCCGGCGACGCGTCCGCTTCCCCAAGACCCTCTAACCCATTGTCGGTTCGCACACGCACCAACACGGCGTCCTGGCTGCTCGCCGTCTTTGCTTCAACCGCCGGGGCGCGAAGGACCTGGCAGACGATTTGAGTGATTTTCATCTCGGACTCCGACTGATGTTGTGAACGCTTGGCAATAGTCCCGGCCCCAAATATCGATGATTGAAAGGCAAATGGCAAGTGGGTCGGGCATGAAGTTTTCGTTAGGCAGAGTCAATTGGTTCTTTACCTCCGGGAGTGGAGAACGAGCACCGTAGTGCAGCTCGTCATAAGTCTTGAGACTAACGAGTGCCCCCGGGACGAGGCTGGTGGCGTGCAAACAGGTGCAGGGGAATGTCGCTAAAATTGATGCCTTCCGAAGTGACCTTGCCCCAGGAGACCATGATTGACCCGCCCACGCCATTGACGTTACTGCCGCCGCCGCCGCTGTGAGCCCTCAGCAGGTTCGTCCCTGTGATCAGGCGCTCACCTTCCCAGATCCCTCCGGTGGCGATCAGCAGGCCGAAACGGGCCAGGTCCTTGGCGCTCATCACCACCCAACCCGGGCCGCCGCGCACGGTCTGTCCGTCCATCGTGTAGGGAGGATCCAGAAAGAGTCCATAGCCGGGCATTTTAGGATAATAATCGGAATTGTCATGGACGGTCTGCCCGGGTGTCCAGTCCCACCTCTCGGCAGGTATACCCATCTTACTGAGCAGTTTCTCGTCCATGACCTGCTTCAGGTCCTTTTTCCAAACGGCCGTTAATGCCTGGGCCAGGCGCCAGTAGGCGCCGCTGCTATAAGTCTGGCCTACCGTGCCCGGCTGAGCATGGGCGTAATTGTCAGAATCGGGATCACCCGTGCACTTGGACCAGGGCGGGGCGACACTGTCGGCGTCGGGTGTTTTGCAATCCTTCCAATAGTAGCCGTTGGTGATTGGAAAGCTGCCGGCATGAGTGGCCAGGTGGAGGAACGTGAGGGAATTGTGGTGACCCTGGTTGAGATACTTGTGGGGAGCGTTGAGTTCCCCTTCTCCGGTCCAGTAATCTTTGACCAGATCAGTGGCACTATTGATCAGGCCTTGATCGATGGCCAACTGCAGGCAGGCCATGGTAAAAGCTTTTCCGAGGGACGCCGTTTGGAACCGATAGTCGGGATCGCCGAAGGTTTGCAGAAGGTAGCCGCCCCAGGCGATCGCAACGCCCCCCTGGTTCTCCCGGTTGTCTAATCGCTGATATTGAGGAAGATCCTTTGAAGCTCCCTTGACCCGCTCATTCATGCGCTCCACCCAGCCTTTCCAGGCCCTCAGATCGCTGTGACCTGCGTGGCCGCTAGTGCCGCTTTGAACCTCGTCAGGGAAAGCCTGTTCGGGGGTGATGGCCTGCCATTCCCTCTCTGGGTACACAACCCAATCGGGGACCGTGCCGTCACCGGGTGCCGTTTCGCTCCGGATGCCCCCGCAGCCAGCTAAGAAGAAAGCTACCAGAATATAGAGAATCGGGCGCAATCGCATCATCGTGCTCCACCTTGGCCTGTGATGGGTCCTTATTTCCATTCACGGAATCGGGACATTGATCACCAGGTAAGTAATGTTCTGGCCGGGGTCCAGGAGGATCTGGTGAGGCGCATTAGGAGGGATGTTGATCATGTCTCCCGCCTTTACTTTGATCGACTTGCCGCCCCGAATGGACGTCCCCCAAACTTCGGTCGGGGTTTTGGGTTTTGGATCCACTACCTCTCCCCCCAGCACCAGCGTCCCTTCCCCGCCCTGGATCACGTAAAAGTCCGTGTGTGCATGGGCCGCCGCGGGAGCGCTGGACTCACGGTAAACCATGAGCACGCGGTGGGTGCCGAATCTCGCCATTTCCTCCACCGCCCTTTTCCCCTCGTCCATCTGGGAAGGAAGCCGGTCCGACAGGCTCTTTAAATCTTGGCTGGTCCAGTAAGCGAGATTGGGCGGATCTGAAGCTGCAAGTGGAGTGAACGTGAAGCTCAAATAGGCCAGCAAAATCTTTTTCATTGCGTTCGTTGCGTTCATTGCGTGATCCCCCACGCGCCCCTGAAGCAATACTCGAAGGTGCGCGAATCTGATGAATTAAGGCGTGAAGTGAGCAGGGCTGGTGTTCAGAGCGCTCATTCCACCAAGGCCCTCAGTTTCGGTGCGTTGGATTTTAGCCATTGGTCCATCACAACGAACTCAAAGCCGGTGCAAAAGTTGCGAACACCCTGCTCGACGTACTCCTGACACTCCTCCAAAGTTTCGGTCCCCAGCAAATCAACCCTGACGGCAACCCCTCGCTCCACGGCGGTTCGGATCACTTTGCGCTCGACCTCCTTAATGGTCGCAGCGTTTCTTTCATCCGCCTCGCTTGGATTGCCACCATAGCCTGGTCCCGGCACACCGGTACTTATGCCATAGTCCGCCGGTCCAAACTGAATCATGTCGACGCCCTCTACCGCGAGTATTTCTTCCAGTTGCTCAACGGCTCCTCGCTTTTCGATCATCAATTCCACAACCACGTCGTTGTAGCTCTGGACCGCCCCTGCCGAAGCACAATCCAGGTAAAACCTTGAGTCTCGATACATTCTGGCACCCATACGGCCACCCGCAGTGGGTGTGTCGGGTTTTACCGCCCTCACGCATGCCTTGGCGTCCTCTGCACTTCGGATATCGGTGAAGAGAATACCCTGTATTCCAGAAGCAATGGCGCGTTGAGCTTGAAACTCTTGAATACTCTGGTCAACTTTGAGGGTGGACGATATGTTGTACAACTCAGTGATTCTGGCCAGGGTGTCCAACCAATACAGATCGTAGGGCGCGTAGGGACCAACGAATTCGATGTAGTCGACCACGCCCGTCATCGCCATCAATTCCAGCATTCCTGGATCAGTGCTTTGAATGTGAGTTCCGATCGTAGGTTGGCCGGCTTTCAGCTTTTCCCTTAGCAGATTCTTTCGCATTGAGAGCCTCCCGGTTAAATACTAATGGATCAAATCTTGCTAGGACGACCCGAGGGCAATCCCATACTGCTCTGCAACAAGCGGTGCTAATCCGAGTTTCTCCAGACGGTCGAGCGGCGCCAGGAAAGTGACCTGCACGACACCCGGATTCCGCGCAATTTCCACGGCTCCGGCAATGGTGGCCCGGTTTTTCACCTCCCCCACACTCATATCCAGCACACTGGCTGCCCTTCTCAATCCGTTATCCGTAGCGGCATTAAGATCTGGGCCGGTGCCAATGAATGAGATGGGCGCCGCCGCTTCGATATCCCTCATCCCCCAGGTCCGGGCCAGCCTTCTCGCTCTCCGGGCCTCTTCCGGCTTCAAGGGCCGCGCCAGATAGGGCAAGTCTTCAGGCACCGGTAGCAGGATGGGGCCCTCCAGCGTGAGTTTCTTGAGCACATGGACTTCAAGTGTTACCGTCCCCGAAACGTCACATGTGTGTCCGGCAATTTCTCCGTCTCCCTGCAAAGCATGCATATCGCCGGTGTATACACCGGCGCCCGCCGTTTTCACAGGACAGATAAGCACAGCCCCAGCACGCACTGAATCGCAGTCCATATGCCCGTCGGTCCGTCCTTCCAGTTCTTCCCCGGTCAACGCGTATTCGTGGGATTTACCGATCAGGAAGACACCAAAGTCCCCAGCGTTATGGGAGTCGGGGATCCTGACCGCCGGCGTGGTACCCAGCTGACCCATGAACGGTCTCAGACGCGTGGCAATTCCCACCAGGTCGTGTGGTGCAAAGGTCAAAATCGGGTGCTGTACAGAATTTCCTGGTATTGCCCCGTAGCGCTCGGCCTGACGGGCAATTCCCTCAGCTTCCCGCTGAGGCACTGTTACACCCAGGCGGTGATTCTGGTCAAAAACCATGGTATAGCCGTTGGCGATGTTGAACGGTGCTGCATCTGCGCCACACTTGGCGCAACGAACAGCCGTCTGACCGATACCATCGATCCGAGTTTCCGGGTATAACGTCCCGCATTCGGGACAAAGACCGGCTACGAAAGGATCGTCCAGAAATCGCCCTTCCATCGGGCGATCCGTGCCGGAAGCAGTGGCCAGCGAAGTCACCGTGATGTCACGAATCGAGATTGCGATTGCATCACCGATCTCCGCACCTTCGACGCTTACCGGTTGGGTTACTTCATGCCCACCCCGAATGCGCGGTGTGATCATCGGTCCCCAGCAACCGGGAGTCGTATTAATGACAATGTGGCCTCCCTCCCGCACCGGACCCAGCATGGGCAGCGCCGGGTCCAGGATCCCATTGGTGAACTGGTCGACAAACACCGTCTGCCGCCCACCAGAAATTGTCTGAGGAAGGGAAATCTCCGTCGTCCGCTTCTGCCGTATCTGTGCCATTAGTCATCCCCTCGATGTACTTAGCCACCGGAGATCGGCTGCAGAAGCGCAATCTCCGCATCCGGCTCCAAAACCTTCTCCCGCCCAACCTGCTGACCGTTCATAAACACCACTGTAGACAGCAACGCGTCACTCACCTCAGGACGGCTCTCCTTCAGTTGTCGTAAGACATCGGCTATAAGCGCACCCTTGGGCATCTCCAGCGACAGGTGCGTGCTCCCAGATTTCCCAAGGTCAAGAGAAGAAGCAAGCCGAACGCTTACCCGCATCGCAGGCTACCTCGGAAACTGATTGAAATGCAGTCAATTGAAAACAAATGGACATTCATTTGATTCGACATTCCTCACATCAACTTCCGATATAAGTTCCACTGGTTTCCCGGCGGTTAGTGACTGAAATCTATCACTACCCCAACCTTGGATCAACTGTTGCTCAAGTATTCTAGGAATTTTGGGCTGGGAAAGGGAGCGAATGCCGGGCTGACAGCTCACCAGAACACCACGTAACTGAGAATCAAACTCGTAGCTACCAGGCCGATCGTTAGTGGCACCGGTAGAAGTTGTTCAAATCTCGAACGGTCGTCCCCCCTGCTTTCCTCTAATTGCAACTGACTGGTCCGAAGCCAGCCCCGCTGCTCTCGATGGAGGAGTTGCCCGGAAGGAACCCACCCCAGAACCAGTGAGGCTATCAGCATCGCGAGGCAGGTGAGAACAAAGCTGTACAAGTAGGCTCCGTATTTGTCGAGCAGAAAGGTTGGCAGGATCTGGATGTGAACACTTTCCGCGATCAGGGGTGCGACCAGACGCAGGACCCCGTAGCTCGATCCCACCAACAGACCGATGATCCCGGTGCGGGGATGGACGCGTGTGAAGACACCCATGATGTAGAGGGTAAACAAGGGGATGACAAAGGCACTTGTGATCTCCAGGTAAAAGACAACCATGCCGCCGCTCAGCAGAGCGGGGAGATAGACAAAAGACGACCCTATGACCACCGGAGTCAGCCATTGGCCAACGCGTCGGTAGTGCTGGTCGGACGCGTCCCGAACCAGCAGGCGTGCATAAACATCGCGTGTCAGGAGGGCGGAAAGCGCCGAACCTATCGAATCATAGGTCGAGAAGGCCGCTGCCAGCAGACCCGCTAATGCGATCGGCTTCAACCACCCGGTGGCGAACTGGGAGATCAAGAGCGGGTAGATGGAGTCTTGTGACTGGTCGGGCAGAAGCAGCTGATCAGGATAGAGGGCGCGTCCCATGACTCCAATGGAATGGGTGAAGAAAGACATCACCAGAATCACCGCGGAGGCAACCACAACTGACATTCTGAGATCCCACAGACTTCGTGCAGCCAGCATTCGCATCGCCTGGGTGTTGTTGACTACGACATAGGCGATACCGATCAGAACCATCGACAACGAAAAAATCCAAAAGGGAGTGCGTCGAACGATGACCTTACTGTCCGCATCGTATTTACCGCCGGCCACCAGTTTCCCTTGAATCTGATTCGGCGAGAGCGCTCCTGCATCCTCGCGATCGATGTTGTCCCGGCCGACGTGTAGGATCTGTTCCTCCAGACCTGGCTGTGCATCTTCGAGCCTTTGCTGCAGTCCCTCCCAGCCTCCCACGGCTCCCCAGATGACGAGCCAGATCAGCAGGGCAGCAGCGCTCATGACCACAACCTGGAGAGTGTCCGTAACCGTCACCGATCTCATTCCACCCACGGCCGTATATGCGGCGGCCAGAGCGGCCACCAGAACTACCGCCGACCAGGCCAGCCAGTCCCAGCCGCAAACAACCGAGAGTATGCGGAAGATGGAGATGCTCATCATTCCCATCACCAGAGTGCGGAACTGTACCTGAACGAACACGCTGGTGATCCTGGCGCCGGCTCCGAAACGGGCCTCCAGGTATTCGGCATTCGTGTACATGCCCCTCCGATACATCGGGACAAATATGAAGAACCCTGCCAGGGCCCAGCCGCCCACCACGCCGATCCAGCTGATGACGAAATAGCTGAAGCCCATGAGGTAGGTGGCGCCTGAACCGGCCACCAGGTCTGCGGCATTAATTGCCGTGGCATACATCGACAGCCCCATCAGCCACCAGGGCAGCGCGCGGCCTGCCAGGAACCACTGGCTGCTCGATTGTCCTCCACGGCCCAGGTACAGACCGTAGCCGACAATCGAACCATTCAGAAGTATGACGAAGCACCACTCCCAAGTACTCATAGGCCGGATCAGACAAGAAACGGAATCTATCGGATCGGTGAACTAGCTGCTGCCACGCTGAAGACAGTGCATCAGCGAAGCAAGAAGAAAGACCACGAGCATTGTAGCGCAGCTCGCCACAAGGGCTGCACTAGTCCAAATCTCTCTCGCCGCTCCATTGACATTTTCCCTCAACTGGCGAACCCGACCCAGATTATGCATAATAGCCCAGCGCCCCGTGATACCCCTCCTTATCCACGACATTTGAAGTGAAGGGTGCGGGCTGTCATCTGGAGGAAAGAGTTGTGGAAGAAGAACAACAAGAGCCGGAGAGCCGGAGCGAATCTTATCTCTATTCGGAAGATGAACTCGATTTGATGGACCAGGTGCCTCTTCCCCGCCTCAATCCGTGGCTCTCCCTGCTGCTCTTGATCCTGCTTGGGTTCTTCTACATCTGGGCCTGTGCAGCCCTGCTGAGACTCTAAGTACTCACTTTCATGAATACGATGACGTTTGTTGGGAGCGCGACGGAGACCAGATTGAGGCGAGACGACGAGTCGATGTGCGAACATCGGCGAGGAGGAACAACAAAGAGATGGGCCCGTCCCGCCCCAACCCTTCGGGCGGATGGGGGTTGCGGTCGATCTCTTTGTCGTTCGTCGTCAACGATGCTGACGCATCGCCTCCTCCTCTCTTCGCGACCTCACCTCGCAAGACCCATCCGCAAACGTCATCGTACTCATGAAAGGGAGTACTAAGTACTCATGAAGGGGAGTACTAAGTAGATGGAGCAGTTTCAACCATCCTGGTGGCTGATCGGTAGCTATCTGGCCCTCATGCTGGGCATCGGAATCTGGGCGGCTCGCACCAAAATAGCCGGAATCGAAGACATGGCGGTGGCCGGCCGGAACTCCGGTACCTGGCTGATCGCTTTTTCCGTGGCCGCCACCTGGATCAACGGTACGACTCTGATCGGGATTTCCGGAGTGGCCAAGGACTTCGGCCTGAGCGCCTACTGGACCGGTGGATCCTTCGTGCTGGTCAGCATCTGGATGGCCTATTACATTATTCCCCGGCTGAGGGCCACCAAGATCATTACCATTCCCCAGCTTTTCGAGCGTTTCTTCGGTCCGCGGCACCGTTTGCTCGCTCTCTGTCTCATCGTCGTGCGTGACCTGGGGGCGACGGCCGGGGTCATGGGATCTCTGGCCATTGTGACCTCGAGTCTGCTCCACATCTCGCTTCTGAAGTCACTGGTGCTGATGGCGTTTCTCACCGTGATCTATGTCTTTCTGGGAGGCATGTGGGCCATTCTGATAACCGACGCAATTCAGTTCTTTATCGTCACGATCGCCTCACTGTGGATGGTGGTTTTCGGCTTCCTGGCTGCCGGCGGGTTTTCCGTACTCGACTCCATCGACGATCCAGACTATCTGAGTACGTTCGGAACCGGGGGCTTCGCTCACGTGGCGGCGGGCTGGATCGTCATTGGCATCGTCATCAGCTTCGGCTATCAGAGTGTCATTCAACGCGGGCTGGCGGCCTCTTCCACGGAAGCGGCTCGTAAAGGATTTCTCTACGGTGGAATTATCTGCGGCATCTGGTACATGGTGCCTCCCCTGCTCGGGGTCCTGGGCAGGGCCACCTACGGAGCCGAAATCCCTGGTGACCAGGTCTTTCTGCGCCTCACCTTCGGCATCGCCGGCGGGCAATGGGCCAGTATCATCATTGTCAGCATCCTGGCGGCCAGCATGTCGACGCTGGACTCGACGATCAACACCATCGCCTCCAACCTGACCATCGACATCTATAACCGCTTTATCAATCCCGGGGCCAGCCCTCGAACCCAGCTGTGGGTCTTCCGCGTGAACGTGGTCGCCGTGGGGGCCTTAGCCGCCGCCATTTATTACGTCTTTCCTGTCATGATCGAGCTGTTCTGGTTGGGGGGACGAATCATGGGAGCTTCCGCCGGCCCTGTTCTGGTGGCCCTGGTTCTCTTTCCACCGGTCAGGCGGGCGCCTAAGAGTGTTTTTGTCGCCATGCTGGCGGGTGCTTCGGTGATCATTCTCTGGCAGATTCTGGGCGGGGTTCAGGAGGTGGGATCGATTGTTGTCGTCTGGTCCATCGATCCGATCTTTATCGGGCTGCCTACGACGATTCTGGTCCTGCTGCTTGGAACCTGGCGGGAAACACGAGGCTTCAGACAAGCGGCCTGAACCACTCCCTCCACGTAATCCAGCTTCTTTGGATACAGATAGCTTTTTCGGTCGTTCATCGCCCTTTTTCTCTTGTTGGCGACGTGGTAAAATCCTCCGCGGCCTGCGAGGTTTACCGAAACGAACTGGGTTCAAGTAACGTCACCAGAGTAAGGATGCATTGGACGGCGCCTTGTCAGAATTTGATGGTTCTCTCAACTCACCGGAATTTGCCCACGATCCTTACCCTCTCTACCAGGCGCTTCGCGAGAGCGCTCCGGTTTACTGGAGCGAGGCCTGGCGCTGCTGGATCCTGACCCGCTACGACGACATCCAGGCCATACTTCGTGACTCCCGGCGCTTCACCAGCCTGGACCGGCTCACCTCGACGGTGAAGCCCGACCTTCCCGAACCCGTCTGGGAGCAGATTCAGCCCCTGGTCCGTCATTTCAATGAAGGCCTGGTGAATGTCGATCCCCCCGACCACACGCGGCTGAGAAACCTCGTCCACAAAGCCTTCACTGCTCCAACCATCAGCAAATTGCAGGGATACGTTCAGCAGCTTGTCGATCAACTCCTGGACAAAGTGCAAGGCGACGGGCACATGGACCTGGTCCGGGACCTGGCCTACCCATTGCCCGTGAACGTGATTGCCGAACTGCTGGGTGTGCCGCTCAAGGACCATGACAAGCTCAGGCGTTGGTCCTCAGTGAGTATGGAGTTCATGACGACACCTCGCCCCAGCGCCGGGGTTCTGGTTCGCTCCCAGAAAGCGATCTTGAACTTGAGAGACTTCTTCCGGAAAATCTATATTCAGCGCCGTCAGCACCCGGACGACAAGCTGGTGAGCACGCTGCTGGCTGTGCGCGACGAAGGTGACCGACTCAGCGAAGATGAGCTCCTGTCCACCTGCGTCACGCTTCTGGTGGCCGGACATACGACCACGACCAGTCTCATTTCCAACGCGGTTCTCTTCCTGCTCCAGCACCCCGATCAATTGCGAAAGCTGCGAGAGAACCCGGCTCTGATCGAAGGTGCGGTCGAAGAGAGCCTGCGTTTTGACGCCCCCTTCCAGCGAAATCGGCGTATCGCCAAAGAAGACGTAACCATCGACGGGAAGCAGATCGGCCAAGGGCAGCTGGTGCTGGCCTTCCTGGGGGCAGCCAATCGAGATCCGTCCCACTTCCCCGACCCGGACGGTTTCGATATCGAACGGAGGCCCAACCGGCATATCTCGTTTGGGGCGGGAGTGCATTTTTGTCTGGGCGCTTCCCTGTCCCGCCTGGAAGCCAAAATCGCCATCAACACCATCCTTTCGCGAATGCCCGATTTGAGGCTGGGCACCGAAACCCTGGAGTGGGAGAATAGTCTGCTACGTGGCTTGAAGGCCCTGCCTGTGAGTTTCTAACCCCCGAAAGCCGAAGTAATGAGGATCTTCCAGAAAGGACGGGAGACCGCGACCGCGGTGCCCGATCGTGGTGCCTCTAGGGTAGACGGCTCCTCCAGGTAGCACGGAAGCTGTTGAGTCTTACTTTTCGATGAGCATTCGAACTCCCGGCCCTGCCTCACCTGCGATCGCCAAACTAGGCGGCAAAATAAGGCACAACTTGGGGGTGAGCGCGCTGCTCTCCTATCTCGGTGTCAGCAGTTTCCTGGCGCTCTCCATGTGGATGATGCTGCTTCTACCTAATCTCCTGGAGTCACACGGCTGGTCCTCCAGGAAGATCGGGGCCGCCATGAGCTGCTATTTTCTGGTGAACCTCCTGGCACTGGCCTTTTCCGGCAGATTTGCTGATCGCTACGGAACCAAAGCCACCTCCATGGCGGGTGTGGCACTGGGGATATCGAGCTGCTTCTTATATCTGACGGCCATCGGGGTCCACGATTTGATTTTCGTCGCTCGAGCCGTGCACGCCTCCGGAACCGCCCTCGTCATGACCGGCGCCATGGTCCAGATGATTCAATCGGTCCCGATTCAACTGCGGGGAAGGATGCTCGGGTATTTCGGGCTGCCCGGATTCGTCATGCTCGGCCTGGGCCCTGCTATCTCTGAATGGCTTGTGTACCGGTGGGGTTTTGACGCTGTTTTTGTCGCGCTAATCGTAGTTTTCGCGCTCATCGGATTCCTACTCTATCGTCTTCCCGGTTCAACCCTGGTCGGGAAGAATTCCCCCATTCGGCTGATGCAAGCACTCAGGCTCAGTTTCCCCGCACTTCGACCAATCCTGTTTTTCTCAGCGTTTGTAGGACTGTGTCTCTCGACGTGGCAGAGTTTCCTGGCGCCCACCGTCAGGTCGCTGGGACCGGGAGCCGTCTCCAACTACGGCATCGGCTATGCGATTGGAGCAGTGATTACCCGGGGCGGGATTAGCCATCTCATAGCGAGCCGAGCGTCGCGTCTGGTCGGTATTTCGACGCTTTTTCTGTATGGGACAGGGCTGACCTTGATACCGTTGGTCAACCAGAGTTCGCATCTGGCATTGGTGGGCTTTATGTGTGGATCGAGCCACGGACTGTATTTTCCGAGTCTTTCGTCGATTGCTACGGACCGCTTTCACCCCACCCATACCGGACAGGGTTTGAGCCTGTATCTGTCCGCCTCGTCTTTGGGAATGTTCATTGGACCACCGGTGTGGGGCCTTATTGCAGACCAGACAGGCTACGCCTTTATTTTCAGCGCGGCCGGCTCCTTGCTGGCACTGGGAACAACGGTCTTCATCGCCTGGCTGTGGTGTTCGGCCAGGCAGTGAGGTCGGACGTCCGGGAATCCGAGAACCTTCCTTTGAAATCCAGTAGCGCGCCGGTGGAGAATCAACATGGGTGATCGGTCACTGTATTTCATAGGAACAGAATGCCATGATCAGAGAAAAGCGCGCAGTGACGGTGCCTGGACCGTTTTCTTTTTCAGCGCCAGATTTTTGTCAATGCAAGCGAGATCACTCGCCCGGTTGCCGGGCAGACAGAGGCGCGAATGGCAGGCAACGAGAGCGTATACGTAGAGGAGAATATGACATCCGAAACCCAACCAGCGCTGACATCACACAGGTAGGCAAGCTCCGCCTCCGGCATGCGGGCGAAGAGTTCAACCAGGTCCGTGCCTCGAACTAGGAATCGCGGCAATTCCCTGCGAAGTTTTCGTTGAGATCGGGCTCCAACTCAAGGCAAAAAGTCCGCTTCGCCCCACTTTCACGATCTCCCTGGCAAATGGGTATAACGGGTATCTGCCAACCCGCGAGCATCACGATCTGGGGGGATACGAAACCTGGCGCGCCCGCTCGAGTTATCTCGAGGTCGAGGCCGCTCCCAAAATCACCGCTCAGCTCCTGAATCTGTTTGAAGAATTAGTGGGACCCAACGAGTGAGGGTCCGGCTCCATAAGGTTGGACCGGCTCGACTGCCTGACCTTCGATCAGACGGTAGAGAAACCCGGGTTTCAACTCCTCGAATCGCTGAACCGACCCGGCCGGCCACCGGACCTCCAGCCACCGGGCTGCCCCGGCCCCACCGAAACCGATGAAAACCCTGCCGTCACGGGCCGAGAGATAGCTGCCACCCCGGTCGACGAAAGTCGTGTAGGTACGGCCCCTTGCCTGCCAGCTCACCCGAGCCCCGATGGCAGATCGGTTCGACTGCCTTCCTTGCAGCACCAGAACTGCCCGCTGCTCTTGTGGCGTCTGGTTCAGCAGGACTTGAGGACGATCGCCCGAATTGGTGACGACCAGATCCAGGTCTCCGTCGTTATCCAGGTCTCCCAGGGCGGTCCCGCGACTTACAAAAGCACCCCGGCCATTGATCCCGGCTGATTCGGAGATGTCCCAGAATCTGCCGTCGCGGTTCTCGTAGAGAAGGTTGGGCTGAGCATAGCTGATGGCCCCAGGCGGGGGGGCCGGGTTGGCGGCCAAAAGTGGTATGCGCTCAACGGTCGAGTCAATATGGCCGTTGGCGACGAAAAGATCGAGATCCCCATCGGCGTCGGCGTCGAAAAAACAGGTCCCGAACCCCACGAAGCGAAGCGAGCTCTCGCCAACGCCCGCCCGGAAGGTCACGTCTTCGAATCGCAGTGAACCCTCACCGCGATAGAGCGTATTGGTTTCCGATTCGAAATTGGTCACGAACAGATCGGCTCTGCCATCCAGATCGTAGTCTCCGATGGTCGTCCCCATTCCCGCCTCTGGCAAGCCATCGCTGTCAAAGCCGGCTCCGGAGAGGAGCGACATATCCGCGAAACTGGCGTTGCCGGTATTGGCGTAGAGAAAATTCATCCTGGTGTCATTGGCTATGTAGAGATCCAGGTAGCCATCGTCATTCAGATCCCAGATGGCAACACCCAGGCCCTTGCCCTGGGGATTCCAAACTCCCGCTTCTCGGCTGACATCGGTGAAGGTGCCATCGCCGTTGTTGCGGTAGAGTACATCGGCGGCTCCGGGAAACTGCTGGGGGGTGCAATAGGCCCGCTCTCCCTCGGGGTTGGTGCAGGGCTCGACGTCGGGAGGCTGGTAGTTCAGGTAGTTAACCACATAGAGATCAAGATGCCCGTCATTATCAAGGTCGAAAAAGATCGCACTGCTGGCCCAGCCCTGATCACCCACTCCGGCCGAGACGGTCACATCAGCGAATGTGCTGTCGCCGTTGTTGCGGTAAAGAACGTTGCTGCCGAAATAGGTGAGATAGAGATCGGTCCAGCCGTCGTTGTCGTAGTCGGCCGAGGCCGCCCCCATGGCATAACCGGGTCGGCCCCCGGCCCCCGATTGGTCAGTCACATCAACAAAAGTTCCATCACCCCGATTGCGATAGAGACGATTCGAAAATCGGCAGCCGGCGTCCCGAATTGAGGCCGCACTGTTGGTGAGCAGATACAGGTCCAGGTAACCGTCGTTGTCGTAATCCAACAGGGCCACCCCAGAACCCATCGTTTCGTTCATGTATTTATCTTCCGTCAAACAACGGGAATGTTTGAAATCGATGCCGATCTCTGTGGCCACGTCGCGAAAAAGAATGGGAGTCGTGGTCTGGGCATGGAGTCGGGGTAGCAGGATCAATCCGGCCAACCAGAGAACCCCCTTCATGGTTCTCGGCTGTCCGCTTCCCTGCTGCCGGTTGGTAGCTTCCGGCTTTCCTCGCGGCGGGACAGCTCCTGGAATTTACTCAGATGGGCCTGAGCCTGTCCGGTGTCGCCGCTTCGAAGGTAGTACTGCGCCAGACGGTAGTGCGAGGCGCTGTGTCGGGGATCGCCCTCCAGAGCCTGCTGCCAGTAACGCACCGCCTGCCCGGCCGCGCCCGATTGCTCCTTGACACGGCCCAGCCAAAAAAGGGCCGACACGTTGTCGGGCTCCAGACTCAGGGCTTTTCCCAAGGAATCCTCGGCCTCAGCCAGGTTTTGTTGTTGAAACTCGACCTCCCCCAGTCTGATCAGGCCCTCCAGATGATCCGGCCGGCGCTTCAGCGCACTTCTATAGAGGCGGGCCGCCTTCTCATAGTCGCCGAAACTGTGGGCCTGGCGACCGAGGTAGTAGTAGGCCTGTGGCTGCTCCGGGGCCAGTTCAAGAGCCTGTTTCAAGAAGGGCGTTGCCTCGACCCTGCGGTCCAGAAAGAGCAGAATGCGGGAAATCTCCATCAGGAGCCGGTAATTGGGTCTGACCGCCAGCGCCCGGTTCAGTATCTCAACAGCCTCATGGTTCAGGTCCTGCCGCGCCAGCTCCAACCCGTACTGGGAGAGAATCGAGTAACTCGAGGGAGCCAGTTCCACGGCCCTTCGGTAGTGCTGGAGAGCCCCCTGGGTGTTCCAGTCTTGAGCCAGGGCGCGAGCCAGCGCGACATGAAGCAACGGGTTTTCGGGAGCCCGGTCTAGCGCCTTTCGAATGCTTTCAATCGCCCTGTCGACCTCTCCCATCTCCAGATAAACGAGACTAAGCTGATAAAGAGTGTCGGAATCAGGAGCAGTCCCGGACACCAGAGACTTAAGTCCCGCGGCTGCCCGGGAGAGCCGGATCTCGGCCGCTCGGGCCTGCCCGAGAGACTTCAGTGCCTTCCCGGAGAGGTAAAGGGCCTCTACGTGGCCCGGCTGGTCCTCGAGTATCGTCTCCAGCTGTTCGAGACCCTCTCTGACCCTTTCCAATCCCAACCCGTACTCGGCCAGAATGAGGCGGCCGGCATTGTCCCGCGGCTCTTTCTCCAGCTGGGTTGAAAGACGGATCTCGAGTTCCTCGATCTGCTGGCCAGGGTAAGACTGGAGTAGGGCGTCGCAATACAGAGAAACTAAGATTGGATGGCTCAGCCCCAGCTCCAGAGCCTGGCGCAGCGAGCTGGCCGCTTCTTGCGTCCTGCCTTGCCGCAAAAGCAGATTTCCCATCGCGATGTAACCAGGCACGAACTGGGGCTGACTTCGCACGAGCTGTCGATAAATATCGCCGGCAGCGGCAGCATTACCCGACTGGAACTCCAGCACTCCCTTCATGTAAAGCAGGCGATAAGAGGAGGAGAGTCGACTCAGCCCTTCATCCAACACCCTCCTGGCCTCCTCATAGCGGCGGAGCCCGATCAGCTGTCTGGCCAGATCGAGGTGGTAGATTTCATTGGAGGGATCGGATGCGACGGCGTCATAAAGATGCTCGAGCTCCTGATCATCGTTCTGAAAGGCAGAAAGAGAGGCGGGACAAAGGAGAAGAAGCAGAAGAATGGGCGTCAACACCGGCCCTGTCATGGCTTAGTACTCAGGGTTTGACCTCGACCTGGGTTGTACGAGCAACGGTTTTTCCCTGAATCAAGTCCTCCGCCCTGAACTCGAGCTGGTATCGACCCGGCTCCAGATCACGAAGGGGAATGGGTTGCAACACCACCAGGCGATCGCCGTAGGAGGCTCCCGTCCTTTTGCTAATGTCGGTAAAGCTCACTGGTTCTGAGCCCTCTGGTCGCAGCGCGTATTTCAGCATTACATCCGGGGCTCCGGAACTCTGGTCGGCTGCAGGATTGTAGACCTCCAGATAGGCGTACAGGGGTTTCTCCTTTGAAAAGACATTGTCGACGCTGGGATAAAGCTTGACCCCGCCCAGGTAGTTGAAAGCCTGCGTCAGATCCGGCTGTCCATCGGTGAAATAGACACGGTCGAACACGATCACGCTGCTGGCCCCAAATTCTTTGTCTGCACCCGCTGCGACCAGCAGTATGTTATTGGTCCCGACATTCCCGCTCTCACTGTCTTTGACGACGAGAGTCAGTTTGTAACGTCCCGGTCTTAGCGGAATTCTCTTCTGGTAATGGAATATCTTCTCCCGTTCCCGAACCTCCATGGCACGATCGATGTCGCTGCTGAGCTCCTCTTCAAAAGTAAACACAACCTCCCGACTGAGCGTCTCAACCTGGCCATAGACGGTGATATTGGCCCGCAGCAGATCATTTCCCAAAGGAGCAAAGGTGAGATCTTTCTTGCGGATGAAGAGAGTCAGCGAACTCAGGTAAAGAGCCTCGGAGATCCAGTGGGTATCCAGCCGATACGTATAGGGTAGAGTCTGATAGCTCAACTGCAGGCTGACGATTTCCTTGAACTCCGAGCCTGGGACATCTCTCCTGTGGGTGAGCTGAAAGTAGCGTTCCACCATTTCGAAAGGGCTCCGTGAAGGGATGAACCCATGTGATAGACCGGACGGTCGCAACATATCCATACTGCGAACCCGCTCTGCTCGCGATTGCATGCCTTCATGTTCCCAGCGCGTTTCTCCTCCCATACCACCCATGAGTAGAAGAGCGTCTTTTTCTTGGGGTGACATCGCCAAACGAAATTGTCCGGTCATACTGGGATCGACGAATTCCACCTCGATGCCCGATCCGATCCCGGGCAGGTGCCGGTAAAACCACTCCTCCCAGGGATAGGTCAAGGTTGACCCACCGCCTTCCTCGGCGGGTCGGTAATAGGTACCGCCCCCGGCGTGGGTCGTCCGGCTGTCGGGGGGACCAAACATGATATAGACCCTGCCCCGGTCCGTTCTCCATCCAGCCTGCCCCCACTGGAAGTGATCATTTGCGTAGGCGATACGCCGATAATGTTCTTCCTTGAACTCGTTGAGTGCGGTGCGTGGATCTGGATCCCTGCGTCCCCAGAACTGTTCCACAAAATGCTCTTTTTCTTCTTCCGTGGTGAGAGAGCTGAAGACTTTTTTTTCTTCCGGCGTAATCAGGTAAACTGCGTCTTCCTTCAACCACTTCTCGAAGTAGTCGAGCTTCTCTTCCTGGTTCACCTGATCGAGCTTCTTTTCGTCTTTCTGGGCCAGCGCGGTCCAGGAGAAGACGAAAAAGACCATCCCCAGGAGAAACCTTGATGCTAGGGCGCTGAAACTTCGACTGCGCCGAAAAACGCAAGTCTCTGGTTGAACGCAAATTCGGAAACTCACAACTCTACGTTCTCATTCTCGAGTGACCGGTGTCAAAGCTGAGCTTCGTCGGCAGGGGGAAATAGACCTCCCGGAACTCATACCCATCGAGTTCCGGGAGGAAACAAGAAGTGGGGAAAACTCTTAGAAGAGGAGTTTCAGGCCAAACTGAATCTCACGCCCGAAAGCGGCCGTGTTAACAGCGCCTGCGCTTCCACTAGTTAAATTGCGTACGGGAGCACCGAAGTTGGCATGGTTGAATAAGTTGAAGAATTCAGCTCGAAACTGAAACCTGGCCTCCTCTCCCAGCGCCGCAATGGGAAAGTTCTTGAATACCCCCATATCAAAATTATAACTGTGGTCTCCGCGCAAAATGGTCCTGCCCGAGTTGCCGTAGGTGTAGATTTCCGGGACCGTGAAACAGCTCGTATCGAACCATCGGTCCGCAGTTGGATTACTGAGTCCGCCATCACAGATGCGGTCAGGACGACCTCCTTCATTATTGTTGGTCCGGCTGCTTGTGCTGGGCGTATAGGGCCAGCCGCTTTGCATCGTCCAAAGCCCCGTCATCTCCCATCCTCCGGCAAGATGGCGAATCGCCCCTGTCTCTGGACCAGGCAGCTCCCAGACGTAACTGAAGACGAATCGGTGTGGCAAGTCAAAGGACGAACGCCCTCTGGTAGAGTCGTGGATTCTAAAGGAGTTCTCGATGAGGTTGCCAGTATCGTTCGCATTTGAGCCATCCGCCGAGTTATTATCGATGGATTTACTCCAGGTATAGGCCACATTAAAAGCCAGTCCTTCCGTGTATCGCTTGTTCAGTTTGACTTGGACAGAATTGTAAGTCGAGTTCAATTCATCGGTGAAAAGGAACTGCCTTCCTGAGTCTGGAAAGGGCCGCCGCGGTTGTATGTCTCCAGGGCCCGGGACTGGGATGTTCATCTGCCTCCTTGCAGTAGCATGTGTTCCTTTCGTTCCGACGTAGGCCAGATCCAACATCAGGTCCGAACTCAGCCCAAGTTGCAGGCCCAGGTTCCACATCTGGGCATCAGGATTATGCAGATCGCGGAAGGGCTTCGGCGCCCAGCCAAAAGCGAAAGCACTTCGGTTCAGGTCTGGCCCCGCAAAACCCTGCTCAAAACTGGAATTGGGGACATCCGGGCTGGTCTGGATGGTGGGAAAGAACAGGAAGGGAGGGTTGAAGTTGGCTAAAACTTCATGGCGTGTCACCATCTGTGCCGCGTGGAAAATCCCGTAGGCGCCTCGAAGGACCAGATCGGGTGACATCTGATAAGCGAAACCGAAGCGAGGACCAAGGTTCATCTTATCGCCGTCGTAAATGGTGCGCCCGTATGGACTAAATTTGAAAGGAAATGGCGAATCAAAAGGCACACACTCCCCTGTGATGGGATCACATTCCTCGGGCACAAGACCTTCCGGAAAGACCGTGAACCCATCAGTTGGGTCCCAGTTCGAAATATGATTGTTCTTGTCTTTCATAGGCTTGGCGTAATCGTAGCGAAGGCCTAGATTCAAGGTGAGTTTGTGATTGACCCGCCAATCATCCTGAAAGTACATTCCAAACTGATGCCCGTACAGATAGCCTTGATCGATAACCTCCCATCTGGTCATACCACCGCCGCCATCAGTCCCCTGGTTGCCCAGCAAGAATTGGGCGAAGCCATCGCCATCGGGTGCAGCCTCGCTAGCTGAGGTATAGACCCCGCTAAAGCCATATGAGCCGGCACAGGAACACTGTGCAAAATTACTGTTGATCTGATGCAGCTCAAACCCCACCTTGAAGCTGTGGTCTCCCTTTACCCACGAGAAGTGATCTCCTGCCTGATACACCGTGTTCCTATAGACGCTCATGGTACGTTCAGAGGGAAAGTCGTACCCCGTGACACTCAAGGAGGGAAAATCCACAAAATCGACGCGTGTTTCTGTACCCGGGATGCCCCACTCATTTTCAAAAGTCGGACTCCTCCCGTTGTTTTGTCCGGTCCGATTGTACGAGAATCGGACCGCTCCGAATCGAAACTCGTTCGTCATAACGGGGGAAAGGACATGGGTATAAGCGCCACTGTACTGCTGATGGCGATCAGCGAATTGGATTCCCCCAACCCCGACACCGGTCCCACCCCTGATAAACGGGGGGAGAGTGCCCAGGAACAACCGGTCTATATCATTCAAACTGAAACTAAACATTAAAGTGGCGTTGTCTCCGAAGTTGTGATCCACGCGTGCGTTGTACTGGGTCATGTCATCGGTGTTGGTGACGCCCGCCTGATAATTCCGTAGCGGGTCAGAGCTGTTGGGTGTATGTACCAATCCGAGGATCTGCTGGGAGATGCCGCTGATCCGGTTCTGAGGTATTGTGTTGTTGGGAAACGGCTGCCGCGTCTTGGTTACGGGATCGTAGGTGAGGGGATCGTAAATGATGCCATGGAGGTTGGCATCGAAGACCCCCCCGCGCTGCTCCGCTGTCGGCACGAAACCGAGCACAGGCGAGGGTCTGCGGATGGTTCGTCGTTCAATGGCAAAAAAGAAGAAGGTCTTCTCCTTGATGATGGGACCGCCAACAGTTCCGCCAAACTGGTTCTGGTTTAAGTTGGGGGAATCCGCGGGCTCAAAGAAATTCCTCGCGGCGGTAGCGCCGTTGCGATTAAATTCGAAAAGGGAGCCGTGGAACCGGTTGGTTCCCGACTTGATAGCGATACTGACAACGGCTCCTCCCCTGCTGGGAGTTTCCGCAGAAAAGTTGCTGGTCTGAATTTTGAACTCTTGAATGGCATCTACGGAAGGCCGCGCGGCTAACATGTTGTTTTGCGGATCATTGTTCAACAGGCCGTGAATCATGGTGGTTGTGTACATGGTCCTGAGTCCCGACGATTGGATGGCGCCCCATGGCCCCACGTCGCGTTCTTCAACGGATCCAGGCATCGACTGAACCACTCCGGGAGACAACCGCGCCAGTTGCAAGAATTCCCTCTGGTTCAAGGGAAGCTCCACAATGCGCTTGTTTTGGATGACCTCTCCGACATCCGAAGTGGTCTTGTTCAGCAAGACCTCCCCTGACCCCTCGACCGTCACAATTTCGGTGATCTCTCCCGTTTCAAGATGAAGATCGATTTGAGCCGTTTGATCGAGAAGCAGGATAATGTCCAAAACCTCTGCCTTTTTGAAGCCCGGCAGTTCGGCCGTGACGGTATACCGTCCGATGGGCAAATTTCGGAGGGTGTAACGTCCAGCCTCATTGCTCACCGCAATCCGTGTCGTGCCCGTGTCCACATGCGTGGCCGTGACATCCACTCCGGGAACGACGGCCTGGCTGGGATCATAAACCGTCCCCACGAGGCTGGCAGTAGTTCCCTGTGCCGCGGCCGTGGAAAGCCCGGCCGAAAAACATACCAGTGCGATACTCAGAAACGTCAGAAACGATCTCGATGGCATAAGTGTCCCCTTCTCTTAATTTGTTGAAAACGGGGTTAGGATACTAAAGGACATCAAAGGTGTCTACCTTTAAAAGGTGTCTATTTATGCGGTAGTGCAAGAACGGTGCCAAGTATTAAAGATTCGCCGCATTATCGCCGTAACCAACCATTTATCAATGACTTGCTCGAATTTGCCAAGGCAACCTCTAACTCGACGCTATCCAAGGAATTGGTCTATTTCCCTAAGTACTGCTCCAATTTCTTGAATCCTAATGTTCCTAATTGGGCAAACTCTGCTCACTTGTTCTGAACCCTTCTACTGGAGTTCGATCTCGGAGTATTTCTGCACAAAAAGGTGAACCGGCAGGTCATCGAAATTGATGTCCGATGTCGTAACCTTCCCCCAGGAAACCATGAGATCGCCGCCTACCCCAATCATGTGGCTGCCGTTTCCTCCCCCATGGCCACGTAAAAAACTGGTCCCGCTGATCAAACGCTCGCCCTTCCACATCCCTCTCGTCGCAACCAGGAGACCGACACGAGCCAGGTCCTTGGCGCTCATCACGACCCAACCGGGTCCGCCGCGGACCACGTTGCCGTCCATCTCGTAAGGGGGGTCAAGAAAGAGGCCGTAACCCGGCATCTCCGGGTACCAGCCCGCATCCTCACGTACCTTTTGCCCGGGCGTCCAGTCCCACCGGTCCGCCGGAATGCCCATCTTGGAGAACAAGCGCTCGTCCATCACCACTTTGAGGTCCTTTTTCCAGAGGGCCGTGAGTGCCTGGGCCAGGCGCCAATACCCGCCGCTGCTGTACACCCAGCCCACACTATCCGGCTCAGCATGAGCGTAGTTGTCATGGTCTGCGTCCCCTGTACAATTTGCCCACTCCGGGAACCCGGTCGGGCCCAGCGATCTCGCCGTGAAAGCAACCCTGTCGTAGTCGTTACAAGCCTTCCAGGATTCCCCGTTGGTGATGGGAAATCCCCCCACATGGTTGGCCAGATGCGAGAAAGTGAGAGAGTTGTGGTGGCCCTGATTCAAGTACTTGTGCGGGTGATTGAGTTGACCCTCCCCGGTCCAGACGTCTTTGATCAAATCATCGGCGCTTCCGATCAGGCCGTCTTCTATAGCCAGCTGTAAACAGGCCAGTGTAAAGGACTTTCCAAGGGAGGCCGTCTGAAACTTAAACTCGGGGTCACCAAAGGTCTGCAACAAGTATCCGCCGCGGGCGATGGCGACACCCCATTGGTTTCCACTGTGATCCTCCCCTTTCCAAGAATCCCCCTTTACCTTCTCCTTCGTCTCAGACACCCAGCGGTTCCATGCCTCTAGATCATTGATCCCCCCTTCTTCCGGTGTGATCGTCTGCCACGCCTTGTCCGGATAGACCACCCACTCGGGAATGCCTTCCCTGACGACCTTCTGCTCGCTTCCGCAACAGGTCAAGACCAGCGCAGCCTGAAGGAGTAGAACGTAACGTGATTTCATCATTTTGCCAGCTCCCCCCTTGACTCCCGGGTGGCCTGGGAGTCGACTTCTTTGGATGCCGGATCGATGATCACGCCGTAGACGTCGCGGGCTCTTTCGGCTGTCACCTTGCCCTGAATCACATCTTGCAGCACCAGCTCGGGGTCCCGCTCCAGGGGCGGTCCGTACCCTCCCCCTCCCGGTGTGCGGTAACTGATCACGGAGTCGGGCTCCAGGTGCAGTGTGACCTTGGAAGGAAGTTCCTTCGCTTCTCCGTCCGGATTGAGAATGTACTTCGATGTGGCTCCGGCTTCTCCTCCGAACAGTCCCCAGAGTGGGAGTTTCCGATGGTCGGAGAAGACCGTCAGGGTGGCTTGGTGACCGGGAAACTTCCAGTCTCTCCTCAAACCCACTCCTCCCCGGTAGCGCCCGGCTCCTTCCGAATCCGGAATCAACTCATAACGTGTAATCATGAAGGGCAAGTTGTTCTCGGTCTCCTCAATGGCCGAGTTCTCCGTATTCTGGATGTGGGACTGAACCCCATCCATTCCGTCCTTGGTCGGCAGCCCCCCCCAGCCACCTCCCATGGTCTCAATGAAGGTGTAGTACTCTCCGGTTTTGGGATCCAGCCCCCCACAGGCCATGTGGCAGTTGATGCTCTTGGTAGGGGCCATGACCTTGTCTGGCATTCCTTCTGAGAAGGCCCGGAAACTCAGGCAGCAAAGCCGCATGGCCACTTCCCAACCACCGACTACGCCCACCGGCGGACTACAATTCACGACCGTCCCTTCAGGCGCTTTGACATCGATGAGTCGATAGAAACCCTCGTTGGTGGGGATATTGGAATCGATCAGACACTTGACTACGTAGGCCAGTGGCGAATAGGTCTGGGTCAGGGTGGCATTCATGGGGGAGCTTCGCTGAGCATCCGATCCGGTGAGGTCGTAAGAGACCCGTCCCTCCTTGATCTCGGCCTTCAGGAACAGTCGAATCGGCCGATCCGACACCCCGTCATCGTCCAGGTAGTTTTCCGCCTCATACACTCCATCGGGCAGTTTCGAGATCTCGGCATGGGCCCAGCGCTCGGTGTAATCGATCAGCTCATCGACGAAGAGTTCCACCGACTCCTCACCGAACTTGGCGATGATTTCCGCCATCCGTTTCTGTCCCAGCAAGGAGGCGGCAATCTGGGCCCGGAAATCACCGGCGGTCTGCCGCGGAGACCGGATGTTGGCCAGGATGAGATCGAAAACGTCGTCCACGATCTCGCCCTCGGAAACCAGCCGGGTGGGAGGAATAATGATGCCCTCCTGATAGACTTCCGTTGAAATGCAATAGCCGCCAGGCGCATAGCCGCCGATGTCGACGTGGTGCGCAATCGTGGCCGCGAACCCCTGCAGCTTCTCGCCGCTGAAAAAGGGCGCCATGATCGCCACATCGTTGAGGTGAACGCCGCCACGGTAGGGATGGTTCATGACCAGTGCGTCGCCGGGTCGAAGCTTCTCTATGCCGTACTGACGTATCGCATTGGGAATCATCCTGGACATGGACGCCAGGTGCACGGGCTGTGAAAAGGACTGAGCGATGATCCGCAGCTTCGTGTCAAACAAGGCGCACGAGAAGTCCGCCCGGGTTTTGATGTTGGTCGAGTAAGACGCCTTCCTGAGGGCAGCTCCCATCTCGTCGGCGGCAGCTTCGAAGGCACTGCGCATCACTTCAAACCGAATGGGGTCCATCTTCAAAGCCGCGGCTGTCTTCTCAATCTCGTCAAGTTCGATCTTGCTCATGGCCGTCTTTCCTCGATCAAAATGTTCCCAAAGTGATCGACGTCTCCCTGGATAGTTGTAGGCCCGCTCGTGGTGAAATCCCAGCTCATGCAGATGACCGCCTCGTTTTATAATCTTGCATATTAGATCAAGATCTTGTTAAAAGTCCAAGAGATCGGTGTTTCTAACCAACTGATCAGAATGGTACACACGTAACAATCGGAATAGACAGCGAGGCGGGAACCAATGAACAGCTACCGTTTGGGAGTGGACATCGGAGGAACATTTACTGATCTTGTGATGATGGATGAGGCCAGTGGGGAACTGCGATTGGTGAAAATGGCCAGCACCCCAAGGGATCCCTCGGTTGGATTCATGAGCACGGTTGAGCGTGCACTGAGAGAATCAGAAGTCCCTGCCTCGGAGGTCTCCTACAGTGTCCACGGGACGACGGTCGCTACCAACACCATCATCGAAGGCAAGGGGGCCAAGTCGGCCCTGGTCGCTACTGACGGTTTTCGGGATGTGCTTGAGATCGCTCGACAGATTCGCCCCAGGCTGTACGATATCTTTTGCGACAAACCCAAGCCTTTGATCGCGCGCAATCTCTGTTTTGGCGTTCCAGAGCGGTTAAACTATGCGGGCCAGGTGATCGATGCGCTGGATGAAGAAGCGGTCAGAGAAGTGGCCCGCAAGATCAAAGCCGAGGGAGTGGAGTCGGTTGCGGTATGTCTTCTTCATTCGTATGTAAACCCGGTAAATGAGAAACGGGTCCGAGAAATTATTCAAGAGGAAATTCCGGCAGTTTTCCTATCCATCTCCTCAGAACTGTGTCCGGAGATGCGAGAGTATTTTAGAGCCAGCACGACCGCCATCAACGCGGTGGTGATCCCGATTGTGTCTCGCTATGTCGGACAGCTGGAGGCCCGCCTGTCTGAGATGGGCATTACAGTCGGTTTGCACCTGATGACTTCGGCCGGAGGAATCATGTCCTCGGACGTGGCAAAACGGGAACCGGTGCACTTGATTGAGTCGGGACCGGCGGCGGGTGTAATTGCCACCAGCTATCTCGGTGAGCTGATTGGAATGACCAACGTCATTAGTTTCGACATGGGGGGCACAACCGCAAAAGTGGGCCTGGTGGAGGGTGGATCTCCCAAGATTTCTCCTCATTTCGAAGTGGGCAGTTCCGCTGTGGCTGAAAGCAAAGCATCGGGCTACCCGGTGCGAACGCCGGTTGTCGATTTGATGGAAATCGGTGCGGGCGGTGGCAGCATCGCATGGGTTGATCCGGGTGGGGCTCTGCGTGTCGGACCTCAAAGTGGCGGTGCTGATCCCGGTCCAGCCTGCTACGGAAAGGGACAGGAGGAGCCCTGCATCACCGATGCGAATTTGCTTTTGGGACGGTTAAACGCGGATTACTTTATCGGCGGAGAACAGAAACTTTACCCGGACTTGGCCGAAGCTGCCGTGAAGAGATTGGCTCACAAGCTGGGGCTAAGTGTCCTCGAGGTCGCCAACGGAATCGTCGAGATCGCGAATGCGAACATGATTGGGGCGGTGCGCAAGATCTCGGTTCAAAGAGGGTTTGATCCGCGCGAATTTGTGCTGGTCGCTTTTGGTGGTGCGGGACCCATGCATGCCAATGCACTGGCTCGGGAGCTGCATATTCCCCGCTTTCTAATTCCTATGAGTCCAGGGGTTACCTCTGCTCTCGGTCTGCTGGTGAGCGATCTCAAACATGACTATGTCCAGGCCTATCACCAGAACATGGAGTCGCTCGATTTCAAATATGTCAATGACTGCTTTTCTGAATTGGAGAGTAAAGGCCGGCAGGTATTAACCTCTGAAAATGTGGCCGCAGAGGACGTTAGTTTCTTGCATCACATGGACATGAGATATGTCGGTCAGGGCTACGAGCTGAAGATCGAGATACCAAATCGTGAGCTCAAGTCCGGAGACGTCGAGATCATCAACGCCAGGTTCTACGAAGAGCACGAACGTGCCTACGGCTATGCGGCTAAGTCGGAACCGACGGAAGTGGTGGTACTCAGGTTGACTGCGATTGGGAAAATCAAACGCCCGAAACTGCGCCAGCTGGAGGAGGGGAACAAAAACGCCGCCAGAGAGGCCATCAAGGATGAGCGTCCGGTTTTCTTTGCCGAAGTCGGTAAGACCGTTCCCTGCAAGGTATATGATCGCTACCAGTTAAAATCGGGCAACAGAATAGGGGGTCCCGCGATTCTCGAAGAAGTTGATTCGACTGTGGTGATCCATCCCGACTATCGAGCCGACATCGATGTGTACGGGAACGTTTTGATCCAGGAGAAGCAACCATGAAATCGGTCGCGCTGAACAAATTTCCCCATTAAGTCCGCTTCCTCCCTCTGGTAGAGGTGCAACTTTGGCCCGCCAGAGCATCCGATGAGAGACGGGGCCGGGGAGTCACCGGGCGGGTGTCGACGACGGCTGGGGACGGTTGCCGACAAAAAGATGTAACGGTATGCTCGAGAAGTCAATACCAGCTGTTGTTACCATGGCGAAGGACAACATGAGACCCTCGCCCAGTCCTCCCACGAAGCAGCCGTTCCCTCCGCCGTGAGCGCGCAGCAGATCAGTGTCGCTGATCAAGCGTTCCCCTTGCCAAATGCCCCCGGTTGCGATCAACAGCCCGAAGCGGGCCAGGTCCTTGGCGCTCATAACCGCCCAACCGGGCCCGCCCCGCACGACCTGTCCGTCAATTTCGTAGGGCGGATCCAGATAGAGTCCGTAAGCCGGCATCTGGGGGTAAAAACTCGAGTCCTCGCGCACGGTCTGACCCGGTGTCCAGTCCCAACGGTCGGCCGGAATGCCCATCTTGCCGAACAACTGCTCGTCCATCACCACTTTGAGGTCCTTTTTCCAGATGGAAGTTAGCGCCTGCGCCAAACGCCAGTATCCGCCACTGCTGTAGCTCTTTCCCACGGTACCCGGCGCGGCGTGGGCATAGTTGTCGTGGTCAGGGTCGCCCGTGCAATTTGACCATGGCGGAGCCCCCCTGTCGTAGTTGTTGCAGTTTTTCCAGGAGTCTCCGTTGGTAACCGGGAACCCCCCAACATGCTTCGCCAAATGCGAGAACGTGAGGCTGTTGTGGTGGCCTTGATTCAGATACTTGGTGGGAGAATTCAGCTCACCCTCACCGATCCAGTAGTTCTTGATCAGATCGTCAGCGCTGTTGATCAGGCCCTTATCGATCGCCATCTGAAGACAGGCCATGGTGAAAGACTTTCCCAAAGAAGCCGTCTGGAAACGATAATCGGCGTCGCCGAAAGTCTGAAGCAAGTACCCGCCTCGGGTGATGGCGACACCCCATTTTTTTCCACTGTGATCCTCGCCCTGAAAAGAAGCCCCCTTGACCTTCTCCGTCTCCGGTCGATCGATGTGGTCCGGGGGCCGTCCCTCAGCCGTTCTTCGCTCATCTTCCGGCTGGATGTCGGATACCCAACGGTTCCAGGCGTCTCGGTCACTGAGAGCCGGGTGGGGGGTGGAGCCACTGGAGAGGGTCTCCGGGAAAGCTTCTTCCGGCGTCAGGGTCAGCCACTTCTCCTCCGGAAAAACCACCCAGTCGGGCACGGTTTCATGAGCCGTTGTTTTTTTCGTGGAATCTTCCTTTTTGGGGCCTGCACAAAAGGTGAAGAGCAGGCACAAGATTATGAATAAGGCATGTGATCTCATTTTTGTCTCCTATCCCACACAATCGGCTCAAAAGGGCGGCTGGACGAGAAAGCTCCACAGGAAAGTCCAAGAAGATTCGCCCTTAGAATCAACAAGGCTATACCAAACCGGAGCGAATTGGAAGGTATGCCCCGTAACCTTTCACTGAGTTCCCCGCAGTGGGTAATATCGGGCTGCACAATGCTGCACGCTCGCTTTTTCTAATATATAATTTTCGAAACATCATTATACTGAGACGTGATTATTGGACTGCGTGAAGAGATTGATACGCCGTGTAATCCAGGTGCTATGCAGCCCCACTCTCGACGTATCTCAGTACCTGGACGAAGTGAGCATTTTCCTGATCCTGGAAACCAAGACGAGCCTCCTGTCGAACTGATGGTCCGTTAATGTGCGGAATCGTGGGATTGTTGATCAAGCAGCCTGAGTTGCGTACCGCGCTGGGCGAATTCGTGACCCCGATGCTGGTCTGCATGGGAACCAGAGGGCCCGATTCGGCCGGCCTGGCCGTTTTCTCCGATCCTGTGCAAGGGTCCCGGCGGCGGTTCAGCCTGTACTTTCGGGATCAGCAGTTCGATTGGCAGCAACTGGTCGGAATGTTGGAGCGCGACACCCGGTGCCAGGCTCATTTGGATGCAACCGCCAGTCACGCGGCCATAACCACTGAGCTGTCCGCTGCCGCGCTGAAAGAGTGGTTGGCGAGGAATTATCCTCTGGTCCACCTGCTGTCCGTGGGCCGGGCCATTGACGTTTTCAAGGATGAGGGGCGTCCCCACGAAATTGCCGAACGATATCGCTTCAAAGACTTGCGCGGTACGCACGCCGTTGGACATACCCGGATGGCAACGGAATCCGCTGTCTCTCCCGCCCACGCGCATCCGTTCACCGCGGGTGAGGACTTCTGTCTGGTGCATAACGGCTCTTTGTCCAATCCCTTCAGCATCCGCCGCAGCCTGGAGAAGCGTGGCATCACTTTTGAAACCGACAATGATACGGAGGCCGGATGTCGCTTTCTGGAATGGCGAATGAGTGAGGGGGACACGCTGGAAGAGGCTATCCAAGAAGCGTTCGACCAGTTGGATGGATTCTTTACCTTCCTGATGGCCACCGCCGACAGAATGGTGCTGGTGCGGGATGCGTTCGGCTGCAAACCCGCCGTGGCCGCCGAGACCGACCAATACGTTGCGGTTTCATCGGAGTTCAGGGGCCTGGCTCATCTCCCCGGCATTCAACAGGCACAGGTGTTTGAACCGGTGCCGGAACACATATACTCATGGACCCTGTGAAGGAATTTGATCTGTCCGAATCGACGATCCGGGAAGTCAACCACTTCCTGCACCACCAGCTGCAGGGCAATGGCGTTGGACGGATCGAGATACTGAACCCGGACGGTGGACATGCCATCGCAGTCGGACTGGACGCTCCGGTGGAGGTCCATATCCGCGGACACGCAGGCTATTACGCGGCCGGAATGAATCGTCAGGCGCAGGTCACCGTGTACGGAAACGTCGGATGTGGTGTGGCCGAGAACATCATGTCGGGCACGGTGTGGGTGAAGGGAAGTGCCTCGACCTGCGCCGGCGCCACGGCCTGCGGCGGTCTGCTGGTGATCGAGGGAAATGCCGCTAGTCGCTGCGGGATTTCTTTGAAGGGTGGCGACATTGTGGTGGGGGGAGATGTCGGCCACGTTTCCGGTTTCATGGCGCAGGCCGGACGAATGCTCATTTGTGGTGATGCCGCGCCGGGATTGGGAGATTCGCTCTTCGAAGCGGTTATCTACGTGGGGGGTTCCATTGGCGGTCTGGGGGCTGACGCTCAGCAGGAACCGATGACCGAAGATGATTTTGCCCAGATCGAGTCACTCCTCCAACAGGCCGGCCTGGAGCATGATCCGCAACAGTTCAAACGCGTGGCCTCCGCCCGGACGCTGTACCACTGGAACGCGGACGTGGAGCAGGAGTATTGAAATGAAGTCGATGCCGCCTTCCCTGGAGGAGAGCTATTCCTACAACAGGAAAGTTCTGTCTTACATTCGTCTGGCCGCCGAGCGCGGTGTTTACGAACTCCGTGGCCTGGGAGCGAAACGGCAGGTTCCCACCTTTGATGACCTGGTCTTTCTTACGGGATCGGCCTCGCGCTATCCCCTGGAAGGGTACCGCGAGAAATGTCAAACCAAAACGGTCCTGGGCACTCGCCACGCACAGCAACCGATCGAGCTGGATATTCCCATCACGATTGCCGGCATGAGTTTCGGAGCGCTCTCAGCCAATTGCAAGGAGGCAATTGGGAGGGCAGCGAGCGAAATGGGGACCAGCACGACCACGGGCGATGGCGGGATGACGCCCGAAGAACGCCAGTCCTCTAAAACCTTGATCTACCAGTGCCTGCCGTCCCGTTACGGCTTTGACCCCGATGATGTGCGCAGGGCCGAGGGCATTGAAGTTGTCATCGGTCAGGGTGCCAAACCGGGAGGTGGCGGCATGCTGCTAGGTCACAAAATGAGTGCTCGCGTGGCCGACATGCGGACGCTGCCGGAGGGAATCGATCAGCGGTCGGCGTGCCGGCATCCTGACTGGACCGGTCCCGACGACCTGGCAATCAAAATTGGCGAGTTGCGCGAAATCACGGACTGGCAGGTTCCCATCTACGTAAAGGTAGGGGCGACTCGAGTCAAAGATGACGTGAAGCTGGTCGTGAAGGCCGGGGCGGACGTGGTTGTCCTGGATGGCATGCAGGCGGGTACAGCGGCCACGCAGCAGGTGTTCATCGAACACACTGGCATCCCGACCTTGCCGGCTGTGCGCCTGGCGGTAGAGGCACTGGACGAAATGAACATGATCGGCAAGGTGCAGCTGATTGTCTCCGGTGGAGTCCGGAGCGGGGCGGACGTGGCCAAAGCACTGGCTCTGGGCGCTGATGCGGTAGCTATTGGACAGGGTGTACTGATGGCGTTGGGATGTAACAGCACGACCTGGACGAAGGGCCAGCAGCAGATTGACGCAAGCCAGGATTACGCCAACCTCGGGGTACGTCCTGGCTATTGCCACCACTGTCACACGGGGCTTTGCCCGGTCGGGGTCACGACCCAGGACGAAGAGCTCCAGCAGCGGTTGGATCCGGCCTGGGGTGCCCGCCGGCTGAAAAACTATCTACAAGTGATGAACCTGGAGCTGACCACGCTGGCCCGCGCTTGTGGCAAGTCCAATGTGCACCATCTCGAGCCCGAGGATCTGGTGGCACTTACGGTCGAAGCGGCAGCGATGGCGAAGGTCCCACTGGCGGGTACCGACTGGATCCCAGGAGCGTCCGCGCGTGGCTAGTGTACTGTCCGGAAAGTTCACGCCGCTACTTCGGGCGTCTTTTCGCCGACAGCTTTGTTGCGCTCCTCGAAAGACTCCCGGCATTCCTGCGTCGCGCGCCTCACTGGCGACGAAAATCCATCCCGAATTAACCCCGCGGACTTCCCGGACAGCACACTAGCAGTCGGGTTTCAGTTCTTTGAGAACGTCAGCTTTTTGAGCTTGAGAGGTGTGGACTGCGCCTCCCCTTCAACGATTTGAACGAACTGATCAAAGGGCACATCGTGGAAAGTCTGCGTGAGCCCGGTAGTTGGCCAGAAAATCTCAAGTACCACAATTCTCGAGGCTTTACCCAAGCCAATGGTCTGCCGAAGGGGATTCGCCCCAAACGTACCACCGCTGTTCACATGTTTGTAGATCGAGCGCCGTACATCGTTTTCGATGACCTGCACGTGGATGCGGGCGCCGATTGCTGATCGGTTTGAGCGCACACCCACGAGTTGAATCGCAATCCAGTGATTGTCGAATCCGGGATTCTCATAGAGGACGTTTCCGTACCCGTCGCCCGGGAGCGCACCTCCCATTTGTTCGAAAATGTCCTGATCACCATCGTGGTCGAGATCCGCAAAAACAACGCCGTGGCCTTTCTGAAGGTGGCTGAAACCACCCGCTGCACTCACGTCGGCAAAGCCTTTACCGCTCTGATTGCGATACATAACGTTGGGCATGATGGTCCGGTAGGCCGGGTATCCGGTACCGAGATAGAAGTCGAGGTAGCCGTCGTTGTCAAGGTCACCGAAGTTAGAGCCCATCGGTGCGGTCGGATGGATCAGGTTATATCGCCTTGCGACTTCCTCGAAACCACCGTACCCATCCCCCCGATACAGACAAGCCAGTTCGATGTCCAGGGGCATGCCAAGCAAGCTCGCCGTGAGATCCGCGATGCCGGCGGAGTATGCCGATACATACAGATCCAGGATACCGTCGTTGTCGAGGTCCCAGAACCAGGCTGGGAAGCTTACGGCCGGGCGGTCAACCTCGAGCTTGCCGGCAATGTTGGTGAAGGTCCCGTCTCCTTGGTTGCGATAGAGGCGATTGCTGCCTTGCAAATTAGAGACGTATAAATCAGGCCAGCGATCGCCATCGTAATCGCCCCAAATTACCGATTTGGCGTAACCGTGATTCTGCACACCTGCTTCTTTGGCCAGATCGCTAAAGGTTCCGTCGCCGTTGTTGTGGAACAGTTGACAGGGAGCCTGCAGGCCTTGGGAAGATTCGTTTCCAATGTACAAATCGAGATGCCCGTCATTGTCGTAGTCGCCCCAGGACGCGGTTTGGGTAGGATAGTGCACCTTGCCCAAACCGGCTTCGAAGGTCACATCCGTGAATGTTCCGTCATCGTTGTTGCGCAGCAGAGAGTTGGGATGTTGCCCCTGTTCCTCCATCCAGGCGCCCCGGAGGACCAGAATATCGATGTCTCCATCGTTGTCGTAGTCAGCCTGCATCAGGTTCAGCCCACCATATAAACCCAGCAGTCCGGCTTCTTTCGTCCGTTCTGAAAAGGTGCCGTCCTGGTTGTTTCTGAACAAGTGGATCTGCCCGGCGGTGTTCCAGGTCGACACCACGATGTCGAGATAGCCGTCGTTGTCAAAATCGTCGGCGATGGCACCCCCCGACAAGTCAAATGTGTCAAGCCCCAACCCCGGCGCGATGTTTTGGAAACGGGGTATCTGTTCCTCAGATTCGAACAATTTCGGCGAGAGAAGATACGGCTCTGGTACTTGCTCCGGGTAGCCTCGGATGGTCATATATGCGATGTTGAGCAGCCATCGAGCCGCCAAATGAAGCTGTTCGCTTGCCCTCGTGGTCTGCAAGACTTCAGTGAAACTCGCAATCGCTCCCCGGGATGGCTCTTGCTCGGTGTGAATACCACCCCCCCGCAGGGGCAAAATGCAGCTTTCGGGTGAGTTGTGCAGGGAGCAGTTTCGTGTTTCGCCGTGTCGCATGTACGCCACGCCAAGCCAAAAGGTGCTCTCTGCCAACAGCTCCGGCGGAACCGCGTCGCGGTTCAACCGGACAAGCCCGATCGCCTTTTTAAGATGATCGATTGCCTCCTCTTCATTGCCGAGGCGAAGCTCCGCTTGGCCCAACTCCATATGAAGCTGGTACTTCGCGCGGTCCGATGTATCGGGAGGCAAGTCCGCGAGCCGCTTTCGCAGCGCGCGCGCGGTTACGTCACCGAGGTAGACATTGTTGTCCGGAGTGCCATCCGCAATTTGCTGGAGCAGCCCCAGCATCTCCTGGTGGCTCGGCGGCACCGTAGGTGGGCCTCCCTCAGCCTGCAAGGATGGTTCGGTTCCGGGAATAGCGGCTTCTGAGTTCCTGCTGGTGGCGGCAGCGTCCCTGGTCACGAGCGCCAGGGCCGCAACAATACTCACTAACGCCAGGACGAGGGTACTCCGGATTCCTGTAGGGAACGATACGCGATGTTCGGCCCCTCCACCGCCATATGCTTCTTCGTGCTCCCCCATCTGAAAAGCCTTGTCGTAGCTCATATAGCCCTCCTCCAGCAAGCGCAGCAGCTTGAAAAGGAGCCTGTGGCTAGGTTTAAACGCACAGGAACCTATGCGATTCTGCGAAACTTTGCAAGGAATCCCTCGACTTAGTACTCCCCTCCATAAATACGATGACGTTTGCGGATGGGTCTTGCGAGGTGAGGTTGCGAAGAGAGGAGGAGGCGATGCGGTAGTATCGTTGACGACGAACGACAAAGAGATCGCCCGCAACCCCCATCCGCCCGCCGGGTTGGGGCGGGACGGGCCCAACAAACATCATCGTATTTATGGAAGTGAGTACTTAGATTCCGCGGAACACCACCATGGTGGGGATTGACCGGCAGTTCGAGCACCCCTAGCACTTGCTTGCAGCCCACTCACTCGGAAACATTGATGGTCTCTATATGACTAGTCTACATGACCAGTCATGTAGAATCAAGGCCTGGCCTGGTGCCCCGTGAGTTGTCGGGAATCCAGCTTGGCCCGGTCCTTTTCGATGACTACCCAGAGAGCCTTGTGGTCGGTAAAATCCAAATCGACCAGTCCCTGGTCCAGAGCATGAAGTCCCTTTAAGAAGATCCAGTCGAGTTTCAGGGGGGGGAAGTCGAAGGTTGCGCCTGTGTCACGGAAAGGTGTCGTGAATCCGCTCTCCTTCATTGCGTTTCCCAGGGCTCGGGTGTGCCTCCCCAAGAACGGAATAGGCACTAAGCTTCGAATCCAGAGCAGGTTGGCTGTGTTGAAGTCACCTGCGATCAGGCTGAGCCCTTCAGCCTGTCGGGCGGCTTCCATGACCGGGCGGACCTGACGAACGCACCGCGAGGCATTGATCCTTACGTCCAGGTGGACGTTGAAGAGGTTCAGGATCCCGAAATCGCTGGTGGCTATTGCTGAAAGTGCGATCCGGCATCGGCTCTGGTAAAGCAGGTTGTTCTGAGGCAGGAGTTCGGCGCGTTCAGAGGTCAAAGGAAAACGGCTGAGAATCGCCAGGCCCCACTCCTGGGCGGGAGCGAACAGGTAGTGAAAGCCGATCGCTTCGGAAGCTTCTTCGAGCAACTCGCGCCCGTCCTCTTTCACTTCTTGCAGGAGGAAAACATCGGCATCGGCAAGCTGAGGACTGGCTTCCAGTTCCCTTTGCACGACCCCCCAGTCACCTGCGCCGTGCATGTTCAAGCTGACCACCCGGAGAGCCGTACCAGCCGGCTTGCCGGCCTGCTGCGAGGGAGTCCCGCGGAAGATTGGGGGCGCCTCGCACTTCGGTAGAGAGGGAGCGGAGATGAGAGGGCCGCTTGCCCACGCCAGGATTGAGAGCAGGATCAGTGCGCATGGAGCCGGCGAAAAACCTGCCCATTCCCTGGGCGGCGGCAGTGGCAGTTCAACTCTCATTTTGGATCCTCAGTTCAGCCTGGATTGACACCGAGCCTTCAACTGCAAACCTGCCTCGGAATCGTAGGAGATGGTTCCCTGATCGAAGACAAGCCCGGACTCGCTGATGGCCTCAAAGTGCAACTCCTGAGGATCCAGCTCGACGTACAGAAAGCTGCGTTCCTGATCGTTTCCGCAGGCGGTAATTGGCGATCTCTTGGAGATGTTGCCCTTGCGCAGCTTGGCCGCCGCTCCGTTGACGAAGTGCAGAATGCCCTGCTGCGGTTGCAGGCGTGCGTAAAAATGCTCGTGGCCGGCAAACACGATATTCACCCGGCCCTCCACCAGGATTGGTTCCAGGGAGTCCCTGACCCTCTTGTTCCCCCCATGCCGGCGACCGGAAGAGAAGACCGGAAGAGAAGAATAGATAGGTTGATGGAAAAAAGCGATTCTCCAGCGCGCGCGTGAAGCCCCTAATTCGTCTTGGAGCCAGGCCTCCTGTTTCGGATCCGGAGAACCGTCCGAATGCTTCTTCGCCAAGGTCGTCGTATCCAGAGCAAAGAACTGGACCAGGCCTTCCCCAAATCGAAACGTGTAGTAGCGCCTGCCACCCATGTTGAAAAAAGGGTATTCAATAGCGTGCCGCCAGTTGCCCCATCGCACATCGTGGTTCCCCAGGGCGGCGAAGAACTTCACTCCACTGCGGAGCAGGGGCCCGTAGGGTTTCACAAATTTCTCCATATAGCCGCTGCGGCTCCCGTCCTCGTAGATATTGTCTCCCAGCATCTGGACAAAATCGAACCCGCGTTCGCTGTGACGATCCAACATCTGGCGGGCAATTCGATACTGTGGATCTCTCCCCGTTCCGCTGTCTCCGATCACCGCGAAACGGAGCTTGCTGTCCTCAGCTTTTTGAACTATGCCGACACCGGCAAAAGCAGTTCCCCACCCGGACAGCACGGCTGCTAGAGCAATGATCGGACCGAACTGCTTCATGCGGGAGCTCCCTGCCTCGGTCATTCTCTGGATCTTATCGGGAACAGGGTCCCCCGGCAATCGTTGGGAGGGGGGGTCCGTCCTCCTGTTCGAAAAGCGAGTTCTTATGCTACCCGTACTTGTGGTAGCATCCGGGCACAATTTGTCCGTGCTTGCTGCGGAGCGCCCCGGACGAAGTCCTATGCGTCTAGCCCGGTCGGGTCCGGCAAGTTCTGGGGTCCACGTTGCGAGTCCACATGGACGTCTCAATCGATGAAAGTTGCAGGCGAGTACACATTCGAGGCACCACCGGAAAAGGTCTGGGACGGCTTGATGAATCCGGAGGTGATGGCGGCCACCATGCCGGGGGCCGAAAAGCTCGAACTGGTCGGCGAAAACCAGTACCAGAGCGACCTCAACATCAAGATTGGCCCGGTCCAGGGGAAGTTTCGTGGCCGCATCGAGCTCGAAAACATAGATCCGCCCAACGGTTACACCATGAAGGTGGATGGCCAGGGTCCCCAGGGATTCGTCAAAGCTACCGCCCGGATCGAGATCGCCGCCGCCGGCGACCAGACCCGGATGACTTACGCTGGGGACGGTCACGTCGGCGGCCGCATCGCCAGTGTGGGCCAGCGTCTTATGGAGAGCTCGGCCAAGGCGATCATCAAGCAAAGCCTGGAAGGCTTGAACACCACGCTGAAGGCTCAGATCGCCGCACAAGCCGCCGGTGGCGACCCTCCGGCTGCCTCCGAGTTTACCGCTCCCTCGACAGCCGAGTTTGCCGCCAACGTCACCAAAGAGGTGGCCAAGGATCTGGTGCCGACGCCGGTCTGGATCGTCGCCGGAATCCTGCTCTTGCTTCTCTTCCTCTATTTCATCCTGGGATGATCGGCTCCACCCGGGCCCAGGACGCCTGCCAAAGGAGGTACCCACGTTGATCCCCGGTCCGTTCAACTACCTCGCACCCAACTCGCTCGATGAAGCTCTCGCGCTCCTGGCTGAGCACGGCGAGAACGCCAAGATCCTGGCGGGCGGCCATAGTCTGATTCCGGCAATGCGCTTCCGCCTGGCCAGCCCTGAGATCCTGATCGATATCAACCGCATTCCTGATCTCGAATATCTCCGCGAGGAGGATGGTCACCTCGCGATCGGCGCCTTGACCCGAGAAACGGCACTCGAGGAGTCGCGGCTGGTTGGAGAGAGGTACCCCCTTCTCGCAGACACCGCTCGAGTGATCGCCGATCCCCTGGTACGAAATCTCGCCACGGTCGGGGGCAACCTGGCACATGCCGATCCCGCCAACGACCACCCGGCGACCATGCTCGCCTACGGTGCCTCGGTTCTGGCTCGAGGCCCGGATGGTTCGCGCTCGATCCCGATCGATGACTTCTTTGTCCGGCTCTTCGAGAGCGCCCTACGGGCGGATGAAATCCTGGCCGAAATCCGCATCCCCACTCCGCTGCCGGGGGCGGGAGGCGCCTACCTCAAAATGGAGCGCAAGGTCGGTGACTATGCCGTCTCGGCAGTGGCCGTCCAGCTCAGCCTCGAGGGCGATGCAGTTCAGGCTGCCCGCATCGGCCTCACCAACGTCAACCCCGTGCCCATGCGCGCCACCGACGACGAGCGAGAACTGGTCGGGAAGGTGGCGAGCGCCCCTTGAGTACGCCCTCGAATCCGACGCGCCGTACGTCGGTCTCGTTTCCAGTCCCAGACGGGCGGAATCGATCCGAGCATATCTGAAAGTCCGGGGACTCAGCGACGAGCGGCTTTCGGGCCTGCACGCCCCCGCCGGTCTTGACATCCAGGCCCGCGAACCCGAGGAGATTGCCTTGAGCATAGTGGCCGGGATCGTCCAGCTGCGCCGCGCCACCGGGAGCTTCGAGTGGCAGGCTGAGACACCGGCCGGCAAAACTGTCTCGGCTGAGGCCGGAGCTTCGCAGACTGCGCTGGACCCGATCTGCGGTATGACAGTTCAAGTGGCCGGCGGCCGCCATGTCCACGAGTACCAGGGCTCCCGCTTCTTCTTCTGCTGCGCCGGGTGCCTCGACAGGTTCGCCGCCGATCCCGAAACACACCTGGCGACGGGCGGCTCGCTTCCTTCCCGATGATGCTACCGTCATTTCCCCGCCTTTTCAGCAAGGGATATAATCGATTCCTCGATAGCCGCCAGCGAGGATTTCAAGATGGGAAGAAGAACTCACTGTAGAACCCTTACTTTGCTGCCGGTGACCGCTTGCGTCATTCTCACGGCCCTCAATACCTTCCTGGTTGCCCTGCCGTCGATCGCCGAGAAGACCGAGGGGATGGAGCGTCACGAAGGCTACTTCAACTTCTTCTGGGATGAGAAGGAGGGCAAGATATGGCTGGAAATTGACCGTTTCGAGGAAGAATTTCTGTACCTGGAATCCCTGGCAACGGGGCTGGGATCGAACCCCATCGGCCTGGCCCGAACCCGCCAAGGTCGAGAGAAAGTGGTGCGCTTCCAGAGACACGGTCCCAGCGTTTTTCTGGTGGAACCCAACCAGCGATATCGGGCGATCACGAACCATCCTGCCGAACGGAGAGCCGTAACGGAGTCCTTCGCTCAATCGATTCTGTGGGGGAGCCGGGTAGCGGCAGAAACCGGCCCAGTCGCCCTGCTCGACGCAACCGACTTTCTGGTGAGGGATGCGCACGGTGTCATCGGGCGGCTGCGAATGGCCGCCCAGGGAGACTTCGAGCTGGACAGGAATCGAAGCGCCGTCTACCTCCCTCGCTGCAAGGCCTTCCCCCACAACATCGAGTTCGAGGCCGTTCTCACCTTCACTTCAAGTGAACCCGGCCGCCTGGTTTCGGAAGTGACACCGACTCCCGAATCCCCAAGCGTCCGTCAACACCACTCTTTTATCCGGCTGCCGGACAACGAATACCGACCGCGGAGCTTTGATCCTCGCGCGGGGATTCAGGGGATTACGTTTGCCGACTATGCTACGGCGCTGGACCAGCCTCTGGAAAAGCGCCTCATCTCCAGGTTCCGTTTGAGCAAGCGCGATCCGCGTGCCGCCGTGTCGGAACCTGTGGAGCCGATCATCTATTATCTGGATCCGGGAGCGCCGGAACCGGTTCGATCCGCACTGCTGGAAGGCGCCCGCTGGTGGAACCAGGCATTTGAGGCGGCAGGTTACCACAACGCCTTTCAGGTGGAAATCCTCCCCGAGGGGGCCGATCCCCTGGATGTTCGGTACAACGTGATCCAGTGGGTTCACCGCTCCACGCGCGGATGGTCTTACGGTCATTCCGTGGTCGATCCACGCACCGGAGAGATCATCAAGGGGCACGTCCAGCTGGGCTCTTTGAGAGTTCGACAGGATCGGATGCTGATTGAGAGCCTGCAGCCCCTGTTTCCTGCCGGCGGGGGATCTGGAGCCTGCGCCTTTGGCGCCGGCCCCACACCCACCTATCTGGCTTCCTTTGACCCCCAGATTTCGGCGACAGAAGTGGCCCTGGCCCGGATTCGACAACTCTCGGCTCATGAGGTCGGACACACGCTGGGATTTGCACACAACTTTGCGGCCAGCAACTTCGGCCGCGAGTCGGTCATGGATTATCCGGCTCCCCTGGTTGGGATCAACAATGACCGGACTCTCAACCTCAGCGGGGCTTATGGAGTCGGTATCGGAGAGTGGGACAAGGTCGTTGTCCGCTTTGCTTATTCCCACTTCCCTCCCGGCACGAGTGAGGCGGGTGCGCTGAATTCTATCATTGAGGATGCCTTCCGACGGGGGCTCTTTTTTGTCACCGACGCCGACGCCCGCTTTTACTGGAGTCCTCACGGATATGCCAGTCTCTGGGACAACGGCAAGGATCCAGTTACCGCACTCGAGGAATCTCTGAAGGTGCGACGGATTGCGCTGAACAGTTTCAACGTCCAGAACCTCCCGGCGGGAACTCCCCTGGGAGAGTTGAGCAAGGTGGTCGTCCCGGCCTTCTTGCACCACCGCTACCAGATCGAGGCCGCCGCTAAACTCCTGGGTGGCTACTCGTACACATACAAACTGCGTGGTGACCCATTGCCGCTCCCGCAGGTCATTGAGCCTCACATTCAGAAGCGGGCCCTGGCAGCCTTGATCAAGACACTGGAAGTGGAAGAGGTCGGTTTTCCGAGGCGACTGCTCGACATTCTGCCCCCGGCTGCCTACGGGTACGCAGACCAGAGGGAACAGTTCCCCCGGACCACCGGAAGAATCTTCGATCCTCTCTCTGCCACCACCGTGGCCGCCGACCTGACAGTCTCTGTGATTCTGCATCCTGAACGAGCCTCGCGCTTGAGCCTGGCGAGTGCTCTCGATCCCAACCAGCCGGAACTGGTCGGGGCCATCGCCGCCCTCCTGAATGCCACCTGGAAGGCGCCCACTCCCCGTGACAGATGGGACGCGGCAGTAGCCCGGGCCGTGCAGAGGGTGGTACTGGACCGATTCATCGACCTGGCCGAGAGTTCGCGGGCCTCGTCGGACGCTCGGGCCACGGCTGGCTCTAAGTTGAGAGACCTCGCTTTGCACCTTGATTCCAGGTCTGTTCAGGTCGGAGTGGAGCTGGCTCACGTGGAAGAGGCACTGCGCCGGATCACCGCCCTTCTGGAACGGCCCCATCCCGAATTCAAAAGCCCGAAACCCCCTTCCGCACCCGCAGGAGCACCGATCGGAAACCAATAGATACTCAACCAGGAGAATACAAAATGAGTCGAACAGTCACACTTTTCACCGGCCAATGGGCTGACCTGGATTTCGAGACCATTTGCCAGAAAACGAAATCCTTCGGATACGACGGCATCGAAATCGCCTGTTGGGGCGACCATTTCGACGTGGTCAAATCACTCGAAGATGACGATTACTGTCAGGATCGGTGGAATACCCTCCGGCGCCACGGCCTGGAATGTCACGCTATCAGCAATCATCTGGTCGGCCAGGCGGTCTGCGACCGTATCGACCAGCGCCACCGCTCCATACTTCCTCCTCACGTCTGGGGAGACGGGGATCCTGCAGGCGTCCGGGAGAGGGCCGCCGAGGAGATGAAAGCAACCGCCCGAGCGGCCACTCGGGTCGGAGTCAAGGTGGTGAATGGATTCGTTGGGAGTGGGATCTGGCACCTCCTTTACTCTTTTCCTCCGGTCGACGGGGCCCAGATTGAGAGCGGATTCCGGGAGTTTGCCGAACTCTGGAACCCGATTCTGGACGTCTTCGAGGAGGAGGGCCTCCGATTTGCGCTGGAAGTTCATCCCACTGAGATCGCCTTTGACGTTGTGACCGCCCGGAGAGCTGTGGAGGCACTTGGCGGAAGAGACATCTTTGGTTTCAACTACGATCCCAGCCATCTCGGCTACCAGGGGGTGGACTACGTCGGCTTTCTACGCGAGTTTGCCGATCGTATCTTCCATGTCCATATGAAAGACGTGGCCTGGTCGGACCGCCCCATGCCGGGCGGAGTCTTTGGAGGGCACCTCGAGTTTGGAGATCCCGACCGATTCTGGGATTTTCGTTCGCTGGGCCGGGGCCACATCGACTTCGAATCGATTATTCGAGCCTTGAATGATATCGGGTACAGTGGTCCCCTTTCCGTTGAATGGGAAGACCCCGGAATGGATCGGGAGCACGGAGCGGCCGAGGCCGCGGCCTTTGTAAAAGACATCGACTTCCCGCCGCCCGGAATGGCCTTCGATTCAGCTTTCTCCCGCGACGAGTGATCCGGGTTCCGGGCAGAGATCGTCTTCTCCGCAGACGCCAACAGCACCGCGGGCGCCAGGCCGCGGCTACCACTCAGCCCTCGCTGACGCTCGGGTTTTGACATCCGGTGTCGGCCTGTCCAATTGACGACAGAACGCCAAGCTTCACAGCCTGGATCTGGGCACTGACAATTCTGCCGTGGCGCGGTTTTGGCCCGTTTGCCGGAAGACTGGCGCCGTCCTGCGTGCGAATGGAAATCTGAGTGAATCCGGCCTGCTCCAGTTGGGACACCAGATCGGAAATCTCTTCGGTTCCCGCCATGCAGCCGGACCAGGCTTCCAGAAACGAGCGCCGTAGCCGGCCGATATCCCCGTGGCGAACCAGATCAGATACGGCTAGTCGGCCGCCGGGTTTCAGAACCCGGTAGGCCTCCTTCAAGACCGCCTGTTTGTCGGGACTCAAGTTGATGACGCAGTTGGAGATAATCACGTCAATGGTGTCGGACCCCACAGGAAGCTCTTCAATCTGCCCCTTCCGGAACTCGACATTTTCCAGCTCGAGCCGGGCCAGGTTGCCCTGCGCTTTCTCGATCATCTCGGACGTCATGTCCACGCCGATCACGCGGCCCTGATCCCCGACCCGGCGGGCAGCCAGAAAACAGTCCAGACCTGCTCCCGAGCCAAGGTCGAGCACAACCTGTCCCGGTTTCAGTCCGGCCAGTGTGATGGGATCTCCACACCCGAGGGATCCGTCCGCGATCTCAGCGGGGAGACCTGAGATATTCGAGTCATAGATCTTCTCTCCGAAGCAGGTCGGCTCACCTTCGCAACAGGATTCGTTCGATACAGCCTTTTCGGCGTAGCGGCTTCGCACCGCCTCGTGGATTTTTTGGGGTGATGTCTTGAGCATTCTATCCTCCAACCTTTCCTTCCGGAGGCTCATCCGCTTCTGGAACGGTTCTCTCTGGCGCCAGTGTCCTCATGATCCGGCCACAGCAGACGGTGACTTCGTCCTGGTTCAGTGTATAGAAGACCTGCTTTCCATCTCGGCGCAACTGGACCAGCCGCGAGCCTCGCAGAACAGCGAGGTGATGGGATACCGTGGGCTGGGTCACCCCCAGGTGATCTACAAGATCACTGACGCAGAGCCATCGACAGCAAAGCAGTCTCATGAGTTCCTGGCGTGTCGGATCGGAAATAACCCTGCCAAACCAGGCAATATCCGGCCCGTCTGTTCTCACCTTCATATCGATGACCATCAATATATATCGATAGACATCTATATGTCAAGATTTAAAGTTTCTGGAGACCGAGGAGTTTGAACATCAGGAGAATGTGGGAGGCGCCTTGGGGCGGCGACCCTGGAGTTTGAACATCAGGCCCGGCGGTCGCGGCCCTGAGGCCCCTTCCACTCTCAAGAACATCACTCCAAACAGTCGCGGCCCTGAGTAACGTGGAAAGCGAAACGTGGAACGCGGAACGTCCTAACCCTGGGGCGGCTTCTGCAGGTGCCAGTCAGTTACGGACTGGAAGAAGTGGCCCAGACGCAAAAGCAACTGATCCTTTCCGCTGGCGGCAATCAGCTGCAGGGAAAGCGGGATGCTCGCAGCCGAGAGACCGCAGGGCAAGGAGAGTGCGGGGACTCCAGCGACGTTCTGTGCTGCGTTCATTCGCACCAGAGCATCGACGATCCCTTCTCCGCTGCCGGAAACATCAATCGAACTGGACCCGACGGCCGGGGGCAGGCACGGAATTGTTGCGCCGACCAGGCAGTCGACTTCTTCAAAGACCTCGGCCAGGACTCGACCGATTTTTCTGCGCGTAAAGAACGCCTCAGCCAGATCAATGGCTTCGTGCTGGCGACCTGTCTGTAGCCGCTCGAGTACGTTCTCACCGTAACCATCCTGCTGCTCGTCCAAAAACTGGCGGTGGTAGCACAGAGCTTCGACGCTTGCGATCACTGCCGATGCGGGGATCGCGTCCGCCAGCTTTTCGATATCGACGGCCTTGACAACCATGCCGGCCTGCTTCAGTACGTCGATTGCCGACCAGACAGCCTGCTCGATTTCGGGATCGATCCGGTCCAGGAAGTAGGGGCAGATACCCAGTGTGACGCTGGGTGGTGGGTCAAAGCGAAATCGAAAAGGCTCCAGGCTGGAATCGTCGCACAGGATTGAAGCCAGGACAGCCGCGTCCTCTACACTCCGGGCGATCGGTCCGGCGTGATCCAGGGTTGGGGACAACGGCATCACTCCGTCCATGGGAACCTTCCCCAGTGTGGGCTTGAAACCTGTCACACCACAGCAGGCGGCGGGGATTCGAATGGAACCCCGGGTGTCGGTGCCAACCGACCCGAAACACATTCGGGTCGCTACTGACACGGCCGATCCTCCACTGGACCCACCCGCAATCAACTCGGAATTCCAGGGATTGCCAACCGTTCCGAAATGGGGATTCTCACTGGTTACGCCATAAGCAAATTCATGGAGATTCGTCTTCCCCAGGACGACAGCACCGCTGGCGCGAAGTCTCTCCACCAGGGCGGCGTCGGTCCCGGCCTGACATCCCTCTCCAAAGACCCTGGAACCCGCCGTCGTAGCCGTGCCTTCGGCATCGATGATGTCCTTGAGCGAAATCGGGATTCCATGCAACGGTCCCCGCCACTGTCCGGCCTGCAGTTCCACTTCCAGCTGCCGCGCTTCCTCCTCGGCAGAGGAGTTGACGGAGATATAGGCGTTCAGAGTCGGGTTGAGAGCTTCAATTCTTGCCTGGGCTTCCTGAACAAGATCCAGCGGAGAGATCTCGCCCGATCGTACCCGGTCAGCCGTCTCTAGAATCGAACCTTTTTCAGCAGAGGTCACAATTGGTTGCCCCTCGGTGGCGTTCTCACTTGTTTGACGTGATGAGGCCGCAGCCCTGAAAACTGCCCTCCCCATCGAGCCTAATCTTGGCATTCATACATTGGTCTTATAAATGCAAATCGCCCTTTTACGCTGTGATCTGAGTGACCAAATAGGAAAAGTCAGTATTTTACATCAGCCCTCGCCGAGGCTCGGGTTCTGCTGAGTACTCGTCGCACCATGGAAACTTGCGGTCGCAAAAGAAAAATGGCCCCAAGTGATGTTCACGAAAGCCGTGTGGTGTCCTCGTGATCACCCGGTACGGATTCAAAGAACCCGTCCCGCGCGTCACGAAGTGGCGCCTCGTCTTGGCTACGACGTGCCTGACAGAGCCACTCACATCGAGCCAAGGCCTGCTCGCCGTCTTTGGCCTGGCGTGCCGTGTCGTGACCTCCAGGTATGACCCAGAAGTCCCGAGCAAAGCCGCCTTGCCAGAGACCCCACTCACCGAGCCAACAATCCGAAGTGAGCTCTTCTCCGGAACCACGAATGAAACCGGTTTGCTTCTCGCTTCGCTCTGCCTTTCGACTGCACCCGAAGGCACCTTCTCAAGACAACCTCTCAACCCGATTCCTTCCTCTTTCGGCCGGAGCTGAAAGTGGCGTCTACCGGCTGAGAACCGCTGTCTCAGGGGCTGGCTTTTCGTGTCCACCCCTTGGGACCGAAGTCAAGTATAGTCAGCATTTTCGGGACGCCAAGAGAAAAATGAGCCCCCATGGAATGCCCATTTTGTGTGCACATCATGGCGTTCCCCGAAAAGACATTCGTACGCATATATCGACCTGCGACAGCACAGCATTTTCACACAGTTTTCCACATCGGCAGAAAAGCGTTTTTGAGTGACGCCAAAACCCCTCGACTTCAATTCAATATTTGACCGGTTCGGTCGCTTTTCATCACTTTTTGCCGGTTTCTTCTTCCGGTTTTCGGACATGCCGGCAAAGCTCAATTCACTGAGCGGACGCTTGATAGAATGCACAGGTATGGAAGAGTATCGAACCGAAAAAGATTCAATGGGCGAGGTGGCCGTGCCTGCAACCGCTTATTACGGAGCCCAGACACAGAGGGCTGTTGTGAACTTCGAGCTTAGCGAGCTGCGTTTTCCGAGACCGTTCATCCGGGCCCTGGGCCTCATCAAGAAAGCTGCGGCTGAGACCAATCTCGAGCTGGAGCTCCTCGAAGCCGGGCCGGGAGAAGCGATTTTTCAAGCTGCCGATGAAGTGGCCAGCGGCCAGTTCGACGATCACTTCCCACTCGATGTATTCCAGACGGGCTCGGGCACTTCGACAAACATGAATGCCAACGAAGTGATTGCAAACCGTGCCATTGAGGTCGCGGGAGGCCAGGTTGGGGATGGATCGATTCACCCCAACGATCACGTCAACCTGGGCCAATCGAGCAACGATGTGATCCCCACAGCGATTCACGTGTCTGCCCTGGAGCAGATGGAGAGAAAGCTCCTGCCGGCCCTGCAACATTTGAAGTCGGCACTCCAGTCCAAGGCAGAGAAGTTCGACGACGTTGTGAAGATTGGGCGAACTCATCTCCAGGACGCCGTACCCATCCGGTTGGGACAGGAGTTCTCGGGCTACGCCAGGATGGTGGAGCAGGCGGCGGCCCGAGTAGCCGGGACATTTGATTCTCTCTCTGAACTTGCCATCGGAGCAACTGCCGTGGGGACCGGGCTGAACTGCCCCGAAGGGTTTCCCGAAAAAGTGGTCGAGAAACTCAATGAGTGGACCGACCTCGAGTTCCGGGAGTCCGAGAACCGATTTGAGGCCCTCGCGACCAAGGACGCCGCTGTTGAAGCAAGCGCGTCGTTGAGGGGCGCAGCCGTAAGCCTCATGAAAATTGCGAATGATATCCGTTGGCTGGGTTCGGGGCCCCGCTGCGGAATCGGAGAGATCGTTCTACCCCCCACCCAGCCCGGGAGCTCGATCATGCCGGGCAAGGTGAATCCAGTGATTGCGGAGTCCGTCACTATGGTGGCAGCACAAGTGATGGGCAATGATCTCACGATCGCCGTTGCCGGACAGTCCGGGAGTTTCGAGCTCAATGTCATGATGCCGGTCATCGCATACAACCTGTTGCAATCCATCGATCTGCTCTCCAACGCGTCGGTCATGTTTGCGGACAAGTGCATTCGAGGAATTGAAGCAGACCGCGAGAGGTGTGGGGAGATGGTCGAGAAATCACTGGCGATGGTCACGGCCCTGGCCCCTTTGATTGGATACGAGCAGGCCGCCGAGATTGCCGGAGAAGCTCATACCACAGGGGAGACTGTCAGAGTTGTCGCCCGGCGCCGATCCGGTCTCTCTAAAGCCGAACTCGAAGAAGCCCTGGATCCGATCCGCCAGACCGGAGACTAGTACTGGTCTAGCCTAGCAGCCACGACTCCCAGGCAAGAGAGGGTGGCCGGGCCACCGCTCGCGGAACCGACGGAGCAGGAGCCCGACGGCCTCTTCGGGATCGCCGTATCCCGGGATCTCCAGGTCGGCGTAATGCCGGAAAGGTTCAACGAACCGCTCGTGCATCGGTCGAACACTCTCCAGGTATTGCGTCGTCACCGACTCAACTGAACGGCCCCGCCGGGCAACATCCCGCCGCAGGCGGCGAATCAAACGAATGTCCGACGGTGCCTCGACAAAGACCTTCAGGTCCATCAAGTCCCGGAGGCGGTCGTCAACGAAGATCAGGATTCCTTCCAGAATAATGATCGGGGCCGATTGTACCCTGACCCTCTCATGGAGCCTGCTGTGTGTCTCGAAATCGTAGACCGGCCGGTGAATGGGTTGTCCGTCACGCAGCCGGCTCAAGTCCGCTACGAGGAGGTCCATCTCGAGCGCTTCGGGATGATCGTAGTTGACCTCGTTTCGATCCCCGGAGCACAAGTCCCCCCGATCTCGATAATACGCATCCGAGGACAAAACGGCCACCTTTTCAAAGCCGATCAGATCGACAATGCCTTCCACCAGAGCGGATTTCCCAGCTCCCGTGCCTCCAGCCACTCCTACGACAGGCAATATTCCCTCATGGCACGGAGCCTTCCCCGAACTGCTGAAAGAGTGATTGCACCATTAAGTACACACTTTCAGGTCTTCTGTCCGCCGCATAATTCTTCGTAATAGTGCTCATACTGAGGGATGATCTGGCTGGTATCAAACTTCTCGCGCGCTATGTTCCTGGCAGCTGTTGACATCTTCTCGTAGAGCTGGCTGTCACTCAGGAGGAGGATGACCCGCTTCGCCTGCCCTTGTATGTCCCCAACGGGATCAAGAAAGCCATCCACCCCATCGCTGATCAGCTCGGGGACTCCACCCGTTCGGGTCGCCACAGCCGGGACTCCGCAGGCCATTCCTTCCAGAGCAACCAGGCCAAAGCTCTCCATTTCGCTGGGCAGAAGCAGCACGTCAGCCGAGGGAAGAAGCTGATCGATGCGGAGCTGGCTCCCCAGGAAGTCAACGGCGTGGGAGACGCCGAGCTCAGCCGCCAGCTGTTCAGCCGCACCGGCTTCCGGGCCATCCCCCACCATGAGCAGACGAGCCGGAACCTGGCGTCGTACCTCCTGGAGGATGCGCACGCAGTCCGTCGCTCGTTTCACTCTCCTGAAATTGGAAATGTGGATCAGAGTTCTCTCCCCTTCCCGCCCGTCTTTCTTCGCTGGATCCGGCCTGTAGCGATCGCAGTTCACAAAGTTGGGAATGACACGGATGGGACGGGAGATCTCAAAGACCTTCCTGGTTCTCTCCGCCAGGTGGTGACTGATGGCCGTGATCCCGTCGGAATTCTCAATGGCGTAACGAGTGATGGGAAAATAGGACCGCTCAATCCCCACCAGGGTGATATCGGTGCCGTGCAGAGTGGTCACCACCGGAAGACGGGTTGCCGGTTCTAGAATCCTCTTGGCCAGGAATGCCGAGACCGAGTGGGGGATCGCGTAGTGTACGTGGAGGAGATCCAAGCCGTAGCGAACGGCCACTTCTGACATCCTGGAAGCCAGCGCCAGGGTGTAGGGTTGGTGCTGAAAGAGCGGATAGGGTTCGACCTTCACTTCGTGGTAATGGATGCCAGAGGCATCGGGCTGCAGTCGAATCGGGTTTGCATAGGTGATGAAATGGACCTGATGGCCTCGAAGGGCCAGCTCCATACCCAGTTCGGTGGCGACGATGCCACTCCCCCCGAATGTAGGGTGGCAGGTGATTCCGATCTTCATTCGCTTGGTTACCGGTTCCCGGGCTAAAGGTTAAACGTTGAAGGTTAAATGTTGAAGCCTAAAGGTTCAAAGGTTCATGGAACGTGGAACTTCCCTAGTCGGTTCATTAGAATAATCCCCGGCAATAAATGAAAGGAAACCAGGTGGCTAACATCGATTTGAAATCACATGGGATCAGCGTGGAAAAGATCCTTCGAAACCCCTCCCCGGCCAGGCTTTACGAAGAAGCCCTCCGCCACGAAGCCGACACCGCGGTGGTCTCGACTGGTGCTCTGGTGGCTCTTTCCGGGGGCAAGGCCGGGCGTTCTCCTGCAGACAAACGAATTGTCAGAACTCCGGCCACGGAAGGAGACGTCTGGTGGGGTAGCATCAATATCCCTCTTTCGGAAGACTCATTCGACTTGAACAGGGAGCTGGCGATTGCCTACCTGAACAGCCGAAAGAGACTCTTTGTCATTGACGGCTTCGCCGGCTGGGATCCCGAGTACCAGATCAAGATCAGGATCATTTGTGAGCGCGCCTACCACGCGCTGTTCATGCACAACATGCTGATCCGTCCGACCCCCAAGGAACTGGAAAGCTTTCGGGAACCGGATTCAGTCATTTACAACGCAGGGCGCTCGCCTGCCAGTCTCGACATCGACGGCGTCTCATCCAGCACCAGTATTGCCCTACACCTGGACCGGGCCGAGTCGGTGATTCTGGGAACCGAGTACGCAGGTGAGATGAAGAAGGGTGTTTTCACGCTGATGAATTACCTGATGCCCGGACGGGATGTTCTCTCCATGCACTGTTCGGCCAACCAGGGTGAGGACGGGCAGGTGTCTCTTTTCTTTGGCCTTTCGGGCACGGGCAAGACGACTCTTTCCGCCGACCCCAATCGGGCCCTGATCGGAGACGACGAGCACTGTTGGACCGGCCATGGAATTTTCAATATCGAAGGCGGCTGCTATGCCAAAGTCATCGATCTGTCCTCCGAGTTGGAACCCGAGATCTACGCTGCTATCCGCTTCGGATCGGTGCTCGAGAATGTCATCTTCGATCCGGACTCTCGCCAAGTGGATTACGGCGACACCTCGATCACGACCAACACAAGGGGATCCTATCCCATTGAGTTCGTTCCCAATGCCAAGATTCCCTGCCGGTCAGGCCATCCTTCCAACATCATCTTTCTGACTTGCGATGCCTTTGGGGTTCTTCCTCCCGTCAGTCGCTTGACGCCGCAACAGGCCATGTACCACTTCATCAGCGGCTACACGGCGAAAGTGGCCGGAACCGAGGTCGGAGTGACCGACCCTGAAGCGACATTCTCGGCTTGCTTTGGAGCCCCGTTTCTGGTCTGGCATCCGGGTCGCTACGCTGAAATGCTGGCTGAGCGGATCAAGACACATGGAGTGAAGACCTGGCTGGTGAACACGGGCTGGACGGGAGGGGCCTTTGGCACAGGCCACCGAATCAGCCTTCCACATACACGGGCCATTGTGGACGCCATCCATCTGGGTCAACTGGACGAAGTTGAATACCAGACCGACCCCATTTTCGGTCTTTCCTTCCCCGCCAGTTGTCCACGAGTACCCAGTGAGGTCCTGAATCCCAGCCGCACCTGGTCTGATCCGGCAGTCCATTCGGAAGAAGCGGCCCGGCTGGCGCGAAGGTTTCTGGAGAACTTCTCCGCCTACGAGTCGGGAGTTGGCCGGGAAGTCGTGGAGGCGGGACCAACTGTTTGAACGGCCTTCGGGGGCAGCCCCATTCCCTTCTCTGTCTCGCCGCCCCAGGATCCGATTCCTCCCTCCAGATTCAAGAGACTTGTGTAACCCTTCTCCTGGCTCAGAAACCGACAGGCAGCTCGGGAGCGACTTCCCGAGGCACAGTACACGATCACGGTCGTGTCAGATGGGACCTCCTGCCAGCGCTGTTCGATCTGGCTGACCGGCACCAGCCTGGCAGCAGCTATGTGACCGGAGGCGTACTCGTGCGGCTCCCGCACATCCACGGCCAGGGCCTCGTTTCGGGCAATCAGTTCTCGGGCGCCACTCGCATCGATATCATCAAACAGGCGATCTTCCAGGACCTGTTCCTGGGTCAGCCGGCGGCCTTGCGAGGCCAGGGCTACAAATCTGCCGAGGACAGTGATTCTCTGCTCCAGGAGCTCCTCTACCCCCTTGATCTGGGAACTCCGGTAGAGACTCTCTCCATCGAGTTTCCTGACACGCCGACGCATGCCACTTGCTACAATCAGGGCATAAATGGAAATGAGCAGGGCTAAGATGCTGATCAGCCATTCCATCCCGGTTCCTCCGCGCTTTCTCCCGGGAGGATAACAGATCCGCACTGCATGCTCAAAAGGAGATTCCACATGGAAAACGCAGCCCGGCACTACAAATGGGACGACATGCCCTATGAGCAGTTGAGTGAGCACATCCAGCGAAGGTTTGTCCACGGCGAATCGATTATGCTGGCTCAGTTCCAGCTGGCTCGTGGAGCCATGATTCCCCTTCACAGTCACCACAATGAGCAGGTGAGCTACATACTGGAAGGTTCCCTGAAGTTCTGGATCGGGTCCGGGAAGGGCAAGGAAATCGTGGTCGGCGCAGGGGAGGTCATCCATCTCCCGGCCCATCTTCCCCACAGAGCGGAAGCCGTTGAAGATTGCGTTGTGCTGGACCTGTTCAGTCCTCCACGAGAGGATTGGATCAATCGTGAAGACGCCTATCTCAGACAGTAAGACTCGCTTTGGAGAAAGTCTTGATTTTCGAAAGGAACCCCTACCAGCGCGAGCTCGACACCGAGATCGTCGAGACCGGTCAAGACCGGGATAGGCCCTTTGCCGTTCTCGAGGACACGGTCTGTTACCCGGAGGGGGGAGGCCAACCGGGAGACCGCGGGTTGCTCGAGGACGTTCAAGTTGAGGACACTCAGAAGCGGGACGGCCGGATTCTACATTACCTTTCCGGTCCCGTAGTGGCCGGCCCGGCCCTTCTGAAACTCGACTGGGCTCGCCGATTCGATCACATGCAGCAGCACTCAGCTCAACATCTCCTGACGGCAGTGGCCGCCGATCGCTGTGGCTGGCAAACCTGCGCCTTTCACTTGGGGAAGCACCGCTGCGATATCGACCTCGATTGCCCGGACCTTGCTCCTGACCAACTTGCCGAACTGGAAGACCAGGCAGCGGCAGAGATTCGTGCGGCTCGTCCGATCCGGGCCCGGCGAGTGACCCTGGCAGAGTATGAAGGTATGGACGTCCGCAGCCGGGGACTGCCGGCTGACCACCAGGGCAGCGTGCGGCTCGTCGAGATTGAAGGGGTCGACTTGAACACCTGCGGCGGCACTCATCTTTCCAGCACGAGTGAAATCGAGGTCATCAGCCTCCTGGGTTTGGAGACTGTGGGCAGTGGAATTCGCCTTTTTTTCGTGGCCGGAGGTCGAGCCCGGCGCCGACTGGCGGAGCACGAAACTCGAAACCGCAAACTGCGTTCTCTACTGGGAACCTCAGATGGGCAGCTCAGAAGTGCTCTCGAGCAGAAGCTGGAGCAATATCGCCAGCTGGGGCGACAGGTTCGCGGGTTGGAACAGGAGCTGGCCGCTGTGGTGGCGGAGAGGCTCGTGGAGGGAGCAGAGAAACTGATCGAACATCATTTCGAGGGACAGTCCGTTTCCTTTCTGCAACTCATTGGGAGACGCTTGAGCCGCCAGGTGGGAGGCCGCCTGGCCTTCCTCACGGCCACTGCGCCGCCGGGATCGCCCGAAGGCTTTTTTCTCCTGGCTGCCGGAGCGGACTTCGCCGGCAACTTGCCTGAGCTGGGGAGAATCGCTGGAGAGATCCTGAAAGGCAGAGGCGGCGGCAGCGGCTCCCTGTTCCAGGGAAAAGCCCGCAAGATGAACCTGCACGGGAGGGCCGCCCAGGCCCTGCGGCGGGAACTGGGATAGTGGAACGTGGAACGCGGAACAGCGCGAGCGACAGTGAGCGCCTCACCCGGCGACCGGCACTTCAACCCTTGTCGTGGACGGATCCGCCATCACAGCGGGCTCGATCTCCATCGGAAGATCCCCGCAGTCGGGGCGTAGATATTGCCAGAAAGCAGGTCTCAGGGAAGCCAGCAGCTGTGCCCTGGTCTTGATCTCGAGGGGTCGTCCCGGATAGATCTTCCCCAGCCTCGTCATGAGGCCCTGGGGAAGCGCGCTGCAGAAACTGAGCATGGGCCAGGTAAAGTTCTTACCGTTGGTTTTTCGCAATCGAAAAGCCCACAACAGCATCCCGCCGACTTTGTAGGAAAGCGGACCCCACCAGCTCTGCAACCCCGGACGCATGTTCATCTTCCAGCACTGCATGATCAACTGCCATTGCAGGGGCGTCAAATCCTGAGTGCGCTGGACACCCTCACCGTGCTCCATGCGGGTTCCTTCCAGCGGAGTGAAGACAGAGGGAACCAGAAATCCAAAGAGGTCCCGCCGTTCCATTTCAAGGATCAGGTCCAGCGTGGCTTTGACATCCTCGTCCGTTTCGCCCGGATTCCCCACCATCAAGGTCAACATTGGAAACCAGTTATTGCGATTCAGGACTTCCAGGCCCCTGACCATGACACTGGGCCAGTCATCGATCTTAAAGGGCACACCCTTGCTGGGCATCACTTCTTTGGCCATTCGAACTGACCCCGTCTCCAGACCGATCAAGGGGACCAGGGCCTTCTTCTTGGGATGGGAACTCAAAGCAGGAAGATGGATCGGGCTCTGATCCAGCATGATCTCCGACAACTGTCGGATCAGCTCTGGATCCACCACGGACGGCGCCATCGTACAGTGACTCAAGACCGTCTGCTCGACTCCCGGTGTCCTGGCTATCTCCCGATAGAGATCGGTCAGAGCCTCCCGATTGGGGAAGAAAAAAGGCGTGTCCGTGTGAACCTGTCCCCAGATGAACATGTCCTCGGTGGCCAGCGAGATCTGTTTGTTTCCATGCCTGGTATTGGCGCGAACCGCCTCCAGGATCTTCTCTTTGGGGAGATCAATCTGGGGGTTCAGGTCAGGCATACAGAACTTGCAGCGACGACCGCAGCCCGTCGTCATCTCTACGACGCCAAAAGTTGTGGGCTTGTCCGGGAAGACGATGGACTCGGCCCCAGGGGGGTGCCCCACTGCAGCCACGCCCGGGATCTCTCCGCCGACCACAGCTTTGCGAAAGATGTCGATGGTGCCGCTGGACTCCCCTCTGCCGTCGATCACGCAGTCAACCCCCATCTTCTCGGAGTAGCCGGTCTGGTTGATCTGCCATCCGCCGGAGCCTCCCACCACCACTTTAAAATTCTGGCGATAGGGACTGGCCTCGATCTTCTTGAACATCAAGTCCGCGTAGTGAGCATTGATCGGTCGCTTGGAGCTGCCAAAAATTGAGGTGTACACGCCGGCAGCAAAAGTGACTCCGAGTGGATTGTGCGTAGATACGGCCACGACTCGAGTGGCCGAACCCAGGAACTGGTCCAGGTCGTCGGGATAGCATACTGCCACGCTGTCGGCGCCGAATTCCTCCTCCAACACAGCTTCGACTACACGCAGGCCGGCCGGCACGGACACGGCGGTGCCGTCCGGAAAGCGACGCACGTTCTTCCATTCGGGGTACTTGCGGTTGATCACTCCCTCCATCCAGATGGGGATGGAAGCCATCGCCATTTGAATGAAGTAGCCCGCGTGGTCAATCATTTCTGTCAGGGGAGCAGTCAGAACTACCAGCTTCCCTTCTTTCATTGCTCACTCCTCAGATTTAGTTGAACCTTGATTCGTCCATTTTCTTTTCCCACATTGACTGCATGGGTGAAAAGACCCAGCGAGAATCGGTCTCAATATTCTGCGAGAACTTGGCTCAAAAACCAAATGGTTTTCCACCTGTCCACCAGATTCCATTCATTTTAGACGACAGACCCTGTCCTGTCTCGATTTTGAGTATTTGTTGCACGGCTCCCGGCAACTTCGGCGCCCCTGCGCAGTCGCTTCCGCTCCTGCCTCTGAAGGTTCCTTGGTTGTTACGGTTCCTTACGGCCCACGGGCCGGTCCCTGAGGTGGCCTGGCAGGCCGTCGAGCGTAGGAGGCGCGAATGGGCAATGAGCGGGAAACCAGGAACCGGTAACCAGTAACCGGGGTCTGCAGGCCCCTTGGAACGCACAAGAATGAAGGCGCCCCAAAACGCCGGTGTGGCGAGGGCAAACTTGGGGCGCCACCTTTCAGGCTAGGATCTGAGTTGGTCAGGAGGTGTCGTCGGGGGTCAGATCCGGGCCTCGTATCTCAAGCCGAGATGAGTCACCGGGGAAGGAAACATGTCTCAACTCGGGATTCTCCTTATTCTTTCTGGATAGAACTTTGCCAGTGATCTCCTCGAATGTCAGTGCCGCAAATCACCTTGCTCGCTCGCTTTTGACACAGCGTGTTGCAAGAAGTTGCAAAAAGGAACTGCAACGGCGCCAGACGGTATGGTCTCACGACGCGGTGACCCTGGCGCGCGACGCAGAAAAACCGGGAGTCTTTCGAGGTAGCGCAACAAAGCTGTCGGCGAAAAGACGCCCGAAGTGGCGGCGTGAACTTTTCGGGGCTGTTCAAAAAGGACACGTCTCGCGGGAGAAGAACTCCCCCTGCTCAAAAGATCGGGTCTCCGCGGTCCTGGACTTCTTGTTGAAAAAGATCGGACAGCTTCCGGGTCAAGGGACCAAGCCGACCGTCGCCGATTCGCCTTCCGTCCAGTTGAGTCACCGCGGCCAGCTCCCCCATCGTCCCGGTGCAGAACATCTCATCCGCCCGGTAGGCCCCTGTGAGGGAAAAGTCTTTCACCCGGCTGTCGATGCCATGGTTGTGACAAAGGTCCAGAACGGTCTGCCTGGTGATCCCCTCCGGGCAGGCGCGAGTGTGGGAAGTGATCACCTGCTCATTGTGGACAATAAAGACGTGAGTGGCATTCGTCTCTGCGACAAACCCTCGATCATCCAGCATCAGAGCGTCGTCTGCGCCGGCGATGTTAGCCTCGATCTTGGCCAGGATCGACTGAATCAGGTTGTTGTGATGGATCTTGGGATCGAGGCAATCCGGGGGAAAGCGTCGTACAGCACTGGTGATCAGGCTCAGCCCCGTCCTGGAGTAAACCGGATCTTTGAATTCGGCCAGGACAATGAGAGTCGGACCCGCTTGATTGAGCCTGGGATCCATTCCGGAAGTAATCTTCACGCCGCGGGTCAGCGTCAGCCTGAGATGGACGCCGTCTTCCATCCGGTTGGCTTCGAGAGTACGGCGGACCTCTTCGATGATGGAGTCATGTGTCGGGATCTCGGCAAAGGCCAGAGCCTTTGCCGAGGACCGAAGCCGATCCAGATGCTGCCTTAGGGTCGGCGCGGAATTAACTTTACATTTTGGACTAAGCAGCTTGCTGGGTTTCAGGGGTCGGCGGGTCGGCTTGAACGGTGGTTAGAATCGCCTCCGAGTGCGGTTGTGCACGGCTTTGGGGTCTGGGTGAGAAAGTGTAGTTCCATTTTCCGAGGAAGTTGCTTCTAGCGAAGGAAAGCTGCTCCAGTTGCTGGTCTGAAACCTTGATTCCTTTCTGGTAAACTCGCCGGTCGCGGTAGGCCTCCACGCGTAGCCCGGTCAGGGTGCGTGTTTTGCGGGCGAAGTCGACGAGGGTCTGAAAACTTTTGAGCGGCTCTCCGGCCCAGTTCTTGGTGATTTCGCTGAAGAGTCGGTGTTCGATGGGGTTCCACTTGCTGGCGCCCGGGGGATAGTGGGCCACGGTAATGGTGAGTCCATAGGGGTCGGCGAGCCTCTCCTGGAGAAGCTTCTTCCAGGCGCGAGGGGCGGCTCCGTTGCTTCCGCCACAGTCGGCGAGAACCAGCAGGCGTTGGGACCGGCGGTAGTGGTCTTGACCGTGCTGACGCCACCAGGTGAGGATGCTGTTGACGGCAAAGGCTGGCGTATCGGCGGACTGCCCCACCACCAGCACGCCAAAGTTGCGGCCCACATCGTAGATCCCATAGGGGCAGGCCAAGCCCACAGCCTGGGAACGAAAGTCATGGTCTTGGACCTGCGGGGCGTCGCGACACCAGATCTTACCGGGGTTCTTGAACAGACCGATGAGCTCTTTTTTCTTACTATCGACGCAGATGACCGGGTCGCCGCTCTGGGCGAACTGCTGGCGCAATCGTTTGATGATCGCGAACTGGGCGTCCCGATAAGGGGAGTTTCCCGCCGACAGGCATTTTCGGTTACTCTTTAACGAATAGCCCAGCTTTTTGAGCAAGCGACGCACAGCCGTGGCCGAGATCTTCAGCTGCAGACTTTCGGCCAGGCAGCGGGCGATCTTTTCGGCCGTTTGATGAGTCCATCTCCTGGCCGACATCGGGTCACCAGCGGTATCCGGCTCCAGCAGGCAACGGATCTGCTCGATTACCTGCGGCGTTTTTTTTCGATGCGTTTTCGACCCCCGCCCGCCTTGCGCACCCGGCCCCGCCTCACCGAACCGGTCAACAGTTGCCGACGCCCCTTGGCCACGGTCTGGGGGACCAGATCCAGAAGCTCGGCCATCTTCCGGTCACCTCCGTGGCCCAGTTTGGCCGCCTCCAGGCCGGCGTAGAGCCGTCTTTGCTTCTCATCCAGCAGACTGAAAAACAGGATGATGGCCGCCCTGAGTTCGTCCGGCAGAAACTCGCTCTCCAGGGTGGCACCCACCTGCCGGCGATCCTCGCCCTCTTGGCGCATCAACTCCTGACGCCTCCGCTCACCAGCCTCCTCGCTGAGGTAGACGAAGTTTCCCCCCAAGCGAGTGCGCCCAATCCTGCCTCGGCGCACCTGTCGCAGCAAGGCATGCTTGACCTCCACCTGCAGCACCGACTCCAACTCCGAGGCGGTGTAGCCCGCTTCGGATCGCTGCACCAACACGGCTGCCGTCTCCTGCAGATTCCCGAATCGGCTGAAGCGGGCCGAGCGCCAGCTCCACAAACCCCGACCATCGAAGTCAGCAATCTCCGCCAAGGTGTAGAACCGGCCCCGGTGTGAATAGCTGCTCAGATAGCCCAGTCGTGACAGACCACGGAACACCGTCATGGTGGCTGTGGTCTCAAGAGCTGCCTTGAGCTCCTCAATCGTGGCTATCCTATTGTCAGTTAACAGGTTGTGCAGTTTCGTATCGCGTTCTCGTGACCTTTTCATTTGGTATAGTTTCCCCTCTACGTATCACACAAGGGGTAATTATACCAACTATTCCCACTCCTTACAACCGTCGTAACTGCTTAACTTAACGAAGTTTAATGAGAAATGAGCGGAAACATCGGGAAGCTACGGGTGGTATTGATGCCCTGAGTACTGTGATTTTGTTTTTGCGCCAGCCCTTAGCCTGGACATGCCAGACGACCGGCCAGGGCTCATCGCCTACGACACCTACTGGACCAATCTTCGAGAGAACCCATCGTTCCGTGCTATTCCGAATATCAAGGCGGTCATCGACTGCAGCCAAGTACTGGGCGCGTCCAACAGGCGTTCACGCGCCCGGCCTACAAGCCCATGGAGCTGCGTCTAATCCATGCACTGTCGGTACATCGGCTAACCACGGGTAACATCGACGCTCCTCTGGGAGCGACAGCCACGGAACTCCGCGACGGGCTGTGCCTGTATCAACCCGGCATCGAGGAACTTGGAGGCGATCCAGCCGACGACTTGCTCTCCCATGATCAACGACGAGTAGAATTTTCCACGGCGACAATTAGAATTGCCCGCTTTTTCAGAGCTGATTTGGACCATGGAAAGCATGGTTACAGACCAGCAGATCAGGAGACTGATGAAATTGCGGAAAAAGGAAAAGACGTTGACGATGGCCGCTGCGAAAGCAGGCATGGCGCGGAATACGGCACGAAGGTATCTGAAGTCTGGGAAGCTACCGAGCGAGTGTCGGCCGGAGAGGACCTGGAGAACCCGACCGGACCCCTACGAATGGGTGTGGCCGGAAGTGGAAGGGATTCTGAAACGATCTCCGACGGTGGAGGCGACGACCGTCTTCGATCATCTGAATCGGGTTCATGAAGGGAAGTTCGAAGAAGGCCAGTTACGAACGCTGCAGCGGCACATCAAACAGTGGAGAGCCCGCAACGGTGAGCTGAAGGAAGTGATGTTTCCGCAGCGTCACGAGCCGGGGCATCAAGCCCAGTCCGACTTCACCTTTATGAACAGCCTGGGAGTGACGATCGCAGGGCAACCGTTTCCTCATCTGCTCTATCACTTCGTTCTAACTTATTCGAACTGGGAAACGACAACGCTGTGCTTCAGTGAGTCATTTGAGAGCCTGACGCTGGGAGTCCAGAACGCGATATGGGAGCTGGGAGCAGTTCCTCAAGAACATCGAACGGATCGTTTGTCGGCTGCCGTCGACAATCTCAAGAAAGGAGTATTCACGCGTCGCTATCAGATATTACTGGATCATTACGGCATGAAGTGGAGCCGGACCCAGGCGGGGAAGGCTCACGAAAACGGAGATGTCGAGCAATCCCATCACCGGCTCAAGCGAGCCATCGAACAAGAGCTGCTGTTGAGAGGAAGCCGAGATTTTCTGGAGCGGAACGACTACGAGCGATTCATCCAGAGAATCATCGAGCGCCGGAATGCAGGACGGCAGAGGCGACTTCAGGAAGAACTGGAGGTGATGGCGCCGTTACCGAATCGTCGACTGGAGGACTTCGTTAGCTATCGAGTGAAGGTCTCGCCAAGTTCAACCATCCGAGTCCGTAACAACACCTACTCGGTCGACAGCCGCTTGATCCGAGAGCGGGTGGAGGTTCGGATGTGGGCGGATCACTTGGAGGTGCGGTATGCCAGCCAGGTGGTAGCCCAGATGCCTCGACTGCGAGGCGAGGGCAAGCATCGGATCGATTACCGGCACGTAATCCACTCTTTGGTGCGCAAGCCGGGAGCCTTTGCACGTTACCGCTGGCGGGAAGACCTGTTCCCCGGTGTGCTGTTTCGAGTCGCCTACGATGAACTGCGAGAGGATTGCCCTGGGACAGCCGACCGTCAGTATCTGGGAATCCTGGAGTTGGCAGCGAAGGAGGGGGAGCAGCGAGTCGGACAGGCACTGAAGAAGCTGATTGAAAGGGGGTGCCGAGTGCGACTTCAAGTTCTGAAAGAGGCCTTGCTTGAGCCGGCGAGCCCAGCCTGGGAAGTCCAGGTCCCTGAAGTCGATATCCATGTCTACGACCGATTGCTCAGTACACGGGAGTCGGAGGTGAGGCCATGAGTGGAGGAAATCTGCAACGACTAAGCCAGTCTCTGGTGGAACTGCGCCTACCGACGTTTCGAGAGCATCACAGCTCGCAAGCCACTTTGGCTTCGAAGGAAAGTTGGTCTTATCCTCAGTATCTGCTGGCGTTGTCCGAGTTGGAGGTGGCTGACCGCCGGGAACGCCGAATCCAACGGCTGCGACGGCAGTCCAAGCTTCCCTGGGACAAGAGCCTGACGGCACTAGATCGTTCTCGGCTTCCACAAAATGTGGATCGCCAATTGTCCGCGCTTCTGGAGGGAGACTTTCTGGATCGATCTGAAAACCTATTGGTCTTCGGCAATCCGGGAAGCGGGAAGACTCACTTGGTTTGCGCCTTAGGGCAGGAGCTCATCTTGCAGGATCGCCGAGTGTTGTTCTCCACCTGTGCGCTGCTGGTGCAACGGCTGCTTCGAGCCAAGCTCGAGCTGACCCTGGAAAAGGAACTCAAGAAGCTCGATCGATTCGAGGCGCTGATCATTGACGACATTGGCTACGTGCAACAGAACCGGCAAGAAATGGAGATTCTGTTCACGCTTTTGTCTCATCGCTACGAACGACGCAGCATCCTACTGACCAGCAATCTGGTCTTCTCGAACTGGGAGAAGATCTTCAAGGATCCACTGACGACGGCCGCGGCTATCGATCGGGTGGTTCATCACAGTGTGATCCTGGAATTGAACGTTTCCAGCTACCGAATGGAAGCGGCCAAGAAGCGAACCCAAAAGGAGGCCAGTTGACTCCCGCTCGGCTGTTGACAGAACAAAATGTCACGCGAAGCCCCTTCTCCTGGCCATACAGACAAACGGGTCAAGGGGTGGGGCCGTACAACTCAACCAGGAGCCCTTTCGATGGGCTTATCAGAACGTCGCGAAGCGTGGGAACTCCGTTCGGGCTACGCCCTCACTCCACCCCCACGCTCGGAAAGCAGGAGAGAAACAGAAACCCTTCTCAAACCCCAAGAAAGGAGAGCCAAAACCGACTCGACAAACGATCAACTTCAGTGGGCAAATATCGTCGTCGCCCCGGTCAAAAATAGTTGTCGTTGAACAGCGACCCTTCGTGGCCTTATAAACAAACGGGTTGGACCGGGTCCTCCGTCATCCCAAAAGGTGAATCGTGACGGATCGTTTAGTCTTGGAGCGGGTGACAAACGGGTGACAGAACTGGCGACCGGTTCACACTGGAATGGGGGCGAAAAGATCCAAGTCTCCATCGTGGTCAAAGTCCAGCCAACGGGTCCCAAAGCCGGTCATCCGTAGACTCATACTGCCCAGGCCGTAGTTGGTGGTGGCATCGAGAAAGCTTCCAGTGCCGTCGTTTTCATCCAGAGTGTTCGTTTCCCGGATGAGATGGGTCAGAAACAGATCGTCGTCTCCATCCTGGTCAAAGTCGCCGGACGCGATTCCCATTCCCGCTTCTGTCGCTCCCATGGCGTTGTAGGCCGTACCCGAGATCAAACCACGGTCAACGAAAGACTTACCGCTCTGATTCATCCAGAGTTGATTCGGGGTTCCGTCGTTGGCCACGAAGACATCGGTCCAGCCGTCTCCATTGAAGTCACTGCAGGCAACGCCCTGCCCGGCGCCAAAGCTCCCCCCCATCCCCAACGATTGAGTAACGTCCCGGAAGCCCCCTCCCCGGTTTTCGAAGAGTCGATCCACGTTGGGGCGATACACCTTGGGGCTACAGTAATCGCGTGCCCCCGAGGGATGGAAGCAGTCCAGCGCGCCCGGCGTGAAGTCGACATAAGCGGTCACAAACAGGTCCAGATCCTGGTCCTGGTCGTAATCGAAGAAGGAAGCGCTGACGTTCCAGCGAGGATCGTCGGTTCCCGAGGATTGAGTGATATCTGAGAAGGTTCCGTCTCCGTTGTTTCGAAAGAGAACATTCGATCCCACATTGGTGACATACAGGTCAAGATCTCCGTCACCTTCGATATCCCCAACTGCCACGCCCATACCGTAGCCCGTATCCCCCAGACCCGACCGATCCGTCACATCTTCAAACTCGAGCACTCCCTTTTCGACCAGCCGGTTGCGGAACATACGGTTGGGATCGCCGCCTTCCTTCGCTACTCCACCTTTGGACGGGCCCTCCTCCGGGTCCAACACCCCACTCTGGATCAGGTAGGCGTCCAGGTCGCCGTCCGAATCGTAGTCGAACAGGGCAACTCCGGATCCCATGATCTCGGGCAGGTGAAAATCCCCCCGGGCGCCCCGGTCATGACGAAAGAGGATGCCCACTGACTCGGCCGCTTCCCGGTACTGAGCCGGTTTCTCCAGTTCAGGTTCAGCCACAGGCACCTCCCCGATCTCGGAATCAACGCAACTCACGGTGAAAAGCAACATGGAAAGGCCGTGGAGCAAGGTCCTGACGATCACCCGGTTTCTCGCTGTAGCTCGAAGAGGATTCACCCGGAAGAAACGAGGTAGGGGTTCGATCATTGCCTGTCGCCATTGGCCATGCCGAGCACTTGTTCAATTGTGGCAGCCAGTTCCTGCTGGCCATGGCGTCTGGCCAGATTTAGAGCTCTTGCGGCATGCTGAGTAGCCAGTTCCTGATTGCCGACCCGGGAGTAGCAGCTGGCCAAGAGAAGAAGGAGAGTCGGAGTTCGATCGTCCTCGGATTCAGCAGCGGGACTGAGTAGATCGATGGCTTCGCGATACTTTCGCATGGAGAAGAGATTTCTACCCAGGCTGTATCGAGCAGTCCAAGCCAGATCAACCTGCCGGTACTTCTCGGCCAGGCTGACGGCCCGACGGCCGTGCCCTTCCGCTTCCCGCAATTGCCCGGCGGTAGAGTAGGCGTTCGCCAGTAAAGCCTCAATGGCCGCTGTCCTATCGTCTTCTTCGCTCAATGCTCCGGACAGCAACTGAATCGACTCGCTGGTTTCGCCTTTCTGGAGCAGCAGCCTGGCCAGGTTATAGCGAGCTAGTACTTAACCGCGTAAAACCGAGTAATTAGATTTGAAACCCTTGGGATGAACCACGGCCTTGGTCCATTCGAAGGGTGCGGCCTGCGGATTCCAGACCTGCACGAATTCGTCAATAGCATTGCGCAATTCTCGGGGCGAAGTGAAACTAGCACCCTGAATGGCTCCCCGGCTCAAGAGGCTGAACCAGATTTCAATCTGGTTGAGAAAGCAGGCATTGGTCGGCGTGAAATGAAAGCGCACGTTGTCGTGTCGAGCCAGCCAGCGGTCGTTTTTGGGCTTGTGCGTGCTCAGGTTATCGAGGATCACATGGATCTCACGGTCCGGATAATCGGCCACTACTTGGTTCATGAAGTCCAGGAACTCGCGACGCCTGCGTCGTTTGTAGTGACCAATCTTGACCAGTCCCGTGGCCACTTCCAGGGCTCCAAACAGGGTGGTCGTGCCGTTGCGTTTGTATCGGTGATTCTCTCCCGTGATAGCCTTTCCGTTGGGCAGCTTCAGCCACCCCTGAGATCGTTCCAGTGCTTGAATGTGTGGTTTTTCGTCGATGCACAGTACGACGGCGTTTTCGGGCGGGGCAAGATAAAGCCCTACAATGTCGGCCGCTTTGCGGGCAAACTCCGGATCGGTGCTCAAGCACCAGCTGCGGCGCCGCTGCAGAGAGATCCGGTGGTGCTGCAGGACTCTCCAGACCTGGTCTCGGCTGACATCACCCAGGTGTTCAGCCAGCAGGCGGCCGTTCCACGTTGCGTAGCCACGGGGAGGCTTTTCGTCCAGAGCCGCCAGAATTCTCTCCTCCGTTGTCTCGTCGTAGCGGCGGGGCTTTCCGCTGCGCGGCGCGTCCTGCAGCCCTTGTGTCCTTTGGGCCGCGAACCGCTTGCGCCACTTGCTGACCTGTGAAGGCCAGATCTTCAATTGTTTCGCGACCTCCTGAGTCGTTTTCCCGGCCGCGGCCTCCAGAATGATGCGGGCTCGATGGACCAGCCTATACTCGGTCGTTCCCGAACGGAGCCAGCCGCGAGGCTTCTCCTCTTCCTCCTCGGTCAATATGATTTCGGTCGCTCGCCCCATGCTTTGCCTCCAGTGTGCCCTGGAAGAGAACTGGAGGCAATTCTAACATATGATTCTGCGTATTAATGCTGTTAAGTACTAGGCGGGGGTTTCTAGATGGAGTCTGGTGGGAAGGTTGTCGGGGCGAAGTCTCAAAGCCCGCTTGAAGCGCTGAGCGGCCATCTCAGGTTGGCCGGATTCCCTTTCCACTAGCCCGAGATAATAGATCCAGCGGAACTCTGATGGTGCCTCGGAGGCAGCGAAACGGTAAAAAAGACCAGCCGACTCGTAGTGCCCATAGGCATGAAGCAGCATCCCCACTCGGCCAACCTGCTTGGTAGCGTGCGGGTCCTCCTTGGCTTTCTGATGAGCCTGTAGGATTTGCCGGCGAACTTGCGGCTCAGAGGCCGTGAGAAGAGAATCGGATAGCAGGGGGATGCTGGGAGAGGAAGCTCGTTAATTTGACAACGCCCCCCAGGCGGATCGGAACCAGTGGCAGAATCCGAAAATGTTTCTCCGTCTCGATGATCTGCACCAATTGATCAAGGGGGACGTCCACAAACGCCTGTCGTATTCCTGAGGTCGGCCACCACACCTCGAGCCTGCTGATTCCGCTCGCCTTTCCCAGTCCGATCTCCTGGCGCAGGGTTGATCCCCCAAAGCTGCTCACAGCCCCCACGGCGCGATGAACCTCTCGAACACCGTCCGGAGTCTCCAGCACCAGTTTGATCCGCGTCCCGAAGGCCGCCCTGTTGCTTTTCGTTCCCACCAGCTTCAGATAGAGAAACCGATTGTTGTGGCCTGGATTCTGAAACAGAGCATTGCTGTACTTGTCGCCCGGATAGAAGCCTCCCAGCTGGTGGTAAATGTCCTGGTCGCCGTCGTTGTCGATGTCGGCGAAGCTGATTCCATGTCCTTTCTGCAAGTGCCCGAAGCCTCCCGACGTGGTCACGTCCTGGAATCTCTTTCCGCTATCGTTTCGAAGCATCACGTTGGGCGTCAGGGTCTCGAAGAAGGGACTTCCTGTACCCAGATAAATATCCAGATAACCGTCATGATCGAGATCCCCGAAGTTGGCTCCCATGAGAAGGTAGGCGTGGTCCAGCCCCACCTCCTTGCCCACCTCCGTGAACTTCCCACCATCATTCCGGTACAGTCGGGGCCCGGGTGGCACCGTGGGGAAGGCCGAGGTAGTCTCTGGCCACATTCTCTATGGAGGCTTCGTAGCCAGAGACAAACAGATCCAGCCAGCCATCGTTGTCGTAGTCGAAAAACCAGGGAGCAAAGCTTCGCTTGACTGGCTCGATCACTTCCAGTTCCTCAGCCATGTCGACGAAGGTTCCGTTCCCTTCGTTCCGGTAGAGTCGATTCCGGCCCACATTGGACACGTACAGGTCCAGGTCGCCGTCGTTGTCGAAATCCCCCGCAGTGACCCCCTTGGCGTAGCGATAGTTGGTCACTCCTGCCTGGCCGGCGATGTCAGTGAACGTGCCCTTGCCGTTGTTGCGAAACAGTTGAGAGGGATAAGCTTCTGCTGAGGTGGGGTCCTCCGACCGATCTTCATTGGCAACGTACAGGTCGAGGTCTCCATCGTTGTCGAAATCGCCCCAGGCTGCGGCCTGCGTGGGCAGAGCCGGTTCTACCAGACCGGCAGTCCGGGTCACGTCACTGAATGTACGGTCGCCGTTGTTACGGAGCAGCGAGTTCGTGATTCTTCCTTGATCGAACAACCAGGCGCCCCGCAAAACCAGCACATCCAAGTCCCCGTCATTGTCATAATCAGCAGCAATGCTGTTCAGCCCTCCAAGCTGCTGGTCTACACCCGAGTACGAAGAAGCGTCCTCAAACCGCCCGTTGCCGAGATTTTGGTAAAACTTGAGAGGGCCGTCTGGATCGGAGGTCGAGGTCACAATGTCGAGAAAACCGTCATTGTCAAAATCGTCGACGATTGAGCCACCACAAAGGTTGAAGGTATCGAGGCCCAGTTCCGGAGCGATGTCCGGAAAGCGACCGATGGAATAGTCGGACTCAAAAGCTGTGGGAGGAATCAGGTATTTCTCTGGAACCCCATCCGGATAGTCGCCCAGGGCCATGCTGGTCAGATTCAGAAGCCAGCGACCAGCCAGGGAATCCGGCTCGAGCTCGAGGTATCTTTCAAAGTTCTTCCGAGCGTTCTCGGCAGGTCGGCGTATCCCGTGCAGGCCACCTCCCTTCAGGGGCAAGAGACAGCTGTCTGCGTTATGCCTCCCAATGCAGTTCTTGACCTCCGACTGGCGAAGAAAAGTGACTCCGCGCCTGAAATACAGCTGTGCAGATTGAGACCGGGCAAGGGTCAGGTCGAGATGGCGAATGGCTCCTTCAATGTCGCCCTTCTTGAGCAGCTCCTGACTGAGCTTTCCATGAAGATCTGTGCTTTGTTCGCGGCTCAAGCCGGGTAGCCCCAGGAGGTTCTGGAAGAGGGGGATCTTCAGAAATCCGTGGTACTCATTGAGACTATTGTTGCAACTGATAGGCCAGACCCCGAAACCTGGATTGGACGGAGGTTTCCGAGCCAGGCTGCGTCGGGGAGGAGATTTTCGACTTTTTCACCTCGGCGATTCGCCTTCCCAGTGGTGAATCTCCAATCGGTGCCCCGCAGGCTTCGGCCTGTTCGGCATGTGCTACCGAGTCCGTGTAGAAGCCCCCTTCGTAGAGAAGATTCGCCAGACGACGGTGCGATGCTCCGTGCTTTTCATCGTAGTGGAGAGCCTGGTAATAGAGGCGCATTGCATCTGGGCGCGCGTCCAAAGCCTCGTGGCTGAGCCCTGCCTGGAATGACATCTCGTGCAGCCACTTCCTCAAGCTGGAGGGTCGGACAGAACCTGCGGGCAGGGTGCTTAGAAAGGGCTTCAGCCGGCGCAGTTGATCCAGAGCCTCGAGCGGCTTGCCCAGAAGCCGGTAAGCTCTGGCAAGCGAGAGCCTTGCTTCTGCGTAGGGCGGATCCAGTCTGAAAGCTTCCGGCCCGGAAACTTCGCCGCCCGCTTGCAGCGACACCCCGGCCGCCTTTGAGTGGAAGTCGGCCCAGCCAGAAGCATTCTGGAGCGCAGCTTCGATCTCCTGCAAGGCCTCCTCGAGCCTGTTCGAATCCAGGTAGACCAGTCCCAGATAGGCACGTGCTGCCGCCAGTTCAGGGGCCAACTGGAGGGCTCGACCAAGGACTTTTTCGGCTTCTTTTGAATGGCCGAGTTTTCGAGCCACCTCTCCTGTGAGTGCAAGCACGACTGGACTTTCAGAGATGGATTTTGTCTGCGTTTTCAGGACCGCCGAGGCTTCTTCGAGCCGGCCAGACTCTATATAGAGCAGAGCCAGGTGTAGTCTCGTCCAACTAGAAGTGGGGTCGAGCCGCAGGGCCTCCTGAAAAGCGGCCTGCGATTGCTGGATTCGGTACGGGGATCCATGACGACGCTGAACCCAGCCAAGCAGCAGGTGAGAATGAGCAGAGGCCGGATCGAGTGAAACTGCCTGATTCAATTCCAGCAGACCTTGATCGATCGATCCCTCTCGGAGCAGGCGCGATCCGCGGCCCAGGGATTGCTGGGCGGCTGCGGATCGAGCCTGCTCCGGATTCAACTCGAGGATAATTGCATATCCCAGGCCAGGGTCGACCAGTCGGGCCAGCGATCCCTCCTCCATCGCGTCCACCAGATCTCTCAATGGTTGCGAAAGATGATTGAGTTGAATCTCTCCGAGGTACCCTCCTGATGGTCCTGCAGGGTGGGTTGAGTGCCGCCTGGCCATTTCGGAAAAGCTGGCTCCAGCTTCCAGTCTAGAGAAAACTTCATCCTGTTCCTGGCGAGTGCGCAGCGTAATGATCTGTAAATGTACCTTTTTCTCTTCTTGAATCTGGGCGGGCGCTGTTCCAGTCAGGATCGAGCACGAAGGAAGCAAGAGTGGGACCAGGATCTGGCTGAGAGCCAGAGGCCTTCGCATCAAGTCCATCGGCACTATTTTGCCTTTCTGCTTCGCGCCACGTCTGGTGGCGATTGAATAAGTCCAGAATCTACCGGATCTCGGAATGAGGGAGCTCCGTCTTTGATCGACTTGTCTCGTAGATCTGATCCCAAACTGTAACCACGCTCACGCTACTTACGGCCAGTACCAGCCTTAGCCCCCCTGCCTCTATAGAACTCAAGAGCCTCTTGCCAGGAGATCTTCCCATTCGGTGCAGGTAGCAGCCATCCCCGCTTCTGCCAGTATGAGAGGGTCGTGCGGTGATAATTCAGGATCTTCCCGAGCCCTGTCTTGGTGTGGAACGCTTCGCTCTTGATCGCCTCTTCGTAGGGGTCCTGGTCGGGATCGACGCTTGCCATTGGCTCTACTGGCTCCGCGTCCTGCACAGCAACTGGTTCCGATGGAGTGTTGTGGGCTCTCTGCGCGGCGGCCACTCCTAGGGCCACGGCTTCGATAAAGGGTGCTCGGAAGTCGGAGATGAGAGCCCACCAGCGCGTCACGAAGTACTCTTCCGCCCACCCGCGCCATCTCTTCTGAGCCTTCTGAAAACCTTCCTTGCGGCTTTGAAAGTCTTTCCAATCCTCGGTGTGTTCACGGGCCCAAAACTGCTTCTCATGCTCCACAACCTTCCGATCCTTTGGCCAATAAAGCCTGTCCAGCACATCACGCTCGGCGGGAGTCAACTCGGCTACACCTACAGAAACTGGAGCGTCGAGAGAAGATAGCGCGGGTTGGGGGATTAGTTGGAGCACACGGGGGAGAAGGTAATCCAGCCGGGACGGCACCTGCATTGCCAAGTCGTTCAATGCGTTGATGTCACTGATGAACAAGTGGGCATAGTGGGAAAAGAATATTGCCGTCGCTTCGGGGTCTAGAGGGGTGTCTGAGATGGCGCGGCTTTCGTAGATCGAAACCTCGACAACTGGCGGCACCTTGCTCGATTTGGGATCTCCTGCCTCCGGAAATGCCTTCTCACGTACGGTGCTGGCTTTTTGGTGAATCGGAGCAAAAACTTTCGGGAGCCAAAGGCAAAGGTATTCCATAAGGTTGGGATCGAGCCTTGCAGGCTTCTTACTCATCTTATCTTCACCTGACGCGTGCGAGAAGCATGCGCATCTGGCGCACCGCGTCGCGCTCGTCGTCTTCGTCTTCCGGCAGCATGCCGTAGCGCATCGCCGAGAACGCCGGCAGGCTCGAGACCTGCGGCAGCTTCTGTCGATCGCCGCGGACCGAGAACCAGAGGATCTGGTTGAGAGCCTCTGGATCCGCCATATCTGCGTGGACGAGATTCTGCTCGGCCGAGCGGTCGATCCAGTAACGGGTGCGGGCATTGGCCTGGCGGCGATCCGGGTTCATCAGATTGTCGGCTGAGATGGTTGGCAGGACGGCCTCGAATGGGCTCAGGTCGGGTTCGCTCTGGAAGATGTCGATCGGCACGGCCGCGGCGTCGAGTACATTCATCGGCTCGACGCCGAGCTGCAGCTCGATGGTGCGGATGGCGCTGACGGTGTTGTGGAACTCGTGAATCAGGGCACCTGGGCGGTTGTAGGCGCTGATCACCAGGGCGGGAGCGCGATGGCCGTCGACATGGTCCGGGCCGTTCTGAGCGTCGTCTTCCACCACCACGACAGGCGTGTCACCCCAATAGGGACTGTGGGAGAGCTCCTGAACGAGTAAGCCCACAGCGAGGTCGTTCTCCGCCACCATGAACTGGGGCGTCGGCATGCCGGGGCGCAGAGCCGAGGTGTGATTGTTGGGGAAGCGAACAATACTGAGGTTCGGCATGAGATCGCCCTTGCCGGCTTCTCGATCGGCCACGAAAGAGCGGAACTCCTCCCTCCACATCGAGAATCGCGTCCAGCCGCGTGCGGCCTCGTTCGCCTGCCCGGGGCCGACGATGGCCAGCCCGGGGTCGCCGCCGGCTAAGGCGGCGCGGTAGGAGTCCACTGTCATGGCGTCAGGCGTGGCGAGATCGTAGTTACGGAAGAGGGGGCTGTGGTTCTGTTCCAGCGAGCGTTTGGTGGCAAGCGAGAGAAGGTTGGCGCTGGTGTCCGGGTAGGGCTTGGGTCGATTCGCGTTGAAGGCATCGAGGTCGGCTGCCGAGATGGTCGCAATGAACTCACCGTAGTTGCGTGTCGTGAGGCCCGCATTCAGCACCGCATCCCACAGGTAGAGCGAGTCCGGCTCGGCCACGTCCCTGGCGCCCTGGAGGTAGGGGATGTATCGCTTCAGATAGTCGGCGATGTCCTGCGCCGTCACCGGCAGCGGCAGGATCGGCGGTTCGGTCGTGCTGGGCGCACGCGACGGCAGACGATTGAAGCCCTCGAAGTCATAGGTGCGCCCGCGGCCCGAGTAGCTCCAGCGAAACGCCTTGTCGACGTAGTCCGACGAGAAGGCGGCTGTCGACCAGTTGTGGCCGTCCGGACTGGCCTCGGCGTTGACAAAGAAGCGGTCGAGCAGTCCGAAGCGCAGCGCCAGGAGGCGGTGGTTCGGGGTGACGTTCTGCGCTGCACCCCCCAGCAGGCGCGCCGCTTCTCCAGCGCCGAAAATCGCCAGGCTCGGATCGCCATCGGCCGGCGTCCCATCACCGGAAGCTTTTAAATCGCCGAACACCTGATCATAGGTGCGGTTCTCCTTGATGATGTAGATGACGTGCCGAATCGGCGATGGACCGTCGAAGAGCCCGGTCTTGTGCTCCCCGAGCAGACCGTTGGCCTGCATCGCGGTTTGTGTGTAGGCGGCGAGGTCAGGGCCCGCGGGCTCGGGCAGGATCGAGAGGTTGCCCGAAGTCAGAGACTTGATGTCCTGGCCGCGAGGTCGGTTGTCACGGACGGGATAGCGCTGGTTGGGAGCGTTGGGGAACAGCCCGCTTTCGGACACCACCTGGGAGGAATTCTCGAAGCCGGTGCCCTTGCCGTTGGCGACGAAGAGACGGTCGTCTGCCACCGCCAGGGCGGTGGGATAGAGTCCGGTGGGAATGAAGCCGATGACCTCGCTCCGGCGTCCTTGCTCCCCCTGCGGGCCGTCTTCTACTGGAAGGCCGCGAGCGAGTCTGGATAGCTCGATCACCGCCACCGTCGCGGTCTGCGCGTTTGCCGCGTAGAGCCGAGCGCCGTCACGGCTGAGGGCCAAGCCCTCGGGGCTTGCGCCGACGAGGTCCCCCACCTCGACAAGACCCGTGTGGATGCGCTCCACTTCTTGGCCGGCAGCTGTGTAGATGACCGAGACTGCGTCGGCGTTCGAGTTCACGACGTAGAGCCTCGAGCCGTCGGTCGACACCACCATTGCGGTGGGGAGCCGCGCCACATTGATGCGGACAGGCGGCTGCGAGAGATCATTCGGGTCCACGCGCACGACCTCTGCCGTCGCCCACAGGCTGACAAAGACGTAGTGCTCGTCAGCCCGCGGCGCCACCACAACGTCATAGGGCTGTGCGTCGACGCGCCGGGAGGGACGCAGGTCGACTCGCTCCAGCTCGCGGAGCCCGCTCAGGTCGGAGATGATACCGAGATTGTCCGCCAGGTTGTTGGCCAGGTACAGCGTCTCGCCGTCGGGGGAGAGATCGATGCCGAGTGGATAAACGGGCGCGCGGTTGTTGTGGTAGCGGGGCGAGGGTGCCTGGCGTGCGAATCCTTCCACCGAGATACTGGAGACTCTGACAAGGGTGTCAGGCCCCGGTGAAGTCTCGAGGATCGGGACCTCGGCCTGGGGATCGAAGCGAAAGCGCCAGACGAGATTCTCGACGCCGCCGGAGACGTAGAGCAGATAGAGGCCCTGGGTATCAGGGCGACGATCGAAGACAGCACCCACTGAGGCGCTCTGAGGCGCCGGAAAGTAGACGTTTTGGATGACTTGCGGGGGCTCAAGGGAGAGATCGATCACCTGCAGCGATTGCTGCGCCCGGTTGCTGGCGGCGTCGAAGGCCACCCCGAAACCTGAGTTCACCGCGACCAGGTAACGACCCCCACCCTCTGGGCCGGACGCGTCGGGGCTGTGAATGATGTTCATGGCCATCGCGCCGACGGCCGGTCGCCCGGTAGCGCGATCGACGACGAGATCACCGGCGGGAACCAGCGGTCGACCCTGCAAGGCACCTGGCCTCAACTGCGCCGGGGCGGCGGTACCCGCCACAGTGATTCCGAGAAACAGCAGAAGAAAACTGCAGCCCATGTGCCCGCGCTTCGAATAGCCCACTCAACACCTCCTAAAGCCAGCTTTAACGGTGGGACACCTTGAAATCCCTTGCCGGTACTCGGCGATCTGGCCCGTCACTTCGAGGACCCAGCAATCTGGGTTTGGACAGTAGTGTGGCTGGTTCCTTGACATCTTGCGTATTCTCAATCTGTCGACAGTTCTCAGATTTTAATATGAGCTATGAGAGGATCTTCTTCAAGCCAGCGAGTCTCACGAGCTCAACTATTATCACCCTCCTTTCGGGGCGCACTGATTGCGTCAGCCGGACGGTGAGTTAGGCATCGCCGGCTCCCGGCACTGACAATTCTGGAGTGCTGACGATCCAGCAGGTACAAGGACGCTCATCCGTGGGCACGGTATCCATGCCCACGGATGGCCGAATGGTATGAAACCAAGTAACTGCACGGTTCCGATCAGGAATGGCATTCACGGGGTCAGGGGTTCGATTCCCCTCAGCTGTACCATTGTTTTCAACAAGATAGATGTTCCCGACACCTGCCTTTATTCCTCTGTGCCAGTTTCCTGGAACGGCTCGACATAGCGTTTGAAGTACTCCTTTGAGAGCTCCTGAGCTTCGGCAAGGGAAGCAGCATCGAGCTTTGCCACAACGGCAGCGCGGTTCTTGCTTGCGGTGGCGTGGCCCCGTGCGGCGGCGCTGTTGTGCCAGACATAGGCCATGGTGTAATCCTGCGCAACGCCGTCGGCGTTCTGGTAAAGAGCGCCAAGGTTGTTTTGGGCCGCGGCGTAACCCTGCCCGGCGGCTTTGAGATACCATTTCCGTGCCTCGACGTAATCCCAGGCAACGCCCTGGCCATCCTGGTAGAGAAGGCCAAGGTCGTTTTGGGCCGCGGCGTGGCCCTGCTCGGCGGCTTTGAGATACCACCTCCGCGCCTCGACATAGTTGTCTTGGGCCGCGGCGTAGCCCTGCTCAGCGGCTTTGAGGTGCCATTCCCGTGCCTCAGCGTAGTCCCGCGCACCGCCGTCGCCGCCCGAGTAGAGAAGGCCAAGGATTCCACATGCAGTCACTAGAACACCGGCCAGGGTGACGTGCAGGGCTTTCCGTTGAGCGGCGCGCAACTTCCTTAATTCGTTCAACGGAAACCATCCCCCCGTTCCATAGAATGAGCACAAGTATTCTACTACGGCTACTGAACATTTCAGGGTGATGACAGACACATGATCGCTGTGGGGTCCCGCTCAGCCTCCCAAGCGATCGCTTTCAGGAAAAAACTCTCCAAGACCGTATCGTTCATATCTCCGCTTCCTCTTCGAGCTTCCTCACTTATTCTTCTTCCGTTTTCTAGTCCACCAACCGCTCGACGGCATCGAGTTGCGTCCCAGCCGACTCTCCTGGCAGATCTCTGAAATGAGTCAGTAGGAGCTTGACCAATTGAACAGATCAGGGTCAAGCTGGAGCCTGCACAATGTCATCGAAGAAGGACCAATCGGATGCCGGCGGATGAAGCCGAATTGCCGCTGACCTTCAGGGCAGAAGGGCACGAGAACAGGACTACCGGGCGAAAGCCCTGAAAATCCTCCCCTGGATTTGTGCCCGGTGTGGGCGCGAGTTCAGCGCTAAGAATCTCCGTGAGCTCACGGTTCATCACAAGGACCACCACCACCACCACAATCCCGCCGATGGCAGCAACTGGGAACTTCTGTGCATCTATTGCCATGAAAACCAGCACTCACGACAGGAGGTTGCTGACGCCTATGAGGAGGCCGAGCCGGAGCAGAGAAGAGAGCCGGACTCAACCCACCGACCGTTTGAAGCTCTGGGGGCTTTGCTAAAGAGCAGGAAGAAATAATCACCGCTGACTCCGCAGCCTCCGGAGGACACGAGAGGGGTGAGGAGCCTGGCTACGCAGGAAGACCGGGAGTCTTTCGAGGAAGCGCAACAAAGCTGGCGGCAAAAAGACGCCCTAAGTAGCGGCGTGAACTTCCGGGACAGTGCAGTAAGTATCCCCCGGCAAAGCCGGGGGCTTTAATCTTGTGAGCCGCTCAAAGCGGACTTGACGTTGCCGCTACCGCGGCCACTTGTGCCACCTAAAGGTGCCCTGACTACAGGAGCCTGAGCTGATCCTGGCGACGATCTTCTGCTTCTTGCCGCCGGATATACTCACGGATCACTTTCTCATCTCGGCCCACGGTCGATACGAAGTATCCGCGTGCCCAGAAGTGCTGTCCAACAAAGTTTCGCCGACTCTCTGAAAAGTTCCGGGCAATGTGGATAGCGCTTTTCCCTTTGATGTACCCGATCACCTGCGCCACAGAGAACTTTGGCGGAATCGAGATCATCACGTGCACGTGATCCGGCAGCAGGTGGCCCTCCTCAATCAAGCTTTCCTTCTGCCCAGCCAACCGTCGCAGCACCTGACCGAGATGTCTGCGCAGCTCCCCATAAATCAACTTTTTGCGGTACTTGGGGATGAACACCACATGGTACTTACACTCCCATTTCGTATGCTGTAAGCTCTTATAGTTACTCAGAAAACTCCTTTTCGTGATGCTTTGCTCGGCTCACGGAAGGGAGTTTTTTCACCTATTCCCGGAACTGTCAAACTCTGGCTGCCTCCCCGGCAGAGCCGGGGGGACTCCTTACGGGTCTAGGTAAAGCTATGAAGATTGCAATCATTGGACTGTCGAATAGCGGCAAAACAACGGTATTCAATGCATTGACAGGGGGAACGGCTGAGACCGCTGTTTTCACTTCGGGGCGGTTTGAGCCCAACTTGGCCTCGGTCAAAGTTCCCGATCACAGGCTGGCCGCACTGGCCAAAATCTACAAGCCCCGGAAGGTAACAGCTGCTGCCGTGCAGTACGTGGATGTGAATTGTTTCAGGGGAGAAGGCCAGGGAACGGAGCTGTCGGCCGAAATCCTGGGTTATATCGGAACGGCCGATGCTTTGCTTCACGTGGTCCGTGCCTTCGAGGACGAACGAGTCCCCCACCCCTCGGGAGTGGTGAACCCTGAAGCCGACCTGTCTGGAATCGATCTTGAGCTCATCTTTTCTGACCTCGGGATCATCGAGAGGAGACTGGAACGGCTGGAGAAAGAACTGAAGAAGACTTCAGGACAGGAGAAAAATACCAAGATTGCCGAACAGGATGTCTTGTCGCGACTCAGGGAGGCCCTTGAGAAGGAGCGGCCGATTCGAGATCTGGAACTCTCCTCGCAAGAAGAGAAGTTGATCCGAGGCTATCCGTTCCTCTCACAGAAGCCGGTCCTGGTGGTTCTGAATATCGGGGAAGACCAGATCTCCTCGCCCCCGCCCCTGGAGTACGATCACTCGAACAGCCTTCTGGTACCGCTCAGTGCCAGGATCGAGGAGGAATTGACTCAACTGGAGAAAAGCGATGTCGGCGAATTCATGGAGAGCCTCGGGATCGAGGAACCCGCCAGAGATCGGGTCATTGCTTCATCCTACGCCTTGCTGGGATTGATCAGCTTTCTCACCGTCGGGGAGGATGAGGTACGGGCTTGGACGATTCGCCAGGGCTGTGTTGCCGTGGAGGCCGGAGGCGTCATCCATTCCGATATCGAGCGCGGATTCATCCGGGCAGAAGTCATTTCCTTTGATGATCTGGTTCAATCCGGCACTATGGCCAACGCCCGGAAGCAGGGTCTGGTGAGACTCGAGGGCCGCCAATATGTAATCCAACACGGAGATATCAGCCACTTTCTGTTCAATGTCTGAAGGGAGCTCTCGACATTCCTGTCGGTGCGCGGCCTAATCTTCTCGGTCCGAACAGGTTCCTGAGGCCCACGCTAGGAGTGGACGCCCCCGTCCCTTTAGGATTTAGGGAATCGGAGTCACCGGCAACACGGTGAACTGTCCTGCTGCTCCGCCCAGTTCGAGAACAGTTGCTGTGATCAAGTCTGTCGTTCCTGTTTCAAGCGTCATCGTCCCCTCGAAATCCTCCAGCAGGGCATCGGGGACATTGGGGAAAAGCTGATCCAGGAACATGGCGAAGTGCGAAAAGGCCTCTATCACCGTCGATCGCAGGCCGCCCTGAACCTCTTCTCCCGCAGGATCTCGAAGTCTCAACCTATAGCCCACTCGCTTGTCAAACGGGTTGAAAACCGCAACGCCCGTGTTGATCTCAGCATTGTTACGCACCGGAGTGATGAATCCTCTCATCAGGGAACTGTTCAGCACACCGGCCGTGCCGAATGGATCCAGCGTGAAACGGATTACGCCGCCGATGGGGTTGTCGAAGTCCACGGTTACGGATCCGGAAATCAAATCACCGGCTCCGTCCGTTGTGATCCGAACCAATCCCAGAGGTGGAACCTCGACTGCAAACACTCCTTCGCCCGCCGGTGTGTGGGCTACAAAGACGCCATCGTCGCCGGTGACGACGACGTTGACCGGGCTCGGATTGCCCTCGTCATCCCGATACGTCACCGTCGCCATCGCTGCGCTCCCTTCAGAACCGGTGAGGAGCAGATCGGAAACCGTGCCGGGCCCGTTGCCGAACTGGGCGAAGTACATGGTACCGGCGTCGGAGATTTGAGCGAGAAAAGCCTCTCTACTCCCGGCTGGAGCAGGCTGCAGAGCATTTAAGACCGGCAAGCTCCCCGAAGATATTTTGCCGGCCACCAGGATCTTGGTGCCGGAGGCCGCGACGAACAGATCTATGTCTTTGGCGCCAACCGGAGTCGAGTACACGAGTTCCGATCCGTCCACAGCAAGCTTGGTGAGGTAGTCGTCCCCTGCCGCGAATTCTCGCAGCGGGTGGAGAACCGGAAAACCGGCCGAGCCCTTGCCGACCACCGCCGCTCGTCCCAGTCCGTCGACTGCGATGTCGTTGGCTTGGTCGTTGGACTCTCCCCCCAGGAAAGTGGGAAAAACAAAGGCCCCTCCAGCGGGATTTAGCTTGGTGACAAACCCATCTCCAAAGACGCCCCCGCCTCCGTACTCCGGTTGAAACGAACCCAGCGTTGTCGGAAAGTCCGAAGACTCCGTGTCGCCGGTGACGTAAGTGTTCCCCTCGGCATCGGCGTCAATTCCCGTGCCCTGGTCGTCCTCGCTACCACCCAGATAGGTCGAGTAGACCACAGCTCCCTGGGGCGTGAATTTCGTCACGTAGGCGTCGTCGGTGCCTCCTCCAAAGCTGCCCTGGATAGCATTCTGAACCGGAAAATCGGTGGATCGGGTGCGACCCGTGACGTAGATATTTCCGGCTGGATCTGTCGCGATGTCCTGCTTGCCCGTCAGGTTCTCGTCGTCCTCTCCACCAAGATACGTGGAGAAAACCAGCCCGCTGCCATCGCTGGTCAACTTGGAAACGAACGCGTCCCATCCACCCGGGCGATTCTCCTGGAAGGCACCCGGCGTAACCGGAAAAACCGGAGGATTACTGGTGGTCTTCCCGGTGAGAACTACCTGGTCCAGAGCGTCGACTGCGACGGCACCACCGTGTCCCCGGCCCAGGAAAGTACCGTATGACATCTGCGACCCATCTGGGCTGAGTCTGACCACAAAGGGGCATCGCCCGGGGCACTCTTCCTGGAAGGCTCCCGCGGTGAACGGAAAGGTATCATCGGAAAACGTGGTTCCGGTCACCACCGCTCGCCCCTGGGAGTCGACCGCAATGCCCCGGCAGATGTCCGTTGTATCCCCGCCGATATAGGTGGAATAGAGCACAGAGGACGCCGTGGGATCGAGTTTGGTCACAAAAACGTCACCGAGGGGAGTTCCCCCACCGGCAAACTCTTCCTGGAAGGGGTTGAGCAGCGGAAAATCCAGGGAACCGGTATGGCCGGCTAGATAAATATTGCCTTCCGTGTCGGTGGCAACCCCACCGGGTTCGTCAGCGCTGCTTCCTCCGAAATAGGTTGAGAAATCCAGAACCGGGTCGATCACCAGTGGTCTGGTCCGATCGTAGGAAGCCACTTCGAAGCCGACAACGACCGTCTCTTCTCCCTCCAGGTGGTAACAGCCTCCGATCTCGGTTCTCCGTCCCTCGACTTCCTGAAATACCTGCGGCACCCGATGCCTCAGTTCTCCCTGGGCGGTGGTCAGGACCAGTTCGCCCTCGGGGCTCACCTTCATTGACTCGACTCCCTCAAAACGCAGGCGGATGGAAGCGGGATCAATCCCGGGAGACACGACAAAGTCATACTCCAGCAGCCCGTCTTTTCCGTAAAACAGCAGATCGATTCCAGGATAGATTTCGCGGTAGCGAACCTTTTGGTAGCTGGCAATTCCCCTTTGCCATTGGGAGGGATCCCGACCCCGCAGATAGGAAGTTCGCGTAGCGGTCCTGTGTTCGGGTGTCAGCTGCGTGTCAGGGTTCATGTCCAGGAAGCGAAGCCGTATGAAATGGACAGGTGCGGCCCTGGACTCGGCTTGTTCTGATAGAGTGCCGGGAACCTCAGAGACCCCCCCGTAAAGAGCCCAGACGACCTCACGAGGCGTCAGCAACAGAACATGATTTGACGCCCTGGCCAGATACTTCACTTCTGGAAGTGTCTGCCCCTGGTTCTCCTCAAAGAGCGGAGAAAGACCCGGGCCCTGCCGCATGAGCGGACGCGTTGAAGAGGCCGCGAATCCCAGGATCGTTACGGTCAGGCAGATGGCCAGCACCGACAACAGTAATCGGACACCAGGCAGAAACGATCTAGTTGCTGTGAATTCCATTCGGAAACTCCATTCTCGGGCAGGATTCAGGCTTGCATGGCCTACCTAGCCCGTTTTGTTTGTTGCAGTATCTCGGTTGTTCTGGCCCCCGGCTCCTCAGGGGTTTTCCAGAATCCCTCTCTCTTCGATCTTGATTTCAGCGCCAGGGGTCCTCGAGTTCTCATTCTCAAGGCTCTTGACGTAAGTGATCTTACGGCCCTCGAGAACAATGGACTGGCCGGGCGCCAGATGCATGTCCGCCTGGAAGTCCGTCTGCGGAGTCATGTCCAGGGTCCGGTGATAGATGTTGTGTTGGTTGGTCTTATCGATGCGCACGAGCAAGCCCCCCGTCTCGTCTCCGTAAGCTTGCTCTGCGGTAATGATCTCAAGCCACAAGAGGCTGTTCTTGTCGGTAGGTACAAGCAGAGCTCTGCCCGGATCGAGGCGGGAAGTTCCGGGCTCGGCCACAACAGTTATCTCCTCATCGCTGGTCCAGCCCCAGTAGTCCCGATAAGTGATACCCATCTGCCGTGGAGCTTTCAGATTCTGGTCCAGGCCGTATCCCATCATGTCGTAGGGGTCTCCGGTCCACTCGATGACTTCGCCCGTTTTCGGATCTGCTGACGTGGCGTGCCCGAATTGAAAAAAGGCGTGACCGATCTCGTGGGCTATCGTCTCCGGCCTGGTACGCATTCCGAAACCGATGTTGAGCACGGCAGGCGTGTATCTCGACCCGGATGTGGTCTTCCAGGACATGCCAAACGGTTCCGTATTCGTATCCGTCGGATAGAAATAGATCAAGACATCAAAGGCCTCCGGATCCCATTTGCCACGGGTCCTCTTCAATACTTCCCTGCTCGCAACGGCAGAAAGTTCCTGGGTCCTGGTTATGCTGTAGAGGCCGTATTCCCCCGGCAGAAAAACAGGCTCTGGAAGCACCACCGACTCCAGCTCAAACCTCCCGCTCGAAGCCGCCGCGAAGACCTCCCGGACCTGGTCCATCAGCCGCTGCATTGTCGCAGCGTCGACCGCCGGGGGTTTCAGGCTCTCATGAGAAACCATCATGACCAGCGCCCTCCAGACACCCGAAACCGGACTCACCTGCCTGGGAAAGGAAATAGATTCGAGTTGTGAGCCCTGGACGAGTTCGGCTTGTGATTCGGCGAGTCCGGCCAGGCCAACAACTGCAACAAGGAGGCAAACAAGGCCGGTTGTTCGCATGCAGTTATGATAGAGATTTGGACAAGCGGATGGAAGTTTCACGGGCTGCCGTGTTTGGCTCGCTCTATCAGGTAGTTTTGCGATGAGGTCTTTCTTGCCGGGTGTGAAGGCTATGGGCAAGGCGCTTCTGTTGGCGTCGATTCTCCTGGGCGGGTCCGGGTCCAGCCAGCGTCTTGTTGCCGCTGCTTGCCGCGCGAGCACCGATCGTCCCAACATCCTTTTTTGTATCTCCGATGATCAGTCGTGGCCCCACGTCGGGGCCGCAGGAGATGCTGTGGTGAAGACCTCGGCGTTTGACCGGATCGGTGGCCGGGCGGTGATCCCGACCCGAGGGGGAGTGTCCGGGCAATACCGTACGGAGAAGTGGATCCCTCTCCAAGCAAGACACTCTTACGGGAGCTCCAGCACCAGCAGTCCTTTCGCAGACAACACTGCAACTCGGTGCAACGCAGGCCGCGTTTGCTACTTGCGGGCGGCTTGGGCAATCTTGTCGCCGATCAAGGCTATTTTCTGGTCTCGAAGCCGCTTCTCGTTCAGCCAGTAGGGACTGGTGATTTCCTTGAAGGCATAGATCGCCGCCTGGATGCCTTCAGCCCACGCCACCGCGATCAGCTTGATGTCGCCGTGGACATCCCCAACCGCGAAGATCCCGCGGCGGCTGGTTTCAAAATAGGGGTCGATCGCAATGCTCCCGTCTTCGCTCAAACGGACGTCGAGACGTCTGAAAGTATCCTTGGCCGAGAGGAACCCGATCTGCACGATAATCACATCGCTGAGAAGCTGGCCACCTCCTGTGAGCGTGAGAGAAATGCGGTCCCCGGCGAATTCTGCCGCCTGAACTTCGCATGAAGCGCGCAGACCCCCCCCCGATTCTTCCACCCTTCGGAGCGTGTCGGGCTTACCGGAGGGGGATGGCTCTCGGACGATCAGGTCGACCTGTCCTTGCCGTTCCAGAGCCATGACAGCCGCGTCCAGGGCTGAATCTCCGCCCCCGACTACGGCCACGTGTTGGCCTTCATAATCGCCGATCCTGGGCATCTTGTAGTGGACTTTCTTAGAGTCCAACTGGTCCAGTACCGGCAGTCTGCGGGGGAAGTGGAGAAGTCCGCAGGAAATGATCACCTTGCGACAGAGGTATCTGTCGCGGTTCGTCACCACGCACTTCAGAGTGTCGTCTTTTTCGATCTGATCCGTTTCCTCGATGTCGACCAGTTCCTCGTTGAAGCGGAATTGGACAACTGCATCGACCGCCTGTCGATACGTCCGCTCCGACAATTCTTCGCCACTGACCCCGTCGGGGAAGCCGGGGATGTCCACAATGCGCTTCTCCGGGTATAAAAACTGTGGCTGCCCGCCAGCGCGGTCTTTGGCCTCGAGGACCAGCGTGGTCAGGGCCCGATGGGCGGTGGTCAGGCTTGCCGCCAGGCCGGCAGGCCCCGCCCCAATGATGATCACATCCCAGTAGGGCAGGTTGCCAAAATCGATCCCCTCCTCCAGTGGGGTGACTCTGAAATCACTCATGTGAACCGTCCTCCTGTTTCGAGAAGTTCACTTGCGCTGTACTTGATTCCTTCTTCCGTCAGACTAGTGCACTGTACTAGAACTAGTACGCGAAGAAATGAGAACGGTTGCAATCAGAGTGGTACCCATCGGCTCTATTCTTGTCACGATACTGATATCGCACGTGGGCAGGGCAACTCCATTCTTTTTCACATCTCAATCATTGCCCGCCCCCCGTCAGGAGCTGGATCACTTCCAGGTTGAAACGACTTCTGTCCTTTTCTGTGACCCTGAAAAGGATCCGTTCCGATCCCCCGGCCTCTGCGAGTCCTTCGGCCAGTCTGGAAGCCAGCACCGGAACTTCCTGCTTGCTGCTGAGACGGACCAGGAGGTTGTCTCGACCGGACTCAATGGGTGCCGAAATGACCAGATGGACTTCTCCCATCTTGAACCCGGCCCTCCGGACTGCCTGGCGGAGTCCGGCCGGGTCCAGGATAAAGGTCTCTTTGGGGACGATTTCACCCTGTCCCTTGGCCAAGTTCACTTTCGCGCTGGCAACGCCATCCAGGCGCCGTAAGGTCTTTTCGACCTCAAAGGCTCAGAGCGCTCAAGTGATGCCCAACACTTCAACCGTAATCACTTCGATGTTGGTGGCCCAGGCGCACGAGCCGGCAACAAACAGACAAATGAGAAAGGTGGTTGCTCGCTTCAAACTCATCGGTTCGACCTCTTCTGTTCTCGCTAGTAAATCAGTCGCGTCCCAATTTGAAGATTCCAGCCCTGGGTCAGCTGGCTCCCTTTCAGATCGCGGCGAAGCGGATACTGAAACGAAGCCTCTACCAGGTAACGTCTCTTCAGTATGAAGGACAGCCCCGGGGCCAGGAAGAGCATATTTCCTCCTGAATCCGGGTTTTGCCTCCCGGTGATTCTGTTGGGGCTCAGATGCTGATACTGCAGGGCCAGTTCTGCGTAAACTTCCGTCGTTTCGTAGCCGGCCAGCTGAGCCGGGAGAATCCTCTTCTGTCCTCCCAGATTCCAGCCCCATTGATCACCGAACTCGAAGTCTTCGGCATTCGTGTTCTCACGGTACAGGAAATCCGCAAACAGAGAGAATCCATGTCCTGCATGAGAGTACGACCCTGCAATCTGACCGAAGAAATCGGTGGACCCGGTTCCAATCTGCATGGGCCTCGGCAGGCGACGTCCCTCAGAGTCGACCTTGCTGATGGAACCGGTCGGAAGCTTGGCTCCGGAGATAACGGCGATATCGGTTCGACTTTGTCCCGTTACATGGAAGAAAAACCGATACTTGGCCGCCAGCGTGAGATCGCCAAACCCTGTATTCGAGCTCGGAACTGACGGGTTCGGCAGATTCTCAAACTGCTTGGAGATAAGTGGATACATCGCCCTGACAGCCAGCCCCGGCAAAACAGTGTAGGAAAAGACGAAAGGTTGTGCGAAAACCAGAATGCTGCGATCACCTGGATTTGAGCCTTCCTCACCGTCGGATAGCAGGCTGTTCAGCACCGTAAACCGTGCAAACGAACGGAAGGCATTGCCCTGGAAGGACTGGACACCGCCCCCTTCCCCACGAACCGGTGGGGCCTGAGCAAGGGTATCGCTGGACAAAACAACTGGTGCCAGGGCTGCGATCAGCAATATCTTGTTCACGATCCCACTTCCGTCCCTTCCTTCCGGCTTCAACAAATGTCATTGTATCCGAATCAGAAGGACGAGAGCGGGTCCGAAGGTGTCCAGCGCATGACCCCGGGCGGGTCTCGATGGCCCTGCGAACCAGCCTGCTTTCCAGAAGGAGAATCGATCATGATCAATCGCCTGGTCCTTACACTGTTGTTTGCCAGCCTGATGGTTGGTGCTCTGACCTGCATCGGGGCTGCGCAGGACGATCACGCGACCTGGGATGTGACTCTTCCCCGAGGCGCAACGCGAGAAATCGACTTCGTGACCGCAGAGGGGACCTGGATGGCCGTGGACATCTCCTCGGACGGTCGCTGGATTCTCTTTGATCTGCTGGGGCACATCTATCGGGTCCCGGCCGAAGGGGGAGAGGCGGAGTGCCTCACCCAGGAGAGCGGAATCGCCATCAATTTCCATCCGCGCTACTCGCCGCACGGAAGGGAGATCGCATTTGTCTCCGATCGGAAAGGACAGATGAACCTGTGGGTGATGAAGGCGGAGGGCTCGAGTCCGGAGCCCGTGTTCCTAGACCTGGACACACGTATCACGGAGCCCTCCTGGACTCCCGACGGACAGCACATCGTGGCCGTCCGGAACTTCCAAACCACCGTCGGGATATGGCGGCGTTCCGCACGCATCTGGATGTTCCCCAGATACGGCGGAGAACCCCATCAGCTGGTGGGGCAGCCCTACGGCACCCAGGCCTTCTGGCCCTCGGTGGCACCCGACGGCGAGTCCCTGTACTACTTCTACGCCACCTTTGCAGCCGTCACAACCGCCTTTGGGCAGGATCAGCACATTCGTCGTCTGGATCTTCGTAGCGGTGGGATTCAGATTGTGACACCCGCCCAAGACCCACGCAATGCATCCTGGGCTTACCATTCGCCCGACCCGGCCGAGATTGCACCGGAGATCTCGCCGGATGGACGATGGCTTGCCTTTGCCCGGCGGATGCCGGGCGGCAGCATCACCTACCGTAGCCACATCATGGACGAGCGCACGGCTTTGTGGCTCAAGGACCTTCACACTGGAGACGAGCGAGTGGTCATGGACCCCATCACCGCCGACATGGCCACCACTCACCAGATGAAGAACTTCACCGTCCTGCCCCGCTACACGTGGGCCAAAGACGGGAAGTCTATTGTTCTGTCCCAGGGTGGCAAGCTTCGCCGGCTCTGGATCGAGAGCGGAAAAGTCACGACGATTCCATTCAGAGCCCGCGTCCATCGGATCATCTCCGAGCAGGCGCGCTCCACCCTGGACATCTCCGACGATCCATTCGAGTTACGTTTTCTGCGCTGGATCAGTGCTTCGCCCCAAGGAGATCGCCTGGTGTTCGAAGGGTTGGGCCGCCTCTGGACCATGGATTTGCCCGATGGAGAACCGCAAAGGCTGACTTCCATCGATCCGGAAGTCCGGGAACTGACTCCCTCCTGGTCACCCGACGGGCGTTGGATTGCGTTCGCGACCTGGGATGACTTCGAACAGGGCCATCTCTGGAAGATTCGGCCCGACGGAGAGTCCTTGCAGCGGCTCACAAACCGCGCTGCCCGCTACCTGTCTCCGGAATGGAGTCCCGACGGCAGCCATCTAATCGTTTCCCGGCTGACAGACGCGGTCATCGGAGACTGGCGCAGCGGTCTGGTCCGAATCTCACCCGAGGGGGGGTCACAGGAATGGTTGCGCGGGGGAGCCGCCGGGGTCAAGTTCGGTCCAGAAGGAAGGATCTTCTTCACGGCCGGGCGGGCCAATGCCGGAGGTCGTGAACAGTGGACCCTGGAGCAGGGACTGCCCGACATCAAGCGCTGGGTGTCTCTCCTGTCGGTTGACCCGGAGGGAGGAAATCCCCGCGAAGAGCTTACGCTTCACTATGCCCAGGAAGTCGTCACCTCCCCGGACGGGAAATGGGTGGCCCATGCGGCCGGTCAGAACCTGTATCTGTCGCGAATGCCAGGGGGCAGAGGTGCGGGCGGAGTTGCTGAGATCGATCTGGAGAGAGCCACACTGGTGGGTCCCGAGGGAGCTTTCTCGCCGCGCTGGCGAGATGCCAACAGACTGGAGTTCACGAGCGGCAACCGCCATTTCACTTATCACCTCGATTCGGGACACACCGACACGGTGGAGATTCACCTGACGGTACCTCGCGACATCCCGCGGGGAACGATTGCACTCACCGGCGGTCGGGTGGTCACGATCGACGATCGGCAGGTGATTGAGAAGGGGACGGTTGTAGTCGCCGGGAGCCGAATTACTTGTGTCGGTGAGTGTGATGTGTCCCAGGTGGACCATTCGATCGATGTGACGGGAAAGACCATTGTTCCCGGCTTCGGCGACACCCACGCTCATTATCTCGGAGACGGGCCCATCATTCCGCAGCGCCGCTCGCGCTCGGCGCTCTTTCTAGCCTATGGAGTGACGACGGCGCTGGATCCCTCGACCCCTTCCCTTTCCGCATTTCCGATTGCCGAGCTCACTCGGGCCGGTAAACTGGTTGGACCCAGGGCTTTCGCCACCGCCGAAGCCATGAACTCCACGCCTCCGAGGCCACCGGGGGGACCCAGGGTGCCGAACGTCAGGACCTACGAAGATGCCCAGCACTACGTGAACCGACTGGCCAACTGGGGAGCCGTTTCCGTCAAGCAGTTTCTGACCCCACGCCGCCAGCAGCGGCAGTGGCTGGTCGATGCGGCTCGAAAACGGGGCCTTTCGGTGACCGCCGAAGGAGCCGATCTGTACTACGCCGTGAGCATGCTGATGGACGGGCATACCGGCTGGGAACACCCGCTCCACTACGCGCCTCTCTACAGCGATGCGGCGAAGTTTCTGGCGCAGGCCGGCGCCCACTATTCCTCAACTATGCTCGTCCTCAGTGGCGGTCCCTGGATGGAGGAGTACTTCCGGGCTCGCAGTGACCTCTGGAACGATCCCAAGCAGCGGCGCTTTGTTCCCTGGCTGCGCCTGGCGCGTTCCAAGGAGTATGTCACGCGGCCGGCGAGTGGGTATCGATTTCCATTTCTGGCGGAAGGGTTTGCCGACGTTGTTCGAGCCGGTGGACACTCCTCTCTGGGCGGGCATGGTGAAGAGCCCGGGCTGGACACTCACTGGGAGCTGTGGGGTGCGGCCTTCGCACTGACTCCGATGGAAGCGCTGGAAGTGGCCACCGGGCACGGCGCCCACATGGCGGGACTGGAAGACGATCTGGGCTCCATCGAGGTTGGAAAGCTGGCCGATCTCCTGGTCTTGAACAGCAACCCGCTGGACGACATTCGAAACACGGTGGACCTGCTCTATGTCATGAAGGGCGGCACACTGTATGAGGCGGACACTCTGGATGAAGTCTGGCCGGACCAGACCCCCTACGGGCCGATTCCCTGGGCCGACGAGGGCCCGCTGCGCACGGATACAGTGCCTCTTGATGTGTGGGATCGGGACCAGTAAGTCTTTGAGACATTCTAGAATAAAGCCTGGAGGTCTGAGAATGAAAGAAAAGCGAACCCTTTCAACTCTCTTGATTATGACTGCGGTCTACCTTGGCCTGTTGATCACCCCGGCCTTTTCGCAGGTGATGACCAAAGCCCAGGTCAGCGACCTGATCAAGAGGGTCGAAGACGGGGTGGATGAATTTAAGGATTACCTGGAGCGAAAAGGCGAGAATGCCCGCGATGCAGCTTCCACCCCCCAGGCTCAGTCGCGGCGGGGCAGGCGGGGAAGAGCTTCTTCCACTGACACCGAGGCCCGAAAAGAAGTGGCCACCAAGAACAAGGACGAACTGGAGGATGGCCTCAAAGATCTCGAGAAAGCAACGGATCGTCTGCGGCGTCGCTTCAAGCGCTCCGACCAGTACATGGAAACCAAGGTCCAGGTGGAGCGCGTCGTAGATCAAGGCAAGGAAGTCAACCAGTTTGTGGTGCGCGGCAGCTACGGTTCTGAGGTCGCTCGCATCTGGGCCGCCCTGCGCACCCGTATCAACGAACTGGCCCGTGTTTACGGGGTCAAGCCTCTGGCGATTTGACCATCGGAGCCCCTACCGTGAGGGAGGGGGAGAAATCCTCCGGTCGCTTACGCTTGGGGCTCCGTAATTCAGAAGTTCAGTCGGGCTCCCTCGACTCCGGCGGCGAAGCTGCGCATTCGCTCCATGAGGCTCTGGACCAGCTCGGAGTTTTCCTCCGCCACGTTCCACTTCTCGCCAGGATCTCGATCCAGGTGAAACAGTTCAGGGGTCACCGGTTCATCCTCTGAGGTGGATCCACCGGCAGGTACGTGGCCGCGAACAAAATCGCGAGCCGTCGGCGACATTCTCAGTTTCCACTCCCCGGCGCGCACCGCATCCAGAGTCATGCCCCTGAAATAGAAAAACTCCTCCCGCGGAGAAGGCGACTTGCCCTCCAGAAAAGAGAGGATGTTCATCCCGTCCACGGGCCGGTCGGAAGGCACCTGGGCACCGGCTACCTCCAGAAAAGTCGCGTAGAGATCCAGGGTGGAAGCCATGTCCGCGGAAACCTGATGGGCAGGGATCCGGGCCGGCCAGCGAATGATGCCCGGGACCCGCATGCCCCCTTCGTAAGAGGTTCCTTTTGCGCCGCGCAGGAGAGACTGCGATCCGGAATGCCAGTACTCGACGCCACCGTGCAGCATGCGCGGAGGCATGTTGGTCCAGGGTCCGTTGTCACTGGAGAAAACCACGATCGTGTTCCGGTCAACACCCTTCTCCTGCAGCGCGTTCATGATCTGGCCTGAGCTCCAGTCGATCGTCTCGATCACGTCTCCGTAGAGGCTGGCACGCGATTTCCCCAGGAACTCCTCAGAGGTCCGCACCGGAAGATGGGGCATGTTGTAGGCAAGGAAGTAGACTGGCCGGCCATTGAAACTTCATCAGTTCTCCACTTTCTTTTCTCCCACCCAGAAGGGGCTGGACCAGGCCCGGCCGCCATCCAGTTGAGTCACGCGAACATAGTAATAGTCCCCGTGGCTGGGAGATTCCAGGTCCGTGAACCGGAAGGTCTGGTCGGGAGAGCCTTCCGGATCGATGGTCTGGAGGCGGATCGCGTCGACGTGCTCACCCACCTGAAATTCGTGGGAAAGCCGGTTCCCGCTGAGATCGCCGAGGCGCAGGCGCGCATCCACCGCCGGGATTTCCGCCAGCGGGCGCTCGACCGGAGCTGAATACTTGAGCTCCCGGCGCGCTTCGGTTTGGAACCGGAACGCGGTGCTCCCCCCGGCCCCTTCCAGTTCGACAAGCATCACGTCGCGGCGACCACGGGTTTCGGTGTGAAAACGGATCCGACTGAGATTGTCCTTGTCAATGGCGGCAAATTCGAAGTGTCGATTGTCGAAACCGGGGGTCAGTACGAAACGGATCCGGGCCCCGCTGACATCCAGCGTTCCAATCCACTGACGATAGGGTCGCGGGTTGTCCGGTTCTGCTCCGAACACTTCCGAGGAGGATTCGAAGGCCACCTGAATCCACCGGAAGTGGCATAGGCCGCCAGCGAGTACGCATGGCATCGAAGATCGCGTCGTTGGTCTTGCTGGGGGCCAGGATGGCCGCCAGACCGGAGACCTGTCCCAGTCTGGACGGGTGGAACATGGGGTGGTTGTACCCGGGTTTGGCCTGGTGGGTGTCTGAAGCGCCGATAAAACCGACTTCATGCCCGCGCTTCAAGTACATGTTTCCAAACCACTCGAAGCTGCCGTGCATGGAATAGATCTCGACCAGCTTCTCCAGTTCCGGATCGTTTTGCGCCCAGTTTCCGGACTGGTGCGCGTGCGGAATGATGAGCACGTCTTCGGGATCGTTGGCCTGGTGCAGGCCGGCGTAGAGCAGGGGGAGCCGATTGGCATTCTGGGCAGGGACGGTTTCCCTGCCATCCGGAGTTCGGAACAAAATGTTGTGGTGGCCGCCGCGCTGGATGCTAATCGTCCATTCGTATCCAAGATAAGGGATGAACTTTCCCGGCTGATGATACTTGATGACCAGGTCCTTGAGGGCCTTCCACTCAAAGTCATCCAGCCAGATGTCATGCTCGGACAAGGTGAGAAAGTCGAGGCGCGAATCTTCCAGGCCGAAGCGGAGGAACTCTTCAGCTGAGCCCTGTCCTTCGGCAAACCCGGTGTGGCCATGGGTCTCGCCCCAGTAGACTCGATCACGTATCTCCTCCCGAACCCAGATCGGATCGCTCGAACCCCGGATGATTCCATCGGCCGACTCAAAGCGGAAGCGGTACACACCGGGCGAATCGATGGTAATCCCCTGGAGCAGATGGATCGCCTCGTCGCCGGCCGGAATCTCACCGAAAGGATTGTCGTTCAAAAAGACCTGATACCCGGGCAGGGAGCCGCCGGCACGGTTCAGATAAATATCCTCGCTGCGCACCGAGACCTCGAAAGCCTCGCCGACTCCGACAATCGAAGGGACGAACCCGTGAACGGCGTGGACTTCCCCTCCAAATACTGGCAGACCCGGCCATTTGGAAGTCAGGAAATTGCCCTTTCCCTCCAGGTCGATATAGAGCGGAAACAGAAGCTCGTCGGTGGTTGAGGGCTGGACTCGGAACCCCGGAGACCCACCCGAGGTGTCTCCGTAAGTGACGGTAACGGTATCTCCCGGCTGCAGCGAAGTACCTTCCAGAATAAAGGTGGGAGTTTCCGTCTTGGAGCGGCCCCCGTGCATGCCATCAAGGGATCGGGTGAAGCGCTGGAACTGCGCGCTGGGATTCGAGGAGCGGTTCGTGACGTACCAGTCGGTGGCCGGGTCCTCATTCTGAAAAGGATCCGGGCCCTGGGAGCTCTGCTTGGCCACCATGAATCCGCCGCCTGGCTTCATTGGCCTGGAGCCAACCCTGTAGGTTTGTTCTACGGTGGCCCACCTGGCCTCCACCAGCGGCGCTTCAAAGGCAACTCTCAACTCACCGAGCCCCTCGGGATGCTCGTCCTTGAGAGTCAACTCCTCAATGTAGTGGTCTACAATCTGCAGCCACGGCGCCGCCCGAAAACAGGGCGTCTCTTTTCGGCCCGGTGACGCAGTCTTGATCAGAACCGGCTACAGCAGCAAATGGAACGAAGAGGGCAGGGGTGCTTTTTATGAGGGCTCTCCCGGAATCGGATGGGAGACCAGCCAGTGGCTGAAGCGAATCCAGGCAGCGGCTGTGGCCGTGGACAATATGGAGAGCGAAGTCATTCCGGCTGAAGCCGGCTCAGCCGAAAAGATCGGCCAGCGCTGGGGTTCGCCGATCCACTACGAACTGCTCCGGAATCAGGGAATGATGATCGGAGACTGGTTCTCGATGGAGGAGTTGGCCGAAGACTGTGCCGCCGATGGAGTCTACGAGTTTCTGTTTGTCTCCCCTCCCCTGAAGATCATCAACGGAAGCGGGAGTCCGATCAATCCTCTGGCCATCAAGTAGCTGAATGCGATTCGAGGAGTCGAAACCATGTCAAAACTGGTCACCTCTTTCCCGGCCCTGCTGGTTCTGGTGAGTTGCAGCTCAACGCCGACGGTCCCGGACACCAACTGGGGAAAGTGGGGAGCAGAGGATCAGATCGGGACGCTGAATTACATCACTCCCGAAGTGACCGTCCAGGCAGCAGGTGTGGTTGAGTCGGGTCAGGTGTACAGCCTGGCCATACCCCTGGGGGACTACCAGCCCGCCCGGGGGCCCAGACTCCAGCACTTTATGCTGTCGACGGCCCAGGGGACCGATGCCAGGCCACACTGGATCGGGGACTTCCTCTCCTTACCTACCCACGGCACGACCCACTGGGACGGCCTGGGTCATATTTTTGGCGAGGGTCGGCTCTACAACGGTCACGATGCACAAACCAACCTGACCTCAGCGGGAGCCTTGAAAAACGGGATTCATCTGGCGGCAGACAACCTGGTCAGTCGGGGAGTGCTCCTCGACGTGGCACGCTACAAGCAGGTGAACCGCCTGGAGGCAGGTTACGTGATCACCGGCGACGACCTTCGGGCAACCGCCAGCCAGCAGAACCTGAGGCTTCGCCGGGGAGATGTGGTCCTCATCCGAAGCGGCTGGCTGGGTCAGTTCCTGGGTGAAAATGCCGAGGCCTTCTGGTCATTCTCCTGGACGGAAGATCAGGTCCGGGACGAGCCTGGGATCGGATGGGGGGTGAGTCAGTGGCTGAAGGAAATCGAGGCGGCAGCCGTGGCAGTGGACAATCTCTCCGTGGAGGCAGTACCAACCGAAGCAGCGGCCGGTGAGAAGGCAGGTCATCCGGAATTCGACTGGCCGGTTCATTACGAGCTCATTCGCAACCAGGGAATGATGCTGGGAGCCCTCTTCCATCTGGATGAACTGGCCGAATCCTGTTCCCGGGACGGCAGGTATGACTTCCTGTTCGCAGGTCCGCCCTATCGACTCACCCACGGCACCGGGAGTCCTGTGAACCCATTGGCAATAAGATAGGCGCGAATGATAATGAGCACGCCATTCCACGCCCTCTTGATCCCCCCAGAGCAAAGCGGACCTGACATAATTCTCGGCTCCGTTATATGCTATGTGTGCGTGAGGATAGATGGGCTTTAGGTTGACGTCCAATGCGTTCGAGCCTGGCGGGGAGATCCCCGGGAGATATACTTGCGACGGACCGGATCTTTCACCTCCACTCGCCTGGTCAGGTCTTCCGGAGGGTACCCGGAGCCTGGTTCTGATTGTCGATGATCCGGATGCCCCTGACCCAGCTGCGCCGAAGGTAACCTGGGTGCACTGGGTGCTCTACAACATCCCTTCTTCGGCGGCTGGACTTCCCAGTGCAACCGACACTGAAGATCTTCCCGACGGCACGCGAGAAGGCTTGAATGACTGGAGACACACGGGGTACCGGGGACCTTGTCCTCTCATTGGCAGACATCGCTATTTCCACAAGCTCTATGCAGTGGACACGGTTTTCTCTGATCTGGGAGCGGTCACCAAGGCTCAACTGAAAGAAGAGATTGAGGGGCACATCCTGGACCAGGCCCAGTTGATGGGGACTTACCAGCGTCAAACCGTTTCTGAGTGACTAGCTAGTGCAGCTCGCACTAGTCCCGGAATCTTCTTTCCAGACCGGCCACAAAATTCCGAAAATGGTTCAGGATTTCGGGAGTGGTCCGGGGCTCGTTGTGGCCCACGCCGGCCAGCGGCAGGAAAGTCGCTTGGTGAGCGGCATTGTACACTTCCCGTCCTTGCTCGATGGGAATAAGCCGGTCCAGTTCTCCGTGCAGAATAAGCACCGGGCACTGAACCCTGCCGATGTTGCCCACATTGTCGAGCTGAATGGCCACCAGATAGCGAATTCCCGGAAGGGGCAATACCCTGGGAGCCATGCGCGCTGCACTGGCCATGGGTGAATCCAGGAGCAGGCCACGGACCTCGCGCTCCGCTGCCACTTGAATTGCCGGAACCGTACCCAGGCTTCTCCCGGCAACCAGCGGGATCTCTCCTCCCAGCCGGAGCGCCTCGCCGTAAGCCGCCAGGGTATCCTGTCGGATTCCGCTTTCGCCCGGGACTCCCTGACTGCGGCCGTACCCTCGATAGTCGAAAAGCCGAACGGACAGTCCCAGCTCTCGCCTCCACACCTCGGCCGTTGGGATTCGATGGGAAAGATTCCCTGCGTTGCCGTGCGCATAAACCACCACACCCAGAGGTTCAGGGGATTCCAACCACAGACCCGACAATCTTGTCCCGTCGGAGGCTTCAAAGGTCAGCTCCCGGGCGTCCAGACCGAATTCCCGGGGATCGAGATCCCACTCTCTGCTTGGAACAAACACCATGCGTCGCTCGATGCGCGGCAGAAACAACCAGAAAACGAGCAGAGCGACGGCGATGGCGATAACAATTCTGAGCATTGACTTGACCACGAGATGCAATGAGCACCGCCTCCGGTACTAGCCCAGTTTAGAGTGCAAAGTGCAAAGTGCAAAGAACGGAGCCGGCGTTTTTGCATAGAATAGGCCCGTGTGGACGTGCAAGCACGATCCAGGATCGTCTGTTCAGCGACTGGCCCTGGCTCCGATTCTCATCTTCCTGGCGGCTTCGTGCTCAAAGGTGGGAAGCGAACCCCCCAAACCCGCCTCGCACGAGGTCAAGAACCTGGCCTGGCTGGCAGGAGCCTGGGAGGGCCCGGGCTTCGAAGGCCGTGTGGAGGAGCACTGGGCGGCTCCTGAAGGCGGCTCGATGGTGGGTATGTTTCGACTGGTTGCGGCAGGCCAAACGCGTGTGGTACAGCTCATGACCATTGTGAAGGAAGAACCCGGGCTGATCCTCAGCTCGAATCACTTTACTCCACAGCTGCATCGCTGGGAACGGGAAGAGGAGCCGCTGCGATTTCTTCTCATGCAGCTCACCGAAGTCACAGCCGGCTTTAAGTGCCTGTCACCACAGGAAAGCCTGCCTGACGAGATGATCTATGAGCAGACGGGTCAAGACGCACTCGGCATTAAGTATCGCTCTCGCGGCGAGACGACGACCGTGTTACAGCTGACCAGAATGGAGAAGTAAGATGGCGCGAAAAGTGAAATGGGGGGTTCTGAGCACTGCGAAAATCGGTGTGGAAAAGGTCATTCCGGCGATGCAGAAGGGAAACTTCAGCGAGGTGGTGGCGATTTCCTCGAGGGATGCTGAAAAGGCGCGATCGACGGCGGATCGTCTGGGGATACCGAGAGCCTTTGGAAGCTACGATGAAGTGCTGAAAGATCCCGAGGTGGAAGCGATTTACAATCCCCTCCCCAACCACTTGCATGTACCCTGGTCGATTCGCGCAGCCGAGGCTGGGAAGCATGTCCTGTGCGAGAAGCCCATTGGCCTCTCATCGGAAGAGGCGCTGGATTTGATCCGGGCCAGAGACCGCACCGGAGTCAAAATGCACGAGGCTTTCATGGTCCGAAACCATCCGCAGTGGCTGAGTGCAGCCCGGCGGATTCGGGATGGACTGATCGGGCAGCTGACTGCCATTCAGTATGCGTTCAGCTATTTCAACCGGGATTCCGAGAACATTCGAAACCGCTTCGACATTGGAGGAGGAGGATTAATGGACATCGGGTGCTATCCGATTACCACCTCCCGCTTCGTTTTCGGTGAAGAACCTCGACAGGTCATCGGTCTGATCGAAAGAGACCCCGAAATGAAGATTGACCGCCTCACCTCGGCGATTCTCGACTATCCATCCGGGCAGGCCTCCTTCCTCTGCAGTACCCAGATGGTGGCCTACCAGCGGGCCCAGTTTTTTGGCACAGAGGGGCGTCTGGAAATCGAGATTCCTTTCAACGCACCCAACGACCGGCCCTGCCGGATCTTTCTGGATGACGGCGACCTCTTGGCCGCTAACCTGCAGACAATCGAGTTCGAAACCTGTGACCAGTACGCGGTTCAGGGCGATCGGTTTTCAAAGGCGATCCTGGAAGATTCCGAAGTCCCGACTCCCCTGGAAGACGCGGTCAAGAACATGAGAGTCATCGAGGCCATCTTCCGGTCAGCGGAAAGCGGCCACTGGGAAGAACCGTAGGGCAAGATGCCAGATGACTTAGAACCGTGGAACGTGGAACGTCACTGTTCCTTCCAACCCCGGGCCCGGGGACCATGTCCGTAGTAGGGGTGGGAGTCAAACAGATCCCCCATACCATGAACGCGAGGATCCAGGGTTGAACTCAACTCCTTCATCAGCTGCTCGGAGAGTCGGCCCTTGATCGACAGGTACTCCGGGTCTGCGGCAACATTTGTCAGCTGGTTCGGATCTTTCTTCAGATCATAGAGCTCTTCGGCCGGGCGCTTTGCGAAGGCCAGGTCAAAGAGTTTTCGATGCAGGTCGTCCTTGTTCCTGTGATCCACCATATAGAACTTGGTCGGGCCGTTGTCGACATCTCCGTACCAGGTACCGGGAATGAAGGCCTTTTCGTAGTGAGGTGTTCCGGCCGGCCATCGATCGGGTCGAAAGTTGTAGATGTAAAGGAAATCACGAGTGCGGATGGACCGCATCGGGGTACCGCCGCCGTCGGGAGTCTCCTGAACCGGAACGTGACGTTCTTTTCCAGTCCGGACGTGGGTCCGCTCTGAATCGATCAGGCCTGACTCCTTCGAGCTGAGCATCGGCCTCAGACTTTTCCCCGTCATCGCCCCGGGGACCCGGACACCCGTGAGTTCCAGAATGGTTGGCGCCAGATCGGTCAGACTCACGAAATCGTCACTGTGTCGACCGCTGGCAACCAGCTCGGGCCAGCGAATCACGAGGGGCACGCGAGTGCCAATGTCGTAAAGATTGCCCTTGGCTCGAGGGAAGGGCATGCCGTGATCACCCGTCATGATGATGATCGTGTTATCCAGTTCGTTCCTCTTCTCCAGTTCCTCCAACAACTCTCCAACATGGGTGTCAAAACGCTGGACCTCGAAGTAATAGTCGGCGACATCGCTTCTCACCTCGGGACTGTCGGGGAGACAGGCTGGCAGGCGAATCGCGTCCAGATCCATGCCGGCAGCCTTTCCCGATCCGGGATCGTAAGGCCGGTGTGGGTCATAGGTGCCGAACCAGAAGCAAAAAGGGCGTTCCGCCGGCCGGGAATCCAGAAACTCGGCAAAGCTACTAAACTCGGGCCCGGCCGGGTTTCGCGTTCGGCCGCCCGGTTCGAGCCGTCCCGGCCCCCAGGCCTTGCTGGTGTGGCCGACAAAGTAACCGGCTGCTTCCAGAAGATCCGGATAGACGGGAAACTTCGTCTGCAGCGTACTCCAGAGATTGGCACTTTCCTCCAACCTCCAGTGCCACTGTCCGGTCAGAACGGCTGCTCTCGAAGGAGTGCAGGAGGGGGACGATATATAGGTCTGGTTGAAGACAATTCCCTCGCGGGCAAGCCGATCAAAGGTCGGCGTCTTCACCACCGGATCCCCATAGGTTCCCGCATGGGGAAACCCCCAGTCGTCTGCTATGGCCAGAAGAATGTTAGGCGACACGACTTCAGGCTCCACCTCTGAAGCGCATCCGCTGAGCAACAGGCTCACAATGAGAAGAAACGCAAGAAGACGGCCGGCAGGTACGACCCAAGCGGCTCGTAAAGACAGGGAGTGGCTACTCATCCGGGGCTCCTCCTGAGATTGAACAATGGATCTCTATGCGCCTGCCATTCTAACGGTTGAGCCAGGGATGCAAAACTGTTGCAGTTACTGTCGTTCCTGCCTCTGTCGTTCCTGCCTCTGTCGTTTCCTTGGCTGTTCAAGTTCCTTACGGCCTACGGGCCGAAGCGTGGAGATGGAACGTTGGAATTGAGCGAATTGACAAGGAGCGCGTAAGCCAGCCAATGATAGAATCGCGACCACCAGGAGGATAGGCAATGGGACAACGCGTGGACAAGACAGAAGAAGAGTGGAAGAACGAACTCACCGCGGACCAGTTTCATGTCTGCCGGCAAAAGGGGACAGAGCGTCCTTTTTCCGGCAAGTACTGGGACACCAAGACGCCCGGTAACTACGTCTGTGCCTGTTGTGGCCAGGAGCTCTTCGACTCAAAAACCAAGTTCGACTCGGGAACGGGATGGCCCAGCTTCTCAGCACCGATCGATGAGGAGTGCATCGATCACGAAGCGGACAACGACCTCTTCATGCGCAGGACAGAGGCCCTGTGCAGCGCCTGTGACGCCCACCTGGGCCATGTTTTCGACGATGGCCCCGAACCGACCGGCAAGCGCTACTGCATGAACTCAGTAGCCTTGAAGCTGGAACCTGAGGAATAGTTCCACGCCCACCAGAACCCTATTCCTCCAACGACCGAATCACCTTCTCCCTTAACCTTTCTACCTGCCGCCACAGCTCCTCGCGATCGAGGGTGAGGATTCGTCCATCCTCGACCACCACCCGGCCATTCACGATGACGGTTTCCACCGCTGATCCGTGCAGCGAGTAGACCGCCAGCGCATAGGGATCGTAGACGGGAACGGCGGAGGCTTCGCCGAGCCCGAGTACGACCAGATCAGCTTTCTTGTCAACTTCCAGGCTCCCCAGGTCCGTATCCAGATCCAGGGCCCTGGCGCCTCCAATTGTCGCGGCGACCAGCGCCTCCCGGGCGGGGATTACAGTGGGATCCCCCGAGCTGTGCTTGTGCAGCTTGGCCATGGTATCGGCTTCCTGCAAGAGATCGAGGTTGTTGTTACTGGCTGCCCCGGCAGTGCCCAGGCCAACATCGACACCGGCCTCCAGCAGGAGTGGAACGGGAGCCGTACCAGACGCCAGTTTCATGTTGCTTTCCGGATTGTGGATCACGCCGACACCGTGTTCTTTCAAAAAGCGAATTTCTTGTTCGCTGACCCAGACGACATGGGCTGCGATCAGGCGATCCACCAGGAATCCGATTCCATTCAGGTAGTTAACAGGTCGAAGCCCCGTACTCTCTTCCACCTGGCGCACCTCATCCCGGGTTTCTGCCAGGTGGATAACGAGCGGAACATCGTGTTTCTCGGCCAGTTCCCGGCAAGCGTCCAGTACTTCACGAGAGCAGGTGTAGGGCGAATGGGGAGCCACAGCCGGGGTGACCAGAGGATCGTCCTTCCAGTCTACAATGAATTGCTCTGTGCCCTTCAGGGTCTCTTCGGGCGTCGGGTAATCGGGAGCCGGAAACCCGATGATGGTCTGGCCCAGGATTCCCCGCATCCCGGCAGCTGAAGTTGCCCGAGCCACTTCCCCTTCAAAGTAGTACATATCCACAAAGGTGGTCGTTCCAGACTCCAGCATCTCTGTAGCCGCAAGCAATGCCCCCCAGAAGACAAAGTCGCGATCCACGTTCTTGCTTTCGGCCGGGAATATGTATTCGGTGAGCCAGTCCATCAGCTTCAAATCGCTTCCCAGTCCTCGAAAGAGAGTCATCGGGGCATGCTGATGGCCATTGATCAACCCGGGGAGTACGATCGTATCCGCCACGTCGAGAGTCCTGACCGCCGAATAGCGGCTCACGTCGGCAAGAGGACCGAGCGCGACAATGCGATCTTCCCGAACCGCGACAAAACCCGGTTCATGAACTGTGAAATTCGCATCCATGGTGACGACTGTCCCCCCGCTGAGCAGAAGGTCGACTCTCTCTCCGCGCTGCTGGGAGACTGGAGGGGAGCAGGCCGCCCACAGAAGCACGGCGTGAAAAATTGCCCCTTGCAGCCTCTTCAAATTGGAACGTTCTGGCCCTCGCCACCTCAACCGATTGATGTTCTGAGCGTTAGCTTTTCTCAATCGACTTCACCCACTCGATCCAAAAAGCCCAACAGCAGGTTTTCAAAATCCTGGCGGACCTGGCGGGTGGTCTCCAGAACCTGGTCGTGCTCGAGCGGCTCCGGAAGAATCCCGGCGGCCATGTTGGTGATGCAGGAAATCCCGACCACGCGGCAGCGCATGTGGTTCAGGCTGATGACTTCGGGCACGGTTGACATACCCACGACATCGGCCCCCAGAGCCCTGAGCATGCGGATTTCAGCCGGAGTCTCATAGGAAGGACCCTTCACGCATACGTAGACTCCCTGCCTCAGATCAAGCCCCAGTTCTCGACCGGCCTCCAGGACTACCTTTCTCAGGTCCGGGTGATAGGCATTCGTCATGTCGGGGAAGCGCTCCCCCAGAGCTTCCAGGTTGGAACCTGCCAGCGGGTTGTCGCCCGAGAGGTTGATGTGATCGCTGATCACCACCAGATTGCCGGGAGAGAAGTCCCGATGAACGGCCCCTGCTGCATTGGTGATGACGAAGTCGCGTATCCCCCACAGCGCCAGTGAGCGAACCGGAAAGACGATCTCGCTCTGCGGAAGCCCTTCATAGAAGTGCGAGCGACCCTGTAAAGCACAAAAAGGGACGCCCCGACCACCGGAGTGAGTCATTTTGCCCGGATGACCGATCACACCCGAGCCGGGAAAACCTGGGATCTCCCCGTAGACGAGGGAGGCATGCGCAGGCAAAGCATCCACGAAGTCCCCCAGCCCGCTTCCCAGCACCAATGCAGTGCTCGGAGGGTCCCCCAGTCGAGCCTGAAGAAAGCCTGCTGCTCTCTCGAGACGGTCCTGGTAGGGCTCCATCCTGCTACTCACCAACTCAACAGGCCGGCCAAGGTAGCCGTCATGCAGGTAGCCAGAGCGCCGGCAAGGACTGCTCTCAAGCCAATGGTGGCCAGATCTCTTCGCCGGTCGGGCGCGAGAGGGCCAATTCCTCCCAGTTGAATTCCCAGGCTGCTGAAGTTGGCAAAGCCGCACAGAGCAAAAGTCGCGATCAGTTCTCCTCTGCTACTGAGAGTATCCTTGATCTGCGCAAGGTCCGCATAAGCAATCACTTCGTTCAGGACAATCTTCAAACCCAACAGCCGGCCGACAGTGGCTGCCTCTTCAAAGGGAACTCCCATGACAAACGCCAGAGGAGCCAGGAAATAACCGAGGATCAACTCGAAGGTGATCGGAGCCCCGATCAGTGATTCCAAACCTGCCAGGCGGCCACACCAGGAGATGACTGCATTGATCAGATAGATCATGGCGATGAAGGCGATCAGCATGGCGGCAATATTCAGGGCGAGTTTGAGCCCTTGCGAGGCTCCTCGAGCAGCGGCCTCGATCAGATTCGCATCAGTTCGTTCGATCTTGAGCCTGACTTCACCGGCGGTCACCGGTACGCCGGTCTCAGGGATAATGATCTTGGCCATCATCAGGGCGCCCGGGGCGGCCATGACACTGGCCGTGATCAGGTACTCAGCATTGATCCCGTAGGCGATGTAAGCGCCGAGAATCGCACCCGACACGGTGGCCATGCCACCGGTCATCAAAACCATCAACTCGGAATAGGTCATGCTGGGAATATAGGGAGCGATCACGAGGGGCGCCTCTGTTTGTCCCATGAAAACGTTGGCCGCCGTGGCCAGCGACTCGGCTCCACTCACTCTCAGGAATCTCTTCATGATCTTGGCCATCGCCACCACAATCAGCTGCATGATGCCCAGGTAGTACAGACAGCTGAAGAACGAAGAGATGAAGATCACAATGGGCAGAACCCTGAAAGCGAAGATGTACGGAGTGGGATCCCTGGACAGGTGTCCAAAGACGAATTCGACTCCGAAATCTGCGTAGCGGATGAGACCCGTGACTGCCCCGGCCGTCTCTTTCAAGGCCAGCTGGCCAAAGGCCGTCTTCAGGACAACCACCCCGAACAGGAGTTGAAGAAGAATTGCCCAGAAGACCATCTTCCAGGGAATCCGGCGGCGATCCGCAGACGCAAGTACCGCGATTCCAATGATGATCAGGATTCCGGCGAGCCCGACGAAACGGCTCAATGGAAGACCTCTCTCATTCGCATCGTTCCCTTGTGAATGATCTTGGCCTTGGCGATTCGCTCGCGGGAAAGGGTTGCCTTCGTCCTCACGTCCACAAATACGGCTGTACCAAACTAAAAAACCCGGCTGAATCTATCAGCCGGGCTACGTGGCAATGGGGAGTTATCTTCGGAAACGGAAGGTCTGCCGCATTTTCTTGCGGGCACGTTTACGAGCCAGCGCTTGTTTGAGCCGTTTTCGTTCTCCCGGCTTCAAATAGAAGGCGTGCTTCTTGATGTCCTTGATGATGTCTTCTTGCTGAACCTTACGCTTGAATCGACGCAGGGCGCTCTCAAGTGACTCTCCATCTTGAACTCTCACATATGCCAAAGCGAAAAACACCCCCCTTCGGAGCATCACAAAAACAGGGATTATAGCACTTTCATAGGTACGAAGTACCTGTTTGAGCCTTGCCCGTCACTCCTCTCGCCTTTTTTCGGCCCTGGAGTGTGAGGGCACGATCAGACACATACGGTACCTAACAGAGTACTTACTCAAGCAGGGAACCCAGGAAGGCATCGAGAGCATCCTGGCCACCCTCACCCAGGCTGTCCACGTTCTCCGGATCAGCGTAGATTCCACGTACAAGCCTGACCAGGGCGGCCTTCAGGGCCTTGGAGTCTCCTCCTGGGGCAGCCTCTGGAGAGATTTTTAGACTGGGGGCCTGCTTCTGTGCCCGAGATCTAAGAAGCGCATAGTTCCTGATCTCGTCGACGGCCTTCTCGAGATCCGGACTGCCTTCGGTGAGGCTCTCCAGACCCAGGTTCTGCTCGAAGCGTGAGAGCACGTCAAAAGCTTCCGGAAATTCGTCCCTGAGGGCTTCCAGATACCTGGCGGGTGGGAGATTTGCCATTGAGGCGACTCGGCGTGCGTACAACCACCAGACCCCGCCGCCCAGCAGGAGCAGGAGGCCGAACCCCAGAACCATCTCTGATTGCCACCAGCTCATCCCAGTACCCCTTTTCACGTTATCGTACTTATGAAAGCGAGTACCAGCCGCCCGAGATGAAAGTCCCACGGACTGCTAGCGCTCGAAATGCAACCTCTTCTGGTTGAGTCTCATCAGAATGCCATTCTTGAGTTCAGGCGTGTACTCATCGGGTCGAATATCCCGGGCGATCTCCAGAGCCCGCGAAAGCCTGTCCAGAAATTCGTAGCTCTCGATGAGACCCAGGCGGGCCTGAAGTCGAAATTCCGGGCTTCGAGATTGTGCGATTACCGCCTCAAAATACCGGATGGATCTGTCGTAATCCTGACCTACCTGCAGGATGGCCCCGATCCGTAGATTCGCTGGAGTTGCAATCTCTTCTTCCGGCTCGAGTTCGAGCAAATGTTCGAACGTTTTTTGAGCCTCCAGGTACCTGCCCTGTTTGAACAGGACGTCACCGATCTTGAACAGCGCTTCGTTGGATCTCGCCGAATCGGACCCCAGCTCGAAATACTCATGCCGGAGCTGATTCGACTGCTCCAGATCGCGTAGATCGATCTCATGTATGTCTGCGAGCATCAGCATCGCTTCGCCAACAAGTTTGTCCCCGGGGCAAGAGTCAATGAGATTGCGAAACAGACTCACCGCCTTCTCCGTATCCTGGATCACCGAATACTCCATTAAAGCCAACTCCCAAAGCGCCCAGCAGGCAGCCGGGGTTCCCGGGTACTGGGAAACCAGGCTGTTATAACCCCTGGCAGCCTCCTGCGGGTTTCCGCTTCTTTCCAGCAGCCGCGCCTTCTGGAGAAGCAAAATCGGTCGTCTCTCTGACTTCTTCGTTAGGGTAACGCCAAAGGCCAGCATCAGGAGCGGTATCCCGAGGACTCCGCGGTTGAGCTTCATGTTCATAGTGTAGCGCGCTCTTCAGCTGCTTCTGGCTCGTCGTCCTCCAGTGGAATCAGGCTGACACCCGCGACCCGGTCATTCTCGCCTAGATCTATGAGCTTCACACCCTGGGTACTGCGGGAAACAGTCAAGCGGATTTGATGGGCGGGGAGTCTGATCAGTTTTCCACTCTCAGTGATGATCATGATGTCGGAGTCTTCGTTGACCAGGAATGAGGTGATCGCATTCCCGTTTCTTTCCGAGGTTCGGATATTAATCACGCCCTGCCCCCCTCGACCCTGTGCACGATACTGGTCGATGGGGGTTCGCTTTCCAAATCCGTACTCGGTTACCGCCAGTAGATCAGGTTTGTCTGGATCCACAATTTCCATCCCGATCATTTCATCACCAGGTCGAAGCCTGATTCCTCTCACACCCCTGGAGACTCGCCCCATGCTCCGCACCTGTCCAAAATTGAAACGAATCGCCTTGCCCAGCTTGGAGAACAGCATAATGTCTTCGTCGCCTTCGGCCAGAGCCACACTCATGAGTTCGTCTTCTTCATCCACCCTGCAGGCAATGATTCCATTGGCGCGAGGATGAGAGAATGCGCTCAAAGAGGTCTTTTTCACGTAGCCGCGTCGGGAGGCCATGACCACCTGGGCCCCTCCCTCAAAATCATGCACGTTCAACACGTCGGCTACACGATCATCGGGATCCACCTGAATCAGATTGACAATCGGCTTCCCTTTTCCAGTCGTTCCTACCTCGGGGATTTTCCAGACCTTGAGCCAGTGGAGTTTTCCCCTGGTCGTGAAGATGAGCATGTAGCTGTGTGTCGAAGCCACGAACAGGTCGGCAATGATGTCTTCCTCGGTCCGTGTCGACATTCCGATGCGCCCTTTCCCGCCTCGATGCTGGCTCCTGTAGGTGCTCAACGAGGTTCGCTTGATGTAGCTGTCTCGGCTGGAAGTGATCACCATCTGTTCTTCGGCAATCAGATCCTCCATGGAAAGATCGATTTCGGTCTCCACGATCTCAGTTCGGCGAGGACTGGAGTAGGCAGCCTGAATCTCTACTAGCTCATCGCGAATGACTTCCTGGAGAGCTGCAGGATCTTCCAGGATTTCCCGTAGCCGGGCCATGGTCTCCTCAAGTTGGGCGTACTCCCGCTCAATCTTTTCCCTTTCCAGTCCCGTCAAGCGCTGCAGCCGCATCTCCAGGATGGCCTGGGCCTGGGTTCCCGTGAGGGCAAACTCTTCAACCAGACCGCGCTTGGCTTCTCCGGGGTCCTGGGCGGCTCGAATCAGCTTGATAATGGAATCCAGCTGGCCAAGAGCGATACGCAGACCTTCCAGGATATGGGAACGCTTCTGAGCCTTGTCAAGTTCAAAGGTGGTACGGCGCCTGACCACGTCTTTCCGGTGTTCCAGGAAATGATGTATGATCTCAGGCAGCGAGAGAACCCTGGGCCGGGCACCGACAATCGCCAGCAGGATGATCCCAAAGGAGGACTGTAGAGGTGTCAGCTTGAAGAGCGCGTTGAGCACGATCTGAGGCTGCTCGCCGCGCTTCAATTCAATCACGACACGCATGCCGCTGCGATCGCTCTCGTCGCGCAGATCGCTGATCCCCTGGATCTTTTTCTGAACTACGAGTTGAGCAATCTTCTCTACCAGACGAGCTTTGTTCACCTGATAGGGCAGCTCGTCGATAATAATCGCTTCGCGGTCTTTCCCCAGCGGTTCGAAGCTGGTCCGGGCTCTCATGTGAATGATTCCCCTCCCGGTTCGATAGGCCGAGAAGATCCCCTGGCGACCGTAAATGAAAGCACCGGTTGGGAAATCCGGCCCCGGGACGAGTTCCAGAATCTCAGCCAGAGAGGCATCTTCCCGGTCCAGCAGCAGAAGGGATGCGTCCACTACTTCACTCAGATTGTGAGGGGGAATGTTGGTTGCCATACCCACGGCAATCCCGGAAGCTCCATTCACCAGCAGGCAGGGAAAGCGAGCCGGAAGAACGGTGGGTTCACTCAGAGACTCGTCATAGTTGGGAAGAAAGTCGACGGTGTTTTTCTCGATATCGGCCAGCAGCTCTGCTGCAATCCGGGACATCCGGACCTCGGTGTAGCGCATGGCTGCTGGAGAATCGCCATCGATCGAGCCGAAGTTGCCCTGCCCGTCAACGAGCACCTCGCGCATCGAAAAGTCCTGCGCCATTCGCACCATGCTGTCATAAACCGCCGTGTCACCATGAGGATGGAATTTCCCAATGACTTCGCCCACAATTCGAGCCGATTTCTTGGGCGCCCGGGTGAAGGTGTTGGACAGCTCGTGCATGGAATAGAGGATCCGCCTGTGCACGGGCTTGAGACCATCTCTGATATCCGGCAACGCCCGGCCGATAATCACCGACATGGCGTAATCCAGATACGAAGAGCGCATTTCGTCTTCGATGTTTACCGGGAGTTCATTACCTCGGGGCTTGGGCATTCAGTTATTCCTTCAAAACAGCCTTGAATTGGATGCTTTCACGGCCAACGCTCTGTTCGAAGGGACACGAAGTGCTAGATATCCAGGTGCTTCACTTGCAAGGCGTTGGTCTCAATAAAGTGGCGCCTTGGCTCGACGGCGTCTCCCATGAGAATGTTGAAGACATCGTTGGCCTCAAGACTGTCTTCGATGCGAACCTGCAGAATGGTTCGCGTCTCTGGATCCATGGTCGTTTCCCAGAGCTGATCGGGGTTCATTTCCCCCAGGCCCTTGTAGCGCTGAATCGACAACTGCTTCTTGGCCGCTGCCAGCACGGTGTCAATCAGCTGCCTCCAGTTTTCAGCTTCAATGACCTCGCCATTTCGTTCGACTGTGTATCCTGAGCCTCTGTAGGCCGAGACCCGCCTCGACATGCTCAACAGGGTCTGAATCTCACCTGAGTTCAGAAGTTCCAGACTGATGATCTGGTCTCCGGCTCTGACCTCAAAGAGGTTGTGCTCCGTGTCCAGACAGACCTCTGCAGAACTTTCGTCGAGAGCGCCGGCCAGCTCAGCAAGCCGGGACTTGTCCTGGAAAAGCTCTCGAAGACTGGCCCGGTCCATGGGGTTCTCAGCAAAGAAACTCACCAGGCACTTCAGCAGGTCGGCATTGAAAGTGATGGAAAGTCGGTCGAAAGTTGCCTGGAACTGCATAATTTTCTGCACTGCCTTCTGAAAACCTTCTCCAGCGTAGAGCTCTCCGGTCTTCTTCACCGTAAAGGAAATGTCGGTCCCCATTTCTTTCAACAGATACTGGGTCAAGGCCCGGTCATCGGTCAGATAGCTCTCCTTCCGGCCTTTCTTGACCAGGTACAAAGGAGGTTGGGCGATGTAGATGTGTCCCTCTCTCACCAGCTCGGTCATCTGCCTGTAGAAAAAGGTCAGGAGAAGTGTCCGGATATGACTTCCGTCAATATCGGCATCCGTCATGATGATGACCTTGTGGTAGCGAAGCCTGGAGAGGTCAAAGTCGTGAGAACCGATGCCCGTGCCAATCGCCGCAATCATGGTGGTGATCTCGGTGTTCCCGAGCATCTTGTCGAAACGGGCCTTCTCCACATTCAGGATCTTACCTTTGATGGGAAGAATTGCCTGAAATCTCCGATCGCGGCCCTGTTTCGCCGAACCGCCGGCCGAGTCCCCCTCGACAATGAAAATCTCCGATTGAGCCGGATCTCGTTCCTGGCAATCTGCCAGCTTTCCGGGAAGCGCGAGATTGTCGAGTGCACTCTTACGGCGCGTCAAATCTCTTGCCTTACGGGCGGCGAAGCGGGCGCGGGCGGCGTCAACCGCCTTCTCGATAATCCGGCGGCCAATGGCTGGATTCTGCTCGAGGTAAATCGAGATCCTCTCGTTGCAGACGGCTTCGACAGCTCCCTTGACTTCGCTGTTTCCAAGCTTGGCCTTGGTCTGACCCTCAAACTGAGGATCTGAGAGCTTCACACTGATGACCAGAGCCAGGCCTTCACGAACATCCTCTCCACTGAGCTTTTGCTTCAGATCGCGAAAAAGATTGTTCTCCACGGCATACGCGTTCAGGGTTCGAGTCAGTGCCGCCTTGAAGCCAACCAGGTGAGTACCACCTTCGATGGTGTTAATCGTATTCGCAAACGAGTACAGAATCTCGTTGTAGCCATCGTTGTATTGAAACGCCACTTCCACCTGAATGTCCGCCTTCTTTTCTTCGATGTAGATAGGCTCGTCGTGAAGAGCGGTCCGGTTGCGGTTCAGGTACCGGACAAAATCCACGACGCCTCCCTCGTAGAGGAAGGTCTGCTTCTCCCCCGATCTCAGATCCGCAACGGTGATCTTCAACCCGGAGGTCAGGAAGGCCATTTCCCGCATTCGCTGTGACAGAGTGTCGTAGCTGAACTCGAGAGTATCGAAAATCGACGGGTCGGGTTTGAAAGTGACGACTGTCCCGCGACGTTTCGTGGTCCCGGTCTGGCCAAACGAAGTCACCGGGATTCCACGCTCGTATACCTGTTGGTAAACCTTGTTGTCGCGCCGGATCTCCAGAGAGAGTGACTCGGACAGAGCATTGACGACCGAGACGCCCACTCCGTGCAGGCCACCCGAGACTTTGTAGGAATCGTTGTCGAACTTGCCGCCGGCGTGAAGAGTGGTCATCACTACCTCGGCCGCAGGCCTTTTCTTCACGGGATGAAGGTCTACCGGGATTCCCCGTCCGTTGTCCTTTACGGTCACCGAGTTGTCAATGTGGAGGATGACGTTGATCTCATCGCAGTGCCCGGCCAGGGCTTCGTCAACCGAATTGTCGATCACCTCATAAACCAGGTGATGTAAGCCCGAAATCGAGGTAGTCCCGATGTACATGGCCGGGCGCTTGCGAACGGCCTCCAACCCTTCCAGAACCTTAATCTTATCAGCGGTATATGAAGTCATGAACCTGATTAGCGGCTTGATTCTGGAGGCAAGTTCAGATTAAGAAGTACCTATTGCGGCGCCATTTCTCAGACTTGCATATTTTACCACATTTCCCCGGCTTGAACGGGGCGCCTGCAGCCCCTTCTAAGGCACACTAAGTGCCTGACCAGTAAAGACTTTGGAATGACGGCGGATGAGAAGGTCCAGTGGGATTGTGAAGGCCTGGTAACCCGTTTCCAGGCCGGAAAAACGCGCGAGGAGCGACGGGCACGGGCAAAGGCAAGCCGCTAAAGCTCCTTATGCACGGACTAGACCTGCATTGGCATCACGACGTACTGGTAGGAGTATTCTTCGTCGTCAACCGGGCTGAAGAGACCCTGTGTTTCGGCGTCCCGAAGCGACAGCGTGACCTTCTCAGAGTCAAGGACCGACAGGAAGTCCAGCAGGTACGAGGCATTGAAGCAGATCGAGAGAGTCTCACCCTCGAACTCCACCGGTAATGATGCTTTTGCCTCCCCCAGGTCGGCATTGTTGGAGGAGACATCCAGCTGACCTTCGTTGAGTTCCAGCTTGATCGATCGGGACTGCTCGTCGGCCATGATCGCGACTCTTTTCAGAGTGTCGCTCAGTTCTACTGTGTCGATCCGAACGTCTTTGTCGTTGCCCGTCGGAATGACCATCTCGTAGTTGGGAAACTGACCGCTCAGCATACGAGAGATCAGGATTCGTTCACCCACTTCAAAGAAAAGATGGTTCGTGTCCTTGGCAAACTGGATCGTGTCGTAACCTGACGCCGCCAGCTTGACCAGTTCAACCAGCGTTTTCTTGGGAACCAGATTCTTCATCTCGCCTTCCACACCAGGAATCTCCGTGGCCGAGGAAACCAGAGCAAGCCGGTGCCCATCGGTTGTAACAAACGTCATCTGATTCGACTTCAAGATCATGAGGGCGCCATTGAGCGCAAAGCGAGACTCCTCTTGTGTGATGGCAAAAACGCATCGGGAAATCATGAAGCGCACTGGGGCCGCCGGAAGCTCAACCCTTGACCCTTCGACCTGGGGCACATCCGGAAAGTTCTCTTTGGAAAGACTGGCAACCTTGAACCTTGAGCGCTCGCAGGTTATCGCTACCCACTCGTTCCCGCCCGACATTTTGAAATGGATTTCGGAGTCAGGAAGCAAGCGGACGATGTCGAAGAGTTTTCGTGCTGAAACAGTCACCGAACCGGCCACCTTGACAGCAGCCGGACAACTGCACCGAATCGTCACATCAAGGTCAGTCCCGGTGATGGCCAGAGTGTTCCCCGTCGTCTCCAAAAGAAAATTGGAGAGAATGGGTACGGTCGTCTTTTTCTCGACCACTCCCTGCACATACTGCAGCTCCTTGAGTATGTCTTCCTTCTTGACTACAAATTCCATCAGGCTTTCCTCTAGGTCTAACTAGTGAATCCTAGTGAATCAGCTCCTGCAGGCGTTTCAGCAGCGCCCTCATGCCAGGATCCTCCTTGGAAAGGTGCTCGATCTTCCTGACCGAATGGAGGACAGTCGTGTGGTGTTTACCTCCGAAGGCCTTGCCGATCTGAGGCAGAGAGTGCTTGGTCAATACTCGAGCCAGATACATGGCGATCTGCCGTGGCTCGGCGATTCGACGAGAGTTACTCCTGGCCCTTAGGTCGGTTGGACTCAAAGAGAAGTGGTTCGCCACAACCCTCTGCACGTCTTCCACCGTAATGATTCTGGTGTTTTGTTCGGAGATGTTCTTGAGAACCCTCTCGGCCAGATCAAGAGTAATCTCCTCGCCAGTCAAACTGCTGAACGCAACCAGTCGGATCAACGATCCCTCCAGCTCACGTACATTGGAGCGGATGTGCTGGGCGATGAAAAACACTACATCATCGGGCAGGCTCACGGCTTCCAGTTCAGCTTTTTTCTTGAGGATCGCCACCTTCGTCTCCAGGTCGGGGGCCTGGATGTCGGCAATCAATCCCCATTCGAAGCGGCTGTGCAGACGCTCTTCCAAGGTTGGGATTTCTCGCGGCGGGCAATCACTTGAGATCACAATCTGCTTCTGGTTGTCATAGAGAGCATTAAAGGTGTGGAAGAACTCTTCCTGAGTTCGCTCCTTGCCCGCCAGAAACTCGATGTCATCCACCAAAAGAACGTCTATGTTGCGATACCTCTCGCGGAACTGGATTGTTTTGTCATAGCGAATCGAGTTAATGAGCTCATTCATGAAGCGCTCGGATGACATGTAGGTCAGACGCGTGCGCGGAGAACGGATCTTGATGTAATGCCCTACGGCATGCATCAGATGGGTCTTACCCAGACCAACTCCCCCATAAATGAACAGAGGGTTGTACGCCTTGGAAGGTTGATCCGCCACAGCCAGGGCTGCGGCATGGGCGAACTGGTTGCTGGCTCCCGCTACGAACCGCCCGAAAGTATACTTGGGATTCAGATTACATTGGGCGGACTGAGGACACGGGCCTTCTGTGAGAACATCGTTTCCAGGCCGGAATGTGTCGTGATCCGCCCCCGAATCCTCCACCACCAGCTCCCATGCCCAGCCCTCCAATCCCACTTCAGCGAGAGCTTCTTCGATCACCTCGGAGTAGTTCTCGTTAAGCCAGTAACGAAAGTATTCGTTCGGCACTCGAACCAACAGTTGCCTGGCTTCGCTAATCTCCGACTCAGCCACAGTTGGCTTGAACCAGATATCAAAATTCTGCTTAGAAACCCGTTCCTGTATCGCAGACAGAACGGTGTCCCAAAACTGCATATGCCCTTCTGCACTTCAGTCAATTATGACCTAAAATGTCCCTATTTTTTGCCCGGGAGGGGACCGACAATCAGCCCATGCCAGTCAGAGCCCGCCTAGGTTTCCACAATGTTTTCCACAGGTTGTGGAAAGTGGCAATTCTGGCCAGCCTCGAGCGAAACGGGCCCTAACCGTACCACGCCCTTCCCGGCCGTGCAAACGCTTTTGCGCGCTTTTTTTCCAAAAAATTTACTTGATTCCCACAAGGCACACTTTTCCTATATTTAACAGTTGTTTAAGTACTAACTAAGGAGATGGATTTGAAAGGAATCACGCTTTTTTCCAGGGCGATAACAGATTCCGCCTCAGGGGCCAGAAGTGAGTCTCCCTGTGCTTCTAGAAAGGGTACCGCTGGGGACCTCATATGTGCCCTTTTTGTCGGTTTGACTGAATTGAAGGGGCTGAACTGGGACTGCACTTTCGGGTGGAGGTACAGTTGCCAGTCAGATCCGGGCGATTCGGGAATTGATGAGAGCTTTTAGCTCTTTCCCAGGCTTGAAGTAGGGAACCCTCTTGGCGGGCACAAACACTTTTTCTCCGGTCTTGGGGTTTCGACCCTGACGGGACGCCCGGCTTCTGAGACGAAAACTGCCAAAGCCCCTTAGCTCGACTTTTTCACCCCCCCTGAGTGAATCCACAATGCTGTCAAGCACGGTCTGGACAATGACTTCAGCGTCCTTCTTGTTCAGGTCAGAGTTCCTGGAAACCTCATCGACAAGTTCAGCCTTCGTCATTCTCGTCCTCCTTGGCCAGCTCGGCCTTTCTCTTCAACTGGCCCAGCTCATCACCAGCAATTTCCCCAATCGATGTTCTACTTGCCTCGGTGCTGTAGCTCCAGGTGTCCTCCACTTCCTCGTGGTCGGGCTCCAGAAGCGCTTTGATGGACAGCCCGATCTTTCGTTCGAGAAGATTCATCTTGATGATCTTAAAGTCAAGTTCCTGGCCAATGGAGAACTTGTCGTCGGGATTCTCGATTCGCTCCGTATCGAGTTCCGACACGTGACACAAGCCCTCGATTCCCTCTTCCAGTTCCACAAAGGCACCGAAATTGGCGAGTCTGACGATCTTTCCCGGGAGAACGTCGGCAATCTGCTTCTCCGAGAAGAACTCCTCCCAGCGGTCCGGTTCCAGCTGCTTGATTCCGAGCGACAATCTCTGGTTGTCGGCATCGACATTCAAGACGACAGCACTCACTTCCTCACCTTTCTGCAGAACTTCGGAGGGATGCTTGATTTTCTTTGTCCAGCTCAGATCGGAAACATGGACCAGTCCATCCACCCCCTCTTCGACTTCAATGAAGGCTCCGAAGTCGGTCAGATTCCGAACCTGGCCGGTCACGATCGAGTTAATCGCATACTTCGCCTCAATCTCGTCCCAGGGGTTGGGTTCCGTTTGCTTGAGTCCAAGTGAGATCCGACGACTTGCCGTGTCGATCTCCAGGACTTCGGCCTCGATGCTGTCCCCCACAGTCAGGAGCTGCGAAGGATGCTTGATGCGCTTGTTCCACGTCATTTCGGAAATGTGGATCAAACCCTCGACACCCTCTTCAAGTTCCACGAAGGCCCCGTAGTCGGTCAGACTCACGACTTTCGTTTCAACCCTGGATGATTTCGGGTACCGCCTCGAAGCACTCAGCCAGGGATCATCCGACAGCTGCTTGTAGCCCAACGATACCTTCTCTTCGAGGCGATCGAACTTCAGAATCTTGACGTTGATCTCATCGCCAACACCAAAGAGATCTGAAGGATGGTTAACCCGGCCCCACGACATGTCGGTGATGTGAAGCAATCCGTCGATGCCACCGAGATCGGCAAATACTCCGTAATCGGTAATGTTCTTCACCACACCGGAAACAATCAGGCCCTCCTCTAGGGACTTCAGGGTTTCCTCTTTCTGCTTGAAATACTCTTCCTCGAGGACCGCCTTGCGAGACAGCACGATGTTGCCACGTCTCTTGTTGACCTTGATGACGCGCATCTCGATCTCTTTCCCTTTGAACATGTCCAGGTTCCGGATAGGATGCAGGTCAATCTGCGAGCCCGGGAGAAAGGCGCGAACGCCGATATCGACAGCCATCCCTCCCTTGATTCTCTCAATCACACGCCCTTTGACGATGGATTGCTCCTGATAGGCCAGTTCAATGGTGTCCCAGATCTTCATCCGCTCTGCTTTTTCGCGGGAGAGGACAACAAACCCATCACGCCCTTCCGCACGCTCCAGCAGGACCTCGACCTTGTCGCCCACTTCGACCTCGAGGGTCCGGTCCTCATTCCGGAACTCGTCGATGGAGATAATTCCCTCTGATTTATATCCGACGTCGACAATGACTCCCTTGTCGGTAATCTTCAAGACGGTTCCTTCAACGACTTCCCCTTCTATAATGCTTCGGAAGGTGGTGTCGTAGGCGGCGAGCATTTCCTCATATTCCGCGTCGGATCCCTGAATGATCTGAGGCAATTCGGGCCTGGCCGCGGTCGCCTGACTGTTCTTTTCTTTCAAGTGCTCTCCTGTTTTCTCGGTCTTTGAAGTGGTTCCCATCGGGACACATACCTCCCCTGAAATCTTCTCCGCAACCCGCTCCCGCTGGCGGAAACAACCTTGGCGACCATCAGAAGTCTGGGAAAGGTCAGACCGACTGTTCCTGATTCAACCTTGAAATGGGAGTTCCCACAAGATGCGGAGGATCCTTGGTCGAATTTGAAGGATTTCTTATATCCTGCAGCAAGGACTTTGTCAAGAACACGTAGCACGAATAGAAAGGCCCGGATTTGCTACGCTTTTGGCACTCGGGACCGCAGTGGGACCTTGCCCACGACCCCGGAGATCTGAAACTTTCGACGCGGTCGGGCGTCTTCACCTGGTTGGAGTGCAACATGTTAGAGCGTCTGCGGGAGTTGGAAGCTCGCTACCAAGAGTTGTCGGAAGAGCTGACTGACAACAAGGTTTTGGGGTCTCCCGAGAGATACCGGGACACCGCTCGCGCCCACTCCGAGCTTCAGGGAGTGGTAGACGAATACCGGCATTACTTGTCCATCTCCAGGCAAACTGCCGAGGCTCAGTCTCTGATCGCAGAAGAGTCAGATCCCGAAATCCTGCAGATGGCCCGCGACGAACTGAGCCTGCTGAAAACACAGGAAAAGGAGTCTGAAGGCCGCTTGAGAACACTCCTGATACCCAAGGATCCGAACGACGGCAAGAATGTGATTCTGGAGATTCGTGCCGGCACTGGCGGTGACGAAGCGACCCTTTTTGTCCAGGAGGTGCTGCGCATGTACTCCCGCTACGCCGACGCAAAACGCTGGAAAACCGACCTGGTTTCCGTCACTCACTCGTCGGTGGGAGGGATGAAGGAGAGCATTGTCTCGATTGAGGGCAAGAGCGTGTTCAGTCGTCTCAAGTTCGAGAGCGGTGTTCATCGCGTGCAGCGGGTACCGGAGACTGAAGCACAGGGTCGTGTTCACACCTCCGCCGTGACTGTGGCTGTCCTGCCGGAAGCTGACGAGTTGGAGGTGCATATTGAACCCAACGATCTCAGGATCGACACTTTCTGCTCCTCCGGCCCCGGGGGCCAGTCGGTCAACACGACCTACTCAGCGATCCGAATAACCCACCTTCCGACTGGAGAGGTAGTTACCTGTCAGGATGAGAAATCCTGGCACAAGAACAAGGCGAAAGCCATGAAGGTCTTGCGCTCCCGACTCTATGAGAAGGCGATGGAACAACAGCACCGGGAGATTGCGGAGAGCCGCCGAGCGATGGTGGGTAGCGGCGACCGGAGCGAGAAGATCCGAACCTACAATTTTCCGCAGAACCGGGTGACTGATCATCGAATTGGTCTGACTCTTCACCGGCTCGAGCAAGTGTTAGAGGGCAGTCTCGACCAGATCATCGATGCCCTGGCCACTCACGAGCAGGAAGAGGCTCTCAAAGTCGCCGAGCTGAGTAAATGACAGGCTGTGCCAGCAGTTGACCGTACGCGAAGCTCTTCAATTCGGGCGCGAACAACTGGCTTCTTCCCGGCTCCGCTACCCGCGAGAAGACGCTCTTCTTCTTCTCGGACTGGTTCTCAGGTGGTCTCGAATCCGGCTGGTTACCTCTTCTGATTCGGTGCTGGCGAGGCCACAGGAACTTCTTTTTCGACAATTGATCGAGCTGCGCCGGATCCATTTCCCAGTCCAGTACATGTCCGGGCAGCAGGAGTTCTACGGACGAGGCTTTCAAGTAAGACCCGGAGTCCTCATTCCACGAGCCGAAACCGAAGTGGTCGTGGGGGAAGCCCTGAAGATCGCAGCCAGACTCGACGAAGAGACCATTTCCGTTTTGGATGTCGGCACCGGCTCAGGATGCATCGCAGTCTCTCTCGCCTGTGAAGAGCCCAGAATCCTGGTCACGGCGATCGAGCCCAGCCCCGCTGCACTCCAGGTGGCAGAACTCAACTGCCGGCGGCATGGATGTAGAGATCGAGTGAGCTTGATCTGCTGCGAACTTCGCAACATTCCGGCGCTCGGAAAGTTCCAGCTGATCGTTTCTAATCCTCCCTACCTGGACCCCGAATCAAGCGCAGAGATTGACCGTGGGGTGCTTGACTATGAGCCACCCCAGGCCCTGTTCGGCGAAAGCGGACGATGGTCAGTCTTCCGCGAGGTCTTCGAGTCAGCAGACGGGTTACTGGACGAGGGAGGACGCCTCCTTCTCGAACTGGCGCACGGTCATCTGGAAGACGTGAAGAGACTGGGCCAGGATCACGGCTGGGCGACTCTGGCGGTGCACAAGGACCTGGCGGGGCGGAGCCGTGTCGCGGTTCTGGGACGGGAGATGTAAGAAACTCACTCCCATTTGTATTCTGTACAATGGTGGTTTCGGAACGAACATCGACAATTTGTCTTTACAACGGAGACTTTAGTGCAAGACGAAATCAAGACAATCCTGACTGAGCTGGGTGAGAACCCTGAACGTGAGGGACTTCTCAACACTCCCAAGCGGGTCGAGGGGGTACTGAAATACCTCACCAGCGGCTATGACGTAGATCCCGCGTCACTCCTCAACAACGCTCTGTTCACCGTCCAGTACGATGAGATGGTGATCGTCAAAGATATTGAGCTTTACAGTCTTTGTGAGCATCACCTTCTCCCTTTCTTCGGGCGTTGTCACGTTGGCTACCTGCCAGACGAAAAGGTGATCGGGTTGAGCAAAATCCCGCGCGTCGTTGAAGCCTTCTCACGGCGCCTCCAGGTCCAGGAGCGGCTCACCCAGCAGATCGCTGAAACGATTACCCAGGCCGTTGCCCCGAAGGGGGTCGCCGTAGTGATCGAAGCGCAGCATCTGTGCATGATGATGCGAGGAGTGGAAAAGCAAACAACCAAGATGATTACTTCGGCGATGCTCGGTCGTTTTCGAAACGACCCGCGCTCCCGATCCGAGTTCTTAACCCTGGTGGGGCTTTCTACTTGAGGCTGACGTGACTCTGAGGCAGCGAGATCTTCCCCGGGTCGTTCTCCTCACTGCGATGGTCTGTATCTTCGCGAACGGGTTCCGGGTGCTCGGGCAGGAGAGTCAGGAAACATCCGATGAATCCCAACCCTTTCGCGTGGACGTCAACCTGGTCACACTCCGGTTCACAGTCACCGACCTGGCAGGAAGGTTCAAAAATTCTCTGGCGCTGGAGGATTTGATCGTTGAAGAGAACGGAGCCCCGGTTCAGATCGATCTGTTTGAGCAGCCGAGGAACCGGTCCGGTGAGAGTCGCGACTTGTGGCTTGCCTTTCTGATCGATGTCAGTGGAAGTACCTTTGCAACGCGAACCGAAGAAATCGTTGCCGCTCAGACCTTTCTCGACAACCTCTCTCACACAACCCGAATCGGAGTGTTTGGGTTCACGAACGAGCTTCTCCCTTTCCAGACCTTCACGGTGGACCGGTCGCTGGTTCTCCAAGCCATCCGACAGGCCAGGAAGCATCTCGGAAAGACGGCTATCTACGATTCACTGAATCGACTGATGGACCTGGTCAATTCCAGCGCGCCCGCCGGGAGTCAGAAGAGCGTGATCCTGATCTCTGACGGGCTGGACCCGGCTCACGCCAAGGCATCAGCCAGTGCCTCCCGGGCCAGAGAGGAGGGCTTTCACATCTACAGCATCCGGGTGCCTTCCTCAGCCCAGGTCTATATCGGCCCCAATCCCACTCAAGAAGACTCCTCCCGGCGGACCTCCCGGCAGCGCCGGAACGAAGAACAGATTGAAGCCTTCAACCGGCTGGGGCCAGCCACGGGCGGCAAGAGTTTCAGCGGATTCGAGACAATTCTCGATTTCGACCTGCCGCTGGCCGAGATCAACGACCATCTCTTCGGCAACCTTTACCGGGTTAGCTATTATTCGGATCACGTAAGAAGAGAAGATCTTCTCGACAGGATTCAGGTCAGAACGCGGCAAGCCAATTTTCGGATTGCCTCCGCTTTCAAGAAGCTTCCCCGACAATTCGATGCCAAGCGCTCATTGCTTCAAGTGTTTTTCGATACCTCCGGGGAGAGCACACTGCAGAGTTCTTCCACAGTGCGGTTCCGGGAAATCGGTGCAGACATGGACGTTCTCGGGCAGACCCCGGAGGGCACCCTTATCGGGTTGCCGTTCAGGCTCAAGGTGAATCCTTTCTCATTCCGGGGAGCATTGCACGATGGGGTCCAGACGCAACTGGGGATACTGGGTCTTCTGATCGATCAAAACGGAAAGGAAGTCGTACGCCTGAGAGAGATCATCCGCATCACCATGGATGCCCGGGAGGTGCGGGACGGACGCGGGATCATTTACAGCAATCGACTGGTCGCTCCTCCCGGGGCCTACACTCTGCGGGTTGCACTGCTGGAACTTTCAACCTGGCGCCTGACCTCATTCTCTCGAACTGTCACCATTCGGGGGAGTTGAAATAGCCGCTCGTTGGCACTCCCGGCGTTCCAAGTTCCAAGGGAAGCGATCAAAACAGTCGGGCGGCGATCCAGCTGCCGGAGACAAACGTCCCAACAACACTTCCCAGGTTGGCAAGAACCACCACCAGAAGAATGCGGGTTGTGGGATTCAGCCAGAACCCTCTGACGGATCCGATTGCCTCCGGCAGCCCCTCCAGATCTTCAACAGTGGGCTTCTTGACCACGCACTGGACCAGACCCGCTACCCACCCGGCGGCAATCATCGGATTCAAACTGGTCAGCGGGGCGGCGACAAAAGCACTTGCAATCGTGAGCGGATGGCCCAGGGCAATCGCCGCTCCCAGGGCAGAAAGGGTTCCATTCACAAGAATCCAGATGTACGCCGACTCCAGTGACCGCTCGGCTCCCCCCGTCAGAAAACCGTAGACAAAGAGGGCCATGATCAGCCCCGGCACCGCCCATTTGACGACCTTGCCCAGCCACCCCGCCCCGGGAACCTTCTCGAGGGAAGTCAGGTCGTGTTCGCGGTCCAGGTGGCCGAGCACGCCCGGGACATGACCCGCGCCCAGCACAGCTACCGTCCGCTGGCCGGCAGATTCTCGGATCTTCTGGGCCAGATAGACATCTCTCTCGTCGATCAGCGTCTCTTTCAGGTTGGGAAGCTCATCCGCCAGAAGTCGCAGGATGTCTCCCAGTTTTTCTTCTTCTTTGAGCTGCTCAACGGTCTCCTCATCAATTTCTTCCCCCACGAAGAGACCTGCCGTCAACTGAAAAAGCATTTTTGACTTGTTCCAGAACCCCAGTCGCGCCCACGTGCGCTTCAAGGTTGTCTGGATGTCTCTGTCGGCAAGAATCAGCCGGGCCTCGGTTGCCCGGGCCCCCTGAATCGCCTCGATCATTTCGGCTCCCGGTTTCACGCCCAGTCTGTCTCCGATGCGCTTCTGGAAGGCGGCCATTACGAGTGAGGCCAGCAACAGCATCGCCTTTCCCTGGCGTATGACCTGGACGATATTCGTCTTCTTCCAGCCTTCCCGATCCAGGATATTCTTGTAGCGAGCCTGGCACAGCTCGACGCAGACCACGTCCGGCCTGACAGCTTCAATAGTTTTTCTGACATCATCCACGCTCTTTCTGGAGACGTGAGCCGTTGGAACCAGATACACCTGCCGGGCACCCAGATCCAGGCGCTTGACTAGGGAGGGAATCGGCTCGGCTGTGGACTGACCTGAACCTACTTCTTCCATCGCATCCTGCTCAGTGCGCCCCCTTCACACTTCCCTACGGCAGTCCGTAGTGAACGTCCTGATTCTGTCCATGCGAGCGAGTACTGTAGCAGCCCGTGGTGAAAGCCTCTGCTGCTACTAAAGATCGAAACCCAACTGAAGCCGGGCCGCTTCCGACATTCTCTCCATTCCCCAGGGAGGATCCCACACCAGATCCACTACGACATCGGTAACGCCTTCCACGCTGCGAACCCTGGCCTCGACATCCCCGGGGAGTGTCCCGGCGACAGGGCAGGCAGGCGAAGTGAGTGTCATCTGGATCGAGACGGCCCCCCGGGCTTCCACCTCCAGTTCATAAACGAGACCCAGTTCGTAGATATCAACCGGAATCTCGGGATCATAAACGGTTTTCAGTGCTGCAACTACCGCCGCCCTCAACCCCGTTTCGCCCGGATTCTCAGATACAGAATCGGATTCTGCGACTTCCGATGGTTCTGATTCTAGATGGTTCATCGCTCACTCCGTTGTTGCCTTTTCCGTTTGATTCAAGGCCGCCCGCAAAGTGTGCCAGGGGAGAGTGGCGCACTTGACCCGCACAGGATACTGACTCACTCCGCTGAAGACCACCAGCTTACCCAGGTCGTCCTGGGAAGCTTCGACTATCTTTCCGGTCACCAGGGCGTGAAAACGGCCGAACAGCTTTTCGAATTCCTCCACGGTGATCCCTTGGAGGGCCACGGTCATAAGGGAGGCGGAGGCCTGGGAGATGGCGCAGCCCGAACCCTGGAACGCGACATCAGCGATGCGGCCTTCTTCCATCTGAAGATAGAGCCTGATCCGATCACCGCAAAGAGGATTGTGGCCAATGGCGTCCCGGTTGAACATGTCGGGCTCTCGAAAGTTACGAGGGCTCTTATTGTGGTCCAGGATGACTTCCTGGTACAGGTCTGTGAGATCACTCATCAGCGAAACACCCTGGAGACTTCTTGCAACCCGGCACAGAGCGCATCGATTTCCTCTCGAGTGTTGTAAAAGGCTAGAGACGCCCTGGCAGTTGCGGGAACCTGAAAGCGGGCCATCACAGGCTGAGCACAATGATGGCCGGTCCGCACTGCGATTCCTCTCTGGTCCAGAATGGTCCCGATGTCGTGAGGGTGCACATTCTCCATCGTGAAAGAAACGACCCCCACTTTGGAGTCTGCCGTACCGATGATCCTCACGCCTTCAATGGACTCCACCTGTCCGGTTGCGTACTCCAGCAGGTCATCTTCGTAAGCTCCGATCGCCGGGAGCCCTAATCGGCTGAGATAATCCACTGCCGCTCCCAAACCGACCGCCCCGGCAATATTGGGTGTCCCTGCTTCCAGCCGGAAGGGCAAGTGGTTGTAAGTACTCTCTTCAAATGTCACCGACAGGATCATTTCCCCACCGCCCTGGTACGGGGACAGCTGCTCGAGAACCTCGAGTCTCCCATAGAGAATCCCGATGCCGGTTGGGCCAAGCACCTTGTGCCCCGAAAAACAGTAGAAGTCACATCCGATATCCTGGACATCAATGGCAACGTGCGGGGCTCCCTGCGCTCCATCAATCAGCACGCCGACACCCTGTTCCCTGGCCATTTTGACGATCTCTTTCACAGGATTCAGTGTCCCCAGGGCGTTGGACGCGTGGGCAATGGCCAGAATTCTGGGCTGCCGCTTGAGAATGTCGGCCAGTTCCTGCAGATCGACTTCGCCTTTGTCGTTGATGGGGGCCACGGCCAGCCGGGCTGATCGTTCTTCGCAGATCAGCTGCCAGGGTACGATATTCGAGTGGTGCTCCAGGCCCGTGAGGGCCACTTCATCCCCCGCTTCAAGGAGTGCCTTGACGTAGCTCTGAGCCACCATGTTGACGGCTTCAGTGGTGCTGCGGACAAAGACCACCTCTTCTACTTTCTCAGCATTGATGAAAGCACGGACTTTTTCACGGGCGCCTTCGTAAAGATCGGTGGCCTCCTGGCTCAGGGTGTGCACACCGCGATGAACATTCGCATTGCTGCTCTGGTAGTAATCGACCAGGGCCTCGATCACCTGGCGGGGCTTCTGCGATGACGCTGCGTTGTCGAGGTACACAAGCGGGTTTCCTCTGACCACCCGGCGCAGGATGGGGAAGTCCGCCCGCACGTCCTCAACATTGAACTGATGGGGACGACCCCTGTGCTGGCCTTCAAGAAACGCTGCATCCAGATGTCTCATCCTTCGTAAACTCCTCGAACCAGCTTGCCCTGAGGGAGCCAGCCGATCAGGTATTCCACAAGTTGGTCGCGCAGCGACCCGACCTGGACTCGTTCGATCACCTCGCTGGCAAAAGCGTAGATGAGAATGCTGTGAGCGGCTGCCCTGGGGATCCCTCTCGAACGAAGATAGAACAACGCTTCTCGATCCAGCTGGCCGATCGTCGCCCCGTGCGTGCACTTCACATCATCGGCATAGATCTCCAACTGCGGTTTGGTGTTCACGAGAGAATGATCCGACAGCAGCAGGTTGTTGTTGGTCTGCTTCGAATCCGTCTTCTGGGCGTCCTCGTGCACGATGATCCGGCCCCTGAAAATTCCCCGGGCACGGTCATCCAGTACCCCTTTGAACAGCTCTCGGCTGTCACAGTGCGGCTTTACGTGTTCCAGTGTCGTGTAGTTGTCCAGGTGCTGCCGGTCCTTGAGAAGATACAGCCCGTCGATTCCAGCCAGACTGCCCTCCCCATCCAGCACACACCGAAAATTATTGCGAGTCAGCCGGCCGCCAAGATCAATCGAAAGCGTCCGGTAGTGACTGTCGCGATCTTGGTAAACCTCGTTGCAACCCACATGGAAGCCGCGGCGGCTCTCGTTCTGCAGCCGGTAATGGCGAACCATCGAATTGGCACCGACCACCACCTCGGTTACCGGGTTCGTGAAGGCAACGTTGCCGCCCGCCCCCAGATAACACTCGACCAGGGTAAACTGACTGTTCTCGCCGACCACAGCAAGGTTGCGCAAATGAGTTCGCACCGGCTGGCTCGAGTCGGTCGTAACGTGAAGCACATGAACCGGCAAAGTCTCCGTAGTCCCAGGATTCACATGAATGAAGAATCCATCCCGACTCAGTGCTGCGTTCAGGGCGACGAACGGATTGTCTTCCAGGCCCGCATGCTTTCCGAGGTGCGCCTCGACCGCCTCGGGTGAATTACGCAAGGCAGATCGCAGCGTGGTTACGGTCAAACCAGCACGCTCCTCGAAGCGGCTGAGATCGGGCCGCACTGCCCCATTCACGAATACAATCCGGGGGCACTGCAACTCTGAAAAGGGCAGCTGTTCGAGATCCTCGGCACTGAAACTGCCGTTAGCAGACAGGGAAGGACTAAACTCGGTCCTGGCCAGCAAGCGGAAATCTGAGAATCTCCACTCCTCCTGTTTTCGGGTTGGAAAACCGAGCTCGAGAAATGTTTCCATTCCGGTCCTGCGATAATCCTGGAACCATCGAGGCTCCCCCTTCCCTTCTCTCTGGACCGTTTCGAAATCTTCGCTGTAGAAATCCCGTTCCTTGAGCACTGCCATCCAGTTTTCTCCTCAACCGACGGGCTGCGGCCTGTTCCCTTCGAGCCAGGTGTAGCCGGTTTCCTCCAGGCTGAGGGCCAGCTCCTTGCCTCCGCTCTTGACGATCTGCCCCTCATAAAGGACATGCACAAAGTCTGGAACAATGTAGTTGAGCATCCGCTGATAGTGCGTCACCACAATGAATGCCGTTTCTTCGGAACGAAGGGCACTCACACCATTGGCCACGATCTTCAGGGCGTCGATGTCAAGGCCGGAGTCGGTTTCATCAAGGATGGCCAGACAGGGCTCCAGTATGGCCATTTGAAAAATCTCGTTGCGCTTCTTCTCTCCGCCCGAAAATCCGTCGTTCACCGGTCTCTTCAAAAGACCATCGTCAATCTTCAGCAGCTTCATTTTGTCCTTCACCAGGAGAAGAAAGTCAGCCGCATCCACCGGTTCTTCACCGCGATGGGCCCGGAGCGCATTCAAGGCTGCTTTCAGAAAATAGGTGTTGCTGACACCCGGGATTTCAACCGGATACTGGAAGGCCATGAACAGCCCTGCGCACGCCCTCTCCTCTGGATTCATTTCGAGGAGGTTCTGGCCTCGAAACCAGATCTCCCCGCCGGTCACTTCGTAGGTCTCCCGACCGGCCAGGACCTGTGCCAGGGTGCTCTTGCCCGACCCATTGGGTCCCATGATGGAATGCACTTCGCCGGCCTTAACGGTGAGATTGATTCCCCGAAGGATCTCATTATCTTCTATTCTTGCCCGTAGATCTCTGATCTCCAACATTCTCTTCTCCTTGTCGCCCCGGAGGCACGTATCGGCTGGCAAACCTGCACGTCAAAAGGTGCGACACGACGTCGCAAACAAAAAGCGGAACTTCAGCCGACGCTCCCTTCCAGGCTGACACTCAAGAGTTTCCTTGCCTCCACGGCAAACTCCATGGGAAGTTCCTTGAAAACCTCCTTGCAGAAGCCGTTGACTATCATGGAGACGGCGTCCTCAGCTGAAAGTCCACGTTGCTGGCAGTAGAAGATCTGATCCTCACCTATCTTGGAAGTGGAGGCCTCGTGCTCCATTTGTGCGCTGCTGTTTTTTACCTCAATGTAAGGGAAGGTGTGAGCGCCGCAATTTTCTCCGATGAGCATAGAGTCGCATTGCGTGTAGTTTCGGGCGTTGGCCGCACCTTGATTGATCTTGACCAGACCCCGGTAAGTGTTCTGACCATGTCCCGCTGAAATCCCTTTCGACACGATATTGCTGGTGGTGTTCTTTCCAATGTGAATCATCTTCGTACCGGTGTCCGCCTGTTGCCGCTTCTTGGTGAGGGCGACTGAGTAGAACTCGCCAACGGAGTTGTCACCCTGCAGAATGCAGCTCGGATACTTCCAGGTGATCGCGGAGCCGGTTTCAACCTGTGTCCACGAGATCTTGGAGTTCCGACCCAGGCACTTGCCTCTCTTGGTGACGAAGTTGTAGATCCCCCCACGGCCTTCATCGTCGCCCGGGTACCAGTTCTGGATGGTTGAATACTTGATACTGGCATCGTCGTGGGCAATCAGTTCTACGACCGCCGCGTGGAGCTGGTTTTCGTCTCTCATCGGCGCCGTACACCCTTCCAGATAGCTGACGTAGCTCCCGGGCTCAGCGATGATGAGGGTTCGCTCGAACTGGCCCGTCTTGGCCGCATTGATGCGAAAGTAGGTGGAGAGTTCCATGGGACAGCGAACCCCCTTGGGTATATAGCAGAACGACCCGTCGGTGAACACCGCCGAATTGAGGGCAGCAAAGAAGTTGTCAGTATGGGGGACCACCGAGCCCAGATACTTCTCGATCAGCTCGGGGTGATCATGGACCGCGTCACTGAAGGAGCCGAAGATGATTCCCAGCTCCCCCAGCTTCTCCTTGAAGGTGGTGGCCACTGAAACGCTGTCAAAGACGGCGTCCACAGCCACTCCTGCCAGCATTCCCTGTTCCTGCAGCGGAATCCCGAGCTTGTTATAAGTTTCCAACAGTTCCGGGTCGACCTCATCCAGGCTCGCAGGGCCGTCCGCCTGACTCTTGGGAGCCGAATAGTAGACAATGTCCTGATAGTCGATGGGCGGATAGTTGACGAACGACCAGGTGGGCTCCTCCATCTTCAGCCAGTGGCGATACGCCCTCAAACGCCACTCTAGGAGAAAGCGGGGCTCGTTCTTCTTGCTGGAGATCAGTCGAATGACGTCCTCGTTGAGACCCGGAGGCAAGTCGTCGGCCTCGATCTCGGTATAGAAACCATACTTATACTCCTGGCTGGCTAGCTCCTGGAGTTCCTGGACTTCGGTTGACATGGTCGCTCCTTAGTACTTCCTACTCAGGGATAACGGCTCCCCAGTTCTGCTTCCTGTGTTTGGAGAGGGATGAGCTGGAGATCCGGAAAGGGTCTGGTCATTTCCACCAGAGACACCCTGGACAGGGCCTCCTGTACGACCGTGTTGATGACCGCCCAGTTTCCCCGAGTTCCACAGGTCGCCTCCTGGCGACAGTCTCCTGGATGTTCTATGCACTCCGTAATCGAAAGGGGACCCTCCACCGCGGCCACCACATCCGCCACCGAAATCCGGTCGGGGCTGCGCGTCAGCGCGTACCCACCTTTGGGCCCTCGCTGGGAACTCAAGACCCCCCTACGGACCAGCAATTTCAGTATCTTGCTCACCATGGGCAGGGGGATCCCACTCCTTTCCGAGAGTTCGCGGGCACTCATGCTGACAGAATCCGGCCCACGAGCCAGCAGCGTCAGTAGAAGCACCCCATAATCAGTCTCTTTGCTAATCCGAAACATCGTTGAGCTATATAGTACCAGACGGGTACTGTATGGGGAAGTATTACTCAGGCGTGGATTCCAAAGTTCCAACCCGTGAAACCGTTAACTGGTAACACAGTGCTCTAGGGGGATCCGTCCACCGGTTGTTCACCAGGGGCATAGTAACCGCTCCTGGTCTTGGTGACAACGCCCAGCCGTCGGGGTCTCACCTCGACCTGGCGCCAACTGCCGTCCCGTCGTGAATTGGTCGGGATATAAGACAGGTAATACTGGTTCTTGAGCTCTTCGGCAACCAGTTCGTAGACCTCTGCCAGACTGCTGAAGGCCTGGGCCTCCAGAACACGACCTCCCGTTAAACTGGACAGGCGCTGAAGCCCTTTGCGTGCTTCCAGAATGTAGGAGTCCGTTAACTGGTTGGGGACGAGCTGACCATGCGCCCGGTACTGCTGGCGCATACTACGGGCACCGGCCCAGTATTCGTCCAGCTTGGAGGCTGTGTAGACAATTGCGTCTGAGCGGGTCGCGAGGCTTGTCACATCCTCCAGACCGACCATGCTTCCGGTGTCCACTCCATCTGTCAGCATCAGCACCGCCGTCTTCCCTTCGACATCCCGGAGCAAGTCGTCGAAGGTCACGTACAGCGCATCGTTCATCACCGTGGGACCCTTGGCATAGATCGTTTCCAGAGCATACCGGACATCGTCCAGGTCATTCGACCAGTCCAGAATCAGCCGCGGCGCGTCGTTGAACGTGATGATCGCGATCTTGTCTTCCGAAGAAAGGCTCTCCGCGAATCGCAGAGCGGCGGATCGAATGGATGACTGCGTATAGCGAGTGCTTCCGCTGGCATCAATGAGTAGAACCACACTGACGGGAACTGACTCCTGGGCAAAGTTGATGATGCTCTGAACAAAACCATCCTCGAGCACCTGAAAATCCTCCTGGTTAAGGTTCTGGAAGAAGCCACCATTGTGGGCGCGGGCCGTCACCGAGAGGAATACCTGCTCGACGGCCACTCCAATTTTGAACTCCGGCTGATCCGGCTCCTCTGGTTCCTGTCCCAGGCCCACCAGAAGCAGCAGGCCCAGGCTCAGAGGGGCCACGGTCAGGTACCGGGCCGAGCGATTCATGAGGCTCATTATATCAACGGCTCGCCTTTTCCTGTTGCAGGCACGGCCTGGCGAGACTGCAGTTCTCTTCATGCCCCGTTCTGGTATCGTAGGAGTCGAGGTTTCGGAAGGAAGAAGGAGACTCCGCTTGAAGCTTACCCACCTTGACAATCAGGGCCGTGCCAGCATGGTCGATGTCAGCCACAAGCCGGTCCAGCTCCGCACAGCGGCTGCCGAAGGCCGGCTCGCGGTCAGCTCTGGGACCATTGACCTGGTGCGCGACTCCGCACTTCCCAAGGGCGCTCCTCTGGAGGCATCCAGGCTGGCTGGTATCCAGGCGGCAAAATCGGCCAGCCGGCTGATCCCACTCTGCCACGATCTCAACCTCGATTACATCGATGTCGATATCCAGCTGGAGAAAGCGGCCTTTGCGATTCGATCGGAAGTCACCTGCCGGCGTGCCACCGGCGTGGAGATGGAGGCTTTGACTGCAGTCGCAGTGGCCGCACTGACCCTCTACGACATGTGCAAGGCGGTTGATTCGGGGATGTCTATCGAGGCCATCCGGCTGGTCTCCAAGAAAAAGGAAGATCTCCCTTCGCAAGAACCCTAGGGATCGCCTGTAACCCGAAGGGCGCGACTTTCACCCCGGGCTGCTAAAGCCGACCCTCCAGCAGGAGCACCCCGACCATCGAGCCCTCCGGGATCCGTTCCTGATCTGCTGGAATACTGAGCAGCGCATTGGCTCTGGCGAAGCCCACTATGTCAGCCGATCCTCTCGTTTCGAGGGGCCGGACGGTGATTCCTGCCGGGGTCGATTGTGCCCGAGCCGGCATGAAGAACTGGCGACCGGGCTTGTGCCGAACTTCTTGCTTCAGCTCGGCCTGGACTTCCAGAAACGGCCGGGGCTCTCCGCCGCACCACTTTTGAACCGCCGGCTTGACGAAGAGCACGAAGGTGACAAACGCAGAAACAGGGTTCCCCGGAAGACCGAAGAGCATTCTTCCTCCTCGGCGGCCGACCAGCACCGGTTTTCCGGGCTTGATGGCCGTCTTGTGAAACACGATCTCGACCCCTTCTTCGGCCAGGACCTGATGGACGTAGTCGTACTCTCCCATGGAGACACCCCCCGAGAGCAATGCCAGGTCTCGGCGAAGAGCCTGCCGGATCGCCTCGCGCACCCTTTGGGGGTCGTCCTTCGCAATCGGCTCGATCCGGGCGTCAAGCCCCAGCTCCTGGCACTGGGCCCAGAGCATGTAGGCATTGGAGTTTCTGATTTCCCCAAAACCGGGGGTTTCTTCGATCGCTACCAGTTCGTTCCCGGTGGAGACGATGGCCACCTCCGGAGGCCGCCAGGTCTCCACTTCTGAAAAGCCGAAACAGGCCAGCACTGCGATCTCCTGAGGCCCGATACGCTGGCCTTTCTCCACAACGATCTGCCCTTCCTCGACTTCACTCCCCCTGAGCGCTACATGCTGGCCGGGGCCTACCAGCTCGAGAATCTCCACCCGATGGCCTTCTCGTCTCGTCTTCTCGACCATCTGCACAGCATCGGCAGTTTCCGGCACGGGAGCTCCCGTCATGATTTGGACCGCCTCGTTCTTTCCGATCCGAGGCAGTTGTGCCGAACCGGCTGCAACCCTGCCAACAACCTCCAGGAGTGCAGGGACCCTTTGAACATCCCGACTCCTTAGGGCGTATCCATCCATGAAGGATTTCTGGAAGGGAGGCATGGCCATGTCCGCTCTTGCAGGAGTCGCCAGAACCCGACCCAGAGATCGGGGTAGCGGTACGACCTCCACTTCGGGGCTCGGGACCTGATCCAACACTCGGGAAACGGCCTGCTGGTATGAAATCAAGTTCATTTGCTCACTCCCTCAACTCTCAGATTCCTTCAGGAGGGTTGAAACAAATCTACCCTTGGTGGCGTTTCTTTAGTATGGAAAGAAATCCAATAATTCGAAATGATAACCGTTCTCGGCTTAAGATGGGAACATGAGCAGCCAGAAGCGATTTGTCATTCTAGTCGCGGCCGGAGCCATTCTGGCTGCTATTGTCGCCTTCAGCGTCAACGCCACCCGGAAAAATGCTGTCTTGGTGCAGATTGGCCAGGTGGAGCCGGTTTTCCAACTGATCGCTAAAGTGAATGCCTCGGGCGAAATCAGACCCAAGGAATACGTGAAGCTTCAGGCTGAGATCAGTGGAGTGATTACAGGCCTTTCTGTCAGGGAAGGTGACTTTGTTTCCAAGGGCGATGTGCTCTTGAAGATTGATCCGACCCAGACCGAAGCCCAGACGCGAGGGCAGGAGGCGCTCCTGCAAGCGGCTCGCATGGATGCCGCCAATGCCAACGCTCAGATTGCTCTACAGCAAGCCAACCTGGGGCGGGAGAAAGCCAATCTGCAGGCCGCAGAAGCCGAGGTGCTCAAGGCCGCGCAAGGCCTCGAATTCAGCACCAACAACTTCATTCGAAAACAGGAACTGTTTGAGCAGAATCTGATCGCGCACGACCTTTACGATGCGGCCAAAAACGAGAAGGTGGCGGCACAGTCGAGCTTGACCTCGGCCCAGGCCAGACTCGCGCAAGCGATAGCCTCTTTGGAGGTGGCTCACGTGGTGGTGTTGCAAGCCACTAATTCCCACGCTGCTGCGCTGAGCAGAGTCGAGCAGAATCAAGCCTCTCTGGCCCAGACAAGGGACTCACTGTCCAAGACCATTATTCGATCTCCTCTGACAGGTGTGATCACTCAATTGAACGTCGAAGTGGGTGAGCGGGCGGTTCCGGGGACCTTGAACAACCCGGCGGCGACCATCATGGTGATTGCTGACCTGTCAATCATCGAGGCGGAGATCGAGGTCAACGAAATGGACATCGTGGCTGTCAAGCTCAATCAGCCTGCGACCGGGTTTGAGCTGTACCGCCGATATCACTACGGCTACCCGCGATAATGTCCTGGTCATACCCATTCAGGCTCTGGTAGTTCGTGAGTTCGCAGTTGACAGCGAGGGGAATCCCATCAAGGGCGAAGTGGAAAGCACGGGTGACACGGAATCGAGAGAAGAGTTCGAGGGCGTTTTCGTGATCCGCGAGCGACGGGTTGAGTTCACTCCGGTCAAAACGGGTATCTCCAGCTCCTCGCGCTTGCAGATCCTCTCAGGAGTTCCGGAGGGCTCGGAAATTGTCACAGGCAGTTACAAAGCCTTGAGAGAGCTCAAGGATGGTGACTTCGTCAAGCCTCAGTCGGGCAAGAAAGGATAAGCACTGAGCGTGAGCAACGCACTCATTCGCACTGAAGATCTCTGGAAGACCTACGAGATGGGATCGGAGAAGATCCACGCTCTGCACAGCGTCACCTTTGAAATCCAGGCCAATGAACTGGTGGCCATCATGGGTCCTTCCGGGACCGGCAAGGCCACGCTCATGAATCTGATCGGCTGCCTGGATACTCCCAGCCAGGGCAAGTACTATCTCAACACTCAGCTCGTGAGTGATATGCATGATGACGAGCTTGCCCACATCCGCAACAAAGAAATCGGCTTTGTATTCCAGACTTTCAATCTCCTGGCCCGGGCCACAGCTCTTCAAAACGTGGAGCTCCCACTGGTCTATTCCGGGATCGGTTCGTCAGAGCGAAAAGAGAGGGCTCGGCAAGCCCTGGAAAAAGTAGAACTGGGCGATCGGGTTGCTCACCGCCCCAACGAGCTCTCCGGGGGGCAGCGGCAGCGGGTGGCTATTGCGCGGGCCCTGGTGAATGACCCATCGATACTGCTGGCCGATGAGCCCACGGGCAACCTCGATTCCAAGACCAGTGTTGAAATCCTGTCCCTGTTCGATCGGCTGCATGAGAACGGTAACACGATCGTGCTGGTCACTCACGAAGCCGACGTCGCCAAGCACGCCCACCGGGTCATTCAGCTGATGGACGGCAAAATCGAACGGGATGAGATCACCCGGAAGGCCCCGGCGGCGACTTACTAGAAGGAAAGTCTTTCATCAGTACGCCCTCTTCAGTTTCGGCCCCGTAAGTAGGAGTGCGCAGCCCGCATGCGCCGGTGAGCCCCGTTAGTAGGACATTGCCATCTGGCTGCTTGCGCTCAGCTGCACTGACGAAAACAAGGCAACGACGGGCTGGTAGGCGTAATCGACTGTTACTCTCACTTTGTGCCCCCGTCGATTACTGGGAGTCCAGGTCGTGCTCACGTTCACGCCATTGAAACCAATTAACTTGTTCTGCACATAGTCTTGAATGTCGGTGGCGGTGACCGGGAACGAACTTCGCGCTCCGTGAACGATTGCGTGGCGTGTCGCATCCCGTGTTACAGCGGAGATTGTGTTGTAAGCGAATACGGCGCGGCCCACATCGACAATACCGATAATTAGAGCGAACAAGAGCAGCGATACCAGAGCCATCTCTATAATTGCCGTTCCTCTGCACTCGTTCATTCTGATCCGACTGAATCGCATCACTGACTTCATTTCAAATCCCTCCGTCGAGCGGGCTCATCGAACCCCAGCCTGCATATAGGCGTCTCGGGTGATCGGCACCGAGCTGGGAATTCCCGGATACGAAAACGTGGTCGTGTACGTCTTCTGGGCTCGGACCCGAACATAGTAACTCTTAGAGCCGGAGTCACAGGCGCCGGTATCACAGTCAACCGAGCTTTCGTCGGAACATTCACAAAAACGGGTGCTAGTGACAGTAATTCCACCGCTCACATTCGTAGCATCATCGTGAGCAAACTGAGAACTGACGGATGTGTTCTTGGATTTTCCCTTACTCAGCGAACCGTAGGACACGCCTGCCCGGGCCGCGTTGGCCACGGTCACGGCGTTATAGAACATCCTGCCCAGGTCTGTAGCGCCCAAAGCCAGCACCATCAGAATCGGGAGCACCAGGGCCATTTCTACCGAACTGATCCCTTTGCTCTGTCTCCACTTAGTCATGTCGATCTCCTTCCTTCATTCGAGGCAGTCTCACTCCACCAGTACCGGCTCCAGGATGGGCTGGGTGCCCGTCGCGTTTGAGGCAACGTGTCCATCGGTGCCACTGGAAACTTCCAGCGTGTCGACCACGAGCAGCGTCCAGGCTGCCGCGTTTTCTCCAATCGTATTGCTGTGGAACATCAGGTGCTGAGTGGAGAAGTAAAGAGTGCCTTCATAGTAAGACGAGGTGTCGCTTTCAATCTTGTTGTCGTAATCCCCACTGATGTTGCGGTCCTGCCAGAAAAGGATCCCGTCAAAGTCTGTGCCGGTCCCGCTGGGAGCCTTGAACTCGACCCTGGAGTTACTCTGAATCTCAATGGGCATGTAAGGGTAGTCGCTGGTGTAGTCTGTGTTGTAGAAGGAGACCCCAAATCCGGTGGCGGTTGAATTGCTGCCAATGTTCAGGCCTGCCACCTTTCCCCCCCTCAGGTAATAGACCCCCGGATTGAAATTGACATGCGAGCCACTTTCGATGCTGATGCCGCCGCAATAGCTCCCGGGATAGATCTCGTAGCGGTTCCCTACGCCTCCCAGAGAGCTGGCCAAAAACTCAGTGTGGTCGCAGGTGCTGGGTACGGTGGGATCGGGAAGGTAGGCCAGCGGATCCTCGCCCCGATCGCAGGGGTTTCCATCGCAGGTTTCCGTAGCCGGCTCTGGTGTGACGAACGAATCCGATCTGTTCGCCAGGCCGCAGACATCAATTCCAGCCGTTGTCAGGGTGGAATTACTGGTGACGGAGAGGGCCTCGTCATCGCACGAGGAAACCTCGACTCCACAGTCGGGTGCAAGGAGGGTAGAGTGGCTGGAGACTTCCATGGCTTTGTTGGCGGTCCCGTTCAGGACATAGATGCAGCCGGGACCAGCCATGACTCCGGCCACGGCCCGAGTACGGACGGTCATGTCGTTGATTCCCAGCACCGGCATGAAGTAGGTGTTCATCTGCTCGCTGATGATCATCTCAACGAACATGTTGTTCCCGGCAAAATCCCCACTGGAGGGCGGGCGGTTGATGGTCCTGGTTTCCCCGTTGCTCCCGTCAAACCCATTCTTGGCGGCATCGTAGAGAGCCTTAGTGTTCACTAGGCTGTCTTCGTCATGAAGAATGGCGATGGCTCCGGCGTAGGCACCTGCATCTGCTGCGGTCTGCATGGTCCGCCTGTAGTGAAAGGCAAAGCCCAGATCGAGGACAAGGCCCAGCATCCCAATAAGGACGGGAAGGAGCAGGGCAACGACGATCGCCACGGCCCCTGAGTTCTTTCCACTCCGGCTTATACTTGCTTTCATCTTTGCCACCCTTGACTCTGGCCCGGACTCTGATCCGTCAATGCAAGATTGAGCTCTTGCTCGATGTCTGGAGTTATCAACTTACGCCACAAGTCCGGAGCAAGGTTGTGACGATTGCCGCCAAATTGTGTGTTTTCCGGTACAATCCGTTGCGGTTTGCGCTTTTTGGCCACAATCCGGGCGCTTTCGAGACGGATTGTCTGAATCGAATAGGAGAAGGGAAGAATAAGGTGTACCCCGCATCAAGTGGCGGAGAGGGAGGGATTCGAACCCTCGGTGCCGTCTCCAGCACAACTGCTTAGCAGGCAGCCCTGTTCAGCCACTCCAGCACCTCTCCGCAGAAAGCCGGGAACGGGCGACTCATTCTACGAAAACAGCCTCTCAGGGGTCAATTGAGGGTCCTGAATCGTCGTATCCTCTTCCAGCCGAAAGGTGCGCAGTTGCTCTTTTTCAATAATTGCCGGATCGCCTCGGGAGGTCAGAACTCTGGCACCGCCGGCACCGCCGGCACCGCCGCCGACTGAGCAGGTGGGGTGGCCTGGCCCAGAACAGGGGCGGGCCCCGGGGCAATCAGGCCGAGGGCGATAGCACTTGCAATCAACAGTCGCAACAGATACATATGGGTCTCCATTCTGCTCACCTTTTTAGATGGCATGCCTGTACGCAAGTTTCACATAGAAGCAATTGCGCAGCTTCGGTCAACCATTTCTCCCTTGATTCGCCGGACACCCATGCTCCGGTCCTTCTTCTCTGATGGCCTGTTCCTGAAAGCCGAGAATCTTCAGAACACGAACTCCTTCAAGATTCGTGCTGCCGCCGGACAGATCCTGTCCCTATCTCAACCTCAGCTTGACAGGGGCCTGGTCACTTCCAGCTCGGGGAACTTCGGTCAGGCAGCCGCCTATGTCGCCAGCCTGGTGGGCTGCGATCTGCAGGTCGTCATGACCCGCAACAGCAATCCGCTGAAGGTGGAGCTGACCAGGAAATGGGGAGCGGAGGTCGTTTTTTGTGACAACGACTTCGGTGCGCGGCTGGCCAGGGTTGAGGAGATCGAATCCTCCCTGGGAACGACCCAAATCCACCCTTTCAACCATCCAAATGCGATTCTGGGCAATGCTTCTCTCGGTCTCGAGGTGCTGGAACAGAACCCTGACACACGGCACCTTGTGGTGCCGATCAGCGGGGGCGGTCTGATCGGTGGCGTTGCCCTCGGGGCCAAGCTGCTCAATCCTGCGATTCAGGTCTGGGGGGTTCAGCCTCAGGAATCGAACGCAACCTACCTCTCGTTCCGGGCCGGGCGGATCTTGAGTGTCGAAAAGACCGAAACCATAGCCGACGGACTTCGCGCCAATCAGCCCGGAGACCTCACCTTCCCGCTCATCCAGGAGTATGTCGACTTGGTCGTCACTGTGAGCGAGCAAAGCATCCTGGAAGCTGTGGCCCACCTTTTTCAGACAGAGAGACTGGTTGTGGAACCGTCCGGAGCCGTGGGGATGGCCGCTGTCCTGGGGGGCCTGATCCCAGCCCAGAACACGGTTCTCGTTCTGAGTGGCGGCAATGTTGATCCGGAGCTCTTACAGGCTGCCCTGCCGGCAGCTCCCGTGACCGGCTAGCGTACTCTCCCGGAAGTTCGCGGGGGCGGCGCGCTAGGGCTCAAAAATTGTTTTGAGGACTCCGGCCTCGCCCGAGTGGCGGGCACATCGAATGGCGTCCGAGAACTGCTCCAGGGGAAAACGAGCGCCGGCTACTCCCTGCAGCCGGGGCGCCAACCTGTTCACGAGCTCCACTGAGCGACGGAAGGTGTGGGAAGTGCAGGTATAACTTCCCTCGACCTGGAGCTCCTTGTACCAGATTGATGTCCAGTCCACCCCTTTCGGGATACCCGGCATCCCAACCAGTACAACTTTTCCCCGGCAGGATGCAAAGCGCAGGCAGTCGTCGATACTGGCCCCGGAACCGACACAGTCAAAGCATGCATCCACACCCCCGGAGAAGATGGGCTTGCTCATCTCCGGGTGGAACAACTCCGCCCCGAGCAGTTCTGCAAGTTCCTCGAAAAGCCCCCGGCCGGCCGGGAGCACTTGATCTGCTCCCAGGCGCAGCGCCCAGTCCTTCTGGTGCGGATACTTGGCGACTGCGATCACTCTCGCACTCGGCTGCAACTCCTTGAGCGCTGCGATGGTGAAGACACCAATCGTCCCGCACCCGATAACCAGCAGTGTTTGATCGCTGGCCGGGGCAACGCTGGCCGCAGCCTGCAGACAACAACTGAAGGGTTCGATCAAGACCGCTTCCTCATCGGCAAGGGCGGGTGGCACTCTGTGAAGTTGCAACTCGTGGGCGACAAACGACGAACTCCACCCACCTCCCGTGTCCCGGCAGAATCCGGTCTGGACACCGGCAGAAACGCATCCTCGAGTTACGTTGCGACACTGGGCGTGATGCCCGGCCTGGCACTCGACACAAAGGTCTGCAAGACCTCGGACTCGGCAATGCAGGGGAGGCTCGAGTACGACCCGGTCGCCGGCCACCAGGGCCTTCACGGCCGGGCCGACCTCTGCAATTTCTCCCACAACCTCGTGGCCAAGAACAAACGGGCAGGAGGTGAAGGGCGAGAAGTAGGTGCTCCCTTTGGCTGTGATGGTGGCCAGGTCCGATCCGCAGATGCCGCTCAGCGCCGGCCGCATCCGAACCCATTCGGCGGACGGGAGACGGGGTTCGGGCAAATCAACCAGGCGGGTGGTCCCGAGAGGCGACGTACAGAGCGACTCCCAGTATCTTCCCAGGTAGCGGGTGGCCAGAAAGCGCGAAACGCCTTTGTGATACTGAACAGCGATCATGTGTTCCTGCCGTCCGGACACCAGTACCGCACACTCCACCCCCTGTCCGATGCCAGCTTCCTCAAGCGGCCTTCGGGATTAATGACGACGGGATGGCCAACACAGTCAAGCATGGGAACGTCGTCAAGGCTGTCGGCGTATGCGTGGCTCAGCGGCAGGCTGATCTGATGCAGCCGGGCGAAATCCTTCAAGGCCTCCGCCTTCCGGGCTCCCGTCAAGGACCCGGCCTTCAAAGCCCCCGTAAAGGCGCCTTGCTCTTCTTCCAGCTCAGTGCAAAGTATTCCATCCGCCCCGACATGTTCGGCTACAGGAGTTACGATCTGACGAATCGAACCGCTCACCAGAACGACGACATGTCCCGCTGCCCTGTGGGTCTCTATGCACTTGAGTGCCCGCGGATAGAGGTTGGACTTCAACTCTTCATCAAAAAGGGCATTGGCTCCATCTTCCAGGCGAAGCGGTGTAACCGTCCGATAATTCTTATAGAACCGAGTGGTCAAGAGCTCCCGGCTGATCCGATCGACAATCAAATAGTAGGGAACTCGGGCCAGCAAACCGGCCGACCAGATCTGTCTCCAGATGGTGCCCATTTCACGCCGACGAAGAAGCGCATAGTAGCGTATGATGTTACCCCTTAAAAGGGTCCCGTCGACATCAAAGAAGGCCCCCACCAGCTCAGCCATCGGCAGCGACTTTCCCAAGACCCCTGACTTGTGCCTGGACATCTCGGGCGATTCGCCGGTACAGCTCGTCTCTCGAAGGCTCCTCCAGGTGGGCCCGGTATTGTTCCATCGCCACCGGTTCGCCAAAGACGACCTGGATGGGGCTCCGGGAAGGCCAGGACCTGCCTGCCGGGAGAGCGGCGTGGGTACCGGCGATTGCAACCGGGATCACCGGAACCTGCATCTCCCATGCAATCAGGCCCAGCCCCGCCTTGAACTCCTGCAACTCACCTGTTCTGGAACGGGTACCCTCGGGGTAGATCAAGATGGGCTCGCCAGCGGAGAGGATTCCCCTCACCAGTTTCAAACTGGCCAGGGAGTTTTCATGGCGCTCGATGGGAACGACGTTGAGCAGCTTGCTGACCAGCCAGCCCTGCAACCTGGATGCAAAGAAATAGTCGCGGGCGCCCAGCACGTGGAGCCTGAGCGCTTCATCAAGACTCTTAGAGTGGGCCAGAGCCGCCACCACGGCCCCGGTGTCCAGGTGGCTGGAGTGGTTCGCCGCCAGAATGTACGGCCGCCCGATTGGAACGGCTTCTCCGTTGGTGACATGCAACCCAAACCAGGAGTTCAAAACAGCCCGGGCTGTCCCGAACGAACATCTTAAAAGTGCACGGTCCAGGCGTCGCTTCTCCTGCAGGGAGAGCGTGGAACTGGGACCCACCTCCGCGACTCTTTCCCCTTCACCACCTTCTTCAAGGGCTCGCGCGGCATCGAACAACTCACCAACCTTGGTCAGTTGCCCAGCTTCGTCATCAGGGATGGTGACCCCCAGTGATTCCTCGGCAAACAAGAGCAACTCGATGGCCTGCAGAGAGTCCAGACCGAGATCGGCATAGAGGTCCGTCGCGCGATGGATGCTGGACTCGGGAAGGCTGGAGATGCGACTCAATTCGGCGATGAGCAGGCCCTCGGGGGAAGCCTTAGTAGTTCCTCCCCCCCCGCGCCGGTTCTCCCGTTTCCGGCTCTCTTTGAGTTGACGCAGGAGCAGGCGGCGAAGGGCAGCCCTGTCGAACTCGCTCGAGTCCGTCTTGGGCAGGCCCTCCGACCAAAAGTGAACCTGCTGCAATCGGTGGTAGCTCGGCAGTTCCCGGGCCAGCTGTCGAATCTCCTTCTGGATCGCGGCTTCGGTCGTCGACGGGGTCTCGGAAGCACGGGGCCGGGCCCGGATCACGGCATGGATTTCTTCCGTCAGACCTTTGGGAATACCTACCACTCCGATTTCTCGCACCCCGGGGATGTCGCGATAGATCGCTTCCAGATCAATGGGGTACACGTTCTTTCCGGCCCCGGTGACGATTACATCTTTGATTCGGCCGGTGATATAGATGTAGCCGTCGATGTCCACCCACCCCAGATCGCCGGTGTGGAACCAATCATCTTCCATGACTGCCCGATTGGCGGCATTGTTCCGGAAGTACCCGCTCATCAGGCTGGGGCTGCGAACAACAATCTCCCCCACACCGTGTTTGTCGGGGTGATCCAGACGCACCTCCACTCCCGGCAGCGGCCGCCCCGCCGAGCGGACACGGGCACGGTTCAGAGGGTTCACAGTTAGCACAGGCGCCGTTTCGGTAAGGCCGTATCCTTCATAAATAGGCATTCCCAGAGCCTTGAAGTCTTCAAAGAGATCCTCCCCGAGTGTCGAACCTCCGCTCACGAATACCCTGATTCCTCCTCCGAACTCCTGGTGGACCTTGGAGAACAGCTGCCGACCGATATTGTGACCAAAGCGACGCTCCACCGACCGGCTGATCTGTTTCGAGGTGGCCATTAGATTCGATCTGAAAGTCGAGCGAGAGGCCCGCAGGACCTTGCGCTCCAGGTAGTCCCGCAGCAGGGCGTAGAGGGTTGGGACACCCAGCATGCAGGTAGTACCCGTCCGGCGTATGGTTTCCAGGATCACGCGGGGCTTCAGGGTAGTGGCGTAGGTAACCTTGGCTCCCCCGGAGATTGGCATCAAGAAGCCACATGTGAACTCGAGGGCATGATAGAGAGGCAAGACGGAAAGAAGAGCATCCTCAGAGCGCACCGGCAGATTCTTGTTCACGCCGGCAAGGTTGGTCAGAAAGTTCCGGTGGGTGTGTACAGCGCCCCGGGGGTCGACCATCGTTCCCGTCGTGAAAATAATGGAGGCTGGATCGTCGGGGGACACCTCTGGGAAATCCTGGTTTTCCTGCTCGGATTCTCCCTCCGGACAACTGCGTGGAAGGTCGCTCCGGGCGAAGGTTCGGCAATGCTCGTTGACATTTAACAGGAGTACAGGGGTCTCACTCGCCTCGTTGTCCCCCAGGCGCTCTTCGGTAAGGCGAGAAAAACACTTCTCCGACGCCAGAATAGCTTTGGCCTCAGTGAATGCTGTAATCGACCAGACCTCTGCTTGCCAGGTCTGAGCATCGATGGGGACAACGGTCAATCCGTTGCGGACTGCGCCCAGATAGGCTACACCCCATTCCGGCTGATTCTCGGAGAACAGAACCACCCGATCTCCCTTGCGCAGACCGTGGACCCGCAATCGCGCTCCAATCTCGAGAGAAAATTTCCGCAGATCGGCATAACTGTAACGGATCCATTTTCCCTTCCTCTCGATCTGGAGGGCCACCCTGAAGCCATGCTCTTCACTGCCTCTGTCAACCAGTTCGTTGATGGTGGTCGCGGGTAGCTGAGCGGCTGCCGTCTCGAGCTCCATGGTCCCCGCGCCCTCGATTTTCAGAATGAACTTCTTGACTCCGGGAATGTGGACATTCTGGATGTAGTGCCGCCAGTTAATTCGGGTGACGTCAAAGTTGAAGCGCTTCTTCTCCTCGGGAAGAAGAGACTCAAACAAGGCTGCCGTCTGTTCTACCCTGAACCGGCAGTCGAGGTTCAGATAGGGCTCATAGATCTCACCATAGTAATAGAGCTTCTGATTCGCTAGTTTTGCCGCTGAGATCCGACGCCGGACCTTCTTGGTGGTCTCGAAGACAGACAGTCTTTCCAGGGTTCGTTCCGCAGTGTAAAGCTGTGCTGTCTTGAGTCGGTGCTGCAGGCGAAAGGTTGCCGGGTTGAGAAAACGCAATCTCCGAATGAGGATGGGTCGGCCCCTCTTGTCCAGCATGGGGTACTTTTTGAAGTAGTTGAAGATGAGGTCGTACAGTTCACCAAGTGTGATCGGGTTCTTCGAGCTGGTGGCGACCTGATAGACTTGCACACCCCCGTCTCTTGCTACCCTGGGAAGGGATGCCAGCAGGGCATTCACCACCACATCCACGGGGACAAGATCGAGCAGGACGTCAGGGTCCAGGGGCAGAGACTTGAGCCGGCCCTTGCCGATTGCTGCAATCAGGGGATCGGCCATCCTCAACCCATCGAGCCAGCCAGGACAGGGCTCGAAGAGGCTGCTTTCGATGATCGAGGGGCGAAGAATGACAGTAGGGACTTCCTGGCGGTGGGCCAGGACCTGTTGCTCGCCCAGAGCCTTGGTGTAAGTATAGGTATCGTTCCAACCCCGTTCACGGGCCCACAGCATGCCCCCCTGTGTGAGGCGGTCCTGAATCCACATCTTCCGAAATCGCTCCTGGCGATCTCTCCGGCGGGGTCGCTTCCTTTTCTTTTGTCGAGTTTCTTTCAGAAGAGTCAGAGTGAACTCCCGCTCCTGGGCCGGGGTGGCCGCTTCCTCATACACCCCCTCAATGATTGATTTCACATGCGCAATATCTCGACCCACATCTGTAAAGTATCCAGGTGGAAACGGCTCCGGGGTTTCCTCCGGAGCCCGGTGGTAGGTGGTCTCTGTCGGATTCTTGTGGGTCGCGCCGTTCACATAGGCTGTGGAAACATGAACCAGCACTGCCGATCGGCACGATGCCGCAAATTCCGCAACTCTGCCGGCCGCGACCACATTCATCGAGAGCGCCTCATCCAGTGGCGCGTCGAAGGAGACCACGGCCGCACAGTTGATGACGAGGTCCACTTCTTCTTTCAGGCGCTCCATCTCCTCAACCGCGATACCCATATCCTCCCTGGAGATATCGCCGGCCACAGCCAGGAGCTTCTCCTTCAGAAAGCCCAGCAGTTTATCTCCATAGATACCCCGGAGGCGATCGAAAGCGCTGGAGGTATAGAGTTCCCGCTCGAGACGCTGCCTGACAGCGATGACCGCCCCGCTAAGACGCTTGGTGGGACGGATCAGGGCATAGATTCTTCCGACCCGGGGTGCGGAAAAAAGAATCTTCTCAATTAGAGGCTGCCCCAGAAAACCTGTGGCGCCCGTCAGGAAAATGGTCTTACCTGTCAGGTATTCCGAAATACCCTGCATACGAAAACGCTCGTTCCAGGAAAGCCTCTATTCTACTGGATGCACAACTTTCAAAGCGGCCGGCAGAACCCGGGCTTCCACCGGGGTTTCGCCGCAAACATCGCCATCAAACATCTTGCCTGTTGGAACAGCGGAACGGATCCGCACTGAAGATGAGCGGAACAGTGAGAAATTGGGGTGACCCAGATGGCTGCCCGTATAGACTCTGGGTAGACTCCTCATCAGATTCAGCTTGCCGATCGCATCAATCACCACAATATCAAATAGTCCGTCATCCAGCCTGGCCTCCGGGGCGAGCCTGAGACCGCCTCCCGTAAAGGGAGTATTCAACACCAGAACGGAAGTGCAGTCCAGGTTGAGGGTCAGGTCATCAAGCTCAATCTCAAGGGCAATAGGCTCCATCTTCCACAGGGCCTTGTAGATAGCCGCTGCAAAAGACAGATGCCCCTTGAACCACTTGAGCCGGTTGCTTTCCGCAGCCACCAGAGCGGGGAAGCCGACCCCCAGAACAGAAACAAAGTGCCGGTCACCGGCATCCCCAACATCAATCTTCTTCACTGGCCCAGTCTGAGCGAAACGCAGAGAGGCCTCAAGATCGTTATAAGGCAACCTGAGACTCCGCGCAATATCGTTTCCCGTACCAACCGAGAGAATGGCCAACTCGGCCTGGGAACCTACTGTAGAGTTGACCACCTCGCTGATGGTCCCGTCCCCTCCCATCACAGCCAAACGCTTGGACCCTGCACTGATTAGCTTCTGGGCCAGTTCCGCAGCATGGCCTGGTCCGGTTGTCTCTACGATCTCCAGCTTGAGCTCACGGGCTCGTCGGCGCAGCTTACGGATACAGCTCCGACCGCGACCGAAACCGGCACACGGATTGGCAATTACTTCCATTTTGAAGGGCGAGTATAGCAACTTCATTAAGAAGAACTTCTTACATAAACTTAACTCATGTACTTTAAGTCAGTAGTAGTAGAAAGGGTTGTGGAAGCTGTGCGAAGCATAGTGCAAGAACCGTTTGGCCTGTGGATGAAGCAAGGATCTTCTGATGAACGGCACTGGAAAAGAAGCCCTTCGCAGTCCCGGTGGCGGGGTTCCACAGGCTATGAACAGGAAGGTGTGCTGGGTTCTGTGGAAGTGAGGAAGTACGGTCTCCAGATTGGAGCAGATTGAGGTATCCTCTAAGCTGGGCCGTGGCCCCGAAGGAGGCACGACCTGTCTGGTGATGGGCCTGGTCTTCAAAACCAGTCGAGCTGCGGCGAGAGTCGTGGCTGGTGGGTTCGATTCCCATGTGCCTCCGCCAGTTTTCGGCATTAACTTCCCTCCGCTGCGGAGTGCTATTCAATACTAAGAGCTTACTAGGACCATCCGGAATTCTTTACAAGTGTCAAAAGATCTACCCCGTGGAGCGGGACCTGCGCTTTTGCGCCGGTGGAGAACAGGGCTGATGATTGATGGGCATCTCGCCGTTTTGTTACCATAAGAGCTTTTCGATTCTTTGAGGTTGAATCAATGAAACGGACCTTTCAGCCCAATAACCGCAAGCGCCGCAAGAAGCATGGCTTCCGCGAACGGATGAGCAGCAAAGCAGGGAGGGTGATCTTGAAGAGACGGCGGGCGAAAGGAAGAAAGAGGTTGACTGTGAGTGACTAGTCGCCTTCCCAACGAACGCCATCGTACCTAATGAATGGGAGTACCAGGCAAGAAAGCCAGACCCTGAGTTGGAAGGAGCGTCTTCACAAGCGAAAAGACTTTCTGCGGATCTACAGTCAAGGAAAGCGAATCTATACGGCCACCCTGGTTGCCTACTTCCTGCACAACAATCTGGAGCAGCACCGTCTGGGCGTGACGGCATCACGGAAGATAGGGAAAGCAGCCACACGCAACCGGATCAAGCGACGCATTCGCGAGCTGTTTCGGACCACTAAGAGCCCGTCCCCTCCCGGCTTCGACTTAGTCGTGAATGTGAGGAAGGCAGCGGCCCGAGCCCCCTTCGCCAGGCTGCAGAACGATTATCTGAAGGCGCTGGGGCGTATTGAAGAAAAGACGGAGCAGCTATGAAAACACTGGTTCTGGGCGCCATTCGCGGCTATCAGATTCTCATCTCGCCGATGCTGCCACCAACCTGCCGCTATCACCCCTCCTGTTCCTCCTATGTGCTGCAGGCGGTCAGGCACTGGGGTCTGCTGCGGGGTCTTCTCCTTGGGTTGGGCCGGATTCTGCGCTGCCATCCCTGGGCGGACGGGGGTCTGGATCCGGTACCCGGTGTGTCTGACGGAAGCCACAGATGACCTTGCCCGATACTCCTAAAAACGACAACGAAAAGCGCCTTTTTCTGGCGTTGATACTGTCGACGATTGTCCTGCTGGCCGCCTCCCCACTGCTGAACTTTTTTGCTCCACCCGCGCCACCTGAGCAGGAACTCATCGAGGAGCTCCCGGAGCCGCCGTCCGCACAGCGACGCACTGAACCCCCCCCTGCACCCGAGGCTGCTGTCCTGCCGGCAGGGGAAGGAGACGTGGTAGGCGAGGAGTACCTGCTCACGGTTAGAAACTCGGAGCTGGAGCTCGAGTTCTCTACCCGCGGAGCGGTCATTGAGAGCATCCGGCTGCCTTCCTACCTGGATGTGCCCGACAACGGTCCGGGGTTCCCCGCCAGCCTGGCCCTCCTGTGGCGATGGACACGACCCCAGGGCGAGCCCTTGGAGCTGGTACCCCAGGTGGAGCCGGGTACGCTCCCGCGACCGCTGGCCATCGTAACCCAGGAGCCCGAACTGCAGGTCCTCCTCGACCAGGCGGTGTACCAGGTTGAAGGTGTGTGGGGTCGGTCGCTGCAGGCCCCGGTCGAGATTCGGTTTGTTTACCAGCGGGGAGGCCTTCGTGTCGAGCGGAGGGTACGTGTTCCCGCCAGCGGGTACGAACTCGAAGTGAGCACCCGCGTTATCAGCGCCGGCCGCCGAGTTCTCGCCCAGATCTCTCTGGGTGCCGGCATGGGCCCACCCGACATCGCCCCCACCAGTGATTTTTCCAGCCCCAGTGTCGCAGTTGGCGTGGGTCTCTCGACTGAGCGTTACGACGCCGGTGACCTGGCGGGTGCAGTTACCCTCTACGGGGCTGACTGGGTGGCCCTGGACAGCCAATACTTCGCCCGGGCGATTCTGGGCGAGCCCCTGGACACGATTCAGCTGATGACCCATTCCTGGCCGGGCGAAGGCGGAGACGAGAAGGTTACCCTGCTCTCTGCCCGTGCCGGCGGGACCGGGGAAGGGCTCCTGCGTGTATTTTTCGGACCCAAGAGGCTCGACGTCTTGCGCAGCGTTAGCCCGGGCCTGGGAGAACTGGTCGACTACGGTTGGCTGTCCTTTCTGGTCAAGCCGCTACTTTTCATGCTCAAGTGGATTTTCGCGCTTGTTCAGAACTACGGCCTGGCCATCATTCTCCTCACCTTCCTGATCAATCTGGCACTGGTTCCGATCCGCTACAAGCAGATTGTTTCCATGAAGAAGATGTCGGAGGTGCAGCCGCAGCTCAAGGCCATCCAGAACCGGTACAAGGATCTGCCCCGCAGCGATCCCAAGAAGCAGGAAATGAACAAGGAGGTCATGGCGCTCTACAAGGAGCACGGGGTCAACCCGCTGGGAAGCTGCCTGCCACTGCTCCTCCAGATGCCGTTCTTGTTTGCTTTCTACAAAATGCTCTGGACCTCAATTGAACTCCGAGGAGAGCCCTTTCTCTGGATTGGAGATCTGTCCAGGTACGACCCAACCTTCGTCACGCCAGTCTTGATGGGGGTCACCATGCTGGCCCAGCAGAAGATGACTCCCGGCGGGGGAGACCCGGCCCAGCGGAAAATGATGATGATGATGCCGGTGGTCTTCACGGCTCTCTTTTTGAAGGTGTCCAGTGGTTTGGCGTTATACTTTCTTTTCAGCAATGTTTTCGGAATGCTGTTCCAGGTTATGGTGCAACGGATGAGTCCCGAGTTGTCTAAGGAGGTCCCCAAATCGCCCAGCACTCCCAAAAGGAATCCCAGAGGGAGAAAGGCCAAGCACAGGTAGGAGTATGGCACATGAAATCCTTGACGAAATCCGACGTTTTACCGAGCAGCTCGTGGAACAGGCGGAATTGGAACTGGACGTGACTGTGGAGCCCAACCAGGATCAGGTGGTGGTCGAATTGAGCGGGCCAGACACGGATCTGGTCCTCACTGAGAATGCCCGTTTCCTCCACGCCCTGAATCATCTGGTGAGCCAGATTTATTACCGAAAGGCGCAGGGCCAGTACCGGTTCGTGGTGGATTGTAGCGGATATCGGGCCAGCCGCACGCGTGAGCTGGAGGTGCTCGCCGAAAAGGCAGCTGAGCGCGTACAAGGGTCCAGGAGACCGTTTCACTTCCAAGCCATGCCGGCCAGCGACCGACGAATCATCCATCTCTACCTTGCCGACCAGAGGGAGGTCAGGACTGAGAGCGATGGACGAGGGATGCACCGTCGGGTCGTTGTGATTCCCGAGGACTAGTGCAGCTCGCCGTAAGTCTTGAGCCACCTCTCAGTAGGGAGCGAGCAGGTGCTGCATGAGGCTTTGCATCACCTCGACCAGGTCTTTCATACTGCCTGAGAAGGGCGTTTTTTCCCAACGTCCAGTATGCCGTTTGACGCTCAAGCCATAGGTCGATGCATTGAGGCAGGTCAGACGAACTCGATCTGATTTTTGCGGCGCCCTGTCGGGCCCGAAAGCCTCCTCCCGACCCACGATCAAGTGTTTGCCCCAGATGCGAACGTAGAGGCCGCGAGTGGTTTCGTGGCCTTCCAGCAAACAGGACAAAGCATCCTGATCGGCCTCCATTTCAAAGCTCATGCTCGGGCCTTCAAGCTACCAGAGGAAGTCCTTCACAAGTCCAGCGGAAGGGATGGGCTTCCCGCTCGTTCCACTGCTCGATGAAGGCCTCCACCTTCTCGACCAGATCCCGAGCCGTTGCGAAGCTTCCGTAGCGAAGCACCCGACGGCTCAGGATCGAAAACCAAAGCTCGATCTGATTCAACCACGACCCGTGCGTCGGCGTATAGTGAAACACAAAGCGGTTGCGGTGCTTTCGATTCCATTCACTGATGAAGGCTCCCGCGCTGGTGTCTAGATGAGTGTTAAGGTTGTCCAGCACCACGTGCACGCGTTTTTGTCGATAATGGACCGCCACCAGATCCATGAAGGAGAGAAAGTCAGCCCGTTTTCGATAGTGGTGACAGCGGCCCAGGACTCGCCCCGTGCGCACGTTGAAACAGGCGAAAAGACAACGAGTTCCATGCCGTTTGTACTCGTACTCGAGTCGGCCCCAGCCACCCACTTGGGGACCGATCAACCCTCGAGCACGACTCAGCGCTTGCATCCCGCTTTTTTCATCTACGCACAACACCGGTTCCCGGACAGGAGCGTCCATGTACAGTCTGACAATGTCACGCAGCTTTTCCTGAAACCGAGGATCTTCGCTATGACACCACATCTTGACCCGATGCGGCTTGATCTGGGCCTGGCGGAGAATCCGCCCTACCGTACGGGCGCTGATCGATCTCACCAATCCAGACTCAACCAATGCCTCGCTCAGAGCCGAATGACTCCACAGTACACGCTGCAAGCCATACTGTTCGGGCGCTTGGCAGGCCGCAGCTACCACCTGGGTCCGCTCCAGACACTGGACCCTCTGCGGACGCCCCGATCGCGGCAGATCGTCCAGCCCAGGTAAGCCTTTGCCTCGGAAACGTCCAAGCCATTTCTTGACCAGGGAGCGATTCGTCCCCAAACGGCGCGCAATCGACTTCACCGACACTCCCTGGCCGGCCAGCAGCACCATCTCCGCCCGCCGGTACTTTCGCACCTCCGTCTTGCCCCCTCGTACCAGCCTCTCCAACCCACCCTGCTGCTTCGGGGTCAGCTGGATCCACATCCATGTATCGGAATGACAAGGGAAAAGTGACCCGGCTTGATCACGTAATAGTGCCCCACCTGGTTGTAGATTGTTGTAACTGATCCTGGGAAACGATCTCCTCGAGTTCCTGAAGACTGAGAGAGGGGACGCAGTGAGGGCGAGCCCGAACGGAGTGCCCCTCTCGGCGGCCGACTCAACCCGGTCCCCTGAGTGGTCTACTCGCCCCGTTAACCCCCTTGAAGTCTCTGCTGTTGGAGATATCCAACCCAGCGGTCGAGGCGACATAGCTGTGTGGCCGTCAGGAGACACTTCCGGGGACCCAGAAGGCTATTTTGACCTCGACTTGGCTCTTTGCCGGCGCCTCTTCTTTTGCCGTTTGAGACTCTCGGCCAGACGGATGCTCTCCCAGTCGAACTCGTAGATCTGGCAGCGATGGGTGAGCCGGTCCAGCAGGGCCGCCGTCAGGGAAGCATCGCCAAAGACCCGGGTCCATTCGGCAAAGGCCAGGTTGGAGGTCACCAGCAGTGAAGCCTTCTCGTAACGATTGGAAAAGACTTGATATAGCAGTTGGGCTCCTTCTTCCGAAAACGGGATGTAGCCGAGCTCATCGAGGACGATCAGGTGAAAGCGATCGAGCTTTCGAAACACTCGCTCCAGCTGTCTTTCCTCCCGGGCCTCCACCAGCGTATTGACCAGGCCCGAAGCACTGTAAAACCCAACCCGGTGACCGCGCCGGCAGGCCTCCACTCCCAGCATCGTGGCCGCATGCGTCTTGCCCGTACCGTGTTTGCCGATCAAAGCCACGTTCTCTCGCTCATTGATCCAAGTGCATTCGGTCAGCTCCCGTACCTCGACCCCGTCCAGTGTGGGCCACAGTGCGAGATCCGTCTTCTCCAGCGTTTTCATCACCGGAAAGCGCGCTTCCTTGAGCCGGCGCTCCAGCTGATTGGCACGACGCTGCTCGAGTTGCCGGCTCACCAGATCCAGCAAGAACGCCTCGTAGCTGGCCCTCGTTTCCCGGGCCTGGCGCGCACACTCGGCGTAATCTCGCCGCATCGTAGGCAGCCGCAGCTCCTTGAGGTGATCCTTCAGCAATACCGCTTCACTGGCGCGGCTCATCGCCTACTCCCCAGCAAGGCATTGAAGCTCGCCACAGCCATCCTCTCGACCCGACGGTCCGTGATCCCCGGAATCAGCTGGGCTGGCAGGGGCTTGATCGAGCGGCTGGAACTTTCCTGGTAGCGGATCCAGTGCCGGATCGAAGCCAGGCTCGGGCATTGCAGCTCCAGCACCCGGGTAATTGCTTTTTCGACAAGTGTTTCCGGATAGCGCTGATGCAAGCCCAGGATGCCGATAAACTCTCGAGTGCCGGAGTTCTCGCCCAGGCGGCTGCGCAACCTGGCGAGCAGCACCTCGTAGTCCGCAGGCCAGCGGGCTCGCCACTGCAGAATGGGCCGGGCACTTTCAAACGATCCAGGCCGCTGCTGGAGCAGATCCAGATAGTGCAGCGAATCGATCTTCCACTTGCTGTTGGAAAAAACTCGCTCGTGCTCGGCGATCTTCCGATCCTCTGCAAACACCTCCACCTTCCAGCAGCTCACATGCGACCACACCCAGCGACCCACATACGCTCTGGGCACGGAGTAGCGATTGCGGTCCACTCGCACCGTCTGGTAGAGATCCACTTTCACTCGCAGCGGCTTGTAGTTGTCATAGGGGCGCTGGGGCAGGGGCAGCAGTCGCGATCTCTCCGACTCGAATCGCTCCTGGACAGTTCGATCATCTTCCCGGACCGCAATCCGGTGACTGCCATACTTCTGGCAGCGTTCCAAGAGCATCTGGTTGAGCTGTTCGAAGTCTTTGACTCGGGGCAACGGCACCAGGAAGTTTCTCCGCGCAAAGCCGACCAGGCCCTCCACTCCACCCTTCTCTCGGCCTAATCCCGGAGTGCAAAAGCGGGCCTGGTACGTGTAGTAGCTGCGAAAGGAGACAAAGCGTTCCTGCTCCACTCGTTTCTTGCCCCGCAGAATCTTTTTCACCGCGGGGCTCAGGTTGTCATACACCAGGGTCCGAAAGATCCCCTGGAAGTAGGCAAAGGCTCGCATGTGGGCGTCAAAGAACATCTCCTGACGCTCCCAGGGATAGGCTCTCACGAAGGCCTTGCCCGAGTAGCGTGAGCGCATCATGAACAGCTTCACCATCCGCCGCTCCCCTGCCATCTCGACCCAGGCTGTCCCCCAGTCTGAAACTTCTGCCTCCCGGGCCACTTCCGGGTCCAGTGGAACCACCGCTTGGCTGGCCCCGTAGCCGTGCGCCGCTTTCCACTCCCGAACCCAACGCCGTACCGTCGACTCTGCGCCCCCAAATCCGTGCTCCTCGACCAGCCGATCCCAGATCCGCCGGGCCGTGTGCCGCTGCCGCCGCTGCCGATCCCGGTCTCCCAGCAGCCAGCCCTCAATGATCGGAGCCACCGGATCCATGACCGGGCATCTAGTTGGCTTTCGGCGTCGGTACCTGGGTTCCTTTCCGGTCAGGGCCTTGCGAATCGTTTCCCGGTGATGACCCGTCTCCCGACGGATCTCTCGGATGCTCTTTCCGTATACGCGGTGGGCTGTTCTGATAAGCTCGTACTGGTCCATCCCAATCACTCCGGCCTCCGTTCTGGTTGTCCGTTTGCTTTCGAACAAACTAGAACAGAGGTCTGATTGGGGTGGGTCACTTTTACTCGATCACTCGTCCCCAATCCGGGTCACTTTTACGATAGCGAAATCACATGTAAAATGACTCTTCGCTCTGACGTCGCCCGGGGTGGCTCAGAACTTATGGCGAGATGCACTAGTACAGTACACTAGCAGCCTGTGGCTGCTGGACTCCCTTCAACTCGACACGATGACAGTCAGAGCCTCTGAAGAGGACCACATTGTTGCTCTGGCGACGGCCCCCGGGAAAGGTGCAATCGCCCTCATTCGCCTTTCCGGCCCAAGTCCACGGCGCCTTCTAGAGGGCGTCTTCCAGCCTTCCTCGGAAGAGGGCCTGATCCCCCGCAGGTCCACCCTGGGACGGATTGCGGGTGAAGATGGAGAGGTTCTGGATCAGGTTCTGGTGACCTGGTTTCCCGCCCCGGCGTCTTATACGGGAGAGAATGTCATTGAAGTGACCTGCCACGGCAGCCTCCTGATCGTGCAGCGGATCATACAAAGGCTGCTTGGCCAGGGCGCAAGAATGGCCGAACCCGGAGAGTTCACCAAAAGAGCTTTTCTTAGCGGTAAGCTGGACCTGGTCCAGGCCGAGGCGGTTCGGGATCTGATCGAGAGCCAGACGGCCTTCCAGGCTCGCCTCGCAGTAGAGCAACTGGGCGGAGGGCTTTCGCGGCGTCTCGAACCGGTCAGGGCCGAACTGGTCCAGGTTCTTAGCCACATGGAAACCTCGCTGGAGTTTGTCGAGGATGAGGTGACTCCCGAAGAAAGGGAGACTCTCGTGGAGCGCCTGCAGGAGATCACCCGTGATCTGGTGCAGCTGGCCGGGGGATTTGAATTGGGGCGCCTGGTCAGGGCCGGGATAGAAGTAGCAATCACGGGTTCTCCTAATGCAGGTAAGTCCAGTGTTTTCAATGGTTTACTTAGAAACAACCGAGCGCTTGTCACGGCGGTTCCGGGGACCACGCGGGATGCGGTCAGTGAGACTATCAGCATAGAAGGTCTGCCCGCCCGGCTCGTCGACACAGCCGGGATACGAGAGGCTAGAGATGAGGTTGAGGAGCTCGGTATTGAGAAGACCAAAGAGTACCTGGCCGGCGCCGATGTCATCCTTTTCGTCCTGGATGGCAACGCTGAGTTCGGGTCCGGTGAGCGAGAAATCTGGGAGCTTGTCCGCGAGCGCCCTACGATCCTGGTTTTGAACAAGCAGGACTTGCCCCAGCACCTCGATCTGCCCGAAAAGTTGCAGGACTCCGGTTGTCAGAAGGTCGCAACCTCGGCTTTGAGGGGAGAAGGCCTGGGGCACCTGGTGAAAGCTGTCTGGCGCGAGGTGACCCCGGAGACAGGGGTCGAGAAGGACAGCTTCTTCCTCACCAACATTCGTCACCATGAAGCCGTGGGGGCAACCATCCGGTGGTTGGAGAAGGGGATTCATGCCTATAGGGATGGCCTGAGCGAGGAGTTTCCTATTTGCGATTTCAGGAAAGCGCTGGAGAGCCTGGGCACCATCACCGGGGAGACGACCGTCGATGACATTCTGGACGAGATCTTCTCGACCTTCTGCATTGGGAAATAGGGCGCTCGCCGGGAGCTCATGTTCTACGTCCAGGTTCCACGTGGAACGGGGTGAGAACACCGCTCCCACTCTTTGCCGTGGGTCTGACAGGCCGGGCACAAGCTCTTAGGCGATCAGGGCCTCGTAGAGACGCTCCAGTTCCTCACTGTTGTGGAAGTGGAGAATGAGCCGACCGGCTGCTCCCCCATTCATCTGAATCTCCACCTTGGTATGGAAGCGCTCCTCCAACCGTTGCTGAGCTGCCAGCAGGTTGGGGTCGGTTGAAGGGTCGACCTTATTGGGTTTTGGATTCAGGAAGTGCTTCACCGCCCGTTCGGTCTGGCGGACCGACTGATCCCGGCCGATCACCTTTCTGGCCAGGCGCCGTTGAGCTTTCTCAGGGAGAGGAAGGAGCGCGCGGGCGTGACCCATCGAGAGCGATCCCTCCAGAAGCATCTGCTGAACGTCCTGGGAAAGATTGAGGAGTCGGAGGATATTAGCGACTGCACTGCGACTCTTGCCCACCCTGCGCGCGACTTCGTCCTGGGAGAGATGGAACTTTTCGACAAGTACCTGATAGGCGTGGGCTTCCTCGATGGCCGTCAGGTCGTCGCGCTGAATGTTCTCTACCAGAGCCAGCTCGAGCATTTTTTCATCCGAAAAATCCTGAATAATAGCCGGGACAGACATCAGCCCCGCCCTTTGTGCCGCTCTCCATCGTCGCTCGCCGGCCACCAGCTCGAACTGGTGCCCACCCTTCCGGGAGCGGACGATCACGGGCTGCAAGACCCCATTTTCCGAAATAGAGTTCGCCAGTTGCTGGAGGCTCTCAGGTGCCACGTGCATTCGGGGTTGCAGAGAGTTGGGTTTGATCAGATCGATGTCAATCTGGAGAAGGCCCGTTTCCAGAACCGCTTCGGGTAACAGGACATCAAGACGTTTTCCTAAAACATTGCGTTTCATGGTTGCTAAGACTCCCTACTCGGTATTTGTCGAAGTGAGTCCACTCGCTCATCCACCACCGATTCAAGCATTACAGTCCACTAGCTCACTTTAACGGCTCGCTGCCGAGCGCTGGCCAGGATCTCGCTGGCCAGAGCGATGTAACTGTTGGCCCCCTTACAGCGGGCATCATATAGAAGGACGGGCTTTCCAAAACTCGGTGATTCGGCCAGACGAACGTTGCGAGGGATGATCGTCTGAAACAACTGCTGACCCAGGTGGCGGCTCACATCTTTTCGAATCTGGTTGGCCAGATTGAGCCGGTCGTCGTACATGGTGAGGAGTACTCCCTCGATCTCCAGCCCCGGGTTCAGTCCGCTCCTGACCCGACTTATGGTCTGGAAGAGTTCCGAGAGCCCCTCCAAAGCGAAGTACTCACACTGCATTGGTATGAGCAGGGAGTCAGCTGCAGTCAGAGCATTGACGGTCAGGATCCCCAGCGAGGGAGGACAATCGATCAAGATGTAGTGGTAGTCCGCCTGGAGATCTTGAATGATGGCCCGAAGTCTCCTCTCCCGCTCTGGAAACTCCAGCAATTCGATGGTAGCTCCGATGAGGCTCCGGTTCGCCGGTAAGACATCCAGGTTGGCAACCTTGGTCGAGCACAAGGCCCGTGAGGGGGGACACTGTCCCAGCAGAGCCTCATAGATTGAAGTCTGCAGCTGGTTCCGTTCCACTCCCAGGCCGGAAGTTGTGTTTCCCTGAGGGTCGAGATCCACAACCAGCACCGAAAGGTCGGCCGATGCGAGAGCGGCTCCCAGGTTGATCGCCGTGGTGGTTTTGCCCACTCCGCCCTTCTGGTTGGTAATTGCGATTACTCGTGTCATATCGGGCGCAGAATAACAAAGGTGTATGGCCAAAATGTTTCACGTGGAACAAGGGGTTGCAGGATCACTTGAGCGAAGCTGATCTTTAATTTTGAGTAACGCCCGTGGTGGTGCTAATCACGTGTCTCGGTCCAACAGAACCCGAAGCGGAGCAAGGGCTGGGCGGCAGCCGCGGCCTGGCGCCCGCGGTTCTGTTGGATGTGTACTGGTCACACCCATTGAAAAACCTCCCAAGCGTCAGCGAGGGCTGAGTTGTAGCCGCGGTCTAACGCCCGCGGTTCTGTTGTCTGGGGGTCAAACATTTTACACCTGAGTACATTGCTCGTGGGTCTGAGGCGAAGCTTCGTTAGGTTCTGCGTATCGCACTCGCTCGTGCCCTCTGCTGGTTCCACGCTCATTGTCATTCCTGCCTCTGTCCGCTCGACTAACCGGAAAGTTCCTTTCTATACAGCCGCCCAAAGGCGCCAAGGCACAGTTCCCGTCAAGGAACCCACAGAGGCAGGAACGAAGAGACTGCGTGAATAGCAAGGTACAAGCTGCCGGGGAACCTGCCTGAGGCCCGTCATCACGTCTCGTAAATGAACCTGGAAGCATGCGGATGCACGAACAGTTCCATGGGCTCTCCGTGTTCACGTACTACGTAAACTATGGCTGCTTCAAGTCTGCCCTGGTTCCACAGGGGCACAACACTTCCTTTGCGCGTCCACTTGCGTCGCCGGGATGGATCGAAGCCGCGGCGGTGGAGCCCCTGCGTGGCACAGGTCTTGACAACCCGCCTTACGGTAACTCCTGCCCTGGCGGCGCTGATCACCGCATGTACGTGAGTTCTTCGGACATGAACGGTCCACGGGAGCCATCGGCGCAGCAAACAGGCCTCGAGGATAGCCTTGAGGACACATTGCCGTCTCGGCCAGCTGAGGGAAGAGGGCTCGATACCCATTTGACGCACCATCGAGGCATGCAATTCTCTATTTGGGCCTGGAAAGCGGGTGCCGGATCGGTTGTGAAGCCTGTCCACGCTGCCACTCGGGTGGCCGTGCAGGTGAGCCCCATGACAGGTGAATGTCAGAAAGTAAGCGAAAGGGAATGAACAGTAGTGCAGCACAGTAGATAGAACGCTGCCGGGAGGAAAAGGAATGAAGCGGCCGTCACATGATGCCTGCCCGGAGACTGTGACATTCCCGGTACCAGGTTGCCACTGGGTGAGAACACAGAAAGAGGGCGCTGCCGCAGGACCTGCTGATGTTTCACGTGAAACACCAACCACTCTCGGGTCCGGCTGTGGGGCATCAGGCTTTCTACTAGCCCCTTAGGATATGAACCCCCGCAAACCCAGCTGAGTGGCCACTCTTCGTCGCGATCCAGGAACGTGTAACTGTCTGATAACAAGCCACTTAGTCCATATATCCGGCAAATCGTAAGTGTGTAGTAGAAGAACCTCTTGCCGGTGTTCGGCCAAGCGTTCAAGGAGGTCGGGCGAGACTTTCAGAGCCCGAATCGAAGCGATTCCACCCGTCTGCCAGCCCTCGTATTGTTCCCAGCTATGAGAAACAATCGATACTTTTTGTAATTCCAGGCGGCGTGCTACCTGTTCCAGGAAAAGCACCTTTTTCGCGTTCTTTTCTACCAGTGACACCGTCAGCTGGGGCCGGTAGATTTTGGCTGCCAGGCCGGGAAACCCTGCTCCCGAGCCCAGGTCGGTCAAGACGGATCGATCCCCGAGAAAGTGCTCAGCCAACCAGAAGCTCTCCAGGAAGTGAAGGCGCAGGAGGCGCTCGGGAGAGGGTTCGGAGATCAGGTTGACACGGTTTTTCCACTTGAGCAGAACATCCAGGTAACTCCCCAGCCTGCTGATCTGGTCCGGATTCAAGGAAAGGCCGAATTCTGATTGCAGTTCCTGTGCACGCCGGCACAGTTCCCTGGCGGAAGAGGAGACCGGGGAAGCGCGCATTCAGCCTACCAGGTGTTTTCGGACTCGCACACCGAGGTGGATGTTCAGAATCGAAACGGCAGCCGGTGTGACGCCCGGGACCCGCGCCGCCTGTCCCAGGCTGGTGGGCCGGACCCTGTTCAGGCGCTCGATCATTTCGGCGGAAAGCCCGGAAACGCCACCATAATCCAGATCTATGGGAATCGGGTGTCCTTCCAGTCGGGCCATCTTTTCGACATCCCGCTGCTGCTGCTGGATGTAGCCCTCGTATTTGGCCTCGATTTCAACTCTCTCAACCTGCCGGGGTGTTAGATCGTGGTCAGCCTCGGCCAGAATGGGGAGCAGATCCCGGATCTTGACTTCCGGTCTGCGTAACAACTGACTCAAGCCGGTACCGTGTTGGAAGGCGGAATCCCTCTGTAGTTCCAGATGAGCTGCGGAGGTCCGGTTCAGATGATTGGCTCTCAGGTATTCCAGCGCTCCATCAATTCCCTGCCACTCCTTCTCGTGTTTTTCGAACGCCTCGTTCCCAATTAAGCCGAGAGAACGAGCCTCCGGCATGAGCCGCCGATCGGCGTTGTCAATTCGAAGCAAGAGTCGGTATTCGGCCCGCGATGTGAACATCCGGTAGGGTTCATCGACCCCTTGGGTCACGAGGTCGTCAATAAGAATACCCAGATAGCTGTTGTTTCTCTCCGGAACATAGGGCTGTTCGCCCCGGATCCGCAAGGCGGCGTTGATACCCGCCACCAGGCCCTGCGCGGCAGCTTCCTCGTATCCCGTGGTGCCGTTAATCTGTCCGGCGTGGAAGAGTCCCTTCAGGGCCTGGGTCTCGAGAGTCGGCTGTAGCTGATGAGGATTGACAAAGTCGTATTCGACAGCGTAACCGGGTCTGAGAATGGTGGCTTTCTCGAGCCCCGGAATCTCGCGGAGCACGGCCTCCTGTACATCAACCGGCATGCTGGTAGAGAGGCCGTTGATGTAGATGGAGTTCCCTTCCAGAGTCTCGAGTTCCAGGAAGAGCTGATGAGAAGTCCGCTCTGAGAACTTGGTTACCTTGTCTTCAATCGAGGGACAGTAACGGGGCCCGATTCCTACAATCTCACCGCTGTACAACGGACTCCTCTTCATGTTCGAGTGCAGAATCTCGTGAACCCGTTCGTTGGTGTGGGTAATCCAGCAGGGAATCTGAGGCTGTGACAGCCCCTCGGTCGCGTAGGAAAAGAACACCGGATGACTATCTCCCGGTTGCGCCTCGAGTCCCTCCAGCCGGACACTGGAGCGCTCAACCCTGGGAGGGGTCCCGGTCTTCAGGCGACCCATCTCGAACCCGATCGCCTGCACCGACTCGGCCAGACGAATGGAGGCGCGTTCTCCCGAGCGCCCGGCTCGGAACTTCTGCCCGCCGACATGACACAAACCGTTCAGGAAAGTGCCCGTGGTCAGAATCACGGCGCCGCAGGAAATTGTTTCGCCAGATCCGAGCTCGACACCACCCAGCGAGTCTTCTCTGATTCGCAGGGAAGCAACCTCCCCCTCTACAAGGGATAGATTGGGAATGAGCGCCAGCGCTTCCTGCATGGTGCGGCGGTAGATCAGCTTGTCACACTGGGCGCGGGGAGCCCGGACGGCTGGACCGCGCCGCCGGTTCAGCAGCCTAAACTGGATACCGGCCAGATCGGCCACGCGGGGCATCAGGCCACCCATGGCATCGATCTCGCGCACGAGATGTCCTTTCGCAATCCCTCCAATGGACGGGTTGCAGGACATCTGGCCAATCATGTCCAGGTTGATTGTGCAGAGAGCAGTCCTGGCACCCAGACGCGCTGCTGCCGCCGCCGCCTCACAGCCTGCATGACCCCCGCCAATGACAAATACATCGAAATCGTACACAACGGATGACATTATCCCGCATTATGCGGGTTCAGCGTCCTCTTCTTGCCAGTTGCCTTTGTCTTTGCCCTTGCCCTGACCTCATCTTTTGTTCACTTTCTCACTGCGTTTCCTTGGTTCGCTGGAGCCTTGCCTTCAACACCAAACGAGGAACTGAAGCACATTGAGGCGCCGACAGTTTCGCTCCATCAACGCTCTTCCTTCTAGGACCGAATTGCTGCTGAGTCGCCTGCTAGTGCAGCCCGCCATAAGTTCTGACCCAGGTTCAGGCGCCCCTCCCCGCCGCTGGCGTTGTTGCGCTCGCTCGCCATATAGCCGGATATGACTCTCTCGCGACGCCTAACCAGCGACGACGATTGACGCGCTGACCCTGGCTCAGAACTTATGGCGAGATGCACTAGTGTACTGATCTTGCCATCACTGACTAATAGAGTTCCAGGCCAGAAAAACGCGAGAAGATTCACGGGCTCGGCCCCGGGCAAAGGCAAAGGCAAGGGCGAGGCCGTATAATGACCTCCATGATTTTGCGGCGTAAAAAGCGTTTGACTGAGCTCGTCGACTGCGCTGGCTGAGCTTCAAAGCTAGCACCGGGTGTGCTACAGAAGGCGTTGAAGGACCTGCCCGGGATTCTTGATCCCAATGTTCTGGTTGGCTTTGAAACAGCCGACGACGCCGGAGTGTACCTGATTGATGAGGACATAGCTCTGGTTCAAAGTACCGACTTTTTCACTCCGATCGTGGACGATCCCTTCGTCTATGGCCAGATCGCTGCAGCCAACGCTCTGAGTGATATCTACGCCATGGGGGCTCGGCCTCGCTTCGCTCTTTCCATCGTTGGCTTCCCCGCGGATGTTCTCGAGGAAGAGATTCTGCACCAGATTCTGTGCGGAGGCGCCGAGAAAATGCGAGAAGCCGGGGTGGCAATCATTGGAGGTCATTCTGTTAAGGACCCGGAGCTGAAATTCGGCTACGCAGTAACCGGTCTGACCCGACCGGATCGATTTTACCGCAATCAAGGTCTCCTGCCGGGGGACTCGTTAATCCTGACCAAGCCGATTGGCACCGGAATCGTTTCCACCGCTGTCAAATACGGGAAGTGTCCCAAGGACGCCGAGGAAGAAGCGATCCGGTGGATGCTCACACTGAATCGCCAGGCGGCGGAAGAGCTTTGGGATTTCGAGATTCACGCAGTTACCGACATCACCGGGTACGGACTGCTCGGGCATGCCTTTGAGATGGCTGTCGCAAGCGGGGTCTGCCTCGAGATCGAGAGCGCACGGGTGCCACTTCTAAGAGATGTGGAAGTACTGGCCAGACGCGGCATGCTGCCCGGCGGGATTCAGGCGAACCGGGACTACCTGGGCGATGCGGTTTCCTGGAACCGGACCTCGAAGAGAATACAGCAGATCCTTCTCGATCCTCAGACCTCGGGCGGTCTGCTCATCGGCCTTCCCTCCAGTGAGGGCCCGGCGCTGCTGGAGAAGCTGGCCGCCGCCGGAGTCGTCGGGCATGACATTGGGATCGTGGAAACACGTGGGACCCACTACATTTCGGTGGGCTAGTGTGCTGTCCGGGAAGTTCGCGGGGTTAATTCGGGATGGATTTTCGTCGTCAGTGAGGCGCGCGACGCAGGAATGCCGGGAGTATTTCGAGGTAGCGCAACAAAGCTGTCGGCGAAAAGACGCCCGAAGTAGCGGCGTGAACTTTCCGGACAGTACACTAGTGCGCGGTCGCGCGCCAGGGAGCCAGCTTGGAATCGGGAGTCGCCAGAGAGGTCGAACTGCAAATCCCAACCCCAGTTTTTGGGAGGCGGCTTCTCCAATGGTACGAGCAGGCGCGCCGCGACCTCCCGTGGCGGGATCAGCCGGATGCCTATCGAATCTGGGTTGCCGAGACCATGCTGCAGCAGACGCGGATCCAAACGGTACTACCCTACTATCGGCGCTTTCTCGAGTCTTTTCCCAGGGTTGAAGACCTGGCCCGGGCCCCTAGAGAACAGGTTCTCAGTCTGTGGTCCGGTCTCGGTTATTACCGCCGGGCCGACAACCTGTGGCGGGCCGCCCAGATCATCGACCGGGAGCATCGGGGACGATTCCCCAGGGACCGGGAGACGGCCCTGAAACTGCCCGGAGTAGGGGCCTACACGGCCGGAGCGGTGCTCTCCCAGGCCTACGGGCTTCCGGAAGCTATCCTGGACGGGAATGTGAAGCGAGTCCTGGCTCGGCTCTTCTGCGTGGCCGAAGTTGACCATTCGTGGGAAAGAGCCTTCTGGAGCCTCCTGAATGAACTGGTGAAGGGTCCCTGCATCGCCCCCCATATCCGGGAATTCAATCAAGCTCTGATGGAGCTGGGAGCCCTGGTCTGTACGCCTCGCAGGCCTTCCTGCGAAGAGTGCCCTTTTGAGACGTTCTGTGAGGCCCGGCAAGCAGAAGTGCAGGAAGAGGTTCCACACAGCCGGAAGAAGCGCCCTCCGGAGCAACTTCTCTTCATCAGCGCGGTGATCCTCGACAGTCAGAATTGCGTACTGCTGACCAGGGCCTGCTTAGAGCCGTACCTGCAGGGATTCTGGGAATTCCCTAAAATCGCGGCGGGCGTAGAGGACATCCCGCTGCGTTTCCGCAGCGAACACGGCCTGAGTCTCCGTCCCATCCGGCGGCTGAAAGAGGTGAAGCATCAGGTCACTTTTCGAAAGCTTGTGTTTACTCCACTGCTCTGCGAACTTCTCGAACCGGTCTCGGAGCACCCCGAATGGCGCTGGGCGGATCTGGAGCAAGAGTCTCTTCCGGTTTCGAGTTACATTGGCAAGATTTGGAAGGGTGTGACCGGTCAAGATTTGTGACGCGCTGCACTAGATCACTTGAGTGAAGTTTACACCTGAGCACTTTGCTCGTCGGTCTGAGGCAGAGCCTCGTTAGGCTATAATCTCCGGATGTTTTCACGAATCAAGCTTCTCTCGCTGGTGCCCGTTCTTCTCCTTCCCTGGGCAGGAGCTGTGGCTCAACGGGGCGGCCCTCCTCGGCGTCTGGTCGATCCGGGAACCATTCATCTGGCCTCGGGCTCGCGGGTTGAATTCCATTCCTTTCACTCCGAATCCCTCAACCAGGATCTGGGGTACAGCGTCTTTCTTCCCGCCGGCTACGAATCGAGCGGCAGAACCTACCCCGTTGTTTATTTCCTGCACGGGATGAACAATGACCATACCAGCTGGTGCGTTGGCCGCTATGGCAATTTGCCGGAGATCGTCGACAAGACAATTCGTGAACACGCTCTGACTGAATTTGTGATGGCGCACCCTTCTGGAGAGAGAGGGTATTACACGGATTCGGCAGATGGGCAGGCTCTTTATGAGAGCGCCATCCAGAGAGATTTCATTAAGGAAATGGAAAGCAGGTTCCGAGTCCGCAAAGACCGAAAAGGTCGCGCCATAGGAGGAACCTCCATGGGCGGATACGGCGCGCTCAAGCTGGCGTTCAAGTATTCCGATTCCTACTCAGCCGTAGCGGCCAGTTCGCCGATTGTGCTGCTGGGCGACGATCCATCCGAGCTGCTGAACGGCCCCGACCCGAGTCGCTCGCAGTTTTTTTCGCGACTCCTGTACCGGGTCTACGGAAACCCGGTCGACCTGGAGCACTGGCAGGCCAACAACCTCAAGACTCTGGCCAAAGGCAACCTGAACAGTCTGCGGGTGATGATGCTCTATGGGACCGCGGATCGTTACAATCAGATGATTCCGATGGAGGAGGGCATTCGTGGCCTGGCCGACCTGTTGGAAACCAGGACGGTTGACAATCAGCTTCACATCTACGAGGGCGAGCCGCACGGGTGGGGGCTGGTCGGCAAACATCTGCCCGAGATCCTGAAGTTCCTGGCCAGCAGCTTTTAGGATACAGCACTCAGGGCCGTTACCACGAGAATTATCAGAACCCCGAGCGCCAGCGAGGGCAGAGTGGAAGCCGCGGCCAGGCGCCCGCGGTTCTGCTGGCAGACCTACCGGTCACTGCGCAGTGATCCAAGAAGCAGTCCCGGGTTTTCCAGCTGAGAGATGACGTCGCGGAGAAACTCGGCTCCAACAAATCCGTCCACTACACGGTGATCGAGTGAAAGGCTCAGATTCATCATGTGACGGATGACCACTTCCCCCTTCCGGACCACCGGCCGTTCCCTGATCTTGTGGACCCCCAGAATGGCCACTTCCGGATAGTTGATGATTGGAGTGGCCAGAACTCCGCCCAGGGCTCCCAGACTGGTGATGGTGAAGGTCCCGTCGCGAAGATCTTCCAGCTGGATCCTTCCTGACCGGGCCTGTTCCGCCAGCGATTGAATCTCAGCCGAGATATCGAGCACACTCTTGTCGTCGGCCTTTTTGATGACCGGAACAATCAGGCCCTCAGGAGTCGCGATAGCGACCCCGATATTGTAGAATCGCTTGAGCTGAATCAGCTTCTTTTCTTCGTCCAGGCTGGAGTTGAGGATGGGGTATTTTTTCAGGCCGCTGACACATGCCTTTATGAAAAAAGGCAGATAGGTCAGATCCTGGCCGTCATTGTGTCGCTTGAATTCTGATCGCAACTCCACCAGTGGAGTTGCGTCAACCTCTTCCACGTAGGTGTAATGCGGCGCAAACCGCTTGGCAGCCACCAGGTGAACCCCGATTTTCTTGCGGACTCCCCGGTAGGGAATCGAATCGCGGGACCCTTCGGCCTGGCTCGAAACTTCGGGTGGCTGGCTATGCGCCCGCTCGACATCCTGGCGGGTGATTCTGCCTCCGGCGCCGGTTCCCTGAACTCCGGACAGATCCACTCCCATTTCTCGGGAAAGGCGTCGAACACCGGGAGTGGCAAGGTTCTGGGCCTGTTTCTGGCTGCGCAGCGGAGCCTGCTGAACCATCGAGCTGGCTGCTGGAGGTGTTCTTTCTGGCTGCTTCTCAGAAGAGGCAGTGGCCTGTTCCGGGCCCTCGGGAGCGTCGATGACCAGGAGCGTTGCCCCAACCGCAATGAGTGCTCCTTCCCCGCCAACCGTCTTCAGAACTTCGCCACTCACCGGCGATGGAATCTCGACCGTAGCCTTGTCCGTCATGACCTCGACCATGGGCTGATCTTCTTCCAAGTGATCGCCAGGTCTGATCAGCCAGCGGACGATTTCGCCTTCGACGACTCCTTCTCCAATATCGGGCAACTTGAATTCGTAGGGCATTATGAAAGTGAGTGCTAGAAGGCAAGGCTTTCCTGGGCGGCTCGCATAATGCGGCTGGAAGAAGGCAGGTAGTCTTCCTCCAGTGCGTAGGGGAAGGGGGTGTCGAAACCGGTGACCCGGTAGACCGGGGACTCGAGATGCAGGAGGGCTTTCTCGGTGATTGTCGCTGCCAGTTCCGCACCGAATCCACACGTTTTGGGAGCCTCATGAACGACGATGACGCGACCCGTTTTTTGTACCGATTCAAGAACGGTCTTGACGTCGTACGGGATCAGGGTTCTGAGGTCGACGACTTCGATCGAGACGTCCAGTTCTTCCTCCGCCTCTTCGGCCGCACTCAAGGAGACCGGAACCATGGCGCCGTAGCTGATCAGCGTCACATCTGTCCCACTGCGCGCGATTCGGGCAGCTCCCAGATCGATCGTGTAGGCCTCTTCGGGAACTTCGCCCCGGGCGGAGCGGTAGAGTCTTTTTGGTTCCATGAACAGAACCGGGTTGTCATCTCGAATGGCCGCCGCGAGCAGCCCCTTCGCCTCGTAGGGGGTGGAGGGGACAACGACCTTCAGTCCCGGAGTGTGAGCAAAGTAAGCCTCCGGGCTCTGGGAGTGGTAGTGGCCGCCCCTGATTCCGCCTCCGTAAGGAGTCCGAATCACCATGGGGCAGGTAAATAGCCCGCCCGAGCGATAACGCATCTTAGAGGCTTCATTGACGATTTGATCGAAAGCCGGATAGATGTAGTCCGCAAACTGGATTTCCGGAACCGGCCGGAGACCGTACAGACACATGCCTATGGCCGCTCCCACGATTCCGTTCTCGGAGAGCGGCGTGTCAAAAACGCGTTTTCCCCCGAATTCTTTCTGAAGGCCTGCCGTGGCCCGAAAGACTCCGCCGAACTTCCCGACGTCTTCTCCAAACACCACCACGTTCTGGTCGCGAGTGAGCTCACAAGACAAGGCCGAGTTGACCGCTTGAATGATGTTCATGCTGGGCATGTCGCCCTCACACTTTTTGTTTGACCGATGATGATTCCAGGCTTCGCTCTAGTTCTGCCTGCTGATCGCGAAGGTTCCACGGTACTTCGTCGTAAACATCCTTAAAGAGACTTTCCCGGGGTGGTGGGCCGCCGGCCTCAGCTTTCCGAACAGCGGTCAAAATGCGGTCACGGGTGTCGGCTTCCAGTTCCTGCTCCTGTTGCTCGCTCCACATGCCTGTGGCGGTCAGATAAGCGCGCAGCCTCTTCAGGGGATCCCGTTTCTTCCAGGCCAGGACCTGTTCTTCTTCCCGGTAGGCTCGCGGATCGTCCGATGTCGAGTGGCCCTCCAGGCGATAGGTGAAGGCCTCTATCAGGGTCGGTCCTCGGCCGTCTCGGGCCTTTTCAACGGCTGCCCGGGTCTCCTGGTAGATCGCCAGCAGATCGTTTCCGTCCACACGGATTCCCTCGAATCCATAGCCGTGCGCTTTGGCAGCAAGAGACTCGGCGGCAGTCTGCCTTTCAACCGGGACCGATATGGCCCACTGGTTGTTTCGGCACAGGAATACAACGGGAGCTTTTCTTGTTCCCGCCAGGTTGGCAGCGACGTGAAAGTCACCGGTGGAAGTCGCGCCATCACCAAAGTAGACCAGGACGGCGTCCCGGTTGCCTGTAATCTGGGCGCCCAGGGCCAGGCCGGTAGCGTGGGGTATTTGTGTTCCCACGGGACTCGAGACGGAGGTATAACGGAGCTTGGGAAGTGCATAATGGCAGGGCATCTGGCGGCCCTTGGTGGCGTCTTCCCTGGTTCCGAAGAGCTGACAGCATAACTCGAAAACGGTGAAGCCCCGCAAGAGCGCCGCTCCCAGTTCACGATAGCAGGGGACGATCCAGTCGTTATCCTGGAGGGCCGCAGCACTGCCGATGATGGCAGCTTCCTCGCCAATCGAGGCCACATAGAAACCGATTCGCCCCTGGCGCTGGAGCGTGATCATGCGCTCATCAACCCGCCGGTTGAGAACCATCAGACAATACAGTTGAACCAGGCGCTGGGAATCGAGGTCGGGCAAATCAGATTCGTTCTTAACCCCGCCTTCTGGGTCGAGAATCTGGATGAACTGTTTAGCCATATCTCGGATTATATCCCCCCCTCTGGAAAACGGGCAACTTGACACAAGACCGACAATGGGATTCATTCACACACAGCCAGCGAGGAGTGAGGACGCCTGCCAGGGGTTCAAATGAAGATCGCCGTCATCTAGCAAAGTGCCACCCATGACCCTGTAGCCAACCGGGAGAAGGGAGTCCGAAAGCTGAAGGAGGCCGCCCGGGGGGGAGCTCAACTCGTGGTCTTTCCTGAACTGGCTTTTCTTCCCTTTTTCCCGCAGCAACCCGCCGAAACACGACCTCTGGAATGGAGTGAACCGGTCCCCGGGCCAACCACTGACCTCTTCTCCACGATCGCCAGGGATCACGGAGTGGTGACGGTCTTGAACCTGTATGAGTCGGACGGTCGGGGCGGTACCTACGATTCCTCTCCTGTCATCGATGCCGATGGAAGTCTCCTGGGTGTTGCCAGAATGGTTCACATTACGGACGCACCGTGTTTTCACGAGCAGGACTATTACACCCCGGGTGACAAAGGGGCACCGGTTTTTGAGACCTCGGAAAAGTGGGCGTGGCGATTTGCTATGACCGCCATTTCCCGGAGTACGTGCGGGCGCTGGGGTTGAAAGGAGCCGATCTGGTCGTGGTCCCTCAGGCTGGAGCAGGGGATGAATGGCCTCCCGGTCTCTTCGAAGCGGAGTTGCAGGTGGCCGCCTTTCAGAACGGGTATTTTGCTGCTCTGGCCAATCGAGTGGGGGAGGAAGAGGGTCTTACCTTTGCCGGCGAATCCTATGTGGCCGATCCTTTCGGCCGCGTGATCGCACGGGCCCCCGTCGGTGAGGAAGCGATTCTCTATGCTGAGTTGGACCTGAGTCAGCTGAAGCAGTGTCCCGCCCGCCGGCAGTTTCTGCCCGCCCGGCGTCCCGACCTCGAACTCTAAGGAACGTTCCAAGTTCCAGGTTCCAAGTTCCACGTGGCGCGCTCGTTAAGACTCGCGCCTCTGTCTACTCGGCGGCTGCCCAGGTCGGCTTCAGGACTGGCCCGTAGGCAGTAAGGAACAGTACCCCTCACCCGATCTCCCCTCCCTCACGGTCGGGACTCCGCCCGGGGTTGCGGCGGGGCGACGGACAAAGAAGGATCCCGGTCAGGACCAGGCCGGTTCCTGCCAGCAACCGCGGTTGAGGGACCTCACCCAGAAGTAGCCACCCGGAAACAATGGCGACCAGCGGTGTGATGTACACAAAAAGAGTCAAACTGACAGGACTCATCTGGGCCAGGAGCCAGTAGAAAAGGGTAAAGGCCAGCGCCGAAGCGAAAATGCCAAGGTAGAGAAGCGCGATCAGGCTGCCGGGCCTGAGGCGAAAGGGGCCGACTTCTCCCAGGGAGAAAGAGAGGAGTAAGATTGGCCAGAATCCCAACAGGAGCTGGTAGTAGGCCATGGTGACGGGATCGAGATGGCTCAACCGATGCTTTGCAACGAGAGTCATACCGGCCGCCAGAAAAGAGGCTCCAAGCACAGCTAGGCTAGAGAGAATGATGTTCCAGTCCGCTCGCATCGAAAAGATCTCGTCATAGAAAATTGTGATGATTCCTGCCAGGCAGACCGACAGACCGAGGTAGGTCTTCCGGTGCTCCTGCCGGGGGTTGAGTTTGAGAAAGTCGTTCTGCAAAGCCACAAAGATCGGGTAAGTGGAAAACAGGACTGCCATGACCCCGGCGGTGAGCCGCTGTGCTGACCAATGAATGAGACCGTAGTTGCCCGAGTAGATCACGATGCCGGTCAGCGCGACCAGCCTCAAGTCCTGACGGGTGATGAGTAATCGCTTCCTTCGAAAACGAGCGAAGAGCCCCAAGGTCAGCGCGGCTAGCCCGCAGCGCAGGGCGACGCCGAGAAAGGGAGGGATATCCTGGAGCGAATACTTGATGGCGACAAAGGCGAGTCCCCAGATAATGCACATTGACACAAATCCCGCAGTCGAGATCGAGGGCATCGGACCACTTTGCAGGAACCTGGCCGGGGTGACAAGAAGGTATCAACCTTTTTGTGCAAGACGTGGTCTCTACCGTAGGTGTGAGAACTGGACGAATCAGGCGGCCAGGGATCACCGAGTCGGTTTGGGTGAGCCCCGCGAGGTCGAGATCCTGCGCCAGCAAGAATAGATCACTCCGGCGTCCCGCCGAATCGCAAAAACAAGACCCGGCTAACCGCCGGGCCTAAGGAGGGGTTCCCGCGGAGCGAGTGGCCAAACCCGCTCCGCGAGAACAAGGAGTGTAGTGCGAGGTTCTCATTTATCTTTGACGGCTCCGGGAGCAAAAAGTTCTCACTTTTTCTGTCACCGATCCAACATTTTCGAGCTTTGTGTCTTTCTGCCCGTGTTCGCCTTTCCACCAAGAACAGGTTCATTTCTGGGCCATTGGTCATTCGGTCCGAAGGTTTCAGTGGGCTGTGGAAAAGGTACTACGACGGCAGTGGGAGAGAACCCCTTCGAGTGCGAAGAAGACCTACTACCAATGTAGTGAACAACCCTGAAAAAGCTGTCGACAAGCTCCTGATCACAACTTTTCATGATCACTAACTATTCCATGTTAACAGTAAGTTACCGAGCTCTCCCGATCCGCTTTCGGGATCTTTAAAGGCCTCCACAAATTTCTCCGGAGCTGTGAAAAATCTGTGTTATGATACCGGAATGCGACTCAGGAGCGTTTCGCGGGGAAGGGAAAGTCGGAAAATACCGGAATCAAGATCTGAACGAAACCTGGCAGTTGCCATCCTGCGCCAGGCGTGGCATGAAGCAGTGATGGATTTGAGGTCGGTTAAGGAGACCTCACGAAACGATTACAGGTTGTTGAAAAAGAAAGCCATCGAGTGGATCAGCGCCGACGAGGACGGGTTCCCGTACTGGTGCAAACTGGCTGATGTTGACCACCAGGCAGTTCGACAACGCCTGGTTGAATCAGTCCCTGATCCCAGAGTTTAGGTCTCTGATTTGATTCTCAGCAGCTCAGGTGCTACCCCTGAGTTCCTGCATCTCTGCGTGCGCTTTTTCGCGGGTGATCAATCTCCGATAAGGCTCTTGAGCTCCTTGGGCTCGGGAAAGCGACCTTGCTCCAGTTTCGAGAACACGAGCGATTCATTCAGGCTTACCTCGAAACGTCCGCCACCGGAGGGGACCAGGGTCAGCGATGCGATTTCTTTGCGATAGTGGGACAACAATTCGAGCGCCATCCAGGCGGCTCTTGAAGTGTACTTTCAATGCGTTTTCCGGCCGACATGTTGCACCTCTCGTTTGCTCGGATCATTTTGATCTGAACGCCAGATCATTTTATCAGTTTCGGTTTCAGCGACCGAGTTCTCCTCTGTGACACATTGCCTAGGATACAATATAATCTAGTTCCCCTGGTGGGGTCGTAGTTCAGCTGGCTAGAACGCCGGCCTGTCACGCCGGAGGTCGCGAGTTCGAGTCTCGTCGGCCCCGCCACTAAAAGTCCTTTTGTTCAGTGGCTTTTGTGAATCTTAGATTTCGACACAGGGCGTCAGGGAGTGACACGCGACGCCTCTGATACGCACTGAAAACTGGCACTACGTACCGGCACATTTCTGTTTCTTCCCGTTCTTACTTTGATCATTGCGGGCTAGCTGAAGCTACAGCCTAGCTCCAAAACGCGGTGTCGCCAGCCAGAGTGATGGCCACTGCGTCGAACAGGTTGCGCCAGCGCAAACACATTCTGGAAGGTCGATCCCTGGGAGTGGCTACCATCTCGGCGGAAGAGGAGGAGGCCGGCCGGACACCTCTGCACGCTGCCGTTCGCCAGTACCTTGAGATTGCGGAAAGGTTAAAGAAACCGAACACGCTCCGTAGGTACAAGGCGGTGCTGGACCGCTTCCTGGACTTCTTCCCCGACAAAGCCAAGGCCCAGGACATCTCCACGGATGACCTGGATCAGTTCATGGTTTTCCTGAAGAAGAAACACCGGCTGGGCAACAACAGCATCATTCACAACTTGATCATCGTGGCCCAGTTTTTGAAAAAGCAGGGCCGGCCAGGGCTCACCCCCCAAATCAACCTCCCCGAGCGGTCCAGGGTTTTGCCCCAGGAGTACATGGATCAGGAATTGAAAGCGTTCTTCTCAGCCTGCACCGACGCGGAGCACACCCTCTTTCTGACCTTTCTTCTGACCGGATTTCGCGAACAGGAAGTCGTGCATCTCTGGCGGGACGATATTCACCTCCCGTTGCAAACAATCCGGGTCACCGCCAAGCCGGAACTCGGTTTTTCGCCCAAGCGCTGCGAGGAGCGGGAAGTACCGAAGGACTCACTTTTTAAGGTTGAAGACCGTCCACGAACCACGATCGTCATCATCATCTGCTTCGCGATCGGGCTTTCGCCCACTGGAGAGAGGCGATCTGCGCCCGCTGAGCAGAATACTATTGGAGCGTATTCTGTCTGCGAATCGCTTGACCGACCTTAACTTGACAGAGCCAATCTGGGGAATCTTTCTGTCTTGAAATCGCTTCTTCTCAGTTAACTTGACACGGCGTTGCCGGGTTCTTTGGGAGAAAGTCTGAAGTCTTGGTGGGTCATGAGAAATGTGATCCGAGGCTGCTAAAATGTCGAGAGAGTGAAAGAAGAGCGATCCTCGAACAATTGTAGCATTACCAGGCGAGTCGGTCTCAGTCTGAGCCGCCGGGCCTTCAAGGCAGCCCTCCTCGCAGCGTTCGCGACAGCGACACTGCGGGCTCAGCTGGAACCGGCCCCCGAACTTGGAGGTGAGACCCCCTCACTCTCACAACTGCGGGATTTTCGCCAGCGGGTCGCCACTCGATCCAGCTCCGACGAGGCCGAAACGGAGCCCATCCTGGAAGTGCAGGACCGTGCCATCGGCCGGCTGCAGGAGGCTCAGGATTGGGCTTCGGAGGCGAAAGCGATTCAGACCAACTGGGAAACGGCCCCCCAGCTGATGGCAGACATCCGAGAGCGACTGTCCCGTCCCATTCCGGAACCCGACATCCGGGCGGACCAACGCGATCTCCAGGATCTGGAGCAGCGTTTCGCCGAAGAACTGGCCGTTCTGGCCTCGGCTCAACATCGCCTCAGCCTGGTGGTGGCGGAGAGAGAGAAGCAGTCAGCCCGCCGCCGCGAGGCCCCGGAAGTGCTGGCCCGAGCCCGCCGGCAACTGGTGGACCTGGATCAGCAGCTCCAGGAGTCAGATCTCTCCACCGACACCACTGAGCTGGGCATGGCTCTGCGGCAGGCCCTGGAAGCTGACCGCCAGGCCATCGTGCAACAGATCGATCTTTACCAGAAGTCTGTGGTCAGCTACGAACTTCGCCGTGAACTGCTGATCGCCCAGAGAGGCGCCGCCAGGCGTCAGGTGGACGAGAGCCGGAGCCTGGTTTCCAGGCTCCAGGAAATCGTTGACGAGAGGAGACTGATCGAAACCCGTCGACGGGCGGATGAAGCGCGGGCTGTCCGAGTCGAGACTGAACCCGTGCTGGAAGCGATTGCAGAGGAGAACCAGCGGCTGGCGGAGCTGCCGTCCGGGCCTGACGGGCTTGTCTCAGAGATGACGCAGATCAGTACCCGGCTGCAAACCGTCTCGTCACAGCTGGAGATCGTGGAAAGCGATTTCAGGAGCGTCCGTTCCAAGGTGATCGCGGTTGGCCGGACCAACGCGATTGGATATTTGCTGCGAATGAAAAAGGCGGAGCTGCCTGAAATCAAGCCTCACCTCCTGAATCGGAGTCGTCTGGGCGAGCTGATCCGGGAAGTCCAGCTCCAGCAAATCCAATTCTCGGAACAACGTGATCACCTTCTGGATCGCTTCGAAGAAAGAGTGGCCGCGGTGAGCACCCGCCTTTCCGACTCGGTATCAGCAGATAGACTCCTGCAGGTGACGATTGCAGTTCGGGACCTGTTTCGGGCCAGACTGCGATATCTCGAGATCCTGGCCGGCGATTACGACGACTACTTCTCGCTGCTGGTTGAACTCGATCTCGCCGAGCGACACCGGAAGACTCGGATCTGAAGAAGCAACCCCCACGCTGGCATCGACTGTACGAGCGGTTCTGCTCACCCTCTCTCTGGCTCTGGCCTGGCCTTCTTTTTTCTGGCTGATTTCCTTTCTGCTGCAATCTCCGGCGGAGGTCCCTGATGTCGCTGCGGCGAGTGGGCAGGCCATTGACCGGCTTCTCCCCATCCTGGTTCTGGCCGAGTTGCTCCGTTGGACCTGCTTTCCGTCAGGTCTGGGGCAGGTTCATTTTGGGTTTTCCGAAGCGGCCCGCAGGGGCATCCGATCCAGCGCCCGAACCCTTCTGCTGGTGGTCTTGCCTCTCCTCTTCTTTCTGCCCGTGTTCAACGAACACCCGGAGACCGCCTCGCTGGATGGGCCAGGGCGGCTGGCTTATATCGTTGCCATGCTCGCTCTGGCCTGGATGGCAAATCGGCTGGTGAATCCCGCCACGGGTGTGCTGGCAGAAAACCTGAAGAAGAGTCCGAGTAGCACCCTTGCCCGCCTCCGTTACCTCTGGTCCCCACTGGTAATGGGGATTCCCTTTGTTCTGGCAGCCACAGCCTTGTTTGGTTACAGCCTGACCAGCCTCGAACTCCTTTCTCTGGTCTTCCGCAGCCTCTGGGTGGTTGTTGCGGCTGCCCTTCTCTACCATCTGGTTCGACGTCTTGTATTGCTGATGGTGCGCCGGGCTGCGAGCAGCCCTTCGGGAGAGGCCTGGATCACGCCGGCATGGCCCGGGCTCGGGGATTCGGAAAAAGAAGTCGACCTGGAGAGACTCCAGGACGACGCGCTCAAGCTGGTTCGTGGCTTCTTCGTGCTGGGCGCCGTGATACCACTCTGGTTTGCCTGGACGGACGTCTTGCCCGCGCTTGGCTATTTGCGTCGCGTCCAGCTCTGGGAGGTCTCGACCGGAACCGGTGTAGAGTCGGTTTCTGTGGCCGCGCTTCTACTCGCTCTGGCGATCCTGCTTCTGACCTTTGTGGCCGTCAGAAATGTCCGCGGTCTGACGGAAATCATGGTTCGACCTTTCATCTCTTTTGACCAAGGGGCTCGCGTCGCGATCACAGCCATTATCCGTTATATTCTGGTGGTTTTGGGGCTTGTGGGCGTCTCGGCCGCGCTGGAAATCAGCTGGTCAAGTGTCCAATGGATGGTGGCAGCCGTTTCGGTAGGGCTGGGATTCGGCTTGCAGGAGGTCTTTGCAAACTTTGTCAGCGGACTGATTCTTCTCTTCGAGCGGCCCATCCGGGTCGGCGACATCATCACGGTGGCCGACACGACCGGGACGGTCACCGAGATGAAGCTGCGGGCCACTACCATTACCGACCGCGACCACAGACTACTGATCGTTCCCAACCGGGCGTTCATCACCGGAAACCTGGTGAACTGGACTCTGAAGGATCCGGTGATTCGCATCAGGATTCCCGTCGGACTGGCCTATGGTTCCGACACGTCCCTGGCCCATAAGCTGCTTCTTCAGGTGGCCGAAAAGGACCCCCACGTTCTGCCCAGCCCTGAACCCAAGGCGAGATTCTGCAGCTTTGGCGACAACGCCCTCGAGTTTATCCTGTTCGTCTATATCCCTCACAGAGACCGGTACCGGGCTGCGCTCCACAGCCTCCACTCGGCCATTGACAAGGTTTTCCGTGAAAACGGCCTGGAGATCGCCTTTCCTCAGCGCGATGTCCATCTTGACTCCAGGGCTCCCATGCAGGTTCGCCTGGTTCAGGAGACCGAGGAGACGACTGGAAGAACGATGGTCGAACTCTCTTCAGCCGGCTCGACTGCTGAGAAGAAGTCGAAGTAGTCACGATCCGTAGAATGACGACTCAAATGAAGAAGCGCCCGAGATCTCAGTGGTAAACTCCCAGGCTCGAAGCTACGCTATTGTATGATCACTGACCTACCAGCTTGATGATAAGCCGGTTAATGGGAAGCAATCCGACTGCCACACAGAAACCCCCCCCATAGAGGTACAACGGGCTCAGAACATCGGCGATCGCGTTAGTTGCGTAGCCTCCTAGGATGACGGACATTGCTACTTCCCCCACCGCCTGATGGAACTCGGTCTCGCCTGGGTCGCGACGGACGAGACCCGTCATAAAGTCTTCGTAGTTCATGATCTTCCCTTAATCAACACGCTTGACGGCCGGGGGATCCCAACCGCCCGTGAGAACTTCAAGCATGGGCCAGTAAGCTCGTAACACCAGGTCAAAATCACCCTTTGGAGCAGGAAGCCAGTTTGGTTCTTTGTCCTTGCCCGGAGATGCATGTTGGATGTAGATATCCAACGATCCACCTTTGTTGAATCGAAGCTCGTCACGATCCCCGATAGCATAGCGTCTGGTGGGGTTATCCACGAAGTACATCTCCTCGTCATACAAGGAAAGCGACCAGAACCCACGGACTGGAGGTAATTCGCCTTTGTCGAAGTGCAGCACATAGCGATGGCTTCCGTTATAGGGTTTTCCCTCACTATCGACGTTCGACATTGGGTAAACGGCATCCTCCGGAACGTTGGCACCCAGCCCTATGAGAGCGATGTCCGCTCGCTGCAAATAGGAGGTGCCATAGTTGCCCATCATTTCACGAGCGAATTGCCAGCCGTTGACAGCTTCACCCGTTTGTTTCTCGGCAATGATCTTCTGTGCGGCGCCAACTACCCGCTCGAGGGTCTTCTGCTTTTCTGCGGAGAGCTCTGAGAAATTGAAGGCTTCGCCCGGGATGATCCCGATCTGCTTGAGCTGCTCAACCATGTTCCAGTCGAATTCATGAGGGGGGTTGTCCTTGAGCAGCTCAGCGAACAATTCAAAATAGGCCTTGGCACTCATCTTAGCGACCTGAACGGGCGGCGGCGTTTTCATGTCCCATGTCGAATTCACTGGCGCTTTGGCCGCGGCATGTACGATTTACCCCACTGACTAAGTGGTATCAGCTTGTAGCCGTCCTGAATTCGATGAACGTTTTCGTAGTCTGCCGCGCCGTTGGTCTGCGTGCGACCGATGATCCAGCCAATGTTGGTTGAAGATCGAATCAATTCAACACCGTCGGGGAGGTCACCTTGCCACTTGGGTCCAACAATCGCGAAGTTGGCCGCCTCCGTGCCTGAAGTCCGACTACCCGGTGCGGCGATTACGTCAGTCCACATGTCCAGCATTGGCAGCATATAGTACCGGCCGCCCGTGCCGGAGCCCGATAGCACCTGTGGCTCCTTCGAGACATCGAACCAAACGATTGAGTAAAGCGTGTCGGCGTTTGGCCGCACGACCTCCTTGAACGTATGATCCGGGTAGGCGCGTATATGCGCGAACTGATTCATGGGCACTTCAACGTTGGTCGAGACTCGACGTGTGATCTCCATCATGATCATCGGATAGGCGTAGATGTAGACCTGGATACCGATCTCGTGGGTTCGATCGGCGGCGAAGGCTCGACCAACAACTAACTGCAGAATGATCAACGCGAGCAAAAGTTGCCGCAGACAGAATCTTTTCATTCTTGCCTCCCTCTCTCTTCTTGGGTCTCAACAAAAACTCAAGTCTGGACTCGGTGTTGGTGGCTCCCGTCGGTTTGGGGGTAACGGGGCCTAGTTGCCCGGCGTGTACCAGATCGGCGAGGTTGACTGTACAGCTCTCTGATAATCGAGTTTGTCGTAGAGCTTTTGAGCCGTATCGGCCGTTGGATACCCTCCGACATAGTCAAGAGATCCGACCTTGGTTTCGACGGTTTGAATTTGCAAGGGTGATTGAGAAGTGCGCCATCGAGATGGTATGCAGGACGGCGGACTTGACATGTGACGGCCAGCCTTTGGGAAGTGGGATGCTTTGTAGTTTCCGAGTGGTCATCAAGCCCTCCGCGAATTTCTGTGGGAACGGGTTGGAGAAACACGATAACATTCAAACTATCAAAGAGTTGTTCTCGGTTGAGTCCACCATAAAGATCGCTGGGCCACTACACTGCGGTCAGTTGTCGACACCGTCGCCCACTCCGACGCCGTCGCTGTCACTGTCTGCCAGCTCGAATACAAACAGAGCGTTGCCCGGACCCGCGTTGACCATGTTACCGCCGCCGAAGGTGGTGTAGCCCGAGTTGAGCAGCACCATGTCATCCACCGCAAAGGCACCCACTGAATCGAGGGTGCCACCCTGCACCGTACTGCCGTCGGGAGCGGTGAGTCGAAAGTTGGCCTGGAAGGACCAGAGCTGTGTCCCGTCCGAGGCCCCGAGTGCGAACAGCTCGCCGTCGAGTGCGGAGGCGAGAACGACGTCGTTTGTGACGCTCACCGCTGCCGAGAAGGCCGATCGGACGACTTGCGACTCAAAGAGGTGGTTGGGGTGGAACTCCCAGAGCACATCCCCAGTGAGCAGGTCGAGCTTGTAGACGCCGGGAGTCGCGCCCGGGTTGAACCCGGTAGAGGCCTGGCCAGAGTCGAGTCGTACGATCTTGTTCGTGAACAGGTCGGAGACGCCCGCATACACGCCGGTGTCGTCAACCGCCAGGCCCCAGTGGATCCCGCCCAGCTTCCCACCGACGCCAATCTTCGTGGACCAGTTGAGCGCGCCCGTGGCTGGATCGAGCGAGAAGACCGAGCCCCCTTTGTCTCCGGCGATGACGACTTGACCGCCCGAGTCCGGCAGCTCCGTCAGGATTGCGCCGGCTCCGAAGTCGAAGTCGGGACCCTCCGGCATGGGGCAATTGATCTGCGGGTCGGCTTGGCACCCGGCGTGCCAAGCATCGCCCGCGGTTGCCTGAAACGACCACTTCACCGCTCCGGTATCGAGGTCAATCGCAACAATGGCGTCGCTGAAAGCGGTCGCGGGCTGCGTAAGGTTCTGCCCCACACCGAGGAAGAGTTGATCCCGGGCGGGATCGATCGAGAGCGCAGACCACACCGAGCCGCCGCTACCGCCGGGCGGAACGGAGTCGAAGGCCCACATGAAGGCGCCGTTGAACGCGTTGAATGTGACGACGCGTCCGCGGCTGCTGCAGCACGACGAACCGGGTTTCGAAGCGGTGATGACTTCTCCCGTCGCGACCGGCACGAAGAGTCGGCCGGCGTTGAACTGCATACCACCGGTGATGATGTGCAGGGGATCCTTGCTGACGTGAGCGCTCCACACGGTGCTACCATCCGCGGCATCCAGCCCGTAGACAAACCCCGACAAGGAGCCCACGAACAACATCCGGCCCCCGCTTGGGTTATCGACCAGCAGGAGCGACGACGAGCGAGGCAGGTCCGGAGCGCCACTGGCGGGGTTGGTCAGGGTCGCCGTCCAGAAGGTGCACCCGGTGCTGCGCGCCGCGGCCACGATCTGGTTGCCGACGAAGTAGAACAGCGCCTGTTCCGTGACGGCGGGCGCGCCCCGTTTCTCCTGGGCGGATCCGCCCAGAGCCAAGCGAAGGCGCAAGCGGTCTATATTGCTGGCTGTGATGCTCGAGACGCCGTTGCGCGTGTTGCTCGGGTTCAGGCCAAAGCCGCTGGAGAGGATCGCCGCGTTCGGGTCGAGCGCGGTGCAGGCATCACCAGGAGCCGCTGCAACAGCGCCTCCAAATGCCAGAGTAAGAGTCACAAGCACGCGTACAGCCAGCCAGATCAGCGAGCGCATCAAGTAGTACTCAACCTCCTGGGCCATCGGCCGTGAAATAGGCTTCCAGCGAGTTCAGCCGATCGACCAGGTCGTCCACATGGTGCTGAAGCAGATTTCGGATCGAAAGTAACCCTACGAGTTAGTTCTCCCTGTCGGCAATCGGCAAATGGCTAGAACCGCGACGGGAAACAGAGCCAGGAATAGAACAACCAGCACACTTGCGACGGTCATTCCGCGTGTGCGGCTCCTCGGCAGAATCGTATCAGTCACCTTCCATATGCCCAATCAGGTACCCTACGGCAGATGTTATCAGCTTTTCGGGAATCAGCAAATTCGACCTGCGGCAAATACCTGGTGGACAGTCTGCTTTCCGGTCGTTGGCACGCGGCGAAGGAGTAAAAGGTAATGAGATCGAGTGGAAGTCTTAGTTGGATTCGCCATGCAGTGGTTGTTGTGATCACTCTTTTGTCTGGGCTGCCTCTAGTTGCGGATGATGACATCCTAATCCTTAAGAACGGGGACCGGATTACGGGAAAAATCAAGAAGCTGGAGCAGGGCAACATCCATGTCGATGCCGACTACGGCGACAATGTTTTTATCATTGAATGGAAAGAGGTAGAACGGGTCGAGAGTACACAGGATTTTGTCGTACAGACTTCTCGGGGAAGGCGGTTCACTGGTTCGATCCAGACCGATCCTGCTGATTCCTCCCGGGTTCTTATCGAAGAGGCTGGGCAGACGGTGCCGGTGGAACAGAACGTGATGGTTTCCGTTAAACCAGTCGATCAAGGCTTCTGGGGGCGATTCGGAACCTCAATTGATTTTGGTCTGAGCCTCACCAAAGCCAATGAGACTAAACAGTTCACCACACGAGCCTCTGTCTCCTATCTAACTGAGGATTGGTCTCTCGAGGCAAATCTGAATACACTGCGAAATGCACGGCAGGGTGTACCGAACACCAAGCGCACTGAGAGTGGGGTTAACTTTCGGAATTTCATAACAGAACGCTGGTTCGGAATCGCTTTCGGACATTTCCTGCAGAGTGACGAACTCGAGCTGAATCTTCGCTCGACAATTGGTGGCGGTGCCGGGCGCTATCTGATCCAAACCAACCGATGGTCTTTTTCCCTGCTAGGAGGTGCGGCTTGGGTGAATGAAGACTTCTTCGAAAACGTACAATCGGCTGCGGGGAATAAGAACAGCGGAGATGCATTTGGGGGAGTTGAAGTCAATGGGTTCAACCTCGGTGACCTGAACATCCTGACCAGGTTTGCTGTCTTCCCCAGCGTCACTGACCCAGGGCGTGTCAGAATGAACTTCGAAACTGATTTCAAATGGGATCTGCCCAAGGATTTGTATTTCAGCGTAGGATTCACGACCAACTACGACAGCGCCCCACCAACCAACGCTCCGCCAAGCGATTACATTCTTAATACCTCGATTGGATGGTCCTACTAAAAACAGGGCCTGGTGGAAACCAGAGCCTGTGGAGACGGCTCTAACCCCAAACGGGCAGGATTCCCAAGCCTGCGCGCGCAGATAGTACTGCGGCCTCACTGGCGCAAACCGGCTTACCTCACGGCTTCTTGAACAAAGCCGCAAGCTCCGTGCCTCTCTCAGTCAGGAAATGGTATTTGCGTCCCTTTCGGGGTTCGATTCGATAGCCCTTGGGAAATCGTGTTGACTTGACCTTCTTCATATCCTTGAAGAAGTACTCGAAGTTACACTTGGGCGACTCCTCGCTCTCAAAGAGAAACTTGTCTTCGAAGATGTAGAGGTAACCATGGCGGTTTTTCGAGAGAGCGCCGTGTTGATGCTCCAGAAAGAAGCCCTTGGCCTGGGGCTCGTATTTGTTTGATTTGTCCACGCGTAGTTCAGTGGCATCGGTCCTGTCGGTTCCAGTCTCGGATCTTGATTCGATCGACGCATTTGCAGTGTGGTCTGGACCGCGAGAAGGTCGGCCGACACTGCTTGCTGCATGAGCCCGCTCCGGCAGGGTGAACTTCACGGCAACCTCAGTTTGCACGCGGATCGGCCGGCCACTTTGGAGAGTCGGAGAGTACTTCCATTGCCTTAGCGCTTCAGTAGCCGCACGGATAAGCAACGGAGAACCACGGATGACGCGAAACGGAGCCACAGGCGATCCCTGCTCATCGATCAGGACTTCGAGCATGACCGTGCCTTGGATACCAACCTGGCGGGCAGTCGATGGGTAGGTCGGCTCAACCCGATGGAGGAGCTTGTGAGCCTGCGCTGCCGTACTGACTTGAATAGGTTCCGGCCTCGGAGGGTTCAGCCGCGGCTTCGCTTTCGGTCGATCCGCAGCGGTACGATTTGGGGCGAAGCTTCTGGGTTTCGCAACTGGTTGCTTTGGTGCGGGCACTGGAGGCTTCCTGGTGTCCGGCCTGGGCACTGCGACTGGTCTTCTGGTCTCTGACGCTTTTGGAGCTGAAAAAGGCTCGGAGTATCCCTTCCGGAGAAGACCATCAGGGCACCAATGAATAAGACGACAGCCACCACCAAGCCACCAATTAGCCTCGGGTCCAGCATGTCCCTGACGCTCCAAACCTCCCGAAGAATCGTTGCCCCAAAGCCGGATAGAGCCTCAGAAGCCGCCGGCTCAGGTTCTGTACTTACGTCCATGACCTGCTGCGGATCAGCTTCCAGCGTTGATCCACAAAATCGGCAAAACTTGGCCTCGGGAGCAGTCTGTCCAGTTTGGGCACTGGAGGGGGCATGGCTCAACAACACTTGCTTGAAGAAGCACCAGAATGTTCATAGCAGCGCCACAAACACAATTCCGCTGATACCGAAGAAGAACAGGCTGCAAAACACGACACCCGCTCGTATGAACCAGTTGGGCCGTACCTCGCGGGGAAGCAGGGTGCAATTCACGTAAAGCGCGTGAAGAGCCGAAGCGCCGAGGCCCAGATTCATCAAGACGCCGGCGATCTTGAGAATCGCGAGTGGTTCCAGAAACATCAGGACAAGCAGCCCCCACACCGCATTAAGCGACATCAGGCCATAGTAAATCTGTTTCACTCTATGCTCACCAAGCCGACGAGCGCGGGCACTCGCCGTCCAGATGATGTCGCACCACCGCCTGGGGCCCGTGTCACCCGCCAGGATTTGGCCCGGGTACAAGATGAGAAAGCCAACCACAAGCGTCATGATCCATAACCCGTAACCGGGGTATCGATGGTCGATTCCCTCCGCGGTCATGCCCGCCACGCGGATTCCCGACACCGGGGCATTCCGGATGAACTCCAGTGACATCATGCAGGGCAGGGCCATGCCGATGAAACAGCAAATCATCCAAACGACCGCCTGGTCGCGGACGATGTGTCGCATCCAACCCCGCCAGCGGATCATATTTTTCTCGGTAGGGCGAAACACCTGGCCGACGTGCGAAAGGGTGACGGTCGTACCGCCCACGGCGCTGGCGATCCCTCCCACGTTGGCTCCCATGCCCCATCCCTTGTCGCGGGCGTAATTGGACAAAAGCACGTTCGTCAGCCCACCTGCGCCGGCGATCGAGGCGAACACGGCAATCAGCGCCCAATCCAGGTCGGGCAGCCGTCCGTTTTCGCGCACGTAGCCGATCAGTTGAACTCGACGCAGGCCCTGATTCCGTGTCAGTTCCCCCACCCTCTCTCGCAATGCTCTCTCCGGTATATCGTCGAGCCGCTCGTAGGTCCGCCGGCCGGCCTCATCGGTTAGGGCGACCCGTTCGAGGCGCCAGCTCCCGTCCTGTATATCGATCGCGCCCTCCGCAGTCAGGGTGACCTGGCTCTCCCTTTGCTCGACGAAGAACCGTCCGGGCCGGGAGAGTTTCTTAGCACGGGTGACCATTTGCTCTCGGCGCGACCCATACTGGGCGGGAACCTCGTCGTCGATCTTGTACACAACTTCTCCCACCCGGAACTCGGTGACGACCGTTCCCGCCTCTTCGAAAGTGCCCTGCACCCGATACGAATCACTACCGTCCTGCTCGTAAAGCGTGAAGTGACGGCCGGCGACAATGGTATGGGCACGCAAAGGGATCTGGCCGAAGTGGATAAAACCGCTGGCCACCTCGCGCATCGACCGGGCCGAAATGAAAAACGTGGCGACAAAACAGAAAAAGATCAAAACGACCACCAGTTTTGCGGTCATAATCCGTTCCAGCGTTTTGTAGACCGTGCCTCCGAAGATGAGCGGCATGAAAGCGAGCAAAAACAACACGCAACTGAGCACATGTACGAACGTGCTGTCGTCTGCGCGTGGCAGATGACCGAGCACGATCGCGGCGACCGCCACCGCGGCACTGGCTACGTTGTACGGCCAAATGTGGGCGAATTCCAGAATCGCGTAAACGACTGTCCAGACCCTGGATCCGGGCCTGGTTCGAAAGGCGCCGACCAGGATCGGTTCACCGCAATACAGCGCATAGCGCATGAACTCCAGGTTACAGAAGACCTGGGCCACGATGCTCAGCGTAGCCACCCAAAGCAGCGTGCCACCATATTGGGCCGTCACACCCGGTCCGGCCAACCACTCGCCCGAACCGATCGAAGCGCCGGCCATCAAGACACCCGGCCCGATCAACGCTGCCCAACTGCGCCAACCCAGACTGGGCGGCTTGGGCAGGTCTCCCACCGTCCACGGCGGGAGCATTCCTGCGGCGACGGTTTCATCTATCTGCGATCGTGAATCGTCCATAGTTGATCCTCAGATGCTCCGGATGATCCAGCGTTGAGTGCCGGATGGTTCCGCCTGACGAGTGCTTCCGCCACCGGGCCCTGAGATTCTCCATCTATCCTTATTTCTGCCGTCATCAAGCGACGAATCTCGGTGCTTCTTCAGGGAAGTGTTGTTGAGCGCGGAGTACTCCCCACCAAGACTGCTTGAGATGCAGTGTAATGCTATCTCAGAGAGCGTTTGTTAGGAAGAGGGCTGCCCCTATTGAGGATTTAACTCAGATCTGACGTTCGCCAGGTCGTTGATCGCACAAACCGTCAGCTGGTCGGGGCGGACGTACACTTCGCTACAGGGGTGTGGTGCGGTAGCATCGACAGATGGTCACCGTGACTGGCACCGTGCTGATCGATCGTCCTTCGAGGGACGTCTTTGCCATCGTACGTTCTTTGGATGCTGGTTCGCGCATCGTATAAATCCCTGGCTGGAACTCCGCTGTCCCCAAGATCCGCAAGGTTGTCGCCACCATAGTCACGACCTTCTGAGAACTAGCAAGTAAAAATCCTGCTCATCGTAATAATGGACCACCTCGAGTGGGATTCCACGGATAAGGACATGCAAGCGTTGTTTATTAGGAAGAAGATGGGGCGTACGCCGAGGATCACCACGATTGAGTTCAGCGACAAAACGGGAACCTAGGGGATGGCTTATACAGATTCGTCCACCCGTTCGCAGCATTCCAGTGACTTTCTGCAACGTGGCTCGCTGGTCCCACACGTTGCCGAACATCGCGTTGAGGAATACGACATCGAAACGGCCCAGGCTTTCCGGTAGATCGATGACGTCTCCCAACCAGAAAGTGACCCCGACATGCTGTTCCTGGGCGTTAGCGAGCATCGCTCGGCTCAGATCGCATCCTACAACAGCGTCAATTCCGCACTGCCGAATGTGGGGAATGAGGACACCCGTGCCAGTTCCAACGTCCAGCGCTCGCTCGCTCCTGGAAAGCGCTGCCATAGCCACGATACGTTGCAAGCGTTTTTCGACCTCGTCAGGTATGGGTTTGTCGAAGTCGTCAGCCGCCTCAGCAAATATCTTCTTCTGGTACTTGTTATGGCTAGAACGATTCTCTGACATCCCCATATACTCTCAGTTGGACAGCAGGCATTTGAGCACGACGTCCGCTAGAACAGCAAGAGAGAGGATTCTGCCCTGGGTCGGGGTGAACGGGGGGCTTGTTTGGGCACGGCTTGTCTCCGATCCTGGGGCGTGACGCCGGCTTCCATTTCTCGTTCCGGAATTTTTGAGCTAGAGTGGAGTCAAGACACCGCTGCAGGAGTCGGCTGTAATACCTTACAACCGGAGTGTTTCAGGTGTTATCGTCCACCAGGAACCGCTGCTGCCAGGAAGAGAGACGAGCAGGCCATGAGCAAACCATTTCGAACACCGGTTTTCATCGGCCTGATCTGCCTCCTGGGAAGCCCGGGTTGCTCGGACAGCGAGCCGCCCCTGGGTCCCGCTGAGGCTCTCACGACATTTCAACTCCCCGAAGGGTTCCGGATCGAACTGGTTGCCGCCGAGCCCCAGGTCGTGGATCCTATTTCCATTGCCTTCGACGAACAGGGTCGTCTTTACGTCCTGGAGATGAGAGACTACCCGCTCTCCCCGGAATCGCTGGGGAGAATCAAGCTTCTGGAAGATGCCGACGGTGACGGGGGCTTCGAGAAGGCCAGCATCTTTGCCGACCAGCTCCATTTTCCCCATGGAATCCTGCCCTGGAAGGGCGGTGTTCTGGTCACCTGTGCCCCCGACATCCTCTACCTTGCGGATACCGACGGGGATGATCGTGCCGATGTTCGGAAGGTCATGCTCACGGGCTTCGCGCAGGTGAATCCCCAGCTCCGGGTCAACTCCCCGCACTATGAGATTGACAACTGGATTTATGCCGCCTACCCGAAGTTCGGAGTGGGCAGACGCTTCAAGCAGTTCAGCGTTCTGGGAAAGCCGATTCGATTTCCCGATCTGCCGGAGGTTGCCCCTGTGGATATCTTCGAAAAAGGTCTGGATTTTCGCTTCAAGCCGGATCAGGGAAAACTGGAACCGGTCTCCGGAAACTCGGAGTTCGGGCTCGCCTTTGACGCTGCTGGAAACCGCTTCACCTCCTGGAACAACAAACACATCGAGCATGTGGTCATCCAGTACCCGTACCTGGCCCGCAATCCCTACCTGGTCATTGACTCAGATCGGCACGCACCCGCGGATCACGGACAAGCCTCACGCGTCTATCCCATAAGTACAGCTCCTCATCGGACGGAGACCCGGTCTACGCGGCTGATGTCCGAACTGAATCATTTCACTTCTGCGTGCGGCCAGTCGGTCTACACGGGCGGCGGCTTCCCGGCCGACTATCAGGGGGCTTATTTCATCACTGAGCCGGTCCACAACCTGGTGCATGCCGACCACCTGGTCCCTGACGGCGTGACCTTTGTTGCCAGAAGGCTGGAAGAAGAAAGGGACTTTCTGGCCTCGACCGATTCCTGGTTCATGCCCGTGAATACGACTACAGGGCCGGACGGAGCACTCTACGTGGTGGATTTTTACCGGAAGGTGGTGGAGCATCCGGAGTTTGTTCGGGAAGAGTTCATGCACGACCAGGAACTCTTCTATTCCGGGACCAACCACGGACGAATTTATCGCATCGTGCATGAGTCGCAACAGACGGATCCCTGGCCAAGATTGGACCAGGTGACTTTAAAGGAACTGGTCGACCATCTCTCCCACCGAAACAAGTGGTGGCGCATTACCGCCCAGAGGCTGCTCATCGAACACCAGGATCGATCGGTAACGCCCCTGCTGGCAACGCTCACCACCCAGGCGCCAACGCCGGAGGGCCGAATCCATGCGCTGTGGACGATGGAAGGTCTGGGTGTCCTTAACGGGGAGCTCGTCCTGGGTGCACTGCAGGATCCGAGCCCGCTGGTTCGGGAGCAGGCCGTCCGGCTTTCCGAAGCCTACACGGCGGAGGAGAGGATCATCGAAAGACTGGTGAATATGCACGACGACGAGAATCCGCGGGTCCAGTTCCAGTTAGCCTGCACACTGGGAGAGGTTTCCCCGGATCTGGCCTTCGAAGCACTGAGTGCCATAGCCTTCCGGCATATGGCCAGCCGGTGGTTTCAGACGGCTGTATTGACGTCGATCACCGGCAATGGTGTGCGCTGGCTGGAGTCCGTGAAGGCCCGGATCCAGGACAACCCGACTGACGATCAACTGCTCGAGTTTCTGAAACGAATTGCAGGGGTGATTGGAGCAAGGCAGCGGGAGGGGGAGGTAGCGGGGGGCCTGAAGATCGCTCTCGGGCAACTCCAACGGGGAGCTGGAGAGGCATCGCCTGTGGTTCTGGAGGGCCTGGCCGAGGGCTTGAAGAGAGGGGCGAAAAGGAGAATCGGTCTCTCCGGACCAGGGCAGCAGATGCTGTTGACTCTCATCGAAAACGAGAACGCGGCGATCCACACCCCTGCGCTGGGAATTGCGGCGAGAATCGCCTTTGGCGATACTCGACGATTCCGAAGAGCTCTGAATCGAGCCGCCGAAACGCTCAGCGGAGCGGCGACCACGGAACTGAAAGTACATGCAACCCGGGTCCTGGCTCTGGATCCCGGACCCAAATTCCGGGCGGGGCTGGCAAGTCTTCTCTCTCCCCAGGAGCCGGAAGAGGTCCAGGATGCAGCCGTCGAGGCCTTGATCGGTGTAAACCCGATGCCGGTCCCTCTGCTGTTGGAGAAGTGGAGCAGCTTTACGGTCTCCCGGCGCGAGGCCGTTCTCGACGCACTGTTTGAGAATCCCGACCATATTGCAGCCCTGCTCGACGCCCTCGAGTCCGGAGAGGTGCAGGCGGGCTCGCTGAGCCGGAGCAGAAAGAGGCAGCTACTGCGTTTGCCAGACAGAGAATTACGGGCGCGAGCTGCCACCCTCGTCGAAGCGCTGATGACCAGCCGCAAAGAAGCGATCGAGAAATACCGTGCCTCAGTAATCGATCGGGGAAACCCAGAAAAGGGAAAGGAAGTCTTCGCGCGGCAGTGCAGCAAATGCCACAAGGTGGGCAATTCAGGATTCGAAGTCGGTCCCGATCTTCTGAGCCTCACGAATCGAGCCAGGGAAAACCTTCTTGCCAACATCGTCGACCCCAACGCGAATATCGTGCCGGGTTACGAAGAGTACCGGGTGGACACTCGGGCCGGACGGATCCTCACCGGGGTCCTCCTGGAGCAGAATGCGAATTCTGTGACTCTGGGCCGCGAGGAAGGTGAGAAGGACAATATTCTTCGAGCCAACATTGCCGCCCTCCGCCCATCCACGGTGTCGGCCATGCCCGAGGGAGTCGAGGAAGAGATTACGGTCGGGGAAATGACCGACTTGCTCGAATACCTGAAGAGTCTAGGGGGTGAGGAATAATTAAAAGCCAGGTTGTTGAATTTGTAAAACGTCGCGACTTCTTACGCATCTCGCGCGACACGCTGCTGGGCGCTGTCGTCGGTTCGCGATTTGGCGATCAAGTTCCGGCCGCAGAAGCCAAAACCGGGGTCACTTTTAGCTTCGGCACCTACGGCATGAAGACGATGAAAACCGAAGACGCGATCCGGGCGGTTGCCGATGTAGGTTATGACGGCATTGAGATCACCGCTCACTCCGATTGGGACGCGGCCCCCGAACGCATCTCACCCGATCGCCGCCGGCGGCTGCGAGCGCTGCTTGACGAAACGGGCCTCGAAGTCACGGCTTTGATGGAACATTTGTATCCGAGTCCCGACGACAAAAACCATGCGATTTCGCTTGATCGGCTGAAGCGCGTAGCCATACTGGGACACGATCTCTCGCCAAATTCTCGGCCCTTGATACAGACGGTGCTAGGCGGCGGCAAATGGGATCAAGTCAAGAATATGTTTAGAGATCGTTTGGCTGACTGGGCGGAAGTCGCAGAACAGACGAAAACTGTCATCGCGATCAAACCTCATCGAGGCGGCGCGATGTCGCGGCCGTCAGAGGCGGCATGGCTGATCGGGCAGTTGAAAAACACGATCTGGATTCGGATGGTCTACGACTATAGCCACTATGCGTTCCGCGACATGGCGCTCGCCGAGACGATCAAAACGGCACTGCCTTACACGGCCCATGTCGCCATCAAGGATACGGTCAAGACGGACAAGGGTTTCAAGTTCGTTTTGCCCGGCGATAGTGGCAATTTCGACTTTGTCGAACTGTTCAAGCGGTTCTATTCGGGCGGTTATCGCGGCGATATCTGCTGCGAAGTCAGCGGCCAGGTTTGGAACAGGCCCGGCTACGATCCGATTATTGCGGCCCAGAAGTGCTACACGAACATTGCACCGCTGTTCGACAAAGCCAGGGTGCCACGCCGCAGTTCGTGATTTTGCCCTCACAACCCTCGCTGCTCTATCGTTCCCTTACTCAACCTTCGCCCCCCGTCGAGATTCCCCGACCAGAATGTAGGTCAACAGATCGCGCAGTTCCTCGGGTGACGTCACCAGGCCATGGGGCATGGGCGAGCCGTCGAGGAGTCGACGATTCCTGATTCGCTCTTTTTCAACACTCAGTCGAGAGGCATCACCGAGAAGAAGGTCAATCTTGTGGGCCGTTTCCCCTACCACCAGACCGTTGTAAATTTGTCCATCCACGGTCTCCAACCCGGTCTCACGAAAGATAGGAGAAACGTTTTTGCTGGGAAGGAGAATTGACTCGACCAGGTAAGGTACCGTGAAGCGTTTTCGTGAATCGGACAAAGAGGGTCCGCCTCGTCCCTCGTCGCTGGCACGAATGGCGTGACATTTAACACAGGCCAGCGATTCGAACAGCTGCCTCCCTCGAGGGACATCGCCAAGCGTGGACTCCTGGTTCCATTTGATTTCTGCGAAGGCCGCCGGGATGCTTTCCTCACTTTCACCTGCCTCGCGCAGCCGCTTGGCCAATGTGGCGGAGCCGAGCGCCTCCGGCAGGGCAACCGCCACATCACGGAAGGTTACGTAATCCAGATAGAGACCACATGCGCCCTGGCTGTTCCTGACTCGCACCAGCATCTCGTTGCTGCCGGCCTGAAGTTCCAGCATCACCACATCCTGATAAGGGAGTGCCGCCCGATCGACGGGGTTCTCCCAGACGACTTCTCCATTTTGCCAAACCTTGACGCCGTCGTCGGAACCTAAGAGAAGCATCACCGACTGCCTTCTCGAACTCTCCAGCCGCAAGTAGGCATAAAAGGAAGATTGATCACACGGTCCAAATTCTTCCCGCAAGTTGAATAGGCGACCACTCCGCCGGACACGTCTCCAGGTCAGTTCGCGATCACCCACTGGATAACGTGCGGTGAGGTCAACAGGTCCCAGCTCCGGCACGTGTTTTTCCTGAAATCCGCTCGAACCATCAGGATGGGGCCCGTTGAGCCACACTTCGTCCACCCGTTTTCTTATTCCCGATGCGGTCAAACGGTGCTCTTCGCTCATCCGATACACTCTGGCCACCTTTTCCTCACTGCGTGGATCGTTGAGCAGGAAGAGGAAATGCGCAGCTTGCAGGCGGATCTGCTCATCTTCATCGTCAAGCCTGGCCTTCAGCAGGGCGAAGAGACTCTCCTGCTCGCGTGTATGTGAACCCACCTTCCAATGCTCGGCCACGGTAAAATTGCCTACTCTTCCATAATCCCGCAGATCTTCCTTCGTGTCGGCGAACTGCACCACGTATTGTTCCTGGCGACTGACGTCCAGCGGTAAATGCTCAGGGATGGGCTCTGTGGCGGGCGGCAAAGTCAGGCGAAATCCGGTCGCTAGGACTCCGGCCAGACGCGTGAGCCGGTCCCTCGACTGGCACAACTGGTGCAGCCGGGCCAAGGAGGCCTTCTTTGCCAGGAGAAGCACGGAGGCCTGGCGCAGGTAAGTATCCCGGCTGCGAGCGGGACCGTCTATAACCTGCTTCGGCACTTCTCCTTCTTGATCGAATAGAGCCAACAGTGCGGCATGGCGCACCTGGGGATGCTGGTCGGAGAGGAGTTCAATGAACAGTTTGCGAGGCGCCTCAAGCTGCCGGTACTCGCTCAGAGACCGAACAGCCTGGAGCCGCAAGTTGTCGTCCTGATGGCGCGTAAGCTGGACAAGCACTTCCGCTGCCCGCGGGCCGCGGTTCGCCCCCGCCAACCACACCAGATGTCCTCGTGCCGGATCTCCATTCCCAGTCCCTTTGAGTCTCTTTACGGCCTCATCCAACAGCTTGCCACCGCGCCGTAGGATCTCAGTATGTGCACGGTAGCGACGCCACCAGGAAGCGTTGGACAATTCGAACCAGAGCTTTTCAGGGGAGGCATGTGTAGCCTCATAGGCATCAAACGGATGCGTCGGCGGATCATCGGCCCGTGTGATCATGACGAGATCACTCGGATACACCGGTGACGTCTCGTTGTGGATCATATAGGAGATGGTCGCAAAGAGGCGCCCGCCTCGGCCCACCGCCACCCCAACAGGACGGGCATGATCGCGGCCAACCAGAAACGGGACCTCGGTCACTTTGAAGGTCGCTCCATTTGAAAGCAGAGGGTAACGCGGGATGGATCGTGTTCCCCAGCGGGCCACAAAGAGATTCTCGCGGTACTTCTGTGGCAAGAACGTCTCATCGTAGTAGGTCTGCCCCACAGGGACGAAACGTCCTAGGTTGGAATTCATTGTTTCCAGGAGGTCGGTGCGTTGTGAATCCTTGTCCAGTAGCCAACCACGAGGCCAGCTGAAATAGCCCTGGGGAGTCACGTGAAGGAGGCGCCCCGGAACAAACTCTGCGGGCATACCTTCGTGATCGTTGTCGTTGGAAAAAAGATTCCATTGATTGTCAAACGTGAGTCCGCAGCTGTTGCGCTGTCCGCGTGAGAGAACCTGTAAGCGAGTCCCGTCGTGCCGACAGCGCATGACCCCACCCACACCAGTAAAAGGCCGGCTCGATCCTTCAGGCTGAAAAAAATAGGTCCAGTGTCCCCAGTGATCGGGTCGTGTAAAATCGCCGTAGTACCAGAGTGGATCACCCGAGGCGAAGTAGATGTCTCCCTCCGGGCCAATCGCCATACCGTGAAAACACTGATGCACGTGTCCAAGCGGAATGCCCCATACCAGACGCTGTGCCTGGAGACCTTCACGCTTCTTGACACCGTCTTTGATGAGATACAAGGCACTGACCGTCAGGAGGTAGAGATCATTGCCACGAATGGCAATATTATAGATCCAGGTGTGATCGGGAAATCGATAGAGCTCTTGGCGCGCCTGGTAGCCCCCCTTCTCGTCCGGCTCGTACACGAACAGGGACTCACGGCCCCCAACAAACAGCCGCCCGGCAGAATCGAGCTGAAGCCCCAAAAAGGACTCTCGTGGATCCGAATCGATAGGTACGACTTTCAGGCCTTCATCAACGGGTGCGTAGTCGCGTTCCGGTTCGGTCGAGAGACTGCAAAAGGCTGTTGCGAGTAGGCAGCCGGCCGCGCCGAAACCCCTTAACAAATCCTTTCTTTTGAGGTCCATCAGGCGTGTAGCTTTCCAGCCGGGAGCAATTCAGTCAAATACCCTCACCGAATTTCTGATTTTCGCGAAAGATAGACCTTTTTCGCCTGTTCGAATTGAGCAAAGACGTGATCCTTTTCTTGTTGCGACCGCCAGTGGGGCCACTCGCCCGCCATCTTCTGAAGCTTGTCGATCCAGCGAAGGGAGTATTCGGCGGCCGCCACGCTTCTTATCGGCTGGTTCCCGACCGTCACCCAGACCGGATTGGTAAAGGCCTGGGCGTAGCCGGCATCCAGCGGAAAGCGCTCCTCAGGTCGGCCTTCCACCCGGACGTGGTACCATCCGCTCTCGGTCACAGCCAGAGACCTCTCGATCTCCATTCCTGTCAGCCCCTCCGCGAAAGGCCACTCCTCGACGACTTCTCCCTTAAACACCAGCAGGAGTTTTTCCAGCGGCACCAGGGATTGGACCCGCACCCGGAGGGTCAAGCTGCTCCCTTCGCGGGGAAGTCGGATCGTTTCTCCCGGTCGACTGCCCTCAACCGTAAAATCCACCAGGGGGCCCGTCGTCACGAAAGTTTGTCCTGCCTTCAGAGCTTCGAACCAGGCCTTCATCTCCAGTCCCCGGCCACCGGTGAAAGCGTATGTCCGAACTGAGCCGATCAGCTTACTTCGATGAAGATCGCTGATGGAGTCTTCTCCTCCAACTGCAGAGACTTTCAGACCGTTGTTCCAAACGGCGTAAAGCGGAAAGAAACCGGCCCGCGAGGCTTCGGACCACTCCAGCGCGTCCGTGGTTCCGAGTGCCGCATCGACCATGAAAGCTTTGGCCCCCCCCAGATCCCCTTGCAAAGGATCCTCGTCCCCGGAAAAAGCATGCACGTAACCGACCGTGGCCCCTTGCTCTCGCGCTTTTCGAAACATATCCGTGTTGCTGGGATAGAGACTTTCAATTGCCGTCCCCTCATATCCTGTTGTGAATGGAGAAATCAGATGCTCCTTCATCCCAAACATGAAAACGTGGCCGTAGAAAGGAGGACGATACTCCTGACCCACCACCAGGAGCCGATCTTTTGTGGAAAGGGGATGCGGTCCGCCCCCGGGAATGAAAAACTGGTGGTCCAGAATGCGGTTGTCTTTGTTGGCAATCTGCAGGTTGACAACGTCCTGGTCTTCGGCGGCCGACATTCGCATCAAGTTTTCCAGGGTGTTGTGCAGGTTCCCTCCGTAGTTCATGTGGACATGGGTCGAGCCGGAGTGCCATCCTCTGGCACTGAGATCGGTCATCCTCTCGAGTTCGATGGTCAGCAGTGTGACCTTCCCGGGACGGATCTCCGCTTCCACTGCTTCTTTCGGCGCAAATTCGAAGCCTTTGACGGCTTTCAGTTCCACCTTTCCGGCGGGAAGCTCCAATGCGAACCGGCCCGTAGTGTGGAAAACGTTGTCGCCCATCAGACCGATACGGGCGTAGGTGCTGTCCGGCGCATAGAACTTGCCGTCGGAAGCGGTGAGATGAACGCGGGCGGGCGTCAAATTGCGTGAGGCGGCTTCACGAACTTGGACCGAGAGAGTTCCCACGGCTCGCTTCCAGTGCCTTTCGACGACCGCAAGCCGCTTTATCTTACCACCGTAGGTTTCCAGCAACTCCAACTGAGGCAGTCCCTCCCGGTTGCAAATGTAGGCGATCCACTCTCCATCCGGAGACCAGCGCGGGTGAAAAGCATCGTGTGAGAAAAAGGTCAACTTGTAGGGAGTGCCGCCGTCGGTGGGCTGGACATAGAGGTTATTAAACTGGTCGGCGGCTCCCCGCGTCGAGGAGTAAACGAAGCGTTTTCCGTCGATCGAAACGTCGGGACGAGTGCGGTAGAGGGTCTGCTCCACCAGAACCGGCCGGGCCTGTTCCATGCCCTCGTGGAGCGCCGGAACCCGGACGACGTTGCCCGATCCCAGGGGGACTCCGCGATTGGATAAAAGCAACAGCTCCTTCCCATCAGGGAACCAGGCTGGACTCAGGTGCATGTCCCAGGGACCAAAATAGAGACGGTCATTTGGGTAACGGTGGTCGCGGCTGACGGCAATCTCTTCCCCGTTCCATTTTCCGTCTCGGATGGGCCGGATGAACACATTGAAATAGCCATTGGGTCGATCGGACACATAGGCCAGCCGGCTGCCGTCTGGCGAAAACACCGGGTCTGTGTAAAGAAAGCTGTCGTCGGTCAGAGGCCGGGTCTCCCCGCTCTCGAGGTTGAGAATCTCCAGCTGAATCGTCTGTCCCCCGTCGTCGGCCGTGTAGGCGATCCACTTTCCGTCGGGAGACCAGGCCGCCGATGAATGATATTTCCGGTCAGAGGTCAGCTCCGAGGCTGCTCCCGTGCCGACGTCCACTTTCCAGATGGAGCCGCTCATCCCGACGGCGATCCACTTTCCGTCCGGAGACCAGGTCGGCGCCCAGGGGGTGGAAGAAGTCGGAGGAGGGAGATAGAAATTGAACATGTAGGTTGCACCCTGCCTGGACGAGGGGTAAAAGGGCGGCTGTGCATTCAACATCGCCGTCAATAGAACAAGCCAAAGAACCCCCTGCATCCCGAGCCGGCCCCAATCCTTCGTCAGCTTTTTCATCACAGGTTGTTGCATAAATCGCCTCGGTGCGGTCGGCTTGTCTCCGATTGGCTAAGGGCTCGCGCAGAAATAACTTGGCATTTTGGCATCTCATCTTCACACCATCTTCGGCCGCTCCTCAATCGCGAAATCCTCAGCGTAGACCCGGCTACGCCTGCGGTTTCGCTCAATCGTTCGCGGCCAAATCTGATGCAAATCTAAGCGCCAATTCTACCAAGTTATTTCTGCGCGAGCCCTAAGGTGCCAGCATGAGGAATGACACCGTTGTTAAAAGGGCCTGTTTCAGGGCCCTCACCAGGGACGGTTGTTCCAGGAGCTTCGACCAGCGGATCTCGGGCTCGGGATACTCGCCAATTTCATAGAAAGGATCCTGGTACATATCCACCGGGATCGACCGGAAAACAAACCGGTCCACTCGAATCGCGTGGTGGAACTCGGCTCGGACCTGTTCCGCACTCCGGATCCGGGAATTTGTAAATGGCGAATCGATCGGCATTGATGGTTGCTCCCAGAGCACTCACGCACCCAACCGTCCGCGACGCATCTGCCCCGTGTGTCCACGTCTGTGGAACAGGAGCCCGATCCGGTTGGTGGGCCGGTCCACCAGCAACCGGGGATAATCGTAGGAGTCTCCGCTGGCGGCATCCAGCGGATGGAAATCCGCAACTGGAGTCTTGCGCAACTCCCCGTCGAGGACGACCAGATTGATGGTTCGGAGGTCATACAGCGGCAATCCTGGGGAGTACTCGAAGCGTTCGACAAACGAGTTTTCACGCCAGTTTGGGTCGACGGTCGGGCCGAAGTCCTTTCCCCAGTTGGGCCCGGCCTCGTCCCAGGCTACCCAGATTCGGTTCTGGCCATCGAGGGCGACACTGGGGTGGGCTTCAAACCTGGGTGTGGCGGCAATCGGGAGCAGAGGGCCCAACTCACCATTCCGGTAGCTGCGCATGTAAACGTCGTAGTTGCCGTTTCGATAGGTGTCCCAGACGATGTGGGCCGTCCCCTGCTCGCCCATCGCAATATGCGGTTCCCAATCATTGGCGGGGTGTTCGGTTATTCTCACTTTTTCCGACCACCCTACCCCGTCATAGTGGCGCAAAACAATGTCCGAGTTGTCACCCTGAAATCCCTGCCACACGACCCACAGATTTCCTTCCTGATCCGAGATCAGATGGTGGTCGATATCCGGGTTTGGGTGCGTGGTCAGCCGGTTTGTCCTCAGCCAGGAATTGCTGACTGGGTCCAGCGTGCGGGAGTAAAGATCGAAGTTTCCCCTGACCTGCTGGGACCAGACCACCGTGGGGCGACCCTTGCCGTCCAGCGCGATCTGGGGCCTCCAGACGTCCCCCGAGATCCCCGGCAGCCGCGTCAGGGGATGCCATCTGCCGTCGAATTTGGAGATGTGCACCTCGTCGAGTTGTCCGCTGTAGGATTGCCACACGGACCAGGCACTGGAGTCCCTGGCGACTACGATAGAAGGATAATCGTCATCGCGGAAACCGTCACTCAGCTTGACGGCAGCTGCGAGCCTCTCGACCCGGGCAGCCCCTTCCAGAAATCTGACCGGGTGCCCCAGAACCAGACTGGAGGGCGGAAAGGAAAAAGAACCCCGGTTGGTAGCGATCGAGACCCGGCCACCCGGAGAGGCTGTTCCCTTCAGCGACAGACCCTTGTTGAGGGGTCCCCCGGCGCTGAAGTCGAAGGTATCCAGCGAGATACTGTCCTCGGGGAGGAAAAGCCATCCCTCCATCGAAGTGATACGTGCTTGATCTGTGCTCACGCGTCCTGACCATTGCACTGCTTCAGGATCGGTGTATCCGAAGCTGAGACGGACCGCAAACGGCTGCGGCTGGGCCAGGCCCGTCCGGACAAAGAGCAGCAGGAAAAGAGGGCAAAGAGAATGTGCAATGCAATTCATTGCTGATAGTTCAGCCAGATGGGGCTGGACCAGGCAATCTGCCGCTCGTCCTGGATCACCCGAACGTAGTAGTAACTGGTTCCGGAGGCGGCGTCCTGATCCACGTAGGTCAGCTCCACGTCCTTCCGGTTGGGAGTCGTGGTGAAGATGACTTCTTCATTCTTGATGATTTCCAGCGAGGCAACCTCACTGGTCCCGATCACATGAATCTCCAGAGGAGGTACCGAGGAGGCCGTGAACTCTTCGCCCATGAAGTGGTCCCCCATCCGGTAGTCGAGGATGATGTTGTCGGTGGCGCCGTAGGTGTGGCGCTTCCGAAACCCCTTAAAGATGGCCTCTCGAGTGGGTTGTGTGGTGTAGACCATGGCGTAGGAGATGTGGTTGGAAACGTGGTCGGAACTGGTGATGGTGCCGAGGCGATATCCCTTCCGATAGGCGTTCCACAAGAAGCCGGCCTCCTGAAAGCCTCCTGGGGGTTTATCTTCGGCCGAGCGGGCTGGCCGGGGGGCTCCGAGGTGCTCGCTGGAGACGCGGTCGCCCTGAAAAATCTCGACAACAGGCTCTACCTCGGGATCGTTGTCTCGCCAGTCGGTACCCATGCCGGGGGAGGTGGAGGTGTGCGAGATGGCGATTCCTCCAGTCTGGTGCAGGGACTCGTAGAGCAGTTTCGTGTCATTGTCCATGAGTTGGTTGGTCGCAACCGGGGGTGGAACCCCTGAATAGTCTGAGTCGGTGAAGAAGTTGACGACGGGCACCCCGCGCCGGGTATGGAAGATATTGCGATGCCCGTCCGGGAACACGGCGCTGCGCTCATAGGCATAGAAGGTCGTGAAGGTGCGTGGGATGTGGTACATGTCGCAACTCTTCTCGATCAGCCATTTCTAGTAGTCGTAGCCGCCTCCGCCCTGGTGATCGGTGACGTCGCCAAAGTCCATGGCTCCGGCGTCCATCATGTAGCGGTAAAAATCGAAGAGGGATCCGTCAAGGCGTCCGCCCCCGTCCCAGGAGAGTTCCGTGTGGCGGTGAAAGTCTCCTCTCACAATCCGTTGCTCCACACCGTGAACGAAGCTCCGGTAGGCTCGAATCGCTTTCACGTCCCCGGGTTCGTCGGCGTGGCCCGCCATGACCTCCACGTCCGGGGGTGCATTCCACGGCTTCAGAGAAGGGGCTCGCAAAACTCCTTCTCTGGGGATTCGTGCGCTGTAGACCTCCTGGGCGATGGGCCGATGGCTCCACACGTAGAGCCGCCCGTCGGTTGGCCAGACCAGGTGCAGGCTTCCGTCCGCAGCGAAAGCCCCGGCGGCCCGAGCCGAGTTCCGCCCCCAGCTCCGGGGCATCGGCAGGACGGAGCTCCACTCATCGCCCTCGTAAAAGACGACCGTATGCTCCCAGTAGGTTCGCCCCCGGCGGACGGCCCCGGTTCTTCCCTGGCGCTGAAACAGGAGGGCGATCCGATTGTTGTGTCGGTCGACCATCAACTGCGGGTACTCGTAAGAATCTCCCTGCCCGGCAACCCTGGGAGGAAACTCAGAGATCGGGACGCGACGTGTGGATCCGTCAAAGACCACCAGGTTGAGGTTGCGGTATTCGTGAATCCGCTCGCCGGGAGACGCTTTGAAACGCTCGGCATAGTCTCTGCCTCTCCAATCCGGGTCGATAGTCGGGCCGTAATCCTTCGCCCAGTTGGGCCCGGCTTCGTCCCAGGCCACCCACACCTGGTCCTGACCGTCTACGGCGACCGTCGGGTGAGCTTCGAAGCGGGGCGTGTCGGCCACCGGCACCTCGGGTCCCAGAGCGCCGTTCTCAAAACTGCGCAGATAGATGTCATAGTTCCCGTTTCGGTACGTGTCCCAGACAATGTAGGCCTTCCCGCTGCTGTTCACGGCGATGCGCGGTTCCCAGTCGTTGGCCGGATCCGCCGTCACGCGAAGCTCTTCCGACCAGCCGGACCCGTCTTGACGGCGAAGGAAGATATCCGAGTTGTCGCCGTGAAAGCCCTGCCACACCACCCACAGATTGCCACTGTCATCGGAGATCAGGTGATGATCAATATCAGGGTTGGGGTGGGAGCTGAGCCGCAGCATTTTGGACCAGGTTTGGGCTACCGGATCCAGGGTGCGGGCATAGAGATCGAAGTTGCCCTGGACCTGTTGCGACCAGACCACCGTGGGTTTCTCCCCAGGGCCCACGGCAACCTGGGGTCTCCAGACGTCCCCGGACACTCCCGGAAGCGTCGTGTAGGTCCGCCAGTTGTCTTCATACTTGGCCAGTCGCACCTCGTCTTGATCCTGGAAGTACGACTGCCAGACCGCCCAGACCCTGGAGTCCTTTCCCATGGCGATGGAAGGATAGTCATCCTCGGCTGTGCCGTCGCTGAGCTTCACGGCATCCGGCAACCTCTCTGCCCGGGCGGCTCCATCCATGAGTCTGACCGGATGTCCCAGCGTCAGATTGAAAACGGGGATGGAGACGGAGCCGCGGTCGGTAAGGAGAGATACGTGTCCTCCGGTCAAAGCCGTGCCCGTAACCGTGAGGCCCTTGTTGACCGGTCCACCGGCGCTGATTTCGAAGGTGTTCAAAGAGATGCTGTCCGCATTCATGAACAGCCACCCTTCCAGAGAAGTGATGGTGGCCTGATCCGCGCTCACGCTTCCCGACCATTTCACCTCTTCAGGATCGGTGTATCCGAAGCTGATGCGGACCGAAAACGGCTGCGGCTGGGCCAGGCCCGTCTGGACAAAAAGCAGCAGGAAAAGAGGGCAAAAAGAATGTGCAATGGAATTCATGGCTGACAGTTCACCCAGATAGGGCTGGACCAGGCAATCTGCCGATCGTCCTGGATCACCCGAACGTAGTAGTAACTTGTTCCGGAGGTCGCGTCCTGATCCATGAAGGTCAGCTCGACATCCTGCTGGTTGGGAGTCGTAGTGAAAATGACTTCCTCGTTCTTGATGATCTCCACCGTGTCCACATCGCTGGTCCCGATCACATGAATCTCCAAGGGCGGCACAGAGGGAGCAGTGAACTCTTCGCCCATGAAGTGGTCCCCCATCCGGTAGTCGAGGATGATGTTGTCGGTTGCGCCGTAGGTATGCCGCTTCCGGAAGCCTTCGAAAATCGCTTCCCGGGTCGGCTGTTCTGTATAGACCATGGCGTAGGAGATGTGTGTGGAGTGGTGATCCGAGCTGGTAATGGTTCCCAGTCGATACCCCTTGCGATACGCGTTCCACAGGAAACCGTCCTCCTGGTACCCTCCCATGGGCAGGTCTTCTGCGGAGCCGGCTGCCCGGGGGGCTCCTACATGTTCATTGGAGACGCGGTGACCCTGGAAAATCTCCACAACTGGCTCGACTACCGGATCGTTGTCTCGCCAGTCGGTGCCCATTCTAGTTGAAGCTGAGGTGTGCGGAATCGAAATCCCTCCCGTCTCGTGGAGTGACTCGAAAAGCATTTTCGTATCGTTTTCCAGGAGGGCGCCGGATCCCAGCGGGGGCGGCACCCCCTGATAGTCGGATTCGGTAAAGAACCTGACCATCGGCTCCCCCCGTCTGGTGTGGAAGACGTTCCGGTGGCCGTTGGGGAACAAAGCACTGCGCTCGTAGGCATAGAAAGTGGTGAAGGTGCGCGGGATGTGGTACATGTCGCTGCTTTTTTCGATCAGCCACTTCCAGTAGTCGTAGTCCCCGCCCGACATATGGTCGGTGACGGCGCCGAAGTCCATGGCGGCCGCATCAATCATGTAGCGATAGAAGTCGAACAGAGAACCGTCGATCCGACCGCCGCTGTCCCAGGAGAGTTCAGTGTGCCGGTGGAAGTCGCCCCGCACAATTCGTTTCTCAACGCCGTGAACATAGCTCCGGTAGGAGCGGATCGCCTGCACGTCCTGCGGCTCATTTGCGTGTCCTGGCATGACCTCTATCTCCGGCGGAGCCGTCCACGCTTTCAGCGGGGACTCCGGGAACGGTCCCTCGACCGGGATTCGCGCAGTGTAGATTTTCTGAGAGACTGGCCGGTGGCTAAAGATGAAAAGCCGGCTGTCGGTTGGCCAGATCACCTGCAGGCTCCCATCCGGAGCAAATGCTCCGCCTGGACGAGCCGAAATCCGACCCCAGCTCCAGGGCATCGCCAGGATGGGACTCCACTGGGCTCCCTGGTAGAAGGTGACGACCGTCTCCCAGTAGTTTTGTCCCTGGCGTGTGTGGCCGGTTCTTCCCTGTCGGTGGAAGAGCAGGGCGACGTGGTTGTTGTGGCGGTCGATCAGCAGCTGGGGGTAATCGTAGGACTCGCCCTTCCCGGCAACCCGCTTGTGAAACTCGCCCGCCGGCACTCGGCGTGTGGCCCCCTCAAAAACAACCAGATTGAGATTGCGAGGCTCATAGATCCGTATACCCGGTGAGCGTTTGAGGCGCTCGCTCTGATCTTTGCCTCGCCAATCCGGATCCACGGTTGAGCCATGGTCCTTCCCCCAGTTGGGTCCACTTTCGTCCCAGGCAACCCATACCCGGTCCTGAGCGTCAACGGCGACCGTGGGGTGAGCCTCGAATCGAGGGGTGTCGGCCACCGGGATTTCAGGACCCAGAACTCCATCCTGGAAGGACCGCATGAAAATGTCGTAGTTTCCCTTCCGGTAGGTGTCCCAGACAATGTAGGCCTTTCCTCTCGTATCCACTGCAACGCGGGGTTCCCAGTCGTTGGCCGGGTCGTCTGTGATCCGGATGATCGGGGACCAGACGGCCCCATTCTTGTAGCGGAGGAAAATGTCCGAGTTGCCGTCATGAAATCCCTGCCAGACCAGCCAGAAAGTACCTGCTTCATCCGCCATCAGATGGTGGTCGATGTCAGAGTTCGGGTGGGACGACAGTCGAAACATTTTCGACCATGTTTTCTGTTCCGGATCCAGGGTGCGGGCATAGAGATCGAAGTTCCCTTTGAGCTGCTGAGACCAGACCACTGTGGGCTTCTTCTCGGGGCCGATGGCGACCTGCGGGCGCCACACATCCCCGGACACTCCCGGAACGACCGTGTAGGTTCGCCACTGGCCCTGATACTTGGCAAGTCGCACCACGTCGAACTGATCTCCGTAGGATTGCCACACCGCCCAGGCTGTCGAGTCCTTGGCGACGGCGATGGAGGGGTAATCATCCTCCCGGGAATCATCACTTAACTTCACGGTCTCCGGCAGCCTTTCCGCAAGAGCGGATCCATCCAGCAGGCTGACCGGATTTCCCAGCTTCAACTTGAACAGCGGAATCGAGAAGGATCCGCGGTCAGTACGGATCCAGATGTGCCCTCCCTGGGAGGCCGTACCCCGGATGGTGAGCCCCTTGTTGACCGGTCCACCCGCGCTGATTTCGAAGGTGTTGAACGAAATACTGTCCGGGACCAGAAACAGCCACCCCTCCAGGGAGGTGATGGTGGCCTGGTGGGCCGTGACGCTGCCGTTCTAGGCGACCGGTTCCGGGTCCGTGTAACCGAGGGTGATGCGGAGGGAGAAGGGCTCGGGCTGGGACTGGGCCGGAAGAGCCGTGCCGGCCAGGAGCTGGGAAGAAAGGAGGAAAGCGAAGAGCTGACTTTTCATGGCACTCATCACCACTGCCAGGGTTACTCCGGCAAGGACTCTGAAAGCGTTTCTCATTCCCTTCGCCTCGTCTTTCTACCGCTGGGTTGGACCGTGGAGTGATCTTACACTCTGCCAGTTCCAGGTGCCATCACGTTCCAGGTTGCGCGCTCATTGAAAGTGGGCCTCGGGCCGCGACCACCAGGCCTGATGTTCAGAACCGCGAGTCGCGCCTCAAGGCGCGCCTCCCACATTCCGCAGGCCGACATCTTCAGGTGGCTGATCCCGGAACTCTGGTTTTCCAGGGGCGGGCCTCCTCCAATTGGCTCGCCAGTCGGTAGAGCATCGCTTCGTCCGCGTAGCGACCCGCGAACTGAACTCCTACGGGCAGCCCGTCGTCATTCCAGTACAGAGGCACTGACATGGCGGGGCAACCGGTCACGTTGTGCAGCCAGGTGAAGGGGATGAAATGGAAGACACGTTTCCCAAGTACATCCAGCGGGAGATTTACGGTGTCGAAATAGCCCAGCTCTCGAGGAGGTTCACCCAGGGTCGGCGTCAGGATCACGTCGTAGCTGCCGAGGAAGCTTGCAACGGCTCGGGTAGCCGTGTTGAAGAGTGACTTGGCTCCCGCCAGATCTGCGGCGGACGCCTTTCGACCCGCCCTCGCCAGTTCCCAGGTCTGGGGCTCGACCAGGTCGGCTGTTACGTCTTTTCCCTGGAGGCGTCCGATCAAGTTGAGCAAGCTGGCCGTGTGGGCACGAACCACCAGCTGAAAGGCCTCGAGGAGGGGTCCGAGAGCAATCGTCGGGGAGGCCTCTTCCACTCGATGGCCCAGGCTTTCGCAGAGATCGGCGGCATCCTGGACTGCAGCAACACAATCCGGGTGTGTCTGATTAGAGGCACCCTTCGTGAAGAAGGCGATTCTCAGTCTTCCCGGGCCGGCCCCGACTTCTTCTAGAAATGGTCTGATCGGTGCGGGGATTCCATAAGGAGCTCCCAGCTCCGGGGCAGAGGTGGCATCCAGCAAAGCCGCATCGTCCCGCACCGAAAGAGAGACTGCGTGGTTGGTTGCGAAGCCCTCCCACACGTCTCCAAATTCCGGTCCGGTGGGCATGCGCCCTCGCGACGGCTTCATGCCGAACAGTCCGCAGCAGGAGGCGGGGATGCGAATCGATCCTCCTCCGTCCGAAGCGTGGGCAATCGGCACGATCCGAGCTGCCACCGCTGCCGCACTGCCACCACTGGAACCTCCCGTCGAGCGGCCTGTGTCCCAGGGGTTACGGGCCGGGCCCAGGAAGGCGGGCTCGGTGGAGACGTTCAACCCGAATTCGGGGGTGTTGGTGCGCCCCACGACGACCAGGCCGGCCGCCTTATAACGCCGAACGAGTTCGTTGTCATAGTCAGGGATGTTGCGGGCAAGGACCCGGGATCCCCCAGTAAGGCGAACGCCCGCGTAGGTGGCTCCCAGATCCTTCAGGAGGAAGGGGACACCCCTAAACGGACCGTCGGGCAGGCCGCTGGAGATGCTTTCCCGGGCCTCGCCGTACATCTTGGTCACGATGGCGTTGAGCCAAGGGTTCAGCCTCTCGATGCGGGTAATGGCAGTCTCGAGCAGTTCCTCGGGCTTTACCTCCCTCCGATCCACCATCCCGGCCAAGCCCAGCCCGTCGTACCTGTCGTACTCGATCATTTTCCCGGCCAATAATTGTATTCTTCCAGCCTACAGGTTAGTAGTTTAAAGGGGAGAGAATCAAAAAATGCAACGTTCGTCGCAGGAGCTTGGAATGAACACCATCCCGAACCGTTTCAGCCGATGGCTGATGATCGCTCTAGTCTCAATGACCGGATTCAACTCTCCTCGCGCTCAGGCTCAGGAAGACTGGGACGTGACCGTCCCAAGGGGGAATACCAGGGAGATCTCCTTCACAACAGAAGAAGGGACCTGGATGTCGGTGGACATTTCACCCGATGGCAACTGGGTTGTGTTCGACCTCCTGGGACATATTTACCGCCTTCCAGTGGGCGGAGGGCAAGCGGTTTCGCTGACCCAGAACAGCGGCATGGCCATGAACTCCCATCCCCGGATTTCCCCGGATGGGCGAGAGATCGCTTTTGTATCCGACCGGGGCGGGCAAGACAACCTCTGGGTGATGGCTGCCGACGGATCCAGTCCGAGGCCTGTCTTCGCCGACATGAACGCCCGCGTGGCAGAACCGACGTGGTCTCCTGACGGAAAACAGATCCTGGTGACCCGGCGGGAAAAGAGTCCCACCGGTTTCTACCGTACTCATGACGTGTTGTGGATGTTTCCACGAACCGGGGGAAAAGGTTTCGAAGTGGTTCGCCTCGGATCCTCGGGAGGGGCAGCGCCGGCACGATCCGGAGTGTGGGCAGGACTCGACCGGGCTCAGTGGCCTTCCCTCACCCCCGATGGACGCCATGTCTACTTCCACAGTTCAACCTTTGCCGGTGCGGACCGGCGACTGCGGCGCATTGACCTCAAGACCGGTCGGATTGACAGCGTGACGGAAGGCAAGGATCGCTACCTTTCCTGTTGTGGCCGTCCCGCCTATCCGCGGCGACTGGGAGAAGTCGCCCCTGAGGTGTCTCCCGATGGTCGCTGGCTGGCGTTTGCCCGAAAGCTTCCGGGAGGGCGAACCTCCTATCGGGGCAAGGAGTACGTTGGACGGACTGCACTGTGGCTGCGAGATCTCGAGAACGGATCGGAGCGAGTCATCATGGACCCCATCTCCAACACTCTGGCCGAGCATCATCCGAGCTGGCACACACGGGTGCTTCCCGGCTACAGCTGGGCCAGTGACAGTAAGTCGATCGTCCTCAGTCAAGGGGGGCGGATCCGGCGACTGTGGATCGACGGAGGCCCGGTCGAGACCATTCCATTCCAGAGTCAGGTGCAGCGAACGATTTCGGAAGCGGCCCGGGGGCACGCGCGTATCGGTGACAGTTTTCAAGTCCGGGCCGTGCGCTGGCCTGTCTCATCCCCAGATGGAACGCAGCTTGTGTTCGAGGCTGTAGGACAACTCTGGCTGATGCGATTGCCCGACGGTGAACCCAGGCCGCTGACCACCTGGGAACCCAACGTTTTTCAGCTCACGCCCGACTGGTCCCCCGACGGCGCCTCGATTGTGTACGTGACGTGGCAGGACGAGGTGGGAGGCCATTTGTGGAGAGTGAGTTTGGAGGGGGGAGCACCGGAGCGCCTCACGGAAACCCCGGGATCCTACTTGAACCCGAGCTGGGCTGACGACGGCCGGTCGGTCGCAGTCAGTCGCTGGCCGGCGGCTTTGAGTCCTCGTTGGTTTGGGCCGCAGTGGGAGTTGGTTCGGGTCGCTCTCGAGGACGGCTCCATCACTCAACTGACCGATCCCGGGTTGCCGCCCCAGAGTTCCCCGGGAAAAGGAAACCGGCTCTTTCATTTGCTGGGTGGAAGGCTCAGGTCGGTAGACGCCCGAGGCCGAGAGCCCAGAGCGCATGCCTTGATAGATCCTCCCGTCCAGGTAGCCGTGCCTTCGCCCGACGGTCGCTGGCTGGCGGTGGAGCATCAAGAAGATATCTACCTTGTGAGCCTGCCTGTCGGTACTTTTGCCGGTGGGCCGCCCGAAATCGACCTGCGGGGAACCGGAAAGCGCCTCAGCCTGGAAGGAGGGAGGTATCCGCACTGGCGCAGCGACAAAGTACTCGAATTTGTGAGTGCGAACCGCTACGTCACTTACAATGTGAACACCACAGGTTCCAGTTCCCTTGCCATTGACTTGGAACTCCCGCGAGACAGGGCCAGCGGTACTATTGCCCTGAAAGGGGCTCGCATCATCACTCTGGATGATGGCCGGGTGATCGAGGGGGGGACCATCCTCGTCAGCGATGGTCGCATCACCTGTGTGGGTGAATGTGAGCCTTCCGCCAGTGCTGAGGTGCTGGATCTCAAGGGGAAGACCATCATGCCGGGATGGGTGGACGTTCATGCCCACCACCTGGCCGCGGACGGCCCGACCGGGATGATTCCGCAACATCGCTCGACCTCGGCTCAGTATCTGGCCTCCGGGGTCACGACGGTGCATGATCCAGCGGCCCCGATGCTGCACACTTTCTCGATCGGGGAGTTGATTGAAGCGGGCCGGATGGTGGGCCCGCGCAGCTTTTCCACCGGACCCACCTTGACCTGCGGCCCCTGGAGCCGATTGCGCCAGATTCAGACCTTTGAGGATGCCCGCCAGCACGTGAACCGACTGGCCAATCTGGGAGCCATCTCGATCAAGGACTACAAACAGTGCACTCGCATTCAACGTACCTGGCTGGCGGAAGCCGCCCGCAGGAGAGGAGTAACCCTGACCTCCGAAGGATCTGATCTGGAGTACTTTCTGGGCCTGGTAATGACCGGCCACGCAGGTTGGGAGCACCCTGTTCAGTTCGTTCCCATCTACAGTGACGTTTTCAGCTTTTTTGGCCAGGCCCGTGCTCACTACTCAGCCCAGCTGATAATGAGCGACTATCCCACCGGAAACGCGATCGAGTACTGGTATGGGGCCAGCGATCTTTGGCAAGACAGCAAGCTGATGCACTGGAGTCCCTGGCAGGAAACGGCTTCCCGGCGCAGCTTTGTAAAGAAACCTGCCCGCGAGTTCATGTTTCCGATCCTGGCCGAAGGGGCTGCCGACATGAAGCGGGCCGGAGCCTATCTAGCCGTCGGTGCCCACGGAGAGCAGGACGGTCTGGGCACTCACTGGGAAGCCTGGGCCTATGCCCATGGGCTCTCGCCGATGGAGACTCTGGAGGCGGCCAGTCTGGGCGGCTCCCACTTTCTGGGACTGGAGGACGAGATCGGTTCCGTCGAAGTCGGAAAAATTGCGGACCTGGTGGTGCTCAGCTCCAACCCTCTGGACAATATCCGCAACAGTACCGACATTGCCTACGTGATGAAGGCGGGCCGGCTCTACGAGGGAGACTCACTGGACGAGTTGTGGCCGCGTCAGAGGCCGTATGGAGTTCTGCCCTGGCTCAATGAAGAAGTCACGCGGACCGACCTGCGTCCTGACGATTTCTGGGATGGGAAGCAGCCATAGGACCTTTTGTTACACTATGGACGATCCCGCCAACGATGAATGAGCACCTCCGGACAGTGCACTAGCGCGACAGTAGAACACCGTGGGAGAAGCGACGATGATTTATGACCCGACTTCAATGGCGAACTGGGAGATATCGCAAGCAGCCGAGGCGAACATGCCGACTCCCAGCGAATGGGGTGAACGCCTGGGGCTCAGCCAGATGGAGATGATTCCCATTGGGAGGCTTGGAAAGCTGAGCTTCTTGAAGATCATGGATCGTCTTCACAACAAGCCGAACGGAAAATACATCGATGTTACCGGAATGACCCCCACTCCTCTGGGGGAAGGGAAAACCACCACAACGCTGGGGCTGATTCAGGGACTGGCCAGGCTGGGGAAGAATCCGGGTGGCTGTGTCCGGCAGGCTTCGGGGGGCCCCACCATGAACATGAAGGGGACTGCTGCGGGAGGCGGCAACGCGCTTCTGATCCCCATGGATGAGCTGTCGATGGGGCTGACGGGTGACATGAACGATGTGACCAACGCCCACAATCTGGGCATGGTTGCGGTGACTGCCCGGATGCAGCACGAACGCAACTACAGTGACGACGAGCTGCTGCGTCGAAGCGGCATGCCGCGCCTGGGTATCGATCCGAGTCGGGTTCAATTGGGCTGGGCCATGGACTTTTGCGCCCAATCGCTTCGCAACATCGTGATTGGGATGGGAGGCCGACTGGACGGCTTCATGATGAGTTCCAGGTTCAACATATCCGCCAGCTCAGAGCTGATGGCCATTCTTTCTATCGCTCAGGATCTGCCCGATCTTCGCCAACGGATCGCCGAGATCACCGTCGCCTTCGACAAGCAGGGCCGGCCGATCACCACAGCGGATCTGGAGGTTGACGGGGCCATGTGCGCCTGGATGCGCAACGCCATCAACCCTACGCTGTGCTGTACGGCCGACTATCAGCCCTGCCTGGTTCACACCGGACCTTTTGCCAATATCGCCATTGGGCAGTCCTCCATCATCGGCGATCGGTTGGGCCTGAAGCTCTTCGACTACCACGTTACGGAAAGTGGTTTTGGATCTGAGATCGGCTTTGAGAAATTCTGGAACGTAAAGTGCCGGACCAGCGGGCTTGTACCCGATGCCGTAGTCCTGACGGCGACGATGCGGGCTTTGAAACTGCACGGGGGAGGCCCGCCGGTCATTCCCGGGAGCAGCCTTCCGAACGAATACACGAGTCAGGCCCTCGACCTGGTTGAGAGAGGTCTGCCGAATCTGCTGCACCACATCGCAATCATTCGGAAGTCTGGTGTGAATCCGGTGGTTTGTCTGAATCGCTTTCACAAGGACACCGACGAAGAGGTCCAGCTGGTACGGAATGCTGTGGAAGGCTTCCACGGGCGCTTTGCGGTCTCGGACCACTGGGCCAGAGGTGGGGAGGGCGCCATGGAACTGGCCGAGGCTGCTGTGGAAGCGGCGGAGGAAGAGAAGGAGTTTCGCTTTCTGTACCCTTCGACCATGAAACTGAAGGAGCGGGTCGAAGTCATTGCCAGAGAGGTTTACGGCGCCCAGGGTGTCCACTGGACCCCGGAAGCACGTGCCAAAGCCTCCCGGCTGGAGTCTGACGAGCGCTTCGACGACTTTGCCACCATGATGGTCAAGACACCATTGAGTCTAAGTCACGACCCCGGCCGGAAGTGTGTTCCGGAAGATTGGGCGCTGCCCATTCAGGACATTCTGGTGTACACTGGCGCCCGTTTTTTGTGTCCGTGTGCAGGCGACATCAAACTGATGCCGGGTACCTCGTCGAATCCCGCCTACCGCCGCGTGGATGTAGACCTGAACACGGGCAAGGTAACCGGACTCGTTTGAAATCACTATTAGACTGGAGGAAGAAGTATGACTGCTGAATCACAGGAGCTGATCCAAGCGCTGAGCCGAATCGACACACCCACCTTGTGCAACGCGGTGGAGCAATTGAAGGTACGAAACAGAATCTCCGGATTTGCCGATCTCAGTCTACGCTGTATGAACCCCCAGCTGGGAATCATGTGCGGTTTTGCGGTCACAGCGCAGGCGGTGACCATGGCTGCACACCCCGGGAATCGAGAGCGGGCTGTGTCGCGACTGATAGGGATTTGTGAGGCTCTGCAGGCCTTGCCCGGACCCGGCGTGGTCATCATCCAGGAAACGGGCCCTCATGCCGACTTTGCGACCCACTGCGGAGATGTGATGGCCACCCTGTTCCAGAAATTCGGAGGTATCGGAGTGATCAGTGACGCGGGAGTTCGAGATCTGGATGAAGTTTCCAGCCTGGGCTTTCACATCTTCGCCCGAGGACTGGTCGCCAGCCACGCCCATTTTGAAATCGTTCGGGTGAATGTTCCTGTCACTGTCGGCGGACTGCCCATCGCCTCCGGAGATCTCCTCCACGGTGACCTCAGTGGTCTCATCAAGGTTCCCGAAGAAGGACGGGACGAACTTCCTCGTCTGGCCGCCGAGGTGACCGAACGAGAAGCTGGACTTCAGGACCACATCCGCAGCGAAGGAGCGACGCTGGAGAGTATCTATGAGCGCTTCACCCACTAAGGGCTCGCGCAGAAATACCTTGGTAGAATTGGCGCTTAGATTTGCATCAGATTTGGCCGCGAACGATTGAGCGAAACCGCGGGCGTAGCCTGGTCTACGTTGAGGATTTCGCGATTGAGGAGCGGCCGAAGATGGTGTGAAGATGAGATGCCAAAATGCCAAGTTATTTCTGCGCGAGCCCTAAGGGAGCGATGAGGTAGACCCGGTGCTTCAGAACAGGGCCTGCGTTGACGTTGAACCGGTTGAATAGAACATCTCGGGAGCTGGTGGCAGCTCCACGCCGGGTCAGGGAGAGAGGATCAAGTGGAACCGACTGCCGGTTTGAGGGCTTCCAATGCTGACACAACAAGGTTGCCGGGCACGACGAGAACGGCTCTGGGGAGCCCTCCCCGAGCAGATCGAGTGGGCGCTGATAGCGGATCCGCGGCACGCCCATTATTTCTCCAATTTCTGGATCAACCCCCTCAGCTTTTCCTCCGGCGAACGAGGCTTCCTGCTCCTGGAGCGCAGGGGCCACGCAACTCTGGTTTGCGACAACTTCGCGCTGCGATCCGCGACGGAGCCTTTTGTCGACGATGTGGTGGAGGGGAAGTGGTACGACCACAGACACTCGGTGGTGAACCGGGACGCGCTGCTGTTGGCCACGCTGAACCGAACCAAAGATCAAGTCGCGCCGGGCAAGGGTCTACTCGAGAACAGCTGGTTCCCCCGCGGCGCGTCTCAGTTCCCCGGTCAGAACCTGGATGAAGACCTGGGCTCCGTCATCCGGTCGCTGCGACGGGTCAAAGAAGCGGACGAGATCTCCCTGCTCCAGCGATGTATGAAGGCTGCGGAAGCCGGTCACGCCCGGGCCCTGGAAGTCGTTCGACCCGGCGTCAGCGAATTCGATGTTTACCGGGAGGTCCAGTCGGCCGCAATGGAAGCGGCAGAACGGCCGCTGCTGGTGTATGGAGACGTCCGAGCGGCGCCGCCGGATCAACCCAAGGTCGGAGGGCTACCCACAGGATACAAACTCCAGGATGGAGATCTCTTCATTCTCGACTTGTCTGTGGTCATGGACGGATATCGAAGCGACACCACCAACACGATTCATGTGGGAGAACACCCTCGAGAGAGTCAGTCGGAACTGTTCGGGGCATGCCGCCGGGCCATGAAAAAGGGTGAAGCCGTACTCGGACCCGGCGCCTTGGCCCGCCGTGTCTACGAAGTCGTATCGTCGGAACTGGAAAAGGCCGGTCACGGAGCTCTGCGTCACCACGCCGGCCACGGGATCGGACTGGGTCATCCCGAACCCCCCATCCTGGTGCCGGAGAGTGAGGATGAGCTGGTGGCGGGAGATGTGGTGACACTGGAACCCGGACTTTACGTCGAAGGGATCGGAGGCATCCGGCTGGAGCACAACTACTTGATCACGGCCGAGTCCTTCAGGCGCCTCAGCCATCATCCGTTATCCCTCTCCCAAGATGGAGGCTCGCGGGATCTCGATTCCGTCCGATCGTAGCCTGCCGGTGATTGAAGATCTCCGCAGGGGCAGAGCGGAATAAAGGTGTCAGAGTAGACTGTCCCCTTATTCCAGGGTGGCCCAGATGGGGGAGGACCAGGCGATCATTCCGTCCTCCTGAAGAATACGTACGTAATAGTAATGGGTGCCCCGGGTCGCCTCCTGATCCTGGTATTCCAGGTCAACTGTGGGGCCGGCCGGTTGGCTCGAGTAGCCCACCTGACTGTCGCGTAGCACGTCCACCCTGGATATGGATCCGGTTCCCCGAGCTTTCACTGAGAGGGCCGGCAGCGCTTCCGAGGCTGTGAACTCCTCTCCTATGAAATGCTCACCCATCCAGACTTCCAGAATGATGTTGTCGGTGGCGGCGTAGGTGTGGCGGGCACGGATACTTTCCAGAATGGCCTCTCTGGTTGAATCCGGGGCGTAGACCATGGCGTAGGACATGTGAGTGGAAATATGATCGGAAGAAGCAATGACACCCAGCCGGTGTCCCTTCTTCCAGGCTTCAGAAAGCATTCCCTCGGGCCGGATCCTGCCCAGCGTCATAGGCCAGCTGGCAGGGTCTTGCTTGGCTCGTTCCGCTGCCCGCTCGATTTGCGCCGTAGTGGGGGCATAAGGGGCGTCCACCTGTTCGTAGCTTTGTCGCATCCCCTGGAAGATCTCGGCTACCGGTTCCACCTGCGAATCATGTACGTGCCAGTCGGTTCCCATCCCCGTTCCCGTGGTGTGTGGAATGGCTATGCCCTGTCGGGAACGGATCTCCTCGTAGACCAGCTCGGTTTCGTTCTCTACGAGATGCATGGACTCGTCTGCCGGCTCGTCTCCTTCCGAAGTGAGCGGCAGGGCATACAGAGAGACGCCTTCTTTAAGAAAAAAGGGGATGAGGCGAGATTGATGGCGCTTCGCAAAAAACACATTGCGATGGCCAAACGGAAAACTGGCACTTCGCTCGAAGCCAAACAGGCCCGAGTCCCGGCCCGGGATGTGATACATGTCAGTCATCTTCTGCGAATACCCTAGTCGACGACTTTCCGGCTGAGCTGGTGGCCAGACATTCGCGGTGTGCGCTTTTTCAGCGTTTGGGCCAACAGGGAGCCCTGGAAAGAGAAGCGAGAGAATTGCGCCTCGGCCTGGCAGAAGGTCGCTGGCCATTGAGTCAGGCAGCCTATCGTTTCTACGCGGATGAATCAGCACAATGGTCCGGCGGAATCCAGGTAGTCCCGAGGGCGGCCGACCACGCTTTAGTCGCCGGAGTTGCGGTTCTGGGCCAGGAGTGGCAACGACGACAGGGCGGAACCCCTCCGACGGAAGGTCGGCAGATCGTTTTTGCGGAGACAGCTTCCGCACTGCTCCTGTGGCGGCAAACCAGAAGCCACGCAATCGGTTTCGTTCTGGGGCAGGATTTCCTGGCGAAAAGCTGGTTGGGGCTACCCGGCCTGGCAGTGGAGCGAAATCTCAGCCCGGCTCTGACTGGACCCAACGGAAGGCTGGTGTTGGGAGGGCCTCTTCAAAACCATGGGCAGCAGGCCATTCGCAGCCCCGGCGAGAGCCGTCTACCCTGGACGCTTCACGTAGCAAGTCGGGACCCGAGAATTGACCGGGCGGGCTTGTCGCGTAAAAGATCCATCCTCTTTGCCGGTCTCGCCATGGTTGGACTCATGTTCTGCCTCAGCGTCTTTTTTCTGACTCGGGCAATAGCTCGAGAAATGGAAGTTTCCCGACTTCGTTCTGAGTTCGTTGCCGCCGTCTCTCATGATTTTCAGACGCCCTTGACTTCCCTGCGTCAGGTTGCAGAGGTGCTGGCCACCAACCGGATCGGTACAGAGGATCGGAGGCAGAAGTATTACGATGTTCTGCAGCGCCAGACGAAACGGTTGCACCGTCTCGTGAAAGGTCTTCTCGACTTTGCCCGGATGGAGGCGGGGGCCAGGCGATTTCAGCGGGAGAGTTTCGATGCCTCCGGGTTTGTGGAAGATGTAGTGAAGGAATTCCAAACGGAATCGCCGGATCGGACCCAGCAGATTCTGCTCGAACTGGCGGATTCGAATGCACGGATCCGGGCAGATCGGGAGGCCCTGGCACAGGCCTTGTGGAATCTTCTGGATAACGCAGCCAAGTACTCTCCGAGGGATTCGGTCATTCAGGTGAGAATGGAAATCACTCCTTCTGCCCTGGAAATCTCTGTAAGTGACCATGGGGCGGGGATCGAGAAGCATGAAAAGAAGGCCATTTTCCAAAAATTCGTACGGGGATCCTCCTCAAGACGATCTGCTGCCGCTGGAACCGGTCTGGGACTGGCCATGGTGGATCGAATTGTCCGAGCCCATGACGGCGGTGTAACGGTGGAGAGCCGGCCTGGGGAAGGGAGCACCTTTACCATCGTGCTTCCCCTGGAGGGGAGTGAAGATGGCTGAGATCCTTCTGGTGGAAGACGAGGACGACATCGCAATGGTTCTGGAAGACGATCTTTCCCTCGAGGGTTACCAGGTTGAACGGGTTGCCGATGGTGAGACTGCACTCCAAATGGTCGGTGAGCATTCTTTTGATCTGATCATTCTGGATGTCATGCTTCCGGGGAAGGATGGGTTTGAAGTCTGTCGCGAGCTTCGCCGTCGCGGCATCAGCACTCCGCTGATGCTTTTGACGGCGCGCGACCACGAGGCCGAAAAGGTACTGGGATTGGAGCTGGGTGCAGACGATTACGTGACTAAGCCCTTCAGCCCTCTTGAATTGAAGGCTCGAGTCAAGGCCCTGCTGCGGAGGGCAGTCGAACCCCGGATGTTTCGGTTCGGAGACATCGAAGTCGACCTGGAGCGATTTGATGTGCTGCGGGTTGGAAAGCCCCTGAGCCTCACTCCACTTGAGTTCAAGCTGCTGGCGGTCTTTATCAGGCACCGCGGCAAGGTGCTGAGCCGAGACCGGATTCTGGACCTGGCCTGGGGCCAAGACACCTTCATCACGGACCGGGTGGTCGACACTCACATCACCAATCTTCGCAAGAAGATCGAGCCAGACCCCGCCACACCCCGCTATCTGATTGGTGTCCGCGGCGTAGGTTACCGCTTCGAAGCCTGAGACACCTGCCTTCCTCGATTGTCAAGAAATCCTGACAAAATCTTGACTCAATCCACATAGAACTGGAGCTGAAGAGACTTAGACTCCCAGTCACGACGGTACCTGGTGGCTGCCCGCAGTTTTCAGAACTCCCGGCACTAGCACGGGCACGTAGAAGGTGAGCTGCGTGGCAGAAGCAGCTAGAAAACGTGAGGAGGAACCTGACCATGAAGCGACACATTCGATGGGGACTAATACAGGGGATCTTGTTTTCGTGTCCAGCTCAACTGTGGGGGCAGGGGCAAGTGTCTCCTGTTATCACCATCGCTGTGGCGAATTTGGATGCCGATCCCGAAATGCTGTCTCTTGTGGGCGCGAACTTCGGTTCCAACCCCCGGGTATTCTTCGGTAACGACATGGGTACGCTGGATGAGCTGACCATCGATCTCATGACCCTGACCGACACGTTGATCGAAGCCGAACTGGGCCCAATTGATCCAGGGACGTATCTGGTAGTGGTCTCCACGGGGCCGAATCAAACACAGATGGCCGCGATGGACCTGACGATCGGTGCGCCCAATCAACACATCATCACCGAGGACTCGCCTACATTCAACACCGCTATTGGGGTCGATGCGCTCACCAACAACACCACTGGCGGTAACAACACTGCGAGTGGGTCCCATGCACTCGAGAACAACACTACCGGCTTTGAAAATACAGCGAGTGGCGTCTCGGCGCTCTTCAGCAACATCACCGGCTCTCAAAACACCGCAAATGGCAGCGGGGCGCTCCGCAGTAACACCACTGGCGGTAACAACACAGCGACTGGGACCGTGGCGCTCACCGACAACACCACTGGCGTTGGCAACACAGCGAGTGGGTCCGGAGCACTCACCAGCAACACCGCAGGTGGTAACAACACAGCGAATGGGATCAGTGCGCTCAGCGGCAATACCACCGGCTCTCAAAACACTGCCGTTGCGGGCGCAGAGCTCGGCGGCAACACCACCGGCAAATTCAACATCGCTCTTGGGTTTCGGGCAGGAGTGAACGCCACAATCGGAGACAACAACATCTATATCGGCAACACGGGCGTGGCAGGGGAATCGGACACCATCAAAATCGGGGACGCCGGACACACTGCTTTTGTCGCCGGTATCCAGATCTTCCCTCCCTCCTCGAAGCGGTTCAAGGAAGACATCCGCGACATGGGACAGGGCAGCACCAGCCTGATGCGGCTGCGACCGGTCACCTTTCGTTACAGAAAGGAGTACGCCGCCGGTGATTATCGGCTGCAGTACGGGCTGATTGCAGAGGAAGTAGCACAGGTGTATCCCGAACTGGTCGTCCATGACGACTCGGGCAGAGTCCGGACGGTGCTCTATCAGGAGTTGAACGTGATGCTGTTGAACGAACTCCAGAAACAGCACCAGGTCATGCAACAGCAACAGGAACAGATTCAGCAGCAGCAGATGGTGACTGACAACCTGATGGAGCGGTTATCCCGGCTAGAGGGAATCTTGACCCGCCAGAAGACGCTTCCGTCATTGACCGAATAGTCGGCGAATCACCTCAAAGGGCATTCATACTTCCTATACACCCAGGTATGTCGGCGTATGTATTCAACCGAGCGGCACCACTTGGAGCCAGCAGGCTTACCTGAAGTCGTCCTTCCTTTCCACAGGGCTCCAATCTGCCTTCGGCTATTCCGTAGCCATTTCTGGCGACACGCTGGTGGTCGGTGCTCCGCTAGAGGACGGTGCCTCGGGATCGGCGTATGTATTTACCCGCAGCGACACCACTTGGAGCCAGCAGGCTCGCCTGAGGGCCTTCAGGACTGGTGGTTTTGACGAGTTTGGCATTTCCGTAGCTATTTCTGGTGACACGCTGGTGGTCGGTGCTTTCCTGGAGGACGGCAACGCCACTGGCGGCACCGGCGATCAGAGTAATAATTCAGCGCCCGATGCCGGGGCGGCGTATGTATTTACCCGTGACGGCACGGTGTGGAGCCAGCAGGCCTATTTGAAGGCCTCCAATACCGGAGGCGGTGACTTCTTTGGCAGGTCCGTAGCTATTTTAGACGACACGCTGGTGGTCGCTGCGAATCATGAGGCCAGCAACGCCACCGGCATCAACGGCGACTCGGATGACAACTCCATGCCGGACGCCGGGGCGGTTTATGTTTTTCCTCACCTGTCCGCCCCTCCGGACGACGATAAGGATGGAGTGGAGGACAGCCTTGAGGAAGCCGCTCCCAACGGCGGGGACGGCAACCACGACGGTACCGCCGACAGTGAACAGGCCCACGGGGCCTCCCTGCCCAGCGCAGTGACCGGAGAGTATGTCAGCCTGGTTTCGGTTCAGGGAACTTCGCTCGTCGCCGTGCAGACCGTGGAGAACCCGTCGCCGATGGACACACCGCCAGGCGTCGTCTTCCCCCTAGCCCGGATTATGCAAGAACCGTAGTCCGGTGTTGAAAAACGACTCGAGAAGTGGCCCAACTCGGAAGCGGGCAGGTGTGACAGGCGGATTTGCGAAGAATATGGGTTGGCGAGGCGTTTGAGTGGTTTGGGGAGTGAATTTCAGACAGATCTGGGCCTGGATGAGTGTCGGAAGCGGTTTTCCGGGGGAGCTGGGAAAAGCTAACTGGAGTTCAGGCGACTCAAGACGAGGTGGAAGAGGGGTTGTTCGGGGAAGGCTGAGGAAAGATGGACCCAGATGCGTCGAGTGGTTTGTCGGATCCGGGCCCCAATCTTGAGGACCCGACGACGTAAGGTTTCGATTTCGAGCTTGTGCCAGGGGGTTCCGTGCAGATAGTCGCGCAGGCGCACGAACATCTGGTAAGCCAGTGCATGCAGGAGGAGTCGAAACTGATTGGCCAGGAATCGATGACAGCTGAGTCGGTCCATGCTCAGATGATTCTTGAAGGCCTTGATGAAGTTCTCGGTCTGCCCTCGGTTTGTGTAGTGGTCATAAAGTGATTGGGAGCAGAGATCGTCCCGGTTGGTGACTACAAAGCGACGGTTGATCCCACGCTGATCGACCTCCACTTTGACAATGACGCGACGGGATCGATCCCAGCTGTGGGCTCGATAAAGAAACTCGTCAAACTGACGCTGTTTTTCCTCCAGCTCAACGAACCTCAGCCGAGTCGAATCCAGCAGCGGCTCGACCACTCGCTGCAGGCGAGGGTTTCGACTTAACCCAATGACATATTGGAGTTTATTCTCTTCACCTTCACAGAACTCGTAGAGCCGAGGCGTGGCAAAGCCGCTGTCGGCCCGAATCTCAATCTCGACATCCGTCCCCACTCCTTGTCGGATGGCCTCCACGACGCGCTTCAAAACGGGCACGATGTGAGAGGCAGCCCCCTTGTTGCCAGGTCTCAACATGGCACACACCAGGTCTCCCGTGGCGGCATCGAAGATCAGCAAAGGATGCAGAATGTGGTTTCGGTAATACCCGTGGTAGAAGGAGAACTCCTGTTGGCCGTGAGTGTGGTCATCGGTACTGTCCAGATCCAGGATGATCTTGCTGGGGCGTCTCTTCTTCAGGGAGCGCACATAACGGCCTAGCAGCCACCGGCTCAGACGTATCAGATCCTTCTTGGTGACGGAGTTCTCCAAACGGGAGAAAGTCGGCTGGGTGGCCAAGTCGGGATCGCTCTCGGGCAACTGATCACAGACTGTCTTGAGCATCGGATCCGAGCGCAGCGTATCGGCGTCGTTACAGTCTTCGTAGCCGGCCACGATCTGCAAGACTCGTTGTCGGATCAACTTCAACAGGTCATGACGAATGTAGCGTTGGTCTCGACTTTCCGAAATACAGGAACTGAAGCCCTCGCACAATCGATGTTGACGATCCAGCGATCCAAACAACAACCATCCTGCGTCGGAAGTGAGGCTCCCCCCATCAAAACGAGCCGTGATGTTTCTGTGGCTATGAAATGGCAGGGTATTCTGGCAGACTGTTTTTGACATTGCCGTAGCTCCTGTTTAGGGTCTTTGTTTCTCTAAACCCTTTTATATCAGAGAGCTACGGCCTTTTTTCTGGGCCCAAATCTCACTTGAATTTAGATCTCCTGCATAATCCGGGCTAGGTTTGTTCCAGTTCTCCGTCCAGGGTCTGGCCCCGGGGGCCGCTACCTCTGTAGAGTTGCTCCTGCCCGATGGCCTGGAGATCGACACTTACTACAAATTCGGTCCTACTCCAGGCAATGGTACCGATCACTGGTACGACTTCGTCTCCGATGAGATGACCGGAGTGGAGATCTCGGAAGGCAAACTGGATCTGCACTTCATCGATGGCGGCCGGGGAGACGATGATCTCTCCGCCAACGGGACAGTTGTGGAACCCGGAGGTCCGGCTCAAGTTCTGGGATCTTTCTTCTTTCCCCAGTTTGCGGACGGCTCCATTGCCAACATCCAGCTACTCTCCACCCTGGTGCTGGCCAATGCCGGAGAGGACAGCGCCGTGCAGGTGGAGTTTTTCTCCTCCCCGGATGGAGAGCCCATGGAGCTGACCCTGGGAGACCTGGGTACCAACTCCCGTTTTGAGTTCGAGCTGAAAGAAGGAGAGTCGATTTCACTCCAGACTCCCGGAACGGCCGATCTGCAGGTGGGATATGCACGGGTCTTTGCCGAGCCGGACGTGGGAGGCGTTGTCGTCTTTGCCAGAAAAGATGTAGCCAATGACATCACGCTGGTGGAAGCGGGAGTACCGGCCTCGAATCAGCTGACCGAGTTTTCCGTGGTCGTCGATTCCCTGGAGGACCGGGACACGGGCCTGGCCCTAGTCTACCCGGCAGAAGAAGGCTCACCGGACGCCAACGTCACGGTGCGACTCTACGATGATCAACGACGAATAGAATTCCCGCAGCGACAATTGGAAATCCCCACACAAGGGATTGATAAAAAAGAGCTGTAGCCGTCCTCTAAGACGACTCTTTCCGGGTCCTCCGTTCTGTAAAAAAGAGAGATGTTCTTAGAATGCGAGGGGGACGGAGTGAGGGCGTAGCCCGAACGGAGCTCCCGCTCGCTCGCGCCGGCGTCGAGGGGAGTGGACCAGATCCACAAGGGTCCTGAGTGGCCTCTGTAGGGCGCTGTACGACCTGTCCTCTTCGCGGACACTCGTCTATCGCTTCCACCAAGCACTTCCCGGGGCCCAATCAGCCGATTTGCCCGGATTTGACCTCCTCGCGGTTTCCTCATTTTGTGGTTCCCTGCTGTTTCTTCTTGGCGCTCTCCATCCGGTAGCTCGAGACGTTGAGTTCTAGAATCACACTGTGGTGCACCACTCGGTCGATGGCCGCAGCCGTCGTCATGGGGTCCTTGAAGATCCTCTCCCAGTCCGAGAAGATCAGGTTGCTAGTCAGCAAGATGCTGCGGCGTTCGTAGCGATGGGCCAGCAGTGTGAAAAGAACCTCCATTTCCTCCCGGCTTTGCTGAACGTATCCTATGTCGTCGATTATGAGAGCCTCGAAGCGATCCAGTTTCTTGAACTCCTTCTCCAGGGTCAGATCGATTTTGGCCCGCAGTAATCGCTGTACCAGCAGGGCGCAGGTAGAGAACAAAACCCGGCGCCCCAGCAGAACCAACTCCTGGCCGAGAGCACAGACCAGATGGGTCTTGCCACTTCCAGGGTTGCCGAAAGCCAAAACGTTCTCGGCACGATCCAAAAAAGTACCTTCCAGCAGCGCCGTCAGTTGGCGATCCACGCTTTGGGGCAAGCGCGAGCGGTCCAACGCCGTCAGCGTTTTCTCCCAGGGAAGCTTCGAGATTCGGCGCAAGCGCTGGATTTTGCGCTCGTGCCGCTCCGCCACTTCGATCTCAGATAACGACAAGAGAAACCGGGGATAGGAAAGACTTTCCTTCGTGGCCAGTGCCGCCTGGGCGGCATAGTGCTCCCGAAAGGCCGGTAGATGGAGCTGGATAAGGCACTCGCGAAGCCGGGTCAAGCTGCCTGTGCTCATGACCTCACCTCCAAGCTTTCCAGAAGCGTGTCATAGACGCCCACGTCCATCTTCTCCACCGCCACTTCCCAGGGTTCCACGACTGGATCGACGAGGCATTCTCGTACTGCTTCGAAACGGATTCTTTGTCCCCTCTCAATCAGCCCCTGAAGCGCTTCTCGCACCCGCTGCTCTCCTTCCTGGGCAGCCAACTCGAGGATCTTCAGATATTGGCGATCCGCCGTGGCCGGACAATCCTGGCGCAGCTCGTCGTAGGCGACTCGAAACAAGATCCCCGGAAACAGATCCTCGCGCCAGCGATAGCGAATGAACGCCCCTGGTTTGCGCACCAGGGAATGGATCACGTGCCGGTAGTCAATGCGATGCTTGCCTTCTCCACGCAAGCGCGGCATCCGTGCTTGCCGCTGACCCCCGTAGTAGACCTCCAGCTGATCCGCCCACACCCGCACTTGCACTCGCTCGCCGATCAACCGGCTGTCCACCGAATAGGTGTTGTGGAGAACCCGGATCGTACTGCTGGGGGAGACTCTCACCCACTGCCGGGTGAAGTCGTCCAGACGGCGTGCCGGCAACGGGCGCATCACTGCCAGCTCTTCTCCCAGGCGCTTTTGTCGGGCCGCATTGCGCCGGGCCACAATCACCGCTACAAAGCCCTCGTACTCTTCCCGGCTGGAAAAATCACGGCTGCACCGCAGCAGCAGTTCCTGCTCGATGGCCCGTTTCAAGCGGTGATGGGCCTGTTCCACATCCCCGTTCTCGTGTGCCTTGCCTGCCTGGGTGCGACTCGAGCGCATCCCGAAGTGGTTCAGCAACCCTTGATAGCGCTCGGTGAACTCTTCCCGCTTCAGGTTGTTGACTGCCGCCGAGAGCCGGTCTGTTCGGTGTTCCTCGGGCAGCGCCCCCAACTCCCACAACGCGTTCTGAAGCCCCAGGCTGAGGCTCTCAAACGACTCACTGAAACACAGCGTGGTCGCTTCCCAGTTCGAGTAGGCCAACACAAAGTGGTACAGCAGATGGGGAAACGGCTGACCCTGGATCGTCACTCCCAGACGCCCCATAAAGGTAAAGTCCGATTGTGCTTGATGTCCCGGCCTATACTTCTGCGGGAACATCACCTCCTTCGCTTCTCCGTGTTCTACCTTCCACTGCTTGATCCTCCGCTGCAGTGTTCTCAACTGGCCTTGCTGGAAGGCCCCTTCCTGCTGACGGCACAAATACTCGAACACCGCTGTCGCCTCCACCGTCGGCGATCGCTTCAGGATCTCTTCCACTTCCGGCCATACCGACTCGAACGGATCCGATCGAGTTCTCCAATACCGCTCCGGCTGACACTGGCTCGGCAGCTTTCCCGACTTCAGGTACTTCCGAGCCGTCTTTCGCGACAGCCCCGCTCTCGCCGCCACCATCGTTAGCGTCTTCTCGTTCTTTCGCAACTTCACTAACCTCCGCACTTGCTGATCCTTAACCATGCCTTCATGGTCAGGATCAGCCCTGAAAAAGCGGGGAATTCTACCTGTCGCCAATCACTACGACCAGGAGTTCAACCTGATTGGCGAAAGAACACTGGATCCGCTGGCTCCGTGCAGTCATTTTGCCAACTTCGTCTGGGAGTTGTTCGAGGACGAGAGTGTCATCGCTCAGGCGCAGGAGATGGAGGGATTGCTGACGCTGCAGTCGGATCAGAGCCTGGTGGCGGTGACGCTCAGGCAGAATGATGCTCCGAGTAGGAACTTTCCGGAAGAAGTTCCTACCCTGACCAGCATTTCCGGTAATTCCAGGACGGCCGGGCCAGTAATCGTTCCAAGTTCCAGGAACCTTTTTTGGAAGAAGGCGGGAAGGCAAAGGAGCACCAGTGTCAAGAAATCCTGACACAATCTTGACTGAATCCACATACAACTGGAACCGCAGAGACGTAAGCTCCAATCAACAACGTAGGCGCTGGCCCCTTCGGCCAGCGGGCGGTTTGAACAGCAACCCGCCGAGCGCCTTTTGCATCAGGAGGAAGATGGAGAAGATGGAGAAGATGGAAAAGCAAAACTGGAGTTTAATTTTTCTAGCACTGTGTCTGGTGCTTGCTTTCAGCGTCAGCCCGGTGGAGGCGCGATGTGGCCAAGGCGAATTCTGTGATCGGGACGGTGACGGGCTCATCAAGCAGCACACTAAAGGCCAGAGATGTGAGGGGGAACCCGACTGCGACGACACGAACGTCTGCGATGGCACAGAAGGCGAAGTGGACCACAGGTACGCGGTGAGGTTCGACGGATCGCTGACAGGTGGAAATGAATCGGGAGGGTTGAGCGATAGTGGATTTGACTGGGGTGAATCCACCGCCAACGGTGGATCAGTCGCAAAATTTGGACCGCCCCCGGCAATCGGCGAACTGGACATCAGCTACTTCAGGACCCAATTCACAAACGGTAACGAATGTTTCCCGGAATCGGTGGTCGAGCTCGATAACAGCGGGTTCCTCTATTCAAGAAAAGGCTTGGCCCAAGCCGATCTCAATAAGTTCACAGCTTGCGCCGACGAAGACGACAACTGTTCTATAGAGCTTGGCTATGGGCTCGAAATGGAGGGGATGTTTCAGCCGGACACGCTCTGGCCACCGTCGGGAACGGTGGGTGACAGCCATGTCCTCACCTTGACCGGGTGGAGCATTTTCGGACTCATAAACAAGACGAGGAATATCTCCTGCAGCGGCGAGGGCACTTTCCCGCCGCTCCTCCCCGTGAAGATCACGGTGACAAGAACGCGGTAGGTTCATAACTCGCCGCTGGCGGCCACCAGGGCGTGCCCGGCTGACCAGGGAAAACCCCTTTTTCTGAGGGGTCGGCAGCAGTCTTGCAGCTGACGGGTTACCTGAAGGATGGCAGCGGAATCCTGAGTGAGGATGTTGCGGTTGTCTTAGAATGGATCCGAGACTTCCTTTATCGCACGGCCCTGCCGTACCATCGATGAGTCGATTTCAGCGGAGTGCAGATTCTCATTTTCGCACCAGGAATCGGGTTGGGGAGTGGAGGCTCAATCATGCACAGGGCACTTCCGAGCCGGATCTTGTTGCTTGTCTTATGGAGCTCCTCCGCCATCCCGGCCCAGGATAGTGAGGACCCTGAACTCCTTTATCAGAAGGCCGTACACTGGGAAGTAGTCGAGGGTGACCTGGAGCGCGCCCTGGAGCTTTACCGGCAAGTGAGCCTCCTGACCAGCGTTTCCAGGTCAACCGCGGCCCGGGCCCTGCTGCGCATGGGTCACTGCCTGGAGAAACTCGGCCGGGCCGACGCCTCGAGGATCTATCTCCGCATCTTGGATGAGTATGGAGATCAACCTGGCATTGCCCATCAGGCTCGGTTGAGTCTCGAGCGCCTGGGAACCGGGCAACGCTTTCCGAATCCGTCGGGCTCGACCCTTCGATTCGTACTGGATGACGAAAGATTGCCCTGGTTCCTGACCGCCGACTTCGATTTCTCTCCCGACGGGGAGAGACTGGTCTTCCGGGCTAGTGTGGATGGCGACTTCGAGCAGGGCGTAAGCTTTTCTGATGATTTCGGATACTCGGAATTGAGCCGACAGCTCGGTCTTTTCGTGGCTGACCGAACAGGCTCGCTGGTCCGCCCGCTGGTAAGGGACTGGGGACCCTGGCGAAGCCCTGCTTCGCCACGCTGGTCACCCGCTGGTCAGATGATCTGCTACTTGGCCGCAACCAATGTGGTCAGGGAATCGGGTCCGCCTGAGGCAGTGAGGGGGATTTTCGTGGTCCCCGCGGAGGAAGGAGAGCAACGCCGAATCGGCCCCTATATTCCGTTATTCACAAGGCAGATCTTCTGGTCCCCGGCAGGGCTTCTGACCTACGTGGATGAGCTGGGACTCCATACCATCGATCTGGACGGTCGTCTGCAAAGCGAGGTGGCTTTCGAAGCAGACGAGGCAGTATTCGGCGGTTACTCGTCGGATGGGAGATGGCTCGTCTTCCACAACCTGGCCGGATTCAACCAACCCCAGGCCGATGGTCGTGGTCCCAACACAGATATCTGGATCATGCCCTCGACCGGCGGGCGGGCTATTCCAATCACCCGCTCACCGAAGCCGGACAAGTTGCCTGCCTGGGACACGCGCAAGAACAGCATTTACTTCGTTTCTTCCCGCGATGGTGATCCCAATATCTGGGAGGTCTCCGTGGATCTGCGAACTGGAACCCGGCTGGGTGAACCCCGCCGGGTGACTGCCTATCGGGGCGCAACGATCATGGGCGCTCAGGTCATCGCTCAGAAGAACCAGGTCGCCTTTGGGCTGGTTCGCAACACGAGTGTGATCAACGTGACCAGCACGGATCTGTCCGGGGACCCGAGGACAGTAGCCAAGGGCTCCCGGCCGCTGCTCTCTCCGGATGGCCGGACGGTGTACTTCGTGGGAGGGGAGGAGGGTCAGCCGAGGATCTTCGCGGTTTCCAGCTCGGGCGGTGAGCCTCGACAACTGACCGACACTGCTTATGGATCTGGATTTGATTTGTCATCAGACGGCCAGACTCTTGTTTTCCTGGCGCCCACCCGGGAGGCGAAGGCAATTTTCAGGCTTTCTTTGAGCGGGGGCTCTCCGGAGTTGCTGGTTGAGCTGGAAAACCTGAGTGATGTGCACCCTCACCCCAGGTGGTCTCCCAACGGAGATCTGGTCGCCTATGCTTTTAATGGAAGCCTCAGTGTCATTCCTGCCGGGGGCGGTCAGCCAAAGAAACTGGCGAAGCTCAACTGGTACAACCCCACCATTCGCTGGTCTCCGGACGGTGATTACCTGGCTGGCCTGGGCTACCTGGGTTCCATCGAAGGAAGTCAGAGCTTCGGGGTTTTTGTGGTGCGCCTCTCCGATGGCCAGGTGCGCCGTCTGACGACCGTGGAAGAACACCATTGGAAGGAAGGGCTGGAGTGGCACCCCAACGGCCAGGAGTTGACCTTTATGGACTATCGAAAGGACGGAATCAGGAAGGCCTATCTGGATGGCCGGCCCACGTCTGCCTGGCTGGATCTGGAGGAACACTGGGACCATATCGGAACCTGGACACCGGCCGGAGACGAGTTCTTCTTTAAAACCTCCAGAGAGTATGGACGGCCTGAGTTATACCGATGGAGTGCGGCAACAGATGAAGTCCAGTTTGTAGCAGAAGACGTCGGGCGCCGCCCGTCGTTCAGCCGGGACGGACGGATCATGGCCTGGACTTCCGTAAAAAGGACCAAACAGATCTGGCTGCTTGAACAAACCGAGTAGCACTTCTCACGGGGTGTCAGGTGAGACCCGTCCTGTGAATAGAAACATGAGTAGTGGGGTAGTTCGCCGGGTCTGGGGAGTCGTCCTGGCTTTGGTGCTGGGAGTGTCGGCGGGGTCTGTCCCGGTCCAGGCAACCTACCCGGGCGAGAAAGGCAAGATCGCTTTCTTGAGAACTGTCGCTGTAAATTCGACGGGTGACGGCTCGGATGTCCATCCCGGCGATGGGAGGTGCCAGACTGAGACTGAAGGAGAGTGTACGCTTCGAGCGGCCATCCAAGAGGCGGTCGCGGAGCAGAATGCGGGACTCGATGCGATCTCCTTCGACATACCAGGCCCCCCTCCCTATGTCATTCGAATTGGTGAAGTGACGAGTTTGCCGCTGCCCGAGATCACCGATCCGGTGATCATCGATGGAACCACCCAGCCAGGTTTCGATCCTGCCAAGCCTTCCCCCATTATCGAGCTAAATGGAACCAGTGTGGAGAAGCCCGCACATGGTTTGAAGATCACAGCCGGCAACAGCACCGTGAAGGGGCTGATCATTAACGAATTCAAGGGCCCCGGCATCCTGCTAAGAGGAGGGGGAAAGAATACGATCCAGGGCAATATCATTGGTGCAGACCCGGACGACGAAGGATTCCGAAACCAGAGTGGCGTGTGGATCGCTGCCTGCAATGATAACGTCATAAAATCGAACAGCATCAGTGGAGAGCGCAATGGAATCACTGTGTCCGGGCTCCGAAACACCATTGATGACAACACCATAAAGGTGATCTTTGGGGCCGGTATATCCTTCAGCCGTTCGAGTCAGAGCGTGATCAGCAACAATGTGCAGGACGGTATGGGATTCTATGGCATAAGCGCGAGAGGGACCCCTGCGGGCACCAATGGCAACAGGATAGTGGGAAATACCATCCGCAATGTCGGTACGAGACCCCTCCCGGTAGCCACCTGGGGTGTGGGCATAGAATTGAGTGGGGGATTCACTACCGGTCCCACCACTTTCATCAACAACAACATCATAGAGGAAAACTTCATTGAGGGCGCCGAAAGCGCGGGCATTGAACTGCACCAGACAGGTGGCCCCGAACATAACGCCAACCTGGAGGAGCTAAAGGGAAACATCATCAAGAAGAACATTGTGCGCCGGAGCGGCACTGGGATCAGGATCACTGGAGCGACCTATGAGACCCGCCCGCTCCGACAATTTGACGGAACCGTCATCACAGAGAAGACCCTTGAAGACAATGAACAACTGAGGTTCGCCTTCTACCAGGGAAACAATGGGCCTGGCTATCCCCTTAAGGCAGAGTTCATCCCTATCACTGGATATGGGATCCACATCAAGAATGTGCCTGGAGTTGAGATCTCCAGAAACAAGATCGCAGGCAATGCAGATTCAGGCCTGGTCCTGGACAACGCCGCCGCCGCCAGGGTCTATCAGAACGATATCTATGACAACGGGGGATTCCAGGTCGAGAGGGTGGGCCCAACCTACAGTCCCCTGGGTGTGACTACGGATGGCACCAACGTGTTTGTATCCGATTCTGACAACGTCATCAGAAAGTTCAGCACTGCCGGGGATTTGCTCAACACTTTTGGTGGTGGTGGCAGTGCCCCTGGAGAGCTGGCCATGGTGTTCAATCCGGACGGGGAGGAAGTATTTATCTATGTGCCGGACACAGAGAATCGCCGCTTGCAGAAGCTTGACCTGGCCGGGACTCCTATCCTCGCCTTAGGCGATGCTGAACTGGGCCCTCTTTTTTCACCTGAAAGTGTCGATGTCAGCGGATCAAAAGCGATGGTCGTTGGTTCAGGCACCCGCGTTCTTGAATACAACACTGCAGGAGTGTTTATTGGCCAGTTTGATGCAGGAGAATGTGGAAGCTTCTTTGGTCCGATAGTTGATTGCACTCCTGGAACTGGAAGGGTGAACGAAGCATATGATGTGGCCATAGACAGCAATGGGAACATCTATGTCTCTGAGATCGCGACCCATTTCAATTTGATGCCCTCCCAATCACCACGCCAGATCGGAGGCAATCGGGTCCAGAAATTCGATGCGGAGGGCAAGGTCGTGCACCAAATCGGCGCTGCCGGGGTCAACATCCATTTCGGACGCAATCAGGGCAGCCCGGTAGGAACTGGAGACGGTGAATTCAATTCACCCATGGGCATCGCTGTCGATATCGATGACAATCTCTACGTGGTAGACCATTTCAACGATCGGGTTCAGAAATTCGACAGCGCTGGAACCTTTGTCACGAAGTGGGGTACGTCGGGCATCGGGGATGGTGAATTCGACGGGCCCGTGGGCATTGCTGTCGACAATTCCGATCATGTCTATGTGAGTGATCACTACGGGAGCCGCATTCAGAAATTCAGCTCTTCGGGCGGGTTCATCACCTCTTGGACGGCCACGCCACTGGCAAGCACAGAGGCGTTGTCGGTCACAGATGGAAAGACAGGCAACGATATAGGCAATTATTGGGGTAGGAACTGTGGTGAAGATAGTTCAGGTCCGCCTCTCTTCCGGCCCGGGGTGGACAGCAATGCCCTTGACCTGGTCGATGAACATCCTTTCGGGCGTCCTGTCTCTGCCACACTAGTGGAGATTCCGCTGCAAGCCAGGCCTTGCCCGGAGTAAACCATCGCTGACTTCCGGCTGAAGTCCACCGGGTAAATCATCACGCTCTCCTGAGCAAGCCTCTCTTCTTAGAAATTCAAAACCTGACACCCCTGAGAAACGTGGGTAGTATGGGGGAATGAAGGAGGAATTCTCAATGGAAAGAACGATTTCGCGGATCCTTGCTACCTACGAAGAAGGGAAGATCAGCCGCCGGGGATTGATCGCAGGACTGGTTGCCCTGGCCGGAACGACACGCTCCTCTCAGGCGTCAACCTTCAAGGGCATGAGTCTGAACCACGTTGCCCTGAGCGTAACCGACATCCAGCGCTCCAAGGCCTTTTACCAGAAGCATTTCGGTCTCCCGGTAGTGCGGGAGTCGGAGAACAGCTGCTTCCTGGACCTGGGCCCGCACTTTCTGGCGCTGTTCCGGAGCAGTGCGTCGGGCATGAACCACTATTGCATCGCGATTGACGGCTACGACGCCGGGGCCGTGGTAGAAACACTCAAATCCGAGGGACTGAAGTCACGCAGATCCGGAAACCGGGTCTACTTCCATGACCCCGACGGCCTCGAGGTCCAGGTGTCCGCTAGAGATCACGCGGCCTGAGAATCAGAACTGCCGCCGCTCTGGTCCCCTCTCCAGCGAAACAGCATGGCGCAGTGTTTTCTGTAACGGCGGTAGCGACTAACCGTTGGAGAAGATATTGCCGGACTCAACCAGAGCGCCGGTGCGACTCTTGAACAGGCTGACCAGGGAAAGGAACTGTTCGGCACTCTCCCGGGGAAAAGAATCGCTGCAAAAGGCCACGATCACGATCACCTCGCCGCCATCGTAAGCCCCGCCCAGCCCGAAGACGCCGGTGACATTGTTGGCAGAGACAAAATCCTGAGCGGCGATGATCTTTCGTCCCTGCACGTCAGTAGCCTCAGCCGCGTCGTCGACGAAGAAAAGACCGGCCGAATGTCCGATTGTTTCAATGATGACCTCGGCGTCATGGCTGTCGCTCCACTCGATCGGAACTCCCATTTCCTTTAGAAGTCTCGAAATCATTGGAATTGCGTCAACGAAGGAAGAGGAAATCAGGGGGATTCCCACATGCCCTTTCGATTTGCGGCGGTCATTCCAGTTCGTCTTCTCGACCATGCGTGCCGACCAGGGAAAGGACCGGGGTCGCTGCCGTGAGACTGTCCCCTGCTCCGGCACCCTCCGCAAGATTCCGGACAAATTCCTGATTGGCGTCAGGGAGCTTCCCGAAGGGAACGGTCAGGAACACTCGCGCGATTACAACCGAGTCCGAAAACTGCTCATGCAGCTGGTCGGCCATCGCCTGTGCAGCTTCCTCGAGGACCCCCGCCTCTGCCACTCGAGACTCAGCGCCGCTCCACAGATTGTTCACGCTGGTCGAGCTTGCCTCTGCGATTCTCATGTTTGACTCTCCTTTTGCGCGGCCTTCGTGCTGCTCATTTAGATGCACTTTCCAGTTGGACGATCTTTCTGTCGCCTTGAACGGTCTCGTTCATTGACCCCGTTCGATATCCCTGCAGGTCGACGGACACGTAGGTAAAGCCTGACTGACGAAATCGGCGAAGAATGGTCTCTCTCACCTCGGTCTGAAAAAGTCGGGGGAGTTCTTCGCCGCTGACCTCTATGCGCGCAACCGAATCGTGGTAGCGAACGCGGAAGCTGCGAAATCCCGACTCTCTCAGAACCCCCTCGCACTCCGCAACCTGCTGCAGTCGTCTGGGTGTGATCTCGGTCCCGTAGGGAAAACGGCTGGACAGACAGGCCAGAGCAGGCTTGTCCCAGACCGGGAGCCCGATCTGCCGGGCGGCACTCCGTATGTCGTCTTTTCCGAAACCGATCTCGTCCAGGGGTGACAGGATGCCGTGTTCCCGGGCCGCTTTTCGTCCTGGCCGGTGGTCACCCCGGTCATCTCGGTTGAATCCGTCCAGGATCTTGTCGATCCCGTGCTTGCGAGCCTCCTCAACTGCGACCCCGTACACCTCGGTCTTACAGAAGTAACATCGATTTACCGGGTTGGCCGAATAACGCGGGTCATCGAGCTCGTGGGTCTCGACCAGCAGATGCCGGGCACCCAGTCGGCGTGCCAGCCCGGCGGCCTCTTCACCTTCCCAGGAAGCCAGGCTGGGTGAAACGGCGGTAAAAGCTATTGCGCCTGTCTCCAGGATGCGTACCGCCTCAGCCAGCAGGTAACTCGAGTCGACGCCGCCAGAGAAGCACACCAGGACCCGTTCATAGCTGCTGAGAAGAGTCCGCAGTTCTGAGATCTTTCGTTCCAGGGCGAGCATTGCTGTGAATTCTATCGCTGGTCTTTTCCAGACGTCAACTCAACCTGGAGCATTCGTCGGTAGCCTCTCGCTCACCGCAGTCGTCAGAAGGTGCTGGCCGCCGGCGGATGTCAGAACCCGAGCGTCAGAGAGGGCTGAGTACCTTCAACCTTAATTGGGGTTACGAGCTGGTAAGTCACTGCCGCTCCGGGCAAACCAGACAGCCCCCATCAGGCCGAATGCAAAAGCCGTGAGCAAATTGACTTCAGGTCGTATGGCCCACAGGAAAGCCCCTCCCAGCGCGGCAACCGAAACAACGACATCCCGCAAGAGGTAATAAAGCCCGAACATGCCGGCTTTGCGATTCTCAGGAGCCAGGTCCAGAATCAGCGACTTGCGGGTCGGTTCGCCAAACTCCTTGAGCCCTCGGATCATAAAGGCTGCGGCCAATGGCCAGAAAGAACGGGAAAACAGCAACACCAAGGGGAAGAACGTGAAGAAAACGAACGTTACCAGAACAAAGGGCTTCTTGTGACCTCGATCCGCGAAGTAGGCCACCGGAATGTAGATGAGTACGGCGGTAGCCATCTCAATGCCGGTCAGGAGACCGAACTGGAATCCCGATACGGGTCGTGAGATCTGCTCCATGCACCAGATCACCACAAACGTATTGGGAATCTGTTCGCAAAAGCGCACCAGAATGTCGGACACCAGCAGGTTCTTCAGAGCAGGCGACATGTGCCGCAGCATTCGCAAAGGGTTGACCTCGGGGTCGGGAAAATGGTCCTGCCGGGGAGCCTCCCGGGAAATGTAGATCTGCTGCACCAGCGCCGCTACCAGAGCCAGGGCCAGAGCTCCCAGGAAAGCAATACGAATTCCATTAACCGTGCCCCAGACATCGATGCAGACTCCGCCGACGATGGGTCCCACCGCCATGGGAACTCTTCGCACCAGCGAATGCATGGACACTCCCATGGCTCGTTTTCCAGTGGGGAGGACCCGGGCCACCAGGGCCATGGTGGCGGGAAGCGAAATCGCGCTCCAGCTCAGGAAGAACAGAGCTCCCAGAATCACCGCCTCCCAGCGGGGGACCAGGATGACGATGAGATATCCGACCATGGCGAAGAGGTTGAAGAGCAGCAGAGCCGGCTTTGTACCCAGGCGCTCAGCCAGGTAGCCTCCGGGATAGGAGTAGAGCGCCGACAGCAGGTTGTCCATCGCCCCCAGCAAACCGACGGCGATCACTCCACCCCCCAGGGCCATCAGGTAGACGGGAAGAAAGCGCTCCGCCATCCGCTCGCCCATTCCCACCAGAACGACCATCGCGAGCAGACCCACGATGCTGGGCTGAAGTCCAAGAAAGGTTTTGATCCTGTTTAGCTGGAGCATCGCTGCCATCGACCCGCAACGCAGTCACTGTCGTTCTCTGTTGACCTCTGTTTTAGTCTAGGCTAAACTTTTTATTAGGAATCTCAAATCATTCTCATTGAGTGGTTTCTAGTAGGAGGGATGCTGTGACTTCTCGGGTAGTAACATTTCTGATTCTCTTTTTTCCAATAAACACACTTTTGGCGCAGATTCAACCTGGTGAGGTGAAAGCGCAGGATTCCGAAGCAGAGGCTCGCCTGGATGATCTGGAAGCGCGCCTGTCCCGGGTGGAAAAAGGCCTGGAACAGATCCTGACCGGTCTGGCCAGACTATTGCCCGAGGAGGAGGCTGGAACCCTCGTCCAGGCCTCCCTGACGCTAGCGGAGGAAGCTGAAGACCTGGCTACTGAAGTCAGCGCGGAATCGGAGGAAGCCTCTGACGATCACCCTCAAGACCAGGTTGTGGCGGCCGATCCTGGACCCGAGGGTCGTGTTCCCTACGGCGGCTACATGGAAATGCACGTCAACCATGACAACCTGAATCCGACCGTTCTCGACTTCCACCGTTTTGTGCTTCTCTTCGGACACAAATTCAACGACCGCATCAGTTTCGTCGGAGAACTGGAGCTCGAGCACGCCCTGGTCGAGGGGGGAGAGGCGAGCGGCGAGCTGGAGCTGGAACAGGCCTACCTGGATTTTGTCCTGAATCCGAACTTCAGTTTTCGGGCCGGGATGATGCTCACTCCTATGGGAATCGTGAATGAAAGGCACGAACCCGCCAGCTTTAACGGTGTGGAGAGACCCTTCGTTGACACTGTGATTCTTCCCACGACCTGGTTCGGCCAGGGTGCTGGACTGGTAGGAGACCTGGGGAAAGGGTTCTCCTTTAAAGCGTTTGGCATGAGCAGTCTCAACGCCTCCTTTTTCTCGGCTGACGAAGGCTTCAGAGCCGGCCGCCAGAAGGGCTTCCTTGATCATGCCAGCCACCTCGCCGGCGTTGGTCGGCTGGAATATGCCGGGATTCCCAATGTCAACCTGGGCACCAGCTTCTGGATGGGCAACACGGGCTTCGATTTTGACCTGTCGGGAAGAACTAAAATCTTCGAGTTCGATGGAGAATGGAGCTGGAATCGCCTTTCAACGCGGGGCCAGTTTGCCATCACCCATCTCGGGGATGCTGCCGAGATGAACCGGGCCATCCAGCTGCAGAGCGGAGTCAACCCGAACCTGGCCGAAAAGATGCGAGGCTATTATCTGGAAGGCGGGTTCCAGCTTCTGCCTCTGGAGTTCTCTCATCAGCTGGTGGCCTTCTACCGGTACGAGAATTTCGATACCCAGTTTCGGATGCCGGCAGGCTTTCTTCCTTTGAAGCAGTGGGCCCGTTCCGCCCACGTGCTGGGGTTGACCTACTTCCCGCATCCCGATATCGCCTTCAAATTTGACTACAACATCATGGAGAACCGCAGTTCTGTTGTAAAAGCGTTGAACCGCTGGAATTTTGGAATTGGGTGGTGGTTTTGATGGGGAAGGATTGCGAATTCCAGATTCAAAATTCCAGATTCCAGATGATTCGCTCTGCTCATTGCCCTTCCTTGAGGTCAACAGAAAGACTCTTGTTTCTGGCGGGACTTCTGGGCTCAGCCGGGTTTCTGGGCCTCTTCCTAAACCTGAGTGCCGAGAGTGAGACGGTTCTGGTGGAACCCATCAAACAGGTCAAGGTCAAGGCGAAGCGTTTCAAGTTCGTGCCCTCCAGGATCAAAGTGGAAGCCGGAACCACTCTGGAAATCGTACTGTCCAGTCAGGATGTAAAGCACGGATTCAAGATTGTGGGAACCGACATTGACGTCGAGATTCCAGCCCGGGGAAAGGGTCAGGCAAAGGTCATGTTCCGAGCTGACGAAGCGGGCAAGTATCGTTTCGAATGCTCTCGCGTGTGCGGAGCCGGGCACGCCTCCATGCGCGGAGTGATTAAGGTGGCCGGTCACAAGAAGCAAGAGACTCCATCGGGCCCCGAGGAAAGAGGAGAAAGAGAATGAAGCAGGTAAAACGTGGAACGTGGAACGTGGAACGTGATTGAACGTAGAACTCCGTGGCTGCGGGGCTACCTTACCTGTCTCCTGATCAGCCTCTTGTCTGGCAGTTTGCTGTTTGGATTGCAGTGGAAATACCAGAGGCGAACGGGCATCGTGTCGAAAACGTCTCAGCCAGCCGAAAGTGTAGTGGGAACCTTCATGGGCGACCCGATCAGCGGCATCACGGCTGAAGAGTTCGAGCTTTTTCGACTGGGCCTGGAGGATTTTCTGGAGGTGGAGGACGCAGCCGAAGGACTCGGCCCAGTTTTCAACGGCCGCTCCTGTGCCCTCTGTCACTCCATTCCCGCCATTGGGGGCTCCGGAACCGTCATGGAGAATCGGGCCGGAATTCTGCACGAGGACGGCCGCTTTGAGGAGTTCCCCGGCGGGTCCAACTTCCAGATGTTCTCTCTCCCCATCCACTCGATTCAGGCTCGAATTCCACCCGAAGCAAACGCTGTCGCCCACCGGAAGTCACTTGCCCTGTTCGGGAACGGTCTGGTAGAGGCGGTCCCTGACGAAGCTCTGATCGCGCTGGCAGACCCGGATGATTCTGACGGAGACGGGATCAGCGGCCGGGCCGCCAGGGTCCTGGATCGGGACAGTGGTGAAGTCAGGGTTGGCCGCTTCGGCTGGAAAGCCCAGCAGTCGAGCCTGTTCACGTTTGGCGCCGAGGCCTATCGGGATGAGATGGGCATAACCAATGTTCTGTTTCCCCGGGAGGCCTGCCCCTATGGTGTCGACTGTGAACTCCTGGAGCTGATTGATCCGGCTCCCGACCCCGAGGATGCTCCGGATATCACCACGGGACTGAGGGGAGTCGATAACTTCGCTAACTTCTTGCGTCTGCTGGGTCCCCCGACCAGGGGAGAGATCAGCCAGGAGGTGCTACACGGCGAGCAGATCTTTCGCAGTCTGCGCTGCCACAGCTGTCACGTTGAATCTCTTGAAACCGGCCCGGCTTCTTCGCCTGCCCTCAGCTTCAAGCGGTTCTTTCCCTACAGTGATTTCCTCCTCCATCAGGTAGGAACGGGCGACGGAATTGGGCAGGCGGATGCGCAACCCGACGAAGTCCGTACGGTACCGCTCTGGGGGGTCCGCTTTCGAGGCCCCTTTCTGCATGACGGGAGGGCGTCCAACCTGAGGGAGGCCATCCTGATGCATGGAGCCGAGGCAGAGCCGGTCCGGGTTGCCTTTGAGGCGCTTTCGGACGAGCAGACCCGGGCCCTGCTGGCGTTCCTGAAGTCTTTGTAGAAGGTTCCAACGTTTCAACGTTCCAACGCTGCCAGGACCCTGTTTTGGACGGACTCAGGGCGGTCCCCTGTAGTTTTCTCCCCGCGCTTACGCTTGGGGCTCCTTGAGATTTGCCGAGGGTGGAGCGGAGCCGGGAACGTGAGCGACCGGAGACTCCTGATTTACTAATCCGGGCGCCGGTTGGTATCTTTTCTGAGAACTATCCCAAGGAGTGAGGTTTGCATATGAGAAGACTTGGTGTTTTTACGATTCTGTTCATCTTTCTGGCAGGCGTAGCGGGAGCCCAGAACAGGTATCGTAAAGAGGTTCGGATTCCCGATATCCCCGGATACAAGACTCTCAAGTGCGACTTTCACATCCACACGGTGTTCTCCGACGGGTCGGTGTGGCCGGACATACGAAGTGAGGAGGCCTGGCGGGAAGGGTTGGATGCCATCGCCATCACAGACCATATTGAGTATCAGCCTCACCATGAAGATCTTCCCACCAACCACGATCGCTCTTACGAGATCGCCAAGCCCCACGGTGATCAGCTGGACATCCTGGTGATCAAAGGCTCTGAAGTTACAAGGAGCATGCCACCAGGCCATCTGAATGCCATTTTTCTGGAGAATGTTGCTCTGTCGAGCAGGAGGAGTGGCGGGATGCGGTCAAAGCGGCGATCGATCAAGGGGGCTTTGTCTTCTGGAATCATCCGGGATGGGAAGGACAGCAGCCAGACCAGGTAGCGCGCTGGTATCCGGAACATACGGAACTGGTCGAAGCAGGGATGCTCCACGGAATCGAAGTGGTCAATGAGCGGGAGTACTATCCCGATGCCCACCGCTGGTGCCTGGACAAGAAGCTGACGATGCTGAGCAATTCCGATATCCACAAACCACTCAATCTGGACTATCACGTTCACCAGGGCGATCACCGCCCTCTCACTCTTGTCTTCGCCACAGAGAGAACGGCCGAGGCGATCAGGAAGGCTCTCTTTGAACGGCGTACGGCGGTGTACTTCGGAGAACTCCTGATTGGCGAAGAGCCCTATCTGAGACCCATTTTTGAGCAGTCAATCACGGTCAAGAACCCGGCCATCACGATCCGCGGCCGGGATCGCGCCTACGTTCGGATTGAGAATACTTCCGACATTACGTATCGACTGCTGAGGGTGGTCGGCCCCGCGGCCATTCGCGTTCCCGACGAAGTCTATCTCGAGGCTAATGCTACCTCCATCCTGGAGGTTCGGGGTCTGACAGAAGATCTTCGGGACATCAGGAAGATCAAGGTTTCCTACGTCGCCGACAACCTGAAAATAGCGCCTGACACGGGAATGCCGGTGAGCTTGAGCCTGGAGGTCACTTTCGAGCCACAGAATCAGGACTGAGGACCCTCGGGATTCAAGGGGGAGTTCCTACTGGAAAAAACCGGTCCGTAGTGCCAGAATCAAAAGGTAACCAGGCAGGGCGAGAGGCAAACACATGAGCAGAAAGGTCGGCATCAATCGGCGCCCAGGTCGACTTTAACTGATTCACGATGCCTGGAACTCGTAGTAGAGAGGTTGTTCAGGTTGGACTTGTCGGTCTGGGCCGCCTGGGCAGAATCTATGCCGGTCATCTGGCAGGAACGATTCACGAAACCAGACTGACAGCCGCAGCCGATCCGGATCCGGCGACCTTTGGCTTCATTGCCGAGCGCTGGCCGAAAACGCGCTGCTATCGAGAACCCGAAGAACTCATTCAGGATCCCTCGGTCGAGGCGGTGATCATTGTCTCGCCGACTCGCACCCACCGCCAGATCGCCGAGTCGGCGCTGTCCTGGGGAAAACCTGTGTTCTGTGAAAAACCCCTGTCGGTAACCCTGCAAGACTCGACGGCCTTACGAGACCTGGTTGGAAAGTCAGAAGTCCTTTTTCAGATGGGTTTCATGCGCCGTTACGACCCGGGCTACGCGGCTGCCAAAGCCAGGATTGGGGAGGGGACGCTGGGTCGTAGCGTGCTGTTCAAGTCCAGTTCCCGCGATCCCTATCGCCCGTCACTGGACTATCTGAACCCCGAGAGTTCAGGAGGGATCTTCGTGGACATGGGAATCCATGATTTTGATCTCGCTCTCTGGTTCATGGGTCCGGTCCGGGAAGTGTTCAGCAGCGGGGGAGTCCTGGTATACCCGGAAATTGGCGAGATCGGAGACATCGACAACGCTGTCGTCAACCTGCAGTTTGAGAGTGGGGCGATTGGTCAGGTGGATCTGAGTCGAAACGGGGTCTATGGCTACGATATCTCAACAGAGATTCTGGGTACCGAGGGGACGATTCGTATCGGGTATCTGCGAGAGACACCGATCCAGGTGCTGACCGAAAACTGCGTCTCGCATGACACAGTTCCCTACTTTCCCCAGCGATTTGAGGATGCCTACCGCCTTCAACTGAGAGATTTTGCGCTCAACGTAACCCATGGGCATCAGCCTCGAATCCAGGTCGAGGACGGTGTGGAAGCCCTCCGCGTAGCACTTGCCGCCCGAAAATCGTATGAATCGAGTCGTAGTATAAGGCTTGACGAGATTCGGTAACCAGTAATCTAGCTCCTAGAACCCTCTTCGTTCCCTCTTGATCTTCCGCAACTCCTCACCTTGTGGATGATCCCGGTAGAACGGATCGAGGGGGAAGCATCCTGACACGAGTCCCTGGCGGGGGCCGGTTGTGCAATCACTGAAGGTTCGACACAGGGACTTTCGGTTCAGAGGTTGTCCTGCCAGGACGTGGGCCGGAAGCTGAGGATAGGCCAGCATCATTCTGCCCAACCCGACAAAGTCAACAGCCTTCTCCCGCAGTTGTCTGTGGGCAACGGGGGGGAGCCACTCCTGCAGGTAGCTGTATCCCGACCCGATCACGAAAAGATCGGGAAACGTCTCCTTGATGAAACGTGTGAAGCGAATGTGGCGGTCTACACCCACCAGAGGATCCTCTGGTGGCTCATACCCGTCCGAGGGCGGGAACAAGGCCGGTCTTTGGATGTGGGGATTGTAGTAGGGGCTGCCTCCGCTCAGGCAGATCAGCTGAACGCCCAAACTGCGCAGAAGCCGGATGAGGCGGACAGTTTCCTGAACGTCCGGGTCGCCGAGTCGGGGTGAGATCGATGCCGGGCCCCCGGTCTGAGTGCGAAGCTGACCGAACAGGGCGAAGTCATTGTCTTCGACCGGGACCCCTCGTCCCGAGGCATCCTTCTCGAAGGGGGCCATGTCAAACGCGTTGAGGCGGACTCCGATCTGAAGCTCGGGCGCCACAGCTCGAATTCCGGAGATCACATTGCGAAGAAAGCGGGTGCGATTCTGGAAGGATCCGCCGTAGGGACCGCCCCGGGTCCTGGCGCTCAGGAGCTCATTCCCCAGGTAGCCGTGACAGTGTTTGAGATCGACGAAATGGAAGCCGATCTTCCAGGCCCGGGCGGCGGCTACCACGAAATCCTCGGTCAGTTCTTCGATCTCGGAGTCCGTCAGGCACGGGTAGTCGGGGGGAATGCCGAACTTGGGATCGAGGATCGGGTGGTGGTACAGGATCCTGGGTTCCAGTGTCGCCTTGTCTGTGGGTCGCGAGAACCGTCCTGAATGGGTCAACTGCAGACCTACGAGGAGATCTCTCGAGGTCCCGAATTCCCGCTCGTGAGTCTGAACCAAGTGCAGTCTCAGGCTCTCCAGCGAGTCCTGATTGGACCCGTTGATCAGGAGCTGGTTGGGATTGGCCCTCCCATCCTGTCGGACAGCCACCGCCTCGCCGCCCCACACGAGCTTGGCCCCACTTCGGCCAAAATTCTCCCAGCGCCGGCGGGTCAAGAGCGAAGGTTTGCCGTCCTCAGTCCCGTCCCAGCCCTCCATGGGGAGGACGCAAAAGCGGTTTCCTACGCTTCTTGGGCCGATCTCGAGTGACTGGGCAAAGAGTGAATCCGTTCCCGCTTCGAGCTCATGGTCGAACCCCAGCGACAGGCCAAGTCCCTGCAGATGGGAGCGAAACTTTTCGGGGGAGTTCAAACTGGAGACTCTGGTATAGCGATTGGACATCGGAGACCCGGACTCTTGCGCAATCTGATCGGGTTGCCTATCCTGCGACAGCCGAGGAGCATTACACAAGAGATGGATGGTTGCAATGAAACTTGGCTGGGACTCGTTGAATCCCGAAAGAGGAGTTTGCAACATGGCGAAGAAACTCAACGTGGCAATGATCGGTTACGGCTTCATGGGGCGGGCCCATTCGAACGCTTATCGAAAAGTGAGTCAGTTCTTTGATCCTGGCTACCAGCCGGTGATGAAGGTCGTGTGTGCACGAAACCAGGCCAATGTGAGCCAGTTTGCACGCAGATGGGGCTGGGAGGAACAGGAGACAGACTGGCGCCGGACCGTGGAACGGGAGGATGTTGACCTGGTGGATATCTGCTCGCCCAACAACACCCACCTCGACATTGCCCTGGCGGCGGCGCGGGCCGGGAAGATGATTGCCTGCGAGAAACCTCTGGCCATGAACACAGTTGAAGCCAAAAAGATGACCGACGCGGTGGAAGAGGCCGGCCTCCCCAACATGATCTGGTTCAACTATCGCCGGGTCCCGGCCATCGCGCTGGCCAGGCAGGTGATCGAGGAGGGGCGGCTGGGCCGGATCTTCCATTATCGTGCCAAATACCTGCAGGACTGGACGATCAGCCCGGATGTTCCCCAGGGGGGGCATGCCCTGTGGCGTCTGGACGTCGAGGTTGCCGGAAGCGGAGTCACCGGGGACTTATTGGCTCACTCGATCGACCAGTCCTTATGGCTCAATGGTCCCATCGAGTCTGTGGTTGCCATGACGGAGACGTTCATCAAGCAGCGGCCCCTGCAGCACGATCCGGGAACCCTTGCGCCAGTCGGGATCGATGATGCTTGTGCATTCCTGGCCCGCTTTCAGAATGGTTCACTGGCCACCTTTGAGTCCACCAGATACGCCCGTGGCCGCAAGAATCAGAACACCCTGGAGATCAATGGCGACAAGGGTTCTCTGTACTTTGATCTGGAGGACGCGCACCAGCTGCAGTATTTCAATCTCGAGGATGAGAGTGCGCTTCGAGGCTGGCGAACCATTCAGGTCTGGGATGCGGATCATCCTTACATGGACAAGTGGTGGGTGCCCGGCTGCGCCATAGGTTACGAACACACTTTTATCAATGCTGTGGCTGACTTTCTCAGGGGACTGGAATCAGGGCAGAAAACATGCCCCGATTTCCGCGACGGCCTCGCGACTCAGATGGTCTGTGATGCAGTGTTGGCCTCGGCAGCCGACGGCGAGTGGAAGCAGGTTTCTGGCTAAAGCGAATCCCGGCTCTGGATCAGCAGACCCACCCCCAATCCATCCATCCACAGCGCTGTCACCAGAAGTCCCCACATCTCGCGACCCTCTTCGGAAAAAAGGGGCTGCTGCCCGAAGACTTGCAGGGCCATCACCGCAAAGCCGACATAGGCCAGACCGCTCACCGCAATTGGAATGATCCAGTGGAGCTTTCCCGAAACTGAGGCCAGGCAGACTAGTGCGGGGATCAGATAGACAGGGATCCAGATGTGGGGATCGGGATCGTTGTATTGAAGCGCTGCACCCACTACAAAAAGAACCGTGCCCAGGATGGAGAAGAAACGCATCGGCTCAGCCTAGCAGGTTCCACGTTCCACGTTCTACGTTCCACGTTCTGTGTTCCACTTACTCGGAACCCGGAACTCGGAACCCTGAACGTGAAGGTGCTAGACTTGACGCTTCAATAATCCCCAGGGAGAGGGAATCATGAAAGTGAACCGTCGCACCTTTGTCACTGCCAGTGTTTCCGGAGCCACCATTCCACTTCGGCTCCCCACCTGGCCAACATCTCCCTGAAGTTGGGGCGGAAGATCGAATGGGATTGGAAAAACGAGCGGATCATCGGCGACGCGGAGGCGAACCGGCTTTTGACCAAGCAGTACAGGGGACCCTGGAAGGTCTGAAAATGAATACTCGTGTGCGGCTGACCCTGGCGCTTCTCGTGGGAATCATGTCAGCCTGTGGGGCGGAGTCTCTGGTCAGGGAGGAGTCACCTTGGCCGCCGCCGCGCAGGAGCCGGAAGGCTCGCATTCGCTGGCTCTCCAGCCTCCCGATACAGGAGGGTTTCTGAAGCTTTTCAACGGCGAGAACCTGGACGGCTGGACGATCATGGGCGATTCTGCGGGGTGGTCAGTTCAGGACGGACTCATCCGCTCGGAGGGTGGTAAGGGGGGAGATTGGCTTCGCTTCAATGAGCCCCAGAACGATTTCGTGTTCAAGTTGGACTGGAGAGTTTCGGAGAACGGAAACAGCGGTGCTTACATTCGAGCTGCCGAGGAAGGACGACCCTGGGAGACCGGCTACGAAATCCAGATTTCCAACCAGCCCCGTGATGATCTGCACTGCACCTGCTCGCTCTACGGGTACGCTGCCGTGGATCCCCGCCCCGATGAGTCGGCCGACACCTGGCACACCTTTGAGATTCATGCTCGGGGCCCCCGGATCACCGTCTTTTCTGATGGGACCAAGTGTACCGAGCTGGATCAGTCCGAGAGCGAGGCCGCCCGCGAGAAGCCTCTCACGGGTTTTGTCGGAATTCAGGATTCCCACGCTGGAAAAGGCAGCTATGTCGAGTATCGGAACATCCAGTTGAAGCTGCTCGAGTAGCCTCTGGTTTCCTCACTGGATAGCGCGCCGGAGTTGGCCTTCCACTGAGTATTCAGACCGAGAACCCGAGCAGGCCGCGCGTGAACTGGACATCTGTGTGGCCGGTCTGCATTGACCTCACCACATATTCCCCTGAGGCAGTTCGCACGATCAATTGCGTGATCTGGTCGTCCCAGCTCTTCGGATCCCCCTCCCAAACCAGATCCAGATCGCTGCCCGAGCTTTTGGCTGCCCGGGGCTCGGCACTGATTCTCAGTACCGGAACCAGGGGATGGCCGGCCTGGGGCCGGCAACCTTCGTATCCTACGATGAGGCTGCAGCCGCAGGCTGACATTCCTGTGAGCGCTTCCACCCGGTGTCGCCCGGGATTGGCCATGACGTGAAGACCGGCATGCTTTGCGGTTCCCCCGTAGGCAAGGGTTGGGTCCGGTTTTGACTCCAGGATCCCACTCTCCAGCAAGAGCTCGAGCAGGGGATCGCCTTCGGGCAGGATCAAGGTGGCACCCTGTTCAACTATCCGCTGGGTCAGTTCAGAGAGAGTCGTCCCTGCCTGCTGGCTGATGGGCCGGGAAGAAAGGATACCAATGGTCAGATCACCGACTCCTGCGTCCTGCCGAGACACCTGGCGGCCCCGCCCGCTCCTGGATCGGAACCAGTCGATCACCTTCTCGGTGACTCGCTCCAGCCCGCCGTCGAGTTGAATACTGGCGGTCCCGAACCGGGCCGGATCGATTCCGTCTTCCAGCAGTCTGGACCGAACCACGCCGTTGTGGATCTTGTCACAGCCGTGCTCCAGTAGTAGCGCTTCGCCAACCAGTGGATGGGTCAGGTAACCAACCAGTGTGTCCAGAAAGAGGTCCCGGGAGCCGCCGGAGATGTATCCACAACCCTCGGAGTGAGGCAGCGCTACGATTCGGGACAGGGTCCCCTGGCCGAACTCCTGGCTCAGTTGGCGGGCGATGAGAAGAGAAACCTGGCCGGCGCACAGGCTGGTCGGGAGAATCAGACCCACCTGGTCGGCAGCAGGGCCGAGGGGTGTGTTGATCGCTCGAAACCGGAGGGAGCCCGGAGAGCGCGATGATCGGACCATCAGTGGTTTCCCCGAGGGCGGCGGCTGTGATCGAAGAACCTGCAGCTCGGATAAATCGCGCTGTCTCCAGTCGCGCCAGATGGAGACCTGATAATGTCCGGCCGTCTCTCCCTTGGTGAGTTTCCCGGAGGCGACGGAACCGGTCAGTTCAAAGGTGTGCTGACCCAGGTCATCCATGGAGACGCCGTCCAGGTACTCCCCCGCGTTGACATCCATCTCATCGCTCAGCAGCTCGTACCGTTCGGTGGTTGTCACCATCTTGATGGTCGGCACAAAAGGGAAGTTGGTCACTGACCCGTTACCGGTCGTAAAAAAAACGAGATTCGCTCCCGAGGCCACCTGGCCGGCCACGCTCTCCAGGTCATTCCCGGGGCTGTCCATGAAATAGAAGCCGGGCCCCGGAATTTGCTGGGAGTACTCGAGAACCTCATCCAGCCGTACGTCGGGATGTCGCTTCATGCCGGCCCCGATTGACTTGAGAGCAATGTTGTAGAGGCCCCGCAGCTTGTTTCCTCCCGAGGGGTTTCCCTCGGCCGTGACGCCGTGCCAGGAGGACATTTCCTTGAAACGCTCGATCTTGCTGAGAAAGTTCTGAGCCACCTCAAGGGAGCGGACCTTCAGTAGCATGTAAGGCTCGGCGCCAATCAGTTCGTCGGTTTCGGCATGATTGGCGGCTCCGCCATTTCGAATGATCTCCCTGGCCACCCAGGAAGCCAGGGGATTGGCACTGACCCCCGAAAAGGCGTCCGATCCGCCACACTGCAGAGCCACCTTGAGTTCCGAGAGAGGTTGCCGGGATCTCTGGAACTGATTCACTTGCGGGATCCATGGCCGAATCGTTTCGCGGCAAGACTCCAGTTCCCGTTCAACATCTCTTTCCAGTGTGTGGAAGTGATGGATCAGGCCGGCAGTCGGGTATTTGTGTTGGTTCAGGTAATCCTGGAGCATCCGGTTCGTGAGGGTGCTGTCGGAAGAATCAACGATCAGCACCGCCCCAACATTGGGGTGGACGATGAAACCGGCCAGGGTCCGCAGTACCAGTTCCCGATTGTTGGGCTCCAGATCAGCTCCACCTTCGGTGTGAGAGACTGCAACCACACCACTTACATTCTGGCAGCCCGCGAGCTCGGGTTTCAGCTTCCTGTCCAGGAGTCCAGCAAAGCTGGACGTTCGTGAATTGGCGGCCAGGATCACGATGTAGTTGCGAGTGCCGACTCCCCGCGTTCCGGATCGTTTGAAGCCCTGGAACGTCCCGGGCTGTGCGTATCTCTCCACCTGTGGTGCGGGCTGGAAGGCGACGGGGTCGAGTCGGAAGGGTCGTATCTCATTTCGAAAATTGGGTTCGGAGACCGGGTAGTCCAGTTCCCGATAGGACATTTCCTGCGCCATACCCGGATTGAAAATGTATTCCCCGGGGCGGATATCCCGGGTGGCATAACCAAAGGGCAGGCCCCAGGAAAGCAGGGGCTGTCCCTGGGCGATGCTCTCAAGAGCAAAGCGGTGGCCAATCAGAATCGCAGAGGCAATGTGCAGCGTCTCATCGTTCTTCGTCAGCCGGGTTCCGGCCTCCAGACCACGGGTAGCGATTGCACAATTGTCGCCGGGCAGCGGAATCCGCGCGGCTTCCTTGAAACGGAATGTCATGGTTGACGATAATCGACCATTCAGGACCCCAGTTCAAGTGGGCCGTTGACTGTTGGGCCGCTGACTGTAGAACGTGAAACCAGAAACCAGGAACGTGGGGACTCGTCAGTGATCCGGCTTCCTCCCGAGGCCCCGGCCCACCCTGTGGCGCCCGCGGTGGCCCTAATCATCTCCCTCGGTCACTTGGTATCCAACAGAACCCGAAGCGCAGCGAGGGCTGGGCGGCAGCCGCGGCCTGGAGCCCGCGGTTCTGTTGGACGTGTACTGGTCACACTCATTTGAAAAACCTCCCAAGCGTCAGCGAGCCCTAAGCCGACTCATGAAGCTGCTGCCGGGTGGGTCGCAAGAGCAGCAGGAAGGTGATGGCACAGCCCCCGGTTAAAAAGCAGGGCACCAGGAAGAGGGTACTCCAGTCGGTCACGCCCTCGTGAGTAAGATAAACCTTGATGAATCCGTAAAACATGGTCCCCAGATAGTTACCGATTCCCAGCGTGACCAGAGTCAGCAGGCTTTGGGCGCTGGCCCGGATGTCGGTTTTGGCCACGTTGTCGACATAGATCTGAGAAGTAACGAAAAAGAAAGTGAAACCGATCCCGTGAAAAGCTAGAGAGGCGATCACCATCCAGAGAGGTTCACCAAGGGCGAAAATCACATATCGAAGCGGCCAGGCAATGACTCCCAGAGCCAGGCACCAGCGAATGCCGATGGTCCCCAGAAACCGGGGCAGAAGAAACCACATCGCAAAGATTTCGGCGATTTGCGCCAGTGTCATGACGGCCGGAACCGACTGGCTCGAAACGCCAAGGTCCTGAAGAAAGATCGATGTGGGGATGTAGTAGAACTGCAGCTCAGTGGTCACGACGAAGGCAATGGCCATGAAGACGGCAAAGTTCCTGTCCTTGAGCAGCCGGATGGCCTCCAGGAAAGCCAGCGGATTGGGGGCCTCCTTGCGAGGTGGAGTGTGCGGAAGACGGAAGGAAAGTAAGCCGAGCAGCAGCGAACCGGCCGCTGCAACGTAAAAAAGATCGCCGAGGACCTGAAAATCGAAGGCCGAGCGCCAGCCGCTCAGAATCCAGCCAGCCGCAATCCAGCCGATCGTTCCCCACACTCGAATCCGACCGAATTCCTGGTTGACGTTCTTGAGGTGGTGAAAGCAGAGAGAGTTGGTGAGGGCCAGTGTCGGGGCGTAAAAGAGGCAGTAGACCGCCATCCAGATCAGCATGGTCCCAAAGGACCGCTCCCCTCCCATCAGAAACAGCAGCACCGCTCCGATCAGGTGGGCTCCAGCCAGGAAGTACTGCGTGGGGAGATATCGATCAGCAATCTGGCCCCCGATGAAAGGAGAAACAATGCAGGCTAGCCAGAGAGCTGCGAAAAGCCAGCTGATCATCGTGTCGCTGAATCCGAGTGACTGGAAATAGACCGCCCCCACCGTGGTCCAGGCACCCCAGACCGCGTACTCCAGAAACATCATCGCACTTAGTCGTGATCTCAAACTCATCGGTCCGGTCAAATCAAAAAGGAAACAATTCTCTCCATCTCGGATTCCAGTTCTTCCATGCTTCGAAGCAGTGCGAACTGGGCGCGGGCGCGCTGCAGGTTGTGCTCGGGATGTTCCACCTTGAAGTAAGTGTCCCCACCAATATAGTCAGCCAGGAATCGCATTCCGATGGTCAGGGTTGCCAGTCTGGGCGCCTGCGCCAGCAACCGCACTTCAAGGGGGGTCATGTGCTGCCCCAGACACTCTACGTAACCTTTCAGGAGAGCCTCGTACAGGTCCAGGTTCAACCGGATCCGGGAGGTATCCGGCTCGTCCTCAACGGTGTCCATTCCGGCCGTCCTCACCAGGTCGCCGAAGTCATAGAGAAGAGAACCCGGCATGCAGGTATCCAGGTCCACCACGCAGACCGCCTTCCCGGTGTCCCAATCGAACAGTACGTTGTTGATCTTGGGATCGAAGTGAATCACCCGCTCAGGCAGCCGGTTGTGTTCGAGCGGAGCGGCAATGATGGAACAGAAGGCCTCTCGCTGCAGGACAAAATCGACTTCTTTCGCAGCCTGGTTCAGTTTTCCGGATCGGTTTCTCGCGATCGCCTTTTCCAATTGCCGCACCCTGGCGGGAGTGTCGAAAAAGTCGGGGATCGTGGTTGCCAGGCTGGCCGGCCGAAGATCCTTGAGCCGAGCTACGAAGCTGGCAAAGATGCGACCGGCTTCGAAGGCGTGTCCAGCGTCGGGGCAGAGGTTGAAGACCTCAGTGTTCTCGATGTAACTGAACGTCCGCCAGTGAGCCCCGTCGCCATCGATCCAGGTGTCGTCCCCGTTTCCGGCCGGGATCAGGCTGACCAGCTTTTCTCCGGCAGCGGGGTGGAGTCTCAGAGGCTCTGTGACATGTCGGATGTTCCTCATGAGAGCGGCAATGTCGGAGAACACATTCTGGTTGAGTCGCTGGTGAAGGTAACGCACGAGGCCATCGGGGGTCTGCCAGGTGCTCACAAAAGAGTCGTGGATGTGGCCCATTGGGAAAGGGATGATGGATGCCAGCTCGCCCTGGATCTCGAATTGAGTTGCGATGTTGTCGTGACTCATCTTCTCGCCGGCCACAAAGAATAGTCGCCCTTACGGATCGTGTACAGTTCGCCTGTGACCGGCTCTCTCGTGTAGGCCATTATGAACGAGGGCTTCCCATGGAGGTGCCTTCTTCGTTATATTGATCAACTTCAAAAGGAAGAACAGGTTTGTTGAAACGTCTCTGGAACCCCTGTACAACGGAATCGTATTAACAGGTGTCGGGAAACAGGATGCGGCTGCCTGCCGCATCGTCTTATGAAAGTGGATGCTGCTTGCCGTTGTCCGGTTAGTGCAGCGAAATCCTGAACTGTTTCCGGGAGGATAAGACGAGTGATGGGAAGATCTTCGAGAATCATGATTGAGGCCAATGGTCTGTCGAAGTTCTACGGCGACTTCGTGGCCATCCAGGACATCTCTTTTTCAATCCCAGAAGGTCAGATCGTTGCTTTTCTGGGCCCCAATGGTGCCGGGAAATCGACGACTATGAAAGTCTTGACCGGGTTCCTTTCGCCCAACCGCGGAAGGGCGGAGATCGCGGGTCTGGACATCCAGCGGCGCAGGATCGAGGCCTCCCGCAAATTTGGATATCTTCCCGAGAACGGCCCACTCTATCAGGATATGACACCAGTGGAGCTGCTCACCTTTTTTGGTGAGGCCAGGGGGCTCGCCGACAGCGAGCTGGAGGCGGCCATCGACAGGGTGAATCATCTCTGTGCTCTGAGCGAAGTCATGGAGAAGCCGATCGACAAGCTGTCAAGAGGCTATCGCCAGCGAGTAGGGCTTGCCCAGGCTCTTCTGCACAACCCGGAAGTCCTGATCATGGACGAGCCGACTGCCGGGCTCGATCCCAACCAGATTCGAATTTTCCGGGACAACATTCGGGAGTTGGGGCGGACCAAGACGATTCTTATTTCGACCCACATTCTGCAAGAAGTGGATGCGGTGGCCGACCGCGTGCTTCTGATCAACGAGGGCAAGCTCGTTTTCGATGGGAAACCTGAAGAACTCAAGGAGAATGGCTCCCTGGAGCAGCCCTTCTATCGCCTGACGAACCCGAGTCCCGGAGTTGAGCAGGAAACTGAAGTGGCCCCAACCCCGGGAGAGGAGGCGTGATGTTCAAAGACCTGAACTTCGGATTCATCAAAGCCCTTGTGAGGCGAGACCTCTGGAAGTACTTCACGAATCCCACCGGATATGTGTTTATTACCCTCTTCATTTTCTTGAGTGCAGTCGCGGCTTTCTGGCAGGATCGTTTTTTCCTCAACAATCTGGCCAACCTCGATCAATTGAACAATCTGTTTCCTTATCTACTGGTGTTTTTCATCTCGGCTCTGACCATGGGAGTCTGGTCCGAAGAGCGGAAGCAGGCTACCGACGAACTGCTGTTCACCCTGCCCGCAACCAGTCTGGAAGTGGTTTGCGGCAAGTACGCGGCCGTGCTGGGGATCTACACCGCCTCCCTGATTCTGTCCTTCAGCCATGTCCTGATTCTGGCCTGGCTGGGGAGCCCGGATCTGGGAATGATGGTGAGCAACTATATCGGCTACTGGTTTGCCGGCGGAGCACTGATCGCCGTGGGGATGATTGCTTCGCTGCTCACAGCCAATGCCACCATTGCCTTCATTCTGGGGGCGCTCTTGTGTGCTTTCCTGGTTTTTTTAAAGCCGGTGGCTTCCTTGCTCAGCAGCACGCTGGCAGAAGCAGTTGAGCCTCTCGCCATCAGCTCTTATTTCCAGGACTTCGCTTACGGCGTCATCAGCTTCTCTGCGATTGTGTACTTTTGCTCAGTTGTCGCTGTGGGTCTTTTTATCAATATCCTTCTGGTAGATCGTCGTCACTGGCCCCGTACCACAGAGGGATACCCAACCTGGGGCCACTACGCAGTTCGTACCGCTGCCCTGGCGATCGGACTGGCGGCGCTAACCACCCTGGTGGCTCGAGTCGGCATCCGGGTTGACGCCACCTCCGAGAGGCTCCACTCGTTGAGCGGTGAGACCAAGGTGCTGGTCCGAGGTCTGGATGCCGAACGGCCGGTTTTCATTCAGGCATTCGTGAGCCCGGAAGTACCTGAAGTCTACGTTCAGACCCGAAGCAACCTGCTCGGCATACTCCATCAGCTGGACTCCCTGGGAGGGGCGACTGTTCAGGTGAGAATCGAAGAGTTAGTTCCCTATTCAGAGGCAGCCCGCGAAGCCCGTGAAAAGTTCTCGATCACCCCCACGCAAGTGCCCAATGTGAGCAGCGCCAGGGCGGGCTTTGTGGATGTTTTCATGGGGGTGGCGTTTACCTGTGGGGCGGAGGAGCAGGTCATTCCGTTTCTGGACCGGGGACTCTCGGTGGAATACGAGCTGGCTCGCAGTCTGCGTGTGGTTGCCAATACGGAACGCAAGAAGATTGGCGTCGTGACGACCGAGGCTAAATTGTTTGGTGGCTTCGATTTCCAGTCTTTTCGAAGTAATCCGGCCTGGCCCGTGGTTGACGAATTGAAGAAACAGTACGAGGTGGTTCAGGTGAATCCCACGGGGGAGCTGCCCGAGGATCTGGATGGCCTGATGGTGGCTCTGCCGTCCTCGCTTTCGCAGCAGGAATTAGACACGATCCGGGGGTTCATTGAATCAGGGATTCCGGCGCTTCTTCTCATCGATCCCATGCCCGTCGTCAACCTGGGTCTTGCTCCCTCTGAAGAGGCCGGGGCCAACCAGAATCCGTTCATGCGGAATCAGGGACCGCCTCCCAAGCAGAAGGGTGACATCCAGGGATTCCTGAGCGGACTTGGGGTGAGCTGGGACAAATCCATCATTGTCTGGGATACCTACAATCCACACCCCGATCTCGAGCAATTGCCCCCCGAAGTTGTCTTCGTGGGGCGCGGCAACGAGAACGAGAATGCCTTTAACGCGGAGAACAACGCCTCCGCGAAACTCCAGGAACTGGTGATGCTCTATCCTGGGACGGTTTCGCCGGTCATGGGAGGTGATTTTGAGTTCCAGCCGCTGATCCGGTCGGGTTTTGTTTCAGGCCGTTTCAGCTACCACCAACTGGTTCAGCGCAGCTTTTTGGGGGTCTCGTTGAATCGAAATCTTCCCCACCGCCCGGACGGCTCCGACTATGTACTGGCCGCCCTGGTGACGAAGGGGAGCCCGCCTGCTGAGGAGAATGACGAAGAGCAGGACGAAGAGCAGAAGGAAGAGACTCCTGAGGAAACGGTTGCCGCTGACGAGTCCCAGAAAGAGATCCGTCTGGTGGTAATAGCCGATCTGGATTTTATTTCCGAGCAGTTCTTTCAGATCCGAGAGCGGGGGCCTGAGAATCTCAATTTCGACAATGTCACCCTTTTCTTGAATGCAATGGACATTCTGGTCGGGGATGAAAGCTTTGTGTCGCTGCGCAACAAGCGAGTCCGGCACCGAACCCTGGAACGGGTTGAGGCCCAGACCCGCGAGTTCATCGAGACCAGGATCCGGGAAGAGGAGGATGCCGAAGCGGATGCCCAGAGGGCCCTGGCGGAGGCTCAGAAGAACCTGGACCGGCGCGTGGAGGAGGTACAGAGTCGACCTGAGCTGGATGATCGCACGAAGCAGATCATGGCTCGTAATATTCAGGAGTCCGAGTCCCGGAAGTTCGAGGTGCTGAAGGCAAGTATTGAGGCTGAGAAAGAAGCCAAAGTCAATGCCAGCAGAGAGAGCCTGGAATCCCAGCTGCGCCGCATTCAGAGCAACATCAAGACTTTCGCGGTCCTGTTGCCGCCGATCCCGGTTTTCATACTTGGCATCCTGATCTTCCTGCGACGGCAGAGGCGAGAGCGGGAAGGCGAATCTGTGGCCCGTCTTTTGAGGGGATGAAGGAGAAGTCACTATGAGTGAGACACGTAAAACACTGACTCTCGTGGGCGTGGCAGCAGTTTTGCTTCTTCTGGCGCTGGTCACCGCTCCGGGGAAAGTGAACCCCGAGGCTTTCGACGATGTGGGTGAACCGTTCTTCGGCGACTTCGTGGATCCGAATGCGGCAACCACCCTGGAAGTCATTGAGTTCAATGAAGAGACAGGCACAGCCAAACCCTTCAAAGTCACTTTTGCAGAGGGGGTCTGGACCATTCCTTCCCACCACAACTATCCCGCCGACGGCAAGGACCGGCTGGCCAAGACAGCGGCCGGCCTGATCGGAATCAGGAAGGATGGTCTCCGTTCCAATAATACGGCCGATCATGAAGCCTGTGGCGTCGTGGACCCTCTGGACGAAACCACCACGAGTCTGACCGGTCGCGGTGAGCGAGTCACTGTCAAAGACTCGTCGGGCCAGGCCCTGGCTGATCTGATCATAGGGAAGGCCACCGGAGAAGAAGGCAACCTGCACTTTGTCAGAGTTCCGGGACAGAAGCGGGTTTACGTCTCCAGGCTGGACCTCGATATTTCGACCAGTTTTGCCGACTGGATCGAGACGGATCTGCTTGAAGTCGAAAAAGATGATATCGACAAGGTCATCATCAAAGACTACTTCATCAATGAGAGAACCCGCCGGGTTGTGGAACGGGGGGAGATCCCTCTCAGCAAGGATGATGGGACCTGGACTGCGGCAAAAATGCGATCCAGTGAAGAGGTGAATTCCACCAAAATGGATAATCTTCTGGCCGGAATCGATGAGTTGTCTATCGTGGGCGTCCGGCCCAAGCCCGAAGGTCTGAGCCTGTCATTGCAGCGGTCCGGTGATGACATTCCCATCTCACAGGAAGCCCTGCTCTCCCTGCAGAGCAAGGGATTCTACTTCACGCGCGATGGGAGCCTGCTTTCCAACGAAGGGGAACTGGAAGTGGAGACAGCCGTGGGAGTAACCTACATTCTCCGCTTCGGGGAGGTTCTTTACGGGTCCGACGAGGCTGTCACAGCCGGTACCGACAGCAGTGACGACGAGTCGGCCGGGCCGGGAGAGAATCGATATCTCTTTATTACCACTTCCTTCAACGCGGATCGTTTTCCGGAGCCGAAGAGGCCGGCGGATCTGGCCTTTCAGGGCAAGAAGGACGAAGATTTGACCGACCAGGACAAGAAGAACAAAGAGCTCCACGAAAAGTACCAGGAATGGGAAAAGGAGCAGGCCGAAAATCGCGAGACCTCCCAGCGCCTGAACCAGCGATTCGCTGAGTGGTACTATGTCATCTCCTCCAGCAGCTTTGACAAGATCCACCTGGAGAAGGGCGACCTGATTCAGGAAAAGTCTGAGTGATCTACGCCGGCACCTCGGGATTCTCCTACAAAGAGTGGAAGGGGATCTTTTATCCGGAGGATCTGCCTCAAAAGGAGTATCTTCATTATTACTCCCGGCAATTCAACAGCACCGAGATCAACAACACTTTTTACCGATTTCCGTCCGAAAAGACAACTGCGCAATGGGCCAGCGTGGTCCCGTCCGGTTTTCGTTTCGCATTGAAGCTGAGCCAGAGAATTACCCACCGAAAAAAGCTGGTCGAGTGCGATGAAGAAATGGGCTGGTTTTTTCACGGAGCCAACCCGCTCTGGTCCCAGCTGGGCTGCATCCTGGTCCAGTTGCCGCCCTGGTTCAAACAGGATCTGGAGGTCCTGAAGGGCTTTCTGGGAAAGTTTGCGGACAAGGCTCCGCTGGCGCTCGAGTTCCGCCATGAATCCTGGTTTGATTCAGCCACCTTTGATCTTCTGCGCAGACACCAGGCCTCGCTGGGGGTGGTCGAATCGGACAAGTTGGAGGCGTCTCGAGAAGTGACCGCTCCGTTCATCTACCTGAGGCTTCGAAAACCCGAGTACGCACAGGAAGACATCGAGGGGTGGGCTGAGTGGATTCGGGAACAGACGCGCGATGTCTACGCATACTTCAAGCACGCGACCGCAGCTCCGACTCTCGTCCGTCGGCTGAAGGAAGCTTTAGAAGTCTAGGAGCCGCCCGTGCAGGGCCATCTGATCGGACCTCCAAGAAGGCCCTGGTGGAGGAGTGAAAGTGGGAGAGGGCTCAGGGCGGAGAACGTTTAAATTCCCGGCCGGAGCCCTGAGCCCTCTCCCACTTTCCCGGTCCGAGGAGCCTCGGGCAGCGACCGGCAGGATTGAGATGGCCGTCTGCCAGCTTTCAAGGTGGAGGAACGCTGGTAGTGGATTCCGAGAGTGGGAGGGGACTCAGTGCTGCGTCCGGGAATTTAAACGTCCGCCTCACTGAGCCCCCTCCCACTCTCGGGATCTACCACGAAGGGTCCTCCTCGTATGTCTACTGGCTGAACACCGGGATGTAGTCATTCATGACGAGGTCGTAGTAGCTTGAGTATCGGGCATCGGAAATATGCCGAACGAAGACCTCGAGACTCTGAATCAGAGGAGTCACATGAGAGCCAGGGGCGGTCTCGGGGTGGGCTCTCCCATATCGGAACACCGTTCGCAACAGCAGACTGCTGTTGTTGACGGGCAGCGCCTCCACGTTGCTGAAGAAAGGGCGGAACTTTCTGTTGGAGGCCAGATAGAACTCGACATTCGGGACGTAGAACAGGCTCAGCACAATCTCTCTTTCTTCCAGAAAGCCACCGATAGCTTTCATTGATTTCTGGCCGCCCAGATCCCCGACTACGGGAATGATCCGGTTCTCGAGCTGCCTGCTTCGCACCAGAGAGTAGTGCGACTCCGAACTCAGGTAACCCTGTTCAACTCCCCGGCGGTCGGTAGCGGCGAGAAGCTCCCTGAGAGTCGGATAGAAGAAGCGGGGACGTCTTCCGTGACTCCGAAAGCGCAAGCCCAGGCCTCCCTCTCGAAACGTCGCGGCCAGCTCCTCAAGGAAAGGGCGGTCTGCCTCTTGAATCAATCCGGGGAAGCGGCGCCTGAGTGAGGAAAATACCTCCGAGACAGTTCGATCGGCGAGTGACCGATCCGCCGGGAGGGCCAGAAAGATCTCGACCAGCTCGGCGGCTTTCAACTCACTACTCGGCAACTCCGACCGAAGGGGCCGACTCAAGAGAAGTGAGAGGAACTCAGCCCGTGTCGGGGCCCGCTCGAACAGTTCCTTGAAGTAGAGGTGCTGGAGAAGATTGTGGCGTCGGATGTCGATGATGAATGCGATGGAGGGCCGGGTGTTTGCAATGTAGGTAAAGTTCTGATCGGGACCGACTCCCAGATAAGCTCCGCCGGAGGAGACTCTTTCGTTTATGGCAGGGATCAGATGCTGGTACGGTCTCTCGTTGGAAATGAGATTATCGGTGTCGAAATACTGTTCCTCTTCGCTCAGGCTCAGTGAAAGCCCCTGAAACTGGTCATCAGTGAAGAGCTGGTCGTTTCTTTCATCCGGTTGCGCGCAGCCTGAGGTCAGAAGAAGAAGGAAGAAGATGCCTGCCGCCGTGCCGCCGCCGGGTGGGAGCAAGCTGTTCAAGCTGTTATGGTAGGGTGGGCTCGACATGAAACGAGCTGTCCTTGTCCTGGCTTTTCTCGCCTCAGCACTGCTGCTGGTCGGGGCAGCCGATTCGGACCAGCCGGGAGAGGAAAGGGAGCCCGACTTCACGTTTGTGCGGCTTCAGTATTCCAGCAGTCGCTGGGGCCGGTCAACCTGGGCGGTTGACTACCCCAAGGCCGATATCCAGTTTCTCTGGGGTCTGGGAAAGCTGGCAGATTATGCCTTTCCAAAAGCCGAGCAGAAGGTTTTACCCATCGACTCCCCCGAGTTATTCGAACATCCCTTTCTCTACGCTGTCGAGGTCGGTTACCTCAACCTTTCGCAGGCAGAGGCGAATCGCCTCCGGGAATACCTGCTGCGTGGAGGCTTTCTGGTTGTAGACGACTTTCACGGCTCCTACGAGTGGCAGAACTTCTATTTGCAGATCAAGCAAGAAGGTATTCCCCGAATACGAGCCATTTGATCTGCCTCTGGACCACCCCATTTTTCATTGCTACTTTGACATCGAGGACCTGATTCAAGTGCCCGGGCTGCAGTATGTCTTTTCGGGCCGGACGTGGGAAAAGGACGGTTACGATCCCCGCTACATGGGAATCGAGGATGAGCAGGGCCGGCTCATGGTGATGATCAACCACAATGTCGATCTGGGTGACGCCTGGGAGTGGGCCGAACAGGAGGTTTATCCCAGAGAGTTTGCCCACCTGGCCTTTCAGTTAGGCATGAACTATATCGTTTATGCTATGACTCATTAGGAAGGTTCCACGTTCCCCGTTCCACGTTCACGGTCAACGGATTCTGAAGGGCTTCTTGAGGTACTTGCGGGCCAGTTTGTGCGAGCGATCCCGGTCGGGTTGCTTCAGGACGGACTGGTAGTACTCGACGGCTTCGCTTGGTCGATCCAGAAGATCCAGGGAGTTGGCGGAGGCGAGCAGTGACAGGGTTCGTTCCCGTTCCGGTGTCTCGGAATCACTCAGGGATTTCCGGAATTGCTCCAGCGCCGCCTCGACGTTGCCCAGCTTGAGTAGCTTTTGGCCCGCGGCATAGCGAAATGTGGCCAGGGGGATGCGGTCGAAGTGCGGCTGACCATCCTCGGCTTTTCTGAGGATCTCCTGGTAGAGGCGAGCCGCCTCGGTATGGCGGTCCAGTGATTCCAGCAACTGCGCCTCGTTCAAATGAGCCACAAAGTTCTTGGGTGAGTTGCTCTTCAGGTAACGGAGGGACGACAGGGCTTCCTCGTATCGTTTTTCGCGGACCAGGAGCACGAGTTGAAGTGTTCTGGAGTTGTCCGAGACGAACTGCCCTCTGTCGACCGCCAGTGACAGGTATTCCAAACCCCGCTTCTTGCTGCCCCTGTAACCGGCCAGGGCGGCCAAAAATTTGAGGTACCAGGGAAGGCTTCCCACCACGTATTCATAGACTCCGGCCGTCATGTAGGCATCGTAGTAGGCGGGGTCCTCCTCGATGACGCCGATGTGATAGCGATAGGCCTTCTTGGCGTGCTTGAAGGCCTTGGTCCTGCTGCGCTCGATGGTGATCGAGAAGGAACCCAGAACGCCGTGAAGAGCGCCCAGAAAATAGCGGGCATCTCTGTCCCCAGGACTGGCTTCCAGCAGGGCTTCACAAAGCTGCTGCGAGCTGTTCATCAGATCATGGAACCGAGCCTTGTCTGCAGTCGCCATGCTTTGTCCTGAAGCCTGGTCGAAGTAGCTGGGCGAAATAAACTTGTCCAGTTCCAGGTCCTGGCGTTGAAATAGCTCCTGGAGCCAGATCGTCGTGGCCATGTAGAGAGGCGGGCCCGGATGCTCGGGGTATTCGGCTGCGAGTCCCTCGAAGGTGGTAGCGGCTTCGTCGTAGTCCAGATTAAAAATCTGATCGAAGCCGACCCTGGCCTTATCCAGAAAATGCGTGCTGCGCAGGTCCTCAGCCTGGAGGCTCGCCAAGCGACCGGCTAGCCCGGATTATGCAGGAGATCTAAATTCAAGTGAGATTTGGGCCCAGAAAAAAGGCCGTAGCTCTCTGATATAAAAGGGTTTAGAGAAACAAAGACCCTAAACAGGAGCTACGGCAATGTCAAAAACAGTCTGCCAGAATACCCTGCCATTTCATAGCCACAGAAACATCACGGCTCGTTTTGATGGGGGGAGCCTCACTTCCGACGCAGGATGGTTGTTGTTTGGATCGCTGGATCGTCAACATCGATTGTGCGAGGGCTTCAGTTCCTGTATTTCGGAAAGTCGAGACCAACGCTACATTCGTCATGACCTGTTGAAGTTGATCCGACAACGAGTCTTGCAGATCGTGGCCGGCTACGAAGACTGTAACGACGCCGATACGCTGCGCTCGGATCCGATGCTCAAGACAGTCTGTGATCAGTTGCCCGAGAGCGATCCCGACTTGGCCACCCAGCCGACTTTCTCCCGTTTGGAGAACTCCGTCACCAAGAAGGATCTGATGCGTCTGAGCCGGTGGCTGCTAGGCCGTTATGTGCGCTCCCTGAAGAAGAGACGCCCCAGCAAGATCATCCTGGATCTGGACAGTACCGATGACCACACTCACGGCCAACAGGAGTTCTCCTTCTACCACGGGTATTACCGAAACCACATTCTGCATCCTTTGCTGATCTTCGATGCCGCCACGGGAGACCTGGTGTGTGCCATGTTGAGACCTGGCAACAAGGGGGCTGCCTCTCACATCGTGCCCGTTTTGAAGCGCGTCGTGGAGGCCATCCGACAAGGAGTGGGGACGGATGTCGAGATTGAGATTCGGGCCGACAGCGGCTTTGCCACGCCTCGGCTCTACGAGTTCTGTGAAGGTGAAGAGAATAAACTCCAATATGTCATTGGGTTAAGTCGAAACCCTCGCCTGCAGCGAGTGGTCGAGCCGCTGCTGGATTCGACTCGGCTGAGGTTCGTTGAGCTGGAGGAAAAACAGCGTCAGTTTGACGAGTTTCTTTATCGAGCCCACAGCTGGGATCGATCCCGTCGCGTCATTGTCAAAGTGGAGGTCGATCAGCGTGGGATCAACCGTCGCTTTGTAGTCACCAACCGGGACGATCTCTGCTCCCAATCACTTTATGACCACTACACAAACCGAGGGCAGACCGAGAACTTCATCAAGGCCTTCAAGAATCATCTGAGCATGGACCGACTCAGCTGTCATCGATTCCTGGCCAATCAGTTTCGACTCCTCCTGCATGCACTGGCTTACCAGATGTTCGTGCGCCTGCGCGACTATCTGCACGGAACCCCCTGGCACAAGCTCGAAATCGAAACCTTACGTCGTCGGGTCCTCAAGATTGGGGCCCGGATCCGACAAACCACTCGACGCATCTGGGTCCATCTTTCCTCAGCCTTCCCCGAACAACCCCTCTTCCACCTCGTCTTGAGTCGCCTGAACTCCAGTTAGCTTTTCCCAGCTCCCCCGGAAAACCGCTTCCGACACTCATCCAGGCCCAGATCTGTCTGAAATTCACTCCCCAAACCACTCAAACGCCTCGCCAACCCATATTCTTCGCAAATCCGCCTGTCACACCTGCCCGCTTCCGAGTTGGGCCACTTCTCGAGTCGTTTTTCAACACCGGACTACGGTTCTTGCATAATCCGGGCTAGAAGGGAAAAGCCGCAGACCGTGAGGCACAGCAGGCGAAGAGATAGCAGCATTTGTCGATCCGATGCCTTCCTGGCAGACACAGTCTACTACAGTGATAGTTGTTTGGGAGCCGGGAGACGGGATGCGGGAAACGGGAGAGGAGTCTGAGCTCTCGCAATCCACCACCGGAGACGGGATGCGGGAGGAACTACATCCGTACCGAGACAACTTCGGAGATGCCGGCTTCCTGCATGGTCACTCCAAACAGGGTGTCGGCGATTTCCATGGTCTGCTTGTTGTGGGTGACAACAATGATTTGAGTCTTTTCACTCATCTTTCGGAGCAACGTGGTCAGGCGAGCTATGTTGGCGTCATCCAGAGGGGCGTCCACTTCGTCCAGGACGCAGAATTGGCTGGGGCGGTAGGCAAACAGACCCACCAGTAAGGCAAGAACGGTCAGCGCCTTCTCTCCTCCTGAAAGCAACAGGACATTCTGCAGGCGTTTTCCCGGCGGCTGTGCGTAGACTTCCAGGCCACTCTCCAGAAGGTCCTCCTCGTCCAGTAGCCGCATTCCACAGTCTCCTCCTCCGAACAGAGTCTGGAAGACCTCCTTGAAGTTGCGATTGACTGCTTCAAAAGCGGTCTTGAACTGTTCCCGACTCCGGCGGTTGAGGTCCTGAATGGCCTGCCGCGTGTCGGAGATCGATTCTTCCAGATCAGCCCGCTGCTTGACCAGGAATCCGTGCCTTTCCTCGTTTTCCTGGTATTCGTCCAGCGCCGTCATGTTAATGGGCCCGAATCTCTCCAGGCGATCCTTGAGGTAGGCGTATCTCTCCAGGGTTTGTTTTTCATCGACGCCCTCAAGCTTGACATCGCTTAGCAGTCCCTGGATGGATACTTCGAGTTGTTCCTGGCATTGACTCTCAATTCCCTGGAGGTGGGTCTCCATCCTGGCAGCTTCTACCTGCCGATCAGACCTGGATTGCTGGGCGACCTCTTTCTGACTTCTCAATTGATCGAGGGCGTTTTCGAAACGCGGGGCTTCAGATCTCGATTGCTGATATCGAGATCGTTGGGCCGAGAGCTTCCCTGCGACATCCACTTCCTGTTCTTGGAATTGTGAAAGGGACTCTGACATCCGCTCGATCTCAGAGGTCATCTCTTCCACCCGTTGCCGGCTTTGTTGCATCGTCTCGGAAACAGATTTCTGGCGGGCTTCCAGGCCTTCCTCCTGCTCGCTGATGCGACGCAGAGTCTCTTCCAGAGCCTGTTTTCTTTCCCGGATCACCTTGTGATTGGACGCAACCGCGTTGTACTGCTGTTGAACCCGCTCCAGCTCCTCGCGTAACTCCCGAAGCTGCGAGATTCCTGCTGACAGCAACTGATCGGCTGCCGTTTTCTCGGTATTCACTGCCGTTAGCTGCTCCAGGCTCTGGCGCTGCTGGCGGCGTGTCGACTCAATGTTCTCTTGCAGGCGTTCGAGCTCTCCGCCCAGATCCGCGGTACCTTTGTCTTCGCGCTTCAGATTGGATTCCATCTGCTCCAGCTTCAACTGACACTGCCAGAGTTCGCGGTCGATCCTGTGACACTCTTCCTGGTTGGTTCGTCGCCTGGCCTGCAGGGAGTTGAGCTCCTGTGTACGCGAACCCAGCTGCTTCTCGAGACGAATCTGTTTGCGCTCGGCCGCCCCGATTCTCTCTTCCAGATCTTTCGTTTTTCTTTTCAGGGTCAGGAGACCCAGCTTTTGGGTATCGGATACGTTCGCAGTCAGCAGGCCCCGCGGTGTCAGGGTGGCCCCATCCAGAGTCAGAAATGTAGAGTCTGGATACGAGTGGGACAGATGGAAGGCTTGCTCCAGATTCGACACGACAACCGCATTGGCGGTCTCCGGTAGCACTCGCTGGAAGGCGGACTCGACATCGTTATCCATCCTCAGCAGCTGAGCGAGTGTCCCGACGACTCCCTCGGAATCAGCGGAAGGAAGTGCGCAGGGAGCCGTTTCTTTCTCAAAACCGTTGTCGGAATGGAGGGTCAGGAAGGAACATCGACCCCCTTTCATCTCCAGGGCCTGGTCGAGGCCGGCCCTGGCTTCCCTCATCGAGTCGACGAGTACGTACTCCAGCTTTTGGTTGAGAAAGCTCTCAAACAGCTGTTCATATTCCGGATTGGTCTCAATTCGGTCGGCCAGAGTTCCGCTGGTTGCAACCGCCCCGTTTTCCCTGAATGAATTCAGGAGTTTCTGGACTCCGCCGCTGTAATGGGAGCGGCTCAAGTCAATCTCATGGAGCGATTGCAGCCGCTCGGCCATTGCGATGAGCTGGTTGTTAAGCTCGGTCCGGCTTTGCTCCATATCTTTTACTTCGGCCCGGAGCTCGCCTTCTTCGGCTTCCTGTCTAGTCAGGTTCTTCTCCAGGGCTGACCGCTCTGAATGCAGTTTCAACACTTCCTCTTGACACTGATTGACCTCCTTTTTCCAGTGGCCGGCATCGAGGACGGACCGGGCATGATCTTCGGCCAGCCTCTCTTCCCGTTCACGGAGTTCGGCAACTTGGCGGTAAAGCTGCTCCAGCAGTCGAGTCAGGGAAGCCTTCTGAGCCGCCAGCTCCAGAATCCGGTCGCGCTCCCGTTCAATGGCAGTTTCGACCTGGGAGACCTTGGCGCTACTTTGCTCCAACAGAGCTCGATGCTGGCCGATGAGCTCTTCATTTCGATCGGCTTCCCTGCAGATCCCTCCACTTTCCTCTTCGAAACGCGCACGATCTGACTGGACCTGGTGAAGTGTCTGCTGAATGGAGCCGAGGTCCGTTTCGAGCTGCTCGAGATAACTGTGAGTCGCCTGGATCTGCTCACGGTGGCTGGCGATCGAGTTGGCGGTCCGATCGATCTCCAGCAGGAGTTTCGAGCTTTGCTCGTTGAGTGAGGAAAGTTCGCTTTCCAGGCGGTTGCGCAGTTCCGTACGCCGTTTGTGTTCGCCCAGAGCGGTCTGGAGTTCCTCTTCCACCCGGTCGCACGCACGGGACAACTGCGCGAGTTGCCGCCGCGCTTCGAGCAACTCCTCCTGGAGACCTTCGGCTTGCAGCACAAACCGGATCTTCTGGAGGCTCCGAAATTCTTCTTTGAGGTTCTTGTAACGCCTGGCTTTTGCAGCCTGGCGCTTCAGCGATCGCAGGAGTCTTTCAACTTCAATAACGATGTCATTGATCCGGAGAACGTTCTGCTGAGCCATTTCCAGCTTGAGCTCGGCCCGGCGGCGACGGGCCTTGTAACCCGTGATCCGCGCAGCCTCCTCGATGACAGCCCTTCTCTCGAGAGGTTTTGCGGTCATGAAGGCGTCGATCTTGCCCTGGGCTATCAGAGCATAGGAGGCGTAATCCAGGCCCAACTCCTCGAGGATCTTGTGGATGTCCTTCAACCGGCAGCGACGGCCGTTGACCAGGTAAGTACTTTCCCCGGAGCGGTACAGTTTGCGACAGATCTCGAGCCGATCATCCCGAAGCGTCTTTCCCTGAAGGTCGAAGCTGTGAGTCTGGTTCAGAGAAACGCCGAGACTGGCCTGGGCCATTCCGGATTGCTTGCGTTTCCCGCTACCCCCGAAGATAAAATCCTCCATCTTCGAGCCCCGCATCTCGCGGGCGTTCTGGGCACCCAGAACCCATGACAGGGCATCGAAGAGATTGGACTTTCCGCAGCCATTGGGGCCCACGATCGCGGTAATCCGTTCGTCGAAAGACACCTGGACCTTATCGGCGAATGACTTAAAACCAACCAGGCTCAGAGAATCGAATCTCATACGGATGAAAGAGACAAACTTCTCCCCAAAACGGCAACTGTAATGATGGCAATGCAGGCTGACACGGACGGTGTGGGGCTGATTGTCCGGAACTTTGGGAGACTTCTAGTGTACTAGAGTCCTGTATAGTGGTAGCCCTTGGAGCCTTACAAATTGCCGAGAGCAATGAGTTTCTGTTTCCCTGCGTTTCTGGTGGCAGGAGTCCTGCTGGTTGGGAAGGGCCTTGCCCAGCCGCCTTCGTTTCTTCCCATCAGCCAGATCAGGCCCGGTATGACCGGGACAGGCAAGACCACCTTTGAGAATGTTGCCATCGAGGAGTTTCAGGTTGAAATCCTGGGGATCCTGGAGAATGTTCGGCCTGGCAGAAACTTGATTCTCTCACGCCTCAAAGGGCCGAGGGTGGAAAAGACAGGGGTATTCTCAGGAATGAGTGGCAGCCCCGTCTACATCGATGGCAAGTTGATCGGCGCTGTGGCCTTCAATTTTCCGTTCTCGAAGGAACCGATAGCCGGCATCACGCCCATTCACGAGATTGTCGAGGTTTTCAAGAAGCCCAACATTCCGGCCCCATGGTCCTCGCTCAGGAGTTTCTTTGATCGCTCAGGCGACCTGGGAGGAGTGAAACGGGTTGCGACCTTTTCGCAGAAGCTTCAGCTGGAGTTGAACCAGATCTGGCTCAGCGGCGACCTGGAGCCGATCCTAACGCCCCTGAGCCTGGCCGGATTCGATCCGGCGGCCATACGCTTTTTCGAAAGCGACCTGCGATCGCTTGGTCTCGTGCCCGCAATGGGACTCGCATCCTCGCGTGACGATTTCGGCAAGGCTCTGGTTGCTCCCGGGGCGACTCTGGTGGCCCAGTTAGTGAGGGGAGACCTTGAGATCGGCGCGGCTGGAACCATTACCCATGTTGATGGTCCCCGGGTCTACGCTTTTGGACACCCATTTCTGGGCACGGGATTCACCGACATGCCAATGGCGACCGGCGCAGTCATGACGGTGATTTCAAGTCTCTCGACCAGTCAGAAAGTGACAGCTGTCGCCGATCCTGTGGGAAGCATCAAGCAGGATCGGGACACCGGAATCCTAGGGCTGCGGGGAGAAAAGGCCAGGATGCTTCCCGTTTCGATTCGTTTGCGCACCAGTCGTGAAGCTGTTCGCGAGGTGAACGTCGAGCTGGTTCGAGGTTCTTTTCTGACTCCCCTCCTGGCCAATTTTGCAGTTTTCAACAGCCTGATCAGTTCGGAGAGATCTACGGGACCACAGACCTTCCGGGTCGAAACAAGGATCAAGGTCACCGGCCAGCCTGAGGTGACATACTCGCGAAATGCCTCCCAGATGGCGGAGGCTGCGGTCACGGTTGGAGGCGTGTTGGATCTTCTCATGAACACAGGGTTTGACGACGTGCCTGTGGAGAGCGTCCACGTGCAGATTCAGGCAGTCGAAGAAGAGCTGGCTGCCAGGCTGGAGCAGGTCTGGGTCGACAGACAAGAAGTCAAAGCGGGAGAGAAGGTCGAGCTTACGATGGTGTTGCGCCGCAATAACGGCAAACCGATCCTGCAGGAATATGAACTCCAGATCCCGGAGGGTCTGAAGGAAGGGCCGATTCAGGTTCTGGTTGGAGAGGGAATATCGCTGGCCAAAAGTCAGGCGGCCAAAGACGCCGGTCAGTTCATCCCGGAAACGGTTTACCAGCTGGTGCGGGCCATCAACAATCTGAAGAAGAACGATCGTCTCTATGTGCGACTCTTCCGAGGTCAGCCCGGAGCGGTCCTGGCGGGCGAGGGGATGCCGCTACTTCCGCCCTCGATGCTCGAGATCCATAACTCCGAACGAACGTCTGGAGCTTCCCGGCCCCTTCAGAACGTGGTGTTTTTTGAGAGGGAACTCGCTGCCGGTGATCTAGTGCTGGAAGGAATGAAGACCATCCAATTGATGGTGAAAGGCAGATTGGCGAATTGATACGACTCCTGTGCTGTCTCGCAACGCTTTCTGTGGCCCTGTCACCTGTGCTTCTCGGATCGAGGCCGGGTTTGTGGAGGTTGTCCATGCAGGAAGATTTCCTCAAGGGGACCTTCAAAGGCGTTGCTCTCACCAGCGACGGTCGTCTCGTACAGGCTCCCGAAATCAAACTGTTGTTTGACACAGCCCAGCCCTTCATTTACTCCCTTCAGGTCGATCAGCAGGGCAATGTCCTGGCTGGAACTGGCAGCGAAGGGAAGCTCTATCGGGTGACGCCCGGCGGCGAGGGTTCCGAGGTGGCGGATTTTGAACAGCCGGGCGTGCATGCACTGGCTGTCCGTCCCAGTGGTGAGATCCTGGCAGGTACGGCTCCGGGGGGAAAGGTCTATCGGATTACAGCTGATGGCTCCGTGAGTACTTTTTTTGATCCGGAGGAGAAGTACATCTGGGACCTTGCCCTGGATCCTGGAGGGACCCTCTTTGTAGCGACCGGGCCCAACGGCAAGATCTTCAAAGTGGATGAGCAGGGACGCGGGGAGATCTTCTACGACAGCCGTGAAGAACACATCGTTGATCTGACCTGGGACGCCGGAGGAAACTTGCTGGCCGGTTCCTCCCCGGCAGGTCTTCTCATCAGGCTGAATCAGAGCGGGAGACCCTTCGTCTTGTTCGATTCCAGCATGGAGGAAGTCCGAGCCATCAATACGGACCGATACGGCAACATTTATGCGGTGGGTATTTCATTCAGTGCGGCTCCTGCCAAGGCCGCGACCGAGGCCAAAGCACCGCCGGTTCCTCCCAAGCCAAAGGATTCGAGTGCCGTGGAAAGGGTTGAGATCGAGGGGATCCGGAAGGGATCGAAACTCGAACTTTTTCGGGTAGATCGTGACAACCTGGTGGAAGTGCTATATGGCGCGGATTCAGAGACCGTATTCGACTTGCTGGTTCGGCAAAATGGCGAAGTGCTAATGGGGACCGGGCAGCAGGGAAGGCTGCTTTCGATCACGTCGGCAAGGTTCAAGAAAGTGCTGGGCCAAACTCCGGATGAACAGGTCACTCGGATTGTCAGCGCTCGAAATCAGATCACTCTCGCCACCAGCAACCTGGGGAAGCTCTATCGTCTCTCTCGCGATCCGGGTACCACTGGAACTTATGAATCGGAGGCGCTTGACGCCGGCGTGGTTTCCGATTGGGGCCGGATTCGCTGGAGCGTAACCAACTCCACGGGTGACGGGATCGAGTTTTTGACCCGGTCGGGGAACACCGAGAAGCCGGACGACACCTGGAGCCAGTGGACCGGCGTGGAGAATCGTGCAGCGGGGAGTCCGGTGAACAGTCCGGCGGGTCGTTACTTGCAGTGGAGAGTCGATTTTTACAGCCTGGGAGAGTCGACCACGCTTCTCTCAGAGCGCAATGGCATTGACTCTGTGGAGGTCAGTTATCTTCAGAAAAATGTGGCTCCACAGATCACCTCAGTGTCCGTTCATCCACCGGGAGGAGCCTTTGTCAAACCTCCGGTGGCCAATCAGCTCAATGCGGCACCCGGGGGTCCTGACAACTCCCACTTTCGCTCTCTCCCGCCGAGCATCCGCAGTCTCAAAAAAGCTCCCGCGGTTCCGCCCCGGCAGATCTACACACCTGCCTCCCGAAGTGTCACCTGGAAGGCGGCCGACGGCAACGGAGACGACCTGGTATTCGACCTCTATCTGCGCGCTCGGGGCGAGGCGACGTGGAGGCTGCTGAAAAGAGACTGGGAGGAGACCTTCTACACCCTGGATGGCGCCAGTGTCCCCGATGGTGTGTACGCATTTAGAATCGCGGTCTCAGACCGGCTCAGCAATCCGCCGGATCGGGCCCTCGAGACCGATATGATCAGCAAACCCTTCACGGTGGCGAATCACCCCCCCACTCTTGAAATTGGAGAGCCTAGAGTTGCGGGAGATGTGGCAACGTTCCAGGTAACTGCCCAAAGCAGCCCCAGTCGAGTCTTCCAGCTCGAATATTCCCTGGACGGGAGATCCTGGGTGATCACCTGGCCGGCGGATGGCATTGCCGACAGCGGGAACGAGAACTATCAGATTGAGATAGGGAGCCTGTCAAAGGGTCCCCACGGCCTGGTGATTCGAGTGATCGACTCGGTGGGTAATCTGGGCACGGGGAAAGTGGAATTTACGGTTCCGTAGGTTCTGGGAAGAGGTTCCAACGTTCCAGCGTTCCAAGGTTCCAAGCATTTGAAGTCCCCTCCAACTATTCAGAGATCCCGAACCGCCTGGAGCCAGGGAAGGTTGGAACTTTGGAACGTTGGAACCTTCCCTACAGTCCCTCGTAGACGTCCACTTTCTGAAAGGAATAGATCATGAAGGCGTTGGACATTTCAGAGGTCCCCTCAAACTGGCTTTCTTGGAGCGTGAGGTCAACTGCGTACAGCAGTTCCATTGTTTTCGGATACTCCAGAATATTCCCGATCCGGGCATTCCCCTCGGGGCTGATCTCGGCCACCAGAGAGAAAGAATCCTCGTAGGGGATCCTCCAGGCTGTATCCAACAGTTCGTTAATTCTCTGGTTTGACTGAAGTACCTGGACCAGCACGGGCGGTCGGCTGGAAGTGGTGGGAGAGTCCAGATCCGAAGCATAAACGGGAAAGGTCCAGTGTTGGACGGGGAGCCGAGGCAACTGAGACGCCAGAACGAAAAGGAAGCCGAGAGAGACGGGGAACGCCGAAAGACGGCAAAGGCCAGACTGAGGGTCGAGGTCTCTGAGGGTTGTCAGGAACTTTCTCAGAAAAATGGACGGGTAGTCTGACCACCTTCGATGGGCTCGTGTGATGAGCGTGTGTCGCATCCTCTTGCGACTGCCCTCAGGGAGATAAACCGGAGAAGACAGAGCCCCACGGATGAGCTGAAGCTCGCTCAGGTGGCGCCCGCACAGCGGGCAATCGTGGAGATGCCGCTCGACAACGCGCGCTTCAAAAGGCGACATCTCACCATCGACAAACTGGTTTAGCTTCTGGCTGACTTCTTGACAGTACACTTCTGACCTCCGGGCTGGTAACGCTGGAGAACGCCGCGCAGTTTTTCTCTTCCTCTGGCAATGCGCGACTTGACGGTTCCCACGGAAATACCAGCCGTGTCAGCGATCTCTTCGTAGCTGAGATGCTGCACGTCTCTCAGGATTACGGCGGCCCTCTGATCAAATGGCAGCTTTGCCAGTCCCTTCTCTATAGCTTCTCGCGCTTCGATCGACAGAAGCTGTCGATCCAACGAAGGTTCCTGGCTGACTGGCTCCAGGGAGGGCTGATCATCAAAACTACCTGTGATGCTTATGCTTCGGTGCCGGCCACGAAAACGCCTCCGCCACCAGCGATTGCGATTGGCTGCCTGATTGAGAGTCACGCGGTAAAGCCAGGTCTTAAGACTGCATTCACCGCGAAAACGCTTGATTTGTCTGTAAAGAACCAAGAAAACATCCTGGGTCACATCGTAGGCTTCCGACTTGTCCGTCAGAAGTTTGGTGGCCAGCGAATAGACCATATCTTTGTGGAGCTCGAACACTTCCTCGAAAGCTGTCTCATCCCTTGCTTTGAGTCTCAGAACGAGAGTCTCACCCTGGGACATGGGGATGTCGGAATGCATCGAGGTCGTCAGCTGGGCCATGCTCTTGACTCTAATCCTACTACCGGATCTGAGAAACCGGTTACTTCATTAGAGTCGTGAGGCGTCGAGAAGGTTCCACTTTTCTCGCGAGGTGGCAGCGAGGAACGAGGAACGAGGAACGTTTAAGAGGCCTTGGTCATCGTGAACTGGCCGCTTGCCTGAAGCCGGATTTTCACGTTAATCCTGAGAGGGTCATCGGGGAGGATCAGCAGAGTTCCGAAGGTGGTGTTGAACTTGGTGATCGTGACGCTGTATTCGCCGGGCGGGACGGTCACCGAACTGACACCGGTTCGGCCTTCGAAATTGATCGGCGAGCTGCTGTGGGATTCACCGTCGCTCTCGTTACGGAACACGTATTTGAGATTGGCAACCCGGTAAATGTCGAAGCTCGAAGAAGAACTCTTGGAAATCCGGATCACGACTCGGCGAGGTTTGTTGGCCCTCTGGGCCAATTGCACTCGCTTCTGATGCCGGCCCATCACAGCCGCCAGCCGGTCGGGACTGAACTGGTCATCGATCCAGGCCTGGTACTCCCCCTTCGATTCGCGAATGGCCTCGTTGACAAGCTGAAGCAGTTTGGTCTCCCCCTGTCTGACGGCGACTCCACACTCGATGCTGTCCACCACAAGATCGGGCAGGATTTCAAGGTGAGACGCGCCCGTGATGGTCGCCAGGGCATAGGCTGCCATGATGCGATCGTCGACGACCGCATCGACATCTCCACTGCGAAGCTGAAGCATGGCCTCGTCCAGGGTCTCAATGGGGACGATTTCGGCGTCCGGGTATTTGGCCCGGACTTTCTGTTCGACAGCTGTCCTCTCACGGACCCCGATTTTGGCCCGGCCGAGGGTGTTGGGGCGAATGGTATCGTTACGAGTCGGATTGATCACCGCAACCAGTTCAGATGTGTAGTAAGTCTCAGAGAACGCCACTTGCTGTTCCCGCTCCGGCGTTTTCCCGAAAACAGAGATGACAAAATCGACGGAGTCCGCGAGCAGTGCAGACAAGAGTCCTTCGTTGTCCAGCTGGACCCAGAAGGGCTCCACGTCCGAGCGTTTCAGCTCTTCTCCGATTCTCTGGGAAATCTGCCTGGCCAGGGCCGGTTCCGGGCCCACGAACTCGGTCTCGACTTGATGCAGGAGTGGAGCTTCAAAGGGTACGACCCCGAAATACGCGGACCTTTCTTTCTCAATCTGGTGGAGCGTCTCCATTGAGGAGCTGCCGTTACAGGCAGCATAGATTCCCAGGAGGCCGACCAGCAGCAGGCAGGCCGTCCGTCTCGTCTGCATCTTCAGTATTGATCCGGTCAAATCTATGTCCTGAGTGGTTTTCCTACAGCCCTCGGTCACGACGAAAGATTGTCAGCCGCCGAACCCCGCTTTCTCAACTACTAGTGGACTGTAACACGTGAATCGCTAGTGCCTGAGCGGCCCTCGACCCCGATCTCTGCGTTGCGCCTCCTCGCCATAGTCCTGACTATGCCTCCGTCCGCGCGCCTTGACCTCGGGCCCGAATGGCTCGCTCATCCACCACCGATTCAAGCATTACAGTCCACTAGGAGTTACGAACTAACAAAATAGAATCCCGGGCCTCCTCTTGGCAAGGTAGAAGTCAACTGAAGGGTTCCAGTGTCACTGCTCTTTGCTTGCTGAAAGTGAGTATTTACCGATAGAAAGGATTCTCCCCGGCGGAGTGGTCGGTTACGTCCACGACTTCCTGAATCTCGGGAACAAGTTCTTTGATTCTGGATTCGATTCCCTGTTTGAGGGTCACATCAACCATGCCGCAGCCGTGGCAGCCTCCACCAAAGCTCAGGTAGACCCGATCGTCCTTGACCCCGACAAAATGAACCATGCCACCGTGTGCCGCCACTGCGCTGTTGATCTCTGTATTAATGAGTCGCTCCACCTTTTCGGCGGTGGGTCCACTCAAGTCTGCGCGAGGGCCTTCGCCCAGTTCTGGAATCTTTGGTTTGTTGGGATTGTCGAAGCTGAATCCGCTGCGCAGAACGCCCTCCTCGTAATCAATTGTGGCGCCTTCCAGGTTGCGGGCGCTGCCGGGGTCGACCAGGACCTTAACCCCATTGCTTTCCACCACCACATCATCAGGGCGCAGATCGTCATCTCCCACCAGCCTCATTCCGTACACAAATTCGGCAGTGCCGTTGGTGGTAGCCTCCAGTCGCATAGCGGTTTTCGGAGGCTCTTGTTGCCCCAGGGCACCCAGAATCCGAGTGCTAGCTTCGTCGGTAATTCTCAAATCTGCCATGGCTGCGGTCCTCGATTTGTTTTTGGGTCGAAAACAAGCAAGATCTTATCAAAAAGTGGCCTCTGGAGGGGCGGATCAATTTTTCAAGAAAAAGCGAACCGTGCCATCGCCCCGTGAAGACAGGTGTTGACGAGGGGTAGGGCATACCGATACTTATGGCCTTGTAACTTAGGAGATATCGCAAATTCCCAGCGTCGCTTCGTACGCTTCTAAGCTGTTTTCCGGGGAGGGTACTATCAAAGGGCCTCGGGTTCAGTTCAAAGGAAGAAAAAGGGTGAAAACTTATGGCCAACTCTAATGTGACTGCGTGGAAGTACGTCGACACTGCCCTGTGCTTCGCTGCGGCCAGAACATTCAATTTAATTCGGTTTTTTAACAAGTATCGACAAAACCCCTCTTTTACCCCCAAATGGTCCGACAAGCCGCTCTTGAAATCCTGGCAGAAGACCCGACCCAATCTGGGATGGCCCCGGGAAACCGATTCGCTTTGCCCCAAGTGCGTGATTGAAGCTCGGAACAGGATTCTCAGAGGGGAGGAGGATTACCACATTCTCATCGACGAGAAAGTAGGTGAAATCAAGGCCCAGGTCATTGAACGGGGCAACGAGATCTGGATGATCAAGGAGTGTCCGATCCACGGTAAGTTCGAAGACCTCATGTCGATTGACGCGAACTTCCTGCGCTGGATCGAAACTAACTTTCCGGGCCGAGATATCCGAGCCCACAACGATGAAGATCTACACAACCACGGATCCAGCACGATTCGCCACGGCCGAGGCTCTGTTCTGACAGTTGACCTGACGAATCGCTGCAACATGATGTGTGACCCTTGTTTCATGGACGCCAATCAGGTCGGATTTGTCCACGAACTGGAGTGGGAGGAGATCAAGGAGATCCTCGACAACGCCTTGAGAATCAAGCCGCGCCGGCAGATGTCGGTGCAGTTTTCGGGCGGAGAGCCGACCATCTCTCCTCATTTCTTCCGGGCCGTCAAGTATGCCCGCAAGATCGGGTACAACAGCATTCAGGCTGCGACCAACGGAATCGAATTCGCCAAGAGCAAGGAATTCAGTCGCCGGGCGGCCGAGGCGGGCCTCCGCTTTCTTTACTATCAGTTCGATGGAGTTGGCAATGAGGCCAACAGTCACCGCCACATCGGTAACCTGTTCGATATCAAGCTTCGCGGCATCGAGAATGCCCACGAGGCCGGCATCGAGATCGTTCTGGTAACGACCCTCTTGAATGATGTCAACAACGATCAGGTGGGGCCGATCATCCGTTTCGCTCTCGACAACCCGAAGAAGGTCGCCTTTATCGCTTTCCAGCCGGTCTCCTTTACAGGTCGGGATGAGGAGGTTACGGACGAACGTCGGATGCGCCAGCGCTACACCCTCTCCCATCTGGCCCATGACGTGAAGTCACAGACTGGAATGACGGAGCCCACTCGAGACTGGTTTCCCCTGTCATTGATGGGAGCGTTCGCCGACTTTGCCGATCTGGTGCACGGTCCGGAGGCGGACTGGGGTCAGGTCAGCTGTGGGTGCCATCCCAATTGTGGTGTCGGAACCGCTGTTATGATTGACAAGAAGACAAAGGATTTTGCACCTGTGCCTCAGTTTCTGAGCATCCCGGGCCTGGTCCGGGACATGCAGTCCATTACCGACGCCGCGCGTGGAAAGACCTTTTCCAATCTTATGATGGGCCTCGCCCTGCTCAAGAATTACCGACCCTTTGAAGCCCCTCCGAGACTGAAGCTGTGGTCGATCCTCGAGAAGTTCGACAAGAGTTTCGGCCTGACAGGGAAAAAGTACGGAGAAGGCAAAGATCGGCGGGAGGATAACTGGAACTTCCTTTTTGTGGCCGGGATGTGGTTTCAGGATCTCTTCAACTACGATTTTCGCCGCACCGAGATGTGCATCATCCCCTACGCGACCCAGGAGGGCGAAATCTCTTTCTGTGCCTATAACACTGGACACGGCTGGCGAAACATCATTGAGCACATGCACCAGAATGCAACCGTTTCAAAATGGTACGAGGAACACGGGCGACATGAGATCTTCGCCGGCGGCAAGAATGTGAACCTTGAAAGCTATGAGCATGCGCTGAAGTTGAATGCAAAAGATGTGAATGCCAAGCGCGAGGAGAGTGCCCTGCCGCAGACGGCGCGTGACGAGAAGATGGCGCGCCGCAAGGCCGCCAGGGAAGCCGCCCAGGTAAAGAAGTATTACGAAGAAAAGGTAATGGGCAAGAAGAGCAATGACAGCCTGATCCAGATCTCCACCAGCTAAACTTCGAAGTACTAACCCGTCATGTCAGGATTATCCAGCAAGACTTGCGTTCCCTGCCGTGGTGGTGTGCCTCCACTTCGAGGGGATGAAATCCAGCCCCTGGTCGAACAGGTGCCTGGATGGCGGGTCGTCGACGAGCACCACCTTGAGCGGGAATACGCCTTCTCCGATTTCCTGACCGCTCTCGATTTTGTGAATCGGGTCGGCAGCATCGCCGAAGAACAAGGGCATCATCCTGACATTGATCTGAGCTGGGGAAAAGCCGGGGTGAAGATCTGGACCCACAAGATCAACGGCCTGACCGAGAGCGATTTCATTCTGGCCGCCAAGATTGACGACGTCGCCTGACGGCGACTTCGTTCCACGTTCCATCATTCAGTCGCGACGGTACACGATCGTTCCACCCACAATCGTGTAGAGAACTTCCGTCTTCAGGATCTCAGAAGGAGGAATTTCGAGCAGGTTCTGTGAAAGCACTGTCAGATCGGCCAGCTTGCCCACTTCAATGGTGCCCTTCACATCCTCTTCAAAGTTCCCGTAGGCTGTTCCCAGCGTGTAGGCGCGCAGAGCCGTTTCCATGGAAACTCGCTCCTCAGGAAACCATCCTTCCGCCGGTTCGCCTGTGACTGTCTGGCGAGTGACCGCTGCGTACAAGCCCAACATCGGGTTGATCGGGTACTCCGCAGCGGAGGTTCCAGGCCAGTCACTTCCGAAGCTCAGGACGGCTCCTGCGTCGTGCAGGCGGCGGAAGGCGTAGGCCCCACGACAGCGCTCGTGCCCGATGCGCTCCTCCATCCAGCGCATGTCGTCGCTGAGATGAAAAGGCTGTACTTCAGCCACGACTCCAAGGTGTCCCAGGCGCTGGAAGTCCTGCTCCCTGATCACCTGGGCGTGAACCAGCCGAAAGCGTCGATCCCTCTCGCCGTTGAGCCGGTTCAACTCTTCGAGGTAATCAAGCAGGAGTGCATTCGCTTCATCTCCAATGGCATGGACGCTCAGCTGCAGCCCTGCCAGATCCGCATGCTGCATGTAGTCCAGGAACCTGCCTTCCGCGAACTGGCCGCTTTCATCCGACATCAGGCGCCGCCATCGACCCCGGTTCCAGGGCTCATGGCTGTAGGGCTGAAAGAAGCGAGCTGAGCTGGTCCCCATGATTCCGTCGATGTGCCCCTTGACGGCTCCCAGACGGATCCAGTCATCGCCCGAACCAACCCGAATGGCCTGTCGAGCCAGGACCTTCCACGTTTCCAGCTGAGGTCTGAAGTGAACCCGAACCGTCAGCTCATCCCGGGATCTGAGCTCCCGGTAGATCTCCAGCTGCTCGTCGTCAGACATGTCGCTAATCGAAGTCACCCCAGAGCGGCGGATCTCGGCCAATGCTCGACGGCTCTGGGAGAGTCGTCTCCTGTGGCTGAACTCGCGGGGTAGCACCGACGAAAAGAGGGTAGCCGCTGCTTGACCCGTGAGTATGCCGGTGGGCTTTCCCGCCGCATCCTTCTCGAAGAGAACCCCGGGAGCCGAGGGCTGCTCAGGATCAAGTCCGGCAGCCACCAGAGCCGCCCGGTTGACAGCGAAGGAACTGCTGTCGAACTCTTGAATATAGAGAGGGTTTCCAGCTGTCAGTTTTTCGATCAGGCTGATGTCCGGAGTGAAGCCGGCCGCCGCTTCTCCCCCCGCGCTTCCTTCGGCCCACTGGTCGTAAGCCCCCCAGTAGCCTCCCAGAATCCACTCACCGCGTTGCAGCCCCCCGGCAACGTCCCGTACCTGCTCAACAAACTCGTCCTGAGTCCTTACCCGCATGATGTTGAACTCGAGAAAGCCGGCCGCCGAAGCAAAGTGCACATGGTTGTCGTTGAACCCGGGAACTACAAAAGCCCCGTTCAAGTCGATCAGCTCGGTTGTGGGTCCCCGCCGGGCGAGTGCCTGATCCACATCCCCGACAATGGCCAGGCGACCCCTTCGGACAGCGACCGCGGCGGCGCTCTGCTGCTCGGGATTCGCGGTCCAGAAGGTGCCATTGAGAAGGATCAGATCAGCTGTATCCTGCGGGGAGGTACTGCAGTTCGGGAGGAGGCTCCAGAGCAGCATTAGGGAGGGGGCTTTCATGGTCCAAGTTGAAACCATGGTCGGATTGTACGGGATTGAATAGCGGAAATCTTCTGTTCGTATCAGGGATTGGGATAAGGGCAAGGTTGTGTGGCCGCGGCTACTACTCAGCCCTCGCTGGCGCTCGGGTTCGGTGGTCGGGGCGGTTGCTCGGCCGGCCTTGACCGATCAGAAGGTGCCACATTAAATTCTAGGCCAGCTTTATGATCAATGCCGAGAAGCTTGTCAGTAGTCGATACGTCCAGGGGGTAATTGAGAAATGACACAGTGGTACTTCAGCTATAACAACGATCAGCTCGGCCCGTTTGACCACGACCAGGCAGTGCAACGGGCGAAGGAGAATCCAAAGGGCCACGCCTGGCGGGAAGGATTTGCTGAGTGGCTGCCGATATCCCAGGTGGCGGAGTTGACCTCTCCCAGTCCGGGAGGCCCCTCTGTCCCTCCCGCTCCAGTCGGCACCAGTGATCGCGTGGATTACACAATATTTGGTGAGGAGATGCAGTTCGTAGAGGTCGAGCTGGATCCGGGCGAGAGCGTGGTGGCCGAAGCCGGCACTCTCATGTACAAGGACGCCGCCGTGAAAATGGATACGATTTTTGGGGATGGTTCACACAGCTCCGCCAGTGGAAGCTTTGTTGATAAGCTAGTTGGAGCGGGGAAACGGCTGCTGACCGGTGAGAGCCTGTTCATCACCATTTTCAGCCATTCTGGCAGCGGCAAGGCCAGGGTCTCCTTTGCTGCGCCCTACCCGGGAACCATCGTTCCCGTATCGTTGCCCGATATCGGGGGACGACTGGTGTGTCAGAAGGACAGCTTTCTGTGCGCTGCCAAAGGGGTTCAAATCGGCATCTTCTTCCAGCGCAAGATTCTGACCGGCCTGTTCGGGGGAGAAGGCTTTATCATGCAGAAGCTGGAAGGTGACGGCCTGGTTTTCGTCCACGCCGGCGGGTGTGTGCACGAGCGCGAACTGGGCCCCGGGGATGTCCTGCAGGCCGACACCGGCTGCGTGGTCGCGTTTCAGGACAGCGTTGACTTTGACATCCAGAAGGTGGGCGGAATCAAGTCCGCTCTCTTTGGTGGCGAAGGTCTCTTCTTTGCCACCCTGCGCGGCCCCGGAAAAATCTGGCTGCAATCCCTGCCCTTTTCTCGTCTGGCCGGCCGAATGCTGATGGCGGCTCCGAAAGGCGGCGGAAAGCGGGTCGGAGAGGGCTCCATTCTGGGCAGTCTGGGAGATTTGCTGGACGGAGACAATCGGTGAAGCGCCTCGGGGGCACAACTGGCTCAACAAATGACTGTAGACGATCGCATCATAGTCAAGAAATACGGAGGGACCTCGGTCGGCGATTCCGAGCTGATTTGCCAGGCCGCTGCCAATCTTCGTCAAGATCAGGCTGCAGGCTGGAAGCAGGTGGTCGTGGTCTCAGCCATGGCACAGACGACCGACCGGTTGATCGCACTGGCCAGGGAAGTGACCCGGCGACCCCGGGCGAGGGAGCTGGATCTACTCCTGACCACGGGAGAGCAGGTCTCCAGTGCACTCCTGGCCATGGCACTCCATGAGTTTGGCGTCGAGGCGATTGCCCTGACCGGAGCCCAGTGTGGTATCCGGACCGACGAGAACTTTTCCCGGGCCCGAATCCGCAGTATCAATGCGGATCGCCTCCAGCGGCATCTGGCCAAGGGCGAGATCGTCATTGTTGCGGGCTTTCAAGGAATCACGCGTGACCATGAAATCACCACCCTGGGCCGTGGGGGATCGGATACCACGGCTACTGCCATAGCGGCGGCACTGGGATCCTGCCAGTGTCAGATCCTCACCGATGTGGACGGTGTGTTTACGGCCGATCCGAGGCTGGTTCCAGAGGCTCGCCTGCTGAACTGGATCAGCTATGACGAGATGATGGAGTATGCAGGTGCGGGGTCGAGGGTCCTGCATCCCAGATGTGTTGAGATTGCGGCCAAGTTTGGAGTCCCCCTGGAGGTTCGCTGCAGCTTCCATGACCAGGGCGGGACCCACGTGATTGGAGCAGAGAAATTGGAAAAAGTCACTGTTACCGGAGTTACAAGTGATTCCGGCATAGCCCGCGTTGGTTTGCGGATGGTCAAGGATACGCCGGGTGTCGCCGCCTTGATCACCGAGGAACTGGCCAAGAAAGGGATCAATGTCCGCTTCATCATTCAGGGCTCGTGCCGCAGGGAGAGGCAAGACATGTCATTGATCATCGAACAGTCCCGACTCGAGGAAACCAGCCGGCTTCTGCACGACCTGGCCTCGGTGGTTGACTCCGGGGACGTGATCGAAGATTCGGATGTTGCCATTGTTGCCATTATCGGATCGGGCATCGTCGAGACACCGGGAGTTGCAGCTCGCATGTTCCGGGCCCTGGCTGAGGAGGGAATCAACATCGAACAGATCAGCAGTTCCGAAGTCCGTCTTCTTTGTATTATTGACGAAGCCCGCCTGGAAGATGCGCTTCGCGCCATCCATCGCGAGTTTGAGCTCCACGACCTGGAGCGTCGGCCGGTCCAGGAAAACGACTAGAAACAGAGCTTTTTTGAGGTCGATTGCCAAAATGTCAGACGCACCATTTGTTACCATAGTTGGAGCTACGGGAGCCGTCGGGCGCGAAATTATCAAAGTTCTTTCGCAGCGCCGCTTTTCACTGAGTGGCCTGCGTTTGCTGGCCAGTCACCGCTCGGCCGGCACCACGGTTCCATTTGAGGGTCAGACCTACCAAGTGGAAGAGCTGGACAGAGACTCCTTTGCGGGAGTTGACATTGCTTTCTTCTCGGCCGGCGCTTCCATCAGCCGGGAGTATGCTACTGTTGCCACTGCAAGCGGCTGCCTGGTGGTAGACAACTCCTCGGCCTTCCGAATGGATCCGGGGACGCCGCTGGTTGTGCCGGAAGTAAATCCCCACCATCTGGCCGGCCATTCGGGTTTGATCGCAGTGCCCAATTGTTCGGCAATCCTGATGTGCGTAGCGGTCTGGCCCCTCCATCGAGCGGCCACGGTTAGACGAATTTTGGTCAGCACCTATCAGGCCGCTTCGGGTGCCGGGGCCCTCGCCATGGCCGAGCTCGAACAGCAGGCCCGTGACTGGACAGCGGGAGATCCGATCACCCAGGAGTTTTTTGACCGACAGTACATCTTCAATGTCTTTTGCCACGAATCGAAGATGGACACGGAGTCGGGCTACAACACGGAAGAGCTCAAGATGGCCGAGGAAACGAGAAAGATATTCGGCGATGAGAGTCTCCGGATGGCGGCTACCTGTGTTCGAGTTCCGGTACTCCGTGCTCACAGTGAAGCGGTCTATCTTACTTTCGAGAACCCTCTTTCCGTGGAGGATGCCCGGGCCATTCTGGCTCAGGCTGAGGGAGTAGAGGTAGTGGATGACCGGGAGTCGAATCGGCACCCGGAACCAATCCTGGCCAGCCATGGAGACAATGTTCTGGTGGGCCGGATCCGCCGTGATCTGTCCCAGCCGGACGGCCGGGGACTGGCTCTCTTCTTGGCCGGCGATCAACTCCGCAAGGGCGCCGCGCTCAACGCCGTGCAGATTGCCGAGTGCCTGCTGCACTGAAGACGTTCCAACGTTCCAAGTTCCATGTTCCACGTCAGGCTCGGGCGGGTTCGAACAGCGCTTCGCCTGCCAACCGATTTCAGAAGATGAACGCCAGTGAGGCCGGATTGTACCGTGACTCCACATTCCCAGCCGCCCGCGGTTCTGGTGTCTCGTTCTTGTCACCCTGTCCATGCACGATCCAAACCAGCAACCAGCAACCAGCAACCAGCAACCAGCAACCAGCAACCAGCAACCAGCAACCAGCAACCAGCAACCAGCAACCAGCAACCTGGGCCTACCCCACTTTCGTGGACAGTTTTCAGCTTGCGATTTTCTGCTCCTGACGGCTCCTCCTTTCGAAGTGGATGGGTGACTGATAATCGAGAGACGAGTGCAGGCGATGCGGGTTGTACCAGCCCTCCATGAACTCGAAGACGGCCCTGCGGGCCTCGTCGGGCGTTGCAAAGTTGTTTCGGTCCAGCAGCTCGCACTCGAGCGTGGCAAAAAAACTCTCACACAGAGCGTTATCGTAACAGTCGCCCACGGATCCCATCGAGGGCCTCACGCCGGCCTTTCGACAGCGCAGCCCGAAGGCAATCGAGGTGTATTGGCAGCCCTGGTCCGAGTGATGGATCACCGCCACGGGACGGCGCTGACACAGGGCCCGGCGGCTGAAGGCATCGACAACCACGGCCAGGTAAAGAAAACCTGCCCGGGTAGAAACGTAGGTCAGGTCGGCTACCCAGAGCCGATTCGGACCTGCGGCCGAGAAGTCACGCTCGACGAGATCCGAGGCCGGCCGGGCCTTCTCATTGCGCACCGTCGTGGTGCGTTTCTTGCGGCGACTAACGCCCTGCAAACCCGCTTCACGCATCAGACGAGCGACGCGCTTGCGACCCACACGGGGTCCCTCTGCGGCCAGCTGGGCATGGATCCGGGGGGCACCGTAGGTGCCTCGAGAGCGTTCATGAATGGCTCGAATCCAGGCCAGCAAACGAACATCTTCTCGCACCCGAGTACTCATGCGACGTCGGCGCCACGCATAGTAGCCGCTGGTGGAGACACCCAGTACACGGCACAGGGTGGCAATCTTGTGCTCGGCCTGATTCATCTCGACGAACCCGAAGATCCGGACGGGATCGAGTTGGTCTCCCGAGCAAACCAGGCCGCGGCTTTTTTTAAGATCTCCCGCTCTTCACGCAGGCGACGATTCTCACCACGCAGCCGGCGCAGCTCGTCTCGTTCCGGGGTCGTCAGGCCGTCCTCACGGCGGCCCTCATCCAGATCGGCTCGGTACACCCAGTTGCGAATGGATTGCGCCGACGGCTCAAACTCACGCGATAGTGATCCCGGACTGCGCCCGGTTCGCACGAGTTCGACCATCTGGCGACGAAACTCTGGTGGATATGGTCGGTGTGTTTTTGGCATCGTAGACTCCTTCCCAAATGATTAGGTGTCCACGAAAACGGGTCAACTCCAACCAGCAACAGCAACCAGCAACCAGCAACCAGCAACCAGCAACCAGCAACCAGCAACCAGCAACCAGCAACCAGCAACCAGCAACGACTTGGAACTTGGAACCTTGGAACTTGGAACCTAAAGAAATGCCCCTCAAATACCTGCCCCTAAATGACGGACTCTACGACTACCTGCTGGATGTGTCCCTGAGGGAGTCAGATGTGTTACGGCGTCTCCGTGAAGAGACTGCACTGAGGGAGGACAGCCTCATGCAGGTGGCACCGGACCAGGGTCAGTTCATGGCTCTGCTGGCCCGGCTGATGGGCGCTCGACGAGCTCTCGAGATCGGGGTGTTTACGGGCTACAGCTCGCTGTGTGTAGCACAGGCACTTCCTGAGGACGGAGTTCTCACCGCCTGCGACATCAGTGAGGAGTGGACCGGCATTGCGCGCCGCTACTGGAAGGAGGCAGGAATCGAGCACAAGATCAACCTGATTCTGGGTCCGGCGACCGATACACTGCGCCGATTGATCGATGAAGGAGAGGCTGGAAGCTATGACTTTGCATTTGTCGATGCGGAGAAGTCGAATTACGCTACCTATTACGATTTGGCCTACCAATTGGTGAGATCAGGGGGTGTGATCTTGTTCGACAACACACTGTGGGAGGGCAAGTTGACGGATTCTACCGTGCAGGACGAGGACACCGTGGCCATTCGTGCGATCAATCAGGAGCTGGCCCGGGATGAGCGCATCGATCTGAGCCTGCTCTCCATCGCCGACGGCCTGACCCTGGCCCTGAAGAGATAAGGTTAAAAGCCTTTAACCAACAACCATCCAGTGCACACTCCGGCCCACACCGTCTTCAACCTGCTCTTACTGGGAAGGCGGAGCCAGCCCCACCTGATTCTTCCCATCACCTTGGGGTCGGTTCTTCCCGATGCTCCGATGTTTCTGTTCTATTTCTGGGAGAAGCACTTGATGGGGCGGGCCGAGAGATGGATCTGGTCAACCGGCTATCATGATCCGTTGTGGCAGGCCTTCTTCGATCTCTTCAATTCAATTCCTTTGCTGGGAATAGCTGCGCTGCTCAGCTTCTGGCGCGGCCGCCGCCGGTTGCTAGCGATGTTTGGAAGCATGATCCTTCATTGCTTTCCTGATCTTCTGCTCCACCATCATGACTCGCACCGGCATTTCTTTCCCTTTTCGGAATGGCGCTTTGAGAGCCCGGTTTCCTACTGGGACCCGCGCTATTACGGGCATGTCTTTGCCCCGCTTGAGCTTCTGCTTGTGCTGACCGGGAGCATCGTTCTGATCACCACCTGGAAAGTTCGAGCGGTTCGCCTCATTGCAGCGGGCATCCTGCTCGTCTATGCGCTCTTCATTGCCTTCGCAATTTCTCTATGGGGTTGATTGGGCACTCGCTGGCGCTCGTGCCCGTTCCGAGTTCCAAGTTCCAAGTTCCACGTGGGTTGTGGGTGCCGGGGCGTGGAACGTGAAACGTGAAACGTGGAACGTGGAATAATAGGGAACCCATGCCCTTTAAAGTAAGCAGCCCCGAAATCGAGTTTGCCCTCGAGGTTGCCGAGCGGTCCGGCCGGCTCGCCCGGATCATTCAGCAGCGGCTGGCGCAGCCGGCCCTGGCGAAGGAGGATCGCTCGCCTGTCACGGTGGCCGATTTTGCGGTGCAGGGTCTGGTGGGATGGCTGCTGGAACGGAAACTGGGTTTCGACACCCTGGTGGCCGAGGAGGACACACAGCCGCTGCGTGGTGTAGATGGCGGAAAAACTCTGGAGCAGGTAGTCGAGTTCCTTTCCGAAGAGGGTCTGCCTGCAGATCGAGAATCGGTTTTGCAGTGGATCGATCGAGGCACCGGCACCGCCCGGGGGAAATTCTGGACGCTCGACCCGATCGATGGGACCAAGGGGTTTTTGAGGCAGGCACAATTTGCCACAGCCCTGGCTCTTATTGAAGAGGGAAGGGTTCGGGTTGGGGTTCTGGCCTGTCCCAATCTTTCCGTTCCCGGCAACTCACCCGCTCAGTTCGGTTCCCTCTTTGTGGCTGTTCGGGGTGAAGGAACCTGGATGCGCCCGCTGCTGGGGGAAGCCGAATTCCAGCCCCTCCGGGTCTCTTCTGTTTCTGATCCCGGTCAGGCTCGACTGCTTCGGTCCGTCGAGGCCGGACATACAAACACCAGTCTTTTCGAGCGGATTCTTCATCATCTGGGTTCCACTCTCGAGCCGGTGTTGATGGACAGCCAGGCCAAGTACGGCCTGCTGGCTTCCGGCCGAGGAGAGTTGCTGCTGCGTCTGATTTCCCCTGCGCGGGTCGACTACAAGGAGAAAATCTGGGATCAGGCGGCCGGCTCGCTGGTCGTCGAGGAAGCCGGGGGTCAGGTTACCGACCTGGACGGAGGAGCCCTCGATTTTTCGCAGGGAGCCACGCTGGCCCGAAATCGCGGCGTCGTTGCTTCCAACGGACAGCTGCACGAGCTAGCGTTGTCTTCAATCCGGGACATGGAGGCGAAAGCTCAGGCAGGGAGTACTGACGTACTACGACGAACCTGAGGGATCCCTCCCTGCTCCCAGCACCCATTTCAACTGCTTGAGTTCAGTTTCCAGCTGCTCAGACAGCTCCAGCCAATTGCGACTGTAGAACCCGTCATGGTCTTCAAGGCTCCGGTACTTCTCAGTCAGGCGATCAAACGCCTCCGCCTTCAGTTTCCACTCCAGACGATCTTGTTCACGCATCCAGCCGGGAATATAATCCACAAGTTTTTGCCACGCAAACCGTTGCGAAACATCTAATGTAGAGAGCGCAGTTGCGTTAGCACACTAAGTACTCACTTCCATAAATACGATGACGTTTGTTGGGAGCGCGACGGAGACCAGATTGAGGCGAGACGACGAGTCGATGTGGGAACATCGGCGAGGAGGAACAACAAAGAGATGGGCCCGTCCCGCCCCAACCCTTCGGGCGGATGGGGATTGCGGGCGATCTCTTTGTCGTTCGTCGTCAACGATGCTACCGCATCGCCTCCTCCTCTCTTCGCAACCTCACCTCGCAAGCCTCATCCGCAAACGTCATCGTATTTATGGAAGGGAGTACTAAGGAATATGGAGATTCAATCAGTTCTCGAGGACGTCAGCAACGTTAAGAAGAAACTCTCGGTGGAGATATCCGCACAGGTTACTTCCGAGGAGTTCAACCGGGTTGCCGGTGAGTTCAAGAAGCGCGCCGAGCTGCCCGGTTTCCGGAAGGGCCGCGCTCCTTTCAACCTTGTGAAACGCCGCTTTCAAAGAGACATCCGGGAGGAAGTGATCAAGCGCCTGGTACCGGAATCCTATCACCAGGCTATCCACGAGAAAGACGTAAGCCCCGTCCGGTCTCCGAATGTAGGAGAGTTGGATTTTGAGGAAGGGGAAGCGCTCAAGTATGTGGCCGAGTTCGAAGTAAAACCAACCTTTGAGCTCCCTGGCTATGCCGGGCTGAAGGTGAGGCTGGATCCCCCACCGGATCCAGAAGAAGTGTTGGAAAAACGACTGGATGCGCTCCAGGAGAAGCACTCAAGCCTGATTACGATCGAGGACCGGGGCGTGGATCTGGGAGACTACGCCGTGATTGACCTTCATGGTCGATTTATTTCGGAAGAAGGGTTGCCTCTGGTGGGTCTCGATCCTATAGCTGATGAGAACGTGGTTTTGGAAATCGGCGGCGAACAGACGCACGAAGCTTTTACAAAGGCTCTACTGGGGCTGAACGTAGCGGAGGAGAAAGTCTTCCAGGTCTCGTATCCACCCGATTACCCTGATCGCAAGCTGGCGGGTGAGCGCGTAGAGTTCACCGTCCAACTGAACAATATCAAGAACAAGCAGGTCCCACCGTTGGACGATGATTTTGCCAGGGATATTGGGGACTTTGACAATCTGGAAGAACTCAAGGGAAGCTTGCTGGAGGAAGTTTCGCAGCAGGCCGAGGCTGGGCGTGAAGAGGAAATCCGCAACAAGACGGTCGAAGCACTGGTGGATCTCACGACTTTTGAGGTTCCGGAGGTTCTGGTCGAGGAAGTGGTCGACAACAAACTGCAAGAGTTTGCCTTCAGCCTGGCCTCCAGAGGTGTTGACCCTGCCAAGGCGGGACTCGACTGGCACAAGATGAGAGACGAATTCCAGGCGCCGGCCAGGAAGGAAGTTCGCGCTCACTTTGGGCTCGAAGCAGTAGCAGGTAAGGAAGAAATTGAAGTGACCGAGGAGGAAGTGGACTCCGAGATCAAGAGACTGTCGGAGTCAAGTCCGGAGTCCAGTGCGAAGGTCAGGCAGTATTTTGCCGAGGATGAGCACCGTGAAGAACTTCTCGGGCGATTGAAACGGAAAAAAGTGATTGACCTCCTCGTTGAGAAGGCAACAGTCGACGGAGGATAGTTCAATTGGGTGCTGGCTCGCCGGCGAGAGCTCGAGCCTCTTCCCCGCGTTTTGGGCGGAAAGGTTAAAGGCATGACGTTGATTCCGATGGTTGTCGAACAGACCAACCGAGGGGAGCGTGCGTTTGACATTTTTTCGCGGCTGCTCAAGGACAACATCATTTTCCTGGGCACCCCGATCGATGACAATATGGCCAATCTGGTGACGGCCCAATTGTTGTTCCTGGAGGCTGAGGACCCGGATCGTGACATCTCCCTCTACATCAATTCACCCGGGGGGTCGATTACTGCCGGCCTGGCCATCTACGACACGATGCAGTTTGTGAAGAACGACTTGACCACTATTTGCATCGGTCAGGCTGCTTCGATGGGTGCTCTTCTCCTGGCTGCCGGGACTTCCGGAAAGCGCTTCGCTTTGCCCAACAGCAGAATTCTGATCCACCAGCCCGCCATGGCCGGTCTTTCCGGTCAGGCGACTGACATCGATATCCACGCCAGAGAGATTCTTCGCATGCGTGAGATGACGAACAAAATCCTCTCGAAACACACGGGAAAAGACCTGAAAAAGATTGAGCGAGACCTCGATCGTGACTACATAATGAATGCCGACCAGGCAAAGGAGTATGGTATTATTGATCTGATCATCGAGAAGCACACGTAGTGGCCGATCGGTCCCATCTGTCCTGTCTTTTGAGGTTGTTTCTGTGTCTGGTGTGTCGCTCCGGTGGTTGTGGCTCGAGCGAGCAGGGGTAGTTCCAAGTGAAGAAAGAAAGTGAAGAGGTCCTTCGTTGTTCCTTTTGCAACAAGAGCCAGAACGACGTTAAGAAGCTCATAGCCGGACCCACAGTCTTCATCTGTGACGAGTGCGTCGACGTTTGCAACGAGATCATTTCAGATGATCTTGCATCGGAAGCATCCGGGCTACAGGACAAACTCCCGAAACCAGCCGAAGTCCGAGGGTTTCTCGACCAGTACGTCATCGGCCAGGACCTCTCCAAGAAGAAGCTGGCGGTGGCCGTCTACAATCACTACAAGCGACTCAAGATGGGAACTCGCCGCCATCAGGATGTAGAGCTCGCTAAGAGCAACGTGCTGCTGATCGGCCCAACCGGGACCGGAAAAACGCTCCTGGCCCAGACGCTTGCCCGAATGCTCTCCGTACCTTTTGCCATCGTGGATGCAACGACTCTAACGGAAGCTGGGTATGTGGGAGAAGATGTGGAAAACATCATCCTCAAGTTGCTGCAGGCGGCCGGGGGCGACCGAGAGCGCTGCATGCAGGGGATTATCTACATCGATGAGATTGACAAGATTTCGCGTAAGGACGAGAACCCGTCCATAACCCGTGACGTTTCCGGGGAGGGTGTGCAGCAGGCCCTGCTCAAGATCCTGGAAGGCACGGTTGCCAACGTCCCACCCCAGGGAGGCCGCAAGCATCCCCATCAGGAGTTTGTCCAGATTGACACGACGAACATCCTCTTCGTTTGCGGTGGAGCTTTTGTGGGTCTGGACAAGAGCATTCGAAAACGACTCGGAAAGTCCACTCTCGGGTTCCGCTCGGGTGCATCGGAAAGCCGCTGGCAAAAGGCCATCGAAGCAGACGTGTTGTCTCACGTCCGGCCCGAGGATCTCATCATGTACGGCCTGATACCGGAGTTTGTGGGACGCCTGCCTGTCATATGCACCCTCCATCATCTTGACAAGGGAGCGTTGGTGGAGATTCTGACTAAGCCGGCGAACGCGTTGACGAAACAGTACCAGCGCATGTTCGAGTTTGAGAATGTGGCCCTCCGCTTCACCGAAGCCGCTCTGGAGGCGATCGCGGAGTTGGCGATGGAGCGGAAAATCGGAGCACGCGGCTTGCGCTTGATCACTGAAGATCTTATGTTAGATTTGATGTACGAACTTCCCAGCTCCAAGAACGTAAAGGAGTTCGTAGTGACCCGAGAGATGGTTGAAAACAAGGAGGTTGTGTTCAAACTCCTGGAAAAGGCCGGGTAATTCCGACCGACATCTCTCGCCAGTTCGCTCTTTCCGAGTTCCGGACTTCCATCACAGAAACCCAGACCATGGGATTTTTGAAACGGTTGGGCTCGAAGGAAGTCTAAGGTTGTAGGAAACTCGTAGCAGGAACTAGAACCGGAATGGTTAAAGCAGAGCTCGACGAGACTAGATACATTTGCCCGATGGTGCCCATTCGGGATGTAGTGGTCTTTCCTCACATGATGGTGCCCTTCGTGATTGGCCGGACTTCATCTGTCCTGGCCCTCGAGAAGGCTCTTCAGGGTGACAAGAGAATCTATCTTGCGACTCAGATGGATGCCACCGAAGATGACCCCGCTCCGGAGGGCATATTCCAGGTGGGGACGGTTGCGGCCATTGTGCAGAGCCTGAAGCTTCCCGACGGCAACATTCGGGTGCTGGTCGAGGGCATGAGGCGGGCCCGGACCATCCGCGTGGCCAGCCGGCAGGGGTACTTTGTCGCCGAAGTCAAGGCTTTTCCGACGGTTGAGGTCTCGGAAGCAAAACTGGCCGTCTTGACCAAGCGACTACACAATCTCTTCGAGCAGTTCTCCAAGCTCGACCCCAATGTCAACTATGAAGCCGTCATTCAGGCGGTGCAGAGCGCTGAAGACGAACGCCTGGCCGACAGTGTGGCTGCTAATCTCCCGGTTTCGGTGGAAGAAAAACAGTTGCTGCTCGAAATCACGGATCCGATTGAGCGGATGGAAAAGATCTGCGATCTGATCGAGGTCGAAATCGAAAAGATCAAGATGGACAAATCCATTCAGGGAAGAGTCCGGAAGCAGATGGAAAAGGCCCAGCGTGAGTACTATCTGAACGAGAAGATCAAGGCGATTCAAAAAGAGCTGGGGAGAAACGACAAAGACGAAATCGAGGAGCTCAAGGAGAAAATCGAAGAGGCCCAGCTTCCGCCGGATGCCAGGCAGAAGGCCGATGCCGAGATCCGAAGACTTGAGCAAATGCCTCCCATGAGCGCCGAGACGACGGTGAGCCGGACCTACCTGGACTGGCTGATTTCAGTTCCCTGGAGCAAGAAAAGTCGGGAGATCCGGGACATTAAGAAGGCCGAAAAGATCCTGGACGCGGATCATTATGGGCTGGAAGATGTGAAGGAGCGGGTTCTCGAGTTCCTGGCCGTCCGCCAGCTTTCCAGGAAGAAGAATCAGGGTTCCATTCTCTGTTTTACGGGACCGCCGGGAGTGGGGAAGACCTCTCTGGGTCGGTCCATTGCCAGGGCGATGGGACGGAAGTTTGTCAGGTTGTCCCTCGGCGGTGTGCGTGATGAGGCGGAGATTCGAGGACATCGAAGGACCTATATTGGAGCTCTGCCGGGCCAGATCGTCCAGATGATGAAAAGGGCCGGCACCAAGAATCCCGTGATGCTCCTCGACGAGATTGACAAGATGAGCATGGACTTCCGAGGCGATCCCTCTGCGGCACTGATGGAGGTTCTTGATCCGGAACACAACGCAACCTTTGTCGATCACTATCTCGACACGGAGCTGGATCTGTCACAGGTACTGTTTATCTGCACGGCCAACGTTCTCCATACCGTTCCGCGGCCGCTGCAGGACCGCATGGAGATTATCCCCCTGTCCGGATACACGGAGTACGACAAGTCGCAGATCGCCGAACTCTTTCTGATCCCGAAACAAAAGGAACTGAAGGGGCTCAAGAACTCCAGGGTGGTCTTTCTGCCTGAGTCTATTCAGAAGATCATCCGGGGCTACACTCGCGAATCGGGTGTGCGAAACGTGGAGAGGGAGATTGGACGCATCTGTCGGAAACTTGCCCGCAAAGTTGTCCAAAGCGGAAAGGGTAAGATTGCCAATTTCAAGTTCGATGTCGACGAGGCAGCTGTGGTCGACCTTCTGGGTCCTGCCAAGTACCGCAACCAGATGGCCTCTGAGACAAATGAGGTCGGTCTCGCGACGGGGCTGGCCTGGACCGAGATGGGTGGCGAAGTCCTGCTAACCGAGTGCAGCACCATGGAGGGTAAGGGGGACCTGCTGCTTACCGGCAAGCTGGGAGAAGTGATGCAGGAATCGGCCAAGGCCGCTCTCTCTTTTGTTCGCTCCCGCGCCAAGCAATACGGGTTGAACAAGGACTTTCACAAGATCTTCGACATCCATGTGCACGTGCCAGAGGGTGCCATTCCGAAAGATGGCCCTTCTGCGGGAATCACTCTGGCGACTGCCATGACATCTTCACTCACGGGGATCCCGGTGAACCGCGACATTGCGATGACGGGCGAGATTACGCTTCGCGGTCGCATTATGCCCGTCGGTGGAGTGAAAGAGAAGGTTCTGGCGGCGCATCGGGCCGGGATCAAAACGATTTTGCTTCCGGAGGAGAATCGGAAGGATATGAGAGATATCCCCGAGTTGGTTCGGAAAGAGCTAGAGTTCACGTATGTCGAGCAAATGGACGATGTTCTGGAACTGGCCCTCGTCAGTTCACCGCTGGTGCCGGCAGACGGGGACGAATATGTAAGCAGGCCGCTGCCGCCCACAATGGAAGGTGGCGACCGGCCGGGAGTCCATCAGTAAGTAAGAACGCATTCCCATGGTAGAGCCTTCAAGGCTCTCACGGATTCAGATATCAGGTGACGCCCCAGAGGCGGCGCAGACACTGAGTACTCACTTTCATCAATACTAAGGATTAGATACAAGGTACTCCCTTCCGTAAATCTTCGGTGAGGAACTGTGGAGTGCACGTTTGTGACTTCGCTCGCTGGAGCGAATGTAAAGGAAGCCGGTCGCGCACCCGACCTCCCCAGGGTGGTCTTTGCCGGTCGATCAAATGTAGGAAAGTCGAGCCTGATCAACAGTCTGGTGGGGCGGAAGAAACTGGCCCATACAAGTTCGACCCCCGGTCGGACGAGGACCATCAATCTATTCAACATCAATAATCAATGGATTTTCGCCGATCTCCCCGGCTATGGATACGCCCGGGCCTCCAAGCTGATGCGCGCGGGTTGGCAGAGGTTGATCGGGAACTTCCTGGAATTGGATGGGCGCATCAAACTCGCAATTCTGATCGTTGACTCGCGACGCGAGCCGGCCAGTCTGGACACAGTGATGAGGGAATATCTGGATTCCTACGAGATCCCCGTACAGGTCGTTGCCACCAAGATCGACAAGGTCAGATCGAGTCGGCGTCTGCGTTTTCTCGAGCAGATAGAGAGATCCCTGGAAAGCAACAGCTTGATTGCCTATTCCTCGCGGACCGGAGAAGGCAAGAAGGAACTCTGGCGAATCATCAAAGAGGTTTGAATCATGGAGGTTTGAATCATGGAGGTTTGAATCATGAGTGACACCAAGACAGCGGAATCACTGAATATCAAGGAACTCAAGGATCTGAACATACAGGCCCTGAATCAGATTGCCCAGGATCTTGAGATTGATGGCGCCAGTGGGATGCGCAAGCAGGAGTTGATCTTTCAGATCCTCAAGGCCCAGACCGAACGAAGTGGCCTGATCTTCTCGGAGGGGGTTCTGGAAACTCTTCCCGACGGTTTTGGTTTCCTGAGAGCACCCGAATACAACTACCTTCCCGGACCCGATGACATCTATGTCTCCCCTTCCCAGATACGGAAGTTCGATCTGCATACAGGAGATACCGTGTCCGGTCAGGTCCGCCCACCCAAAGAAGGTGAGCGTTATTTTGCCCTGATCAAGGTCGAAGCCATCAATTTCGAACACCCCGATGTGGCCCGCGAGCGTACCTTCTTTGAGAACCTCACTCCGATTTATCCCGATCAGCGCATCGGTCTCGAGACCATCAAGGAAAATCTCAGCGGGCGCGTTATGGATCTCCTGACTCCCATTGGGATGGGGCAAAGGGGGCTGATCGTTTCGCCTCCGCGGGCCGGAAAAACGATGATCCTTCAAAGCCTTGCCAATTCAGTCACCGCCAATCATCCCGAGATGGTCCTGATCGTTCTGCTGATCGATGAGCGTCCGGAAGAGGTGACCGATATGGAGCGATCGGTCAAGGGAGAGGTCATCAGTTCTACCTTTGACGAGCCCGCAACCCGGCATGTTCAGGTCGCCGAGATGGTCCTCGAGAAAGCCAAACGGCTGGTCGAACACAAGAAGGATGTGGTGATTCTTCTCGACTCCGTTACGCGCCTGGCTCGAGCCTACAACACGATTGTTCCGCCCTCCGGAAAGGTCCTTTCCGGTGGTGTCGATTCAAATGCTCTGCAGCGACCGAAGCGATTCTTTGGGGCCGCTCGTAACATCGAAGAGGGAGGCAGTCTGACCATCATGGCAACGGCCCTCGTCGACACCGGCAGCCGCATGGATGACGTCATCTTCGAGGAGTTCAAAGGCACCGGAAACATGGAGTTGCACCTGGATCGAAAACTCGTTGACAAGAGAGTCTTCCCCGCCATCGATATCAACAAGTCAGGAACTCGGAAGGAAGACCTGCTTCTCAGCAAGGAGGAACTCAACCGGGTGTGGGTCCTGCGCAAGGTGCTCAATCCGCTCTCGGTCACCGAATCGATGGAGCTCCTTATCGATAAGCTGGGCAAGACCAAGAGTAACGCCGATTTCCTGAGCGCGATGTCAGGGGGCTAAAAAGAGACTTGACTTTCTTTCCACCCCGTCTCTATTCTTTTCAGTGGGGATCACAGCATGAAACACAGAACCCTCTGGCGAATCTGAAACAAGACAGAAACCGCAAGGGAGGAATTGTTTTCAAGGGCTGAGATAGATTTAGATCGGAAGAAAAGCCGTGGAGTTTCCTTCACGGCTTTTTTTATTGGGGAACCAGGGTTTGAGATTATGGTGGAAGGAATCAAGACGACTGCACAGGGCAAAGTGTTTTATCGGAGCCTTCTGGCCGACTGGTTAACCCCGGTTTCGGCTTTCCTGAGGATCGTCGGGAACGAGGAGCGGGCTTTTCTACTCGAATCGGTGGAGGGAGGAGAGCGGATTGGTCAGTACTCCTTTCTGGGAGTCAATCCGGAGAGGACCTTTCAGGGCACCTGGCGCGAGTTCAGGGGCGAGTTCCCACCCCTGCTGCCCACTCATCCTGAATTGCCCCCGTTCACCGGGGGGGCCGTGGGAGTCCTCTCATACGACGTGATCCGGGAACTCGAACGCCTGCCCTCGACAAACTCCTCGGATTGGAGTGCTTCTCCCGTGCTCATGGACTTCTACTCGACGGTCCTGGCCTTCGATCACGTGAAACACCAGATCGTCATTCTCTCGCACGAAGGAAAAGAGAAGCTGGATGAAATAGAGGGTCGCCTCCTGGCCGACCATGGGATGGAACGCCAGGGCTTCTTTCCGACGGCCTCGACAGGCGTGGGCAGACCGACCCTCGACCTTCAGTCCAACTTCACGAAAGAGGATTTCTGTGGGGCCGTAGAAGCCGCCAAGCAATACATCCGGGCCGGAGACATATTTCAAGTGGTCTTGTCCCAGTGTTTTACCACCGATTTCCAGGGAGATCCTTTCGACGTCTATCGCGCTCTTCGCTATATCAACCCTTCTCCCTACCTCTTTTTCTTGAAGATGGGAGATGTCTCCGTAGCTGGATCCTCCCCCGAGATGCTGGTGCGGGTGAAGGGATCCCACCTGGAATACCGGCCTATAGCCGGTACCCGTCCGCGAGGTCATAGCGCCGAAGAGGAACTGGCGTTGGAAAAGGAACTGCGCGCTGACGAAAAGGAAAAGGCGGAACATGTGATGCTGGTCGATCTGGGACGCAACGATCTGGGACGAGTCAGCGAGTACGGATCAGTGGAAGTCAAGGATCTGCTGTTGGTCGAAAAATACTCCCACGTGATGCATCTGGTGAGTTCGCTGACGGGCCGGCTGCGCAGTGATTGTGACCGGTTCGATGCGCTGGCCGCATGTTTCCCGGCAGGCACGGTAACCGGAGCACCCAAGGTTCGAGCTATGGAGATCATCGACGAGCTTGAGCCCTCGCCTCGGGGAGTTTACGCTGGGGCGGCAGGTTACATCGATTTTTGTGGCAACCTGGACACCTGTATCGCCATTCGAACCATGGTCTTTGAAAACGGTAAAGTCTCGGCGCAGGCCGGCGCTGGAATTGTGGCAGACTCGGTTCCCCTCCGGGAGTATCAGGAGTGCCGCAGCAAGGCGGCTGCCCTGGTCCGTGCACTCGAGCTGTCCGAAGGTCTGGGACCTACCCGGGGAGGTGGCCGATGAAGGTGATTGTTGTGGATAACTACGACAGCTTTACCTACAACCTCGTCCAGTACCTGGGGGAGCTCGGATGCCACCTGGAGGTTTTTCGGAACGACCAGATCACACCGGATCGAATCCTGGATCTCGAGCCGGCGCGTATCGTTATTTCTCCCGGCCCCGGAACGCCCGATGATGCGGGTGTATCCCTGAAGGTAGTAGGAGAGCTCGCCGACCGGGTGCCGATTCTCGGAGTCTGTCTCGGGCATCAGGTCATCGGACAGGCCTTCGGAGGCAGAGTGGTTGCCGCACGGGAGTTGAAGCACGGCAAGACTTCCCGGATCCTGCACAACGGGGGGGATCTATTCGCGAAGATTCCCAGGCCTTTTGAAGCGACCCGCTACCACTCTCTCGTGGTTGAGAAAGAGAGTCTGCCTTCCTGCCTGACAGTTACCGCCTGGACATCAGACGGGACGATCATGGGATTGGAGCATGAAAGCCTGCCCGTTCATGGAGTGCAGTTCCATCCCGAATCCATCCTTACTCCTACGGGTAAGATGCTTCTCGAGAACTTCCTATGCTTGAAGAACTGACCCGCAAGGTTGTATCAGGAGACGCTCTTTCCAGCGAAGAGGCGCAGGGGGCCGTGGAAGCCTTGTTTGAGGAGGCAACCAGCGATCTCGCGATCGGCTGTTTTCTGACCGCACTTTCGGGGAAAGGGGAAACCGCCCAGGAGATCGCCGGGTTTGCCCAGACCATGCGTAAGTACTCCGTGAAACTCGATGCTCCTCGCGCCCACCTGGTGGACACGGCAGGAACCGGGGGTGGGGCTGCTTCTTTTAACGTATCGACGACCGCGGCCTTCGTGATCGCCGGGGCTGGAATCGCGGTCGCGAAACACGGCAACCGTGCGGCTACCTCGCGCTCCGGGAGCGCCGACCTGCTGGAAGCGCTGGGGGTTCGTATCGATGCCCCGCTGGAGACGGTCCAACGCTGCTTGGATCGCAACGGCCTCGCCTTTCTCTTTGCTCCGGCGTTCCATCCCGCCATGAAGCGAGTTGCAGGAATTCGAAGACAGATTCCCCACCGCACTATCTTCAATCTGTTGGGGCCTCTGACCAATCCGGCGGGAGCTACCTTTCAAGTGGTTGGTGTTTTCGATCCCCAAGTGGCCGAGCGCCTTGCCAGGGCCCTCCACCTGCTGGGAACGAAGCGGTCCTGGGTGGTCCACAGCCTGGATGGTCTGGACGAAATTTCGGTGCGAGCGCCAACCCTGATCGCCGAGGTCACCAGCGAAGCCGTCCGCGAGTTTGAACTCGATCCGGCTGATTACGGTTTCCATTACCAGGATGCCGCGCCGCCGGAAATCAAGGGAGGGGATCCCGATACAAATGCCCGCCTCTGTCTCGAGATTCTCGAGGGCAAGCGCCGCGATGATCTCAGCGACCTGGTCGTAATGAACTCGGCTGCGGCCATTCATCTGGCCGCGGACGTCTCGCTGATGGACGCTCTCAAGCAAGCCGAGGTGTCGATTTCGAGTGGTTCGGCCTATCGAAAACTCCAGGAACTGATTGAAACCAGCCAGAGCTCATGAAGAAAAGTACCGGCATTCTAGACGAGATTGTTGCTGCCAAGCAACGGGAACTGGAAGCTGTCCGACAGCAGTTTCCACGGGGGTCCCTCCTGGATGCGATTCCGGAAGGCACTCCTCCGGCTTTTGATACTGCTCTCGGCGGCGATGGACTCAACATCATCGCGGAGGTCAAGTACCGGAGCCCGAGCCGAGGTCCTTTCCCGTGTCAACTGGAGCCCGTCGAAGTCGCCAGACAATACCGCGACAGCGGGGCGGTTGCTCTCTCCGTTGTGACGGAGAAGACGTATTTTGCAGGCGAACCTGCGTATCTGAAAGACATTCGGAAGGAGTTTTCAGATCTGCCGCTGCTGCGCAAGGATTTTCTGTTCGACCCCTACCAGGTCATCGAGTCCAGAGCCTGGGGTGCCTCCGCCATACTGGCCATCGTGGCTTCTCTGGAACGGCCGCAACTGGCCAGCCTGCTCTCCTCCGCCGAAGAGTTCCAACTGGGGGTGGTGGTGGAAGTGCACGACCCCTGGGAGCTGGAGATTGCCATCGACGAGGGGGCCAGCATCATTGGTGTCAATAATCGCAACCTGAACGATTTCCAGATTAATCTGACAACTTCGTTCGACATCGCCAGGCGACTGGAGGGGGACGACGGATATTTGCTAATTGCGGAATCGGGCCTCTCGGAACGAGCTCAGCTTCTGGAACTCCGCGAGGCAGGATTCTCCGGCTTCCTCATCGGGTCCCACTTCATGAACAGCCAAAAGCCGGGTGAGATCCTTCGAGAATTGCTCGAGGGAGAGAAAGATGGAAACTGAAGTGAACTCGGAATCCGGAACCCGGAACTCGGACCCCGGAACCATCCTGAAGATCTGTGGGATCACTTGTGTGGAAGATGCTCGGTGGGCCGTGAAATGCGGAGCCAATGCGCTGGGCTTCGTGTTCTATGCCCGGAGCCCCCGCTGTGTCACCCCGTCCCTGGCTGCCAGGATCATGGGCTCTCTGCCCTCCTCCTGCTTGAAAGTGGGTGTGTTCGTTGGTTCTCCCGAGACGGCTCCGGCTACCGAACTCGATGTCCTTCAACTGCATGGTCTTGAGAGCGAGCAGGAGATCCGCAACTTTGGAAAGAGAGTATGGGTAGCGGTAGAGCCAGGTGAGATGGAATCCTTCCCCAACTGCGATCTCTTCATCGACAGCTCTCGGGGGTGCGGGATCAAAGCCGATTGGCAGAGCTTGAACTCGGTACGGCGACCCTTCATCCTCTCGGGAGGACTGACACCGGACAACGTCGGTGAGGCAATTCAGATGCTGAATCCGATCGGAGTGGATGTCAGTTCCGGTGTGGAAGAGTCTCCGGGCCGCAAAGATCCGCGCAAGGTCGAACTCTTTTTACGCAACGCCCTGGGGAAGTACTTCACAGGCGAGAAACAAGCATGAGCGAAACGGATCAGGACCGCTCACCGAACCAGAGCTTGGAGCCCCTCTCGCAACCGGACCTCGATGGCCACTTCGGTGTGTACGGGGGCAAGTTCGTTCCTGAGACATTGATGTCTCCGCTGGAGGCCCTGGAACAGGCGTATCGAGAGGCTTGTTCTGATTCCTCTTTTCAAGAGGAACTGTCGCACCTGCTCAAACACTATGTTGGTCGACCGACTCCCCTGTATCGGGCGGATCGGCTATCCCGCAGGGTGGGAGCCACCGTCTACCTGAAGAGGGAGGATCTGGCCCACACCGGTGCCCACAAGATCAATAACGCGATAGGACAGGGCCTGCTGGCCAGGCGTATGGGGAAGCGCCGGATCATTGCGGAGACCGGAGCCGGGCAGCACGGAGTTGCTACTGCCACCGTGTGCGCGCTGCTGGGTCTGGAGTGCGAGATCTACATGGGGACGGAGGACATGCGCCGGCAGGCTTTGAATGTCTTTCGAATGGAGCTGCTGGGAGCGCACGTGACTCCGGTTGATGCAGGCTCCTGCACGCTCAAGGACGCGATTAATGAAGCCATGCGCGACTGGGTGACCCATGTCGACACGACTCATTACCTGCTGGGCTCGGTCCTGGGAGCCCACCCCTATCCGGTGATGGTTCGAGACTTTCAATCCGTCATCGGGCGTGAGGCCGAGAGGCAGATCCTCGACCAGCAGGGTCGGCTTCCTGAACTCTTGATCGCCTGTGTGGGAGGGGGCAGCAACTCGATCGGTTTGTTCTACGAGTTTCTGAAGCATCCTCAGATTGAAATGATCGGGGTGGAAGCAGGAGGTTGTGGGCTGGAACTGGGTGAACATGCCGCTCGCTTTCAAGGGGGGAACCAGGGTGTTCTCCACGGGACCTTCAGCTACGTTCTGCAGGACGAGGGAGGGCAGATCGCGAAGACCCACAGCGTCTCGGCCGGGCTGGACTATCCCTCGATCGGGCCCGAGCATGCCCTGCTTCACGATTTGGGACGGGTCAAGTATACGGCTGTGTCGGATCGGGAGGCATTGGAAGCTTTTGACCAGCTGAATCTGCTGGAAGGCGTCATGCCGGCACTGGAATCCGCCCATGCAGTGGCTCAGCTTCTTAAGATGGGGGAGGATGGGACGCTCCGCGAACTCGGGGAGAACCCGGTGGTGATCGTAAACCTTTCCGGACGAGGAGACAAAGATGTCGAGACTGTCAGAGATCTTCGGCAACAGGAATAGGTGTTTTCTCCCCTTCGTCACCGCCGGTCACCCGGACCTGGAGACGACTCTGGAAATCCTGCTGGAACTGGCAGGGGCCGGATCCGACATCATCGAGCTGGGGGTTCCGTTTTCGGATCCCATCGCTGACGGTCCCGTCATCCAGCGCTCTTCTTTTTCGGCCCTGGAACACGGCTACTCGATCGACGACATGCTTGATGTGATCCGCCAGTTCCGGTCGCAATCGGCCACGGGCATCATCCTCATGACCTACATGAATCCCGTCTACCAGTACGGGCTGGAAAGGCTGGAAGCACGGGCCCGGGAAGTCGGACTGGATGGCATTCTCATCTCTGACCTGACCCCCGAGGAATATCTGAGACTGAATTCGTTCAAGGGGCTCGACACGATCTTCCTGGTAGCTCCCACGTCTTCGGATCAAAGGCTCGAAGCCATCTCCAAAAGCAGCCGGGGATTTCTCTATCTGGTGGCCCGTACAGGAGTTACGGGTCGACAGACGGATGTCTCCGAATCCGTGCCTGCCACGGTGGAACGCGTCCGCAGGTTTACGGATCTGCCCATCGCCGTGGGATTTGGAATCACCACGCGGGAAGACGTAGAACGGGTCTGGCAGTGGGCAGAGGGAGCCGTGGTGGGATCGGCAATTGTTCAATTCATTGAGGAGAATCGGGACGCTCCTGATCTTCCCGCCCGGGTGGGGAAGCTGGTGCGAAATCTCCTCCCTGATCGGTGACGTCGTTGAACCATGGCGACTAGAGGGTAGGAGCCGTTTCTATGAAGGGTCGTCCTACGCCACGAAACATCACACGGTGGCGAAGAGTGGGAGGGGGCTCAGGGCTGCGGCCGGGAATTTAAACGTTCTCCGCCCTGAGCCCCCTCCCACTCTCAGTATCGGACCACGCACGGTCCTCCCGATTGCACTTCTGACTTTTGCTCTTGATTTTGGGCTCGCAAAAGGGAAACTAGTACTCACCTTTATGGCTTTTGCAGTTCTTCTGACAGGCATTCTTTTCGTCATCCTGGCCGTTACGGTCTTCAAGATCCATCCTTTTCTGGCCCTGATTCTGGCTGCCTTCCTGGTTGGATTGCTCTCCCCCGTCCCGCTGGGTCTCAAGGAAGAAGTGGAGTTGGAAAGGGCCAGACTGAACTTCAGGCTGGAAAGCGGGGCGATCAGGGCGGACGAGCACCAGCGGCTGAGTCGGGCACTTCGCCAGGAAGTGAGAGGACGCCTAGAGACGAGCCCCCGCAAGCCGGGGGCAGGCGCAGTTCAGGCTCTGGAGCTGACCACGCGTGAATTTGGCACCACGGCGGCCAGCATCGGATTGGTCATCGTCCTGGCCGCCATCATTGGCCAGTGTCTCTTGGAGAGTGGTGCCGCCGACAAGATCACCCGTCGGCTGCTCGCCTTGCTGGGAGAGAAACGGGCACCTCTGGCTCTCCTGAGCAGCGGTTACTTTCTGTCCATCCCAGTGTTTTTCGACACCGTATTTTTCCTGCTGATCCCGCTGGCCCGTGCCCTGCGGCTGCGCACGGGGAAGAACTTTCTGCTCTATGTTCTCGCCATTTGCACCGGGGGCGTGATCACCCACTCCCTGGTTCCTCCGACACCCGGTCCCCTCCTGATGGTCGAAAATCTCTCCGACCAGGGGCTGACGCTGGGCGCGGCCATTGGATTCGGGTTTCTGCTGGGACTTTTTCCAGCCGCCGTGGGGCTGTGGCTGGCTATATTCATCAATCGCCGTATGGACATCTCGCCGGGACCGGCACTGGGTGTAGACGATGAGCAACTGGAGGAGATTCTGCACAAGCCCGAAGCCCGATTGCCGGGATTCCTGCCTTCGGTATTGCCGGTCCTCCTTCCCGTAGTGCTCATATCGGGCAATACGGTACTCGAGACGCTGGTGGAGGGAGCCGTTCTTACGGTTCCGGACTGGCTGCTGGCCACTGCCGCCTTCCTCGGTAACAAGAACATGGCGCTGCTCATCGGCACCGGCTTCGCGGCTGCTCTTCTGATTCGGCATCAGCGACTCTCTCTGCGTACCTTTAGCGAGAAGCTGGAGCCGGCCATTCTCAGTGCCGGTGTAATCATCCTCATCACTGCCGCCGGAGGAGCGTTCGGAAAGATGCTGGCGCGCAGCGGCATCAGTGACGCCCTGCAGGGATGGATGGGGGACGCCCAATACGCAGCGGCCGGGTACATCCTGCTGGCCTGGATGCTGGCCTCGATTATGAAGATTGCTCAGGGTTCGGGGACGGTTGCCATGATCACCGCCTCCGGAATGATGGCGGCCATTCTGGGAAGTGAGCCGGTGCTGCCCTGCCACCCCGTCTATCTGTTTGCCGCGATCGGCTTTGGAGCCCTGCCGATTTCCTGGATGAATGACAGTGGATTCTGGGTGGTGGGCAAAATGAGCGGCTTCACGGAAAAGCAGACACTGAAGACCTGGACCCCCGTCCTGGCTGCGATTGGGGTTGCGGGCCTGGTTGAGGTGCTGGTTTTGAGTTTTCTCTTCCCCATGCGGTAGGATCGTTCCAAGTTCCACGAATTCACGACCTTCGACCAGTAACCAGGTAACCAGAACTTGTCTGGAATCTGGAATCCAATCCAGGTATAACTCCTCCTATGGAAACAACAATTTCAGGCCGCCTGGAGAATCATGTTGCCGTTGTCACGGGAGCTGGCCAGGGGCTCGGTCGGGCGATCGCCCAGAGACTGGGCCGGGAAGGTGCCCGGGTTGTTCTAGTAGACATCAATGGTGAAGCTGCTGCGCAGGTGGCCAGCGACATCGAGGCTGTTGGGGCTGGAGCCATCGTGCATGAGGCAGACGTGTCCGACTGGAAGGCGCTGCAGACGCTCGCCGGAACCGTTCTGGATGCTTATGGAAAAGTGGAGATCCTGGTCAACAACGTCGGCTGGCCCTGTCCGGGTGCGCCCATCCATGAGCAGTCCAATGAGGTGTGGGAAAGGTCACTCCTCCTCAACTTGACCACGCAGTTCTACGGCTGCAAGGCGTTTTCCCCTCACATGGTTGAACGGGGCTACGGTCGCATTGTGAATAGCTCCTCTATGGCCGGAAAAGAGGGCAATCCCGATCTGATCCCTTACTCAACGGCCAAGGCAGGAGTGATCGGGTTGACCAAAGCTCTGGGAAAGGAACTGGCCCTGACCGGCGTCTCCGTGAACTGCATTTGCCCGGCTGTGATTGAGACCGAGGGTGCCAAACTGGTGGGCCAGGAGGTGCACGAGGCACTGATAGCCAAGATCCCCATGGGGAGAATGGGCCAGCCCGAGGAAGTAGCCTCCCTGGTGGCTTACCTTTCCAGTCCGGAGTGCTCGTTCTCAACCGGGGCCGTTTACGACCTCTCGGGCGGGCGGGCCACCTATTGACCGGTCACCGAACCTCTACCTCTAGAGGCTGCTCCAGGTGGAGCACCTCATCGGGAAAGAAGACCACTACACGGCGAAACCGGTCCTCCCTCCAGTGATCCTCACGCAGCAGCCAGTCCTTGATGAACTTGCCAATAGTGAGGCGAGATTTGTCTTTGACCAGGTTGAGGTGCCTGGGATCTTCTGCATAGCCAGGCAGAATGGGCGTGATGCTCTGCTCGAGCTTTTCCAACTGATCTTCACCACTCATGAGCGTCCAGTCACTCTGGCTGCGCTTTTCCATTCGGTCCGTATGAATAGCCGGGGGCTGGCTGGGCCTGATGGGTGGGGCAAAGACCAGGCAGGTGGGCCCCGACACTTCGATCCTCCAGGGATCCGCCAGCTCGACATGGTAACGATAGGTCACCGGCACATGAATCTGGCTGATAGTGGACCCCAAAGACAGCAGACCCCACAGGATCCTCTTCTCATCACTTCTCTCAAAACTCTCCGTGACCGTGGCGGTCGCCACTTCCAGTCGCCCCGAGCCGGCAGACTCGATTTCGGGAATCGCAGCCCGAAACGTCTCCGTGATGCTCTCGGAGCGAAATCGATCTGCCAGCTTGCTCACCGCCCCGATAGATTTCTCCAGAGTGCCGCTGATCTCAGCCCCGGCGTCTCTTGCAAGTTGATCTGCGGTTCGCACCGAATAACAGTATCCGAACAAAGCGATCAGCCCCAGGACAAGGATGAGCAGTGGCCACAACAGTCTTCGATCCATAGCCTCCAATTATTTCACGGGCGGGGAAGAGTGAACTTCAAAATGTGGGAGGCGCGGGAACTTTTCCGTGCTTTTGTCAGTCTGGCTGCCTATAAGAAAGGAGTTGTGAAAACGAGTGTTCTTTACCGTGAAGCCGTGGCTGGCGTGACCACCTTCCTCACCATGGCCTACGTGATCTTCGTCAATCCAGCCATACTGTCGGGAGATGGATCGGGAATCCCTTTTTCGGGCGCCCTCACGGCTACGCTACTCATCTCCGGTCTGGCGACGATACTCATGGGAGTCTACGCTCGTCTGCCTTACGCTCTGGCTCCTGGAATGGGGCTCAACGCGTTCGTCGCCTACACATTGATTGCAGGCCGGGAGATTCCCTGGCAAGTGGCACTGGGTCTGGTGTTCTGGACCGGCGTCGCCTTCCTAGCACTTTCCATGACGCCGGTTCGAGCCCTCATGATCGAGGCGATTCCGCCTCACTTGAGAGGTGCCACGGCCGCAGGAATCGGGCTTCTGCTGACCTTTCTGGGGCTGAAGAACGCCGACCTCGTGGCAGGCGACTCATCGACTCTTGTCAAGATGGGTGACATTGGAATGCCGACTGTCCTGGCAATGTCCGGCCTGGCCCTGATCTGTATAGTGTGGGACCGGTACAGGCCGGTGGCGTTCCTGGTGTCGATTCTCGCCATCAGCGCCGCCGCCTGGCTGATGGGGCTGGTTGCGCTGCCCGACCGTCTGCTAAGCACCCCCGATTTCTCAACTGCCTTCTTGCAGATGCGCCCCCTCGAAGCCCTCCAACTCGCCCTGATCCCTGCCGCCATAGCGCTGCTCTTTACGGATCTTTTCGATTCTCTGGCCTCCTTTGTCGGCGTCGCTCAGGCAGCCGGCCTGGTGGACAAGGAGGGGAATCCTCTGAGGCTGAAAAGGGCTCTGATTGTGGACTCCGTGGCCACTGTGGGATCGGGACTGGTTGGAACCTCCCCGGCCCCGACTTATGTGGAGAGTGTCGCGGGAATCTCGGTGGGTGGGAGGACAGGGCTCACTTCTGTGTTTGCCGGTCTCTGCTTCTTCCCGTTTCTCTTCATCGCCCCGTTGGCCGCAGCCGTTTCCCTGTTTGCCACAGCTCCGGTTCTAGTCGTGGTGGGACTCTTCATGTTCCGAAGTGGTGTCCCGTCGGCGAAGGGGGCTCTGGAGGAAGCGTTGCCCGGTTTCCTGATCATCATCCTCATTCCGCTGACCTTCTCCATTACAGCCGGTCTGCTGTGGGGGGTTCTGGCTCATGCGGTACTGTTTCCTCTGGCGGGACGGGCGCGAGAAGTGAAACCTGCGATGTACGCTCTGGCACTGCTCTCGCTTCTGCTGATCTATGTAGAGAGCGGGTTCTGAAAAAAGGGGACATCCATGATAAGTAATTGTCAAGTGAGACAAGGATCCCCCCTCGGTGCTGTGGAGAGCACCGTTGAGTATGAAGAAAGTGCCTCGAGACTTTCAATCGTGGGGGTCAATGGCAAGCATGACCAGACATCCATGAGCTGTATCGGGCCTCGAAGGGCCGTCACAGAAGATTGAGTTTGGGTTAACCCGCCGGCCTCCAAACAGTCTACGGGTGTATCGGAGCCGTTGTCTGCGGCCGTCACACAGTCCCTTTAAGGGAGGACCGGCGGGAGTCTCGATCAGTCAAAAATCTTCAAAACCTTCCACGAACTTGCGTCCCCAGCTCTTCAGACCCGTAGCTGGAAGGGCCTGCCCGAGCGATCCACGGCCAGCAGATAGGCCACCAGTTTGCGTGCCACCTGGATAGTGGCTCGATTGGCATGACCCTGCTCGAGGGCCTTGTGGTAGACGGCAGCCAGTCCGGGGTGATTGGCGACAGGTAGAATTCCCCGCGACGACAAATAGAATTCCCCGCTTTTTCAGGGCTGATCCTGACCATGAAGGCATGGTTAAGGATCAGCAAGTGCGGAGGTTAGTGAAGTTGCGAAAGAACGAGAAGACGCTAACGATGGCGGCGGCGAGAGCGGGGCTGTCGCGAAAGACGGCTCGGAAGTACCTGAAGTCGGGAAAGCTGCCGAGCCAGTGTCAGCCGGAGCGGTATTGGAGAACTCGATCGGATCCGTTCGAGTCGGTATGGCCGGAAGTGGAAGAGATCCTGAAGCGATCGCCGACGGTGGAGGCGACAGCGGTGTTCGAGTATTTGTGCCGTCAGCAGGAAGGGGCCTTCCAGCAAGGCCAGTTGAGAACACTGCAGCGGAGGATCAAGCAGTGGAAGGTAGAACACGGAGAAGCGAAGGAGGTGATGTTCCCGCAGAAGTATAGGCCGGGACATCAAGCACAATCGGACTTTACCTTTATGGGGCGTCTGGGAGTGACGATCCAGGGTCAGCCGTTTCCCCATCTGCTGTACCACTTTGTGTTGGCCTACTCGAACTGGGAAGCGACCACGCTGTGTTTCAGTGAGTCGTTTGAGAGCCTCAGCCTGGGGCTTCAGAACGCGTTGTGGGAGTTGGGGGCGCTGCCCGAGGAACACCGAACAGACCGGCTCTCGGCGGCAGTCAACAACCTGAAGCGGGAAGAGTTCACCGAGCGCTATCAAGGGTTGCTGAACCACTTCGGGATGCGCTCGAGTCGCACCCAGGCAGGCAAGGCACACGAGAACGGGGATGTGGAACAGGCCCATCACCGCTTGAAACGGGCCATCGAGCAGGAACTGCTGCTGCGGTGCAGCCGTGATTTTTCCAGCCGGGAAGAGTACGAGGGCTTTGTAGCGGTGATTGTGGCCCGGCGCAATGCGGCCCGACAAAAGCGCCTGGGAGAAGAGCTGGCAGTGATGCGCCCGTTGCCGGCACGCCGTCTGGACGACTTCACCCGGCAGTGGGTGAGAGTCTCCCCCAGCAGTACGATCCGGGTTCTCCACAACACCTATTCGGTGGACAGCCGGTTGATCGGCGAGCGAGTGCAAGTGCGGGTGTGGGCGGATCAGCTGGAGGTCTACTACGGGGGTCAGCGGCAAGCACGGATGCCGCGCTTGCGTGGAGAAGGCAAGCATCGCATTGACTACCGGCACGTGATCCATTCCCTGGTGCGCAAACCAGGGGCGTTCATTCGCTATCGCTGGCGCGAGGATCTGTTTCCGGGGATCTTGTTTCGAGTCGCCTACGACGAGCTGCGCCAGGATTGTCCGGCCACGGCGGATCGCCAATATCTGAAGATCCTCGAGTTGGCTGCCCAGGAAGGAGAGCAGCGGGTGCGAGAAGCGCTTCAGGGGCTGATTGAGAGGGGACAAAGAATCCGTTTCGAAGCAGTACGAGAATGCCTCGTCGATCCAGTCGTGGAACCCTGGGAAGTGGCGGTGGAGAAGATGGACGTGGGCGTCTATGACACGCTTCTGGAAAGCTTGGAGGTGAGGTCATGAGCACAGGCAGCTTGACCCGGCTTCGCGAGTGCCTTATCCAGCTCCATCTACCGGCCTTTCGGGAGCACTATGCCGCCCAGGCGGCACTGGCCACGAAGGAAAGTCTTTCCTATCCCCGGTTTCTCTTGTCGTTATCTGAGATCGAAGTGGCGGAGCGGCACGAGCGCAAAATCCAGCGCTTGCGCCGAATCTCGAAGCTTCCCTGGGAGAAAACGCTGACGGCGTTGGACCGCTCGCGCTTGCCCCAAAGCGTGGATCGCCAACTGACGGCGCTGCTGGAAGGTACTTTTTTGGATCGTGCCGAGAACGTTTTGGCTTTCGGCAACCCTGGAAGTGGCAAGACCCATCTGGTCTGTGCTCTCGGCCAGGAGTTGGTTCTGCTGGGGCGCCGGGTTTTGTTCTCTACCTGCGCCCTGCTGGTACAGCGATTACTGCGGGCCAAAATCGATCTGACCCTGGAGAAGGAGTTCAAGAAACTGGATCGCTTCGAGGCTCTCATAATCGACGACATAGGATACGTTCAGCAAAGCCGGGAGGAAATGGAGGTTCTTTTCACACTGCTGGCCCATCGCTACGAACGCCGCAGCATCTTGCTGACTAGCAACCTGATCTTCTCGGACTGGGAGAGGATCTTCAAGGACCCCATGACGACGGCTGCGGCCATCGACCGAGTGGTGCACCACAGTGTGATTCTAGAACTCAACGTCTCGAGCTACCGGATGGAGAGCGCCAAGAAGAAACAGCAGGGAACCACAAAATGAGGAAACCGCGAGGAGGTCAAATCCGGGCAAATCGGCTGATTGGGCCCCGGGAAGTGCTTGGTGGAAGCGATAGACGAGTGTCCGCGAAGAGGACAGGTCGTACAGCGCCCTACAGAGGCCACTCAGGACCCTTGTGGATCTGGTCCACTCCCCTCGACGCCGGCGCGAGCGAGCGGGAGCTCCGTTCGGGCTACGCCCTCACTCCGTCCCCCTCGCATTCTAAGAACATCTCTCTTTTTTACAGAACGGAGGACCCGGAAAGAGTCGTCTTAGAGGACGGCTACAGCTCTTTTTTATCAATCCCTTGTGTGGGGATTTCCAATTGTCGCTGCGGGAATTCTATTCGTCGTTGATCACCGGGGTGAAATCGAGGAGCCAGTTTAGCTGCTTCAATCAAGGTGCGCTGCAGGTGCTTGTTGCGCTGCTTTGAAATCGGCCCTCGCTGGGCTTTGCCGGCCGATTCATTCAGGCCTTGGCACAGCCCACAGTAGCTGATCCCCTGCCCGATGGAGGGAATTCGACTCACCTCTCCGATCTCCAGGGCCCAGGTCAGTCCCGTGATGATCCCCACACCCGGGATCGTTCTCAACAACTCGACCCGCTGGACCAGCAGCGGTTGCCCCAACAGGCCTCGGATCAGTTGACGCTCGAGCTGCAGCAGGCTCTCCAGACCGTTGCGGCTCAGCCTCAACAGCTGCACTACCGAGTCGGGGACCCCCTCCAGTTCGCTCATCAGCTCTCGAAAGTACCTCTGGCCGTGCAACTTCTTGCTGTTGTAGGCCGTTCCCGTTTCCATCAGCAGTCCGGCGATTCGGTTTTTGATCTGTACCGCCTGGCCCACCACCAGGTTGCGGTAGCGCAGCACTGTTCTGAGTTGCCGCATCTCGGGCGGGGGCATATAGGACTCCACCAGAAGATTGCAGCGGGTCAAATCGGCGATCTTGCGCGCGTCCAGTCGATCGCTCTTGTTCTTCCCCACCGCGATGGCTTTGAGCATGGCCGGATGGGCCACCTTCAGCTCTTCAGCAAAAGGCTTCAGAGTGTCGTAGATCCATCCCGTGAACAGGGTCGCCTCCATCGCTCCAATCCACCTTCCCTCCAGCTGTTCCGCCCATCTGACAAGATCCTTACGACGGGCTGCGATCACTCCCTCATCAACCACCTCGCCACAGGCCCGCTTGACACAGTAGCTCACCACCTTCTTGTGGATGTCCAGACCCACGTAGTATGTTTCTGCCATTGGAGAATCCTCCTTGCTTGCCGAGCTCGTGCTCGCTTGTTTTTGGTTGTGGGAGGATTCTCCATCTCTACTCTGTCAACTCTCGTCACTTATGCATTCAAACAGTCTACTCTGCCCCCTTTTTTACATCCGGGTTAGCGCTGCTGCTGCGGCGGAAACCCCTTCCCGCATGCTCGGTACCGGATTCTCAATATTGGATTCGAATTCGAGTGAGAGCGGGCCTTTGAAACCCACATCAACCAGCGCCTGGAAGGTATCCACGAGGTTGAGGAGTCCCTGGCCGACAATCTGCTCCTCGGAGTTGGCGCATCGAGACTCCTCGAGGCGTCGGAAATGAGCTGTCCAGGGGCCAGGTTTGGACAATGACGCCTCGCGACCCCATAATTAGCCGATCAACCGTTCATTTGAACCCGAGGAGAGGCATCCATGAAATCGTTGCCCGTATCCGGTCTCGGACAGCTCGAATTACAGAATAGGTTGGACAAGCTGCGCGAGGGAGATCTCGACTGGGATTTCAAAGACTGGGCCGGGCGCAGCTTCATGTTCAACATGCGGGCTGGTGACGCTGTTCAGAAGGTAGCAGAAGCAGCGTATATGCAGTTTTTTAAGACAGATGCCATAAGCAGTGTTGCTTACCCGAGTGTCAACAGTTTTCGAGACGATCTTCTGGCCTTTTCCACCGCTCTCTTCCAAGGTAGAGATCCCACACTGGGAACCGTTACCACTGGAGGGACTGAGAGCATCATCCTGGCCATGAAGTGTGCCCGCGACTGGGCCCGCGAAGCCCGTCCGAGTGTGAAGGAGCCCGAAGTGGTTTGCCCGAGGACAGCACACCCCGCTTTCAACAAGGGAGCGGAGCTTCTGGGGTTTCGTGTGATTCGAGTTCCAGAGGACGCAGATTACCGGACCGATCTGGCCGGGATGAAAGCGAAAATCAGTGAGGACACGGTGATGCTGGTTGGATCCATGCCCACCTACTGGCATGGCGCCTGCGATTAGATCCCTGAACTTGGCCAGCTGGCTCTTGCCAATGACTTGTGGCTTCACACGGACGCCTGCATGGGTGGTTTTCTTGCGCCTTTCGTCCGCAAGACAGGCCGCTCCGTGGCTCCCTTCGACTTTTCGGTGCCCGGGGTCCGCTCCATCTCGGCCGATCTCCACAAGTACGGGTTTACACCCAAGGGAGCTTCGGTAGTGCTGTTTAGCGATGAAGAAGGAGCTCGCCATCGAATATTCGACTGGAAAGATCCATACATTCATTACACCACCCCGGGCCTTTCGGGAACCCGGTCGGGTGCGGCTATCGCTGCCGCCTGGGCCGTAATGCGCTTCCTGGGTGAAGAGGGCTACATCGACATTGCCCGGGACATCATGCTGGCACGAGATGCGATCGTCGATGGGATCCGCTCTATTGACGGGCTGGAGATCCGGGGGGAAGCCTCTCTCAGCATCATCAGCTTCGGGGCGAAAGAGCTGGACGCACGAGCCGTGGGGGGTGCCCTGCAGGCCCGCGGCTGGCTGCCCAACGTGTGGGAAGGGCCACCTTCTGTCCATGTGCGGATCCTCCCCTCCCATGTGGCTCTCGCAGAGGAATTCGTGGAAGACGTGCGAGGAGCAGTCGCGGACGTGCGCAGTGGTGAGGTGACGGCCGGCGAGCGGCCCGGGATGTATGCGGATTAGCTAACTACTAACCAACTATGACTACCACTCGATTCGACGCGATCATCATCGGAACCGGCCAGGCAGGACCCTCTCTGGCAGCCCGACTCTCGGGAGCCGGCCTGAAGGTAGCCATCGTCGAAAGGAAGCTGTTCGGAGGCACCTGTGTGAACACCGGCTGCATCCCTACAAAGGCCCTGGTCGCCAGCGCCAGCGCCGCCCAGGTGGCCAGAAGAGGAGCCGAGTGGGGTGTACTGACCGGGCCTGTGTCGGTAGACATGAAGAGCGTCAAGGAGCGCAAGGACGCCATTGTCCGCAAATCGAATCAAGGTGTGGAGAAATGGCTCAAAGGGCTGGAGAACTGCTCCGTGTACGAAGGCCACGCCCGTTTCACCGACTCCCACGTCGTACAGGTGAACGGTCGGTGGCTGCAGGCAGACAAGATCTTCATCAATGTAGGGGCCCGGGCCTTTGTCCCTCCTGTGTCGGGTCTAGACACAGTCGATTTCTTGACCAACTCGAGCATGATGGAGATTGACTTCCTACCCGAGCACCTGGTCATCATCGGGGGGAGCTACATCGGCCTCGAGTTCGGCCAGATGTTCCGGCGTTTTGGCAGCCGGGTCACGATCGTGGAGATGGGGCCGCGCCTGATCAGGCGCGACGACGAAGATGTATCCGAGGCCGTCCGGGGAATTCTCGAAGAACGAGGGCGTTGATGTCCGTGTGAACACCGAGTGCATTGCGGTTGAGAAGAGCGATGGCAGGATTGCCATACGCCTGGATTGCGAGGATGAGGACGACAGGGTGGAAGCTTCGCACCTGCTGCTGGCAACGGGGCGCCAGCCCAACACCGATGATCTCGGTCTCGAGCAGGCTGGTATTGGGGTCACCAGGCGGGGCTACATCCAGGTGAACGACCAGCTGGGAACCAGTGTTCCGGGGATCTGGGCCCTGGGAGACTGTAACGGTCAGGGGGCCTTCACTCACACCTCCTACAACGACTATGAAATCGTAGACGCCAATCTTCTGGATGATGACCCCCGCCGGGTCAGCGATCGGATCCTGACCTACGGACTCTATATCGACCCCCCCCTGGGCCGAGCCGGTATGACCGAGGCCCAGGTTCGGGCATCGGGTCGAAAGGCCCTGATTGGGAGGCGGCCCATGAGCCGGGTTGGCAGAGCCATCGAAATGGGGGAGACCCAGGGTTTCATGAAAGTACTCGTGGACGCCGAAAGTGAAGAGATCCTGGGAGCAGCCGTACTGGGCGTAGGCGGGGACGAAGTGATCCACTCCATCCTTGACATCATGTACGCGAAGATGCCCTACACGGTAATCCAGCGGGCTGTCCACGCCCATCCCACTGTGAGCGAACTGGTTCCGACCATGCTTGGCAACCTGAAGCCCCTGGAATAGTACCCGGGAGTTCAACGGCGATTGCTCAGCCTCACTCCGGGACAGTGCACTCTACGTGTTGGTGCCCAGCACTGAGAGCATTCTCGAAAAAGCGTTAGTGACCGAACCCGCGAGTCCGGATCCAAAAGCGGCGACTGCAACAGCAAACAAGACCAGCATGATCGCGTACTCGACTGTAGTCACCCCTTCCTCGGAAGATCGACTCCTGATAAGTAGATTGGCAAGCGCAGTTTTCAACAACCTTCACCCCTGAACGTTTGATCCAGCAACTATTTTAAGACATCGGAATAGCTCTTGGCCAGCCAATTGCAAAGGCTGGCCGCCGGGTCTGTTTCAATTCGTTCCTTAACGTTTGACCCCGGCACAAAAAGCTCGCGGCGTCCCTCACACTGGCCCTTCAATTTGGCTCGGAATAGCCCGAACAGGACGTTCCGTCAGATTCTAGCCAGCGGTTGTGACAGGTTTTTGGTCAAGGAAGGGCCAGCGAAACAGTTGCGTCTGGTGCCGGACGACTACATGCCGGGCCGCTGGGCGGTGTCAAAGGGCCCTAGCAGCCAGTGGGACTTTCACCACGGGCTGCTAGTCACAGCAGGTCCCGGTTTTGTTTTTCTTTCCGCCGCCATCCTCGACCAGAGCCAGGATCATGCGGGAATAAACCGAAGTGACGGACCCGCTGAGCCCCAGACCGAAGGTCGCGACGGAGATCGCGATCAGCAGGAGCATAATCGCATACTCGATTGTGGTGACTCCCGATTGGAGACCCCGCTTTCGAGAGAACGCAGCAAGAAAACCCCTTCTCAACCTCATTAGCCTTCCCCCCTGAATTGAGAAATAACCCCTTTTCATAAATTCTAGGCGAGGACCGCTGAAAATCCAAGCAAAATCGGCCGGTATCTACTGCCGTTTTCACAATCCGTTGCCTTTCGTTGCCATGCGCACGTGGATACGCAATCCACCCCGTGGAAGCGCACAGAATCGGCAAGATCGGTTGGAAGGTGATCCTCAAGGAAGAAAGGGAGCGTCCAGGCTCAGCTCGAGCCAGAGAGCGCTGAAACCAGTCGGGAGAAAATGAGCACGACGGATCCACTGAAGCCGAGGCCGAAGCTGGCTACAGCCAAGGCAATCACCACCAGCATGATTGCATACTCGACGACCGTCACACCCGTCTCGTCGTCCTTCTGGTGAGGACTACGAGGGCCCTCCTGTATCGTTTGCATGGGTTGCCACCCCAACAGCTGCTTCACACCCCTGAGTCGAAGCAGCTCCATCCATCCTTTGTTGAAAGAAATACCAGCGTCCTACTCAACTGTAGCTCTCTTGGGACCGAAATAAAAGCACTTTTTGGTGATTCTGATCACTTTTTTGAAATTTCAGCCCTCGATGATTCCCAGCCGTGGCGCATTCTCCGAGCGCCGTAGTAGAATCTGCGGATGGCCAATCCGCAAGACCACTATTTCCAGGGGATGGAGTTGTTCGGAGAGGATGATCTGGACGGAGCCATCTCGGAGTTTCAGAAGGCCCTGGCCATCGACGAGAGCTTTGGAGATGCTCTGCACGCCATTGCCCTGTGTCATTACCACCTGGGGCAACTCAAGGAGGCAGTCGAGTACGGTGAGCGTCTGAGAGGTGTCGAGCCGGACAATCCACTCGCCTATACCGCTCTCTCGATGTTCTACAACGCCAGGGGAATGATTGCCAAGGCCGAGGAGATGGGGGCAAAGGCCGGCGCCGCACCTCCTCCCGAAGACTGAGGCGACCACTGAAGCGCCGAGCCCCGGCCTTCCGATTTGGAATCTGGAATCTGGACTTCACCCAGACAGGCTAAACTTAAAGTTTGCCATGACCAGACTGATCGCCTATTACGGCGGATCTCGTCGGGAGCGGAACCGGGTCGTTTTCAACCGGGCTCTCCAGAGACAAGCCGGTTTCCTTTACCTGGTAAGGAATCGTCATCGTCGCCGCCAGCTCGAACTGCTCTACCTGGAAAAGCACGCTTTCTTGCTTCGACATTCCAATTCTTACCTTTCGAGGACTGATCGGCCGTCTCACGGAAGATCCCGGCTTAAGACCTCTTCTTTCGGAGGCAGCCCGGCTCTTGCTTCTGGAGGAGATCATACATTCCTGGAAGACGACCCGGGCGGCAAATGCGGAACACAGTACCGGACTTCTCTCGAGAATCTCCCGGGGCATTGCCCGTCTGAAGGAGCAGAATATCCTGGAGCCCGAGCTGCTGGCTCCCTCCCCGAGACAACGGTCCGAAGATCTCTTCTCTGATGAGCTGGTGTGGTGTTTCCGGAAGTATCAGGAACGGCTTGCAGACCTGTGTGTGGAAGACTGGTGGGGCCGGCAAGCCCTTGTCTACCGAGGCCTGCTCAGCGGTGCCATCCGGCTCCCCGAGCGACTTGCCGCGTCGCGCTCCCTGGTTGTGGAAGGTTTCAGCGACTTGACTCCCGTCGAGCACTCGATTCTCCGTCACCTTCGAGACGCGGTCGACGAAATGGTTGTCAGTACTGATCTCGAGCCGGGACGCGCTGACGAAGAAGAGTCTGAGACCTTCCATGAGATGAGCAGCTTCCTGTCGGATCCAGGCCTGGAATGGAGGTCGGTGTGCGGCCCCGGGCCCGAATCACGGCCCAGAGTGGTCTGCTTGCCCAGTGTCCAGGACGAAGCCGCCTGGGTTGCGGGGAAGATCGCTGAACTGGAGCGCGAAACCCGCCCTCTTGTAGCCATCGTCTCCTCGCGGCCCGAACTCTATCGGCTGGAACTCACCAGCTCCCTGGCCAGAAGAGGAATCGAACTGGCCGAAGCCAGAGGAGCGTCGGCTGAAGCCAGTACCGGCCTGGGCCTTCTGCAGGACTATCTGAAGCTGATACAGGAGCGGTTTCCTCGTCAGCATCTGTTTGATTTTCTGAATCACCCCCGAGTCTCCGCCGGCCTCACCTCAGAAGATCTCCAGGACATCGAGAAGTGGGCGATAGCGTGCAACGTTCGGGAAGGATTCCGGAACTGGTCGATTGACTTTCCTGCCAGAGTTTTCAAAGCTCTCGAGAATCTGCCTGACGACTCTCCTTTCTCCAGGTCCGGGATCCGTCCAGCCCTGGCCGCTTTCAGCAATCTGATTTGCAGCCTCAATGTCGGAACAGCACGGCATCCGCCGAGCCAGTGGCTGGATCTGTTGGGACGGAGGCTATGGCGCTTTCTGAGACCGCTGCCTGCTGATGATCTCCGGAAGGTGAGAGCCGAGAACTTGATTCTGCAGGGCTTACTTCGTGAGATCCAGCGTCTGGACGATCAGTACCCGGAGCCTCTTGAACTCTACCAGTTTGCGCGCTGCCTGAAGATCCTCTGTGAGTCGATGGTTCGTGAGGTGGGGCTTGACCCCCCCCGTTGTATATTTGCCCGGCCGAAAGAGATCGAGCAACTGGAAGTCGATGTGCTGATCTGGGTGGGACTCACGGATCGGGAGTTCTTTCCGCGCGTGGGAGGTACCCGGTTTTCAGAGCACGATTCCGTCGTTCAATCCTCCTCGAGCTGGGAGGAACAAGTGAGAGAACAGGACAGCCTGTTTGGCTGGATGCGCGGCCAGGCTTCCTCATCTGTGACCTATACCCTGCCGGAGCGGGTCTTTGGCGTACCTTCCCTGGTAAGTCCCTTGTTGCGGGGTCTGCCGGTGGAAGAGCGGACCCCGTCGGAACCGCTTCGGGCGCTGGACGCTGCAGCTGAGGAGAACGTGCAGCGAGGCAAGCGGGCTCTTTTCTCGAGGGAGAGCTGGAGCGCTTCAGCTTTCGACGGCTTTCTCACCTCCCAGGAGTCACTCCGGGTACTCCGGATGAAGCTCGGAAAAGGAAGCAGGGTCCTGGTATCGCCGAGTCTGCTTGAAGACTACATGCGCTGTGGGTTTCGATTCCTGGCCGAGCACTGCCTCGATCTCGAGAAGGAATCCTGGACCCCGGAACTGGACAGCCGAGAGCTGGGGGATCTTCTCCATCGAGTGCTGCATCTTTTCATGAAGGGTCTGGAGCCGCCCGGCCGTTCTGATGCCGCCAATTGGAATCGCCTGGCTGCTGCGCGTCTGCAGGGCCTGCTCGAAGTAGAGCTGGGGTCCTGGCCGCTTCGAGAAACTCGCAAGGAGAGTCTGAGTTGGACGATGCAGGAGGAATTTCTCAGGGCCGGGCTGAACCCTGGGGATGCGAGGCGGGGAGTCTTCTCAGATTTCCTGATCCACGAGAGTCGGTGGCTGCGCCACCATCAGGTGGAGGCTCTAGAAAAAAAGCTGAATGCTCTTTCCCTGGGGAGCGTTACAGTGGGTTCAGGCCGGGCCGAGATTCTCCTTACCGGCACAGTGGACCGCGTGGACCGAAGCTCGAGGGGCCTGGTAGTTATCGATTACAAGGGCGGCAGAATTCCCCTGGGGCGTCTTTACAGGGGGTGGGGATTCCAGCTTCCACTCTATTATTTGCTGGCCGGAAATCACTATCAGGAAGAGGTTGAGAGTGCTTTTTTCTTTCACATTGAACCCCCGTTCAGGGCGCGGCTGAGAACCGTACGCCTCCCGGACAACGACAACAGGGGTTGGACCGTACTGGCGGAGTCTTATCGCGACCTGGCGCTGGAAGCCACCCGGGCGATTCTTTCGGGCAAGTTCCCGGTCACTCTGGTGGGTACTTCCCAGGCCGGGTGCCGGGAGTGCGACTTCCGGGACGTATGCCGAATGGATTCAGCGAAAGCCGCCCGCCTCCGGGATTCCGGTCATCTTCCAATTGCCCGCCCCGTTTTGAAGGGAGGTCAATGGGCCGCGTCGCCGGAGATCCCAGAGCAGGGGGGGGGCCGTGCCTGAGTTCGTGGGGGCTTCCTCACAGCGGGAGCTGAACCAAGCCCAGAAGGCGGCGCTTGATCTGTCCTCCAACATCGCGCTGACAGCCGCGGCAGGTTCCGGAAAAACTACAGTTCTGATCGAACGCTTCCTGCACATCATGCGCGACAACGAGCACAGGCCAGAAGAAGTTGTTGCGATCACCTTCACCGAAGAAGCGGCTCGGCAGATGCGTGAGAGAGTTCGAGAGGAGATTGAAGGGCGGGTTGAGGCGGAGGAGCCCGGGGGCTCCAGTTTATGGAGTCGGGCGCTCACCCATCTTCCCCGCTCCCCGATTACGACCATTCACGGCTTCTGCCACAGCCTGTTACGCGAATACTTCTGGGGGATCGGGCTGGATCCGGACTTCGAGCTTCTCGATCCTTCCAGGCAGCAGTTGCTGGCTGCAGGAGCAGTGAGCCAGACACTGCAGGACGGTTCTTTGGAGCAGCGGTCGAGCCTGAGGAAGCTGTTGCACTATCTGCCTCACTCCAGCCTGGAGGGCCTTTTTCGGCAAATGCTGGGACGACGCCATCACCTGTCTCTTGAAGACAAACTGGACGAGGAGTGGTTGAAGGATCTCTATTTGCACGAATCTGCCGCTGTTCTCCTGCGTGCTCCCGAGTGGGAAGGACTCCTTGAACTGCTGAGGTCTGTTCCAGAGAAACTGCTCCGTCAGCCGAACTCCTTCAGCATGCGCTGTCGGAAACAGCTCGCGCTGGCGGAGCGGAGGCCGACTCTGGATCCCAGGAGTTTTGTCGAGGAATTTGGTCTCACGCTGGAGTCGCGGATCTCTCCCACTCCCGAGTGGAGTCATCAGGACTCCCTCAGCGAGATTCTCTCCGGCTGGAGGGAACTTGGAAAGCTCATCAAAGACGAGACCAGGCTCGGCATCTGCACGCAGGAGGGAGATCGTCACTTTCGTGACGCCCTGGTGTGTGTGCACGAGTTGCACCACGAAATCGTTCAACGATATGAGGCTGAAAAGCGGAGGGAAGGCGGCCTTGACTTTGAAGATCTGCTGGTGGAATCGGCTCGACTCGTCCAGCAGCCGGACGTCCTGAAGTTGATTCAGAAACGTTTCCGATTCTTCCTGGTCGACGAATTCCAGGACACCAATGACTTGCAGTGGAGAATCCTCTTGCCGCTGGTTCAGAAGTCCTCGAACCTGCTGGTGGTTGGAGATGCAAAACAGTCCATCTATCGCTTCCGCAATGCAGATGTCTCCGTTTTCAGTCGCGTTCAGGATTGGATCAAAAAGAGCGGTCGTGTCATCGAGATGCCTGACAACTATCGCGCTGCCCCCAGGCTGATCTACTTCTGCAACCAGATCTTCTCCAGAATATTCTCGGGCGATCTCGAATACGAGGCTTCCCACCAGCAGATGGAAGTTGCCAGGCGGGATGCAGCGGACGGCCAGGTCGAGTCATTTTTCTTCGCCCTGGAACCTGGACCCCTGGCCAATGAGACTCCTGAACCTTTCCTGGTGGCTGCAACTGTGGAGCGCCTGGTCAAACAGGGATATGCGTACTCGGACATGGCGATTCTGCTGAGAGCCAGAACCCAGCTGAAGTTCTATGAGGAGAGCCTGCGCTTGAAGGGGATTCCTTTTCAGACGATCGGTGGGACGGGGTTCTTTCGCCGTCAGGAGGTCCTTGACCTGCTGAACCTTCTCCGCTTTCTGCATCGACCCCGGGACGACATCGCCCTGGTGGGAGTACTGCGAAGTCCTCTCTTCAGCCTGTCCGACGACGACCTTGTTGTGCTCTCCTCGAAGACGGGCCAGGGCTTCTGGGAAAAGCTGCAACAATCAGTTCAGACGGGGAGGCAAGTTCCCGGTCAGTTGAAATTTGCCCGGGAGCGGCTCGACTCCTGGCTGCAACGAGCCGAAGTCAGACCGGTGTCGGTCCTGCTCGAAGAGGCATTGGCAGATACCGGCTTCCTTTCCATCCTCAGCGCCTCACGAAGGGGTCAGCAGTCCCGGCAGAACGTGAGAAAACTGATGGCCATGGTGCGAAGCCAGGAGAAGGATCGCAGGGTCCATCTTCGAGAGGTGGTCCGCTTTCTGGAGACTCTCACCCGAGCTGAGCCGAACGAGCCCGAGGCCGAGGTTCTCAGACCCGGCGAAGATGCTGTGCGAATCTTTACGATCCATGGTGCGAAAGGACTACAGTTCCGGGCTGTGATTCTTCCTGAACTCGGCCGCAAGCTTACTGATGTTCGAAGAGATCGATTTGTTGCAGAGAGTTTTTCCACTGATGCCGGAAGTGTCGGTTACTTCGGTTTCAAGATCCGGGATCCTTCCAACTTCTATCGAGACCTCAGGCATCCCACCTACCAGATGCTGCGTCGTCTCGACAAGTATCGTCAGCTGGCCGAGGAGAAGCGTCTTCTCTATGTCGCGCTGACGCGGGCGCAGGATCACCTGGTTCTGCTCGGAGAAAAGACAGACGACGAGTCCTACTCCCGCTGGCTGCGGAATGCGGGGAGTGACGAACTGGCCGAGGCGTCCGGGGAGCTGGAGCAAGACCTTGAAGACTGGTTGCAAAGACCCGGAGACGAAGATGTCCATGAGAAGGTCCCGGACTGGATCTCAACCCTCGAGCCGAAAAAGCCGTCCTCGAACGTCAGTGCAGCCCCCCGGGGGACTTCCGGAAGCACCCTCGAAAAGAGGACCTGGTCTCCAACGGAGCTGACTTCCTTCCATCTCTGCCCGCGACGATTCTTGCTGGGAGAACTGCTTGCCTATCCGGAGGTCTATCCCTTTGGCGGCGGTAGGGTGGACCCGGTTCCTTCCCTGCTGGGTGAGGTCGTGCACGATGTTATCGAAAAGACCCGGGATCTCGACAACACTGCGGAGGTCGAAGGGGTCTTGAAGAGCTGGAAAGCAACGATGGAGTCCAGGCTGACGAGTGCCAGGTCAGACTTCGAAGCTGAGGTCCGGAGACACCAGGCAATTGTCGCCGGGAGCCCGGTCTATCAGGAGCTTAGGGAGGCTCGAAGGGTCTACAGGGAGCAGGAGTTCCACATCAGACGGGGTGATCGCCGGGTGACCGGAGTTCTGGATGCACTCTACCAACGGGACGATCTGAGTTGGATTGTGGTGGACTTCAAGACGGTGGGGCTCAGGGACCGATCCGCTCTCGAGGTCTCCCTGCATCGAGGCTTCATGCTGCAGGTGGAGCTCTATCTGTGGGCAGCAAACCGGCTTCTGGAGACATCCAGACTGAAGGCGGTACTTCTTTTCACTGGGTCCGGTGAGACCGTTGAGGTGGACTATTCGACGGAGTTGGGAGAACGCTGCGAGGAGATGGTTGATAGTCTTCCCACCGCTTTCACTGAAGAGGCTTTTCCAGTGACAACTCGTCCCGGTCTCTGTCAGGAATGTGGCTTCAAGAATCAGGGACTGTGTGCGGGGTCGAGCACGACCCTCAGAAAACATCGCGGTTGGGATGGTTCGCAGTCATAGGCTTCGTTTGGGCTCGGGAGGGCCGCATTTGTTATCAAGCAAACGGTATAATCCCCGATCATGGAACGTGAACAACTCGAAGTAGATGTTCTTTTTGTGGGGGCCGGCCCGGCCTGTCTGGCCGGCGCTCTTCACCTGTCGACCCTGATTGAACAGCACAACGAGGACATCTCAGCGGGGCGGAAGCCGGGTGAGAAAATTGAGGAACCTACCGTTCTCGTCATCGAGAAGGGCCGGGACATCGGGTCCCACATTCTCAGCGGCGCAGTGGTTGATCCCCGCGGCTTTGACGAACTTCTGGCTCCCTTTCCCGACCGGGAGCCTCCTTATGACTGTCCGGTCTCCGACGATGCCTTTTTCCTGTTGACCTCATCCCGGGCACTCCGATCTCCGGTGACGCCGCCACCCTTCAACAACCACGGCTACTATGTCGCTTCACTGGGGAAGCTCGTCAAGTGGATGGCGGGATTGTGCGAAGAGCAGGGGGTGGAGGTCTATCCGGAGTTCCCGGCGGTGGAACTCCTGTTCGACGGTGACCGGGTGATCGGGGCTAGAACCGGCGACAGGGGAAGAGACAGTGCGGGAAAGCCGAAAGCAAACTTTGAACCGGGCATCGACGTCCTCGCCCGGGTCACGGTTCTGGGTGAAGGCGCCCGCGGTACCCTGGCGCGACAAGCCTTTGAGCGCCTGGGCTTGAGGCAGCGGAGCCAGCCTCAGATCTATGCGGTTGGTGTGAAGGAGATCTGGGAGGTTCCGGGTTCCCACGAGCCCGGAAACGTGTATCACACCTTTGGCTTTCCTCTCGGCTTCTCTGAGTTCGGAGGAGCCTTCATCTACACCATGAAAAATAATCTGGTCGATCTCGGATTTGTCACCGGACTGGATTACAAAGACCCTCGCATAGACCCGCACGCCTTGTTTCAAGAGTTCAAAACCCACCCCTTTGTTCGCGGTCTTCTAAAGGGGGGGAAAGCTGTGTCCTATGGGGCCAAAGCGGTTCCCGAAGGAGGGTACTATTCGCTGCCCCGGCTCTTTGCGGATGGCTTGCTCATCGTCGGGGACTCGGCCGGATTCCTTAACTCGCAGCGTCTCAAGGGCATCCACCTGGCGGTCAAGTCGGGGCTGCTGGCCGCCGAGACACTTCTCCAGGCCCTGGTCAGCGACGACAGCAGTAGCGCCGTCTTAGGCCGGTATGCGGATGCCTTTGAGGCCAGTTGGGCCCGGGAGGAGCTCTGGAAAGTAAGAAACTTCCGGCAGGCCTTTCAGAACAGTGTCTGGGCAGGGATGGTCCATGCCGGTCTGCAGTACGTGACCAATGGGCGCGGGCTGCGTGACCCCTTCCCGAGCACTGCCGGGCACACTCTCATGCAAAGGCTGGCTGAGCTCCCCCCCGAAAGCGAGGGACCGCAGCGAGTTGTGTTCGACGGCCGTCTGACGCTTGACAAGTTGAGCGATGTCTTCTTGTCGGACACTGCCCATGAAGAGGATCAGCCCTGTCACCTGAAGGTCCAGGATCTCGACATCTGTCACAACCGGTGCACGATTGAGTACGGCAATCCCTGTCAAAACTTCTGTCCGGCCAGTGTCTATGAAATGACGCCGGGGGACGAAGGGAGCCGTCTGCAGATCAACTTCACCAATTGCGTCCACTGCAAAACCTGCGACATCATGGATCCTTACCAGATCATTCTCTGGACGCCCCCTGAAGGTGGTGGTGGCCCCGACTACAAGAACATGTAGCCACCGAAACGGCACAGGAACCAGACGTGAATCGACAGGTCAGCATCAAAGGTGTCTTCGAAGCCCGCCGCCCGGTGTATCGGTACCTCAAGCCCACGCCGTTGAGTCCATACCCGCTGCTTTCCGAATGGCTCGGCTGCGAGGCCTACATCAAGCACGAGAATCACAACCCAACCGGATCCTTCAAGATTCGAGGTGGTTTGAACTTGATCGGCAGCCTTTCCCCGGAGGAGAGGGAACGAGGCGTGATCACTGCTACCCGAGGAAACCACGGACAATCGATTGCCCTGGCCTCCCGAATTCACGGTGCCCGGTGCCTGATTGCCGTGCCCGAAGGAAACAACCCGGAAAAGAATGAGGCGATGAGATCCTTCGGCGCCGAGCTCTTGGTCCACGGCCGTGACTTCGACGAAGCTCGCGAAAAAGTGGAGGAGATCTGTCAGACGGAGGGACTCCGGTACATCCATTCAGCAAACGAACCCTTGCTCATCCACGGTGTGGGAACCTACGCCCTGGAGATCGTGGAAGAATTGCCCGATATCGACTACATCTTTGTCCCCATTGGAGGAGGCAGCGGTGTCAGTGGACTCCTGACGGTCGTTCGGAGCCTGCTCCCGGACGTGCGCGTCATTGGAGTGCAGGCCGAACGCGCTCCCGCCCTCTACCGATCCTGGAAAGAGGGCCGCCTGATAGCCACGGAAAGCGCGGATACTTTTGCAGACGGGCTGGCCACAAGGATTCCTTTCGAACTCACGTTTCGCTTGATTCAGGAGCAGATCGACCAGATCGTTACCGTTTCCGAGGAAGAATTGGAAGAGACGATCAACGAGCTCCTGAGACGGACCCACAACATAGCGGAGGGGGCGGGAGCGGCCGCCACGGCGGGCGCTTACAAGATGCGAGCCGAGATCGCCGGGAAGAAGGTCGTGACCATCTTGAGTGGCTCGAACCTGGAAACCGCCCGCCTCAAAGCGATTCTTCAGAAATTCTCTTAGATCCGGCAGACCGTAGGGGCCGGTCTTGCGCCGGCCCGGTTTTCGGGATAGTGGGGATTGTAGGGGCCGCCCTTGTGGCGGCCCGTTTGACGGGCGACCACCAGGGTCGCCCCTACGGCTTGAGGCGCTCCCGATCCCCCCGCACCCGCAACACGGATTCCACAGTCAGCCACAGGCTGAGGCCCAGCACGATGCCCCCGACACTCAGCAGCAGGTAGCTCCCTAGGTTCCAGAAATCGCGCATCTTGATTCCCATGGCGACCAGGGTCGTGATCATCATGAAAGCCATAGGGCAGGCCGTGAACCAGTAATTGCGGCCCCTTTGCCTCAAGTAGAGGCTGACAGCAAGCAGAGTGAGGGCCCCCATGACCTGATTGGTGGTGCCGAAAAGTTGCCACAGGGCCAGGCCGGCTGCCTGACCGTCGACCTTGTAAAAGGCGAAGAATCCTATCGTCACTACGGCCAGTCCCGACGAAAGGTAGCGATTCCGCAGGACCCCCAGCCCCAGAGTCTCTCCCATCTCGGAGATATTGAAACGCAGCAAGCGGGTTGCGGAGTCCAGAGTTGTCAGCGCAAAGGAAATGGCAATCAGGGCAACGAAGGCCTTGGAGAGCTCCAGTGAGAGTCCAAGCTGGCTGAGGAAGTGACCGGCTCCATCAATGAAGGCCTTCATGTTCGGCCCCAGACCCTGGGCCAGGCTCCAGGATTGGTAGTGGCTGCGCCACAGCGAAGTACTCTGAAAGCCTGCCGTACATGCCAGAACCGCGACCAGGCCCAGGAGGGACTCACCGATCATGCCCCCGTAACCAATGAAGGTGGCGTCGGTTTCTTGGTTGATCTGCTTGGCGGTGGTTCCTGAGGAGACAAGTCCATGAAACCCTGAGATCGCACCGCAGGCGATCACGATGAAGACAAAAGGAAACAAGGGGGGGGCGCCCTGGGGATGCATCACGACCACCGGTGCAGCAAACTCGGGCCTGAGAAGGAAGAAGCCGGTGAAGATGGAGAACATCCCCAGGTAGAGCAGCAGCGAGTTGAGGTAGTCACGAGGCTGCAGCAGCAACCACACGGGGAGTACTGAAGCCAGAAAGCTGTAGAGCAGAAGAATGATGCTCCATTGGCCCAGACTGAGATCCAGAAGAGGCAGCTTCAGACCCAGCCACACACTGAGCAGGGTGATCGTAAAAGCGACAATCGTCACTGTCCTGAGCGACGCTCCTCGTTTGTAGACCAGCCATCCTACGCCCACGGCAAGTACCATCAGCGTCCCGCTCGGATAGATGGCTTCAGAGTTGTAACCCGTGCCCAGGAGTGTAGCGATGACGTGTATGAAGACGGCCATTGCCAGGGCGATCAGGAAGAAAATGAGCAAGTGAAAAAGGATCTTGGCTCGTTTCCCGATGATCTCTTCGGCGACCTTCCCGATCGAAACTCCCTGGTTTCGCATCGAAACCACAAGGGCACTGAAATCGTGAACAGCTCCAATGAACAGGCTCCCCAGAACCACCCACAGAAGAGCAGGGAGCCAGCCCCAGATCACAGCAATCGCAGGGCCCAGCATGGGAGCTAGACCGGCGATCGAGGCGTAGTGGTGGCCGAAGAGCACGAATCGGTTGGCGGGTACATAATCGATTCCGTCCTGCAGGACATGGGCCGGGGTTCTCCTGCTCGAATCCAGACGGAATACCTTACAAGCCAGGTGCTTTGCGTAGAGTTGATAACCCAGAAAGTAAAGGACAAGGCAGCCCAAAACGGCCAGAGTGGGGGTCATTTGGTTACTGGGTACTGGTTATTGGTTATTGATTACTGGTTACTGGTTGTTCGTGCCCTGCCCAAAAGCGTAAAACCAGCAACCAATAACCAGAAACCGGTAACGGGCTCAGCTTTGCTGAGCCCTCTCCATCAGTTCCTCGAAGATCCGGCGTTGCTCGATCATTGCCTGGACCCTGTTTTCCCGGAGGTCATGCGCCTCGAGCAAAGCCCAGCCCTGGTATCCGGTCTCGAGCAGGAGTTCAACGAGGTGTTGATACGGGTAGTTATCCAGGTCCAGCTCGCGTACGTGCGTCGTCATGCCGAGGCGATCCCGGACCAGACGGAAATTGTGTTCGTGCCCCTGTCCTTCCAGATCGGTTGGGTTGGAGTTCCAGCACAAGACCACGCTCGGATGTTCGGCGATGTCGATGATGCGGCGAATGATGGGCAATGGAGAACACTGTCCGTGCACCTCCAGACGAACCTCCTGGCCGAAATCGGCGGCAAAGCGCCCGAGGGTATTCAGAGATTCTCCGATCTGGCGGATGGTCTGCTGGCGAGGGATCCCTTCGTGGAAGCGGTCGGGCTTCACCTTGACGCCCGTACCGCCAATGTCATGACTGAGCCGTATAAAGCTCCTGGTCCGTTCGATGGCCCTGCTCAATAGGGCGGGATCGGGATTGTCAAAGCGCTCATTACTCCCGGGGCCAAGCAGGGTGACGGGGGAGTCGGCGAACCGCTCCTTCACTTGGCGGCGCTCAGACGCCGTCAGTTCAGGTTCGACTCCGTGGGCGTGGGTGGTTCTCAACTCGACCCCCAGGAGGCCGGACTGTTCACAGTTGTGAATCAGGGTCGGTAGGTCCCAGTCCTTCCCCCACAGGTAGGTGACCAGGCCGAGACGGATCGGACTTTTCTCGAAGGCCGGACCGCCCCTGCTCCTGGTACGCGCCGACATCCAGGCGGCGGCTGCCGCTACTGCCACCGACTTCTGGACAAATTTCCGGCGGTTTACCTTCGGGCTGTCTTGACGGTTACGGTTCATACTTCAAGGTTAAAGGTTGCAGGTTCAAAGTTAAAAGTTCTAACCTTCAACTTTCAACCCGTTACTCTTCCTCGGAGGGATTGAGCCGGTCAAACACCTGTTCCTGGACCCATTTGGGGTCCCACCACTCCTGCGGATTCACCGGAACACCCTGCACCAGTGTAGTGAAATGGAGATGATCGCCGCCGGCCAGCCCCGTCTCTCCTGTTCGGCCCAGAGACTGACCCTTGCTTACGGCTTCTCCGGCTCTGGTGTCAATCGAACTCAGGTGTCCGTAGAGTGACGCCAGACCGAGTCCGTGATCGACGAGCACGCAGTGCCCATAGATGCCGAGGTACCCGGCCCAGACAACCTTTCCGTCGTTGGCACAGTCGACCGGACTGCGAGCCAGGGAAGCCAGATCAAATCCCAAATGTGTCTGGTGATCAATCACCTCTCCCTGGTAGATGTAGTCCCGTTCATCTGCAAAGGCTGCCTCGACCTGTGTGTTGGCCATCTGCACGAAGGGCGCGTCGAACAGGAGATGATCCTCCGAGTTGCGCGTGAGCTTCTCAATCTGCTCATGGTTGATCCTTCTCAAATGGTGGTTGATCTGGACAAAGGTCTCGGCCGGAGTCGGCGCAGGGGAGACCTCGCTGATCCGCGGGAATATTTCAGCGGCGACTTTGCTGATGAACTGGTCGGAGATGTTCAGCCTCCGCTGTCGAAAACGGGCACTCAAGATCTCGTGGGGCACACTCAACTCGGACCGATTGCCCGCCAGGTCTTCCGCCCATGCTCGAATCGGAGTCTCCGGGGAATGTCGATAATCCAGTCCAATGAGTGCCGCGAAGCGGTTCTGTTCCCGGGGCTCAAGAGGGAATCCCCGGAAGCTGCGCTCACCGACCCTTACACCGCTGGTGTGCGGCGTCTCGCTGTCCGTGGAGTAGAGAATGAGCTGCGCACCTCCCTGCCTGATGTAGTGTTTTCCGGAGCGCACTTGCAGGGCCGGCGGCAGAGAATCCAACGTGAACATTCTCTCAGCACCGGTTGTGCGATCGAAGAACCTGAAGTTGGGCTGGTCGCTGACCTGCACGCGAATCCTGAACTCTCCATCCTGAAGTCCGAACTGTTGAGTGAGGGCCGCGAGGTCGATCTCAGCAGTTTGACTGGCAGGGGCCTGCTCAACCTCGAACGTTTTCTCCACCGTCACGGTTTCCGAATCTCGTTGTGACAGGACCACGGACCAGGACTGCAACCCCCGACCCGTGTCGCTCACCCCAACCTGCAGGGTCGCATTCTCTCCCACGACACTCCCGTTTTCGAGGCTCCACTCAATGGCGGGGGGAGTCCTGTCCCAGGAATAGAGCAAGTAGGCGAGGCCAAGAAGCAGGACGACACCTAGTAACTTCTTCATCATGAATTGAGCCCGCGGCGAAACGCCTTCAGTATAACTGCGTTCGCTGTCGCTCGAGGAGGATCCCGGCAACGGGTACGCGCTTGTTGTCACGCGCGCCACTGTCGTTCTCCACCGAGTATCCAGGCGTCCGGGCTGCCATCAGTGGCGCGCACGATAGTAAGCGCGTCCTGGCCGCATCCGGCAATTTGGAATCCACGACGCTTCCAAGTACACTTCGCAGACATGGAAGAACGACGATTCATGCGGATTTTTCTGATTGCTCCGTCTTTGCTGGTCCTGTATTTCGTTTTTCGGATTTTCCAGCCGTTTTTCATGCCCATTTTCATGGCAGTCATTCTGGCTGGTCTGTGTTTTCCGGCCTATCGCTGGGTGAACGGCCGTTTGAGGGGCCGCGCCAATCTGGCTGCCCTGGTGACCTGTCTGGGAATCACCCTCTTGATTATCGTTCCCTTTGTGGCCCTGGCCATCATGCTGGCCGCCCAGGCGACCCAGGCTTATCAGGAGCTCGTTGCCGCTCTCAACGACGGAAAGGTCCAGCAAATGATGACCCTGCGGGACCAGCCCTACGTGGGGTGGGTTCTCGATACCATCGACGAGTATGTCGACCTGGACAAGTTTGATCTGATGGGATCGCTGGCTTCCATGCTGCAGAGTGTGAGCCTGGGGGCCTTGCGGCACAGCACGGCTGTGGTCTCTGGGATTGCCCACATGCTCACCAGCTTTTTGATCATGATGGTGACGATGTTCTTCCTCTTCCGCGATGGACCTGCGCTGGCGGATCAGGTCAGCGATTGGACTCCTCTGTCGGACAAATATGAGGGGCAGATTATCAAGAAATTCCAGGAGGTCTCGAGTGCAACTGTAATCGGCAGCCTGGTGACCGCCATCGCCCAGGGTACTGCGGGTGGAATCACTTTTTTTATTGTCGGAATTCCAAACCTCCTGTTCTGGGGAACCCTGATCGCTCTGTTTTCATTAGTGCCACTGGTGGGAACAGCGGTTATCTGGCTGCCCTGGGCTCTGTTTCTGCTGGCCACCGGTTCGACGGTGAAGGCCATCATTCTGGTGGTCCTTTCGGTTGTCTTTGTGGGCGGCATTGACAACGTGCTGCGCCCTGTACTGATCGAAGGAAAGACCCGGATGCACACCATGTTGGTGTTCTTCTCTATCATGGGAGGGATCTCCTATTTCGGGATCGTCGGCATGATTATCGGTCCCATCATTGTGGCTCTTGGTCTCACCTTTTTGGAGCTTTACAAGATCGAGTTCCAGGAAGAGCTGAGCAAACCGAAGGCTAGCAGCTCCAGATGAGTCTCTACGGGCGGCTCATCTACGCCCGGGAGAGAAAGCTGACTCTGCGCGACACGAACCGTCGCGTATTCCCTTTTGAATGGGGCGTGAAGTGGCTGGGGCGCAACGTTACTCGACCTCCTCTTCAGGAACTGAAGGAATACGCCGCAAGATCGGTAGCCAACAGCCGGGAGTTCTTTAGCCCCGGTCCCATGAAGGATGCCAGGCTGGAGAATGGATGTCTCACTTTTTCAACTCCGCAGCCGACGCCTTACGATTTCAACAATCGAGTGAGCTGCAGGCTCTTCCCGGCTGAGGGAAGTGCTTCCGCGGTTGTTGTCGTACCTCAATGGAATTCAGACCCGAATGGCCATGTGACCCTTTGCAGGGTGTTCCAGAAGCTGGGGATGACTGCGGCGCGACTGACCATGCCCTACCATGACGACCGTCGTCCCCCGGGAATGGAGAGAGCCGACTACATGGTGAGTCCGAACGTCGGCCGGACCCTCCATGCGACGCGCCAGGCCGTTCTGGAAACAATCCAGGTGGCCGGCTGGCTCCGGGACCAGGGCTATGAACAGGTCGCTGTTATGGGAACCAGTATCGGCTCGTGCGTCAGTTATCTGGCTTTCATTCACGATCCCCTGATTTCATGTGGAGTCTTCAACCACGTCTCGTCCTACTATGCGGACGTGGTGTGGACGGGACTGTCCACTCGCTATATTCGCTGGGGTATGGAACAGGAGATCACCCTGGAAGACCTGAGAGACTGCTGGGCTCCGATTAGCCCGGTACATTACATTCACCTACTCAGCGGCGATCGTCGGCCCCATCGGCTGATTACGGCAAAATACGACTTGAGCTTTCCCCGGGATCTTACCGAGTTCGTGTTTCAGGAGTACGACCGGCTCGGTCTGGAGTATGATCGAGTGGATCTCCCCTGCGGCCACTACACGACAGCCACTTTCCCGTTCAGCTGGCTCGACGGGTGGCACATCTGTTCCTACCTGTATAGGAAGCTGAAGAGGTGAATGGTCGGGAGGCGGGAGAGGCCCCACAACTTCACTCTCGGTCTCCCGCCTCCCGCCTCCCCGACCATCCCGTCTCCCATCTGCCCCCACATTCGGGCCAGCTACTCCTGGTCTCCCGCCAGCTTTCGGTAGTACTCTTCGACCTTGGACCGGTACTCTGGAGGGATTTCGTCTTCGAACGCCAGCCGCAGCTGATCAGGTTCAGACCGGCCCAGTTCCCGATACAGATCCAGTTCGAGTTCCTTGAATCCATCGATGATCTGAGAACGCAGCAGCCGGATCTCTTCCGGATCATTGAAAGCCCGGCTGGCATCAATTCGCCGCATCTCTCTCGCCAGTTGGGCGATGTCCCGCGCCCGGCGAGGATCGATCTCACGGAGAAGCTCACTGATCTTCTCGGCGTCTTGAGTTCTCTCCTCCCATTCTCTCCCAATTTGCTGGGGGTTAATCCCCGTGGAGTTGGCAAGACTGGCGGTCTGGCCGGCCGGTCGCTGGGCCCCGAAAACGCCGCGTTGGCCGTCCTGTTGCCTCTGGGTGCTTTGAGCCTGACCCTGTTGTGACTGGGCCTGCTGCGACTCGGAGCTCTGTCCCTCATTCGAGGGTTGCCCCTGCTGGGCCTGCCCCTGCTGCCCCTGCTGGCCGTCCGGACTCGGTTGCTGCTGACCTTCCTGCGACTGCTCGCCGGGGCCCTGTTGAGACTGGGCGTCGCTCTGCTGAGGAGAGCCCTGCTCTGAGGACGACTCCTGACCCTGTTGCTGCTTCTGCGGTTGTCCTTCCGAGGCTCGCTGCCGCAGGGATTCCAGGTTCTCAACCAGATCTCCCAGCCGGTTCAGCGCTTCTTTAGATCGTTCCTGCCCGGAGGCCGGAGCCTCAGTCCCCAGAACGTCCTGAGCCTTCTTGATCTGTTCGGCCAGTTCACTCAGGTGTTCTCCGACTCCTTCTTCCCGGCGACGGGCCATCATGGTCCACTCACGGAGCAGCAAGTCGGTACCTTCCTGCATTTTCTCGGCAACCCGGTTGTCTCGAACTGACAGCCCCGCCCCCTTCAGTTGCTTGGCTGCCTGCGGTTCCTCAGGCTCAATTCGTCTGGCCATCTGGTGCAGGCCACCCTCGAGTCGCAGCAGTTCCTCCTGCAGACCCCCTTTTTCTCGGGCGAGTTGCCCGGCGTCCTGGTACCACTCCTGGTCTTTCTGGCCGGCCTTCTCGCGTCTTTCCAGATCCTGGAGCTCTTCGATCACATCCTGCTGCTCTTCGCGCAGCCGGTTTGCCTGCTCAGCCAGCTGTTCGATTCTCGAACGCACATCTGACTGGCGCTGGCGCTCCAGGACCTCCGGGGCCTGCTGCATGCGATCCAGCGCCTGCTGCAGCCTCATCTGGCTGCTCTGAGCGGTGCCGTCCTGACTCTGGCGTAGATCGCGGGCGGCCTGCTTCAGCTCGCGGCTGATATCGTTCAACTGCCGGTCTCTTCGCTGTCTGGACAGCTTCTCGAGCCGTCGGGCCAGTTCCTCCAGCTCTTCCACGAACTCCTGCTGCGAGGCTCTTCCACCGTTGCCCGAACTCTGCATCCCCTGACGCCGCTGCCGTTCCATTTCCTGCTGTTGGCGCCGGGCCAGCTCCTTTAGTCTTTCCGCCAGGTCGTCCAGTTCCTGCTGGCGCTGGGCGGCGCGGTCCTGCTGAAGGGTTTCGTACTGATTCTTGGTCCGGTCCAGTTCCAGGTCCACCAGGTCAGCCAGATCCTCTGCTGATGAATTCCCGGGCGACGACCCGCCATCGGACATGGCGATCTGGATCTCTTTGAAGAGGGCCTCGGAGCGAAGTAGCCTCTGGTAAGCCTTCTGCTCAGGGGGCAATGCTGCGGCCGGGTCCAAGTCCTTGAGTTGCTCATGGGCATCACTCATGTGCTCAGCGGCTTCCGTGAGATAGATGACCATCTGTTTGAACTCGGGGGTATCGGTGGCCGCACCTCGCCGTTCGATCCGCTCTTTTATAGTGACCGCCTGCTGGCGTAACTGTTCCTGCATCTGCGCCACCGTCTGTATGTCCTCTTCCTGCTCCCCGGGCGTCAGTTTCTGGCGATCCCGAACGATATTGAAGGTAGCCGCGATGATCTCTTTCTGGAACTTGGCAAGTCGCAGATCTTCTTCGGCCCCGGCTGCGCCCCCGGATTGCTGGGACTGGGTGTACTCACGGTCGTAAGGCAGAACCTCGAGAAAGTAGATGTCGGTCACAGCCTCGGAACGGGCATCGCGGGCTTTGGCGTAGTAGGAAATGAAATCTCCCGGCAGGAGGTCGAAGTCTTCCAGGTAAAAGGTTGTCGACGTGGTGGTGTTTCTCGGATAGCGCCCAATTTCAAGGCTCACGCTCTCTTCCGGTTCTCCATTGACCGAGAAGAGCAGTCGGACATCTCGGATCCCATAATCATCTTCTGCCTCGGCTTCCACGAACACCTCTTCCAGGTTGGTGACCTTGGTGTCCCGCCCCGGCCTGGAAATCGTGACGGAGGGCGGCTGGTCCTCCAGGGAGACCACAATGTATTCGTCACTGGCTGCGTTCCAGACCCCTTCCAGGTTCTGCAGGTGGATGCGGTAGAAATCGTCCTTTTCGACCCGAAAGGAGCCCTCCAGCAGGTTTCCCTCGGAAAGCTGGAGAGGAATGTCTTCGGATTCCTCAAACTTGAGTGTCCCGGCCTGAACCGGCTGGTCGCTTCGGATCTGCAACCTGACCTCGCTTCCGGAGAGCGCGCGAATGTCCCCTTCATCCCTTTGGACAGCATCGCTCAGTCCCGTGTGCCTGGGAAACCGGAGATGGACTTCCAGTTCCTGGATGCCGGGAGCTTCGGAGACGTCGCCGGCGAACACCTCGGAGCGGATTCCGTCAGCTTCGACGAAATAGTCGATTCTCTCTCTCACATCAAAGAATAGAAAGCGGTGTCCCGGGCCTTCGGAGTCGGGCCGCATTCGAGCGCGCTCCCAGCTAGGCTGGCTCTCGTACTTGGCCACCAGCAGAACTTCGTCACTCGTGAAGCCTTCCAGAATGGCCTTGATTTCCAGATCGGCGTGACGAACCACCCGGGTATTCCCAGGCTCGACTGAAATCGAATAGAGGTCGGGCTGATCGAGTTCGGCCCAGCCCAGGAGCTTGTCGAGGCTGTATTGATAGGCGGCCGGTCCTGAAAGTAACAGGAAGAGAAAAAGAGCTCCGGTTACGCCAAACCCGAGAAGAGAAATCAGGCTGCTTTGGGGGTAGAGAAGAATGGGTTTGTCCGCGCTGACCAGTTCGCGGCTGGCGTCGCGCAGCAATAGCGACCGTACGGCCGGGTGGATGGAGGTGGGCTCCTGCAGAGTCTCGACCGCTGTCGCCAGGCGGTCTTTCAGATGCGGATTTCGTTCCTCCAGGAAGCGGGCTACTGCGCGGGCGGAAGGAATTCGGACCAGCGGCCAGAGGACGAACTTGAAAAGAGCTAAGAGACAGACGAGTCCTCCCAGGATTCGACTCCACAGAATGGTCGTGTCTGAGAAGTTGTTCTGGGACAGAACATAACTTGCCACCAGGGAAACGGCCAGAATCAAGCCGCCCGTCAGGGCCACACCTTTCAGCAACCGCTCAAACTGGATTCTGCGGCGTGTCTTTCTGACTTCACGCCAGAGTCGGCTTCGAATCGTCATGTCGGCTCACCTCGGGTCGAGTGAAATGCCTCTCTGCGGCTCAACCATCTTCCAGTTGGCTACCCAGGCCTCGATCAGAAAGACCAGGGCGGCGGCCCGAAGGAGTATCCACCAGATCGCCTGCTGCCGCTCCCGAACCGTTGCCCGGGTGTCATCTGTGGTTCCCTCCAGTGCCGACTCACCGGGTATGAAGAGGGCTCGGAAGTCATCCACAGGTACCCGATTCAGCAGTGACTCGGAGGGTATCGTGTTCACCGCAAGCCAGTCAGTTCGCTTATTATCATGTATTTCATAGTGCCCCGGGAATTTCAAACGCAGGGATTCGGGTTGTGTGCCATCCAGCCCCACCACTCGTTTTCCAGTCGGATCAATGACATTCCAGGCACCACTGGTTCCCGCTTCTCTCCCCTGGACTACGTCCACAGCCTGCCCCACTCGGTAAGCCGATGGAGAGGATCGAAAACCGGAGGCATAGTGCACCGCCTCCTCCCAGAAAGGGAGGTAAGAGGATCGAACCGGAAAGTCCGACCAGCTGGAATCGAGCGAGGAGGTGAACAGCAGAACCCGCCCTTTTTCGGCTTCCTGTTCAAGCAGTGCCGGGGCTCCATCATCAAATCGCGCGACAACATTCGACTGGCCGGAGGGTGACACGTTCCAGTACCCGAAGAAGTGACTGGCTGAAACAGAAGAGCGCTGGGCATCCTTGAAAGCCGAGAAGATCGGGTGTTCCCAGCTGGCCTGTGTAATCGCGGTGAAGGATTTTTCTGTGGAGCGTACAAAGTGTTTCGAAGTGAGCTTCGCCGGGAGGAGAGGTTCCCAGCCCTCGGCATAGGAGTCCTTCTGAGTCTGAGAGGCCACCGCCACGATCACCCCTCCCCCCGCCTTGAGGAAGGGCAGGACGACCCCGGTTGGGGGCGGTTTGCGGAGGTCATTGAGGATGAGAACCCGAACTCGCGACACATCGATTGAAGTCAAAGGGGGCTGCACCAGCTCAACCCGAAAGGGATCGTTCTCTCCGGTGGAGAGGGCCGTCTGCAGGTGAAGCGATCTTGAGTCCCGGTTGGAGAGGACCTGGACCAGAGACGGCTCCTTTCGTTCCACCACGAAATGATAAGTGTTGTCTGCAGCCAGACCATCGGCAGGATTGACCACCACCTTGCCTCTGGTGATTCCCTCGCTCAGGTCGAAAGGTGGCAGAGTGACCTGCCCGCGTCCTTCTTTGCCCAGGTTGAAATGCTCCCGGGCAACGATCTGGCCTTCGATGAAGAGCTGAACTTCACCTTGCGAGGGTGAGGGCGGGTCTGTTGCCAACTGAATCAGTACCGCGTAAGGGTAGCGTTTGGAGAAGACCTGGTGGCTGAGCCTGGACTCTTCTATGAAAAGGTTCGCATCCGTTTGTCCTACGTCTTCGATGTCGACCTGAATCTCAGGAAGGACTTTCCAGCCCTGGGTCGGACCCAGGCCGGAGCGCTGCAGATCAGTAATCAAATAGATTTCTCTGGTGGGGTAGCGGTCGCCTTTGAACTGCTGGGTCGCCAGCTTCAACCCTTCCAGATAGGAGGTTGCCGAAAACGACGGCTGTGCGGACGTATTGAGAATCTGAAGGAGCTCTGCTGGGTTCTCTGTCCACTGGGAGAGCACCTGACCCGAGTCGGAAAAGAGCATCAGCAGTGCCTCGTCCGGCTCACCCATGGAAGCAATCCTGTCGCGAGCGGCCTGCACTGCTCTGGCCCAGACCCCCTCTCGACTCATACTCATCGAGTTGTCCAGAAGGATGACCGTGGATGTGGGTGAAAAAGAGCTGAAGCGATCGAACCAGCCTGCTCTCAACACCGGACGGCTAAAAGCGCCGATCAGAAGCAGCAGGCCCAGACAGCGCAGCAGCAGCAGAAACCAGCGCTCCACTTTTCGACGCCTCAACTGTCGGACAGTTCGACGTGGAACGAACATCAGAGAGGCAAAGGGGATTTTGTTACGGGTCTGCCGCCGGACCAGGTGCACGAGAATGGGGATCGTCAGCGCCAGGCCTGCGATCCAGAACAGTGGTGTCAGGAACTGCATGGGATCAAATCCTCACAGGCGCTTTCCCCGGATGGAGAGATAGCGGTACAGAGCCCGATCCAGTGGTTCAGAAGTGTCCAGAACCTGGTAGTCCGCAGACAGTTCGGTGCACAACGTCTTCAGTTTCTCCCGGTGTCCACCCAGCTGTTCCAGGTACTGGCCGTGAGCCTCGGGTGAGAAGGGCAAGACCTCTCCTGTTTCCATGTCCTCGAGTGTCGAGACTTCTGTGAAGGGTGGTTCGAGCTCGCTTGGATCCAACAGGTGGAACAGCACCAGATCGGTACCACGGTGGTGGAAGAAACGAAGGGCATCGGCCACCTTTTTCGGGGATTCATAGAAGTCACTGATGAGGACCACCAGACTTCTTCGTCTGGTCAGCTCCGCAAGCCGATTCATGGCGGCTGCGATGTCGGTCTGCTGGCCGGTCTCGGCCTCCTGGAGCTCGTGGAGCACCGTCTGGTAGTGGGCGAATCTTGTCCTGGGGGGTATGTAATTGACGATCCCGGAATTGAACATGAGCAGGCCCACGGCATCCTTCTGTTTCCGAGCCAGATAAGCCAGCGATGCGGCCAGGTAGCGTCCGTAATCGAACTTGTTCACTTTTTGGCTGGAGAAAGCCATGCTCTGGCTGGAATCGAGGAGCAGGTAAAGCCTGGTGTTGGTATCACCCTCGTACTTCTTGACGAAAGACTTGTCGGTTCGAGCAAAGACCTTCCAGTCGAATTGCCTGAGGTCATCTCCCGGCGTATAGGCGCGGTACTCGGCGAAATCCAGACTGAAGCCGAAATAGGGCGAGCGGTGAAGACCCGCAATGAATCCTTCCACAACACTCTTGGCGATAAGAGGCAGATTGCGAATAGCGAACAGCACCTCGGGGTCGATGAACCGGTGAGAAGACCTGAATCTCACGGCCGAGTTGTTCATAGTGCGCCATTCTCGAGTTCTTACTGCAGACCTGATTGAGGCAGGGGAACGGTCTCGAGCAGACGAGCGACGATATCGTCGGTGGTGACCTTTTCCGATTCCGCATGGAAATTGGTAATAATTCGGTGGCGCAGGACCGGTTTGGCCAGAGCCTGTATATCTTCCACCGATACGTTGTAGCGACCTGCCAGGATCGCTCGAGCCTTGCCCCCCAGAACCATATACTGGGAAGCCCTCAGGCTCGATCCGTAGGCTACCCACTTGCTGACGAAGTCCGGAGCAGGGGGGCCGGGGCGCGTAGCCCGGCTCAAGTTGACAGCGTAGCGGGTAACCTCCTCTCCCACGGCAATGGTTCGCACAGCGCTCTGAAACTTCAACAACTCTTCAGCGGAGACGACTTTGTCGAGCTCTTCCAGCGGTAATCCCGTGGTCTGATTCACCACCGATACTTCATCCTCTTCGTCAAGATAGTCGATCACAATGTTGAACATGAACCGATCCAGTTGAGCCTCCGGCAGAGGATAGGTTCCTTCCAGTTCGATCGGGTTCTGGGTAGCAAGAATAAAGAACGGAGGGGAGAGGATATGAGTCTGACCGGCCACCGTAACCTGTCGTTCCTGCATGGCCTCGAGCAGGGCTGCCTGTGTCTTGGGAGGAGTCCGGTTGATTTCGTCGGCCAGGATCAGGTTGGCGAAGACCGGGCCTTTGACGAACCTGAGTTGGCGCCTGCCCGTGGATCGGTCTTCCTCAATGATTTCTGTTCCAGTGATGTCGGCCGGCATCAAGTCCGGAGTAAATTGAATCCGGTTGAAGGACAAGCCCAGAGTCCGGGAAAGACTGCGAACCAGGAGGGTCTTGGCCAGCCCCGGTAACCCGGTGATCAGCGAATGTCCGCCCACGAACAGGCAGATGAGCAGCTGATTGACGACTTCTTCTTGCCCAACGATCAGCTTGCCCAATTGTTCCAGGATCTTTTCCTGGGCCCCGCCCATTTGCGTGAGGCTGTCGGCAACCTGGCTTTCGTCGACCACGTTCAAATCAGACATAGTGTTTTCTTTCAATGTGTTAACGAATAAATGACGTAATTAATTCCAAATTTGTAGGCATCGTTCGAGTTCAGGGGGTTGATGGCTTCGTCAGACCACTCCCAGTAATCTCCGATGTCGTTGTTGAAGTTGGCGACGGCCTGAATTCTTCCTTCTGCATCGCTCCAGCCGAAAAAGCGGGGGAGGCCCGCTCCTCGGATCCGGTAGGGAGGAATCATGTCAAGACTGTCAATGTCATAAAAACAGTGAAAAATGGGCTGGACAGAGGTTAACAACTCAAAGGTTCTCTCCGGGTCTACCTGCTTCATGGCCTGCACCAGGTTACTCCACTCCTGGGGGCCCCGGAAGTCGTCGAAAACCACAAACCCGCCCCGGTCGAAATACTCACGGAGATTCTGGATCTCCTTGGGGGTGGCCGCCCAGTAACCGGGCTCCGAGACGTACAGAAACGGGTACTCCATGATGGACGGGTCGTCCAGGTCCAGAATCAGATAAGATTCTGTGGTGGTTGGAACCGTGGTCACCTCCATGAGGATTTTCAGGAAATTCTTTTCCGCGCGAGGGTAATCGTGCATCCAGGGAGGGGGGCCCCACCGCAAAGAGCCTAAGCCTCCACCAAACCCGTTGTAGCGAACGCGAACGAATTGAAAAAGGTTCGGATTGTTCGGTTCCGGGTCCAGGTCAATGTCTAGACTCAGAAGCAGGCCAGGCCCCAGCAGCACCACAAGAATGAGTCCAACCAGGCGTCTTCTTCTCACTGTTGCACCAGTTGCAGAAGCAGGCGCAGGGCCGGTTGGTAGGTTGGAGCAATCTCCAGAGCCAACAGAACCTGCTCTTTGGCCTGATCACTGTGGCCCGACTTGGCCAGGGCCCGACCCAGCGAGAAATGGGCGTCCGCCATATCACTGGGTCGCTGGGCCAGCAGAACCCGGAACTCGGTCAGTGCCTCCTCCACATCATCTTTCTCCAGATATAGATCGCCAAGGGCCTTGTGAAGTTCAGGCTCAAAAGGAGTCACGTACATCAGTTCCTGGAGAATCTTCATCGCCTCAACCTTCTCAGATTGATCGATCAGTTGAAACGCCAATCGTCTCCCGATCTTGCCCTGTTCCGGGGCCGCGCTCCACCAGCGGCGAAGAGTTGCCAGGATTCCTTCAGAATCTTCCAACTTCTCGTAGGCCTGGAGGAGCAGAGGATACGGAGACTGTGGCCCCGTCGGGTAGGGAAAGATCTGGATCGCCGTTTCCAGATGAGGGATCGCTTCTTTGAAGGCTTCTTTGGACAAGAGCAGTTTGCCCAGCGTGAGGTGCAGCCAGTAGTTGTCAGGATGATTTTCAAGTTTCTGCTGCAGCGTGGCAAGCCCCAGTTTCGAGCTTTCGAGCCCGGGGAGGCCGACTTGTTTCACGCGCTCAACCAGGGGCTTGACTCGATCCTCCAGGACTTCCTGGAAGGCTCCGTCAAGATCCTCCAGGGACGACCCCAGCACCTTCGTGAACACTTCATCGCTGGTTTGATCTTGAGCATAGGCGACCAGGATCTCACGGATCTTGGCGGGCCCGAATCGGTCCAGGAGAAACTCGGCGGCCAGTCCGGCCTGCAGATAGCTGAGCTGAAGCCGGCCCGGAAACTCGGGGCGCTCGAAACCCCTGTTGAGCTCTCCGAGGCTCAGAAGCTTGCCTTCCTCGTAAGCTTGTATGAAGGGAGGCGTCAGGTAATCACCCCAGCCGTTTCCGGCGGCTCTTTCCTCCACCATCGAAATCCCCTCGGTCAGCCAGCGGGGCACTTTCTGGTCGCTCAGAGCCAGGGTCACAACGTGGGCTACTTCGTGCCACAGCGTCGAGCCCCAGTGGAAGGTTCCGGCTTCCCTGGCCGTTGGCGAATCCATGGCCACCACCCGCCCGAAGGTTGCACCGAAGGCGCCCAGGCCGGGGAGTCCCAGGGTTCGAACTGCAAAGTCCTCATGGTTCGGATAGATTTCGAACGTGTACTTTCCTTCGATCTCATGGCCGTACTTTCCGCTCAACTCTCTCAGGCTGCGTTCCAGAAGTTCGACCACATAAGGTCTCAGAGTATCTGCCTCGGTTTTAGAGATCTTGAGAGCAAAGTTGGTAGTTTCCGACCGTTCGAAGGCGCTGAAGCTGTCAAGAAGACGCAGCGTGTTGACGGTCCAGACATTGAAGGGATCGTTCGCATAGGCCCGTTCCAGGAGCTCCTTTCCCTCTTCCTCATCTCCCTGCCTGAGAAGATTGATCCCCAGGGAGGAGAGTGCCTGCCAGTGCTGCGGATCTCGACGGGTGGCCTCACGCAAGAACTGGATGGCCTCCTCCAGCCTTCGGCGGGGCACACACAGACTTCCCAGCAGATGGAACAGTTCGGCGTTCTGCGGGTTGATTTCGAGAAGCTTTTCCCGGGTTTTCTCGAACTGGCGAACCCGGCCACGGAAATAGTGTGCGGCGGCTTTCAATTCAAGCAGCCCCACGAAGCTTCGATTCACGTCGAGTCCTTTTTGAATCCACTCTTCGGCGTCTTTCCAATTGTCTTCTCGAATGGCAACCAGTGCCCGGAAAGCGATTGCCTCGAGCGGGGGGACATCCATTTCCAGGACCTTGTTCAGAAGCTCCATCCAGCCGGGTTTTCCCTGGGCCTGCATGCTGAGAGCCAGGCCCAGCTCGGCCGCCCCGGGCCCCCAGCGGGCCGGTGTCGAGGAGGGCGTCGGGCTGTTGATCGCATCCTGGAAAATGGCTCCAGCCTCGGCCGGGTTGTACTGTTCGAGATACAAATGTCCCCACTCAATGTAGAGCTGGGCGTAAACAGGAGGTGTCTCGCTTGCCCGGATCAACAGCTCATTGGCATCGTGCCACCGGTTCAGTTGCCAGGCTCCAACCGCGGCCTGGACCAGGTCTGTCGAGGTGACCAGGGAGCCGGAGGCGGCCAGTTGCAGCAGGACTCGACCCAGTCGATTGGCTTCAGCTCGATCACCGAGTCTTTCGGCCAGCTCCATGCTCAGGCGCAGCGCCACCGGCGTGGCATTGGATTGGAGGCGCTTTTTCGCTTCCCGGTAGCGGCCTTTGTAGAGCAGTTCATGGATTTCTGTCTGTGCACCCGCCTCCCAGACAGTCGGTTGCCCAACTCCCACCACAACGGCGGAATGAAGAGTCCACAGGAGTACCAGGCCACTTCGTTTCACTGGACGTTCTCCAGCTCTGCTATCCGTTCGCTGAGTCGGGCCAGCCCAACCAGGAGTTTCTCGAGCTCCTGGTAGTAGTCCTGGACAGGCATTTTCTGCTTGCGAAACTTCAGTGCTTCAATCTCCCTTTCGATTCCCTGACGCTTCTTGCTGAGCTCGCGGGCCTCTGCGCTGCGGTAAGCCTCCTCGGGAGGCGAAGAAAAATAGGCGGAGGCGGCAAGCATGCCTTCTCCCGTATGCATCGGCTCCGACTTCGTCTCCTCTTCTGATCCGAGCTGGATCTCCCCCTGATCATCCAGTAAAGCATGTTCGGTCTGGAGTAGACCTCTCGCCAAATACCATTTTTGTACTTCGGTCCGACTGTAACGGAACCCTTCCAGAAGGGACACCCGGCCGTTCTTGTCCCGATCTGCATCCGGGGACGCGGCCGCCTCCAGGAAAAAAGAGAGGAAGAGAGGAGGCTGCCTCTCGGATTGATTCTTAGTGGCGGTCACGATGACCCGGTTTTTGCCACGAAGCTCCGAAACGAGTACCCCGCTGGCACTTGTACCGGCCACCACGAACACCTTACGGGAGCCAAGCAGGTCCAGAAACGATGCGATTTCCTGGCTCGTCAGATCGGGCCCCTTCATGTGGAACTTGAAGCTCTTCCCGTCATGGTTGGCGTGGCCAACCAGAAGCAGCCAGATCTCTTCGCCACCTTCCGAGGCGACCTGACCGAAGGTTTTCAGAATCTCCTCTTTGCGCTGTGTCCGCCCGTCAAGGTAGTAGACGGCCTCGCCAAACTTGTCGCTGAAGATCCGGCGGAGTCTTGTTGCCCAGTCAATAAAGTTCTCCTCGAACTCGGGCAATCCACCCAGTCCGTTGATGACAATCGCGGCGCCTTGTCTATCGCCCAGGCCGGAAGCCGGGACCACTGCAGACCAGAGAATCAAAAGAGCTACAGCTCGCTGGGCGCGTCGCCCTCTTCTAAATAACGCCATGCTTCTTTCTCAGGCACCACTCTCCGGCCAGGAGCCCAACCAGAAACAGCAAGTTCACGGGCATGTCCCACAAATCGAGGATTTCGATGGCCGCGGCGTTTTTCTCTGTGTAAACGATTTCTTCCGGAAGCCTTCCAGCTTCCTCCAGGCTGTAGTAACGCCCACCCGTCTGCACCGCCAGCCGCTCCAGAAAGTCCTTTTTCTGGGAGGCGTCAAAGAATTCCCGATTCCCTTGTTCGACCAGGAAGGACGCCGATGCACTCCCATACCCTTTCCCTTTACCGGAGCGTCTCTGGGCCTGAACACGAACTCGATGTTGTCCTCCCTCCGAAGCTGGGAACTCGCCGACATAGACGCCGTCTTCCTGTGCGCTCCAGGCCAGCTGAATCTCTTCCTCGCCTCGATCTGGTAAGGTCACCAGCGCCTTGACCACCGCGTCGATCACGTTGTTGAAGGACGAATCTCGGACCTCCGCCCGAATCTTCACAGATTCGTGCCTGGAATAGCTCTGACGCTCTATCTGCACCTCGACCTGATCCTGTGAGAGGCTCACCAGCCAGCGGAGCAGTTGTCGCCAAAACGTCTGGTGGCGGCTGTCTCCTGAATCCTGCAGCATCTGCCAGCGCCAGCTACTTCCGCTCATAAAGGCGATGGAGTGCCCTCGACCGAAGCGCTGGAAGGCAAGCAGGGGGGGATTGGACCCGGCCCCCTCGGAACCCGGAATCGCCACCCGGGCGAGAACGGTCGTCCCGGGCTTGGTTCCCGCGCTCAGATTCCAGTCCTTGAGAGGCTCCATGGATTCCCACCCGCTGGACTCTCCGCTGGAACCCGAGATCTGCAGGGCCGGATGGATGCTGCCCGGAGCTGTTGCGACCAGGTACCCCAGGCCCTGAAAGAAGGAGCTGTTCTGGTTCTCCGGAAGCCTTACTGGCAGCAGGCTTTCGATGGGCGTGCTCTGGTACAAGCCGCCGGCAAAGGAAGCGGGCCCTCCCAGCATCATGAATCCCCCGCCTCGTTTGGCCACAAACTCCCTGATCAATTCCATTTGGGCGTAGCTCAAAAAGGAACTCTCCATATTTCCCAGCACAATGCCCTTGTATTCGAAGAGAGCTTCCCGGTTCGTGGGAAAGCCGGTTGCGAGCGTGGTCTCCTCTTCGATGCCCTGCCGGTAAAACTTGTTGAGTGCAGTCCGGAGCAACGTTTCGAGCCGAAGGTTTTCGTCTCCGTTCGCAGCCCTGCGGATGAACTTGTATTCCCAGCGCGGGCGGCCCTCCAGATAAAGAATGCGCGGCTTCTCGTCCCTGATTTCCAGAACTGTCGTACGGCTGTTGTTGCGTTCATTGCGCTCTCCTTCCAGCGGGAGCAGAGTGAACTGGTACTCCTGGATGCCGGCCGTCTTGGGGAGCAGGGCAACCTCCGTGATGAGCGTTTCCGAATCGTGAGGGAAGTGCACTTCGCTGGTCGCCACAAGAACGTTGTTTTCCCGCACTTCCAGCCGCCCCCGGCTGCCCCCAAACCCCCGCTGGTGAAGGGAGACGCGGGCAGCGGTGGTCGAGCCCTTCAGAATTCGCCGTGCTGCGCTCACCTGCATCAACTCTGCGTCGCGCTCGATGGTCAGGGTACCGACGCCGACTGGATAGACGGGTATGTTGTTCGCTTTCAAGTCTGACATGACAGGGGCCAGGTCGGCATAGCTGTTGTCGGCTCCATCAGTGATCAAAACCACGCCGGCCAGAGGAAGGTTGCTGGTTTCGGACAAAACGGAACCCAGAGCAGCCGCAATGTTGGTCTGTTCCCCCTGCCAGGTCATTTGCAGCGGGAAATCGGTAGAACTGGCCTGTGCCTCGAAGAGAAACGGCTTGACTACAAACTTCGCGTCCAGGGCTTTCACGAATTCCGACTCGGGACTCAATAGAGGTCGGATCGAGTCTCCTCGGGCACCCGAAGGCTCTTCAATCGTCATGCTTTGCGAGTTGTCGACTACCAGGGCCAGCAGGTTTTCACGAGGGATGACGGTGGAAAGAGTGAGACTTGGCCGCATCAACAAGAGAGCCAGAATCAGGAAGAAAGCGACCCGGAGTCCGAGAAGTGGCCAGCCCACGGGACTGCCGCTCCCGATCCATCCCTTCCAGTAGAGCGCCAGCAGCAGGGTCAGAAGAACTGGAATCGCCGTCGCAATCAGAAGCGTCGGGGGGCTCCACTGAAAACTGAAGTCCCCATTTTGGAAGTGAAAAAGACGGTACTTGAAAAGAAATTGAAAGAGGTTCTGCATGCAATGGAAGGCTATCTTGGAGGACTCCCGAATCAGCGGCAATCCATGAGGTTCTTAAATATCCCTGACCAGAATCATATCAGCTTTGACGTGTGTGAAGCTTCGAACGTTCCCCATATACATAACCGCGGGCGGAGGCCGCGGCTACCACTCAGCCCTCGCTGCGCTTCAGGTTCTGATCCAATAAATGGAGTGCCCCTCCCGAGCGGTCCGAGAAGCAGTCCTGAACTCCGCTTTTCGGTTCGCAGCGGCTACCGGCGGTCCTCTCGCTGTGAGAGAGGACTCGGCTAAAGTCGATCAAAACGTTTGTTCTAGGGATTAGAGTTTGAGTAATTTCTGGAGTCTCAGCGATCTTCACGGGGCTTACTGTGAATAATCTGTGAAAAAATTGTGGCAGGAGAATTCTATCCAGCAGTCAAAATACTGAAATTGTTTGGACACCTAAAATGCACTCCTGTTGTGCACACCCTGGGGCCATAAAACTCTCTTGCCCGGCGGCCCGCGATTTGGCATTCTTTTGGTGTCCCGAGGGATTGTTTCCAAGGACAGCAGGCCCGAGACGGCCTTTGAGAGGCGAGAAGAGCAATCTAATCATCGCTCAAAGCGCCAGCCAGGATCACTGATTCAGGCTGGTTTGATAGGCGTAAAACCCGAAGCCGTTTCAGGTGCTGCCGGACTCAACGGGGTCCGAACAGGTTTTCGAATCCGTTCGGGTTCAAGCGAGGCTGGCGCGAAACCTGCAGGTTAAGCCGCTTCGGCAGTTTAAAATGTGCGTTTCGCACGGTTTCTGAGTGTAGCTTGCTACACCTCTGGAGGCGAGGCAGGTTGTCCTGAAGCGATTCCTCGGGCTTTTTTGCCCCTGTGCGCGCCTTTGAGGCCTCTTGCTGATTCTTGCTTACTGTCTTCCAAAACGTTTATCTGCAGATACTTGCGGACTTTGACAGATTCGTCCAACTGGCTTAGAATGGGGTGAGCGTGAACGAAGAGTAAGGGAGGTGAATGTGCTGTTTAAAGTTGGTGACAAAGTTGTCTACCCGAACCAGGGCGTTGGGGAAATTCGGGAAGTTTGCTGCAAGGCCATCATGGGGCGGGAGGAAGAGTTCTACATGCTCCGGATCCTGGCCAACGATTCGACGGTCATGATCCCCGTTACGAATGTGGAGAACGTGGGGCTGAGACGCTTGTCTTCCGAAAGGGACCTGCAATCACTATTCCAAGTGCTCGAGTCCAATGACTATGAAACGGAACTGGATTGGAAGAACCGCTATAAGGAGAATGTCGAGAAGATGAAGACCGGCTCTATCGTTGAGGTGGGTCACGTCCTTCAGAACTTGTACTTCCTGAGTTTCGCCAAGCCTCTTTCCTTCCGTGAAAAGAAAATGTACGACCGGGCCAGGCAGCTCGTGATCTCGGAGGTCAGCACCGTCCGTGGAGAGTCGGAGACGATAATTGAGGAATCAGTAGAGGGCATGCTCAGTCATGCCTACGAGCGCCACACAGAAGCGACCCAGGTCGCCGGGTGATTTGGCCTCCACGGTTTGGTCTTATAAAGGCCGCTCCTCGGAGCGGTTTTTTTTGTTGCTGCGCCGGGCCCTGGATGACCGGGAGACGCGATCAACGGAACCCCACCGCGGGCGTCCGCGGCTACGACTCAGCCCTCACTGACGCTCGGGTTCTGGAATACAATGAGCAAGAGTGGCGGTGGAGGGATTCGAACCCCCGACACAGCGGATATGAGCCGCTTGCTCTAACCTCTGAGCTACACCGCCAAGTCGAGAAAGACGCTCATCATATCCGATGGATCCCGGCCTTTTCAATTTCTGACCAGGACTTGGAACCTTGGAACCTTGGAACCTTGATGGAACGTGGAACTTGGAACGTGGAACTTGGAACGTGGAACTTGGAACGTGGAACGGGTGCGAGCTGTCATGGATCCTTTTGAAAGGAAAATGCTCCGGGTACTCGAGAAAGAGCCCTGCCTCGCCCGCACCCAACGCCTGATCGTGGCGATCTCCGGCGGACCTGATTCAGTAGCTCTTCTGGCCGGGTTGTGCCAGCTTTCCTGGCAGCTCCCGGTGGAGATCCGAGCGGCCCATGTCAATCACGGCCTGCGCGGAGAGGAATCCGAAAACGACCAGTTTTTTGTAGCCGATCTCTGTGAGGAACTGGGTATTCCTCTGGCAGTACGCCGGCTCACAGGGATGACCACCCAGGGGGGCAACCTGGAAGAGCGGCTGCGCGTGCAGCGCTACCGGCTGCTCGAGGAACTGGCTGCAGCCCAGCGTGGGGTGGTGGTCACTGCCCACCATGCCGACGACCAGGCTGAAACGCTGTTGCTCAAGCTGGCCCGCGGAGCCGGCTTGACCGGTTTGTCAGGGATCTATCCCAGGCTTCGGGACGAAGCAGGCCGGGTGAGCGTGATCCGGCCACTCTTGAGCTTTCGAAGACAAGAGATTCTCGACTACCTGGAGCGCCGCAGGATGCCCTTTCGCACTGATACGACTAACCTGTCGACTCAACTCGATCGCAACTGGGTCCGGCAGGAACTTCTCCCCCCGATGGTGGAGCGCCTGAATCCCCGGACGATTGAGCATTTGAGCCAGACTGCGACTCTGGCGCGTGAGGCCGAAGAGCTGATGAAGGAGCTTTCGACGGCTGCCCTCCAGGAAGTGATCCGATCCCGTGGCGAGGAGTCCCTGGAACTCGACATCTCCAGACTGTCGAGCCGGGCCCTGGCTCTGAGAAGGTATCTGGTGAGAGACGCGGTTTTGGATTTGAGCGGCGGGCTGACAGGCCTTGACTTCGAGCGGGTCGAGTCCGTTCTGGCGCTCTGCGAGATGTCGAGTGGGCATCAAGTCGGGCTCCCCGGTGGGCTGGTGGCCTCAAGGCAATACGGCAGTCTGGTGTTGAAAGTAAATCGTCCTGTCGTCTCCTTTCGTTATCCGCTTCCAATTCCCGGGGAACGCCCCATCGAGGCTTTGAGGAAGACAGTCTGCCTGGAGCCCTGGAAGAATCGGTTTGAGAGCTCCGACGCTGTGAGGCTGGCCGGTGTCCCCGGCGACCTGGAGGTTCGGAGCCGGCTCTCCGGCGACGTTTTCTGCACCCGTTCTGGACGGCGCCGAAAGCTCAAGAAAGTGCTCCATGACGAGCACATCCCCCGCGACCTCAGGGACCGGTTGATTCTTCTGACCACGGCCGACAGAATTGTCTGGGTGGAGAAGCTGTGGCCCCATCCCGATTACCGGGACGAGAGGGAACCGCAGCTGGCCCTGTGGGTTCGGGATGAAACTTTCGACTCCTAAAGTTCTCTTTATAGTGGGGAAACTCCGGAACCAGCAGGGGCAAAACACTGTCTTAGTGAGTAGATGTCTGGTTGCACGACCATGGAAGTAGTTCTGGTTTATACTGAAGAAGCTGGAGTGGGCTCCGTTGGGAGGCGTGAGTGAGTACCGCCAAGAACATCTTTCTGATGGTTGCCGTCTTTGTCGCGGTGATTCTTCTCTGGAACTTTCTCGATTCCGTACAGAATGGAAGCCCGGACGAGCAGAGCTACACCGAGTTCACCAAACTGATGGAGGAGGGGAGGATCCGCGAGGTGACGATCACGCAGTCGGGTCAGGTGACCGGGATATACGTGCCGGACGGAGCAGATTCGCCCCGGGAGTTCAAGGCGGTCATTCCCAAGGACGGAATGGAGAACATCGCCACCCATTTGAGTGACAACGGTGTGGGTGTTGAGATCCAGAATGATGAGCAGAATAACTGGTTCTATGTCCTGCTGAGTTCGGGGCTACCTATTCTCCTCTTCATCGGTTTCTGGATCTTCATCATGCGGCAGATGCAAGCGGGTGGAAACCGGGCCCTCTCCTTCGGCAAGAGCCGCGCCAGGCTCTCGACCAATCAGCAGAAGAAGGTCACCTTCAAGGATGTTGCAGGAGTTGAGGAAGCGAAAGAAGAGCTTCAGGAGATCGTCGAGTTCCTTCGCGAGCCCCAGAAGTTCCAGAAGCTGGGTGGACGAATTCCCAAGGGCGTGCTCTTGATGGGCCCTCCTGGTACTGGAAAGACTCTGCTGGCGCGGGCCATCGCGGGCGAAGCCAATGTTCCGTTTTTCAACATCAGTGGATCCGATTTCGTGGAGATGTTCGTGGGAGTCGGGGCCAGCCGGGTGCGCGACCTTTTTGAGCAGGGAAAGAAGAATGCGCCCTGCATCATCTTCATAGATGAGATCGATGCTGTCGGAAGACACCGCGGAGCCGGCCTGGGCGGGGGGCACGACGAGCGAGAGCAGACCCTCAATCAGTTGCTGGTAGAGATGGATGGATTCGAGTCCAACGAGGGGGTCATCCTGATTGCAGCTACCAACCGTCCGGATGTCCTGGACCCCGCACTCCTGAGGCCGGGGCGCTTTGATCGAGAGATCGTGGTTTCTTTACCGGATATTAAGGGCCGGGAGGGAATACTGAAGGTGCACACACGCCGGATTCCGCTGGCGGATGATGTGAACATCGCAGTCCTGGCAAGGGGGACACCCGGAATGTCAGGGGCTCAGCTGGCCAACCTCGTCAACGAGGCGGCGCTGAATGCGGCTCGCTTCGACCGCCGTGCCGTCACCATGCATGACTTTGAAGAGGCCAAGGATAAGGTGCTCATGGGCAAAGAGCGGCGATCCATGGTGATGAGCGAGAAGGAAAAACGGAATACAGCCTACCACGAAGCCGGCCACGCCCTGGTGGCTTACTTTCTCCCCGACGCCGATCCACTTCACAAGGTGACGATCATTCCGCGAGGCCGGGCCCTCGGTGTCACGATGCAGCTGCCCGAGGAAGACAAGTACAACTATACGAAGGAGTACATGCTCGCCAACATCACGATCCTGCTGGCCGGGCGGGCAGCCGAGGAAATCTTTCTGGGGAGTTCGACGACGGGTGCCTCCAATGACATGGAACGCACCACCAGCCTGGCCCGTAAGATGGTTTGCGAATGGGGAATGAGTGATCTCGGTCCGCTGACCTTCGGAAAGAACGAGGAACAGATCTTTCTGGGTCGCGAGATCTCTCGCCATAAGGACTACAGCGAGAAGACCGCGATCAAGATCGATGATGAGGTCAGAAGTATCATCTCGACAAGCGACCTGAAAAGCAGGGAAATCCTGAAAGGGTACCGCGAGGCTCTGGTTCGACTGGCCGAGGCCTTGCTCGAGTACGAGACGCTTGACTCCTCGGAGATCACGGCGGTCATCCAGGGCGAGCCGATTCGCCAGGATGAGGAAGAGGCCGAACCTCCCACCTCCTCACTCGACTCGGACCAGGAAGAAGTCGAGGAGAAAGAAAAATCTGTTCCCCCACTGGTCAAACCGAACGAGCGACCAGCTACTGCCTAGTGTACTGTCCGGGAAGTTCACGGTGTTAATTCGGGATGGATTTTCGTCGTCAGTGAGGCGCGCGACGCAGGAATGCCGGGAGTCTTTCGAGGTAGCGCAACAAAGCTGTCGGCGAAAAGACGCCCGAAGTAGCGGCGTGAACTTTCCGGACAGTGCACTAGCAGTCCGTGGGACCTCCAACACGGGCTGATATAACTGAGTACCAGGCCTGAACCAACCGTTCCCGCTGTTCATTTTGCGAAGCTCGTGACTCTTCACCGACCGGTCTTTCGATTTCAAGCTCGTGACAGGGAACTGGAGCTTGGCACTCGGACTCTGGTGATGGGTGTTGTCAACGTGACGCCCGACTCCTTCTCCGATGGGGGCCTGTTCGAGACACCAGAAGCGGCTCTTCAGCAGGCATTGAAACTGATCGACGAAGGAGCAGATCTGCTGGACGTGGGCGGAGAATCGTCAAGGCCCGGAGCCGAGCCGGTGTCCACTGCCACCGAACTTTCCCGCATCCTGCCAGTTGTCGAGGAGTTACGAGCACGCAGTGAAATCCCGATCTCAGTCGACACCTACAAGGCCCCGGTTGCTATGGGGGCGATCGAAGCGGGTGCCGACATCATCAATGACATCAGCGCCTTCCGCTTCGATCCTGATCTGCCCGAGATCATCAGCGAAGCCGGCGCCGGCGTCATTCTCATGCACATGAGAGGGACCCCTGCAACCATGCAGCGGATGCCCCCCAGTCCGGACATCCTGGCCGAGATCCGGAAAGACCTGGGAGAGGCTGTAGATCGCGCCACGGCAGCCGGGGTGCCAGGTGATAGAATCCTACTCGATCCGGGTATCGGCTTTGGAAAGACGGTGCAAGACAACCTCAAGATCCTGAATCAGCTTTCTTTCCTGCGGCTCGGGTTCCCACTTCTCCTGGGTACCTCCCGCAAGAGCTTTCTGGGCAAGATCCAAGAAACTGAAGTTTCTCAGCGCGTCTATGGAACAGCTGCCTCGGTTGCGGCATCTGTAATAAGAGGGGCCCACATCGTGCGAGTGCACGAGGTTCGAGAAATGCGCCAGGTAGTCGATATCGCAGACGCCATCATGAATGAGACAGCCTAGTGGAGAATCTGATCCCTGAACTTCGCGACCTGATCGATATTGCGGTCATCGCCTTCATCGTCTACCAGGCCCTGCGGCTGATCCGCGGAACCCGGGCCTGGCAAATGACGTTCGGTGTCCTGGCCCTGGTGGCTTTTTACTACATGACCCGGCTTCTGGATCTTCGGGCTGCTCAGGTGTTCCTGGAAACGTCTTTTCCCTACTTTATTTTTTCCCTGGTTGTGGTCTTCCAATCCGAGATCCGCCGGGCTCTGGCGGAGATTGGGAAGGGGAGAATCCTGTCCGATCTCAGGGGACGCAATCGAGAGTCGGGACTGGATGACATCGTGCTGGCCTGTACCACACTGAGCGGTGAAAGGATTGGAGCCCTGATCGTGCTTGAGCGCGACATCGGTTTGAAGAACTACATTGAGTCGGGGACCCGACTTGACGCCCGGCTCAACTACGACCTGCTCCTGACCGTTTTTAATCCCAAGAGCCCTCTCCACGATGGTGCCGTGATTATTGCCGACGATCGAATCGTGGCGGCCGGGTGCGTGCTGCCACTGACCACGGATCCTTACCTGAGCCGGGAGCTGGGTACAAGGCACAGGGCAGCCATCGGAATCACCGAGGAGACGGACGCTGTTGGAATCGTTGTTTCGGAGGAGACAGGCCGCATATCAGCGACTCGGGTAGGAGAGATCACGCTGAACCTGGACGGCTCCAGACTGCTCAGGCTTCTGAAGGCAGCGCTCGAACTGGAAGAAGAGTAACGAAAAACTGAGCCCCGGATCTGACAATGGACTCAATGTCTTGGCTACGGAAGCCCTCTGTTAACAACTTGAGCCTCAAAATCCTGGCCGTTTTGCTGGCTTTCCTGCTCTGGATTCAGGTGGCCAGCCAGGAGACCGTACAGATGAACCTGGTGGCTCCTGTCGAATTCCTGGATATGCCGACGGACCTGGAGATCTCCAACGATTACGCGAGGGAAGTCGAGGTGGTGCTTCAGTCGGATCGGCCTCGGTCGCTCGAGAATGGGCGGATCAGCGTCATGATTGACATGCGTGACGCGGCCTCCGGAGCCGCTGTGATTCATCTGAACGAAAACAATGTCCGGGGCGCCCGGGGTGCGGAGATTGTGAGCATTACTCCTGCTCGACTGCGCCTTCAACTCGAGGAAACCCGGAGCAAAGAGGTGGATGTCAAGGCCACCCTCGTTGGATCCCCAGCTGAGGGCTACCAGGTCTCTGCAGTTCGCATCATTCCTCCACGGGTCCCGCTTTCCGGGCCCCAGTCAAGGATCGAGCAAGTCACCGAAGCCGACACCGAGCCGATCTCTATTGCCGGGCTGAGCGACGTGTTGACGGTTCAGGTGGCGCTTGATCTCGAGGACACGCGGCTTCGTTTTGGAAGCACCGATCGCGTCACTATCGTCATTGTCATTGAAGAAGAACGCAAAGACGTGCAGATCGAGGGAGTGTCGATCGAAGTGCTGCCCGAGGGAGTCCCGTCAAGACTCGTGGACAGGCGGGTTAATCTGAAGGGGACCGTTCCCGTCTCCTACACGGAATCTCTTGACCCCGCTCTTTTCAAAGTCACTGTTGACCTCACCGACGTCACGCCCGGGACGACGGTCCATGAACTGATTCCGCAGGTGCACATTCCCGACGAGTACCTGGAGGTTTTTAGGCTGACGGAAGTTGGCCCTGAAAAAGTCAGGGTGAGAAGGACCAGTTGAATCGCAGACTTTCGTCAGAGAAGATCAAACCTGCTTCAGAGATCCGTTCCGCCGTGCTGGAGTTGAAGCACTGTTCGCAGAAAGTAGTCCTGACCAATGGCTGCTTTGATCTGATTCACCCGGGACACGTTCGCTACTTGAATCAAGCCCGCAGCCATGGAGATCTATTGCTGGTAGCCCTCAACAGTGACGCCTCCGTGCGTCGCCTCAAGGGCGCCGGACGGCCCATACTCAGCGAAGAGGATCGCTGCGAAATGGTGGCTTCCCTGGAATGTGTCGATCTCGTAACCGTCTTCGAAGAAGAAACTCCTGCGCGCCTGATCCAGGATCTTCTCCCCGACGTGCTGGTGAAGGGAGGTGACTGGGCGCTGGATGAGATTGTGGGAGGAACCGAAGTAGAAGCGGCCGGCGGAGAGGTGATTTCGATTCCTTTTGAAAAAGGTTACTCTACTACCAGTCTCATTGAACAAATCCGCCACTCCAGCTAGCGTATTGACGGAATTGAGTACTCAGACTGAAAACTCCCTGTTGGGACGAATCCAGAGCAGAGTCCGTGGAAGATTTCTGTGTGACGGGCTGGAGGGATCCAGCGCGACACTGGCGCTTTCTACCCTGCCTTCTCCCGACCGACCGCTCTGTCTCTGGGTCTGCCAGACCAACCGTGAAGCCGAGACGGTTGCTGCCGATCTGGACTTTTTCTCAGGCGGACGACACCCGGTCATCGTGATCCCCGGGTTCGAGGCGGACCCCTATCGCGGATTGTCTCCCCACCCTGCCCTCAGCGAAGCTCGTGCCGCAGCTCTGGCCCGACTCCTCTACTTTGAGGCAGGGTTCGTGGTGACCACTCTTCACTCGCTGATTTCGCGACTCCCGAGCCCCACACGGTTCAGGCAGTTTGGAAGGCATCTGGAGGTCGGACAGAGTGAGTCTATGGACGGGATCATCGGCTATCTTCGCCAGGCCGGCTACGTTCGAGAGGAACCTGTCAGCGAAGGGGGTGAGTTCGCCAGACGCGGGGGCATCCTGGACATCTTCTCGCCTCTCATGCCCCACCCTCTCCGAGTCGAATTCTTCGGGGATGAGATCGATTCCATCCGTCTCTTCAACCCTGCCACCCAGCGCTCTGAGGAGATTCTCACGGAGTGCGATATCTGGCCGATGCGGGAACAACTTGTACTGGAAGAGGACGTTGCACTCTGGCACGAACGGGCCCCGGACCACTGGAGCGAGGTCCGTTTCGCCGAAGAGCTGTCTGAGAAGCTCCAGTTCACCGAGAATGGAGAGGTATTCAACGGCTACGAGTATGTCTTTCCTCTAGTCTGGCAAAACCAGGCGAGTCTGATTGATTTTCTGGCCCGTGATTCCTGTTCAGGTATCTCGATCGTTGTCCCCGACCCGGATTCCTTCTTTGACCGAGCGGATCAGATGTCGGGTTCCCTCGAGTCCAACTACCAGGAACGGGTCGATGCCGGGGACCTGGTCCTGGCTCCCCGTCGGCTCTTTCTCGACCTGCGAACACTCCTTTCGGAGGCTGAAGAACAGGGAGCGGCGGTGGTACAGGCATTTGGTTTTCGCGAGGATCATTCGGAAAGTCTTCATTTCGATTTCCTACCGGCCCGCAAGTACCACGGACGCTTCATAGAACTGATAGAAGACGTGGAAGCCAGCGTGGAACAGGAACATCGTTGCGTCTTCGTGACCAGAACGAGTGGCACGACCCGTCGGTTGGTTGATATCTGCAGGGAGTACGACGTCTCCTTGCAGCACACAGAAGATTTTGCTCAGTCGCTGGAGCGAAGTGTGAGCGTCTGCGAGGGGCCCCTCTCGGCAGGCTTTTCGAGCCGCGAGTTCCAACTCAAAGTCTTCGTCGAAGCAGAAATCTTCGCCGATGTGCTGAAACGACAGAGAGCACCGGCTCCAAGCCGCGACCCTGCCGCAGTGTTTCGATCTGATTTCCAGGATCTGAAACCCGGCAACCTTGTCGTTCACGTAGAACATGGAATCGGCCGATTCGAAGGCCTTAAGCAGATCAGTCTGGAGGGGCAGCATCGCGAGTTCGTCGAACTGATGTACCGCGACGAAGCGCGCCTGTTCGTGCCCACCGACCGCCTCGACCTGCTCCAGAAATACAGTGCGATTGGCGAGCAGCGGCCCAGGCTTGATCGGTTGGGCGGTACGACCTGGGAGCGAACCAAGCGGCGGATCAAGAAATCACTGCAGGACCTGGCCGAGGGTCTGCTCAAGCTGTACGCGAGAAGAGAGCTGGCTCAGGGTCACGCCTTCGCACCCGACGATTCCCTGATACAGGAGTTCGAATCGGCTTTTGAGTACCAGGAAACACCTGATCAGCTGGCAGCCATCCAGGCGGTGAAAACAGACATGGAGTCGCAGCGCCCAATGGATCGGCTGATCTGTGGCGACGTGGGGTATGGAAAGACGGAAGTGGCTATGAGAGCGGCCCTCAAGGCGGTGAACGATGGCTTTCAGGTCGCTTTGCTGGCTCCCACCACGGTCCTGGCTGCCCAGCATCTGAAGACCTTCCGAGCGCGTTTCTCTCCCTTTCCGGTCAGAGTCGACATGCTGAGCAGATTCCGCTCGCGTCAGCAGCAGAGCAAGACCGTGGCCGAGTGCTCGAGTGGTCTGCTCGACATCGTGATTGGGACCCACCGGCTGCTCTCCAAGGACGTCAAATTCCACAAGCTCGGGCTCCTGATCATTGACGAGGAACAGCGATTCGGGGTGGCTCAGAAAGAGAAGATCAAGAGCATGCGAGCACAGGTGGACGTTCTGGCGCTCTCAGCCACACCCATCCCCAGAACACTGAACATGTCCATTCTGGGTCTCCGCGACCTTTCTATTATTGAGACTCCTCCCAAGGATCGCCTGGCGATTCAGACCGTCGTGGTGCGTTTCTCCGAGAAGATCATAGGCAGCGCCATCGACCTGGAGCTGAAGCGAGACGGCCAGGTTTTTCTGGTGCACAACTCCGTCGAGACGATTTACTCGATTGCCGAGCTGGTGAGCCGCATTGTCCCCGAGGCTCGGGTGGCTGTTGCCCACGGGCAACTGCCGGAAAAGCAACTCGAAGAGGTGATGCTCAAGTTCATTGACCGGGAATATGATGTTCTGGTTTGCACGACGATCATTGAGAACGGATTAGACATCCCCCGCGCCAACACCCTGATCGTGAACCGGGCCGATCACTTCGGCTTGTCGCAGCTCTATCAGCTGAGGGGACGCGTCGGGCGGTCGAACCGGCGTGCTTATGCCTATCTTCTCATCCCTTCCAGAGAGACCCTGACCGAGGTAACTCGCAAGCGACTCGTTGCCATCAGAGAGTTCAGCGATCTGGGCGCCGGCTTCCGAATTGCGGCCCATGATCTCGAATTGAGAGGGACCGGCAATTTGCTGGGAGCCGAGCAGCACGGACACATCAATGCCGTCGGCTTCGAGCTCTACACGAAACTGTTGAAACAGACCGTAGCCGAGCTGCGGGGAGAACCGTGGATCGAAGAGGTGCATACATCGATTGACCTGGGGCTCGACATTCAGATCCCGGACCACTACATCGATGATGCGACTCTGAGATTGTGGCTCTACAAACGCATTGCAGCTATTACGGATAAGGAGTCCGAAGCCACTCTGGAAGCTGAGGTATTGGATCGTTTCGGCAAGTACCCTCGAGCCGTTGGCAATCTCTTTGCGTATGGTCGCCTGCGCCGCAAGTCAAGGCCGCTGCGCGTTGCCTCGATTGAGCGAAAGGGCTCGGAGTTCTACATCAGGCTGCAAGAGGATTCTCCTGTGGATCTGGGAGCCCTGGTGGAAATGCTGCAGGGCCGGCCGGAACTGCACCTCTCGCCACCGGGCGTCCTGGGCGGGCCCATCACTTCCCACCGGCCAGCCGACGTTTTCAGCGAGTTGGGCGGGCTCCTCGAACAAATCCCTGTGTTAGAATAATGCCTCTTCTGCGGAGCCAGGGAGCGACTTGTTTCAGGGGTCACTTCTTGCCCGGAACATGAACGATTTTGCACTCATTCGACATCTCATGACGTTGTTGCTGGTTAGTGGAGTCATATCTTGTCAGGAAGCGATGGTCAGTGAACCTGAACCCGCGAGAGAGGAGCGGGAACTCATCGCCAGGGTCAATGGGTTTCCAGTTTTCCGATCCGATTTCGATGAATACCTAGCCCTCTCCGACGAAGACTCAGACGAGGAAGTCGTTGGAAGTCGCTTTCAGCAGTTCCTGGTCCAGCTCATTCTGTTCCAGGATGCTGAGCGTGAAGGGTTCCAGGTGCCTGAAGAACTCGCCCGGGAGCGGACTTCCCAATGGGGGGGGATCAGCGAAGGCGACACCGTGCTGGCGCACAAGTGGAATCAGAGATTCCTCACCGTGCAGGGCTACATCCGCTCCCGTCTTGATCAGGGTTCTCAGATCAGCCTGAACGAGCTGCGATGGTACTACGTGGAGCATGAGCAAGAGTTCCTTGTTAACGAACGGCTTCGGGTTCTCGAGATCCTCGTGAAGGAGCGCTTGCTGGCCGATAACTTGCTCGATCTGCTCGAGCCTGGAGATTTCAGGACTTTTCGCAAACTGGCGGAGAAACACTCCGTAGGAACGCATGACAATGGCGAACTGGGCGTGTTTGAGCCTGGACAGCTGCCTTCGGTTTTCGAGAAGGTGATTTTTTCCCTGAAGGTCGGGGAGATCGGTCCAGTCTTCTCGTCTCAGTTTGGGTACCATATCTTTACCCTCGAGGAGCGAACTCCCAAGCACTATCAGAAGTTCTATGAGGTCCAGAAGCAGATCTTCGAGTTGCTGGTGGCCGAGAGGGAGCGCGATGCGGTCGAGGCTTTCGTTCAGGCCCGGATCACGGGAGCGGAAATTGAGATTCTGGACGAGGGACTAGAGAGTTTTTGGAGAAACCGCGATGCAGGGCTTGGTTAAGCGACTGGGCCGGGGACTGGCTGGTTCAGTCGCCGTAGTGTCGATGACACTCTTCTTGTCGGCCCAGGATGCGGCGGACGAGGTGATCCTGGACGAAATTGTGGCGAGAATCAACCAGGATGTTGTTACCAAGACCGACCTGGATGAAGAGCTTCGGAGGCTGCAGGTCGATCTGCGAGGTCAACACCAGGACGAAGTGAAGTTTCAGGAGGCGTTCGGGCAGGCCAAGAGGGGCCTTCTCCAGGAGATGATTGAGACGAAGCTGATGCTGCAAAAGGCTGAAGAACTGGGCGTCGGCGTTGAGATCGAGCAAGATGTGGATCGTTACATCCAGAACCTGATGGACCAGAACGGCATTCCGAATCTTCAGGTCCTCGATCAGGCCCTGCAACAAAGAGGAACCAATGTGCAGGAGTTTCGCAAGGTCATTCGTGAGCGCATGATCATGGAGGCCCTCAAGCAACAGCTTGTTTACGGCAGAATCACCCTCCTGACTCCAGAAATAGAAGCGTATTATCAGGCGCACCAGGAGGATTTCACCGAAACGCCTCAGGTGACCCTCTCGGAGATAGCCATCCTCTTCGAGGACAAGTCACAGGGGGAGGCTAAGGCCAAGGCTCAGGAGGTCCTCGATCGTCTCCGGGGAGGAGACTCTTTCGAAGAACTTGCCGGGGAGTACTCAGAGGGGGCAACTGCCTCCAGAGGCGGCGACATCGGTACCTTCAAGAAGGGAGTCCTGGCGGCCAGTCTGGAGAGTGTTGTCTTCGATCTCGAGGTAGGCCAGACCACCGGACTCATCGAGAACGAGTGGGGGATTCAGATCATCAAAGTCATGGCCAGGGAGACCTCCAGTGTCAAACCGATGGAGGATGTACGAGGCGAGATTCAGCAGCAACTCTATCAACAGAAAGCGCTTCCGGAGCTGAACGAGTTTATGGAGAAGCTGATCGAACAGAGTTATATCTACGTCTCACCTAAATACCGGGATCAGTTCGAACTCAAAGACGGGATCTGAATCGATCAGAGAAGCTCTACGTCGAGGTCTGGATACCCGGCGGGCGAGCTGATGCGCAGCCGCCCAGCGCCGGGGCCTCGCCTCTCCTGGACGAAGGGCTCCAGTACACGACGGCTCCCATGGCAATAGGAGTTGGCGAACTCCTGAACCATAAAGTTCAAGACTTCCTGGCGCTTGACCGTTGGAGAGTAGTAGTAGGCCTTTCCCCGTTTCCTCCGCTTGACACTGCCCTTGCGTCGCATTTTGTCAAGCAGGGTCATCACGGTTGTGTAGGCCAGATTTCGGCGGGGGGCGAGCTCCTTCTTGACAGCACTCACCGGAAGATCCCGGGCGTGGGCCCAGAGCACTTCGATAATCGCGAATTCGGCGGGGGTGACTTTCCGAGGATCCTTCACAACATATGAGTTTAGCGCCACACTCCGACAACGCGGAACCCGGATCCCGGAACCCGGAACGGAATTAGACAAAGACAGCCTGGTTTGGGAACATGCGCACTCTGATGGGTCACGTGACGGAACACAAATCGGGAGGCCTGGGCCAACTCCCGGCTACGGCGATTTGTGGAAACGACATCACTTCCTCCTGTCTCTACGTCTCGGCCCTGGCCATCATCCAGGGTGGGAAATGGGCCTGGCTGGTCCTCGTCTTCGTGGCTGCGGTTCTTTACCTGTTCAGGAAGATCTACGGCGAGGTAGTAGGAGCCCTTCCCTTGAACGGCGGTGCCTACAACGCCCTGCTCAACACGACCAGCAAGCGCCTGGCCTCTCTGGCCGCCTGCCTGACTCTTCTGTCCTACATGGCCACGGCGGTCATATCGGCCAGTGAAGCCGTCCACTACGCCCAAGCGTTGTGGAACGGTCTTTCGGTCACTCCGGCGACCGTCGTTCTGCTGGCAACTTTCATGGGCCTGACCATAGTGGGGATCGGAGAATCTTCCAAGGTGGCCATCGCCATTTTCATTACCCACCTGGTTACCCTGACTCTCTTGATCGTGGTCGGGATTTCCTTTCTCGCCGTGAATGGAGTACAGGTTCTGGTCGACAACTTCATGCAACCCAGCCAGGTTGGGATCCTGCATGCCCTTTTCTTCGGCTTTGCTGCAGCCATGCTGGGGATATCGGGTTTTGAAAGCTCAGCGAACTTCGTGGAGGAACAGGCCGAAGGCGTCTTTCCGCTCACTCTTCGCAACATGTGGCTAGCGGTCAGTGTTTTCAACCCCGCCATGGCGCTTCTGGCTCTGGCTCTGGTTCCCATGGCTCTCGTCCCCGATCATCAGGAAACCCTGCTGGCATACATGGGCGGCCAGGCAGGCGGTCCCTGGCTGTCCTGGCTGATCTCCGTCGACGCTCCGCTGGTCCTGAGCGGCGCGGTTCTAACTTCCTATGTCGGTGCCACCGGACTGGTTCGCAGGATGACCCTGGATCGCTGTCTTCCTCAGTTCCTCCTCAAGACCAACCGGCGGGGTTCATCCCATCGCATCATCATTGCCTTCTTCATCCTTGCGGCGTCGGTACTCTTGGTCACGAAAGGTGAGCTGGGCGCGCTGGCAGGTGTCTACACGATCTCGTTCCTCTCGGTCATGGCACTGTTCGGACTGGGAAACATCCTGCTCAAAGTGCGGCGGGGAAAACTGCCCCGCGATACCAGGGCCTCCTGGCCCTCCCTGATCCTCGCCATTGGGGCGGTTCTGATTGGAATCGCCTTTATCTGGAACTTCGGCCTGGTCGTCGGTGCCCTTATTCCATGTGGTGGATTTCTCGGCATGTGGGTTCTTACCCGATACGATCTGAAGAAAGCGCGGCATGCGGAAATCAGAGCCCAGCTCGGAGCAAGGGCAAAGGAAGCGGTATGAGGCTCAAAGATAAAAGTTAGGATGACCGTCAAGTCGTTTTGCAGGAGGGTGAAGTGAAAGCTGTCGATGCGATTGCCAGAGTGCTGAAGGCCGAGGGTGTTGAGATCCTCTTCGCCTATCCAGTGAACCCGATAATCGAAGCCGCCGCGGCAGAAAATATTCGCACCGTGATCGTGCGTCAAGAACGCATTGGATTACATATGGCCGACGCCTTTCGCGGTTGTCCTCGGGAGAAAAAATTGGCGTTTTCTGTATGCAGCATGGCCCAGGGGCCGAGAATGCCTTCGGGGGCATTGCCCAGGCCTTCTCGGAATCCGTACCCATTCTCGTCATCCCAGCCGGCTACCCGCGTCGCTTGGCTCATTACCGTCCCAACTACAATTCCACACTCAACCTGAAGCACGTCACCAAGTGGGCCGAGCCGGTCACCATGGGAGAAGCTCTCCCCGACGTGATGCGCCGTGCGTTTTTCCAGCTGCGCAACGGTCGACCCGGGCCGGTCCTGGTTGAGGTACCGGTCGATGTGTTTGACGAGGATGTGCCGGACGGCTGGGAATACCTACCCAGCTTCGCCGCGCGCAGCGGGCCCGATCCTTCTGCGGTGGAGGAGGCAGCCCGCATACTGGCTCAGGCCGAGCGCCCGGTGATCTACGCGGGCCAGGGCGTGCACTATGCGAAAGCCTGGAAGGAGCTCAGAACCCTCGCCGAAACCTGGAACATTCCGGTGACCACCAGCATTGAAGGCAAAAGCGCCTTTCCCGAGATCCACCCGCTGTCTCTGGGGTCGGGCGGTCTGGCCAATCCCAGAACCGTGAAAGACTTCTTACAGGAAGCAGACGTGATTCTCGGTGTGGGCTGCAGTTTCTCGGAGACGGTCTTTGGCATCCAAGTGCCGCCCGGCAAAACCATCATTCATGCCACGCTCGACCCGGTGGATCTCAACAAAGATGTACCAGCCCGGTATGCGCTCCTGGGGGATGCACAGCTGACGCTTGATGCCCTGAATCAAGCCCTGGCCGAACAGCCGCGAACTCGGGCCGATGCCCGCTCTGAAGTACCCCAACGCATTGCGGCGATTAAAGAGGAATGGCTAGGTGAGTGGATGCCGAAACTCACTAGCAATGAGTTCCCCATCAATCCGTACCGGGTAGTGTGGGAGCTGAACGACGTCGTGGACAAAGAAAACACGATCATTACCCACGATTCCGGCAGCCCCCGGGATCAGCTGACCCCTTTCTGGGAAAGCACCGCGCCGTTGAGCTACATCGGCTGGGGTAAGACCACCCAACTGGGCTACGGTCTGGGGCTGGCCATGGGTGCCAAGCTGGCCCACCCGGAAAAACTGTGCATCAACGTTTGGGGTGACGCCGCCATCGGTTTCACAGGCATGGATTTCGAGACCGCCGTACGCGAGCGGATTCCCATCCTCTCGGTTTTGCTGAATAACTCCTGCATGGCGATCGAACTTCCGGTCATGCCGATCTCCACTGAAAAATACCGTTCAACCGATATTTCCGGGGACTACGCGGATATGGCCAGGGCATTCGGCGCATACGCAGAACGGGTGACCGATCCTAACGAGATTCGCCTGGCACTGCAACGAGGTATTGAAGCCACCCGGAACGGCCAGCCGGCGCTGCTGGAGTTCATTACGGATAAGGAGATTACCTTCTCGCACAGACTTTGAAGTAGGAGATCCGAGGGCTCTCTCCTGGTCACCGAATCCCTGGGTGGCAAGGTGAGCGGAGGGGGCGCGGGTCGGAGGACCCTTTCTTGTAGAACCCGAGAGTGGGAGGAGTCTCGGGGGCTGCGCCCGGGAATTTAAACGTCCTCCGCCCCCGAGGCTCCTCCCACTCTCTCAGCCCTGGAAATCACTTTCCGCCCCCTCCCACATTCTTCCGGCGACCTACAACCTTTGAGCTTGAGCCTGTAACCTAGTAAGCATGTCCCTCATCGAGAATCTGGCCGCAATTGTGGGCGTGACGGATGTCCTGGTGGGAGAACAGGTGTCCCAACGCCCTGCCTGCTGGGGTTCCAGTGCACCCTCCCAGGCCATCTGTATAGCTCGTCCCCAGACGACAGCGCAGGTTTCGGAGATCCTCCAGCTCTGCCATGCCTGCAGACAGCCGGTGGTCACCCAGGGGGGAATGACTGGAGTGGTCCGGGGCGCGGTCTCAACTCGAGACGAAGTGGTCGTCTCGTTGGAGAGGATGAGTCAGGTTGAGGACATCTGTGGGGATGATCGCACGCTCGTGGTTCAGGCCGGCGCCCCGCTGCAGGCCGTGCAGGAGGCCGCAGCCGCACAAGGTTTTATTTTTCCTCTCGATTTTGGTGCGCGCGGTTCGGCCAACATTGGAGGCGCCATCTCGACCAACGCAGGGGGAAATCGGGTCATTCGCTACGGCATGACTCGCAATCTGGTGTTGGGCCTGGAGGCGGTCCTGGCTGACGGGACGGTTCTCTCTTCGCTCAACCGCATGCTGAAGAACAACGCAGGATATGATCTCAAACAGCTCTTCATAGGGACAGAGGGGACTCTGGGGATCGTTACGCGGGCGGTTCTGCGGATCTTCCCGCGGCCTGGCAGTGAGAACCTGGCTCTGGTCGCTGTACAGGAGTTCGACCAGCTTCCAGCTCTGTTGAACCGCATGGATCTCGACCTGGCCGGGACTCTGAGTGCTTTTGAGGTGATGTGGAAGGACTTCTATGATCTGGTGACCCGCGAGGGAGGACATCATGCTCCCCTTGCTCCTGGCCACCCCTTCTACGTCCTGATCGAAGCGCTTGGATCCGATTCCGAGGCGGACTCCGACCGGTTCGAAACCGCACTCCACTCGGCCCAGGCTGAAGGCCTGCTTGCGGACGGAGTCATTGCAATGTCCGGCAAGCAGAGGGAAGAGATCTGGGCCATTCGGGACGGGATAGGGTTTATCCGGCTGGGACCCGTTTTCGTTTTCGACGTGAGTCTTCGTATCAGCGACATGAAAGATTATGTCGATCAGGTCGTGAAGTCCACGAAGAGCGCCTGGCCAAACGCACGTGTCATCCCCTTCGGACATCTAGGAGACGGGAATCTGCATTTTACCATCGAGGTGGGGAGCGATGCTCCTGAAACCCGGGCTCGTGTCGAAGAGATGGTCTACTCTCCCCTGGCGAGAATCGGCGGGTCGGTATCGGCCGAACACGGAATCGGTATGGAAAAGAGAGAACATCTGGGCCTCAGCCGGAGCCGGGATGAGATCCGGACCATGCGCCTCCTGAAGCAGGCGCTCGACCCGAAAGGAATACTGAATCCAGGTCGGGTGTTTCCTCTGAAGGAACCGGGATGACGCCCGGCGACTTCTCACTGGACGACAAGTTCCTGAAGGAAGAGGGGCGCATTGTCCTGAGCGGCCTGCAGGCCCTGGTGCGCATTCCCCTGGACCAGCACCGGGCGGACCGGGGGGTGGGGTTGAACACGGCCAGCTTCATTTCCGGCTATCGTGGCTCTCCGCTGGGAGGGCTCGACATCCTGCTGGCTCGTAACAAGAAGTTGCTCGACCGCCACCAGGTTGTTTTCATGCCCGGGGTCAACGAAGACCTCGGGGCCACAGCCGTCTTCGGCAGCCAGCTCGCCAACCTCATGCCGGAACCCAAATACGACGGCGTACTGGGGATGTGGTACGGGAAGGGTCCTGGAGTCGACCGCTCGGGGGATATCTTCAAACACGCCAACTTTGCCGGCGTAGGACGACACGGCGGGGTCCTGGCTGTGGCGGGCGACGATCCCATCTCCAAGTCCTCGACCCTCCCCACGCATTCGGAGGTTGCCCTTTTTGATGCGCGCATGCCCATCCTCTACCCGGGCAACGCGCGGGAAGTCATCGAGTATGGCCGTTATGGCTTTGAACTCTCCCGCTACTGCGGCTGCTGGGTGGGCTTCAAAATCGTCACCGATGTGGCAGACGGCTTCTCCACGGTCGATGTTTCTCCCATTGCCGACGTCAAGAGACCCGATTTCACCTTCAATGGCCAATCCTGGCAGCATCTGCAGAGCCCGGCCCTTCTTGCCCCTTTCTCGCTACAGATGGAACGTGAAATCCAGCTTTGCAGACTGGAAGCAGCCAGGCTCTTTGCCACGGAAAATCACCTCAACCAGATCGCTGTTTCGTCCCCGCAGGATCGGATCGGACTGATGGCGGCAGGCAAGACCTATTATGACCTCCACCAGGCCCTGGGCAAGTTGGGCCTGACAGACGATGACCTGCGCCGTTATGGCATTCGTTTGCTCAAGGTGGGGATGATTCATCCTCTGGAGCCGGCCGTGATCCGGGAGTTCGCCCGTGGTCTGGTAGAAGTGTTTGTAGTGGAGGAGAAGCGTGCTTTCGTCGAACTCTTTCTTCGTGATGAGCTGTACAACCTGCCCGACCGACCGCTGATTCTGGGTAAGAAGGACGAAACAGGCCAGTTCCTGTTCCCGGCCTACGACGAGCTGGATGCCGATTCTATTGCCCGGATACTGGCGCCCCGGCTGGCAGAAAAGCTTCCCAGAGGACGCTTGAGTGTGACCGGGTTGGAGCGCCAGTCCCTTTCTGCGCTGCCCGCCCTTCCGGCAGAAGCCGACCGCAGCCCCTACTTCTGCTCGGGCTGCCCCCACAACCGCTCTACCGTGGTTCCGGAAGGGTCGGTGGCGGGAGGGGGTATCGGTTGTCACGCCATGGCATTGAGGATGTCTCGCAACACACAGGGAATCACCCACATGGGAGGCGAAGGCGTGCAGTGGGTGGGCGCCTCTCCCTTCAGCGGTGTGAGCCACATGTTCCAGAATCTGGGCGACGGAACTTTCTTCCATTCGGGACACCTGGCGGTCAGGCAGGCCGTCGCGGCCGAAACCAACATCACTTACAAGATTCTGTACAACTCAGCTGTCGCAATGACCGGCGGCCAACCGGTCGACGGTGCCATGTCGGTGCCTGCCCTGACACGAGTCCTGGAAGCCGAGGGGGTCGGCAAAACCATTGTCTGCAGTCACGATCTGCTCAAGTACCCTTCCCACCAGCGCTGGGCGAAGGACGTTCAGGTGTGGGATCGGGATCGGCTGGAGGAAGCCCAGCGTCTCCTCCGGGAAGAACCGGGTGTAACGGCTCTCATTTACGACCAGCCCTGTGCTGCAGAGCAGCGGCGCAAGCGTAAGCGGGGTGAGGTTGAGACGCCCTCCAGGCGGGTGCTTATCAACGAAGCGGTTTGTGAGGGCTGTGGTGACTGCGGTGTCCAGTCGAACTGTCTCAGCGTGTTTCCAGTGGAAACGGAATACGGTCGCAAGACCCGGATCGACCAGTCGTCCTGTAACCTGGACTACAGCTGCCTGCATGGGGACTGCCCGGCTTTTGTGACCATCACACTCCCCGCCGGTGCTTTACGGGTTGAGCCCCCCCCGGCGGCCATCCAGATGGATTTCGAACAGCCTTTGCCCGAGCCCGATCTCCGAGTTTCCGCCGCCGCCAGCCTCTACTTGACCGGGATCGGCGGGACGGGTGTAGTCACCGTAACCCAGATCCTGTCGACTGCGGCTCTGCTGGAAGGAAAGCATGTGCTCAGCCTGGATCAGACCGGTCTCAGCCAGATGGGCGGCCCGGTCGTTTCCCACCTCAAGATCGCCGACAAAGCCAGGTCGGTATCCAGCAAGATCGGTGTGGGTGATGCCGATTCCTATATCGTCTTCGACGTGCTGACCGGGAGTACCGACCAGAATCTGGCCCGGGCTCGGCCGGGAGAGACCATCGCCGTTGTCTCCACCAGCCAGGTTCCGACAGGAGGAATGGTCAACTCAACCGAGGTGGAGTTTCCGCAGTGGAATTGCATCAGGGACCGCATTGAATCGGTGACACTGCCGGAAGCCAATGTCTATCTAGATGCCCGGGGTCTGGCGGAGCGTTTGTTTGGCAACCACATGCCGGCTAACCTAATCACCGTAGGCGCTGCTTTCCAGGCCGGTGCCATCCCCATCCGGGCCGCCTCGATCGAGCGAGCCATCGAATTGAATGGCATCGCCGTGGAGGCGAACAAACAGGCCTTCCGAGCGGGACGTCTGGCGGCAGCCGATCCCGGATGGATCAGGGCTCAGACACCGCCTCGTGCCGGAGCGCTCGATGACGAGCCTGCACTGACGGCGGAAGCCCGCGCCCTGGTGGAAGAGGCTGGCGCCAACGGCGAACTGAGGCGCCTGCTGGAAGTCCGCGTACCTGAACTGATCGATTACCAGAACAGGGGCTATGCGGTCGACTATGTGCAGTTCGTGAAACGCGTGCTGGAAGCGGAGGGCGGTCTGGCGAGAAAGGAAACACCGCTCACCCTGGCGGTGGCTCGATTCCTTTTCAAACTGATGGCCTACAAGGACGAATATGAGGTGGCCCGGCTCTATCGAAAGGCTGCTTTCAAGCGGGTGGTGAGTTCTCAGTTCGGTGAAGACGCCCACATGAAATACATGCTGCATCCTCCTTTCCTGAGGGCGCTGGGCGTCAAGAAGAAGATCGCATTCGGACGCTGGTTCGAGCCCGGTCTGTGGTTGTTGGCCCGGCTCAAAGGTCTGCGTGGAAGCCGTCTGGACGTTTTCGGTCGTGGGCAGGTGCGCAGAACCGAGCGGCAGCTGATCCAGGAGTACCGGAGTCTCATCGAAGCCGAACTCGAGGATCTATCTGTCACAACCATCGACCGGGCCACCGAAATCGCCCGCCTGCCCGATCTGATTCGCGGCTACGAACAGATCAAGCTCGACAGCGTGTCCCGCTTTCGGGAAGAGGTCCGCCGCCTCAAAGGCAGCGAACACTAGCTAGTGGCAGGCTGCACTAGTTCCGCCCCCCGTCGTGACGAACGTCGTGGCCCGTGTGGTGAAGCCATCTTCTTCAGTCTTGCGAAAGCACGCTCCACACCGTGTGATCGGCCTGCACCCACAGCCGCATCAGGTCCATAGAGAAACGGTACCGAGTCTGATCCCTATCCAGTAGTTGACCCTGCCGCATCCCCTCCAGGACCATCCGTGTCGCGGCAACATCAATCCCCCCGGCGTGGGCCTCGGGCAGAGACTTCAGGACCCGGTGAACCCGGTCCCTGGAGGCATAGGCTCGGGGAGTTCTGAGAAGGTTGGCCAGTGCCGCCAGGGCCAGCTTTTGGACTTTCGACAGGGTACCCCATAGATAGAGAAGCTGAGGCGGCGGATGCTCGATAACGCGATCCGTGACGTCTCGGACCCTGCGTGAATCGCCCGCCCCGGACCCGACCTCGTTCACCGCGTCCACGAGATTCTGGCACAATAACTGAGTGTAGAAAGGATGGCCGTGGGAGAGCCGAATCAGCTCGGCTACAGTGTTTCGAAGGAATTGGACCCGGCCCTCCAGGGGTTTGCGGATCAGATCCTCGGCATCGCGCCGCTGCAGAAAACTGATTTCCCGATAGAAAGACTTTCCCACCAACTCGCTCCAGATCGACCCTGGATCCAAAGAGCGTGATCCTGTCAGAACGTAGGTAAGACCGGGGATTCGCTCGATCAGGCTGTTCAAGTAGCGGGGGATTTCATCGCTGAGTTTGCCGGCTCCAATGCGGTGTTCGATCAGCTCGTATTCGTCCACTAGAAAGGTCAGCCGGCGACCCGGACTGGTCGCGTGTATCGCCTCGATGAATCTTGAGAATGCCGTAAAAGGAGACTGCTGCTCGCGAAAAGCTCGGTAGGGTTGAGACCCGGGAATCGTCTTCTCAATCTCGGCCCCGATTGCATCCAGAAGTTCCTCATCGCTTTCGGCGACCAGACCCTGCATGTCGAGAAAAACCGGAGTGTACTCTGCCCCCAGGCGGCCCTGCTGGATCTGATAGAGGATGGAGGTCTTGCCCGTCCTGCGCGCCCCGGCCAGCACCACAACGCATCCTCCGGGTTGTGATCTCAGTGTTGCCCGGATGAACTGGAACTCCGCCTCACGACCGAAGAACATCGCAGTCGTGCGGACCGGGTTGCCCACGATGAAGGGGTTCGGTCGAATCGGTTGAAAATCAATCGACCTCTTAGGCGTGGCGCGCCTGGCGCTGAAAACGAAGTGGCTGGCAAAGTAGGGCCTCAAAACATGAATCACCGGAAGAGCCAACAGCAAAGAGATGGGAAGCCCGAGACCGAGCCCCCGGTTCCCAGCCAACAAATCAGGCAGAAATAGGGCGACAGTTGCGAAGATGAAGAAACCCGTACCGGCGACAATGGAGCCCATGAGAAGCCACTCGAACCAGCGCCCCGCCTCGGACATGTTCCCCTTCATCACCGCCACTGTCAGGCACACCGGAAACAGAGGAGTCAGAAACAGAGCCAGTTGCCCGATGTATGCGGGTAGCTGGCTGGAGCTGAGCAAAGAGACCAGATGAGGCAGCCCCCCGACCACACAACCCACCGTGACCAGACGCAGGCGGTTCTTTTCAGCCCGGGTGAGGGCGTAGAGATATTGACGAAAAAAGAGCGCCATGCCGGCCATGAAACCGAACAGGAACAGAAAAAGAAGAATGGTGTCCGCGATCCCTTCCAACGCTCTCGAGTAACTGATGATCAAGAGGAGGCCCAGGGGTGCGTAGAGAAACTTCAGAATGCCCGGCTGTGCGGCAATCCAGTCATTGTGGACGGGAAACGTAAGGGCGAAGTGGACAAACAGAAAGGGAAAGCTCCACAGAAGAGCCTTCCAAAAAAGGGTCAGGACGACTCCAGTCAACCCCGGTTCCACCAGGTAGGCCTCGATGGGCACCTGGCTCACCAGAACCGCTGAAGAGGTCAGCAGCAAACCGAAGATTCGAGAGCCGCCGTGACCTGTCGGTAAGATCAGGGGAAGAAGAGCCGCCGTGGCCAGGAAAAAGGGGAAGAGTTCCTCGTTCCACCCGATGGCCTGGTCATGAATTAGAAACGCCAGGACACCCATCACCAGTAGAGGAAGTCCAAGGGAGGCCAGAGGGAGGATTCGTGTCGATCGCATGACAAGTCCATTTTCCAGTGTTCGCTGAGAACAGGCAAGGTACGAGAAGAATGCCCTGTGTTATGCTCGCCATATTCAATGCTTCTTGATAGCTGCCTGGTTGCCACGGTTATGCTGCTCGCGCAGTCCGATCCGGGTGCGAATATCGGGGACCGAGTTCGACAGGGTCAGGCCGCGATCTATAGTCTTGACTTTCAGGAAGCGGAGAGAATCTTCACTGAGCTGATCCAGGAATACCCCGAAGATCCGACCGGATATGCGTTTCGGGCCATCACCTTGTGGAACGAGTTGCTTCAGGTGGCTGGGAATCTGGCTCTGGACGACTATGCTACCCCCACTCCATTCACGCGCAAGTTGCGGAAGCCGGTTGAGAAGGAAACGGCCCTCTTCCACAAGGCCAACGATAAACTGCTGGAGGTCTGCCAGCGTCGTCTGGGTAAGAGAGCAGAAGATGTGCTGGCGTTGTATTTCAAGGGCGTGGTCTTCGAAAACCGGGCGGTGGAAGCCATTGCCATCAGAAAGAACCATCTGGAGGCCTGGGGCCAGGCTCGCAGAGCCACTCGCCTGCATCGCAGGGTGCTGGAGTTGGATCCGGACTTTGTGGACGCCAAATTGAGCATCTCGGCAGCCGAGTTCACCCGGAAAACGCTACCCTGGAGTATCAAGTGGCTCACCGTGCTCTTCTTTCCTGGAAACAAAGTGGAAGCGCTTGAGAAATTGACCGAGGTCATGGAAAAGGGCCGCTATCGGAGTCTGGATGCTCTAGTTCTCATGGCGCTGTTGCAGTCGTGGAAGGGCGACCCTCGCGAGTCGGTGGAGATTCTCGATTCACTGCGCAAGAAGTACTCTGCCAACTACCTGCTTGATTTGAACCTGGCAGCCATTTATCAGACCAGTCTCGACAGTCCCAAGGAAGCCCTGGAGATCTACCTGCGGCTTTTGGACTCTTTTGAAGAGAAAGCTCCGGGCCTGGGCGTGGGAGAAGTGCACTATCGCGTGGGCACAACCTATTACCGGCTTCGGGAATACGGGAAGGCTCTGGAAGCTCTGGAAGAGGCTCTCCGAAATCCCGGGCGCGAGCAGGAAACAGAGGCTCTGAGCGCCTTCCTGAGCGCCAGGATCCACGAAGAGCAGGGCGATCCTGAAAAAGCCAGACAGCTCTATCTGCGAGTTGTTGAAAAAGCTCCGGACGGGGACACGATGAGGCGCGAGCTCGCTCACGCCCGAAAAAAACTTCGTTGAAGTGAGTACTTTAGCTCTGCGAATCCTGGAGGGAGCGCCAGAACCGGGAAACCCAGCCCTTTTTCCCGTGCAGCATTCGATCCAGGGCGTCCAGGAGTTCGTCTGCGCTCTGATAACGATCGCCCGGGGACTTTTCCAGAAGTTTCCCAACCACACGGTCCAGCTTGTCTGCATTCTCAATCTGATAAAGGCCAAGATAGGGCGCCGGTTCCTGGGTGATGGCGCGAAGAGTGGCGGCGAGGCCTCGCCGCTGAAACGGCAGCTTCCCGGTGAGGCTCTCGAACATCACAATTCCGATCGAAAACAGATCGCTCCTGTGATCGACAGCGTCCCCTCGGGCCTGTTCAGGCGACATGTAGTTCACAGTGCCGACAATGGCCCCGGATTGCGTGAGATTCTGGGCTGTGGACTGGTCGTCTTCCCGGTACTTGGCCAGGCCGAAGTCGGTGATCTTGAGCTGTCCTTCATCGGTGACCATCAGATTGGATGGCTTCAGATCACGGTGGATCACACCCTCCCTGTGGGCGTAAGCCAGGGCATCACAGGCCTGACGAAGAAGTGAAAACAGGTCTCTCCACCCGACCGGCCCCTCCTCTTTGAGAATCTGGGAGAGCGTGCGGCCCGGGACCCACTCCATAACCATCACCGGTATCTGATGGTGCTCGAAGAACTCGTAGACTGAGGCGATGGAGGAGTGTTTGAGTGCCGCTGCAGTGCGGCCTCCTGTAGAGCCCGTTTCCGCGTCCTTTGGTCGGACACGAGCTCGGACCGGATGACCTTGATCGCCACACCTCTCTGCGGAGGCTCTCGTCTTCCGCCCGGTACACCACTCCCATGCCCCCTTTGGCGACCAGAGCCAGAATGCGATACTGCTGGACAGTGCTTTCCAGCGGCCATTCAGCTCCGGCAATGGCCGCCAGATCTGTGGATGCCTCCGGACTTGATCTGGGAAGACTGTCCATCAGGTGAATCTGCTCGGCAAAGGTGGGAGAAAGGAGCCGATAAGTTTCATCCTCCTTCTCTAGATAACCGCTTCGGTGCAACTGCTTACACCAGAACTGCTGGCTGGGCCCGGGCTGGCGACCTGCAGCGAGCCGTCGCAGAGTTTCCTTCTTTTCCGAGGTGCAGTGCTCCCAGAAATAGGAGAAATGAGTTGCAGCCTCTTCCAGAAATTGATCCTCCAGCTCACCGGTTGGAGGAGACGCCCCCCTGGTTTCGGCCGCCCATTCGAAGTAAACAGAGCAGGCAATCTGCAGGTAGAACGGAAACTGCCCTCCCAGCTCCAGAATGCTCTCGGAAAAGTCGGCCAGCGGTACCCCGGAGCGCTGGGAGGGAGAAGCAATCAGGTTCAGTGCCTCTTCTGTGGTGAAACCGCGCAGGTAGAGATTACTGAAAATGTTGAAAAAGGGGGAATCGGAGATGGCAGTTGAGTGACAGAGTTGTTGCAGGTCCATCTTGGAGGAGGTGACGTAGGCAATCGGGTAATTGTTGGCACAGGAGCGAAGAAAGGAATAGAAGTCGGCGCCGAAGGCGGAGTTGGAGGTCACGGAGTCAAATTCGTCAAAGAGAAGAATCAAGCCGGTGTCCTTTTCCCGCAACCCGTCGAGAACGCTCTGGTATCTACGATAAGGGTTGTTGTTTTCAGCGATTTCGAGCTCCGGGACAGCTTCCGCAATTCGACCGATCAAAAAGTCAAAAAAATCGACGAGCTCGATAAGGGGGAGCTGCTGAAAATCGATGTAGACGAAAGTCAGGGCATCGGGATCGGAAAGGAACTGTTCCTGTGTTTCCCTCCAGGTGAGAGCATTCAGCAACGAAGATTTTCCGATCCGGCGTTCCCCCACGATGGAGACGCTCTGGGGGCGACTGCTCCGGAGGCGGGAAAGAATGCGTGCCAGTTCACGTCGGCGGCCATGGAAGCGGGAGGGGTGTTCGATCATGACTCGGCTGAGGTAGGGGTTCTCCGGTCGGCGAGTGGAATCTCCACGCTCCATTGCCGCAGGTTTAGAGGAGGCTGGATTTGGCCCCGCCACCTCTTCCACCAGAAGTGCCGTCGGAAACAGCTTGCGGATCTGCTCAGCCAGCCCGGGAAAGCGCTCGGCGTAGTCCTCCACCCGAGGACTCTTCCCCTCGCGTACGCCCTGGAGGAATTCCTCCAGCAGGTCACTCAGCTCGGGTGAACTTCCTTCCATTCCGCTTGCTCTCCGTTCATCGGTCTACTCGGGCTGCGTAATGTTTCTCTTGACCAGCTGTCTGCGGAGCTTCTGCAGTGCCCTCAAATAGCGTTTTCCAGCTGCTGCTTTGCTGATCCCAAGGAGCTCTGCCGTCTCTCCCACGTGAGCTCCTCGAAATGTCGCCAAATGATCACCTTCCCATCGTCCTCATCCAGCTCTGCCAGCGCTTCCTGGAGAGAATCTGCCAGCTCACTGCTCCTGAGCTGCTGGGTCGGTGTTCGTTCCCGTTCCAGGATCTCTTTTGCAAATTCGGCAGAGGTCTCCGATGAAGGGATCGCTATCTCTCGATCGATGGCCCGTTTCTCGGCTCCCAGATGCCGGCGATACTCTTGAATAACTTTTTCCCTGGCAATCCAGCGCAGCCACAGGTAGAAGCTCATATCGGGTTGTTGCAGATAATCTTCAAACCGCCGCGCCGCTTCGACGTAGGTCTCCTGGACGATGTCGGAGCTATCTACGCGCCTGGCCAGCCTCCTGTCCATGCGCAGTGCGACCACACGCCTCAGGCGGTCCCGGTGGCGTGTAAAGAGATCTTCGAGAGCGGTCTTCTCACCCCTGCCCACTCGATCCAGCAACTCTTGTGTATCCCGGGACAGTTCAACCACGCTGAAACCCCACCAGAACCTTCTGGACTCTCCTCAAGTAATCCCAAAGTAAACGATCGGTACTTTCCTGCACAAGGCGGAAGGGCTGTCCCTACTGTGCAGATCTGCCCCAGCGGCCTGGAACAAGAAACCTGTCTTCTCCGCGGGCCGGCGCAAGACCGGCCGATGGTGGTCGAGTCCACCAGACCGGTCAATGCCGAAGAGACCGCCGCGATAGTTGAGGCTTCACCGGAGATTACGACACTTTCCGTGAGATCTCCGATCAGAAGGAGGTGATCCACCACCGCCTCACGATCGAGTTCCAGAATGACATCCTGGTGCCGGCTCGATTTGAATCCTTCTTTCTCCGCCGTGACTTCGTAGGCGCCAACCTCCAGCAGCGGGACGCGGTAAAGGCCGTTGCGGTCGCTGATCGTGCTCCTGATTCGACTGGTTGAGACGTGCCGGACGTGAATTCGGGCATCAACAACCACGCTACCCGAGGTGTCTTTCACGGTACCCGTCATGCTGCTGGTTCGGTTCTGTCCCCACCCGGTCGACGCAAACAGAAAGATCAGCAAGACACTTGTTCGAAATCTTCTGAGTCTATAAAACATTCTCAGCAACCGATCTTTCAGTCGAGCGTGGAAACCGGTCTCCGGTCTGGCAGCGCTGAGCGCAGGTCAGGAGCTCCTCTGTCTCTTGGTTGTCCCCAGCAGGTGTAACGGGTGCACCTTGCGGTTCCCGCTCATGTAGGGTTGGTCGAGCACGACCTGGATGCCGTCTGTCTGGAGCCAGGTCCGCCGACTGAGCGATCCTCCGTAGACCTTGACCAACTCGGACAGGAAGAAGCTCTTCACCTCCTCCTCGGAAAGTGCTCCCAGCCTCGGGTGCACACGAAGCTCGATCTCGGTCTGCCGGCTTCCCTCCTGTTCCACCAGCTGGTAATCGGTTGGAGTGCCGCCGAAGCGTTCGGGCAGGACCCTTTCCAGGATATCCAGCCTCGTGAACATCAGGGAATCGATCTCAACCTCCGTCAATGGAGCCAGCCGGGGGTAGCTGATGAGCGCGACCGAGTCGAGGCAGACGTGTACGCAGTTGCCCTGGTCCATCTGCCGGCAGGGTCCTCCGATCTTGCCCAGCTCGGAAATCGTATAGCCCGGGTAGGGTTTCGCACCGGTGGCCTCGATCACCTCTCGCTTGGCCTCGGTCAAGGCTTCTCCATGCACGGAGAACAGGATCCCGCTGATGTCCAGGCCCTCTTCGGCGGCGGCGGCCGCGACTCGAACAGCCAGGCTCACACTGGCCGAAAACAGGCAGTTCGCGCCTTCCGACCGTCGGCGGGCCAGATGAAGGGCCACCTGGGAAAAGTCATTGCTGGGCAGGTAGGTCGGGAATTCCGTCTTGATCCCCAGCATCCTCGCTTCCAGAACCAGGAACTTCGTAAACGCCCGGTAGTGCCAGGAGTCTCGAAAGGATCCGGCCAGGGCAAACCACCTGTCCACGGGGCTTCCGCGGCGCGGATAAAGCAGTCCCCTTCGCAGGCCGCCAGTGGAGGGGAGAATCGAGGAGAGACGTACCAGCGTGCGCCTCGAGATGTCGAACTCATCCGCAAACACGCGTTCCTGGGCCTCCCGGTAGAACTGGTATTCAAGGCTCCGGCGGGTGACGGTACCGCTACTGCGACTGCCGCTGCTGGAGGTCTCCAGAGTGCCCTGTACCAGCGGGTTGGCCAGGTCGCCCGGATCCAGGGCAATCGTCTTGCCCGACCGCTCCACCGGCTTCTTTCCCTTGAACTCGTCATGGCTCAGGTACACGCCCGCTTTGCGGAGCGACTCCAGCGTTGCCTCCAGGCCGTCCCCGTGCACCGCCGCCGCGAGATCCTGGTAGCTGCAGCCGGCCCACTGAAACAGCCTGTAGTAGGGGTTGGAGGGACAGGCAAAGATGGCTGTCCGCATCAGTTCCAGAAAATGAGTCTCCCGGTTCTCCAGGTACTTCTGTACCAGAGCCGGCGGATTGGGCTCCAGCGGCATCCGCGCTAACTGGTACCAGCCCAGCGCCATTCTCGAGTAGTAACTCGCCTCACGCAGCATGGATTTGTCTCAAGAACCGGGCCCGCTGGCGGCAGGTATGAAACCTCGGTGCAGAACGTCTACAATACACTGCTATCGGCTCCGCAGACGTTACTTTTCTGTTCTTTTCCTTCAGTACTGACTGCCATGATTACGATTAGGTCTGACCGCTCGAATCGAGATCTTAACGGTACCCGGCAGTGAGTGAAAAGAGAATGCCCTCCCAATCATCCATTCAGCACCTGCTGGTGGCCCAGTTCTTTGGAGCGTTCAATGACAATGCCCTGAAGCTGATGGTTGCCTTTCTGGCCATCCGATCACTCGAGTCTCAATACCTCGAAAACCAGGTTGAACTGCAGCGCCTGGCCCAGTTTGAGACGACTCTGGCCTTCTGTGTACTGACGCTGCCCCTGATCCTGGTTTCGCTTCCGGCCGGCGTGCTGGCGGATCGGCTCAGCAAGAGAACCATCATCGTCGCCATGAAGGGCACTGAAATCGGGCTGATGGCCATGGTCACCGCTTTTCTGTGGCTGTTTCCCGACAACATCCGCCTTCCACTGGTGGTGCTGGGTCTGATGGGGGCTCAGAGTGCGCTCTTCAGCCCGGCCAAGTTCGGAATTCTGCCCGAAATTCTTCCTCATGAGAGGCTCTCGAGAGGGAACGCTCACATTCAAATGTGGACCTTCCTGGCCATTGTTCTGGGCACGGCGTCAGGGGGGCTGCTGCTCCATTACTCGGGTACTTACCTGTGGACGGTTGGGGCCTTCCTGACACTGTGTGCGCTGATCGGCTTCGTTTTCTCTCGGGGTATCCCGGCGGTTGCACCTGCCCGTTCAGAGGGCAACCTCGTGGAAACCGTTCGTTCTTCATGGAGGACCATCCGATCACACCGAGTCTTGGGTCTGGCCGTTGCCGGCTCTGTCTTCTACTGGACAGTGGCCAGCCTGTTGGGCCAGGACATTCTTGTCTATTCCCGGACTGTCCTGGGTCTTTCGGAATCGATGGCGGGAGTCCCTCTGGCTGTGCTGGGTCTGGGAGTCGGAGTGGGCAGCCTGCTGGCCAGTCGGCTTTCCGGCCAGAAGGTCGAGTACGGGTTGATTCCCCTGGGGGCTGTCTTGATGGCGTTCGCCAGTCTCAGTCTGGCGCTTTTCTCCCCGGGCTTTGCCCTTCTGCTGGTCTTCATGGTGATCCTGGGAGCGGCCAGCGGTCTGCTGGTGGTCCCCCTCAATTCCCTCATTCAATGGAAGTCTCCAGACGAGCGACGAGGCGGAATCATCGCCCTTTCCAACATCTTCGTGTTCAGCGGCATCCTGGCCGGTTCATTAGGGGCGACGCTCCTGGCCAATTCAGGGCTCTCGTCCCAGGCGATCCTGGGAGCAGCCGCAATCGTGATCTTGCTGGGCACCGGCTGGGCTCTGTGGTTACTTCCCGATGCCCTGCTGAGACTGGCCCTGATTCTGGCCACCCACACCTTCTATCGCCTGCGCATCATGAATAGCGGGCACGTTCCGAGGGAGGGCGGCGCCCTGCTGGCCCCCAACCATGTCTCCTTTGTCGATGCCCTGATGCTGATCGCCAGCCTCGATCGGCCGATCCGCTTCATCGTCCACCAGGACTACTTTGACTACTGGCTCTACAGACCCTTCATGAAATCCATGGGCTGCATCCCCGTCTCGGCCTCCGGCGGGCCTCGAGTGATTCTGAAAGCTCTGCGAGAAGCAGGACGTCACCTGGAAGAGAACGAACTGGTCTGTATCTTCCCGGAAGGTCAGATTACTCGAACCGGAACCCTTCTTCCTTTTCGCCGGGGTCTGGAGCGGATTACCAGCAACCGGGAGGCCCCCATCATTCCTGTCTATCTGGACCGTCTCTGGGGGAGCATCTTCAGCCGCGAGGGGGGGCGCTTCCTTTTCAAAGTTCCCCGCCAGATTCACTATTCCGTGACCGTTGCCTTCGGGAGTCCGCTTCCTCCCGGCACCAGCGCAGGAGATCTGCGCCAGAGTGTTCAGGAACTGGCCTCTCAAGCCTGGACGGCCAGGGAGGCAACCGCCTCGGCCACTCCACGCCGACTTCTTCCGTAGTGCCCGGCGCAGTCCCTTTGCACTGGCCCTGGCCGAGGCCACCGGGCGGAAACTGTCCAGACTCCAGGCGGCTGCCGGAGCCGTGGTCCTGGCTCGGGCCCTCAAGGGTTTCTGGGCCGGGCAGAAGAAGGTCGGGATTCTGCTCCCACCCACGGTGGCGGGTGTGCTGGTCAACATTGCCGCTTCCCTTTCCGGTCGCGTCAGCGTGAACCTCAACTACACTGCCGGAAAGGCAGGCCTGGAATCGGACGTCCGACAGGCAGGTCTCACCACCATCGTGAGCAGCCGCCTGTTCGTCCGGAAGGCTGAACTGGAGCTTCCCGAGAATGTTGATCTGCTGTGGGCGGAGGGTCTTCGCAAGATGATCGGGCCCGGGCTTCGGCTCTCGAGTCTTGTGGCTGCGCTTCTCTTCCGGGTGTCCTGGCTGGAGAGACTGAGCGGGGCTCAGGGCCCCATTTGTCCCCAGGATCTGGCAACCGTTATTTTCAGCAGCGGCAGCACCGGTGAGCCCAAAGGGGTCATGCTCTCGCACTTCAATGTCGGCTCCAATGTGGAGGCGCTTACGCAGGTGCTACGAGCTACGCCCCGGGACCGGGTTCTGGGAATTCTTCCCCTCTTTCACTCCTTCGGATACATGTCCTGCTGGTTTGCTCTCCAGAAAGGTCTGGGCATGCCCGTCCACCCCAATCCTCTGGACGCTCCCGCCATCGGTGACCTGGTGCAGCGCCACCGGGTAACGATTCTGCTGGCTACACCCACCTTCCTGCAACTCTACATGCGTCGCTGTACTCCGGCTCAGTTCGGCTCTCTGAGGCTGGTGATCACAGGAGCGGAAAAGCTGTCCGTCGAAACTGCACTGGCCTTCGAGGATCACTTTGGAGTTCGCCCCATGGAGGGGTATGGAAGCACCGAATGCTCACCCACGATCGCGGCCAGTGTCCCCGACTTTCGGGCGCCCGGTTTCTTTCAACCCGGCTCCCGGCGTGGATATGTGGGTTCACCCCTCCCCGGAGTTGCCGTCAAGACGGTCGATCCCGACACCTTCGAGCCGCTTCCCCCGGGAGTGCCCGGGATGTTGTTGATCAAGGGCCCCAACGTCATGAAGGGCTACCTGGGACGAGACGACCTAACCCGCAAAGCGTTTCGGGACGGCTGGTATGTGACGGGTGACATCGGCGCGGTGGACGATGCCGGTTTTCTGAAGATTACCGATCGCCTTTCGAGATTCTCCAAGATTGCCGGGGAGATGGTGCCTCACGGCCGGGTTGAAGAGGCACTGCAGCAGCCGCTGGGCTCACCCGAGGAGCAGGTTTTCGCGGTGACATCGATTGCCGATCCCCGAAAGGGTGAGAGCCTGGCTGTGGTTCACACCTGCCATCCGGATAGAATCCCGGAAGTGGTGGAGAAGCTTCAGAAGCAGGGCCTTCCCAACCTCTTCATTCCTCGCAAGGACCGGTTTGTCAGGGTGGATCAGCTGCCCCTGCTGGGAACCGGGAAGCTGAACCTGCGCGAAATCAAGCAGATTGCCCAACAGGCGTTCAAGTTCTGATTCAAGACGGAATGACCGGGAGAGGAGATCAACAGAACCGCGGCCTACGCCCGCGGTTCTGTTGTCGGACCTGCAGGCTACAGCAGCACTACCCAGCACCCAGCACCTAGAACCCAGCACCCAGTGCCTCAATTCGCACCGGACAGACCTTCAGTTCGGCCGTGTCGGTAATGGGGTCGTAACCCGATCCGGTCAGGATGTTCACCGGAACATCGGCGAAGCTGAAGCTAGCAAAAACAGTTCCCCGGGGAGAGCGCCTCGAGGACTCGACCTTGATCTTGATCGATCCTCGTGGGCTGGACATGGAGCACCACTCGCCGTTCTTCAGCCCCCAGGCCTCGATGTCATCCGGATGTGCCTCCAGAGTCTCCTCTGACAAAAGATAATCAATTCCCTGGGCACGCCCCGTCTGAGTTCGAGTGTGGTACGACTCGAGCCGGCGTCCGGTGGTCAGCCACACCGGGAAGTCGTCGTCGATGGTTTCAGCAGGGTCTCGGTACTTGATCAGCGAGAAAATTCCCAGGCCGTTCAGGAACTCGCCTTCATGTAGAATGGGGGTTCCGGAGTGTCCCTCGTAAGGGACCGGCCAGTGGTATTCACCCCGGTCGATCCGGTCCCAGTTGAGGCCGGCGTAGATGGGAGAGAGGCTGCACAGCTCGTTAAAGACCTCTTTGGCCGAGCCGAATTCAAAACCCGAAAAGCCCATGCGCTGAGCAATCTGGGCAATGATCCACCAGTCGGGCCTGGAGTCGCCTGCCGCAGGGACGGCCTGACGGACCCGTTGGACACGGCGCTCCGTATTGGCAAAGGTCCCGTCGGTCTCCGCCCAGCTGGTCGCCGGGAAAACGACGTCGGCCAGCTCGGCGGTCTCGGTCAGAAAAATATCGATGACGACCAGGTGATCGAGGCTGCGCAGCGCGTGCTCGCAGTGCGCCATGTCGGGATCGGAAACCAGCGTGTTCTCGCCGTCGATGAGCATGGCCCGGATCTCGTCACCCGCCAGATCCAGGGCCCGGACCTTGGTCATGATCTTTCCGAGATCGACTTCGGTTCCGTAGGCTTTCTTGAATTTGGCCTGGTTCTCCGGATCGGTCACGGACTGGAAACCGGGGTAGTTGTTGGGGATGGCTCCACCGTCTCCAGCCCCCTGAATGTTATTCTGGCCCCGCATGGGATTGATGCCGGTTCCTTCGCGACCCAGGTTTCCGGTCATGAGTGCCAGGTTGCAGAGCCCCTGAACATTCTCGACGCCGCAGATGTGCTCCGTGATGCCCAGGGTGTAGTAAATCGCCGCCTTCTCAGCACTGCCGTACCAGAGCGCGGCGGTCTCGATATCGGCCGCGGGAACGCCGCTAATCGTCTCCGCCCACTCGGGTGTGAATTCCTTGACGTGCTCCAGGAAATCCTCGCCACCCGTAGTGCGGGCGGCCATGAACTCAAGATCGACGAGTCCTTCTCGAGCGATGACGTGGGCCATCCCCAGTAAAAGTGCAGAATCCGAACCCACCCGGAGCTGGAGGAAAAGGTCGGATAGGTCAGCCAGATCGATGTGCCGGGGATCGGCCACGATCAGCCTGGCTCCCCGCGCCACCGCCTTCTTGAGGCGGGTCGCTGCGACGGGGTGACACTCCGTCATATTGGTGCCGATGCAGAAGATGACGTCTGGCTTTTCCATGTCCGCGAGGGGATTGGACATCGCCCCGCGTCCGATGGTGGCGGCCAGACCGGCCACCGTGGGGGCGTGTCAGGCACGGCTGCAGTTGTCGATGTGATTGGTCCCGAAACCGGCGCGGATGAAACGCTGCATCATATAGTCGGCCTCACCAGGGGTGCGCCCCGAGGCGACTCCAAAGATGGCGTGCCGGCCGTATTTCTCGCGAACTTGCTGGAATCCGGCAGCGGCTCGATCGAGAGCTTCGTCCCAGCCAGTCTCACGCAGTTCCCCGTCGGTGTCTCGAACCAGAGGAGTGGTGAGCCGCTCCGGGTGTTGGACAAAGTCGTAGGCGAACTGTCCCTTGATGCAGAGAGCACCCTGGTTGGCAGGTCCGTCCATGGCCGGATGGATTCCTACCAGCCGGTCTCCCTTGGTGAGAAGGTCTACCGAGCACCCAACACCGCAATAGGGGCAGGTGCTGCGTGTCTTTTCGATGGGTTCCGGCAGCTCGGTGTGCTGCAGCGCCTTTCTATCGGCCAGGGCGCCGGTCGGACAAGTCTGCACGCATTGTCCGCAGAAGGTGCAGGCCGAATCCTTGAGCCGCCCGTTGAACTCGGTCGCAATCTGGGTCTCAAAGCCACGGTTCAGTACCGTGATTGCGTAGTCACCCTCCTGCTCCGCACAGACGCGGACGCAGCGGTAGCAAGAGATGCATTGCTCGTAGTCACGGAGGATGAAGGGATTGTCGTCCTCACTGGAGGTGCCGGATGTGCTGCCGGCAAAGCGACCGTTGTGCACTCCGTACCGATCGGCCAGCGTGGCCAGTTCCTGGGAAGCGTAGCCACTGAGGGGATCGACCTGAATCTGTCGATTCTCACTGGCCACCATCTCCAGCAATGTCTTGCGGTGTTTTTCGAGCTTCTCGGTGCGGGTCCGGACGATCATTCCCGAACTCGCCTTCGTGGTGCAGGAGGCGACCGGTTTGGAGATGCCTTCCACTTCTACGACACACAGCCGGCACCCCCCAAAAGGTTCCAGTCGGGAGTCGTAGCAGAGGGTGGGAATCTCTGCCTGGTGGCGCTCTGCCACCTCATAGACCGTTTCCCCGAGCGTAAAACGAACTTCGCCGCCGTCAATCGTCATCGTCGCCTGGTCGTTCGGCTGTACGGGCCCCGAGTTCATTATTCCCTTCCTCCATCCGATTCCTGGAGGTGTCGATCGATCTGGTCCGGAAAGTACTTTAAGATACTATCACTGATAAGCGGAGCAGCCACACCCAGTCCGCAGGCGCTCAATTCCTTCATGGTTTCGCCCAGATCCCGGACTTCGCCCGCCCAGGCTTCGAACTCCTTTGGCCCCGCCTCTCCCGACAAGCGCTCCGTCAGGCGCCGGGTGCCGATCCGGCAGGGGAAGCACTTTCCGCACGACTCCTCGGCAAAGAAGCTCATGGCGCTGTGGGCGACTTCGACCATGTTTCGGCTCGAATCGAAAACCATGATTCCACCGGCACCCAGAAAGGAGCCGCGGCTGCGAATGCTGGTCTCGTCCAGAGTGACGTCCAGGTCCTCTCCGGCCAGAAAGCCCCCCGAGAGCCCTGCCATGGTCACGGCCTGGATGGCCTGTCCTTGCAATGGCCCTCCGGCCCACTCGTAGAGAAGGGTCTTCAAAGGCATCCCCAGAGGGACCTCATAGTTACCCGGCTTGCGGATGTCTCCCGAAAGGCTGATCAGTTTGGTCCCGCAGTGGTCGTTCCAACCCAGGCTGCGGTACCATTCCGGCCCCTTCCTCACAATCGGAGGAACCGAAGACAGGGTTTCTACGTTGTTGACGACCGTCGGGAGGTCTTCGTAGCCATGAGTCACGGGGTAGGGTGGACGGTTGCGTGGAAACGGATGCTTGCCTTCGAGGCTGTTCAGAAGGGAGGTCTCTTCACCGCAGATATAAGCTCCTGCTCCCCTCCGCAGATAGAGGCGAAAGGAGAAGTTCTTTCCCAGAATCCCGTCCCCCAGGAATCCGCATTCGTTGGCTTCCCGGAGAGCTCGCTCCAGGGTCTCGAGAGTCTCGGGATACTCGTAACGGAGATAGATGAAACCCCGAGTGGCTCCGGTCGCGTAGGCTGCCAGGATCATCCCCTCAACCACGCCATGGGGATCGTGGTCCATCAAGACCCGGTCTTTAAAACAGCCGGGTTCTCCTTCGTCAGCGTTACAGACAACGGTTTTCGGGTTCCCACGTGCATCCTGAACAGCCTGCCATTTGCGTCCGGTTGGAAAGCCCGCTCCGCCGCGCCCGACCAATTGACTCTCGCTGATGGTCCGGATGACGTCGTCCGGCTCCATTTCCAGGACTGCCCGGTTCAGGGCCTCATAGCCACCGCCTTTCCGGTAGCCGTTCATCGTCGAGCGGCCCTCGTCGCGGATCCGGGCAAAGACGCACTCTTCGACGCCGCCCGGGTTGGGAGGAGGGAGCGGAGAGGCCCGGGTGACCAGGGAGTCGGGGTCGCTGCCGACGAACAGAATGTCACCCTGAATGACGGGTATGGGATCATCACAGCGTCCGGCGCAGGGCATTTCTTCGGCGCTTTCTCCGAGTGCCTCCAGAAGCTCCAGCCCGCCGCGGAGACGACAGATGGGTCCCGTGCAGACTCGAGAGTGCCCGTTGCCAGCCTGGAGTGAGAAATGGTGGTAGAAGGTGACCGTCCCGTAGAGGTCGGCCAGCGGGATCCTCAAAGCTGCGGATGTTTCCCGGATCGCGTCATCGGACAGGTGTCCGTCGCGCTCTTGAAAAGCGTGCAGGAGTGGCAACAGGGGAGCCTGCTCGCCACGCCAGCACTCGATCAGCTCAGCATTCGTTGGATGTTTCACCAAGCGTCAATTCTACCATCTTGCATCTTGCTCTACCCTGCGGGCCAGCATAAAGTAGGAGAACCCTCCGTGGCCCGGTCACATCTCCGTAGGGCACGGCCAAAGGCGAGGCGCTAAACACCTACATCAACCCTGCCGAACTGAACTCGCGAAGTTAGCCTGCCGGTTTTGGCACACCAGCTCGGCGTAGAAATGCGGTATGCTTCCGGGCATGGCCAAGCGTAACTCCTTCGACATCGTTTCCAAAGTCAACATGGACGAGGTGAAGAACGCGGTCAACCAGGCCCTGAAAGAAGTCCGCCAGCGCTACGATCTCAAGAACAGCCAGTCCGACATCGAGCTCCAGGAGAAGGAGAACAAGATCTTGCTCGCCTCCCGTGAAGAATTCACCTGTGCGGCGGTCGACCAGGTGCTCCGGCAGAGGTTGGTGCGTCGCGGCGTCTCACTCAAGGCCCTTAGCTACGGGGCGTTCGAGCCCGCCGCAAAGGACAGCGTGCGCCAGAGTATCTCCCTGCAGCAGGGGATCCCCAGGGAGAAGGCCAGGGAGATCGTCAAGCTGATCAAGCAGAGGAAGCTCAAGGTCCAGGCTGCGATCCGGGAAGACTATGTGCGGGTTTCAGGCAAAGTCCGCGACGACCTGCGAGAGGTGATCGCGATGCTCAAGGAAGAAGACCTGGGTATCGACATGCAGTTCACCAACTACCGCTCCTAGGAGGCTGCCGGTTGACACCGAAGGGACGTCAGGACTCCCGTGAGGCGCCATCTAGCGTAAGGCCTTCTTGAGCACGTAAAAGCCCCCCCACAGGGCGACAATGATGGCGGCGGTGCCGTAGAGCATCCCAGGGGACGCGACCTTGTAGTCGAGCACGATGACCTTTCGGGCCACGGCAATCATGGCCACCAGGAAGACGACTTCAACGTGCAGCGTGTCCTCCGAGAGGTAGACCTTCACGACTTCGATCAGCTCGACCCCAATCAGGACCATGAGAAAAAAGGAGAAGATCGGGAGAAGCTCCGACATGTCCAGGAGGAACAGGCGGGGTGGTTTCATGAACTGTTCGACGAGCAGCACCCCCAGTTCCACCGTCGACGACAGAACAGCCAGCATGAGCATGACCAGCAGGGAATGGACAATCACCCGTTCAAACTTGTTCAGGATTTCCAGCATTTCGAGAACAAGACTATCAATTCAATGGTCAACGGTCCACGGCGCCGCGGTCAACGGTCAACGCTTCTGTACCTGTTGCGGTGGTGGTATGGTTATGGGACCAGAAAAACCCCTCCAAGAAGGAGGTGCCTACGATGAAAACCCATCCACGTGTTGTCTTGTTTTCACTGCTGGTCCTTGCCGCTCCGGTCCTGGCGGGGTGTGCTCAGCAGCCGGAACCCATTGATCTGGATGCAGCCAGAGCTGCCCTCATGGAGGCTGACCGGGCTTGGTCCGAAACGCCTCCCAGCGCCGACGCTTTCACAGCCTTCACGGCCGAAGGAGCACACTTTCTGAATCCCGACGCTTCCCTGGCCGTCGGAAAAGAACAGATTCACGAATCCATTTCACAGCTGTTCAGTACGCCGGGATTGGTGGTGAAGTGGAGGGCCTCGAGTGCGGAGGTTTCCAGTTCGGGAGATTTGGGATACACCCTGGGAACCCTTGAGATCACAGTGAGCGACCCGGAAGGCAATTCCGTCGCACGCCAGGGTAAGTACGCCACCATCTGGCGAAAACAGGCAGACGGAAGCTGGAAAGTGGTGGCGGATGCCCCCAACTTCAACAGCCCAGCTCCAGCTCCCGCCGCGGCTGCAGAAGAGTAGCCTGGCGGGACGCTGAATGTCACAACCTATCACCCTGCGCGGCCACTAGCAGCTCGCGGTGAAAGTCCCACGGGCGCAGTACTTTCGGTCCAGGACCGAGCGTCGGAAAGATTGACTCAATGGCTAAAAACGGAGTATCCTGGACCCGCTTCTTTGGTCTAGGGTCTCCTGAAGGAGCTTGGAGAATCAAACAGAAGACCTAATCTGTCTCACCGTAGCGAAGAAAAGCCCAACAAAACTCAAGAGCAGCTGGATTGTGGCGTCGAAGTGCCAGTTTCCCTTATTCTGCCTCACTTTGGAGGACAATGTCGCGAATGGAAGACAATAAGCTCTCTTGGAGGGAACATGAATAGCAGTAAGTTGTATGTAGGTGGGTTGCCTTACGCAACCACCGAGGCGGACCTGGAAGACCTTTTCGCCGAGCACGGGACCGTTGAGTCGGCCCGGGTAATCACTGACCGGATGACCGGCCGCTCGAAAGGGTTCGGTTTCGTAGAAATGGGCAGCCAGGAAGAGGCTGAGACAGCTGCCGAAAAGCTGAATAATTTTGAGCTCGAGGGCAGGACTCTAGTGGTCAACGAGGCCAAACCTCGTGAGAAGCGAGGATCCTTCGGGGGCGGCGGCCAGAGAAGAAATCGCTGGTAACTGCCTGCAAGACTGACATTTTGTGAAGGAGGCGTGGGTTCTTCCGCGCCTCTTTCACTGCGATTGGCCAACCTCGAACGGGATTCTGGGTTAAACTGGATTCTTTCAGATCTCCAATCAGCCAGGTGCCCCCGCGAGGAAAGGGAGAACAGTTTGTCCGGATCCGACGAGTACGATGTCCTGGAAGAACTAATCATCCTTGGAAAGGAAAAGGGTTGTCTTTCCAAGGACGAGGTAAAAAAGGCACTTCCGGACAACTTTCTCAGCTCCAACACTCTTGATCAAGTCTTCCTTTTTCTGGCCGCGGCTGGGATCGACGTAGTCGAACCCGAACAGCCAGCCGAGGTCCCGCCGGGGAGGGTGCACGCGAAGAAAGTGGACAACACCTCTGCCGCAGAAGCCATAGACCCGGGGAAGACAGACGATCCCGTTCGACTTTACATGCGTGAGATGGGCACGGTCCCACTCCTGAATCGTGAAGCGGAGATAGAGCTCGCCAAACGGATCGAAAAAGCTCAGATAAATGTTCTCAAGGCGGTTTCCCGCTGTCCCCTGGCCGTCACCGAGATTCTGAACTACGACCTGGCTCTGCGCGACGGAAAGCTTCCAATCACCAAATTGGTGAATTTCACAAAGGATGAACTCACCGATGAGATTCTGGCCGAGCGCTCTTTCAAGGTGCTCGAGAGCATCTCCCAAATTCGGGAATTGCAGTCGAAGGCAGGTGAGGTTCGCCAACAACTCTACCAGGTCAGCCAGAATTTGCCCGAGTACAAGAAACGGCTCTCTCAGCTGGCCTGTTACAGAGCGACCATCGCTCGCCACATCCGCTCCTTGAATCTGACTCCCGCGATCCACGGCAAACTTGTCAGCGTCATTCGAATTGTTGTTGATGGTATCCGGGCACTCGAACGAGAACGGAAACAGCTCCAGAAACTGCAGAAGTCTTCGATACCGGTTGCCAAAGCTGACTATATAAGCGATCGGCTCGCGCAGCTCGAGGAAGAGATAGCGGCGATTGACGAGGAGATTCAGACCAGTACAGGTGAGGCCAAGCGCACGCTGGCGACCATTAAGCGCTTCGAACTCGAGGAGGACATTGCCAAGAAAGAGCTGGTGGAAGCCAATCTCCGGCTGGTGGTTTCGATTGCCAAGAAATATGCCCGACGCGGAGTGCTCTTTCTGGATCTCATTCAGGAAGGCAACATCGGGTTGATGAGGGCGGTTGACAAGTTCGATTATCGACGGGGCTACAAGTTCTCGACCTATGCACACTGGTGGATTCGTCAGGCCATAACTCGGGCGATTGCCGACCAGTCTCGTACGATCCGACTGCCCGTCCATATGACGGAACGAGTCAATAAACTCATCCAGACCTCTCGTGCCCTGCTGCAGCAGGGAGGGCGTGAACCGACTCTGGAAGAACTGGCTCACGAGACCGGGATTCCGGTGGCCCAGGTTCGACAAGCTTTGAAAGTGGCTCAGCAGACCATTTCACTGGAAACACCGATCGGAGAAGACCAGGACAGTCAACTGGGAAGCCTGGTGGAAGATCGGTTGGCCATATCACCGGCGGATTTGACGATCGGCATCGATCTCAAGGAGCAAACTTCTGCAATGCTGCAGACACTGACTCCCAGAGAAGAACAGATTCTGCGAATGCGCTACGGGATCGACGATGGCATCGAATGTACACTCGAAGAGGTTGGCCAACGGTTTTCCGTGACTCGCGAGCGTATCCGTCAGATCCAGGACAAAGCACTGCGCAAACTGCGTTATCTGTCCCTCGGGAAGGAACGGACTAGATTCCCGAATCCCTCAGACGGAGACGTCCAACCCCCTTCCTGAGTACTCACTTTCAGAAATACGAACCCTCGGGGGCACCTTGAAGATGAAAAGTCTCTCATTTCGCCGGCACCCCGCCGTTCTGAGTAGTGTCACTCTGACCCTGGTCCTGCTGGGACCGACTGCCTCTCTCTGGAAATGGGGGCAGGGAGGTCAGGAGTCTAAGGGAACGCTGCGCTTGAGCCTGGTGGATCCCCTGACCGGGCAGGTCACACCGGCGCGGGTCGAAGTCCTGGATCAAGAAGACCAGGCTTTCGTGGCGGAAGACGCGCTGCTGGCGGGGGGCGACTCCAAGAATCAGGAGAATCGCTGGGAGGGCACAGTAGAAGACGCCCTGGCCCGCTTCAAGCCCAGCTGGCGGAACTTTGACAGCGGCACCACGCAGTTCTACAGCGATGGTGAATCACTCCTCCGCTTGCCCGCGGGCCGGTACCGGGTGACTGTCAGCAAGGGGATTGAATACGGTGAAGTGTCCCGGGAGGTGTCCATCTCCGCGGGCTCCGACTCAGAACTCACTGTGGAGATCCCGAAGTGGATCAACATGCCGGAGAAGGGGTGGTACAGTGCAGACGCCCACATCCATGTGGCGCGCACCCACAGGGAGCTGGACCCCCTGATCTCGAAATGGATGCAGGCGGAGGATGTGCATGTGGCCACTTTGCTGCAGTGGGGAAATGTGACCGCTTTCCACAATGCTCCCCAGTACGTCTTCGGTCCCGAAAGCGTTTACAAAGAAGGAATCTATCTGCTCGCCTCCGGCCAGGAGAACCCCCGCACTCACCTGTTCGGACATACGATTACCCTGGGAGCTGCAGAGCCCGTCAATTTCCCGGACCAGTACCTCCTCTATGAACTCTTCTGGGAAGAAGCCCGGCGCCTGGGGGGGCTCAGCGGCTATGCCCACATGGGAATCCAGGCCGGTGCCCAGAACGGCTTGAGCGTTGATCTGCCCCTCAACCTGATCAGCTTCCTGGAAGTACTCCAGTTCAACGGGGCCGATTTCAGCGTGTGGTACAGCGTTTTGAATACCGGATTCAAGATGAGCCCGACGGCCGGCTCGGATTATCCCTTCGGGGGAGCCCCCATCGGCCGCGAACGATTCTACACTCGCGTGGAGGGACCTCTCACCTACCAGAAGTGGCTGGACGGCATAGAGCAGGGCCGGACTTTTGTGAGCAACGGCCCCTTGCTCGAGTTCACGGTGAACGGTCGCGGCCTCGGTGAAGAGGTGGTTCTGGCTCAACCGGGTAACGTGAGTATCAAAGCCCTGGTTCGCTTCAACCCGGCCCGCGACGAAGTGGAGAAGATGGAACTCGTCGCCAATGGTCAAATCATTCGCACCTTTCGGGCTTCGGATGGAGCTTCTGAGATCCGTAGTAATTTCGAGCTGCCGGTGGGAGAGGCCGGATGGGTGGCTTTGCGAGCCTCCGGCACCAAACTGGGTCTGCTACGTCCGGTTTCTTCGCTGGCCCACACGGCTCCCGTCTACCTGGCCGTGCACGGCCGTCCTTCGCGAGCCGAACATCCCCGCGCCAAATCTCTCTGCCTGGCCTGGGCCTGCCGACTTGGTGAACTGGAGGGACGCCTGCGTTCCCAGTTTGATGCGATGGCTCTTTCCCGCTGGGATGAGAAGATTTCCGGTGAGTATGTCCTGAAGCAGAGAGAGGAACTCCTCAAGAGGGTGCGGTCCGCCCGCCAATACTTTCTCACCCGCGCCGGTCTGTAGTCTCTTGAGCGTCGGGGGGATGATGCAGCCGGATAGGCGTCAAAGGCTTACAATCCACACCCTGTTCCTCCTGGTTCTTGTAGCCTTCCCGGCGGCAGCCCGCGGTCAGAGTCGTCCCAACATTATCCTGGTGCTGAGTGATGATCACCGCTCCGACTTCATGGGTTTTGTGGAGGAAGGGCCCCCCTTCCTGGAAACACCCAGCCTGGACCGGATGGCGCGGGAGGGGGCTCACCTTCAAAACGCTTTCGTTACCACCTCCCTTTGTTCTCCCAGCCGTGCCTCGTTGCTGACCGGGAAATATATGCACCATCATCGCGTGGTTGACAACCAGCGCCCGGTCCCGGCCGGGACCGAGTTCTTCCCTCAATACCTGCGGGAAGGGGGGTATGAGACGGCCTTTGTCGGGAAATGGCACATGGGCCACGAGCACGACGAACCCCGGCCCGGTTTTGATCACTGCGTCAGCTTTCCGGGGCAGGGAACCTATTTCGATCCTGTTTTGAATATCAACGGGGAGAGAAAATCCTTCCAGGGGTACACGACGGACATCCTCACCGATCAGGCCCTCGGCTGGCTGAAGAACCATCACGGCAAACCATTTTTCCTCTATCTTTCCTACAAAGCCGTGCACTACCCCTTTGTCCCCGCCCCGAGGCACAAGGGGCGCTACAAAAACGCCAGGATCGATTATCCGGAAACCATGGCCAACACCGAGGAGAACTATCGCACTCAGCCTCGCTGGGTGCGGGATCGCCGTTACGGCTATCACGGGATCGACCACATGGAGACGACGCCCTTCGATAGTGATCCACTCCCCGATTTTGATGCTTTCTATCGTCAGTACTGCGAGACGGTGTACGGACTGGACGAAAACCTGGGTAGAGTTCTCACCTTTCTGGATGAGTCCAGTCTGACGGAATCAACCATTGTCCTCTACATGGGCGACAAGGGTTTTCTCTGGGTGAGCATGGGTTCTACGACAAACGGGACGCCTTTGAAGAGTCGATCCGAGTTCCGATGCGGGCCTGGGCACCGGGCCGCATCGCACCTGCGACAACGATCTCGGAGATGGTTTTGAACATCGACATGGCACCCACCATCCTCGAGCTGGCCGGTCTGAAGCCGCCGCCGCAGGCGAACATGGATGGCCGGTCTTTTCTCGCGCTCCTTCAGACCAGGAACGTGCCCTGGCGTGATCACATGATTTACGAGTACTACTGGGAGTGGAACTTCCCCGCTACACCGACCACTTTTGCCCTGCGCACTGACCGTTACAAGTACATCTACTACCACGGGATCTGGGATCTTGACGGGCTCTATGACCTGGAGAGCGACCCTCACGAACGCCACAACCTTATCGATGTCCCAGCCTTTCGAGGACAGGCCGCTCGCATGCGGGAGCAGTTGTTCGATGAGCTCGAGACTTCAGGTGCTCTGCAGATGCCCATCCGCCGACCCACTGGTGAACGACTCGACGATCGCAAGCTGCCGCATTGAGTACTCGGAGTACGGACACCTCGGGGTCGCCAAAAGTGTGGGTTTTAAAAAGTGATGATAGAATCCTCTTATGCTACAAATTTTCGGAAATGTGAATGAAAGTTATTAAGCTTGCCCAGGTACCACCGCCCGTCGTTTCCGCCTCCGACACAGTCGTTGAGGCGGTGCGGACCATGCGGGAAGTGAGAGTGGGGGCGGCAGTGGTCCTGGACGGCAACCACCCGTCGGGAATCTTCTCCGAACGAGATATCATGATCCGGGTGGTAGGCGCTGAAAAGGATCCGGCAACCACGTCCGTTGCAGCTGTGATGACCCACGACCCTGAGCGAGTAGAGGCGAACACGGAGAGCGGTGATGCCCTTGAGCTCATGGTTGAAAAGCACATTCGCCACTTGCCGATTGTCGACAAAGAGGACAACCTGGTCGGGTTATTGTCGATTCGAAATCTTCTTCAACACCATGTGGACGACCTCAGCGATCAACTGAATTCGATAGAGGCGTATTTCAGCGCTGACGGTCCGGGGGGCTAAGTACTCCCTTCTTACTAAGAGCGTACCGGGCCCGTCACGACTCGCCACGGGGAGCATGGATGTCCACATTTACCTGGAAGCGGCCCCTCTTCGCTTCTTTCGTACTGTTTTTCCTACCGATCCATCCGACGCCCTTACAGGCACAAAGCAGGTCGCCACAGGAAGCGCAACTGACCCTCCCGCGCCTTTCCGGTCCCAAGCCGTGGACCGACAAGGCTCTCTATAACGACCCGAGGCACTTTCAATTCGTGGTCGTTTCGGATCGCACTGGAGGGCACCGGGACGGGGTTTTCCAGACCGCTCTCAGCAAAATCAATGACTTGAGGCCGGAATTCGTGATCAGTGTCGGGGATCTGATCGAGGGTTACACCCAGAATCTGGAGCAGATCGATCGCGAATGGAAGGAGTTCAACGGTTTTCTGGAACCGCTGGCCATGCGCTTCTTCTACGTCCCCGGAAACCATGACATCTGGGATGCCCAGTCCCGTCAAAAGTGGGAGCAGAGGTTTGGAGCGAGCTACTACCAATTCATCTACAAGAACGTCCTCTTTCTCTGTCTCAACAGCGAGGATGGAGGATCGACACAACTGGGGGAGGAACAAGTTGCTTTTGTGGAGAAGACGCTTCGCGAAAACTCGGACGTCCGCTGGACACTGATCTTCCTGCACAAAGCCCTGTGGGCTTACCAGCAACAGGGAAGACCTACCCTCTGGAATCGCGTTGACGAGGCCCTGGGAGGGCGCCCCCACACGGTCTTTGCCGGTCACCGCCACCAGTACGCTGCCCACCAGCGTGACAATTACAAGTACTACGAACTGGCGACCACCGGCGGAGGGAGCAGCCTGGCTGGTCCCGTGCACGGCCGCTTTGATCACGTTGTCTGGGTGACGATGGACGAAAGCGGACCGATTCTGGCCAACCTGCAGCTGGATGGCATCCTCGGTTCGGGCGTGCGAACCGTGGCCGGGGAGGAACTGATCAGGGTCCTGAGCACCCGCTATGGCCTGGACCTGGCACCGGTTATTGTGCAACCTCGAAGAGCTTTCAAAGGGGGTCGCACTCGTCTCAAGATTACGAACCGAGCTGACCTGCCGATGGAAGTCCAGGGTCAGTTTGCACACCATTCGGTACTGCGACCCTATCCTTATGCCTTCTCCCGGACCCTGGACCCCGGCTCGGTTGAGGTGGTTGAGTTGACCCTGAACTCGTCGGCTGCGATCAAGTCGCCCGACACAGCGATCCTGCCACTGGATGTCACGATTACCTACCGTCCCGAGGAACTTCGCAAACCCCTGGTTTGGGAAAGAACGATCTTTGCCGTGGTCGACCGTCCCATGCCCATTCCCCGGGTGAAGTCCAACCGGCCTGTGGTCCTGGACGGGAAGCTGGGCGAATGGCCGGATCTTCCCCTCTCGGCTGATCGTCCAACCCAGCTGACGGGTGCTGCCTCGGTGTGGGGCGGTCCGGAAGACACTTCGTTCCGCTTCGGTCTCCAGCAGGATTCCGAGTCGATCTACCTGGCGCTGGATGTGAAGGATGACGTTTGGACAAACCGAGCGGAAGAGGATTCCCGTTACCAGGACTTTGGCGGACTCCTGCTCGATGCCAGACCCGAATCACAGCGCGGGGAGCAGGCCCAGGAAGAACCGGAATCGCCCAACCCGATTATCAGCCTGGCCCTGATTCCCCCGGAAGCCTGAGGGCAAGGCCACGGTTCTTTCCGAGGGTGCCGAAGCGCCCGGCGTTCAGGTATATTCTGCTTCTTCTCCGAGGGGATACACGCTGGAGTGTGCCATTCCGCACAGCCTTCTCGATGATATCCAGGGGCGTTCCTGGGAGAGTTTCCGCCTCAACCTCTTCGCCTTCGATGTGGACAGTCTGACCAGCTCACGAGTGCTGGTGTGGTGGCGGCCGGGCTGGAATACTATGGAGTCGTATCCCGGCTCAGGGACTTTCGTCCGAAGATAGGTGAGGAGCGCTCTGTTCAATCACCCGGCAGGTCGTAACGGACGATTTCACCCGGGCGCGTGCTGGTGTGAGGCCAGAGCTTGCGGCCCGGGTAAATGCTGGTGTGGATACCAGTGTGGACGCCGTCCCCGATCACCGCCCCAAACTTGCGCCGGCCGGTGTCGATCAGCGAGCCCTCGACCATGGAGTGATGGTTCTTCCCATCGTGCCGAAAGTTGGCCACGATGGTGCCGGCTCCAAAGTTCACATTTTCGCAGACGATCGAGTCCCCGCAGTAGCTGAGGTGACCGATGCTGGTTGCCGACAGAATGACTGAGTTTTTGATTTCGACGCCCTGGCCAATTCTACAGCCGTCGCCGATCGAAGTGCGCCCGCGCAGGTAGCAGTTCGGGCCGATGGTGCAGTTCCGTCCTACCAGGACGTCGCCTTCCACGTAGACCCCGGGCAGGAGCCGTGTTCCCGCACCCAGCTTGAGCCGACCATCAACCGACACACCGGGAGGTGGTCCCTCGGTCGGCCCTGCATCGAGGGTCTTCGCGACAGCCATCTCGTTGAGTTCGAGAAGATCCCAGGGAAAACGGATTCGGAAACTGCCCTCATCGGCCGCCAGTACGGCTGCTGTTTCCGGAAGTTCGACGGATTCACTGACCCAGGCCAGCGCGTCACCGCGGGAATCCCTGAGGACACTGGACCCGCTGGCCTCCGCAAGCCGTCCAAGAATTTCATCCGACACCCAGGAGTCAGCCGGCAGGTAGAGCGAGAGGGATGCTCTACGGGCCTCTGTGTTGGCTTCCGGCCCTGCGCTTTTCAGCCGCAGGGTCAGCAACTCAACCAGCGGTACGTTGGCCACCGGAAAGGAGCCGAGTGAGCGTGTGCTGGTGACCGGGTGACAACTCTCTGGGCTGCCAGCTTCGAGGATGATCCCTTTCACCCACCCAGCTCCTCGTCAACGACTCGGGTGAGACGATCGGCCCACTTCACCACCTGCTCCTCTTCTCTGGCTTCTACCAGTAGACGGATCTTTTTTTCAGTCCCGGAGTATCGAATCAGTACGCGTCCCTGTTCACCCAGTGCGGCCTGGCATTCTCCAACGGCCTCCCAAAGTCGGGGGACCTCCTCAAGAGGCCTTTTTTCCCTCACCTCCAGGCTGATCAGCCTCTGAGGGTGAGCCGTCATGCAGGCGGCGAGCTCACTCAAGGGTCTGCCGGATTCTCTCATGAGCTTCAGAACCTGCAGGGCACTGATGATTCCATCGCCGGTGGTCGCATGGTCCATGAAGATCATGTGGCCGGAATTCTCACCCCCCAGGCTGTATCCGTTTGCACGCATTTTCTCGATGACATATCGATCTCCCACCTCGGTCGTCACAACCCTGATGCCGGCCGCCTTCATTGCCTCGTGAAGCCCCAGATTAGTGAGACTGGTGACTACCAGGGTGTCATTGGCCAGGCAACCTCGCCGCTTGTAGTCCAGGGCACACATGGCCAGTATCCGATCCCCATCCACAACGGCTCCCTCTGAGTCGCAGAAGACCACCCGATCCGCATCTCCGTCGAAGGCAATTCCTGCGTCGGCTCCATGTTGCCGCACCAGCCGGGAGATGGTTTCCGGATGGAGGGCACCGCAGCCGTTGTTGATATTAAAGCCATCGGGATCCACTGCGGTCTTGATGACTTCGACTCCCAGTTCAAGGAAGATCCAGGGGCCAATCAGGTAAGAGGCTCCATTGGCGCAGTCCAGGATGATTTTGAGTCCACCCAGGCTCTGATTGTCGATGGTGGTCTTGGCATACTCGATATAACGCCCTCGGGCATCGTCGATGCGCTCTGCCTTGCCCAGGCGGTCACTGCGAATGTGGTCGCTTTCCAGGGTTCCTCCCAGCAGCAGTTGTTCGATTTGCTCCTCTACCGGGTCGGGAAGCTTGAAGCCCTCACCGTCGAATATCTTGATCCCGTTGTCGTCAAAGGGATTGTGAGAGGCGGTCAGCATGATCCCGACCGTTGCGTTCATAGATCGCGTGAGGTGAGCGACGGCGGGAGTCGGGACAGGGCCCACCAGAAAAACGTTCATTCCGGCCGAGACGAGTCCACTGGTCAGCGCTGTTTCCAGCATGTACCCGGACAGCCTGGTGTCCTTGCCGATCAAAGCGTGGTCTCTTGTGACATCGCCCGTGTCAAATACGGCAGCAATGGCCTTACCCAGCTGCAATGCCATTTCCGGCACGATCGGGTAGACGTTGGACTGCCCCCGAATCCCGTCCGTTCCAAACAACTCACCCACGATTCCCTCTCCTTTTCAGGCGCAGACGACCGCCTCCCCATCCGCAAGCGTTTCCGCACTTATGAAAGGACCCCCCAAAAGCGAGCTTACTTGATCGGTCGCACCGTTTTCCACTATCGAGTATTGGACAAACTCGGCGAAGGCGGGATGGGCGAAGTGTTTCTGGCCTAGTACTTCCATTCCAGTCGCAGCCGAAAGGTCTGTCCCCTCTTGATGCTGGGACGAAAAACAAAGAAATCGTCGTCCAGGCCGTAATCGAATCGAATTCGGGAATGCTGGTTGATCCTCCAGGTAAGGCCCCCCAGCACTCCCAGAAGGCGAGCATTCTCGATGAAAACAAAGCGATCCTGCATATTGATGAGGCTCTAAAACCCTCCTCCGCGGAGCGTCAAGCCACTCTCACCCGGGGAATAGCGCAACTCAGCTCGCAAGTCCTGAAAGCGCGTTTCTCCGGCGATACTGACATCATCGAAACGCGTCACTCCCAGTGGACTCCGTCGGTCGGAATTTCTTTGATGGAACTCGAAAAAGGCCTCCAGCTCCGCGCCCAGAAAGCTTTGTGCGTTGAAGCGATAATCCTCAAACGATACGTTGAACGGCCCCTGATCATCGGAATCATTCAGGCGGCGTATCAGCACGGTGCCGCCGGCTCGGATCCGGGCGGTCAGGTTCCGATGTGCCCCCAGGGCCACCTGGCTGAAGGGAGATATCGGTTCTAGATTGAGCCGGCTCAGTTGATTGAATTCGTCCTTGTCCCGGGCCAAAAAGGTGTAGTCATAGAAGAAGTCATCGTCACTGAGCTTCTGGAAGAAGCCCAACCGGAAGTCATTCTTCCGGTCGCGTGACAGATAGCGGATATTGGCGCTCAGATCGACCGGCGACGAACCCACCCATTTGAAATAGCTGTCCAGAAACCAGGGCTCCCCCAGCTGCTTCCGGAAGGCAACCGTATGACTTCCTCTGACGTAATAGAGTGTTCGATATTCGAGACTGGCCCTGCCGGGCAGCCGAAACAGCAGGTTTGCTCCCCCGATGGCTCGCTGATCGGGGTTGGAGTAATAAGTAAAGCGCCTTCCTCCAAATAGCGTGAGGGAGAAGGCCGGCCGATGAAGCGTAAGCTCGGCCCCATCCAGGGCGGCCCACTCCGCGCCGTAGACAGACTGTCTTCCCACCCGCAGCCGGCTCGAAGCCAGCCAGCCTTCTTTGGCCAGACCATCGACTTCGACCGAAGCGCTCAGCAGTTCCATACGTCGGTTGGCTCCAAAGGTATTGAGTAATGAAAGCTGCGGTGAGCCGTCCGTTACGTTGCTGACATCCTGTCGGTAGCGGAGTGAAAAATCCGTGCTGATGCGAGGCGAGAGCCAACGCCGAGTACCCCAGTTGAGGAACGCATAAATACGATCGCTGTTGGGCTGGAAGGCGCCACGAAAAGGGATCCCCTCGGGGTTTGCCACTTCCTGCGGATCGGCATCAATGACGTGAGTGGCCGTTGGTTCACCACTGAAACTGGTTTCCTCTCGTATGTATTCGGTAATACTTTCAAAATAGAAATGACGCAGGAAATCGGCGGCAGCACCCTTCATTGTCGGCACTTGCGGTACGGCCAGGGCTGGATCGATGGGTGCCTGCGGAATCTCGACGGCCAGAAGCTGGTCCCAAGCCGCTTCAATGCTGACCGGCGACTCCCGATTCCCGTCGCCATGTCCCTGGGCGGTTACTGTGGCTTCTACGAGCGCGGTCAACTGTATCGCCAGGGATAGAGGGATCAGGTCGGAGCGGCGCAAAGAGATGGTTGTGTGGGGTCGGAGCTTCAATTGTGAGCCTTCACTCCTTCTGCTGACGCTCTCTACGAATCTTCCACCCGGGTCCCTTTGACAGTTTTTCACTCAGCTGCTCGATCTTCTTCTGGACCAGTGGAATTCTCCAGGGATAAACGTCGCTGTGCCAGCGGGTGGCTTTCAAATAGTTCTGATAGGCTTCTGTGGCTTCCTCAGATCGCCCCAGCTCCTGGAAAATTTCTCCCATTTCATAGTGGGTGTGAGCATTATTCGCCTCATCCCCAGTCAAGCGGATGGTTGTCTCGGTTACGGGGGACAGGACCAACTCGGCCCGAAATGCGTCCAGGGCTCTCCTCGTATTTCTCTTGTTCTTTATAGGTCTCTCCGATCAGGATATTTACTTCCAGCCTTTGGGGATCGATGGCCAAGACTTCCTTGAACAAGCGTATTGCTTCCTCGGGATCCTCGTGGAGGAGAAGGACGCCCAGGCGAAGCCGCGCCGTAAAGAGACTCGGTTCGCCGAGCGCCTCTTGGTAATCTGCGATGGCGCCCTCCGGATCATCCAGATCGTCCTGGCGATGAATCCCACGCTGCATGTACTCCCAGGGTGTCGCGGGTTCGTTGATCTGGAGTAGCTCGTAGTCGATTTTGCCCTCGAAATAGAAGGGATTGGGGGGCGGATAGTGGGGATTATCCGGGACCGACTGGCCCTGCCGGGGCGAACCTGGAGGGTCACTCAATGCCGAGAGAGTCTGACTCTGAGTGGGCTCTTCGCTCTGGACCGACACTGCGGTCAGGGCTAGAGATGCTACCAACAAAGCGGAAATGGCAACGGGTTTGAGAGGTGCTGTCATTGCAGTAATTCCACCGTAAATTGAGCCGCTGCAATGTTCTCCACATTCACCAGCAGATCATCCATCAGATCTTCGTGAATCAGCCCAAAACTTCGTCCCCCGGGCCCTTCGGCACTGGTGGTGCGTATCAGGAATCGAATGAAGAGCGGCGGAAAGTGAAGAAAGTTGACCTGTGCATGAACCCGCAACGGTCCTTCCAGCTTCACTCCCAGAAAATCCAATTCGTCCTGGCTGGGTAACTTGATCAGGTATCGGTAGGTGGTTGGTCGCAAAGGAGCCAGCGAACGATAGTTATCCACTGAGTTGGCAAATGCCGCACTAAAGGTTTCCTCAAAATGAGGCTGGGTCAGGATAGTGCCCCGGCCGTTATTCTCACCCGGCATGAAGATTCGAGCTAACTCATTCCGCCACAACACGACCCCCAGTGGCTCGCCTGCAAAAACTCGGGCCTCCGGACCGTTATCCGGTCCCAGCTCAAAGACCTGGTTGGTATGGCCGTTGTTGGCTGGACCCGGCTGGTAAGGAGTTGAGAACTGACCCGGGTTGACCACCACATGCGCGTGCTCCAGATCTTCATCGTCGAGATTCCCATCGGGTTCCAGTTCGCCACTCTCTGGGTGGGGCTTGTCGACCACATAGCCCGACTGGAAGAGGAGAAAGTCGTTTTGGTCCTTGACGGTGAGGTGGACATAAGCGGTCCGTTCCTGGGAGAATCCCGATGGAAAGCGATGTCCCGTCAGGGCGACCGCTGTGAGTCTCACCGTAAAATCCTCTCCAGTCCTGGCTGTCAAGTCGGTTTTGTCGAGACTGATACGCACCGCCGCGTTAAATCATTGCGCTTTGACCATCTGATTCTCGCCCTCGGCCTGAGGATGGATCTTTCGCGCACCCCCGGCATGTTGGAACACTCGCTTCCCATCAAGACCATGGGCGACGCTTTTCACCTGCGCAATCACATCCTGAGCAAGCTCGAAGAAGCGGACACCGAACCGGATCGGGAAGCCCTCCAGAAGGCGCTGACATTCGTGGGCGTTGGAGGCGGATTCAGCGGCGTGGAAACAGTGGCTGAGATCAACGACATGATCAAGGCCGTGCTCGAGTTCTACCCAAGGGCCCGCGCTACCGGGCAGCGTGTCATCCTGGTCCATTCAAGAGATCGAATTCTCAATGAGCTGAGCGACGGCCTGGCACAGTTCGCGGAGCGAAAGCTAAGCCAGCGCGGCGTAGAACCGATCCTTGGAACACGCGTCAAGGAAGCGACACCCGCAGGTGTAACCCTTTCGGACGGTCAGACCATCAATGCTGGCACTGTCATCTGCACTGTCGGCAATGCGCCCCATCCGTTGATCGGCAGGTCCTCGCTCCCACAGGAGCGAGGTCGCATCGTGGCGGACGAATGCCTCCGAGTAAAGGGGCTCGAATATGTCTGGGCACTTGGTGATTCGGCGCTGATTCCGGACGTTCGGCGGGGCGGTTTGTGCCCTCCAACCGCACAGTACGCCATCCGCCAGGGCAAACGTTGTGCCAGGAACGTACTGGCCTCAATCGCGGGACGGCAGCTTCGGCCCTTTTCCTTTGGCGGGCTGGGCCAGTTGGCCGTGATTGTGCACCACTGCGGGGTGGCGGAGATATTCGGGTTTAAGCTGGCGGGTATCGTGGCCTGGTGGCTGTGGCGATCGGTCTACTTCATGAAGCTGCCTGGAATTCGCTGCAAGATCCGGGTCGGCATCGACTGGTCTCTCGATTTACTTTTCCCGCCCGACATCTCTAAGCTCGCCGTCGATCGCACGGATCGGCTCCATCGTGCCCATTACCGGGAGGGCGATATCATCATCAAGCAGGGTGACATTGGAGATCGCTTCTATATGATTGAAGACGGCAAGGTGGAAGTTCTCGAGGAGCAGCCCGGAGCCCCGGCCAGACGTATCGCCACGTTTTCCACCGGCGAATCCTTTGGTGAGATTGCGCTTCTTAGGGACTCGCCGCGGAGCGCCACCGTCCGTTGCCTGACACCGGTGGACGTCGTCACCCTTGGGCGCCAGGACTTCCGAACGCTGGTCGGAAGCTACGACGTGGTCCGCGCCCAGATGGAGAGGGACATCAAAGAACGCTCGGGCGGCGGCCCCGAGAACCGGATCGGTCAAGCAACCGATCTGAAGCCATAGATTGGTGAGATGCGAGTTCCCAACTTTGAACCTTTCACTTTCAACTTGCAACCGCTGGGTCTCAGCAGTGATATAAGGGAAGACCATGAACTACCAAGACTTTATGACGGGTCTCGTCCGTCGTAACCCAGGCGAGACCGAGTTCCATCAGGCAGTGGGGGAAGTGGCGATGTCCGTCATCCCCTTTATTAAGGATAATCCCAAGTACGGAGACGCCCGCATACTGGAACGGATGACCGAGCCGGATCGGATCATTACCTTCCGTGTCTGCTGGGAGGACGATCAGCAGAACGTTCGGGTCAATCGAGGTCATCGGGTTCAGTTCAACGGCGCCATCGGCCCCTACAAAGGCGGGCTTCGCTTCGATAAATCGGTGAGTCTGAGCATCCTCAAGTTTCTGGGCTTTGAGCAGACCCTCAAGAATAGCCTCACCACGTTGCCCATGGGAGGTGCGAAGGGAGGTTCCGACTTCAATCCCAAAGGGAAATCCGATGCGGAAGTGATGCGATTCTGCCAGGCCTTGATGAGCGAGTTATTCCATCACAGCGGCAAAGACGTGGACGTTCCGGCAGGCGACATCGGGGTGGGCGCACGGGAAATCGGCTACCTCTTCGGCCAGTACAAGCGGCTGACCAACGAGTTCACCGGAGCCATTACCGGAAAGGGGCTTGCTTATGGAGGCAGCCTGGTTCGCACCGAGGCAACGGGCTACGGGGTGGTTTATCTGACCCGGGAGATGCTGGGTCGCATCGGCGAAGACGTGGAGGGGAAGGTGTGCGTGGTCTCGGGTGCCGGCAACGTTTCCCAGTACACGGTCGAAAAGCTGATCGACCTTGGGGCCAGGGTTGTCACTGTTTCCGATCGATCCGGCTTCGTGTACGATCCCGAGGGGTTTAACAGAGAAAAGCTCGACTATCTCATCGACCTGAAATCGAACCGGCGAGGCAGCTTAACCGAGTTTGCCGAGAAGTTCGGCCTGGAGCATCATGAGGGGGAGAGACCCTGGAAAGTGCCCTGTGACATGGCGTTTCCCTCGGCCACTCAGAATGAGATTGAAGAAGACAGCGCCCTCGCCCTGCTCGAAAACGGCTGTAAGCTTGTGTGTGAGGGGGCCAACATGCCCACCACGGCGAGTGGAGCCAAGCTGTTCGAGGAGGCACGAATCATCTATGCCCCCAGCAAGGCTGCCAACGCGGGGGGAGTGGCCATTTCCGGACTCGAGATGTCCCAGAATGCTTTGCACCTCACCTGGTCGCGGGAAGAGGTCGACGACCGACTTCAGGACCTCATGGCCAAGATTCATGAGAAGTGTGTCCGCTACGGCCAGGAAGAAGATTTCGTCAGCTACGCAAAAGGGGCCAACCTCGCCGGGTTTGTCAAGGTACCCGACGCTATGCTTGCCTATGGAGTCATTTGAGGTTCGACTCGCGAGCTCTTCATCTCAGTTTCCCTCAGGGTTGTCATTTTCCGGTGTCTCGGCGAACCTCTGACGCTCAAGGGGCACTCTTCGGTTGCGAATCATGAACGCCGCGACGAAGTCGTCCTCGAATCGGGGTGGGCCGAAGAGCGTTTCATAGTGACGAATCCAGGGCGACACATCGACAGTGTCAACCTGATACGGCGGCGGCATCTCTCGCGAGAGCTGCTTGTGAAAAATCACCCAGTCGACTTCCTGTCGGATGAGCTCACCATGGTCGAAAACATGGATGGCGTTTGTCCAGCGGAAACGTGGATCGTTGAGCAGCGTCTCACCGGGGCGGGCGGGACCTGCTGCAGGAGCGACGAAGCCGATCGCAGTCCTCTGCCGATGTTGCTGCTGGTAGTAGGGGAAGTACTGCCAGTTGTAGTGCCATGGAGCCTCCAGGACCAGGGTCGCCCCCACCGGCAGCGTTGCCAGTTCGTCGTAAACCATTGGGGCCGCCTTTGGTCGAAACCTCTCCAGGGCACGATCATGGTGGTAGTCGATCTGCCACGTTCCTTGCACCATCCAGTTGTTCGGATATCTGAGAATACGCGGCAAGGGGCCGAACCAAAACAGGAAGGCGGCAAGGACGAGGGTGACCCAGCCTGCGACCGAACGGGGCCCGGGCACAAGACCTGTGCTTATTCGGCTAATACCCGTCGCGATCAACAGTAAGGCAGCGGGGAGCAGAAACAGGGCATAGCGCGCCAGAGTCACCGGTACTTCGATGTAGTGGGGGCCCAACAACAAGAGGGCTCCAACCTGAGCGAATCCAGTGAAAAAGATCAGCTTCAGGAAGTCGGCCTGTCCACGCGCCAGCGTGACCACTCCGACCAGCATCAGGGCGCCACAGCCAATCAGGAGCCAGGGTTGGATGGTTCCCATAAAGAGTTCGACGGCACCGGCAAACGTCTCGATCGTGGGGCTGCCGACAGACAGCTTGTTTGATAAAGAGCCGAACCTGGAGACCAGTGGCGGCCCCAGAAGCACTATCTGGCCCACCCCGGTCCCTACAACGGCCAGCAACCAGTCAGCGGGAGATCGCCCACGGCCCCGGGCAACGTCCACCGCGGCCAGCGCGGGTGGGGCCAGAACCACCGGCAGAGTCACCAGGTGAAACCAGGGGCTCAAGACTGCAGCCCCTGTGTAAACCCACTTCCAGCCCGAGTGGTCACCCCTCCACCAGCGGTAAAAAGCAACCACCGCCAGCCAACTCAGCAGCAGTGTAATGGAGTAAGGGCGGGCCAGCCGGCTGTAGTAGATATGAAAAGGAGAGACGGCCAGTAGCCAGGCCAGGGCAACGCTGGCACTGGAACCGATATAGCAGCGCAGTAGAATCGGCAGAGTCGGCACGAGCACAATACCCGAAAGGAATGCCGGCAGCCGCATCCACAGCTCGTTCAGCACTGCAAAGTCGGCCAGCAGACTGTATAGCAGGGTCAGTGGGATGCAGTGGTCGGTTGCACCGAAGTCAGTCACAATGGAGAAGTAGTCGCTGTCGAGCAGCTTGTGCACCGCATGCCACTCATCGTCGACCAGGATCTGTCGGGGCAGCTCGTAGAAGCGCAGCAGAACACCGAGACCCGTTGCTGCCACGAGCATCCACCGCTGCTGCAGACCCCAGGCTTGGTTGGATCGGGTCGCGGCCTTCAAGATCAAGACTCCTCCTTCGAATTTCGGTTTACCACTTCTTACAATCACCTGAATCATTCTGCATCATATTTGTAAGTATTTGAATGCGGGAGACTCACACTGTGATTAGAGTCACCTTTTTTTCGTTGACGTACAGTGCCGGGGCCGGTTAGACTTCAGTACACAGGTCAGGGGGGCTTGCAGCAGATACTGAATACGCCCTCTTGTAGCTTAAACAGGGGTGAACCCGATCAGGAATCATCTGAGAAGGTTCTCTTTTAGGGATGGGGGCTGATTCCGTATGACTGTCTCCTGGACAGTGGAACCCAAGGAAGTGAAACCGCTCGAGAGCGGTTTCGCACGGACCTGCAGGGTTGTCTTTATCACCCACCTGTCCCTTTCCGTCGTGATTGGAATGCTGTGCATGGTCTCTGACTACGCTATGGCGCGTTTCCTCTGGCTGTTCGTCGCATCCCTGCTGGTCGGCGTTCTCGGCTACCGGCTGGCTTCGGGCTACGGCCTCAGTGGACTCACCGGGCTGGCCGTCTCTTGCGGTCTGGTCCTCCTGTTCGCGACCGATGGATGGATGAAGATGTACTTCTGGCTGGCGCAGGGGGATAATGCTCTAAGGGGGCTGGGAGCAATGGCTCTACTGTCTGCGACTCTGCTGTTGGTCGCGAAAGCCAAGTTCTTCGCCATCCTGAAGCTCATCACCTTGATGGGCCCGCTGACAATGGCCTCTGTCACCGTGCCTCAGTACAGCTCCCGGTGGTTACAGGGGGATTCCTCAGTGCAGGGCTCGCCCTTGATCAAGCAACCCCCTTTCAACCTCTCGCTTCTCAAGCCTCTCGCGGAAGTGCCGAAGCAGGCGGTGATGAACAATTCCGTGAAGCTGGCGCAGCTCTCTGACGACTCACAACTCTATTCAGCGGAAAAGGGTGACTTTGTCCAGTCCCAGGTCGGGCTACCGAATGGGTCGTGGGTGTTAGTCCTGACGGAGCTTGTCGATCGCAAGGGGAATCAATGGTTCAAAGTCATGGTTCCCTTTGCAGAGGGCCAGTTCAGTACGGAAAAGAGCCATTTCGGATTCATCCCCGGTTCCAGCATCGAGGCACAGGTGCTCGTCCCGAGTCCCTGAAGGGTTGCCGCGGCCGGCTCCGCTATTCCTGGGAATCCAGCCAATTCAGGTATTCGAAGATCGCCTTGAGTTCCCCGTCCTTGTAGTCCCGGGTCACCGATTCGTGGGACCAATCCTGGGCGTTCACAAGCGAGACGATGGTGGATGCCGCAAAGGTTCGCAGAACGGGCGGGGCTGAAGTCAAGTCATACAGCTTGATCCAACCCTCGTTCTGCTCGAACCGTAGCGCCGGAAAAACACTTCGATCTTTCAAAGTCGCGGTCAGTACATGCTGAGAGCGGGAAGCCCGAACCAGGGACAGAAAGCGATCCTGATCTGCAACGCTCGGACCGGCCAGTTCCGGACCCACGGCAATCCCTCTTCCGCCAGCTGAGTGGCAGGTAGAACACTGCAGCCCTCGGGTGGCGTCGAAGAACGAGTCACGCCCCTGCTTGGCCTCCGCTGGGCCGGGAAAGTCCACATAGGCAGCCGGGCCCACACCTGGAGGCATCGGATACTCCGGCAATTCAGCCTCGTCGGCATGCTCCAGGCTCATGACATAGGCGATCACTGCTGAGAGGTCCTGTTCCGAGAGACGATCCTTCCAGCCCGGCATGGCCGATTGCGGGATGCCGTTGCGAACGGCCTCGGAAACACGATTACGATCAAGACTCCGGTTTCTGAGCCTGGGTCCACGCCCGGCCGCACCAGCAGCCCCGTGACAATAGCCAGTGGCGCAGCTTTGAGCAAAGACAACCTCTCCCCGCCGCAGCACTTCCGGCTCTGCGACCGCCTGGAGCAAGAGCAGCGAAAGCCAGATCATTCCCCCTCCAGGAGCGCGAAAACAAACAGGGTTGAACCCGCCCGAAAGTCTTCCGATTCGGGCCAGAGTTGGGGAAAGAGTCCAGCTACGGCCGATCCCCAGCCCGAAGGCGTCGCGATGTACTGCCTTCCATCAACCGCATAGCTGATGGCCGAACCGCGGTGACCCGACCCGGTTTGAAAGCTCCAGACCTTGTCGCCCGTTTTCGCATCCAGGGCAAAGAAGTAGCCTTCCACGTCTCCGCTAAAGATCACGTCACCGGCGGTTGCGAGCAGCGAGGCCAAGAGAGGATACTTGGAGCGGTAACTCCAGTGTTTTTCTCCGGTTACCGGGTTATAGGCGTCCAGGTGCCCGTGCGACTCTCCCCTGGGCAGGGGCTTCATCTGGAAGGCCCCGCCGAAGAAGTTGAGCCCTTCGACCGGTTCCTCTTTTTTGGCGACCACCACCTGGCACCATTCAATGCCGGTCGTGTAGTACCAGCCGGTGCGGGGTGAATACGTCCCCTGATTCCACTGTCTTCCCCCGCCGATGCTGGGACAAATGAAGGTCGACTCACCGACGATCGGCTCATTGCGGCCGACCAGCCGGCCCTGCTCGTCGATACCGGTGATCCAGTTGATATTCTCGGCAACCGGCCAGGCCGATACGAAGCTCCCGTCGGTGCGGTCCATGACGAAGGTGTAGCCTCCTTTGTTGGTATTGAGCAGCAGCTTTCGCTTCCTGCCCTCCACCACCAGGTCCAACAGCACCGACTCGTAGGCAGCATCCCAATCCCACACGTCATGGGGCACTTCCTGGAAGTACCACTTGAGCTCTCCGGTGTCCGGATTCAAGGCCACCACGCAGTCGGTGTACAGGTTGTCCCCCCTGCGTGAGCCTCCATAGAAGTCGGCTGCTGGATTGCCAACACCCCAGTAGACCAGGTCGAGGTCGGGGTCATAGGAGCCCGTCATCCAGGTGGCTCCGCCCCCATACTTCCAACTGTCCCCCTCCCAGGTTTCGTGTCCCTTCTCACCGGGTCCAGGGATGGTGTAGAAACGCCAGACCATTCGTCCCGTCTCCGCGTCGAAGGCACTCAGGTAGCCGCGATGGGCCGAATCTCCTCCGGTGACACCAACGATGACCTTATCCCGCACTACCAGAGGTGCCCCGGTGATGTTGCAGCCACACTGACGTAAATCCTCAACGTTGACCTTCCACAGCTCGCGACCCGTCTTCTGGTCAAGGGCGACTACGTGGTTGTCCAGGGTTCCCATGAAGACACGGCCACGGGAGACCGCGACGCCACGGTTATAGGGGCTGTAAAGGATCCCGATCTGACGTGGATTCTTGTAATAGTAGTGCCAGATTTCCTTGCCTGTCGCGGCGTCAATGGCGAAGACTCGATTCCAGGAAGACGAGAGGTACATGATCCCGTCCACCACGATTGGGGTCGCCTCCAGTCCTCCGTCTTCCACACCGGTTTGAAATGCCCAGACGGGAGCCAGCTTTTTGAGGTTGGCCCGGTTGATCTGGTCCAACGCGCTATAGCGCCAAAACTGATAGGAGCCTCCATAGTGGGGCCAGTCCTGACCGGTACTCCCATCCTGACCCAGCAAGAGGGTGGTACCCAGTAAGAGGCAGAGCATTGGAGAGAAGAAGGATATCTTTGGATCTGTGAGAGCGGAGAATGAGTCCTTCACCACGGCGGAGTCTAAGCGCTCGGGCGGAGACATGTCAATTGCCACGTTTGGCCGCCGCATAGTGTCCGGCAATCTCTACTGCGGTCAGCGCCCGGTCATAGAGACCGACCTCATCGATTTTGCCGCCTCCTGGAAGAGCTGAAGAAGGGTCTCCACAATCTTAGGTTCCGCCTCTACCTCCAAACCGGCCGATCTGGCCGGCCACGTCGTATAGCCACCCAGGTGATGCTGTTCGGGAGGAGGGATATAACCTTCGGCTCCATTGGCCAGTTCGATGTTGAAGGTAGGTTCGAGCGGGCTCTCTCTTCACTCTATCGAGGACCTCCCGGGACATCATCAAGCTGTCAACCAGCCATCTGCTGCTATGATTGCTCGTGAGCGCGATTCGGTGTGCTTGAATCTATTCAGAACCGGATTGATCCTAACAATCCTGTCCCCAAGACGCTATTCTCTTGTTGAAGCTCAACTCTCTTGTTGAAGCGCCTTTGCCGCAGGCAAGAATGGAAAGGTTTTCCTCACCCCCGGGTCTTGACGGCCGATGAGGTCGTCGGCCACTACGCAGCCTCGAAGATGACTCGGCCACCGCGTCCTCAACCGGGCAAGATTGCGGCCGCTGTGATCCAGACCCGCCCTCTCCAGCTGAACTTTTGATTAGGTTATAATCTGTTCGTGACTTTTCTCACTCTTTCGCCCCGGCAGAACTTCCACTGGCTGCTCACTATGCCTCCTCTTCGCCAGCCTGCTTCCGACTGAAACAGAAGCAGCCCTCCAGGACAAGAAATCAAAGCAGTCTCAACGCCAGCCTGCATCTCAGGAGGAAATCGAAGATTATTTCAAAAAGTGGCTGAAAGAGGACGTCCTTCACATCGTCAGTGAAGAAGAAAGAAAGGTTTTCGAGAAGCTCTCGACACCGGAAGAGAAGGAGCAGTTCATCGAGCAGTTTTGGTTTCGGAGAGATCCCGATCCCCGCAGCGCTGCCAACGAGTTCAAGGAAGAGCACTATCGGAGGATCGCCTATTCCAACGAGAGCTTCGCCAGTGGGCTTCCTGGATGGTTAACAGATCGGGGCCGTATTTACATCATTCACGGTCCGCCGGCCGAGATCGAATCAAATCCCACCGGAGGGAACTATAATCGGCCCTATCACGAAGGGGGCGGTTCGACCTCCACCTATCCCTTCCAGGTATGGAGATATCGATACATCGAGGGCATCGGAACCAATGTCATCCTTGAGTTTGTCGATCCTAGCATGAGCGGAGAGTATCGGCTCGCCCTTCGGCCTGAGGAGAAAGACGCCCTCCTGTACGTTCCCGTGAGCGGGGCTCACGATGATGGAATCGATGGGAATCGCCTCCAAAGCGGATCGGCCCTTTTTCTCACCGGGGAACACCACTTACGCTTCCCTGAGACTCGCCGATCGTCCCTTCACTCGCTACGAAACCTATGTTCAGGTTCAGCGTGCGACGCCCGTCAAGTATCGTGACCTGAAAGGTCTCGTCGAGATTGATATCACCTTTGACAACCTGCCCTTTTCTCACCGCGTCGATTACTTCAACCTGAACAAAGACCGGGCCCTGGTACCACTCAGTGTCGAAATCGATGACCGGGAACTCACTTTTAAACAGGAACGAGAGAGCCGGCGATCCCGGGTTGCCGTTTACGGAGTCGTCACCAGTTTGTCCAATCGGATTATCGACGAATTCGAAGCCGATCTGGTAGCCGAGGCCGGACTTCAGAGTGGTCGATCTGCCTATCAAAAGGTCCTGGTTCTGGAAAGGAAAGGCCGCTACAAACTGGACCTGGTGATCAAGGATCTCAACAGCGGAAAGGTCGGAGTCCGGCGGCTGGCTTTGATTCCACCTCCTCCAAAGAAGGATCTTGCGGCCAGCTCCGTTCTGCTTTCCAAGGGGGTCAGGCAATTGGAAAACGCTCCGGAACAGGATGAAATGTTCGTTCTCGGAGACTTGCACATTCGGCCCAGCCTGGACAAGGTTTTCTACGCCTCTGATGAGCTGATCCTTTACCTCCAGGTTTACAACGCCACTTTCGATCAGGCAACAATGCGCCCTGCGCTCAAACTGGATTACGAGATTCGTCGTGATGGACGTCCCGTCGTCGAGGCGGTGGAAGATGAGGGGGAATCAGTCCAGTTTCTGTCTTCCCAGCGGGTTGTTCTAGTGCGACCATTCTCTTTGAGTGATTTCGAAACCGGCCCCTATGAGATCTTCTTAACGGTCACTGATTTGATCCAGGCAGGCGAGATTCGAGTCAGCGACCGCTTTGAAGTGGCCGCAGGACCCCGCGACTGAGTACCCTCATCCCTAGTCCAAAACACCGCGATTCCATTCAAAGAGGAGAACCCGTGCGAATCCGAGCATTTCTGATCGTTATGCTGATTGCGTTCGCCTCTGGCTGGGGGTCGGCGGTCGAGAGCCAGGAACCCGGAATCGCGATGATCGCGGTCCAGGGAGAAGGTGATCAGTACTGGCCGCGCTGGCGCGGGCCTTCCGGGCAGGGGCTCGTCACCGGCAGCAATTATCCGGACGCCTGGTCCGTGACCGAAAACGTCGTTTGGAAGACGCCGCTTCCGGGAAGCGGTAATTCATCGCCGATCGTCTGGGGTGACCGCATCTTTCTGACGACCGCTTATGACGGCGGTAAACGACTCTCGGTCCTCGCCTTTCGACGCTCGGACGGCTCTCGACTGTGGCAGAGCTTCGCGCCCGAGGGGCGGTCGGAGTCGGTTCATCGCAAGAACGGTCATGCCTCGGCGACCCCCGTCACCGACGGTGAGCGCATCTACTTGTCCTTCGGCGCCCGCGGGCTGATGGCGTTCGACATGGACGGCGAGATCGTCTGGCGCCGGGATCCCGACCAGATGAGCAACTACCACGGTACTGCCGGTTCTCCGCTGCTCTACAAGGATCGGATCATCCTGTACCAGGATCAGCGCTCGGGTTCGTTCGTTGCCGCATTCGACACACGCACGGGCGAAGAAATATGGCGGACCGCGCGAAACGCCAGCGTCGGGTGGGGAACGCCGGTCGCGATCCGCGCCGGCGATCACGACGAGATCATCGTCAGCAGCCAGCGGCGCGTTCAGGCCGACGACCCGGACACGGGCCGGGAGCTGTGGCGGTGTGGCGGCAATCTCTTCGAGGTCATCCCGACGCCCGTCGTCGGGCACGGAATGGTCTTCTGTTCCTCCGGTCGGGCCGGCCCGACACTGGCCATCCGACCGGGTGGAAGCGGCGCCGGAAGCTTAGGTCCGTGAATTTGTCTAATCTCCATCTGGAAGGGGTCTGAGCTCTATCCTGCGGAAGTAGATCTCTGCTCCCTCTGACTGGAACAGGATCCTTCCCTCTTTCAGGCTGGAGTCGGTTCCTTTGTTGACGATTGTGCCGTTGACCAGGTAGGTAAAGGTGTCGTCTTTGACAAAAGCGTCCAGCCGGTTCCACTGACCTGCAGGTTTTTCCAGATCCTCTTGCCCGCGAAAGCCCAGCTCGTCCACCCAGTCCGGGTCGCGGCCGAACCAATTGATTCGGCCGCCCTCAAAAGTTTTCGCCTGCCCCGGCGGGTCCCACACCCATTTGCCGTGGCGATCGTTCCTTACAATGACGGTCAATCGAGTCGGGATGCTCTCGCCTGATTTCGAGAATCCGCTGACAAGAATGATGTCTCCCGTCCCTCCCTCGATAATCTGGAATTCGACGGAGCGCATCCAGGGGCTGTTGAACTCCGGCGAGGCGCTTCCCTCGGGACCCTGGCAGTGCAGAAGGATTCCGCTGTCTCGGGTGCGGTCCCGGCGCCGTCCCCAGCTGACCAATCCCCATCGAAACTCGACGATCAAGTGGTAATTCCTGTACCGATCCCTGGTTATGAATCCTCCCCAATCCCGACCGCTGACGCGGATAGCGAGCCTCCCATCGATCCGGTCCACGACCGTGAACACGTGATGGGGATCTTCAGACTGATAGTCGGCCAGCCAGGTATAGAAATTTGACAGGTCCTTGCCGTTGAACAATTTGATCGGCTCGGTTGGGGTGATTGCTTCGTCCTCGGCCAGGACCGGCACAGTTGGCAGCCCGGCACTCAAGAGAGTGAACAGAGCCAGTTTGGGACTTATTTTTCGAGAGAACATGCTATCCTACCTTTTCTTCAACAGCCCACAGCCCCGGTGCCTCCCCAGCAGTTCCAAGGCCTTGAGCCCCTGGCTCATCCTGCGCGAACCAGACCAGAGCTGCAGTCTGGCTGGCTATCGGTGGATTCATTTTGTGCTAACTCAGTATGTGGCCTCGATGACTCCACTGGGCTCGTAGCCATAGCGAATGGCCCGGGCGCGAACCGTCGTGCCTCTGGGCAGCGTCAGCTCGCCCGCGTAAAGCTGCCACGCAGGATCCTCGTCCTTGCCCGTAGCAAAACCGATTGACGCTCCTTCGGTCGGACAAGTGAGACGGACCTTCACGCTGTCTTCCGATGGCCCCTGGGAGACGTGTGCCTCCGGCATCTGCGTTTGAGGCTGCTTTCCGCCCGGCCACATCGTCTTGATCAGTTCCGTCTCGGCAACGGCCCCGAGGTCTTTGCTATGCTCTTTCCATCGCTCGTGCTCTGCCCGCAGGCGCTGCAAAGCCTCTTGATGCTGGGGGGAATCGGCCAGGTTCATGATTTCGTGGGGGTCCACTTCAAGATCGTACAATTCCTCGGGTGGCTTGGCATCCGACAAGAATAGCTGCTGGGCCCGGTCCAGTTGCCCCGCCGCGGCCAGCCGCCGCAACTCCTGCATGATGGGCATTTTCTCCTTGTACACGAGCCCGTCCGCGTACGACTGCTCTGGTAGATAGTTGCGTATGTACCTGTAGCGCCGATCCCGGACGCTGCGGATGCGGTGGTAGGTCTCGTCCTGGCGGTCGCCGGCTGCAAAGACATATTCCCGAGGCGCTCCGGCAGCGGGGCCGAGGAAGGCCCTTCCCTGCATATGGTCGGGTATTCTCAGACCCAGCATCGAGAGCACAGTAGGGGCGAAATCGATTCCGCTGATCAGTTCGTCTTTGCTGCCGGGCTCGAGAGTTTCCGGCCAGCGGATGATCAGCGGCACCCGGACCCCGGAATCGTAGAGCCAGTACTTGCCCCGGGGCAGCCCGGCCCCATGGTCACCCCAGAACCACACAATCGTGTTGTTGGCGAGACCATCCTCTTCCAGCTGGCCAAGAATCTCCTCGAATCTCCGGTCCATGCGAGCAATATTGTCGTAGTATCTGGCCAGGTTGCGGCGAACCTTCGGCGTGTCCGGATAATAAGGGGGGACGACAACCTTTGCCGGATCATGGCTGAGCGACTCACCCTCCTGCTCCCAGTTACTGCTTTCGTGAGTCTCCCCCAGATTGAAAACGGCAAAGAAGGGCTTGCCGGGAGGCCGCTTGCGCCAGTGCGCGTCACGACTGCTTTCATCCCAGGCTGTAAAAGGCAGACCGAACTGGTAGTCGGTCTTATGATTGTTGACACAGTAATAACCGGCGGCGCGCAGGTATTCGGTAAAGCACTTTACATCGGGCGGGGGTACGGCCTGGTAGGCGATGAGGTTCTCCGGATGATAGGGGGCATCGCCCCCTGTGCGCATGTGCATCGTCCCGATGGTGGTCGCGTACATACCGGTGATGATCGCCGAACGGCTGGGCGCACACACCGGCGCTGTTGTAAAGACATTGGTGAACTTGACGCTCTGGCCGGCAAATCGGTCCAGGTTGGGAGTAGAGGCGAATGCATCGCCATAACTGCCGAGATTCGGGCTCAAATCCTCCGCACTGACCCAGAGAATATTGGGTCGCTGGTCGACTTGAACTGCAGGACCACACCCGAGTAGAAATGGCCAGGCGGCAGCCAGGCAGGCCAAGGGCAGATGAACGAATATGCGAGCTTTCCTTGGCTTTGGCACGGAGGTGATGACCTCTGTCGGTAACTGGTACCCTTTTGGAGTGCGGAAGTCAAGAGAACCCGCGCACCAAGAGGCTCATCCGGCCTGCAGGGGTAGCAGACCAAAACGCAGAGTGGCCTACCGGATTAGCCGAAAGACATACTGATCCAGATCCTCGAGGGAACCTGCCTCGTTGAATCCGCCCAGCCGAATCAAGTAGTCGCCCGAGCTGAGGAAATCGGAAGGCACAGGAAAGCGGATCAACCGGGGCTCACCATTCCGGCGCCGCAGAAGGCTGTTTTGAACTGGTTGGGAGCCTCCCTCGACTCGAATCAGCTGGGCCTGGTAACTCTGATAACCTGCCGCCTCCACCGTCAGCTCCAGTTGGACCTCGAGAAGGGGCGCATTGGCCGGGAGACTCACCTGCGGCGTATCTCCGCCTGATGGCAGGACACCGCTAGGGAGCTGGAGCGTAATCCCTCGACCTGCGCCTTGGCGTGTTGATACCAGGGTCTCGAGTCGCTGAACCCGAGCCTGGAGTTCGGTTTTCACGCCTTCCGCCTGGGTCAGCCGTCCATCCATCCAGGCTTTCTCAGCAGCGGCCTGGGCCAGCCGAGCCTGGAGTTCGCTTTCCTGCTCGGCCCAGGTCATCCTCTCGGCCTGCAGGCTGCTCGCCTGCCGAGTCTCCTGGGTCAACAGCCAAGCAAGTCCTGCGATCAGGACCAAGCAGGCCGCGATCGCTCCCAGGCCCACAAGGCTGAAGAGCATGCTCGGTACATTCAGTCTGCGAGACATGCGTGCCTGGAAGCCTGCGCTCTTCCAGACTCTCTCTCCCAGGGCTTTGGCCAGGCGGAGTTTCTCCTCTCTGTCTTTGGTAGTCAAAAAGACCCGCTGAAAACTCTGCCTGTCGTCCTGGCTGAGCCGCTTTTCCAGATACTCGTCAATCAGTTCGTCTTCGCCAATCTCAACCTTGCGCAGCACTTCGGGCTTGGCGAAATACTCATGCTCCAGCGTCTCTTTGTCCGAGTCGGACAACTGGCCCAGGAGGTAGCGCTTGATGATCTTTTCGGAGTTCTCCATAGGGTCCGTTCTTATTGAGCCTCCCGTTGAGCCGGCCGATTGAAGCTAACTCGAGGGAGAACCGTGTCTGCCTTTTTCCTGCACGCAGCTGACGACGCATTCACGCAGTGTTCTGCGGATCTTGAACATCCGGACTCGGAGCGCATTCATACTGATTCCCAGCTCGCTAGCCATCTCCTGGCGAATCCGCTTCCTTTCGGCTTCTTCCGCCTTGTAATACTCCAGAATGAGGTATCGCCAGGTCTCGGTGATGTTCGCCATGCACTCGTCCAGACACCGCGCTCTTTGTTCTTTGACTTGGGTTTCGAAACGCCCCGAAGTGTCCCGGCGTGGAACGAGGGCTTGCCGTATATCCCGGATGGACTTCAGACCGGACTCCGCCTCCAGCTGCTCCTTTTTCCGCTCGGTCTTCAGGATGTATCGGGCAACCGTCCACGGGTAGGGAGGAGGATCGCCTTTATAGTCAGCAACTACGCTCCGGCCGGGGGGCTCCTGCTCGGCCACTTGAAAAACTTCCTCGGGCAGGTCGTCGGCAAGTGCGCCGCAACCGTTGGAGGCAAAGAATATGATGAGCGCCCGGCGCATCTGCTCGTATTCCAGGTCGCCGAGCCAGCCCCACGGTTGAGGAGGACCGTCCTTGCCCATGTTGTGTGTTGGAGCCATGACTGTATGTCTTCAGCGCAAACGGGACAAAACGGCCCGGGGTTTAAGAGACGCCCGGAGCCGCTGCTGGTCTTTGCTAGATTAGCATTAATCACTCGCCGCCGGATGATTGGTGCTTTTCTGGCTCTCAGCTTGGCCGCGATTCTCGGGCGGCTCCTCTGGGCAATTCTCGCGTTTCTGACCGGTTGGTTTTCCCTCGTAGTCATAGAGTGGGGGATTGATGCAGGTCTTATGGCAATCGATCTGTTAGCCATCCGTAGGATCGCAAAAATCGCTGTAGATCTGAGTTTTCAACCGACACAGGCGGCAACCAAGTTCCTAATTCGGACCGCTCCCACCAGCTGTCAGACCCAAGGGGAGAAAATGTGTAGCGGAACAGGCGGGCTCTGATGAACCGGGGCGGACGATCTGGAAAGGGATTGTTGGCAAGGAGACTGAGGGCCCCTGAATCGTTGTGGAGCAACTTCCAGATCAGGTGGACGCTCCACGGGTAGTTATCGGGCGAGGACATTGCGGCGAACCAGATCAACCAGTCGAGGCGATAATGGTAGGGTGTGATCACACAGGGCCGCCGGCTCGGATCACCGGGTTTGCACTTGAACTCGTAGGCCTTCCAGTCCGTCTCGGGGACCAGCTCGGAATCCGCAGTCCCTTCAAATATGATCTCGTACCGTTCTTGTCCAACGCTGCCGAATGCGCCGTACGTATTGACCAGGTGGAGCCGGTCGAAGGAGGTGTTCATGACCTGCCGCTCCGACCACAGGTTCGAGAGTGGCCCCAGGCTCAGCACACCGACCAGAATGGTAACGGCATAGGCAGCTAATTGTTGAGGGCGGGAGGTTTTACTATCCGCGGACGCTTCCTCTGCCGCACTCACAAGACGACTGGGCAGGATGCGCCGCAGCAGGGAGTCGTCGAAACAAGCGAGGATAGGGACCATCGTCAGCCAATTGAGGAAAGAGAGATTTCCGCTCAAGATCAAGACCAGTTGAAAGCTCAACATCACGGCGCCGGCAACGTGTCGAGCTACTTTGGGCCAGAAGACGAACCAGGGCAGGATCAGTTCGTTGAGGTGGTTGAAGAGGACACCGATCTTCTGAAACCAACCGGGCATGTGGTGAAGCAGTCGGCTCAATGGATTGGGTACCGGCTGAGTCTCGTAGTGGTAGTCGAGACAGGTCAAGTCACGCCAGCAGGCATCCCCACGGATCTTGATCAGACCGGCCCCAAGCATGATTCTGAAGGCCAGGAAGCGAAACAGCCAGATGACCGGAGTCGGCGGAGGAGTGCGGGGGAAAGGTCTCCCATCCACCAAGGGCACCAGAAAAATCGCCAGGAAGCCGGTCTCCAGAAGTTGAATCTCCCAGCCGAAGCTGTACCAATCCTGTCCGATGTTGGTGAGTGACATATATAGCACCCAAAGCACGGTGAGGATGATTCCATTCGCGAAACCGAGCACTACAGCGGCGGAAAGGACGGCTCCGATGTAAAGGGCCCCGATCAGTGCGGTATCCGTCGAATCGAACCAGAATATCGTGGGTACCTGGACGAAGCCTTCTCCCCAAGATCCGAAGTGGCTCTCGAGGCGTTCAAGATAAGCACCGACTGGCAAAAGGCCGTTGCTGCCGATCAGAGGTAGGACTTGGAGCGCCGCAGAGAGAAAGCCCACAAAGTAGACCAGACCGAGAAGTCGAAGTATCAGAAAACGAGTCAGCCAGGACGAGGCCGGATGCCGGGATCTCAAGTGGATCTCTTCCAGAAAACCACGGGCTCCGGTCAAAGATCGTGCAGTCAGGCCCATCTGGATGCTCCCAGAACCCACCTCTGAGGAGGCTGAGAGTCTTGCTTTCTCGACTGCACTCCGGATAGAACCTTTATCGTTAGGCGTCCAAACAGAGTGCGCCGTAGGACGGACGTAGGAGGGAACCATGAGATTACTTCGACACATTGGCTCGCTGGCTTTCGTACTTGGGCTTTTCACTGCATTGTTTGTGGGAATACCATGGTACGTAATCGTTGCCGATGACCCAGTCCTGCCCTGGTGGCTGAGGTCAGCAATCTTCTGCCTTCTGGGCGGTATCCTTGTGGTTCTACTGACACTTTCACTCGAACAAGCGAAGAAGAAGGTATCAGGGGGTGCGGTACTACCTGGTGATCCTGATGGCAGGGTCTTGCTATCGAATTTTGCCGTAGTACGTGGTCGAGAGGTCACGGAGATTCTAGGGCTTGTTCAGGGGCACACGGTGTTTGCGATTTGGCTTGGCAAAGATCTATCTGCCATAGTCAGGCTAATTCTTGGCGGCGAATTGACAGAATACACAGAGATGATGGGACAAGCTCGCTCGGCAGCCACCAGGAGGATGGTTGCCCAGGCTGCCGAAATGGGAGCTGATGCCATAATCAATGTTCGCTACATGACTACAAGCGTAGTGGGGACTGCGTCTGAACTCTTTGCATACGGCACAGCTGTCAAGATCGGCGAATAGTTTCTCTGGGCCATGACATGGCCATCTCTATGCCACCTGGGAGAAAGAGGACTACTGTTCGCGACCCCTGGCTCAGGAACGGGCAGCGGCCTAGCCCGGATTATGCAAGAACCGTAGTCCGGTGTTGAAAAACGACTCGAGAAGTGGCCCAACTCGGAAGCGGGCAGGTGTGACAGGCGGATTTGCGAAGAATATGGGTTGGCGAGGCGTTTGAGTGGTTTGGGGAGTGAATTTCAGACAGATCTGGGCCTGGATGAGTGTCGGAAGCGGTTTTCCGGGGGAGCTGGGAAAAGCTAACTGGAGTTCAGGCGACTCAAGACGAGGTGGAAGAGGGGTTGTTCGGGGAAGGCTGAGGAAAGATGGACCCAGATGCGTCGAGTGGTTTGTCGGATCCGGGCCCCAATCTTGAGGACCCGACGACGTAAGGTTTCGATTTCGAGCTTGTGCCAGGGGGTTCCGTGCAGATAGTCGCGCAGGCGCACGAACATCTGGTAAGCCAGTGCATGCAGGAGGAGTCGAAACTGATTGGCCAGGAATCGATGACAGCTGAGTCGGTCCATGCTCAGATGATTCTTGAAGGCCTTGATGAAGTTCTCGGTCTGCCCTCGGTTTGTGTAGTGGTCATAAAGTGATTGGGAGCAGAGATCGTCCCGGTTGGTGACTACAAAGCGACGGTTGATCCCACGCTGATCGACCTCCACTTTGACAATGACGCGACGGGATCGATCCCAGCTGTGGGCTCGATAAAGAAACTCGTCAAACTGACGCTGTTTTTCCTCCAGCTCAACGAACCTCAGCCGAGTCGAATCCAGCAGCGGCTCGACCACTCGCTGCAGGCGAGGGTTTCGACTTAACCCAATGACATATTGGAGTTTATTCTCTTCACCTTCACAGAACTCGTAGAGCCGAGGCGTGGCAAAGCCGCTGTCGGCCCGAATCTCAATCTCGACATCCGTCCCCACTCCTTGTCGGATGGCCTCCACGACGCGCTTCAAAACGGGCACGATGTGAGAGGCAGCCCCCTTGTTGCCAGGTCTCAACATGGCACACACCAGGTCTCCCGTGGCGGCATCGAAGATCAGCAAAGGATGCAGAATGTGGTTTCGGTAATACCCGTGGTAGAAGGAGAACTCCTGTTGGCCGTGAGTGTGGTCATCGGTACTGTCCAGATCCAGGATGATCTTGCTGGGGCGTCTCTTCTTCAGGGAGCGCACATAACGGCCTAGCAGCCACCGGCTCAGACGCATCAGATCCTTCTTGGTGACGGAGTTCTCCAAACGGGAGAAAGTCGGCTGGGTGGCCAAGTCGGGATCGCTCTCGGGCAACTGATCACAGACTGTCTTGAGCATCGGATCCGAGCGCAGCGTATCGGCGTCGTTACAGTCTTCGTAGCCGGCCACGATCTGCAAGACTCGTTGTCGGATCAACTTCAACAGGTCATGACGAATGTAGCGTTGGTCTCGACTTTCCGAAATACAGGAACTGAAGCCCTCGCACAATCGATGTTGACGATCCAGCGATCCAAACAACAACCATCCTGCGTCGGAAGTGAGGCTCCCCCCATCAAAACGAGCCGTGATGTTTCTGTGGCTATGAAATGGCAGGGTATTCTGGCAGACTGTTTTTGACATTGCCGTAGCTCCTGTTTAGGGTCTTTGTTTCTCTAAACCCTTTTATATCAGAGAGCTACGGCCTTTTTTATGGTCCCAAATCTCACTTGAATTTAGATCTCCTGCATAATCCGGGCTAGGTCTGCAGGGCCGCGGCTGTGAAACTCAGCAAGTCACCTTTTTCGCGGGCGAGCTCGCCGAGCTGCCGGTAATCTCCGGCAAGCTGGCATAACTGTACGGTCGAGGGGCAACTCAGCTCGTTGGGATTGGCGTCACGCAAGTACTGGCGGGACACATCCACGGCTTCGCGGTAGCGCTCGAGGCGGACCAAGAGCTTAACGAGAACCTCTGCCGGAGCGTAGCCGACCTCCTGTGGATCGCTCGAGGCGACCTTGTCTCGGAAGCGTGCGATACCCGCTTCAACGTCTTCGCCCAAGAGAGCGCGCAAATAGATGCCGTGGTCGACATAGACGTCCTCAAACGGCGGGTGCCCCTGGAACTGAAACATCGAAGAGAGGCGCTTGCCGTAGTCGGTCAGCTCAACGACTCGCTTCAAGGTCTGCGGGTTGGTCAGCTCCGGACTCATCTGAACCACCGATGAGAGGTGGGACGTATCGATGTAGTAGCTGTTCCCTTCAAAGAGCCAGTCGCGGCCGGATACAAGCTCCGACACGCTGTCGGTCTCGGGGGCTTGCCCTTCTTGCCCGGCGATAACCCTCTTCAGTTTGGCAGCGACTTCCGCGTGGAGGTTGTTCACCAGCAGAGCGGCACTTTCCTCGCGCCCCTCTTGACCGGGGTACTGGCCGAAAAAGGTAATGGCTCGGCAGATGCCGTGATTGGCCAGAATGAGCTCCAAGCCCTTTTTCGGATGGACGCGCTCGTGATAGGCGATCTCGATGACCCGGTCCAAGTTTTCCCCTTCGGCCTCAAATCGCTCGATGGCTTCCGCCACCGGACCTGGCTCGCCGATGGCCCGAAAATAGGGCCAGGCCCTCGGAATGTCGCCGTTCCCGAGGAATAGACTACCCACTTCTCGTGCTGCCTGGATGGTTGCTTGTTCGTAAGCTTTGCGCTTTTCGGCGGGCAGGTCGGCCGAAGGCTCGGTCTGAATCAAGGGGAGCCCAAACGCATGACGTGTCTTCATCATTCGGGCTTCAAAAAGGGTCTCGTACTTTTTCTGGTCTCTGAACTTCTCGACCAGGAAATCGAACGCAGCCGTAGCGCCGCCCGATTCGAGCGATTGCTGCAAGGAATCAAACACGTCGTCGGTCATGATATGCTCTCAAACGAAAGAAACCGCCCTTCCTGTTGTACATCGGGGCGCTGCTCTAATGATAGCTGATGGCTGGGCAACGGACGGCCATATCGGGTAACGAGAAGGCGAACGGAGAGCGCAAGTATCCAAGCCGCTCTTCGAAACCTCGAGGTAGGCGGGACGTTTTCTGTGTGAAGGCGTTTTACCGTGCCACGATCCATCACTCGCCGAAAAGTCTTGCAGGCTGGGAGCTCGACTGCCGCCGGACTCTTGTTTGGGATTCCGCGACGAGCCAAGGCTGCGTCTCGCGCCCAAATCCAATCCATCGGGGTCATCAGTCAACGGCCGCAGTTCTACCACGGTTGGCCCACCGTGCCGCGGCGGCGCACCGGCGAGCTGCTCCTGGTGTGCTCGGGCGGGCGCGAAGCGCACGTCTGTCCTTTCGGGTGGGTGGAGATGATGCGCTCCCCCGATGAGGGCCGTCATTGGAATTGGCCCCGGGTGTTGATGGATACGGCCATTGACGATCGCGACGCCGGCGTGTGTGAGACGGCGCGGGGCTCCTTGCTGGTGACCACCTTCACGTCGTTGGCGTACCAGGACCTGCTCGAGGAGGCCGAGAAGCTCTCGGCGACACAAGAGGGCGCTTGGTCGAAAGAAAAGCTGCGAAGTTGGCGAGCTGCGCACGAACGGACCAGCGGCCCGCAGCGGGAGCGTGTCCTCGCCACCTGGATGATCCGTTCGACCGACAATGGCGCGACGTGGTCAGCACCCTACCGTTGTCCGGTCAACAGTCCTCACGGTCCTATTTCGCTTTCGGACGGCAGGGTGTTGTACGCCGGGAAACAGCTTTGGCACGGCACCGGCAGAATCGGCGTGTGTGAGTCGACCGACGACGGACAGAGCTGGCGTTGGCTGGCGGAGATCCCGACTCGATCCGGCGACGACAAGCGCGAGTATCACGAGCTTCATGCGGTCGAAACGTCCCACGGGCGGCTGATCGCGCACATCCGCAATCACAATGAGGCCAACGAGCGCGAGACCCTGCAGAGCGAGTCGACCGACGGGGGGCGGTCCTGGTCGGTACCGCATTCCACTGGGGTGTGGGGACTGCCGTCGCACTTACTCCGGCTTGGGGACGGTCGTCTGCTGATGAGCTACGGCTACCGCCGCGAGCCGTTCGGCAACCAAGCCCGCGTCAGCCACAATCACGGAAAGTCCTGGTCGGACCCGATCACCCTTTCCGAGGACGGCGTCGCCGGCGATCTGGGGTATCCCTCAACGGTCGAGCTGGGCGACAGTATGCTACTGACAGTGCACTAGGTGCGGGGCTGCCCTAGTACTCGGTGACGAAAGTAAGCGCTCGAATGAGGGTGCTTCTGCAGCCGATAATACGGAGTGCCGTGAGTCGACCAGAAGGTCGGCCGCGATCACCATGTGGGAGGGTTCACAATCTGGTTGGCGGGTGGCGGGATTCAAGACGGCGGCCATGGGAGTTGATGTCGATAAGATCAAATCTTGCATTCCTGACACACGCACACCATGACACACTACGTTTCAAATACACGACTTGCGACGAAAAACAGGTCGAAAGGGGCGCTTTCCAAGTAGACGACGGCACCCAAAATTCCGGCAAGAATTACTCGCGCCATTGATGTTTCTCCTTTCCACATGGTTGCGGGTCGGCTATCCTCGAGCAAGACAGGATAGCGCACAAAGCCGTACTGGATAAGCCGGAGCAACAGCCACTTTTGCCTTTAGGCGCCGCCGTGGTTGAATCTCCTAGGACATCCCAGATTTCAACCGAGGAGACAAGCCCATGATGAAGCGATCCCTTTCACTCACCGCAGGTACACTGGCGATTGCCTGGCTGCCCGTGACGGCGGTTGCTGCGGACCGACCTTTAGAAGGCCGGCTGGAGTCCTTTCTGGGTAAACCGAACTTCCAATTGCAGCCTATCTCGAGAGAATACGGCCGCCAAGCGGATTGCGTAGCGGCTCTCGACGGAACGGTCGTGGTTACTTGGCTGCAGCCCGGGCGAGAGGGCGTCTTTGAAGCGAACGACGGCAAGAACGTCCGCGTTCGTCGCAGCGAAGATGGCGGCAAGAGCTGGGGCGAGGAAATCGTCATCGCCGAGGGGTTCACGGGGGGTGGGACCACGGTGGATGAGACGACGGGTGACATCCTGGCCTTCGTGGAAGACCACCATCCGCCCGCTCCGCTGACCGTCTACCGCAGCGAGGATCACGGCAAGACCTGGCGCACGAGCGACCCTTTCCCACTCCTCGGCACCGGCGAAGGGACCGTAGCCGAGTTGTCGGACGGGCGCATCTATTACAACTCACGCAGGCACTGGGCTCCGAAAAACGAAAACGCGCGTCGGCGGCGGACCGCCTGGAGCGAGGACGGCGGCGCAACCTGGACAGACCTCGCGATCTGCGAAGCGCTGCCCGATGGTCCACAGAACACGGATTACGGCTGCGAGGCTGGGCTGGTGCGCCTGCCCATTCGCGGTCGCGATATTCTCCTTTACAGCAACGTCGACAATCCCAGCCGCGACAGCGACTCCGGTGACTTCTATGGAAACACGAAGGGCGAAAACCGCCACCACGGGACCGTGTGGGTCAGCTTCGACGGTGGCAGGACCTGGCCGCTCAAGCGCCTCGCGCACGAAGGCGCGCCTTCTGTTACTCATCGCTTATCGCCGGGCGACCGGGAACGGCTAGCGAAGGCTGGATCTACCTGTTCTTCGATGTCCATGCAAGGAAACTTCCCGTTCGGGTCGCTCGGTTCAACCTGTCCTGGTTGTTGCAAGGAAAGTCGACCGGCGACGGCACCATCCCGGAGGAGTTCTCCAGCGGTGGGGAAGATTCCAATCCAGGGTGACCAGGTTTTTGCGCTGGCGCAGGACAATAAAACCAAACCTCGCGCACAAGGAACCTGGGAGGCACATCGAAAATACATCGACGTGCAGTTTCTCACCGCCGGTGTCGAGGAGATGGGTTACGCGAACATCAAGCGAAAAGCAGGAGTCCTACCAATCCTGCCTGCCGGGTTTTCCGAGCTGTCCACAGCGACATTCTGGATTTTGGGTGTCGAGTTGCCGTCACTAAGGAAAGCTCTGTAGGTATAATTCTGATCGGAAGGTGACCAGTTTGGGCTTCGCCGTGGCTGGTTCGCGAAACTGAGAAGGCACCAGGAACGCCTCGATGGCCGAAAGCACTGGCAAACACCGGGAAGCGACCCGGGGCGGCAATTACTTTATCTCGAATTATCCACCCTACTCTTTCTGGAAGCCGGAATTCGTGCCTAAAGCACTGGAGGCTCTGGATAGACCGCCCCGGGCCGGCAACCCGCTGGGTCTGTACGTGCACATCCCCTTCTGCCGGAAACGCTGTCACTTCTGCTACTTCAAGGTCTATACCGGAAAGAGGTCCAGGGAAATCCAGGAATACCTCGACGCTGTAATCGCCGAGCTCGACATTTATATGCAGCATGACTTCGTCGGCGGACGGAAGCTGCACTTCGTCTACCTTGGCGGGGGTACTCCTTCCTATCTGTCGACCGATCAGTTCAGTGGTTTTGTGACCAAAATCCAGGAACGACTGCCGTGGCACGCGTCGAAGGAGATCACGATGGAATGCGAGCCCGGCACGCTCAGCGCGAAAAAGCTGGGAGTCATGCGCAAGCAAGGCATCACGCGCCTGAGTCTGGGTGTGGAGAACTTCGACGAGAGCATTCTGGCCATCAACGGCAGGGCTCACGGCACCAGGGAGATCCACCAGGCCTGGGAATGGATACAGGCTCAGAGTTTCCCGCAGGTCAATGTCGACCTGATTGCAGGCATGCTGGAGGAAACCGACGAAAACTGGCGGCGCTGTGTCGGGGAGACGGTCACCATGCACCCGGAGAGCGTCACGGTTTACCAGATGGAAATCCCTTTCAACACGACAATTTTCCAGCGTATGAAGGAGGAAGACAAGCTCACAGCACCCGTGGCTGACTGGCCAACCAAGCGCCGCTGGGTCGACTATGCCTTCAAAGAACTGGAGAAGACCGGCTACAACGTCGTCAGCTCGTACACAGCGGTGCGCCGCGACACCAGGACGTCCTTCGTCTATCGAGATGCCCTCTGGAGGGGCGCGGACCTGCTATCGATCGGAGTGTCTTCCTTCGGCCACATCAGCGGGACGCATTTGCAGAACGAGCAAAACATCGAGCACTACCTGGCGCGGGTGAAGGCTGGAGAGCTGCCGATCTCCAGGGCATGCTCTCCGAATCGGAAGGAGCTGATGATCCGTGAGCTCATCCTGCAGTTCAAGCTGGGGCACATCCGACCCGCTTACTTTGAGGAGAAGTTTGGCGTCGACATCGCAGTTGAATTCGCCGATCAGTTCGGCGAGTTGAGACAACAGGGCCTCCTGCTGGCCAGAGACGCGGAACTCGTCCTGAGCCGCGATGCCCTTCTGCAAGTCGACACTCTCCTGCCTGCCTTCTTTCTTCCCCAGCATCAACATGCGCGTTATGCCTGAGAAGCACGTTGGAGTAAGATTCCATCTCTAAGAGCAGAGGCCTCGGCCTGTCCCAGGATCAGTAAGGGCCTTCATTTGACAGAGACCTGACGATCTTGGAAATCCAAGAATGGAAGCCTGGTTTAACGGTAGATCTCCCTGCGGTGACCCACAGCCAGCACCAACACGACCAGCCGGTCTTGCTCAATCCTGCAAATAAGCCGGTAGGGTCCAATGCGGTAACGCCACAAGGCAGGCTGCCCTTTCGTCAGTGGCTTACCCAATCGTTTCGGGTCCTCGGCGGTGGCGATACGCCCCCGGAGGAAAAGGAGGATTCGGTTTTGAACGGGCGGGTCAAGTTTCCGAAGCTCTTTCAGCGCGCGTTCGTCAAACTCAACCTTCCAGGTCAAGCTCCTGCTCCACTTCTTCCAGGGTCCATCTCCGAGCAGGGTTTTCCAGTCGCTCGATCGCCAGATAGCGATCTTCCATGTCCTCGAGGTGTTCCAGAATTGCCTCGCGAACGTAGTAGGTCTTGGTTCGGCCCGTCTTCGCGGCCAGGGCCTTCAGGCGCTTCTCAATCTTCGGGTCCAGTCTCACTGACAGCATTCCTCTTCGTCGTCGTACAAGTATGACATGTACGTCGCATGGGCTCAACCCACTTAGGAGATAATAGTCGGAAGCGGAAAGGATTATGGACCTCAGAAAGTTGTCAATAGTTTCAATTATTTCAATTATTCACTACCAATAGTGACCGCTAAGGTGTCCGACTAGGTAACCCGCGACCGCACGGGGTCCGGGACTGCGACGGCGAATCAAAGGGGACAATCTGGCCAGAGATTCCGCGTACCGGAAAATCAAAGACAAGCTGGCTAAGAACCTTCCACGGACCTACGCCCCCAACCTGCCTTCGAAATCGGCGTTTGTCTTTGACCCGATACCGGGACCTTCACAAACAAAAAATCCGGACAGGTCGTTCAGGGAGTTAATTAATGCAATTCGCTGGCCAATCGACAATAGGTAGGTCCATAGCCTCAGGCGATGCCGCTCTTCAACTATACACGGCGGCCCAACGATGCCCCCTATTTGCAATGTTTCGCCGTGGCCCGCGCTGTCGGCTTAGCCTATTTCCTATTCTGTGTTTATGGATTGGAGCCTCTTCCATTCGAGCCAAGGAGTATGACCTCTGTATCTACGGAGCCACCTCCGGAGGGGTCGTAGCTGCGTTACAGGCAGATCGCATGGGTAAACTTGTGGTGCTGCTCGAACCCTTTGAACATGTGGGGGGGATGACAGCCAGTGGCTTGAGTGCGCTCGATGTGGGCAATCCGGCAACCATCGGAGGCATTACCCGCGAGTATTTCGCCAAACTGGCGGCACGTTATGGTAAGGAACTGAAGTTCGAAAACTTCTTTGCCCACACGGGTGGAGATTTCGTCATCGAACCAAGCGGTGCGGAGAAACTGTTTCTGGAATATATCGCGGACAGCGATATCGATCTGCACTACGATAAGAAGATTATTTCAGCTCAAAAAGAAGGTACACAAATACGATCAATCACAATGCTCGATGGATCCACCTACAAAGCCAAAGTCTTCATCGATGCCACTTATGAAGGTGATCTCATGGCTCGCGCTGATGTTAGCTATACCATGACGCGTGAGGCCAATTCGAAGTATGGGGAGACCGGGAATGGTTTCAGTTTAAAGAAGTACGTGCCTTCCCTATATTGGGGAGTTCCAGGCGAGAACGGACGGCGATCCGATCGAAAAGGGATCTGGGACCGTGACATTCCTATCTCTCCTTACGTAGATCCAACCGACAATACGAGTGGCCTCCTTTCGACGATAAAGCCTTATCATGGAGAACAAAACGGAGAGGAGGCCCCGGGCGTACAGTCTTATTGCTTTCGTTTGTGTATGACGGACAATCCGAATAATCGAATCCCCATATCAAAACCGGACAACTATGATCCCTGGAACTACGAAATCCAGCGTAGATTCATACAGGCCTGCGTACAACAAGGTGACGACATGGATATACGCTGGTTTACTAAACTGGATCCTTTAGTGAACGACAAATGGGATTTCAATACCGCTACCTTCGGTTCAAACATTCCCGGATTAAGTTGGGAGTGGCCCGAGGCCGATTGGCAAAAAAGACAGGAGCAGTACAATTACCAAAGGGGTTATCACTTGGGCCTATGGTATTTCCTGGCGAACGACCCTGTAGTGCCAAAAAAACTACAACATCAGGTTCGGCAGTTCGGTTTATGCCAAGACGAATTTGTCGATAATGGAGGCTGGCCCTATCAAATGTACGTCAGGGAAGCGCGTCGTATGGTGTCGGATCTGGTAATGAACGAAAATCATTGCACCGGTAAACTGGTCGCAGACAAACCCGTAGCCATGGCCTCTTACGGTATCGATATTCACGAGATCCAAAGAATTGCCTACAAGGATATGGTATTTCGTGAAGGCAAAAGTCCGGCCAGTGTGAGAGTGAGACCCTACTATATCGGGTACGGCGCCATTGTGCCCAAGGCCAACGAATGCACCAACCTTTTAGTGACATTCGCTGTCTCGGCTAGTCACGTGGCCTTTGGATCCATACGCATGGAACCGACCTTTATGATGCTTTCACAATCAGCAGCTACAGCGGCTTGCCATGCATTAGATGAACTCGTCAACATACAAGACGTTGACTATGACAAACTGAAACGAACTATTCTCGGAGACGGCCAAATCCTGTCGCTTCCCCAAAGTAAATGACCCTAGTACTACCATAGGAATCGTCCTCCTCCCGCTCCTCATTCTTCTTCAGCCATGTGGTATTGCACAGGCCAAATTCCTCGACTGGACCCATATCGCCGACTTGCCTCCTGTAGGTGAACAAACCGAATTTCAACCTGTAGGTGAACAAACCGAATTTCAACGCTCCAGTCCCCGGTTGGCGCGATTGTTGTCTTCGACCTTGGCTTTCCGGATAGCCTCGCGCTGCTGATGGTTGTAAAAATCAGTGGTAAGCGCGTTGCGTTTCTGGCCCGAGAGTTTTTCCAGTAATCCGAGTAGGGTGTCGACGATTATGGGTTCGGCATCAGGCTCCAGGCCAGCGGTGCGGGCGGGCCAAGTCGTATAGCCACCAAGGTAGTGCTGCTCGGGAGGAGGTATGTACCCGGCTGCACCGTTGGCAAGTTCCATGTTGAAAGTCGTTTCAAAAGGACTCTGGGCTTTGAGTTTCAGTCCGGTGATCCCATAGACCTCGTTCGGCATTGCGGTGATGGCGAGGTCACCAATGCGAATCGCCTGTAGAATGAGATCCTCTGTGGGGTGGTTCACTAACCAAGAGACCTGCTCGGCATAAACTTCCGGGCGATCCTTGGTACGGCGGTCTCCGCGTTTGGCATTCAGGTCGGCTGCCCAGGCGAGGCGTTTCTCGCCTGCGAGTCGACGATTGAGAGTGATGGTGGTTTCGGCCATCGCCAGATTGGACTGGTTCTTTCTGTAATCGATTTTCCGGTAGGCGTCGAAGGCAATGTCGGCCAGTTCGCCGGTATACTGTTCGATTCCGTAGTTCTCTTTTTTGGGTTGTGAATAATCCATCCAGTGAAGATCACCGGATGTGCCCTGCGACATCGCGGCCACGAAGGGCGGCTTTCCGGAATCCGAGAGTGCTATTCTTTTTTCCATGAGCTCGCAAAACCGGCCATAGTAGTCGGCGGAAAAACCGCCGCTGGCTCCGAAGTAGTGCATCGAGTAGTTGGCCAGCAAACCGATGGGTCGGTTTCCATCTGCCGACTGGATGCTGAGCAGAGAAAGGCCGGAATCGATAGGACCGGCTTCGCCAAGGTAGTCCGGATTCTGATAGTCGGGATGCATCATGGCACGGACCGTTTTCTCTCCAAACGGATCGTCGGCATATTTGTCCGGATGCTTCAGCCAGCGCCGACAGTGGGTGTGATCCGGTGCATCTACGACCGTCCAACCAATCCGGGCCGGTTCAAGATTCCCCTGGGCGAGGGCGATACCCTCGGCGATTTTTGGAGGCAGGAAGACCTCGTAATGGGGATCGCTGCTGGTACCAAGGCAAAGGTTCATGACACTCGGAGCACTGTGGGTGTGAGTGGAAGCGATTAAAATTCGATTAGCGGGGATACCGGTTTGTTCACTGGCGAAATCTTTGGCTTGATTACAAATTTCTCTCGGAATCATGCAGGAATCGACCACGGCGATCGCAATGGTTTCATGCCCGGATTTGAAGACAAAGCAGCGGGCATGCAAGGGGTCGAGAACCGTGTCGTCGATCCGCTGGATGAATCCGCCGTTGCGGATGGCGGGCAGATTCTCCGGGGTGATATCGATGGAGTGAGCGCCTACAAGCAAGGAAGGCGAGTCAACCGCACATCCCGGGCTCAAAAGCATCAACCAGGTCGCAATCGCGAATCCTGACAATATCCGTAAAATATCGGGCTTCTTGGCTCGTTGATTTTTGCTGGATTTTTGCATGCTGCTATTTTGCCGCTGCGACATAGGCGATCAGATTAGCCAGTTTCTGCTGGGTCAAACCCACCAGCCCGAGCATTATCGCCGATGGCCGCTCAACTTGACAGTACCAAGCCAGACATTATCGAGTACTCCGAGACCGAGCTTTCGGCCGATGGAGTGAGGTGACTTGTGCCCCTTGAAGTGGGAACTCCCTGGGATCTATTCTGTCCCGGAACCGCTTGGCTCGAGCTAACTTGACAACGCCCTGGCGATTGACACCGCGGTGGAGAAAACGCCATGATCGACTCAACGTCACATGCTGAACTGATGAGAGATTTCGATGCCGATGGCTTCGTGGCCCTTCCCCAGTTTGTAAGCGGAGAGGAGTTGTCCGAACTGCTTGCGCACGTCGATCGCTTCATCCAAGTCATCGTTCCGCGGTTGCCGCCGGAGCAGGTCTTTTACGAAGACAAGAACGAGCCAGCGACGCTGAAGCAGATTCAGCGCATGGGCGACCACGATCCGTGGTTTCACGAACTGTTCACCAGCAGCCGTTTCCGAGAATTCGCCGAGCTTCTGCTTGATGGTCCGGTGGTGCCGAAGAACATGCAGTACTTCAACAAGCCGCCGGGCATTGGCCAGCCGACCCCGCCACATCAGGACGGTTACTACTTCTTGCTCGACCCGTGCGAAGCTGTGACGATGTGGTTCGCGCTGGACGACGTGGATGAGGAGAATGGCTGCGTTCGCTACGTTGGCGGCTCTCACCGGCGCGGCATGCGCGAGCACGCTCGCACGCAAACGCTCGGCTTCAGTCAGGGGATCGTCGATTACCCGACGGACGCTGACCGCGCACATGAACTCGCCTGCCCTGCAAAGTCCGGTGACCTGCTGGTTCATGATGCACTGACCATCCACCGTGCCCACGGTAACCGATCCGCGACGAGTTCACGGCGGGCGTTGGGATTCATCTACTACAGCGAGCGTGCTCGCGAAGACACCGAAGCCCACGCCGCCTATCAACGGAAACTGGCCGAAGAAATGAAAGTACAAGGAAAGATCTAGAATCCATGAAGAACTCGATTGTCTTGTTCCTTTGATCTCCTTCCTCGGCGCTGATCTTGTTAGAAAGTGTTAGAAAATGAGATCTGATTCATAGTCGGATCGGAAGAGCCTGGGACGGTCCTGGCCTGACACCCTGGATACCGGACCATGGTGATGAAAAGCACGGGGAATCGTTGATACAAGGTTGGGGGGCCGATAGGGTTTGATCATTCATCACCAGAGGAAATCGGATCCGAAGTTGATATGAGGAATGTCACTCTAGCGCTTTGCTTCTTCACGACGTTTTCGGGTGTTGCTCTTGCCCAGACTGAGTACGAGCTTCTCTTTGCTCACTTTGGAGACGGCGAGTTAGCGGGAGGACGCATTATCAGTCAATTCATCCTGCTGAATCCTGACGAGACCATGGAGGCTCACGCCACGATCACGATCAAAGCCGACGACGGGAATCCCCTGAGCGGAATCAACCTGGACGGTCAAATCCTTCCCGACGGAACGCTTGATGTGACCATTCCCGCCTGCGGGATGCGCATCCTGACGACCGACGGGGTGGGCCCGGTGACAGTGGGATCGGCCACCGTGGCCTCAGACAAACCGTTGACCGGAGTGATCAATTTCAGTGGCGCCTTTGGCGCAGCCGGCGTGGGGGCCAGCCAGAGACAGTCCGGATTTGTGGCCGCCATGATCAGGGACGCTACGACGGATACGGGCTTGGCCATCATGAACCCGGGAACCGCCGAAGTCAGCCTAGACCTGCAGCTCATTGACCAGGACGGCAAGCTGTTGGCCAGAGCGACCCTGACGATCCCAATGATGGGCCACCTGGCGCTTTTCTTCAACCAGATTGCCTGGCAGCCGGAGCCCGGCGTCACTTTGGATCTGAGTTCCTTCGAAGGCCTCATCAAGGGAACCACCACAGGTGGGCAGATTGCCGCTACCGTGATTCAGACGCGGCCCAATCAATTTATTACCATGCCTGTGGGCTCTCTTACACAAGTTGGAGCCCCCGAGCTTTTCTTTGCACAGTTTGGAGACGGCAGGTCAGCGGGAGGACGCATTGTCAGTCAGTTCATCCTGCTGAATCCCCACAAAACGATGGAGGCCCAGGCCACGATCACGATCAGAAACAACGAAGGGGACCCCTTCAGTGAAATCGACCTGGACGGTCAAATCCTTCCCGAGGGCACGCTGGATGTGACCATTCCCGCCTGTGGCATGCGCATCCTGACGACCGACGGGCAGGGCCCGGTGAGAGTGGGATCGGCCACCGTGACCTCGAACAGACCGTTGACGGGAGTGATCAATTTTGGCGGCGCCTTTGGCGCTGCCGGCGTGGGGGCCAGTCAAAGACAGTCCCGATTTGTGGCCGCCATGATCCGGAACGCTACGACGAATATGGGACTGGCCATCATGAACCCGGGACCCAACGAGGTTACCGTAGACCTGCAGCTCTTTGACAAAGACGGCAATCTGCTGGCTACGGCGACCCTGACGATCCCGACGATGGGCAAGCGGGCGCTTTTCTTCGACGAAATATCCTGGCAGCCTGAGCCCGGCGTCGCTTTGGATCTGAGTACCTTCGAAGGCCTCATCAAGGGGACCACCACGGGCGGGCAGATTGCCGCTACAGTGATTCAAACCCAGACTGGTGAGTTCGTCACCATGCCCGTGGGTCCAGTACCGGTAACGATTACCGTGACCAGCGCTGCCGATGGCGGCCCTGGCACCTTACGCAGGGCGCTCTTCTTTGCCAATCCGGGCGACATCATCACTTTTGATCCTGAGGTCTTTCCCCCCGACATTCCTACGACGATCACCCTGACGACAGGACTGCCAGAACTCAGCCAGGGCAGCCTGACGATCGACGCCAGTAACGCCGGGGTGATCCTGGATGGAAGCGAGATAACCGACCCTGAGTTCCAGTATGGCCTGCACATCTTGTCCAATGGCAACACCATCCGCGGGTTGCAGATCATCGACTTTCCCTTTGCGGGGATTGCCCTGGAGCGTGGTGCAAGTCGCAACCTCATCGGCGGCGACCGTGGGATCGGTACCGGTCCTCTGGGTCAGGGCAACCTGATCAGCGGCAATGGCGACTCTGGCATCGGGATGTGGGACGAGGGAACTTCATTTAATACCATCCAGGGTAACTCCATCTTCAGGCACCCACGCGACGGCATCCATTCCAATGGCGCCAGCTACAACCTGATTAGAGACAACGTGATTGGTCTAAACGGATCGGGAATATACCTGTCCTTCGTTACTGAAGGCCATAATACTGTCACAGCCAATATCATCGGTACTGACGCCGGCGGTGAGATCCCCCTGGGCAACCAATTAGGCGTTCTGGTTGACCAAACCTCTCACAACGTGATTGGCCCCGGCAATCTCATCGCTCACAACCGTGGCACCGGGATCACGTTTTGGGAGGATACCCCCTACAATACGATCACCCAGAACAGCATCCGCAACAACCGCGGGCTGGGCATCCAAGTGATTCGCCCCGGCGATGCCAGACGGGCCGGCCCGGTCATCTTGGATTACGACCTGGAGGCCGGGAGCATGACCGGCCTGGCCTGCGCGAACTGCATTGTGGAGGTCTTCTCTGATAGCAACGATGAAGGAGGGACCTACGAAGGCCAAACGGAAGCTGACGGCACCGGTTTCTTTACTTTCAGCAAAGGTGTCGCTTTCACCGGCCCTCACCTGACGACGTATGCCACGGACCCTGGTGGGAGTACAACTCAGTTTTCACGACCTACCCAGGGGCCCAGCGGGATGTTAGCCCTCCAAGAGGGTAATGCCCTCGCGAAGCACCGGCTCCAGAGCTATCCATCTACAGACCTGGCCGATAATCGAATTGGCATCAATTACGCGGGCGCAGGACTGTGGTTTGACCTCGCCGACCTCGATAACACCCTGGATAATGTCACGGCTCTTGGCATGAAACGCGTGGATACGCAGCTTTACGAGATCGAGCCTCCGATTGACTGGAGTGTGCCGGAGCTAAACTTCCCTCCGGAATTCGACCGCTTTGTCGATGACCTGGTTGAAAATGGTGTCGCTCTGAACTACATGCTCCTGTTTTGGGACAAAGCCGGTCACGCTCTTGGGGAGGAACTGCCCACGCCGCGATTCAAGACTGAACCGGAGATTCAGGACTTCATAGAATACGCACGCCTCGTAGTACGTCACTTCAAAGGACGGATCCAGTACTATACGATTTGGAACGAACCAGACGCCTGCGGCGGCCCTATAAACAATTGTATTGAACCACTCGACTATCAAAATCTTGCCGAGCAAATGATTCCCGTCATTCGTGAGGAGGATCCACAGGCCAAGGTTGTCTCAGGCCCGAATGTCCTCTTTTTCGCCCAAGACCAGCTTTTCACTCTCCTCAGTTCCGATGTGGTCCAGCTTTTCGATGTGATCTCCTGGCACCCCCTGTATGACACCGCTCCCAACATCGCCTTTCAGGCAGACTATTATTACGATTACCCTTCGATTATTCGAGAAATCAAGGACACGGCCTCCGCTTCTGGTTTCCAGGGAGAATACTGGGGTTCAGAAATGAGCTGGAATTCGAAAGAGACTTGTCCGGGGTGTGAGTTTGAGAGGCAAGATACAGATGTACAAGTAGCCAAATACTATGCACGCGGGATCGTGATTCAGCTTGGCCTGGATGTAGGCGTTGGGCTGGGTGGTAGTGGTACGAACCCCAGCTCACCTGTGTCATACCCAACGGTTCGCAATATGGCTACCGTCATGGCCGGGACCAGACCTGACAGTATCTCTGTGGAAATCGAGAGCGCTGCTGCGAATATTACGAGCTACGGATTCACGCTGCCCAACGGCGACAGGTTGTTCGCCCTTTGGACCGACGATGCGGCCGTTGACGACGACCCTGGCACGGCCTCCACTCTAACCTTCTCTGACCTGTCTGCTCAAAGGGTGGTGGGGATCGATGTGCTAAATAGCTTCGAGCAGGAACTGGTTAATGAGACTGAGAACGGTAACCTGGTCATTCGCAACCTGCTGGTCAAGGACTACCCGATCATCCTGCGTTTGATCCGCTGAATCATGCCGCCCATCCTTCCGATCTCTGCCTGGAAAACAAGGCGGCCACTTTGAAACTCTCTGAGTTGTTAGAAATCTGTCAGAATACCGCCGTTTCCGATGAGTTATTGAGAGGGAAAACTCTGGCTAAGTTATTGATATATAAAAGATTAATCTGGTACGCCCGGCAGGATTCGAACCTGCGGCCTCTGGTTCCGGAGACCAGCGCTCTATCCAACTGAGCTACGGGCGCACCCTGTTGATTCCGCGAAGTTTAGCAGAATAACACCGGGTGGTCGATTCGACCCGGCCACGCCCACAGGCTGTTAGAGGAACGCGAGGATCTGGTCCGTCGCCTCTCGGCTGGTTGCGGTTCCGCCCAGATCCGCGGTCTTGTTCGGGCTCTCCTTCAAATACCGGAGCACCGCCTGGTAGATAGCCGCAGAGGCCTCCGTTTCCTCCAGAAACTCCAGCATCATGTGACCGGCCAGGATCGTGGCCAGGGGATTGGCCACCCCCTTGCCCGCGATATCCGGGGCTGACCCGTGTACGGACTCAAACATGGAGGGATGCTTTCGCGTAGGATCCAGGTTAGCGCTGGCGGCAAGTCCCAGGCTGCCGGTGATGGCCGCCGTGATCTCACTGAGGATGTCTCCAAAGAGATTGGAGGCGACGATCACGTCGAAGTCCTCCGGGCGCCGGATGAGATCCATGCAGGCGGCATCGACGAGCAGGGACTCGGTCTGCACGGTCGGGTACTCCAGCGCAACCTTCTCAAACACTTCATCCCACAGGGTCATTCCGTAACCCATGGCGTTGGATTTGGTGATCGAAGTGACCTTCTGTTTCTTCTCCCGCTGCACCGCCAGATCGAAGGCGTATCGAACAATCCTCTCAGTCCCTCGAAAGCTGAAGACCGAGGTCTGGATGGCCACTTCCGACTCCGAGAGCTGGTGCACCCGGCCTCCCACCTGCGAGTACTCGCCTTCCGTGTTCTCGCGAACCAACACGCAGTCGATGGCGCCGGGCGTCTTGCCTGCCAGTGGGGAGGCCACACCCGCAAACAGAAAGGCAGGCCGGACATTGGCAAACTGCTGGAAGGTTCGGCGGATAGGCAGAATCAGCCCGTTCAGAGTGACATTGTCCTGCAGTCGGGGATCCCCAACGGCACCCAGATAGATGGCATCCTGGCCTTTCAACAGTTCCAGTGCACCCTCGGGCATCATGCAACCGTGTTCGAAGTAATAATCGCTTCCCCAGGGATGGTGCTCAAAACGGAGGTCGATGTCGTGATTGACCGCGACCTGCTCGAGAACGCGCACTCCTTCGGCGATGACCTCCACGCCGATGCCGTCTCCCGGGATGACTGAAATGTTGTAAGTTGCCATGTGCCGCCACCTCTAGCGCAAGAACCTCTGGTCGTTGATGCCGAAGCTGGAGAGAACGGCTGCGAAAACCCGTTGAATCTCAGGAAACCGCTTTCCCGGCGAGATAAACACCAGATACACGAGTTCCTTGTTGGGAAGGCGTCTGAAGACAACAGCCGCGCGTTCGGCCTCCCCGGTCACGGGAGACCGGCCGGACAGCTCCACGGAAAGGGCGCGCTCGCCGTCTGACAGGTGTTCGCTCGTCGATCGTGATACCGATCGAAGATAGTTGTTCCCGGTAATCAGGGAGTTGATCAGGAGGTTGCCGGCGCGTTCCAGCTCACCACCTCTCTTGAATGGCCCGTTGACCCGTCCGCCCCGATCGCCGGCGGAAGGGTCGAAGTGCCCGATCAGAACTCCATAGACAATCTGGTTTTCGCCGTCGGCTCCCTCTCGGATTCCACCTGCCGGAGCCAGGATCGTGCTCCAGTCTCCCTGAGACTCGTAGGAACTCCAGTTCGACGGGTAGCGGATCCTGAAGAATCCATCTCGCTGTTGAAAGAGCTGCAGCTGGCCGGAAGGAGCTTCAATCCGAGTTCGAGCCGGAGTGGGGGGTCCCCCATTCCCGACATCGGGGGAGGAGCCAGCCTCTTTTCCCGCCAGTTCCTGCATGGACGGCGCGTCCGGTAAGCGGTCCAGGTGAGCCTTGATTTGAGAAAAGCTTGCTACCGAGGGAGTCTTCCGAATGGCTCCCAGAAGCTGAACTTCTTCCTCGATGCGGCGGGCCCGGTTACCCGGTGCCGGGTGGCTGCTGAAAAACGTCTCGAATTTCCTTGGATCTCGGCCCGACAGTTCCCGCAGGGTCTCGAAGAAGTCGGCCATGGCCAATGGGTCATAGCCGGCTTTGGCCAGCGTTTGAGCCCCCACGACATCGGCCTGTTCCTCCGCCTTGCGGCCGAACTTCAGGAATACCGTGTTCAGACCAAAGCCCCCGACCGCGCCAATGATCTGCCCCGTCGAACCGCCGCCTCCGCCCAGAACTCCCCCCAGCACGCCCAGACCCGCCTGGGCCAGATAGGCTTTGGAGGCCTGATTCGTGCCGTGCCGGATGGCCACATGGGAGATTTCGTGAGCCATGACTCCGGCCAGTTCAGCTTCACTCTTGGCAGCTTCGATAAGGCCGCGATTCACGTACATATATCCGCCCGGCAGGGCGAAGGCGTTCACGTCGGAAACGTTGATGACTTTGAACTGATAGGGATACTCGGCTCCCTGCACGACTTTGGCCAGCCGCTCTCCTATACGCGCCACGTAGTTTCGTACCGTGGGGTCCTTCAGGACAGGCAGCTCCTTTTCCACTTCCGCTGCCGACTGCTTCCCGATCTCGACATCCTGCTGGGCGGAGAACAGGTTGAACCCCGGCTTCACTCTGGTCTGGCCTCGGGCCGGAAAGACCAGAGGGAGCAGGCAGATGACAAGACCCAGGAGTCGGACTCTTCCGGTTCCGTTTGCACCCTCGATTGCGGTCGGAAAAGACATGTCCTTCACCCTCTGCGGGAGTATAACAGAGGAGAAAACCGCCCACTCTTCATCAGGGACTGTGGGACGGTTGACCGTTGACCGTGGGCTGCTGAGGGACTACTTGATCCCGGTTTTCTCCCAGGTTCCTGGATGGTATAAACAGAGGGGGAGGCAAGCCGATGCAAATCGAATTGCGCAGCCACGACAATGTGTCCATCGTTGAAGTCCGCGGGAAGGTTACGATCGACGACGGAACCAGCGAGCTTCACAGAAAGATCCGGGAACTGGTGGCCGAAGGACACCGCAACGTCGTGATTCATCTCGGCGACGTCCACTATGTCGACAGCACCGGTGTTGGGGCGCTGGTGGCCTCCTTTACGACCGTCACCAATGCCGGGGGGCAGCTCCGGGTCTGAAACTGGACGACCGGGTGAGCCAGCTTCTCGACACCGTGGCCTGCGCCCGCGGTTCTGGTGTCTCTTAACCAGTGGCCATTGTCTTCACTCCCACGGATCGGGGAGAATGACCAGCAGAGACTTGCCATGAAGTGGTCCTGGAAGATCGGGAGAATTGCCGGAATCGACGTGTTCATGCACGTCACTTTTCTGTTGATTCTGGGCTGGGTCGGAATCAACTATTACCTGCCCAGGCGCAGTCTTGTCGATACCCTCTACCGCCTGATTTTCATTTCGGTCCTGTTCGCCATTGTGGTCCTGCATGAACTGGGCCATGCTTTGACAGCCCGCCGCTTCGGGATTGCCACCCGGGACATCACACTGCTGCCGATTGGCGGGGTCGCCCGCCTGGAGCGCATGCCGGAAGACCCACGTCAGGAACTCCTGGTGGCACTGGCCGGGCCGGCCGTCAACGTAGCACTGGCTGCCGGAGTCTTTGTCTTCCTGGGCCCCGCGGGCGGTCTCGCCGACCCCGGGAATCTAGAAATGGTGGGGGGCAATTTCCTGATCAAGATGTTCTGGGTGAATATCGTCCTGGCCATCTTCAACCTGATTCCTGCCTTCCCAATGGACGGGGGGAGGGTGCTGAGGGCTCTGCTGGCTCTCAAGATGGACTATGTTCGAGCCACCGAAATCGCTGCCACCACCGGCCAGGTCCTGGCATTGTTCTTCGGTTTCGTGGGTCTGTTTAGCAACCCTTTTCTGGTCTTCATCGCTCTTTTCGTGTGGATGGGTGCGGCCGGGGAAGCCAGCATGGTCCAGATGAGGACGGCGCTTCGCGGCATCCCCGTCAGCCACCTCATGATGACCGATTTTCAGACCCTCTCCATTCACGATTCGCTCTCCGATGCAGTACGCCACATCCTAGCCGGTTCCCAGCAGGACTTCCCGGTGTTGGACCAGGGTGCCGTCGTCGGAGTCCTGACTCGTTCCGGGATGATGTCGGCCCTGGCCAGCGAAGGGCAGGGCGGGAGCGTGGCCGAGGTCATGGATCGGGAGTTTCAGACTGCTGATCCTTCTGAAATGGCCCAGAGCGCCTTTCGACGTCTGCAGGAGTGCGAATGCCGAACCCTCCCGGTGGTGCGTGATGGTCAGCTCGTGGGCATCCTGAACTCGGAGAATCTGGGAGAGTTCCTGTTGATCCAGAAAGCTCTCCATCAGCACGCCCGGGTGGCCGGGTAGTGCTGAGTAGTAGCTCGACTCCTGATTGGTAGCCGCGGCCTGCGCCCGCGGTTCTGTTGTCAGACCTGCAGACTACATCACTCATCAGAACCCAGAACCCATTCACCGCATCTAAGAAAAGGACCGCTGGGCCGTTATAAAGCGGAAGGGGCACCAGGAACCCTCCGAAGTGTCAAAAGCAGACTAATGAAGGTCTTTGCCAAGGGGATATGCCATGAAGATCACCGTTTCAGCACTCATTCTTCTGACCCTGGTCAGCCTCCTGCCCTGGAGTGGGCAGGAGGGGTCGAGCCAGGAACCGCCCCAAGCGGGTCCGGTGAACTACGGTGACTACAGCTCAATTCAGGAGACGGCCGAGCAGTTCTACGCCAGAAAGTCCTTTCAGCGGGCCTATGACACGTATCTGCGCGCCCCTGACCTGCAGCTGGATCCTGAGCAGACGAGATGGGTCGAGTTCCGGCTGGCCGACACGCTTTGGAGATCCAGGGCTGCGACTCAGTCCTCGGACCCATCTCAGCTGGAGGAAGCGGAGAGACAGCTCCAGGAACTGCTGCGAAAGGAGCAAAAGGATGTGGTGGCGGCCGAGATCTACCAGTCGCTGGGGGATTACCACTGGATGCGCCGCAACGCCCGCAACTGGCACCAGGCCTGGCCCTACTATCAGAAAGCTCTCGACTACTGGGCGGGATCCCGCGATCTGGAGGTGGCCCGCCGGCGCTACCTGCAAGGCGTTTTCTCGATCAGCCTCCCCCACTGGGAGGATCAAGGCTATTACTATGGCTATTACGGCAACTATCTCCCTCTTCCGATACTTCAGAACACTCTCAACCTGGCCCGGACGGACGCCGAAAAGACGCAGGCCAATTATCTTCTGGCCACGACGCTCGCGGCCCAGGGTAACTGGACCCAGAAGAAGCGAGCCGGCCGCCACTTCGAGGCGGCCCTGGAAGCCGGCAGGAGAGTGGACTGGTACGACGACGCTCTTTTCCGATTTTCCCAGTTCATGTCCAACACCGGCCGGATTCGGCTTCGGGAAAACGGCCAGTGGTACAACGAGCCGGACTACATCCGCGCGGTGGAGCTGCTGAGAAGACTACTTCGAGACTACTCCAAAGGCGAGACGCGTTACTACGACCGGGCCCAGCGCCAGCTCCAGGAGATCACGGGCCCCAGGATCGGGGTTGGGGTTTCGAGCGTATTTCTTCCCGATTCCGAGATTCAGTTCCATCTGAACTGGCGAAACGTCCACTCCATCCGCCTGGAGGTGTATCCGATCGACCTGGTCGATGAGGTCTCCCTGCACCTGGAAACAAAACAGGTGAACTGGATCGACACACTTCACGTCCAGGGGCGGGAGACTCTCCGCAGCTGGGCCAAATCGATCGAGAACGAGTCCGATCATCGACCCGGTTCTTCGCAGGAACGGCTGGAGAAGCTGCCGCCCGGTGCCTACCTTCTGGTCGCCAAAGCAGGTGGCAAGGAGGCTCGGGATCTGATTCTGGTTTCGGAATCGTCCCTGGTCCTCAAGACTCATGGAAGCAGTGCACTGCTGTACATGTGCAGCGCTCTGGACGGGTCTCCTGTAGCCGGAGCCGAGTTCTCCGTCTGGCGCTATTCCAGCGGGCACGACCGCTGGCTGCTCCGAAGGGGCCGAACCGGCGACGATGGGGTTGCCAGGATGCGCTTTCCCCGAGAGGGAAATAACAGCCACAGTTTTTTCGCAGCCGTGTCCCACCGAGATCAACAGGCCTTCAGCCAGGGCCATGGTTACTCTCCGCAGCACTCCAAATGGAAAGTGTACGTGCTCACCGACCGACCGGCATACCGCCCCGGGGAGAAGGCCCACTGGAAGCTGGTGGCACGACTGGAGTCCCCGCAGGGATACTCCACCCCTTCCGACCAGGAGCTGGAGATCGAGATCACCGATCCCAAGGGTGTCCGCATTGAAAAGACCGGGGTCACGTTGAACCGCTTTGGGAGCGGGTGGGGCAGTCTGGAGCTGACCGGAGCCATGCCCCTGGGAGAGTACAAAATCAGCTTCTGGGATCAGGGTCGGAAGCACTGGATCGGATCAGAGACCCTGCTCAGGCTGGAGGAATACAAACTGCCCGAGTTCAGAGTTCACGTAGAGCCCCCCCGCGAAGATGATCGGCCCCGGGTCTTTTCCCTGGGTGAAGAGGTCGAAGTGAAGGTTGTGACCGAGTACTACTTTGGAGGTCCGGTGGTGGGAGCCGAGACGGAGATTATTGTGTTTCAGCGCCCTTTCCAGCACTACTGGCGCCCTCCCGATGAATTCTCCTGGCTGCGGGATGCCGACCACAGCTGGAACCGTCAATACGGAGGCTGGCGCGGGCAGGAAGTCAAGCGCACTACCGTTAAAACGGACGAGGACGGAAGCGCTTCCGTGACCATTGATTAACCAGCACGGTTGGCTTGCAGGACGTCGAATTCGAGATTGAAGCCCGGGTGCGTGACTCTTCGCGCCGAGAAGTTGTCTCCAGCGGGAGAGTTCGGGTGACCCGGCAGCGCTACTTTGCCTATCTGCAACCCGACCACCATCTCTACCGGCCCGGTGACAAAGTAGAGCTGAAGATACACACGCTCGATGCCAACCAGCGTCCTCTCCAGGCAGAGGGAATCGTTACCGTCTACCAGAGTCGCTGGGAAGAGATCTGGATCGACCACCTGGGTCACGAGTCAAGCGCCCAAGAGCTCCGCAAGCGACAGGCAGGGAGGTCGGGGGTCCAACTGCCTGCAGGATGGCGTCTCAAGTATCGCGGTTATCGGGATGAAGAGATTCTCTCCCGCAGGATGCGCACGGACGAGGAAGGCCAGGCAGAGCTGACCTTCTCAGCTAAGAGCGAAGGCTACTATCGGATCCGTTGGGTCAGTGATCGGGAAGCCGACTTCCCGGTGCAGTCGGAGGCCCAGGTCTGGGTCGGGGATCGCCGCAGCCAGGACCTTGGTTATCGCCACGGCGGCCTCGAGATCGTACTGGATCGGGACACGGCCCGTGTGGGGCAGCCTCTGACGGCCATGCTGGCCAGCCACACCAGCGACCGCTGGGTTCTGCTCAGTGTGGAGGCGGAAGATCTTTACAGCTATCAGGTGGTTCATCTGGAGGGGACGGTCAAACTGGTCCAGATCGACATCGGGGCCCAGCACGTCCCCAATGTGTTTTTGCGGGCCTTCATGGTATCCGACACCCAGATTCACGAAGACACGAAACAACTCATCGTTCCACCCGCTCAGAATGCCGTCCAGGTGGAGATCGTCGCCAACCAGGACGAGTACCTTTCCCGCAAAAAGGGACAGATGACGCTGATCACCCGTGACGAACACGGAAACCCCGTCTCGGCCGAGGTCGCCTTTGGCGTCGTGGATGACTCCGTGTACGCGATTCAGGACGACTATGCCTCCGATCCGCTGCGCTTTTTCTTCGGTCGCAAGAGAAGCCTGCAGGTTCAAACCCAGAGCACTTTTCAGCAGAAACGCTACCTGCGCCTGGAAGAAGACGCAGATGGGAACCTGATTATGGCGGGGGCCAGGCAGGATCTGGGCGGAGGAATTGGTGGCGGTGTACCACCGAGAGGAGCGGTGGGACAAGAACTGAGCCGTGACATGAGTAGCCGTTCCGGCCGTCTGGACAACTTTGCTGCGGACGCGGTCATGGCCGAATCCGAGAGCCGGCAGTTCCGGGCCCATGCCAGCATGGAAATGGTTGCCGGGTACGCCGTGGCGCGAAAATCGGTCGCTGCTCCCCAATCCCAGGCTGCCCAGCCTGTCCAGGTCCGCAGCGATTTCAGCACCACCATCCTGTGGACCCCTGACGTCATCACCGGAGAGGACGGCAAGGCCATCGTACCGGTTACCTTCAATGACACCCTCACGACCTGGCGAGCCACGGCCCGGGCCATCACCAGCGATGATCATTTCGGCCAGGGGACCACGACCGTCGTCACCAACCAGCCCCTGATGGTCCGGCTGCAGTCCCCGCGGTTTTTCCTGACGGGTGACACGGTGACGGTTTCGGCGGTGGTCAACAACAATACGGGCCGGGCCCTGAGGACCAGCATCGAACTGCTGGCCAGCGCTCTGGGTTCCCCTCTCTCGGAGGCCCGGAAGAGCGTCTCGATCGAGGCCCAGGGCGACACCCGGGTGGACTGGCGGTTCAAAGTGGAGCATCCGGGGGAAACCCGGCTGAAGGTCGTCGCCCGGGCCGATAACTACTCCGATGCCATGGAGAAGGTCTATCCGGTTTTTGAGCACGGGATCGAGAAACTGATCGCGACTTCCGGCAAATCGATGGAGGAGTTGCTCAGGATTCCACTCGACCTGCCGGCTCGCAAACCCGAAAGTACCCGGTTGACCATTCAGGTGACACCCAGCCTGGCGGTGACCATGCTCGACGCCCTCCCCTACCTGATCGACTACCCCTATGGCTGCACCGAGCAGACCATGAGCCGCTTTCTCCCCGCTGCCATCACGGCTCGAACCCTCAGAAGAATGGGACTGGAAGCGGAAGACATCGCCGGCAAGTTGTTTGGAGGCATCCAGGCTGAGACGGCCTCCCAGACCCACCGAAAAGGACCCCGGGACTTGAGGCTTCTGGAGGACATGATCGAAAGGGGCTTGCAGCGCCTCTATGATTTTCAGCACAGCGACGGCGGCTGGGGCTGGTGGAAAGAAGGGGACAGCGACCACTTCATGACGGCTTATGTGGTGTGGGGGCTGAGCCTGGCCCTGGAAGCCGAAATGGAGGTGAAGAGTGATGTGCTGCAGCGGGCCGCCCGCTTCCTCGATCAGGAAATCGTGGAAGCAGAAACGACCCCTGACCTGCAGGCCTGGATGCTGCACGGCCTGAGCGCCTATCGTTCAGTGAGCCGCACGGGCCCCAGTTCTTTCCAGGTGAATGCCTTCAATCATCTGTGGAACAATCGAGAGCGGCTGAATGCCTATACGCGAGCCCTGCTGGCCCTCAGTGCCCACCAGATGAACAACCCGCCGCGGGCCCAAACCCTGATCGAGAATCTGGAGAACGGTGTCAAGCGGGATCGACTTCCCCTGCAGTCGCAGCTGATCCAGCGGTCCTCTCCGGGTAAGGGGGGACTGCCGACGGCTCACTGGGGTGAGGACGGAATCCACTGGAGATGGTCCGAGGGTGGGGTCGAGGCCACGGCTTTCGCCCTTCGGGCACTGCTTCAGATCCGCCCTGACCACGAACTGGTGGATCCGGTCATCAACTGGCTGATCAAGAATCGGCGTGGAGCCCAGTGGAGCAGCACCCGCGACACCGCCATTGTTGTCCTGGCCCTCAACGACTATCTGGAGGTCAGTGGAGAGCTCGAACAGGAGGTCGGATATGAGGTGCGGGTCAACGGCGAAAAGATAGCAGAGCGTCACATCTCGGGCGCGGAATTGCTCTCCGCTCCCAGTCGCTTTGTGATCGACCCGGAGATGATTCGAGACCAGACCAATCAGATTGAGATCCGGCGAACCGATGGCGAGGCTCCTCTCTGACTACATGGTTGAAGCCCGATTCTTCAGCCTTGAAGAGCCCATCCAGGCGGAGGGCTATGAGATCTTCAGCCAGCGCGAGTACTACCGACTGGTGCCTCGGCCGACGCTCTTGAACGGGCACGTCCTGGAACGAGTCCGAGTGAAGGATGGAGATACCCTCAAGAGCGGCGAGCGCCTCGAAGTCGTACTCAGGATCGAGGCCAAGAACAACTATGAGTACCTGGTGTTCGAAGACCTGAAGCCGGCCGGCCTGGAAGCTGTTGCCCTGCGCAGTGGAGGCCCGGTCTACGCCCGGCAGTTGAGGTCGAGTGCCATCTCGGGTGAGGCGTCCCCCGGGGAACAGAGCATTTCGGGAACCGATCAGAGTCGCCTGACGGGGAGGACCCGGTGGGTGCACCGCGAACTTCGTGACCGGAAGGTTGCATTCTTCATCGACAAGCTCCCCGAGGGTTTCTGGGAGCTGCGCTATGAACTGCGCGCGGAAACTCCCGGTGACTTTCATGCCCTGCCCTTGCTGGGCTACGCCATGTACGTCCCCGAGATCCGGACCAACAGTGAGGAAATAAGCGTCTCGGTGGCGGACTGAGAAGCTCGACAAAGAAACTCCGTCCTCTTAACGGGAACGAGAGTTCATCGAAGGAGTTGAGTCCGATGATCGCCATGAATCTCGCATCAACGTCCTCAGTTCCCATCGGCTCTACTGGTTTGCCGATTGTGGATGCGCTGCCAGATCAGGCGGTACGTCTCCTCAGGCACCCTGTCTTTCAGATCAAAAGTATACGTCTCTACAAAAGACCGGACGCGCAGGTTAAAGGGCCTCAAACTGCCGATCGTTTCCAGGTCCTGATACAGCCAGCTTCGAGAATCGGCTGATTTTTCACTCACGAACTGAATGCCTTCCTCCACTATGCGAAGTACCCCATGGCACCCGCGAAGTCGATGGCGATGATAAACCGGAATCTCCCCGGAAGATTGGCCCGCAAGCTCGTAGAAACCTATCAGGGGGCGCTCCAGACGCTGGATCAGGAAGCGGGCAAGTCTCGAATCGGCAACGTCCTCCTTCAAACGAAATTCATAGCTGCGATTGCCCCCGAGCTTCCGCTTCAACCGATCATAGAGACGCAGTCGAATCAGGTTCGGCCGTGACAGATCTGCTTTCCGGATGTCGGCGTAAGCAAACCGCAGCGAGGTCTTTCCGTTGTCCGACCGATAGGTGATCCCTTCATCACCGAGCGTCAACTGCCCAGATTCATCTCGCAGAGACTTGCTGCGAGCCACCTTGAACTGAAACTCTACGGCCGCCTGAGCTGCGCCGGCAGCACATAGAAGCAAAGTAAGCAAAATCTTAAGCATGCGAGACATCCTTCATAGCACGGCGAATCGAAACCCCCCTCCAGATCTCGTAAATGGCTGGATACACCAGGAGTTCCATGAGGAAGGAAGTGAGTATTCCACCAACCACGGGTGCGGCGATGCGGCGCATCACGTCCGCCCCCGTGCCAGTGGACCACATGATGGGCACCAGTGCGATAAAGGTTGTTGCCACCGTCATCACCTTGGGGCGAACTCTTTTCACGGCTCCTTCGATGATTGCCTCTTTCAGGTCCGCCATTGAGTGCATGAGGCCCTTTTCCCGCCGCTCTTCGTAGGCCAGGTCGAGGTACAGGAGCATGAAAACGCCAGTCTCCGCATCCACGCCCAGCAGGGCGATCAGACCGACCCATACTGCTATGCTCATGTTATAACCGAGCAGGTAGAGGAGCCAGATCGCCCCGATTGCTGAAAACGGCACCGCGAGCAGAATGATCGAGGCTTTGATGAGAGAGCGAGTGTTGAGATAGAGGAGCACCACGATAATGAAAAGCGTCAAAGGCAGGATCACCTTGAGATGCTCCCGGGTGCGGATCAGATATTTGTACTGACCGGCCCACTCGATGCGGTATCCAGCGGGCAGATCTACTTTCTCTCGTACAACTTGCTTGGCGTGTTGGATGTAGCCTTCGTAATTCTTGTGAGAGACATCGACGAAGACGAAGGCCACGAGCTGGCCGCCCTCATCGCGGATCTGAGGGGCACCCTTGCTGTAGTAAACATCGGTGACCAGGGATATGGGGATCTGTACTCCAGTCGGTGTTGCTACCAACACCTGGCTCAGCTTGTCGATGTCGTCACGCAGCTCGCGGGGATACCGGATACTGATTGGATAACGCTCGCGCCCTTCCACTGTGTGAGCAATGGTCTTACCGCCGATGGCGGTCTCGATGATGTCCTGGACATCGCCCACGGTGAGACCATAGCGTGCCGCTGCCTCGCGGTTGACCTCGATATCGACAAAGTAACCCCCGGTGACGCGCTCGGCAAAGACGCTGCGGGTGCCTGGCACGTCGGTGAGAGCCTCTTCGATCTGTATGCCAATCTCTTCGCTCCTGGCCAGGTCGGGTCCAAAGATTTTGATGCCCAGGTTGCTGCGCATGCCTGTGGCCAACATTTCCGTCCGTGTCTGGACGGGCATCCACCAGATGTTGGCCATCCCGGGAAACTTGACCTTGGGGCCCATGTCTTCGACCAGCTCGTCCCAGGTCATCGGCCGCACTTCGGGCCAGAGGCGCCGCAGAACGTCCTTCAGTTGCTCGGGAGCCCAACTGGAATACCAGCGCTCTTGCTGGACGGTCCGCCACTCCGCTGCCGGTTTCAAGAGCACTGTCGTCTCCACCATGCTGAGCGGGGCGGGATCAGTGGGGGTACTGGAGCGTCCGATCTTGCCGAAAACACTCTCAACCTCAGGAAATTGTGAGAGGATCTTATCCTGGGTTTGGAGAATCCGGGATGCTTCGGTGATGGACATGCCCGGCACCGAAGTCGGCATGAACAGAATCGAGCCTTCGTTGAGGGGGGGCATAAACTCGGAGCCGAGCTGCAGATAGATGGGAACGGTCAGAGCCACCGCCAAGACCGCCAGTGCCAGCACAGTCCATTTGAAGCGCAACACCACATCCACTACGGGCCGGTAAAGAGCAATCATAAACCGGCTCAGAGGATGCTTTTCTTCGGGTTGAATCTTCCCCACCCAGACCACATTCAGTACTGCCGAAAGCAAACGAGGACGAAAAGAGAATGGTCGTACCCGGGAAACCAGTGTGATGAGAGCCGGCATGAGGGTGATGGCGAGAATGGCAGCGAAGGCCATCGAAAAGTTCTTAGTGAAGGCGAGGGGCTTGAACAGTCGGCCTTCCTGAGCCGAGAGCGTGAATATCGGGAGAAAGGCGACGGCGATGACCAGCAGCGAAAAGAAGCTGGGACCGGCTACCTCTTTCACCGCCCCAATGATGACCTCTCCAGGCGGCTCCTTACGCCCTTCAGCGTCCCACTGCTCGAGCTTCTTGCGAGTTTGCTCCACGACCACGATCGAGGCGTCCACCAGCGCACCGATTGCGATAGCAATGCCGCCCAGCGACATGATGTTGGCCGTGAGCCCCATGTAGTACATCGGGATAAAAGACAAAATGATGGCGATAGGAATCGTGACGATGGGCAGGAGCGCGCTGGGAAGGTGCAGTAAGAAAAGGATAATAATGATACTGACGATCGCAATTTCTTCCTTGAGGGTGTCCGTGAGGTTCTTGATGGACCGAAGAATCAACTCTGAGCGATCGTAGGAGGGAACAATCTTGACGCCCTGGGGCAGAGAGCCTTGAACTTCATCGAGTCTCGTCTTCACTCTCTCGATGACGTCCAGAGCATTCTCCCCGAAGCGCATCACAACGATGCCCCCCACAACTTCCCCCTGCCCGTTCCACTCGGCGAGTCCGCGACGAATGTCGGGACCAAGCGTCACCTGGCCGAGGTCCCTGATATAGACCGGTGTTCCCCGCCCGTCGGTACCCACCGGGACGGTTTCGAGATCACGAATCGAGCGGACATAACCCCGTCCCCGCACAAAGTACTCGGTGGTCGCGATCTCCAGGGTTTTGCCCCCGACATCGTTATTGCTCCTCCGAACGGCGTCGATCACCCTGCGCAGTGGAACGTTGTAAGCGCGCAATTTGTCAGGGTCCAGAGTGATCTGATATTGCTTGACGTAGCCGCCGACACTGGCTACCTCCGCCACGCCTGGTACTCCCTGCAACCAGTACTTCAGGTACCAATCCTGAAAGCTTCGCAGCTCAGCGAGGTTGTAACGCCCCGTCTCGTCCAGGAGAACGTACTGGTACACCCACCCGACGCCGGTGGCGTCCGGACCCAGCCTGGGGGTCACCCCCTCAGGCAGGCTGCCCAGGATGCTTTGCATGTACTCCAGCACGCGGCTCCGCGCCCAGTACATGTCGGTGCCGTCGTCGAAAATGACGTAGACGAACGAAAGGCCAAAGAACGATTGTGCTCGCACGAACTGCACCCTGGGTGCCGCCAGCAGGGAAGTGACAATCGGGTAGGTGATCTGGTCTTCCACCAGATCGGGGCTGCGACCGGGCCACTCAGTGAAGACAATAATCTGGACATCGGATAGATCCGGGATGGCATCCAGCGTGACGTTGTATATGGACCAGGCGCCCCAGGCAGTCAGGAAACCGACAGACAGCAGAACCAGGAAGCGGTTCCGGGCGCAGTAGTCAATGATTCGGTTAATCAGCGTTCCGCTCCGCCCCAGCTTGCAATCGCACCTTGTACTTGACTCTCGGCGTCAATCAAGAAGTTTGCGGCCGCCACGACCTCTTCACCGAGCTTCAGACCCCTGCTGACCTCATAGAAATCCTCGAAACGCCCGCCTACCTCAATGCGTCGTGCTTCCATGCGTCCTTGTCCATGACTTATAAAGACGATGTCGCGCTCACCAGTCCGCAAAACTGCGCTGGTCGGGACCACCATGGCCGTGTGTCGCGAAACGTAGAGTCTGACCTGGGCGTACATTCCCGGCTTGAGTATTGAATCCGGATTGGCAAACTCCAGTCGCACTCTCAGAGTGCGAGTGGCTTCCGAAAGATGGGGCCAGATGTAGGTCACCTTGCCGGCAAGTCGCCTACCCGGATAGGCGTCCACAGTCATCACGGCATGCTGCCCCCGGCGGACCAGGGAAATGTCGTTCTCATAAACCTCGACGTGCACCCACACGCGGGAATGATCGGCCACGGTATAGAGCCTCGTTCCTGGTTCGACCAGCATGTTTTCAAAGGCGTTCCTATGGGTCACATGCCCCTCAACCGTTGAATAAACAATCAGATCCTTCTGCACTTCTCCCGTCCGCGCCAGTTCGTCGAGCTGCCCTTCAGTGACATCCCACAGCAGCAGGCGCCTCCTGGCAGCGGTCAGTAGTGAGCGGGCGCCCGTCGCCACCTCTTCGAGGGGGTGGTCGCCGAGAGTACGCTGAGCCTTGAGGGCCAGCAGGAACTCTTCCTGCGTGGCAACCAATTCTGGACTGTAGAGAGAGAAAAGCGGATCCCCTTTGTTGACACGCTGCCAGGTATAGTTGACAAAAACTTTGCTTATCCAGCCGCGGTACTTGGTGTGGAAGTGGGTAATACGGGTCTCGTCCAGGTCCACGGTGCCCACGGTCGTTATGCTCCTGTCCAAACTCCGCATGACCACCGGTTCCAGGCGGACTCCGATCAACTGCTGGCGGATCGGTTCGACGGTGAACATGGAACTCGCAGCTTCACCCGAATCATCGCCCTTCGGCCTCCCCTGTTTCTTGACTTGCTCCAGGTTCATGCCGCAAATCGGGCAGGTGCCGGGTTCCTTCATCTTGACTGAAAGGTGCATGGTACAGGTCCAGTAGATGCTGGGCTCCTGTGCGGCTGCCTCCTGTCTCTTGACCGCCTCCAGGTTCATGCCGCAGATCGGACAGGTGCCAGGCTCCTTCAGCTTGACCGAAGGGTGCATAGTGCAGGTCCAGTAGTCGATCACTGCCGCCCCGCTCGTAGCAGTGTCGTGGTCATCCGAAGGCGCGCCTGTTCGATTAAGGCCACAGCCCACGGCAGCTGCCATCAGCAGCAACGCAACTGCTAAACGACCAAAACCCTTCTCGTCTGCCCCCATCTTGCAAGCTCTCTTCAGGGAATAAGCGTCATACCGACTATGGGTTCCAGAAGGGCCAGCGCCTTCTGATAGGTAGCAAGCTGACTGTAATACTCCAGCTCATAGTCGAGTAATACGATAGCAGCACTCACCAGAGTCAGGAAGTCCACCGATCCCACTTCATAGCTTGAAATGGCTGACTCCAGTGTCAGGGTGGTTTGCGGAATCAGGGCGGTTTTGTAAAGCGATAGCAGACGGTCCGAGGCGCGGGCCTGTAAGAACTGGTCTTTGGCTTGAAACAGGAGTTCCTGGGTCGCAGCCCTGTAGGATCGGCGCGACTCGATCAGTCGGGCAGAGGCTTCTTCGGCTCCTAAACGTTGCTTGCGCCAAAAATAGAGCGGCACTCTGACCTCGAAAGCTGCAACGTAGTAGTCCCGGAACATCGATCCCGTGTGTTGCCACTCAAACCCGGCCCGCATATCGGGAAAATAATTCTTGCGAGATAGATCTACGGCCAGGGCATTGCGGCCCACCTGGTGTTCCCGCTCCCGCAATACTGGAGAATTGTGCTGCATCTGTTCGTAGAGCTTGGTCACTTCGGCTGGAAAAGGCGCCTGCTCGACCTCTTCCGGCGAACCCAAAAGCGCGCCGGGCTCGCGGTCCACCAAAGTGTTGATCGCAGCTTGTGCGCTCCCCTGGTGCTGACGGAAAATCTCCTCTCGCTCCCGCAGCCCCGTAAGTTCGAGCTGAGCCCGCAGCACGTCCTGTTGAAGGCCTTTTCCCACGGAGTATCGCGCCCCCGCGATCTTCTCGAAGCTGAGCATTAGATCGCGCGTCCTGGCCACCGTCTCCAATGCCTTCGCGAAGTAAGAGTAGTCATAGTAGGCAGTCTTGACCTGGGACAGCACCTCCAACTCCAGCTGGCGGTAACGCTCCTTCTCGGCCAAGGCGTCCTCTCTCGCCATGTCCGATCTCAGCCTCTGTTTTCCTGGAAAGGGGATTTGCTGCGAGACGCCGAGACTGACAAAAGCGAAGTTGCTGGTGTTCAAGGTGGAGAAAGGGTGGCCTACCCCGAAGTTTCGGACGGAGACTGCCGGGTCGGGCAGACTGCCCGTCTGCCTCGGAACCTTGGTCATCGCCTCCCATCTCCGTTGGGCCGCATGGAGCTGCGGGTTGTGTTCCCGAGCCAGGGCCAGCAGATCTTCGAGGCGAGCGATGGGCCCTTGTGCCCTCGCATCCTCGACCCCTGTGTGTGCAAGCAACAAAGAGGCTATGAAGACGGCTTGGCTCCATCCGCCCAACACTCCGTTCCGCGAGAACATGAACCTGGGCGCTGGGCGCCGATTTCCCTCTTGTGGAGGCAGTTTTTCAGTCGAGTTTGCGAGGAATCGCGACCTTGCGAAACCGTCGGTTATGGTTTGTACGAGATTCATGGCGATCATTGGATGCAACCTCCTGGATTAGCGATCTCTGCATGTTAATCTTCCAAGTGTTGCCCTCGCAAACGGCTGTTCGGGAGCACTCAGACAGCGGTTTCCCCAGGCCTTTCCCTTTGATTCATGGCGAACTCTTCCTCCGGAGACAGCACCATGTAATGACGGGCGTGGATCGCGAAATAGATGATGCCGGCCAAGAACCAGATAGCACAGCCCACGACTCGCTTAAGGAGTTTCGACGCCTCCGCGTTCGAGGGCCAGTATCGAGACGTCATCGGCAAAACCGGCCTCACCAGACCATTGTCTACCACACTCCACCAACCCCTCAACGCTACCCTGGAGGGTCAAAGTACGTCTTCTTTCAAGGGCCTCTACAAGTCGTTCAGGACCGAAGAGTTCATCCTCTGAGTTCATCGCCTCCAGGATGCCATCGGAGTAGAGATAGAGGCGATCACCCGGCTTCAGCTCGATCACAGACTCCTGGTAAGTCGCGTCAGGAAACCAACCGATGGCGAATCCTTCTTGCGGATGATGGATCGAAGCCCCGTCAGGGCGCGCGTGTACAAGATCCCGTACACGAAGGTAAAGTATTGCACCGCCCCGGGGCTGTCGTCCATCTGGAATCGGGTGTTCAATTGGGCGGCAACTTCTGCGGGCGACAGCAGCTGGGCTTCCCTCTGGCTCCCACCCGCTTCCTCGAATTGAAGGGATCTCTCTGCCATTTGTGCTAACAGTCGGTTGAGAGTGACAGAGAGAAGAGCCGCCCGGACGCCATGACCACTCACGTCCAGCAGATAGAGACCGATCCTGTCCTCATCGAGCTGAAAAACATCCAGAATATCGCCACCCAGCTCGTCACACGGAACGAAATTCCACACAAACCTGAACTCTCGCACTTCCGGCAAAGAGCTCGGCATCAGGGCCCGCTGCACCTTAGCAGCCGCTTCAAGGTCCCTTTTCATCCTGGCGTTTGTCGCCTCCAGCTCATCCTTGGCGCGCTTCAGTGACAACTGGGTCTGCACCCGGGCGAGAACTACAGAAAAATCCAGGGGCTTCGTGACGTAGTCGTTAGCGCCCAGCTTCAGGGCCCGGACCACGTCGCTGCTGCTGTCCTCCGCTGTCGCCATTATGATGGGAAGCTCGGCCACCGAGCGGGTCCTGCGCAGGTTTTCGAGAACCTGCAGTCCGTCGATGCCCGGCATCAAAATGTCCAACAAGACGAGGTCAAACGAATGTTTTTCGACCAGCTCGAGGGCCGCGGCACCGTCGCTTGCTTCAGTGACTGCATAGCCGCCTCGTGTCAGAAGACGTGACAGCATGACCCTGTTCATCTCATCGTCATCAACCACGAGCAATGAACCGTGCTCTTTTTCTGTTCCGGGGGCGTTGGTCATCTAGTACCTACTTGCGGGAATAGGGTCGCCTATGATGGGGGCAGCCGTTCAGACTCGAGTACATGGCGTACCCGCTCAAACTCACTGTCGAGCTGAGCAACCAGACGGCTGGCTTCCTCGAGCAAGCCGTCGGAAGCCTTGCTCTGCAGCTCGGCATTGAGCGCGGCCAGTCGGGTGGCTCCCAGATTGGCACTGCTGCCTTTGAGCGTGTGCGCAGTCCGTGAAAGGGCTTGAGCATCCCCTTCTTTGATGGCGTCCTTCAGAGCGGCCAGCCGCGGCGGCGTATCGCGGAGAAAGAGGTCGATCAGTTCGGTCACAATGTCCGGTTCATCGTCCTCGTTGAGCTCCCGAAGCCCGTCAAGCACAGCTTGATCGACGGACTTTCCCGACTCTTTATTCTCTTCGGAGCTCTCCCCCGCTGGAGGGTCTGCATTGGCGCTTCCCTGCCATTCTTGAAGCACTCTTCGGAGGTCTTCAGACTTCACCGGTTTGGGGATGTAGTCATCCATTCCCGCCGCTAAACACCGCTCCCTGTCGCCCCGCATGGTGTGAGCAGTGAAAGCGATGATGGGAATGTGACGTGAATCGGATTCACGCCGGCGAATCTCAGCAGTTGCCTCGTAGCCATCCATCTCGGGCATCTGGCAGTCCATAAAAACGAGCTCAAAGGGAACCAACTCCAGAATTTCGACTGCTTCTTTCCCATTGGCCACCACCTGTACCTGGCAACCCAGCTTCTCCAGCATCCGCTGGGCAACTTTCTGGTTGACGATGTTATCCTCGGCAACCAGCACCCGAGCACCCACGGACCGGTCAGTCTTGGTAGGGAGGTCGCTGCTGGCAGCGGCAGCTTTAGCCAGCGTGTAACGGGTGACCAAACCGGTTGACACGCCCTCTTTGTGGGCGGACCAAACTGTGACCAGGGTGTCCATAAGCAATGACTGGCGCACCAGTTTGAGCATGTAAGCAGCAAATCCCGCCTTCGAGATCCGCTCCTCATCACTCCCCTGGCTCAGTGAGCTGAGCATCACCAGCACGGTGTCCCTCAGCAAGGGATCGGATTTGATGTCAAGCCCCAGACTCTCGCCATCCGCTCCGGGCATCTGGTAATCAAGAATGGCGACCTGGTAGGGCTGGTCGTCTGCCTGCGCCCGGCGGAGCGTTGTCAACCCCTCCTCAGCAGAACCCCGAGTGTCAGCACGCATTCCCCAACTGATGATTTGCTCAGCCAAAACGCGACGGCTGATTTCATCGTCGTCCACGATCAACACACGGACATCTGCCAGACTTGTCCCCGGCGTAGGGACAATTGCCGGCTCCGGGTCCAAGGGCAAAAGAAGCGTAAACCAGAAAGTCGATCCCTGCTCCAGCCGGCTGGACACGCCGATGCTGCCACCCATTAACTCGACTAATTGCTTGCTGATCGTCAATCCCAACCCGGTCCCGCCATACTTTCGAGTCGTTGAAGGGTCTGCTTGTGTGAACTCAGCGAACACAGTCTCGAGTCTGTCTTCGGGAATCCCGATGCCGGTGTCTTCGACCGACACCCGCATGCTTGCTTCCTTCTCGGTCTGGTTGTCGCATTCCACGTTGATCATTACGCTCCCCTCACCTGTAAACTTGATGGCATTGTTGGCCAGGTTCGTGACCACCTGGCGAATGCGTCCCACATCGCCTACGAAGTGTCGGGGGGAGCCCGGGGCGTAACGAACGATGAGGTCGATCGCCTTTTCCTCAGCCTTGATCGCCAATATTTCTGCTGACTCCTCAACCGCCATCTGGAGGTCGAAGGGAGTCGATTCCAGGGTGAGTCTCTCAGCTTCAATCTTTGAGAAGTCGAGGATATCGTTGATCACCGCCATCAAGGACTCGGCCGACACCCTCACCATCTCGAGGTACTCCCGTTGGACCAGGGTTAGCTGCGTATCGAGAGCCAGCTCGGTCATCCCAACGATCCCGTTAATGGGAGTGCGGATTTCGTGACTCATGTTTGCCAGGAACACGCTTTTTGCCCGAGTCGCCGATTCAGCCTCCGCTTTTGCACTGGACAGGGCTACATCGCGCTGCTGAATCTCCCCTAACATCTCGTTGAAGGTGTCGATCAGTACCCCAATCTCGTCTTCGCCGCGTTTCTCGGCTCGGCTGGAATAGTCTTTCCTTTCCGAGATTCTCCTGGCCGTCTGCTCGAGCTCCATAATCGGGTCAGAAATCACACGTTGGAGTTGTCCCGACAGCACCGAAGCAAAAAGAATGGACGTTAAAAGCACAAAGGAGACGATGAGAGCGTACCGCTTCAAGCGAGAATACATCTCGCGCATGTCAGTACGGAGAAAAATGGCGCCAATCTTCTCCTCATCGAGGAAGATCTCCTGGAAAAGCTCGAGATGATCGCTCTCGAATCGGTGTCCCGTCGCGGGCCGGTCAGGGAGTGGGAGATGATCGGTCACATCTCTCCGATAGTACGCTGCGAAGGGCAGGCCGTCAGCCCCATAGACCGCCGCCGCTACGATCTGCTCCTCGTTTCCCAGCGCTGCCAGGGTTCCCTCTGCAGCCTCGGGATCCTGGAAGATGAGAGCGGCCTTGCTGTTCTCTCCGATCACGCCCGCCACAGTGGAGACTTCTTGGATCATGCGATCCCGAAAGGTACTCAGCTCGTAGCCGACAAACGCCACACACGCCAACAGTAGCGCAGCCGTACTCGTACCCAGGATGATCCAAGTCAGCTTCCACTTGATGGACAGTTCTCGAAATCCTGACATGCTACTGAACCACAGAATCCGCCAATTTCAGGAGCTGTGAGCTGATCATCAGTCCAGCACGCTTCCCGGCATCCAGATTGATTTCGAAGCGAAGCTTGTTGTTTCGGACAACGAAATTGATGATCCCTCCCATTTGAGCGAAGCGCTGCATCTCACCGACGGTCAGAACATTCGAACCCTGGAGGGAGTTCAAGGCCTTTTGCTGTTGCTGCTGCTCAGATGATGTGATGAAAAGGATATGGCACTGGTCCAGGTCCAAGAGGCTGTCAAATCGCTTGATTGTGAGACTCCTCCCCCTCACCGTCTTTCCCCTGAGGGACTGAAGGGCTGCACCGAAGGGATCGTCACCGAAGACGCCCAGAATGAGTGTAGAATCGTTATCCTCGAACGCTTCTGGCGGCCATTCTACGAACTTCGCAAAGTTGTATAAGAAGGCTGCTTTGATGCGATACTCGCGCAAGGGCTGGGGGTCTGGTTGGAGGGCCATAGCGACCGGGGAGAACGAGATCATCAGGATTAGGCTTGCAACCGGAGCCGGCCTTAATATCCTCGCCATTTAAAAAGTCCAATTCCAAGCGGCGGTCAGTCGCCACTCATTCTCGAGCTGGGGCCCATCCAGCGACTGGTACATCGGAACGCCTGCCTCGATCGCCAACCGATTCCCCTTGAATCTCCCTTCCGGCGCATATAGGTCCCACCCCAACACGAAGTCAACCCTCTTTCCACCACGTCTGTTGGGATCAGCGGTGGGGACGATCGCCGGGTTCAATTGGGGATCCGCTCCATCGATATTTCCCCAGATGAACCCCTGAATCTGAGCGGTCAGACTGGTCATCCTGGTCAACCGGCGGCTCACCCAGGCATTGAGGTGCAGTTGATCCCCCAGGCTGTAATCGCGGCTGTTCTTTCCCAGCCGGATGGTACCTTTCGCCTCGGTCAGCCAGGCCCAGTTTCCGGAATCGGCCAAATAAGCGAAGCCGGGAAGCAGATCGAACGTACCGGAACCCAGCTGCATGGGATAGGGAAGCTGCTGGTGCCCGGCCGGGGTGTCACCTTTCTCGTCAATGGATCCGGTAGGAAAACTCAATCCCGGAATGACGAGAAGACGGTGCCCCCCTTTTTCCACGTCACCATACACCGTATATACGCCCGACAAGCTGATGTCGCTGATTCCCTGGGTTGCGGTAGTGAACTGTACGCCCGACCGGGTCAGGTGATCCATTGAAAGGTCAAGGTACGGGAACATAGCCATCAACATAAGATCATTCGACGGGGAGTACATCAACTCGAACATGTGCATGGCCATATTCATTTCGGTAGGAGTGACCGGAAAATTCTGGAGGACCTCGCCCGCAGTTTGCCTGGTCGTCCCGTCTCGATTCCCCTGCATTCTCATGAACATGAACTTGTAGCCAATCATCCATTCGCCTGCCAGATGGGTATGGGTCCCCAGGACGTTGACGAAAAGGACATCCAGTTCCATCAACTCCTCGAGCGTCAAATCTGTGAGGTCCCCAGGGGTTTCCTGACTTTGCTGTGCCAGTAGTGGGGTGTTCGCCCAGGCGATTGACATCACCACGAGCAGCGCTGCGATAGTAAGCCGTTTCTTGCTCAGGCTTGGGCGCGGGTTTTCCAGAGCTCTAGAATCTAACATTTCTACAACTTCTTAGACAGAGTCAGGATGTTCTTACCCTCGAAGCGTCTATACGACATGTTATCCATCAGCTTGCGCGTCAGGAAGATTCCCAGGCCCCCGATGGCCCGCTCTTCCAGCGGAGCGCTGGTGTCCGGTTCCGGCGCATCCAGGGGATTGAACTCCGGGGCGTCATCCTCGACTTCCATGATAAAGTTGCCCTTTTCCAACCCGATTCGTACCGTGATGCGATGGTCTCCTGAGTCAGGGTAACCGTGCCTGATGATATTGCTGACGATCTCATCCAGCGCAAGACTCGCTTCAAAGAGAACGTCCTCTGACAGGCCCCAAGCCTCGGCGAACTGCTCCAGGAGATCGGTCAGTTTTCCGATTTCCGAAAGCTGATTGGTTAACTCGAGCGAACTGAGTTTCATCAATCGCCTGCTCTTCTCTTGACCCGTTCAAACATAGGAGGCTCGGAGCATCTCAGCAGCGATCTCATCCAGCTGCTCTTCACGCCGCAGCTCTTCGAACCGCTCCACAAGATCGCTGGGTCGCAAACGTCGCTTTTCGGCTCCATGGAGGTCGTGAATGATTTCCCCGGCATGCATCATCAAGAGGCGATCTCCAAGCTGGGCAGCCTGATGCATGGAGTGGGTAACCATCAGCGTCGTGATCCTCTCCCTGGAGACAGTTTCCTGGGTCATACGGATCACCTGCTCGGAGCTCTTGGGATCCAGCGCGGCTGTGTGTTCATCCAGCAGCAAAAGTTTGGGCTTCAGGCAGGTGGCCATGAGCAGCGTCAAAGCTTGCCTTTGGCCTCCGGACAGGCTTCCGATGACATTGTCCAGCCGGTCCTCGAGCCCCATGTCCAGCGTCTTGACTCGCTCGCTCAGTTCGCTCGTGACCTGCTTGGCCAGTGCCCACCCCAGCCCCCGGGGCAGGCCGCGCCGGGCAGCCAGCGCCAGGTTCTCCGCGATGGAAAGACTCGGAGCCGTTCCACTAAAGGGATTCTGGAAGACCCGGCCAATGAGCCCGGCTCTTCGGTGCTCGGGCCAGTCAGTCACATCAACCCCGGCTAATGTGACTCTTCCCGAGTCGACCAGAAGGTCCCTGCCACCGCATTCAGCAGGGTCGATTTCCCAGACCCATTGGTGCCAATGACGACAACGAACGAACCTTCCTCCAGGCTCAGTCTGATGTTCCTGAGACCGCGAACCTCATTCGGTGTGTTCGGGTGAAATGTCTTGGAAACGTTTTCGATCTCAAGCATTGGCGGCTCGTGCTCGCGACTCGCGAATCCTTTCAAGGAGTGTGGGGAGGATCAAAGCGGCGAATACAAAAACGGCGGTGATGAGCTTCAAATCGTTAGGATTCAAGCCCCAGCGCAGGGCGATCGCCACCATCAGGCGAAATAGAACCGAGCCCATGACAGCGCCCGTGATGGTCAGACCCAGGGTCGGAGTCCTGACTAAGGCCTCCCCTATAATGACGCTTGCCAGACCCCAGACAACCATACCTATGCCCATCTGCACATCGGCGAAGCCCTGGTACTGAGACAGCAGTGCTCCCGAGAGAGCGATCAGGCCGTTTGAGACCGAGAGGCCTAGAACCGTCATATTCTCGTCGCTGACTCCCAGGGCACGGATCATCTGGGCGTTGTCTCCGGTCCCCCGCATCGCGGTTCCCAGGTTGGTTCGAAAAAAAGCGTACATTGCCAGCCCCACCAAGGAGGTCAAAAACAAAGCCATGACCCAAACCGACGCGTCGCGCCTGGACACTTCCCAGCCCCAGACCAGAAGAATTTCACCGTCCCCAGGATGTTGGACCCGATCTGCTCTGCAAAGGTGGCCAGAGTTGTCGCTGACATCAACGGAATGTTACTTCTGCCCATCACGTGCAGATTGACCGAGTAGAGAGCCGTCATGACCAGAATTCCCGACAAGAGCTTGTGTATGTTGAATTTGGTATGAAGAACACCCGTGATCGCACCGGCCACCAGCCCGGATGCGAAGGCGGCCCCTGTAGCGACTATGGGGTTGACGCCGGCCACCAGCAAGACGGCCGCCACAGAAGCACCCAGTGTGATCGATCCATCCGCTGTAATATCCGGAAAATGAAAAACCCGAAAGCTGATAAACACGCCGAGGGCCAGCAACGAGAGGATCAAACCCACTGTCCAGGCACCAATGAGAAGGGTCATACCAACTCCTCAAGAAGACACATTCGAGATCGGTCCAAACCAGCAGGCGCCTCGCGAAAACTCGCTCTCCCCTATTCCCAGGATAGGTCGACTATCATGCAAGAGATGAAGCACGGCGAGAGGCCTCTCTGTCCTAAAGAGTGTCGCTACCGTCTCTCGCAAGTTAATTTCTCCGCGCTTCACGGGACCATAGGTGAAAGCCGCAGCGTGGAAGTGACCGGCCGTTCCGTTTGACTCGCCCAGCGGACGCACGATTGGGCCAAGCTCACCGGCATCTCCTCTCAATGCCACCCCAACCACCAGGTTGACGGAACCAGCGTAGACCCGTTCAGGAGTGAACGAGAGCCAACGCCTGATTCCAGGGTGTTCGAAAGGGGCTTGAGGAGATGCGTCCAGTGCAGGAGAGCGCTTCAAGGCTGCTCCCCCCAACCCAACGGATTCTGAGACGAGCACCAGACCCACCACATCCGAATCAGCAATTTCCAGACAACTTTCTGCCACGCTACTGAGACTCACCCGTCCCTCTTGATGGGAAGTTTCAAAACGGGCCTGTAGAGCCAGGGACCCTTCGCAGATGAGGCCATAAAGCACCGATATCTCGGAGAGCGTCTCCCCGGCTGATACCAGGTAATCAGGAGCACCTGTCTGATCGGTGGGTGCATAGATGGCGGTTCCGGCCGCTGCCAGAAACTCCCCAAAGCGTTCTCGGCACGAGTCAAAATCGGACCCTAGAGCCCCAATTCCCAGACCGAAGCTGGAACTTTTCAAAGTCACCCTTTGACAGTCCTCTTGCTCAAACCGACAACCGGACAGGCGCAAGGGGTCGCCGATGATTCGACATTCGAGGGACTTGCCAGCAGTTTTCTGATAAATCTGGTAGCGAACCCCATCCCGCTCCTGCTCCTTCACCGGAGGCGGTGCGGCTTCTGGTTCGGACGCTTCCGAGGTGTCAAGAAGCAAAGTCTTGGCAAGGCCGGAAATCTCCAGAACCTTCCTGACCATTGGTGAGGGATTGGAGACGCGCATCGAGCCATCGATCCGTGCCAACTCCCTATGGAACCTGAGCAGCACCCCGATGCCGGCCGAACTCAGATAACGGACCTCAGCCAGGTTGAGCTGAATGGTGTGAGTCCCTTGCTGAATGATCTGGCTGACCTCTTCTGCCAGATAATCCGCCCAGTGCGAATCCAGGCGTCCACTCACCCTGACTTCCAGGAATCCTTCCTGTTGGTGCTTGCTAGTCTCCATCCTGCCTACCCCTGAACTCGTCAGCGTGCGTGATCGAGCCTACTATCGAATCACCCTGTCGGCCCGCTCCAGGAGAGAGGGCGGTATCCTGAGTCCTGAAACTCCGGCTGCCTTGAGATTCACAACCACCCTGGTAGTTCGGGTCGGTTGGAAGGGAATCGTGGCGGGGTCCTCACCCCTCATGACTCGAGCGGCAAGCAGGCCGCTTTCCCGTCCCCCGTCGTAGTAGTCTCGCGCCACCACCACAGCAGCCCCTTGTTCCGCTTGGTTCGTGTTGAACGTGAAGACAGGGAGTTTGAACCGATTCGCGGCTGCAGCAGTGGCAACGAATGTGGAACTGGACATGTTGTCAGAGATCTGGCAGACGGCATCGATATTTCGACTACACAGCGACAACGCAGCGTCGGCGACCTCGCCGGTGGTGCTGACTCCGATCAGTTCGACCTCGATCCCCGCCTGTTTTGCTGCCTGCAACATAAGGTCCTTATAGAACACGGAGTTGACCTCCGCCGGCGCGAAAAGAGTGCCTACCACTTTAACCTCGGGCAGGCACTGGCGAAGAACCGACATCATTTCATCAAAGGGACTCACCACGAACACTCCGGTGATGTTGGGAAGATGATCCTCGTTGGAGCGCCCGGCGCCGGCCAGAACAGGATTTGCCACTAGAGAAAACACGATCGGTATGCGACCCGCCCTGGCCACGGAGGCCTGTAGAATGGGTGTCGTAATCGCGATCAACAGGTCGGAATTCTTTGTGACTACGGCATCCACCAGGCTATTGGCAGTGGCCATGTCCATTTGAGCGTTCAGGCGTCCGATTACATAATCCCTGCTCTCTACCAGACCGGCCTCGCGCAGACCATCCAAAACACCTTTTTCAGCTTCTTCCGTCGTCGGTGTCTCATGGAAACTCAGCATGCTCAGCTGCCATGTCTTGGCCAGAGGGGCCCGATCAAAAGCCGCCCTGACTTGAGGGTCGGGCTTGGTGCGGATGCCGCTCTCATCGATTACGCTGTGGGCACGGTCGAGGGCTTCTCTGGTTGGTCTCCAGGGGTCATGTAAGCCGCTCAGCGCCGTGCGATTGATGACCAGTCTTGCGGGGACGGAATTCACCACGGGGATTGTGGCCGGATCAGCTCCCCCCAGGATTCGGGCAGCCAATTCACCGGTCTGTCGGCCCACCTCGTAGAAGTCAGCCCCCGATTCAAAAAGGGCTCCCTGCTCCGCGTTTCCAGTTAGAATAGAAAAGACCGGGATGTGGCCCGCCCGAGCGGCCGCCACAACCGAGTCCGCAGCGGATGCTACCGTGTTATCGCCTCCAATCCAGAGAGCTTCGACGCCTCTCGCGACCAGCGAGCTGGCCGCCTCGAAGACGCCAGCCGTGTTGTCGACATTGGCCTCCATAAGTTCGATCCCCAGGTCCGCACAGATCTTGCGAGCCTCCCGAGTAAAGGCCTCTGAGTTTGATTCCGCGGGGTTCCAGACTTCGCCGACGGTCTTCAAATTCGGGAACATTTGTCGGGCCAGCTCAAAGGCCGGGCGGCCCGGAATAAACGATCCGATCCCGACCAAGTGCGCCGGGTGGTCGAGAGGGTTCTCGCGGCTGATTCCCACGCCAGCACCAAAAGGATCGGCGACCAGTCCAAAGACATGGGTCGTTTTTCCCAACCGGTTGGCATTGGCAACTGCCTGCATGGCCGGGGTGCCCGACGTCAGGATCAGATCGAACTGACCACTCGTGATCTCACTGGCGATGGCGTTGACCGTAGGCATGTCCCCTTCCGCATTGTAAAGCCGAAGGGCAAGCGTCTCTGCCGTCGCAAAACCACTATCGTTCAGGGCCTCCCTCATTCCCTTGACCCCCGCATCCATCAACGGACTTGTGGCGAACTGGAGAATTGCCACCTCCACTCGGGATCTGTCGGATGTCCGTCTCCTAACGTCAGAGAGCAGCAGGATTGCAGATGTTCCGCCGATGAAAAGGAGGCCCAGGAACAGACGTTTCAGTATGAGAACCAAAGAAGTTCCTCTCAGCGCATGTTACACACGGGTCTGGCTTGAATCAACTGAACTCGTGCTGTCTTCACCGGGTAGTACCACGGCCTGAAAGAAGCACTCTGCCGCCCAGAAGCGAAACCAGGACTGGAGTTCGACGGCCAGCTCGTCGTCCCCCGTTTGGCTGATCTCAGCGGCCCCAGAGATCGCCTCTGTCAAGGTACCCCCGGTTTGCAACACCTCTAGCAAAGCTCTCTGCGGCGCGGTGAGCGTGTAGCGGCGGACGATGTAATCACGACGGGTGATGGCGACATGCTCGGCCGATGGGTCGGGGATTGAGACTTTCTCATTTTCCCCAGCACCCCGAGCGGCAGTGTAGTAAGCATTGACTGGATAGCGGAATGTCAGTAAGCGCAGGCATACGACCGGAACTAGCTGTGCCTGTCCGAAACGCTCACCTGCCAGTACCTGCAGATCGTCCGGGGCGAGGACCCGCTCTCGCTCGATACCCGGCCCGTCGAACACCTGGGCGACTGTCCATTCCAGGGTGGCCAGATCGAACAGAAAGTCAGGCCAGTTTGTCTTAGCCGGTCGGCCGTCGTCGCTGCGATCGGAGCGCGTCTCCCGGAGAAAACGAGTGAAATTCTGGCCCAGATGATCCAGGGTGTAGCTCTGCGAGGGGTAGCGCTGGAGATACTCTAAAGCGAACCCGCTAAAAACCTCTTCGCCCAGGGCCTTCCTGAAAATGGGGAAGCACTCGCCCAGGCATTCGACCAGACGGGCGTAGTAGGCGTTGGCGTAGATCGACAGACGCTCGCCGGCCGTGAGCTTCTGGGAGCGGAGGATGACCTGCTCCAGTTGGTCGCGACCAAGCCGAATCAGTTGCTGGGCCTCAGACGAGCCGACCCCCTCGTCGACTCCTTCGGGGTGCGCAATGACCGTCTGAAACCAGTGTTCCACCACGTCCAGCTGACGCGCCTTCTCCTCCGCTGCGGGTTTGGGCTCTGGCGGGTCAGCCATTGATCATGTTCCAGGCCTTACATTGTCTCGTCTTGCAAGCCAATGGGGGCGGGGTCTGCCGGCGTTTATGGTCTTCCTTACTCCGGATCCTAGACGACTTCGGGTCTCACATGGTGCAGCGGGTGGGGCACCCAGGAGGCATCAGTTTTACGACCCAGGGACGCGACGGTCGATGAGCCCTCTTGCGATGATGTGCCGGCTCTGCTCGCGGCCGGCCCGGGCGCAGGGGTCAGTAAGTTTTTACTTGCGGCCGGTTCGAGATGCTCGCTCATGAATTGCTTAGCCTTGAGGACCTCCTCATGCATGACGGGAAACGGTGGAATCTTGGCATCCCACTCCAAAAGCGTCGATACTCCTCCGGTAAGCTTGTGAGCCAGCCTGTACAACTCCCACACGGGGTCGATGACGTGATCGTCGTGTGTATCGATCAGATGGGTGGTGTAATTACTGTGCCCGGCCAGGTGGAACTGCACAATGCGTTCGTGGGGCAGTGAGCTGACGAACTCCACCGGATCCATGTCGTGGTTGAAGCTCGAGACGTAGACATTGTTGACGTCTAGCAGCAAGCCGCAATCGGCCTCCTCGGCCAACCGGGTGACGAACTCCCACTCCTCCATGGTGGAGTCACGGAACGTCACATAGGAGCTGGGGTTCTCGAGTACGAGAGGACGTTCCAGGAAGTCCTGCACGATGCGAACCCTCCTGACCACGTGCTGCAGAGTTTGCCGGTTGAATGGAATCGGCAGTAAGTCGTGCGTGTTGCGCCCCGCCACTCCTGTCCAGCAAAGGTGATCGGAGATCCAGCCGGCATTCACCTCTTTTGCCAGCCTCTTGACCTTTTTCAGGTAATCGAAATTGAGCGGGTCGGTCGATCCGATCGACAGGGACACACCGTGCATGACGATCGGGTATCGTTCGGCCACCTGTTCTAAAACATAGCGGGCCCGTCCCTGCGAGTTAATGAAGTTCTCACTGATGATTTCGAACCAGTCGACATGGGGCTGCTGCTGGAGGATATGGCTGAAATGGACGGTGCGCAGGCCCACCCCCAAGCCCAGATCGGCGTGTCCCAGTCGCGGTAGTTTCACACACCTCTCCTTCCGTTGCGTTGCAAGCTGGACACCATGGCCGACTGCAGGACTTCAGAGCTCAGATCGGCCTCGAAGGGTTATAGACCGGAGCAACCCTCGGGAGCCGGGCCGAACTTCTTACCCGCCGCTTTCATGGCGGCCTCAAAATTGGCCCTGGCCCTTTTCGGCGCCCCATGATCTGCCTTCAGCGGGACTGCACAGCTCCCCTGGCCCTTGCAGCCATTCTCGCCGGGTTTGGCGCCGCAACCACCCTGTCCGGAGCAGCCTTCCTCACCCTTGCAAGAGTGGTGTTCAACCGTGGCGCAGTCGCCCGTTCCGGCACACTCGTTCTTTTCACCGGCTCCCTGACCTTTACACGTGTTCAGCCCGCAGCAAACGTGTTTCCCCTTGAGTAAGAGGCTCTCTTCACCTCCCCCGAATGCCGCGGCACTCCGGCCCACCGACAAACCGCCCACCATGCCGCCAAAGGCAGCCATCGTTAGTTTGTGGAAATCACGTCTTGTGAAATCGAGTCGACTCACCTGTTTGCCTTGATCTCGACCTTGGCTCATTCTCTGACCCCCTTCTCTGTTATTTTTTTGGAAGCATCACTCTTAGAAGCATCGGCATGAATTAGAAGCAAGACTACTTGGGGCAGGCAAGCATGTCAATGGTGCTAACCCGGATTATTCCCGAGCCCGACGCCAGTTGATCCCTTCCCAGGTACCCTTCATCTCTCCATCGTGCAACTCGCACTGGTGGGGGAACTCCAGGGCGCAGTCCTTGATCGGTTTTCGAAGCTCCGGGTCCATGAGCTCATGGATGTCAAGTTGCATCTCCTCCCTCGAGTAGGCCGCGATGTCGAGAATTCCCGTGTCCATTCGGATCGCGTCCTCGGGGCAGACCTCGACACAGTAGCCGCAGTAAACGCACACCCCCAGGTCAATGTCGAAGCGGATGGGATACTTTTCGACGTGGGGGTCGGGGTGCTCGCCGGGCACGATGGTGATGCACTTGGCCGGGCAGACCGTTTCACAGAGCATGCACCCCACGCAGCGGGGCGTGTTGTCCTCACGCAGCGTGAGCCGGTGGCGGCTGCGGAACCGCGACATGAGCGGCCTCAGCTCATCGGGGTATTGAATGGTAACCGAGGCGGGAAGGTGCTTGAGGCGGCCGATGAGGTGGAGGGTGTGGAGAAAGAGGTTGCGGAAGAAGTGGGCCGAGGTGATCTTGAGACCGCTCAGAATCTGGGGAATGTAGAGCTTTTCCCAGAAAGTCAACTCGGGCCTGCGGACAACTTTTACGGCCATCAGGGCGCCTCTCCGAAAAAGACAACCAGCACCACGGCCGTCACCACGACGTTGGCGACCGCAATCGGGAAGAGCCCCTTCCAGCCCAGGATCATGAGCTGGTCATAGCGAAAACGGGGCAGGGTCCAGCGCAGTTGCATGAAGAACCAGCAAAAGATCACGACCTTGATGGAAAAGCTCATCACCCCGAGAAGAACATAGACCAGATTTGAGACAAGGATCTCCCCTCCCCAGGGAAAGTGGAAGCCGTGGGGCATGAGAAAGGGCACCTGCCACCCGCCGAAAAAAAGCGTGGTGGCCAGGCATGCCACCATGATCGTCTCCAGGAAGTCCGTGAGGAAGAACATCCCGAACTTCATTCCGCTGTACTCCACGAAGTAGCCGATGATCTCCGACTCACCTTCCGGCAGGTCAAAGGGGAGCCGCTTGGTTTCAGCCAGGGCTGCGGTCACGAAGATGACAAACGCCACCGGCTGGGCCACAAAGCCCCAGAAAGGGATCCATCCGCCTAACAGGTATCCCTGGCGTCGCACCAGCTCACCCAGATCCATGGTTCCATACACCATGATCACGCCGACGACCGCGATGCCCAACGCGATCTCATAGGAGATCATCTGTGCTGTGGCCCTCAGGCCGCCCATGATTGCGTAGTTGTTGCGCGAGGCAAAACCGGCCAGGATCACGCCGTAGACCCCCAGTGAGAGCATGGCAAAAACATAGAGCAGCGCCGCGTTGATCTTAGCGATCTGAAGGTCGATCACCAGGCCCTCGCCCAGGATGAGGCGATCTCCAAAGGGGATCGCGGCGAAGGCCACCAGCGCGAAGAAGACTGAGAATAGGGGAGCCAGGGTGTGGAGGGTCTTGTCGGCCCCCCTGGGGACGATATCCTCCTTGGTGAACATCTTGAGCACATCGGCCAGGCCGTGGAAGAGCCCCAGCATCCGGAACCCGAGGATGGAGGCCCGGTTGGCCCCGATCCGATCCTGAATGAGAGCTGACTGCTTGCGCTCCACCCAGGTATGAAATCCTGCGAAGTTCAAGATCCCAAAAAAAACGATCCCCGCCAGCACCAGCTTGATCATCAGGACTTGCATCATGGTGCAGCCGCCCCGGCCGTGGGCTCGGCCGTCGCCATGTCCACCCCTTGCGCCCCGATCGTTTCATAGCTCAATCCCTGGAAAGGCGCCAGCGCCCCGGCGAGCCCCTGGAAGATCTCCTCAGGCCCCCGCCATTGGAGGAACAGACCCAGCTTCCCGGCCAGTTCCAGGAGAATGCGCCAGTCCTCCCGGGAGTCCTCGAGGGGCGGAAAGGCACGGCCGATTCGCTGGACCCGGCCGTGGCAGTTCACGAAAGTCCCGTCCTTTTCCACATAGGCTGCCGTGGGAAGCACCCAGTGGGCCAGCCCCGCAGTCGGGTTTTCGTTCGTACCCGAGAAGACGAAGAGCGGTACCTTGTTGGACAACTGCCGGACTTTCTCTGCTCCGAAGAGTTGCACCAGATCGTGTCCGAAAACCCACAGGATCTCAAGGCTCCCGTCGAGCGCCTCGTCCACCAGCTGCCCGGCCTCGAGTGCGTCCGGGCCGGCCAGGCCCAGCAGAGCTGCGCCCGCGGTGTTCGGGTTCTTATCCGCCTTGATGAGAAAGTCATCGCTGGACCCCGACTCCTCGGGGACAGCGGCACTGACCCGGGCTCCCAGGGTGGTTTGAAAAATCTCCCGGATCAAAAAGAGCTCCTCGTTGGTGAGCTGGGCAGAGGCGATCACGCCGAGCCGGGCGCCGGCTTCATCCCGGTGCGACCCTGCCAGAGCGGTTGCGATCTCTGTGAGGGCCCGCTCCCAGGTAGCATCGGCTGACGGGCCGCGCACCTGCTTCAAGCGAGCCTGGTCTACCCAGCCAAAGCCGTAACGCCCCTCATCGCACAGCCACCACTGGTTGACATCCGGGTTGGGGCGGGGCTTGATGCGCACCACCCGAGCCCCGTCGTTCAGATGCGGTCTGTCGAGCACGAAATGGAGATCCATGTTACAGCCCTGGCTGCAGCCGTTGCAGACCGTGGGGGCGCTGGAGAGATACCAGACCCTGGCCTTGAAACGGAAATCCGCCTCGGTCAAGGCCCCCACGGGACAGATGTCCACCACGTTGGCCGAGTAGGGATTGTCGAGTACTTCACCGGGGCTGAGTCCCAGCTCGGCCCGGTCCCCGCGGTTGAAGATGCCGAACTCGCCGGTCCTGGTGATCTCATCCGTGAAGCGCACGCAGCGCGAGCAGAGGATGCAGCGCTCCTGATCCAGCATCACATGCGGGCCGAGTTCCACGGCTTTTCGCTTCTTGACCTTGAGCTCCCTGAAGCGCGGGTTGTAGAGCCCGAAGTTCATGTAGAAGTTCTGCAGGTCGCACTCACCGGACTGGTCGCAGACCGGGCAGTCGAGCGGGTGGTTTGCCAGCAGGAACTCCAGTACCGCGCGGCGCCCGGCCTCGGCCTTCTCGTTGCTGGTGTGTATGACCATCCCCTCGGTCACGGGCAGGTTACAGGCAATCTGGAGCTTGGAGAAGTTTTCCACGTCCACCAGACAGATGCGGCAGTTGCCCGCGATGGAGAGCCCGGGATGATAGCAGTAGCGAGGAATGAAGATCCCCATCTTCTCGGCGGCCTGGATGACCGTGGTTCCCTCGGGAACGCCTATTTCACGGCCGTCGATGCTCAGGCTGGGCATGCAGCGATCTCCTGTTTCGCGGCGCTACGGCCGCTGCGGATATACTCCTCGAACTCGTCCCGAAATTTCGCGATATAGGACTGGACCGGCCAGGCGGCCGCGTCGGCAAAGACGCAGATGGTGTTTCCCTCCATGTCGCCGGCGATGGCGAGAAGGTCCTCCAGATCCTGAACACTCCCCCGCCCCTCGGCGATGCGGCGCACAATGCGATGGACCCAGCCAGTCCCCTCACGGCAGGGCGAACATTGTCCGCACGACTCGTCGGCAAAAAACCTGGCGGCGGAGTCGAGCGCCTCGACCATGCAGGTGGTCTCGTCCATCACGATCACTCCCCCTGATCCGGCCATTGTGCCGGCGTTCATAAGGGAGTCAAAGTCCATGGCCACGTCGATCTCATCGGCACTGAGAATCTTGGCTGAAATGCCGCCGGGGATGACAGCTTTGAGCCTTTTGCCCTCGCGGACACCGCCGGCTTTCTCGATCAGTTCGCGCAGGGTGATGGTAACTGGCTCCTCGTAGACGCCGGGCTGGACCACATGCCCGCTCACGCAGAAGAGCCGTGTCCCGCCCTGCCTGGCAGCGCCGAGCGCGGCGAAGCGTTCCGCTCCGTTGCGCAGAATGAAGGGGACACAGGCCAGCGTCTCCACATTGTTCACGATAGTAGGGCACGAGAAGAGACCCGAGATGGCCGGAAAGGGAGGTTTGAGCTTGGGAAAGCCCTTCCCACCCTCGAGCGAAGTCAGGAGTGCGGTCTCTTCGCCGCAGATATATGCCCCCGCACCGCGGTGGATGACGACGTCCAGATCAAAGCCTGTCCCCTGGATGTCCTGGCCCAGCCACCCCTGGCTGTAGGCCTCATCCAGGGCGCGTTGTAAACGTCTTGCCGACCGGAAGTACTCGCCTCGAATATAGACATAGGCCTTATGACTATCGATGGCAAAGGCGGCAATGATCAAGCCCTCGATCAGGGCGTGCGGGTCCCGTTCCATGATATAGCGGTCCTTGAAGGTGCCCGGCTCGCCCTCGTCCGCGTTGACCACGAGGTACTTGGGCTTTTTCGTCTCCTTGGGAACGAAAGACCACTTCCTGCCGGCTGGAAAACCCGCCCCCCCCAGACCGCGCAGGTTGGGTTTGGAAACCTCTTCGATCACTTCTGCCGGGGTCATGGAAGTGAGAACCTTCCTGGCCGCCAGATATCCGTCGTCAGCCAGGTAGTCATCCAGCCAGGTCCCATCCGGATCTTTGAAGCGGGTGGAGAGCACCGGGCCGTCTTTGGAGATGAACGGGTCGGGTTCGGGCAGCGGAGCCGAGCCTTCCGGATTCTCCAGCGCGGCCTCGAGAACGGCCTCCAGGGTCCCCCCCTCGAGAGGCCCGATGAAGGTCTCGTCGAGCTGGGCCATGGGCGACATTTCGCAGGCGCACAGGCACTCCACCTCGGTGAGCGTGACCTCCCCACCCGGGGTGGTCTGGCCGGGGCCAATCTTCAAGCGATCCTGGATCTGATCCAGGACATTCCCGGCACCGCGCAACAGGCAGGGCAGACTCGTGCACACCCGTAGCTCGCGGCGACCCACTGGTTTGGTATGGAACATGTTGTAGAAGCTGACCGCCTCGCGCACCTGGGAGCGGGCTACGCCCAGGACGCGTCCCACCCAGACCTCGGCCTCCTGGGAGACGTAGCCCTGGCTCTCCTGGACGAGCCATAAGACCGGCAGCATGGCTGCCCTGGGTTGCTCGTAGAGTCGCAGGATCTCCTTGACCCGGGGTTCAAGCTCGGAAAGCTTCACCGGTCGAGCTCCCCTCCAATCATATTGACCGACCCGAACGTGGGGACCATGTCGGCCATCATGTCCCCCTCCAGGAGCCTGGGCAGGGCGGACATGATGGCGAAGCAGGGGGGACGAACCCGAACTCGGTAGGCGGTCCCGGCTCCTTCGCTCACCACGTAGAACCCGAGCTCCCCGTTGGCCCCTTCCACGGGAAAGTAGACCTCTCCCCGGGGCGGCCGCACGCCGTGGCCGAACATGACCAGCTTGAAGTGGTGCATGAGCCCTTCGATGTTGCCGTAGGTATCCTCCTTGGGAGGGAGGAAGGCCCGCTTCTCGTCAGTGGCGATGGACGGATGCTGGGCGCGACCGGAGCCCTCCAGGGTTGGGCCGGTGACGGCGTTTCCGCCCGAGATGGCTGCGATGTTTCCCGCCTTGCCAAGGTCTACCATCTCCGCGGCCGGGATCGGACGCCCTGTCTCAGGGTGGACCTGGACCGGGCCTGCCGGTATGTCGCGCAGCGCCGTCTCCACGATGCGCATGGACTGCTCCATCTCCTCCATGCGTACCAGATAACGATCCATGTTGTCCCCGCGGGTCCCGACAGGCACATCGAAAGGGATCTGGTCGTAAACAGCGTAGGGGCAGTCCTTTCGTACGTCGTAATTCGCACCGCTGGCGCGAAGAAAAGGGCCTGTGATGCCGTAGGAGATGGCGTCTTGGGCGGAGATCACGCCCGTTCCGTTCATTCGGTCCGTAAAGATGCGGTTGCGAGTGAGGAGCGCGGACGCCTCGTCGAGGACCTTGCGGGTCTCCTCGAATGCTTTGGCGCAGGGCTCGGCAAAATCCTCGGGGAGGTCGGCCTTCACACCTCCAATGCGACCGTAGCTGACCGTCAAACGCGCCCCGGTTACCATCTCCACGAGCTCCCAGAGATACTCCCGGGCCTTGATCATATAGAGAAAGACACTGAAGGCACCCAGTTCCATGGCGGTGGCTCCGACGCACGTGAGGTGATCCGTGATCCGGGAAATCTCCGAGACGATGACGCGTACGTAGTGGCAGCGCTCCGGGACTGAGATCCCCAGCAGCTTCTCCACAGTCATGCAGTAGCCCACATTGTTGATGAGCGGGGAGACGTAGTTGAGCCGGTCGGTGTAGGGGATGACGCCGTTATAGTCCACCACTTCGGCCATCTTCTCGAAGCCGCGGTGTAGATAACCGATTTCCACTTCGGCATCCTGGATCTGCTCCCCGTCGAGCTCGGCCACGATCCTGACGATCCCATGCATGGCCGGGTGGGCGGGGCCGATGTTGAGCATCATATCCCGCGTCTCGAGATCCGCGCCGGCGCTCGGGGAGGGCTCCCGGGGGGAGGGTGAATCAGGTGTCATTGAGCTTCCACTGAACGGCAACCATCCAGAATTGGGATTTGCAATCCGGAGGTTGGGATTTTCATCAATTAATCGGGCCTATCAGGGGCTGCCGCTTGTTGACGGGGTAGTCCTTGCGCAGCGGGTGGCCCTCGAACTCTTCGTACATGAGAATGCGCTTGAGATCCGGATGCCCCTGGAATCGGATACCGAACATGTCCCAGACCTCGCGCTCGAGCCAGTTGGCTCCGGCCCACAGTGAGGTCAGCGAATCCAGTTCGGGCTCGGGCTCCTCCACGGGGACCACCAGCCGTATCCGGTGCTTATGCTTGAGAGAGTAGAAGTGGTACACGACGGCAAAGCGCGCCTCCCCCGGGGGTCCGGGCCACGGGTCCTCATCCTGGATCTGGGTCAAGGGACTCACCCCGACACCCGAGGAAGCGAAGAAAGCCGGCGCTGGACTCTTGCCGAACGTCGAGTAGTCCACGGCGGTCAGGTCCATGAGGAAATTCATCTGCAGAGCCGGGTCTTCTTTGAGAAATCGTGCGACCTCGAGCAGAGACTCGCGGCGCAGCACCACTGTGTCATCGCCACGGTAGCTGTGAAAAGCCGCGACTGAATCGGGGAAGCGGTCACTGACAGATTCAATCAGAGAGGAAGTATTCATTCTTCGCAGACGTCCGGGCGGCTTTCGGGTGCGGTCCCCAGACCGGAGGTGTGCTGGGCCTGAATCTTGTCCTGGAGCTTCATCAACCCGTCAAGAACGTTCTCCGGGCGCGGAGGGCAACCCGGTATGTAGACGTCCACCGGCATGATCGTGTCGATACCCATCACGGTTGCGTAGTTGTCATAGAAGCCGCCCGTGCAGGTACAGACTCCAAAGGCGACAACCCACTTTGGCTCCGCCATCTGGTCGTGGATGCGTTTCAAGACAGGCGCCATTTTGTGGCTGATCGTGCCCACAACGAAAAGCACGTCCGCCTGGCGCGGGGAGAATCTGGGAAGACCAGCTCCGAAGCGGTCGACGTCGTAGTGAGAACAGGCCGTGGCCATGTACTCCATCCCACAGCAAGCCGTCACGAACGGGTACTGAAAGATGGAAAACTTCCGGGCCCAGCCAAGGGCCTCATTGAGGCGACTGGTCATAAACAAGTTGTCGTTCACCATGTCACTGCCATTCCAGGGCACCGTTGTCCCAGGCATAGACGAAGCCCACCATCAGGATCCCCAGAAAAATCCCCATCTCCACCAGACCCACCATCCCGAGCTGGCGGTAGATCACGGCCCATGGGTAGAGGAAGACGAGCTCAACGTCGAACAGGATGAACAGGATGGCGGTCAGATAGAACTTGATTGCCAGCTTCCCGCCGGGAACGGAGAAGGGATTCTTTCCGCACTCGAAGGGCTCTAACTTTGCCACCGAAGGCTTCTTCACACCCAGGGTGGAGGCCAACCATACCATGGCCCCCGCGATCCCTCCGGCAAGGGCAAAACTGACCGCAATACCAATGTACTCGCTGTACTCGCTCATATCACCCCAATTATACACAGCGTGGCGACCCGGAACGTGGAACGTGGAACGTGGAACGTGGAACTCGCAAAGACCATCACGGCGCCACCGTCCAGGAGGTTAGGCTGCCGGGGAAGACTCCTCCGATCACGGTGACCAGCGCGGCCACTGCCAGCGCCGCGGACACTGCCAGAGCGTAGCGCGAGGGCTCCGGCTCCCGGGGCGCTTTCATGTACATGAAGACCGCCACGCGCAGGTAGACAAAGGCCGAGAACAAACTGCAGACCACGGCCAGCACTGCCAGCGCCGGATGTCCTGCGCGTACGACGCTCAGGATGACGACGAACTTGGCTGCGAAGCCGGCCGTAGGCGGGATGCCGGTCAGGGACAGGAGGAAAAGCAGCATCAGCGCGGCGGTTGCCGGCCGCTGCGCGGCCAGGCCCCGGTAACCGTCGAGGCTCTCGCCCCGCCGGCCCAGCGCGATCACAACGCCAAAAGCTCCAAGCGTCATGAAGACATAGAGAAAGGCGTAGGTCATAGTGGCCGAGGCCCCCTTGGGCGTCCCCGAAATGAAACCCAGGAGGGCGTACCCCGCATGCGCAATCGAGGAGTACGCCAGCAGACGTTTCATATCCGTCTGGGACAGGGCAATGATGCTCCCCGCGATAATGGAGAGCGCGGCAAGCCCCGCCAGAACCACCGACAGGAGCCGGGCTTCAGAGGGGAACGCGACCAGGCAGACGCGTCCCAGAGCGGCTATGCCAGCGGCCTTGGAGGCGGCCGCCAGAAAGGCAGCAACCGGGGCGCTCGCGCCCTGGTAAGCGTCCGGCGCCCAGGCGTGAAAGGGCACCGCCGCAATCTTGAAGGCAAGCCCCGCGGCCAGCAGACCGATCGCAGCCAGGAGGATCTGATTGCTCCCCAGGCCTCCCGCGGAGAGCGTCGAAGCAATGGCTGCAAAACCCGTAGAGCCCGTGACCCCGTAGACCAGGGCTATGCCGTAGAGGAGGAGGGCCGAGGCGAAAGAAGCGAGAAGGAAATACTTGATAGCAGCTTCGTTTGACTTCTGCTTCTCCACCGTGATCCCGACCAGGCTGTATGAGCAGAGTGTCATGAGCTCCAGGCCCAGGTAGAGGGTGAGGAGATCTATGGCTGAGACCGCGAACATCATGCCCGTCGAGGCCAGAAGGAGCAGGGCATGGTACTCGGCTGGCCGAACGTAATCGGTGTCCACACGCCTGACGGAGAGCAGCGCCACCAGGCCCAGGGCGGAAGCGATCAGCACCTTGAAGAACTGGGAGTAGCCGTCCACGGTGATCATGCCGCCAAACCCGGTCCGGGGGCTCGGGGACAGGACCCAGCCCGAGGCCAGGGCAGCGGCCAACGCAGCCAGAGCCGTCACTGCAGCGGCCTGCGCCGCTTTCTGAATCCGGCTCGCAGCCAGGATGAGCCCCAGGGCCACAGCAACCAGAATCAGCTCCGGCCAGAGTAAGGCCAGGTCAGCCAGATTCGCGGGGTTCATGGCATGACTCCTCCAGACAGGAGTTCGGCCACAGGAACACGAAGATAGGAAAGAACGAGCTCAGGGTAGAGACCGAGACACAGTGCCAGTATTGCCAGGGGGGCCAGAGTGGCTACCTCGCGGGCGTTGAGCTCGAGCTTGAGTCCCTCCAGCCCGGAGTTCATCTCGCCCATGACCACGCGGTAGTAGAGCCAGACCAGATAGGCCGTTCCCAGGGCCACTCCCCACACAGCCATGGCCCCGAGCCAGGCCCAGGTCTGGAAGGCACCGCTGATAATGAGAAACTCTCCCACAAAGGAGTTCAAACCCGGGAATCCAGCGGCGGCCAGGCAAAAGAGGGCCAACAAGGTCGAGTAGACCGGCGCGACTCTGGCAACTCCCCCGTAGTCCTTGATCTCCCGCGAGTGGGTGCGCTCGTAGATCATGCCGACGCACAGAAAGAGGGCCGCGGAGATGATCCCGTGATTAATCATCTGCAGGATTGCCCCTTCCACACCGTTGTGGTTGAGAGTGAAGATGCCCAGGGTGACGAAGCCCATGTGGCTAACGCTCGAAAAAGCGATGAGTCGCTTGATGTCAGTCTGGACCAGAGTCACGTAGGCACCATAAACGATGGCCACTGCTGAGACGACGAGCATGGGGGTGAGGAAAAACTGTACGGCGTCTGGAAGAATGGGCAGCGAAACCCGCAGGAATCCGTAGGCGCCCATCTTGAGGAGGATTCCGGCCAGGATCACGCTCCCGGCGGTAGGGGCCTCGGTGTGAGCGTCCGGGAGCCAGGTATGCACCGGGAACATGGGAACCTTGACTGCAAACGCCGCCAGGAAGGCCGCGAAGAGCCAGGCCTGAAAGGCGGGCGGAAGCGTCGCGGCGCCGAGGGCCTTGAAGTCCAGCGTGTCGCAGGTGGCGTAGAGGGCGATCATGCCCACCAGCATCAAGACGCTACCGGCCAGGGTGAAGAGCAGAAATTTGACCGCTGCGTAGACTCGCCCCGGGCCTCCCCAGATGCCGATGAGCAGAAAGAGGGGGATGATCATCAGCTCCCAGAAAATATAGAAGAGAAAAAGGTTGGTGGCAGCGAAAAGCCCGATCATGGCGGTTTCGGCGACCAGGAGCGCGGCGTAGAATTCTTTCACTCTGGTGCTGACCGCAGCCCACGAACCGCCAACGCAGAGGATGCTCAAGACAGCAGCGAGGAGAATGAACGGGAGGCTGATTCCGTCCACACCCATCCCGTAGGAAATATTCCAGGTCGGGATCCAGTCTGCGGACTCGACGAACTGCAGGGCGCCGGAGGACTTGTCGAAGCTCTGGTAGAGCGGAGCCGAGACGACCAGCGTGGCCAGGGTGGTGACCAGGGCGATCCAGCGCGCGTGCCGCTCGCCGGCGAAAAACAGTACCACGACCGCGCCCACAAGGGGCAGAAAGGTAATGGCTGTCAGGACCGGGTAGTCTGTCATGGTGATGCGATCATGGCCAGAGCGAGCAGCGCCAGGACTGCGGCCGCCATGATCAGCCCGTAGTGCTGGGTGTTGCCGCTGACGGTGGTTTTCAAAATCTGGCTGAAGGCCTGGGTCAGTCGGCCCACGCCCACGGCTGCAGAATCCACGACGCGGGTATCGAGTTTGCGCAGGAAACTCGCCGCGCCCAGCACGGGCCGGCGCACGACAAACTCATAGACCTCTCCCACGAATCCGGACTCCAGACGCGCCAGGGGCCCCTGGACCAGAGTCATGGCGGCCACCCCACCCCGGCGGTAGAACCAGTCCGTGTCAAGGCTGATCTTCGGCTCCGGGTCGAGGTGCTTGAGCAACAGGAAGAACCCCAGCGCTGTAAAGCCCAGCATCCCCAGAGTGCTGGTGATGTGCTGCAGGGTATAGGGGGCGTAGTCCACGAGATTAGGAAGCTGCTGGTACAGGAGGGGGGGGTAGACCCCGATCAATACGCACGCTGCGGCAGCCAGGCCCATGGCCACGAGCATATTGCGGGGCGGCTCCTGGCCGCGCGCACCTGAGTCTTTACCAAAGAACATGTAGTAGGGAAGCTTCAGGCCCGTGTGCAGAAAAGTCCCGGCGGAGGCCAGAGTGAGCATGAGAAAGATCAGTCCAAGATGAGCCTCGCCGGCGGCCGAGACCACCATGGACTTACTCACGAAGCCGCTGAAAAGGGGCACGGCCGAAATGGCGAAGGAGCCGACCATGTAAAGGCCGAGGGTGATCGGCATGGTCTTATAGAGCCCGCCCATATCGCTCAGCTTTCGCAGCCGGGTCACCTCCAGGACAGCACCGGCCCCCATGAAGAGGAGGCCCTTGTAGAGGATGTGTGCGAAGGCGTGGGCCGTGGCACCGTTCAGGGCCAGCGCAGTCCCGATTCCTACGCCGCATACCATGTAGCCGACCTGGCTGACGATATGGTAGGCCAGCAGCCGCCGCGCATCGTTTTCCAGCACGGCGTAGACTACGCCGTAGACCGCCATGACAGCTCCCAGCCACACCAGGAGTTCAGTGCCGGCGAAACCGCGGATCAAGACGTAGACCGCGGACTTGGTAGTAAAGGCGGTCATGAAGACCGCTCCCGTAACCGTGGCCTCGGGGTAGGCGTCCGGAAGCCAGGCCCCCAGGGGCGGGACCGCCGCGTTGATGAGAAAGGCGACGAGGATGAGGGTCCAGGCCAGGCCGCCTGAAAAGGCTCCCATATCCTCGAAGGCGACCGACCTGGTCTGAGACCAGTGGAGCACGATCCCTGCCAGCAGAAGAAGCCCCCCGAAGACGTGGACCAGCAGGTATCGGAAGCCGGCTGCCAGGGCAGCCGATTCGCGGCTCTGCCACACCAGAAGCACGGAGGAGATCGCCATGAGTTCCCAGAACACGATCAGGGAGAGGAAGTCTCCGGCAAAGGTGACCCCGAGTGCGCCCCCCACATAAGTCAGGGCCGCCACGTGCTGTCCATTGTCCTTGACATGGAGCGCGTAGACCATCCCCAGGAACCCCATGATCGAGAAGACGTAGGAAAAAACCAGGCTCAACTGGTCCACCCGGCCAAACACCAGGTCTTGTCCGAGGAAACTCACTTCACCATAGGTACCCGGCGTCATGCGCAGGCAGAGGGCCAGGGCCGCGGCCGGCAGCAGCAGCATCGCCAGGCTCCTGAGCCGGCCTTCGAGGAAGGGCAGTGCCCAGGCTCCCAGGATCAGCAACAATCCCGGGTGTACCCACTCAAGAGTCATAGTAGTCTTCGCGGCGCATGAGCCACACCTTCCCGATCAATTTGGACACGATTATGATGGCCACGCAGGAGGCCAACCCGTAGAGAGATCCCCAGGCGGGGAAGCTCTCGAACCAAAAATGGGGGTGGGCCCCGTGAAACACGAGCGGCACAACGATTTCCCCCACAGCCACGACCACCAGGCCCGCATAAAAGCAGCGCTTGATCCGGGCGAAACGGACCGAGTTTTCGAGTTTCCTCTGCAGGAAGTTCACGGTAGTGCCACCCTCCGCGCCAGTTCCAGTACGGGGGTCGGGTACAGGCCCAGGAGCAGGCTGGCGGCAGCGCTGACGGCCAGCGGCGCAACCATCCAGGGCACCTCGCGGATCTCTTCGTGGGTGGGTGACGCCTTTTCGAAGTAGGCCTTATACACGACCGGGCCGAGGTAGGCCGCGTTGAGAAGCGAGCTGACGAGGAGTACCCCTAACAGGGTAAAGCTGTGGTGATGCACCGAGCCGAGGGCCAGGTACCACTTGGAGACGAACCCGGAAGTGCCGGGAATGCCCACCACGCTCAGGGAGGCAACCGAAAATGCCGCCATGGTCCACGGCATGCGCCTGGCCAGCCCGGACATCTGGCTGATTTTGGTCTTGCGCGTGGATACATAAATGGAGCCCGCGCATAAGAAGAGGGTGATCTTCGATACGGCGTGGTTGGTGATATGGGCGACCCCGCCCACAATGCCGCTCTGGTTCAGGAGGGCCGCTCCCAGGATGATATAGGAAAGCTGGCTCACTGTGGAGAAGGCCAGCCGGGCCTTGAGGTTGTCCTGTCCCAGGGCCAGGAGCGAGCCGACCAGGATCGTTACTGAGGCGACTCCCAGCGCCAATTGGTCGGCGTCGATCTCGCCCATGGCGTCAGCGCCAAAAATGAACAGAAAAACCCGAAGCGTGGAGAACACACCGGTTTTGACCACGGCCACAGCATGCAGTAATGCGCTCACCGGGGTGGGGGCCACCATGGCGGCCGGCAGCCAGCTGTGCAGAGGTACGAGCGCATTCTTGGCGAATCCGAAAAGGAACAGCGCGAAGATCAGATAGAGAAGCAGGGGCTGCGCCGTGATCTGCTCAGCCGGCAGTATCCCGCCTTTGCGAAACTCCAAGGTGTCGGCCACATTGTAGGTCAGAATGATGGCGGCAATGAGAAGCACTTTGGCAGCGCCCAGAAGATAGATCACGTACTTGCGGGCGCCTGCCCTGGCTTCGGCCGTCTCCTTGTGACCCACCAGGGGGTAGGTGACCAGGGTCAAGGCCTCATAAAACAGAAACAGGGTGAACAGGTTGGCCGAGAAGGCCACCCCCATGGTGGCCGAGAGGGCCAGAGCGAAGCAGGCAAAGTAACGGGTTTGAGCGTGCTCTTTGAGAGAACGCATGTAGCCGATCGAGTAGAACGAGGTCAGGATCCACAGGAGCGACGCTCCCGAGGCAAAGAGGAGACCGAAAGCATCCACCCGAAAGCCGAGTTCGATGCCGGGAAGGAGCCTGAAGAGCACGCATTCCGGCGTGCCGCCTGCCAGCACCTCTGGGATCATGCTGGCTACCAGGGCAAACATCGAGACACCGGCTGCAACGGACCAGAACTCTCTCAGATTGGCCCGCCGCTCGCCCGTACAGGCGATCAGGAGCGCACCCACGGCCGAGACAAGGACGGTGAGCAGGGGTGTGACCGAAATCAAGATACCGTCTCCACCGGTGTCACCATTTGAGCTCAGTCAGGTCTGTCACGCTGGCCCCTGGCTTGTTCCGGTTCAGGGCGATCACGAGCCCCAGACCGACCGCCACCTCCGCTGCTGCCACGGCGATCACGAAGAGGGCCAGGACCTGGCCGCGCGGATCATTGAGGTGCCGGCTGAATCCAGCCAGGCTGAGGTTGACAGCATTGAGCATGACCTCGATCGAGACCAGCATAAGGATCAGGTTGCGCCGGGCCAGGAAGCCGAATACTCCGATCCCGAAGAGGACCGCGCTCAGAGCCAGGACCACGCCCACGGGGACGATCATGGTTGTGCCCTCCTGCGGGCCAGCACGACCGCGCCCACGATGGCGGCCAGGAGGATCAGCGAGGCCATTTCAAAGGGAAGCGCGAACGCACCAAAGAGCGCCATGCCCACTTCCTCCAGGCTTCCCAGAGGTGGACCCTCCGCCGGCGCGCCCGCAGCAGCCGGTGCCTCGACTCCAGCCGGGACGAAGGTCCCGACCAGGGCGAGCCAGGCTAGGGCCACGAAGCCCAGGCCCCCGACAGCGGCCAGGGGCCAATGGGCGCCGAACCGCGGCCCAGCCTCCTCGCCCGGCAGGTCGAGCAGCATCAGGACAAAGAGGTAGAAGATCAGGATGGCGCCCGCGTAAACGATGACCTGTACGGCTGCCAGGAATTCCGCTCCCAGCAACAGGAAGATACCAGCCACGTGCAGAAAGAGCGCCAGCACCCAGAGCATGCTGTGGACGGGATTTTTCCGCGTCACGGCCAGGATCGCGCTGGTGACGCTAGCCGCCGCCATGTAATAGAAAGCGGCCTGGGCGGTAAGAAGGGTCATGAACTAGAGTACTTACTTGCAGAAATACGATCACGCGGCCTGCGGGTCCACAGTCACGAAAGCGCTGGTCATGATCTCATAGAATACTGATAGGAGCTAGTACTTGCTTGCAGAAATGGGCTCAGGGCGGAGAACGTTTAAATTCCCGGCCGCAGCCCTGAGCCCATTTCTGCAAGTAAGTACTAGTGCAGGCGCGTTACGGGGAAGCCCTTGATGTAGCTTTCGAGCTGGTTGATGATGAACTCCTGCTCCGAGATCACCTCTTTGACCACGTCCCCGATCGAGATCAGGCCAACCAGTGCCTCTTCCCCTTTGAGTACGGGCAAATGTCGAACGCGCTTATCGGTCATCAGCGCCATACACTCATCGATTGTGTTATCGGGTTGAATACAAACAACCCTCTGACTCATGATTTCCTCGACCGGCGTGTTCTTGGAAGACTTCCCCTTGAGGATGACCTTCCGAGCATAGTCCCGCTCTGACAGAATACCCACCAGTATCTCCTGATCGAGCACCAGTACAGCCCCACAGTTCTTCTCGGACATCAACTGAAGGGCCTTGTAGACCGGGGTGTCCGGAGCAACAGACCAGATGTCGTTGCCTTTCTTCAGAAGTACATCCCTGACGTATTTCATCGCTCCACTCCTGAGTTGCGCTAACTATTGTCCCAAGGGTACTCCCTTCCATAAATACGGTCCATCTCTTTGCTGCTCCTCCTGGCTCCCCATCAAGCAGGCCCGGCCCTGGGTCTACCCATCGGGCACCTGAAGCCTCTAGCAGTCCGTGGTAGAGTCAGCCTGGGAGGACACGACCATGGATATGCCGAGACCGACAGATCATCACCTGAAGCTCCGCCACCTGGTTGGTGAGTGGGAGGGCATTGAGACCATGCATCCCTCGCAATGGGCTCCCCAGGGGGGCACCGCTACCGGTCGGACCAACAGCCGCCTGGCTCTGAATGGCTTTGCCGTGATCTCCGACTACGAGCAAGAGCGCTCTGGGGTTATCACTTTTGAGGGGCACAGCGTTTTGACCTATGACCCTGAAGAAGGTTGCTACGTCCTTCACTGGTTTGATTGCATGGGCTCGCCCCTGGAGGTCTTCAAGGGCGCTTTTGATGGAAACGTCCTCACGGTTGCTCACGGCGGACCCGGTATGCACACAAGGCTGATGCACGATCTGTCCGAAGAGGGCCAGATGACCTCGAGCATGGAGATGTCCCTGGACGGCAGAAACTGGCAAACGCTGTTTGACGGAAGCTATGAAAGAAAGACTGCCTTTAGACACTAGAACGGGAAAAACAGAGGCACCATGAAAACCAGTAGGACCAGACAGACAATCGTCAACGCTGTGCCTACTTTGAGGTAGTCCGCCGAGCGGTACCCGCCGGCACCCATCACCAGCAAGTTCGCCTTGTGGCTGAAAGGTGTCATGAACGCCGCTGATGCAGCCAACCCAACACCCATCATCAAGGGAAGGGGATCCAAGCCGAGTCCTGTAGCCGCTCTGAGAACGACCGGCGTCAGAAGCACGACCGTGGGGGCGCCGTCCAGACCTTGACTCAACAGGCTCGAAAGCACCACCAGCATGGCCAGGACCATGTGAGGTCCAAAAGGACCCGCCGTGTCAACGACGGTATCAGCCAGCCAGGTGGCCGCCCCCGTACGTTCCATGGCGATGCCAACCGGCAGAATGGCCGCAACCAGGAAGATTGCCCTCCACTCAATGCTGCTGTACGCCTCCTTCATGGTCAGTGCGCCTGAGAGAACAACCAGTGAAGCTGCTGTAAAAGCCGCCACGTGGATCGGTTGGATGCCGGTCGTCACCAACCCGATCATCAGTAACAGACAACCCACTGCAAAGGGAGCTTTGCGCACCCTGCGTACCGCCTGAACGGTTTGGGAGAGAACCAGGAAATCAGGGTCTGCGGCGAGCATGCGCATTCTCTCAGGGGAACCCCGCAGCAATAGAGCGTCGCCAAAGGTCAGTTTCAGGCTGACCAACCTGGAGCGAAGGGGAGCGCCCTCACGCCACACGGCCAAAACCTGCAGTCCATAGCGCTGCCGAAACGAGATTTCCTGCAGGGTCTTCCCGATCAAAGAACAACGAGGTGCCAGCGACGCCTCCAGCAGCGCCACGTCCTCGGATCCGAGTTCTGAGACATCCACCTCGGAATCGAACTGGATGTCACCGAGTTCCAGGAGGCCGGCGATTCTGTCTGATTCTCCCGCCACCAGCAGATTGTCTCCGGCGCGGATGATTTCGTCTGGAGAAACCGCCGGGTGGGTCTCGCCCTCCCGGACAATGCCCCCCACGGTCAGGCCAATCAGCTCCCCGATCCGGCTCGCACCCAGTGTGGCCCCGACCAGAGGAGAGCCAGTGTGAACCTTGATCAGAAAGAGGTGTTGCTGAAGCGGTCGGAGGGTTGTCAAACCGCTTTCCAGAACGATGAGTCCAGGGCGCGTGCCCAGTTGATCCAGGGCCTCCCGGGCTCCGATCAGTACCAGCTCATCGCCAGCTGCCGGAATCTCTCCGCCCAGACCATCGCGCAGCAGTTGTGAGCCTCGTTGGATAGCCATCACAATGGCGCCATATTTGCCTCGGAAATTCAACTGCTTCAGACTCTTGTGCTGGAATGTGGAGCCGTCGGAGACCTGGAGGCGGATGGCACTGAATCCCAAGGTGGGTCGTGGTAACTGGCCTATTCTGGCTTTCTTAATCTCTGTGCCCTGAACTTTGAGGATCTGCTGTAGATCCGACAATTGACCTTTCACCAGTAGGGTGTCCCCTGAGTTCAGCACTGTGGTTGGTCTGGGTGCCAGCTCCTTGCGGCCATTACGCAGAATGGCAACCACCTGAACACCGAGTGCAGCACCGAGGCGCGACTCCTGCAGAGTCGTACCGTCCAGGCCGGAATCCGCGGCAATTCGAATGGAAAAAATCATTTCATCCAGGTGGTAGACGTCAGCCAGGTCGCTTGGGGTGGAAGGCGACGGGGTCATCTCACGCGATGGCAGCAGCCTTCGCCCGATAGTCGTCATGTAGACGATGCCCAGAAAGAGAAGGGTCAGGCCCATGGGAGCAAAGTCGAAGAGATCAAAGGACTCCATCCCCCGAGCTTCCAGCATGGCTCCAACCAGAATGTTGGGAGGAGTTCCCACCAGAGTTGTAGTACCACCCAGGATGGCGCCGAATGAAAGAGGCATGAAGAGGCGCGAGGGAGACAGGCCGGCGCGACGGGCCAGACTGGCCACAGCCGGCATCAATACCGCTGCCGCGGCAATGTTGTTCATAAAGGCCGACAAAACTCCCGCGACCAGCATGATGGTGACGATCAGAGACACTTCACGGCTACCCACCCAGGCATGAATCCGCGCGCCAACCATATCGGCGATGCCCGTGTGCAGAAGCGAGGCGCTGACGATGAAGATCGAAAGCATGGTGATGACAGCCGAAGAGGCGAACCCCGAGAAGGCTTCGTCGGATTTCACGAAACCGCTGAAGATCAGGAGGACCAGTCCCAGGAAAGCCGTCAGATCCACCGGAATCTTTTCCGTCAGAAAGAGGGCGACCATGCCGGCCAGAATCAAGAACAGAAACCCAATCTCAGGAGTCATCAGGGGTCGCTACCGTGCTGGAACTTCAGCGGTCGTCCTGCCGTGAGACGGCAACCTTGCTGCAACGACAAGCCGACCTGGACCGTCAAGGCGCGCTCCCCCAAAAAGTCTGGCCGGTTCTGTAGCGCAGTTCTGCCGTCTGAATCTCGTAGTCGTAAAGAGCACTGAAGTATTCACTCTCGGCCTCAGCCTGGGAGGCCTGAACCAGGGCCAGCTCGACCCGGTCGGCGAGTTCCATGCGGTAGCGGGCTCGGGCCAGCCGAAGTGCGTCATCGGCGTAAGTTTTCATTTCGTCGAAGATTCTTACCGCTTCCGTCGAATTAGAGAGCTGATGGTAGACGGCAGTGATCTCGAGTGGAATATCCTGGAGAAGTTGATTCCTGGTCGCTATTGCCTGCTGTTGGGCCTGTTCATTTTCCTGGATGGAAGCCTTGAGTTGCCCTCCAGCGAAGACCGGCAGCTTGATTGCGAAGCCTCCGAAAAGGAGATTTGAGAGAGACAACTCGGCGAAGCGCGTCCAGCCGCCGCTGAATGCCACCATGATTCTCGGATAGCGCTCCTTCTTGGCTCTCTCGACCCACGCCTCACGGGCTTAGATCTGGGCTTCCAAAGCCCGCAGCTCGGGGCGATTCGCAAGGCCGGCTGCAATCAGGACTGGGAGAGCCTGCACCTCCTCCAAGCGCAAGTCTGGCTCTTCGAGCTGAAACTGCGCGGAGGAATCAGCTGCGCCCATCGCATGGCTAAGACCGGCCAGCGAAACAGCGTGCTCGTTCTGCGTCTGAGTGAGCCGAAGTTGGGCCCGCGAAACCTCGGCCTGGGCCAGATGTACATCGATTTTGGATCGCAGGCCAGCCCGAAAGAAGGCCTCAGCCTGGCGAAGATTCAGTTTGGTGGCCTCCAGATTCCGTTCCGCTACCTCCACCAGCTGGGCCGCCTTGAGCGTCGTGAAATAAGCCTTTCGGACATCACGTATAACTTCGGCTTCGACCGCGCTGAGCTGGTGCTGCAGAGACATCAGCTCTCGTTTGCGGGCGCTCGTTTCATGTTTGGTCCGCCCAAAGTCCAGGACATCGTAATAGGCATTGACCGAGACCGCCATGTCATCGGGCTCGGGTGAATTCGCCAGGCCCTCCAGGCCGAACGCGGCCCCCGAACCGGACAGACCCTGCTTGGCGACCCCACCTGAGTTCACCTGGGGATAAGAGCGCGAACGGGCGTAGGTGACTCGAGCTTCACCTCCGGTCACCGCCAGTTCAGCTTTCCGCAAATGAGGATGATTGGCCAGAGCCATCTCGATCGCCTGATCCAGGCTGAGGTGCTGTAGGCCCTGACCCGCAAGGGCTCCGGAGAGCAGAGTAATGAACACCAGTGTAATGAGAACAGTCAGGCCTTTCTTGGTCATGGGTTCTCCCTTTCTACTCGCTGACCGGGGCTTTCTGTACGTCTACTTCCATCCCCTCCTGCACCTCTCCCCGGCTGGCCAGGACGACTGTTTCGTTTCCCTCGAGCCCTTCGGTTATTTCAATTGTGATGCCATTCTCGAGGCCGGTTTGAACCTCGATCTTTCGAAGGCGGCCCTCGACCACCGAGTATGTGAATTTCTTTTCCCCCTCAGTGTGGACGGCCCCGGCTGGAAGCGTGATGGCCCGGGAGTGCTCTTCGAGTGTGAGGGTCACTTCGCCATACATTCCCGGCTTCAGAATGTTTCCCTGGTTGGGGATGTCGATCTCGGTACGCATCGTCCGTGTTGCGGGACTCAGGGCTCCGGAAAAGCGAGTGATCCGGGCTTCGAAAGCGTGGGAGAGCAAGGCTGGCACTTTGATCAGGGCGTGATCGCCTCGCTGCACAAACGGGACCTCCGTTTCTGGAACATCCACGAAAACACGCAGGACATCGGTGCTGGAGATGGTGACCACCGGCTGGGCATTTTGGGAGTTGGAGCCAACTTGAATCAAGGTGCCGGGATCGACAGGGCGTTCAGTGACCAGGCCGCGGAACGGAGCCTTTATCTCTGTGTAAGACATGAGTGTCCTGAGCCCTTCCAGGCTGGCCATGGCCCTCTTTTTTTGACTTTCAACCTGGCGAATGCGGCTCTCGAGCACTTTTACCGTCGCCTCCGCCAGCTGATACTCAGCTCTGGGCTCATCCACTCTCTGAAGAGGAACCATGTCCGGTTCCTCCGAAGCGACCCCCTGCAGCCTGCTAAACGTCAGTTTCTTCAGCTGGAGATCGGCTCTCGCTCTTTCCACTTCGGCCTCTGCGTGAGTCCGATCCGATTCGACGATCCCCAGTTCAGCCTGCGCCGTCGAATACTGGTCAGCCATCTCGGGGACCTCGAGCTTGGCCAGGATCTGGCCTTTGGTAACTCGATCCCCAATGTCGACGCTGATCCACTTTAGGTAGCCCGCCACTTTGGAATGGAGCCTGGCCCGTTGAAAGGGCTCGATGGTGCCAGACAGAGTGATCTGGCGCTGCAGGTCCTCTCGCTTCGGGATGACCACCTCCACAACGACGGAAGGCTCTCTTGCAGTGGAATAGCCCCCCTCCGGGGACGAGGGTTCCTGGATCTGCGGCCCCACACAAGAGCTGAAGACAGTCAGCCAGAGGAGCAGAGAATGGAGCGGCAAAGGCCGCGCGCCAGCCAACCTGTTTCTGTCGAGAATCATTGCTTCGCTCCTGTTGCAATCAGCTCCTGGCACCCCTGATCTGCTCAGTCACCCTACCTTTGAAGATCAGGTAAAGACAGGGGACGACAAGAAGAGAAAGAGTTGCGGAACTGAGGACTCCCCCGATGATGACCCTGGCCAGCGGAGCGTTCGCCTCGGCACCCTGGCCTCCGATCGCCATCGGTGTCAAAGCCAGCACCGCCGCCATCGAGGTCATCAGGATCGGACGCAGGCGCACCCGGGCGGCATCCAGAATGGCTTCATGTGCAGAGCTTCCCTGCGCCCGCCGCCGATTAGCAAAATCCACCAGAAGGATGCTGTAGGCAACCACCAGACCAGTCATCATGATAATTCCCATAGCCGCCATGATGCTTAGATAGGTTCCCGTAAGGTGGAGCATCAGGGCGACTCCAATCAGCCCCAGAGGCCCTGTCAGCAGGACGACAAGGGGGTCAGCGAATGATCGGAACTGCAGCACCAGGACCAGGTAGACGAGCACCGCCGCCAGCAGGAATCCTTCCAGAAACTGGCCCAGGGTTTCGTACATTGTGGCAACTTCGCCGGCCATCACATAACTGTAACCCTTGCCGGAGAAGTCGGGACCCGTCACCGCCCAGTACTCTCCGCGATCCGATTGCCTCAGGCTTGGCCTCAGTTGCGGCGAGGCGAGCAGGCGTTCTTCAATGCCGGCCACCACGGACCCGATGTCGTAGCCCGGCAGTGCGGAAGCGTAGATATCGGTAACCCTTGTAATGTTCCGGTGATTGACGACAGCAGGGCCCGTTGTGCGTCGGACTCTGACCAGGTTGCGCAGGGAGACTGGAGAACCTCCATTGGCGCTGGTGATCGGGATATCCAGCAGCGTCTCCACCGAAACCAGCTCGCTCTCTGCGTACTGAGCGCCAATAAAGTAGTGGTTGCCCGAGCGTTCATCGATCCAGAAAGCGGGATCGAAACCGATGCTCGAGTTGGTGGAGGTGACCAGGTTCTTCATGATGTCCTCCACGTTCACCCCGGCATAAGCGGCTTTGACCCGGTCGATCTCGATGTCGATGATCGGATAGTCCATCCGCTGGGCGATGCGAATGTCGGCGGTCCCTTCGGCCTTTCTCATCTCGTTAGCGATGATCCTGGCGATCTGCTGAGACGTATCGAGGTTGCTCCCCGAAACCTGAATGTGAATAGGACCAGGTTCGCCCATGTTCAGGGCGGAGGAGAGCATTCCGCCAGTGTCGAAGGAAAACTCGACGCTGGGAAAGTGGGTCTGGAGTTGAGAGCGGAGACTGGTCACATACTCGAAGGTTCCGGGCATTTCAGGATTGTTCTTCAGTTGAACGAGCACAAAGGCGTCCATTGGTCCTGCATTCGGAGTGTAAGCGGCCGGCCAGTCCATGAGAACCCCGATGTTGGTGATGAGCATGCGCAGGTTGGAATCGGGGTGACGCTCTTCGCTCCAGGGGTCGGGACGGCCGATCTCCTCGATGATGACCTGTTCGACTTGAGCCAGGGTATTCTCTGTCTTTTCGATCCGCGTGCCGGAAGGCAGTCTAACCAGGATTTGAAACTGTCCCGCGTCGACCTGCGGGAAGAGTTCACGCCCGGTCTGGCGCAGAAGAACTAAGGAAACAATGAACAATAGGGCCGCCGCCAGAACCACCGCCCAGCGAACGCGAAGAAGTCTCCCCAACAAATACTCATAGGCGTTGCTCAGCGGACCCGAGGTGTGTCCGGACCGCCGGGGGTTCGAATGAGCCTTGAGGATGCGGGCACAGAAAGCGGGCACCAGCGTGATCGAAAACAGAAACGAGAATGCCATGGCCAGAGTCGCCGCAAGAGCTACCGGACCGAAGAGGTAACTGGCCATTCCGGACAGGAAAATGACCGGGAAGAACACGATGCAGAAAGTCACGGTTGAAACGAGGACCGGAATGGCAACCTCTTGAGCCCCCTTGAGTGCCGCCTCGAAGGGCTGCGCTCCCTCCTCGATATGTCTGACAATGGCTTCAACCACCACAATGGACTGGTCAATCAGAATGCCAATCACCAGAGCCAGTCCGCCAATGGTCATCGCATTGAGGGTCGCACCGGAGAAAAACAGGCCCACGATTGCCGCCAGGATAGCCAGAGGCAGACTGACCAGCACCACCAGTGTTGAGCGCAGCTGGCGTAAGAAGAGCAACACGACCAGGGCCGCAAAGACCGCCCCGAGAAAACCCTCCAGCTGAAGGGCACTCAGTGAATTGCGGACATAAACGGATTGATCCAGCACGACTTCAATGGCCAGATTGCCGGCCCGGGGGTCCATTTCACGCAGGCGCTCCAGGATACGGGCCAGATTGCGCTGGATGGCATCGACGATTTCAATCGTATTGGCTCCCGGCTGGCGATAAATGGGTATGTAGACCTGGCGGCGACCGTTCACGCGCACGACGTTGGTCTGGATCTGGCTGGAGTCCTTGACCTCGGCCACATCCCGCATCATGATGGGCGCTCCCTGGCGGACCCCGATCGGCATGTCGTTCAGCTCTTCCACGTACCTGGGCATGGAATTAGCAAAGATCTGGTAGTCAAAGTCGCCCGCTTTCAAGTTTCCAGCCGGAATGAAAACGTTTTGTTGCTTCAACGCTCGGACCACGTCCATCGGAGACAGTCCACGGGCTTCCAGTTGGCCACGATTCACGTAGGCCAGGATTCGACGTAATTTGCCCCCGTAGACGGCGGGGGCGATGACGCCTTGGATGGACTGCAGCCGATTGCGAAGCTCAAAGTAGGCAATGTCATAGAGCTCCTTCTCGTTCATGGTCGGGCTGGAGACGCTGACGAGACAAAGGGGCAGTGAGGCGGTCGGATCAAAGGGCATCACCATGGGCGGGATGGTGCCGGGAGGGAGATAGAACATGTCGCTGACCGCGTAGGAAGTGACCTGGCTCATGGCTGTTTCCAGGGAGATTCCTTCCCGGAAAAAGTCCTTGACCACCGAGACGCCGAGCATTGCCTTGGCCTCTTGATGCTCGATGCCGACCGATTGGCCCGTCCACCGCTCCAGCCGGCTCATGATGTCACGCTCCATCACTTCCGGTGGCATGCCGGGGTAGAAGGTGACAATTTGCACCGCCGGTGTCTGACCGCCGGTGTCTGGAAGATGGGCAGCAGGTCGGCCGGGATCCTCTGATAGCAGGTGATCCCCAGGACGATGGTGCTCAGGCTCGCAACGGCAATTGCATAGGGATTCTGAATCGCTTTCTCAATCATGGGGACTGATGGTTCAGGTTCACGCCTTCAAGGTTACCGCACTGGGGTCAACGAAAGCGCAACTTGACACCATTATCCCGCCTGGCAATTCATCTATCTCGGCAGGGGAGCTTTTCTTGTGGCGTGGCCACCGAGCTAATGGTAACCGCCGCCATGGGATCTCGGTGGAAGCCCTGGGGAGGGCCAGTGGGCGCCCCGGAAGTCGGGCCGTGTTGAGCCGACACGGTGGCATCCCGTGTTTCACCGCCGGGCACATCATCCGCGCCCAGAGGAAACTGAGTTCCTTGTTCTCACTAGTTACTCCACCGAGAGGGCCGATTCTTCCGGTGGGATCGGCATGCGGCCGCTGACAGGCTCCTCAGGCGCCGGGGCGACCTCTTGAACCGGGGGAGTGCTCCCACGGTGCTCCCGATGTGCAGCAAAAGCCTCGCGGATCAACTTCAGCAGGGTGCGCCGGTTCTGAAAGAGCAGTGAGGCCCAGTGCCGGGTCGTCATCTGAGGAAAATAGATGCCTCGGAATGCCAGTCGCGTGATGAAGAGGAGAGCGCGTTCTACGAACGGACGTTCCTCGATCTTCTCGAGAGCCGCGGCGATGGCCTGCGAGTCGTAACAGCGGCTCCACGCCTCGTGAACTTCGGCTTCCGCCTGTTCCGGGTTCAGGTTCTCAGGTGTAAAGGCCATTCGGAAGGGGCGAAAGTCGAGCCAGTGCTTAGGTCGTGTGAGTCGACCCTGCTCCAGGAGACGATCGTAGAGGGGAGTGGCCGGGTAAGGCGTCAGCAGCCCGAAGACGGGAAGGCCGGGAGGCCAGGATTCGATTGCGTCCAATGTTTTTTGCCCGACACCCGGACGATCCCCGTCCATTCCAAAGATGAAGGACGTAATGGCGTAGATGCCTCGGTCGGCCAGTCGCTCCAGGACGGCCTGATATTGAGCCGGTTTGTTGAATCCCTTGTTGACCTCTTTCAGGTTGGCAGGGTCAATCGACTCAAGCCCCATGAAAATCCAGACTCCCCCGCTGGCGGCAATCAAATCGACCAGCTCTTCGTCTTGAAGCAGATTCATGCTGATCTGGGCTATCCATGGCACTACGGCATCACGAGCGATCATCTCGCGGAGAAGTGATTTGGTTCGCTTCTTGTTGATAGCAAAATTATCATCGATGAAGAAAACGCCTACTTTGCCACCTTCCGCGGCCGCGCGCGCCTTGAGACGAAGAAGTTCATCCACCACGCTCTGGTCCGTCCGAAACCGGATGGACTTCCCAAAAAAGCCGGTCACCGTGCAGAAATCGCAGCCGTACGGACAGCCGCGACCGGATTCGACGGGAAGGACGTAGAGGCTGTTCCAGTCCTTCACACCCGCCCGTTTCATCAGGTAGCGTCCCCAGGACGGTATCTTGTGGATGAGATTGAACTGCTCGAGGTCCATCTTTTCCCAGGGAATCTGAGGATAGTCCTCCAGTGACGGCTTGACTTCCCTCCCCGCAGCATCCGCAGACCTATAGGTTTCCTGGAGATTCCCCTGTTCAGCATCCTGTATGATCTGAGGCCAAATGTCATCCACCTCGCCCAGGGCGACAGCATCCGCGTGACGGGGCTCGCTGTCACGTCCAATCGCCTCTCCTGGCACCTCGGTGACGTGAGGCCCTCCCATGATCACCTGCGCGCCGGCTGCGCGAATCGCATCCGCCATCCTGTAAGCGCGGGCGGCGGCACGGGTCATCGCGCCGATTCCCGCCAGCTTGATCCCGTTGGCCCTGACGAATTCCGCCATTTCCTCTTCGGTTAATGGCTGAGCATTTCCGTCGATGAGGAACACTTCGTGCTCGGGCGGAGTCAGCGCTTGAAGCACGAACATCCACAGGTGCGGCATATAGTTGCGCGTTACCTGATTGTCCGGCGTGTATAAGAGAATTTTCATTTCGTCGGTCTCCGTTGCGCGTTCGGCTCTGTCCGTTGCCTCGTGTCAGTACACTACGCCCGGCGACACTCCGGGCAAGAAACCGTGCCAAGTCACAAGGACACATCTTGTTGAACGGGGATTCAGGCCCAGCTCAGTGGCTCAGCAGACTGCAAAACGAAGTCTATCATAGGACAAACCGAACCTTTCCGCCAGCAGGTGCTTCCCAAGTTCGCTCGAATCCTTGAACGCCGAATGTCCAATCTCGCAGCGGGGAAATTGGTGCGGCTTGCTGCAGAGCCTGCCACCGGCTACTCTTGGGCGAACTTTTTTCAGGATGCCCGTGAGCTCAGACAAGAGTTATTGGAGGACCAATCTCAAATACCTGTTTCTGCTGCTGACTGTCTGGTTCGCAGTCTCGGCCGGACTGAGTATCATTTTCGCCGACTGGTTGGATCAGTTTCGAGTGAGGGGATTCAAGCTGGGTTTCTGGTTTTCCCAGCAGGGTTCGATTCTTGTCTTCGTGATTTTGATCTTCGTCTACGTAGGATTGATGAATCGACTCGACAGGCGGCACGACGTCGACGATCGCAATGAGGGTCAGCGGTGAACGTTCAGGCCTGGACCTTCGTCATGGTGGGTCTCTCTTTTGCCCTCTATATCGGTGTTGCGATCTGGTCCAAGGCCAAGTCGACCAGCGATTTCTACGTCGCGGGCAACAGGGTTCCGGCAGTGGTCAACGGGATGGCTACGGCCGCGGATTGGATGTCGGCGGCGTCCTTTCTTTCGATGGCCGGCGCCATTTCCTTTATGGGACGCGACGGATCGGTCTACCTGATAGGCTGGACCGGGGGCTACGTCCTGCTGGCGCTGCTGCTGGCTCCTTACTTGAGAAAGTTCGGAAAGTACACCGTCCCGGATTTTGTGGGCGACCGCTACGACTCACAGGTAGCCCGAGTGGTGGCGGTGATCTGTGCCATCTTCGTCTCCTTCACCTACGTGGCGGGCCAGATGCGCGGAGTGGGAATCGTCTTCTCCCGTTTTCTGGATGTCGAAATCACCCATGGGGTGATCGTGGGCATGGGCATTGTCTTCTTTTACGCCGTTCTGGGAGGAATGAAGGGGATTACCTACACCCAGGTCGTGCAATACTGCGTACTGATCTTCGCCTACCTGGTCCCTGCCATCTTCATTTCGCTTTTGATGACCGATACGCTGATCCCTCAGCTGGGCTTCGGCGGCACACTGAGTGACGGGTCGGGTCGGTTCTTGTTGGATCGCCTGGACGAGCTCAGCCGAGAACTGGGATTCGCCACCTACACCTCAGGACAAAAGGGAACGCTGGATACTCTCTTTATCACCCTCGCCCTGATGGTTGGCACCGCCGGCCTGCCCCATGTGATCGTGCGGTTTTACACCGTCGCGAGGGTCTCGGCGGCTCGCAGCTCGGCTGGATGGGCCCTGGTCTTCATCGCGCTCCTCTACACCGCCGCACCGGCGGTCGCGGCTTTCGCCCGTACCAATCTGCTCGAGACCGTCTCCAACACCCGCTACGCGGACGTTCCGGAGTGGTTCAGCAAATGGGAGACCACAGGGCTGATCTCGTTCCAAGATCACAACAACGACGGAGTCATCCAGTACGTGGGCCCGGCCTCGAGCACCCCAAACGAACTGACGATCGATCGCGACATCATGGTCCTGGCCAGCCCCGAAATTGCCCGCTTGCCGGCCTGGGTGGTGGGGCTGGTAGCGGCGGGCGCACTTGCAGCGGCCCTTTCCACGGCTGCCGGCCTGCTGCTGGTGCTGTCGGCGGCCGTCTCTCATGACCTGCTCAAGAAATGGCTCAGACCCGACATCGGCGAGAAGAGAGAACTGCTGGCCGCGCGGGTGACGGCCGGATTCGCCGTCTGTGTGGCCGGCTACTTTGGCGTCAATCCCCCCGGCTTTGTCGCCGAAGTGGTGGCCTTTGCGTTCGGCCTGGCCGCCGCCACTTTCTTCCCGGTCATTGTACTGGGGATCTTCTCCAAGCGCGTGAACAAGTACGGTGCCATCCTGGGGATGGTGGTCGGACTCATCGGCACGGCCGGCTACATCATTTATTTCAAGTTCGCTTTCCCCGCCATGAACTCGGCCGAGCACTGGTGGCTGGGAATCTCTCCCGAAGGGATCGGTACCGTGGGCATGATGATCAACTTCCTGATCACGGTGGTGGTTTCGCGGTTGACTCCGCCACCACCCCTCCACGTCCAACAACTGGTGGAGGCGATCCGAGTGCCGCGGGGAGCCGGCGAGGCCCACGAGCTCTCCGGCTAAGAGCCCCGTTGCCGTAGCAAGTAGGGCCATGAGAGGCCGCACCAGCTCTAGAGAATGACCTGACACGGATTTATTGTCTGATACTTTGCCTTATCAGCGGTTATCTGAAAAGCTTCCGGGACCTTTTCCAGTCCCTCCACCGTCTTCTGGATCGTCGGTTTCGTTGTCAAACGTCCCCTATCCATGAGCGACATTAACCAGTCTTCATAACGCTGCGAAGCGGCCAGAGGCCAGAGGAGCCGGAGCCCCCGCTGACTGAGCAGACGAGCGTCGACAGGAAGGTTGCCTGTGTTCAAGCTGGCCACCACGATCTTTCCTCCGTCACGCACCAGCTCAAGGGCCTGCTGAAAGCAGCTCCAACCGGCCAGCCCATAGCGGGGACTTCCCCCCGCAACTTCGATGACGACGTCAGCTCCCTGACCGTCTGTCTTCTCGAGTACTACTTCAGTCAGGTTCTCGTCCGTTCCGTTGAGCACGCAATCTGATCCTAGCTGCCCAGAGAGTTCCAGGTTGCGTTCACGGATATCGGTGGTGTAGATCTTCATGACTCCCCGGGCCTTGGCAAGTTGCAAAATCCCGAGTCCGAGTACACCCTGACCCAGGATGACCAGAGTGTCCTCGGGTTGAACGCCGGAGGTACCAAGGCATCCCATGCAGTGGGCCAGGGGCTGTATGGTCGCCGCCTGCTGATCATCAACATTGTCAGGCACGTGGACCAGACAACTTTGAGGGATGCTTGCATACTCGGCAAACCCCCCCGGAATTTCCAGGCCCAGGGACCGACCGGCATGGCAGCGATCCGAGTGACCGGAAGCGCAGGGGCCGCACCTTCCGCAGGAGGCATACGCTCGGAAAGTAGCAACTCGGTCATCGGTTTTGAAGCGACTCACGTTCTCACCGACCGAGGTCACCACTCCAGATAGTTCGTGACCGAAGAACCCGTGCGGCCCTCCTCGGGAGAGCAGTCCTCGGAACTTCTGTGCCAATGGCGTGGAGCCGGAATCCCGGGCTACCACCTCGGTGATGCTTGGCTGGACGACCTTCATTTGAACCACGACATCCTCTGCTCCAGGACTTGGTTCCTCGATGTCGTCCAGACGCCAGTCGTCCTCAGAGTGGAATCGCCATGCTTTCATAAGACAATAAACCTCAATCCCGACTTCAGCTCGTCGCCGGACATGGCGCCGAACTGGGAAGCCCGATTCAGCCCGATTCCCGTTCGACCTGGCTTGAAACAGTGAGCCCTGGGCTCACGTCCTCGTCAGCTCGTTCAGCAGATCTAACCGGAGAGTTTACGCTAAATATAGTCCGGAATCTACGGCAGGTCTTATCTCGCCATCCTCACCCGTATCTCATAGCAGGGCCGAAGTCTGCGGCGCTGATCAGAACGGTGGGACTGTCCCCTGTTTTCTGTCACTCCCCCGTCGGGGCCAGGCGCTCGAGTTCCTGGAACCAGTTCTGGACGAACCGGATCCGCGTGGGAAAAAACTCTTCCATGAAGGCTGAATTGGCGGCTTCATCCGGAGGTGTCAACACGAGAAAGCGTCCGTCCGGTGCCACATCGTAAGAGCGAACCGGATCTGAAATCCCATATGGGCCTTCAAAGAGCTCTACCGGCAGGTCCGCTCTCAAACGCTCCCCGTCCACATCGATCCTCACCGCATAAAACCCGTCTCGCGGTCCGGCACGGTAAAAGATCTCCGCACCGTCCCGTGACCAGGCCGGCCGGGTGCCTCCCCGTGTCGAGATCTGGACAGAGGTTCCGGGCCCCGGGTAGGACCGAACGTAAACCTCGAAACGCCCCGACTCGCTGGACGCGTAGACAATCCATCGCCCATCAGGCGAAAACTCCGGCCAGGATTCTTGGAACCTCGTCTGCAGAAAAGGCTCCACTTTTCCCTCTCGCGAAACAATCAAGATATCATTTGAATTTTGTTCCCCCTCGATCGCGCCGTAAGAAGACAGAGCGGACACGATAATCAGCACCTGTCCGTCCCGGGACCAGGAGCTGGGAAAAAGTATGTCCCGGCCCTCCCTCCCCAGCCTCTCTACCTCTCCCGGTCCGGCATTGACTTTCTTGGTGTACAGAGCCATTGGTCCCTCTCGATCCGAGACAACGGTAAAACGCTCCACCCCAGGCCCCCAGATGGCCCAAACGTGGTTCCCTTCGAAGGTCTGCCGGCGCAGGGTCTGGCGACCCAGATCAAAAAGCCAGACGTCCACGGGAGGATAGGCGGTCGTGAGCAGTACCTGGCGGCCATCGGGAGAAACACGGCCCGAGAGATACTGTTTCGGTTCCACCCCCAGCGGTTCTTCTCCCCCCTTCCGGTCGACCCAGACAGGAGTAAACTTCACCTCTGGAAACACTGATCCTGGCACGTAGGCCAGCATTCCGGTCGTTGAGAAGCTGAACTGGGCCGCTCCAGTCTCCAGATTCGAGTTAGGGGTGTGAATTGAATGGTTGATCCCTTCTAACACCGGAACTTCGGGACCGGTTACTTCGAGGCGATCCAGATCAAAAGGAACCGCCAGCAGCTGACTTTCCCGAGCAAACACCAGATGGCCGGTGGGCACGTAGCGGGCGTCCGAGCCTCCTTCGAGGAGCGACTTTCGCTGGCCCGTATCCAGAGACTGCACGAAGATCCGAGCCCGTTTCCAGCTCGTTAAGTACTCCCTGTAGCGCACTGTGAAGAGTACCGCTTTGCCGTCAGGGAGAACGTGAGGCAGGCGGTGGCTGATCTCTCCGGCCGCTTCGTCGAGTTGAGTGACCTGTTCGCGTTTACCTCTGGAGGCCGAAACCCGGAACAGGCCCCCACTTTGGCCGGCAAAAATGATTGTGTCTTCCCGTCCCCAGCTGGCCCCGTAGTTAGCCCGACACTCGCACAGTTCCACAGGCTCACCCCCTGACAGATTCACTTTCTTCAGTTCTCGTACCCTTCCGAAGCCCAGCCACTTTCCATCCGGAGAGAAAAAGGGCTGCCCGGCATCCTCCGTACCCGGGATGGCCCGGGATTGCCACTGATCCAGCCGGCGCAGGTAGATTTGCGTCTTATATCGGGGACCGGATCGTGTTCCCGAGACGAAAGCCACTTGCGTACCGTCCGCGGAAAGGGCCACAGCGTGTCGAAAATAGGACACCAGTCTCTCTCCCTCCGGCGCCAGAATCTCATTTCGAAACGGCACGGTCCCTGGCCTCCGGTCGGGTGCAGGCGACAGGTACCACATTGCTGCGGCTCCTGCCGTCATGGCACCTGCGATCACTCCCGCAGCCCACAGCAACGAGACCCTCCTTCTCGGACCCTCGCTCTGGGCCGGGATCACCTGCGAAGAGACGGGTCCTAACAGTTCTTGACTCACCGTCACCAGGTCCGTGTGTGCCTCGCGGGCCAACTGATAACGCCTCTGGGCCTCCTTCGACAGCATTTTCGTCACCGTGTGCTCGAGCAGTGACGAAATCCCTTGTCTGTATGTCGATAGCGGCTCCGGTACTTCGGTTAGAATCGCACTCGCTGTCTCCATCGGAAGTGGCTTCCGAAATGGATTCACTCCCGTCAGCATCTCGTACAGCACCACTCCCAACGAGAAGATGTCACTGCGCGGATCCACCTCCTTCCCCGTTACCTGCTCCGGTGACATGTAGGGAATCGTCCCCGTGGCCGATACCTCTTCCGTCACGCTCGCTGTGTAGTCCAGCCCTTCTCCCTCCGCCGTCTTGATCCACTTGGCCAACCCGAAGTCCGTGATCTTCACATGGCCCTGTTCCGTCAAAAGGATGTTCCCCGGCTTTACGTCCCGATGGATGATCTTGCGACTGTGGGCCTCTTCGAGTGCCTCGGCCGTCTCCAGGGCGATCTGCAATGCTTCCTTCAGGGGAAGACGAGATCCAGAGAGCTTCTCCTTCAGCGTCTGTCCCTGCACATACTCCATGGCAATGAAGGGTCTGTGATCCATCTCTCCCACATCATGGATGTGACAGATATAAGGATGATCCAGGGCGGCCGCGGCTCTGGCTTCTCGCATCACCCGTTTTTCAGAATCCGTATTCAGATCGTCTCCATCGCGCACGAACTTCAGGGCCACTTTTCTGCGGAGCACAGTGTCTTCGGCTAAAAACACCTCTCCCATTCCTCCCCGGCCCAGTCTCTTCAACAACCGGTACCGGGACTCCTCTCCTGCTCTGGATACAGACACCAGGAGCCGGTAGCCCTTCTCCGGTATCTCCTGGATGACACGAGGGTCTTCGACACTGTCTCCAAAGGCCTTGCGGAGCTGCGAGATGGGGTGGATCATAACGTCATCGGTGACGATGGTGTCGGCCCACACCGACTGGAGGAGTCGTTCTTTGGGGACAACCTCCCCGGAGTGCTCGGCCAGGTAGACCAGCACCTCCATCACTTTGGGCTCGAGGTCCACCTCCTGCCCGAAGCTGGTGATGCGGTTTAACTGGGGCTCAATGAGCCAATCGCCTAGTGAAAAATCACCTTCCATGGCGCATCCTGTTGGGAATTGAAGTGTTGACTCATTGTAGCCCGCGTGTGATTCATATAGCCTAAGGGTCGGCGCGGAATTAACTTTACATTTTGGACTAAGCAGCTTGCTGGGTTTCAGGGGTCGGCGGGTCGGCTTGAACGGTGGTTAGAATCGCCTCCGAGTGCGGTTGTGCACGGCTTTGGGGTCTGGGTGAGAAAGTGTAGTTCCATTTTCCGAGGAAGTTGCTTCTAGCGAAGGAAAGCTGCTCCAGTTGCTGGTCTGAAACCTTGATTCCTTTCTGGTAAACTCGCCGGTCGCGGTAGGCCTCCACGCGTAGCCCGGTCAGGGTGCGTGTTTTGCGGGCGAAGTCGACGAGGGTCTGAAAACTTTTGAGCGGCTCTCCGGCCCAGTTCTTGGTGATTTCGCTGAAGAGTCGGTGTTCGATGGGGTTCCACTTGCTGGCGCCCGGGGGATAGTGGGCCACGGTAATGGTGAGTCCATAGGGGTCGGCGAGCCTCTCCTGGAGAAGCTTCTTCCAGGCGCGAGGGGCGGCTCCGTTGCTTCCGCCACAGTCGGCGAGAACCAGCAGGCGTTGGGACCGGCGGTAGTGGTCTTGACCGTGCTGACGCCACCAGGTGAGGATGCTGTTGACGGCAAAGGCTGGCGTATCGGCGGACTGCCCCACCACCAGCACGCCAAAGTTGCGGCCCACATCGTAGATCCCATAGGGGCAGGCCAAGCCCACAGCCTGGGAACGAAAGTCATGGTCTTGGACCTGCGGGGCGTCGCGACACCAGATCTTACCGGGGTTCTTGAACAGACCGATGAGCTCTTTTTTCTTACTATCGACGCAGATGACCGGGTCGCCGCTCTGGGCGAACTGCTGGCGCAATCGTTTGATGATCGCGAACTGGGCGTCCCGATAAGGGGAGTTTCCCGCCGACAGGCATTTTCGGTTACTCTTTAACGAATAGCCCAGCTTTTTGAGCAAGCGACGCACAGCCGTGGCCGAGATCTTCAGCTGCAGACTTTCGGCCAGGCAGCGGGCGATCTTTTCGGCCGTTTGATGAGTCCATCTCCTGGCCGACATCGGGTCACCAGCGGTATCCGGCTCCAGCAGGCAACGGATCTGCTCGATTACCTGCGGCGTTTTTTTTCGATGCGTTTTCGACCCCCGCCCGCCTTGCGCACCCGGCCCCGCCTCACCGAACCGGTCAACAGTTGCCGACGCCCCTTGGCCACGGTCTGGGGGACCAGATCCAGAAGCTCGGCCATCTTCCGGTCACCTCCGTGGCCCAGTTTGGCCGCCTCCAGGCCGGCGTAGAGCCGTCTTTGCTTCTCATCCAGCAGACTGAAAAACAGGATGATGGCCGCCCTGAGTTCGTCCGGCAGAAACTCGCTCTCCAGGGTGGCACCCACCTGCCGGCGATCCTCGCCCTCTTGGCGCATCAACTCCTGACGCCTCCGCTCACCAGCCTCCTCGCTGAGGTAGACGAAGTTTCCCCCCAAGCGAGTGCGCCCAATCCTGCCTCGGCGCACCTGTCGCAGCAAGGCATGCTTGACCTCCACCTGCAGCACCGACTCCAACTCCGAGGCGGTGTAGCCCGCTTCGGATCGCTGCACCAACACGGCTGCCGTCTCCTGCAGATTCCCGAATCGGCTGAAGCGGGCCGAGCGCCAGCTCCACAAACCCCGACCATCGAAGTCAGCAATCTCCGCCAAGGTGTAGAACCGGCCCCGGTGTGAATAGCTGCTCAGATAGCCCAGTCGTGACAGACCACGGAACACCGTCATGGTGGCTGTGGTCTCAAGAGCTGCCTTGAGCTCCTCAATCGTGGCTATCCTATTGTCAGTTAACAGGTTGTGCAGTTTCGTATCGCGTTCTCGTGACCTTTTCATTTGGTATAGTTTCCCCTCTACGTATCACACAAGGGGTAATTATACCAACTATTCCCACTCCTTACAACCGTCGTAACTGCTTAACTTAACGAAGTTTAATGAGAAATGAGCGGGAAACATCGGGAAGCTACGGGTGGTATTGATGCCCTGAGTACTGTGATTTTGTTTTTGCGCCAGCCCTTAGCCTAGCCTATGTACAAGCTGCCACCGTTTTCCCGAAGGGAGAATTGCCGTGCATTGGAAAGCGTTTAGCGCGGTCGTCCTGGCCATCTCGATGTCTTTTCTTGCACTCACGACGCCTGATCTTCGGGGCCAGGCTGCCACTGCCCGGGTGGACGGCGTGGTCAAAGACCAGACCGGAGCCGTTGTACCCGGGGTGGTCGTGACTCTCACTGACCAGGGCACGAACCTGACCCACGAGGTGATCACAAACGATCGAGGGGGATATCTCTTTGTCAGCATCAGACCCTCCTTCTACACACTGGGTGCCGAACTGGACGGTTTCAAGCGATACACGCGCCCGGATATCAAGCTAGAAGTGGGAGACACGCTGACGCTGGACCTGGTGCTGGAAACAGGCACGATCGAACAGCAAATCACCGTCACCGCCGCTGCCCCCACGGTCGATCGGGTTTCGCAGTCGCTTGGAGGTGTGGTCAATGAGCAAAAAATCAGCGACCTGCCTCTGGTCGACCGTAACCCCATGTTCCTTTTCTACCTTCAGGCAGGCACCAATCGATTCTTCAACGTTGGACGGGCCGACGGCCTGAGGCAAGGCAATAACAATGTCCAGATTGAGGGCATCTCGGCAAATCAGCCTGCTTTCCCCTTGGGGGCAATATTCTCGGCAGCCCCTGTTATCAATGAAGCCTTGGCAGAGTATCGGGTGGTCACTTCCAGCGCCTCGGCTGAGCATGGTCTGGGGTCGGGCGCCCAGGTTCAAATGCTCTATAAATCCGGAACCAACGACTTCCACGGAAGCGTCTTTTACTTCCATCGCAACGGAGCACTCAATGCCAATGACTTCTTCCGAAACAAGGACGGCATCGAGCGGCCGTTTTTCCTGCGACACCAGTACGGCTTTGCGGTGGGCGGGCCTGTCATCAGGAACAAGGTGTTCTTCCACTTTACCTACGAGAAGATTGACGAGACGCAGGACGCGACCATTCTGAACGAGGTCTATACAGACCGCATAAAAGAGAGGGGCATCTTCCAGTACCGGAATACGAATACGGGTGAGATCCAGGAGATCGATCTCACCACCATCGACCCGACTCGAACCGGCATGAGTCCCTTTTGGAGCAGCTTCGCTTCCCTGCTGCCTTCTCCCAACACGACCGACACGGGCGATGGTTTCAACACCGCCGGCTACCGCTTCAGCTCAGATGATCCTCTCAGGCAATGGCGCTTCGTGGTCAAAGGAGATTACATTTTCAGTGACGCACATCGGCTGGCGGTCTCGGCGGCCAACAGCGAATGGGACGACTCCACCCCCCGGCACATCCTGGGATCCCCGGTCTTCGTCAGTCGGCAAAGATTCCCGGCGGTGATCGTCAACCTGACTTCCACCTTTAGGCCCAGCCTTCTGAACGAGTTGAGGCTGGGTGGAACCTCTCACAAGTGGCGATTCACGAACGGCGATGAGACGCGGTTCACGAATTTTCCACTGCTCAATTTCAACGGGCTGGGCCCGCTCAGCAGAGGCTTCACCGCCAACCGCAACATCTATCTGCCCCAGGCCGGGCCTACAGCCACACTCACCATCAACGACAACCTGACCTGGATTCGAGGAGATCACACCTTCAAAGGCGGGGTAGACATCCGTATCCATCGTTTGAATAACAGCTTTGGCGGTGACTTCTATCTCCCCGTGGCAGAGACGAATAACGCCTTCAACCCGGCCAGTATCCCCGACCTTCCGGGACTCTCCGGTGTCGACCGTGCTCGAGCTCAACAGTTGACCAATGACGTCACCGGATCCCTGGGTCGTTACCTGCAGACCTTCCAGCAGATCACACCCGAGGGAGACGCCTTCGTACCGCTGGAAACCAGGTTTCGCCGCTGGAGGTCTCGAGAGTACAGCTTCTTTTTCCAGGACACCTGGAAGGTCAGTGACCGGCTCACGCTCCAGCTGGGTACCCGCTACGAGGTCCTCCCCTCGGTTTTCGATGGTCAGGGGATTTTCTCCTATCCAGTATCGGGTGGCCAGGCCTGTGTCCCATGTATCCATGGGATTTCCGGGCCGGGTGAGACCACCATTGGTTTGCTGCCGGAGGCGGGTCGGGAGCTTTACCACACCGACTGGAACAACTTGGCCCCCAATCTGGGCTTCACCTTCGACCCGACCGGAGCCGGGAAATGCAGTATCGCCGGCAATTATCGTATTTCCTACGATCGGACCCAGATGGTCAACACGATAGCTCAAGACTTCTTCAATCCAGGCGCTTCGGCCCTGGTGGTTGTCTTCGGTGGGGCCGGAGACAAGCTCGATCGGGCCTTTGAACTCGTCGACACGGTCGATCCCGGAGTTCCCTTCGGACCCAAAGCCTTTGATCGAACGGGCACGGTGACGGTCTGGGACGACAGTTACACCACTCCATATGTGCAGAGCTGGTCGCTGCGCATCCAGCGCGAGATCATGCGCAACACGCTCCTGGAAGCGGCTTACGTCGGCAACCACGGCGTTGGCTTACCGCGAGCCGCCAATCTGAATCAGATCATCGTCCGGGAAAACGGCTACCTGAACGCGTTTTTCGCCGCCCAGCGAAACCTGGCCACCAGCGGAGATCCCCTGATGGGAGAAGACACGGGGGTCTTCGGGCAGATCTGGAATGTTATGGTCCCTTCCGACCGAGACTCCCAACTCGCCGCTATTTCTCGGGGTGAAGTGGCCGGGGTAGCTGACTTCATCGACGGAGCTCGGGCCTTTCGAGGTTATCTGCAGGCACCCGGTCTTCCCCTGAATTTCTTTCGAGCTAATCCCCAGTTCCGGGATGCCTGGTTGCTGGGACGAAACTCGCACTCGACCTATCACGCACTCAAGCTCGAAGGTTCGGCGCCGATTCAGTGCCGGGCTGCAGTTTCAGGCCAATTACACCTTCAGTAGAAACCTGACCGACTTTGACGGAAGTCAGACAGAGCAAAACCACTTTCGCGACAACGCAGATTTTGGACTGGACAAGACCAACTCTTTCCTGGACACCCAGCACGTCTTCAATGCCAATGCCATTTACGAGCTGCCCTTCGGGCGGGGCCGCCGCTGGGGAAGCTTTTCGAATCGTTTCCTGGAGGGAGTTCTGGGAGGTTGGCAGATGAACGGTATTGTCACTTACTCCTCCGGACTGAAGGACACGATCTTCAGTGGCGGCCGCCATACCTTGACCACCGGAGACCCCGGCACAGTGACCTTCAATGGCGCCGACCCGGGCATCACGAGCAAGGTGATTCGGGGAGACGACATTGTTTTTTTAACCGAAGAGGAAAAGGGCCTTTTTGAACATCCGGTAGCTGGAAGTGCAGGACTCACAGCCGAGCGCTTCTTCCCCAGCGTCGCCTTTTGGGCCCTTGATGGAAGCGTCTTCAAGGAATTCACGACGCCCTGGCTGGCCGGGGAAAGCAGCCGCTTGCAGTTTCGAGTCGAGGCCTTCAACCTGACCAACAACACCCGCTTTAGGTCTGGCGATCTCAACTTCGCGGCGGCAACGTTTGGCAGGTTGGCTGCCTCCCACCCGCCACGAATCGTGCAGGTGGCGCTGAAGTTCATATTCTGAGGAGCTGCCATTTTGAAGGATCAGCAAGGCACCGGCGTCCTGCTTCTGGGGATGCTCCTCTCTTTTCACTCCCTTCTAGCCCAGGGAGGATCCCCTGCTCAAGAGCCAACTCGCAAGAGCGACCGGCAACAGAAGGCGGAGTCCGTCGACTACTACAGGAAGTGGCTGCAAGAGGACGTTACCTACATCATCTCCTCGGACGAGCGAGAGGTTTTCCGCAATTTGACTACCAGCGAAGAACGGGACCGATTCATTGAACAATTCTGGCTGCGCCGCGACTCGGATCTCGCTTCCGCGGAGAATGGATTCAAGATCGAGCACTACCGCCGGATCCAGTACGCTAACGACCATTTTCACGCGGGGATCCCGGGATGGAAGACCGATCGTGGGAGGATTTACATCCTGTTCGGACCGCCCGACCGCAAGGAGAGCCACCCAGCTGGAGGCTGGTACCAGCGAAAAGCGCACGAGGGCGGTGGATCCACTTCGACCTTCCCCTTTGAAATCTGGGAGTATCGACACATTGAGGGCGTGGGATCGGACATCGAGCTGGAGTTCGTGGACCCCAGCGCCTCCAATCTTTACCGCCTCACGCTGGACCCCCGGGAAAAAGACGAGTTTCTACACGTGCCAGGAATGGGACTGACGTTTCGGGAGATGGTGGATCCCAACTTCGGAGGGCGGAAGTCTCCTGACCGTGTGCTGGGGCGCCGCAGCCAGGGGTTACTGGAACATGCGGGAATCGTCGAACGGGCCAAAGATCATCCCTTTCAGAAGCAGGAACTCTTGCTCAAGATCGGCAATGCCCCTGCCATCCGCTATGACGATCTGAAAGAAATGGTCAGTACGGCAATCACCTTCGGAGAACTTCCGTTCGACGCTTTGACCAGTTTCGTTCGCATTGATGCCCACGATTCGCTGGTGGCTCTGACCGTGGTCCTGGACAACTCGAAGCTTGCCTTCGAGCCCTTAGCCGGAGGTTTGCGGAGTACCCTTCAGATCTACGGTTTGATCCGAACCCTCAGCAAGAGAGTCGTCCTCGAGTTCGACGATGACATCCAGGCCCACCACCAGCGCTCCGAGGTGACGGGGATACGGGATCGGACAGCGGGGTATCAGCGCAAGGTTATTTTGAAGCCCGGCCGCTACAAGCTGGACCTGATCATCCGGGACACGGTCAGTGGCCGGACCGGAACCAGTGCCCTGGCCATCCATGTCCCCGCTCAGCCAGTCGAGAATCTAAGCACCAGTTCGGTGGTACTAAGCAGCGCGATTGAGCCAACCGATGCGGAGGCCAGTGAGCCGTTCGTGCTGGGTCCGTTCAAGATCAGGCCCGAGGCGGGTGGGGTCTTCGATCGAGGAGGATCTCTGGGTTTTTACTTCGAGATCTACAACTTTGAAGTGGATCAGTCCTTCGGGGTGCCCGCGGTTCAGGTCTCCTATGCCTTGACGCGACGGGGTGAGGAGCCCGCTGCGTACCGAGCCATGCGAAGTGGTCTGGGTTGGTCATCCGATCGGCTTTATATTGCCCGTCTGGTCCAGCTCGGCGAATTGGAGCCGGGCCGCTATGATCTGGTGTGTAAGGTCTCGGACCGGCTGAAGGAAGAGTCGATCGTCGTCCGGGAACCTTTCGAAGTGCGATGAACTGCGGCCCTGACACGATTTCTTTCAGAACGGTAGGACGTGAGTCCACCATTGGGCACATCCGGCGATAACGGCAGGCTTGCGCGCTGCCGTTTCTCTATTGTCTCTGGCGCACCGACAAAGCGTAGGAGCGGGTTCTGATCGGACCATGGAAGGTCCTCCTACTTTGTGGTATCCGGGAAGTCACCCCCCGTCGGGGTCAGGCGCTCGAGTTCCTGGAACCAGTTCTGGACGAGCCGTATGCGGGTGGCAAAAAACTCTTCATTGACCGCCCCCAGAAGAGGCTCATCCGGTAATACCTGGCGGCCGTCGGCGGAAACACGGCCCGAGAGATAGCTTCTCGGTTCCACCCGCAGCGGTTCCTCCCGCCCCTTCCGGTCGACCCAGACAGGAGTAAGCTTCCGCTCCGGATTAACCGATCCTGCCACGTAGACAAGCGTTCCCGTTGTAGAGAAGCTGAACTGGGCCACTCCGGTTTCCCAAAGTGAGTTGCCGGTGTAAATGGAATGGTTGATCCCTTCTATTACCGGAACTTCGGGCCCCGTGACTTCCAGCCGCCCCAGATCGAAAGGAACTGCCAGCAGCCGGCCTTCCCGGGCAAAGACGAGATGGCCGGTGGGCACGTAGTGGGCGTCCGAGCCTCCCTCGAGGAGCAGCTTTCGCTCCCCGGTCCCCAGCGAGTGGACAAAGATCCGCAGCGAAAATGATCCTGTCATCCGGTCCCCAGCTGGCTCCGAAGCTAGCCTGACACTGGCAGAGTTCCACCGGCTCAGCCCCCGAAAGATTCACCTTCTTGAGTTCTTCCCGCTGCGTTACGAAACCCAACCAGTTCCCATCCGGAGAGAAAAAGGGCTGCGTGACGTCCTCCGTGCCCGGGATGGGCCGGGACTGCCACTGATCCAGATGATGCAGATAGATTCTCGTCTTCGGCATCCTCACGGATTGGGGCTCGCTTCCCGAGACGAAGGCCACTTGCGTACCATCCGGGGAGAGGGCCACTCCTCGACGATACTCAGACCCCAGTCTCTCTCCCTCCGGGAGCGGGATCTCCCAGCGGAAGAGCACAGCGTCCAGGACCGGAGTCGCCGCTGGCTTGAAGTACCAGACTGCCGTGGCTCCCACTATCATTGCACATACGCCCAGCATGACTGTCCAGAGCAGGGCGATGCTTTTCTGGCTGGGTTCAGGCTTCAGGACCGACGTCGAACGAGGCAGGGCAGGGTCTGCCAGTCCCCGGATCACCCCGACCAAGTCGGTGTGCACCTCGTGAACCAGTTGGTAGCGCCTGCCTGCATCCTTGGCCAGCATTTTCGTCACGGTGTGCTGAAGAATCGGCGGGACATCATTCCGGTGTTGGGACAGGGGGGCCGGGTCCTCGTTCAGAATCGCGTTGGCGGTCGCCATGGGCCGAGCCTTCTTAAAGGGATGAACACCCGTCAGCATCTCAGAAAGCAGGATGCCAAAGGAGAAAATATCTGTTCGTGTGTCCACGGGTTGGCCGGCCAGCTGCTGGGGAGACATGTAAGGGACGGTCCCCACTGTGGAACCCTCTTCGGTCAAGGCCGTGATCTCCTGCTCTGGATCTTCCAACGCCACCCGCTTGGCCAGGCCGAAGTCCATCACTTTCACATGCCCTTCGGAGGTCAGCATGATGTTCGCCGGCTTCAGATCCCGATGAACGATGCCTTTCCGGTGGGCTGCTTCCAGGGCTTCGGCGATCTGAAGCGCCGTCTTGAGGGCTTTCTCTAAGGGAGGTGTTCCCTTTGAGAAGCCCTCGTCCAGAGTGGTCCCCCTCACATACTCCATCGCGATGTAAGGCGCTTTCTCCGCCTCCCCGATCTCGTAGATCTTGCAGATATAGGGATGATCCAGGGCGGCAGCCGACTTGGCCTCGCGTAGGAAGCGCTTGCGCGCGATCTCGTCCTGGCGCATTTTTTCGGGAAGGAATTTCAGCGCCACTTTGCGATCCAGGGTCTGGTCCTGGGCCAGGTACACTTCTCCCATACCTCCAGCGCCGATCAGGGAACCAACCCGGTAGGACCCAATCTGTCGCCCCACCATCGAATCCGCCTGATCCCGGGCCAATTCCCGAGCTGCCACCTCCAGGGCTGGCGCTTGCATGAAGTCCTCGGCTTTCTGCTCCTGCGCGAGCAGAGACTCGACTTCTCGCCGCAGCGGCTCATCGCCCCCACAGGCTTCCCTCAGAAAAGCCACCCGCTGCTCCACTTCAAGCTCCAGCGCGGCCTCAAAGAGTCGCTCGATCTGACCCCAGCGCCCAGACTTCACCGGGCTTCTCCTCGCTCAGCTCACGCAAGAGCCAGACCCTGGCCAGTCTCCAATCGCGCAGGATCGTATCCTCGGACACCTTCAGAACCTCGGACGTCTCCTTCACACTAAGCCCGCCAAAAAAGCGCAGTTCCACGACCTGGCCCTTGCGGGGATCGAAGGCGGCCAAAGCCTGCAGGGCCTCATCCAGGGCAATCAGATCCTCTCCCCGCCCCGCCATTCCAAGCAGGGCATCATCCAGCGATACCTTCTGGGCCCTGCCTCCCCGTTTCTGGGCCCGCCGTGAGCGGGCAAAATCTACCAGGATTCGCCTCATCAACTGGGCTGAAACGGCGAAGAAGTGAGCCCGGTTCTGCCACTGCACTTTCTGGGAATCGACCAGCCGCAGGTAAGCCTCATTCACCAGCGCTGTGGTTTGCAATGTCACCTGCCGGTGCTCTCCGGCCATATATCGATGAGCCAGCCGCTGGAGCTCTTCGTACACGAGCGGAACCAGCTTCTCCAGCGCCTCCTCGTCTCCCTCCCGCCAGGCCAGCAGCAGGTGGGTAAGGTCCTGAGTCGAGGGGGTCGTCACGGAAAAGTCCTCCACAGGCGGTGTGATGTTTCGAGTGCCCAGGATTATAGCACCGCACCCGTCTCCTCTTCCCGCCAGCCAACGGTATTTTCCCATGGCTTCCAGTTTTTGACCTCCCTTTCCGCCTTCCCCACTGAGGACCACAAAAACCCGGTCCCAGGAGGTCAATGCCATGAAAAAGCTCATTTCCGTTTTCGTTTTCGTAACCATCTTCCCTTTCAACTTACCGACACTCTGTGCAGAGGAGCTGAGAGAGCAGGAGATTCCCTTTCAGCTGGTAGGGCACCTGATCGTCGTGAAGGCCTCGGCACAGGGCCTGCCCAAGCTCCGTTTGGTCATCGACACGGGAGCCACCCACAGCGTCGTCTCCAAACGGATCGTCAAGAAACTAGGACTGAAGAAATACTCTCGATCGACTCCGGTGCGTGCCTTCGGCAAAACTCAAAGCAGTCAAAGGGTGATCTTGCAAAAGGTGCGGATGGGGCCGATCCTGACCACTATGGTCTGTTTTGTCACCGAACTGCCCGGTCCCTGGTCGAAATTTGATGGCATCGTTGGTATGGACGTGCTGCAGAGGCACAATCTGACCATCGATTACGCTCGCAAGACCATTCGATTCGCAACCCGAGAACACTTCCGAACGACCATTCCTTGTCGTTTTTTTGCCGGCATTGTCATTGTCGAGTTGGACACGGCTGGAGAAACTCTTCAGGTCGTCGTTGATACGGGGGTCTCAACACTGGTCCTGGACGGGGACAAAACCAAGACCCGGCTGAGCGGACCGGTGGTGAACCTACGGAGGGAGATGGGGTTTGGAGGAGGAGCTTCGATCCAGCGGCAGACATGGTTGCGCGGTGCCCGCCTGGGTCCGGGCGAATGGAAAAAGCTCCCCACTCTATCTTTTACATGAGGCCGGGATACCCGAGGCCAAAGATTCGCCAGGAAACGGATGGTGTGCTGGGGCCCGTCGGGCTCAAATTCAAGCGAGTTTATTTCGATTTCGCAAACCAGCAGTTGAGTTGGGAGAGCTGAACACCACCGTGTCTCCCTCCTCGCACAGCCTCTATTCTTCCCTAGAACTTCGAGGTGAAAAGTACGAAGTCTTCTCCCTTTTCGGCAATCATCTCCTGGATATGCCCGACCAGTTCCCGTTTCCGTTCGATGAGTGCGTCGATCTGGGAGGCGCGCAGATACTTTTCCAGTCTCATCTTTGCGACTGCCGGGTCTAGCCTCTGCAATTTCTCCCACAGCGTTCGCTCACAAGATTGGATGGCGCTCGGATAAGGCAACTCCGCATATTTTGTGAAGGAACGAGTGTGATCAATCATCCACAACTTACCGTTGCGATCGTAGAGGATATTGTTCGAATTTCGATCCTCGTTATAGATCAGATTATCGAAGATCCTCATCACCTCCCACTGGCGGTTCAGATGCAATTCGTCCTGAAGGGGAAGATTCTTTTTCTTTCTTTCCTCCTCCGTTATGGTTCCCTCAATCCACATCTGCAGTGTCCCTTTCACACCGCCGATTTCACGCTCGACGACCGGCGGAACATTGTTCAAGCCGAGTAGTCGACTCAACTCGTAGGCCGCACACTCAAAGATACAATTGTCGCGAAATTCCACTTGCGTGCCGCTCGGCAATTCCCTGGTCTCTTCGACGCGAACATCGCGAAATGCCGCATGCATTTGCACCCCATCTCTTTTCAGGAGAACCTTTGCGATCCCGTTCACTCCCACGCCGACTCGCTCTTGAGAGACAACCCGCGCGCTACGCAAAAACTCGATGATTTGCTGATTATTCTCAAAGCGCAGAGTCGCTTTTGGCTGTCCTGGAGACGTCACTGCCGGAGCCCCGGGAATGTTCTCGGATTGAAAAGCGGCGGCGTGAACCACTGTGTTCCGCCCGAAAAGCGCCATCAGAAGTGCGCATCCAACAATGACTACCTGGGCAGTGCGTTTCACTTTCTCCCCTTCCTTATAGAACAGGACGGCGCCTTCGCCTTCTTCGTCGATGAGCTCTTGGATGTCCGTCACCAAACAGATCACGCCGGGTCGCGGCGCCTGGTCAAAGTGAGATCCGCCACCCAGCCAAGGCCCCGCCGGGCTTGTGGAACGAATGACTATCGACGGCAACTGGGGAACCCTATTCCATCCGAAAGGCAATGTACCGCAGGGCTGCCTGGCGCTGAACCTGAATCACCACGGCTTCTCCCTCCTGGATGCTGCTCATCCTCTTCTTTAGCCCGGCCAGCCCGGTGACATTCTCACCATTGAGCTGATAGATTACGTCGCCGGGAAGAAAACCCTCTGGCCGGAAGCGAGCATCGATCGCTAATGCCAACCACCGCGACTCCTCCCAGCTTCCGGGAAAGTGGCAACAACTTGGCTACTTCCGCATCCACGTCGAGGCCCAGGATTCCCAGCTGGGGGACGAGATTCTGGTCCCGTGTCACCATTCCAGCAAATTGCTCCAACTTGTCTTCCCGTTCAATAACCCGGGTGAGGAACAGCAGCGTCTGAGACCCCCGCTGTAGGTTGAGCCCCACCGTGGCCCCGGGGGGGCGGGCGTAGACATTGACTTCCAGCTGCCGGGCGTTCTCCATCACCTTGCCGTCAAGGGTGAGAATCAAGTCTCCAACTTTGATTCCAGATAGAGACGCCGCCCCTCCGGGCTTTACATCAGACACGATCACCCCCTGGGACTGAACGAGGCCAAGGCCTTCCGCCAGCTCCGGGGTTACAGACTGGACGCTGAGGTCCAGCCGGCCGCGCTTGACGCGGCCGTTCTCTCGGATCTGGTTGTAGACGTGCCGGACGATGTTGGAGGGTGCAGAGAACCCGAGCACCCTCATTTCCTCCCGATTGGGACAAGATGAAGGTGTTCACCCCTACCAACCTGCCTGTCATGTCCACCAGCGGACCACCGCTGTTCCCGGGATTGATGGCAGCGTCTGTCTGAATGTAGATCATCGGATCGTCTTGGCGCAGTTGGCGTGCCACCGAGCTGACTACCCCCAGGGAAACCGAGTTCTGAAGTCCCAGGGGGCTTCCGAACGCCATGACAAGCTGTCCCTGCTGCAGCTCGTCGGAGTCGCCCAGCTCCAGAAACGAAAGATTCTCTCCTGTGATCTTGAGTACTGCCAGGTCCGTTTCGCGATCGGTCCCGATGATTTTCGCTGCGATGCGCTGACGGGCGGGTCTCAAGATGGAACGAAGACCTTCCTCTTGCTCCACAGGACTCGCCGTAACCACGTGTACGCTGCGGGCGTTGGAGACAACGTGGGTATTTGTGACAATGTAACCATCGGAGGAGACCAGTGTTCCGGAACCTGTGGAGCGCTGCTCCACCAGAAGCCCTCCCGCAGCGCCAGCCTCTGAGGAGGGAGGCGTGTACCGAACCGCGAAGATTTGAACCGTGGCCTGGGCCACGCGCTGGGCCAGGGACTCCAGAGATCCGCTCAGGTCACTCAAAGATTTGATTTGATTCTGAGGAGATGACTGGGCAGAGAGCCCATCGGTACTAGCCAGGCACAACAAACCGAGCAGGGCGCATCGAAGTAGCTTCGAATTGATCATCACGGGTTAACCATATCACCGGGGAGAAGAGCCCACATACCCCCTGCCGATCGGTGTCGTGCCCAGGATGTCTGCGGCTTCACCCTTGACACCCCCTGCCGGTGTTAAAGCCGCAGCAAGCTCCCGTTCCTGGAGGTTGAGCTTTCGAGCCATTTTGGAAAATGCAAAACATGGCAGACTCCGTCCCCCCAATCCTGAGAGCCGGTCTAGTGTACTGTCCGGGAAGTTCACGGTGTTAATTCGGGATGGATTCATTGGCGTCGCCAGTGAGGCCCGCGACGCAGGAATGCCGGGAGTCTTTCGAGGTAGCGCAACAAAGCTGTCGGCGAAAAGACGCCCGAAGTAGCGGCGTGAAATTCTAGTACTTACTTGCGAGTGATCTCGAGAGCCACAATAGAGATATCATCCTTGAGCATCGCCCCGCCGCACCATTCTTCAACACTTCCCGACACGGAAGCAAGGCTGTCCTCAAGTGAAAGGAATCTTCTATCCGCAGCCGATAAACTGCTCTGCGGGACAGGAGTGTGTCCTGTTAACTCAACAGCTTCGTTTTTAGAAATCACAGAGGTACGGCCTAGATCTAGTGCTCCGAGGAGTCGCCCCTTTCCAAATTCCTCGCCGTTTTCGTTCATTGCCTCTGTAATTCCATCAGAATACAGATACAGCCGATCTCCGGACTTCATAGTAATAGAGTGTTCCTCGTAAATGGCGTCTTTGAAAAAGCCTATCGGGAACCCTTGCGTTTCGACAATCACGGGCTCCCCGGAACCGGAGAGGTGAACCGGACCAGGGTGTCCAGCACAGACGTAACGAAACTCACGCGTCCGTAAGCTCAGTATCCCGTACAGGAGCGTAAAGTATTGCCCCGTGGTTGGGTCCATGGGGAACTCTCTGTTCAGTTGCTCGGCGACTTCAGCCGGCGGCATGAGGCGACCCTGCTGTTTCAGTAAAGAATGCTGACTCGGGGCAGGGGACAAAACACGGTTGAGCGTGACCGATAGCAGGGCAGCCGTTACCCCGTGACCACTGACATCTAAGAGGTAAAGACCCACCTGCTGCTCATCCAGCATAAAAACGTTGAGAATATCGCCTCCCAATTCCTCGCATGGTTTGAACACCCACGCGAAATTCACCCCTGCGTGTGGGGGAGCTTTGGGAAGCAGGGATTTTTGGATCTTGGCAGCCACTTCCAGGTCGCTCTTCATTCGTTGGTTGGCCTTTTGCAGTTTTTCCTGTGCCCGCTTGCGCTCGGCGACTTGCTGTTCCAGTAGTGAATTGGCGTTTGCAAGCTCGCCAGTGCGTTCTTCAACCTTCTGCTCTAACTCCTCGTGCGCTTTTCGCAGCGCCTCCGCGCGCTCCTCGAGAATGGTGGCGGTTCGACGGAAACGAGCGACAACCAGCATCAACCCGATTACACCCAGCACCGTCATCGCTCCCATCAAACGGAAAGTATCCCTCAATCCGGCCTGGGTGTGTTCGATGATCGAATCCATGGGAGTAATGATCTCAAGGACTCCACGAACGTCATTGACCTTCCAGTCATTCTTGGGCGTTTTGGGGTGGCTGTTGTGACAGTGGACACAAGAAGCACGCATCCGATCCGCCATGGCATATCGCAGCGACACACGACCTTCCAATTCTTCAAAGCGGTAAAAAGGCTCATCTGAATCTGAGTTCTTCTGCCAATATTCCCAGGCGTCTCGTGCAAAAGGGTCTTGAAACAGGCGTTGATTCTCCTCCTTGCGCCAGGGGAAGGGATAGGCACTGTACAGGCGTGTCTGTGCCCCAGACCCCTGTTTTCCAATCCTCATTCCAAGCAGCATGCTCAAGGTCGCGGGCAACGGAATCGCCCCTTGGTGATCTCTGTAATCATGCGTCACCATGATGCCCTGATTCCGGACGGTCTCGACCACCTCTTGCGTGTAGAGCGTTCGGAATTCCGTGATGGCCTCAGCGTACAGCTTCGCATGTTCCAAAGCGCTTGATTCATTGAGTCGTGACTGCAGACGGGTCAGGTGCCACATCGTGAAAACAACACCGGAGACGAATAAGACCAGAAGTGCAAAAATGATCGCTCGCTCCTTTGATCAAGGCCAACTCGAAAATGAGGATGGCGAAATCTTGACCTTCCGCGCCGATGACACGCCCGGGCTGACACGGTTACAGCTGACGGCCAGCCAACACACCACGATGTGCCGGGCGGAAGCTCTAATAACGATTACCGACTCGATTGTTCCGGAACCTGACCCCACCACGGTAAGCCACCGTCGCGGCATGCCCGGCTACACATTTGACCGGGCTCCGGGGGAGCTGTGGCGTTCCCGTTTCGACCCGGCACTGAATGTCGTGGTCATCAACAGCGGGCACCGTGATTTCGTGTTTGCGTCCAGGATCAAAGCGCTCAAGCTGCGCTACATCATTCGTCTCTTTGCAAAAGAGCTTGTCCTGAGTAACTTTCCAGGGCATCCATCGGACCAGCTGCTGGAAAGGCTGATCGAGTTGTCTCTGTACACCGAAAAGAACCTGCGATAGTGCGACTGGACTGCTGGCGACGACGGTTATTACTGCCTTCGAACTCCTGTCAGGCGCACGGCGGTCAGCTCAGAGGTCCACAATTGAGGATCTGGAAGTGGATCGATTCGGCCGGGGGGTTCGAGGTTCCGCGCACGCTCCCAAGGGCGGCCAATTCCGATCGATGCAGAAGTGCCCATTCCGTTACCAATCCAAGTACCGCCACCGGGCTGCCGTTTCGAGTCAGGATCACTGGCCCTTCCTCCGTCGCCCGAACGTAGCTGCCCAAGCGGGCCTTGGCTTCGGCGATGGATACAATTTTCATATTCTGAACACCTCACAGGAGGAAGGCACAAGCGACCTCATGCTGGTTGAGAACTTTCAGTAGCGTGCCCCGGCGTCGACTTGACCCCTCCGGCGAAAACGAGGGTCCACAGCACCGTTGGCATTCACTGTGGATTGTCTCATGGTTACTCGAAGGCGTGCCACCTACCGATTGGCGTCAGACCTGAAAGAAGTGCGATTGGGAAGGCGCCTGCGTAGTGGATGCCAGCCACGATTGCCAGCCTGAAAAGCAAACTCTTATCCTTCTAAGTCAGTAGAAGGCCAACTCCCGCGAGTCACTTTGGTAGAAGCTTGAGATAGTCGCAGTGTTTGGGTCGGACAGCGCGGAAGTGTCTGTGATCGAGCGTCGCGACTTTAGTTTCACCCATTTTTTCGCAAATGGCGATCACCGCCGCGTCGACCATGCCGAGGTCGAGATCGGCATAGTCGGCTTCGAGTTCTGCCACACGGATCAGGTCTTCAGAAGCCAGATCTTCCAGGTGATAGGCACCAGCCACTATGTCCTCGACAAAGATGGACCATACTTCAGCTTGCAGCCGTTTGCGAATCCAGTAGTCCACCTCGACCAGGGTGGGCGCAACGACGACAAGAGGTTCATCTATTTCATCAAGCAGGGAGACGCATCTGAGGTGTGCAGGGTCGTCTGCGTCCAGCAGAGCGAGAATGGGGCCGGTGTCCAGGACGAGAGCCATCACTGAGCCGCCGGCAGATCCTCTCGATCAACGCTTGGTTGAGAAATCCCGGAACCGGACCTTCCGACAGCAAGGCGAGGGCGCCGCGCCTGCCGAAGCTCGACTGCCTTGTCTGCGAGGATCCCGCCAGCGAGCGCCGCGAACGAAAGGCCACGTCGCTTAGCCTCTCTCCTGAGCGTATCCAACACGTCTGCATCCGCCGCAACAGTCGTTCTCTGAATCATGAGTAATGATGCTATCAGATGCATGCATCTGATTCAACAGAACTAGTGGAGGCTCGATCTGGGGCAACCGGACCAAGTGCGTACGACGAATGACGAAGTGCGAATGGGGAAGGGCGAAGTACGAATGACGAAGTACGAAGTGGCTCCCCTTGCGCAACCCTCTTCATAACCACTCACCGTTAGGACCTAGAGAATAAGTCCATATTGTCTATGGACTTAGGAGATTTGGACCATCCCGTACAGGCGGAAGTCCGGTTGTGGCCGATTTCCCTTTTTCCGATCCAGCAAATTCGGGGCGGAAGCGTTGTTTAGGACATTTCCGCCCCGCCGGTCAGAATAGCCCCCTCTCCGGCATCGCCGCCGTCTCGATGTGCTCCGGCCGCACGCCGATACCAACGAGGCGAGCGGCGATCCGCTGCAACACCGGCACGCGCGAGATGACTCGCACCGGCAACGCCGGCGCCAGCGGTTCCGATCCCCTGCCCGCGAGCACGCGTTTCGTCACGTGGTTGTGAACGGCGACCTGCGTGCGTTGCGTGATCCATGTCTGGAAGAGCCGCCGCCTCTGCACTGCGGCCAGATCGCTATCTGTGAGGCCGCCGTCCCGCAGCGGCGTCGCGATCCGATTGGCACACGCGACTGCGTCCTGAATCGCGAGATTGATACCGACCCCGCCAATCGGCGACATCACATGGGCAGCATCCCCGATGCAGAGCAGTCCCGGCTGGTGCCACCGTTTGAGCCGTTCGACCGCCACGGTCAGCAGCTTGACGTCGTTCCAGCTCGCGATCTCCTGAACGCGATCAGCCGCGAAGCGCGCGAGTTCGGCGATGGCCCCACGAAAGGCCTCGATTCCCCGTGCGCGCAAATCATCGAAGGTGTCCTTGGGAATCACGTAGCCGAATTGCCAGTGCGCGGGGTGGTTGATCATGATCAAGATACGGCCCGCCGCGTAATGTCCCATCGGATCTTCTGGGTCGCTGGCCTTCCTCGACAGGCGAAACCACAGCACGTCCATCGGGGCGCCGAACGCCTCGACTTTGAGCGCCGAGCAAGCGCGTACGACCGACGCGCGTCCGTCTGCGCCGATCACGAGATCGGCCCGAACTTCCAACTCACCTTCGGGCGAACTCGCGCGTACCCCGCATACGCGCCCGTCCTCTTCTTCCAGTAGGCCCGTGACCTCCGTCTCCATGCGCAGCTCGAACGCGCTGTAGCGCTGGCCGTGACGGGCAAGAAAATCGAGGAAATTCCACTGTGGCATGAAGGCGATGAAGCGGCAGCGCGTCGGCAGACGCGTGAAATCGGCAACCCGAAATCGTGCCTCGCCGAATTGTGCGTAGATGTGGTGCGCCTTGTGGTGCGGCAGCGCCAGGAACTTGTCCAACACGCCCAGCTCGTGCATCAGCTCGAGCGTCGACGGGTGGATGGTGTCGCCCCGGAAATCGCGCAGGAAGTCAGCATGCTTCTCGAGCACGACGGTTCGAACACCAGCGCGAGAGAGCAGCATTCCCAACATCATGCCGGCGGGCCCGCCACCGACGATGCAGCATGTAGTTTCAAAGGCCGCGGTCACAAACGCCGCTCCCCGACACAGAGGTAGATGGCACCGGCGTAGAACTCCTCGTACAGGACCTCGTCCAGGTGCCGCCTGACTGACTCCCAGGGCGTTCGCTCGGCATAGGCAGGGCTCACTCCAAAGGGCCGGAGGGGCCAAGCTCCGAAACGAACCATCCACTCCGGCAGCCCTTCCGGTCGCTTCATCTCCAAGATGGCCAGGCGTCCTCCGGGACGCAGCGCCTCCGCTGCCCTCCGGATGACACCGTCGTAATCATCGACCATCGTCATCGCGTAGGTGGACAACACGCCTCCAATGTTGCCCGGAAGCTCATAGTCGGCCACGTCGGACTCCACCAGCTCGACATTCGCCCATCCAGCGCTCTCCACGCGACCCCGCGCTTCCCGCAGCATGGCATCGGTAAGGTCGACGCCGACGATACGCCCCGAGGCGGTGACGGCGCGTTCTAACCACGGAAAGTTCGCTCCCGTGCCGCATCCAAGGTCCACCACAGTGTCGCCTGGAGAAACACTCAACGCCTCCACCGCACGGCGACGGTACGTGCTCACTCGAGCGCCCGCGAGGTGAAAAAGCCCGCCGAGCCGGTCATAGTGGGGTGCACGCCGACGATAGAGCGCGCGTGTCTGAGACGGGGTCAGCACCACTTCCGGGTCCCTTCCCTGTGGGTGGTGATTGGATCGAGCGACAAGTCTGACCCCCTTCTGACAGCCCGAAGAAAGATCATCGTGCCCCTCTCTTCCCTTCCGCCTGACCTTCTTCACGCAGCATCACAAGATCATGATCCAGACCGTGCCGTAGGAAATCCAACCGAGGTGAGAGGGATGCCACGTGCTCAGCTGATACATGGGTCAAGCGGAACGGAAAGATGCTCGGACTATCTAACAGGTCTTTTGTGGCGGCAGACCCCTTTGAACGCGCGTGGAGAGACGCCTCCACGATCCAGGCGATGAGCCTCGGTTCCTCCACCGAGTATTGCTCCCCCAGTGCATAGACGCCTCTGTCATGCGTCTCGCTTAGCCCGGATTATGCAGGAGATCTAAATTCAAGTGAGATTTGGGCCCAGAAAAAAGGCCGTAGCTCTCTGATATAAAAGGGTTTAGAGAAACAAAGACCCTAAACAGGAGCTACGGCAATGTCAAAAACAGTCTGCCAGAATACCCTGCCATTTCATAGCCACAGAAACATCACGGCTCGTTTTGATGGGGGGAGCCTCACTTCCGACGCAGGATGGTTGTTGTTTGGATCGCTGGATCGTCAACATCGATTGTGCGAGGGCTTCAGTTCCTGTATTTCGGAAAGTCGAGACCAACGCTACATTCGTCATGACCTGTTGAAGTTGATCCGACAACGAGTCTTGCAGATCGTGGCCGGCTACGAAGACTGTAACGACGCCGATACGCTGCGCTCGGATCCGATGCTCAAGACAGTCTGTGATCAGTTGCCCGAGAGCGATCCCGACTTGGCCACCCAGCCGACTTTCTCCCGTTTGGAGAACTCCGTCACCAAGAAGGATCTGATACGTCTGAGCCGGTGGCTGCTAGGCCGTTATGTGCGCTCCCTGAAGAAGAGACGCCCCAGCAAGATCATCCTGGATCTGGACAGTACCGATGACCACACTCACGGCCAACAGGAGTTCTCCTTCTACCACGGGTATTACCGAAACCACATTCTGCATCCTTTGCTGATCTTCGATGCCGCCACGGGAGACCTGGTGTGTGCCATGTTGAGACCTGGCAACAAGGGGGCTGCCTCTCACATCGTGCCCGTTTTGAAGCGCGTCGTGGAGGCCATCCGACAAGGAGTGGGGACGGATGTCGAGATTGAGATTCGGGCCGACAGCGGCTTTGCCACGCCTCGGCTCTACGAGTTCTGTGAAGGTGAAGAGAATAAACTCCGATATGTCATTGGGTTAAGTCGAAACCCTCGCCTGCAGCGAGTGGTCGAGCCGCTGCTGGATTCGACTCGGCTGAGGTTCGTTGAGCTGGAGGAAAAACAGCGTCAGTTTGACGAGTTTCTTTATCGAGCCCACAGCTGGGATCGATCCCGTCGCGTCATTGTCAAAGTGGAGGTCGATCAGCGTGGGATCAACCGTCGCTTTGTAGTCACCAACCGGGACGATCTCTGCTCCCAATCACTTTATGACCACTACACAAACCGAGGGCAGACCGAGAACTTCATCAAGGCCTTCAAGAATCATCTGAGCATGGACCGACTCAGCTGTCATCGATTCCTGGCCAATCAGTTTCGACTCCTCCTGCATGCACTGGCTTACCAGATGTTCGTGCGCCTGCGCGACTATCTGCACGGAACCCCCTGGCACAAGCTCGAAATCGAAACCTTACGTCGTCGGGTCCTCAAGATTGGGGCCCGGATCCGACAAACCACTCGACGCATCTGGGTCCATCTTTCCTCAGCCTTCCCCGAACAACCCCTCTTCCACCTCGTCTTGAGTCGCCTGAACTCCAGTTAGCTTTTCCCAGCTCCCCCGGAAAACCGCTTCCGACACTCATCCAGGCCCAGATCTGTCTGAAATTCACTCCCCAAACCACTCAAACGCCTCGCCAACCCATATTCTTCGCAAATCCGCCTGTCACACCTGCCCGCTTCCGAGTTGGGCCACTTCTCGAGTCGTTTTTCAACACCGGACTACGGTTCTTGCATAATCCGGGCTAGAAACAGAAAGGCAGGAACAAGCACCTCAATCGACCCGACCTCTGCCACCCCGTGATCGACACTCAGACCGGAGGGCCAGATCATGAATGACAGATAGCGCATGAATGCCCAGGGCTGTGCCCGCCAGTACCCTGCAGAATCTGTATAGGCAGGGCCGAACTCAGAAGGCTCCTCCTGAAGAACCCCCTGGTAGAGACCCAGCAGGTTGAGGCACCCGAGAATGACCGGCGCCCACCACCAGCGGCGATTCAGAACCAGCAGAAGCGGCGCCAGAAACAGCGCTTCAGAGCGGCTCCAGACCGCCAGCTGAAAGGCTCCCAGCCCAATGAGCGGACTTTTCTTGATAGTCAACACCGAGACCAGGCTCCAGACCGACATGAGCAGCAGCGAGCGCGACCACACATAGTTGACCGGCTGTGATTGGAGAGGGTGGACCAGGAAAATCGCCGCCCCCAGCAAAGCGGCTCCCTGTCCGAGACCCAAGGAGGAAGCGGCTCGATAAAGAAGCACGCCGGCCAGTAAATGCAGGAAGAGGCTGACGGCATGATAAGCCGCTGGATCTTCTCCGCTCCATCTGTGGTTCACATGGAAGGTCCACAGAGTGAGAGGCCTTCCCCCGTAATGATTCAAGAAGAGCTCGTAGTCGAAATCCTCTCCCGCCACTCTCGGGCTCTCCAGCATCAACTCAAAATCATCGAAATGAAAGGCACCGGGGAAGGAGTTGCCATAGGCAAGGGCGCCCAGACAGACCAGCATGCCAATATGTCCCCAGACCTTCATTTCTAACCAGGGTGCAGGTGTTTTGAGAATTGACATTGTCTTCAGTACGAAGTACTGCGTTTCATGAGTACAGTCCTAGTTCCTGCAAGCAAGTACTAGGATGCGGAAAGGTCCTCCAAAGTCGAAAAAGGAGAGCAACCAGTGAAAGCGCCGGAACAGGGCCGGATCCTGGACAGTCAGTGCATTTACGACGGCAGGATTGTCCGTCTCGAAGTGGACCAACTTGAATTTGGCGGCCGAGCCACTATCCGTGAAGTGGTTCGGCACCCCGGGGGAGTAGTGCTGCTCGGAATCAGGGATGATGGTCTGATTCCGTTTGTCAGACAGCTTCGCTACCCGATGCAGGAAGAAGTACTGGAACTGCCTGCAGGTAAGCTGGATCCCGGGGAAACCCCCCGTGAGGCTGCGGCTCGAGAAATGGAAGAAGAAACCGGATACCGGCCCGTAGACCTCGAGCACGTCTTCAGTTTCTACGCGAGCCCCGGATTCTGTGATGAACTGCTTCATTTTTTTTACAGCCCTCAACTCATCGAAACCGCCAGGAATCCCGAGTTCGATGAGTATCTGGAAGTCGAGTTCTACACTCCGGATGAGGCCCTGCAACTGGCTCTCTCGGGCAAGATCCGCGATGCCAAGACCCTGACCGCCGTTCTCTGGAAGGCGGTACAGGGGTCAACCGGGCACTAGGATGCCGTCCAGGTTCCACGTTGCTGGTTACTGGTTTTTGGTTAAAAGTTCAAGGTTCAAAGTTCGTCGAACGTTGGAACGTGGAACCTGGAACGTGGAACTTCCTACTCGGGGGGCTTGAGCTCACGAGTCCCGACCCAGGCCATCAGCCGAGTTGAAAGGGCCGGGGAAACCCGGTCCAGTGCCAGCAGGGCCTTGCCGGCTGCGCTCAGATGGATTTCTCTGCGCCGCTTGGCAATCGTGTTGACAACGGCCTCAGCGACGAGCTCGGGAGACTGACCCTCCAGGGCTCGGTTGATCCCGGGAGTGCCCATCTTGCGCTCAGCGGTTTCGTGAAACTCAGTGGCGGTAAACCCGGGGCAGACGACGCTGACGCCAATTCCGGTCCCGCGCAACTCTCCCCACAGCGCCTCCCCCAGACCCACCTGGGCAAACTTGGTGGCACAGTAGGCGGCCGCGAAGGCCATCCCTTTCTTCCCCACAACACTACTCGTAAGTACGATATGGCCCCCTCCTTTTCGCAAGAAATGGGGCAGGGCCTGATGAATCGATTCGTAGGCCGACTGGAAGTTCACTTGCCAGATTCGTGACATCTGCGCCGGCGACGTCGCCTCCGCAGGACCAAAAATTCCATAACCCGCGTTGCAAATTAAAAAGTCGAGATCGCCCAGTTCCTGGAGACACTGTTTGACGACGCGTTGCCCTTCTCCCGGGCGGGACAGGTCTTGCTCCGAAGCAACGGCCCTGGGTGCACCCTCCTGCAGACACTCCTGGCAGACGCGGGCAAGTTGCTCGCGGCGGCGGGCGACCAGGAAGAGTTGGGAGCCGCGCCTTGCCAGAGCCCGAGCCGTGGCCTCACCGATTCCGGAGGAAGCTCCGGTGACGATGGCTATCTTTTCAGTCCATTCCATGAACAGAAAACCGACCCGGTGCTCCCGCACCGGGCTCTGACTGTCGCCACGGAAAGCGATCAGAGTCCCTGGCGGAAGCCAGGGGAAACCCGGCAAAGAAGAAGCACTTAGACGCGGAGAGACTCGAAGACACCGGCAGCTCCCATGCCCCCCCCCACACACATGGTCACCAGCCCGTACTTCACGCCACGTCTTTCCATCTCGAACAGCAGGGTGGCTGTCAGCTTCGCGCCAGTCGCGCCCAGAGGATGGCCCAGTGCCACCGCCCCGCCGTTGACATTGACCTTGTCCTGGTCAAGGCCAAGCTCTTGAATGACGGCCAGAGCCTGCACGGCAAACGCCTCGTTCAACTCAACCAGACCGATGTCCCCCAGGGTCAGACCGGCTATCTTCAGCGCCTTTGGAACTGCCTCCACCGGACCGATCCCCATGATTTCCGGCGCCACGCCAGCAGTGGCAAACGAAAGCAACCGCGCCATCGGCTCCAGTCCCAATTCGGTTGCTTTCTCCTCGGACATGACGACCGCGGCGGCAGCCCCGTCACTGGTCTGACTGCTGTTTCCCGCCGTCACCGTTCCCCGGGCATGAAACACCGCCCTGAGCTTCGAAAGAGCCTCCACCGAGGTGTCTCTTCGAACACCCTCGTCCCGCCCGAAGAGTGCTGCGTCCTTCCCATTCTCCAGATCCACGGGAATCAATTCCTGGTCGAACCGTCCTCCATCCTGCGCCTCCATTGCCCGGGTATGACTGCGCAGTGAAAACTCGTCTTGCTGGCGTCGGTCAATAGAGTTGCGGACGGCCAGGTTCTCCGCCGTGATACCCATGTTGACGTAGACGTCCGGATCCTCCGCTACGAGGTAAGGATTGGGAGAAAAAAAGTGGCCCGACCGCGGAAGCAGGCTCATGCTTTCCGTCCCTCCCGCGACAACCACATCGGTGGAACCGGTGGCTACACTCTGGGTGGCCAGGGCAATCGTTTGCAGGCCGGATGAGCAGAAACGGTTTACCGTCATTGCGCTGGTCTGATCGGGAAGGCCAGCTCGAAGCGAGGCAATCCTGGCAACATTTGTGCCCTGTTCGCCTTCCGGCATCGCACACCCCAGGATCACGTCCTCTACATCCTCCCTGGGGAGCGGGTGCGCCCGCTCAATGACAGCCTGGATGACTTGAGCGGCGAGATCATCGGGTCGAGTGTGACGAAGTGAGCCACGGGGTGCTTTACCGACAGGACTTCGTCCAACTGCAGCGATCACAGCCTTACGCATTGAATCTCTCCTTTTGAGTAGTCATGACTCTCTTTCTTAGTACTCCCTTCCATAAATACGATGATGTTTGCGGGTGGGTCATCATTGTATTTATGGAAGGGAGTACTTAGCGCTCCCCCAGTTCCATCAGTCCAGTCCAGTCCAGACGACCCACCCGATCCAGTTTGCCTTCCAAAGACATCTCCGGAGAATCACTGTCCACCAGGGTCAATATCGCCCGCAAGCACTTTTTTCGAACTTCCTTGGGCTTGAGTCCAAGTTGCTCCCACGTGAGCATGATTTCGAGGGTTGCCCGCCCCTCGCTTTCCCGGGGAGTGATCACGGGGACATGAGTCGCTCTCTCCAGAAACTTCCCGCCTCTCTGGAGACGCTGCCAGTAGTATGGCCCGCGGCCATCGATCCTGGGAGAAGTCCAGAGCAGGTAGTTGTACTTGACGTCCCTGATTTGAATGCGGATGTTGTCGTACATGTACATACGATCTCGACGCCGTCCGTCGCTGGCCACGAACACAGCTTCGCTGCGCTTCACCTGTTGAACATCCCAGATGTCGTCCTTCCAGTCAACTGCCAGGTAAAAGCCCGTCTGATCCCAGAAAGCCTTCACGCTCGCACTGGCATAATCGCCAGCCGGGATTCCAGCCACCTTGACACCCGTCGCAGCAGGATCTAACTGAATAGCAGGCAGGCCCTCCCAGTCGGACAGGAATCCATCGACCAGCACCTCGGAGGATCTGTACGGAATCGTCCAGTTGGAATCGTTTGCAGAGCCCGCCTGAAACCCAAAGAGCAGGCAGATCAAAAACGGAACAAGTTTCATGCCCCACATTCTAACAGGGGTGAGCACCGGCGACGCTAGCGCAGCGAGGTGAGGAAGCGGATGACCGCGTTCAGTTCCTGATCCGAAAGGTGCTCAAAGGAGGGCATCAGGTTCTGCTTGCCACGAAAAGGCGGCTCCAGGTCTCCGTCTGGAATATGTGCAGGATCCTTCAAATGGCGTTGAAGCCATTCAGCCGACCTTCCCCGCCTGGCCTGATGAGTGAGATCAGGGCCAATTGTTGCATTCCAGTGGAAAGGCGCTGCCTGGAGCGTATGACAGGAGCCGCATTTCTGCGCTACCATAACTTCTCTCGCGAAGACGTACTTGCGACTGTCCGCTGCGTTGTCGGCCAGGGATCGGAGAGATAAAGTCAGTGCCAGACCGGCTAACAACAAGGCGGCCAGAAACCAGGGAATTTGCAGAAACCCTTTCCAGTATGAGCTCATCCTCCCTTATTATGGATCGAAATTAGATCCGATACAACAAAATATTTAGTTATGACTAAAATACTTTTTGTCTGCACCGGAAACTCCGCTCGAAGTCAATTTGCGGAGGCCTTTGCGAGATACTATGCGGGCGACATGGTTTCTGTTGCGAGTGCAGGAACCAGCCCGGCAGGACTGAATCCCAACGCGGTGTGGGCGATGAACGAGGTGGGGATCGACATCCTCCATCAGACTTCTGATCCCTTGAGCGCTTTTCAACTCGGCGATTTTGACTTTGTGGTGACTTTGTGTGGAGATGCCAGGGATAATTGCCCGTCTCTCCCTGAGGGCGTTCGTAAGGAGCACTGGACTATTCCCGATCCGGCGAAGAGTCGGGGAACGCCGTCTGAGGTTCTGAAGGCCTTTCAAGTTGTACGTTATCAGGTGGAGCGCCGAGTGAAGGCTCTCCTTGAGCGTGAACTGGCAGGAGAGTAGAATCCCCCGATGCGTCACTTGCATTCGACCTTGCTTATTGCGGCAGCCCTGATTGTGCAGCCGGCCTGCATCTGGAAACTGTGGAGCAAGGGACCGCCCCCCGAGGAACGCAAGTACGACATTTACGGCACGGTCGAATCCATTAGTTCGGACCAGTTGATCGTGGATACGAAAGAGGGCCGGCTCACTTTCCTGCTCGGCCCGGCTTCCGTGAAAGGGAGCGACACCTATGACCAGGGCCAGGTTGTGCACGTCATGTACAAGAGGATCGACGGAGGAAACGTCGTCACACTGGTGGTCAAGAAAGTCGACTGAGTACTCACTTCCATAAATACGTTGAGCCGCGCCCTTCCCGAGAGATCTTCATGAGACGCTGCTTTGTCTGTCACTACCACGAGATTGCTCTCAAGAAAAAGAATCGGGGTTTCTTCGAGCGCAAGCTTATCGCCAATATAGAGAGGGCGCTGAGTTCACTGCCTTATCGCTCTGTCCGGCTCTGGTCGAGGCGGGTGGTTGTGGAACTGAAACAGGATTCTCCTGTGGGTGAAGTTCGCGAGCGACTGGGGCACGTATTTGGTCTCGCCAACTACGCCAGTGGGTGGATTGTTTCCTCGGTACTGGAGGATCTGCAGACCGCGTCCTGGGAGTTGATTCAGAGTCGGGAATACGAGAGCTTTAAGGTTTCCGCCAAGAGATCCGACAAACGATATCCCCTCACGACACCGGAAATCGGGAGGCAACTGGGTGGATTCCTGCAAGAAAGATCCAACAAGCGAGTGCAACTGAAAGAGCCCGACCTGACCTGCTACGTCGAGATCCTGGGTGAAGAGGCACTGCTGCACTTTGAGAAGTTGCGCGGTCCCGGAGGTCTGCCGGTGTCCACCAGTGGGAAGGTCGTCGTTCTGATCTCCGGGGGAATCGACTCTCCGGTGGCCGCCTACAAGATCATGAAGCGCGGCTGCCGGCCCCTCTTTGTTCATTTCCACAGCCATCCCCACACATCCCTGGATGCCCAGGATAAGGTGATTGAACTGGTGGAGCATCTCTGTCGTTACCAACCGAGTGCCCGACTCTACATGGTCCCGTTCGCTTCAACTCAGAGAAACATCGTCGCCCACACTCCGGAACGCACGCGTGTGATTCTGTATCGAAGGATGATGGTGCGAATAGCCAACAGGATTGCCGCTCGCGAGAAAGCCAAGGCACTCGTCACCGGAGACAGTGTCGGTCAAGTCTCCTCACAGACGCTGGACAATATTCGAGTCGTCTCTGCTGCCAGCCAGCTACCCATTCTGCGGCCATTGATTGGAGATGACAAAGAGGAGATCATCGCCGCGGCAAGAAAGATCGGGACGTTCGGAGTGTCCATTGGGGCTGATGACGACTGCTGCTCGATGTTCGTCCCCAAACATCCGGAAACGAGCGCGAGACTCGAGCAGGTGGTACGGGCGGAAGCACCGCTGGCGATCGAAGAGCTTGTCTCTGCGGCTCTGCAGGGCACCCAGGGGCATCTGATTGATGAGACCATAAAAGACTCAGCCCCTCCGGATCGAGAAGACGTTCTAAGCGGAACATAGCGGACTCCGAGACAGCCAATGGAGAGATCTCGCCCTGATCACGGGCCCAACACGACGCAAAGAGGGAGCGTTCTCGAGCAGATGCGACGTTCTTCACGTGGGGCAGTTGGGGCGATTCTTCTTGTCTTTTCCATCTATGCGGTGCTGCTGTTCCTGGGAGCAATTCCCGGCTCCCGGCTGGTAGAGACGGCCCACGAAGAAGCCCAGACGGCTCACTCACTTCCCTTTGTTCCAACCCTCTGGGCCGTCACCCCGTTTGCCCTGCTGCTGATCACTATCGCCGTTTTCCCTCTTCTCTCTCAGACCAGGGATTGGTGGCACCACAACAGGAATCGCTTCCTGGTGACCATCATCCTGGGTGGATCGACGCTTCTCTATTACGGTCTGCTCCACCCGGGAGGGCTCGAAAATCACTTTACTCACTTGCCCTCTTCTGCAACTGGTTGGGAAACCTTGTGGACAGCTTTCAGTAATGGCATCTTTTCCGAGTTCATTCCCTTCATCGCCCTTCTTTTCAGCCTCTATGTGATCAGCGGAGGGATCAATCTGAGCGGTGACTTGCCGGCGCACCCGGCCACCAACACGGCCTTTATTGCGCTGGGGACAATTCTAGCCAGTTTTATCGGCACTACGGGGGCCGCTATGGTCCTTATCCGGCCGCTGATCCTGACCAATATCGAGCGTGAGTACAAGGTTCACACGATTCTCTTTTTTATCTTCTGTGCCTGTAATTGCGGCGGTCTGCTCCTGCCCATTGGCGACCCTCCTCTTTTTCTCGGATATCTGCGGGGAGTTCCCTTCTCCTGGACACTGGTCCTGTGGCCCTACTGGCTGCTTGTCAACAGCATTCTGCTGGCCGTTTATTTTGTCTGGGACTGGATCGTTTACAGGAAGGAAGCTCTACGCGATTTGATCCGGGACGAGCGACAGGTTGAACCGCTCCGCCTGCATGGAACCATGAACCTCGTGTGGCTCCTGGGAGTTGTTCTAAGCGTGGCCTTTATCCTCCCTGGACAACCCTTCCTGAACACGGGATTCCATCCACCCGTCTACTTTCGAGAGACGGTCATGCTTCTCTTCGTGATCCTTTCGCTGCTCTCTACCGACGCAAACATTCGCATGCGCAACCGCTTCGATTATGTGGCCATCACTGAAGTCGCGGCCCTCTTCAGTGGGATCTTCATCTGCATGCAGGTACCCATCGAGATTCTGAAGGTGAAAGGAGCTCAACTGGGAATCGACAATCCGCTTGAGTTCTTCTGGTTCACAGGAGCGCTGTCGAGCGTGCTGGACAATGCCCCTACGTACGTCGTCTTCTTCGAGACTGCTGTCTCGCTTCCTATCATGGAGGGTTTTTCCGCGCTACCACTTCCAGATGAAGAGTTCATCATGGAGCACCTGCTGGCTGCGATCAGCCTGGGGGCGGTTTTCATGGGAGCGATCACCTACATTGGAAACGGTCCCAATTTCATGGTGAAGAGCATCGCCGAAAAATCCGGCATTCGAATGCCCTCTTTCTTTGGCTATATGGGATACAGCATCGCCATTCTGATTCCCATTTTATTTGTCGTGTCCCTGCTGCTTTCGGCGGCCTGACGGCCGCCGTGTGGGAGGGGCCTCAGGCCGCGACCGCCGGACGGTAGCGTTCACGACTCCAGAGTTGCCGCCCAAGGCGCCTCCCGAATTCCGAAACGTCCGCGCCCTGGTTTGCTGATCCCCCAAGAGTGATCTTCGAGGAGTGACAGGCAAGGGCCACGGCAAGGGTCAGAGAAAAATGCGAAATATTTAACAATTCTAGTTGACGTGATGGTTCAGAGATGCTAATTTCTTAGCATCTAATCGGTTGGATACTGATTGGATGATCGTGGTTGACACGATCTTCGTCCACCAAGGAGGTTAGGGGAGTTGCCTGAGTCGCAAGATCCGTAGCTCTCATAGCAGCCGGCGGTCGGCTCAATTTTATTGGAACATCGGAATAGCACCCCCTCCCCGCGATCCCGGTTTTCACCCCTGAGTCGACCTCCTGCGACTCCGGCGACCTGTCGGTCGCCACGCAGTCGCTTCCGCTCCTGCCTCTGATGGTTCCTTGACGGTGACTGTTCCTCAGCGGCCTGTGGGCCGATCCCGGAGCTCACTTGAACTACCGCCGAGGTGACAGAGGCGCGAATGCAAATGAGCGCGCCATTCTGTCGCTCCCTCGGTGAGCACTGTTCCTTAGCGCCTGAGGGCGGCGGGTCCTGGCTCCTAAGGAAGGCTAGGAAGACACGTCGGGCTCGGGCTTTCCCCCGTGCTCCGCCACAGCCTGCGCAGTCCGTTGGACAGGTCATTCCACCCATCTCTATTGGTGAAGGCCTAGGCTCATCGATTATCCTGAAGGGGCCTCATGTTCAAAATGCATCTGGACCGCATCACGTTCATCCTCTGGTTTTGCCCGGTCTTGGGTTGCCAGGCTTCCGAGGGCTGGTTGGCAAGCCGACCGACCGGCCAGGTGGCGGCATCCCCTCAGTCGAGGCGAGAGTCCTCCCACCACCCGGCTTCAGAAAAGGGCAAAGCGAACCGGCTGATTCACGAAAAGAGTCCCTACCTCTTGCAGCACGCCTACAATCCTGTCAACTGGTACCCGTGGGGAGAGGAAGCGTTTGAGCAGGCTCGCAAAGAGGACAAGCCGATTTTTCTTTCCATAGGCTACTCCACCTGCCACTGGTGTCATGTCATGGAGCGAGAATCGTTCTCCAATCCGGATATCGCGGCCATCATGAATGAGCATTTCATCTGTATCAAGGTGGATCGCGAAGAGCGGCCCGACGTGGACAGCGTCTATATGGCTTTTGTACAGACAACCACGGGGCGCGGCGGCTGGCCCATGTCCGTCTTTCTGACCGGCGATCTCAAACCCTTCTACGGTGGAACTTACTTCCCTCCCCAAGGGCGGCCCGGTAGGCCGGGCTTCCCCCAGGTGTTAGGGACCGTCCATCAGCAGTGGTCAGATGATCGAGAAAAGATTCTGGACTCTGCCGACCGCATTACGGAGCGCCTACGAAAGCGCCAGCGACTGGCGACAAGAGCCGAGACCAGCATTGCGGAAATCCTGGAAAAGGCCTACCAGTGGTATGAGAGGAACTTTGACAAGGATCTGGGAGGTTTCGGATCGGCTCCCAAGTTCCCCAGGCCTGTCAATCTACAGTTTCTTCTCTACTACTACTCCAGCCTGAAGATGGCCGGACCAGCCGCCGAAATGACCCTCAAGACGCTACAAGAGATGGCTGGGGGTGGGATGAACGACCATTTGGGAGGCGGCTTTCATCGCTACTCCACCGACAAACGCTGGTTCCTCCCCCATTTCGAGAAGATGCTCTATGACCAGGCTCAGCTCGTGGTTGCTTATCTGGAGGCTTACCAGATCAGTGGGGATCCCGACCTGGCAGCCGTGGCTCGGAACACGCTGGAGTATGTGCTTCGCGACATGGCGAATCCTGAAGGTGGCTTCTATTCGGCTGAGGACGCAGATAGCCTGCTCGGGTTCGACTCAGATGAAGAGGCAGAGGGAGCCTTCTACGTCTGGAGTGAGGAAGAGATTCGCCGGCATCTCGATGAGAAGACCGCGCAGGTGTTCGTCCGCCTTTTCGGTGTCAAACCCGAAGGCAATGTCGCTCGTGATCCTTTTTCGGAATTCAAGAACAAAAATATTCTCTATCAGGCCCGGCCTTTAGAAGAAGTGGCTGCCGAGCTGAGTATCCCGGTTGCAGAAGTTCAGGAGCATCGGGAGAGGGCCAGGAGCACCCTCTTCCGGCTCCGAGAAAAACGTCCCCGTCCCCTGCGCGATGACAAGATCCTCACCTCCTGGAACGGCCTGATGATCTCAGCTCTGGCCAGGGCGTCTCAGGTTCTCGAGGATGGCCGCTATCTGGAGGAGGCTCGGCGCGGCGCCCGCTTCATCCGCAGCCACCTTTATGATGCAAAGTCGGGGGCGCTCCACCGCCGCTATCGTGCAGGTGAAGCACGCATCCCCGGTTTTCTGGATGACTATGCTTTCTTGATCCAGGGCTTGATCGACCTTTACGAGGCTTCTCTGGAAGAGGAATGGCTACTCTGGTCGATGGATCTGGCGGAGCGCATGCAGAACTCCTTTTGGGATGAGAGCCAGGCAGGGTTTTTCAGCACCACCGGCCAGGACAAATCGGTTCTGCTGCGAATGAAGGATCGGTATGACGGAGCTGAGCCTTCTCCCAACTCGGTGGCGCTTCTCAATCTGATTCGTCTGGGCAACCTGGGCGGCGAGGAACGGCTGCTGGAGAAGGTGCGGCATTTTGCAAGAGCCTTTTCGGGATCGCTGGCGCAGCGGCCGCAGACCATGCCGCTGATGCTGGTAGTCCTGAGCCGCGCAGAGTCCAAGCCCAAACAGATTTTCCTGGCGGGACAACGAGAGGCAGCGGACACCTGGGCCTTACTCCGGGAAGTGCATCGTCGCCACCTTCCGCACCGGGTTGTCTTTCTCGCGGACGGCGGGCGAGCCCACAAGCGGTTGGCCTCCCGGATCGAGGTCCTGGACAGTTTCCGGCCCATCGGCGGACGGGCCACCGCCTATATCTGCGAGAACTATGTCTGTCAGCTGCCTACCAGTGATCCCAAGGTGATGGGGCAGCTGCTGGACCGGTAGACTGGTTCCGCGTTCCAAGGTTCCAAAGTTCCAAGGTTCCAACGTTGCAGACTTGAAAAGTGGGAGGGGGCCCCGGGGCAGCGACCGTTTAAATCTTCCCGGGAGTCGCCCCGGGGCCCCCTCCCACTTTCTGCTGACCCTCAGAACACGAACGCGGGAGATCCCCGGATCTCCGATCGCTAACGCTCGGCTCCGTTATCAATTTGGAATTCAGACGGTCAACTCCGGCAGATTCCGGTACAGATCCAATGCCTCAGGATTGGCCAGGGCATCGGCGTTGGTTACTTCCTTGCCGTGAATCACATTCCTTACCGACAGTTCGCTGATTTTCCCGCTGATCGTCCGTGGAATATCGGCAACCTGCACGATTTTCTTGGGGACGTGGTGGGGCGAGGTGTTCTCCCGGATGCCGTTGCGGATGTCCCGGATCAACCCCTCATCCAGGGTGAGTCCCTCCTTGAGCCGGAGAAAGAGTACGATTCGAACATCATCTTCCCATTCCTGTCCAACCACGATGGCTTCCAGCACTTCCTCCCTCTGCTCAACCTGGCGGTAGATCTCGGCCGTTCCAATGCGCACTCCTCCGGGATTCAGGGTTGCATCGGAGCGTCCGTAGATGATCATGCCTCCATTCGAGGTCAACCGGGCCCAGTCCCCGTGACGCCAGACGCCGGGAAAATAATTGAAATAGGCATTCTGGTACCTGCTCCCGTCCGGGTCACTCCAGAACTTCACCGGCATGGATGGGAAGGCCTGCGAGCAGACCAGTTCCCCTGGCTCCAGGCTGGTCGGCTGGCCGGCCTGGTTGAAGATTTCCACCTTCATTCCCAGACTCAGAGCCTGCATTTCGCCCCTGAATACCGCACCGATGGGATTCCCGAGAGCAAAAGAGGAGATGAGATCCGTCCCTCCGGACATGGAGGAAAGGCAAACATCTGCCTTGATCTGCCGATACACATAATCATAGCTGGAGGGCGCCAGGGGCGAGCCGGTTGAAAGAATCGTTCGAAGCGACTGCAGGTCGTGTGTCTTCGACGCATGGAGCCCGCTCTTCGCGGCCAGGGACAGATACTTGGCGCTGGTTCCAAACACCGTCACCTCTTCTTGCTCGGCGAGATCGAACAGAATTTCGGGCCGCCGGTGAAACGGAGACCCGTCGTAGAGAAGCACCGTCGCTCCCACCGCCAGGTTGCTCACCAGCCAGTTCCACATCATCCAGCCACAGGTGGTGGCGTAAAAGACCCTGTCTTCCCTGCTCAGGTTGGTGTGAAGAACCAGCTCCTTGAGGTGCTGAATCAGAGTCCCTCCAGCTCCGTGGACCATGCATTTGGGCAAACCCGTCGTGCCCGACGAATACATGATGTAGAGAGGGTGGTCGAAGGGGAGCTGCTCAAAGTCGATCTCCTCGGCCTGGCCTGCAAAGTCTTTCCAAAGTACAGCGTTGGGAATTTTGGATATGTCCGGGTTCGAATTCAGATAGGGGACGACCACGACTTTTGAAATTGCGGGGATCTGTTCCAGGACCCCCCGGACTCGCTCCAGCCGATCGAAGGATTTCCCGGCATATTGATACCCGTCTGCACAGACCAGGATGCTGGGCCGGATCTGTCCGAACCGGTCGACAACTCCCTTGGCACCAAAGTCCGGAGAGCAGGACGACCAGTAGGCGCCGAGGCTGCTGGTTCCCAGCATGGCGATAATTGTTTCAGCGATATTGGGCATAAAGCCGCCGACCCGATCACCGATCTTGATTCCCGCCTCCCGTAGCGCCAGGGCAAAACCGGCGCTTCGCCGAAACAGTTCGGAGTAGGTGAGAATCTGATGGCGGCCGGATTCGTTCCAGCCAATAATGGCCGGTTGATCATCCCTGTAGCGAAGCAGGTTTTGCGCGAAATTGAGCCTGGCCCCTGAGAACCAGCGGGCACCGGGCATCCGGGTTACATCGTCAACAACCCGACCCCATTTCCTGGAGGCCAACATTTCGCAGAAGCTCCAGACCTCGGACCAGAAAAGTTCAGGATGATCGATCGACCATCTGTAAAGACTCGGATAGTCGACAACTTCAGGGGAAGACCGACTTACCTTGTGAATGAAGCGAGTCAGATTGGCTCGTTCGACACTCTCCGACGACGGTTTCCAGAGGCACTTGCTCAACCGACTCCCACGCTCCTGATCCGACTTACCGTCTCCACCACCGTTTCCAGCGCGTAGTCCATGTCCTCTTGGATGGTCATCCGGCTCAGGCTGAACCGGATAGCTCCCTGGATTCGATGGCGTCGCAGCTTCATGGCCTGGAGCACGTGCGAGGGTTCCAGTGAGCCCGAGGAACAGGCGGCACCCGTCGAGACCGCTATACCCTTGAAGTCGAGAGCCACCAGAAGTGCCTCCCCCTCAACTCCGTCGAAGCTGAGATTTGCAGTGTGGGGCACGCGAGAACTCCGTCTTCCGTTCACGACACAGCCGGGCAGACGCTGCAAAAGCCCTTCCTCGAAACGGTCACGAAGGCCGGCCACCCGGCTCTGCATATCCTGGTGTGATTCCCCAGCCAGTCGGCAGGCCTCACCGAGCCCGACGATTCCCGGCACATTTTCAGTCCCGGCGCGCCGGTGGCGCTCGTGTGACCCGCCCAGCATGAAAGGTTCTGTCCGGACCGAGTCACGAAGGTACATGGCCCCGACTCCTTTGGGCCCATGAAACTTGTGACCGGATAAAGAGAGGAGATCGACGCCCAACTGGTGGACGTCCACTGGAATCTTTCCGACAGACTGTACGGCATCCGTGTGAAAGAGAATTCCCTGCTGCCGCGTGAGCCAGGCGATCTCTTCGATGGGCTGGAGAGTACCTACCTCGTTGTTGGCGTGCATGATCGAGACCAGAATGGTGTCTTGAGAAAGCGCCTTTTTGACGTCCTCGACCCGAACGATTCCTTCTTCGCCCGCAGAGATGTAGGTGACTCGGAAGCCCTTCTGCTCCAGAAACTGGCAGCTCTTCAAAACGGCAGGATGCTCGATTGTCGAGGTGATGACATGTCCCCCACTCCCGGCAAACCTGCGAGCTACTCCATCGATGGCGGCGTTGTCAGCCTCGGTTCCGCCACAGGTGAAGATGATCTCCCGCCGTTTTGCGGAGAGAAGATCAGCAACCTGCGAACGGGCCCGCTCGATGGCTGCACGAGCCTGCTGGCCATAGGCATGGATCGAGGCAGCATTTCCGAACTCGTTCAGAAAGAACGGCTGTATCGCCTCCAGCACCATGGGGTCCATGGGACTGGATGCATTGTTGTCCAGATAGACTCTTCTCTCCATTTTGCTTCGTTCCTGGTTCCTGGTGTCAGCGAGAATACTACCACTTGAGGAAGTGTTCCACGTTTCAGGTTCCACGTGGCTTCCGGGACACAACAGTGTTGCCGTCCTGATGGAACGTGGAACGTGGAACGTGAAACGTGGAATCCCCCCACCTTGACTGCCCCCAATCGGGATCTTAGATAAAGGTCGCTGCCCGTGAAAGAAATCATGACATTTAGCGACAAGGAGGAAATAAAGGAATGACCTTAATGAGAATCGATCCTTTCAGAGACTTGCGACGGTGGAATAGTGCTTTCGATCACTTTTTTGAGAATCGCCTCAGTACCGACGTCGGCAGAGACACCGCCGTGACCCGCTGGTCACCCACGGTTGACGTTTCCGAGACTCCGACCGAACTCACTTTTTCAGTTGAGTTGCCGGGGTTTGAGAAGGAGGAGATTGACATCTCTCTCGAAGAGAATGTCCTCAGCATCAGCGGTGAGAGAAAGTTCGAGAAGGAGGAGAATCGCGATTTCCATCGCGTAGAGCGCTGGTATGGGAGTTTCTTCCGCAGTTTCAAGCTGCCCGCCACGGTGGACAGTTCTAAGATCGACGCCGGCCTCAAGGGTGGCCTGCTGACGATTCACCTCCCCAAGGTGGAGGAAGCGAAGCCGCGCCAGATCCCCGTGACGGTCAGCTAAGTACCCACCTACTTGCGCAGTCGTCTCACCCCGGTGAGACGTTCCCATAGATGGGCGGCCCTGGTATTTACTTTCAAAAGGGAGTACTCGGTGCCGCCCCTTTCTATTTGTCAGAAGCGGCAATCACATCGATCTCCACCTCGACTCCCTTCGGCAACCTCGACGCCTCGATTGTACTCCGGCGGGCTTGGAATCACCAAAGTACTCGGCATTAACTTTCAACCTTCAACGGTCCCGCAGGGCCGTAGTTTGCACCCCCAAATTGATGCGGGTAGAATACAATTCTTTCTCACTGCCGGGGTAGCTCAGTCGGTAGAGCAGGGGACTGAAAATCCCCGTGTCGGCGGTTCAATTCCGTCCCCCGGCACTCCATGTTTTCTATGCCTGAATCATCGCCTCGACTTCCCCGATCCTTCCTTGATCGCCCCACTCTTGAAGTGGCTCGCGATCTACTGGGCAAGCGCCTGGTTAAGCTCGAGCCCGGCGGCAGGCTGTCGGGGATTATCAATGAAGTGGAAGCTTACATTGGTTCAGAAGATCAGGCCTGCCACGCTCGCTTCGGCAAGACCGATCGAAACCGGGTGATGTGGGGCCCGCCCGGTTTTACCTACATCTACTTCACCTACGGCATGCACTGGCTGCTGAACTTCGTGGCGGAGCGGGACGACTTCCCCGCAGCCGTACTGCTGCGGGGGGTTGTCGCGGTCGAAGGCGTCGAAACCATGCTGCAGCGACGCAACAGGCGTCACAAGAATCTCACCGACGGCCCGGCCAAGCTCTGTCAGGCCTTCGACTTGACCGGGAAAGATAACGCTCTGGACCTCTGCTCTCCAGAATCGATTCTGTTCCTGGAGGACGGAATCGAGGTGAACTCTAAGATCATTGAAGCAACGCCCAGGATCGGCATCGACTCCGCCCCCGAGCCCTGGAAAAGCATCCCCTGGCGATTCACCTGTCCGGTCTGACACCCCAGATGCCGAAGCCTGAGCCAGTTCCCCTCCAGTCACTCCAAACCGGGGGACAAACCGGGGTGGACCGGGCTGTACTGGACGTGGCCATCGCCGCTGGCCTGAAGGTAAGAGGCTGGTGTCCAAAGGGGCGACGAACCGAGGACGGGCCCCTGAATCAAAGCTATCCTCTGGAGGAGACACCTTCTGCGGATTACGCGCAGCGAACCGAGTGGAACGTGCGCGATTCCGATGGCACGCTGGTGCTGCTGCGCGACAAAGTGGATCCGGGCACGGAGCTCACAATCCGGCTGGCCAGCCGGCAGGGCCGTCCGCTGCTGCTTGTCGACCTGGAGAACCCGCTCGATTTCGCCACGGTCCAGCAGTGGATCCGGCGTTCGGGAGTTCAGCACCTGAACATTGCGGGACCGCGAGAAAGCCAGTCTCCGGGCATTTACGGAGCGGCACGTACTTTTCTGGAGAAGCTGTTCGTCCAGCTTTTTTAGAACTTTCCCGGCTCCCATCCATCTAAGTGATTGGAAACGTCGCCACCGGAACAGGCGATGTCCCGGGAAGCGGGCTCTGATTGGCTGGCCGACCGGAGTCCGACAAAAGAGGTGGGACTATGAAGCACAAAGCGAATAACGACAGGAAACTGCTCCCTTCGAAAGATTTGAAGAAACTGTCCAGCTGGACCCTGTCCGAATCGGACCGGCGCTTTCTTCGCTCCTGCAACATCTTTCCCTGAAGTCAACTTTTAACTCTGAGCGCGTGAAGCGCTCAGGGAGTCTCGACAATCTGAACCTGAGCAATCGTGATATTGTCCAGTCCACCCCTGCGGTTGGATTCGGCTACGAGTTCATTTCCCGCCGCTGCCAGGGCGTGATCCTTGAGGAGACTCTCGATCTCGCTGTCCAACAGCGCGTCGGATAAGCCGTCGCTACAGATGAGCAACCGATCCTCGGCAGCAACCTTCAACTCAAAGATGTCGGGGTCTATCGTCGAAGTGATTCCCAGGGAGCGTTCCAGGAGGTTCTTTTGGGGGTGCTGGCGAATCTGGTCTTTGGTCAGGTCTCCCTGCTGGTAGAGCTTGTAGACCGGGGAGTGATCATCCGTCACCTGGGAGATCGACCCGTCATGAAGATGGTAGATCCTGCTGTCACCCAGATGAAGCACCCAGACTTGGTCGTGCTCTCCTGAAATCCACACCACGCTGACTGTGGTTCCCATCCCTCGCATGAGCGGGTTTTCCATCTGATTCTTGAGGATTCGCTGGTTGGCAAGTTCGAGACACTCCCTGAGGGCTTCTGGCGCTGGCCCACTGGCCTTCTCAATTTCTTCGGTGATGGTCCGAGACGCAATCGCGCTGGCCACCTCACCTGCCGCGTGGCCCCCCAGGCCATCGCAGACCCCGAAGAGACCGGATTCGGGAGCATCGATGAGGGAGTCCTCATTATTCTGACGAACCCTCCCAACATCGGTGATGGAATGGCTTCGAAATTGAAAAGCTCCGCAGCGGTGGGTGGGGAGACTCATTCTTGTCTCACACGATCACGAACGGGCATTTCCAGGTTTCCTGTCGAGTGCTAGAACTTGTCCAGTCCCTGCATGAATCGAAGATTGCATCTCACAAAACTGTAGCCGATCATCACCAGCAGCACCCAGGCACCCGCCTTTTTCCACAGCGGGTGGGTCAGCCGGTAACCGCAGTAAGGGCATTTCGCCATTCTGTCAGGCACAGTGTATTCACAATTCCGACACACTTCCATCGCCGAATCTCTCTTCCGCAGGCAGAATGACAGAAAAATGGTCAGCCTGTGCCCTGACTCGCTGACGCTGCTATCAGGTTGTGAAGACCAGCCTCGTCAATCACCTCGATCCCAAGGTTTCGCGCCTTTCCCAGTTTCGATCCCGGATCGGCCCCGACAACCAGGTAGTCGGTGCGGGGAGAAACGGACCCAGTAACCTTCCCTCCAAGAGCCTGAAGCAGGTTTTTCGCCTCTGTCCGACTCATATCCCGGAGTGTCCCCGTAATGACGAAGGTCTTGTCTTTCAGGGGTGTGGGAGCCTCGACCGGCCCATCGCCCTTAAACTTCAATCCTGCCTCTCGAAGCCTTTGAAGGAAACTCCAGTTGGAGGGTTCGTCCAGATAAGCGCGGACGCTGCCTGCAATCTCAGGCCCCACGCCATTTATGGACGCGATCTCCTCGAGGTCGGCTTCATAAAGTTCATCGATGTCTCGAAAACTCCGAACCAGCAGTTCGGCGACACTCTCTCCAACATGCCGGATTCCCAACGCGAACAGAACTCTGGAGAAGGGCTGATCCCGGCTGGATTCAAGACTGTCGACCAGGTTGCCAGTCGATTTTTCTTTGAAGCCGGGAAGGCTGCTGACCTGCTCGCGGGTGAGAGTGTAAAGGTCGGCAGCGTCTTCGATCAGGTTGAGCTCAACCATTTTTTCAACCGTCTGCTGCCCGAGTCCGCGAATGTCCATGGCTCCCCGGCCGACAAAGTGCTTCAGTTTCTCGAGACGCTGGGCGGGACACTGAGTGTTCGGGCAGTACGCCATCGCCTCGCCTTCGATACGCTGGATGTTCGATCCACACTGCGGGCAACGATCGGGATAGCTGAATTCTCTCTCGGCGCCGGTACGCTGGCTCGCGACAGGAGCCACGACCTGGGGAATCACGTCTCCGGCCCGCTTTACCTTGACAAGGTCACCTTCCCGAATGTCTTTCTTACGGATGTCGTCTTCGTTGTGCAGGGTAGCTTGCCGAACAGTGACGCCCCCCACCCGCACCGGGTCCAGGACCGCGTAGGGATTCAACGCACCTGTACGACCCACATTGATGCGAATCTCTCGAAGCCTCGTCAGCGCCACCTCTGCCGGGAACTTGTGGGCGATCGCCCAGCGAGGATCTCGGGCCACGTTGCCCAATCGGCGTTGGTATTCGAGACGGTTCACCTTGACGACAACTCCGTCGATTTCGTAGTCCACTTCAGTGCGCCGTCTCTCGTATTCCTGGCAGTAATCGATCACCTCCTCCATCGAGTCATGGAGACGATAGTGCGGATTGACGCTGAAGCCCCACCGCTCGAGAAGTTCCAGGGCTTCAAACTGAGTTGCGATCTCATCTCCTGCCAGGTACCCAACATTGTAGGGAAAGAAAGCCAGTGGCCTCCGGGCCGTCACGGCCGGGTCGATCTGGCGCAGCGCTCCTGCCGCTGCATTCCGGGGATTGGCAAAAGTCTTCTCGCCACGGGCCTCGCGGCCCTGATTCAGGGCCTCGAAAGCAGCCAGTGGCAGATAGGCTTCTCCACGGACTTCCACCAGGTCCGGGATTCGGGTGTCTCCCTTCAACCGTAACGGAATCGTCTTGATGGTGCGGAGATTGTCAGTGATGCTTTCCCCGACTCTCCCATCACCACGGGTGGCGCCACCCACGAGCAGTCCTTGCCTGTAGGTGAGCGCGACGGCTGCCCCATCAATCTTGAGCTCCGTCACAAAGTCGATTTCTGCCCCTTCCAGCATTCGGCTGATACGTCGATGGAAGTCTTCCAGTTCCTGGGCGGAAAAGGCATTGGCAAGGCTGAGCATGGGAGCAAGATGCTCGACCTTCTGAAATTTGTTCCCGGGTTCGATCCCCACTCTCTGGGTGGGCGAATCGGGAGTCACCAGTTCAGGATAGGAGGTCTCGAGCTGCAGCAGTTCCCGAAATTTCAGATCGTACTCGGCATCGCTGATGGAGGGATCGTCGAGGATGTAATATTGATAACTGTGTCCTTCAATTGCACGCCTCAGTTCAGCGACCCGCTGTAGGATTTTCTCAGCCGACGCGCCCATCGGCTGAGACTATAGCATGGGGTTACGTCCAGTCAGGAAGTACTCGGCCTCTTTCCGATTTGGTATCATGGCCTCACATGAGTTCGACGGTAATCAGTCGCTTTTCTTTTGTGGTGATGTTCCCCTTTCACGAGGCGAACTCTACTCATGTCCCTCTTCTTAGGCTCCACTCTCTGGCTCGCAACCAAATGAACGATAGTGAAATCATCGAGACCATTGATCACCTGTTCAAATGTCCACGCTGTTTGGACAACTATCGGAGAGTCCGGGCCGGCTATCCGCAGCGTTGTCGCTGAGAGCTTCCCGGATCAGAGGCAGACGTCGCAATGCAGTTCCTTGATGTTCGAGCGTTCCGATTCTTCGGGAACCGGAATTTCTGGCGTCGGCTCTGGTTGAACTTCAACGACTCCCACTGCTGGGGCATGGCCGCCGAGCTGGCCTTTTGTTTTCTACTGGCCTTTTTTCCATTTCTCATCTTCCTGGGGGGACTACTGGCAATGCTTCCGATCGAGTTGGTGACTTTCACTCACCTGGTGGATGGGCTGACGCGCCTGATGCCCAGCCAGGCGGGTGCCGAGGTCAGCCAGGTACTGGCCAACGCCGAGGGCTGGAAAGCGGCTTCCCGCTCGGCTGTCCTGTGGATGGGGATTGCTCTGTGGTCGGCTTCACTGGCTCTGAACGGGCTGGCCGGGGTGCTGACCCGAGCCTACCGGATCAAGGAAAGACGCTCCTATTATCGGATCCGGGTCCTCTCCATAGTGGTTACTGTGGGGATGTGTTTCTTTATTCTGATCGCGGCTGTGCTCCTGTTTTTTGGCGATGACCTGAGTCGGTGGGCCATCTCGAGCCTGCCTTTCAGCGAGCGGAGCGGGTTGCACAAGCTGATGACCCTCGGCTATGCCCTGGTTCGGTGGCTGCTGATCTTTGTGCTCATCAGTCTGGGCCTGCAGGTGGTCTACTTCGCCATGCCGGCTGGCCCTTTACCCTGGAGAGTGATCTCTCCAGGGAGCTTTGCCATGACGATTGGACTGGTCGGTGGCTCTCTCGGCTTCCGCTACCTCGTGAATAGCTTCTCCAATTCGAACAACATGTACGGAGACCTGGGGGGCCTGTTGGTCCTCATGGTCTGGTTTTACTATTGCAGTCTGTGCCTGCTTCTGGGCGGCCAGATCGATTCCACGGTCTTTCGAATCAACAAGAGAACCCAGAACCCACCTCAAACCCAGAACCCACCCAGAACCTAGAACCCAGAACCCAGAACCCATTATGATCAAGCCGTGCCCTGCATTACCTTCCTGAGCGACTTTGGCAACCGCGACTATTACGTCGCGGCGGTCAAGGGAGTCATTCTCGATGCCTGCCCCGCTGCCACTCTCGTTGATATCAGCCATGAAGTGGAACCTTACAGTATCCTGGAGGGCGCCTTTACACTGGCGGCCGCCTACTCCTGTTTCCCAATTGGGTCGCTTCATCTTGTAGTCGTTGATCCCGGCGTGGGATCAAACCGCAGGCCCATCATCGCGGCAGCGGATCAGCATACCTTTGTGGCTCCGGACAACGGAGTGCTGTCACTGATCTTCGAACGGGAAGACATCTCCGAAGTCGTCGAGATTCAGAATGAGAGCTTCTTCCGGAAGCCGGTTTCCCCGACCTTCCACGGAAGGGACATTTTTGCCCCCGTCATCGCCCATCTGGCCTGCGGCGTTCCGCTTGCCAAATTCGGGCCGGTCAGCACCGACTTTGTGACGGTCGATTTGGGCTCTGTGCGCTGCGAAGCCCCTGACAACGTTCGCGGCGCGGTGATCCATATAGACCGTTTTGGGAACGTGATCACCAACATCAGGAGTTCTCATCTCAGCGCGCCGCTTGACGTCACAGGGTCCAGACAGGTGGAAATCGGTGGAAAGAAGATTGACAAGCACTACAATTACTACGCTCAGGCGAAACCCGACGAAATCTTTTCAGTCATTGGAAGCAGCGGCCATCTCGAGGCTGCTGCTTGCTCCTGCTCCGCCGCTGAGCTCCTGGGTGTGAGAGTTGGAGACGAGGTAAGGATCAGAAATGTACTCAGCGAGAGTCAGGCAACTCGTAGCCGAACTTCGTCATAGCGCCCAGCTGGCCGACGCCACACACAGGGGTCGCAGCGAGAACCCGGTGTGCGGGGATGTGACCAGCTTTGAGCTGCGAGTGCAGGACGAAACGGTCGCGGACTGCCGGTTTCGTGCAACCGGCTGTGTGGCCGCGATCGCGGCGGCAGCGGCGCTGGCCCAAATGTGCCAGGATCAGCCGGTCCGGAACTGTCTGCAGATTACCTCTGAAGACCTGCTCCAAGATCTGGGCTCACTCCCCGTTCACAAGACCCACGCCGTAAATCTGGCCCTGGAGGCTTTGAGGAAGGCACTTCGAGTCCACTAGCCGCACGCTTCGCCGTCAGACGCGGCACAGAAAGAAATGCTCCCGATTGCGTTTTTGCCCGGCTATTGAAGAAGGCGTATCGGCCAGGACTTCGACCCCCAATTCGGTCAACTCGTCCCTGAGCCGCTCGATAACTCGAGTCCGGAGGGCGTCATCAGTGATCAATCCGCCCGGCTCGACTTCGGATCGCCTCGCTTCGAACTGGGGCTTCACCAGTGCCACAATGGTCGCCGGTGATAGCCGCGTGAGTCCAGGCACCACCAGGCGCAAGGAGATAAATGAAAGATCGACGGTGATGAGGTCCGGCTTCTCGCCGATTTCCTCAGGGTCCAGGTAGCGAACGTTGATTCCGTCGCGGCGAATCACCCGCTCATCCTTCTGCAGGTTCCAGTGAAGCTGCCCTCGACCGACATCGACGGCATACACCCTGAGAGCACCTTCTTGCAGGAGACAATCTGTGAACCCTCCGGTCGAAGCACCCAGATCCCAGCAGATTCGCCCGCGGGCCCTCACATGAAACGTGCGAAGAGCCGCCTCCAATTTCCCTCCGGCTCTCGAGACATAGCGACAGGCGGTCTCTTTCACCCTCAAACCGTGTCGGCCTTGACCTGGGTGCCAGCCTGGTGAACGCGTTGGTTCTCCACCAGGACCGCACCCCTCAGAATCAGAGCAGCAGCTTGCTTCCGGTCGAGGGCAAGCCCTCTCCGGACCAGGAGTTCGTCCAGCCGTAAGCGTTTGCTTCCCGCCCTCGATTTCGCAGCCATCTCCAGGTCCTATAGTCCACTAGCCTCGCCGCAGCGAGATAAAGCGTGCCAGCTCTCGCAGGATTAGCCCGCGTGGGCCCAGGAACTCCAGGTGCTGGATGGCTTCTTCCACCAGTTGCGTGGCGATTTGCTTGCTCTTGCTCAAGCCAAACAGATGGGGATAAGTCGCTTTTCGCACTTCCAGATCCTTGCCGGATTCCTTCCCCATCTCCTCACGGGAGCCCTCGACATCGAGAATGTCATCGACGACTTGAAAAGCCAGCCCTGCCCGGGCAGCGAAGGCTGAGAGCTCTCCCAGTTCCTGATCGTCCGCCTGGCACAGCACTGCCGCACAGTACACAGAGGCATGAATGAGGGCACCTGTTTTTGATTGGTGAATGTACTCCAGCTCTTCGACGCTATAGGGTTTTCCCTGGGAGAGAAGGTCCACTACTTGGCCCGCGATCATGCCCCCCAGGGTCCCAATCGCCCGCGAAAGCAAGGTAATCACTTTCAGTCTTCGTTCTGCTTCGACTTGCTCGGGTTGCGCAGCCAGATGCTGAAAGGCCAGAGTCAGCAGGGCATCTCCCGCCAGAACAGCAATCCCTTCCCCAAACTGTTTGTGCAGAGTGGGCTTTCCCCGCCGATAATCATCGTTGTCCATGGAGGGCAAATCGTCATGGATCAGGGAATAGGTGTGCGTGAGTTCCAGGGCCGCTGCCAGCGGCAGGAGCGGCGCCACCGGCCTTTCCAGGACCTGGGCCGTGGCCAGGGCGAGAATGGGCCGAACTCTTTTTCCTCCGGCGAAGACCGAATAGCGCATGGCCCGGTGAATCACGCGAGGATGAGTTTCCCCGGAGGGCAGAACATCATTCAGATAGCGATCCACCTGGGCGCGATACTCGTCCAGGTAGCGGGCGAGGTCAAAGGAGTGGTTGCTGGACTCGTTACTCGCCACCACCTTGATCCTCGAGATCCGCCTCTTCGAACGGCACTTCAGTTGTCTTTCCACCCTTCCCTTTGACCAGTACTTCGATGCGTCGCTCGGCCTCTTCGAGCCGGTCGGAGCAGTAACGGGACAACTTGACCCCTTCTTCAAAGAGCTGCAGGGATTCCTCCAGTGGCAGATCGCCCTTCTCGAGCCCGGCAACGATGGAACTCAGGCGCTTGAGCGCCTTCTCGAAATCATTCTCTGACATGGCTACTCCCGGCGACGAACGCTGAACTCTCCTCTTTCCACGCGGACCTTGAGCTTTTCGTTTTCTTGCAAAGGCTCAGGATCACGAACAATTCGGCCGTCCAGCCGACTCACAATGGCATATCCTCGCTGCAGGACAGCCAGAGGAGAATAGGCATCCAGCTGTCGGTTGATGCTCTCGATCGCTTTCTGCTGGGCCGAGAGATAGAACTCTGCACGCAAGCCCAGAGCCTGCTCGACTTGATCGAGATTCTTTCGAAGCACTGGCAGCCGTTGCGGCAGAGAGCCCAACAGGCGGGCACACATCTCCTGCAACTCTCCGCCCCATTTCTGAACTCTCTCCCGGGCGCTGACGAAGTGAGGACTGGATACAGTCCGCTGCAGCTGTCCACGTTTTCTCTCCACCAGCAAGTACATGCTGGTAGTGAGACGGTTCACGAGGTCATCGTGTCTCTGCGCCAGGTCCTGTCGCGCTGCAGACACAATTTCCGCCGCTACCGACGGAGTCGCTGCCCGCACATCGGCCACAAAATCAGCAATCGTGAAGTCGGTCTCGTGTCCCACTGCCGAAATGACCGGAATCCGCGAGTGGAAGATGGCTCTGGCTACGATCTCTTCATTGAACGCCCACAGATCTTCGACCGAGCCACCGCCTCTGGCCACGATTAGAACGTCAATATCAGGCTTCTGGTTCAAGGCGCGGATCGCCTCCGAGATCTCGACGGCTGCCGGTCTGCCCTGAACCTGCACCGGTGCAATCAGCAGATCGACCTGTTCATTGCGTCTCTTCAACCCGCGAAGCAGGTCGTGCAGGGCTGCTCCCGAAGAGGAAGTGACGATCCCGATGCGGGAGGGTAAGAGGGGAATCCTCTGCTTGACCGCAGGATCGAACAATCCCTCTTGCTCAAGACGTTCCTTCAGCCTCTCGAAGGCAACCTGTAGAGAACCCGGGCCTGCCGGCTCAACGATATCGACAATCACCTGAAGGTCGCCGCGCGGTGTGTAGATCGAGACTCGTCCCCGGACTCGGACCTCGGATCCATCTTCGGGTTTGAACCTCAAATACTGGAATTGCATTCTGAAACAAACCGCTCGAACCTGGGCCTGTGCATCCTTGAGAGTGAAGTAACAGTGACCCGCCTGGGAGACTTGTAAATTGGTTACCTCGCCGCAAATCCAGACGTCTCGAAACTCCTTTTCCACCACCCATCGAAGGCGCCCCACAACATCTGATACGGTCAGAATCTCCCTCTTTCGAGGCTCGGGAAACCTGGTCTCAAGCATAGCGGAAACATCTCTTCCAAAAGGGTTTTCGGAGGGGCGGCCAGAACGCGCCGAAATTATACACAATGCCGATGAACCGCCTCCCTTTTTCACAAGTATGGTACCGTTTGCAGACGGGTTTTGCGTGGTTCGTGTTTATGAAAGTGGGTACTGACTCTCAATGAGCTGGTTCAAGCGTGAAAAAACTCCACTCCGGACTCCTGATGAAGGGGAACGGAATGTCCGTACCGAGGGATTATTCGAGAAGTGCCCGGGTTGCCAGCGGGTCATCTGGAAGAAGGACCTGGAAAGGAACCACTCAGTTTGTCCGAAATGTGGACATCATTTCAAGATTACGGCCAGACAGCGGCTCGACCTCCTGTTCGACAACCAGCAATGGGTAGAATTCGATCAAGGTCTTCGCACTTCCGACCCACTCGTATTCAAAGACCGCAAGAGCTACAAAGCACGTCTGGAACAGGCCTATCGAGTCACCGGCCACACAGAGGCAGTCATCAACGCCGAGGGTCGCTTGGGAGGTTACCAGCTGATCTGTTCTTGCATGGAGTATCGCTTCATCGGGGGAAGCATGGGCTCGGTTGTCGGAGAGAAGATCACCCGGGCCATCGAGCGGGCCCTGCAAAATGGACAGGCTCTCGTCATCTGCTCGGCCAGCGGCGGGGCCAGAATGATGGAAGGGTTTCTGTCGCTCATGCAGATGGCCAAGATCAGCTCCACGCTGGCTCTTCTGGATTCAGCCGGGCTTCCCTACATTTCCCTATTGACGGATCCGACCACCGGGGGAGTCACGGCCAGCTTTGCGATGCTGGGTGATCTCAACATCGCCGAACCGGGAGCACTGATCGGATTTGCCGGGCCCCGGGTTATCGAGCAGACCATCCGCCAGAAGTTGCCCGAGGGGTTTCAAAGTAGCGAGTTTCTCCTGGAGCACGGGATGCTGGATGGGGTTGTTGAGCGCAAGGATCTCAAGAATTACATGACTGACTGGCTGGAATTCATGAGTTACAAGCTCGATCCTCCCGATTCCCGGATGCAATCTGAGCACTCACTTCCATAAATAGAGCCCCACCTTCAGTACACTAGTTCGACCCGGTCAACCAAGAGATGAAGTATCAGGACTGTCTGGAACATCTCGAGCAACTGGGCAACGAAGTCGTCACCATGCGACCCGGTCTGGAGAGCATTCGCAAGCTCCTCCAGGAAATGGGAAACCCCCAGGTGAATTACCCGAACGTACTGGTAGCAGGAACCAACGGGAAAGGTTCAATCGCTCGATTCATCGCCTCGATCGCCGGTTCCTGCGGACTCGTAACCGGTCGCTTCTCTTCACCTCATCTGGTCACTGTTCGAGAGCGCATCTGTCTCCATGAAACGCCGCTCCCCCGCGAGGCTTTCGCAGAGTCTTTCGACCGCGTCCAGACAGCGGCCCGGACGGCACATCTGCCCCACCCCCCCACTTATTTTGAAACGCTGTGCGCGACTGCCCTGGACTATTTCTCCTGCCACAGCATCGACCTGGCCGTCTTAGAGGTCGGGCTGGGCGGCCGGCTGGACAGTACCAACGCCGTCGATCCCGTTTTATCCGTCCTGGGCCCCATCGGGCTCGACCACCAGTCGCGCCTCGGAAAGACGATCCCAGAGATCGCATCGGAAAAGGCGGGGATCATTCGTCCATCCACTCCAGTCGTGTCGGCTCCTCAGCCGGCCGGCGCAGAGAGTGTCATCAGGGAGACCGCCCGGAAGAGCAGGGCTCCACTCTCGATGATCGATTCCCATCAGGTCCAGGCTCATCACGTGAGCGAGGGGCGTTATCGCATCGACTATGGGGACATCCAAGCCGGACTCAGTGTCGTGGGCCAACATCAGGGGATCAACGCAGCCGTTGCCATCGACTCTGTGAAGCAACTCGAGAGGCTTGGCTGGGATTTCCCCGGGGAATGCATCGCGCAAGGACTTGCCTCCGTGCGGCCCTTCGGAGTTCTGCAGCGAATCGCTCGGCAGCCGGACGTCTTCGTGGATGGTGGACACAATCCGGATGCCGCTCGGGCTGTCGCGAGTTTCCTGACCTCGCACACAAGAGCGCCCCGCTACCTGGTTTTCTCGATGATGCAAGACAAGGACCTGAGAGCGGTCTCAGAGATACTGACGCCGCTCTTCGAGCAAGTCTACCTGGTCGAGTTGACTTCCACTCGAGCCGCCAGCGCGTCCCGTCTGAAGAAGGCGTTTCCGCAAGGGGTTGTGATGAGCGACCTGAAGCGGGCGCTCACACAAGCGCGGCGGAGAGCTGCCTCCGTTTTGGTGTTCGGATCGTTCCGCCTGGCTGGAAAGGTGCTGGCGGAAAGAGAGGCTCTGGGGAACCGCTGGCGCTGATGGTTCACTCGATCCGAAACAGGAGCTGCCCACCCTCGATCGAGGCGTCGACGCTGACATTGCAGAGGGTGACTGTGCCCGTCCTGGGCGACTTCAACTCGTTCTGCATTTTCATAGACTCAACGATCACCAGCCCTTCGCCCGCCTCGACGTCGTCGCCGGCATTCTTCAGAACGGCAACGACTCTTCCCGGCATCTGGGCCTTGACCTGGGCGACCCCCTGTGCAGAGAGGGCCGCCGAGCTTCCCTTCCCCAGACGTCGGGGGTCCTGAATCTGAAACCCCAACACCTGATCACGCCAGGCCACGGTTCGGCTCCCGTCCCGCCCCGACACAACCAGATGTTCGACACTCCTGCCCAGATGGAGAACCAGCTGTTCTCCCTCCTGCGCCAGAACCTCCACACGACTGAAACGGCCGTTCAGCCCCACCAGGAACTCCGTTGCCGAGATTCGCTCGATCTCGACTTCGTTCTCGATTTCGCCGGAATGCACTTTCAGCTTCACTTCTTTAGATCCCAGGGTCCACTGCGCAGGCCTCTTCGTAGAGCGTCGCGCTTCCACGAACTGGAAGGACGAGCGACAAGGTTCGACGAGATCTGGCTGGCTTTGAAATAGTAATCAAGAGCCGCACCGATCACCGCAGCGTCCACTTGATCTGGAGTGTGCCCGAGGGTATCCAGCAGCCCATGCTCGTCCAGGAACTTCGTGGTCAGGTCCCCCTTCAAGAAATCCGGATGTGCGAACAGAACTCGGAAGAAGGAGAGGGTGGTGGCGACCCCCGTAACCTTGTACTCACGAAGGGCTCGCCTCATTCTCTGCAGGGCCTCTGGCCTGTCTTCTCCCCAGGCTATCAGCTTTGAGATCAGAGGATCGTAATCGACCGGAATGGTGGCGCCCTGAAAGACTCCGCTGTCGAGCCGAATGCCAGGCCCTGAAGGCTCCAGCAAGGTGGAGATTGTGCCGGGAGATGGAAAGAAATCGTTGGCGGGATCTTCGGCGTAGACCCGGCACTCCACGGCTGCCCCCCGGGGAGTCAGTCTCTCCTGCCGCAGCTTCAGTGGCTCTCCAGCAGCTATTCGAATCTGTTCCTTGACCAGGTCAACACCATAGACTATCTCCGTCACCGGGTGCTCAACCTGGAGCCTCGCGTTGATCTCCAGGAAGTAAAAGGGGGGCACCTCCGCAGCACTGCTCCCATCCACCAGGAACTCAACGGTGCCGGCGTTGAAGTAGCCGGCCGCCCGTGCTGCTGAGAGCGCAGCCTCGCCCAGCGCCTCTCTGAACGCTCTTCCGACTCGCGGGGAGGGACACTCTTCCACGATTTTTTGGTGTCTTCGTTGGATCGAACTCTCTCTCTCGCCCAGGTGAACGAGGCTTCCGAACTGGTCTCCCAGGATTTGAACTTCAATGTGACGCGGTCTGGGAACGGCCTTTTCGAGAAACACCCGAGAGTCCCCAAAGGAAGCCTCTGCCTCTCCTCGAGTCAGGACGAAGGCCTGCTTTAGTTCCTGCTCCGATCTGATCAGACGAATCCCCTTGCCGCCTCCGCCGGCTCTCGCCTTGAGCATGACCGGATAGCCAAGAGAGCGTGCCACCTCCACCGCCTCGTCCAGCGAATCAAGGCTCCGGTCACTTCCTGGAACCACCGGCACTCCAGCACCGGCAGCGGCGGTTCGCGCCTGCACTTTGTCGCCCATCATCTCCATGCTTTCCGCGGAAGGGCCAATGAAGGTGATACCGGCTTCCCGGCAGGCTCGTACAAAAAGAGGATTCTCGCTCAAGAACCCGTATCCGGGGTGGATTGCATCAGCCTCCAGGGCTCGGGCGGACGACACGATTCTGTCAATCGACAGGTAGCTGTCGGCCGCCGGTGCCTCGCCAATGAAGCGGGCCGAGTCAGCCAGGCGCACCGGGAGGGAGCCCCTGTCCGCCGAGGAGAAGACGACTGCCGGAGAGATGTTCATCTCCCGGCAAGCCCGAATGATCCTGACGGCAATTTCTCCGCGGTTAGCGATTAGGATTCTAGAGAACATGGTTGGAGCCAGATTGTGGCCGATTCAGAGAGGGATATTGCCATGCTTTTTGGGCGGATTGCTGTCCCGCTTCTTGCTGGCCATCTCGAGGGCTAAGATCAGTTTTTTCCTCGTTTCTCGGGGGTTGATGACCGCGTCGATGAACCCTCGCTCGGCAGCAATAAAGGGATTGGCAAACTTGGCCCGGAACTCGTCGGTCTTCTGTTGCTTGAACTCTTCTGCATTCTCAGCTTCAGCCAGTTCGCGCCGGAAAAGGATTTCGACCGCGCCCTGTGGCCCCATCACCGCTATCTCAGCCGTGGGATAGGCAAAGTTCACGTCAGCTCGAATGTGCTTCGAAGCCATCACACAGTAGGCACCGCCATACGCTTTCCGAGTAATGACGGTGATCTTCGGGACGGTAGCCTCGGCAAAGGCATAGAGCAGTTTCGCTCCGTGCCGAATAATCCCATTGTGCTCCTGATCAACTCCCGGCAGAAAACCCGGAACATCTTCAAAGACGATCAAGGGAATATTGAAGGCATCACAGAAGCGGACAAAACGCGCTCCCTTGATTGACGAGTTGATGTCCAGAGTCCCTGCCAATACATCTGGCTGGTTAGCTACCAGCCCGACGGATTCTCCATTCAACCGGGCAAACCCGATGACTAGGTTGGCCGCGAACTGGGCCTGAATCTCGAAGAAGTACTCCTCGTCAACCACCGCCCGAATGACTCGCTTGATGTCATAGGGCTGATCCGGTTCACTGGGAACCAGGTGATCCAGGTCGGGATCGACTCTGTCGATTGGATCCTGGCAATCTTTTCTCGGTGGAGACTCCATGTTGTTGGAGGGCAAGAAAGAGAGCAGCTCTCGGGTCTCGGCGAGACAGCTTTCGTCGTCAGGTGTCACCAGGTGAGCGATCCCGCTCCTGGAGGAATGTGTGGCGGCACCTCCAAGCTCGTCCTTGGAAACCTCCTCGCCCGTCACGGTTCGAATGACATCCGGACCGGTAATGAACATGTAGCTGCTGCCCTGCACCATGAGAACGAAGTCGGTAATCGCGGGAGAGTAGACGGCTCCCCCTGCACAAGGACCCATGATCGCGGAAATCTGAGGAACAACGCCGCTGGCCAGGGTATTCCTCAAGAAGATGTCCGCATAGCCCGCCAGACTTACGACTCCTTCCTGAATTCTGGCCCCACCGCTGTCGTTCAAGCCGATGATGGGAGCACCCATCTTCACAGCCAGATCCATCACTTTACAGATCTTGGCCGCATAGGTCTCCGAAAGACTTCCTCCAAAGACCGTAAAGTCCTGGGCAAAAACGAACACGTTGCGTCCGTCGATGCGACCATACCCGCTGACTACGCCGTCCCCCGGGATCCGCTTGTCCGCCATCTCGAAATCGGTACAACGATGCACAACGAACTTGTCGATCTCTTCGAAGCTCTCCTCATCCAAGAGAAAATCGATTCGTTCGCGGGCGGTCAGCTTGCCGGCACCGTGCTGCCTTTCAACACGAGCTTCACCCCCACCAGCCTCAGCCTTCCGGTGACGCTGCTCCAGTTCCGCAAGCTTGCGGTCGAGTTCCGACTCGAGTTCTTTAGTCACACGTAGTTTGGCTGCTAGTGTACTGTCCCAGAAGTTCACGCCGCTACTTCGGGCGTCTTTTCGCCGACAGCTTTGTTGCGCTTCCTCGAAAGACTCCCGGTCTTCCTGCGTCGCGCGCCTAGCTGGCGACGCAAATGAATCCATCCCGAATTAACACCGCGAACTTCCGGGACAGCACACTAGGCGTTCGCGAGCTCTTTGCGCTTGTTCCAGTCTGCCAGAAACTGTTCCAGACCCTTGGCAGTGAGCGGATGTTGGATCAGCTTGTCCAGCACCTTGGGAGGAAGAGTGACCACGTCTGCGCCCAGCATGGCTGACTCCACTACGTGCTTGGGACCGCGAACCGAAGCAACCAGAATCTCCGTCTCGAATGCATACTGGTCGAATATTGTCGCGATATCGGCGATCAACTGCATCCCGTCGCCGGTGATATCGTCGATGCGACCGACAAAGGGGCTGACGTAGGCGGCTCCGTTTCGAGCTGCCAGCAGTGCCTGCACAGCCTGAAAAATGAGGGTCATGTTGACGCGGATTCCCTCGTCGCTCAAAACCTTGAGCGCTTTCAGACCTTCCTTGATCGTCGGGAGTTTCACGACCACATTGGGCGCGATGGCAGCCAGCTTCCGCCCTTCTTCGATCATTGCTTCGGCTTCAGTCGAAACCACCTCCAGACTGACCGGCCCGTCCACCATCTCGCAAATCTCCTTCGCTACCTCCTCGAAGGGTCGACCCGTCTTCGAGATGAGGGAAGGATTGGTGGTCACTCCGTCCACAATTCCCAGTGAGAGGCAGTCCCGGATTTCGTCGACATTGGCAGTGTCCAAAAAAAACTTCATGAGTGAGTCCCTCCTAGATTCTTTCTTCCAGAGTTCATGGGTTTGATCCTTTCGTCCAGGCTACAAAGTTGGAGTATTCTGACTGAAAGCCTGTCGAGTCTACAAACCTGAGCGCATATCTGCAGCCGGCTGCGACAGCCGGGGCACCATCTTCAAAGACAAACTGGTTCACTTGCCGGGCCTCCACCAGTTCGTCCTGAAAAAGCCTCGCAATGAGTAAAGATCGCTCCTCCACCACCAGCGGGGGGCATTGACGATACACTTCAACATATTCCACTTCATTCGAGGGAAGCCGAAAGACGAGCCGAGGGCCACGTTTCCCGGCCTCCATTCGAAGATCATTGATCGTGTCGGGATAGACAACCACCGGGGGCAAGGGTGGCCCTACTTTGCCACAGGAAAGGAGCAGGCCGATCATCAGAAAAGGCGAAAAAAGTATGATCGGGCTCCTTTCCTTCCAGGCTCTCACTTGGAAGCTGACTGTAATGAACAAGCGGTTACGCAAACCAACTGTTGGAATGTTGCTGCCTTCGGTCCCGTTTCGAGCGACGAGCGTCTACCGAACTTGCAGATCGTGCGAGCGACCTCTCCAGGAGCCCACCGGTGCCGGATCTGCAACCCCGATGCAATATAGTATACCCTCTCCCCCTCGACAATACCGGTCGCCATCTGAGAGCACCGCGGACTCATACATGCACGACTTCAGGGGGCATTCGTCGAGAGCACTCGAATCATCTGCCCCAGGTACTCGCCGAGGCACTCCATGTTGGAATTGAAATCCTTCCAATAGCCTGCGGTTCCTGAGTCTGCCGTGTCTGAAACAACCTTCAGCGCAAGGGTTGAAATCTGCAGCTCTCGAGCCTCAGCCAGGATTCCCGCGCTTTCCATGTCGCATATCAGGGCACGGCTCTCTTCATGAAGACGAAGTCTCCGGCCTGCCCGGAGAACTGGTCTGGAGACTGTAAGGCCGACGCCTTGAGTCGGAAAACCCCGGGCTGCGAGGAAGGGAATCAGCTCGCTGGACTGCTCGTAACAACGGCCGTCGCCAAAGCACCAGCGCTCTGGAAAGACCACCGTACCTAACTCGACCCCCGGGTCCAGTTGACCGGCCGTCCCGCCAAAGATGATGACGGACGGACGTCTCTGACGGACCCGCTGCTCAAGTCGTCTCCGAGAGCGGTTCCATCCCAGGCCAGTGCGCAGGAACTGGAGGTTCTCGGGAAGGCACCCTCTCAGTACATTGAGTTCCTCCCTGAGAGCACAGGCGATCAGGACTTGCGCGATCGGATAGGGTGGAGGCACGATTAGCGACGGTTGGCCGGCAAAACTCAGATCCAATCGATCTCGATACCCCAGTCAACGTTGTTGTTGTTAGTCATGGCGAAAGAGCAAAAAGCTCGTCTTGAGATTGGCAGTTCACAACAGAGGATGCCCGCGTGAACCTCAAAGATCTATACCCACAATATCGCAGTTGACAGTGCACTAGTGCAGCTCGCCGTAAGTCTTGAGCCACCTCTCAGTAGGGAGCGAGCAGGTGCTGCATGAGGCTTTGCATCACCTCGACCAGGTCTTTCATACTGCCTGAGAAGGGCGTTTTTTCCCAACGTCCAGTATGCCGTTTGACGCTCAAGCCATAGGTCGATGCATTGAGGCAGGTCAGACGAACTCGATCTGATTTTTGCGGCGCCCTGTCGGGCCCGAAAGCCTCCTCCCGACCCACGATCAAGTGTTTGCCCCAGATGCGAACGTAGAGGCCGCGAGTGGTTTCGTGGCCTTCCAGCAAACAGGACAAAGCATCCTGATCGGCCTCCATTTCAAAGCTCATGCTCGGGCCTTCAAGCTACCAGAGGAAGTCCTTCACAAGTCCAGCGGAAGGGATGGGCTTCCCGCTCGTTCCACTGCTCGATGAAGGCCTCCACCTTCTCGACCAGATCCCGAGCCGTTGCGAAGCTTCCGTAGCGAAGCACCCGACGGCTCAGGATCGAAAACCAAAGCTCGATCTGATTCAACCACGACCCGTGCGTCGGCGTATAGTGAAACACAAAGCGGTTGCGGTGCTTTCGATTCCATTCACTGATGAAGGCTCCCGCGCTGGTGTCTAGATGAGTGTTAAGGTTGTCCAGCACCACGTGCACGCGTTTTTGTCGATAATGGACCGCCACCAGATCCATGAAGGAGAGAAAGTCAGCCCGTTTTCGATAGTGGTGACAGCGGCCCAGGACTCGCCCCGTGCGCACGTTGAAACAGGCGAAAAGACAACGAGTTCCATGCCGTTTGTACTCGTACTCGAGTCGGCCCCAGCCACCCACTTGGGGACCGATCAACCCTCGAGCACGACTCAGCGCTTGCATCCCGCTTTTTTCATCTACGCACAACACCGGTTCCCGGACAGGAGCGTCCATGTACAGTCTGACAATGTCACGCAGCTTTTCCTGAAACCGAGGATCTTCGCTATGACACCACATCTTGACCCGATGCGGCTTGATCTGGGCCTGGCGGAGAATCCGCCCTACCGTACGGGCGCTGATCGATCTCACCAATCCAGACTCAACCAATGCCTCGCTCAGAGCCGAATGACTCCACAGTACACGCTGCAAGCCATACTGTTCGGGCGCTTGGCAGGCCGCAGCTACCACCTGGGTCCGCTCCAGACACTGGACCCTCTGCGGACGCCCCGATCGCGGCAGATCGTCCAGCCCAGGTAAGCCTTTGCCTCGGAAACGTCCAAGCCATTTCTTGACCAGGGAGCGATTCGTCCCCAAACGGCGCGCAATCGACTTCACCGACACTCCCTGGCCGGCCAGCAGCACCATCTCCGCCCGCCGGTACTTTCGCACCTCCGTCTTGCCCCCTCGTACCAGCCTCTCCAACCCACCCTGCTGCTTCGGGGTCAGCTGGATCCACATCCATGTAAAATGACTCTTCGCTCTGACGTCGCCCGGGGTGGCTCAGAACTTATGGCGAGATGCACTAGTTCTTTCTGATTCGACGGCTCGCTCCTTCTGGTGAAGGTTCTCCAAAGGTCCCGAGCGGTGAGAGTTGTCTTGAAAGTCCACCGCTTCGAGCTCCTGGCTCCCGGCCACTGTTGTATCTTTTCGGGTGGGATGAAAAGTTCCGGCTATTTCCGATGCTGTTGCTTCAAGTTTCTCAGCGTTGACGATACCATTGATCCATGCTCTGCCCTTTTTGCCAGCACAGGAAAGACCGGGTGGTCGAATCTCGCGAGAGTCGAGAAGGCCTCGTCATTCGCCGACGCCGTGAATGTCTTTCCTGCCTGCGCCGCTACACTACCTACGAGAGAAGCGAGGAGATTCCCTATATGGTAGTCAAGAAGGACGGCCGTCGCGAGCGCTTCAATCGCTCCAAGATCCTGGCGGGGGTCCTGCGGGCCTGCGAGAAGCGACCGGTTCCCAGAAAAGAGCTGGAGCAGATCGTTGAAAGAGTGGAGCGGGCGCTTCAGAGCAGCCAGGACGGGGAAGTCAAGACCAAGGTGATCGGAAAGCTGGTCATGGAACAACTCAAGGAGATTGACAAGATTGCCTATGTCCGATTTGCCTCGGTCTACAGAGAGTTCCGGGACGTCCGAGAGTTCCAGGACGAGGTTGAACGCCTCCACAAACGCCAGCGTGGAACCACATCCAAGTCCACGACCTAGTACTCCCAACCATAGGTCGGCGGCTCAATGTGCATCTCCCGGCCATGTCAGGTAAAGGCTTTGTTGGTCTGTCCCAGGAACCGCAGTGAGCGAAGTGAACAAACATCATTGTATTTATGGAAGTGAGTACTTTGTGACTGGCGAGCACGATCTGATTGAATGGTTACGCAGTCACGCTCCTACCCTTCCCGAACCGGAAACAGGAATTGGGGACGATGCGGCTGTGTTGACTCCCCCTCCCGGCGAACAGCTTGTCGTCTCCACCGATTCGCTTACCGAGGAGGTCCATTTCAAACGAAGCCAGATCCCTCCCTCCATTCTGGGCCGCAAGGCCCTGCTCGTGAACCTGAGTGATCTAGCGTCCATGGGCGCCCGGCCCTGGTTCTGTCTGCTGGCGCTGAGCCTCCCGAAGGACCTGGCCAAATCCTCCTATTCTTCCGCTTTGCTGGAAGGATTCCTTGCTGAGGCCCGGCGCTGGGGTGTCAATCTGGTGGGAGGAAATCTGACCGGCAGCTCAGTCATTCAGATCACCGTCACGATCGGGGGAACCATCGACCACGGCCAGGCCATCAAGAGAGACGGCTGTCGCAACGGAGATTCGCTCTATCTGGTGGGGCACGTCGGGCGCTCTTCCAGGGGCTTGCAGCTCTTGCGTGAACTCAACTTCGACATGCTTCCCACTCGGGAAGAGGAACTTCTTGAACTTGTTGAAGACCCTCATGACACCCTTTGTCTCCTCAGTCACCTGCTCCCGGCTCCTCGCCTCCTGGCCGGGGTCTGGTTGCGACAGCGGAAACTGGCCAACTCCATGATTGACGTCAGCGACGGACTCGTCACGGACCTTCAGCGACTCGCTGAAGCCAGCCGTGTCGAGATCGTGATCGATGGCCCAACTCTGGAATTGCTTCGGTCGGAGGGCGGTGAGAGAATGACTCTCGAGCATGTTCTCAACGGGGGAGAAGACTATGCCCTCATTTTCAGTTGCTCTGATCGGGAACAGAAGGCGATCGGAAAAATCTTTCCCGAAAGATTTGGAGAGCTACGCAGACTGGGGATTGCCCATAGAGCGGAAAAGCCCGCAGTTTTACTGGACGACGGAAGAAATCAAACGATCTTGACCCCGCAGGGATTTAACCATTTCACGTGAAAGTTCTACGTCGGGTGGCCCAGATCCTGGCGAGCCAGCAGGGGGGAACGACCAGGGTGGCCGTTTCCTTCTCTGTCGGGGTTTTCTGTGGCTTTTCGCCCTTCGTCGGGCTGCACACCGTTATGGGACTGGCAGCAGCGGTCCTGTTTCGGCTGAATAAGATCGCTGTGCTCCTGGGCGTGTACCTCAACAATCCGTGGGTCCTCATCCCATACTACGCCCTGGCCACCTGGGTCGGAGTACTGATCACCGGCATACCAGGCGGAGTGGAACTCTCCAAGTATGGCCTGTCCGACATCGTGAGCCGGGACTTCTGGTTGTGGGTCTTTGCCCAGTGGAGGCTCTTACTACCGGCCATCCTGGGTTCGACTCTTCTGTCCATCCTTTTTGCCCTGGTGGCATACCCGCTCTGTGTGTACGCCGTCAGACGGTTCGGGGCGACACCTACCCCGGACTCTTGATCTTTAGTATCCACTAACAACAATATGGAGTCCATGAGAGCCCACCGTGTTTGTGCCGTTGCGACTCTGTCAGGCTGGCTCGGCCTTGCACCACTCGGCGGGGGCGGGGCGGCGGCTTCGCAAGACTCGACCGCTCAGGTGTTCCGATCTGGCGCCTCCACTCTCGCCAACATCCGCCTGCAAACGGGCCGCCGCGTTTTCGCCGTAATGGCAACCCTCAATGTCGCCGGTTTTGCCGAAGACAGCAGTGGAGAGGGAATGTCCATCGCGCGGAATGAAGTGCTGGAGTGGACACGCGATGTCGATGCGGCGTTGCTCCAGAAACTTCGCGACTTCTACAAATCCCATGAACCCCCGGCAAATTTGTTCCTTGAGCATCCCCAGACGGCTTATATTTCCCTCGCTCTCTGTCTGGGCCCTCCACCGGACTTCGAACTGGTGGCAGATCCCGCGGATCTGCCACCCGACGCCCGGTTCGTGCGTGACTTCGGCGAACTGGTTCGGGCCTTCTGGTCACAAGCCAGACTTGCTGATCTGTGGGAAGTGATGGAGCCGATGCATCAGAGCGAACTCGAGCGCTATCGTCCGCTGCTGGAAGAGGTCGTCAAGACGACCCTCAAGTATTTTCGAGTGCCCCTTCGGGTGGCCCTGGAAAAAGAAATCAGGCTGATTCCGGATCTGCTGAACGTCAAAGATATCGTCAACGCACGCAACCTGGAACAGACCTACTTTGTGGTGGTTGGGCCTTCGGACGAGGTCTCCGGGCAGCGACGGGAATTGGAACACGAATATCTCCATTTTCTCCTGGACAACCTGATTCAAAAGTACGGTGCCAGCCTGTTGGAACACGAAGCGCTTCTGGACCTGGCTCAGCGGCAACCAAACACGCGCCACGACTACCAGAACCAGTTCCTGCTGATTGCCTCTGAGTCCTTGATTGAGGCAGTTCAAACCAGGCTGGCCCCTCCTTCGACTTCTGAGGAGTTGGAGCTCCGCCTGGTTCAACTCTTCAGACGAGGCTTGATCCTGGCCCCTTATTTCCATCGCTCTCTGGAGAAATATGAAGACCTTCGGGAGCAGACTCTTCCGACTTATCTGGAAACCGTCATCAAGAAGCTCGCACGGGGCGCCATTCGCAAAGACGCCAGGACCATCGAAGTACTGGAGGACCGTCTCAGGGCAGAGGCAGCTGGCCTGCAACTCGCGAAGGAGGAAGAGGTGAGGCAGCATAATGAGTTTGTCGTCCGATTCAATGAGGCCTCGAAGCTTTTGGCCGATGAACAGTTCGAGGCTGCCCAGGCACTGCTGCTCCGACTGAGCGAGGCCCGGCCCGAAGATGGGAAGATCTCGTTTTACCTCGGGCAAACCGCGTTTCAGCTCAAGGACTACAATGGAGCTCTTGAGTTCTATCAACGGTGCAGCCTCGATCTGCAGATCGAACTCTGGCTGGCTGGCTGGTCGAGGGTACGCATGGGTCGGATCTATGCCTCGAGAGGCGAATTCGACAAAGCCAGAAGGCTGTTTTCAGAGGTAACCGCGATGGAGGGCGACCTGAAAGGGGCCGACCAAGAGGCGAGCCAGTTGCTCTTGCAATTGCCGTGACTGGCACCATCTGTTTGTGCAACAATTCAGAGGTCAGAAGTAACCTGGCCGATTCTGGAAGGAAGATCGGCACCACCATTTTGGAGGATTAGAATGCTGCTAATTTCGTGCCTCTGGCTGGCTGGCCTTCTTACAGTGCCATGGGGTGTTACACAACAAGCTGAGCCTGTGTCTCAGGAGCCCCAACCAGTAGAAATCCAAGCAGTGCCTCATTCTCCACCCGCCGGTCAGGAACCAGTGACGTCGCAGGAAACACCACAGACTCCAGCCGAGCCTCAGAGAGTCATCGGCGAGGCTGGATCGCCGGAAGAGGCCGCAGCCTTTAATGCCATGGCGGCTGAGACCAATCAAGATCTCAAGATCTCGAAGGCGACCGAGTTCCTTCAGACGTTTCCCGACAGCGGCTTGACTCCGCTCGTTCACATGGACCTTGCCGAGATCTACCGCCAGCGAGTTGATGTTGACAACTTTCTGAAGCACGGAGAAGAAGCGCTGAAAGAAATCCCCAACATGGCGAATCTTCTGGCCACGATGTCCTTCTATTTCGCGGAGAGGAAGCAGCCTTTCAAGGCTGCCGACTCCGCCACCAAGGCACTGGCAATTCTGGGCACGTTGGAACGACCCATGAAGTTAACTCCATCGAAGTGGGCGATACAGAAATTCTTCTTGAGCGGCGAGTCTCATTACGCGCTGGGACGAGTCCAGCTGGGGCAGGCCCAGCGCAGCAATTCGCGTGGCCCCGAGGATCTCCCCCTCCAGGAGGCCGTCAAGCACTTTCAGCAAAGCCTCGAGGCGAACCCGATCCATGAGTTTGCCGCCTACAGGCTGGCTGAGACCTACGAACGGCAGGGCGACATCGACAATGGCATCAAAATGTACGCCCGAACCGTTGCTATCGCAGGCAACATTGGTACCTACGGACAACAGCGCCTCGACCAGATCTACCAGGAACGACAAGGGCTGACACCCAAGGCTGAAGTCCTGGCAGAACAGAAACAGGCGATCGAAAAGGCCCAGCAGGAGCGGCAGCAACTTCTGGCCCAGATTGAAGCGGAGAGCACACCGGTGGAAAGCACACCGGTGGAGAGTTCACCGGTGGAGAGTTCACCGGTGAAGATCACTCTGCCATCGACTCCTCCCCCTTCCCAGCCTCCGCAGGATGAACCGGGCAGGAAATCAGGAGCAACTCCTCGAATCTGAAACGGCCCCGGCATTTTGAACCTATGGAGAGATCCAGATCTCTTGCGGCCCTGGAACGGCGCCTCAAGTACTCCTTTCGAGATCGGGACCTGCTGCTGACAGCTTTGACTCACAGGTCCTATCTGCACGATGCACGCGGGCCTGGCGATCTCCCACAGGACTACCAGGCACTAGAGTTTCTGGGTGACGCCGTGGTCGGATTCCTGGTAAGTGAACACCTCTTCGCACGCTTCCCCGACAAGCGAGAAGGCGAACTCACCAAGATCAGGGCATCACTGGTTTCGCGCGAGGCCCTTGCCCGACAGGCGGCTCTGCTGGGTCTCGGCGATTTTGCAAGACTCAGCCGGGGAGAGGAGCGTTCGGGAGGTCGGAACAAGAAGGCGATCCTGGCCGATCTATTTGAAAGTGTGACTGCAGCCATTTACCTGGACGGAGGGGGCCAGGCCGCCCGAGACTTCCTGCTCGGCGAACTCCAGGAAACACTCAACCAGATTGAGAGAAATGGGTTCACACATTCGGATTTCAAGTCGATCCTGCAGGAGGTGGTCCACAGCCTGGGAAAGCAGGGTCCGATCTACCAGCTGGTTGAGGAAGAGGGCCCTCCCCACAAACGTCGCTTTTCCACCAGCGTCCAGGTTGGGGAAGACGTCATAGCGCGGGGGTCCGGTACAAGCAAAAAGGCTTCCCAGAAGGCAGCGGCTCGAGCAGCCCTCGAGCTACTGGAAGGATCATCCGGAAGCGGCGAGCTGGGGAAAGAAATATACCAGGAAAACGACCACGACGTCAAATAGCGCGTGGGCCACGATGGGGGCCTCCAGTCGCTGTCTTTTCCAGTACAACAACCCAAGCACCAGGCCCAGAAAACCTGCCTTGACAGCGTTGTCAGCACCTTGAGTATAGTGCAGGGACCCGAACACGGCACTCCAAAGCACCAGTCCCGGCAGGGCTCCGCCGAGATGATCCTCAAACCGGGTGAGAATGAAGGCCCGCTGCAATTCTTCCTTGATGCCTCCTGCGTAGAGACTGGCGGCCAGGAAAATGGCCAGATCCGCTGGAGTCTCCAGGAGCGCCAGGATTGGATTCTCTTCGGTGACCCAGCCTGGAAGAACAGCCTGAATCAGAACGCTCAACAAGAACATCAGCACAATGAGTCCCAGGAAGACCTTTAGTCCCAGTTGGAACTCACGCACCCGGCCCCATCGGCTCCATCCAAGGGACTTGAGCTTCCTGCCTCGGGAAAGTTGCATGCCCCAGAGAAAAGCAATCGTGCAGGTAGCGTCGGCGAAAAGCAGCAGCCCCAGGACTCTCGAGCTGCTCAGGGCCTCACCCAGTGAGACTCCGAAAGACCCCAGCAGCATGGGAGCGAAAAGGCTGCCGGCGAAGGCGGCCAGTATGACTTCCACGACAGCAAAGAGCCGAATGCTCAGGGGCTGGCCTGGCGACGGCCTGCGACCGCTTTCGGCCTCTAAGTTCGCGACTTCCGGATTTGGGCCGGAACCCTCTCTTGAATCCAAGGTAGGTGCATTCTAGCAGTCCGTGGTGGAAGTCGCGCGCGGTCGCGGACCAGGGAGTCGAGCGCCGGGGATCTGCGTTCGCTGGAAAGGCACGACGAGGAGGTCGATGCTTGGTTATCGGGGACGACGAGAAACACAGCCAGAGGGCGCAAACCCCTGGCGCAAAGGCTAGACTCAGCGCAGCTATACGCAGTTTACAAGGACAGGGGACATTGTAATAATCCCAAGGTGGAAGATTTGCGCACTTTTCACTTCATCTTGATTCCTGATATGAGCGAGCATCCCGGGAGGCGTTCCCATGTTTCGTGCCGCTACGATTCCGGGCATCCCTATCTTCCTGTGCTTGCTCCTTAGCTTCGGGTTCGGTCAGAAGTCGAAGGTCAAGCAGTTGACGCCGACCATTAACGGTTCAACGGGGTTGTTTCATGTTCCGGTGGCAGACACTTTACGCCAGGGAGAGTTCAGCTTCAGCGCCAAAGGGAACAAATTCAATCGCGAGGCTGGGGATATCGACATCAGCAGATTCCCGGTGAGTTTCACGGCTGGACTGCACGATTGCATCGAGCTATTCGTGTCCTATGAAGTTCACAAGCGGGTCAACGCGGATCAGATCGCCGAGAACACGATCGCGCCGGGCGCCAAGCTCTTCCCGACGACGCTGCCCAGCGGGCAAACCGCCTACTTTAATGACACACCCTTCCTGGACGTTGGCTTTGGTGACGGGACCGGAGATCTGTGGGTAGGAATGAAGTTCAACGTCCTTTCGCAGCGCAAAGGGGCGGCCTTTTCTGTTGCGATACAGCCCCACATCAGGCTTCATACGACGAACGATCGTCAGCGTCTTCTCCGGGGTCTGACGCCCGGCCGAAACGACTACGGTTTTGACGTGATCGGCACTAAGCATGCCGGATGGATCACTCTGACGGGCAACTTAGGACTTATGGTTGCCCAGGATTGGAGCAATGCAGACAGGCAAAGCTACGTGAACTGGGGAACCGGCCTGGCGATCCCGGTAGGACCCTCACACAAGATCCACGTTATTGGTGAAATCGTGGGCAATTCTTTCTTTGGTGAACGCAAGACCGGTATCGTCAACCCCAAGATGCCGGTTGATCTGTATGGCGGACTGAGGTTTTTTCCAGCGGAATGGGTCACGATCGGGGGAGCCTACGGGAATTACCCTAACCGCATCGCGCGGGGAACTTACGGCTCGATTGATCCTACGGATCGACACGGCTGGTTCGCGGAGGTTTCCTTCTACCGGAAAATCAACGAGCCTCCAACGGTCGCCTGCTCAGTTTCACCTTCAACTATCCTCCCCAGCCAGACAGCAACTGTCACTCTCGACATTGATGATCCGGATGATGACTATTTGACGGTCACCTGGAAGTCAAACGGCGGCCGACTGGACCAGCAAGGTGAGTCGGCCGTCTTCAATCCTTCTGGAGCGGATCCGGGCCATTACGCGATGATGGCTGAGGTGAGTGACGGCGACGCCGTCGCCAGCTGCTCCGCGGACATCACTGTCAACAAAGATAAGAAGGCCCCGATTGTGAGCTGCCAGCCGGGCAGTACGAGTGTAATGGTCGGTAATTCCACAGCACTCAGGGCGGATGCCAGCGATCCAAATGGAGATGCCCTGACTTATGCCTGGAGCGTAAACGGGCAGTCGGTCCCGAACAATAGTCCATCTTTTGAATTTGGGACGGCCGGTCGCGACCCGGGCACCTTTGCTGTCCGAGTGACGGTAACTGACGTGGATGGCATGAGCGCCAGTTGCGAGCACCAGGTCACAGCGACGCGTCGGCCCAACAACAACCCCAACTGCGGCTCTCTGAGCCTGAGCAAGTCTTCATATGAATCGTCCAGCTTTGTGTCTCCTGATCTACTTCCTTACGGCTCTTCCAGTCACGCGCGCTTCCCAGCGTTTCGAGGTGCGGGGACCTTACGGGGGTGACGTCCGATCGATTGCAGTGCACCCCCAATCCCCGGAACGGTTCTTCCTGGGGACGGCAGACGGTCAGATTTACATCTCACCCAATGCCGGGGATTGGTGGGAAAAGCTTAGCCCCGGACTGAGTAGGCGCAACCTGGTGGTCGACAACCTGGTCTTCCACCCTTCGAACCCCGGCGTTCTCTATGCGGCGTGTTGGGAACTGAGCAGCTCCGAAGGAAGGCTGTACGTAACACGCGACGCAGGAAACTCCTGGAAGACCGTTGATCTGGGTCGCTTTTCGGGCCGCATCCGTGCCATCTCGATTGCGCCGTCGGAGCCGCAGGTTCTAGCACTAGGCCTCTCCGAAGGGGTGATTCTCAGCACCGACGAAGGCCGCTCCTGGCAGCGAATTACTCGCGGGTACAGAAGTCTGCACAATGTTGAATCGCTGGCCTTCAACCCGCTGGACTCACAAGTCCTGTATGTGGGGACCTGGCGCCTGGGCTGGAAAACGATCGATCGAGGGCAAAAATGGGTTCCGATCCACAAAGGGATGCATTTCGACAGCGACATGTTTGCACTGCTGGTCAACCCCTCCAGTCCGGACGTGCTCTATGCGAGTGCTTGTACCGGAGTCTACCGCTCTTTGAATGGAGGAGCCGACTGGGTGAAACTCCGAAACGGTCTTCCCCGGGAAGCCAAGCGAGCTCGAACGCTGCAATTCGATCCCAGCGACCCTCGAGTGGTCTTCGCAGGCACGACCGTGGGCCTTTTCAGGTCCAGTGATGGCGGCAACTCATGGGAACAACTGCTGAAAGGGGTGGTGGTCAACGCCGTCTCCATTCATCCCGCCGACTCCAACCTGATTCTCGCGGCCGCCGATGATGCTGGTATTCTCCGCAGCCGGGACGGGGGCGCTTCCTTTGAATTCGCCAATCAGGGGTTTGTGCATCGTCAGATTCAGGCCCTGGCATCCCATCCCGGCAACCCTGATGCGCTCTTCGCGGCCGTGGCTTCCGACCGAGCCCACGGCGGATTCTTTCGCACCCGCGATTCAGGAAAGGCCTGGGAGCGTGCCAATGAGGGCTTGAATAGAGAAGATCCCGTCCGGGGAGTGCGCCAAATCCTGCCCTCCCCCGAAGGGCAAGAAGTCTTCCTGGTTCTTCGGGATCAGATCCAGCGCCTGACCCCGGATGACAGCTGGGAGACCGTCTTGGAACCAGGCAAACTGACGATTCATGATGCAGCCTTCCCGGGGCTGGAAGGTGACCTGGTCGCCCTGGCTACGCCCGCCGGAGTTGTTCTGCTCCACCTCGACACCGGCAAGCTCGCGACCGCGACCATACCCGTCTATCAGGGTCCTGTCTGGGCTGTGACCTCTACCCACTCGGGATCCATATTCGCCGGTGGCAACACCGGCGTATTTTATAGTGACGACCGGGGTGAGAACTGGACCATCAGGGTCAGAGGACTGCCTCCCGTGGCCGTGCGACGCCTGGTTCACACTCCCGATGTCCTGCTGGCGGCCACGGACCAGGGACTCTTTTTCGACGACGGCGAGAACTGGTTGGCCAGAGGCCTTGCAGCAGCCGATCTTTTCACCGTGGCTGTCAGCCCTCGGGATCCTGAGTGGCTCGTTGCAACGGACAAGACGGGAATCTTTCTCTACGAGAGCTTTGACGCCGGAGGCAACTGGACCACCCATGAACCTCACCGCTCGAGTCGCATTCACCACCTGGCCTTCACTCTGGACGGACGCCTCTGGGCGGGAAGCCTGACTGAAGGAGTGTATCTGCTTCACCCTCCGTCGCTCGTTAGCACTCGCGGCGTTCCTAGCGTGGAACCTGGAACCTGGCCCGTGGAATGACCCTCGTCTTGGAAAGACGGTCGTGCCAGCAGAGCTGTCGCGCGTCAAAGAGAGCCCAGATCAGTCCTACCAGGCTGGCCGTCACAGCCAGAAAAGACAACACCCGTAAAACAATGTCGGAGAGCTTCGGCCTCTTCTGGTCCTCCGCCACCAATGTTAGCTCCGTCGCCAGCATGCCCAGCGTCTGGCCGGACAGGTAGAGCAGCAGGGTTGAGCTGAACAGAAAGAACACGCCTGCAGCCACGAGAGTATCCCTCAACAGTGTTTCTGACATGACGCCGGTACCGATCGCCAGGGAGGCCACCATGACCGTGCTCCCTCCCACCGCCAGGGCCGTCACCACATCAATCAGGCCGCTCAGCATGCGTGAAAAAAGAATCTCAGGAAAGACCGTCCTTTCGAGACTCTCAGTCTGGTCCGGTTTAGATCGCAGTGTCCGACTGGGCTTCACCTGTGGCCGGTCCAGTTGCAATCGACCTTGCCGTTTGTCAAGAACTGTTCTTGTGCCTGTCTTTACGACGGGCCGAATCACTGGTTTCTCGAGAGGTGCTGCCCGGCCTTCGGGTCGATAAGTGAGGATTCTTTCACCCGGGGCTGGATTCTGTCCCGTCATTCGATAACGAAAGGCACTCGAAGCCGGAGCTGAGCCCGGGTTTTCGCCCGGCTCCCGGCTCTCAGGGGCCTCCGACGGACCGTCGGCTGATTCGGCTCTGTTCTTGCGGGCCGTTGGTTCTTCAGAAGGACAAGGAGCGCTCTTGCGCTTATGCCGATCCAGCTTCCTTAGAATCTCCTGTTTCCACTCGGAAGGCTGCTCGAGACTCCCCGATCGACTCGAGAACTCGTAGGGGATCGCCGGAAGGAAGGGGCCTCTATCGTCGGTACCCTCGTTCCGACACTTCGGGCATCGACCATTCAGAAGGGGAGTCGCACAGCGAGCGCAAAACACCGAGTCATATTAGCAGCCCGTGGTGAAAATTCCCGGGGCCGCCTTGTCGGGGCTCAGTCGCCGACGATCTCCAAAATCTCTTCCACCTGGCCGGGAGCCAGCGACTGCACCTTCTCGAGCCGTTGAGAGAGACGCAGGAGTTTCTCGAGGTACTCCTGCTCGCGGAGACTCTCGGTAGCCTCCTTTCTGGCACGTTGAAAAACGCGCGCGATGTGATCCTCGGGATAGTCCGGAGGAGCCTTCTGAATCACGGCGTTGACTACCACCCGGTGCACCAGATCGATCTTGTACGAGTTGAGCAGCCAGATAGCCACCAGGATGCCCAGCCCGGCCACCACCAGAAGAATGCGTGCTCGCGCCCGAAGGCGGGGAGTGTGCTCGAGGCTCATAGCAGGCCCAGTAGTTCGGAAAAATCTGAGTACTCCATTTTCAAACCTCTCGCCCTGGCCTGCGCGATCAGAAAGCGGAGAGGAAAAGAACGGATCCAGGAAGGCAACCACCACGACTTCTTGCAACGGCCGTGAGCGTATGGATGTTTCGAATAGAAGTCCAAGACCTCCCTCAATGCATCGTCGCTCAGTCTTGATATGGGACGGAGGCCCAGGTCTCGAATCCGAATCGTCTTCCCCTCGATCACGATAAAACGGCGGTCCAGTTGCTCTTCAATCTGCAGGCGGTTTTGGCGCGTTGCCTCGACCTTCAAAGCCAACTGCCGCAAAGCCTCCGGGTAAGTCGTCTGATTCTCCCGGATGTTCTCTGCCAGCGTCCTGCAAAGACCATAGTCGGGAAAGATCCGGAAGAATTCGTGGATCAGCTCTCGACTTTCCTCCCGACTGCGCGAACTCACACCCTGAATTCTAACAAGAGCTCCGCTAAATGGAACTCTGCTAAGATTGCCCCGTGTCCAGTCCGGCGGTTTGCCTCGTGAGCGGAGGTCTAGACAGCTGTGTTACGGCGGCTATCGCGTCGGAGAACAGAAATCGGCTCGCCTTTCTGCATGTAGCCTACGGGCAAATCACCGCTGCCCGAGAATTGCACGCATTCCACGAAATCGCCGATTTCTACGGGGTGACGAAGAGGCTGGTTGCCGACATTGGATACCTGGAAGAGATGGGGGGCTCCGCGCTCATCGACAGGAGTATTGCCTTGCCGGCCGGCGACCCCGACCGCAGGGAGATCCCAGTATCTTATGTGCCTTTCCGCAATGCCCATCTTCTTGTAATTGCGACCAGCTGGGCGGAAGTCCTGGGAGCCCGCCAGATCTATGTCGGGGCAGTAGAGGAAGACAGCTCGGGCTACCCCGACTGCCGTCTCGAGTTCTTCCGCTGTTTCGACAAGCTCATTGATACCGGAACGAAGCCGGAAACTCAGGTGAGTATAGTGACCCCATTGATCAAAACCAAGAAGTCACAGATCGTGCTCAGGGGACAGGCCCTCGGGGCTCCCCTTCACCTCAGCTGGTCCTGCTACCAGAACAGCCAGAGAGCCTGTGGTCAGTGCGACAGTTGCCTTCTCCGGTTGAGAGGATTCGAACAGGCCGGGATCAAGGATCCGATCGAATACTCCTGACGGCTTCCACCTTTTCCATCGTTATCGGACTTGTGTGCTGATAGGATAGCTGGCGATGTGCGGAGCTCAGGCCGTCCTCGTTCACAGCTCTTGGAATCGTCCATAAGACGCTCCTCTCAGTTACCCGATACGGGCCACCATGCTGGATATTTTCTTAGTCTGTCTGATCATTCTTGTCGCCCTGGTGCTGTTCGTCTCCGAAAAACTTCGGGTGGACATGATCGCCATTCTCATCATGGCCACCCTGATGATCATCGGCGTCTTTCGGCCCGGCTTTCTTTCGGCCCATGAAGCGATCTCTGGCTTTAGCAACGAAGCCACGATCACGATCGCAGCCATGTTTATTCTGAGTAGCGGGCTGGTGAAGACGGGCACCATTACCATGATCAGCCACAAATTGATTCAGTTTGGCGGCAACAGTGAACTGAGGCTGTTTCTGGCGCTGATGATCACAGCAGGAACTACCTCGGCGTTTATCAACAACACCGCCGCGGTGGCAGTCTTCATACCCATCACTCTGACGATTTGCAAGCAGCATCAGATCAGTCCTTCGCGCCTGCTGCTCCCGCTCTCGTATGTTTCAATCGTGGGCGGAACCTGTACTTTGATCGGGACTTCGACAAATATCCTGGTCAGCTCGATGTCGGCAAGTGCGGGACTCGGCGAATTCGGGATGTTTGAACTGAGTCGCCTGGGGATTGTCTTCTTTGTATTCGGCCTGCTCTATCTCACGGTAGTGGGCCGGTGGTTGCTCCCCGCCGTGAAACCCCCCTCGAATCTAACCACAAAATACTTCACTTTTCTGGTGGTGCCCAAGAAGTCTCCGCTGGTCATGCGGACCTCGGCCCAGTGCCGCGTGAGCGAGAAATACGATGTCACGATTCTGGAGATCGTTCGAGGGGAAGAGCGGATCTCGTCCGGGCTTCGAGATTGCAAGTTCCATGAGGGTGACGAACTACTCGTGCGGGGATCAATTCACAGCATCATGGAAATGAACGCAGTAGAAAGGCTCTCCATCCAATCCCAGCTGAAGTATGCCGATCAGGACTTCTCGACAGACGAAGTGATGCTGGCGGAAGCTGTCGTTTCTCCATCGGCCTCCCTGATCGGCGGGAACCTGCGGGACCTGGATTTCAGGCGGAGGTTCGGCCTCAATGCGCTGGCCATAAAGAAGCACGGGGAAACCATTCGGGACAGAATCGGCAACATCCGCCTGGAAGCGGGCGACACACTTCTGGTTCAGGGGAAGCGCGATGCTGTCGAGAGGCTGTTGGAAGGTCCCAGCTTTCTAATGCTGCAGGAGCTTGAAGTGCCGCCGGTGCGGCGCCATCGAGCTCCGTTCGCGCTGGCTACCGTGGCACTGGTCGTGGCACTGTCCGCCTTCGAGGTTATGCCCATCCTCGTCTCAGCCATTGCAGGCTGTCTTGTGATGATTTTGTTCGGCTGTATCAAAATTCAGGAGGCCTATGAGTCCATCGACTGGTTCGTCATTTTTCTACTGGCTGGGGTAATTCCCCTGGGTATCGCCATGGAGAATACGGGTACAGCAGCCTTCATTGCCGAGGCCATCCTCAAATTGAGCTCCGACCTGGGCCCGGTCGCGCTGATTTCTGTTTTCTATCTGCTGTCCACCATCTTCGCCTCGATCATGTCCCATAATGCCGCGGTCATACTGTTGGTTCCTATTGGTATCGCCTCCGCGCATGAGCTGGGCATCAATTCGATGCCCATCCTGATGTCGATCACTTTTGCCGCCTCGTCCGCGCTCAGCACGCCGTTTGGTTACCACACCAACCTCATGGTGTACGGGCCCGGAGGCTACCGCTTCGCCGACTATCTGAAAGTGGGCTTGCCCCTGAATATCCTGCTCTGGGTCATGGCCTCCCTTCTCATCCCCCTTCTATGGCCTCTCCGTTAAGGCCGACTCGTCATACCCATCTTCTGGCCTTTCTAGTACCTGGCTACTGGTTACTGGTTGCTGGTTCCTGGGTTGGGATAGTTGCAAGAACGAGATAACAGAACCGCGGGCGGTCAGGCCGCGGCTACCGCTCAGCCCTCGCAGGCGCTCGGGTTCTGATGGCTACTCGGTGAACAGGAACGCGGAACCCGGAACTCGGAACCCTCCTTGACTTGGCAGCGGTTTGGTTATAGAAACTAGAAATCCAGTTTAGGGAGCAAAAGAGAGCTATGTGGAAAAAGAATGACCCCCGGCTGCCGTCAGACGATTACATAACACCCTCCGCGGCCCCCAAAGTCCTCGATCAACGGGCCACGATCGGCTCGTCCATTCTGGTCAAGGGTGACCTCAGTGGAGAAGAACACCTCTTGATTCAGGGGCGAGTAGAGGGTCAGATTACTCTGGATGGAAATGATCTCACCGTCGGCTCGAGCGGGCGCGTCAAAGCGGATATACACGCAAAGGTCATCAGCGTTGAGGGCGAGGTCCGTGGGAACCTCTTTGGCGAAGAGAAGATCGTCATACGCAAGACGGGTAACGTGAAAGGAAACCTGGTGGCTCCCCGTGTGAGCCTTGAGGATGGAGCAACCTTCAAGGGAAGTATTGATATGGGCGTCAACCCGGTCCAGGAAGACCCTCTCGGCACGAAGGGCACCAGCAAGGCTACGACCTCACCCAGTCTCTCTCCAGAATCGCCCAAGAACCCCAAATCGACTCCGAAAACGGCCGAGATGCCCCTCGGCCGAAACCAATGAAATGGATTTGGTTACGCAACAAGCTCCAGCCCGCTCATCAGAAATCGAGGAAGTTGCCCGAGCCCGAGACCCAGCGATCGCTGGCTCTCAAGACGCTGACCCGGCGGCTTCGAAAAGAAGAGCGATACAACGTTCTCGACCTCGGTTGTTCCGTCCGCCAGAATGTCGAATTCTGCTCGAATTTCTGCAGAAAGCTCTATATCGAAGACTTTTACTGCACTCTGAGTTCTTTTGATTTCTTGTCGCCGGAGGACGGAGTCCCCCTCGAAACGGTCTATCAGTATCTGCTTCCGTTCCAACCTGGAACTCACTTTGACGTCATTCTCGCCTGGGATCTGCTCAACTATCTGGAGGAGTTGGGATTCCAGGAATTGATGTCCCATCTGGGCCGTTTCTGTCGGCGAGACACTCTGTTGCTGGCTTTCTTTTCCACGCACAAGTCCATCCCTGAACGCCCTGCCAGGTACTCGATCATCGACCATGAGACGATCGCCAGCCAGCGACTCTCCGACATTGTCCGGCCCTGTCCTCAGTACCGGGAGTCACAACTCGGCAAACTGATGCCGGGGTATGTGGTGTTGAATTCCTACCTCCTGCGCAACGGTTTCAAAGAGTATCTCTTCTCTTTTTCGCCCTCGGGTCACACCCAGAGACGCTTTCTGAGATAATTCGAGTACTCACGTTCGGTACCGAGTGTACTGTCCGGGAAGTTCGCGGCGTTAATTCGGATTTTCATCGCCAGTGAGGCGCGCGACGCAGGAATGCCGAGGGTATTTCGAGGTAGCGCAACAAAGCTGTCGGCGAAAAGACGCCCGAAGTAGCGGCGTGAACTTTCCGGACAGTGCACTAGAAAAGGGAGTACTTCGAATGACATTCCGCAAACTGCTTCCCCTCCTGCTGGGAGCCCTGTTTCTGCTCGAGGTCGGCGCTGCACCGAGTGCTCACGTCCAGCAGGGCCAGATGCTCGAGTCCCGATTGACGCGAACCAACAATATTGGTGTTGCTCTGATGGAGCAACTCAAGTTCGAGGAGGCCGCTCAGCAGTTCCAGAAACTGGTCTCTCTGGATCCCCAATTCATCCCCGGGCACTTGAACCTGGGAATAGCGAAGTACTATCAGCAGGAGTACGAAGAGGCCGTCCAATCTTTTCAAAAGGCATTGCAAATTGACCCCGACCAGATCCGGGCGCTGTACATGACGGGCCTCATCCTGCGAAACCAGGCGGACACCGCGGGGGCCCTCCGAAGCTTCCAGAGAGTCGTCGAGATCGATCCAACCGACCCTTCGGCCAATTACTTCCTCGGACTTCTCTACCGCCGAGAACGGGAATTCGAGAAAGCAGCCTCCTACCTCAGGAAGACTCTTGAGTTCCAACCGTTCAACGCCTCTGCCCGATACAACCTGGCTATAGCCCTGCAGAGAAGCGGTCAGCGGGATGCTGGAATGGCTGAAATGCTCGAGTTCCAGCGCCTGCAGGGTCAGTTCGGGACCGATACGATTGGTCTCCAGTACCTAGAGCAAGGCCGTTACTCCCTCGTCATCGATCAGCTCGACTCCTATCTGAAAGCTGACGATCGAACGGAGACTTCGATGGCGATTTCCTTTTCGGAGGTCTCATCAGAGCTGGGGATCCAACCCCAGACACGTCTTCGGACCGGCAGCAAATCAGTGACCCAGCCTGGTTCTCTCATGTCCCGGAAAGCTCTGGAACAACTGGGTAGCGGTGTGAGTTTCGGAGACTTTGATGGGGATGGCTGGTTCGATCTTTTTGTTGGCTGCTCGTCTTTTGCAGGGACCGGAAGCCGCCTGTTTCGGAATGTCGAAGGTCGTTTCGTGGATGTCACCTCATCTGCGGGGCTGGACGGCTCGACAGCTGTCATGTCCGGCAGCTGGGGTGACTACAACAACGACGAGCAGCTTGACCTTTATCTGGTGCGCCTGGGTCCGAACCGACTGTTAATCAATGACGGCGACGGCACCTTCACAGATCGGACTACAGAAGCGGGCGTAGGGGACGCAGGAGGCGGTAGCAGCGCGACGGGAGTTGATTACGACCACGATGGCGACCTCGACATCTATGTAGCCAACCTCCTGGCTCCAGCAGCAGGCAAGCCAACGACTGCCGGCTTTTACCTGGCGGGGCACCCCAATGTGCTCTATCGAAACAACGGAGCCGGCACTTTTTCGGATGTGTCCAAAGCGGCGGGTGTAACCGGCAGCAGTTCCTCGACCTCAGCTGTCATAGCTTTTGACTTCAACAATTCCAGGGATGTCGACCTGCTGGCAATAAACTCGGACACGCCTCCCTCGCTCTTCAGCAATCTCCGGAATGGAACTTTCCAGGCCCTCAACTTGCCGACTCAGTGGCCGACGCCGACGCTTGCGGTGGGTGACCTGAATCGAGATGGGAAAATGGACCTCGTTGCCGGCCTGGCCGGCGGAGCGAGCAACGCCGCGCTCTTCCTGAATGGCTCGGGCAACTCGTTTCGAGCGGACGCCGCCCGGACTCTTCTTCCGCCTCAGATGCGACTTATCGCCCTTCAAACTCTGGACGCGGACAACGACGGGGATCTGGACCTGGCTGCTGTGGCTGAAAGAAAGTCCACAAGCCCGGTTGAGACTTCAATTCATTTCTTTCAGAACCGGCAGGGAAAGCTGGTTGAAACCGCTGCTAACGGCTTCCAGGATCATTCAAATCTGGAGGTTCGGGGATTGAGTGTCGTCGACTTCGACAACGACGGGGACCTCGACTTTGCGGTGGCGGTCAACCAGAGCATGCCCCTGTTGCTGCGAAACGACACCGTGACCCACAACAACTGGCTTCAGGTCCATTTGGCCGGTACCAACAGTAACCGCATGGGGCTGGGGACCAAGGTAGAGGTGCTGGCCGGCCGATTGTGGCAAAAGGCCGAGGCCATGGGGGGACACGGGGGCATGAGCCAGAATCCACCTCTGCTTCATTTCGGCCTGGGCTCAAACCGGGCTGATGCCGTTCGGCTGCTGTGGCCTGGAGGAGTCCTTCAATCGGAGATCGACCCACCCGTCAACAAGCGTTTCCGCGTACAGGAACTGGACCGTAAGGGGACCAGTTGCCCAATTCTCTACGTCTGGGACGGAAACGACTATCGTTTCCAGACGGACTTTCTCGGCGGCAGCGCCTTCGGCGCACTGCTGGCCCCGGCAACATACAACTACCCCGACACCGATGAGTACATCAAGCTTTCCCGGGGGGATGTCGCTTTGAAAAACGGGCAGCTGGGAATCACTCTCAACAACCAGCTGGAAGAGATCATTTTCTTCGACAAGTTGGAGCTGGTAGCTGTTGACCACCCGGCCGAATTTGAGGTTTATCCCGACGAGAAGCTGCTTCCCGGCCCTCCCTATGATTCCCATCGCCTGCTCACCTTCCAGGCTGCACGCCTCCCCGTCTCTGCCACGGACGGCAAGGGTCGCAGTGTACTGCAGGAAATCCGTGTCATCGACCGGGTTTACGCGGCTCTCTTCGAGCCCGGGCCTTTCAAGGGATATGCCAACCTGCACGAGTTGGTCCTCGACCTGGGAAACACCGAGGACGAGCGGGTGCTCCTGCTGATGCACGCCTGGATCGATTATGCGGACAGTACCAGCAATCTGGCAGCCTCCCAGGCCGGGCTGATGCTGGTGCCGCCTTACCTGCAGGTCCAGGATAAATCGGGCCGATGGGTCACGGTTGTGAGCCGAATGGGTTTTCCGGCCGGCTTGCCCAAGCCCATGACGGTGGAACTGACCGGCAAGTTTCTGTCCCCATCGAGAAAAGTCAAGATCGTGACCAACATGCGCATCCACTGGGATCAGATTCTGGTGGAGAGTTCTCCAGCTCGGACCGATTTCCGGACCGCCCGGCTCGCACCCTTCGTAGCAGATCTTCAGTTCCGAGGTTTCCCCGAGTTCTCCAGCCCGGATGGGCGCCTGCCCAAAACCTATAATTATTCCAGTCGGTCGCAGGTGGCTCAGTGGAAAACGCACGTGGGAGCCTATACCCGTTACGGTGACGTGCGCCCACTGCTTGCCCAGATCGACGACTTTTTCGTCATTACGCGCTCTGGTGATGAGATTGAAGTCTGGTTCGACGTTGGCAGCCTGGCCGCTCTCCCGGCCGGATGGACCCGGGATTATCTGGTTTTCGTGGATGGTTTTGGGAAAGACATGGACGTCAATTCCGCGGCGTCCGACTACGTGGGGCCACTTCCCTTCCACGGGATGACGGCCTTCCCATATCCTCCTGAAGAAGAGCATCCGGCCTCCGATCGTCACCGGGACTACATGAGGACCTGGAACACCCGGCTTGTTGAAGAATGGATCCCTCCCTTGCGGAGTAGGAGGTGATTGAATAGGTTCTGGGTTCTGGATCCTGGATTCGTTTGCCACGGGAGAATAGGAGGACCCTCTGTGGTCCGATCAAATCGCGGCATGGAAGCGGCTCCTACTCTTCGCAAGTGCGCGACTCTCGTTGGCCCGTCACTCTCTGGAATTTGCAGTCCCCTTCTAGCCATTTTCTGTCCCAGAAGGAGACTGTCTGCGTTATCTTGGTGCGAACCATGACCCAGATCGAACAGAGACGGAAGTTCTTAGCGAGAATGGTGTGGGGAGTCCAGGCCGTGATTGGAGCTGTTCTGACCGGCCTCATGACTTGGGCGTCCGTACTGCCAATTTTTTCCGGTCGCGGGTCCGATTGGGTCCCGCTGGTGGATCTCGAACAACTGACCGATCAGCCCCGCCCCCTGGCGCTTCGTTTCCAGCAAACACAGGGGTGGCTGACCGAAGACAAGAGTGAAGCGGTCTAGGCGCTGCTTCAGAATGGCCATCCTGTGGTCTTTTCCTCTCGTTGTACGCACCTCGGATGTTCAGTGCACTGGAAAAGCAGTATCAGCCGATTTCAGTGTCCCTGTCACGGAGGCGCCTACGATCCCGACGGAGAAGTGGTGTCGGGTCCGCCACCTCTTCCCTTGCGGAGATTTCATGCCGAACTTCGGGACAGCAAGGTATGGATCCGTCGCAAATGAGGAAACTGATCCAGTTTCTCGATGAACGGCTGCCCCTGAGAACACCATTGCGGGCATTTTTCGGTGATCCTCAGCCTCCCAGTGCGGGCTGGCGTCACACACTCGGAAGCGTCTTGGTCTTCCTCCTTACAGTTCAATTCCTGACTGGAGGGGTGTTGCTGCTCTTTTATGCACCCACACCCGACCATGCATGGGAGAGTCTTCGTCACCTCGAAGAGCATAACCAGCCGGGGCGCCTGGTGAGGGGGATCCATGTCTGGGGCACAACGTTTATGATCCTGGTGGCCACCCTTCACATCCTGCGCGTGGTAATCGCCGGGGCCTACAAACGTCCTCGTGAACTGAACTGGATGGCTGGCGTGGTGGTTTTTCTGCTGATTCTGATCTTCGCCTTCACCGGTTCTCTGCTTCCCTGGGACCAAAAGGGCTACTGGGCAACGCGAGTGGGAGCGGAGATGATTTCAACCGGCCCTCTCCTGGGCCCTTTCTTCGCGGACTTTCTTCGCGGGGGAAAGGAACTCGGGGCCTATACTTTGAGCCGCTTCTTCGCTCTCCACGTCTTTTTTCTGCCTGGCCTCTTAGTGGGAGTCGTCTCCCTCCATCTCTACTTGCTGAGGAAACACAAGATTGCCCGGGATCCCCTGAGCGACCGAAAAGAAGAGCGGACCATTCCCTTCTATCCGGAGCAAATGTTCCGCGACAGCACCGCTTCACTCGTCGCTCTGGTTCTGTTGCTGGTCGTGGCAGTCCTGTTCCCCCCGGGTCTTGAGGTCGGGGTAGATCTCTCCGACACCGCCTACGACCCGCGCCCCGAGTGGTATTTCCTGGCCCACTATGAACTGTTAAGAGTCGTGCCTGGCCCTCCCGCGCTGGCGACGGTTATTCTCCCCACACTAATCGTCCTGACCCTGTTCGCGCTGCCACTGCTCGACAGATCCCCATCTCGGTATTGGCGGGACCGAAAGCTGGCTGTTTTCTCTGTAGTGGCTCTCTTTGCCGGCATGTATGCGACTTCCGCCGATAGCAAGATCTATCACTCCGGCGAGAGAGAGCAGATCTCTGAGGAAGCACTGCCGCTTCCAGAGAGCGATCATCCCGAGCAGATGATCCGGGCCAGACAGGCATTGATTCACTTGCAGTGCATCAACTGCCACCGATTGGGAGACCAGGGTGGACTTGTGGGGCCGGACCTCAGTCAAGCTGGTTGGAAATTCAGCCGAGAGTATCTGCGCCAGCAGATCCTCAATCCCAGGGCCAACAATCCCGACTCTCGAATGCCCGTCTTTCAGGGCAAGATCAGCGAGCAGGATCTGGCGGCGCTGGTTGAGTATCTAAGCCTGATGCTGTGACTCGACTAAGGGTGCCTGGGCTGAAACTACTGCCTCAGAACCGCGGGCGGTGAGGCCGCGGCTGCGACTCAGCCCTCGCTGACGCTCAGGTTCTGGTTTGGATGGTGAGTGGCCGAGAGAGTTGATTAACAGAAACTCAGCACCTAATCCGCAAACCTGAACCGGATCAGCGCCCACAGAGTGCGCACCCCATCCTTCCAGCCGATTTTCTTTCCTTCGGCATAGGATCGGCCGCTGTAGGAGATTGGGGTTTCGTAGATGCGGCACCCCTGACGGGCGACTTTCATAGTGATCTCAGGCTCGAACTCGAAACGGTTGGAGCGGATCGTGACGCCTTTCAAAACCTCAGTCCGGAACGCTTTGTAGCACGTTTCCATGTCCGACAGGTTGAGATTGGTCAACATGTTGGAGAGCAGAGTCAGTCCCCTGTTGCCGACATAGTGCCAAAAGTACAGAACTCGATGGGGTCCCCCCAGAAAGCGGCTGCCATAGACCACATCAGCTCTCCCATCGAGGATAGGTTCCAACAGATTCGGGAATTCCCGCGGATCATACTCGAGGTCGGCGTCCTGAATGATCACAACGTCCCCTTCGACCCGTTCCAGGGCTGAGCGAATGGCGGCCCCCTTGCCCTGGTTGCGTGGGTGCTGGAGAAACACCGCCATGCCGGCGATCCCGGGATCCTGAGCCAGTCGTGTCAGAATCGCCGGAGTCTGGTCTGTAGAGCCATCGTCCACGACGATCACCTCTTTGGGGAGTTCCACCGCGAGTACCCGGCGAATCAGAGTCTCGACCGTCGGTTCCTCGTTGAAAACAGGGATGACTACGCTCAGTTTCCGGAGTTTCTGCATCCACCTCACTGGCCTCAAGTTCGCGAGAATCCATCACGACTTGCCCGGGGCATAATAGCCCTTACGATGTGTTACTTTCAAGCCGCGTTTCTTGACTCGAACCTCCACTTTCCGGAATTCCCCGTCACGTCGAGTATTGGTAGAAACGTAGCCGAGGCTGACCTGGTTCTTGATCTCCTGGTTGATCTTCGTAAACGCTTCTCGAAGCCGTTGCAGATCCGCCTTGGACTTGAAAAAGTGCCCCCCTGTGGCCTCCGCAAAGGTACGCAACTGGTCAAAATCGGCATGGTGTTCGCGGCTTCTCACACCGATTCCAAAAATAATCACATCCCGCTGCTGTGCGGAATGGATAGCGTCACGGGACCGGTAGTAACTCTGCGTATCGGCGCCGTCCGAGAGCACGATCATGACCCGCCGCCCCACTTCATGACGAAGCAGATCCTCAGTGGCGATCACCACCGCATCATAGAGCTTGGTGGCGCCACCGGGAGGCGTCATGTTGTAGATCTCGGACTCAAGTTTCTCCAGATCAAAGGTAAAGTCCTGAACCAGCCCTACTTCGCTGTCAAACTGGAGTACAGCCGCCAGATCCTTCTTCTCGCGCAAGGTTGCTCTCAGGAACTCGATGGCCGCTTGCTGTTCGAAGCGAAGCTCATCCTTGACGCTACCACTGGTGTCGATCAGGACTGCGATCGTAAGCGATCGGGCAGTTTCGCCGGTCTCGTAGTGAAAGAACTGCAATTCCTGGCGGATGCCCCCTTCGAAAACCTCAAAGTCATTCAGAGTCAGCCCCTGAACATACTCACCTCGCTTATTCTTCACAGTTGCGAGGACGTTGACGACATCGACTTCCGCTCGAATGATTGGGTCCTGGGCAGGGTCGTCCTGGGCATAGAGAAGACTCGACCAGAGGACAGGGCCCGTCAGAAAAGCTATGGTGCGCTGCGTCACTTTCATCGGTTCAATACTCGGTTTGCGTCTTCCCCAATGATCTCTTGAAACCCATTTGGTTTCAGTACCGGCCGGCTGACAGGCATCTTTGGGTGGCCAGAAATGTGTAAACAGCGGCGATACCCAGATAGATCAAATCGAACAAAAGGCCCTGCTGACCGGTGAGAGTCACTCCCAGATTCAAGATGAATGCGGGGGTCAAACTGTAAACCGAAATCGTAAAACATTCCTGATAACTGAGTCTCTTCCCAAGCCGTGCCGCGGCTGAGGCGGCCCAGAACATCAAAAGCAATGCCTGCATGCTCCTGACCGTGACCACAAAAACCCATTGTACGAGAAAAACGACCGGAAAGAAGATCAGACTAAGCCAGTGTCCCCACATGTGCCACTCCTCGGGTCCACTGAGCAAGGTAATGAAAGGCCCGACATCCTTCCAGTTCCAGGTACCCGAGGCCCCTTCCACAAGCAGTGAGAACTCATCGCGCTGGAAGACTGCCGCAGGCGGATCTAACCCTTCGAGAAGCTGAAGGTCCTGTTCCTCAGTGTAAACGAAGGTGACGATCTGATCCCCAAAATAACGGCGAACCAGAGGCTGCTCGCCTTCCACGTCGAGTCGCCCTTCCTGTATCGAGATGGAGGGCAGATTGTCGCCTGCCCAGAGAATGAAGTCCTCGATCTTCGGAAGTTGTACCCATGTCGCGACGGCAGCAAATGTCAGGGCTACGAGCAGGCTAAAGAAAACAAGGTAAGAAATGGTAACCCGCAGCGGCTGTCTGAGGATGACACAATAGAACTCAAACTCCGTGACGGCAAGATATGCCTGCCGCACAAAGACAAGGGGAGTTCGTAGAACTGAATTCATTTCTTGCGTTGTCCGACTTGTGAAGAGGGGAATCGAGCCTTCTCAGTCCACGAGCACCGGTTAACGCTCTGACTGTTGATGAGTCCCCGAGCAGCCCGTGGGACTTCCACCTCAATCTGTCTTGTAGTAGAGGATCCGATTGCACGCTTCGCAAGTCGCGATGCGGGCAGATGTCTTCACTTCCGCAATCAACTGCTTTCTCAAGACCACGTAGCAGACCTGGCAGGACCCGTCGACGATCGGAGAAATCGCCCGACCACCCCGCGCGCGGGAAATACGTTCGTATTGGAGAAGCCGACCTGATGGCACCGCACTCACCAGGCTTTCCCGCTGCTGAGTGAGCCTGTGAATCTCCGTCACAGCTTGAGATGAGAAGGCTTCAGCCTCTGTCTTCGATTGGTGCAGTTCCTTATCTCTGGTTTGGAACCCTTTTTCGACAGTCAGTGCCTCTGCAAGGCGATCCTCCGCGACCATCATGACCTCCAGTATCTGGTCTTCTTTAGCCTCAATCTGTTGCTGGGCCGCCTCGATCTCGTGGAGCATGGCCTGGTATTCCTTGTTGGTCTTAACCTCCATCAGCTGTGTCTTGTACCTGGAGAGTTGTTCACGCAAGGACCCAACTTCGCTTTCAGTCTGCCGCTGCTCTCGCTGCTGCTCTTCGACGATCGTCTGAGCCTGCTCAAGGACGCTCCGGTTTTCATTCAGAGCCTGCTCCAGTTCCGACACCTGCTGCGGGACCTGATCCAGACGGTTCCGAAGAGCCTGGAGCTGAAGGTCAAGTTCCTGCAGTTTCTTCAACAACTTCAGTTCTTCTTGTACGCTTAGTTCTGCTTCCATCAGACTTCTCGCGAAACTGTGGTGGGCCCAGTAGGACTCGAACCTACGACCGGCTGATTATGAGTCAGATGCTCTAACCAACTGAGCTATGGGCCCACTGAATTCGACCCGAGACCTTAGCACTCCCTTCTTCACAAACCAAAAAAAAGCGTCCCTTCCGGGACGCCTGCGTCTCAAAGACCTTCTTTTCCGGTGTTCTCAAGGAAGGCCTTGAGCTTCCGGCTTCTGGAAGGATGTCGTAACTTTCGCAAAGCTTTGGCTTCGATCTGACGGATCCGCTCGCGGGTGACAGAGAATCTCTGCCCAACTTCCTCAAGTGTGTGTTCGCTTCCATCGCCGATGCCGAAGCGCATCCGGATCACTTGCTCTTCACGGTCCGTGAGAGTCTGCAGCACGGCTGCAGTCTGCTCTTTGAGGTTGACATTGATGACCGCATCGGAAGGAGAAACAACCCCGCGGTCTTCGATGAAGTCCCCAAGGTGGCTGTCCTCTTCTTCTCCGATTGGCGTCTCCAGAGATATGGGTTCCTGAGCTATCTTCAGAATCTTTCGAACCTTGCTCACCTGAATGTCCATTTTCTCAGCGATCTCTTCCGAAGAGGGTTCCCTGCCATGTTCCTGAACCAGCGCCCGCGAGGTTCTGATCAATTTATTGATCGTCTCGATCATGTGCACTGGAATGCGGATCGTTCGAGCCTGGTCGGCGATGGCCCGGGTGATGGCCTGTCGGATCCACCAGGTTGCATAGGTTGAGAACTTGTAGCCTCGCCGATACTCGAACTTGTCCACCGCCTTCATCAGACCGATGTTGCCTTCTTGAATCAGGTCCAGGAACTGGAGTCCGCGGTTGGTGTATTTCTTAGCGATGGAGACAACCAGCCTCAGATTAGCCTCGACCAGCTCTTTCTTGGCGATGTCTGCTTCCAGTTCACCCTGCTTGATCGTGGCAAGCGTTCTCTTGAGTTCCGTCGGACTCGCCAGAACCTCGTCCTCAATTTCCTTGAACTGCTTCTGGATCTCTCGGCTGCGCAGCTTGATCTTCTTAACTTCGTCGAGCTTGAGCGAGGACTCCTGCAGCTTCTTGAGGCGCTTCTGTTCCCGTTCCAGAGCCACAATCCGATCCACCGTCATCTTGACCGCGTCGACGAGCTTCTCGTGAATTGCCGGTGTGAGGTTCAGTTTCTGGACCTGCCGGGCAATCGGAATTCTATAGCGGGCCAGCTGAGAAAGGAGTCTCTTGTAATTGGCTGTATCCTTCTTGGCCCGTCGAAGTCGGATGCGAATTCTGGATGCCTCGGTCTCCAGCTTCCTGATCTCGTTGGCGCGCCGCAGGACTGAGCGCCGCCGCTTCGCCAGGAGCTCCTCAGTAATCTCATCCTCGGGAAAAAGAACGCAGCTCTTGATATTGAGCGCGCCCTGTTTCAGCGCCTGGGCATATTTCTGAATCTCGGCCACAACAACAGCGGAACGGGACAGTGCTTTCTCGACTGTTTCTTGACCTTTTTCAATCCGCTTGGCGATCTCAACCTCGCCCTCCCTGGTCAGGAGAGGAACGGTCCCCATCTCTCGCAAGTACATGCGAACCGGGTCGTTGGTTTTCTCGAGACTCTCCGTAGCGACTTCTTCCCGACTTCCCTCGCCGGCTTTCGGACGGGCCCCTCGCCGCGTGGCATCGAATTGCTGCTCGGAGTCGATGACCTCAATGCCGGCATCGCCAAAGAGCTCGAAAATCGCATCCAGTTCCTCGGCGGATTGAATGTCGTCGGGCAACGCGTCGTTCACCTCGTCGTAAAGCAGGTAGCCCTTCTCTTTGCCAAGGACGAGCAGATCCTTTACGCCCTCGTACTTATCTTCAAGTGACAAACTGCTTTCCTCTCGGCCGCTGCTTGGGAGACAAGCAACTAGTGTAAAATGCGTCTTGACACCAGATCAAGCCGGTTCATGGTCCCGATCCAGTTGCAGCCGACTGTGCTCAATCTCGTGCAACTCTTTTAGGAATTCTACGATTAAAGGAGACGATGGGTCCTTCGTCTCCTCCTGTTTCAGTTGATCCTGTACCTGTCGCTTCTTCCGATTGAGTTGCAGCTTGCGCAGGCTGCGGATGCTTTCGAGTGCGATCTCCTCGCTTTCGACTTCAAGTGTGGAGTGGAGGCCAATCGTTTCGAGGAGGTGAACGGCCCCCGCATCTTCCAATGCGTCACGAAGACTAAGGATGCTGGGCTGACGGTTTAGTTCCCAGAATTCAAAGACTTTCTCGAAGAGCCAGTGAGTTGCCAGGCCAGCGACCAGATCCGAGTCAACCCGGGATTTCAAAAGGGGAGCCAGGCCGGGATCCATCAAGGCATGCAGGAGAACCATCTCAGCGGGCCGAACTTCAGGAACAGTGGTTTTTCCGGCGTTGGATGGTGCCTGGTTCGGGGTCCGGAAACGCCGGACCTGCTGCAGAATCAAGTCGGGTTCAACTTGCAGGCGAGCGCCCACTCTGGAGACATATTCAGACCGCTCGATCCGGTTCCCGATATAGGTAGTCAGGGGACTCACAGCGTCGGCTATCTCCTGTTTTCCCCGCGGACTGAAAGGGTCCTGGTGCTGGGAAATGTGATAGTCGAGCGCGAATTCAATGCCCGGTTGGGAAGCGATCAGCTGTTTCCTGTAGGCCTCCGCGCCATGGCGATTAATGAAGGTGTCGGGATCAACCTGCTCAGGAAGCTGGACCACATTCACGCGGAGTCCTCCCTCCAGCAGCAGTCGCAGGCAGCGCAATGCTGCCCGTAGGCCTGCCTCATCTGAATCGTAGGCGAGAATCACCTGTCGGGTGTAGCGTCGTAACAACTTGACCTGGCTGTCGGTCAGACTGGTTCCCAGCGAGGCCACCACATTCCGAAACCCGGCCTGGAAGGGGACGATGCAATCGAAGTAGCCCTCCACCAGGATTGCGCACTCGCGACGTCGTATATCCTGCTTGGACAGGTCGAGCCCGAAGAGATGCAGGCTCTTTTTGTAGAGGACGGTGTCGGGAGAATTCAGGTACTTGGGAAGTCCCTCACCAAGGGAACGGCCGCCAAAGGCAATGACCCGGCCGGACGGGTCTCGAATCGGAACCGTGATCCGATCTCGAAAATTGTCGTAGGGCTGCCCGCCGGGGCTTTCCTTGATCAGGCCGCACTTCAGAGCTTCCGCTTCGGGTACTGCCTTCTCTCGCAGCAATCTGAGCAGTCGATTCCCGGGCGGGGCATAGCCCAGGCCAAAGCTCTCGATCGTCTCGGCAGCAATTTTTCTCCGCACCAGATACTCTCGGGCGCTCGAGTTGTCGAGCAGAGAAGCACGGAAATGAGCCTGAGCTACTTGCATCAGGGAAAAGAGTCGGTGGGTGTCCGTTAATTTCGTCGACTGATTTCTCTCTGCAGGGAGTGGAATCCCCTGCCGCTCAGCCAGGTGCTGGATGGCCTCGGGAAAGCTGAGATTCTCGATCAGCCGAATGAAATCGATGACATCCCCCCCGACCTGACAGCCGAAGCATTTGAAAATCTGCTTGTTCGCACTCACGTTGAAGGAAGGTGTCTTCTCGTTGTGAAACGGGCAGAGCCCGATCTCGTTCTGGCCGCTTTTCCTCAAACGCACATAGCCGCCTACAACATCCTTGATGTCGTTGCTGGCACGGACGTGATGAATGTACGACTCGTCAAAGTTCATTTGGACCCGGTCCAGGAATTTGTCGGTGAGATGCAATGCCTCGTCGACCCTCTCTGCGACCAGGTTGAGCTCGCGGCTCGTGTCTTCGACGATGTCCAGCCGGACCTGAGGCCTCGGTTCCAGAACACGCTGCCCCTGCGGCCGGCCGAAGTCCGGGCCAGGCCCTGAAGCAGTTCCAGGACTTGTTGGAAACCTACCAGCTTCAGTGTCTGGGGATCCATGGCATCACTGGGCGGTTGGACTCCGCGGTCGGTTGATTAGACTCGCTACAAACCCGGCTCCAAAACCGTTGTCAATGTTGACCACGGTGACATTCGGAGAACAACTGTTGAGCATCCCCAGCAACGCAGCGATTCCGCCGAAGGCGGCTCCGTAGCCAATACTCGTCGGAACCGCAATCACCGGGCAGTCAACCAGACCCCCGACAACACTGGGGAGAGCTCCTTCCATGCCCGCCACAGCCACAACCACCGAGCAGTCGCGTATCGTCTCTCTTAGACTGAGCACTCGATGCACACCGGCAACACCGCAGTCGTAGCTCGTAAAAACCTCATTGCCCATCACCTCGGCGGTGACGGAAGCCTCTTCAGCAACCGGGATATCAGCTGTACCGGCAGATAGGACGGCGATGGTCCCGATCCCTTTGATGGTCTTCTCGCGTCGGACAGCGATGACTTCCGAATCGGGAAAGTACCTGGCCTCCGCACACAGTTTCTGGACTGAACGGAAGACCTCCTTAGCTGCACCGGTGATCAGAAGATTCTCCTGCCGCTCCAGCAGGCTTGCGGCGATGGCCTCGATCTGATCTTTCGTTTTCCCCCGGCCGAAGACTACCTCGGGAAAGCCCTGTCGAAGGGTTCGGTGATGGTCTACCTTGGCAAACTCGAGATCCTGGTACGGAAGATCCTGCAGAAAACGAAGTAGTTCATCTTCTGGGAGACTGCCTTCCTTGAACTTCCTCAGTACCTCAGGGAGTGTGTTCGTCACTACTGAGTATGGTACCTGGAATCAGGCTACCGACTTCAAGCGGTCTTTAACCGGTAGCCGGCAGGCCGCGGCTACCACTCGGCCCTCGCTGCCGCTCGGGTTCTGATTTAGATGGTAAGTGACCAAGAGAAAACCTGGGTCGCTGACACTGACGTACAACTCGGAACTCGCGCGCAGCGCGCTTACCGCTTCTGGTCGGCGAGAACAGCCCTGCGGCTGAGTCGGATTTTGCCCTGCCCGTCGACGTCGAGAACCTTGACCAGAATCTTGTCGCCCCTCTTGACCTCGGAATGGATATCTTGAATCCGCCGCTCGGAAATCTGAGAGATATGGAGCAGGCCTTCGGTTCCAGGCAGAATCTCTACAAAGGCACCGAAGTCAAGAACCTTGACAACTTTGCCCAGGTAGGTGTTGCCCACCTCTGCTGTGGCGGTCAGCTCCTTGATGTGATCAATGGCCCGCTGGGCCGAGGATTCATCTGTTGAGAAGATCGAAACGGTCCCGTCATCCTCAATGTCGATCTTGACGCCGTACTCTTCGACCATGCCCCGGATGATCTTGCCGCCCGGACCGATCACGGCCCCGATCTTGTCAGTATTGATCTGCATGGTCAAGATCCGCGGCGCGTGGGCAGAGAGATCCGAGCGAGGTTCGGCAATTGTCTCGTTCATGCTGTCCAGAATGGAGAGTCGACCCCGCCGTGCCTGTTGGAGGGCTTCGGACATGATCTCGCTGTTTACCCCTGCAATCTTGATGTCCATTTGCAGGGCGGTTATCCCCTCGCGACTGCCGGCCACCTTGAAATCCATGTCACCATAGTGGTCCTCCGCTCCGGCTATGTCCGACAGAATGGCGTACTGGTCACCTTTCTTGACGAGTCCCATCGCGATGCCGGCTATGGGAGTCTTGATCGGTACGCCCGCGTCCTGAAGAGCCATGATGCCTCCGCACACCGTTGCCATTGAGGAGGAGCCGTTTGACTCCAGGATGTCCGAGACGACTCGAATCGTATAGGGAAACTCCTTCGGGTCCGGCAGTACGGGTGAGATTGACCGCTCCGCCAGAACGCCGTGCCCGATCTCCCTGCGACCCGGACCACGCAAGAACCGCACTTCACCCACGCTAAAGGGGGGAAAGTTATAGTGCAGCATGAAGCTTTTCCTGGAATCTCCAGTCAAGCCGTCCACTCGCTGGACATCTTCTCCGGTTCCCAGGGTCACCGTGGCAAGCGCCTGCGTCTCGCCTCGCGTAAAAAGTGCCGACCCATGGGCTCGTGGCAGCATACCAACCTCAGTGTTGATCGGTCGGATCTGATCTGAGACGCGGCCGTCAGGGCGCTCCTGCCGCTCCAGGATCTGATGCCGAAACACCGTCTCCTTCACCGCATCAAAAAGCCCGGCCACCTGCATTCTCTTTTCTGCATCCTCCTCAGGGTAGGAGTCCACGAGATCCTTCTTGATTCGCTTCAGAGAGGCTTCGCTGGCCAGCTTCCCTTCGCTACCAGACAGCTTCAGGCCTTCCAGAATCGGACCACTCGATTTCTCAGAAACTTCTCGCTCCAGATCGGAATCCACAGCTGCCTGGGCGAACTCCCACTTTGGCTTGCCTACCTTGCCCGATAGATCGCGGATAGCCTGGATGATCTTGCGAATCTCCTGGTGACCAAAATCGAGAGCTTCGACAATTTTCTCTTCACTGACTTCCCGGGCCCCGGCCTCAACCATCAGAATGGCCTCTTCTCGGGCTGCCATGATCAGATTGAGATCACTGCCTTCGAGCTCGCTCCGGGTCGGGTTGACGACCAGCTGACCGTCAACCAAGCCGACACGGACGGACGCAATAGGGACATCAAACGGGATGTCGGAACAATTCAGGGCAGCCGAGGAGCCGATCATGGCCAGGATGTCAGGATTGATCTCTGGCTCGGCTGAAAGAACAAGAGCAATGACCTGCGTCTCGTAACGAAAGCCCTTCGGAAAGAGCGGGCGTATGGGCCGGTCAAGCAGGCGACTGGTGAGAGTCTCTTTCTCAGTCGGACGCCCTTCCCTCTTGAAGAATCCACCGGGGATCTTCCCCGCTGCATAAGTGTACTCGCGATACTCACAGGTCAAAGGGAGAAAGGAGAGGTCTCGAGGTTCCTTCTGGGCACAGGCAGTGACCAGAACGGCGCTGTCGCCATCTCTGACGAGCACCGACCCGTCAGCTTGCTTCGCCATTCGCCCTGATTCAATAGAAATTTCTCTTCCGCCCACTGCCAGCTTTACTACTACTTCGTCTGTCATGTTGATTCGTTCCGTACTTTTCTGAGGGGATCAGTCCCGCTCGTTCCTGCAACTACGCTGCCCGAAGACCGGTTGTGAAATGTTACCTGCCGCTCAGCAGCAACCGATCGGCGATCAGACTCTCTGTGAAGAACCCGGAAAGGCTCGTTCGGGTCGGACAACCCTGGGGAGTGGAGTGATTCTTATTTACGGAGCCCCAAGCGGCCGATCAATTCCTTGTAGCGAGCAAAATCTTTGCCTTTCAGATAGTCGAGTAGTCGACGGCGCTGGCCTACCATTTTGAGCAGACCACGTCTGGAATGGTGGTCATGCTTGTGACTTTTCAGGTGGTCGGTCAGATAGCTGATTCGCTCGCTAAGTATGGCGACCTGCACTTCAGGGGATCCCGTGTCCGAGCCGTGTAGCTGATAGCTATTTATAATATTGTATTTTTCTTCTCTCGTTAAAGGCATATTCTGTTTGGTTACTTCATACCAAGGCGGCAATGTAGCAAAAACTCAAGGGGTTTGTAAACGTCGCCTTCTCAGCGGACTGCTAATGCACTAGGCCTTGGGGTGGGAGGAGCGGTAAATACGCACTAGCTCATCCACCGATAGATGTGTGTACTTCTGGGTTGTGGAGAGGCTTTCGTGGCCCAGTAGTTCCTGGATACTCCTCAGGTCGGCCCCGTTGCTGAGAAGATGTGTCGCGAAGGTGTGACGCAGCAAGTGGGGATGAGCCGACATGGCCGAAGAGCACCGTTGAACATAACTCTCCAGGATTCGCTGCACGGAACGGGCGCTCAAGCGACCTCCCCTCAGATTCACGAAGAGGGCCTCTGTCAGACGGGTAGACCGCTGTGCTCGGACGATTCTGTTGCGAGTCGGCAGGTATTCGCGTAAAGCCTCGGACGCCGGACGACCGAAGGGTACAAGTCTCTCCTTTCGTCCCTTGCCGCGGACTCTCAGCAGCCCTTCCTCCGGCGCCAGGCTCCCCAGGTTGAGGCTGACAAGTTCGCCGACCCGTACGCCAGTCCCATAAAGCACCTCCAGGATCGCCCGATCCCGCTGTCCTCCATCGCTGCTCAGGTCGGGTAATGAGAGAAGCTCTTCCATCTGCCTGATCGTGAGGACCTGAGGAGTGCGAACGGGTTGTCTTGGAGTGGCTACAAGTTGCGCCGGATTCGACTCCAACTCGCCGCGCCGATGCAGAAAACGAAAAAAGGAACGAATGCTGGCCAGTTTTCGCGCCACCGAGCGCTTGCCGTTTCCTTTCCCCACCAGGTGACCCAGGAAATCACGAATCGTAATGTGATCCAGGGCCTCTAATGCAATCCTGCTGCCTGTTCCGGCCCCCAGATACCTGATGAACTCTTCCAGGTCACGTCCGTAGCTCTTCAAAGTGTGAGCAGAGTAGTTCTTCTCATAGCGCAGATAGTCGAGAAAGGTCTCGATGTGCTCCTTCATGAGCGAACCTTGATCTTGTGTGCCTTCAGCTTCCGGTGAAGATAGGTTCTTTCCATCCCGATGGCGGCCGCTGTTCTCGAGATGTTCCAGCCGTGCTCCCGGAGCCTGGCCTCCAGAAAGTCTTTCTCGAACTCGGCCCTGGCGACCTGCCAGTTGGAAGACTCCGAGTGAGCCGGGCCTTTGCTTTGAAGAATCATCTGGGGCAGATGTACTATCTGGACTTCCTCAGCAGCGGGTTCCATGATCACGATTCGCTCGATGACGTTCTTCAATTCTCTCACGTTGCCGGGCCAACGATACTCTTCGAGGCTTTCCAGGACTGCGGACGACAAGCTCTTCGGACGTCTTCCATTACGCCTGCAAAAATGTTCTAGAAAATACTTGGCCAGGGCTCCGACATCTTCCCTGCGCTCGCGTAGGGGGGGAACTTCGAAAGGGATGACGTTGAGGCGAAAAAAAAGATCCTCACGGAAACGGCCTTCCGAAATCTCCTGCTCCAAGTTCTTGTTGGTAGCGGCGATGACCCTCACATCCACCTCGACGGCGCCGTCACTGCCGATGGGGCGGAAACGCAGCTCATCCAGCACGCGCAGCACCTTGGCCTGGGTCTTCAAACTCATGTCCCCGACCTCGTCAAGGAACAGTGTTCCCTGGTGGGCGAGCTCGAGTTTGCCTTTTCGACTCTCCGTCGCTCCGGTAAACGCGCCTTTTTCATAGCCAAAGAGTTCGCTCTCAATAAGATCGTCCGGAATGGCAGCACAGTTGACGTCTTCGAAGGGCTGATGGCGCCGGTTGCTGCCCAGATGAAGAAGCCGCGACACCAGCTCTTTCCCCGTGCCGTTCTCCCCGTAAATGAGCACCCGCGCTTCAGTAGGAGCCGCAAAGCGAATCTGCTGACGCAGAGCCTGCATGGGGACCGAGGTGCCGATCATGACGGGCTCACGTCCGAGCAGATCCCGCAGGTTCTGATTGGCAGCTTCCAGCTGTTGCTGTTTCAGAGCGTGTTCCAGGACCAGCAGGATCTTCTCCGAAGAAAGCGGTTTCTCTATGAAGTCAAACGCTCCCAGCTTGGTTGCCTTGACAGCGGTGCCAATGGTTCCGTGACCGGAAATCATGATGACATACTGGTGCGGCCTTCTGACCTTGATTTCCTCCAGCACCTCCAGGCCATCTCTACCGGGAAGCCAGACATCCAGGAGTACGACATCGACCGTCGTCCCATCCAGCACATCGATGCACTCTTCCCCGCTGCCCAATGTCTGGACCTCGTACCCTGAATCCTCCAGGACTCCCCGCAACGAGCGCTGAACGTTCACCTCGTCGTCGACGATGAGCACCCTGCCTTTCACGAAACGTCCCTCGCTTCCTCTTCCGAAGAGTGCTGATAGCGGGGGATTTCAATTCGAAATCTCATGCCACTGGGGTGATTCGGCTCGGCTCGAACATAACCATGATGGTCGTTCACGATCTGTTGAACGATGGCCAGTCCGAGACCTGTCCCTTTTGTCTTTTTCGAGAAGTACGGGAAAAAGAGATTATCGTAATCCTCCGGTGCGATTCCGGAACCGTTGTCGGTGAACTCGATGGTAACGGACTCATTCAGAGGATTGGGCCGAGTCGTGATGGTGATCGCCCGGTCGTAATCGCAATCGGCAAGAGCATCCAGAGCATTGTCCATCAAATTGACAAACACCCGTCTCATCTGTTCAGGATCGAGCATGACGGTGTTAATTTCGGGGTCGAAGTTCCTTTCGATGCAAACCGGCTGGAGTGAACCGTCGTACAGTTCCAGGGTCTGCTCAATCAGATCGTGCAGCCCGGTCTCGGTCGGCTTGCTGATGGGGAGTCTTGCAAATCTCGAGAATTCCTGAACCAGCAGTTTCAACGCGTGCGCCTCAGCACTGATGATCTTCAAGGCGTCTCGCAAGATCCGGCCAAACTCACCCACTGCTTCTGGACTGGCATGGTCCAACTGCTCGAATCGACTCTTGACGCGTTCCGTGGAGAGTTGGATCGGAGTCAGAGGATTCTTGATCTCGTGAGCCAGTCGCCGGGCGACTTCCTGCCAGGCAGCAAACTTCTCCGCTCGAATCAACTCGGTGAGTTCATCAAGGACAACCAGGAATTCCTCGCCGCCCCCGGTCGTTTGAGGGTTGGCCGTGACTGTGGCCGCGATGTAGACCTGCTGGTCTTCCCGACTGAGCAGGATCTCGCGGCGATAGGAGTCGTAGAGCCTGGCCCTTTTCTTCATTTCGGCAAACTGCTCGTACATGCTCTCGCCTCCGACCTTGCGGAGGGGTTGGCCGACAATCTCTTCCCGGCCCGATTTTAGAATGCGCAGGGCGGCCTGGTTGACGGTTCTCACAATGTCATTGTGATCGACACTCATCACTCCGGTGCCGATATTCTGAAGAATCCGCTCAATGTAATATCGACCCTCCGCCAGCTCCATGTTGGTCTGAAGCAGCTCTTCGTTGGCGCTTTCGAGCTCGCGCCGGCTGTCCCTGATCTCGGTGGCCATCCGGTTGAAGGAATCCACCAAGACCCCCAGTTCGTCGACTGCAGCCACGTTGACTCGGTAGTCGAGGTTGCCTTCCGACAGCTGATGGGCACCCCTAGCCAGAGCTTCCAGCGGAACCGTAATCTTGCGGGCAATGTAGGTGCCCAGCCAGACGAAGCCGAAAATCACAGCAAGGGTCGTGACGGCAAGAATCAGAATGTAGTTGACCCGAATCTGGCGCTGTGAGCCCTTGAGCTCGTTGAACCTTCCACGAGCCTTGAGCGCTTCCAGGGCATTGAATTCGACACTGCTGGGGACGACGTGCTGGGCCAGGAGGACCCCGCTGATCCCTCCTGTGGAGTCCCGGATGGGGCTGGCAGCGAGCACCAGATCGATGTCTGCCCGATTCAGCTCGTTGCCCCGCCGGTGTCGGTAGACCTGTTCCCCGGAAAGAGCCTGATCAAGGGCCTCCGCGACATCCTCCTCTCGCCACCCCAGCGACCAAACCTGCTCCCTGTCCGACGTGTAAATCGCCAGTCCCTCGAAAATGAGGGGCAACTGATTCTCCGCGAAACTACCCTCCGAGAGCAGCTTCTCGGGGTCAACCTCGTCGAGTAGTTGCCGCAGGGACTGGAACACCAGTCGACGGTTTTGTTCGTAAAAGGTGGCGATTACATCTTCAGCAGACTCCAGGAGCTGCTCTGAGGGAGAAGTAAACCAGAGCCGGAGATTGCTGTTGATCAGGCCAAAAGCCAGAAAAGACATGAGCACAGCCGGAAACAGCGAGAAAAGAGTAAACGTTGTGATGAGTTTACTCTTGATGCGCTTGCCCAGTTCCTCTGAAGGGTGCTCGAAATAGAGCTTGATCAGATCGCGAGCAAGAATGAAACAAAGAATCAGAAAGAGGACGAAGTTGACCGCCCAGATAAAGGCCCAGAGATTAATGTTCTCGACGAAATCTGTGTTGCCTACCGAACTTGGGTTCAGGAAGGTAACGCTGACGAGAAACGAGAGCACCAGGATCGCCAGGCCGGCGGCGGTCCAGTAGATTTTTTGGCGCAGCTTTTTCTGAAGCATCTTTCAATTCGGTTTATCATCGGCGAACATCTGGAACCGATTACTTCAAGACATGTTGCTAGGACTCTGATCGGTCGTGTATTTTAGCATTCTGATGGTTAGGCCCCTGCAGCAATGCTATTTCTTCAGGTGGATTTGACCGATCTGACCGAACGGACCGATCTTGGTCCCCAGGGACAAGGGCTTCTGGGTTACCTCGCTCCCAGGCGCAGGTAATAAGAGGAAGGCTGCAGTCAACCAGGACAGCAGGACAGCAATTCCTGATGTGGCGAAAGAAGAGGGCACCTATGCTTCGTATCGGAATCGACACCGGCGGGACCTTTACCGATTTCGTGGTCGTCGAAGGGGCTGAGATCTCCGTTTTCAAGATGCCGTCCACACCACAGCGACCGGCCCAGGCTATTATCGAGGGTCTCCACCGAATCAAGGGAGCACATGATCTGGTTCAGCATGGCACCACAGTGGGTACGAATGCCCTGCTGGAGCGAAAGGGAGCCCGGACTCTTTTGCTCACCAATCAGGGCTTTGAAGACATCATCGAGATCGGACGGCAAAACCGGCCGCAACTCTACAGCCTGAGTGGTTCTCGACCGGACTCTCCGGTGAGCCCCAGCGACCGGGTTGGGGTGAAGGAGAGAACTTCCTGGAGCGGTCGAGATCTCATCACTCTGGAGGAGAAGAGTCTAGACTGGATTCGAAGCAAGGTCGAGCAGATCGATCCCGAGGCAATTGCAGTTGTGCTGCTCTACAGCTACCTGAACCCAACGCCGGAGTTGCGGATCGCAGAGGCTCTGAAGGCAACGTCCAAGCCTGTTTCGCTCTCCCACAGGGTCCTGCCGGAGTTTCGGGAATTCGAGAGGACCTCGGCTACGGTCATCAACGCCTATCTCTCGACAGTCATCTCTTCCTATCTGAATAAGCTGAGAGGCAGCGAGGTGCTGGAGGGCAAGAAACTCACCCTGATGCAGTCCAACGGAGGGACGATATCGGCTGAAAGAGCCGTCGAGGAGCCGATCCGAACCATCCTTTCAGGACCGGCTGCCGGAGTGGTGGGCGCTTTCGACGTGGCCAGGCGAGCCGGCTTTGAAAACGTCATCACTTTCGACATGGGCGGAACCTCCACCGACGTCTGCCTCTGCGCTGGCCGCATTACTACAACCAGAGAAGCGGCGATTGCCGGCTGGCCTGTCCCCATTCAGATGATCGACATCATCTCGGTGGGTGCCGGCGGAGGGTCGATTGCCTCTGTCGACAGCGGCGGAGTCCTCAAAGTCGGTCCGGAAAGTGCAGGTGCCCACCCGGGGCCCATGTGCTATGGAATCGGGGAACAGATTACCGTCACGGACGCCAACCTCTACCTGGGACTCCTGGACCCTGACTGGTTTCTGGGAGGAGAGGTTTCTCTCCAGCCGGACCGGCTGGAAGCCGGGCTGGAAGGGCTGGCCGGGCAGCTCACAGAAGGCTCTGATACCGACTGGAGCCCACAGGCCGTGGCGCTCGGTATCCGGTCGATCGTGGGTGCTCAAATGGAACGTGCGATCCGAGTTGCCTCACTCGAAAAAGGCTATGATACTCGCGACTTCACGCTGGTCAGCTTTGGAGGGGCGGGCGGGCTACATGTGTGTGACCTGGCGCGGTCCCTTTTGATCCCGCGGATCGTGGTGCCCCTCAACCCGGGAACCGTTTCGGCTCAGGGTACCGTCCAAAGTGACATTCGGCGCGACGCCTCCGTCACGATTCTGGCGAACTCTGATGACGCCGACATCGAGCAGCGCGTCGAATCGACCTTTGAGCAGCTGGCAAAGGGCATTCTGGAAGACCTCGAGCAAGAGGGATTCAAGCGGGAGACGATTAGAGTGCAACGTTCGATCGATGTCCGCTATCCCGGCCAGTCTTTTGAGCTCAACGTCGCGTTCGAGAATGACTTCAAGGCGAGCTTCCATCAGGCTCACCTCCAGCAGTACGGATATTCGAGTCCGGAGCTGCCGGTTGAGATTGTCACCCTGCGTGTGTCGGGCCGGGGCCAGTTTCCGGCAATCGATTTTGTCAGCCAGAAACTGCAGGGCAAAACGCCTCCCATGGAGGCTTTACTTCAAGAAAGGCGAGTTGGCCTGGAAGGAGCCTCGAGTCCAACCCGTTTTTACGTCCGCAAGAAACTGCGACCCGGAAACCAAATTCAGGGACCCGCCATTGTCCTCGAATACAGCTCAACGTTACTAATCCCCCCGGATTTCCAGGCCCGCGTCGATGGCTGGGCTAATCTGATTGTAGAACCCCGCCAGGCGGGGTAGTTGCTGGTTACTGGTTGAAGGTTGAAAGTTGAAGGTTGAAAGTTGAATGGGGCAGCCGGAAAGCACCAAGTTCGTGAGAACTTGCAACCTTAAACCTTCAACTTTCAACAATGTGCGAGCCCCAGCGAGCGCCTACTTGGACCGTGCAAAGACAATCTGGTAGAGCACGACCCCGGCCGCCACTGACAGGTTCAGTGACTGGACCAGCCCCCGCATGGGAAGAGCCACCAGAAAGTCGCAGGCGCCTCGGACCGCCGGGCGCAGGCCTCGATGCTCACTCCCAACGACAACAACCAGAGGCTCGGTGAGATCGATTTGGGCCAGGTTCTCTTTTCCTTTCAGATCGAGTCCCAGCACCCAGAATCCGGCCTCTTTGAGCCTGTCCAGGGCTTTGACTGAATTGGTCACCCGAACGAGTGGGAGGTGAAGGGCGGCACCGGCACTGGTCTCCACAACCGTTGACGAGAGGCCGCAGGACCTCCGCTCGGGAATCACGACTCCGCCCGCGCCGGTCGCCTCCGCTGTACGCAGCAGCGCTCCCAGATTGCGGGGGTCTTCGACACCGTCGGCGAGCAGCAGCAGATTCGAATCCATCACCTCTTCGAGGGGTACCGTGCCGATCGCTCCCAGTCGCGCCACTACCCTGCGCGCTTTGGCGCTCTTGCCAAGTCGGGAGATTGTCGGGGCGGCCTCGAACTGCACGGGTATCTGCAGGCTGCGCGCCAGATCAATCACAGTCTGGAGGCGCCCTCCTCTTCCGCCCTTGATCACCCAGACTCTTTCGACCCGGCCGTGAGAAGATCTCAGCGCTTCGTTGACCGCCTGGATACCCACCACAATCATGACCGTTGAAGGCCGGTGGGACTGGGAGCGAACCGAACCCGTACAGACATCGGAGAATTATACATGGCCATTCCCGGCGACCTGCGGACACTAGTTCGACTTGCCGGAGGCCTTCCTGATATTGTGCTAAGTGAAAAGGCCTGTTCAGGGTTCCGACATGGTTTCTCTCCTCCCGACCGGTCTGTGCTTGCTGTGCACTATCGCCGCGTCCGCCGCCAGCCCCGGGGGTTCCCCGACGTCTCCGATTCGAATCGTGTACTTCACGGCTACCGATGCCCGAGGAGAACCCGTCCGGGGATTGAAGGCGCGCGATCTCGCCTTGTCAGAAAACGGGCTGCCCCGGCCTATTCTCGAATTGAGAGAATCCCCCGACCACCTGGAAGAGAACCCCACGGTACTGCGGCGACTCTTCGTTGTCTACTTCGACGACGATCTCACCCTCAGACAGCTCTTTCGCGCTCGGCGCTGGCTGCTCAGAGCTCTACCACAGGTTAGACCCAACGATGCCATTGCAGTGTACCGGTCTTCCAGGTTGTCCTCTTTCAAGAATCGTCGTTCGAGCATGAAGGATCTGGTGCGCTATTTTGGAGTCGAGTTGTTCGTGGGCCTGCCTGTCGGTTCGGCCTATTCTCCCTCGCCCCTGGCGCTCCACCCGGACCTGTTCATCTGCACACATCCTCCCTGCTCCGGACCCGCCGCAGATGAACTCAAGGTCCTCTACGATCACGGAGCCCAGGGCGACTTGATGACGGTCTTGGGGGCCCTGAAAGACGTTCCGGGGCGGAAAATTCTCCTCTATTTCGGTCACCGACTGGCCCTTCTGGATTCGCCTCGAGATCTGGACACGAAGACCGCCTCCATTCTGTTGGACGACGCTGCAATTACCCTCTATGCGGTCGCCCCCGCCGATGTCGATCAGGTCGGTTCTCCTCTCGGTGAGCTGGCAAGGGCGACGGGTGGAGACCTGCTGGGGAACATTGACGCCCTGGAGACGACTCTCCCCGGCTTGCTCGAGCAGACGTCCCGCTACTACTCCGCTTCCTATCGGTCGAGCCTCCCCCTGGACGGCCAGTTCAGAAGAATCTCTCTAACAGGAACGCATCGAACCCTGCGTATAGAACATCCAGAAGGGTACTTCTCAACCGTGGTGGGGGCCCACGGAGTTACGGGTAGGACCTTTTTGACCGTTCTCCAGCAACCTGAGGGGTATTCTGACTTCCCCTTTCTGCTGGCGGTGGAGCCCCTCCGGGATTCGCAACGCGGGGCGGAACGTCCCCACCTGAAGGTCAGAGTAACGGTGCCGCTGGAGCATCTCGGCCTGGAGTTGACTCAACCGGAAGGAGAAGGCTCAACGAGTTATCTGTCTCAAGTGCTCCAAATGCTGGCAGTCGCTCTGGATCGACAAGGCCGGGTTGCCGGCACCTGGTTCAGGCAATACAGGCTCCAGATCAATGACCGCAATGCGGCCCCTGGATCCCCCCGGCAGGGATTTCTGGAAGAATCTCTGGATATTGACCCCGAAAAAGTACACAGTCTTCGAATCATCCTGATCACAGGCCTGAACGACCAGATATCGACGCGAGTTCTGGAACTCTAGTGCCGGAACCCGGAACCCCCAACACCATGTCACTCCCTTCGTTTAGGTTGAGGATGTGTGCGTCTACTTTCTCGACTCAGGCGCACGCCAAAGCTCGATTCAGAGCCCGCATCGAACTGTTCGAGACCCGACTCAGTGGTTCGAGGTTCTTGAACCATAAGTTGACGATATTGATCTAACCTGGCTAAAATGCAACCGCAAGATCGAGAAAGTCCATGCTTGGATTGAATCGTCGGATAATTGTGCTCCTAGCAGTCCTTCTGCTCTCCAGCTCCGGCCTGCTGGCCCGGTCAGCGGGCAACTTGAGCGGGCTGGTGCGCGATCAGGATGGTGATCGCAGACCCAACCTTCTGGTTTCTCTGGTGGACATGGCTTCCAGGAATGGAATCCCCGTGCTCACCACCACCGACCAGTTGGGCCAGATTTACCTGAAGAACCTGGCCGCGGGCAGCTACCGGCTGTTGGTCAAGAGTTCTCTGTATCGGGGACCGATAGATAGACTCGTGGAGATCCGTCCCGGTGAGACTGCCGTGGTTAGTCTCGTGGTTCACCAGATCCTGGGACTCGGGTACGAAAGCGCCCGCAGCGTTGGTGTCAGGAGTCTGCTGCGATCTTCAGGCAACCCTCGCCTCATTTTCCGCACGCTGGAACCGGTTCAGCCGGAAGGCTCTCCCCGGGCCATCTTTGAGGATGGGGTCGTTGAAGTCTATACAAGTGCCGGCTTTGGTGGGGATCACATCGTCTTCCCGGGCGACCCTGCCCGGGGAACAACCACAAATTTCGCGGCCAGGGACGAGCTTCCAAACGGCGCCGAATATGTCATCGCCGGACAGTTCACTTCGGGCACCGACAGCCTCTTCCGCATCAAGAACTGGTTGAACTACGACCTGGGAGAAAACCACGAGCTTCGGCTGCTGATGGGGTACGGTCGAGTTGCGTATACCGAACCCAGCCTCGCTCTGCTCTACAATCCGTCGTTTATCGCTGGGGAAGAAGACTATTTGAAAGCCCCCGGAACGACGAAAGTTCTGACTCTGGGATTTGAGGATCGCTGGCGATTGGGCCCTGCGTTGTCCTTCATGTGGGGCGCCGAAATGAACCAGGTTCGGCGGCGCTTCAATGACTATTTCGTCAGCCCTAATGCCGCCATTGTGTACAAAGCGACGAACTCGACTTCGATCCAGGTCTCTGTGTCCTCAAAACGGGACACCCTCAGCAACAGCGTTACCTTGCCGGACGGTCAACGGGTCCTGCTCAACGACTCCCTTCACTTTTCCGAGATCCGCGGTCATTCCCAAGTGGGCACAGCTCGATACTACGAGGCAAGCTTGTCACAGAAACTGGGGTCGAACACGAAGCTCGAAGTCGCCGCCTTCGACTCCCGATTGCTGGGAGCCATGCCTCATGTGCTGGCCCGGTTCGAGCGAGACCCGGGAATTGACTTTCTCGATCTCAATGACTCCCATTCGCGAACCAAAGGCTATCGCGTCAGCGTCGACCGACGCATCACTGACAACCTTCGGGCCACTTTTTCATACATCCGGGGAAGCGCTCCCAGCATCGACCCTCTCAACAACCAGGTACTGGTTGACCCCTACGCCCTGGGCGCACTCTTCCGCCAGCACGGATACCATGCGTTGGCCGCCGAACTGGAGGCCTATGTGCCCCGGTCATCAACGCGGATCACCGCCGTTCTTCGAACCGTCCCTTACGGTGATCCCATCACCACGGTCGATCCTCTTTCGGACGTTTACGAAACACCCAACCGTAGCGTCAACCTGTTCATCCGGCAACTCGTGCCGGTACCGATGTCGCTGGTCAAGTTTCTGGGCCTCGATTTTCTTACGGGCTACCGCCTGGAAGCTCTGCTCGATATTCGAAATCTGGCCAATGAGAACCTGGGAGTTGTTCCCAGTTCAGCCGGCCATGTCGTGCTCCTCCAACAGCCCAGAAGCCTGCGCGGCGGTCTGGCCGTGAATTTCTAGTACTCACCTCCGCTGACCCAATGACCGGAAACAAAGGTTGTCGTGTGCTCGCAACAACTCTCCAAAGAAATGGAGCCTGATCCAAGACAATGGATCGATGCGCTGCATTCGCCTGCTTTTCGCATTTCGATAGGGAGCTTTAAGTCTTTTGCAAAGAGTGCTTTAGGCTGTCTTTAAGAGGGATGGCCGCAGCTGGCACAAAACTTGCATTTCAGATGCTGGGGTGAAATGTCTCCGGACATCGCCTCGCATTTTGCGGCAGGCCTGAGAGATTTAGATGTCTTCGTCAAGACTCAAGATGATTCTAGTACTGGTACTTTCTGGAGGTGCGCTCTACCTGGGCGTACTGAACCTGGTAGACCGAAGCCAGTGGCAACAGGCCACCGATGGCATTCAGTGGAAGGAATCTCTTCGCGGCGTTGAAATCGATGGGTTCACACCTCAGTCTTTGGTCAGTAGCGCCATGTCTCTGGATCCCGGCGACCTGCTCATCGAGATCAATGGAATCCCGATCGGGAACCTTGACGATCTGACGGAAGTGCAAGAAGTTTTAGCGCAAAGGCTGCCCGAGAACACACCGGCAACCTACCTGGTCCAGCACCGGGACGGCAGCGAAGAGAGCGTCTCGCTATTTATGATTCGGCGCTCTCGAGTCACCCGGACGGATGTCCTTCTGGCCGTGGTGGCCGGAGGATTCCTGATGGCTGGCCTGCTTATCTTTGTTCGGAGCTGGAGCACGCCCGGGGCGTTTCACTTTTACCTGGTCAGCCTGGTGGCCTTCGTACTTTTGCTCTACCGCTATTCCGGCCGGGCCGATTCCTTCGACCTCTTGATCTATTGGCTTGACGTTGCGGCGTTCTTGTTACTGCCCCCTCTCTTTGTTCACTATTGCTACCGTTTTCCCCGATCTCTGGCCTGGCTGGAAAGGAGACCTCTAGCGGCTGTCCTTCTCTACATCCCAGGGCTCTTTCTGCTGGTCGTCTTCGCGGCTTGGTTTGCGGACTGGCTTACGATTCTGCATCTGCCCAGAACGCCCTCTTTTCTAGCCTTCTTCGACTGGCTTCACCTCCTTCACTTTGCGGCTTTTCTGGTCTTCGGCGCATGGGTCCTGGTTCTGAGACGCAGTTGGGCAGACTCGTCTGAAAAGCAGCAACTCAAGTGGGTCGCTTTCGGGACGGTTGCCGCCATCGGGCCCTTACTGGGAGGCTATGGACTCCCCTTTCTGCTCAGATGGCCAATCGAACCGTGGATGGAGGCGTCCGTCCTATCGTTGCTCTTTATCCCTCTGTCCTTTGCCTATGCAATCGCCCGCTACCGGCTCATGGACGTGGATCTTTTCTTCAAGCAGAGTCTTTCCTACTTGCTCTCGAGTTCCGCACTGGTGGTTCTCTATGTGGTCCTGACTCTCCTGATCGGGAAGGCTGCGGAGGGGATGGCCGGAGAGTCCGGTTTTTTCATTTTCGCCGCGGCCGCCCTGATCGTCGCCTTCCTGTTTGCCCCACTCCAGAGCAGAATCCAGGAGCAGATTGACCGTTATTTCTACAAAGGCCGATACGACTACAGGCAGTCTTTTGCCGAGTTTGGACAGGCTCTGAGTTCGCATGTCAGTCTGCCGGTACTGGTTGAGAAGCTCTCTGTGGGATTGACTCGGACCCTGGACGTGGCTCCAGTCCAGGTGTTTCTGAAACGAGAGGAGTCCTCTTCCAGTCAGACTTTCCAGCTCTTTTCACCTGATGGGCAGCCCGGACCTCGAAGCCCGGTGCTTCCTCTCCCCAACGAGAGCCTCCAGTGGCTTGATCGGGATCCAGGTGCCATCGCCCGGCGCAACTCCGTGTTTCCAGCAGAGACAGCCGCGGCAGCTGACGCGCTGGGACTCCAGTACTTGCAGCCTCTGCGCACCCGAGATCAAGTTATCGGACTTCTCTCCTTCGGCTCGCGAAGAGATGAACAGTTCCTCAGCAGCGCCGACCTGCATTTGATTAGGACCTTCTCGGATTACGCCGCGATAGCCCTCGACAATGCCCTTCTGTACCGATCTCTGGAGGCAAACGCTTCTGAACTGGCTGAGCTCAAGGTTTACTACGAGAACGTGGTCGGGAGCATCACCGTCGGCGTCTGCGTCCTCGACCCGGAAGGGATCGTCACGACCTGGAACAGTGCCCTGGAAAGACTCTATGGCCTCGCTTCCGAAGAAGCGGTGGGAAAGGATATAACAAAGATCTTTCCGACAACCTTTCTGAGGACGCTGAAGCGCTTTACCGGTCAGAGCGGATGGGCGGTTCCGCGAACTGCCCACTTGCCCAAGCTTCATCTGGAATGCGCCGACCAGGAAACACGCCTGGTTGGCGTGATCCTGGCACCATTTGTTTCCAACAACAACACAAACACCGGAACCCTTGTGGTCATGGACGACGTGACCAACAAGGCACGACTCGAGAACCAGTTGCTACAGGCAGAGAAGCTGAGCTCCATTGGGTTGTTTGCTGCGGGTGTCGCTCACGAAGTGAACACTCCACTTGCCGGGATCTCCAGTTATGCACAGATGCTGCTCGAAGACATCCAGAGCGACGACCCTCGCAGAGAACTACTGCAGAAGATCGAGAGGCAGAGCTTTCGAGCCTCGGAGATCATCAACAACCTTCTCAACTTTGCCCGCATCAGCGACAGTGACTTCCAGGAGGTCAACGTCAACTCCCTGATGTTGGAAACACTCTCTCTGCTTGATCACTCCTTCAAGAACATCGGCATCGAGGTCGAACTCGATTTAGATCCGGGCCTGCCTGCCACCATCGGGAACGGCGGACGACTGCAGCAGGTCTTCATGAACCTGTTTCTCAACGCCCGGGATGCCATGCCAGAGGGGGGAGAAGTGGCCGTTCTCTCCGCAACCAGAGACTCCCATCTGCTCATCGAGATTCGGGATACCGGAGGCGGAATCTCGCCCGATGCCATCAAAAAGATCTACGATCCGTTCTTTACCACCAAGACCCTGGGCAGGGGAACAGGGCTCGGACTCTCTGTGACCTACGGGATCATCCAGGAGCATTCTGGTAGGATCATGGTGGAGAGCCGGGAAGGTGATGGGACTGTATTCACCATCCAGCTGCCCATCAAGCGCCTCCACTGACTAAGTACTCCTAAGACGATCGCTATGCCGCAACTTGCCTCCGTCCTCGTCATAGATGATGAAGAGATCATGCGCGAGGTGATCGCGCGACTCTTGCGCCGGAAAGGTTACACGGTGACGACCGTCGCCACTGGAGAAGAGGGCCTGGAGGAGGCCAGGGATCAACCATTCGATCTCGTTCTGCTGGACCTGATGCTGCCCGGAATGGGAGGTCTGGATGTCCTGTCCGAGTTCACCGGGAAGTTTCCCGAGATCGTGGTCATCATGATCACGGCCTACGCATCTATCGAGAACGCGGTCTCGGCTACCAGAAAAGGAGCCTTCGACTTCATCACAAAACCGTTCAAGAATGACGAACTGCTTCTGGTGATCAAGAACGGCCTCGAGAAACAGAAGCTGCTCAGTGAGAACCAGCAACTCAAGAAAACTCTGCGCACCCAGGCCGGCTTCCAGAACATCGTCGGCAAGAGCGAGAAAATGCGCCAGCTCTTTGAAGTTGTTTCTCAGGTTGGACCCCGACGCAGTACCGTGATGATCACGGGTGAAAGCGGCACGGGAAAGGAGCTCATTGCCAAAGCCGTCCATAACTGCAGCAGTCGAGCAGACGGCCCGTTCCTCGCGGTTAACAGCGGTACCATTCCCTTCGATCTCCTCGAAAGCGAGCTATTCGGGCATCTGCGAGGGGCCTTTACCGGTGCCACCAGCAGCAAGAAGGGACTGTTCGAGGCGGCCAACGGTGGAACCATTTTCCTGGATGAGATCGGAAATCTGCCGCTCGAGACTCAGGCCAAGCTGCTACGAGTCATCCAGGAACGCGAGTTTCGGCGAGTTGGAGGAATTGAGAACGTTAAGGTTGACGTTCGGATCATCGCCGCCACTAACATCGAGCTTCGCAAGGCGATCCAGAAAGGTGAGTTTCGTGAGGACCTCTACTACCGCCTGAATGTTATTACACTTTCTCTCCCTCCTCTGCGGGAACGTAAGGACGACATTCCACTGCTGGTCGACCACTTCATCCATCGCTTTTGCGAGGAGAACAGTGCGCCGCTTTGTTCGCTAGACCAGGGTGGGCTGAAAATTCTCATGGAATATGACTGGCCCGGTAACGTGAGAGAACTCGAGAACGTGATCGAGCGAGCCGTCGTGCTGGCACCTGATGACAGTATCATCGGGGAAGAACTTTTTCCTCGGGAGGTCCTCGAATCGACCTCCGTCAGCATCAGTAAACTGGACCTGGGGACGAAGGGCACTTCCCTGAAGGACCTGGTTCTCGAGTTTGAGAAGAATCTGATCAAAACGGCCCTCCAGAAAAGCGACTGGAATCAGAAGAAGGCAGCTTCCCTGCTCAGGGTCAATCCAACGACACTCAATGAAAAGCTGAAGAGAATGAAAATCAAGGTGCCGAACCGTTAACCCGGATCATCCGGGTGAAGACGCGGCTCCCGTGGCTCCGGAAACCTCTCGCCCAAAACGAGAACTTCGCTTTCGAGCAAACTTTAGGCGGGTTTGTTCGTCTCTATGTTGTGCTGGATGCCGGGGGAAGGCGTTACCATCTAACCTGCTGAATCAATTGACTTGTCAGTTCGTAGCTGGCTATATTGGCTGCCTTCTGGTCTGACACTTCCGCACGACCTGGCAGTCTAGAATCATATGCTTGAAAACAGTTTTGCTGGAGGAACAACAAAGTGGTCTTGCTAGTCGGACAAGTGTGGGAGTACATCGTTCAGGGTGGCTTGATGATGATTCCTCTGGTCATCTGCTCGATCCTGGGGATTATTTTCATCGTCGAAAGAGCGATCACCTACTTTCGAATCAAGGGAGATACCGCCGAGATTTTCTCCGAGGTCCTGGCCTCTCTACGAGAATCGGATCTTCGCCACTCGATTGAAGTGTGCGAGGAGTACGACCATCCGGTCGCAACGACCTTGAAGTCCGGGCTCTTGCGTTACGGAAAGTCCCATGAAGAGATTGAGAAGGCCATGGAAAGCGTCGCCCTGCACGAGGTCTCCAAGCTCGAGAAGGGCCTGTGGATTCTGGCAACGCTCGCCAACGTTGCCCCTCTGTTCGGCTTTTTGGGAACCGTCGTAGGAATGATCTCGGCTTTCAGCGCCCTCGCAGAGGTGGGGCTGGGGCAGCCTCAGGCTGTGGCTGCCGGTATCTCAGAGGCGTTGATCACGACTGCAGCCGGGTTGATCATCGCTCTGCCCGTACAAACCGCCTACAACTATTTCACCAGCAAGGTCTCCAACTTTTCTCTCGACATGGAAACCAGTGCTTCGATGCTCCTGGAAACTTTCAACGAAGTCGAGAGACAGCGTGCTCAGTCCGTCCATTCGGCCTGAGGAGTAAGCATCGATGCGATACAGAGTACACAGGATCGCTCCCATGGTGCCCACGGCGTCGATGGCGGACATCGCGTTCCTGCTGATCATCTTCTTCATGCTGACCACGTCTTTCTCGCCGGAAAAGACCCCTGTGACTCTTCCGGCTTCCGCGATACAAACCAAAGTCACCGAAGGAGCCGCTATCATCGCCATCAGAGACACCGGCGAACTGTGGTTCACTGACGGGGAAGAACAGTCTCAACCGATCAGCTCTGCTGAAGAAATCGGCCGGCGAGCCGGAGCCATTGTCGAGCAAGCTCCGACCAAGGAGTTCCTGGTCAAAGCGGATCGAAGTGTCCCTTTTCAGGCAGTCGACGAGGTTCTGGAGGCGCTTCGCAGCAACGAGGTACGCAACATCGGCCTGCTCACGAGTCTCCGACCTCCCAGAGAGACTCCCAGAGAGAACTGATGGCCTTCCGAAAACTGCGCGCCAGACAGGCATCCGAGATACCGACCTCTTCCATGGCCGATATCGCCTTTCTTCTGATCATCTTTTTCATGCTGACAGCCGTTTTCACCTCCAACCGGGGTATTCAGTTCCAATACCCCGAAGACGACCCCAACGACCCCGATGTGCAACCCGAAGAAGCAATCCACATCAAGATAGAGGGAGAGGGCCGATTTCAGGTTGACAAGAACCCGACTTCTTCCTTGGAGGAGATCGGTGGTTATGTTCAGGGCAAAATGGAACAGAGTCCGGGAAAGCCTGTCATTATCGAGTCTAATCCCGACGTTCCCTATTTCGTGATGATTGACGTGTTTGATCTGCTCAAACAGCTGGAGGTCAAGAACATCGCTGTTCCCACCAAGAGTGAGAGAGAGCGCTGGAAGGCCTTCTTTCGATGAGCGTTCAGGAGCTCTGACATAACGATGAGAGTCCCATCCTCCGCAAAGCTGGTCTTGTGTGCGCTGGCTATTCTCCTGGGAGGGAGCTCGGGGCTAGCTCAGGGTGACTACCGAAAAGGGGTTTCCCACTTCAAACAGGGCCAGTACCAGGAAGCGATCCACGAGTTTGAGCCGCTCGTCAAAGAGCACCCGGACTACGAGAGCGGGCATCGAATACTGGGCCTGTCCTACCTGCACCTGAAACAGTACGAAAAAGCGATATCAGAGCTTCGGGCCGCTCTGCGGCTGAAGCAGGATGCCGTCGAAACCTATCTGGGCCTGGCACAAGCCTATTTCAACTCGCGACGGTTTCGTGAGGTGATCCCTACCCTGAATCAGGCTGTGCCTTACGCCAAGTCACCCAGAAGTCGGCGCGATCTGCTGCGGATGCGCGGCAGCGCCGCCTACAATCTGGCCCAGTATGAGCTTGCGGTGTCCGACCTTCAGGAGGCCTCCAGGATTCAGAAAGGAAATTCCAGCGAACTGCTCCAGCTGGGGCTGGCTCATTATCATCTCAAGCAGCTGGAGCCGGCAGAGCAGGCGCTTCGACAAGTGCTGAACTACGATCCCGATCACGCGCAAGCCAATCGCTTCCTGTTAACGATTGGCTACCAGAAAGGGGTTGGAATGATCGAAGAGGGCCTCTACGGTGACGCCGCAGATGCCATTTTCGCGTACACCGAACAATTCCCGAAGGATGCGGAAGCCTGGTTCAATCTCGGGCTAGCCTATCTTTTCGCTGACAACCTGGAAGCAGCCAAGGCAGCTTTCCTGAGGGACGTCGGGCTCAGACCCGATTCCAGCGGTGGGAGTTTCGATCGACTTGGCTACATCTACGAGAAGAAAAAGGAATACAAGAAAGCACTCGAGCACTATCAAAAGGCCGCCGAATTGACCGGGAGCGGCGAGGCGAGGTCCAGCGTAGATCGAATCAAGCAGCGGCTCAGGCAGAGTGGGTGATCACCAGCTGTCCAGGAGTTCTTCCCGATCCGAAAACACCTCGAAAACGGTGATCAGCCGGGTCAGTTCCAGCAGACCCCGAATCCTTTGTGACGGACCCGTTATTTTCAGAGTCCCACCCAGCTGTTTCAGTTGCGCATATCCATGCACGAGTTGCCCCAGCACCGAACTGTCGATGTAAGGCGCCCTGGAGAAGTCGACTGCGACCCTGTAATGCCCCGCCTCGATCAACCTGGCCAGCTCGTCTCTGAGCTCCTGATCTCCGTCGCCGGAGACCATCTCTCCGTCGGGAACAATGATGTGGATTCCCTTTGTTTCCTCTGTATTTAGACGCACGCGGCAATCTTGACACGTCATGAAAATCCGGTCAACATTGCGCGCCATGACGCTGTCGCAGAGGATTGTCGAGCGGGCCAAGGCGAGCCCTCAACGGATCGTTTTCCCGGAGGGCGAGGATCCTCGAATCGTACGGGCCGCCCATCGGATGGCACTTGAGGGAATCGCGCGCCCTCTGCTTCTTGGCGACCCAGCTCAAATCGAGCATGCGGCCCGCGAAGCGGGAGTCGATCCCAACTGGGAGAGCCTCCTTCCTTCGACCTCAGTCCAGTTACAAAGCTCCGCCTCCCTTTTGTACGAGCGAAGACGGTCCCGAGGGATGAGTTTTCGAGAGGCCCTGAAACAAGTTGAGGACCCTCTTTATTTCGGGGCAACCCTGGTGGCCGGGGGAGAGTGCGATGGCTGCGTTTCGGGAGCCGTCCGCCCGACAGCTGAAACCGCTAGAGCCGCCCTTCACTGTGTGGGGCTGCGACCCGGAGTATCGGTGCTCTCCAGTTTCTTCATCATGCTGCTCGGCGACCCTCAGTGGGGCGAAAAAGGAGCTCTCATCTACTCCGACTGTGCCGTGGTCCCGGAGCCTACTTCGGCCCAGCTTGCGGAGATTGCCCTGGCTTCGGCCGCCAGCGCGCGCGTCTACCTGGAGGTTGAACCACAGGTTGCCTTGCTGTCTTTTTCGACGCACGGGAGTGCATCTCATCCCGTCGTCGACCGGGTGGTGGAAGCCCTGGAAACCGTCCAGGCAAGGGCTCCTGATCTGCGAATCGACGGCGATCTTCAGGCTGATGCGGCTCTGGTGCCCGAGGTGGCCGCCAGTAAGGCCCCGACCAGTCGGCTGAGGGGACGGGCCAACACCCTGGTCTTCCCCAATTTGGCGGCCGCGAACATCGCCTACAAGCTAACGGAACGACTGGCTGGTGCCACGGCGATCGGGCCGATTCTGCAGGGCCTGAAGAGGCCCGTGAATGATTTGAGTCGGGGTTGTTCAGCCGAGGACATCGTGCTGGTCACGGCTGTGACAGCCCTTCAGGCGATAGAGGTAGGAAGCTATGCCTGTCATTAGCGAAATTGTTGCCCGGGAGATCCTTGACTCTCGAGGTAACCCGACAGTCGAGGCCGAGATTCTGACGGAAAGCGGAGCCTGGGGAAGGGCAGCTGTCCCCTCTGGAGCCTCGACCGGAAGGCACGAAGCCTTGGAGGTGAGAGACGGAGACAAGACGCGCTATCTGGGCAAAGGAGTACGCCGAGCCGTCAATAACGTGGGCCAGATGATCGCTCCGAAACTGGTGGGGCGGATGGTTACCGAACAGGCCCGGCTTGACCAGGCCATGATCGATCTTGACGGCACCGAGTCCAAGGAGAAGCTCGGGGCCAATGCCATGCTGGCCGTTTCGCTTGCCTGCGCCCGCGCGGCAGCCAGCTACCTGGAAACCCCCCTTTACCAGTACATCGGTGGAGTCCGTGCCAACCTGATGCCCGTCCCCATGATGAACATCCTCAATGGAGGAGCTCATGCAGACAACAGTGTGGATATTCAGGAGTTCATGGTGGTGCCGGTCAGTGGAGCGAACTTTCACGAGACCCTGAGGATGGGAGTTGAGATTTTTCACCACCTGGGAAAAACCTTGGAGAGCAGGGGGCTTTCCACCACGGTTGGGGATGAAGGGGGATTCGCCCCCAACCTGGCCTCGGATGAGGAAGCCCTGCAGGTGATCTCGGAGTCGATAGAGGGAGCGGGATATCAGCTCGGGCGGGATGTCTTGCTGGCTCTGGATATAGCTGCAACCGAGCTCTGGGATGAGGCGTCGAGTACCTACTTGTTCAAGAAATCCGAGAAACCAGCTCTCGACTCGGCGGGCTTGATCGACCTTTACTCCGAGTGGTGTGAGCGATATCCCATTTGCTCCATAGAGGATGGTCTGGCCGAAGACGACTGGGAAGGCTGGCAAGCCTTGACTCAAAGGCTCGGATCGAGAGTCCAGCTTGTCGGAGATGACCTGTTTGTGACCAACCCCTCTCGGCTGCAGCGTGGAATCAGGGAGCGTGCAGGTAACTCAATCCTGATCAAACTCAATCAGATTGGGACTCTCACCGAGACTTTGAGAACGATCGAACTGGCACATGACCGTGGATTCTCGACGGTGATCTCGCACCGGTCCGGCGAAACGGAGGACACCTTCATCTCCGACCTGGCAGTCGGTTGCCGGTCGGGACAAATCAAGTCTGGTTCCGCCAGCCGAACCGATCGGATTGCCAAGTACAATCAACTGCTCCGGATCGAGGAGGAATTGGGCCCGTCTGGCACGATGTCCCGTCCGCTCCTGCAAGGAAATGTTCCTGACGAGTCCGGCTAACCAGGATCGACCGGTTTGAGAAAGCTCTCTGTTGCCGTCATCACTTTCAATGAAGCCGGGAAAATCGGGCGCGCTCTTTCCAGTGTTTCGGGGCTGGCGGACGAAATCGTCATTGTCGACTCGGGCAGTACCGATGAGACGGAGATGATCTGCCGGGGCTTCACAGATCGGTTTCTCAGGTCGGAGTGGAGAGGCTACCGGGCTCAAAAGCAGTTTGCTCTAGAGCAGACAAGTTACGAATGGGTCCTCAGCCTGGATGCAGATGAGGCTCTCAGCCCGGCGCTGGTCCAGGAGCTGCAAGAGTGGAAACAGGGTTGTGACAAGAGCGTTGACGGGTACTACTTGCCTCGCCTCAGCTTTTTCATGGGTCGCTGGATCCGACATACAAGCTGGTACCCCGACTGGCAACTGCGTCTTTTTCGCAGGTCCAGAGGGGAGTGGGCTGGCGGACGGGTTCACGAATCTGTACAGATTTCGGGAAACACTGGACGGCTTCAGAATGCGCTCGAGCACTACAGCTACAGCGACATTGCCGAGTACCTGTCCCAGTTGCAGAATTTCTCCAGCCTGGCGGCTGCCGATTGCTTCGAGTCTGGTCGAAGGTCGGGGCCCTTCGGCCTCCTTCTGCACCCCCTGGTCGAGTTCTTAAAAAATTACGTTCTGTACCGTGGCTTTCAGGACGGAGTTCCCGGACTGGCCGTTTCGGTACTCTCATCGACGTCCGTATTCTTCAAATTCCTGAAATTGTGGGAACTGCAGAGCGCACCAAAACAGAAACACCTCTCCGCCAGAAACTGAAGCTGCTTTACGTAGACACCGAGACCGTCTGGAGAGGAGGACAGGAGCAGATCTACACGCTCATCACCGGCATGCTGCAGTGTGGACACAAGGTCTGGCTGGCGGCTCCCCCCGGTGCACCGTTGGCTGAAAGAGCCAAACGCGCGGGAGCCAGCCTCCTCTCCTTTCAGCAGCGCTTTGAGTTGAGCCCCGTGGCAACCTGGCAACTGTTCGGCTTCATGCGTAAGCACCGTTTTCAAATTGTGCACTTCAACACACCACGGCCGGTCCTGACCGGTGGACTGGCTGCCAGCCGGTCCACTTTCCCCCGAGCTCTGGTCTGCTCCCGCCGGGTCAACTTCCCCCTGCGCACGCGCTTCAGTCGCCTCAAGTTCAACCTTTTCATGGACCGGGTCATCACCGTCTCGGCAAGCATTCGAGACACACTGATTCACGACGGCGTCCGTCCTTCCCTGGTAGAGGTGATCTACGAGGGGATGGACCTGCAAGGCATCGATGCCCTGCCCAAGGCCCCGCCCCGGGTCGGCGATGATCGGCCGGTGATCGGCATTGTGGCGCACCTGAGCAGCGAGAAAGGACACATTACACTGATCAAAGCCGTGTCGCTCCTGCTCCAATCCTATCCCCGCCTGGTCCTTTCCGTCGTCGGAGAGGGCCCCCTGCGAGCCGAGTTGGAAAAGCTGACCAATACCCTGGGAGCCAGCCGAAGTGTCTTGTTTCTGGGTTTTCGTGAAGACGTCGATTCAGTTATGAAGTCTTTCGACATCTTTTGCCTTCCCTCCCTCTCGGAGGGACTCAGCTCTGCAATACTGGCAGCCATGGGCAATCGTTTGCCTGTGGTCGCCACCTCCGTGGGAGGAATCCCTGAGCTCGTCACCGACCGGAAAACCGGGCTCCTCGTTCCTCCTCGAGATCCCGAGCGACTGGCCCGAGCCCTCCGCGAGCTTCTCGACTCGCCCGACCTGAGAAAGCGAATGGGAGAATCCGGCCGGCGGCGGGTGGAGTCGCACTTCACTCTGGAGAAGAAAATTCGGAATTTTGAGCGACTCTATCTGGAATTGCTCGGTGCAGTTCCAATCGAGTAAGATACGATCTCTCTACACCTGAGGTTGGGAATGAAAGGAATCATTCTGGCTGGGGGCCTGGGAACGAGGCTTGATCCCCTCACCCGGGTAACAAACAAACACCTCCTCCCCGTCTACGACAAGCCCATGATTTACTACCCCGTGGAAACCCTTGTGGAGGCTGGAATTCAGGACATCATGATCGTGACGGGCGGCAACAACGCCGGCGATTTTCTACCCCTTCTAAGAAACGGGCAAGATTTCGGACTCCGGCACCTGCACTTTGCCTATCAGGAAGGGGAGGGGGGCATCGCGGAAGCGTTGTCCCTGGCAGCACACTTCGCTGACAAAGATCCTGTCTGTGTGGTTCTGGGAGACAACATCCTGGAATGTTCGATCCGTGGTTATGTGGATCAGTTCCGCCAACAGAGTAAAGGTGCCAAGATTCTGTTGAAGGAAGTCCCCGACCCGGAGAGATTCGGCGTTCCGGTTCTGGACGGCGACCGAGTTGTCAGAGTTGTTGAGAAACCCGAGATCCCCCCTTCACCCTACGCAGTGACTGGGATCTACATGTACGATCAAAGGGTCTTTGACATCATCAGGAACCTGCGGCCTTCCCAGCGTGGGGAACTGGAGATCACCGATGTGAACAACCAGTACATCGAGTGGGACGAGATGACCTACGAAATCCTGGAAGGATGGTGGACTGATGCAGGAACAATTGAGTCTCTTCTGCGTGCGGCCAATCTGGCCGCCCCAAAAAAAAAAAAAAAACGAGAACTCCCGCACTGAACGCCTGGCTCAACACTCACGTTCATAGATAGGAATGAGGTTAATCATCACGGGTGGAGCCGGTTTTATCGGTTCCGGCTTCATACGGCATATCCTGCAGACCCGATCTGACTGGCAGATTATCAACTTTGATGCCCTGACCTACGCGGGAAACCTGGAGAATCTGTCCGCTGTCGAGGACAACCCCCGCTACGAGTTTGTCCGCGGCAGTATTGACAAACACGAGCAGGCGAGCGACGTGGTGGCCCGCGAAGCGGATGCGATCATCAACTTCGCAGCAGAGTCTCACGTGGATCGCAGCATTATGGACGCGGCCAGCTTTGTTCAGACCAATGTTCTTGGCACTCAGATTCTCCTGGAAGCCGCCAGAAAAGCGCGCAGTCTTCGCTTCATCCAGATCTCCACGGACGAGGTCTACGGCACACTCGGACCGACAGGGAGTTTCACGGAGACCAGCCCTCTCGCTCCCAACAGCCCTTACGCGGCCAGCAAGGCCTGTGCCGATCTGCTGGCGCGTTCGTACCACTCAACCTACGGCATGGACATCGTAGTCACCCGCTGCTGCAACAATTACGGCCCCTATCAATTCCCCGAGAAGTTGATTCCCTTGATGACGCTGAACGCGCTCCAGGACCGTAAGCTACCGGTCTATGGCGACGGTCTCCACACGCGTGACTGGGTTCACGTGCTGGACCATTCCCGGGCCATCGAAGCCATTCTGGAAGATGGCCGGCCCGGCTCTGTGTACAACATCGGAGCCGACCACGAGGAGACCAACCTGGATCTGGTGCAGAAGATCCTCAGCCTCCTCAACAAGCCTGATTCGCTGATAGAATCGGTCCGTGACCGCCCCGGTCATGATCGCCGCTACGCGGTCGATGCAACGAAATTGCGTGACGAGCTGGGGTGGGCTCCCATCGTGCCCTTTGACCAGGGTCTGAGGGAAACGATTGAGTGGTACAAATCAAACCGTTCCTGGGTGGATCGAGTCAGCAGCGGGGAGTATCAGGGTTACTACCGCCGGATGTACAGCGAAAGAGAAAGAACCCTGGACGAAATCTAGGCACTAACTTCTCATGCGAGTCGTCATCACCGGGGCCCGGGGAATGCTGGCCCAGGACCTGATCCAGAAGTTCTCGGCCCGTCATGATGTCGTGGCGCTGTCAAAAAGCGAGATGGACGTCACTTCCCAGAGTCTGGTCAAAGGGAAAATGGGTCAGATTGGCCCGGACGTGATCCTGCACGCAGCCGCCTTCACGGGGGTTGACGATGCCGAGACCCACCGGGAGAAAAGTTTTCAGATCAATGCTCAGGGGACGCGCAACGTGGCTGTCGCTGCATCCCAGTGTCAGGCCTCGCTTCTTTACTACAGCACGGACTACGTTTTCTCCGGCCGCCATTCCATTCCCTATCAAGAATCCGATCTTCCCGACCCCGTGAACTACTACGGTTTCACCAAGCTCCTGGGAGAACGGGAAATCCAATCCCTCTGTCCAGCTCATCTGATCATCCGGACGAGCTGGCTGTTTGGTACTGGAGGAGAGAACTTCGTCTGCGCCATCGCCCGGGCAGCGCGTGAGAAGAGTGAACTCGAAGTTGTCGAGGACCAGCTGGGAAAGCCCACCTGGACCTCGGATCTGGCAGAAACGAGCCTGGGCTTAGTCGAAGATCAGAGACGCGGTCTGTACCATGTGACAAACTCCGGAGAATGTAGCTGGTTTGAGTTCGCCCGGCAAATTGTGTCCGAATTGGGTCTTCATTGTCAGGTCCGCCCGGTCGGCACCGACCGTTTCCCCAGACCTGCCAGGAGACCCACCTACTCGGTTCTAGACAATAGCGCCCTGCGCCGGGACGGATATCCGGAATTGAGATCATGGAAGGAAGCGCTCGGGATCTTTCTAGGGACCCCCTGAAATCATCGGCATGCAGGAACTAATCGCCAAGAACAAGAAGGCCTATCACAATTACCATATTCTCGATGAAATCGAAGCAGGCATTGTTCTGCTCGGGACTGAGGTCAAGGCCATTCGCGAGCACAGGGTGAACCTGAAGGACAGTTTTGCCCGGGTTCAAGGGGGCGAAGTGTGGCTCGAGAACTGCCATATTGCTGCCTACAAGCACGGTAATCGAGAGAACCACGCACCTCGAAGGCGACGGAAATTACTTCTTCACCGCCGGGAAATCAATAAGATTGTTGGCAAGGCTAAGAAGAAGGGCTTGACTCTGGTGCCGCTGGCACTTTATTTCAAGAACGGTAAAGCCAAGGTGCGACTGGCTGTAGCCAGAGGGAAGAATACCTATGACAAGCGCGAAGCGAAGCGTAAGAAGATTATAGAACGAGAGATTCAAGCGCAGCTCAAGGGGAGATGACTTTATGGATGTGCACCTGGTCCGAGCAAGTTGGTCGACAGTCGAATGCGATGCTCTCTTCGTGCCTCTCTTCGAGGAGGATCTGGCGGGAGGAGATCTGGCGAGCGAGATCGATTCGGCTCTCGACGGCCTTTTGACAGAAGTCCAAGAGAGTGGCGAGTTGACGGGTAAACCGGGCGAGACCGTCACTGTTTACCGACCTGGCAATCTAAAGTGCGGGAGACTCGTTCTTGTGGGGTCCGGAAAAGAATCCAACTATGACTCCGCCTCGATCCGATCCATCTTGATGAGGGCCGTGGTCAAGACCAGAACCTCCAGTTTGAAAACCCTGGCCGTGTATCGCCGCAGCGTCGAGAAGGCCCCGGTGGCTGCCCAGGCGGCCCTGGAAGGGATGATGCTGGGGTCCTGGAACAACAGCCTGCACAAAACTCTGGGCCGCCGGGTGAGTCAACTAGAGAAGGTGCTTCTGGTCTTCGATGGTCAGCCCATGGACGATTCTTTCCTGCGCGACGTTGAACATCGAGCCGAGGTCATGGCCAGTGCCACCAATCTGGCCCGGGCCTGGGCCGACGAACCTGGAAACATTATGAGTCCCAGCCAACTTGCCGAGAGGGCCAGAGAGCTAGCCCACGGGGCAGGACTCGAGATTGAGATCTGGGACGAGCAAAGAATTGCGAAAGAGGGAATGAATGCCATCCTGGCAGTTGCGAAAGGAAGTGATGAGCCAGCCCGGCTGATCGTCCTGCGACACTGGGGAGCCCCTGACTCTGAAAGTCCTCCCGGCGTGCTCGTCGGCAAGGGAGTCACTTTTGACAGCGGAGGCCTTTCCATCAAGCCCGCGCAGAGCATGGAGGAAATGAAATCCGACAAGGCAGGGGCCTGCGCCGTCCTTGCCGCTATGCGGGCCATTGCACAGCTGCAGGTGCCTCAAAATGTGGTAGGGATTGTGGCGGCCGCGGAGAATCTCCCCAGTGGACGAGCCCAGAGGCCCGGAGATGTGATCCGTTCATTTAGCGGCAAGACCATTGAAGTCATTAACACCGATGCCGAAGGCCGCCTGCTCCTTGCCGATGCCCTTCACTACGCGTTGCAGCTGGATCCTGCTTTTGTCGTGGACATCGCGACCTTGACCGGGGCATGCGTCGTCGCCCTTGGAAAACTACGAGCCGGAGTCTTCAGCAACGATCCGCCCCTGGGCAAGGCCCTCTTTAGAGCTGCGGACAGGGCGGGCGAGCGTATCTGGCAGTTGCCTCTGGATGAGGAATACCGGAATGAACTGCAGAGCGATATCGCCGACATCCGCAACATTGGAGAGCGCTGGGGTGGAGCCATTTCAGCCGCCAAGTTCCTCGAGGAGTTCGCACTTGAATCCCGATGGTGCCACATCGACATGGCCGGAGTCGCCCGCTTCCCGGAGGATGACATCGTCACGGGAGCTACTGGATTCGGCGTCCGAACGCTGGTTGAACTGGCCTCGGATCCGGCCGCCTATTAGCAGGGTTAAGAACAGCTTTTTCTCCGAACCTCTGACGGCGCCCGAAAAATGAACTGGCAACCCTCCTGACAAAAATGAAGACCGCAAGAAAGATTCGACACTATCTGGACAATCAGCAGCCTAAGATGGTTGATCTGCTCAAGCGGTTGATCCGGGTAGAAACACCTTCTTTCGATCCTTCCAGCCAGGCAGGGGCTTTCAGGCTCCTGGCAGCACCCCTCAGAGAAGTCGGGTATCGAGTTCGAGAGATCCCGGGTCGCAAGTCGGGAGGAATGCTGCTGGGACTACCCAGCGAACGGAAGAGATCAAAGCCCCTGCAACTCCTCCTGGGACATACCGACACGGTCTGGCCCACTGGAACACTACTCCGCATGCCCGTGCAAGAGAATGGGAGTCGAATCAGCGGTCCCGGGGCATTCGACATGAAGGCCGGACTGATTCAAATCGTCTTCGCCCTGAAGGCCCTGGCCAGCCTGCAGTTGGAGCCGGAAGTCACACCCGTCGTCCTGGTCAACTCAGACGAGGAAATCGGAAGCGGCGATTCCGAGAAGTGGATCCGCCGTCTCTCCCGGCGCAGCAACAGGGTATTCGTACTTGAGCCATCTCTTGGCAAAAGGGGTCGGCTGAAAACCATCCGCAAGGGAGTGGGCCTTTTTAGGATCACCGTGAAGGGACGCGCGGCTCACGCTGGACTCGAGCCGGAAGCAGGCGCCAGCGCCATCCTGGAACTCTCCTACGTGATTCAGAAGCTGGCGGCACTCAATTCCCCGCAAAATGGAATCACTGTCAACGTGGGGCTGATCCAGGGCGGTCTTCGGCCCAACGTGGTTGCTCCCGAGGGCCGTGCAACCGTGGACGTCCGTGTTCTCCGCCTGAAAGACATCGAATCCATTCAGCGTGCGATTCATCATTTGAAGCCGGAAACAGCGGGCGTCGAGCTAAAGGTGGAGGGCCGGATAGACCGTGCTCCTCTCGAGAAGACCCCCCGCAACAGCTTTCTCTGGAAGCGGGCTCAGATGGCGGCCGCGGACCTGGGATTCGAGTTGGAACAAGGGATGGCCGGAGGGGCATCCGACGGGAATATTACCAGCCTGTACACCGCGACCCTCGATGGTCTGGGAGCGGTCGGCGGCGGAGCTCACGCGCAGCAGGAGTTTGTTTATACGGACAGGCTTCCGGAACGCGCGGCACTGCTCGCGCTACTGCTGCTGGATCCCCCGGTGCCTGATGATGTTCTGAGGCAAGGTAAAGTGGCAGAGAAGACGGTTGAAGGTTGAAGGTTGAAGGTTGCCGCCCACTTTCGGACTCCTGAAACCAACTACCTATGCAAGTGGCCCGAGGATCCGATTATAGGATCTCAGGCAAGCTCCCAGATGGAGCTCGACTAGACTGTCCGTGGAAAAGTCGAGGGCTTCCACCAGCGCGGCCTCGTAGAGAGCCATCTCGTGCTCTTCATAAGTAGGCAGGAGATGATCGGTCCGGGTCAGAAAGTAGTTGGAGAAGATGATAGAAACCAGATGGCTGTAGCTGGAGAAAGGCATGATCTCAAGGAGCCGGAGCTGGCACAGGATAGATTGCTTCACCGGATGAATCTCGGCATAGCTGTCACTGGAAACCCAGACGAAAAAGCGAGACAAGGCCTTCTCGAGGAATTCGGGCGACAGAGGCGAGAGCTTCCCGAAGAGCTCGGGGCCTTTGTTCTTCCTCAGTCCTCCGCCCGGGTCGGTCCGCGGGATCAGGGAGTGGAGTTCGCATAGATCGCTGGGGCTCAATTCTGCCAGTTCTTTCCTCCAATCGAGGACGCAGCGCAGGAGCTGCTCGATGGTCTTCGAATCGAGTCCCGAGTCCCGGGAGAAGCGGGAGCAGCGGAGTGCCTCGAAGCTGCCCACGGGCTCCGTTAGAACGTTGCGGTTGAAATGATCAGCCGATCGACCGGTGGCTTTCAGCCGCCTCTGAGAGCGTTTTAAGGCAGCGAACTGTGGGGTTGAGTTACGCATGGTTCCAAGGTCCAAGTTCCGTCACGTTCCGAGTTCCTCGAAACCTTTTCATGACCCAGGCTGCGCCTTCTCCCCGGTTCCCGCCCGAGATTCGCTGAGACGGATTCCCCAGCGAAAGGCCTCCTGCATACTGCGAGGATCAGCGCAGCCGCGTCCCGCAATATCGAAGGCAGTGCCGTGGCAAGGTGAGGTTCGAACAACGGGGAGGCCCAGGGTTACGTTGGCAGCCGAATGAAAGGCCAGCAGCTTCACCGGGATTAAGCCCTGATCGTGGTACAAGGCCACCACGCCGTCAAACTCTCCCTGGGCTGCCCGGTGAAACAGAGAGTCCGGAGGAAACGGCCCCGAAAATGCCCGGTTTCCGGTCTGGTCCCGCAGCCGACGCACTGCCGGCTCAACAATCTCTTCTTCCTCAATTCCGAATTGGCCGGATTCCGAGGCATGCGGATTCAAACCCGCCACAGCAATTCGAGGGAACTCGATGCCGCTTTCTCGCAGAGTTGCGAACAAGAGCTTCCCACACCGCTCGATTTCCTCACCCGTCAGGCGGTTTGCTACTTCCTTCAAGGGGACGTGCACCGTCACCAGGACGATTTTCAAGGGATCCGAGAAAAACCCCATGGCCGCTGAATGGCCAGGGAAGTAAGAAGCAATGAATTCGGTCTGTCCCGGATGACGGAAGCCGGCCAGGCGGGCCGCTCCTTTGTGGATCGGGGCGGTCACCAGCAGGCCCCCGTTGCACCCCTGAATCTCCTCCAGGCCCTTCTCCAGGCAGGCCACCGCAAACTCGCCGGCCTCCCGGGAGATAACGCCCCAGCGCGGCGGATAGGGGAAGCTTCCCGGCACGGCAAAGCGAAGCGGAGGCAACTCTCCCAGATTCAGATCATGGGAGAGGCGCGCCAGGTAGCCGGGATCGCCTACCACCAGAAGACGAGCCTGCTGAGCAGGGTTCAAGCCAGGTAAGGCCCGCAGAACGACTTCCGGGCCGACTCCGTTCGGATCCCCCGTCGTCACGATAATTGGACCAGTGCTCACTGTCATTGGGGCCCCGACGAGACCGGACGGAAAAGCAACCTTAACGGGATGCGAGGCATCGCCGTGAGAAGCTGGTACGTCCTACCTAGTGCACTGTCCGGACCTGCCGCGTCTCTCGTTCTGTTTGAAAAGGTACTTGATGGAGTGCTTGGGGATCAGAAGGTTCGGACCGTCGTCTCTGTTCACCTTGATACAGTCCCTGTCGTACCACTCAATGACGCCGCAGATCTCTTCACCGTCCACCAGTGTGACGACTATAGGGGTACGGCCCGTCATCTGCTTCAGGTAGTAATACTGCTCGGCGTTCGTCTGCTCCGGGGGGACCCTCTTCCTTTGAGCAGTCGCGTAGTTGGCTGGCATCTGATCCCTCAAATCGGTTAGAGACGGTCGAATTAGCTTTCTATTAACCATGGCCCTCAACTATTTTCTGTGAACTCTTTTCTAAGCTTGATGATCAATTCAAAAAGACGAGGAACGTGAAGCAAGATTCAATAACGACTGGCTTGCCTTCGAAGACTTTTCTGTATTCTACCGAATAACTCCCATCTTTGACAAGGTCAGGAGGTTCGACTTAGGCTGGAAGGAAGGATGAGATTCAGAGCGCTAGTGCTGCTCAGCATAATTCCTCTTTTTTCGGTTGCTTTGGTGGGGCAGGATAGCCGCCCGACGGGCCCCAAGCCCGTACTGATTCGGGACGACCGAACCTCGGACCGCGAGAGCGAAGTTGAGGTGATCTATCCCGATCCTATCGAAGCAGAGAGGCACATCAAGGTCGGAGACTTTTATTACAAGCGTAAGAACTTCGAGGCAGCAGGAGAGCGCTATCGGGAGGCTGTCAAGTACTTTCCACGACGGCCGGACTCCTACTTCAAACTGATTCGTGCTCTGGAAAAGATGGAGAAGTTTGAGGAGGCTCTGGCGGTTTGTCGGGAGTTCATAGAAGCGAACCCGGAGGCTCCTCAGGTCGAACAGTTTCAGTCACGAATCAAGGAGTTGGAAGCAAAGGTCCCGCCAGCGGCCAACCCCTGAGGCTATAGCAGCCCTGGTGCCTTGAAGGAGCGAAAAGATGAGGCCAGAGCAAAGGCAAGGGGGCGAACGCGAGAAGAGAACGCTAAACAGATATACGGGCTGTTAATACTCGTGTTCAAAGTTCAGGCAACACTTCAGGCGCCCGCACATACCGGAAAGCCGGGACGGATTCATCCCCAGTTGTTGAGCCTTGACTGTCTTCACCGTCACCGAACGAAGCTCCTTCAGAAACTTTGATGAACAGTTCTCGCCGGTCCCACACGCTCCCAGCCCCCCAACCAGGCGGGCTTCATCACGGGCTCCAATCTGACGCATCTCGATCCGGGCCCTCAATTCGCGGGCCAGGTCCTGTACAAGTTGCCGGAAATCGACTCGGCGGCTGGCGGTGAAGTAGAAGACTACTCGACTTCCGTCGAAGATGTACTCGACCTTCGAAAGCTTCATCGGCAGATTGCGAACACCGATCCTTTTTCGACAAAAACGATGGGCCTTTTCTTCCTTGAAACTTTTTTTCTCGTAAAGATAGAGGTCCCGCTCCGTAGCTTTGCGAAGAGCCTTGTGGATTCTCGTGGCATTTTCGAAGCTGGCCTGTTCGACTGTGCGTCTCCCGACGACGATCCCTAGTTCCACGCCACGGTCCGTGCCAACGATGCACCGGTCTCCCACCCTCAAGCCGGGCTGATTGGCAACGAACTCCCCGGTCCGCTTGCTATCCTTGAACCTGACGCTAACCAGTTCCAGCATCTTGCTGCTCGACCTTCAACCACAGTGTCTCGAAACACATCAGCGGATTGACATAACCCTCAATATCGGCAATTGCCTCTCGAGTATAGTAGAGAAACGACTCGATCCAGGCCAACTGTATTTTGACCGCCAGGCTTGCAAGGGCTTCCTTCCGGTCTATGTTCTTGAGGCGCTCCGGGGTCTCCACCTGCAGGTAGTAGAGGTCCTCTGCAAGTCTCTGGAGAAGTGACAGAAGCACGAGAGCCCTCTCGCGATTCCTCAATTCTCGCCCCAGTTCCGAGGACTCGACGGCCTGGAAGACAGTGCTGAACAGGGGATTCTCGAACCAACTCTGCAGCAGGTGGAGAAGCCGGTCACGATCCCTCAACATCTGTTCCAGATCCAGAGACAGGGCGGCCCCGATACTCCCGGTGGACAGAGCAGACTTGAGCCGAGCTTGTTCTTCTCCCCGTTCTTCCAGATAGCGAGTGACTTCGTCACGGCGGATTCGGCCGAACGTGAAGAGCTGACATCTGGAGCGAACCGTGGCGAGAAGGCTCTCCGGAAAAGGCGTCGCCAGCACAATCCTGGTCGTCGAGGTGGGCTCCTCGAGAGTCTTCAACAGTGAGTTTGCAGCCGCCTCGTTGAGTTTGTGAGCATCATCCACGATGAAAACCCGAACCCTTCCCTGGAAGGGTTGAAACTGAGCTTCTCGCACCAGTTCTCTCATCACATCAATGGGGATCACTCTGGGGTTCGCTCGCTTATGCTTCGACTTCAGGAAGGTCTCGATCCAGCCGAAGTCCACTACCGTAACGTCCGGATGATTGCCGGCGGACACCTTGACGCAGGAGGAGCACTGACCGCAGAGGTCCTTCTCCCTTTTTGACTGACAGTTGGTCAGCGCGGACAACGAAACAGCAAGCGTTCTCTTCCCCACTCCTTCCGGACCAGCAAAGATGCTGGACGGCGGTAGTGCATTCCTCCGGAACAGTTCGACCAGGTGGCTATTTCCGAAGTAGTCGGACAACCTGACCAGTGCCGGCTCGCTCATGATCACTTCATTTCCAGAACTCTAGATTCTTCGAGTACTTCTACGACTCTGCGGTAGACCTTCGACTCATCACCCGACCCATCCACTCTCACTATTCGCGAAGGATCCCTCTCCCGAAGGGTCAGATATCCTTCCCTGACTCTTCGATGGAAGCTCTTTGTTTCGGCTTCGAATCGTCCCAGATGACTCTCCCCCTCGTCCACATTCCGGGAGCGAGCCCGGTGCAGGGCGAGTTCGATTTCCACGTCGATCCAGAGTGTGACGTCCGGCATACGAATGTCAATATCGCGAGCCAGGGCATCGATTCTCTCCATCCCCAGGCTTCTGGCGTGGCCCTGATAGGCCAGCGTGGCATCATGGTACCGGTCGCTGATCACCCAGTCACCCCGCGCCAGTGCGGGATTGATCACCTGGCTTAAGTGCTGGCACCGGTCGGCCAGATAGAGGAGCAACTCAGCGACCGGCTCCCTCTCGACCCCATCGTCGCCGAGCAGTATTCTCCGCAGGGTTCTCCCGAAGTCGGTTCCTCCAGGCTCTCGAGTCAGAACATGAGGAATACTGCGCTCGGACAGTTCTTCACCGAGCCGCCGAGCCTGGACCGTCTTGCCGCACCCCTCGATACCCTCAAAAGTAATGAAATATGGACGACGCAACGACTACGAGGTTAACTGAAAGGGAGATTGGGTTCTAGGTTCTGGGTGCTGGATTCGGACAACAGAACCGCGGGCGGCCAGGCCGCGGCTACTACTCAGCCCTCGCTGACGCTCGGGTTCTGATAATTGCTCGGTGAACCCGACCAGGGACCAGAACTCAGAACCCAGAACCCAGAACCCACCCGGTATACTGATCAAGTGAACTCCATCGCCGAGAATCTACAAACACTGAGAGCCCGCGTGGAGACGACCGCACGAGAGAGTGGAAGAGATCCACTTTCTGTCCAGATCCTGGCCGTATCCAAAACCTTTCCGGCGGCGGCAGTCCGGGAAGCCTGGGATGCCGGCCAGCGCCTGTTTGGGGAAAACCGGGTGCAGGAAGGCGCTTCCAAAATCCCGGCCTGTCCGCAGGGAATCGAGTGGCACCTGATCGGTCCTCTTCAATCGAACAAAGCCCGCACGGCCGTCGAACTCTTCGACGTGATCCAGACACTGGATCGCCCCAAGATTATTCACAGAGTCGGAAGAATCACCGAGGATCTGGGCAAGAAGGTCAGAGTTTATCTGGCGGTCAATGTCGGAGATGAAATCCAGAAACACGGGGTCAGGCCCGATCGGATCTTGACCCTGCTCGAGGTGGTGGATCAGTATCCGAATCTCCTCCTCGAGGGCCTCATGTGCATTCCCCCTTACCTTCCCGATCCTGAGCAGGCCAGGCCTTTCTTCCACCTACTCAAGTCTCTCCTCGAGCAGATCTTTGAATCCGGATCTGCGTCGGCCGGCCAGCTCTCCATGGGCATGAGCCACGATTACACGATCGCCATCCAGGAGGGCGCCACCGTGATCCGGGTCGGTACCGCCATATTTGGGCCTAGAGTGTGAGCGGAGTAGGTGTTCAGGATCCTCTTCTTGGCTGTGCTCTCGCCCTCATCTTTTCGTTCGAACAAGTATCTTGACCTGACGGGCACGGGCAAAGGCAAAGGCAAAGGTCGAAACAGGTACTGAGCGGATGCTCACGATCTTTGAGCGAAACGGGAAGCCCTGCTTTCGAGTTCGAGTTCAACCCAGAAGCAGTCATGAGTCGATCGTCGGCTGCTGGAATCAGGCTCTCAAGGTAGGCCTGACCGCACCGCCCCTCGAGGACCGTGCAAACCGACAATTGCTTGAGTTGCTGGCTGACTCCCTGGCTGTTCCCAGGGCTTCGATCAAGATTTTGAGCGGTCATCGAAGCCGTCTCAAGACAGTCCAGATCCTGACCCTCTCTCGAAAAGAGCTAGAAAGCCGCATTACACCATATCTGGTGTAGGATTGAACCCAAAAACACCATATAATGGGTTCTTCGGTTCGGGCTGTGGACTCAACTTAATGTCAGATCCCGGGTCTAGACTGGCCAAACTTTTCCGTTTCCCGCCCTTTCGGGATGCCGGAAAAAGGATCAACAACCGAGGTTCCCAGTCAAGCCGAAACAGGAGAGAGAATGAAGAAACTGGCCAAGGTCACCAGCCACGACGGGTTGAAATTCGAACGTCACTTTACGCAGGACGGTCTGCACCCATTCAAGCAGGTGAAATGGGAGAAGCGAGTCGCCGAAATCAAGGACTGGAAAAGCGGAAAGGTAGCCTTTCGGCAGGAGGATCTCGAGTTTCCCGATTTCGTCTCCCAACGAGCAACCGACATTGTGGCCAGTAAGTATTTTCGGGGGCACCTGGGAAAGCCGGGACGCGAAAACAGCATGAAACAGCTGGTCGGGCGCATCGCAGACACGATCAGCAAATGGGGCGAAAAGATGAACTACTTCGCCTCCAAAGAGGACGGCACCACCTTCAACCACGAGCTAAGCCATATTCTCCTTCACCAGATGGCTGCCTTTAACTCTCCCGTGCAGTTCAACGTGGGGATCAAGTCGAAACCCCAGTGTTCGGCCTGCTTCATCAACAGTGTCGAGGACTCCATGCAATCGATCATGAAGCTGGCAAGGACAGAAGCCACGATCTTCAAAGGGGGATCCGGATCCGGTGTCAATCTTTCCAGAATCCGTTCTTCCAAAGAGCCCTTAAAGGTGGGAGGATTCGCGTCGGGCCCTGTCTCGTTCATGCGCGGCTATGACAGTTTTGCAGGAGCCATCAAATCAGGAGGGGCTACACGCAGGGCCGCCAAAATGGCGATTCTGAATGCAGATCATCCTGACGTCGAAGAGTTCATCTGGTGCAAGGCACGGGAGGAACAGAAAGCCCAGAAACTGATCGAACTCGGGTATGACGACTCGATCGATGGTGAAGCTTACTCGAGCATTCAGTTCCAGAACGCCAACAACAGTGTCAGTGTCACTGATGAGTTCATGGAAGCAGTGGTCGAGAACAAGAAATGGAACGTGCGAAAAGTCACGACCGCTGATATCGATGAAACCTACGACGCCAGCGACATGATGGATTGGATCGCTGAGGCAACCTGGATCTGCGGCGATCCCGGGCTTCAGTTCTACTCGTCCATCAACGACTGGCACACCTGTCCCAGCAGCGATGAGATTCGAGGCTGCAATCCCTGTTCGGAATACGTCTTCCTGGATAACTCCGCCTGCAACCTGTCTTCGATCAACCTGATGAAGTTCGCCCAGGAGGATGGCAGCTTCGATATCGAGGGCTTCAAGCATACGGTGCGAACACTGATCACCGCACAGGAGATCATTGTCGATAATTCCAGCTATCCGACTCCGGAAATCAAGAGAATCAGTCATGAGTACCGGACCCTGGGTCTGGGCTATGCCAACCTGGGCGCCTATTTGATGTCGAAAGGATTGCCCTATGACAGCGATGCGGCCCGGAATCTGGCTGCGGTCATTACAGCCGTCATGACAGGAGAGGCCTATTTAACGAGCGCCGAAATCGCACGAGAAAAAGAACCTTTTGTGGGCTTCGAAAAGAATCGTGTCCCCATGATGCGAATCATGCACAAGCATCGAGACGCACTCTCCAGTATTGATTCGGCTCTGGTCCCGATGGATCTTCTTCACACTGCCATGGAGAGCTGGGATGAGGCTATTGTGAAAGGATCGGAGTCAGGCTATCGAAACGCCCAGGTCACTCTCCTGGCTCCCACCGGAACCATCGCCTTTATGATGGACTGTGACACCACGGGAATCGAGCCGGACTTCTCGCTTGTAAAGCTAAAGAAACTAGTGGGGGGAGGAACCCTTAAGATCGTCAACAACACGATTCCCCTGGCTCTGCGCAAGCTGGGCTACAGCGATGAGCAGATCACGGCCATTGGCGAATACGTTGAGAACAAGGAGACGATCGAGGGAGCACCCGAATTCAAAGACCAGCATCTGCCGGTTTTTGACTGTGCCGATCGCACCGCCAACGGGGAGAGGAGTATCCACCATTTGGGTCACATCCGGATGTGCGGAGCCGTTCAGCCCTTTCTTTCAGGCGCCATCTCGAAGACCGTGAATCTACCCAATGAAGCGTCCATAGAGGACATTCGCGATGCATACATCGAGGGCTGGAAGCATGGGATGAAGTCTATTTCGGTCTATCGAGATGGATGCAAGATGGTTCAACCCCTCTCCAACAAAGAACGGGAACAGACTGCCACCGGTGTCACGGCCGGACCGATCCATCGCAATATGCCCAAAGACCACCCTGCCTACCAGCACGAGTTCAGGATCAAGGGGTTCAAGGGTTTCCTCACCATGGGACAGTATCCAGAGGATGGCGAACTGGGTGAGATCTTCGTCAATTTCGCGAAACAGGGATCCACTTTGCAGGGCATGGCCATGGCGTGGGCAATTGGGATTTCAATGGGACTTCAACGGGGAGTTCCGCTGGAGGACTATGTACGGATGTTTGCCCATATGAGCTTCGAGCCCGGAGGGTTCACCGACAATCCACAGATCCCCTTTGCGACCTCTATCCCCGACTACGTGGTTCGATACCTCGCCAGCAAGTTCATGCCGGAGGAAGCCCAGGAGGCACTCGGCATCCACAGGATCAAACCGAATGGCTCGATCCAGGACGGCGTTCAGATCAACTTCTCCGAGGCGAACTGGAAAGCCCCTGCGGTCTCGGCCGGAGCCGTGAAAAAGCTGATGGCCAACACTAAATCCGAGTCGGCAGCCTGCCACTCCTGCGGCAATCTGATGCAGCGAAACGGCAACTGCTATGTGTGCACGGTCTGTGGCGCAACATCGGGGTGTAGTTGAAGAGCGCTCGCTCGTGGCAGGCGCGAAGCGCGTCAAAACGGGAGCTTGAAAGTCTTGGAAAGGCCCACGATGATTCCGGTGTTGGGGTCGGTGTCTTCTAGGCCCCAGAAACCGGCCAGGTCCCAGGTAACGCCGCCGGCTTCGAACTGAATCCCGGCCCGAATCCGAGACTGCTCCTCGGTTCCAATTCCGGCCGGGCCGGTTCTGCCATTGATCTCGGCCAGGAGATTCAGGCGGGGAGTGGCCTCGGCCACGACCGCGAATCCATACGTGAGCAAATCGTCCTGGGCACCGGCATCCACGGGATCGCCCAGAATCGCCAGACCTACATTCCCGATCAGATCCACCCGGTTGAGCCGCTTCTCAACCAGCAACTGGGTAAAGAAATTCGTCTCGTCCGTACCCAGCCCCTTCTGGTTGGAAGTGTTGGGAAGTTCGACTCCGAAGCGCGAGGCGATGACCAGCCTTCCCTGTTGCCTCGAGATCAGTTTGACCTTGGTGGCCAGATTAAGGTTGCCAAAATCACTTGTCGAGTTTCCCGAGACGTTCAGATTCCCGGATCCCGGAGCGTCGAAGCGCTCGTTGATGTTCAGAAACTGCCGGACGGTCCACAGCATTTGAACCTCAACTCGACTTCCCATCCCAAAGCGGGTTCCGATCACGCCGGCGTTGGTCAGGTCTCCCTTCAGGCCGGAAAGGGGGAATACCGCATCCTGGAGGAAGTCAAACCCGACATCGAATAGAACGTGTCCTTCTTCGACGGTACGGGCCCGCTCGGTCAGGAGAGGGCGTTGCTGGGACAAACAGGGGAAACTGGAGAAGAGAAAAGTAGAAAAGAGAGAGAGCATTCGGAACCTCACTCGCATCCGGCGAGTGTAGAAAAAGGCTTCTGGCGAGTCAATTCAGGCGTCGAGCCGTGGGACTTCCACCACGGTCTGTTAGTGCACTGTCCCGGAAGTTCACGCCGCTACTTCGGGCGTCTTTTCGCCGACAGCTTTGTTGCGCTTCCTCGAAAGACTCCCGGTCTTCCTGCGTCGCGCGCCTAGCTGGCGACGAAAATCCATCCCGAATTAACCCCGCGAACTTCCGGGACAGTACACTAGATCTCCCCACAAGTACTGAACCAGTGCCACAGCCGCCACGGCTGCTGTCTCGGCGCGAAGAGTTCTGGGCCCGAGAAACACGGGGCTCGTATCATGCTCCTCAAAGAGACGGCGCTCGTCGGCTCCCCATCCCCCTTCCGGGCCGGTCAGCACGGCGATCCTCCCGCTCCCAGCACGGCCCGGTTCCTTCTTGATCTCACGCAGATCCTTGTCCGCTTCGGGATCCAGAACGATCTGCAAAGCTCCTGAGGAGAGCTCCAGAAACTCAACCAGACGGTTCACCGGTCTCATCACGGGAGCCCAACTGCGACCACACTGCTTGACACTTTCTTCCAGTATCTTTTGCCAGCGCGGCAAGAGTTTGCCGGCCTGCTTCGCCAGGCTCTCTTCAACGTAGCCAGTCGTCAGCGGGACAATCTCAGCAACTCCCAGCTCACAGGCCTTTTGAATCATCCACTCGAAGCGCGCCTTCTTGATCAAAGCAACTCCCAGGACAATCTCGAGGGGAAGACTCACCGACGGTACCGATTCGGGTCACAATGTCCACCACCCATTCCCCGCCCTGGCGGCCGAGTCGGCACCTGTACCAGGCTGCCTGATTTCTCGCCAACCCCAGAAACATCTCGCCTTCACCGAGACGTCGGACCCGCACCAGATGGTGGATTTCCCCGTCGGACAGAAACGCCCGGCCACAAGCGTCAAATTCGAGAACTGCCCGATACGGCACCTGGTGCTCCCTTCAAGTTCTGCCTAAGTTCTGCTCATGAGCAGGGAGGCCCACCCACGTTGGCGGCGTTCTCTCTTCATCTGAAACCCCCGGCGGCAGAGGTGATCCAGTACCCTGGCACTTTGCTCACTCACAAAGCCGGACACGATGAGGAGATTGGCGGCGACTCTCTCGATTTCTTCCCCCAGGTCTCCGAGAATCGCGAGGGTCAGGTTCGCCACCACAAGATCCCACCGGGATCGGAGGGCCGCCAGCCCACCTGTCAACAGGTGGATGTCGGCGACTCCATTCCTGCGGAAGTTTGTGGCGGCGGCGGTGGTGGCCTGCTCATCGACATCCAGAGCTACTATAGATACCGCCGGATTCAGCTTCGCTGCCGCGACGGCAAGAATCCCGCTACCCGTGCCGACGTCGAGGATTGAGGAGGCTCGCTGAGCCACCGCTTCGAGGTGTCGCAGTGCCAGTTGAGTCGACTCGTGTGTCCCGGTCCCGAAGGCGTGACCCGGTTCCATCAAGAGAGTCACAGGATACCCGGAAGCCGGCTTTTCCCAGCCCGGGTGGACATAGAAGGTCTTTCCAATCGAAAAACCCTTGAAGTGGTTACGGCATTGTCGGATCCATTCGTCAGGATCAACTTTGAGTTCTGAAGTCCTGGTTCTGGCGGTCATTCCTCGACGCCGCAAAGCTACCTCGAAGCGCTCCTGAAAGCGCCGGGATAACTCCCCGGAAAAGAACGCCGAGAGTGCGACCTCGTCTGGCCCGATCTCTTCCTGAAACCCGCAGGTTTCGAACTCTACGAGCAGAGCGACAAGCGGTTCGTACTCATCAAGAGGGGCTTCCAGGTCCAGTCGGATCCAGACCTGGTCATCGCAGGTCAACCAAACATCTCTTTGACCTTCTCAAAGAGCCCTCCGCCTTCCTGCACTTCGTCTCCCGAGATCTCAGCAAGCTTCCTCAGTAGTTCTCTCTGCTCCTGACTCAACCGAGTGGGCGTAAGGATCCGCGCGGTGACGTACTGGTCGCCGCGTCCTCGCCCGCTCAGGCTCGGCACACCCTGGTTCTTCAACCGGAACACGGCTCCACTCTGAGTCCCTTCCGGGATCTTGATCGTCTCTTTCCCCGAAAGTGTAGGAAAGCTGATTTCCGCTCCCAGCGCTGCCTGGCTGAAAGTGAGAGGCATCTGGCAAAAAACGTGCTGATCCTTGCGAGTGAAAAAGGGATGTTCTTTAACGGCTAGGACAACGAACAGATCACCCGGGGGTCCGCCCTGACTTCCCGGCTCGCCCTCACCCGCAACTCGCAACTGCACACCGTCATCGACTCCTCCCGGAATCGCAACCTCGAGAAGCTTCTCTTTGCGAGTCCGGCCGACTCCTTTGCAGGCGACGCAGGGAGTCCGAATGATCTGACCCGCCCCCTGGCAGGCACTGCACGCCCGGGTGATGGAGAAGAAACCCTGCTGGTAGCGCGTTTGCCCCTTCCCGCTACACTGGGTACAGGTCGCCATACCGCCCTCCGGGTCGGCACCTGACCCGTTACAGGTGGAGCAAACATGGTGACGAGGAATTTTAACCTTGGTCTTGATGCCGAACGCCGCCTCCTCGAAGTCCAGTTCCAGGTCGTATCTTAGATCGGCCCCCCGGCGGGGCTGAGTGCCTCGACCCGATCGTCCTCCAAAGAGGTCTCCAAAGCCGAAGAAATCTCCCAGGATATCTCCAAAATCGGTGAAGATGTCTGGATCGAAACCTGACGGCCCGCTTCCCACGCCGGCATGCCCAAAGCGATCGTACCTGGCACGCTTTCCGTCGTCGCTGAGAACGCTGTAGGCCTCAGCGGCTTCTTTGAACTTCTCCTCCGCCGCATGATTCCCAGGGTTGCGATCGGGGTGATACTTTACTGCCGCCCGACGGTAGGCCTTCTTGATCTCTGAAAGCGATGCTTCCCCTGGCACTCCCAGGACTTCATAGTAGTCTCGCTTGGACACGTCCACTCCTGTTTTCCTGCTTCCGAACACACCTCTTAGGCTGTATAAGATCCAGAACTACTGATTTCAAGGAGATCAGAGACAAAAAGCGGGTCTTCCCGGGCCGGAAGTGGTCAATCCTCCTTCACCGGCGCTCCGGAAGGCTCCGAAGCAACCTTTACCTGAGCCGGTCGAAGGAGCCGGCTCCTCATACTGTAACCCTTTCGAAGCAGTTCCAGGACTTCGCCGTCTACGTGACCTTCGCGCTCCTCGACGAGGAGGGCCTCATGAACCATGGGATCGAATGTCTGGCCCACTCCGGGAACTTCTACTACTTCAAACCGGGCCAAGACTCCTTTCAGCCCCTTGAGAAGGAGTTCGAGGCCTTCGTGGTAGACTTCCACGTCTCCTGAAGAAGCCTGCTCCTCGAGGGATTCCAACCCTTTTTCACACGAGTCGATGAGAGGCAGAATCTCCTTGAGGACGCTCACTCTCTCTGATTCAGTCAACTCCTGCCTTTCCCGGGCAAACCGTTTCCGCAGATTCTGAATCTCCGCTTCCTTGCGCAGCCATCGATCGTGAAGATCATCCTTTTCTCTTGCCAGGGATTCCAGTAAGTCGACCGGCGACTCCGACTCGAGATCCTGCTCCTCGGACCTCTTCCCCGGTTCGGGGTCAGAAACAGATTCCGAGAGCTCGAAATCAGTCAACTCTTCGGTAGGCTTATCGTTCATTCGCCGGCGACGGCCCCCTGGCTCCCAACCGATGTCATCAACTGGCAGCACAGCTTGGCGACATGGTCCACTACGCTGATGGCTTTCTCATACTCCATCCGCCGGAGACCCAGAACACCCAGAGTACCTCTTCCAGCAGCCCAGCTATAGGAAGAAGAAACCAGGCTGAAATCCCGACCACCCGGGAAATGATCTTCCAGTCCAATGGTGACTCTCGTGCCGAACTCTTCCTGGCTGATGCAGGCATTGATGATCGTGACCAGTCGGTTCTTCTGCTCAAAGGCCTGAAACAGCACAGTGAGCTGGTCAAGATCGCATTCGCCCATGTTCTCAATCATCGTGGTCGTACCACCCAGATAGACGTCGGACTCACCGGACGAATCCGCCATGAGACTGGCCGATCCAAGAACAATCACACTGCTCAGGAGACGGTCGTACCTGGCCTTTTCCTCTGACATGAGGCGGACCAGGTCTGTCTGGATCTGGGCCAGGGTTTCTCCCGCGTAATTCACGGTCAGGTACTTGGCCGCCGCATCCAGTTCACGCTGGCTGAAGGCGTCTTCTACCCGGATCAGCCGGTTTTGAACCAGCCCCGTGGTGGAAATAAGAATGGCCAGAACCCGGTGAGGGGAAAGCTTCAGAAATTCGATCTGCTTAATGGGAGCCAGTGACATGGGCGGAGCCACTACGATCCCGACCTGATCGGACAGGCTGGCCAGAATCTGCGACACTCGTTTCATCAGGTGTCCGGGGTCTGCTTCGGCCTCCAGAACGCTGCGGATCCAATCGACGTCAAAACCCGAGAGCTCCCGCAAACAGATGAGAGAATTCACGTAGAGCGAATATCCCTTCGCCGTGGGCACTCGACCAGCCGAGGTGTGGGGCTGAGACAAGAGACTCGCTCTTTCCAACTCGGCAACAACCGTGCGAATCGAGGCAGAACTCAGTTTCTCGTGATTGAGTACAGCCAGGCGCCTGGACCCCACAGGTTTCCCAGTTCGCACATACTCCTGGACCAGGTCTCTCAGAATCTCTCTTTTTCTTCGCGACAGAGTTGATTCGTTCATCGCAAACCGTGGAAAAATCTAGACATACGCAAACCCTTATAGCACAGGCATCTGCCCCCACGCAATTCGGTGGATGCGGTCGGGAATCAGCAAAAAAAGCTTGCCCCGAAAGATCCTCCGGGCCCGCTTTCCAAGCTCCTGGAGTCCCCCCACCCGGGGCCCGCTACGGATCGGAAGAGAGCTTCTCGAGGCTACTATGGAGTACCATGAATTTCATGCGCATCCGAAGTGGGGCCCCCGGCTGTACCGGGCTTTGTGGGCAGTCTGCCGTCAGGTGTCTGACCTTCTGGATCCTTCTCTTGTTCCAGGTTGTGAGTCTTTCCGCTCAGGCGCAGGATGGTTCCGAAAAGCCCACGGAGCTTCTGCTCGAGCCGATCCGAAAGATCTTGTCCGACACGAACACACCGGGTGCCGGCCTGGCTCTGGTCAATCGGGAAGGAGTTGAATGGGCGGGAGGAGTCGGGCTGGCCCAGATCAAAGCAGGTCGGCCAGTTACTGCTGACACGCTTTTTCGAATCGGCTCGATTTCAGAGATACTGGTGGCCCTCTCTGTCCTCAAGCTTCAGGAACAGGGTCAGCTGAGCATCGAACGATCTGTCAAGTCCCTGGCCCCTGAACTGGGAGTCGTGAACCCATGGGCTGACACTCATCCTTTGAAGCTGGCCCACCTGCTGGAGCATACAGGCGCTCTGGATGACATCCATTTGCACGAGTATGCTCACGACGAAGCCGAGCCTATTCCACTCCAAGAAGGACTCGCTCTCAATCCCCGGCGTACATGCCGCTGGCCCCCGGGCAAGCATTTTTCCTACTCCAACGCTGGAACTGCCATGGCCGCATTGATCGTTTCGAAGGCCAGCCGTCGGAGCTTCGAGTCGTACGTCGAGGACGAGTGGTTCAAAGGGCTCAAGATGAGCACGGCGACCTACTTTCCCCATTCAAACCTGGCCAAGGGCTACATCGACGGCCAGGCCGCCCCCTACCGACACATCAGCTTGCGGCCGGCTGGAGCGGTCAACGCTTCGCCTCGTGAAATGGCCAATCTCCTGCTCCTGTTGCTGAATGAGGGACGCTTCGACAAGGCTCAGCTTCTGTCGGCGGAATCTCTGCAAAGGATGGGAACGCCCTCCACCAGCCTGTCTGCCCTGAAGGGCATTCGGACCGGCTATGGACTGTGTCTCGACACGACCATTTTTCAAGGATTTCTAGTGCGCGGCCACTCCGGAGCCATCCATGGCTTCCTGTCACGACTCGAATATCTTCCCCAACTCGGGAAAGGCTTCGTCTTGTTCATCAATTCAGCCAGTCCCGAAGCCCTCTCCCGCCTGACCCGGCTCTTGCGCGGCCATCTACTGAGAGGTGTTCCTCGATCGCACGCCCCGGCCTCCGAGATTCCGGAGTGGAGGGTGGCCGGACTCGCCGGATACTACCGTCCGATCGCCCCGCGTCAGGAAATCTCCCGTTTCCTGAGCAATCTCTTCGGCGTGATCCGGCTCGATCTGCAAGGCAACCACCTGCGGATGACTGGAGGCGGCCTCGAGGATGTTCTCATCCCGGTCACGGACCGCCGTTTTCGAGGACCCGATGACCCTATCCCAACCGCTGTCTTCATGCGGGACGAGGGGGAGACAATCCTGCAGGGCACGGGACGGGTGATCCCGGGCAGCTACCAGGCACTTCCTTTCTGGAGGCTCTGCCTGGAGAGAGTTACCGCCGGGCTGGCCTTGCTCCTCCTGGTCGCTGGGCTACTCTTCTCGCTTTACTGGTTCCCGCTCTGGCTTCTAGGACGACTTGAGGATCTGAACTGGATGCGGCTGGGCCTCTTTCCCGCGTTGTCTGCACTGGCTCTGGCCTCCTCTGCTCTGATCCTGATGGGGTCCATGAAAGACCCCATCCAAAGACTGGGCAATTTCACTTTCTGGTCGGCGTCACTATTCGTCCTGAACGGGCTCTTTGCGGTATTCGCTCTGCTCGGAGCGGTCCAGTCCATCCGAGGTCTGGCCTGCGCGCAGACCCGTCTCGGGGTACGTGTCTTCGCCCTGGCCTGCTCCTTAGCCGGTCTTGGAATCGTCCTTTATTTGTGGAGTTTCGGAATTCTCGGAATCAGGACCTGGAACTACTGAGATTAACAGCACCGCGGGCGCAGGCCGCGGTGCTGCTCAGCCCTCGCTGGCGCTCGGGTTCTGATTCAATGCTGAGTGACCGGGAGACGTGGACAGGAGTCCCAGATAGCGGGCAAACGCCTGCAGCAGCGCCCCTGAAAGGTCCTCAACGGGATTCTGCGAAGAAGAAACTTCTCCCCAGCAAGTCAGCGTCGACCGGAGCCGATCCGCATCGAACTTCAGCACCCTCGCCTGTCGTCGATAGTCGAGCCGGACCGGGATGGAGCCATGCTGAAGAAAGCTGCGCCTCAGCCGGCGCTGCGCGCTGCCGACCAGTTTCCGACCCTGGAACAACAGCTCATGACGAGATGCTGTTGCAAAACAGGGGTTGATCGGTACCCCCCTTTGGACAACGCTGCTCCGCCTCCGCTGGAGAGAAACCGCTCCCCCGAGTGCTCCCAGGCCGCGAGCCAGAATCTGAGAAACCAGACGGTAGGTCGCACTGATGCTCCCAGAGGGAAAAAGATGAGGGTCATTGGAAACAACGGCGTAAGTCAATTCCTGGTCATGGAAAACGGCTCGACCACCGGTCGGTCTCCGGACCCACTCGATCTCATTCCTCTCACAGTAGGGTAGATCAATGGCTTGCGCCGGATCCTGGTGGCGACCCAGCGATACCGTGGGTCTTGACCACCTGTAGAGACGAACCACCGTGACCAGATCAGTGGACGATTCTGCCTGCTCTAGCAGCAGCCGATCCCGGGACATGTTCTTCGCACCGGAAGCAGCGGCATCAATCGAAACCCGCCGGCACACAATCTGGCCCGATGGAGGTTGCCATGACGGGAGTCCTCCGACGGCTGCCTGTGCGGGAGTTGAAATCACATCAATTCCGTCAACTCAACGTGCTCGAGTCCCTGGGAAGCGGCAACCGGCAGGCAGGTTATGCTGCCCTCAAAAGTATTGACTCCGGTCGCGATCAAACTGTTCTCGGTCACACTCCGAACAAAACCCTTCCCGGCGATTTCCCTGATGTACGGAAGAGTCGCATTGGTGAGACCGAAGGTGGAAGTCCTGGGCATGGCTCCCGGCATATTGGTCACGCAATAGTGCAAGACTCCATCGACCTCGTATACCGGATGGCTGTGTGTGGTCGGACGCGAGGTCTCACAGCAGCCTCCCTGGTCAACGGCAACATCGACAATGACTGAGCCCGGCTTCATGTTGCTGACCATTTCACGAGTTACCAGCTTGGGAGCGCTGGCTCCGGGAATCAGTACGGCTCCAATCACCAGATCGGCCCTCTTTGTGGCTTCCGAGAGGTGGAAAGTATTCGAGTAGAGAGTCTCAATCTGGCCAAAGTACAGATCGTCCAGATGACGAAGCCTGTCGACATCCACGTCCAGTATGTTCACCTGGGCTCCCAGCCCCATCGCCATTTTCATCGCGTTCAATCCGACCGTCCCGGCTCCAACGACCACCACTAGCCCGGGTCTGACACCTGGAATTCCCCCCAGCAAAACGCCTCTTCCCTGGCAGGGTCTCTGCAGGTAATAGGCTCCCACAATAGCGGACATGCGGCCGGCCACTTCGCTCATTGGTGTCAGAAGAGGCAGTCCTCCGTTCCGATTGCGGAGCGTCTCGTAGGCGATTCCCGTGACCCTTCGCTGCAGGAGCACCTCGGTCAACCGCGGCAGTGGCGCCAGATGCAGAAAGCAGAAAAGGATCTGCCCGTCTCGCAGCAGCACATATTCGGGTCCGATCGGCTCTTTCACCTTCACCACCATGTCGCTGACCGAATAGATCTCGGCCGCATTTGGGACGATGGTGGCGCCCGCCTCTTGATACTCTTCGTCTTCGAAACCTGAGCCGGCGCCGGCTCAGGACTCGATCACAACCTGGTGGTCATCCCCGGTCAACTGGTGGGCTCCCGATGGTACCATCCCTACACGGTACTCACTGTCTTTGATTTCGCTCGGAACTCCAATAATCACTTAAGCAGCCCCTCAAAAGGGCAGTCACTTTGTTCTTGGATACGCCCTCAAAATAGAGTGATCCGAGTGGAAATGCAATGGCTACCGGTCGACAGGTTTGACAAAGACAGGCCAACAAAACCGCGGGCGCCAGGCCGCGGCTACTACTCAGCCCTCGCTGCGCTTCAGGTTCTGTTGACTGCTCTCCGAACAAGGGCAGGACCAACAGAGAACCCGGAACTCGGAACCCGAAACTCCCCTCACGGCTTCACAAACGACGTGTAGCGGATCCACGTCCGGCGCTCGGCCGAATAGACGAGGCGCAGGATCACGCCGGAGCCGGGTTCCAGCTCGAGAATCCTATCCCTGAATTCCGCTCCCGAGGTCACGGACTCGCCATTGACATGGGTCACGACCTGCCCGGGCAACAGGCCGGCGTCGTCGGCCAGACTAGTGGGCGTGACTTCCAGAATGAGAATTCCTTCTTCGCCTTCGATTCTTAGCCTTTCCAGATCGCGCTCTGAGGCGGAGCGGACCTCGAGACCAATCTCCTTCTTCCGATCCCGTTCGACTTTTTCATCCAGGGAGATGCCCTCCGCCTGGTCTTCCAGTTCCTGCTCCAGCGTCCGTTCCGCAAGGGTAACCGATAACTCCAGAACTTCACCCTTCCGAACCACCTGGATGGGAATCTCTTCGTCTGGAGGTGTGTTGGCAATCGCCGCCCGCAGATCCCAGGAAGTCTTGACCTCTCTTTCGGCTACCCTGACGATGACATCTTCCGCCTCGACCCCAGCCTGATCAGCCGGCCCGTCCTCGATGACCTGGGTAACCAAAACTCCATCGCCGTCCTTGACACCGTCTGCGGCATCCCCGGCCACACCGAAAAACTCGGCCATTTCAGGAGTGATCGAGCCAAGATTCATGGAGATTCCCATGAAACCCCGCTCGATTTTTCCCTTGGTGACCAGCTGATTGTAGGAATTCACGAACACCGTCGAGGGAATGGCAAAACCGACCCCAACGGATGCACCGCTGCGGGTCGTGATGAAAGAGTTGATTCCAATAACTTCTCCCCGGGCATTGACCAGCGGACCGCCGCTGTTTCCGGGATTGATGGCAGCGTCTGTTTGAATGTAATCACCGAATATCTGGGTCAGCCCAACGCGACCTGTGGCCGAGACGATTCCGGCCGTGACCGTCTTCTGGAGATTGAAAGGGCTTCCGATGGCCAGCACCCAGTCCCCCACTTTCACATTTTCGGAATCCCCGATCTTAGCGAAGGGTAATAGTTCATCAGCATCTATTTTCAGGACTGCCAAATCGGATTGTCTGTCTAAACCAATCACTTCGGCCGGATAACTCGAATTGCTGGCAAGAGTGACCGTGATTTTGTCGGCCGACTGGACGACGTGGTGGTTGGTCAAGATGTAGCCGGCACTGTCCACAACCACGCCGGACCCCACACCGGAGGCCTTGCGCTCCTGGGGTTCTCGCCCTTCGTCGGGTGCGTTGAAGGGGTCACGGCCGAAGAATTCGCGCAGGGCGTCCGGCAGTCCGCCTCTCGGAACCTCCACCAGAGCCTGGGTCCTGACGTTGACGACCGCAGGTCCGACCGTCTCAACCACCCGGGAGAAGCCCTCGTGCAGGGCAACTTCCCGATCGAGCACCAGTGGAGCGCCGCCTCCCTTGCGAGTCAGTTTCGCGACCTGAACTTCAGAGGGATTTGCTCCGACACCGTCCGAAACAATCGAACCGATGATGATCCCTAGCCCCAGCGTGGCCAGGATGGCAAGAAATGCCAGCCCGGGCGCTGTCCTGAAAAAGCCTCTTCGTTCCGCCATCGTAATCCTCCTCTAAACTCGAAGCCGGATTCTCACCGGTCCTATTCTCTCGATTGATCGTTTGCCCAACAGGCTGTCATTAGGTTAGACGCAGTTTATTGCGCTCAGTTTGAATTTTTGATTCTAGCAGTAGGGAGGTTCTGGGTTCTAGGTTGTGGGTTCTGGGTTCTGGAAAGTCGGCGGGGCCTCAGGGCGGAGGACGTTTAAATTCCCGGACGGAGCCCTGAGGCCCCTCCGACTTTCCTGGCGCCCACGCTTAGATTCCCGGGTCGCGGCCCTGAGGCCCCTCCCACTTTCGAGGATGCCAAAACCCCAGAACCTAGAACCCAGAACCTAATTAACAACAAAATTCACAATGCGACCGGGAACAAAGATCTCCTTGCGGATGGTCTTGCCCTGGAGGTGTCTCTGGACGCTCTGCACTTCCCTGGCCTGCGTCACAATGTCATCCCGTTCCATTTCGGCGGGAACCGTCAGGGTGCCTCTCAGTTTTCCGTTCACCTGAATCGAGATCGTAACCGTCTCTTCCTGAACCAGCTCCGTCTGATATTCCGGCCAGGGCTCGTAGGCCAAGGTTCCTCTGTGTCCCAAATGGCTCCAGATCTCCTCCGCCAGGTGGGGAGCGAAAGGACTCAACAACCGCACCAGCGTCCCCAGCGACTCGCGAGTGATCCCGGCCTCCTTGTAAGCCGCGTTGAGCAGCTCCATCATCGCCGAGATGGCCGTGTTGAACTGGAGAGCTTCGATGTCCTCGGTCACTTTCTTGACGGTTCTGTGCAGATGCCGCTGGAAGGTCTCAGACTCAGCTTCAGCTTGAACCCGCTGGCTGAGCTCTCCGTCTGAGTCGACCGCCAGTCTCCAGAACCTGGAAAGGAACCGGTGAACACCGCCAATTCCCTTGGTCTGCCAGGGTTTGACTGCCTCTAGAGGTCCCATGAACATTTCGTAGAGCCGGAAAGAATCGGCACCCCATTGTTCGATGACGTCGTCGGGATTCACGACATTACCCCTGCTCTTGGACATTCGCTCGCCGTTCTCGCCCAGGATCATTCCCTGATTGATCACTTTCTTGAACGGCTCGTTTGTCGAAACATAGCCCAGATCGTAAAGAACCTTCTGCCAGAAGCGAGCGTAGAGCAGATGCAGGACCGCGTGTTCCGCCCCGCCGATGTAAAGATCGACCGGCATCCAGTAAGCCTCCACAGCCGGGTCCCAGGGCTCGGCATCGTTGTGCGCGTCCACAAAACGAATGAAATACCAGCAGGAACCGGCCCACTGGGGCATGGTGTTGGTTTCCCGTCGATAGCGGATCCCGTCCTTTTCCAGGTAGAGCCAGTCCTGAGCTCTTGACAGGGGTGGTTCTCCGCTTTCCGAGGGCTGGTAGTCGGCCAGTTCAGGGAGTACCACGGGCAGGTCTTCCTCCAGAGAAATCACATTGCCCTTCTCGTCATGAGCCAGAGGAAAGGGCTCTCCCCAGTAGCGCTGGCGTGAGAACAGCCAGTCCCGAATCTTATAGTTGACTGCGCCTGCTCCCCAACCTTCACGATCCAGCCACCCAATCATTTCCCGGATGGCCTCCTCCTTGGCCAGACCATCCAGGAAGCCGGAGTTGACAAGAGTTCCGTCTCCATGGTGGGCCGCTTTGTAAATATCCTCTTCCTCACCGCCTGTCACAACTCTCCGGATGGGAAGGTCATACCGCCGCGCGAATTCATGGTCCCGTTCATCGTGCCCTGGAACGGCCATGATGGCTCCGTGGCCGTACGAAATCAGGACGTAGTCTGCAATGAGAATCGGAATCTCCTCACCACTGGCCGGATTCATGGCCCGGGCTCCAGTGTCCACTCCGGTCTTCCCCTCCACCACCGTCCTCTCCCGGTCGGTCTTGAGCAGTGTGGACTCAACATACTCCTCAACCTGGTCTTTGCAGGAGGGTTGCGTAATCTGGGCTACCAGCGGATGCTCCGGCGCCAGCACGCAAAAAGTGGCTCCAAAGAGCGTGTCCGGTCGCGTCGTGAAGACTCGAAAACTGGAATCGCAACCCACCACCTGAAAATCAATGTTGGCTCCGTAGCTCTTGCCGATCCAGTTACGCTGCATCTCCTTGAGACTCTCGGGCCACTCCAGTTCATCCAGATCGGCCAGCAGGCGTTCGGCATACTCGGTGATCTTCAGGACCCACTGGCGAATGGGCTTCTTGATCACCGGGTGCCCCCCGCGCTCCGACTTCCCGTCAATCACCTCTTCATTGGCCAGCACCGTACCCAGGGCCGGGCACCAGTTGACAGGCTCTTCCGACTGGTAGGCCAGTCCCTTCTCGTAAAGCTTGAGAAAAATCCACTGGGTCCACTTGTAGTACTTCTCGTCAGTGGTGTTGATCTCGCGATCCCAATCATAGGAAAAGCCCAGCATCTTGAGCTGCTTTCGAAAGAGATCGACATTCCGGGCTGTCGTTTCCCTGGGGTGCGTACCAGTTTCAATGGCGTACTGTTCGGCCGGAAGACCGAAGGCATCCCATCCCATCGGATGAAGAACATTGAATCCCCTCATCCGCTTGTACCGCGAGACAATATCGGTGGCCGTGTATCCCTCGGGATGGCCAACATGCAGGCCCTGGCCGGACGGATAGGGGAACATGTCCAGACAATAGAACTTGGGCCTGGCCGGATCGTACTCCGCTTTGAATGTCTTGTTCTCTTCCCAGTAGTCCTGCCACTTCTCTTCAATCGTCTGGAAGTCGTAGACACGGGAACTTTGCTTCTCGCCCATCGTTCTTCAGAAGATGCAGTTTCAGGAGGGGAGTTGCCAGTGAGTAAGTACTAGTGCATCTCGCCATAAGTTCTGATCCAGAGTCAGCGCGTCAATCGTCGTCGCTGGCTAGGCGTCGGGAGCGAGTCATATCCAGCTATATGGCGAGCGAGCGCAACAACGCCAGTGGCGGGGAGGGGCGCCTGAAGCTGGGTCAGAACTTATGGCGGGCTGCACTAGCGCACTAACCCGGAGGCCAACTCAGGGGGCGGCCGCCCAAGAGGTGAAAGTGAAGGTGGTCAACCGATTGGCCGCCGTTTCGACCGATATTGGCTACGACGCGGTAGCCATCCCCTTCCAGACCCTGGTCCCGGGCGATCTCAGCCACCTTGAGAAGAAGATGTCCAAGTAGCCTCTCGTCTTCCCGCTCCGCCCCCGCCAGACTGGCCATCGCCTTCTTGGGAATCACCAGAATATGAATCGGAGCCTGTGGATTCACATCCCTAAAAGCGAGGCAGTCTTCGTCATCGTAGACGATGTCGGCCGGGATCTCACCGTCAATGATCTTCTTGAAAATGGTCATGCCTGTTATCCTGCGAAATTCCGGTAAGAAGTTAAAGGGCTTTTTAGCCCGGGCTATTCAGTGCGCCGTGAAAAGGCGGCGATTTTCAGTGGGTGCAAAACCCACCCGGCAACTGTCGCTCCAGCCGGTAGCAATCGGAGCAGTAGAGGAGGTAACGAATCTGCTGAAGCCTTCGGTGCAGAGGGTCGCGTTAGGCGACTTGGCGAAGGTGCAGGCCGTAACGAGTAGTGAACGCTAAGCAGGCCTCGAAAAGGGCAATGCGGAAGCCGACCTGGCTGAATTACAGGGAAGGCCGCCGTCAGCGGGGAAGTCGAGCAACAGCACCCGTTGGTTCCGCCGGGGTAATGGCGACGGCACGCACTTAAGAGGAAATCGCAAGCAACACGGGAAGCCCCTGTCGGCGAGGACGGCCGCACGGTCCTCAACCGGCAACCCGCGAGGGACAGGTCGGGCGGGCAGGGGTGGCGGACAGGCTCGTATTACTGAGGAAAGCGGCTAACCCCGCTGGAGGGAAGGGGCCTGAGTTCGAGGCAGACGTCTGCTGAAGCGACAGCGCGGAGATTGACCCGAATGGGGCTGAAAACTCCGGAAAAGATTGGGAAGCTGCAAAGGACGTTGTACGCCAAAGCGAAGGAGCAGCCCGAGCGCCGCTTTCATCAGCTGTACGACAAGGTGTGGAGAGAAGACTTTCTGGAGTTCGCTTACCGGAAATGCAAAGCCAATGGCGGAGCAGCGGGGGTGGACCGAGAGAGCTTCGAAGACATTGAGGCGCGCGGACGAGAGAAGTGGCTGGGCGAACTGGCGAGGGAGCTGAAAAGCAAAAGCTACCGGCCGGCGGCAGTGCGCCGGGTGTGGATTGACAAAACCAACGGAGGAAAGCGCCCGCTGGGAGTGCCGACGATCAAGGATCGGGTGGTGCAAACGGCGGCGATGCTAGTCATCGAGCCGATCTTCGAGGCAGATCTGCAGCCGGAACAACATGGCTACCGCCCCCGACGAAGCGCGCAGGATGCGGTTCAAGCGGTGCACGCTCTGATCAACACAGGCCACCGAGAGGTGGTGGATGCAGATTTGAGTGGCTACTTTGACAGTATCCCGCGGAAGGAGCTGATGCAATCGGTGGCGCGTCGTATCTGCGATCGGCAGATGTTAAAGCTGATCAAGATGTGGCTGAATACCCCGGTTGTGGAGGTCTCCAAGAAGGACAAGGACGAACCGAAAGGAGGAGGGAAAAGGGGAACCACACAAGGGTCTCCGATCTCACCCCTTTTAGCCAACCTGTACTTTCGTCGCTTCATAATGGGGTGGAGGAAACTGGGACCGAAGCAGTGTCAGGGCAGGATTGTGTCCTATGCGGACGACTTTGTGATCTGCTGTCAAGGCGAAGCAGGGAAGGCTCTGCGAGCAACGCGGGAGATACTGGGGCGTCTGGGCCTGAAACTGAACGAGACCAAGACCTGTGTGAGACGGCTGCCGGAAGAGAGCTTGGACTTTCTGGGCTACACACTGGGGATCTGTCATCGAGCGAGGAGCGGGGTTCCCTACATGGGGACTCGACCTTCGAAGAAGTCGATCGGCAAGATCTGTCGCGAAATCCACAGGGAGACGCGGCCCTGGAGTGGGCTCAGGTCAGCCGAGCAAGAGGTGGCCCGTCTGAACCGAATGTTGGTGGGATGGGCCAATTACTTCTGCTTGGGTGGGGTCAGCAAAGCCTATCGGGCGGTGGATGCCCACACCCGATGGAGGCTTCGTCAGTGGTTGCGACGAAAACACAAGAAGCAAGGCAGCAAGGGAACGCGGCAGTTCCCGGACCAGTTCCTGTACGAAAGGTTGGGGCTGGTACGACTGACCGAGCGGACTCGCGACCTTCCGTGGGCGAAAGCGTAAGACCTTGTCCGAGAGCCGGATGCGGGAAAACCGCACGTCCGGTTCGACGAGCGGGATGTGGAAACGGAGCATGGACGAGCTAGTGAGGCACCGACAGACGAAAGGGTCGGCAACGGATAGGCTCTTCCTAAACCACCGCGCCACATCTCGACTCTACTAAGTTTTCGTGAAACACCGTACTTGCGCTCCGGTTTTTGAGCTAAACTCAATCTTCCGGTCCGCTGGCAGAAGACGGGACAGAAAGCATGAGGTGGGGCAGGAACGAGACACCATGACCGCGAAGAACGACTACAGGCCGACTCTTCAATTACCGAGAACAGACTTCCCGATGAAGGGAAGCCTGCTTCAGCTCGAGCCCAGGCTGCAGGCCCGGTGGGAGCGGATGCAGCTATATCGGCGTATGCGCGAACTCGACCATCCCCGGGGACCCTACATCCTGCACGATGGCCCTCCTTATGCGAACGGGCCGATTCACATGGGTCACCTTCTCAATAAGACTCTGAAGGATCTCGTCGTCCGTTCTCGTATCATGTCCGGGCACGACGTGAACTTCGTCCCGGGATGGGATTGCCATGGCCTGCCCATTGAACACAAGGTCCTCAAAGAGCTCGGGCCGGAGAGCGAGAACCTGACCACTTCTGAGATCAGACAGCGGTGCCATGACTATGCAACCACCTGCGTGAACCTCCAGGCCGAACAGCTCCAGCGGCTGGGGACCATCGGCACCTACGAAACCCCCTATCTCACCATGCGGCCGGAGTACGAGGGAGCCGTTCTGGAGGTGTTCGCGAGGCTGAATGAAGAAGGCCTTGTCTATCGGGACTTGAAGCCTGTTCACTGGTCAATCGAGAACCGCACGGCTCTCGCGGACGCGGAACTCGAGTATTACGACCGAACGGACAAGAGCGTTCATGTCCTTTTCCGGCTGAGGGGGAGTGAACAACTGCCCGCCAGTCTTCATACTCCGTCGGGAGAGCGAGTCTGGCTGATGATCTGGACGACGACTCCCTGGACTCTTCCCGCGAATGAGGCGATCGCGGTGGCACCCACGGCCGTGTATTCCCTGATTCGATTCACGAAAGGCTCAAATTCCCGTCTGGCCATCGTGGCTGCCGACCTGGTGGAGCAGGTGTTCTCCGGGACCTCTCGAGTCGAGGAGATGGGACGATGTCTGGGAGCTGAACTGGTCGGCTCCGGGGCCTGGTACGAACCTCCCTTGAGAAAGAAAAAGGCCCCCCTCGTGGAAGCCGATTATGTAACCCTGGAAGACGGGACCGGCCTGGTTCACACGGCGCCAGGACATGGAGCCGATGACTACTTTACGGGAATGAAGGAGGGATTGCCCATCTATTGCCCTGTTCAGGAGGATGGGACCTTCGACCGAACAGTGCCGGGTTGGCTTCAGGGGGTGAGCGTCTGGGGTGCGAACTCTCTGATTATCGATCGCTTGACTGAGACAGGTGTTCTCTTTCGCAGCGAAGACTACCTGCACAGCTATCCCCACGACTGGAGGGGCAAAACTCCAATCATTTTCCGGGCAACGGAACAGTGGTTCGTGGCCGTCGATAAGGCGTTTGGAGACACCGATCAGTCGCTCCGCGAGCGAGCTCTTGAGGCAGCCGAAGAAGGGATTCAATTCTTCCCCGACTGGGCGAAGAACCGCCTCGTTGGAATGCTGGAGTCCCGTCCCGACTGGTGCATCAGCCGCCAGCGGGCCTGGGGTCTGCCCATTCCGGCGTTCTTCGGACCCGGAGAGGAACTGCTGCTGACCCCCGCTTCGATTCGAGCGGTGGCCCGGCGCTTTACAAGATTCGGGTCGGATGTGTGGTTTCAGGAAGACCCGGCCGCATTGCTGGAGGGCTATGAACCCGAGGCAGATCTCGACCTTCCCGACGAGTTGAGAGGTTCAGGGAAAGAGGGGCTGCGAGAGCTCAGCAAGAGTGTCGATATTTTCGACGTCTGGTTCGAGTCGGGAAGTTCCTGGAATGCTGTGCTGCGCCGTCGTGAGATGGGGTATCCCGCCGATCTCTATCTGGAAGGGTCGGATCAGCATCGGGGGTGGTTTCAGCTTTCGATGTTGCCGGCACTTGGGGCGACCGGGAAAAACCCCTTTCGCGAGCTTCTGACCCACGGGTTCATGGTCGACGCCAAGGGCCGCAAGATGAGTAAGTCTGCCGGAAACGCGATCGAAGTTTCCGATATCCTCAAGCAGCACGGCGCCGATGTCTGCAGATGGTGGGTCAGCTCGCTCAACTACACGCATGACATCAAGGTGGACTGGGAGTTCTTTCGTGTTGCCAGCGAGGAGTATCGCAAGATCCGCAACACGATCCGCTTCCTACTGGGCAACCTGAAGGATTTTCGGCCCGAGCAGGCCGTGGAACTCTCCGAGCCGGATCGGTACTCGATCGATTCCTGGGCCATGCAGCAACTTTCCCAGTTTGTGAATGAGGTTCATCGAGACTATACCTCCTTTCGCTTCAACCTGGTGTCCGATACCATTTTCAACTTTTGTAATCAGACCCTGAGTGCGGTTTACCTGGCTGCCGTCAAGGATCGGCTCTATTGCGATCACCCGGATTCGCATCGGCGGCGTCGAGCCCAGACGGTTATGAGTCGGGTGGCCGATGCTCTGATTCGCGCGGTGGCTCCGATCCTGGTCTTTACGGGGGAAGAAGCGTGGCTTCATTACAACGATCACTCCGAGGACTCTGATCATTCGGTCCATTTCGCGTCGCTGCCGGATCCGTTCTCCTTCGAAGCCGACCCCGGATGGACCGAGGTCATGGCTCTTCGCGGGGAGGCTCTGAGGAAACTCGAAGAGGCAAAGAACCCTGCCGGCGGCGGTCTGAAGAACCCGCTCGATGCAGCGATCACTGCCCGGATTCCCGAAGCACGCCTGAAAACGCTGCGACTATTCGAAGCGGAGTTGGCTGACCTGTGCGGAGTGAGTCGCTTTCAACTCCTGGAAGAATCGGAAACGGAGATCGAGATTCAGGACCTCCGTGACGAGCACCGCTGTGAACGCTCCTGGAAGCGCGACGGCACGGTCAGGCGAAGGAGTGACGGGGGTTGGCTTTCGGATCGCGACGCTGAGGTCCTGGGACTGGCCTAGCCCGGATTATGCAGGAGATCTAAATTCAAGTGAGATTTGGGCCCAGAAAAAAGGCCGTAGCTCTCTGATATAAAAGGGTTTAGAGAAACAAAGACCCTAAACAGGAGCTACGGCAATGTCAAAAACAGTCTGCCAGAATACCCTGCCATTTCATAGCCACAGAAACATCACGGCTCGTTTTGATGGGGGGAGCCTCACTTCCGACGCAGGATGGTTGTTGTTTGGATCGCTGGATCGTCAACATCGATTGTGCGAGGGCTTCAGTTCCTGTATTTCGGAAAGTCGAGACCAACGCTACATTCGTCATGACCTGTTGAAGTTGATCCGACAACGAGTCTTGCAGATCGTGGCCGGCTACGAAGACTGTAACGACGCCGATACGCTGCGCTCGGATCCGATGCTCAAGACAGTCTGTGATCAGTTGCCCGAGAGCGATCCCGACTTGGCCACCCAGCCGACTTTCTCCCGTTTGGAGAACTCCGTCACCAAGAAGGATCTGATGCGTCTGAGCCGGTGGCTGCTAGGCCGTTATGTGCGCTCCCTGAAGAAGAGACGCCCCAGCAAGATCATCCTGGATCTGGACAGTACCGATGACCACACTCACGGCCAACAGGAGTTCTCCTTCTACCACGGGTATTACCGAAACCACATTCTGCATCCTTTGCTGATCTTCGATGCCGCCACGGGAGACCTGGTGTGTGCCATGTTGAGACCTGGCAACAAGGGGGCTGCCTCTCACATCGTGCCCGTTTTGAAGCGCGTCGTGGAGGCCATCCGACAAGGAGTGGGGACGGATGTCGAGATTGAGATTCGGGCCGACAGCGGCTTTGCCACGCCTCGGCTCTACGAGTTCTGTGAAGGTGAAGAGAATAAACTCCAATATGTCATTGGGTTAAGTCGAAACCCTCGCCTGCAGCGAGTGGTCGAGCCGCTGCTGGATTCGACTCGGCTGAGGTTCGTTGAGCTGGAGGAAAAACAGCGTCAGTTTGACGAGTTTCTTTATCGAGCCCACAGCTGGGATCGATCCCGTCGCGTCATTGTCAAAGTGGAGGTCGATCAGCGTGGGATCAACCGTCGCTTTGTAGTCACCAACCGGGACGATCTCTGCTCCCAATCACTTTATGACCACTACACAAACCGAGGGCAGACCGAGAACTTCATCAAGGCCTTCAAGAATCATCTGAGCATGGACCGACTCAGCTGTCATCGATTCCTGGCCAATCAGTTTCGACTCCTCCTGCATGCACTGGCTTACCAGATGTTCGTGCGCCTGCGCGACTATCTGCACGGAACCCCCTGGCACAAGCTCGAAATCGAAACCTTACGTTGTCGGGTCCTCAAGATTGGGGCCCGGATCCGACAAACCACTCGACGCATCTGGGTCCATCTTTCCTCAGCCTTCCCCGAACAACCCCTCTTCCACCTCGTCTTGAGTCGCCTGAACTCCAGTTAGCTTTTCCCAGCTCCCCCGGAAAACCGCTTCCGACACTCATCCAGGCCCAGATCTGTCTGAAATTCACTCCCCAAACCACTCAAACGCCTCGCCAACCCATATTCTTCGCAAATCCGCCTGTCACACCTGCCCGCTTCCGAGTTGGGCCACTTCTCGAGTCGTTTTTCAACACCGGACTACGGTTCTTGCATAATCCGGGCTAGGCCAAGTGCTAGAGCCAACCCACAGACCGTATCGACAACTAAGGCGTGTTTGTGACTGACGTGCTTCTGGCAATATTTCAATGCCTTCCTGGTTTGCTCCAACGCCTCTAGCATCTCCGGAGCAGCGGCGATCAGGCGGGCGTTGGCAACTACAGGTTGCAAATAGCCCGAGACACGGCAAATGGGTTCCGGGTGATGCGGCGACCCGATAGTGAGGCCAGGCGCAGCCTCTAATTTCCCTTGGATTGGCGTCCAAGCGATTGTTTCATCGTCGGATAGGCTGGCCATCGGACCCCACGGCCCTGGCGTGTGCTTGCTCAAAACGGCACCTCCTCCTCGTCCTCCGGGACTGCGGAAGCTGCAGGCTTGATCTTCCGAAGCGTGCACTTGCAGGCCTTGACCGCTTCGTAGGTCTCGCCCTTCTTTAGCGGGTGGTGCAGGGTCACGAGAACCCAGGTCGTGTATTGGCACTGGGGACAACCCTGCCGAGTTTTCGTCTTCCCGGGGGTCCGGACCAGGAAGTCCTCGGATGCTTTCCGAATGTGGGCGACATTGGGCAAGAAGAGGCACATCTCGAGCGTTCTCCGGTAGATCTTCTCGAGGGATTCCTGGGGGAACCTTCTCAGGTATCGGAGCATCTCCTCCGTTAGCTCCGGGTTCATGTCCCTGCCGTAGTAGGCCTCTAGTTTCCGGCAAAATTGCATCGGGATCATGGCTCTGACTCCTGGGACACTTTCTTGGAAATTTCCTCCCACTTCCGCTTTCGCTTTTCCTCCACCGATGGGACGATTTCATCCTCCCATCGCTCCTGGTTCAACCACGTTGCGGGGTTGGGGATGTACTGTTGGCCATCGTTGCCCTGAAAATGCCCCTTGCCCACCTGCGCCTGGATGGCCTCGACGATGGTTTCTGCGAGTTGCGTCCCCGGTCGGCGCTTCTTCCACGCCTTTCGTGCGGCCTGCTTGCCGACTTTTCGCGGGTACTCCCTCCAGAATTCGTCAAAGCCGTTTGGCTCAGAGCATCCGTCACCGTGAGGTGACGAAGAGGCGCTGTCGAGCGCCGATATCCCCCTTTCTTTTTGGGGTCCCGTAAGGGACCCTTTTTCTTTCTCTTGTTCCCTCTCCTGTTCCTGTTCCTGTTCCGGAGTGGGAAACTCAGAACCCCCTTCGAACCCCCTTCGATACCCCTTCGAACCCCCTTGTTTTTGTCCAAAAGTTCGCTTATTTCAGGGTAGATGCTCAAAAATTTGCTGACCAAAGAAGATTTATGCAGATTGTTGAGTTGTTTGGCAGCAGATTGGTCGTGATTCTTGCCCCGACCTTGGTATCGGAACATGCTTCGGACAAAAACAACCTCATTTGGGGGGTCATACCAGACGAAAAACCTCTTCGATAGGGTTTCGATACCCTTTTCAAGGGCCTTTCCTTTAAGTCCGGTTTCGTGCTCGATCATCACCCGAGGCAAGTAGTAAATTCCCGAGACATGCGCATGCGGGTTACTGACGAAATATAGAAACAGGTACCGCTCCGTGCCTGAAAGGGTGCGAATATCCGGGTCCGTCCAGAATGAAGCGTCAATCGTCCGATACATCTCCACTCTCCTGGTTACTCCAACCCGGCACCCCGTCCACAACGTTTACCCGGCGAAACATTAGGGATGACAGGGGGCTGCCTTTGCGAAGCAGGAATCCCGTTTGCTTGCGGGACTTGGTCTTTGAATCCCGCTTTTTGTGTTTGGGCATCACTTCAAAGCCGATACAATCTCTTTGGTCTGTGCGGCCAGGTCTTCCTTGGTTGCGAGGTTACCGATGGCCCCAGTGATGGACTCCCCGGCCTTCTGAGTCTTGTACTGAGCCTCCAGGTCGAGAGCAGTTTGAAGCTGATCGTCAGTCCATTCTCGCATCGGATCAAACTCGGCGGGGCGCCCCTGTCCAGGTGCGTAGGCAAGAGTGACAACCATATCCAGTTGGGTAGGAAACTGATGCTCGCCGTTGACTTGGTCCAACGCCCAGTCGAAGGCGTTCCCCATCCACTTCTCGCCGTTCACTCTCTCCAAGTCGATGACGAACGTCCGGGCGGCAAGGTCGGATGACCACCAAGGATTCCCCCAGGAGTATTCTCGCTCCTCTACCAGGCCGGGGTTTTCGTTCCAAGCTTTGTGTCCACTGGTCGGACCCTGGAATCTGTCAGTGGTTCCCATGGCTTCCTCGGTCTGCGTCCCGGTCCACCATTTCACAGCGTCCATGTCCGTGTACATCGTCTCCACATCGGCAGGGATTGGAACGACTCCATCAACTGGATCGTGGAAGAACTCATTGGCTGGAGTCTCAGAAACAGTGCCTTCTGGTCCGGACGACGGATCGTGCTTCACCATCCGATTCCCGAACATCGCCGCGCCGTTACCCAAGCAAACCCAGATCGCTTTCTCCGGGCCGTCTTGCTCGGACTTCACTTGGAGCCTCAGCAATCCCTGCTTCCCGAGATCTCTGATCTCAGCAGGCGTCACCGGCAGCGTACCTGCAGAATCGATCTGCATTACAGGGATCAGCTTCCACTCCCCATCGATCTTTCGCCTCATATCTATGAACCCGGAGATCTGCTGTACGTAGAGATCGATCTCCCCATTCCATGCCCACGGCTGTCCGTACCAAGGGCAGGTTCCCACCAGTTGCTCAAAAGCCTTGTCTGTACGGCTGTCAAATACTTGCTCGCTCATTTTTTTTACTCCTTTTGGTTCTTACATCTTGGTTTTGGGTGATGGGGTCGCCACTAGGAGAAAAACACCGGCTCTCCATGCGGGCTGCTGGTCAAGTCGGCTGGGCAAGTTTTTCCTCCCGGTGGCGTTACGTGAGCTCTTCACCTGTCGAGTCGCCGCTCGAAACGTTTCATGCCTATATTCCTTCCTGGGGTCGAAAACCTGTTGCCTATTTGTTGCCTGGTCAGAACGTCAATCAATGGGAATCAATGACCTTTCAGGTTCGGCGAAGAACCCGGTAAAACCTTTGTAATGTTATTCTTTGGTAGCCGAGTGGCTTGTATTATGCGTATTCCGGGGAAACCGGCCACCCAATCCGGGGAAAGTGGCCACCCGGTCGGAGCGAAGCGACGCTGGGGATTTCATGATGAGTCAGGTGGCCGTTTTGAGTCAATGTAACTTCGATCGATTGGCACTCTAGAAACCTCCAATAAAGATGTGTGTGAAGCAGTTGTAGAGGCTGTGGGAAGTGTGGGAAACTGCCGAGCGCAGCGAGGAGTTTTCCAAGCCCTGTGAGAACCCACGTGCCGGGAATCCTGAGCAGATCTGCAAAGCGCTGAATGGGTTTGCACAGGGCGGCAGTTTCCATAGCCTTTTTGCCTTTAGTCCTGAGAAGCCGCCAGACGCTTTCGCATGGAACCTCCTGCGAGTTCCAGGCGATGGGCGTTGTGCACGAGCCGGTCTAAGCTGCTGTCGGCTAGAGTCGGATCACCGATCTGTTGGTGCCAATCGGCAATGGGGATCTGGCTGGTCAAGATGGTGGAGCGAGTGTTGTAACGATCCTCGCAGATCTCGAGGAAGTCACGACGTTCGCTCTCAGCCAAGGCCGTCATGGCGAAGTCATCGACGATGAGGATATCGACACGGGCCAGTTTTGCCAGGCGTTTGTGCAGAGTCCCGTCGGCGCGAGCTATGGAGAGTTCGCGAAAGAGTACAGGCTGGCGGGTATAGAAGGCCGTGTGGCCCTGGCGGATAGCCTGCTGGGCGAAGGCACAGGCCAGAAAGGTCTTGCCCACACCGCAGGGGCCAAGCAGGATGAGATTCTGATGTCTGGTGATCCAGTCGCAGGTGGCCAGGGAACGGACGAGAGATCGATCCAGTCCTCTGGCAGGACGGTAGTCGATATCCTCGAGGCAAGCCTGGCTGTCCTTGAGATGGGCGTTTTTCAGGCGCCGGGCCAGGGCCTGGTTCTCTCTCCAGATCCAGTGTCGATCGATCAGCCAGCCGATGCGTTCCTCGAAGCTGAGAACGGAGGAGTCAGGGTCTTCAAGTTGCTGGGTGAGAGCCTCGGCCAGGCCGGTCAGGCGCATGGAATGCAGCTTCTCCAGGGTCTGGTTAATGAGCATGATTGTCCTCCGGAGTGAAGTAGTCGGCTCCGCGCAGGTTCGAGTGCTCCAGAGCCGGTTGTGGTGGTTGGGTTTCGGGTAATGGCTGGGAGTCCAGGCCCGCCTTGAGAATGGACTTGACGCTCTGGTAGGAGAAGGTGGAGAAGGCCAGGGCCCGCCGGCAGGCGGCCTCCAGGCGATCCTCGCCGAAGGTCTTTCCCAGCCGCAACAGTCCCAGGCAGCTGCGGTAGGCCTGTTCCGGATAGCGGCGAGAGGCGAGCATCTTCTCGACCAGATCACCACAGTGGGGTCCGATCTTGGCAGCCCAGGAGATCAGCCGCGAAGGAGACCACTCCAGATAACGGCGGTGACACTGTGGACGGTGCTCGGAGCAGGTAGAGGCGGCTCCTGACACGCGGTTGCGACGATGCGAGGCCACGCGCTGGCCCCGGTGCAGGATCTCCACGATGTGTTCCGTGTAACGGATCTCGACCTGCTGGCGGACCAGAGCATAGGGGACGCTGTAGTAATGGCCCTCGAACTCGACGTGGTAGTCGATGTTCACGCGGGCTTTTTTCCAGCGAGCCAGCTGATAACGGATCCTGGGTAAGGGTCTGAGGGCGGGCTGATCCAACCGCCGATAGAGCTCGAGGCGATTGCCTTCGAGTTTTCGGAAAGGCCGGCGGTTGAGTTCCCCAAGCAGTTCGTGAATGGCTTCATTGAGTTCACCCAGGCTGAAGAAGCGCCGCTTGCGCAAAGCTGCCAGGATCCAGCGCTCCACGATCAAAACGGCCGATTCGACCTTCCCCTTGTCCCGAGGAGCCCGCACCCGGTCCGGGATGACGGCCACTGAGTAATGGGCCGCCCACTCGGCGTAGCTGGGGTTGATCTGTGGCTCGTAAAAGCAAGCCTGAGAGACAGCCGTGCGGGTGTTGTCGGGAATCACCACCCGGGTTGTGCCACCGAAAAACTCCACGGCCCGCACATGAGCGCCGATCCAGGACTCAAGATTCTGACTTTCCGTGGCCTTGGCGTAAGTGTAGTTGCTGGCTCCCAGCACGGCCACGAAGATGTTGGCTTGACGCATCTCACCGGTCTTGGGATCGGCAAGCTCGACCGTCTGGCCGGCGTAGTCGACGAACATCTTCTCGCCGGCCCGGTGGTTTTGCCGCAGCACCACGTCGAGCTTTCCTCTCCAGCGGTTGTACAGATCACAGAACTGCGAGTACTGGTAGCCGTCCGGATGAACCTGCTTGTACTCCTGCCAGAGCAACTGCAGTGTGACCGACTTTCCCCGCAGCTCTTGGTGCACGTAGGCGAAGTCGGGTGGAGGGCGGTGGCGGCCCCGAGGAGCCGGAGGAGGAAAAAGCTGTCCTTCCAGCTCGGCCTCGCTCATCTGGGCCACCTGTTGCCAGTCGAGCTGGGGGGCCCGGGTCCGGCTCAGGTAATCGCCCACGGTAGCCCGGGACACCGAGCAGCTTCGAGCGATCTGGCGAGCGGATAAGCGGGCCTGAAAATGTAGTCTGAGAATCTCCTTGATCTTGCGCATAGGCAACCTCCGATTGGCCATCTGTTCTCCTCTTCCTCTTTAAGTGAAAAGGAGCAACGATAGCCCTCGTTGCCCAGCGTCGCAAACTCCTGAGGGCACAAACTTTCCGCTAACCTGGCCACCCATTCCGGAGCAAACCGGCCACCCATTCCGGAAACTGGCCACCGATTCCGGAAACACCCGGCAAAGTGGCCTACTTTGCCCCGGAATCACCGGCCGGTTTGCCTCGGAACAGGTGGCCTCTTTCAATCGGAATCAGTGGCCGGTTTGGCCCGGAATACGCATGTATTAGGAAGGATTCGAAGTCCGGCGCTCTATCCAGCTGAGCTACGGGCGCGCCGAGATGGGGTGGGCGACGGGGCTCGAACCCGCGGCCACAGGGACCACAACCCTGTGCTCTACCAACTGAGCTACGCCCACCCTACTGTCCGCTGCCCGAAGGCAGAGGAACCACAGATTGTACAACCGATCGTCGGATCGCAGCAATCGAGAAGACTCAGAAGACTCTTCCAGCCTACAAGAATTCGGCGCTCAGTTTTCGGTAGAAACAGAAGGTGCCCGGGGAGTAGAGTGCAGTCAATGATCACGAACACCCTGCCGCCGCCTGACGAAATGTACACAGCCCTGGTCGATCGGGACAGTTCCTACGACGGAATTTTCATCACCGCCGTCCGCACCACCGGCATCTTCTGCCGCCCCAGTTGCCCGGCCAGGAAGCCTTACCGAGAGAATGTCGAGTTCTTTGCCGATTCTCGCGAGGCCCTTCTGGCCGGCTACCGACCCTGTCAAAGATGCAAACCACTGGAGCCGAGTGGCAAGACCCCCGACTGGCTGGGGGGTTTGCTCGATGCGGTTGAGAAGGACCCATCAAGAAAGTGGACCGATTCGGATCTGCGTGAGAGATCGATGGATCCAGGTCGGGTACGCCGCTGGTTCCGCAAACACTACGGCATGACCTTCCAGGCCTACCAGAGGACTCGCCGCCTGGGACTCGCCCTGGGCCGGATTCGACTCGGGGCCGATCAGATCATGGTGGCCTACGATCATGGATTCGAGTCACTGAGTGGCTTCCGGGATGCTTTCGACCGTATCCTCGGGGAGACACCGGGACGCAGCCTCCATAAGAACAGCGCCCTGATGACGCGCCTGCTGACCCCCCTCGGACCGATGGCGGCAGCCGCCACAGAAGAGGGTCTTTGTCTGCTCGAGTTCGCCGATCGGCGCATGCTGGAGACACAGATCCGGCGCCTCAAGACGCAGCTGGACTGTGCCGTGCTGCCCGGCCAGAACGAGCATCTTGAAAAGCTCGACGAAGAACTCAAACTCTACTTCCAGGGAGATTTACGGGAGTTTTCGGTCCCCCTGGTCGTTGCCGGATCCGAGTTTCAGCGCGCCGCCTGGGAGTTCCTGCGCCGGATTCCCTATGGAGAGACGCGCTCCTATGGGGAGGAGGCGCGTGGCATCGGGCGGCCGGGAGCGCAGCGGGCCATCGGCAGCGCCAATGGAGACAACCGCCTCGCCATCCTGATTCCCTGCCATCGCGTCATCCGCAGCGACGGATCCATTTCGGGCTACGGGGGAGGAGTGTGGCGCAAACGCTTCCTGCTGGAACACGAGAGTAAGGTCGTCGCGGGCAAGACCCAGGGCTGACACCCGATCAGAACCGCGGGCGAGGCCGCGGCTACCACTCAGCCCTCGCTGACGCTCGGGTTCTGTTAGGCTGCTCGGTGCACCGGGCAAGGGCAGAACGAAACGTTCTACAATGGGGATCCACCGGGTGCGAAAGTGGCGGAATTGGCAGACGCGCCAGATTTAGGTTCTGGTGCCCGTAAGGGCGTGGGGGTTCGAGTCCCCCCTTTCGCACCATTTGTTTTCAATGGGTTAGAGCGGTGTGGCTTGATCCAGAATCTCAGAATCACTTGCTTGTCGTCCAGTTATCGTCCAGTTAGTCTGCCAAGCTCCCGTTCCTGAGCCCTTGCAAATGCCTCCCTGGCATGCTCCTGGACGTAGTGAACGTAGCGCATCGTCGTCACTATGCTTCGATGCCCCAGCCATTCTTGAACCGTCCGGACATCGACTCCGTTCATGAGCCATTGTGTGGCCCGGAAATGTCGGAGATCGTGAAAACCCTTCACCCATGTCAGTCCCGCGGCCTTCCGGCCTTTAAAAAAGGGACCACGGGGATCTTTCCAGGGCGTGCGGGTGTGAGGATTCACAAACACCTGAGGACAACCGACTACTCGGATAAGGGAAGCTAGTTTCTCGATTGCGAAATCCGAGATACGAACATACCGGGGTCTGTGGTTCTTCGACTTTCTGACGGTCAGTTTGCCATCACTCGAACTGATGTCCTTCCATTGAAGTCGAATTCCTTCTTCTTTTCTCAGACCAACCTCTCCCAGGACAGCCACATACACACCGATCACTGGATCAGCCTCGGAGACATGATGAACCAGATCCCTGAACTCGTTTACAGTCAGGATTCGTAAAGCTCTCTCACGGTCCGGAAGCATCTCGTATCCGGTCAATGGATTCACATCGATGTACTCGCGGCGCTTAGCGAAGTTCAGCATGTTTTTCAACACGGCTAGACCACGGTTCACGGTCGCGGGTTCAACTCCATCCTGTTGAGACCGAACCTTGACAAAATGATCAGCATGAGCCACGGACATTTCGGACAGTTTCGCGTGTCCCACAACTCGGTTGATTGAGGAGAAGGCCTGCACCTTGAAGTCGGGCCGAGTGTTCCTAGTCTCGCAGTGTTCAAGATAGACCTCTGAGAAACTGGCGATCGTAGGTTGGACACCTTCCGTCGTTCCCCCCACCGCCAGTTGCTCTCTCAGTTCTCTCCACGTCCCCATCGCAATGGCTTCCTCGATTCGGGCCAGGGTTTTCTTTGCCACGGTCATATTGGGTTGGACACGCCGGAACCGGGACCCATCCGGCCATTGTCTAGATACGTAGATCTTTACCCGACCGCGGCGATCCTTCCACTGGTTTATTGGCATTACTGCCTCCTTTCCAGTCCCGGCTTTTCGCCGTGACACCAATTATAGTCGGACAGGGACTTGATGTAACGGTCAAGCTCCTCCAACAGGTAGACTTTCCGGTTACGCATCCATTCCGCCTCGATTTGGCCTTCATCGGTCATCTTCTTGAGGGTCTGCACGTGGACACCGAGGTACAGAGCCGCTGCCTTCGGGCCAAAGACTCTCTGGCTCGGAATCTGCATTAGAAGGATGGGTTTACCGATCATTTTTCAACCCCTTGGCCATCCTTCTCGACTGTTCTCTTCTGCCCAGTGCCCAAGGGTTTCCTTTGTCCCCTGCTTGTTGCCTAAGACCGAGTCCGTTGGAAACCGTCTCTCAAGTAGCTCAGGAAATTCGCTCTCAAGTTCTCCGCAGAGTTCATCAATCCTGGCGTCCTGAGCGGTGAGCAACTCGATTAGGCTCTCAACCCAATATCCACCATCAATTGGGATCTCATCTTTAAGAATCCGCTCACACGCGCTCATCATCAGGTCTCCGTACCTTTCAATAACAAGCTTTTCGTTTAGGCGGATTCTAGTTGTTTTCGGTCTTGGCATATTTAATCCTCTTAACTAGGTCAGCGGGGTCCTTGGTCTTCATCATTTCTCTCTCCGGATTCTGGCTGAGTTCAATCAATCAGCCTCTAACGCTCACCCATAGGGTTTTCAATCGATTGATTGATAGACACAGGGGGATGTGCTTGTAAAAGGGCAATCCCCCTTTTCCCTTGGAGATTTTCGTTACTTCATTGCTGGATAACTGATATAAAGTACTGATTATAAAGTACTTATGTATCTCACTCATTCTTCTTCACTCTTCGTCAGGCTGTGATTGATTGATTAATCGGTATCGCGTTTGGGCACCTCCACCGACTCGTTCGACTTTTCCCCCTTGGACCATTTTCTGAAGTGTTTTCCTTACAGTCGATGGGGACACCTCAGTAACCTTGCAGAATTGTGCGTTCGAGTATTCTTGTCCCGGCTTCATGGCTTTGAGAATAGAAACCTCTCGCTCCCGAGCAACCGCCTTGGAATCAGAGACAAGCTCCTTTAAATCGCCAACGTACGAGAAGACTGGCGTGGCACCTTCCTCAGTAGCAACTTTGAGGACGAATGCAGTTCTATCGACACTGTCCTTGGACAAGCAGGTGACCTTGATTCCATTCCTGCCCCTCCGTTCCATCAAGATAACCGCGTCTGCGTTCTGAGCCTTACCGCCAGTACCCTTGATGTCGTCGATGGTCAGCTTGTGTTGAGTCTTGGACTGCTGCGACTTGCGGGTGTGGTCAATCACAATGAGCGTGACACCTCGACGAGTGAGATTGGCTAGGCCATGGAGGATTACACTCTGCTCTGCCTCCCCGTACGAAAGTAATCCAGGGGTCGCTCTCTGATAAGTGTCCAACACAACCACATCGGCCCCCTCTTGACGTATCAGCTTCTCCAGGCGTTCGACCCCTCCATCTGCTAGGGAAAAGGGGCTCTGTGGCACTCGAATGAGAAAGCCATTGGGATGCGCTAGTTCTCCGACTTCGCGCTGAAATCCCTGTATTCGCTGCTGGAGTCGGGATACAGGGTCTTCTAGGGCCAGATAGAGAACGGTACTTGCCCGTTTCACCTCGAAGGTGTCGAAGAGCTTTCCGCCTTGCGCCATCAGCCCGGAGATGTATAGCCAAAGCAAGGATTTCCCAACCTGTGATTGACCAGCTACGAGGACCAACCGGTCCTTTGGAACCAACCCTCAATAATCCATTCCGGGTCCTCACAGGGCCAGTCGTCTACATCAGCAGCGTCCAGCCGCAGCCACCCCTTACCTTCGTCCCCGTTGCCCCACCCCAGGGCCTTCTCGATTGCCACTTGGCCGTAGGTTTTGCCGTCGGCGCTGTGCTTCTCATCCCACTTTTCCCGAAAGAGGCCAGAGCTTCGAAAGGCTGCATCAATCAGATCTTTATCGCGGGTGACACTAGAAAGGATCCTGCAGAAGGCCACATCAGCTTCAGAAGGCGACAGATAACGTGCTCCTTTCCAGTCGCCTGAATACAGGACATCGAGCTTCCACAGTCTCTCGTTCCGTTCTGTTTCGGAATCGTGAGGATCTGTGTTGCTTGACGGCTCGCCGTCGGTTTGTCCGTTGGAAGCATTGCTTATCACCTCAGTGAGCTGGGGGGTACGCTCGGCTATGTCGGTGGACCCTTCGAGCGTCTGCCCTGTCATGGTAAGAAAGCGTCCGTATGAGTAGACCTCAATCTCGTTCGCATCTAGCTCATATCTGCACCGTGCTCCGTCCGACAAATCGGCCTTCATAATGGTGTGAACCCCTCTGCCACTCGGGCTGATCTCGGAATAGCTGTCGAGCGAAATTAGAATATCTTCTGCCCAGGTTTCGATTTGACCTGTTTCAGGATCGCGGCAGTCGTCGAGGTCAATACAGGCAAGAGGGTCATCTTTCGTGAAGACGAAACCGATTCCGTCTATTTCGTATTCGGGGTGCTCTAGAGCATCCTTGGCCGCACCGTAGGTGGTCCAGGTTTTCGGGTCGTTGACCTTCGCATTCCGCCCCGTAATAAGATCCACTGGCACCTTCTTTCTGCGACCAGACTGTTTCTTCTTCCCGTATCTCCACCCGACCCACTGGCGCAGTTTCCTTAGATCCTCTGGTATTCGATCCAACTTTGGCTCGTAAATGTCCCTCTCGGTTCCAGGCTCATCTAGCGGCTCCCTCAGGATCTCTGATTTCGCTATCGTAAATGTGACCCGGATTGGGGCGAGTGATCGAGTAAAAGTGACCCACCCCAATCAGACCTCTGTTCTAGTTTTGTTCAAAAGCAAAACGAACAACTGGAACGGAGGCCGGAGTGATTGGGATGGACCAGTACGAGCTTATCAGAACAGCCCACCGCGTATACGGAAAGAGCATCCGAGAGATCCGTCGGGAGACAGGTCATCATCGGGAAACGATTCGCAAAGCCTTGAAAGGATTGGAGCCCAAGTACCGACGCCGAAAGCCAACCAGATGCCCGGTCATGAATCCGGTGGAAAAGATCATCGAGGGCTGGCTGCTGGGAGACCGGGATCGGCCGCGGCGTCAGCGTCACACGTCTCGCCGGATCTGGGATCGGCTGGTCGAGGAGTACGGATTTAGGGGAGCCGAGTCGACGGTGCGGCGCTGGGTGCGGGAGTGGAAGGCGGCTCACGGCTACGGAGGCAAGCAGGCGGTGGTTCCACTGGACCCGGAAGTGGCCCGGGAGGCAGAAGTAGACTGGGGGACAGCCTGGGTCGAGATGGCAGGGGAGCGGCGGATGGTGAAGCTGTTCATGATGCGCTCACGCTACTCGGGCAAGGCCTTCGTGAGAGCCTATCCCTGGGAGCGTCAGGAGATGTTCTTTGACGCCCACATGCGAGCCTTTGCCTACTTCCAGGGGATCTTTCGGACCCTGGTGTATGACAACCTGAGCCCCGCGGTGAAAAAGATTCTGCGGGGCAAGAAACGAGTGGAGCAGGAACGCTTTGTCTCCTTTCGCAGCTACTACACGTACCAGGCCCGCTTTTGCACTCCGGGATTAGGCCGAGAGAAGGGTGGAGTGGAGGGCCTGGTCGGCTTTGCGCGGAGAAACTTCCTGGTGCCGTTGCCCCGAGTCAAAGACTTCGAACAGCTCAACCAGATGCTCTTGGAACGCTGCCAGAAGTATGGCAGTCACCGGATTGCGGTCCGGGAAGATGATCGAACTGTCCAGGAGCGATTCGAGTCGGAGAGATCGCGACTGCTGCCCCTGCCCCAGCGCCCCTATGACAACTACAAGCCGCTGCGAGTGAAAGTGGATCTCTACCAGACGGTGCGAGTGGACCGCAATCGCTACTCCGTGCCCAGAGCGTATGTGGGTCGCTGGGTGTGGTCGCATGTGAGCTGCTGGAAGGTGGAGGTGTTTGCAGAGGATCGGAAGATCGCCGAGCACGAGCGAGTTTTTTCCAACAGCAAGTGGAAGATCGATTCGCTGCACTATCTGGATCTGCTCCAGCAGCGGCCTGGATCGTTTGAAAGTGCCCGGCCCATTCTGCAGTGGCGAGCCCGCTGGCCTGCGGACTACGAGGTGCTGCTCGCCAGGTTGCGCAGCCGCCTGGGCGAGAACTCCGGCACTCGAGAGTTTATCGGCATCCTGGGCTTGCATCAGCGCTATCCGGAAACACTTGTCGAAAAAGCAATTACCCGGGTGCTGGAGCTGCAATGCCCGAGCCTGGCTTCGATCCGGCACTGGATCCGCTACCAGGAAAGTTCCAGCCGCTCGATCAAGCCCCTGCCAGCCCAGCTGATTCCGGGGATCACGGACCGTCGGGTCGAGAGGATGGCTGTGGCGAGCTTCAATGCCTTGCTGGGGAGTAGGCGATGAGCCGCGCCAGTGAAGCGGTATTGCTGAAGGATCACCTCAAGGAGCTGCGGCTGCCTACGATGCGGCGAGATTACGCCGAGTGTGCGCGCCAGGCCCGGGAAACGAGGGCCAGCTACGAGGCGTTCTTGCTGGATCTGGTGAGCCGGCAACTCGAGCAGCGTCGTGCCAATCAGCTGGAGCGCCGGCTCAAGGAAGCGCGCTTTCCGGTGATGAAAACGCTGGAGAAGACGGATCTCGCACTGTGGCCCACACTGGACGGGGTCGAGGTACGGGAGCTGACCGAATGCACTTGGATCAATGAGCGAGAGAACGTGGCTTTGATCGGCAAACACGGTACGGGCAAGACGCATGCGGCCACGATGCTGGGAGTGGAGGCCTGCCGGCGCGGTCACCGGGTTGGGTTTTACAGTGCTTCGGGCCTGGTCAATACGCTGGTGGAGGCCCGGGAGGAAAGACAGCTGGAGCGAGTGTTTCGAAAGCTCGATCGCTTTCACCTGATCGTCCTCGATGAGCTCGGCTACATCCCGTTTTCGGAAGAAGGAGCCCAACTGCTATATCAAGTCTTTTCCAATCGTTACGAGAAGGCTTCACTGCTGGTGACCTCCAACCTGGCCTTTGCCGAATGGACCCGGGTCTTTGGCGATGCTTCCCTGACGGCGGCCCTGCTGGACCGGCTCACCCATCGCTGCCAGATCTACGAGTTCGACTGGGAGAGCATCCGTCTGGCCGAGAGTCTCAAACGGCAAAAGAAGAGGCGCCGGCAAAGAGCCAAGTCGAGGTCAAAATAGCCTTCTGGGTCCCCGGAAGTGTCTCCTGCCGGCCACACAGCTATGTCGCCTCGACCGCTGGGTTGGATATCTCCAACAGCAGAGACTTCAAGGGGGTTAACGGGGCGAGTAGACCACTCAGGGGACCGGGTTGAGTCGGCCGCCGAGAGGGGCACTCCGTTCGGGCTCGCCCTCACTGCGGCCCCTCTCTCAGTCTTCAGGAACTCGAGGAGATCGTTTCCCAGGATCAGTTACAACAATCTACAACCAGGTGGGGCACTATTACGTGATCAAGCCGGGTCACTTTTCCCTTGTCATTCCGAGATCTCTTCCGTGTGCTGGCCTTCTATTGGCTGTTGCTGTGTTGCTTGTAATTCCGTCGTATTCATCTCTTCTCCTTCAAATAGAATAGGTTCAATTGGCGCGGTTGATCTGTATCTTGCGATCTACCGTAACGCTCCATCACTGCCTTCTTCGCTTTCTCACTACTCGTAACCTGTCCGTGAGCAACTTGATAGACTAGCCCGCGATTGAGCCCAAGCTCCTCTGCAACGGCTTTCCAACTCCCTAGCTCGCTAAATCGATTCTGGATGATCCATGTCACCAGACGGTCAGGGGATATGCATTTCTGGAGAATTCTCTCTCCTAGAACGGTTAGAGGCTCTAACGGCCGTTTCTCTAAAGCCAGAGAAGTCTTTGCTTCGCGAGTGCTTCTGTCGATTGGGAGACCGTGCATCTTTCAACCCTCTTTGTCTTGGGCTGGCTACTTCGGTTTCAGGCGTCATGATCGTGGGCTCCTATGAGAGCAGGCATTGACCATTGCCCCGCCATCGTTATCTTCAAAGCACTCGTTGTCGTTCAGGCCCAGTAGACAGGCGTCCTTGGTCTGACGGTCTGCAACTTCACCACAGTTAGAAGAAAGGGGGAGATCGCCGATCTGGGGGTCGGTAATCTTGAGAAGCTCAAGGCAATCGACTTCGCGCCCAGGGCTTTCTATCAGGACCTTCAGGTAGAAAAACCCTTTCGTCTCTTTGAAATGCGACTGACCGATGTGCCAGGTCTGGCCATCTTTGTAGAAGTTCCAAGAATCACAACCCGCGTGTTTTGTTTCTTGCCGTGTGCTGGCCGACAAAGCCGCCTTTGGAACTCCATTGAAGGGCGACGCCAACAGGGCGCACGCTTTCTCGAGTTCCAAAGTTAGTCTCTCTAGTTCATACATAGGTTTGATCTCCTCTGATCGGTTTCAATTCCACCCGCCGAAGCTCAACATGGGCGTTCACTTTCAGCGGACTGACTCTTGGCTCAGCCGCCGCCTAGTAGAGGAGAGTGCGAATCTGCCACTGGGAAAAGTAAGCATAGGGTCAATTGTCGAGCCGACTGACAAATCACTTGGTCTCCGGCTCTGATCTGACCCGCATGCCCATCGCGGCAGCTGCCTAGGCTAGTGGTAAACTTTCATGCCCATCTTTCTCGGTTGGTAAACCTATACTACGCGATCAGATGGGCCAGAGCAACCGGGCAAAATCCGCTCTTTATTTGAAGCCTCGTGTCAAACGATTTGTAAAGTCGGGCCAGTCTGTTCAAGGCTTTCCCATTGGTGGTCCCATAATCGCAAGTTCGTGCAATATTGATAGTTGGTCTTACAGTCAATTATTCCGGCTGTACATTCAAAACCAAGGAGAGTACAGTCCAGGTGGTCGCTCTAAGACTCTAAATACTAAGGAGAATCGATAATGCCAATCTCGAAAGAAAGACTCCTCACCCTTGCCCTGGAACGGCTTCAAAGCGAAAGGGTAGGTATAGAAAGCGAAATTGCAGAGATTCAGGCGCAAATGGAAACAGGATCGAGTACGCAGAGAACGCCACTGAAGAAACGTAAGCGCCGAAGCATGAGCCCAGAGCAAAGAAAGGCCGTCTCCGAGCGAATGAAAGCCTCTTCGGCGAAAAGAAAGAAACAAGCGCGGAAAGGGTAGGTCGGATCTCCCACAGCAGAAGTGATTAGGCCCTTATGACACTTCCTTGGTCGTCTATTGAGGGGGTGGGGTGAATCTGGGGGTTAGGAAGTGAAGCGGTCAAGAACAATTCACAATGGAAAATAATTGATTATAAGCCCTTAGCGGTTCCAGGGTGTGGTTCAGGGTAGCCTTCTTTGCTATCGCCGATGCTAGGGTGCCTTATCGACGTTTAAATGGCATTCTAGGGTAATGGTAAGGCCGTGTAATAATAGCGGCCCATACTACCCTCTATCAACCAAAAGTTAGCCTAACCGGGTGTCGAAGGCTTCAGTGAATTGTCCTCACGGTTAAAGCGGGAAGTCGGGGTTGCCCTGGTCGCCTACTAGAGGGCGGGGTCAATGTGCCGTAAGAAAAAGTTGACCCACGAGAGAGATTCTGCTGGTTCATAAAAGTGAAGTCTCCGTCGCCCCTAAAAGCTAGTGCTATCAGGCTTTTCGCTTGCCTTGTCGTGATAGAGAATCTGAGGAGAGTGCGAGTTGGCCGGTGAGAGTCGAAAAGGATGGTCTTGAGTACGGTCAAAAACATACTGGCTCATGTTGACCTGGGACCGTTGCAAGTCCAATGTTTCCAAGGTGAACCGAATAAACGGGAACTTTAGCGGGATGCCCACTTGGACTCTAGGCAGCTGCAGCCAAATGGATAATTTGCTGGTCGATCCTTAGAGGATTCATTTTTCAGTTGTCTGTGGGTACAAGGCGCTTCAATTCTTCGAACCAGTTGAGAACGACGTTGATTTGGGTTGAGGCTGTTTGCGACTCGGTCCTCTGGATCATCAGAAACCGCTCGCCGTCGGGTTCGAGGTCGTACCCCCGACCAAAGATCCCTCCCCCGTAGTTCCCTGCGAACAGCAGCCTCGGTTTTTCCGGACGAAGAGTCGGCCCGATCTGGACCGGCACAGACATCAGCCGCATGGCAGATCCGGCCGCAGACTCCAGATAGTAGAGCTGCTTCCCGTTGGGAGCCCAAGCTGGGTCCGTACCCCCTGCCGTCGAGATCACTGTCAAGCCGCCGGGTCCGGGATAGGGCCGCACATAGATTTCGTTCTTACCCGTCTGGTCCGAGACATAGGCCAGCCACTGCCCGTCGGGCGAGAACATGGGGTGGAACTCATTAGCCGGCGTTTGCATGAATGCTTGCGGTTTGCCCCGTCCTTCCAATGAAAGTACCCAGATATCGTATCCAGTGCTCTCAGGGCCACGGATTTCTTCTTGGTAGGCCAGTAGTTTCCCGTCGGGCGAGCACGATTGCGGCTGCTGGTTATATTTGCTTTCCGTGAGGCGTTCTGCCTGGCCACTTCCGTCCCCTGGTTTCCAATACAGGTTGAGCAATCCCCCATGCCGGTTGGAATTAAAGATCAAGCGCTTGCCGTCCGGGGTCCAGATAGGCCAGTAGCCATTTCCTTCCTCAACCGTGAGTTGGCCTAACGTGCCCCGCTCCAGGTTGTAGACGTATACGTTGAAGTCTTCTTCTACGCCGAAATAAATCAACTGCCTCCCGTCAGGGGAGACTCGTGGTCCCCAATAGCTGCCCGGCGGCAGCGCCAAAGGCTCAACCGTTCCCTCGTGGTCCACCCAGACCAGCGTCGCTGAAAAACGGGCACTGTATTGGCCGGGCACGTAGGCCAGCGTTCCGCTCTCGGACGCACCAAAGCCTCTCCGCGTAACAGCCTCCAGGATCGGGACCGACGGCCCGGTCACCCGCAGCTCTTCAACATCAAACGGCACCGCCAACAAGTTGTTTTCCCAGTAATACACTAGGTGTCCTGTGGGCAGGTAACGGCCATAGGCGCCCGGCTTGACCAGGCTCTGCTGCTCCCCAGTCTCGAGGGAATGCGCCATGATGCGCCAGTCTGTGGACCCCACAGCCCCGCCGCTAAATAGAACCACCTTCCCTCCTGGGAGAACCTGCGGGAACAGGTGCACTTCGTCAAACTCTCCCACATGGCTGTCGGTTATTGGCTCGGCTGTTCCCCCGCGGGCCGAAACCTGCCAAATGCCATGGGTAGCCGAATTTGCGAAAAGGATCGTCTCGTCGGGCGCCCAGCTCCCGCTGACAAAAGATCGCCCCTCGAAGATTCGCGGGTAATCACAAATGATGAGAGGCGAGCCCCCAGAAGTTGACACTTTTTTGAGCTTACTGTCGGCAAAAAAGGCCACCCAGTTGCCGTCGGGGGAAAAGAACGGGCCCTCAGCGCCCTCGCTGCCGGGGATCGGCTTGGCCTCGAATTCATCCATGGGGCGCACATACAGTCTTTGAGCCCCGCTTTCCTGAGCCACGTAGGCGAGAGTTTGACCATCGGTTGAGAGAGCTATTGCAGCTCTTGCAGTTATGTTCTGGCCTGGTGGGAGTTTAATGGTCGATCGGCTCACGGGACCTTGTGCAGGAGGGGCCTCCCGCCAGATGGCAACAGCGGCAACAAGTGCCATCAGAGCCATCATGCTCCACGGTATGGCTCGCCGCCACGATTTGCCAGCCGGCCGCTCACTTCCCAGGCCTGTGGTGTCCCTGGACACATCCTCGACGGTTGAGTCTGCAACCTGACCCAGCATTTCTGCCAGATTGGTTCTCACGTCATGGATGAGCTGGTAACGGCGATCCGGGTCCTTGGCCAGCATCTTTCTGACCGTATGCTGAAGAACGGGAGGAGCCTCATTCCTGTATCGAGATAAAGGGGGCGGGACCTCGCTTAGGATGGCATGGGCCGTCTCCATCGGCTGGGATTTCCGGAAAGGATGGACCCCCGTGAGCATCTCGTACAAAACCACTCCGAAGGAGAAAATGTCCGACCGCGTATCGACCCTCTTTCCCCGTAGCTGCTCGGGGGACATGTAAGGGACGGTTCCCAGCGCTGAGCCTTCCGTAGTCAACGCCGATGTAATTTCCTGCTCTGATCCTTCCGCCGCCACCCGCTTGGCCAGGCCAAAGTCCATCACTTTGACATGCCCTTCCGGCGTGAGCATGATGTTGGAGGGCTTCAGATCCCGGTGCACAATCCCTTTCTGATGGGCCTTTTCTACTGCCTCTGCAATCTCCACTGCTGTCGGCAGGGCTTCCTTCAAGGGCAGAGGGGCTTCGTCTAACTTGTCCTTCAGCGTCTTCCCCTCTACATATTCCATGGCGATGAACTCCTTGCCATCGGACTTTCCCACTTCATGGATGTGGCAGATAAAGGGATGATCCAGAGCCGCTGCCGACCTGGCCTCACGCAGAAAGCGTTTGCGCGCGATCTCGTCTCGTCGCATCTCTTCCGGAAGGAATTTCAGCGCTACTTTGCGCTTCAGGCTGGCGTCCTCAGCCAGGTACACTTCTCCCATTCCCCCAATGCCCAGCAGGGAAACAATCTTGTAGGAGCCGATCTGTCGCCCCACCATCGAGTTCGCCTGATCCTGGGCCATGGCTTTGGCCTCCACTTCCAGGGCCGGAGTTTCTAGAAAGTCTTCCGCTTTCGTCTCCTGGGCTAGAAGGTGTTCGACTTCGCGACGCAGGGTCTTATCCCCTCCACAGGCTTCCTCTAAAAAAGCCGCCCGATGCTCCTCTTCCACCTCCAGGGCGGCGTGACAGAGCCGCTCGATCTGCTGCCAACGCTCAGGCTTCATCCGGCCCCCTCCTGGCTCAGTTTCCTTAGAAGCCAGAGTTTGGCCAACTTCCAGTCCCGCATCACCGTACCCGCTGAGACCTGCAAGATCTCGGCTGTCTCCTTCACACCCAGTCCTCCGAAAAAACGTAGCTCCACCACTTTGCTCTTCCGCTGATCGAACTCGGCCAACTCCCTCAAAGCATCGTCCAGTTCGATCAAGTCCTCCTCCCTTTCTGGGGACACCACCAGCCCTTCATCGAAAGTCATCCGTTGATCTCCCCCTCCACGCTTTAAGGAGCCACGCGAGCGGGCAGCATCCACCAGGATTCGCCGCATCAGCTGGGCGGAAACACCCAGGAAGTGGGCCCGGTCTTGCCAGCGTACCTGCCCGAAGCCCACCAGCCGCATGTAGGCTTCATTGACCAGAGCGATCGTCTGCAAGCTGTGATCGGGACGCCGACCCGCCATGTAGCGGTGCGCTAGTCGCCGCAGCTCCTGATGCACCAGGGGGATCAGTTTCTCTAGCGCCGCCTCGTCGCCCTCCCGCCAGGCCAGCAGTAGCTGTGTGACCTCTTGAGTCGAGGCTGCCTCCACCGTGTCGTCCTCCTTGAAGAGCTGTGATCCGAAAAGTGCCGCTCATTATAGCAGCGCCGCCGAGGTCTTTCTCCCCCCCCCCCAAAAATCCCCATGGCCTTTGTAGTTCCTGGACCCGCTTTCCGTCTTCCTTAGTAAGAACAAAAAAAAGAGGATGAAACCATGACGATCCAAGCCACATTCACCACCCTGACCCTGACCGTCTCACTCGTTTCCGGTTCCTGGACTTTGGCGAGTGACGAGCCAACAACCGTAGACCTGGCCGACGCTGTTCCCGTGCAGCTGGAAGCGCAACCCCTGGTATTGCCCGGCACCGACCCCCTCCTTCCCATTGAGACGGTTGCCAGGGCTGATTGCCGAGGATCCTCTCTGGGGATTCGAAAGTATTCTTCAAGAGGCACCACCCTCCTCGCTGAGGTGGCAGAATCCTGAGGGGTCTCCTTTGCCCTTCCAAGATGACTCTCAAATCCTTGAATTCCTGCGCACCGCCCGGATCCTGTCTCAGAAGCCAGTTGGGGTGGGCGTCAATAGGATCTCCAAGGTGCTGCTTGAGCAGGATGGCGTGCAACTGCATGCGGCTTTTCGCAAGGTCAGCATCTCTAACACGATAGGCCGCCACTTCGAAACGGCAGGGATGATCGACCACACGCGCACTTTCTCAAGAACCAAGAAACTACCCAATCCTCAACTGATTCGATGGTGCCGGCGCGACCTCTGGGAAAGACTGCAGGAACTGGATCGGGAAGTGCTGGAGGAGGAATGCAAGAAAGTCCTCACCGGCAGCCAAATCAAAGCCCTGATGGCACGCCGAGATCTGCTGGTCGAGCATATCCAGAAGCTGATCGATGAGAGAGGCGAAGGCAAGGTTCTGTTCTCCCCTTTCTAGGAGCCTTAAAGGGTTTACCGTGACCGATATAAGGGGGTGGGTCAAATCTGCCGGGCGAAAAAGTAAAACGGAGTGAAGTGGTACCGGTTAGGTTCGGTCGAGATATGATCCAAAGTTGTGTACGGAGGGGCGTCTGTCAGATGGCGTACCCTGAACCGTGAAGATCGATAATGAGTTCGCCCACAAGGATACGCCTTGAAGAAAGATACTGTAGTTTCCATCGACGAACCAACCACGACGAAGGATGCCTTGACGGAAATGCTTCGAGAAGGGGCACAGAAGCTCCTGGCTGAGGCAGTTCAAGCCGAGCTTGAAGGACTTCTGGAAGAGTACGAGGGTCAGAGTGATGTCCAGGGCCGAAAACGTCTGGTTCGCAACGGCTACCTGCCGAAGCGTGAGATTCAGACGGGGATTGGAGGGATCCCGGTTCGGATTCCGCGGGTTCGAGACCGAGGAACTGGTGAGGAGTCGGAGGAGATCATCCGCTTTCGTTCCAGCCTGGTGCCTCCCTATTTGCGTCGAAGCAAGAGCGTAGAGGAGCTGCTGCCTCTGCTGTACCTGAAGGGGATCTCCACAGGAGACTTCTCCGACGCGTTGAGTGCCCTGTTGGGGACGAATGCACCGGGACTGTCGGCCAAGACAATCAGACGGCTCAAAGGCAAGTGGGTCAAGGATTATGAGAAGTGGAGGCTGCGTGATCTCTCCAATAAGCGCTACGTTTACGTCTGGGCTGACGGCGTCTATGCCAACGTTCGCTTTGACGATGCCCGGCTTTGTCTTCTGGTGCTGATCGGAGCCCGTGCGGACGGCAAAAAGGAGCTGATTGCCGTGGAAGATGGCTACCGGGAAAGTGAGCAATCCTGGTGGGAGTTGCTGCGCAATCTGCGCTCCAGAGGCCTGCGCATGGGACCGAAACTGGCGATTGGCGACGGAGCCCTCGGATTCTGGAAAGCCCTGGCCAAGATCTACGGCAATACCCGACAGCAACGCTGCTGGGTGCACAAGACCGGCAATGTACTCAACTATCTGCCCAAGGCAGTACAGCCAAAAGCCAAGACGGCGCTGCATCAGATCTGGATGGCTGAAACCCGAGAGAATGCTTTTAGGGCTTTTGACGAGTTCATTGCCACCTATCAGCTGAAGTTCCCGAAGGCCACATCCTGCCTGGCCAAGGATCGGACAGAGCTGCTGGCCTTCTATGACTTTCCGGCCGAACACTGGCCGCATCTGAGAACTACCAATCCGATTGAGTCGACCTTCGCGACTGTGAAACTGCGAACGGCCAAGACTCGAGGATGCTTGTCCAGGCAAACCATGCTGACAATGGTATTCAAACTGTGCAGAAGCGCTGAAAAAAGATGGCGCCGACTACAAGGCTACCGGCGTCTGGGAGAGGTGGTCGACAACGTTAGATTTGTGAATGGAGTCCGAGAGGATGAGGTCGCCGCCTGATGCGTCCGCCCAAGACCTTGACAACAACTTCTTTCTTTTTGAATCTGGGGCTTTGTGGAGAAGGTCGATTTATGGAGGCGTAATCAACGGCGGCTTTCGGCTAGAAGGAAACATTGGAACCCGGCGTCTAAGTCAATGCACCAATCGGCCCGCTTCTGCGTATTCGGACTCGTCGATCAGATCGGGATCCGGAGCCCGATCTGATCTAAAACGACCAGCCGATGGACGTGCTGATCCCAAAGTTGTTTTTGGCCGTCTCTTCCGGTGGCCGGTTGTCGAAATTGTCCCAGAAGGTCAATCTCCAGAAGAGGTCGCCGATGATGTCCCAGTACAAGCTCGCGTTGAACGCCAGGCGGACACGTCCTGGATCCGAGAAGCTCGGGAAAACGTACAAACTCGTAATCAGTTCGGAGGAGTCAAAGCGGAACGTGGAGTAGTTCGTTGCCAGCAGACCCTCCGCACTGTTCGCCTCTTCCCGGCCCGTTTCTGGAGCAAAAGTCTCACTGTTCCAGACGGCTCCACCCTGTACCAAAAGCGTGTTTCCGGTTGGAATGGATGACCTTCCGCCCCAGCCCGCCTCCCACAGTGGTCCGCAGGTCGAGACGCTGCTCGTCGTTGTTGAGGAAATCCGCGAGCCCCACGGCGAACCACTTTCGTGTACCCAGGAAACGGATGTAGGAGGCGGTCGAGTTGTGACGGTTCGTATCGGAGCCGTCCGTCTGTCCGGCAAACAACGAGCTCACGGAAAGCTCAGCCCAGTGTTTTTCCGTTCTGTACTGCAGATTGGACTGCAGATTGGACTGGGTCCGCTTGTTGGCCTTGGCAAACGTAAAACCGTAGTCGATCTTGAGATCCATTTTTCTCAGGAAGCCCGCCTCCATTTGAGCGATCTCGACCACTTCCTCGCCGGTCAGGCGGGTTGCCCTGCTTCCCTCAATAACGGTCACCTCTCCTTCTCCAACCGTGGCGGATACCGCCTCCTTCTGCAGTAAACCCGAAAAGTACTCTCCCCCGGTGGTTTCCACCGTGAAGCGCTGGGGGCTTTCCACTCGCTCGACTTTCTCCCAGTTGATGACGACCGTTCCCAGCGTGTATCCCGTCTTGACGTGGAGTTGACCGAACTCCAGCTTCTTGATTTCGCAGGTCAGCCGGTCACCATTCTTCATGACGATGACATCGACCTTGGGACGGGCCAGGCCGGCCACGGTAAACAGGAGCAACAGGAGAAGAAGTGGCGCAGCCGCCGGGAATAAAGGCCATTTCCGGGGAGCTGTCGCAAACGAACGCAGGTTCCTGTAATCTCGAGATCTCTTGGGCATTGTTCACCTCCGCCAGATTCAACGGTGGGGTTTTCACAGGTTTGCCAGAAAGCGGATGCCGAAGTTGGCGAAGCTACCTTCGGCCCGAGCGGGATCGAAGATCTGAATCGTAAAGGAAGCTTCGAGCCTGTCTGTCAACCCGAACCGGTAGAAGGTCTCAGCCCCAACTTCGGACGCCCCCCCAGTCTGTTCTGTCGTGGTTCGGAAGAGTCCCACACCCCAATGATCCCGGCTGCGCCGGAAAGGGCCGCGGTAGACGGCGCCGCCCGAAACACTGGAGGTGAGGGGCGAGCTGAGGGTCTGGAGGTCTGTCCCGTCGTAACGGAAGAAGGCGCCCCAATTATCCCCCAGATCCTGATCCAAGCTCAGGATCAGACCCTGAGAGAGAGGAGATTCTTCCTGTTCGTTCGTCACTACGAAGTTCACCCGGTAGATCCCTTTGCCGAGATTCTTGATCTCAGGATCCAGAGTGATGTCTTGATCTCAGGATCCAGAGTGATGTTGAAAATTGAATAGACGTCAGAAACGTCAAAGGGTTTGTCGGGTATTCCGCGACTGAAATTGAGTGAGTTAACGGATGATCCCAGGCTCAGCCAATCGATCGGCCGCACCCTCGCGAAGAATCCGGGAGACTGGAAGGTTCGGTCCTTTGCGGCAGCATTACTCAGGGGCAGGGCCTGGAAATCCCTGCGGTCGTTCCCTGCATACCGATTCCCGCCGAAAACTGCCAGCACCTCGGTCTTGCCTCCAGCGAGGATGAGCTTCTCTTTAAAAAAGTGATGCTCGTAGTAAAGCTGTCGAAGCATACTGACGGGATCACTATCGTTGATCGGCGTGATCAAACCGTTCTTCTTCACGAACTCCGAAGTCTCAATCTCTCCGAGCTGGTGCAGGTCCATGTAATACAGGTTGAATCTCCCCCTGCCTCCGAAAAGATCCCAGGTCAGCAGAAAGTCGAATTGACCGCTGAGGTTGTAGTTGTTTTCGTTCAACGAAGTTCCGGCACGCTGAGCATGCATCAGTGAATACTGGAAGCCAAAACCGAGCCCGGTTCGCTGTTTGACGTCCTGCTTGAACCTCAAATAGTCCTCGAATACGGTTTCCTTCTGCGTAGACTCCGAAGTCGGACTGCCGTCCGCTGGGTCCTGTGCCCAGGTAGGGGTGAAGAGGCCGAGCGATAGGGCAAGCGCCGCGGCGCTTTGAGGCCACCTCCCGGCGGCCCGGATCTGCCGGCGATACTCCGAAAGCCTCAAAGTGCGCCATTGAGCCATCGCTGGTAGCCTTCCTGGCCGATCTGAGCGAAGGGCCGACTCAGTGTCAATCGTTTTCAAACCTAATGCACCAATCGGCCCGCTTCTGCGTATTCGGACTCGTCGATCAGATCGGGCTCCGGATCCCGATCGCGGTCATAAACGACCCGCCCCTTCAGTACCGTCCGTTCCACCAGCGTATGGCGAATGTCGGTCGCTTCGATCTCCAGCAAGTTGCGATCCAGCACAATGAAGTCAGCCAGCTTGCCCACCTCGATAGAACCGATGCGATCTTCTGCGCCGACCGCTCGTGCGCCGTTCAGCGTAAATACCCGAATTGCCTGCTCCACCGTGATGCGCTCATCTGGGTGCATTGCCCCGAGCTGAGGATGGTCGGGGTTCTCTCGAGTCACGAAGCCCTGCATCGGCATCCACGGGCTAGGCGGTATCAAGGTCAGCCAGTCTGAGCCATAACCCACAATGGCGTTCGCTTTCAGCAGGGAGCCCGCCGGCAGCCAGCGCGCGTAGCGGTCCTCGCCCAGCATCGCTTTGAACCGGATGGTGCCGGGCATGGGGTAGGAGGCCGCAGGCGAAAGCTCACCGTACACGCCCGGAATGCTACTGAACCTGGGTATGTCATCCGGGTGCACGAAACCAAGGTGAACGACGGAATGCCGGACGCCCGTGTCGCCATTGGCCGCGCGGGCCGCCTCAATTGCGTCGAGTCCCATGCGGGCTGTGCCATCGCCGATGGAATGCATCATCACGCCGATGCCCTGGGCGTCGAAGTTAGTGACGATCTGGCTCAGTTCTTCGGTTGAGAATTTGCCGACGCCGTGTTGGCTCGCGTCATCGGCGTACGGCTCGATGAACGGTGAGTTGTAGCCAATCGGCGTGCCGTCGAGGAAGATCTTCACGAAGTTGGGGTTGACCATTTCCGTGGCATATTGGCCACGGCCTGCAATCGCCTGGTCCATTTCCTCGTTGGTGAACGGTGTGGTGATGTGCATGTGCCAGTCCCAGGCAACGAATAAGCGCATGGTCAGGTTGCCAGAATCTTCCATAGACTTCACCACGTCTAGCGAAGGGGCCTGGCCCTCGGCTGTGCGCATGGTGGTCACTCCGTGGGAATTGAACTCGTCGAACACCTTTTTAAACGCTACGGCATTCTCCTCCGGGCTGGGCCAGTCGGCCACCTGTTCCACCAGACGCATGGCGCTTTCGCGCAAGGTACCGGTGGGCTCGCCAGTCGCCGGGTCCTTGACGATGATGTACTTGTCGCTAGTTGGTGTGTCTGCATCGATGCCGGCCCGGTCCAGCGCACGGGAATTAACCCAATAGTTGTGCCCAGTCTGGTCGATCACTATCACTGGCCGATCGGGGATAACTTCGTCCAGCAGTTCCTTGCTTGGGTTTTCATCTGGGAACACGCCCAAGCCATAGGAGCCGGCCCTAATCCATTCCTTTTCCGGGTGCTCCTCGGCAAAGCCTTTCAACTCGGCAAGCATGGTGTCCACGTTAGTTGGGTCAGAGAAATCCAGGTTTATCACATTGAACAGCGGTGTCATGAAGGGATGCACGTGCAGGTCGATGATGCCCGGCATAACGAAGCTCCCGCCCAGGTCCACAGTTTCGGTATTCTCGCCCTGCAAGTCGCCGATGTCGGCAATACTTCCCACGGCCAGAAACCTGCCGTCCTTAATGGCCACGGCCTCGGCCCAGGGTTGTGCCTCGTCGACGGTGTAGATCCGACCGCTGGTGTAGACAACATCAGCGACTTCCACCGGTCCACCGCAGCCGCAAAGGAACAGAACGATCGACGGTGCGACAAGGGATCTAGAAGAATGCATTTCAGTCCTCCTCGGCCAGGCTGGGCCGGGAGGCCCTCCACCCGATTGGTCTGGTCGTGCCCTGATGGGCTTTTCCATACGCGCTAGATTACCCGAACAACCCCTTAGGCGCTAGATCGGGGGAAGTACCGCAGGAAAGGGCAGTGGGAGAAACGAATCGGGTCATGACCGGACTTTCAGGTGAGGAGTCGCTGTTAGGCAGCTGGTTCTAGTCGCTTAACCTGAGACCCCTTTCCGGGCATCAACTGCATCCCTCATGAAGTGCCTTTAATATCTATGAACGTCCGACGAACTGACAGAATCTACGAGGGAAATGAGTCGGAAACTGAAGACGGCTGACTTCTCAACAAGTGGTTTCTAC